>NZ_CP087201.1:6100000-6788027 GCF_026016285.1 Pseudomonas sp. B21-059 | reverse complement strand
GGATATCCCCTAAGTTGAAAGCCGGTGAGGCAAAAACAAGCGGCCATTGTAGCGATCAGCCGTCCACTTATCCACATGTAGCGTGCCCTCAGGACACTAAGAATCAACGCCTTACCCCGAATAAACACGACCAATGGTATGTGCATAAGCTCTGTGGATAACCCCGCCTGAGGTCATTGCACAACTCGGGTCAAAACTCTGTGGGTAACTCGCCTGTGGATAACCTCTCGTTCCACACACAGGTTTTCCGATAGCGCAGCACAGGCAGGACACCGTTTCTCAACCGTGTTGTCATCCTCTGTACAGTACGGACTATAAGGGCTTAAGCCAGTTATCCACAGAAGGTGCCGTCCCTAGCCTTTATAAGCTTTACAGAAAAGCTTTAAATACTTTCCTTCTTTATTTTTATATCTAGCCAAGACTGACTCACAACCCAGGACCCGGACATACATAGATAAAGGAAAAGCTGGTTGGAAATTGACCTAGAGGCTTGCTTTCTCTAGAATCGCCGATCTCTTAAAACGGGGGCCATTCCGGCCCGTTGTGGACGAACCAGGTAACACGACATGAAACGTACTTTCCAACCAAGCACTATCAAACGCGCTCGTACCCACGGTTTCCGTGCTCGCATGGCTACCAAGAACGGTCGTGCCGTCCTGTCGCGTCGTCGCGCCAAAGGTCGTGCGCGTCTGGCAGTTTGATAATCCGGCACTGGAGGTGAGTCAGGACTTCAGTCGGGAAAAGCGTCTGCTTACCCCCCGGCACTTCAAGGCGGTCTTTGACTCCCCTACCGGCAAGGTTCCGGGGAAAAATCTCCTGCTCCTTGCGCGCAACAACGACCTGGATCATCCCCGTCTGGGGCTCGTGATCGGGAAAAAGAGCGTAAAGCTCTCCGTTGAGCGCAATCGCCTCAAGCGTCTGATGCGCGAATCGTTTCGTCTCCACCAGGACTCACTGGTCGGATGGGATATCGTTATCGTCGCGCGCAAAGGTTTGGGCGATGTAGAAAACCCCGAATTGATTCAGCATTTCGGCAAACTCTGGAAACGTCTGGCGCGCAACAAGCCGGAACCAGCAGTCAAATCCGAAACTGTAGGGGTAGACAGTCCCGATGCGTAAACTGGCACTCGTTCCGATCCAGTTTTACCGCTATGCCATTAGTCCTCTGATGGCCAATCACTGTCGTTTCTACCCCAGTTGTTCCTGCTACGCGTTAGAAGCCATCGAAAATCATGGCCTTCTGCGCGGTGGCTGGCTGACCTTTCGTCGTTTAGGTCGCTGTCATCCGTGGAATCCCGGTGGTTATGACCCGGTTCCACCTATCCCTACCTCCCGTTCTTCTTCGATGGCCGAGTAATCATGGATATCAAACGCACGATCCTGATCGTCGCCCTGGCAATCGTGTCCTATGTCATGGTTCTTAAATGGAACCAGGATTATGGCCAGGCTGCCCTGCCGACTCAGAATGTTGCTTCCAGCACGACCGCTCCGGGCTTGCCGGATACGCCAACTGGCACTTCCGCTGCCAACGACGACATTCCACGCGCCGCAAGCGATACCACTGCACCCGCAGAAGCGCCGGTTGCTGCAAGCAAAGATCTCATTCAGATCAAAACGGATGTGCTCGACCTGGCTGTCGATCCACAAGGTGGGGATATCGCGCAACTGCGTTTGCCACTGTATCCACGTCGTCAGGACCACCCGGAAATTCCTTTCCAGCTGTTCGATAACGGCAACGAACGGACTTATCTGGCACAAAGTGGCCTGATTGGCAGCAACGGCCCGGACGCCAACCCGGCCGGTCGCCCGATCTACTCGGCAGAGAAGAAAAGTTATCAACTGGCTGACGGTCAGGACCAATTGGTGGTCGACCTGAAGTTCAGCAAGGACGGCGTCAACTACATCAAACGTTTCACCCTGAAGCGTGGCCTGTACGACATCACCGTTTCCTACCTGATCGATAACGAAAGCGCGCAACCTTGGACCGGTGCGATGTTCGCCCAGCTCAAGCGCGACGCCAGTTCCGATCCATCCTCCAGCACCGCCACCGGCACTGCGACTTACCTGGGCGCCGCCCTGTGGACAAGTTCCGAGCCGTACAAAAAAGTGTCCATGAAAGACATGGACAAGGTGAACGAGGACAAAACCAAGGCGCCCATCACTGAAAATGTTCAGGGTGGCTGGGTAGCCTGGCTGCAGCACTACTTCGTGACCGCCTGGATTCCGCCAAAAGGCGAAAATAACCAGGTCCTGGCGCGTAAAGACAGCAAAGGCAACTACATCATTGGCTACACCGGCCCTTCGATGACCGTTGCTCCAGGCGCCAAGGCTGAAACCAGTGCCATTCTGTACGCCGGCCCGAAAAGCCAGGCGGTGCTGAAAGAGTTGTCCCCAGGTCTGGAACTGACTGTCGACTACGGCTTCCTGTGGTTCATTGCCCAGCCGATCTTCTGGCTGCTGCAACATATCCACAGCCTGGTGGGTAACTGGGGCTGGTCGATCATTTTCCTGACCATGCTGATCAAGGGGATCTTCTTCCCACTGTCGGCTGCCAGCTACAAGTCGATGGCGCGCATGCGTGCCGTTGCTCCTAAACTGGCCGCGCTGAAGGAAAAATTCGGCGACGATCGTCAGAAAATGTCCCAGGCGATGATGGAGCTGTACAAGAAAGAGAAGATCAATCCGCTGGGCGGCTGCTTGCCGATCCTGGTGCAGATGCCGGTCTTCCTGTCCTTGTACTGGGTACTCCTGGAAAGCGTGGAAATGCGCCAGGCACCATTCATGCTGTGGATTACCGACCTGTCGATCAAGGATCCGTTCTTCATCCTGCCGATCATCATGGGCGCCACCATGTTCATCCAGCAGCAGTTGAACCCGACGCCTCCGGATCCGATGCAGGCCAAGGTGATGAAAATGATGCCGATCATCTTCACCTTCTTCTTCCTGTGGTTCCCTGCAGGTCTGGTTCTGTACTGGGTAGTGAACAACTGCCTGTCGATCGCACAACAGTGGTACATCACTCGTAAGATCGAAGCGGCTACCAAGAAAGCTGAAGCCTGACCTACGCTGTGGATAACCACACAAGACGCCCCCTAGTGGGGCGTTTTGCTATCTGTCACTTTTGTCTGGATGTCGGTTTATGAATGTCCCTCGTGAAACCATCGCCGCTGTAGCCACTGCCCAAGGTCGCGGTGGCGTGGGCATCGTACGGATTTCCGGGCCCCTGGCGAGCCTGGCCGCCAAGGCCATCAGCGGCCGCGAATTGAAACCGCGGTTTGCGCATTACGGCCCCTTTCTCAGTGAACAGGGAGAGGTGCTGGATGAAGGCATTGCCCTGTATTTCCCGGGGCCGAACTCCTTTACCGGCGAAGATGTGCTGGAGCTGCAGGGCCATGGCGGCCCCATCGTTCTCGACATGTTGCTGCAGCGCTGCCTCGAGCTGGGTTGCCGGCTGGCCCGACCTGGAGAGTTCAGCGAGCGCGCCTTTCTCAATGACAAGCTCGATCTGGCACAAGCCGAAGCCATTGCCGACCTGATCGAGGCCAGTTCTGCACAGGCCGCGCGCAACGCATTGCGCTCGCTGCAGGGCGCATTCTCCCAGCGTGTGCATAACTTGACCGAACAGCTGATTGCCCTGCGGATCTATGTCGAAGCGGCGATTGATTTTCCCGAGGAGGAAATCGACTTCCTCGCCGATGGCCACGTGTTGAGCATGCTCGATGCGGTCCGCGACGAGTTATCCACAGTACTGAGGGAAGCCGGGCAGGGCGCCTTGCTCCGTGACGGCATGACGGTGGTGATCGCTGGCCGTCCGAACGCCGGCAAGTCTAGCCTGCTCAATGCCCTGGCCGGGCGCGAGGCGGCCATCGTCACTGATATCGCCGGCACTACTCGGGACATTCTCAAGGAACATATCCACATCGACGGCATGCCGTTGCACGTGGTGGATACCGCCGGCCTCAGGGACACCGAGGATCAAGTGGAAAAAATCGGCGTCGAACGTGCGCTCAAGGCCATCGGTGAAGCCGACCGGGTATTGCTGGTGGTGGACGCCACTGCAGCAGAAGCGGCTGATCCCTTCGCCCTGTGGCCTGAATTTCTTGAGCAGCGTCCGGACCCGGCCAAGGTGACCTTGATCCGCAACAAGGCCGATCTGACTGGTGAGCCTATCGCTCTTGAAACCTGTGAGGATGGCCATGTGACCATCAGCCTCAGTGCCATGTCTGTCGGTGTCGGGCTGGATTTGCTACGTGAGCATCTCAAGGCTTGCATGGGTTATGAACAGACGTCGGAAAGCAGCTTCAGTGCCCGCCGCCGGCACCTCGAAGCGTTGCGCTACGCCAGTGCCGCGCTGGAGCATGGCCGTGCCCAGCTGACCTTGGCCGGCGCCGGTGAGCTACTGGCCGAGGATCTGCGGCAGGCCCAGCAGTCGCTGGGAGAAATCACCGGGGCCTTCAGTTCCGATGACCTGTTGGGACGGATCTTTTCCAGCTTCTGCATCGGCAAGTAGAGCCGCCCCCGGTGCGCTCCGGCAGAGGTTATCCACACCCCTGCCGGTAGCGGACGGCGTTTATTCCACCGACAGGTAGATGCGTGTCTGCAACTGTGCGGGTGGGGTGACGCGTGGATCGTTCACATAGTGTTCGAACATCGGAAAATCCCCTGGTGTCAGCCCACTGTCAGGCAGCCACTCGGAGAACATCCAGGCATAGGCTTTATCCATCTCGTTGTAGGGGCCCACGTAATTCAGGATTGCGTAGCGCCCTGGAGGAATGTCGAACCTTTCCAGCTGTTCGCCCAGGTCTGCATCGGGCGCGACCGCGACTCCGGCTAGCGAGCGCAATTGCTCAGTCGGGACCTGCTCGGGGTCGTTGAAGTAGACACCGAATCCGCTGGTGTCCGAATGCATGAGCCCCCGGCTGGCGGCCAGCATGAAAGCGCGGGTGAACACCGGACCGATTTCCTGGTAGGAGCCCTGATGAGGCAGGGCTGCCAGAACAACGCCGGGGAAGGTTTCGATTGTGATGGAGTACATATTTGACACCTCAGGGTCGAAAGGACGGGAACGGGTTGCGCGATAACGCCCAGGCGGCAACCCGAAAACGCCAGAGAATGCCCGGTTGAACGCCGCCCCCGACTCGTAGCCAGCACGCAGAGCTACCTCGGCCAGATCCGCGTCGGTGCCTGCCAGCGCTGCGGCTGCCAGGTGCATGCGAATGCGTTGCACCGTGGCGTTCAGCGTTTCTCCCATCATTGCGCGGTAGATGCGATGAAAGTGGTAAGCCGACATACAGGCCAGGTCCGCCAGGTGGTACAGGTCCGGATCGCTGTGTGGATGGCTTGCCAGCCAACGCAGCACCGGCTCCATGCGCTGGCCGTACTGGATTCGGGTTGCAGGTTTCATAAGGCCTCCTTGGTACTCCACTGTAGCGACGGCAGATTTGCAGATTTTGCGATTTTTACCGGCCCCGAGGACAACGACGTTACCTTTACCCCCTTTCCCGATTCCAGCCGATGAACCTGCGGTCTTGAGTAACAGGCCCATTTCGTAAGTGGGCTAAAGTTTCCGCCATTTATCCGCACTAGCCGACGCGTTCGGCACTTTTATCCTTCATTCCCCAAGTGGTACCTGATTTGCATCCTGGCAGATGTACAGGTTTGTACACCTGAGGAAATAGTCCGGCTATTGCCCCTGGGTCGGCCGATGGACGCCGACGGGGTCGACAGTCCGGCATTCAAGGAACAGAAATGGCTAGCACGACTGCGTTAAACCGTGGTTTGAGCACCCGGCACATCCGTTTCATTGCGCTGGGTTCAGCCATCGGCACCGGGTTGTTCTACGGTTCGGCGGCCGCCATCAAGCAGGCCGGTCCTTCGGTACTGCTGGCGTACCTGATCGGCGGAGCGGCGATCTACCTGACCATGCGCGCCTTGGGGGAAATGGCTGTCAGAAACCCGGTATCGGGTTCCTTCGGGCATTACGCCAGTTGTTATCTTGGACGCTTTCCGGGGTTTCTCACCGGCTGGAGTTATGCTTTTTCGATGCTCATGGTGTGCCTGGCGGACGTCACCGCCTTTGGTGTCTACATGAGCCTGTGGTTCCCCGATACGCCCCGCTGGATCTGGGTGCTGAGCATCGTGCTGGGGATCGGCGCCTTGAACCTGTGCAGTGTGCGGATCTTTGGCGAAATGGAGTTCTGGCTATCGCTGCTCAAGGTCGCGGCGATCATCGCAATGATCGGCGGAGGCTTTGCGGTGCTGCTGTTCGGTATCCAGCTGGGTGACGGACAGCATTCTGTGGGCCTGAGCAACCTGTGGGCCTATGGTGGTTTTTTCCCCAATGGCCTGGAGGGCATGATCGCCTCGTTCACCATTGTCATGTTCGCCTTTGGCGGGATCGAGGTCATTGGCATCACGGCGGGCGAAGCCAAGGACCCGCAACGCATGATTCCCAAAGCGATCAACTCCGTGCCACTGCGGATTCTGATCTTCTACATCCTGACCCTGCTGGTGTTGCTGATGCTGTTTCCCTGGTCCGGTATCGGCAGTCAGGGCAGTCCCTTCGTGCAGATCTTCAGCGGCCTGGGGATAAATTCGGCGGCAACGGTACTGAACCTGGTGGTGATCTCCGCGGTGTTCTCGGCGATCAACAGCGACATTTTCAGTGCCGGCCGCATGATGTACGGCATGGCGGCGATCGGTCAGGCCCCTGCGGCGTTTGCCAGCACCTCGCGCTTCGGAGTCCCCTGGATGACGGTGCTGGTGATGTCGGTGGCTCTGCTGTTCGGTGTTTTGCTCAACTACCTGGTACCCGAGGAATTGTTCCTGGTGTTTGCTTCGCTGGTGACCTTCTCGGTGGTCTGGGTCTGGCTGATGATCCTGCTCTCGCAGATGGCCATGCGCCGCAGCATGAGCCCGGAGGAAATCGCCGCCCTGGGCTTTCCTGTGCCTTTCGGCGCCGCTGGCCAGGTCTGCGCGGTGCTCTTCATGCTGTTCATCTTTGTGGTGCTCGGCGCCTTTGCGCAAACCCGCCTGGCGCTTTATGTCGGTGTCGGCTGGCTGGCATTGCTGTCACTGGCCTACTGGGTATGGATCAGGCCGAACACCGCCCTCACTGATGTGCCCCTCCCGGACTGAGGATCTCGGCCGTTGTGCTGCCCTCCATTGGATGAAAAGGAAAACACCATGCAAGCGTTCCACCTGCCCCCCTCAACCATCGAGGCGTTTCAGCGTGATGGTGTCGTGTGTATTCGCCAGCTGTTCAGTGCCGACGAAGTGGCGCTGCTGGAGCGGGGGATCGAACACAACCTGGCCAGCCCCAGCGAGCGGGCCAAGGTCGCTAGCCAGGCGGATGATCCTGGCTGGTTCTTCGAGGACTTCTGCAACTGGCAGGACAACCCCGACTACAGGCGCTTCATCTTCAACAGCCGGGTAGGCCATGTCGCCAGCCAGCTGATGCAAAGCGACAACGTGCGGCTCTATCACGATCACCTGCTGGTCAAGGAGCCCAACACTCGGCAAGCCACGCCCTGGCATCAGGATCAGCCGTACTACAACGTCGAGGGCCAACAAAACTGCAGCATGTGGATGCCCGTGGACCCGGTGGCGCGGGCATCCACACTGGAGTTTGTCGCCGGTTCCCACCGTGGTCCCTGGCTGATGCCGCGAACCTTCCTGGACAATCAGGCCAAATGGTTTCCCGAAGGCAGTCTGGCGGACCTGCCGGACATCGAAGCCGATCGCTCGGCCTTCAATATCCTCGGCTGGGCCCTGGAACCCGGGGACGCGGTGTTCTTCCACATGCTCACCCTGCATGCCTCTGGCGGTGTGGGGGGCGATCGCCGGCGTCGGGCATTTTCGCTGCGTTTTCTGGGAGATGACATGCGTCATGCCCCCAGACCCTGGCGCACCTCGCCCGAGTTTCCAGGGCTGGCCACGGCTCTGCCTGCCGGGGCGCCGATGGAACATGAGCTTTTCCCTTACTTGTGGACATGCCAGGGCAAATGAAGCCTGTTCAGAAACCAGCGGATCAGCGGCTTGAAGCCGTCGGAAGAATCGGAATCAGCTGATATTCATTCGTTCAAGCCCCGGCCAGCATCCGCGGTCGCTGCTATCAAATGGATGGAAGGGTGTTTATGCGCTTTTGTAGCTATCTCGCGGTACTGGGTCTGGCCCTTGTCTGCCAAGGCAGTTGGGCTCAACTTCCCTCGGATCAGGCGCCTGTGGCGGAGGGTGTCGCCGCCTTCGAGCCGTCCGCCGTTTCGGCCCAGAACTCCCCAGAGGTTGAAGCTGAAAGCTTGAACGATGGGATCTCGACGAACCCATCTCTGGCGGGCAATGACATGGCCAGCGCCTCGATACTCGATAGCGCCAAGGCTGGCTTGAAGAAGTACTGGCTGGTCCTGGTCATTGTCACGCTGGCGTTGAGTTGGTGGATACAAGGTCGCCTGGTCAAGCGCCCCGAGTAACCGCTGCAATCATCACCTGGTGTTATCCACAGACAGGCTCGCGCAGCCTGTCTGTTTCTCCCTCTTCCTGATCGATCCGTTGTAGCCGTTGAGGCCACAACAAGGTCGACCTGTGCCTGAGTTTCCCTGGACGCGGATGTTTTCTGTGGATTAAGCCCTGTGAATAACTGCCCTTCAGATCGGTTGATAACCAGGCTTCAAAACTGAGGAAAACCACGCCTGTGGATAACCACCCCATTCATCCACAGGTTTAAACCGCTTATCCAAGGGCCTCCTGGCCACCTAATCACAGAGTTTAAAACCTCTGTACATATTGAATATAAAGGCCTGTAGCAATCTATCCACAGAAAGGCATGTGCATAAGAATAAACATAAAAACAAGGATTTAATAAATTTCTCTCTTTTAATTTCTATTGACTGTGATCCATCCACAGCTGGTTAAATTTTGTGCAAAGGGTTCTTTAGGAAGGGCTAAGTCCCTATACTTGCCGCCTTGGTCCAAAAACCAACCCGACAACTACTCCTAATTACTCCTACTTGAAGCAGGCACGAGGTGCGTGGTGGATTTCCCTTCCCGTTTTGAAGTGATCGTCATCGGCGGCGGTCATGCCGGTACCGAGGCAGCACTTGCATCAGCACGAATGGGGGCCAAAACCCTGTTGCTGACGCATAACGTGGAAACCCTCGGAGCAATGAGCTGCAACCCCGCAATTGGTGGGATCGGCAAGAGCCATCTGGTCAAGGAAATCGATGCCCTAGGGGGTGCGATGGCGATGGCGACCGATAAAGGCGGTATTCAGTTTCGTGTGTTGAACAGCCGCAAAGGCCCAGCCGTGCGCGCTACCCGCGCCCAGGCCGACCGTGTTCTGTACAAGGCGGCGGTGCGCGAGATCCTCGAGAACCAGCCGAACCTGTGGATATTTCAACAAGCCGCAGATGACCTGATCGTTGAACAGGATCAGGTACGCGGTGTCGTGACCCAGATGGGTCTGCGTTTCTTCGCGGAATCCGTGGTGCTTACCACCGGAACCTTCCTCGGTGGACTTATCCACATCGGAATGCAGAACTATTCCGGTGGTCGTGCCGGTGACCCGCCCTCGATTGCCCTGGCGCAACGACTGCGAGAACTGCCACTGCGGGTTGGCCGCCTGAAAACCGGTACTCCACCGCGTATCGATGGCCGTTCTGTGGATTTCTCGGTCATGACCGAACAGCCTGGGGATACACCGATTCCGGTGATGTCGTTCCTGGGCTCGAAAGAACAGCATCCACAACAGGTCAGTTGCTGGATTACTCACACCAACGCCCGCACCCACGAGATCATCGCCTCGAACCTCGATCGTTCGCCGATGTATTCCGGGGTGATCGAAGGCATTGGCCCGCGTTACTGCCCGTCGATCGAAGACAAGATCCATCGCTTTGCCGACAAGGAAAGCCATCAGGTGTTTATCGAACCTGAAGGCCTGACCACTCACGAGCTGTACCCGAACGGTATATCCACATCCTTGCCATTCGACGTGCAGTTGCAGATCGTGCAATCGATCCGCGGCATGGAAAACGCACACATCGTGCGCCCGGGTTATGCCATCGAGTACGACTACTTCGATCCGCGGGATTTGAAATACAGCCTGGAAACCAAGGTCATCGGCGGCCTGTTCTTCGCTGGTCAGATCAACGGCACCACCGGGTACGAAGAAGCCGGCGCCCAGGGTTTGCTGGCCGGGGCCAACGCCGCACTGCGTGCCCAGGGCAAAGACAGCTGGTGCCCGCGCCGCGATGAAGCCTATATCGGTGTGCTGGTGGATGACCTGATTACCCTGGGTACCCAGGAACCGTACCGGATGTTCACTTCCCGAGCGGAATACCGCCTGATTCTGCGCGAAGACAATGCCGACCTGCGTCTGACCGAAAAAGGTCGCGAGCTGGGTCTGGTGGATGACGTGCGCTGGGCCGCTTTCTGCAAGAAACGCGAAGGCATTGCCCAGGAAGAGCAACGCCTGAAGTCCACTTGGGTCCGTCCGGGCACCGAGCAGGGCGATGCCATTGCTCAGAAATTCGGCACCCCGCTGACCCACGAGTACAACCTGCTGAACCTGCTGAGCCGTCCGGAAATCGACTACGCTGGTCTGGTCGAAGTGACCGGGCATGGTGCTGAAGATCCACAGGTCGCGGAACAGGTCGAGATCAAGACCAAATACGCAGGCTATATCGATCGCCAGCAGGACGAAATTGCTCGTCTGCGGGCCAGCGAAGACACCAAGCTGCCTGTGGATATCGATTACACCGGCATTTCTGGCCTGTCGAAGGAAATCCAGAGCAAGCTCGGCGCAACCCGTCCGGAAACCCTGGGCCAGGCGTCGCGGATTCCCGGCGTGACCCCCGCGGCGATTTCCCTGTTGATGATTCACTTGAAAAAACGCGGCGCGGGCCGTCAGTTGGAGCAAAGCGCTTGAGTTCTATGGTCACCCCACAACACGCGGATGAGTTATCCACAGGCGCTCTCCAGCTCGGTGTCAATCTGAGCGCAGCCCAGCACGAATTGCTGCTGGGTTACCTGGCCCTGTTGATCAAGTGGAACAAGGCTTACAACCTGACGGCGGTGCGCGACCCGGATGAAATGGTCTCCCGCCATCTGCTCGATAGCCTGAGCGTAATGTCGTTCATCGAAAACGGCCGCTGGCTGGATGTTGGCAGTGGCGGCGGGATGCCTGGTATCCCTCTGGCAATCCTGTTTCCCGAGTCGCAAGTCACCTGCCTGGACAGCAACGGCAAGAAAACCCGCTTCCTGACACAGGTCAAACTCGAACTCAAGCTGGATAACCTGCAAGTTATCCACAGCCGGGTCGAAGCCTTCACGCCTGAACAGCCTTTCAACGGGATCATTTCCCGGGCGTTCAGCAGCATGGAGAACTTCACCAGCTGGACCCGCCACCTGGGCGACCGCGATACACGCTGGCTGGCAATGAAGGGCGTCCATCCCTCGGATGAGCTGTTAGCATTGCCGGCAGACTTCCACCTCGATAGCGAACACGCCTTGGCCGTACCCGGTTGCCAAGGCCAACGCCATCTGCTGATACTGCGCCGCACGGCATGATTGGGAACACAAGCAAGAATGGCTAAGGTATTCGCGATAGCGAACCAGAAAGGTGGTGTGGGCAAGACCACCACCTGCATCAACCTCGCAGCATCCCTGGTAGCGACCAAGCGCCGGGTGCTGTTGATCGATCTCGATCCACAGGGCAACGCCACCATGGGTAGCGGTGTGGATAAACACGGTTTGGAAAACTCGGTCTATGACCTGCTGATTGGTGAATGCGACCTGGCCCAGGCCATGCACTTCTCCGAACACGGTGGTTATCAATTGCTGCCGGCCAACCGCGACCTGACGGCCGCGGAAGTGGTGCTGCTGGAAATGCAGATGAAGGAAAGCCGTCTGCGCAGCGCCCTGGCGCCGATTCGTGAAAACTACGACTACATCCTGATCGACTGCCCGCCGTCGCTGTCGATGCTCACCCTCAACGCCCTGGTGGCCGCCGATGGGGTGATTATCCCCATGCAGTGCGAGTACTACGCGCTGGAAGGCTTGAGCGACCTTGTGGATAACATCAAGCGTATCGCTGAACTGCTCAACCCCGAGCTGAAGATCGAAGGCTTGCTGCGTACCATGTTCGACCCGCGCCTGAGCCTGATGAACGATGTTTCCGCGCAGCTCAAGGAACACTTCGGCGATCAGCTGTACGACACCGTGATTCCGCGCAATATCCGTTTGGCCGAGGCGCCGAGCTACGGCATGCCGGCATTGGCGTACGACAAACAATCCCGTGGCGCGCTGGCCTACCTGGCCCTGGCGGGCGAGATGGTTCGCCGGCAACGTAAACAATCGCGCGTCGCAGCCGCCCAGCCAACTTAAGGAATCCCCATGGCCGTCAAGAAACGAGGTCTCGGACGTGGACTGGATGCACTGTTGAGTGGTCCGACTGTCAGCGCACTGGAAGAACAAGCGGTGCAGGCCGACCAGCGTGAGCTGCAGCACCTGCCCCTGGACCTGATCCAGCGTGGCAAGTACCAGCCACGCCGGGACATGGACCCACAGGCACTGGAAGAACTGGCCAACTCGATCAAGAGCCAGGGTGTGATGCAGCCGATCGTGGTCCGTCCCATTGGTGGTGGTCGTTTCGAGATCATCGCCGGTGAACGCCGCTGGCGCGCCAGCCAGCAGGCCGGCCAGGAAACCATCCCGGCGATGGTCCGCGATGTACCGGATGAAACCGCTATCGCCATGGCGCTGATCGAGAATATCCAGCGCGAAGACCTCAATCCCATCGAGGAAGCGGTGGCCCTGCAGCGCCTGCAGCAGGAATTTCAGCTGACTCAGCAACAGGTCGCCGAAGCGGTGGGCAAGTCCCGCGTCAGTGTGGCCAACCTGCTGCGCCTGATTGCCTTGCCTGAGGTAATCAAGACCATGCTGTCCCACGGCGACCTGGAAATGGGTCATGCCCGTGCCTTGCTCGGATTGCCGGAAAATCAACAGGTTGAAGGGGCGCGACACGTTGTCGCACGAGGTCTCACTGTACGTCAGACCGAGGCGCTGGTTCGCCAGTGGCTGAGCGGCAAACAGGAGCCTGCTGAACCGGTCAAGCCAGACCCGGATATCGCCCGTCTCGAGCAGCGCCTGGCCGAGCGCCTAGGCTCTGCGGTGCAGATTCGTCATGGGAAGAAGGGCAAGGGACAGCTGGTGATCGGCTATAACTCCCTGGATGAGCTGCAAGGCGTCCTCGCTCACATTCGCTGAAACATTTCCTCATGTAGCGCGCAGTCGGAAATCACTACCCGGCAGTTGAATAGGGGCTGAACCGCCCCTATACTCTGCGCGCATTTTGTCGGCACAAATTATGCCAAGTTATTGAATTCTGGCGGCCGACCCTTGAGGAGCAAGAGCGATGGAAACCCGCACGCCAAACCGCTTGCCGTTTCATCGCTTGGCGGTTTTTCCGGTTTTATTGGCTCAGTTGGTCATTCTGCTGATAGCCGCTCTGGCGCTTTGGCAATGGCGTGGAGTCGTTGCCGGGTACTCAGGCCTTTGCGGAGGACTGATAGCCTTGCTACCCAATGTGTATTTCGCTCACAGGGCATTTCGGTTTTCCGGCGCTCGAGCGGCCCAAGCCATAGTCCGGTCTTTTTATGCCGGTGAGGCGGGCAAACTGATTTTGACGGCGGTGCTGTTTGCACTGACGTTCGCAGGTGTGAAGCCACTGGCGCCGCTGGCTGTATTCGGCGTCTTCGTGCTGACCCAACTGGTCAGCTGGTTCGCTCCCCTGCTAATGAGAACAAGACTTTCGAGACCTTAGGGCGTTTGAGGCAACCATGTCAGCAGAAACAACCGCTTCGGGCTATATCCAGCACCACTTGCAGAACCTGACCTTCGGTCAGCTACCCAATGGGAGCTGGGGCTTTGCCCACTCCGCAGCAGAAGCCAAGGAAATGGGCTTCTGGGCATTCCACGTCGATACCCTCGGCTGGTCTGTCGCACTGGGTGTGATCTTCATTCTTCTGTTCCGCATGGCGGCCAAGAAGGCGACTTCCGGCGTGCCGGGCGCTTTGCAGAACTTCGTTGAAGTCATGGTTGGCTTCGTCGATGGCAGCGTGAAGGACAGCTTCCACGGCCGCAGCCCGGTGATCGCACCGCTGGCGCTGACCATTTTCGTCTGGGTGTTCCTGATGAACGCCATCGACCTGGTACCGGTGGACTGGATTCCGCAACTGGCCATGTTGATCTCGGGCGATCCGCACATTCCATTCCGTGCCGTTTCCACCACTGACCCGAACGCCACCCTGGGCATGGCCCTGTCGGTGTTCGCGCTGATCATTTTCTACAGCATCAAGATCAAGGGCATCGGCGGCTTCATCGGCGAACTGACCCTGCATCCGTTCGGCAGCAAGAACATCTTCGTTCAAGCGCTGCTGATTCCGGTGAACTTCCTGCTGGAATTCGTGACCCTGATTGCCAAGCCGATCTCTCTGGCACTGCGTCTGTTCGGCAACATGTATGCCGGCGAACTGGTGTTCATCCTGATCGCTGTGATGTTCGGCAGCGGTCTGCTGTGGCTCAGCGGCATGGGTGTGGTTCTGCAATGGGCGTGGGCTGTGTTCCACATCCTGATCATTACCCTGCAGGCCTTTATCTTCATGATGCTGACCATCGTCTACCTGTCGATGGCGCACGAAGAGAACCATTAAGACCAGTCTCGACTAGTCTGATGTCCCTCTCGTTGCGGCGAGAGGGGGCCCGTCTCGGGCTCGATGAAACGATTTGTTTTACCGCTTTAATCTAAAAAACCTAAACCATACGACGTAAAAGTCGGGAGGAAAGATGGAAACTGTAGTTGGTCTAACCGCTATCGCTGTTGCACTGTTGATCGGCCTGGGCGCACTGGGTACCGCAATTGGTTTCGGCCTGCTGGGCGGCAAGTTCCTGGAAGGCGCTGCGCGTCAACCAGAAATGGTTCCAATGCTGCAAGTTAAAATGTTCATCGTTGCCGGTCTGCTCGACGCCGTAACCATGATCGGTGTTGGTATCGCTCTGTTCTTCACCTTCGCAAACCCCTTCGTTGGTCAACTCGCTGGCTAATCACTCGAGTATTCGAGTTGATTGGTGTGACGGACAACGAACGAGCGAGGTGTTGGCGTGAACATTAATGCAACCCTGATTGGCCAGTCCGTTGCGTTCTTAATTTTTGTATTGTTCTGCATGAAGTTCATTTGGCCTCCGGTCATTGCTGCTTTGCACGAACGTCAAAAGAAGATCGCGGATGGACTGGACGCTGCCAGCCGAGCAGCTCGTGACCTGGAACTGGCCCAAGATAAAGCGGGTCAGCAACTGCGCGAAGCTAAAGCTCAGGCAGCTGAAATCATTGAGCAAGCCAAGAAGCGCGGTTCTCAGATCGTCGACGAAGCCCGTGAACAGGCTCGTGTCGAAGCTGAACGTGTGAAGGCTCAGGCTCAGGCCGAGATCGAACAGGAACTGAACGGTGTCAAAGACGCGCTGCGTGCCCAACTGGGTAGCCTGGCAGTCAATGGCGCAGAGAAGATCCTGGGTGCCACAATCGATCAAAACGCGCACGCAGAGCTGGTTAACAAACTGGCTGCTGAAATTTAAGCGAGGGCGATCATGGCAGAACTGACCACGTTGGCCCGACCTTACGCTAAGGCGGCCTTCGAGCACGCTCAGGCCCACCAGCAGCTGGCCTCTTGGTCAGCCATGCTCGGCCTGGCTGCAGCGGTGTCACAAGATGACACCATGCAGCGCGTGCTTAAGGCCCCGCGACTGACGAGCGCAGAAAAGGCCAACACTTTTATCGAAGTGTGTGGCGACAAGTTTGATGCACAGGCACAGAATTTCATTCACGTTGCCGCCGAGAACGACCGTCTCCTGCTGTTGCCGGAGATCGCCGCTCTGTTCGACCTGTACAAGGCCGAGCAAGAGAAATCGGTGGATGTGGATGTAACCAGTGCGTTCGCATTGAACCAAGAACAGCAAGACAAACTCGCCAAGGTTCTCAGTGCACGGCTCGGCCGGGAAGTGCGACTGCACGCTGCGGAGGATGCCAGCCTTATTGGTGGCGTCGTAATCCGCGCCGGCGACCTGGTTATCGATGGCTCGATTCGCGGCAAACTCGCGAACCTTGCCGAAGCATTGAAATCTTGAGTTTGAAGGGGCAGCAGAGCAATGCAGCAACTCAATCCTTCCGAAATAAGTGAAATTATCAAGGGCCGCATCGACAAGCTCGATGTGACCTCCCAAGCCCGTAACGAAGGCACTGTCGTCAGCGTATCTGACGGCATCGTGCGGATTCACGGTCTGGCCGACGTCATGTACGGCGAGATGATCGAGTTTCCGGGCGGCGTCTACGGTATGGCCCTCAACCTGGAGCAAGACTCCGTAGGTGCCGTTGTATTGGGCGCGTACACCAGTCTGGCTGAAGGCATGAGCGCCAAGTGCACCGGCCGCATCCTCGAAGTTCCGGTTGGTAAGGAACTGCTGGGTCGCGTAGTCGACGCACTGGGTAACCCAGTTGACGGCAAAGGTCCGCTGAACAACACCGAGACCGATGCGGTCGAGAAAGTTGCTCCAGGCGTGATCTGGCGTAAGTCGGTAGACCAGCCTGTACAGACTGGCTACAAGGCTGTCGATGCCATGATCCCAGTCGGCCGTGGCCAGCGTGAGCTGATCATCGGTGACCGTCAGATCGGTAAAACCGCTCTGGCGATCGACGCGATCATCAACCAGAAAGACAGCGGCATTTTCTGCGTCTACGTAGCGATCGGTCAGAAGCAATCGACTATCGCCAACGTGGTTCGCAAGCTGGAAGAAAACGGTGCCCTGGCTAACACCATCATCGTTGCTGCCAGTGCTTCCGAATCGGCTGCACTGCAGTTCCTGGCACCGTACTCCGGTTGCACCATGGGCGAATACTTCCGCGACCGCGGTGAAGACGCGCTGATCGTTTATGACGATCTGTCCAAGCAAGCAGTGGCTTACCGCCAGATTTCCCTGCTGCTGCGCCGTCCACCAGGCCGTGAAGCCTACCCAGGTGACGTGTTCTATCTCCACTCCCGTCTGCTGGAGCGCGCTTCCCGCGTTTCCGAAGAGTACGTAGAGAAGTTCACCAACGGCGCAGTGACTGGCAAGACCGGTTCCCTGACCGCTCTGCCGATCATCGAAACCCAGGCTGGCGACGTTTCCGCGTTCGTTCCGACCAACGTGATTTCCATCACCGACGGTCAGATCTTCCTGGAATCGGCCATGTTCAACTCCGGCATCCGTCCGGCTGTGAACGCCGGTGTTTCGGTATCCCGTGTGGGTGGTGCCGCTCAGACCAAGATCATCAAGAAGCTGTCCGGTGGTATCCGTACCGCTCTGGCTCAGTACCGTGAACTGGCGGCATTCGCCCAGTTCGCTTCTGACCTGGACGAAGCGACCCGTAAGCAACTTGAGCATGGTCAGCGCGTTACCGAGCTGATGAAGCAGAAGCAATATGCGCCGATGTCCATCGCCGACATGTCCTTGTCCCTGTACGCCGCTGAACGTGGCTTCCTGACGGACGTCGAGATTGCCAAAGTTGGTAGCTTCGAACAGGCCATGATTGCTTACTTCAACCGCGATCACGCCGACCTGATGGCGAAGATCAACGTGAAGGGTGACTTCAATGACGAAATCGACGCTGGCCTGAAAGCCGGTATCGAGAAGTTCAAAGCCACCCAAACCTGGTAAGCCGCAGCGGGAGCCGCAAGGCTCCCGCTTGCTAACCTGATAGGTGTTACATGGCAGGCGCAAAAGAGATTCGCAGTAAGATTGCGAGCATCAAAAGCACGCAAAAAATTACCAGCGCCATGGAAAAAGTGGCGGTCAGCAAAATGCGCAAGGCACAAATGCGCATGGCTGCTAGCCGTCCTTATGCGGAGCGCATCCGCCAGGTTATTGGTCATCTGGCCAACGCCAACCCGGAATATCGTCACCCATTCATGATCGACCGTGCTATCAAGCGCGTCGGTTACGTTGTGGTGAGCAGTGACCGTGGTCTGTGTGGTGGCTTGAACACCAACCTGTTCAAGGCTCTGGTCAAGGACATGGCGGTAAACCGCGAACAAGGCGTCGAGATCGATCTGTGTGTGGTCGGTAGCAAGGGTGCGGCCTTCTTCCGCAACTTCGGCGGTAACGTCGTTGCAGCTATCAGCCATCTGGGTGAAGAGCCGTCGATCAATGATCTGATCGGCAGCGTCAAGGTGATGCTGGATGCGTACCTGGAAGGCCGGATTGACCGCCTGTCCGTGGTATCCAACAAGTTCATCAACACCATGACTCAGCAGCCGACCGTGGAGCAGTTGATTCCACTGGAGGCAACCCCGGATCAAGAACTCAAGCACCACTGGGACTATCTCTACGAACCGGATGCCAAGGAGCTGCTGGACGGCTTGATGGTCCGTTATGTGGAGTCGCAGGTCTACCAGGCGGTGGTCGAGAACAACGCAGCTGAACAAGCGGCGCGGATGATCGCAATGAAGAACGCTACCGACAACGCCGGTGATTTGATCAGCGATTTGCAGCTGATCTACAACAAGGCGCGTCAGGCTGCGATCACCCAAGAGATCTCGGAAATCGTCGGCGGCGCTGCCGCGGTTTAACGGTTCAAATATTCAGAGGATCCAGCTATGAGTAGCGGACGTATCGTTCAAATCATCGGCGCCGTTATCGACGTGGAATTTCCACGCGACAGCGTACCGAGCATCTACGACGCCTTGAAGGTTCAAGGCGCCGAAACCACTCTGGAAGTTCAGCAGCAGCTGGGCGACGGCGTGGTGCGTACCATTGCGATGGGCTCCACCGAAGGCTTGAAGCGCGGTCTGGACGTCAACAACACTGGCGCAGCCATCTCCGTACCGGTCGGTAAAGCGACCCTGGGCCGGATCATGGACGTACTGGGCAACCCAATCGACGAAGCCGGTCCTATCGGTGAAGAAGAGCGTTGGGGCATCCACCGTCCAGCTCCTTCCTTCGCAGAACAGGCAGGCGGCAACGACCTGCTGGAAACCGGGATCAAGGTAATTGACCTGGTTTGCCCGTTCGCCAAGGGCGGTAAAGTCGGTCTGTTCGGTGGTGCCGGTGTAGGCAAGACCGTAAACATGATGGAACTGATCCGTAACATCGCCATCGAGCACAGCGGTTATTCCGTGTTCGCCGGTGTGGGTGAGCGTACTCGTGAGGGTAACGACTTCTACCACGAGATGAAGGATTCCAACGTTCTGGACAAGGTTGCTCTGGTCTACGGCCAGATGAACGAGCCACCAGGAAACCGTCTGCGCGTAGCGCTGACCGGCCTGACCATGGCCGAGAAGTTCCGTGACGAAGGTAACGACGTTCTGCTGTTCGTCGACAACATCTATCGTTACACCCTGGCCGGTACCGAAGTATCCGCACTGCTGGGCCGTATGCCTTCCGCAGTAGGCTACCAGCCGACCCTGGCCGAAGAGATGGGCGTTCTGCAAGAACGTATCACTTCGACCAAGCAAGGCTCGATCACCTCGATCCAAGCGGTATACGTACCTGCGGACGACTTGACCGACCCGTCGCCAGCGACCACCTTCGCCCACTTGGACGCCACCGTCGTTCTGTCCCGTGACATCGCTTCCCTGGGTATCTACCCAGCGGTAGACCCACTGGACTCGACTTCCCGTCAGCTGGACCCGAACGTGATCGGCAACGAACACTACGAGACCGCTCGCGGCGTTCAGTACGTACTGCAGCGTTACAAAGAGCTGAAGGACATCATCGCGATCCTGGGTATGGACGAACTGTCGGAAGCCGACAAGCAGTTGGTATCCCGCGCTCGTAAGATCCAGCGCTTCTTGTCGCAGCCGTTCTTCGTGGCTGAAGTCTTCACTGGTTCTCCAGGCAAATACGTTTCCCTGAAAGACACCATCGCTGGCTTCAAAGGCATCCTCAACGGTGACTACGACCACCTGCCAGAACAAGCGTTCTACATGGTCGGCGGCATCGAAGAAGCGATCGAGAAAGCCAAGAAACTGTAATCCCGGCGCCCGGCAACGGGCGCTAATTTAGGTTGAGGCAAGCAGATGGCTATGACAGTCCATTGCGATATCGTCAGCGCGGAAGGGGAAATCTTCTCCGGTCTGGTGGAGATGGTGGTTGCGCACGGTGAACTGGGTGATCTTGGTATCGCTCTGGGTCACGCACCGCTGATCACCAACCTGAAGCCAGGTCCGATCCGCTTGATCAAGCAGGGCGGGGAAGCCGAGGTGTTCTACATCTCCGGTGGTTTCCTCGAGGTTCAGCCGAACATGGTCAAGGTTCTTGCCGATACCGTGCAACGCGCTGCCGACCTGGACGAAGCCTCCGCTCAGGAAGCCGTCAAGGCTGCTGAGAAGGCCCTGAATGAAAAAGGCGCAGATTTCGACTACGGTTCTGCTGCTGCACGTCTGGCCGAGGCCGCAGCTCAGCTGCGTACCGTCCAGCAGATCCGCAAGAAGTTCGGCGGCTAAGTCGCAGGCTTTCTGTGTGATTGATTAAAAAGGGTAGCCTCGGCTACCCTTTTTATTTTCCGCCATTCACCCCCCTTGGTCGCAGTCGCCGGCCCCCCAGGATTGGTAGCCAGTCATGTCTCTCGAAATCGTTATCCTCGCCGCGGGTCAAGGCACTCGTATGCGCTCGGCGCTGCCGAAGGTGCTTCACCCGGTCGCCGGCAACTCCATGCTCGGGCATGTTATCCACAGCGCCCGGCAACTCGACCCACAGCGCATCCACGTGGTGATCGGCCACGGCGCGGACGCGGTGCGTGAGCGCCTGGCGGCCGATGACCTGAATTTCGTGTTGCAGGACAAGCAACTGGGCACCGGCCACGCGGTGGCCCAGGCTGTACCTTTCATTACCGCCGACACGGTGCTGATCCTCTATGGTGATGTGCCATTGATCGAAGTCGAGACCCTGCAGCGCCTGCTCAAGCAAGTGGGTCCGGAACAACTGGGCCTGCTCACCGTCGAGCTGGATGACCCGACCGGCTACGGGCGCATCGTCCGTGACGCCAGTGGCAAGGTCACCGCCATCGTCGAGCAGAAGGATGCCAATGAAGCCCAGCGCGCGATCACCGAAGGCAACACCGGGATTCTCGCGGTGCCCGGCAAACGCCTCGGCGACTGGACCGGCCGCCTGTCCAACAACAACGCCCAGGGCGAGTACTACCTCACCGACGTGATCGCCATGGCGGTCAGCGACGGCCTGATTGTCGCCACCGAGCAGCCCCACGACGCCATGGAAGTGCAGGGCGCCAACGACCGCAAGCAGTTGGCGGAACTGGAACGTCACTACCAGCTGCGCGCGGCGCGCCGGCTGATGGCCCAGGGCGTGACCCTCCGTGACCCCGCGCGTTTCGACGTGCGCGGCGAAGTCTCGGTCGGCCGCGACGTGCTGATCGACATCAACGTGATTCTCGAAGGCCGAGTGGTGATCGAGGACGACGTGGTGATCGGCCCTAATTGCGTGATCAAGGACAGTACCCTGCGCAAGGGCGTGGTGATCAAGGCTAACAGTCACCTCGACGGCGCGGTAATGGGCGAGGGCAGCGATGCCGGCCCGTTCGCCCGTCTGCGCCCCGGCACCGTGCTGGAGGCCCGTGCCCATGTGGGTAACTTCGTCGAACTGAAGAATGCCCACCTGGGCCAGGGCGCCAAGGCCGGTCACCTGACTTACCTGGGTGACGCGGTGATCGGTGCTCGCACCAACATCGGCGCTGGCACCATCACCTGCAACTATGACGGGGTGAACAAGCACAAGACTGTCATGGGCGAAGACGTGTTCATCGGGTCCAACAACTCCCTGGTGGCACCTGTGGATATCTTGTCCGGTGCTACCACGGCCGCCGGCTCCACCATCACCCAGAACGTGGCGCCAGCCCAACTGGCAGTGGGTCGGGCCCGGCAGAAGAACATCGACGGCTGGAAGCGGCCGGAGAAGATCAAGAAAGACTGAGGTTATCCACAACCGCGGCGGACCTGTTCGCCGGTCAGCAGGCCCCTATGCTCAGCGGTAGGGGCTGGCTGAATGTGGATAACTTCCAACCCAACAACAGCGATTTTTTCACCTCCCCCGCTTGACGAAGTTTCGATCATAGGTTTTTATTGCGCCTGTTATCTTTCGAATCGAAACTTAAGCCGCCATGTCGAAGCGCAATACCCCCCAACGCCGCCACAATATCCTTGCCTTGCTCAATGAACAGGGCGAAGTGAGCGTTGATGCTTTGGCCAAGCGTTTCGAAACCTCTGAAGTTACGATTCGAAAGGATCTGGCCGCTCTGGAAAGCAATGGCTTGCTGCTGCGTCGTTACGGCGGCGCCATCACCATGCCTCAGGAACTGGTCAGCGACCTTGGCCAGCCGGTGTCCCTCTACAAGCAGGCGATTGCCCGGGCCGCGGTACAGCGCATCCGGGAACACGCACGAATCATCATCGACAGTGGCAGCACCACCGCCGCCATGATTCCCGAACTCGGCCAGCAACCCGGCCTGGTGGTGATGACCAACTCGCTGAATGTGGCCAACGCCCTGAGCGAGCTGGAGCACGAACCCGTGCTGTTGATGACTGGCGGCACCTGGGACCCCCATTCCGAGTCCTTTCAGGGCCAGGTGGCTGAACAGGTTCTACGCTCATACGACTTCGACCAGCTGTTTATCGGTGCCGACGGCATCGATCTGGCCCGCGGCACCACCACCTTCAACGAATTGCTGGGGTTGAGTCGGGTCATGGCCGAAGTGGCTCGTGAAGTGGTGGTGATGGTCGAATCCGACAAGATCGGCCGCAAGATTCCCAACCTGGAGCTGCCATGGAGCAGCGTCCATACCCTTATTACCGATGATCGCCTGCCCTTTGAGGTCCGCGACCAAATCCAGACCCGCGGCATAACTCTGATTTGCGCGGCTGTCAGCTAGGAGAAAAACCATGTGTGGAATTGTTGGCGCCGTTGCTGAACGCAATATCACCGCCATTTTGCTGGAAGGCCTCAAACGTCTCGAATACCGCGGCTACGACAGCGCCGGTGTGGCGGTCTACACCAACGCCGGCAAGCTTGAGCGTATGCGCCGCCCGGGCAAGGTCAGCGAACTGGAACAGGCCCTGGCCAGCGAGCCGCTGGTCGGCCGTCTGGGCATCGCCCACACCCGCTGGGCCACCCACGGCGCGCCGTGCGAGCGTAACGCCCACCCGCATTTCTCCGGTGACCTAGCGATCGTGCACAACGGCATCATCGAGAACCACGAAGCCCTGCGCGCGCAGCTCAGCGCCCTGGGCTACGCGTTCACCTCGGACACCGACACCGAAGTCATCGCCCACCTGCTGAACCACAAGCTCAAGGACCTGGGCGACCTCACCGTGGCTCTCAAGGCCACCGTCAAGGAACTGCACGGTGCCTATGGCCTGGCGGTGATCAGCGCCAGCCAGCCGGACCGCCTGGTGGCAGCCCGCAGCGGCAGCCCGCTGGTGATCGGTCTGGGCCTGGGGGAAAACTTCCTCGCCTCCGACCAACTGGCCCTGCGCCAGGTCACCGACCGTTTCATGTACCTGGAAGAAGGCGACATCGCCGAGATCCGCCGCGACAGCGTGCAGATCTGGGACATCGACGGCAAAGCGGTTGAGCGCGAAGCAGTGCAGTACCGCGACGGCGCCGAAGCGGCGGAGAAGGGCGAGTTTCGTCACTTCATGCTCAAGGAAATCCACGAGCAGCCATCCGTGGTGCAGCGCACCCTGGAAGGTCGCCTGAGCGCCAATCAGGTGCTGGTCCAGGCCTTCGGTCCACAAGCCGCCGAGCTGTTCGCCAAGGTGCGCAATGTGCAGATCGTTGCCTGCGGCACCAGCTATCACGCCGGCATGGTCGCCCGTTACTGGCTGGAAGAACTGGCCGGCATCCCCTGCCAAGTGGAAGTGGCCAGCGAGTTCCGCTACCGCAAGGTGGTGGTGCAGCCCGACACCCTGTTCGTGACCATCTCCCAGTCCGGCGAAACTGCCGATACCCTGGCGGCCTTGCGCAACGCCAAAGAGCTGGGCTTCCTCGCCAGCCTGGCCATCTGCAACGTCGGCATCAGCTCCCTGGTGCGCGAGTCCGATCTGACCCTGCTGACCCAGGCCGGTCGCGAAATCGGCGTGGCCTCGACCAAGGCCTTCACCACTCAACTGGTGGGCCTGCTATTGCTGACCCTGTCCCTGGGCCAGGTACGTGGCACCCTGGCCGCCGGCGTCGAAGCCGAGCTGGTGGAAGAACTGCGTCGCCTGCCGATCCGCCTGGGCGAAGCCCTGGCCATGGACAGCGTGGTGGAAAAGACCGCCGAGCTGTTCGCCGACAAGCACCACACCCTGTTCCTCGGCCGTGGCGCCCAGTACCCGGTGGCGATGGAAGGCTCGCTCAAGCTCAAGGAGATTTCCTACATCCACGCCGAAGCCTACCCGGCCGGTGAGCTCAAGCACGGTCCCCTGGCCCTTGTGGATAACGACATGCCAGTGGTTACCGTGGCGCCGAACAACGAGCTGTTGGAAAAACTCAAATCCAACCTGCAGGAAGTGCGTGCCCGTGGCGGCGAGCTGATCGTGTTTGCCGACGAACAAGCCGGCATGACCAATGGCGAAGGCACCCACGTGATCCAGATGCCGCACATCCACGACATCCTCTCGCCGATCCTCTACACCATCCCGCTGCAACTGCTGTCCTACTACGTTGCCGTGCTCAAGGGCACCGACGTCGACCAGCCGCGCAACCTGGCCAAGTCGGTGACCGTGGAGTGAGTTATCCACAGCTGCCTGCCAGGCGGCTGTGAACCCATCACCCAGAAAGTCCCGGCTTGTGCACAGGCCGGGACTTTTTATTGAGCTGTGGAAAACCTATGAAGCTGCGTTTGATTTATGGATGGACGCTGGTCCTGATGCTGATTGTCCTGCTGCTGGGCGGGCTGACCCCGGTGCTGTCCAACAGCCTGTTGCTGCTGAAGGATCGGGCCAACTTCATTCCCGCCGAATCCTCCATCTGGACCTTCGAGCCGACCCTGATTAATCAGGGTTCTTCTTCCTATTGGCTGTACGGGGAAGATCGGCACTACTACTTCTATTTTTCCTACGCCGAAGATCAGCCCTACCGGCTGATTGCCAAGAACAACCCGTGCCCGGGATTCGATCGGCACGATGTCGGCACCTGGTGTATCCCCTGAAGCCGGAGCCCTGGATTATGCTGCTGGCTCGCGGCGCTCACCGGGCAGGCGCCGGCAGCTGAGGTAGGGCATGGACAGGTTCCAGGAAATGCAGGTGTTCGTTTGCGTCGCTCAGGAGCAAGGCTTCGCTGCTGCCGCTCGGCGCCTGAGTCTGTCGGCCGCCAGTGTGACCCGAGCCGTCGCCGCGCTGGAGCAGCGCATCGGTACTCAGTTGTTGATCCGCACCACTCGCAGCGTGCACCTGAGTGAAGCCGGGCAAGGCTATCTGGAGGATTGCCGGCGCATTCTGGCCGAGGTCCAGGACGCCGAGGCTTCGGCCGCCGGCATCCACGCCCAGCCCCGGGGCCAATTGACCCTGACTGCGCCGGTGCTGTTTGGCGATCTTTTCGTCACTCCGCTGCTGGTGCGCTACCTGCAACGTTATCCACAGGTCAAGGTCAACGCCCTGCTGCTGGACCGGGTGGCGAGCATGGTGGAGGAGGGCATCGACGTGGCGATACGCATTGGTGAGTTGCCCGACAGTGGCCAGCACAGCGTCCGAGTCGGCGAAGTGCGCCGCGTTGTCTGCGCCGCGCCGGAGTTTCTTGCCGTCCACGGCCGTCCCCAGCATCCCGATGACCTGCGCCAGGCGCCGGTGATCGCGCCGTCGTCCGTGGGCCAGGCGCGCAACTGGCAGTTCAACGATGCCGGTCGGCCCCTGAGCATTCGGCCCGAGCCGCGGTTGCTGGTGAGTGCCAACCAGGCAGCCATCAGTGCTGCCTGTCTGGGGTTGGGCCTGACCCGGGTGCTGTCCTATCAGGTCGCCGACCAGGTCGCGGCGGGGCAGTTGGAAATTGTCCTCCAGGCCTTCGAGCTGGCGCCCTTGCCGATCCATGTGGTGTACCAGGGCGGGCGCAAGGCGCCGGCGCGGGTGCGCAGCTTTGTCGACTTCGCCGTACAGGCCCTGCGTGAGCATCCATCGCTCAATCCTTGATTAGCGTTATTGCGCTGGATGAAAGGATGGATTGCGATTTCTGGTGATTCTGTTGTTTTTTCCCAGGGATCAAGATGGGGCTCCCAGCGCGGCACTTCGACCGCGCCTCGTTCGCGGAGTCGACCATGTCCCTGCTGCCGATCAAGTTCTACAACTTTCCCCGTTCCGGGCATGCCCATCGGGTCGAGCTGATGCTGTCCCTGCTGGACCTGCCCAGCGAAACCATCTTTGTCGACCTGGCCAAGGGGGCCCACAAGCAGGCGGACTTCCTCGCCCTCAACGTCTTTGGCCAAGTGCCGGTGATCGATGTCCAGGGCGTGGTGCTGGCCGATTCCAATGCGATCCTGGTGTATCTGGCCCAGCGTTATGGTCAGGGCCGCTGGTTGCCCAGCGATCCGGTGGGCGCGGCCCAGGTGCAGCGCTGGCTGTCGGTGGCGGCGGGGCAGATCGCCTTTGGACCGGCGGCGGCGCGGTTGATCACGGTGTTTGGCGCCTCGTTCAATGCCGAGGAAGTCATCGCCCGTGCCCACGCGCTGCTCAAGATCATGGATCAGGAGCTGGCGAGCCGGCCCTTCCTGGTAGGGCAGCAGGCGACCATTGCCGATGTCGCGGGCTACAGCTACATCGCCCATGCCCCGGAAGGCAACGTGTCCCTGGACGCTTACCCCCATGTACGGGCCTGGCTGCAGCGTATTGAAGCCTTGCCCGGCTTTGTCCCCATGCCATCCACGGCGGCGGGTTTGAAAAGCGCCTGAAGAGCCACTCTGCGGAGGCCACCACATGAGCACGCATTCACCTTGGCATGCCGGCGAACGGCAATTGCAGATCCAGGCTGGGGTGGCCGAGCGCATGGAAGCCTTCGGCGCCAAAGTCATCCGTCCGGCCATGCCCGAGCAGCACCAGCAGTTTTTCGGACAACTGCCGTTCATCCTGGTGGGCGCGGTGGATGCCCACGGCGATCCCTGGGCGAGCCTGCTTGAAGGTCCGCCCGGTTTTGCCCAGGCCCCGCAAGCCAACCTGCTGCGCCTTGCCAGCCTGCCGGCCGCCGATGATCCGCTGCAGTTGCAGGAAGGTGCGGCCCTGGGCCTGTTGGGGATCGAACTGCATACCCGGCGACGCAATCGTCTCAACGGTCGTATCGGTGAGCTCGATAGCCGAGGCTTTTGCCTCAGGGTGCAGCAGTCGTTTGGCAACTGCCCGCGCTACATCCAGTTGCGCGATCTGCAACGGGTGCCCTTGAGCGATCCGGCCAGCCGCCCGGCCCAGCACCGACAGGACCTAGACCCGGCGGCCCGGGCCCTGATCGGCGCCGCCGATACCTTCTTCGTCTCCAGCTATGTCGATGTGGAGGGCCAGCGTGCGGTAGATGTCTCCCATCGTGGCGGCCCGGCCGGGTTCGTTCGGGTCGAAGGCAACTGCCTGACCATCCCGGATTTCGCCGGCAACCTGCATTTCAATACCTTGGGCAACCTGCTGCTCAATCCCCGGGCGGGTTTGCTGTTCATCGACTTTCACAGTGGCGAGTTGCTGCAACTCAGTGGGCGCACCGAGATCATCTTAGACGGCCCGCTGGTCAGCACCTTTCAGGGGGCTGAGCGCGTGTGGCGCTTTACCGTGGAGCGGCTGGTGCGGCGGCCGGCAGCCCTGTCCCTGCGGGGCTTGTAACGGGCCCTGGGCGCCTGCAGAAAAAAGTCCTCGCCAGCGATTGCCGCCAGCCGCGGCCCTGCGTAGGCTGGCGCGATCTCAAGGTTGATCATCTGCAGAGCGCCCGGCACGCCGGGGCTTTGTTGCGTTAAAGGGAATCAACGATTCATGCTGCCCCGGGTCTTGCTCCGCCTCTTCGCCCTATTGCTTTGCTCGGTGCTGCTCAGCGCCTGCCGCCACGAAGACGTCCCCCCTCTGGATCAACAACTCTACATCTGGCAACGGCAGTGGACGCCCGCCCACGCCGAAGCCCTGGCCGGTTCCCGGGCCGACTTTTCCACAGCCCGGGTCCTGGCCCTGCAGGCTTTTCCACAGGCTGGCTGGAGCCGTGCGCGGATCGACGCCGGCTTGCTCAAGCAGGATGCCCGGCCGTTGATCGCGGTGATCCGCCTCGACGGGCAACTGCCGTCCCTGGATCAGGACGAGATCATTCGTCAGGTCCAGCAACTGCTGACGGACTGGCAGGAGCAGGGCCTGACCCTGACCGGGATCGAGATCGACCACGATGCCGGCAGCGCGCGATTGGCCGCTTACGCCAAGCTGCTTGAGCGCTTGCGGGCTGTACTGCCGAGCCACCTGGCCCTGAGCATCACCGCCTTGCCGGCCTGGCTCGACAGCCGCGAGTTGCCGGGCCTGCTGGCCAAGGTCGACAGCAGCGTGCTGCAGGTGCACGCCGTGAGTGATCCTCGGCAGGGCCTGTTCGACCCACGACAAGCCGAACAGTGGGCCAGGCGTTGGGCGCGCATCAGCGACAAACCCTTCTATCTGGCCTTGCCCGCCTACGGCGTCGCCTTGCTCCCCGCTGCCGAAGGCGCGCCCCTGGTGGAAAGCGAGGCGCCGCTGCGACGGCGCGGTCAGCGCCAGGAGCTGATGGCTGACCCCGAGCAACTGAGCCAGTTGGCCAGAACTCTGCGCAACGACCCGCCGCCGCATCTGGCCGGCCTGATCTGGTTTCGCCTGCCCCTCAAGGGCGATGTGCGGGCCTGGAGCCTGGAGACCCTGCGGGCGGTGGCCCGGGGCGATACCCTGGCCGGCGAACTGGGCATCCGCCTGGAGGAACAGGACGGCCTGTTCGACATCCGCTTGAGCAACGCGGGCAACCTCGATCAGCCCTTGCCTGAACAACTGACCCTGGCCGTTGCCCAATGCGACGGATTCGACGGGCTGGGCGGCTATGCCGCGCAGCTGCGCGACGGCCAACTGCGGTTGACCCGGCAACAGAGCGGCCGCCTGGCCGCAGGCGCCAGCCGCGCCGTGGGCTGGGCCCGCTGTACAAAAATTGACCAAGGAGCTGCGCATGTTCGTCCCTAGATCTCGTCACCTGCTGTGCCTGAGCCTGTGCCTGCCCCTGGCTCCGGCCCTGGCCTGCGGACCGACTTTCCCCATGCGCCTGCTGGACGACCGCCCACAGACGCTGGCGCAGCTGCCCGAAGGCAGTTTCCAGTTCGAGATCAGCCGCCTGGGTCAGCCCATCGTCGGGCTCATGCCCGTCGCCAAGAATGGCTTCAGTGTCGATTACAGCCTGCCTGACAGCTATTCGGTGCAAGAGCGTAACTGGGCCGAACAGCAAGGGCTGGACCAGGCTCAGCAAACCCTGGTCGGCCAGCTGCGCAAGCTCAATGACGCACGCGTAGCGGAGCAACAAGGGGCCAGCCTGCCGCTGGAGATCAACCTCTACACCGCGGGCGCCGTGGCCTTCAGCGCCGGGGATCATGAGTTGGCGGCGGAGTATTTCCGCAAGGTGCTGGCGCTGCCCGCCGAGCAACGCGCCCTGCGCAGTACCTGGGCGGCCTATTCCCTGGGGCGGGCCCTGTCCTTTATCAGCGAGCAAGCCAACGAGCTGGACGATCAGGGCCGGCGCGACATGCGCCAGTCGGCGCGTCAGGCGTTCGCCCAGACCCGTCAGCTGAGCATCGACGCCTTCAGCGACCCCTTGAGCCTGGGCGTCGCCAGCCTGGGGGAGGAGGCCCGCATCCTCAAGGATCAGAACGACTGGAGCCAGGCTATCGATCTGTATGCCATCCAGAACCAGCTGGGTTCGGAGGTCGGCTACAGCTCCCTGAAGCAGGTGGTGGGCGAACTGAGCGGCCTGCCGGACGCGCAATTGCTGGAGCAGCTCAAGCATCCTTCCGTAGCCCGCTTGCTCACCGCCTCCTTGATCTCGCACCAGGCCTGGTCCTTTGGCGAGCGGCCCGAGTCGGAGGTGAAACTGATCAAGCTGCTGAGCCAGGGCACTGCGGGCAGCTTCGACAACGCCGACCGGCTGGCGGCGCTGAATTACCAGAATGGCGATTTCGCCACCGCCCAGCAGTTGCTGGAGCATGCCGGCGATGGCGGCCTGGCCTGGTGGCTGCGGGCCAAGATGGCCCTACGTGATGGCGACAAGGTGGCTGCTGCCGCCGCATACGCCAAGGCCGCCGCGGCCTTCCCCCGAGACGAGAGCTGGGGCTTTCGCGGCGACTATGACGGTAACTATGAAGACCTCAAGCCCGGTTGCCGGGTAGAGGGTGAAAGCGCCTTGCTGGCCCTGGATCGTGGCGACTACGTGCAAGCCTTCGAGCTGCTCTACCGCAGCGGCGACATCTACTGGCACGACGCAGCCACTGTGGCGGAGCGGGTGCTGACCCTGGATGAACTCAAGCAGTTCGTCGATACCCAGGTACCCGCACCGCCGCCGACGCCCAAGCAGCCGGACGCCTACTACGAAACCCTGCCGATTGCCGCCCAGGTGCGCGAATTGCTCGGCCGGCGCCTGCTGCGCGAAGGCCGCTACGAAGAGGGTTGGGGCTACTTCGACAGCCCGGAGCGCCAGGCCATCGCCAAGGCTTACGGTGAGTACCGGCGCAGCGCCGAGTCGGCCTGGTTGCCCACGCGCCGGGCCGAGGCCTATTACCAGGCCGGCAAGCTGGCCCGTGCCTCGGGCATGGAGATCCTGGGTTACGAAATGGGCCCGGACTATCACAGCCTCTGGGGCAGCTACAGCCTGGAGATCCCGCCAGTGCAGGCCGGGCCCTTTGTCAGCGCCGATGAAGTGCAGCGTCAGCAAGCCACCACCGCCGCGCCCGACGTGCGTTACCACTACCGCTACCTGGCCGGGGAGCTGGGCAACCAGGCCGCGGACTTCCTGCCTCACACCAGCCAGGCCTATGCCGCGGTGCTGTGCAAGGCGGCGCGCTGGACCCGGGGCAGCGATGCGGAGATCACCTACTACCGGCGCTACGTGGAAAACGGTCCCTTTGTGGAGTGGGCCGGCAACTTTGGCATGAACTGCCAGGAGCCGGACTTCGGCAGCGCCAACAAGCGCTACCTGACCCAGTGGCTGTCGGCCTCGCGCACGGCGATGAGCGAGCACAAGCTGGCGACGGGGGCGGGGGCCGGCGTGGTGCTCGGGGCTGCCTATTGGCTGTGGCGCCGCCGCGTCCAAAAGGCCTAAAAAAGACCTGTAGCCGCTGCCGCAGGCTGCGAACGAGCTGGGCGGCACTCCGACGCAGCGGTCGCGGCGATTGTTGGGGCGTGCGCATGCTGTCGGGAGATTGCCAGGCAAGGCCCTTTGGGCCTTTTCGCAGCTTCGCTATGGCTCAGCAGCGGCTACAGAGATCGGTGTAGCAGAGATCGAAGTGGCGGCGATCCTTGGGCTCGTCAGGCCTGCTGGACGAATGTCAGGCGCAAGGCAAAGCCGATCAGCAGGCTGCCGAACAGCCATTGCTGCAAACGTTGCGCCGAGGGGCTGCGCTGCATCCAGCGGCCCAGCCCGGCGCCGGCCAGGGCGTAGCAGCAGTCGAACAGCCCTCCCACCGCCACCAGCAACACACCCAGGGTGACGAATTGGGGGGCTACCGCACCCGCCTGGGGATCGATGAACTGCGGCAGCAGCACCGAGCAGAACAGCAATGCCTTGGGGTTCAGCAGGTTGGTCAGCAGGCCGCGCTGGATCGCCTGGCGCCAGCGCAGGGGCGTGGCCGCCGTGCCGGCGCTGTCGAGGTTGGGCAGGAGGTTGGCCCGCAGGCACTGGATACCGATCCACAGCAGGTAGGCGGCGCCCGCCAGGCGTACCACGTCGAAGGTCCAGGGGGCGGCCTTGAACAGCGCCGCCAGGCCCAGGGCGGCCAGGGCCACATGACAGCCGCGGGAGACAGCCAGCCCCAGGGCCGTGGCCAGCGCCTGGGCCTTGCCCTGGCGGGCACCGGTCTGCAGCAGCAGGATCATGTCAGGTCCGGGCAGCAGGTAGACCACCGCCAGAGCCAGGAAATACATCCACAGTTGCGCCACCTTGCACCCCCATTCGTTGTCGAGTCGGTGTGCCCAGTTTAGGGCCACAGGGGCGGGCAGGTGCTTGCGTAATCAACCAGCAAGGCGGTGAAAATTGGCATAATGTTCCAGCTTTCAATGGAATGACCATCCGGATATGCCAAACATGAAACTCGATGCCTACGACCGCAAGATCCTCGCCGCCCTGCAGCGCGACGGCCGCCTGAGCAATGTGCAACTGGCCGAGGAGATCGGCCTGTCGCCGTCACCCTGTTTGCGCCGGGTGCGCATGCTGGAGGAGGCGGGGGTGATCCGTGGCTACCAGGCGACCCTGGACCGGGATGAAGTGGGGCTGGGGCTGACGGTGTTCGTCGGGGTCAAGGTGGAACGGCACAACGACGCCGAGGCCGAAGCCTTCCGCCAGGCGGTGTTGCAGTTGCCGGAAGTGATCTCGGCGTTCCTGGTCTCCGGCGAATCGGACTTCCTGCTGCAGGTGGTGGTCCCGGATCTGCGCGGTTACGACCGTTTCCTCACTGGCCACTTGCTGAAGATCCCCGGGGTCAGCGACATCCGCAGTAACTTCGCCATTCATACGGTGAAAACCCCGGGGCCCCTGCCATTGGGGCATCTACCGGGGTGATCAACAGCGCTGGCCGGGGCGTTTGTTCGCGCATGACCGCGTAGCGGGCGCAAACCCGCTACTGGTGGACCTGTCTCAGGTCCACCAGTAGCGCACCAGGTGGAAGAAGATCGGCGCGGCGAAGCACACCGAATCCAGGCGATCGAGCATGCCGCCGTGGCCCTCGATCATGTGTCCCCAGTCCTTGACCCCGCGGTCGCGCTTGATCGCCGACATGACGATGCCGCCGGCAAAGCCCAGCAGGTTGATCAGTAGGGCGATCAGGAACGACTGCCAGATGTTGAACGGGGTGATCCAGAACAGCGCGCCGCCGATCAAGGACGCCAGGAGGATGCCGCCGACAAAGCCCTCGACGGTCTTGGACGGTGACAGGTTGGGGGCGATCTTGCGTTTGCCGAAGAGTTTTCCACAGACGTACTGCAGCACATCCGAGAGCTGCACCACGATCACCAGATAGGCGATCAGCAACAGGTTGCGGCCTTCGTAGCCGGCGATGTCCAGGGTCAGCAGGGCCGGCACGAAGGACACGCAGAACACCGCGATCATCAGTCCCCACTGAACCTTGGAGGCGCGTTCCAGAAAGTGCGTGCTGTCGCCCCCCAGGGACGCCAGGATCGGCAGCAGCAGGAAGACGTAGACCGGGATGAAGATCGAGAACAATCCGTACCAGTCGGAGTAGATCAGCAGGTACTGCAGGGGCAGGGCCAGGTAGAAGGCCGCCACCAGGGCCGGGTAGTCGCTGCGCCGTGTGGGGGTCAGGGTGAGGAATTCACGCAGGGCGTAGAACGACACCGCGTAGAACAGCAGGATCACCGCCGCCGTGCCGAGCCAGAAGGCGATGCCGATCACCAGCACCATCACCCACCAGGCATTGATCCGCGCATTGAGGTTGTCGATCACCGGGTTGGGCGCGCCGCGGGTGCGCCACTTGAGGATGAAACCGATCAGCGAGGCCAGCACCAGAATGGCGCCGATGCCGCCGAACAACATCAGGGTCTGCTTATCCATTTCAGCTGTGCTCCGGAGCCATGGCCAGCAGCGCGGCGCGGCTGCGTTCGAGAAAGTGTTCCTTGCTTTCATCCTCTTCCAGGGTCAGTGGCGCACCGAAGCTGGTGGTGCACAGCAGGGGCAGGGGCAGGAAGCGACCCTTGGGCATGACCCGGTTGAGGTTAGCGATCCACACCGGAATCACCTCCACCTGTGGATAACGTTTGGCCAGGTGGTAGATCCCGCTCTTGAACGGCAGCAGGCCGTCTTCCAGGTTGCGCGTGCCCTCCGGAAAGATGATCAGCGAGTCGCCGTTGTCCAGGGCATCGAGCATCGGCTGCAGCGGATTGTTATCCACAGCCTCCTTGCGCTCGCGGTCGATCAGCACGCCGTTGAACACCCGGTTGATGATGTAGCGGCGCAGGGCGCTTTTGTGCCAGTAGTCGGCACCGGCCACGGGCCGGGTCAGTTTGCGCAGGGCCGGCGGCAGCGAGGCCCAGAGCAGCACGAAGTCGCCGTGGCTGCTGTGGTTGGCGAAGTAGATCCGCTGCACCGGTCGCGGCGCGGAGCCGAGCCACAGGCTGCGGGCGCCAGTGATGCTGCGGGCGGCGGAGGTGATGAGGTTGGCAACCAGGGGTTCGAACATGGGCATTCCTTATCCGGCGAAGGTCAGCCAGGGGCTGGCCAGGATCAAGCTCAACAGCACCAGCACTTGTGCCGCCAGCAGCAACGCCTGGCGGCGCAGCAGGCCCAGGGCACCGCGGCTGCGTTCGTTCCAGGGCCGGCCGCCGCGCTGCGCAGGTTGCAGGCCGAGGGCGCTCAGGGCCTGATCCAGGGCCTGGGTGCTGTGTTCGAGGGACGCGGGGCCATCGGCCACGCGCTGAAACAGGTCGGCGTCGAAGGCCACGCGCAGCGCCAGGTACTTTTCCACCAGCCCCAGCAGCACCAGGGCGAGGCTGACGATCAAGCCTCCCAGGCTGACACTGGCCAGCAGGTACTGGCCCAGGCCATACAGGGCGCCCAGCAGGGTCAGGCCTGTGGATAACTGATCCAGGGCCCGGCCCCGGCGCAGCAGGCTGGCGACGCTGTAGAGCTGCATCTCACTGGACATGGGCCGCTCTCTTGCTACTGATCAGGGTTTCCAGCGCCTGCCGATGGGCCGCTTGCAGGACGATCTGCGGGCGTGCCCGCTGGATCTGCACGATGGCCGCGTCCACGGTGGCGGCGCGGCCGCTGTGCAGCAGCCAGGCGGCAATGGCCGTGGCACTGCGGGAATAGCCCAGGGCGCAGCACACCAGCAGCGGGCCTTGCTGGCGCAGGCGTTCAACGGCTTGCGCCGCAGCCAGGCACTGCTCGGGGCTGAGGGCACACAGGTCCAGTACCGGCAGGCTCTTGTAGGCCTGCAAGCCACGGCGGTCCAGGGACAGCTCGGCGCACAGGTCGAGCACCGCGACAAAGGGGCTGTCCTTGAGCTCGGCTGGGGTGGGCAGGCGGCCGAGCCAGACGTTATCCACAACCTGATCCGGCTGTGGATGTTTTTTCGTCCACAGCCGCGAGTTGATCCAGGCTGCCGCCAGATAGGGCGCCAGCAACCAGCGGGCGGCGGGGCTCAAGCGTCCGTCCTCGCGTTTCTGGAACCCTGCGGCGCCGAGCAGCGCGTAGTTCAGGGCCACCAGCAACAGCGCCACGGCGGGCCAGATCAACCACAGCCCGGTGCCGCCCCAGGTGAAGGCGGCCACCGCCAATAGCGCCGCGCCCAGGGCGTAGCGCCAGGCCAGTTGGCGGCGCCGCGGGTCTTGGGCCCGCTGTGCGCTGAACAGCGGGCTGGGGCGATCCAGCGGCCACAGCCAGACACACAGCCAGCCGGCCAGGGCGCCGGTAGGCACATCGACAAAGTGGTGTTGATAAGTGGTGAGCACCGACACCCCGATCAAGCCGAACCAGCCATGCACCAGCCAGCGCCAGAAGCCCTGGCTATGCCGGGCGTAGCAGACCCATAGCACCACCAGCAGCGCGATGTGCAGGGAAGGGGCCTGGTTGAAGGGTTTGTCGAAGCCGGCCAGCACCTCGAACAGCCAGCCGAACACCCCGTCCAGCTCTGGTCGGGCAAAGGTGAAGCGCAGCGGCCAGAGCAGGAAGCAACTGACCGCGATCACCTGGGCGGTGAGCAGGCGCAGGGCGTGGCGCTTGAGCTCGTCCCGGCTGCGCGGCAGCAGCAGGGAGAAGCCGTAGAGCAGGTCGATGGACCAGTAGGGCACGATGGTCCAGGCCCAGAACGGCATATGCCGCTCCCAGTCGAAGACCAGACTGCCGACGTCGTCCCGTTGCGCGGTGACCCAGGTGGCGAAGCCGTAGGTGCTGAAGAACAGCGGTGCCAAGAGCAGCAGCCAGAGCACCGCCGGTTTCAGCAGGCCTGGCTCCCGCGCTGGCAAGGCGCCTGCGCTCATCATTGCACCCGTTGCGCCAGGGACACGCTGAAGATCCCCCACTCATCCACGCGCATGGTGATCTTGCGAAAGCCCGCGGCCTCCACCAGCTGATCCATTTCCGCCTGGGTGCGGCGGCGCATGACCCAGGCTTGGCCTTCGCGGTGGCTGGTCAGGGCGCGGGCGATCAGTTCCAGTTGCGGGTGCCACGGCTGGCCTGTGTACACCAGGTAGCCGCCGGGTTCCACGGCGCTGGCCAGCCCCGCCAGGGAACCGCCGACCATCTGGTTGTCGGCGAACAGTTCATAGAGCCCGGAGACCACCGCCAGGGTCGGCTTGGGATCAAGGGCGGCGAGGTCCTCACGGTCGAAGGCGTTGCCTTTGACGAAGCGCGCGATGTCACCCAGGCCCTTTTCCTGGATCAGGGCACTGCCGTCGCGCACGTTGATGTCGCTGTAGTCGCGCAGCAGGATCGATTCCGGCAGCGGGCTGACCCCTTGCAGGGCTTCGAGGATGTAGCGGCCGTGGCCGGCAGCGATGTCGACGATGCGCACTTCGCTGTCCTGCTCACGGAGCTTTTCCATGGCCTGGCGCAGCAACTCTTCCACGTGCAGCTTGCGCTGGCGAATGCCGCGCCAGCCGATGGAGTTCAGGTAGTTCTGGTCAATCAGCCGGCCCAGGGCGGAATGCCCGGTGGGTTGGTTGCGGTAGACGTAGTCCAGGGTGCTGCCGGAGTCGAAGCCGGTGTCGAAGCCCAGCTTGACCCCCGCCGACAGCTGGCTGCCCAGGCGCATGCTGGCGCGGGTGGCGCGCCAGTACAGGTCGCGCAGGGAGTTGTGGGGCAGCGGCGCGGCCAGGGCTTCGGACTCGGCGCAGGTCACGCCCAGGCGGTCGGCGTCCAGCAGGGCAGGGCGGTTCAGCGGGCGGGCGAAGTTCTGCAGGATGAAGCGGCGGATGCTGGCCATGGCCGGCGCGCGGTTCTTTTCTCCCAGGGTGTCGTGGAAGAAGCCCGGGAGGATGTGTTTTTCCTTGTGCAGGCTGCCCAGGCGTTCGAAGAACTGCTCTTGGGGCTTGCGGTGCACCACGAAGTCCGAGCCGGAGATCAGCAGTTGGGTCGGCACCTGAATGGCCTGGGCATCGGCTACTACCCGGTCGGCTGCTTCATACAGGCCCAGCAGCACGTTGACCGAGATCGCCTTGGTGATCAGCGGGTCGGCGTCGTAGCTGTGGACCCGTTCCGGGTCGTGGCTCAAGAAGCGCGCCTTGACGTAGCTGTTGACGAAGAAGTTGCCGCGAAAGCGCCGCATCAGGGCCAGGCCCGGGCGGGCGAAAGGCACGTACAACTTGACCTTGAACGCCGGCGAGGCCAGCACCAGGGAGCGAATCCGTGGGGCGTAGTCGTGGACCCAGGTGGAGGCGATCACCGCACCGACGCTCTGAGCCACCACGGCGATGTTTTCTTCGTCGATGCCGTGGGCGCTGCCCAGGTGGTCGCAGAAGGTCTGCACGTCGCGCACGCTGGTGGCGAAGCTCGGGCTGTCGCCCCGGGCGCCCGGCGATTGGCCGTGGCCACGGGCGTCCCAGGCGAAGAAGTCGACCTGCGGCAGGTTCAGCTCGTCCACCAGATGGGCAATGCGCCCGGAGTGTTCGTGACCGCGATGGAACAGCATCACCGCCTGCCGCGGTTCGCCTGGGGACACTTCAGTGGCCGGCCAGTGGCGGTAAAACAGTTCGACGCCGTCATGGGTCCGGAACGTCTGGTGTTGAGCGTCGCGCATTACCATTTCCTTATGCAGAGGGAGCGTTGTGCTGAACTTCTTTGAGGCCCTGGCGGACCCGATTGATCAGGGTGTAGACCAGCAGTGCGGCGACCAGTGCCAACACGCCGTTGATCCACAGGGCGCCGAGCCAGCCCAGGGCGATGCCGGTGGCCAGCACGCCGAGGATGAAGGCCCGGTCGCTTTTGCCCATGGGCCCGTCGTAGCGCCGTGAGGCGCCGACCATCGGCCCGAGCACCCCGGCGTATTCGCTGAACAGCGCCAATAGGGTCACCGCCAGCACCAGCAGCAGGCTGACGCCCGGGAGCAGGGCGAAGGGCAGGATCAGGGCGCTGTCGGCGACCACATCGCACAGTTCATTGAGGTAGGCGCCCAGGCGCGATTGCTGGCCGAATTCCCGGGCCAGCATGCCGTCGATGGCATTGAGCGCCATGCGCAGGATCATCCACAGCGGAATCAGGGCGAACAGCCAGGTGTGGCTGGCGAACAGGGCGATGACGGTGCCGACCAGGAGTGAGATGACGGCGGCCAGGACGGTGATCTGGTTGGCCGTGGTGCCGTTGTCGTACAGGCGCTGCACCAACGGCCGCAGCAGGTTTTGAAAGCGCGGTTTGAGCTGGTAAATCGAGAGCATGATGGGACGGTTCCTTGTCGCACGCGGTGAGCAGGGCTGGATTATTGCCATAAATGCCAGGGGCTGACATCAGAAGTTTCTGCGTGAGCAACTGGCTGCCACAGTGGTGTCTGGGCTCTGTACGAAAAGCCTGGATACTCGGTGATGCTGCGTTGAAAACGGTCTCGTGCGCGAGTCCGATCGGAATGCTCATTTACACCCCGTAAAGTCGAACGCGACCCTGGCCGTTCCTCGACCGTTTTCGCCTTGCCTGACCTTCGTCTCAAAACTGTTCGTACAGAGACTACGACGCACGCCGTAGATGAAAAGGCATGGCGTGCGACAAAAAATTCACTCGATGGCTTATACAGCAACGCATTGTCCCAGCGTTATCCGCAGCGCCGGCGCGCCTGGCGGTATTGATCGGCGCGCAGTTCCGGGTACTGGTGGATGGTCCGCCGAGCCTGCCGAGCAAAGCATCCGGATCGCAGTCATGAGTAAGGTTCCACGTGGAACACATGAACTGGGTAGCCCGTGGATTCCCGCCGGTCGTCTGGCGTTTATCGCTCTGTTTGCTGTCGAGGTACTGGCTGCTGCGGTGTGTGTGCTGCTGACCCGCGGCACCTGCTGCGGTTTCAGGAACCGTTGCTGAAGCCTGTAGCTGCCGGGTTACCGGCGAAAGGCCGCCGCGCAGAATTTTTTTATCCCGGCTGTAACGCCGGGGAGCTTCCTCTCTCTAGTGCTATGACGGGATTGCACACGCCTCCCGTCGTCCCCTGCGATTATTGAGGAACAAAAAATGAACATGAAGAAAACCGCTGCTGGTGCTGCCCTGGCTTTCGCTGCCGCCACCCTGTTTGCCGGTGTTGCCACTCAGGCGTCGGCAGCTGATGCCCAGGTTCATTGTTATGGCGTCAACGGCTGCAAAGGCCAGAACGACTGCAAGACCAAAGACCACGCCTGCAAAGGCATGGGCGCTTGCAAAGGCCAGGGCTTCAAGGCGATGACCCAGTCGGAGTGCGAAAAAGCCGGCGGCAAAGTCGGCGAGTAAGCGGCGAATCCGTGCAGCCGCAGTGGGACTGACGACCACTGCGGCCACCTTGCGAGGAGTTCGCTATGTCTGACCTTTCTTCCTGCCTGGGCTATGGCCTGGGTTTGCGCAGCGCCTACTACCAGCAGATTCTCGATGAAGCACCGGACGTCGACTGGTTTGAAGTGGTGTCCGAGAACTTCATGGTCGAGGGCGGCAAGGCCCTTTACTACCTGGACGCCATTGCCGAGCGTTACCCCATCGTGATGCATGGGGTGTCGTTGTCCATCGGCGGTCCCCACGCCCTGGACCTGGACTACCTCAAGCAACTCAAGCAACTGGCCCGGCGGGTTGAGCCGGCCTGGATTTCCGATCACCTGTGCTGGAGCCGCGGCAACGCTCATCAACTGCACGATCTGCTGCCCTTGCCCTACACCGAGGAAAGCCTGGAATACGTGGCGGGCCGGGTGCGCCAGGTGCAGGAGGTGCTGGAGCGTCCCCTGGTGCTGGAGAACGTCTCCAGCTATGTGCGCGCCGCCGCCGATCAGTTCAGCGAGTGGGAGTTCCTGGCCGCCTTGAGCCAGCTCAGTGGCTGCGAGCTGTTGCTGGACGTGAACAACGTCTACGTCAGTTCACGCAATCACGGTTTCGATCCCTGGCAGTTCATCCAGGGGCTGCCGGCGCAACGGGTGCGGCAATTGCATCTGGCCGGGCATCAGGATCATGGCGACTACGTGATCGACACCCATGACCAGCCGGTGTGCGATCCGGTCTGGGCGCTGTATCAGCGCACCCTGCAACACCTTGGGCCGGTCGCGACCCTGCTGGAGCGTGACGATCATTTTCCGCCGTTGAGCGAACTGCTCGGCGAACTGCACAAGGCTCGCGCGCTGGGGCAACGGGCGCTGTCCGGGAGGCTTGAATGCGCCTGAACGAATGGCAACTGGCCTTTGAACGCTACCTGCTGGCCGAGCAGTCCCAGGCGGACAGCCTGCTGGGCAACAGCCTGATCGGCGGACCGACCCTGAGTGTCGCCACCGGTCTGGCGATTTACCACAACGCCTACCAGGCGCGGCTGCTGGAAGTCATGGCGGCGGACTTTCCGACGATCCTGCAGTGGCTCGGCGATGAGGAGTTCGCGTCACTGGCCGGCGCTTATATACGCCAATCTCCCTCCCGGCATTTCAGCCTGCGCTGGTTGGGGCAGGGCTTCGCCGAGTTCATCCAGGGCCATCTGGTGCCGGAGCAGGGCCTGCCCCTGGCGGAACTGGCGCGCCTGGAGTGGGCGTTCACCCTGGCCTTCGACGCCGCCGAGGCCCAGGTGCTGACGGTGGCGGACATGGCGGCCCTGGACGCCGAAGAGTGGCCGCTGCTGCAACTGCAACTGGCGCCTTGTGTGCAGTGGCTGGACTGCCGTTACAACAGCCTCGCCCAGTGGCGCGCGGTCAAGGATCGGGCGGATTTCCCCGAGAGTGCTTTACTCGAACAAGAGCAGCCTTGCCTGGTATGGCGGGTGGATCGGGTCTGCCGCTATCGCAGCTTGTCGTCAGCAGAAGCCCAAGGGTTGCGAGGCATGATCGAGGCGCAGTGGAGTTTCGCGGAACTCTGTGCCGAGCTGGCCGTCACTTACCTTGAGGGGGCCCCGTTGCAGGCCGTTACCTGGCTCAAACAGTGGGTCGAAGACGGCCTGGTGGTACGCCGCGAGTCCTGGAAAACCGCTGGAAATTCGATAGCCAGCTAATTTTCCAAGATGGTCTACCCTCATTTCAGACGTCTGAAACAGGGGGGATTTTTCATGCTCGCGCAACTTCCACCGGCCTTACAGAATCTGCAATTACCCTTGCGCCTGCGGCTCTGGGATGGCCATGAATTCAATCTTGGGCCGGAGCCCAGCGTCACCATCGTGGTCAAGGACCCGCAGCTGGTTGCGCAATTTACCCATCCCAGCCTGGACGCACTGGGGGGCGCCTTTGTCGAGGGCAAGCTGGAACTCGAAGGCTCCATCAGTGAAGTCATCCGGGTGTGCGATGAGCTGAGCCAGGCCTTGCTGAATGAGGATGACGACGATCAGCCGGTGCGCACGCAGCACGACAAGGCCACGGACGCGGCGGCCATTTCCTACCATTACGACCTTTCCAACGCCTTCTATCAGCTCTGGCTCGACAGTGACATGGCCTATTCCTGCGCCTACTTCGAGACCGGCAGCGAGTCCCTGGAACAGGCCCAGCAAGCCAAATTCCGCCACCTGTGCCGCAAGCTGCGCCTGCAACCGGGGATTACCTGCTGGATGTCGGTTGCGGTTGGGGCGGGCTGGCCCGTTACGCTGCCCGCGAGTTCGGCGCCAAGGTCTTTGGCATCACCTTGAGCAAGGAACAACTGGCCCTGGCCCGTGAACGGGTCAGGGCCGAAGGCCTGGACGATCTGGTGGAGCTGCAGCTGCTGGACTATCGCGACCTGCCTCAGGACGGCCGCTTCGACAAGGTGGTCAGCGTCGGCATGTTCGAACATGTGGGCCATGCCAATCTGCCGGAATACTGCCGGACCCTGTTCAACGCGGTGCGCGAGGGCGGCCTGGTGATGAACCACGGCATCACCGCCAAGCACACCGACGGACGTCCCGTGGGCCGGGGCGCCGGGGATTTCATCGAGCGGTATGTATTCCCCAATGGCGAGCTGCCGCACCTGGCGATGATCTCGGCGCAAATCAGCGAGGCCGGGCTGGAAATCGTCGATGTCGAAAGCCTGCGCCTGCATTACGCCCGCACCCTGGATCACTGGAGCGAGCGCCTGGAGGACAACCTGGAGGCGGCCGGCCAGCAGGTGCCGCCGCAAGCGCTACGGATCTGGCGGCTGTACCTGGCGGGTTGCGCCTATGCGTTTGCCAAGGGCTGGATCAATCTGCACCAGATCCTCGCGGTCAAGACCCATGCCGATGGCAGTCATGAGTTGCCCTGGACCCGGGACGACCTCTATCACCCCTAGGCCCGGCAGCGTTTGCTGCAGACCCTGAGTGGCTCCCTACAGGATCGGTGAAATCAGCCGCGCGACCCGCATGCCCAGTTGTTGCAGGCGGTGGGTCTGGCGGCTTTCTTCCCGGGCGATTTCCCGGGCCTTGGCGAAGTCGGCTTCCAGCATCTGCTCCACCTCGGTGGCGAAGTCGTCATCCACGGTCAGCAGCATCACTTCGAAATTCAAGCGGAACGAACGGTTGTCCAGGTTGGCGCTGCCAATGGCGCTGATCTCGTTGTCGATCAACACCACCTTTTGATGCAGGAACCCCGGTTGATAACGGAAGACCCGGACCCCGGCGCGCACCGCCTCGAAGGCGTAGAGGCTGGAGGCGGCGTAGACGATGCGATGGTCCGGGCGCGAGGGCAGCAGGATGCGCACGTCCACATCCCGCAGCACGGCCAGGCGCAGGGCGGCGAAGACCGCTTCATCGGGAATGAAATACGGGCTGGTGATCCACACCCGTTCGGTGGCGGCATGGATCGCTTCGACGAAGAACAGCGAGCATGTTTCGTAGGCATCGGCGGGGCCGCTGGCGAGCAATTGGCAGAGCACGCCGTCATCCGGGTAGGTGTCCGGAAGGATCAGCGGCGGCAGTTCCCGGGCCGCCCAGAACCAGTCTTCGGCAAAGGACTCCTGCAGGCAGGCCACCACCGGACCGCTGACCTGCACGTGGGTATCGCGCCAGGGCGCCAGGGGCGGTTTCTTGCCCAGGTATTCGTCACCGACGTTGTGCCCGCCGACAAAACCCAGCAAGCCGTCCACCACCACAATCTTGCGGTGATTGCGGAAGTTCACCTGGAAGCGGTTGAGCCAGCCACTGCGGGTGGCGAAGGCATGCACCTGGACCCCGGCGTCACGCAGGGTCTGCACATAAGCGGCGGGCAGGGAATGGCTGCCGATGCGGTCGTAGAGCAAGTGGATGGAGACGCCTTCGGCGGCCTTTTCCAGCAGCAGGCGTTGCAGGCGCCGGCCCAGCTCGTCGTCGTGAATGATGAAGAACTGGATCAGCACCGCCTTGTGGGAGCGGCGGATGGCATTGAAGATCGCTTCGAAGGTGGCGTCGCCGTTGACCAGCAGGCGCACCTGATTGTTGGCCAGGCACGGCATGCGCCCCAGCTTGGGCATGGCCCGCAGCGTGGCATAGGCCTGGGAGGCACGGGCAGTGAGCGCCTCTTCGACCCAGGGCCGCCAGTTCAGCTCATTGATGGCCTTGTGCATTTCCACGTTGGCCTGGCGCCGGGCCTGGATGTAGGCATCGAAGGTGCTGCGGCCGAACACCAGGTAGGGAATCAGGGTCAGGTAGGGCATGAACATCAGTGACAGGGCCCAGGCAATGGCGCCTTGGGCGGTCCTGACGGTCAGCACCGCGTGGATCGCGGCGATCAGCCCGAGAAAATGCAACAGCGCGATGAGATAGCCGAAGATGTGCGGGCCAAAATAATCCATGGGGCAACCTTTGCTCCTGAAGATTCAATGCCTAACAGACCATGTTCCACAGCGAATGTCGCTATTTTATTCTGCATGCAACGCCGTGCCTTGGCCGAAGTCTAACGGCCACTAATGTCTAGGAGTCATTCGATGAAACTTCGTTTACTGGGTTGGGCCTTGGCGGCGGGATTGGCGCTACCACTGGCTGCGCAGGCGCAGATGCTGCAACCGGGCTTGTGGGAACTGACCAGCAGCAACATGAAGGTCGATGACCAGAACTTGCCGGACTTGTCGCTGATTCTTGGCCAACTGCAGCAACAGATGACCCCGGAACAACGGGCGATGCTGGAGAAACAGGGCGTGACCATGGGCGGCAAGGGTATTCGGGTGTGCTTGACGCCGGACCAGGTGAAATCCGACACCATTCCGCTGCAGGACCCGCAATCGGGTTGCCAGCAGCAGGTCACCGAGCGCAACGGCAATCAATGGAAGTTTCGTTTCAGTTGTCCCAAGGCCCAGGGCAACGGGGTGGCCAAGTTCATCAGTGATCGCGAGTTCACCACCAACGTGATTGGCACCTTCAATGCCACCGGCCTGCAGCAAAAAGGCAGCATGGACACCCGCGCCGTATGGCTGGGCCAGGACTGCGGCACGGTCAAACCTCGCGCTTCCTGACCAACCCTGTAGCAGCGACGGCCGCTGCGCTTGCCGGCGAAGCGGCCCTCCAGTCACCTGGACCAGGGCCCTCGCCGACAAGCCCGGGCACCGGCTAGCTAATCCGTTCCACTACCTGCTCCAGCGTCAGCTGTCCCAGATCCTCGCCATTTCTGCTGCGCAGGCTGACGTAGCCTCCGGCTTTTTCCTTGTCCCCGATCACCAGCAGATAGGGCACTTTCTGCAGGCTGTGCTCACGGATCTTGTAGCCGATCTTTTCGTTGCGCAGGTCGGCACTGGACCGCAGCCCCTCTCGGCGCAGGCGTTCGCTGATTTCCCAGGCATAGTCCGCCTGAGCCTCGCTGATGTTGAGCACCACCACCTGCTGCGGCGCGAGCCACAAGGGCAGGGCGCCGCCATGGTGCTCGATGAGGATGCCGATGAAGCGCTCCAGTGAACCGAACAGCGCGCGGTGCAGCATCACCGGTTGCCGGCGTTCGCCGTTGTCGGCGATGTAGCTGATGGCGAAGCGCTCGGGGAGGTTGAGATCCACTTGCAGGGTGCCGCACTGCCAGTCGCGGCCGATGGCGTCGCGCAGCACGAACTCCAGTTTCGGACCGTAGAAGGCGCCTTCTCCCGGGTTGAGCCGATAGTCGATCTGCATGCTTTGCAGGGCGCCGACCAGGGCGCTTTCCAGCTGATCCCAGGTCTCGTCGCTGCCGATGCGATTGGCCGGGCGCGTGGAGAGCTTCACCGCCACGTCTTCGAAACCGAACTCCTTATAGATGTCGAACACCAGGGCGATGGTGCGGGCGCATTCGTCTTGCATCTGTTCCGGGGTGCAGAAGATGTGGGCGTCGTCCTGGGTAAAGTGGCGGACCCGCAGCAAGCCGTGCAGTGCCCCTGAAGGTTCGTAGCGATGGACCTTGCCGAATTCGGCGATGCGCAGGGGCAGGTCGCGGTAGCTCTTCAAGCCGTGGCCGAAGATCGCCACCGCGCCGGGGCAGTTCATGGGCTTGAGGGCGAAGGTGCGCTGGTCCTCGGTGCTGGTGGTGAACATGTGGTCGCGGTAGTTCTGCCAGTGCCCGGAGGTTTCCCAGAGGCTGCGGTCCATCACGTCCGGGGTGTTCACTTCCTGGTAGCCGGCCTGTTCCTGGCGCTGGCGCATGTAGCCGATCAACAGCTTGAACAGGGTCCAGCCCTTGGCGTGCCAGAACACCGAACCCGGCGCGCAATCGTCGAAGTGGAACAGGTCCAGTTGCTGCCCCAGCTTGCGGTGGTCGCGCTTGGCGGCCTGTTCCTGGCGCAGCAGATAGGCGTCCAGATCCTGGCGGGTGGCCCAGCAGGTGCCGTAAATCCGTTGCAACGGCGCGTTGCTGGCATCGCCGCGCCAATAGGCGCCGGCCACCTTGGTCAGCTTGAAGGCCCGCAACTGGCCGGTGGTACGCACGTGGGGGCCGCAGCACAGGTCTTCGAAATCGCCCTGGCGGTACAGCGACAGCACGGCCTCCGGGGGCAGGTCGCGGATCAGCTCGACCTTGTAGTGCTCGCCCTGGTCGGCGAAGTGTTGCAGCGCCTGCTCCCGGGACAGCTCGCGGCGGCGCAAGGTGTGATTGGTGGCGGCAAGGCTGTGCATGCGCGCCTCGATCAGTTCCAGATCCTCGGGGGTGAAAGGGCGCTCGTAGGCGAAGTCGTAGAAGAAGCCGTCCTCGATCACCGGGCCGATGGTGACCTGGGCCGATGGATACAGCTGCTTCACCGCCATGGCCAGCAGGTGGGCGCAGGAGTGACGCAGGACTTCCAGGCCATCGGCATCGGTCGCGGTGACGATGCTCAGGCGGCTGTCGGTGTCCAACAGGTAGTCACAGTCCACCAGCCGGCCATCGACCCGTCCGGCCACGGCGGCTTTGGCCAGGCCGCTGCCAATGCTGGCGGCCACTTCGAACACGGACAACGGCTGGTCGTACTCACGGCACGCGCCATCAGGCAGGGTGATGCGGATCATCTTCGGTGGTCCTTGGTCAGGCTTGGGGGATTAGCGGATGAAGCGCAGGGGCAGGCCCTGACAGTGGTCGTACAGACGCCCCTGGTGCCAGGCGAGCTGACCCGAGACCAGGGTGGTGGCGACGCCATGGCGAAAGCGTTGGCCGGCAAACGGCGTCCAGCCGCATTGGGCAAGAATCGGCTGGCGGTCCACAGCCAGGCCCTCGGGCTCGGCACGGATCAGCACCAAGTCGGCCCAGTAGCCTTCGCGCAGGTAGCCACGGTCGGGGATGGCGAACAGGTCGGCGACCCGGTGGCTGGTCTTGGCCACCAGGGTGGTCAGGGGCAGGACCTGGTCCGCCACCAGTTCCAGCAAGGCCGGCAAGGCGTGCTGCACCAGAGGCAGTCCGGCGGGCGCACGGGTGTAGGGCTGCTGTTTCTGTTCCCAGGTGTGGGGCGCGTGGTCACTGCCGATGATGTCCAGGCGCTGGCTGTTGAGGGCCTGGCGCAAGGCGTCGCGATCGGCCTGGGTCTTGATCGCCGGGTTGCATTTGATCAGGTGGCCAAGACGCGAGTAGTCGCGGTCATCGAACAGCAGGTGGTGCAGGCAGACTTCGGCGGTGATGCGCTTTTCGGCCAGGGGCCGGTCCTCGAACAGGGCCAGTTCCCGGGCGCTGGTCAGGTGCAGGACGTGCAGGCGGGTGCCGTGTTTCTTCGCCAGTTCCACCGCCAGGGACGAGGAGCGGTAGCAGGCCTCGGCGTCGCGAATGCGTGGGTGAGCTGCGGCGGGAATCTGCTCGCCATAGAGTTGCTGCCAGCGTTGTTGCTTGAGCTGGATGCTCGGGGTGTGTTCGCAGTGCGCCAGGAGGAGGGTCGGTACCTGGCGAAACAGCCGGTCCAGCACGTGCGGATCGTCCACCAGCATGTTGCCGGTGGAGGCGCCCATGAACACCTTGACCCCGGCGACCTCGGTGGGGTCGAGGGCGGCGACGGTGTCGAGGTTGTCGTTGCTGACGCCGAAGTGAAAGCCGTAGTTGGCCACCGAGGTGATCGCTGCGCGGCGTTTCTTGTCGGCCAGGGCGGCCAGGGTCAAGGTCGCCGGCGAGGTGTTGGGCATGTCCATGAAGCTGGTGATGCCACCGGCCACTGCGGCGCGCGACTCGCTATGGATGCTGCCTTTTTCCGGGGCGCCGGGATCGCGAAAGTGCACCTGGTCGTCGATCATCCCCGGCAGCAGCCATTGGCCCTGGGCGTCGATTTCCAGTTCGGCGCTGAGGTGGTCGAGGCTGCCGATGGTCTCGATGCGCCCGTGATTGACCAGCAGGTCGGCGTCGAACTCCCGTCCTTCGTTCACCAGGCGGGCATTGCGGATAAGGATTCGGCTCATGCTCAAAACTCGTTCTGCAGGGCCTTGTAGCCGCGGACCAGATCGACGTTGGTGCGGGCCACGTCCTCGGAAAACTCCGAGGCACTGATGCTCACCGGAGGGAACTGCGCCAGGTCGGTCTTGGGGCCGATGCGGGTGGTGGAGGGCACGTAGAAGCCTGGGGGCAGGTCGCGACCGTCCACCACCGAGTTGTGGCGGACCACGCTGCCGTCGCCCACCACGCAGTTGAACAGCACGCTGTTGAAACCGATGAACACCCGGTCGCCGACCACGCAGGGGCCGTGGACGATGGAGCGGTGGGCGATGGAGGTGTGCTGGCCGATGGTGACGGCGGCGCCGGATTTGGAGTGGATCACCACGCCGTCCTGAATGTTCGAATTGGCGCCGATGGTGATGGCTTCCATCTGGCCGCTGGCGTCGACCTCGTCGGCGCGGATCACCGCGTAGGGGCCGACGAACACGTTGTCGCCGATCACCACCTTGCCGCAGATGATGGCGGTCTTGTCCACGTAGGCGGATTCGGCGATTACCGGCAGATCGCCGGAAGGGTTTTTACGAATCATGGCGCGAGTCCTTCAAGGGGGAACTGATGACTTCCACCGCGCCATCGCGAATGGCGTTGTAGAAACAGTTGGGGCGGCCGGTGTGGCAGGCGGGGCCTTGTTGCTCCACTTGCAGCAACACGGCGTCGCCATCGCAGTCCAGGCGCGCTTCGATCAGGCGCTGGCGGTGGCCCGAGCTTTCGCCCTTGCGCCACAGGCACTGGCGCGAGCGCGACCAGTAGCAGACCTGGCCGCTGGCCAGGGTTTCGGCCAGGGCCCGGCGGTTCATCCAGGCCAGCATCAGCACCTCGCCGCTGTCGTGTTGCTGGGCGATGGCGGCGATCAGTCCGTCGCTGTTCCAGGGCAGGGCATCGAGCACCGCGGTCAGCGGCCAGCGACTGCCCTGGGCAGCGCTTTCCAGGTCCAGCAGTGTCAGCGGCGGGCGTTGGATCATGGTCGGCTCAGGGCGTCGTACAGGGTGTTGAGGTTGTATTCGAACAGCCCGATGAAGGTGCTGGCCGGACCCGTGGCGGAGAGCGCGTCGGAGTACAGGGTGCCGCCGATATGGGCGCCGCTTTCGTCGGCGATCTGCTTGAGCAGGCGGGCGTCCTTGATGTTCTCCATGAACACCGCCTTGACCTTGGCGTTGCGGATCTGGGTGATCAGCGCCGCGACTTCGGCGGCCGAGGGTTCGCGTTCGGTGGACAGACCCTGGGGCGCCATGAAGTCGATACCGTAGGCCTGGCCCAGGTAGCCGAAGGCGTCGTGGGAGGTGACGATCTTGCGGTTGCCCGGGGGCAGGGCGCCGAGTTTGGTCTTGGCCTCGGCCAGCAGGCGGTAGATCTGTTGCAGGTAGGCCTGGCTGTTGCGCTGGTAGTCGGCCTGGTGGGCCGGGTCGGCGGCGATCAGCGCCTGGGTGATGGTGTTCACATAGCGTTCGCTGTTGGCCAGGTTGTGCCAGGCGTGCGGGTCGGGCACCTGTTCGCCGTCCTCGTCCAGGGTCCGTGGAATCACCCCGCGACTGGCGGTGATGACTGGAGTTTTGGTGGCCGAGCTGGCCACCAGGCGATCCAGCCAGGGTTCGAAGCCCAGGCCATTCTTGATGATCAGCCGGGCTTTGAGCAGGGCCTTGGCATCGTCCGGCGTGGGTTCGTAGGTGTGTGCGTCTTCATCGGCGCCTACCAGGTTGGTGATCTGTACATGCTCGCCGCCGACCTGGCGGGTGATGTCGGCGAGGATGCTGAAGCTGGTGACCACGGCCAGCTTGTCCGCGGCCTGGGCGGTGGACCACGACAGTGGCAGCAGCAGGCTGAACAGCACGAGTAGAGCGCGCATCGGGAAACACCTCATGGGGATGTGAGCAACGGCGGGCGGTGCAACAGACCGTGTACCGGACCGAACACCACGGACAGCAGGTACAGGCTGCCCGCCACCAGCACGATGGCCGGTCCGCTGGGCAGCGAGTAATGGAATGACAGCAACAGGCCGAGCCACACCGAGAGACAACCCAGCAGCGCCGCGATGCCCATCAGCAGCGGCAGCCGCCGGCTCCAGAAGCGCGAGGCGGCGGCCGGCAGCATCATCAGCCCCACCACCATCAGGGCGCCGATGGCTTGGAAACCGATCACCAGATTGAGCACCACCAGGGTCAGGAACAGGCCGTGAGCCAGGGGACCCAGGCGACTGACGCTGTGCAGGAACAGTGGGTCGAGGGTGTCCAGCAGCAGGGGTTTGTAGATCAGGGCCATGGCCAGCAGGCTGAAGGCCGAGACCAGGAGCATGCCGTTGAGGGTCGGGCCGTCCACCGCCAGGGCCGAGCCGAACAGCAGGTGCAACAGGTCCAGGCGTTTGCCCGCCAGCCCGAGGATCAACACGCCGCTGGCCAGGGAGATGGGGTAGATAGCCGCGATGCTGGCGTCTTCCCGCAGGCCGGTGCGGCGGGTGATCCAGGCCGCGAGGCCGGCCATGCCCAAGCCGGCGCCCAGGCCGCCGAGGGTCAGGGCCGGCAAGCTGAGACCGGCGAACCAGAAACCCAGAGCGGCGCCGGGGAGGATGCCGTGGGCCACCGCATCGCCGATCAGGCTCATGCGCCGCAGGATCAGGAAGACGCCCAGGGGGGCGGTGCTGCAGGCCAGGACCAAACCGCCGAGCAAGGCCCGGCGCATGAACACGAATTCGCTGAAGGGCTGCCAGAGCTGTGCGGCGAACTGCATCACGCCACCTGCGTCTGGAAGGGCGGGGCGATCAGTTCTTGGCTCTGGCCCAAGACACAGCCGCTGCTTTTGACCCACAAGGTCTGAGGGATGTGCTGGCGCACGGCGGCCAGGTCATGACAAACCACTACCAGCGTTCGGCCCTGGGCGTGCCAGCTGTGCAGGTGTTGCCAGAGCAGGGTCTGGCCCGCTTCGTCGAGGGCGGCGTGGGGTTCGTCCAGGAACAGCAGAGGCGCTTCGGTCAGGCTCAGTCGGGCCAGCAGCGCGCGCTGTAATTCCCCACCGGAAAGGGCCATCAACGGGCGGCTTTCCAAGCCACTCAAATGCCAGTCTTCGAGCACCGCCTGAAGTTTTTCTGCCCGGGCCCTGGCGGGTTCACGCTTGCCCCAGAAGCCACCGGCCACCAGCGCTTCAAGGCTGATAGGGAACTGGCGATCGAGGTGTTGCTGTTGCGGCAGAAACGAAAAGCCGCCCCGTTTGGGCGCCGCCAGATCGACCTTGCCGGCCAAGGGTTTTTGCAGCCCGGCCAGGACTTTCAGCAGGCTGCTCTTGCCCGAACCGTTGGCGCCGATGATGGCGCTCAGGCTGCCGCTGGGCAGGTGCAGGTCCAGGGCTGGAGTCAGGGGTTGGCCCGGCGCGCCCCAGCGCAAACCTCGACAGCGGATCATCAGGCCTCCCAGTTCCAGCGGCTTTGCGCCACGGCGTCGTGGGCGTGCAGGCTTTCCGCATGCACGACCCGCAGTTGGAAGGCGTTGACCCCGGGGGAGCGACGCAGGGCCAGATTCAGCCGGCGGGCGGCGTCTTCGCAGAACATCAGGTTTTGTCCGTTGGCCAGGGCGAAGGCCTGTTCATCGGCGCGTTTGACCGCCGTCTGCACGGCAGTGCCCAGGGCGTTTTCCGCGTCGTTGATCAGTGCAATCAACGGCAGTTCGTCGAGGAAGTCGTCCAGGCGCAGGTGCAGTTCGGCGTTGCTGCGTTGGCTATGGGGCGTGGCAACTATGCCTTGGGTCGAGCCCAGCCAGGCCAGGATCTCGGCGTGCTGCAGTGGCCGGTTGGCGAAATCGTCGACGAATTGCTGTTGGATCAACTGACGGGACAGGGCGGCCGAGCAAGGGCAAGTGGAGGAATAAGGCACGACAATTTTTAGTTCCACGTGGAACATCGCGTTTTTCAGCCGTGCTTCGATGCTCAACGGATAGCTCTTCCAACCGGCCAAAGGACTGACCAATGCCGGGCGTTTGAGCAGCAGATCGAAGTGCAGGCGCAGGTAGGCGCTGTTGGCCAGGCCTTCGTGACTGTCGAGAAAGCGCTGTAGCACTTGGCGCAGCAGAGCAGGCGTGAGGTTGTCCTGTTCGAGCATTTCCAGGGCTAGGTACAGCCGCGACATATGAATGCCTCGCGCCTCGCCGTCGTCGAGGCTGACTCCGGCGTCCGCTTTGGCAGCGATCCGTTGGCTGTCCATCAGTACAGGTAAGGCAATGCCGCACATGCCCACCCATTCCAGGGGCAAGGCTTGGCGTGAGGCCTGCGCGGCGATATCCGGCAGAGTCAGCGCGTTCATGAACAGGTCCGTCGTTAGGAATATTTCTGCATGTTATATTATAACAATACATCCGATGAAACATTTTTCCTCGGCGGTTCTTTGGCCTGTTCTTGTGAGTACGGACACTCCCTCATCTGCGGTATTTGTCATGCACAGACGTCAATTGCTCAACCTGCTGTTGGCCGGTACGGCCCTGATGTTGCCCTGGGCTGTTTCTGCCGCGCAGATCCGTAATGCGCGGCTGTGGAAAGACGCCGACAAGCTGCGGCTGGTGCTCGATCTGAGTGGCCCGGTGCAGTACAAGACCTTCACTCTGAGCGCACCGGAGCGCTTGATCATCGATTTGAACGGCGCTCGCCTGAGTGGCGATTTCAGTCAGTTGCCCCTGGCCCGTACGGTGATCCGTGCGATCCGCTCCGGGCATTTTGGCCAGGGCGATACGCGGATCGTCCTCGACCTGAATGAGCCGGTGCAGCTCAACAGTTTTCTCCTGCCGCCCCAGGATGGGCAGGGCCATCGACTGGTGCTGGACCTGTCTGCGCCCGGCAAGGCGCCGTTGCAGATCGCCGCGGCCGCTGCGCCCCTGGCCAAACCCGAGGCGTCGCCGGGCAAGCCTCATCCTAAGCGCGACATCATCGTGGTGGTGGACCCCGGCCACGGTGGCAAGGACCCCGGCGCCGTGGGGGCCAAGGGTGAGCGAGAGAAGGATGTGGTGCTGTCCATTGCCCAGTTGCTGGCCAAGCGGCTCAAGCGCGAGAAGGGCTTTGCCGTGAAGCTGGTGCGCAACGACGACTTCTTCGTGCCGCTGCGCAAGCGGGTGGAGATAGCCCGCAAGCACAAGGCCGACATGTTCATCTCGGTGCACGCCGATGCGGCGCCGCGCCTTAGCGCCTCCGGTGCCTCGGTGTATGCCTTGTCCGAAGGCGGGGCGACTTCGGCCACTGCGCGCTTCATGGCCCAGCGGGAAAACGATGCCGACCTGCTGGGGGCCAGCAGCCTGCTCAATCTCAAGGACAAGGACCCGATGCTGGCGGGGGTGATTCTCGACATGTCGATGAATGCCACTATTGCCGCCAGCCTGCAGCTAGGGGGCACGGTGCTGGACAGCCTGTCGGGGATCACCACCCTGCATCAGAAGCGCGTGGAACAGGCCGGGTTCGCGGTGCTCAAGTCGCCAGACGTGCCATCGATCCTGGTGGAAACCGGCTTCATCTCCAACCGCCGCGACAGCCAGCAACTGGTCACCACGCGGCATCAGCAGGCGATTGCCGACGGCCTGTTCCAGGGTTTGCAGCGCTACTTCGAAAAGAACCCGCCGGCCAACAGCTATCTGGCCTGGCTCCAGGAAACAAAGAACAACCGCACCGTGTAGCCACCAGCGCCTGCACCGGGCGCGATGTGGGGGCGGCTAGCAACCGCTAATGCGGCTGCAGGTGAACTTGGCGCTGCTGCCGCCAGAACTGGAAAAGCGATTGCGGGTGGTCCAGCCCACGCGCTGGCTGTAGCCCACCCAGGCTTCACCATCGGAGGCCAGGCCGGTGAAGAAGGTCAGTTGCCCGTAGCGACTGTTGGTCTGCGCCCAGTAGCGTTTGCCGATCACCTCGAACCCGCGCAAGTAAGTGGTGCTGCCCGCCGTGGCGACGCTGTAGGCGTTGCCCAAGGGATCGACGCAGGCCAGCAGGGTGGCGCTGCGGGTGCAGGTGGCCAAGGTACTGGGCACGGCGGCTGTGGCGTGGCCGGCCAGCAGCATCAGGCTTGAAAGCAGGGTGGGCAGGACAAGGCGCATGGCAGTTCTCGTTGCGACAGGGGCGCAGCATTGCGCCCTTCGTCGTGGTCGGCAAGGGAGTATTGGCTAATCTGCATTGTTATAATATAACATAAAATAAAGCCTGACCCGTGACCCCCGCCATGACTGAACAAGAGCTCCTCGCCGAACCCTCGGCGCATTACATGAACGACGCCCAGCAGGGCTTCTTCCGCGATCTGCTGCTGGCCCAGCGCAGCGAATTACAGGAGCGCATTGCCGCTGAGTTCGACCAACTGCGCGAGCAGGAACCCCACAGCGACCCCGCCGACATCGGCAGCGCCGAAGAGCAGCGGCAATGGCAACTGCGCCTGCTGGAGCGGGAAAAGAAGCTCCTGGACAAGATCGACGAGGCCCTGGAGCGCCTGGCCCGCGGCGAGTACGGCTGGTGCCGCGACACCGGCGAGCCCATCGGCCTGCAGCGCCTGCTGCTGCGGCCCACCGCCACCTTGTGTATCGAGGCCAAAGAACGCCAAGAGCTGCGCGAACGCCACCAACGGGCGCTTTGACCCAGCCGCGAACCTGATGAGGAACCCCCCATGACCGAGCGTCTTCCCGTTACCGTGCTGTCCGGCTTTCTTGGCGCGGGCAAAAGCACCCTGCTCAATCACGTCCTGCGTAATCGCGACAACCTGCGGGTAGCGGTGATCGTCAACGACATGAGCGAAATCAACATCGACGGCAGCGAGGTGCAGCGCGATGTCAGCCTCAACCGCGCCGAAGAGAAGCTGGTGGAGATGAGCAACGGCTGCATCTGCTGCACCCTGCGCGAAGACCTGCTGGAGGAAGTGGGCAAGCTGGCCCGCGACGGGCGCTTCGACTACCTGCTGATCGAGTCCACCGGGATCTCCGAGCCGCTGCCCGTGGCGGAAACCTTCACCTTTCGCGATGAGGCCGGGCAGAGCCTGGCGGACATCGCCCGCCTCGACACCATGGTGACTGTGGTCGACGGCATGAACTTCCTGCTGGATTACCAGGCGGCGGAGAGCCTCGCCAGTCGCGGTGAAACCCTGGGCGAGGAAGACGAGCGTTCGATCACCGACCTGCTGATCGAGCAGGTGGAGTTTGCCGACGTGATCCTGGTCAGCAAGATCGACCTGATCAGCAGCGCCGAGCGCCAGGAGCTGATGGCGATCCTGGCGCGGCTCAACGCCCAGGCAGAGATCATCCCCATGGTCATGGGCCAGGTGCCCTTGGCCAAGATCCTCAATACCGGGCGCTTCGACTTTGAACGCGCGGCCCAGGCGCCGGGCTGGCTGCAGGAGTTGCGCGGCGAGCACGTGCCGGAAACCCAGGAGTACGGAATCGCTTCAACCGCCTATCGGGCGCGGCGTCCCTTTCATCCGCAGCGCTTCTTCAACTTCATCAACCGGCCCTGGGTCAACGGCAAGCTGCTACGCTCCAAAGGCTTCTTCTGGCTGGCCAGCAAGTACCAGGAGGCGGGCAGCTGGTCCCAGGCCGGTGGCTTGATGCGCCACGGTTTTGCCGGGCGCTGGTGGCGCTTCGTGCCCAAGCAGCAATGGCCCCAGGACGAGGAAAGCATGGCGGCGATCCTGCACAACTGGACCCCGGCCACGGGCGACTGTCGCCAGGAGCTGGTGTTCATCGGCCAGAACATCGACTTCACCCGGCTCTGTGCCGAGCTCGACCTGTGCCTGCTGGATGACGATGAAATGGCCCTGGGTGTCGAGGGCTGGAGCCTGATGACCGACCCTTTCGGTGCCTGGCATGAAGAGGAGGCGGCCTGATGCTGACCCTGAGTTCCCCGGTGACTCCACTGAGCATTCCATTGGCGGCCAGGAGCTTGCTGCTGCCTTGTGCGGTGCCGCTGGTTTCCCGGCGCGCGGCCATTGGCCCGACCCCGGCGGTCCTGGCCGAGGTGCTGGACGACGAGGTCAACCTCGGCCTCTGGCAGCGCCAGTTGCCGGCGCACATCGAGGACTTCGGCCAGTTGCTGTTGTCCCTCAACGAGCCCTTGGCCGAGTCCCTGTCCCTGGAACTGCCGGATGAGGATTGCCCACCGAACCTGCGGGGCCTGGCCTCGCGCTTCAGCGACTTGCACGGTTATGACGGCTTTATCGCCGACGTTTCCTGGCTGGTCAGCGCCTTTGCCTGCCTGTTGGGCGCCAAGCGCGTGGGCTTGCGCTTGCGGGTGCTGGACAAGGCCATGTGCCCGCGCTTTCACGTCGACCATGTGCCCGTGCGCCTGATCACCACCTATGCCGGGATTGGCAGCCAGTGGTTGCGCGAAGGGGCGATGGACCGTCGGCAACTGGGACAGGCCAGCGCTGAACCCCGAGACCCGGCGCTGATCCAGCAGATCGGCAGCGGTGAGGTGGCGCTGTTCAAGGGCGAGAAGTGGCACGGTAACGAAGGTTTCGGCCTGATCCACCGCTCGCCGCAACCGGCGCCGGGGGAGCGCCGGCTGATCCTTACCCTTGATTGGCTGGGCTGAGTCAGGCGTGTAGCCGCTGCCGAGCCTGTGAGGCTGCGCCAAGGTCCGCAGGACCTTCAGTGCGCTCAAGAACGGCGTCTGCTGCGGCGTCGTTCTTGAGCGCGCGGATTTTCGCCCTGCACGGGAAGGGCGTAGCATCACCTCACAGGCTTTCCGGACCCCCTTCCCATGCTGCAGAACATTCCTACCCATGTGATCGCCGGCCCCCTGGGGGCCGGCAAGACCAGCCTGATCCGTCATCTGCTGAGCCAGCGCCCGGCCCATGAGCGCTGGGCGGTGCTGATCAATGAGTTCGGCCAGATCGGCCTGGACGCGGCCTTGCTGACTCGGGATGACGATGGCATCGCCCTCGGCGAAGTGGCCGGCGGCTGCCTGTGCTGCGTCAACGGCGCACCGTTTCAGGTGGGCTTGGGGCGCCTGCTGCGCAAGGCCAAGCCGGATCGTCTGTTCATCGAGCCGTCCGGCCTCGGTCACCCGGCGCAATTGCTCAAGCAACTGAGCGTCGCGCCCTGGCAAGGGGTGCTGGCGTTGCAGCCCTGTGTGCTGGTGCTCGACGCCCAGGCCCTGGCGGCCGGCAAGCCGCTGCCCCAGGCCCAGCAGGACGCCCTGTCCAGCGCCGGCCTGTTGGTGTTGAACAAGGACGAACTGCTCAGCGACAGCGATCGGCTGCGGGTGCTGGAGCAGTTGCCGGACCTGCCCTTGTTCTGGACGCGCCACGCCGCCTTGCCCCTGGCCGAGCTACCGGGCCTGGAGGCCAGCGCCGGGGCGGCGCTGGAGCACCTGGATGTTCCCCAGGGCCTGGCACAGTTACCGGCGGTGTGGAGCGATCCGGCGTTGCCGATCTGCCTCAGTCAGTCTCAAGAGGAGGGCTGGAGCATCGGCTGGCGCTGGCACCCGAGCCAGCAGTTCGACCTGACCCGGGTCGATCACTGGCTGCAGAACCTCGACTGGCGTCGGGCCAAACTGGTGATCCACAGCGATGAGGGCTGGCGCTCGGGCAATGGCTTGGATAATTCACCGCTGAACTGGCTGCCCAGCGAATGGCGACGGGATTCGCGCCTGGAGTTGATTTTCAGTGCCCCTCAGGACATGGCCGCCCTGCAAGCCAGCCTCAGCGCTTGCCGCCTGTAGGCGCAGGCTTGCCTGCGCATCTCACGGCTTGAACTTGCGATGCTCTTCGCGCCACTGGCTCAGCTCGATCACCTCGGCGCTGGGCAACGGCTCTTTCACTTCGAATGGATAGGGTGCCAGCTCGATGTGCGCGCTGTGGGCTCCGAACTGAGTGATGGTTCCGGCGTGGCGGGTTTCGCCAGTCACGGTGAATTCGAAGTTGTAGATTCGCGCCAGGCGCCGACGACCGTTGGCGTCCTTGACCAAACCGATGCGCTTGAGTGCGACGTTGCCGTCCAGCAGCTCGATGTCGAGCCGTGCACAGTGCTGCTTGACCCGCGCCAGCGCCCGCTCCCGCAGGCCGTGGTTGTGCCATAGCCAGGCGGCGCCGGTCGCCAGCAGCATCAGCACAAAAATGTTTCCAAGGGTCAGCATGAAGGTTTGCTCCAACGAAGTGGCGTCAGCTTAACTGCGTCTCCGGTCTGTCGTACAGGCTGCGTTTAGTCGCATACTGCGCGGCTTGAATTCCACCGGTTTTATGGAAAATCCTGCATGAAACGTACGCCCCACCTGCTTGCGATCCAGTCCCATGTGGTTTTCGGCCACGCCGGTAACAGTGCTGCGGTGTTTCCCATGCAGCGGGTCGGGGTGAATGTCTGGCCCCTGAATACCGTACAGTTCTCCAACCACACTCAGTATGGTCACTGGGCCGGAGAAGTGTTGGCGCCCCAGCAGATTCCCGAGCTGGTGGAAGGTATCGCCGCCATCGGCGAGTTGGGCAACTGCGATGCGATTCTCTCCGGTTACCTGGGCAGCGCGGCCCAGGGCCGGGCGATTCTCAGTGGCGTGGCGCGGATCAAGGCGACCAACCCCAAGGCCTTGTACTTGTGCGACCCGGTGATGGGTCATCCGGAGAAGGGCTGCAGCGTGCCGGCGGAGGTCAGCGACTTCCTGCTGGATGAAGCGGTGGCCATGGCGGATTTTCTCTGCCCCAACCAGCTGGAACTGGACAGCTTCTGCGGACGCAAGCCGCAATCGTTGTTCGATTGCCTGGGCATGGCCCGCTCGCTGCTGGAGAAGGGCCCCAAGGCGGTGCTGGTCAAGCACCTGGACTACCCCGGCAAGTTGGCGGAAGGCTTCGAGATGCTGCTGGTGACCGCCGAGGGCAGCTGGCACCTGCGGCGCCCGCTGCTGGCGTTTCCGCGCCAGCCGGTGGGAGTGGGCGACCTGACGTCGGGTCTGTTCCTGGCCCGGGTGCTGTTGGGTGACAGCCTGGTGGCGGCGTTCGAATTCACCGCCGCGGCGGTGCATGAAGTGCTGCTGGAAACCCAGGCCTGCGCCAGCTACGAGCTGGAGCTGGTGCGGGCCCAGGATCGCATTGCCCATCCGCGAGTACGGTTCGAGGCCACGCCGATCGGCTTCTGATGGCGACCGGCGGGCGCTGAGTCAGGCCTGTTCGGAGAATTGCACCGTCGGCGCCGGCTGACGGAAGCCCCGGGTGTGGACGCCCAGGTACGCCAGGCCCAAGGCGAACCAGGCCAGGCCAATCCCCAGGGTCAGGGCCGAGAGGCTGGTCCACAGCCAGACGATCAGGCCGAAGCCGATCAACGGCAGCAGGCCGTACTGCAGCAGTCGCGCCCCCGTGCGCGGCTGCCCCTGCCCCAGGTGACTCTTGATCACCGCCAGGTTGACCACCGAGAACGCCACCAGCGCGCCGAAGCTGATCATCGACGCCAGGGTGGTGAGGTCGATGACCACTGCCAGCAAGGACACCAGCGACACTAGGACAATGGCGATCACCGGGGTCTTGTAGCGCTCGGACAGGGTGCCGAACACTCGCCGTGGCAAGATGCCGTCGCGGCCCATGCTGAACAGGATGCGCGACACCGAGGCCTGTGACGCCAGGGCCGAACCGGCGGCGCCAGCGACATAGGTGGCGGTGAAGAACATCTCCAGGAAACGTCCGCCGGCGTGCAGCATCACCTCGCTGGCTGCCGAATCGGCGTCCTTGAAGCTGCTGCCGGGGAAGGCCAGCTGGCTGGTCATGGCCAGCAGGATGAACAGCAGGCCTGCGCCCAGGGTGGTGATGACAATGGCCCGGGGGATGTCCCGGCGCGGGTCGCGGGTTTCCTCGGCCAGGGTCGACACCGCGTCAAAGCCGAGGAACGACAGGCACAGCACCGCCGCTCCGGCCATCAACGGCAATAGTCCGCTCTGGCTGCCGTCGCCGATCCAGGGCGCGCTCAGGTCCAGGCTCTCGGCCCCGGCCAACTGGCGAATCACCAGGGCCACGAACACCACCACGAACACCATCTGCGCGCAGACGATCAGGTTGCTCATGCTCGATACCGAACCGATGCCGCGAATGTTCAGCAGCGTCACCAGGCTGATGGTCGCCACCACGAAGACCCAGGCCGGCACGGCGGGAAAGGCCAGGTTGAGAAACAGGCCGATCACCAGGTAGTTGATCATCGGTAGAAACAGGTAATCCAGCAGCAGCGACCAGCCGGCAAGAAAGCCGATGCCCGGTCCGAAACTGAGGCTGGCGTAGGAATAGGCCGAGCCGGCAATCGGGTACTTCCTGACCATGACGCTGTAGGACAGGGCGGTGAAGATCATGGCCAGCAGGGTGATCACGTAGGCGGCGGCGGTACGCCCGCCGGTGATCTGGGTGACCACGCCGTAGGTGGTGAAGACGGTCAGCGGGACCATGTACACCAGGCCGAAGAACACCAGGGCCGGCAGCCCGAGGATGCGGCGCAGGGAGGTGCCCTGGGCACTGTGGGTGAAATCGCTGGGGACGAGGGCGGGATTGTCGGAGAGAGTATTGGCGCTGGGCATTGTTATTGTTCTCACGCGTTCGTGGGTTCGAAGGCTCCCCAAACGGGGAGTGCGCTTGTGCCTTGCCCAACGATTCTGGCAGCGGTGCCCCTGGGGCATAACTCTCTATGTGGTCAAAAAGGGATGGATGTGGCCATTCGGGATGACCGCAGAAGACTGCCTGGAGCAGCGGAAGGAGAGGGGGCGAGTGCGCAAGGCTTTGCAGGGGCGTGGCGAGGGGACCGTCCGTGGTCCTGCTGAATCAGCGTATCTGTCTGAGGATCAAGGGCCGTCGGCCTTGATTTCCTGGTAGCGCTTTTCCAGCTCCTGGCGGATCTGCCGACGCTGCTGGGCCTGGATATAGCGGCGTTTGCCGTCGGCGGTCTCGGGCTGCAGCGGTGGCACCTGGGCCGGTTTGCGTTGGTCGTCCACCGCCACCATGGTGAAGAAGCAGCTGTTGGTGTGGCGCACCGAGCGCTCGCGGATGTTCTCGGTCACCACCTTGATGCCCACCTCCATGGAGGTGTTGCCGGTGTAGTTGACCGAGGCCAGGAAGGTCACCAGTTCGCCGACATGCACCGGCTCGCGGAAGATCACCTGGTCCACCGACAAGGTCACTACGTAGCGGCCGGCATAACGGCTGGCGCAGGCATAGGCGACTTCGTCGAGGTACTTGAGCAGGGTGCCGCCGTGGACATTGCCAGAGAAATTGGCCATGTCAGGGGTCATCAATACCGTCATCGACAGCTGGGCGTTTCCGGGTTCCATAGCACACTCACGGTTCAAGGCAGGGGTTGCTGGAGCACCTCTGCGGGTGCTGGTTTCAAGGATTTTCAAACCATCGATAACGGGACGCCGGGCCGCGTCGTGCCGTCACGCTCCGGTGGATCTGTTTCCTAATATTGCATCGCCTTTCTGCCAGAAGTCCCGGTGTTAACCTGCGAAACACCCGTTTCAGGGCTTTTTCCTCTAATTTTTTGGATATTTCTTTGTACTGATCAGATTTTTCTTTTTAGGCGATCTGCGCCGCCCAGCGTTCAAGGAGAACCCCGTCCATGCATGCCATCAGCTTCATTCAGGACCTGGCCGTGATCATGCTGGTCGCAGGTGTAGTGACCATTCTCTTTCATCGATTCAAGCAACCGGTGGTGCTGGGCTACATCGTCGCTGGCTTCATCATCGGTCCCCACACACCGCCGTTCGGCCTGATCCACGACGAACAGACCATCAAGACCCTGGCCGAGCTTGGGGTGATTTTCCTGATGTTCTGCCTGGGGCTGGAATTCAGTCTGCGCAAGCTGTTCAAGGTGGGCGCCACGGCGTTTATCGCGGCGTTTCTGGAAATCGTCCTGATGATCTGGATCGGCTACGAGATCGGTCGCTGGTTCGATTGGAGCACCATGGATTCGCTGTTCCTCGGGGCGATCCTGGCCATTTCCTCCACCACCATCATCGTCAAGGCGCTCAACGACCTGAAGATGAAGAACGAGCGCTTCGCCCAGCTGATCTTCGGTGTGTTGATCGTCGAAGACATTCTCGGCATCGGCATCATCGCCTTGCTGTCGAGTATTGCGGTCAGTGGCACCGTGAGTTCCGGCGATGTGTTTTCCACCGTCGGCAAGCTTTCGCTGTTCATGATCGTGGCGCTGGTGATCGGCATTCTGCTGGTGCCGCGCCTCTTGGCCTACGTGGCCAGGTTCGACAGCAACGAGATGCTGCTGATCACGGTGCTGGGGCTGTGTTTCGGCTTCTGCCTGCTGGTGGTCAAGCTGGAGTACAGCATGGTCCTGGGCGCCTTCCTGATCGGCGCGATCATGGCCGAGTCCCGTCAGTTGCTGAAGATCGAACGGCTGATCGAGCCGGTTCGTGACCTGTTCAGTGCCATCTTCTTTGTCGCCATCGGTCTGATGATCGACCCGCAGATCCTTCTGCAATACGCCTGGCCCATCGCCGTGATCAGCGTGGCAGTGGTGCTGGGCAAGATGCTGTCCTGCGGCATGGGCGCCTTTATCGCTGGTAACGATGGACGGACCTCGTTGCGAGTCGGGATGGGCCTGTCACAGATTGGCGAATTTTCGTTCATCATCGCCGCCCTGGGCATGACCCTGCAGGTCACCAGCGATTTTCTCTATCCGGTCGCGGTTGCCGTGTCGGCGATCACCACCTTGCTCACGCCTTATCTGATTCGTGCGGCCGATCCTTTGTCGCACAAGCTGGCTGGAGTCCTGCCTCAACGCCTGAGCCGGGTGCTGGGCATGTATGGGGAGTGGTTGCGCAGTATCCAGCCTCAGGGTGAGGGCGCATTGCTGGCGTCGATGATCCGCAAGATCCTGCTGCAAGTGGGGGTGAATCTGGCGCTGGTGGTGGCGATCTTCTTTTCCGGTGGCTATTTCGCCAAGCGCATCGGCACTTATCTGGAGGAATGGGTCAGTGATCCTAGCTGGCAGAAGGCGCTGATCTGGGGCGCAGCGTTGCTGCTGTCCCTGCCATTCCTGATTGCCGCCTACCGCAAGCTCAAGGCGCTGTCGATGCTGCTGGCGGAGATGGGGGTCAAGGCGGAAATGGCCGGGCGTCATACCCAGCGAGTGCGTCGGGTGATCGCCGAGGTGATTCCGATCCTGTCGCTACTGGTGATCTTTCTGCTGTTGGCGGCGCTGTCGTCGAGCATCCTGCCGACCCTGGAGTTGCTGGTACTGATTGCCGTGGTGGCGGCGGTGGTGGCCGCGGTGTTGTGGCGCTGGTTCATCCGCGTGCACACGCGGATGCAGGTGGCGCTGATCGAAACCCTCGATCACAGCAAGGACAACGGCGGGCATTGACCTTGCCGCTCGCCAGCAGGGCGCTGGCGAGCCGGTTGCAACGGCGGGGGCTCAGCTTTCCAGCCAGACGTCCCGCGCCCAGTGCCACACCGATTCCCAGGACTCTTCGGTGATCAGCTCTTCTTCGCCGGACCACAGCACCACGGTGCCGTCTTCTTCGACGCAGTAGTAGTCGTCGCCGTCCTGGCAGATCGGGATCAGCTCACGAGGCACGCCCAGGTCCCAGGCGGTCGCGGCCACTTCCGGCAGGTAGGTGTGGGATTGCGGGTCGGTGACGGTGACCGGTTCCAGGCTGCCGTAAACCACGTCGCTGACCGTCAACAGGAACTCTTTGAAGACGAACGGGATATTGATGAACAGCTGTTCTTCAATTTCCACCAGTTGGTCTTCGTCCGGCAGTTCCAGGGGGACGGGTACCGGTTCGTTGGCTTCTCGGAGTTGTTCGATGACTTCTTCCACGGCCTGGGTCCTCTTTGCTCTATGGCGCGGTTGTTTGACGGCGGTTTATACAGTAGCTCGCTATAAGTGCAATCGTGAAATGCAAAACCCCGACCTGAGTCGGGGTTTTGCCTTACAGCTGTGACAGCAGAATGAATCAGCCGTTCTGGCGGATACCTGCCACCAGCCATGGCTGGTTGTCGCCCTGGGCGCGTTCCATGTTCCAGCTTTCGCTGAACACTTCGCCCTGGTCGAAGCGCGAGGTCTTCGATACACCGCTGAAGGTCAGGGTGGCGATGGTCTTGTCGGCACGGTCATCCACACCTTCAAGTTGCACTTGCAGGTTGTCGATGTAGGTGGACTGGAAGCTGTCGCCCAGATCGGCACGTTCCTGTTTCAGGAACTGCAGCATCTGCGGGGTGACGAACTCGGCAATCTTGTCCATTTCGTTGGCGTCCCAGTGTTGCTGCAGGGACTGGAAGTGATTGCGCGCCGCTTCAATGAAGCGCTCTTCGTTGAACCAGGCCGGAGCGTTGATCACCGGACGCGCGGCAGGTGCTGCCGAGCCACCGAAGATCGAACCGCCAGCCGGTTGCTGAGGCTCGAAAGCTTCACGCTGCATCGGTGCGTGACCCGCTGGAGCGAACTGCTCCTGCTGCTTGCGACGGCGAGCGGCGATAAAGCGGAAGATCACAAAGGCGATGACCGCCATGATCAGGATGTCGAAGATCTGCATGCCCTGGAAGCCGTCACCCATGAACATGGAGGCCAGCAGGCCACCGGCTGCGATGCCGGCCAGAGGGCCGAGCCAGCGCGAAGCACCACCGGCCTTGGCCGCGGCACCTGCAGCTCCGGCTGCGCCAGCGGTGGCTGCAGCGGCAGGAGCGCCCGGAGTGGTTGGCGCCGCCTGGCGAGTTTGGTGGGTCGGGGCAGCGCCGGCGCTTTTGCCGCCACCGAAGCGCTTGGCGTTGGCGTCGAGGCTCATCGTCAGGCCGATGCACAGCGCCATGGCGATGCTAAGAAAACGTTTCATAAAGGGGGTTCCCATTTGTGGATGGCACGCGCGCCATATTGCACAGGTCAAGTGTCAGTGGCGAGCGGCATAATGTTTCGGGCTTTTGCCTGAAAGGCTTGATTCAGCCCTGTCCGCAATCATGCTCGCCGATAGGTTTTTTGTCTGTAAGGACGTGGTTTAGGTTCAATCCCCAAGCCGAACAGCGACGCATTGCCAGCAGTACCACGCCAGCCCTGATCAGCGCGATTTCTGCGCTGACCTGTAGCAGCCGGCTTGCTGGCGAAGAAGTTCTTCACCAGCAAGATTCGCTGGCAAGCCAGCGCCTGCGGATCGTCTGCGGTTAGATGGCTTCCAGCTTGGCGTAGCCGAGCATCAGCCATTTGCTGCCTTCACTGAAGTTGACCTGGACCCGGGCCTGGGCGCCGGCACCTTCGAAGTTGAGGATCACTCCGTCGCCGAAGACCGAGTGGCGCACGGCCTGACCCAGGCTCAGGCCGGTGTCCGGAATCTCGCTGCCACCGAACAGGCTGCTGGTGCTTTGCGACTGGCCGCCACCGAAAGGCCGGCTGACGCTGTTGGACAGGCGCACTTCCTGGATCAGTCCCTTGGGCACTTCGCGTACGAAGCGCGACACCTTGTTGTAGGTTTCGCTGCCGTATAGACGACGGGTCTCTGCATAGGTCATCACCAGGTTCTGCATGGCCCGGGTAATGCCCACGTAGGCCAGGCGGCGTTCTTCCTCAAGGCGGCCGGGTTCCTCCAGGCTCATCTTGTGGGGGAACAGGCCTTCTTCCATGCCCACCAGGAACACGTAGGGGAACTCCAGGCCCTTGGCGCTGTGCAGGGTCATCAGTTGCACGCTGTCTTCGTGCTCGTCGGCCTGGGTATCACCGGCTTCCAGGGACGCGTGGCCGAGGAAGGCCGCCAGGGGCGTCAGGTCCTCGTCTTCTTCGCTGTTCTCGAAGTTGCGCGCGGCGCTCACCAGTTCCTCAAGGTTTTCCACCCGGGCCTGGCCTTTCTCGCCTTTTTCCGCTTCGTGGTAGGCGATCAGCCCCGACTGCTCGATCACCGTCTGGGTCATCAGGTGCAGGGGCATTTCCTGGGTCTTGGCCGCCAGGTTCTCGATCAGCTCGATGAAGGCGCCGAGAGCGCCGGCCGCACGACCGGTGAGGCCTTTATTGGCCACCAGTTGGCGCATGGCTTCCCACATCGACACATCGCTGTGGCGTGCGTGTTCGCGGATGGCTTCGACGGTCTTTTCGCCGATGCCCCGGGCTGGAACGTTGATCACCCGTTCCAGGGCTGCGTCGTTGCCCCGGCCTTCCAGCAAGCGCAGGTAAGCCATGGCGTTCTTGATCTCGGCCCGTTCGAAGAAGCGCTGACCACCATAGATGCGGTACGGAATGCGCTCGCGCAGCAGGGCTTCTTCCAGCACCCGGGACTGGGCGTTGGAGCGGTAGAGAATGGCGATGTCGCTGCGGGCCAGGCCGGTTTTCAGCGCGCTCTCGATGGTTTCCACGACATAGCGGGCTTCATCGTGCTCGTTGAAGGCGGCGTACAGGTTGATGGCTTCGCCGTCGCCGCCATCGGTCCACAGCTCCTTGCCCAGGCGCCCGGTGTTGTTGGCAATCAGGGCGTTGGCGGCCTTGAGGATGCCGGCGGTGGAGCGGTAGTTCTGCTCCAGGCGGATCACTTCGGTGTCCGGGAAATCGGCGGAATACTGATGGATGTTCTCGATTTTCGCCCCGCGCCAGCCGTAGATCGACTGGTCGTCGTCGCCCACCACCATCAGGCTGTCGCCACCCTGGGCCAGCAGTCGCAGCCAGGCGTACTGCACGGCGTTGGTGTCCTGGAACTCGTCCACCAGCACATGGCGGAAGCGCTTCTGATAGTGCGCCAGCAGGCCCGGGTGGTCGCGCCACAGGTCCAGGGCGCGCAGCAGCAGTTCGGAGAAGTCGATGACTCCGGCGCGCTGGCAGGCGGCCTCGTAGGCCTCATAGATGCCGCGCATGGTGGCCAGGAAAAGATCGCCGCTGGCCTGGATGTGTTGCGGGCGCAGGCCTTCGTCTTTCTGTCCGTTGATGAACCACTGGGCCTGACGGGCCGGCCAGCGCTGCTCATCCAGGCCCAGCTCGCGGATCACCCGCTTGACTAGGCGTTGCTGGTCGTCGCTGTCGAGAATCTGGAAGGTCTGGCTCAGGCCGGCTTCCTGCCAGTGGGCTCGCAGCAGGCGGTGTGCCAGGCCGTGGAAGGTGCCGACCCACATGCCCGCCGGGTTGATACCCAGCAATTGTTCGATGCGGTGGCGCATCTCGGCGGCGGCCTTGTTGGTGAAGGTCACCGACAGGATCGAGTGGGGCGAGGCGTTCTCGACCTGGATCAACCAGGCGATACGGTGCACCAGCACTCGGGTTTTGCCGGAGCCAGCACCGGCCAGGACCAACTGACGACCCACGGAGGCAGCTACGGCCTGGCGTTGGGCATCGTTGAGGGAGTTCAACAGGAGGGAGAGATCATCGCGCATCGGGGCATTCTAGGGGGCCGCGTCACCCCGGGCAAACCCGGCATTGCATTAGCCGATAAAACAACGGCCGGGGACGACCGGTTGGTCACAGGCCGCAGCCATTGGTGTCTCTCGCGCGCACACTTGCACGGCGGATTACGGAGGGATTTGTTTTATCGATTTTATGATCCAGAGCAGTTTGGCTCGAGCTTGTGCTTGTGTATGCTCCGCCGACGTTTCGGGCTCTACATTATAAGAATACTGCCTATGACACTTAACCCCGACCCGTCCGGGCCCTTCATGGCGCCGGGGGGCATCCGCCAGCATTACGCCGTCGAGATGGCAGTGGAGCGTACGCGCCTGCTGTATCAGGGCTCGCTGCTGCCGACCCTTTTCATGCTGCTCAACGGTCTGGTGTGCACCTGGTTGCTCTGGAGTCCGGCGCGCTATCTGTTGCTCAGCGTGTGGATGGTCTGGCTGCTGGCCCTGGTGGCCTTGCGGGTGATCCAGGTGGCGGCGTTCGACTCGGCGATTCCCAGTCGCCAGGCGCAGCCCATCTGGCAGCGCATGTTTCTTCTGGGGTCGGCGGTCAGTGGCCTGACCCTGGCCTGCGCAGGCATCGCCCTGGTGCCCACCGACAGCTTTTTGCAGCAGGCCTGGGTTTTCGGCCTGATCGGCGCGGCGATTCTTTCCGCCAGCGTGGCCTACGCGGTCAGCCTGCAGGCTTTTCTCTCCTTCACATTGCCCTGCCTGTTGCCGGCCATCGCCTATCTGTTCTGGGGCGGAGACGATCAGCAGCGCGGCTGGGGCTGGCTTGGGCTGATTCTCCTGGTATCCCTGAGCGTCGTGGCCTGGCAGGTCAACCGCCTGATTCAGCGAGGCCTGTTGCGGCGCTTTCAGAATCAGGCGCTGATCGAGCATCTGCAGGATGCCCAGAGCCGCGGCAGCCAGCTCAACCGCGAGCTGGCCCGTGAGATCGAACAGCGCCGACGGGCCGAAGAACAATTGCGTGAAGCCCAGGCGGGACTGGAGCAGCGGGTGGCCCAGCGCAGCCTGGAACTGGACCAGGCCAACCAGGCCCTGAGCAAGAGCGAGGCGCGCCTGGCCCTGGCCCTGAATGCCAGCGAGCTGGGACTTTGGGACTGGAACCTGCAGACCGACGAAATCCATCACACCCAGATCAAGGAACTGTTTGGCCTGGAGCCCGAAGACGTCACCGCGATGCTCAGCCATCTCAAGCCGCGCCTGCACCCCGAGGATTTGCCGCTGCTCAAACGTGCCTTGGTGGAGCATCTCAAGGGCCGCAGCGAGGATTACCAGGTGGAGTACCGGGTGCGCCATGGCGACGGCCATTGGGTGTGGATCGAGGACCGGGGCAGGGCGGTGGAGCGCAGTCCTGGTGGAAGGGTGTTGCGCATGGTGGGCACGCGGCGGGATATCAGCGCCGACAAGGAAGTGGAGGTGCAGCGCAATCTGGCGGCGACAGTGTTCGAGGCGGCCAGTGAAGGCATCGTCATCCTCGACCCCGAGTACGCCCTGATCGCCGCCAACCAGGCCTTCAGCCAGGTCACGGGCTATCAGATCGAGGACATGCTCGGGCGCAATGTGGTGGAACTGTCCTGTAGCCGCGATGCCCGCCGGCATTACCCGTTGATTCATCAGGCCCTGGAGCAACACGGCAGTTGGCAGGGCGAGCTGGTGGAGACCCGCAAGAACGGCGAGCTCTATCCGCAATGGCTGCAATTGAACGTCGTGCGGGATAAGCGAGGGAAAATCCGCCACATCGTGGGCTTCTTCGCCGATCTCTCGGCTCGGCGCGAGTCCGAGGAGCGCATGCGCTACCTCACTCACTACGATGAACTCACCGGGCTGGCCAACCGCTCCCTGTTTCGCGAGCGCCTGGGCGAGGCCCACCAACGGGTACGCCAGGGCGGCCGCAGCCTGGCCTTGCTGCACATCAATCTGGATCGCTTCAAGTTGCTCAACGACAGCCTCGGCCATGAAGTGGCCGACCAGTTGCTGCAGAAGATGTCCAGGCGACTGGTCAATGCCCTGCCGGAGGCCGACACCATCGCCCGGCTGTCCGGGGATGAGTTCGCTGTGTTGTTCGACGCCTACGGCAGCCTGTCGAGCCTGACGCGGGTGGCGACCCGGCTGCTGAGCAAGTTGCGCCTGCCGATCACCGTCGATGGCCATGAATTGGTGGTCAGCGCCTCCATGGGCATCAGCATGCTGCCGGACAGTGCCCGGGAGATTGCTGCTTTGGTCAGTCAGGCGAACATGGCCATGGCCCACGCCAAGCACCTGGGCGGCAACAACTTCCAGTTCTACACCGAGAGCCTGCAGGCCAGCACCCTGGAGCGTCTGCAACTGGAGAACCAGCTGCGCAAGGCCATCGAAGAAGGCCAGTTGATGGTGTTCTACCAACCCAAGCTGTGCCTGGCCACGGGCCGGCTGAATGCTGCCGAAGCCCTGGTGCGCTGGGATCACCCGACCATGGGCCGGGTGCCGCCGGGGGACTTCATCGGCCTGGCGGAAGAGACCGGGCTGATCGGGCCCATCGGCGAATTTGTGTTGCGCCAGGCCTGCCGCCAAGCCTGCGACTGGCAGCGCCAGGGGCTGGAGCCGATTCGGGTGTCGGTCAACCTGTCGGTGTATCAACTGCGCCAAGGCAAGCTGGTGAGCCTGGTGCGCCAGGTATTGGAAGAAACCGGCCTTGCGCCGCATTTCCTCGAACTGGAACTGACTGAAAGCCAGCTCCTGGACAGCGTCGAGCACATCATCGCGACCTTCCAGCAACTGCGTGATCTGGGAGTGAAGCTGGCCATCGACGACTTCGGCACGGGCTACTCGTCTCTGAGCTACCTCAAGCGCATTCCGGTGGACTACGTGAAGATCGACCAGGCCTTTATCCGTGGTCTTGCCGAAGGTGGCGAGGACGCGGCGATTACCCGGGCAATCATTGCCATGGCGCACGGGCTGTCGCTGAAAGTGGTGGCCGAGGGGGTCGAGGATCCGGCGCAGTTGACCTTCCTGCGGGCCGAACACTGCGATGAAGTGCAGGGCTACCTGATCAGTCGTCCGGTGAATGCCGAAGCGCTCGCGCAGCTGTTGCAGGCCCAGTCTCGCTAGTGGGCGGCGACGCCAGCCACAACGGCTACATAAGTCGTACCCGGCTGAAAATGGGGGGCAGGCCGGCAAATTGATGATGCATTGAACAGGCAAAAAGACGATTCCTGTAGTATAACTACAAGCTTGCTACATCCCCGGCGTCAGCCAATAACAATGAGTCCAGCCCTTTGAACCTGTTGCAGCACATCGCCCAGTCACGTCATTTGTTACGCAAATCGGAACTCAAGGTCGCCGATCACGTGCTCCTTGATCCTGCGGCCGTGATGCACAGTTCCATGGCGGACCTGGCCCACAGCGTGGGCATCAGCGAACCGACCATTGTGCGTTTCTGTCGGGCCATCGGTTGCTCCGGTTTTCAGGACTTGAAGCTCAAGTTGGCCCAGAGCCTTGCCGCCGGTGCCAGCTTTGGCCAGTTCGCGATCCATGAAGACGATTCTGTCGCTGACTACAGCCTGAAGATCTTCGACACCACCCTGCACACCCTGATGGAAGTTCGCGAGAAGCTCGATCCGGTGGCCCTGCAGCAGGCGGTGACGGCCATGTCCCAGGCCCAGCGTGTGGAGTTCTACGGCTTTGGCGCGTCGGGCGCGGTGGCGGCGGATGCCCAGCACAAGTTCTTCCGCCTGCTGCTGACCGCGGCGGCTTATTCCGACCCGCACATGCAGGCGATGTCGGCGGTGACCTTGAAGCCTACCGACGTGGCCATCTGCATTTCCCAGTCCGGGCGTTCCAAGGACCTGCTGATCACCGCCAATCTGGTGCGTGAAAGCGGCGCCTCGCTGATCACCCTGTGCCCGAGCCAGACGCCGTTGGCCGAGCTGTCCACGGTCAACCTGGCCATCGATGTGCACGAAGACACCGAGATCTATACCCCGCTGACCTCGCGTATCGCCCACCTGGTGGTGATCGACGTGCTGGCCATGGGCGTGGCCATGGCTCGCGGGCCGAGCCTGGTGAACCACCTCAAGAGCGTCAAGCGCAGTCTGCGCAGCCTGCGTCTGTCGCCCAAGTCGGTCAAAGCCCTGGACGATTGAGTCTGGAGAGGGGCGAATGTTCATCGTCCTGTAACCGACCCGCCGCCAAACCGTAACCGCCGACGTCCATCGTGAAGCTCCCGTACTCGCATTGGGAGACTCGAAATGGCCCGGCCTTACGAAGAGAGCAACAGCGCAGTCAAGACCCGTCGTCAGCAGGAAGACCAGCGCCGCATGGAATTTCGTCGTGCGATCGAACACCGCTTCGAGCTGCGTCAGTTGCAGCAGCAAATCAACGATTACCCCGAGCTTGAGGCCGTCAATTACTGGCAGGCGGCACCCGCGGCTTCCCGTCGAAGCGTTCAACCAGCCCGCTGATCTGCACGCGTTCGCTGCGGATGAATCCCAGGAACGCATGCGCTACCGGTGACAGGCGTTTGGCTTTGGCCTGCACCAGGCACCAGCTGCGAAGCAATGGCAGCTCTTCGACCGGCAACTCGATCAAGCCGCCGGTCGCCAACTCAAGGTTCAGGGCGTGGCGCGTTAGCAAGGCCACGCCCAGACCCGCCCGCACACATTCACGCTGAGCTTCCGCCGACGACACTTCGAGGATCTGGGTGAAGTGCACGCGCTTCTCCTTGAAGTACTCCTCGCAGGCCAGGCGGGTGCCCGAGCCCGGCTCGCGCAGCACTAGGGTGTAGGGCTCCAGGTCCTGCAGGCGCAGCGGACCCATGTGGCTCAGGGGATGATCCGGCGGTGCCACGGCGACGATGGGGTTATTGAGGAACGGCAGGAACTCCAGCTCCATGTCCTGGGGCACCATGGACATGATCACCAGGTCATCACGGTTGTCCGAGAGGCGGCGGATCACCTGGGCGCGGTTGACCACGGTCAGTTGCAGGTGGACTTCCGGATGCTGGCGCTTGAAGGCGGCAAACAGGTGCGGGACGAAGTACTTGGCGCTGGATTCGATGGCCAGCTTGAGCTGGCCCTGCAGCGAGCCCTGCATGTCCGAGAGCTGCATGTCGAGGTTTTCCAGGCGCCCGAAGATGTCCCGGCTGGCCCGTTGCAGGGCCTCGGCGGCTTCGGTCATGTAGAGCTTCTTGCCGACGTAATCGAACAGCGGCTGGCCGATCAGCTCCTCCAACTGACGGATCTGCAGGCTGACCGCAGGCTGGGTGAGATTCATTTCATCGGCGGCGCGGCTATAGGAGCGTAAATCGCAGACTTCATTGAAAATCTGCAACTGACGTAATGTCAGTCTCATCAATGACTTACGCATTTTTCAGTGCTCGCGCCAAGGGTTGGTAGCACAACTATAAGTCTTTACTTATGCCCAACCCAATAATTATTGATTTTTGTTAATCCCTCTGCAGAGCTAGTGTGACGCGGCGACTGACTTGAAACATTTGGTCACGCGCCGACTCGGTCTAGCGGGTCGTTTGTTCCAACGGCTCAAGGGAACCTCCAAGTGATAAAAAAGATCCTGATCGCCAACCGTGGTGAGATCGCCGTACGAATCGTGCGTGCCTGCGCCGAGATGGGCATCCGTTCGGTAGCGATCTTCTCCGACGCTGATCGCCATGCCCTGCATGTAAAGCGTGCGGATGAGGCCCACAGCATTGGCGCCGAGCCGCTGGCCGGCTACCTGAACCCCCGCAAACTGGTGAACCTGGCGGTGGAAACCGGCTGTGATGCCTTGCATCCCGGCTATGGTTTCCTTTCGGAAAACGCCGAACTGGCGGACATCTGCGCCGAACGTGGAATCAAATTCATTGGCCCGTCGGCGGAAGTCATCCGCCGCATGGGCGACAAGACCGAAGCCCGCCGCAGCATGATCAAGGCCGGCGTGCCGGTGACCCCAGGCACCGAAGGCAACGTCGCGGATATCCACGAAGCCCTGACTGAAGGCGACCGCATCGGCTACCCGGTGATGCTCAAGGCCACCTCCGGTGGTGGCGGCCGCGGCATTCGTCGCTGCAACAGCCGTGAAGAGCTGGAGCAGGCGTTCCCCCGAGTGATTTCCGAAGCCACCAAGGCTTTCGGTTCGGCGGAAGTGTTCCTGGAAAAGTGCATCGTCAATCCCAAGCACATCGAAGCGCAGATCCTCGGCGACAGCTTTGGCAACGTGGTGCACCTGTTCGAGCGCGACTGCTCGATCCAGCGCCGCAACCAGAAGCTCATCGAGATCGCTCCGAGCCCGCAACTGACCCCGGAACAGCGCGCCTACATCGGCGATCTGTCGGTGCGCGCGGCCAAGGCCGTGGGCTACGAGAACGCCGGCACCGTGGAGTTCCTGCTCGCCGAGGGCGAGGTGTACTTCATGGAGATGAACACCCGGGTGCAGGTGGAACACACCATCACCGAGGAAATCACCGGCATCGACATCGTCCGCGAGCAGATCCGCATCGCCTCGGGCCTGCCACTGTCGGTGAAGCAGGAAGACATCCACCACCGTGGTTTCGCCCTGCAGTTCCGGATCAACGCCGAGGACCCGAAGAACAACTTCCTCCCCAGCTTCGGCAAGATCACCCGTTACTACGCCCCCGGCGGCCCCGGCGTGCGCACCGACACGGCGATCTACACCGGCTACACCATTCCGCCGTTCTACGACTCCATGTGCCTGAAACTGGTGGTCTGGGCCCTGACCTGGGAAGAAGCGATGGACCGTGGCCTGCGCGCCCTCGACGACATGCGTCTGCAAGGGGTCAAGACCACCGCCGCCTACTACCAGGAAATCCTGCGTAACCCGGAATTCCGTAGCGGTCAGTTCAATACCAGCTTCGTTGAAAGCCATCCGGAACTGACCAACTACTCGATCAAGCGCAAACCCGAAGAGCTGGCCCTGGCCATCGCCGCCGCCATCGCCGCCCACGCAGGCCTGTGAGGAATAAAACAATGTCCAAGAAGATTCATGTAACCGACACCATCCTGCGCGACGCCCACCAATCGCTGCTGGCGACCCGCATGCGCACCGAAGACATGCTGCCGATCTGCGACAAGCTCGACAAAGTCGGCTACTGGTCCCTGGAAGTCTGGGGCGGCGCGACCTTCGACGCCTGCGTGCGCTTCCTCAAGGAAGACCCCTGGGAGCGCCTGCGCCAATTGCGCGCGGCGCTGCCCAACACTCGCCTGCAAATGCTCCTGCGCGGGCAGAACCTGCTGGGCTATCGCCACTACAGCGATGACGTGGTCAAAGCCTTCGTGGCCAAGGCCGCGGTCAATGGCATCGACGTGTTCCGCATCTTCGACGCGATGAACGACGTACGTAACCTGCGGGTGGCGATCGAAGCGGTGAAAGCCGCCGGCAAGCACGCCCAGGGCACCATTGCCTACACCACCAGCCCGGTGCACACCATCGAGGCCTTCGTGGCCCAGGCCAAGCAGATGGAAGCCATGGGCTGCGACTCCATCGCCATCAAGGACATGGCCGGCCTGCTGACCCCTTATGCCACCGGCGAGCTGGTCAAGGCGCTGAAGGCCGAGCTGTCGCTGCCGGTGTTCATCCACTCCCACGACACCGCCGGCCTGGCTGCCATGTGCCAGCTCAAGGCCATCGAGAACGGCGCCGACCATATCGACACCGCCATCTCCAGCTTCGCCTGGGGCACCAGTCACCCGGGCACCGAGTCGATGGTTGCGGCCCTTAAAGGCAGCGAGTTCGACACCGGCCTGGACCTGGAACTGCTGCAAGAGATCGGCCTGTACTTCTACGCCGTGCGCAAGAAGTACCACCAGTTCGAAAGCGAATTCACCGCGGTCGACACCCGGGTGCAAGTCAACCAGGTGCCGGGCGGGATGATTTCCAACCTGGCCAACCAGTTGAAAGAGCAGGGCGCGTTGAACCGCATGGGCGAAGTGCTGGCCGAGATCCCGCGGGTGCGTCACGACCTGGGCTACCCGCCGCTGGTGACCCCGACCTCGCAGATCGTCGGCACCCAGGCGTTCTTCAACGTCCTGGCCGGCGAGCGCTACAAGACCATCACCAACGAAGTGAAGCTCTACCTGCAAGGCGGCTACGGCAAGGCCCCGGGTCAGGTGGACGAAAACCTGCGGCGCCAGGCCATCGGCAGCGAGGATGTGATCGATGTGCGTCCGGCCGACCTGCTGAAACCGGAAATGACCAAGCTGCGCGGCGAAATCGGTGCCCTGGCCCATTCCGAAGAAGACGTGCTGACCTACGCCATGTTCCCGGACATCGGGCGCAAATTCCTCGAAGAGCGTGAGGCCGGCACCCTGGTTCCGGAAGCGTTGCTGCCGATCCCCGAAGCCGGTGGCGTCAGCAAGCCGGGCGGTGAAGGCGTGCCTACCGAGTTCGTCATCGACGTCCACGGCGAAACCTACCGCGTCGACATCACTGGCGTCGGGGTCAAGGCCGAAGGCAAGCGCCACTTCTACCTGTCCATCGACGGCATGCCGGAAGAAGTGGTGTTCGAGCCACTCAACGAGTTCGTCGGCGGCGGCACCAGCAAGCGCAAACAGGCCAGCGCCCCGGGCCATGTCAGCACCACCATGCCGGGCAACATCGTCGATGTGCTGGTCAAGGAAGGCGACGTGGTCAAGGAAGGTCAGGCGGTGCTGATCACCGAAGCCATGAAGATGGAAACCGAAGTCCAGGCGGCCGTCGCCGGCAAGGTCGTGGCGATCCACGTGGCCAAGGGCGACCGGGTCAACCCGGGCGAAATCCTCATCGAAATCGAGGGCTGAATTCAGGCCCTCATCTGCAACGGTTTACCTCGGGGGAGCTACGGCTCCCCTTTTTTTTGCTTTTCTGAAGTGTCTTTTAATGCATTTTATGGGAGGAATATTTTATCGAAATGCATTTTGATGCACTTTTAGGCATATTGGCTTGGAAAAACTGCAATATAATGCACGGATGATTGAAGCGGAGCGTCTCTTGAAGTGCAGCAAATGACAGGTACCCCAATGCTCCGGCTGACGTTGCAGCTCTACGGCGCAGGGGCGTGGGCCGATGCCATGACCCTGAGTTTCGACAACCCTGAAGAGGGCTTTGCCAGCCCTTGCAGCTTTGGTTATGTCCCGCAGTATCTGGTGGACAACCTGGACGCTGTTGCCAGCTCGCTGGGCCGCTCGGTCAGTGCACAGATACCTTTGGGGTGGGAGCCCTGGCGAGAGGACCGGGCTCCGGCCTTTCTTTATGACCTGATCGCAACGCCGGCGGCGCGCAGCTTTTTGCTCCGGCAGATCGGCCATGAGCGGCCCGATGGCATGGGCAGCGAGTTGTTCCTCCTGGCCCGAAGCACTGCGGCGCCCATTGGCCATCTGCGGATCAAGGAGTCCCTGGCGGGGTTGCACAGGCGTCCGGCCCTGGGCTTCACCCGGGAACAGGTGGTGACCCTGGATAACCGTTTTCTTGAATACGCCCATGAGCAGGCGGCGGCCTTTGGTGGCACGGCGAGCATCGGCGACGAAGCGCCCAAGCTGTTGCTGACAGAAAACCGCGAGGGCTTGTTGTACCCCGATGCGCTGCTCGATGACGCTTGTGCAGCGCGTCACTGGTGGGTGAAGTTCCCCCGTCACCCGGCTTCGCCGAATGCCTGCGACATCCTCAGAAGCGAGTTCCATTACTACCGGGCGCTGCAGCAGCTGGGTATCGAGACGTTCCCGGCGCCTGGGCTGGCGCTGGAAGAGGGTCGGCGGCCAAGCCTGTGGATGCAGCGTTTTGACCGTCGGCTAACGCCCGCCGGAGTCGAGCGTCTGGCGGTGGAGTCGATCTATTCCCTGGCCGGGCTGGTGGGCCATGGCCAGGGCATGCGCCATACCGAGGTCCTGGGGATTCTCGCTGAACTGTGGCGCGCCACCGGCCAGGAGGCGTCGATCCCTGAACTGGTGGCGGACTACCTGCGGCGCGACCTGCTCAACAGGATCCTCGGCAACACCGACAATCATGGCCGCACGCTTGCGGTGGTTCGCACGGATACAGAGGTGCGCCTGGCCCCGATCCATGACCTGGCGCCCAAGGTCATGGATGACCAGGGGATTGTCCGCACCACCAAATGGCCCGGACGCATGGAAGTAGCCGGCGACGTCGACTGGCGCCTGGTGTGTGCCAGCCTCAAGCCGCTGCTCGATCCCGAGGCCGCCCTGACGCGCCTGCGGGCAGATGCCGAACACCTGCGGGCCCTGCCGGACCTGTTGAGTGCCGGCGGCCTGCCCGAAGCCACCTTCAATCATCCGCGCATTCACCTGCGCCACCTGGACCGACGCCTGCAGGAGTGGGGATTGCGATGAGCATGACGCTGGAAGAACGCGGGGCCTTGATCGACCACATCCAGCAGGAGCTGGCGGGCGGTCGCTTGTCGCTTGGCGACGCGGTCAAGCGCCTGCGCACTGAAGTCACGGGGCTGCATCAGAGCCAGTTTGCCCGTATGTGCCGGATTTCCCTGCGCACCCTGATCCATATCGAACACGGTGACGGCAACCCGACCCTCAAGTCATTGAATGCGGTGTTCAAGCCGTTCGGCTTGCAGATGGGGGTGGTGAAGGTGCAGAAGACCAGCCGCGCCCGTTCGCTGCTCGATGAACTTGAGCGCTCGGCAAGAAGCCCGGGTATTCCCGGGCCTTCGACGCTTGCCTGAGCCTTAGCCGCGTTTGGCGTAGCCCTTGCCGTAATGCTTTTCCATCCGTGCCTGGATCAGTTCCAGGCCGATGGACAGCAGCCAGTAGATCAGCGCCGCGGTGCTGAGCATTTCAATGTAGCGGTAGCTGGAGCGGCCGTAGGACTGGGCCAGGAACATCACTTCCCAGACCCCCATCACCGAGATCAGCGACGAGTCCTTGAGCATCGATATGAACTGGTTGGTGGCCGGCGGGATGATGGTGCGCATGGCCTGGGGCAGAGTCACCTGCCAGAAGATCACGCTGTCGCTCATGCCCAGGGCCAAGGCGGCCTGGCGTTGGCCGTGGGGCACGCCCAGGATGCCGGCACGGAAAATCTCGCTGAGGTAGGCGCCGTAGTTCAGCGACAGGGCGATGATCCCGGCGGTAATGGCGCCCGGCACCACTCCCAGTTGCGGCAGGCCGAGGTAGATCAGCAGGATCTGGATCAGCAACGGCGTGCCGCGAAAGAACGAGGCATAGAAGCTGGCGATGCCGAAGGCCACGGCGCTGGACGACAGGCGCGCCAGGGCGGTGACAAAGCCCAGCAGCGACGAAGCGACGATGGAGCAGGCGCAGAGGAACAGGGTCAGCGCCGCGCCCTGGAGAAAGCCGCTGGGGGACAGGTGCAGGCCCAGCAGGTTCGGCAGCTTGTCGAGGATGATCGAGAACTTCAGATCGAAGCTCAGGAAGAAGCTGGCGAACAGCACCAGCAGCGCCGCCCAGGTCAGGTACAGACGAGTGCGAAAGCCCAGCAGACGCTTGAGCAGCGGTTCAGCCACCGGTTGCGGTGGCTGAGGCGGTGGCGTGTAGGCAGTCATTGGCTGATATCGGCGCCGATCCATTTCTGCGACAGCTTGCTCAGGGTGCCGTCCTGCTTCAACTGGGCGAAGACTTCACGCACCTTGGCGTTCCACTGGGCATCGCCTTTCTCGATGGCCACCGAGTTGGGCTCGGCGTACAAGGCCTCGCCGGCCAGCTTGAAGCGCGCATCCTGGGTCAGCCGCGGCTGCGCGGTGACCAGGTTGGTGAGGATCGCATCCAGGCGCACGCCCGGGCCCAGGCCGAGGTCCTGGAAGGCCACGTTGTCGGTGTCGTAGGGGGCGATCTGTACGTTCTCGAAGGGGTATTGCAGGTGGGTGTCCTCGGCGCCTTCGATCACCAGGTTCTTGTTCAGGTAGCTCTCGTAGCTGGAGGCGGCAGTCAGGCCGACCTTCTTGTCGCTCAGGTCCTTGGCGCTGTGGATACGATCATCCTTGGCGTTGACCACTATCACCGCCGGCGAGGCGTAGTACTGCACCGGGAAGTCGAAGACTTCGGCGCGGGCCTTGCTCGGGGTCATGGAGCAGATGCAGATGTCGTAGCGTCCGCTCCAACGTCCCGCGGCGATCACATCCCAAGACGGGGTTTCCAGGCGCAGCTTGACGCCGAGCTTGTCGGCCACGGCCTTGGCCACGTCGACGTCGAAGCCGTCCAGCTGGTTCTGGTCATTGAGGAACGAGAAGGGCGGGTAGCTTTCCATCAGCACTCCGACCAGCTCCTTTTTCTGCTCGATACGCTCCAGGGTGGCGCCGGCGAAGGCTTGGGAAGAGGCGGTAAGCAGGGTCAGGCCGAGGGCCAGCAGCGGTTTGAAATTCATCGGAATCCTGACTGAAAAAGAGTTGTTATTAACCGAATGGTGCGTATTTAATAGTTATAAGAACGACTCCGGTAGTGAGTTATTTTCATAAGCATATGAGTAAAAAGCATATGGGCGCAGGTAGCACGGTAATTCTGGATGGCGGTATGGGTCGTGAGTTGCAGCGCCGTGGTGCGCCGTTCCGGCAGCCCGAGTGGTCGGCCCTGGCGTTGAGCGAGGACCCCCAGGCGGTGGAGGCGGTGCATGCGGCCTATATCGCCAGCGGTTCCAACGTGATCACCAGCAACAGCTACGCCGTGGTGCCTTTCCACATCGGTGAAGAGCGTTTTGCCGCCGAAGGCCAGGCCCTGGCGGCCCTGGCCGGTGAGCTGGCGCGCCGCGCAGTAGAGGCCTCCGGCAAGCCGGTGCGGGTGGCGGGTTCGTTGCCGCCGCTGTTCGGTTCCTATCGCCCGGACCTGTTCGATGCGTCCCGGGTTGAGGAGGTGCTGAGCCCACTGGTTAAAGGGCTGGCGCCTTTCGTGGACCTGTGGCTCGCAGAAACCCAAAGCTCGATCGCCGAGGCGCGGGCCATCCACGCCGGACTGCCCAAGGACGGCAAGCCGTTCTGGCTGTCCTTCACCCTCAAGGACGAAGAGGTCGATGAAGTGCCGCGCCTGCGTTCCGGCGAGCCGGTGGCTGAAGCGGCGGCGGTGGCGGCGCAGTTGGGCGTGCAGACCCTGCTGTTCAACTGCAGCCAGCCGGAAGTGATTGGTGCGGCGGTGGATGCCGCTCGCGAGACCTTCGAGCGCCTGGGGGTGCAGATCCATATCGGCGTGTACGCCAATGCCTTCCCGCCGCAGCCCGAGGATGCCACCGCCAACGACGGCCTGTGCCCCCTGCGGGAAGACCTGGACCCGCCGGGTTATCTGCAATGGGTGGCGGACTGGCACCAGCGCGGTGCCAGCCATGTCGGCGGGTGCTGCGGCATTGGGCCGGAGCATATTGCGGTGCTGGCGCAGAAGCTGGGCTGACCCCTGTAGCCGCTGCCGCAGGCTGCGCCAAGGTCCGCAGGACCTTCCGCGGCCTTCAACGGCGGCGCCCGCTGCGTCGGAGTGCCGCCCAGCCCGGTCGCAGCCTGCGGCAGCGGCTACAGGTCTTCTGCCAGGCCGGGCTCACCGCCCCCTTGTAGGCGCCGGCTTGCCGGCGAAAACCACGGTTACCCGCGACACTCCGCCAGCGACTTGAGCTGCCCCGCGCCGCTCTGGTTCTCATCGCTGAGCCATTGCTCGAAACCCTTGGCAATCACTGGCCATTCCCCGTCCAGGATCGAGAACCACGCGGTATCGCGGTTCTGTCCCTTGGCCACCATGTGCTGGCGGAACACCCCCTCGAAGCTGAAACCCAAACGCTCGGCGGCGTAGCGCGAGCGGGCATTGGCGTTGTTGCACTTCCATTCCAGGCGCCGGTAGCCCAGGGCGAAAGCTTCCTTGGCCAGCAGGTACACCGCCTCGGTGCTCTTGGGCGAGCGCTGCATCGGTGCGCCGAAAGTGACGTGGCCGATCTCGATGCGGCCCTGGGCCGGGACGATGGACATCAGGCTGATCAGGCCCTGGGCCTGGCCACTGGCGCGGTCGATCACGGTGAAGAAATACGGGTCACTGGCAAGGGCGTGGTTACCGAGCCAGGCATCGAACGCCGCACGCTCGGGGAAGGGGCCATAAGGCAGGTAGTTCCACAGCACGGGGTCGGCGCCGGGGCCTTGCAGCACCTGGAACAGCTCATCGCCATGGCGCACCGGGTCGAGCCTTTCCAAACGGATGAAACGCCCTTCAAGCAGGGTGGCCGAAGGGGCGGGGACGCCTTTCCAATCGGCGAGAGAAATCGACATGCAGTGGCTCCTTGCGGGTTCAGAGGGGTTTGCGGAACTGGATAAAGCCCGGGCGCTCGGCGATGCGCTCGTAGAGCTGGATGGCCGTGGCATTGGTTTCGTGGGTCAGCCAATGCACCTTGGCGCAGCCGTCCTGTTTCGCCTGGGCGTAGACGAACTCGATCAGCTGGCGGCCGACGCCGGTGCCGCGCTGGTCCGGGGTCACCAGCAGGTCCTGCAGGTAGCAGGAATTCTCGATGCTCCAGTTGGAGCGGTGGTAGATGAAATGCACCAGGCCCACGGCGCGCTCGCCGTCCCAGGCCAGGGCCGCGTGGGTCGGCTCGCGGGCATCGAGGAAGCGCTGCCAGGTGCTCTGGGTCACGGCGTCCGCCAGTTCGGTTTCGTAGAAGCGCAGGTAGGCCTGCCACAACGGCAGCCAGGCGGCGTGGTCGGCGGTGGTAACCGGGCGGATCTGGATCTGGCTCATGAAAGCTCCTTTATTGTTCTGGGCGGGCACTCAGCCCATCAGTTGCGACAGGTGTTGGTCACGCGGGTCGGCGCTGGCCGCCAGACCGTCGCGGACCCCGGCAATATCTTCGGCATTGCGGTTCTGGCTGAGCTTGCGCTTGCCCTCCAGGCGCTGGATCGGCAGGGCGAAACCGACAATCGCTTTGAGCATGCCGTCGATGTAGTCGGCCGGGGCATCGGCCACCTTCCACGGTTGCGGGCGACCGGCCTCGTGACGCTCGGTCAGGCCCTCGACCACCTGCAGCAGCCGCTGCGGGTCGGTGAAGACCTCCGGCTGGCCATAGGCGTGCACCGCCACGTAGTTCCAGGTGGGCACCACTTTGCCGTGTTCGGCCTTGCTCGGATAGAACGAAGGGCTGATATAGGCATCCTCGCCCATGAAGATCAGCAACGCTTCGGCGCCACTGGCGAGCTCGGCGCACTGTGGGTTGGCCTTGGCCAAGTGTCCGTAGAGGGTGCCATTGGCCCCCTGTTCGGGGGCCAGCAGCAGTGGCACGTGGCTAGCCTGCAGGCCCAGGGCGCCCCAGGTCACCAGGGTCGCCAGGCGGCTGTGTTGGATCACGCCCTGCAGGCGGGGGAGGTCTTCATCGACGAAAGCGCGCGGTAGGTACATGGAAAAAATCCTTGGCGAGTGGCTGCATCCTAGGCAGGCTAATGGTTCGTTGTAAGAGCCATCTTTGGTCTATTTTGTGGGTCCAATCCCTGGGGCGCCTCGATGAACAGTGCTTTGCCTCCGCTGTCTTTCAACCCTGCCGGGATCGAGCTGGATCGCCGCCAGGGCCTCAGCCGCCAGCTGTACCAGGCCCTGCGCCTGCGGGTGCTGGACGGGCGCCTGGCCAGCGGCACGCGCCTGCCGGCCAGCCGTGATCTGGCGGTGGCATTGGGGATTTCCCGCAACAGCGTGGTGCGCGCCTATGACCAGCTGTATGCCGAGGGTTTTATCGAAGGCCGGGTCGGCGATGGCACCTACGTGGCCCAATTGCCAGAAACCCGCTTACCCATCAAAAAACTATCCACAAAAGTATCCACAGGGTTGTCAACAGGCTTACCCACAGGTTTATCCACAAAATCGACCGAAATAACTGGTGATGCATCCAGTAAAGTTATCCACAGCAGTGGTGTGCAGCGCCTGCAAAAGCATCATCTGAGTACGCCGCCCAGTGGTCCGCCGCGGGCTTTTCGGGTCGGCGTGCCGGCTTTCGATCTGTTCCCGTTCGAGGTCTGGGCCAAGCTGAATGCGGCTTTCTGGCGCAGGCCGGACCTGCGTCAGCTGTGCTACGGCGATTCCGCTGGCGATTCGCGACTGCGCAGCCTGATCGCCGCTTACCTGCGCAGTGCCCGTGGGCTGCAATGCAGCGCTGAACAAATTGTGATCACCAGTGGCGCGCAACAGGGCATCAGCCTTTGTGCACAGCTGCTGGTGGAGCCCGGCGACAGCGTGGCTGTGGAAAACCCCGGCTATCGGGCGGCCGGTCACGCCTTCGCCGTAGCCGGGGCACAGTTGCAGGGCGTGGCGGTGGATCAGGAGGGCATCGACTGCCGTCAGCTGGAGCAGTTGCCCAACTGCCGCCTGGCCTATGTCACCCCGTCCCACCAGTACCCCACCGGGGTGATCATGAGCCTGGCCCGGCGCCTGGAGCTGCTGGCCTGGGCCGAGCGCAGCGGCGGCTGGATCGTCGAGGACGACTACGACGGCGAATACCGCTACAGCGGCGCGCCCCTGGCCCCCCTGGCGGCGCTGGACCGGCAGGGGCGGGTGATCTACGTCGGCACCTTCGGCAAGGTGGCGTTCCCGGCCTTGCGCCTGGGTTACCTGGTGCTGCCGCCGAATCTGGTGCAGGCCTTCGCCCAGCGCCGGGCGGTGGACGTGCGCCACTCCGAGGTCAGCACCCAGGCGGTGATGGCCGAGTTCATGGCCGCCGGGCATTTCCAGCGGCATATCCGGCGCATGCGCCGGGCCGCCCTGAGCCGGCGCAATACCTTGCTCGCCGGCTGGCCCGAGGCGATCCCAGGCGTCGGACCGCTGCCCACGGTGGCCGCCGGGTTGCACCTGACAGTGCGCGTGGACAGCCTGGCCCGGGAGCAGCAACTGCTGGAGCAGGCGGCCAGCGTCGATGTCGAGGTTAACGGCTTGAGCACTTATTGGTTACCGGAAACCCTGTTGCCCGAGGACCAACGGGCTGGGCTGGTGCTGGGCTTCGCCGCGGTGCCTGAGGCCGATATCCAGGCCGCCCTGGGCCGCCTGCGCCAGGCCTGGCGGGTCTGACGGGTTATACTCGCGGCCATTTCCCTGCCCGAGAAGCCTCATGAGCCAGACCCTCCCCGTGGCCCCGCAACGCATGTTCGGCGCCCCCCTGTTCGCCTTGCTGCTACTGGTGGCCGGCGCCCTGTTCCTGCAGACCCAGGTGGGTGCGCGACAGGTGCTGCTGTTGCTGCTGGGTGCCGCCCTGGGGCTCACCCTGTACCACGCCGCCTTCGGTTTCACCTCGGCCTGGCGGGTGTTTATCCGTGATCGGCGCGGTGCTGGCCTGCGCGCGCAGATGGTCATGCTGGCCCTGGCGGTGTTGCTGTTCTTCCCGGCGCTGGGGGCGGGCAGCCTGTTCGGCCAGCCGGTGGTGGGGCTGGTGGCGCCGGCCGGGGTGTCGGTGATCTTCGGTGCCTTCATTTTCGGCATCGGCATGCAACTGGGGGGCGGTTGCGCCTCGGGCACCCTGTTCACCGTCGGCGGCGGCAATGCGCGGATGCTAGTGACCCTGGCGTTCTTCATCTGCGGCTCGCTGATTGCCACCCATCATGTGGACTGGTGGTTTGCCTTGCCGTCGCTGCCACCGATCTCCATCGTCCAGAGCTTCGGCGTCGGCCCGGCCCTGGGCTTGAGCCTGTGCCTGTTCGCGCTGATCGCCTTGCTCACCCAGACCCTGGAAAAACGCCGCTACGGCAGCCTTGAAGCCCCGGTCGCCAGCCAGCACCAGGGCTGGCGCCGACTGTTGCGCGGTCCCTGGCCGCTGGTCTGGGGCGCGGTGGCCCTGGCCTTGCTCAACTTCGCCACCCTGGCCCTGGCCGGGCGCCCATGGGGCATCACCTCGGCCTTTGCCCTGTGGGGCGCGAAAGTCGCCAGTGGCTTGGGCGTAGACGTGGGCAGTTGGGTGTTCTGGCAGGGCGCGGCAAACGCCAAGGCCCTGGCCGCCCCGGTGTGGCAGGACATCACCAGCGTCATGGACATCGGCATCGTCCTGGGGGCCTTGCTGGCCGCGGGACTGGCGGGACGTTTTGCCCCCAACCTGAGAATCCCCACCCGTTCCCTGGTGGCGGCGGTGATTGGCGGGCTGCTGCTGGGCTACGGTTCGCGCCTGGCCTATGGCTGCAACATCGGCGCCTACTTCAGCGGCATCGCCTCCGGCAGCCTGCATGGCTGGCTGTGGCTGGTGGCGGCCTTTATCGGCAACGGCGTCGGCGTACGCCTGCGCCCCTGGTTCTTCGCCGAAGAGCGCACGCCCCAAGGCCTCACGGGCTGCTAACCGCCACTGTGTAGGAGCCGGCTTGCCGGCGAACAGCGGCGACGCGGTTCGTCACCCACCGCGTCCCGCCGCCCACCCGAACACCGCCCGTGTGCTTGCGCCGGATCAGGTCCCGGACTTGATCTTGGTCCAGGCCCGGGTCCGCGCCCGCTCTGCATCACGGGGCAGCGGTTGCAGCGTGTACAGGGTGCTCATCGCCGCTTCCGTCGGATACAGGTTGGGGTTGTTGCGGATCGAAGGGTCCACCAGTCCGGTGGCGTCCTTGTTCGGGTTCGGGTAACCGACAAAGTCGCTGACCGGGGCGATCACCTGAGGTTGCAGCAGGTAGTTGATGAAGGTGTAGGCATCTTCCGGGTTCTTGGCGCCTTTAGGGACCGCCAGCATGTCGAACCAGATCGGCGCGCCTTCCTTGGGCAGACGCATGTCCACGGTCACGCCGTTCTTGGCTTCCTTGGCGCGGTTGGCGGCCTGGGAGAAGCTCCCCGAATAGCCCACCGCCACGCAGATATCGCCATTGGCGATGTCGGCCATGTACTTGGACGAGTGGAAGTAGGTGATGTACGGCCGGATCTTCATCAGCAGCGCTTCAGCCTTCTCGTAGTCCGCCGGCTTCTTGCTGTTGGGGTCCAGGCCCAGGTGCTGCAGGGCCAGGGGCAGGATTTCCGAAGGCGAATCCAGCAGGGCCACGCCGCACTGCTTGAGCTTGCTGATGTTCTCTTCCTTGAAGATCAGGTCCCAGCTGTCCACCGGCGCCTTGTCGCCCAGGGCGGCCTTGACCTTGTCCGGGTTGAAGCCGATCAGGATGGTGCCGTACATGTAGGGCACGGCGAACTGGTTGCCCGGGTCGTTGGCCTCGATCAGCTTCATCAGCTTGGGGTCCAGGTGGTTCCAGTTGGGCAGCTTGCTGCGGTCCAGGGGCTGGAACACCCCGGCCTCGATCTGCTTGGCCAGGAACACGTTGGACGGCACCACCACGTCATAGCCGGAGTTGCCGGTCAGCAGCTTGGCTTCCAGGGCTTCGTTGGTGTCGAAGATGTCGTAGACCAGCTTCACCTGGCTGTTCTGCGCCTTGAAATCTTCCAGGGCCTTGGGGGTGATGTAGTCGAACCAGTTGTACACCCGCAGCGTGCGCTCCTCGGCGTGGGCGGCGGTGCCCAGCAGGCTGGCGCACAGGGCGGGAACCATTAAGCGTTTGAGTCTTTGCATGATGCGAGTCCCTCACTGGGCGCTTTGAAAACCTTCGAGAACGTTCACGGCGTTGATGCCGATTTCCTCTACCGCGTAACCGCCTTCCATGACGAACAGCGTCGGCTTGCCGAGGGCGGCGATGCGCTTGCCCATGGCCAGGTAATCCGGGCTGTCGAGTTTGAATTGCGAGATCGGGTCGTCCTTGAAGGTGTCCACGCCCAGGGACACCACGATGATGTCGGCGTCATAGCTGTGGATCTGGTTGCAGGCCTGCTCCAGGGCTGCGCTCCACTCATCCCAGCCGCTACCGGCGGCCAGCGGGTAGTTGAAGTTGAAACCTTCCCCGGCGCCTTCGCCGCTTTCGTCGGCATAGCCCAGGAAGAACGGGAACTCGGCTTCCGGGTGGCCGTGGATCGAGGTGAAGAGCACGTCGCTGCGCGCGTAGAAGATCGACTGGGTGCCGTTGCCGTGGTGGTAGTCGACATCGAGGATCGCGACTTTCTTGTGGCCCTGGTCGAGGAAGGCCTGGGCGGCGATGGCCGCGTTGTTCAGGTAGCAGTAGCCGCCCATCAGGTCGCTGGCGGCGTGGTGTCCTGGTGGCCGGCACAGGGCAAAGGCGCTGCGGGCACCGCGCTGGATCACCGCCTGGGCGGTGAGGGCCACTTGCGCTGCGCTGTAGGCCGCCTGCCAGGTGCCGGCGGTGATCGGCGCGCCGCCGTCGAAGCTGTAGTAGCCGAGCTGGCCATGGAGGCTGGTGGGAATCACGCTGCGCAGGGTGCGCGCCGGCCAGGTGTAGGGCAGCAGGTCGCCGTCGATGCCCTGTGCCGCCCAGCGCTCCCAGGCGCCTTTGAAGAAGTCCAGGTAGGCCCGGCTGTGGACGCGTTCGATGGGCCCCAGGCCGAAGTCCTTGGGCGCCTCTACCGGGCCAAGGTTGCGGTACTTCACCCGGTCCAGCACATGGTCGGCCCGGGAAGGCATTTCAAAGCAGGGCATCAATTGCCCGTCGATAAGTTCACAACGGCCGTGGTGCAGGTGGTGATCGTCCGAGTAGATCGTCAGCATTTTCTTGTTCTCCGCAGGCTGATTCGGTGGATCACAGTCTTGCGGGGCGCGGGGTTTCGGAGAACGGCAGGAGCGGCCAAAAGGGGATTGATCTGGCCAAAGTGTTTGACCGAAATTCGCCCCTTAAAGAGGCAGGGCGCCCCGTTGCGGGGCGCCGTCCGGTTCAACTGGCGGGCGGGGTGGGAACGAAACGCTGCAGCACCTTGAGCATGTCCTCGCGTTTTTTCCGGGCGATGGCTTCCAGCAACAGCGCGTAGCCCTTTTTCTCGCAGCGCTGGCCGACATTGGGATCGGCGCCTTTTTCCAGCAGCAGGGTGAACAGGTCCAGGGTGTCCCGTTGGCTGACGTAGGGCGCCTTGTCGTCGGCGGAGGTCTTGTCGGCCACCAGGGTCAGCAGGCTCTCGCCGACGGGCTGGTTGTAGCAGGTGCCGCGGCCGTAGCTCAGGTTGAGGTTGGCACCAGCGGCTATCAGTTGTCGCACGGCCTCGTAGTTGTTGCCCGAGAACGCCCGATACAGCGCGGTTTCACCATCGTCGGTTCTGCGCCGGTCGAGGTTTTGCGGGTGTTGCAGCAGCCAAGTGAAGCCTTGCAGGCTGCGCTTGTTCTCGGCCATCTGCATCAGTGGCGTCTGGCCCTGGCTGTCCGGCTCGTCGACGGCGACACCGGCCTCGATGAGGAACTTCAGGCGCCCGCCCTGGCTCAGGTCGGGGCTGTCGCCCAGGTCGCGGCGCATGGCCAGGGTCGCCAGGGTGGTCCAGTTGTACAGGCCGCTGGTGTGGGCGCCGTGCTCCAGCAGCAGCCGGGCGATGTCCAGGCGCGGGGCGTCCAGGGCATGCAGCAAGGCGCTGCGACCATCGTCGGCCATGACCTCGCCGCTGATGCCACTGGCCAGCAGGCGCTGCACTTCGGCCAGGTCGCCGGCATCCACCGCGTCCACCAGCGGCCAGAAGGCCTGGCAGTCCCGGGGGTTGGCGGCGTTCAGGCCCAGGCGCTGCAGGACCCGGGGCGGGATGCTCATCTGGCGTTTCAGGCGCAGGCCGCAATACACCCGGTAACCCTCGATGGCCCGGCCCTGGTGGATGGTGTCCTGCGTGCGTTGTTGGTAGATCGCCCAGTCCAGGTCCGCCAGGTTGAGGTAGGTCGGCATGCGCCCGGGGTCGCGGTGCAGCACTTCCTTGAGCCAGGGGCGGGCGGTTCTCAGCTGTCCGGCTTCGCTGGTCCAGTAGGCGATGTCGTTGAGCAGGCCGGCGTATTCACGGCGCTCGGTGGCGATGCTGCGAAAGTCATGGGTGACGAAGAAGTCCTCCACCCGGTTGATGCCCGGTTGCTTGTCCTTGGCGCTGCGCAGTTGTTCGTGCAGCGCGCGGAACGCTTTCCAGATGCTGTCCGGGTTCGAGGCTGGCGCTGGCACAAAGGCGTTGACGGTGATCGGCCCGCTGCCTTGGGTGAAAGGGCGGAACCACGGCGGGAATGTCTCCAGGGCCTGCAACCACTGCCGCCCGGTTTCCTCGCTGATGGGCTGCAGCGGGGTGAACTCCATCTGGGTCAGGTCCCGGCGGTGACTGATCGCCAGCAGCGGGCGCTGCGGATCACGTTGGTCGATCAGCAGGTAGCGTCGGCTGAGTTGCCAATCGCTGGGCTCCTGGCACTTGAAGTCGAGCGAGGTCAGGGTGATGCCGGTGTCCAGGGTATTGCTCGTGGGCCAGTTGTCGGCGACTGGCACCGGATACTCCGGGGCCGCACAGGCCCGCAGTTCTTCGGGGCTGAACAGGGCCATGGGCGGCGATTTGTAGACCCGCTGCTGGTACTTCAGGTCCTGATAGGCGTTGAGGTAGAACAGCCCGCGGTACTGGCTCAGGACGATCCGCGCCGGCACTCGCTCCCGGCCCGGCACGGGGAACGGCTTGAGTTGCAGGGTGGCGGTTTCCGGGTAGTCGATGACGAAGTAGCGAGCCATACCCGACCATTTGATCGCGCCCAGGTCCAGGTCGAAGGCCTGGGCGGCGGGTGCGCCAGCCAGCAGCGCCAGCGCCAGGCCAAGCCCGCGAATGCCGATGCGCCGGGCGATGGCGCCTGAGAATAGCTTCAACGTTGCAGTCCCTTGCCGGTAGAAAGCTCGGCAATGTAATGCAATCGGCGCCGTTGTGCCGGGCTTTGTTTCAGGGGCTCAGCGGGTTCGGCGCCACGCCTCAAAGGCGAAACGCCGTCGCCGGCGGTGGCGGCGCAAAGCCTTGCAGCACCTTGAGCATGTCGTCGCGCTTGCGCCGGGCCATGATCTCCAGCAGCCAGGTGTAGCCGTTGTTCTTGCAGTAGCGGCCGACGTTGGGGTCGGCGCCTTTTTCCAGCAGCAGGGTGAACATGTCCAGGCTCTGTTGCTGGCTGACCCAGGGATTGATGACCTCGGGCGAGCCCTGTTCGGCGACGATCATCAGCAGGCTTTGGCGAACCGGCTGCTGTGCGCAGAAACCGCGGCCGTAGCTCAGGTTGAGGTTGGCACCGGCCTCTATCAGTTCTCTGGCAGCGGCGTAGTTGCCGCCCTTGAGCGCCAGGAACAGTGCGGTTTCGCCGTCTGGCCCGCTGCGCTTGTCGAGGTCTTGCGGGTGTTGCAGCAGCCAGTTGAAGCGCTCGATGTCGTCGCGTTCCTTGGCCATGGCCTGCAGCGCGGTGCCGCCCTGGACATCCTGTTCATCGATGGCGGCGCCGGCCTGGAGGAGGAAGTTCAGGCGCTTGGCCTGGCTCAGGTCCGGGTTGTCCTTGAGGTCGCGGCGCATGGCCAGGACCACCTGGGAGCGGCCGTTGTACTGACCCTGTGGACGGGCGCCATGGGCCAGCAACAGCCGGGCGATGTCCAGGTCGGGTTTATCCAGGGCGTGCAACAGCGCCGGGCGCCCATCGGCGGCGATCACGTCGCCGCTCAGGCCGTTCTCCAGCAGGCGCCGGACTTCGCCCGCGTCACCCTGGTCCACCGCCGTCACCAGCGGCCAGGCGCTTTGGCAGGCCGGTTCGCTGGGTGCCTCAAGGCCCAGGCGCTGGGTGACCCTGGCGGGGACCCCAAGCTGGCGTTGCAGGCGTAGCCCGCAATACAGCCGATAGTTCTCCATGGCCCGGCCCCGGTGCCGGGTGTCTGCGGGCTGCTGTTGGTACAGGCGCCAGTCCAGGTCCGCCAGATTGAGGTAGGTCGGCATGCGCCCCGGGTCGCGACGCAGCACGTACGCCAGCCACGGTCGGGCGCTCTGCAACTGGCCGGCCTCGGTGGCCCAATAGGCGATGTCGTTGAGCAGGCCCGGGTAGGTACTGCGCTCGGGGGCGATCGCGCGAAAGTCATGACGGTTGAAGAACTCTTCCACCCGGGCGATGCCCGGAGCCTTGTCTTTGGCATCGCGCAATTGCGTGTGCAGCTGGCGAAATTCTGTCCAGACCTGCTCCGCGCTGGGCGGCGGCGCATAGGGCTTGACGCGCAGCTGGCCGCTGCTGGCGTCAAAGGGTTCCAGCAGCTTCGGGTACTTCTGCAGGGCTTGCAGCCATTGCTGCTGCAGTTCGGGGCTGATCGGTTGCTGCGGGGTGAAGTCGATCTGTGCCTCGCCCTGACGCTGACCGATGGCCAGCAGCGGCCGCTGGGGATCGCGGCTGTCCACCAGCAGATAGCGATTGCTCAACTCCCAGCCTGGGCTCTGGCAGTCGAAACTCAGTTTGGTCAGGCTCAGGGCGGATTCCAGCTGCTTGCTCGACGGCCAGTTGTCCGTGGCTCCAACGGGTCGCTGCTCGGGCACGCAGGCCTGTAGTTCCTGGGCGTTGAACAGCGGCAGGGGCGGCGACTTGTAGACCCGCTGCCGGTACTGCCCATCCGCATAGCCATTGAGATAGAACAGGCCGTGGTATTGGCTGAGGATCACCCGTGCCGGCGCTTGGGCCAGCCCGGGCAGGGGAAAGGGTTCGAGTTGCAGCGTGGCGGTTTCCGGATCGTCCAGAAGGATGCTGCTCTGCATCTCCCACCAGCGGATTTTGGACAGCTCGAAGGCTTGGGCGAGGGGGAGGCCGGCTAGCAGCACCAGCGCCAGGCACCCCCCGCGAATACCGATGCGCCGGGCGATGGCGCCTGTGATTGGGTTCAAGCTTGCAGTCCCTTGCCGGTTTCAAAGCTCGGCAATGTAATGCAATCGGCGTCTTTATGCCGGGGTTTGTCTCAGGGCCGGAACTGGCTCGGCGCCACGCCGCTCCAGCGGATGAAGGCATGGCGAAAGCTCGCGGTTTCACTGAAGCCCAGGGCTTCGGCAATCCGGTAGATGGGCAGCTGGTCTTCGCAGAGCATCTGCTTGGCCCGCTCGAAGCGCAGCTCGTCCAGCAACTCCTGATAGCTGCAACCCAGGTCGCGCAGATGGCGGCGCAGGGTCCGGGCCGAGCAGTTCATCTGTTCCGCCAGCCCTTCCAGCCCCGGCGCGGCGTCCAGTTGCGCTGCCAGCAGCTGGCGGATGCGCCCCAGCCAGGCCTGGCGCCCGGTGAACTCGGTGTTCTGCTTGCGGCAGCGTTCGGCCATGGCCTGGTGGGTGATGGCATCCGCCAGGGGCAGGGGGTGTTCGAGCCATTGCTGGTCGAAGGCGAAGGCGTTGCTGCGGGCGTTGAACTGCAGCGGACAGTCGAAGGCTTCGCGGTAGCGCTGTTGATAGTCCGGCGCCGGATAGTCGAAGCGCGCGCCCAGCAGCGGCAGCGGGTGGCCCAGCAAGTCGTCGCAGATGACCTTCAGCGACACCAGGCAGAACTCGGTATTGAACGCCGCCAGGGCCGGGCTTTCGCGGTAGCCGGCGGCGGTGAACCAGATGCGCGGGCCGTCGGCTTCCAGGCTCAGTTCGAAAAGTGTTCCCATCAGCGCCGGATAGCGCATGGCCAGGCGCAAAGCGTCACCTAAGGTGGCACTGGTGAGCAGGGCATAGCCGAGCATGCCGTAGGAGGAAACGTGCATGCGCCGGCCCAGTTCCAGGCCGATATCCCGTTGCAGGGCCACGGCATTGGCGCACACCAGCATCTCCTGGTTGGTGGTGATGCGAGTGTCGGCGCGGCTCAGGTCGGCGGGGTTGATGCCGCTGCCAGCCAGCAGGGCTTCACTGTCCTGGCCCTGTTCCTTGAAGGTATTGAGGACCAGTGAAACCGCATTGAGGGTGGTGAGGTGCGAGTGCAGCATGCGCAGATTCCAGCCTGAGAAAGACCGGGAACAGGAGCAATTTGCATGCCGCCCCGCATCTGCAGGTGCCGGAGCTGGTTGTAGGAGCTGGCTTGCCAGCGAAGAGGCCCTCAAGACCGCCTTCGCCGGCAAGCCGGCTCCTACAGAGTGTTCAGGCCAGTTCGCCGCACAGGTCCAGTTCCACCAGGCGCCGCACTTCGCTGTTGGCCAGCCCGGCACCGAGCAGCGCATTGAGCTTGCCGAACGCCGCTTCGCGAGTCATGCCGCCACCAGACAGCACGCCCACGCCGCGCAGGCGGCTGCCGGCTTCGTAGATGTCCAGCTCCACACCGCCTTCATGGCACTGGGTCACCGCCACCACGACGATGCCTTGCTCCTGTGCGCGCTTGAGACTGGCCAGGAACGCCGGGTTGTCGCTAGGACCGGTGCCGCTGCCGAAGCATTCCAGGACCAGGGCCTGGATGCCGCTGTCGAGCACGCCGTCCAGCAGCTCGGCGCTGATGCCGGGGAACAGCGGCAGCACGCCGACCTTGGCCAGTTGCTTGGCCTGGCGGTAGTCCAGCGCCGACGGAATCGCTTCGGCCTTTGCGCCGCCGCCATTGCGTTGCAGGGCGGCGAACGGATGACGGCCGAAACTGCGGATTTTCGCGCAGCGGGTCGGGGCCAGCAGTTCGCCGTGGAAGTACAGGTGCACCCCCGGTGCCAGGCCCTGGCCCAGGGCCAACAGGGCGCCACTGAGGTTTTCCCAGGCGTCGCTGTCAGGCACACCGGCCGGCAGCATCGAGCCGGTGAACAGCACCCGCGCTGGCAGCCCCAGCAACTGGAAGCTCATGGCGGCGGCGCTGTAGGCCAGGGTGTCGGTGCCGTGGAGGATCAGCACACTGTCGCAACCCTGATCCACGGCTTCGACCACCGCTGCACGCAGGCGCTGCCAGTAGTCGGGGGTCATGTTGGCGCTGTCGATCAGGGGCGCCATCTCGCGAAAGCGCCAGGCCGGCACCACCAGTTCGGGCTGGCTGTCGAGGTAGGCGCGCATGCGCACGTCGAAACCGGACGCCGGGGCCAGGCCGTCGGCGCTGGCCTGCATGCCGATGGTGCCACCGGTGTAGAGCACCATGACGTGCTGGGCGGCAGGGTAGGTCGAAGGGTTCATGGGATTCTCCGAAACGGTGAGTTCCTGTGGGAGCGGGCAAGCCCGCTCGCACATTTATCGCACTGTAACCGACGGGTGCAGAGGATGCGCCCGTCGTTCACCCGTCAGCGTTGCGCTGCGGGCACGCCTTGCGGCTCGGCCTGGGCGGCGGCCGAAGGTTCGGCGGGCCAGGCCTTCAGGTCCAGGTCCAGATCGGCGAATTTGCGCGAGTCGAACACCGGCTGGTCGACACCGGCGCGGCGCTGCTCGTCGTAGTCGCGCATCACCCGCAGGCCGACCTTGAACAGCATGGCCAGGGCCACCAGGTTGACGAAGGCCAGGCAGGTCATGGTGATGTCGGCGAAGGCGAACACGGTCGAGAGGTTCTGCATCGAACCCCAGACCACCAGCGCCAGCACCAGGCCGCGGAACAGCATCAACACAGTGCGGTTGCGGGTGAGGAACTGCAGGCTGTTCTCGCCCAGGTAGTAGTTGTAGAGGATGCAGGTGAAGACGAACAACGACAGCGCGACACTGACGAACACGCGGCCCCAGTCACCGACCACGGCGGCCAGCGAGTTCTGGGTCAGGACGATGCCGTCGCCTTCGAAGCCCGGGGTGTAGAAGCCCGACAGCAGGATCAGCAGCGCGGTGCAGGTGCAGATCACGAAGGTGTCGAGGAACACGCTGAAGGCCTGGACCACGCCCTGGGCGCCCGGGTGCTTCACGGCGGCCACGGCGGCCACGTTCGGCGCACTGCCCAGGCCCGCTTCGTTGGCGAACACGCCACGCTTCACGCCCATGACGATGGCGCTGCCGAGCAGGCCGGCGAAGGCCGGGTCGAGGCCGAAGGCGCTCTTGATGATGGTTTCCAGCATGGCCGGCACGTGTTCGATCTGGGTGCCGATCACGTACAGGGTCACGGCGATGTAGGCCAGGGTCTTGATCGGGACCAGCAGGTCGGACACCGCGGCGATGCGCTTGATGCCGCCGATGAAGGTGATGGCCAGCAGCACCGCCAGGACGATGCCGGTGTGGCGTGGGTCGAAGGCAAAGGCGTCCTGCAGCGAGTGCGTCACGGTGTAGGACTGCAGGCCGATGAAGGCGAAGCCGTAGGTGACCAGCAGCAGGATCGAGAACACCACCGCCATGCCTTTGAGCTTCAGGCCGTGCTGGATGTAGTAGGCCGGGCCACCGCGGTACAGGCCGTCACCGTCGGCGCGCTTGTAGACCTGGGCCAGGGTGCATTCGAAGAAGCTGCTGGACATGCCGACCAGTGCGGTCACCCACATCCAGAACACCGCGCCCGGGCCACCCAGGGTCACGGCGATGCCGACGCCGGCGATGTTGCCTGCACCCACCCGGCCGGCGAGGCTGAGCATCAGCGCCTGAAACGAGCTGAGCTGGCCGCCGCTGCTTTTCAGGCTGTCGCGGAACACCGCGAACATATGGAGGAAATGGCGCAATTGAACGAAACGCGAGCGGATCGTGAAGTAGCTGCCGAGCCCGACAATGAGCACGATCAGTACTTTCCCTGAGAGGAAGTCGTTGATGACTTCGAGCATGGATTATTCCTCGCTGTTTTTTGTGTAGGCAAAAGCAGAGCGGACGGAAACATTCAGTTACACCGCTGATTGCACGCACGGCAAGGCGGTGGGGCGAGCGTTCGTCCCGGTTCTATATTTCGCGGGTTGTTATTAGTTCGGGTTTCCCGTGGGGGTGAGCCTCGTTACCGACGGCTGTCCACGTGAAGAGGGGGCGCACTATACCGGTGCGCGGGCTCGCCGTCTGCATGTTGCGTGTCGAGCCGAGGAACGGCAGTGCTGGCGGGAGGCTGAATCGGTTCTTGTCCTGCCCAGCAAACCCCGCGAACAGGGGCTCCAAGGGGCCCGTATCATCCCCGCGAGCCCCCTGGTAATCGCAGGCGCTGGCTGGCCAGCGAAGGGGGTCGTTTGAGCGGTGTCCGTCTTGAAGCCCTGTTCGCCGGCCAGCCGGCTTGCGGGGCTACAGCCAGAATTCCTCTCGGCGTTCTTGGAAGTCCTTCAGTTCACCCTGCTCCAGCAACTGGCGAATCCACGGCCCCAGCAGATCCAGCGAGCTGTCCAGAGGCGTGGGCCGCTGCCAGTGCAGCGGCACCTGGGCAAAGCGCTGCTGGTTGGCGCTGACTTTTTCCAGGATCTGCCGGTCCTGCTTGAGGATCACCTTGAACAAGGGCTGCAGCACGCCGCGTTTGAGCCAGCCCGGCAGGCGGCCCTGGGCTGTGGCGATGCGGGCGAACAGCCGCAGTTGGCCCTCGGCGGCCGGGCTCAGCCAGGCGCTGACTAGCAGGTTGAGCCGGCCCTGGCGGTCGCGGTATTCGATTTCCGCCAGCCCCGGCAGGCGAAAGCGGCCCATGCTGAGGCCGCGTTCGCCTTCGAACAGCCGCGAAATCAGTCCGGATTGGGTGCCTTCTTCGCTGTATTGGGCTTCGACCCCGTCTTCGAGCTGATGCACCCAGGCGCTAATGCGCTGGCGCTGGCGGTCGTGGCGAATCCAGCCGGCATGCACGAAGTGGGTGTGGAAACCGTCGAGGAAGTTCTCCGCGGCGTCCTGCAAGCTGCACTGCACCCGGTCGTTGATCCAGAACACATCCAGGGCCTGGGCTTGCTCGGCGGCGGCCACTGGCGGCTCTTCCGGTCGCTCGCTGGCAAGGCTGGCCCACACCAGCCCCTGGGCTTCGCAGCTGTGCAGCGGCTGCAGCAAGGGCTGGCTGCACCGCTGCTGCTCCTGGCCGGGCAGCTGAGTGCAACGGCCCTGGGGATCGAAGCGCCAGCCATGGTAGGGGCACTGGATCTGCCCGTCGCGCACCCGGCCGGCGCTCAGGGGCGCAAAGCGGTGAGGGCAACGGTCCGGCAGCACCGCGGCGGCGCCGTCGGCGTCGCGAAACAGCACCAGCGGCACGCCGTGCAGGGTGCAGGCCATGGGTTGCTTGTGCAGGTGCCGGCTCAGGGCGACGGGCCACCAGCCCGAGTGACTGTTCACAGTTTGAGCTTCCTCATCAGCGGTACGCCGATCCGTTGCAGCAGCAGGCCCATCAGTTGCCACACCAGGCGCCTTGGCCAGGGCAGGTGGGCGACGTGGATCAGGCTGTATTCGATCTCTGGCTCACCGCCGCGCAGGCGTTTGAAGGCGGCGGCGCCGGAGCTGAAGTTGAGCACCTGACGACGGTTCACCGCCTCTTGCAGGCACAGCCTGGTCAGTTGCCGGTACAGACCGGCGCGCTGGGGCAGGGCGGTGTCGTAGCCGACGATGGGCGTGCTGATCAGGGCGCTGTTGGCGAACCAGCCCAAGGCGCCGTCAATACGCCCTTCGGCGTTGCGCAGGGCGCGCACCTCCAGCCAGCCTTCGGCCTGCCCGCGTTGCAGCCATTGGGCGCTGTAGTGGGGGTTCAGGCGGCTGTATTTGTCCAGGTACAGCAGGTTGTACAGCTGCTCGATGCGCTGGAAGTCGGCCTCGTTCAGCTCGCTGCCGGGCACCACCGCATAAGGGCTGCGGCGCAGCAGGGTGGCGTCCAGGCGGGTGTTGTGGTGGCGCAGGAAGGCTGAATTTTCGCCCTCACGGCCGTCGAACAGGTACACCTGACGGCTGGGAATGGCCAGGTAGCCCAGGGCTTGCAGGCGCTTGCGCAGTGCGAGGTTGCTGAAGTCGTTGAGCGAGCGAAAGCCAAAGCCGTGGTCGGGAAACTCCCGGCGCAGCAGCTCGGTGATCGCCGGCAAATCCGCGCCGTCCCAATCGGCCGGGTAGAGGTTGGTCGACAGCAGCCAGTTATTGATCTGCACCAAACGGTCGACCTTGGCCGCGCTCAGCAGCCGGTCCACGCCCTGGGTCAGCAGCTTCAGTGGCAGGGCAAGCCAGGGCCGCTTCAGGCGCTGCAGTTCTTCCCGGGCGTAGCCGCTGTAGGCGGTTTGTGGCGAGACCACGTAACAGTTATCCACAGGGTCGTGGCCGTGGTTGATGCTCACCGGGAACTGCTGATGGCCGGTGTCCAGCAGGGCCAGGGCGGTGCTGACGTTGCCGATCAGCGCGCCGCCGGCGCAGGTGCGCACGTACTGCCGGGCGTGGCTGTCGCCGGCGCTCGGGGGCTCAAGGGCCAGTTGCTCGGGCAGCAGCAGTCTCATTGGCGCTGTGCCCCCAGAGGCTGGCCGTTCCATTCGATATCGGCGGTGGAGGCGGCCAGCAGCCCGCAGCGGCGGGTCAGGGCGCGGCCGATGATCTCGCTCAGGCTCAGCAACTGGGCGCTCAGTGGACCGCGATCGCCGTCCTGGACGATCACGTCCCGGGCTTGTTGGTAGTCGTGCCAGAACTCGCGGCTCAAGAGCCGTGACGGCGCCGCCAGAAGCAGCATGGCCAGGGCGATCATCCGGGGTTCCAGGGTCGCCTCCAGCGCAGCGTCGGTTTCGCTGCCCAGCGCTGCCACCAGTTGCACCCGCTGATTGTCGAACAGGTGCACGCCGCTGGTGGCCCTGGGGTTGCACTCCAGCACGTGGAAGCGGCCCTGCTGGTCCTCGATGAAGTCAAAACCCACTTGCCCGGTGTAGCCGGTGGCCTGGCCGAACTGCTCCAGAAACGCACGGATCGGCGCCGGGGCGCAGCTGTGGAAGTAGATCCCCGAGCCGCGCCCGACCCGGTAGCGCGGCTGGTAGCTGCTGTGGGCGCGCAACTGGCCGTCCACCAGCACGCTGAAGCTGCAGTACTCCTGGCCGGGGACAAAGCGCTGGGCCACCCAGGGCGCATCGCTACTGGGCCGCACTTTCGCCAGTTGCGCCGGGCTCGGGCGGATCAGGGTCTGGGAGGCGAAGCGCGAATAGGCCGGCTTGAACACCAGGGCGTCGTGCTCGGCGGCCAGCGCTTGCAACGCAGCCGGCTCATGCAGCACTTGGGTCGGCGGCGCGGCCACGTCCCAGCCCTGGGTCATGGCGGCAAAATCACCCTTGTGATGCAGGCGGTGCAGCAGCTCGAAATCACTGGTGAACACCCGGCACAAAGGCCGCAAGCGCTCCAGGCCGTGGGCCAGGTAGAACACCTCTTCGCAGGTCGGCAGCAGCAGGTCGATGGCCTGTTGGCGGATGACCCCGGCCAGGGCTTCGATCCAGGCATCCGGGTCGTGGCGCGGCTCCGGCAGGCGCACGAAGTGCTCGGCGGCGCGGCTGAAACGGCTCAGGGGCTGGGCCAGGGAATCGGCCACGGTCACCGTCCAGCCGGCTTGGCTAAAGGCCCGGGCCCACTCCAGGCAGGCCGGGGCCCGGGCGCCGAGAATCAATACACGCATGGCAGTCCCTCGGGCAGTTGCAGCATCAGCAGGCGGCGTCTTTTCGCGTGGGGCGGCGGTGCCTGCCAGTGGCCGAAGCTCAGCTGCGGCGCTTGCAGCCCTTGTTGCGCGCAGAGTTCGGCCAGGGCCTCGCGCAAGCGCTGGCACAGCCCGTGATAGTCGCCCGAAGTGTGCAGATTGATTTGCCAGAGCAGCCCGCGCTGGTGGATTTCGTATTCCTCCAGCTCCGCCCCCAGCATCAGCAGCGCCCGGCGCAATACGTCAGGGTAGAGCGGTGCCAGCTGCTGGCCATCGAGCCGGGGCAGCCAGAGGATCTCGTCGGCGCGACCTTCCACGGCGGCGATGGACCGCTCCGCACGGCCACAGGGGCAGGGCGCGCTAGCCACCCGCAGAATGTCGTTGAGGCGATAACGCACGATCAGCTGCGTACGCCGGGAAAAGTCGGTGATGATCGGCTGGAAGCGCGTGCGCTCAGGGTCCAGCCATTGCGGCTCGATGTGCAGGTGGCTTTCATTCAGGTGCAGGGTGCCGGCCTCGCAGGTGTAGCCGAGAAAGCCTTCGCTGGCCTGATAGATCTGCTGCGGCTTGCGCCCGAAGGCTTGCTGCACCAGCTCGGCGTCGGTGCTTTCCAGCACTTCGGCCACCGACAGGATGTGTTGTGGGCGGATCGTCAGCTGCCCGGCCAGGGCCGCCTGGGCCAGCCCCCGCAGCACCGTGGCCGGGGCCACCAGCACGTCCGGGTTCTGTTGGTTGAGGCGTTGCAGGGAGGCGGTCAGGCCCAGGGTCAGGTCATGAAAGGCGAAGTCGATGCGGCGGCTGGCCAGGGTGGTGTACAGGCGGCTATTGGCCCGCAAGAAGAAGGCGATCCGCAGCGGCGCCAGCCAGGGGCACAGCAGCCGGGGCAGCAGGGCCCGGGGCAGGGTGCGCGCCAGCAGGATGCCGGCCCAGCGTTGGCGTTCCACGCTGCTGACCAGGAACACCCCCTGGGCCCCCGAGGTGCCGCTGGACAGGCCCACGGTGATGTCCCCCAGGGTCGGGCTGAAGTCCCGGGAACGCTCGGCCTGCAGGGCCACCGGCAACACCTGTTCCAGGCTCAGGGCGCGGGTGTTGAAGGCAGCGAAATCGCTCATCAGGGTGGCTTTGTCCATGAGCGGCAAGCTGTGCAGGCCGTCGTGGGTCAGCTCGTTGAAGCGCTGGCCACGGGGCAGGACTTTGGCCATGAAGTGCTTGAGGCGCCGGGCCTGCCAGGCTTCCAGCCGCTCGCGACGGCGAAAGCGCAGGGCGTAGCGGCTGAACACGAAGGAACCGATGCTGCGCAGGGTGCCCAGTAGGCGTTCACTGTTCATTGGCGAATGCCTCCCAGGCCTGGGTGCAATGGGACGGCAGCACCGCCACCGCTGGTTCACGGCGGATCAGCTGGCCCAGGCCGTGGTAAGTGCGCACGTACTGCTGACGGTCGGCGCTGGCAAACCACAGTGCCGGTGCAGCGGGCAGGCGCTCGGCGCGGCAGGCCGGCACCGACCAGCAGGCGTCGGCCACCAGGAACACCGGTCGGCCCTGGGCGTCGGGGATGAACAGGCCCAGCTGGCCTTCGCTGTGCCCGGGCAGCGGCACGCCGATCAGGCTGCCATCGCCGAACAGGTCCAGGCCCTGCTCGAAGGGCGCCATCCAGCTTGGCAGCGCACAGCTGGGGCTGGCTTCGGCCAGGCGCAGGCGGGCGCTGAAGTCGTCCGGCAGCAAGCCCGGCAGATGGCCGCCCAAGGTGGCGCGCCAACGCTGACCGCGCAGGCTGTCGATATGCCGGTAATCGGCTTCCAGGGCGATAAAGCGCGCATTGGAAAAATCCCGCAGCCCGGCGATATGGTCGGCGTGGAAGTGGGAAATGATCACATGGCGGATATCCCCCGGGCCGATGCCTAGCTCATGCAACTGCGCCCCCAACTGCTCGACCACCGGCAACTGCACCGGCACTGCGCTGCGGTACAGGCGCTCGGGCAGGGCGCGGGTGGCCTGGAAGAAGTGCTCGGCGTAGCCGGTGTCGTACAAAATCCAGCCGTGCTCCGGGTGCTGGATCAGCCCGCACAGTGCCGGAAATTGCACCGGCGCCAGGCGCCCGCCACGGTCGGCCATGCATTCCAGGTGCTGGCACCAGCCGGCCCGGAGGATCTTCAAACTCACGCTGCGGCTCATGGTTTTTGTCTCTGTTGGGCCAACCACCATTGGGCGTGCTGGGCAATGCCCTGGTCCTGGGTGATCACCGGGTGGTAGCCCAGCTCGCGCTGGATGGCGCTGATGTCCAGGGTCTGACTGAAGGCCAGGACGCCTGCGCCGTAGCGGGTGATCAAGGGTTCGGCGCCGTTGCCCAGCCGTGCCTTGAGCTCCAGCAGGCGCGCCACGCCATGCACCAGAGGCCAGGGCAGGCGACGGGTGCGCAGGGGCAGGCGGAAGTGCTCGGCCATCTGTTGCAGCAGGTCCTTGAAGGCCAGGGGTGTGCCATTGCTCAGGTTGTACACGCACAGCGGGCGCGGCAGGGGCCGGGTCAGGGCCAGCCACACCGCGTGCACCAGATTGTCGACGCAGGTCAGGTCCAGCTGTGCCTGGCCGCCGCGCATCAGCGGAATCGCCCCGCGTTGCATCACCCGCAGCAGGCGCGGCATCAGGGTTGCGTCCCAGGGGCCGAACACCGCCCGGGGCCGCAGGATCACGCATTCGGGCAGCTTGGCGTCTGCCAGCAGGGTTTCGGCCTGGGCCTTGCTGCGGGCGTAGTCATTCACCGGTGGTGGCAGCGGCTGGTCTTCGCGGATGCCCAGGCGATCACTGAAATTGAAATACAGGCTTGGGGTAGAGATGTGCACCAGCCGCGGGATGCGGTTCTTGCCGCAGGCGTGGATCACCTCGGCAGTGGAGTCGAGGTTGGCCCGGGCAAACGCCTGGGGCGAACCCCAGGGCGAAGACAAGGCGGCGCAATGCACGATGGCGTCATGCTCGCGGCTGGCATCGGCCAGCAGGCGTTTGGCCAACGGGCTGCCGTGCTCCAGGGGTAGCCAGCGCACGGGCGCTGGGCTGTGGGCAATGACTTGCGCCGCCGCCTCGGGGTTGCGCCCGCTGAACTGCACCTCGCAGCCTTCGGCGGCCAGCTTCCAGACCAGATGCCGTCCGATAAAACCGGTGCCGCCGGTGACCAGGATCTTCATCAGTACTCCAGGATCATGCCGCCGAGGGACAGGCCCGCGCCGGTGCCGATCAGCATCAGGGTTTGTCCGCGTTGAATGCGCCCGTCGCGCACCGCGATGTCCAGAGCGGTGGGCAGGGACGCCGCCACCTGATTGCCATGCTGGGCAAAGATATCGATGACTTTCTCCGGCCCCAGGCTCAGGCGTTTGGCCGCATGCTGCATGGCCTGTTGGCTGGCTTGATGAGGAATCACCCAGTCGATTTGCCCAAGGGAGAGCCCGGCTTGCAGCAACAGATCGTCCATCAGGTCCGGCAGGTGCTTGGCCGCGAGGCGGAACACGCCTTTGCCCTGCATGGCGAAGCTGGTCAGGGGCTCGAAGGGCACGTCGATGCGCCGCGGATGAAAGCGCGAACCGCCGGCGGGGATCTGGCACAGCGCCGCGCCTTCGGCGTAGGTCTTGAGGCGCGAGGCGAGGATCTTCGGGCCGCCGTCGCCGGCTTCCAGCACCACCGCTGCCGCACCGTCGCCAAAGATGCCGCAGACTTCCACCTGCTGCCAGTCCAGGCCGCAGGAGGCGATGTCGGCGCACACCAGCAGCACGCGCCGGTAATGCCCGGCCTGGATCGGCCAGGACAGGGTGTCCAGGGCGGCAATAAAGCCCAGGCAGCTGGCGTTGATGTCCATGGCCGGGATGCCCGACTGGCCCAGGCCCAGCTCCCGTTGCAGCAACGCGGCGTTGCAGGGCATGCCTTGGTCCATGGTGCCGCTGGCGCAGACGATCAGGTCCAGTTGGCCAAGCTCCAGGCCCGCCGCGTGCAGGGCCTGGCGCGCGGCACTGGCACCGAGGCTGGCGGCGGTGTCCGCAGGATCGGCGACGTGGCGCTGCTGCACTCCGCTGATGCGCGCCACGCTGCCGGTTTCCAGGCCGAGCTGGCGGTCCAGCTCGGCACTGGTGACCACCCGCTGCGGCAGGGCGTGGCCGGTGCCGAGGATGGCCAGGGCGCGGGCCGGGCGGGGGGAGGACGCTGATGTGTGCATGCAAATTCCGTGTGTGTGGGCGTCGAGGCTGGCGTTGAGAGAGGCGGTTAGTGCGCTGGCAGTGCCGCCGGGCATTGGCTCAGGAAGGCTTGCAGCCCCTGCTGGTAGGCCTCGGTGGGCATCAGGTCAGTGTGTTTGGCGATGAAGCAGGCCACGCCTTGACGCTCCATATCGGCGTCCGCCACGAGGTAGAAGTCGGGAATTTCCTGCACGCTTGCGATCTGCTTCCAGGCCAGGCTGCTCTGACCTCCGCGGGTGTTGAGCAGGGTGAAGCCCTGGTCGTCGAAGTTCAGGCAATAGGTGCCTTCGACGGCCCGCAAGCGGGTTTCGATCAGGCGCTGACTCAACCCGCGCAACGGCGCTTGGGGTTTGATCGGGGTGGCGGCAATCCGGGTTTGCAGGTGCTTGATCCAGCGTCCGGAAAAGCGCCACCACAGGGGGATGAAGATCAAGGCGAACGCCACCATGGCGATGACCTTCTCCGGGGTGAAGGTCCGCTCGGGGAAGTAGATCGACAGGCAGCCGCCGATCAGACACAGGGTGAACATCACGGGACCGATCAAGCGGCTTTGCCACCGGGCAAATGTGCTCATGGCCCGGACATGCTGCTGATCATCCTTGAGCAATTCCTGCTTCAGCGGTTCGGCAATCCAGGCTTCGGTGTGGGCGGGGGTGATGCGGTAGTGCAATTCCATGGGGGCTGAATCCGAGGTCCGTGTTCGGTGAGGGCGGCAGTCTACCGGCTTCTGGGGTGTGTTGAGCAGCGGCGTGTGCGCCAACGCCGAGCGGCTGTTCAGGCTGGAAACTGCTCCAGATGTTGCTCCACCCACTGGTACAGGCGCTCGTCCAGCTGCGGCCGCTGCTGGTTGAAGTGGTCCTGGCAGCGGTTGAAGAACGGGTCCTGGTTGATGCGCATGGCCAGCTCGACGGGGCCTTCGCTCCCGGCGTGGGCGGCTCGTAGCTGCTGCTGGCGCTGATCGGCCTGCTCCAGGGTGTCCGCCAGGGCGTCCAGATGCAGGAGCCTGAACTGAGCGATGGCCTGGGGCAGATGAAAGTGCAGGGCGCTGTCGAAGCCTTCCCAGCCCTCGAAGGCCAGCCATTCGTGAAGGATCATGAAGCAGCGCGGTGCCGGGGGCAGCGCCTCCAGTCGTTGGAAATCCAGCCAGTACTGGCGCGGCAGCTGCTCGGCGGTTTCGATGGCCTGGGCGATCAGGTCCAGGGCCTGGCCCTTGTCCTGGTGATGCTTGCGCAGGATGCGCTGGGTCAGGGTGAAGCGCGCTTCTTCTATAGCGTGCAGGGCGCGGTTCAGGTCGTAACCGGCGTTGAGCAAGTGTTCCCGGGCTCGCTCGGGGGGCAGGCCGGATTTGTCTACCAGCACTTGCAGCAGCTCGGCTTTGTAGAGCTCGGCGGCTTGCTGCGGATTATTGGCGCAACGGGCGAGCAGGGCCTGGGCGTGGCGCAGGCCGATGGGGATCAGCTTGCGTAGCTGTTGCAGAGCTTGGGTGTGCGTCGGGTCCATCGACAGGGTGCCTTGGTCGTCATTGCCGGTGGCGGCGGGAGGCTGATTATCCACCGCGCCGGGCAAAACCTGTAGCCGCTGCCGCAGGCTGCGAACGGCCCGAAGGGACGCGGGGCTCTCAAGGTCGCTGAAGGTCCTGCGGACCTTTTCGCAGCCTCGCGGGCTCGGCAGCGGCTACAGGTTGCGTCAGGGAGTGGTGCGGGCGCCGTCGAGCAAGGCGTCCACCACGGCGCGGGCCATTTCCACGGAATGCACCATGGACCAGATCAGCCCGCGCTCGATGCCGCTGGCCCGTTCGGTGATTTCATCGGACACCTCTTCGGCGCATTTGAGCAGCAGGGAAACGTGCATCAGGGCGTCTTCGGCATTCACCTGGGGCTGTACGGCGAACAGCGGGTGGCCCTGGGCGTCGCGCAGGCCGAAGGGGCGATGGCGGGTGCCGTGCAAGGCGGCCAGCAGGTTGGCATTGGCGCGGTCTAGTTCCGGGTCGCGGCGTGGATGATCGGTGGGCAAGGGCGGATCGGGGACGAGCTTTTTCATGAGACTGGTTCCTTTAGCAATTTAAGAAACCGCCGGATCTCACTTCCACATGAGAGGGTGGCAGCCGTGCGCAGGTGTGGAAGACCGGGCTAAAGGAACCGGCGCACCCGAAGGTGCCCTACGCACAGCCGCCATAGATCGGGTTCACCCAAGCCGCATCGGCAAGGATGTTCGAATGAGACGACTGCACGTCCTTTATCCCAGACTTCCACATCCGGGCCGCTGATTTGGCAGCGGCCCCGGGAGACTGCCTGATCGTTCGAAGGGGTACAAGGCGCTCAAAGGCGTTGGGGATTCTCTCGGATTTGCCCTACAAAACAAAGCGAAACGGCTCTGGCACTGGGCGGTATTCCCTGACAAATCGGGTGCTGGGCCAGGGGGGGATAGGGGCTTTGTTGAATGTGCGAGTGGGGTAGGGCTGCCAGAGTGTGCTGGCAGGTTTTGCGGCCCCTGCGGTGCCGTTCGCAGCCTCGCGGGCTCGGCAGCGGCTACAAATGAGGTCGCGGTCGCAGTTCAGGTTGGGGGTGTAGCCGCTGCCGCAGGCTGCGATCGGCCGCGCAGCGGGCGCGGCGATTTCAACGGCAGGAAAAAACCGCAGGCAAAAAAAAGGGCCTGGAGACGTATCTCCAAGCCCTCAAAAGGTGAGAGGTGTCTAGTCCCTCAACCTGGTGAGCGGTGTTGCATGTTTCGGTGTCGCGGCGGTTAGGCTTTCAGCGGAACCAGGCGCGGGGCAATCATGTTTTCCGGACGCAGGATGTCGTCGAGCATGGCGTCGTCCAGCAGGCCTTCTTCGCGCACCAGTTCCAGTACGCCACGGCCACTTTCCAGGGCGATGCGGGCGATACGGGTGGCGTTTTCATAGCCGATGTACGGGTTCAGTGCGGTGACCAGGCCGATGGAGTGCTCCACCAGTTCGCGGCAACGGGTTTCGTTGGCGGTGATGCCGGTGATGCAGTGCTCGCGCAGCATGTCCATGGCGCGTTGCAGCAGGCGGATCGAGTCGAAGATCTTGAAGGCGATCAAAGGCTCCATCACGTTCAGTTGCAGTTGGCCGCCTTCGGCCGCGATGGTCAGGGCCAGGTCGTTGCCGATGATCTGGAACGCCACTTGGTTGACCGCTTCCGGGATGACCGGGTTGACCTTGCCAGGCATGATCGAGCTGCCCGGCTGACGCGCTGGCAGGTTGATTTCGTTGATGCCGGTGCGTGGGCCGCTGGACAGCAGGCGCAGGTCGTTGCAGATCTTCGACAGCTTGACCGCGGTGCGCTTGAGCATGCCGGAGAACAGCACGAAGGCGCCCATGTCGGAGGTGGCTTCGATCAGGTCGGCAGCCGGTACCAGCGGCTGGCCGCTGATGGTGGCCAGGCGTTGTACGGCCAGGGCCTGGTAGCGCGGGTCGGCGTTGATGCCGGTGCCGATGGCGGTGCCGCCCAGGTTGACTTCGGTCAGTACTTCCGGCGCCAGGGTCTTCAGGCGAGCCAGGTCTTCACCCAGGGTGGTGGCGAAGGCCTTGAATTCCTGGCCGAGGGTCATCGGCACGGCGTCTTGCAGCTGGGTACGGCCCATTTTCAGGACGTGGCTGAATTCTTCACCCTTGGCGGCGAACGACTGGATCAGGCTGTCGAGGCTGGCCAGCAGGGCGTCGTGGCCCAGCAGCAGACCCAGGCGGATCGCGGTCGGGTAGGCGTCGTTGGTGGACTGCGCCATGTTCACGTCGTTGTTCGGGTGCAGGTACTGGTATTCGCCCTTGCTGTGGCCCATGGCCTCCAGCGCGATGTTGGCGATGACTTCGTTGGCATTCATGTTGGTGGAAGTGCCAGCGCCGCCTTGAATCATGTCCACCACGAACTCTTCGTGGAAGTCGCCACGGATCAGACGGGCACAGGCCTCGCTGATGGCCGCATGCTTGGCTTCGCTCAGATGACCCAGTTCGCGGTTGGCGTCAGCAGCTGCCTGCTTGACCATTGCCAGGGCCACGACCAGTTTTGGGTAGTGCGAAATCGGAACGCCGGAGAGACGGAAGTTGTTCACCGCTCGCAGGGTCTGGATGCCGTAATACGCTTGAGCCGGTACTTCGAGTACGCCAAGCAGGTCTTTTTCTGTGCGGAAAGATGCAGCGGAGGACATGACGGAGATCATCTCGGTAGGGACCCGGTCTGTGCCGGGAACGCTGCGAATCCTAGGCCGAAGGGAATTTTTGGGCCAATGCTGTTAAACACTGGGCTATGCATATTCGGCATAATGCCGGTGTGACGCCGCTTTGCCGGCGAGCGTGTGACCTAAAATGGTGCGTGTCCGGGAGGACGTGATGAATCTGGAAAGCAAATGGCTCGAGGACTTCAGTGCCTTGGCCGCCACCCGCAGCTTTTCCCAGGCTGCCGAGCGACGTTTCGTGACCCAGCCGGCCTTCAGTCGGCGCATCCGCAGCCTGGAAGCAGCCCTGGGCCTGACCCTGGTCAACCGCTCGCGCACGCCGGTGGAACTGACGGCGGCGGGGCAGTTGTTCCTGGTCACCGCGCGCACCGTGGTCGAACAGCTCGGCGAGGTGGTGCGTCACCTGCACCATCTGGAAGGCGGCCAGGGCGAAGTGATGCAGGTGGCCGCGGCCCACTCCCTGGCGCTGGGTTTCTTCCCGCGCTGGATCGCGCAACTGCGCAATGAAGGGCTGAACATTGCCACCCGGCTGGTGGCCACCAACGTCGGTGATGCGGTGCACGCCCTGCGCGAAGGCGGCTGCGACCTGATGCTGGCCTTCTATGACCCGGACGCGGCCTTGCAGATGGACTCGGAAATCTTCCCCTCGCTGCACCTGGGGCACACCGAGATGCTCCCGGTGTGCGCTGCCGATGCCCAGGGCAAGCCGCTGTTCGATCTGGAAGGCGAGGCCAGTGTGCCGTTGCTGGCGTACAGCGCCGGGGCCTTTCTCGGGCGTTCGGTGAACCTGCTGCTGCGCCAGCGCAACCTGCGTTTCACCACGGTTTATGAGACCGCCATGGCCGACAGCCTCAAGAGCATGGCGTTGGAAGGGCTGGGCATTGCCTGGGTGCCGCAACTGAGCGTGCGCGCCGAACTGGCCCGGGGCGAGTTGGTGGTCTGTGGTGGTGCGCAATGGCATGTGCCGCTGGAGATCCGCCTGTATCGCTGCGCCCTGGTGCGCAAGGCCAACGTGCGTTTGCTCTGGCGCAAGCTGGAAGGCGCCGCCGCACAAGCGACGGGCAACACATGAGCCTGTTGCCGGTGTTGCAGATCGCGAGGGAATGTCAGCGTCGGCAACGCCAGACCCTGTAGCCGCTGCCGCAGGTTCGGGCCGCGTTCGGACGCTCGGCCCCGCAGGGGCCGCCAAACCTGGCGCTGCGAAGTGTCTGAAGGATTGGGGATATAGCGCTGGCGCCGGCTGCGCCGTCGTTCGCAGCCTGCGGCAGCGGCTACAGGGAACTGGTCTGGCTGCGAGGGGTTTTCAGTTCGGGGAGACTGACTTCAGAGTCAATAAAACCGGGGTTTTGCGCCGGAAATACTTTGTTCGACAGATGGTCGGCGAAAGTGCGTTTAGCGCGGCTTTTTCGGTATACTGCGCGGCCTTCGGCCGGTTCGTCCGGCCATAATTCGTACAGTCAAGCCACGCATTTTCGCGTGGCTTGTTGTTTTTGACGCGCCCGCGGGCGCCCAGAGAGAAGAGGCACGACGATGAGTGCACTGGTTGGCGTGATCATGGGCTCCAAGTCCGATTGGTCCACCCTTAGCCACACCGCCGATATGCTGGAAAAGCTCGGCATCCCTTACGAGGTGAAGGTGGTGTCCGCACACCGCACCCCGGACCTGCTGTTCCAGTACGCCGAAGAGGCTGAGGCGCGTGGCATCGAGGTGATCATCGCCGGTGCCGGCGGCGCGGCGCACTTGCCGGGCATGTGTGCGGCCAAGACCCACCTGCCGGTGCTGGGCGTGCCGGTGCAGTCGTCGATGCTCTCGGGCGTGGATTCGCTGCTGTCCATCGTGCAGATGCCCGCCGGCATCCCCGTGGCCACCCTGGCCATCGGCAAGGCGGGCGCGATCAACGCGGCCCTGCTCTCGGCGAGCATCCTGGGCGCCAAGCACCCGCAGTTCCATGCGGTGCTGAAAAAATTCCGTGCTGAACAGACAGACAGCGTCCTGGACAATCCAGACCCGCGCGTCGCCTGAGGTTGTTGACGATGAAGATCGGTGTAATCGGTGGCGGCCAGTTGGGCCGCATGTTGGCCCTGGCGGGGACTCCGCTGGGAATGAACTTCGCTTTCCTCGACCCGGCGCCGGATGCGTGCGCCGCTGCCCTGGGCGAACACCTGCGGGCCGACTACGGCGACCAGGACCACCTGCGCCAGCTGGCCGATGAAGTGGACCTGGTGACCTTCGAATTCGAGAGCGTGCCGGCGGAAACCGTGGCCTTCCTCTCGCAGTTCGTGCCGGTCTACCCGAGCGCCGAAGCCCTGCGCATCGCTCGTGATCGCTGGTTCGAGAAGAGCATGTTCAAGGACCTGGGAATTCCTACCCCGGAGTTTGCCGACATCCAGTCCCAGGCGGATCTCGACGCCGCCGTGGCGCGCATCGGCCTGCCGGCCGTGCTCAAGACCCGCACCCTGGGTTACGACGGCAAGGGCCAGAAGGTCCTGCGCAGCGCCGCCGACGTCGCAGGCACTTTCGCCGAACTGGGCAGCGTGCCTTGCCTGCTGGAAGGCTTCGTGCCGTTCACCGGCGAAGTCTCGCTGATCGCCGTGCGTGCCCGTGACGGTGAAACCCGTTTCTACCCGCTGGTGCACAACACCCACGACAGCGGCATCCTGCGCCTGTCGGTGGCCAGCAGCGATCACCCACTGCAGGCCCTGGCCGAGGACTACTCCAGTCGCGTGCTCAAGCAGCTGGATTACGTCGGCGTGATGGCGTTCGAGTTCTTCGAAGTCGACGGCGGCCTCAAGGCCAACGAGATCGCCCCGCGGGTGCACAACTCCGGGCACTGGACCACCGAAGGCACCGAGTGCAGCCAGTTCGAAAACCACCTGCGGGCGGTAGCCGGTCTCCCTCTGGGTTCCACAGCCAAAGTCGGTGAGAGCGCCATGATCAACTTCATCGGCGAAGTGCCGCCGGTGGACAAAGTCATCGCCATCGACGACTGCCACCTGCATCACTACGGCAAGGCCTTCAAGGCCGGACGCAAGGTCGGCCACGCCAACCTGCGTTGCGCCGATCAGGCGACCCTGCAAGCGCAGATCCTCAAGGTGCAAGCGCTGATCGCCGAGTAACAAATCCTCCGGCTGGCGGGAACCTTCGTTTCCCGCCGTTCTCTGATAGCAGGATGCCAAAGTGCTGGCTAGGCTTTGGCTTGATCCCCCCCTTACAGAGGAACAGCCATGGGCATTATTGGAACCATTTTCATCGGCTTGATCGTTGGTCTGCTGGCGCGTTTCCTCAAGCCGGGAGACGACAGCATGGGCTGGATCATGACCATCCTGCTGGGTATCGGCGGCTCGCTGGCGGCCACTTATGGCGGTCAGGCGCTGGGTATTTATCAGGCTGGCCAGGGCGCCGGTTTCATCGGTGCGCTGGTGGGCGCGGTCGTCCTGCTGGTGATCTACGGCTTCGTCAAGAAAAGCTGATTTCCCCCTGCAAGCCCCCTCTGCCGTTCGTGCCGAGGGGAGCCCTTTTCTTCATCTGAAACTTCAACGCAGCCGACGCTTTGGGCACTAGAATGCCCGGGTTTTTCCGTCCTTCCTTTTTGACCGAGCCACCCTCTCATGCGCCGTCTTCTATTGACCTTTGTTCTGCTGGGCTGCGGCCTGGCCCAGGCTGGCGAACTGCCGGAAACCGACTGGCTGGAGCTGATGCCCAAGTCGGACCAGAAAGCCCTGGAGCAGATGCCGGAAATCGACCACAACTCCCCCGAAGCCAACGGCACCTTCACCGAAAAGGGCGGCCTGAAGCAGAGCAAGGGCTTGCCGGCGGTGATGTATTCCACCAAGACCGTGCCGGCGATGAACGACAAGCAGATCCGCCTGGGCGGCTATCCGGTGCCGCTGGAGGCTGATGCCAAGGGGCGCAGCACGCTGTTCTTCCTGGTGCCGTACCCGGGCGCCTGCATCCACGTGCCGCCACCGCCGCCCAACCAGCTGGTGCTGGTGCGCTTTCCCAAGGGCGTGAAGCTGGAGGACATCTACACGCCGCTGTGGGTGACCGGCACCTTGAAGATCGAGACGGTCAGCAATGACCTGGCCGACGCGGCCTACGCCCTGGATGCGGCGAAGGTGCGGGTGGTGCAGGAATCGGATCTCTGAAGCCGCAGCGCTGAATGTGCCTTCCAAACGGCTCTGTTGAACTGGACCGCTGAAGGCATTTGTAGGAGCCGGCTTGCCGGCGAAAGCGGCCTCAAGAAGGCTGACGGTCTGAGGGCCTCTTCGCTGGCAAGCCAGCTCCTACGCAGCTAGGTGGGGTCAGAGCGGGGCGGCGCTGATGCTCACGCTCAGGGTGTGGCGGGCGCCAGGTGCCAGGGTGACGATGTCGTCCATCACGTTGGCGGTCTCGATGCACAGCATGCGCTGCCAGCCGTCGTTGGCCATGTCGCTGAATTGTGCGGCGCGGTCGATCCAGGGGTTCCAGATCACGGCGGTGCGCGAGCCTGCGCTGTTCAGGCGAATCCGTCGTTGCCAGTCCGGATCGACGATATCCAGCTGCGCCGGGACGTTCAGGTAGATGCGGTCGGTCTCGCCGCTAAAGTGCAGGGCGCCGCTCTGGACCTTGGTGGTCCAGTCTTCCAGGGTTTCGATGTAGTTCAGCCCGTCCAGGCCTTCGACCTGCACCTTGCGCACATCGCTGACCGCGAAATAGCTGTGCAGCGCCTGGCTGATGCTCACGCTTTCTGTGCCCAGGTTATGGCTGGTGAGGCTGATGTGCAGTTGCTCGTCGAGGCGGATGCTCAGGCTCGGTTCCACCTGATGGGGCCAGCCAGGAAAGCCGCCAGCGGGGCAGGGCAGGCGCAGCCGTACCAGCAAGCTGTCGCCGTCGCTTTCGATGCCTTGCAGTTCCCAGTCGCTGGCCCGCGCCAGGCCGTGGGCCGGTGCCGGTTCAGCGCTTTGGCGCATGGCCTGCACGCTTTGCGGGTTGCGTGCAAAGTTGCCGAACCAGGGCCAGCACACCGGAACCCCGGCGCGGATGCTCTTGCCGGTCTTGAACTGCGCCTCGTCGTTGAGCCAGATCAGCGGCTGTTGCCCGGCCACTTGATAACTGAGGATGTGCGCGCCTTGCTGGGCCACCAGCAGTTCGGCATCACCGTGGCGGATGCGCCAGCAGTTCAGTTCATCCAGTTTCACCGTTTCAACGTGGGGCGTGGGCATGCTGCGGTTCTCGTTAGGGTGGCTTGGGCGTTGTAGGAACCTAGCGCGCTCGGGGCGGAACCGAACGGGTGCGGCCGCTGCCGTCGATGGCGACGAACACGAACACCGCCTCGGTGACCTTGCGCCATTCGCTGGACAGCGGGTCGTCGCTCCACACTTCCACCATCATCTGGATCGAGCTGCGGCCGATCTCCAGGGTCTGGGTATAGAAGGACAGTTGCGCGCCCACCGCCACCGGCACCAGGAACGCCATGCGATCGATGGCCACGGTAGCGACTCGGCCACCGGCGACGCGGCTGGCCATGGCGGTGCCCGCCAGGTCCATCTGCGCCACCAGCCAGCCGCCGAAAATATCGCCAAAGCCGTTGGTTTCCCGGGGCAAAGCGGTGATTTGCAGGGCCAGGTCGCCTTGCGGGATTGGATCTTCTTGTTCGAGTTCTATCATGCCGAGGGGCCTCTGACCCGTGACGCTTCATGGTGACTTCAGGTGAATAGCCGTCTTCAGGAAAAACGATTCAGCCCGAACACACTGCGTTCGTCACGTTCTTTCTAAGGCGTGCTATAGGGAAACTCTGCGAAATCGGCTGCTCATGCACTGTGAGAACTACTGCGCTCAGCAATACTGCGTTAGAAACAGGCACGGATTGCTCATTTACAACACGTAGACTCCGCATCCGTGCCTGTTTCTGCCTTGCCTTGCTTTCGCTCGCTACGTTCTCACAGCGCATGAGGACAACGGGTTTTCGTACAGCAACCCTTGCCAGAAGCGGCTTTGCGCTTCGAGGTTTGCGAGTATATCGGTCGATAGACTCCGCGACGACCCACTCAGTTCGCAAATTTGTGAGTCATTTGTGCGCCGCTGTGTACGCATTCGAACAATTTGCTATCGTGCCGAACCTGCCAGGCCCCAACCAGCGCTGTTGCGGTTGCCGGAACCGACTAATAAGAGAAGCCCTTGCCATGACCACTGTGCCCTCGAGCGCCGCGCAGCCAGCGCAGCCCGCCCGTCCCTTGACCCGTAGTGATTACAAGACCCTGTCGCTGTCTGCCTTGGGCGGCGCGCTGGAGTTCTACGACTTCATCATCTTCGTGTTCTTCGCCACCGTGGTCGGCAAGCTGTTCTTCCCGGCGGACATGCCCGAGTGGCTGCGCCTGATGCAGACCTTCGGCATCTTCGCCGCCGGCTACCTGGCCCGTCCTCTGGGCGGAATCGTCATGGCGCACTTCGGCGACCTGCTGGGGCGCAAGAAGATGTTCACCCTGAGCATCTTCATGATGGCGGTGCCGACCCTGATCATGGGCCTCTTGCCGACCTACGCGCAGATTGGCCTATGGGCGCCGATCCTGCTGTTGCTGATGCGAGTGATCCAGGGCGCGGCCATCGGTGGAGAAGTGCCCGGCGCCTGGGTATTCGTTTCCGAACACGTGCCTCAGCGGCATATCGGCTACGCCTGCGGCACCCTGACGGCGGGCCTGACCGCGGGGATTCTCCTGGGCTCGCTGGTGGCCACCGCCATCAATAGCATCTACACCCCGGTGGAAGTGGCCGACTACGCCTGGCGGATTCCGTTCCTGCTGGGCGGGGTGTTCGGCCTGTTCTCGGTGTACCTGCGCCGCCTGCTGCACGAAACCCCGGTGTTCGCCGAGCTGCAATTGCGCAAGGCCCTGGCCGAAGAGCTGCCCCTGCGCACCGTGCTGCGCGATCACCGTGGCGCCATTGTCATTTCCATGCTGCTGACCTGGCTGCTGTCCGCCGGGATCATCGTGGTGATCCTGATGACCCCAACGGTGCTGCAGACCGTTTATAAATTCCCGGCCATCACCGCCCTGGAAGCCAACAGCCTGGCCATTGTGTTCCTGAGCCTGGGCTGCGTGATCTCCGGTGTTCTGGCGGATCGTTTCGGCGCTGGCAAGGTGTTCGTGTTCGGCAGCGCCTTGCTGCTGGCCACTTCCTGGACCTTCTATCACGGCTTGCTGGATAACCCGCAGTGGCTGTTCCCGATGTATGCCCTGACCGGTCTGTTTGTCGGCACCATCGGCGCGGTGCCTTATGTGATGGTCAAGGCGTTCCCGGCGGTGGTGCGTTTCAGCGGCCTGTCGTTTTCCTACAACCTGGCCTACGCGATCTTCGGTGGCCTGACGCCGATGGTGGTGACCTGGCTGCTCAAGGAAAGCCCGATGGGGCCGGCTTACTATGTGGCAATCATTTGCGGTATCGGCCTGCTGGTGGGGCTGTACCTGTGGGCCAAGGGCCGCTGATCTGCGCCATCTTGTAGCCGCTGCCGCAGGCTGCGACAGGGCCGCAGGCCCTGCTGGGCGCTGAAGAGTGTTGCGACCCTGCGGGTCGGTCGCAGCCTTCGGCAGTGGCTACAGAGGTTTTTATCGCCGTATAAAGAAAGGCCCGCTTGCGTTCAGGAGTGCTGGCCTTTCATCTAATTGTCATATTCCGGACATAGAGTGTTCACACGGCCTACAGATACTTGGCCCCGACTTAACACACCCTATCTGCTAGGAGTAAGGCATGAAACTGAAGCGTTTGATGGCGGCAATGACCTTTGTCGCCGCTGGCGTTGCGACTGCCCACGCGGTTGCCGCTGTTGACCCTGCTATCCCGAGCTACACCAAGACCACTGGTGTGTCGGGCAACCTGTCCAGCGTCGGTTCCGATACTTTGGCGAACCTGATGACCCTGTGGGCCGAGAACTACAAAAAGGAATACCCGAACGTCAACATTCAGATTCAGGCCGCCGGTTCCGCCACCGCGCCACCTGCGCTGACCGAAGGCACCTCCAACCTGGGCCCGATGAGCCGCAAGATGAAGGACACCGAGCTGGCGGCCTTCGAGCAGAAGTACGGCTACAAGCCAACCGCTATCCCGGTGGCCGTGGACGCCCTGGCGGTGTTCGTGCACAAGGACAACCCGATCCAGCACCTGACCATGGAACAGGTCGACGCGATTTTCTCGTCCACCCGTCTGTGCGGCGCCAAGGCTGACGTAAAAACCTGGGGCGACCTGGGTGTGAAAGGCGATCTGGCCAACAAGCCGGTGCAACTGTTCGGCCGTAACTCGGTATCCGGCACCTACGGCTACTTCAAGGAAGAAGCCCTGTGCAAAGGCGACTTCAAGCCTAACGTCAACGAGCAGCCAGGTTCGGCTTCGGTGGTGCAGTCCATCAGCTCCTCGCTGAACGGCATCGGCTACTCGGGCATCGGCTACAAGACCGCCAGCGTGAAGACCGTGGCCCTGGCCAAGAAAGGCAGCAGCGACTTCATCGAAGACACCGAAGAAAACGCCCTGAACGGCAAGTACCCGCTGTCGCGCTTCCTCTACGTCTACATCAACAAAGCCCCGAACAAGCCTCTGGCCCCGCTGGAAGCCGAGTTCGTGAAACTGGTCCTGTCCAAGCAGGGTCAGGAAGTAGTGGTCAAGGACGGCTACATCCCGCTGCCAGCCAAGGTGGCCGCCAAGGCCCTGGCTGACCTGGGCCTGAAAGAAGGCGCATAAGCCGCCGCAGAAGGTCCGGGCTCCCCGGACCTTCTCGTTTTCGTAGGAGCGGGCCGGGCGGCAGCGCCCGCAAGGGCGACCCAGGCTCAAGGCCGGTTCGTCGGCCAGCCGGCTCCTGCAACCTCATTTTTCAACCCGCTGCCGGCTTTGCCACGTGGCGGATTTGCTGCGTCACTGCATTGTCATCTTTCTGTCATACAGGATCGCTAGGGTGTGCGCATGAATGATCTGGCCAATTCCCCCATGACTACGACTTCTCCCCCCAAGCGCATTGACTTCAATACGCCTGAACTGCAACGCAAGCGTCGCATTCGCGCGCTCAAAGACCGCCTGACCCGTTGGTACGTCCTTGTTGGCGGACTGGCGGTACTGGGTGCGATCACCCTGATCTTTTTCTTCCTCGCCTATGTCGTGGTGCCGCTGTTCCAGGGCGCCGACCTGACCGTCAAGGACCCGCTGACCCCGGCCTGGATGCAGGACGCCGGCAAGCCGCTGATGTTCTCTCTGGAAGAGCAGAACCAGGTCGGCATGCGCGTCTCCGACAAGGGCCAGGCGCTGTTCTTCGACATCGACAGCGGTGCCGAGCTGCGCAAGGTCGACCTGCCGATCCCGGCCGGCGCCAACGTGGTGTCCATCGGCAAGGACCAGCCCGGCAATCCGCTGGTGGTGGTCGGTCTGTCCAACGGTCAGGCCCTGGTGTTCCGCCACACCTACAAGGTCAGCTACCCGGACGGCAAGAAGACCATCTCACCGGCCATCGAGTACCCCTACGGCGACAGCCCGATCACCCTGAACGAGCAGGGCGGTGCCCTGGAGCACGTCAATCTCAACGCCACTGATTCGTCGCTGATCATCGCCGGTTCCACCGGTGCGCAACTGCATGTGCTGAAGCTGACCCGCGAAGAAAACATGATGACTGGCGAGGTCACCAGCGAGCAGAGCCGCATCGAGCTGCCGCAGATGACCGAGGCGGTGAAGGCCATGTACATCGATCCGCGCCAGCAATGGCTGTATGTGATCAATGGCCGGGCCCAGGCCGACGTGTTCAGCCTGCGGGACAAGAGCCTCAACGGTCGCTACAAACTGCTGGAAGACGCAGACACCGAAGTTACCGCCAGCACCCAGCTGGTGGGCGGCATCTCGCTGATCATCGGCACCTCCAAGGGTGGCCTGGCCCAGTGGTTCATGGCCCGCGACCCGGATGGCGAACTGCGCCTGAAGCAGATCCGCACCTTCCAGATGGGCACCGCGCCTATCGTTGAAATCACTGCCGAAGAGCGTCGCAAGGGCTTCGTTGCCCTGGACGCCGCCGGCAAGCTCGGGGTGTTCCACAGCACCGCCCACCGCACCCTGCTGGTGGATCAGGTGGTGGATGGCCAGGGCCTGTTCGGCCTGTCGCCACGGGCCAACCGGGTGATCGTCGAGGCCGGCGGCAAGCTGCAGCCGCTGCTGCTGGACAACCCGCACCCGGAAGTGTCCTGGAGCGCGCTGTGGAGCAAGGTCTGGTACGAGAACTACGACGAGCCTAAATACGTCTGGCAATCCACCGCGGCCAACACCGACTTCGAACCCAAGCTGAGCCTCTCGCCCCTGACCTTCGGCACCCTGAAGGCGGCGTTCTACGCCATGCTGCTGGCGGCGCCATTGGCCGTGGCAGCGGCGATCTATACCGCCTACTTCATGGCCCCGGGCATGCGCCGCAAGGTCAAGCCGGTGATCGAGCTGATGGAAGCGATGCCGACGGTGATCCTCGGCTTCTTCGCCGGCCTGTTCCTGGCGCCCTATGTCGAAGGTCATCTACCGGGCATCTTCAGCCTCTTGATGTTGCTGCCAATCGGCATTCTGGTGGCCGGTTTCATCTTCAGCCGCCTACCGGAGTCGATCCGCCTGAAAGTGCCGGATGGTTGGGAAAGTGCGCTGCTGATTCCGGTGATCCTGTTCGTGGGCTGGTTGTCGCTGTACATGAGCCCCTTCATGGAAAACTGGTTCTTCGGCGGTGACATGCGCATGTGGATCTCCCACGACCTGGGGATCACCTACGACCAGCGCAACGCCCTGGTGGTCGGCCTGGCCATGGGTTTTGCGGTGATTCCGAACATCTACTCCATCGCCGAAGACGCCGTGTTCAGCGTGCCTCGCGGCCTGACCCTGGGCTCTCTGGCCCTGGGTGCCACGCCGTGGCAGACCATGACGCGGGTGGTGATCCTCACCGCCAGCCCGGGGATCTTCTCGGCGCTGATGATCGGCATGGGCCGCGCCGTGGGCGAGACCATGATCGTGCTGATGGCCACCGGCAACACCCCGATCATGGAAATGAACCTGTTCGAAGGCCTGCGCACCCTGGCCGCCAACGTCGCGGTGGAAATGCCCGAATCGGAAGTCGGCGGCAGCCACTACCGCGTGCTGTTCCTCTCGGCGCTGGTGCTGCTGTTGTTCACCTTCGTCATGAACACCCTCGCAGAACTGATTCGTCAGCGTCTGCGCAAGAAATACTCGTCGCTTTAAGAAAGGTAGAAGTCTGTGAAACAGAACTCCCTAAAAGACTGGTTCAAGAGCGGCGCCCCGGGCGTCTGGATCAGCGGTGGCGCGGTGTCCATCGCGGTCATCATGACCATCGGCCTGCTGGCGGTCATCGCCGTGCGCGGCCTCGGCCACTTCTGGCCGGCCGACCTGGTGCACGCCAGCTATAACGTGCCAGGCCAGGCCAACCACCTGGTCATCGGTGAAGTGGTGCAGAAGGAAGAAGTGCCCCGGGCGCGCCTGAAGAGTGCCGGTTTGCCGGTGCCCGACCAGGGCCCGGAGTTCATGACCCGGGAGCTGATCAAGGTCGGCAACCGTGACCTGAACGGCAACGACTTCACCTGGATCGTCGGTGAGTGGCTGACCAACCAGAGCTACCCCAAGGAGCTGATGGCCATCGAGCGCCGTGAGTGGGGCAACTTCTACGGCTACCTGGTCAACGTCAAGGAAAGCGGCAAGGTGGTCGCCGAAGGCGAGGCCGCCTGGCCTGAGCTGCAAGCACGGATCAACCGCGTGAACCAACTGGCGGCCCAGCTCAAGAGCCTGGAGAAGTCCGACATCGGCGCGATCAACGCCGGTCTGGAGCGCATCCGCCTGCACGGTCGCAAGCTGGAGCTGGAGGGCCAGATGAGCCCCGCCGCTCAAGCCGACATGGACGCCGAGCGGGCCGAACTCAATGCCCGTTACCAGGACATCGAAGCCCGGCTCAATGACCTGCACGCCCAGTTCAATCGCGACAGCCTGACCGCCCGCGATGCCAACGGCAAAGAGCTGGAGATCAGCCTGGGCAAGGTGGTGCACGCCTATCAGCCGAATGCCATGGGCACCTTCACCAAGATCGGTTTCTACTTCAGCAAGATCTGGGAATTCCTCAGCGACGACCCCCGTGAAGCCAACACCGAAGGCGGGATCTTCCCGGCGATTTTCGGCACCGTGATGATGACCCTGATCATGGCCATGATCGTCACCCCGTTCGGCGTACTGGCGGCGGTCTACCTGCGTGAATATGCCAAGCAGAACACCCTGACCCGGGTGATCCGCATCGCGGTGAACAACCTGGCAGGGGTTCCGGCCATCGTCTACGGCGTATTCGGCCTGGGCTTCTTCGTCTACGTGCTGGGCGGTTCCGTGGACCGGCTGTTCTTCCCCGAAGCTCTGCCGGCGCCGACCTTCGGCACCCCGGGCCTGCTCTGGGCTTCCCTGACCCTGGCGCTGCTGGCAGTGCCGGTGGTGATCGTGGCCACCGAGGAAGGCCTGGCGCGGATTCCCCGCACCGTGCGTGAAGGTTCCCTGGCCCTGGGCGCGACCAAGGCCGAGACCTTGTGGAAGATCGTCCTGCCGATGGCCAGCCCGGCGATGATGACCGGCATGATCCTCGCGGTGGCCCGTGCCGCCGGTGAAGTGGCGCCGCTGATGCTGGTGGGTGTGGTGAAACTGGCGCCGTCGCTGCCGGTGGACGGCAACTACCCGTACCTGCACCTGGACCAGAAGATCATGCACCTGGGCTTCCACATCTATGACGTCGGCTTCCAGAGCCCCAACGTCGAGGCGGCGCGGCCGCTGGTGTACGCCACCGCGCTGCTGCTGGTGCTGGTGATCGCCGTGCTCAACCTGTCGGCCGTGTGGATTCGCAACCACCTGCGCGAGAAGTACAAGGCGCTGGACAGCTAATCGGCTGGCTTCTACAGAACACAATGATGTCACCGCAGGCCAGACGCCTGCGGTTCACGACAAACGAATTGGTAGCACAGGGAGCATCCCATGCAACACGAAGCACATACTCACGGCATCAACATGTCTGCCCTGGGCCGCGACAAGCAGAGCCTGAGCCTGGAACAGGAAACCGTGGCCATCGAAGTGCCCGGCCTGAGCCTGTTCTACGGCGAGAAACAGGCACTGTTCGACGTCAGCATGAACATCCCCAAGCAGCGCGTGACCGCTTTCATCGGCCCGTCCGGTTGCGGCAAGTCGACCCTGCTGCGGACCTTCAACCGCATGAACGACCTGGTGGACGGCTGCCGTGTAGAAGGCGCGATCAACCTTTACGGCAACAACATCTACCGCAAGGGCGAAGACGTGGCCGAGCTGCGTCGTCGGGTCGGCATGGTGTTCCAGAAGCCCAACCCGTTCCCCAAGACCATCTACGAAAACGTGGTCTACGGCCTGCGTATCCAGGGCATCAACAAAAAGCGTGTGCTCGACGAAGCCGTAGAGTGGGCGCTCAAGGGCGCGGCGCTGTGGGATGAGGTCAAGGACCGCCTGCACGAATCGGCCCTGGGCCTGTCCGGCGGCCAGCAACAGCGTCTGGTGATTGCCCGGACCATCGCCGTGGAACCGGAAGTGTTGCTGCTGGACGAACCCTGCTCGGCCCTGGACCCGATCTCGACCCTGAAGGTCGAAGAACTGATCTACGAGCTCAAATCCAAGTTCACCATCGTCATCGTCACCCACAACATGCAGCAGGCGGCGCGGGTTTCCGACTACACCGCGTTCATGTACATGGGCAAACTGGTGGAATTCGGCGATACCGATACGCTGTTCACCAATCCGGCGAAGAAGCAGACCGAAGACTACATCACCGGGCGTTACGGCTAGAAAGCAGCTGCAAGCCGCACGCTTCAAGCGGCAAGTAACAGCAGTTCAACGCGACGAAACCTATCAACTGGCAGCTTGTAGCTTGCGGCTTACAGCTTTTGTGGAGCAGAACCATGATTTCGAAGGAAGGCCTCACCCACCACATCTCCGCGCAGTTCAATGCCGAGCTGGAAGAGGTGCGCAGCCACCTGCTGGCCATGGGCGGGCTGGTGGAGAAGCAAGTCAATGACGCGGTCACCGCGCTGATCGAAGCCGACTCCGGGTTGGCCCAGCAGGTGCGCGAGATTGACGATCAGATCAATCAGATGGAGCGCAATATCGACGAGGAATGCCTGCGCATCCTCGCCCGTCGCCAGCCGGCGGCTTCCGACCTGCGCCTGATCATCAGCATCTCCAAGTCGGTGATCGATCTGGAGCGCATCGGCGACGAAGCCACCAAGATCGCCCGTCGGGCCATCCAGTTGTGCGAAGAGGGCGAAGCTCCTCGTGGCTACGTGGAGGTGCGGCACATCGGCGACCAGGTGCGCAACATGGTGCGCGATGCCCTGGACGCTTTTGCCCGCTTCGATGCCGACCTGGCACTTTCCGTGGCTCAGTACGACAAGATCATCGACCGTGAATACAAGACCGCGCTGCGCGAGCTGGCCACCTACATGATGGAAGACCCGCGCTCTATCTCGCGGGTTCTGAGCATTATCTGGGTGCTGCGTTCGCTGGAGCGGATCGGCGATCACGCGCGCAACATTTCCGAGCTGGTGATTTATCTGGTGCGTGGCACCGACGTGCGCCATTTGGGGCTCAAGCGCATGAAGGAAGAAGTTGAAGGCACAAGTGGCGAATCCGCTAATGTTCCGGATCAAGCTGACGATAAGTAAGAGTGCCCGAGAAGAGCGCCCGGCCCTTTGGCCGGGCGTTTTTGTTTGTGCTCCTCGAATTTGAAAAGCAGCACCCGCGAACGAAAAGTCCCGGCGTGACTGAAGAGTTTTGGCAAAGTGCCATCAGCCAGCGTTATGCTTGCCGGGATTTTTAAAGGGGTGGTCGATGAGTAAGGTAAGTGTGTTGGTGGTGGATGACGCTTCGTTCATTCGTGACCTGGTGAAGAAGTGCCTGCGCAACTACTTCCCTGGCATCAAGATCGAAGACGCGATCAACGGCAAGAAGGCTCAGGCGATGCTCGCCCGCGAAGCCTTCGACCTGGTCCTGTGCGATTGGGAGATGCCGGAAATGTCCGGCCTTGAGCTGCTGACCTGGTGCCGTGAGCAAGAAGCGCTGAAAACCATGCCGTTCGTCATGGTCACCAGCCGTGGCGACAAGGAAAACGTGGTGCAGGCGATCCAGGCCGGGGTTTCCGGCTATGTGAGCAAGCCTTTCACCAACGAACAGTTGCTGACCAAGGTCAAGCAGGCGCTGAACAAGGTCGGCAAGCTCGACACCTTGATGAACAGCGCGCCGACCAAGATGAACTCGGCCTTCGGCAATGACTCCCTGAGCGCCCTGACCGGCGGCAAGCCGGCGGTGGTGGGGGCGGCTTCGCCCCCGGTCAATCCGTTTGCCAAACCGGCCGCCCCTGCGCCGGCCTCTGCAGCCGCAGCGCCGGCGCGTGGTTTGCTCAACAGCCCTCCGGTCAAGGCGCCGACGCCCGCGGCAGCGGCCAGTGGCGGTCGTGGCCAGGGCCAGCTGCGGTTGTCCAGCGGCAATCAGCCGTGCGTGATCAAGGCCCTGAGCATCAAGGAAGCGTTGCTGGTGGTGAAGCGTACCGACAGCCTGCCTCAAGTGCTGGAGAGCGCGGTGCTGGACCTGGAGCAGGGCGACAACGCTGAAGTGGCGCGGCTCAACGGCTACCTGCATGCGGTGGTGGCGTTGGAGCCCAAGCCGGACAGCGATTGGCTGCAACTGACCTTCCGTTTCGTCGACCAGGATGCTCAGAAGCTCGACTACATCTCGCGCCTGATCGCCCGCGGCACCGCCCAGAAGCATTTCGTTCCCGGCGCCTGATCCTCCCAGTCCGCTTTGTAGGAGCTGGCTCGCTGTAGGAGCTGGCTTGCCAGCGAAAGCGTCCACAAGAGCAACACAAGGCTTGCGGGCCTCTTCGCCGGCAAGCCGGCTCCTACGAGGATCGAGGCTGCGGAAACCTGCGGAAAACACTTTTCCCGTTGCGGATTTTTGCCTTGCGCTGAGGCGGCCTGCTGCAGCATCCCGTTATCGAGCGAACCACTCGCAACATAGGCCGTAACCCTCAAGCTACAAGGCCTTCGCCGTACCCCTCGATACTTTCTGCCGTACGTCCGATTGATTTTTCTGCCCTTGATTTATATCTGTTTGGATATAGATTGTGCATAGCGCTACGTGCTTTTCAGCGCTTGCGGCCATGCCTTGAAACAACCCGGCGCGGCCGGTCCTGGCCGTGTTGATTAGCCTTGTTCCTGTTCATTAACAGGAGAGGTTCGATGCCCAGGCACAAGGATGTGGTGTTTGTCGGGAGCGCGCTGCGAGATCTCAGGGCGTTCCCTGAAGATGCCCGTCGGGCCGCCGGTTTCCAGTTGGATCTGCTGCAGCAGGGTGAACAGCCCTACGATTGCAGGTCGGTGAAAACCATCGGTCCGAGCGTTTTCGAGATCAGGGTCCATGAGGATTCAGGGGCGTTTCGGGTGTTCTATGTGGTCAAGCGGCCGGCAACCATCTATGTGCTGCATGCGGTGCGCAAGACCACCCGCAAGACCGAAGCGCGGGATATCGAACTGGCTCGCGCCAGATATCAGGAAGCAGGTTCACGTCATGACTGATTCACCGGTTACTCAGCGGTTCACCAGTGTCTGGGATGCCCTTGAGGCCACTCCCCAGGAAGCCGCCAACATGCGCCTGCGGGCCAAGCTGATGCTCGAACTGGGCAAGACCGTGCAAGCCTGGGGCCTCTCGCAGAAGGAGGCGGCCAAGCGCCTCAATATCACCCAGCCACGCCTCAACGACGTGCTCAGCGGCAAGATCAACAAGTTCTCCCTCGATGCCCTGGTCAACCTCTCGGAGGCGGCCCATCTGGGGGTGGATCTGCGCTTCGATGGGCCAGGCCTGGAACCCCTGGTGCCGGCCTGATTCACACAAGCTCCATATCTGGCTGATAGCGTGGCTGCATAACCTGCCAAGAAGCTGCCCAATGTTTGTGCGCCTGCTGTTTTTCTGTGGACTGTCCCTCGTCGCCACGTCGCTGGCGGCGATGACGGTCTACAAGTCCATCGACGCCGATGGCGTGGTGTCCTACAGCGACCGGCCTTCGCCGGGCGCCCAGGCGTTCGTGTTTCGCGATCGCATGGAAGAACACCTGGAGCGCCAGGTGCGCCTGGATATCCAGAAGCACAAGGGTGGGGACGCGGTGTATGTGCGCAACGACCTCTACGCGCCGGTGGAGATCGAGTTGGGCTTTGCCGGTTTGCACAACGTCAGCGGAGCGCCCGGACGCCCGATCCGACAGGTACTGCCGGCCCGCAGCAGGCAGCGCCTGGCGCTGCTCACGGCGACTCGCGCCGACCAGCCCCTGAGCTATGTCCCCAGGTTCCGTTACTCCCTGGGGGACCCGGTAGCGACCACCCAGGCCTATCGCTACCCGCTGCCCTGGCGTGGCGGGCCGTTTCGCCTGACCCAGGGCGCCAATGGCCAATACAGCCATTTCGGTCCCAGGAGCCGTTATGCCATGGACATCGCCATGCCCGTGGGCACGCCGATCATCGCCGCCAGGGGCGGGGTGGTGGTCAAGACCGAGAATGCGCAGAGCGGCCGGGGCAACAATCCGGCGGGCAACTTTGTCCGGGTGCTGCACGACGACGGCACCATGGGTGTGTACCTGCACCTCAAGCAAGGTTCGGTGAGTGTGCGCGAAGGGCAGCGGGTGGCGGTGGGCAGCCCGTTGGGGTTGTCGGGCAATACCGGCAACAGCAGCGGGCCGCACCTGCATTTTGTGGTGCAGCGCAATACCGGGCTGGGGCTGGTGTCGATTCCCTATCAGTTCAACCAGCCGCTGGGGGATCTGCCGAATTTTGCCTTGGGCAAACAATGACCTTTGCCGGCGAACGGGCCGAAGGGCCCGTCAATCCAGCATCAACACCTTGGCCAGGATGATCTTCGGTCCCTTCATCTTCTTGATGATGATGCGCAGGCCTTCGACTTCCAGCACTTCTTCCTCTTCCGGCACCCGTTTCAGGGTTTCGTACACCAGGCCGGCGAGAGTTTCGGCTTCGATATGGTCCAGGTCGATGCCCAGCAGGCGCTCGACCTTGAACAGCGGCGTGTCACCGCGCACCAGCAGCTTGCCTGGCTGGTAGGCGAGGATGCCGCGCTCGGTCTTGCGGTGTTCGTCCTGGATGTCGCCCACCAGCACTTCCAGCACGTCTTCCATGGTCAGGTAGCCAATCACCTTGCCGTCGGCTTCTTCCACCAGGGCGAAGTGCGAGCCGCCCTTGCGGAACTGCTCCAGCAACTGCGACAGCGGCATGTGCCGCGACACACGCTCCAGCGGGCGAGTCAGCTCGGCCAGGTTGAACGACTCGGGAATATGGTCCAGGGCCGCCAGTTCCAGCAGCAGGTCCTTGATGTGCAGCAGGCCGACGAACTCGTTGCGCTCGCTGTCGTAGACCGGATAGCGGCTGAACTTGTGGCGACGGAACAGGGCAAGGATTTCCTTGAGCGGCGCGTTGAATTCGACGCTGACCAGGTCCTCTCGGGAGTTGGCCCAGTCCACCACTTCCAGTTCGCCCATTTCCACGGCCGAGGCCAGTACGCGCATGCCCTGGTCGCTGGGGTCCTGGCCACGGCTGGAGTGCAGGATCAGCTTGAGTTCTTCACGGCTGTAGTGATGCTCGTGGTGCGGGCCGGGCTCGCCCTGGCCGGCAATGCGCAGGATGGTGTTGGCGCTGGCATTGAGCAGGTAGATGGCCGGGTACATCAGCCAGTAGAACAGGTACAGCGGTACCGCCGTCCACAGCGACAGCAGCTCGGGTTTGCGGATCGCCCAGGATTTGGGCGCCAGCTCGCCGACCACGATGTGCAGGTAGGAAATGATAAAGAACGCGGTGAAGAACGACACGCCGCGGATCACTTCCGGGGAGTTCACGCCTACGGCGCCCAACAGCGGCTCCAGCAGGTGGGCGAACGCCGGCTCACCGACCCAGCCCAGGCCCAGGGAGGCCAGGGTGATGCCCAACTGGCAGGCCGACAGGTAGGCGTCCAGCTGGCTGTGCACGGTACGCAGGATCTGCCCGCGCCAGCCGTTCTTGTGGGCGATGGCTTCGACTCGAGTCGAGCGCAGCTTGACCATGGCGAACTCTGCGGCAACGAAAAAGCCGTTGAGCAGGACCAGGATCAGAGCAAAAAGAATCATGCCGAAGTCGGCGAACAGAGACGCGAGGGTGAAACCAGGGGAAGGGTCCATGATGGAGTTTTGCGGGTTCCGTGTATTCGAAGAAGAAGGAAAGGCGGTGCCTGAATGGCAGGCACAAGTGACGCAATGTAGCGGCTGACGGGGCGATTGCCTAGGGGCAAACCACGGTCAGCGCTGTTCGGTAAGGCTGCCAGCTGCGGCTTTTTTAACCTGGGCCGGGGCGAAATGGCAGGTAAAGGTGCTGCCGTGGCCCAGTACGCTGCTGATTTCCAGGCGTGCGCGATGACGCAGCAGCACGTGCTTGACGATGGCCAGGCCCAGGCCCGTGCCGCCGGTATTGGAGTTGCGGCTCGAATCCACGCGGTAGAAGCGTTCGGTGAGGCGCGGCAGGTGCTTGCTGTCGATGCCGATCCCGGAGTCTTGCACGCTCAGGTGCGCGCCCTGGTCGTCGCCCCACCAGCGGATGTGGATATTGCCTTCGGCCGGGGTGTATTTCACCGCGTTGAACACCAGATTGGAGAAGGCACTGCGCAGTTCCGCCTCGCTGCCCTTGAGCTGTACCGAGGCGTCGGCTTCCAGGGTGATGCGCTGGTTGCGCTCCCCGGACAGGGCCTGGGCATCGCTCTTGATCGATTGCAGCAGCCCATCGATGGGCACCGGCTGGTTGTCCGAGGGGTAGTCGGTGGCTTCCAGCTTGGCCAGCAATAGCAGGTCGTTGAGCAGGGTCTGCATGCGCCCGCCTTGCTGCTGCATCTGTTGCAGGGCACGGTTCCAGCGCGGATTCACTTCCTCGACGTTGTCCAGCAGGGTCTCCAGGTAGCCGCAGATCACCGTCAACGGGGTACGCAGTTCGTGGGACACGTTGGCGATGAAGTCCTTGCGCATCTGTTCCAGCTGGTGGATGCGGGTCACGTCGCGCACCAGCATCAGGTGCTCATTGTTGCCGTAGCGGGTGATGTACAGCTGGATGCGGACCCGGTCGTTGGCCGGGGAGGGGATCTCCAGCGGTTCGGCGTAGTTGTCTTGCTCGAAGTATTCCTTGAAGCGCGGATGGCGCACCAGGTTGGTCACCGGCTGACCGCTGTCCTGGGGCGTCTTGAGGCCCAGCAGGGTTTCGGCGGCGCGGTTCCACCATTCCAGGTTGCCGTCGCTGTCGAGCATGATCACCGCGTCTTTCAGGGCCGCGGTGGACTCCTGGACCCGGTCGATCACCGCCTGCAGGCGCCCGCGCACCCGTTGGTCGCGGCGTTGCAAGTGATAGATGCTGTCGAACACCTCACCCCACAGGCCATAGCCGTCGGGCGGAGCTTCGTCGGGTTGATGCAGGCGCAGCCATTCGTGCAGGCGCAGCAGCTGCTTGAGGGTCCAGGCCAGGTAGATGCCCAGGCCGGCGGCCAGGCTCCAGCCGTAGTAACCACTGATCAGGCCCACCAGCAGGCAGCCGGTGATCAACAGCAGCAGGTGGCGAATCAGGGTGCCATGCCAGTTTTGATTCACTTGAAACACGTCCGTGGGGGTGAAGCAGCTCCGAGCTGCAAGTGTTGAAGCGGTCACTCATCGGCGCGCCGCTTGTCGCTTGCCGCTGTTGTCAGGCCTTGGTGGAAAAACGATAGCCGGTGCCGCGCACGGTTTGTACCAGATTCTCGTAGGCGTCACCCAGGGCTTTGCGCAAGCGGCGGATGTGCACGTCTACGGTGCGTTCCTCGACATACACATTGCCGCCCCAGACCTGATCCAGTAGCTGGCCGCGGGTGTAGGCACGCTCCTGGTGGGTCATGAAGAATTGCAGCAGGCGGTATTCGGTGGGGCCCATTTCTGCCGGCTTGCCGTCGATGGTCACCCGGTGGCTGATGGGGTCCAGCAGCAGGCCGCCGACTTCGATCGGCGCCTCGCCATCGGTAGGGCCGGCGCGGCGCAGCACGGCCTTGAGGCGGGCCACCAGCTCACGGGGCGAAAACGGCTTGGTGATGTAGTCGTCGGCGCCGACCTCCAGGCCCTGGATCTTGTTGTCCTCTTCACCTTTGGCGGTGAGCATGATGATCGGGATGTCCCCGGTCAGCTCGTCGCGCTTGAGGCGTCGGGCCAGCTCGATGCCGGAGGTGCCGGGGAGCATCCAGTCCAGCAGGATCAGGTCCGGCTTGCGGTCGACGATAATGGCATGGGCCTGCTGAGAGTTCTCTGCCTCCATGCAGTCATAGCCGGCCATTTCCAACGCAACGGCGATCATTTCGCGAATCGGCGCTTCGTCGTCAACGATCAGAATGCTTCTGCCAACCATGCTGGAACCTCTTGTCATTTAACTGTCTTGCGCCGCATTAGATAACGGAATTATTGCAGTCGTGTGACAGTATTTCAGGTCGCGAGGCGCGGTGCAGCTTCGTCGACTACGCTTTGGGTCCGATTCCTGACAACCACAAAAGAAGGTTTCCATGACTCTGTTCAAGCAATCGTTGAAAGTCCTGCTGGTAGGCGCTGTCCTGGCCCTGCCGACATTCGCCATGGCCGCTGACCCGGCGATGAGCAAGGACGGCGTGCTGGTCAATCTCCAGGGCATGACCCTCTACACCTTTGCCAAGGATGCCGGCGGAAAATCCATGTGCAACGACAAATGTGCCGCCAACTGGCCGCCGCTGATGGCCGAGGGCAGCGACAAGGACATGGGCAAGTGGACGGTGGTCAAGCGTGATGACGGCAAGGCGCAGTGGGCCTACGACGGCAAGCCGTTGTACAGCTTTGTGATGGACAAGAAGCCCGGCGACATGACCGGTGAAGGCAAGATGGACGGCGCCTGGAAGGTCGCCAAGTCCGACTGACCTTTTCGGGCCGTTCGCAGCCTGCGGCAGCGGCTACACCGATCTCTGTAGCCGCTGCTGAGCCATGGCGAAGCTGCGAAAAGGCCCGCTGGGCCTTGCTTGACGGTCTAACGCAACGCGTAATCCAGGACCACGCCGATAAAGATCGCCATGCCCGCCCAGTGGTTGTGCAGGAAGGCCTTGAAGCATTTCATCCGGTCGCGATCCTGGGTGTACCAGAACTCCCAGGCAAAACACGCCGCCGCCACCAGCAGCCCCAGGTGGAACCAGACCCCCAGATGGAAGCGCGCGCCGGCCAGCAGCAGGCAGCCCAATGACAAGCCCTGCAAGGTGAGAATGATCACCCGGTCGGCATCGCCGAACAGGATCGCCGTGGACTTGACCCCGATCTTCAGGTCGTCGTCGCGGTCGGTCATGGCGTAGTAGGTGTCGTAGCCCACGGTCCACAGCAGATTGGCGATGTACAGCAGCCACGCACTGGCTGGCAGTTCGCTGTTCTGCGCGGTGAAGGTCATCAGAATGCCCCAGGAATAGGCTGCACCCAGGACCACCTGTGGGTAATAGGTGTAGCGCTTCATGAAGGGGTAGCAGGCCGCCAGGGCCAGGGCGCCGAACGACAGCCAGACCGTGGTGGCGTTGGTGCACAACACCAGCAGGAAGGCTGCGCCCATGAGGAGCGCGAACAGTGCCAGGGCTTCCTTGGCGCTGACCTTGCCGGTGGCCAGGGGCCGTTGGTCGGTGCGCTTGACCTGGCCGTCGACCTTGCGGTCGGCGAAGTCGTTGATGGCGCAGCCGCCGGCTCGGGTCAGGATCACGCCGAAGGTAAAAATCAGCACATGGCTCAGGGATGGCTGGCCCTCGGCGGCGATCCACAGGGCCACCAGGGTCGGCCACAGCAGCAGGTAGATGCCGATGGGCTTGTCCATGCGGGTCAGTTGCAGGAAGTCCCAGGCCCGTGGATGCAGGCGATTGAGGGATTTGAGCAGGCTCAGGTACATCAGCAGGCCTCCGGTTGGGCTTCGATGGCGCGCCACAGGCTGGGCAGGAAGACCTCGGCGACCAGCAGGCTCAAGGGGCCGCGATCGAAACGCGAACGCCGGCCCCAGAGCCCCTCGGTGGCCACTGCGGTGGGCAGCCAGGCTTGTGGATAGCGGCAGACTTCGATGGGCTGGCGGGTAAAGGCTTCATCGCAGAACAGCAGTTCCCCGAGGGAGCGGCTGCCCAGTTCGTCGATGTTCAAGCCGCCTTGCTGCAAGGCGCTGCGGGCGGCCACGCTGCGGGCGAATACCCAGGCTTCGCCGTGGCCCCGCAGGTACACCTCGCGAACCCAGCCTTCACTCTGCTCGGGTAGGCCCAGGGCCGCGCACTCGTCGTTGCGCAGGGTTTGCCATTCCTCCACCAGCGGCGTGACGCTGAAGCCGTCGCGGGAGAGTCGGGTCAGGCGCCGGGTCAGCGACCCTTCATCGAACAGCCAGTTGGCAACGGCTGAGCCGGGGAAGGGGGACAGACGGCTTTGCACCAGCCAGGTCGGGGCCGGTGCGGGGGGCATTGAGTGCGGCACAGTGGGTCAGTATTGGCAGCAAATGAGGCGGCGAGCTTAGCATGGCAACCGCCGGTTTTGATTGATCCAGGACGCCTGGCAGCACGAACGTGCTTGCATCTGCCGGTAGTGATCAGTAAAAAACCCCAGTGCCGGACGCTGATCAGCGTGGCCTTTAGAGTCGATCCATCGACCGAGCCTGAACTCCCGAGGAAATGCATCAATGAAAAAGTGGCAATGTGTGGTCTGCGGCCTGATTTATAACGAAGCGGAAGGCTGGCCGGACGACGGTATTTTGCCGGGTACCCGTTGGGAAGATGTGCCTGAAGACTGGCTCTGCCCGGACTGCGGCGTGGGCAAGATGGATTTCGAAATGATCGAGATCGCCTGATCGAATTCTGTGGATTGAACGACCAATAACAAGGAGCAGGGAATGAGCGCACCGGTGGTGATCGTGGGAACAGGTCTGGCGGGTTACAACCTGGCCCGGGAATTTCGCAAGCTCGACGGAGAAACGCCGTTGTTGCTGATCACTGCCGATGACGGCCGTTCCTACTCCAAGCCGATGCTGTCTACCGGTTTTGGCAAGAACAAGGACGCCGACGGCCTGAGCATGGCCGAGCCCGGCGCCATGGCCGAGCAGCTCAAGGCCGAGGTTCGCACCCACACCCGCATCAGCGGTATCGATCCGGGCCACAAGCGTTTGTGGATTGGTGAGGAGGCGGTGGCCTACCGGGATCTGATCCTGGCCTGGGGCGCGGAAACCGTGCGGGTGCTGGTGCAGGGCGACGCATCCGAACTGATTTTTCCCATCAACGACCTGGAAGACTACGCACGCTTTCGCGCCGCGGCGGCGGGCAAGCGTCGGGTGCTGTTGCTGGGGGCCGGGCTGATCGGCTGCGAGTTTGCCAACGACCTGATCCTTGGCGGCTACAGCGTGGACCTGGTGGCCCCGTGCGAACAGGTGATGCCGACCCTGCTGCACCCGGCCGCTGCGGCAGCGGTCCAGGCCGGACTGGAAAGCCTGGGCGCGCGCTTCCACCTGGGACCGGTGCTCAACCGCCTGCAACGCTGCGCCGACGGCCTGGAAGCCCATCTGTCCGATGGCCAGGTGATCGCCTGCGATCTGGTGGTCTCGGCCATTGGCCTGCGTCCGCGCATTGATCTGGCCGCGGCTGCCGGGTTGGTGGTCAATCGCGGCGTGGTGGTGGACCGCGAGCTGAAAACCTCCCACGCCAATATCTATGCCCTGGGCGATTGCGCCGAGGTCGACGGCCTCAACCTGCTGTACGTGATGCCGTTGATGAGCTGCGCCCGGGCCCTGGCGCAAACCCTGGCCGGCAAGCCCACCGCAGTCAGCTACGGGCCGATGCCGATCACCGTGAAGACCCCGGTCTGCCCGCTGGTGGTGTCGCCACCGCCACGGGGCGCCGAAGGTGTCTGGACCGCTGAAGGGCAGGGGGCCGACATCAAGGTGCTGTGCCGTGACGCCAGTGGCCAGCTGCTGGGTTACGCCCTGACCGGGGCGGCGGTGATGGAGAAACTGGCCCTGAACAAGGAACTCCCGGCCCTGCTGGCTTAAATACCGGTCGTTCTGTCGGAATAACCGGGTTTTTGCACCTACAAAGGTCGTGGCAAGACTGGCGCCACTCTCAAGCGCGTGCCATCCTCACTCCCGTCTGCCGCAGCGTAGAGCCTGCGGCGCCTTGGGCGCTGTTCCCGTGAACAGCACGGACATAACAACAAAAAACCGTCAAAGAGGCTTCACACTATGCGTAAACCAGAACTCGCCGCAGCCATTGCTGAAAAAGCGGACCTGACCAAAGAGCAGGCCAATCGCGTGCTCAACGCCATCCTTGAAGAGATCACCGGGGCTCTGCACCGCAAAGACAGCGTCACCCTGGTTGGTTTTGGCACCTTCCTGCAACGCCACCGTGGCGCCCGCACCGGCAAGAACCCGCAAACCGGCGAGCCGGTGAAGATCAAGGCCAGCAACACCGTGGCATTCAAACCGGGCAAGGCGCTGAAAGACAGCGTCAACCCATAAGCATTGAGCGAGCTCCCGGCAGCGGGAGCTTGCAGGGGAAAATAGGCACGCCGAGCGCATCGGGTGCCTATTTTTTTTGCCCGCTGATTGCTTGCGGATCAGCTTGCGAAGCCGCAGTGGCGTGGCTAGGATGCGCGATTGTCCGACACGTGATCTAAGGCCAAGGATGACCCGTTCCACTGACAAACCCCCGGCATGGGTGGCCGCGTTGCGCTACCTGGGGCGCCCCGATATCGCCGCCATGCTACTGGCCTGCATCCTCTCCGTTGGCCTGTCATCGGCCTTTGCCGGCAGCGACTCGCGACTGGCCCAGATCGGCTATCGCGAGGCCCTCAACTGGTTCCACAGTCAGAAATACGACAGCGCCGGCGTCTGGCTCTGCGGCTATTCCCTGGCCCGCGAGGACTACAGCGTGGCGCCCAAGGCGCCGCGTTTGCTGGTGGAAGTGGATGAGCGCTTTCTCTACCTCAAGACCGGCGGGCAACTGGTGGAGCTCACCGGCGCCGCTCAGGGCCCCGAGCGCAGCGAGTACCAGAATGCCGGCGCCCATATCCGCGTCACCCTGAACATCCTCAAGCGCAACAACTTCAGCGAGTACCAGGAATCCCACGACCGCCAGGTGCTGGCAAAGATCGAGATGAACGATCAGATCCAAACCCTGACCCTCAAGGGGCAATCATGCGGTACTTGAACCGGGTGGGCCTGAGCCTGCTGCTCAGCGCTTGCACCCTGTCGGCCCTGGCCGATGAGGCCAACCCGGCTCAAGGCTGCTACGGCTACCTCACCGAAATGGTCAGGAGCAGTGATTTTCCCTACCGCGACTTCACCACCCCAGAGCGACTCAAGCTGCTGATCGACCGCGATGATGGCGATGAACTGAGCCTGCAGCTGTTCTACGAAACCTCCGGCAGCGGGATCATCGGCTGGGTTCGCTACGACGTGCCGCAGCAAGCGCTGTGGAATGTCAGCATCGATCCCGAGGAGCCCCAGGCCCTCAAGTTCGACCGGCGCTTTGCCCAGGCTTATGCCTCCTGTCTGGAAGCACGCTGAGCCTGATCCTGGTGCCTTTGCCGGGCTGGATTGGTTTGTTCAAAGTTGCCGACGGGTTCCTTGATTGTTGCCGGTCATTGCTTGAAAATCCGCCGCTGTCCGACCCCCCTCAGCATGGAACGCGAACCTCTTGTCCTCTTACCGCATTCAAGAAGCCGACCTCGACATCCCCGACGCCTGGCAGGACCAGAGCATCAATATCTTCAAGCTGCCGGCTGTGGGCGGCGCCCAGGAAGCCAGCTTCGTCATCAGCCGCGACCCGAGCCAGGGCGACGCCTCATTCGCCGATTACGTGGCCCGGCAACTGAGCGGTGCCGAGCAGCAACTGCCGGGCTTCACCCTGATCAAGCGCTGGGAGTTCGACATGCACGGCCACGCCTCGGTCCTGCTGGACTACAGCTGGAAACGCGAAGGTCGCGAGCTGATGCTGCGCCAGGTGTTCATCGAGCGTAAGCCGGCGGTGCTGATCACCACCCTGACCACCACGCCGCAAGACCTGGTGCACCACGAGCCGGCCTGGAAACAGGCCATGCAGAGCCTCAAGCCTCAGCCTTCGCGGGCCTGATCCCTTCGCTGAGTAGCGCACCATGGATATGTTGGCAGCAGCGCGCCTGGGGGATGAGATCGCCCACGGTTTTGGCGTGGCGGCGATGGTGGCGGGGGCCGTTGTCGGTGCCCTGATTGGCGCCGCGGTGGTGGCGGCGACCGTGGCCACCGGAGGGGTGGCGATCGCCATCATCGCCGGTTCGGTCGCGGCCGGTGGCCTGTCGATGTTCCAGATCGCCAAGGGCCTGAGCACGATTTTCAACCTGCCTGAACCCAGCACGGGGGTGCTGGTGGAGGGCAGCTTCAACGTCTACATCAACCTGCGCAATGCCATGCGCGCGGGGCAGGACCACTCATCCTCCTGCAGCGGCCTGCCCATGAACCACCCGATCTGGCCGTTCCCGGTACTGATCGCCGAGGGCAGCGCCAAGGTCACCATCAACGGCAAGCCGGCGGCGCGCCTGCAAAGCAAGATGGTCTGCGGCGCCCACATCAAGACCGGCAGCGAAAACACCTTCATTGGCGGGGCCACGGTGCAGGTTGCCTTTGTCCTGGATATCGAAGGCTGGATGCACACCGGGCTGGAAGCGCTGGGCCTTCTGGCCGCCGGCGGCGCCTTGGTGATGGCGGCCATGGCCGGCTTTGCCGCATTTGCCGGTTTCGTCGCCATTGGCGGGGCGATGATGGCGGGTATGGAGTTGCTGGGGCAGTTGGGGGAACGCCTGGGCCCGGGCTATCGCGACCTGCTCCAGGGCATGGCGGGCATGGCGCTGCTGGGCCTGGGGCCGAAGATGGCGAAGTCGATCGAGCCGCCCAAGTTCAAGCCGGGGTTCAGCGAGGCGGACATCCTCGGCATACCCAAGGGCTCGCGTCCGGACCCTTCCGAGTACCTGACCCCGCAATACATCTCCCGGCACCTGGCCCAGTTCGACAAGGGCGCCTCGCGCTTGATGCCCAAGGCCAACCTGGACAAATACGGCATCGGTCAGCGCGATGGTACTTCGTTCATAATGCCCCGGCACGAAGTTGACCAACTGCTGGCCAGGACCAAGGGCAATAACCGCGCGCTGGAAGAGGCCCTGGGCCTGCCGGAGAACTTTCTCGACTCCGGTGGCGAGCTGGTACGTATCGACCTGCCGGCGCCTCGGGACATGAACCTGCGCATTCCTTCGGGCAACGAGGCCGGTGCCAACGAGTTCTGGATTCCCGGGGGCAAGCTGCCCAAGGGCACCAGCGAGGCCGTGATCGACGCCGGTGGCGTCAAGACCAGTGACCTGGATTGGAAAATCCTCCCCTTCTAAGGACCGACATGAAATTCAACGATCTGTTTGTAAGCCGCGAAGAGATGTTCTCGATGGGCATCGAAGAAGTCTCCGGCCAGTACTACGTCTCCTTTCCGGTCAGCAACGGCATGGTCGATTACGAGGAGTACTACGCCATCGATCGCGCGACCTTCGAGCGGTTCGAACAGGACCTGCAGGCCGCGCTGGAATTCGTCACCCGCGCCAGAAAGCGCGAGCTGGATCAGTTGCTGATCATGAAGCCGGGCAAGAATCGCGGCACGGCGATCTGACCCGGCTGGCGTCGAGGCAGATGCCCAGGCATCCGCTCACTGGCCGAACGCGGCATTGAGTTCTTTGAGGCTATGGCTGTAGTGCTTTTTCTTCGGATGAAAGTAGACCTCTTTCAGGCTCTTGGAGGTCAGCAGCGGGCTCATGTCGCCGTCTTTCAGATCCCAGAATTGCAGTGAACTCAGGCGCTCCATTGCCGGGGCGAACGACACCGAGTCGAGCTCGGAAATGAACACGTCCTCAAGGGTGTTGTTTTGCGCCAGGAACCCGTAGTCCCGTAGCTGGCTGCATTTTTCGATGTGCAGGGCTTTCAGGCTCTTGAGCGCGTTGATGGTGCTGATATCGAGCATCTTCGGGCTGTGCTGGATTTGAATCGACGCCAGCTTGTCCAGCCGCTCGATGCCGGCCAGCCGCTCGATGCCGCCGCCGCTGATGCGCAGTTCCTCCAGGGCGGTGAGCTTCGAGAGAAACTCGCAATCCTGATTCTTCACCGCTACCAGCAGCAGGTGCTTGAGCCGTGGCAGCTCCAGGGGTTCCAGCGCCTCGTCGGCGCCGGTGATGTACAGCGTCTGAAGGCTGGGCAGTTGCGAGAAGTCGATACGCCCCTGCAGGTAGGGGATCGACAGCAACGTCAGCTGCGGCAACGAGTACAGCGGGCTCAAATCCACCTGCTTCAGGTCGATGTCATCCGACAGATCCAGCGATTTCACGCTGCTGTGCCCACTCAGCGCACTCAAGTCCAGCGGCGCACCCTTGGCCGCTTTGGCAGAGCCCATGACCCGCAGGTTGGCGTAGCCCTTCTTGCTGGCGTATTCGATACCTGCGGCGAACTGTTGGACCGGTATTTCCAGTGCGTCTATGTCTTCGTTGTAGCTGAAATTCTTCATTACTTACCCCCACATGATCCGGATTTCTTGAACTTGTTGTCCAACTTCGTGACCAGCCTGTTCACTTTGCGCTGGGTCTTGGCATCCGCAGCTTCGTAATACTTTTTGCCCGGCGAGTTGAGATTCGGGCTGTTGGCGAACTTCGCCGAGTTGCGCGCGTTGTACTTCTGCATCAGACGATGTTCCACCATGAAGCCCATCTTGCTGTCGCCGAAGTCCAAATGGGCAAACTGCGTAGCATTGGCTTTGCCCTTGATGCGGGCGAGCATCGAGCTGTTCATGCGGGTCACCGGTCCCTTGCCGATGTAAGAGATCTTGCCATTGGTGAAGATGTAGGTGCCTGTCCAGCCCAGCGGATCAAAATACGTCAGCGGGTTGGGGCCGTAGGTGTAGAGGTTCAGGCCGCCTTCGAGCCCGATGGGGTCGGGGCTGATGTAGCGGCCGATGTCCGGGTCGTAGAAACGGAACGTGTTGTAGTACAGCCCAGTCTCGCGGTCATGGTACTGACCTTGAAAACGCAGGTTCTGTTCCTCGAGGTAATAGGGCTCGCGCTCTTCCTCGGCAATGTTCCCCCAGACCCGGTAACGGGCCTGCCAGACGCTGTGCCCATCGGCTTCCGTCAGTTGTAGCGGCAGGCCATTGAGGTCGTTGTGATAGTGCCGGACCTTCTGCAGGGCGCCCTTGCCATCGATCCGGGCCAGCACCTCGAAGCCATCGTCGACATACAGATAGAGGCTGGTGGTGCTGTTGCGCTGCTCTTGCAGCAAGCGCAGGCCATCCCAGGCGAAGCGGGTTTCGCCCAGCAGATAGCCCTGAGCGTCATGTTCGGTTTTCTGGATGCGGCGACCCAAGGGGTCGTAGCTCATCCTTACCCTTGTTTCCCGCTGACCGGCCTGATTGCACACCTCTATCAGCCGATGTTCCGCGTCGTAGCTGAAGTGCTGGATCAGGTGGCTGGCGCTGCGTTTCTCGATCAGCCGGCCAAAGCCGTCATAACGGAAGTGCTTGTCCTGAAACACGCGCTGCTGGTTGTGCAGCACCGGTCCGGACGCGGCCGATTGGCCATCCAGCAGGTTGGCGGCAGCGTCGTAGGCAAAGGTTTCGGTCTGGCCCAGGAGGTTGTCCTGGCTGGCGATGATGCGTTCGCTCGCATCGTAGTGATACAGCTGGTGTTGCCCGCCGCGTGGGCGCTGTTCGAGCCGGCCGATGAGATTGTCGGCAGGGTCATACTCAAAGTGCTTGCGCACCGGCGCCGGCAGCGCCGCGGGCTGCCGGGTCGGACGTTGCAGGCGCGAGCGCAAGCGTCCGGCGCGATCATATTCGCTGAGGGTCGTGAGCTGGCCCTGGGTCCGCAGCACTTCGCGGTGCAGGCGATCGCGTTCGAAGTCGCTGACCACCTGGCCGTCCACATTGATCTGGTGCAGGTGACCGCTACCGTAGTACAGGCGGTTGATCCAGCGCCCATCAGGCAACTGGCTCTGGCACAGGTTGCCCAGCTCGTCGTAGTGATGCTGCAAACATCCGTCCGCGCTCTGCTCTTCCAGCAGTTGGCCGAGGGCGTCATAGGCGAAGGACAGGGTTTGCGACTGCTGGTTCTGGCCGGTAAAGACCACCCGTGTCAGTTGATCCAACGGATCATGCTGATACTCGGTCAAGCCGTCGGCGGTGACCTTGGCGAGAATCCGGCCCACCGCATCGCGTTCCAGGCGATGGACGATACTCGGCGGTTGCGCACTGCCCGAGGGGGCGGCCAGGTACTCCACGCCAACCACGTTATCCAGCACGTCATAGTGGTACTGCTGCACGCTGCCATTGAGGTCCTGTTGCCGGATCAGGCGATCCCCGGCATCCCAGGCAAACCGGTAGCTTTCAGCGTTTTCGTTTTGCAGCGCCTGAAGGCGGCCGTAGGCGTCATGACTGAACTGCACCCGGCGCCCATGGGCATCGATGCGAACCTGAAGCTGGCCCTGTCGATCGTACTGATAGTGGGTGGCGTGCCCGGCCGGATCGATGTAACCGGTCAGCTGGCCGCTGTGGTCACGCAGGAACTGCTCGACGCGGCCGTCCGCGAGCTGGTTGCGCAGCAGGCGCCCACGGGCGTCGTGCTGGAAGACCGTCTGTTCGCCCATGGCATCGGTGATGGCCTGCAGGTAGCCGCGGCGGTCGTAGCTGAAGTGGGTCGGGTAGCCGGAGCAATCGGTGAATCGCAGCAACTGCCCCAGGTCGTTCCACTGCAGACGCTTGGTCTTTGCGCTGGCATCGGTGATCTCGACCATCCGCCCCTGGCTGTCATAGCGATAGTGGGTGGCATGGCCCAGAGGATCGGTTTCACGGATGCAATTGCCCCGTGGATCGTAGTCGTAGGTCCAGCTGTTGCCGGCGGCGTCGGTTTCGATCCGCGGCAGCGACCAATGCTCCAGCCACAGGGTCGACTCGCGTCTGCCCAGGGGATCAAGGGTCTCGCTGAGGTTGCCGGCTTCGTCGTAGCTGAGCTGGAATTGCCCGCCCTGTGGGTCCGTTGCACCCAGTAACTGACGTTCGTCATTCCACTGGAACTGCCAGGTCTGCCCCAGGTTGTCGGTGTACCCGGTGATTTGATGCTGTTGGTCCCAGTGCCGGATGCTCTGGCGTTGCAGGCCGTCCTCTATCCGGGTGATGCCCGCCTGCAAGTCATAGTCAAAGCGGTATTCCTCGCCGCTGTCGGTCCAGTGCCGGACCACGCGCCATTCGATGTCGTCGATCTGCGCCCACTGATAGAAGCAGCGCAGTCCGCTCGGCAGCTGGTGTTCCACCATGCGCCCATCCTCGTAGGCAAAGCGCCGCTGTACGTGCTGGCTGGCGTCCTGTACCTGAGCCAGATCGCCATGGGCGTCATAAGCGTAAAGGGCGAGGATTTCCCGCTGCTGGTCCGGGTACAGGCGCTCTATCTGTTGGACCCGGCGGGGCCATTGCGCGCTGTAGATCAGTTCGACCTGAACCAGGTCGAAGGTGTCGCGCAGGCGGATCAACAACCCGGCTGGGTCATAGTCGAGGTAAATGCGGTTGTCGTTGCGGTCGCCGAACTGGCTCAGGCGCAGCCGCGAGCCTTGCACGGGATCGGGTTCAAACAGACGGTACAAGCCGTTGTTGCTCTCGATCAGCAACTGACCGTTGCCGTTGCGCCTGACACTCAGCCCTTCGCCTGGGCTGAAGGCGGCGGCGCCCAGGGGGATCGAGCCCATATCGATGCGCCGGCCCTGCTCATCGAGGTACACCAGATGTTCGCCGCCCTCGGGGTGAGGTTCGATCAACACGCTGATTTCGTACGGCACGCTCCAACCGTTACCGAACAGCCCGTCGCGCCGCTGATCGAGGCTGTTGTAGAAGCGCTGCCAGTCGATGGGCAAGAGGCCCGGCAAGACAAAGTCCATGTCCGCGACGCCGCCCAGGACCTTGGCCCCGGTCGCCGCATGCACCGGGTTCGGCGAGCCCACCGCGGCATTGGTCAGGGCGCCCATGGCCTGGCTGACCACAAACGAATTGACCCCCGCCAGCAACATGCAGGGCAGGTTGGCCTTGAAGTTGCCCTTGCCGCCCTTGAGCATCATCAGCACGGTAATCGCCAGGCCTATCCCCGGGGTCTTGCCGCTGCGGATCTCGCGCACCACCACCGAGCCGCCGCCGATGGACACGTTGGACGACACCATGCCCGCCGAGACCACCTTGGCATCGCAGGTGCTGCGATCGCCGCTACGCACCGCTGGCTGGCCGTTGATGGAGACCTTTTCCGAGCCTTCGGCCAGAAACTGCGGCGGCATCGGCGGATGCTTGGTGCAGGTCACCAGGTCCAGCGGCTTGGGTTCTGCACCGGGTGCGGGGGTGGCGACGGTCGGGCGCCACATCTGCGAAAAGAACCCTTTGGCCATGTCCAGGAAGCCGGGCTCCGCCTCTGACGGCCCCGGTGACTCGCTGGTGGGTTCCGGGCTTTGCGGGGTGCCCGAGGGCGGGGCAGGGGGCGGCGCCGTACCGGCGGCCCGTGCAGCCGGAATGTTATTGGTCAGGGTATCGGTGGAGCCGCTGAGGATGGTGGCCTGCACGGAGGGCGGAAACAGCGCGTTGCCTATCCAGTCGCACATTTTCGTCAGGCCTTTGTCGGCCCCGGTCTTGCTCATCGCCAGCCCGACGATCACCCCCACTACGGCGCCCAGCAGGCAGGCTCCGAGCCCGCCTGTGGCCACGGTGATGCCGGTCGCGGCCACCACGGCGGCGGTGGCCAGGGCGGTAATCGCGATGTTGGCGGCGACCTCCAGCACACCGCTGAGGATGTCCGCCATCATCGAGCTGTGTTCGAGCCCGTCACCCAGGCGTGCGGCCCACAGAAGTGCGTCAGACATGCCGCTGGCTCATCATCAAGGCGTGTTGAAGTTCAGGGATTGCTTGATGCTGGCCCAGTGCGCGGCGTCGCTATCGTTCAGCGGTTGTGCCTTGACGTAGCTGAGGGCAAGCATCTTGCGTGTACCGGGCAGAACCAGCGCCAGTTGGTACTGGAAGACCTGCTCGGTGCCCTTGTTGAACTGGCTGCGCAGCTCCAGAGCGTCGACCTCCTGGGCGCTGCCCACGCGAATCGCCACGCCGGGCTGGTAGCGCAGCTCCTGAACCTGTTGTTCGAGTTTCTTGAGCTGGCTGTCGAAGCTGCTCTGCAGGGTTTCACCCTCGGCCAGCTGGCTGCGGCTGACGATCAGCGAGGTGCCCAGCTCCGGGAACTTGAGGATGTTGATCGATGCGTCCAGCAGCTCGCTGGGCGGCAAGGCGAACTGAAATTCATTGATGCGATAAGTCATGGCGCTGGGCTCTGGTTAGGGGGTGCCCTGGGGCTTGGGAAACATGGCGTCGACGCTGGCATCGATGCTGCCTTTGACGCCCTGGCCTTCAGGGGTCGCGCCGGCGCTGCCGCCGTTGTTCAGGTGCAGCACGCCGCCGGTATTGAATTCGGCATCGCCCGAGGCATAGAAGCTGATCTGCTTGCCGCTGAGGTTGATCTGGCCGCTGGCGTTCAACTCCAGCACGCTTTCGCCGCAGACCAGGCGCAGGTTCTCGCCCACTTCGATGATGTAGCTCTGGCTGATGCTGTCGGTCTTTTTGCCACCGACCACCAGCACGTCGAGCTCCTTCACCGCGCGCAGGCGGGCAGAGCCGATGGTCACGGTCTCGTCGCGGCCAATGCTCTTGACCCGGTCATTGCCCACCGAGTGGCTTTCGTTGACCTCGACCACGATGTCCTGGTTGCGCTCGGCGTGGATGTACAGCTGTTCGGCACCCTTTTTGTCTTCCATGCGGATTTCGTTGAAGTTGGCCGGGCTGCCGCCCTTGCTCGAACGACTCTTCATCCCGCTCTGGGTGGCGTTGGCCGGCAGGTCGTAGGGCACGGTCTGCTCGGCGTTGTACACCCGGCCGGTGATGATCGGGCGGTCGGGGTCGCCTTCGAGGAAGCTGACGATCACCTCCTGGCCGATGCGCGGGATCTGCATCGAGCCCCAGTTCTTGCCGGCCCAGGCCTGGGACACGCGAATCCAGCACGAGCTGTTCTCGTTGGACTGGTCGTGGCGGTCCCAATGGAAGTGCACCTTGACCCGGCCATATTGGTCGGTCCAGATCTCTTCCCCGGCCGGGCCCACTACCCGCGCGGTCTGCGGGCCTTGGACGATGGGTCGCTGGGTCTTGGCCAGGGGGCGGAAGCTCTGCTGGGCGTCGATGCAGGTCAGGTGGCTTTCGAACTGTGCCGAGCCGCCGCTGCCGCCGGTCTCCAGGCTCTCCTGGACCACGTAGTAGTGGATGCCGACGATCAGGTATTCGCGGTTCTGGTCCTGGCGGCTGAAGCCGGTGAGGTTGAACAGGTTGCCCACCCCCAGGCCACGGGCATTGCCGCTCAGTTCGATGCGCTCGTGCAGGCTTTGCAGGGCTTCGATGCGGGTCTGCGCGTAGTGCTCGCCGTCGCTGCTCTGCACGTAGGTGCCGGGGTAATCGTAAAGCGGGTAGTCGCCGGCGCTGTGGGGGCGCGGCATGGCCGAGCGCACGTCGATCCGTGCGCTGGGGCGCTGGAAGTCGTAGTCGTTGAGCTCAAGGGAGCCGGGCTGGACTTCCTGGGCCAGGTGCCAGTCGAAGATGTGGTCGCGCTCGCGCTGTTGCTCGTCCCGGGGGTAGTAGGGCACCGAGGCGTAGCCGGGCACGCTGCTGTGGGCACCGTAGGCGTCAGCCAGCACCAGCACGTGGCGGTCCTTCTCGTGGCGGAAGAAGTAGTAGATGCCTTCCTGTTCCATCAGCCGGCTGACGAAGTCGAAGCTGGTCTCGCGGTACTGCACGCAGTATTCCCATTCCCGATAGGGACGGCTCAGGGCGTCTTCGAAATCGGAAAAGCCCAGGTCGCGAAACACCTGCTTGATGATCTGCGGGATGCTCAGGTTCTGGAAAATCCGGCAGTCGGAGGTGCGGCTGAGCAGCCACAGCCAGGGGCGCAGGGTCACCTGGTAGCTGGCGAACTGGCCGCTGTCGACGTTCTGGCTGCAGCGGGCCACGATGCCGTGGAAATAGCGCTGGCTGCCGTCGTCCAACTGCACGCTCAGGCCCATGGGTTTGCCCAGCAACTGGTTGAGGTCGATGTTGGCGTCGCTGGAAGTCAGCTGCAGCTGGTAATCGAACAAGCGCCCCAGCTCTTCGCCGCCGCCCATGCTGTTGAGCAGCAGGACGTCCGGTCCCAGTGGGCAATTGACCTGTGCCAGTCGTGTGGATTGCTGAAATAGCATCGTCAGTCTCGTTGAATGCGTGGTGTGCCTGAACACGGCGTCCGGCGCGCTCCCTGTAGCCGCTGCCGAAGGCTGCGACAAGGCCCGAAGGGCCTTCTCTGGCCCTCAAGCGCGCGACCGCTGCGGCGGAGTGCCGACCAGCTCGTTCGCAGCCTGTGCGGCAGCGGCTACAGGGAACCCGGGGTCAGGCCGGCTCGCTGAAGTCGTAGTGCAATTCGTTGTCCCGCTGGCGAATGCGCACCCCGGCCAGCGCGCGGCCTTCGAGCATGCGGGTGAGGAACTCGCGGCTCATGTCCGGCAGCAGGCTGTTGGTCAGGATGGCGTCGATCATGCGGCCACCACTCTCGGTCTCGGTGCAACGGGAAACGATCAGGTCGATGACCTCGTCGTCGAAATCGAAATCCACCTTGTGGGTGCTTTCCACGCGCTTCTTGATCCGTCCCAGTTGCAGGCGGGTGATCGCCTTGAGCATGTCGTCGCTCAGTGGGTAGTAGGGGATGGTCACCAGGCGCCCCAGCAGCGCCGGCGGGAAGATCTCCAGCAATGGCTGGCGCAGGGCCTTGGCGATCTCTTCCGGCTCGGGCAGGGTCTGCGGGTTCTTGCAGACGTTGGCGATCAGCTCGGTGCCGGCGTTGGTGGTGAGCAGGATCAGGGTGTTCTTGAAGTCGATCATGCGGCCTTCGCCGTCTTCCATGACGCCCTTGTCGAACACCTGGAAGAAGATCTCGTGCACGTCCGGGTGAGCCTTTTCCACTTCGTCCAGCAGCACCACGCTGTACGGCTTGCGCCGCACCGCTTCGGTGAGCACGCCGCCTTCGCCGTAGCCGACGTAGCCCGGCGGGGCACCCTTGAGGGTGGACACGGTGTGGGCTTCCTGGAACTCGCTCATGTTGATGGTGATGACGTTCTGCTCACCGCCGTACATGGCTTCGGCCAGGGCCAGGGCGGTTTCGGTCTTGCCCACCCCGGAGGTGCCCGCCAGCATGAATACGCCAATCGGCTTGTTGGGGTTGTCGAGGCCGGCGCGGGAGGTCTGGATGCGCTTGGCGATCATCTGCAGGGCGTGGTCCTGGCCGATGATGCGTTTCTTCAGGTGCTGGTCGAGGTTGAGCACGGTTTCCAGTTCGTTGCGGGCCATGCGGCCCACGGGAATCCCGGTCCAGTCGGCGACCACCGAGGCCACCGCCTGGTAATCCACGGTCGGCAGGATCAACGGGGTTTCGCCTTGCAGGGCCGTCAGGCGCTGTTGCAGGTCCAGCAGCTTTTCCCGCAGGCCGTGGCTTGCGTCGCCAACGTCGCTGTCCACCAGGCCGACGTTTTCCCGCAGTTGGGCGCGGGTCGCCAGCAGTTCGTCCACCAGGGTCTTCTCTTGCGTCCAGCGGCTTTCCAGCTCGGCCAGGCGCTCGCGCTCGGCGGCCAGGAGGTTTTCGCTGTTGACCTGGCGGTTGCCGATGGCCACGCCGATCGCCTGTTCCCGGGCGATGATCTGCAGCTCGGTTTCCAGGGCCTCGATGCGCCGGCGGCTATCGTCCACCTCGGCCGGCACGGCGTGCAGGCTGATGGCGACGCGGGCACACGCGGTGTCCAGCAGGCTGACGGATTTGTCCGGCAACTGGCGCGCTGGGATGTAGCGATGGGACAGCTTGACCGAGGCTTCCAGGGCCTCGTCGAGGATCTGCACCTGATGGTGCTGCTCCATGGTCGAGGCCACGCCGCGCATCATCAGCAGCGCCTTGTCTTCCGACGGCTCGGCCACTTGCACCACCTGGAAGCGCCGGGTCAGGGCCGGGTCTTTCTCGATGTGCTTCTTGTACTCGGCCCAGGTGGTGGCGGCCACGGTACGCAGGGTGCCGCGGGCCAGGGCCGGTTTCAGCAGGTTGGCCGCATCGCCGGTGCCGGCGGCGCCACCGGCGCCCACCAGGGTGTGGGCTTCGTCGATGAACAGGATGATCGGCTTGGGCGAGGCCTGGACGTCTTCGATGACCTGGCGCAGGCGCTGTTCGAACTCGCCCTTCATGCTGGCACCGGCCTGCAGCAGGCCGACATCCAGGCTGCGCAGTTCGACGTCCTTGAGCGCCGGCGGCACGTCGCCGGCGACGATGCGCAGGGCGAAACCTTCCACCACCGCGGTCTTGCCGACCCCGGCTTCGCCGGTGAGGATCGGGTTGTTCTGGCGGCGGCGCATGAGGATGTCCACCAGTTGGCGAATCTCTTCGTCACGGCCGACGATGGGGTCGAGCTTGCCGCTACGGGCCTGCTCGGTGAGGTCGACGGTGAAGCGCTTGAGGGCTTCCTGCTTGCCCAGGGCGCTGGGGGCCATGGCGCCGCTGGCTTCGCCCGGCACCGCGCCGGCAGTGAAACCGTCGCTGGCGCTCAGGGCGTTTTCCGGCGAGTCGCCGATGTACTCGTCAAAGCGCTCGCACAGGGCCTCGATCTTGATCTTGTCGAACTCCCGGGACAGCCCCAGCAGCGCGTGGCGCAGGCTTGGCGTCTTGAGGATGCCGATCACCAGGTAGCCGGTGCGCACCTGGCTTTCGCCGAACATCAGGCTGCCGTAGACCCAGCCACGTTCCACCGCTTCCTCGACGTGGGACGACAGGTCGGTGATCGAAGTCGAGCCCCGGGGCAGGCGATCCAGGGCTTCGGTCAGGTCCTTGGCCAGGCGCGCCGGCTCCAGGTTGAACTGGCGGATGATGCGGTGCAGGTCCGAGTCCGCAAGTTGCAGCAACTGGTGCAGCCAGTGGGCCAGTTCCACATAGGGATTGCCCCGCAATTTGCAGAAGACCGTGGCGGCTTCGATGGCTTTGTAGGCAACGCTGTTGAGTTTGCCGAACAGCGCCGCGCGACTGATTTCACCCATGCTCTGTGCTCCTTGGTGTACGTGAGGTAGTGGCCAGGTCGGCGTAGTGCCGGGCCAGTATTAGATCCTTGGCATCACTGCCGGGTTGACCGAGCCAGGTGTTGAAACCCAGGCGCTGGCGGCCGTTGAGTTGCAGCTTGGGTACTTCGTCCTTGAGCAGGACCAGGTTCAGGTCCCAGTCCAGCTCGAAGCCCAGGTATTCGGCGACCCAGGCCACCAGTTCCTTGAACGGCTGGCCGTCGGGCAGCATCCCCTGGTAGTCCTCTAGCTTCAGCGGACCCAGGCGAATGCGGAATTTGTGCTGGCGGTCCCAGACGTGGCTGCCCAGGCAGAAGTCCACCCCCAGCTGATGGGACTGCACCCCGACCCGGCTGCGCTCCGGCAGCTCCAGCCACTGGCCGACGTATTCCTCGATCGCCACCGGCAGGCCGAAGTACTCGCCGATGATGGCGCGCAGGCCGTCCGGGTAGCGGGTTTGGGCCGCCAGGTGGCCGCTGTAGTGCAGCTTGGCGGTGTCGGGAATCAGCCCCTGCTTGAGCAGGCTGGGCATGCCCCGGCCACTCAGGGCCGCCAGCCGCGCGGACCAGTAGTCGTCGTCCGGGCGGTCGTGGCTCACCGTCGGCCGGGCTTCGGCCCAGGCCCGGTAGAACAGGCTCAGCAGGCGATGGTGGAACACATCGAGAAAGCGCTTGCTGGTGCTGTCGGCGTTGTTGCGCTGGCGTTCGCGCACGTACTCGGTGATGTGCAGCGGCAGGGGGCCGTTGGGGCCGCCCAGGCCGAAGAAGAACTGCTCCAGGCGCGTGGCCGCGCCGTCGCTGCCCGGGGTGACCGAAGCCAGGGTCGAGGGGGCGAAGGTGCAATCGGCCTGCTGGCCCAGGCGCAGCGGATCGTCCGCCAGGCGCAGGGAGTGACCGAAGCGCGGCAGTTGCGGCGACAGGCATTCGATACGCCGCAGGGCCTGGAAGAAGTCGTACTCCCAGGGCTCGGCGTGCATCGCCGTCAGCGTATTCAAAGAGTCGGACGACGTCCGGGCTTGGCTTTCCATCGCATGATCTCGCCGCGTTCGGTGGTACGGATCACCGTCTCGGTAAAACTGTTGATCGACACGTAACGTGCCAGGAAGCGCTCGAAGACCGCGCCGAGCAGGAACACCCCGGTGCCGCGAAACGCGTTTTCATCGAATTGCAGGGTGATCTCCAGGCCCCGGCCGAAGACGATCGGCCCAGGCATCGGCAGGCGCCGTGTCACCGCCTTGCTGCTGACGTCCCGCAGGCCCTCGATCTGCAATTGCAGGGCCGCGTCGTTGCTGTCGCCATACAGCCGTAACAGCTCGCGCAGGGCCGCTGCGCCCTGGCCCTGTTCGCTCAGGGACAGGTAGTTCAGCGACAGCTGGCTGATCAGGCGCCAGGCCTTGCCGTCATGGGCGTGGCTGGGGCGTGGTCGGCTGGGGCCGGCCAGGCAGCGGATGGCCTGCACCGGGGCGCTGTCGGCCAGGGTGAAGTCGGTCTTGGCGTTGCCGGTGTTCATGAACAGCGGCAGGTCGCGGTTGGTGCACAGGGCGCTAACCCCGAGCTGGCGCAAGTCATGGCGGTAGGGCGCCTGCTGGCTGTCCACCAGGCTGACGAAGGACTCACTGCCGATGTAAGTGGAGCGCGGGCCGTTGCGGCGCTGGTCGCTGGACAGCACCCGGGGTTCGCGGCGGACGATGTAGTAAGCCTGGTCGCGGCCGTAGCGGGACGGGTCACGCACCGCGTAGAACGGCAGGAATGGCTGCTCCGGCCCGGTGCCGTGGCCACTGATGGCGGTCAGCGAGTGCACTTCGAAATCCATGGGTCGGGTGCGGTCGGCGATCACATGGTGTTCGTTGACCCGGTCGGACAGGTGGATGCGGTCCAGGCGCTTGGGAAACAAGTTGATCGCCGGGGTGCAGAAGGGCACGAACTGGGCGGTGCCGACGCTGCCTTCCAGGCTCTGGTCGAAGCGCTCGAAGAGTACGATCAGCTCCAGCTCCTGGCCGGCGCAGCGTTGTACCGCACGGCCCAGCTGGGCGAACTCGACGAACAGGAAGCGGTTGGGCAGGGCGAAGTATTCCTGCAGCAGGCGATAGCCCTGGAAGGCCTGGGGCACCACTGGCAGGGCCGCGTCGCGGTCGTCGAAGCCACGGGAGCGCAGGGCGTCCAGTGGCAGGCGCTCGACCCAGTCGCTGCCCGGAGCCCGGGCGAACACCGCACAGGCGTTGCCCAGCAACTGTTCGTAGAGGCGGAACGGCAGCTCGTCGTTGCCGTTCAGGTACAGCGGCAACTGCTCCAGGGCCAGGCTGTTGAACGGCAGTTCGGCACCGGTGCGCAGGGTCAGGCGCAGCCCGGCCTTGGCCTTGGGCTCGTTGGCGGCCAGGCGTCCGAGCACCGCTGCCGGGTTGCCGAAGTATTCGGCCTGGCTGACTTGCAGCGGCCACAGCGTCACCGCGTGAGCGGTGCGGTACTCGCAGCAGGTCTGGGTGTCGCGGCTCAGGGCGGCCCGCAGGCTGGTGTCGCGCTCCAGGGTGAAGCCGCTGCTCAGGGAGCCTTCATCGGGATCGGCCTGCAACTGCACCACGGTCATCGACGGGGTCGGCGCCAGGTAGTGCGGGTAGGCGATCTCCAGCAGGTTGTGGGTGAAGGTCGGGTACTCGGCATCGAGCTTCAACTGCACCCGGGCCGTCAGATAGGCGAAGCCTTCCAGCAGGCGCTCGACATAAGGGTCGGCGCAGTCCATGCCCGACAGGGTCAGGCGGCTGGCGATCTTCGGGTATTCCTTGGCGAACTCCGCGGCGCTTTCGCGCACGTGGTGCAGTTCCTGGTTGTACAGCTCCAACAGGCGCGGATTCATGAGCGCCTCCGGGAGTCGGCTTGCACCACCCGGACATGCCCGGATTCCAGGTCCATGTCGGTTTGCAGCAGCAGGCGCAGGGGCATCGGCTGGGCCCACAGATCGCCCTCGATCTCGAAGCTCAGGGCGTTGTGGTTCATCTCGCCGGGCGCGGTGCGCGCGCGAACCCGCAAGGTGCTGCGCAGGATGCGTGGTTCAAAGGTGGCGATGGCCTGGTGGATCAGGCTTTCCAGGGCCGGAATATCGATGCTCGACGCGCTGTACCCGGCCAGGGCCGGCAAGCCGTAGTTGACCACCGACGTACCGGCGGGGGTGTGCAGGGTGGCATCGGCTTCCAGCAGGGAAGTGGTGTTGAGCAGCCATGCCAGGTCGCGCAGTACCGAGGCCTTGAGCTGGCTCAGGGACAGCACGCGCTTGTCCGGGCTTTCTTTCAGGTTGCCGGGCTCATCGTCGGTCAGACGATCCAGCAAAGAGGGTTGCAAGCGATCGCGGGCGGCGATGTCGGTTACCAAAGGGTTCGCTCCAGGATCGGATTGCGCAGGCATGACGTCACGAAAAGGGGCACAGGCGCACACCCCTGTAGCCGCTGCCGCAGGCTGCGAACGAGGACAACGTCCTCGCAACCCGGGCCATGCATGCAGCATGGCCCGGATCTTTCGCCGCCGCGGCGCGACCGCAGCGGATCAGCGCTTGGTGTTCGAGCGGATGTTCCAGCCGTACTTGATCGGGCCGCCGTCCTTGGTGCCGTCGGCTTTCTGCGGCTGGTACTCGACCATCACCTGAGCGAAGTTCAGGGTGATGTTTTCGGTCAGGCGGTCATCGCTGCCCGAGCCGCCGGTGCTCAGGGACGTGATCAGCACTTCTTCCAGGTCGATGATCATGTACTCGACCTGGCTTTCGCCGCCGGCCTTGCGCACGGTCAGGCGCACCTTGTCGATGTGCTTGCCGCTGGAGCAATGCATCATCAGGTTCGGCGAGGCCTTGTCGACGTACTTGGTCAGCGACAGGTCCTGGATGTTCACCTTGCCCGCACCGCCGCCGCCACCCACGTGCATGTTGCCGGACTGGGACATGCCCCAGCTCCAGTTCAGCACGTCGATTTCGTCTTTGTGGGCTTTGTCCATGGACTCGCCCTTGATGTCACCGATCTTGATGAAAATATCAACAGCCATGTTTTCTCCCTGTGTGGCACTTGCCACGATGTTGATTCAGCGTCTGGCGCCGCTGCGCGAGGCCCTGGGGGCCTTGCGCGGCTTGTGGCGGCGGCGACAGATTTGAGTCGGTTATGGGTCAGGCGCCCTTGGCGGACGGCAGTTTGGATACCAGGCGCAACGACACGGTCAGCCCTTCGAGCTGGTAGTGCGGGCGCAGGAAGAACTTCGAGTTGTAGTAGCCCGGGTTGCCTTCGACTTCCTCGACCACCACTTCCGCCGCGGCCAGTGGGTGCTGGGCCTTGGTGGTTTCGGTGGAGTGCGCCGGATCACCGTCGACGTAGTTGAGGATCCAGTCCTGCAACCAGCGCTGCATCTCGTCCTTCTCTTTGAAGGAGCCGATCTTGTCGCGCACGATGCACTTCAGGTAATGGGCGAAGCGGCAGGTGGCGAACAGGTACGGCAGGCGCGCGGCCAGGTTGGCGTTGGCGGTGGCGTCCGGGTCGTCGTACTCGGCGGGCTTCTGCAGCGACTGGGCGCCGATGAAGGCGGCGAAGTCGGTGTTCTTCTTGTGCAGCAGCGGCATGAAGCCGTTCTTCGCCAGTTCCGCTTCACGGCGGTCGGAGATGGCGATCTCGGTCGGGCACTTCATGTCCACGCCACCGTCGTCGGTGGGGAAGGTGTGGGCCGGGAGGTTTTCCACCTCGCCACCCGATTCCACGCCGCGAATCCGCGAGCACCAGCCGAAATGCTTGAACGAGCGGTTGATGTTCACCGCCATGGCGTAGGCGGCGTTGGCCCAGGTGTACTTGGAACTGTCGGCGCCGTCGGTGTTTTCTTCGAAGGCGAAGGCTTCCACCGGGTCGGTCTTGGCGCCGTACGGCAGGCGCGCCAGGAAGCGCGGCATGGTCAGGCCGATGTAGCGCGAGTCTTCCGACTCACGCAGCGAACGCCAGCCGGCGTATTCCGGGGTGGTGAAGATCTTGGTCAGATCGCGCGGGTTGGACAGTTCCTGCCACGAACCCATGCCCATCACGGTCGGCGAAGCCGCGGCGATGAACGGGGAGTGCATGGCGGCGCAGACTTTCGACAGCTCGCCCAAGAGCTCGACATCCGGTGGCGACTGGTCGAAGTAGTAGTCGCCCACCAGGCAGCCGTAAGGCTCGCCGCCGAACTGGCCGTATTCCTCTTCGTACATCTTCTTGAACAGCGGGCTCTGGTCCCAGGCCGTGCCCTTGAATTTCTTCAGGGTCTTGTGCAGCTCCGGCTTGGAGATGTTGAGCACGCGGATCTTCAGCTGCTCATCGCTCTCGGTGTTGTTGACCAGGTAGTGCAGGCCACGCCAGGCGCTTTCCAGTTTCTGGAATTCCGGGTGATGGATCACCTGGTTGACCTGGGCGGTGAGTTTGGCGTCGATGGCGGCGATGATCGATTCGATCGACTTGATGGCGTCGTTGGACACCAGGTCGGTCTGTGCCAGGGCCTGTTCGGCCAGGGTCCGCACGGCGGTTTCCACGGCTTCGCGAGCGCGCTCGGTCTTGGGTTTGAATTCCTGCAGCAGCAGCGAAGCGAATTCGCTGGCCTGCTCGGTGGCGCCGGGTTGGGCCTGATTGTCACGCATCAATTCGGTCATGATCGTTGGTCCTGATTTACGCGTTCGGCTCGGAGTCCACAGGTTTTGGCGCACTCGCCAGGGCCTGGAGCAACGCCGGATCCTTGATGGCTTTCATGATGATTTCTTCAGCGCCGGTCTTGCCGTCCATGTAGGTCAGCAGGTTGGCCAGTTGGGTACGGGCCTCCAGCAGCTGGTTCAGGGAGTCGACCTTGCGCGCCACCGCGGCGGGGCTGAAGTCGTCCATGCTCTCGAAGGTGATGTCCAGGCTCAGGTTGCCTTCGCCGGTCAGTTCGTTGGGCACGTGGAACGCGACCCGTGGCTGCATGGCCTTGAGGCGCGAGTCGAAGTTGTCGACGTCGATTTCCAGGAACTTGCGATCGGCCACCGCCGCCAGGGGCTCGACGGGCTTGCCGGCCAGGTCAGCCATCACGCCCATGACGAAGGGCAGCTGGACCTTTTTCTCGGCGCCGTAGAGTTCGACGTCGTACTCGATCTGCACCCGGGGCGCGCGGTTGCGCGCGATGAACTTTTGAGAACTTTGCTTCGCCACGTTGTGCTCCTGGTCGCTGTTGCGACGGTGTTGGCGTCGGTCGGTGATTGCCGCTGACGATGCTGTTCGGCCGTACCGGGGTTAGTCGGATTCGGGGCCGCGCAGGTTTTCAAATTGGGACATGCCATCGGGGATCAGATTGCGCACGATGGCCGCGAAATCGGCGTTGACCAGATTCTTGGCTCGGTTGAGCAGCACCGGCAGCGGGCTCGAAGGCTCGTGACGGCTGTAGTAGGCCAGCAGCCGGTCGAGGCTGCGCAGCACGTCCTCACGGCTGTTGATCTCGCCGGAAATCCGCGTTGCGGCTGGCGCCACGGGCGCGTTGCCGGCCTCGTTCGCGGGGGCTTCGGCGGGCTCATCGGTCGGGCTTTCACTGGTTTGCGGGGCGTGCTGGCCCAGCACCTGCAGCGCCAGGCGTAGGGGCTGCTTGAGGGCGCTGAGGTCAACGCCGCTGGCGGAACCCACTTGTTCGCTGACTTGCTTTTCGATGGATTCGGCCGCCGAGCGAGCGCTGCTCAAGGCGTGGCGAATGGCTTCCAGGTGCTCTGGGTCGCTGTCTTGCAGGGCCCCGGCCAAGTGATCGGAACCCAGGCTTTCGCCCGAGAAGTGCTGCAGGCCGGCGGCGTTCAGCGCCGCGCGCACGCTCACCGGGCCGAAGGTCCGGGAACGGGTGAGGATGGCTTCGCGCAACAGGCCGATAGTGGAGTCTGCTGCCAGGCCGGCCAGGGCATTGATCCGCACCGTGGGATCGTTGTCGTCGTCGGCGTCCAGGCGCGGGTGCAGCTCGGCCCAGTAATCACGGAGCAAACCGTTGATCAGGTCGAGGCTGGTGGCCAGGCCCGGCAGGCCTTCAAGGGCCAGGGTACTTTGCAGGAGGAAATGGGTGATGCGCAGGTCTTTGCTGCGGGCCAGCAAGTCCAGGCTCTGTTGCTGGACGCTGCGCCAGTCCGGCGGCTCGGCCGGCAGGATCGAGTCGCCCATGCTGCGCTCGGGCTGGCCTTGTGCGGCCCGCTCCAAGTGCAAGAATTCCGCGTCATATTCCAGGTCTTCGCCACAAGGCGAAGTTGCTGAAATAGCGGCGAGCAACATCGGTACATCCACCTGGTTCGATCTCCCTATCAGCCTGCAGGACAGTCAGGCAATTAATGCACTAGTTGTTTGTGAACTCGCGCACATTTCTTGGTTAACATGGACTCATTGATACTAGTGAGCCATCATCCGTGTTCAAGAAGTTGTACATTTTTGGTGTAGTAGTTGTGGCTTGTCAAGGTAAGCTATTCGCCCCGCATGACAGTGTTATGTCGACTTATTAGTTCCTTGACCGGCGAGTCAGATTGGGGCGGGACGAAAGGCTTTTGTCATCTGTGTAGTTTAAGTTGAGCGATCATGCTGTGAACGGTGCTGTTTAAAGGATTTTTTGCGGGTTTTTCATTTTTTACGGAACTTTTTCCCCGCCGCCGGTTCGCACGCGGAAGTACAGCAAGGAGGCGCAATGTCGCTGTGTTTGACTATCACTAGTTATCACAAGATTACCCCTGGCCAATGCCCTGAGAAACTAATGGATCAGGGAATGATGGCAATTGGCCGTAGTTCCGATAATGACTGGGTACTTCCTGATCCCGAGCGCTTAGTTTCAGCGCGACATTGTGTCATCCAATACAAGGATGGCCGTTATTATTTGACCGATAACAGTACTAATGGTGTGGAGTTAGTCCGTGCCGGTATTCGTATGCGCCGGGGTAGCAGTGAGCCATTGGAAGATGGCGAGGTTATTCGCATTGGCGATTATGAAATCAGTGCGCGGATCGATTTCAGTCTCAATCGTGCTCAGGTTGAGGCCTTTTCCGGGGACAGCTCCAACAGTTTCGAAGCGCTGATGGGGCGCCACTCGTCGCCTCCCACGCCGATCGAGCCGATTGCCATGGCGCCGGTGGCGCATTTTCAGGGGGCTTCGGCCCAGGACACTTTTCCTGACCTGTTCGATTTCCTGACTCCGAGCGCCACGCCTCCGGCCACTCAGCCCGATCATGTGCCCGCCGAGCAGCACGATTTTCGCCCGCCGACCCCCACGACCGTGCCTCAGCCCGTAGCTGCGTCTCAGCCGGCTGCGCCCCAGGGCGCGGCGGTGATTCCGGAGGACTGGGACCTGTTCGGCGAAACACCGGCCCGACCGGCTCCGGTGGCGAGCGCAGCGCCAGTGGCAGCGCCGCCTGTTGCCCCGGACCCCTTTGCCAGCGTCGCTGAGTTCAGTGCAGTACCACCGCAGCCGCAGCCGCAGCCGATCGAGGTCGCAGCCGTGGTGCCCGTTGCCCCTGTCGCCCCTGCGGCTCCCGTTGCGCCAGCGCCAGCGCCAGCGGTCGAGCCGGGGCCACAAACCGACCTGTTGCAAGCCTTCCTGCGGGGCGCCGGGCTGGACCAGCTGCGCATCGACCCGCAGCAGGCCCAGGCGCAGATGGAAAGCCTGGGGCGCAGCTACCGCTTGATGGTGGAAGGCCTGATCGATGTGTTGCGTGCCCGCAGCAGCCTCAAGGGCGAGTTCCGCATGCAGCAGACCATGATCCGCCCGGTGGAAAACAACCCGCTGAAGTTTGCCCCTAACGTGGACGAAGCCATGCTCCTGCTGCTGCGCCACAGCAACCAGGCGTTCATGGCCCCGGACCAGGCGGTGCAGGAAAGCTTCGACGATTTGCGGGCTCACCAGCTGGCCGTCATGGCCGGCGTGGAAGCCGCGATCAAGCACCTGCTGGGGCGCTTCGAACCCACTGAGCTGGAAGCCCGCATGGCCCGCCCCGGTGGCCTGGGCAACCTGTTCAGCGGTTCGCGGCAGGCGCAGAACTGGCAGCAGTTCACGGCGCTCTACAAGCAGATTTCCCAAGAGGCCCAGGACGATTTCCAGGACCTTTTCGGTCGTGAATTCAGTCGCGCCTACGAAGAGCATACCCACCGGCTGCGCCGTTCCTGAGCGCGCCTGGAACCCCCCGAACACACGGATACACGGACAGCTGACACGTCATTGAGGACGCAGGATGATTCAACGATTGCTGACATTGGTCGCCATGCTGGTACTGGCGGCCTGTGCCAAGGACGCACCAACGCCCGCCGAGCCGGCCAAGGAAGAACCTGGCGCCACCACCGTGGAGCTGCGTTTCCAGGCCGTGGCCGGGCTCAACCCGGGCCCTGACGGCCTGAGCACGCCGGTGCGGGTGCGGATCTTCGAACTCAAGAACCCGGCCACCTTCATGCGCGCCGACTACTTCGCCCTGGCGGAGCGGGCCCCGGCCACCCTGGGCCCGGACCTCATCGACCAGGATGAAGTGCTGGTCAAGCCCGGCGACCAGTTCACCCTCAAGCGCACCCTGGACCCGGCCACCCGTCAGGTCGGCCTGTTGGTGGGCTATCGCGAAGTGGACCAGGCCCTGTGGCGAGTCGGGGTCAACACGGCGCAGCGCCTGAACAATCAGTATCAGATCGTCCTCGATGTCCGCGCGATCAGCGCCGAGCTCGTGGCCCCCCCATCCAGCCCTGCCCAATAGGCAATCGGAGCAACCATGTCCTGGAACAATCGCGTGGTCTGGTCGGAAGGCATGTTCATTGGAACCCAGCACTTCCAGCAGCATGACCGTTACCTGGAAAACCTCATCGATGCCCGCAGCCGTCCGCTGTCGGCAGGGGCCTGGGGATTCTCCGAGCTGCGTATCGATCAGGGCCTGCTGGCCCAGGGCAAGCTGGCCATTGTCAGCGCCCGCGGCCTGTTGCCCGACGGCACACCGTTCAACATTCCCCATGACGACCTGGCGCCGAGCCCGCTGAGCATCGACGACAGCCTGCGCGATGGCCTGGTTTACCTGGCGCTGCCGCTCAAGCGCGCCGGCGCCCGGGATACCGTGGACGAAGGCGAGGAGCTGGGCGCTGCCCGTTACCTGAGCCAGGTGCGCGAGGTGCGGGACGACAACGCCCCCTTTGAAAACCGTGCGCCGGTGGCGGTGGGCTCCCGAGCCTTGCGCCTGCTGACCGCGGCGGACGGCCTCAGCGACTACGCCGCCATCGGTGTGGTGCGGGTCAAGGAAAAGCGCGCCGACCGCGCCCTGGTGCTGGATGACAGCTACATCCCGCCGCTGCTGGATGTGGCCGCGTCCAAGCCCTTGAGCGCCTTTCGCAGCGAGCTGCTGGGCCTGCTGCACCAGCGGGGCGAAGCCCTGGCCGGACGGGTGGTGGCTTCGGGGGCCGGAGGCGCTTCGGAAATCGCCGACTTCATGCTGCTGCAACTGGTCAACCGCGCCCAGCCGCTGGTCAGCCACCTGAACCAGATCAGCCCGCTGCACCCCGAGCGCTTGTACAGCGAACTGGTGAGCCTGGCCGGCGAATTCTCGACCTTCTCCAACAGCGCTCGACGCCCCGCTGAGTACCCGCAGTACCAGCACGATGAGCTGGCCCTGAGCTTTGCCCCGGTGATGCAGGCCCTGCGCGAGGCCCTGTCGATGCTGATCGACAGCAAGGCGACGCCGATCCCGATTGTCGAGAAAGCCTACGGCGTGCACGTGGCCATGCTGGCGGACCGCACCTTGCTGGAGAGCGCCAGCTTCATCCTGGTGGTGCGCGCCGACGTGCCCGGCGAGACCCTGCGCGGGCGTTTTGCCCAGCAGAGCAAAGTGGGCTCGGTGGAGCACATCCGCGATCTGGTCAACCTGCAGTTGCCGGGCATCGGCCTGTTGCCGCTGCCGGTGGCGCCACGGCAGTTGCCGTATCACGCCGGCTCCACCTACTACGAGCTCGACCGTGGCAGCGAGCACTGGAAGCAGCTGGTTCATTCCGGCGGCTTCGCGTTCCACGTCGCCGGGGAATTCCCGGGCTTGAACCTGGCCTTCTGGGCCATTCGAGGATAAGTCGCGATGCATCCTTTCGACGATTCGGCAGGGCAGCCGTCCCCGGCCAATGACCGCACCCAATTCATGCCGCGCCCCGGTGGCCGTGCTCCCGAGCCCGGGCGTCCGGCTCCGGCGCCAGCGCCGTCCCTGGCCATGCCGGCGGCGCCGCTGCCGGCCGGCCAGGCCCAGGGCCTGAACCCCCTGGAGAGTGCTGCCGGCCCGCTGCTGGCCTTGCTCACCCGGCTGCGCAACACCCTGGCCCATCCGGCGCCGGCCAGCCTGCGGGCGCAACTGCTGGCCTATCTGCGCCAGTTCGAGGAGCGGGCCGAGGCCGCTGGCGTGCCGCGCAACGATGTGCTGCTGGCCCGCTATGCGCTGTGCACCGCCCTGGATGAAGCGGTGCTCAGCACCCCTTGGGGCAGCACCAGCGATTGGGGCAAGCAGAGCCTGCTGATCACCGTGCACAACGAAGCCTGGGGCGGCGAGAAGGTCTTCCAGTTGCTGGAGCACTGCCTGCAAAGCCCCCGCGAGCGCCTGTACCTGCTGGAGCTGCTGTACCTGTGCATGTGCCTGGGTTTCGAAGGCCGCTACCGGGTGATGATCGACGGTCGCAGCCAGCTCGAAGCCCTGCGCGAGCGCACTGCGGCGATCATCCGCAGTGCCCGTGGCGAGCATGAGCGCGAGCTCTCGCCCCATTGGCGCGGGGTCAGCGTGGCCCGTGATCGCCTGGCCCAGTTCATGCCGCCCTGGGTCGGTATCGCCATTGGTGTGGCCTTGCTCCTGACGCTGCTGTTCGGCCTGCGCCTGAAGCTGGCGGCGGACGCTGAGCCGGTGTTCAAGAACATCCATGCCCTGGGCGAGATCCCGGTGCAGACCCTGGACCGCCCGGTGATCCAGCCCAAGATTGTCGAGCGTCCGCGCCTGGCGGGCTTTCTTGCCGAGGACATCAAGGCTGGGCGGGTGGCGGTGGAAGACGCCGTCGACCGTTCGGTGGTGACCATCCGTGGCGACGAGCTGTTCGCCTCGGCCAGCGCCAGCATCCTCGATGACTACCAGCCGCTGATGCTGCGCATCGCCGACGCCGTGCGCAAGGTCAAGGGCCAGGTGCGGATCACCGGCCACAGCGACAACCGACCGATCGCCACCTTGCGCTTCCCGTCCAACTGGAAGCTGTCCCAGGCCCGCGCCGAATCGGTGTTGCAGATTCTCGCAGCGAAGACCGGGCAGCCGGAGCGCTTCAGCGCCGAAGGCCGCAGCGACACCGAGCCGTTGGCAACCAATGCCACCGCTGAAGGGCGGGCGCGCAATCGTCGGGTAGAAATCAGCGTATTGGCGGAGGGAGTCGAGTGAAGGCGTTTTTCAGTTTTGTGACGCGCTGGGTGATTCCACTGCTGGGGCTGATCGCCCTGAGCCTGATCATCTGGTTCATTGGCCCGTTGCTGGAGTTCCTGGTGCCGGAAGGGCGGCGTTGGGCGCTGATCATTGTCATTTTCGCGGTGTGGATCGGCTACCGGGTGTTTCGCATCATCCAGGCCCGCCGGCACGCGGCCAAAGTCCTGCAAAGCCTGGCCGCCGATACCCCGCCGGACCCGGACAGCGTGGCCACCGCCGAGGAACTGGCGGCCCTGCGCCAGCGCATGGACGAAGCCCTGGCGCTGTTGAAGAAGGCCAAGCTCGGCGGTGACGAGCGGCGTAACCTCTACGAGCTGCCGTGGTACGTGATCATCGGGCCACCGGGCTCGGGCAAGACCACCGCGCTGGTCAACTCCGGCCTGCATTTTCCCCTGGCCGCGCAGCTGGGCGCCGGTGCCGTGCGCGGCGTCGGCGGCACCCGCAACTGCGACTGGTGGTTCACCGATCAGGCCGTGCTGCTGGACACCGCCGGGCGCTACACCACCCAGGACAGCCATGCCGCGGTGGACAAGGCGGCCTGGCTGGGCTTTCTCGACCTGCTGAAAACCCAGCGTTCGCGGCGGCCCATCGATGGCGCCTTCGTCGCCATCAGCCTCTCCGACCTGCTGCTCAGCAGCGAAGCCGAGCGGGCGGCGCATGCCGCGGCGATTCGCCTGCGTATCCAGGAGCTGTACACCCAGCTGGGAGTGCGCTTCCCCATCTACCTGATGCTCACCAAGCTGGATCTGGTGCCGGGTTTCATGGAGTTCTTCGATTCCCTGAGCAAGGAAGAGCGGGCCCAGGTCTGGGGCATGACCTTCGCCCTGGACGACGGCAAGAGCGGCGACAGCCCGCTGGCCCAGTTGCCGGCGGAGCTGGCGGCCCTCGAGCAGCGCCTCAACGAACGCCTGGTGGAGCGCCTGCAACAGGAGCGCGATCCGGCCCGGCGCGACCTGATCTACGGCTTCCCGCAGCAATTCGCGGCGCTCAAGGAGTCCTTGCAGGGCTTCCTCGAAGGCGTGTTCAAACCCAACGCCTTCGAAGAGCGCGTGCTGCTACGCGGGGTGTATTTCACCAGCGGCACCCAGGAAGGCAGCCCCATCGACCGCCTGATCGGCGCCATGGCCCAGAGCATGAACCTGGACCGCCAGCACCTGGCGCGGCAGACCGGCACCGGGCGCAGCTACTTCATCGAGAAACTGTTCAGCGCGGTGGCCTTTGCCGAGCGCGGGCTGGTGGGGGTCAACCCCAAGGTCGAGCGGCGGCGTAAATGGATCGCTCGGGGCGCCCTGGCGGCCACCGTGGCCCTGGTGCTGGTGGTCAGTACCTTGTGGATCATCAGTTACCGGGCCAACCAGGCCTATATCGCCCAGGTCGACCAGCGCGTCGGCCCGGTGCGTCAGGACGTGCAAAGCCTCAGCCCGGCCCAGCGCGATGTGCTGGCGGTGCTGCCGCTGCTCAACGCCACGCGCAACCTGGCCGGCGATGCGCCGGGCTGGGCCGAAGGCCTGGGTCTGTATCAGGGCGACATGCTCGAAGCCGAGGCCGCCAGCGTCTATCGCAAGCTGCTGGTGGCGGTGTTCGCCCCGCGCTTGATGACCCGCATCGAAGAGCAACTGCACAGCGGCGGCAACTCGGACTTCCTCTACGAGGGCCTCAAGGCCTACCTGATGCTGGCGGACAGCGAGCACTACGATCCGGACTTCATCAAGGCCTGGATCACCCTGGATTGGGACCGGACCCTGGCCCGCGACCTTCCGCCCGAGCAGCGCCAGGCCCTGACCGGCCACCTGCAGGCGCTGTTCGAAAAACATCCGCCCAATGCGCGTCTGGACCAGCGCCTGATCGACGACCTGCGCCGCCAGCTGCAACAGCTGCCGGTGGCCCAGCGCGTGTATGACCGGGTCAAGCGCGCCAAGCTGCCGGACGGTGTGCCGGACTTCCGCCTCAGCGAGGCCGGTGGCCGTGACGCGGCGCTGGTGTTCACCCGCAAGAGCGGCAAGCCGTTGAGCGAACCCCTGAGCGGGCTGTTCACCGCCAAGGGCTACCGCGAAGGCTTCCTCCTGGCCAGTCTCAACCAGGCCGGCACCCTGGCCGAAGAGCAGTGGGTACTGGGCCGCGATCAGGCCGACCAGCAGAACGTCGCCAGCCTTGCCGCCGACGTGCGTCGCCTGTACTTCCAGGACTACCTGCGCCAGTGGGACGCCTTGCTGGCGGACATCGACTTCGTGCCGATCACCAGCGTGGCCCAGGCCGCGGACGTGCTGCGGATTCTTTCCGGTCCCACCTCGCCGCTGAAGAAGCTGTTGGTGGCGGTGGCCAAGGAAACCGATCTGCAACAGGAAGAACGCCTGTTGGCGGCCCAGGGCCAGAAGGTCGAGGGCGGTGTGGATCAACTCAAGCAGCGCCTGGGTTCCCTGCTGGGCCAGGAACAGGCGGGCAATCCGGCGGCCGTGGCCAGCAGCGAAGACCCGGTCAGTGCGCATTTTGCCGAGCTCAACAGCCTGGTGAGCAAGGGCGAGGGCGAGCCGGCGGCCATCGACGGCCTGCTGGCGGACATGAATGCCCTGTACGTGCAGGTCAGTGCCATGGTCGGGGCCAGCGGCGATGCCTTGCTGGGCGAGGCCAAGAACCAGGCCAGTGCCGCGGCGGCGCGGGTCAGCCTGACCGCCGAGCGCCAGCCGCCGGTGGTCCAGGGGCTGGTGAAATCGGTGGTCAGTTCCACCACCAACACCATGATGGGCGGGGTGCGCAACCAACTGAATGCGGCCTGGGTCAGCGAGGTGGTGAACGTTTATCGCCAGTCTCTGAGCGGGCGTTATCCGATGTCGCCGGGCAGCTCGCGGGACGCGACCCTGGAAGACTTCGGGCAGTTCTTCGGTACCGGCGGGGTGATGGACAACTACTTCCGCAAGTACCTGCAGCCTTACGTCAACACCTCGACCACCACCTGGAGCTGGCAGCCGGGCGCGGCGCAGAAGCTGGGCATTTCCCCCGGCGTGCTGCAAACCTTCCAGCGCGCCTCGAACATCCGCGATGCGTTCTTCCGCTCCAGTGGCGGGACCCAGCCGGCGGTGCGTTTCGAACTCAAGCCGGTGGCCATGGACGCCAACATCAGCCAGTTCCTCCTCGACCTGGATGGCCAGCAACTGAGCTACGACCACGGTCCGAGCCGGCCGGTGGCCATGCAATGGCCGAACCCGGGGAGCATCGGCGTGGTGCGCCTGTCGATCATGCCGCCATCGGCCACTGGGCGCTCCGGGATCACCCTGGACGGTCCCTGGGCCTGGTTCCGCCTGCTGGAGCAATCGGACCTGACCGCCACCAACTCGCCGGACCGCTTCAACCTGCGGCTGCGGGTGGATGGCGCGAGCATTTCCTACGAACTGCGGGCCAGCAGTGCCTTCAACCCGTTCAAGAGCCGGGTGCTCAGCGGCTTCAGCCTGCCGGAGCGGCTATGACGGTGGTCGGCCTGTACGGCAAGTTGGCCAGCCGCGGCGATTTTGTCAGCCGTGGCTTGCCGCAGAGTTTCATCGGTCCTTGGGACAGTTGGCTGGCGGCGGGTTTGCTGGCCAGCCAGAACGCCCTGGGCGAGCAGTGGCTGAACGCCTACCTGGTCAGCCCGCTGTGGCGGTTCGCCCTGGCTCCGGGAGTCTGTGGGCCCCAGGCGGCGGTGGGCGTGGTGATGCCGAGCATCGACCGGGTCGGGCGTTACTTCCCCCTGACCGTGGCCGCCTTGCTGGAGCCTGAAAGCGATGTGGCCTCCCTGGTGAGTGGCCCGGAGCTGTGGTTCGAACAGGTGGAAGAGCTGCTGCTGGCGACCCTGGACCAGGACGCCAGTTTCGAAGCCCTGGAGGACGGGTTGCAGGCCCTGGGAGCGCCGAGCCCGGCGACTCGCGCCGAATGCAGCCATTTCGCCGGCCTGCAGCGGTTTTATGTCAGCGATCCACAGTCCCGTGGCGCGATCCTCGCGACCCAGGGCAGTGAAGGGTCGAGCGCCTGGTGGGGCCGGGGTTCGCCGTCCATCAGCCCGATGCTCCTGCGTTGCCAGGGGCTGCCGCCGGCCAGCGATTTTGCGCAATTTTTGCTCGGACAAGAAGGTGCCGTCTAAATGGGTTCAGCGCCACAACTGTCCTACCAGTCCGCCAGCTACAGCCATGTCGGCATGGTGCGGAAAATCAATGAAGACGCCTGGCTCGAAGCCCCGGAAGCCGGCCTCTGGCTGGTGGCCGACGGCATGGGCGGGCACGCTGCCGGGGATTACGTCAGCAGCTTGATCGTCGATAGCCTGCGCGGCATTGCGCCGGTCGACAGCCTCGACCATTACGTCGCCGCGCTGCGCAATGGCCTGGCGGCGGTGAATGCCGCCGTGCGCGAGGAAACCGCCAATCGCGGGGTGACCATGATGGGCAGCACCGTGGTCCTGCTGGCGGTGCGCGGTGCTCGGGCGGTGTGCCTGTGGGCCGGCGACAGCCGCCTGTACCGGCTGCGGGACGAGCAGTTGGAAAGCATTTCCAGGGATCACAGCTACGTCCAGGACCTGCAGGACAGTGGCCTGCTCAGCGAAGCCGAGGCGCGGGTGCACCCCCGGGCCAATATCGTCACCCGGGCCATTGGCGTCGAAGCCCAGTTGGAGCTGTCCCAGGTCGACCTGCAGGTGGAGGACGGCGACACCTTCCTGCTGTGCAGCGACGGCTTGAACAAGACCGCCGAAGACTTCGAGCTGCGCGATGTGCTCAGCCACAGCGAGCCCAACGACGTGGTGCGTAGCCTGATTCACCTGGGCCTGACACGGGGCGCGCCGGACAACATCACCGCCATCGTGATCAAGGCCGCAGGACAGTGACCATGGATATTCTGATTCCCGGCTTTGACATCCAGGGCGAGATTGGCGAAGGCGCCATGGCCACCGTGTACCTGGCGACCCAGCGTTCGCTTGAGCGCAAGGTGGCGCTCAAGGTGATGGCCGCGGCGCTGGCCGCCGACCCGAGCTTCTGCGAGCGCTTTTTGCGCGAGGGCAAGACCCTGGCGCGCCTGTCCCATCCGCACACCGTGACCATCCACGACATCGGCAATGTCGGCGAGCTGTACTACATGGCCATGGAGTACCTGCCCAACGGCACCCTGAAAGAGCGCATTGCCGCCGGGCTGACCCCGGAGCAGGGCCTGGCCTACATCCGCCAGATCGCTTCGGCCCTGGGTTATGCCCACGCCCAGGGGTTGGTGCACCGTGATGTGAAGCCGGCCAACATCCTGTTCCGCGCCGACGGCACGGCGGTGCTTTCGGACTTCGGCATCGCCAAGTCCCTGGATGACCGCACCCAATTCACCCAGGCCGGTTTTGCCGTGGGCACGCCGAGCTACATGAGCCCGGAACAGGCCCGGGGCCAGGACATCGACGGGCGCGCCGACCTCTATGCCCTGGGCGTGGTGCTGTACGAGATTCTCGTCGGCGAGCTGCCGTATAACGGCACCGACGCCCTGTCCACGGCCCTGGCCCACCTCACCGAGCCGTTGCCGGAGCTGCCGCTGCACCACGGGCGCTACCAGCACATCCTGCGCAAGCTGCTGGCCAAGGACCCGGCGGAACGTTATCCGGATGCGGCGGCCTTGCTGACGGCCCTGGACAACCTGCCGCCGGAGGCGACCGAGGTCGAGGCGACGCTGATCCAGCCGTTGCCGTTGCCGCCTCAGGCTGCACCCCAGCCTGTACCTCAGGGCAACGACCTCGCCGGGTTGACCCCGGTGTCGATCGAGATTCCCCGGCAGGCACCTGCGCCACAACCGGCGCCGCGCCGCGAGCCGCCCGAGGAGCCAGCGCCGCCGCCGCGCACCTCCAATCTGCCACCAGCCGGCAGTGGGGCTTCCGAACAGCACCGTGGCCCGGTGCTGGCCCTGGCCGGCGTCGCCGTGGCCGTCGCCCTGGCGGTGGCCGGCGCTGGTTATTGGTGGCTGTCCGGCGACAGCCCGGCGCCTGCGCCCAAGTCCGCTTCGACGGTCAGCACCCCGCCTGCCGTGGTGGCGCCACCGGTGGAGCAGCCACTGGCAGCGGATGTCGATGGCGGCCAGCGGCCGTTGCTGATGCCGGGCAAGAAGACCCTGTTCCAGCGGGTGCTGAGCAAGCCGGGGGCGAGCTTTTCCAGCGAGCCGGGCGCCACGCCGGACAAGTCGGTGCCGGCGTTCTCGGTGCTGTATGTGTACCAGCGCAAGAACCTCGACGGCCGCTCCTGGCTGCGCCTGGGCGCTGCCAGTGACGGGCGCAGCGCCGGCTGGCTGCCGGCCGAGCAGGTCAGCGACTGGAAGCAGAGCCTGGTGCTGAAATTTACCGAGCGTTCCGGTCGTGCACCGGTGATGTTCGTGCGTCAGGCCAGCGAGCTGGAGCGTTTGCTGGCGGACCCGGCGGCGGCCAAGAACCTGCTGCTCAGGGCGCAGAAGAATCCCCAGGACGAGCAGCAGGTGCTGGCCCTGGAACCCAATGCCAGCGCAGTGCCCCAGGAGCAGTTCTACCTGCTGCCGATCTTCGACGCCAAGGAGAGCTTCGACGAGAACGGTCAGCCGGTGCAGTTGCTCAATGTCGCCTCGATCGACCCGGGCAACAGCCCGCAGAGCATCAGCGACAGCAGTGGCAAGCGCCTGCCGGCGAACAGCCCGCCGGCCGCCGCCGATGCCTTCCGCACGGCAGTGGTGCTGGTGGTGGACACCTCGGTGTCGATGCAGCCGTACATCGATCAGGTGCGCGACGTGGTCCACGAGCTGCAGAGCAAGATCGCCGCGCGCGGCGAGCTGGACAGTGTCAGCTTCGGCCTGGTGGGGTTTCGCAACAACACCAGCAAGACCCCGGGCCTGGAGTACGTGACCAAGACCCTGGTGACCCTGGATCAGGGCCGCGACCCGCAGCGCTTCCAGGAGCTGGTGAGCCAGGTCAAGGCCACCAGTGTCTCCAGCCACTCGTTCAACGAAGACGCCTTTGCCGGGGTGATGCAGGCAGTGGAAGGCATGGACTGGAAGGGCTACGGCGGTCGCCTGATCCTGCTGGTCAGTGATGCCGGGGCCCTGCGCAAGAACGATCCTTACAGCCGCACCCAGATGAACGAGGCGGAAGTGCGTCAGGCGGCTTTGGGCAAGCAGATCAAGATCTACGCCCTGCACCTGCGCACCGATGCCGGCAAGAAAAACCACGCCCAGGCGGAAACCCAGTACCGGGTGCTGACTGCCGACGCCAACCCGAAGATCGGCGACCTGTACATTCCGGTGCCCGGCGGCGATGTGCGCAAGTTCGGCGAGCAGGTCGACGAGATCGGCACGGTGTTCGCCGACCTGGTGCATCAGGTGCGCAGCAACCAGAACCAGGACGTCCCGCAGCTGGCGGCGGCGCCGAGCATCGCGCAGAAGTCGGCAGCCATCGGCTACGCCATGCACATGGATTTCCTCGGTCGCAAATCCGCGAGTCAGGCGCCGCAGCTGGTCAGCGCCTGGACCGCCGACCGCGACCTGACCAACCCGGCGCTGCCGGCCTTCCAGGTCTGCGTGATGCTCACCAAGCTGCAGCTCAACGACTTGCAGCAGTCGCTGAAGCTGATTGTCGATGCGGCACGCAAGACCCAGACCTCGCCCAAGGATTTCTTCCAGGAAATCGCCAGCGCCAGTGCCTACATGAGCCGCGACCCCTCGGCTCTGCGCAAGGGCGGCAACCTGGCCGACGGCGGCGTGCTGGGGGAATACCTGGAAGGGCTGCCGTACCGCAGCAAGTCGCTGAACATGACCCAGGACCTGTGGCTGTCCCTGAGCGTGGCCGAGCAGGAAGATTTCATCGACGAGCTGGATTCGAAGATCCGTCTCTACGAGACCTTCCACAACGACCTGGCCAACTGGGTGCGCTTCGGCGATGCCGAGCCGGGTGATGCCCTGTACCGCGTTCCGTTGTCGACCCTGCCGTGATGCTCGATCTGGCAGAGGTGCGCAAGAGTCGCGGCGAGGGTCGCCAGCGCTACAGCCTGGTGATCCCCAGGCTGCAATTGCGTGCGGGCGATCAACTGGCGGTGGTCGGCCCCAGCGGCTGCGGCAAGAGCACGCTGCTCGATCTGCTGGCGCTGGTGCTGGCTCCGGACTCGGCGGCGCGCTTTGAATTCGCGCCGGCCAATGACCCCATCGACATTGCCGGCATCTGGCGCGGCACCGGTCACAGTGCCCTGGCGCAGTTGCGCAGCCGGCACCTGGGTTATGTGCTGCAGACTGGCGGTCTGCTGGGGTTTCTTGATGTGCGCAGCAACATCAGCCTGCCCCGGCAGTTGCTGGGGCTGGCGGACGAGGGCATTCCACGGCGTTTGGCCGAACGCCTGGAAATCGCCGATCAACTGCACAAAAAGCCTGCCGCTCTGTCGGTGGGCCAGCGTCAGCGGGTCAGTTGTGCCCGGGCCTTGGCCCATGGTCCGCAGGTGCTGCTGGCGGATGAGCCGACCGCGGCCCTGGACCCCTTGAACGCTCAGCGGGTGATGCAACTGTTGGTGCAACAGGCGCGGGATCAGCGGCTGTGCTGCGTGATCGCCACCCACGATGAGGTGCTGGCCCGGGCCAACGGCTTGCAGGTGCGGCGCATTGCCTGCCAGCGCGATGCCGACGGCGGGGTCACCGCGACGCTGGGGGAGGCTTGCTGATGCGTGCGTCCCTGACCGCAGCCCTGGCCTGGCAGGACTACCGCGCCGATACCTGGTTGTCGGCCTGTTCGGTGCTGGCCCTGGTGGCGGTGATTGCGCCGTTGCTGGTGCTGTTCGGGCTCAAGTTCGGGCTGGTGAGCAGCCTCACCGAGCGCCTGGAAAAAGACCCGGCGGTACGCGAGATCATTCCCCTGGGCGGTGGACGTTTCAGCGCCAGCTTCATTGCTGAACTGGGCCAGCGTCCGGACGTAGCCTTTGCCTTGCCGCGCACCCGGCAGATTGCCGCGACGGCAGACTTGTCCCGGGGCACGGGGGATATCGGACTGACCGTGGAAATGTTGCCGACCGCTGTCTCGGACCCCCTGCTCGGGCGTTTGCCGGTGCCGCGGAACATGAGTGGCGTGCTCCTGAGCCGTACCGCCGCCGAGAAGCTTGGCGTACAGCCTGGTGATTGGCTGCAGGCAAGCTTCGGCCGGCAAGTGGCGGGGCGCAGCGAAGTGCAGCGGACCCGGGTCCAGGTGGAGGGCGTATTGCCCCTGGAAGCCTTTGCCCGGGATGCCCTGTTCGCCCCGCTGGCCTTGCTGGAGGCCGCCGAGGACTACCGCGACGGCCGTGCCGTGGCGGCCCTTGGCTGGCTCGGCGAAGCGCCGGCCGCGTCCGCGCAGCGGGTCTACCCGGCCTTTCGCCTGTATGCCCGCAGCCTGGATGACGTCGAACCCTTGCGCCGCTATTTCGCCGAGCGTGGCCTGTTGGTGGCGACCCAGGCCCAGACCATCGCCCAGGTGCAGTCCTTGAGTCGCAACCTGTCCATTGTCTTCTGGGTGATCGCCGGGCTGGCCCTGGCGGGCGCCTTTGCGGCGATCTTCGCCGGGGCCCTGGCGGCGGTGGAGCGCAAGCGCCGGGAGTTGTCGGTGCTGCGCCTGCTGGGATTCTCCACCGGCGCCCTGCTGTTGTTCGTGGTGGCCCAGGCGCTGTACAGCGCCGGTTTCGCTGCGTTGTTGAGTGGCGCTCTGTATGGCCTGGCCCAGGCCGGGCTGAATCATTTGTTCATGCAGGTGCCCGGCGAGTACGCCAGTCATCTGCTGCCGGCCCATTACGGGCTGGCCCTGTTGGCGACGCTGGGCGTCAGCACCCTGGCCGCCGCGCTGGGCGGCTGGCGGGTGTCGCGCATTGAAGCCTGTGAAGGAATTCGCGATGTATAAGTTGATCGGCCCCGTGTTGGCCATGACCCTGGCCGGCGCCGTGTGGGCGCAAGAGCCCGGCAACAAGATGGACAACCCCAAGCCCTTGCCGGACGACGTCAGTCTGCCGCTGCCCTGTGAAGGCGAGATGGTGTTCCGCTATGTCTACGTCCTGGCCCAGGGCACCCTGGACGACCGCGAGGTCAACCTTGGCTATCCCTTCAGCGAAGGTGAGAGCGGCTACCAGCAATCGTTCATCTCCGGTTATCGCCGGGACTACATCAATGGCCAGTTCACCCTCAAGGACCTGCCTGGCGCCTGGAGCAAGACCATTGCTCCGGCCTTGCCGAAAACCGGTGCCGGGGTGCCCCTCAAGCCGATGCTGTATTTCATCGGCAAGTACGAAGTCACCGCTCGCCAGTACGCCCAGGTGATGGCCCAGGCCCAGTCCCTGGCCAGCGGCGAGCCGGCCCCGGCCTGTGAAGCCTCGGAGGGCATGCAGGGGCGTTTGCCCAAGGTCAAGCTGTCGCGCTTCGAGGCCGAGCGTTTCGCGGCGGTGTACAGCGCCTGGCTGATGAAGCATCACCGTGACTTGCTGCCGGTCAGCGGCCGTGGCAGTTCCTCCGAAGACGGCGGCCTGGGCTTCGTGCGCCTGCCCACCGAAGTGGAGTGGGAATACGCCGCCCGTGGCGGTCAGGCGGTGAGTCGCCAGGAGCTGGAAGGGCGGCTGTTTCCACGGCGCCTGGAGGGCAGCGAGAGCGATGGCCCGCTGGCGGACTGGGCGGTGTTCAATCAGGTGGCCGGCGGCACGGGCCAGGCGGCGCGGCTGATGCCGATCGGCACCAAGCTGCCCAACCCCATCGGCCTGTTCGACGTGATCGGCAATGCCGCCGAGATGGTCCAGGAGTCGTTCCAGCTGGTGCGCGCCGGACGGCGCCAGGGCACCTATGGTGGCTTCGTGGTCAAGGGCGGCAATTACCTGGAAGGCGAGGGCACGCTGTTTACCGGCATGCGCCGCGAGTACCCGCTGTTTGGCGCCGACGGAACTGAGCAGAGCAATGAAACCACGGGTTTTCGGGTGGCCATCGGCGCCTTGTCGGCCCCGCGTTCGCGCTACAAGGAGCTGTTCGCCCAGTGGCAGAAGGAAGGCCGCCTGGCGTCCCTGACCGACGCCATCGATGACGCCCAGGACCCCACCAAGCGCCTGGACGCCATCATCGCCGCCAGTGTCGACCCGCGTCTGCAGGCGGAGCTGGGGCTGGTCAACGAAGAGCTCAAGCGCAACGTCTCGCTGATCGCCCAGCAGCGCGAGGAAGCGGCGGGCAACCTGATCCAGTCGTCGGCCCTGGTGGCCGAGACCATCAATAACTACAACATCCGCCTGACCAACCTGAAGAAGAGCCAGCAGCAGGCCATCGATGCCAAGGACGAACCCAGCGCCAAGCTGTTCGCCGAAGCCATCGACAACGGCCGCAGCGCACTGGACGGGGCGGTGGCGATCTACATCGACAACCTGGCCACGGGCACCCGTTACACCGACGCGGTGATCCAGGCGCAATTTCAACGGATCAAGGAAGAACTCAATCGCAAGCCGGTGCTCGGCAAGAGCCTGGTGACGCGCGCTACGTTATTCGTCCGCCATGTCGGGAATTATCGCCAGCAACGGCGAGCCGACCCGGCGACGATTTTGAAGGAACTGCTCGCATCGACCGGTCAGAAGTCATGACCGGCCGCTGTCTGTCGAGCCTGGAGGAGCTCGGACGACCTGGCGTCGTACCGAGTTGGTCAAACTTAATCGAGATCACGAACATGCTTTTTTCCCGCAACCCATTTGCTTCAACATCCAAGCGTCACCTGCTGTTGGTTGCCGCCGGGTTCAGCACCGTATTGACCGGTTGCGCGACCTCTCCGGTGTCCAAGGTCGCCTCCACCACCAAGGTCGAGTACTACCCGAGCTGCTACGAGCCGGTGCAGCACCTGCGCGCCACTGATTCGGACATGACCAAGTCGGTGGTCACCGGTGCCGCCCTGGGCGCTGCTGGCGGTGCCTTGCTCGGCGCCCTGACCGGCGACGGCGACAACCGTGGTCGCAACGCCGCCATCGGTGCGGCCGGTGGTGCCCTGGCCGGTGGTGCCGCCGGTTACTACACCGAGCGCCAGAAGCAGATCGCCGATGACAATCAGCGCATCGCTTCCTACGCCGCTGACGTCAACAAGAGTGCTGCCGACATCGACCGCAGCACCGCCTACGCCCGTGCTTCGCAGACCTGCTACCAGCGTGCCTTCGACAGCCTGATCACTGCCCGCAAGGCCAACAGCATCAATGATGTGGAAGGGCGCAAGCGCCTGGCGGAAATCGTCAGCGGCCTGAAAGAGTCCAATGACCTGATTGCCGCGGTGAACGGCCGGGCCAGCGAAGACCTGAGCAAGTACAACCAGGCCTACGAGCAGGACCTGCAGCAAGTGGGCGTGCAACGTACCGACGTGGTGAAAGTCGCCACCGCCGACACCACCCCGGTGACCACCACCGGTGGCAAGAAGAAGCAGCAGAAGGTCAAGCAACCCAAGCTGCCGACTGTACCGACGGAAGCGGTGAGCACCGAGAAGTCGATCCAGCAGGCCAAGACCAAGCAGGCCGAGAGCAACAAGGTCGCTACCACCGGCCAGACCCAGGTCAACAGCATGTGCAAGAGCCCGGACCTGGGTGATTGGGCACCGGTGCCTTGCCCTAACGTCTGAGTCAGTGATTGTCTGACAAGATGTAGCGATAAGCGTTGAACGCCAGTCGATCTCCGAGTAATCGAGCAGATCGGCTGGCGCTCTTCGAGTTACAGGTTAAACTGCGGCGGCCATCCAATAATTCCACTGAGGCGCCGTGCATGAAATTTCGTTTTCTTCTCTGGGTGCTTGGCCTGTTGATGGGCAAAGCCAGCCGCAACAATCCTGCTTTTCAGCAACAGTTGGGTGACAAGGAACTGGTGTTCCAGTTGCAGACGCTCGACGGCAAGGTTGCTCGACACTTCTTCGTCAAAGACCAGCGCGTGACCAGCCGTTCGGGGTTCTATCCGGAGCCGGCGTTCGCCATTGCCTTCAAGGATGCCGCTTATGGCTTCGCCACGATGCAGGCGAAGAACAAGCAGTTGGCGTTCATGACCGGTATTCAGGACAAGTCGATCCAGATCAAGGGCAATCCGGCGCTGGTGATCTGGTTCCAGGGCTTGACCAAGTATTTGAAACCGAAGAAGGCCAAGCCCAAGGCTTGAGGGTGGGATTTCGCCGGCTAGCCGGCGAATGGGGTCAGGCCTGGCTGAACTGCGAAGCCAGTTCCCGCAGCAGCACTTCCGCTTCCAGCACTTTGCTCACCACGTCTTCGGCCTTGTCGCGGCTCAGGCCCAGGCGCTCGAACAGTGCGTCGGGAATTTCCTCGTGAGGGCCGGAACCGATGCCACGGCTGCGCAGCAGGCGTACCGCCAGGCACACCAGATTCGGGTACTCGGCGTAGGCGCCGTCGTAGCTCGGGTCGTGCTGGAAGCGCAGGGCGGTGGACAGCTCGTCCGGCATGTCCCAGTAACGCATCAGCCAGGAACCGATCTGTTCGCGGCTGATGCCCAGCAGGTGCTGCTCGACATAGCTGTGGCACAGGTGCGGGTTGACCTCCAGGTGCCGGCAGATCAGCGAGAAGTGCGGTGGGAACACGTGGGCCAGCAGCAGGTAGCCGAAGTTGTGCAGCAGGCCGGCGAGGTAGGTCAGGCCGGCTTCCGGGCGCTGTGCCCGAGGCATGGCGCGGGTCAGGCCTTCGATCACCGCTGCGGTGTAGATCGATTGCTGCCAGTAGGGCGTGGCGTGCTGCGGCTGGTCCTTGGGCAGGCTCAGGGTCTTGCCCAGGGCCAGGCCCAGGGCGAGGTTGATCACCAGGTCAAAGCCCAGCACGCGGACGATGGCGTCCTCCACCGAGCGGATCTTGCCCGGCGACGCGTAGTAGGGCGAGGCGGCCCAGCTGACCACTTGCGCGGCCAGGGCCGGGTCGGTCTCCACCACGCCGGTGATGTCGTCGATGGTGGCGTTGGGGTCGACCCGCAGCTTGATGATCTTCTGCGCGGTTTCCGCCAGCGGCGGGATCTCGATGGTGGCTTCCAGGCGTTGCTGGATACGCCGCGCGGTGAACGCCTGCATGGCCTGGGTGATTTCCTCGCGGTCGTCATCCGGGCGATCGAGGTTGGGGCGGATGCTGCTCAGGGGTTCGCCGAAATGCCCGGCGCTGGCCTTGTTGAGCATGCTCTTGAAGGCTTCGCTGGTGATTTCCAGAAGCACGCCCGGCTCGCCCGAATAGATCAACAGGCTGGGTTCGCGCAGCAGGCTTTCTTCGTACAGGCAGGGGGAACTGGTGAGTGCCGGCAGGCCGGGCAGCAGGCTCAGGCTGTGTTTGCCGAGCATGCGCTCCAGGCGTTCGGTGGACACCGCGGTGAGACGGCGGCCGGTGAGTTCGGTGAGGCGGTTGAGGTCCAGTAGCTGGCTCTGCGGAAACAGCACCATCAGCGCGCCGACGGCATCGTCAAGGAGCACGGCCTGGACCTTGCGCGCAGCCGGCAGGCCCGGCTGGTCGAGCACTTCGTTGTAGCTGATGGCCAGCTTGCCGAGCAGCAACCGGATAACAGACGGAGCGTGTGGGGTTGCAGTGGCGAGGGCAACTTCTGTCATGGCCTGGTATCCGTTTTTCTACAATTTGACGAGTATAACCAGCTTGGTTATGCCCATGGTCCATTAACTGAGCGTTGGTTCACACTTGGCCGTATTGCTGGCCGTGGCGCAGCCAGCGTTCCAGCAGCGGGCTCACATGGTCCGGCCAACGCTCCAGCAAGGCCTGCGCGGCGTCGCGCACGGCCGGTAGCAGGTCAGCGTCACGCATCAGGTCGGCGACCTTGAATTGCAGCAGGCCGGTCTGGCGGGTGCCGAGCATTTCCCCGGGGCCGCGCAGTTCCAGATCCTTTTCGGCGATGACGAAACCGTCGTTGGTCTCGCGCATGATGCCCAGGCGCTGCCGCCCGATTTGTGAAAGCGGCGGATGGTAGAGCAGCACGCAGTGGCTGGCGGCGCTGCCGCGCCCGACCCGGCCGCGCAGCTGGTGCAACTGAGCCAGGCCCAGGCGTTCCGGGTTCTCGATGATCATCAGGCTGGCATTGGGCACATCGACCCCGACCTCGATCACGGTGGTGGCCACCAGCAGTTGCAGGTTGCCGGCCTTGAACTCGGCCATCACCGCGGCTTTCTCAGCCGGTTTCATGCGGCCGTGAATCAGCCCCACGCGCAGTTCGCCCAGAGCGCTGGAGAGGTCTTCGAAGGTGGTTTCGGCCGCCTGGCAGGTGAGCTCTTCGGACTCTTCGATCAGGGTGCAGACCCAATAGGCCTGGCGCCCTTCGGCGCAGGCCGCGCGCACCCGCTCGATCACTTCGACGCGGCGGCTGTCGGTCACCAGCACGGTGTTGACCGGGGTCCGGCCGGGCGGCAGTTCGTCGAGGATCGAGGTATCCAGGTCGGCGTAGGCGCTCATGGCCAGGGTTCGCGGAATCGGTGTGGCGGTCATGATCAGCTGGTGCGGACAGAGGCGGCCACCCACGCCTTTCTGGCGCAGGGCCAGGCGCTGCTGGACGCCGAAGCGGTGCTGTTCGTCGATGATCACCAGGGCCAGGTTCTTGAACTGCACTTCATCCTGGAACAGGGCATGGGTGCCCACCACCATCGGCGCGCCGCCGGCAATCTGTTCCAGGGCCGCCGCGCGGTTCTTGCCCTTGAGCTTGCCTGCCAGCCAGGCGACTTCCAGGCCCAGGGGCTCGAGCCAGCGCTTGAAGGTAATGAAGTGCTGCTCGGCGAGGATTTCCGTCGGTGCCATCAGCGCCACCTGGTAACCGGCTTCCAGCGCCTGCAGGGCGGCGAGGGCGGCGACCACGGTCTTGCCGGCCCCTACGTCGCCCTGGATCAGGCGCAACATGGGCTCCGGCTGGCTCAGGTCGTAGGCGATTTCGTTGCCGACTCGCTGTTGCGCGCCGGTGGGGGCGAAGCCGAGGTTCTTCAGGTATTTGGCCGGCAGCTTCTTGGCCAGGGGCAGCACCGGGGCGCGCTGGGAGCGCAGGCTGTCGCGCAGGCGTTGCTGGGACAGCTGATGGGTCAGCAGCTCTTCGAACGCCAGGCGGTGCTGGGCCCAGTGGTGACCCAGGGCCAGTTCGTCGACATCGGCGTCCGCCGGCGGGTGATGCAGGTAGCGGATCGCATCGTCCAGGGGCGCCAGTTGATAGTCGCGGGCCAGTTCTTCGGGCAGCCAGTCGGGCAGGCTACGCGGGCCCAGCAGCGCCAGGCTCTGCTGGCAGAGCAGGCGCAGGCGCTGTTGGGTCAGGCCTTCGGTCAGGGGGTAGATCGGCGTCAGGGTCTGATCCACCGGCGGCGGCTCGTCACCACTGATGGCGCGGTATTCGGGGTGGTAGATCTCCAGTCCCGAGGCGCCGGGTCGGGCTTCGCCGTAGCAGCGCACGCGGGTGCCGCGTTTCAGGCCGTCTTTCTGGGCATTGCTGAAATGGTAGAAGCGCAGGCTCAGGCCGCCGGTGCCGTCTTGCAGGCGCACCAGCAGGCTGCGGCGCTTGCCCATGACCACATCGGCGCCGCTGACGGTACCTTCGATCACCGCATCCTGGCCGGGGCGCAGAGCGCCGATCGGCACCACTCGGGTACGGTCCTGATAGCGCAGGGGCAGGTGGAACAGCACGTCCTGAAGGTTCTCCAGGCCAACCTTGGCCAGCTTCTCGGCCATGGCTTCGCCGACGCCCTTGAGTGCCGTGACCGGCACTTTCGACAGCTCAGTCATTGCGCTTGCTTAGCTCGCGGCGGGCGGCTTGGCCACCGAGCACAGGCGGATCGAGTCGGCGAGGATCTCGATGGCCTTCGGCCGCGGGAAGCTGGCGCGCCAGGCGATGGCTACGGTGCGGAACGGCACCGGTGGAGTCAGGGGGCGAACTTCGATCACGCCGGGAGCGTAGTGATGGCTGTCCACCGCCGACAGCGGCAGGATCGAGATGCCCAGGCCGGAGGCGACCATGTGGCGGATGGTTTCCAGGGAGCTGGATTCCACGGTGGTGTGCTTGGCGCCGTCGTTGCCCTTGGTCAGGGTCGGGCAGGCTTCCAGTACCTGATCGCGGAAGCAGTGGCCTTCGCCCAGCAGCAACAGGCTCTTGTCGTTGAGCAGGCTGGCGTCGATGGTTTCCTTCTTGGTCCAGGAATGGCCGCTGGGCATCAGCACATAGAAGGGTTCGTCGTACAGCGGCAGGGTCAGGACATCGGCCTCGTTGAACGGCAGGGCGATGATGATGGCGTCCAGCTCGCCGTTGCGCAGTTTGTCGCGCAGGACGTGGGTGAAGTTCTCTTCGATATACAGCGGCATCTGCGGAGCGACCCGGTGCAGCTGGGGAATCAGGTGCGGGAACAGGTAAGGGCCGACGGTGTAGATGGCGCCCACCTTCAGCGGTGCGGTCAGCTGGTTCTTGCCGGCCTGGGCCAGTTCGCGGATGCCTTGGGCCTGTTCCAGGACCTTCTGCGCCTGGGCAACGATGGTTTCGCCTACCGGCGTCAGGCGCACCGCGCTCTTGCTGCGCTCGAAAATCAGCACACCGAGTTCGTCTTCAAGCTTCTTCACGCCTACCGAAAGGGTCGGCTGGCTGACATGGCAACGCTCGGCGGCGTGGCCGAAGTGCTGCTCTTGGGCGAGGGTAACGATGTAGCGCAATTCTGTGAGAGTCATAGCGGGCGTCCATGAGGTTGCGGCCAAGCATAACGGCTGCAATCGATAGACGCACGTTATCAGACAGAGGGTGGAGTGCGACACCCGCCAATGTCTGCTTCAGGCTGCACAAGCGACAAGGGCACCCTGAGGTGCCCTTGCGTTGTATCAGCGGCGGCCGCGGCTTCTGTCGATCTCGTAGTTGTACGAGGCGGTGATTTCCACGCTGCCGTTGGTGAGCATGTCGGCCGGTGGCTTGGGCAGTGGCTGGGCCCGTCGGATCATGTCCAGGGTGGCCCGGTCCAGATCAGCGTTGCCCGAGCGTCCCACTAGCTCGTAGGACAGCACCTTGCCTTCGGCATCCACCACGAAGCGCAAGGAGTTGGTGCCTTCCTTGCCGCGCCGCTGGGCTTCGCCCGGGTAGCGCTTGTACTTCGCCAGGTGGGCCTGCAACTCACCCTGCCAGTTGGCCTTGGCGGCGGCCTGGGCCGGTGATGGGCCTGGGGTCGCTGGAGCGGGCTGCTTGGACGGCGACGGGGTTACCGGAGCGTCGCTGGGCTTTTCCTCGGAAGGTTTCTCCTTGGGCGGCTCGGGCTTGACCACCGGTTTTGGCGGCTGCGGCTTGGGCTTCTGCTTGGCCGGCTTGGGCACCGAAATAGTCGGCTTCGGTGCTTCGGCGAGCTTGGGCAGCGGCAGTTCTTCCACGGGCGCCGGCGGTTGCGGCGGGGTCACCACTTTCGGTGGTGCCGGGGGAGGCGGCACAGGGGCAGGCGCCAGTTCGACCACCATGGCTTGTGGTGGAATGGGCATCGGCTGTGGCTTGGACCAATTGAGGGCGAGCAGGATCGCCACCGCATGGACGCCCAGCACCACCGCCAGGCTACCGCTGTAACGCGTCAGTCTTTGGCGCGTCGTGATCATTTCTTGGCTGCCGTCTCAAGTCCGACCAGGCCGACTTTCAGGTAGCCGGCGGCCCGCAGGGTGTCCATCACGCTCATCAGGTCGCCGTAGTCCACGCCCTTGTCAGCCTGGAAGAAGATCGTGGTGTCCTTCTTGCCCTGGGTCCGGGCGTCGAGGATGGCCCCGAGGGTTTCGGCCTTGACCTCATCTTCACCCAGGAACAGACGCTGATCGGCCTTGACGCTGAGGAACACCGGTTTCTCGGGGCGCGGCGCCGGCTTGGCGCTGGAGGCAGGAAGATCGACCTTGATGTCCACGGTGGCCAGAGGGGCGGCCACCATGAAGATGATCAGCAGCACCAGCATCACGTCGATGAACGGCGTGACGTTGATTTCGTGGTTTTCGGCCAGGTCGTCGCCTGCGCCTTCTTTCAAATGCAAGCCCATGGCTGATTACCCCACTTTCACCATGTGCGGTTGTGCGGAGCGCTCGGTCGGCTGGTGATCCAGGTCACGGCTGACCAGCAGCAGGACTTCTGCCGAGGCGTCTGCCACCTGGGCCCGATAGCCGGTGATGGAGCGAGCGAAGACGTTGTAGATCACCACCGCGGGAATCGCTGCAACCAGGCCCAGGGCGGTGGCCAGCAGGGCTTCGGCGATACCCGGGGCGACCACGGCGAGGTTGGTGGTCTGGGTTTTGGCGATGCCGATGAAGCTGTTCATGATGCCCCAAACGGTACCGAACAGACCGACGAACGGTGCGGTAGAGCCGATGGTGGCGAGTACCCCGGTGCCGCTGCTCATGTTGCGGCCGCAGGCGGCTACCAGACGCTCCAGGCGGAAGCTGACCCGTTCCTTGATGCCTTCTTTCTCACGGCTGTTGGTCGACAGGCGCATTTCTTCCAGGGCGTCGTGCACCAGCAGGTGGGCGAGGGTGCCCTCCTTGGCGGCCGTGGCGCTCGCTTCTTTGAGCGTGGTGGCTTTTTTCAGGGCGGCGATTTCGCTGCGCAGGCGGCGTTTGGCGCCCAGCAGTTCGAAGCCTTTGGCGATCCAGATGGTCCAGGTGATGATCGAGGCGATGGCTAGCCCGATCATTACCAGTTTCACGATGATGTCGGCGTTCTGGTACATGCCCCACGGCGACAGGTCGTGGGCCATGCCCAGGCTGTTGTCGGCTTCGAGGACTTCGGGAGCGTTTTCACCAAGCACTGGCTGGCCTTCGGCCTGAGCCGGCTCGCCAGCCGCTGGGGCGGCGGCGGGAGTTGCCGGGTTGGCAGCCGGAAGCTCGGCGGCCGGGGCAGTCGCGGCAGGGGCTGCGGCGGTGGCCGGCGCGTTCTGGTCGGCGAAGGCTGCGGTCGGTGCCAGCAGCAGGCTGCACAGCAGCGCTGCAACCGCGCTCACGGCGCGCAGCGGGCTTGGGCGTTTGGTTGGCGAGGCGGAGAGTGGATTGCTTGTCATGCTGGCCGGACCTGAGAAGAGGAAAGGGTGAATGTCCTTCTAGGCCTCGCTGGGCCGAGAACAAATGGGCGGTTATTATTGCAATTAATTCTTGTTAACAAAAGTAATACAGTAACTATTTTTCCTCGATTTCTAGCCGTTCATCCAAAGTCGAGGCTAGTCTTGGCCTTTCTGAAAGGAGTTTTCTGATGTCCTCCCCCTCTGTTTTGATCGCCGGTTGCGGTGATGTCGGGAGTCGCCTGGCGACTCAATTGCTGGCTGAACAATGGCAGGTTTATGGCTTGCGCCGCACGGTGTCGCGCCTGCCTCAGGGGGTGATTGGCGTTGCCGGTGATCTGTTCAGCGAGCAATGTCCGGCCCACTGGCCGCAAGCGTCCGTGGATTATCTGGTGTACTGCGCGGCGGCCACGGAGCATGACGAGGCCGGGTATCGTGCGGCTTATGTCGAGGGCTTGCAGCATGTCCTGAGCTGGCTCCAGCAGCATGGCCAGCAGCCCAAGCGCTTGTTGTTCGTGTCCAGCAGCAGTGTTTACGAGCAAAAGGGCGGCGAGTGGGTCGACGAGAACTCCCCGACCCTGGCGACCGGCTACTCGGGCCGTTTGATGCTGGAGGCGGAGCAGGTGGCCTTGAACAGTGGGATTCCTGCCAGTCGGGTGCGTCTGACCGGTATCTATGGGCCGGGCCGTGAATGGTTGCTGACTCAGGTGCGTCGCGGCTATCGGGTGGCGATTGATCCGCCGTTGTATGGCAATCGCATTCATGCCGACGACGCGGCGGGGTTGCTAGCGTTTTTGCTCAAGGCTGACCAGGGTGGTGCTGTCCTGGACGACTGCTATATAGGCGTGGATGACGCGCCTGCGCCTCTGGCGGAAGTGGTTGGCTGGCTGCGTGAACGCCTGGGCGTGACTGAGTGGTCCGATGATGCCAGCGTTCGGCGCACGGGCAGCAAGCGTTGCAGCAATGCCCGAGCCCGGGCCTTGGGCTGGGTGCCGCGTTACTCGAGTTATCGCGATGGGTATGCGGAGATTCTTCAGGGCCAAGCTTGAACCGGGCTGTAGCCGCTACCGTTGGCAGCGGCTACAGGAGGGTCATTGTTTTTCCAGCAGCCATTGCTGGCTGCCCGGTGTCAGCGAGGGCACTTCATCCGCCAGTGCGGTATTCACCGCCTGGAAAATTTCCAACTGCTGATCCTTGCGGACGAAGATCCAGGAGTTGCCCTGGCCATTGAGCTGCAGCCAGATGCTGTCGTTGCCGCCGCTCATGGAGGCGCAGTCACCGGCCAGGCACAGGGCGTAGCGATCGGCGCCTGGCAGGCCTTGCACGGCGCCGTTGGCCTGGAACTGTACTTCGTTGCCCAGCCCTGGACCGCTGACGATTTTCCATTTGCCACCCAGATAGGCCGAGTACAAGGCACGCTCGAAGTTGGCGCCCAGTGGTGCGCCTTCAGGTGCCGGGTCTTTGGGCGTGGCAAACACTTGTTCAGGCTCGTTGTCGTTGGCCACTTGCAGCAACTGCTTGCCGTTGCGTTTGAGTTCGGTGGCAGCGCTGCCATAGAACTCGACCTTTGTGGTGTTTGAGCCGTCGCCGATGATCTTGCCTTCGATGGTCTCGAAGCCATTGGTGTAGCGGGCCTGGCCGGCTTTGGTGTTGAGTTCCCATTCCAGGTTCGGGCCGTAAGCCTGGAGGGCTTCACGCAAAGGGCCGCCCTTGGAGGCTGCGTCGATCGCTACCTGATTGATCCAGATGCCGCCCACATCGTTTTTGGCGGGGTCGCTGGCACAACCGCCGAGCAATAAGGCGAGCAGCGAAACAGCTAGCGCTTGGCGCATGACGAAATCCTTTCAGAACGAAAACGGCGCAGCCTGAACAGCTGCGCCGCGGGTGTTACTCGATGACCAGAATGGCATCCATTTCAACCTGTGCGCCCTTGGGCAGGGCGGCCACGCCGATGGCGGCGCGGGCTGGGTAAGGCTGTTGGAAGTACTTGCCCATGATCTCGTTGACCTTGGCGAAGTGGCTCAGGTCGGTGAGGAAGATGTTCAGTTTGACGATGTCCTTGAACGAACCGCCAGCGGCCTCGGCTACCGACTTGAGGTTCTCGAAGACCTGGACGGTCTGGGCTTCGAAGCCCTCCACCAGTTCCATGGTTTTTGGATCGAGGGGAATCTGGCCCGACATGTAGACAGTGTTGCCCGCCTTGATGGCCTGGGAGTAGGTACCGATGGCGGCCGGGGCCTTGTCGCTGGTGATAACGGTCTTGGTCATGAATGACTCCTTGTAATGGACGGGCTACGCGCGCATGCGGGTGATGCGGATGACCCCGGTCAGGGCGCGCAGTTTCTTGATCACGCGAGCCAGGTGCACGCGGTCGTGCACGCTGACCACCAGTTGGACCACGCTGATGCGACCATCGCGTTCGTCCATGCTGATTTTCTCGATGTTGCCGTCGGCGGCATTGACGCTGCTGGCCAGCAGCGCGATCAGGCCGCGCTGGTGTTCCAGCTCGACGCGCAGTTCGACGTTGAATTCGCCGGTGACATCCTTGGCCCAGGACAGCTGGATGCATTTTTCCGGGTTGTGACGGATTTCGCTGATATTGCGGCAGTTGTCCAGGTGCACCACCATCCCCTTGCCGGCGGACAGGTGGCCGACGATCGGGTCGCCAGGGATCGGCGTGCAGCATTTGGCGTAGCTCAGCACCAGGCCTTCGGTGCCGCGGATCGCCAGCGGGCCTTCCGGGCTCGGCAGTTGTTCGCCTTCGCCCAGCAGGCGGCGGGCGACCACATAGGCCATGCGGTTGCCCAGGCCGATGTCTTCCAACAGGTCTTCGATCAGCTCCAGGCGGTATTCCTGAAGAATCGCCTGGATACGTTCCGTCGGGATTTTTTCCAGGGAGCTGTCGAAGCCGTTGAGCACCTTGTTCAGCAGGCGTTCGCCAAGGCTGATGGACTCGGAGCGACGTTGCAGCTTGAGGGCGTGACGAATGTGGGTGCGGGCCTTGCCGGTGACCACGAAGTTGAGCCAGGCCGGGTTCGGCCGTGCTCCCGGGGCGCTGACGATCTCCACGGTGGAACCGCTTTGCAGGGGTTCGGACAGCGGGGCCAGGCGACGGTTGATCCGGCAGGCGATGCAGCTGTTGCCCACGTCGGTGTGCACCGCATAGGCAAAGTCCACCGCGGTGGAGCCTTTGGGCAGCTCCATGATCCGGCCTTTGGGCGTGAACACGTAGACCTCGTCCGGGAACAGGTCGATCTTCACGCTTTCGATGAATTCCAGGGAGTTGCCAGCGCGCTGCTGCATCTCCAGGACGCCCTTGACCCATTGGCGGGCGCGGGCGTGGGTGCTTTTCGGCTGTTCGTCGCCACTGGATTTGTACAGCCAGTGTGCGGCGATGCCGTTGTTGGCCATTTCTTCCATTTCCCGGGTACGAATCTGGATCTCGATTGGTACTCCGTGCATACCGAACAGCGTGGTATGCAGCGACTGATAGCCGTTGGCCTTGGGAATGGCGATGTAGTCCTTGAAGCGTCCCGGCAGTGGCTTGTACAAATTATGTACAGCGCCGAGCACGCGGTAGCAGGTGTCTACTTTGTCGACGATGATGCGGAACGCATAGACGTCCATGATCTCGTTGAAGGCCCGGCGTTTGCCGCGCATCTTCTTGTAGATACCGTACAGGTGCTTCTGGCGACCGCTGACCTCGCCCTGAATGCCATCGATGGCCAGGCAGTGGCTGAGGGACTCTTCGATCTTATTGACGATTTCTTTGCGGTTGCCCCGGGCGCGCTTGACCGCCTGGTAGATCCGCGCGGAGCGCATCGGGTGCATCGCCTTGAAGCCAAGGTCTTCGAATTCGATACGGATGCTGTGCATGCCCAAGCGGTTGGCTATTGGGGCATAGATCTCCAGGGTTTCCTTGGCGATCCGCCGGCGTTTTTCGCCGGACAGCACTTCCAGGGTGCGCATGTTGTGCAGGCGATCGGCCAACTTGACCAGGATCACGCGAATGTCGCGAGCCATGGCCATGGCCATCTTCTGGAAGTTTTCCGCCTGGGCTTCGGCCTTGGTCTCGAAGTTCATCTGGGTCAGTTTGCTGACCCCGTCCACGAGTTCGGCCACGGTTTCACCAAACTGCGCACTGAGCGCTTCCTTGGCAATTCCGGTGTCTTCGATCACGTCATGCAGCATCGCGGCCATCAGGCTCTGATGGTCCATGTGCATGTCGGCAAGAATGTTCGCTACCGCGAGTGGGTGCGTGACGTACGCCTCGCCGCTGCGACGGCGTTGACCGTCATGGGCTTGTTCGGCGTAGAAATACGCTCGGCGGACCAGATTGACCTGGTCCGTGCCGAGATAGGTCGATAAGCGATCGGCGAGGGCGTCTATGCTCGGCATGATATCTCCTGCCGTAAGCTGTGATCCCGCGCCGTGCTACGTCGACCAGGCATAGGCTCAGACGGCCTCGTTGGACTCGTCCTCGAAAGCAGCAAAAAGCGGTTCATCTTCAACGATTTCGGCTTCGGCGATAGCTGCGTAGTCGATCAGGCCTTCAGCGATTTCGCGCAGGGCGACAACGGTAGGCTTGTCGTTTTCCCATGCTACTTTCGGCTCTTTGCCGCCGGTTGCCAGTTGACGGGCACGCTTGGTAGAGAGCATGACCAGCTCAAAGCGGTTATCCACGTGTTCTAGACAGTCTTCAACGGTTACGCGGGCCATGGTCTTCCTCGTAGCAAATGCAATATGCGCGCTGCCCGGATGGGCGAGCGGACTCAACAGTTTAAAAAATCACCAGCGTTTAGGGAAGCGCTGATTTTTTGACCAAGCTCTTCAACGCGCTGCAAGTGCCAATGTAAAGCGCTTGCAGCGGTTTTGGGAAGTGCTGTTTAACCAAGCAATTCGGCGAGCAGTTTGCCAAAACGCTGCTGCTGACGTTTCTGTTGCAGTTGATTGGAGCGGAAAATCGCTTTCAGATCTTCCAGCGCGTGGGCGAAGTCGTCGTTGATGATCAGGTAGTCATAGTCGACGTAGTGGCTCATTTCGCTGACGGCTTCACGCATCCGCCCTTCGATGATTTCGTCGCTGTCCTGCCCGCGGTTGGTCAGGCGCTGGTGCAGGGCCTGCAGCGACGGCGGCAGAATGAAGATCGAGCGTGCCTGAGGCATCAGCTTGCGCACCTGCTCGGCGCCCTGCCAGTCGATTTCCAGGATCAGGTCGTGGCCTTCGTCCAGGGTCTGCTGCAGGTGGCTTTGTGAGGTGCCATAAAGGTTGCCGAAAACTTCGGCGCGCTCGAGAAAGTCGCCGTGCTCGATCATCTTCACGAACTCGCTGCGTTCGACGAAGTGATAGTTCACGCCATTCACTTCACCTGGGCGCATGGCGCGGGTGGTGTGGGAGACGGAGACGCGGATCTCCTGGTTGGCGTCGGTCAGGGCCTTGACCAGGCTGCTTTTGCCCGCGCCCGACGGGGCGGAAATGATGTACAGGGTGCCGGTGCTGTGGGTCATGTCAGTTGCCTTACTCAATGTTCTGCACTTGTTCGCGCATCTGCTCGATCAACACCTTGAGGTTGACCGCAGCCTGGGTGCTGCGCGGGTCGAAGGCCTTGGAGCCCAGTGTGTTGGCTTCGCGATTGAGCTCCTGCATCAGGAAGTCCAGGCGCCGACCGGCAGCGCCGCCGGACTTGAGCACGCGGCGTACTTCGATGATGTGGGTGCTCAGGCGGTCCAGTTCTTCAGCGACATCGCTCTTCTGCGCCAACAGGACCATTTCCTGCTCGAGACGGGTAGGGTCCAGTTCGGCCTGCATGTCGGCGAAGCGGTCGAGGACTTTCTGGCGCTGGGTCGCGAGCATCTGCGGGACCAGCTCACGCAAGGTCGCCACGTCTTCTTCAATGGAGGACAGGCGTTCGTTGATCAGCCGGGCCAGTTCGGCGCCTTCGCGCTCGCGGCCATTCTTCAGGTCTTTCAGGCCCTGGTTGAACAGGGCCAGGGCATCGCTGTTCAAGGCTTGCGGGTCGGTGGCGTCGGCCACCAGCACGCCGGGCCAGGCCAGGACTTCCAGTGGATTCAGGGCTGCCGGCTGCTTGATCAGGCTGGCGACGGTTTCAGCGGCAGCCACCAGTTGTGCCGCACGTTCACGGTCGACTTGCAGCGGCTTGCCGGTGGTTTCTTCAGTGAAACGCAGGGTGCATTCGACCTTGCCCCGGGACAGGCCCTGGCGCAAGGCTTCGCGGACTGCGCTTTCGAGGTCGCGAAAGGCTTCCGGCAAACGCAGGTGCGGCTCCAGGTAGCGGCTGTTGACCGAGCGCAATTCCCAGCTCAGGGTGCCCTGAGTGCCGGCCCGTTCGACTCGGGCGAAGGCGGTCATGCTGTGCACCATGGAGGTACCTCCGATTCAGCGCCGGCACCAATCCCAGGAGGATTGAGCGGGCCTGATAGTGATGAATTGAAGCCGACAGGCTGCGAAGGCGCAGGATTGTAGCGCAGTGCGGCCGGAGGCCCCAATCCCTGGCGCTGACAATGGGCTGCAGGTCATCGCTACAGGACCGATCTGACGCGTAAATATGCCTTTGGCCGTTTTAGGCGTGCCCTGGTGCGGTTGCGGGCTTTATAATGCCCGGCAGTTTTCCGTCCCCGTACAGGTATTCCCCTATGAAACGTCCAAGTGGTCGCGCTGCCGATCAGCTCCGCTCGATCCGCATCACCCGCAACTACACCAAACACGCCGAGGGATCTGTACTGGTCGAGTTCGGTGATACCAAGGTGATTTGCACTGTCAGTGTCGAGAATGGCGTGCCGCGCTTCCTCAAGGGGCAGGGTCAAGGCTGGTTGACGGCCGAATATGGCATGCTGCCGCGGTCCACCGGCGAGCGTAACCAGCGTGAAGCCAGCCGTGGCAAGCAAGGCGGCCGCACCCTGGAGATCCAGCGCCTTATCGGTCGCTCCCTGCGCGCCGCCCTGGACATGTCCAAGCTGGGCGACATCACCCTGTATGTCGATTGCGATGTGATCCAGGCTGATGGTGGCACCCGTACCGCATCGATCACTGGCGCGATGGTGGCTCTGGTCGACGCCTTAAAAGTGATCAAGAAGCGCGGCGGCCTGAAAGGCGGCGATCCATTGAAGCAGATGATTGCGGCAGTATCGGTGGGTATGTACCAGGGGGAGCCGGTCCTGGACCTGGATTACCTGGAAGACTCGGCCGCCGAAACCGACCTCAATGTCGTCATGACCAGCACTGGTGGTTTCATCGAAGTGCAGGGCACTGCCGAAGGTGCGCCATTCCAGCCAGCTGAACTGAATGCAATGCTGGCCCTGGCTCAGCAAGGCATGAATGAAATCTTCCAACTGCAGCAGGCGGCACTCGCCGATTGATGAGCGCCAGTCTTCAGCAAGGAGAGCATCATGAGTGATGAGCAGCTACCCCAGCCCACCCCGAGCCATGAAGTTCGGCAATGGGCAATGTTTTGTCACTTGTCCGCCTTGCTGGGGATCTGGGTTCCATTCGGCACATTGATCGGGCCGCTGATTCTTTGGCAGATGAAGCGCGAGACCGACCCCTTCATCGATGCACAGGGTAAGGAAGCGCTGAACTTTCAGCTGACTGTCGCTATCGCTTCGGCAGTCTGTTTCCTGCTGATGATCGTGATAATCGGGTTCTTTATGTTCGGCCTGCTGGCGATTGGTGCCCTGGTGTTGACCATCATCGGCGGAGTCAAGGCTGGAGAGGGAGTGCCATATCGGTACCCTTTCACCTGGCGCCTGATCAAATAGAGCGAGCACAAAAAAGCCGACTGTGATGTCGGCTTTTTTGTGGCTGTGAACGGACGCTTAGATGGTCAGTGTCCAGTCATAGTCCACGATCAGCGGCGCATGCTGCGAAAAACGCGGCTGACGCGGCAAGCGTGCGCTGCGGACAAAGCGGCGCAGGCCGGGAGTCAGCAACTGATAGTCGAAGCGCGAGCCCAGGTTGAGCATCTCGGCCTGTTCGTTGTCCGGCCACCAGCTGTACTGGTCGCCTTCGCGACTGACTTCGCGCAGGGCATCGACATAGCCCATGTTGCCGATAATCTCGTCCATCCAGGCGCGCTCAGGTGCCAGGAAGCCCGGAGATTGCTGGCCGTCACGCCAGTTCTTGATATCCAGCTTCTGTTGCGCCACGTACAGCGAGCCACAGTAAATGTACTCGCGACGTTTACGCCGCTGCTTATCCAGATAACGGGCGAAGTCGTCCATTAACTTGAACTTCTGGTTCAAGTCTTCATCGCCGTTCTGCCCTGATGGAAGCAGCAAGGTCGCGATGCTGACCTTGTCGAAATCGGCTTGCAGGTAGCGCCCGTAACGATCGGCTGTCTCGAAGCCGAGGCCGCTGATGACCGCCTTCGGCTGCAACCGCGAATACAAAGCCACACCGCCTTGGGCAGGGACTTCAGCATCGCAGGCATAAAGGAAGTAGCCATCCAGTTGGAAGGCTGGGTCGTCCAGTTCAAAGGCAGAGGCGCGGGTGTCCTGCAGGCAGATGACGTCGGCATTCTGTGCCTGCAGCCAACTGAGCAAACCACGCTCCACTGCAGCCTGAATACCATTGACGTTCACACTGATGATCCGCATAAATGGCCCCAAAAATCACGTGCGTGTATGATACCCGAGCTCTACCTAATTAGCTAAATCCGTGGTATCTGGGGTTTTTTCATGCAGGCGTATCAGCGCGATTTCATTCGTTTTGCCATCGATCGCGGGGTTTTGCGCTTCGGTGAGTTCACCCTGAAGTCCGGGCGCACCAGCCCTTACTTCTTCAATGCCGGCCTGTTCAACAGCGGTTCGGCCCTGGCCCAGCTGGGGCGTTTCTATGCGGCGGCGATTGTCGAGAGCGGCATTCCCTTCGATGTGCTGTTTGGCCCGGCTTATAAAGGCATTCCCTTGGCAGCAGCCACTGCAGTGGCTCTGGCTGAACATCATCAGCGCGATCTGCCTTGGTGCTTCAACCGCAAGGAAGCCAAGGCGCACGGTGAAGGCGGTAGCCTGGTAGGCGCGCCATTGACCGGCGATGTGCTGATCATCGACGACGTGATCACTGCGGGCACGGCAATTCGCGAGGTGATGCAGATCATCGAGTCCCAGGAAGGCGCCAAGGCGGCAGGTGTATTGATCGCACTGAACCGCGAGGAGCGTGGCAACGGTGAGTTGTCGGCGATCCAGGAAGTCGAGCGTGACTTCGGCATTCCAGTGGTGAGCATCGTTTCCCTGACCCAGGTCCTGCAGTTCCTGGCGGACGATCCGGCGCTCAAGCAACATCTGCCGGCAGTGCAAGCCTATCGCGCGCAGTACGGAATCTGACACTGTAGGCGCCGGCTTACCGCTGAAGAGACCTTTGAGTCCTGAGTTGCGCGTGTGAGCGCCTTCGCTGGCAAGCCTGCTCCTACACAAGCCAGCTCCTACAAAGATCGCGTAGATAAAAAAGCCCCCGCCCGAGATACCGGGCGGGGACTTTTTTGTGGCTGTCGCTTAAGGGCGCTTGCGGTTGCTGATCAGGGTGCCGACACCGGTATCGGTGAAGATCTCCAGCAGAATCGCATTGGGTACGCGACCGTCGATGATCAGGGAGCTGCCGACGCCACCTTGTACCGCTTCCAGGGCGCAGCGGATTTTCGGCAGCATGCCGCCGTAGATAGTGCCATCGGCGATCAGCTCGTCCACCTGCTGGGTGCTCAGGCCGGTCAGGACCTTGCCGGACTTGTCCATCAGGCCAGCGATGTTGGTCAACAGCATCAGCTTTTCAGCCTTCAGTGCTTCAGCCACCTTCCCGGCGACCAGGTCGGCGTTGATGTTGTAGGACTCGCCGTTGGCGCCCACGCCAATCGGCGCGATCACCGGAATGAAATCGCCCTTGACCAGCAGGTTCAGCAGGTCAGTGTTGATCCCGACCACTTCGCCCACATGGCCGATATCGATGATTTCCGGCGTGGTCATTTCCGGTGTCTGGCGGGTCACTGTAAGCTTCTTCGCCCGGATCAGCTCGGCATCTTTACCGGTCAGGCCGATGGCGCTGCCGCCGTGACGGTTGATCAGGTTGACGATGTCCTTGTTGACCTGGCCGCCTAGGACCATCTCCACCACGTCCATGGTTTGCGCGTCGGTCACGCGCATGCCATCGACGAAGTGGCTTTCGATCGACAGGCGCTTGAGCAGATCACCGATTTGCGGGCCACCGCCGTGCACCACCACCGGGTTGATCCCGACAGCCTTCATCAGCACGATGTCGCGGGCGAAGCCGGTTTTCAGCTCCTCGCTCTCCATAGCGTTGCCGCCGTACTTGATCACCAGGGTCTTGCCGACATAGCGGCGAATGTAAGGCAGCGCTTCGGATAGGACCTTGGCGGTATTGGCGGCGGCATCGCGTTCGATGGTCATTCAGGGCTCCGGTGCTTCAAACAGTCAAAACGGTAGTTGGAGGTCAGGTGCAACACGTTTCAGCTGGACGTGGAACACGTCCTTAATCCGCTGCAGCTCGGCTTCGTCATCAGCCTCGAAGCGCAGCACCAGCACAGGGGTGGTATTGGAGGCGCGAACCAGGCCCCAGCCCTTGGCATAGTCGACTCGCACCCCGTCAATGGTGGTCAGGTCGGCGCCTGCGCCCCATTGCGCGTCGTGCAAGGCATCAATGATGCTGAATTTGCTCTCTTCGGTCACATGGATATTGATTTCCGGCGTAGAAATATCGTTCGGGAAGGTGGCGAACAGCTCTTGCGCGGTAGATGTTTCCTTGCTGAGGATCTCCAGCAACCGCGCGGCGCTATAGATGCCGTCGTCGAAACCGAACCAGCGTTCCTTGAAGAACACGTGGCCGCTCATCTCGCCGGCCAGCAGGGCGCCGGTCTGCTTCATTTTCTTTTTGATCAACGAGTGACCGGTCTTCCACATTAGCGGGCGACCACCATATTCCTTGATCAGCGGAATCAGGCGTCGAGTGCATTTGACGTCGAAGATGATCTCCGCGTCCGGGTTGCGCGCCACTACATCTTTGGCGAACAGCATCAGCAGTCGATCGGGGAAAACGATGCTGCCGGTGTTGGTCACCACGCCGACGCGATCGCCGTCACCGTCGAAGGCCAGGCCCAGGTCGGCGCCGGTTTCCTTGACCTTGGCGATCAGGTCTTCAAGGTTCTCGGGTTTGCCCGGGTCCGGGTGATGATTGGGGAAGTTGCCGTCTACCTCGCAGAACAGCGGAATGACTTCGCAGTTCAAGGCCTCGATCAGTTGCGGGGCAATGACCCCGGCGGCGCCGTTGCCGCAATCCACCACGACTTTCAGGCGGCGAGCCAGCTTCACGTCTCGGGCGATCTCTTCGGCGTAGCGCGGCAGGATGTCGACCTTGGTGATGCTGCCCTGGGCACTGCTCAGGTTGTTGGTCTTGAGGCGCTGGTGCAGGGTTTGGATCTGTTCGTTGGCCAGGGTGTCGCCGGCGATGACGATCTTGAAACCGTTGTAGTTCGACGGGTTGTGGCTGCCGGTGAGCATCACCCCGGACTTGCCGGCCAGGACGTTGGCGGCGTAGTAAAGGGCTGGAGTCGGCACCAGGCCGACATCGCTGACGTGGCAGCCGCTGTCGTGCAGGCCCTGAATCAGTTGCGCTACCAGTTCTGGTCCGGACAGGCGGCCGTCCCTGCCTACGCAGACGTTGGGTTCGCCCTGAGCCAGGCTCTGGGAGCCAACGGCGCGGCCGATCCAGTAGGCGGTCTCTGCGGTCAGGGTTTGCGGTACAACACCGCGGATGTCATAGGCGCGGAAGATGCTCTCGGGAAATGTCGGGGCGACTTTGGCTGCGTTGCTCATCACTGAGGGTGCTCCATTTGAAGAGGGGGCAGTACGGCCGGGGAAATGACGGGCCGGCGGGCTCAAACTGAAGGGTATGACGGCGTTTTCAGCATAGAGTTCGTACTGTGTAAGTGCCATCTGGAGGGCGCTTGCCGCTCCGCGGACGCTCAAGGGCCTGATTTGGCGGGCCCGAGGGGGCATGCAGAAACTGGTGGTCATTTATCCTTAAATGTCTTGCAGTCACCCTGGGGCCGGACCAAGTGCCTGGCCCGAGGGCGCGCAATCAGTGACTGCCGGAGTGGCCGAAACCGCCTGCGCCGCGCTGGCTTTCATCAAAAGCCTCAACCACTTCGAAGTGCGCCTGCACTACCGGCACCAGCACCAGTTGGGCGATACGCTCGCCGACGGCGATATTGAAGGCAGTCTGGCCGCGGTTCCAGCAGGAAACCATCAGTTCGCCCTGGTAGTCCGAGTCGATCAGGCCGACCAGATTGCCCAGTACGATGCCGTGTTTGTGGCCCAGGCCGGAGCGCGGCAGGATCAGCGCCGCCAGGCCCGGATCGCCAATATAGACCGACAGCCCGGTCGGGATCAGCAGCGTCTGGCCTGGCTCCAGGATGGTGTCTTCCTTGAGCATGGCGCGCAGGTCGAGGCCGGCGGAGCCCGGCGTGGCGTACTGCGGCAGAGGGAATTCGTTGCCGATGCGTGGGTCGAGGATCTTGGCTTGTAGAGCGTGCATTGAAGTTAAACCTGGTTCAGCCGTTCGGCGATAAAAGAGATCAGTTGGCGGGCAATCTTGCCCTTGCTGGTCTGGGCGAAGAGAGTTGCGTGCAACTCCCGGTCAATCACGCTGCAGGCGTTTTCCTCGCTGTTGAAGCCAATGCTCGGGTTGGCTACGTCGTTGGCGACGATCAGGTCGAGGTTCTTGTCCTTCAATTTGCGTGCAGCGTAGTCGAGCAGATTTTCGGTTTCGGCGGCGAAACCGACACTGAATGGCCGATCCGGCCGCGTAGCGATGGTGGCCAGGATATCTGGGTTGCGCACCATCTGTAGTAGCAGGCCGTCACCTTTCGTAGGGTCTTTCTTTAATTTCTGTGGGGCGACGACTTCCGGGCGGTAGTCCGCGACCGCCGCGGAGGCGATGAAAACGTCGCACGGAATGGCCGCCTCGCAGGCCGCGAGCATGTCGCGAGCGCTGACTACGTCGATCCGAGTGACTCTGTCGGGGGTCGGCAGGTGCACCGGTCCGGTGATCAGGGTGACCCGGGCGCCGGCCTCGACGGCTGCCTCGGCCAGGGCGAAGCCCATTTTTCCTGAGCTATGGTTGGTGATGTAGCGCACCGGATCGATGTTTTCCTGAGTCGGCCCGGCGGTGATCAGCAAGTGTTTGCCGGTCAGTGCCAGGTGCTGGAAGCAGTCGGCGGCGCACAGCGCCAGATCGTTGGCTTCCAGCATGCGGCCCAGGCCGACGTCGCCACAGGCCTGGCTGCCGGAGGCTGGGCCGAAGACTCGCAGGCCACGACTTTGCAGCAATTGGGTGTTGGCCTGGGTGGCCGGGTCGCGCCACATGGCCTGGTTCATCGCTGGAGCGATGGCGACGATGGCGTCCGTGGCCAGGACCAGGGTGGTCAGCAGGTCATCGGCGATGCCCTGGGCCAGACGGGCGATCAGGTCGGCCGTGGCGGGGGCGATCAGCACCAGATCGGCCCATTTGGCCAGTTCGATGTGACCCATGGCGGCTTCGGCGGCCGGGTCCAGCAGGTCGAGATGGACCGGGTGCCCGGAGAGGGCCTGCATGGTCAGCGGGGTGATGAACTCACTGCCGCCCCGGGTCATGACCACACGCACTTCGGCGCCTTGGTCGAGGAGTCGGCGAACCAGCTCCGCGCTCTTATAGGCGGCAATGCCGCCGCCGACGCCGAGCACGATGCGTTTCCGATACAGCCGCTGCATAGGCCTGTTTTTCCGTTAAGTGATTGCTGCGTGGCATGCCCCCTCCCCAGGTGAAATACCACGCAAAAAAGAGGGGGCTAAGATAGCACAGCGCCCGCTGCCGAACAGCGGCGCCATGCACAGGGAGGTGTGATGAGTATTCGTGATTGGCCTGCGGCGGAGCGCCCGCGGGAACGGCTTCTGGAGCAGGGCGCCATCAGCCTTTCCGACGCCGAATTACTGGCTATTTTCCTGCGCACCGGGGTGGCTGGAAAAAGTGCGGTCGACTTGGCGCGGCACCTGTTGCATCGCTTCGGCAGCTTGCGCAGTCTGCTGGAAGCCGATCAGCTGACCTTCACCCGCCAGTTGGGATTGGGGCCGGCCAAGTACGCACTGTTGCAAGCGGTGTTGGAGATGGCGCGTCGGCATCTGGCAGAAAAACTCCACCGCCAGTCAGCCCTGGAAAGTCCGCTGGTGGTGCGCGATTACCTGAAGTCGATGTTGCGACATGAGCCCCACGAGGTGTTTGGCTGTCTGTTTCTCGACACCAAGCATCGGGTCCTGGCCTTTGAGGTGCTGTTCCAGGGGTCGATCGACAGCACCACGGTGTACCCGCGACAAGTGCTCAAGCGCACCCTGGCGCATAACGCGGCAGCGGTGATTCTCTGTCACAACCACCCATCGGGCATCTCTGAGCCCAGCCCGGCCGATCGGGTGGTGACCCGGCGTTTGCAAGAAGCCCTGGAGTTGATCGATGTACGGGTGCTGGATCACTTCATCGTCGGAGAGGGCGATCCGTTGTCCATGGCCGAATATGGCTGGATCTGAAGGCGGCCAGCTTCAAGGTCGGCCCTGACCTTGAAGCTGGCCGGTGTGTCACTTGACGCTGACCTTCGAGTAATCCTGGCGGCCGAAGGGGCTCACTTGATAGCCCTCGACCTGTTTGCGGGTCAGGGCGAAAGCGGTCGGGTGAGCCAGAGGGAGCCACAGCGCCTGTTGCTGGATCTGGGTCTGGGCCTGCTGGTACAGCTTGCTGCGCACACCCTGTTCGCTGGTGGTCTTGCCGGCGGTAATCAGCTTGTCCAGGTTCTGATCGCAGTAGCGGGCGAAGTTGGTGCCGGATTTGACTGCTGCGCAGGTGAACTGTGGTGTGAGGAAGTTATCCGGGTCGCCGTTGTCGCCGGCCCAGCCCATGAACAGCAGGTCATGTTCGCCGGCCTTGGCCCGGCGGATCAGTTCGCCCCATTCGATCACGCGGATTTCTGCCTGGATTCCCACTTGGGCCAGGTCCGCCTGCAGCAGTTGGGCGCCCAGGCTCGGGTTGGGGTTGAGCAGGCTGCCGGAAGGGCGGGTCCAGATTGTGGTCTCGAAGCCGTTTTTAAGGCCTGCCTTGGCCAGCAGCTGACGAGCCTTTTCCGGGTCGTGGGTGTAGCCCGGCAGCTCTTTGGCGTAGCTCCAGGTATTGGCCGGGTAGGGGCCATTGGCGGCCTCGGCGGTGCCTTCGAACACGGTCTTGAGGTAATGGGCCTTGTCGAAGGCCAGGTTGATCGCCTGGCGCACTTCGGGTTTGTCCAGGGGCGGATGCTGGCTGTTGATCGCAACGAAGGCCGTCATGAAGGCTGCCGTTTTCTCGATCTTCAGCGTTGGATCATCACTGGCGGCCTGGACATCCAGGGGCTTGGGTGACAGGGCGATCTGGCACTCATTGCGCCGCAGTTTCTGCAGGCGCACGTTGGCGTCCGGAGTGATGGCGAAAATCAGGGAGTCCACCGCCGGTTTGCCAGCAAAGTAGTCGCGGTTGGCCTTGTAGCGGATCGAGGCGTCTTTCTGGAAGCGCCCGAAAATGAACGGGCCGCTGCCGATGGGCTGGCTGTTGAGCTTCTCCGGGGTGCCGGCCTTGAGTAACTGATCGGCGTACTCCGCGGAGTAGATCGAGGCAAAGCCCATGCTCAGTGTGGGGAGAAAGGTCGAGTCGGCGTGATCCAGGGTAAAGCGCACAGTCAGCGGGTCCAGGGCGTCGATCTTCTTGATCAGGCTGGGCAACTGCAGGGATTGTGCGTGTGGGAAGCCGCTCTGGGCGACCTTGTGCCACGGGTGGGCTGGGTCGAGCATGCGCTCGAAGCTGAACTTGACGTCTTCGGCGGTCAGCTCGCGGCTGGGATTGAAGTAGTCGGTACGGTGAAACTTGACCTTGGGATGCAGCTTGAAGACATAGCTCAGGCCATCCGCGGAGACTTCCCAGCTATCGGCCAGGCTGGGGACCACCTTGCCGCTGACAGCGTCGAATTCCACCAGGCGGTTCATCAGCACGTCGGCGGACGCGTTGGTGGTGGTCAGCGAGTTGTACTGCACCACGTCGAAGCCTTCCGGGCTGGCTTCGGTGCAGACGCTCAACGCGGCGGCCTGGGCCAATGGGCTCAGAAGAGGGGCGAGCAGGAGCGGGAGGGCGGCAAGACGCATGGTCGGGTTCCTTGTGCAGATCGAAAGCCCATCTGCGAGTGCAGTCTGGAAATGCCTTACCCTAGTGGCCTCTTTGTAAAATGACTATCCCTTTTGTATTCGACATTGAAACCTGGGACGCGGTCAGGGCTGGAGCCGTGATTTTGTGTAGGGATGCCCGTGTTCAGCAGCAGATTTTTTCCCGGGGTTTCGAGAGAAATATATTCTGCGACGAGCGGTAGATTTCTGCGGTAGCCTTTGCCGCAGGCGTCCGGCGCAAGAAAATCAGGACTTTTCATCATCCTGCACACAGCGGCTGTTGTTGCTATGGGGTCTTTCTGGTATAAAGCAGCGCTCTTTTCTAGGGGCCCGGTTCCTTCGCTTGTAGGTGTAGCCGGTAAGACCCTAAAGAAACGCGGCGCCTGGCGCCAAATGACTGAGAGATTAAGCGGCCAACCCATGCCGGGTTGGGCATGTGGTTTTAGAGGGCTGAGGCATGTCTAGAGTCTGTCAAGTTACCGGTAAGGGTCCGGTGACTGGGAATAACATTTCCCACGCAAACAACAAAACCCGTCGTCGTTTCCTGCCGAACCTGCAGCATCACCGCTTCTGGGTTGAGTCCGAGAAACGCTTTGTGCGTCTGCGCGTATCTGCCAAAGGCATGCGTATCATCGACAAGCGCGGCATTGATGTCGTGCTGGCCGAAATCCGTCGCGATGGCGGCAAGGTTTAAGGGAGCTAATCATGCGTGAATTGATTCGTTTGATCTCGAGCGCCGGTACTGGTCACTTCTACACTACCGACAAGAACAAGCGTACTACTCCGGACAAAATCGAGATCAAGAAATATGATCCGGTTGTTCGTAAGCACGTGATCTACAAGGAAGGCAAAATCAAGTAATTGATTTTTCTTCTGACAAAAAAACCCGCCTTCAAGCGGGTTTTTTTGTGCCTGGGATTCAGGCCTTCTGTTCGAAGGCCACGTAGACCTTGCGGCAGGGCTCCAGCACTTCCCAGGTGCCTTTGAAGCCGGCCGGGATCACAAAGCGGTCGCCAGAGCGCAGGGTCTTGGCGTTGCCGTCGTTGTCTCGCAGCACCGACACGCCCTGGAGAATCTCGCAGTATTCGTGCTCGGTGAAGTTCACCGTCCATTGGCCCACCGCGCCTTCCCAAATCCCGGCATTGAGTTGCCCGCACGGGCTGCCGTAGTGGTTGAACACCGCTTGCTCGGGATCGCCCTTGAGGACTTTTTCCGAAGCGGGGCGGTAGCGTTCGCCCTCGGTGTTGGCCTGGCTGAAGTCGACGACGTTGTGGATGCTCATTCTTGTATTCCCCCGTGATTGCGGCGCGAGTGGCTATGAAGGCCAGAGTCTATGTTTATTAAAATGCACATAGCAATGCTGTTTGCCCGGGCTTTGTCAAATATATTGAAAGTACAGGGGTCGCTGGTTTAGGGTGGCGGGTGCCTTTGGCCGAAAACAGGCTGGCCGGGCAGAATTCTTCATGAGTGCCGGCGTAGTTCGCATGGCGCTTGTATTCAAATAAGAGGAGGACACTCGTATGACCACCCTGACTCGTGCCGATTGGGAACAACGTGCCCGCGACCTGAAAATCGAAGGCCGCGCCTACATCAACGGTGAATACACCGCAGCTGTTTCCAATGACACCTTCGAGTGCATCAGCCCGGTAGACGGCCGTGTGCTGGCAACTATTGCCAGTTGTGACGCCGCCGATGCCCAGCGTGCCGTGGACAATGCCCGCGCCACCTTCAACTCTGGCGTCTGGTCGCGCCTGGCGCCGGCCAAGCGCAAGTCCGTCATGATTCGTTTTGCCGGCCTGCTCAAGCAACACGCCCAGGAGCTCGCGCTCCTGGAAACCCTGGACATGGGCAAGCCCATCACCGACTCCCTGGAAATCGACGTGCCCGGCGCGGCGCAAGCGCTGAGCTGGAGCGGCGAGGCCATCGACAAGATCTACGACGAAGTCGCGGCCACCCCCCACGACCAACTGGGCCTGGTAACTCGTGAGCCCGTGGGTGTAGTCGCGGCCATCGTGCCGTGGAACTTCCCGCTGATGATGGCCTGCTGGAAACTGGGGCCGGCACTGTCCACCGGTAACTCGGTGATCCTCAAACCTTCGGAAAAATCCCCGCTGACCGCAATCCGCATCGCGGCCCTGGCGGTGGAAGCCGGGATTCCGGCTGGCGTGTTCAACGTGCTGCCCGGCTACGGTCACACCGTCGGCAAGGCCCTGGCCCTGCACATGGACGTGGACACCCTGGTGTTCACCGGCTCCACCAAGATCGCCAAGCAACTGCTGGTGTACTCCGGTGAATCCAACATGAAGCGCGTCTGGCTGGAAGCCGGTGGCAAAAGCCCGAACATCGTGTTCGCCGATGCTCCGGACCTGCAGGCCGCCGCCGAATCCGCTGCCAGCGCCATCGCCTTCAACCAGGGCGAAGTCTGCACCGCCGGTTCCCGTCTGCTGGTGGAGCGCTCCATCAAGGACAAATTCCTGCCATTGGTGATCGAGGCCCTGAAAGCCTGGAAACCGGGCAACCCACTGGACCCGGCCACCAACGTCGGCGCTTTGGTGGACACCCAGCAAATGAACACCGTGCTGTCCTACATCGAGGCCGGTCACGCCGATGGCGCCAAACTGGTGGCCGGCGGCAAGCGCACCCTGCAGGAAACAGGTGGTACCTACGTCGAACCGACGATTTTCGACGGCGTCACTAACGCGATGAAGATTGCCCAGGAAGAGATCTTCGGCCCAGTGCTGTCAGTGATTGCGTTCGACAGCGTGGAAGAGGCGATCCAGATTGCCAACGACACTCCGTACGGATTGGCGGCGGCGGTCTGGACTGCAAACATCTCCAAGGCGCACCTGACGGCCAAGGCACTGCGTGCCGGCAGCGTCTGGGTCAACCAGTACGACGGTGGCGACATGACCGCGCCGTTCGGCGGCTTCAAGCAGTCGGGCAATGGTCGGGACAAGTCGCTGCACGCGTTCGACAAGTACACCGAGCTGAAAGCGACCTGGATCAAGCTCTGAGTCTTCGGGTTTGAGGCGATGGCGTCCGCAAGGGCGCTTGCGCCGGCAAGCGCCACGTCGTATGGGCGCTTCTGTCCGCAGCCATTGATCCACAGTGCAGCCGGACTTCCCGCGAGGGGAGTCCGGCTGTGTTGTCTGTGGCTTGCAGAATAATCATCCACAGGAGTGTGGAAATGCCTTGGGCGACCTATTTCGCCGTTTTATCCGCTGTCTTGAGTGTCGGCCTGGCCTTGGGCATGACCATGCCGCTGGTGTCCTTGCGCCTGGAAAGCTGGGGCTACGGACCCTTTGCCATCGGCGTGGTAGCGGCGATGCCGGCCATTGGCGTGCTGCTGGGCGCGAAGATTTCCAGTCGGCTGGCGGCCCGCTTCGGTACCGCCAACCTGATGCGCCTGTGCCTGTGGGCGGGTGCGCTCTCTATTGGACTGCTGGCGCTGTTGCCCAGCTATCCGGTGTGGCTGGCGTTGCGCCTGATTCTGGGCGTAGTGCTGACCATCATCTTCATTCTGGGGGAAAGCTGGATCAATCAGCTGGTGGTGGAGCAGTGGCGGGGGCGGCTGGTGGCGTTGTATGGCAGCGGCTATGCCCTGAGTCAGCTGGCCGGCCCCTTGCTGCTTGGCGTCCTGGGGACCACGCAGGACTACGGCTTCTGGGTCTCGGTGGGGTTGTTGGTGGCGGCGCCCTTGCTGCTGTTGGGGCGTAGCGGAGCGCCGAGCACCGAGTCTTGCAATGTCACCCTGATCGACCTCTGGCGCTTCTGTCAGACGCTGCCGGCGATTGGTTGGGCGGTGGCCTTGTTCGCGACTTTCGAGGCTCTGATCCTGACCCTGCTTCCGGTTTATTGCTTGAGCCAGGGCTTCACCGAGGACGTGGCCCTGGCCATGGTCAGCACCGTAGTGGTGGGCGATGCATTGTTGCAGCTGCCGATCGGCGCCTTGGCTGATCGCGTCTCCCGGCGCGGCCTGTTCACCGGTTGCGCGCTGATCCTGCTGTGCTCCAGCCTGGCCATTCCCCTGCTGTTGGACAGCGTATTGATCTGGCCGTTGTGGGTGCTGTTCGGGGCCAGCGCTGGTGGGCTGTTCACCTTGTCGCTGATCCTGATCGGCGAGCGTTATCGCGACGATGCGCTGGTACGAGCCAATGCCCATGTGGCGCAGCTGTGGGGCATCGGTTGTCTGATCGGTCCCTTGGTGGCAGGGGCGGGCAGCCAGTGGGTCAGCGGTCATGCGATGTTGCTGTTGGTGGCGGCGGGCGCCTTTGGCCTGTTGCTTCTGCTGCTGCGTCAGGGCGCTTTTGGTAGCGTCCAGGCGCAATCCTTGTAGCGCGTCAAAGCATGCGCTCCAGACCGATGCGAGTGCTCAGCCAGGCATTGATGCGTCGCCACCAACTGCCGGGCTCGTGGCTCAGACTGTGCAGCTGCCCATGGTCCTCGGTGATCCAGACCAGCTTGCCGTCCTCCAGTTTGACCTGGTAGCTGAGGGGCGGCGCCATCCCTTGCAGGGCCAGGGCGCGTACATGCTCGGCCAGTTCGGGGCTGTCCACCAGCACCCCGACCTCGGTGTTCCACAGCACTGAGCGTGAATCGAAATTGAACGAGCCGATAAAGCTCTTCTGTCGGTCGAAGACCATCGCCTTGCTGTGAAGGCTGGAGTCCGAGCCCTTCAAGGAACTGCTGTGGAACAGCCGCGGACCGCTGCCGCCGCCCCGCTCTGCGGGTTGCCTGCGCAACTCGTAGAGCTTCACGCCGTGTTCCAGCAAGGCCTTGCGATAGGGCGCGTAGCCGCCATGCACCACCGGCACGTCGGTGGCTTCCAGGGCATTGGTCAAGAGGCTGACCGCGACCCCGGCGTCAGCCCGGCCGGTCAGGTACACCAGCCCCGGCTGGCCCGGGACGAAGTAGGCCGAGACCATGATCAGTTCCTTGCTGACGCCCTTGAGTTCCGGTGCCAACTGGGTGGTCAGCAGCAAGTGCGGGTCGGGATCGCCCTTGGCCAGGACCTTGGTGGGGGCGTCCCACAGGGCCTGGTTCCAGGCCCAGATCAGTTCCTTGCGCCAGATATCCATGCGCGGCTGAGTCTGGTAGGTCATCAACTGGCGATACAGGGCCTGGTTCTGCCGGTGGCTGTCCTGTAGCGACTCTTCCAGGCGCTGGCGGGTGTTGTTCAGGGCCTGGGTTGAAGGTGCGTAAGACAGGAACTCGCCTATGGGGCGGCTCAGGGCACTGTTCCAGTATTGATCGAAGCTATGGCCCAGCTGTTCGGCCACGGGGCCTGCGCTGAACATGTCGATGTCGGTGAAGTTGAGATTGGGTTCGGCATCGAAGTATTCATCGCCGATGTTGCGCCCGCCGACGATGGCCACGCTGTTGTCCGCCAGCCAAAGCTTGTTGTGCATCCGGCGATGCTGTTGCGACAGGTTGAACAGGCGGCCCACGGCTCGGGTAACGCCGGTGCTGCGGCCCAGGTGCAGCGGGTTGAACAGGCGGACCTGGATCTGCGGGTGGGCGGCCAGGGTGGCGATGATCTGGTCCAGCCCGTCGCTGGTGGTGTCGTCCAGCAGGATGCGCACCCTTACGCCTCGGTCAGCGGCCTTGAGCAGCTCGTCCACCAGCATCCGGGTGCTGATGCCGTCATGAACGATGTAGTACTGCAGGTCGAGGCTGCTCTGGGCGTTGCGGATCAGCTCGGCGCGGGCCATGAAGGCTTCGGTGCTGTTGGGCAGCAGGCGAAAGCCGGAGCGTCCCTGGTAGGGGGCGGCCTGGGCCCGGATGGACTGGGCGAAGCTGGAGTCACTGGCGGCCAACGCTTGGCTGGGCTGGTAAGGCACTTCCTGAGTGGCGCAGCCGCCTAGCCCGAAGGTCAGGATCAGCGGCAGGATAAACCCCTGTTTACGGCTCAAGTCAGGTCGTCTCGCATCGCGGCGCGGGTTGGCATGGGGCAGTGGGCTTCCTGCAACGTGACCCGGGGTTCAGTCCTGGGTTTCGCTGAGCAGCTTGATGGCTGCGGAGCCGACTTTGCGTACCGCGTCTTCGATCTGCGCGGTTGGCTTGGCAGCGTAGTTCATCCGCAGGCAATTGCGGTATTTGCCCGAGGCGGAAAAGATGCTGCCCACGGCGATCTGCACGCCTTGGTCGAGCAATGCCCGGTTGAGTTTCAGCGCGTCGAAGCCTTCGGGCAGTTCGATCCACAGCATGAAACTGCCCTGGGGGCGACTGGCGCGGGTGCCCGTGGGGAAATAGCGGCTGACCCAATCGAGCATCAGGTCGCGATTGCGCTGGTATTGAGTACGCATCTTGCGCAAATGGGGCTCGAAATGACCGCTTTTCAGGAATTCGGCGATGGCCACCTGGGGTTGCGGGGCGGTGGAGCCGGTGCTGATGTACTTCATGTGCAGCACCCGCTCCAGATAACGGCCGGGTGCGACCCAGCCGATACGCAGGCCGGGGGCCAGGGTCTTGGAGAAGGAACTGCACAGCAGAACCCTGCCGTCGTCGTCGAAGGACTTGATGGTTCGTGGGCGCGGGTAGGTGTAGGCCAGTTCGCCATACACATCGTCCTCGATGATCGCCACGTCGAAGCGCTGGGCCAGGGTCAGCAGGGCCCGCTTGCGCGACTCCGGCATGATGTAGCCCAAGGGATTGTTGCAGTTGGGGGTCAACTGTATGGCCTTGATCGGCCACTGCTCCAGGGCCAGTTCCAGGGCTTCCAGGCTGATCCCGGTAATAGGGTCGGTGGGGATTTCCAGGGCTTTCATGCCCAGCCCCTTGAGGGTCTGCATGGCGCCGTGGAAGCTCGGCGAGTCTACGGCGACGATGTCCCCGGGCTCGCAGATAGCGCGAATGCTGGAAGACAGGGCTTCGTGGCAGCCGGTGGTGATCACCAGGTCATTGGCCCCCAGCTGGCAGCCAGAATCCAGCATCAGCCGCGCCACTTGCTCGCGCAATTCCAGCACGCCGTAGATGTTGTCGTAGTGCAGGCCGGGCATGTCCTGGCGCCGGCTGAGCCGGGCCAGGGCCCGTAGCAAGGGCTTCATGGTTGGCGTGGTGATGTCCGGCATGCCGCGGCCCAGCTGCACCACGTCCTTGCGCGGCACCGCGCGGATCAGCTCCAACACCTGGTCCCACTGGGAGATTTCCACCGGCCGCTGGGCCGGGCGACCGACTGCCGGTAGCGCAGGCAACTCACGGCTGGGGGGGACGAAGTACCCGGATTTTGGCTTGGGCATGGCCAGGCCGTTGTCTTCCAGCACGCGGTAGGCCTGCTGCACGGTACTCAGGCTGACCCCGTGTTCTACGCTCAGCGCGCGCACCGAGGGCAGTCGATCACCGGGGCGATAGAAGCCCTGTTCGATGCGGGTGCCCAGGAGTTCGGCGAGGTTCACGTAGAGGGTCATGGCGTTGGCTCGAAGTGGCAGTCACGGAGGACCAGTACAGATGAGGCAAAAATACGGCATTCAGCGGGATTTTTGGCAAATCTGTATGGAAGTAATACCGCTGTATTGGGTCTGTATTGGTTTTGGTGCGGCGCCCATCATGCTCGCTCATGGCAACTTGAGTAAACAGGAGCAATGGAGATGAACGGCTTGAGCGATGTGCGGTTGTCGTTACGCGGTCAGGAACTGGAAGTCGAGCAGGAGCGGGCGGCGGCGACCCTGTCGTGCACTGCGCCGTCCGGGCTGGGAACCTGGGACCTGTACTGGCATCGATTGCGTACCCGCAAGGCGTTGCTGGAGTTGACCGCCGAGGAGTTGCGGGATGTGGGGCTGAGCCGCGAGGAGGCACGGGCCGAAGGCCTCAAGCCTTTCTGGCGGCTGTAATCCGCGGCGACAAGGAGCCGCGGAAGATCAGGCCAGCTCTTTCAGGCGATGCCAGAGCATGCCCAGGGCCAGCAGTGGTGAGCGCAGGTGCTTGCCGCCGGGAAAGGTGATGTGCGGCACCTTGGCGAACAGGTCGAAGCCGCCGCCCTGTTGACCGCTGATGGCCTCTCCCAGCAACTTGCCCGCCAGGTGCGTGGCGTTCAGCCCATGGCCTGAATAGGCCTGGGCGTAATACACATTGGGCTGGTCCTTGAGTCGGCCGATCTGTGGCAGGCGGTTGGCGCCGATGCCGATCATGCCGCCCCACTGGTAGTCGATCTTCACCTTGGCCAGTTGCGGGAACACTTCCAGCATCTTCGGCCGCATGTACGCGGCGATGTCCTTGGGGTCGCGTCCCGAGTAGTGGCAGGCACCGCCGAACAACAGGCGCCGATCGGCCGAGAGCCGGTAGTAGTCCAGAGCGACGCGCTGGTCGCAGACCGCCATGTTCTGTGGCAATAGCTCTTGCGCCTGGGCCTCACTCAAGGGTTCGGTGGCAATGATGTAGCTGCCGGCCGGCAGCACCTTGCCCCCCAGCTCCGGGTTGAGGTCGTTGAGGTAGGCGTTGCAGCCCAGCACCAGGGTCTTGGCGCGGACCGTGCCGCGATGGCTGTGGACCTTGACCTCGGGACCGTAGTCGATGCGAGTCACTGCCGAATGCTCGAACAGACGCACGCCCATCTGCTGCGCCGCCTGGGCTTCACCCAGGGCCAGGTTCAGCGGGTGCAGATGACCCGAGCCCATGTCGATCAGCCCGCCAACGTAGCGTGTGGAGCCCACTACGCTGTGCATTTCACTGGCCTGCAACAGGCGGGTTTCGTGGCGATAGCCCAGGCTGCGCAGCTCTTCGGCGTCTTCGGCAAAACCCTCAAGGTCTGCTGGCTTGTTGGCCAGGTCGCAGTAGCCCCAGGTCAGATCGCAGGGGATCTGCAGGCGTTCGATGCGCTGGCGGACGATTTCCACCGCCTCCAGGCCCATGAGCTTCATCTGCCGCACGCCGTCGCTACCGATCACCTTGGTGAACTGCTCCAGGCCGTGGCCGACCCCGCGAATCAACTGCCCACCGTTGCGGCCGCTGGCGCCCCAGCCGATCTTGCGGGCTTCCAGCAGGATCACGCTGAACCCGCGTTCGGCCAGTTCCAGCGCAGTATTGAGCCCCGAGAATCCGCCGCCTACCACGCACACGTCCGCTGTCAGCTCGCCTGCCAGTGTCGGGTAGTCCGGCTGCGGCAGGCTGCTGGCGGCATAGTAAGAGGCGGCGTGCCGATCGCTGGCGGCGGATGGCTGAGCACTGGCGGGCATGGAAAGTGTCCTGATCAGGGGGTCTTTAAAAATTGCCGGAGCATAAGCCGGGGCTTTCGTTTGCAGCAACCGCAGGATGCCCGGCCCTGTCTGCTGCCAGGCATTTAGGGCAGAATTCATGGCTATTCATGCCCCGGTAGCCTTTTTCATGAGCTGTAACCGTCAAATCGTCCGTAGTTTGCGTCAGCAGATTCCCTCTTTCGAGTGCGTTCCTGGTTGCCACGACTGCTGCGGCCCAGTCACCACTTCGCCTGAGGAAATGTCCCGCCTGCCGCGCAAGACCGCTGCCGAGCAGGACGCCGCCATGGACGAGCTCAACTGTGTGCACCTGGGCCCCAATGGCTGCACGGTGTATGACGAACGCCCGCTGATCTGTCGCTTGTTCGGCACCACGCCGAGCCTGCCGTGCCCCAACGGCCGGCGTCCCGTGGAGATGATCCACCCCCGGGTCGAGAAGCAGATCCACGACTACATGGCCAGCAATCGTCAGGTCCTGGTCTAGCCCCTCGCGCTCCGAGCCAGCTTGCCGCGGAACCGGCGCCCCTCATCTCAGTCCGGAATCGGCAGGCTCAGGCTTTCCTTCACTTCCTCCATCACGATGTAGCTCTTGGATTCCCGTACATGGGGCAGCTTGAGCAGGATGTCCCCCAGCAGCTTGCGATAGGACGCCATCTCCGAGATCCGCGCCTTGACCAGATAGTCGAAGTCCCCGGACACCAGATGGCACTCCAGCACGTGCGGTAGCTTCAGCACCGCCCGGCGAAACTCCTCGAAGGTATCCCCTGATTTGTAGTCCAGGCTAATCTCGACGAACACCAGCAGGCTGCCCTTCAAGTGCTGCGGGTTGAGCCGGGCGTTGTAGCCCATGATGATTCCTTCGCGTTCCAGGCGGCGCACTCGCTCGGTGCAAGGGGTGGTGGAGAGTCCGACCCGTTCCCCCAGCTCGGTGAAGGAAATGCGTCCATCGGCCTGCAGAATTCGCAGGATATTGCGATCTATCTTGTCCAGGGCACGACGGGTCTGATGATTGGTGCGCATAGGGGATGCCCCTCCGTGAAAAGCGATATTGCCGAGAATTCTCGCCAAATATAGGCGGTTATATAGTGAAAATCACTGCTCAATGTTTCTTACACTGCGCCCATCTTTGCTCTGAATAACAAACGTCAGCGGTCAAGCCGCGATGAGGGATATGAAAATGCGCGTTCTGGTCTTGGGCAGTGGCGTTATCGGAACCACCAGTGCCTATTACCTGGCTCGAGCCGGGTTTGATGTGACCGTGGTGGACCGCCAGCCGGCTGCAGCCATGGAAACCAGTTTCGCCAACGCCGGCCAGGTTTCCCCTGGCTATGCCTCGCCTTGGGCTGCTCCGGGCGTGCCGCTCAAGGCCATCAAATGGCTGCTGCAACGCCACGCACCGCTGGCAATCAAGGCCACCGCCGATATCGACCAATACCTGTGGATGGCGCAGATGCTGCGCAACTGCACTGCCAGCCGTTATGCGGTGAACAAAGAGCGCATGGTGCGTCTGTCCGAATACAGCCGTGACTGCCTCGACGAATTGCGTGCGGAAACCGGCATCGCTTACGAAGGTCGCAGCCTGGGCACCACCCAGCTGTTCCGCACCCAGGCGCAACTGGACGGCGCGGCGAAAGACATCGCCGTGCTCAAGGAATCCGGCGTACCGTTCGAGCTGTTGGATCGCGAGGGCATCGCCCGGGTCGAGCCGGCTCTGGCCAGCGTCACCGACATCCTTGCCGGTGCTCTGCGCCTGCCGAATGACCAGACCGGCGACTGCCAGATCTTCACCACGCGCCTGGCTGAAATGGCCATCAAGCTGGGGGTGGAGTTCCGTTTTGGCCAGGACATCCAGCGCCTCGACTTCGCCGGCGACCGGATCAATGGCGTGTGGATCGACGGCAAACTGGAAACCGCCGACCGCTACGTGCTGGCCCTGGGCAGCTACTCGCCGCAATTGCTCAAGCCGCTGGGCATCAAGGCTCCGGTGTACCCGCTCAAGGGCTACTCCTTGACCGTGCCGATCACCAACCCGGCGATGGCACCGACTTCGACCATCCTCGACGAGACCTACAAGGTCGCGATCACTCGTTTCGACAACCGTATCCGGGTCGGTGGCATGGCCGAAATCGCCGGTTTTGACCTGTCGCTGAACCCGCGCCGGCGTGAAACGCTGGAGATGATCGTCAACGATCTCTATCCTCAGGGCGGCGATCTGTCCCAGGCCAGTTTCTGGACCGGGCTGCGTCCTACCACCCCGGATGGCACGCCAATCGTCGGTGCCACGCCGTTCCGTAATCTGTTCTTGAACACCGGTCATGGCACCCTCGGTTGGACCATGGCTTGTGGTTCCGGTCGTTTGCTGGCGGACCTGATGGCCAAGAAAAAGCCGCAGATCAGTGCCGAAGGCCTCGATATTTCCCGTTATGGCAACCCTCAGGAGTCAGCTAAACATGTCAATCCAGCGCCAGCTCACCAATGAGCGCATGAGTCAGATCGTCGTTCACAGCGGTACGGTGTATCTGTCCGGGCAGGTCGGCGATGACATGAGTGCCGGGATCGAACAGCAAACCCGGGAAACCCTGGCCAACATCGAGCGTCTGCTGGACCTGGCGGGCACCGACAAGAGCAAGCTGCTGTCGGTGACCATCTACCTCAAGGACATCGATGCCCACTTCGCAGGCATGAACAGTGTCTGGGACCAGTGGCTGCCAAAAGGCGTGGCCCCGGCCCGGGCCACTGTGGAGGCCAAGCTCTGCGAGCCGGAAATCCTCATCGAGCTTTCCGTGGTGGCTGCTCTGCCTTAAGCGACAAGATCCCTCTCCCGGTGCCGGTGGCGGCCAGCTGTCATCCAGCACCGGTTTTTTATTCCCATGACCGCCTAGAAGTCTGCCGCCATGCGCCCTGCCCGTGCCCTGATCGATCTCCAAGCCCTGCGTCACAACTACCAACTGGCCCGTGAAGTCTCGGGTGTTCGCGCCCTTGCGGTGATCAAGGCTGATGCCTACGGTCATGGCGCCGTGCGTTGCGCCCAGGCGCTGGAGGCCGAGGCCGACGGCTTTGCCGTGGCCTGCATCGAAGAGGCCCTGGAACTGCGCGCCGCCGGTATTGGTGCGCCGATCCTGCTGCTGGAAGGTTTCTTTGAAGCCTCCGAGTTGGCGCTGATCGTCGAGCATGATTTCTGGTGTGTGGTGCATTCGCTGTGGCAGCTCGAGGCCATCGAGCAGACACCGGTGGCCAAGCCGCTGACGGTCTGGCTCAAGCTGGATTCGGGCATGCACCGGGTTGGCCTGCATCCCAAGGATTACCAGACGGCCTATCAACGGCTGCAGGCCAGCGGCAAGGTCGAGAAGATCGTGCTGATGAGCCACTTCGCCCGTGCTGACGAGCTGGACTGCCCGCGCAGCAGTGAACAGGTCGCGGTATTCGAGGCGGCTCGTCAGGGGCTGGGGGCTGAAATCAGCTTGCGTAACTCGCCGGCGGTCATGGGCTGGCCGAGCGTGCCCAGTGACTGGGTGCGTCCCGGCATCATGCTTTATGGCTCTACGCCGTTCGAAGAAAACAACTCCGTGGCTGAGCGACTGCAGCCGGTCATGACCCTGGAATCCAAGGTGATCTGTGTGCGTGAGTTGCCCGCCGGCGAGCCGGTGGGCTATGGCGCCAAGTTCATCACCGACAAGCCGATGCGCATCGGCGTGGTCGCCATGGGTTATGCCGATGGCTATCCGCGCCACGCGCCGACCGGCACTCCGGTGCTGGTGGACGGCCAGCGCAGCCGCCTGCTAGGCCGGGTGTCCATGGACATGCTGTGTGTCGACCTGACGGATGTGCCACAGGCCGGGCTGGGTTCCCGGGTGGAATTGTGGGGCAAGAACATCCTCGCCAGCGAGGTTGCCCTGGCCGCCAATACCATCCCTTATCAGCTGTTCTGCAACCTGCGTCGGGTGCCGCTGGTGTACTGCGAAGACTGAGATTGCGCGGGTTGTACCGAAAGTCGCCTGCCCTCGGGGGAATCGGGGCCAAGTGTTGTAAATACTGAACGCTGTCGCCATGATAACGCTCAATTACAACAACGCCTGATTCCCGCCTAGGAGGCTGCCGCATTGGACGTCGGTGAACGACTACAATCCATCCGTAAACTGAAAGGTCTTTCCCAGCGTGAACTCGCCAAGCGTGCGGGCGTCACCAATAGCACCATTTCAATGATCGAAAAGAACAGTGTCAGCCCCTCGATCAGCTCACTGCGAAAGGTGCTGGGCGGCATTCCCATGTCCATGGTCGAGTTCTTTTCCGAGGAAATCCTCCAGGAAACGCCTTCTCAGATTGTCTACAAGGCCCACGAACTGATCGATATCTCCGATGGCGCAGTCACCATGAAGCTGGTGGGCCGGGCGCATCCGAGTCGTGCTATTGCGTTTCTCAACGAAATCTACCCGCCCGGCGCCGATACCGGGGAAGAGATGCTCACCCACGACGGCGAGGAAACCGGCATTCTTCTCGAAGGTCGCCTGGAACTGGTGGTAGGGCTGGAAACATTTGTCCTGGAGGCCGGTGACAGCTACTACTTTGAGAGTACGAAGCCGCACCGTTTCCGTAATCCGTTCGATGCTCCGGCGCGACTAATCAGCGCAGCCACTCCGGCGAATTTCTAGACCAAGAGGCATCCTGCAAGGTTTGCAGAGAGGCCCCCAGCGACATTTCGCCGCGATTAAGACCCCTTCGACTTTGGGGTTGTTTCAGTGTGGCGGGCTAACCGTTATACTTTCGCCCGCCTGCGAAACCGTGGCCGCAGGCGTGACTAGCCACCATTGAGGGTGTACGCGTGAACCTAATTATGAAAATGCTGGCCGCACCAGCAACCGTATTGGCCCTTTGGGCAGTCAGCGCTCAAGCTGCGACTAATGATGACATTGCCAAGCGTCTTGAGCCTGTTGGCCAGGTCTGCGTTCAGGGGCAGGAATGCAAGGGTATGGAAGTCGCTGCTTCTGCAGGTGGTGGCGGTGGGGCGAAATCCCCGGATGACGTGATTGCCAAGCATTGCAATGCTTGCCACGGCACCGGCCTGTTGGGTGCGCCGAAAATCGGTGACACCGCAGCCTGGAAAGAGCGCGCCGATCACCAGGGCGGCCTCGACGGAATCCTGGCCAAGGCCATCACCGGTATCAACGCCATGCCGCCTAAAGGCACCTGCGCCGATTGCACCGATGACGATCTCAAAGCGGCTATCCAGAAGATGTCCGGCCTGAAATAAGCCGCCATCTTCAGCGAAAAAGCCGCTTACGAGCGGCTTTTTTGTGGGCGTAATTCAGCCAGTGCACTGTTCAAGGCAGCAAACTCCCGGCAAGCTCGGTCCAACCTCAATTCATGGATGGTCCCCGGAGGGTCAGATGCTGCAATCCTGTTCTATCGAGCATGCGGTAGATGAAGTGCTCGCCCGTTTGCCGCAACACATTCACATGGGCATGCCCCTGGGCCTGGGCAAACCCAACCGTTTTGCCAACGCTCTGTATCGTCGCATTGCCCAATTGCCCGAACGCCAACTGACGATCTATACCGCCCTGAGCCTGGGCCGTCCGTCCCTGGGCGACGGTTTGCAGAAGCGCTTTCTCGAACCCTTCGTGGAGCGGGTGTTCGGCGACTATCCGGAACTGGATTTCCTTGCCGACCTGCACCGCGACAGCCTGCCGGCGAACATCCGCGTCGAGCAGTTCTTCATGCAGCCCGGCAGCCTTTTGCACAGCGCCGCAGCGCAGCAGGACTATGTCAGCAGCAACTACAGCCATGCCGCCCGGGACATCAACGCCGCCGGCTTGAACCTGGTGGCGCAACTGCTGGCCCGCGATCCGCAACACCCCGGCCGCCTGAGCCTGAGCTGCAACCCGGATATCACCCTCGACATGCTGCCGATGATCGCCAAGCGTCGTGCGGCGGGGGAGACCATCCTGATTCTCGGCCAGGTCCACAGTGACCTGCCTTATATGCCCGGGGACTCCGAGATCGATGCTGCGGACCTCGATCTGCTGATCGACGAGGAGGAGCGCAGCACCCTGTTTTCCACGCCGAACATGCCGGTGGGGATTCAGGATCATTGCATCGGCTTGCATGCCAGCACCCTGGTGCGCGACGGCGGCACCTTGCAGATCGGCATTGGCTCCATGGGCGACGCGCTGACCGCAGCTTTGCTGGCACGGCAGGCCGACAACGACGGTTATCGTGCCCTGCTGGCGGATCTGCAGGTTGACCACTGGCAGGCGCTGATCGACCGCGAAGGCGGCGTCGAGCCCTTTGCCCAGGGCCTTTACGGTTGCAGTGAAATGTTCGTCAACGGCCTGCTGGCCCTGGCGGATGCCGGCATCGTGCGGCGCAAGGTCTACCCGACTTTGGAGCTGCAACAGCAAGCCAACGCCGGCACCCTGGATGCGGCCGCGGCTGGCGGGGTCTCGGTCCACGGTGGTTTCTTCCTTGGCCCGCGCAGTTTCTATCAGCGGTTGCGCGAGCTGCCCAAGAGCAAGCTGGCGCAGTTCAACATGACCGCCATCAGCTACATCAACGAGCTGTATGGCCATGAAGAACTCAAGCGCCTGCAGCGCCGGGATGCGCGATTCATCAACAGCGCGTTCACCATGACCCTGATGGGCGCGGCGGTGTCCGATCAGTTGCAGGGCGGGAAGGTGCTCAGCGGTGTGGGCGGGCAGTACAACTTCGTTGCCCAGGGCCATGCTCTGCACGATGCTCGCTCGGTGCTGATCCTGCGCAGTTGGCGCGAATCCGCTGGCGAAGTCAGCTCCAACATCGTCTGGGAGTACGGCCATTGCACCATCCCGCGCCATCTGCGGGACATCGTGATCACCGAGTACGGCATTGCCGATCTGCGAGGTAAAACGGATGCGCAAGTGATCGAGGCGCTGCTCAACATCAGCGACTCACGCTTTCAGCCGGGGTTGATGGAGCAGGCACAGAAGGCCGGAAAACTGCCGAAGGATTTTCGTCTGAACCCGCGTTTTACCGACAACAGCCCACAGCGTTTGCAGAATATCCAGGCGCGTCATAGCCACCTGTTTCCGGAGTATCCGTTGGGCAGTGATTTCAGCGATGAAGAGCGTGACCTGCTGCGGGCGCTGAACTGGCTCAAGAGCAAGTTCAAGCTCAGCGAGATCCTTGAGCTGGGCAAGGCGGCACTCGATGCGCCGGAGCCTGAGGAATTTGCGGCGCACCTTGAACGCATGGGGCTGGAGCAGCCCGATGGGCTGCGCGAGGAGCTGTATCAGCGGTTCCTGCTGGCCGGGCTGCAGGCCACTTCGCCAACGCTGTCGTAGGAGCCGGCTTGCCGGCGAATGGGCCATCAAGTCTTGCATTGCTCTCAAGGGCGTCTTCGCTGGCAAGCCAGCTCCTACACAAGCCAGCTTCTACGCAGGGCTAACGGGCGAGGTTACTCGATGAAGGTGACCACGCCGCCGGCCAGGGATTTGACCCGGGCCAGGGATTCCACGCGGTAGCCCTGGGAGTCCAGTTCGGCACGGCCGCCCTGGAAGGACTTCTCGATCACGATGCCCAGGCCGGCCACGGTGGCGCCGGCCTGCTTGATGATCGAGATCAGTGCCTGGGACGCCTTACCGTTGGCCAGGAAGTCATCGATGATCAGCACACGATCGCTGCTGGTCAGGTGCCGTGGGGAGATGGCGACGGTGCTTTCCACCTGTTTGGTGAAGGAGTACACGGTGGCCGACAGCAGGTTCTCGGTCAGGGTCAGGGACTGGTGCTTGCGGGCGAAGATCACCGGCACGCCCAGGTTCAGGCCGGTCATGATGGCCGGGGCAATCCCCGAGGCTTCGATGGTGACGATCTTGGTGATGCCCGAGTCCTTGAACAGCGTGGCGAATTCATCGCCGATCAGCTTCATCAACTGCGGGTCGATCTGATGGTTCAGAAAGGCGTCGACTTTCAGTACTTGATCGGAAAGCACGATGCCTTCTTCGCGAATTTTCTTGTGCAGTGCTTCCACGGAGCTTCCTCAAATAGCGCCTGTTGCGCCAAAGGTCAGTTAAAAATAGTCGATTTTAGCGCTTTAACATCGCGCGTATATCCGCCAAAGCGCTATTGCCGCGAACGGCTTTGACTTCGGTCGGCGTGTCGTCGTTGCCTTCCCAGGCCAGGTCGTCCGGGGGCAATTCATCGAGGAAGCGGCTCGGTGCGCAGTCGATGATTTCACCGTATTGCTTGCGCTTGGCCGCGAAAGTGAAGGCCAGGGTCTGGCGAGCACGGGTAATGCCCACATAGGCCAGGCGTCGTTCTTCCTCGATGGTGTCGGCTTCGATACTGGAGCGGTGCGGGAGGATTTCCTCTTCCATGCCCATGATGAACACGTAGGGAAACTCCAGCCCCTTGGAGGCATGCAAGGTCATCATTTGTACACCTTCGGCGCCGTCTTCCTCTTCCTGCTGGCGTTCCAGCATGTCCCGCAGGACCAGCTTGCCGATGGCGTCCTCGACGGTCATTTCGCCGTCTTCGTCTTTTTCCAGGGTGTTCTTCAAGGCCTCGATCAGGAACCAGACGTTGCCCATCCGGTAGTCCGCGGCCTTGTCGCTGGAGCTGTTGGTGCGCAGCCAGTTCTCGTAGTCGATGTCCATGACCATGCTGCGCAGGGCGGAGATCGGGTCTTCGCCGGCGCATTGTTCGCGGACCCGGTCCATGAAGCGCTTGAAACGCGCCAGGCGATCAGTGAAACGGCTGTCCAGGTGCTCGCTCAGGCCGATTTCATCGGTGGCGGCGTACATCGAGATCTTGCGCTCGGTGGCGTAGTTGCCGAGTTTTTCCAGGGTCGTGGAGCCGATTTCCCGGCGCGGCACGTTGATCACCCGGAGGAAGGCGTTGTCGTCGTCCGGGTTCACGATCAGGCGGAAGTAGGCCATCAGATCCTTGACTTCCTGGCGTCCGAAGAAGCTGTTCCCGCCGGACAGGCGATAGGGCACCTGATGGTGCTGCAGCTTCAGTTCGATCAGCTTGGCCTGGTAGTTGCCCCGGTAAAGAATGGCGAAGTCGCTGTAGGGCCGGTCGGTGCGCAGGTGCAGGCTGAGGATCTCCATGGCCACCCGTTCGGCCTCGGCGTCTTCGTTGCGGCAGCGGATCACGCGGATCTCGTCGCCGTGGCCCATCTCGCTCCACAACTGCTTTTCGAACTCGTGGGGGTTGTTGGAGATCAGCACGTTGGCGCAGCGCAGGATACGGCTGGTGGAGCGATAGTTCTGCTCCAGCATCACCACTTTCAGGGACGGGTAGTCGTCCTTGAGCAGCATCAGGTTTTCCGGGCGCGCGCCACGCCAGGCGTAGATCGACTGGTCGTCGTCGCCCACCACGGTGAACTGGTTGCGTTTGCCGATGAGCATTTTCACCAGCAGGTACTGGCTGGCGTTGGTGTCCTGGTATTCGTCCACCAGCAGGTAGCGGACCTTGTTCTGCCATTTCTCCAGGATGTCGGCGTGTTCTTCGAACAGCTTCACCGGCAGCAGGATCAGGTCGTCGAAGTCCACCGCGTTGAACGCCTTGAGCGTGCGTTGGTAATGGGTGTAGACGATGGCTGCGGTCTGCTCCTTGGGGTTGCGGGCATTTTCCAGGGCTTGGGCCGGCAGGATCAGGTCGTTCTTCCACGAACCGATCATGTTCTTGATCTCGTCGACGCCGTCGTCCCCGGAATACTCCTTCTGCATGATGTCGGTCATCAGGGCCTTGACGTCGGCTTCGTCGAAGATCGAGAAGCCCGGCTTGTAGCCCAGCCGCGCATGCTCCTTGCGGATGATGTTCAGGCCCAGGTTGTGGAAGGTCGACACGGTCAGGCCACGGCCTTCGCCGGCGCGCAGCAGGGTGCCGACCCGCTCCTTCATTTCTCGCGCGGCCTTGTTGGTAAAGGTCATGGCGACGATGTACTGGGCGCGGATGCCGCAGTTCTGGATCAGGTGCGCGATCTTGCGGGTGATCACGCTGGTCTTGCCGGAGCCTGCGCCGGCGAGCACCAAAAGAGGGCCGCCGACATAGTTCACGGCTTCTTGCTGCCGGGGATTGAGTCGGGACATGACGGTAAAAAGGGATCGGTTACGAAAAGGGCGGGCATTTTAACAGGCTGGACAGATTCTGCTGCTCTCTCCGACTTGTGACGCACAACGCTATCTAAATTTGCCGGTTTTGATACTTTCCCTCAGGATGCGCGCTGAATATGCGTCTAATGTTCGAGTTAGAGCGGTACAAGAAATTGCGTATGATAATCAATATCAATTGTTATTGCTTATTTGCGCGCCATAATGCCCGCCGCCAACTAATTTTGCAGAGTCTAGGGAGCTAGCTTGTCTAAGCCTGTCGAACCCTTGCGTTTGCTGCTACTGGCCGAAGAGCCGGTGTGGACAGCGTTGTTGCGCGAGTGTGTCGCTCCGTTGGGAGACTCGGTGGTATTGATCAGTGCTCCCACCTGGGAGTCGGTCAGTCGTTTGTTCGAAGACGATCGTAATGCGGTCCTGCTGACCATTCCACGCCTGCAGCCCGGTCCCGGGCGTTGCAGTTTGCCCACCATTCTATTGCTGGACCATGAGCCCTCAGTAGCCCCGGTAGGTGTCAGCGACTGGCTGGTGGGTTCTTGCCTGAGTACCGACGCCCTGCGTCGCTGCCTGCGTCATGTACGCGAGCGCGGTGTGCTGGAAAACACCCTGCAACGCCTGGCCGAGCAGGACCCCCTGACCGGCATCGCCAACCGCCAGGGCTTCCAGACCCTGCTGGCCGCGCGGCTGGCGGAAAACGACGGTCGCGGCCTGGCCCTGGGGCACCTGGACCTGGATAACTTCCGCCACGCCAACGACGCCCTCGGCCACCAGGCCGGCGACCGCCTGATCCTGCAGGTGGTGTCGCGGCTCAAGAGCCAACTGGAGGCTGGTGACCAACTGGCCCGCCTGGGCAGCGACGAGTTTGCCTTGCTGATCGACACCCGCCGCGCGCCGCAGCGCGCCGAATGGATGGCCGAACGCATCACCGAAGCCATGGCCGAACCCTATTGGGTCGATGGCGAAAGCCTGTTGATCGGCTGCAGCCTGGGGATTGCCCATGCCCGGGCCAATGCCGGCGCCGACCCGTTGATGTGGCATGCACATATCGCCATGCAGCAGGCCAAGAGCACCCAAGGCTGCACCTTTCATATCTTCAATGAGCGGATCAACCGCAACGCCCGCAGCCTCGCCGATCTGGAAAGCGAACTGCGCCGAGCCTTACGCCGTGATGAGCTGGAGCTGCATTACCAACCCCGGCTGAACCTGCATGACGGCAAGATTGTCGGCCTCGAAGCCCTGGTGCGTTGGCGCCACGGCGAGCGCGGCTTGCTGCCTCCCAGCGAGTTTGTGCCCCTGGCGGAACAGAGCGGGCTGATCGTGCCCTTGGGCTACTGGGTGATTTCCCGTGCTCTGCGAGACATGCAGGCCCTGCGCGAGCGCGGGCTGCCTTCGCTACATATGGCGGTCAACCTGTCGTTCCGCCAGTTTCAGGACAGCCAGTTGCTCTCGACCCTGAGCCGGCTGATCGCCGAGCGTGGGGTCGAGGCTCAGTGGCTGGAGTTCGAGCTGACGGAAACCGCAGTGATGCGCCGCAGCGATCTGGTGAAGCAGACCATGGATGCCCTGGGGCGCCTTGGAGTGCGTTTTTCCCTGGACGACTTCGGTACCGGTTTCTCTTCCTTCGTCCACCTCAACAGCCTGCCGATCACCCTGCTCAAGGTCGACAAGAGCTTTGTCGGGGGCATGGAGCAGCGTGAAGAGAACCGCAAACTGGTACACGCCATGATCAACCTGGCCCACAACCTCAATCTGGATGTGGTGGCCGAAGGTGTGGAAACCGCGGAGCAACTGGCGTTGCTACGAGGCTTTGGCTGCGATCAGGTCCAGGGCTACCTGATCAGCAAGCCGTTGCCCCTGGCGGACTTGATGGAGTACCTGACGTTCGGCAGCAGCCAGCAGTCGCTGCAGGAGGGGATGCTTTAAGCGACGGATACCGGTGCTGATCCACCGCTTTGGGCGGCGGGGACCCGCTCCCCGTCAATCCGCGCTGCTGGCTTGAACGTTCATCGCCGCAACCTCGGGCTCGCGCTTGATCATGCGGCGCATCCGCCACTCGAACGCCAGGGTCAGGCTGATGGCCGCGCAGGCCAGGCCCAGGGCCAGTCCCCACCAGACACCGGTCGGTCCCCAGCCCAGGGTAAAGGCCATCAGCCATGCCGAAGGGGCACCGATCAGCCAGTAGCAGCCCAGGCCCACCAGGAAGGTGGTCTTGGCATCCTTGAGACCGCGGATCGCGCCCATGGCGATGGTCTGGGTGCCATCGAACAGCTCGAACCAGGCCGCCACCGCCAACAGGCTCACCGCCAGTTGAATCACCTCGGCGAAGGCCGGGTCGTTGTGGTCGAGGAACAGCCCGATCAACTGGTTGGGCAGCAGCCAGAAAATCATCGCGAACCCCAGCATCGCTACCGCGCCGAAGGCGATGCCGACCCGTCCGGCCAACCGTGCATCCAGCAATTGTCCGGCACCGTAGTGCTGGCCGATGCGCATGGTGATGGCGTAGGAGATGCCCGCCGGCACCATGAACGCCACCGACACGATCTGCAGGGCGATCTGGTGCGCCGCCAATTGAGTGCTGCCCATGGTGCCCATGCACAGCGCGGCGAAGGCGAACAACCCGACTTCCACCGCATAGGTGCCGCCAATGGGCAGGCCCAGGCGCCACAGTTCCCGCAGGTAATGGGTGTTCAGCCGAGCTAGGCCCTGGCGCAATGGGTACGCAGCGTAGGCCGGATGGCGCTTGATGTGCCAGGCCAGGGCCAGCGCCATGCAGTTGGCGACGATGGCGGTCACCAGGCCGATGCCCATCAGGCCGAGTTTCGGCAGGCCGAACATGCCGGTGATCAATGCATAGTTGAGCAGGAAGTTGGCCACAGTCCCTGCCAGGCTGATGACCATCACCGGCGTCGCCCGGCCGATGGCGCTGGTGAAGCCGCGCAAGGCCATGAAGCTCAAGTAGCCGGGCAGGGCGAACGGCAGGATCAGCAAGAACTGGCCGGCAGCCTGGACGTTGCTTTCAGTCTGGCCAAAAAGCAGCAACAGCGGTTTGAGGTTCCACAGCAGCAGGCCGGCGACCAGGGCCATGATCCAGGCCAGCCACAGGCCGGCCTGGGTCAGGCGGGCGGCGCCCTGGATGTCTCCGGCGCCCTGACGAATCGCCACCAGGGTGCCGACCGCGGCAATCACGCCGATGCAGAAAATCGAGACAAAGGAATAGCTGGCGGCGCCCAGGCCACCGCCGGCCAGGGCTTGCGGGCTGAGGCGGGCCATCATCAGGGTGTCGGTGAGAACCATCAGCATGTGCGCCAGCTGGGAGGCGATCAGCGGCCCCGCCAGCCGCAGGATGGCCCAGAGTTCGGTACGTGCTGGATGCTGCATGGTCATCAGGCTCGATCAGGGTAAAGTCGGGGAGAGCGCTGATTCTCGGCGCTTCCGGGCCATAGCACAAAGGGATAAAAATACTTGCTGGCATGATAAAAACTCATGCGAATAACTTTCTGGTAGCGTTGCGTCATTCCGCTGCTGGAGCGCGTCCATGTCCCGTCGTCTTCCTCCTCTTTATGCCCTGCGCGCCTTTGAAGCGGCGGCGCGGCACAGCTCGTTCACCCGCGCGGCCGAGGAGCTGTCCATTACCCAGAGCGCTGTCAGCCGGCATATCCGCACCCTGGAGGATCACTTCGCCTGCCGGCTGTTCCAGCGCAGCGGGCGCAATCTGCAACTGACCGAGGCGGCGCGCTTGCTGCTGCCGGGCATCCGCGAGGGTTTCGGTGCCCTGGAGCGGGCCTGCAATACCCTGCGTGCCGAAGACGACATCCTGCGCATGAAGGCGCCGTCGACCCTGACCATGCGTTGGTTACTGGCGCGCCTGAGTCGCTTCCGCCATCTGCAGCCGGGCAACGAAGTGCAGCTCACCAGTGCCTGGATGGACGTGGACTCCGTGGACTTCAACCAGGAGCCCTTCGACTGCGCTGTACTGCTGAGCAACGGACACTTTCCACCGGACTGGGAAGCCAGCTACCTGTTCCCGGAGTTGTTGATCCCGGTGGGCGCTCCGAATCTGCTCGAAGACCCGCCCTGGGATGTGGCGCGGCTGGCGGCCACGGAGTTGTTGCACCCGACTCCGGACCGGCGGGACTGGCGCAGTTGGCTGGAGCAGATGGGGCTCACGGATCAGGTTTCCCTCAAGGGCGGGCAGGTGTTCGACACCCTGGAACTGGGGATGATTGCGGCGGCTCGGGGTTACGGCGTGTCCATGGGGGATCTGCTGATGGTGGCCGAAGATGTGGCTCAGGGTCGCTTGAGCCTGCCCTGGCCGACCGCCGTCGCCAGTGGCTTGAACTATTACCTGGTGTGGCCCAAGACCCGGCCGGGAGGCGAACGTTTGCGTCGCCTCAGCGACTTTCTCCAGGGCGAGGTCCAGGCGATGCAACTGCCCGAGGTAGAGCGCCTCGGCTGAAACGATGCAGTGCCCGGCCGACGGGGGCGCGGAGATATCCTTGCTAGGCGCTCAAGTATTCGTGGGCGCCGCCGAATCCATGGGTTATGGAACCAGCGTTCAGGAAGGTCCTAAATTACTAAAAATCCTAGAATAATTACTGCCGAGTGTGCTGATCGATCAGGATGATCCGCCTTCTCGGTAAGGAGCCATCATGTCTCAACCCCGTGCCCGGATAGCCTCCCAGCTAGGGCTTGCCCTTGCCTTGATACTCGCCCTGGTGATCAGCGGCAGTACCCTGTTTGCCCTGCGTTCTCTGGATTCGGCGAATCTCGACACTAGAGAAGAGCACCTGGCCAGCGAAGCGCGCCTGCTGGCGGATCAGCTCAACACCTTTCACAGCAGCCTGCGCGAAAGCACCCAGCGCCTCAGTGGCTTGTTTGAAAACCGCTTCCGCAGCGGCCTGAGCCTGCATCCCGAACAACCGGTGAGTGTGGCTGGGGTCCAGACCCCGGGCCTGCACCTGGGGGACGTGGTGCTGAACAACAACTTCGAGGAAGTGGACGAGTTCAAGCAGATGACCGCCGGGGTGGCGACCCTGTTCGTGCGCAGCGGCGACGACTTCATCCGGGTCAGCACTTCCTTGAGCAAGCAGGACGGCAGCCGGGCCATTGGCACCTTGCTCGACCATGCCCACCCGGCCTATCAGAAACTCATGGCGGGGCAGGGTTATGTCGGCCGCGCGCTGTTGTTCGAGCGTTTCTACATGACCCAGTACACCCCGGTGCTGGATCGTGCCGGCAAGGTGATTGCCGTGTTGTTCGTTGGTTTTGACTACACCGATGCGCAGAACGCCCAGTTCGACAATCTCCAGCGCTTCCGCATCGGACACAGCGGCTCCCTGGCCTTGCTGGACGAGCAGCACAAATGGCTGGTGCCACCGGCGGGCGTGCAAGGACTGGATCAGGCCGCGCAGGTCATGACCGATGCAGCGCAGCAGCCGGGCAAGGGCCGCTTCTGGAGCGACCAGGGCGAAGACTTCTACAGCCTGGCGGTGCCTTTTGCCGGTGGTCCCTGGTCGGTGGTGGCGAGCATGCCCAAAGCCGAGATTCGGGCGGTGACCTGGAGCGTCGGCATCCGTCTGGTGATCGGCAGCCTGTTGGCGATGTTGTTGGCGGTGGGCGCCACGGTCTGGCTGCTGCGCAGCAAGCTGGCGCCCTTGAGTGATCTGGTGCGTCAGGCCCAGGCCTTGGGCGGCGGCGACCTGAGTGCGCGGTTGAATGTGTCCAGCCACGATGAGATTGGCCAACTGGCTCGCAGTTTCAACCAGATGGGTGAAGCCTTGTCGACTATGGTCGAGCACATCCGCCGTTCTGCCGCTGAGGTCAACGGCCGGGCCCAGGCCTTGTCCGGTCTGTCCAGCGGTGCCTATGAAGGCATGGAACAGCAGTCGGGCGAGATCACCAGCATGGCGGGGGCGGTGGAGGAGTTCAGCGCCACGTCGCTGAACATCGCCGACAACATGGGCAGCACCCAGCGCCTGGCCGAAGAAAATGCTCAGCAGACCCATATCGGCCGCGAGTCCATGGAGCAGGCGTCATCGTCCCTGGAGCAGATTGCCGGGGCGCTCAACAGCACGGCTACGGTAATCAATACCCTGGGCCAACGTTCCCAGGAGATCGGCGGAATTGTAGGGGTGATCACCGCGATTGCCGACCAGACCAACCTGCTCGCTCTCAACGCCGCCATCGAGGCGGCCCGTGCCGGCGAGCAGGGTCGCGGCTTCGCCGTGGTGGCCGATGAGGTGCGCAACCTGGCGTCGCGTACCCGCGAGGCCACCGACGAAATCTCGCAGATGATCAACAGCATCCAGCAGGAAACCGGCCATGCCATCGAGACCATGGAACAGGGCAACCGGCTGATGCAGGAAGGCTTGTCGCGCAACGCCGACGTGGCTTCGGCCCTGGCCCTGATCGACGAGCAGAGCCGCAGCGCCGGCGAGCAGTTCGCCGCCATCACCACGGCCACCCAGGAGCAGAGCAGCACCGCCACGGTGCTCAGCAGCAACCTGCAGAGCATTGCCCAGGCCAACAGCGAGCAACGTGAAGTGGTGTCCAACCTGGCGGTCACTGCCCGTGAGCTGGAAACACTGGCCGCCGACCTGCGTCAGGAAGTCGACCGCTTCCGCTGACAGTGGCCCTTTCGCCCCGCAACCCTGGGTTGCGGGGCAAGGTCCTGCTGCACGCCGGCGGCTATCGCATCCGGCGGTTCTGAGGTTTAGCGGGGTTCGGTCGGTTCACCCAGCCCCGGGTCAACGCGCTTGCCGATGTCCCGCAGGCGCGCCAGTTGATCGACCATGGTCGGAGCCTCGTCGACGCTGCTGACGAAGGTCCACAGATAAGTCATTACCGCATACACATGCCCGGCCTTGACCTCGGGTGACAGCGCCAGCTGACTGATGGCAATGACAAACAGAATCGCCGCCACGGCGCCCAGAAACAGATAGGCCGCCGCCTCCCGGTCCGAGAGCCAGATGCGCAGCCGCGACAGCAGCCGATAGTGGCGTTGCAGCGAGGCCGCGCCGACCTTGGCCACCAGGCCGATCTCCTTTTCCAGTCGATCGTTCAGGCGTTCGTGCAACTGCTGATTGCGCCGTGCAAAGCGCGGCAGCAGGGTGACGCACAGCAGCAGGGCTCCCAGGCAGGCCAGGCCGATCCAGGGTTCGATCACCAGCAGCATCACCGCGGCACCGACAATCGATACCAGGGCGGTGGCGATGGTCGGCACATGCTTTTCGAAGAAGTCGACGAACTCCCTGGCCAGCACCACCCGCGCCGCTGCCGTGGAAGTGTTTTGCTGCTGCAGGCGCTGATTGAGGATCACCGGCACCGCCAGGTCGGCGTAGATGCGGGTGAAGGTGCGGGTGTCCACCGCTCGCCGCGCGGCCCCCACGACCCAGAAGCCCAGCACCACCAGGGCGTAGATCAGCGCGTGGGTGGTGTCACCCCGCAGGATCGAGTCTACGGCGAACCCGGCAAACAGCGGGTAGGCCAGCAGCAGGGCGTTCTCTAGCGCCACCAGGGACAACGTGACAAACAGCTTGCCCGGGTACGCCCGGGCAATGGCCTTGAGCGTCTGGCCGGCCGATTGCTGGCCGATCTTTTGTGTGGGGTCGACGATAACGGATGGGGTGACGACAGACATGAGTGCACCACAGGTGTGATAACGGTTAATATTGAGCGACTGCTCAATTATCTTTGAGCGATCGCTCAAAATGCAAGCGCCGTCCATCTCGGCGTCAAGAGGCCCGATTGCCCATGTCCCGTAACGACCGTAAAGACCAGATCATCGGCGCGGCCCTGGAGTTGTTCCGCAGCAAGGGGTTCGCCGATGTCTCCACTCGCGACCTGGCCGAGCATGCCGGGTTGTCCCGTAGCCATGTCTATCACTACTTCAGCGATTGGAAGGAGCTGCGCCGCGAGGCCTTCATACGTTTTGCCAATGAGCAACTGGAGGCGGTGGGCGAACCGCTGCAAGGCGTCGCGCCCTTGGAGGCGCTGCAGGGTTTTCTTCGCGATTGCCTGCCCGATTCCGCCGAGGACGGCTGGGCGCTATGGCTCGATGCCTGGGACGAGGCCATGTATGACCAGGAGCTGGCCGAGGCCTACCTGAAGATCAACGGTCAGTGGCAGCAGATGTTGGCGCAGATCGTCCACCGTGGGGTCCAGGCCGGAGTGTTCCGCTGCTCCAGCCCCGAACGCGTGGCACGACAGTTGTTCGCGCAAACCATGGGCTACGCCGATGACCTGCTGCTGCGGGCCTCGCCCGAGGCTGCCGCGGCTGCCTTGGCAGAAGTCCTGGAAGTGGCGGGCTTGCTGTTGGGGTTCGAGGACTGAGGGCCTCAGTGCAAATGATGGGATCTTGTGGTGGTTAGCGCGATTTATTGGCTTGCTGAAACGATTCTTCAGCGCTATAAAAATCGTACAACTCCAATAAAGGCGATCCCTCGATGAAGTCCCTCAAACTGCTTGTCTCCCTCGCTGCGCTGAGCGCCGCTTCCCATGCCATGGCCTGGGACTATGTATTGCTCGACAGCGACAAGGCCGCCGACAACCTGCACCTCACCAGCCAGCAACTGGGGGTAAAGACCGAGCGGCCCTTTTCCGTGACCTTGCGCACCTTGCATGGCGGTCGCCAGGAAGGGGTGAGCATCATCGACATCGACAATGGCGTGATGAAGCTCTCGGTGGTGCCGACCCGGGGCATGAATGTGTTGCAGGCCTCGGTGGGCGATGTGCGCCTGGGCTGGGATTCACCGGTCAAGGAAGTGGTCAATCCGGCGTTCATCGAACTCAATGGCCGTGGTGGCCTGGGCTGGCTGGAAGGCTTCAATGAGCTGGTGACGCGCTGCGGCTACGAGTGGGTCGGGCACCCTGGCCTGGACAATGGTGAGTTGCTGACACTGCATGGCCGCGCGGCGAACATTCCCGCCAGCAAGGTCACCCTGCATATCGACGAGAAACCGCCTTACGCCATTCACTTGCGGGGCGAGCTCAAGGAGCAGGCGTTCAAGAAGGTCGATTTCAGTGTCGCCACCGAACTGGTTACCGAGCCCGGCAGCACCAGTTTCACCCTCAATGACCGGTTGACCAACAACGGTGATTATCCGAAGGAATACCAGGCGCTGTACCACAGCAACTTCAGCACGCCGTTCCTTGAGCAGGGGGCCAAGTTTGCGGCACCGGTGAAACAGGTCTCGCCCTTCAACGACAAAGCCAAGGCCGATCTGGCGGACTGGCAGACCTATCGCGGCCCGACCCGCGACTATGACGAGACCGTCTACAACGTCGTGCCTTATGCCGACGCCAAGGGCGAGACCCTGGCGGTGCTGCATAACAAGGCGGGCAGTCTCGGCGTATCGTTGGGCTTCAATACCCAGCAGTTGCCGGTGTTCTCGCTATGGAAGAACACCGACACCCAGGGCCAGGGTTATGTGACGGGACTGGAGCCGGGCACCAGTTTCTCTTACAACCGCCGCTATCAGCGTCCGCTGAATCTGGTGCCGACCATCGGCGCCAAGGAGCAACGGCAATTCCAGATCCGCTACAACCTGCTGGCGGACAAGGCCGCGGTGGATGATGCGCTGAGTCTTGTCGGCAAAATTCAGGATGGACGCCAGACCGAAGTGCGCCCCACGCCGCTGGTGGATCTGTCCAAGGAGTGATCCTTCAACCTGTGCTCGGCCGGTAATGCAGGGCTTCTGCCAGATGCTCGCGGTTGATCCGTGCCGCCTGCTCCAGGTCGGCCAGGGTCCGGGCCACCTTCAGCAGGCGGTGGGCGGCTCGTAGCGACAGGTCCAGGCGTTCGCAGGCCGCTTCCAGCCAGCGTTCGTCTGCCGTGGATAGCCGGCAATGGTGCCTCAGGCCGGGGAGGTCGAGATGGGCATTGGCGCAACCCTGGCGTTGCCGTTGCAGCTCGCGAGCTTGAGCCACCCGGGCGGCGGCGCTGGCACTGTCGTCCCCCGGTTGCGGCTCGGGGTTCAGGGCGGTGGCTTCGCGGGCCACGGTCAGGTGCAGGTCGATGCGATCGAGCAAGGGGCCGGACAGCTTGTTGCGATAGCGCTGGATCTGTTCCGGTGTGCAGCGGCACCGTCCGTTAGGGTCGCCAAGGTAGCCACAGGGGCAGGGGTTCATGGCGGCTACCAGTTGGAAGCGCGCCGGAAACTGTAGCCGGTCGCGGGCGCGCGCGATGACGATCTGGCCCGACTCCATGGGCTCGCGCAGAACCTCCAGGACCTTGCGGTCGAACTCCGGCAGTTCATCGAGAAACAACACACCGTGATGGGCCAGGGTGATTTCTCCCGGACGAGGTTTCGAACCGCCATGTAAAACACATCGTAAGATGAGAAAATACGATTAGTTTCTAGAGATCAATGAGAATGAAGAACGCTCTGCCCACTTTGCCGGTCCGCAGCATCGGCGTCAGCGGCCGTAGCGTCACAGGCATCGTACCGCTGATGGGTCGGTTCGAATCGACCCTTGAGCGCGACCTAATGGAGCTTGTCCGCTTTGATCGCCGCGTCAGCAGCTTCGTGGCTCAGCCCGTTAAGATCCAGTACAAGGGCGACGCCGGTGAAGATCGGTCGTACACGCCCGACGGCCTCATCACCTTCCAGACATCGGCCTCATCACCGCAGCCGATCCTCTATGAGGTCAAATACCGAGCGAATTTTCGTGAGCAGTGGCGAAACCTGTTGCCCAAGTTCCGTGCGGCAAAATCGTACTGCGCTCAGCGGGGGTGGCGTTTTGAGGTGTACACGGAGCGAGAAATTCGCACGCCCTATTTGGATAACGTCAAATTTCTGTGGCCGTTTCGAAACCGAGAGCCTGGCCCGTTTCTGCGCGCTCAGGTCTTGGAGGTGCTCGAAGGCTGCAACGAAGTCAGTGTGAGCAATCTCCTTGCGATGTTAGCCCCAAATCCCAAAGTACGCGGAGAGCTTATCCCTGTCTTGTGGCATCTGGTCGCCAATGGCGCCGTTTGTTGCGACCTGAATATCCCGTTAAGCATGAAAGCTGTGCTTACTATCGGGGAGGTAGTGAAATGAAAACTATCAAACCAGGTCAGTTGGTCTACTGGAGAGATTCGGCTTCGATAGTTGTTGAACTCAAAGGTCTGATTGAGGCTGTAATTCGCAGTGTTGAGGATTCCTCGATCGAGGTAGTGCGCTGTGCGGACCTCAAGTCCAGTCCAGAGGTCGGCCCGACTAGAGATTCGTCACATTTAACCCAGGATCAAGCGACTTGGGATGAGACTCTTGAGCGGTTTGCAATCATCAAACCGCTATTGCAGGGGCGTCGGAGTGTGGAAGATGTCAAGAATGCTGCGGAGCGCTCAGGCAAGAGTGTTCCCACCATCTATAGATGGCTGAAGCGATATGAAGAAACAAATCTTGTATCTTCTCTATCCAAGTCGCCCCGCTTTGACAAAGGTCAGTGGCGCTTACCCAAAGAAGTCCAAGACGTCATAGATGAGCAGATTGAGGCGTATTATCTCAAAAAAGAACGGCGAAATGTCACCCAGTTGCACACACGTATTCGGGAGATTTGTAAATCTCGCGGCTTGCCCGAGCCGCATCTTAATACTATTTACGGGCGAGTTAGTAATATTGAGGACGGTGTTAAGGTCAGGAGGCGTTATGGGTCCAAAGCCTACCGTGATAATATATCGCCTACCTTAGGTGAGTTTCCTGGCGGCGATTATCCAAACGCGGTTGTACAAATTGACCATACGCCGGTGGATGTCATTATCGTTGATGAGCAACACCGCTTACCCATAGGTAGGCCATATCTTACGATTGCTATTGATGTTGCTACAAAGATGGTCACTGGATTTTGCCTGACGCTGGAACCGCCCAGCGCGCTTTCGGCTGGTCTGTGCATCGCGCATGCGGTGCAAGAGAAATCTAATTGGCTAGCTAAGAGGGATATTCTCGCTGAATGGCCGATTCATGGGAAAATGGCAAAAATTCATGTCGATAATGCTAAAGAATTCCGTGGCACGATGTTGCAAAGAGCCTGTGCGCTGCATGACATAGTCTTAGAGTACAGGCCCAGGCATCAGCCAAACTATGGTCCACATGTAGAGCGTGCTTTTCGGACCTTTATGACTGAGTGTCATACGCTGGAAGGAACGACCTTTTCAAACGTCAAAGCCAAGGCTGATTACAATTCGGAACAAAAGGCGTGCTTAACCTTGGATGAGTTGGAGCTTTGGTTCACAACTTTCTTTGTTTACTCTTACCATAATGCTAAGCATTCAGGTAACGGTGGGATTCCACCTATCAAGAAATTCGCTCAGCTTGTGTATGGCTCGGATACACAGCTGGGGGTTGGACTACCAGCTAGGGTCGAGGATGAGGAGACGTTTCGCCTAGATTTTACGCCATACCTCGAAAGAACCATACAGCAGACTGGCGCGCTGGTTAACTACATCCATTATTATTCGCCGGTTTTGCGTAAATGGATCAAGGCGATAGATCAGAATACAAACAAAGCCAAGAAATTCATCTTTGCATACGATCCGAGAGATATAAGTGTTGTTTACTTCTTGGACCCAGACACAAAAACCTACGTTCCGATCCCATACCTGAATAGTGCTCGGCCAGCGATCAGCTATTGGGAGCTCAAGGCCGCGCTGAAGCGTATAAAGAATGACCCTAGTAACGAGCCAGATGAGGAAAAGATTTTTCACGGAGTTACGCTGATGCGGAAAATTGAGGAAAATGCTATTGAAAGTACACGGTTAGCTAAGGCTCAACGGACCAGAGAAAAGAGGAGTCTGCGGAATGCTCAAAGGCGCAGGCAGTCTTTGGGTGTTCATCAGATATCTAAGGCTGATTCCCGTGTCGAAGTTCCGGAGGACTTAGATCCGTTCGACGAAGTGATCACGCCGTTTGACGATATAGAGTTGGGGTGATTCATGACCAGCTATCAATATCTACATCCTGAAGCCCTCAAACTCGTTGAGCAGGATGCGGAGGCGCGAAGCCTATGGATTGCCAACCGACGATGGATCGGGTATCCACAAGCTAATGCCATCCTCAAAAAGCTCGACCGGTTGCTCGTCCATCCGCGGCAAACACGCATGCCTAACATGCTCATCGTAGGTAACACTAATAACGGTAAATCAAACTTGGTTGATAAGTTCGTTGGGCGCAATTTGCCCGACGAAAATCCGAGTGGTGAGCACATCGTGTGTCCAGTGCTTAAAATAGAAACTCCTCCAAGCCCGACGGAGGCAAGTATCTATTCGGAAATACTTGGGAAACTTTTTGAGAAGGATCCTGCATCATCTACCAATGCTAAGCGCATGCGCGTTATAAAGGTTTTGAGGGAAATTCAACTAAAGGTTCTCGTTATTGATGATCTTCACAATATGCTCGCGGGTACATCCGTAAGGCAGCAACAATCTCTGAACATGTTGAAGTATCTGGGTAACGAACTTCAAATTTCCATAGTAGGTTGCGGTACTGGCGATCTGCTCCGTGCAGTCAGCATCGATCCGCAGATCCAGAACCGGTTTCCTCCCGAGTTTCTACCGAAGTGGGAAATGAACAAGGAATTCCTACAGCTCTTGATGTCCTTTGAGCGATTGCTGCCATTGCGGCAGAAGTCGGCGTTACATGAGCGGCCGTTGGCAGCCAAGGCATTGGCCATGTGTGAAGGTTACATAGGGGAGCTGTCGCTGTTGCTCAACGCCGCGGCAGAGTACGCAATTGAGTCTGGTGAGGAAAGGATCACAGCTGAGGTAATGAACGAGTGTGGGTATCTCTCACCCAGTGATAGGACGCAAATGGCATCGAGGATCTAGCATATGCTCCCAATCCATCCACAGCCGTTGTCGGATGAGCTTCTGACCTCTTGGATGGTGCGGCTGGCTTTTGCTAATGGTTTTGCCTTGCACACCTTTTACTCCAATCTGCTGGGGTACAGGGCGCCTATCTGGAATCGCGATTCTGATCGCCATCCTCCGTCAGCTCTGCTCGACTGCTTATCCACCGCGACGGGGCGGCCGGTCGAGGAGCTAAGAGGCCTGACCTTGGGCTGCTATGAGGGATTCATTTTTGAACACTTTGTTGTTAGTGGAGATGTCCCATTTCTGCTCCCCACCGGTCTTTATCACCGCACCCGTCGCAGGGCGGGCATACAGTTCTGTCCCATCTGCCTGAAGCTCGATCCGGCACCGTATTATCGTCGCCACTGGCGTTTAGCACTCTCTACTGTGTGCACAGCGCACGATTGCTTTCTGGAGCAGATTTGCCCCTCCTGTGGGTCGCCGGTGGTCTTCCACCAGCACGGGATAGGTCGCTCAAAACTAATCGCCGGAAGTGCGTTGAGCATCTGTAGCAAATGCGATTTCAGATTAGGCGATACCCAGCCCAGGTTCATGGACTGCGCAAACAATGCGGTCAGTCGGATGCTCCTCACCATCACCCGTGCGGTTCAGCTTGGAGACTGGAACGGCTTCTTCCAAGGGCTGCCGCTGAGTCTGTCATTTTTTACAGGCCTGCGAGTACTTTTAGGCCTGATATGCGGAAGACACGGCCGACGATTACGCGCCGTGTTGAGCGGGATAGTCGGGATAGAAGTCGCCCCGGTGGCCCATCTAGATTTTGAGTATCAGTCACTGGAGGCGCGATACGCTTTGCTACGAGCTGCAGCGGCCCTTCTGGTCGATTGGCCAGCGCTCTTCTATGATACTTGCAGCCAGGCGAAGCTCACTCGCTCACGCCTTACGGACTCATTCTCGACAATGCCGTACTGGTTGCGCATTCAGGTCGACCAATATCTTGATACCCGGTCGTACCTACCCCACGCTGAGGAGGTCGAATCTGCAGCTTGCTATCTGCAAGGTGCTGGGGTGGCCGTCTCCGGCTCATCTCTCGGTGCTTTGCTAGGCTTGAAGAGGGATGTCGCCCGCAGGGCATTTGTACAGTGGAAAGAATGTCAGCCAGAAGCACCAGGCGCTTGTCTGGGACTACGGCCCCCATGTCATGCTCCCCGCGACGGTTAAATGCCAAGACCCGAAAGATGGGACCTTATCATCGAAATCCCTGACGAAATGCTCCAGGCAATCGGTGTTGTTGTAGGCGACGAGCTCAGTATTGAAGTGGTCGACGGCGTGATTCTGTAGAGACCGCTCAGTAGTGCCACTCCAGGGCTAGGAGTGTAACGCGAGGCAACAGCTTCACCAGGCCCCGTACAGCCAGTTGTCCTACTACCTGGATATTTCGGCTGGGAGATCTCGCGCGTAGCCTTCGATCAACTCGATCAGTTCAACATGCTTGGGGAACTCTGTTTTCAGCCAGCCGCTTGGCACAAAGTGATGATCCAGGTGCACCGCAGTGCTCTGTCCATCGCCGCAGGCACACAGCATCACATTCATCTCGGTTTCATCTCCAGCCATCGCCGCGGGGACGAACACGATTCCCATTTCACTCACCCCAAATGAGCGTCTCCATTCGGGATAGCGCTTTCCATCGGGGTTGGATACTGCATACCACTGAATACTGTTCATTGGTGTCTCTCAAAGGGAATTAATGTCGGGTGTGGTAGATCTTCGCCGTCGATTGCCGCCCAACACCCGCTCCAGCACTGTGGTCGGGGCATCCGGCGCACTGAGGATGACATACCACTCAGAGAGTCGTTTTGTGTCGGCTTTCCGACGGCGGTCTGTGCTGCCGTCTCTGCCTCTCCATCATCGAATGCGCTATTCACGGATTGCTTGGCGATTAGATGGCGTGCATTGCAGTCACAGGAGAAAGGGTGATCGCCGTTGTGGAACCGGTCTTGGGCTTCCCAGCCACAAGGCCGGGGGGGCGAGGTTTGCCGCATTGGGGACAATAAACAGGTTGGCCGTCGATGAGGTAGTGCATGGCTGAGTTCCTTTCGCCTGTCCGATGTGAAGTCGCTGTCATGCCTCGCCGGTCACTGGCTAGGCGCGGCATTGTCGTGAACGCCGTATGCCGCTGTCCACCAAAGGTACAAATGTTCAAAGCTCCAGTACGTGAGGCTTCACGGGACAGAGCGGGATCGGGCGCTCAAAATGGTCAGGATCTATGCGAATCACTAACGCATAAAAGCGTAACGGTTTTTGCCTAATACGCTACACTATCGCGAAATTCCGAAACAGTTTACCCCGTGAGCGAATCATCCCGTGGAATACCTCTCTGAAATCTTGAAGATCCTAGATGGGGCCCTCAAGGCGAATGCCAGCATGGCTTCGAACTATGCCGGCCTTCTGGCCGACAAGCTTGAAAGCGATGGCGACAGACGCCAGGCGCGCATGATTAGAGAGCGACTGGCACGCGCACCCACTGCGCTTGCAACCGCCCAGGATGCCGCCAATGGTTTCAGCTTCTCCAACTTGCCCACCGATGGTGAAAGTCATTTGCACACGGTGGATGTGAGTAGCCCCGCGCTGGACAAGGAGTCGCTGCTGCTTTCGAGCGCGGTGGCGAGCCGAGTGGATGAGTTTCTGGCCAATATTCGCCGGTTTGACGATTTGGCGCGTGTGGGAGCTGCCACGGCCTGCCGCCTTCTGACTTATGGCCCACCTGGCACCGGAAAAACCAAGCTTGCGCGTTATGTCGCTGCGCACTTGGAGCTGCCTTTGCTGACCGTGCGTTGTGACACCTTGGTGAGCAGCCTCCTTGGTCAGACCAGCCGAAATCTTCGGCGGGTGTTCGAATATTCGCAGCAGCAGCCGTGCGTTCTCTTCCTGGATGAATTCGATGCGTTGGCCGGTGCCCGCGGTAACGAGAGGGATGTCGGTGAGCTGCAGCGTGTGGTGATCTCGTTGTTGCAGAACATCGATGCGGTCCCGGAGAGCACCATCATCGTGGCGGCTACCAACCATGACCAGCTACTCGATCCTGCTATCTGGCGTCGCTTCAGCTTCCGCATTCCCATGGCTGAGCCGGATGGATATCTGCGCAAATTGCTTTGGAAGCAATACTTGGAGCCGTTCAGTTCGGAAACTCTGGATCTGGACAACCTAGCCAAGGTCTCGAAGGGGATAACCGGGGCTAATATTGAGCAGGTATGCCTCGACACTAAACGAGGGGTCGTTCTTTCGAATCAGTCAGCCATTGACGAGGACGATCTTCTTCGCCGCCTGGGTTTGAATCTTGCGCTAGGTGCTGGCCGAGTGCTATCTACTGTCGAGTCAGAAATTCGGTGGCTTAATGGATGGGCGCCCAGGTACTTCTCTCTGAGGACGCTTGGAAGACTGTACGACCTGTCGACTAGGCAAATAAGAAAGATCCTCAAGGAGGAGATCGGCAGTGGCTCGCAAGAATGTACCCGCTCGGGAGTCGTTGAATGCGAGGGTTGAAAACCCTTTCATACACATTCCGTTTCAGGCAAAAGACCTCTCTTCGATTGAGCGGACTGGTGGAGGCGGCGGCAAAGAGCTCGTAGTCGTCGATGACGCATACCGCGCCGCTCTTTCGAAAGCGCTAATTCAAGCCTCCAGTGCACTTTCTCACGAGCAGACGCTTCATCCCCAAGCACTCTCGCACTTGGTTCTCAAGCTCCGAGATACCGGCATCGCCAAAAGCCACCGGCCTGTTCAGCTTGCCCAAGAGGCCGAGCTGGAACCGGCTGGTCATGCCAGGATCGATGAGATGCTGGTCGGTGCTTCTGCCAGCAGCTTGACCCAGTTCAATCGAGTCATTCTCAAGCGGAATACCCAGGCAATCCGCTGCAATCTAAGCGCGATTGAATCGATTGAACCTTGGGATCGTAAGCGTCGAAACCCTCAGGGTAGCCAGCAGCTGCTGGAACATGGACGAGCTGTTATGAGGCTATTTCAGTATCAGCACGATCGCTTGAACGAGCTCAACTTCGAGTCCGTGCTGAGCACGTTAAAGTCGCTTTCTCTGCCATTTATCGAGATTGCCCAAGGCCGCGGACTACCTATCATTGGCATCCAGGATTTGGACGGTGTCGGCGACAGCGGGCTCGATGTGCTTCTGGACTTGCCGGGAATTCGTACGATTTATGCCGAGCCGGTTTTCCATCCGCGGAACACGGTAGTTGTCCCTCAAAGCGGTACGAGTGCTACTCAAGCTTCCGCTCAGGAAATAGCGTTGCCGACTGTAGCGGTGTTCGACACAGGTGTAAGCAAAGACAGATCGCCAATCGCGGCGTATGTAAAGTCACACGACACCTACGTCCTTCCGCCAGACACTAATTATGAGCATGGCACCGCAGTGGCATCGCTGGTCGCTGCGGGGTCTTTCTACAACGATAAGCACGCATGGATTCCGTCAACGCCGGCTTTCATTCATGACGTCTGCGCCCTTGAGGCAACTGGGTCACACATGAGCGACCTGGAGCTTCGACTGCAGGAGGCCGTACGTCGACGGCCTGATGTGAAGATCTGGAACCTGTCCGTTGGTGGGGATCCATGCGACGAGAGTAACTTTAGTGACCTATCGATGACGCTCGATGAGCTGAGCGACAAGTATCAGGTTCTCTTCGTCGTGGCAGCGGGAAATTACAACGACCTTCCCCGTCGTAATTGGCCGACTCCATCAGCGCTCAAGGACAGGATCTCCACACCCGGTGAGTCCGTGCGCTCGCTGACCGTCGCTTCGGTAGTGCATATCGATGCAATCGACGGCCTCACCGCAGCCGGGCAGCCGGCCCCGTATTCACGCTGTGGTCCTGGCCCTGTTTTCACGCCTAAGCCTGACCTGGCTCATGTTGGCGGTGGTGTCCACGCCCCTTGGGCCGCTGGTACATCGAGTCTCAAAGTCCTGGCTCCGCAGGGACACTTGTACTCCTCGTTCGGCACGAGTTATGCCGCGCCGTTGGCCTCATGTATGGCTGCCCATGCTTGGCAGGCTCTGGCGGGGCGTCCCAATCCCAGCCCCTCACCATCGCTGGTCAAGGCGCTCATGATCCATTCGGCACAACTGGCGTCACCGGATTATGACTCTTACCAGCGTCGGTACTTTGGTGCTGGCCGCCCCGATGACGTGTTGAGGGCCCTCTACGATTCGGACGACTGCTTCACCCTCGTTTTCCAAGCGAATTTAGTTCCTGGAAATATGCGCTGGAGAAAATCGCCTTATCCTATGCCAGATGTCCTGATCGAGGATGGAAAATTCCGCGGCGAAATTATTATGACTGCCGTTTACGCGCCGCCCCTGGACCCTAACGCAGGTAGCGAGTATGTACGAGCAAACGTTGAGTTGAGCTTCGGCACGATCGAAGGCGACAACATCACCGGCAAAGTGCCGATGGAGAGCGAGGAAGGCCAAAGCGGCTACGAAAGCGCACAAATCTCAAGCGGCAGCAAGTGGTCTCCGGTGAAGGTTCATCGTAAGGCCTTCCCGCGAGGGGTAGCTGGTAATGTCTGGGGGCTGCAGGCGTCTGCGCTTTTGCGTGCGTATGAACCTGCGCTCACGGAAGCCTTGCCGGTGCACATCATCGTCACTGTAAGGTCGCTCGATGGCGATCTGCGCGTACGGGCTGCCGGCATGCGCGCGCTCGCGCAGAGTAACTGGGTCAACACTCCATTGCCTCTGCGTGTCCCAGTCAACGTTATCAACCGCTGAGCTTGGGGGCTTCACGCTCTATTTGTAGGCTTTGGGGATGAATGCAATCGTGGAGTCCTGAGTGCTAGATGTAGTTGGTGAGTATGTTATGAAACCTCCTAAAAATGCGTGTTTTGCTTATTTGCTAGGAAACTATGAATGCAGACGATTTTTTCACTGGGCACACGGCAGCTTAGAAGTTTTGGTGAAAACCAGACGCCAATCCCGATAAAACCGATCAACATTTTTGTGGGGAAGAATAGCTGTGGTAAAAGTACGTTCTTACGTACGTTTCCTTTATTGCGTCAGTCGATACAGGCAAATACGAAATCACCAATCTTGTGGTTTGGTGATTTAGTCGATTTTGGTGACTTCAATACTGCACTTCACGATGGCGGTGAAGAAATATCTTTTGATTTCAATACCAGAATTGAAATGGATGAAAAAGAAGAGGGGTGGGCGTTAGCTACGCTTCTCAGTTCTTCAGGATTTCACAAGAAAAGCTATGCATATGATGTGTGTGTAAGCATATCTATAAGCAAAGTCGCGGAGAAACAATTAAAAACAAGAGTTTCGTTTGTTGTAGAAAACACAAAAATAGAGCTAGTCTATAACAATAATGCGGTGGAACTTGTCGCGGCCACGAACATTAAATATGGTATGCAGTTTACGTTCAGTGGGAAGCTAGTTACGGAGCATGGCTCATTGCTTCCGTTGGCCGTTCGCGGCTTGCGTGAAGTAAAGGGTGAGAATGATGTTAAACATTATACGATAACTAATCCGATTCCCTCTGAAGCATCAAGTTACTTGTCAAAGTACCTCGCAAGCTTTCATCATGGTACGAAAAAGGCAACTCGATTGCGTGCGGAGTGTGACGAGCTATCGATATTACCATCTGAAGAGCTGCGCAGGAAAATAGCTCAAACATTTTCTAAAGATAGGCACTTTCAAAAAAGTCTAGAAGCAGAGCATGAAAGAATTACTGAGATAAGCTTTACTCTACTAATGGCAAAAGGTTTGGATAGACTGCTGGCCTCTGCAGACAAGCTGTTTAGTGAGTTTTTCTCCGGTGTAAGGTATCAAGGACCTTTGAGAGCTGCGGGAGAGCGCTTCTATCGATATCAAGATTTAAGAGTGGATGAGGTCGACCATACAGGTGGAAATCTACCTATGGTTATCAACTCGCTGGAATCAATAGAGCAAGCGCAGTTGAGTAAATGGATTCTGGAATATTTTGGCTTTGAGCTAAAGCTGATGTCAAATGGGCTTCACTATGAGCTTCTTATTCGTGAGGAAGAGGATAAAAAGTTCCATAATATCAGTGATATGGGCTTTGGCTACTCCCAGATTCTTCCAGTAATAGTTTCGATCTGGTTAGAGTCAGTGTCCACGGGGCGCTCTAGAAGATTTAGGGTGTCACAACAATCTGTGCCAAGAATAATTGTCCTAGAGCAGCCTGAGCTTCATCTTCATCCAGCGCTTCAGTATAAATTTGGCAGATCACTAGCAAGAGTTATGAGTATAACCAAGAGGCCGGATTTATATTTTGTAATAGAAACGCATAGTAAGCATCTGATTGACGCTCTCGGTGAGGCTGTTCGAGAGAAAGAAGTCTCCGGATCTTCGGTCAATATAACTCTTTTTCAAAAGCTCGACGATGGCATAACAGAAACAAAAATTTCTGGCTTTGATGAAGACGGTTATTTGGTCAACTGGCCTGTTGGGTTCTTGTCTCCTGAATATGATTATTAATATTCCTAGCAAGCTAGACTTGCACATAAATCGCGAAGATAAAATAATTGCCTTGGAGAATATTATTAAATCTCACGGCGAGGGGAAACATCTGGTATGGATGCATGCAGCAACCATTAAAGAGCTGAGTCAGATAGAAGAGTTTGGGCATTTCACGAAGCGCACGCTCAATGCTTTAATTAGTCAAAGCACTGAATACGCATACATACATAAGCAGTTTGATTTTTATGTATCTGTAAATTTTGAGGATAAACATGCTTTAAGTTATTCGGATGGAGTTCTGAATGCTGGCTATCTTAAGTTTCGAGACAGTACATCTACACAGCAACCAATTTTGTTAGCGGAAAATGACCATGACGGGGAAATTTATTCATGGGGGGCAAAAACCTACCTCCAGATTAAAGGTCTAAACAATCTAAAGTTTAACATTGAAATATTGTCGGGTGGGGGCAGTACTACTTACGATTGTTTTATTAGGTTGAACTCTGGACTGCGCTTTTTCACATGTTATATTGATAGCGATAAGTGCCATCCGAAGTGGCCGCTAGGAGGTACGGCTGCTCGATTTAAATATATACCGCCAGGTTATAAAGAGCGGAGGTATTTGGAGATATTGGAATGCCATGAAGTTGAAAATATAATACCTCGGAAAATCTTGGAGGCGCTTTGTAAAGAAAAGCTCGAAAGTAGCTTGGTCCATAAAATAGAGAATATTTCTTTTAGGGCTTACCCAGATCATAAAATTGGAATAACTGTAGGGGCCGCGTTAGCCAACGATAAGGCCCATCATGATAGGTATTGGGAAAAATTCAAAGATGTTGACCCAGATACCGAACTTTGTCCTGGATTCGGGGAAGGGCTTTTGAAACAAAGCGTAGATTATGTCAGTAAGTTGTCGCCGAAGTCGTCAAAATCCCATGTGGATGAAGAGGTTGATTCTAAGTGGTTAGAAGTTAGTAAGGCTATCGCTTCATGGGGGGTTTCTGGTCGTGGCCTTTTGAGTTAAAAAGAACATTAGTGTAATGGAATATAGCCGGGACTGTCGATGGCTCGGCTATCCAAGCCGGATTTAGTCCGGCCCTAGTACACGTGTGCTTCTGTGAAGCTGTATGGCAAGTGTGTCGCTCTTATCGTCGCAAATAGCTGCCATTCTGATGAAAATTTCGTTTTCAGTTGGAAGTAGCGCTGAAAGAAGCAAGGGGGAATGCTGGTGGCTAGTTGCGTTTATAATTCTGCCAATTTTGAGCATTTTGTAAGGATAGCGAGCAGCTCGTATGGCCCTACGGCTCGAAAGTAGAAGCTCTGTCGTTTCAGACTCGCGAAGTGTAAGTCCTGCTGCTGGGTGACAGGGGTGATTAGAGTTTGCATAGATATCAAGTTCTCCTGTGATTATCGCTTTTGCGTATCTCTTTGTCGGGCACATGAAGTGCCTGATCAACTCTGCGCAGGGTATCCGAACTTTGAAGAATGAACCCCTGCACAGCACATAATTCGTCATGCCCATGAATGCTCTGTGAGGGTTGTCCGCCCGCGAAATTTTGGTCTTGATTTCTTCGCTCGTATACGATTTTCGACATTTTATAATTTGAGATCGCCTAGGATCTATTACACGCATCTTTTTCCATCGTAGGCTTTTAGTTATTTGTCGTCCGTGTTGCCATGAAGATCCAGGGAGAACCTGGACTAATGCAGTGAACGGCAAATAAAAAGACCTAACAAGACATTTACATGGGCCAAGAATGGGATCTCGACTAAAACAAAAAAATTCGAGAGCAATCGATGAAGGGTTGTTGTCGAGGAAACGCACCTCTCTAACCCCGAGGATTTCCCAGACCGCTGAATCCTCCGCTAGCGCTTGAATGAAATCCACCAAAAACCTAATGAAAATTCTCACCTAAAAATAGAATTTATCATATTTATATGTAAATTCTTATTAATCGATGTGTTTTACACGCCACCCACCAGTGCAGGGCCTGATGCCGAATGATGGGGCTGGCGGAAGGGGCGCTGCGGCCAGTGGTGCAGCGGCTTGTGGCTGCTCACCGATTGAATGGCTGCGACTTCCAGGGCTTCGTCTTCCTGCAAGGCTGGCAGCAGGCCGGGCAAGCGACTGGCCAGCAAGGTCTTGCCGGTGCCGGGCGGGCCGCTGAACAGCAGGTTATGGGCACCGGCGGCAGCGACCAGCAGGGCACGCTTGGCAGCCAGTTGGCCCTGGACTTCCCGCAGGTCGGGGTAGGGCGTGTGATTCTCCTGCAAGCCGTCGCTGACGTAAGGCGGAAGGGGGGCGTGCCCATTGAAGTGGGCGACGGCCTCCAGCAGATGGTCTACGGCGATCACCTCCAGGCCCGAGGCCAGGCAGGCTTCCTCGGCATTGGCCCGGGGCACCAGCAGGGTGCGTCCGGCCTTGCGTGCCGCCAGCGCGGCCGGGAGCACACCGCGCACCGCTCGCACCTCGCCGGACAAGGCCAGCTCACCCAGGCATTCGATGTTGTCCAGCGCCAGGGCCGGCACCTGCACGCTGGCGGCGAGGATGCCCAGGGCGATGGCCAGGTCGAATCGTCCACCGTCCTTGGGCAAGTCCGCGGGTGCCAGGTTGAGGGTGATGCGTCGCGGCGGGAAGTTGAATCCGGCGTTGAGGATGGCGCTGCGCACCCGGTCCTTGCTTTCCTTGACTGCGGCTTCCGGCAGTCCGACCAGGGTCAGGCTCGGCAGGCCGTTGGCCAGGTGCACTTCAACGCTGACAGCCGGAGCCTGTACGCCCACTTGGGCACGGCTGTGGATGATTGCCAGGGACATGGGGAGATCTTCCTTGAGACAGCGGGAACCGCGTCCTGCGGTGCTGCAAGGATAGATGAGGTCGTTGGCGGGAGGAGCTTTGAATGCGCACAGGATATGTCGCCGGCGCTATGGCTTTCGTTGGCAAACCGGCTCCAGGTTTGTAGGAGCCGGCTTGCCGGCGAATCGCGGGCTCAGCTCATTGCGCTGCCGGATTGAGCCGGGCTTCCAGCTCCGCCACTTTGGCCTCCAGGCTTTCCAGGCGTGCCCGGGTGCGGGCCAGGACCACCATCTGGCTGTCGAATTCTTCCCGGCTGACCAGGTCCAGCTTGCTGAAGCCGCTTTGCAGCAGGGCCTTGAACTGGCTTTCGATTTCATTGCGAGGCAGAGGTGTTTCACCGCTGAGCAAACGCGAGGCGTGGCCGCTCAGGGCATCGAGAAGGTCTTTGGGCGCGAGCATGGGAGTGTCCTGAATAGCAGATGGGCCGCAGTGTATCACGCACGGCTCAAGGGCTTGGTGGTGCCCGCTCTGCACGTTTTTCGCGCATCCGGGCGGGCGCTCGCGCACCGTTATTGTGCGTATCCGCGATGCCGATTTGTGGCAAGCCCGGACGGCCGTGGGCAAGGGACTGAAATCACTGATTTTTCCCGAGCTGGCAAGCTTTCTGCTTAGACCTTGGTGACCCATGCACTGATGCAGTCGCTGTGACGAATGCAGTGCGGCAGGCGGAGCGGGGAGTGTTTCGTCAGAAGCGGTTAGCTGGCGTCGGTCTGGCTGAGGAAGGCCGACGATGCGTTACAAAGCCAGGCACTGCGCTTAGACTTGAGTCGGGTTTGTTTTCCTGGGGCAAGTCCACCAATTCGGGAGAGAGTTTCATGAAGCTAGTCACTGCCATCATCAAGCCGTTCAAGTTGGACGACGTGCGCGAGTCGCTGTCCGAGATCGGCGTGCAGGGCATTACCGTCACTGAGGTCAAAGGCTTCGGCCGGCAGAAGGGTCACACCGAGCTGTATCGCGGTGCGGAGTATGTGGTGGATTTCCTGCCCAAGGTGAAGATCGATGTCGCCATTGACGACAAGGATCTTGACCGGGTTATCGAGGCGATAACCAAGGCCGCCAACACCGGCAAGATCGGTGACGGCAAGATCTTCGTGGTCAATCTGGAACAGGCTATTCGCATCCGTACCGGCGAAACCGATACCGACGCAATCTAAGCCGCCAAACCCAACGCCCCAGGAGAAAACAATATGACTCTGCGTAAATTCGCAGGGCTAGGAGCCCTTTTGTCCCTCGTAATGCCTGGCCTGGCCATGGCGGCAGACGAAGTGGCAGCTCCAGTCCTCAACTCCGGCGACACCGCCTGGATGCTGACTTCCACAGCCTTGGTGCTGTTCATGACCATTCCTGGCCTGGCGCTGTTCTACGGCGGCATGGTGCGGTCGAAAAACATTCTTTCAGTGCTGATGCAGTGCTTTGCCATTACCGGCCTGATCAGCATTCTGTGGGTCATCTATGGCTACAGCATTGCGTTCGACACGACGGGCATGGAACAGGGCGTCGTCAACTTCAACTCCTTCTTCGGTGGCCTGGGCAAGGCTTTCCTGGCGGGCGTGACCCCAGCCAGCGTAACCGGCCCGGCGGCGCTGTTCCCTGAAGCGGTGTTCATCACCTTCCAGATGACTTTCGCCATCATCACTCCGGCGTTGATTGTCGGTGCCTTCGCCGAGCGGATGAAGTTCTCCGCCATGCTGATCTTCATGGGCGTCTGGTTCACCCTGGTGTATGCACCGATCGCGCACATGGTCTGGTCCGGCAATGGCGGCCTGATGTGGGACTGGGGCGTGCTGGATTTCGCCGGCGGCACCGTGGTCCACATCAATGCCGGTATCGCAGGCCTGGTGGCGTGCCTGGTACTGGGCAAGCGCAAAGGCTTCCCTACCACGCCGATGGCTCCCCACAACCTGGGCTATACCCTGATGGGCGCGGCCATGCTGTGGGTCGGTTGGTTTGGCTTTAACGCCGGTTCCGCTGCTGCGGCCAACGGTACTGCCGGCATGGCCATGCTGGTCACTCAGATCGCTACTGCCGCCGCGGCTCTGGGCTGGATGTTTGCCGAGTGGATCACCCACGGCAAGCCAAGCGCGCTGGGTATCGCTTCGGGCGTGGTCGCCGGCCTGGTAGCCATCACTCCGGCCGCGGGCACCGTTGGCCCGATGGGCGCCCTGATCATCGGCCTGGCCGCTGGCGTGGTGTGCTTCTTCTGTGCCACCAGCCTCAAGCGCAAGCTGGGTTATGACGACTCCCTGGATGCCTTCGGCGTTCACGGCATCGGCGGTATTCTTGGCGCGATCCTCACCGGTGTGTTCGCCGCTCCATCTCTGGGCGGCTTCGGCACCGTGACCGACATCGCCGCGCAAGTCTGGATTCAGTGCAAAGGTGTGGGCTTTACCGTGATCTACACCGCGATCGTGACCTTCATCATTCTCAAGGTCCTGGATGCCATCATCGGGCTTCGGGTTACCGAGGAAGAAGAAGCGGTCGGCCTCGATCTGGCACAACACAACGAGCGGGGTTACAACCTGTAATCGCGCCTGAAAAAACGCCCGGCTCCGGCCGGGCATTTTTTTGCCTGGCGTTTGTCATTGAGAAAGGCTGAATGGATTTACTGACAAGCATTGGCGTGTATGCCGTGGCGATTTCCAGCAGGACAAATGCTTACACTAAAGCAGGATTATTCGGCGCTTTGTTTTTTCCCTGAGCGCGCTAGAATGCGCGCCGAAGCGTGGAGATCGGTATGTGGCAACAGACCCTGATTACCCTGCGGGCCAGGCCCCGGGGCTTTCATCTGGTGACGGACGAGTTGCTCGCCGGCCTGCCTGAGTTGAGGGCATGTCGGGTTGGTCTGCTGCATTTATGGCTGCAACATACCTCGGCCTCGTTGACCATCAACGAGAACGCCGATCCGGCGGTACGGCGTGACTTCGAGCGTTTCTTCAACACCCTGGTGCCTCAAGGCATGGCCGGGTACGAACATGACGACGAGGGCGCGGACGACCTTCCGGCGCACTTCAAAGCCAGTTTGCTAGGCTGTCAGCTGACTTTGCCGGTAGCGGCGGGGCGCTTGGCGCTAGGCACCTGGCAAGGTGTTTATCTGGGCGAGCATCGCGATCATGGCGGTGCTCGCAAAGTCCTTGCCACCCTGCAGGGTGATCGGGCATAAGCCGCTGAGTATCAGTGGACGTTGATTTTTTTCCGGCAGCCTTCGACAGTCGGCGCAGCTGGGCTATAACTAATCTGCTTTTCGCAAGTCATGAGGTAGAACATGAGCGACGATGATCTGGAAAACGACGACCTCGAAGTAGGTGACGAAGACGAAACCGAAGAAGGTCTTGAAGCGGCCGCCGACGATGTGGCGGAAGACGACGGCAGTGATGTTCCTGCTCCGACCGCCAAAGGCAAGGCCAAGGCCGCCGTCTCGGTAGACGAGCTGCCGAGTGTCGAAGCCAAGAACAAGGAGCGTGATGCACTGGCGCGTGCCATGGAAGAGTTCCTGGCCCGTGGCGGCAAAGTGCAGGAAGTCGAGGCCAATGTGGTCGCCGATCCGCCCAAGAAGCCTGATAACAAGTACGGCAGCCGGCCTATCTGAGCCTTGTTACTTGCTTGCTGAAAAAGCCCGCCGTCGCTGCGGGCTTTTTCATGGGCGCGTGCCGGGTAAATGGCGCTGCGTGGCGGCGATCGCGAGCAAGCTCGCTCCTACAGAACGAGCCGCATCATGTGCCGCTGTGCCAGCGACCCAGCAGTGCTGGCAGTTCTTTGAGGCTGCGAATCTCGGCATCAGGGGCGCGCTCGGCTTCCCAGGCCTTGCCCGCAGGATTGAACCAGATGGCCCGCAGGCCCGCCTGCTGGGCGCCGGCAATGTCGTCGCCCGGGTGATCGCCGATATGCACGGCGGTTTCGGCCGTTGCGCCACCGCGTTGCAGGGCTTCATGGAACAGCCGGGCATCCGGCTTGGCGACCCCAATGTCTTCGGCGCACAGGGCGAACTTGAAGTAGTCCGCCAGACCCAGGCGACGCACGTCGGCATTGCCGTTGGTGACGACCCCTAGGGCGAAATGATTGGCCAGGGCCTCCAGGGTCGGCTGAACCTCGGGGAAGATGTCCAGCTGATGCCTGGCATGCAGGAACACTTCGAAGCTCTGGTCGGCTAGCTGGCTGGCTTGGCTGTGCTCATACCCGGCCTCTTCCAGGGCATGGAACAGCACCCGGCGGCGCAGGGCGCTGATCCGGTACTTGAGCGTCGGCTCGTCCTGCAGCACCCGTTCGCGAATGGCCCACAGATGCTCCACCGGCACGCCGCCGAGATTCGGTGCGTGCTCGGTCAACCACTGGCGCAGGGTGGCTTCGGCGCTGACGATCACCGGCGCGGTATCCCACAGGGTGTCGTCGAGGTCGAAGGTGATCAGCTTGATGGTCATTACTCACCGCCTTTGTTGCGTTTGGCCCGTGGATGGGAGCTGTCGTAGACCGCTGCCAGGTGCTGGAAGTCCAGGTGGGTATAGATCTGTGTGGTCTTGATGTCCGAATGCCCCAGCAACTCTTGCACGGCTCGCAGGTCCTGGGAGGACTCCAGCAAATGGCTGGCAAAGGAATGGCGCAGCATGTGCGGGTGCAGGTTCTGTCCCAGTTCCCGCTCGCCGGCGGCCTTGACCCGCAACTGAATGGCTCGTGGCCCCAGGCGGCGCCCCTTCTGGCTGACGAACAGGGCGCCGTCCGGCGGGTTGCTCAGGGCTCGCAGCGGCAGCCACAGCGTCAGGGCTTCCCGGGCCTTCTTGCCCACCGGCAGCACACGGGTCTTGCTGCCTTTGCCCAGCACCTGCACCAGGCCGTCGGCCAGATCCAGCTGTTCGAGGTTCAGGCTGGTCAGCTCGGAGAGACGCAAGCCGCAGGAGTAGAACAGTTCCAGGATCGCCTGGTCGCGATGGGCCAGGAAGTCGTCTTCTACCGCGCCGTCGAGCAGTTGCAGGGCGCGGTCGGTATCCAGGGTCTTGGGCAGGCGACGTTCGCCCTTTGGCGGTGCCAGGCCGTTGGCCGGGTCGTGATCGCACAGCCCTTCGCGGTTCAGGTAGTGATAGAGCCCGCGCACGGCGGATAGAAGGCGTGCCAGGCTGCGTGATGACTGACCTTGCTGGTGCAGGCGGGCAATCATGCTGCGCAAGCCCTGGATATCCAGGTCGGTCCAGCTGCGCACCTGCTGCTTTTCACAGAATCCCAACACCTTGTCGAGATCGCGCCGGTAGGCCAGCAGGGTATGGGGCGACACCTGGCGCTCACTGCGCAGGTGTGCGCAGTAGGCATCCAGTTGCTGCTGCATGGTCAGCGTACCGAGCGCAGCGAGTGGGTGAAGCGCGGCAGCACGCGGCCGGTGACTTCAGCAATGTAATTGAGGAACAGGGTGCCTACCGAGCTCTTGTAGTGCTGCGGGTCACGGCTGGCGATGGCCAGTACACCGTGCATGCCCTGGTGCGCCAGGGCGACTACCGCAGTGGAGCCGATCTGCTTGCGCTGTTCTTCGCCGAAGAGAAAGTCCAGTTCGTGCTCGCGCAGGCTGCCACTGACACTCTTGCCTTCTGAAAGCAGGCCGCCGATGGCGCCCTGGGCTTCGGCGGCGGAGACCCAGCGGCCTACCGGCATGGGGCTGTCGCTGAACAGAATCAGGCTGACGAAGGGCACCTGGAAATCCTGGCGCAGGCTGTCTTCGACACTCATCACCACCTCTTCCAGGCTGGTGGCGTCCATCAGGGCCAGGATCAGGCGTCGGGTCTTGTCGAACAGCCGGTCGTTGTCCCGGGCCACGTCCATCAATTGCGACAGGCGATGGCGCATCTCGATGTTGCGCTCGCGCAGGATCTTCATCTGCCGCTCCACCAGCGATACGGTGTCGCCGCGCTGGTGCGGAATGCGCAAGGCCGGGAGCAACTCGTCGTGCTCGACGAAGAAGTCCGGATGGGCCTCCAGGTACGCGGCGACGGCGGCTGCGTCCAGGTCGGCAGAAGGCGTTGGGTCGGGCTTTGCGGCGGGAGCCTGCGGCTGATCAGTCATGGATTTCGCTCACTTAAAGACGCACCTGTCCTTCGTATACGCGCACTGCCGGACCGGTCATCATCACCGGTTGGCCAGGGCCTGCCCATTCAATGGACAGGCGCCCGCCCGGCAGGTCGATCAATAGGGGCGAATCCATCCACCCCTGGCTGATCGCGGCCACTGCGGCTGCGCAGGCGCCGGTACCGCAGGCCTGGGTTTCCCCAGCGCCACGTTCCCAGACCCGCAATTGCGCGCGTTGACGGTCCAGCACCTGGAGAAAGCCGACATTGACCCGCGCCGGGAAGCGCGGGTGATGCTCGACCTTCGGCCCCAGTTCGTGTACCGGCGCGCTGTTGATGTCATCCACCCGCAACACGGCGTGAGGGTTGCCCATGGACACGGCGGCCAGCTCGACCTGCAGGCCATCGACGTCCAGCGTATAGCTGTCGGCCTGGGCCGGGGCCTGGAACGGAATGTCCGCCGGCACCAGGCGCGGAGCCCCCATGTTGACGCTGATCTGTCCGTCGTTGCGTACATCCAGTTCGATGACGCCGCTCTTGGTCTCGACGCGGATCTGACGCTTGGTGGTCAGGCGCTTGTCCAGTACGAAACGGGCGAAGCAGCGGGCGCCGTTGCCGCACTGTTCCACTTCGGAGCCGTCGGAGTTGAAGATCCGGTAGCGGAAGTCCACGTCCGGGTTGCTCGGGGCCTCGACGATCAGCAGTTGATCGAAGCCGATTCCGGTATGGCGATCACCCCATTGTTTGGCGTGCTTGGGCAAAATATGCGCGTGCTGGCTGACCAGGTCGAGAACCATGAAGTCATTGCCCAGGCCATGCATCTTGGTAAAACGCAGCAGCATGGTCTTACTCCGGCAGCAGGCTTTCGCCAGCGAATAACTCGGCTACCGTCTCGCGGCGACGCACTTCAACAGCCAGGTCACCATCGACCAGTACTTCAGCGGCACGGCCGCGGGTGTTGTAGTTCGAGCTCATGACGAAACCATAGGCACCAGCGGAATGCACCGCCAGCAGATCGCCCTCGGCCAGGGCCAGGTGGCGTTCCTTGGCGAGGAAGTCGCCGGTTTCGCAGATCGGTCCGACGATGTCGTAGGTGCGGGGTTCGGCATCCCGCGGCTGGACGGCACTGACATCCATCCAGGCCTGGTACAGCGCTGGGCGGATCAGGTCGTTCATGGCGCCGTCGACGATGGCGAAATCCTTGTGTTCGGTGTGCTTGAGGTACTCGACACGGGTCAGCAGTACACCGGCGTTGGCCACGATGAAGCGGCCCGGTTCGAACACCAGGGCCAGGTCGCGGCCATCCAGGCGTTCACGCACGGCCTTGATGTAGTCGGCGGCCAGTGGCGGCTCTTCGTCGCGATAACGCACGCCCAGACCGCCACCCAGATCGATGTGGCGCAGGTAAATGCCGCATTCTCCAAGACGATCCACCAGATCCAGCAGGCGGTCGAGGGCGTCGATGAAAGGGGCCAGGGTGGTCAGTTGCGAGCCGATGTGGCAGTCGACCCCGACGATATCCAGGTTCGGCAGCTGCGCGGCGCGGATGTACACGTCCTCGGCAGTCGCAATGTCGATGCCGAACTTGTTTTCCTTGAGCCCGGTGGAGATATACGGGTGGGTGCCGGCATCGACGTCGGGATTGACTCGCAGCGAGATTGGCGCGCGAACACCCAGTTCGGCGGCCACCAGCTGCAGGCGCTCAAGCTCTTCTGCGGACTCGACGTTGAAGCAATGGACGCCCACTTCCAGGGCTCGGCGCATGTCGTCACGGGTCTTGCCGACACCGGAAAAGACAATCTTGTCGGCTTGGCCGCCAGCCGCCAGGACGCGCTCCAGCTCGCCTCGAGAGACGATGTCGAAGCCTGCGCCCAAGCGCGCCAGGACATTCAGCACACCCAGGTTGGAGTTGGCTTTTACCGCGAAGCAGACCAGGTGCGGCATGCCGGCAAGCGCCTCGGCATAGGCCAGGTACTGGGCCTCGATGTGCGCTCGGGAGTAGACGTAGGTCGGCGTGCCGAAACGCTCGGCAATGGCGGACAGGGCTACGCCTTCCGCGAACAGCTCACCGTCGCGGTAGTTGAAAGCGTCCATGGTGAGCCCTTAGTAGGTGTCGTGCTTGTGCGACTTCGACTGCGATTTCGCCTGTTCTTCTGGGGATTTGCTGTCATCGGGCAGATACAGCGGGCCTTTCTGGCCGCAGGCGGTAACAAGGCAGGCAACCGCGACGAGCGCAGCAAGGGAAGAGATCAGGCGCTTCATGGCGAAATCCTTGAGAATGCGTAAATTGCGCCCGAGTATACCGGCCACCCGGCAGCTTGCCTATGCAGCGTAACTCCCGTCCAGCGGGCCTTTGCCAGGGGCTGCTCAGAGGCTTTGGTCGGCTTCCGACACAATGGGCGTCGCATTTATCCGCCTGTTCGGTATCCTTTGCATTCGCCGGGGAGCGTCCGTATCTTGCGGCGCTTGAGCGTGAGTAGACACTTTTTGAGGTTCCTGCAATGAGTTTGACCGAAGCCCGTTTTCACGACCTGGTGGACGCCACCCAGCAGACGCTGGAGGATATTTTCGATGAGAGCGACCTGGACATTGACCTGGAAAGCTCCGCCGGAGTGCTCACCGTCAAGTTCGACAACGGCAGCCAGGTGATCTTCAGCCGCCAGGAACCTTTGCGCCAGCTGTGGCTGGCCGCCCGCTCCGGTGGTTTCCACTTCGACTACGACGAGGAAAGCGAGCGCTGGATGTGTGACAAGAGTGAAGAGCAGCTGGGGGAGATGCTGGAACGCATCGTTCTCGAACAGGCGGATATCAAGCTCGATTTCGAAGGGCTCTGAGGTCGTGACTCAGCCTGCCGCAGCCCGACCGCCCAAGCCGCTCTACAGCAATGTCAGCCCGGCGGTCAGTTCGCCGTGCATCAGTTTGTGCCGTCTCGATGAGGAGAAGGTCTGCCGCGGCTGTTTCCGCCATGTGGAGGATATTCGCGAGTGGCGTTCGGCCGATGACGAGCGGCGGCGAGTGATCTGCGCACAAGCGCTGCAGCGCAAACAGAGCGGTACAGCCGGGGGACTTTAGGTTCGTACTGGTACGGTTTGTTTATTCAGTGTGCTGTGATAGTGTCCGACTTCGCCTCGCTACATCGAGGCCGGTGAGAACCCCGTCTTATTTGGCGGGGTTTTGCTTTTTTGTGCAGAAAAAATAGGAGTCAGCCAGGATCATGAGTACTGCACCATCCATCATCCTTACCCGCCTTGACGTGCAACGTCTGGAGCGCCTGATCGACAGCCTGGACGACTCGCTGCCAGGCGTCATTGCACTGCAAACCGAGTTGGATCGTGCCGAAACGCTGGTGGGTCACGATGAAGTACCGGCCGGTGTCGTAACCATGAACTCGCGTGTGCATTGCCGTGAGGAAAGCAGTGGCAAGGACTATCACCTGACCCTGGTTTATCCACAGGACGCCAACGCCGACGAAGGCAAGATTTCGATCCTTGCACCCGTGGGCAGCGCCTTGCTGGGCTTGCAGGTGGGTCAATACATCGACTGGCCGGCGCCGGGTGGCAAGACCCTGAAGCTGACTCTGCTGGAAGTGGAATACCAGCCGGAAGCCGCGGGCGACTACCACCTCTGATTTGCGGCTAGACCTGCTCGAGCGCGTCGTTCAGTGCGCGCTCCAGGCTGGCCTTGTAGCGCAGATACACAATGCTCGAACTTTGCATATCACCGAGCAGGCCGGACAGGTCCAGGTCGGTGATGTAGCAGCGATAGCGTTCCGGTTCACGGCGCTGTCCGACGATTTCCTGGGCCACCGCGCTGAATAGCTGGTTGCCATATTCCAGTTCGGAAAACTCCCGTTGATTGCAGTACAGCGAGACTTGCACCTGGCCAGGTGCAGCCTTGCCGATGATCGCCTGCACGTCATAAAAGGCCTTGTCTACGGGGGTCGCAGGTGCTGGTCGCGGCTCTACCCGGCGCGCCCGACCGGTGCCTGAGGGCAGTATCTGCAAGTAGAGTGTGTCCAAAGGTTTCTCGCCCTGGCTACTGTCCATCGACTGTAGCGCTTCACGGCGGTAGAGGATCGACTGCAGGAAGCGCTGCAGGGGCACCAGCAGGCTTTGTTCGTCGTGGTACGGCAGGGTCTGCTGCCACAGGGCGTTGTGCTCATCGAGGATATAGAGTTCGGCGTGCTGCTCGATGATCCGGTAGAACACCTGAATGCAGTCTGGCTGGCCCATGGGCAGGATCAGCGCCAGGTCGTGATCTTCCAGGGCCATGGGATCGAGGTGCAGGGGGCTATAGCGGGCTTGCTCCTGGCCCAGGTATTCAAGCAGTGCGGCGGGTGTCGCCATGGCCCGATGCCGAACCTGGCCGGGTACCAGTTCGAGGACGTGAAAGTGCTGCTGGACCTGGATCAGGTAGCGGTAGTTGAGCTGACTGAGCAGGAGGTGGTGCGCGGTTTCGAACAGCTCCTCCACCCGCCGAGCGATGAACTGTGCGCGGTTGTGGCAGAAGCAGCGGACCCGCAACCGTGGTTGTGAGTCGGACGGCAGGTTGTTGAGGTAGTCCCGCAGGCATTCGAGCAAGGCATGTTCAGCGTCATAGCGCCCGACCATGACCTCGTTCCAGCTATTGAGGGTGACCTGATCCAGGGTCAGCACCAGGTTTTCCCGCACCCCGGCGTAGCTCAGGGAGTCGGTGCGCTCGGTGGTCATGAGAATGTTCAGGTCGCGGTGATGCTTGAGCGGGTCGACTCCGACGTTCACCAGGATCAGCACTTCGCCGGGTACGCTGGCATGCAGCAGCTGTTCTTCGTCGACGGTGGCCAATGGCAGGGCCACCGTCTGTTGCAGGCTGCCGAGCAAGTTGAACAGCTCGAACTCGCTCAGGTCGCTGCTGCCAGGGTGCAGGGCCAGGCGCGTGCTGCTATCGATCACCCCATTGCGATGGCACCAGGTCAGCAGCTCAAGCAATTCACGGCTGCGCTTGATAGGCGCGAAGTGCTCCCACTCCAGGGCGGTCAGATTGCCGTTGTACAGGCCCCAATGAGTCTGCCCTGGTTCTTTCTTGTTCGGCGATTGCACCAGGGTCAGGGTGTCTTCCGCGAGGTCCGGGGCGATGCCGGGATTGATGAACTCGATTTTCCCCGCCTTGCGTTCGAATGCCGCGTACAGGCGTCGGCCCAGCACGTTCAAGTCGCGTTTATTGATCAGGCTGGCGGCCTGTTCGGTGCGGGCGAACTGGGTCAGGAAGCGGTAGCTGTAGTTGAGTTCGTTGACCAGTGCCCGGCGCTCGCTGCTGACCTGGCGCACTTTCCATTGGCTGCGACTGTCCAGCAGGGCCAGCTGGCGCTGATCCCAGCCCCATTCGCTGGCCAGGCGCTCAAGCAGCGCCCGCTGCCAGCTCGGGCTGCGAGCGCCATTGCCGCTGGAAAGCTTGCGGTTGACCTTGAGGTACAGGCTGCGCCGTACCAGTTCCAGACGCTCGGGCTCGCCACGGGCCTTGAGGTATTCCTCGATGCGTCGGTAAACCACGATATAGGGGTCGAGCTCGTCCAGGTCCAGGCGGTTGGCGAACACCGCCTGCTTGAAGCGCAGGCTCAGGCACTGGACCCTGGGATGCTCACTGGCGTAGACCTCGATCAGCAGCAGCTTGAGTACTGATTTGTAGGGGGACTCGATGCCCTTGAACAGCTGCCAGAGTCCGGCTCCGATGAACTCGCCGGGCGGAATGCGTGCCATGTGGCCCAGGTCCAGGTTCTCTTCGGCGGGTACGAAGCGCTTGGAGAGCAGGGTGTGGATGTAGCGCTCGTAGCGGGACTCCTCGTACACCGGCACCAGCCACCACAACGGCGTGCGTCCGGCCAACCAGATGGCGGTGCGGTAGAACTCGTCGAGCAGCAGGTAGTGCTGGGTGGTGCCGCAATCATCCGAACTCAACTGTGTATCCCGCTCGCCGCGGACAAAACGGCTGGGGTCGATCAGGAAAAAGTGCGCCTCGGCGCCCTGGCCCGCGGCCCAGGCTTCCAGCAACTGGCATTTCTTCTGCAGTTCGGCCAGCTCGGTTTCGCTCAGGTCCGGCGCATGGCACACCCAGACATCCATGTCGCTCTGGTCCGCCTGGGCCAGGGTGCCCAGGCTGCCCATGAGAAACAGGCCGTGGATAGGTCGAGGTGGATTGCCATGACGAGGCTTGTAGGAAAAGGAGCGGGTCAGGCGCTGGGCTTCAGCCAGGGCTTGCGGGTCGGGCTCGTAGTTGGACAACCCCGCCGGGGTAGCGCCGGAAACGTAGCCGGGCAGCAGTGGATGATTGACGTGAAAGAACAGTGGCAGCAGGTTGAGGACCAGCTGCTGGCGTGCCGACAACCCTTCCATTGCCCGAGCCATGCGTCCAGCATTGAGGGTGAGAAAACGCGCGCGCAGTTGACTGAGAACCTTGCGATCGATTCCTTCATCCAGATCGGGACGGATTTCATGGGTATGGGGCATTTCAAGCTGAGCTCGAACGTGGCGGTTTGAGGACGGCAGCAGTTTATCGTCAGACAAGACCGAGCCTTAAGCTGATTTTGTTTTTTGACGCCAGATTTCTAGCGTATTGGCGGGAGGGTGCCTACGGAATCCGACAGACGGGAACCCCGCAGGCCGAGGAACGGTGTTCAGGCGGTTTCTTTGACGCTCAGGATGGTCAGCAGGCCTTGGGCATGTTCAGCAGCATCCCGGCCAAGGCTGGTCAGGTAGCCCCCATCGGGCTGGGTAATCAGTTCTTTGTCAAACAGGCGTTGGGCGGCGGCGATGGCAGAAGGGGCGGCAGTCTGATGGATTTTCAGGCCTTCCTGGGAGTTGTCCAGGTTGAAGAGTGCAAGGATTTCCAGTTCGGCAACCAACTCAGGGGTATACGACATAAGGACTCCAGACTTTCTAGGAATAAGAGGTCAGCGTTCTTAAGGTGACCGCAGAACGGCGGCGTGTCCAGCATTCGCTGAGGACTTTTGTACCTGGGGGCAGCGGTCTTTGGCCGCAGGGTGCCTGCAGTGTAGTCAGGTCGGGAGTGGCGTGCCGGAGCGTTGCTGCGGGCAGCGCTCCGGTAGTACCGGCTTACTGCTTCTCTGGAGGCAATTCCGGCAGGGCGCGCAGCGCGGCTTCGTACCATTGGGTATCGAAGGCGCGGTCTTCCTCGAGGATCGCATCGATCTCGACAGCCAGGACGTGGGCCATCAGGTTGAGGATTTCTTCCCGCTCGTAACCCACCAGAGTCAGCTTATTGAAGGTGGCCTTGGCTGCTGGCGGATTGTCGCTTTCGATCTGGTTCTCGATCGCTTCGATCAGGGTGTTTTCGGCGAACTCTTCTTCGTCGTTGTCGATATCGGTTGGCTCGCTCATGGCAGGCTCCTCAAGGAAAGGTCGCCAGTTTACTCGTATTCAGAGGCTGGATGCTGCTGGTCAGAAGTGGATTAACCTTCTATAAAAAGTCCTGCCGACCCCCTGCACGGCCTGGAGGCTATGGGATGTTCAAGCTTTATGGCTTCGCCATCAGCAACTACTACAACATGGTCAAACTGGCCCTGCTGGAAAAGGGCCTGCCCTTCGAGGAGGTGTTGTTCTACGCCGGCCAGAGCCCCGAGGCGCTGGCCATCAGTCCCCGGGGCAAGGTTCCGGTGCTGGAAGTGGAGCAGGGCTTTATCAGTGAAACCAGCGTGATTCTCGATTACCTGGAGCAGGTCCATCCCGAGCCGGCGCTGCTCCCGGGAGATGCCTTCGAGAGGGCACAGGTGCTGGCACTGGCCAAGGAGATCGAACTCTATATCGAGCTGCCGGCCCGAGCCTGTTTCCCCGAAGTGTTCTTCGGTGCAACGCTGCCCGAGGCCATCAAGGAAAAGGCTGGAGTCGAATTGCTGCAGGGTTTTGCCGCATTGCGCCGGCATGCTCGGTTCGCGCCGTATGTGGCGGGTACCAGCCTGAGCGTGGCGGACCTGTATTTCCAGTACAGCGTGAACCTGGCCCTGGTCGTTGGGGACAAGCTGTTCGGGATCGATTTTCTGGCCGATATGCCAGAGGCCAGGGCCCTGTTGGAGCGCCTGGAACAGACGCCCAACGCCAGGCGGATTGCCGCTGACAAGGCTGCGCTCATTACCGCCAGGCGATCGGGACGCTAGCGCCGGGCAGCCAGCTTGCAAGGACCGGCAGAGGGTTGCCGGCCCCTGCGGGCAGGGTGCTTAGCGGCTGGCCAGCAACGCCTGGCCGCGAGCCACAGCAGCCCGGACCTGAGCTGGAGCGGTGCCGCCGATGTGGTTACGGGCATTTACCGAACCTTCCAGGGTCAGCACGGCAAACACATCCTGCTCGATCTGGTCGCTGAATTTGCGCAGTTCTTCCAGGCTCATTTCTGCCAGGTCCTTGCCAGTCTCCACACCGTACTTCACGGCATGGCCGACGATTTCGTGGCAGTCACGGAACGGCAGGCCACGGCGCACCAGATAGTCCGCCAGGTCGGTAGCGGTGGAGAAGCCGCGCAGGGCCGCTTCACGCATGATGGCGTGCTTGGGCTTGATGGCCGGGATCATGTCGGCGAAGGCCCGCAGTGAGTCACGCAGAGTGTCGGCAGCGTCGAACAGCGGTTCCTTGTCTTCCTGGTTGTCTTTGTTGTACGCCAGGGGCTGGCCCTTCATCAGGGTCAGCAGGCCCATCAGTGCGCCGAACACTCGGCCGCTCTTGCCCCGCACCAGCTCTGGTACGTCGGGGTTTTTCTTTTGCGGCATGATCGAGCTGCCGGTGCAGAAGCGGTCCGGCAGATCGATGAACTGGAACTGCGCGCTGGTCCACAGCACCAGCTCTTCGGAGAAGCGCGACAGGTGCATCATTGCCACGCTGGCGGCGGCGCAGAATTCGATGGCGAAGTCACGGTCGGAGACGCTGTCCAGGGAGTTGCCGCCCACAGCTTCGAAGCCCAGCAGCTGGCAGGTCAGCTCGCGGTCGATGGGGTAGGTGGTGCCGGCCAGCGCAGCGCTGCCCAGGGGCATGCGGTTGGTGCGCTTGCGGCAGTCCACCAGGCGCTCGTAGTCGCGGCTGAGCATTTCGAACCAGGCCAGCATGTGGTGCCCGAAGGTCACGGGCTGGGCGGTCTGCAGGTGAGTGAAGCCCGGCATGATGCTTTCGGCTTCGCGCTCGGCCAGTTCCAGCAGGCCTTTTTGCAGGCGGGTGATCTCGGCCAGGATCAGGTCGATTTCGTCCCGCAGCCACAGGCGGATGTCGGTGGCCACCTGATCATTGCGGCTGCGCCCGGTGTGCAGCTTCTTGCCGGTGATGCCGATGCGGTCGGTCAGGCGCGCTTCGATGTTCATGTGCACGTCTTCAAGGTCCACGCGCCAGTCGAAGCTGCCGGCCTCGATCTCGCCCTGGATGGTCTTCAGACCGTCGATGATGCTGTCACGCTCGGCGTCAGTGAGCACGCCAACCTTGGCCAGCATGGTGGCATGAGCGATGGAGCCCATGATGTCGTGGCGATACAGGCGCTGGTCGAAAGTGACAGAGGCGGTGAAGCGGGCGACGAAGGCGTCGACGGGTTCACTGAAGCGGCCGCCCCAGGACTGATTGGTCTTGTCAGTGCTCATGAATTCGCTCGTGATCTGCTGAAGGAAGATGGCGTAAAAAACAGGCGCCGATAATAACAGGGTTGCCTGGGCTGTCGCTGGCACTGGTCGGCAGCTTTTTTCTCCGGGCCTGTGCTGCGTGGCTTGTCGCCGGTCCCGAGGGCGCAGAGACTGAGGTCGGCACAATCCGGAGTGGATCAGGACAGGGGGCCTTGAGTGCGGAAGGTGATATCGATCAAACGATATTTATCGATTGAGCAATATCGTCTTGGCAACCGTCTACAGTTGGACAGGAGGACCGGCACAATTGCGTAACACCCCTCGCGTGTTCGCAGTGAGTCTGTCCATCGAGTTCACTCCGCGCAGGTCCATGCAACTCGCCCACGAAACGAGGCGGGTGCGGCCAGGGTGGACACCGACCACAGTAACGAGGGGGGCTTTGTGTTGAATACCAGCATTCCCTGCAACGCCGTCGCGCATCCACCGACCTTGGGCGGTATCGGGCAGGTCCGGGTAAATATTGGTGCCCGACTTGCGGCACTTTTTGGCCTTCGCACTAGTCTTATCGTGGATCGCCGTGACGGACGTCACTCCACCTGTCTACGCTATCCTTGTGCGAGACTCACGCAGGAATCCAGCGCAATATGAATGTCCTGATCGTTGATGACGAACCCCTAGCCCGCGAGCGCCTGAGCCGGATGGTCAGTGAGCTTGAGGGATACAGTGTCCTGGAGCCCAGCGCCACCAATGGCGAAGAGGCACTGAGCCTGATCGACAGCCTGAAGCCGGATATCGTCTTGCTCGATGTCCGCATGCCGGGTCTGGACGGTCTGCAGGTCGCCGGAAAATTGTGCGAACGCGAGACGCCTCCGGCGCTGGTGTTTTGCGCGGCCCCGGACGAATTCGCCTTAGAGGCCTTCGATGCCAGCGGGGTCGGGCATCTGGTCAAGCCCGTGCGCCCAGAGCTGCTACTGGAGGCGCTGAAAAAGGCCGAGAAGCCCAATCGTGTGCAGTTGGCGGCCCTGACCCGGCCGGCGGCGGAAAGCGGCAATGGCCCGCGTAGTCACATCAGCGCCCGCACCCGTAAGGGTATCGAGCTGATTCCTCTGGCTCAGGTGGTGTATTTCATTGCTGACCACAAGTATGTGACCTTGCGCCACGAAAGCGGCGAGGTGCTTCTGGATGAGCCATTGAAGGCATTGGAAGACGAATTTGGTGAGCGCTTTGTGCGTATTCACCGCAATGCGCTGGTGGCCCGAGAGCGGATCGAACGACTGCAGCGTACGCCCCTGGGACATTTCCAGCTGTACCTCAAGGGGCTCAATGGTGATGCCCTGATCGTTAGCCGACGCCATGTGGCGGGTGTGCGCAAGATGATGCAGCAGCTCTAGACCGCGACTCAAGGCCCACAAAAAGGCAAGCCTGGCGTCGGGAGGGCGCTGCGTTTCTGATACAAGTCAAAGCTGCTTTGGCTGAGCTGTTATTATCTGCCGTATCTATTCAGTACGGATTGATCCATGTCCTCTCGCGAAATCCGCATCGCTACCCGCAAAAGTGCACTGGCCTTGTGGCAGGCCGAATACGTCAAAGCCCGTCTGCAAGAGGCCCATCCGGGCCTCGTCGTGACCCTGGTGCCCATGGTCAGTCGCGGTGACAAACTGCTGGACTCGCCCCTGTCGAAAATCGGCGGCAAGGGCCTGTTCGTCAAAGAGCTGGAAACCGCACTGCTGGAAAACCAGGCCGACATCGCTGTGCATTCGATGAAAGATGTGCCCATGGACTTTCCCGAAGGCCTGGGGTTGTTCTGCATCTGCGAGCGTGAAGATCCACGTGACGCCTTTGTTTCCAATACCTACGCCAGCCTTGAGCAATTGCCGGAAGGCAGCGTGGTGGGTACCTCCAGCCTGCGCCGCCAGGCTCAACTGCTGACCCGTCGGCCTGATCTGCAGATTCGTTTTCTGCGGGGCAACGTCAATACTCGGCTGGCCAAGTTGGATGCCGGTGAGTACGACGCCATTATCCTGGCCGCCGCCGGCCTGATCCGTCTGGGCTTCGAAGACCGCATCAGTTCGTCCATCAGTGTCGATGAGAGTCTGCCCGCCGGTGGCCAAGGCGCAGTCGGCATCGAGTGCCGTAGTGCCGATACTGAAATTCACGCGTTGCTGGCGCCTCTGCATCATGCCGACACAGCCAGCCGGGTGACTGCCGAGCGAGCGCTGAACAAGCATTTGAACGGTGGCTGCCAGGTTCCGATTGCCTGCTACGCGGTGCTCGAAGGCGATCAGATCTGGCTGCGAGGCCTGGTCGGCGAGCCTAGCGGTGGCCTGTTGTTGAGCGCGCAAGCGCGTGGCCCGCGAGCGTCGGCTGCTGAACTGGGGGTGAAGGTGGCAGACGACCTGCTGGCCCAGGGCGCCGATGACATCCTGCGCGCGGTCTACGGCGAGGCGGGCGAAGAGTGATCGGGTGGCGCCTGCTGCTGACTCGGCCGAGGGAAGATAGCGCTGCGTTGGCAGCGACCCTGGCTGAGGTCGGTGTCTTCAGCAGCAGCCTGCCGCTACTGGAGATTCAAGCCTTGCCTGTCAGCGATTCGCAGCGGGCGATCCTGCTGGAACTGGATCGTTACTGTGCGCTGATCGTGGTCAGCAAGCCTGCCGCGCACCTTGGCCTTGGCTTGCTGCGAGCCTATTGGCCTCAGCCTCCCGCTCAAAGCTGGTTCAGTGTCGGTGCCGGTACCGGGCAGATCCTTGCGGATGCCGGTCTGCAAGTTTTCTACCCTCAAACAGGTGATGACAGCGAAGCCTTGCTTGAACTTCCCCAATTGCGCGAGGCTATCCGGCGGCCTGAGCCACGGGTGCTGATCGTCCGTGGAGAGGGCGGTCGCGAGCTGCTCTCTGAGCGCTTGCGTGACCTAGGTGCTAGTGTCGATTATCTGGAACTCTACCGCCGGTGCCTGCCGCATTACGCCAAGGATGCGCTGCTTGAGCGGATTCAGGGGGAACGCTTGAACGGCCTGGTGGTCAGCAGTGGACAGGGTTTCAGCCACTTGCAGCAGTTGGCCGGCCCAGCCTGGTCGCAGTTGGCGAAGATGCCGTTGTTTGTTCCAAGCCCCCGGGTCGCCGAAATGGCACGTGCCGCCGGGGCGGAAAAAGTTGTGGATTGTCGCGGCGCCAGTGCCGCGGCTTTGCTAACGGCGTTACGGGAGCAACCCGTGCCCGTTCTCTAAACGCAAAGGATGGATACGTGAGCGAAACAGCCTTGCCTAAAGATGAAGTGCGGCCGGTGCCTGAAGCACCTGCCGAGCCCACGACCCCAACCGTTGAGCGTCGTGGCAACGGGTTGGCGATACTGGCCCTGCTGCTGGGGGCGGCGGGTGTCGCCGCTGGCGGCTGGGGGATCTGGCAGGTGCGCAGCCTGCAAGCCAACAACCAGCAGCAACTGAGCCAGCTGCAGGCCTTGGGGGATCAGGCGCAGAGTTTCAAACTCAGTGAACAGCGCCTGAGTGCACGCCTGGAACAACTGCCGGCAGCCGATGAGCTGGAGGACCGGCGGCGGCTGGTGGCCCAGTTGCAAGGTGATCAGCAGCGCTTGAGTCAGCGCTTGGAAACCGTGCTCGGCGCCAGCCGCAAGGACTGGCGCCTGGCCGAGGCCGAGCATCTGCTGCGTCTGGCCAGTCTGCGTCTGTCTGCACTGCAAGACATCAGCAGTGCTCAGGCACTGGTCCAGGGCGCAGACGATATCCTGCGGGAGCAGAACGACCCGGGCTCTTTCGCTGCACGCGAGCAATTGGCCAAGAGCCTGGCGGCTCTGCGCAGTACCGAGCAACCAGATCGCACCGGCCTGTTCCTGCAACTGGGAGCCCTGCGTGATCAGGTCCTTGAGCTCAGCGCCGTGGCTCCGGAGTACAAGGACCGCGGCGAGTCACTGCTGGGGCTGACCGCCGACGGTGACGGCGCGAGCCGCTGGGCGCAGTGGTGGGATCAGATCTCCCGCTATTTCCGCATCGATTTCAATGCCGACAAGAACATCCGTCCGTTGCTGGCCGGCCAGGGGCTGACTCAGGTACGCCTGGCCCTGAGCCTGACGTTGGAGCAGGCACAGTGGGCTGCCTTGAATGGTCAGGCGGCGGTCTATACCCAGGCACTGACCGAGGCACGTGATGTACTGACCAGCAACTTCAATCAGGACAATCCGCAAAGCAAGATCATGCTTGAGCGCTTGTCCGAACTGAGCAAGCAGCCCGTGACCGTTGTCACCCCGGATCTGGCCAAGACTTTGAGCACGGTCCAGGCCTATCTCGAGCGGCGCAATCTGAACGCTGAAGATTCAGTCAAGCCTCTGGCCAAACCTGCGGCGAACACCGTCCAGGAGGCGAGCCCATGAAGCGCGTCTATGTGATCGTTCTACTGCTCATCGCAGCCATTGGCCTGTTGGGGTTGGCCATTGCCGAGCATCCCGGGTACGTGCTGATCGCCTACAGCAACTTCCGCTACGAATCGAGTCTGTGGGCAACCCTGGCCCTGGTGGCGCTGATCTGGTTGGTGATCTGGGGCATCAAGCTGCTGATCGAATTGGTGATGGTCTCTGGTGGTGTGGTCAATCCCTGGTCGCGGCGTAATCGGAGTCGCCGGGTACAAATCGCCATCGAGCAGGGCCAGATGGACCTTGCCGAAGGTCGTTGGGCCAGCGCGCAAAAACATCTGCACCGTGCTGCAGAGGCCGAACGTCAACCACTGTTGTATTACCTCGGTGCGGCCCGCGCCGCCAACGAGCAAGGCCACTATGAGGAGTGCGACCAGTTGTTGGAGCGGGCACTGACTCGCCAGCCCCAGGCCGAGCTGGCGGTGGCCTTGAGTCATGCCCAGTTGCAGACCGACCGCGGTGATACCGAAGGTGCCCTGAGCACCCTGCAAGCGATGCATGAGCGCCATCCCCATAGCGTTCAGGTCCTGCGCCAGTTGCAGCGCCTGCATCAACAGCGTGGTGACTGGTCGGCGCTGATCCGTTTGCTGCCCGAGTTGCGCAAGGACAAGGCCCTGCCGGCCAGCGAGTTGCAGGAGCTGGAGCGTCGCGCCTGGGGTGAGAACCTGACCTTGGCGGCACGGCGCGAAGAGGATCAGGTGGCAGCCCTGCAGTCTCTCAATCGAGCCTGGCAGCAACTGACTTCGGCCCAACGCCAGGAGCCACAGCTGGTGCTGGCCTACGCCGAACAACTGCGTCAGCTGGGGGCGGGAGCCGAGGCTGAAGAGGCCCTGCGCACAGCCCTCAAGCGCAAATATGAAAGCCACCTGGCACGGCTTTACGGATTGGTGCGCGGCAGCGATCCATCGCGCCAGTTGCAGACTGCCGAGCACTGGTTGAAGGAGCATGCGGACGACCCGAGTTTGCTGCTGACCCTGGGCCGTCTGTGTCTGCAGAACAGTCTGTGGGGCAAGGCCCGGGACTACCTGGAAAGCAGCCTGCGACTGCAGCGCAATCCTGAAGCCTGTGCCGAGCTGGCTCGTTTGCTGGCTCAGTTGGGCGATACCGAGCGCAGCAACCAGCTGTTCCAGGAAGGCCTGGGAATGCTCGACGAGCGCCTGCTGGCGTCACCGTTGCCGGTTCCGGTACGGATCTGAAGCGTCTTCAGGGCCGGTTGCCGGTTGCAGGCAACCGGCCTGTTTTTATTTGGGGTTGATGGCTCATTCACGGTTGATTGTCGATCCGCTGCGGCATAGCGCTTCTTGAAAGGAGCGAGCGCTTTCTCTACCGTGGCTGCCTGTTTCTCTCCGTTACGGATATCTCATGTCGCTGGCCGGCTCTCGCTTGCTGTTCTCCCTGGTGTTCCTGGTGGGGGCTTTTGCCTCGTGGGCGGCGTTCAACCTGCAATCCGGTGGTGGCCTGGAATCCTGCACCTTGTGGGGCGTGCAACGCTTGCTGCTGATGATGTTCGCTGGCGTCAATCTACTGGCTGTGGTGCAGGGGCCGGGGCGCATGGGACGAGCTGTCTACTGGGCGCTCAACCTGATACTGGGCCTGTTCGGGGTGATCACTGCCGGGCGTCATGTGTTGCTGCAGAACATTCCTTCCGAGCAACTCCTGGCCTGCCTGCCGGACATGCCGTTCATGTTGCGCAACCTGTCCTGGTGGCAGGCACTGCAATTGACCTTCGTGGGGACATCGGACTGCGCGGAGGTCACCTGGACCCTGCTCGACATGAGTCTGCCGGAGTGGAGCCTGCTGTTTTTCGTGATCATGCTGATCTTCAGCGGCTACCGTCTGCTGCGCCTGTTTCGAGCCACTCGCAAGGCTGCAGCGTTGCCCTGAGTCATGGTTTGGTGGGAGGGCGCGGATTAAACGCTTGTATGAACTTTATCTCCTGCGTACCTTGATGCTGTTGTCGAGCGGGCATAATCTGGCCCGCACGCGTCACTGGAATTATGTTGCTCGATGCTGTTGCGCCTGACCGGATCCAGAGTCTCCAGAAGGGGGGCGGCGGGCAAGCGGCATGACCCATAAGGGAAGAGAGATCACCATGCTCGAAAGTTGTCAGAATGCTCAGGAACGCTGGGGTGGAGTGCATCTGCTGATCGACCGCTGGTTGCAGGAGCGTCACGAACTGGTTCGAGCCTATGATGCGTTGGGTGCCGAGCCCGAAGCCCTGAGCGAGAGCAAGAAATCGCTGCAGGAATTCTGCGGGATTCTGGTGGACTACGTTTCCGCCGGTCATTTTGAAATCTACGAGCAGCTCACCAGCGAGGCCAAGGCCTTTGGCGACAAGCGCGGGCTTGAGCTGGCCGATACCCTCTATCCGCGTATTGATGTGATCACTGAAAAGCTCCTGGCGTTCAACGACCTGTGTGATGCGGGTCAGTGTGTGGCGCAGAAGTTCAAGGAGCTGGGCGGCCTGTTGCACGAACGCTTCGAACTGGAAGATTGCCTGATCGAAGTGCTGCATAACGCCCACAAGCAGGACGCGGTGGCTCAGGCCTGAAAACAGGGCGGAGCAATACAGGAACGGCACGCCTTGGCGTGCCGTTTTTCGTTCCTGTGCCTTAGTCAGCAACGCCCAGCAGTTCGATCTCGAATACCAGGGGGGTGTAAGGCGCGATCAGGTCGCCTGCGCCTTCGGTGCCGTAGGCCTGATTCGAAGGAATCACCAGTCGCCATTTGGCGCCGGTGGGCATCTGCGACAAGGCGCTGCGCCAGCCTTCGATCACGCTGTCCAGGCGAAACCACTGCGGTTGCTGGGTCTGGTCGAACACGGTGCCATCGGGCAGGCGTCCGGTGTAGCGCACCTGGACTGAACCGTTGGGGCTGGCCTTGTTGCCACTGCCAGGTGCCAGCTCGGTCAGGAGAATGCCATCGGCCAGTTGGCGCACGCCGGGCTTGGCCTTTTCCTGGTCGAGAAAACGTCGTTCGTTTTCCAGGGCCGCTTCAGTTTTCGACTTGCTCGACTGCTCGCTGATCCGTGCATCGTGCTGAGCCAGGATCTGTTCGATGCGTTCGGTTTTTAGGGCCAGTGGCTTGCCTTGATAAGCGGCTTTCAAACCCTCGACCAATGCCTGGATCTGCAGATCGGGCACTTCGTCACGCAGTCGTTCACCGAGGCTTGCGCCCAGGCTGTAGGCAAGGTCGTGAGCGTCATTGGGCGGCGCTTCGGCAGCAGCCTGAGCCAGTGGCAAGAACAGGCTCAGGGATAAAAACAGGTAACGCGACATGGGCACTCTCCGGCCTGAGTAGCGGTGGATTATGCCAGCGACAAAGCACGGGTTGGTGAGCAACTTCGATGACGGCGAAGAACATTTTCAATCCGCTGCAACGCCGGGCTTTCGATACTGTCAACATGCCCTAGCGGCGGTAGCAGCAGAGGTCTAGTATGAGCCGCAACTCACGTCAGCCAGGAGGTAAACCATGTCGGCCAATAAGAAGCCTGTAAATACTCCGTTGCATTTGCTCCAACAGCTGTCGGGCAGCCTGCTCGAACATTTGGAAAACGCTTGTTCCCAAGCCTTGGCTGATGCTGAAAAACTGCTCGCCAAGCTGGAAAAACAACGGGGTAAAGCGCAGGAAAAACTGCACAAATCGCGCACCAAATTGCAGGACGCTGCGGCGGCCGGCAAGGCCAAGGCACAAGCCAAGGCCAAGACCGCGGTGAAAGAACTCGAAGACTTGCTGGACGCATTGAAAGAGCGCCAGGCACAAACCCGCAGCTACATTCTGCAACTCAAGCGCGATGCCCAGGAAAGCCTGAAACTGGCTCAAGGCGTTGGTCGTGTGAAGGAAGCAGTGGCCAAGGCATTGAGCACTCGTGATGCCAAGCCGGTAGCTGTCGCGGCGAAGAAACCAGCGGCCAAGCCTGCAGCTAAAGCACCTGCCAAATCTGCCGCCAAACCAGTAGCGAAAAAAGCGGCTGCCAGCGCAGCTAAACCCGCGGCGAGCAAATCCGCAGCGGCTAAACCTGCCGCCAAGCCTGCGCCTGCCAAACCTGTTGCCGCCAAGACCGCTGCCGCCAAGCCAGCAGCCAAAGCCGCCGCAGCCAAGCCTGCCGCCGCCAAGCCAGTGGCCAAACCTGCCGCCAAATCTGTAGCAGCCAAACCTGCCGCTAAACCAGCAGCCAAGCCTGCGGCCAAGCCTGCGGCCAAACCCGCAGCGGCTAAAACAGCTGCCGCTAAACCTGTCGCAGCCAAACCCGCAGCCAAACCTGCCGCCGCAAAAGCGCCGGCCAAACCTGCTGCCAAACCCGCCAGCAAACCTGCAGTAGCTGCCAAGCCAGCAGCATCGTCGGCTGCTAAACCAGCAGCCAAGCCGGCCGCCAAGCCTGCGGCCAAACCGGCTGCGAAAAAGCCGGCGGCCAAGCCTGCAGCAGCCAAACCTGCTGTGGCCAAACCCGCCACCCCGGCAGCCAAGCCAGCGGCTCCAGCACCGGCTGCGGCCAAGCCAGCTGCACCCGCGCCAGCAGCCTCGCCAGCAGCGGCTGCGAGCACAGCTCCTGCCGCTCCCGCTCCGGTAACTGCCGGTACTCCTTCCAGCGCTTCTTAAGCGCCGGTCGCCGCGACGCGCAGCACCTGCAGCGCGTCGCGGTTGCGTTCGGCGGCTCCGGCCGCCAATCCTTCAAGCCAGTCTTCCAGGCTCTTCGCTTGAACCTCCGGCCATTCCCGTACCCGCTCCTGCAAACGCAACAGCAATTGCCGTTCGGCTTCCAGTTCCAGGGTCTTGACCTGTTCGCGCAAGGCACTCAACTCAAGGTCTTCGCGGGCCGCATCGCGCCAGCCAATGCGCAAGTCGCGCAAAGGTTGAACCACGTCCCGGTGCCAAGGCGCCGCGAGCTCTTTCAACTGCTCCAGGCGCTGGCTATCGCAGCGGACGCCTCGCTGGCCAAGCCAGGCTCCACAGAGCAGCAGGCAGACATTGGCACCTTCGTCCTGTAGTTGCAGGCAGGCTTCCTGCACGCCGGGAAGGGCATAAATGGTCAGGGAAAAATTCCACAGGTCAGAGGACATAGTGCTACTCGCGCCAGTTGCGAGCGAAGCTGGTAGACTCCGCCGCCATTATGATTCGACTTCAGAACCTGACTTTACAGCGTGGCCCGCAACGTCTGCTAGAAGACGCCGAGCTGACCCTGCACGCCGGCCAGAAAGCCGGCCTGATCGGTGCCAACGGCGCCGGCAAATCCAGCCTGTTCGCCTTGCTGCGTGGCGAGCTGCATCCGGATTCGGGTGACTGCTTCCTGCCCGCCGATTGGCGCATTGCCCACATGCGTCAGGAGGTCGACACCCTCGAGCGCCTGGCCGTGGACTATGTGCTCGACGGCGACCTGCGTCTGCGCCAGGTGCAGCGTGAACTGGCCGCCGCCGAAGCGGCCCATGACGGTGGCGCGCAAGCGCGCCTGCACGCCGAGCTGGACAGCGCCGACGGCTACACCGCTGACGCGAGGGCGCGCAAGCTGCTGGCCGGACTGGGCTTCACCAACGAACAGATGGACCGCCAGGTCGGCGACTTCTCCGGGGGCTGGCGGATGCGCCTGAACCTGGCCCAGGCGCTGATGTGCCCGTCGGACCTCTTGCTGCTCGACGAACCCACCAACCACTTGGACCTCGATGCCATCATCTGGCTCGAAGACTGGCTCAAGGGTTATCCCGGCACCTTGCTGTTGATCTCCCACGATCGGGATTTCCTCGATGCCGTGGTGGATCACGTGGCTCACGTCGACCAGCGCAAGATCACCCTCTATCGCGGTGGCTACAGCGCCTTCGAGCGGGCCCGTGCCGAGCGGCTGGCCCAGCAACAGCAGGCCTACGAGAAGCAGCAGGCGCAACGGGCGCACATGGAAAGCTACATTGCCCGCTTCAAGGCCCAGGCCACCAAGGCTCGCCAGGCCCAGAGCCGGATCAAGGCCCTGGAGCGCATGGAGGAGCTGTCGGCGGCCCATGTGGACTCGCCCTTCGACTTCACCTTCCGCGAGTCGACGAAGATTTCCAGCCCGCTGATCGATCTCTCCGATGCGCGCCTAGGGTATGGCGAGCGCACGATCCTGGAGAAGGTCAAGCTGCAACTGACGCCGGGCGCACGGATCGGTCTGCTGGGCCCTAACGGCGCCGGCAAGTCGACCCTGATCAAGAACCTCTCCGGTGAGCTGCAGCCGTTGTCCGGCCGCCTGACCCGGGGCGAGAACACAGTGGTGGGCTACTTTGCCCAGCATCAATTGGACTCCCTGGATTCCAAGGCCAGCCCCTTGCTGCACCTGCAGCGGCTGGCGCCCACCGAGCGCGAGCAGACCCTGCGCGACTTCCTCGGTGGCTTCGACTTCCGCGGCGCGCGGATCGACGAGCCGGTGCTGAATTTCTCCGGCGGTGAAAAGGCTCGCTTGGCCCTGGCCCTGATCGCCTGGGAGCGGCCGAACCTGTTGCTGCTCGACGAACCCACCAACCACCTGGACCTGGAGATGCGCCTGGCCCTGACCATGGCCCTGCAAGAGTTCAGCGGCGCGGTATTGGTGGTCTCCCACGATCGCCATCTGCTCAAGAGCACCACGGACAACTTCTTCCTGGTGGCCGACGGCAAGGTCGAGGAGTTCGACGGCGACCTGGATGACTACACCCGTTGGCTGGTGGACTACCGCCAGCGCAATGCCCCGGTCAGCAACACGCCGGTCAACCCGGACAAGACCGACAAGAAAGCCCAGCGCCAGGCCGCGGCTGCTTTGCGTCAGCAGTTGGCACCGCACAAGCGCGAGGCCGACAAGTTGGAAGCCGAACTGGGCAAGGTCCATGAGCGCCTGGCCAAGATCGAGACCAGCCTGGGCGACAGCGGTCTTTACGAAGCGGCGCGCAAGGACGAGCTGCGGGACCTGTTGGCTGAGCAAGCCAAGCTCAAGACCCGCGAGTCCGAACTGGAAGAGGCCTGGATGGAAGCCCTGGAGTTGCTGGAAAGCATGCAGGCAGAACTCGAGGCACTGTCCTGATGGAAGCGTTGCAACTGCCATTGCCGGCGCAGTGGGTCGCTCCGTTGTGGGTGGGCGTGCAGATCCTGCTGATTCTCCTGGCGGGCTATCTGGCCCAGCGTTTTGTCGCCCGTTGCCTGACCCGTCTGGGCGAGCGTTACCCGTTCCCGCCGCAGTTGCTGATGCCCCTGCGGGGCGGTCTGCGCTGGCTGATCATGGGCAGCGCGGTGATCTTCGTCCTGGAGCGCCTGGGGGTTTCCGCCACGGTGTTGTGGACCGCCCTGTCCGGCTTTGTCGCCGTGGCGGCGGTGGCCTTCTTCGCCATGTGGAGTGTGCTCTCCAACCTGCTGTGCGCGATCCTGATCTTCACCGTTGGCCCCTTCCGCCTGGGTGACGTGGTGGAGTTGGTGGACACCGTCGACAAGCCTGGCGTCAAGGGCCGGGTCGTGGCGATCAACCTGCTGTACACCACTCTGATCGAGTCCGAAGAAGCCGGCACCGGCAGCGCCATGGTCCAGGTGCCCAACAGCCTGTTCTTCCAGCGCTCGGTGCGTCGCTGGCGCGGCAGCGATGTGCTGCCGGTAGGAACTGGCGAAAAGTAATCCCTTCCTCTGTAGCCGCTGCCGCAGGCTGCGCAGCTATTGCCCCTGGTCCTGTTGACCTATCGCAGCCTGCGGCAGCGGCTACAGGGCCGTGCATCACCTTTGGGCGAAAAAAATATAGTCAGCCGCGGGTCGGAGGATTAGCTTAGGCAGTCACGACCAATCCGATCCGAGGTGTGCGATGGTGCTTGAAACATGGCTGGCGTTCTTTGCCGCCAGTTGGGTAATCAGTCTTTCTCCGGGAGCCGGCGCCATTGCGTCGATGTCCTGTGGCTTGCAATACGGTTTCTGGCGCGGTTACTGGAACGCCCTGGGCCTGCAACTGGGCCTGGCCTTGCAGATTGCCATTGTCGCCGCCGGTGTTGGCGCCATCCTTGCCGCATCTGCCACCGCCTTCTATGCAATCAAGTGGTTCGGTGTGGCCTACCTGGTGTACCTGGCGGTCAAGCAATGGCGCGCGCTGCCCAGCGATCTCAGCGATGACGCGGCCATCCGTCCCCTTGGCAAGCCTCTGGCCCTGGTGTTTCGCGGCTTCCTGGTGAACATCAGCAACCCCAAGGCCTTGGTGTTCATGCTGGCAGTACTGCCGCAGTTCATCGACCCCCATGCGCCGCTGGTCCAGCAGTACCTGATTCTCGGCGCCACCATGATCGTGGTCGACCTGATCGTCATGGCCGGCTACACCGGGCTGGCGTCCAGGGTCCTGCGCTTGTTGCGTACCCCGGTCCAGCAGCGGCGGATGAACCGTACCTTCGCCGGTTTGTTCCTCGGCGCGGCGGGCTTCCTGGCGACCATTCGCAAAGCCGCGGCCTAAGTTATCCAGAGACAAAAAAAGGCGACCCCACGGGTCGCCTTTTTCGTTTGCGTACGGCTCAGCGCAGGATTACCGGCGCTGTGTCCGGCGGCAGGTTGTTGCGCATCGGCGCTTGCCCCGGTTGCTCGTAGCCACCGCGACCCAACTGCTCGGCCATCTGCCGGGTAACGTCTTCGCCCAGGGCCTTGGAGACTTCGCGTACCACCCGTGGCCGGTTCAGCGAGACACGGATGTCGCGGCTGTTCACCAGCTTGGTGTCCTGGCCTTCGCCCATGGCGGTGAACGCCGAGGTGATCTCGAAGGTGCGGGTGTTGATCAGGCTGAAGTCCGCCACCAGGGTCAGGCCCAGTACCGCCGAGTAGCTGTTGGTATTGGCCAGCTCGTTGATGTCCTGGGTGAAGTCGATGTCCGACACCGTGCCGAACAGCACGTAGTCGGCACCCTTGAAGTTGCCCGCCTTGATGCGCTTGATGATGTCGTAGACGTTGGTCTTGGACGCGTCGGTGTGGGGCGAACCCTGCACCAGCTGGAACATCCCGGACTTGAGAATGCCGCCCTTGATATCACCGGTGAACTTGCGCAGTTCGCCTTCTTCGATGTAGCTGGTGCTGGCTTCCAGTTCGTTGTAGCTGGCCGAACCGCTGGAGCTGTAGTAGCCCTCGCGGTAGTTCTGCTGGGCCGAAACCACGTGAATGTATTCCTGCACTCGTTCCTGGTAGGCCAGGTCCATGACTGCAACTTTCGGGGCCGCCTGGGCGCTGAACGCACAGGCCAGGGCCAGGATGCCAATCCATGCACGCATTGTTTAGCGCTCCGTGGTCTTGCGGATCTCTTTCTCGTCCATCCACTCGGCCAGACCGCTCTCGACGTCGATCAGTTGCAGGCTGAATTTGTAGAAGACGTCCTTGTAGTCGCTGCTGCGCTTGACGATGGAGCTGATGGAGCCTTCAAGACGGTATTTGGCGGCGACCATGTTGCCAGTCTTGGCCACGGTGGATTTCTTGTACAGGCCGCTCTGGTTCTGCAGCTTGAGCTGGTCGACCTGGCTCTGCATGGCGGTGTTGTCGCTGGCGAAGCGGGCGGTGCCGGACTTCATCAGCTGGGTCTTGATCGAGGTGGTGATCTCGCGGGTGTCGATGTACTCGCTGGTCTTGTTCTTCACATCGTAGACCTGCACCACCGGGCGACCCTGGAGGATGCCGGACTGGGCCAGGGAGCGGGTCATGGATTCGGCGATCATCTGCAGGTCGGTGGAACCGAACTCGTTGGTCACCAGTTCCACGGCCTTGCTGTCGCCGTAGCTGATGTTCTTGCCGCCCAGGACCGGGGAGTTATTGGCGCAGCCGCTGGCCAGCAGGGCGACCACGGCGAGGAAGGAAAAGCGTGCAAACATGGAAGTGCTCTCTTGATCGGGTTCAGGAACGGCTTATTGGGTTTTGACTTCCAGGCGGAAGTCAGTGGCCTTGGGCACCGGCGCGATGGCCGGCAAGAAGGTGGCCTGGGCCGCGTACAGGTTGAAGACTTTCCAGCTTTCTTCATCGGCAACCGGGAAACCGTCGTCACCCAGCCAGACAAAGCGGTAGTACATGGTCATGTTGGTGTGGCTGGTGTTGTTCAGTGCCACCTTGACCGTCAGGAAGCCGTTTTCACGGGCGACCCGCATCGCGCCGATGGCGATGTTGTTGAACTTGTTCATCACCACCACCTTGCTCGCGGCGCTGCCGGGAGCAGGAGGTGGCGGAGTGGCGCAACCGGCCAGAAGGGCCAGTGCGGCAACAGCGAGGAGTTTCAGGCGCATGGAGGGCTCCGCTTAAGGACGTTGGTTGCTGGCCATGTTCTGGCCGGCGTTGTTCGGGATGACATGAGCGGCCAGGCCGCTGCTGAACACCTGGTTGCCCACCACGCGCAGGGCGATCACCTGATAGCGCTGATCAACCTTGACCTGCACTTGAGTGCCGCCCTGGGCGTTAGGCAGGCTGAGGCTGTGCTCGCCCTGCTTGAGACGCAGGCGGGCGACCTGGGTGTTGTCCGGCAGGGTGCGCCAGGTGCGGGTATCGGCCCCTTCGGTCACCGCCGAAGCCAGGCCCACGGCCAAGCCGGCCAGGGGATTGACCTCGTTGAGGTTCTTTTGCGCCACGCCACGGGTCACTGCACGCACGGTGGTGCGCAGGATGATCCCTGGCATGTCGTCACGCAGGGCGCGGCGGGACATGGCGGTGGTGCTGTTGAGCAGGGTCAGGTTCTGCTGCTGACCATCGATGCCGATCTGGGTGAAGGTCTGGGTCGAGGTATCGGCCTTGATCACCGGGAACGACAGTGGGGTGATGACCAGGTTGCCGTTGATCGGCAGCGGCAGGGGAATGCGCACCGAGTCCCGTGCTGGGGCCAGGCCGCTTTGCACCACGATCAGCACGTCGCTCTCATCGGCCGCCAGGGTCGCTACCACCGGAGCCTTGACCGGAGCCTTGGCTGCCGTCTTGCGTTTGGACTTGGCCGAGGATTTGCCCGGGGCTTCGACTTTCACCGGTTCCACGGGGGCGTCCAGGTTCAGCAGGGCCTGTTCCAGCAAGGGCGTGTTGGGACGCAGTTCCGCAGCCTTGCGGTAGCCGGGAGCCGCCAGGTCCTTCTCGCCCAGGGCTTCATAGACGAAGCCGGCCAGGTAGTGGCTGAACGCACTCTGGTAGCTGTTCTTCAGGTTGACCACATCGGGAGCATCGAGGGCTTCCACGGGATAGCCCTTGAGGTCCTTGTACTCGGTTTTAACCCCTTGCTTCTCGGCTTCGTCCTCGCGCTTGAGGTATTCCTTGTCCCGCAGTTCGGCGATCACCGCTTCGCGTTCGTGGGTCTTCTTGATCGCCATGCGGGCGCCGTCGAAGTCGTTGCTGGCCAGCAGGTTCATGGCCATCTGGGTCGTCAGCATGACCTTTTCGTAGTCATAGCCTTCGTAGCGACGGACTTTGTCGTTGACCAAGAAACTGCCGAACTGGGCCAGGTACTTGTCGGTGTCGAGCTTGACCGAGTCTTCCCAGTTGCCCACGACCTGATCGGCATGGCCCCAGGCGGCCTGGCTGCCATTGAGGTCGCCCTTGGCCCGCAGCAACTCGCCCTTTTCGAAGTAATAGAGCAGGTCCTTGTCTTCACCCTTGTTGTTTTTTTCCAGCAGGGTCAGGGCGGCATCGAGGTTGCCGGCACGCAGTTGCTGGTTGGTTTCCTGAAGCTCGTTGTCGTAGCTGCGAAAGGCCGAACAGCCTGCGAGCAGGGTGACTGCGCCGAGCGCAATCGAGGTGAGGACGCGGGATGCCATGGGTACTTCTTCTTCCCTGAATGAGACAGCCTGGCGTGCGGGTCGGGCTGGACGAACCCATTGGCAGGAACTGCGGCTACGCTGCCAATTCCTCATAAAAAGAGGAGCTTAAATGCCGTCTCGCTATAAAGAGGGCGCGGCATTATAAACGTGGATTCTGGCGCTGTAATGGCTTTTTAACTTCAATTTGATTGGTGTTTGCCACTATGTGAGCGGCTGCTCATTGGTGGTCGAACCAGGCCGCCAGCGGGTTCTTTTCCAGGGGCGCGGGGGCGATGACGAACAGCTGATCGCCCACGCGCCGCAGGCTGATGACTTGGTAGCGCTGGTCCAGCTTGAAGCGCAGTTCGCCGGTCTTGCCCAGGGTCAGTCGGTGTTGGCCTTTTTTCAGGCGCAGGCGAGTCACCTGGGTGGTGTCGGACAGGCGCTGGTCGGCGCAAGTGTTGCAATAGGCGGATAAGCCTTGAGTGAAACTCATTGGGAGTGAACAATATGTTACTTCGTATTTCCATTTGAGATTCGTTCATGACTGGCCCTTCCCGTTTACTGGCATTGCTGGTGCTGCCGCTGCTCGCGCTCTGCAGCTTCAACCTGCTGGCCGATACCGTCGATGGCGCGCCCAAGGCCCTGCATCTGCTGGATTACATTGGCGCCGATTACCCGCCCACGGTTGAAGCCGGCAAGGTCATCGACGAGTCCGAATACCGCGAGCAGGTGGAGTTTCTCGGGGTCCTGCAGGGGCTGATCGCCGACCTGCCGGCCAAGCCGGAGAAAGCCGAGCTGGAGCAGGGCATCGTCAGCTTGCGCAAGGCGGTGGACGATCGCGTCGAGGGCAGCCAAGTGGCACGCCTGGCGCGGCAGATGGGGGCCAAGCTGGCGGTGGCCTATGAGGTCAGCCAGGCGCCGGTCATCACCCCGGACCCTGCTCGCGGTGCGCCGCTGTATGCCCAGCATTGCTCGGTCTGCCATGGGGAGAAAGGCGCAGGCGATGGTCCGGCAGGTGTGGGCATGACCCCGCCGCCGGCCAATCTGCGGGATGCCGAGCGCCTTGATCGCCTGAGCCTGTACGCGGTCTACAACACCCTGGGGCTGGGGGTCGAAGGCACCGACATGCCGGCCTTCGCCGATCAGTTGGATGACCGGCAGCGCTGGGACCTGGCCACCTACATCGCCGGGTTCAGCGCCGATCCTGCGGCGGCCAAGGGCGAGCAGAGCTTCAATCTGGCCGACCTGGCCCGGCAGACGCCTGCTGAAGTGCTGGCTGCTCAGGGGCCGCAGGCAGCGGCCACTTTCCGTGCCCAGCGGGCCCAGCCGCCTCAGGTCAAGCGTGGCCCGGCGCAGTTGCTGGACTACACCGCTTCGACCCTGGACAAGAGTCTCGCGGCCTATCGCAACGGCGAGCATGAGCAAGCCTACGATCTTTCGGTAGCGGCTTACCTGGAAGGTTTCGAACTGGTGGAAAGCTCCCTGGACAACGTCGATGCCACGGTGCGCAAGGACACGGAGAAGGCCCTGATGGCCTACCGGCAGTCGTTGCAGGACGGATTGCCGGTGGCCCAGGCCGAACAGCGCCTGGACGCCGCCAAGGCCAAGCTCAAGGCGTCCGCCGAGTTGTTGGGTGGCGACAGCCTGAGCTGGTCCCTGAGTTTTATCTCCGGTTTGCTGATCCTCCTGCGCGAAGGCCTGGAAGCCATTCTGGTGCTGGCGGCGATCCTTGCGTTCCTGCGTAATACCGGCCAGCAATCGGCGGTGCGCAGTGTCAACGTCGGCTGGGGCCTGGCGCTGTTGGCCGGCCTGGCCACCTGGGCCCTGGCGGCTTATGTGATCGACGTCAGCGGTTCCCAGCGGGAGCTGCTGGAGGGTGCCACGGCGTTGTTCGCCAGTGTCATGGTGCTGTGGCTCGGGGTATGGATGCACGATCGTCGGCATGCGGCGGCCTGGCAGGATTACATCAAGAGCAGCCTGGTGGGCGGCGGCGGGCGTTTCGGTTTTGCCGTGCTGGCGTTCTTCTCGGTGTACCGCGAGCTGTTCGAGGTGATCCTGTTCTACGAGACCCTGTGGCTGCAGGCAGGCCCAGCCGGGCATAACGCGGTCATGGCTGGTGGTGCCACCGCTCTGGTGTTGCTGGTGGGCCTGGCGTGGGTGATCCTGCGGGGCTCGGCCAAGCTGCCTCTGGCGCTGTTCTTCGGCATCAACGCGGCGCTGCTGTGTGCCTTGTCGGTGGTATTTGCCGGGCACGGGGTCAAGGCCTTGCAGGAAGCGGGCATCTTCGGCACCCGGCCAGTAGCCTTCTTCGATTTCGACTGGCTGGGCATTCATGCCGATGCCTACTCGCTGGGGGCTCAGGCTGTGGCGATCCTGGCGATCGTGGTGCTGTACAGTCGCAGCCGCATGAGTGAGAAGCAGCGACTGCGCGCGTCTTGAGTCGACAGCGTCGCTGATCGCGGGCGAGCCCGCTCCTGCGGGGGCTGGCTTGCCCGTTTTGCATTTTGTGAGGAGAACATCAATGCGTGTCTGGATCGATGCCGACGCTTGCCCCAAGGCGGCCAAGGATCAGGTGGTGCGCTTTGCCTTGAAGCGCCAGTTCGAGGTGGTGCTGGTGGCCGGGCAAGCGCAGATCAAGCCGGCTTTCGCCTGCGTCAAACTGATTGTGGTGCCCAGTGGCCCGGATGCTGCCGACGATTACCTGGTGGAGCATGCCGTGCCCGGTGAGCTGGTGATCTGCAGTGATGTGCCCTTGGCCGACCGCTTGGTGAAAAAGGGTGTGTCGGCCCTGGACCCGCGTGGCAAGGAGTTCGATGCGCAGAACATGGGGGAGCGCCTGGCGGTGCGTAATCTGTTCACCGATCTGCGGGAGCAGGGGCAGGTCAGTGGCGGACAGGCGCCTTATGGCGAGCGGGAGAAGCAGGCCTTCGCCAATGCTCTGGACCGGATTCTGACCCGGCTGGCGCGTCAGGCCTGAAGGAGGAACCAGCGGCTCCTCCTGAAGCGGGGTGTCAGGGAGTCACTGCTCGCCTTCGTGGGTCAGTTCCAGCACCCGGTCTACCAGCTTGTTGATCCCGGAGGCGGCTTCGCTGATGGATTGCGCCAGCATATAGGCCGGGGTGCTCACCAGTTTGCGCGCTTTGTCTTCGACGATGTCGCCTACTGCGCATTCGGTGTGGCTGGCGCCCATTTTGCCCAGGGCCGCTGCGGTATCGGCATCGTTGCCGATGGTGCAGGTCACGCCAGGACCATAGATCTTCGCCGCCAGGGCCGGAGCGATGCACATCAGGCCCACCGGTTTGCCCGCTTCGGCAAAGGCTTCGGCCAGAGCCAGGACGTCCGCCTGGACTGTGCAGGCCGCGCCTTCGGTGGCAAAGCTGGAGAGGTTCTTGGCTGCCCCGAAACCGCCGGGCACGATCAGCGCGTCGAAGTCTTCGACATTGGCCTCGCGCAGGTCCTTGACCTGGCCACGAGCAATGCGCGCCGATTCCACCAGCACGTTGCGGGTCTCGGGCATGGCTTCGCCGGTCAGGTGGTTGAGCACATGCATCTGCGGGATGTTCGGGGCAAAGCACTGCACCTGGGCGCCGCGCTGGTCGAGGCGCAGCAGGGTCATCACGCTTTCGTGGATCTCGGCACCGTCGAACACGCCGCAACCGGAAAGGATCACTGCAACTTTTTTGCTCATGGTTTTTCTCCTGGTTCAGGGTGCTGACAGCATGCCAATGACCGGCGAGTTACTCCACTGATGTCGTCGAAGCCTTGGCCTTGGCCTGTTCGGCGGCTTGTTCGGCGTCATAGATCTGCTTGGCCAGACGGGCGTTCTTGAAGCGTCGGCGCAGCCACAGGCCGAAACCCAGTACCAGCAACGCGCCCAGCACCCACAGTTCGTACTTCTTGATGCTGCCGAGCATGCCTTCCATGACCGCGCCGAAATGGTAGGCGGCCTGGGCCAGGGCCACGGCCCAGACGGCCGCGCCGATGCCATTGAGCAGCAGGTAGCGGCCCGGCGGATAGCCTGACAGACCAATGGCCACTGGCATCACGGTGCGCAGGCCATAGACGAAGCGGAAGCTCAGCACCCAGATATCCGGATGCTTGCGGATATGCTCCAGCGCCCGATCGCCCATCATTTGCCAGCGCGGTTTGCGCGCCAGCAACTTGCGGCCATGCTTGCGCCCCAGGAAGTACCACAGCTGGTCACCGGCGTAGCTGCCGAAGAAGGCAACCACCATCACCAGGTTGATATCCATGTATCCGCGGAACGCTAGAAACCCGGCTAGAACCAGAATGGTTTCGCCTTCGAAAAACGTACCGAGAAAGAGGGCGAAGTAGCCGAAATCCTGAAGAAATTGTTGGAGCATTGTCTGGATGCTGGCGAAATGAACGCGCAGCCTACCCCTTCGACGACGTTGGGGAAAGTATCGAAATGTGTCTCGACGTGAACAATTGGGCCAATGACAATGAGTGTTGCTGTCGGTCAACAGCTTGAGCACAACTGTCATCTGTTCGTCATAATGCCCGCTTATAACTGTCACGCTCGCCCGCCAGCGCGGGCCCTGGAGTCCGCCGTGAGCTTTACCCCTGCCAGCCGCCTGTTCCCTGCCACTCGTCTGCGGCGTAACCGCCGTGATGATTTCTCGCGCCGTCTGGTGCGCGAAAATCGGCTGAGCGTGGACGACCTGATCCTGCCGGTGTTTGTGCTCGACGGTGAGAATCGCCGTGAGGCGGTGGCTTCGATGCCGGGCGTGGAGCGCTTGACCATCGACCTGTTGCTGGAAGAGGCGGCGCATTGGGTCGAGCTGGGGATTCCGGCCCTGGCGCTGTTCCCGGTGACGCCGGCCGGGCTCAAGTCCCTGGATGCGGCCGAGGCCTGGAACCCTGAAGGGATTGCCCAGCGTGCCACCCGCGCCTTGCGCGAGCGCTTCCCGGCGCTGGGCGTCATCACCGATGTGGCCCTGGACCCGTTCACCACCCATGGCCAGGACGGCATCCTCGACGAACAAGGTTATGTACAGAACGACATCACCGTCGATGCCCTGGTGCGTCAGGCCCTGTCCCACGCCGAGGCCGGCGCCCAGGTGGTGGCGCCGTCGGACATGATGGACGGGCGGGTCCAGGCGATCCGCGAAGCCCTGGAGCTGGCGGGGCACGTCAACGTGCGGATCATGGCCTACTCGGCCAAGTACGCCAGCGCCTATTACGGCCCCTTCCGCGATGCGGTGGGTTCGGCGCTGAACCTGGGCAAGGCCGACAAGGCCTCGTACCAGATGGACCCGGCCAATGGTGACGAAGCCCTGCATGAAGTGGCGGCGGACCTGGCGGAAGGGGCGGACATGGTCATGGTCAAGCCGGGCATGCCGTACCTGGATATCCTTTTTCGGGTCAAGGATGAATTCAAGGTGCCGACCTTTGTCTATCAGGTCAGCGGCGAATACGCCATGCACATGGCGGCGATCCAGAATGGCTGGTTGGGTGAAGGGGTTATTCTTGAATCCCTGACCGCTTTTAAACGTGCAGGTGCTGATGGCATCCTGACTTACTTTGCCGTTCGTGCTGCTCAATTGTTACGAGAGCAAAAATAGCCCTCCCAGGAACACGCGATGAATACTGAAGGACTCTCAGAAGTTGCCGTAAAAGACGCTCAGCCGGTGGTCGAGCCAGTGGTTGAAACCTCGCCGGAGCTCGAGCCCGTGCCCGTAGTGGCCGAGGCGCAACCGACGCCGGCCATTGTCATCCCCAACCTGGATGACAGCAGCCTGTACATTCACCGCGAACTCTCGCAACTGCAGTTCAATATCCGCGTGCTGGAACAGGCGCTGGACGAATCCTACCCGCTGCTGGAACGCCTGAAGTTCCTGCTGATCTTCTCCAGCAACCTGGACGAGTTCTTCGAGATCCGTGTCGCGGGCCTGAAGAAGCAGATCACCTTTGCCCGGGAACAGGCCGGTGCCGACGGCCTGCAACCGCACCAGGCCCTGGCCCGCATCAGCGAGCTGGTGCATGGTCATGTCGATCGCCAGTACGCGATCCTCAACGACATTCTGCTGCCGGAACTGGAGAAGCATCAGATTCGCTTCATCCGTCGCCGTCACTGGACCACCAAGCTCAAGACCTGGGTCCGGCGCTTCTTCCGCGACGAGATCGCGCCAATCATCACCCCCATCGGCCTCGACCCGACGCACCCGTTCCCGCTGCTGGTGAACAAGAGTCTGAACTTCATCGTCGAGCTGGAAGGCATCGATGCCTTCGGTCGCGATTCGGGCCTTGCGATCATCCCGGCGCCGCGTCTGTTGCCGCGCATCATCAAGGTTCCGGAAGAAGTCGGCGGCCCTGGCGACAACTATGTGTTCCTTTCGTCGATGATCCACGCCCACGCCGATGACCTGTTCCAGGGCATGAAGGTCAAAGGCTGCTATCAATTCCGCCTGACCCGTAACGCCGACCTGGCGGTGGACACCGAGGACGTCGAAGACCTGGCCCGCGCTCTGCGCGGCGAGTTGTTCTCCCGTCGCTACGGTGACGCGGTGCGTCTGGAAGTGGCCGACACCTGTCCGAAACATCTGTCGGACTACCTGCTCAAGCAGTTCAACCTGCACGAGACCGAGCTCTATCAGGTCAACGGTCCGGTGAACCTGACGCGACTGTTCAGCATCACCGGCCTGGACAGTCATCCGGAGCTGCAATACACCCCGTTCACCCCGCAGATCCCCAAGTTGCTGCAGAACAGCGAGAACATCTTCAGCGTCATCAGCAAGCAGGACATTCTGCTGCTGCACCCGTTTGAGTCCTTCACCCCGGTGGTCGACCTGCTGCGCCAGGCCGCCAAGGACCCGCATGTGCTGGCAGTGCGCCAGACCCTGTACCGCAGTGGCGCCAACTCGGAGATCGTCGACGCCCTGGTGGACGCGGCGCGCAACGGCAAGGAAGTCACCGCGGTGATCGAACTTCGCGCGCGGTTTGACGAAGAGTCCAACCTGCAGATGGCCAGCCGCCTGCAAGCGGCCGGCGCGGTGGTGATCTACGGCGTGGTGGGCTTCAAGACCCACGCCAAGATGATGCTGATCCTGCGTCGCGAGGCCGGTGAGATCGTGCGCTATGCGCATTTGGGCACCGGTAACTACCACGCGGCCAACGCCCGCCTGTACACCGACTACAGCCTGCTGACCTCCGACGACGCCTTGTGCGAAGACGTCGGTAAGCTGTTCAGTCAGCTGATCGGCATGGGCAAGACCCTGCGTATGAAGAAACTGCTGCATGCGCCGTTCACCCTGAAAAAGGGCATGCTCGACATGATCGCCCGGGAGACCCAGTTCGCCCTGGACGGCAAGCCGGCGCACATCATCGCCAAGTTCAACTCGCTGACTGATCCGAAAATCATCCGCGCGCTGTACAAGGCCAGTCAGTCCGGCGTGCGCATCGATCTGGTGGTGCGCGGCATGTGCTGCCTGCGTCCGGGGATTGCCGGGGTGTCGCACAACATCCATGTGCGCTCCATCATCGGCCGCTTCCTGGAGCACACTCGGGTGTTCTACTTCCTCAACGGCGGCGAGGAGCAGATGTTCCTTTCCAGTGCCGACTGGATGGAGCGCAACCTCGACAAGCGGGTCGAGACTTGCTTCCCGGTGGAAGGCAAGAAGCTGATCCTGCGGGTCAAGAAAGAGCTGGAGAGTTATCTCACCGACAACACCCACAGCTGGAGCCTGCAGTCCGACGGCCGTTACATCCGCAACACGCCGACCGGCAACCAGAACCCGCGCAGTGCCCAGGCGACCTTGCTGGAGCGTCTTGGCAGCCCGGTGTTGCCGGTGCGCTAAGCGCCTCAAGCGTCGTAGCTAATAAAAAGGCCAGCCCGATCATCGGGCTGGCCTTTTTTGTGCGGTTTGCAAGAGCTGTAGGAGCTGGCTTGCCAGCGAAGGCGTCCCCGAGAGCGATGCAAGGTTTCGCGGCCTCTTCGCCGGCAAGCCGGCTCCTACAGGTCCGTGGCAGGTCAGCGAACGTTGAGCACGATGCCGACCCGGGTCAGCCATTCGGCTTCCAGGGCGAAGTCGGCCTGGGTCAGCTGGTTTTCATCCAGCCAGTTTTCCGGGAACTCCACATCCAGATGGTCGCCTTCGGCGCTCAGGCTCACCTGAGGCATCTGCTGGGTGCCACGGATGTGATGGAACAGGATGGCGAAGCGCAGCAGCACGCACAGGCGGATCAGCTTGATACCGTCATCGCCGAACTCGGCGAATTTCTCCTTGGGAATGTTGCGGCGGTGGCCGCGCACCAGCAGCGCCAGCATCTGCTGGTCTTCTCGGGAGAAGCCGGCCAGGTCCGAGTGCTCGATCAGGTAGGCGCCATGCTTGTGGTAGTGGTAGTGAGCGATATCCAGCCCCACTTCGTGGACCTTGGCGGCCCAGCCCAGCAGCTCGCGCCAGACACCGTCCTCCAGGTCCCAGTCCGCCGCCACCTGGTCGAAGGCGCGCAGGGCCTTGCCTTCGACTCGCGAGGCTTGCTCCAGGTCCACGTGGTAGCGCTCCATCAGCGAGCTGAGGGTACGTTCACGGACGTCTTCGTGATGATGGCGGCCCAGCAGGTCGTAGAGCACGCCTTCACGCAGGGCGCCTTCGCAGTGGTCCATGCGCTGCAGTTCCAGGGCGTCGAAGATGGCTTCGAGAATCGCCAGGCCCGCCGGGAAGATCGCCCGCCGATCGGGCTTGATGCCTTCGAAGTCGATCTTTTCGGCATCCCCCAGCTTGAACAGCTTGCGCTTGAGCCAGGCCAGGCCTTCGGCGTTGACCTCGCCACTGCCCTGGCCGCCGGCCTTGAGGGCCAGGCCAATGGCGCGGATGGTTCCGGAAGAGCCGATGGCTTCGTCCCAGGTCAGGCGATGCAGGGCATGTTCGATGCTCATGATCTCCAGCCGCGCGGCGGTGTAGGCCTGGGCGTAGCGGGCCGGGGTGATCTTGCCATCGCGGAAATAGCGCTGGGTGAAGCTGACACAGCCCATCTGCAGGCTTTCCCGCAGCAGGGGCTCGAAGCGCTGACCGATGATGAACTCGGTACTGCCGCCACCGATGTCGGCCACCAGGCGCTTGCCCGGGGTATCGGCGAGGGTGTGGGACACCCCGAGGTAGATCAGTCGGGCCTCTTCACGGCCGGAGATGACCTCCACCGGGTGGCCGAGGATCTCCTCGGCGCGGCGAATGAACTCGCCACGGTTGCGGGCTTCACGCAGGGCGTTGGTGCCGACGATGCGTACGGTGCCCGGCGGCATGCCGTTGATCAGTTGGGCGAAGCGCTTGAGGCAGTCGAGCCCGCGCTGCATGGATTCTTCGTTGAGCTGGCGTTCTTCGTTGATTCCGGCGGCCAGTTGAACCTTTTCACCGAGCCGCTCGAGAATGCGGATTTCACCGTTCCGGGCCTTGGCCACGACCATGTGAAAGCTGTTGGAGCCCAGATCGATCGCGGCGATCAGGGACAGATTCTTGGCTTGGGATTGGGGCATGGTTGGGGGTCTCGGTCGATAACCTCGCCATCCTGCCACGATCAACGGCTCGCGCCAACGCGCAGTGTCCAATGCGTTGATTCAACGCATAAAACCCTCGGCAGGCTGTGCTGTCGCTGTGCGCCGGCCAGCCGGCTCCTACGACACTGGAGCCTCAAGCCTGCTCGGTGCTGCCAATGAAGTTCGCCAGCTCGGCGGTCTGCGGATGAGCGAACAGCTGCTTGGGATCTCCCACTTCATGCACCTTGCCCTGGTGCATGAACACCAGCTTGTCGCCCACTTCCCGGGCAAAGCGCATCTCATGGGTGACCATGATCAGGGTCATGCCGTCCCGGGCCAGCTGGCGCACCACGCTGAGCACTTCATTGACCAGTTCCGGGTCCAGGGCCGAGGTGATCTCATCGCACAACAGCACCTTGGGCGACATCGCCAGGGCTCGGGCAATGGCGACCCGCTGCTGCTGGCCGCCGGACAGTCGATCCGGAAACGCATCGAACTTCTCCGCCAGGCCAACCCGGGCCAGCATCTGCCGCGCCAGTTCGGCAGCCCGGGCCTTGGGCACCTTCTGCACCACTTGCGGGGCCAGCATCACGTTCTCGCCCACGGTCAGGTGAGGGAACAGGTTGAACTGCTGGAACACCATGCCGACCTTCTGTCGCAGGCTGCGCAGATCGGCGCGGGCGGCGTCCAGGTACTCCCCGTCGACCTCGATCACGCCGTCGTTGATCGACTCCAGGCCGTTGAGGGTACGCAGCAGGGTGCTCTTGCCCGAGCCGCTGCGACCGATGATTGCCACTACCTGGCCCTCCTCGATGCTCAGGTCGATGCCTTTGAGCACATGGTGCTCGCCGTAATATTTATGCAGGGCGGAGATTCTAAGCAGAGGCATGCAGTTTCCTTTCCAGGTAGCGCGCGCTGAGGGACAGGGGGTAGCAGAGCAGGAAGTAGCCGAGGGCCACCAGGCCGTAGACCATGAAGGGCTCGAAGGTGGCATTGGCCAACATGCCGCCGGTCTTGGTCAGCTCGGTGAAACCGATGATCGAGGTCACCGCGGTGCCTTTGACCACTTGCACCGAAAAACCCACGGTGGGCGCCACGGCGATACGCAGCGCTTGCGGCAGGATCACGTAGCGCAGCTGTTCATAGGGATTGAGCGCCAGGCTCGACGAGGCTTCCCACTGCCCGTGGGGGATCGACTCGACGCAACCGCGCCAGATCTCCGCCAGGTAGGCGCTGGTGAACAGGGTCAGGGCGATAGCGGCCGCCAGCCAGGGCGAGATATCCACACCCAGCAAGGCAATACCGAAGAACACCAGGAACAACTGCATCAACAGCGGTGTGCCCTGGAACAGTTCTATATAGGTGCGGGCGAAGGCGCGGGCAAAGGTCTTGTCGGAGATCCTCAGGGTCATGACCAGCAGGCCGATCAGGCCGCCACCGACAAAGGCCACCAGGGACAGCAACAGGGTCCACTGCAGGCCGCTGAGCAGGTTGCGCAGGATGTCCCAGAAGGTGAAGTCGCTCATCGGCCGCTCCTCAGGATGTAGCGTTGGCCGAACCAGTTCAGTAGTTGGCGGATCAGCAGGGCCATGCACAGGTAGATCAGCGTGGTCAGGGCGTAGGTTTCAAAAGCGCGGAAGTTGCGCGACTGGATGAAGTTGGCGGCGAAGCTCAGCTCCTCGGTGGCGATCTGCGAGCACACCGCCGAGCCCAGCATGACGATGATGATCTGGCTGCACAGGGCCGGCCAGACCTTGCCCAGGGCCGGCAGCAGCACCACGTGCCGAAAGGCTTCGAAGCGGCTCATGGCCAGGGCTGCGGCGGCTTCCAGCTGGCCCTTGGGAATGGCCTGGATGCCGGCGCGGATGATTTCCGTGGAGTAGGCGCCGAGGTTGATCACCATCGCCAGCACCGCCGCCTGCCACTCGGAGATCTGCAGGCCCAGGGATGGCAGGCCGAAGAAGATGAAAAACAACTGCACCAGGAACGGCGTGTTGCGGATCAGCTCGACGTAGACGCCGAAGATCGCCGCCAGGGGCTGGATCTTCCAGGCCCGTACCAGGGCTCCGGCTATCCCCAGGCTGACCCCCAGCAGGGTGCCTATGGCGGTCAACTCCAGGGTGAACAGGGCGCCGCGTAGCAGCAGGCCGGTATTGTCCAGCACCGGCAGGAAATCGAACTGATAAGCCATGCTCAAGCTCCGGGGCGCCGATCAGAGGTCAGCCGGCAGTGGCTCTTTGAGCCACAACTGGGAGTTCTTCTCCAGGGCGCCGTCAGCCTTGGCGGCACTGAGGATCTGGTTGACCTTGTCCAGCAACTCCGGCTGGTTTTTGTTGACGCCGACGTAGACTGGGGAGTCCTTGAGCTTGATCTTCATCGCCGGGATGCGTTTCGGGTTGCGCTGGCTGATGGCGACCATCACCACGTTGCCGCTGGCGATCAGGTCGACCTGGCCGGCGAGGTAGGCGGCGATGGTGGAGTTGTTGTCCTCGAAACGCTTGATGGTCGCGCCTTGTGGGGCCACGGCGCTCAGCTCGATGTCCTCGATGGCGCCTCGGGTGACGCTGATGGTCTTGCCCTTGAGGTCGTCAAGGCCAGCGATGGCCGCCTCGGGCGGGCCGAAGACTGCGAGGTAGAAGGGTGCGTATGCCTTGGAGAAGTCGATGACCTTTTCCCGTTCCGGGTTCTTGCCGAGGCTGGAGATCACCAGATCCACCTTGCCGGTGGTGAGAAACGGAATGCGGTTGGTGCTGTTGACTGGGGTCAGCTCCAGCTTGACCTTGAGCTGCTCGGCCAGCAGGCGCGCGGTGTCGATGTCCAGGCCCCGGGGCTGCATATCCGGGCCCACCGAGCCGAAGGGCGGGAAGTCCTGAGGCACGGCGACCTTGAGGGTGCCGCGGGCCACCACGTCGTCCAGGGCATTGGCCTGGGCTGGGGCCTGGGCCAGCAGCAGGCTGGCAAACAGGGCAGAGAGCAGGGCGCTGCAGCGTTTGGTCATGGCGAATCTCCGCAAATCGTGGGAAGTGGTTTCTGTGTGGCGACAGAGCACAGGCCATGCCAACACGCGGAAAAGGCCCTGGAAATATGGGTTTTACTGGCTTTGGTCGGTCTTACTGGTCTGAACAGTTGTGTGTTTTTTCGCACTCGGATCGGGCATGGGGTCGTACCCTCGAACCCCCTTGGGGCACGACTTGCCGGGCTCGGCGAATAGCTTTACAAGGGAGCTTTTCCTGCACCGGCCAGCCTCAAACCCATGAATTCGATTACCCGTGCCGTACCCGAAGTGGCGCTGCAAGCCATTCGCCAGTTGATCAGCGAGCAGGGCTTCGGCCCCGGTGATGCGCTGCCTTCGCAGCGGGATCTGGCGCTGCAGTTGGGGGTTAGTCGGGCGTCGCTGCGTGAGGCGCTGTCATCCTTGAGCGCGCTGGGGGTAATCAGTGTGCAGCCGGGCAAGGGAGTGTTCGTTCAGGCTCCCGAGGCAGCGGCAGCCGGTGCCGGCTTGAGTTGGCCGTTCGCCGCTCAGGCTTCGCCTGTGGATATCTTTCAGTTGCGCTATGCCCTGGAGGGGTTTGCCGCGGGGTTGGCGGCGGTGACCCTGACCGCCGATGAGCTGGATGCCCTGGAAGACAATGTCGAGGCCATGCGTCGCCAATTGCGGGTTGGGGATTTCGAGGCAGCGGCGCGGCTGGATTTCGAGTTCCACCAGAAGATCCTCCTGGCCAGTGGCAACCAGGCGATGTTGAGCATCCTCAGCACCAGCGCCGAGATCTTCCTGGAAAGTCAGAAACTACCGTTCATCCGACCCGAGCGGGCCATGGAGACTTGGCAGGAGCACCGCAAGATCCTCCGCGCCCTGGCCCGGCACGCTTCGGGGGCGGCACAAAAGGCCATGCAGGAGCATGTGCGCAATGCCGCTCTGCGCACTGGAATCGCCTTTGTCACCCCCACATCTTCGTGAGCTGAGCTATACCCAAACTCATGGGGCACCATAGTTAGAGTCAATCATCTCCGGCTTCCTGAATGCGGGAAGGGCGGATATGATGGGCCACGTTTTTTTGCTTACAACCTGGAGAATTCCATGAGCAGCGATCTTATCAAACACGTCAGCGATGCCAGCTTCGAGGCCGACGTACTCAGAGCCGAAGGCGCTGTACTGGTCGACTACTGGGCTGAGTGGTGCGGCCCATGCAAAATGATCGCTCCGGTTCTGGACGAAATTGCTGAAACCTACAAAGGCAAACTGACCGTTGCCAAGCTGAACATCGACGAAAACTCGGAAACCCCGGCCAAGCATGGCGTGCGTGGTATCCCGACCCTGATGCTGTTCAAGAACGGCAACGTCGAAGCCACCAAGGTCGGCGCACTGTCCAAGTCGCAGTTGGCAGCGTTCCTCGACGCCAACATCTAAGCGTCGATTTTCAGTGCCCTGGAAAAGCCCCGCAAAACGCGGGGCTTTTTCGTAATTGAGGGCTAGACGCTCCGAAACTCAGGTGTTACATTCGGCCCCGCATTGGTTTCTCCAGTGCCCCCTGCAAGCCGTCGCCGACGCTCTCCTTTTCGAATAAGTACGCGATCCTGTCGCCTTCTCTGCGGCGCGGCCTCATTAAGCCAAAAGCTTAATTTCCCCCCTCTATAAATGATTACGTCATTCCTATATGAATCTGACTGAACTCAAGCAAAAGCCGATTACCGAACTGCTCGAATTGGCCGAACAGATGGGCATAGAAAATATGGCCCGTTCGCGCAAGCAGGACGTGATTTTCTCCCTGCTGAAAAAGCACGCGAAAAGCGGTGAGGAAATCTCCGGTGATGGCGTGCTGGAGATCCTCCAGGACGGCTTCGGCTTCCTCCGCTCCTCCGACGCCTCCTACCTGGCCGGCCCGGACGATATCTACGTCTCGCCAAGCCAGATCCGTCGCTTCAACTTGCGTACCGGTGACACCATCGTTGGCAAGATCCGCCCTCCGAAGGAAGGCGAGCGGTACTTCGCACTGCTCAAGGTCGATACCATCAACTACGACCGTCCCGAGAACGCCAAGAACAAGATTCTGTTCGAGAACCTGACGCCGCTGTTCCCGACCGTGCGCATGAAGATGGAAGCCGGTAACGGTTCCACCGAAGACTTGACCGGTCGTGTCATCGACCTGTGCGCTCCGATCGGTAAAGGCCAGCGTGGTCTGATCGTTGCTCCGCCAAAGGCGGGCAAGACCATCATGCTGCAGAACATTGCTGCGAACATCACCCGCAACAACCCTGAAGTTCATCTGATCGTGTTGCTGATCGACGAGCGTCCGGAAGAAGTGACCGAAATGCAGCGCACCGTGCGCGGCGAAGTGGTCGCCTCCACCTTCGACGAGCCGCCAACCCGCCACGTACAAGTGGCCGAGATGGTGATCGAGAAGGCCAAGCGCCTGGTTGAACACAAGAAGGACGTGGTGATCCTGCTGGACTCCATCACCCGTCTGGCCCGTGCCTACAACACCGTGATCCCGAGCTCCGGCAAGGTTCTGACCGGTGGTGTCGATGCCCACGCCCTGGAAAAACCGAAGCGTTTCTTCGGCGCCGCGCGGAACATCGAAGAAGGCGGCTCGTTGACCATCATCGCCACCGCGCTGGTTGAAACCGGCTCGAAGATGGACGAAGTGATCTACGAAGAGTTCAAGGGTACCGGCAACATGGAACTGCCCCTGGATCGCAAGATCGCTGAAAAGCGCGTCTTCCCGGCCATCAACATCAACCGTTCCGGCACCCGCCGCGAAGAGTTGCTGACGGCCGACGACGAGCTGCAGCGCATGTGGATCCTGCGTAAGCTCCTGCATCCCATGGATGAAGTCGCTGCCATCGAGTTCCTGGTCGACAAGCTGAAACAGACCAAGACCAACGATGAGTTCTTCCTGTCGATGAAACGCAAGTAAATCGATCAGGCCAGCAAGAGCCGGGGAAACCCGGCTTTTTGCTATCTGACATTCTCTATTCTGAACCTGTGGGTTCGGCGCTAAACTGCCTGCCCCGAATGCCACGGCGAAAACGAGGCTCACGCATGCAGTATCGCGACTTGCGCGACTTTATCAGCGGCCTGGAACAGCGCTCCGAACTCAAGCGCATCCAGGTTCCGGTGTCCCCAGTGCTGGAAATGACCGAGGTCTGCGATCGCACCTTGCGTGCCAAAGGCCCGGCCCTGTTGTTTGAAAACCCCACCGGTTATGACATCCCCGTGCTCGGAAACCTGTTCGGCACGCCCGAGCGCGTGGCCCTGGGCATGGGCGCCGAAGCCGTTAGCGAACTGCGCGAGATCGGCAAGCTGCTGGCGTTCCTCAAGGAGCCGGAGCCGCCCAAGGGCTTGAAGGATGCCTGGTCCAAGCTGCCGATCTTCCGCAAGATCATTTCCATGGCGCCCAAGGTGGTCAAGGATGCGGTCTGCCAGGAAGTGGTGATCGAAGGCGACGACGTCGACCTCGGCATGCTGCCGGTGCAGACCTGCTGGCCAGGCGACGTCGGTCCGCTGATCACTTGGGGCCTGACGGTGACCAAGGGGCCGAACAAGGACCGGCAGAACCTGGGCATCTATCGTCAGCAGGTAATCGGCCGCAACAAGGTGATCATGCGCTGGTTGAGCCATCGTGGCGGCGCCCTGGATTACCGCGAGTGGTGCGAGAAGCACCCGGGCCAGCCGTTCCCGGTGTCCGTGGCCCTGGGCGCGGACCCGGCAACTATCTTGGGCGCCGTGACCCCGGTGCCGGACAGCCTCTCCGAATACGCTTTCGCCGGCCTGCTGCGGGGCAACCGCACTGAGCTGGTGAAGTGCCGTGGCAACGACCTGCAAGTCCCGGCCACCGCCGAAATCATCCTTGAAGGGGTGATCCATCCCGGCGAGATGGCCGACGAAGGCCCGTACGGCGACCACACTGGCTACTACAACGAAGTCGACAGCTTCCCGGTGTTCACCGTGGAGCGCATCACCCATCGCATCAAGCCGATCTATCACAGCACCTACACCGGCCGGCCGCCGGATGAGCCAGCGATTCTCGGCGTGGCGCTGAACGAAGTCTTCGTGCCGATCCTGCAGAAGCAGTTCCCGGAAATCACCGACTTCTACCTGCCGCCAGAAGGCTGCTCGTACCGCATGGCGGTGGTGACCATGAAGAAGCAGTACCCGGGCCACGCCAAGCGGGTAATGCTGGGTGTCTGGTCGTTTTTGCGACAGTTCATGTACACCAAGTTCGTTATCGTCACCGACGACGATATCAATGCCCGGGACTGGAACGATGTGATCTGGGCCATCACCACGCGCATGGACCCCAAGCGCGACACGGTGATGATCGACAACACCCCGATCGACTACCTCGACTTCGCCTCGCCGGTGTCCGGCCTGGGCTCGAAGATGGGGCTCGATGCCACCCACAAGTGGCCCGGAGAAACCACCCGAGAGTGGGGCCGGGTCATCGTCAAGGATGAGGCGGTCACCCGCCGGATCGATGCCATCTGGAATCAGTTAGGAATAGATTGATGCGTGTAACCTTGCAGCCCTCCGGAGCGGTGCTTGAGACGCTGCCCGGCGAGCGGATTCTCGATGCGGCGCGGCGCTTGGGCTATGAATGCCCGCAGAGCTGCCGCAATGGCAACTGTCACGTGTGCGCGGCCCTGCTGGTGGAGGGCAGTGTGCAGCAAGCCGGCGATGTGCGTGATCATGGTGAGTTCTACACTTGCATTGCAGAGCCGCTGGAAGACTGCATTGTGCTGTGGGATGGCGTCCTTGCGCTGGGAGAGTTGCCGGTGCGCAGCTTGTCGTGTCAGCTCACTGAGTGCCTTGAGGTCGGCGGCGATGTCTGGCGGGTCAGGCTGCGAGCGCCGGCCGGCAAGCCACCCCGCTATCATGCGGGCCAGTACCTGATGCTGGAGCGGGATAACGGCGAGAAGTCGGCCTTCTCCCTGGCTTCGGCGCCCCATTGCGGGCGTGATCTGGAGCTGCATGTGCTGGTGCGCGAAAACAGTGCGCAGAGCTTGATGGAGCAGTTGCAGCGCAACCGCATGGCTCGGGTCGAATTGCCTTTTGGCGACACTCACCTGGCCGAGTTGCCGCAGGGCCCGCTGGTGCTGATCGCTGCCGGTACCGGTATGGCGCAGATGCACAGCCTGATCGAGCACTGCCGGGCCAAAGGCTTCAAGTATCCGGTGCACCTGTATTGGGGCGTACGCCGGCCGGAAGATTTCTATCAGTTGGAACACTGGGATGAGTGGCAGCAACTGCCCAATCTCTATCTGCACAAGGTGGTCAGCGACCTGTGCGGTTGGGAGGGGCGCTGCGGCATGCTGCATGAGGCGGTTTGCGAGGACATCACCGACCTGTCGCCGGTGCATGTCTACGCCAGCGGCTCGCCAGCCATGATCTACGCCACCCTGGACGCTCTGGTGAATGCCGGGATGGATGCCCATCAGATGCGTGCGGACGTATTCGCCTACGCCCCGCGGCCCTGACTGCATCGGGTCCGTGCCCTTCGTTATAACTCTGTATATAGCCCATCGGTATTTATCTAATTAAATAAATGCCGGTAGGTTATATATAAGCCTTCAACTTGAGTGCTGCTCTAGTGGCACTTAACTTGCCTTGAAACTTATGTGTCTTGTAGTTACTGCCAAGCGTTCTATTAAGTAACTTCTTTTACGCGGGGAGCCGAACGCTATTCGCCATGACAGCCCTTGAATCCAGTTATCTGAATCTGGCTTACCCTCCGCGGCTCGATCTGGGGCCGCAGCTGACCCACGAACAACTTCTCAGCTCCATGCAGTCCACCATGGCCCGGCACAAGGGCGGCCCGGTCTGGCTGTTCGCCTACGGTTCATTGATCTGGCGCCCGGAGTGTTCGGCGGTCGAGCGCATGCGTGGCCGGGTGCATGGTTATCATCGCGGTCTGTACCTGTGGTCCCACGAGCATCGCGGCACGCCTGAACTGCCGGGGCTGGTGTTTGGCCTGGATCGTGGCGGTTCCTGCAGCGGCTTCGCCTACCGGCTGCCGGAGGAGCATCTGGATGCCTCGTTGTATGCCCTGTGGCAGCGTGAAATGCCTTATCCCTCTTACCGTCCGCACTGGCTCAACTGCCGTCTCGAGGATGGCAGTCAGGTCCAGGCCTTGGGTTTTGTGCTGGAGCGGCACCTGCCCAGCTATGCCGGCAATCTGCCGGATCATGTACTGAGCCAGGTGTTCGAAAGCGCTTGCGGGCGTTATGGCACCACCCGCGATTATGTTGAACAGACCATTCAAGCCCTGCGCAGCCACGCCATGCCGGATCGCAACCTGGAGGCACGGCTCAAGCGCTGCAAGGGTGTTGTGGCCTATTGACGGAAGCCGGCCTCAGCGGACCTGCACCACGACTTTGCCCACCGCTTTGCGCTGACCCAGATCATCGATGGCCCGGGCGGCTGCCGTCAGAGGATAAACCTGGGACACCAGTGGCTTGAGCTTGCCCGCGGCGAACCATTCGAACAACTGCTGGAAATTGGCCGCGTTGTCCTGAGGCTGGCGCTGAGCGAAGGAACCCCAGAACACCCCCACCACCGCCGCGCCCTTGAGCAGCGCCAGGTTCACCGGCAATTCGGGAATGCGTCCGCTGGCAAAGCCCACCACCAGCAAGCGGCCATTCCAGGCAATGGAGCGGATGGCCTGGTCGAACAGATCACCGCCCACCGGATCGTAGATCACGTCGGCACCGTTGCCATCGGTCAGGCGCTTGATCTCGTCCTTCAGGCTGCTTTCGCTGTAGTTGATCAGCTCATCGGCACCGGCGGCCTTGGCCACGGCGAGCTTTTCTGCGCTGCTGGCGGCGGCGATCACCCGGGCGCCCATGGCCTTGCCGATTTCCACCGCCGCCAGCCCGACCCCGCCCGAGGCACCGAGCACCAGCAGGGTCTCACCGGGCTGCAGGTTGCCCCGTTGCCTGAGGGCGTGCATCGAGGTGCCGTAGGTCATGCTGAAGGCGGCAGCGGTGTTGAAGTCCATGGCGGCGGGAATCGGCAATACGTTGTAGCCTGGCACCGCCACCTGTTCGGCAAAACTGCCCCAGCCGGTCAGGGCCATGACCCGATCGCCGACCTTGAGATGGCTGACTTTCTCGCCCACTGCGCTGATGACACCGGCCGCTTCGCCGCCCGGGGAGAAGGGGAAGGGTGGCTTGAACTGGTATTTGCCCTCGATGATCAGGGTGTCCGGAAAATTCACCCCTGCGGCATGCACGTCCAGCAGGACCTCGTTCTTCTTCGGCACGGGACTTGCGACCTCTTCCAGCACCAGCGTTTCGGCGGGGCCGAAGGCTTTGCACAGCACGGCTTTCATCAGGGCTATTCCTTTGGGAGTGGTGGCCGATAAGTGTAGGAGTGTGAATCAGGCGGTCAACGAGCATGCCCGGCCCTGATGGGCAGCCATAAGCTTGTGCTTGGGCTCAGGCGGGCGGGCCTTTATGCTAGGCCGCAAACCGGATTAAGGAGCGAATTGTGAAAGCGTGGATCATGTTGCTGCTGGCCCTCTCCCTGCCGATGGCAGCCGGGGCTGAAGAGGCTAAAGAAGGCGAAGCACCGAAAGTCAGTTACATCAGCCTGAGCCCGCCCTTTGTCGGTAACTACGGCCTGGATGGCGGCCCCAAGCTCAAGGTCTACAAGGCTGACGTGGCCCTGCGGGTGACCGGCGACGCTTCGGCCCAGGCGGTCAAGGCCAATGAGCCGCTGATCCGCAATCAGTTGGTGGCGCTGTTTGCCCAGCAGACCGTCGACACCATGAACAACGTCGAGGCCAAGGAAAAGCTGCGCCAGGAAGCCCTCAAGCAGGTGCAGCAAGTCATGAATGACGAAACCGGCAAGCCGGTGGTGGAAGACCTGTTGTTCAACAACCTGATCATCCAGTAACGCTCAGCTGTTGGAGCTGGCTGGCCAGCGAAGGCGCCCGAGAGGGCGACGTGGGGCTTGAGGGCCCTTTCGCCGGCCAGTCGGCTCCTACAGCGTGTGGCTCATGAGGCGAGGCTTTTGCGAAAGCGCGCCAGGGCAATGGCGAAGAACAGCAGACCGATCGTCGCCAGGGCCAGCAGGTCGGGCCAGACCACACTGACGCCCGCATCACGAAACAGGATCGCTGCGCTGAGGCTGACGAAGTGCGTTGATGGCGAGCCCTGCATCACCCATTGCAGCCATTGCGGCATGCTGTCCAGCGGTGTGCTGCCACCGGACAGTAGCAGCATCGGAATGATCACCGGGATCGCCAGCAGGCCGAACTGCGGGGTGGAGCGGGCCAGGGTGGCAAGGAAGATCCCCAGTGCGGTGCTGGCGAACAGATACAACGCGGTGACCATCAGGAACAGCCCCATCGAGCCCGCCAGCGGCACGCCCAGCACGCCTTTGACTATCACCTCCAGCGATATCCAGGTGCACAGCACCACCACCAGCATATTGCTCCAGATTTTCGCCAGCATGATCTCCAGGGCCGTCAGCGGCAGTACCAGCAAGTGGTCGAGGGTACCGTGCTCGCGCTCGCGCAGCAGCGCGGTTCCGGTGAGCACGATGGCCAGGATGGTGATGTTGTTGACGATCTGGATCACCGCCAGAAACCAGCCTCCCTCCAGGTTGGTATTGAACAGCGCGCGGGTGGTCAGCAGGGCCGGGGCCTTGCTCGCGGCATCCGCTTGGTTGGCATAGTTGAGCAACTCGCGCTGGAAGATTCGGCCAATGTAGCCGGCGCCCATGAACGCCTGGCTCATGGCGGTGGCGTCGACGTTGACCTGCACCGCCGGCTGACGGCCGGCCAGCAGGTCGCTCTGGAAGTTGGCAGGGATGTTGATCACGAAGGTGTACTGGCCGCTGTCCATCACCTTGTCCAGTTGGTCGTAGGGCAGGGCGACCGGGTTCTGGAACTCCGGCGGTTGCAGGGCCTCTGCCAATTGTCGTGACAGTGCGCTGTGGTCTTCATCCACCAGGGCCACGCTGGCGTTGTGTACGCCAATGACCGAGCCGGCTGCCGGCAGGTAGATGGCCACGGTGAAGGCGTAGAACAGGAACAACAGCAAGACACTGTCGTGACGCAGGCTGGTGAGCTCCTTCAGACCCAGGCGCAGGATATGGGCGAGCCTGTTCATCAGACCTCCTGCTTTTTCAACATGACCAGGCTAAGCCCGGTGAAACCGAGGAAGAACCCGATCAGTGCCAGGCACTGAGGCCACAGCTCCCGCAGGTCCAGGGCCTTGGTGAAGGTGCCGACGGCGATGTCGAGGAAGTGACCGGCGGGGAACAATTGCCCCATGATCGCCGCCGAGCCTTCCAGGGACGAGCGCGGCACGATCAACCCGGAGAACTGGATGGTCGGCAGGCTGGTGATGATCATGGTGCCGAGGATCGCCGCGATCTGGGTGCGGGTGAAGGCCGAGATCAGCAGGCCCATGCTGGTGGTGGCCAGCACGTAGAGGACGCCGCCCAGGGCCAGGGTCAGTCCGCTGCCCTTGAAGGGCACGCCGAACAGCCAGCGGTTCATGGCCACCAGCAATCCCAGGTTGATCAGGCTCACGGCCAGGTAGGGCGCCTGCTTGCCCAGGAGGAACTCCAGGCGGGTCAGGGGCGTGGCATAGAAGTTGGTGATCGAGCCCAGTTCCTTCTCGCGAACGATGCCCAGGGCGGTGAGCATGGCCGGAATGAACGCCAGGATCAGCGCCATGACCCCGGGCCCGATGGCGTTGACGCTGACCACGTCCTGGTTGTAGCGAAAGCGTGTTTCCAGCTTGGCGGCGGATCTTGTGTTCAGTGCCGGGCTGCTGTGTTCGGCCAGGAGTTCGAGGTTGGCCTGGTGTACCGCTTCGACATAGTTGCGGCTGGTTTCCGCGCGAAACGGCATGCCGCCGTCCAGCCAGGCGGCCACTGTCGGCTGGCGCCCGGCATACAGGTCGCGGCCGAAGCCGGGCGGGATTTCCAGGGCCAGCTTGATCTCCGAGCGCTGCAGGCGCCGATGCAGTTCGGCGGAGCTGCGGATGGTGGGTTTTTCCTCGAAGTAGCGTGAGCTGCGAAAAGCCTCCAGATAGGCGCGGCTTTGCGGCGTCTGATCCTGGTCGTAGACGGCGAAGGCGAGCTTTTCCACATCCAGGGAAATGCCGTAACCAAAGATCACCATCATGAAGATCGCCCCCAGCAGGGCAAAGCCCAAGCGCACCTTGTCCCGCAATAGCTCCTTGCCTTCCCGGGTTGCCACCGCCAGCAGCCGGGCCAGGCTCAGGCCCGAGCGCGGAGGCGCGATGGCGTGGCTGGCGGCAGCCGCCGGAGGAGGTGGCGCTGCATCCGCGGCTCCTTGGGCTTCTTCCAGGCAGCGGACGAAGGCGGCTTCCAGGGTGTCGCCGGAAAACTGCTGTTGCAGCGCCGCTGGTGTGTCACAGGCCAGTACCTTGCCGGCGTGCATCAACGAAATGCGGTCGCAGCGCTGTGCTTCGTTCATGAAATGAGTGGACAGGAAGATGGTCACGCCCTGTTCCCGGGACAGTTCGATCAGCAGTCGCCAGAAGTCGTCACGGGCTGCCGGATCCACCCCTGACGTGGGTTCGTCGAGGATCAGTACTTCCGGGCGGTGCAGCACCGCCACGGCCAGGGACAGGCGCTGGCGCAGACCCAGGGGCAGGGCGCCGGATTGCTGCTCGGCGATTGCGCCCAGGTCGAAGCGCTGGATCAGTTCCTCGATGCGTGGGCCACTCTCGGCTTTCGGCAGGTCGAACAGGCGGGCATGCAGCTCCAGGTTCTGGCGCACGCTGAGTTCGCCGTACAGGGAAAAGCTCTGGGACATGAAGCCGACCCGCTTGCGGGTGGCCAGGTCCTTGGCGTCCACCGGATTGCCCAGCAACTTGGCGCTGCCTTCAGTGGCGGGCATCAGCCCGGTGAGGACTTTCATGGTGGTGGTCTTGCCGCAGCCGTTGGAGCCGAGGAAGCCGAAGATCTCCCCGCGACCGATGGCGAAGCTGACTTTGTTGACGGCGGTGAAGTCGCCGAAGCGCAGGGTCAGCTCGTGGGCCTCGATGGCGATGTCCTGGTTACTGCCAGAACGTGGCGGGATCACCAGTGGCTGATTGTCATGGCCGCTGTCGCCCTGGTAGTGAGTGAAGGCATCGTCCAGCTTGCCGCTGCCCGTTACCTGCGCCAGCTCTCGGCTCAGGCCCTGGGCGATCAACTTGCCCTGGTCGAGCATCAGGCAATGCTCGAACTGTTCGGCTTCTTCCATGTAGGCGGTGGCCACCAACAGGGTCAGTTGTGGTCGTTGCTGGCGTACATCCTCCACCAGTTCCCAGAAGCGTCGGCGGGAAAGCGGGTCGACCCCGGTGGTGGGTTCGTCGAGGATCAACAGATCCGGTTCGTGGATCAGCGCGCAGCACAGGCCGAGTTTCTGCTTCATCCCACCGGACAGCTTGCCCGCCGGGCGTTCGGCAAAGCGCAGCAGGTCGGTGGCCAGCAACAGGCTGTGCATGCGCTGGTCGCATTCGTCACGTGGCAGGCCGAACAGGGTGGCGAAGAAGCGGATGTTCTCGCTGATGGACAGGTCGGGATACAGGTTGCCCCCCAGCCCCTGGGGCATGAAGGCGATGCGCGGGTATAGGCTTCTGCGGTGGCGGCGCTGGGAGATGGCTCCGCCGAGTACCTCGAGCTCGCCTTGCTGAAGCTTCTTGACCCCGGCAATCAGCCCGAGAAGGCTCGACTTGCCGGCACCGTCAGGACCGATCAGGCCGCAGCGTGTGCCTGCCGGCAGGCTGAAACTGATGTCGATCAGAGCCTGCTGGGCACCGTAGCGATGGCTGATACCTGTGGCGTGCAGCGCCAGGGCATTCATTGCAGGTTAGCCGGCCAGTCCACGGTGGCTGTGCGCACATAACCGGCACCGGGCATCCCCGGTTTGGCCTGGGGCACGGCGGCGGGTTGAGTCAGGCGCACCTTGACCCGGAATACCAGTTTCTGGCGTTCGTCACGGGTTTCCACTTCTTTGGGGGTGAACTGCGACTTGGCCGCGACGAAGCTGATCTTTGCCGGCAGTGGCTGGTTGGGCAGGGCGTCGAGAACAATCCGCGATTCATCGCCCACCGTCAGGCGCCCGGTGACCGAGGCTGGCAAGTAGAGGTTCATGTATTGGTCATTGGGATCGATCAACAGCAGTACTCGGCCGCCGGCACCCAGGACTTCGCCAGGCTCGGCCAGACGCAGTTGGATGATGCCGTCGATGGGAGCTCGCAGGCTGCTGTCGTCGATCTCGCTGGTGAGCTGCGCAACCTGGGCCAGGGCGGCGCCGATAGCGGCCTTGACCGCTGCAACCTGGGCCTGGGCCGCCAGCACGGCGGCATTGCCGGTGTTCAGCCGTGCCTGTTGCTGATCGATGATCTGCTGGCTGGCGAAGCCGCGCCTGAACAGTTCCTGGGAGCGCTTGAGTTCCTGATTGGCCAGGAGCAATTCGCTCTGGCGCAGTTGCACGTTGGCTTCTGCGGCGGAGAGGTTTTCCCGGGCGCGCAGCACTTCGGCTTCGGCCTGGCTGCGCTGGGCTTCCAGGGTGCGGGTATCCATCCGGGCCAGCAGTTGGCCCTGGAGCACTTTGTCGCCTTCATTGACCCGCACTTCCGCCAGGCGTCCGGGAATCTTGCTGGCGATCTGCACCTCAGTGGCTTCGAGACGGCCATTGCCCATGCTCAGCCCTTCCGGCAGACGATCCTGGAGGGATTTCCAGTAACCGAAGCCACCAGCGGCGAGCAACAGAATCAAGAGGGAGACAGCGAAAAGGCGGGAAGAACGGTGGTTCGTCGACATGTGTTCTGCGTCCTGCGGCTATAGCGTCCTAGTCTGACGTATCAAGGCTTTTACCCGCTTGATGCTCGTCAAATGAAAGGGCCAAGCCTAAACCTATTGTTCGCAGGCTGCATGGCGATCGAGGCAAAAAACTGGCGCCAGTGCCGTTGCGCTTGCCAGGCCACGGCACACCGGGGCGGGTTGATCAACGTAGAGAGAGCACAGCCGCCCATTGCTCTGCGGTCACTGGCATGACTGACAGGCGACTGCCTTTTTGCACCAGGGGCATTTCAGCGAGGGCAGTCTGCTGCTTGAGATAGTCCAGGCGCAGGACCTTGCTGAAGGTTTCCACGTGGGCTACGTCGATTGCGCTCCAGGCATTTTTCTCGGCGCTGGACTTGGGGTCGAAGTAGACGCTGTCCGGTTCCAGGGCGGTGGGGTCCGGGTAGGCCGCCTTGATGATTTGGCCGATGCCGGCGATGCCTGGCTCCGGACAACTGGAGTGGTAGAAGAAGAACTCATCGCCGACGGCCATGGCGCGCAGGAAGTTGCGTGCCTGGTAGTTGCGCACACCGTCCCAACGGGCCTTTCTAAGCTTGTTCAGGTCCTGAATCGAGAGTTCGTCTGGCTCGGATTTCATCAGCCAATAGGCCATGTTTCTTACCCTCCAAAGGGTGGTTGGGCAGGTTGTCGGAGGATTTTATGACAAACCGACAGTCGGTTGACGCCAGCATTTGCGTGTCGGTTCACGTTATCGCAGAATGCCGGGATTTTAAGCTTGACGCTGCTGCACGGCCTGTTATGGAAACCGTTGCTGTCATCGTGTGTGACTTGCCCGAGGGGGGGCAATCGATGAAACGCCAACCGGATTTACTATGGATTTTGGTTATTTTGTTCGGTTTGGGCGTTGTGACCACCGGTTATGCGCAGAGCTTATGGGCCAACAAGACCGATGCCCCGATCGAGATTGCCCAACAGCCGCAACCCTTCAAGCGTTGAATCCGTCCCGGCGTCGCTGAGCCAGCGCGACGTCTATCGGGCGCAGTACCATCCCTGATCAGTCACGGTGCCCTGTAGCGGCACATCCCAGCTGGCCTGATCCAGTCTCGCGACCTTCTGACATTCATGGGCCAGCCCCAGCAGCTTCGGCTTGCGCCAGCTCTTGCGCCGCGCCAGGTAAGCCAGGCTGCGGTCGTAGAAGCCGCCGCCCATTCCCAGGCGTCCACCGTCTTCGTCAAATCCCACCAAGGGCAGGAGCACCAGATCCAGCGCCCAGACCTTGCGTTGGCGTGCGACGTTGATCCTGGGTTCGAGGATGCGAAAGCGGTTGGGGCGCAGTTTTTCTCCGGGACGCACGCGCTGGAAGACCATCTTGGTCCGTGGCCAGGCACTGAGCACAGGCAGGTACGTGGCCTTGCCCCGGCGTTGCGCGGCACGTAGCAGCAGGCGCGGATCGATCTCTCCGTCAGTGGGCAGGTACAGGGACAGGTGTCGGGCTCGGCGAAACACTGGATTGTGCGCCAGCTGGCGGTACAGTCCGCTGGCGGCCTGGCGTTGCTGGGCAGGTGTCAGGGAGCGACGGGCTTTACGCAGCATGCGTCGAAGTTGCGGGCGGGAAAGCGGCGCAGGTTCGGTCATGGAGGAGGCTATGGAGAGTCGGACATGGCAGAACAGCCTACCCGGAAAAACCAATGCCAGCATGGATAACTGGCATTGGCTGAGAATTCAGGCTCCCCAGGCGAACCGCTGTCGACTTAGCCCTTGAACCCGAAAGTTCAAGGCGGAAGATGCAGCAGGCTTTAAGGCTTTCCGTCTAGCGGACATGCACACCAGCCCAACGTGCAACTTCCAGGGTAGTGCGAATCGGCTCAGGGACATCGCCAACTGGCAAGCACCCCAGGGAGTGGCGGGAGTATACCGCAACCGCTGTCAGGAATCAGCCTTGCTTGCGTCCGAATCGGTGGCCAGGACCAGGTCGACGCGTTCCAGAAGATCGCGCACTTGTTCGCGAGTGGTGGCGCTGGCCTGCACATCCGGACGCTCCTGGCGGTGCAGCAGATCGTGGGTGATGTTCAGCGCGGCCATGACCGCGATGCGATCGGCACCGATGACTTTGCCGCTGCTACGGATCTCGCGCATCTTGCCGTCCAGGTAACGGGCTGCGCTCACCAGATTGCTGCGCTCTTCCTGGGGGCAGATGATCGAATACTCTTTGTCGAGGATCTGCACGGTAACGCTATTGCTTGAACTCATGAGTCTTGCTCCAGGGCCTTGAGGCGCGAAATCATCGATTCGACCTTACGCCGGGCGATTTCGTTTTTTTCAATGAGGTGCGCGCGTTCCTCGCGCCAGGTCTTTTCCTGAGCTAATAAGAGTGCGTTTTGACTCTTTAGTTGCTCGACCCGGGTAATAAGCAGTTCGAGTCTGGCCATCAGTGCGTGCAGGTCGGTGTCTTCCATTGTGTCCCACTGAAGTTGGTCTGATGAGTGGCAACTGGCTGGGCAGCGCCTGGACGGCCCGATCAGTCCTGGCGCATCGGGTGCTGTCGGTCGGCAATCTGTCCGTCGCCCCAGGCCCCGCGGACCGCTGTAACGGGGCGCAAGGCGCAACGCGGCGCTGGCAATGAATGATGACACGCCCTACGATACAAGGCCTTCATTCTAGACATTGCGCCGCTTGGCGCCTAGCTGCCCATGCCCATTCAGAATTCCCCGTACAACGCCTTCGCCACCCTGCTCAGCAGCAGCGGTCATCCTGTTTCTCCTGCCGAATTGCACGGCCTGTTGCTGGGCCGTAGCTGCGCTGGCGCCGGCTTCGAGGTCGACGGCTGGCTGGTGGACGCTTCCGAGCTGCTCGAAGGCGAGCCACAAGAAAATGTGCGCAACGCCCTGATCGGCCTGCAGGAAATGGTCAAGGGCGAGCTCACCAGCGACGACATGACCGTGGTCCTGCTGCTGCCCAGCGACGACGCGCCATTGACTGAACGTGCCGCGGCCCTGGGCCAGTGGTGCCAGGGTTTCCTCGCCGGTTTCGGCCTCAACTCCCGTGACAGCAGCGCCCTGAGCGTCGAGGCCACGGAAGTGTTGCAGGACCTTGCAGCCATCGCTCAGGTACAGGATGCGCTGGAAGAGTCCGACGACGGTGAAAGCGACTACATGGAAGTGATGGAGTACCTGCGGGTCGCGCCATTGCTGCTGTTCACCGAAACCAACAAGACCGTTGCACCGGCTGCCAAGCCTTCTCTGCACTGACTGACAGGGAACTGCATCTGCCCATGATTCATATCCCTAGAGCGGAATACAGCCGTCGCCGCAAGGCGCTCATGGCGCAGATGGAGCCCAACAGCATCGCGATCCTGCCGGCGGCGGCCGTGGCCATTCGCAACCGCGATGTGGAGCACGTCTACCGCCAGGACAGCGATTTCCAATACCTCAGCGGTTTTCCCGAGCCCCAGGCCGTGATCGTGCTGATGCCCGGTCGCGAGCATGGCGAGTACGTGCTGTTCTGCCGTGAGCGCAATGCCGAGCGGGAACTGTGGGATGGCCTACGGGCTGGCCAGGAAGGCGCGATCCGTGACTACGGTGCGGACGATGCGTTTCCCATCACTGATATCGACGACATTCTCCCGGGGCTGATCGAAGGTCGTGACCGGGTCTATTCGGCCATGGGCAGCAACCCCGAGTTCGATCGCCACCTGATGGACTGGATCAACGTGATCCGCTCTAAAGCGCACCTTGGCGCCCAGCCGCCGAACGAATTCGTTGCCCTGGATCATCTGCTGCACGACATGCGCCTGTATAAATCGGCGGCGGAAGTGAAGGTGATGCGCGAAGCCGCACGGATTTCCGCCCAGGCCCATATCCGGGCCATGCAGGCCAGTCGCCCCGGATTGCACGAGTTCAGTCTGGAAGCCGAGCTGGACTACGAGTTCCGCAAGGGCGGGGCGAAGATGCCGGCTTATGGTTCCATCGTCGCGGCCGGGCGCAACAGCTGCATCCTGCACTACCAACAGAATGACGCCCTGCTCAAGGACGGTGATCTGGTGTTGATCGACGCCGGTTGTGAAATCGACTGCTATGCCAGTGATATCACCCGGACCTGGCCGGTCAACGGTAAGTTCTCGCCCGAGCAGAAGGCGATCTACGAACTGGTGCTGGCGGCCCAGGAAGCGGCGTTTGCCGAGATCGCCCCGAACAAGCACTGGAACCAGGCCCATGAGGCAACGGTTCGGGTGATCACCGCCGGTCTGGTGAAGTTGGGTCTGTTGGAAGGCGCAGTCGACGAGCTGATTGCCAGTGAGGCTTACAAGACGTTTTACATGCACCGCGCCGGGCATTGGCTGGGCATGGATGTACACGATGTCGGCGAATACAAGGTCGGCGGCGAGTGGCGGGTGTTGGAGGTCGGCATGGCGCTGACCGTGGAGCCGGGCATCTACATCTCCCCGGACAACCAGCAAGTGGCGAAGAAGTGGCGCGGCATTGGCGTGCGCATCGAGGACGACGTGGTAGTGACCAAGCAGGGCTGTGAAATTCTGACAAGCGGCGTGCCGAAAAGTGTCGCCGAGATCGAGGCGCTGATGGCAGCAGCCCGAGTTCAGGCCTCATGAGCCGGGTCAATCTGGCCATCATCGGTGGCGGCCTGGTCGGCGCAAGCCTGGCCCTGGCCCTGCAGGCCGGAGCCAAGGCCCGGGGCTGGAAGATCGTGCTGATCGAACCCTTCGCCCCCGGCGACAGCTTCCAGCCCAGCTACGATGCGCGTTCCTCGGCACTGTCCTTTGGCGCCCGACAGATCTATCAGCGCCTGGGCTTGTGGCAAGCGATCTCCCGGCGCGCCGAGCCGATCAAGCAGATTCATGTGTCCGACCGTGGGCGGTTTTCCACTGCGCGCCTGTCGGCCATGGAAGAAGGGGTTCCGGCCCTGGGTTATGTGGTGGAAAACGCCTGGCTCGGTCAATGCCTGTGGCAAGGACTGGACAAGGACGTGATCAGCTGGCGCTGTCCGGCGGAGGTCACTCGCCTGGAGCCTCTGGAAGGCGGCTATCGCCTGACCCTGAATGACGAAACCACACTGGAATGCGACCTCGCGGTGCTCGCCGACGGTGGCCGCTCCGGCCTGCGCGAACAATTGGGTATCGGGGTCAAGAATCGCCCCTATAACCAGAGCGCGCTGATTGCCAACATCACCCCCAGCGAAGCCCACAACGGCATGGCCTTCGAGCGCTTCACCGATGACGGGCCGATGGCGTTGCTGCCATTGCCGGAAAATCGCTGCGCGCTGATCTGGACCCGCCAGGGCATGGACGCTCAGCGTCTGGCCGACCTGGATGACCGGAGTTTCCTCAGTGAGTTGCAGGGCGTGTTCGGTTACCGCCTGGGCACCTTGAAACAAGTGGGTGCGCGGCATTTGTATCCGCTGTCCCTGGTAGAAGCCGAAGAGCAGGTGCGCTCCCATCTGGTGGTGCTGGGCAATGCCGCCCACAGCCTGCATCCGATTGCCGGACAGGGCTTCAACCTGTCGCTGCGTGATGCCCAGGCCCTGGCGGATGCCTTGCTGGCCAGCGAGCAGCTGCCGGGCGATTTTGCCGTGCTGCAGGCTTATCGCGAGCGCCAGCGCCTGGACCAGAGCCTGACCGTGGGTTTCTCCGATCAGGTCACGCGGCTGTTCGGCAGCAAGCTGCCCCTGCTGTCGGTGGGGCGCAATCTTGGCTTGCTCGGACTGGACCTGCTGCCCCCGGCCAAGCGCTGGTTCGCGCGCCAGGCCATGGGCCTGGGCACTCGTCCGGATGCGTGAGTGGCTGACTCGACGCGTCGGCAAGGCACGCTTGCTGCGCTGGGTGATGAACCTGTATCCGCCCTATCTGGGGGCAGGTGTGCGGATTCGCCAGATCAGCGCGGATTTCCGCGAAGTCCAGGTCTCCATGGGCCTGGGCTGGTACAACCGCAACTATGTCGGCACCCAGTTCGGTGGCAGCCTGTATTCGATGGTGGACCCGTTTTTCATGCTGATGCTGATGGAGAACCTGGGACGCGACTACATCGTCTGGGACAAGGCCGCGGCCATCGACTTCATCGCTCCGGGCAAGGGACCGGTGTTTGCTCGGTTCAGCATTGACCAGGCGCTGCTCGACGAAGTGCGCCAGCAGACCGCAACGGGCGAGAAGTACCTGCCGCAGTTGCAGGTAGAGATTCATGACGGCTCCGGCACCCTGGTGGCGCGGGTCGATAAAACCCTTTATGTGCGGCTCAAGCCGCAAGCGAGACAGGCCTAAAGCATGGAAATGCGCGCAGATGTGCTGATTGTCGGAGCCGGAATGGTCGGCAGTGCCTTGGCGTTGGCGTTGCAGGGCAGTGGCCTGGAAGTGCTGCTGCTCGATGGCGGCTCCTTGAGTGTCAAACCCTTCGACGCCGAGTCGCCGTTCGAACCCCGGGTCAGTGCCTTGTCGGCCGCCAGCCAGCGGATTCTGCAGCGCCTTGGCGCCTGGGACGGTATTGCCGCGCGGCGCAGCAGCCCCTACTGCGACATGCAGGTCTGGGATGGCAGCGGCACCGGGCAGATTCACTTCTCGGCCTCCAGCGTGCATGCCGAGGTGTTGGGGCATATCGTCGAGAACCGCGTGGTTCAGGATGCCTTGCTTGAGCGTTTGCACGAGTGCGACATCGGTTTGTTGGCCAATGCCCGCCTGGAGCAGATGCGCCGCTCCGGCGATGACTGGCTGCTGACCCTGGCGGACGGCCGGGTCCTGCGGGCACCCCTGGTCATCGCCGCCGATGGCGCCAACTCGGCCGTGCGTCGCCTGACCGGCTGCGCCACCCGGGAATGGGATTACCTGCATCACGCCATCGTCACCAGTGTGCGCAGCAGCCAGCCCCATCAATTGACCGCCTGGCAGCGATTCACCGACACCGGCCCGCTGGCGTTTCTGCCGCTGGTACGGGACGGGCAGCACGACTGGTGCTCCATCGTCTGGTCCACCACGCCCACCGAGGCCGAGCGCTTGATGGCCCTGGATGACGCCGCGTTTTGTGCTGAGCTGGAGCGCGCCTTCGAAGGTCGCCTGGGCACAGTGCTCAGCGCCGACCCTCGGCTTTGCGTGCCGCTACGCCAGCGCCACGCCAAGCGCTACGTGGCCGAAGGCCTGGCCCTGATCGGCGACGCCGCCCATACCATTCATCCGCTGGCGGGACAGGGGGTCAACCTGGGTTTCCTCGATGCCGCGGTGCTGGCCGAAGTGCTGCTGCAAGCGGCCAGCCGTGGCGAGCGCTTGGCCGAGGTCAAGGTACTGAGCCGTTTCGAGCGTCGGCGCATGCCCCACAACCTGGCGCTGATGGCGGCCATGGAAGGCTTCGAGCGGCTGTTCCAGGCCGATCCGTTGCCGCTGCGCTGGCTGCGCAACACTGGCCTGAAGATGGTCGATCAGATGCCCGAGGCCAAGGCGCTGTTCGTGCGTCAGGCACTGGGCCTGAGCGGCGATCTACCGGAGCTGGCCCAAGCGTAGGAGCCGGCTGGCCGGCGAAGCTTCCTGGCGGACGACCCTACGCAACATCTGGTAACGCCTCGACGCCAGGTTCGGTTGAGAAGGCAAATGGGAGTCCTTATCATTTCGCCTCATTTTATAATCGAGAGACTGCTCCCATGTTGGCACCGAAGCGTCTACTGACCGCCCTGGCACTCACTTTCATCGGCACCGCCGCCCATGCTGCCGATGAAGTCGTGGTCTACTCCTCGCGTATCGATGAGCTGATCAAGCCGGTGTTCGATGCCTACACCCAGAAGACCGGGGTGAAGATCAAGTTCATCACCGACAAGGAAGCGCCGCTGATGCAGCGGATCAAGGCCGAGGGCGAAAACGCCACCGCCGACCTGCTGCTCACCGTGGACGCCGGCAACCTCTGGCAGGCCGAGCAGATGGGCATCCTGCAACCGTTCACCTCCAAGGTCATCGACAGCAACATCCCTCTGCAATACCGCTCTTCCAACCACGCCTGGACCGGCCTGAGCCTGCGGGCGCGGACCCTGGCCTACTCCACCGAGCGGGTCAAACCTTCCGAACTGACCACCTATGAAGCCCTGGCCGGCAAGCAGTGGGAAGGCCGTCTGTGCCTGCGTAGCGCGAAGAAGGTCTACAACCAGTCGCTGACTGCCACCTTGATCGAGACCCACGGCGCGGCGAAGACCGAAGAGATCATCAAGGGCTGGGTCAACAACCTGTCCACCGATGTGTTCTCCGATGACATCGCGGTGTTGGATGCGATCAACGCCGGCCAATGCGACGTTGGCATCGTCAACACCTACTATTACGGCCGCCTGCACAAGCAGAAGCCCGACCTGGCGGTGAAGCTGTTCTGGCCGAACCAGGGCGATCGCGGGGTGCACGTCAACCTGTCGGGTATTGGCCTGACCAAGTACGCGCCGCATCCGGAGGCGGCCAAGGCGCTGGTGGAGTGGATGACCACGCCTGAAGCGCAGAAGATCTTTGCCGACGTCAACCAGGAGTTCCCGGCCAACCCGGCGGTGGCGCCTTCTGCGGAAGTGGCCAGTTGGGGCAAGTTCGTGGCCGATACCCTGCCGGTTGAGATCGCCGGCAAGCGCCAGGCCGAGGCCATTCGCTTGATGGACCGCGCTGGCTGGAACTGAGACTGCCGTTATACTGCGCCCCGCTTTTGCGGGGCGTTTTGTTTAACGGCCTGCCATAGGAGCGGGCTTGCCCGCGATGGCGCCGCCGCTTCCCCTTGTACGTTCCACCTGCCCGAGAGTTCTTTGTGGCCCATCCTGCCCAACGTCGCTGGTATCCCCTGGTCTTCGCCGTAGCGGCCCTGGTCCTGTTGCCGCTGAGTGTGCTGCTGCTGTCCTGGCAGGCCGTCGACCAGCAGATCTGGTCCCACCTGTGGGACACGCAGATGCCGCGTCTGTTGAGCAACACCCTGACCCTGGTGTTCGGGGTCGGCGTTGGCGTCACGCTGCTGGGGGTGAGCCTGGCCTGGCTCACCAGCCTCTGCGAGTTTCCCGGGCGGCGCTGGCTGGATTGGGCGCTGATGCTGCCCTTCGCGATCCCGGCCTATGTACTGGCCTTTGTCTTCGTCGGCCTGCTGGATTTTTCCGGACCGGTGCAAAGTCTGCTGCGGGAATGGTTCGGCACAGGCTTGCGGCTACCGAGAGTGCGCTCCACCGGCGGCGTGATCCTGGTGCTGGTGCTGGTGTTCTATCCCTACGTCTACCTGTTGGCACGCAACGCCTTCCTGGCCCAGGGCAAAGGGTTGATGGAGGCCGCTCGGGTGCTTGGGCAGTCGCCCTGGCAGGCCTTTTGGCGCGTGGCGCTGCCGATGGCGCGGCCGGCCATCGGCGCTGGGGTCGCCCTGGCACTGATGGAGACCCTGGCGGATTTCGGCGCGGTGTCGGTGTTCAACTTCGACACCTTCACTACCGCTATCTACAAGACCTGGTACGGGTTTTTCAGTCTATCCAGTGCCGCGCAACTGGCCAGCCTGTTGCTACTGGCGGTGATGCTGGTGCTGTACGGCGAGCGACGCGCCCGCGGCGCCAGTCGCACCGGCAACGAGCGGCCCCGGGGCAAGGCGCTGTACCACCTGTCTGGGCTCAAGGCCATGGCGGCTACGGGCTGGTGCCTGCTGGTATTTGCCTGTGCCTTCGTGATCCCGCTGCTGCAATTGCTGGTGTGGTTCTGGCAGCGCGGGCGCTTTGACCTGGATGAGCGCTATGCCGGGCTGATTGTCCACACCCTGTACCTGGGAGGCATGGCGGCGCTGATCACCGTCAGCGTGGCTTTGCTGTTGGCATTCGCCCGACGCTTGGCGCCGACCCGAGGCATCCGCGCCGGGGTCAGCCTGGCCAATCTCGGTTACGCCTTGCCCGGCTCGGTGCTGGCGGTATCGATCATGCTGGCCTTCAGCTATCTGGACCGGGAACTGGTGATTCCGTTGTCCGGCTGGTTGGGCGGGGCCGGCAAGCCGCTGTTGCTGGGTAGCCTGTCCGCCTTGTTGCTGGCCTACCTGGTGCGTTTTATCGCGGTGGCCTACGGACCGCTGGAAAACAGCCTGGAGCGGATTCGCCCGTCGCTGCCCGAAGCCGCGCGCAGCCTGGGGGTGGGTGGGCCGCGACTGTTTTTCAAAGTGTATCTACCGCTGTTGCTGCCCGGGACCCTGAGCGCGGCCTTGCTGGTGTTCGTCGATGTGCTCAAGGAAATGCCCGCCACCTTGCTGATGCGCCCGTTCGGCTGGGACACGCTGGCGGTGCGGATCTTCGAGATGACCAGCGAAGGGGAGTGGGCGCGAGCTTCGTTGCCGGCGCTGACCCTGGTGCTGGTGGGGCTGCTGCCGGTGATTGGCCTGATTCGTCGCTCGGCCCATCGAATCGGTTAGGTGCCAGCCTTCCACCTTGCGGCTACAATGCGCGGCATTCGGTGCGGCCTGTTGTTTGGCCGGGACGCTGAAATCGGCTGCAAGCCATCTATTTCAAGGCTTTCACCCTAGCAGCGCCAGTCCGCACCCTCGCCACGCCCGGAAGGAGAAACCCATGGGACAGCGTACGCCTCTGTATGACCTGCATCTCGCCCTCGGCGCGAAAATGGTCGATTTTGGCGGTTGGGATATGCCTTTGCATTACGGCTCGCAGGTCGAGGAGCACCATCAGGTGCGACGTGATTGCGGTGTGTTCGATGTATCGCACATGACCGTGATCGATGTCAGCGGCGCTCAGGCCAAGGCCTGGCTCCAGCACTTGCTGGCCAATGATGTCGAACGTTTGCAGCACCCTGGCCAGGCCTTGTACAGCACCATGCTCAATGAGCGCGGCGGCATCGTCGACGACATGATCGTCTATCGCCTCGAGGACGCTTATCGCCTCGCGCTCAACGCCGCCACCCGGGACCAGGACCTGGCCTGGATGCAGGCGCAGTTGGGTGAGTTCCAGGTGCAACTGCGCGAGCGACCGGAGCTGGCCATGCTGGCGATCCAGGGACCTCAGGCCCGGCACAAGATCGCCGAGCTGGTGACCCAGTCCCGTGGCGCCCTGATTCAACAGCTCAAGCCTTTCGAAGCCGGCACCGACGGTGACTGGTTCATCGCCCGCACCGGTTACACCGGTGAGGATGGACTGGAAATCGTCCTGCCCGCCGATCAGGCGCCGGCCTTTTTCAACGATCTGGTGGGAGCGGGGATCTCGCCCATCGGCCTGGGCGCCCGGGATACCCTGCGCCTGGAAGCCGGCATGAACCTCTACGGCCAGGATATTCACCAGGATGTTTCGCCCTTGGCGGCGAACATGGCCTGGAGCATTGCCTGGGAGCCGTCGTCACGCAAATTCATCGGTCGTACCGCTCTGGAGGCTGAGCGAGCGTCCGGGGTGAAGCAGAAACTGGTGGGGTTGGTACTGGAAGAGCGTGGGGTTTTGCGCGCGCATCAAGTGGTTCGCATCGCCGATGTTGGCGAAGGTGAGATCACCAGTGGTAGTTTCTCCCCTACGCTGAGTAAATCGATCGCACTGGCGCGGGTGCCGATGGCCACCGCTGACCGTGCCGAAGTGGAAATCCGCGGCAAGTGGTACCCGGTCCGGGTGGTCAAACCGACCTTCGTGCGCCACGGCAAGACTTTGATCTAACTATTTCCAGCCGGCCTTGCGCCGCTGACACTTCTTTTTGAGGACACAGAACATGAGCGATATCCCTGCCCACCTGCGTTTTGCCGATAGTCACGAATGGGCCCGTCTGGAAGCTGACGGCAGTGTGACCGTGGGTATTAGCGACCACGCCCAGGAAGCCCTGGGTGATGTGGTATTCGTCGAGCTGACGGAAGTTGGCAACGTGTTTGGCGCAGGGGACCAGGCGGGCGTGGTGGAATCGGTCAAGGCCGCTTCCGACATCTATGCCCCGGTGGCCGGTGAAGTGATCGCCGTCAACGAAGAGCTGAGCGCCAGCCCCGAGCTGCTCAACAGCGACCCCTACGGCGCCTGGATCTTCAAGCTCAAGCCAAGCAACCCGGCCGATCTGGAGAAACTGCTGGACGCCGCCGGCTACAAGGCCGCCATCGGCGAGTAAGTCGCTCCTGCAAGCAGGCCCGCTCCCGTTGTGCAGGAGCGAGCTTGCTCGCGAAGGCCCTTTAAGCCTGCAACACCTCTTTCACCGCCACCACCGCACGTTCCACGTCGGCCTTGCTCATGGCAGTGAACATCGGCAACGAGACGATCAGACGACCGACCCGTTCCGCCACCGGGAACATTCCCTCCTTGAAGCCGCGCTCGCGGTACAGGCTCAGCAAGTGAATCGGCGGATAGTGATAGCCGATGCCGATGCCCCGTTCCTGCATCTGCTCCATGAAGACGGCGCGAGCCGGCTTGCCGTCCTTGCGCTCCGGCAGTACCAGCTGGAACAGGTGCCAGTTGCTGTTGCTGAAGTCCGCCGGCGGTAGTTGGGCGCCATAGCGAGTTTCGAAGTCGCTGCCAAAGCACTCGAAGTAATGTCGGGCCAGCTCGCGGCGGTGGGCGGTGATTGCCTCGATATGGGCAAACTGCCCCAGGCCGATGGCAGCGGCGACGTCGGTCATGTTGAACTTGCCCCCCAGTACATCCACATCCAGACCGTCGAAGCCGTTGCGGGTGACCCCTTGCAGGCGGTACTTCTCGGCCAGGCGCACTTCTTCAGGGGTATTGAGTACCAGGCAGCCGCCCTCGGAGGAGGTGACGTTCTTGTTGGCCTGGAAGCTGAAGGACACGAAGTCGCCACCGGCGCCGATGCGTTGGCCATTCCAGCTGGAACCCAGGGCCTGGGCCGCGTCTTCCACCAACCGCAGGCCGTGTTTCTTGGCCAGGGCGTACAGGCGAGTCATGTCCACCGGCAAGCCGGCCAGGAGCACCGGGATGATGGCTTTGGTGCGTGGCGTAATAGCAGCTTCCACCTGGGCCAGGTCGATGTTGCGGGTGACCGGATCAATGTCGGCGAACACCGGCGTGGCACCCACTTCGAGAATCACGTTGGCGGTGGCCACCCAGGAAATCGGCGTGGTGATGACTTCATCTCCAGGGCCGATGCCGGCAATGCGCAAGGCGATCTCCATGGTGCAGGTGCCGGAGTTGAAGGTACGCACGGTGCGTCCGCCGAAGAACTCCGAGAGCTGGGCTTCGAACGCCTGGACCTTGGGGCCGCTGGTGATCCAGCCCGAGCGCAGCACTTCGCCGACGGCGGCGATGGTGGATTCATCGATGGTGGGTTTGGAGAACGGCAGGAAAGGCGGTTGGCTCATGACGATGGGGCACCCGATAAGCGGACGATGAGAGCAGGGGTTGCGGCGCACCGGGGCTGGCGCGCGGACGCCCTGCATGATGGTACCGATTGCCTCGGGATGCCAGCGCGTCGACGCGCAGAATCGGCTGCTATGCTGCTTGGCACCCTGTTGCATCGACGCTGAGCGCCGCTTATCGGAGAGAGCCTGCCATGTCCCCGTCGCCATCCCTGAGCCAGTTACGCGAGCCCAACGCATTTCTCCACCGGCACCTGGGGCCCGATGCCGAGGAGCAGCAAGCGATGCTCGCCAGCCTCGGGCTGGGGAGTCGGATCGAGCTGATCGAGCAGACGGTGCCGCCGGGCATCCGCCTCAATCGCGCCCTGGACCTGCCGCCGGCGCTGGATGAGCAGGCGGCCCTGGCCAAGCTCAAGGGGTATGCCGCGCAGAACCAAGTCTGGACTAGCCTGATCGGCATGGGTTACCACGGCACCCTGACGCCGACGGTGATCCTGCGCAATGTGTTGGAAAACCCCGGTTGGTACACCGCCTACACGCCCTACCAACCGGAAATCGCCCAGGGCCGGCTCGAAGCCCTGCTGAATTTCCAGCAGATGACCATCGACCTCACCGGCCTCGATTTGGCCAACGCCTCCTTGCTGGACGAGGCAACCGCAGCGGCCGAAGCCATGGCCCTGGCCAAGCGCGTGGCCAAGTCCAGGAGCAATCTGTTTTTTGTCGATGAACACTGCCATCCCCAGACCATCTCCGTGGTGCGCACCCGGGCCGAGGGGTTTGGTTTCGAGGTGATGGTCGATGCTGTGGATAACTTGCCCGCGCATCAGGTGTTTGGCGCGCTGTTGCAGTACCCGGATACCCACGGCGAGATCCGCGACCTGCGGCCGTTGATCGATCAGTTGCATGCCCAGCAGGCCCTGGCCTGTGTGGCCACCGATCTGCTCAGCCTGTTGGTACTGACCCCGCCCGGCGAGCTGGGGGCCGATGTGGTCCTGGGCTCCTCCCAGCGCTTCGGCGTGCCCATGGGCTACGGCGGTCCTCATGCAGCGTTTTTCGCTTGTCGCGACGAGTACAAGCGGGCGATGCCCGGGCGCATCATCGGCGTGTCCAAGGATGCCCGGGGGCAGGTGGCCTTGCGCATGGCCCTGCAAACCCGCGAGCAGCATATCCGCCGCGAGAAGGCCAACTCCAACATCTGCACCGCCCAGGTGTTGTTGGCCAACATCGCCAGCTTCTATGCGGTCTATCACGGTCCGGCTGGCCTCAAGCGCATTGCCCAGCGGGTGCATCGATTGACCTGCATCCTCGCTGCGGGCCTTGAGCGCCACGGCATAACGCGGGTCAACCGGCACTTTTTCGACACCCTGACCTTGGAGGTGGGCGGCAGTCAGACCGCGATCATCGAGAGCGCCAAGGCGCTGCAGATCAACCTGCGAATTCTCGGCCGTGGCCAGTTGGGCCTGAGCCTCGATGAGACCTGTGACGAAACCACCGTGGCCCGGCTGCTGGACGTGTTTCTCGGCGCGGACCATGGATTGGACGTCGCCGAACTGGATGCCGAGGTGCTGGCCTCGGGTCTTCCTGACAGCCTGTTGCGCCGCAGCCCCTACCTGACTCATCCGGTGTTCAGCGCCCATCACAGCGAAACCCAGATGCTGCGCTACCTCAAGCAACTGGAGAACAAGGACCTGGCGCTCAACCAGTCGATGATCCCCTTGGGCTCCTGCACCATGAAGCTCAATGCCAGCAGCGAGATGATCCCCATCACCTGGCCGGAATTCGCCAACCTGCACCCCTTTGCCCCTCGGGAGCAGGCCGTCGGCTACACCTTGATGATCGAGGAACTGGAGCGTTGGTTGTGCGCCATCACCGGCTTCGATGCCATCTGCATGCAGCCCAACTCCGGCGCCCAGGGCGAATACGCGGGGGTTGCTGGCCATTCGTCGTTACCACGAGAGCCGCCAGCAAGGCGGGCGGCACATTTGCCTGATACCGGCCTCGGCCCATGGCACCAACCCAGCCTCGGCACAGATGGCCGGGATGCAGGTGGTGATCGTCGAATGCGATGAGGCCGGCAACGTCGACCTGGAGGATCTGACGGCCAAGGCCCAGGCCGCCGGTGATCGGCTGTCCTGCCTGATGGCCACTTACCCCTCGACCCATGGCGTCTATGAAGAGGGCATCAGCCAGATCTGTGAAGTTATCCACAGCCACGGCGGCCAGGTGTACATGGACGGCGCCAACCTCAATGCCCAGGTGGGCCTGACTCGGCCTGCGGACATCGGCGCCGATGTCTCGCACATGAACCTGCACAAGACGTTCTGCATTCCCCATGGCGGCGGCGGGCCGGGGATGGGGCCGATCGGCGTGCGAGCCCATCTGGCGCCCTTTGTCGCCAATCACCCGGTGGTGCCCATCGACGGGCCGCTTGCAGAGAATGGCGCGGTCAGCGCGGCGCCCTGGGGCAGCGCCAGTATCCTGCCCATCAGCTGGATGTACATCGCTCTGATGGGGCCGCAACTGGCGGATGCCAGCGAGGTGGCGATTCTCGCCGCCAACTACCTGGCCGCCCAGCTCAGCGGCGCCTTCCCGGTGCTCTATAGCGGGCGTAATGGCCGAGTGGCCCATGAATGCATCCTCGACCTGCGGCCGCTCAAGGCGCTGACCGGGATTACCGAGGAGGATGTGGCCAAGCGTCTGATGGATTACGGCTTTCATGCCCCGACCATGTCCTTCCCGGTGCCGGGCACGCTGATGGTGGAACCCACCGAAAGCGAGTCCAAGGCTGAGCTGGACCGCTTTGTCGAGGCCATGCTGAGCATTCGTGCCGAGATCGCCCAGGTCCAGGAGGGCAATTGGCCGGCCGAGGACAATCCGCTCAAGGGCGCGCCCCATACCCTGGCGGACATCACCGGGATCTGGGAGCGGCCCTACAGCATCGAGCAGGCGGTGCTGCCCAGTGGTCATGCCCGGGCCCACAAGTACTGGCCTGCGGTGAACCGGGTGGACAACGTCTACGGCGATCGCAACCTGTTCTGCGCCTGCGTCCCGGTGCAGGCCTACCGCTGAACTCGCCTCAGTAGGGGTGGCGTAGCCGCGTCGGACGACTGCCTTGGGTGTTGCGCCGGGATGGGTGAGTGTCCAGGGGATAGAGGTGCAGCAGCTCTTCTTCGATGACCTGGTTGCTCAGGCCCAGTTCCAGTTCCGGGCAGTCCAGGTCCAGCCAGTCGCCGTGTTGCAACTGCAGTTCGCTCTCGCGCCGGCAGGCACTGTGGAACACGTAGTGGACCATGCCCGGTTGCAGGAACTGCTCATGCTGTTCGAGGAAGGCCTGGGAGTATTTGCGGATCGCCCACCAGTTCTGTAGATCGAGACGATAGCTGAGGTAGGACAACTGCACGCCCTGGCGTTCAACTCGTACATTGAGTGACAGGCTGCTCTGCAGCTCGCCGAGGATCAGCGCCGGAGTGATGGCGCACTGGCGCAGGCGTGATTGTGCGCAGGAACTGGCGTCCTGGCGGCTGAGCAGCGGGTCATGGATGTCATGGCCCAGGCTGAAGCCGACAAAGCGCAGTTGCTTGAAGTGGTCCACCAGATACACGCAGAACACCCCTGGCTGACTGCAAATGCTCAGGGCGTGATACGGGATCATCAGCGCCTCGCCGTCGGTCTTGAGCAGGCTGCCGTTGCCCTTGTAGAACCAGCCCTGGCGGGTGTTTGGGGTGTTCAGGCTGACCTCGCTGACCTGGGCCAGGAGGCTGTCGCTGGGTTTGAGTGGCGGACGCAGCGGCCCTTGCGGGTGTCCCTCGGAAGGCTGTTGCGGATGGGCTGGCAGGCTGCGCAGGTACTCGCTCCAATCCAGGTGCCGGCGGGCGCAGAAATGCAGGGTTTCGTATAACCCACCGTGTTCGGACAGGGCATGCATGCTGCGACCATTGTGAAAGTCGAACAGCCCAATGGCGCGCTGTTCCTTGTGGCAGACATCCAGCAACAGCAGGTAATCGTCCATGATTCTCTAGTCCTTCAGGGGCAAGTGGGCGGGGAGGATGGGCAGCGGCTCGGGGGCTCGCGTCCGGCGAGGTTCGAGCGCACTTTCCTTGAGCAGAAATGACATCAGCAAGCCGATCAGGCTGCCGCTCAGGGCCACGTACAGGATCGACGGCAGGCCGAAATGGCTGGCGGCAAACCCGGCCACGGCCGGGGACAGCCCGCCCCCGAGAATTTCGCCGAAACCCACGACAATCCCGGTCGCCGTCGGCAGCAGGGCCGGGGCCACGGATTCACTGGTCAGCGGGCCGACCGTCATGCAGATCAGGCTGAAATTGAAAAACGACAGCAGGAACAACAGCAGAAACAGCAGCCAGGGAATCGCCGGGCTGACGATCAGCAGGCCCACCAGGGTGCTGCTGGTCATGAAGCAGGCCGATACCACCGGTTTGCGTCCGAGGCGGTCGGACATTCCGGGAATGATCAATTGGCCGATGAAACCGCCCAGGCCGATGGCCGAGATGACAAAGGCCATGGACAGGGTTTCCAGGTGCAGGTGGTCGGTCAGGTAACTGGGCAGCATGGCGCAGAGCACGAACTGACAGGTGAGGATGCAGAACATGATCAGGATGTTCAGGCTGACGTTGCCGCTCTTGAACGCCGCCAGCCAGTTGCGCCCGGCGCTGCCGGGCAGGCCCGCGGTGGAGGGCGCCGGCAACGGCCGGTAGACCTTCCACAGGTAGCCGGCCAGTAGCAGGCCCGGCAGGGAAATGATGGCGAACACCGCCCGCCACGAGCCGGAAAGCTGCAGCAGGTAGGCGGCGATCAGTGGCCCCAGGCACAGGCCGAGAATCGGGAACAGCGCCTGCTGGATACCCAGGTTCAGCCCGCGTCGGTCAGGGCGCGAGACTTCGTTGGTGACAATGATGCTGGTCGGGGTGAAGGCGCCTTCGCAGATGCCCATCAACCCGCGCAGGATCACCAGCCCCAGCACGCCGGTGGCCAGCGCGGAGAAGCCGGACAGCAGCGACAGCACGGCAATCGAGGCCACCAGCACGCGGCGGGTGCCCAGGCGTTCGATCACGCCGCCCATGCCCAGGGCGGACAGCCCCCAGGTGAAGGCCAGCGCGGCGGACAGGTAGCCCAGGTCCTGATAGTCCAGTTGCAGGTCGTGCATGATCACCGGAAACAGCGGCAGGATGATGAAGCGATCCAGCCCCACCAGCCCGAAACTCAGTGACAGCAACAGCACCATGGATCTTTCGTAACGGCTGTCGGCAGCCGTGGTTGGTATTCCAGCGTTCATCGCTCTGCTTCCTTGAAAACCATGAACCCGGCGCGGCGCGCCGTGAGGGTGCGGCCTGACGTTGCCTTACAGCCCGGCAACGTCAGGTCGGACAGACGCAGGTTTTCCCGTCAGGCGGTCCACTCACCGACGGCCATTTCCGCAGTGAAGCCTGGGCCGAAGGCTGCCAGCAGGCCGATATCGCCGCGATTCAGGTTGGAATCGAACTGCCGCTTGAGCACGTCGAACACCACCACGCTGGCGATGTTGCCGGCTTCCGAGAGGCTGCTGCGCGATTGCGAGACCCGGTTCGAGGCCAGGTCCAGGTGCATCACCAACTCGTCGAGGATCTTGCGTCCCCCGGTGTGGAAGATGAAGAAGTCGTTGTGCGCGCAGTTCTGTTCGAACGTCTCGTAGTTGAGCTTCTCCATCACCGGCGCCACGTCCTTGATGGAATTCATCACCGCCTTGTCCAGGGTGAAGTGGAAGCCGGTGTCCTTCACGTCATATTTGATGTAGTGCTCGCTCTTGGGCAGGAAGAACGACTCGGTCTTCTTGATCTTGAAACCGCCGGCCTGGTCGTCGGCGCGCAGCACGCAGGCCGACACCGCATCGCCGAACAGGGCCGCGGAGATGAAGGCATGCAACTTGGTGTCGTCTGGCTGATAGCACAGCGAAGAGAACTCCAGGGATACGATCAGCACATGGTTGCGAGCATCGAGCCGGGCGAAATCGTTGGCCCGGTTGATGGCCGCGGCACCGGCCACGCAGCCCAGCTGGGCGATGGGCAGTTGCACGGTGGAATTGGGCAGGCCGAGGTCGTTGATCAGGTGCGCGGTCAGCGACGGCATCATGAAACCGGTGCAGGAGGTGACGATCACCATGCGGATGTCGCTGATCTGCAACCCGGCATTCTCGATGGCCTGGCGCGCCGCCGCCGACGACATCTGCCGGGCTTCACGCTCATAGACGATGCTGCGGTGGGTGAAGCCGGTGTGTACCGCCAGTTCGTCGATCGGCAGCACCAGATGGCGCTCGTTGACTTCTGTGTTGGCGATCATGCGCTTGGCCAAGGCCATGCGCGGATGGTCGGCATGCAGGTTTTCCAGGTGATCAACCATCTGTTGCTGGGTGATCTTGTGTTGCGGAAACATGACGTGTGGGAGGCAAAGAGTAGACATGATGGGTCCTTGGCTCTAAGTAAGCCAATAAGTTAAGGGGTGGGGAAAGTCCCCGTTCATAGGCACAGGAATCTGTAGGCCCTAAAGGAAATCAGGACCTTAAGGCAACTTCGAGGCGCGAAGCGGCCGTTGATGTAACTTTTAAGTTGGATTTTATTTTAATGGCTAACTTCAAGGTGCCTTATATAAAGGCACCTTGAATAACAACTTATATATCCAGTACGAACTTATAAGCGTATTGCCAGGCCAAGTTGCTTTCGCGCACATGCTTGCGAATCACCATGCGCACTGGCGCGCCGACTTTCAGCTGCTGTGGATCGCAGACATCGACAATCTCCGAGGCAATCACCAGGCCGTCATCCAGGCGCACCATAGCCATGACGCGCGGCACTGTTTCGCCATAACCCATGGCGGCCAGGACCGGGTTTTCGGCGTGGGCCATGACTTCGATCTTGCCCGTGCGCTTGCAGCGGTATGGCTTCACGCTCAGGGAATTGCAGGCGCCGCAGACGGTGCGCCTTGGGAAGAAGATCTCGTTGCACTCTTCGCACTGGCTGCCTTCGAGGCGGTACTTGCCGCCATGCTCGCGCCATTCGCGGAGCATGCTGGCGGTGGTCATTCTGTGGATCTGTTCTGGGTACATGGACATGGTCCGGGCTCCTTAGTCGTTCGAGAGGACAATCACTGAGTTGTGCGCCGCATAACCGCCAAGGTTCTGCGACACGCCGATGCGTGCGCCCTTGACCTGGTTGTCGGATTCGCCCCTCAGTTGCCGGAACAGCTCGGTGATGTGCAGGATGCCGTCGCAGCCCGAGGCGTGGCCGCGGCCGATGTTGCCGCCGTCGGTGTTCAGTGGCAGTTGGCCGTCCAGGGCGATGCCGCCTTCGAGTACGAAGTCGCCGGCCTGGCCCTTGCCGCAGATGCCCATGGATTCCATCTGGATCAGCCCGGCGCCGAGCAGGTCGTAGACCTGTGCCACGTCGATGTCCTTGGCGGTGATCCCGGCTTTCTTGTAGGCAATTTCCGCGCAGGCGATGGAGTTGGCCGAGACGGCCATGCCCACGTCCTTGGGCAGGCCCGGGTGATGCAGGGTCGGATTGTGGAAGCGCGTGCCGAAGTAGTGTGAGACCCCGGTGTAGGCACAGCCGCGCACGAACACCGGCTTGTCGGTGTACTTGTGGGCCAGGTGTTCGGCCACCAGGATGGCGCAGCCGCTGGCTTCGCCCCAGGCCAGCATCGAACCGCAGGCTTCGCTGTTCTTCAGCGCTTCCAGGGTGGGAATCGGCTGGCCATAGCGGGTGGCGGTCGGGGTGTTGTGGGCATAGACGCGCATCTGCCGGCCAAAAGTGGCCAGTACATCAGCCTCGCGACCGGCGTAGCCGAACTTCTGGAAGTACTCGGCGGTGGCCAGGGCGAAGGCGTCAGTGTGGGAGATACCGAGGAAGTAATCGTATTCACATTCAGTGCTGGAGCCGATGTACTCGGCGTAGTTGAAGTGATCGGTCATCTTCTCGAAACCGCCGCACAGGACGATGTCGTACTCACCGGACGCCACCATCTGGTGACCCATCTGGAACGACACCGAGCTGCTGGTGCAGTTGGCGGTGCTCATGAAGGTCGGCGCCGGACTGATGCCCAGGGCGTCGGAAATGGTCGGCCCCAGGCCGCCATATTCGGAAATGCCTTCACCGTGATAACCATAGGCGACCCCCTGGATTTCCCGGGGGTGCATCTTGGCGTCCTTGAGGGCTTTATAGGCGGACTCGACGATCATTTCCTTGAACGTCTGCCGAACTCGTGAACTTCCGGGCTTCGGCGTATAGGCGGCCGAAACGATTGCAACACGACGTGCGCACATGTACATGCTCCTTGCGTAGACAGGCGTAATCAGAGGTAGGCGGTCAGGGCGTAGTCAGCCCGCAGGTACTTGAACTCGTACTTGATGGAGGTGCCGTAATCGACATAGGTCTTGGCTTCGAGCAGTTCGCGCAGGGGCGTGTTGTGCTTCTGGTACTGCTCGATGGCGTCGGTGACGGTCAGGGCAATGGCGTCACTGCCGGCCCCGAAACCATAGGACACCATGAGGATCTTCTGCCCCGGACGGGCCTGGTCCAGCACGTTGATCAGGCCGAGCAGCGGGCTGGCGGCGCCAGTGTCACCCACATCGCCGGCGTAGATCCCCGGTTCGATCTGCTTGGTGTTGAAGCCCAGGTGCTTGCCCAGGGAATAGGGCGTGGACACCAGGTTCTGCTGGAACACCACGTAGTCATAGTCGGCGGCGCTGGTACGCAACTTGGCCATCAGGCCCTCGGCAGCGCGGCGGGTCTGATCTTCCAGGCCGATGCTGTTCTTGTCCGAGCCCAGGCCCATCCCGGAACGAATGTAGCGATCGCCCTGGGGTCGGATGTTGTCGGCGATATCGGCGGCGCAGGAAAAACTGCCGTCAAACTCGGCGATGACGTTCTGATTGCCGATCAGCAGGGCGGCAGCGCCGGCTCCAGCATAGGACTCGGTCAGGTCGCCCGGCGCGGTGTTGCGGTTGATGGTGTCGGCGCCGATGGCCAGGGCACTGCCGGTCATGCCGGAGGCCACCAGGGCCTGGCAGATCTGCAGGGCGGAGGTGCCGGACTTGCCGGCAAACTGCACGTCGGCGCAATAGGCGTCGTAACCGCTGCCGAGCATTTCCAGGATGATCGAAGCCGAGGCTCGCGAGTCGTAGGGGTTGGTGCAGGTGCCCAGGTACAGGGCTTCGAGCTCATGGCCGGGGACTTTATCCAGGGCCCGTTGCGCCGCCAGCACACCGAGGGTGATGACATCTTCATCCGGCTGCAGCACGGCTCTTTCAGTGACGCCGAGGTTTTCCTCGACCAGCTTGAGCTCGGTGTTTTTCCAGACGTTGATCACGTCCTGGACTTTGAGGCGGCATACCGGAATACCCGCGCCATAGCTGACAATGCCTACTTTTTTCACGTTCATTTTCCTCTTGATTCCATTCTTTTTGAGAAAACTGGGTCGTGCCTGCTCAGAAGCACCCTTGAAACATACGGAAAACAATTTTGCTGCCTGTCTCGTGGCGACACCGCATAAACCGGCGGCCCAGAGGAGGGGGACAGCAGACTCCGAATAGGGGAAAACCCACTCGAAAGCTGTTTTTCTTAACCTCTCTATGCTATGATACGGAACGTTTCGTTTAGTAATAATTTCAGACGATCTAGTCTCTTTTTGGGAAGCGGGCCGCAGCCTCGAATCCGAGGAACTCGCAGTTGCAGGGCCTGATTTACTCAACCCTAATGAGATACTTTAAAAACTAGATAGATCGGTACAAGAAGTTCATGATTCTTTCAAGAATGAAACGAAACGGACCGTTTCATTTCGATTCGGAGGAATCCTATACCCTGCGTTGCGTTTGTCAAGCGCCCTGCCTGGAGATTTTTTATTGTGGCTCGTACCCCATCTCGCAGCTCCATCGGCTCGTTGCGAAGTCCCCATACCCATAAAGCCATCCTCAGTTCCACCATCGAAATCCTTAAGGAATGCGGTTATTCCGGGCTTAGTATCGAGTCCGTCGCACGCCGGGCGGGTGCCAGCAAGCCAACGATCTATCGGTGGTGGTCGAACAAGGCGGCATTGATCGCGGAAGTTTATGAAAACGAGAGTGAACAGGTCAGAAAATTTCCTGATCTCGGCTCGTTCAAGGCTGATCTCGACTTTTTGCTACACAATCTCTGGAAAGTCTGGCGAGAAACCATATGCGGAGAGGCTTTCCGCTGTGTCATCGCTGAAGCGCAGTTGGATCCAGCAACATTGACCCAGCTCAAGGATCAATTCATGGAGCGCAGAAGGGAGTTGCCGAAAAAGCTGGTGGAAAATGCCATCAGCAATGGCGAGCTCCCCAAGGACACCAACCGTGAATTGCTGCTGGATATGATTTTTGGTTTTTGCTGGTATCGGTTGCTGACCGAGCAGTTGACCGCGGAACAGGACATTGAGGAGTTCACTTCTCTGCTGATCAACGGTGTTTGTCCTGATACGCCACGTTGATCCATTGCCAGCCATTAAGCCCTTGAGTTGTGCGGGCTTAATGGCTGTTGTTTCAGGCTGAAGTCGCGCCGAACTCCCGATACAGGTCCGGCAGGAAGCTGGCCAGATGATTGAACTCGCACATATCGTGCACGGCAAATTCATAGGCCAGGGTTTCCAGCTCGGCTTCGCCAAAGCCACTTTCCTTGAGCAGCGCCGATGCTTTTTCAGCTCCGGGAAAGCGGGCCATCGATGGGTGCGATCCGACCCAGTAACGGCTGGTCAGGTACATGCCGCCCGGCACCTCCTTGAACAGATGCACCATCAATGACACCGGCACCTCTGGGTGATCGGCCAGGCTCATCAAGGCACTGACGCTGCCATCGATTTTCGCTTCGCGATACAGATCAGGGTCAAGGCCCAGGCTGGCTGGTTCCTGAAAATCGATGTGCAAGTGCATCAGGCGATCGCCGACATACTCCGATGCGCAGAAAGTGTTGCCATACAGCCGCTCTTCGAAGCTCAAGGATTCGTCGCTCAGGCGCTGATGGTTCACGCAGGGGTTGCTGACATGGGCGTAGGGGAACCACAGGGTATAGCGCTCCGATTCCGCCGGGTGCCACATGAACCACCACTTGAACATCTGTGCGGTGCAGCCGGGGAAGAACTTGCGGCTTTGCACATAAGCCATCGGCCCCGGTAGCAGGGCGTAGCCGGACTCCTCACTGACGAAGTCCGGGTCGAGCAGACGATTGATGTCCTCGACGCTTGGGGTCAGGGTGTCTTTCAGGTCCATCGGGCCTTGTTGGATCTTGCGTACAGCGGACAGCGGCACGCGCATTTCCGAGCGGAAATACTTGGCGTAGGGCTTGTTCCGGATGGCCACCTGGTTACGCAGGAACAGCTTCTGCATGGGCAGTGAGAAGTAGGTGAAGGGAGTCATGATGCGCGCTTCCATGCTGATATCCTTTGGCGTGAATTGACGAGTAGCCGCCACGTTCGTGCAATCCGCTCGCGGAGTTGAACGAGAAACTGGCGCTTTGTAGCTAAGCAGTCCATAAACAAAAGTCAAATTTGAATTTAACTTAGTGAGAGCGTCTATGGTCGTTTCCGCTTCCCCGCCGCCTGCTGCGGCCCGTGCGCCGCGTCAGGATGGCCAGGCAACTCGCCAGCAGATCCTGGAAACGGCTGGCCAGCTCTTTGCCGAGCTGGGGTACGCCAACACCACCAGCAAGCAGATTTGCGAAAACTCCAAGGCCAACAACGCCTCGGTCAACTATCACTTCGAGAACAAGGACGGCCTGTACCGGGCGGTGCTGCGCGAAGCCCACGATCGCCTGGTGCGGATCGAGACCATGATCAGCCTGAGCGAGAGCCAGGACAGTGCCGAAGATAAGCTGCGGGCGATCATCACTGTGCTGATCGAGGGGCTGAACAATCAGCGCGAGGGCTGGGCACTGAAAGTGCTGACCCGCGAGCTGCTGTCGCCCTCGTCGGTGCTGCCGGCGGTCCTGGAGGAACAGGCGTTCCCCAAGGCGAAGATCGTGCGCACCATTCTCGGCCAAATCATGCACCTGTCGCCGGAAGACCCGGCCACGTTGCGCAGTGCCGTCAGTGTGTTCGCGCCCTGCCTGTTCCTGCTGATCGCCCATCAGCCGCTGGCGCGCAATGTACTGCCCGGCCTGGAGCTGGACCCGCCGGCCCTGATCGAGCACATGATGAGCTATGCCCTGGCTGGCCTGGCGGCGGTGGCCCGGGCTTCTGGCAGAGCCTAGCGTGTCACTCGGGCGAAAAAAAACGCCGACCCTGAGGTCGGCGTTTTCTGTCAGCCATCCCTGGGACGATCCTTACTCCTGTGCGACGGCGTTCTTCGCCAGGATAGCGTTGGCCAGTTCCATGTCAGTGGCCTTGAGGCCGGGATTGTCGGCGCGGACTTTCTGCATGGCGGCTTCCAGGTACGGGCCGCGAATGCTGCCTTCGCTGGCGACGAAGCTGCCGGCGTCGTCTTGGGCGGCGACGATCAGCTTGTGATCCTTGAAGGTCAGGTAAGTGGAGCCGGTGGTGGCGCCGGAGGAAATGACGTTACGCCAGAAGGTGTCGGCCATTGCCGAACCAACGGGAAGAGAAAGCAGGGCAAGGGTGGCGACAGCTATTTTCAGACGCATGATGGGTGACTCCAACTGGGGGTTATCTGCACCGTTTGATTCTAGATACCCCAGCGGAGTTCCGTGACCCATCAGTCAAGGTTTTCGACCAGCAGAATGGCGCCTTCCTGGCCAATCACACGCACCCGGGCGCCCACAGGCGCGTCGGCGCCCTTGGCGATCCACACCCCATCGGCGACCTTGATCCGGCCACGGCCGTCAACGATCGCCTGATGCACCACGAAGGTCTTGCCGACCAGCTCCTGCCCGCGCAGGTTCAGGTTTGGCTGGTCGCTGGGGCGCACCACACTGCGTTGGCGATGCCACCAGTACAGGGCGGTCAGCACCGATAGCAGGCCGAACAGGAGGAACTGCACCTCCCAGGTCAGGCCGGGAATCAGAAAGGTCAGGACTCCTACCGCGGCAGCCGCCAGGCCGATCCACAGCAGGTAGCCGCCGGCACCGAACACTTCGAGAATCAGCAATACAGTACCCAGGGCCAGCCAGTCCCAGAACGATAGTGCGTGCAGGAATGCCAACATGGATCGGGCCTCAGACCTTCTTGCCGTCGAACGTGGCCTTGACGATTTCGCCAATGCCGCCCACGGCGCCTATCACCTGGCTGGCCTCCAGTGGCATCAGGATCACCTTGCTGTTGTTGGCCGACGCCAGTTTGCCCAGGGCATCGATGTACTTTTGCGCGACGAAGTAGTTGATCGCCTGGACGTTGCCGCTGGCGATCGCCTCGGATACCACCTGGGTCGCCCGGGCCTCGGCTTCGGCCTGGCGCTCCCTGGCTTCGGACTCTAGGAAGGCTGCCTGACGTTCACCCTCGGCTTCCAGAATCTGCGCCTGCTTCTTGCCTTCGGCGGTCAGAATGGCCGCTGCCCGCAGGCCTTCGGCTTCGAGGATCTGGGCGCGCTTGACTCGTTCGGCCTTCATCTGCCCGGACATGGCCGCCATCAGGTCGGCAGGCGGGCTGATGTCCTTGATCTCGATACGGGTAATCTTGATCCCCCAGGGCGCGGTGGCTTCGTCAACGGTTCGCAGCAGTTTCTCGTTGATGCCGTCACGTTGGCTAAGCATCGCGTCCAGTTCCATGGAACCGAGCACGGTACGGATATTGGTCTGCAGCAGGTTGCGGATGGCGTGTTCAAGGTTGTTGACCTCGTAGGCCGCCTGGGCGGTGTTGACCACCTGGAAGAAGCACACGGCGTCGATCTGCACTGTGGCGTTGTCGGCGGTGATGACTTCCTGGGGGGGAATGTCCAGCACGCTTTCCATGACGTTGATCTTGCGACCGATGCGGTCCATCACCGGAATGATGATGTTCAGCCCCGGCTTGAGGGTGTTGGTGTAGCGACCAAAGCGTTCCACCGTCCACTGGTAGCCTTGGGGCACGACCTTGAACCCCATGAACACCAGGGCCACCGCGAGGCCGACAAAAAGTAACAGTACGCTTCCGATCTGCATAACATTCACCTGTTCAGTCATTGCTCAAGGGGCTTGAGGAGCACGAGTGTACGGCGGCGCCCCGCCCCGCGCCGGGATACCTTGGTCCTTGCATCATCGGGACACACATCACCGGTGCGATTCGGGCACGCCGCAAGGTTCAAAGCTGGAAGCGGGTGACCGAGGTTTGCAGGGTCGCCACAGAGTTCTCCATCTGCTCCACCGTTTGGGTCAGCTCACGCATGGCCTGGCTGTTGCGCCGGGCTACCTGACTGATCATCTCCACCCGTTGCGCCACTTCGCTGCTGGCCTTGGACTGCTCGCCGATGGTGTGGGAAATCTCTTCCACCATCAGCGCCGAACGTTGGGCACCCTGGCGAATCTCGTTGATCGAAGTCCCCGCCTGCTGGGCCATGTGCACCCCGTCGCTGACCCGGCTGACCCCGGTTTGCATGCTGCTCACTGCTTGCTCGGTGGTTTCACGGATGCGCTCGATCATGCCGGTGATCTCCCGGGTGGATTGCGCGGTGCGCGCCGCCAGGTTGCGCACCTCGTCGGCGACCACGGCGAATCCGCGTCCGGCCTCGCCGGCCCGGGCCGCTTCGATGGCGGCATTCAGGGCCAGCAGGTTGGTCTGCTCGGCGATGCCATTGATCACCTGGATGATCGAATGGATCTCCTCCGAGGACTGGCCCAGGGCGGTAATGCTCTGGGACGACTGGTTCACCGCCTCGGCGATGTGGCTCATGCCGTCCACGACCCCGAGGATCACCTGGCCGCCGCTGCCGGCCAGGGACTCGGACTGGGCGGCAATGCCCTGGGCGTTGCGGGCGTGCTCGGCGACCTGGGCAATGTTGCTGATCATCTGCTCCATGGCTGCTGCCATGTCGGTGGCGCCGTCGGCCTGCTCGGTGGCGCCGTCGGCGATGCCCAGCGAGGTGTCGCTGAGGCTGTGGGAGCGCCCCCGCAACTCCTCGCTCTCATGGCGGATGGTGGTGATCATCTGCCGCAGGTTGTCCTGCATTTCGCCAAGGGCCTGTTGCAACTGGCCGGCTTCGTCCCGGCTGTCGACACTGATGGGCATGGTCAGGTTGCCCTGGGCGATGGCCCGGGCGGTGGCGACGGATTTTTCCAGGGGCTTGAGGACCCGGATGAGCAATTGGCGGGTCAACAGGCACAGGGCCAGGGCGGCAATCAGACTGCCGCCGATCAGCCACCAGGCGGCTTGGCGTACGGCGGTTTCACTGTCTGCGCTGGTCTGTGCGGTAGCGGCTTCGATCTTGCTGCTCAGTGCCGAGTTGCGGGCCTCCACTTCACTGAAACGCTGAGAAAACTCCGGCATTTGCAGGCGCGCGGCCTGGGGGTCCTTGAGGGCCTGTTCGGCGATGTTTTCGGCCGCATGAATGTAGCTTTCCAGGACCGGCTGCAACTCGCTGATGGCATCGCGGATATCCGGCGCCAGGGGCAGCCGGGCGTTTTCCGCCAGGGCCTTGCGGAACCAATCGCCGTGTTCGCGCAGACTGTTGCGCACCTCCTCTGCGGCCGCGCTGTCGCCGGGTTCGCTGCTCAGAGCCTCCAGCACGTCGGCCCGCAGGGCGTCGTGCATCATGTCGGCTTCCAGGTGATTGCGCAGGGCATTGGCATTGACTTCATTGTCATGCAGGGCCTTGGCCAGGCGTGACTGTCCCCAGAGGCCGAGGCCGGCTACCAGGGCAATGGCCAGCAGGCTGAGAACCCCGGAGGCGATCATGTTGTGACGAATATTCATGCCTGGTTTCCTGCTTGTCTTGGCGGTGGTTAAAGCGTAGCCCAGCACTTGGGGTTCGCCTCCGGGCGAGCGGGGCCTGGTTACTGGTTTTCGCTTTGAGGTGTCACCCGCAGCACTTCCTCCAGGCTGGTCAGGCCATCGGCAAGCTTTTGTGCGGCGGCCAGGCGCAGGCTGCGCATGCCGTCGTCGCAAGCCTGGCGACGCAGGCCGGCGAGGTCGAGGTCGTCTCGAACAAGGGCTTTGAGCGGGGTACTCAAGGGCATGATTTCGTAGACGCCGGTACGTCCGTGATAGCCGGTGCCACGGCACTCTGCGCAGCCCACGGCCTTTTTGCTCAGGGGCGGGAGCGGCAACTGTCGGGGGGAGGTCAGGCTCTGCCAGTCATCCGGGGCGAGGGCGGCGGGCGCCTTGCAGTGGGGGCACAGGGTACGCAGCAAGCGTTGGGCCATGACGCCGATCAGGGTGGCCTTGATCAGATAGTGAGGCACTCCCAGTTCCAGCAGGCGGCTGATGGCTCCGGGGGCATCGTTGGTGTGCAGGGTGGAGAGCACCAGGTGCCCGGTGAGTGCAGCCTGGATAGCCATTTCGGCGGTCTCCAGGTCGCGGATCTCGCCGATCATGATGATGTCCGGGTCCTGGCGCATCAACGCACGCACGCCGCTGGAAAAGCTCAGGTCGATATTGTGCTGCACCTGCATCTGGTTGAACGCCGGCTCGATCATCTCGATCGGGTCTTCGATGGTGCACAGGTTGATCTCGGGGCTCGCGAGCTTTTTCAAGGTGGTGTAGAGGGTGCTGGTCTTGCCCGAGCCTGTGGGGCCGGTCACCAGGATGATGCCGTGGGCCTGCGCGGTCATGGCTTGCCAACGGTTCAGGTCGTCGGCGCCGAAGCCCAGCTGATCGAAATCCTTGAGCAGCACCTGCGGGTCGAAGATGCGCATCACCAACTTTTCGCCAAAGACCGTGGGCAGGGTCGAGAGCCGCAACTCGATCTCGCTGCCTTCGGGAGTACGGGTCTTGACCCGGCCATCCTGGGGTTTGCGTTTTTCCGCGACGTTCATCCGTCCCAGGCTCTTGAGGCGGCTGACGATGGCCAGGGTCACCTGGGGCGGGAACTGGTAGACGCCGTGCAGCACCCCGTCGATGCGAAAGCGCAGGGTGCCGTGCTCGCGGCGGGGCTCGATATGGATATCGCTGGCCCGTTGCTGGAAGGCGTACTGAAACAGCCAGTCGACGATGTTGATGATGTGGGCGTCGTCGGCATCCGGCTCCTGGTCGCTGGCCCCGAGCTTGAGCAGATGCTCGAGGTTGCCCGGGCCGCTTGTCCTTTGCTCGCTGCTGGCCCCGCTGACCGATTTGGCCAGGCGATAGAACTCCAGGGTCAGGCGCTGGATATCCACCGGGCTGGCCACCACCCGGTGGATCGAGCGCTTGAGGACATGGGCCAGATCGGCCTCCCAGGCGCTGACATAGGGCTGGGCGCTGGCCACGGTGACGCTTTGGGCATCCACCGCCACGGCGAGGATCTTGTGCCGCTGGGCGAAGGCGCAGGACATCAGCGGGGTGATGCTGGCGACGTCGATCTGCAACGGGTCGATGCGCAGGTAGGGCTGGCCGGCGTGCCGGGCCAGCCACGCGGTGAGGCTGTCCAGGTCCAGATGCTGGCCGGGACGCTGCAAGTCCGGCAGATGCTGACTGGCAATCAGTTCCAGGGGATGCAAGGGGGTGCTGGTGCCATGACGTCGGGTGCTGAGGGCCTGTTCGGCGGCATCCTGGCTGATGCGGCCCTGGGCCAGCAGTTCACGCAGCAGCTCACTGAGGTCCAGCCAGTGATCCTGGGCAATGTGTGCGGCAGCCATGGGGGCTCCTTGGGGCTGTTGTCCAGACGCGGGTCTCTGACCACAAATGGCCAAGAATAGCCCCGCCAGTCTGGGCCGCCGCCTGCCAAGGGTTGCAGGGTTTTTCCGGCCTCAGCCAGCGGCCTGCAGTTGCGCCGGCTCTGCCCGTTCCAGTTCTACCGAGCAGACGCTGATCAGGTTGCGCAACTTGTCGCCGATCACCCGAGCCCGGTGCCAACTCAGGCCGTCGAGTTCCACGTCGATGTGCAGCGTGGCGTCTTGCTGGATCACCGTGACCCGCTGGGGCACCAGAAATTGCAGGGCGAAGTGGTTGAGCACCCGACACAGGACATCGGCTTCGGCCTCGGCCGTCATCTGGTAGTGCACGCGACAGTGGGCATTGTTCTGGTTCCAGACATCGGCGCGGGATGATTGGCCAGGGGCGGGTTCGAGATGGGGCATGGCAGTCTCCAGATCAGTGGAGAAATTTTTACATTCGGTTTCGGGTATTTCTTATCTAAGATTGATCGGAAGTCATGAAAGTAGAATTGTTTGATTCAAGATTTTATAGATAAGGGAATTTATTATGCATAGCGAGCTGGACGCCTACGACCGCCGGATACTCGCGTTGCTGCAAGAGGACGCGTCACTTTCCAGTGCGCAGATTGCCGAACAGGTGGGCTTGTCCCAGTCACCGTGCTGGCGGCGGATTCAACGCTTGAAGGAAGAGGGGGTGATCCGTGGCCAGGTGACCTTGCTTGATCGCAAGAAGATCGGCCTCAACACGCAGATATTTGCCGAGATCAAGCTCAACGCCCACGGACGCTCCAACTTCACCGAGTTCACCGAGGCGATTCGCGGTTTTCCGGAGGTGCTGGAGTGCTATGTGCTGATGGGGGCGGTGGATTTCCTGCTGCGCATCGTGACCGCGGACATCGAAGCCTATGAGCGGTTTTTCTTCGAGAAACTGTCCATGGTGCCCGGCATTCAGGAGGTGAACTCGATCGTTGCCCTGTCGGAGATCAAGTCCACCACCAGCCTGCCGGTACTGCGCTAAGGGGGCGGCTTACATGCGCAGCAGGGTTTTCCAGGCGCGGTTCTGGAACACCGCGATGGCCTGTTGCTTGCGGGCATCGAGGGCTTCGTCGGTAATGGGCTCGTTGGCCAGTTGTGCCAGCTTGTTCAGTTCACCGTAGAGGCGGTCCAGTTCCGGAATGTCCAGTGCGGCGCGGGCGTGGTGCAGCCAGGCCTGGATACGTTCGATCCGCGGCAACTGCTCGGCCAGATCTTCCGGCTGCTGCTGGTAGCGCGGCAGTTGCAGGGAGGTCGCTTCCTCGGCCAGCAGGCGTGGCAGCCAGCTGCCCAGTTGCGCTGCACCCTGGCGGTTGCCACGGGTGTTGCGCTCGGCGGTCCAGGCTCGGGCCAGCAGCCAGCGCGAGGTGTTCAGGGAGAACAGGCCCCAGCGTACGTCCTGCAGTTCCTCGATGAACTGCTCCGGCGCGGCTTTGCGCACGTCTTCATCGTCGAGGCCGGCTTGTACCAGCGGACGCCAGTCTTCCAGCAGGGCATCCAGGGCGCTACGCAGCTCAGCGGTGGATTGACGTGGCGCAGCCTGGCCCAGGCTGCTGGCCAGAGCGCGCAGTTCGGCGAGGTTATCCACCCAGTCCTGCAGCAGGCGCCAGTGACCGTTGAAGCGATACTGTTCGGCCAGGCGCTGGCTGCTGCCCAGCAGGTGCCAGGCCAGGGCGGCGAAGGCATCGTCCAGCGGGGTTTCGGCGCTCAGCTGTGGCGCCGGCAGGCTCAAGGAGTAGCTACCGGCATCGAACAGGCGATAGCCACGCTCGGCCTTGCTGATGTCGCAGGGCATCAGGGGCAGGGTGAGGGCCAGCTCCGCCGCCAGTTCCAGCAGAGCAGCGGGCTCGCCTTCACGCAGTTCCAGCTCCAGCTCGCAGATTTCTTCCTTGTGCTTGCCGGCGATCACCTGGCCCAGGTCCAGGGCCGCCTCGATCACCACTTTGGCCTTGCCACGGCCCCAGGCGATTTCCGCACGCTCACGGACAAAGTCGGTGGTGAACAGCGGCTTGAGGGTCTTTTTGTCCAGCTCGGCCAGGGCTTCGGGCCAGCATTCGCCGTCGAGTTTTTTCACGTCGAGCTTGGCTTTGGCCAACGACCAGTCGTACTCGTTGCGCTCGGACAGGCCAGCAACGCTCTGGCCGCTGGTCTTGAGGGTCTGGATCACTGCGTCACCGTCACGACGCAGGCGCAGGGCGACTTTGGCCCGGGCCAGATCGCGCTCTGGGGTGTCGAAGTACTGGTTCATCAGCTCACGGCGTTCCCAGCCACTTTTGTTGCGTTTTTTCAGTAGCGGGTGCTCGCGCAGGGCGGCGAGGGTTTCGCGGCTGACGCGGAGTTTGATTTCGGTTTCTTTCTGCATGGCCGGAAAATCCAGGATCGGGAGTGCAGCCGGGGGAAGAGTTGGCTGCCAAGGCCGTGCAGTGTACAGGACCAGGCGCCCGGAGGCGCCACGACGGTTCCTTCCTCTCACGAGATGCCTCTATGATGGTCCTCATCTTGGGATCTGCGGAGCCAGTTCATGCCATTGCCGTCCATGAAAGATCAGTTCGCTGCACTGATCGCCGCGCCGTCGGTGAGTTGCACTCAAGCGGCGCTGGATCAGTCCAACCGTCCGGTCATCGACTTGTTGGCCAGTTGGCTTGGCGACCTCGGTTTTGCCTGCGATATCCAGCAGGTCAGCCCCGGCAAGTTCAATCTGCTGGCCAGCTTCGGCAGCGGTCCCGGTGGCCTGGTACTGGCTGGGCACAGTGATACGGTGCCGTTCGATGCCGCTTTATGGCAGACCGATCCGCTGAAGTTGACCGAGGTCGACGGCCGCTGGGTCGGTCTGGGCAGTTGTGACATGAAGGGCTTTTTCGCCTTGATCATCGAAGCGGTGCGACCGTTGCTGGAGCAGCCATTCAAGCAGCCGCTGCTGATCCTCGCGACCTGTGATGAAGAAAGCTCCATGGCCGGTGCCCGGGCCCTGGCGGAAGCCGGGCGGCCCCTGGGGCGCGCGGCGGTGATCGGCGAGCCCACGGGCCTCAAGCCAATCCGCCTGCACAAGGGGGTGATGATGGAGCGCATCGATATCCTCGGGCGCAGCGGCCATTCCTCTGACCCGCGCCTGGGGCGTAGCGCTCTGGAGGCCATGCACGACGCCATCGGCGAGCTGCGGGGGTTGCGGCTGCTGTGGCAGCGCGAGTACCGCAATCCACAGTTCAGCGTGCCGCAACCGACCTTGAACTTCGGTTGCATCCACGGTGGCGACAACCCCAACCGCATCTGCGGCCAGTGCTCCCTGGAGTTCGACCTGCGTCCCTTGCCGGGCATGGACCCGCAAGTGCTGCGCGAGGCGATCCGGCAGAAACTTCAACCCATTGCCGAGCGGCATGAAGTGCAGATCGACTATGCGCCGCTGTTCCCTGCGGTGCCGCCGTTCGAGCAGCCCGAGGACGCTGAGCTGGTGCGGGTGGCGGAGCGGCTTACCGGGCATCGTGCCGAAGCAGTAGCGTTTGGCACTGAAGCGCCTTATCTTCAGCGCCTTGGCTGCGAGACGCTGGTGCTGGGCCCGGGCGATATTGCCTGCGCCCACCAGCCCGGGGAGTACCTCGAAATGTCACGCTTGCAGCCTACTGTGCAGTTGCTACGAGAGTTGATTGAACATTACTGCCTGACGCCGGCCCAATTTCAGTAAATTACCGGCGTCCTGATCCGTACCCATGAGGAGAGTAAGCGTGTTGCCAAGCCTGTTCCGACGATAACCATCAGCCCGCTGTGCGTTTTCCGTTTCGTCCTTTTATAGGCTGCTTTTTATTTACAGGCTCAGGTTCATGCCCGAATACGTCAATTGGCTCCGCCACGCGTCTCCCTATATCAACGCTCACCGTGACTGTACCTTCGTGGTCATGCTCCCGGGCGACGGCGTTGAACACCCCAACTTCGGCAATATCGTCCACGACCTGGTGCTGCTCCACAGCCTGGGGGTTCGCCTGGTGCTGGTGCACGGTTCACGGCCACAGATCGAAGCCCGTCTGGCGGCTCGCGGTCTGGCGCCCCATTACCATCACGGCCTGCGGATTACCGACGCGGCGACCCTGGAGTGCGTGATCGACGCCGTGGGCCAGTTGCGCATTGCCATCGAGGCGCGTCTGTCCATGGACATGGCCTCCTCGCCCATGCAGGGCTCGCGGTTGCGGGTCGCCAGCGGCAACCTGGTGACGGCCCGTCCGATCGGCGTGCTGGAAGGTGTCGACTACCACCACACCGGTGAAGTGCGTCGGGTCGATCGCAAGGGCATCAATCGCCTGCTGGACGAGCGCTCCATCGTGCTGCTGTCGCCTTTGGGGTATTCGCCCACTGGCGAGACCTTCAACCTGGCTTGCGAGGACGTGGCCACTCGCGCCGCCATCGATCTGGGGGCCGACAAGCTGCTGCTGTTCGGTGCCGACCCGGGGCTGCTGGATGAAAACGGCAAGCTGGTGCGCGAGTTGCGCCCGCAACAGGTTCCGGCGCACTTGCAGCGCCTGGGCAGCAATTACCAGGCCGAACTGCTGGATGCCGCTGCCGAGGCCTGTCGTGGGGGGGTGGGACGTAGCCACATCGTCAGTTATGCCGAAGATGGCGCCCTGCTGACGGAACTCTTTACCCGTGATGGCGGCGGCACCCTGGTGGCCCAGGAGCAATTCGAGCGGGTGCGCGAGGCGGCGATTGAAGATGTCGGTGGTTTGTTGGATCTGATCAGCCCACTGGAAGAACAGGGCATCCTGGTACGGCGCTCCCGGGAGGTGCTGGAGCGTGAGATCGAACAGTTCAGCGTGGTCGAGCGCGAGGGCATGATCATTGCCTGCGCTGCCTTGTACCAGATTGCCGACTCCGACGCCGGCGAGCTGGCCTGCCTTGCGGTGAACCCGGAGTATCGTCATGGCAAGCGCGGTGATGAACTGTTGGAAAGGATTGAAACCCGGGCCCGGGCTCAAGGGCTGAAGACCTTGTTCGTCCTCACTACCCGCACCGCCCACTGGTTTCGCGAGCGGGGTTTTGTGCCCAGCAGCGTCGAACGTCTGCCGTCGGCCAGGGCCTCGCTGTACAACTACCAGCGCAATTCGAAGATCTTCGAAAAGGCCCTCTGAGTCTATTTCTCGTTCTGCAATACACAACGCCTCGACCCCAGGATCGAGGCGTTGTCGTTTTCTGCACATGTCAGAAAAATTTCATTTCGACACAAAAACTGTAACAAATTGACGGGAGGATAGGCTCTTAGCCATGATGCGTCGCTTTTTTGATCCTCCATGACGTTTTACGCCTCTGGCGCGGGGGGACCTTGAAGAGCTGAATCGGGGAACAATTTTCAGAAATAAGCTTGCGAGTGCCTAGGCCGGGACTCTCGGCTTTACAGTGGCTAGCGTTATTCCTGAAAAGTATGAAAAAGGACTAAACAATTCTTTTTGGGTTTATGAGTAATTCATTACCCTGCATGGACCAAATCACTGCGATTAGACCATGGTCGTAGACATAGATAGTTACGATTGACTTGTCGGTCACGGTCTGGCGCTAATCGCGCATCTGTGGCACCCGGGCGTTCGATCTGGGGCCAGGAACCACAAGAATTAGAAACGAGAGGAGCGAAACATGAACAAGTCCACCTTGGCCCTGGCTGTGGCCGTAGGGGTTTTGGCGCAGCAGGCAGGCGCCGCCGGTTTCATCGAAGACAGCAAGGCTACCTTGGGGCTGCGCAACTTCTACATCAATACCGATAACCGCGATGGCGATGCCAAAGCTGCGGGCGCTCAGAGTAAGCAGGAAGAGTGGGGCCAAGGCTTCCAACTCAACTTCACTTCCGGTTACACCGAAGGCACCGTCGGTTTCGGTCTGGATGCAATCGGCTTGCTGGGCATCAAGCTGGACTCGGGCGGCGGTACTAACGGCGCCACCTCCACTTCCTATGGCGGCACCGTCTTCCCAAGCAAGTCTAATGGCGAAGCCGTTGATAACTATTCCAGCCTGGGCCTGACTGCCAAAGCCAAGGTCTCGCAGACCGAACTGAAGCTGGGCACCCTGCAGCCAAAACTGCCGGTTATCGTGACCAACGATGGTCGCATGCTGCCGCAAACCTTCCAGGGCGGCCAGATCACTACCAACGAGATCAAGGATTTGACTCTGGTCGGTGGCCAGATCGAGCACGCCAAAGGTCGTAACTCCAGCAACAACGAAGAGTTGTCCATTGCTGGCGCCAATGCTCACACAGCAGCAGGCCGTGATAGCAACAAGTTCATCTACGGTGGCGGTGACTACAAAATCACCAAAGACCTGACGGCTCAGTACTACTACGGCAACCTGCAAGACTTCTACAAACAGCACTTCGTGGGCCTGCTGCACAACTGGGCTATCGGCCCGGGCGTATTGAAGTCTGACCTGCGCTACTTCAACAGCCGTAACGACGGTGCCAATGGCCACGACTCGGCTTACTACACCACCGGTGACTACGGCACTGGCATCACCAAGGGCAAGGTTGATAACCGTCTGCTCAGTGGCTTGTTCCTGTACTCGGTTTCCGGCCACACCTTCGGCGGCGGCTATCAGGTCAGCAACGGTGACAGCGATTTCCCTTGGCTGAACCAGGGTGACGGCTCGTCGGCTTACCTGACCACCGACATGCAGATCCAGAAATTCGCCCGTGCCGGCGAACGCACCTGGCAAGCTCGCTACTCCTACGATTTCGCCAAAGTGGGTCTGCCAGGTCTGACCGCAGGTGTGGTTTACCTGCGTGGCGACAACATCGATACATCCGGCAAGGTGGGGTCTACCACTCCTCAACGTACAGTTTCGGCCACTGGCCGCTCCGAGTGGGAACGCGACCTGACCGTTGCCTACGTGATTCCGGAAGGTCCGTTGAAAAACCTCGGCCTGACCTGGAAGAACGCCATGTGGCGTAACGACATCCCGGGCCAGCGCGATCAGGACGAAAACCGTCTGATCGTCAGCTACTCGATCCCGCTGTTGTAATAGCGTGATAAAGCCTCGCCCGGCGCAATGCCGGGCGAGGTATTGCTTCAAGTCAGGCCCACCCCCGTGAGCCCTTCCTGAATCCCCCTCTTTGTACAGCTACTCAAGGCCTTCTCGAACCTTGTTGAGAAGGGTGGTCTTCGCCTGCGCGCGCGTCCAGTGAAGAGATTTTTAATATTCAATTTGGTTATGAATAAATCGATATTTATTCTTTTTAAATAAACTCCGGTGCAGGCAGAGTAGCTCCATCACGCACTCACAGGAGCAGCACCCCATGAGCCTCAGACTGGGCGACATCGCCCCCGACTTCGAACAGGATTCCAGTGCCGGCAAGATTCGTTTCCACGAGTGGCTGGGCGATAGCTGGGGCGTGCTGTTTTCCCACCCCGCAGACTTCACGCCGGTGTGCACCACCGAGCTGGGTTTCACCGCCAAGCTCAAGGACGAGTTCGCTCAGCGCGGAGTCAAAGCCATTGCCCTGTCGGTGGACCCGGTGGATTCCCATCACCGCTGGATCGAAGACATCAACGAAACCCAGCACACCATCGTCAATTTTCCGATCCTGGCGGACGCCGATCGCAAAGTGTCGGACCTCTATGACCTGATTCATCCCAATGCCAGCGACACGCTGACCGTGCGTTCGCTGTTCGTCATCGACCCGAACAAGAAGATTCGCCTGACCATCACCTATCCCGCCAGCACTGGGCGCAACTTCCACGAAATTCTCCGGGTGATTGACTCGTTGCAACTCACCGACAACTACAAAGTGGCCACTCCGGCCAACTGGCAGGACGGTGACGAGGTGGTGATAGTGCCCTCGCTCAAGGACGAGGAAGAGATCAAACGCCGCTTTCCCAGAGGTTATCGCGCAGTGAAGCCTTACCTGCGCCTGACGCCGCAGCCCAATCGCTGACCCACTCACCGCTGTAGGAGCCGGCTTGCCAGCGAAGGCGGTAGTGAGGCCGGTGCAAGTCTTGCGGACCCTTTCGCGGGCAAGCCCGTTCCTACGCAGAACGCCGAGGTAACAGAACCACAAAGCAGGGGTTTTAAGGCCGTTTCGACGGCCTATTTTTTTGCCTGAAAATCATCGTTCCTTATATTCATTTAAGGAATAAACAAATGAATAAATAAGATTTATGGATATAAAAATAGGCTGTTAAGGTCTGTTCAGTCCGGCGAGATCGCATCCCGCGAATCGCTTTATCTTGTTCAAGGAATCCCCTGCATGCTGGTGGTCTCTCTCGGTGGCAGTCCCAGCCAACGCTCCCGTTCCGGGGTGCTGCTGGAGTTGGCCAAGCGCTGGTTGCAGCAGCAAGGTGTGGAAGTGGTCAGTTACCAGGTGCGGGACTTCCCGGCCGAAGATCTGCTTCACGCTCGCTTTGACAGCGCCATGGTCATCAACCTGCTGCAACACATTGAACAGGCCGACGGCCTGCTGATCGCCACACCGGTGTACAAGGCGTCGTTTTCCGGGGCGCTGAAAACCCTGCTCGATCTGCTGCCGGAACGCGCACTGAGCCACAAGGTGGTGCTGCCCATGGCCACGGGCGGCAGCATCGCCCACATGCTGGCGGTGGATTACGCCCTCAAGCCTGTGCTCTCGGCACTCAAGGCCCAGGAAATGCTCCAGGGCATCTTTGCCGAGGACAGCCAGATCGCTTATGGCGAAGGCAGTGTGCAGCCGCAGCTGGCCGAGGCTCTGGAGCTGCGTTTGAAAGAGGCTCTGGAGCAGTTTCACAGCGCCATGGCCCGTCGCCCCAAACCGCTGGACCCGCATGTATTGAATGAACGCCTGTTGAGTGCTCGCTGGAGCATTTGAGCCACACCCCTGATTTGAAGTACTGGCCTTACTCGCCCGCCAACGGGCAAGCAGGTGCAGCCACAACCCCACAGCAAAAAGGAGAGCGCCATGCGCCCTGTCATTTTGCGTCGCGGTCTGGTCGCTCTGTTTGCTGCGGCTGTGTCCTTCGGCGCCATTGTTCAAGCTCAAGCCGAGACCTTGCGTATCGGTTATCAGAAATACGGCACCCTGGTGCTGCTCAAGGCCAAGGGCACCCTGGAAAAGCGCCTGGCGCAGCAGGGCGTGGATGTGAAGTGGACCGAGTTTCCTGGTGGTCCGCAGTTGCTGGAAGGGCTGAACGTCGGTTCCATCGACTTCGGCGTAACCGGCGAAACCCCGCCGGTGTTCGCCCAGGCCGCCGGTGCCGACCTGCTCTACGTGGCCTACGAACCACCGGCGCCCCATAGCGAAGCCATCCTGGTGCCCAAGGACTCGCCGATCAAGTCGGTGCAGGACCTCAAGGGCAAGAAAGTGGTGCTGAACAAGGGCTCCAACGTTCATTACCTGCTGGTCCGCGCCCTGGAAGATGCCGGCCTCAAGTACAGCGATATCCAGGCCGTGTTCCTGCCTCCGGCCGATGCCCGAGCGGCGTTCGAGCGTGGCAGCGTCGACGCCTGGGTGATCTGGGACCCCTACCAGGCGGCAGCCGAGCAGCAACTGCAGGCACGCACGCTGCGTGACGGCAGTGGCATCGTCGACAACCACCAGTTCTACCTGGCGACCAAGCCCTACGCACAGCAGCACCCCGAGGTGATCAAGACCCTGGTGGAAGAAGTGCGGGCCGTGGGCGAGTGGTCCAAGGCCAACCCGCAGGAGGTCACCCAGCAAGTGGCGCCGTTGCTGGGCCTGTCTACCGACATCACCCTGACCTCGGTGAAACGCCAGGGCTACGGTGCGGCCTTCCTCACACCGGAAGTGATCACCGCGCAACAGAAAATCGCCGACAGCTTCTATCAGCTCAAGCTGATTCCCAAGCCGCTGAGCATCAAAGACGTGATCTGGACGCCCCCTGCCGCCGTGGCCAAAGCGCCGTAAATCGACCCCTTAGGAGACAACTCCATGAGCCTCAACATCTTCTGGTTTCTGCCCACCCACGGCGACGGCCATTACCTTGGCACCGCCGAAGGCGCTCGCGCCGTGGATCATGCTTACCTGCAGCAGATCGCCCAGGCCGCCGACCGTCTGGGGTTTGGCGGGGTGCTGATCCCCACCGGGCGCTCCTGCGAGGATTCCTGGTTGGTGGCGGCGTCGCTGATTCCGGTGACCCAGCGTCTGAAGTTCCTGGTCGCCCTGCGCCCCGGGATCATTTCCCCGACGGTGGCGGCGCGTCAGGCGGCAACCCTGGATCGCTTGTCCGGTGGCCGGGCGCTGTTCAACCTGGTGACCGGGGGGGATCCGGACGAGCTGGCCGGCGATGGCCTGTTTCTCGACCATGAAGAGCGTTATCAGGCTTCCGTGGAGTTCACCCGTATCTGGCGCCGGGTGCTGGAGGGCGAAACCGTGGATTACGACGGCCAGCACATCAGCGTGAAGGGCGCCAAGCTGCTCTATCCACCGCTGCAGCAACCGCGCCCGCCGCTGTATTTCGGTGGATCTTCGGAAGCCGCCCAGGACCTGGCCGCCGAGCAGGTGGACATGGTCCTGACCTGGGGCGAGCCGCCGGCCGCCGTGGCCGAGAAGATCCAGCAGGTGCGGGACAAGGCAGCCAGGCTCGGGCGCACTGTGCGTTTCGGCATCCGCCTGCATGTGATTGTGCGGGAAACCAATGCCGAGGCCTGGCAGGCCGCCGAGCGCCTTATTTCCCATCTGGACGACGACACAATCGCCCGGGCCCAGGCGTCCCTGGCACGTTTCGATTCTGTGGGCCAGCAGCGCATGGCGGCCTTGCACGGTGGCCGTCGCGACCAACTGGAAGTCAGCCCCAACCTTTGGGCGGGTGTTGGTCTGGTGCGTGGCGGGGCTGGCACCGCCCTGGTGGGCGATGGCCCTACCGTGGCGGCGCGGATGAAAGAGTATGCGGACCTGGGCATCGATACCTTCATCTTCTCCGGTTATCCACACCTGGAAGAGTCCTATCGAGTGGCCGAGTTGCTGTTCCCGCACCTGGATATCGAGCGGCCCAAGCTGCCCGAAGCCGCCGGTTACGTCAGCCCGTTCGGGGAGATGGTCGCCAATGACATCCTTCCCAAAGCCGCGTCCCAGAGCTGAGGTGCGGCCATGAATGGACAACGCATAGTGCATCGGCTGGCGCCCTGGGGGCTGCCGTTGCTGCTGCTCGCGGTGTGGCAACTGTCGGTGTCGGCGGGTTGGCTGTCGACCCGCATCCTGCCGGCTCCCAGTGCGGTGATCGAAGCCGGGATCAGCCTGGTCCGCAGCGGTGATATCTGGACTCACCTGGCCATCAGTGGCTGGCGTGCGGGGCTGGGCTTTGTCATCGGTGGCGGTATCGGCCTGGTGCTGGGCTTTATCACCGGCTTGTCGAAATGGGGTGAGCGCTTGCTGGACAGCTCGGTACAGATGATCCGCAACGTACCGCACTTGGCGCTGATTCCCCTGGTGATTCTGTGGTTCGGCATCGACGAGTCGGCGAAGATTTTCCTGGTGGCGCTGGGCACTCTGTTCCCGATCTACCTCAACACGTACCACGGCATTCGCAACGTCGATCCGGCGCTGGTGGAAATGGCCCGTAGCTACGGCTTGTCGGGGTTTGCGCTGTTTCGCCAAGTGATCCTGCCGGGAGCCTTGCCCTCGATCCTGGTGGGCGTGCGTTTTGCCCTGGGCTTCATGTGGCTGACCCTGATCGTCGCGGAAACCATCTCCGCCAGCTCCGGCATCGGCTATCTGGCCATGAACGCCAGGGAGTTCCTGCAGACCGATGTGGTGGTGCTGGCCATCGTCATGTATGCGCTGCTCGGCAAGCTTGCAGACCTTGCGGCTCGGGGCCTGGAACGGGTCTGGCTGCGCTGGCATCCGGCCTATCAAGTGGCCAGGGGAGATGCCCAATGACGGCTCAACAACCTCCACGGCTGCTGCGGGGCATTCCCCTGGCCGTGCGCAAATTGCAAAAGACCTTTGGGGCGCGGCAGGTGCTGCGGGAAATCGATCTGCACATTCCTGCCGGTCAGTTCGTGGCTGTGGTGGGCCGCAGCGGTTGCGGCAAAAGCACCTTGCTGCGCCTGCTGGCCGGTCTCGACCAGCCTTCGGGCGGTGAGTTGCTGGCCGGTTCTGCGCCCTTGAGCGCAGCCATCGAAGACACCCGGCTGATGTTCCAAGAGGCGCGTTTGCTGCCCTGGAAGAAAGTCATCGACAACGTTGGGCTCGGTCTCAAGGGCAACTGGCGGCCCCAGGCCCTGGAAGCCCTTGAGGCGGTGGGCCTGGCGGATCGCGCCCATGAATGGCCGGCGGCGCTGTCAGGTGGCCAGAAGCAGCGGGTGGCCTTGGCGCGAGCCCTGATTCACCAGCCGCGACTGTTGCTGCTGGACGAGCCGCTGGGAGCACTGGATGCCTTGACCCGGATCGAGATGCAGCAGTTGATCGAACGTTTATGGCAGCAACATGGCTTCACCGTATTGCTGGTGACCCACGATGTCAGCGAAGCCGTGGCAATTGCCGATCGGGTGATCCTGATCGAGGACGGCGAGGTGGGCCTTGACCTGCATGTCGAGCTGCCACGCCCGCGGGTGCGCGGTTCCCATCGCCTGGCGGCCCTGGAAACCGAAGTCCTCAATCGCGTGCTGTCACTGCCAGGCTCACCGCCGGAGCCGGAACCCGTTTCACCCTTGCCCACGCAGTTGCGCTGGGCTCTTTAAAACAGCGACTCATATTCGACCCCAGGAGAAATACCATGACCATTAAAGCCATCAACGTACGCAATCAGTTCAAAGGCACCATCAAGGAAATCGTCGAAGGTGATGTGCTGTCGGAAATCGATGTGCAGACGGCTTCCGGGATTGTCACTTCGGTGATCACCACCCGCTCGGTCAAGGAGCTGGAACTGTCCATCGGCAGCGAGGTGATTGCCTTCGTGAAATCCACCGAGGTGTCGATCGCCAAGTTGTGAGCGATGCAGTGCAACAGCCCCGAAGGGTGCGAGTCCTTCGGGGCTTTTTTCATGGACGCTGTAAATAACGGTCAGATTTGATACTTTCCCTGCTTTCGGCAAGGCCTGAACAGTACAAACATGACAACAGAGCAGGGTCCAAACGTAGGGTATCTGGAGTTTGATCGCGATCGCTGGTCAGCTCTGCGGGCCGCAGAACCCATGAGTCTGTCACCGTCCGAGATGGAGACGCTGACCAGTCCGACCCAGCCCATGGCGCCCGAGGAGGTGAGGCAGATCCTGCTCCCGCTGTCGCGCCTGCTGCATTTGCATGCGGCCCAGGTACAGTCACTCAAGGCCCCCCAGGCAGGTTTCAAGGCGCCTTATGTCATAGGTGTTTCCGGCAGTGTCGCGGTGGGCAAAAGCAGTTTTGCCAGGGTCCTGGCGGCCCTTCTGGCCTATTGGCCGGACAAGCCCAATGTGCATCTGGTGACTACGGACTCATTTCTTTTCCCCCTGGCGACCCTTCAGGAAAAAAATATCCTGCACCGCAAGGGATTTCCCGAGTCCTACGATGAGCCGTTGTTCGTGGATTTTCTGCAGTCGGTGTGCAGGAAGGGCGAGCCGGTGAAGATCCCCATCTACTCCCACGTCCGCTACGACATCCTGGCCGATGAGGCGCAGTCGGTGGAGGCTCCGGACATCATCATCCTCGAAGGCCTCAATGTGTTGCAGGGGGAGCAGGGGCAAGGTCTGAACTCCCTGGATTTCATCGACTTCTCCATTTACGTCGATGCGTCCGAGGAGGCGATCAAAGCCTGGTACCTGGAGCGCTTTGTCTACTTGAAGAACACCGCTTTCCAGGCGGCAGATTCCTATTTCAACAAGTACAAGGGGCTTTCGGACCTTGATGCCTTGTCGGTGGCGTCCGATACCTGGGACCGGGTCAATCTGAAGAATCTCGTCGAAAACATCCTGCCGACCCGGGAACGGGCGAACCTGATCATTCACAAATCAGCGGATCACAGCATCGACAGGTTGCTGCTGCGGCAGGTGTGAGCGCTCAGAGCGGCGTTGGGCGCTTGGGCAGGTAGGGCGGCAAGTAAAGGCTCAGGTAGGCATCGAAGACCCGCATGCCTTCCTCCGCCATGCGCGGGGTGATCTGCCCGTGCTGCTGCACCGATCGCGCGTACACCCGGTCTCCCAGCTCCATGGCCAGGGCGAATACATCCACATCCTGGGGCAGGGTCGGCAGCTCGAAGTGGTGATTGAACAGCTTGTGCATCAGGTCACCCAGCTCGATATCGTGCTGACGATCGGCCTGGGTGACTTCCGTCAAACCGTGCTGGGCAAGGATCAACTGGCGGGCCGCCGCATCCTCGCCGTAGATGTCGAGCATGCGTTGTTCGACCAGGCGTGACAGGTCCCGCCAACTGTCGAGCCGGTCGTGGTCGATGGGCGCTTGCAGGCAGGCGCGAAACGCCGCGTGAACATCGGCGGTCAGTGCTTCCAGCAGGGCCGGGACACTGGCGAAGAAGTGATAGACCGAGGACGGTGGAATCTGCGCCCGTTCGGCCACGCTGTAGATCGACAGGCTGGCCACACCCTCGCTGGCTAGCAGGGTCCGGGCGGCGTCGAGTATCGAGTCGATCCGGGCCTGGCTGCGTGCACGGGGTTTGCGAAGAGGGGCGGTGCGCGTCATCGGTGTCTCCTACTGGGCAGCGGGCATTGTACGCGAGAGCGTCAGAATTCCTGTATCCGCCGGCCATGGATCAGTGGCACAAAAAAACGCCGCGGGGCTGTCAGCTCCGCGGCGTTGTTTTTTTGCAACAACCGCTTAAACGGTGTGCAGGTACCAGTTGTACTCGAGGTCGGAGATGGAGTGTTCGAACTCTTCCAGCTCGCTCTCTTTGCAGGCCACGAAGATATCGATGTACTTCGGATCGATGTACTTGGCCATTACCTCACTGTCGTCCAGCTCGCGGAGGGCATCGCGCAAGTTGTTCGGCAGGCTCTGCTCGTTCTGCTCGTAGCTGTTGCCTTCGGTCGGCGCCGGTGGCTCGATCTTGTTGGTCAGGCCGTGGTGCACGCCCGCCAGGACCGAGGCCATCAACAAGTACGGGTTGGCGTCGGCGCCAGCGACCCGGTGTTCCAGGCGCACGGCATCGGCCGAACCGGTCGGCACCCGCAGGGCCACGGTACGGTTGTCCAGGCCCCAGCTCGGCGAGTTCGGCACATAGAACTGTGCGCCGAAACGACGGTAGGAGTTGACGTTCGGGCAGAGGAAGGCCATCTGCGCCGGCAGGGTCTCGAGCACACCGCCGATCGCGTGACGCAGTGCGGCGTTCTGCTCGGGATCCTCGCTGGCAAAGATGTTCTTGCCATCTTTATCCAGAACCGAAATGTGGACGTGCAGACCGTTGCCCGCCTGGCCTGGGTAAGGCTTGGCCATGAAGGTGGTATCCATCTCATGGTCGTAGGCGATGTTCTTGATCAGGCGCTTGAGCAGTACCGCGTAGTCGCATGCCTTGATCGGGTCGGCCACGTGGTGCAGGTTGACTTCGAATTGTGCCGGGGCACTTTCCTTGACGATGGCGTCGGCCGGGATGCCTTGTTCCTTGGCACCTTCCAGAATGTCCTGGAGGCAGTCGACGTATTCGTCGAGATCGTCGATCAGGTAGACCTGGGTGGAGTGCGGGCGTTTGCCGGAGATCGGCGAACGTGGCGGTTGTGGACGGCCGTTCACGTTCTCCTGGTCGATCAGGTAGAACTCCAGTTCGAAGGCGGCGCAGATGGTCAGTCCCAGTTCGTCGAACTTGGCCACGACCTGGCGCAGTACTTCTCGTGGATCGGCGAAGAACGGATCGCCTTCAAGCTCGTGCATGGTCATCAGCAGTTGCGCGGTAGGACGCTTCTGCCAGGGCTCGTTGCACAGGGTATCGGGGATTGGATAGCAGATTCGGTCAGCATCGCCGATGTCCAGGCCCAGGCCGGTGCTTTCCACCGTAGAGCCATTGATATCCAGGGCAAATAGGGAGGCCGGCAGGTTGATGCCTTTCTCGTAAACCTTGTGGAGGCTGGTGCGTTCGATGCGCTTGCCGCGCACCACACCATTCATATCCGCAATCAGAAGGTCAACGTACAGAACCTCAGGATGTTCCTTAAGGAACGCGTTCGCTTCGTTGAGCTGAACGGCACGCGGGGGTACCGACATGATGCAACACCTTTGTTGTTAAAAATATCAATCATTGATCTTTTCTGGTTTCAGTCAACCCGAACGGCATGCCGAAGTCAAGTAAGGCTCTTTACGCCCTAATAAAGGGCTGGCGAGGCTCTTTTGGGGCAAAACAGGGCGTTTTTTGGGACTCGACTGCCTCGGGTAGCGCAGACTTGAGCGGGCCGTGTTGTATTTTTTACGGGGGTGTTGTGTAAAAAAATGAACAAGGCTAAGCTCGAATCAAACCCATAACAGCAATAATACCGGGGTGTTTCATGTCTCGCCTGCCGTTAATCGGCATCACCGCCTGCTCCAGGCAGATCGGTCTGCATGCCTATCACATCAGTGGCGACGAGTATGTACAGGCAGTAGCCAGCGCAGCCCAGGGCGTGCCGGTGATTCTTCCGTCCATGGCGCAGTTGCTTTCCCCGTCCGATATTCTGGACGGCCTGGACGGCATCCTCTTTACCGGTTCTCCCTCCAATATCGAACCTTTCCATTACCAGGGGCCTGCCAGCGCACCGGACACTGCTCATGATTCTGCACGGGACGCGGCCACTCTGCCGCTGTTGAATGCTGCCGTCGAGGCGGGTGTTCCAGTGCTGGGCATCTGTCGCGGATTCCAGGAAATGAATGTAGCCCTGGGCGGCAGCCTTCATCAGAACGTGCATGACGTGCAGCCGTTCATGGACCACCGCCATGATGACGAGCCTGGTCAACCCTTGGATGCCTGGTACGCGCCTGCCCATGATTTGCACGTCCAGGCGGGTGGGGTCCTGGCGAATCTGGGCCTGCCGCAGAAGATTCAAGTCAACTCGATTCATGCTCAAGGCGTTGAACGTCTGGCGCCGGGCCTGCGGGTCGAGGCGCTGGCGCCTGACGGTCTGGTGGAGGCCATCTCGGTCGAGGGAGGCAAGGCATTTGCTTTGGGGGTGCAATGGCACCCCGAATGGCAGGTAAGCTGCAATCCTCACTATCTGGCCATCTTCCAGGCTTTTGGTGATGCCTGCCGCAAACGGGCAAAACAACGCGACGCCGAAGCGTCACACAACGCCTGACTTAATAGAGAGTCAGGAAACTCAGCCTAGAGGCATTTATGAGTAACAACCTCGACCAGCTCACCGATTGGTTGAAAGACCACAAGATCACAGAAGTCGAATGCATGATCGGCGACTTGACCGGTATCACCCGGGGCAAGATCTCGCCGACCAACAAGTTCATTGCCGAAAAAGGCATGCGCCTGCCCGAGAGCGTGCTGTTGCAGACCGTGACCGGCGACTATGTCGAAGACGACATCTATTACGAGTTGCTGGACCCGGCGGACATCGACATGATTTGCCGCCCCGACCAGAACGCGGTGTACCTCGTGCCCTGGGCCATCGAACCCACTGCCCAGGTGATCCACGACACCTATGACAAGCAGGGCAACCCCATCGAGCTGTCGCCACGCAACGTCTTGAAGAAGGTGCTCAAGCTCTACGCTGACCACGGCTGGCAGCCCATCGTGGCGCCGGAGATGGAGTTCTACCTGACCAAGCGCAGTGACGACCCGGACTACCCGCTGCAGCCGCCTATCGGCCGTTCCGGCCGCCCTGAAACCGGTCGTCAGTCGTTCTCCATCGAAGCGGCCAACGAATTCGATCCGCTGTTCGAAGATGTCTACGACTGGTGCGAACTGCAGGAGCTGGATCTGGACACCCTGATCCATGAAGACGGCACGGCGCAGATGGAGATCAACTTCCGTCACGGCGACGCCCTGTCCCTGGCCGACCAGATCCTGGTGTTCAAGCGCACCATGCGCGAGGCGGCCCTCAAGCACGACGTGGCGGCCACCTTCATGGCCAAGCCCATGACCGGCGAGCCTGGTAGCGCCATGCATTTGCACCAGAGCATCATCGACATCAACACCGGCAAGAACGTCTTCTCCAACGAAGACGGAACCATGAGCCAGCTGTTCCTCAACCACATTGGCGGGCTGCAGAAGTTCATCCCCGAGTTGCTGCCGCTGTTCGCTCCCAACGTCAACTCGTTCCGCCGCTTCCTGCCCGATACCTCGGCGCCGGTAAACGTCGAGTGGGGCGAAGAGAACCGCACTGTGGGCCTGCGGGTGCCGGATGCCGGACCGCAGAACCGTCGGGTGGAAAACCGCCTGCCGGGCGCCGACGCCAACCCTTACCTGGCCATTGCTGCCAGCCTGCTGTGCGGCTTCATCGGCATGGTCGAAGGCCACAACCCGAGCGCGCCAGTGGTCGGTCGTGGTTATGAACGACGCAACCTGCGCCTGCCGTTGACCATCGAGGACGCCCTGGAGCGTATGGAAAACAGCAAGACCATCGAGAAGTACCTGGGCCAGAAGTTCATCACCGGCTATGTCGCGGTGAAGCGGGCCGAGCATGAAAACTTCAAGCGCGTGATCAGTTCGTGGGAGCGGGAATTCCTGCTGTTCGCCGTCTGATTCGCCGGGCGCCGCTGCCCCCCAGCGGCGCCTTCACTGACACTTAGGAGAGATTGATGACTCATAAAAACCCGCAAACCCGCGAGTGGCAAACCCTCAGCAGTGATCACCACCTGGCGCCTTTCAGTGACTTCAAGCAATTGAAGGAGAAGGGGCCGCGGATCATCACCCATGCCAAGGGTGTGTACCTCTGGGACAGTGAAGGCAATCAAATTCTCGACGGCATGGCCGGCCTGTGGTGCGTAGCCATCGGCTATGGCCGTGACGAACTGGCGGAAGCCGCCAGCAAGCAAATGCGCGAACTGCCCTATTACAACCTGTTCTTCCAGACCGCCCACCCACCGGTGCTGGAGCTGTCCAAGGCGATCGCCGATATCGCGCCAGAAGGCATGAACCACGTGTTCTTCACCGGTTCCGGCTCCGAAGGCAACGACACCATGCTGCGCATGGTCCGCCATTACTGGGCGATCAAGGGCCAGCCGAACAAGAAGACCATCATCAGCCGGGTCAACGGCTACCACGGCTCCACCGTGGCCGGCGCCAGCCTCGGCGGCATGAAGTACATGCATGAACAGGGCGACCTGCCGATTCCGGGTATCGTTCATATCCCGCAACCGTACTGGTTCGGTGAAGGTGGCGACATGAGCCCCGAAGAGTTCGGTATCTGGGCGGCCAACCAGTTGGAAGAGAAGATCCTGGAACTGGGTGTGGATAACGTCGGGGCCTTTATTGCCGAGCCGATCCAGGGCGCTGGCGGCGTGATCGTGCCGCCGGACAGCTACTGGCCGCGGATCAAGGAAATCCTCGCCAAGTACGACATCCTCTTCGTCGCCGACGAAGTGATCTGTGGCTTCGGCCGCACCGGTGAGTGGTTCGGTAGCGATTTCTACGACCTCAAGCCCGACATGATGACCATCGCCAAGGGCCTGACCTCCGGCTACATCCCCATGGGCGGCCTGATTGTCCGTGACGAAGTGGTGGCGGTGCTCAACGAGGGCGGCGATTTCAACCACGGTTTCACCTACTCCGGCCATCCGGTGGCCGCAGCCGTGGCCCTGGAAAACATCCGCATCATGCGCGATGAAAAAATTATCCAGCGCGCCCATGAAAAAGCGGCACCCTATTTGCAGAAACGTCTGCGTGAGCTGAGTGATCACCCGTTGGTGGGTGAGGTTCGCGGGGTAGGCCTGCTGGGGGCGATCGAGCTGGTCAAGGACAAGGCCACCCGCGCGCGCTATGAAGGCCGCGGCGTGGGCATGATCTGCCGACAGTTCTGCTTCGATAACGGTCTGATCATGCGTGCCGTGGGCGACACCATGATCATTGCGCCACCGCTGGTGATCAGCGAGGCGGAGATCGACGAACTGGTGGCCAAGGCGCGCAAGTGCCTGGACCTGACCTTGAGTGTGCTGCAGAACTGAGTGCTAGGCTTTGAGCGTGGTGCTTGCGGGCACAGCGCTCGAAGCAGATATAAAGGATGGGTCTTTCCTTGAAAGCCGGCCTTGGATCTTGCCAGACTACCCGCCGTTTTGGTTGCCCCGAGATTGGCCGCTGAGCGAGTGGTTAAAAAAGAATAATTGGAGCATTACGCATGAAGGCATTAGGTATGAAGTTAGCTGGCAAGACCCTCCTCGCCATGTCCCTGATGGGCGTGATGGCGGCGGCAGCGCAGGCGGACGATAAAGTACTGCACGTTTACAACTGGTCCGATTACATCGCCCCGGACACCATCAAGAAATTTGAAGCCGAGTCGGGCATCAAAGTGGTCTATGACGTGTTCGACAGCAACGAAACCCTGGAAGCCAAGTTGCTCGCCGGCAAATCCGGTTACGACGTGGTCGTGCCTTCCAACAACTTCCTGGCCAAGCAGATCAAGGCCGGTGTCTATCAGGAACTGGACCAGTCCAAGTTGCCGAACTGGAAGAACCTCAACGAGTCGCTGCTCAAGGCGGTATCGGTGAGCGACCCGGGCAACAAGCACGCCTTCCCTTACATGTGGGGCTCGATCGGCATCGGTTTCAACGCCGAGAAGGTCAAGGCGGTATTGGGTGCCGACGCACCGACCAACTCCTGGGACCTGCTGTTCAAGCCGGAAAACGCCGAGAAGTTGAAGGCTTGTGGCGTCAGTTTCCTCGATTCGCCAACCGAGATGATTCCGGTGGCGCTGCACTACCTGGGCTACCCGACCGACAGTCAGGACAAGAAGCAACTGGCTGAAGCCGAAGCCCTGTTCCTCAAGATCCGTCCTTCGATCGCCTATTTCCACTCGTCCAAGTACATCTCCGACCTGGCTAACGGCAATATCTGCGTCGCCGTGGGTTACTCGGGCGATATCTATCAGGCCAAGGCTCGTGCCGCCGAAGCCGGTGACAAGGTCAAGGTCAGCTACAACATTCCGAAAGAGGGTGCTGGCAGCTTCTACGACATGGTCGCCATCCCTAAAGACGCGGAAAACGTCGACGGCGCCTACAAGTTCATGACCTTCCTGCAAAAGCCTGAAGTCATGGCCGAAATCACCAACGCCGTGCGTTTCCCCAACGGTAACGCGGCTGCAACCCCGTTGGTCGATAAAGACATCACCAGCGACCCGGGCGTTTACCCGCCAGCTGACGTACAGGCCAAGCTGTACGCGATTGCCGACCTGCCGGCCGCGACCCAGCGCATCCTGACCCGCAGCTGGACCAAGATCAAATCCGGCAAATAAGCCAATTTGCAGCACCACCTGTTGCCGTCATCGTGGCGAGGGCGGCAACAGGTAACAATTAAATGACAGAAAGTTTTGCTGGATTGGTTTATCGAGGGTAAGTTGCGCGCCGGTTTTGTTGCTGGGCAGCTCGGAGGCTGTCAGGTAGCGCGGGGCAGCTTGGGCCCAACTATTTAAGAGGACCTCCACTTGCCTATTTCTTTATTTCGCAAAGCCATGCTGGTCGCCGCCAGCCTGACGCTGGTGGCTGGCGCGCAGGCTGCACCGACCGTGCATATTTATAACTGGTCCGACTACATCGGTCAGAACACCCTGGCCGAATTTGAAAAAGCCACGGGCATCAAGCCGGTGTATGACGTTTTCGATTCCAACGAAACCCTGGAAGGCAAGTTGCTGGCCGGTCGCACCGGTTATGACGTGGTGGTGCCGTCCAACCACTTCCTGGGCAAACAGATCAAGGCCGGGGCTTTCCAGAAACTCGACAAGAGCCTGCTGCCTAACTACTCCAATCTCGATACGGCGCTGCTCAAGCGTCTGGAGATGAACGACCCGGGCAACCAGTACGCGGTGCCGTACCTGTGGGGCACCAATGGCATTGGCTACAACGTCGACAAGGTCAAGGCCGTGCTGGGCGTGGACAAGATCGACTCCTGGAGCGTGCTGTTCGAGCCGGAGAACATCAAGAAGCTCAACAGCTGCGGCGTGGCCTTCCTCGATTCTGCCGATGAAATGATGCCCACGGTCCTCAATTACCTGGGCCTGGATGCCAACAGCACCAACCCCCAGGACTACAAGAAGGCCGAAGCCAAGTTGCTGGCGGTGCGTCCCTACGTGACCTACTTCCACTCGTCCAAGTACATCTCGGACCTGGCCAACGGCAATATCTGCGTGGCCATCGGCTTTTCCGGCGACGTGTTCCAGGCCAAGGCCCGGGCCGCCGACGCTGGCAAGGGCGTGAACATCGCCTACGCGATTCCGAAGGAAGGCGGTGCCCTGTGGTTCGACATGCTGGCGATCCCCAAGGACTCGACCAACGTCAAGGAGGCTCACGCCTTCATCAACTATTTGCTGCAACCTGAGGTGATTGCCCAGGTCAGTGACTACGTCGGTTACGCCAACCCCAATCCCGGGTCGGACAAGCTGATGGAGCAATCCATTCGCACCGACGAAGCGGTTTATCCACCGCAAGCTGTACTCGACAAGACCTACGTGTCCATCGAGTTGCCACCCAATATCCAACGCTTGATGACCCGTAGCTGGACCAAGGTCAAGACGGGTAAGTAGTTCCACAGGCTCAAACTATCCAAGGTCCGCCCACGTGGGGCGGGCTGCAAATTTTGTTGGGAGTTTCGCAAATGGCAGTTGCCTCCGGCGCCTATAAGAAAGCCCTCGAGGGCGACCAGACACCTAAGCAGGTGCTGGTCAAAATCGACCGGGTCACGAAGAAGTTCGACGAGACGGTTGCCGTGGACGATGTGTCCCTGGAAATCAAGAAGGGCGAGATCTTCGCCCTGCTCGGCGGCTCGGGTTCGGGCAAGTCCACCTTGCTGCGGATGCTGGCCGGTTTCGAACGGCCAACGGAGGGGCGAATCTTCCTCGATGGTGTGGACATCACCGACATGCCGCCCTATGAGCGGCCGATCAACATGATGTTCCAGTCCTACGCGCTGTTCCCGCACATGACCGTGGCCCAGAACATCGCCTTCGGCCTCAAGCAGGACAAGATCCCAGCGGCCGAAATCGACGCCCGGGTGGCGGAGATGCTCAAGCTGGTACAGATGAGCCAGTATGCCAAGCGCAAGCCGCACCAGCTGTCCGGTGGCCAGCGCCAGCGCGTGGCCCTGGCTCGCTCCCTGGCCAAGCGTCCCAAGCTGTTGCTGCTGGACGAACCCATGGGCGCCCTGGACAAGAAGCTGCGCTCGCAGATGCAGCTGGAACTGGTTGAGATCATCGAGCGCGTAGGCGTGACCTGCGTCATGGTGACCCACGACCAGGAAGAGGCCATGACCATGGCCGAACGCATTGCCATCATGCACCTGGGCTGGATCGCCCAGATCGGCAGCCCGATCGATATCTACGAGACTCCGGTCAGTCGCCTGGTCTGCGAATTCATCGGCAACGTCAACATCTTCGAAGGTGAAGTGGTGGACGATGCCGAAGGTCACGCCCTGATCACCTGCAAGGACCTGGACCGCAGCATCTATGTCGGCCACGGCATCAGCACCTCGGTGCAGGACAAGTCGGTGACCTACGCGATCCGCCCGGAAAAGCTCCTGGTGACCGCCGAGATGCCGACCTGCGAGTACAACTGGTCCAGCGGCAAGGTGCACGACATTGCCTACCTGGGCGGCCACTCGGTGTTCTACGTCGAGCTGCCGAGCGGCAAGCTGGTGCAGTCCTTCGTGGCCAACGCCGAGCGTCGCGGCGCGCGGCCAACCTGGGGTGACCAGGTTTACGTCTGGTGGGAAGACGACAGCGGCGTGGTACTGCGCTCATGAACATGCGAAAGCTCAAGCGCCGACTCAATCGAATAATTCCCGGTGGCCGTCAGCTGGTCATCGGGGTTCCGTTCATCTGGCTGTTCCTGTTCTTCATGCTGCCGTTCTTCATCGTGCTGAAGATCAGCTTCGCCGAAGCGGACGTGGCCATTCCGCCGTATACCGAGATCTACAGCTACGTCGACCAGAAGCTGCAGGTGCTGCTCAACCTGGGCAACTACGCGATGCTCGGCGACGACGAGCTGTACATCGCGGCTTACCTCGGCTCGCTGAAGATGGCGTTCTTCAGCACCATCCTCTGCCTGCTGATCGGCTACCCGATGGCCTATGCCATCGCCAGTGCTCGTAAAGAGCTGCAGACGGTGCTGGTGCTGCTGATCATGATGCCGACCTGGACCGCGATCCTGATCCGCGTCTATGCCTGGATGGGCATCCTCAGCAACAACGGCCTGCTCAACGGCTTCTTGATGTCCATGGGCTGGATCAACGAGCCGCTGCAGATCCTCAACACCAACATCGCGGTGTACATCGGCGTGGTCTATTCCTACCTGCCGTTCATGATCCTGCCGCTGTACGCCAACCTGGTGAAGCACGACACCAGTCTGCTGGAGGCCGCGGCCGACCTGGGTTCGAGCACCTTCAACAGCTTCTGGAAGATCACCGTACCGCTGTCCAAGAACGGCATCATCGCCGGTTGCATGCTGGTGTTCATCCCGGTGGTGGGCGAGTTCGTGATTCCGGAACTGCTGGGCGGTCCGGAAACCCTGATGATCGGTAAGGTGCTCTGGCAAGAGTTCTTCAACAACCGTGACTGGCCGGTGGCATCCGCCCTGGCGGTGGTGATGCTGGCGATCCTGATTGTGCCGATCATCCTGTTCAACCGCAGTCAGGCCAAAGAAATGGAGGGCAAGGAATGAAGCGCTTCAGTTTCTCGAGCATGATGCTGGTGCTGGGCTTGTTGTTCATCTACCTGCCGATGCTGATCCTGGTGATCTATTCGTTCAACGCCTCGAAACTGGTGACGGTATGGGGCGGCTGGTCGATCAACTGGTATATCGGCCTGCTGGATAACACTCAGCTCATGGGCTCGGTCCTGCGCTCCCTGGAAATTGCCTGCTACACCGCCGTTGCCGCGGTGGCCCTGGGCACCCTGGCGGCCTTCGTCCTGACCCGGATCACTCACTTCAAGGGTCGCACCCTGTTCGGTGGCCTGGTGACGGCGCCGCTGGTGATGCCTGAAGTGATCACCGGTCTGTCGCTGTTGCTGCTGTTCGTGGCCATGGCCCAGGCGGTCGGCTGGCCTCAGGAGCGTGGGATCGTCACCATCTGGATCGCCCACACCACGTTCTGCGCGGCCTATGTGGCGGTGGTGGTGTCGGCTCGCCTGCGCGAGCTTGACCTGTCCATCGAAGAGGCGGCCATGGACCTGGGCGCGCGGCCGTGGAAGGTGTTCTTCCTGATCACCATCCCGATGATCGCGCCGTCCCTGGCAGCGGGGGGCATGATGTCCTTCGCCCTGTCCCTGGATGACCTGGTACTGGCGAGCTTCGTCTCTGGCCCTGGCTCCACCACCTTGCCGATGGAAGTGTTCTCGGCGGTGCGCCTGGGGGTCAAACCGGAGATCAACGCCGTGGCCAGCCTGATCCTGCTGGCGGTGTCCCTGGTGACCTTCCTGGTCTGGTTCTTCAGCCGCCGCGCCGAAGAAGCTCGCAAGCGCGCGATCCAGCAAGCCATCGAAGAGAGCGCTGCCGACTCCTGGAAGCAGCCTGACGTACGTCGGGCCCAGGCGCCGGAAGCGGTCTGACCTCAGGTTCGCAACACCTCAGGTTCGCAATAAAAAACCTCGCCCCGTAACCGGGAGCGAGGTTTTTTATTGCCCCATGCCGCCTGTTTCGCCGTAGGAGCCGGCTTGCCGGCGAAAGCGTTCGCGAGAGGCACGCCAGGCTTGCAGGCCTCTTCGCTGGCAAGCCAGCTCCTACGGGGCGGAGCGCTCAGGGGCGGCGCGCCGGCAGCAGCTTCAGGGTGCTGCGGGTGTTGGCGGTGACTTCTTCTTCGCTGAAGTGCGCCTGTTGGTAGACCCCTTCGATGTAGGCCTCGGCCTGGTCGTCGTAGTGCTTGTCGAACAGCACGCCGCTCTGGCCCACGGGGTTGATGGTCAGGCTGTGGGCCGGGTCGGCGAAGTCGATGATGCGCCGGGTCGAGGGGCCATACACCACGGACCAGGGTGCCGGGCCGATCTTGGCGGTGAGATTGTTCGGCACTTCATGGCTGCCCGGGGCGTCCAGGGGGCCGACGTTGAATACCCGGTCCAGAGGCTTCTGCATCCCCAGCGGGTGGCCGTGGGTCAGGGTATGGGCGCTGCCCCAGTGCCATTTCGCGGGGTTGGCGCCCAGGGTGCGCTTGAGGTGGTCGATGCTGGCGTGCCAGGCCACCTTGACGGTGTCGGCCCGGCTTTCACGCTGGGGCGTGGTGCGGTTGTCCCACCAGGGGGAATCGGGATCGGCCGCCAGCCGGGGCAGGGCAGCATCCACCACTCGGGCCTGGATCAGGGCATCGAAGTAGGCGTCACCGAGTTTTTCATGGAAGGTGGCGTTGGCCAGCTCGAACAGGAATTGGTTGAACAGGGTGGCGCTGGTGGAGTCCAGCGGGTAGTCGCCCTGCCACTTGGCCAGTTGCTCCACCAGCTTCAGTTCCTCAGGCGCGCCGACCACTTCCCGCAGCACGGGCAACAGCGGTGCCAGCAGGCGCGGCCCGTAGGCGGTTGTCGTGCCCAGCTGCAGCTTCTGGGTGTTTTCCAGGTCCCATTTCACGCTTTTGTCACTGAGCTGACGGTCCAGTTGCTGACCCCGGTCGGCGAGGTTGTAGTAGCCGGGGATCTCCATGCCGGTCGGGGAGACGGGCTGGAAGTTGGCGGAGACGATATAGCCCCGGGCCGGGTTCTCTTCCTGGGGGTTGGCGCTAAAGGGGTAGAAGCCCTCCTTGTCAGCCATGGCGGTGCTGCCGTCGAGCAGGAACGCCGGTTTCGCCCCGGTCGGGCGCTTGGGCAGCAGCGCCGCCGCCCACCAGCCGATATCGCCCTTGGCGTTAGCCCAGACAATGTTCAGTCCGGGGGCGTGGACCTTGGCGGAGGCCGCTCGGACCTTGGCCAGGGTATCGGCGCGGTTGAGCTGGTAGAAACCATCGAGGATCGGGTTGGGGGTTTCCAAAAAGCCCCACCACATGGCCACCGGGGCCTTGCCCACGGTGGTGCCGAGCATGTCGTTGATGATCGGGCCGTGGGGCGACTGGCGCAGGGTCAGGGTCACCGGCGCCTGGCCCTTGACTGCAATCTGCTGCTCGCTGCTGATCAGATCGACCCATTTGTCATGGAACCAGACCTGATTGGGGTTTTCCGGGTTGACCTTCTCGACGATCAGGTCGAGATCGTCGTTCTGGAACATGGTCAGGCTCCAGCCGAAGTCCAGGTTGTGGCCCAGGAAGGCGAAGGGCACCAGGGCTTGATGATGGCCGTAGAGTTCGAAGCCCGGCGCCGAAAGCTGCGCCTCGTACCACACCGACGGCAGGGAGTAGCGGATGTGCGGATCGCCGGCCAGCAGCGGGCGTCCGCTCTTGGTCCGAGCGCCGGCCACGGCCCAGGCGTTGCTGCCTTCGAATTGCGGCAGTCCGGCCTCGCTCAGGGCTTGCTGGCTCAGGAGGGCGATCTGCCCCAGGTCCTGCCAGTCGACAGCGGCCAGGGGCAAGGACGGTTGCGGCTTGCCTTTGGCCAGCACGCCCTTGGGCTGCCAGTCGAGGTCGAAGACTTTCAGGTAATCGTTGCCCAACTGGTCGCGGATGTAGGTCAAGAGCGGTTCGGTGCGAAAGGCCATGGCGAAGCTGTAGGCCATGAAACCGGCGACGCTGACGGTGTCTTCTGCGGTGAATGGCCGCTTGTGGATGCCCAGAACATCGAACTCCATGGGGCTGGCGTGGCTGTCCTGATACTGGTTGATGCCATCCAGATAGGCTTCCAGGGCCTTCCAGGCGGGAGACTGACGGTCGAGCCCGGCCACATAGCTGTCAGCGCGCTCGCGGATGCGCAGGCTGCGGAACAGTTTGTCGGTATCCAGTAGCTTGGGCCCTAGGACCTCTGCCAGTTCGCCCCGGGACAGGCGCCGCAAGACTTCCATCTGGAACAGTCGGTCCTGGGCGTGGACGTAACCCAGGGCGCGATACAGGTCGGTTTCGTTCTCCGCGCGGATATGGGGCACGCCACGCTCGTCGTAACGCACAGTGACCGAGCCTTGCAGGCCACGGACTTCCACCTGGCCCTGACGCGTCGGCTGCTTGCTGTAGAGATAACCGACGACACCCGCCAGCACGGCGAGGATCAGGACAGCGACGACGGTCAGGCTGCGTTTCATGCGGGCTCCTTGCTGTTGTTTTCAGTGCCGCCCTGGAAGAGCAGCAGAGATTTAGCACAAGTCATGGGCCTCGCGCAGGAGGCAGTCCTTGAATAGGCGCGAATGCCTTTAATTGGCAGTGACTGGCCAGGGACAGTAGCAGCCTACCGCCAGGGTGTGGGTGGCATTGATCTGGCGATGGTTCTCCAGCGCCTGGAGGATAGGCTCGATGAAGCTGTTGCTGGAGTTGCAGGTCAGGCCTTCGCTGTAGGGCCCGAAGTAGGCCAGCTTGCCGTTGCGGTCCCAGATCGCCACCGCCGGACTGGCGGGAATCTGTTCGGCGCCGGGCAGGCTGTCGAGGGGCTTCAGGCGGCCCAGGGTGGCGGGCAGTTGGCCGTGACTGCCGGGCTTCTGCACGGAATAGAACTCCACGCCCCGCGGACCATAGGTTTCGATCAGTTCAGCCAGGTGCTGCTGGTTGCCGACGTTGCAGGGGCAGGCCGGGTCCCAGAAGTGCACCAGGCGGATGGCCCCGGGGCCGGCCAGCTCGGCGGGCAGTTGCAGCGGGTCGCCGGAGAACACCGCGGTGTGTTCACTGAAGGCCCGCAGATAGCGTCCCTGGAACCAGTCGTAGGCGCACCACAGCACCACGGCGCAGATCAGGACGAGCAGGCTGGCAAGCAGGGAGGTGCGGTAAGGCTGGCGCATTAAGATCGGTCCTCGAAGGTCGCGTAGCTTGCCATGCTTGCCGCGACAGATGAATATCGCAGGCCTAGAAAGCCTGTTTTATCCCCGGTGCCCCCCGCTTTGGAAAATCCCATGTCCGTGACCTTCGACCCCGACCACCTGCGTGCCAGTCTGCAACCTCTGGTGGCTGGGCAGCCCTTGTCGGTGGAGGCCCAGGCCTATCAGCGCTTCTATGGGCTGGACTTCGCCGGACGGGCGCTCGTGCCACGTAGTCGCTTGGGGCGCTTTCAAGTGGAGGGCTACGAGGTGGTCACGCAGGTGTGGTGGCCGGAACAGCCACAGGCAACGCTGTTTCTGTTCCACGGTTTCTACGATCACATGGGCTTGTACCGGCATGTGATCGAGTGGGCTCTGCAGCGCCGCTTCGTGGTGATTTCCTGTGACCTGCCGGGGCATGGCCTGTCCAGTGGCGAGCGCGCCAGCATCGATGATTTCGCGGTGTATCAACAGGTACTGCAAGGCCTGTTCGCCGAGGCGCGGTCTCTGGAGTTGCCCCAGCCCTGGCACTTGTTCGGGCAAAGCACCGGTGGCGCGATCATCATGGATCACTTGCTCAACCAGGGCGCCGAGAGCCCGGCCCAGGGGCAAGTGGTGCTGCTGTCGCCCTTGGTGCGACCCCGAGCCTGGGGCTGGTCGATGCTCAGCTATTACCTGTTGCGGCCATTTGTCAGCGGCATTGCCCGGCGCTTCAGCGAGAACTCCAACGATCCGGATTTTCTTGCCTTCCTTCAGGCCGATCCGTTGCAGCCACAACGTTTGCCCACTGCCTGGGTCGGCGCGTTGGCGCGTTGGATCAAGCGGCTGGAAGCCGCCCCGCGCAGTTCAAGGCAGCCGCTGATCGTGCAGGGGCAGGCGGACATGACGGTGGATTGGGAGCACAACCTGCAAGTGATTCGCGGTAAGTTCACGGCCCCCGAGGTCTTGATGCTGCCGGAGGCGCGGCATCACCTGGCCAATGAAATTCCCTTGTACCGCGATCAGTACTTCGCCTTTCTGACCCAGCACGTTTGAGCCGCAGGAGATGGGTGTAGCCGCAGCCGTAGGCTGCGAACGGCCGGAAGAGTCGCTGGAGGTTCGGCGCTGGATTGCCTGGCAAGGTCCTGCGGAGTTTTGCGCAGCCTCGCGGGCTCGGCAGCGGCTACAGGTGAGTTGGCTGGATCAGGGGGCGAGGCTGGAGGTACTCTGGCCGACCGCCAGGCCGGCGCGAATCGCTGCCAGGGCTGCCTGGTAATAGGCCTTGCCCTCAGTGGATTCGGCGAAGGTTGCGAACTCTTCCAGCTCGGTGTCGGACAGGTCCCGGTAAACGTACAGCAGGGTGTTGTTCAGGTCGTTGCCGATCTGCTGCATCAATCGCTGGCGCTGACCGTTGAGCATGCCCTGGGCCTGCCCCCCTCCCAGCAGGCCGGGAATCATCTGGCTCAGGCTGTCTGCGGCGACTCCGGCGATCGCCAGGCTGACTTCCGCGCCGGCCTCCTTGGCCGGTAGTGCCTGGGCCAGGTGGCCGATGATCAATTGGCGGTTATCGCTGACCTGCATCTTCGGCAGGCCCTGAGCATTCTTGGCCAACTGGTCGCGACGGGTGGCCAGCAGTTCGGCGGCGACGATCTTGCGGCCCAGGGGCGACTGGAAGAAAGCCAGGGCGGGGGCGGGATTGGCGAGATGCCGGCGCAGTTGCTCTTCGGCGCGACGGTCCACGGCCTGGGGCGCAAAGCGCTGGTTACTGTTGTCCACCAGGGCCTGGTAGACCGCCGGCGGCAAGCTGTTCTGGTAGCGCTGCTGGGCGGCGCTGAGGGCATCGTTGAAATGCGCGCGCTGTTCCGGCCAACCGGCGACCTTGTACAACTGGTCGTGGCTGTCTGCCCAGGTAGGCAAGGCGCAGAACATCAACAGTGAGAAAAGCAAACGGCGCATAAGGACTCCTGTCAGCAGGCGACTATTCTCCGGGGCAAGGCGATGGTTGTCGAGAATTCGTATCAGGATCGCCCGCTAAAGTAATGAATGGAAAATGCATTGGAAAAAAATGCGTGATCCTCCGCTCTGTGGCTCTGTCAGATTTATCTGATGCTGGATACTATGCGCGCCATGCAAATACCCTCTGATCATCCGCTGTTGTTGCGTATCGTCGACGACCTGGCCGCCTGTGGCTGGTCGCAGCAGAATATTTTCCTGCCCGAGGGTCTGACCCTCGAACTGGCGGCTGAGTGCCGTAAACGTGCAATAGAAGGTGAACTGGCGCCTGCGGCGGTAGGGCGAGGCCCGGCTCAGGAGATACGCGAGGGTATTCGCGGCGACCATATCCAGTGGCTCGAGCCCGGCCAGGCCGAGGCCGTCGATACCTATCTGGGGTTGATGGACAGCCTGCGCGAGGCCCTCAATCGAGGCCTGTTTCTCGGGCTTGAGGATTTCGAATGTCACTTCGCGATGTACCCGCCGGGCGCTTTCTACAAGCGTCACGTGGATCGCTTTCGCGATGACGACCGGCGCATGGTGTCGGCCGTGATCTACCTCAACTCGCAATGGTTGCCCGAGCACGGCGGGCAACTGCGCATGTACCTGAACGATCAGGAGCCATACGATGTATCCCCCGTCGGGGGCCGGCTAGTGGTGTTTCTCTCTGGCGAGGTGCCCCATGAAGTCCTCCCAGCGACCCGGGAGCGCCTGTCCTTGACCGGCTGGTTCCGGCGTCGTGGTAACGAGCCGTTCTGATGATGCACAAGATTCTGGTCAGTCGCTGTCTGTTGGGCCACCGCGTACGCTACGACGGCGGTGCCAGCGGCCCCTTCGATCAATTGTCCAGCTGGTTGCAAGAGGGCCGGGTGGTTGCCTTGTGCCCGGAGGTGGCCGGCGGCTTGCCGACGCCACGGGCGGCCGCGGAGATTCCGGGCGGGCAAGGCGTCGAGGTGCTGGATGGCAAGGCTTCAGTGCTGACCTCTGAGGGGGAGGATGTCAGCGCCGAGTTTCTCTCCGGCGCCCGGCAAGCCCTGGAACTGGTGCGCAAGCACGGAATCCGTATCGCCGTACTCAAGGCCAACAGTCCGTCCTGCGGCAATGTGCTCACCTATGACGGCACCTTCAGCGGCATCAAGGTTCAGGGCGAGGGCGTGACTGCGGCGCTATTGCAGCGCCATGGCGTGCAAGTCTTCAGTGAGTTGCAGCTGCCCGAGGCCGCTGCTGCCCTGGCCGCCCTGTAGCCGCAGCGTGCGGCGGCTATCGGGCAAGGATTACTGCCCGGCTTCAGCCTTGGGCGGTTTGCTCGCATCCATGCCGAACCACTTCTCCGACAGGGCCATCAGTCGCCCATCGGCCTTGATCCGCTGCAGGGCGCTGTCCAGGCTCGCCTGGAACGCCGGGTTTCCTTTCTGGAAGGGAATCGCCAGGCTCAGGGTCGGGCCCACCTTGGCGCCTTCCTTTACGGGCAGGCGACTGTCGCGAATGGCATAGGGAATCAGCAGGCGGTCGCTGATGGCCGCGTCGATCTGTTTGTCCGCCACATCCTTGATCGGTTGCTGGGCATCGGCATAGCTGCGCAGGTTGATGCCTTCCACGGTCCGTGCCTGATCAACGAACTGGCTGCCCTGAGCCACGCCCAGCGCCTGGCCACGCAGGGCCTGGAGGGAAAACAGCGGGCGTTGTTCTTCCTTGCGCACGATCAACTGGGCGCTGGAATAGCTATAGGGCTCGCTGAAATCGAAACGATCCTTGAGTTCCGGGGTCACTGCTATGTGGTTGATGGCCACGTCGAACTTGCCGCTCTCCACACCTGGCAGCAACTCGGCCGCCGCGGTCACCACGAAGTCCGCGCGCACGTCCAGCTCACTGGCCAGCAACTGCCCCAACTCCACCTCGAAGCCGGTGAGTTTGCCGTCGTCCTTGAAGTTGAAGGGTGGCGTATTGGCTTCCAGGGCGATGCGCAGTTCCCCGCGGTCATTGATGTCGTCCATCAGTTCGGCTTGAGCGCCAGTGCTCACAAGGGGTAGCAAAAGTATCAGGCCAGGCAGGAAACGCATGGTCACTCCTTGAATTTATATGAGCGATGCGCCGTTCAGGCTCGCTTTGCTAAGGTGTTGAGTGCCTTCGACAACGAATCGCCACGAAGTTGTCATAACCGTAAAAGATTTGCGGAAAAACTGGAGAAGATAATGAAAAATTTTATGTCCCGTGCGGCCTTGGCCAGTCTGTTGCTTGGAGCCTCGATGCTGGCGGGCGCGGCGGATATTCCTCGTACTCAGGCACCAGAGGGCGCCAAGGTGTTCATCGTTTCACCTGCTGATGGAGCCACCGTGGACAAGACCTTCAAGGTCAAGTTCGGCGTTGAAGGCATTGCCCTGGCACCGGCGGGCGATCAGACCGCCAATACCGGCCACCATCACCTGCTGATCGATGTCGATCAACTGCCGGCCGAGAACCTGCCGATCCCGATGGACGCCAACCACCTGCATTTCGGCAAGGCCCAGACCGAAACCGAAGTGACCTTGACCCCGGGCAAGCACACCCTGCAGCTGGAGCTGGGCGACAAGAACCACGTGCCGTTCAGCCCGGTCATCGTCTCCAAGAAAATCACAGTAATAGTGAAATAATCGTAAACGCTGCGCAAAAAAAGGGAGCCTTGATGGGCTCCCTTTTTTGCGCAGCTAGCTGCAAGGTTTCAGCTACAAGCTGCAAGCCAGTTATGGCTTGCAGCTTGAAACTTGCCGCTGCTCTTAGAACAGCACACGGCAACGGATGGTGCCGTTGATGTGCTGCAGCTTCTCTTGCGCCAGGTCCGAGTACTCGGCGTCGACGTCGATCACCACGTAGCCGACCTTTTCGTTGGTCTGCAGGAACTGACCGGAGATGTTGATGCCGTTTTCGGCGAAGACCTTGTTGATCTCGCTCATCACACCCGGGATGTTCTCGTGGATGTGCAGCAGGCGGTGCTTGCCAGGGTGGGCCGGCAGCGCCACTTCCGGGAAGTTGACCGAGGAGACCGAAGTACCGTTGTCGCTGTACTTGACCAGCTTCTCTGCCACTTCCAGGCCGATGTTGGCTTGGGCTTCAGCGGTGGAACCGCCGATGTGCGGAGTCAGGATCACGTTGTCCAGGCCGCGCAGCGGGCTTTCGAACTCTTCGTCGTTGGAGCGCGGTTCAACCGGGAACACGTCGATGGCCGCGCCGATCAGGTGCTTGTCCTTGATCGCGTCCGCCAGGGCGTCCAGCTCAACCACGGTGCCGCGAGCGGCGTTGATCAGGATGCCGCCTTTCTTGATGGCACGGATTTCCTTTTCGCCGATCATCCACTGAGTGGCCGCGGTTTCCGGCACGTGCAGGGTGACGATGTCGGACATGCCCAGCAGCTCGTGCAGGTTGCCCACCTGGGTGGCGTTGCCCAGTGGCAGCTTGGTCACGGTGTCATAGAAGAACACCTGCATCCCTAAGCCTTCGGCCAGTACCGACAGCTGAGTACCAATGGAGCCATAACCGACGATACCCAGCTTCTTGCCGCGGATTTCGAAGGAGTTGGCCGCGCTCTTGATCCAACCGCCACGGTGGCAGGAAGCGTTTTTCTCAGGGATGCCGCGCAGCAGCAGGATGGCCTCGGCCAGTACCAGTTCGGCGACCGAACGGGTGTTGGAGTAAGGCGCGTTGAACACCGCGATGCCGCGCTCGCGAGCGGCGGACAGGTCAACCTGGTTGGTGCCGATGCAGAAGCAACCCACTGCGACCAGTTTCTTCGCGTGGTCGAAGATCTCTTCGGTCAGTTGAGTGCGGGAGCGAATACCGATGAAGTGTGCATCGGCGATCTTTTCCTTGAGCTGGGCTTCCGGCAGAGAACCGGTGAGGTACTCGATGCTGGTGTAGCCGGCGGCCTTGAGGACGTCGACAGCGGATTGGTGGACGCCTTCGAGGAGAAGGAACTTGATCTTGCTCTTATCGAGAGAAGTCTTGCTCATCTGCGTAAACCTGTGTCCCGGAGAAAAATGGCAGGGAAATGGACAGCTTGAGCTGACCTGGACGGCATGCAACCGCCACCGCAGAAAGGCCCTTGGGCACTCTCTAGCGGGGGCGGTATGCTAGCATACGCGCCCCGCTAAACACTCATTCCTGCGACGTGAAGCGTTCTCAGGATGACCATGAATTGTTCGAGAGTTCTGTCGATGACCAATCCTGCCCTGATTGATGAGCTGAAGACCCTGGTTGAGCCTGGCAAGGTGCTGACCGACGCTGACTCCCTGAATGCTTACGGCAAGGATTGGACCAAGCACTTCGCCCCGGCCCCCACGGCCATCGTGTTCCCCAAGACCACCGAGCAGGTCCAGGCCATCGTGCGCTGGGCCAATCAGCACAAGGTCGCGCTGGTGCCTTCCGGCGGGCGGACCGGGCTCTCGGCCGCTGCCGTGGCAGCCAACGGCGAAGTGGTGGTGTCCTTCGACTATATGAACCAGATACTCGACCTGAACCTGACTGACCGCACCGCGGTGTGCCAGCCGGGGGTGGTCACCGAACAACTGCAGAACCTGGCGGAAGAAAATAGCCTCTACTACCCGGTGGACTTCGCTTCTGCCGGCTCCAGTCAGATTGGCGGCAATATCGGCACCAATGCCGGTGGTATCAAGGTGATTCGCTACGGCATGACCCGCAACTGGGTGGCCGGCATGAAAGTGGTCACCGGCAAGGGCGACGTGCTGGAGTTGAACAAGGACCTGATCAAGAACGCCACCGGCTATGACCTGCGCCAGTTGTTCATCGGCGCCGAAGGCACCCTGGGCTTCGTGGTCGAGGCCACCATGCGTCTGGATCGGGCGCCAAAGAACCTCACCGCCATGGTGCTCGGCACCGCCGATTTCGACTCGATCATGCCGGTGCTGCACGCTTTCCAGAGCAAGCTCGACCTGACCGCCTTCGAATTCTTCTCCGACAAGGCCCTGGCCAAGGTCCTGGCCCGTGGTGACGTGCCGGCTCCCTTCGAGTCCGACTGCCCGTTCTACGCCTTGCTGGAGTTTGAAGCGACCACTGAAGAAGTGGCCAACCACGCCCTGGAAACCTTCGAGCATTGTGTCGAACAGGGTTGGGTGTTGGACGGGGTGATGAGCCAGAGTGAAACCCAGTTGCAGAACCTGTGGAAGTTGCGGGAATACATCTCCGAGACCATTTCCCACTGGACCCCTTACAAGAACGATATTTCGGTCACTGTTTCGAAAGTGCCGGCTTTCCTTAAGGAAATCGACGCCATCGTCGGCAAAACACTATCCGGACTTCGAAATCGTCTGGTTCGGTCACATTGGCGACGGCAACCTGCACCTGAACATCCTCAAGCCGGACAACCTGAGCAAGGACGAGTTCTTCGCCAAGTGCGCCACGGTCAACAAGTGGGTATTCGAAACCGTCGAGAAGTACAACGGTTCGATTTTCCGCCGAGCATGGCGTGGGCATGACCAAGCGTGATTACCTGACCTACAGCCGCTCGCCGGTTGAGATCGAGTACATGAAGGCAGTCAAGGCAGTGTTCGATCCGAACGGCATCATGAACCCGGGCAAGATCTTCGCTGTTTGAGTGCAAGCAGCGCCCTGATGAAGCACACGAGCAGGAGTCGGTAATGAGCTATCAGCACCAGTATGTCGACGGTACCCGGATTCATTTCCCTCTGGGCAAGGTGGTTTGCATCGGTCGTAACTACGCCGAGCACGCCAAGGAGCTGGACAACCCGGTTCCCACCGAGCCCCTGCTGTTTATCAAGCCCGGCAGTTGCGTGGTGCCGCTGGAAGGTGGTTTTGCCATTCCCACCGAGCGCGGCTCGGTGCACTACGAGGCGGAAATCGCCGTGCTGATCGGCAAGCCATTGTCCACCAAGCCCAGCCGCGAAGAAGTGCTGGACGCCATCTCCGGTTTCGCCCCGGCCCTGGACTTGACCCTGCGCGACAAGCAGGCCGAGCTCAAGGCCAAGGGCCTGCCTTGGGAAATCGCCAAGTCGTTCGATGGCGCGGCGGTTATCGCGCCATTCGTGGTGGGCAGCAGTTTTGCCGACCTGACGGATATCGGCATTCGCCTGACCATCAACGGTGAGGTACGCCAGGACGGCAACAGCAGTGACATGCTCAATCCCATAGTGCCGATGATCCAGTACATGGCCGGCTGCTTTTCCCTGCAGGCCGGCGATGTGATTCTCACCGGCACCCCGGTTGGCGTCGGGCCGCTGAATGTCGGTGATGAACTGGTGCTGGAGCTGCCGGGCGTCAGTCGCTTCACCAGCAGCGTCCGTTGATCGGGAACTTTCTACGAGGACCCGGGAATCCGGCACACCTCGTAGAAAGATCATGGCCTTTTACTGTTTTTTCACATTCGTTCCGGATAATTCCTAGGTCTATGGTTCGCCGATCTGAACACTGCGTGCTATCAACCATGGCTGACCTCTGGAATTCTTGTGATGGGCGCTCCTCCTCTGACTAAGCCTCTCGGCAGTCGTATGTCGCGTATTCGCCTGCGCATGCGCTGGTACTCCTGGCTGCTGCTGGCGGGTGTGATCTGCTATGGCGTTGCCAGTCTCCTGCATTGGGACGACCGTGGTGCGCTCTGGGTGCAGGAGCGGTTTGTCAGTCCTTCCGAGCGCAGCGCCAGCATCTGGCTACCCGGTTACCGCGTGGTCATCGATGCCAAGGCGCTGCCTGGCATGGAGAGCGATGAAGCGTCGGATCTCTCCTACAACCCGCAGACCAAAACTTTGTTTTCGGTAATGGGCAAGCATCCGTTCCTGGCGGAGCTGACCCTGCAAGGCGACGTCCTGCGCAAGATCCCTCTGGTGGGCTGGAGCAACCCGGAAGGGGTGGCAGTCTTGGAGAATGGCTTACTGGCGATAGTCGATGAGCGTCAGCATTCGCTGGTGATCGTCAAAGTTGATGCCAGTACCAAAGAGCTGAACATCGCCGATTTTCCGACCTACGACCTGGGCCCTTCGGAAGATCAGAACAAGGCTTTTGAAGCCATTGCCTGGAACCCGCGCAAGCAGCAACTGCTGTTGGGCGAGGAGCGTCCAGCGGCACTCTTCACCTGGAGCAGCGATGGCAGCCAGGCGCTCAAGGGCAGCAAGCAGAAACTCGCCAGCGAGGAGCTCGACTTGCGTAACCTCTCGGCCCTGGGCATTGACCCGCGCACCGGTCATACCCTGGTGCTGTCCGCCGACTCTCATCTGTTGCTGGAGCTGGACGAGCAGGGTGAGCAAGTCAGCTTCATGGCCTTGCTCGGCGGCTTCAACGGCCTGCAGAACACCATTCCCCGGGCCGAAGGCGTGGCCATGGATGAGGCCGGCAACCTGTACATGGTCAGCGAGCCCAATCTGTTCTATTGCTTCGAGAAGCAATGATCTCCTGGTCCGGCGCCTTTGCCGGATCGTCGATTAAGCTTGAATTCAGACGGCTGTGATATTTCATCAGCCTGTCCTGATTTCGAGTTCGCCCGCCATGTATCGTCTGACCCGCTTGCAACCTCTCTATCTGATCCTCTGCCTGATGGCGGTGCTGCTTGCCGCGTTTGCCCACAACCATCGGTTGTGGCAGCGCGCCTGGTTCGACTGGCAATCCTACTGGCAAGTGACGGCCCCGCAATCTCTGGGCCTGGGTGATTATCGAGTGGTACTGGAGGCGCAGCCTATCGAGGGGCTGGATGAGGTTTCGGCACTGACCTACGATCCGCTGCGCAACAGCCTGTTCACCGTGACCAACAAGAATTCCGAGCTGGTAGAGCTGTCCCTGGACGGGCAGGTCCTGCGGCGTATTGCTCTGCTGGGCTTTGGTGATCCGGAGGCAGTGGAGTTCATCAGCGCCAATACCTATGTGATCAGCGATGAACGGCAGCACCGGCTGATCAAGATTCAGCTGGACGACGAAACCACCGTGGTGGATGCGGCAGAGGCCGAGCAGATCACGCTCGGTGTGCATCTTTCGGGGAACAAGGGCTTTGAAGGCCTGGCTTACGATTCACAGGGCCAGCGCTTGTTCGTCGCCAAGGAACGCGACCCGATGCTGATCTATGAGGTGCAGGGCTTTCCCCATCACGATCCGGAAAAATCCTACGGGGTGCATGTGCTGAACAACCCCAAGCGGGATGCCGGGCTTTTTGTACGCGACCTCTCCAGCCTGCAATACGACGAGCGCAGCGGCCATCTGCTGGCCTTGTCGGACGAGTCGCGCCTGGTGGTGGAACTGGACGTCGACGGGCGCCCGCTGAGCACCCTGGCATTGGGCAAGGGCCGCCAGGGCCTGAGCAAGGCCGTGCCCCAGGCCGAAGGAATAGCCATGGATGACGACGGCACCCTGTATCTGGTGAGCGAGCCGAACCTGTTCTACGTCTTCAAGAAACCTGAACTGTAGAGGCGGTCGGGCGGCATTCTGCTTGCCGGCGAAGAGGCCCTTGGGACGGCCTTCGCCGGCAAGCCTGAGCCTACCCGCAGGGCAGGCTCAGGCCTTGAGGGTTTTCACCCCTTCGGCCGTACCCAGCAGCAGTACATCCGCAGGGCGCGCGGCGAACAGGCCGTTGGTGACCACGCCAACGATGGCATTGATCTGGCGTTCCAGCTCCACCGGGTTGGTGATCTGCATGTTGTGCACGTCGAGGATGATATTGCCGTTGTCGGTGATCACCCCTTCGCGGTACACCGGGTCGCCGCCCAGTTTTACCAACTCGCGGGCCACGTGGCTGCGGGCCATCGGGATCACTTCAACTGGCAGTGGGAAGTTGCCCAGCACCGGTACCAACTTGCTGGCGTCGGCGATGCAGATAAAGGTCTTGGCCACGGCGGCCACGATCTTTTCCCGGGTCAGGGCTGCGCCGCCGCCCTTGATCAGGTTCAGGTGCTCGTCGCTCTCGTCGGCACCGTCGATGTAGAACTCCAGGTCGCTGACGGTGTTGAGCTCGTACACCGGAATGCCGTGGCCCTTGAGGCGTGCGGCGGTGGCTTCAGAGCTGGCTACGGCGCCATCGAAGGCGCCCTTGTGCAGGGCCAGGGCATCGATGAAGCAGTTGGCGGTGGAGCCGGTGCCGACCCCGACGATGCTCTTGTCATCGAGTTTCGGAAGGATAAGGTCGACGGCGGCCTGGGCGACTGCCTGTTTGAGTTGATCCTGGGTCATGCGGGCTCCGAAGCGGGCAATGGGGGGGCACAAAGGCCGGCATTATAGGCGCCGCGACAGATCCGGTCATTGCCCGTTTGGCTAATCGGCCAGGCTGGGCGGGAGAGTTGGCAATCCGCAGGAGGGCGGCGAGGGCGCCGGCTAAAACCTCTGTATTCGTGTGGTCGCCCGGGCAAACGCTGGGTTAGACTCCTTGGCCCTGCCCAACCCGCTCAGTGATGCTTTCCGATGCTCGAACAGTACGTCAAGAAGATCCTCACCTCGCGCGTTTATGACGTTGCCGTAGAAACCCCATTACAGACTGCCCGCCAGCTCTCCGAGCGGCTGGGCAATCAGGTCTGGCTCAAGCGCGAAGACTTGCAGCCGGTGTTCTCGTTCAAGATTCGCGGCGCCTACAACAAGCTGACCCAACTCAGCGACGCCGAACGCGCCCGTGGCGTGGTCACCGCATCGGCGGGCAACCATGCTCAAGGCCTGGCCCTGGCGGCCAAGGTGCTGGGGGTCAAGGCCACCATCGTGATGCCCAAGACCACGCCGGAGATCAAGGTTGAAGGCGTGCGCTCCCGCGGCGGCAAGGTGGTGCTGCATGGCGACTCTTTCCCCGAAGCGCTGGCCTATTCGCTGAAGCTGGTGGATGAAAAAGGCTACGTCTATATCCATCCTTACGACGATCCCCACACCATTGCCGGGCAGGGCACTGTGGCCATGGAGATCCTGCGTCAGCACCCGGGGCCACTGGACGCGATTTTCGTGCCGGTGGGCGGCGGCGGGCTGATCGCCGGTATTGCCGCTTATGTGAAGTACCTGCGTCCTGAGATCAAGGTGATCGGTGTCGAGCCGGACGACTCCAACTGCCTGCAAGCGGCCATGGCAGCGGGTGAGCGGGTCGTGCTGCCGACGGTGGGCATTTTCGCCGACGGCGTGGCGGTGGCGCAGATCGGTCAGCACACCTTCGATATCTGCAAGGACTATGTGGATGAAGTGATCACCGTCAGCACCGATGAAATCTGTGCGGCAATCAAGGACATCTACGACGATACCCGCTCGATCACCGAACCTGCCGGCGCTTTGGGCGTTGCGGGGATCAAGAAGTACGTCGAGCAGCGCGGTATCACCGGGCAGACCCTGGTGGCCATCGATTCCGGGGCCAACGTCAATTTCGACCGCCTGCGCCACGTTGCCGAGCGCGCCGAGCTGGGCGAGGGCCGCGAAGCCATCATCGCCGTGACCATTCCCGAGAAACCGGGCAGCTTCAAGGCGTTCTGCGAGGCGGTGGGCAAGCGTCAGATCACCGAATTCAACTACCGCTACAACACCGGCAGCGAAGCCCACATCTTTGTCGGCGTTCAGACCCACCCGGAAAACGATCCGCGCAGTGCCCTGGTCGCCAGTCTGACCGAGCAGGGTTTTCCGGTGATCGACCTGACCGACAACGAACTGGCCAAGCTGCATATCCGTTACATGGTCGGTGGCCATGCCGAGAAGGTCAGCGACGAAGTGGTGCTGCGCTTCGAGTTCCCGGAGCGTCCGGGGGCATTGTTCAACTTCCTCAACAAACTGGGCGGGCGCTGGAACATCTCCATGTTCCATTACCGTAACCATGGTGCGGCCGATGGCCGAGTGGTCGCCGGCCTGCAAGTACCGGCCGATGAACGTCATCTGGTACCGGCGGCTCTGGAGCAGATCGGCTATCCGTACTGGGATGAAAGCGATAACCCGGCTTATCAGCTGTTCCTCGGCTGAGCGACTACGCTGAGGATCGGAGCCTTAAGGAAGCGAGAACATGGAAACACTGACCACGCTGAAGACGCTTCATGTGCTGGCTACCGTGCTGCTCTTGGGCAGTGCGCTGGGTTTGGCGATCTGGGTCTGGCGCTTGCGCCGCCAAGGTGATGCGACGGTCTACAGTCGCGTGCTGCACCGCCCGGGACTGTTCGGCTGGCTGCTGCTGGCGGTGGGTTTGCTGGCCCTGCCATTCAGCGGCTGGTGGCTGGTTCATCTGGTGGGTTGGCCGCTGGGGCAGACCTGGATTCTGGGCTCCAGTGTGCTCTACACCCTGGGCGCTCTGGCCTGGCTCTGGCTGATGGTGCGCCTCAACCGCCTGCGTCTCGCCAAGGTCGCCAGTGGCCTGACCTTCACCCTGGCGCTGGCGATCTTCAGTGCGGTGTGTTTCGTCACCATTGCTGGCCTCATGGGCGCCAAGCCGGTCTAAGCCTTAAGGATTGCCATGAAGGTTGTTCTGGTGGGGGCGACAGGGTTTGTCGGCCGTCATCTGCTGGCGGCGTTGCACGCTGCCGGCCATCAACTCATCGCCACCAGTCGCCATCGGCAAACCCGGAGTCTGCCTGGCGTGCAATGGCGGCAACTGGACCTCGATCGCCTGGGCCTTGAGCCCCAGCCTTTTGACTTGCCCGCTGATACCGACCTGTTGATCAACGCTGCCGGGTTGTTGAGCAATGATGCCCAGGCGTTGACCCTGACTCAGGATCTGGGGACTCGTGCGCTGTTTGATCTGGCGGCGGCCCGGGGTGTGCGGGTGTTGCAGATTTCCGCCTTGGGCGCCGGCCAGCAGCCGCAAGTGCCGTTTCTGGCGAGCAAGGCGGCTGCGGATGATTACCTGCTGCGCCTGGGGATTCCGGCCGTGGTGTTGCGGCCATCCCTGGTGCTCGGCGCGGGTGGCGCCAGCAGTGGCTGGCTGGCCCGGCTGTCGCCCTGGCCGCTGATTCCATTGTTGTCCGCCAAGGCCCGAATGCAGCCCCTGCATGTGGATGACCTGAGTGCTGCCGTGCTTGCGTTGATCGGACAATGGCCCGCGCAGTCCATGGTGCTGCCGCTGGTTGGCCCTGAACGGCTGACCATGGCGCAGTTGCTGGATCGTCTGCGTGCGGCCCAGGGCTGGGCCCCGGCGCGCTACTTCCAGTTGCCCTCAGTGGTCCTGGCGCTGGTCGCAAGGATTGGGGAGCGCCTGGGCTGGCGGGCCCTGAACCGGCAGAGCCTGAGCATGGCCCGTTGCGACAACCTGGGGGACCCTGAAGTACTGGCGTCGGTCTGCGGTTATCACGCCGCGCCCTTGGCAGCCCGTCTGCAAGACTGGCCGCAGGCCGCGCAGAGCACCCAGTTGGCCCTGCGACCGTTGCTGCTGGCGGTCATGGTGCTGATCTGGCTGGGTACGGCGGTGGTGTGCATCGGTCCCGGCTATGACTGGGGCTTGCGGATCATGGCCGAGGCCGGGGTGCAGGGCGCCTGGGCGGTACTGGCGGTGATCGCGGGATCGCTCTGCGACGCGGTGCTGGGTGTCGGTCTGCTGCTGCGGCGTTGGCGCCGGCGGGCCCTGCAGGCGCAGCTCGCACTGATGCTCGGCTACACCCTGATCATCAGTCTGATCCTGCCGCATTTCTGGTTTGACCCTTATGCCGCCGTGGCCAAGAACCTGGTGCTGATGGTGGCGACCCTATGGCTGTTGTGGACTGAACCCCGTCGATGAGTGCTTATCTGCTGTTGAAAACCCTGCATATCCTGTCCTCGACCGTTCTTTTCGGCCTCGGCGCGGGCTCGGCCTATTACGCACTGCGGGCCTGGCGCAGCGGCAAGCTGGAAGTGATTGCCGTGACATTCAAGCATTTGGTGTTCGCCGATTGGGCCTTTACTGCAACGACGGCCGTCTTCCAGCCGTTGAGTGGGCTGGGATTGGTGCATCTGGCGGGCTGGCCGATCCAGCAAGCCTGGCTGATGTGGAGCTTGGGGCTCTATGTCCTGGCGGGGCTGTGCTGGTTGCCGGTGGTCTGGTTGCAGATCCGGGTGCACAAGATGGCTGAGCAGGCGCTGCGGGACGGCGTGCCGATGCCACTGCGGGCCAATCTTTACATGCGCTGGTGGTTCGCCTTGGGCTGGCCGGCGTTTCTGGCCTTCATGGCGATTTTCTATCTGATGGTGGCCAAGCCGGTTTAGCAGCCTTCGCCGGCAAGCCGGCTCCTACGGCTTGTAGGAGCCGGCGCAGCGCTCAATCCCGCAGGCTGATCACCTGCCAGCCGCGCTTCAGAGCCTCGGCCCGCAGGTTTGGATCAGGGTCGACGGCCACTGGGGTGGCCACTTGCTCCAGCAACGGCAGATCGTTCATCGAGTCGCTGTAGAAGTAGCTGCCTTCCAGGTCATGACCGGTTTCTTCCAGCCAGCGCTGCAGGCGGATGACCTTGCCTTCACGGAAGCACGGTACGTCGGTGCTGCGTCCGGTGTAGCGGCCGTCCTGCATTTCGCATTCGGTGGCGATCAGGTGTTCCACCCCCAGGCGCTCGGCGATCGGCGCGGTGATGAAACGATTGGTGGCGGTGATGATCACCAGCTTGTCGCCGGCCTCGCGGTGCTGGGCCAGCAGGGCCTGGGCCTTGGGCAGCAGGATGGGCTCGATGCAGTCGCGCATGTAGTCGCGATGCCATTGCTCAAGCACGGCCATCTCGGTGCGGCCGAGGATTTCCAGGCAGAAGTTCAGGTAGGCGGCGTTGTCGAGTTTGCCGGCCAGGTAGTCCTGGTAGAACTCGTCGTTGCGGGTCTTGTAGGCGACGGCGTCGAGGAAGCCCCGCTCGCACAGGTAGTCGCCCCAGGCGTGGTCGCTGTCGCCGCCCAGAAGCGTGTTGTCCAAGTCGAATAAAGCCAGGCGCATTGCAGTTACTCGCTGAAAAGTCGCGGAAAAAGGTGCCCAGAATACGGTCTTTTCACAAGAGTGCACATAAGGTAAGCAGCCTCGTTGCTGCATTCCCAAGCTTTGTGGAACAATGCGGCGACATGCGTTTGCGAGGTTGTAGCCGTGATCGACCCCGATGGTTTCCGCCCCAATGTCGGGATCATTCTGACCAATGATGCCGGACAGGTGCTATGGGCTCGCCGTATCAATCAAGATGCCTGGCAGTTTCCTCAAGGGGGCATCAACCCCGACGAGACGCCGGAAGACGCCTTGTATCGCGAGTTGAACGAAGAAGTGGGGCTGGAGCGCGAAGATGTGCAAATTCTCGCCTGCACCCGGGGCTGGTTGCGCTATCGTTTGCCGCAGCGCCTGGTCCGGACCCACAGCCAGCCGCTGTGCATCGGCCAGAAACAGAAATGGTTTCTCCTGCGCCTGATCTCCAACGAGCAGCGGGTGCGGATGGATTTGACCGGTAAACCGGAATTCGATGGCTGGCGCTGGGTCAGTTATTGGTATCCGTTGGGCCAGGTGGTGACATTCAAGCGCGAAGTGTATCGCCGCGCTCTCAAAGAGCTTGCCCCGCGCCTTTTAGTGCGCGACTGACGACGGAGTTCGACCCCGAGCCATGCTCAATACGCTGCGCAAGATCGTCCAGGAAGTTAACTCCGCCAAGGATCTCAAGGCGGCGTTAGGGATTATTGTATTGCGCGTCAAAGAGGCCATGGGCAGCCAGGTCTGCTCGGTCTACCTGCTGGACCCGGAAACCAACCGTTTTGTGCTGATGGCCACCGAAGGCTTGAACAAGCGTTCCATCGGCAAGGTCAGCATGGCCCCCAACGAAGGCCTGGTGGGCCTGGTGGGCACGCGGGAAGAGCCCCTCAACCTGGAAAACGCCGCCGATCACCCGCGTTATCGCTACTTCGCCGAAACCGGTGAGGAGCGTTATGCCTCGTTCCTCGGCGCCCCGATCATTCACCATCGCCGCGTAGTCGGTGTTCTGGTCATCCAGCAGAAAGAGCGCCGCCAGTTCGATGAGGGCGAAGAAGCCTTCCTGGTGACCATGAGCGCGCAACTGGCCGGGGTGATCGCCCACGCCGAGGCCACCGGTTCGATCCGCGGCCTGGGGCGTCAGGGCAAGGGTATTCAGGAAGCCAAGTTTGTCGGCGTGCCAGGTTCCCCCGGCGCCGCGGTAGGTAGCGCGGTGGTGATGTTGCCACCGGCTGATCTGGATGTGGTCCCGGACAAATACATCACCGACATCGACGCTGAACTGGCGCTGTTCAAGACCGCCCTGGAAGGGGTGCGCGCCGATATGCGGGCGTTGTCGGAAAAACTCGCGACCCAACTGCGTCCGGAAGAGCGCGCGCTGTTCGACGTCTATCTGATGATGCTCGACGACGCCTCCCTGGGCAGCGAAGTGAAGACCGTGATCAAGACCGGGCAATGGGCCCAGGGTGCGTTGCGCCAAGTGGTCACCGATCACGTCAACCGTTTCGAACTGATGGACGACGCCTACCTGCGCGAGCGCGCCTCGGACGTCAAGGACCTGGGGCGGCGGCTCCTGGCCTATCTGCAGGAAGAGCGCCAGCAGACCCTGGTCTACCCCGACAACACCATCCTGGTCAGTGAAGAACTGACCCCGGCCATGCTCGGCGAAGTGCCGGAAGGCAAGCTGGTGGGGCTGGTCTCGGTGCTGGGTTCGGGCAACTCCCACGTGGCCATCCTGGCCCGGGCCATGGGCATTCCCACGGTGATGGGCCTTGTCGACCTGCCGTACTCCAAGGTCGATGGCATCCAGATGATCGTCGACGGCTATCACGGCGAGGTCTATACCAACCCCAGTGACGTGCTGCGCAAGCAGTTCGCCGATGTGGTGGAAGAAGAGCGGCAACTGGCCCAGGGCCTGGACGCATTGCGCGACCTGCCTTGCATCACCCCTGATGGCCACCGCATGCCGCTGTGGGTCAACACCGGCCTGCTGGCCGATGTGGCCCGGGCGCAGAAGCGCGGTGCCGAGGGCGTAGGCCTGTATCGCACCGAAGTGCCGTTCATGATCAACCAGCGTTTTCCCAGCGAGAAAGAACAGCTGGCGATCTATCGCGAGCAGTTGGCGGCCTTCCATCCGCAACCTGTGACCATGCGCAGCCTGGACATCGGTGGCGACAAGTCGCTGTCGTACTTCCCGATCAAGGAAGACAACCCCTTCCTCGGCTGGCGCGGCATCCGCGTGACCCTCGACCACCCGGAAATTTTCCTGGTGCAGGCCCGGGCCATGCTCAAGGCCAGCGAGGGCCTGAACAACCTGCGCATCCTGCTGCCGATGATTTCCGGTATCCATGAGCTGGAAGAAGCCCTGCACCTGATCCACCGTGCCTGGGGTGAAGTCCGCGATGAAGGCACTGACGTGCCCATGCCGCCAGTGGGGGTGATGATCGAGATTCCGGCGGCGGTGTATCAGACCCGGGAATTGGCGCGCCAGGTGGACTTCCTCTCGGTGGGCTCCAACGACCTGACCCAGTACCTGCTGGCGGTAGACCGCAACAACCCGCGGGTCGCCGACCTCTACGACTACCTGCATCCGGCCGTGCTGCAAGCGCTGCAGAACGTGGTGCGTGATGCCCACGCCGAAGGCAAGCCGGTGAGCATCTGTGGCGAAATGGCCGGTGATCCGGCGGCGGCGGTGCTGCTGATGGCCATGGGTTTCGACAGCCTGTCGATGAACGCCACCAACTTGCCGAAAGTGAAGTGGATGCTGCGTCAGATCAACATGAGCAAAGCCAAGGAACTGCTGGACGAGATGATGACCATCGACAACCCGCAAGTTATCCACAGCTCGCTGCAATTGGCGCTGAAGAAACTCGGCCTGGCACGGATGATCAATCCGGCTTCGAGCAAGACCCTGTAATCGAAGTATTTGCTTCGCCGGCCAGCCGACTCCTACAACGGCCTGTGTAGGAGCCGGCGTGCCGGCGAACGCTTCAAACCTTCAGCTCGACCTCTCCCAGATGCCCGCCATAAGGGCCAAAACTGCGTTCCAGCAGATGCCGCGAGCCATCCGCGTTGACGATCAGCGCGGTGCTGGCGCGGGTGCCGTAGCTGGGGCTGGCGATGAATACGCTGGACAGCAGGCTTTCCGTAGCCAAACCCACTCCGGTGTCCGGCAGTTCGGCGAAGGGCGCGGTGTGCGGATCGCTGAGTAACGCCAGCAGGGCCTGGGGTTGTGGATTGGACAGCACTTCCTGCAGCGCGGCCTTGGCCTTGAGCAGCTTGGGCCACGGCGTATCGAGCCCGGCATTGGACAGGCCGTAGACGCCGGGCTTGAGTAATTGCGGTTGCACATCCTGGGCGTTGTAGTGCCACAGTTGCTCTGCTGTGCCCAGTAACAGGTTGAACCCGGCGTACTCCACCGAGCGGCCCACCACATCGTGCAGATAATCTTCCAGGGCTACGTCGCCAGCGAGAAAGCGCGCCACCAGTTCGCCCCGGGAGCGTCGTGCCGGGGGCTGATGCGGGTTGCGGATATTGGTCAGGGCGGCAAAGCGGCCATTGGCACCGACACCAAGCCAGGTGCCTCCGGCCTCCAGGTCGCGTCCGGCGTGGATCTGCGGCGACTCCGGCCATTGCCCCAGAGGCAGGCTGGGCCGGGCGTAGAATTCGTCACGGTTGGCCGCGACGATCAGTGGCTGAGCATGACCCGGCCGCCAGGCGAATACGATCAAGCACATTAAGGTGGCCCCCTGTGTGTTTTTGCCCACTTTACGCACAGATCCAATGGGTATCCATCGCCATCCAGTGGAGTCCGGGGCGGCGCATCCGTTACCATGCCGGTCTTATTTTCGGATGCTCCCATGGAATTTCTGCTCTATCTGCTGCTGGGCGCCTGTGCAGGTGTGCTGGCCGGGCTGTTCGGCGTGGGCGGCGGGATCATCATTGTCCCGGTGCTGGTGTTCAGTTTCACCCTGCAAGGCTTCGATGCCTCGGTGCTGACCCATCTGGCGGTCGGCACTTCTCTGGCCAGCATCATCTTTACCTCGGTCAATGCCGTTCGCGAACACCATCGCCGTGGCGCGGTGCGCTGGCCGATCTTCGCCTGGATGGCCCTGGGCATCCTGCTGGGGGCCGGTTTCGGCGCGCTGACCGCCGAAGCGATTTCCGGCCCGCACCTGCAAAAAATCATCGGTGTCTTCGCCCTGGTGGTGGCCTTGCAGATGACCCTGGAGCTCAAGCCCAAGGCCAGTCGCCAGGTGCCCGGCAAGCTGGGGCTGGCGGCGGCCGGCGGTGTGATCGGCTGGGCTTCGGCGATCTTCGGCATTGGCGGCGGTTCGCTGACGGTGCCGTTTCTCACCTGGCGCAGCGTACCGATGCAGCAGGCGGTGGCTACATCCTCGGCGTGCGGCTTGCCCATCGCCCTGGCCAGCGCCTTAAGTTTCATGATTCTGGGCTGGCATGATCCGCAGCTTCCGGCTCATAGTCTCGGCTTCGTTTATTTGCCGGCGCTGCTGGGCATTGCCCTGACCAGCATGGTGTTCGCCCGTATCGGTGCGCGCCTGGCCCACACACTGTCGCCACGCCTGTTGAAACGCTTGTTCGCCGCGCTACTGTTCTGCGTGGGGATCAGCTTCCTGTTCTGAGTGGTGACGCAATCCTGGCTTAATCCTGGGCTGGCAGTTTGCCCCGGGACATTTGAGTTCTAACCCTTACGAGGAGTCGCAATGCTGCCTTACCCGCAGATTGATCCGGTAGCGCTGGCCATCGGCCCGCTGAAAATCCACTGGTACGGCCTGATGTACCTGATCGGCATTGGCGGCGCCTGGTTGCTGGCGTCGCGCCGGCTGAACCGTTTCGATCCGACCTGGAGCAAGGAGAAGCTCTCGGACATGGTGTTCTGGATGTCCATGGGGGTGATCGTCGGTGGGCGACTGGGTTACGTGCTGTTCTACGACCTCAGCGCCTATCTGGCCAACCCGACCCTGATCTTCGAGGTGTGGAAGGGCGGCATGTCGTTCCACGGCGGTTTCATCGGAGTAATGCTGGCGGCCTGGTGGTTCGGCAAGCGCAACAACAAGACTTTCTTCGAACTGATGGACTTCGTCGCGCCCATGGTGCCAATCGGCCTGGGTGCCGGGCGAATCGGCAATTTCATCAACGCCGAGCTGTGGGGCAAACCCACCGACGTGCCATGGGCGATGATCTTCCCGCCGTTCAGCGATCCGGCGCAGTTGCCGCGTCATCCGTCGCAGTTGTATCAGTTCGCCCTGGAAGGCGTGGCGTTGTTCCTGATCCTGTGGCTGTTCTCGCGCAAACCCCGGCCGACCATGGCGGTTTCCGGTATGTTCGCCCTGTTCTACGGGATCTTCCGTTTCATCGTCGAGTTCGTCCGGGTGCCGGACGCACAGCTGGGCTACCTGGCGTGGAACTGGCTGACCATGGGTCAGGTTCTGTGCGTGCCGATGATCCTCGGCGGCCTGGGACTGATCTGGCTGGCTTATCATCGCGCTCCGGCCCAGAGCGCGGCGCAATAAATTCGAATCCCGGGGCGTGCCCCGGGTTCAAGGATGCAGGTAATTCATGAAGCAATATCTTGATCTGGTGGCCCACGTCATCAACAACGGCACCAAGCAGGCCAACCGCACCGGTGTGAACACCATCAGCTTTCCCGGGGCCATGCTGCGCTACGACCTCAAGGAAGGTTTCCCGGCCATCACCACCCGCAAGATGGCCTTCAAGTCGGCCATCGGCGAAATGGTCGGCTTCCTGCGCGGGGTGAACAACGCCGCCGAGTTCCGTGCCCTGGGCTGCAAGGTCTGGGACCAGAACGCCAACGAAAACGCCCAGTGGCTGGCCAACCCGTTCCGCCAGGGCGATGACGATCTGGGCGAAATCTACGGCGTGCAGTGGCGCAAGTGGCCGGCCTACAAGCAGATCAAGACCAGCAACCAGGCAGCCATTGACCTGGCATTGAGCCAGGGCTACCGGCAGATCGCCGCCGGCGAGGAGGACGGCCAGGGTTACGTGGTGCTGTACAAGGCCATCGATCAGGTACGCCAGTGCGTTGACACCATCATCAACGACCCGGGCAGCCGGCGAATCCTGTTCCACGGCTGGAACTGCGCGCAGCTGGATGAAATGGCCCTGCCGCCGTGCCATCTGCTGTACCAGTTCCACCCCAATGTCGAGACCCGGGAAATCTCCCTGACCCTCTACATCCGCTCCAACGACCTGGGGCTGGGGACGCCGTTCAACCTCACCGAAGGCGCCGCGCTGCTGAGCCTGATCGGCCGCCTGACCGGCTACACGCCGCGCTGGTTCACCTATTTCATCGGTGATGCCCACGTCTACGAAAACCACCTGGACATGCTCAACGAACAGCTCAAGCGCGAGCCGTTCCCGATGCCCAAGCTGGTGATTTCCGAGCGCGTGCCGGAGTTCGCCAAGACCGGCGTCTACCAGCCTGAATGGCTGGAACTGATCGAGCCGAGCGATTTCTCCCTGGAAGGCTATGAGCACCACGCGCCGATGACCGCGCCGATGGCGGTTTAAGTCTTTTAGCGGCTGCACCCAGGGGCCGCGCGGCCCCTGTCGATTTCCCCCGATATCTTTATCGACCTTTGCCCGGGAGCTCTTCCGGGCATTGCCCTGCCTGCCGGGCGTCAAGGCTCTCAGGAGTGGTCCGGGAAAGCCTGGACGTCGTCCTTTTGACGTTGATCGCGAGCCCCTGAATGGAAGAACTCAATCGCAGCCTGTTCCTGGCCATCAATGCCAGCGCCGAGGCATCGCTGCCGATGCGTGAACTGGCGATTTTTCTCGCCCAGTGGGTGGTCCTTTGTGTCCCGCTGCTGCTCCTGGTGCTCTGGGTCTTTGGCGAGCGCCGGCAGAAAATGATCGTCCTGCTGGCGACCTCGAGCATCGTGGTCGCCCTGGCCTGCAACCTGGTGATCCGTGGCCTGTGGTTTCATCCGCGGCCCTTCATGCTGGAGTTGGGGCAGAATTTCCTCGCCCATGCGCCTGGAGCCTCTTTCCCCAGCGACCACGCCAGCGGCATGTTCGCCATGGCTTTTGCCCTGATCCTGGCGTCCTTGCGCAAGACCGGGCTGGTCATGCTGGCCCTGGCCGTGCTGGTGAGCTGGGCGCGGGTCTACCTGGGCGTGCATTTCCCCTTCGATATTCTTGGCGGTTGCCTGGTGGGGTTGTTCAGCGCATGGCTGGTGCGCCTGGGCCTGGCCTGGCGACAGCTGGATCAGCGTCTGCTGGATGTACTGGAGTTTGTGTATCAGCGACTGCTGGCGGCGGGACGCCGGGGTTCCTGAAACCACGGCGCCCAGCCCCAGGCTCAATGCCCGTGGCTGCGGCCGACGTGGGATGGCTCGGCCTCGCTGGGGGCCACCGAACCGCTGACTTCCAGGCGCTGGAGGATGCCGCAGTGATCCAGGTCCGGCCCTTCGCTGCAGCGCTGGCGCAGGTCCAGCAGTTGTTCCTGGAGCACCAGTAGCCCGTCGATGCGCGCCTTGACGTGGTGGATGTGCTCGTCGATCAGGGCGTTGACGCTGGCGCACTGGCCTTCGGGGCTGTCCCGCAGGTTGAGCAGGCTGCGGATTTCCTCGAGGGTCATGTCCAGGCTGCGGCAGTTGCGGATAAAGGTCAGGCGCTCGGTGTGGGCCTGGGTGTAGAGGCGGTAGTTGCCTTCGCTGCGGGCCGGTTCCGGCAGCAGTCCTTCGCGCTCGTAGTAACGGATGGTCTCGACCTGACAGTCGGTGAGTTTCGCCAGTTCGCCAATCTTCATTGCCGTCGTCTCCGAATGGGTGCTTGACCCTATAGTGGCTACAGGGTGTTCACTTGGCAACAAGCACCTTTATACGGACGCGACCCCTATGAGCGACTCCATTCACAACCCGCGCAAACCCGACGCCCAGCACGCCCATGCTGATCACGATCACGATCACGATCACGATCACGATCACGATCACGATCACGATCACGATCATGACCATTCCCATGCCCCTGCGGGCAAGCTGCAGCCGGTGAAGGCGCATGATCACGCCACCCACGGTGCCTCCTGCTGCGGTTCTGCCGGCCCGGCGCCGTCCAAGGTCACCCTGAGTGAAACACCGACTGCCGGCGCGCGTCTGAGCAGCTTCCGCATTGAAGCCATGGATTGCCCCACCGAGCAGACCCTGATCCAGAACAAGCTGGGCAAGCTGGCGGGGGTTCAGGCGCTGGAGTTCAACCTGATGAACCGCGTGCTGGGGGTGACCCACGACCTGCCGAGCACGACGCCGATCATCGAAGCGATCAAATCCCTGGGCATGCACGCCGAGCCTCTGCAGCAGGACGGCGCCGAAGTCGCGCCTGCCGCAGCGCCGGTGAAGAAAGCCTGGTGGCCGCTGGCCCTGTCCGGTATCGGCGCGCTGGCCGCCGAAGTCATTCACTTCACCAATGCCGCCCCCGACTGGGTCGTGGCGCTGGTGGCCCTGGTGTCGATCCTCAGTGGCGGCCTGGGCACCTACAAGAAGGGCTGGATCGCCCTGAAGAACCGCAACCTGAATATCAATGCGCTGATGAGCATTGCCGTGACCGGTGCCGTGCTGATCGGCCAATGGCCGGAAGCGGCGATGGTGATGTTCCTGTTCACCGTGGCCGAGCTGATCGAGGCCCGCTCCCTGGACCGGGCGCGCAACGCCATCAGCGGCCTGATGCAGATGACCCCGGAACAGGTCACGGTGCAGCAGGCGGACGGCAGCTGGAGCGAACTGGAGGCGAAAAACGTCGAACTGGGCGCTCGCGTGCGAGTTCGCCCGGGAGAGCGCATCGGTCTGGACGGCGAGGTCGTGTCCGGCAGCTCGACCATCGATCAGGCGCCAATCACCGGTGAAAGCCTGCCGGTGGAAAAGACCGTGGGCGACAAGGTGTTCGCCGGCACCATCAACCAGGCCGGTTCCCTGGAATATCGCGTGACCGCCGCCGCCAACAACTCGACCCTGGCACGGATCATCCACGCCGTGGAGCAGGCTCAGGGTGCTCGGGCGCCGACTCAGCGCTTCGTCGATACCTTCTCGAAAATCTACACCCCGGCGGTATTCGCCTTCGCCCTGGCCGTGGCGCTGATTCCGCCGCTGTTCATGGGTGGCGTCTGGTTCGACTGGATCTACCGCGCCCTGGTTCTGCTGGTGGTGGCTTGTCCCTGTGCCCTGGTGATCTCCACCCCGGTGAGCATCGTCAGTGGCCTGGCGGCTGCGGCCCGCAAGGGCATCCTGGTCAAGGGTGGGGTCTACCTGGAGGGCGGTTACAAGCTCGACTACCTGGCCCTGGACAAGACCGGCACCATCACCCACGGCAAACCGGTACAGACCGATTTCCTGTCCCTGGACCCGTTGGCGCAGGACACGGCCCCGGCCCTGGCCGCGAGCCTGGCGGGACGTTCCGATCACCCGGTGTCCCTGGCCATTGCCCAGGCGGCTGTGGAAAAACAGCTGGCCATGCACCCTGTGGATAACTTCGAAGCCCTGACCGGGCGCGGAGTGCGCGGCGAAATCAACGGTCAGCTGTATCACCTGGGCAACCACCGCCTGGTGGAAGAGCTGGGCCTGTGCTCCCCGGCCTTGGAGGAAAAACTCTTCGCCCTGGAGAAGCAGGGCAAGACCGTGGTCCTGTTGCTGGACAGCAATGGCCCCCTGGCGCTGTTCGCCGTGGCGGACACGGTCAAGGAATCCAGCCGCGAAGCCATCCAGCAGTTGCATGAGCTGGGGATCAAGACCCTGATGCTCACCGGCGACAACCCCCACACCGCCCAGGCCATTGCGGCCCAGGTGGGCATCGATCAGGCCCGGGGCGACCTGTTGCCCACCGACAAGCTGCAAGCCATCGAGGCGTTGTATGCCCAGGGGCATCGGGTGGGCATGGTGGGCGACGGCATCAACGACGCTCCGGCTCTGGCCCGTGCCGAGATAGGTTTCGCCATGGCCGCGGCGGGCACCGATACGGCCATCGAGACTGCGGATGTAGCGCTGATGGACGACGATCTGCGCAAGATTCCGGCTTTTATTCGCCTGTCGCGCCAGACCTCGGTGGTGCTCAAGCAAAATATCGCCCTGGCCCTGGTCATCAAGGCGATCTTTCTTGGGGTAACCTTTGCCGGGCTCGCCACCATGTGGATGGCGGTGTTTGCCGACATGGGCGTCAGCCTGCTGGTGGTATTCAACGGCCTGCGCCTGCTGCGCAAATAGGCCACCGTAGCGGCAAGCAACAAGCAACTGAGGGGAGAACCAGAGTGATGAACTCACACGCACCGGCTTCAGCTTGCGGCTTGCCGCTCAAAGCTTGCAGCTGCGGCAAGCCGCCATGCTGAGTGCCGAGCTGAAGGCTTTTTACATGGTCGCCCGCCTGGGCAGCATCACCCTGGCGGCGAAGAAGCTTGGCCTCAGTCAGCCGACGGTGACCACGCAGATCCGCAATCTGGAAAGCCAGTATTCGGTGGAGCTGTTCTACCGCGGCGGTCGCCGCCTGAGCCTCAGCGACGAAGGCACGCGCCTGCTGCCCATGGTCAAGGACCTGTTGCAGCAGGAGGCTGACATCGAGTTCTTCCTGCGCAACAGCGGGCAGGTGCAGGGCACATTGCGCATCGCTGCCACCGCGCCGTACTACATCCTCGATCTGGTGAAGACTTTCCGCGAGCGGTTGCCCCAGGTCGAAGTGTCGGTGGAGATCGGCAACTCCCAGCAAGTCCTCGAAGCCCTGGAAGACTACCGGGTGGATGTGGCGGCCTCCTCGCAACTGCTGGAGGATGCGCGGCTGATCCGCCGGGTATTGGGCAGCGATCCGCTGGTGCTGGCGGTGCATCGCAACCACCCCCTGGCGGCGCTGGATCACGTGCCGCTCAATGCCCTGGCCGGGCACACCCTGTTGATGCGTGAGCCGGGCTCCACCACCCGCAGCCTTACTGAAACCTTGCTCAAGGATGCCCACGTCAGCTTTGGCCCGCTGCTGGAAATCGGCAGTCGCGAATCGATCCGCGAGGCGGTGCTGCGCAATATCGGCATCAGCATCATTGCCCGTCAGGAAGTGCCCCACGATCCGCAACTGCGGGTCCTGACCATCGAGCATGCCCCGCAGATCGTCGAGTATCTGTACTGCCTCAAGGAGCGCAAGAACGCGCGCCTGCCCGCGGCCTTCCTCGGCCTGGCCCAGGAAATGGCTCCCGCCTGAAAGACCTGCATCGGCGCAGCACCTGACTGACAGGTTGAACCAAAATCCCTGAATACCACTATCGGTCGTTTTTGCCTTACTGCCATATGGCCGACGCATTACAACTCTAGGATTTGCCTCATCTGCTAGATGAGGTCCGTCCATGAACCACTCCACTGCAACTGCCCTGAGCAACCCCGGCGCGCCGATGAAGGTGCGGGGTATCCAGAAGCGTTTTGGCGCCTTCACCGCCCTGGACAACGTGTCCCTGGACGTCGCGGCCGGCGAGCTGGTGTGCCTGCTGGGCCCGTCCGGCTGCGGCAAGACCACACTGCTGCGCTGCATCGCCGGCCTTGAGCGCCAGGACCAGGGCGAGTTGTACCTGGGGGATCGGGACGTTTCGCTGTTGGCGCCACAAGCCCGGGACTACGGCATCCTGTTCCAGTCCTACGCGCTGTTTCCCAATCTCACGGTGGAAGCCAACATCGCCTACGGCCTGGCCGGTAGCGGCCGTGAGGAAGTGCGCAAGCGTGTGGCACAGATGCTGGAACTGGTCGGGCTGACCGGCAGCGAGAAGAAATACCCCGGCCAGCTGTCTGGCGGCCAGCAGCAGCGCGTCGCCCTGGCCCGTGCCCTGGCGCCGTCACCGTCGCTGCTGCTGTTGGACGAACCGATGTCGGCCCTGGACGCCCGGGTCCGCGAGCACTTGTGCACCGAGCTGCGCCAGCTGCAACGGCGTCTGGGGATCACCACCCTGATGGTCACCCACAATCAGGACGAGGCCATGTTGATGGCCGACCGCATCGCCGTGATGAACAACGGCAAGGTCGAGCAGTACGCCACGCCCCAGGAAATCTACGATCGTCCGGCTACGCCCTTCGTCGCCGAGTTCGTCGGCCAGGGCAACTGGCTGCCTTTTAGCCGCAACAGCGACAGCCACGCCCGGGTCGGCGGGATGAATGTGCGCCTGGCCGACGATTCGGCCAAGGCCGCTTCGGGTCGCCTGTTCTGCCGCCCGGAAGCCATCAGCGTGAACCCGCCGGTGCATGAGGAAAACCTGTTCCCGGCCAAGGTCCGCGAGATTACTTTCCTCGGCAATCGCTGCCGCATGAGCTTCGAACTCAACGAGCTGCCGGGGCATGCGCTGCTGGCGGAGCTGGCCCCGGAAGCCATGCCGCGCCTGGGCGCCCAGGACATCTGGGTGGCCTTGCCGCCGCGCAGCCTCCAGGTGTTTGCCTAAGATGAGCGTGCCAATGTCCCTGCCACTACCCGCCAAGCGGGCGCGCCAGGCTTCTCGTGCCGAGATCGGCGACCGTATCTTTGTCGTCGGCGGCAAGGTTCTGCTTCTGCTCCTGCTGGGTGTAGCGGTGCTGTTGCCCCTGTTGGCGATCTTCTGGCGCGGTTTCAGCGCCGAGGCCGGGCAGGGCGGTGGCTGGTTGGCGGCCCGTGAACTGGTGGCCAGCGACAACTTCCACTGGTTGCTGGGCAACAGCCTGAAAGTCTCCCTCAGCGTAGCCGCCATCGTGGTGCCCCTGGCTTATCTGTTCGCCTACGCGCTGCAACGCACGCTGATTCCCGGCAAGGGCCTGTGGCGTGGTCTTTCACTGTTGCCGCTGATGGCGCCGTCGATGCTGCCGGGCATTGCCCTGGTCTATCTGTTCGGCAACCAGGGGATGCTGCGTGGCCTGTTCGCCGAGAACATCTACGGCTTCTGGGGCATCGTCCTCGGCGAAGTCATCTACACCTTTCCCCATGCCCTGATGATCCTGCTCTCGGCCCTGTCCCTGGCGGATGCGCGGCTGTTCGACGCCGCATCGAGCATGGGCGCCAGCCCCGCCAAGGCCTTTCGCAGCATCACCTGGCCGGCCACCCGGCAAGCGGTGTTCGCCGCGTTCTGTCTGGTGTTCACCCTGACCATCACCGACTTCGGCGTGCCGGTGGTGGTGGGCGGCGACTATCAGGTATTGGCCCTGGAGGCCTACAAGGCGGTGGTGGGCCAGCAGCAGTTCGGCCGCGGCGCCTTGATCGGCATGGTGTTGCTGCTGCCGGCGTTGTTCAGTTTCGGCGTCGATGCCTGGTTGCGCCGTCGTCATGGCGACTCCATGAGCGGTCGTGCCCAGGTGTTCAAACCGGCGCCGTCGCGGCTGCGCGATGGTTGCTACCTGGCCATCGTGCTGCTGATCTGCGCGACCTTGCTGCTGGTGTTCGGCATGGCGGTGTATTCCTCCCTGGTGAAGTTCTGGCCCTACAACCTGTCGCTGTCGCTGAACCACTACCAGTTCAACGACACCGCCGGTGGCGGCTGGCTGGCCTACCGCAACAGCCTGACCATGGCCCTGTGCACAGCGTTGATCGGCAGTGTGGTGATCTTCACGGGGGCCTACCTGATGGAGAAAACCAGCGGCCAGCGTGGCCTGAACCTGGCCTTGCGCATGCTCAGCTTCGTGCCGATGGCGGTGCCTGGTTTGGTGCTGGGCCTGGGCTATGTGTTCTTCTTCAACCTCAACGGCAATCCGCTGCATGTGTTCTACGGCAGCATGGCCCTGCTGGTGGTGTGCACCATCGCCCACTACCTGACCACCGCGCAGATGACTGCCACCACCGCCCTGCGCCAGCTGGATGCCGAGTTCGAGGCCGCCGCGCTGTCGCTCAAGGCGCCGCTGTACCGGCACTACCTGCGGGTTACCGTACCGATCTGCCTGCCGGCGTTGCTGGACATCGTGCGCTACCTGTTCGTCTCGGCCATGACCACGGTGTCGGCAGCGATCTTTCTCTACAGCCCCGACACCATCCTCGCCGCCGTGGCCGTGCTGAACATGGACGACGCCGGCAATGTGGGCGGCGCTGCGGCGATGTCGACCCTGATCCTGTTCACCTCGGCCGGCGTCTCGCTGCTGCTGGCCGGGGCTTCCCGCGGGCTGTTGCGCCGCTCCCAGGCCTGGCGGCAAAGCGCCCCGGGCCACTGATTTCCTGCTCACTCACCCTCTGATCTGCACTCACTAAGGAACCGCACCATGTTCAAGCCCCTGGCTCTTGCCGCTGCCGTCCTCTCTGCTGTCAGCCTGAACGCCTTTGCTGCGAAAACCGAACTGACGGTCTACACCGCCCTTGAAGCCGAGCAATTGAAGTCCTACAAGCAAGCCTTCGAAAAGGCCAACCCGGACGTTGAGATCAAGTGGGTGCGTGATTCCACCGGGATCATCACCGCCAAGCTGCTGGCGGAAAAAGCCCGGCCACAAGCGGACGCGGTCTGGGGCCTGGCGGCGTCCAGCCTGGCGATCCTCGACCAGCAGGGCATGCTGCAAAGTTATGCGCCCAAGGACCTGGGCAAGATCGGCCCGAACTACCGCGACGCCGCCAACCCACCGGCCTGGGTCGGCATGGACGTGTGGGCCGCGACCATCTGTTTCAACACCGTGGAGGCCGAGAAGCAGGGCCTGACCAAACCGGTGAGCTGGCAGGACCTGACCAAGCCCGAGTACAAGGGCAAGATCGTCATGCCCAACCCGGCGTCTTCGGGCACCGGCTTCCTTGACGTCAGCGCCTGGCTGCAGACCTTCGGCGAGAAACAGGGTTGGCAGTACATGGACGACCTGCACCAGAACATCGGCCAGTACGTCCACTCCGGTTCCAAGCCGTGCAAGCTGGCCGCCGCCGGCGAGTTCCCGATCGGCATTTCCTTCGAATACCCAGCCGTGCAGCTCAAACGCCAGGGCGCGCCGCTGGACATCATCCTGCCCAAGGAAGGCCTGGGCTGGGAAATCGAAGCCACGGCAGTGATCAAGGGCACCCCTCATGAAGAGGCGGCGAAGAAGCTCGCCGACTTCTCCGCCAGCCCCGAAGCCATGGAGCTGTACAAGGAAAACTTCGCCGTACTGGCTCAGCCCGGCATCGCCAAGCCGCAGACCGAACTGCCAGCGGACTACGAGCAGCGCCTGATCAAGAATGACTTTGCCTGGGCCTCGAAGAACCGCGACCAGATCCTCGCCGAATGGCGCAAGCGCTATGACGGCAAGTCGGAAAAGGTTGCCAAGCAGTAACCGATCAATCGCTTTCGCCGGCCAGCCGCTTCTACCGGGTTTGTAGAAGCCGGCTCGCCGGCGAAGGCGCTTCCCACCAGGACACCACTCATGACCCATCACAGCGATCTACTGATCGTCGGCGCCGGCATCCTCGGCCTGTCCCACGCCTACGCGGCTGCCAAACGCGGTCTGCGGGTGCGAGTTTTCGAGCGCAGCGCCACGCCCCTGGGGGCTTCGGTGCGCAACTTCGGCCAGGCCCTGGTCACCGGCCAGCCACCTGGCCCCATGCTGGAGCTGGCCCGTGCCAGCCGAGAGATCTGGGCGGACTGGCAGCAACTGGCCGGCTTGCCACTCAAGCGCAACGGTTCTTACCTGTTCGCCCGCAACGAAGCCGAAGAGCAGTTGCTGGAGGCCTTCTGTGCCGGCCGCGCGCGCGAGCACGGCTACCGCGTCGAGCTGCTTCAGGGCGCGGCGCTGAATGATCTGTACGGCGGTCAATTCCGCCATCACCGGGCGGCGTTGCACGGTCTGGACGACCAGCAACTGTATTCCCGGGAAGCCATCCCGCTGTTGATCGACTATCTGCGCCGCGACCTGGGGGTGCAGTTCCACTTTTCGACCCTGGTGCGTGACATCGAGCCGGGGCAACTGCACAGCACCGCTGGCCGCTTCCACGCGCCACGCATCGTGCTGTGTTCGGGGCACGATTATCAGACCCTGCTGGCCGAGCAGATCGCCGCCTTGCAACCGCAGATCTGCCGCTTGCAGATGCTTCGCGCCCGGCCCCAGGTCAACCTGAACCTGCAACATGCGTTGCTCACCGGGCTCAGTTGCGTGCATTACGGCGCCTTTGCCGATCTGCCGGAAGCGGCCGCCGTACAGGCGCAGATCCTGCGTGAAGCGCCACACCTGCATGAGCACGGCATTCACTTGCTGATCAGCCCAACCCCCTATGGTGAGGTGATCATCGGCGATTCCCATGATTACGGCAGCGATCCGTCGCCTTTCAATGGCGAACAGGTGGATAACTGGTTGATCGAGTTGGCCGAGCAGACCCTGGGCTGCAAGGTCCAGGTGGTGGAGCGCTGGCAGGGCGTCTATGGTGCTCGCGGGCCCGGGCCGTTCTCCTTCCTGGAGGCCGCCCCTGGGGTTCATGTGGCGCTGATGCACACCGGGGTCGGCATGAGCGTCGGTCCGGCCATGGCCGAGGGCAATATCGTCCGGGTACTGGAGGAGGCGTGATGAGTCGCCAGCAAGTGATTGATGAGGTTTTCGGCCTGTACGAGCGCTTTGGCGATGACGACTACATCGGCGAGCCGGTGTCGCAGATCGAGCATATGTCCCAGGCGGCGCAGTTGGCCCTGGCGGAAGGTTATGACGACGAAGTGGTGCTGGCGGCGTTCTTCCACGATATCGGGCACATCTGTCAGCAGGATGCCGAGAACATGGGCGGTTTTGGCGTGGTCAGCCATGAGCGCCTGGGGGCCGATTATCTGCGCCGGGCGGGCTTCAGCGAGCGCCTGGCACGACTGGTGGAATACCACGTCCAGGCCAAGCGTTACCTGACGTTCAAGGAGCCGGGGTACTACCAGCGGCTGAGCGAGGCCAGCCGACGCACCCTGGCGTATCAGGGTGGGGTGATGAGCGCGGCAGAGGCGGCGGCCTTTGAACTCGACCCGCTGTGTGCGTTGAGCTTGCGCATGCGTCACTGGGACGAGCAGGCCAAGGAAATGTGGGTGCCGGTGATGGACCTGCAGATCCTCAAGGACAAGGCCTTGGCGCTGCTTTGATCGTGGTTCGGGCCTGGTTTTTGTAGCCGCTGCCGCAGGCTGCGAACGGCTCCGCAGGAGGCGCCGCTTTTGGGAGTGTTGAAGGTCCTGCGGCCTTTGGCGCAGCCTCGCGGGCTCGGCAGCGGCTACAGCAGATGTTGAGCCAGCGCCTCGATCTGCTCCTGGCGCTCGGCCTGGCTCAGGCGCGCATGGGGATTGAGCGACGACCACTGCGGATGAGCCCGAGCCTTGCTCAAGGCTGGCGGCAACTTGCCCTCGCGCCAGCTCTTATCCTCCGGCGTAGCCAGGCGGATGCTGTCCATGGCCGCGTGCCCGCGCAGGTTCAGCGCCTGCACCAGCTGCCGCTGACGCAGGGCCAACAGCCGCAGCACGCTGTCGTCCACGGTCAATTCGCGCTGGCCCTTGAGCTTGCCCAGCAGGCGACTGCCATAACTGCGTGCGGTCTGCAGCGCGCCGCCGGCAATGGCCCCGGCCAGCGCCGCGGCGCCCAGGGTCAAGCCGCCCACCAGCAGATCCACGCCGGCCCCGGCCGCCGCGCCCGCGGCAATCCCGCCACCGACACGCACCCCCAGTTGCTTGAGGGTTTCCGGGTTGAACAGGTCGTCGCCCCAGCGCCCATCCAGCAGCGGCAGATCGCTGGCCGAGGCGTCTTGAGGGCGGAAAGCGTAGAGCTTGAGCAGGGCTTCGACGCAGCGCTGTTCACGCTGGCGAATCGCCTGACGCAACTCGCTGATGGCTTGCTGTTCCTGCTGAGTGTCGCTGGCTACGCTGCGGCGGCAGGCGGCGCAGTCCACCAGCAGTTCGGCAATCAGCCGTGCCGCACTTTGCTGGCGCACCAGGCGTTGGGCCTGCTGGTCGTCGATCAGCCGTTGCAAGGCCGGGCGCGCATGCTCCAGCAGCAGGGACAGGCTTTCATACAGGCGCCGTTCGCCGTCTTCCGGTGGCGCCACGCTGTCGAACCGCACCAGGGCGTGTAGCCCCAGGCGGGCCAGGGCTTCGCGCCAATCGCCTTCACGCTGCTCGGCGCTGCTGACGAAGTTCAGCACCGGCAGCAGCGGCTTGCCGCAGCCGCTCAGCACTTCCAGCTCATCCCGGTACTTGGCCAGCACCGGTTCCCGGGCGTCGATCACATAGAGCCCGGCGTCCGAGGCCAGCAGCTGGCGCAGGACCTTGGCTTCCTGCTCGAAGCGTTGCCGAGCCTCGCTGCCGTCGAGAAAGCGTGCCAGCCGGGCCGGGCCGTCCAGGCGCTCGCCCGGGCGTTCCAGGCGCTCCAGATAGTCCAGCAGGGCGATGGCGTCTTCCAGGCCCGGGGTGTCGTAGAGCTCCAGCAGGGGCTGGCCATCCACCGACAGGCGGGCGCCCTCCACATGCCGGGTGGTGCTGGGGCGGTGGGAGACTTCGCCAAAGTCCACGTCCCGGGTCAGGGTGCGCAGCAGCGAGGTCTTGCCGACGTTGGTGTGGCCGACCACCGCCAGTTTCAGCGGCTTTTGGCGAGCATCAGTCATGACCGGTCTCCAGCCAGTTGAGGGGCGCGCAATCGGCGAACGGCAGCTCCAGCTGCTGCAGGGCGGTGTGCCAATCGCCCAGGCGGTCGGCATCCAGGGCCTGGCCGGGCGGAGCTTGCAGCAGCCAGACCCGGGTGGCCGTGGCGCTGCGGGCCAGTTCGGCGATCAGTCCCAGGCTGCCGCGATCCGGCGAGCGTCGCGGATCGCAGGCGATCACCAGGCGCGCCGGGGGGAAGCGGCTCATCTGTTCCAGCAGGCGGTTGCGCGACTCGCGGCTGTCGAGGATGCCGGCATTCTTGACGCTGTCCGGCAGTTGCGGTGGCCAGGGGCGCTGCTCGTCCAGCTCGATGGCCACCAGCAGGGCGCCGCTGCTGTCCTGGGCGCTGACACCGCCTTCGACGCGATGCAGTTGCTCGGGTGCCGCGTCATTGACTCCCAGGCGTTCGCTACTGGGCATCAGGCGTTCACGCAACTGGCTGTAGCCCGGCAGCTTGAGGTCCAGTTGCAGGCGGGCCAGACCGTGTTTCCAGCGCCAGCGGCAGAACAGCATCAGCACCAGGCGTGGCAGTACGCCGTAGATCACCACCAGCACCACCAGCCAGATGGCCCAGGATTGGCGGACCAGCTCGGTGTTGTAGACGTCCCGGGTGCTGGCCTGGATGCTCGCCAAGCTCGGCGCGCCAAAGCCCAGGCCACGGGGCAGGGCACTCAAGGTGTTGGTAATGGCCACGAAGGCATCGGCGCCCAGCAGGGTGCTTTCCCAGACAAAGCTGTAGCGGTGGGTGGTCAGCAGCAACAGCAGCATGACCACGGCGCTGAACAGGGCCAGGCACCACAGGCCGTTGACCAGGGCGCCCAGGGCCCAGCGATTGAGCTTGCGCCGCTGCAGCAACAGCAACAGGGCCGGTGGCAACTGCGCGGCTTTGGCGTCGCGGGAGAACTTTTCACTCAGCCATAGCCACAGCCGGCCCAGGCTGGCGCTGTGCTCGCCGGCGAACAGCAGACCGATCAGCCAGCTCAGCAGCAGGATCAGGTTCAGGCCCAGCAGGCTGCCCAGGGCCCAGAACACATTGACCGGTTGCTGGGTGTTGCCCAGGGCGCTGAAGGCCAGGCCGGCACCGCTGAGGACCGCCAATACTGCCAGCATCAGCAAGGCCAGGCGTGCGCCTTGCAGCCAGTGCAGCAGAGCGCTGTGCAGGCCGTCGCGCTGGGCCAGCCACAGGGCACGGGTCTGGATGCGGGTCGCCAGGTCGCCGCCCTGGTTGCGGGCCAGGCGGTTGGCTTCCTGATCGTCCAGTGGCCCGGCGTGCTCCTCGCGCAGGCGCACGGTTTCGGTCAGCCACAGTCGTTGCAGGGGAGTCAGTGCAGTCACGCGTCATTCCATCGCTTTAAAGTGCGCTGAGCATAACTGCTGCAGCGGCGGTCGGGTGAAGTTGCCAGGCTTGGGCCCTCTGGTATCCTCGCCGGCATGAAAAAATCTCTCCCTCTCAGCCTGATCGCGGCCCTCGGTGAAAACCGCGTGATCGGCGTCGACAACAGCATGCCCTGGCACCTGCCGGGGGATTTCAAATACTTCAAGGCCACGACCCTGGGCAAGCCGATCATCATGGGGCGCAAGACCTGGGATTCCTTGGGCCGGCCCTTGCCGGGGCGGTTGAATATCGTGGTCAGTCGTCAGACCGATCTGGTGCTCGAAGGTGCCGAGGTCTATCCGTCATTGGCGGCCGCGGTAGCGCGGGCCGAGGAGTGGGCCCTGGAGCAGGGGGCCGACGAGCTGATGCTGATTGGCGGCGCGCAGCTCTATAGCCAAGGCCTGGAGCAGGCCGATCGTCTGTATCTGACGCGGGTGGCCTTGAGCCCGGAAGGGGATGCCTGGTTTCCAGTGTTCGATCTGGACCAATGGCAGTTGGTGTCGGATGTGCCGAATCCGCCGGAAGGGGACAAGCCGGCGTACCGCTTCGAGGTGTGGGAGAAGCGTTAAGCGCTTCGCCGGCAAGTCGTCCCTTGTAGGAGGTGGCTTGCCGGCGAAGAGGTCAATCAAGCCTGAGCCAGTTCCGCGTGCTCATCGGCGTCCAGCAACGCCTTGTCGGTTTGCTGCATCACTTGGCTGGTGATGGCGCCGGCGGTCATCGAACCGCTGACGTTCAACGCCGTGCGGCCCATGTCGATCAGCGGCTCCACGGAAATCAGCAACGCCACCAACGACACCGGCAAGCCCATGGCCGGTAGTACGATCAGTGCGGCGAAGGTCGCGCCGCCGCCCACGCCCGCCACACCGGCGGAACTCAAGGTCACGATAGCCACCAGGGTGGCGATCCACAGCGGGTCCAGCGGGTTGATGCCCACGGTGGGGGCAACCATCACCGCCAGCATGGCCGGGTACAGGCCGGCGCAGCCGTTCTGGCCGATGGTGGCGCCGAACGAAGCGGCAAAGCTGGCGATGGACTGGGGAATGCCCAGGCGCCTGGTCTGGGCTTCGATGCTCAGGGGAATGCTGGCGGCGCTGGAGCGGCTGGTGAAGGCGAAGGTCAGCACCGGCCAGATCTTGCGGAAGAAGCGCAGCGGGTTGATCCCGGCCAGGGCCACCAGCAGGCCGTGGACCACGAACATCAGGCCCAGGCCGAGGTAGGACACCACCACGAAACTGCCGAGCTTGATGATGTCCTGCAGGTTGGAGCCGGCCACCACCTTGGTCATCAGCGCCAGCACGCCGTACGGGGTCAGCTTCATCACCAGGCGCACCAGGCGCATCACCCAGGCTTGCAAGGTGTCGATGGCGTTGAGCACTTTCTGCCCTTTGTCGGCGTCATCCTTGAGCAATTGCAGCGCCGCGACACCGAGGAAGGCGGCGAAGATCACCACGCTGATGATCGAGGTCGGCTTGGCCCGGGCCAGGTCGGCGAAAGGGTTCTGCGGGATGAACGACAGCAGCAGCTGCGGCACGTTGAGGTCGGCGACCTTGCCGGCGTAATCGCTCTGGATCACTTGCAGGCGGGCCATTTCCTGGGTGCCGGCCACCAGCCCTTCGGCCGTCAGGCCGAACAGGTTGGTCAGGCCGATGCCCACCAGCGCTGCGATGGCGGTGGTGAACAGCAGGGTGCCGATGGTCAGGAAGCTGATCTTGCCCAGGGACGAGGCGTTGTGCAGGCGGGCCACGGCGCTGAGGATCGAGGCGAACACCAGTGGGATCACGATCATCTGCAGCAACTGCACGTAGCCATTGCCCACCAGGTCGAACCAGCTGATGGAGGCCTTGAGCACCGGGTGGCCGGCGCCGTAGAGGCTGTGCAGGGCGATGCCGAAGACCACGCCCAGCACCAGGGCCAGCAGGACCTTCTTGGCCAGGCTCCAGGTGGTGTGGCGGGTTTGTGCCAGGCCCAGCAGCAGGGCCAGGAACACCAGCAGGTTGAGGATCAGCGGCAGATTCATTGGGGCTCCGATAAGACTTGTGTCAATCGCGGCTCAGGGCGATTGCGAACCGGCAAGCCTAACAGCTTGAAATCTATTGAATTAATAACGATATCGCATGGCAACTGTCGTTTTTGGAATAAGCGGCTGACGCTCAGGCGCATGTGGTTGGCGCTCTCGGGACGCAAGCGGTCGTGTAGAGACGGGAACTGTCACAGGGATTTGTTAGCGTCGAACCTTTCACTCAGGGAGAAACCGCAGATGAAGTTCGCGCCGAAATTTCTAGCCGTTGCACTCTGCCTGGGCCTTGCCGGCCAGGCCTTCGCTACCGAGTTGAAGCACTGGCCGCAGGAGCAGGCCAAGCAGCTGGACGCGATGATCGCGGCCAACGCCAACAAGGGTAACTTCGCGGTGTTCGACATGGACAACACCAGTTATCGCTACGACCTGGAAGAGTCCCTGCTGCCCTTCATGGAAAACAAGGGGCTGATCACCCGCGAGAGCCTCGACCCGTCGCTGAAACTGATTCCGTTCAAGGATACCGCCGAGCACAAGGAAAGCCTGTTCAGCTACTACTACCGCCTGTGTGAAATCGACGACATGGTCTGCTACCCCTGGGTGGCGCAGGTGTTCTCCGGCTTCACCCTCAAGGAACTCAAGGGCTACGTCGACGAGCTGATGGCCTCCGGCAAGCCGGTGCCGAGCACCTATTACGACGGTGACGTGGTCAAGACCATCGAGGTCAACCCGCCCAAGGTCTTCACCGGCCAGACCGAGCTGTACAACAAACTGATGGAGAACGGTATCGAGGTCTATGTGATGACCGCCGCCTCCGAAGAGCTGGTGCGCATGGTCGCCTCCGATCCCAAGTACGGCTACAACGTCAAGCCGCAGAACGTGATTGGCGTGACCACCCTGCTCAAGGACCGCAAGACCGGCGCCCTGACCACCGCGCGCAAGCAGATCACCGACGGCAAGTACGACGAGAAAGCCAACCTTGGCCTGGAGCTGACGCCTTACCTGTGGACCCCGGCCACCTGGATGGCGGGCAAGCACGCGGCGATCCTGACCTACATCGACGAGTGGAAGAAACCGGTGCTGGTGGGCGGCGACACTCCGACCAGCGACGGCTACATGCTGTTCCATGATGTGGACGTGGCCAAGGGCGGCATCCACCTGTGGATCAACCGCAAGGACAAGTACATGACCCAGCTCAACGGCATGATGGCCAAGCACGCCGCGGCCCAGGCCAAGGAAGGGCTGCCGGTGACGGCGGACAAGAACTGGGTAATCGTCAAGCCCGAAGACATCCAGTAATCCTGCCTCTACACCGCCCCTCTGTAGGAGCCGGCTTGCCGGCGAACAGGCCTTTGGGTCTGGCGCCGTCCTCGCGGACGCTTTCGCTGGCAAGCCAGCTCCTACGGTAAACCGATCCGCCAAGCCGCTTTCATCCGTAGGAGCCGGCTTGCCGGCGAAGAGGTCCTTGGATCTGGCATCGCCCTTGTGGACGCTTTCGCTGGCAAGCCAGCTCCTGCAAGGGGCGCCTGTCGCCCGGTGCGGAGCCGGCGTCCGCTATAGGCGGAGAATGTTTCAACTTGTGACTGCCAAACCCCCTCTGCCATAATCGCGCCCGTTTCCACTCCTCCTGCCTGCTCTCCCTGTGCCGGGTTTGTCCCCGTCTGCACGTAATGGACTACGTTGTGAGCTATCTCTCGATCGAATTCGGCCTCTGTTTCATCCTGTTCTTCATTCTTTATTGGGGGTTGGGCTTCAGCCTGCGCCTGCAGAACGGCCTGCTACTGGCCGCCAGCTACGCGATCCTCGCCAGCTTCAGCCTGAACTTTCTCTACATCCTGCTGGGCTATACGGCCCTGGTGTATCTGCTCGGCCTGTTGAGCCAGCGTTACCCCGGGCGGGGCTGGGTCAATGGCCTGATGTTGCTGCTGGTGCTCGGGGCCTTTTACCTGTTCAAGTACCAGGATTTCTTCACCAGCACGGTGCAGAACGCCTTCGCCCAGTTCGGTATGGAAGTGTCGTTGCCGCTGCTGGAGGTGCTGTTGCCGGTGGGGCTGTCGTTCTATGCCTTCCACTCGGTCAGCTACCTGGTGTCGATCAACCGTCGAGAGCTGACGCCGGGTTCGCCCTTCGACCTGGCGCTGTACCTGGCGTTTTTCCCCAGCCTGATTGCCGGTCCGGTGAACCGGGCGATCCCCATGCTGGAACAGATCAACCCGCCGCAGTTGCGTCAGGTGCTGGAGCCGCAACGGGCCCTGGGCCTGATCGCCGTGGCGGTGGTCAAACTGTTCTTCCTCAGCTCGTGGCTGGCCAATGAATGGGTCGACCCGGTGTTCGACAGCCCGGTGGCCTTCTCGGCCGAGCAGATCCTGCGGGCGGTGTACGGCTATTCGTTCCTGATCTACTTCAACTTCAGCGGCTACACCGATCTGGTGACCGGTATCGCCCTGTTGCTGGGCTTCCGTCTGCCGTTGAACTTCAACTACCCCTATGCGGCGCGCAACCTCAAGGAGTTCTGGGGGCGCTGGCACATCAGCCTGTCGACCTTCATCCGTGACTACGTGTACATCCCGCTGGGGGGCAACCGGGGGCCGGTGTGGCGCGGCAACCTGAACATGCTGCTGGCGATGCTGATCTCTGGCCTGTGGCACGGCGCCAGCGCCAACTTCATTATCTGGGGCGCGCTGCACGGCGTTGGCCTGGCGCTGTACAAACTGTGCAGCCCGTTGCTGGCCCGGGGGCCGAGCTGGATCGGCTCGGACCTGATGGCTCGCCTGCTGACCTTCCACTACGTGGCCTTTGCCTGGATCTTCTTCCGCTGCGCGACCTTGTCCGACGCCATGGACATGCTCAGTGGCCTGGGCGGCCTGTCCTTCAGCGGGCTGGCCAGCAGCGCCTTGAGCCTGTTGGGCTGCCTGTTGTTCGTCGCCTTCTACCCACGGATCGTGGCGCTGCTGCAGCGCCTGTTCGCCGCCGCCACCGGCTTGCCATGGCTGTTGTATCCAGTGCCGCTGGGGCTGTTCATCTGCGTAGTCATCTTCGCCTCACCGTCGGGCGTGCCGGGGTTCATCTATGCCAGTTTCTAACCGTTCGCCCTTATCGGTCAGCCTCGGCAGCGCAGCCAAGGTGTTCTATGCCCTGGTGGTGACCAGCCTGTTACTGGTGTGGTTCAACCAGCAGTCGATCCGTCTCTACTGCCAGCAGAAGTACCACGATGACTGCGAGATCCCGGGGCTGTCGCAGAACCCGCAGTGGCGCTTTGGCGCACAGCTCAACCAGGCCCTGGAAAATGCCCGGGTGGCCTTTGTCGGCAGCTTTGCCGCAACCGCCGACCTGAGCCTGGTGGCCCAGGCTGAAGCAGCCGCGGACGAAGAGCCTGCGCCGTTGCCGAAGGTCGCGACCGCGCCGGCGCCCGAGCATCCGCCGCTGAGTGCTGCGCACGCGGCACCGACCCATACGGCCACCCAGGCTCCTGTCCCGGCCCCGGTGCATCCGCAGCCAGTGGCCGTGGCTCCTGTGGTCAGCCATCCGCCTCAGGTCGAGCCGGGACGCACGGCACCGCTGATGGCCAGCCTGGCCACGGGGGATGAGGTGTTCTTCGTCGGTGATTCCTTGATGCAGGGCGTGGCGCCGCACATGGCCAACACCTTGCGCAAACGCTACAACGTCAAGAGCCTCAACCTCAGCAAGCAGAGCACTGGCCTTGCATACCCGAGCTTCTTCAACTGGCCCAAGACCGTTGAGAGCACCTTGGCCAGCAACCCCAACATCCGCCTGATGGTGATCTTCCTCGGTCCCAACGATCCGTGGGACATGCCGGTGGTCAAGGGCAAACCGTTCCTGCGTTTCAAGACCCCGGACTGGGAAGCAGCCTATCGCCAGCGCATCGATTCGATCCTCGACACCGCCCAGGCCCACAATGTGCAAGTGATCTGGGTCGGTCCGCCGAACATGGAGAAGCCCAAGCTGTCTACGGCCATGGCTTACCTGAGCGACCTGTACAAGAGCCAGATCGAGCGCTATCAGCAGCATTTCGTCTCGGCCAACGAGATTCTCGGCTACCAGAGCGACGAGTTTTCCTATTACCGCACCACCGGCGATGGCAAGAAGGTCAAGACCCGGGTCGACGACGGTATTCATTTCACCACCACTGGGCAGAAGCTGATCGCTGAGCGTGTGATCTCGCTGATCAATTTTCCCAGTCAACAATTGACGGAGCACTGATATGGGGCGACTGCAAGGCATTGCGCTGTTGCTGGGCATTACCTTGCTGAGCAGTTGCAGCCCGACCACCGAGGTCCAGGCCACTCCGGCCTCGGCCCTGGCCCGGTCCGGGAGCGGAACCAAGAAAGTCGTGACCACCGGCACCGACCCGAACCTGGCACTGCTGGCGCGCAAGTTCAGCACCTCCAACCGCACCCCCATCAACATCGTGCAACTGGGTGACTCCCATACCGCCGCCGACCTGTTCAGCGGCGAGATGCGCCGTCTGCTGCAAGCGCAGTACGGCGATGGCGGCATTGGTTTCGTGGCGGCCACACCGGTGCCCGGCACCCGCTATGAGCGAGTGATCCTCGGGGCTGCCAAGCGCCAGTGGTCCCTGGTATCGGCGCGCAACCAGCAGAGCAACCAGTTTCCCCTGGGCGGTTACCTGTCGCTGCCGATGACCCCGGGGGCGCGGGTGCATATCGCCGAGCGCCAGCCGAGCAACCAGCAGTACCGCATTTCCGCGCTGTACCAGGCGTCCAGCAACAACACCCTGACTGCTCGGGACAACCTCAACAAAAGCAGCCGCATGCTGGCCGCCACCGGGGGCCAGTGGCGCTTCAGCCCGCCGTTCAACAACCTGACCCTGCCGCTGGACTTTAACGTGGCCAACAACCAGGGCCTGGCCCTGGGCGGCTGGAACATCCTCGGGCAGAAGAGTGCTGGGGTGATCTACTCCTCCCTGGGCATCAATGGCGCGCGCCTGGATGTGCTGGACAAGTGGCAGCCCGGCTGGCTGGAAACCCTCAAGGCCCTGCGCCCGGACATGGTGGTGCTGGCCTATGGCACCAACGAAGCCTTCGATGACGATCTGGATCTGCAGCTGTACCGCAGCCAGTTGCAGGAAAAGGTCAGGCTGCTGCGCAAGAACCTGCCCAAGGCCGTGATCCTGCTGGTGGGGCCGCCGGACTCCATCAAGCGCCGCAATGCCGGCAGCTGCGCGGCTTCCCAACCGCAACCGCTGCGGCAGATCGTGCAGATCCAGAAGGACGTGGCGAAGACCAGTCGCACGCTGTTCTGGGACTGGCAGGCGTTCATGGGCGGGGATTGCTCCATCAGCAAATGGCAGGGCAGCGACCTGGCGCGTAACGACCTGGTGCACCTGACCGCCGACGGCTATCGCAAGAGTGCCGATGGCCTGTACCGCTTCCTGCGCGGGCAGTTGGGCGAACGCATGCCCTGAGAACCCGGAACCGGCTCCTATGCTGGCGCCACCAGCACCCCGAATGCTGCTGTAGGAGCTGGCTTGCCAGCGAAGGCGTCCGCAAGGGCGATGCAAGGCCAAAAAAATGCCCCGCACTTGGCGGGGCATTTTCATTTGCGGGCGACGATCACAGGCCGTCGAGCATGGCCTTGTTGCGTACCGCGCCCTTGTCGGCGCTGGTGGCCAGCAGGGCGTAGGCCTTCAGCGCGGTGGTCACTTTACGTGGGCGAGCTTCCACTGGCTTCCAGCCTTTCTTGTCCTGTTCGACGCGGCGCGCCGCCAGTTCCTCATCGCTGACCAACAGGTTGATCGAGCGGTTGGGAATGTCGATCAGTACCTTGTCGCCGTCCTGCACCAGGCCGATGGCGCCGCCGGCTGCCGCTTCTGGCGAGGCGTGGCCGATGGACAGGCCCGAAGTGCCGCCGGAGAAGCGGCCGTCGGTGAGCAGGGCGCAGGCTTTGCCCAGACCCTTGGACTTCAGGTAGGAGGTCGGATAGAGCATTTCCTGCATGCCCGGGCCGCCTTTCGGACCTTCGTAACGGATGATCACGATGTCGCCTTCTTTCACTTCGTCGGCGAGGATGCCGCGCACGGCGCTGTCCTGGCTTTCGAAGATCTTGGCGTTGCCTTCGAACACGTGGATCGACTCGTCGACACCGGCGGTCTTCACCACGCAGCCGTCCAGGGCAATGTTGCCGTAGAGCACGGCCAGGCCACCTTCTTTGGAATAGGCGTGTTCGACGCTGCGGATGCAACCGTTTTCACGGTCGTCATCCAGGCTGTCCCAACGGGTCGACTGGCTGAAGGCGGTCTGGGTCGGGATGCCCGCCGGGCCGGCCTTGAAGAAGTGATGCACGGCTTCGTCGCTGGTCTGGGTGATGTCCCACTGGGCGATGCCCTCGGCCAGGGTCTTGCTGTGCACGGTGGGCAGGTCGGTGTGCAGCAGCCCGCCACGGGCCAGTTCGCCGAGGATGCTGAAGATGCCGCCGGCGCGGTGCACGTCTTCCATGTGGTACTTCTGGATGTTCGGCGCCACTTTGCACAGCTGCGGCACATGGCGCGAGAGGCGATCGATGTCCCGCAGGTCGAAGTCGATCTCGGCTTCCTGGGCGGCGGCCAGCAGGTGCAGGATGGTGTTGGTGGAACCGCCCATGGCGATGTCCAGGGTCATGGCGTTCTCGAACGCCTTGAAGTTGGCGATGTTGCGCGGCAGCACCGACTCGTCGTTGTCGCCGTAGTAGCGCTGGCACAGCTCGACGATGGTGCGCCCGGCCCGCAGGAACAGCTCTTCGCGGTCGCTGTGGGTGGCCAGGGTCGAACCGTTGCCCGGCAGGGCCAGGCCCAGAGCTTCGGTCAGGCAGTTCATGGAGTTGGCGGTGAACATGCCGGAGCACGAACCGCAGGTCGGGCAGGCGCTGCGCTCGTACTCGGCAACCTTCTCGTCAGAAGCGCTGGAGTCGGCGGCGATGACCATGGCGTCCACCAGGTCCAGGCCGTGGCTGGCGAGCTTGGTCTTGCCGGCTTCCATCGGGCCGCCGGAGACGAAGATCACCGGGATGTTCAGGCGCAGGGCGGCCATCAGCATGCCGGGGGTGATCTTGTCGCAGTTGGAGATGCAGACGATGGCGTCGGCGCAGTGGGCGTTGACCATGTATTCCACGGAGTCGGCGATGATCTCGCGGCTCGGCAGGGAATACAGCATGCCGTCGTGGCCCATGGCGATGCCGTCGTCCACGGCGATGGTGTTGAATTCCTTGGCCACGCCACCGGCGCGTTCGATCTCACGGGCCACCAGCTGACCCAGGTCCTTCAGGTGCACGTGCCCCGGGACGAACTGGGTGAAGGAGTTGGCAATGGCGATGATCGGCTTCTTGAAGTCGTCATCTTTCATCCCCGTGGCGCGCCACAGGGCGCGAGCACCGGCCATATTGCGGCCGTGGGTGGATGTTTTCGAGCGGTAATCAGGCATGGAGCACTCCGGGCGGCTAATCAGGGAACAAATGGGGAGTGAGCTTCTATTGACCTTGGGAACACTCAGAAATGGCCGTGTGTCCGAAAGCTGCCGATGACGCCGCGGGATCGCCGCGCGCCTCAGCCTGAGCTCATAAACCCGCCGGGGGATGACTGGCGATGAATCCGCCGATTCTACACCGCTGGCGTCAGGAAGGAATGCCGTGGCCGCTCTGTGGCGTGCGATTGCCAGGATCTGAGAGGGAGGCTGCCCGCCTGGCCGCTCCTGGTTTAGACTCGCCGCCCCTCGATCACCTTCCAATGGAGCTGGAATGTCCGCGAACATGCGATCCCTGAGGTTCTACCTCGGCACGGGCCTGCTGCAAGGGCTGATGCTGATGTGGCTGGTGCTCTATAGCGACTGGCCCGGCAGCACCATGGCCGTGGTGGGCGCGGCCCTGCTGACGGGCGGCGGCTTCGTGCAACTGCTGGCCGGGCAGCGGCGCCAGTGGCGCACCTGGAAGGCCGCGCTGTTGCTGGCCTTTGCGGCGGCGGTGGCGGTGCTGGCCTGCAGCGAGTTGCCCTTTACCCGCGGGGTGATCTACAGCGTGGTGGCGTTCCTGCTGCTGATGACGCTACTCAGCGCCAGCTGGCTGCCGGGACGTGACGGTTTTAAACGACGGCTGTTGGGGGACGGAGCCTGGATGCTGGTGGCTCTTTGCGCTGCGTGGCTGGTGCAGGCGTTGTTCGATTTCTGGACCCGCGAGCACCATCTGGACCCCTTCAAGAGCGGGTTTTTGTCCTTGCGCTACTTCACTGGCCCGCCCTTGGCGTTTTCCTTCCTGCTGTACCTCAGGGATTTGTGCCGTCTGCGCGATCTTCAGACGCAAGCGCCCTGATAGCGACGATTGACCAGGCTGTTCAGGCCCAGGGCGGCAGCGCTCAGCAGCAGAATGACTACCGAGGTCTTGTTCGGGGTGGCGGGGGAGTGGCCCATGGTGTGGTGCTCTCGGTCCTTGAGAAGGTGCCGAGAATCGAACCGTGGTCGTGCAAAGTCAATCGAGGGCGGTGGCCATTCCCGCGCTAGGCGGGAATGGCCGTCGGCCCGGGCTCAGCTGTTAGGCAGCAGGCGGCAGGTGATGCTCTTGATGTAGCGGGTTTCCGGGATGGCTGGGTGCACCGGGTGATCCGGGCCCTGGCCACCGCGTTCCAGCAGTTGGATATTGCGGTCCAGGTGACGGGCACTGGTCAGCAGGATGTTCTGCAGGTCGTCCTCGGGCAGGTGCATCGAGCACGAGGCGCTGACCAGGATGCCGTCCTTGTTGAGCAGGCGCATGGCTTGCTCGTTCAGGCGGCGGTAGGCGCCTTCGCCGTTCTTCAGGTCTTTCTTGCGCTTGATGAAGGCGGGTGGGTCGGCAACGATCACGTCGAAGCGCTCTTCACTGGCTTTCAGTTCTTTCAGGGCTTCGAAGACGTCGCCTTCGATGCAGGTCATTTTCTCGGCGAAACCGTTCAGCGCAGCGTTGCGCTCCACGCCATCGAGGGCGAAGGCCGAGGCATCGACGCAGAACACTTCACTGGCGCCGAACGCCGCGGCTTGCACCCCCCAGCCGCCGATGTAGCTGTACAGGTCCAGCACGCGCTTGCCCTTGGCGTACGGCGCCAGGCGGGCGCGGTTCATGCGGTGGTCGTAGAACCAGCCGGTTTTCTGGCCCTGGATCACCGGGGCTTCGAACTTGACGCCGTTCTCTTCCAGGGCAACCCACTCCGGCACCAGGCCGAACACGGTTTCCACGTAGCGGTTCAGGCCTTCGGCGTCACGGGCGGCGGAATCGTTCTTGAACAGGATGCCGCTGGGCTTGAGCACCTGGGTCAGGGCGGCAATCACGTCGTCCTTGTGGGTTTCCATGGTCGCCGAGGCGATCTGTACCACCAGGATGTCGCCAAAACGGTCGACCACCAGGCCCGGCAGCAGGTCGGAGTCGCCGTAGACCAGGCGGTAGAACGGCTTGTCGAACAGGCGCTCGCGCAGGGACAGGGCCACGTTCAGGCGGTGCACCAGCAGCGACTTGTCCAGGGCCAGCTTGGCGTCCCGGGACAGCAGGCGGGCGCAGATCAGGTTGTTCGGGCTCATGGCGACGACGCCCAGGGGCTTGCCGCCGGCGGCTTCCAGTACCGCCTGGTCGCCTGCCTTGAAGCCGTGCAGAGGGGTGGCGGCTACATCGATTTCGTTGCTGTAGACCCACAGGTGGCCGGCGCGCAGGCGGCGATCGGCGTTGGCTTTGAGGCGCAGGCTTGGCAGGGACATGACGTCGCTCCGGAAAAAAGGGCGCGATTATACCTTGCTGCGCAACTTCAGCGACGGCCAATGGACCTGCGGCTAAAGGCGCAGGGTAAAGTTCCTGTCCGTTCGCCCAACATTGGCTCGTTAGAGGTTAGAATCGCCGCCTCAGCCAGAGTGTGTACTTATGTCCCAAGAGCTATCAGCCGAACAGATTCAGCAGGCCCTGCAAGGCATCAGCGTGCCGCCTCAACCGCAAATCATGGTGGATTTGCAGATGGAGCAGTACATGCCCGACCCCGACCTGGAAGTGATTGCCAAGCTGATATCCCAGGACCCGGGCCTGTCCGGCGCGCTGCTGAAGATCGTCAATTCGCCGTATTACGGCTTGAGCAACAAGATTGCCTCGATCCAGCGCGCGGTGAATCTCTTGGGCAGCCGCTCGATCATCAACCTGATCAACGCGCAGTCGATCAAGGGCGAGATGAGCGATGAAACCATCGTCACCCTCAACCGCTTCTGGGACACCGCCCAGGATGTGGCCATGACCTGCCTGACCCTGGCCAAGCGCACCGGCTCCCAGGCGGTGGATGAAGCCTACGCCCTGGGGCTGTTCCACGACTGCGGCGTGCCGCTGATGCTCAAGCGTTTCCCCGATTACATGAGCGTGCTGGAAGAAGCCTATGGCAGTGCCGGGCCGGAGCAGCGGGTGGTGGATACGGAAAACCGTGCCTTCAACACCAACCACGCGGTGGTGGGGTACTACACCGCCAAGTCCTGGCGCTTGCCGGAGCATGTGACCAATGCCATCGCCAATCACCACAACGCCCTGGCGATCTTCAGCGACGAGTCCTCGCGCAACAGCCAGCTGAAGAACCTGCTGGCGATCCTGAAAATGGCCGAGCACATCTGCGCGTCCTACCGGGTGCTGGGCAACCAGGTGGAAGATCACGAGTGGAACAGCATCGGCCATCTGATTCTCGACTACGTCGGTCTGTCGGATTACGACTTCGAGAACCTCAAGGAAACCGTGCGCGAGCTGGGCGCACACTGATTGTTCATTTCGCAATGAGTGCCAGGGGCGGACATGCCTGAATTACCTGAAGTCGAAACCACCCGGCGCGGGATCGCACCGCACCTGGAAGGCCAGAAGGTCAGTCGGGTCATCGTCCGTGACCGGCGTTTGCGCTGGCCGATCCCCGAGGATCTGGATGTGCGCCTGTCCGGGCAGCGCATCGTCCAGGTGGATCGTCGGGCCAAGTACCTGCTGATCAATGCCGAGGTCGGCACCCTCATCAGTCATCTGGGCATGTCGGGCAATCTGCGCCTGGTGGAAATCGGCCTGCCGGCGGCCAAGCACGAACATGTGGATATCGAACTGGAGTCGGGCCTGGCCCTGCGCTACACCGACCCGCGCCGGTTTGGCGCCATGCTCTGGAGCCTGGACCCGCTGAACCACGAGCTGCTGGCGCGCCTGGGGCCGGAGCCGCTGACCGACCTGTTCGATGGTGAGCGCCTGTTCCAGCTATCCCGGGGACGCTCCATGGCGGTCAAACCGTTCATCATGGACAACGCGGTGGTAGTGGGGGTGGGCAATATCTATGCGACCGAGGCACTGTTCGCCGCAGGCATCGATCCACGTCGTGAAGCCAAGGGCATTTCCCGGGCCCGCTATCTGCAACTGGCGATCGAGATCAAACGCATCCTGGCGGCGGCCATCGAGCGGGGCGGCACCACCTTGCGCGACTTTATCGGCGGCGACGGCCAGCCTGGGTACTTCCAGCAGGAGCTGTTCGTCTACGGACGTGGCGGGGAGCACTGCAAGGTCTGCGGCACGGGGCTGCGGGAGATCAAGCTGGGCCAGCGGGCCAGCGTCTACTGCCCACGTTGCCAGCGCTGAGAAGCTGCGCCGGCAAGCCGGCTCCTACGAACGCCGTAGGAGCCGGTTTGCCGGCGAAAATGCCCTGAAGGGCCGCTGAATTCCTCAAGCCTTGCCGGTGATCTTCCGGTACTTGGCCATCAACTCTTCTTCGGTTTCCGGACGCGCCTCATCCAGCGGAATGCAATCCACCGGGCATACCTGTTGGCATTGCGGCTCGTCGTAGTGGCCGACGCACTGGGTGCACAGGTTCGGATCGATGACGTAGATCTCCTCGCCTTGGGAGATGGCCGCGTTGGGGCACTCGGGTTCGCAGACGTCGCAGTTGATGCAATCGTCGGTGATGATCAGGGACATGGGGGACTCCGGCCTGGGCGGCAGGCCCGGGCATGTAAAAACGAATGCGCGCAATTGTGCCGTATTGACGCCCGTAGTGCACGCGGGCGCGATGGCTGACGCCTGGCAAGGGCCCCTCTGCGGGGCCGCACGGCTTATTTCTTGAAGCGCAGGGTCAGTGCATCGGCGACGGCCGGATGGACGAACTTGGTGATATCGCCACCCAGGGCAGCAATTTCACGAACCAGCGTCGAGGAAATGAACGAGTAGCGCTCCGACGGCGTCAGGAACAGGCTTTCCACGTCCGGCGCCAGTTGGCGGTTCATGTTGGCCAGCTGGAACTCGTATTCAAAGTCCGAAACCGCTCGCAGGCCCCGCAGAAAGACATTGGCGTTCTGCTCCTTGGCAAAGTGCGCCAGCAGGGTCGAGAAGCCGACGACTTCAACGTTGGGCAGGTGCTTGGTCACCTCTTGCGCCAGTTCCACGCGTTGTTCCAGGGGGAACAGCGGGTTTTTCTTGGGGCTGGCGGCAACGGCGATGATCACGTGGTCGAACAGCCGGGAGGCGCGCTCGACCAGATCGCCGTGGCCCTTGGTAATAGGGTCGAAGGTACCTGGGTACAACACTCGGTTCATCGCGTCGTCCTGGCGGGAATCCGTTGGGGAGTCGGATGGTATCGCAGCCTTCCCGGTCGGCCAAGTCGCCTTTTAGGGAAGAAAGCACTATAGACGACGAAAATACCCCGCTTTTTCACGCCGTTTTCAAGCGCTCCGCCAGGGCCGTGGCCAGTTGCGCCGTCAGGCCGTAGACCGACAGCTGTGGGTTGGCACCGATGCTGGTGGGAAACAGCGAGCCGTCGTGGATCGACAGATTGCGCAATTGATGGTGACGCCCGAGGCTGTCGGCCACGGCGCTTTTCGGGTCTTCGCCCATGGCGCAGCCACCCATCACGTGGGCGCTGCCCAGGCGGGTGCGGTACAGCGCCAGGTCCAGGCCGTCGATCTGGGTGCGGACTTCATTCAGGGTCTTGGCGAAGCGGGCGTCGCTGTGCAGCGGCTTGACTGCCTTGGCGCCGCCGGCGAACTGGATCTCCGCCATGCTGTGGAAGGCCCGGCGCAGACCGTCCCAGGCGTAGGGCGAGACCTGATAGTCGAGCACCGGGGTGCCGTCACCGCGCAGCTCGACGTTGCCACCGGTGCTATCGGGGTGGAAGCCGTCCCGCAGCAGGGCCAGCATGGCGTGGGTGTGGGGCAGTTGCTCCATGGACAACCCGCTCTGCGGCCCGAAACCGCCTAGCAGGGTACTGGCCAGGGCCGGTTGCAGGGGCGGTACTTCGAGTTTGTAGGACATCTTGCCGGTGGTGCCGTCCTGCCACTGGAAATGGTCGGAGTAGATCGATTGCGGCGCGCCGTAGAACGGGTTGATCACCTCGTCGAACTGGCCGGCGGAGAAGTTCACCAGGTGCAGGAAGGTGCGTTTGCCCAGGCGCGAATGCGGGTCCGGGGCATCGGAGCGCAGCAGCAGGGCGGGGCTGTTGATGCCGCCACCGGCCAGCACGTAATGCTTGGCCTTGACGGTGATGGTTCGTCCCGTGGGCGCCACGCAACGGGCATCCATGGCCACACATTGCAGGCTACTGACCTGGTCACCCTTGAGCAGCAGGCGATCGGCCCGGGCCAGGTACAGCAGCTCGCCGCCTTTCTCCAGGGTTGCCGGAATGGTGGTCACCAGCATCGATTGCTTGGCATTGGTGGGGCAGCCCAGGCCGCAATAGCCCAGGTTCCAGCAACCACGGACGTTGCGCGGAATCACGTGCCAGCTGTAGCCCAGGGCTTCGCAGCCCTTGCGGATCACGTCGTTGTTGGCGTTGGGCGGCATGACCCAGGGCGCCACCCCCAGGCGCTGCTCCATTTTCTCGAACCAGGGCGCCATCTCCGCCGAGCTGTGGCCCACCACCCCGTGTTCCCTGGCCCAGTGTTCCAGGGTCGGGTCGGGAGTGCGGAAGCTCGATGTCCAGTTGATCAGGGTGGTGCCGCCCACGGCGCGGCCCTGGAGGATGGTGATGGCGCCGTCCTTGCTCATGCGCCCGATGCCTTCCTGATAGAGGCTGGTGTAGGCCTGGTCCTCCAGCATCTTGAAGTCGTCGCTGGTCTTGAGCGGGCCCTCCTCGATCAACAGCACCTTGTAGCCGGCGGCGCTGAGGATTTCGGCGGTGGTGCCGCCACCGGCGCCGCTGCCGATGATGGCGACATCGGCTTCCAGGGTCAGGTCCTGCTCCAGCTGCGAGCCGTTGTAGGTTTTCCAGCCACGGTTCAGGCCTTCGCGGAACAGATCAGGTACAGGCATATCGGACGCTCTCTTATTATTGAAGGCTCGGCGCGGATCCACTGTAGCCGCTGCTGAGCCTGCGAAGCTGCGAAAAGGCCCGCAGGGCCTTGCTTGACGATCCCCAGCCGCTGCCCCATCGCCCCACGAACCTAAGCGCTCGCGCGTAGCCTATGGCGGCGGCTACAAAAGCCGGTCAGACCTTCGGTGGCCCGGGATAACCGCAATGGGCCCAGGACTCAGGGCGGGTGTACCAGGCCATCATCACCAGTTGCAGCAACGAGGCATGGCCCATGCGCAGCAGGGCCAGGAAGCTGTTTTCCCAGCGGCTGAGGAAGTTGCGGATGGCCTCGGCGCTGGCGTTTTCCCAACTGCCCCAGATCCCCGTCAGCGGGCCGCGGGTGACCGCCATGCCCAGCACATCGAACAACTGCTGGGTGAGCTTGAACATTTCCGGCGATAGGTGATTGAGGGCGTTGTCCAGGTTGGCCAGGGTGCCGTCGATGGCGGCGGGCATCTTGTCCGCCGCCACGGCGCCTTCAAGCATCACCGGGATCAGCGCCCGCAAAAACGGCAGGTCATTGCTGCGCAGCATGGCGAAGCCGCTGGCGGGCGTGCTGGCGGAGCAACCGCTGAGGCTTGCGCCCAGTCCTGCGGTGGCCAGGAAGGCGCTGGCGCAAAGGCTGATTTTCAGCAATCCGCGCCGTGACAGCGCGGGTGTTTCAGACAGGCTAGGGGTCATTGTTGTTATTACCCGGCGATGTACTGGTTAACGAATGAACAGCTTCTGGATGAGTTTCTGGATCGATTTTCCATAAGGCGGGTAGATCAGGCGCGCCGCGTTGAAGCGCTGCTTGATGAACACTCCCTTGGCCTTGCTGAAGGTCAGGAAGCCTTCATGCCCGTGGTAGTGGCCCATGCCGGAAGGGCCGACACCACCAAACGGCAGGTCATCCTGGGCCACATGCAGCAGGGTGTCGTTGAGGCACACGCCGCCGGAGTGGGTTTCGTTGAGCACCCGCTGCTGTTCGGACTTGTCGTAGCCGAAGTAGTACAGGGCCAGGGGGCGCGGACGCTGGGTGATATAGGCGAGGGCCTGGTCCAGGGTCTTGTAGGGCACGATGGGCAGGATCGGACCGAAGATCTCGTCCTGCATCACGGTCATGTCGTCGGTGACATTCAAGAGCAGGCTATGGCCCAGGCGCCGCTCCTGGCTCTGTTCGAACAGCGGCACCAACAGCGCGCCCTTGCTGGTGGCGTCGCTCAGGTAGCCGTTGAGCCGGGTCAACTGGCGCTGGTTGATGATCGCGGTGTAGTCGGGGTTGTCCGCCAGGGTCGGGAAAAAACCACGCACCACCTGACGATAGGCTTCGACAAAGGCACCGATGCGTTCTTCCGGCACCAGCACGTAGTCCGGGGCGACGCAGGTCTGCCCGGCGTTCAGGGTCTTGCCGAAGGCGATACGTTCGGCGGCGTCCTTGAGGGGCACGGTGTGGGACACGATGGCCGGGGACTTGCCGCCCAGCTCCAGGGTCACCGGGGTCAGGTTTTCGGCCGCTGCGCGCATCACGTGCTTGCCGATGCTGGTGGCGCCGGTGAACAGCAGATGATCGAAACGCAGCTTGGAGAAGGCCATGCCCACTTCGGCTTCGCCCAGCACCACGCACACCAGATCCTCGGGGAATACCCGGGCCAGCAACTGTTTGAGCAACTGGCCGGTGGCCGGGGTGGATTCACTGAGCTTGAGCATCACCCGGTTGCCGGCGGCCAGGGCCCCCACCAACGGGCCCATGCACAGGTACAGCGGGTAGTTCCACGGCACGATGACGCCCACCACCCCCAGCGGCTGATAAACCACCTTGGCCGAGGCTGGCTGGAAGGCCAGGCCGACGGCGCGACGAGACGGCTTCATCCATTTTTTCAGGTGCTTGCTGGCGTAGTGAATGCCATGCAGGCTGGGCATCAGCTCGGCCAGCAGGGTTTCATCGGCGCTGCGGTTGCTGAAGTCCTGGCTGATGGCATCGATCAGTGCCTGGCGTTCGGTGTCGAGCAGGTTCTGCAGTGATTTGAGCCATTGTTGGCGTTGTGCGGCCGGTGGCATGGGATTGGCGGCGAAGGCCCGGCGCTGGGCTTCGAACAGCGCATGCAGCTCGTCCTGTTGCTGAAGGGAATCCTGCAGGTAAGCGATTTCGGCAGACATGGACGGGCTCCGGTTTTTATAGGGTGGCTAGTTTTTTAGAGCTTATGCTCTAAATTGTCAAATACCATCCGGTGCCGGTCGCGATTTATCCACAGGGGGATAGAACGTAAGATGCACCCCAGCCTTCTGATTAAAGCCCACGCCCATGGCCCCACGTATAAAAACCCGCGAGCGCATCGTTCAGTTCAGCCTTGAGCTGTTTAACCAACAGGGCGAGCGCAACGTCAGTACCAACCATATTGCTGCGCACATGGAGATTTCTCCGGGCAACCTGTACTACCACTTCCCCAACAAGCAGGCGATCATCGCCGTGTTGTTCGCCGAGTACGAGAGTCTGGTGGACAGCTTCCTGCGCCCGCCCCCCGGGCGTGCGGTCACCGTTGAAGACAAGCGCTATTACCTGCAGGCGCTGCTGGCGGCCATGTGGCGCTATCGCTTCCTGCACCGCGACCTGGAACACCTGCTGGACAGCGACGCCGAACTGGCGGCTCGCTACCGGCGCTTCTCCCAGCGTTGCCTGATCCAGGGCATGGCCATCTACGGACGTTTCGTCGACGCCGGGATCGTCGCCATGGACAAGGTGCAGATCGAATCCCTGACCCTCAATGCCTGGATCATCCTCACCTCCTGGGTGCGTTTTCTGTGCACCACACGGGAGAACTCCACCCACCTGAGCGAGGAAGCCATCAAGCGCGGCGTCTATCAGGTGCTGGTGCTGGAAGCCGGTTTTGTCACCGAGCAGGCCCGGGAAGCGGTCAACGGCCTGTTCGAAGAGTTTTACGTGCCGCTGGCCCAAGCCCTGGAAGAAGTGCAGTAGGATCAATCTCCGACTTACTCACAGGAGCCCGCTATGCCCCTCGCGCAGTTGATCAGCCCGCTTGCCCTGGACCAGAAAAAACAACAGCCCGGCCTGGTGATTCTGGATTGTCGCTTTGCTCTGGAAGACCCGGATTACGGCCAGCGCAGTTACGCCGACGGACATATCGCCGGGGCGCATTTCGCCGATCTGAACCGGGATCTGAGCGCGCCGGTGGTCAAGGGCGTGACCGGCCGGCATCCGTTGCCGGAGCCGGCGCAACTGGTGGCCCGCCTGCAGGCCTGGGGCATCGATAACGACAGCGAGATCGTGCTCTATGACGACGGCCCCGGTGCCTACGCGGCCCGCGCCTGGTGGTTGCTGGCCTGGCTGGGCAAGCGTGATGGCGTGTTCATTCTCGATGGCGGCCTCAAAGCCTGGCACGCCGCGGGCCTGCCCCTGAGCCTGGATGCACCGCAAACCGTGCCGGGCCGGTTCGCCGGCCAGCCCGACCACAGTCTGCTGCTGGATGCCGAGCACTTGCGCCAGCGCCTGGGTCAGGCGGACCTGACCCTGCTGGATGCCCGTGGCCTGCCGCGTTTTCGTGGCGAGGTGGAGCCCATCGATCCGGTGGCCGGGCATATTCCTGGTGCCCAATGCGCGGCATTCACTGACAACCTGGGCGAGGACGGGCGCTTCCTTGCGGCCGACCGACTCAAGCAGCGATTCGCGCAAAAGCTCGCAGGACGCTCCCCGGAGCAGTTGGTGGCTTACTGCGGCTCTGGCGTCACCGCTTGCCACAACCTGTTCGCCTTGTGCCTGGCCGGCTACCCGCTGGGGCGCCTGTATGCCGGGTCGTGGAGCGAATGGATCACCGATGCCCAGCGGCCTGTCGCCACCGGCGATTGACGGGCTGCATCCGTCGGCCTCATCGCTGGCAAGCCAGCTCCTACGGCCCGCAGGCCCCCGCGAACCTGTAGGAGCGAGCTTGCTCGCGAAAGCGTCGACAGGGACGCGTTGGCGGCAGCAGGCGCGAACCTGCTCGCGAAAGCCGCGCCGCCCTACTGCAGAACGGCGCTGCGATAAGCTGCCGGCGTCACCCCATACACCTGCTTGAACTGCCGGCTCAGATGGCTTTGGTCGGCAAATCCCAACTGTGTCGCCACTGCCAGCGGCAGGCAGCCATCGCGCAACAAGGCCCGGGCTTTGGCGATGCGCTGTTGCATCAACCAGGTATGGGGCGCAATCCCGGTGGTCCGGCGAAACACCCGGGCGAAATGGAACGGCGACAGGTTTACCGCCGCCGCCAACTCTTCCAATGACGGCGGTGCGGCCAGTTGCGAGCGCAGCAGTTCCTTGGCTTGGACAATCGCCCGGTGTTCCTGCCCAGGTTCACCCAGTGCCCGGACTCCGGCGTGGCGCTGCAACAGCATCAGCAGCATTTCCCGCCACTGGGTCTGTTGTTGCAGGGCGGTGGCCGGGCTTTCCAGCAGGTGGTGCAGGCGGGCAAAACCCTGCACCAGATCCGGGTCCCGATACAGGGTGGCGCCAAAGGCCGGCAGGCTGCCGCTGGGCAGTTCCAGTTCATCCAGCAAGCTGAGAATCTGCCGGTTGTCCGGGTAAAAGGCCCGATACAGCCAGCCGTCTTCAACACCCTTGGCCCCGGTGTGCAATTCGTCCGGGTTGATCAGCACCAGGGTGCCGCTGCCCGCCAGGTGTTCGGCCCCGCGGTAGCGGTAGCGCTGAGCGCCAGCCATGATCATGCCGATCACATAACCCTCGTGCACATGGGGCACGAAGCGCTGTTCGATGTAGCGCGCGGCCAGCAACTCGACCCCGGCCAGGGGCGCGGTCTGCCAGAAGCGGATCGACTCCCGGGCGGGCTTATCCATGGCGGTCCAGGCCGGTCAGCCATTGCGGGATGCGTTGTTCCAGGTAGTAGCTCGGGTGTTTCAGGCTGCCTCCGACAAAGCCTACGTGGCCGCCCTTGGCCTGCAGTTCGAACTGGGTACTGGCGGACAGTTCGCCGGCCTCGGGCAGGCTGTGGGGGAACACAAAGGGATCGTCCGCGGCCTGGATGATCAGGGTCGGGGTGCGGATTTCCCCAAGGTAATAGCGGCTGGAAGCGCGGCGGTAGTAGTCCTGGGCATCGGCAAAGCCATGCAGCGGCGCGGTGACCCGGCCATCGAAGTCCCAGAAGGTGCGCATCTTGGTCAGCGGGCCCAGTTGCGCCAGGGTCGCCAGGCCTTCATGGCGGCCGTCGTGCTGGAACTGGCGTTGCTTGTCCTTGATGTAGGCCAGCATCTCGCGCATGAAGTGGGCCTGATAGACCTTGGAGAACCCCTGGCCAATGCGGTCGGCGCATTGGTCCAGGCGAAACGGCACCGACACCGCCGTGGCCCCTTGCAGCGGGCTGGCGCTGCCGCTTTCCCCCAGGTACTTGAGCAGCACATTGCCCCCCAGGGAGTAGCCCACCGCGTACAGCGGTGCCTGGGGGCGCTTGGCCCGCAGATGGGCAATGGCCGAAGCCAGGTCTTCGCTGGCGCCGGAGTGGTAGCTGCGGGGCAGCAGGTTGGGTTCGCCGGAGCAGCCGCGCCAGTTCAGCGCTGCGCTGGCCCAGCCTCGGGCGGCGAGGGCCTGTTGCAGGCCGGCCACATAAGGTGAGTTGGAAGAGCCGGTCAGCCCGTGCAGCACCAGCACCAGCGGGGCCTCGGCGCTATGGGGGCCGTGCCAGTCAAGATCGAGAAAGTCGCCGTCATCCAGCCACAGACGTTCGCGCTGGCGCTCAAGGTGGGTGGTCGGGCGCCACAGCGGACCCCACAGCGTCTGCAGGTGCGGGTTGCCAAGGCCGAAGGCGGGGATGAAACGATCAGGCGAGTTGGGCACGGGGGGAGTCTCGATGCGGCGCTGCACAGCCCGGGTGGGCTGCGCAGCTTGTTCCGGCCGAGCGTAAACAGGTTCTACGCGGCGCTGTCTGCCATACGTTGCCACAAGGAGTAATACACCTGCCCGGATTTTTGCTCACGGTGCAGGCGCCAGCTGCCGGGCAGGCCCAGGGTCGATGGCGCGGTTTCGCTTTCGGTGTAGATCCAGGCGTCGTCCGCCAACCAGCCGCGTTCCTCCAGCAGGGCGCAGGCGGCGGGCAGCAGGTTCTGGTTGAACGGCGGGTCCAGAAACGCCAGGTCGAACGGCGTGGCCGGCTGGGTTTCCAGGTAGCGCAGGGCGTCAGCGGTCTGCGCCTGGCCCACGGTGCAACGCAGCGTTCCCAGGTGCTCGCGCAGGCTGGAGATCGCTACGCTGCTGCTGTCCAGGGCCAGCCCCGAGGCGGCGCCGCGGGACAGGGCTTCAAGGAACACCGCCCCGCTGCCGGCGAACAGGTCGATGACCTTGGCCCCGGCCACATAGGGGGCCAGCCAGTTGAACAGGGTTTCGCGCACCCGGTCCGGGGTCGGGCGCAGCCCCGGCAGATCGGGGAAGCTCAGCTTACGGCTGCGCCACTCGCCGCCGATGATGCGCAGCTGGCCCACGCCATTGTGCTGGTTGTGGACGGGCTTCTTGCTGGGACGGGCTGGACGGGCCATCAGTGCTCCGGAACCCCGAGCGGCTGCTCGGCGGGTTTGTCAGTGGGGGGCGGCAACGGCTTCTGCGCGACGGTGGGGCCGGCGCTGACGATGACCATCTTGTCGACGCCGAGGTGTTTGTTCATGGCGGCCTTGACCTGTTCCACCGTCAGTGCCTGGGATTGACGCATGAAGTCTTCCAGGTAGCTCAACGGCAGGTTGTAGAAGCCCATGGCGCCCAGCTGGCCGACGATATCGGCGTTGCTGGCGGTGGACAGCGGGAAGCTGCCGGCCAGTTCACGCTTGGCGTCATCCAGTTCCTTCTGGGTCGGGCCGTTTTTCAGGTATTCGGCGAACACGTCCTGCACCAGTTTCAGGGTGCCTTCGCTCATTTCTGCGCGGGTCTGCAGGTTGATCATGAACGGGCCGCGGGCCTGCATCGGGGTGAAGCCCGAGTACACGCCGTAGGTCAGGCCGCGTTTCTCGCGCACTTCACTCATCAGCCGGGTGCCGAAGCCGCCACCGCCCAGGATCTGGTTGCCCAGGGACACGGCGGCGTAATCCGGATCGTCACGGTCGATCCCCAGTTGCGCCAGCAACAGGTTGGTCTGGCTCGATGGGAATTCGATGTGGCCGATGCTGGCCTTGGGTTCAGTGGGTTGCTCGACCTTCGCCAGGGCAGGGCCTTTGGGCAGGGCGGCGGAGACTTGCGCGGCAATTGCCTCGGCGTCGCTGCGCGACAGATCGCCGACCAGGGCGATCACCACGTTGCCGGCGGTATAGGCCTTGGCGTGGAAGGCCTGCAGTTGCGCCAGGCTGATGCCCGGAACACTCTTGGCGTTACCCTCGCTGGCATGCGCATAGGGATGGCTGCCGTACAGGCGCTGCATCAGCTCCAGGCTGGCGAGCTTGCCGGGGTTCTGCTTCTGGTACTCGAAGCCGGCGAGCAACTGGTTCTTGATCCGCGCCAGGGAGTCGGCAGGGAAGGTCGGCTTGCCCACCACTTCGGCGAACAGCTCAAGCGCCGGTTCGCGTTTATCCACAGCGCTGAGGCTGCGCAGCGAGACCACGGCCATGTCCTTGTAGGCACCGTTGCCGATATCCGCGCCCAGGCTTTCAAAGCCCTGGGCGATGGCGCCCACGTCCTTGCCGGGCACGCCTTCGTTGAGCATGGCGTTGGTCAGCAGGGCCAGGCCGGAAGTGTTGCCGTCCTGGCTGCTGCCGGCGGCGAAGATCAGGCGCATGTCGAACATCGGCAGCTCGCGGGCTTCGACGAACAGTACCTTGGCGCCCTCGGCGGTGCTCCAGGTCTGCACATTGAGGTTGCGGTGGCTGGGGGCCTTGCCATCCAGCTCGGCCAGAGATTGCAGCTTCTGGCTGCTCTTGGCGTTGTCCAGGGCCTGGCTGGCATTACTTTCGCCGGAGCGCGACAGGTACAGGCCACCGGCGGTGAGCAGGGCGACCAGGGCCAGGCCCAGCAGGACCGGTGAAGCATTCTTGCGCTTACTCATGAGCGGACTCCTCAGGCAGTACATGGGCCACGCTCATACGCTCCCGGGTGAAATAGGTGCGGGCGGCTTTCTGGATGTCTTCCGGGGTCACGCTTTGCAGTTCCGCCAGCTCGGTGTCCATCAGCTTCCAGGACAGGCCGACGGTTTCCAGCTGGCCGATGGCACTGGCCTGGCTGGTGATCGAGTCACGCTCGTAGACCAGCCCGGCAATCACTTGTGCCCGGACCCGCTCCAGCTCTGCGGCCGACGGCGGGGTGGTTTTCAGTTGGTCCAGCAGGCGCCACAGCCCGGCTTCGGCCTGGGCGATGGTTTTCTTCTTCTGGCTGTTGGGGGTGGCCGAGAGCATGAACAGACTGTCGCCTCGGGTGTAGGCGTCATAGCTGGTGGAACCGTTGGACAGCAACTCTTCGCCGCGCTCCAGCTGGGTCGGAATGCGCGCGCTATAGCCGCCGTCCAGCAGGGCCGCGGCCAGGCGCAGGGCGTTGACCGAACGCTTGTCTTCAGCTGTGGCGATGCTTGGCACGTTGAAGGCCAGCATCAGACTCGGCAGTTGGGTCTTCACATGCAGGGTGATCAGGCGCTCGCCGGGTTCGGCCAGCTCCAGGGGGATCTTCGCCGGTGGCACGTCGCGCTTGGGGATGGCGCCGAAATAGCGCTGGGCCAGGGCCTTGACCTCATCCGGGGTGACATCGCCCACCACCACCAGGGTGGCGTTGTTCGGCGCGTACCAGGATTGGTACCAGTGGCGCAGCTCCTCGACCTTCATCCGGTTCAGGTCGGCCATCCAGCCGATGGTCGGGGTGTGGTAACCGCTGGCGGGGTAGGCCATGGCCTTGAAGCGCTCATAGGCCTTGGACAGCGGCTTGTCGTCGGTGCGCAGGCGGCGTTCTTCCTTGATCACCTCGATCTCGCGGGCGAACTCGTCGGCCGGCAGGCGCAGGCTGGCCATGCGATCGGCTTCCAGCTCCAGGGCCACGCCCAGGCGGTCGCGGGCCAGGACCTGGTAGTAAGCGGTGAAGTCGTCGCTGGTGAAGGCGTTCTCTTCGGCGCCAAGATCCCGCAGGATCAGGGACGCTTCACCCGGGCCGACCTTCTCGCTGCCCTTGAACATCATGTGTTCCAGGGCGTGGGACAAACCGGTCTGGCCCGGGGTTTCGTAGCTGGAGCCGACCTTGTACCAGACCTGCGACACCACTACCGGTGCGCGATGGTCTTCGCGGACCACCACTTTGAGGCCGTTGTCGAGGGTGAATTCGTGGGTGGGTTGCGGGTCGGCAGCCAGAGCTGCAAGGGGCAGACAAACTGTGCTGAGCAGCAGGCCTGCAGCGCGGCGGGCTAGAGCATTCATTCGTTTTTAAACCTGTTGGGCTGCCCGCTTGGTCTTAGCCTGTGCGGGCGAGGAGGTGCTAGGATACTGATCCGTTTTACTGGCGGCCACGCCTATCAGGCTTGCACGAATCAGAGTGTGCTTGAGCAGGTTGTATGAGTTACCGGCAAAAAGCCTTGATTTGTCAGCTAAACTTCGACTTTTCGCCGATTTTGCCGTTCCAGTCCTTAAGTAAAATCGATCCTTGAAGTGCTTTTGGGCATTTCGACAACATGTTGCGCGTGAACAAGCTGGATGAAACACAGTCTGTTCTGCATCGAATATTTATTTACCGAAGCGCCCACTGGCGCATCGCTACCTTGAGATAGCCGTCTCCATGTTTGGTTCCAACGACGACAAAAAGACCCCAGCCGCGGCTGGCGAGAAGAAAGGCCTGTTCGGATGGCTGCGCAAAAAGCCGCAGGAACCCGTCGTCGAACAGCCGCAAGTGCCTGTCGAGCCGGTGCCGGCTCCGGTCATTGAAACCGCTCCCAGCGTAGCCCCGACCGAGCCGGTGGTGCTGTCGACCGGCGAGCCGGTGCTGCAACCCCGGGTCGAGGTCGAGCCGGTAGCGGCCGTTGCGCCCGAGCTGCCCCTGACTCCGAGCCCGGAGCACAAGCCCTGGCTGACTCTACCGGTAGCGGAAGAGCCGGTGGCCCTGGTGGAGGACGCTCAGGCGGAGCACGTCACTCCGCCGATTCCAGCCCTGGCCCCAGCATCTGAACCGGTGGTCGAAGCGCCGGTTGTCACCCCGGCTCCGGTGCTCGAAGTACAAACGCCGGTAGCGCCGGTATTCGTCGCGCCGGAGCCTGTTGCTCCTGCTCCTGCTCCTGCTCCTGCTCCTGCTCCTGCTCCTGCTCCTGCTCCTGCTCCTGCTCCTGCTCCTGCTCCTGTTGCCGAGCCGGTTGCCCAGGTGGCGGAGCCCGAGCCCGTGGTCGAGCCGGTCCGTCCTGTTGAAGAGAGCAAGGTCGGTTTCTTCGCCCGCTTGAAGCAGGGCCTGTCCAAGACCAGCGCCAGCATTGGCGAAGGCATGGCCAGCCTGTTCCTGGGCAAGAAGGCCATCGATGACGAGTTGCTGGAAGACCTGGAAACCCGTCTGCTGACCGCCGACGTCGGGGTCGAAGCGACTTCGGTGATCATCCAGAACCTGACCCAGAAGGTGGCGCGCAAGCAGCTCACCGACTCCGATGCGCTGTACGCCTCGTTGCAGGCCGAACTCACCAGCATGCTCAAGCCGGTGGAGCAGCCGCTGAAAATCGTCGCCCAGAACAAACCCTTCGTGATCCTGGTGGTGGGCGTCAACGGCGCCGGCAAGACCACCACCATCGGCAAGCTGGCAAAGAAACTGCAGCTGGAAGGCAAGAAAGTCATGCTGGCGGCCGGCGATACCTTCCGCGCCGCGGCGGTGGAGCAACTGCAAGTCTGGGGCGAGCGCAACAAGATCCCGGTCATCGCCCAGCACACTGGCGCCGATTCCGCTTCGGTGATCTTCGACGCCGTGCAGGCGGCCAAGGCCCGTGGTATCGATGTGCTGATCGCCGACACGGCGGGGCGCCTGCACACCAAAGACAACCTGATGGAAGAGCTGAAGAAGGTTCGCCGGGTAATCGGCAAGCTCGACGCCGATGCGCCGCACGAGGTGCTGCTGGTGCTGGACGCCGGTACCGGCCAGAACGCCATCAACCAGGCCAAACAGTTCAACCAGACCGTGGAATTGACCGGCCTGGCCCTGACCAAACTCGATGGCACTGCCAAAGGCGGGGTGATCTTCGCCCTGGCCAAGCAATTCGGTCTGCCGATCCGTTATATCGGGGTCGGTGAAGGCATCGATGACTTGCGTACTTTTGAAGCAGAACCCTTTGTCCAGGCACTGTTTGCCGAGCGGGAGCGTTCATGATTCGTTTCGAACAGGTCGGTAAGCGCTATCCCAATGGCCACGTTGGCCTGCATGAGCTGAGCTTTCGCGTCCGTCGTGGCGAATTCCTGTTTGTCACCGGCCATTCCGGCGCCGGCAAAAGCACCTTGCTGCGCCTGCTGCTGGCCATGGAACGCCCTACCTCCGGCAAATTGCTGCTGGCCGGGCAGGATCTGGGTCAGATCAGCAACGCGCAGATCCCGTTCTTGCGGCGGCAGATCGGCGTGGTGTTCCAGAATCACCAGTTATTGTTCGATCGCACGGTGTTCAACAACGTCGCTCTGCCGTTGCAGATCCTCGGTCTGTCCAAGGCGGAAATCGCCAAGCGCGTGGATTCGGCCCTGGAGCGCGTGGCTTTGTCGGACAAAACCGATCTTTACCCAGGTGATCTGTCCACCGGTCAGCAACAGCGCGTAGGTATTGCTCGAGCCATCGTCCACCGCCCGGCTCTACTGCTTGCGGACGAACCCACGGGTAACCTCGACCCGCGTCTTGCGGCGGAAATCATGGGCGTGTTCGAAGACATCAACCGCCTGGGCACCAGCGTACTGATCGCCAGTCACGACTTGGCGCTGATCGCGCGCATGCGTCACCGCATGCTGACCCTGCAGCGCGGCCGATTGATTGGCGACGGGGAGGCCGGCGTATGAGTGCCACACGTACCCCTAAAGTGGCGGAGCGCGTAGCGCCCAAGGCCTCCGAAGCACCGCCACCGAAGAAAAAGCGCGACGAGGACGACGGTCCGGATTTCGCCACCCTGTTGCATGCCTGGATCGAAAGCCATCGCGCCAGCTTGCTGGACAGCCTGCGGCGCCTGGGCAAGCAGCCCATCGGCAGTTTCTTTACCTGCCTGGTGATGGCTGTGGCCCTGAGCTTGCCCATGGGCCTGTCGTTGCTGCTCAGCAACGTCGAGCGCCTGGGCGGTTCCTGGCAGCGGGCAGCGCAGATTTCGCTGTACCTGGATCTGGGGGCTTCAGCCAGCGAAGGTGAGAAGCTTGGCGAAGAGATCAAGGGCCTGCCCGGTGTGGCGGATGCCGAGTTCATCAGTAAGGAAAAGGCGCTGGAAGAATTCCAGCAGCAGTCCGGCCTGGGTGAGGCTTTGCGCGAGCTGCCCCACAATCCGCTGCCGGGCGTAGTGCTGGTCACGCCGAGCGAAGTGGACAAGGCGACCCTGGAGGCCTTGCGTCAGCGGTTGTCGGAAATGCCCAAGGTGCAACTGGCGCAGTTGGACCTGGTATGGGTCGAGCGGCTGGCGGCCATCCTCAAGCTGGGGGACCGTTTTGTCTTCGGCCTGACGGTGTTGCTGGTTTCTGCATTACTTTTGGTGATAGGCAATACCATTCGTCTTCATATTGAAAACCGCCGCACAGAGATAGAAGTGATTAAACTCGTCGGCGGCACAGACAGCTATGTGCGCCGTCCCTTCCTTTATATGGGCGCGTTGTATGGCTTCGGTGCGGGGATTCTGTCCTGGGGCGTACTGGCGTTTGGCCTGAACTGGCTGAACGACGCGGTGATCGGTTTGGCCGGCTTGTACGGCAGTGATTTTGCCCTGGCGGGGGTGCCGGTTGCTGATGGTCTATCGCTCTTGCTTGGTGCGGTGCTGTTGGGTTATATCGGTGCGTGGATTGCGGTGGCCCGCCACCTGAGGGAGCTGGCACCGAAGTAATGTCATTTTGCTTGTATTGACCTTTCAGAATATTTGGGAACTTGTTTCGCGGTTTCCGGTCAATTTTCGCAGTGCTGAACTGCACGAGTTATGTGAGTCGGAGGTTTTTTCGTATGACCACTTCTTTGCAACCTGCTTACGCATTGGTTCCAGGCGCAAACCTGGAGGCCTATGTGCACACGGTGAACAGCATTCCATTGCTGACGCCCGAGCAGGAGCGTGAACTGGCCGAGAGTCTCTACTATGAGCAGGATCTTGAGGCGGCTCGGCAGATGGTGCTCGCCCACCTGCGTTTTGTCGTACATATCGCCCGTAGCTATTCCGGCTATGGGTTGGCCCAGGCTGACCTGATCCAGGAAGGCAACGTTGGCCTGATGAAAGCCGTGAAGCGCTTCAACCCGGAAATGGGTGTGCGCCTGGTGTCCTTTGCGGTGCACTGGATCAAGGCGGAAATTCACGAGTTCATCCTGCGTAACTGGCGGATTGTGAAAGTCGCGACCACCAAGGCTCAGCGCAAGCTGTTCTTCAACCTGCGCAGCCAGAAGAAGCGTCTGGCCTGGCTGAACAATGAAGAAGTGCATCGCGTGGCGGAAAGCCTGGGCGTCGAGCCCCGTGAAGTGCGCGAGATGGAAAGCCGTCTGACCGGCCAGGACATGGCCTTCGATCCGGCTGCTGAAGCGGATGATGACAGCGCCTTCCAATCGCCGGCCAACTACCTGGAAGACCATCGCTACGACCCGGCGCTGCAACTGGAAGATGCCGATTGGAGCGACAACTCCACCCACAACCTGCACGAAGCGCTGGAAGTGCTGGACGAGCGCAGCCGTGACATCCTCTACCAGCGCTGGCTGGCCGAAGAGAAAGCCACGCTGCACGACCTGGCGCAGAAGTACAACGTTTCGGCCGAGCGTATCCGCCAGCTGGAAAAGAGCGCGATGAACAAGTTGAAGCTGTCCATCGCCGCTTAAGCCTGAAGCGTCATGCAAAACGCCCCGAGATGATCGGGGCGTTTTTGTTTGCGTGTCTTTTGTAGGAGTGGCTTGTCGGCGAATATGCCTGGTTTACCTAACCCGCCCACGGCGCTTTACGGGCTTCATTCAACCGATTCAGGTAATCGGCCCCACCCAACTGGCTCATCTGCCGCCGAACCCAGCCCGCCCGCTGCATCACGTAAGTGCTGGGCCGCGCTGCGCTCCACACCCTTGGATTGGGCAGGACAGCGGCCAGCAGGCTGGCTTGCTGGCGCGACAGGTTGGCCGCGCTGACGCCGAAGTGATGGCGCGCCGCGGCTTCTGCCCCGAACACCCCTTCATCCCATTCGACACTGTTGAGGTAGACCTCAAGAATCCGCTGCTTGGGCCAGAACACCTCGATCAGCGCGGTGAACCAGGCTTCCAGCCCCTTGCGCAAGTAGCTGCGGCCGGACCAGAGGAACAGGTTTTTCGACACTTGCTGACTCAGGGTGCTGGCGCCACGGATCGAACCGCCCCGTTCGTTGTGGATCAACGCCGCCTGGATTGCATCGATATCGAAGCCCCAGTGCTCGGGGAATTTCTGATCCTCGCCGGCGATCACCGCCACCTTGAGGTTGTCGGAGATTTCATCCCAAGGCTTCCAGGTGCGTTGCAGGTCGATGGGGTCGTTGTCGATCCAGGATTCGACCTTGCGCTCCACCATCAGGGCGGTGCCCGGCGGCGGCACGAAACGGAACAGCAGCACCAGCAGCACGCTGCCGACCACGAACCACATCAAGGCTTTTACAAGGCGACGAAACAGATAACGCAGCATAGAGATGGCTTGGCCGAACCCGTTGAGCGCGCCATTATACAGACCCTTTGCGCTGAATCTGACTGGAGTTCCTCATGTTGCGTGGCTTCCTGATGCTGGCCGCTTTCTTCGGTTTCACCGGGGTCGCCCTGGGTGCCTTTGCCGCTCACGGTCTGAAAAACCGCCTGAGCACCGAGTACCTGGCTATTTTTCATACAGGGGTCACTTACCAGCTGGTGCATACCCTGGCGCTGTTCGGCGTCGCCTTGCTGGCGGCGCATATTCCAGGGCGGCTGGTGACCTGGGCCGGCATCGCGTTCACCCTGGGCATCCTGTTGTTCTCCGGCAGCCTGTACCTGTTGACCCTGAGCGGCATCAGCAAGCTGGGCATCATCACCCCTTTCGGTGGCCTGGCCTTCCTGGTTGGCTGGTTCCTGCTGGGCCTTGCCGCCTGGCGCCTGCAAGGGGCCGGCTGACGCTTGTAGCTGACCTTTAGGTCACGATCGGGCTAGAATGCTGGCCCCTAAAAATGATGGCGGCCTTGAGCATGCGCATTCAGTTGAACGGTGAATCCTTTGAACTGCCCGACGGCTCGACCGTTGCGGCCCTGCTGACCCGTCTGGACCTGACCGGACGCCGGATCGCGGTGGAACTCAATCTGGATATCGTTCCGCGCAGCCAGCACGCCGAGACCGCCCTCAACGAGGGCGACCAGGTGGAAGTGGTCCACGCCATCGGCGGCGGCTAGCCACTGGCGTCAATCGCGCTGCTACGTATTCTGCGCAGCGCCCTGGCCCGGCTCCGGGCCTCTCCCATGGAAGACGCGTTCACCGGCCCCGGAATGAGGGCTCCAGGGCCCCGGGCCTGATGAAGAATTCTGCAAGAACCTCACCCCAACAGAGGATTTCCGATGAGCAACGTTCGTAGTGACAAGCCTTTCGTCCTGGCCGGTCGGACGTACCAATCGCGTTTGCTGGTAGGCACCGGCAAGTACCGCGACATGGAAGAAACCCGCCTGGCCATCGAGGCCTCGGGTGCCGAGATCGTCACCGTCGCCGTGCGCCGGACCAATATCGGCCAGAACCCGGGCGAACCGAACCTGCTGGATATCCTGCCACCGGATCGCTACACCATCCTGCCCAACACCGCCGGCTGCTATGACGCAGTGGAAGCGGTACGCACCTGCCGCCTGGCCCGTGAGCTGTTGGATGGCCACAACCTGGTCAAGCTGGAAGTCCTGGCCGACCAGAAGACCCTGTTCCCCAACGTGCTGGAAACCCTCAAGGCCGCCGAAGTGCTGGTCAAGGAAGGTTTCGACGTGATGGTCTACACCAGCGATGACCCGATCATCGCTCGCCAACTGGCGGAAATGGGCTGCATCGCAGTCATGCCCCTGGCGGGCCTGATCGGCACCGGGCTGGGGATCTGCAACCCGTACAACCTGCAGATCATCCTCGAAGAAGCCAAGGTTCCGGTGCTGGTGGATGCCGGTGTCGGCACCGCCTCCGACGCCACCATCGCGATGGAGCTGGGCTGTGAGGCGGTGCTGATGAACTCGGCCATCGCCCATGCGCAGCAACCGGTGCTGATGGCCGAAGCCATGAAACACGCAATTGTCGCGGGCCGCCTGGCGTACCTCGCCGGTCGCATGCCGAAGAAACTCTATGCCAGCGCCTCCTCGCCGCTGGATGGTCTGATCAAGTAAGAGCCATTGATGACTGAATCAAACGACACGCCAATCCAGCCGGAAGCCGGCGACGAGCGCCAACACCGCCGTATCAAGAGTTTCGTGATGCGCGCCGGGCGCATGACCGAAGGCCAGCAACGTGGCCTGGACCAGGGCGCGCCGCTGTACGTGCTGCCCCTGGCCGACGCCCCGGTGGACTACGACCAGGTGTTCGGCCGTTCGGCGCCGCGCTCTTTGGAAATCGGCTTCGGCATGGGCCACTCGCTGCTGGAAATGGCCGCGGCGGCTCCGGAGCAGGACTTCATTGGTGTGGAAGTTCACCGTCCGGGCGTCGGTGCGCTGCTCAATGGCGTGCTGACTCAGGGCCTGACCAACCTGCGGGTCTACGATTGCGACGCCATTGAAGTGCTCAATCGCTGCATCGCCGACAACAGCCTGGATCGGCTGATGCTGTTCTTCCCCGATCCGTGGCACAAGAGCCGGCACCACAAGCGCCGCATCGTCCAGGCCTCCTTCGCCGAGCTGGTGCGCAGCAAGCTCAAGGTGGGCGGCATTCTGCACATGGCCACCGACTGGGAGCCCTATGCCGAATACATGCTGGAGGTGATGAACGTCGCCCCGGGTTACCGCAACCTGGCCGAAGACGGCAAGTGCGTACCACGCCCGGCCGAACGCCCGATCACCAAGTTCGAGCGTCGTGGCGAGCGCCTGGGCCATGGCGTGTGGGATCTGAAGTTCGAAAAAATCGACTGAGCCGGACTCGCTATTGTAGGAGCTGGCCGGGCGGCGTTCCGCTGCCAGCGAAGGTGCCCTTAAGGACGCCTTCGCCAGCAAGCTGACTCCTACAAGGCTTGGATGAAACTGACCGGCACCTGGTCGGTCAGCCACACCCCATTCTCTGCCTGATAGAAAGTGAAACCCTGGGCCTGCATGGCCTGGGCGTCGACCTGCAGGATCACCACCTTGCCGTAACGCTGGCCCACGGCCTTGGCGGTGTCGATTTCCTGGGACAGGTGCACGTGATGGCGTGAGCCCGGGATCAGCCCCTTCTCATTGATCGACTCCATGAAGCGCGTGGCAGTGCCGTGGTAGAGCACGGCGGGTGGTTGCTTTGCCTCAAGCTGCAATTGCACGGCCTTGTTGGAGTGTCCCTGAACGGCACGAATTCGCTGGCCGTCAGCGGAGAGGGCGAAGCGCTTTTTGTCGTTGCCTTCGACCACCCGCTCGATCAGTTCCCGGTTCAGTTGCCGGCCGTTCTTGGCCGCGCCGCTGATCAGCGCGTCGAGATCGCCCCAGCCTTGGCTGTCCAGCTCAAGACCGATGGCCTGTGGCTCGTGGCGCAGCACGTAGCTGAGGAACTTGCTGGTGTCCTCGATGATTTTCTTGCTCATGTTCTTCCTTGATAACGGGGGCTGCCCTTGGATTGCGTTCGCAGGCAAGCCGGCTCCTACGGGGGGCTGTAGGAGCCGGCAAGCCGGCGAAGGGGGTCGACAGGTCAGCGACGATCAGCGACCACGCCAATCAGCACCAATACCACCAGCAGCACTGGCGCCAGGCTGTAGTTGTTGAACTGACTCAGGCCGCGGACGATCCACGGCGTGGCATAGATCAGCGCCAGGCCGCTGCCGACCATGCACAGCAAGGCCATCAGCGGCACGCGCAGGGCGCCGGCGATGCCGCCCAGGCGTTGCTCGACCCAGCCCTTGATGTCCGCGCCGAACAGCACCAGCAGACAGCCCACCAATGCCAGGGCGATTTCCGAGAGGTTGCTGCGACTCCAGCGGGACACGGTGGCAAGCAGGTCGAGTACCAGATCCATGTGATTTCCTTAGATCAGAAAGTATTGCAGCAGGTCATTGAGGAAGAGTTGCCCGCGGGCCGTGGCCGCCAGGCGTGACGGTTCGACCTGCAACAAGCCGCTTTGTTCGGCCTGGCGCCGACCTTCGGCAAGGCTGGCCAGATCCAGGCCGGTGCGCTGGGCGAACAGTGCGGCGTCGACGCCATCGGTAAGGCGCAGGGCGTTCATCAGGAATTCGAACGGCAGCTCGTCGTTGCCCAGGGTCTTCTCGCCTGCCTTGAATGGCTTGGCCGGGTTCAGGTAGTCCTTGGGCAGGCGGGTCTTCCAGGTGCGCAGAATGCGCCCGTCCGGGTGGCTGAGCTTGCCGTGGGCGCCGGCACCGATGCCGATGAAGTCGCCAAAGCTCCAGTAGTTCAGGTTGTGCCGCGCCGCGCGTCCGGGCTGGGCGTAGGCCGAGACTTCGTACTGGGCGTAGCCATGCTCGGCCAGCAGTGCCTGGCCGGCTTCCTGGATATCCCACAGGGTGTCGTCTTCCGGCAGCACCGGTGGCTGGTTCCAGAACACCGTGTTGGGTTCCAGGGTCAGCTGATACCAGGACAGGTGGGTCGGCTTCATGGCGATGGCCTGACGCAGATCGCCCAGGGCATCGTCCAGGGACTGATCCGGCAAGCCGTGCATCAGGTCCAGGTTGAAGTTGTCGAATCCGGCCTGGCGCGCCATGCCGGCGGCGCGAATCGCTTCGTCACCGTTGTGGATGCGGCCCAGGGCCTTGAGCTTCTGTTCCTGGAAGCTCTGGATGCCGATGGACAGGCGGTTGATTCCCAGGGCGCGATAGGCGGTGAATTTCTCCTGCTCGAAGGTCCCGGGGTTGGCTTCCAGGGTGATTTCGATATCGCTGGCGAAGGCGATGCGTTGTTCCACGCCCTGGAGCAGCCGCCCCAGGGCCTGGGCGCTGAACAGGCTCGGAGTACCGCCGCCGAAGAAGATCGAACTCAGCTCGCGGCCATGCACCGCGTGCAGCTCCAGGTCGAGGTCGGCCAGCAGGGCGTCGACGTACTCTTCTTCCGGCAACGTCGGGCTGGCGGCGTGGGAGTTGAAATCGCAATAAGGGCATTTGCGTACACACCACGGGATGTGGATGTACAGCGCCAGGGGCGGCAACTGGGGCAGCGCCGCCCGAGGCGTTGGCGCGCCGCCGAGAATCAGCGGCGACGCGGATCGGTCCTGGCTCATTGCAGGCCCAGGCGTTGCCGCAGAATGGCCATGGCGCGGGCGCGGTGGCTGAGCTGGTTTTTCTCCACGGGGCCCAGCTCGGCGCTGGAGCAGTCACGTTCCGGCACCCAGAACAGCGGGTCGTAGCCGAAACCGTGTTCGCCACTGGCGGCGGTGAGGATGCGCCCGTGCCACAGGCCTTCGCAGAGGATCGGCAACGGATCGTCGGCGTGCCGCACCAGGGCCAGGACGCATACAAATTGCGCGCCGCGCTGGGCTTCGGGGACGTCTTTCAGGGCTTCGAGCAGCTTGGCGTTGTTCGCCGCGTCGCCCTGGCCGTCGGCATAGCGCGCCGAGTAGATGCCCGGCGCGCCGCCGAGAAAGTCCACGGCCAGGCCGGAATCGTCCGCCAGTGCCGGCAAGCCGGAAATGCGCGCGGCATTGCGCGCCTTGAGGATGGCGTTTTCGACGAACGACAGACCGGTTTCTTCCGGCTCGACGCTGCTGAACTCGCCGATCGAGCGCAGTTGCACCGAGGCGCCGAGCATGGCCTGGAGTTCTTTGAGTTTGCCGGCGTTGTGGCTGGCCAGTACGAGTTGCGTGAGGTTCATTATTCGCCCGGGAATAGCTCTTGGTTGAAGCTGAAGCTGTTGGTGTCACCGCCGGTTTGCACGGTGATGGTGAACGTACGGTTTTCTTGCTGTTCCACCGGGAACTGGGCGATGTAGTAGATCGCGCCCTGTTCGGTGATCTGGCGGAATTTCAGCGGGATGCTCTTGCTGGTCAGGTCCTTGACCGTACCGCTGACCTGGCCGACCAGCGGCTTGCCATCCTTGATCAGGGAGACGTTGATCACGCCCTGGTTCTTGCTGCGAACCAGCTCTGCCGCCCTGGCGATGTCAGGCTGCAGGTAGGTGGAGTTGAAGGTGTTGTAGTGCACGGTGATGTCACCGAACACTTCCTTGCGTTCGCCCTTGATCGGGTCCGCGGCCAGGGCGCTCAGGCTCAGGCAGGCGGCCAATAGAAATGTAACCAGACGTCCCATGGTGGTTCTCCTCGATGCAACGTGGTTTATACCGCGACTTTGTGATCCTGCAGGCCGGGACTGCTGACGCGGTAGATGCCGATCTCTCCCAACAGATTAGGCCATAGCTTACTGGCCCACCCGTGGCGGTGTTGTTGATCGACGGCAAGGCGGTTGATCACCCGGGCTTGCCGCTCGCGGCACAGCTCTTCGAAGTCCTCGAAGGTGCAGAAGTGGATGTTCGGCGTGTTGTACCAGGTGTACGGCAGGAACTCCGAGACCGGCATCCGACCCTTGCTGGCCAGGTACCAGCGGCAGCGCCAGTGGCCGAAGTTGGGGAAAGTGATGATGCACTGGCGGCCGACCCGGAGCATTTCGTCGAGGATCTTGTCCGGGTAGTGCACGGCCTGCAGGGCCTGGGTCATGACCACGATATCGAAGCTGTTGCTGGCGAAGTTGCCCAGGCCCTTGTCCAGGTCCTGCTCGATCACGTTGATGCCCTTGGCCACGCACTCGGCAATGTTGTCCGGGTCGTTTTCCAGGCCGTAGCCGGTGACTTGCTTGTGTTCCTGCAGCCAGCTCAGCAGCTCGCCGTTACCGCAGCCCAGGTCGAGGACGCGGCTGCCGGCGGGGATCCATTCCTGGATGATTTCCAGATCGGCTCTCATCGAGTCCTCACAAGGTAATGCGGTTCATGTAGTGACTAAAGGCCTGCAGGTAGCGCGGGATCGGGATCAGGAAGGCGTCGTGCCCCTGGGGTGCGTCGATCTCCAGGTAGCAGACGTCCTTGCGCGCCGCCATCAGCGCGTCCACCAGCTCCCGGGAACGGGCCGGGGAGAAGCGCCAGTCGGTGGTGAAGGACATCACGCAGAACTTGGCGCTGGCGTTGGCGAAGGTCTTGGCCAGGTCGTCGTCGAAGTTCGCCGCCGGGTCGAAATAGTCCAGGGCCTTGGTCATCAGCAGGTAGGTGTTGGCGTCGAAACGCCCGGAAAACTCTTCGCCCTGATAGCGCAGGTAGCTTTCCACTTGGAATTCGACGCTGTGGAAGTCGTAGTTGAGCTTTTCGCTCTTGAGGCCGCGGCCGAATTTCTCGCCCATGGAGTCATCGGACAGGTAGGTGATGTGCCCGACCATGCGCGCCAGCATCAGCCCGCGCTTGGGGATCACGCCTTGTTCCTGGAAGGAACCGCCGTGGAACTCCGGGTCGGTGAGAATCGCCTGGCGTGCCACTTCGTTGAAGGCAATGTTCTGCGCCGAGAGCTTGGGGGCCGAGGCGATGGCCAGGCAGTGCCGTACCCGGTCCGGGTAGGTGATGGTCCATTGCAGGGCCTGCATGCCGCCCAGGCTGCCGCCGATCACCGCCGCCCACTGGGCAATGCCCAGGCGGTCCGCCAGGCGCGCCTGGCTGTGCACCCAGTCTTCCACGGTGAGCACCGGGAAGTCGGCGCCGAATGGCTTGCCGGTTTCCGGATTGAGGCTGCTGGGGCCGGTGGAGCCGTTGCAACCGCCGAGGTTGTTGAGGCTGACCACGAAGAACTTGTTGGTGTCGATGGGCTTGCCGGGACCGATGCAGCTGTCCCACCAACCGGGTTTGCGGTCATCAACGCTGTGGTAGCCGGCGGCGTGGTGATGGCCGGACAGGGCGTGACAGATCAGCACCGCGTTGCTGGCGCTGGCGTTGAGCTGACCATAGGTTTCGTAGATCAGGTCGTAGGCCGGTAGCGCGCGTCCGCAGGCCAGGGCCAGAGGATCGCTGAAGTGCGCTATTTCTGGCGTGACCAGACCAACAGAATCGGGGGGAAAGGCAGTTGGCATCGACCCTGCTCTCATTTAAATGAGGCGTAAGTCTAAAGACCGCTGTCCCCAGCGGCAAGCAAAGCCCGGGGCTGTATTTGGTTGGAGAAATGGCGGGGTGAGATTCGCTGGCAAGCCAGCGCCTACAGCGGACCTGGGGCGTAGGAGCCGGCTTGCCGAAGAATCAGGCAGGGCGCGCCAGCCCCGGCAGATCCGGCAGCTTCTTCGGCGCTTGCAGGCGCACGCGCTTCTGCCGGTTCAACTCGCCACTGACCAGGCTGACGTGGCTCTTGGGAATGCCGAAAGCCTTGGCCAGGAACGCCATCAAGTGAGCATTGGCCTTGCCCTCCACAGGCGGGGCGGTGAGGCGGATCTTCAGCCGCTCCCCATGCAGGCCAGCGAACTCGTCGTTGCTGGCCTTGGGTTGCAGGTGACAATCGAGAATCAGATCGTCACCGTCCCAGCGGAAGTAGCTCATCAGATCAGCCCGAACAACTCAGGGGGCATGAAGGTGTAGAGCGCCAGGCGCGGAATCAGCCACTGTTGCACCAGCTGGATCACGATGAAGGCCAGGATCGGCGAGATGTCCAGGCCGCCCAGGTTGGGCACGATGCGTCGGAATGGTGCCAGCAGCGGCTCGCTGATCTGGTAGGCCAGTTCCGCGCCCGGGCTCTGGCTGCCAGGAGCGACCCAGGACAGGATCACGCTGATGATCATGGCGAAGAACCAGATCTTCAGGAACAGCGCGAAGATGCCGATCGGCGCCCACAGCAGCAGGCCCAGGGCATTGAAGGAGATTTGGCTGAGGGTCAGGACGATGGCGAACAGCGCCATTTGGACGATCAGGGCCAGGACCAGCGAGGACATGTCGAGCCCGAACATGCTGGGGATCACCCGGCGCAGGGGTTTGAGCAGTGGCTGGGTGGCGCGCACGATGAACTGGCAGATAGGGTTGTAGAAGTTCGCCCGTACCACTTGCAGCATGAAGCGCAGCAGGACCACCAGCAGGTACAGGCTGCCCAGGGTCTGAATCACAAAAATGGCAGCGTCGTTGAGTCCGAACATTATCGATTCCTTTGTAGGGGCGAGTTAACGACCGAGTTGTTCGGCCATTTCGGCCGAGCGGTGCGCGGCGGCACCCAATGCTTTTTCCACCAGGGCTTCAAAGCCGTTGGCCTGGAACGATTTGATCGCGGCTTCCGTGGTGCCGGCTGGCGACGTCACGCGGCGGCGCAGCTCGGCGGCGTCGACGTCACTGGACACTGCCATGTGAGCCGCCCCCAGGGCGGTCTGCAGGGTCAGTTGGGCGGCGGTTTCCCGAGGCAGGCCGAGTTTTTCGCCAGCGGCGGTCATGGCTTCGATCAGCAGGAAGAAATACGCCGGGCCGCTGCCGGACACCGCGGTCACTGCGTCCAGTTGCTGCTCTTGATCCAGCCACAGGGCGATGCCCACGGCGGACAGCAGTTCTTCGGCCTGATGGCGCTGTTCAGGGCTGACCTGGGCGGTGGCATACAGGCCGCTGACGCCCTGGCGCAGCAGCGCCGGGGTGTTGGGCATGCAGCGCACGATCGGTTGCTCGCCGAGCCAGTGGTTCATGCTGGCGCAGGTGATGCCGGCGGCAATGGACACCACCAGCTGCTGCGGCTGCAGGCTCGGGCGCAGGGCTTCGCACACGGCTTTCATGGCCTGGGGCTTGACCGCCAGGACGATCACATCGACGCCGGCGATGGCTTCGGCGTTGTCGGCGAACACCTGGATGCCATGTTCGGCAGCCACCTTGGCCCGGGTTTCGGCGCCGGGGTCACTGGCACGGATCTGTGCCGCCTCAAGGCCTTTGGCCCGCAGGCCACCGATGAGGCTGGCCGCCATGTTGCCGGCGCCGATAAAAGCGATACGAGTCGTGTTCATGACAGGTCCTTATGAGAGGTCAGTGTCAGTCGCATCAGGACTGACTGTAGTCGCGGGCACCAAACAGTGCGGTACCGATCCGCACCCAGGTGGCGCCCTGGGCGATGGCCGCTTCGAGGTCGTGGCTCATGCCCATGGAAAGGGTGTCCAGGGGCAGCTTGAGGTTGTCGCGCAGTTGGTTGTTCAGGGCCTGCACCGCCGCGAAGGCGGCTTCCTGGGCGGCGCGGTCCTCGGTGGGCTCGGGAATCGCCATCAGCCCGCGCAGTTGCAGGCGTGGCAAGGCGCTGATGGCCCTGGCCAGGTCTGGCAGGTCGGCCGGGGTACAGCCGGACTTGCTGGCTTCGCCACTGACATTCACCTGGATGCAGATGTTCAGCGGTGGCAGTTCGGCGGGGCGTTGCTCGGACAGGCGTTGTGCGATTTTCAAGCGATCCACGGAATGCACCCAGGCAAAATGCTCGGCAATGGCGCGAGTCTTGTTCGACTGAATGGGGCCGATGAAGTGCCAACTCAAGGGCAGGTCCGCCAGTTCCTGTTGTTTGCCCAGGGCTTCTTGCAGGTAGTTCTCGCCGAAGTCCCGCAGGCCGGCGGCATAGGCTTCGCGCAGGGCGGCGGCGGGTTTGGTCTTGCTCACGGCCAGCAGCATGACGCTGTCCGGGGCACGCTGTGCGGCCTGGCAGGCGCTGCGGATACGCTCGGCTAGCTGGGCAATGTTGTCTGCTATCGTGGACATTCGATTTCTTCTCAAAAGTACCGGCGACCGGGAGCCTGTGACCTTGGCCGCCAACCGCCGCATGAATCCACCAGACCCTGATTGTCGACCGGCCCGAGCATCGCTCAAGGGCCGCGCCGGTCATTGCCCGGCATGGCGGCTGGGTCTGAAGCTCGCGGCATTCTACTGGAATTGGGGGGCACTATGGACATCACCGAACTCCTGACTTTGAGCATCTCCCGGGGCGCTTCCGACCTGCATCTGTCTGCCGGACTGGCGCCGATGCTGCGCATTGATGGCGATATTCGTCCGCTGGACAGCCCGGCCCTGGATGCACAGCAGGTGCTGTCCTTGATGCATGGCCTGATGAGCGAGCCACAGCGGCAGGTGTTCGCCAGCCAGCAGGATCTGGACTTTGCCTACGAACTGCCGGGCGTGGCGCGGTTCCGGGTCAATGCCTTCCAGCACTCCCGGGGAGCGGCTGCAGTGCTGCGCCTGATCCCGTCACGGGTACTGAGCTTGGAGGCGTTGGGACTGGGGCAAGTGTTTCAGCAGATTGCCGAAGCGCCCCGGGGGCTGGTGCTGGTCACCGGGCCCACCGGTAGCGGCAAGTCCACCACCTTGGCGGCGATGATCGATCACCTGAACCAGCATCGGCAGCAGCACATCCTCACCCTCGAAGACCCCATCGAGTTCATTCATCCGCAGAAAAGTTGCCTGATCCACCAGCGCGAGGTGCCGCGTGATACCCGCAGTTTCGCCACCGCCTTGCGTGCGGCGCTGCGGGAGGACCCGGACGTGATCCTGCTGGGAGAGTTGCGCGATCTGGAAAGCATTCGCCTGGCCCTGACCGCCGCCGAAACCGGGCACCTGGTGTTCGCCACCCTGCACACTGCATCCGCGGCCAAGAGCATCGACCGGCTGGTGGACGTGTTTCCGGGGGAGGAAAAGGCCCTGGTGCGCTCGATGCTGGCCGAGTCGTTGCAGGCGGTCATTGCCCAGGTGTTGCTGAAGAAAGTGGGCGGTGGGCGGGTGGCGGCTCACGAAATCATGCTCGGCAATGCGGCGATCCGTAACCTGATTCGCGAGGACAAGGTGGCGCAGATGTATTCGGCGATCCAGACCGGCGGGGCCCAGGGCATGCGTACCCTGGACATGAGCCTCAAGGCATTGCTGGGGCAAGGGCTGATCAGCCGTGAACAGGCGCGGGAGCAGGCCCGGATGCCGGAGAGCTTTTGACAGGGTTGGAAATGCATTCGCCGGCAAGCCGGCTCCTACAGGTGGGTGTAGGAGCCGGCTTGCCGGCGAATGGGCGAATCAGCAGATCAGCGCTGCACGACCCGCAGAGGAGCCTGTTCCTTGGGCAGTACCCGCTTGGCAACCACGTAGTGGCTCTGCCAGTAGGGTTTCTTCAGGGTGTCGATGGTCACTGCCTTGCCGCGCCGTGGGGCGTGGATAAAGCGGTCTTCGCCCAGGTAGATGGCGACGTGGTTGACCTTGCGGCTCTTGATGTTGAAGAACAGCAGATCGCCCGGCTTCAGGTCCTTGCGCTCGACCTTCTGCCCGTGGCCGCTGGCCATGGCGTTGGAGGTACGTGGCAGGTCCACGGCGGCGACGTCATTGAAGGCGTAGCGCACCAGGCCGCTGCAATCGAAGCCTTTACTTGGGCTGCTGCCGCCCCAACGATAGGGGGTGCCCAGCACATTGACCGCACGGCTGAGGACAGTGGTGCTTGGCCGGCCGGCGTTGTTGGCCACCAGCTTGCTGTCGGCCTTGCTCAGGCGGGTGGGGTGCTTGATGGTGGTCTTGTTCTTGGCGGTGACCGTCGAAACATGGGGTTTCGGGGTGTAGCCATTAACGTTGGGAAGTCGTTGCTCACGGTTGGTGGCGTGGGCGGCCAGTGGCATTAATAGGCAAATGGTTAGCCATGTCTTGAAAAATGGTCGCATTAGGCAAGGCTCTTATTTGGTTAGCGCGCAACTTTATAACAGCTTTCAGGTCACTTCCGTGGCCGTTTGTCGATTCAACCTTGGGGTCAACTTCGGCAAAGAGGTGGCAACTTGACGCAGAAAACCGTCAGAAGTCAGGCAGTACAAGGCTTTGGCGGAACAGAAGGTAACATTGTCCACACGTCGAAAGCCTGTAAAAAAGTCACAAAGATTTTAAGAATATTTATCTATCACCTAGCAAGAGGCTCTTAATGAACACCTATCGTCAGGATGCATCCGCCCATGACACCCACAGCAAGGTGATCGGTTACCTGTTGTGGATTCTCGGTTTTACCGGCGCTCACCGCTTCTATTACGGCAAGCCGGTGACCGGGACCATTTGGTTCTTCACCCTTGGTCTATTGGGCATTGGCTGGCTGATCGACTTGTTCCTGATCCCGTCCATGGATCGGGAAGCGGACTTGCGCTTTACCTCTGGTCCCGTGGAATACAGCGTGGCCTGGATTCTGCTGACCTTCCTCGGGGTATTTGGCGTACATCGCATGTACCAGGGCAAATGGTTGAGCGGTGTGCTCTACCTGTTCACCGGTGGTTTGTTCTTCCTGGGGGTGCTGTACGACTTCTGGACCCTGAACGACCAGGTCTCCCTGGAAAACGCCAAACGCCGTTGACCCAGTCAGCGGCGCAGGCGGTGATGGCGTTGCATGTAGCTGTTGCCGCAGACCGCCATCAGGAGCGGCGGCTCCTTCGGAGCCGTTCGCAGCCTGCGGCAGCGGCTACAGGGCACCAGCCAGGCAATCAGCCTTGATAGCTGATATGCCCATCCACCAGGGTGTAGCGCACCGCGCCCGGCAGGCTATGGCCGAGGAACGGGCAGTTCTCGCCCTTGGACAGCCAGCGCTCGCCGGCCACGGTGGAACTGGCAGGGTCGAACAGCACCAGGTCCGCTGCGCCCCCTTCCACCAGCTTGCCCGCCGGCAGGCGCAAGGCCTCGGCAGGACCAGCGCTGAGGCGCGCCAGCAGGGTCGGCAGGTCCAGTAAACCGTCCTGAACCAGGGTCAGGGCCAGTGGCAGCAGCAACTCGACGCTGCTGATGCCGGGCTCGGTGGCCCCGAACGGCGCCAGCTTGGCATCGCGCTCGTGGGGCTGGTGATGGCTGGAGATGGCTTGCACCACCCCGGACTTCACCGCTGCACGCAGGGCATCACGGTCGGCCCGCGAGCGCAGTGGCGGCTGCACGTGATACAGGCTGGAGAAGTCGATCAGCGCCTCATCGGTGAGGATCAGCTGATACAGCGCCACATCGGCGGTCACTGGCAGGCCGCGGGCCTGGGCCTGGGCGATCAGCTCAACGCCCCGGGCGCTGGTCAGCTGGCTGAAGTGAGCGCGCACGCCGCTTTGTTCCACCAGCAGCAGGTCCCGGGCCAGGGCCACGGTTTCCGCGCTTTCGGGAATCCCCGGCAAACCGAGGAAGCTGGCGGTAGCACCTTCATGGGCCAGGCCGCCTTCGGCCAGGTCGCGGTCCTGGGAGTGGAAGATCACCGTCAGGTCGAAGGTGGCGGCGTATTCCAGGGCACGGCACAGGGTGCGGTTGCTGCGGAAGCCTTCCAGGCCATTGCCGAAGGCCACGCAGCCGGCGTCACGCAGGGCAATCAACTCGGCCAACTGTTCGCCTTCCAGTCCCTTGCTCAGAGCCCCGATCGGGAAGACTTTGCTGTTGCCGGCTTCCCGGGCGCGGTCGAGGATCAGTTCGGCCACGGCCGAGGTATCCAGTACCGGTTTGGTGTGCGGCGGGCAGCACAGGCTGGTGACGCCACCGGCCGTGGCGGCGCGGGTTTCGCTGGCAATGCTGCCCTTGCGGCTGTAGCCCGGCTCGCGCAGGGCCACGCTCAGGTCCACCAGGCCGGGCGCGGCCACCAGGCCCTTGGCGTCGATGATAGTGACGGCATTGAAACCATTGGGTGCGGCGCCGATGGCGACGATCTTGCCGGCTTCCAGATGCAGATCAGTGGTTTGATCCAGGCCGCTGCTTGGATCGATGACGCGGGCGCCGAGAATGCTGAGCTTCACTGGGCGTTCTCCTGCTCGAATTGTCGCTGGGCGGTCTGCCCGCTCATGGCCATGGACAGTACCGCCATGCGCACTGCAATGCCGTAGGTCACCTGATTGAGGATCACCGAGTGCGGACCGTCGGCCACCGCCGATTCGATCTCCACACCGCGGTTGATCGGGCCCGGGTGCATGACGATGGCGTCGGGCTTGGCCCCGGCCAGGCGTGCGGTGGTCAGGCCGAACAGGCGGTAGAACTCGCCTTCGCTGGGCAGCAGGCCGCCCTGCATGCGTTCACGCTGCAGGCGCAACATGATCACCACGTCCACGTCTTTCAGGCCTTCGGTCATGTCGGTGTAGACCTTGACCCCGTACTGCTCGATGCCGATCGGCAGCAGGGTTTTCGGTGCGATCACGCGGATGTCCGGGCAGCCGAGGGTCTTGAGCGCCAGCATGTTCGAGCGGGCTACCCGCGAGTGCAGGATGTCGCCGACGATGGCCACCGAGAGGTTCTCGAAGCCGCCCTTGTGCCGGCGGATGGTCAGCATGTCGAGCATGCCCTGGGTCGGGTGGGCGTGACGGCCGTCGCCGCCGTTGATGATCGCCACTTGCGGGCACACGTGTTCGGCGATGAAGTGCGCGGCGCCGGAGTCGCCGTGGCGTACCACGAACATGTCGGCGGCCATGGCTTCCAGGTTGCGCAGGGTGTCCAGCAGGGTTTCACCCTTGCTCGCCGAGGAGGTCGAGACATTCAGGGTGATCACGTCCGCCGACAGCCGCTGGGCCGCCAGTTCGAAGGTGGTGCGGGTACGGGTGGAGTTCTCGAAGAACACGTTGCACACGGTCTTGCCGCGCAGCAGCGGGACTTTCTTGACCGCCCGGGCGCCGACTTCGAGGAAGGAGTCGGCGGTGTCGAGGATTTCTGTCAGCAGCTCGCGGTTCAGGCCGTCGAGGGACAGGAAATGGCGCAGCTGGCCCTGATCGTTGAGCTGCAGCGGGCGCTTGGCGTCTAGAGGCGTCATCGCAATGGACTCTTAAAAGGGCGAGTTAGAGGGCGAGGTCTTGGAGCTCGAGTTGAAGCGGCGCAGGACCGGACAATTTTACCCGCTCGTGGGCGGCCAGCGACAGGGTCGCGCCCACCACATTCGGACGAATCGGCAGCTCGGCGGCGTTCAGGTCCAGCAGGCAGACCAGGGTCACGCTGGCTGGACGGCCATAGTCGAACAGCTCGTTGAGGGCGGCGCGGATGGTCCGGCCGCTCATCAGCACGTCATCGATCAGCACCAGATGCTGGCCTTCGATCTCGAACGGCAGTTCCGAAGGGCGAACTTGCGGGTGCAGGCCGTTCTGGCTGAAGTCGTCGCGGTAGAAGGACACATCCAGGGTGCCCAGGGGTGCGTCGCTGCCCAGGGCTTCCAACAGGGCCTGGGCCACCCACACGCCACCGGTACGGATACCGATGAAGCGCGGCTCGCTGATGGCGCGCTGGGCCAGGTGGGCGTTGAGATCAGTGGCCATCTGGCTGATCAGGGCGGCGGGATTGGGCAGGCTCATGGTGGCTCCTTCGTGGGCTCGCGCCTGCTGCCGGGCAGCAGGGCACGGGAACTTACGGCTGGTGTTGGGCCAGGAGGCGCGCGGCCAGGGGCCGCGCATCTTCAGGATTCGGGATCTCAGGTATTCAACAGCGTGGCGTTTTCGTCGAGCCAGCCCTGCAGCAGCAGGGCCGCGGCGATGGCGTCTACCGGGTTGTCGCGGTAACTGCCTTTCTGCCCGCCCCGGGCCAGGCGTTCGCCCTTGGCCTCGAAGGTGGTCAGGCGTTCATCGTGGGTATAGAAGGGCACATTGAAGCGGCCGTTCAGGCGCCGGGCGAACTTCTCGGCGCGCACGCACATGTCGCTGGGGCTGCCGTCCATGTTCAGGGGCAGGCCCACCACCACGGCGTCGGGTTTCCATTCCGTCATCAGCGCTTGCACCTGATTCCAGTCCGGCACGCCGTTCTGCGCCTTCAAGGTGCACAGCTCCCGGGCCTGGCCGGTGATGGCCTGGCCGACGGCGACGCCGATCTGCTTGGTGCCGTAGTCGAAGCCCAGGATCAGTCGCAAGGCCATCAGGCGTGCCCCGCCTGGCTGGTGAGCAGGCTGAGGTTGACCCCCAGGTGCCGGGCGGCGGCTTCCAGGCGCAATTCGCTGCTGGTGTTGAACAGGATGTCGGCGTCGAAGGGGCAGGTCAGCCAGGCGTTGTCCGCCAGTTCGGCTTCCAGCTGCCCGGCTTCCCAGCCGGCATAGCCCAGGGCGATCAGGCTCTTGGCCGGGCCCACGCCGTCGGCAATGGCGAACAGCACATCCTGGGAGGTGGACAGGGACAGCCCTTCGAATTCCACCGTGGCCTGATAGATCGGGCCGTTGGGGTGCAGGACAAAGCCGCGATCAGTCTGCACCGGGCCGCCGCTGAAGATCGGCACATGCTGGCACAGCAGCGACGGTTCTTCGTCGGGGCGCAATTGTTCGAGGATATCGGCCAGGCTCAGGTCCAGGGGCCGATTGATCACCAGGCCCATGGCGCCACTGGCATTGTGCTCGACGATATAGGTCAACGTCTGGGCAAAATTCGGGTCGGCCATATGGGGCATGGCGATCAGGAAGTGATGCTTGAGATAGCTGGGGCTGACATTTTTCATGAGCGCTAGTGTGGCGGTGGCGGGCCCGGCTGACAAGCGCGCCCTGTGCAGGAGCTGGCTTGCCAGCGAAGGCGTCATTGGCATTTGCGCCGCTCTGTCGGGCCTCTTCGAGGTCACAGGGGCGAAAGATCAGTTGCTGGACAGTTTGTCGCCCCGGGCGAAGCGCCAGGTGCGGATGATTTCCAGGCGGTCGATGTCCGACAGGTCGCCGGTAAAGGGGGCGAACGGCGCCGCCAGGCGCACGATGCGTTGGGCGGCCTGGTCCAGCAGCGGCTGGCCGGAGGACTCCAGCACCAGCACTTCGTACAGGGAACCGTCGCGGTTGATCGAGACCATCAGCCGCAAGTTGCCGTAGATCTGCTTGCGCCGGGCTTCCTCGGGGTAGTTGAGGTTGCCGATGCGCTCGACCTTCTTGCGCCACTCGTCCTTATACCAGGCGCCCTTGTCGCGCATGGTGGAGGCGGCGCTCAGGCGGTGGATGCGTGGGCGCTTGGCGTACAGCTGCTGTTCGTTGGCCAGTTCGGCTTCCAGGCTGGAAATCTCGCTGGACAGTTGGGCGCTGTCGAAACGCGGGGTATCGGCCTTTGGCGTCGGGTCTTTCTTGACCTCTTCACGCTGGGTCACGGTCTTTTTCGGCTTCGGCGCGGTGGTGGCCACGGCCGCTTTGGGCGCGACTTCCTTGACTTCAGGTTTGACTGACGGTGGCGGCACGACCTTTTTCACCGAGTTGTCCTGAAAGGGGGCGACTTCGGTGGTTTTCGGAATGGCTTTCTTGTCAAGGGTGCCGCTGCCTTCCTGGTTTTCCTGGGCGAGGAAGTCGGCCTTCTTCGGCTTGGTCTCGCTCTTGAAGGTGGCCAGGGTGATTTCCAGGGTCTTGCTGATCGCCTTGGGTTCGGCAAAGGAAAAGCCCAGGCCGAGGATCAGTGCCAGGTGCAGGAGCGCCGCCAGGAACAGGGTAAATCCCAGGCGATCGGCCGCGCGCACGCCGCTATGGGCCAGCTCGGGGGGCAGATCGGACGGGAGGTTCATCGACGGTTCGACATCACAGGAGGCATCACACAACCAACATCACGGTTTCACAGGCGGCGCATGATAACGCAATGTTGGTTTCAAGCCTTGAGTGCCAAGCTTCAAGCGACAAGCTGCAGCTTGATGCAGATCAAGCTTGCGGCTTGTTGCTGGCGGCTTGCAGTTTGCGTTCGATGGCATCCATCAGCCGTGCGCCGATCTGGGTGCCGAAGGCATTGTCGATTTCACGGATGCAGGTGGGGCTGGTGACGTTGATTTCCGTCAGGTGCTCGCCGATCACGTCGAGGCCGACGAACAGCAGGCCCTTGGCCCGCAGGGTCGGGCCGACCTGAGCGGCAATCCAGCGATCCTTGTCGCTCAGTGGACGGGCCTCGCCACGACCGCCGGCGGCCAGGTTGCCACGGGTTTCACCGGCGGCGGGGATGCGCGCCAGGCAGTAATCCACCGGCTCGCCATCGATCATCAGGATGCGCTTGTCGCCGTCCTTGATGGCCGGCAGGTAGGCCTGGGCCATGATCTGCTGGCTGCCGAGCACGGTCAGGGTTTCCAGGATCACCGACAGGTTCGGGTCGCCGGCGCGGTGACGGAAGATCGAGGTGCCGCCCATGCCGTCCAGGGGCTTGAGAATCACATCGCCATGCTGGGCGGCGAACTCGCGCAATACATCGGCGCGACGGCTGACCACGGTGGGCGGGGTGCACTGTGGGAACAGGGTGGCAAACAGCTTTTCATTGCAGTCGCGCAGGCTTTGGGGCTTGTTCACCACCAGCACGCCGGCGCTTTCGGCCTGTTCCAGCAGGTAGGTGGAGTAGACGAACTCCATGTCGAAGGGCGGGTCCTTGCGCATCAGGATCACGTCCAGATCGCTCAGCGGGCAGTCGATCTCGGCGTCCAGCTCGAACCATTTCTCCGGGTTGGCGAACACCTGCAGCGGCCGCATGCGCGCCCGGGCCACGCCGGCGCCCTGGTACAGGTCGCGCTGCTCCATATAGAAGAGGGTCCAGCCGCGCTCCTGGGCGGCCAGCAGCATGGCCAGCGAGCTGTCCTTCTTGTAGGAGATGCTGGCGATAGGGTCCATGACAATCCCGACGCGAACGCTCATGGGTGGATTCCTTTAAGAAAATGAGTGGATGCAAGGCAAAAAAAGTGGCGTCAGAGTGGCGCTGACAAGGGCCTGGGTCAAGGAAAAACCACTGCCTGGCGTGGTCCATAGATTGCAGGGGGGAGAGTGTGCTAAAAAGGCTCGCATGCCGGGCCGAGGCCTTGAAGTTCAAGGGTTTGGGGCGTTGGCCAGCGGTACCGGATCAAATCATTCGCTGGGGCGATGGCAGAGCAGATATGGAACAGCATTCCAACGCCTTGAAGGTGATGGTGATCGACGATTCGAAGACGATTCGCCGCACGGCCGAAATGCTGCTGAAGAACGTCGGCTGTGAAGTCATTACCGCAGTGGACGGCTTCGAAGCGCTGTCGAAGATCGTCGACCACCACCCCGGAATCATTTTCGTCGACATCATGATGCCGCGGCTCGACGGTTATCAGACCTGTGCGCTGGTGAAGAACCACAGCGCGTTCAAGTCCATTCCCGTGATCATGCTGTCCTCCAAGGACGGCCTGTTCGACAAGGCCAAGGGGCGTATCGTCGGCTCCGACCAGTTTTTGACCAAACCCTTCAGCAAGGAAGAACTGCTGAGCGCAATCAAGGCCCACGTTCCGGACTTTGTCGCGCTTGCGCCACAGTAGACACGCACAATGGTGTCCGGCCCGCGGGCCGCGCGCCTATACCGTATGGGGAAGACCATGGCTCGTATTCTGATCGTCGATGACTCGCCGACTGAAATGTACAAACTCACCGGCATGCTGGAAAAGCACGGCCATGAAGTGCTCAAGGCCGAGAACGGTGCCGACGGCGTGGCCCTGGCCCGGGAAGAAAAACCCGATGCGGTGCTGATGGACATCGTCATGCCCGGCCTCAACGGCTTCCAGGCCACTCGGCAGTTGACCAAGGACGCCGAGACCAGCCACATCCCGGTGATCATCATCACCACCAAGGATCAGGAAACCGACAAGGTCTGGGGCACCCGCCAGGGCGCCAAGGACTACCTGACCAAGCCGGTGGACGAAGAGACCCTGATCAAGACCCTGAACAACGTCCTGGCCGGCTGATCGCCCGGCCATGAGCGAATCCCAGACCGCCTTCGAGCTGCTGCTGGAGATCGACCAGCGCTGCCGCCTGCTGGCTGCCGACTTGCCGTCCCAGGAAACCCGCCAGCACAGCTGGAGCGGTATCGGTTTCCGCCTGGGAGAGCACTGGTACGTCGCGGCCATGGGCGAGATCAGCGAAGTCCTGCACGAGCCGCGCTACACCCTGCTGCCCGGGGTCAAACCCTGGGTCAAGGGCGTGGCCAACCTGCGTGGGCGCCTGCTGCCGATCATGGACCTGTGCGGTTTTTTTGGTCATGAACTGTCGCCCCTGCGCAAGCAGCGGCGAGTGCTGGTGGTGGAGTACAAAGAGCTGTTCGCCGGCCTGCTGGTGGATGAGGTGGCCGGCCTGCAGCACTTTGCCCAGGACAGCCTGGAGCCCGGCCTTGGCGGATTCTGCGACGCCGCGATCAATCCCTACCTGCAAGGGCAGTTCCGTCGTGATCAGGTCTGGCAGGTGTTCAGCCCCTTCGCCCTGGCCCGTTCTCCCGGGTTCCTGGAGGTGGCGGCATGAATGACGCCCCGACGGCTGTGCAGCCCGTTTGCAGTGCCATGGCAGGCCCGTGCCTTCCTGGATCAATCCATGCTGCCCTGGCGATGCGTGCGTCCCGGGGACCCGAACGCGGGACCGCCCGCTCGCCACAGGCCTGATCGATGACCAAAGCCAAAACCGGCAAGCCCCTGGAGGGCTCCCGCAGTCGCTCGCAGATCATCGTGCTGTTCATCGCACTGATCGTGTTCATCATGCTGCTGTTCGCCAACTTCGCTTACCTCAATACCCAGGCCACCTACGACAAGCAGTACATCGGCCATGCTGGCGAGCTGCGGGTGCTGTCCCAGCGCATCGCCAAGAACGCCACCGAAGCGGCGGCGGGCAAGGCCGCGGCGTTCAAGCTGCTGGGGGATGCACGCAATGACTTTGCCCAGCGTTGGGGCTATCTGAAGAAGGGCGACCCGGCCACCGGCCTGCCCGGGGCCCCGGTGGCCCTGCGCCAGGAAATGCGCGCCGTGCAGCTGGACTGGGAAAAACTGCTGAAGAACACCGACGCGATCCTGGCCAGCGAACAGACAGTGTTGTCCCTGCACCAGGTGGCCGCGACCCTGGCGGAAACCGTGCCGCAGTTGCAGGTGGAATACGAAAAGGTGGTGGAGATCCTGCTCCAGCGCGGCGCTCCGGCAGCCCAGGTGGCCATGGCCCAGCGCCAGTCGCTGTTGGCCGAACGGATTCTCGGTGCGGTGAATACGGTGCTGGCCGGCGACGAAAACGCCGTGCAGGCCGCCGATGCATTCGGCCGCGATGCCGCACGATTCGGCCAGGTGCTCAACGGCATGCTGCAAGGCAACCCGGGGCTGAAGATCAGCCAGGTCGAAGACCTCGACGCCCGGTCCCGCCTGACGGAGATTTCCGAACTGTTCGAGTTCGTTTCCGGTTCCGTGGACGAGATCCTCGAAACCTCGCCCGAGCTGTTCCAGGTCCGCGAATCGGCGAGCAACATCTTCAGCCTGTCCCAGACCCTGCTGGACGAAGCCTCGCTGCTGGCCACCGGCTTCGAGAACCTGGCCGGCAGTCGCAAGCTGGACACCATCGGCGGTTACGTCCTGGGCCTGCTGGCACTGGCGTCGATCATCCTCATCGGCCTGGTGATGGTCCGCGAAACCAACCGCCAGTTGCTGGAAACCGCCGAGAAGAACGAGCGCAACCAGAACGCGATCATGCGTCTGCTGGATGAGATCGAGGACCTGGCGGACGGCGACCTGACGGTGACCGCTTCGGTGACCGAAGACTTCACCGGCACCATTGCCGATTCCATCAACTATTCCGTCGACCAACTGCGCGACCTGGTGGCCACCATCAACCTCACGGCGGGTCAGGTGGCCGGCGCGGTGCAGGAAACCCAGGCCACCGCCATGCAACTGGCGGAAGCCTCGGAGCATCAGGCGCAGCAGATTTGCGAAGCCTCCACGGCGATCAACGACATCGCCCAGTCCATCGATCAGGTCTCGGCCACCGCGGCGGAGTCCTCGGCGGTGGCCGAGCGCTCGGTGGAGATCGCCAACAAGGGCAACGAAGTGGTGCACAACACCATCCACGGCATGGACAACATTCGTGAACAGATCCAGGACACCGCCAAGCGCATCAAGCGCCTGGGTGAGTCTTCCCAGGAAATCGGCGATATCGTCAGCCTGATCGACGACATTGCCGACCAGACCAACATCCTGGCCTTGAACGCGGCGATCCAGGCCTCCATGGCCGGGGATGCCGGGCGCGGTTTTGCCGTGGTGGCCGATGAAGTGCAGCGGCTGGCGGAGCGCTCCTCGGCGGCCACGCGACAGATCGAGACCCTGGTGCGGGCGATCCAGACCGATACCAACGAAGCGGTGATCTCCATGGAGCAGACCACCACCGAAGTGGTGCGCGGTGCGCGCCTGGCCCAGGACGCCGGGGTGGCCCTGGAAGAAATCGAGGGCGTATCCAGGACCCTGGCGGCGCTGATCCAGAGCATCTCCAATGCGGCCCAGCAACAGACCTCCTCGGCCGGTCAGATTTCCCTGACCATGAACGTGATCCAGCAGATCACCTCGCAAACCTCGTCCGGCTCCACTGCGACCGCCGAGAGCATCGGCAACCTGGCGAAGATGGCCAGCCAACTGCGCCGCTCTGTATCCGGCTTTACCCTGCCGGCGACCCGGGGACCGGCCCCGAATGACAACCGCTGACGCTGGGAACCCGTTTGCGATCTGGCGAGCACAGAAGGTTTTGACTGGAGTGGTTATGGTTGACCGGCATGACTATGTGGCCCTGGAATGGGTCAAGGGCGAAATTGCCGAGACCTTGAAGCAGGCCTATCAGGCACTGGAGCACCTGGCGGACGATCCCCAGGCCCTGGACGCCCTCGACCAGTGCCTGGAGGGGATTCATCAGGTCCATGGCAGCCTGCAGATGGTGGAGTTCTACGGCGCCGCGCTGTTGGCCGAGGAGATGGAGAAACTCGCCCTGGCCCTGCAGCAACAGCGGGTGGCCCAGCGTGACGAAGCCCTGCGCCTGCTGCGCCAGGCCATCAGCCAGTTGCCCCAGTACCTGGACCGGGTGCAGAGCGCCCGGCGCGACCTGCCGTTGGTGGTGTTGCCACTGCTCAACGACCTGCGCAGCGCTCGGGGTGAAAGCCTGCTTTCGGAAACCAGCCTGTTCAGCCCGCAATTGCCCAGCCTGCCGCCTCTTTCCGACAAGGCCCTGGCGGCCCTGGAGCCCCTGGAATTCCCGACCCAGTTGCGCAAGCTGCGACACATGCTGCAGACCGCGCTGGTGGACCTGCTGCGTGAGCAGGACGCCGACATTTGCCTGGGCCACATGGCCAAGGTCTTCGAGCGCCTGGAGGCCCTGTGCCAGGATGCGCCGCTGGCGCCTTTGTGGCATATCGCCTCGGCCCTGGTGGAAGGCATGCGCCAGAACGAGATCGCCAACAGCCCGGCGGTGCGCAGCCTGCTCAAGGACGCCGACAAGGAACTCAAGCGGCTCCTGGAGCAAGGCATGCCCGGCATCAACCAGGCGGCGCCCGCCGAGTTGCTCAAGAGCCTGTTGTTCTACATCGCCAAGGCGCGCCACCCCACTCCATTGATGCTGACCATGAAAGAACGTTACGGACTGGACGATGCCTTGCCCGACAGCGCGGTGGTCGACGAGGAGCGGGCCCGCATGGCCGGCCCCGATCGCGATGCCATGCGTTCGGTGCTGGCGGCCGTGTGCGACGGCCTGGTGCGGGTCAAGGAGCGCCTCGACCTGTTCGTGCGCAGCGATCGCCAGCACGCCGGCGACCTGGACAGCCTGCTGTCGCCGCTGCGGCAGATCGCCGACACCCTGGCGGTGCTGGGGTTCGGCCAGCCGCGCAAGGTGATCATCGACCAGTTGGCGGTGGTGCAGAGTCTGGCTCAGGGCCAGCGGGCGCCGGACGACGCGGTGTTGATGGATGTGGCCGGTGCCCTGTTGTATGTCGAGGCGACCCTGGCCGGCATGGTCGGCACTGTGGAGCCGGAGAGTCGCGAAGAAAGCCGCCTGCCCACCACCGACCTGACCCAGATCCACCAACTGGTGATCAGGGAGGCACGGCTCTGCCTGCAGCAGGCCAAGGACCTGATCATCGAGTGCATCGAAGGTGACTGGGAGCGCGAGCTACTGGTTTCGCTGCCAGAGCTGCTGACCCAGGTGCGCGGTGCCCTGGCGATGATTCCGCTGCCCCGTGCCGCCAGCCTGATGGAGGCTTGCAACCAGTTCATCACCGAGCATCTGCTGCTGGCGCAACCCAGGCCGGCCTGGCAGCAACTGGACCATCTGGCTGACGTGATCACCAGCCTGGAGTACTACCTGGAGCGCTTGAGCGAGGACCATGAAGCCCCGGGCGAAAAAATCCTCGACGTTGCCGAGCAAGGCCTGGCCGCCCTCGGTTATGTACCGGTGGAACAGGTGCCGTTGCTGGATCAGCCCCTGAGTCCCAACCAGGCCCAAGTGGCGCAGGACCTGCAGGCGCTGGATGATCCCCAGGTGGCACAGTCCCTGGCGGATGCGCTGGCGGTGCCGGTATCGGCCCTCAACCCGCCGGCCCTGATCACCCCGGGCAGCCTGCTGCCGCCCCCTCGGGACGAGGAGCCCGTGGACGACGAACTGCGGGAAGTGTTCCTCGAAGAAACCGAGGAAGTGCTGGAAATGCTTCGCGAGTACCTGCCGCGCTGGGCGGCCGACCCCCAGGGCACGTCCGCCCTGAGTGAGCTGCGCCGGGCCTTTCATACCCTCAAGGGCAGCGGTCGCATGGTGCGCGCGCTGGTGCTGGGGGAGTTGGCCTGGGCGGTGGAGAACCTCCTCAATCGGGTGCTGGAACACAGCGTGGCCCCCGGCCCCGAGGTCCTGCAGCTGGTGGAGGACACGCTGGAGCTGTTGCCTGAGCTGATCGCCGAGTTCGCCGTCCAGGGTCAGCGTCAGCGCGATGATGTCGATCGCCTGGCGGCGCGTGCCCATGCCCTGGCCAAGGGCGCCGAGGAGCCCGCCAGCGTGGCGCCGGACGACCACGCCCTCGACCCGCAGTTGCTGGAAATCTTCCGTGCCGAAGCCCAGACCCACCTGGACAGCATCCAGCGTTTTCTCGATCAGGCCGCCGAGCACGTGCCGTTGCAGGCCAGCGACGCACTGCAACGTGCCCTGCACACCCTCAAGGGCAGCGCCTCCATGGCCGGAGTGCTGCCCATCGCCGAGCTGGCCGGGCCCTTCGACCAATTGGCCCGGGAGTACCGAGCGCACCTGATTCCCCTGGACCTGGACGAAGTGGAACTTCTGCTGGAGGCCGAAGGCCTGCTGCGCCGTGGCTTGCGGCAGCTGGACAGTGATCCGCTGGCGCCCATCGATGGTGCCCGCTCATTGGTCGGCCGCGTCCTGGTGCTGCTGGGGGAGCGGCTGGAAGCCTTGCTCAACGCTCCGGACAGTGCCCCTCGGGCCAAGCGTGATCCGCAACTGATCAATAACTTCCTGGCCCAGGGCATGGACATCCTGCTGGATGCCGAAAGCCTGTTGCGGCGTTGGCAGCAGCATCCCGGCGAGCGCCAGGAGCTCAGCGCCTTGCTGGACGAGTTGACCACCCTTGGCGAAGGCGCTCACCTGGCCGACCTGCATCCGGTGGATGAGCTGTGCGAGGCCCTGCTCGATCTCTATGGCGCCGTGGAGGAAAGCAGCCTGGCGGTCAGCGAGGGCTTCTTCAATGAAGCCGAAAGCGCCCATGAAGCCCTGATCAACATGCTCGACGAGCTGGCGGCGGGCCAGGAAGTCAGCCCGCGGCCGGAGCGGGTCGAGGCCCTGCGCAAACTGTTGCACCAGGGCCTCGACCCGTCCGCCACCGGCTTGATCAGAAGCGATGGCAGTCGCGTCCTGAGTATCAGTGAACTGGGGGCGGCCACCGCTGGCCTGGAGCAGGTTGCAGATCCTCTGCAAGCCGATGACGAGATCGTCGAGATCTTCCTCGAAGAAGCGGTGGATATCCTCGAAAGCGCCGACCAGGCCTTACAGCGCTGGCTGGCCGATCCTGAAAATGCTGCACCGCTGTCGTCCCTGCAGCGGGACATGCATACCCTCAAGGGCGGTGCGCGCATGGCCGAAGTGGCCCCGGTGGCGGAACTGGCCCATGAGCTGGAGTCGCTGTACGAGGGGCTGGTGGACCGGCGCTACAGCCACAGTCAGCACCTGGGCCTGCTATTGCGCAGCAGCCATGAGCAGCTGGCGCTGCTGCTGGAGCAATTGCAGGGGCAACGGCCGCTGGACGAGTCCCGGGCCCAGGTCGATGCCGTGCGGGCCTACCGGCAGCAGGCCGCAAGCCCTGCGGAACCGGTGCCGAGCGCGGCGCAGGAAGACAGTGCCGCCCAGGACCCGGAGCTGCTGGAGATCTTCCTTGAAGAGGGCTTCGACATCATCGACAGCTCCGCCGCGGCCCTGGGGCGCTGGCAGGCCGACCCCCAGGCTCGCCAGGAAGTGGAAACCCTGCTGCGGGACCTGCACACCCTCAAGGGCGGTGCGCGGATGGTGGAGATTGCCCCCATCGGCGATCTGGCCCACGAGCTGGAGTTTCTCTTCGAAGGCCTGTCCGCCGGCCTGCTGCAACCCAGCCCGGCGCTGTTCACCCTGTTGCAGAAAAGTCACGACCGCCTGGCGCAGATGCTCGACGCAGCCCGGGCTGGCCAGCCCATCGAGGCGGCGCAGAAACTCATCGACGCCATCCACGACCTGAGCCATCCCCGTGTGCCGTCCACGTCTGGGGTGCCAACCCCGCTACCGGCGAGCAAGCCCGAGCCTGTCGCACCCGCTCCAGAAGCGGCGGCAGCCGGGGACATGGTCAAGGTATCGGCGGAGTTGCTGGACGACCTGGTGAACCTGGCCGGGGAGACATCGATCTTTCGTGGCCGCATCGAACAACAGGTCAACGATGCCCGGGTGGCCCTTGGCGAGATGGAAACCACCATCGAGCGGATGCGTGACCAGCTGCGCCGCCTGGACACCGAGACCCAGGGACGGATTCTCAGCCGCCAGCAGGTGGAGGCCGAGCGCCTGGGCTACGAAGAGTTCGACCCCCTGGAAATGGATCGACACTCGCAGTTGCAGCAGCTGTCCCGGGCCCTGTTCGAATCGGCCTCGGACTTGCTGGACCTCAAGGAAACCCTCGACCGACGCAACCATGACGCCGAGAACCTGTTGCAGCAGCAGGGGCGCATCAACACCGAGTTGCAAGAAGGCCTGATGCGCACCCGCATGGTGCCTTTCGAGCGCATGGTGCCAAGGCTCAAGCGCATCGTGCGCCAAGTGGCCGAAGAGCTGGGCAAGGACGTGGAATTCGTGGTGGGCAACGCCGAGGGGGAAATGGACCGCAACGTGCTCGAACGCATGGTGGCGCCCCTGGAGCACATGCTGCGCAACGCCGTGGACCACGGCCTGGAATCCGTCGAGGCGCGGCTGGCCGCCGGCAAGCCGCGACAGGGGCGGATCACCCTCGACCTGTCCCGCGAGGGCGGCGACATCATCTTCGACATGCGCGACGACGGTGCCGGAGTGCCTCTGGAGGCGGTGCGCAACAAGGCCATCAAGCGCGGCCTGCTGGACCCGCAGGCGCCCATCAGCGACCGCGAGGTGCTGCAGTTCATCATGCAGCCGGGCTTTTCCACCGCCGAGAAGATCACCCAGATCTCCGGGCGTGGCGTGGGCATGGACGTGGTCCATGAAGAAGTGCGCCAACTGGGCGGCAGCATGAGCATCGACTCCATTGCCGGCCAGGGGGTGCATTTCCGTATTCGCTTGCCATTCACCGTCTCGGTCAACCGGGCATTGATGGTGCAGTGCGCCGACGAGCAGTACGCCATCCCGCTGAACACCGTGGAAGGCATCGTCCGGGTGCTGCCGGGTGAACTGGACGCCTATTACCAACTCGACCCGCCGCGCTATGAATACGCCGGCCAGCGCTATGACCTGTGCTACCTGGGGGAGCTGCTGCACACCGTGCCGCGGCCCAAGCTCCTGGGCCAGGTACTGCCGTTGCCGGTGCTGCTGGTGCACTGCAACGAGCAGCGTATCGCGGTGCAGGTGGACACCACGGCCGGCACCCGGGAGATCGTGGTCAAGAGCCTGGGCCCGCAGTTCGCGGCGGTGCAGGGCCTGTCCGGTGCGACCATTCTCGGCGATGGCCGGGTGGTGCTGATTCTCGACCTGCTGGCGCATATCCGCGCACAGCAGTTGCAAGCGCCCCTGCCGCGTCCGGCCGGGGAGGAAGCGGCCAGCGAGGTGGAGCCGCCACGGCCGATGCTGGTGCTGGTGGTGGATGACTCGGTCACTGTGCGCAAGGTCACCAGCCGCTTGCTGGAGCGCCACGGCATGAACGTGCTCACCGCCAAGGACGGAGTCGATGCCATGGCCGTGCTGGCCGAGCACACCCCGGACCTGATGCTGCTGGATATCGAGATGCCGCGCATGGACGGCTTCGAAGTGGCGATCCAGGTGCGCAACGATCCCCGTCTGCAGCACTTGCCGATCATCATGATCACCTCCCGTACCGGCCAGAAACACCGCGATCGGGCCATGGCCATTGGCGTCAACGACTACCTCGGCAAGCCTTATCAAGAGTCGGTGTTGCTGGAAAGCATCGCCCTGTGGAGCAAGAACCATGCTTGATCACCGCTCCAGCACCCTCACCGGGCTGTTGTTGCCCCTGGCCGACCGCACCCTGATCTTGCCGAACGTGGCAGTGGCCGAGTTGATCGACTACCAGCAGGGCGCCTTCGACCTGGACTCGCCACCCTGGTACCTGGGCCAGGTGCTCTGGCGCGAGCGGCGGATTCCGTTGATCAGTTTCGAATCGGCCTGTGGCAACAAGACGGTGATCGGCGAGCGGGCTCGCATCGTGGTGCTCAATGCCCTGGGCGGGCGCCCGGAACTGAAGTTCATCGCCTTGCTGGTGCAGGGCATTCCCCGTTCCTGCAAGCTCGACAGCCAACTGAGCTATGTCGACGTGCCCCTGGCGCCCCTGGAAAAAGCCGCGGTGCAGGTGGCCGAGCTGGTGGCCAAGGTGCCGGATCTGCTGGCGCTGGAAGAGTTGCTGGTGGGGGGGCTTTAGGGCCGCTTCGCCGGCCAGCCGGCTCCTGCACCAAACCGCCTGTAGGCGCGGGCTTGCCAGCGAAAGCAGCGCCTCAGGCAGTACGCAACCTGTCCCGCACTTCCATCAGCGCATAGCCCAGCAGGTTCAGGCCGCGCCATTGCTCCGGCCGGCTGGCCTTGGCGTCCTCGGCGGCCAGGCCAATGCCCCAGATCCGGTCCACCGGGCTGGCTTCCACCAGCACCTGGTCCCGGGTGGACAGCAAGTACTCGCCCAGGGCCGAGTGCTGGCTGAACTTGGCCAGGTTGCCCTGGACCACGATGTCGAAGCGCGCCGCTTGCCATTGCGTGTCATCGAAACCACGAACCTCACGGCCCAGTTGCTTCACATCGGCGGGCGTCACGGCCTTGAGGATGCGCCCGTGGGTTTCCCGGTCGTCGAACAGCAGGGCCTTGCCGGCCATCATGAAGTGCTCGGCGCTGGGATAGTGGATGCCCTCGATCTCGAAACCGGCGGCAAACCACTGGCTGAAGCAACTCGGGGAAGGGCGCCCGTCCCGGGTCGGCTGGTGCCCCCAGAACATCAGGTAGTCGGGCTTCAGGCCGTGCTTGATCTGTTCCAGCAACGCCTGGTTCGAGCGAATCGGTGTGTCCATGCTGACTCTCATTATTGTCTGCTCAGGCCATTGGCTGGCCGGTCCGGTGGGCATTGTGTACCGAGAGCGAGAAACGGCGCCATTGGCTTGGCAATCGTTACGCTCAGCGTAACTATCCAACGCCGGGCTTGATTGATGACCCCAGGTTTCACTCCTATGGTGACTGCCACGACAGCGAACCCGTGGAGTGAGCATGACAACAATAATTTCCCCCGACGCGCGCTGGTCGCGGCGGCGCAGCGAAAAGCAGCGGCGCCTCGAACAGGTGCGGGCCATCGCCGATGGCGTGGTGTTGCCGAGCGACAAGATCGTCGCCGCCCTGGAAGCCCTGATCCTGCCCGGCGACCGGGTGGTGCTGGAGGGCAATAACCAGAAGCAGGCGGACTTCCTGTCGCGGTCCCTGGCCAAGGCCGACCCGGCCAAGTTGCATGACTTGCACATGATCATGCCCAGTGTCGGCCGTTCCGAGCACCTGGACCTGTTCGAGCGCGGCATCGCCCGCAAGCTGGACTTCTCCTTCGCCGGCACCCAGAGCCTGCGCATCAGCCAGTTGCTGGAAGACGGGCTGCTGGAAATCGGCGCCATTCATACCTACATCGAACTCTATGCACGGCTGGTGGTGGACCTGATCCCCAATGTGGTGCTGTCCGCCGGGTTCATGGCCGACCGTGCCGGCAACATCTACACCGGCCCCAGCACCGAGGACACCCCGGCACTGATCGAGCCGGCGGCCTTCAGCGACGGCATTGTCATCGTCCAGGTCAACCAGTTGGTGGACGATGTCAGCGAGCTGCCCCGGGTCGACATCCCCGCATCCTGGGTCGACTTCGTGGTGGTGGCCGACAAGCCTTTCTATATCGAGCCGCTGTTCACCCGCGACCCACGGCATATCAAGCCGGTGCATGTGCTGATGGCGATGATGGCGATCCGCGGCATCTACGAAAAACACAATGTCCAGTCGCTGAACCACGGCATCGGTTTCAACACCGCGGCCATCGAGCTGATCCTGCCGACCTACGGCGAGTCCCTGGGGCTCAAGGGCAAGATCTGCCGCAACTGGACCCTCAATCCCCACCCAACCCTGATCCCGGCCATCGAAAGCGGCTGGGTGGAAAGCGTGCATTGCTTCGGCACCGAACTGGGCATGGAGAACTACATCGCTGCACGCCCGGACGTGTTCTTCACCGGCCGCGACGGCTCGCTGCGGTCCAACCGGATGTTCTGCCAGCTGGCCGGGCAATACGCGGTGGACCTGTTTATCGGCGCCACCTTGCAGGTGGACGGCGACGGCCACTCTTCCACCGTGACCCGCGGCCGTCTGGCCGGTTTCGGCGGGGCACCGAACATGGGCCACGACCCGCGCGGGCGGCGCCACGGCACTCCGGCCTGGCTCGATATGCGCCAGGATCAAAGCGATGCACCCCAGGCCATGTTGGAGCGCGGCAAGAAGCTGGTGGTGCAGATGGTGGAAACCTTCCAGGAAGGCGGCAAACCGACCTTTGTCGAGACCCTGGATGCCGTGGAAGTGGCGCGCAAGAGCGGCATGCCCCTGGCGCCGATCATGATCTACGGCGACGACGTCACTCACCTGCTCACCGAGGAAGGCATCGCCTACCTGTACAAGGCCCGCTCCCTGGAAGAACGCCAGGCGATGATCGCCGCGGTGGCTGGGGTGACCGCCATCGGCTTGCGCCACAACCCCAAGGACACCGCGCGCATGCGTCGTGAAGGGTTGATCGCCTTGCCCGAAGACCTGGGCATTCGCCGGACCGACGCCAGCCGCGAGCTGCTGGCGGCGAAAAGCGTCGCCGATCTGGTGCAGTGGTCCGGTGGCTTGTACAACCCGCCCGCCAAGTTCAGGAGCTGGTAATGCACGCACTCAACCTGCAATCAAACAGCCTGAGTCTGGCCGAACGCCTGGCGGACCTGGCGGTGGACGCGTTGATCGACGAGGCCGACCTGTCGCCCAAGCCGGCCCTGGTGGACCGCCGTGGCAATGGCGCCCATACCGATCTGCACCTGGGCTTGATGCACGCTTCGGCCCTGGCCCTGTGGCCGGCCTTCAAGGAAATGGCCGAAGCGGCGCTGGCGTTCGGTGAAGTCGGCCTGCCCCTGCGCGAAGCCCTGGGCCGCATCGGCCGCGAAGGCGAACAGGCCATGCTCGCCACCACGGCGGGGGTGAATACCCATCGTGGGGCGATCTGGGCCCTGGGCCTGCTGGTGGCCGCCGCTGCGCTGGAGCCTCGATCCACAGGTGCCGGCAGCGTTGCGCTGCGGGCTGCGCGTCTGGCCCTGTTGGAGGATCGTTACGCGCCACGGCCCTTGAGTCATGGCGCCCAGGTGGCGCTGCGCTACGGCGTGCGCGGTGCTCGGGAAGAAGCCCAGCAAGGCTTCCCCGCGGTGCTGCAACGGGGGCTGCCACAGCTCAAGCGCAGCCGCGCCCAGGGCCATGGCGAACAGAACGCCCGGCTTGATGCCTTGCTGGCGATCATGAGCCGTCTGGCGGACACCTGCGTGCTGTACCGCGCCGGTGAGCAAGGCTTGCAGGCCATGCAGCAGGGCGCCCAGGCGGTGCTCGATGCCGGTGGCAGCGCCAGCCTCGCCGGTCGTCGTCGCTTGCATGAGCTGGACCTGCAACTGTTGACCTTGAATGCCTCGCCCGGCGGCGCCGCTGATTTGCTGGCGGCCAGCCTGCTGTTGGACCGGATCGAATCCGCCGACGCCTTTATCCAGGGAGCGCTGTAATGGAAACCTTGTCTTTTCAATTCCCCGCCGGCCAGCCCGGCCGTGGCCGCGCCCTGGTGGGCTGTGTTGGCTCCGGCGACCTGGAAGTGCTGCTGGAGCCGGGTCAGCCCGGCACATTGACCATCCAGGTGCAGACTTCGGTAAACGGCAGCGCCGCCCGCTGGCAGCACCTGTTCGAGCGCATGTTCGACGGCCAGTTGCCGCCGGCGCTGCTGATCGACATCCATGATTTCGGCGCCACCCCGGGGGTGGTGCGCCTGCGCCTGGAACAGGGCTTCGAGGAGATCGGCCATGACTGACAGCGCACGTTTATTGAACAAGCACAGCTTCGTCGAGCTGGGCGCCCGGCAGCGGGCCCGGGCCTTGCTGGATGCCGGCAGTTTTCGCGAGCTGCTGGACCCTTTCCAGCGGGTCATGTCGCCCTGGCTGGCGCGTCAGGGCGTGGTGCCCCAGGCCGACGACGGCGTGGTGATCGCCAAGGGCAGCATCGCCGGTTTGCCGGTGGTGATTGCCGCCATCGAAGGCGCGTTCCAGGGCGGCAGCCTGGGTGAAGTGGGCGGGGCGAAGATCGCCGGAGCCCTGGAACTGGCTGCCGAGGACAACCGCAACGGCATCCCGACCTGTGCCGTGCTGCTGCTGGAAACCGGTGGCGTGCGCCTGCAGGAAGCCAACCTCGGACTGGCGGCGATTGCCGACATCCATGCGGCGATTGTCGACCTGCGCCAGTACCAGCCGGTGGTCGGCGTGGTGGCCGGCAGTGTCGGCTGTTTTGGCGGCATGTCGATTGCCGCCGGGCTGTGCAGTTATCTCGTGGTCACCCAGGAAGCGCGCCTGGGGCTCAACGGCCCGCAGGTGATCGAGCAGGAAGCCGGGCTTGAGGAATACGACTCCCGGGACCGGCCGTTCATCTGGAGCCTGACCGGCGGCGAGCAGCGTTTCGCCAGCGGTTTGGTGGACCGTTATGTGGCCGACGATGTGGCGCAGATCCAGGCCCAGGTCCGCGAGTTGCTGGCCCTGGGCTTGCCCGAGCGGCAACGCAGCCGCGAGGCCGATCTGTACCTGCAACGCCTGGCCCGTTTAGACACCACGCCGCAAATCGATGCAGCGACGGTTCGCGATCTGTATCAAGGAGACCGCTCATGAGTGCTTGTTCTTTGCGGGGTTTGAACTGGTTCAACGCCTTGAGTGGCGGCGCCGCGCTGGTGGCCGGCCTGCCGCCGTCGCTGCGGGTGGCCGATGGTGAATTGGCGGGGCAGGCGGTGCGTTTTATCGCCGTGGTGGCCGACCCGGAAAATCGCTTTCCCCGTGCCCGTCAGGGCGAGGTTGGCCTGCTGGAAGGCTGGGGCCTGGCCAAGGCCGTGGATGAGTTGATCGATGCCGACTGCGACCAGCCTCACAAGCGGGCGCTGCTCGCCATTGTCGATGTACCGAGCCAGGCCTATGGCCGTCGCGAAGAAGCCCTGGGCATCCATCAGGCCCTGGCGGCGGCGGCCGACAGCTACGCCCGGGCGCGGCTGGCCGGGCACCCGGTGATTGCCTTGTTGGTGGGCAAGGCCATGTCCGGAGCCTTTCTGGCCCACGGTTATCAGGCCAACCGCTTGATCGCCCTGCGCGATCCCGGGGTGATGGTGCATGCCATGGGCAAGGCGTCGGCGGCGCGGGTCACCCTGCGCAGTGTCGAGGAACTGGAAGCCCTGGCCGCCAGCGTGCCGCCCATGGCCTATGACATCGACAGCTACGCCAGTCTCGGGCTGCTCTGGGAAAGCGTATCGGTGCGGCAGATTGAACAGCCGGCAGTGGAGGATCTGGCGGTCGTCGAGGAATGCCTGTTGGCGGCGATTGCCGATGTGCGGGCCAAAGGCGTCGACCTGAGCTGCCGTCTGGGGGCGTCGAACCGGGCGGCGTCGAGCCGGGTTCGCCAATTGCTGCGGGAACAATGGTGAACGGCCTCGGCCCCTGGCTGCCCCACGACTTGCTGTGGGGCATGACCCCGGCGCAGTTGGCCGCCGATGCGCCGGATTGGGCCTTTGCCGTGCTGGAGGCCGGGCAGCCGGTGGTGGTGCGGCGGGCGCTGACGGCGCCGGGGCAGATTGCTGTCGGCCTGCGCGGTCGCACCCGCGAGCAGCGCTACCCGGCTGTGCTGGCGTTGGAGTCGGTGCAGCGTGGGGTACATCCCGAGGCGCTGTGCCGGATGTCCGGCTCGCGCTCATTGCCGGCGCTTCGGGCGTTGCAGCAGCTACGCGGCGAGCTGGATGCCCTGGGCCTGGTCTGGGGCGTCAGCGGCAGCGCCGGTTTTGAGTTGGCCTGCGGGATTGCCGCGCTGCATCAGCACAGCGACCTGGACCTGATCCTGCGCACGCCGGAACCTTTTTCCCGGGCTCAGGCCCGCGAGTTGCTGGCCCTGCTGGAGTGCGCCGAGTGCCTGGTGGATCTGCAACTGCAGGTGCCGGCCGGCGCTCTGGCCCTGCGGGAATGGGCGGGAACGGCGCCTCGGGTGCTGCTTAAAAGTGCCGAGGGCGCACGCTTGGTCAGCGACCCCTGGTGCGCGCTGGAGCAGGCGGCATGAGCAGCTTGCTGGTGTTCCCGGGCCAGGGCGCGCAGCAGCCGGGGATGCTCCAGCGTTTGCCGCCAAGCCCTGAAATCCGCGCCTGCCTGGACGAGGCCAGCGAAGTGCTGGGCGAGGATGTGCTGACCCTGGATTCGCCCCAGGCCCTGGCCAGCACACGGGCCGTGCAGTTGTGCCTGTTGATCGCTGGCGTGGCCTGTGCCCGTACCCTGCTGCAAGCGCCGGTCAAGGCGGACTATGTGGCGGGCTTGTCCATCGGTGCCTACCCGGCGGCGGTGGTGGCCGGGGCCCTGGGGTTTGCCGATGCGTTGCGACTGGTGAGCCTGCGTGGCCAGTTGATGCAGCAAGCCTATCCGCAGGGCTATGGCATGACCGCATTGATCGGCCTGGATCTGGCGCTGGTGGAGGGGTTGCTGGCCCAGGTCCACAGCCCGCAAACGCCGGTGTACCTGGCCAACATCAACGCCGACAGCCAAGTGGTGATCGCCGGCAGCGATGCGGCGATGCATGCCGTGGCCGAGCTGGCCCGGGGTTGTGGAGTCGGCGTGGCCAAGCGTCTGGCGGTCAGCGTGCCGTCCCATTGCCCGTTGCTGGAACAACCGGCCCAGATCCTGGCCGCCGCTTTTGCCGAAGTGCCCTTGCAGGTGCCCGCCCTGGGTTATCTGAGCGGCAGCCGGGCCCGACCGCTGCGCACGGTGGAGCAGGTGCGCGATGACCTGGCGTTCAACATGTGCCGGGTGGTGGACTGGCGCGGCACCGTGCAAAGCGCCTACGAGCGCGGGGTGCGCCTGCAGATCGAACTGCCACCCGGCGCGGTACTCACCGGGTTGGCCCGCCGGGTGTTTGCCCAGGGGACGGTGATCGCCTTCGACGGCGCGCGCCTGGACACCTTGCAGGCGCTGATGCGTGAGGAGGGAAGCCGCGACCGATAGAGCACCGACTCAGGCTGACGAAGCACAAGAACAACAACTTCGACGATGCACTTTGAGGACAACAACAATGATTATCTACGGTGTGGCCTTCCTGGCCTTTTGTACCCTGGTGGGTATTTTCATCGGTGAGCTGCTGGGCAAATTGATCGGCGTACCGGCCAATGTCGGCGGCGTCGGTATTGCCATGCTGCTGTTGATCGGCCTGGGCAGCTACCTGCACAAGCGCGGCTTGTTCGCCGGCAAGTCCGAGCAGGGCGTGGAGTTCTGGGGCGCGGTGTACATCCCCATCGTGGTGGCCATGGCCGCCCAGCAAAACGTGTATGGCGCGCTCAAGGGCGGGCCGATGGCGATCCTGGCGGGCACCCTGGCGGTGGTGATCGCCTTTGCCCTGGTGCCGGTGCTGGTGCGCATCGGCAACAAGGCGCCGGATGTGGCCGCTCCTCAGAAAACGGTGGGGTAAGGGCCATGTACGAATCGATGATGAAGGTCATTAGCGGCTACGGGCTGATCAGCGGTTTTGCAGTGATCGGGATCACCATGTGGGTCTCCTACTGGATCTCCAACACCTTTACCAAGGGCCGCCTGCATGGCTCGGCCATCGCCATTCTGCTGGGGCTGGTGCTGTCCTACGTGGGCGGCGCCTTCACCGGCGGGCAGAAGGGCGTGGTGGATATCCCGCTGCTCTCGGGCATCGGCTTGTTGGGCGGGGCCATGCTGCGGGACTTCGCGATTGTCGCCACCGCCTTCGGTGTCAGTGTCGAGGAGCTCAAGCGCGCCGGATTCGTGGGGGTGCTGGCGCTGTTCGTCGGGGTTGGCTCGTCCTTTGTGGCGGGAGTGGGGGTGGCCATGGCCTTTGGTTACACCGATGCGGTGAGCCTGACCACCATTGGCGCCGGGGCGGTGACTTACATCGTCGGGCCGGTGACTGGCGCCGCCATCGGCGCCAGCTCCGAGGTCATGGCGCTGTCGATTGCCGCGGGGTTGATCAAGGCGATTCTGGTGATGGTGATGACACCCTTCGTGGCACCGTTGATCGGCCTCAACAACCCGCGCAGCGCGGTGATCTTCGGCGGCTTGATGGGCACTTCCAGCGGCGTCGCCGGGGGCTTGGCGGCCACCGATCCGAAGCTGGTGCCCTATGGTTGCCTGACGGCGGCGTTCTACACGGCCCTGGGCTGTCTGCTGGGGCCGTCGCTGCTGTTCCTGCTGATGCGTGGCCTGCTGGGCGCGTAGGCGCCGGCTTGCCGGCGAAGGGGCCTTTGAGACGTGCACAGGTCTTATGGACGCCTTCGCTTACGGCGGGTTGCGGTGTTGCGAATGACGCGTTTTGGCAGGAACCGGCTTCCTACGTGATTTGCCGATTGGCGTACATCCGGCATTCGGCCAACAGTGCCAACAGGTTCGGGTCGCGTTCCTTGGCCTTGAGAAACACCACGCCGATATGTTGCTGCAGGCGGTAGCGCGCCTGCAGCGGTATCAGTTTCACGCGGTTTTCGTAGACGGCCGCGATCCTCCCCGGCAGCAACGCATAACCCACCCCTGAACTGACCATGCTCAGCAAGGTGAAGATGTCGTTGACCTGCATCGCTACCTTGGGTTCGAACCCCGCCTGCTTGAACACCCGCGCCCCGTCCTGATGAGTGGCAAAGCCCTGGGTCAGGGTGATGAAGGTGGCATCCCGTACATCCGCCAGGTCCACTTCACGCTGCTGGGCGAAGGGCGAATCGGCGGGGGTGGCAAGGAAAATGTCGTCGGAAAACAGCGGCAGTTGTTCGCAGTCCGGGTCGTTGACGCTGTCGTCCAGGGAAATCAGGATGGCGTCCACTTCCATGTTCTTGAGCTTGTACAGCAGGTCGATGTTGGAGCCCAGGATCAGGTCGATGTTCAGTTCACTGCGGCGCAGCTTCAGGCCCATGATCAGTTGCGGTACGGTTTTCACCGTCAGCGAGTAAAGCGCGCCGAGCTTGAAACGTTCTGCCGAGAAGCCCGCCGCTTCACGGGTCAGGCGCACGCTCTCGACCACGTCCTGGACCAGTTTCTGGGCCCGCTCTTCCAGTACGAAGGCGCTTTCCAGCGGCGTCAGGTTGCGCCCCTCATGCTTGAACAGCGGGCAGCGCAGAGCGTTTTCCAGGGAGTGGATGGCCCGGTGCACGCTGACATTGCTGGTCTGCAACTCGGCGGCAGCGCGGGCCAGATTGCCGGTGCGCATGAAGGCCAGAAACACTTCGAGCTTTTTCAGGGTCAACTCTTCGTCGATGAGCATGGACTGGCCTCGGCTGATGAGGGGCTGATGATGCCCGATGAGTCAGGGCGTGGCCGCTGGTTTTTTATTGGCCGTGCCCCAATAGACATGTTGCGCTTTCAAGCTGCAGGCCTGAGCCTTGCGTGTTTTTTCAATGTTTCAAGGGTGAGCGACAGATGTATCACGGAGAAAGATTCAACGCCTGGACCCACTTGCTGGGAGCGATCGCCGCGTTTGTCGGCGGGATCTGGCTGGTGGTGCTGGCCAGCCTCGATGGCGACCCGTGGAAGATCGTCGGTGTGGCGATCTATTCCTTCACCTTGCTGGTGCTCTACAGCGTGTCCACGGTCTACCACAGCGTGCGTGGGCGGGCCAAAGGCATCATGCAGAAGGTCGATCACTTTTCCATCTATCTGCTGATTGCCGGCAGCTACACCCCCTTCTGCCTGGTGACCCTGCGCGGGCCCTGGGGCTGGACCCTGTTCGGGATTGTCTGGGGGTTGGCGCTGATTGGCATCCTGCAGGAGATCAAGCCGCGTTCCGAGGCGCGAATTCTGTCCATCGTGATCTACGCGGTCATGGGCTGGATCGTGCTGGTGGCGGTCAAGCCGCTGCTGGCGGCCTTGGGGCCCACCGGTTTTGCCTGGCTGGCCTCGGGTGGCGTGCTGTACACCGTGGGCATCATCTTCTTTGCCCTGGATAGCCGCCTGCGCCATGCCCATGGCATCTGGCACCTGTTCGTGATCGCCGGCAGCCTGCTGCACTTCATCGCCATCCTGTTCTACGTCCTATAAGGGGTGGTCCAGCTGGGCCTGGGCCTGACGAGAGAAAATCTGCAGCAGGCTGGCCAGGGTGTGGGGCGGCGGTTCGGCGGTGCGGGTCACGGCGTACAGGGTGATGGGCAGGGGCGGACTCAGGGGGCGGATGGCGGTGCTGGCCGGTGAGGCGCCCAGGGCGGTGAAGGGATCGATCAAGGCCAGCCCGGCACCGGACTCCACCATGGCTCGGGCCAGGGAGTAGGTCTGAACGGCAATGCTCACCCGAGGCGGCGGTTCCACGGTCTTGAGGTAGCTGTCGAGCCGGGCTGACAGCGGATCGGTGCTACTCAGGCCAATCAGCGGTGCATCCGCCAGTTCCATCAGGGCCAGTGGCTGGCCCCGGGTTGGCTCCGGCCAGTAGTCCAGCGGTGCCAGGGCCACCAGCACGCCCTCGGCCAGGGGCTGTGCACAGAGCCCGGGGTGATCCGGGCGCTGCAGGGTCAGGGCCACATCGATTTCCCGCATCAGCAGGTTCTGCACCAGTTCGCGGCTATGGGCGCTGGACAGTTCGCACAGGCTGTCCGGGTAGCGGCGGGTCCATTCGCTGATGGCCGGCGGCAGCAGTGCCAGGGCCAGGGCTGGGGTGGCGCCGATGCGCAGGCTCTGGCCCGGCGCCCGGCGCAGGTTCTGCGCCAGCCGCCTGACCCCTTGCAGGCTTTCGCTGACCTTGTCCACTTCCCGCTCCAGCTCCAGGGCTTCGGGCGTGGGCTGCAACTTGCCCCGTACCCGCAGGAACAACGGAAAACCCAGTTGCAGTTCGGCGTGCTGCAGGACCTTGCTCACTGCCGGCTGGGAGACGTGCAGCAGCTGCGCGGCGCCGCTGATGGAGCCGGTCTGGCGAATGGCCTGGAAGATTTCGATGTGACGCAGTCGCATGGGCAGTCCATAACCTTTGTTTATGGGTGGTCCATCTTTATTCATTGTTCGGCGCCTGTCACCTGCCCCTAACCTTGCGCCATTCAACAAGCGGTCGGGGACAGTCATGAGTCAGCGGGTTTGCATCATCGGCGGTGGCGTCATTGGCCTGGCCAGCGCCTATGCCCTGGTTCGCCAGGGCCTGGAAGTGACGCTGGTGGAAGCCCAGGATGCCCTCGGCAGCCAGACCAGCTTCGCCAATGGCGGGCAGTTGTCCTATCGCTATGTAGCGCCTCTGGCCGATGCCGGTGTGCCTTGGCAGGCCCTGGGCTGGATGCTCAAGGGCGACTCGCCGCTCAAGCTGCGCCCGCGCCTGGACCCGGCGCAATGGCGTTGGTTGGCGGGGTTTCTCGGTGCCTGTCGGCATTCGGTGAACCAGCGCAATGGCGCCCACCTGCTGCGTTTGGCATTGCTCAGCCAGAGTACCCTGCAACGCTGGCGCGAAGAGGATGGCCTGCAGGGCTTCGACTGGCGGCGCAATGGCAAGCTGGTGACCTTTCGTGAGCGTGGCAGCTTCGACCACGCCCGGCACAACCTCGCGGACCGCCGCCAGCAGCAGGTGTTGTCGGCCGCCGAGTGCACGGCGCTGGAACCGACCCTGGGCGACGCGCCCTTTGTCGGCGGCATCCACACCCCCGACGAGGAAGTGGCCGACTGTCATGGCTTTTGCCAGCAGTTGGCGGCGCGGCTGCGGGCTTCCGGGCGTTGCGAGATGCTCCTGGGCCAGCGGGTTCGGGGCATTCATCACCAGGGCGACCGGGTGCAGGCCATCGATCTGGGCGACCGGCTCTTAGCGGTGGAGCACCTGGTGCTGGCGGCCGGTCACCGCAGCGCCGAGCTGCGCCTGCCCGGGCTCAAGCTGCCCCTGTATCCGCTCAAGGGCTATAGCCTCAGCGTGCCCATCGGTCCTGAGCACCGCGCGCCGGATATCAGCATCACCGACTACAACCGCAAGATCGTCTACGCCCGGATCGGCCAGCAGTTGCGGGTGGCGGCCATGGTCGACATCGTCGGCTTCGATCCGTCCCCGGACCCGGCTCGATTGGCCTTGATGCGGCGTCAGGCCGAGCAGACCTTCGCCGCCGCCGGTGATTATGCGGCGGCCAGCGAATGGGCCGGGATGCGTCCCGCCACTCCCAGCGGCGTGCCGCTGATCGGCGCCACCGCCTATCGCAATCTGTGGCTCAACCTTGGTCACGGCGCGCTGGGATTCACCCTGGCCTGTGGCAGTGGCCAGCTGCTGGGCGAACTGATTGGCCAGCGTTCCACCAGCATCGACATGCAGGGCCTGGCGCCCCGCGTCGCCTGAACGTTCAACAGGAGTCTTCAGATGAGTATCCAGCGTATCCACAGCAACCATCGCCTCAGCGGCGCCGTCACCTTTGCCGGACTGGTGTTCCTTTCCGGCCAGGTGCCGGGCTCTAGCAGCGACATCGGCGGCCAGACCCGGGAGGTCCTGGAGAAGATCGACGCCTTGCTGGCCGAGGCGGGCAGCGACAAGGATCATCTCTTGAGCGCGACGATCTACCTCAAGGACATCCAGGCCGATTTCGCGGTGATGAACGAAGTCTGGTCGGCCTGGCTGTCCCCCGGGCAGGCGCCGGCGCGCACGACCTTGCAGGCGGCCCTGGCGCGCCCGCAGATCCTCGTCGAAATCAGCGTCATCGCTGTTCGCCGCTGAATCACCTCTACCCACAACGGAGAATAACAATGCATAAGATCACGTTGCTCGGCTGCACCCTGGGGCTGTTGTTCAGCGCCGTTTCCCAGGCCAACGAGGCGCCCCTGGACGGCACCCTGGCCAAGATCGCCAATAGCTCCAGTATTACCTTGGGTTATCGCGATGCCTCGGTGCCCTTTTCCTACGTCGGCGACAACAGCGGCCAGCCCATGGGCTATTCGGTGGAGCTGGCGGGCAAGGTGGTGGAGCGCATCCAGCAGCAGTTGCACCTGCCCAAGCTGAGGGTGAAGTACAACCTGGTGACCTCGCAGACGCGCATTCCCCTGGTGCAGAACGGCACCGTGGACCTGGAGTGCGGTTCCACTGGGGTTACCGCCGAGCGGCAGAAGCAGGTGGCGTTTTCCTACGGTTTTATCTACGTCAAAGGGCAACTCTTGACCGCCAAGGACAGCGGGATCAAAAGCTTCGCCGACCTGCGGGGCAAGAACGTGGTGACCACGGCGGGGACCACCAACGAGCGGTTTCTCAAGAGTTACAACGTCGAGCACAAGATCGACATGTTCGTGATCAGCGCCAAGGACCACGGCGAGGCGTTCCAGATGCTGCAGTCGGGGCGTGCGGCGGCGTTCTACATGGATGATGCGCTGCTCTACGGCGAACGGGCCAAGGCGCGGGACCCGCACAATTGGGTGGTGGTGGGGGAGGAGCAGTCGCGTGAGATCTACAGCTGCATGGTGCGCAAGGATGACCCGCAGTTCCTGGCCCTGGTGAATGGGGTCCTGGCGGATCTGTATCGCAGTGGCGAGATCAACGGCATCTACCAGCGCTGGTTTCAGCAGCCGATTCCGCCCAAGGGCCTGAACCTGGAGTTCCCCATGACTGCCGAGCTGAAGGCGATCATCGCCCAGCCCACCAGCGACCCGGTGCAATAACCGGCTGTTGCGCCGCCACCTACGGTGGGTGTTTGAACGGGGACTGTTTTAGAAGTCGCCCCACAGTTGCTGGGCCACGGCCAGGGCGACCACGGGGGCGGTTTCGGTGCGCAGCACGCGAGGGCCAAGACGGGCAGGCAGAAAGCCTGCACCGTGGGCCTGCTCCACTTCGGCATCGGACAGGCCGCCTTCCGGGCCAATCAGGAAGGCCAGGGTCTGGGGTTTGGCGTGGCTTTCCAGGGGCTGGGCCACGGGATGCAGGACCAGTTTCAGGTCCGCCTGGGTCTGCTTGATCCAGTCCGCCAGCAGCACGGGCGGATGAATCAGCGGAACGCGGGAACGACCGCATTGCTCGCAGGCGCTGATGGCCACCTGGCGCCAGTGCAGCAGGCGCTTGTCGGCGCGTTCGTCCTTGAGCCGCACTTCGCAGCGCTCGCTGAAGATCGGGGTGATTTCGCTGACCCCAAGTTCGGTGGCTTTCTGGATCGCCCAGTCCATGCGCTCGCCCCGGGACAGGCCCTGGCCCAGGTGAATCTGCAGCGGTGACTCGTCCTGGCCGGCAAAGCTTTCATCCAGCTGCACCCGTACCCGCTTCTTGCCCACTTCCACCAGCGTGCCGCGAAACTCCATCCCTGAGCCGTCGAACACCTGCAAGGCATCACCTTCGGCCATGCGCAGCACGCGTCCGATGTAATGGGCCTGGGCTTCCGGCAGTTCGTGTTCGCCAAGGCTCAAGGGGGCGTCGATAAAGAAGCGGGACAATCTCATCTGGTTTCTCTGTGCTGTAGGAGCCGGCTTGCCGGCGATGAACGATGGTGCGGTGCGTGTCGAAGCGCTTCGCTGACAAGCCCGCTCCTGCGCCAGAGGGTGCAGGAGCGGGGCGAGGGACTCAGCCCGGATCGCGGAAGCCCGGGTGGAAGTCCTTGGGCACGGCCACGCTGACGCTGTCGCGGGTGGCGATGTCGATGCCTTCGCTGGCGACTTCGGCGAGGAAGTCGATCTGCTCCGGGGTGATCACGTAGGGCGGCAGGAAATACACCACGTTGCCCAGGGGACGCAACAGGGCGCCGCGTTCCAGGGCGTGCTGGAACACCTTCAGGCCGCGACGTTCCTGCCACGGGTAGGCGCTCTTGCTGGCCTTGTCCTGGACCATTTCGATGGCCAGGACCATGCCGGTCTGGCGCACTTCGGCCACGTGGGGGTGATCCACCAGATGCGCAGTGGCGCTGGCCATGCGCTGGGACAGGGCGCGGTTGTTCTCGATGACGTTGTCCTGCTCGAAGATGTCCAGGGTCGCCAGCGCCGCCGCACAGGCCAGCGGGTTGCCGGTGTAGCTGTGGGAGTGGAGGAAGGCGCGCAGGGTGGGGTAGTCATCGTAGAAGGCGCTGTAGACCTCATCGGTGGTCATGCACGCGGCCAGAGGCAGGTAGCCGCCGGTCAGGGCCTTGGACAGGCACAGAAAGTCCGGACGGATGCCGGCCTGCTCGCAGGCGAACATGCTGCCGGTACGGCCGAAGCCCACGGCGATCTCATCATGGATCAGGTGCACGCCGTAGCGGTCGCAGGCTTCGCGCAGCAGCTTGAGGTACACCGGGTGGTACATGCGCATGCCGCCGGCGCCCTGGATCAATGGCTCGACGATGACTGCGGCTAGCGTGTCGTGGTGTTCGGCCAGGGTCTGTTCCATGGCGGCGAACATGTTTCGCGAATGCTCTTCCCAGCTCATGCCGTCGGGACGCAGGTAGCAGTCCGGGCTAGGCACCTTGAGGGTGTCCAGCAGCAGGGCCTTGTAGGTCTCGGTGAACAGCGGTACGTCGCCCACCGACATGGCGGCGATGGTTTCGCCGTGGTAGCTGTTGCTCAGGGTGACGAAGCGCTTCTTGGCCGGCTGGCCGCGGTTGAGCCAGTAGTGGAAGCTCATCTTCATCGCCACTTCGATGCACGACGAACCGTTGTCGGCGTAGAAGCAGCGGGTCAGGCCTTCGGGGGTGATCTGCACCAGGCGCTCGGACAGCTCGATCACCGGCTGGTGGCTGAAACCGGCGAGGATCACATGCTCCAGCTGGTCCACTTGATCCTTGATGCGTTGGTTGATGCGCGGATTGGCGTGGCCGAATACATTGACCCACCAGGAACTGACCGCGTCCAGGTAGCGTTTGCCTTCGAAGTCTTCCAGCCAGACACCTTCACCGCGCTTGATGGGGATCAAAGGCAGTTGTTCGTGGTCTTTCATCTGGGTGCAGGGATGCCACAGTACCGCGAGATCGCGTTGCATCCACTGGTTATTCAGGCCCATGTAGAGTCTCCTGGAGGCGGAATCGGGCAAGCCTATGCAATGCATGGCCGCGGGACAACCTATTGTGTGGGGCGGCGGTCAGACAAATGCGCCCTGTACGCAAAGACGTGTCTGAGAGCTGCCAGGGCACCCGCCCTTGGTTATCCCTGAGTCTTCTGAAATGGTCCTTAATCTTTTCTTAACGAGCCCGGCCCAGACTATCGATCGTATTTCTCGATATTTCAAAGCAAAATTTTTCGCTTTAATTCGATAGGTAAATCGCTAGTCTTGGTCAGCGTTTCTTACAGGATGCAACTCGATGCAGTTACGTAATTCTTCTTCGCGCTACGGCTGGGTAAGCATTGTTCTGCACTGGGGCGTGGCCCTGGCCGTCTTCGGATTGTTCGCTCTGGGCCTGTGGATGGTCGGTCTCGACTACTACAGCACCTGGCGCAAAGACGCCCCGGACCTGCACAAGAGTATTGGCCTGACGCTGTTTGCGATCATGCTGCTGCGGGTGCTGTGGCGGTTTGTCAGCCCACCACCACCGGCACCGGCCAATCATGGACGTCTGACCCGCCTGGGGGCCAAGTTGGGACATGGGTTCCTGTACCTGGGTCTGTTCGCGGTCATGATTGCCGGTTACCTGATCTCCACCGCAGACGGCGTCGGTATCCCGGTGTTTGGCTTGTTTGAAGTTCCTGCCCTGGTTTCCGGACTGCCGGACCAGGCAGATGTAGCAGGCGTGGTGCATCTGTACCTGGCCTGGGCGCTGGTGATCTTTGCCGGCATCCATGGTCTGGCGGCCTTGAAGCACCACTTTATCGATCGTGATGCGACCCTCAGCCGAATGCTGGGTCGCAAAGCCTGATGTTCAACCTCGACTCAAAAGGAATAGAAAGCATGTTGAAAAAGACTCTCGCCGCTCTGGCAATCGGATCGGCTGTATTGGCGGCCGGTCAAGTGATGGCAGCGGACTACGTGATCGACAAGGAAGGCCAGCACGCCTTCATCGACTTCAAGATCAGCCACCTGGGCTACAGCTTCATCACCGGTACCTTCAAGGACCTGGACGGCAAGTTCAGCTTCGACGCGGCCAAGCCTGAAGACGCCAAGATCGAAGTCAATGTGCGCACCGCCAGCGTGTTCACCAACCACGCCGAACGTGACAAGCACATCACCAGCAAGGACTTCCTCGACGCTGGCAAGTTTGCCGATGCCAAGTTCGTCTCCACCAGCGTCAAGCCTACCGGCAAGAATGCCGACGGCAAGCTGACCGCTGACGTGGCCGGCGACCTGACCCTGCACGGTGTGACCAAGCCGGTTGTGGTCAAGGCCACCTTCCTGGGTGAAGGCAAGGACCCATGGGGCGGCTACCGTGCCGGCTTCGAAGGCACCACCAGCATCAATCGCCAGGATTTCGGCAAGATGATGGACCTGGGCCCGGCGTCCAACAACGTCGACCTGTACATCACCTTTGAAGGTGTGAAAGCGAAGTAATGCTTCGTCTGTAACCGCTGCCGCAGGCTGCGATAAGGCCCGCAGGGCCTTCGCGATTCAATTCGCACAGCCCTTATTGGACTGATCGCAATCTGCGCCAAGGCAAAAAAAGCGCCCCCGACCACAAATCGGGGGCGTTTTTTATTGCCCGTCATGCAACCCGGTGAGCCTGGCAGGCCCTTGCGCCGGGCTCCCCGTCGTTCGCAGCCTGCGGCAGCAGCTACAGAAAGCGCCCTCGACCAGTCGCCACAAAAAACGCCCCGGGTCTTGCGACCAGGGGCGTTTTTCATTGCAGCCTGCGGACTCAGCGATTGCGGGTCAGCAGTGCCGGCTTCTCGCCCCGTGGGCGGCTCGGCAACTGGTCCAGTTGCTCAGGCGTCGGGAAGCGATCGGCCTTGGACTCCTTGTGCATGATCTTCGGCTGGTTGCCCCGAGGATTCTGCACTGCCGGCTCCTGGCGTGGCTGTTCGTCACGGTTCGGGCGACGATTGCGCGACTCGTCGCGACGCCCCTGGCTGTCACGAGGGGCGCCGTTGCGTGGGCCGCCGCTGCGCTTGGCCGGTGCGGTGCCGGTGGTGCTGCCGTTGCTGTTGCGTGGGTTGCCTGAGCGACCCTGGCCACCACCAGCGCCGCCGCGTGGCGGATTGCCGGCACCGGCGCCCTGGGCCGGAGCCCCTGGACGGCGACCACGGCCCTGGTTGTTCTTGTTCTGGTATGGGCTGACGTAGTCAGCGCGGTTACCGAAGTTGTCCACGTCGTCGTCGAGGAACTCATCCGGTGCCCGGTCGGCACGTGGCGTCGGCTGGCGCTGTTCGCGGGCCGGAGTGCCTTCACGCGGTTTCTGCTCGCGGGCCGGGCGCTCGCCACGGGCCGGCTTGTCTTTGCCGCCCTTGTCCTTGCCCTTGTCCTTGCGACCACCGCCGCCACCGCCGCCGTTCGGGCCGTCGCCACGTGGGCCACGAGGATTGCGCGGGTTGCGTACGTCCGGACGCTCGCGCACTTCCGGCTTCTCGGCTTCCACGGCGCTGGCATCGAAGCCCATCAGGTCGCCATCGGCGATCTTCTGCTTGGTCATGCGCTCGATGCTTTTCAGCAGTTTCTCTTCGTCCGGAGCCACCAGGGAGATGGCCTCGCCCGAGCGACCGGCACGGCCGGTACGACCGATACGGTGCACGTAGTCTTCGTCGACGTTAGGCAGCTCGAAGTTGACCACGTGGGGCAGTTGGTCGATATCCAGGCCGCGGGCGGCGATATCGGTGGCTACCAGAATGCGTACGTCGCCGGCCTTGAAATCGGCCAGGGCCTTGGTGCGGGCGTTCTGGCTCTTGTTACCGTGGATCGCCACAGCGCTCAGGCCGTGCTTGTCCAGGTACTCGGCCAGGCGGTTGGCGCCGTGCTTGGTACGCGTGAACACCAGCACCTGTTCCCAGGCGCCAGCGGTGATCAGGTGCGCCAGCAGCGAGCGTTTGTGGCTGGCGGGCAGGCGGAACACCCGCTGCTCGATACGCTCAACCGTGGTGTTCGGCGGGGTGACTTCGATGCGCTCGGGGTTGTGCAGCAACTTGCCGGCCAGGTCCGTGATGTCCTTGGAAAAGGTCGCGGAGAACAGCAGGTTCTGACGCTTGGCAGGCAGGCGGGCGAGGACCTTCTTGACGTCATGGACGAAGCCCATGTCGAGCATGCGGTCGGCTTCGTCGAGCACGAGGATTTCCACGTGGGACAGATCGACGCTGCCTTGGCCGGCCAGGTCCAGTAGGCGGCCGGGGCACGCCACCAGCACATCGACGCCACGGGCCATGGCCTGGACCTGCGGGTTCATGCCGACGCCGCCGAAGATGCAGGCGCTGACGAACTTCAGATCGCGGGCATACAGCTTGAAGCTGTCATGCACTTGCGCGGCCAGTTCGCGAGTCGGGGTCAGGACCAGTACGCGCGGTTGGCGCGGGCCGTGACGCTGGGATTTGTCCGGGTGACCGTTGGGAAACAACCGCTCCAGGATCGGGAGGGCGAAACCGCCGGTTTTACCAGTACCTGTCTGTGCCGCGACCATCAGATCGCGACCTTGCAACACGGCGGGAATGGCCCGCTGTTGCACCGGAGTAGGCTGGGTGTAGCCGGCGGCTTCGATGGCACCGACTAAAGCCTCGGAGAGACCGAGGGAAGCAAAGGACATGAGTAATCCTGTTTTAGTGAGGGCTTGGCCCAAAGGGATAATCTTGCCGGGCGTGAATGGCGTTTAAGAGGACGCAATCCCGTCCGGTCCTGCTGGCCTGAAGACTCATCCAACACAGGCTCGCGCGGGCCGGTTGGCTGCGCCGTAGCGGGGTGGAGAGGCCTTGAACAGGTTCCAGCGTCCGGGCGTGAGCCTGGCGGGAGGCCGGAGTATAACAGAGCAATCAGTATGCGCTGCTTTCCTGCTGCTCAACGGTTTTTTCTGACCCCCGGGTAGAGGATGACCTGACAGGGGGCAGAACAGGTTCCGCCCCGTACTTGGCGCTCAACTCGGCGTAGGCCGGTTCGCGCTTGAAGCGCTTGAGTTCGGCGCCGAAGCGTTGCACCAAAAGGTCCATCCCGGCGTTGCGGCGCAGCGCCAGGTACTGGCTCTGGCGGCTGATGACCGTAGGGTTCTGGCTGACCTGATCGCGAATGCCCAGGCTGTCCAGCAGATGCTGGCCCACTCGCTTGTCGGTGATCAACAGGTCGATGCGTCCCAGTAGCAGCTTGCCGAAGTTGGCTTCATGGGTCGGCGCCGGCTCGCGGTTGAACAGGGTCGAATTGCTGAAGTCATCGCTATACAGGTAGCCGGGAGAGGTGCCGATGGTCAGGCCCTTGAGTTCATCCAGATGCTTGAACGGATGTGGGCGCTGCTTGGCGTAGAACATCACGAACTCCACATCCGAGAGAGGTTCGCTGGGATAGAGCAAGGTGCGGTCGCGCTGGTCGCTATGGAAGATATCCAGGGCTCCGTCGGCCTGGCCGGTTTCCAGCATGGCCAGGCAGCGTTTCCATGGTAGGAACTGCCACTCTACTTCTATCCCCAGGCGCTGAAAGACAATGGCCGTGGTTTCGTAGTCCAGCCCCAGGGCCTTGCCGTTTTCCTCATAGACATAAGGCGCCCAGGGTTCGGTGACAATGCGCAGCTTCTCGCCATGGGCGGCGACGCTCAGGCAAGTGCAGAGGAGGGCTATCAGCAGCTGGGCAATGACGGACATTGCTGGAGATTACGACGAGAGATCATGCAATTGCTAGGGGGAGTTCCAGCCGCTCTGGCTCAAGGCTTGGGCAAATAAAAAGGCCCCGGTTTGCGCCGGGGCCTGGTGAAGTGTTGCCGATCAGCGCGGCAGCTTCAGGTTGTTCCAGATGGCCAGGCTCGGGTCGGCCTGGTTCAGGGTGTAGAAGTGCAGTCCTGGTGCGCCGCCCTGCAGCAGGCGCTCGCACATCTGGCTGATGACCTGCTCACCGAAAGCCTGGATGCTGGTGCTGTCGTCACCGTAGGCTTCCAGTTGCTTGCGGATCCAGCGAGGGATCTCGGCGCCGCAGGCGTCGGAAAAGCGCGCCAGCTTGCTGTAGTTGGTGATCGGCATGATGCCCGGCACGATCGGGATGTTTACGCCCATCTTCTGCACGCGCTCGACGAAGTAGAAGTAGCTGTCGGCATTGAAGAAGTACTGGGTGATCGCACTGTCGGCACCGGCATTGGCCTTGCGTACGAAATGGGTGAGATCGTCTTCGAAGTTGCGCGCTTGCGGGTGCATCTCCGGATAGGCGGCGACTTCTATATGGAAGTGGCTGCCGGTTTCTTCACGAATGAAGCTCACCAGATCGTTGGCGTGGCGCAACTCGCCGCTGGCCATGCCCATGCCCGAAGGCAGGTCGCCGCGCAGGGCAACGATGCGCTTGATGCCAGCTGCCTGATACTGCTGCAGCAGACCGCGCAGGTCGTCCTTGCTGTCGCCGACGCAAGACAGGTGCGGTGCGGCAGGGACTTTTACTTCGCTCTCCAGTTGCAGCACGGTGTTGACCGTACGATCACGAGTCGAGCCGCCGGCACCGTAGGTGCAGGAAAAGAAGTCGGGGTTGTAGCTGGCCAGCTGACGGGCAGTGGCAAGCAGTTTTTCATGCCCAGCATCGGTCTTGGTCGGAAAGAACTCGAAGCTGTAGCGACGATCTTGGGACATGGAAGCAACCTCCAGCTACAAGCCGCAAGCTGAAAGCGCCAAGAGAAGCGTGGGTGCGCTCATCTCCTGATTCTGGAGCCTGTTGCCTGACACTGTTTAAGCAAATAGGGGCAAAGCGTGAGGCTTTGTGCGGCAAGCCCGGCTTGTGGCCCTGGCTTGCCGCTTGAAGCTCAACGCTTGCAGCTGCTCTTAGTAGCGATAAGCGTCTGGCTTGAACGGACCTTCGACGGTCACGCCGATGTAGTCAGCCTGTTGCTTGGTCAGTTGAGTGACCACGCCGCCGAAGCCGCGAACCATTTCCAGGGCCACTTCTTCGTCGAGTTTCTTCGGCAGGACTTCAACGGTCAGGCGCTCGGCTTTCTGGGCTGGCGACAGGTCGGCGTACTTCTGGCCGAACAGGAAGATCTGCGCCAGAACCTGGTTGGCGAACGAACCGTCCATGATGCGGCTTGGGTGACCAGTGGCGTTGCCCAGGTTCACCAGGCGGCCTTCGGCCAGCAGGATCAGGTAGTCGTCGTTCTGTGGGTCGAAATCGCCATGGCCGGTACGGTGGATCTTGTGTACCTGTGGCTTCACTTCTTCCCATGCCCAGTGCTTGCGCATGAAAGCGGTGTCGATTTCGTTGTCGAAGTGGCCGATGTTGCAGACCACGGCGCGCTTTTTCAGGGCCTTGAGCATGTTTGCGTCGCAAACATTGACGTTACCGGTGGTGGTCACGATCAGGTCGATCTTGCCCAGCAGGGCCTTGTCGATGCAGGCTTCGGTGCCGTTGTTGATACCGTCGATGAACGGCGAAACCAGTTCGAAACCGTCCATGCAGGCTTGCATGGCGCAGATCGGGTCGACTTCGGAAACCTTGACGATCATGCCTTCCTGACGCAGGGACTGGGCTGAGCCCTTGCCCACGTCACCGTAGCCGATGACCAGCGCTTGCTTGCCGGACAGCAGGTGGTCGGTGCCGCGCTTGATGGCGTCGTTCAGGCTGTGACGGCAGCCGTACTTGTTGTCGTTCTTGCTCTTGGTCACCGAGTCGTTGACGTTGATCGCAGGAATCTTCAGCTCGCCCTTGGCCAGCATGTCCAGCAGGCGGTGTACGCCGGTGGTGGTTTCTTCGGTCACGCCGTGAACGCGATCCAGTACCTGTGGGTATTTGTCGTGCAGCAGCTGGGTCAGGTCGCCGCCGTCGTCGAGGATCATGTTGGCGTCCCAAGGCTGGCCATCCTTGAGGATGGTCTGCTCCAGGCACCACTCGTACTCTTGTTCGGTTTCGCCTTTCCAGGCGAACACAGGAATGCCGGCGGCGGCGATGGAGGCAGCGGCCTGGTCTTGAGTCGAGAAGATGTTGCAGGACGACCAGCGTACTTCGGCACCCAGGGCAACCAGGGTTTCGATCAGCACGGCGGTCTGAATGGTCATGTGGATGCAGCCGAGGATTTTCGCGCCCTTGAGTGGCTGTTCAGCCAGGTACTTGCGGCGCAGACCCATCAGAGCGGGCATTTCCGACTCGGCGATGATGGTTTCGCGACGGCCCCAGGCGGCCAGGGAAATGTCGGCGACTTTGTAGTCGGTAAAATCTGCAGGCGTGTTTACAGCGCTCATGAAGAGCCTCCATTCGTAGTGTGCGAATGGGCGCCGTTGTGCGTTTAGTGTCCGTACAGGGAAGCCTGTACCGACAACGCCCCATCCGAGCCTGACAGGTCATGCCTGCTGCAGCGCCCCTCGGACAGGTGGCGGGAAAACGGTATCAAGTGCAGATGACCGTTTTGAAACGGTGGCGATTATAGCCGCCAGAGCCAGACTTCCAAAAGTGTTTCTGTCGCCTGGATGAAGATCGTTAATCGCGACCATAGTCGATGTTGCGTAGAGCATGACCGTCCGGTCTGCCATTATGCCGGGCATCAATTGGCAGGACGGTCAGGAGTGAATATGAATTTCCACACCCGCAAGTGGGTAAAGCCCGAAGACCTCAACCCCAACGGCACGCTGTTCGGCGGCAGCCTGTTGCGCTGGATCGACGAAGAAGCGGCGATCTACGCCATTGTCCAGCTGGGCAACCAGCGAGTGGTCACCAAGTACATCTCGGAAATCAACTTCGTCAGTGCCTCACGCCAGGGCGACATCATTGAGCTGGGCATCACCGCCACCGAGTTCGGTCGCACCTCCATTACCCTGACCTGCGAAGTGCGCAACAAGATCACCCGCAAATCCATTCTCACCGTAGAGAAGATGGTCTTCGTCAACCTGGGTGAAGACGGCCTGCCGGCGCCTCACGGGCGCACCGAAATCAAGTACGTCAAGGACCAGTTCAAGGACGAAGCCTGAACCCACGCGTCGGCGAATGCCTTGACCCCATTCGCCAGCCTGAGGTCTCCAATCCGAACGGAACAGCCCTGAACCTCGCATGTCGTAACTCATACGACCCACCTGGTTCAGGACTCCCATGGACACTCGACACGACGGTAAAACCCCCGGTCTTTCGGCCGCGGAGCAGCAGGACGTCGACCGTAACCAGCCGCCCCGCGCGGCGGTCCTGCATGAAATCATCCGCACCCAGGGCGATCAGGAGCTGGAGCGCAGCGTCGCTGCCCTGTGGTGGTCGGCCTTGGCTGCCGGCCTGACCATGGGCCTGTCCCTGATGGGCATGGGCCTGCTCAACTCCCGCCTGCCGGATGGCGAAGCCTTCAAAGTGATCGCCAGCTTCGGCTACTGTGCGGGCTTTCTGGCGGTGATTCTCGCGCGCCAGCAACTGTTTACGGAAAATACTCTGACCGCGGTATTGCCGGTGATGAGCAAGCCGAGCCTGCAGAACTTCGGGCGGTTGTTGCGCTTATGGGGCGTGGTGCTGGTGGGTAACCTGTGCGGCACCTTGCTGGTGGCCTACGTGATGCTGCACCTGCCGATCTTCGACAGCCGAACCGACCAGGCCTTTCTGGAAATCGGCCGCAAGGTGATGGAGAACGACAGCTCGCAGATGTTCGCCAAGGGCATCATCTCCGGCTGGATGATCGCCACCATGGTGTGGATGATTCCGTCCATGGAGAGCGCCAAGATGTGGATCATCATCCTCATCACCTACCTGATGGCGCTGGGGGACTTCACCCACATCGTGGTGGGCTCGGCCGAAGTCTCTTACCTGGTGTTTGCCGGCGAGTTGGGGTGGCGGGATTTCTGGCAGGTGTTCGCCGGGCCGACCCTGGCGGGGAACATCATCGGCGGCAGTTTCATCTTCGCTCTGATCAGCCATGCCCAGGTGCGCAGCGAGAGCGGTACGCCGAACAAAAACGCGGATCGGGCAGGGGCACCCGATCCGCGACAGATCAAGAAGTGATCAGTGGGCCTCGGTCTTGGCTGCCGGGGTTTCCTGGGTGACATGGCGCACCAGCTTGCCGATGCTCAGACCCTGCAGCAGGATCGAGGACAGCACCACGATGTAGGTGATGCTCAGCACCAGGTCGCGTTCCGGCCCCAGGGGCAGGGCCAGCGCCAGCGCTACTGAGACGCCACCGCGCAGGCCACCCCAGGTCAGCACGCGAATGGTGCCCCGGGGCACGCTGCGCCAGCGGCGCAGCAGGAGGATTGCCGGGGCCACGGTCAACAGGCGCGACAGTACGATAGCCACTGCCAGCAGGCTCGCGGCCGCCAGGTGCAGCCAGTTGAACGGCAGCAGCAACAGTTCCAGGCCGATCAGGGCGAACAGCAGGGCGTTGAGCATGTCGTCCAGCAGTTCCCAGAAACCATCCAGGTAACGCCGGGTCATGTCGTTCATCGCCAGGTTGCGCCCCAGATTGCCGATGATCAGGCCGGCTACCACCATGGCGATCGGTGCCGATACGTGGATCTCGCTGGCCATGGCCGAACCACCGATCACTAGAGCCAGGGTCAGCATCACTTCGATCTGGTGCTGCTCGATGCTCTTGATCATCAGGTACACCAGGTAGCCGATCAGCCCGCCGAACACCACGCCGCCGATGGCTTCATGCACGAACAGCCAGGCAGTGGCGCTCACTGTTGGGGTTTCACCCAGTTGGGCGATGCCCAGCAGCACGGTGAACACCACGACCGCCGTGCCGTCGTTGAACAGCGACTCGCCGACGATAGTGGTCTTCAGCGGCTTGGAGGCGTTGGCGGTCCGCAGTACGCCCAGCACCGCGATGGGGTCGGTGGGGGAAATCAGTGCGCCGAACAGCAGGCAGTAGAGGAAACTTACGTGCCAGCCGAACAGGCCGAAGATCCAGTAGGCCAGGCTGCCGATGACGAAGGTGGCGATCAGCACGCCGACGGTGGCCAACAGGCCGATGGGCCAGCGATAGCTGCGCAGATCGTTGAGGTTGACGTGCAGGGCGCCGGCGAACAGCAGGAACGACAGCATCCAGTTCATCAGCAGGTCGCCGAAGTCGATCTTGCCGATCAGTTCCTCGACATGCTCTTCCAGGCCGGGGAAACCGAGGTAGCTCAGTCCTTGCAGCAACAAGGAAAAGAGCAGGGCGGTGACCATGACGCCGATGGTCGGCGGCAGGCCGATAAAACGGAAGTTGACGTAGGTGAGCAGGGTGGTCAGGCAGATAAAAGCAGCGACAAGTTCAAGCATCCGGACTCCTTTGGATGATCGCAGGAAAAGCAGCCTGAACTCTTTCAGGCCAAAGGTTTGATGTGCCGGCGACGGGACGGGACACAGTTCGTTATGGCGCGGGAGTCCGCTCCCTTGCCACGGCAATGCTGTTGAGCCGCACCCATTGACCGCAGCGAGGGGGCGACGTTGCAGGCCTGGCGGTAAAAATGCCCCGGGCACGCCCATGCTGCCGAATTCGCTGTCGCCACTGCCAAAAAAGCGGGCAACCAGTGCAAGCCGGGCAGCCGGCATGCGAGGATTCCCGCTCTGTGGTCGGGCACTCTGCCCAAGCATGACCGTGCCGCACGAGATCCGATGACCTTCAGGCAAACAGGGAGTGTGAGGTGCTGGCGACAAGTCTGGTTCTGGTGGCGGCGCTGCTGCATGCGGCATGGAACACCCTGATCAAGTTCAGCGGTGAACGATTGCTGGTGGTGGCCTGCATGGACAGCGTGGCGTTGCTGTTCGTGGCAATCATGCTGTTTTTCCTGCAATGGCCGCCGCCGCAGATCTGGCCCTGGATCATCGCCTCGGCGGCCTTCGAACTCTTGTACCGCTATCTGCTGATCCAGGCGTATCGGGTAGGTGATCTGGGGCTGGTCTATCCGTTGATGCGCGGCTTGTCGCCCCTGGTGGTGCTGGCCCTGACCCTGATCTTTGCCGGCGAGGTCCTGAGCACCCAGCAAATTCTCGGCATCCTGCTGATTCCCTTCGGCATGCTTTGCCTGCTCTGGCAAGGCGGAGGCGGCGCGCGCCTGCCCTGGAGCATGCTGCCGGTGGTGGCGCTGATCGGCCTGTGCATCGGTTGCTATACCTTTATCGACGGCCAGGCCCTGCGCCGCTGGTCGCACCCGCTGGACTACCTGACCTGGGTCACGCTGCTCAGCGCCTGGCCCTTTCCCCTGGTGGCTGTGGTGTGGAAGCGGCCCGCGTTCGCGCAGTTCTGGCGTGAGCAGTGGCGCTTGGGGCTGAGCGTCGGCTTCTGTGTACTGTTGAGCTACGCTCTGGTGCTTTGGGCCATGCAGTTGGGCTCGATTGCAGAAGCGGCGGCGCTACGTGAAATCAGTGTGATTCTGGTGGTGCTGTTCGGTATGCGCTACCTGAAAGAACCTTTCGGCCGGCCACGGCTCTTAGCCTGTGGATTGGTGCTGATTGGCATGTTGGTGATGAAGTTCTGAACACCCCCTAAAACTCTAAAAAAGGATTTGCTCCATGACTGTCGCTTTCTGGTGTGTGTTGATCGCAATTGTTCTGCCCTACCTGTGTACCGCCATCGCCAAGGGCGCAGGCAAATACGGGCTTCGCTACAACCATGACCCACGGGCGTTCCTGAGTACCCTGGAGGGGCTGCCCAAGCGTGCCCACAACGCGCAGCTCAATGGTTTCGAGGTGACTCCGGCATTTGCTGCGGCGGTGATCATTGCCCATGTGGCGGGTAACGCCGAACTGGTGACCATCAACGTCCTGGCGGTGCTGTTTGTCACCAGCCGTCTGCTGTACATGATCTGCTACCTGGCGGACTGGGCGATCCTGCGGTCCCTGGTGTGGTTCGTGGGCATGGGCCTGATCGCCAGTTTCTTCTTCGTTTCAGTCTGAAACACCCTCTTGCCGGCGAAAGCGTCTTCATGGTCGCCTCCGCCGGCAAGCCGGCGGCTACTGGGGTCAAGGGGTATCGGGCACTTCCGGTACTTTGGGCAGCGCCGCGCCCTTGGGCCAGAGCATCCAGATCTGTCCCTGCTGCTTCATGTCGCCGGCCAGTTGTCCGGCCGCCTCGCCGGTGCCCCAGAACAAATCGGCACGGACTTCTCCGGTAATCGCGCCGCCTGTGTCCTGAGCGGCTACGGGGCGTACCAGGCTGCTGCCGTCGGGACGAGTGGTGGACAGCCACAGCAGGCTGCCCAGGGGAATGACCTTGCGATCCACTGCGACGCTGTAGCCGGAAGTCAGCGGCACGTTCAATGAGCCACGGGGGCCTTCGTTGCTGTCCGGGTTGCGATTGAAGAACACGTAGCTTGGGTTGCTGCCCAGCAGTTCGGGAATCCGCGTCGGATGGGCCTTGGCCCAGGCGGCGATGGTGCCCATGGTCACGTCCTCTTTTTTCAGTTCCCCCTGCTCCACCAACCAGCGGCCGATGGGCCGGTACGGGTGGCCATTCTGGTCGGCGTAGCCGATCCGCAGTTGGCGACCGTCATCCAGCTGGATCCTTCCCGACCCCTGGATCTGCAGGAATTGCAGGTCCATCGGATCGGTCAGCCAGGCCAGTACCGGAGCCTTCACCCCCTTGGCTTCGATGGTCGCGGCATCGTCATAGGGCTTGAGCACCCGGCCTTCGAGGCGGCCCCTCAGGCGCTTGCCCTTGAGTTCCGGATAGAGGCTGTCCAGAGCGACGATGATCATGTCGTCCGGCACGCCGTACACCGGTACATTGGCCGTTCGGGTCTGGGTCAGGCTGCCGGGATACACCGGTTCGTAATAGCCGGTGATCAAGCCGGTGCTGCTGCCGCTGCCCGAGCGCAGCCCATAGACTTCCAGGTGTTCCTTGAGAAAGTCGCGGATGGCGGCCGGAGTCTGTGGCACGTTGGCCGCTGCAGCACAGGTGGCGCCCCACACCGGGTCGGCTTTCAGGCGGTTGCAGGCACTGCGCCAGGAGCCGAAGCCGGCCAGCAGGTCGTTATCGGCTACGCTGGGCAACGACTCCCACGGCGCACTGTTGTAGGTGGCCAAGGCGTGGGTTGGCGCAGGCTTGCCGTTATCGCCGCCGTTGCAGCCGGCAAGCAGCGCCAGGGCTGGCAGGGTCCAGAGCAGGTGGCGACGCCAGCGGAGGAAGCTCGGGTTCATGCTGTATTTCCTTGAGGGGTTATCCACAGACTGGGTGGCAGTGGGCAACCCCTATTGTTAATAGGGCTATTGGTGTTTGCCGGGGAGGCGAGGATACTGGCCGCCGTTTCCGTGACCTGACCTGAAGCCACCATGACGCTAAAAAGACTTTCTGTTGTATTGCTGGCCTGCCTGACGCTTTCCGCCTGTGGCGGTGTCGATCCCAACTCTCCCCTGGGTCAGCGCAAGGCAATTTTCAAACAGATGCTCAAGATCGGCGAGGACCTGGGGGGCATGCTGCGTGGGCGGATTCCTTTCGACGGTGCGCGTTTTGCCGAAGGTGCGGTCAAGCTCGACAGCCTGTCCCATGAACCCTGGAAGCACTTCCCCGAGGTCAAGGAAGAAGATCACACCAGCGCCACCGATGACGTCTGGCGCAAGCAGGCGCGGTTCCAGGAGCTGGCACGCAACCTGGAGGCGGCCACCGGTGAACTGGTGACCATCAGCCAGGTCCAGCCTTACAAGGCCAGTAACCTGGGGCCGGCAGTGCAGAAGGTCGAGGATGTCTGCAGTGCTTGTCACAAAGAATTCCGCAATCACTGAGTGGCGGTTCTGACAAGGTGTTTTGCGCTGGCGAGGGAGCAGTCCCCCTCGCCACGACAAGCGCCGCTTACTTGTCCAGCTCGTCCAGGGCTTGCTGCAGTTCCTTGCGGGATTCGGCGAGTTTGTCCTTGCGCTTGTTGATCTTCTCCGAGTCGCCTTTCTTCATGGCTTTTTCCAGATCGGCCTGGCGCCGGCTGACTTCGTGCTTGGCTTCCAGCACCTTGTTTTCCCGATCCTTCTTCAGCGAGGCATCGGTGCAGTGGGCGTTGACTTCACTCAGGGCGCGCTCCAGGCCGGCTTGCTGATTGCTATTGCCATGAGCCTTGGCTTGTTCAATCTGGGTCATGATCGCTTGGCGCTTGGCGGCACAACCGGTCAGTTGCGGAGCTTGTTCGGCGGCCAGCAGGGGCGCGCTCATCAGGCTGCACAGGGTCAAGGCAGCGAGGGATGGAAACAGTTTCATGGAAGGCTCCAGGTGGAAAAAAGATCAAAAAATAACCAATTAAAATATTGACGCTGGCATCGGGAGTGGGGTGTTGGAACCCAATCCCGCCTGGGTGGTTCAACCTGCGCCCCAGGATGATGGATTAAAAACCTTCGATACCCGCTTCACTCAAGGCGGCACGCAGGGCCAGTACCTGTGGATCACGAAAGAATGCCGTCAGTTGCGCAGCACGTTCCGCTCCTATTCCTGCCTCGTCCTGCCAGTCCTGGCTGCTTTTCAGCGCCAGGGTTTGCCATGGCCCGCTCAGGTCAGCTGAGCCACTGGGGGGCAGCCCCAGGGATTTCAGCCAGCGAGGGAAGGGTTGCTGTCTTGCCCGGTGCAGGCTCTCGAGTAAACGAGAGCTGCTGCGCTTGCCGAAGCCGGCAATGTTAGCAAGCTCCGCCTGATCCAGGGTCAGCCAATCCAACAGGCCTTTGATACGCCCTGTTTCAATCAGCCTGCTCCAGGTTCGCTCGCCGATATTCTGCAGGTCCAGGCCCTGTTTGCTGCTGAGCCAGGTCAGCCGCGCGAGAAACTGACTCTCGCAACCGGGAGAGGGCTGCCAGCAGCTCAAGCCATGAAAGTCCTCCTGGGCCGGAGCCTCGATGGCCTGGCGTTGCGGGCTCCTGAGTACCACGCTCTCCAGGCGCGGAATGGTCAGTCCGGCAAGGCTGATGGCCACCTGATCGCCGGGCGCTATATCCAGTGCCCGCCAGCGTTGTAGCGAGCCGACGCTGACACGACGGATCTGTCGGTCGTCGAGGGTGACAGGCTCGATATCCAGCAAAGGGGTGATGCGTCCGGTGCGGCCGATGCGGAATCGCACCTGACGCACATGGGCCAGGGCCTGGGCGTAGGGATATTTCCACGCGGCGATCCAGTGCGGCGCTTTGGCCTGCCAGCGCTCGGCGGCCGGGCGCTGGCTCTGCCGCAGGATGATGCCGTCGCTGGCGAAGGGCAGGGGTGAGCGGTACCAGTGCTCTCGCCATTGCCGAGCTTCGCTGAACCCGGTGATGGGCCGGCTGTATTCACCGCCCTCGGGAAAACCCAGTTGCGCCAGTTGCTCCAGGCGTTCACTCAAGATGGCGGGGCCTTGGGGCCAGTCCCAGACAAACAGGCCGATCTGCTGTGCTTCTGCCCTCGACAGGTGTTTGCGTGCCAGCCATCCGGCGACCCGGCTGCGAGCATTGAGGCTGCCCGCGCGGGACTGGATGTGTTGCTCCAGTCGTTGATACAGCTCCCCTTGCAGCAGCAGGTCCACGGGCTGTGGCAATTGTTTGGGGATGGCCGGGATCTGACGGGCGCTGGCGCTCCAGTCATGGCCCAGCAGGCCGTCACCCCGACTTAACGCCTGGTGGAAGCGACCCTGGCGGTAGATCAGGGTCACGGCCACGCCGTCGATCTTGGGTTGCGCCCAAACACCTTCGCGACCTTTTAGCCAGAGCTGGACGGCATTGTCATCGGGGAGTTTTTCCACTCCGGTGTGAGCAATAGGGTGGGGGATGCTGCCCCGGGCGTCGAGCAACGGCCGGTCCGCTGTCACGGGAATCTGTGGAAAGCAGTGCCGCAGGTTGGCCAGGCGATGACGGGACTGGTCGTACAGCTCGTCGGCTACAGGCGATTGGCCGTGCCGGTGGTAGCGGGTGTCCCAGTTCTTGAGCTGTTGTTGCAGGGCGGTGATTTCCAGGTTGGCCTGGGACGTTGGCCAGTCAGGACATTGGGCCTGAGCGGGTAGAGCGGCGAGGGCCAGAAGCAGCAGGAAGAGTCTTGGCAGCATGGGGAGCATCCTTGCTCTGATGGGCATGCGCTAAAGGCTAGAGGGGATTGGCTGTGGGCTTGGACGAAGGTGTTTGCCGGGTGTTTCATCGGGCGCCAAAACTCGTCGTCAATGGCGCAGCGCCCTGTATCGACGGTTGTCGGCTGGCTCTGCAAGGAAACCTTCAGCCACAAAAAAGCCCCGCCGGGCGAGCCGGGCGGGGCTTTGGATGTTGCCAGGTGAAGCTTACAGGCCGGCAGCAGCGCGCAAGGCGTCGGCGCGGTCGGTTTTTTCCCAAGTGAAGGTGGTGAAGGTGTCCTCACCCACGGTCTTGGTTTGTGGGGCACGGCCGAAGTGACCGTAGGCCGCGGTTTCCTGGTACATCGGGTGCAGCAGGTCAAGCATGGTGGTGATCGCGTAAGGACGCAGGTCGAAGTGCTCGCGTACCAGCTTGACGATCTTGTCGTCGCTGATCTTGCCGGTGCCGAAGGTGTTCAGCGAGATCGAAGTCGGTTGCGCCACGCCGATGGCGTAGGACACCTGGATCTCGCAACGCTCGGCCAGGCCGGCGGCAACGATGTTCTTGGCCACGTAGCGACCGGCATAAGCGGCGGAACGGTCAACCTTGGATGGGTCCTTGCCGGAGAACGCGCCACCGCCGTGACGGGCCATGCCGCCGTAGCTGTCGACGATGATCTTGCGGCCGGTCAGGCCGCAGTCGCCCACCGGGCCACCGATGATGAACTGGCCGGTCGGGTTGATGTGGAACTGGGTGTCCTTGTGCAGCAGCTCGGCTGGCAGCACGTGCTTGACGATCAGTTCCATCACGCCTTCACGCAGGTCGTTGTAGGACACTTCCGGGTTGTGCTGGGTCGACAGCACCACGGCGTCGATACCGACCACGATGCCGTTTTCATAGCGGCAGGTGACCTGGGACTTGGCGTCCGGACGCAGCCATGGCAGCAGACCCGATTTGCGAGCTTCAGCCTGGCGATGGACCAGTTGGTGGGAGAAGGCAATCGGCGCCGGCATCAGCGCAGCGGTTTCGTTGCTGGCGTAGCCGAACATCAGGCCCTGGTCGCCGGCGCCCTGGTCTTCAGGCTTGGCGCGGTCAACGCCCTGGTTGATGTCGGGGGATTGCTTGCCAATGATGTTCATCACGCCGCAGGTGGCGCCGTCGAAGCCGACGTCCGAGCTGGTGTAGCCGATGTCGCAGATCACGTCACGGACGATCTGTTCCAGGTCGACCCAGGCAGTGGTAGTGACTTCGCCAGCGACGATGGCCACGCCAGTCTTGACCAGGGTTTCCACCGCGACGCGGGCATGCTTGTCCTGGGCAATGATGGCGTCCAGCACCGCATCGGAAATCTGGTCGGCGATTTTATCCGGATGCCCTTCAGACACGGACTCGGAGGTGAAAAGGGAGTATTCGCTCATCTCGAGAGTTTCCTAAATTTACCGATGGTGAGTGTCGCCAGCCGGTCGCTGAAAGTGGCGGACCTGGATCTGGAAACCATTACGTAAGCCTACATAGAGACTTTCCCCGGGAGTCAGTCCCGCAGCGCTGGCCCAGCGGGCCAAATCATCTTGTTCGAACCCTAGCCAGAGATCGCCGCAAGCCTCTTTGGCCCAACTCTGGTTGTGGCTGCACAAGTCTGTTACCAACAGGCTGCCGCCTGGTTGCAGCAATCGGGCCATCTGCTTGATGGCTTCGGCCGGTGCGGCGAAATGGTGCAGGACCATATTCAGCACTACGCAATCGGCCGTCAGTGGCACGCCATCCAATGCATCGGCCAATTGCAGACTGACGTTAGCCAATGTTTCGCGCTCACACAGCTGGCGCGCCAGTTCAAGCATTGCCGGACTGTTGTCCAGAGCGGTTACCTGGGCAAAGCGTCGGGCCAGTTCAGGGAGAAATCCACCGTCACCGGGGCCCACTTCAATGGCCGTGGCCATTGGCTTGAAACTCAGCTGGTCCAGCAGCGCGAGGACACTGTCGCGGTACTGGGGCAGTCCTGCGATCAGGTCCTGCTGGGCGCGGAATTTCTCCGCCACCCGGGAAAAAAAGTCTTGGCTGGCTGCGGCCCGTTGCCGGTGCACCAGGCCGATCCGGCCCTGGACATCCGCCGGCAGCCGCACCTGGTCCACTTCGTCCAGCAGTGCTGCGTGAAGCTTGCCCCCCAGGAGTTCGGTATGGGGCAGGGCACGGCGATAGAAAATCGCATTGCCTTCACGGCGGGTCGCCACCAGGTTGGCCTGGGCCAGGACCTTCAAATGGTGACTCATGCCGGACTGGCCGATGGCGAAGATCTGAGCCAGTTCCAGTACGCCGAACGAGTCGTTGCTCAGTGCGCGCAATACATTGAGCCGCAGAGGATCGCCGCCGGCCTTGCACAGGGCGGCCAGTTCGTCGCAATCGTCATGCTCAATGGAGGGTGCGTGCAGGTTCATAGGGGCGCAGTCTAGAGGTGCCTGCAAAGCCCTGCAACAGCAATATCAAAACTTTTTGATATTGCTGTTGCAGGGGCCTTTGCCAGAGCCGTTCGTTGCCTTGTCAACGAACGGCGAGCGGGTTTCTCCAGTGGATTGAGTGCTTATCCTTGGGAAAAACATGCCTGAGTGACTATCTGTCATTGCCCCCGCCAGACGCCTGAGGGAAAATGCAGGCCTTTTTTCCGTTTCGTTTTATTCAATCCTCAGGAGATCAGCGATGCCCAGCCGTCGTGAGCGTGCCAACGCCATTCGTGCCCTCAGCATGGATGCCGTGCAAAAAGCCAACAGCGGCCATCCAGGTGCCCCCATGGGTATGGCGGATATCGCCGAAGTACTTTGGCGTGACTACCTCAAGCACAACCCGAGCAATCCATCCTTCGCCGACCGTGACCGCTTCGTGCTGTCCAACGGTCACGGCTCGATGCTGATCTACTCGCTGCTGCACCTGACCGGCTACGACCTGTCGATCGATGACCTGAAGAACTTCCGCCAACTGCACAGCCGCACTCCGGGCCACCCGGAATTCGGCTATACCCCGGGTGTGGAAACCACCACTGGCCCACTGGGTCAGGGCTTGGCCAATGCCGTGGGCTTCGCCCTGGCGGAAAAGGTCCTGGCGGCGCAGTTCAACCGTCCAGGTCACGACATCGTTGATCACCACACCTACGTATTCCTGGGTGATGGCTGCATGATGGAAGGCATTTCCCACGAAGTAGCCTCCCTGGCCGGTACCCTGGGCCTGGGCAAGCTGATCGCCTTCTACGATGACAACGGCATCTCCATCGACGGTGAAGTCGAAGGCTGGTTCACCGACGACACGCCCAAGCGTTTCGAAGCCTACAACTGGCAAGTGATCCGCAACGTCGACGGCCACGATCCGGAAGAGATCAAGACCGCCATCGACACCGCGCGCAAGAGCCCGTTGCCGACCCTGATCTGCTGCAAGACCACCATCGGTTTCGGTTCGCCGAACAAGCAGGGCAAGGAAGACTGCCACGGCGCACCACTGGGTGCCGAGGAAATCGCCCTGACCCGCGCTGCACTGAAGTGGAACCATGGCCCGTTCGAAATCCCGGCCGACATCTACGCCGAGTGGGACGCCAAGGAAGCCGGTCGCGCCGTGGAAGCCGAGTGGGATCAGCGTTTCGCTGCCTACTCCGCTGCGTTCCCTGCCGAAGCCAATGAACTGGTACGTCGCCTTGCGGGCGATCTGCCCGCGGACTTTGCCGAGAAGGCCAATGCCTATATCGCTGAAGTCGCGGCCAAGGGCGAAACCATCGCCAGCCGTAAAGCCAGCCAGAACACCCTGAACGCCTTCGGCCCGCTGCTGCCTGAATTTCTCGGCGGCTCGGCTGACCTGGCCGGCTCCAACCTGACCCTGTGGAAAGGCTGCAAGGGCGTCAGCGCTGAAGACGCCAGCGGCAACTACATGTACTACGGCGTGCGCGAGTTCGGCATGACCGCCATCATGAACGGCGTTGCCTTGCACGGTGGCCTGGTGCCTTACGGCGCGACCTTCCTGATGTTCATGGAATACGCACGCAACGCCGTGCGCATGTCGGCGCTGATGAAACAGCGGGTGATCCATGTCTACACCCACGACTCCATCGGTCTGGGCGAAGACGGCCCGACTCACCAGCCGATCGAGCAACTGACCAGCCTGCGCAGCACCCCGAACCTCGACACCTGGCGTCCAGCTGATGCCGTGGAGTCGGCGGTGTCCTGGAAGTACGCCCTGGAGCGCAAGGACGGCCCATCGGCGCTGATCTTCTCCCGCCAGAACCTGCAGCACCAAACCCGTGATGCCGGGCAGATCGCCGACATCAGCCGCGGTGGCTACGTGTTGAAAGACTGCGCAGGCGAGCCTGAGCTGATCCTGATTGCCACCGGTTCGGAAGTGGGCCTGGCGGTCCAGGCTTTCGACAAGCTGACTGAGCAGGGCCGCAAGGTGCGCGTGGTTTCCATGCCGTGCACCAGCGTGTTCGACGCTCAGGACGCGGGCTACAAGCAATCGGTTCTGCCGTTGCAGGTCAGCGCGCGGATCGCCATCGAAGCTGCTCACGCCGACTTCTGGTACAAGTACGTGGGTCTGGAAGGCCGGGTGATCGGCATGACCACCTACGGCGAGTCGGCGCCTGCGCCGGCCTTGTTCGAAGAGTTCGGTTTCACCCTGGACAACATCCTGGGCCAGGCCGAAGAGCTGCTGGAAGACTAAAAAAGCACGCGGTGGCCCAGCCACCGCGATCCCTTTGTAGGCGCTGGCTTGCCAGCGATTCGCGGCCTGCCTGACACGCCGCTGATCGCTGGCAAGCCAGCTCCTGCGATGGGGTGCGTATAACAAGTTCGTCTGCCTGTGCCTGATCGAGAACCCCATGCCTCAATCGCGTCCCTATAAAGTTGCACTCAACGGCTACGGCCGGGTTGGTCGTTGCGTCTTGCGTGCTCTGTTCGAGCGGGGGGCTGCGGCTGGATTCGAGATCGTCGCCATCAACGATCTGGCCGACATGGCCAGTGTTGAATACCTGACACGCTTCGACTCGACCCACGGCCGGTTTCCCGGCGAGGTGAAGGTCGATGGCGACTGTCTGCATATCAATGGCAACTGCGTGAAAGTGCTGCGCAGTGCCACCCCCGAAGGCATCGATTGGGCGTCCCTGGGCGTCGATCTGGTGCTGGAATGCTCCGGTGCCTACCACACCCGGGCAGACGGCCAGCGTTTCCTCGACGCCGGCGCGCCACGGGTGCTGTTCTCCCAGCCGATGGCCAGCGAGGCGGATGTCGACGCCACCATCGTTTACGGGGTCAACCAGGAGTGTCTGACCGGCGCCGAGCTGCTGGTCTCCAACGCCTCCTGCACCACCAACTGTGGTGTGCCGCTGTTGCGCCTGCTGGATCAGGCCATCGGCCTGGAGTACGTGTCGATCACCACCATTCACTCGGCGATGAACGACCAGCCGGTGATCGACGCCTATCACCACGAGGATCTGCGTCGGACCCGTTCGGCGTTCCAGTCGGTGATCCCGGTGTCCACTGGTCTGGCGCGTGGTATCGAGCGCTTGTTGCCGGAACTTGCCGGGCGAATTCAGGCCAAAGCTGTGCGAGTGCCGACGGTCAATGTGTCCTGCCTGGATATCACCATGCAGACCGTGAGCGATACCGACGCCACCGAGGTCAACCGGATTCTGCGCGAGGCCGCCACCAGCGGTCCGCTCAAGGGCTTGCTGGCCTATACCGAGTTGCCTCACGCCAGCTGTGATTTCAATCATGATCCCCATTCGGCGATCGTCGATGCCAGTCAGACCCGCGTTTCCGGCCCTCGGCTGGTGAACATCCTGGCCTGGTTCGACAACGAATGGGGCTTTGCCAACCGGATGCTGGATGTTGCTGGGCACTACCTGCAAACAGCCACTCCACGCTCTGACTCTAAACTCTCTGTTTCTGAACAACAGTAACCCAGGAATTGCGACCCATGACCGTGTTGAAGATGACCGACCTCGATCTGCAAGGTAAGCGCGTACTGATCCGCGAAGACCTCAACGTCCCAGTCAAGGACGGTGTTGTCACCAGCGATGCGCGGATCCTGGCTTCGCTGCCGACCATCAAGCTGGCCCTGGAAAAAGGCGCAGCGGTGATGGTCTGCTCGCACCTGGGCCGCCCGACCGAAGGCGAGTTCTCTGCCGAGAACAGCCTCAAGCCGGTAGCCGATTACCTGAGCCGCGCCCTGGGCCGTGAAGTGCCACTGGTGGCCGACTACCTGGGTGGTGTCGAGGTCAAGGCCGGCGACATCGTGCTGTTCGAAAACGTGCGCTTCAACAAGGGCGAGAAAAAGAACGCCGACGAACTGGCCCAGCAATATGCTGCCCTGTGCGACGTGTTCGTGATGGATGCTTTTGGCACCGCGCACCGCGCCGAGGGTTCGACCCATGGCGTGGCCAAGTTCGCCAAAGTAGCCGCTGCAGGTCCCCTGCTGGCTGCTGAGCTGGAGGCGCTGGGCAAGGCCCTGGGCAACCCGGCCAAGCCGATGGCGGCCATCGTTGCCGGTTCCAAGGTGTCCACCAAGCTGGATGTGCTCAACAGCCTGAGCCAGATCTGCGACCAGTTGATCGTCGGTGGAGGCATCGCCAACACCTTCCTGGCCGCTGCCGGGCATCCGGTGGGCAAGTCGTTGTACGAGCCGGACCTCTTGGACACCGCCCGTGCCATCGCTGCCAAGGTCAGCGTACCGCTGCCGGTGGACGTGGTCGTGGCCAAGGAGTTCGCCGAAAGCGCCGAAGCTACCGTCAAGCTGATCGCTGATGTTGCCGCTGACGACATGATCCTCGACATCGGTCCACAGACTGCCGCGCAGTTCGCCGAGCTGCTGAAATCCTCCAAGACCATCCTCTGGAACGGTCCTGTAGGCGTGTTCGAATTCGACCAGTTCGGCAACGGCACCCAGGTGCTGGCCCAGGCCATCGCCGACAGCGCCGCGTTCTCCATTGCTGGCGGTGGCGACACCCTGGCGGCCATCGACAAGTATGGCGTGGCCCAGCAGATCTCCTACATTTCTACCGGTGGCGGCGCTTTCCTCGAGTTCGTCGAGGGCAAGGTACTGCCGGCGGTTGAAGTCCTGGAAGCCCGGGCCAAGGCCTGAGATTCCCGTTGGCCGGGCAAAGGAGTGTTCTGATGGTCAAGACATTGCCACTGTTGATCGCCGCGGCTTTGCTGGCGGGGTGCTCCGGCACTCCCCAGGCAAAATCGGCCGATGAGGCCGGTGAGCCGGACAAAGGCTGCTATCAGGCCGATTGGCAGGCCGAAACGGCGCCGGTGATTAACAAGCGTCTGGGCCCAGAGGGCCTGGAGAAGTACGAGACACCGTCAAAGACCAGGGAACAGGGCTGCCCTTGACGGGTCGGATTGGATAACGCAACGCGCTGGGGCCTGTGGGCTGTCAGCCGAGGAACATCGATGAAAGGTTTGATCGCCGTGGCGATGCTGGGCTTGCTGGCAGGGTGCGCCAACCTGAACCTGCTCAAGTCGCCGGCTCCCGACAACTGGACGACCTGGGTGTGTGACAGCCAGGCACAAGTGCTTTGGCGCTACACCGACGACAGCCGCAAGGCGGTCGACGTGCGCCTGGGGGGCGACGATCAGGTTCGGCGCCTTAAGCTTGAGCCCAGTGGTTCGGGTTCGCTGTACAGCGATGACATGCTGGCGTTTCACGTCAAGGGTGAAGAGGGCCTGGTTTACTGGGTCGCCACCAATGACTTGATCGGCCGCGGCTGCAAGGCCCAGTAGGAGCTGGCTTGCCAGCGAAGGCGGCCTTCCAGACCTGTGCAAGGTTCAAGGCCCCTTTCGCCGGCGAGCCGGCTCCTACAGGGCTGTAGAGATTTGGTTTTAACGGATACAACAGGGCGGGCTGACCCCCGATCTGCAATCACTTGAATAGCAGTCGCCGCTACGGCAGGCTTGCACGATTAACGACCCTCGACCGGGAGACACACACACAATGGCACTCATCAGCATGCGCCAGATGCTGGACCACGCAGCCGAGTTCGGCTACGGCGTTCCAGCCTTCAACGTCAACAACCTTGAGCAGATGCGCGCCATCATGGAAGCCGCTGACAAGACTGACTCCCCGGTGATCGTTCAGGCGTCCGCCGGTGCGCGCAAGTACGCCGGTGCGCCGTTCCTGCGTCACCTGATCCTGGCGGCGATCGAAGAGTTTCCGCATATCCCGGTGTGCATGCACCAGGACCACGGCACCAGCCCTGACGTCTGCCAGCGCTCGATCCAGCTGGGCTTCTCCTCGGTCATGATGGACGGCTCCCTGGGCGAAGACGGCAAGACGCCGACCGACTACGAATACAACGTGCGCGTCACTCAACAGACCGTGGCCATGGCCCACGCCTGCGGCGTGTCGGTAGAAGGCGAGCTGGGCTGCCTGGGTTCCCTGGAAACCGGCATGGCCGGTGAAGAAGATGGCATCGGTGCCGAAGGCGTGCTGGACCACAGCCAGATGCTGACCGATCCGGAAGAGGCCGCGGACTTCGTCAAGAAGACCCAGGTCGACGCCCTGGCCATCGCCATCGGTACCAGCCACGGTGCCTACAAGTTCACCAAGCCGCCTACCGGCGACGTGCTGGCCATCGACCGCATCAAGGAAATCCACAAGCGCATCCCCAACACCCACTTGGTGATGCACGGTTCTTCGTCGGTTCCGCAGGAGTGGCTGGCGATCATCAACCAGTACGGCGGCGACATCAAAGAAACCTACGGCGTGCCGGTTGAAGAAATCGTCGAAGGCATCAAGTACGGCGTGCGCAAGGTCAACATCGACACCGACCTGCGCCTGGCGTCCACCGGTGCCATGCGTCGCCTGATGGCCACCAACCCGAGCGAGTTCGACCCACGCAAGTTCTTCGGTGCCACCGTAACCGCCATGCGCGACGTGTGCATCGCCCGTTACGAAGCCTTCGGCACTGCCGGCAACGCTTCGAAGATCAAGCCGATCTCCCTGGAAGCGATGTTCCAGCGCTACCTCAAGGGTGAGCTGAACGCCAAGGTCAACTAAGCCTTAGCGTCATCCGGAAAGCCCGCAGCAATGCGGGCTTTTTTGTGCCTGGGATTCCTGCACAGAGACGGGGTTAGATTTTGTTGTGGTCGATATCCAGCTTGGAGAAGGTCACCTTGCCGCCCTCGCTGGTGTAGCCGCTGTTGTCCTGGACATAAACGCCAGCCTTGAAATACAGCGGCTTGTCGCGCCAGGTGGCGCTCAGCTGGCCATCCCATTGATAGCCCGCAGCACTGATCCCCAGGGCACCACCGGGGCTCAGGTGGATCAGGTAGGAAAACTCCCGATCCATGGGCACGTTCCTGGCGACGGTGATGACCCGGCCTTCGTCGTCATCCGGGCGCATGCGCACCTTGGCCACGACATTGCCGCTGCCCTGGCTGGTCTTGTACTGGTACTCCACTTTCACCAGGGGCTTGGTGCTGTTGTAGGCATGGATCTGGCCGACGACGATCTTGCCCGACGAGGGCACCTGCTTCACTGCCAGGGTGGCGTACAACAGGTTGTCGGCCTCGGGATAGGTCCAGTTGCGCAGGGTGCCGTTGGAATAGGTTTCCCGCAGCTCGGTGCGCGGGTAGATGGCGTTCTCGGTTTTTGATCCGGTCACCGGCGACCAGAAGAACAGGGTGCCGCTATCGGAGTGGAAGTACTGGTCCTTGAAGCCTTTGACCAGGGTGGGGGTGTCAATGGTTGCCGGTGGGCTGCCGACGGGAACGCTGAGGTTCCAGGTTGCCAGATCGATCATGGTGAGAGGTTCCGCAAGGAAAGGTCTGGTGCAGGTCGCCGAGGGCTTTAGCCTGCGCTTCTTCGGGCGTCTTTATAACGCAGAACGGAAGCCGGGCGAGGTCCGTACGGCGGATATCTGACGTCAGCAAAATATCGAAATGCCATCCTTCCCGGTTTTTATGCTGCACAACTGTGACCGTTAGTCGGGAGTCGGCGCCATTGGCGGAGCGATGACGTGATGGCGGCTTCTGCTTTTCAAGATCCGGGTCTAGAGTGAGTCCACAGTTTTAGCCAGGTTTTCTCACCCGCTCAGTCTTATTACAGGCAAGAGAAGCAGCATGGAATGCGTGCATCCGGAGGTGGCCGAAGGCCACTCCACTCTTCTGATCGTTGATGACTATCCTGAAAATCTCCTAAGCATGCGTGCTCTGTTGCAGCGCCAGGACTGGCGGGTGATGACCGCTGCCTCCGGTGTCGAGGCCCTGGGCCTGTTGCTCGAGCATGAGGTGGATCTGGTGCTGCTGGATGTGCAGATGCCCGGCATGGATGGTTTTGAGGTGGCTCGACTGATGCGCGGCAGCCAGCGTACCCGGCTGACACCGATCATCTTCCTCACCGCGAACGAGCAGTCCCAGGATGCCGTGATCAAGGGCTACGCCAGTGGCGCGGTGGACTACCTGTTCAAACCCTTCGACCCGCAGATTCTCAAGCCCAAGGTCCAGGCTTTGCTGGAGCAACAGCGCAACCGCCGAGCCCTGCAGCACCTCAGTCATGATCTGGAGGTGGCGCGAGCGTTCAACGCCGCGGTGTTGGACAACGCCGCCGAAGGCATCCTGGTGGTGGACGAAGGCGGCCATGTGCGCTTCGCCAATCCAGCGGTCTCGCGCTTGCTCAATGCCCAGGTGCAAGATCTGGAAGGCTCGCCCTTCCTCGATTACCTGCAAAAGCCCCACGTCCCCGACTGGAACGAATCCGAACTCTACGCCTGCTACCGCAGGGGCGAGACCTATCGTCTGCATGACGCCCTGTTGCGGACCGTCCCCGGTCAGCAGATCTGCGTGGCCCTGTCCTGCGCGCCCCTGCCCAGCGAACAGAAGGCCATGGTGGTGACCTTGCTGGACATGTCCGAGGTTCGACACCTGCATCAACAGCTGGAGTACCAGGCCGTTACCGATCCGCTGACGGGCCTGCTCAACCGGCGCGGTTTCTATCAGACCGTGGAGAACATCCTGCTGCGCAGCGATCGCTCGGGAAAGTCTCTGGTCCTGCTCTACCTGGACCTGGACGGCTTCAAACGAGTCAACGACTCCCTGGGGCACGATGCCGGTGACCGGGTGCTGCGCTGGGTCTCCGAACAGTTGAAGGAATGCCTGCATTCGTTCGACATTCTCGGGCGCATGGGCGGCGACGAGTTCACGGCCCTGCTGGAGCTGAGCTTCCCGGAGCAGGCGGCAAAAATCGCCGAAAAACTGATCGAACGCCTGTCCATCAGCCAGCAGATCGATGGCATGGAGGTGGTGCTGGGGGCCAGCATTGGCATCGCCATCTACCCTGACTGCGGTTCCAATCTGGATGGCCTGTTGCGCGCGGCGGACATCGCCATGTACGAGGCCAAGCGTGCCGGCCGTCAGCAGTACCGTTACTACGACCATGAAATGAACGGCCGTGCCCGGTCCCGGCTGATGCTTGAAGAAAGCGTGCGCAGCGCGGTGGAGCGCAAGGAGTTCACCCTGGTGTATCAGCCCCAGGTGGCCATTGCCGATGGCCGCTTGCGAGGGTTCGAGGCGTTGCTGCGCTGGCGGCACCCGAGTGTCGGCGATGTACCGCCCGGGCTGTTTCTGCCGTTGTTGGAAGAGGCGCGGTTGATCAGCCGCCTGGGCAGTTGGATCTATCAGCAGGGCGCCGCTCAGCGCAAGGATTGGGAACAGGTATTCAGCCCGGACCTGGTGTTGGGTGTCAGCCTCAGCGCTACCCAGTTCGGCATGCCCAACCTGGCAACCGAACTGCGCCAGGTGTTGTTGCGCCATGGCCTGCAGCCTCGTCAGCTGGAGGTGGAGGTGACCGAGGCGGCACTGACCCAGAACCTGGACGAGACCCGCAAGCAGTTGCAGCAGTTGCATGAGCTGGGGGTGCGGGTGGCCCTGGACGATTTCGGATCAGGCAGCTGCTGTCTGGCGTACCTGCGTGACCTGCAGTTGGACACCCTCAAGCTTGACCGGCACCTGATCGCTCGCCTGCTGACTTCGCCGCGAGATGCCGCCATCGCCCGCAGTGTGATCGACCTGTGCAAACAGTTCGGCCTGCTGGTGATTGCCGAAGGCGTGGAAACCCTCGAGCAATACGAATGGCTCAAGGCCAATGGTTGTGAATACGTGCAGGGTTTCCTGGTGGCGCGCCCCCTGACTGCCAGCAGTGCCAGTCAATTTGCCCAGCCTTTTGACTGGAGCGCGTTGCCGGCCTGAATTCGCTACACTGGCGCTCTTTGCACCTTGCGTTGCCCCTTCATGACTGCACTCAAATACCTTCAGGCCTACCCCGTCGCCCTGCAACAGCAAGTGCGCCAGCTGATCGACGAAGATCGCCTGGGGGACTACCTGAGCCGGCGCTATCCGCACAAGCACGCGGTACAGAGCGACAAGGCGTTGTACAACTACGCTCTGGAGCTGAAGCAGGAATACCTGCGCAACGCCCCGGCCATCGACAAGGTGCTGTTCGATAACCGCCTGGACCTGACCCACCGCGCCCTGGGCCTGCACACCACGGTGTCCCGGGTGCAGGGCGGCAAGCTCAAGGCCAAGAAGGAGATCCGCATCGCCTCCCTGTTCAAGGAGGCGGCGCCGGAGTTCTTGCGGATGATCGTGGTGCACGAGCTGGCGCACTTCAAGGAATCGGACCACAACAAGGCGTTCTACAAGCTCTGCGAGCATATGCTGCCGGGCTATCACCAGCTGGAGTTCGACCTGCGGGTCTACCTGACCTGGCGCGACCTGCAAGCCAAGGCGGGAGCGGCGGATTAGTGCTTAGTGAAAGGGAGTAGGCGATGGATGTCAGCAAGACCAAGAGCAGTTTCTACCGCCGCCTGTATGTGGCGTATCTGATCGACAGCGGCCTGGCCAGCAGTGTGCCGGCGCTGACCGAAGTCACGGGCATGCCCCGACGCACCGCCCAGGACACCATCGCCGCCCTGGCGGACCTGGACATCCTCTGCGAGTTCGAGCAGCAGGATGGCGCCCGCAATCATGCCGGGCGCTACCGGATCCATAGCTGGGGAGCCATCGACAAGGGCTGGATCGAGCCCAATCTGCGGCAGATCAAGACAGTGCTGGGTTATCCCTGAGTCTCAGGCCCGGCGCATGCCGATATGGGGAATGCCGTCCTCAAGGTATTCCTCACCCGCGACGATGAAGCCGTAGCGTCCGTAGTAATCCTTTAGATGGGCCTGGGCCGAGAGGTAGATCGGGGTTTCTGGCCAGTGCCGTTGCGCCTGTTTCAGCGCCTGCTCCATCAGGGCATGACCCAGGCCCTGGCCACGGGCCTGTTCGGCGATCACTACGCGGCCGATCACGACGTCCCCGCCTTGGGAGATCGGGTCCAGCAGGCGCACATAGGCCAGCAGGCGGTCGTCGTCCCAGGCCATCAAGTGGCAGGTATCGCCTTCAAGGTCGCGGCCGTCCACTTCCTGGTAGGGGCATTTCTGTTCCACGACAAAGACTTCGGTGCGCAGTTGCAGGATGGCGTACAACTGTTCCTTGCCCAGATCGGTGTGATGCTTGCAGACCCATTCGATGGTCATCTTCATATCCTGTAGAAAGTGCTGTGCGAAATACTAGGCACATCGCCGCCGGATGTCTTGTCGAGCAGCACCCAGAGGCTGTTTCTGTGAGTTAGGTCAAAATGCCACTATTGTTGTTACTGGCCTTTGTCTTCTTTGTGTAATCTGTTTTCAAGTCCTGTGCAGCGGTTCTGATGAGCTAGTGTTAGGGGCTGGGCTGCCCTGTCGAATACCGGCAGGGGCCCTCGAGTGTCGGCTGGAACGCGCTGGGCCCTGTGCCCGCTAAGGATCTTTTAGCATGCTGCGATTGCATCGAGCTTTGGCTTTGATCGGATTGCTGTTGCTGGGCCACAGCGCTTCTGCGGAGAAGCTGCGCCTGGTCGCTGACGCCTGGCCCCCCTTTACCGATGCGACCCTGGTCAATGGCGGGGTGGCCACCGATATCGTCAGCACCGCCCTGTCCCGTGCCGGCTATGCCAGCGAGTTCGAACAGGTGCCCTGGGCCCGGGCTCTCATGGGGGTTGGCGAGGGACGCTACGACGTACTGGTCAATGCCTGGTACAACGAAGAGCGCACCCATCTGGGGCAGTTTTCCTCGGAGTACCTGGTCAACCGAGTGCGCTTCATCAAGCGCAAGGATGCCTCGCTGGAATACAACAACCTCAAGCAACTGCATCAGTACCCGGTGGCGGTGGTGCGTGGCTACGCCTATTCGCCGGAGTTCGACAACGACCCGAACCTGCAGAAAGTTCTGGTGCATAACTTCGCCATGGCCGTGCGCATGCTGGCGGCGGACCGGGTCAAGCTGACTCTGGAAGACGAATACGTCGCCCGCTACTACCTGGCCCGGGAATCGCCTCGGGTGCGCAACGCCGTGGAGTTCCTGCCCAAGCCCCTGAGCGAGAACGGCCTGCATATCCTGGTCAGCCTGAAAAACCCCGAGCATGCGCAGATCGTTGCCAAGTTCGACCGGGAAATTGCCGCCATGAAGGCCGACGGCAGCTACGACCGCCTGTTGCGCCAACACGGTATGTAACCGAACAGGGGGCTGTCTGTAGGAGCTGGCTTGCCAGCGAAAGCGGCCCCGAACCTTGCATAAATCTTGCGGCCTCTTTCGCCGGCAAGCCGGCTCCTACGGTTTTGCGTCGTCGCTGGTGTCTTTGATCAGGTGCGCCGCCAGGGTCCGCAACGGGCCCAGTTGTCGACAGATCAGTGCCAGCTGGGTCTGCACCAGACGCTGGCCTTCGTCGATTTCATCCGGCATCTGCTCCAGCTCATTGGCCAACGCTTCCTCGGCATCGCTCTGGATGGCGATCGGGGTCTTGTTGGCCAGGCCCTGGGCAATCTCGTCGATGCTCGCCGCCAGGCTGACCCCGGCACCGTCGATCAGGTGCTCGCGGACTTCCCCCGGCAGTTGGGTTTCCCGGTGCGCGCCCAACCCCGACAGGTAGCTGAGCAAGGTGTGTGACAGCACCAGGAAGCGGAACCCCACGTCGGCTTCCTTACGGAAATGCCCCGGCTCCATGAGCATGTTGGCCAGGGTGGTGGACAGCGCCGCGTCGGCGTTGTGGGCGTTGCGCCGGGCCAGGCGGTAGGCCAGGTCGTCGCTTTTGCCTGCGGCGTACTGCTGCATGATCTGGCGCAGGTAGATGCTGTTGCAGGTCAGGGTGTTGGCCAGCACCTTGTTCAGGCGTCGGCCCTGCCAGTCCGGCAGGAACAGGAACACCGCCAGCCCGGCGATCAGACTGCCCAGCAGGGTATCGAACAGCCGCGGCAGGAACAGCCCGTAACCGTCGCCCACCTGGTTGAAGCAGAACAGCACCATCAGGGTGATGGCGGCGGTGGCCAGGGTGTAGCGGGTGGTGCGGTTGGTAAAGAACACCACCCCGGCGGCGATGGCGAACAGCGATTGCACCAAGGGGCTCGGGAACAGGTCGAACAGCGCCCAGGCGATGGTCAGGCCGATGGCGGTGCCGACGATCCGCTGCCCCAGCTTGCGCCGGGTGGCGCCGTAGTTGGGCTGGCAGACGAACAGCGTGGTGAGGATGATCCAGTAGCCCTGGGATGGGTGGATCAGATGCACCATGCCGTAGCCGATACTCAGCGCCAGGGGCAGGCGCAGGGCATGGCGGAACAGCAGTGATGTCGGTGTCAGCTGGGTGCGCAGGCGAGTCCAGACATCCTTGAGGTTGCGCGGCGAGCGGTCCAGCAGGCTACTGTCGGTGGCATCGGCCAGGGCGTCGGGGTTGCTGGCGTCGCTGAGCAGGCGGTCGAGGGTGCCAAGGTTGGCCGCCAGGGCGCGCAGCGAGCGCAGCAGCCCGCGCCAGGCCGGGTTGCTCTGGATGCGCAGGTGTTCCAGGGAGGCGTGCAGGTCGCTCAGGGCCTCGGCGAAGCTGGCGTCATAGACGAACGGCTGGCGCAGCTGGATGGATTCGGCCAGGGCGCGGCAGGCCTTGCCCTGCTGGCGCAACAGGCGCTGGCAGCGAAACAGCACGTCGCTGTGGAAGAAGGCGTCGGTCAGGGCGTTATAGGGGTAGTGGGACGAACTGGCGCGCTCGTGGATGTCCTGGGCCAGGAAGTACAGCTTCAGGTAGCGGCTGACTTTCGACCCCGGCCGGCCATTGCCCACCCGGTGCAGGATGATCTCCTTGGCGGCGTTGAGGGCTGCCACGACCTTGCCATTTTGCTGGGCCAGCTCCAGGCGCCGGGCTTCCACATCCAACTGGCGGATTGGCTCGAACAGGGATGACTTGAGCTTGAGGTAGAAACCCAGCTCACGAAACAGCCGGGCCAGGCTCTGCTGCACCGGCTGGTTGGAGAACAGCGCCTGCCACAGGACCGAGAGCAGGCCATACCAGGCCGCGCCGGCCACCAGCAGCAGCGGCTCGTGCCAGAAGTCGATCACCGCGCCGCCGCGCTGGTCGACGCCGATCATGGTGTAGACCGAGAGAATCAGGGTCGCCGAGGCGATGGCGCCATAGCGTTCCCCCAAGGCCCCGAGCATGGTCAGGCCGAAGCTGGCCAGGGCCAGGGCAATGGCGAAGATCCAGGGGTAGGGGAACAACAATTCCACCGACAGCGCGGCGATGCTGAAGCACACCAGGGTCACGGCCAGGGCGTTGAGCCGGCCTTGCCAGCTGTCGTCGGTTTCCGCCAGGGCGCTGGCGATGATGCCGAGGAACAGTGGAATCAGCAGGCCCATCTCATCCTGATACCAGCACAGCGCCATGCTGCCGGTCAGGGCGATGAACACCCGCACGCTGTAGCTGAATTTATCCAGCGCCCAGAGGCGGCGCAGAGACTGACGAAAAGAAGTCGATGACATGGAGTGGGACAGGCCTTCCGGGGCGATGCAGCTAAATTGAGCCAGTATTGACGACGGCGCAATGCCGCCGTCACATCGGCCGACAAATTCTGTTGCCGTTGCCGGTCGGGCGCCTGTAGCCGCTGCCGTAGGCTGCGAACGACCCGAAGGGGCGCGGCGATTCAAGGTCCGCTGAGGTCCTGCGGACCTGTCGCAGCCTGCGGCAGCGGCTACAGGGATTGCAGCGGCTCAGACGTATTGCGCCGCCGCGTAGCCCGAGGCCCAGGCCCACTGGAAGTTGAAGCCGCCCAGGTGGCCGGTGACGTCCAGCACTTCACCGATGAAATACAGCCCCGGGCTCTTCAGCGATTCCATGGTCTTGGACGACACCTCGCGGGTATCGACCCCGCCCAGGGTCACTTCGGCGGTGCGGTAGCCCTCGGTGCCCGCCGGCACCAACTGCCAGCTGCCGAGTTTTTGCGCCACGTCCGCCAGTTCCGCCGGGGTGTATTGCTTCATCGGCTTGGAGACGAACCAGTGCTCGGCCAGCAGTCCCGCCATCTTCTTGGTGAAGATTTCCCCCAGCAGGGTTTTCAGCTCGCTGTTGGGGCGCTCGGCCTGCTGCTGTTGCAGCCAGCCCAGGGCGTCGTGGTCTGGCAGCAGGTTGATCTCGACACTGTCGCCGGGTTGCCAGTAGGAGGAAATCTGCAGGATCGCCGGGCCGCTGAGGCCACGATGAGTGAACAGAATGTTCTCGCGAAAGCTCTGCTCGTTGCAGCTCACCAGACAGTCCACCGAGGTGCCCGACAACTCGCTGCACAATTCCTTGAGCTGATCGGTGATGGTGAAGGGCACCAGGCCGGCACGGGTCGGCAGCAGTTCATGGCCGAACTGCTTGGCGACCTGATAGCCAAAACCGGTAGCGCCCAAGGTCGGGATCGACAGGCCGCCGGTGGCGATCACCAGGGATTGGCACTGCACCGCGCCCAGGGTGGTCTGCAGCAGATAGCCGGCTTCAAGCTTTTCGATCTGCTGGATCGAGGTGTCCAGGCGCAGTTCGACGCCGACCTGATCGCATTCGTCGAGCAGCATGCCGAGGATGTCGCTGGACTTGTTATCGCAGAACAGCTGGCCGAGTTTCTTCTCGTGGTAGGGCACGCCGTGCTTGGCCACCAGGCCGATGAAGTCCCACTGGGTGTAGCGGGCCAGGGCCGATTTACAGAAATGCGGGTTCTGCGAAAGGAAGTTGGCGGGCTCGGTGTACATATTGGTGAAGTTGCAGCGGCCACCGCCGGACATCAGGATTTTCTTGCCGGCCTTGTTGGCGTGGTCCAGCAGCAATACCTGGCGACCGCGGCCGGCCGCGGTCAGGGCGCACATCAGGCCGGCCGCGCCAGCGCCGATGATCACGACTTGGGTAGAACGCAAAACGGTGTCCTCGTTAGGAGCGAACGACAGCTCAAGCAGTGGGGTTAGAGGACGCGCACGCGTAGCGAACGGCCCTTGATCTTGCCGTTGTTCAAACGTTGCAGCGCCTGCATGACCACGGTGCGTTCAACCGCCACATACGACTGGAAGTCGAAGATCGCGATCTTGCCGACCTGGGCGCCCGGGATGCCGGCGTCGCCAGTCAGTGCACCGAGAATATCGCCCGGACGCACTTTGTCCTTGCGCCCGCCCGCGATGCACAGCGTGCTCATCGGTGGCTGCAGCGGGGCGCCGCCCTGGGACTTGAGGTTGTCGACCTGATCCCAGTTCAGCGGGGCTTTCTGCAGCTGTTCGATGGCTTGCGCGCGATGGGCTTCGGACGGTGCGACGAGGCTGACCGCGATACCTTTTTCGCCAGCGCGACCGGTACGGCCAACGCGGTGAATGTGGATTTCCGAATCGCGGGCCAGCTCGACGTTGATCACCATGTCCAGCGCATCGATGTCCAGGCCGCGGGCGGCCACGTCGGTGGCGACCAGTACCGAAGTACTGCGGTTGGCGAACATCGCCAGCACCTGATCGCGGTCACGCTGTTCCAGATCGCCGTGCAGGCCGACGGCGGAAATGCCTTTGGAGGTCAGGTGATCGACGGTTTCCTGCACTTGCTGCTTGGTGAAGCAGAAAGCGACGCAGGAAGCCGGGCGGAAGTGGTGCAGGACTTTGGTCACTGCGCTCATGCGTTCTTCCGGGGAAATCTCGTAGAAACGCTGTTCGATCTGCGTGTCGTCGTGGAACGCTTCGGCTTTCACCGTCTGCGGATCACGCATGAACTTCGACGCCAGTTGCTTGATGCCCACCGGGTACGTGGCGGAGAACAGCAGGGTCTGCCGGCGCGACGGGGTCTGCTCGATGATGTCTTCGATGGCGTCGTAGAAACCCATGTCGAGCATGCGGTCGGCTTCGTCGAGGATCAGCGTGTTCAGGCCATCAAGCACCAGCGAGCCCTTGCGCAGGTGTTGCTGGATACGCCCCGGGGTGCCGACGATGATGTGGGCGCCGTGTTCCAGGGAAGCGATCTGCGGGCCGAAGGACACGCCGCCGCACAGGGTCAGGACCTTGATGTTGTCTTCGGCACGGGCCAGGCGCCGGATTTCCTTGGCCACCTGGTCGGCCAGCTCGCGGGTCGGGCAGATCACCAGGGCCTGGCAGCCGAAGTAGCGCGGGTTGATCGGGTTCAGCAGGCCGATGCCGAAGGCCGCGGTCTTGCCGCTGCCGGTCTTGGCCTGGGCGATCAGGTCCATGCCCTTGAGGATCACCGGCAAGCTCTGCGCCTGGATCGGCGTCATCTGGGCATAACCGAGGGAGTCGAGGTTAGCCAGCATGGCGGGAGACAGGGGCAAAGTATTAAAAGCGGTGGCAATGGTGGTCACGGGACTGGCCTGCAAAACAAAATGTCGCGCAGTGTATCAGCCTCGCTCCCATAACCTGCAAATTCTGGACGAGCAACCGCGCAAAGGTGGTTTTGTGTAGGAGCTGGCTTGCCAGCGAAAGCGGTCGCGAGGTTGGTGCAATGCTCGGGGGCCTCTTCGCCGGCAAGCCGGCTCCTACGGAGGGGTGTGTGCGGCTCAATGCTCGATGTGCTGCTCCTCGACCTTGCGCGCCCTTCGGCCATCGGTGGGCGACAGCTGGAGGAAGATCGCCGCCGCCAGCATCGCCATGATGCCCACGGTGAGAAAGGTCAGCTGGAAGGCGCCGAGCACGGTGTTCACTCCGTCATTGCCTACTTGTGCAGTAAAACCGCCCAGCAGCGCACCGGCACAGGCCACCCCCAGGCTCAGGGACAGTTGCGCCACCACCGACAACAGGCTGTTGCCGCTGCTGGCGGCGGCATCGTCGAGGTCGATCAGGGTCACGGTGTTCATCGCGGTGAACTGCAGCGAGTTGATCGCCCCCAGCACTGCCAGCATGCCCAGCAGCAGGGGATAAGGCGTGTGCTCGCTGACCAGCCCCATGCTGGCCAGCATCAGCCCCAGGGCCAGGGTGTTGCCGGTGAGCACGATGCGGTAGCCCAGGCGCTCGATCAACGGCCGGGCAATGGACTTGGCCAGCATCGCCGCGGCCGCCAGGGGCAGCATGCTCATCCCCGCCTGGGACGGTGAATAACCCAGCGCCACCTGCAGCAGCAGCGGCACCAGGAACGGCAGGGCACCGCTGCCCAGGCGGGCGAACAGGTTGCCGAGGATGCCCACGGCAAAGGTCCGCACCTTGAACAGCGAAGGGGCGAATAGCGGGGTGTCGATATGCCCGGCCCGTAGCCAGTAGGCCGCCAGGCAGGCCAGCCCGGCAAACAGCAGCAACATCACCCGCAGGTGCGGCAGGTGCAGTTCCCCCAGGCCTTCCATGGCGATGGTGATCAGCACCATCGCCGCGCCGAACAGCACAAAGCCCAGGCCATCGAAACGGGTGCGCTCGCTGCCTCGCAGGTCGGGGATAAAACGCCACACCGCATAGCAGCCCACCGCACCCACTGGCAGGTTGATCAGGAAGATCCAGTGCCAGGTCAGGTACTGCACCATCCAGCCGCCCATGGTCGGGCCGATCAGCGGGCCCAGCAGCCCGGGAATGGTGATGAAGCCCATGATCCGCACCAGCTCCGAACGCGGGTAGGCTCGCAGCACCACCAACCGTCCCACCGGCAGCATCAGTGCCCCGCCCAGGCCCTGGATCACCCGGGCGCCGATCAGTTGGCTCAGGGTGTTGGACATCGCGCACAGCAGGGAACCGATGCTGAACAGCAAGATGGCGCCGAAGAAGATCTTCTTGGTGCCGAAGCGGTCGGCGATCCAGCCCGATGCTGGGATCAGCAGGGCCACGGTGAGCATGTAGGCGATGATCACCCCCTGCATGCGCAGCGGGTCTTCCGCCAGGTCCTGGGCCATGGCTGGCAGCGCCGTGTTGAGGATGGTGCCGTCCAGGGATTGCATGAAGAAGGCGATGGCCACCACCCAGGGCACCCAGCGGGCGGTGGTGGCATCGAGAGGCGTGCGTTCGGGCATGGGATCTCCCAAGGGCAGCGGCAAGCGGCAAGCCATAAGCTTCAAGCTTGCCGCTTACAGCTTGCGGCTTGTCGCTTACAAGGTGAGGGTCAGGCGACTGACCAGGGCTCCGGGCAAATGCATCGAGGCAGTCTGGCGCTGGCCGTAGGTACTGGCCGAAAGCAGCAGTTCGCGCTGCTCGGTCAGGGCCTCCAGTTGTGAACCCAGCAGGCTGTAGACGCTGTCATCGAAACGCATGGTGCTCACCGGGGCCTGGATCTCGCCGTTCTCCACCCAGAAGGTGGCGAAGCGGGTCATGCCGGTCAGGCGCGCTGCCGGCAGGTCCGAGTAGTTGAGGTACCACAGGTTGCTGATGTACAGGCCGGTGCCCAGTTGCTTGAGGATCTCCTGCTGCGACAGCTGCCCGGCGGCCATGTTCAGCGCACTGGGGTATTCGCTGCTGCCGGCGCCGTTGCTGGTCAGGCCGTACTCGGCGGCGCTGCGGGAGTTGATCAACTGTGCGTTGGCATTGCCGGCGGCGATCAGCGACAGGTCGCTGCGCGGGTAGCCCTCATCGGAAAAGGCCGGACTCAGGGAGCCGCTGACCTGTTCGTCCAGGGACACCAGGGGGCTCAGGGCGGCATCGCCCGCGTAGAGCTTCTGCAGGGGGCTGTGCTTGCTGGCAATGGACTGGGCCGAGAACCCGCCCCAGGCCAGCATGCCCATGATCTCCTCCAGGGCCGCCGGTGCCAGGTAGGCGCGGTACTGCCCCGGCGTCAGGGTGCGCAGCGGTCGACCGAGGAACTCCAGTTGCTGACGGGCCTGGTCGAAGCGCTGGGCGAAGGCTGCGTCGTCCCAGGCGTGTCCCGCGTAGCTGGCCTTCACCGCTTCGCCATTGGCGTGGAACAGGCTGAAGTCGAAGTTGAAGCTATTGGCCTGATGCCAGCCGAAGGCTCCGGCGGAACTGGCAAAACCTCGGCTGATGGGGCCGGCGGCATAGATGCCCACCAGATCCAGGCCGGCACCGGCGCGGCCGATCTGTGCCACCACCTGCTCGCTATCGGGCAGCGGATGGTCCTGCACGTGGTGGGATTGCCATTGGGCGTGATTGAGCATCAGGTACGGGTCCGCCGGCAGCAGCGGCAGGGTTTCGCGCAACTGTTGCAGGGCTTCGACCAGGCGCTGACGGTCCACCTCGGGGTCGTTGCTCAAGGTGATGCTCAAGTCGGCGTGGCGTCCGTCTTCGATCAGCTTGAAGTGCAGGCTGGCCTGTTGCACCTGCCCGGCCTGACGCACCTTGGCGTGGTTGAAACGGATGAACTCCGAGGACTCGGCCGAGTAGCTCAGAGTGAACTGTTCCGATTCCTTGATCGCGTCCTGCAGCCACTGCACCCATGCCTTGAACTGCTCGGCCTGATTCATCGTCCTGTTCATCAGGCGTCTCCTCCGAATACGTCAATCTTGCTGAACACGCAGGCCGGCGAAGCGTGGCCGACGCGGATTACCTGGTTGGGCTCGCCCTTGCCGCAGTTGGGCGTGCCCAGGACCTGGAAGGTGCTGCGATCGCCCACCGCGCAGAGGTTGCGCCAGAACTGTGCGGAAATACCCCGGTAGTTGGGGTTCTTGACCACGCCCTTGAGCTCGCCGTTTTCGATCAACTGGCCCCATTCGCAGCCGAACTGGAACTTGTTGCGCGCATCGTCGATGGACCAGGAGCGGTTGGTGGACATCAGGATGCCGTGTTCGATCTGGCCGATCAGGCGGTCCAGGGGCTGGTCGCCGGGCTCGACGTTGAGGTTGGCCATACGGTCGATGGGGGCGCGGTTCCAACTGCTGGCGCGGCTGTTGGCAACGCCGTCGAGGCCACTGCGGTATTGCGACAGGGCACTGCCCAAGGGACGTACCAGCAGCCCCTCGCGGATCAGGAACTGCTTGCTGGCGGCGCTGCCATCGTCGTCATGCCCATAGCTGGCCAACTCCTCGGGAATCTGTGGGTCGAAGGTCACGTTGAGCAGGGACGAGCCATATTGCAGGCGGCCGAAATCTTCCTGTTTGACGAAACTGGTGCCGGCGTAGTTGCGCTCGTCGCCGAGGATGCGGTCCAGTTCCAGGGGGTGGCCGATGGACTCGTGGATCTGCAGCATCATCTGGTCCGGCATCAGCAGCAGGTCCCGCTGGCCTGACGGGGTGTTCGGCGCCAGCAGCAGTTGCAGCGCCTGGTCGGCCACCCGTGGCGCCGCGCCCAGCAGGCCGCAACGGCTGATCACATCACCGGCGCCCTGCTGGCCGAAGTTTTCCCGGCCCAGGCTGCGGGTCTGGCTGTCGCTACCGTCGTAGGCGGTGACATCCAGGCCCGGGTAGACAAACCGCTGAGCCTGGCGCAGCTCGGCGCCGGCGCTGTTGAGGTAGATCTGCTCGACCTGGGTCACGCCGATGCCCACTTGCCAGTTCACCAGGCGCTCGTCCTTGGGCACCGAGGCCGATTCGTCGCCCAGCAGCTGGTAGCAGTCGCTGAGGGATGGGAAGGGCTGGTCCAGATTCGGCGAAAGGTAGTCGCCACGGTGGCTGGATACCGGTTGCTCGCGCAGGTCCAGCAGGGCGTGGGCGGCGATCACCCGAGCCAGGTGTTCGGCGCGGTCTAGGGCGGCTTGCAGGCCGCCTTGCGAGAGGTCACTGGTGGCGGCGTAGGCTTCCACACCACGCACCCGTGCGGTCAGCATTGCCCCTTCGTCGCGGCCCAGGCTCGGTGGTTCGGCAACGTTCTTGCGCACTGACAGGTATTGGTCCGACTCGCGCACGTAGCGCAGGGAAAAGAATTCGGCGCCCGTGCGCAAGGCAGCAAAGCGCTGCTTGAGCTGGGGGTGAAAGTCGAACATGGAGAACCTCCTTGTGAGACGCGATAGCGGGCGGGTCTTGTCGCCAGCAAACGGAACGCTGCCCGGCGGCTCCTACAGATATAGGCGTCGGTGGACTCCGGGGCGAAGGGGATGGGCAAGTTGCAGAACTGTAGCTGCTGCCGGAGGCTGCGATCAAGGAGGCAGTGCGGGCAATGCGGGGGCAGGAAATACGCGGGGAGGTGAAAAAGGCACCGACCCTTGCGGTCGGTGCCCAGTACTGCTTACTGCGCGGTCGGAGTGATATCGCGCATTGGCTTGCCACGCACCGGGGCGTTGCCCGCTACGTAGTAGTCGGCCTTGCTGCGGGGCAGCGGCTGACGGCCACGGATCTTGTCGGCGATTTTCTCGGCCATCATGATGGTCGGCGCGTTGAGGTTGCCGGTGGTGATGATCGGCATGATCGAGGCATCCACCACGCGCAGGCCTTGCATGCCGTGCACGCGACCCTGGCCATCCACTACCGCCATGTCGTCGGTGCCCATCTTGCACGAGCAGGATGGGTGGAACGCGGTCTCGGCGTGCTCGCGGATGAACGTGTCCAGTTGCTCGTCGGTCTGCACCTCGATGCCCGGGCTGATTTCTCGACCACGGAAGGCGTCCAGGGCCGGCTGTTGCATGATTTCCCGGGTCAGGCGGATGCCGTCGCGGAATTCCTGCCAGTCCTGCTCGGTGGCCATGTAGTTGAAGAGGATGCTCGGGTGCTGGCGCGGGTCCTTGGACTTGATCTGCACGCGACCACGGCTCGGCGAACGCATGGAACCCATGTGCGCCTGGAAACCGTGCTCTTTCACGCCGTTGCTGCCGTTGTAGTTAATCGCCACCGGCAGGAAGTGGTACTGGATGTTCGGCCATTCGAACTCTTCACGGGTGCGAATGAAACCGCCGGCTTCGAACTGGTTGCTGGCGCCGATGCCGGTGCCGTTGAACAGCCATTCGGCACCGATGGCCGGCTGGTTCCACCACAGCAGCGATGGGTACAGCGACACCGGTTGGGTGCAGGCGTACTGCAGGTACAGCTCCAGGTGGTCCTGCAGGTTCTCGCCGACGCCCGGCAGGTCGTGGACCACCGGGATGTCCAGGCTTTCCAGCAGGGCGCGGGGGCCGACGCCGGAGCGTTGCAGCAGTTGCGGCGAGGCGATGGCGCCGGAGCTGACGATCACTTCCTTGCGGGCGCGGGCTTCCACGCGCTCTTCGGTGCTGCCTTGCAGGTAGCTCACGCCCACGGCGCGCTTGCCGTCAAAGAGGATCTTGTCGGTCAGGGCGTGGGTGACGATGGTCAGGGTCGAACGCTTCTTGGCGATGTCCAGGTAACCGCGGGCGGTGCTGGAGCGACGACCTTTAGGGGTGACCGTACGGTCCATCGGGCCGAAGCCTTCCTGCTGGTAGCCGTTCAGGTCTTCGGTGCGCGGGTAACCGGCTTGTACACCGGCTTCGACCATGGCGTGGAACAGCGGGTTGTTGCCGGCTTTGGGCGTGGTCACGCTGACCGGGCCTTCGCCGCCGTGGTAGTCGTTGGGGCCGATGTCACGGGTTTCCGCCTTGCGGAAGTACGGCAGGCAGTCCAGGTAGGTCCAGTCTTCCAGGCCTGGCAGCTTGGCCCAGCCGTCGTAGTCCATGGCGTTGCCGCGGATGTAGCACATGCCGTTGATCAGCGACGAGCCACCCAGGCCCTTGCCGCGACCGCACTCCATGCGACGACCGTTCATGTGTGGCTCTGGATCGGTCTCGTAGGCCCAGTTGTAGCGACGGCCTTGCAGTGGGAAGGCCAGTGCCGCCGGCATCTGGGTACGGAAGTCGAAGCGATAGTCCGGGCCGCCGGCTTCCAGCAGCAGGACGGTGACGCCTTCGTCTTCAGTCAGACGGGTCGCCAGGGTGTTACCGGCAGAGCCGGCACCCACAATGATGTAATCGAATTCTTGGGACATTGAATGCACCCTCTTTGAGATTGGTCAGGTCGCACGATCAATAGGCCTGTAGCTGCTGCCGAAGGCTGCGATCGGCCGCGCAGCGGACGTGCTTCGGCGATCGCAGGAAGGTCCTTCGGACCTTTTCGCAGCCTGCGGCAGCGGCTACAGGGGTTGTCGTTCAGGCTGGGTGTCTTAGAACACCGAGGCGTAGTCGCCCAGCTCGACCTGTACCGACTTGATGCGGGTGAAGTTGTTCAGCGAGCTGATGCCGTTCTCACGGCCAACACCCGATTGCTTGTAGCCGCCAACCGGCATCTTGGCGTCGGATTCGCCCCAGGCGTTGATCCAGCAGATACCGGCTTCGAGCTGATGAATCACGCGGTGGGCGCGGTTCAGGTCCTTGGTGACGATACCGGCAGCCAGGCCGAAGTCGGTGTCGTTGGCGCGGCGGATCACTTCTTCTTCGGTTTCGTAAGTCAGGATCGCCATCACTGGGCCGAAGATTTCTTCACGGACGATGGTCATGTCGTCGGTGCAGTCGGTGAACACGGTCGGTGCAACGAAGGCACCCTTGGCGAATTCGCCGTCGGTCAGGCGCTCGCCGCCGCACAGTACGCGGGCACCTTCTGCTTTGCCCTTGGCGATGTAGCCCAGCACGCTTTCCATGTGCTGGAAGCTGACCAGCGGACCGAAGTTGGTGTTTTCGTCTTCCGGGTTGCCGATGCGGATGCGCGCTACGCGCTCGGCGATCTTGGCTTCGAAAGCGGCTTTCAGGTGGCTCGGTACGAACACGCGAGTACCGTTGGTGCAGACCTGACCGGAGCTGTAGAAGTTGGCCATCATGGCGGTGTCGGCGGCGCGATCCAGGTCGGCGTCGTCGAAGATGATCAGCGGCGACTTGCCGCCCAGTTCCATGGTCACGTCTTTGAGCGAGGAGCTGGAAGCGCTGGCCATGACTTTCTTGCCGGTGTCGGTGCCGCCGGTGAAGGAGACTTTCTCGATACGCGGGTGCTCGGTCAGCCAGGTGCCGACTTCACGGCCGCTGCCAGTCAGCACGTTGAACACGCCAGCCGGTACGCCGGCTTCGGTGTAGATCTCGGCCAGTTTCAGGGTGGTCAGCGAGGTGACTTCGCTGGGCTTGAAGATCATCGCGTTACCGGCGGCCAGGGCTGGCGCGGATTTCCACAGGGCGATCTGGATCGGGTAGTTCCAGGCGCCGATGCCGGCCACTACGCCCAGAGGCTCGCGACGGGTGTAGACGAAGGAGGTGGTGCGCAGCGGGATCTGCTCGCCTTCGATGGCCGGTACCAGGCCTGCGTAGTATTCCAGCACGTCAGCGCCGGTGACGATGTCCACGTACTTGGTTTCGGAGAAGGCTTTACCGGTGTCCAGGGTTTCCAGAGCGGCCAGTTCGTCGTTGCGCTCGCGGAGGATTTCCACGGCGCGACGCAGGATGCGCGAACGCTCCATGGCAGTCATGGCGGCCCAGATCTTCTGGCCTTTTTCGGCGCTGACCACGGCGCGTTCCACGTCTTCCTTGGTCGCACGCTGCACTTGTGCGAGAACTTCACCGTTGGCCGGGTTGATGGCATCGAAAGTGGCGTCGCTGCCGGCATCGGTGTAGCCGCCGTCGATGTAGAGTTTTTGCAGTTCGAAACGGGCCATAGTGTCCTCGCAAGTGCATTAAGTAGTGGGCTTGACCACCGGGCGTATCCCGAAGTTCAGGACACGTTGATCAGTGGCGGGTCAGGGGCCGAGCGTCTCTTTTGTGCTCTGGCGCTCCTGCTTAGCCAGTTGTAGATCCATGTATTCGTAAGCGATCCGTATCGCCTGGTCGGTGTCGAATGCATCACCCGACAAGGCACCACGCAGCCACAAACCGTCGATCAAAGCCGCCAGGCCGCGAGCTGCCTTGCGCGCATGGTAGAGCGGCAGGGCACGGCGGAACTGGCAACACAGGTTGGAATACAAGCGGTGGTCGTTGATCCGCTGCAACCTGTGCAAATCGGGCTGGTGCATGCTGGAAGCCCAGAAGGCCAACCAGGTTTTCATTGCCGGGCCGTTCACCTGGCTGGCATCGAAGTTGCCCTCGATGATCACTTTCAGGTGAGCGCGCGGGCTGTCGTCCGTCAGGGCCTGGCGGCGTGCTCTGACGCCTTCGTTGAGCATGCTCATGATGTAACCCATCGTCGCTGCGATCAGGCCGTTCTTGTCCCGAAAGTAGTGACTGATGATGCCGTTTGAAACACCGGCCAAACGGGCGATCAGCGCAATGCTGGCGTCCCCCATTCCGACCTGATCGACGGCCTGTAGCGTGGCTTCGATCAATTGCTGGCGGCGTATGGGTTGCATACCGACCTTGGGCATCTGATACCTCTCCTTAGGCCTGTCGGCGGGCGTATGACGCCGGTCGACTTGTGGGCCAGTCTATTTTGTTTTGATTGAACGTTCAATCAACAAAGAATAAGATCTGCGACAAATCGTCGCTGCCTGGGGAGGTTTTCCTACTCGCGGACGGCGGGAAAACGACCTCCGAAATAGCCCAAAACTTACACGTGGCATGGCGTGGACCGGCAAGAGTAAGGACGTGTTGAAGGGGCAGGACGCTCCGGGGAACAGGCGACGAGCTGCAGGTTCGTCACTGACCTTGGATGCGGGTGCGCAACGCGGCTTTTGCGGTTTCGGGCTTTTTCGGGGTGTCTTTATATCACCCGATGATCGGCTGCCAACTAACCGATTGGTCGGGTGCGGTGTTGCCTTGTGTCCTTCTCTCGCACTGCCTGGAGCATCTGTGCAATGAGTTCTGCCTCTCTTATAAAGACCCCACCGGAGAAGGTGCGGGTCAACGGTTGGGTGTTCTACACCTCCACCGCGCTGATCCTGTTGTTGACCGCCATTCTGATCATCGCCCCGCAAGAGGCCGGCCGACTGCTGGGCATTGCCCAGGCCTGGTTGTCCCGCAGCTTCGGCTGGTACTACATGGTGGTGATCGCCGCTTACCTGGTGTTCGTGGTGGGCCTGGCGTTCTCCTCCTACGGCAAGCTCAAGCTGGGGACCAAGCAAGACACCCCGGACTTCAGCTACGGTGCCTGGGCCGGGATGCTGTTCTCCTCCGGTATCGGTATCTCGCTGCTGTACTTCGGTGCTTCCGAGCCCCTGGATCACTACTTCAACCCGCCCGAAGGCGTACCCGGCAGCAACCTGGCCGCACGCCAGGCGTTGCAGCTGACCTTCCTGCACTGGGGCCTGCATGGCTGGGCGATCTACGCCCTGGTGGGCCTGGCGGTGGCGTACTTTGCCTATCGTCATAACCAGCCGCTGGCGCTGCGTTCGGCGTTGTATCCGCTGGTGGGCGAGCGCTGGGTCAAGGGCGCGGCCGGCCACGCAGTGGACGGTTTCGGCATGTTCGTGACCCTGCTGGGCCTGGTGACCAACCTCGGGATTGGTTCGATGCAGGTGTCTTCCGGCCTGGAAAACCTGTTCGGCATGGAGCACAGCAACACCAACCTGCTGATCGTGATCATCGTCATGAGCACGGTGGCCACCATTGCCGCGGTGTCCGGTGTGGAAAACGGCATCCGCCGCCTGTCCAACCTGAACATCGTGCTGTTCAGCGGCCTGTTGATTTTCGTCCTGCTGTTCGGCCCGACCCTGCACCTGCTCAACGGCTTCGTGCAGAACATCGGCGACTACCTCAACGGTGTGGTGCTCAAGACCTTCGACCTCTATGTGTACGAAGGCGACAACGCCAAGTCCGACCGCTGGCTGGGCCTGTGGACCCTGTTCTACTGGGCCTGGTGGATTTCCTGGGCGCCATTCGTAGGCATGTTCATTGCGCGTATTTCCCGTGGTCGCACCGTGCGTGAGCTGGTCGCCGGCGTGCTGCTGATTCCCCTGGGCTTCACCCTGGCCTGGCTGTCGATCTTCGGTAACTCGGCCCTGGACCTGGTGGTCAACCAGGGAGCGGTGGAACTGGGCAAGACGGCGCTGGAACAGCCGTCCATGGCGATCTACCAACTGCTTGAGCACTACCCGGCCTCGAAGATTGTCATCGGTGTCTCGATCTTCGTCGGCTTCGTGCTGTTCCTGACCCCCGCCGACTCCGGCGCGGTGATGATGGCCAACCTGTCCTGTAAAGGCGGCAACGTCGACGAAGACGCCCCGCACTGGCTGCGGATCTTCTGGTCGGTGGTGATCACCCTGGTGACCATCGGTCTGTTGTTCGCCGGTAACTTCGAAGCCATGCAGACCATGGTGGTGCTGGCCGGCCTGCCGTTCTCGGTGGTGCTGATCTTCTTCATGTTCGGTTTGCACAAGGCCATGCGCCAGGACGTGCAGATCGAGCAGGAACAAGCGCAATTGGCCGAGCGCGGTCGCCGTGGTTTCAGCGAGCGCCTGACCCAGCTGGACCTGCAACCGACCCAGTCGGTGGTGCAGCGTTACATGGACAAGCACATCAGCCCGGCGCTGCAGGAAGCCGTCGCGCAACTGCGCACCCTGGGCCATGAAGTGCAGACCAACCTGGGCAAGTCCAAGAGTTTGCTGGGCCTGCGGGTGGAAATGGAGGAAGGCAATCCCTTCGTCTATGAAGTGAGCCTGGACGGCTACCTGGCGGCACCGAGCGAATCGGCCCAGCCGGAAGGGGCGGACAGCGAAGTGCGCAGTCGTTTCTACCGCGCCGAGGTGTACCTGCACAACGGCAGCCAGGAATACGACTTGATGGGCTTCACCCAGGAGCAGATCACCCGTGATGTGCTCGATCAGTTCGAAAGCCATCGGCAGCTCCTTGGCCGGGTCTATAGCTGAGTGAAGTAACGGACCGCTCCCGACGGAGCGGCTCCACCCGCTGTAGGAAGCCGGCTTGCCGGCGAAGGCGCCCTTCAAGGGGGCTGCAAGGCTTCAGGGCCTGTTCGCTGGCGAGCCAGCTCCTACAGAAGGGCGTGTGTCGATAAAGCAAAACGCCGCGATTGCTCGCGGCGTTTTTGTGTCTGCGGCTTAACCCAGGTTCTTGCCGAGCAGCGCGTGGTAGAGCTCGCTGTCGCCAAGGATGCCGACGACTTTCTGGTTGTCGTGGAGCACCAGTTTGTTGCCGGTCTGGTAGCGGATCTGCAGGGCGTCGCGCATGCCGATGTTGGAGTCCACCAGGGTCGGGCGTCGGCCCAGTTCTTCCACCGCCTGCCCCGGAGTCCAGTTCTGCAGGTCCATCTGCGAGCCGTTGCGGCGGGCGCCCTTGATGGTGTTGCCCTCCGCCAGGTCGAGCCAGGAGTCGCCGCCCGGGTCCAGGCACACGGAGCCGTTGACCCGCTTGCAGTTGTCCAGGCTGCGCATCAGGCTGCGACCGCAGAGCACGTTCAGCGGGTTGGTGTGGGCGACGAAGGTGCGCACATAGTCGTCCGCGGGGTTGAGCACGATCTCTTCCGGCTTGCTGTACTGGATGATCCGCCCGTCTTTCATGATGGCGATGCGGCTGCCCAGCTTCAGGGCCTCGTCCAGGTCGTGGCTGACAAACACGATGGTCTTGCTCAGCTTGCGTTGCAGTTCCAGCAGCTCGTCCTGCAGACCCTGGCGGATCAGCGGGTCGAGGGCCGAGAAGGGTTCGTCCATCAGCAGGATATCGGCGTCCATGGCCAGGGCGCGGGCCAGGCCCACACGCTGCTGCATGCCGCCGGACAGCTCGTCGGGCTTCTTGTTGCGCCACTGGGTCAGGCCCACCAGCTCAAGTTTCTCGTCCACCAGCTTGCGCCGTTCCTTCTCCGGTCGGCCCTGCATCTCCAGGCCGAAGCTGATGTTCTCGCGCACCGTCAGCCAGGGCATCAGGGCGAACTTCTGGAACACCATGGCGATGCGCTGGGTGCGCATCATCTTCAGTTCGGCGGGGGAGCAGGAGGCAATGTCGATCTGCTGGCCTTCGTGTTCGACGAACAGCTTGCCGCGGCTCACGGTGTTCAGGCCGTTGATGCAGCGCAACAGGCTCGACTTGCCGGAACCGGAGAGGCCCATCAGCACGCAGATCTCGCCTTTCTGGATGTCCAGGCTGGCTTTTTCCACGCCGACGATCTGCCCGGTTTTCTTCAGGATCTCGTTGCGGGTCATGCCCTGGTCCAGCAGCTTGAGCGCCTCCCGTGGGTCCTTGGAGAAGATAACGTCGACGTTATCGAAGCGGATTATGCTCATGCGTCACCCCCTACTTTGGCTTCAGGTTGTTTGCAGATGCGGTCGAGCATGATCGCCAGCAGCACGATCGCCAGGCCGGCTTCGAAGCCCAGGGCAATGTCGGCGGTGTTGAGTGCGTTGACCACGGGTTTGCCCAGGCCGTCGGCGCCGACCAGGGCGGCGATCACCACCATCGACAGCGACAGCATGATGCATTGGGTAATACCGGCGGCGATGCTCGGCATGGCGTGGGGCAGCTCAATGCGCGACAACAACTGACGGCGCGAACAGCCAAAGGCCTTGCCCGCGTCCATCAACTCTTGTGGAACATCGCGAATGCCCAGGTAGGTCAGGCGGATCGGCGCGGCAATGGCGAACACCACCGTGGAGATCAGGCCGGGTACCACCCCGAGGCCGAACAGGGTCAGGGTCGGGATCAGGTAGACGAATGTGGGGACGGTCTGCATCAGGTCCAGGACCGGACGCATCATGGTGTAGAACAGCGGCTTGTGCGCGGCGACGATTCCCAGGGGCACGCCGATCAGCACGCAGACCAGGGTGGCGAACAGCACCTGGGCCAGGGTTTCCATGGTTTCCTGCCAGTACCCCAGATTGAGGATCAGCAGGAAGGACAGCACGACAAATACAGTCAGGCCCCATTTGCGCTGGATCAGGTGCGCCAGCAGGGCAATCAGGCCGATCAGGGCCAGGGGATTGAACCAGGTCAGCGCGAACGTCACGCCGTGGATCATGGTTTCCAGGGTGGTAGCGATCGCATCGAAGGTGCTGGCACCGTGTTTCGTCAACCAGTCTACGAAAGCCGCGATGTACTGGCCCAGGGGGATTTTCTGATCAGTGAGCATGGTATTGAACGTCCGCATGCAAGGAAAAAACAGCCCGGGCGGGCAAGCCCGCCCGGCGTAAGCGATTACTGGGCAAGCTTGGCCTTCACGGCTTCCAGGCCGGGTTTACCGTCAATGGTGGTCACGCCAGCGAGCCAGGTATCGAGCACCTGTGGATTCTTCTTCAGCCAGGCCTTGGCGGCCGCGTCAGGTTTCATCTTGTCGTCCAGCACGTTGCCCATCAGGGTGCTTTCCATGTTCAGGGTGAACGACAGGTTCTTCAGCAACTGGCCCACGTTGCTGCACTCGGTGGTGTAGCCCTTGCGGGTGTTGGTGTAGATGGTGGCCTGGCCGAAGTTGGGGCCGAAGAAGTCGTCGCCACCGGTCAGGTACTTCATCTTGAAGCGTGTGTTCATCGGGTGCGGTTCCCAGCCCAGGAACACCACCGCGGTGTCGCGACGCTGAGCGCGCTCAACCTGGGACAGCATGCCCGCCTCGCTGGACTCCACCACCTTGAAGCCGGCGTCCTTGAGGCCAAAGGCGTTCTTGTCGATCATCGTCTGGATGGTGCGGTTGCCGTCGTTGCCCGGCTCGATGCCGTAGATCTTGCCGTCCAGCTCCTTCTTGAACTTGGCGATGTCGGCGAAGTCTTTCAGGCCTTTGTCATACAGCGACTCGGGAACTGCCAGGGTGTACTTGGCGTTTTCCAGGTTGGCGCGCACGGTCTCCACGGTGCCAGCGTCGCGGTAGGGCTTGATGTCGTTTTCCATGGTCGGCATCCAGTTGCCGAGGAACACGTCCATGTTCTTGCCGTCGGCCAGGGACTTGTAGGTCACCGGCACGGAAATCATCGTGGTCTTGGTCTTGTAGCCCAGGGCGTTGAGCACAACGCTGGTGGTGGCGGTGGTCACGGTGATATCGGTCCAGCCGACATCGGAGAAGTTTACGGTGCTGCATTGCTCCGGTTCTGCGGCGTGTGCCAGAAGCGGCAGACTCAGCATGGCGGCCAACAACAACGGGGAACCTTTCATAGGGGGGACTCCTGGATGTTTTTCTGGCGGCGTATGGACCGCGCTTATAAGTGTGGCGGTTGGTGTGCCGGGGACAGCTCTACCACCGTGCCTTGCAATCGAGTCGAGACTGATCATGTACCAGTGAAAAACTGTCGCCTACGGGGTGCGTCGTATCCAGTACAGGGAGGGTCGCATCCAGTGTCGGTGAGGTCGCTTACAGTGTTTCCGGGCATTTTTTCCTGCATCTGCACCGCAAAAAACGCCCAGAACCCGAGCCTCGCGCCAGGCGGCGTTGGTGGGCATGAGTGGGTCGGTGTCAGACGTCGCGAGGCGCGGTAAAAGCCTGATGATGCGCCCTTCTCGGCGGATTGCAGCTTGAGCGTAGCAGCTCCGTCAGAGGGCGTTTTCAGCGCCTGGACTGTGCTCATCGAGGAGTTACGCAGTAATGGCTATCAGTGTTTTCGACTTGTTCAAGATCGGCATCGGGCCTTCCAGTTCCCACACCGTCGGGCCCATGCGCGCCGCGGCGTTATTCGTCCAGGTATTGAAGGAACGCCATCTGCTGGAGCAGGTGCGGCGGATCGAAGTGCAACTGTTCGGCTCGCTGTCGGCCACCGGCATTGGCCATGGCAGCGACAACGCGGTGATCATGGGCTTGATGGGGGAGTGGCCCGATGCGATCGACCCGTCGCTGATCGGCCCGCGCATCGAACGGCTCAGGGAAACCCACACCCTGTTGCTGGACGGACGGCTGGCTGTGCCGTTCACCTGGTCCCGGGACATGCGCCTGCTGGACGAAAACCTGCCCTTTCACCCTAACGCCATGACCCTGGTGGCCGAAGGTGAGGGCGGGGAGCTGTTGCGCGATACCTATTATTCAGTGGGCGGCGGTTTTGTCGTCGACCAGGCCCAGGCCAGTAGTGGCGTGGCGGACCTGGATCGTAGCGAGCTGCCTTACGATTTCTCCAGTGCGGTGGAACTGCTCAGCCTGTGCCAGAAGCACAACCTGCGAGTCGCCGAACTGATGCTGGCCAACGAGAAGGTCTGGCGTTCGGAAGAGGAAATCCGCAGCGGCCTGATGACGCTGTGGCGCGCGATGCAGGATTGCGTGGAACAGGGGCTCAAACACGAAGGCATCCTGCCCGGCGGGCTCAATGTACGTCGGCGCGCGGCCAAGCTGCATCGCAGCCTGCAGGAGCTCAATAAACCCAATGTGATCGGCTCGACCTTGAGCGCCATGGAGTGGGTCAACCTGTTCGCCCTGGCGGTGAACGAAGAGAACGCCGCCGGTGGACGCATGGTCACCGCGCCCACCAACGGCGCAGCGGGGATCATTCCGGCGGTACTGCACTATTTCATGAAGTTCAGCGAGGACGTGACCGACGCCAACGTGGTGGACTTCTTTCTGGGCGCGGCGGCCATCGGCATCCTGTGCAAGAAGAACGCTTCGATTTCCGGGGCCGAAGTCGGTTGCCAGGGCGAAGTGGGTTCGGCCTGTGCCATGGCCGCGGCGGGGTTGGCGGAGATTCTCGGGGCCACGCCCGAGCAGTTGTGCAACGCCGCGGAAATTGGCCTGGAGCATAACCTCGGCCTGACCTGCGACCCGGTGGGCGGGCTGGTGCAGGTGCCCTGCATCGAGCGCAACGCGATTGCCGCGGTGAAGGCGATCAATGCCGCGCAGATGGCCTTGCGCGGCGATGGCCAGCATTTCATCTCCCTGGATCGGGTGATCCGCACCATGCGTGATACCGGGGCCGACATGCACGACAAATATAAAGAGACTTCTCGCGGTGGGCTGGCGGTGAGTGCGGTGGAGTGTTGAGTCTGCATGGGGCGCTACGCCGGCTACTGCACAGGGACGGCGGCGCGCCCAAATTGCTCATCAGAGGAGGGGCGCGCCACCTTTTAGCGCGTCGTGAATAGACAAGTGGCCAAGCGGGCTGATGGACCTCGGCGTCCGTCGCTCGGTTGTGCTTTGAGTGACACTCGCCAGTCCTGGCCCGACGCATCGGTCGCGCAAGTGCTACCTAACTGCTCACCGCTGCGCCTGCCGCCTTCTGTGCGGTGATTCCGGCGCTTCTTATCCGCACATTGCCAAGGGCTATATAGACGCGTCGCGACGTCGTTTTCAGGAGTTATTGAATGCCCATTCAACTTTAGGCATGGCAATTGCTCTGTGAATATCAAGCCCGCCTCCGATGAGTCGCAGGGCACATAAAAAGAGCCTCCGCCTGAGGCCATCACCCGCTTTGTGTGAGGAGATATCGCGATGACGTCGTTCAACTCCGGGGCCCAACCCCAGAACCGTGCGCCTCAATCCATCGGCTTTCTGCTGCTGGACAATTTCACGCTGATTTCCCTGGCCTCCGCAGTCGAACCCCTGCGCATGGCCAACCAACTGTCCGGCCGCGAGCTGTATCGCTGGACCACCCTCAGCGTCGATGGCGGTCAGGTCTGGGCCAGTGACGGTCTGCAAATCACCCCCGACGCCTCCATGCACAAAGCCCCCAGCCTCGACACCGTGATCGTCTGCGGCGGCATCGGCATCCAGCGCACCGTGACCCGTGAACATGTGTCCTGGTTGCAAAGCCAGGCTCGCCAGTCGCGCCGCCTCGGCGCGGTGTGCACCGGCAGTTGGGCCCTGGCCTGCGCCGGTCTGCTGGACGGCTTCGATTGCAGCGTGCACTGGGAATGCCTGGCGTCGATGCAGGAAGCCTTCCCCCGGGTCGCCATGAGCACCCGCCTGTTCACCCTCGACCGCAACCGTTTCACCAGCTCCGGCGGCACCGCGCCACTGGACATGATGCTGCACCTGATCAGTCGCGATCATGGCCGTGAGTTGTCAGCGGCGATCTCGGAGATGTTCGTTTACGAGCGCATCCGCAACGAGCAGGATCACCAGCGCGTGCCCCTCAAGCACATGCTCGGCACCAACCAGCCCAAGCTCCAGGAAATCGTTGCGCTGATGGAAGCCAACCTCGAAGAGCCGATCGATTTGGACGAGCTGGCGGTGTACGTGGCCGTCTCCCGGCGACAGTTGGAGCGGCTGTTCCAGAAGTACCTGCATTGTTCGCCGTCGCGCTACTACCTCAAGCTGCGGTTGATCCGCGCGCGGCAACTGCTCAAGCAGACGCCGATGTCGATCATCGAAGTGGCGTCGGTGTGTGGTTTTGTCTCTACGCCGCACTTCTCCAAGTGCTACCGCGAGTACTTCGGCATTCCGCCCCGTGACGAGCGCATCGGCTCCAACACCACCCAGCAGGTGGCGATGATGCCGCTGCCGCAAGCCATGGTCCTGGCGCCGCTGTCCGGCCCGCTGTCGGCCTTGAGTCAGGCGCGCAACGAGTCGACCTTCGCCAGCGTGCGTCTGTAGTCACAGACGCTTCTTGAAATACACCACGCGTTCGGTTTCTTCGAAGCCCAGCGCGTGGTGCAGTGTCTGGCTGGCCAGATTGTCCAGGCTGGTGTCAGACGCGATCTCCACACACCCGGCCTGGCGTCCCCACTGGCTGACCTGCTCGATCAGTTGCTGGGCAACGCCCTGGCGACGGTGCTCGGGAGCCACATAGATTCCTTCGAGAAACACCACCGGCGAACTCTCGGTGCCGTTGACGTAGTCGTGGCGCAGCGCCGCCTCGGCCAGGCCGATGGCTTCACCGTTCTGGGCAAAGGCCAGCCAGCAGCCATAGCGCTCGGGTGCGGCCAGCATCTGGCGGATTTCGGCCAGGTGCTCCTCTGGCGGACAGTCGGGCCACAGGCCCAGGCGCAATTGCAGCCAGCTGGCCGCGTCGGCGGATGAGCCGGGCTGTATCGGGATCATGAGTGCTTGCCTGTTTTCGCCAGAGGGACGCGCACTCTAGCAATCCGCTCAGGGCACAGGGAGACTCACGCGCGTTTTTGCTGCAGGTACTCGGCCAGGGCCGGCAGCAACTGGCGATCAATGGCCTGGCGCACCGCGGGAAGAATGGTCGCATTACCGGTGAGCATCTGCTCCACCATGCCCTTGAGCGCCTTGGCCCGTGCATCGCTCAAACCGCGCACCGCACATTCACAGGCCTGCTCGGCGCTGGCGCCTGCGGGCATCTCGAAACCCAGGGCCCGGAGTTGTCCCAGCAGGTCGTCCTGATCAATCAAATCCGCATGCATCATGACGCTCATCCTTATTCAGGTAACGTGGTCGTCAGTCGATTCTGGTTGGCCGTCCGGGCGGCGGCAAGGACAGATGGTCGCGATGGCCCGTTTACCTATGAACAGGTCGTTTTCGGCTAACTCGATGGCTGATGGCCGGTTGCAACAGCGTCTGGAAAAAGACGGTCAATCAAGTCTCGCGGCGCTTGCGTGTGATGGCCCGGGCTTGCATAAGGGTGGATATTGAGCCGTGCTGGCGCTCAAGGACCCCCGCCGCAAGCGGCGGGGGTTGGCAGGATGGCCGTTGGGGCAGAAATATAGGGAGCTGTAGTGGATGAAAGTGATGTTCAACCTGGGTTTGGCCTGTTTGTTGTGGATGGTTTGCAGCGCGGCTGCGGCAGCCACCGAGTGTGGCGATTTTTTGCGGGCCATGACCGATCCGCCGAAATCCCTGGAGTTTTTTCACTGTGAGTCGCAGCCCGAGGATCAGGGCGCACCGCTCACCGCGAGGTATCGGGTCAAAGGTCAGGATGCCCATCAGGTAGAGCGCTATCTGCAGCGGGAACTGGGGCTGCAGGAGGGGCTCAAGTTTGTCTGCTGTGGCTGGGAAACGAAGGGGTTCATTTCCTATAGGGATAAGAAGACCGGGCGTCATTATCAGATCGGCATGGGCTCTGAAGAGACGCCCTACAACCAGCGCCGGGATTGGCACAAGATCGGCTATTTCTACGTGACGGTGGTGTTCTATACCGAGGACATCTGAACCCCTGCAATGACCCTATTGCCTACGGGCAGGTCGTTTTCGGCTAACTCGCGAGCAGGCAGAGTGGGCAGACTGCAACCAGCTCGCGCCGTGTTGGTTTGGTCACCTTCTCACCGCAGCTCCTCAGCAGTAGTCCCTGCCTCGATCCTGTCACGGCTTGATCGGGGCTTTTTTTTGCCTGTGGAGGTTTTGCCGGCAAGCTTCGCTGGCCAGCCGGCTCCTGCGGGGAGCCGGTGGCCGGTGGGATGGGGATCAGCGCTGCAGGACCAGGATCCTGGAGAGCAGCTCGTCGCGGTCGATGTAGCAGCCCTGGAAATGCCGGGCGCCGCTGGACGGGTCGAAGGCGTTGCGGGCATGCAGGGTGCGGCGGTTGTCGAAGCACCAGAGTTGTCCCGGGTCGAGGCGGCGGATGACCCGGAACCGCGTCTCTCGGGTCATGGCGATAAATCGACGGTAAGCGTGGTACAGCCTGGGCATCTGCTCCACCGAGGTGTCGAAAGGCCCCCGCAGGAAGTTGGCCATGCGGATCTCCGCCACCCGGCCCAGGGCATCCAGGGCAATGATCGGCGCCAGGCAGCGGTAGTCGCTGTGGCGGTCCTTGTTGCGAAATTCCACGGGTGTTTCACACAGCGTCAGGAAGGCCTCGGGGTCTTCACGGCGCAAGGCATCGGCGATGGCAAAGCCGTCGACGAAGATGCTTTCACCGCCCACGGCGTCATTGACCAGGCAATGCAGGAACTGCAGCCCCGGTTGCAGCTCGCGGGTGGGTAGGTCGCTGTGCAGCGGCAGGTTGAAAGCGGTGTAGGCGTTGCTGTCGGCGTCGGCCTTGGATTGCACATTGAACAGCACGCCGAAGTTGCTCTCGCGGATAAACGAGATGCGTCGGGCGATCAGCGCCAGCGAACCGGGTTCCGTGGGGGCGCCCCGGACCTGGGTCAGGCCGGTGTCGCGCAGGGCCAGCAGCCATTGCAGCAGAGCCGCAGGATCGTCCATCAGGGCCTGATACTCGAATACCGGTAGTTGCAGGCTGCTGTCCCACAACTGGCTGTGCGCCTTGTGGGCGCGGCGCTCCTCGCGGGATTGCTCGTCATAGGCGTGGGCCCGCAGCCAGCCGGGATCGAAGCGGCTACGGTGGCCGTCCGACCATTCGAGGCACAGGCAGCCCTGGCTGTCGATGTGCGCCCCGTGGCAGCCGAGGTCCTCGGCCACATCGACGATTTCCAGCACCTGTTCACGGGTCACGCTGTAGACGCATTCCGGGCAGGGGCAGTTGTCCCGCAGCCATTGATGGTGAAAGGGGCTGAGGCGGCCATCGGCCCAGTGCACCTGGACCCGGTCCGGCAGTACCTGGACGGCGCTCAACGGGCTGATCAGCGGATAACGGCGATAGTCGGCAAGGGCGGCGATGTTCACGGCGATCTCCTTTTCGGGCTGGTTGTCATTTTTCCGTTGGCAGGCCAATTACCCGGCCGATGTAGGTGGGACGCGGCAGCTCGGCCTGCTCGGCCGCCATGGTTTGCAGGCGCTGCAACACCGCTTCGTCGAATGGCGCGGAGCGGGGGCCGGCGAGGTCGACGTGGAGCAGCATCTGTTCGTTGCCGGCCAGCTCCTGGGGATCACCGACCTTGTGCAGGCTGTGATACAGGTGCAGGCGCTTGCGGTCGTGGCCGATGATCCGGGTATGGACTTCGACCTCGGTGTCGAGCTTCACCTCGTGCAGGTAGTTCAGGTGCAGTTCCAGGGTGAACAGTGAGTGGCCGCTGGCGTCGCGGTTGTCGCTGTCGAGCCCCAGGCGATCCATCAGTGCATCGGTGGCATAGCTGAAGATCAGCAGATAGAAGGCATCACGCAGATGGCCGTTGTAGTCGACCCAGTCTTTGATGATGCGGGTGCTGTAGGTGGTCAGGGCAGGCATAGGATCACCGGATAACGGTAGGAGCCGGCTTGCCGGCGCAGGCGTCCGTTGGGTTTGCGCCGGGCTTGAGGGCCTATTCGCTGGCAAGCCAGCTCCTACAGGGGTTGGGTTAGTCGTGAAAGTGCATGCCGTGCTTGGCCTTGGTGGTTTTCACCGCCTCCAGCACCGCCAGCAGGCAGTCATCACGATAGCGCTCCAGGGCCGAAATGCTGTGGCTGCCCAGTTGCTCGGCGGTGCCCTCGACCACGTCATCGATCAGTTTGTCGGTCAGCTCCGGGGCCGGCAGGTAGGTCCAGGGCAGTTGCAGCGCCGGGCCGAACTGGGCCATGAAGTGGCGCATGCCGGCGTCGCCTCCGGCCAGGGTGTAGGTGAGGAAGGTGCCCATGAACGACCAGCGCAGGCCGGCGCCAAAGCGGATCGCGTCGTCGATTTCCCCGGTGGTCGCCACCCCGTCATTGACCAGGTGCAAGGCTTCGCGCCACAGGGCTTCGAGCAAGCGATCGGCGATGAAACCCGGCACTTCCTTGCGCACATGCAGTGGCCGCATCCCCAAGGATTCATAGACCTGGATCGCCGCCTGTATCGCCTCGGGTGCGGTGTGCTGGCCGCCCACCACTTCCACCAGCGGCAGCAGGTACACCGGGTTGAACGGGTGACCCACCACGCAGCGTTGCGGGTGGGTCGAGCCTTCGTAGAATTCGCTGGGCAGCAGGCCCGAGGTGCTGGAGCCGATCAGGGCGTCGGGCTTGGCCGCGGCGCTGATCTTGCTGTGCAGTTCCAGCTTGAGCTCCAGTCGCTCGGGAGCGCTTTCCTGGATGAAGTCGGCGTCTTTCACACACTCTTCGATGGTGCTGACAAAGCGCAGGCGCTGTGGCGATGCGCCGGGGGCCAGGCCCTGTTGTTCCAGGGCGACCCAGGCGTTGGCGACCCGCTGGCGCAGGGCAGCTTCAGCGCCCGGCGCCGGGTCCCAGGCCACCACGTCCAGGCCGTGGGCCAGGGCGCGGGCCACCCAGCCACTGCCGATCACGCCGCTGCCCAGAGCGGCGAAGGTTTTGATGTTGGTGATAAAAGTCATCGCGTCTTCCTGAAAAAAGAGTCTGTAGGCGCTGGCTTGCCAGCGAAGCGCTTGGCGGCTTTGCGCGCACCTGCGTCGGCAAGCTGGCTGCTATGGGGTCTGATGTGACGGCCTCTTCGCGAGCAAGCTCGCTCCTACACAGAGAGGTGGACTGGGGTCAGCCGCGTTGCTTGAGGCCCATTTTCTGGCGGCCCTCGGCCGGGGTCAGGACCCGGGCGCCGAGGCGGCTGAGGATCTCCGTGGCCCGCTCCACCAGTTGGCCGTTGGTGGCGAGCACGCCGCGATCCAGCCACAGGTTGTCTTCCAGGCCGACCCGCACGTTGCCCCCCAGCAGCACCGCTTGCGCGGCCATGGGCATCTGCATGCGCCCGATACCGAAGCCGGCCCAGACCGCATCCGCCGGCAGGTTGTCGACCATGGCCTTCATGGTGGTGGTGTCCGCCGGGGCGCCCCAGGGAATGCCCAGGCACAGTTGGAACAGCGGGTTGTCCAGCAGGCCTTCCTTGATCATCTGCTTGGCGAACCACAGGTGCCCGGTGTCGAAGATTTCCAGCTCGGCTTTCACCCCCAACTCCTGGATGCGCTTGGCGCCGGCCCGCAGTTGGGCCGGGGTGGACACGTAGATGGTGTCGCCATCGCCGAAGTTGAGGGTGCCGCAGTCCAGGGTGCAGATCTCCGGCAGCAGTTCCTCGACATGGGCCAGGCGGGTCAGCGGCCCGACCAGATCGGTGTTGGGCCCGAACTCCATGGGGCTTTCGCCGGCGCCGATCTCCAGATCGCCGCCCATGCCGGCGGTGAGGTTGACGATGATGTCGACGTCGGCCTCGCGAATGCGCTCCATGACTTCGCGGTACAGCGCGACATCACGGCTGAACTTGCCGCTCGCAGGGTCCCGGACGTGGCAGTGGACCACCGTGGCGCCGGCCTTGGCGGCCTCTACCGCGGCGGCGGCTATCTGCTTCGGGGTGACCGGCACATGGGGGCTCTTGGCGGTCGTGTCGCCAGCACCGGTGAGTGCGCAGGTGATGATGACGTCGTGGTTCATGGTGCGGTTCCTTACAGGCGTGTTTGCTGGGGGCATGAGGTGGCCATGCGCAGCCCGGTGCGGGCTGCGGGGCGGTAGTGGCGGTTGCTTACTTGCTGGTCAGTTGCAGGTGTTCGGCGGCCGGCTTGCCATCGAAGGTGGTCACCCCTTCCAGCCAGCGCTGCTGGTCCTGCGGGTGGTCCTTGAGCCACTGCCGGGCGGACTCCAGGGCGTCCTTGTGCTCCAGCAGCGGCTGCATCATCCGGCTCTCGTCCTCGGCGCTGAAGGTCAGGTTGGTCAGCAGCCGGTGCACGTTCGGGCACTGCTCGGCATAGTTCGGCGCGGTGACGGTCCAGACCGTGGCCTGGCCCTCGTTCGGGCCCAGGGCGTCCTGGCTGCCGCTGAGGTAGGTCATCTTGATGTTGACGTTCATCGGGTGCGGCGCCCAGCCGAAGAACACGATGGCTTCATTGCGTTTCACCGCCCGGGCCACCGCCGACAACATGCCGGCCTCGCTGGACTCCACCAGCTGGAACTTGCCCAGGCCGAACTGGTTCTTGGCGATCATGTCCTTGATCTGGGTATTGGCTCCCGAGCCGGGCTCGATGCCGTAGATCTTGCCCCCCAGCTCCTTCTGGAACCTGGCGATGTCGGCGAAGGTCTTCAGGCCCTTGTCGGCCAGGTAGGAGGGGACGGCCAGGGTAGCGCGGGCGTCCTTGAGGCTGGGCTCGGCCAGGACCTTGACCTGGTTGGCGTCGACGAACGGGGTGATGGTCTGGGTCATCAGCGGGTTCCAGTAGCCGAGGAACAGGTCCAGGCGCTGGTCGCGGATGCCGGCGAAGATGATCTGTTGCGAGGCGCTGGTCTGCTTGGTCTTGTAGCCGAGGCCATCGAGCAGGACCTGGGTCATGGCGCTGGTGGCGATCACGTCGGTCCAGTTGACCACGCCCAGGCGTACGTTCTGGCAACTGGGGGCGTCGGCGGCCATGGCTCCCGACGTCAGAAAAACGCTACCACTAAGCGCAAGCACACAGCGGCTGATCAGTCGTTTCATGTGGGTTCCCTCGGCAGGTTGTTATTGTCGATCCCGGCGTCTTGGTGCGTCGGTGAGCTCAAGGTACGCAGGCGTCGCCGGCGGTAAACGCACAGCGGCGACCGACTCTTGCACTGCAGCGACCTGGCCCCTTGTGGCAGGGGGGCATTTGGCGTATCACAGGGCCCACGCTGGCCGTCACCGGAGTGCGTTGCATGTCCCAGGACTTCTACTTCCTGCTGATGCCGGGGTTCTCCGCCATCGGTTTCATTTCCGCCATCGAGCCACTGCGGGTGGCCAACCGTTTTCGTGGCGAGCTGTATCGCTGGCATGTGCTCAGCGCCGACGGCGGCGCGGTGCTGGCCAGCAACGGCATGTCGGTCAATGTTGACGCGGCCCTGGAGCCGCTGAAGAAGGGCGCAACCTTGTGGGTGGTGGCCGGCTTCGAGCCGTTGAAGTGCCTGAGTCCCGCCCTGGAACACTGGTTGCGACGCCTGGACCTGGAGGGCGTGACCCTCGGCGGTATCGACACCGGCAGCGTGATTCTCGCGGAATCCGGGCTGCTGGAGGGGCACCGGGTGACCCTGCACTGGGAAGCCATCGAGGCCTTCAAGGAGTCTTATCCACAGTTGAGCGTGACCCAGGAGTTGTTCGAGATCGATCGTCGGCGCATCACCTGTGCCGGTGGCACCGCGTCCATCGACATGATGCTCGACCTGATCGCCCAGGCCCACGGCCCGCAACTGGCGATCCAGGTCAGCGAACAGTTCGTGCTCGGGCGCATCCGCCCGCGCAAGGATCACCAGCGCATGGAAGTCGCCAGCCGCTACGGCATCAGCAACAAGAAACTGGTGCAGGTGATCGGCGAGATGGAGCAGCACAGCGAGCCGCCCCTGAGCACCCTGGCCCTGGCGGAGTCGATCAAGGTCACCCGGCGTCAGCTGGAGCGGCTGTTCCGCCTGCACTTGAACGACACCCCGAGCAACTTCTATCTGGGCCTGCGCCTGGAGAAGGCCCGGCAACTGCTGCGCCAGACCGACATGAGCGTGCTGGAGGTGAGCATCGCCTGCGGGTTTGAGTCGCCGTCCTACTTCACCCGCAGTTACCGCGCGCGTTTCGTGCACTGTCCCCGTGAAGACCGACGCCTGCTGGGGAGCGGCCAGGAGTCGGTTTGACAGGGGTTTATAGTCAATTATACTCGCGGCTATAAATTATAGTCCTGGCAATAATTGAGTATAAAACCATGTCGAAAAACACCGGTTTCGTGTTTCGTCGTCCTGCTCTGGCGCTCAATATTGCCGATGGCCTGGTGGGTTCGGGGATTCAGGATTACAGCTCGGGGCTGTTCCTGGCGGCGCCGCGGCGCACCGGGAAAAGTACCTTCCTGCGCGAGGACCTGCTGCCCGAATGCCAGAGCCGTGGCTGGCTGGCGGTTTATGTCGACCTCTGGGCCAATCGCGAAAAAGACCCCGCCGAGCTGATCGCCGCGGCCATTGCCGGGGCGCTGGTGCCTTTCGAGAAAGGCATTCGCAAACTGGCCAAGTCCCTCGGGGTGGAGAAGCTCAGCTTTCTGCGCACCCTGTCCTGGGATTTCAGCAAGTCCCAGTTGCCCGAGGGCGCGACCCTGACCCAGGCCCTGGAATTGCTCCACAGCGCCGCGGGCAAGACGGTGGTGCTGATAATCGACGAGGCCCAGCATGCCTTGAGCTCGGAGGCCGGGTTGAATGCCATGTTCGCGCTCAAGGCGGCCCGGGATCAGCTCAATCAGGGGCGGGACATGGATACCAGTGGCTTGCGCCTGGTGTTCACCGGGTCCAATCGCGACAAGCTGGCCCATCTGGTGCTCAACCGTAACCAGCCGTTCTTTGGTTCGAGCATCACCCCGTTCCCGCTGTTGGGACGGGATTTCACCAAGGCCTACACCGCCCATCTGAACGCTCATCTGGCGCCCACCAACCAGTTCAATGCCGATGATCTGGACCAGGCCTTCGAATGGGTTGGCCGGCGTCCGGAAATGCTCCGCAGCATCATCGGCCAGGTGGCCCTGGAGCTGGGGGAGGCGAGCCAGCTCAACGAGTTGTTGCGCAGCAGCGCCGAGATTCTCCGAGCCGGTGTCTGGAGCGAATTCGAAAGCGCCTGGAACGGTCTGACCCTGTCCCAGCGGGCGGTGCTGGAAGTGATGGTGGAGCGTTCGCGCAACAACCTGCCGTTCGCGCCCTTTACCGACGACACCCTGGCGGCGGTGGCCAAGGCGTTGCAGGCCATGGGCAGCGATACGCAACCGGGCACCCAGACGGTGCAAGCCTGTATCGATGCCCTGCGGGAAAAGGAGTTGGTGTGGAAGTCCAGCCGGGGCGCCTATGCCCTGGAAGACAATTCATTCGCCGACTGGCTGCAGCATTATCGGCGCCAACTGTAGCCGCTGCCGCAGGCTGCGAACGGCCCGCAGGGACGCGAGGATCTCAGGCGCGCTGGATGTTTGGCGTTAGACCGCTAAGCAGGGCCTCAGGATCATTTCTTCAGCAAGGCGGCGCAGGCGGTCTTGTAGGCTTCGTGCTGGTATTTGTTGAGGCTCGCCCCCAGCTCGAAGCTGTGCTTCTTGTGCTGGGCGTTGATGGTTTGCGGCGACAGCAGGGTCACTTCGCAATTATCCAGCAACTGAAACACGCCTTCGATCTTGAAGGTGGTGGGGCCGCCGGCAAATTCGCCTTTCTTGCTGCGCTTCTTGATGGCGATGCGGGTAATCCCGTGTTCGCGGACAAAGGCGTCGATCCGGGCGGCGAAGTCGCGAACGTTGCCCGCGTCATCGTCGTCTTCCAGGGCGATCTTCTTGATGGCCAGCGCCTGGTGGTGCGGCGCGCCGTCTTGCAGGGAGGCGAGGGCGAAGATGGCTTCGCTGCCCTTGATCTCGATACCGCAGATGCTCATGAGTAACCCTTTCAATCGTTGAGTGGGGCGCAGCTTACAGCTCCAGCTGGTCGGCGCGTATACCGAAGACGGCGGCAATTTTTTCCCGGGTGCTCTTGCGGGGTCGGGCCACGCTCTCTTGTTGGGCGAAGGCCGGCTGAGAGATCCCCAGCCGCTTGGCAACCTCATCCTGGGTCAGGTGCAGGTGCTCGCGCCAGGCCCGGATCGGCGTGGCGCCATCGACCATGCGACTGACCACGCCATGGGGGATCAGATCAGGCTCATTCTGCTGCGCAACGTACTGCGCGTAGGGAATCACCACGAACGCCGGCTTGCCGTCCGGGCCGTGGATGATCTGGATGTCAGTAGGTGCGTTCATCACGTTTTTTGACCTCTTGAACACTGACGATATGGATAACCCCGTCCCAATCAAACAGCACGCGGTACTGGCCAACCCGCAGGCGATAGGCATAGGTGTGGCCGGACAGGGCTTTGACGTTGCCACTGGCGGGCATGTCGGCCAGCAGGGCGATCGCATCACGAACCTGGACCTGATGCTCGTGGTGCAGTCGCATCAACTGCTTGACCGCTTTTCGACTCCAGAGGATTTCGTTCATGGCGGACTATATAAGCCTTTTATAAGGATTGCGAATCCTTGCTTATATTTGCTGTCCGGCCAAGCCTAGAACCTTGTCCCTTTGTTGCCCGCGCCAGCGTTACCAGGTCGTGGACTGTCCGCGCCGATCCACTTCGTACACCTTGTGCCGCAGCAGGCGTTCCTTGAGCCAGCGTTCGGCCTTGCCCATCACCCGTTGCCGGGCCCAGAGCAGGTCCACGCCCACCAGCCAGTCGGTGTGGGGATAGGCCCCCAGTTGCAGTTCCACCAGCTCGCCCTTGGCCAGTTCACGCTGGATCAGTTGCCGGGGCAGGGTGGCCCAGCCCAGGCCGGCGCGGACCATTTCCAGCAGCGCCAGGTAGTTTTCCGCCTGCCACAGTTGGCTGCAGCGCAGGTACTCGCTGCTGGGCAGCTTGTCGGCGTGGGCGCTGAAGGCCAGGCGTCGCTGCCCATGCAGGTCGTCGAAGGTCACGTTGTCCAGCCGGGCCAGGGGATGATCCGGGTGGCAGACGTGCAACATGATCAGCTTGCCCATCTGCTGGAACTCCAGCTCCTGGGGATAGCCCGGTTGCGAAAAGGCGATCCCCAGCACCGCATCGCCACGGGCCACCAACTCACTGGCATCTCCGGACAGCGGATGACGGATCAGCAGGTCGACATAGGGGAAGGCCTGCTCGAACTCGCGCAAGACCGGCATCAGCGGGCCGTAAGGGGTTTCGATCACGATGGACAACTGCGGCTCCAGCGCCTCCGACAGGCAGTCGGCATTGGCTTGCAGGGTCAGGCAGCGCTCCAGCACCGCCTCGGCCTGCAGCAGCATCTTCTTTCCGCTGGCGGTCAGCACCGGGCTGCGGCTGCTGCGGTCGAACAGCTCCACCCCCAGGTCGGCCTCCAGGTTGGCAATGGCCACGCTGACCGTGGACTGGGTCTTGCCCAGCTTGCGGGCAGCGGCCGAGAACGAGCCGGTTTGTGCGGCCTGAACGAACATCTGCAGTTGTTCCAGTGAAAAGCGCATCGCGTCTCCCGACCCCAGGACAGGCTTGTCCAATCCATCGTTAAAAACGATGGCTGCTCATTTGTTGCATCGTATTCAAGCACAGATCATGGGCGCCGACGTTCGTACATCCTGCCGGGGCATTGCCCCCGGATGCCTGCCAGAACAACTACAAGAGCTGCACTTTCAGGAGATCTGCGACATGAACATTCCCCGGGTTCACCCAGTGGACGAGGTCCTGCCCGTTCGCCAGTTGTTCACCTTCGGCCTGCAGCATGTGCTGGTGATGTATGCCGGTGCGGTGGCGGTGCCGTTGATTCTAGGCAATGCCCTGGGCTTGACTGCGGCCCAGGTGGTTTTACTGATCAACGCCAACCTGCTGACGTCCGGCGTTGCCACCCTGATCCAGACCCTGGGCTTCTGGCGCTTCGGCGCACGCTTGCCGTTGATCCAGGGCTGCTCCTTCATTGCCCTGGCGCCGATGATCATGATCGGCAAGCAGTTCGGCCTGGCCGAGGTGTTCGGCGCGGTGATCGCCGCCGGGGTCCTGACCATTGCCATGGCTCCGCTGTTCAGCCGTCTGCTGAGGTTCTTTCCACCGGTGGTGATCGGCAGTCTGATCACCATCATCGGCATTTCCCTGATGCCGGCGGCGGCCGTCTGGCTGGGGGGCGGCAACCCCGCCGCCGAGGATTTCGGCGCACCGGCCAACCTGTTGCTGGGGCTGGCCACGGTGGCGGTGACCCTGGTGATCTATGGCAAGTTCTCCGGTTTTATCGGCAACCTCAGTGTGCTGATCGGGCTGCTGGTGGGCAGCCTGATCGCTGCGGCCTGCGGCATGACCCACTTTGCCCAGGTGGGCGAAGCGGCCTGGTTCGAGCTGAGCCCGCCCATGGCCTTCGGGGCTCCCCAATTCTCCCTGATGCCGATCCTGATCATGACCCTGGCGATGCTGGTGATCATGGCCGAGACCACCGGCAACTGTCTGGCCATTGGCAAACTCACCGGCAAGCCGACCACCCAGCGCACCCTGGGGGACGCCTTTCGCGCCGACGGCCTGTCCACCCTGCTCGGCGGCCTGTTCAACAGCTTCCCCTACAACGCCTTTACCCAGAACACCGGACTGATCGCGCTCTCCAAGATCAAGAGCCGCTTCGTGGTGGCGGCAGCCGGCGCGATCATGGTCCTCATGGGGCTGTTTCCCAAGCTCGGGGCGCTGGTGGCTGCGGTGCCGACCCCGGTACTGGGGGGCTGCGCCATCGTCATGTTCGGCATGACCACCGTGGCCGGCATCCAGGAGCTGTCACGGGTGAGGTTCGAGGGCACTGGCAACGGCATCATCGTCGCTGTGTCGGTCAGTGTCGGCGTGCTGCCGATGTCCTTTCCTTCGTTGTTCGCCCAGGCCCACGGCCCCCTCAAGCTGCTGCTGGAAAGCGGCATCTTCCTCGGCGCCCTCACCGCCATCGTGCTCAACCTGCTGCTCAATCCCCGCATGTCTGCGGCCCAAGAACTGGCCGCCCAGGCCGGGCTTGGTGACTGAAGACGGCTATCAGGCCCGCTTTTTTTCGGCGGGCCCCTGTCCATGAAAAGGAGGTCAAGATGACCCAGATTCTTTCCCCCATCCCTGCCGGCGTCAGCCAGCTGGACCTGCAACTGCTGCGCCAGAGCATTGAACTGGCCGAAGAGGCCAAGGCCCGCGGCCGCCACCCGTTCGCCGCCCTGGTGGCGGACCGCAACGGCAAGATCATTGCCAGTGCCGGCAACAACTCCATGCCCCCCGAAGGCGACCCGACCCAGCACGCCGAACTCGCCGCTGCCGCCAAGGCCGCAAGGCTCCTGGGCCCCGAGGAGCTGGCCCAGTGCACCCTGTACACCAGCGCCGAGCCCTGCTGCATGTGTGCCGGGGCCATCTACTGGACCGGGATTGGTCGGGTGGTCTACGCCTTGTCCGAGCATGCCTTGCTGGCACTGACCGGCGATCACCCGGAAAACCCGACCTTTTCCCTGCCATGCCGTGAAGTCTTTGCCCGGGGGCAGCGGCAGATCCCGGTGCTGGGGCCGATGCTGGAAAACGAAGCGGCCCAGGCTCATGTGGGGTTCTGGAAATGAACGGCGGAGTGTCCATCCATGTGGTGGATGTCGCCAGCGGCAAGGTGGCCGCAGGCATGCAGGTTCGGGTACGCCGCCTGGGCGAGGAGTGGCTCTGCGAAGGGCAGATTGCCGACAACGGCCTGCTGGCCCCGCTGAGCGAGCTGGCGGCCCGCTTCGACCGGGGCGTCTACGAGGTGGAGCTGGACGTGGCGGCGTTCTATCGAGCCCAGGGCCAGGCGTCACCGCAAGTGCCGTTTCTCGATGTGCTGGTGTATCGCTTCGGACTGGATGATCCGCGCCAGCACTACCATCTGCCGTTCAAGCTGACGGCCTGGGGTGTCTCGTGCTTTCGCGGCGGCGCTTGACCCCGTGACCGGCGTAGGAGCGAGCTTGCTCGCGAAGCTTTTCCCGCCGCGACATGGGGCGGTGTCGGGCATGCTTCGCGGGCAAGCCCGCTCCTACCGGTGGCGGGTCATTCCTGGGCGATGGACTCGATGAACTCCGAGCGCTCGTCGCTCATCCGCGCCAGGCAATCATTGGTGGCGATGGTGTAGGCCTTGGTTCCGGGCTTGGCCGGGAAGGATTCCACCGCGCAGTCGGCGTCGCGCTGCTTCTGCCACAGCTGCTGGGCGTTCTTGACCTTGGCGCTGATGTCGGCCAGTTGCGCCTTGTCGTTGCCGTACAGGGTGCCCAGGCGTTCCAGCAGGCTTTGCACGTTGTCGCTCAGCAACTGCTCGGCGGTGGTGCGGTTGTAGGTCGCGCATTCCAGGGTCTGCACGTCGTTTTCCACGCCGTCGCAGGGCGTGCTGTCGGCCTCTTCGGCCGCCTGTACGCCGGTGGCTATCAATATCAAGGCCAGGAAGATCGGTTTCATTGCAGCACTGCCCCTCATCCAGTGAAGCTTTCGTTGAAGCGGCGAATTCTGGCGCAAGCCCCAGGCAAAGAACAGAGGGCGCCATGCCCCTACATCCGGCCCTTTGTCGGGTCTTGACGCTTTCGGCAATTCCCCTGTCGTTTTTGCACCGGGGCGCCCCGGCCCTCAAGCATATGCTGACCCCAAAGCGCCGGCAGACGATTCGGCGCAGGAATCGCCAATAAGGGGACAGCCTGATGAGCCCAGCCGAATTACACGCCGACAGCATCGTTATCGACGGGCTGATCATTGCCAAGTGGAACCGCGAGCTGTTCGAGGACATGCGCAAGGGCGGCCTGACCGCAGCCAACTGCACGGTGTCGGTTTGGGAAGGGTTTCAGGCCACGGTCAACAACATTGCCGCCAGCCAGAAACTGATCCGCGAAAACAGCGACCTGGTGATGCCGGTGCGCACCACCGCGGATATCCGCAAGGCCAAGGAAGTGGGCAAGACCGGCATCCTCTTCGGCTTCCAGAATGCCCACGCTTTCGAAGACCAGATCGGCTACGTCGAGGTGTTCAAGCAGCTGGGCGTGGGCATTGTGCAGATGTGCTACAACACCCAGAACCTGGTGGGCACCGGCTGCTACGAGCGTGATGGCGGGCTCTCGGGGTTCGGCCGCGAGATCGTCGCCGAGATGAACCGCGTCGGGGTCATGTGCGACCTGTCCCACGTCGGCTCCAAGACCAGCGAGGAAGTGATCCTCGAATCCAAGAAACCGGTCTGCTACTCCCACTGCCTGCCGTCCGGGCTCAAGGAGCACCCGCGCAACAAGTCCGACGCCGAGTTGAAATTCATCGCCGACCACGGCGGTTTCGTCGGCGTGACCATGTTCGCGCCGTTCCTGGCCAAGGGCATCGACTCGACCATCGACGATTACGCCGAAGCCATCGAATACACCATGAACATTGTCGGTGAGGATTCCATCGGCATCGGCACCGACTTCACCCAGGGCCATGGCCAGGACTTCTTCGAATACCTGACCCACGACAAGGGCTACGCCCGGCGCCTGACCAACTTCGGCAAGATCATCAACCCCCTGGGCATCCGCACCGTGGGCGAGTTCCCCAACCTCACCGAGACCCTGCTCAAGCGCGGCCACAGCGAGCGCGTGGTGCGCAAGATCATGGGCGAGAACTGGGTCAGCGTCCTGAAGGACGTCTGGGGCGAATAAGGCCACCCCCCACAGCACATTCCTGTAGCCGCTGCCGCAGGCTGCGATCGGCTCCGAAGGAGACGCGCTCTTGCGGCCCTCGGAAGGCGCTTCGAGCCTTTTCGCAGCCTGCGGCAGCGGCTACAGACGTACTTATCCACAGAATTCCGGAGTTTTGAAACATGGCCAAGATCGCCCCGCAACTGCCTATCGAAGTCGACAGCGAAACCGGTGTCTGGACCTCCGACGCCCTGCCAATGCTCTACGTGCCGCGGCATTTCTTCGTCAACAACCACATGGGTATCGAGGAAGTGCTGGGCGCCGATGCCTACGCCGAGATCCTCTACAAGGCCGGCTACAAGTCCGCCTGGCACTGGTGCGAAAAAGAAGCCGAATGCCACGGCCTGGAAGGCGTCGCAGTGTTCGAGCACTACATGAAGCGTCTGTCCCAGCGCGGCTGGGGCCTGTTCAAGATCCAGGACATCGACCTGGATAAAGGCACCGCCAGCGTCAAGCTCGAGCACTCGGCGTTCGTCTACGTGTACGGCAAGGTCGGGCGCAAGGTGGACTACATGTTCACCGGCTGGTTCGCCGGTGCCATGGACCAGATCCTGGAAGCCCGTGGCAGCAAGATCCGCACCGTGGCAGAGCAGGTTTACGGTGGTTCCGAAGAAGGCCACGACGATGGCCTGTTCGTCGTCAAACCGTTGTAAGCGGAGTTAAGAAAAATGGCTTTCGAAGCGATGTTCCAGCCGATCCAGATCGGCAAACTGACCATCCGCAACCGTGTGCTGAGCACCGCCCACGCTGAGGTCTATGCCACCGACGGCGGCATGACGACTGAACGGTATGTGAAGTACTACGAAGAAAAGGCCAAGGGCGGCATCGGCCTGGCCATCTGCGGTGGTTCCTCGGTGGTGGCCATCGACAGCCCCCAGGAATGGTGGAGCTCGGTGAACCTGTCCACCGACCGCATCATCCCGCACTTCCAGAACCTGGCCGACGCCATGCACAAGCATGGCGCCAAGATCATGATCCAGATTACCCACATGGGCCGGCGCTCGCGTTGGGACGGCTTCAATTGGCCGACCCTGATGTCGCCGTCCGGGGTGCGCGAGCCGGTGCACCGCGCCACTTGCAAGACCATCGAGCCGGAAGAGATCTGGCGGGTGATCGGCAACTACGCCCAGGCTGCGCGTCGGGCCAAGGCTGGCGGCCTGGATGGCGTCGAGCTGTCGGCGGTGCACCAGCACATGATCGACCAGTTCTGGAGCCCGCGGGTCAACAAGCGCACCGACGAATGGGGCGGCACTTTCGAGAAACGCATGCGCTTCGGCCTGGAAGTACTCAAGGCGGTGCGCGCTGAAGTGGGCGACGACTTCTGTGTCGGCATGCGCCTGTGCGGCGATGAATTCCACCCGGACGGCCTGTCCCATGAGGACATGAAGCAGATCGCCAAGTATTACGACGACACCGGCATGCTGGACTTCATCGGCGTGGTCGGCTCGGGCTGCGACACCCACAACACCCTGGCCAACGTGATCCCCAACATGAGCTTCCCGCCGGAGCCGTTCCTGCACCTGGCGGCGGGCATCAAGGAAGTGGTCAAGGTCCCGGTGCTGCACGCACAGAACATCAAGGACCCGAACCAGGCCACGCGGATTCTCGAAGGCGGTTACGTCGACATGGTCGGCATGACCCGCGCCCACATGGCCGACCCGCACCTGATCGCCAAGATCAAGATGGGCCAGATCGACCAGATCAAGCAGTGCGTCGGCGCCAACTATTGCATCGACCGCCAGTACCAGGGCCTGGACGTGCTGTGCATCCAGAACGCCGCCACCTCCCGTGAATACATGGGCGTGCCGCACATCATCGAGAAGACCACCGGCATCAAGCGCAAGGTGGTGGTGGTCGGCGCCGGTCCTGCCGGTATGGAAGCCGCTCGCGTGGCGGCCGAACGTGGCCACGACGTGACCCTGTTCGAGAAAAAAGACGCCATTGGCGGGCAGATCACCACCGCCTCCAAGGCCCCGCAACGGGATCAGATCGCCGGCATTACCCGCTGGTATCAGCTGGAACTGGCGCGCTTGAAAGTTGACCTGCGCTTGGGCACCGCGGCGGACACCGCGACCATCCTCGACCTGCGCCCCGACGTGGTGGTGCTGGCCGTGGGCGGCCATCCGTTCATCGAGCAGAACGAGCACTGGGGCGCCGCCGAAGGGTTGGTGGTCAGCAGCTGGGACATCCTCGACGGCAAGGTGGCGCCGGGCAAGAACGTGCTGGTGTACGACACCATCTGCGAGTTCACCGGCATGTCGGTCACCGACTTCATCGCCGACAAGGGCTCGCAAGTGGAGATCGTCACCGACGACATCAAGCCGGGCATCGCCGTGGGCGGTACCTCGTTCCCTACCTACTACCGCAGCCTGTACCCCAAGGAAGTGATCATGACCGGGGACCTGACCCTGGAGAAGGTCTACCGCGAGGGCGACAAGCTGGTGGCAGTGCTGGAGAACGAATACACCGGCGCCCGCGAAGAGCGGGTGGTGGACCAGGTGGTGGTGGAAAACGGCGTGCGTCCTGACGAAGAGCTCTACTACGGGCTCAAGGAAGGTTCGCGCAACAAGGGCCAGATGGACGTCGAGGCGCTGTTCGCGATCAAGCCGCAGCCGTGCCTGAGCGAGACGGGGGAGGGCTACCTGTTGTTCCGCATCGGCGACTGCGTATCCCAGCGCAACACCCATGCTGCGATCTACGACGCACTGCGCCTGTGCAAGGATTTCTAAGCCACCTGTAGCCGCTGCGCAGGCTGCGATAAGGCCCGAAGGGCCTTCCGGGGCCCTCAAGAGCATCTGTCCTGTGACGCAGTGCCGCCCGGGCGCAGCCTGCGGCAGCGGCTACAACGACCGACCCGGTCTTTGGGAGCTCCACCATGTTGAACACCCTTCTTCCCATTCTGTTGTTCGCCGCCGTCGGCCTCGCGGTCCTCGGCGCGCTGCGGCGCGTGGCCATGTGGCGCCAGGGGCGAGCCTCCAAGGTCGATCTGATCGGCGGGCTGCTGGCCATGCCCAAGCGCTACATGGTGGATCTGCACCATGTGGTGGCCCGGGACAAATACATGGCCAACACCCACGTGGCCACGGCGGGCGGCTTTGTCCTGGCGGCGGTGCTGGCGATCCTGGTGCATGGTTTTGGTCTGCATAACCGCATCCTCGGCTACGCCTTGCTGCTGGCCACCACGCTGATGTTCGTTGGCGCGCTGTTCGTCGCCAAGCGTCGGCGCAACCCACCGGCACGCCTGTCCAAGGGCCCGTGGATGCGCCTGCCGAAAAGCCTGCTGGCGTTCTCGGTGAGTTTCTTTGTGGTGACCTTGCCGGTGGCGGGCATCCTTCCCGAACATTTCGGTGGCTGGCTGCTGGCGACGATTCTGGCGGTCGGTGTGCTGTGGGGCGTGTCCGAGCTGTTCTTCGGCATGACCTGGGGCGGGCCGATGAAGCACGCCTTCGCTGGCGCCTTGCACCTGGCCTGGCACCGTCGCGCCGAGCGCTTTGGTGGTGGCCGTTCCACGGGCCTTAAGCCCCTGGACCTGGAAGACCCAAGCGCGCCTTTGGGGGTGGAAAAGCCCAAGGATTTCACCTGGAACCAGCTGCTGGGCTTCGACGCCTGCGTGCAGTGCGGCAAGTGCGAGGCGGCGTGCCCGGCCTTCGCCGCCGGCCAGCCGCTGAACCCGAAGAAGCTGATTCAGGACATGGTGGTCGGCCTGGCTGGTGGCACCGACGCGCAGTTCGCCGGTAGTCCCTATCCAGGAAGGCCCATCGGCGAACATGGCGGCCATCCGCACCAGCCCATCGTCAACGGCCTGGTGGACGCCGAGACCCTGTGGTCCTGCACCACCTGCCGGGCCTGCGTCGAGGAATGCCCGATGATGATCGAGCACGTCGATGCCATCGTCGACATGCGCCGCCACCTGACCCTGGAGAAGGGCGCGACGCCGAACAAGGGCGCCGAGGTCCTGGAAAACCTCATCGCCACCGACAACCCCGGCGGTTTCAACCCGGGCGGACGGATGAACTGGGCGGCGGACCTGAACCTGTCCCTGCTTAGCGACAAGCAGAGTACCGATGTGCTGTTCTGGGTCGGCGACGGCGCCTTCGACATGCGCAACCAGCGCACCCTGCGCGCCTTCGTCAAAGTGCTGAAAGCGGCCAAGGTGGACTTCGCCGTGCTCGGCCTGGAAGAGCGCGACAGCGGCGACGTGGCCCGACGCCTGGGCGACGAAGCAACCTTCCAGCTATTGGCCAAGCGCAATATCCAGACCCTGGCCAAGTACCGCTTCAAGCGCATCGTCACCTGCGATCCCCACAGTTTCCATGTGCTGAAAAACGAGTACGGCGCCTTCAACGGCCACTATCTGGTGCAGCACCACAGCACTTACCTGGCCGAACTGATCGGCGCCGGTGCGCTGAACCTGGGCCAGCACAAAGGCAGCAGCGTGACCTATCACGACCCTTGCTACCTGGGCCGCTACAACGGCGAGTACCAAGCCCCTCGGGACGTACTGCGGGCCCTGGGCATCGAGATCAAGGAAATGCAGCGCTCGGGCTTTCGTTCCCGTTGCTGCGGCGGTGGCGGCGGGGCGCCGATCACCGACATTCCGGGCAAGCAACGGATACCCGACATGCGCATGGAAGACATCCGCGAAACCGGCGCCGAGCTGGTGGCCGTGGGTTGTCCACAGTGCACGGCCATGCTCGAAGGGGTGGTGGAGCCGCGGCCGATGATCAAGGACATCGCCGAACTGGTGGCCGACGCCTTGCTCGAAGACGCCGCCCCGGGCAAAGCGCCGGCGTCGGTGAAACCCGAACCTGCGGAGGTGCACTGATGAGCGACATTATCCGCCGCGATCCTCGGGCTGAATGGATTGCCCGCAACCGCCTGCACCCGCTGCACGCGGCCATGCAGCCGGCGCAACACAGCTGGATGGGGCCCAATGGCCTGATCCGCAAGAATCCCCATGGCATCGGTTTTATCGGCCCCAACGGCCTCAAGCGCATCGACCGCAGTGGCGCCCAGCAGGGCGGCAGCGCCAAGCGCACGGCCGCGACCGAGGTGCAGTTGCCGCTGCATCAGGTGGCGCAGCCGGCGTTCTACATCAGCGTGGTGCCGGACATGGTCGGCGGCCGCCTGAGCAGCCACGACCGCGACCTGCTGGGCCTGGCCCACCAGTTGGCAGGCCAGGACGGCGCAGTGCTGGCAGTGGTGTTTGGCGAGCACAAGGAATCGGCCTTTGCCACGGCGGGCGTCGACCGCCTGCTGGTGCTGCAAGGCAGCGAGTTCGACGGTTATGCACCGGAACAACGGGTGCAGGGCCTGCGGGCTGTGGATAACCAGTTCAGCCCGCGTCACTGGCTGCTGCCCGACAGCCGCAGCGGTGGCGGCGAACTGGGCCGGCGCTTGGCCGCGGCCCTGGGCGAACGCCCGGCGACCCGGGTCTGGCAGGTCAAGGACGGGCAGTGCATCGGCCGTGCCGGTGCCGGGCTGCAGGACCTGGCGCGGCCAGCGCCACGCTTGATCCTGGCCGCCGCCGAATGCGCCGAGCCGGTCAGCGAAACCCGCCACGAAGCCTTGCCGGTGGAGTTATCCACAACGGTGGCCCGCAGTCTGGCGCGGATCGAGGATCTGGGCGCGGTGGCGGTGGACCCGGCGGCGATTCCCATGGCCGAGGCCGAATTCATCTTTTCCGGGGGCAACGGGGTCAAGGACTGGCCACTGTTTCACCAGACCGCCGCGGCCCTGGGTGCCACCGAAGGCGCCTCGCGGGTGGCGGTGGACGACGGCTTCATGGCCCGAGATCGGCAAGTGGGGGCCAGCGGCATCTGGGTCACCGCGCGGGTCTACGTGGCGGTGGGGATTTCCGGGGCGATCCAGCACCTGCAGGGCATCGGCGCCTGCGACAAGGTGGTGGCCATCAACCTCGACCCGGGCTGCGACATGATCAAACGCGCCGACTTGTCGGTGATTGGCGACAGCGCGGAAATTCTCAAGGCCTTGATCGCGGCGGTAGCGGCTTACCGCAACGATGCCAAGCGCGACGCGGCTTAAGGGGACGTTATGAACAGCACTGTGATCAGCCTGGTATCGATAGGCGCTCACCCGACCTCCGGCCGTCCACGGCGCGCCGAACAAGACGCCCGTGCGGTGGAACTGGGCCTGCAACTGGCGGGGGACAAACTGCAGGTGCTGCATGCCGGCGACGTCGCCGAACCGGCCCTGCGTGCTTACCTGGGCATGGGCCTGGAACAGCTGCACGTGCTGGAACAGCCTGCAGGCGCTGATGCCCTGCCGATCCTGACCCAGTACCTGCGCGACGCGGGCGCTCAGATGGTGCTCACCGGCAGCCAGGCAGAAACCGGCGAAGGCTCCGGCATGCTGCCGTTTCTGCTGGCGGAAAACCTTGGCTGGCCGCTGGTGGTGGGGCTGGCGCAAGTCGAATCCCTGGCCGATGGCGTGGCCCATGTCCTGCAAGCCTTGCCCCGTGGCCAGCGGCGGCGGCTCAAGGTGCGCCTGCCGTTTCTCGCCACTGTGGATAACGCCGCGCCGAAACCGCGCCAGAGCGCCTATGGCCCGGCGCGCCGTGGTCTGTTGCAGGCCGATCAGGTCGTGGTGGTGGAAGACGAGTTACTCACAGCCTCCAGCCTGCAACCGGCCAAACCGCGGCCCAAGCGCCTGAAAGTGATCAAGGCCAAGAGCGGCGCGGATCGCATGAAGGCCGCCACCGCCAAGGCCAGCGGCGGCACCGGCCAAGTGCTCAAGGGCGTGAGCCCCGAGGCCGGCGCCGAGGCCATTCTCAAGTTGCTCATCGAAGAAGGCGTGGTCCGCTGAGCTCAGGCTTATGCACAGCCCTCGGGCCGTGCACCCACCTCTGAGCACCGCCGTTCGCTGGCAAGCCAGCTCCTACCAGGGAAATCGCGCCTGCACCCGCCGTAGGAGCCGGCTTGTCGGCGAAGGGGCCGCTAGGGTTTTGCCCACCTCTGGGCATCGTCGTTCCCTGGCAAGCCAGCTCCGATAAGGCGCTGGTGGGTTTACTCACAATCCCTGTGTGCGTACCTGTGGATAAGGTGTTCGCGCCTTGCTCAAGCCCTTGTGAAACAAGCCCTGTAGCCGTCTGTTCGAATTTTGATCAGTCTAAGCTGGCGATTTTCATGGCTTTTTTTCCAGGGCAGGGAAGTAGCCGAAGAGACTTTTGCACAGCACTTGCCCCCAAAGTCTGTTGGCGCTTCTGTGGATAAGATGTTCGCTTAGCGCTGCAGGCCCCGTAGAACCTGAGCTTGAATGGTTTGATCAAAAAACATCCAAATACGCTGTTCAGGCTCGATTATTCGGGTAAAGCCTCGATATTTCGCGGCCTCCAGGGGTTTTCCACAGTTGCTGATGCTTCTGACCCCAGTTGCCCCCAAAGTCTGTTGGCCGTTCTGTGGATAAGGTGTTCGCCTTCCTCTACAGGCCTCTGAATACGTGCCTTTCAGAGCTTTGTTCAATAATTGATCAATTGCCGGCAAAACCGCTGTTTTCCCATAAGTCACGGATTTTCTTGGCATTGCCTGCTGAAATATCCCCAACCCTCGCTCATTTGCCCACAGTTGCTGTGGGCCAAGGTGTGGATAACATGTTCGCGGAAGGCTGCACCCCCTGTAATCCATAGCGTGTACGGCAATAGATCAAATTTCGTACAGTTCTAATGGCTTTCTTGACAGTGATAGGTGGCCTGTCTTCACTGATGCCACAAGGACTTAGCGGCAACTTATCCACATCCGGCTCAGGGAGTGCAGGCAATGGATTGTCGTTTATCGCAGGTTTATCCGACCGGGGCCCCCCTCCCTAGACGTACCCGTCGCCGTGCCGCCAACCAGCGCGCACGTCTGTAGCCCTGCCCTTCGTTTTGTCCCTTCACTGCTTGTGTTTCAGGCGCCAAGGCCTGCCTGTTCGGCTGCCTGCGCGCTGACGGATGCACCCATTAGAGGCGACCACAGAGTTGCCCCATCAGCCTGAGAGGAACCCCGCCATGACTCGGATCGCGACCCCCATCAGCGAGATCCAGGAACACTACGACGTTGTTGTCATCGGTTCCGGCTACGGAGGTGGCATCGCCGCTTCCCGATTGTCCCGGGCCGGTCGGCGTGTCTGCCTGCTGGAGCGAGGGCGGGAGATCCAGCCGGGCGAGTACCCCAACACCCTGGCCACCGCCACCGAAGAGCTGCAGGTGCATGACCCCGACGGCCACATCGGCTCACGCACCGGGCTCTTCGATCTGCACGTCAACGCCCAGCAGAACGTGGTGGTCGGTTGCGGCCTGGGAGGCACGTCGCTGATCAATGCCAACGTCGCCCTGGAGCCCGAACCCGGGGTCTTCGACGACCCGCGCTGGCCCCGGGCGGTGCGCGAGCATCGCGATACCTTGCTCAAGGAGGGATATGCCCGGGCCCGGGAGATGCTCAAGCCCAATCCCTATCCCGATTCGGCGCCGACCTTGCCCAAGCTCCAGGCCAACCAGAAGTCCGCGGAGTATCTCAAGCAGGGTGCGCACTTCTACAAGCCGCCGATCAACGTGACCTTCACCAAGCTGCCCAACAACCTCAACCATGTCGGGGTCGAGCAACTGCCGTGCAACCACTGTGGCGACTGTGTCTCGGGCTGTAACAACAAGGCCAAGAACACCACCTTGATGAATTACCTGCCGGACGCCAGCAATCATGGCGCCGAGATTTTCTGCCAGGCCGAAGTGCGCTACCTGGAGCGGGAGGGCGATGGCTGGATCGTGCATTTCCAATATCTGGACAGCGGTCGCGAGAAGTTCTCGGCGCCGACCCTGTTCGTCAAGGCCGACATCGTGGTGCTCAGTGCCGGCACCCTGGGTTCCACGGAAATTCTCCTGCGCTCCAGGGCCAAGGGCCTGTCCACCTCGGACCAGCTGGGTGAGCACATGAGCGGTAACGGCGACATCCTCGGGTTCGGCCATAACTGTGAGCAGACCATCAACGGCATCGGCTTCGGCACCCATTCGGCCAGTGAGCTCAAACCCGTGGGGCCGTGCATCACCTCCATCATCGACATGCGCACCGAAGGCGACTGGCGCAGCCGCATGGTCATCGAGGAGGGGTCGATTCCCGGTGCCCTGGGCCGGGCCATGGTGCCCAGCATGGCGCTGTTTGCCGCGACCCTGGGCAAGGCCACCGACAACAGCCTCAGCGCTCAGTTGGGCTACAAGGAGCGGGAGGCCGAGAGCTTTCTGCGGGGGCCTTATTACGGTGCGCTGCACAACATGCAGACCTACCTGATCATGAGCCATGACGATGGCCGCGGCCGCATGCTGCTGGACGCCAAGGATCAACTGCGCATCGACTGGCCGGGCGTTGGCCAGCAGCCCAATGTGATTCTTGGCAACGAGCGCCTGTACCAGAGCACCAAGGCGCTGGGCGGAGTCTGGGTGGAGAACCCGATCTGGACCAAGCTGCTCAAGCACAGCATCGTTTCGGTGCACCCGCTGGGCGGCTGCGTCATGGGCGAAGACGCCGCTCAGGGGGTGGTCAACCACAAGGGCCAGGTGTTTTGCGGCGCCAGCGGCACCGAGGTCTATCCCGGGTTGTATGTGGCGGACGGCGCGGTGATTCCGACTTCACTGGCGGTCAATCCGCTGCTGACCATCTCGGCGGTCAGCGAGCGCAACATGCGCCTGCTGGCCGAAGATCGGGGCTGGAAGATCGATTACAGCCTGCCCTCGGCCCCGAGCAAGGCGGTGCCGGCGCCGACCCTGGGCGTGCAGTTCACCGAGACCATGAAGGGATATTTTTCCACGGCCTTCACCCAGCCCCAGGGCACCGATCTGGCGCTCTATCAGGAGGCGGCCAAGCGCGGCGAGGCGCAGAACTCTCCCATCGAGTTCACCCTGACCATCACGGCCAACGACCTCAACCGGATGATCAAGGAGCCCGAGCACGCTGCCACCCTGGTGGGCACCCTGGAGGCTCCGGCGCTGTCGGCTCAGCCCCTGGTGGCCAGCCACGGGGTGTTCAACCTGTTCGAGGAGTTCCAGCAGCAGGTGGGCGTGCGCCACATGAACTACGACATGCGCCTGACCGCCGAGGACGGCAACCAGTACTACTTCAGTGCGTTCAAGACCGTGCCCGAGGATCACGGCGTGCTGAACATCTGGCCCGACACCAGCACCCTGTACGTGACCCTGTACCGCGGCCAGGACAAGAGCGGCCCGGTGCTGGGCTCCGGGGTGATGCACATCCTGCCGGCGGACTTCGCCAGGCAGATGACCACCATGAAGGTGCTCAATGCGCGCAACGAGCGTGAGCGCATCGAGGCCCTGGCGCGCTTCGGCAAGTTCTTCGCCGGGATTCTCTGGGAGAGCTACGGCGGCGTGTTCGCCGGAGACATCTACTTCAACCCCGACGCGCCGCCGCGGAACAAGCGGCCCCTGGATGCGCCGGTGCCCACGGTGCAGTTCTTCGAGACCGAAGACCGGGTGCAGCTGCGCCTGACCCGCTACCAGGCCGGCAGCAAAGGCCCGGTGATGCTGGTGCATGGGCTTGGCGTGGGCTCCAACATCTTCTCCACCGACACCATCCAGACCAACCTGCTGGAGTACCTGTGCAAGCACGACTATGACGTCTGGCTCCTGGATTTCCGGGTCAGCATCCTGTTGCCGGCGAGCAAGCGGGAATGCAATGGCGACCAGATCGCGGCCTATGATTTCAAGGCCGCCATCGGCCAGATCAAGCAGGCGACCGGGGCCCGTGACGTGCAATGCGTGGTGCATTGCTATGGCGCCACGACCTTCTTCATGTCGCTGCTGGCGGGCCTGCAGGACGTGCGCTCGGTGGTCTGCTCGCAGATTGCCGCCGATACCGTGGTGGCCACCGCCACCGGGATCAAGGCCGGATTGCACCTGCCGGGCATGCTCGACGCCATCGGCATCAAGTCCCTGACGGCCTACGCCGACAGCAAGGAAAGCCTGTTCAACCGCCTCTACGACACGGCGCTCAACGGCTACGCGCGGATCGAGGCCCAGGGTTACTGCACCAATCCGGTGTGCCACCGCATCACCTTCATGTACGCCTCGCTGTACCGCCACGACACCCTCAACCAGACCCTGCACGACAACCTGCACGAGCTGTTCGGCGCCTCCAACATCGAGACCTTCGAGCATCTGGCACTGATCTGTCGCAAGGGGCACCTGGTGGACTTCAAGGGGCGTGACGTCTACATGCCGCATTTCGATCGGCTGAAGTTGCCCATCTGCTTTATCAGCGGCGCCGACAACCAGTGCTACCTGCCGCTAAGCACGCAGAAGACCTATGAACGCCTGAGCCAACTCCATGGCCCCGAGTTGTTCAGCCGCCACGTGGTGCCGGGTTACGGACACATCGACTGCATCTTCGGCAAGAACGCGGTGGTCGATGTGTACCCGCTGATGCTGGCGCACCTGGAAAAGACCGCCCGGGGCTGACCCAGGCCAGCCCGCGGCAAGATCGCCGCGGGCCCGCGCCAGATCAAGCAACAGGCACCGCAGCAAGCGCGCTTGGAGGCCAAGTGCAGGCTGCGGCGGCCGCTACACATGGATGCAGGGAAGGTTGATATGAACGCTTATATCCGCTGGTTCCAACGCTTCATCTGGCTGGGCATCGCCATGAACATGGTGTTCGCCCTGCCGGCGCTGTTTGCCCCGGCGCTGCTGACCGCGGTGGTCGGCTTGCCGCCGGTGCTGTCGGACCCCTGGCTGGAAAACACCGGCATGCTGCTGGTGGGCATCAGCCTGTTCTACATGCCTTCGGGCTGTAACGCGCCGCGCTTCGTGGTGCATTCCTGGCTGTGCGTGCTGTCGCGGCTGATCGCCGTGGCGTTCTGGATCTACCTGATCAATACCAGCAACCAGGCCCAGGTGTTCGTGCCCATGCTGATGGGCGACCTCAGCATGTTCCTGATCCTCGGCATCCTGCTGTACCTGGGCAGTGCCCCGGCCAACCGGCCCTGGGCCCTGCTCTGTGCCGGGCTGCACGACTGGCGCCAGTACTGGGCCGCCTGCTGGAAGCGCCACAGCTTTCGCGTGGGCAGCCTGGTCCTGCTGCTGGTCCTGGGGGTGGTCGGTTATGCCACGTGGGTCAACATGATTCGCGAAGTGCCCCAGCCGCCGGAAGCCTCGGACGAGGATCACTTCAAGTACGCCGCCATCGGCCTGGGGATCGAAGCGCGGATTCCTTACTACCTGTTTGCCGTGCTGCCGCAACTGTGCCCGGAAAAACTCCCGCGCCCCGGCGGTTACGAGGTCTTCGGCTTCCTCTACGAGAACGGCCGGGACCTGCCGGTGGGCATGGCCAAGCGGCAGCTCGGCTACCCCACGGTGGAGCCCAACTGCGCCCTGTGCCACACCGGTGCCTACCGGGCCAGCGCCAGCGATGTGTCCCAGGTGGTGCCCACCGCACCGGCCAACCTGATGCAGCTCCAGGCCTTCCAGTGGTTCGCCTACGATTGCGCCAGCGATCCGAAATTCACCGTGGATGCGCTGATGAACGCGATCAACGCCAAGTTCCAGCTGGGCTTTGTCGAACGCCTGTACAACCGCTACCTGATCATGCCCATGGCCAAGAGCGCGCTGCTCAAGCAGAAGCAGGCCTATGCCTGGCAGAAGCTGCGGCCGCAGCAAGGGCCAGGGCGCACCGACACCTTCAACCCGACCAAGATGGTGGTGTTCGGCTTCCCCGACGACTCCACCATCGGCACCGTGGACCTGCCGCAGATCTGGAACCAGAAGCCGCGGGAATCGATGTACCTGCACTGGGACGGCAACAACAACCAGATCCGCGAGCGCAACTACGCGGCGGCGATGGCAGTGGGCGCGACCCCGGAATCGGTGCTGCCTGAGAGCTTCAACCGGGTCACCAACTGGCTGCTGGGGCACAAACCGCCGGCTTGGCCGTTCGCCCTCGATCAGGCCAAGGTGGCCCAGGGCAAGCCGCTGTGGGAGGCCAACTGTGCCGGTTGCCATGATTTCGGCAAGGCCGACACCGGCCAGGTCACGACCAATATCCAGACGCTGGGCACCGATCCTCACCGCCTGGACTCCTTCACCACCGGCCTGGTGCAAGCCTTCCATGGGTTCAAGAAGCCGCCTTTCGATTTCGGTGCCTATCGCAAGACCCAGAGCTACAGCAACACCCCCACCGACGGTGTCTGGCTGCGGGCGCCTTATCTGCACAACGGCTCGGTGCCGAGCCTCTGGGACCTGTTGCAGGCTCCGGAATTGCGGCCCCAGGTGTTCTACACCGGCTCGGATGTGTATGACCCGCAGAAGGTCGGTTTCATCACCAGTGGCGCGGCGGTGCAGGGGCCGGGCTCCTTCAAGTACGACACCCACCTGGAGGGCAACAGCAACAGCGGCCATCTGTACGGCACGCAGCTTTCCGCAGAGCAGAAGTGGCAGTTGATCGAATACATGAAGACCCTGTGACGCCCGTTCGGCGTTTGGGCAAAGGGACCATCAAGAGGGATGCCGGCATGTCATTTGTGAGCAATCTGGAACATGAATACGAACAGGTCAAAGCCCGGGTCGACGGGCTGCTGGCCAGACTCGAGCTGGCCTGGAAAAAACTCCGTAGCGAGCTTGAACCGAAGGAGCTGCAGGCGATCGTGCAACTGCTGCAGCGCGCCCATGACCAGGCGCAGTACGCCCTGATTCACGGCGACTTGCCCCCCGGTCAGGCGCCGGTGCCCTGGGAGCTGGCCCACGGCCTGTCGGTCCTGCACCTGGGCAACGCCAAGCCCTTGCCGCAAACGGTGGCCGAGCTGCAGACCCAGGTGATGAAGGACGGCACCCTGCTGGGTTGTCGCCAATGGGAGCTGCTGGACCTGCGCTGGAGCGAGGCCTTGCTCAACTGGATCGAGAACCTGCGCAAGCACGCGACCTTCGGCACCACCCCGGCGCTGATCGAGATGGCCGACAACGTGCTGCTGGACATGGCCGGGGATTGGGGCACCGGCTACTTCCAACCCAATTCGGCGGCGCAGCGCGTGGCGGACCTGATCAAGCAGGACCAGCCGGATTTCACCGTCCACCTGGGAGATGTGTATTACGCCGGTACCGGCAGCGAAGAGAGCGCCGACCTTGCCGACTGGCCCATGGGCCGCCAGGCGTCATTCAGCCTCAACTCCAACCATGAAATGTACAGCGGTGCCCATGGCTACTTTGCCGAGATCGCCGCGCTGTTTCCCAAGCAGCAAGGCACCAGCTACTTCGCCCTGTTCAACAGCCACTGGCTGATCGTCGGCCTGGACAGCGCCTATGCCGCCGATGAAATGAACCTGTACATGGACGGCAACCTCAATCCCCCGCAGCAGCAATGGCTCAAGGACCTGGTAGCGAGCAAGGGGCAGGGGCGCAAGATCATGGTCCTCAGTCATCACCAGGGGCTGGATATCAGCGGCCAGCAGCAGACCGCGCTGTACAAACAGGTGGTCGCGGCCCTGGGCCGGGTGCCGGACTACTGGTACTGGGGGCACCTGCACAACGGCATCTGCTATGCGCCCAAGGACGGTATGTACGGGCGCTGCATCGGCCACGGGGCGATTCCCTATGGCGTCACTCGCGAATTGAAAGGCAACCCTCAGGTGCTGTGGTCGGAAACCCTGTCGGCAGATGATCCGAACTACCCGCTGCGGGTGCGCAATGGCTATGTGAGAGTGAAGTTGAGCGGCTCGCAGATCAGTGAAGACTTCATTGGCGAGACCGGCGCGGTCAGTTGGTCACAGCCCTGAAGGCCCTGTAGCCGCTGCCGAGCCCGCGAGGCTGCGACAAGGTCCGCAGGACCTTGCTTGACGGTTTCCCGCCGGACCTCAAGCGTTCTCAAGCTCGCTGCGTCTGCTGCGTCTGCCGCGTCGCAATGCCGCCCAAGCCGTTCGCAGCCTGCGGCAGCGGCTACATAATCCTGTAGCCGCTGCCGAACTCCTGCGGTGTCAGCCAGTGACCGGCACACCCTTGAGATAAGGCGCCGGTTCTGCGCCGAGGTTGCTCAGCATGCGCTCGCTGTACCAGTCGACGAAGTTGACCACGCCGAACTCATAGGTCTTGGAGTACGGACCCGGCTGGTAGGCGGTGGAGTTGATGCCACGCTGGTTTTCTTCCGCCAGGCGCCGGTCCTGGGCGTTGGTGGCGTCCCACACCTGGCGCATGCGCTCGACGTCGTAGTCCACGCCTTCCACCGCGTCCTTGTGCACGATCCACTTGGTGGTGACGATGGTTTCCTGAGCGCTGATGGGCCACACGGTGAACACGATGATGTGGTCGCCCATGCAGTGGTTCCATGAGTGCGGCAGGTGCAGGATGCGCATCGAGCCCAGGTCCGGGTTCTTGATCCGCCCCATCAGCTTGGCGCAGCCCTGCTTGCCGTCCAGGGTCATGGACACGGTGCCCTTGAGCAGGGGCATGCGCACGATGCGATTGCGCAGGCCGAAGCTGGCGTGAGCGTAGGGGATCTTCTCGGCTTCCCAGGCGGCGGCGGACGCGGCCACATGGTCCTTGAACGCCTGGTCGGCGCGAGGGTCGGTGACGTCGTCCCATTCCAGCAGGGTTTTCAGCAACTCGGGGTGCGAGCCGACGCAGTGGTAGCACTCGCGGTTGTTCTCCAGTACCAGCTTCCAGTTGGCCTTTTCGTGCAAGGTGGTCTGCACCGCCACCTTGGTGTTCTCCATGTCGTAGGGCTCCATGTAATGGGCCAGCGTGGAGAGGAAGTCGTCGATGGCCGGCGGATTCTCGGCCAGGGAAATGAAGATGTAGCCGCCGGCGGTTTTCACGTTCACCGGTTTCAGGCCGTATTGCTTCATGTCGAAGTCGGCGCCCATCTCGGTGCCGGCGAACAGCAGGCGCCCGTCCAGTTCGTAGGTCCACTGGTGGTAGTGGCAGACCAGCTTGGCCACCTTGCCCTTGTCGCTGGTGCACAGCCGCGAGCCGCGGTGGCGGCAGACGTTGTGGAAGGCGTGGACCACACCGTCGGCGCCGCGGATGACAATGATCGGGTTCTTGCCGATCTGCAGGGTGATGTAGTTGCCCTTGGTGGGGATCTCGCAGGTCATGCCGGCGATCAGCCATTCCTTCTGGAATATCTCCTGCATGTCGATATCGAACAGTCTGTCGTCGCAGTAGAAAGGCTGCGGCAGGGAGAAGGTCCGCTCGCGCTCCTGCAGCATCTGTGCAGTGGCCTTGCGTGCAGGTTCCAGTGGATCGCCCAAGCTCAGGGTTGCGGTGACGTCCATCGTTCAAGTCCTCATGGCCGTTCGGTGCGGCCGGCGAATTAAATAGTGGCTACGGTGGGTGCTACGCAAGTCACGAAAAATCGGTTGTCGTGTTTGAGGCGAGTGTGGGTCCGCGGGCGCCTTGAACCTTATCCATGGGCGACATGGCCCAATCTGTTCCCGACGGGGGAGCCCCTGTAACTGGGGGCTGGTCGCGATAAGCATGTGAATGTCGCAGATAGGTAAATGGGCGCGAGAAGCCTTACGCAGAATCGCTGACAAGACGCCGACAGTCGGCCGTGGAGAACAGCATGTCCAACACCTTCCTCAACCCGGTAACCACCCAGACCTGGGCCAATGGCCGTCACATCGTCCGTTGCGTCAAAGTCATCCAGGAAACCTGGGATGTGCGGACCTTCTGCTTCATGGCCGACCAGCCGATCATGTTCTTCTTCAAGCCCGGGCAGTTCGTCACCCTGGAGCTGGAGATCGAAGGCCAGCCGGTGATGCGTTCCTACACCATCTCCAGCTCGCCATCGGTGCCCTACAGCTTCTCGGTGACCATCAAGCGCGTGCCGGGCGGCAAGGTCTCCAACTGGCTCCACGACACCTTGCATGAAGGCCAGGAACTGGCGGTGCACGGGCCGGTGGGGCTGTTCAACGCCATCGATTTCCCCAGCCCGAAAGTGCTTTACCTCAGCGGCGGCGTCGGCATCACCCCGGTGATGTCCATGGCGCGCTGGTTCTACGACACCAACGGCAACGTCGACATGGTGTTCATCCACAGCGCCCGCTCACCCAAGGACATCATTTACCACCGCGAGCTGGAACACATGGCCTCGCGGATCGACAACTTCAGCTTGCACCTGATCTGCGAGAAACACGGCCTGGGCGAGCCCTGGGCCGGCTATCGCGGCTACCTGAACCACAAGATGCTGGAACTGATGGCCCCGGACTTCCTGGAGCGGGAAGTGTTCTGCTGCGGGCCGACGCCCTACATGAATGCCGTCAAGCGCCTGCTGGAAGCTGCCGGCTTCGACATGGCGCGCTACCACGAGGAATCCTTCGGCGCGACCCCGCCCGAAGCCCGGGCCGACGCGGTGGAGCATGCCGAGCAAGCCGCCGAAGCGCCGGAAGTGGATGTCGCCGACCTGCATCAGGTGGAGTTCACCGCCTCCGGCAAGAGCATCCGCGTGGCCCCGGGGGAAACCGTGCACGCGGCCGCAGCCAAGCTCGGCCTGATGATCCCCAAGGCCTGCGGCATGGGCATCTGCGGCACCTGCAAGGTACTCAAGCTGGGCGGCGAAGTGGTGATGGAACACAACGGCGGGATCACCGAGGAAGACGAAGCCGAAGGCTACATCCTGTCCTGCTGCAGCGTGCCCAAGGGCGACGTGCGGGTGGAATACTGAGACGCAAAGGCCGGCACTTGGACGGCCTCTCCGTACAGTATTGAGCAAGAGGCTTCAGACAGGGCGCAGGGCTCTGTCTGCAGGGGCATTGCCATTGGGGGGGCGACTTCAGTCGAGCGTTGCGCGATCTTCCACTTTGATGACAGTGCTGTTGTTGTCTGCCGATAGCACCGTAATCAACTTTCCGGAGAGCTCATCGTGCAGGGAATAACCGGGCATGAGCGGCGCATCCTTCATGCCTGAGGTACTTGCGGGTGTGGCATCGACAAGGGTGTGGGCCACGGTGTTACCTGAATACCGGACCTCACGCACTGTCACGCCGTTGACGAAGGGGCTGTCCACTGGCCACTCCTCGAACACGGGCTGTGGCTGCCTATACTCCAGCACCAGCGTCGAGCCGTCGGACCGATACAGACGGTAGCCTTGTGCGCCACCTGACTGCCAGAGCGGTGTCAGTTTGTAAGTGCCCGGTTTTTTTATGACAGGAACATCGCTGTCTTCCAGCGAGCCGGTGAACAGTTGGTAGTGCGCCGGGTACATTCTTTCACCTCCGCCGCCCATGGTGTCTGCTGCATCCGCCCCGCCTCCCTTACGGCACTGCGAGTTCAGTCGCACTACACCGTCGCTGATCGGACAGTCCTGTAGTGTGGAGGAGTGCAGGAAACCCAGGTTGTGGCCAAACTCGTGGCTCCACATCCAGTATTTGTGGCCCACGCCGTTGCTCAGTATCCAGTTGCCTGGCGTCTGTGCCAGTCCTTCCCACCTGCAGTTGGAGGATCTGGAGATATCCACCATCAGGAAGTCGTACTCGTCAGGCTCGACACCTTGTGCGCGAGCAGCAGAACGTGCGCGGTCGAGAATCATGGACGAGTCACAGGTCGCTGGCCGTTCGCCGAGATTGATGTTGCTCAGAAACTTTCCGTCGAGCGTCAGTTTTCCGTGGGAAGCCAGACGCAGATAATTCTTCAACGAGGTCCGGTAGTCTCCCTCACCGAGCACGGCATCGTGGATGAGGTTGGGGTTCGCAGGAAGGGAATCATTGTAATGAGTGGCCATTACCAGGGCTTTCTTGTGACCTAGAAGTGGCCGCTTCGGTGAGGGTATTTCGCCGGAATACGTCCAGTGTGCGGCGTCTTCCACATGGGGCACCGACATGGATGGAGTGCTGTTGGCGGCATCGGCGTTCAGGGTCTCCTTGCGTCCCTGATCAAGGCTGTATTTGTTTCTCAGGGTGATACTGGCATCCAGGTTGTGTTTGACGGTCCAAAGTCGCATTGAGGTGTAGCCGTCGCCGCTGCAGGCACCGAGAGTGACCGTTCTGCCATTGGACAAGGTTCGCAGGCATTGAGTCTCACTTGATTCGTTGTGAATGAAATAGTGACCGCCATTGTGTGCGGAGACTGTCCAGTTCTGTTCGCGGGAGCCATTGCAGGGAGCAAAGAACACCCGGCTCTTATCTTCGCCAACGGCCAAGCAGGTATCGATGCCCATGGATTTATTGTGCAGCGGCGCATAGCTGGCAGCGGCCGAGACGTTGGCAAAAGCAGAGAAAACCCCCAGTGCCGTGACTGAAAATAAAAGCGGTACAGGCCTCATGAAACTCTCCTTGAGGGTGCGGTATTATTTTAAGATTGTTCAAGGCGCTTTATAAGAGGCGCTCTTTGAATAATAAATGTTCGTATTGTTAGGTTGTTTGGAATGCGTGGTTGAGAGGGCGCAAACCAAGGGGCTGCCAGGGTGTTGTAGTTTTTAAAGGCAGTTCTTCAAGGGTAGAGTTTTGAATGTGGTGTCAGCTATAGAATAAGTACTGAAAGTCGAAGAGTGTGCGTCTTAAGGGCTGTGGCAGGTTTTAGTGAATGCCCTGGGGTGGCTGTCCGGATGATGTTATAGGCAGGGGGTAAAGCATTTTCGGGTAAGTGCCTGAAGAGAGGTGGATATTTCTTTATAGGCTGTAATTGGGTGTCGCGTGGTGTTATTTAGGACGTTTGTAGTATTTGCGCAGATGCTGTTCGTGCTCGGGTGGATGGATGTTGATCTGGGCGGTAAATTCCGATGTCTTGAATGAATAATGCACGGGGGTGGAGTTGTTTTGTTTGCTTGAACTAAGGGTTGTCGGCGGAGGCGTTCTTTATTGCAGGTAAGAAATACCTGTCGATGAGTTCCGTCTCCGCGTCAAAATATAGACGGCTTGCTGTTCGGGAACTTGGTGTATGGGGGCGGGGTGAGGGGGCGGTGTCATGTTTGCGCTGGCGAGAAACTTCAGTTGTTTTATTAATTGATTTTTACAAAGAGTCATTTTGTTTTGGTGCTTGTGCTGGCTATATAAATACTAATTTGTTCCTGTGTTCGGGTAGTTGGATCTGTAGGAGGATCACTCGATGCCTGATTTTAAAAGTATCTACAGTGGTGCTCTGGGCCACAGTTGAATTCTGGTTTACAGATTGACGCAATCGGGCGTCTGCAAGCACCTCGGTCCCGGAGCAAGGCATGGCCCGGATGGTCGAGAGGGCTTGCAGTCGAGGCTGATTAGTTAGTACAGACCGGGCCGCCGATCCAGGTGCACATGGTTATGTTCACTGATGGACTTGTGCCAGGCCTGGGCCAGGTTCAGCTCCGCCAGCAGCAACTGCTGCCCGTTTTCCCGATTCTTGCCCGCCAACGGATAGCCATCGGCATCGACGATGGTCGAGCCGCCCACCCAGTTCACCCCGCGCTCTTCGCCGCAGCGGTCGCAGGCGGCGATGAACATCCGGTTGACCGCCGCGTTGGCCTGGACCCGGACCATCTCCGCCGGCCGCTCGCTGGGCGGGCGCGGGCCGTCTGGCCAGTTCACCGGCGCGCATAAAAGCGCGGCCCCGGCCAGGGCCGGCAGGCGCACCCATTCGGGGAACTCCAGGTCGTAGCAGATCATCATGGCGATCGGCCCGAAGCGGGTGGGCACCACGGGGGGCGGCTCGTCGCCCGGGGTGAAGATCAGGTTCTCCCGGTCCCACAGGTGCGCCTTGCGATACACCGTCAGCGTTCCTTCAGGCTCGATCAGGGCGGCGCTGTTGGCCACTCGCTGATCGTCCAGGCGCTCGCAGAAGCCGCCGACAATCACCACCTGCAGTTCTTCGGCCAGGGTTTTCCACAGGCTCAAGGTCGGCCCGTCGAGGCTTTCCGAAAGTGTCAGGGCTTCTTGCAGGTCGCGGAACACGTAGCCGCTCTGCACCAGCTCCGGCAGCACCACCACTTGGGCGCCGCGGGCGGCGGCCTGGCGGATGGCCTCGGTGCTGAGGGTGCAGTTGTAGTCCAGGTCGCCGATTCGTGGTGCCAGTTGCTGGCAGGCCACTTTCAGGGATGTCTGGGGGATCATTGCGCGCCTCCTTCCAGTTGCTGTTCGCTGGCCTGGATAGCCAGGCGTTCGGCTTCCAGGTCCAGGTTGCGGGTCAGTGCCCAGTAGACCAGCCCGGCCACCGCCAGGCCAATCACGAAGGCGACGTCGGCGCCGCCCAGGGCCTGGGACAGTGGGCCCTGGTAGAAGCTCAGGGACATGAACGGCACCATCGCCAGCAAACCGAGGAAGTAGGCCAGCAACCCGGCGCTGGACCAGCGGCCATAAATGCCGGCGGGATTGAAGATGTGGCTGATGGCGTAGCGGCCTTTGCGCACCAGGTAGAAGTCCGCGAGGTTGACCGCGGTCCAGGGCACCAGGAAGTACAGCATCAGCAGGACAAAGGTGTTGAAGCTGCCCAGGTAGCTTTCGGGAATGTTCATGGCGATCAGGAAGATCACCACCGCCACCAGCAGGATGCCGGTTACCCGGCTCTTGAGGTTGGGCTTGATCGACTTGAAACCGTCAATGGCGCTGATGCCGGTGAGCATGGCGCCGTAGCAGTTGACCGCCATGATGCCCACCAGCGCCGGCACCGCGATCAGCACGGTGAAGGTGCCGAAGCCGGGAATCAGGGTGTTGCCCACTTCGCGCACGCTGGCGATGGCATCTGGTGAGGGCAGGGCGGACGCCAGGAAGGCCCCCAGGGACATCAGCCACAGGGCCGAGCCGGCGGCGCCCAGGTAGGTCCAGAAAATCACCTGGCGCGACGGCGTCTGGTGCGGCAGGTAGCGCGAATAGTCGGAGACGTACACCGAATAGCTGATCTGGTAACCGGCGGCGGCCGACAGCTGGATCAGGAACGCCGACCAGGAAAACTGCGGGTCGGCCAGGGCCGAGTCGGCCTGCAGGGTCAGCAGGGCGCTGACGGTGAGCACCGCGAACACGCTGATCATCACGTAGGTCAGCCAGCGCTGCACGGTGTGCAACAGGTCATGGCCAACCACTGCGATCAGCACCGCGATGGCGATCATCAGGGTGTACCAGGGCGCCCGGGCCCCGGGGATCACCGTGTTGATGGCGTCGGTGGCGAGGATCACGTTGAACACGTTGAAGCCGATGTAGACGAACACCACCGCGGTGAACGGCACGATGGCCCCGCGCAGGCCGAACTGGGCGCGGGACTGGATCATCTGCGGCAGGCCCATGCGCGGCCCCTGGTTGGCGTGGAAGGCCATGCAGAAGGTGCCCAGGCACACGCCAATGACGATCGCCAGGATGGCATAGGGCAGACTCAGGCCCAGGGCCGCGCCGGTGAAGCCGGTGACCATGGTGGTGAGCACGAAGTTGCCGGTGAACCAGAAGGGGCCCTGGTGCCAGACCTTGCCGTGGCGCTCGTTGCGCGGCACGTAGTCGATGGAGCGGGTTTCGATCGCAAGGCCAGGAGACTGGGCCTTTTCGGTGACGCAAGACTGAGTCGTCATGGGTGGAGCCTTTGTTTTTATAGGTCGACCCCGGAGTCTCGGATAAAGGTGGCGGATGTTGAATCAGCAGGGGCAAATAATCAGTTCAGGAATTTGTGAACTGATGCTTTCGCTGGCCAGCCAGCTCCCGTGGAGGAGTGCGTGTCGTTGTAGAAGCCGGCTTGCCGGCGAAGGCGCCTGTGAGATCGGCACCTGGCTTGGGGGCCTGTTCGCTGGCTAGCCAGCTCCTACGGGGTGGGAGGTGCGCTGGCCGTTGTAGGAGCCGGCTTGCCGGCGAAGGCGCCTGTGAGACCGGCGCCCGGGTTGCGGGCCTCTTCGCTGGCCAGCCAGCTCCTACATGCGCAGGGGATGGGTCAGGCGCTCATGACGGTGCGGATGTCCGCTGCCAGTTCGCGCACGCGTTCTTCTTCGGTGTCCCAGGAGCACATGAAGCGCGCGCCGCCCTTGCCGATGAAGGTGTAGAAGCGCCAGCCCTTGGCCGTCAGGGCGGCAATCGCCGGTTCCGAGAGTTGCAGGAACACGCCGTTGGCCTGCACCGGGAACATCAGCTCCACGCCAGGGATGTCGGCCACCAGTTGGGCCAGCAACTGCGCGCAGTGGTTGGCGTGGCGGGCGTGCTTGAGCCAGGCGTCATTTTCCAACAGGCCGACCCAGGGCGCCGAGAGAAAGCGCATTTTCGAGGCCAGCTGGCCGGCCTGCTTGCAGCGGTAGTCGAAGTCTTCCGCCAGCTTGTGGTTGAAGAACAGGATCGCTTCACCCACCGCCATGCCGTTTTTCGTACCGCCAAAGCACAGCACGTCGACGCCGGCCTTCCAGGTCAGCTCCGCTGGGGTGCAGCCGAGGAAGGCGCAGGCGTTGGAGAAACGCGCGCCGTCCATGTGCAGGTTCAGCCCCAGTTCCTTGCAGGTGGCGCTGATGGCGCGCACTTCTTCAGGGGTGTAGACGCTGCCCACTTCGGTGGCCTGGGTCAGGGTCACCACCCGCGGCTTGGGATAGTGGATGTCCTGGCGCTTGAGGGCGATCTCGCGGATCGATTCCGGGGTCAGCTTGCCGTTCTGGGTGCCGGCGATCAGCAGTTTGGAACCGTTGGAGAAGAACTCCGGAGCGCCGCATTCGTCGGTTTCGACGTGGGCGGTTTCCGAGCAGATCACGCTGTGGTAACTCTGGCACAGCGACGACAGGGCCAGGGAGTTGGCGGCGGTGCCGTTGAAGGCGAAAAACACTTCGCAGTCGGTTTCAAAGAGCTTGCGGAAATGATCGGCGGCGCGAGCGGTCCACTGATCGTCGCCGTAAGCGCGCTCGTGGCCGTGGTTGGCCTGCTCCATGGCGGCCCAGGCTTCGGGGCAGATGCCGGAGTAGTTGTCGCTGGCGAACTGTTGGCTTTTGTCGGTCATGGCCGGCTTCCGTGTAAGAGAGTTCCGTGGTCGATGATGGTGCGCACTTTACCCAAGAACAATGGCCGAGCACACGCTCTGTTTATGCCGGAATAATGCAGGGCCCATAAGGATTTATGCGCGATGCGATGCTGAAAACCGACAACCGCCGGCGCGATGAGGCGCTGGATGCGCTGAAGTGGCTGGCGCTGCTGAGCATGGTGCTGGATCACCTGCGGTATGTGGGCTTGAGCCTGGACTGGCTGTACGTGCCGGGGCGCCTGGCGTTTCCCTGGTTCTGCCTGGCGATGGCGGTGAATCTGACCCGGGCCAGGGTTGAAACCGACCGTCGGCCCGGACCATGGCGTTACCTGGGCTGGCTGCTGCTGTTCAGCCTGCTGAGCGAGATTCCCTATCGCCTGTTCATTCCTGATCCCGACACCTTGAATGTGTTGCCGACCCTGGCCCTGGGCCTGCTGGTGGCCCGGGGCTGGCAGCAGCGTCGGGGACTGGCCTTGGCGCTTGGCCTGGTGGCCCTGTTGCTGGCGCTGGGTTTTTCCCGCTGGCTGATGTTTGGCGCCTTCGGGGTGTTGCTGCCACTGGCCTTGCTGCTGGTGCTGCGTCGCCCCTGGTATTTCAGCCTGTTGCCCGGGGCCTTGTGCCTGGCGGCCAACCAGTGGGAAACGTTGTTCCCGGCGGCGCGCCTGGGCAATCCGGTGGCGACCTGCGGTATTGCCGTTTGTCTGCTGGCGCCGTGGCTGGGAGTGATGCTGCTGCGGGGGCTGCGTGGCGGGTCGGTGCCGGCCATGCGCCGCTGGGCCTACCTGCTGTACCCGGCGCACTTTCTCCTGCTGCTGGCCCTGCGCCAACTCCTGTAGCCGCTGCCGCAGGCTGCGAACGGCTTGGGCGGCATTGCGATGCAGCAGACGCGGAGATCCTGAAGGCGCCGATCCAGAGCCTTCACTGGGCAGCGGTTCGAGGCATTTGTCCGTGGGCGCCAAGGCATGTCGTAAACGCACCTTTGCGTGGCGTCCATAGGCATTTGAGTTCCCCTTGCCGGTCATACCATCGCATCCAAAGGGCGCAGCTTTAAGGCTGGCCTCACCGAGACGAAAGGCGCAGCGCCGCCGCTGGGAGAGACGTGATGTTCAGCAAGCAAGACCAGATCCAGGGTTACGACGATGCACTGCTGGCGGCGATCAATGCCGAGGAACAACGCCAGGAAGATCACATCGAGCTGATTGCGTCGGAGAACTACACCAGCAAGCGGGTGATGCAGGCGCAAGGCAGCGGGCTGACCAACAAGTACGCCGAGGGCTACCCGGGCAAGCGCTACTACGGTGGCTGCGAGCATGTGGACAAGGTCGAGGCCCTGGCCATCGAGCGTGCCAAGCAGCTGTTCGGCGCCGATTACGCCAACGTCCAGCCGCACTCCGGTTCTTCCGCCAACAGCGCGGTGTACCTGGCGCTGCTGCAGGCCGGCGACACCATTCTCGGCATGAGCCTGGCCCATGGCGGCCACTTGACCCACGGCGCCAAGGTGTCGTCCTCGGGCAAGCTGTACAACGCCGTGCAGTACGGCATCGATACCCGCACCGGGCTGATCGACTACGACGAGGTCGAGCGTCTGGCCGTGGAACATAAGCCGAAGATGATCGTCGCCGGCTTCTCGGCCTACTCCAAGACCCTGGATTTCCCGCGCTTCCGGCAGATCGCCGACAAGGTCGGGGCGCTGCTGTTCGTCGACATGGCCCACGTCGCCGGGCTGGTGGCCGCCGGTCTGTATCCCAACCCGCTGCCTTATGCCGACGTGGTCACCACCACCACCCACAAGACCCTGCGCGGTCCCCGTGGTGGGCTGATCCTGGCCAAGGCCAACGAAGAGATCGAGAAGAAGCTCAACGCTGCGGTGTTCCCGGGTGCCCAGGGCGGTCCGTTGATGCACGTGATCGCCGCCAAGGCGGTGTGCTTCAAGGAAGCGCTGGAGCCCGGGTTCAAGGCCTACCAGCAACAGGTGATCGACAACGCCCAGGCCATGGCCGGCGTATTTATCAAACGCGGCTACGATGTAGTGTCCGGTGGCACCGACAACCATCTGTTCCTGGTCAGCCTGATCCGTCAGGGCCTGACCGGCAAGGATGCCGACGCCGCCCTGGGCCGCGCCCACATCACCGTGAACAAGAACGCCGTGCCCAACGACCCGCAGTCGCCGTTTGTCACCTCCGGCCTGCGCATCGGCACCCCGGCGGTCACCACCCGCGGATTCAAGGTCACCCAGTGCACTGAACTGGCCGGTTGGATCTGCGACATCCTCGATCACCTCGGCGATGCCGACGTCGAGGCCAATGTCGCTCGCCAGGTGGCAGCCCTGTGCGCTGATTTCCCGGTTTACCGCTGAGAGCCGCAATTGGAGCAATGACTATGCAACGCTATTCGGGCTTCGGCCTCTTCAAGCACTCTCTCAGCCACCATGAAAACTGGCAGCGCATGTGGCGCACGCCGACCCCGAAGAAGGTCTACGACGTGGTCATCGTCGGCGGTGGCGGGCATGGCCTGGCCACGGCCTACTACCTGGCCAAGGAACACGGCATCACCAATGTCGCGGTGGTGGAAAAGGGCTGGCTGGGCGGCGGCAACACTGCGCGCAACACCACCATCGTGCGTTCCAACTACCTGTGGGACGAGTCGGCGCAGCTTTACGAGCATGCGATGAAGCTGTGGGAAGGCCTGTCCCAGGACCTCAACTACAACGTCATGTTCTCCCAGCGCGGGGTCTACAATCTGTGCCACACCCTGCAGGACATCCGTGATTCCGAGCGCCGGGTCAGCGCCAACCGCCTCAACGGCATCGATGGCGAGCTGCTCAACACCCAGCAGGTGGCGGACGAGATCCCCTACCTGGATTGCTCGAAAAACACCCGTTATCCGATCCTCGGCGCCACAGTCCAGCGCCGTGGCGGCGTGGCCCGTCACGACGCCGTGGCCTGGGGCTTTGCCCGGGCTGCCGACGCCCTGGGCGTGGACCTGATCCAGCAGACCGAAGTCATCGGTTTTCGCAAGGAAAACGGCGTGTGCATCGGCGTCGAGACCAACAAGGGCTTTATCGGTGCCAAGCGCGTCGGTGTGGTCACCGCCGGTAACTCCGGGCACATGGCCAAGCTCGCGGGCTTCCGCCTGCCGATCGAATCCCACCCGCTGCAAGCGCTGGTGTCGGAGCCGATCAAGCCGATCATCGACAGCGTGATCATGTCCAACGCGGTGCACGGCTATATCAGCCAGTCGGACAAGGGCGACCTGGTGATCGGCGCCGGTATCGACGGCTGGGTCGGCTACGGCCAGCGCGGCTCCTACCCGGTGATCGAGCACACCATCCAGGCCATCGTCGAGATGTTCCCGGTCCTCTCCCGAGTGCGCATGAACCGCCAGTGGGGCGGCATCGTCGACACCAGCCCGGACGCCTGCCCGATCATTTCCAAGACCCCGGTGCCGAACATGTTCTTCAACTGCGGTTGGGGCACCGGCGGCTTCAAGGCCACCCCGGGCTCGGGCAACGTGTTTGCCGCGAGTCTGGCCAAGGGCGAGATGCATCCATTGGCCGCCCCTTTCTCCATCGACCGTTTCCACAACGGCGCGCTGATCGACGAACACGGCGCTGCTGCGGTCGCCCACTAAAAGGACAACTCCCTATGTTGCATATCTTCTGTCCTCACTGCGGCGAGCTGCGCTCCGAAGAGGAATTCCATTCGTCCGGCCAGGCGCACATTCCCCGGCCGCTGGACCCCAACGCCTGCACCGACGAGGAGTGGGGCGACTACATGTTCTTCCGCGATAACCCTCGCGGCCTGCACCACGAGCTGTGGATCCACGCCGCCGGTTGCCGCCAGTACTTCAACGCCACCCGCGACACCGTGACCTACGAAATTCTTGAAACCTACAAGATAGGCACCAAACCGCAGTTCACCGCCAAGGCTGCTGGAGAGAAGGTATGAGCCAGACCAATCGCCTGTCCAACGGCGGACGCATCGACCGCAACAAAGTCCTGACCTTCACCTTCAACGGCCAGACCTACAAAGGCTTCGAGGGCGACACCCTGGCCTCGGCCCTGTTGGCCAACGGCGTGGACATCATCGGTCGCAGCTTCAAGTATTCCCGGCCCCGGGGCATCTTCGCCGCGGGCTGCGAAGAGCCCAACGCGGTGCTGCAGATCGGCGCCACCGAAGCCACCCAGATCCCCAACGTGCGCGCCACCCAACAGGCGCTGTACCAGGGCCTGGTGGCCACCAGCACCAACGGCTGGCCTAGCGTCAACAACGACATGATGGGGATTCTCGGCAAGGTCGGCGGCAAGCTGATGCCGCCGGGCTTCTACTACAAAACCTTCATGTACCCGCAATCGTTTTGGATGACCTACGAGAAGTACATCCGCAAGGCGGCGGGCCTTGGCCGTTCGCCCACCGAGAACGATCCGGACACCTACGACAACATGAACCAGCACTGCGACGTGCTGATCGTCGGTGGCGGCCCTGCTGGTCTTGCCGCTGCGCTGGCCGCTGCCCGCAGTGGCGCCCGAGTGATCCTGGCCGATGAGCAGGAAGAATTCGGCGGCAGCCTGCTGGACAGCCGCGAAAGCCTGGACGGCAAGCCGGCGGTGGAGTGGGTGGCCAGTGTGGTCGCCGAGCTCAAGTCGCTGCCGGATGTGTTGCTGCTGCCACGGGCCACGGTCAACGGCTACCACGACCATAACTTCCTGACCATTCACGAGCGTCTCACCGATCACCTCGGCGACCGCGCGCCGATTGGCCAGGTGCGCCAGCGTATCCACCGGGTCCGCGCCAAGCGCGTGGTGCTGGCCACCGGCGCCCACGAGCGGCCGCTGGTCTACGGCAACAACGACGTGCCGGGCAACATGCTGGCCGGCGCGGTGTCCACCTACGTGCGTCGCTACGGCGTGGCCCCGGGCAAGAAACTGCTGCTGTCTACCAACAACGACCACGCCTACCGCGTGGCCCTGGACTGGCTCGACGCCAGCCTGCAAGTGGTGGCCATCGCCGATGCGCGGCACAACCCCCGCGGTGCCCTGGTGGAAGAAGCCCGGGCCAAGGGTATTCGCATCCTCACTTCCAGTGCGGTGATCGAAGCCCGTGGCAGCAAGCACGTGACTGGCGCGCGCGTAGCGGCCATCGACGTCAAGGCGCACAAGGTCACCAGCCCCGGCGAATGGCTCGATTGCGACCTGATCGCCAGCTCCGGCGGCTACAGCCCGGTGGTGCACCTGGCTTCGCACCTGGGCGGCAAGCCGGTGTGGCGTGAAGACATCCTCGGTTTCGTGCCCGGTGAAGCGCCGCAGAAACGCGTGTGTGTCGGCGGTATCAACGGCGTCTACAGCCTCGGCGACACCCTGGCCGACGGTTTCGAAGGTGGCGTGCGCGCCGCCAGCGAAGCCGGATTCGAGAGCGTCGAGGGCGTGTTGCCCAAAGCCCTGACCCGCCTGGAAGAACCGACCCTGGCGCTGTTCCAGGTGCCCCATGAAAAAGGCACGGCGCGGGCGCCCAAGCAATTCGTTGACCTGCAGAACGACGTCACCGCCGCCGCCATCGAACTGGCGACCCGCGAGGGCTTCGAGTCGGTGGAGCACGTCAAGCGCTACACCGCGCTGGGCTTCGGCACCGACCAGGGCAAGCTGGGCAACGTCAACGGCCTGGCCATTGCCGCCCGTTCGCTGAACGTCAGCATCCCGCAGATGGGCACCACCATGTTCCGCCCGAACTACACGCCGATCACCTTCGGCGCCGTGGCCGGCCGGCACTGCGGGCACATCTTCGAGCCGGTGCGTTTCACCGCGCTGCATGCCTGGCATGTGAAGAATGGCGCCGAGTTCGAAGACGTCGGCCAGTGGAAGCGCCCCTGGTACTTCCCGAAAAACGGCGAAGACCTGCATGCCGCGGTCAAGCGTGAATGCCTGGCGGTGCGCGACAGCGTCGGCCTGCTGGACGCCTCGACCCTGGGCAAGATCGACATCCAGGGCCCGGATGCCCGGGAATTCCTCAACCGCATCTACACCAACGCCTGGACCAAGCTCGATGTGGGCAAGGCCCGCTACGGCCTGATGTGCAAGGAAGACGGCATGGTCTTCGACGACGGCGTCACCGCCTGTCTGGCCGACAACCACTTCCTGATGACCACCACCACCGGCGGCGCGGCCCGCGTGCTGCAGTGGCTGGAGATCTACCAGCAGACCGAATGGCCGGACCTCAAGGTGTACTTCACCTCGGTCACCGACCACTGGGCCACCATGACCCTGTCGGGCCCCAACAGCCGCAAGCTGCTGAGCGAAGTCACCGACATCGACCTGGACAAGGACGGCTTCCCGTTCATGACCTGGAAGGAAGGCCTGGTGGGCGGCGTGCCGGCGCGGGTGTTCCGTATCTCGTTCACCGGCGAGCTGTCCTACGAGGTCAACGTCCAGGCCGACTACGCCATGGGTGTGCTGGAGCAGATCGTCGAGGCTGGCAAGAAGTACAACCTGACCCCTTACGGCACCGAAACCATGCACGTGCTGCGGGCCGAGAAGGGTTTCATCATCGTCGGCCAGGACACCGACGGCTCGATGACCCCGGACGACCTGAACATGGGTTGGTGCGTGGGCCGGACCAAGCCGTTCTCGTGGATCGGCTGGCGTGGGATGAACCGTGAAGACTGCGTGCGCGAGCAGCGCAAGCAACTGGTGGGCCTCAAGCCGATCGACCCGACCCAGTGGCTGCCGGAAGGCGCGCAACTGGTGTTCAACCCCAAGCAGGCGATCCCGATGAGCATGGTCGGTCACGTGACCTCCAGCTATGCCCACAACTCCCTGGGTTATTCCTTTGCTCTGGGCGTGGTCAAAGGCGGCCTCAAGCGCCTGGGCGAGCGGGTCTTCGCGCCCCTGGCCGATGGCCGGGTGATCGAGGCGGAAATCGTTTCCTCGGTGTTCTTCGACCCCAAGGGCGACCGCCAGAACATATGACATGAACCCGGGCACGCACCCTGTAGCCACTGCCGCAGGCTGCGCCAAGGTCCGCAGGACCTGCCCGGGATGCAAAACCTTGCGCCCGGTTCCCACGCGACCGCAGCCCCTGGCAGCGGCAACCGGAACCGGACCACAGAATAAAGGACAGGTGCTCCATGACCGCAGTCAACGTTTACCAACAGCGCCCCACCACCGGGGCCAAGGCCGAGTCGTCTTTGCACCACGCCGACCTGCCGAGCCTGGTGGGCAAGGGCCGCAAGAACGCCGGTGTGATCCTGCGCGAGAAAAAACTCCTCGGTCACCTGACGATCCGTGGCGACGGCCACGATCCGGCCTTCGCCGCCGGCGTGCACAAGGCCCTGGGCATCGAATTGCCGGGTGCCCTGAGCGTGGTGGTCAAGGGTGAAACCAGCCTGCAATGGCTGGGCCCGGATGAGTGGCTGCTGATCGTGCCCAGCGGCGAAGAGTTCGCCGCCGAGCAGAACCTGCGCGCCGCCCTGGGCGACCTGCACATCCAGATCGTCAACGTCAGCGGCGGCCAGCAGATCCTCGAACTGTCCGGCCCCAACGTGCGCCAGGTGCTGATGAAGTCCACCAGCTACGACGTGCACCCCAACAACTTCCCGGTGGGCAAGGCGGTGGGCACGGTGTTCGCCAAGTCGCAACTGGTGATCCGCCGCACCGGCGAAGACACCTGGGAATTGCTGGTGCGTCGCAGCTTTTCCGATTACTGGTGGATGTGGCTGCAGGATGCCGCCGCCGAATACGGCCTTAGCGTCCAGGCCTGAACCCTAACCCTGTGGCCGCTGCCGCGGGCTGCGACAAGGCTCGAAGAGCCGCCCCCTGCGGGGCCGAGCGCAGCCTTCGGCAGCGGCTACAGTGCTTTCGTCAACAGGAGCCCATCTGATGAGCCGCGCCCCCGATACATGGATTCTCACCGCCGACTGCCCCAGCGTGCTCGGCACGGTGGACGCGGTGACCCGCTTTCTGTTCGAGCAGGGTTGCTACGTCACCGAGCACCACTCCTTCGATGACCGACTCTCGGGCCGCTTCTTCATTCGCGTGGAATTTCGCCAGCCCGACGGCCTCGACGAACAGGGCTTTCGTCAGGGGCTGGCCGAGCGCGCCAAAGCCTTCGAGATGAACTTCGAGCTGACCGCGCCGCACTACCGGCCGAAGGTGGTGATCATGGTCTCCAAGGCCGACCACTGCCTCAACGACCTGCTCTATCGCCAGCGCATCGGCCAGTTGCCCATGGACGTGGTGGCGGTGGTGTCCAACCACCCGGACCTCAAGCCCCTGGCCGACTGGCACCAGATTCCCTACCACCACTTCCCCCTCGACCCCAACGACAAGCCGTCCCAGGAGCGTCAGGTGTGGCAGGTGATCGAGGAGTCCGGCGCCGAACTGGTGATCCTTGCCCGCTACATGCAAGTGCTGTCGCCGGAGCTGTGCCGCAAGCTCGATGGCAAGGCGATCAATATCCATCACTCGCTGCTGCCGGGCTTCAAGGGCGCCAAGCCCTATCACCAGGCCTACAACAAGGGCGTGAAACTGGTGGGGGCCACGGCGCACTACATCAACAACGACCTGGACGAAGGCCCGATCATCGCCCAGGGCGTGGAGGTGGTGGACCACAGTTACTACCCCGAAGACCTGATCGCCAAGGGGCGTGACATCGAGGGCCTGACCCTGGCCCGGGCGGTGGGCTACCACATCGAACGGCGGGTGTTCTTGAACGGCAACCGCACGGTGGTGCTCTGATGATTCTTGGGGCTGCTGCGCAGCCCTTTGCGAGCAAGCTCGCTCCTACAGGCGTTGCGCCTGTTGGCGTGAAAGCGATTTTGAAAACGAAACAGCATCCGTACCCGAGCAATCCACGTGTTTCCCCCTTTGGGTAACGCGGTTCCATAACAACAACAGCGAGGTGAAAGCATGTCTGGTAATCGTGGTGTCGTGTATCTGGGCAGCGGCAAGGTCGAGGTACAGAAAATCGACTATCCAAAAATGCAGGACCCGCGCGGCAGGAAGATCGAGCACGGCGTCATCCTGCGCGTAGTCTCCACCAACATCTGCGGTTCGGACCAACACATGGTCCGTGGCCGTACCACCGCCCAGGTCGGCCTGGTCCTGGGTCATGAAATCACTGGCGAAGTGATCGAGAAGGGCAGCGACGTCGAGAACCTGAAGATCGGTGATCTGGTGTCGGTGCCGTTCAACGTCGCGTGCGGGCGCTGCCGTTCCTGCAAGGAGCAACACACCGGGGTCTGCCTGACCGTCAACCCGGCCCGCGCCGGTGGCGCCTATGGCTACGTCGACATGGGCGACTGGACCGGCGGCCAGGCCGAGTACGTGCTGGTGCCTTACGCCGACTTCAACCTGCTGAAACTGCCGGATCGCGACAAGGCCATGGAGAAGATCCGCGACCTGACCTGCCTCTCCGACATCCTGCCCACCGGTTATCACGGCGCGGTGACTGCCGGCGTTGGCCCGGGCAGCAGCGTTTATGTGGCCGGGGCCGGCCCGGTCGGCCTGGCCGCCGCTGCGTCTGCGCGCCTGCTGGGGGCGGCGGTGGTGATCGTCGGCGACGTCAACCCGGTGCGCCTGGCCCACGCCAAGGCCCAGGGTTTTGAAATTGCCGACCTGTCCAAGGACACCCCGCTGCACGAACAGATCGCCGCCCTGCTGGGCGAGCCGGAAGTCGACTGCGCGGTGGACGCCGTGGGCTTCGAAGCCCGGGGCCACGGCCATGCCGGTGCCCAGCACGAAGCCCCGGCCACCGTGCTCAACTCGCTGATGGGCGTGGTACGGGTGGCGGGCAAGATCGGCATTCCCGGCCTCTACGTCACCGAAGACCCGGGCGCGGTGGACGCCGCGGCGAAGATGGGCAGCCTGAGCATCCGCTTCGGCCTGGGCTGGGCCAAGTCCCACAGCTTCCACACCGGCCAGACCCCGGTGATGAAATACAACCGCCAACTGATGCAGGCCATCATGTGGGACCGCATCAACATCGCCGAAGTGGTGGGCGTGCAAGTCATCAGCCTCGACGATGCCCCGCGCGGCTATGGCGAGTTCGATGCCGGCGTACCGAAGAAATTCGTCATCGACCCGCACAAACTGTTCAGCGCTGCCTGAGGACCGTCAGCCTTTGGGTTGAAGCCTGTCAGTCACTTAAAACGCCGCGTTCTCTTGCCGAGAACGCGGCGTTTTTTTCTTCTGGGGTGAGGGCACTTTCAATCAGGCGATCAGTGTGGCGCGCAAGCGCCGTCCCAGCACATCCATCAGGTCGCAGCCATCGCGCAGGGGAATGGCGCAGAGCTGGGCCAGCTCCTGGGCCAGTACCGGGTCCTTGCCCAGCGCATCGCTCAAGGCCAGTTGCTCCAGCACCTGGGTCACGGCGCGGATACGGAAGGCGGCGGCTTCATGGAGCACATCCAGTGGCGCCTGGGTGTCGATCAGTAGGGAGGGGATGTTGCAGTCTTGCCCGGTGATGGGCATGTAGCGGTCCATAAGTAAATCTCCGTAATGAGTAAGAGATGCTTCTGACCGTAGTTCGTCGGGTCGCCAAACCCGGTCGCTATTTGAGCGACCGGCGGACTATAAGCCGCTGGTGCGTGAGGCAGCAAGGCGCTGGGGGGTGGATGTCTTGCAGAAGGTTTCGTCCGCTGTGGCGTCGCTGAACGTGCACGAGGTCCTGTTTACGAGTCCGGTCCACTGAAATCGGTTGACCGCAAAGAGTCGACCTCGCAGAATGGAAAAACGTAGCCACAATGTAGCTACAAATAACTAATAGAGGTGATACCTTGGCTGCATTACTGAAAACCACTGACGTGCGTTGCCGCATAGACGAGGATTTGAAGGTCAGTGCCACCGCTGTGCTCAATGCCTGTGGGCTGAGCCTGAGCGATGCCATGCGTCTTTTCCTGCGTCAGGTTGTGGCCGTGCAGGGACTGCCTTTCGAAGTGCGTGTCCCATCGGAGAAAACCGCTCGTGCCATGGCGCAGGCGCGTGAGATTCGTCGTCAGTACGACTCGATTGACGACATGTTGAGGGATGCTGATGGCGAAGCCGGAGAGGAACCCAAAGCGCGCTGACCTGCCCAGGCAATGCGCACAAACGCCGGAGTTTAAAAAGTCCTGGGAGCGCTATCGGCGTGCAGGGCGTCGTGACATGCACGAAGTGCGCAAGGTCATGGTGCTGTTGTTCCTGGGGGAGCCGCTACCGGCGCAGTATCTCGATCATGCGCTGAAGGGGGAGTGGGACGGTTTCAGGGAGTGTCATATCGGTGGCGATTTTCTGCTGATTTATGACGTGGCCCGAGCCGGTCTTGTGACCTTTGTCGACCTGGGCAGCCATGCCGAATTGTTCAGATAGCCTCATGCAGATTCACAAACCCGCCTATTGGCGGGTTTGTGTTGCCCGCCAATCAAGCCTGATCAATAGCCTCTGCCCGGGTAGTCGAACCAGTGTTCGCCACTCAGGATTTCCTTTATGTCGGTCTCGGCCAGGATGCCTGGCGCATCCCGCTGGAAGCGCGAGCGCCACTGGGGCAGCCACCAGTAGTTCAGCGCCGTGCCTCGTGGTATCAGCACCAGGGTCAGGACGGGGCGGTCCATGGCCCCGCGCTGATACAGCTGGTGGCTGCGGTCCATGAGGTCCAGGTAGTAGTCGAGGGGCAGGGACAGCATCAGGGCCGTGGTATGCACCTTTTCCGTCTGGGTTCGCTGTGGGTCCTGCAGCAGGTTCAGGGCTTCGCAGTAGTAACGCTCGGGTTGGCGGGCGAACGCCTGGGCCTCGGCAACGCCAAGAATGCCCAAGGCACTGCCGTCGTCGCGCCAGTCGGCTCCCTGGCGATCGCTGAAGTGCTGGCGGATGAAGCCGGTCAGGGGGCCCGGGGCCGTGTTGGCGCATTGGCTGCTATCGACCGGGGTGCCGATTCGCCAGAGCAAGACGGCGATAGCCAGGGCCAGCAGGAGGCCGCTGTAGAGCGCAGCTTTCATAAGAGTCCGTTCGATGGATGGCGCCAGGCAAGGCGGGGGCTTGCATGGCAGGCAAGGGCCTGCCTGCAAGGATGCGACGGGGGGCCTGGGCGCGGAGTTTACCCTGACGACGTTCGCGGGCAAGCCCGCTCCTGCGGCAGCAGGTGCCTGTTACAGCGCCGCCAATTGCCCCTGGTACAACACCGGCCCGGTGGGCTGGCCGGTAGGTGAGCCGCCGTGGGGTTCCAGGCTCACGGCCAGGGCGATCGGGGTGCCCAGCAGTTCGCGTTGGGCCGGGCTCAGGTTGATCTTGCCTTGGCCGCCTACCGGCACCACGCCGAGGGAAATCGGTTTGCCGTCGGCAGGGATCGCCCAGAGTTCCAGGCTGCGGTCCAGGCCAACAGCCGCCAGGGTCAGGGGTTCCACTTGCAGGTACTGGGCATGGGCCTTGATCCGCAGGGCCGGTTGCTGGTCGGCGCTGAGCAGGGTGGCGCTGTAGCGCACCTGATCGCTCTGCTGGATAAAGCCGATGTACAGGGTCGCCAGCACGGCGCAGGCGGCGAGCGCCAGACGCAGGCGCATCCACAGCGGGTTCTTCTGCGGTACGTGCAGCACTTGCGGTTCGATGCGTGCCTGGATGCCCGCCCAGACCCGTTCCGGCACCGCGGCTTCAGGCAGGGCTTCGGTCAGGCTGGCGAGGCTTTCCTGCCACTGCGCCAGTTCTTCGCGCAGCGCCGGGTCGTCCAGCAGGAGCATTTCGAAGCGCCGGCGGGCGGCGCCCTGCATCAGGCCAATGGCGTAGTCGGCGGCCAGGGCGCGGCGGCGTTCTGGGGTTCGATAGTTCATGATTCAAGGCACCGGCGCAGGCGTTCCATGCCCCGACGAATCCAGGATTTGACCGAGCCCAGGGGCGCGGCCAGGTGTTCGGCCAGCTCCGAGCAGGACAGGCCCTGGAAGTAGGCCACGGTGATGGACTGACGCTGCATGCCGTCGAGGCTTTCCAGGCAGCGGTTCAGGGCCCGGGCGGCGCGGGCGCTGTCCAGCTGGTCGTGGGCTGAAGGGCTTTGATCCTCCAGCTGTTGTTCTTCGAGTTCGCCCAGGGGCCGTTCGCGGTGTTTGCGCAACTGGTCGATGGCCTGGTTGCGGGTGATGTTGACCATCCAGGTCAGGGGCGCGGACAGGTGCGGCTGGTAGCGTACGGCGTTGTTCCAGATGCGCACGAAGCTTTCCTGCAGCACCTCTTCGGCCAGATCGCGGCGGCCCATGAAGCGCAGGGCGACGCCGTGCAGGCGTGGCGCAACACTGCGATAGAGGGTTTCGAAGGCCCGGCGGTCGCCCAGTGAACACTGGGCCAGCAGGTGTCGCAGTTGATCGGTGTCGAGGCTCGAGATGGCGGTTCTCCTGGCAGGAACTGGGGCAAGGGGCAACGACAGGCGCCGACTGACGCAGCCAAAGATTAGTCCAGGGGGGGCGGTTGTTCCATTCACGTCTTGCTGCCTCGCGCCGTGGGGCTGGGGTTGGCGCTTGTGGACGATATACGCAGCAGCAACGGGCCTGGATGCAGCCGCCGGACGGCAGGGCGGGCGTCGGAACATTCAGTGTCGGGCTCAGTCAAAACACTGCTTTCCCGCCGCCCGAATCCGGGTGGTTTCTCGCCCCATGAGGTTGTTTCGATGAATATTCCACGCGGTTTCGCCCTGGCTACCCTGATGACCCTGGCAGCCGGTTCGGCTCTGGCCGGCGGTTTCAGCCTGAACGATGCGGCCAACGCCATTGCCGGCATGCAAGGCGGCGACAAGGCTGCCGCCGCCGCGCCGACTTCCCAGACCGCCGGCCTGCTGGGCACGCTGGCGCAACTCAATGTCACCCCTGAGCAAGCCATCGGCGGCACTGGCGCCATGCTCGGCCTGGCGAAAAATCAACTAAGCAGTTCGGACTACTCGCAACTGAGCCAAAGCGTGCCGGGCCTGGACCAACTGTCGGGCAGCAACGCCCTGGGCAGCCTGGGCGCCTTGGGCGGGCTGCTTGGCCAGTCTTCCGGCAAGAGCGCCGGCCTGGACAGCGCCCTGGGCAACGTCAAGGACACCCATGACTTGAACAACGCCTTTGGCGCTCTGGGCATGGACAGCGGCATGATCGGCCAGTTTGCCCCGCTGATCCTGCAGTACCTGGGCCAGCAGGGCGTTGGCGGTTCCCTGCTGCAAAGCCTGAGCGGCATCTGGGGCGTGCCCAAGTAACCTCCTGTGGCCCCGGCGCCGAGTGCGTCGGGGCTTGCCTTGAGGGTTGAAACAGTCGTCTTTACCTTTCCTGGAGTTTTCGCCGAATCGGGCCTGTGCTATATCTCGCGCCCCGTTTTCCAAGGAAGCTTGAACGCGATGTTCATGGATGCACTGAAGATGTCTTTGCCCGCCGATGCGGTGCTCGGTTTCATGCTCTACATGCTGGGCGCTGCCCTGGTGTTTGCCCTCTACGCGTTCATCTACACGCGCCTGACCCCCTATAACGAATTCGCCCTGATCCGCCAGGGCAACAGTGCCGCTTCCATCGCTCTTTCCGGCGCCTTGCTGGGCTTTGCCATTCCGGTGGCCAGCGCGATTTCCCATTCCATTTCGATCATCGACTTCCTGCTCTGGGCCGGCATCGCCGCGGTGGTGCAATTGCTCACGTTCCTGGTGGTCAGCCTGACCCTCAAGGGCCTGTCCCAGCGCATCGCCAACCAGGAACATTCCGCAGCGATCCTGGTGGCTTCGGTGTCTGTCGGTGTCGGCCTGCTGAATGCGGCCTGCATGACTCCATCGGTCTGAGGGCGCCGGCATGAAACGCAGTAAAAGCGTGCGCCTGGTGCTGCTGGGCAGTGTGCCGTTCGCCCTGGTTGCGTGTGACGGCCAGCCTCAGGCAACCCGCGAAGTGCGCCAGACCCAGCATTTCAGCAGTGTCCGCGACTGCGTACTGGCACAGGTTCCGTCCGCGATCTGCCAGGCCGCTTTCGATGATGCCCGCGAGCGTGGAGAGCTGATAGCGCCGCGTTATCTCGACCTGCAACGCTGTGAAGACGACTTCTTCGCTGGCAACTGCATGGTTTCCAGAGACAACCGCGCCTACGTGCCGATTGCCAAGGGCCTCGCCCTGACCACCCAGCGCACGGTGCCGGTTCAGCCCGAAGACGAACAACCCGAGCAGGCCAGCTCCAGCAGTTCGGGTGGTGGTGGTGGTGGTGGTGGTGGTGGTGGTGGTGGTGGCTCCAGCGCCCGTTCGGGCTCCAGCTTCTGGCGCTGGATCGGCCTGGACTCCACGCCCGAGCCGCGCTATTTCAGCGAAACGCTGTACAAGGAGCGCGACGGTCGGGGCGGCTCGCAACTGAGTACCCTCAGCCAGCAGGTGGCGGCCGGCAAGACCTTCTCCGGTGCCAGTGGCGGGCGTTTCGGCATTTCCAGCCCGGACCACTTCACCAGCGCCGGCAATTCCCTGGCCGGTGCCCATGAAGTGGTCAGCCGTGGCGGCTTCGGCTCCTCCAGCCGCAGCAGTTGGAGCTTCGGTTCTTGAAGCGCATCCCCAGCACCCCGCGTGCGGATTGGCAGGCCACGGCGGAGCAGTTGGGCTTTGCCTTCCACACCTTCGACGGCGAGCCGTACTGGGATGAGTCGGCCTACTACCGCTTCAGCCTGCGGCAGATCGAGGACGACCTGGAAGACCCGACCGAGGAACTGCACGAGCTGTGCATGGCCCTGGTGGCCGAGGTGGTGGACAGCGAAGCCTTGCTGGAGCGCCTGGCGATCCCTGCGGCCTATCATGAGTTGATCCGCCAATCGTGGAAGCAGGGCGACCCGCATCTCTACGGGCGCATGGACCTGTGCTACGACGGCACGGGCCCGGCCAAGTTGCTGGAGACCAACTACGACACGCCGACTTCGCTGTATGAGGCGAGCTTCTTCCAGTACGTCTGGCTCGAACAGCAGATGCAGCGCGGGCAATTGCCGGCCGGCTGCGACCAGTTCAACAGCATCGAAGACAAGCTGCTGCAGGCCTTTGTCCAGGGCGGCTTCAAGTCGCCGATGCACTTTGCCTCGGTGCGGGACTCGCTGGAGGATCGCGGCACCGTCGAATACCTGCGCGACATCGCCCGTCAGGCTGGCCTGGGCACGCGCCTGATCGCCATCGAGGACATCGGCCTGAATGCCGGCGGGCGTTTCGTCGACCTGCTGGGCACGCCCATCGACAGCCTGTTCAAGCTCTACCCCTGGGAACAGCTGTTCAACGAAGCCTTCGGCCCGGCGCTTGCCGCTAGCCGCACGCAGTTCGTCGAGCCGCCGTGGAAAGCGATTCTGTCCAACAAGGGCGCGCTGGCCCTGCTCTGGGAGCGGCATGCGGGGCATCCGAACCTGCTGCCGGCGTTTATCGACGACGACCCATCCGCGAGCCTGGGCCCGGGCTGGGTGCGCAAGCCGTTCTTTTCCCGAGAGGGCGCCAATGTGGAAATCTGCACCGAGGGCGGTGAACGCCTGATCGAGGCCGGGCCCTACGGCGGGCCGTGCATCCGCCAGCGGTTTCATCCGCTGCCGGTGTTTGCCGGCAATCACACGGTGATTGGCAGTTGGGTGATCGGCGATCAGCCGGCGGGGATTGGCATTCGCGAGGACAACTCGCCGATCACCAAGGACAGCAGTCGTTTCCTGCCCCACGTGATCAGCGATTGATCAGCGGTGTTCGCTCAGCAGTTCGCTGATGCGCTGGTCCTTGTCGGTCCACAGCTGGTTGACCCAGTCCTGCACTTGCTGGCGGAACGCCGGGTCGTTTTCGTAATCGCCGTGCCACAGCGCCGGGTCCAGCTCGCGGGTGCGGATGTCGATGATCACCTTGGGCACGCTGCCGCAGATCAGGTCCCAGAAGCCGGGAATGCGTTCTTGGGGATAGACCACGGTCACGTCCAGCACTGCGTCCAGCTGTTCGCCCAGGGCTGCGAGAACGAAGGCCACGCCACCGGCCTTGGGCTTGAGCAGGTGCTGGAAGGGTGAGTTCTGTTGCTGGCGCTTGGCCTCGGTGAAACGGGTGCCCTCCAGGTAGTTGACCACGGTCACTGGCTGGCGCTTGAACAGCTCGCAGGCCGCCTTGGTGATCTCCAGGTCCTTGCCTTGCAGCTCCGGGTGCTTGGCCAGGAACGCCTTGCTGTAGCGCTTCATGAAGGGGTAGTCCAGGGCCCACCAGGCCAGACCGAGGAAGGGCACCCAGATCAGTTCCTTCTTGAGGAAGAACTTGAAGAACGGCGTGCGCCGGTTGAGGGTCTGGATCAGCGCCGGGATGTCGACCCAGGACTGGTGGTTACTCACCACCAGGTAGGAGGTGTCGACCCGCAGGCCGTCGCCGCCGCGAATGTCCCAGCGGGTAGGGATGCACAGGGCGAAGATCAGCTTGTCGATTTCGGCCCAGGTCTCGGCGATCCACATCACCGCGGCGGACGCGTAGTCCCGCAGGCGTCCCGGCAGGATTAGCTTGAGCAGGGCAAACACCATCAGCGGGCCGAACAGCACCAGGGTGTTGAGCAGCAGGAGCAGGGTGACGAAACAGCCGGTGAGCAGGCGGCGCATAAGGCACTCTTTACAATCTTTTGAGCGCGCCATGATAAGCAGCTTCGGCGGGCAGGCCAAATTCAAGTGTGCTGACGAATGTTTCACTTGGGAGTGGGTAGGGTGTTGTGCAGGCCGGGCCTCTTCGCCGGCAAGCCGGGTCCTGCGGGGCAGCGGTAGAACCAATTCGTTGGCCGCGGTCTAAAATCCCGCTGCCCCTCTCTTCAAGGAATCCACTGTCGTGAAATCTGTCCTTGCTCTTGTTTCTCTGTTGGCGCTGCCGGTGATGGCCGCCGAGCCGACGTTGTATGGCCGTTACGAATACATCCGCCTGCCGGAAATCGGCGAAACCCTGCAGGCCAAGATGGACACCGGGGCCCTGACCGCGTCGCTGTCGGCCAAGGATATCCAGACCTTTACCCGCGACGGCGAGGACTGGGTGCGCTTCCGCCTGGCCACCAAGGAGGCTGGCGGCAAGGTCTATGAACACAAGGTGGCACGCATCAGCAAGATCAAGAGCCGCTCCGAGGAGGGCGATGAGGCCGAAGAACCGCAGTCGGCCAAGCGCCCGGTGGTGGAGCTGGAGATGTGCCTGGGCAACGTCAAGCGCACGGTGGAGGTCAACCTCACCGACCGCAGCAGCTTCAACTATCCGCTGCTGATCGGCGCCAAGGCGCTGCGGGAGTTCGGCGCGGCGGTGAACCCGGCGCGGCGCTATACCGCCGACAAGCCCGACTGCTGATTGACGGGATACCGGGCATCCGGCACCGTTCGCCCACTGAATTTGCGCGCTTGGATGCCATGCCCCATATCCTGATTGTCGAAGACGAAGCGGCGATTGCCGACACCCTGATCTTTGCCCTGCAAGGCGAAGGTTTCACCACCACCTGGCTGAGCCTGGGGCGTGCGGCCCTGGACTATCAGCAGGCGACTCCGGCGGACCTGATCATCCTCGATATCGGCCTGCCGGATATCAGCGGCTTTGAAACCTGCAAGCAGCTGCGGCGCTTCAGCGAGGTGCCGGTGATGTTCCTCAGCGCCCGGGACGGTGAGATCGATCGGGTGGTGGGGCTGGAGATCGGCGCCGACGATTATGTGGTCAAGCCCTTCAGCCCCCGGGAAGTGGCGGCGCGGGTCAAGGCGATCCTCAAGCGCATGACGCCGCGCACCGCGCCCGAGGCGGCCCCGGCGCTGTTTGTCATCGACCCGGAGCGGGTGCAGATCAGCTACCGGGCCCAGCCCCTGAGCCTGACCCGGCATGAATTCCGCCTGCTGCAATGCCTGCTGGAACAGCCCGAGCGGGTGTTCAGCCGCGAGCAGTTGCTGGACGCCCTGGGGGTGGTGGCGGATGTGGGCTACGAGCGCAATATCGACAGCCACATCAAAAGCCTGCGGGCCAAGCTGCGCCTGGTGGCGGCCGAGGCCGAGCCGATCCAGACCCATCGCGGCCTGGGCTACAGCTACAGCCCGAGCCAAGCCTGATGACCTTGGGCATCCGCATCTTCCTGGTCTATTTGCTGTTCATCAGCCTGACCGGCTATTTCGTGCTGAGCACGGTGATGAAGGAGATCCGCCCCGGCGTGCGCCAGTCCACCGAGGAAACCCTGGTGGACACCGCCAACCTGCTGGCGGAGATCCTGCGGGACGATTTCAAGGCCGGCACCCTCAGCGAGAACCGCTGGCCGCAGCTGCTGCGGGCCTATGGCGAGCGGCAACCGGCGGCGACCATCTGGGGCCTGCCGAAGAATCAGGTCAACCACCGTATCTACGTCACCGATGCCAAGGGCATCGTGGTCCTGGACTCCAGCGGCCTGGCGGTGGGCCAGGATTATTCGCGCTGGAACGACGTGTACCTGACCCTGCGCGGCCAATATGGCGCGCGTTCGTCGCGCTCGCTGGCCGACGATCCCAACTCCTCGGTGATGCACGTGGGCGCGCCGATCCGCGACAACGGCCAGATCATCGGTGTGGTTACCGTGGCCAAGCCCAACAGTTCCCTGCAGCCCTATGTCGACCGTACCGAACGCCGCCTGCTGTGGTACGGCGCCGGACTGATCGCCATGGGCCTGCTGTTTGGCGCCTTGCTGTCCTGGTGGCTGAGCGCGGCGTTGCGGCGCATGACCGCCTACGCCCTGGCGGTCAGTGAAGGGCGCCGCGCCGAGCTGCCGCACTATCGCGGCGGCGAGCTGGAGCAACTGGCGACGGCGGTGGAACACATGCGCACCCAGCTCGAAGGCAAGGCCTATGTCGAGCGCTACGTGCACACCCTGACCCACGAACTCAAGAGCCCCCTGGCGGCGATTCGTGGGGCGGCGGAGTTGCTGCAGAGCGAGATGCCCCTGGAGCAGCGCCAGCGTTTCGTCGGCAATATCGACAGTGAAAGCGCGCGCATGCAGCAGTTGATCGAGCGTCTGCTGAACCTGGCGCAAGTGGAGCAGCGCCAGGGCCTGGAAGAGCGGGTGAAGGTGCCCCTGGCGCCGTTATGCAAGGAGCTGCTGAACAGCCAGCACGGGCGTATCGAAGGCAAGCAACTGCAGGTGGAGCTGCGGGTGCCGGCGGACCTGGCCTGGTCCGGCGAGCCGTTCCTGCTGCGCCAGGCCCTGGGCAACCTGCTGACCAACGCCCTGGACTTCAGCCCCGCAGGCGGCCTGCTGCGTTGCAGCGCGCAACCTGTGGAGGAGGGCGTGGAGCTGGTGCTGTTCAACCAGGGCGAGCCGATTCCGGACTATGCCCTGCCGCGCCTGTGCGAGCGTTTCTACTCGCTGCCGCGCCCGGACAGCGGGCGCAAGAGCACGGGCCTGGGGCTGAATTTCGTCGAGGAAGTGGTGCAGCTGCATGGCGGCCAGATGCACATTGCAAACGTCCCGGGCGGGGTGCAGGTGACCTTGCGTCTGCCCTGAGCGGGGATTCTCCACAGAGTCTCCACATTGCCCCCATAAAACCCCCATGGCCGCGTTCCAGACTCTCTCCCATTCCAACTGGGGAGAGCCTCATGAACCGTAACCTGACCTTCAAACTCGGGGCCATTGGCCTGTTGATCCTGCTGTTGCTGATACCGCTGCTGATGATCAGCGGCCTGATCAGCGAGCGCCAGAGCCTGCGCGACGGCGTCCTCGAGGATATCGCCCGCAGCTCCAGCACCCAGCAGCAGATCAGCGGCCCGGTGATGGTGGTGGACTACCGCAAGACCGTGCGCACCTGGAAAACCGACGACAAGACCAAGAAGCGCTACCAGGAAACCAGCGAGCAACAGGGGCGGCTGTTTTTCCTGCCCGAGCATTTCGAGCTGGACAGCAAGGCCCAGACCGAGCTGCGTGCCCGGGGGATCTACGAGGCGCGGCTGTTCCACGCCGACAACCACCTCAGCGGCCATTTCGTCGTGCCCGAGCAGTACGGCATCAAGGAAGACTTTGCTGATTACCAGTTCGACCAGCCGTTCCTGGCGGTGGGTATCAGCGATATCCGCGGCATCGAAAACGCCCTGCAACTGCAGCTCAATGGCCAGACCCTGGACTTTGCCCCGGGCACTTTTGTCAGCTGGCTGGACGAAGGCGTGCACGTGCTGCTGCCGCCCCTGGATCTGAAGAAGAGCACCCGCCTGGACTTCGCCTTCGACCTGCGCCTGCAGGGCACCGGCCAGTTGCAGGTGCTGCCGGTGGGCAAGACCAGCAAGGTGCTGCTGACGGCCAACTGGCCTCACCCAAGCTTTGTCGGCAACTACCTGCCGGTGCAGCGTGAAGTCACCGAGCAGGGCTTTTCGGCGCTCTGGCAGACCTCGTTCTTCTCCACCAACCTGGAACAGGCCATGGAGCGCTGCGCCTACAGCAGCCAATGCCAGGACTTCAACAGCCGCAGCTTTGGCGTGAGCTTCATCGACCCGGTGGACCAGTACCTGAAAAGCGACCGGGCGATCAAATACGCGCTGCTGTTCATCGGCCTGACTTTTGCCGGCTTCTTTCTCTTCGAGGTGCTCAAGAGCCTGTCGGTGCACCCGATCCAGTACGGCCTGGTGGGCGTGGCACTGGCGTTCTTCTACCTGTTGCTGCTGTCGCTGTCGGAGCACCTGGGTTTCGAACTGGCCTACGGCGTGTCGGCTGCGGCCTGTGTCGGCTTGATCGGTTTCTATGTCAGCCATGTGCTGCACAGCTGGCGTAACGGCGCAGTGTTCGCGCTCTCGCTGGCGGCCTTGTACGGCTTGCTGTATGGCCTGCTCAGCGCCGAGGACTATGCGCTGCTGATGGGCTCGCTGTTGCTGTTCGGCCTGCTGGGCGTGTTCATGGTGCTGACCCGCAAGCTGGACTGGTATGGCCTGGGCCAGCGCAAGGAACCGGCCCCCCTGCAGTTCGACCTGGAGGCCATCCATGAGTAAGTCACTGGGCTTGCGTGAGGACCAGCGTCAGCGCGAGCGCCTGACGCAGCGGATTGGCCAGTTGTTTCCACCGGAGGCGTGGTGGCGGGTGCGCCAGCAAGCTGCTCCCCGTGCTACAGGAGCCGGCTTGCCGGCGAACAGGGCCGAGCGCCTGACCGATTAGGCCGGCGGTCGGGTCTCGAGCATCGACGGCCGCTGACTGACCTCGAAGTACCAGGCCGCGAGCCCGGGCTGTTGCTGGCGCCACTCCAGGTCTGGATGGCGGAAGTCCAGGTAAGCCAGGGCACAGGCGACGCTGATGGCGGCCACGTCGAAGTGGCTGGCCAGCTCGGCCAGCGCCTCGGTCTCAAGCACTGCCAGGGCCCGTCGGATCTTGTCGCGCTGGCCTTCGAGCCACGGCGCCCAGTGGTGTTCCGGTGGCCGCAGGGTCAGCTCGTAACGCACCAGCACTGCCGCCTCCAGGATCCCGTCGGCCAGGGCCGCCAGGGTCAGGCGCCGCCAGCGGGCCGAACCCTCTTGGGGAATCAGTGGGTTGCCGACATGTTGCTGGTCCAGGTACTCGAGGATCACCCGACTGTCGTAGAGCACCTGGCCGTTGGCCAGGCGCAGGGCTGGAATCTTGCCCAGGGGGTTGTCCTGGTTCAGCGCGTTGTCCGGGTTTACCGGGGTCAGTTGGCAGGCTTGCAGGGCCACACGGTCGAGCTGCCCGGTTTCGTGCAGCAGCACCATGATTTTGCGTACGTAAGGTGATGCCCGGTTGTGGAACAGCGTCATGCTTGGGGTAGACATGAATATTCCTCGCGGTTGGGAACGGAGCACAGGCTCGCGGCCCGAGGATCTTAGCGCAGCCTGTGGCACTGGCCACAGGGGCGGCACAAGGGACAGACAAGGAGCGATGAATGCGCAGGTCCTATCTTTTGCACGGGCTGTACAGTCTGGCCCTGACCCTGTTGGGTGGGCTGGCGGTGTACCTGGCCCTGCAGTATGAGTTCCGCCGCAAGGGCGAGGGTGAGCCCGAGCTGATCATGGCGTTTGCCTACATGGCCTGGTACTGGGCGCTGCCGGCGCTGGCCCTGCCCGCCCTGGTGTGCGGGCTGCTGGGCCTGCGTGGCCCAGAGCCGGTGACCCGGCCCTGGCGCTGGAGCCTGGCGGCGAGCTATGTGCCGCTGCTGGGGCTGGCGCTGTTTTGCGTACTGGTCGCGGCTGAGGCGCTGCTGGAAAACCGCGTGTTCATTCCGGTGCTGCTGATCAGCCTGGGGCTGTCGGTTTATCTGTGGCGCGGTTTCCCCTCGGCTGCCGTCAAGCCGCTCGCCCGCGCCTGAACAAGCCCCGCAGGGCGATCAGCGCCGGCAGGCCCAGGCCGAGCCAGCTCAGGCTGTCCCAGATCCCATCCCCCAGCAGCGCCGCGAACAGGCCGCCGGCGCTGAGCAGGGCCAGGGCCAGCGGCGCCCTGAAGACTTTCCAGAAGTTCGATTGCCGGGGCTTCATGGGCGCACCTGCGCAACCGACTTCGCAGCACGCCGCCGGACTGTCCACAGGTACAGGCCACTGCCCAGGACAATGATGGTCAGCCCATCCATGGTTGCCCACAGCACCTTCATCGGCATGCCGCCGTAGTCACCGAAGTGCAGTGGCTGGGACATGCCCATGGCATCCATGTACCAGGGGCGCGTGCCCACGGCGGTGACCTGCAGGGTGCTGGCGTCGATCAGCACCGGGGTCAGCAGGTGCGAAGTCAGGTGGCTGCTGCCCTTGAGGAACACCGCGTAGTGGTGCTCGCTGGAGAAGCGCGTGCCGGGGAAGGCAATGAAGTCCGGCTGCATGCCTGGGGCGGCTTCCCGGGCGATGTCCAGCAGGCGGCTGGCGGGAGCCAGCGCGGTCAGGGGCGGGGCGTCGCGGTAGGGCGCGACCATGGCGCTGAGGCTGTCGTTGCGCCAGGCGGCGATGATCAGGTCGGCGCAGGCGCTGATGACCCCGGTCACTCCCACCACCAGGGCCCAGGTCAGGGTGACCACGCCAATCAGGTTGTGCAGGTCGAGCCAGCGCAGGCGGCTGGATTTGTCCTGGCGCACGCTGGCGAATTTCAAGCGGCGCATGAACGGCAGGTACAGCACCGTGCCGGAGATGATCGCCAGTACAAATAGCAGGCCCATGAAGGCCAGCAGCAGTTTGCCCGGCAGCCCGGCGAACATATCCACATGCAGGCGCAGCATGACCATCATCAGCCCGCCGTTGGCAGAAGGCATGGCCACGGCTTCGCCGGTGCGGGCGTCGAGCATGAAGGTGTGGGAGGAATTGGGCTCGGTGCCGGCGGTCTTGGCCATGATCGCCATCACACCGTTGGGCTCGTCTTCGTCCCAGCCGAAGTACTGCATGACTTCCCCCGGGCGGTGAGCTTCGGCGGCCTTGACCAGCTGTTGCAGGTCCAGGTGCGGGGCGTCGGCGGGCATCTCCCGCAGTTCGGGGGAATCCCCCAGCAGGTGGTCGATCTCGTGATGGAAGATCAGCGGCAGGCCGGTGAGCGCCAGCATCAGCAGGAACACCGTGCAGATCAGGCTGGTCCAGGTGTGGATAAAGGACCAGCGGCGGATTGTCTTGCTTTTCATCAAGGCTCCAACAGGCAAAAGGGCCGCGGTTCAGGCGGCCCTTGGGTGAGGGATTTCCCTTCTTAGAATTTGTAATTCACGCTGGCCATGACATTGCGACGGTCGCCGTAGTAGCAGTAGGTGCCGTCGCAGGTCGACATGTATTCCTTGTCAAATACGTTGTTGGCGTTGAGTGCCACGCTGGCACCCTTGAGCGAGTTGTCCAGGCGGCCGAGGTCGTAATGCACCGCTGCGTCATAGACGGTATAGGCCGCGGTATCACCGTCGGATTTGCGGGCCACATAGGCCAGGTTGCCTGCCGGAACGTTGTTGGTCTCGCCGATGTAGCGGGCTCCGAAGCCTACGCCGAAACCGTCCAGCAGCCCGTTGTGCCAGGTGTAGTCGGCCCAGATCGAGGCCTGGTTTTCCGGGGTCAATGGCAGCGGCCGGTTCTTGTCCTGAGGGTCGCCGACCTTGGTCATCTTGCTGTTGGCGTAGGTATAGGCGGCCGTCAGCTTGAGGTTCTCATTGACGTTGCCCACCGCTTCCAGCTCGAAGCCGCGGACCTTGGCCTCACCCAGTGGACGGCTGACGCCCAGGCTGTCGGTGAGGACGATGTTCTGCCGGGTCAGGTCGTATACCGCGGCAGTGAACAGCATGTCGCTGCCCGGAGGCTGGTACTTGAGGCCCAGTTCGTACTGCTTGCCGGTGCTGGGTTCGAAGGCCTGGCCTTTGGCGTTGCCGCCGGGCTCGGCCTGGAAGGATTCGGCGTAGGAAATGTAGGGGGTAAAGCCGGAGTCGAAGACGTAGCTGAGGGCTGCGTTGCCGGTGAAGGCGTGATCGTCCCGCTCGTCATGGGGCTTGTTGGCGATGTTGTAGAACCTGGAGTCGGTGTGCAGCCAGTCCTGGCGCCCGCCCAGGGTCAGGCGCCAGTTGTCCAGGGCCATCTGGTCCTGGACGTAGAGCCCGGTGCCCTGGCGCTTCTGGTTGTAGTCGTTGTAGGCAAAGTAGGCGACTTTGCTGAAGTCCTGTCCGTAGATCGGGTTGATGATGTTGCTGGTAGGCGCTTCACCGTAGAGCCACTTGTAGTTGGTGTTGACGCGCTGGTGATCCAGGCCCAGCAACAGGGTGTGCTTGAGCTCGCCGGTGTTGAAGTCGGCCTGGAAGTTGTTGTCCACGGCGAACTGGCTGATGTCCTCGTTGACGATGTTGGCGCCACGGCGCACGGTGCCGTCGGCACTCACTGCCTGGTCGGGCTTGTTGGGCCAGTAGCTGCCGCCGGCGGTGATGCCCTGGAACGACAGGTCGCTCTTGGTGTACCGCAGGTTCTGGCGGAACTGCCAGACGTCATCCAGGCGATGCTCAAAGGCATAACCCAGTGCGTAGTAAGTCTTGTCGTAGTATTCCCAGCTCGGGTCGCCGAGGTTCTTGTGGTACTTGATCTCGCCGGCCGGGCTCGCCAGCTTGGTGCCCTGCAACGGCAGGAACTGGCTGGTGATGCCGGTATCGTCGCGGTTGAACTGGCTGAGGAAGGTCAGCTTGGTGTCTTCGTCGATATTCCAGGTCAGGCTGGGGGCCAGGTTGTAGCGCTTGTCCTGGTTGTGCTCGATAGCAGTGTTGCTGTCGCGGACCACGCCGCTGACGCGATACAGGAAGCGCCCTTCGTCATCGATGGGGCCGGTGCTGTCGAAGCTGATCTGCTTGCGCTGGTAGCTGCCGATCTGCAGTTGCACTTCGTGGCTGCTGCTGTCCTCCGGACGGCGGCTGACCATGTCCAGCAAGCCCCCGGGTGGTGTCTGGCCATAGACCGAAGACGCCGGGCCGCGAAGCAGGGCTACGCGCTCCAGGTCCCAGGTTTCCAGCTTGGGCATGGCGTAGGTGCCTTTGGGCAAGGGCAGGCCATCGAGAAACTGGGTGGGTTCGAAGCCTCGCACCTTCAGCCATTCGGCACGGCTGTCGCTGCCATAGCTACTGGCGGTGACACCGGGCATGTAGCGCACGGCATCGTCGAGGTTCTGCACCGCCCGGTCGCTCATCTGCTCACGGGTAGCCACTGAGATGGAGCGGGGCACTTCGCGCAGCTCGGTATCGGTCTTGGTGCCGACGGCCGTACGTTTGGCCATGTAACCCTCGACCGGCCCCCAGGCCGTTTCATAACTGCCCTGGCCAGTGATATTGGTTTCCGGCAAGGTCACCACGCCTTCCGGTGCCGCCACCAGGCTGTAGGTGCCGGCGCTGCTGTGCTCCAGTTGCAAGCCGGTGCCGCGCAGGGCTTCGCGCAAGGCGCCCGGGGCGTCGAACTGGCCATTGACTGGAGCCGAGGTCTTGCCCGCCGCCAGGGACGGATTCAGGCTCAGGGCCAGGCCAGCCTGACTGGCAATCTGGTTCAGGGTGCTGGCCAGGGGCGCTGCTGGCAGGTTGTAGGCGCGCACGCTGCTGGCCTGTTCGGCGGCCATCAGCGCTGGGCTGGTCAGGGGGGCGCTGAGCGCGATGGCAACGGCCAAGAGACTGGGGCGCAACAGAGTGTCTAGCGGGCGGTACATACGGCGGCTCCTGAATGGAAATGTTTCGCAATTGCCTAGGTGCCGGACGAGATTGGAAAAGTGATAGGGCAGATTGAAAATAATTTAGATTTAGATTGATTGAGGTTAATTCGCTGGCAAGCCCGCTCCTACGGGATCGGTGTAGGAGCGGGCTTGCTGGCGAAGGCCACGACACCGATCTCAGCGTTTGGCGTCGTCCCTGGCCACCACCGTCACCCACCAGTCGGTGTGCCGCTCGATCTTCACGGGCAGGGTCGGCAGCAGGGCATTGAGGGCCAGGTCGGTGTCCTGCAACGGGAAGCTGCCGGTGATCCGCAGGTCGGCCACTTCCGGTGCCACGCCCAGGTGGCCGCGGCGATAACGGCCCAGCTCATCGATCAGGTCACCGAGGCGGGCGTTGTCCACCACCAACATGCCTCGGGTCCAGGCATCGGCGCCCAGGTTCAGCGCCTGCAGCGGCCCGAGACCGTCGCGGCGCATCAGCACTTGCTGGCCTTCCTTGAAGACGTGTTCGTCCTGGCCGGCTTGCGCTCGCGCCGCCACCGCCGATTGCAGCACGCCGAGGCGGGTGCCCTGGTCTTCACGCTTGACCAGGAAGCGCGTACCCAGGGCGCGCATCCGGCCGTCGCGGGTTTCGACGATGAAGGGGCGACTGTCGTTGTGCCCGGTCTCGATGAGGATCTCGCCTTCCTGGAGAACGATCCGGCGCTGCTTCTCATCGAAGTGCACATCCAGCGCACTGTGGGTATTGAGGTTGATCACCGTGCCGTCTGTCAGGCGCAGGGTGCGCTGCTCACCGGTGGCGGTGCGCTGGTCGGCCAGCCAGTAGTCCACCGGCAGGTAGCGCTCGCCGGCAAACAGCGCCAGCCCCGCCACCAGCACCACGCTGGCGACTCCGCGTCCCAGTTTGCGCACGCGCCGGCGCAGGCCTTCGCGAGATTGCACCAAGGCATTGCGCGCCGGGCCGGCCGCCACGCTAAAGCGCTGGTCGAGCATGCCCAACTGGCGCCAGGCGCGGGCGTGTTCTTCATGGGCGGCATGCCATTTGGCGAACTCTTCGCGCTCCACGGCACTGGCGCCGCCGTCCAGGGACAGTTGCCAGGCAATGGCGGCATCCAGCACCCGGGCGGACACCGGCTTGGAGCTGATGGGAGTCATACCGGCTCCCCGTACAGGGCGATGTAGCACTGGCGGATGCCCTGGGCCAGGTACTGACGTACCCGTGGCACCGAGACTCCAAGACGCTCGGCGATCTCGGCGTGGCTCAGGCCGTCGAGGCGGTTATAGAGGAAGGCCATGCGCGCCTTGCTGGAGAGTTTGCCCAACAGGCGGTCGATGGCCTTGAGGTCTTCGAGGATCATCTGCTGCTCTTCCGGCGACGGTTGTTCGCCTTCGGGGATCAGCATCAGTTCGCTGAGGTAGGCCTGTTCCAGGGCGGCGCGGCGGAAGTAGTCGAACAGCAGGCCTTTGGCGATGGCCACCAGAAAGGCCCTGGGTTCCCGTGGAGCCTTGAGTTCGTCGCGACCCAGCAGGCGCACGAAGGTGTCCTGGCTCAGGTCCTCGGCCCGTTGGGCGCAGGCAACGTTGCGCCGCAGCCAGGCCAATAGCCAACGGCGATGGTCGCGATACAACGCACCAACCAGCTCATTGTGGGGGCTTTGGACTGACGACAACGGGGCTCACCGATCGAGAAGTTTAAAATAACGAGAACTATTCGCGATTGTGGCAGAGGCGAAACACAGGCGCAATTGGCGCTGGTCGGCTGCTCTTTCCCGAGGGTTGAACGCTTTTTTCTGATGTGGCGAGGGAGCCTGTGCCCTCGCTACGGTCAATTGCCGCGGATCAGAACGAGTGTGCCTGCTGGCGGCGTTTCCATTGGCTGAGGCGCTGTTGCAGGTTCAGCGGGCTGTCAATCTGCTGCTGGCGGGCACGGTTGAACAGGATCAGTGCCAGCTCTGCCGTGGCCAGGGCGTCGGCTGCTGCGTGGTGACGCTCGGCCACTTGCAGCTTGAACACGTTGATCCAGTCATCCAGGCCGGCCTCACGGAAAGCGGCCTGGGGACAGAGCATGGGCGCCATGTCCGCCACGTCGAGGAAACTGTGCTGCAGGCGATAGCCCAGGCTGTCCTTGAGTGCCCGACCGAGCATGTGCTGGTCGAAGGGGGCATGAAACGCCAGGAGCGGGCTGTCACCGACGAACTCCATGAAGTCCAGCAGGGCCTCCACCGGATCGCAGCCGGCGGCGATGGCGCTGGGCCCCAGGCCATGGATCAGCACGCTGGGGCTGAGCTTGTGGCCTTCGCGCTGCAGGGTGCGTTCGAACTGCTGGCTGAAGTCGATGGCGCCGTCCTCGATCACCACCGCGCCGATGGACAGCACCTGATCGCGGTTGAGGTTGAGGCCGGTGGTTTCCAGGTCCACCACCACCCAGCGTTGCTCTCGCAGGCTGCACTCACCCAGCTCGGTGAACGCGGGCAGGCGGTCGCGGCGTTGTTGCTGTTGGGCCGTCAGGACGCTGACGGCGGGACGGAACCAGGCAAACAGGCTCATGACGGATAGCTCATAACTGGTAGCGCAGGGCCAGGCTGCTTTGCAGGCGCTGGGCCTGGCGCAGGGACTCGCGCAGGATGCGTCGGTCCAGGTGATTGAGGTTGTCGGGGTCGACCCGATTGGAATAGGGCTGGTTCTCCCGGGTCTGGCGTTGATGTTGCTGCATACGGGTCTGCTGGATGAAGTGGTAGGCCTCTTCATAAGCGGCGCCGTCCAGGGGCTCGATGACCTGCTTGGACACCAGCTGGCGCAGACGCTCCAGGGTGTTGATGGCGCCGATGCCGTTGGCCAGGGCCAGCAGCCGGGCGCCATCGACGAAGGGGGTGAGGCCCTGGACCTTGAGGTCGAGGGTGGCTTTTTCGCCGTTCTTTTTGGCCAGGACGAATTCGCGGAAGCGGCCCACGGGCGGGCGCTGGCGCAAGGCGTTTTCGGCCAGCATGCGCTGGAACAGACGGTTGTCGCCCACTTGGTCGAGGATTCCCCGACGCAGTTGTTCGGCGCCTTGTTCATCGCCCCAGACCACCCGCAGATCGAAATAGATGCTCGAACCCAGCAGGTTTTCCGGCGTTGCCTCGCGGATGAAGGCGGCAAAGCGTCGGGCCCATTCGGCGCGGGACAGGCACAGCTCGGGGTTGCCGGCCATGATGTTGCCCTTGCACAGGGTAAAGCCGCACAGCGCCAGGCTCTGGTTGATCTGCTGGGCGATGGGCAGCAGCTTGCCGCGGATCTCGGCGGCGTGGGCCGCGTCCCGGGCCTCGAACAGGATGCCGTTGTCCTGGTCGGTGTGCAGGGTCTGTTCGCGCCGGCCTTCGCTGCCGAAGCACAGCCAGCTGAAGGGCACGCCGGGGTCGCCCTTGTCTGCCAGGGTCAACTCGATCACCCGGCATACGGTGTGATCGTTGAGCAGGGTGATGATGTGGGTGATCTGGGTCGACGACGCACCGTGGGCCAGCATGCGCTCCACCAGTTGGCCGATCTCGCCTCGCAGCGCCACCAGGTGTTCCACCCGGGGAGCATTGCGGATGGTTCGCGCCAGGTGCACCAGATCGACCCGTTGCAGGGAAAACAGGTCGCGCTCGGAGACCACGCCGCACAGGCGCTGGTCTTTCACCAGGCAGACGTGGGCGATATGGCGCTCGGTCATGGCGATGGCGGCGTCGAAGGCACTGTGGTCCGGGCTGAGGAAGAAAGGGGCCTGGGTCATGTGCTGTTCGATGGGCTGGTTGAGGTCCTGGGTGCGGTCGGCGACGACCTGGCGCAGGTCCCTCAGGGTGAAGATCCCCAGGGGCGCCTTGTGCTCGTCCACCACCACAATGCTGCCCACTTGTTGCTCATGCATCAGCGCCACGGCCTCACGCAGCGGCATCTGTGGGGCGCAGGCGACCGGATGACGCATGGCCAGTTCGCCCAGGCGGGTGTTCAGCGAGTATTGGGTGCCAAGGGTTTCCACGGCCTTTTGCTTGACCTGCTGATTGACCTGATCCAGCAGGCTGCTGACTCCGCGCAAGGCGAAATCGCGGAACTCGTCGGACAAGGCGAAGAGTTTGATGAAGGCGCTCTTGTTCAATTGCAGGCAGAAGGTGTCTTCGGCGGCCCGGTGTTCGGTGCGGGTGGCGCGTTCGCCCAGCAGTGCAGCCAGGGGAAAACATTCGCCAGTGGTGATCTCGAAGGTGGTTTCGGTGCTGCCCTTGGCGGCGTGGGTGCGTTCGCCCACCACGCGCCCCTGCTTGACGATATAGAAGTGCTCAACCGGGCCGTCGGCGGGCTTGATGATGCTCTCGCCGGGCCCGTAGAAACGCAGCTGGCATTGTTCTACCAGATAGGCCAGGTGGAGGTTTTCCATCTGGTTGAAGGGCGGGAACCGCTGCAGGAACTGCACGGTCCCCTGGATGTTCTGCAACACCGCGGTCTTCCCTGCCTGGGTGAAGGCGTCCGCTTTACTCATAACGATTACCGCAGTCTTTTTGGATTTGTTGTGGTCGGATCACGGCAATGGTCGGACTCCCAGCGCGAGGTGCCCATTGGACGTAAGTCTAGGTAGCGGCCGGAGCCCGGACATTTGGCTTTGAGCGGCGTTTAATCAATGCAAAAAAGCTCTGATCAAGGCTCTTGGCAATTTTTCCGACGAAGTGCACATTGGAGGTCTGCTTAGCGATGTCTGACCAATGTGCTAGGGGATTGATCTGTTCATGTAGAGAAATGTATGCCCGACCACGATATTTTGAGTGACGCCGAGCGCGAGGCGCTGAGTGCAGTCATGCTGGAGCCGGATCTGCCGGCCCAGCGGGTGCTGATCGCCGATGACGACAAGGATGCACGGGAGCTGCTGGCGGAAATTCTTGGCCTGGATGGTATCCGTTGCATCACGGCTGCCAGCGGCAAGGCCGCTCTTGAATTACTCGAATCGAACAAGTCCATCGGCCTGCTGATCACCGATCTGCGCATGGCGCCCTGCAGTGGTCTTGACCTGATTCGCCAGGTGCGGGAATCGGAACGGGCGGCGCTGCCGATCATCATCATTTCCGGTGACGCCGATGTGCGCGACGCCATCGCTGCCATGCACTTGAGCGTGGTGGACTTCCTGCTCAAACCCATCGACACCGGCAAGTTGCTGGCCCTGGTCAAACACGAACTGGGTGTCATTCACTGAGCTGCAAGCGCCGAGCCAGGGCGACACACTAAAAAGCCCCGGCGGACCGGGGCTTTTTGTCTGTTGCCAGGCGTGCTTACAGGCCGTTCTTGGCCTTGAACTCGCGACGACGACGGTGCAAGACCGGCTCGGTGTAGCCGTTAGGCTGCTTGGTGCCTTCGATCACCAGCTCCAGGGCGGCCTGGAAGGCGATGTTGCTGTCGAAGTCCGGAGCCAGCGGGCGGTACAGCGGGTCACTGGCGTTCTGCCGGTCGACCACCGGGGCCATGCGCTTGAGGCTTTCCAGCACCTGCGCCTGGGTGACCACACCGTGGCGCAGCCAGTTGGCGATGTGCTGGCTGGAGATGCGCAGGGTGGCGCGGTCTTCCATCAGGCCAACGTCGTTGATGTCCGGCACTTTCGAGCAACCCACGCCCTGGTCGATCCAGCGCACCACGTAACCGAGAATGCCCTGGGCGTTGTTGTCCAGTTCGTTCTTGATCTGCTCGGCCGACCAGTTGGTGTCGCTGGCCAGAGGGATGGTCAGGATGTCGTCCACCGAAGCGCGGGTGCGCTTGGCCAGTTCGGCCTGGCGGGCGAACACGTCGACCTTGTGGTAGTGCAGTACGTGCAGGGCGGCAGCGGTCGGCGACGGCACCCAGGCGGTGTTGGCACCGGCCAGCGGGTGGGCGATTTTCTGTTCGAGCATGGCGGCCATCAGGTCCGGCATGGCCCACATGCCCTTGCCGATCTGCGCACGGCCCTGCAGGCCGGTGGACAGGCCGATATCGACGTTCCAGTTCTCGTAGGCGCCGATCCATTTCTCGGCCTTCATGTCGGCCTTGCGCACCATGGCGCCGGCTTCCATGGAGGTGTGGATCTCGTCGCCGGTGCGGTCGAGGAAGCCGGTGTTGATGAACACCACGCGCTCGCTGGCCGCCTTGATGCAGGCCTTGAGGTTGACCGTGGTGCGGCGCTCCTCGTCCATGATCCCGACTTTCAGGGTGTTGCGCGGCAGGTTCAGTACGTCTTCGATGCGGCCGAACAGTTCGTTGGTGAACGCGGCTTCTTCAGGGCCGTGCATCTTCGGCTTGACGATGTACACCGAGCCGGTGCGGCTGTTCTTGCGCGAGGTGTTGCCGTTAAGGTTGTGGATCGCCGCGAGGCTGGTGACCAGGCCGTCGAGGATGCCTTCCGGCACTTCGTTGCCATGCTTGTCGAGGATCGCGTCGATGGTCATCAGGTGGCCGACGTTACGCACGAACAGCAGCGAACGGCCGTGCAGCTTCACCGGCTCACCGTTGACGCCGGTGTACTCGCGGTCGGCATTCATGGTGCGGGTAAAGGACTTGCCGCCCTTGGAAACCTCTTCCGCCAGGTCGCCCTTCATCAGGCCGAGCCAGTTGCGGTAGATCACCACCTTGTCGTCGGCATCAACCGCGGCAACCGAGTCTTCGCAGTCCATGATGGTGGTCGGGGCCGCTTCCATCAGCAGGTCCTTGACCCCGGCGGCGTCGGTCTGGCCGACCGGGCTGGTGGCATCGATCTGGATCTCGAAGTGCAGGCCGTTGTGCTTGAGCAGGATCGCGGTGGGGGCTGCGGCATCGCCCTGGTAGCCGATCAGTTGGGCATCGTTGCGCAGGCCGCTGTTGCTGCCGCCCTTGAGACCCACCACCAGCTTGCCGCCGACGATCTTGTAGCTCACGGAGTCCACGTGGGAGCCGGCGGTCAGTGGCGCCGATTCATCGAGGAAGGCGCGGGCGAAGGCGATGACCTTGTCGCCGCGAACCTTGTTGTAGCCTTTGCCTTTTTCCGCGCCATCGGCTTCGCTGATGGCGTCGGTGCCGTACAGGGCGTCGTATAGCGAACCCCAGCGGGCGTTGGAAGCGTTGAGGGCGAAGCGCGCGTTCATCACCGGCACTACCAGCTGCGGGCCGGCCATGTGGGCGATTTCTTCATCGACGTTCTGGGTGGTGGCCTGGAAGTCAGCCGCTTCTGGCAGCAGGTAGCCGATGTCTTGCAGGAAGGCTTTGTAGGCCACGGCATCGTGTGCCTGGCCGGCACGGGACTGGTGCCAGGCATCGATCCGCGCCTGGAAATCATCGCGTTTGGCGAGTAGGGCTTTGTTCTTCGGCGCCAGGTCGTGGATGACCTTGTCGGCACCGGCCCAGAATGCGTCGGCGGTGAGGCCGGTACCGGGAATGGCTTCGTTGTTCACGAAGTCGAACAGGACTCTGGCGACCTGCAGGCCACCGACTTGAACGTGTTCAGTCATTGCTTGCCTCACTCTGCTCAGCTATTTCGCTTTTCAGCTCTTCAAATTAACAATGAAGCCGGCGGCCATTTAAAGCACAACCCTGTTCACCAGTACATGCCATTGCTGGCGGCTGGGTGCTTCCAATCAACGGCAGAGCCTTGCTGATGGGCGGTTGCGAGGGTTGCGATCAGGCCTTGGCAGACATCGTTCCAACGTTATGTAGTGCGCGCTGCGGCATACTACATGATGAATTGCGCTTGTGAAAATTAGACTAAATACGTCGTTCCGCGACTTAAGAATGCAGTGCGGTCACGCTGGGGAACGTGATGTTCTCAAAAAAGCTGGTGGATTGTTCCATATAAATACAAAAAGTTGTACACGATTTATGTTTTGCCCTGCGCGCCCTCGTAGGAGCCGGATTGCCGGCGAATGGGCCTTCGGGGGGGGGGCGTCGGCCTTGCGGGCACTTTCGCTGGCAAGCCAGCGCCTACACAAGCTGCTGCGATATGGGCTGGAAGGCGCGGGGAATGAGGCTGCCTATAATTGCTCTTTCATCAAGCAAAGAGGGCTGCGCCATGGACCATCTCGTTCTCACGGTTTTCGCCCCGGACAAGGCCGGACAGGTCGAGCGTATTGCCCAGTGCATCGCCGAGCACGGCGGCAACTGGCTGGAAAGCCGTCTGTCGCGCATGGCGGGGCAGTTTGCCGGCATCTTGCGGGTCGGGGTCCCGGCCGAGGCCTACGATGAGCTGGTGGATGCCTTGCAGGGGCTCTCCGCCCAGGGCATCCGGGTATTGATCGCCGAAAGCGGCATCGAACAGTCCTGCACCTGGAAACCCATCGCCATGGAGCTGGTGGGCAATGATCGTCCGGGAATCGTCCGGGATATCACCCGCTTGCTGGCGGAGCAGGGGGTCAACCTTGAACGGCTGGTGACCGAGGTGCGCCCAGCGCCCATGAGCAGCGAGCCGTTGTTTCATGCCGAGGCGATTCTGGCGGTGCCCCTGACGTTGTCCCTGGAGGTATTGCAGTCGCGCCTGGAAACCCTGGCCGACGATCTGATGGTGGAGTTGGTGCTGCGCAGCGAGGTCTGAACACCGTCCCGCAGGTTATCCCAGTAATCCGTGCATGCGCCTGTGGATAACCTGTAGAGACCCGTCGCCAGCCCAGTACCGCCGCGGCTTAGCGCGCTCTGATCAAAAAACCAGCAGTTTCAAGGGCTTGTGCACAAACGGCGGGGATCAGGTTGTGGATAACCTTGGGAAGAATCGCTGCAGGCCACGAATGGACTGGCCTGCAGGGCGTTGTACGTTTATTGATCAGCGGCGGCCGCGCAGGCTGAGCCAGGCATCGACGCTGTACACCGCAAGGCCGGCCCAGATGAACATGAACGCCAGCAAGGTGCTGGAGGACAGGTGTTCGCCAAACAGCAGCACCGCTTGCAGCAGCACCAGGGTTGGCGCCAGGTACTGAAGGAAGCCCAGGGTGGTGTAGGGCAAGTGCCGAGCCGCGGCGTTGAAGCACACCAGCGGGATCAGCGTGACCGGGCCGGCGGCTACCAGCCACCAGGCTTCGGAGCTGGTCCAGAAGTCGGCATGGGCACTGCTGGCTTCGGGGTGCAGGAGCAGCCAGGCCATGGCGATGGGCACCAGCATCCAGGTTTCCACCACCAGCCCGGGCAAGGCCTTGACCGGGGCCTGTTTACGGATCAGGCCATAGAAGCCGAAGCTCAGTGCCAGTATCAGTGAGACCCAGGGCAAACTGCCTACTTGCCACACTTGCTGGGCCACGCCCACCGCCGCCAGGATCACCGCCAGCCACTGCATGCGCCGCAGGCGTTCGCCAAGAATCAGCATGCCCAGCAGCACATTGATCAGGGGATTGATGTAGTAGCCCAGGCTGGCCTCAAGCATGCGCCCATTGTTCACGGCCCAGACATAGGTCAGCCAGTTGCCGGCGATCAGGGTGCCGCTCAGGGCCAGGATGGCCAGGCGCCTGGGGTTTTCCCGCAGCTCGCGCCACCAGCCGGGATGTTTCCACACCATTAGCAACACAGCGCCGAACAGCGCCGACCAGAGTACCCGGTGGACGATGATTTCCACGGCCGGAACGCTGGCGATGGCTTTGAAGTAGATCGGAAACAGACCCCAGATGATGTAGGCGGTCAGGCCCAGGATGTACCCGCGACGCGGGTTGGCGGCTTGCATGCAGAGTCCTTGCTTAGGCAGCTAACGAAGACGGGATTGTAAGGACAATTGTCAGGACATGTCCTGACTTTTGCGCCGCCCGTTTCTGTGGGGGAGGGCTGGTGGGCGAAGGCGAACTTACGGGCCTCTTCGCTGGCGAGCCAGCTCCTACGGTTGGCGTTGTATCGAGGCGGATTCTTGTAGGAGCCGGCTTGCCGGCGAAGACGACCTCATGGGCCTCTTCGCTGGTAAGCCAGCTCCTGCAGGCAGGGTCAGAACAGTTTGAGAGGTTCTTCGTTGAGGGCCGCCAGCTGTTCGCGCAGGGCCAGGACCTGATCCCCCCAGTAACGTTCGCTGCCGAACCAGGGGAAGCTGTGGGGAAAGGCCGGATCGTCCCAGCGTCGTGCCAACCAGGCGCTGTAGTGCATCAGGCGCAGGGCTCGCAGCGGCTCGATCAGGGCCAGTTCCCGCGGGTCGAAATCATGGAACTCGCTGTAGCCGTCCATCAGTTCGGAGAGCTGGCTGAGGCACTCCTGGCGGTCGCCGGCCAGCATCATCCACAGGTCCTGCACCGCCGGGCCCATGCGGCAGTCGTCCAGGTCGACGATATGGAACATCTCGTCGCGGCACATCATGTTGCCGGGGTGGCAATCGCCGTGCATGCGGATGTTCTGGTGCGGGGTGGCCTGGTAGACCTCTTCCACCCGCTTGAGCAGGTCCCGGGCCACGGACTCGTAGGCCGGCAGCAGGCTCTTGGGAATGAAGTTGCCTTGCAGCAGGGTCGCCAGTGAGTCATGACCAAAGTTCTTCACGCCCAGGGCTTCGCGGTGCTCGAAGGGGCGGGTGGCGCCCACGGCGTGCAGGCGACCGAGCAATTGCCCGAGGCGATAGAGTTGATCCAGGTTGCCCGGTTCGGGCGCGCGCCCGCCACGCCGGGGAAACAGGGCGAAGCGAAAGCCCGCATGCTCGAACAGGCTGGCACCGTCGTGGATGATCGGTGCGACCACCGGCACATCGCACTCGGCGAGTTCGAAGGTGAAGCGGTGTTCTTCCAGGATCGCTTCGTTGGTCCAGCGCTGGGGGCGGTAGAACTTGGCGATCAGCGGTTCGCCTTCGTCGATGCCGACTTGATAGACGCGATTTTCGTAGCTGTTGAGCGCCAGCACGCGGGCGTCGCTGAGAAAACCGATGCTTTCAACGGCGTCGAGAACCAGGTCGGGGGTCAGTGTTTCAAACGGGTGCGACATGCTTACTCCTGCGCGCAGCAGGCTGCCGCGTCCGGCCAAGCATGGTAACGCAGACGGGGAGCCAGCGGGGGAGGGTTTGCTGGTGGTTCGGCTGGGCGCCAGGTTGGCCGCCAGGTTGGCCGGCGAGCCGGCTTCTACGGACGTAGGAGCCGGTTTGGCGCGGGGCGGGTTCAGGCGCCGATGATGCCGCCGTCTTCCCGGGTGATAGCCATCACCGAGGAGCGCGGCTTGCCGTTGGGCAGGTGCTCGGGGAAGGTCGAACCACCGGTTTCTCCCGGGTGCTGGATGCCGACGAACAGGGTCTTCTGGTCCGGGGCGAAGGCGATCCCGGTGACTTCGCAGCCCACCGGTCCGACCATGAAACGGCGGATTTCACCGCTGTCCGGGTCGGCGCAGAGCATCTGGTTATTGCCCATGCCGGCAAAATCGCCGCTGTTGCTGTAGTCGCCGTCGGTGAGGATCCACAGGCGTCCGGCCTGGTCGAAACCCAGGCCGTCGGGGCTGTTGAACATGTTCTCTGGGGTGATGTTGGAGGAGCCGCCCTTGGGCTGGCCGGCATGCACAGCGGGGTTGCCGGCTACCACGAACAGGTCCCAGGAAAAACTCATCGCGCCATGATCGTCGCCGCCGGTGCGCCAGCGCAGGATCTGTCCGTAGACATTCTTCTCCCGCGGGTTGGGGCCACCTGCTGGCTGGCCGTCTTCGCCACGCTTGGCGTTGTTGGTCAGGGTGCAATAGACCTGGCCGTCCTTGGGGCTGACCACAATCCATTCCGGGCGGTCCATGCGCGTGGCCTGGACCACGCTGGCCGCCAGGCGCGCCTGGATCAGTACCTGGGCCTGGTCGGCGAAGCCGCTGCTGGCGTCGATGCCGTTCTTGCCGTGAGTCAACTCGATCCACTGGCCCTGGCCCTTGGGACGGTCCGGGTTGCCGTCGCCGGCATCGAAGCGCGCCACGTACAAGGTGCCGTGGTCCAGCAGGTCGCGGTTGGCCTTGGGGTTGCGGTGGTTGATCTTGTCGCGGCTGATGAACTTGTAGATGAATTCCCCGCGCTCATCGTCGCCCATGTAGACCACGGCGCGGCCGTCACGTGTTTGCGCCAGGGCCGCGTTTTCATGCTTGAAGCGGCCCAGGGCGGTGCGTTTGACCGGGGTCGATTGCGGGTCGAATGGATCGATTTCCACCACCCAGCCGTGACGGTTGAGCTCGTTGGGGTTCTTGGCCAGGTCGAAACGCGGGTCGTGGGGGTGCCAGTTGATGTCCTTGCTGGTCACCACCGCGCCGTAGCGTTTCTGCGCGGCGTCGAACTTCTGCTCGGGGTTGCTGCTGCCGAAGCAGTCGGTGAAGTTCTCTTCGCAGGTCAGGTAGGTGCCCCAGGGGGTCTTGCCGTTGGCGCAGTTCTGGAAGGTGCCGAGGACTTTCCTGCCCTTGGGGTCGGCAGCGGTCTTGAGCAGGTCGTGACCGGCGGCAGGGCCGCTGAGGCGGATTGGCGTGTTGCCGTGGATGCGCCGGTTGTAGCGTGAACCCTGGACGAACTGCCACTGGCCGTTCTTGCGCTGCACTTCGATGACCGACACCCCTTCGCTGGCCTGGGCCTTGCGCACGTCCTCGGCCGATTGCGGTTGGCCGCCGTGGGAATAGAGGTAGCGGTAGTTGGTGTATTCGTTGTTGATCGCCATCAGCGCCCGGTGCTTGTCGTCCGGGAAGGCGAACAGGCTCATGCCGTCGTTGTTGTCGCCAAACTGCACTTCCTGGGCCTGGGCGGTGCCATTGCCGCTGGGGTCGAAGGCCGGCCCGTTCTTGGTCAGCGGCTGGCCCCAACTGATCAGTACCGAGGATTTGTAGCCCGCCGGCAGGGTGATGTTGTCGCTGGTGGCGGCCGCAATGCCGGCAAAACCCAGCAGCTGGCTGTTGCCGGCGCTGACACTGGTGGCCAGGGCGCTGCGGCCGAGCAGTCCGCCACCGAGAAACAGGGCGGCGCCGCACAGGGCACCGGCACCGATGAAACCCCGGCGGCTGAGGCCGACCATCTGTTCCAGGTCGGTGGGTTGGTCTTCTTCTAACAGGCTCATATCAGGCTCCCTGCGGGTTTTTGCAGCCACCTTAATGAGCGCCTATGACGAATATGTTGCAGCCTGAAGTCGTCGCACTCCGGTTACAGCGGGGTGCCGAGCAGGACATGGGAGGCAGAGAACTGCACCTGGACCGGTTTGCCTTCGGTCATTTCCAGCGTCTTGAGCCGGTGCGGCTCGGCCAGGGCGCAGAGGGTCTGGCCGTTGGGCAGGGTGATGCGCACCTCGCAGGGGCCGTCTTCGGCGTCGAGAATCTGCTCGACGGTCCCGCTCAGGCAATTGTGTCCAGTTGTTACTTGAGCGTCGGCAGGGTGCAGGTCCAGCCAGCCGGCCTTGATCAAGGCCACCACTTCAGTGCCGGTTTCCAGTTCCAGGCGCTGGGTGCTGTCGTGGGTGATCTGCGCCTTGAGGAGCAGGCCTTCGGGCAGCTCCAGGCTGATCAGGTCATTGCAGCCTAGAGGTGCGATCTCGCGGATCTTGCCGTGCAGCTGGTTGCGGGCACTGGTGCGCAGCATCAGGCGCCCCAGCAGATCGAGATCGCTGGCATCTTCTGCGGCTTCCAGCACTTGGGCCTGCAGTGCTTGCAGGCGTTGGTAAAGGCGCAACACGCGTTCGCCCTCGGCGGAGAGTTTGGCCCCGCCGCCGCCCTTGCCGCCGACGTTGCGCTCTACCAGCGGACGCTGAGCCAGGTTGTTGAGCTCATCGATGGCATCCCAGGCGGCCTTGTAGCTCAGGCCGGCGCTTTTGGCCGCGCGGGTGATGGAGCCCTGTTCGGCAATGTGTTGCAGCAGGGCGATGCGTTGTGGGCGGCGGGCGATGTGCTGGGTCAACAGAGTGGGCAAGGACATGGCAGGGACGCTTTGGGCACTGAAGATGGACAGGGAGTTTGCGGTTTGAGCGATGAGAGTCAAGTCAGTCGGGGGTGTCGGGTCTTGCGGTTCGGGCCAGGCAATAGACATCCACTTGACGGGCACCGGCATTGATCAGCAACCGGGCCAGGGCCTGGGCAGTGGCACCTGTGGTGAGGACGTCGTCCACCAGGGCCAGGTGGCGGCCGGCCACAGGAGTGTCGGCGGCGAGGGCGAAGGCCTGGTGCAGGTTGCGCTGACGAGCACGGGCCCCCAGGCCTTGTTGTGCCGGGGTGTCCTGGGTGCGCAGCAGCAGAAGGGGCTCCACCGCCAGTTGCAGGTGTTCTCCCAGCCACTGGGCCAGCATGCCGGCCTGGTTGAAGCCTCGCTGGCGCAGGCGTCGCCGGGACAGCGGCACCGGCAGCAGGCAGTCTGGTCGGGGCAGGCCTTCATCGTAGCGATAGTGAAGGAATTGGCTGAGAAGTTCGGCCATCAGTCGGCCAAAAGGCCACTTTTCATGGTGTTTGAAACGGCTGATCAGGCTGTCCACCGGAAAATCGTAACGCCAGGGGGCGATGACCCGTCGAAACGCGGGGAGACGTTTCAGGCACTGGCCACAGGTCAGGCTGGCGGCGGGCAGGGGCAGGGCGCAGACCGAGCATTGGGCGCCGAGCCAGGGCAGTTCGTCCTGACATGAACTGCACAGGGCCAGGGCTGAATCGCTGGGCTCATCGCAAAGTAAACAGATTTGTTTGTTTTTTGACCAGATGTAAACCGGCCCTTTGTATTCGGGTTGACAGTGCATGGCTCTTCCTTAAATATGCCGAACATCCGTGTTGCGGCTGTGGACTTTCCCTGTCCCGCACCGCCTGCCAAGCATAATCAAGGAATCGCCCATGAGCGCCAGCACCACCGCTACCCTGCGTCATGACTGGACTTTGGCTGAAGTCAAAGCCCTGTTCGTCCAGCCATTCAATGACTTGCTGTTCCAGGCGCAGACGGTGCACCGCGCGCATTTCGATGCCAATCGGGTCCAGGTTTCGACCCTGCTGTCGATCAAGACCGGCGCCTGCCCGGAAGATTGCAAATATTGTCCGCAGTCCGGCCACTACAACACCGGCCTGGAAAAGGAAAAGCTCCTGGAAGTGCAGAAGGTGCTGGAGGAGGCCGCTCGGGCCAAGGCCATCGGCTCTACGCGTTTCTGCATGGGCGCCGCCTGGAAGCACCCTTCGGCCAAGGACATGCCCTATGTGCTGGAGATGGTCAAAGGCGTGAAGGCCATGGGCCTGGAAACCTGCATGACCCTGGGCCGTCTCGATCAGGACCAGACCGAGGCCCTGGCCAAGGCCGGCCTGGACTACTACAACCACAACCTCGACACCTCGCCGGAGTTCTACGGCAGCATCATCACCACCCGCACCTACAGCGAGCGCCTGCAAACCCTGGCCTACGTGCGTGACGCCGGGATGAAGATCTGTTCCGGCGGCATCCTCGGCATGGGCGAGTCCCTGGACGACCGCGCCGGCCTGCTGATCCAGCTGGCCAACCTGCCGGAGCACCCGGAGTCGGTGCCGATCAACATGCTGGTGAAGGTGGCCGGCACGCCGCTGGAAAACGCTGAGGACGTGGACCCGTTCGACTTTATCCGCATGCTCGCCGTGGCACGGATCCTCATGCCGCAATCCCACGTGCGCCTGTCCGCCGGCCGCGAAGCGATGAACGAGCAGATGCAGGCTCTGGCCTTCTTCGCCGGTGCCAATTCGATTTTCTACGGCGACAAGCTGCTGACCACCGCCAACCCGCAGGCCGACAAGGACATGCAGTTGTTCGCGCGCCTGGGCATCCAGCCCGAAGCCCGTGAAGAGCACGCCGACGAAGTGCATCAGGCGGCCATCGAGCAGGCCCTGGTGGAGCAGAAGAGCAGCGAGCAGTTCTACAACGCTGCCGTCTGACCTCCTGTGGTAGGAGCCGGCTGGCCGGCGAATCCCGTGAACGGCGCAAGTGCGGCGGGGTTCGCGTCGTCTGTTTCGCTGGCAAGCCAGCTCTTACGGGTAATGTGTCTGTGAGCCAATATCGAGGCCAGCATGTCTTTTGATCTCGCAGCACGGCTTGCAGCCCGTCGTGCTGAACATCTTTATCGCCAGCGTCCGCTGCTGGAAAGCCCTCAGGGGCCGCAAGTGGTGGTGGATGGCCAGCCATTGCTGGCTTTCTGCAACAACGACTACCTGGGCCTGGCCAATCACCCGCAGGTGATCGAAGCCTGGCGCGCTGGTGCCAGCCGCTGGGGCGTGGGCGGCGGCGCTTCCCATCTGGTGATCGGTCACAGCGCTCCCCATCACGCTTTGGAAGAAGCCCTGGCCGAGTTCACGGGGCGCCCGCGGGCGTTGCTGTTTACCACGGGCTACATGGCCAATCTCGGGGCGGTCACGGCGTTGCTCGGGCAGGGCGACACGGTGCTGGAAGACCGTCTCAACCATGCTTCCCTGCTGGATGCCGGCCTGCTCTCTGGTGCGCGCTTCAATCGCTATCTGCACAACGATGCAGGGAGCCTGGCCAAACGCCTGGAGAAGGCCACCGGCAATACATTGGTGGTCACTGATGGGGTGTTCAGCATGGACGGCGATGTCGCCGACCTGCCGGCCCTGGCCCGGGAAACCAAGGCCCGTGGTGCCTGGCTGATGGTGGATGATGCCCATGGCTTTGGTCCGCTGGGGGCCAACGGTGCCGGGCTGGTGGAACACTTCGGCCTGGGTCTGGATGAGGTGCCCGTGCTGGTGGGCACCCTGGGCAAGGCCTTCGGTACCGCTGGGGCCTTTGTCGCCGGTAGCGAGGAGCTGATCGAAACACTGATCCAGTTCGCCCGGCCCTACATCTATACCACCAGCCAACCGCCGGCACTGGCCTGCGCCACGCGCAAGAGCCTGGAGTTGCTACGCAGCGAGCACTGGCGGCGCGAGCACTTGGCGAAGCTGATTCGTCAGTTCCGGCTGGGGGCCGAGCAGATTGGCTTGGAGCTGATGGACAGCTTTACCCCGATCCAGCCAATCATGGTGGGCGACAGTGCCCGGGCCGTGGAGTTGTCACGGATGCTCCGTTCGCGGGGGATCATGGTCACCGCCATCCGTCCGCCGACCGTGCCGGCCGGCAGTGCGCGGCTGCGTGTGACGTTGTCCGCCGCCCACAGCGAGGCGCAGGTCCAGCTATTGTTAAGCGCGTTGGCGGATTGTTTCAGTGAACTGCAAACGAGGCCTAGCCATGCGTGATCGACTGATCCTGTTACCGGGCTGGGGGCTGGGGGTGTCGCCCCTGGAACCTTTGGCTGCCGCTTTGCAGGGGCTGGATGAACACTTGCGGGTGGAGATCGAACCCCTGCCGGAGCTGACGTCCAGCGATCTGCAGGCATGGCTGGACGAGCTCGACGATGCGCTGCCGGATGACGCCTGGCTGGGGGGCTGGTCCCTGGGCGGCATGCTCGCCGCGGAGTTGGCGGCCCGACGCGGCGAGCGCTGCTGCGGTTTGTTGACCCTGGCCAGCAATCCCAGCTTCGTTGCTCACGAGCAATGGTCCAGTGCCATGGCCGCTGAGACCTTTGACGGCTTCCTGGCCGGCTGCGCCGCTGATCCGCGCACCACCCTCAAGCGCTTTTCCCTGCTGTGTGCCCAGGGCGCCGTCGATCCCCGCGGCTTGTCGCGGATGCTGCTGGGCGGGGCGCCGACCACGCCGGGTCCGGTGCTGATGGCGGGTCTGGAGTTGTTGGCGCAGTTGGATACGCGCGAAGCCTTGCTGGCTTTTCGCGGCCCGCAGTTGCACCTGTTCGCCGGGCTGGATGCCCTGGTGCCGGCCGAGGCGGCCGCCGAGTTGCTGGTATTGCTGCCGGATATAGAAGTTGGCCTGATCGAGCAGGCCAGCCACGGTTTTCTTCTGGAGGACCCCCACGGAGTGGCGGGGGCGATCCAGGCTTTTTTGCATGAGTCCGGCGATGACTGATTTGTCTGTTCCTGTCTTACCCGCAGGCCTGCCTGACAAGCGTCAGGTGGCGGCTTCGTTTTCCCGCGCCGCAGCCAGTTACGACAGCGTTGCCGAGTTGCAGCGCACGGTCGGCCAGCAATTGCTGAGCCGTTTGCCTGAAGGCTGGACGCCTGCGCGCTGGCTGGACCTGGGCTGTGGTACGGGGCATTTCAGTCGAGTGCTGGGGACACGCTTCGCCGGCAGTCAGGGGCTGGCCCTGGATATTGCCGAGGGCATGCTCAAGCACGCGCGGCCCCTGGGTGGCGCCGAGCACTTTTTTGCTGGAGATGCTGAGCGCCTGCCGTTGCAGGGCAGCAGCTGCGAGCTGATTTTCTCCAGCCTGGCGGTGCAGTGGTGTGCCGACTTTGCTGCCGTGCTCAGTGAAGCCCAGCGGGTGCTCAAGCCGGGCGGTGTGCTGGCTTTTGCCAGTCTGTGCGTCGGCACTTTGCAGGAGCTGCGTGAGAGCTGGGGGCGGGTCGATGGGCAGGTTCACGTCAATCGCTTTCGTGAGTTCGCACGCTATCGCCACTTGTGCGATGCCAGTGGTTTGCACGTACGTAGCCTGGAGAGCGTTCCCCATGTCCTGCATTACCCGGATGTGCGTAGTCTGACCCATGAGTTGAAAGCCTTGGGTGCACACAATCTGAATCCCGGTCGTCCCGGCGGCCTCACCGGACGCGCGCGTATCGCCGGGTTGATCGAGGCTTACGAGGGGTTTCGTCAGCCCCAGGGGCTGCCGGCGACCTATCAGGTGGTGTATGCCGTGTTGGAGAAACCGCTATGAGTGCTGCCTATTTCATTACTGGCACCGACACCGATGTGGGTAAAACCACCATTGCCGCGGGGCTGTTGCATGCGGCGCGGCTGGCCGGGCTGAGTACTGCGGCAGGCAAACCTGTGGCTTCCGGGTGCGAGTTGAGCGCCAAGGGCCTGCGCAATGCCGATGCTCTGGCATTGCTGGCGCAGTCGTCGTTGCCGTTGAGCTATGAAGAGGTCAATCCGGTCGCCTTCGAGCCGCCCATCGCACCGCACCTGGCGGCACGAGAGGCCGGGGTGGCATTGACGGTGCAGTCATTGCTGACGCCCATGCGCCACATTCTGGCCAAGGGGGCGGATTTCACCCTGATCGAAGGTGCGGGTGGCTGGCGAGTGCCCCTGGCGGATCAGGACAACCTGTCGGATCTGGCCATGGCGCTGGGCTTACCGGTGATTCTGGTGGTGGGCGTGCGACTGGGCTGCATCAATCATGCGTTGTTGACTGCCGAGGCCATTGCTCAGGACGGTCTGCAACTGGCGGGCTGGGTGGCCAATATCATCGATCCCAAGACCTCTCGTCTGGAAGAAAACCTCGCGACTTTGGCGGAGCGCCTGCCTGCGCCGTGCCTGGGCCGAGTGCCGCGACTCAAGACAGCCAGTGCCGAGGCAGTGGCCGAACATCTGCAGCTGGATTTGCTGGACTAGATTTTGCCTATGGCAAGGCATATTGCCATTAGTGTTTTTGACGGGTGTTTTTTTGACAGGTCTGCTTCAATAACACCTGTCATTCATTTTCAAGGTCGAGTTCTCTTATGGAAATTTCCGGGAACAGCGCTTTCTACGCCGGACTGAACGCGATTCAGACTGGGCAGAATCGTGTCGATCAAGGTTCCAGCCAGATCGCCAGCAGCGCCGTTGAGCGCTCTGCCGACAGCCAGGCGTCGGCGGATTCGGTCAATCGCCTACGGGGCGTGGACCGCAGCCAGAGTTCGGACCTGGCCAGCAGTATGGTCGAGATGTCCATGGGCAAGGTCCAGGTGGAACTGGGCGTCAAAGTTGCCAAAGCCTCTGATGAGGTACTCGGTACCCTGATCGATACCTACGCTTGATCACTCTGCGCTAAAGCCCGCTTCTCTCACGCGAGGCGGGCGTTTGCTCATGCCTTTCCCTTCTGTGGTTCCTCTTCTTCATTTCTTTGTGTAACTGATCGTCGGCGAGCCGGCTTCTACACTTCACGGCAGCGCTGTGGGTATTTGCCTGCGCGTGCATTTTGTTTCGATGACGAAAGGCATGGGAGCGACGCTTGACAAGATTTGGGCCTAAACGTATGTTTCAAACACCTGTTTGACCGCTATAAAAAATCAACGCGGTTGTTCATTCCCGGTTACATCAGCAGAGGTTTATCGCTATGCCTGACTACAAGGCCCCCTTGCGTGATATTCGCTTCGTTCGTGACGAACTGCTCGGCTATGAGGCGCACTATCAGAGCCTCCCGGCTTGCCAGGACGCCACTCCAGACATGGTTGACGCCATTCTCGAGGAAGGTGCGAAGTTTTGTGAGCAGGTACTGGCGCCGCTGAACCGTGTGGGCGACCAGGAAGGTTGCACCTGGAGTGAATCCGGCGTTAAGACCCCGACTGGCTTCAAAGAGGCCTACAAGCAATTCGTTGAAGGCGGCTGGCCAAGCCTGGCTCACGACGTCGCGCACGGTGGTCAGGGCCTGCCTGAATCCCTGGGCCTGGCAGTCAGCGAAATGGTCGGCGAAGCCAACTGGTCGTGGGGCATGTACCCAGGCCTGTCCCACGGCGCGATGAATACGATTTCCGAGCACGGTACTCCTGAGCAGCAAGAGGCTTACCTGACCAAGCTGGTGTCCGGCGAGTGGACCGGCACCATGTGCCTGACCGAGCCGCACTGCGGCACTGACCTGGGCATGCTGCGCACCAAGGCCGAACCTCAGGCTGATGGTTCCTACAAGGTCACTGGCACCAAGATCTTCATCTCCGCCGGTGAACACGACATGGCCGACAACATCGTCCATATCGTTCTGGCCCGTCTGCCGGACGCACCGGCCGGCACCAAAGGCATTTCGCTGTTCATCGTGCCCAAGTTCCTGCCTAACGCTGACGGCAGTGTCGGCCAGCGCAACGCGGTCAGCTGCGGTTCCCTGGAACACAAGATGGGCATCCACGGTAACGCCACCTGTGTGATGAACTTCGACGCGGCCACCGGTTTCCTCATCGGCCCGGCGAACAAAGGCCTGAACTGCATGTTCACCTTTATGAACACCGCGCGTCTGGGCACCGCTCTGCAGGGCCTGGCCCACGCCGAGATCGGCTTCCAGGGTGGCCTGAAATACGCTCGCGACCGTCTGCAAATGCGCTCCCTGACTGGCCCGAAAGCGCCGGACAAGGCCGCGGACCCGATCATCGTGCACCCTGACGTACGTCGCATGCTGCTGACCATGAAAGCCTTCGCCGAAGGTAACCGGGCGATGGTGTACTTCACCGCCAAGCAGGTCGACATCGTCAAATACGGTGTGGACGAAGAAGAGAAGAAGAAAGCCGATGCTCTGCTGGCTTTCATGACTCCGATCGCCAAGGCGTTCATGACCGAAGTCGGCTTCGAGTCCGCCAACCACGGTGTGCAGATCTACGGTGGCCACGGTTTTATCGCCGAGTGGGGCATGGAGCAGAACGTTCGCGACAGCCGTATCTCGATGTTGTACGAAGGCACCACTGGCATCCAGGCTCTGGACCTGCTGGGCCGCAAAGTGCTCATGACTCAGGGCGAGGCCCTCAAGGGTTTCACCAAGATCGTCCACAAGTTCTGCCAGAACAACGAAGGCAACGAAGCCGTTAAGGAATTCGTCGCTCCGCTGGCGGCACTGAACAAGGAATGGGGCGAGCTGACCATGAAAGTGGGCATGGCCGCGATGAAAGACCGTGAAGAAGTGGGCGCTGCTTCGGTGGACTACCTGATGTATTCCGGTTATGCCTGCCTGGCCTACTTCTGGGCCGACATGGCCCGTCTGGCGGCTGAAAAGCTGGCAGCCGGCACTACCGAAGAGGCTTTCTACACGGCCAAGTTGCAGACTGCGCGCTTCTACTTCCAGCGCATCCTGCCGCGTACCCGCACTCACGTTGCAACCATGCTGTCGGGCGCCAACAACCTGATGGACATGAAGGAAGAGGACTTCGGCCTGGCCTACTAAGCCTTACCGGACCTTTCAGAAAGCCGTTCGCCCTCCGGGTCGAGCGGCTTTTTTGTGCCTGCAGAATCTTCATGAAAATTCCCGACTAAATCGCTAAGCAGAAGCGATTTCCTGCCGTTAAAGAGATGGCAATGTGATGTCTGTCACACCGCGTGTGCTTAACTTCAATAAATGAAGGCACAATGCCATCTATTGATCAGCCGGGTCGGAGTTTTACCCTTGCCGCGTTCTTCCGCTGTACGTTTCAGTCATTTCCTACCGTCTTTACTGCTTTTGCTTGCGGGGCTGGCGGCCGCTTACGTCAAGGACCTCAACGTCTTCTTCACTTCGCTGTTCAATGTGCTGCCAACGCTGGTGCTGTTGCTTGGCGGAGCCTATTGCGCTGTGTACCGGCGCCAGCGTGAACTGTTTTTGATGGTCACGGTGTACATCGCCTACTTTCTGCTGGATACCCAAACCGATTTCTACCGGGATAACGGCAGGGTCCGCGAAGATGCCGCGGTGGTATTCCACCTTTGCTGCCTTTTGCTCCCCTTGTTGTTTGGCCTGTTCGCAGCCTGGCAGGAGCGTACCCACCTGTTTCAGGACATGGTCGCGCGTTTTGCCGTGTTATTGGCGTTTGGCAGCGTCGCTCTTGGCCTGGAACAGAGTTACCCACAAGCGTTGCTGAACTGGCTGGCAGAGATCCGTTGGCCGGCTTTGCATGGCAGTTGGATGAGCCTTATCCAGTTGTCGTATCCGGTATTCTTCGCGGCATTCCTGCTACTGGCGGTCCAGTACTGGCGCAGTCCGCGACCACTGCACGCAGCGCAGTTGGTGGGCTTGCTGGGTTTGTTCTGGATGCTGCCCAAGACGTTCATCCTGCCATTCACCCTGAACATCATGTGCAGTCAGGTCATGTTGATGATTGCCGCGGCGGTGGCCCATGAGGCTTACCAGATGGCGTTCCGTGACGAGTTGACCGGCTTGCCGGGGCGCCGGGCGCTCAATGAGCGCATGCAGCGTCTGGGTCGCAATTATGTGCTGGCCATGACTGACGTCGATCACTTCAAGAAATTCAACGACACCCACGGTCACGATGTCGGGGATCAGGTGCTGCGCCTGGTGGCCAGCAAGCTGTCAAAGGTCACTGGCGGTGGGCGCGCCTATCGTTACGGTGGGGAAGAGTTTGCCGTGGTATTTGCCGGCAAGACCCTGGATGAGTGCATGCCGCACCTGGAGATGATTCGCGAGATCATCGCTACCTACAACATTCAGTTGCGCAACCAGGACAACCGCCCCCAGGACGACCAGCAAGGCCGCCAACGCCGTGGCGTTGCAGCGGCATCCAGTGTTTCGGTGACCATCAGCATCGGTGTCGCCGAGCGACTGATGGAGCACCGGACTCCCGAAGAAGTGCTCAAGTCCGCCGACCAGGCGCTCTACAGTGCCAAGGGCGCGGGGCGTAACTGTGTCATGGCCTTCGGGCAGAATCGCCGCGGTGCAGTACGCATGGATACGGCTGCGGGTTGAGTGATGATGGCGCATTCAGCGACTTGAACGTCATTGGCAGGCTGAGGACGGCGGCAGTAGGTTGGAGAAACCTGCTGCCGGAGAAATCATCATGCCCGAGTATCAAGCTCCCCTGCGCGACATGCGCTTCCTGATCGATCATGTCTTCGACTTTCATGGCAGTTACGCCGCACTGGGAGCCAGCGATGCCAGCCCGGACATGGTCAGCGCGATCCTCGAGGAAGGGGCGAAGTTCTGCGAGAACGTCCTGGCTCCGCTGAACCGCTCCGGTGACGAGGAAGGCTGCCATTTCGACAATGGCGTAGTGACCACCCCCAAGGGTTTCAAACAGGCTTTCGCCCAATACGTCGAGGGCGGTTGGCATGGCTTGGCCGCCGATCCTGCCTATGGCGGCCAGGGGCTGCCCCATTCCCTGGGGCTGGTGATCAGCGAGATGGTGGGTTCCAGCAACACTTCCTGGGGCATGTACCCGGGGCTGACCCATGGTGCGATGTCGGCGATTCATGCCCATGGCACCGACGAACAGAAGCTGCTGTACCTGAACAAACTCACCGCCGGGCAGTGGACCGGCACCATGTGCCTGACCGAAGCCCATTGCGGTACCGACCTGGGCCTGATCAAGACCCGAGCGGTGCCCCAGGCCGATGGCAGTTATGCGTTATCGGGGAGCAAGATTTTCATCTCTGCCGGCGAGCACGACCTGAGTGAAAACATCATTCACCTGGTGCTGGCCAAACTGCCGGACGCACCGGCCGGGACCAAAGGCATTTCCCTGTTCATCGTGCCCAAGTTCCTGCCGGACGCAGCAGGTGAGGTCGGTGAGCGCAACGGTGTGAGTTGCGGCTCCATCGAGCACAAGATGGGAATCAAGGCTTCGGCTACCTGTGTACTGAACTTCGACGGCGCCAAGGGCTTCCTGATCGGCGAGGCCAATAAAGGCCTGAACTGCATGTTCACCATGATGAATCACGCGCGCCTGGGCACCGGAATGCAGGGGCTGTGCCTGGGGGAGGCGAGCTTTCAAGGTGCGATCAAGTACGCCAACGATCGTTTGCAGATGCGCGCTCTGACCGGGCCCAAGGCGCCGGACAAGGCGGCTGACCCGATCATTGTCCACCCCGATGTACGGCGCATGCTGCTGACCATGAAGGCGTTCAATGAAGGCAACCGGGCCCTGGCCTATTTCACCGCTCAATTGCTGGATGTGGCTCATCTGAGCGCCGATCCGGCCCAGCGTCAGGACGCCGAGGACCTCCTGGCGTTCCTGACTCCGATCTGCAAGGCCTTCATGACCGAGACGGGCCTTGAGGTGACCAACCACGGCATGCAGGTGTTTGGCGGTCACGGCTACATTCGTGAGTGGGGCATGGAGCAACTGGTGCGCGATTGTCGTATCGCCCTGATCTATGAGGGCACCAACGGCATCCAGGCTCTGGACTTGCTGGGCCGCAAGGTGCTGGGCAGCCAGGGCAAGCTGTTACTGGGGTTTACCAAGATCGTTCACAAGTTCTGTGGGGCACATGCCGAGCATCCTCAGTTCAAGGCCTACATCGCGCAACTGGATGGCTTGAACCGTCAATGGGGCGAATTGACCACCCGGGTGGGCATGGCCGCCATGAAAAATCCGGATGAAGTGGGGGCCGCAGCCCTGGATTACTTGATGTACAGCGGCTACATCGTTCTAGCCTACCTCTGGCTGCGTATGGCCCTGGTGGCGCAGCAACAGCTCGATGCAGGTGAAGGCGACGGCGATTTCGCCACCGCCAAGCTGGCCACTTGTGCGTTCTACTTCAAGCGATTGCTGCCACGTACCGGCGCCCATCTGGCGGCAATCGACGCTGGCGGTGATTGCCTGATGAGCCTGCCGGCGCAGATGTTCGCCTTGTAAGTACGCTGATGTGCTCTGGACAAGGCCCGCTTATGGCGGGCTTTTTCTTGTGGTTATTTGTCTGTGACCAAAATTAACAATAAAGTCATGAGTTGACCCTATGTGTCGCAAAAGTTGTTCGGTTACACTCGACTTTTCGTAAATGGGCCCGTTCCGGCCCGCTTGTTTAGATCTTGCGAGGTTTGCCATGGCTGACTACAAAGCGCCCCTGCGCGATATGCGCTTCGTCCTCAATGAAGTCTTCGAGGTCGCCAAACTCTGGGCTCAACTGCCAGCTCTGGCCGAGACTGTGGATGCCGAGACTGTTGAGGCGATTCTGGAGGAAGCGGGCAAAGTCACCGCCCGCAGCATCGCTCCGCTGAGTCGTGGTGCCGACGAGGAAGGCTGTCATTGGAACGATACCGTCGTAACCACTCCCCAAGGATTCACCCAGGCTTATCAGACCTACGCCGAAGGTGGTTGGGTCGGCGTGGGCGGTGATCCCGAGTTCGGCGGCATGGGCATGCCCAAGGCGGTGTCCGCCCAGGTCGAGGAAATGGTCAACTCCGCGAGCCTGGCCTTTGGCCTGTATCCGATGCTGACGGCGGGAGCTTGCCTGTCGATCAATGCCCACGCCAGCGAAGAGCTGAAAGCCACTTACCTGCCAAACATGTACGCCGGTGTCTGGGCCGGTTCCATGTGCCTGACCGAGCCCCATGCCGGCACCGACCTGGGCATCATCCGTACCAAGGCCGAACCTCAGGCTGACGGTTCCTATGCCATCAGCGGGACCAAGATCTTCATTACCGGTGGTGAGCACGACCTGACGGAAAACATCATTCACCTGGTGCTGGCCAAACTGCCGGATGCGCCGGCCGGGCCCAAGGGGATCTCCCTGTTTCTGGTGCCCAAGTTCATGGTCAACGCCGACGGCAGCCTGGGTGAACGCAACCCGGTGAGTTGCGGTTCGATCGAACACAAGATGGGTATCCAGGCCTCGGCCACTTGTGTGATGAACTTCGATCAAGCGATAGGTTATCTGGTGGGCGAGCCGAACAAGGGCTTGGCAGCGATGTTCACCATGATGAACTACGAGCGCCTGGGTGTCGGTATCCAGGGCCTGGCCACCGGTGAGCGCTCCTATCAGAACGCGGTGGAATATGCCCGTGACCGCCTGCAGAGCCGTTCACCGACCGGGCCGCAAGCCAAGGACAAGGTTGCCGATCCGATCATCGTGCACCCGGACGTGCGGCGCATGCTGCTGACCATGAAGGCGGCCAACGAAGGTGGCCGGGCATTCTCCACCTATGTGGCGATGCAACTGGATACCGCCAAGTTCAGCGAAGATGCCGAGACCCGCACGCGCGCGGAAAGTCTGGTGGCCTTGCTGACTCCCGTGGCCAAGGCGTTCCTTACCGACCTGGGTCTGGAAACCACGGTTCATGGCCAGCAGATTTTTGGCGGCCACGGCTACATTCGCGAATGGGGCCAGGAGCAGTTGGTGCGCGACGTGCGGATCACCCAGATCTACGAAGGCACCAACGGTATCCAGGCCCTGGACCTGGTGGGGCGCAAGATCGTCGGCAGCGGTGGGGCGTTCTACCGTCTGTTCGCTGATGAAATTCGCCATTTCACCGCCACCGCCGATGCGCAACTGGGCGAGTTCACCCTGCCTTTGAACGCGGCTCTGGACAATCTGGACGAGCTGACCGCCTGGCTGTTGGATCGGGCCATCAGTAACCCCAACGAAATCGGCGCGGCTTCGGTGGAGTATCTGCAGGTCTTTGGCTACACCGCCTACGCCTACATGTGGGCCCTGATGGCCAAAGCGGCGCTGGGCAAGGAGCAGGAAGAGGACTTCTACGCCAGTAAACTGGGAACCGCGCGGTTCTATTTCGCCCGTTTGCTGCCGCGTATCCACTCCCTGACCGCCTCGGTGAAAGCGGGTAGTGAATCGCTGTTCCTGTTGCAGGCGGAGCAGTTTTAATCGGGAGAGCCTTTGTAAGTCATCTCTTACATAACGTGCTGCTGATCGTCCATATCGGTAGATGACGGCTGAGGCTAATCTACTTCACATGGACGTCGCGCAGGAAGCGCAAAGCAACAACACGGACACGTAGGATTCCGCCAGGATGGTGGAGTGAAAAGGATGTCAGGGAAACAGTCTGCAAAACCCCGCTTCGGCGGGGTTTTCTTTTGTCCGGATTTTTTATTTTGGCGACGTCAACCCAGGATTTCTGGCACCGCAGTGCCGCCCAAGCGCCCGTCTTGGGTATTCATCGAATCCTCCAATAACGTGCGCAGCAGTTCCAGCGTTCCTTGCTGACGCTGCAGATCGCGACACACCAATCCGACTTTCAACGGCACCCTGGGCTCGCTCAGCGGTTTCCACAGCAGTTCCTTATTGCTGTGCTGTTGTTGCGAGCGCCCTGGAAGTACGGTGGCCAGTCGGGTATGAGGCAGGCTGTCGAGAATACCGGCCATATTGTTCAACTCCGCTTGCACCTGGGGGCGCCGTCCCAGGTTGGCCAGCTGCGCTTGCCAGATCTGGCGGATCTGAAACTCCTCACCCAACAGCAACATTGGCAACTCCGCTGCCTGGCTCATGGAGACCTTCTTGAATTCGCGCAGCGGATGCTGTTCGGGGATGACCAGTGTCAGCTCATCTTCGTACAGCGGGACACCATGCAAGCCGGGTTGGCGTGGCGGCAGGTAGCTGATGCCGATGTCCAACGTGCCATTAAGCAACCGTCGTTCAATCTCCAGACCGGTCAATTCGTAGATCTGCACCACCAGATGGGGCTGGGCCTTGCGCACTCGTTCGAGCATCTGCGGCACCAGGCTGCTATGCACCGTTTGCAGTACGCCGATGGCCAGGGTACGCAGGGCCTGGCCCTTGAAGTTGCGCAGGGCCTCACGGGCTTGTTGCAGGCCATCGAGCAGGGGCAGGGCGTGATTGTAGAGGGTATGGGCGGCCAGGGTCGGCAACAGGCGCTTGCTGCTGCGTTCAAACAGGCTGACGTCGAGGTTCTGCTCCAACTGACGGATCTGCTGGGAGAGTGCCGGTTGCGAGATCGACAGACGCTCGGCAGCACGGCCCACGTGACCTTCTTCATACACCGCGACGAAATAACGCAGTTGCTTGAAATCCATAAGTATTTCTTATCGAAAAAGCTTAAAAAACGAAATGGCCGTAAGCCCGCAAGGCGCCTAGTCTAGCGCCTATTCACAGGGCTTACAGGGCCAAGGCGCGCGATGAATACCGTTTACGTCGATGGTGTTTACATAGGCAAGGCAAAAAATCTCGGCCAGGGTCTGGTCATCGATACCGACAAGTACCCGGTTGCAAACCGTCTCTGGTTATGGCCACAAGGCCTGGGCAGCGATGAACAGGGTGATCCGCGCTTTCATACTGGCCCAGAACGAGCCCTGCACCACTATCCCGCAGAGCATTACGCCCACTGGCGCAAACGTTATCCACAGTTCGATTGGTCGGCTCCGGCCTTTGGTGAAAATCTCTCGACACGTGGCCTGACCGAAGAACAGGTGTGCCTGGGGGACATGTTCCGTTGGGGTGGCGCGCTGTTGCAGATCAGCCAGCCCCGTTCTCCTTGCTATCGCTTGAGCCAGCGTTGGGGCCTGGTGAATCTGCCCCAGCAAGCCCAGGACAATGGACGCTGCGGCTGGTTCTATCGGGTGCTCAAGCCCGGCTTTGTCCAGGCGGACGAACCCTTCGAACTGATCCAGCGCAGTTATCCCGGCCTGACCGTAGCCTGGGCCCTGCTCTGTTTCTTCCAGGAGCCTCTGGAGCATAAAGGCTTGAAAATGCTGATTGATTGTCCGGCACTGTCCTCGCGCTGGCGCGATATCGCCATCAAGCGTATGCGTACCGGCTGCGTCGAGGATTGGTCTTCACGCCTGCTGGGCCTGCCATTGGAGGGGCTGCGGGCATGAATCTGTTCAATCTGCGCCGCACTCCGCCAAGCCTGGAGGATCTGGCTATCGAGCCCTGTGCGACCGCCTCGGACGATGCCAGCGCCAGTGAGTGCCTGATGCCCAGTGTGCAGCGCCCCCAGCCGGTGTTCGTTCGCGGCCAGGGCTCCTGGTTGTGGGACAGCAATGACCGCACCTACCTGGATTTCACCCAGGCCGGGGCGGCCAACAGCCTGGGCCACAGCCCTTCGGTACTGGTCAACGCCATCGCTGCCCAGGCCCAGTCGCTGATCAATCCCGGGTCGGGTTTCTATAACCGCGGCATGCTCAGGCTTGCCGACCGGCTGTGCCGTAGTACCGGTAGCGACCAGGCCTATCTGTTGAGCAGTGGCAGCGAGGCTTGCGAGGCGGCGATCAAGCTGGCACGCAAGTGGGGTCAACTGCATCGCGGCGGCGCGGCGGGCATCATCACTGCCAGCCGCAGTTGCCATGGCCGCGGTTTTGCCGCGTTATCGGCCGCGGGCAATGGCTCCCCAGGCAATCGTTTCGAACCTCAACTGCCAGGCTTCAGCCAGGTGCCATTCAATGATCTGCCTGCTTTGCATGCGGCGGTGGATGCTCAGACCGTGGCCATCATGCTGGAGCCGATCCAGGGGGAAGCTGGGGTCATTCCAGCGACAGAACACTACCTCAAAGGGGTGGAGCGCCTGTGTCGTGAGCTGGGCATTCTGCTGATCCTCGATGAGGTCCAGACCGGCATCGGCCGCTGCGGCACCCTCTTGGCCGAGCAGTTGTACGGCGTGCGCGCCGACATCATCACCTTGGGCAAGGGCCTCGGCGGCGGCGTGCCCCTGGCGGCGTTGCTGGCGCGGGGCAAGGCCTGTTGTTTCGAGCAGGGCGAGCTGGATGGCACCCACCACGGCAATGCATTGATGACCTCCGCCGGCCTGGCCGTGCTGGACAGTCTGCAGGAGCATGGTTTTCTGCAGCAGGTGCGCAGCAACGGTCAGTACTTGGGGCAGCAGTTGACCCAACTGGCGGCCCGTTACGCCCAGGGCGAAGTACGAGGGCATGGGTTGTTCTGGGGCATGAGCCTGGCGGACGACTCAGCGCAGGCGGTGCTCAAGGCGGCGTTGCACGAGGGCCTGTTGCTCAGTGCTGCGCAATCGGATTGTTTGCGCTTCACCCCGGCCCTGAGTGTCAGCAAGGGCAATATCGATGAAATGCTCCTGCGCCTGGCCCGGGCCTTTTCCCGCGTGCGGACCGCGCAATTGCAATGCCGCAAGGGAGTAGCCGTGTGAAATCTGGCTGATCCTGGGGCATTCGCTGACGCTCAGTCCCGAGCACATCCGACTTTACTTTGACTGAATTCCTGAACCGTCTCGCGGTATAACGCGTCGCCCCGTGTCCGATTTTTCGCACGGGGCGTTTTTTTGTCTCCGTGCTGTCCAGGAGGGCAAGATTTGCGCTGAACCCTGGCACGCGGCCAGTGTCGATTGCAGGTGAGGCTCAGCCGAGCCCGACTTCTATCAGGAGCTGCCCTATGGACTTGATTCGCATCATCTTCGCCATTCTCTTGCCGCCCTTGGGGGTCTTTCTGCAAGTGGGCTTTGGCGGCGCTTTCTGGCTGAACATCCTGCTGACCTTGTGCGGATACATCCCCGGTATCGTGCACGCGGTGTACATCATCGCCAAACGCTGATTATCCAAGCTGCCCGTTCCAACGGAACGGGCAGCACCCGCTCAGCGTTGCGCTTGCAGCACCTTCTGATAAAACCGCCATTCCTGTTCCAGCGCGTGAGCCTGATTGTCCGCCTTGCGAAAGCCGTGGCGTTCATCCGGGTAATAGTGGGCCTCGGCAGCAATGCCCTGATCCTGGAGCGCTTTGAGCATGTCGCGGGTCTGCTGGGGCACCACCACGGCGTCCAACTCACCCTGGAAAAACACCACGGGCACGCTGATGTTGCTGGCGTACAGCAGTGGCGTGCGCGCCAGATAGCGCTCGTTGTCCTGCTCTGGATCGCCAATCAGCCAGTCCAGATAGTCCCCTTCGAATTTGTGCGTGGAGCGGGTCAGGGCAATGGGATCGCTGACCCCGTACAGGCTGGCGCCGGCACAGAAGACCTTGGCGAAGGCCAGGGCGCAGAGGGTGGTGTAGCCTCCGGCGCTGCCGCCACGGATGAACGCCAGTCTTGGGTCGATCAGCCCTTGTTGGTCCAGATAGGAGACCACCGCACAGGCATCTTCCACGTCCACTTCGCCCCAGCGCAGATGCAGGGCCTGGCGATAGGCCCGGCCATAACCGGTGCTGCCCCGGTAGTTCAGGTCGGCCACGGCAAAGCCGCGCTGGGTCCAGAACTGGATACGCGGGTCCAGGATCGGATAGCAGGCGGAGGTGGGACCGCCGTGAATGAACACCACCAGAGGCGGTCGGTTGACCCCATTCATGGCCGGGTAGAAGAAGCCATGGGCCTGTCCTTCGCCACTGGGATAGCACAGGGTTTGTGGTCGGCTGATGCGCTCCGTCGGTAGCGGCGCGACACCGCCGGCCAACACCTGCACCTGCTGGGTTTCACGTTCGATGGCGAGGATGGCCGAGGGACTGACGGGGGACGCCGCAATGCAGTACAGGTAGTGCTGATCCAGCGCCAAGCCGCGAAAGCGGCTGTAGTTGCCGCTGAAGTCCTGTTGCGAACCGTCGGCGTGACGCAGTCCGAGACGGCCAAACCCTTCCTCGGTCCAACTGCCGAACCAGGAGTCCCCACCAAGGGGCATCCAGGTGCGACACCCCAACTGCCAGGGGGCCGGGGCATGATCAGCTGCGGCACAGGGCAGCGGGCGCAAGCCGCTGTCCGACTCGGCCCAGGGTTGCCAGAAACCCTGGCGATCCGTGAGGCAATAGAATCGGTTGTGCTGATCGAAGCGCGGTTGCTGCAGTGACTCTTCCTGGCCATCGCCCGCCATGCAACGGGGGGCGCCCCAAGTGCCGTCGGCCAGGCGTTCGGCGAGCATCAGGCGAGTGCTGGTCCAGGGCTGATGGGGGCGATCCCATTCGATCCAGGCCAGGCGTTGGCCATTGGGGCTCAAGGTCGGCGCGGCATAGAAGTCAGCCCCGGCGGCGAGCAGGCGGCGCTGGCCGCTGCGGATGTCGATGGCCACCAGCCGGTGCTCGTTGGCGCATTCTTCCACGGCCAGTACTTGATCGGCGTGCGCGTGCAGGTCCCCGTAGCGGCAGTCGCCCCGGGTCAGTGCCACTGGCGCACCGTCTTTCAGGGACTGCCGATACAGTTGCTGGTCCGCTTCATTGACGAACAGCAGGACGTCGCCGCTGAGGCAGAAGGCACCTCCGCCGTATTCATAGACGCGGCTGCGGACGCTGAACCCCGGCGGCGTCAGGCAGCGGGCCTGGCCTTGCTGCCAATGCCAGATCCGGCAGCTGGCGTCCGCAGGACGGTATTCATTCCAGAACACCCCGTCGGGTGTCAGTTGCAGCTCGGCAAAATCGATCCCGGCGGTGGTGGCCTGGTTGGCGCTGAAGGGCTCAACCCTTGGCGATGAGGCGTGAGTTTCGTTCATTGCGAAAGGCCAGTTGTTCAATGGTTTGGGTGGCCGTTTCGGATTCTTCGCGGGCCTTGAGAATCATCCCGTGGTGTTCCGATTTACTGCACACCGGGTCGGCATTGCTGGCGTCCCCCGTGAGCATGAAGGCTTGGCAGCGGCAGCCGCCGAAGTCCTTTTCTTTCTCGTCGCAGGAGCGGCATGGCTCCGGCATCCAATCGTAACCGCGAAAGCGGTTGAAGCCGAAGGAGTCGTACCAGATGTGCTGCATGCTGTGGTCGCGCACATTGGGGAACTGCACCGGCATTTGCCGCGCGCCGTGACAGGGCAGGGCGGTGCCGTCCGGGGTGACGGTGAGGAAGATACTGCCCCAGCCGTTCATGCAGGCCTTGGGGCGTTCTTCGTAGTAGTCCGGAGTGACGAAAATCAGCTTGCAGGGATGCCCTTGGGCTTCCAGCTTGGCGCGGTATTGGTTGGTGATGCGTTCCGCGCGCACCAGTTGCTCCCGGGTGGGCAGCAGGCCGACGCGGTTGAGCTGGGCCCAGCCGTAGAACTGACAGGTGGCGAGTTCGACGAAGTCGGCTTCCAGGGCGATGCACAGCTCGATGATGCGGTCGATCTTGTCGATGTTGTGCCGGTGGGTGACGAAGTTCAGCACCATCGGATAGCCGTGAGCCTTGACCGCGCGGGCCATCTCCAGCTTCTGGGCGAAGGCTTTCTTGGAGCCGGCCAGCAGGTTGTTCACTTGCTCGTCGCTGGCCTGGAAGCTGATCTGGATATGGTCCAGGCCGGCTTTCTTGAAGTCGCTGATCTTCTGCTCGGTCAGGCCGATGCCGGAGGTGATCAAGTTGGTATAGAAGCCCAGCTTGCGCGCCTCGCCGATCAACTCGGCGAGGTCCTGGCGCACCAGCGGTTCGCCGCCGGAGAAGCCCAACTGCGCCGCGCCCATCTCCCGCGCTTCACGGAATACCTTGATCCATTGTTCGGTGCTCAGCTCCTTGCCCTGCTCGGCAAAGTCCAGCGGATTGGAACAGTAGGGGCATTGCAGTGGGCAGCGATAAGTCAGCTCGGCCAGCAGCCACAGTGGCAGGCCGACGTCCGGTTTGTCGGGCAGCGACACCGACTCAGCCGAGTTCGATCCAGTGCTGGGCACGGGCGACCTCCATGAACTGCTCGATATCGTCACCGAGCTCGGCCACTCCGGGGAACTGTACTTCCAACGCCTGGATGATCGCTGCCACGTCACGCTCGCCGTCGATCAGGCCGCCAATCAGAGCGGCGCTGTCATTGAGCTTGATCATGCCTTCCGGGTAGAGCAATACATGGCCTTTTTGTGCCGGCTCGTACTGGAAGCGGTAGCCGGGACGCCAGCGTGGGGTTTTGCTGCGGTCGAAACTCATAGGGTGATCCCCTTATGCCAGACCCGCTGATCGGTGACGCTGTGATAGGGCGGGCGGTTCAATTCATAGGCCATGCTCATGGCGTCGAGCATGCTCCAAAGGATGTCCAGTTTGAACTGGAGAATTTCCAGCATGCGTTCCTGACCGGCACGGGTGGTGTAGTGCTGCAGGGTGATGGCCAGACCGTGTTCCACATCGCGCCGGGCCTGGCCCAGGCGGGTGCGGAAGTACTCGTAGCCGGTCGGGTCGATCCAGGGATAGTGCTGGGGCCAGCTGTCCAGGCGCGATTGGTGGATCTGCGGGGCGAACAGTTCGGTCAGCGAGCTGCTGGCGGCCTCCTGCCAGCTGGCGCGGCGGGCGAAGTTGACATAAGCGTCCACGGCAAAACGTACGCCGGGCAGCACCAGCTCCTGGGAGCGCAGTTGGTCCGGGTCCAGGCCCACGGCCTGGCCCAGGCGCAGCCAGGCTTCGATACCACCGTCTTCACCCGGGGCACCGTCATGGTCCAGCAGGCGCTGGATCCACTCGCGGCGAATGTCCCGGTCCGGGCAGTTGGCGAGGATCGCCGCATCCTTCATGGGGATGTTCACCTGGTAGTAGAAGCGGTTGGCGACCCAGCCCTGGATCTGTTCGCGGCTCGCCCGGCCTTCATACATCGCCACGTGATAGGGGTGATGGATGTGGTAGTAGGCGCCTTTGGCGCGCAGCGCCTGCTCGAATTCGGCGGGTGACAGCGGGGTGTCGGTCATGTGTGTTCTCCGGGGGGCTGCCCTTTCGCGGGCAAGCCCGCGCCTACGCAAAGGGGCCAAGGCTCTTGGGTCGAGCTTGTGGGCGATACGGCCTACAGCTCAATACTCATTCCGTCGTAAGCCACTTCCACCTTTCGGCGTACCAGTTCGGCACGTTCGGCGGAGTCTTCGTCGAGGATCGGGTTGGTGTTGTTAATGTGGATCAGCACCTTGCGCTGGCGGGGCAGCTGTTCCAGCACTTCGAGCATGCCTCCCGGGCCGTTCTGGGCCAGGTGGCCCATTTCCCGGCCGGTGCGGGTACCGACGCCACGGCGCTGCATTTCATCGTCTTCCCACAGGGTGCCGTCCAGCAGCAGGCAGTCGCTGGCGGACATGATCTCCAGCAGCGGCGCATCGACCTTGCCCAGGCCCGGCGCGTAGAAGAGTTTACCGCCGCTGCGCAGGTCTTCGACGATCAGGCCGATGTTGTCGCCTGGGTGCGGATCGAAACGATGGGGCGAATAGGGCGGTGCAGCACTGCGCAAAGGCAGTGGGGTGAAGCGCAGGTTGGGGCAGGCCGGAACCGTGAAGCTCTGGTCGAGCTCGATGCGGTTCCAGTTCAGGCCGCCGTTCCAGTGGCTGAGCATCTTGAACAGGGGGAAACCGGTGCTCAGGTCTTCGTGGACCATGTCGGTGCACCAGACCTGATGCGGGCAGCCTTCGCGCAGACTGAGCAGGCCGGTGGTGTGATCGATCTGGCTGTCCATGAGGATGATGGCGCTGATCCCGCTGTCGCGCAGTGCACGGCCCGGTTGCATGGGGGCAAAACCCTGCAGTTGGGCGCGGATGTCCGGGGAGGCATTGCACAGTACCCAGTTCACCCCGTCATCGGAAATCGCGATGGACGACTGGGTGCGAGCCTGGGCCCGCAGGCTGCCGTCGCGAAACCCTGCGCAGTTCACGCAGTTGCAGTTCCACTGCGGAAAACCACCGCCGGCGGCGGAACCTAGAATCTGGACAAACATGGACGCTCCCAGGGAAAAAAGACGTAGAACTGAAAATAAAAACGCCCCGGACGGACCGAGGCGTTGCGCTGCGTTTTCTGGCCAGAGGCAGAAATCAGCGGCTGGCGAAGTACATGGTGACTTCGAAGCCGATACGCAGGTCGGTGTAAGCAGGTTTGGACCAGGTCATAAAAATGCTCCTTTGAGGTGGGTGGGACGGGTATTGCCTATACATATAGTCCACCTCCGGCGGGAGATGTTCAGATGCTTAGGGGGCTATCTTACTAAATTCCCACAAAAGGTTGCCCGCAATTCTGAAGAAAGCTCGTTGCAGCTCCGGTAATGATCATTCTGCCGCTTGCCAGGGCGCTCCTGGGCAAGGCCCGTTGGCCAATACTGTCCAGCCGCCTGTCGCCGAATGCAGGGCCATGGCGGCCTGGGTCACGGCTGAGGGCGTGAGGGCCAGGATGCTGTCGTGCAGCCGCTCCAGGTAATCCGACGGATGGCCGGCCAGTTTCGCCTGCCACAGCAGTTCAGCGGCTTGCTCCAGGGGCAGGAGCGAGGCTTGGAACTGTTGAGCCAGAGCCTGTCGCTGTTCGTTCCAGAACGGCTCGTCGAGCGCCTGGAGCTGTTCCGGCAACTGCTGGAGGAATTGTTCCAGGTGCTGAAGTATTTCCGTGAGCGTCGCCTTGGGCGATTGCACGCCGAACAGCAGGCCGGTCTGGCCATTGCGTTGGCGAATGGCGCTGAACACCGCATAACCCAACTGCAACTCCACCCGCAGGCGCTGATAGAACGGCGTTTGGCAAAGTTGGCCCAGCAGGCGCCAGGCCGCTTCATCGGCAAGGCGGGTGCCGGGCGTTGGGCAGAACAGCAGCAGGGCCTGTTCGCTGGATGCCCCAGGGTACGTCTGCCAACGATAGGCGGCGTCTGGCGGTGAGGGTTGGCACGGGGCCGTATCTGCTGTTCCCGGCATCTTTTGCAGCGCTTGGCCAAGGGCTTCCTGAGTGCCGGCTGACAGCGCCAAGGCCAGGCCGTCCCATCGAGCACCAGCCCACAGGGCTTGCAGGGTTTGAGGCTGTGCAACTGTCAGCTCGCCGGGTTGTGGTTGCTCGCTGAAGGCCTTGAGCAACTGACGGATCGGCATCAAGGGGGCATCGTCTGTCGTAGCTGCGCTCTGCAGCCAGAACGATTCGGCGGGCTGGTTCAGTTGCTTCAGCGCCTGCTGCAGCACTGCGGGCATGGGTTGCTGCAGGCCACTGAGTTTCAGCAACCAATCGGCGCCACTGGTGGTGAAGCTCAGTGCTACTCCAGCCTCACCCGCATCGCTGCGCAAGGGCGCCAGGCTATGCAGGAGGCGCTTGTGCACACCAGCTGGGGCGGGTGAAGCCAGGCGCCAGCGCAGAATCAAGGTCCCTTCGCGGCTATCCGCAGGCAGGGCCTGGCTGATGTTCAACGCCGAGCTTTCTCGCCGGCTTCGCGAGCGATCCTGGGCGAAGGTGCGTAGTCCTCGGTGTGCGCTGGTCTGCCCGCGAATCAGTCCTGCCCGCGGTGCTTCAGCGGTACTGCGCAGAAAAGGGTTACCCGGTGGCAGGCACCACTCATGGCTGAAGTTATCCACAGCCTGCGGTTGCAACTGTGCGAGCAGCACCCTGAGGGCCTTGATTCCTTGCGCATCCAGCTCGCCGACGGTCTGCCGGCTGTCCCGCTGGGCCAACTCCAGGGCGCTGCCGACCTGCAGCTGGCGTTGTTGCAGCAAGGCATATTCTGTTCGCAGCGCTGGCCAATCGTCCTGGGCGCTGAAGAAACTCAGCCAATCTGCCAGCAGTTCGCGGACCTGGGCCGGGGCCGTCGCCTCTGTTGTGCTCAGGTTCAATTGCAGATGCAGCAAGGCCTGACCGGCAAACTCGTACAGCGTCTGCGCCTTGAGGCTCTGGGCCAATTGGCGTTGCTGGAGTCCGGCAAGCAGCCCGCCCGACTTGGCCGATTGCAGCCAGGTGCAGAGAAAGTCCAGTGCAGGCGCTGCGCCCTCGGGCAGTTGTTCCAAGGTGAACAGCAGGTCCAGACGGTGAGCATCGAGCTGTTGATAAGTGCCGATGCCGGTAGTCGACAGCGCAGGAGGCACGCTCTGCTCAAGGCGCTGGCCTTTCGGTAGATCTGCGCCATAGCGTCTGGCCAGGGCGCGGAGTTCTTCCAGAGACTGTGGCCCGGCGAGGCTCAGGGTCATTTGCCCGGCTTGGTAAAAGTCTTGGTGAAATTGCTGCAGCGCTTGCTGAAAAGCCTGGCTGGGCAGGTTGAGACTGTAGCGGTTGCCAGCATGGAAGGCCCGCAGCGGGTGAGCAGCGGACAGGCCATCGAACAGCGCGAACTGGCGTTGCGCCGCCCCATCCCGGGACCAGGCGATAAACTCCGCATGCAGCACTTCGCGCTCCCGACGCTGGTCTTCAAGACTCATCCGTGGTCGGGCGAGCATGTCGCACAGACGCTCCAGGCCGCCGGCCAGGGCGCTGACCGGCAGCTCGAAAAAGAACTCGGTCGCGCGCTCACAGGTCTTGGCGTTCAGTTGTCCTCCCTGGCCCCGCACATAGGCCATCAATCCCTGTTCGGCGGGAAAACGCTCGGTGCCGAGAAACAGCAGGTGCTCCAGGAAGTGCGCCAGCCCCGGCCAGGCCAGTGGTACATCGTGGCTGCCGGCCGATACCCGCAGTGCGGCGGCGCAACGTTTCAAGTGAGGGGCATGACGCAAGGACACCCGCAGGCCGTTGGCCAGGGTTTCCACGTGAGGCAGAGGGTGGTTCAGCGCGGGCATGAGCACTTCCAGAACAGAGAGGTGCCCATGCTAGCGGATATCCCCGGATCAGCGCTTGCTCAGGTCGTCGTAAAGCTCGGGACGGCGATCGGCAAGATAGTGGTTCAGTGCCTGGGACTCGTGCATCAGCTGACGATCCAGGGTGCCGATGATCAGGGCCTCGTCCAGTCCGGCCAGGGCGATCCGGCTGCCATCGGGGGCGGCGATGCTGCTCTGGCCGCAGTAGCGGATCTGATCTTCCCGGCCGCAGTAGTTGGCGTAGGCCACGTAACACTGGTTCTCGAAGGCCCTGGCGCGAATGGTCACATCGGCGACGAAGTCGTAGGGAATCATGTTCGCCGTCGGCACCAGGATCAGCTCGGCACCGGCCAGGGCCAGGCGCCGGGCGTTCTCCGGAAACTCGATGTCGTAGCAGATCAGGAAGCCGAGCTTCCAGCCGTTGAGCTCCACCAGGGGGAAGTCATCCGCGCCGGCGCTGAACATCGAGTGATCAAGGTCACCGAACAGATGGGTCTTGCGGTAGTTGCACAGGCGCTGGCCGTGGGCGTCGATCAGTTGCACGGCGTTGTAGATCTGCCCGTCGGCGCTGCGTTCCGGGTAGCCGTAGAGAATCGCCGTACCCGCCGCTTGAGCGATAGCGGCGATGTGCTGGGCCGAGGGGCCATCCTGGGCCTCGGCCAGAGCGCCGACGGCTTCCACACCGATGTTGTAGCCGCTGAGGAACATTTCCGGCAGCACCAGCAGATCGGCATCGGTGGCCTCCATGGCCACCTGATGCAGGCGTTGCAGATTGGCCGTCACGTCCAACGGCAATGGCGGGCACTGATACAGGGCGACACGCATGGTCCTCACTCCTCTGACTGGCTGACCGGGCACTGTAGCCGATGTCTCGCGTTTGGCGTACGGTCCGGCGCCGAGCCCCCAAGGAGCTCTCGCCGGTATTCGCTGCAGCCGCGCTCAGTATTGTTCAATCCGCCAGGGCGATAGGCCCGATCTCATGGAACACATCCCCTGGCCCCGGGTTCTCGGCATGGGTAGCGCCGCCGAAGTGTTTCATGATCCCCCACACGGCATTGAGCGACGTTTGCACCGCGCCCTCGACCCAGGCCGGGGTCCAGGACACATCGTCACCTGCGATGAAAATGCCGCGCTGTTCGGCAGGCATGTCTTCCTGCATGAAGTGCGCGTACATCCGCTGGTTGTAGCGGTAGTGGCCCGGCAGCGCGCCCTTGAAGGCGCCGAGGAAGTGCGGATCGGCTTCCCAGGACACGGTGATCGGATCGCCGATGATGCGGCTGGCGATGTCCACTTTGGGGTAGATCTTCTTCAGTGCGTCCAGGGCCAGTTTCACGCGCTTTTCCACGGGCTGCGGGAGCATCTTCAGGGCATCGCTCATCCACGAGTAGGACAGGCAGATCACCCCTGGCTTGTCGTCGCCGTTATCGAACAGGTAGGTGCCGCGGGTCAGGCGGTCGGTGAGGGTCATGCTCATCAGGTCGCGGCCGGTTTCCGGGTCCTTGTCCTTCCAGAATGGCCGGTCGACCATGACGAAGGTCTTCGACGATTGCATGTAGCGGGTGCGATCCAGGGCCATCCACATCTTCTGCGAGAACAGCGACTCCTCGCATTCGATCTGGGTGGTCAGCAGCCAGCTCTGGCAGGTGGTCAGCACGGCCGCGTATTCCCGGGTATCGCCCCAATTGTCGGTGACACTGAAGCGGCCGTCGGCGGCCCGGGCAATGCGCTTGACCCCGGTGCGTGGTGCACCGTTGTGCAGCGAGCTGAGGCTGGTGCCGGTCGGCCAGTGGGCGCAACGCTCGGGTACGTGGCGCCAGATGCCCAGGGGCACCTGCTCGACGCCGCCGACCACCAGATGCTGGTGGTCGTCGCAGTTGGTCATCACCACGCGGAAGATTTCCAGCATCGAGTTGGGGAAGTCCGAGTCCCAGCCGCCGGTGCCGAAGCCCACCTGGCCGAACACTTCACGGTGGTGGAACGACAGCTTGGCAAAGGCCTTGGAGGTGGCGACGAAGTCGTAGAACGTGCGGTCGTCCCACAGTGGCACCAGGGTGTTCCACAACTCCTTGAGGCGCGGCACATCGCGGTCGCGAATGGCTTGCTGGATCTCGCTGAAGCGCGAGCCGTCCTCCAGGGCGTCGGCCCAGGCGTCGGCGACTTCCTGGAACAAGGCCGGCAGGTCAGCCAGTTTCTGGGCGTAGTGGGTCTGGCCTTCGAGATCGATGACCGTGCTGCCCGAAGCCGGGGTCAGCGGGTTAGGGAAGGGCTTGGTTTCAAGGCCGAGCTTGTCGACGTAGTGATAGAAGGCCGTGGACGACACCGGAAAGCGCATGCCGCCCAGCTCGGCGATGATCCCTTCGGCGCCTTCGAAGGCCTGGGAGCGCAGGCGGCCACCCATTTTCGATGCTTCATAAACCACCGGCTTGAGGCCCAGCTTCATCAGCTCGTAGGCGGCCACCAGCCCGGCGATACCGGCGCCGACGATGGCCACTTCGGTGCCGTGCTGGGCTTCGGGGATGCTGCCCAGGCCGGCGGGATGCTCGATCCAGTCGTCGAAGGCGAAAGGGAAATCCGGGCCGAAAATGGTGATCGGCTTCTTACCGTCTGCAGGATGGCGATTGTTCTTGTTCATGGCTGACCTTGGCGGGCGGCTCAGCAGAGTGCTGAGTATAGGAAAAGATGGCAGCCATTCTAGAGAGGGTGAAACACGTAAATAAGACGCAAACTGTCGTCGTTATGCATAGTTATTTATCAATATGACGAACAGATGATTCAGATTGACGGCGGAGTGCTATCGGCTGCGGCGCGTCAGAGCGCATGCCCGCGATCGATCTTGCTGCTGAGGATGATCGAGGTGGTGGTCTTTTCCACGCCGTCGACGCTGCCGATCTGGTCCAGCAACTGGTCCAGCTGTTCCGGCGAGTCGGTGCGCAGCCAGGCCACGTAATCGAACTCACCGCTCACCGCGCACAGTTGCTGGACCTGAGCCATGCCACTCAGGCGGCGCAGCACTTCCTTGCCGGAGCGCGGCTGGACCTTGATCCCCACATACGCCTGCAAGCCGCCGTCGACCACCCTCTGACCCAGGCGCACGCCATAGCCGGTGATGACCCGGGTCTTTTCCAGGCGCGCCAGGCGCGAGGTCACGGTGGTGCGGGCGATACCCAACTGCCGGGCCAGCATGGCCACGCTCTCGCGGGCGTTGATCTGCAGGGCGGCGATCAACTGACGGTCGACTTCATCAAGAACGGGAGGGCGGCTATCGGACAAGATGGGCTCCAGCACGGCTATCGAGGGAGCGAGCATGTTACAGCCTCGGGCAAACCCTGGCTGCTGCTGCCGATTGTCTGTTCGGATCGGGGACTGATCTTTGGCGATCGGGACTTTTTTTGAAACAAATAGCCTGCGACAAGTTGTCATAAGTAACCAGTTAGTACATTCTCGCGACCTGGTTTTACAGATGGCAGAGGTTTGACATGAAAAACACGGGGGCTGCCACCGGCAGCCGATGGCTCCTGATGGGGCTGGGCGTTCTGATTGCCCTGATCGGGCTCGGCCTGGCGGGGGGCGGTGGCTATCTCCTGAGCCTGGGAGGCAGCGCCTACTTCTTGTTGATGGGCCTGGCGATGCTGGTGTCCGGCGTGCTGATCGCCCGGGCGAATCCCCGTGGTGCAAGGCTGTACGGCGTGGCCCTGGTGCTGACGGCGATCTGGGCGGTCTGGGATGCGGGCCTGGAATACTGGCCGCTGGTTTCGCGGGTGCTGACCTTTGCCGTGATCGGCCTGGTGGTGGCGCTGATCTACCCGACCCTGGTGCGCGCCTCCGGTGCTCGCCCCGGGCGTGGGGCCTATGGCTTGGCGGGGCTGCTGGGCGTTGGCGTAGTGGCGACCCTGGCCTACATGTTCGTGCCGACCCATGTGGTCAAGGCGGACAAGGTGCCGGCGATCCAGCCAGTGGCACCGGGCACTGAACAGAAAGACTGGGCCCATTGGGGCAACACCACAGCGGGTAACCGTTTTGCCGCCCTGGACCAGATCAACAAGGGCAATATCGGCCAACTGCAAGTGGCCTGGACCTTTCGCACCGGTGACTTGCCTGAAAGCAACGGTGCCGGTGCCGAAGACCAGAACACCCCGCTGCAGATCGGCGATACCGTCTACACCTGCACCGCCTACGGCAAGGTGTTCGCCCTGGACGCCGACACCGGCGCCGAGCGCTGGAAGTTCGACCCCAAAGGTTACGCGCCCAACTGGCAGCGTTGCCGTGGCTTGGGCTATTTCGACGCCTCGGCGGTCCCGGTAAGCCAGTCCTCGGTGCCTGCCGCTGCTCCTGCGGCTTGCACCAGGCGCCTGTTCCTGCCGACCGGTGATGCGCGGCTGATTGCACTCGATGCTGAAACCGGCAAGCCCTGTGAAGACTTCGGCCTCCAGGGCACGGTCGATCTGAAAACCGACATGGGCGAGATCAAGCCGGGCTACTACCAGCAAACCTCGACTCCCCTGGTGGCCGGTACCGTGGTCATCGTCGGCGGCCGGGTGGCGGATAACTTCTCCACGGGCGAACCACCGGGCGTGGTGCGTGCCTTCGATGTGCGCAGTGGTGAACTGATGTGGGCCTGGGACCCGGGCAACCCGGCCACCACCAAGCGTCCGCCAGCGGGTGAAACCTATACCCGTGGCACCCCGAACGTCTGGTCGGCGATGTCCTATGACGCCAAGCTGGGCCTGGTGTACCTGCCCACCGGCAACGCCACGCCGGATTTTTTCGGCGGTCAGCGCAGCGAGTTCGATGACCAGTGGAGCTCCTCGGTTGTCGCCCTTGATGTGAAGACCGGCCAGGTGCGCTGGCACTTCCAGACCACCCACCACGACCTCTGGGATTTCGACCTGCCGGCGCAGCCGCTGCTGTACGACATCCCGGACGACAAGGGCGGTGTGCAGCCGGCGCTGGCGCAAGTCACCAAGCAGGGCGAGATCTTCGTGCTCAACCGCGAGACCGGCAAACCCATTGCTCGGGTGGAAGAGCGGCCGGTGCCCCAGGGCAATGTGCCGGGTGAGCGTTACTCGCCGACCCAGCCGTTCTCGGTGGAGATGCCATCCATTGGCAACCAGACCCTGACCGAATCCGATATGTGGGGCGCAACGCCCTTCGACCAACTGATGTGCCGCATTCAGTTCAAGGGCATGCGCCATGAAGGTGTGTACACCCCGCCCGGGTTGGATCACGCACTGCAGTTCCCAGGCTCCCTGGGAGGCATGAACTGGGGCAGCGTGTCGGTGGACCCCACCAGCCACTACATGTTCGTCAACGACATGCGTCTGGGCCTGGCCAACTACATGATCCCTCGGGATCAGATCGCTGCCGGTGCCAGTGGTATCGAAATGGGCGTAGTGCCCCAGGAAGGCACGCCGTTCGGTGCCATGCGCCAGCGTTTCCTCTCGGCTGTTGGCATTCCTTGTCAGAAGCCGCCGTTCGGCACCATGTCGGCCATTGATCTGAAGACCAGGAAGTTGGTGTGGCAGGTGCCAGTGGGCACTGTGCAGGACACAGGTCCGCTGGGGATTCGCATGCACTTGCCGATTCCTATCGGCATGCCGACCCTGGGCGCTTCCCTGGCGACCCAATCCGGCCTGTTGTTCTTCGCCGGCACCCAGGACTTCTACCTGCGGGCCTTCGATACCGGCAATGGCAACGAAATCTGGAAGGCGCGCTTGCCGGTCGGTAGTCAGTCGGGGCCGATGACATACGTTTCGCCCAAGACCGGGCGCCAGTACATCCTGCTTACGGCAGGCGGTGCTCGTCAGTCGACGGACCGTGGCGATTATGTGATTGCCTACGCGCTGCCTAAATAGCCACCGCGTCACGGCACTCTAAAAAAGCCGCGCACTGCGCGGCTTTTTCATCAGCGCACGCCAGGTACTTCGGTCCTGGGTGATGCTGGAAAAGACTGCGCGAAGCGCGCCATGTCCTGATGCCAGGCAAAACCTGCGGGCACAAAAAAGCCGCGTATCACGCGGCTTTCAATTTGGTGGGCCCACACGGACTTGAACCGTGGACCAAAGGATTATGAGTCCTCTGCTCTAACCAACTGAGCTATAGGCCCTCAGTAGGCGGCGGATTATAACGATGGTTTCTCGGCTGTGCTATCCGAAAAGTCGGAAACCCGGATCTGCAGGAAGGTTGCGCAGAACTCATCGGCTTCCAGGGGCAGGCTGACGATGTAGCCCTGGATCTGCTCGCAGCCTTCGAGAGTGAGGAAGGTCTGCTGGGCCTGGTTTTCAACACCTTCGGCAATGACCGTGAATTGCATGCTGCGGCCCAGGGCGATGATGGCGCGGACTATCGCCACATCGTGGGGGTCGTCCGGCAAGCCGCGGACGAATGATTGGTCGATCTTGAGAAAGTCCAGAGGCAGGCGCTTGAGATAGCTCAAGGACGAGTAGCCGGTGCCGAAGTCGTCGATGGCCAGTTGCATTCCCAGATGTTTGAGCTGATGCAGTACCTCCAGGGCTTCTTCAGCCTGGCTCATGATGAAGTTCTCGGTGATTTCCAACTGCAGCAACCCAGGCGGCAGGTCATAGTCGCGCAGCAGTTGTTCGATGCGGCCCAGCAGGTTGGGTTGGCGCAACTGGGCACCTGCCAGATTCACTGACAGTGGCCCGAAATTCTCATAGCGCTGACTCCAGGTATGGAGTTGCTGGCAGGCCCGCTCCAGTACCCAGTCCCCGATCAGCAGGATCATGCCGTTCTCTTCCGCCAATGGAATGAAATGCTCGGGGGGGACGTCGCCGAAGTTGGGGTGGTGCCAGCGAATCAGGGCTTCGGCCCCCACCAGTTCGTGGCTGCTGAGGCTGATCTTGGGTTGGAAATAAAGAGACAGCTCTCCACGTTCGATGGCTCGGCGCAGTTCGTGCTCCAGGGCGACACGTTCGCTGGCCTGGGCGGTCAGGTCGCGGGTGTAGCGCTCGACCCGGTTGCGCCCCTTGGCCTTGGAGCGATACATGGCGGCGTCGGCGTTCTTGATCAGCGTGGCAACGTCGCAACCATCCTTGGGGTACAGGCTGGTGCCGATGCTGGCGCTGATGAAGAACTCGTGCTCGCCGGCCTGGAAGGGGGCGGTGAAGCAGTTCAGCAGCTTGGTGGCGATATGGTCGGCGTCGCTGGCCTGGTGCAGGCCCGGAAGCAAGATGATGAATTCGTCCCCACCCAGGCGGGCGACAGTGTCGATGTCTCGCAACTGCTCCTTGAGACGTACCGCGATGCCTTTGAGCAGCAGGTCGCCCACCGGGTGCCCAAGGCTGTCGTTGATGTGCTTGAAGCGATCCAGGTCGAGAAACAGCACGGCGCCCTGGCTGCCGTTTTCCTCTTGGCTGTTGAGCGCGGTCAGTAAGCGGCTTTCGAACAACGTGCGGTTCGGCAGTCCGGTGAGGGGATCGTGGTGGGCCTGGTAGTCGAGGCGCGCCTGGGCATGCTTGAGGCTGGAGATGTCGGCGAACACCGCAACGAAATGGGTGATCTGCCGATCCTTGTTGCGCACTGCGTTGATCGTCAGCCAGTTGGGGTAGAGCTCGCCGTTCTTGCGACGGTTGGAGATCTCGCCCTGCCAGTGGCCTTCCAGGGTCAGTTGGTGCCACATCGCCGCATAGAAGGCGCTGTCATGCAGGCCGGACGCCAACAGGCGCGGTGTGTGTCCCAGGGTTTCACTTTCGCTGTAACCGGTGATCTCGCTGAAGGCACGATTGACGGCGCTGATGCGCTGCTGGGTATCGGTGATCATTACGCCTTCGGCGGTGCTCTCAAACACCGTGGCGGCCTGCTGCAGTTTTTCCTGCATCAACTGGCGGTCGGTGATATCCCGGGCAATGGTCAGCATGCAGTCGTCGTCGCCAATGGGCAGCGGTCGGCTCGACAGTTCACAGAGACGGATCTGGCCATCGTTGCGTCGGATGTGGCAGCTGAAGTCACGGACAAAACCGTCCCGCTGCAGCAGCTCGAGCAGCTGCTTGCGCTCGTTGAGGTTGACCCAGATTCCCAGGTCCAGAGTCGAACGATCCAGGGACATGGCACTGTTGAAGCCGGTGATGCGGCTAAAGCCCTCGTTGACCTCGATCAGCAGTCCATCCCGTTGCCGGGTCAGCAACAGCCCATCTGGCGAAGCATGGAAGGCTTTGGCGAACTTCTCCTCTGAGATCTGCAACTGTTGCTGGGTTTCCTTGAGCTGGCTGATGTCGCGCACTACCACCACCAGCGCCGGGGTGGTGTCGAGGTCGAAGGGTTCGGCGGAGATCAGGCCGGTGAAGACTTGGCCATTGTGGCGGCGGAAGGGCATTTCCAGGTTGCGGATGCTACCGGCCTGCAAGCGCTGCAAGAGGCTCGGGCCGACCCCCGGGATGCCCCAGATATTCAGTTCGGTGGCGGTCTGGCCAATCACGGTTTCGGCGCTCAGGCCGATCTGCTCCTCGAAGGCCTTGTTGACCTCCAGCAGGCAGCCGTCGGACAGGCGCGCGATGACCAGGATGTCCGGGCACTGCTGGAACACCGAGGCGAACTTCTGCTCGGAAAGGCGCAGGGCCTCTTCAGTGTGCTTGGTCTCGCTGATGTCGATCATCAGGCCGCGCATCACCGGCTCATGGCCGTGTTCGATCAGGCTGACGATATCGCGCACCCAGAGGCATCGGCCGTCGGCGGTGATCACTCGATAGTCGAGGCTGTGGTCGCGTCCGGCCTGTACTTCGTGGTCGCAGAAGGCCTGGGCGCGAGTCAGGTCGGCGGGGTGGATGATGTTGCGCCAGAACCCCGGGATCAGCCAGTGGGATAGGGGATAGCCCAGCAGGGCTTCGGCATGGGGGGAGACATAGCTGTAAGTGAAGTCGCTGACACGCGCTTCCCAGGCGATGGCCGAGAGGCTCTCCACCAGGCTGCGGTAATGGTATTCACTGCGGCGCAACTCTTGTTCCAGAGCCACCCTGCGGGAGATCTCCGAGCTCAGGCGACGGTTGATGCGGATCACCACCGCCAGCACTGTGACCAACAGCAGGAGGCCGGGCAGGCCGTACATCAGGACATCCGACCAGAACGTCCGATGGTCGAGGACGCTGCCGACCCAATGCTGCTGAATCGCGCTGATTTCCTCGGCACTGAGGTCCGCCAGGACCTTGTCGAGTATGCCCGCCAGGATCTTGCTGTCCCGTGGGACGCCCATGGCCAACTGGTAGCGATAAGGGGTTTCGCCGCTGACGTACAGGCCCTCGAGCTTGAGCTGGCGCAGGCTCCAGACACTGGAGGCCAGATCGCCCACTACGGCGTCCACCTCGTCGGTGGCCAGGGCCTGCAGGGCCGAGCTGATATTGGGCAGCGCCACCAGGTTCAGGTCCGGGTGTTGGGTGCGCAGCAACTCGTGAGGGGCGTAGTTCTCCACCACCGCGACCTTGATGCCGTAGAGATCCTTGAGGTCGCGCGGTTGTGCGCCACCTGCATGGGCCAGGATAACAATGGGGAAGTCGAGATAGGGGCGGGTGAAGGCCATGTAACTCTGGCGTTCCGGGGTCGACATGATGCCGGGCAGCAGGTCCAGCTTGCCTTGCTTGGCATCTTCGAGCACGGCGGTCCAACTGGCCGGTTCGACGGGCGTCAGGGTGATTGACAGGCGTTCCTGGATCAGCTGGATGTAGTCCGCTGCCAGGCCCTGGTAGCGGCCCTCTTCATCCCGATACTCAAAGGGCGGCCAGGAGGCATCTATACCCAGGCGCAGTTGCGGATGGGCCTTGAGCCAGCCACGTTCTTCATCGGTGAGAGTCAGCGCGCCAGCCGTTGCGGTCCAGGTAAGTAGCGCCAGCAGAAGCATGGCCGACAGTCTGGGCATAACCGTCTCGTTATGGCACGGGGAATGTTTCGAGTGTAGACGGGCTATGGGGGTGGGGGAGGGAGGATCTGCAAAAAGCAAAACCCCCAGCTGGGCTGGGGGTTTTGGGCTTACTCGTCGAGGAAGGAGCGCAGATGCTCGCTTCGCGTCGGGTGGCGCAGCTTGCGCAGCGCCTTGGCTTCGATCTGACGAATCCGTTCACGGGTCACGTCGAACTGTTTACCAACCTCCTCAAGGGTGTGGTCGGTATTCATGTCGATGCCGAAGCGCATGCGCAGGACCTTGGCTTCACGGGCAGTGAGGCCGGAGAGTACTTCGCGAGTCGCTTCTTTCAGGCTCTCAACGGTGGCTACATCGATTGGCGACTGCATGGTCGAGTCTTCGATGAAGTCGCCCAGATGGGAGTCTTCGTCATCACCGATCGGGGTTTCCATGGAGATCGGCTCTTTAGCGATCTTCAATACCTTGCGGATCTTGTCCTCAGGCATTTCCATGCGTTCGCCCAGCTCTTCCGGGGTCGGTTCACGACCCATTTCCTGCAGCATCTGCCGGGAAATGCGGTTGAGCTTGTTGATCGTCTCGATCATGTGCACCGGAATACGAATGGTGCGGGCCTGGTCGGCAATCGAGCGAGTGATCGCCTGACGGATCCACCAGGTGGCATAGGTCGAGAACTTGTAGCCGCGACGGTATTCGAACTTGTCTACCGCTTTCATCAAGCCGATGTTGCCTTCCTGGATCAGGTCGAGGAACTGCAGGCCACGGTTGGTGTACTTCTTGGCGATGGAGATCACCAGACGCAAGTTGGCTTCAACCATCTCTTTCTTCGCGCGGCGGGCCTTGGCCTCACCGATCGACATGCGACGGTTGATGTCCTTGATCTCGGCAATCTTCAAGCCGGTTTCAACTTCAAGCGCGGTCAGCTTCTGCTGGCAACGGATGATATCCGGCTGCAGACGGGCAATGGCTTCGGCGTACTTGCTCTTGCCTTTGGCCAGGGCGTCGGTCCAGCTTTCATCCACTTCGTTGCCCGGGAACTGGCGCAGGAAGTCGGCACGCGGCATGCGGGCATCACGCACGCAGAGTTGCATGATGGCGCGTTCTTGCTGACGCAGACGATCCAGGGCGCTGCGTACACGTTCAACCAGGCCTTCGAATTGCTTCGGAACCAGCTTGATCGGCATGAACAGTTCGGCTAGGGCCAACATTTCGGCGATGGCTTGCTTGTTCTCGCGGCCGTGCTTCTTCAGCGCCTTGCGGGTGATCTCCATCTGATCGGCGACGGCGCCAAAGCGCTGTGCAGCGACGACCGGATCCGGACCGCTTTCGGCTTCTTCTTCGTCTTCGGTTGCTTCAGCTTCTTCGTCATCGCTGTCGTCATCCGCTTTCGCGGTTTTGGTGTCGACAGGAGGCGGTACTTCGGCGGCAGGTGGCGTAATACCGTCATCCGGGTCGATGTACCCGCTGAGAACGTCAGACAGGCGGCCACCTTCGGTGGTGACGCGAGTGTATTCGGAGAGGATGTGATCAACCGTGCCAGGGAAGTGCGCGATTGCGCCCATCACTTCACGGATGCCCTCTTCGATACGTTTGGCGATTTCGATTTCGCCTTCACGTGTGAGCAGCTCTACCGTACCCATTTCGCGCATGTACATGCGCACTGGGTCGGTAGTGCGACCAATGTCGGTTTCCACAGCCGCCAACGCTGCGGCGGCTTCTTCAGCTGCTGCTTCGTCGGTGTCGGCTTCGGCCAACAAAAGGGCATCCGCATCCGGAGCACTCTCGAATACGTTGATCCCCATGTCGTTGATCATGCGGATGATGTCTTCCACCTGTTCCGGATCTGAAATATCCTCCGGCAGGTGGTCGTTGACCTCCGCGTAAGTCAGGTAACCCTGCTCACGTCCACGGCTGATCAACTCTTTGAGGCGAGACTGCTGTTGCGCTTTTCCGGACATAACACCCTATCCACTGAAGGTCTTGGCGGGCAAAAAACAAGCCGAGGATTATACCCGAGCTATGACCTCACGCGCCAGTTGAGGTCGGGTTTGATGCGGGAACATTGCGTTTTAGAAGCTCAACCAGCTGTATTTTCTCTTCGCTGCTGAGCTCGCTTTGGCGCGATTTCCTGAGAAGTTGTTCTAAAACACGCTCGCGTTGGCGGGCGGACAAGCTATTAATGGTGTCGAAAAACTGTTGTTCAAGGTTATCTCCGTCGATCAACCACTCTTTTTCTGCCAGTGCGGTAAGCAGGTGCCCCTGTTGAGTGCCGTGCCAGCGCGCCATCAGCTGATGAATAGAGCGTAGCTTAGGATTTTTCTGTACGGCTTCGATCAGGGCCACCAGCAACTGAGTGTTGGTGTTGTCGTCATCGGCAAAATGTCCGGCATCTTCAACTTTTTCTGCCAGTTGCGGGTGATGCAGCAGGGTGCGCAAGGCTGCAAGCGTAGGAGGCTCCACCGCCGCCGGGATGCGAGGGCCGCGAGGCTGGTCGCGATCGCCCTGGCGCTTGCCTTTGCCGTTCTTGTCCCAGGGCTTGTTTTCCCATTTCTTGCCACCGCCGCTTTTCTTCGGCGTCCACTCTTGTTGAGGGGCGTACGCTTCCTGATGGGGCTCGTGGTAGTCGGCATAATCCGGCATGGCGTCGTAGTCGATGCCAGCGTCATAGATTGGGGGGGCTTCCGCTGGGGCGCTGTGGGCTAGTTGATTCACCGTTTCATTGGTCAGGCCGGTGATTTCGGTCAGGCGCTGGCGCATCAGGGTGCGCAGGTTGGCCCCTGGGATTTTCTCGATCAGCGGTGCTGCCAGGGTCGCCAGATGAGCCTTGCCTTCCAGTGAGCGTGGGTCGGCCTCGTCGATCAGTTGCTGAAAGAAATAGTCCGCCAACGGCTGGGCGTGCTGGTTGATGCGGGCGCGGAAGGCGTCTGTGCCTTCGGAGCGTACCAGGGTATCGGGGTCTTCCCCTTCCGGCAGGAACAGGAAGCGCGCGCGGCGCCCGTCCTGCAGGCAGGACAGGGTGGCCTCGAGGGCGCGCCAGGCAGCTTTGCGTCCGGCTTGGTCGCCGTCAAAGCAGAACAATACGTTGGGCACAATGCGGAACAGGCGCTTGAGGTGTTCCTCGCTGGTGGCAGTGCCCAGAGTCGCGACGGCATTGCGCAGGCCCTGCTGGGCCAGGGCGATCACGTCCATATAGCCTTCGACGACGATGATCTCGTCGAGGTTGCGGTTGTTCTTGCGAGCTTCGAACAGACCGTAAAGCTCTTGGCCCTTGTGGAATACCGGGGTTTCCGGAGAGTTCAGGTATTTGGGTTTGTCGTCCCCCAGAACCCGGCCGCCGAAGGCAATGATCCGGCCGCGGGTATCGCGGATCGGGAACATCACGCGATCGCGAAAGCGGTCATAGCGTTTGCCGGTCTCGGCGTTCTCAATCAGCAGCCCGGCATCGATCATGGCCTTCTGCTGCAGAGTGTCGCTGCTCAGGTGCTTGAACAGGTTGTCCCAGCCGGGCGGCGCAAAACCCAGGCCGAAGTCCCGGGCAATTTCGCCGGTGAGGCCGCGCCCCTTGAGGTAGTCGACTGCTGCCTTGCGTGCCGGGTGGCTTTTCAGTGCCTGGCGATAGTAGTCGGCAGCGGCGCTGAGCAGCGGGTACAGGGGTGAATCTGTGGGTTGTCGGGGTTTGCGCTGGCCACGATTGCTTTCCTCGCGGGGGATCTCCATGCCGGCAGCTTTCGCCAGTTCCTCGACGGCCTGGGGAAAGTCCAGATTGTCGTGGTCCATGATGAAGCCGAGGGCATTGCCGCCTGCGCCGCAACCGAAGCAGTAATAGAACTGCTTGTCGGGGCTGACGCTGAAGGAGGGGGTCTTTTCCTTGTGGAATGGGCAACAGGCTGTGTAGTTCTTGCCGGCTTTCTTGATCTGCAGGCGCGAGCTGACTACATCGACGATGTCGGTGCGGTTCAGAAGGTCGTCAATAAAGCTCTGGGGAATAAGCCCGGCCATTGCGTTCTCGTCATCACTGCGGGGAAAAATAGCCCTGGCGACGCTGTCGAAAGATCAGGTGAGGCGGGGCCTGAAGGGGGCGCTGCTCGACCTGGTTTTCGGCTTGATCGCAGTCGGGAAGTGTATCTGCCGAACGTCCACTGACGTTAATTGCAATCAGTATTCGACTATTTGAGGCAGTGCGCTGAGTCCGACAGTGGCCATTGGAGGGCCTCGGATAGCTCATCAAGCGGGCGCTGGAGAAGGGCGCCTTGGGCTGATCGTCTGCAGGAATCAGTAAGGGTGTGCTCGTCAGTAGCCTTGGAAGGCTCGTCAGAAAAGACGTGCACCGCTGGCAAGAAGCCAGGTCTGACGTGGTGAAGCAGATTCGTCTGGGTCGCATGGGCGGCTTTGACGGTGAAGCATCAAGCGTATTCCGCAAATGCCATTAGCCCGGCTGAGGGCCGGGCTTGGCAGAAGCTTGCAGCGAACGTCTGTGTATTAGTACAGACGTACGGCGCGGCGCTGTTCGCGCTGAACTTTCTTGGCGTGACGCTTAACAGCAGCAGCTGCTTTGCGCTTACGCTCGGAAGTCGGCTTCTCGTAAAATTCGCGGCTACGAACTTCAGCCAGAACACCGGCTTTTTCGCAGGAGCGCTTGAAACGACGCAGAGCTACGTCGAAGGGTTCGTTCTCTTTAACTTTGACGGCTGGCATCCAGAGCTACCTTCATTCATTACCGGGGTCAACGTTCTCGTCGCAAAAATCGCGGCTGAGGTCGTCGGTTTTTAAGGGTTGCGGATGTTAACCCCTCAACGCTCGGAATGCAAAGCCTCTGATCGAAAACCGCTGGCCGGGCGCGGGAGTGGCGACTATTATGCGCGCCTTCGAATTCAGCCTCTACAAGGCGCAAACCCATGCTAGTACTGGGATTAGAAACCTCCTGCGACGAAACCGGCGTCGCGCTTTACGACAGTGAGCGTGGCCTGCTGGCCGATGCGCTGTTCAGTCAGATCGACCTGCATCGCGTCTACGGTGGCGTGGTGCCGGAACTGGCCTCTCGTGACCACGTCAAGCGTATGCTGCCGCTGATTCGTCAGGTCCTGGCGCAAGCTGACTGTGTCTCCACCGAGATCGATGCCATTGCCTACACTGCGGGTCCCGGTCTGGTGGGCGCCTTGTTGGTAGGTGCCTCCTGCGCCCAGGCGCTGGCCTTTGCCTGGGGGATTCCGGCCCTGGGCGTGCATCACATGGAAGGTCACCTGCTGGCGCCGATGCTCGAGGAGCATCCGCCGGAATTTCCGTTCGTCGCTTTGTTGGTATCGGGCGGCCACACCCAGTTGGTCCGGGTTGATGGCATCGGCCAATACCAGCTGTTGGGCGAGACCCTGGACGATGCGGCAGGCGAAGCGTTCGACAAGACCGCGAAAATGATTGGCCTGAATTATCCAGGCGGCCCCGAGATCGCCCGCCTGGCAACACAGGGCGTCCCAGGGCGTTTTGTCTTCCCGCGGCCAATGACCGATCGTCCGGGCCTAGACTTCAGCTTCAGCGGCTTGAAGACCTTCGCCCTGAACACCTGGCAGCAGTGCGTCAGTGCTGGAGACGACGGTGAGCAAACCCGTTGCGACATCTCTCTCGCCTTCCAGCAAGCGGTGGTGGAAACTTTGACCATCAAGTGCAAGCGCGCCTTGAAGCAGACAGGCCTCAAGCGTGTGGTCATTGCCGGGGGTGTGAGTGCCAACAAGGCCCTGCGAGCCTCCCTGGAAAACATGCTCGCCGAGATGAACGGCAATGTGTTCTACGCTCGTCCCGAGTTCTGCACCGACAACGGCGCGATGATCGCCTATGCCGGCTGTCAGCGTTTGCAGGCCGGACAGCAGGAAAGCCTGGCGATCAGTGTGCAGGCACGCTGGCCGATGGAGCAGCTGTCAGCACTCTGAGAGAGGCGCGCAAGCTGAAGTCTTTTCATCTGTCGGATTCAAAAATGCCGTTCGCGCCCGGCAAACAGGTCGCGTAGATTGCCGCGATGGCGCCAAACGATCAGTAGCGTGAGTACGCTCATCGGTAGTAGTGCCTCAGGTTCCTGCCAGGCCAGTAGCGGCAGGGTCAGGGGTGTGGCGATCAAGGCGGCCAGTGAGCTGGTGCGGGTCAGGTAGAAGGTCAGCGCCCAGGCGGCGATGGCCAGGAGCGCCGCCGGGGGATAGAGCCCCAGCAACATGCCGGCAGCAGTGGCGACGCCTTTGCCGCCGCGAAAGCGGAAGTACAGTGGGAACAGGTGGCCGATTACGGCGTAGAGTCCGATCCACGCCTGTTGCTGCAACGAAAGCCCCGCAAGGTGGGCGATCAGCACAGGCACCAGGCCTTTGCACAGATCCCCCAGCAGGGTTAGGACAGCGAGTTTTTTGCCGGCCAGGCGCAGCATGTTGGTGGCACCGGCATTGCCCGAACCACTCATTCGCGGGTCGGGGTTGCCCGTGAGGCGGCTGAGCAAAATGGCGAAGGACAGAGAGCCAAGCAGGTAGGCGAGAATCGCCAGTAACCAAAACATGCTAACTATTCCGGGCGAGGATGCCCTGATTCTAACGGCGCATTGCGCCCTTGTCGTGCTGCGGAGAAGAGTGCTTGGACAGAGTGTTTATCGAAGGACTGGAAGTGGACACCGTGATTGGAGCCTACGACTGGGAGCGTGGCATCCGACAGTGTCTGCGTCTTGATCTGAGCTTTGCTTGGGATAATCGCCCGGCTGCTGCTGGGGACGATCTGACGCTGGCGTTGGATTATGCCAGTGTTTCCGCGCGGATCCAGGCGTTTGCCGAGCAGGCCCAGTACCAGTTGGTGGAAACCTTTGCCGAGCGTCTTGCCGAAGTGTTGATGAGCGAGTTTCACATTCCTTGGCTGCATTTGAAGCTGACCAAGCCAGGCGCTGTTCCGGCCGCCACTGGCGTGGGTGTGGAGATCGAGCGCGGATGTCTCTGACTCAGGTGTTTCTGGGGCTTGGTAGCAATATCGAGCGTGAAGCTCATCTGCGGGCCGGGCTCGATGCCTTGGCCGGTTTCCTGGTGGATATGCGTTGCTCGGCAGTGTTTGAAAGCCAGCCGGTGGGAATCAAGAGCGGTCCGTTCTTCAATCTGGTGGTGTCGGGTTACACCGACTTGCCGTTGACTGAACTGGACCGGCGTTTGAAGTTCATCGAGGCGGACAACGGTCGTTATGCCCCGGACCGCAAAGGTTTGCCACTGGATATCGATGTGCTGCTGTACGGCGACCTGACTGGCAATTTCGATGGCCTGATCCTGCCCCGTGCGGAAATCCTGAAGAATGCCTTTGTGCTTTGGCCGTTGTCGCTGATGGCGCCGGAGCGGCTACACCCATTGGCCGGCAAGAGCCTGGGGATGCTTTGGGATGAGGCGCAGATCGATCAGGTTCTAGCGCCTGTGGCGTTCGAATGGCAGGGCAGGCAACTGACGCCTCCGGGCCTGTAACTCCTCGGGCTCTCCTTGTGCTGACAAGGCTGGAGCCTTGTCAGCAGTTTCTCAGGATGCGTGCTGTTCCTTGTAGGTCTTGATTGCCTTCAGTCGCTCCAGCCTCAGCGCCTCACCCAGTTCCGGGCCTTTGAAGCCCTGCTCCAGTAAAGGTTGAACCGCCACTGAGCGCGCCGCGTTGGCGGCGCCGTGCAGGTAATCTGCTTGGGGGTAAGGTCGCGACTCCAGTCCCAGGCGACCACGGGCGTCCATTTCGCAAGCAGCAATGAACTCTTCAAAGCGCTGCGGACGGCGGAAGACGTCGAAGCTTTGCAGCAGCTCAAGCAGTGTCGAAGCCTTCAGTTCCTGGGCCTTGTGGGCGTGGGTGTGATACTGCCCCACCAACAGCGCCAGCTCCTGGCATTCCCGTGGGGCCTTGAAGCGCTCATTGACGGCCTTGATCAGTTCAAGTCCCTTGTGCTCGTGACCAATGTGGCGTGGCCACTCCTCCTCGGGTGTCACGCCTTTGCCCAGGTCGTGGAGCAGGCAAGCCCAACGTACCGAGAGGGGCTGCTGGTGCAGCGCCGCTTGCTGCAACACGCTGAGGGTATGCAGGCCGGTGTCTATTTCCGGATGATGGGTCGGTGGCTGGGGAACGCCGAATAGTGCGTCGACCTCAGGTATCAGTACGGCCAGGGCGCCGCAGTCACGCAATACCTGGATAAAGACCTGAGGCTGATCCTCCATCAGGGCGCGAGACATCTCCTTCCAACTGCGTTCCGCCGTCAGGGCTTGAAGCTCGCCTGACTCGCTGAGTTGGCGCATCAATTCAAGTGTCTCAGGGGCCACGCTGAAGCCCAGGTCGGCGTAGCGCGCGGCAAAGCGTGCCACTCGCAGAACTCGCAGGGGATCTTCGGCGAATGCCGGTGAAACATGGCGCAACAGCCGGTTTTCCAGATCCTTTTGACCGTTGTAAGGATCAGTCACAAGACCCTGATCATCTTCGGCCATGGCGTTGATCGTCAGGTCGCGGCGAATCAGGTCCTCCTCCAGGGTGACTTCCGGACTGGCATGGAAAGTGAAACCGCCGTAACCCCGTCCACTCTTGCGCTCGGTTCGAGCGAGGGCATATTCCTCGCCGCTCTTGGGGTGCAAAAACACTGGAAAATCGGCGCCCACCGGGCGAAAGCCCTTGGCGATCATGTCTTGCGCACTGGCGCCCACCACGACCCAGTCGACGTCGGTGACTGGTCTGCCCAGCAAGCGATCGCGTACAGCACCGCCGACTTTATAAATCCGCATAAAAAAACCTCCGTTAGCGCGACAGGATAACCCTTGTGCCGCGCTAACGGAGGCTCGTTCTTGGCCTCAGAGGTGGATGACTGCCAGGTCCAGTCGTCCGTAGTCGTTTTCGTTGTGATCGCTTCTCGGCGGTACGTGAAGGGTTTTTATCACCTGATCGCCCTGCAGGGTTTCCAGGTGAATATCGAAGCCCCAGAGGCGGTGCAGGTGCTTGAGCACCTCCTCGGTGGAATCCCCCAAGGGTTTGCGATCGTGTTGCTGATGGCGCAGGGTCAGCGAGCGGTCGCCACGACGGTCGATGCTCCAGATCTGCACGTTGGGTTCACGGTTGCCCAGGTTGTATTGCGCGGCCAGGGTTTCCCGAATGATTCGATAGCCGCTTTCATCATGGATTGCTGGTACCAGCAGGTCATCCTTCTGGTCGTCATCCATGATGCTGAACAGCTTGAGGTCGCGGATCACCTTGGGCGACAGATACTGCAGGATGAAGCTCTCATCCTTGAAGCTGCTCATGGCGAACTTGATGCTCGACAGCCAGTCGGTACCGGCCAGTTCTGGGAACCAGCGGCGATCTTCTTCGGTGGGGTCTTCGCACATGCGGCGGATGTCCCGGTACATGGCAAAACCCAGAGCGTAGGGGTTGATGCCGTTGTAATAAGGGCTGTCGAATCCCGGCTGATAAACCACGCTGGTGTGGGAGGCGAGGAATTCCATCATGAAGCCGTCGGTGACCAGGCCTTCGTCATACAGGTCATTCATCAGGGTGTAATGCCAGAAGGTGGCCCAGCCTTCGTTCATCACCTGGGTCTGGCGCTGCGGGTAGAAGTACTGGGCGATCTTGCGCACGATGCGGACAATTTCTCGCTGCCAGGGCTCCAGCAATGGCGCATGTTTTTCGATGAAATACAGGATGTTTTCCTGAGGCTCGGCGGGGAATCGCGCGTTGTCCTTGTCGCTGTATTTGTCCGCGCCTTTGGGAATCGTGCGCCACAGGTCGTTGATCTGTTTCTGCAGGTGCTCTTCCCGGTCCTTCTGCCGACGCCGTTCTTCCTCGGCGGAGATCGGGTAAGGCCGCTTGTAGCGATCGACGCCGTAGTTCATCAGGGCATGGCAGGAATCCAGCAGATCCTCCACGGCATCGATGCCATGGCGTTCCTCGCATTGCATGATGTACTGCTTGGCGAACACCAGATAATCGATGATCGAGCTGGCATCGGTCCAGGTGCGGAACAGGTAGTTGCCCTTGAAGAAGCTGTTGTGGCCGTAGCAGGCGTGGGCCACCACCAGTGCCTGCATGCAGATGGTGTTCTCCTCCATCAGATAGGCGATGCAAGGGTCTGAATTGATCACAATCTCGTAGGCCAGTCCCATCTGACCACGGCTGTAGGACTTTTCGGTACTGAGAAAGTGCTTGCCGTAGGACCAATGGTGATAACCCAAAGGCATGCCCACCGAGGCATAGGCATCCATCATCTGCTCGGCGGTGATCACCTCGATCTGGTTGGGATAGGTATCCAGAGCATAGCGAGCCGCAATACGGCTGATTTCGCGGTCGTAGGCCTGGATCAGCTCGAAGGTCCATTCCGAGCCCGTTGAGATGGGTTGGCGCTTCTGCTCTCTGGCGGTCATGTCACTAACCTGCGCTGGAAGAGTTCACGGAAGACCGGATAGATATCGCCGGCCGAAACCAATTGTTGCTGGGCGAACGTGTCGGAGAAGGCTTCGGCGATACGTTCGTACTCGAACCACAGGGCCTGGTGCTCACGTGGAGTGATCTCCACGTAGGTGTAGTACTGCACGAAAGGCATGATCTGGTTGATCAGGATATCGCGGCAGATGGGCGAGTCATCGTTCCAGTTGTCGCCGTCGGAGGCTTGTGCGGCGTAGATGTTCCATTCGTTGCTCGGGTAGCGCTCGGCCATGATTTCCTGCATCAGCTTCAGCGCGCTGGAGACGATGGTCCCGCCGGTTTCCCTGGAATAGAAGAACTCTTCCTCATCCACTTCCCGGGCGCTGGTGTGGTGGCGGATGAAGACCACGTCGATCTTGTCGTAGTTGCGCTTGAGGAACAGGTACAAAAGGATGAAGAAGCGTTTGGCGATGTCCTTGGTCGCCTGGGTCATGGAGCCGGATACGTCCATCAGGCAGAACATCACCGCCTTGGAGCTGGGGTTGGGCTGTTTCACCAGCAGGTTGTATTTGAGGTCGAAGGTGTCGAGAAAGGGCACGCGGTGAATCCGCGCACTCAGGCGTTCGATTTCAGCTTCCAGTTCCTGGATATCGCCGAAGTTGTCCGGTTCTTCCCGCTTCAGTCGCTCAAGATCCTCCTTGGCCTCCCGCAGCTTGGCCCGGCTGCTGCCTGACAAGGCAATGCGTCGGGCATGGGCCGAGCGCAAGGTGCGGATGATGTTGATCCGCGATGGGTTGCCTTCGTTGCTGATCCCGGCACGCACGGTCTTGAAGGTGTCGGTCCCGGTCAGGTTGCGTTTGACCAGGTTGGGCAGCTCCAAATCCTCGAACATGAACTCGAGGAATTCTTCCTGGGTAATCTGGAAGACGAACTCATCCATGCCCTCGCCGGAATTGCCCGCCTTGCCGCGGCCAGCACCACCTCCACCACCACCTTGAGGCCTGGCGATATGCTCCCCAGCCGTGAATTCCTTGTTGCCGGGATGGACCACGGTCTGTTTGCCGCCACGGCCGTGGTGCAGCACCGGTTCGTCGATGTCCCGTCCGGGAATACTGATTTGTTCGCCATGCTCCATATCGGTGATGGAGCGGCGGCTGACGGCCTCTTCGACGGCCTTTTTGATGTGGTCACGGTAGCGCCGCAGAAACCGCTGGCGGTTCACCGTGCTCTTGTTCTTGCCATTGAGACGTCGGTCGATCACATAGCTCATGGGCCCCTCCGGGGAGCTTCAAGACATAAGCCTCAAGCCGTAAGTCACGCTGCAGCAGAGCCTGTGAGGGCTCTACGGCACCGCGCTTGCAGCTTGTGGCTAGAAGCTTGCAGCTGCTTTACTGCGATTTTCTGACCCGCAGATACCATTCGGACAGCAGCCGTACCTGTTTGTCGGTGTAGCCGCGCTCGACCATTCGTGTGACGAAGTCGTTGTGTTTCTGCTGATCCTCCTTGCTGGCCTTGGCGTTGAAGCTGATGACCGGCAGCAGATCCTCGGTGTTGGAGAACATTTTCTTCTCGATGACCACCCGCAGCTTCTCGTAGCTGAGCCAGGTGGGGTTCTTGCCATTGTTGTTGGCTCGTGCCCGCAGGACGAAGTTGACGATTTCATTGCGGAAGTCTTTCGGGTTGCTGATGCCCGCAGGCTTTTCGATCTTCTCCAGCTCTTCGTTGAGGGCAACGCGATTGAGGATTTCACCGGTTTCCGGGTCGCGGTATTCCTGATCCTGAATCCAGAAGTCCGCGTAGAGCACGTAACGGTCGAAGATATTCTGGCCGTACTCGCTGTAGGACTCGAGGTAGGCAGTCTGGATCTCCTTACCGATGAACTCGATGTAGCGTGGTGCCAGGTACTCCTTGAGGAAGCGCAGGTAGCGCTCGCGGGTTTCTGCCTGGAACTGCTCCTGCTCGATCTGCTGCTCCAGCACATACAGCAGGTGCACCGGGTTGGCCGCCACTTCATGGGGATCGAAGTTGAAGACTTTTGACAGGATCTTGAAGGCAAAGCGGGTCGATAGGCCATTCATGCCCTCATCGACGCCGGCACTGTCGCGGTACTCCTGGATCGACTTGGCCTTGGGATCGGTGTCTTTCAGGTTCTCGCCGTCATAGACGCGCATCTTCGAGTAGATATTGGAGTTTTCCGGCTCCTTGAGGCGCGACAGCACAGTGAACTGTGCCAGCATCTTCAGGGTGTCGGGGGCGCAATGGGCCTTGGCCAGCGAGCTGTTGAACAGCAGCTTGTCGTAGATCTTCACCTCATCGCTGACACGCAGGCAGTAAGGCACCTTGACGATGTAGATACGGTCAATGAAGGCTTCGTTGTTCTTGTTGTTGCGGAAGGTGTGCCACTCCGATTCGTTGGAGTGGGCCAGCAGGATGCCGGTGAAGGGGATCGCCCCCAGCCCTTCGGTGCTGTTGTAGTTGCCTTCCTGGGTGGCGGTGAGCAATGGGTGCAGCACCTTGATCGGTGCCTTGAACATTTCGACGAACTCCATCAGGCCCTGGTTGGCCCGGCACAGTGCCCCGGAGTAGCTGTAGGCGTCGGCGTCGTTCTGCGGGAATTCTTCCAGTTTGCGGATATCCACCTTGCCCACCAGGGCCGAGATGTCCTGGTTGTTCTCGTCCCCGGGCTCGGTCTTGGCCACGGCGATCTGGTTGAGAATCGACGGGTACAGTTTCACCACCCGGAACTGGCTGATGTCACCGCCGAACTCCGCCAGGCGCTTGGTGGCCCATGGCGACATGATGGTGTTGAGGTAGCGCCGCGGGATGCCGAAGTCTTCTTCGAGAATGGCGCCGTCTTCCGTGGCATTGAACAGGCCCAGCGGCGATTCGAAGACCGGGGAGCCCTTGATGGCGTAGAAGGGCACTTTTTCGATCAGTTGCTTGAGCTTCTCGGCCAGGGACGATTTACCACCGCCCACCGGACCCAGGAGATAGAGGATCTGTTTCTTCTCTTCCAGGCCCTGAGCGGCGTGGCGGAAATAGGAGACGATCTGGTCGATGCATTCTTCCATGCCATGGAAGTCTTCAAAGGCCGGATAGCGCCGGATTACCTTGTTGGAGAAGATTCGCGACAGCCTCGAGTTGGTCGAGGTGTCCAGCAGCTCGGGCTCGCCGATGGCCAATAGCAAGCGCTCGGCAGCGGATGCATAGGCGCTTCGGTCCTTTTTGCACAGTTCCAGGTATTCCTGCAGCGAAAACTCTTCCTGGCGTGTGGATTCGAAGCGTTGTTGGAAGTGGCTAAAAATACTCATGACGTCACCTCGCTCGATACGTGGAGCCGGCGTCGGATCAGTCAGTCAAGTGCTGGCATGCAACTGAAAGCCCAGTTGCTGTTTACCCCCCAGAACACTTTCAAAGCTATCGACCTTGAAAGCTAGTACCGATGACCCGCTCGCCGGTGTACCGGCTCTCCCCTGATTTGGATGGCCTGAGGCTAAGGATAGTTCGGAATCCGGGAGGTCAAGGCGAGATGGGGAATTAGTTGCGCACTACCGTTCGTCCGGTGGCGCGCAAGCCCGCGTAGTACGCGGGCTAGAGCTACTGAAAAAAATTATTCGGCGGTGCCCCGAGCGATTTCCGTCGGGTAGGTGCTGCGCCAAAGTTCGAAGCCGCCATCGAGGCTGTAAACGTCGGAAAAGCCCTGGCTCACCAGATACGCGGCAGCGCTCTGGCTGGAGTTGCCGTGATAGCAGACCACCACCAATGGGGCGTCGAGGTCGGCACCGCGAATGAAGTCGGAAATGGAGTGATTATCCAAGTGTTGCGCGCCGCTGATATGGCTCAGTGCATAGGTTTGCGGATCGCGGATATCCACGACCACTGCACCTTGTTCGCGCAGTGCCTGGGCCTGTTCTGGAGGGATGCGTTTGAATTCGCTCATGGCGGGCTCCTGGAGCTAGATAGTCAGCGCCGACTAGCGCTTTGCCGGGATGGGCAAGGGTTCTGGGGAAAGGGGCGCAGTGTGCCCCTGGGCGTCGCAATCGCAGGTCAGGCGCACGCCGGTATCGACATTCAGCAAGGTCATGGCCCCGCCCCAGACGCAGCCGCTGTCCAGGGCGAAGATGCCGGGTTCGTTGCAATGGCCTTCCAGGGCCGCCCAGTGGCCGAAGATGATCTTCAGGTCCCGGGTCTTGCGCTCCTTGTGACTGAACCAGGGCGCGTAGCCCGGTAGTGCGGTGTCCAGTCCTTCCTTGCTCTTGAGGTCGAGCTTGCCCTCGCTGGTGCAGAAACGCATGCGGGTGAAGTAGTTGGTGATGACGCGCAGGCGGGTCACGCCCTTGAGGTCGCTGTCCCATTTGGCTGGGTCGTTGCCGTACATGCCGTCCAGGAAGGGCTCGAAGAGGTTGTCGTCACGTAGCGCTTCCTCGACTTCGGCGGCGCACTTGAGCGCCTTCTTCAGGGACCACTGGGGGGCGATGCCGGCATGGACCAGGGCCACGTTGCGGGCTTCGTCGTAATGCATCAGCTTTTGCTGGCGCAACCACTGCAACAGTTCTTCGCAATCAGGGGCTTCAAGGATTTCCCGCAGCGTGTCGGACTTTTTCAGCCGTTCGATATTGCGCCAGGCTGCCAGCAGGTGCAGGTCGTGATTGCCCAGCACGCAAACCAGCGAATCGCGGATGGAATAAAGGTAGCGCAGGGTTTCCAGTGACTGTGGGCCGCGATTGACCAAGTCTCCCACCAGCCACAGGCGGTCCCGGGCAGGGTCGAACGCGACTTGTTCAAGCAGGCACTGCAGCGGTTCCAGGCAGCCTTGCAGATCGCCGACAGCGTAGGTTGCCATCAGTGCAGGGCCCCGGGGACTGCCAGGCGGAAGGGGGCAATGATGGCGTCGAACTGTTTGCCGTCCTCGGCCAGCATCTGGTAACTGCCCTGCATGTTACCGACCCGGGTGGTCATCACCGTGCCGCTGCTATAGGTGTGGCTCTTGCCAGCGGCAATCAATGGCTGCTGGCCAACCACGCCAGCGCCACGAACCTCTTCTACATGGCCATCACCGTCGGTGATCACCCAGTGCCGGGACAGCAGCTTGGCCGGGAGTGATCCGTTGTTCTGAACGGTAATGGTGTAGGCGAAAGCGAAACGGTTCTGCTCGGGTTGCGATTGGTCTGCCAGAAAGCGGGTGACGACGCTGACGTCGACCTGATAACGAGGATCGGACATGCAAAAGGCCTTTAAAGCAAAGCGGGGCGCGGGACAAAGCTGATGGAGGTCAGTCTAGGTCAAGTATCGGGTAGTAAACCAGACATCCTGTCCGGCGTCCTACCCGATCTCGGGCAAGGGCGTTTCTCAGTCGTTGGCAGGCTTGGGCTGGTCGGCCAATTGATCGGCTAGGCGTACAAAGGCGGCCAGATCCAGCTGCTCGGGGCGCAGGCTGCCATCGACACCGGCGGCTTCGATCTCGGCGCTGCTGAGGAGGGCCTTGAGGGTATTGCGCAGTGTCTTGCGGCGCTGGTTGAAGGCTTCGCGGACGATGCGCTCCAGCAGGCGATGATCCTTGGCTGGATGTGGCAGCACCGCGTGAGGTACCAGGCGCACGATGGCCGAATCAACCTTCGGTGGAGGATTGAATGCGCCGGGGCCTACGTTGAACAGATGTTCCACTCGGCAGTGATACTGAACCATGATCGACAGGCGACCCCAGTCACCTCCACCAGGGCCGGCGGCCAAGCGCTCGACCACTTCCTTTTGCAGCATGAAGTGCATGTCGCGGATCAGCCCGGCGTTCTGCAGCAGGTGGAAGATCAGCGGGGTGGAGATGTTGTAGGGCAGGTTGCCGACCACCCGCAGGCTGCTTGGTGCGGCGCCCAGCGTATTGAAGTCGAACTTCAGGGCATCGCCCTGGTGCAGGTTGAAGTTGCTCTTGCCGGCGAACTGCTGGTTGAGGATCGGGATCAGATCCTTGTCCAGCTCCACCACGTCCAACTGGGCTCCGCTGCTCAGCAGGCCTTCGGTCAGGGCGCCTTGGCCCGGGCCGATTTCCAGCATGCGGTCTTCGGGTTTGGCGTGGATGGCCCGCAGGATACGGTCGATAACGCCGGCGTCATGCAGGAAGTTCTGGCCGAAGCGCTTGCGCGCCCGGTGTTGGTATTGCTCGCTCATAAACGGTTCTCGGCCATCTGGTAGGCGGTTTCCAGGGCGACCTGCAGGCTGCCGGTGTCGATCTTGCCGCTGCCTGCCAGATCCAGGGCGGTGCCGTGGTCGACGGAGGTGCGGATGATCGGCAGGCCGAGCGTCACATTGACGGCCGCGCCGAAGCCTTTGTATTTCAGCACGGGCAAGCCTTGGTCGTGGTACATCGCCAGCACTGCGTCGCAGTGCTCCAGATATTTGGGGGTAAACAGAGTGTCGGCAGGCAGTGGGCCGCGCAGGTCCATGCCTTCGGTGCGCAGACGCTCTAGGGTAGGTTCGATGATGTCGATTTCTTCGCGGCCCAGATGCCCGCCTTCACCGGCATGAGGGTTGAGTCCGCAAACCAGGATCCGTGGTTGGGCAATACCGAACTTGTGTTGCAGGTCGGCATGCAGGATTCGAGTGACTCGCTCCAGGCGTTCTGCGGTGATGGCATCGGCAATCTCCCGCAAGGGCAGGTGGGTGGTCACCAGTGCCACGCGCAGGCCGCGGGTGGCCAGCATCATCACCACCTGTTCGGTGTGGGTCAGGTCCGCAAGAAATTCGGTATGCCCGGAAAAGACGATCCCGGAATCGTTGATCACGCCCTTGTGCACAGGAGCAGTGATCATGCCGGCGAAGTGCCCATCCAGGCAGCCCTGGCCGGCGCGGGTCAGGGTTTCCAGGACGAAGGCTGCATTGGCCTGGTCCAGCTGGCCGCTGACCACCGGCTTGGCCAGGGGCGTGTCCCAGACATACAGGCTGTCTGCGGGGGCGGGTTCAGTCGGCAGTTGTTCCAGGGTCACCGGCAGCAGATTGACTGCCACACCCAACTGCGCGGCCCGCTCAAGGAGCAGGTCGCGACTGGTGATGAGAATCAGGGGGTGTGGCTGGGGTTGCGAGGCGAGCAGCAGGCACAGGTCAGGACCTATACCCGCCGGTTCGCCGGGTGTCAGAGCGAAACGTCTGGGTTTCACTGGGCCGCCTGTTCAGCGCCAGGCAGTTTGATCTCGACGTAGGCCTCATCACGGATCTGCCGCAACCAGGTCTGCAGCTCTTCGTCGTACTTGCGGTTACGCAGGACGGTCATGGCTTGTTGCTCGCGGGCCTGGCTGGTGCTGTCGGTGGCGCGACGGCCAAGGACTTCCAGTACGTGCCAGCCATAAGGGCTCTTGAACGGCTTGGACAGTTGACCTTGTGGGGTCTTGGCCATCACTTCGCGGAACTCAGGCACCAGGGCGTTCGGGTCGATCCAGTTGAGGTCGCCGCCGTTGAGCGCCGAACCCGGGTCTTCCGAGTAGCTTTTCGCCAGTTCGGCAAAGTCTTCGCCGGCTTCGATGCGGTCGTAGAGTTTTTGCGCCAGGCGCTTGGTCTCTTCTTCGCTGCGAATCTCGCTTGGCTTGATCAGGATGTGGCGCACATGCACTTCATCACGTACCTGATTGCCGCCACCGCGCTTGTCCAGCAGCTTGAGAATGATAAAGCCGCCTGGGGTGCGCGCTGGTTGGGTGATATCGCCCACGGCCATTGCACTCAGTTCACGGTCGAACGGAGGAGGCAATTGAGCAGCTTTACGCCAGCCCATGTCGCCGCCTTCCAGGGCGTTGTCGCTGCCGGAGCGGGCAATCGCCAATTGCGCGAAGTCCGCACCTTGCTTGAGTTGCTGGTACACGTCCATGGCCTGGCGGGCGGCACTCTGAATCGCTTCGGAGTTGGCGCTTTCCGGGGTCGGGATCAGGATATTGGCCAGGTGCAGTTCTTCGGAGAGCTGCATCTTGCCCAGGTCCGAGGCCAGGAAGTTCTTCACTTCCTGTTCCGACACCTGAATACGCTCGGCCACCCGGCGCTGACGCACGCGGCTGATGATCATTTCACGGCGCACCTGGTCACGAGCGTCTTCATAAGACAGGCCGTCGCGGGCCAGAGCGGCACGGAACTGCTCGATGCTCATGCTGTTGCGCTGGGCAATGGTGCCGATGGCCTGGTTCAGTTCTTCATCGGTGATGCGGATGCCGGAACGTTCGCCAATCTGCAGTTGCAGGTTTTCAACGATCAGACGCTCCAGAACCTGCTGTTCCAGGACACTGGTAGGCGGCACACCACCGCCACGCTTGGCGATGGTTTGCTGAACTTCGTTAACCCGCTGGTCCAACTGGCTCTGCATGACCACGTCGTTGTCGACGATGGCCACAACCTTGTCGATGGACTGCACTGCGGCGCTGGCCGCAGTGCTCAGGAACAGCGCGCCCAACATCAGCGGGCGCAGACAATCAGAAAGCTTGGTCTTCACGTTCACGATAACCTTGGATGCCTTTGTCGAGGAAGCTCTCTACTTTGGTGCCCATGACGCCACCGAGACCCTTCAGAACAATTTGGAGGAAGATGCCGCGGTCGCCTTTCTCGTTCTCCGGAGCGTTCTGACTGAACTCGTCATACTTGACCCAGTAACGGCTGATCAGGCGCAGTTTCCAGCAGCAGTTGTCGTATTCGAAACCACCGAAGGCCTCGAGCGTGCGGTTACGGTTGTAGTCGTACTGCCAGCGGCTGATGGCGTTCCATTGCGGCACGATCGGCCAGATCACCGAGAAGTCATGCTGCTGGATCTTGTAGTAGTCCTTCACGTAGCCAGGCGTGCCTGGAGTGCCGTAGTCGCCGCCCATTTTCCAGGTACCGCTGTTCTGGTCGTAGCGGATCTGGTCGTTGCGATAGCGATAGCCGGCGTTGACCACCTTGTTCGGGTTGTCTTCAGGCTGGTAGTGGAACATCGCACTGCCGGAGCGTGCGGTGTGGCTATCCGGGTCCCAGTTGTACTCTGCGTTGGCGCGCCAGTCGCGGTTGAAACGGTATTCGTATTCAAGGGCGTAAGGCGAGACGTTGGACGTTGCATCGTCGCGAGTGCGGTAGTCGATACCCGGCAACTGGACGGTGCGATCCTTGAAGTACAGGGCCTGGCCAACGCTGACGCGCTGACGCTGGAAGCCGTTGTCTTCGATCCAGCGGCTGGTCACGCCCAGAGACAGCTTGTTCTCGTCGCCGACACGGTCTGAACCAGAGAAGCGGTTTTCACGAAACAGCGACGAGTAGTTGAAGGTGGATTCGCCGGTATCGAATACCGGGATGTCCTTCTGGTCTTCCTCGGGTACATAGAGGTAGAACGCACGCGGCTCCAGGGTCTGGCGGTAGTTCTTGCCGAACCATTGAGTGTCACGGTCGAAGTACAGGCCGCCGTCGACGCTGGCGATTGGTACGCCACGGTTTTGTGAGCTCTTGTACGACTCACCCAAGGCAGCAGCTCTATTCCTGTTGGTGACCAAGTCGTCTTTGCCTTGGCCATCCAGATCAAGATTGTACTGGGTGTACATATACTTCAGGGATGGAGTCAGATAGCCATAGCTCCAGTTCAACGGCAGGCTGACACCGGGCTTGAGGTTCAAGCGATCACCATTGGCGCGGGCCAGGCCCGCTACGTTGGTGTCCAGGCGCGGATTGCCTACCAGTCCGGTGATAGGGTCAATCGGTCCGCCATCTTTATCTGTGTAGTTGCCCTTCAGTAGATCGCGCTCAAACCGAACCAGCTCGGTTTCATAGGTGAAATCCAGACCTTGCGGATGGTACGGCAGGGCACCGTTGAAGGTGATCTGCGGCAGCTTGTTGTACGGAGTGATGTTGGAGACGCTTGCCAGCTCAAACGCTTGTACGTTGAGGCGTGCGGTGTAGTCATCGCCGCGGTAGGTCACTACGCCTTGCTGGTTGACGTAATCGTTAGTTTTCACGCCGATCTGATCGGTTTCCAGGTCCTGGAAGTAATACGGATCGCTGATCTTGGTGTAGTCGACCTCGGTCATCACCCGCGAATCAAGCCCGCCCTTGTGCTGCCAGTTGAGCATGTAGCGGGTTTTTTCGTAGTCGGTCTGCTTCTTGCGATCGGTGTCGTCGTCGTTGAGGTAGGCGGCGCCGAACTGACCTTCGCTGCTCTTGGTCAGGTAGCGGAACTCGCCTTCCATCAACAGGCCGCGCTTGGACATGTAGCGCGGGTACAACGTGGCATCGTAGTTCGGTGCCAGGTTGAAGTAGTAGGGCGTGACCAGCATGAAGCCGGTATCGCCGCCTGTGCCGATGCTCGGCGGCAGGAAGCCGGACTGACGACGGTCGTCGATCGGGAAATAGATATACGGGGTGTAGAGCACCGGAATGTCTTTGACCCGCAAGGTCACGTTGGTCGCGGTACCGAAGCCGGTGGCCGGGTTCAAGGTGATGTTGTTGCCCTTGAGCTGCCAGGCGTTGCTGTTCGGTTCGCACGTGGTGTACGTACCATCCTTGAGGCGGATGATGGCGTTTTCCGCACGCTTGGCATACAGCGCACTGCCGCGAACCCGCGACTTGTGCATCACGTATTCGGCGTTGTCGACCTTGGCTTCGCCAGTGTCGAGTTGTACGTCGGCGTGGTCGCCGACCATCAGCGTGCCGTTGTCGCGGATGCGTACGTTGCCGCTGAGCTCGCCACGGTTCTCGGCCTGATACAGGTTGGCCTCGTCGGCTTCGACTTGCATGCTGCCCTGGCGCATGACCACGTCACCGGCCAGGGTCGCCACCTGTTCTTCCTGCTGATAACGCGAGGCCTTGGCACCGATAAAGGTGGGGGCGTCACTTTTATTCGTCTTGTCATTCATGCCAGGACGAATTGGTTCGATATAGGAACCAGAGCAGTAAGGACCGGTTTCGGCCAATTGAGCGGCGGTGAGCTTCTCGCGCGGTACCCAGTCGAGGTGGCTGTAGTCCGCGCTGCGGGACTTCAGACCCCGGCCTTTGGCCTCGGTGACCAGCACTGGCTTGTCGCCGGTCGCTTGTTCTGCGGTACCACTGTCGGTTGCGGTGGCGCCGTTGTAACTGACCGAGCTGGCATCGTGAATCGGCCGTGGAGGCAGTGGGGCTGCACTGGCTTTCGGCGCACAGGCCCAGCCACCCGAAGCAGAGACTGAGCAGTCATACTGTTCCGCGGCGACCACGAAGGAAGTGGCTAGAGGTTGCAGGGCCAGCAAACCGCCGGTAACCAGCAACGGAAATTTTTTACGAAACGCGGGGGATTTCAATGCCATCTTATTAGTCCGGGCTTCCTGCGTGCCATCTGCCCGCGGTGTGGGCCGCACGCCTCTCGATGGTCTGAAAAAGATGCTGGATAATAAAGCATGACCCGCTTGACGGCTAGCGCCGTCGGAGACCCTTGTAATGCCTGACCAAGATGTACGCTTGCAACACCTGAAAGTTTGGCTCGATGAGCAGTTGGCGATTGTTTATGCAGCACAAGGCTGGGGTGAAGTACCCCCGGCGACATTGACCGCGGCCAGCAGCGACGCGAGTTTCCGCCGTTATTTCCGTTGGCAGGGTGCAGGCCGCAGCTTTGTGGTCATGGATGCTCCGCCCCCCCAGGAAAACTGCAAACCCTTCGTGGATATCGCCCAGTTGCTGGCGACTTCCGGCATCAATGTGCCGAAAATTTATGCCCAAGACTTGGTTCGGGGCTTTTTATTGCTCAACGACCTGGGCAACAAGACCTACCTCGACGTGATCGACGAAAGTAATGCCGATGCACTTTTCGACGATGCACTGCAGGCCTTGCTGGCGTTTCAACAGCTACCGATGGATGCGCCACTGCCCAGCTACGATGTCGCTCTCCTGCGCCGTGAACTGGAGCTGTTTCCTGAGTGGTACGTCGGACGTGAACTGGGTGTCACGCTCAGCGCGCAGCAGCGCGAACAGTGGCAGCGGGTCAGTGACCTGCTGATCGACAGCGCCCTGGCGCAGCCCAAGGTGCTGGTGCATCGCGACTATATGCCACGCAACCTGATGCTCAGCGAGCCGAATCCTGGGGTGCTGGACTTTCAGGATGCGGTCTACGGCCCAGTGACCTACGACGTGACCTGCCTGTTCAAGGATGCCTTCCTCAGTTGGCCGCAGCCCCGGGTGCGTGGCTGGCTGGAGGGCTATTGGCACCAGGCCCGAGCGCTGGGGATCCCGGTCCAGGAAGACTTCGAGGAGTTCCTCCGGGCCAGTGACCTGATGGGTGTACAGCGTCACCTCAAGGTGATCGGTATCTTCTCGCGGATATGCCACCGCGACGGCAAGCCTCGTTACCTGGCCGACGTGCCACGGTTCTTTGCCTATATAGAAGCAGTGCTGGCCCGTCGTCCCGAATTGGCCGAGCTTTCGCAACTGCTGCTCAGCCTGCGCCAGCCAGCGGGAGCCGATGCATGAAGGCAATGATTCTGGCCGCCGGCAAGGGCGAGCGCATGCGCCCCCTGACCCTGGCCACCCCCAAGCCGCTGTTGCCTGTAGCCGGCAGGCCCCTGATCGAATACCACCTGCTGGCGCTGGCCAAGGCGGGCTTTTGCGACATCGTCATCAACCATGCCTGGCTTGGTCAGCAGATTGAGGAAGCCCTTGGCGACGGTCAACGCTGGGGCCTGAACATTCAGTACTCGGCGGAAAGCGAGCCTCTGGAAACCGCCGGCGGTATTTTCAAAGCCTTGCCCTTGTTGGGGGATGAGCCGTTTCTGGTGGTCAATGGCGATATCTGGACCGACTACGACTTCGCCTCCTTGCGTCGGCCCCTGGCTGGACTGGCTCACTTGGTGATGGTGGATAACCCGGCGCACCATCCCAGTGGTGGCGATTTCTGCCTGCAGGACGGGATGCTGCACGATGCCCGGCCCGGAGCTGCAGCCCTGACCTTTAGTGGGATTTCGGTTCTGCATCCGAATTTGTTCCAGCACTGTGTCCCGGGCCCCTGCAAACTGGCACCGCTGTTGCGCGAGGCCATGGCCCGGGGACAGGTCAGCGGCGAGCATATGCAGGGGCAATGGATCGACGTGGGAACGGTCGAGCGTCTGGCGCAGGTCGAAGCCCTGCTGCAAGCGAGGCGCTGATATGTGGTGGCCAGGGACTCTGATCGGAGCCGGAGCGGGTTTTGCAATTGCCAGCATTCCGGGGGCCATGCTTGGTGCGTTGTTGGGGCAGGCTCTGGACCGGCGCCTGCAACTGCACAGCTGGGCGCATGTGCGTGAGCGCCTGGGCGGTCGCCCGGCGTTGCGCAACGATGAATTGCTGTTCGTGTTGCTGGGGCGCTTGGCGAAAAGTGATGGCCGGGTGGTGGATGGACATATCCAGCAGGCGCGTCAGGAGATGCGTTCGCTGGACATGAACGATTCAGCCCAGCGCCGTGCCATTGCAGCCTTCAATCGAGGCAAGTCGGGCAATGACCGTCTGCGCGGTTATCTGCGGCGCCTGAGTGCCCAGCCCCATGCCGCGGAGGGTGTGTTGCGTGCCTGCTGGCGGATGGTTTGGGCCGATGGCCGGGTGGGGCCGGCGGAGCGTGAACTGATCCAGCTCTGGGGCAAATGGCTGGGCTGGACCACGGAACAGATCCAGGCGCTGGCGCAGGAGTATGGCCCGGCGCGCAGGTCGTTGGCCGAGGGAGCCCTGACCTATCAGGAGGCGTTGCGCTTGTTGGGGGTTGCCGCTACTGCTGAACCGGCGCAGATCAAGCGCGCCTATCGCCGCCTGCTTAGTCGTCATCACCCGGACAAGATCGCCGGTAGCGGCGCCAGTGCAGCCCAGGTGCGGGAGGCGACGGAAACGACCCGAGAATTGCACAGCGCCTATGCCCTGATACGCGAGCGCCGGGATTTCCGCTGAGGCGTGGCCGGGCCGCCATTGCCAGTCAGGCAGTGGCGGCTCGAGCTCTTCAACTGTCGGTGTTCTGCGGGTTCAACCAGCCACGTACCCGGCGGAACAGCTGCTCTTGCTGGGCGGCATGATTGCCGGGCAGGGCTTTGAGGGCGATCTGGCTGAAGTTTGAATGCTTCAGGCGCTTGCTGGCTTGCAGTCGTTCCAGTGCCGCTTTCTGCGCAGCGCTTTTGTCGACATAGTAGAAGTCTGCGGTTGCCAGCTTCAGGGTCGGTGTCAACTCTGCCAGTTGTGGCTTGCCATTGGCGGGTGTCTGGGCAGCTACCATCACCAGCTTCTGTACCTGGGAGGGCTGTTTTTCGCTCAGGTAGCGTGCGGCCCAGTAGGCGCCAGTGCCGTGGCCCAGGAGCACGATGCTGCGGGCATTCTGCTGTTCGGCGAAGGCCAGGGCTGCATCGATCCGGGTGAAGATGCGCTCGGCATCGGCCTTGACCTGTTCTTCGGTGCTTTCTGCGACGGCGCGGTCCGCCACGTCGGCTTCGCCACCGGCGGCTTGTTCGATGGGCTTGGCCTCGGCGCTGGCGTCCTTGGCGGTGTTGCTGGTATCCGCTGGCGGCGGCGCGGCCTCGACGATCCGCGGTTGTGCCGCTTCGCTGAGCATGTCCGGCAGGGTCAGGCTCAGGCTGCCCCAGTCAGTGTCCGGCAGTTTATTGCGCAGTGGGGCCACGGCTTGGGGCCAGTCGGCGCTTTCGCCGGCTCCCGGGAGGATAATCACCACGCCCTTGGGTTCGCTGGTGTTGGCCGGTTTCCACAGGGCCAGGAAGGTGTCGCCACCGGCTTGCAACTGCTGTTGCTCCTGGGCAGGCAACTGACGCTCCAGGGCGCTGGCCTCTTCCTGGCTGCGTTCAGGCAGGGTTTGGCGTTGCGCCGGTTGTTCCTCGGGGCTCTTGGTTTCCGGGGCCGGGTCGGCGGCTTCCACAGAAAAGGTCCAAGGCAGGATCAGCGACAGGCACAATGCAGGCAGTGCCGAGCGGTGGACAAGGGGCATCGGATATTCCAGGCCAGAAGTAATTCCGGCAGCCTAATGGGTTGGTCAGTATTTGTCAGGGTGTGAGACTTCAGATGATGCGTTTTCGCTGCCTTCTGCTTATCGGCTGTCTGTGCCTTCCCTTGATAGGCGGGGCGGCACCGACGCCCCATGTGCCCACAGCACCCTTGAGCCACGAGCAGCGTCAATGGCTTGAACAACACCCGGAGTTGCGGGTGGGGCTGGTACTGCAGGCACCGTTCGCCCAATACGACCGGCGTCTGCAGCGCCTGTCCGGGGCTAACGTCGAACTGATGCAGACCTTGGCCCAGGCGCTGAAGATTGAACTCAGCTGGCGCAACTTTCCCGATCAGGCACAGCTGGAAAGAGCCCTGCGCGACGGCGAAGTGGACATGGCCCCCGGCCTGACCCAGACGCCCGCGGGCCTGAGGCTGTGGCTGTTCAGCGACCCTTATATGCGTGTGCCACAGCTGGTGGTGGGTGAGCGCAAGGGCGCGGGGGCCGTGGAACTGGAGAAGCTGGACAGCCAGGCCCGAGTCGCGGTGCGCATGCCCAGCGCGGTGGCCGACTACCTGCGCCTGACCTACCCCAACCTGAATCTGCAAGGGGTTCCCCTGGAGCGCCAGGCCCTGCAACTGCTGCTGAGCCAGCAAGCCCGTTATGCGGTTGTGGATGAAGCCCAGCTCAGTCGCCTGTCAGCGGAGGCAGAGTTTTCCGGGTTGGCGGTGGTGGGGGATATCGGCCTGCCGCAGCTGTTACGGGTAGCGACCCGTCGCGACTGGCCGGAGCTGGCCAGTATCGTAGAGGCCGGCTTGCACGCGATCCCGGCCAAGGAGCTGGAGCAATTGCACAGTCGTTGGCTGCAGCCCAAGTACCCGCGCCTGGGAGAATCCCCCGGCGTCTGGCAGAACCTCAGCCTACTGTTGATGATCCTGTTGCTGGCCAGCTTGGCGACTGTCTTCTGGCAGCGTCGTCAGCAACGCAGTCTGGAGCAGAGGTTGCTGGCGGCACGTGAGGATATCGCCCTGCGCGCCGCCAGCGAAGAAGCCCTGCGCCTGACCCAGTTCTCCATTGATCAAAGCACTGTGGGCATTCTCTGGGTCAACTGGGACAGTCATGTGCGTTATGCCAATCGGGCCGCTGAAGAGATGCTCGGTTATCCGGCGGGCGGAGTGATCGACCGCCCGCTGATCGATTTCGAACCCAACCTGCACATGGATCGCTGGCTCAACCTGTGGAAGCGTGCCCGGGCCAGTGAGGAGGGCGCGCAGAGTTTCGAGACCCAGTGCGTGCGTGCTGACGGCAGCATCCTGCCGGCGGACGTGTCCTTGAGCTTCCTGCGTTTTCGCGACAGTGAATACCTGGTGGTCTACCTCAATGACGTCACCGAGCGCCGTCGTGCGCTGGCGGCGCTGCGGGAAAGCGAGGCGCGCCTGCAGGGTATCGCCGCCAACGTCCCGGGCCTGGTGTTCCGCCTGGAGCGAGCGCCGGTCACCGGGCAGATCGATTTCGCCTATATCAGTGAAGGCAGCGAAACCCTGGTGGGCTACTCGCCGGCGACGCTGGCCCACCGGGACACCGGCCTGCGCAGCCTGGTGCACCCGGACGACAAGGCCAGTTATCACCAGACCCAGGATCAGGCCCTGGACACCGATAGCGACTGGTCCTGGCAAGGTCGCATCCTGACCCGCCAGGGCCAGCAGCGCTGGGCCGAGATCAAGGCCATCACCCGCCGCCTGGATGACGGCGCTTTTGTCTGGGACGGCATTGTCTGGGACATCAGCGAAAGCAAGCGCATCGAGCTGGAGCTGGCCAGCTCCCGTGAGCAATTGCGGGAATTGTCGGCACACCTGGAAAGCGTGCGCGAAGAAGAAAAGGCCCGCATTGCCCGGGAAGTCCATGACGAGCTGGGACAGATGCTCACCGTGCTCAAGCTGGAAACCTCCATGTGCGAACTGGCCTATGCCCAACTCGACCCGGGGCTGCACGAACGACTCAACAGCATGAAGCGCCTGATTGCCCAACTGTTCCAACTGGTGCGCGACGTGGCCACGGCCCTGCGGCCGCCGATCCTCGATGCGGGCATCGCGTCGGCCATCGAATGGCAGGCCCGGCGGTTCGAAGCACGCACACAGATTCCTTGCCTGGTTCAAGTGCCGGATAACCTGCCGCGCCTGAGTGACGCCAAGGCCGTCGGCCTGTTTCGTATCCTCCAGGAGGCCCTGACCAATGTCATGCGCCATGCCCAGGCGCATACTGTGGAACTGACCCTGGCCCTGGAAGAGGGCGAGTTGTGCATGACCATCAGCGATGACGGCCTTGGTTTCGACACCGCCTCGGCACGCCCGACGTCCTTTGGCCTGGTGGGCATGCGCGAGCGGGTGCTGATCATGGGCGGCAGCTTGTCGCTGCACAGTGAACAGGGAGAGGGCACCCTCCTGAGTGTCCGGGTGCCCCTGGACCGAGAACAATAACGAGGAGACGCGCGTGATCCGTGTACTGGTAGCCGAAGACCACACCATTGTCCGCGAAGGCATCAAGCAGCTGATCGGCCTGGCCAAGGACCTGCTGGTGGTGGGCGAGGCGAGCAACGGTGAACAGCTGTTGGAAACCCTGCGCCAGGTGCCCTGTGAAGTGGTGCTGCTGGATATCTCCATGCCCGGGGTAAACGGCCTGGAAGCCATTCCACGGATTCGGGCCCTGAACAATCCCCCGGCGATCCTGGTGCTGTCGATGCATGACGAGGCGCAGATGGCGGCGCGTGCGCTGAAGATCGGCGCTGCCGGCTACGCCACCAAGGACAGCGATCCGTCGCTGTTGCTGACGGCCATCCGCAAGGTGGCGTCCGGTGGGCGTTACATCGACCCGGACCTGGCGGACCGTATGGTCTTCGAGGTCGGCCTGACCGATGCCCGGCCCTTGCATTCGCTGCTTTCCGAGCGCGAGTTCTCGGTCTTCGAACGCCTGGCCCAGGGTGCCAACGTCAATGACATTGCTCAGCAACTGGCCCTGAGCAGCAAGACCATCAGCACCCACAAGGCGCGGCTGATGCAGAAGCTCAATATCACCTCCCTGGCGGAACTGGTGAAATACGCCATGGAGCACAAGCTGCTCTGACGTCATCTGCAGTGCTCTCTCCACCTCCCGGGGAGGGCACTTATCCATTTGCGACATCCCCGCTTTCGGCCTTCTGCCGTTTCTTGCTGCTTGTAGCTTGCCGCTGGTCTCTGCCCTTATCCAATCCCGCCATCCTTGTAGGGCAATCCCTACACGCAACCTTCCAGGCGGCTGAGGCGAATCTCTCCTGCGCCCCGATTTGCGCGGCCTGTGGCCTCCACTAGGCTTGTTCCACAGCCGTCTAAAACAAAAGGTGTGGGTATGAGCGAGGTTGATTCAAGCGCTGGGGCCAACGATGTTCTGGTCAGCTTTCGTGGTGTGCAGAAAAGCTACGACGGTGAAAACCTGATCGTCAAAGACCTCAACCTGGATATTCGCAAAGGCGAGTTCCTCACCCTGCTGGGGCCGTCCGGGTCCGGCAAGACCACCAGCCTGATGATGCTGGCCGGTTTCGAGACCCCAACCGCCGGTGAGATCCAGCTGGCCGGGCGCTCCATCAACAATGTACCGCCGCACAAGCGCGACATCGGCATGGTGTTCCAGAACTACGCCCTGTTTCCGCACATGACCGTGGCCGAGAACCTGGGCTTTCCGCTGTCGGTGCGCGGCCTCAGCAAGACCGACATCAGTGAACGGGTTAAACGGGTGCTGAGCATGGTTCAGCTCGATGCCTTCGCCCAGCGTTATCCGGCGCAATTGTCCGGTGGCCAGCAGCAGCGTGTGGCCCTGGCCCGTGCCCTGGTGTTCGAGCCGCAGTTGGTGCTGATGGACGAACCCCTCGGGGCTCTGGACAAGCAACTGCGTGAACACATGCAGATGGAAATCAAGCATCTGCACCAGCGCCTGGGTGTGACCGTGGTCTACGTGACTCACGACCAGGGCGAGGCCCTGACCATGTCCGATCGGGTGGCGGTGTTCCATCAGGGCGAAATCCAGCAGATTGCCCCGCCGCGCACCCTTTACGAAGAGCCCAAGAACACCTTCGTCGCCAACTTCATTGGCGAGAACAACCGTCTCAACGGTCGGCTCCACAGCCATACCGGCGAGCGTTGCGTGGTGGAGCTGGGGCGTGGCGAAAAAGTCGAGGCGCTGGCGGTGAACGTCGGCCAGGTCGGCGGCCCGGTGACCCTTTCCATCCGTCCGGAGCGCGTGAGTCTTAACGGCTCCAGCGAACGCTGCGTCAACCGCTTCTCCGGGAGGGTGGCGGAATTCATCTATCTGGGCGACCACGTCCGGGTGCGCCTGGAAGTCTGCGGCAAGAGCGACTTCTTCGTGAAACAACCGATTGCCGAGCTCGATCCTGCGCTGGCGGTGGGCGACGTGGTGCCGCTTGGCTGGCAAGTCGAGCACGTTCGCGCGCTTGACCCGCTTCTAGAGGCGAATTGATCGCCCCCCTGCAACACCAACCTGCACGTGGAGAACACAATAAATGTTGAGATCCCTGAAATTCACCGCCCCCCTCAGCGCTATCGCTGTGGCACTGGGCATGCTGGGTGCGGCACACGCCATGGCGGCGGGTCCCGACCTGACCGTAGTGTCCTTTGGTGGAGCGAACAAGGCGGCTCAGGTCAAAGCCTTCTACGCGCCTTGGGAAGCCGCAGGCCATGGCAAGATCGTCGCTGGCGAGTACAACGGCGAGATGGCCAAGATCAAGGCCATGGTCGACACCAAGAGCGTGTCCTGGGACCTGGTAGAGGTCGAGTCCCCTGAATTGTCCCGCGGTTGCGACGAGGATATGTTCGAGCAACTGGACCCGGCCCTGTTCGGCAAGAGCGAAGACTACGTCAAGGGTGCCATCCAGCCTTGCGGCGTGGGCTTCTTCGTCTGGTCCACGGTGCTGGCCTACAACGCTGACAAACTCAAAGCACCACCAGGCAGCTGGGCCGATTTCTGGGACACCAAGCAGTTCCCGGGCAAGCGCGGTCTGCGCAAGGGCGCCAAATACACCCTGGAGTTTGCCCTGATGGCCGACGGCGTCGCGCCCAAGGATGTCTATAAAGTCCTGGCTGGCAAGGACGGCCAGGATCGCGCCTTCAAGAAACTCGATGAGCTCAAGCCCTACATTCAGTGGTGGGAAGCCGGCGCCCAGCCGCCGCAGTACCTGGCTTCCGGCGACGTGGTCATGAGTTCGGCCTACAACGGCCGGATCGCCGCGGTGCAGAAGGAAAGCAACCTGAAAGTGGTGTGGAACGGCGGCATCTACGACTTCGATGCCTGGGCCATTCCCAAAGGCCTGGACAAGGATCGCGCTGAAGCCGCGAAGAAGTTCATCGCCTACTCGGTACAGCCGCAGCAGCAGAAAACCTATTCGGAAAACATTGCTTACGGCCCAGCCAACATCCAGGCCGTGCCGCTGCTGGCCAAGGACATTCTCAAGGACATGCCCACTACCCCGGAAAACATCGCCAACCAGGTGCAGATCGACGTCAGCTTCTGGGCTGACAACGGTGAGCAACTGGAGCAGCGCTTCAACGCCTGGGCAGCCAAGTAACCACCCCGCTGTTGTAGGAGCGAGCTTGCTCGCGAAGGCGTGATCGGCACCACCACCGGTGTCGCCTGATGCGCCTTGTTCGCGGGCAAGCCCGCTCCTACCCCGGTGGTTTGTATTCGAAAGTTCGATTCGCGGAGTTTGTCATGACCATCACCGTTCCCTTGAACGCGGTCACCGGCCCGACCTTGAAGCAGCGGCTGGCCCGTGCCGAGCGGGTCAACCGCTGGAAGGCACAGGCCTTGATCGCGCCTCTGGTGCTGTTTCTGCTGCTGGTGTTCCTGGTACCGATTGTGGCGCTGCTGTACAAGAGCGTCGGCAACCCGGAAGTGGTCGGGGGCATGCCGCGCACTGTCGCGGCCGTGAGTGCCTGGGATGGTCGTGGCCTGCCCGCCGAAGCGGCCTACAAGGCCTTGAGCGAAGACCTGTTCGAAGCCCGCAAGAATCAAACCTTGGGCGATCTGTCCAAGCGCCTGAACATGGAGTTGGCCGGCTATCGCAGCCTGTTGACCAAGACCGCTCGTGCCTTGCCGTTCAAGGCCGAGCCCGAATCCTATAAAGAATCCATGGAGAGTCTGGACGAGCGCTGGGGTGACCCGGCCTACTGGCAGGCGATCCGGCGCAACACCAGCAGCCTGACGCCCTATTATCTGCTGGCGGCGGTGGACCATCGCATCGATGACCTGGGAGAACTGGCCCCGGCCACCCCGGATCAGTCCATCTATCTGGACATCTTTGCCCGGACCTTCTGGATGGGCCTGGTGATCACCGCGATCTGCCTGGCGCTGGCCTATCCCCTGGCTTACCTGCTGGCCAACCTGCCGGCGCGCAAAAGCAATCTGCTGATGATCCTGGTGCTGCTGCCGTTCTGGACGTCGATCCTGGTGCGGGTAGCGGCGTGGATCGTGCTGCTGCAGTCCGGCGGCTTGATCAACAGTGCGCTGCTGGCCATGGGGGTGATCGATAAGCCGCTGGAGTTGGTGTTCAACCGCACCGGGGTCTACATCTCCATGGTGCATATCCTGCTGCCGTTCATGATCCTGCCGATCTACAGCGTGATGAAGGGCATCTCGCCCACTTACATGCGTGCAGCGATTTCCCTGGGCTGCCATCCATTCGCCAGCTTCTGGCGGGTGTATTTGCCGCAGACCTACGCCGGGGTCGGCGCCGGCTGTCTGCTGGTGTTCATCCTGGCCATCGGCTACTACATCACTCCGGCGCTGCTGGGCAGCCCGAACGACCAGATGGTCAGCTACTTCGTCGCCTTCTACACCAACACCAGTATCAACTGGGGCATGGCTACGGCCCTGGGCGGCCTGTTGTTGCTGGCGACCATCGTGCTCTATCTGATTTACAGCTGGCTGGTGGGCGCCAGTCGCCTACGCCTGAGCTAAGGAGAGAATCGAAATGCTGAGCCCCTACATGTCGCCCGTTGAACGGGTCTGGTTCTACAGCTTGCGGATTCTCTGCGGCTTGATCCTGTTGTTCCTGGTATTGCCGGTGCTGGTGATCATCCCGCTGTCGTTCAACTCCGGGAGCTTTCTGGTGTATCCGCTGCAGGGCTTCTCGCTGCACTGGTACCAGGACTTCTTCGCTTCCGCCGAATGGATGCGAGCCCTGAAGAACAGCATCATTGTCGCCCCGGCCGCCACCTTGCTGGCGATGGTCTTCGGCACCCTGGCGGCGATCGGCCTGACCCGTGGCGACTTCCCCGGCAAGGCGCTGGTGATGGCCCTGGTGATTTCGCCGATGGTGGTGCCGGTGGTGATCATCGGCGTTGCCAGCTATCTGTTCTTTGCCCCGCTGGGCATGGGCAACAGTTTCTTCTCGCTGATCGTCGTGCATGCGGTGCTGGGGGTGCCCTTCGTGATCATCACCGTGTCGGCGACCCTGCAAGGCTTCAACCACAACCTGGTGCGGGCTGCAGCCAGCCTCGGCGCCTCGCCATTGACCACCTTTCGCCGGGTGACCTTGCCCCTGATCGCGCCTGGGGTCATCAGTGGTGCGCTGTTCGCCTTCGCCACCTCGTTCGACGAAGTGGTGGTGACCCTATTCCTGGCCGGCCCCGAGCAAGCGACGTTGCCACGGCAGATGTTCAGCGGTATCCGCGAAAACCTCAGCCCGACCATCGCCGCCGCCGCCACGCTGCTGATCGCCTTCTCGGTGATCCTGCTGCTGACTCTGGAATGGCTGCGTGGGCGCAGTGAGAAGTTGCGCACCGCTCAGGTGTGAGGTCCTTCGCCTTCCTGACGGGTGTTGCCAGGCGCGGCACCGGTCAGGGAGAGAAGGGAATTCGTCTGCTGAATAGGCGACAATCGACAATCCGCGACTACGCTTGTGCCGGCTCCTACCTTTATATAAGAGGCTGCGCACATGAGTATTTCCTCTTTCAAGATCGCCCATAAACTGCTCACCGGCAGCACCGCCATCGAACAGCTGGCCGCCGAGCTGACCCGACTGGATGTGGATAACCCGCTGATTGTCACCGATGTCGCGTTGCTCAAGTCGGGCACGGTGGAACTGGCGCTGGCACACCTGGGTGAGCGCAGTTATGAGATTTTCGACCGGGTGCAGCCCGACCCGGAGATCGCCATTGTCGAAGACTGCATGCAGGTCTACCGCGAGGGCGGGCATGACGGCCTGATCGGCCTTGGGGGCGGCAGCGCCATCGATATCGCCAAGAGTGTCGCGGCTTATGCGGGCTACCATGGCGCCCTGGAGGATCTGTTCGGCGTTGATCAGGTGCCGCGCAAGGGACCACCGTTGATCGCCATTCCCACTACGGCCGGCACTGGCTCGGAAGTGACCAACGTGGCCATCCTGTCGGACAAGGTCGCGCTGTTGAAGAAAGGCATTGTCAGTGATTACCTGCTGCCGGACGTGGCCCTGGTCAGTCCACAGATGACCTTGACCTGTCCCCGCAGCGTCACGGCCGCCAGTGGTGTCGATGCCCTGGTTCACGCTGTCGAGTCCTACCTGTCCCTCAACGCCTCATCCATCACCGACTCCCTGGCCATTGGTGCGATCAAACTGATCGTCAAGGCGTTGCCCAAGGCTTATGCCAATCCGGCCAACCTGCAAGCCAGGGAGGACATGGCCACCGCCAGCCTGATGGCCGGCATGGCCTTCGGTAATGCCGGGGTCGGGGCGGTGCATGCCCTGGCCTATCCGCTGGGTGGACGTTTTCATGTGTCCCATGGCGTCGGTAATGCCTTGCTGCTGCCCTATGTCATGACCTGGAACAAGATGGCCTGCGTTGAGCGTATGCAGGATATCGCCGAAGCCATGGGGGTCCAGACGGCGCATTTGAGTGCCAGCGAGGCCGCTGATCGGGCCGTGGAGGCAATGACTGCGTTGTGCGCTGCGGTGGAAATCCCCAGCGGCTTGCGCAGCTTTGGCGTGCCGGAGGAGGCCATCCCCGCCATGGCGTTGGAGGCCGCGGGTATCGAGCGCCTGATGCGCAACAATCCGCGCAAACTGAGTCCTGCCGATATCGAGAAGATCTATCGCGCGGCTTACTGAAGAACGCGGTTACGGTGTGCGCTCCAAAGCATGAGGTATACAATGCGCGCCATCGTGATTCTGCTCAAAAAAGGTGCGTCATGCAGCCCTTCGCTATTGCTCCGTCGATTCTCTCTGCCGACTTCGCCCGTCTGGGTGAGGAAGTGGACAATGTCCTGGCCGCAGGTGCCGACATCGTCCACTTCGATGTCATGGACAACCACTATGTGCCGAACCTGACCATCGGCCCGATGGTCTGTTCTGCACTGCGCAAGTATGGGATCACCGCGTCGATCGATGCGCACCTGATGGTGACCCCGGTGGATCGCATCATCGGTGACTTCATCGAGGCAGGCGCGACCTACATCACCTTTCACCCCGAAGCCACGCTGCATGTGGACCGTTCCCTGCAAATGATCCGCGAGGGCGGCTGCAAGGCCGGCCTGGTGTTCAACCCGGCGACCCCGCTGGACGTGCTCAAGTATGTGATGGACAAGGTCGACATGGTCCTGCTGATGAGCGTCAACCCGGGCTTTGGCGGGCAGAAGTTCATTCCTGGGACCCTCGACAAGCTGCGTGAGGCACGGGCCTTGATCGACGCTTCCGGTCGCGATATCCGCCTGGAGATCGACGGTGGGGTGAACGTCGGCAACATCCGTGAAATCGCCGCCGCAGGCGCCGACACCTTTGTTGCTGGTTCGGCCATCTTCAACGCGCCGAACTATCAGGAAGTCATTGAGAAAATGCGCGCCGAACTGGCGCTGGCTCGGCCATGAGCGCATTTGAGCAGCTGTTCTCGGGGCGTTTGCCGCGACTGGTGATGTTCGACCTGGATGGCACCCTGGTCGATTCGGTGCCGGACCTCGCGGCCGCCGTGGATCAAATGCTGCTCAAGCTGGGGCGCAAGCCCGCGGGTATCGAGGCGGTGCGCGAGTGGGTCGGCAACGGTGCGCCGACGCTGGTGCGCCGGGCCCTGGCCAACAGCCTGGATGCCCAGGGCGTCGACGATGTCGAGGCGGAGCACGCTCTTGAGTTGTTCAACACCGCGTACGAGGACAGCCACGAGCTGACTGTGGTCTATCCCGGTGTGCGCGAAACCCTCAAGTGGCTGCACAAGCAGGGCGTGGAAATGGCCCTGATCACCAACAAGCCCGAGCGTTTCGTCGCGCCATTGCTGGATCAGATGAAGATCGGCCGGTATTTCCGCTGGATCATCGGCGGCGACACCCTGCCGCAAAAGAAACCTGACCCGGCGGCACTGTTCTTCGTGATGAAGATGGCCAGCGTACCGGCGTCGCAGTCGCTGTTCGTCGGCGACTCGCGCAGCGATGTGCTGGCGGCCAAGGCGGCGGGGGTCAAGTGCGTGGCGCTGAGCTACGGCTATAACCACGGCCGGCCGATTGCCGAGGAGTCGCCGGCGCTGGTGATCGACAACTTGCGGGCGCTGATCCCCGGTTGCTTAGAACCAGCCGCTGAGATAACGTTGCCCGACGCTGTTCCATCCCCTTCTGGAAATTCCATCGTGGTGGTCACTCGCAAACTCTGGATGAAAGTCATCAAGGCCTTGGCCCGTTGGCGTTGGCGCGCCTGATTTTTGTCTGGCCGGCCCTGCCGGCACGTTTGCATACCTGACTGTTAGACCCTCAAGCCACGAGGCACCCCATGATTCGCGAAGAATTCCTGCGTTTGGCCGCAGCCGGTTACAACCGTATCCCGCTGGCCTGCGAAACCCTTGCCGACTTCGACACGCCGCTGTCGATCTACCTGAAACTGGCCGATCAGCCCAACTCCTACTTGCTGGAGTCGGTGCAGGGCGGTGAGAAGTGGGGGCGCTATTCGATCATCGGCTTGCCGTGCCGCACCGTATTGCGCGTGCATGGGCACCAGGTCAGCGTGAGCCATGACGGTGTCGAGATCGAGAGCCATGAAGTGGCTGATCCGCTGGCTTTCGTCGAGGAATTCAAAGCCCGTTACAACGTGCCGACCATCGCCGGCCTGCCGCGCTTCAACGGTGGGCTGGTGGGGTATTTCGGTTATGACTGCGTGCGTTATGTCGAGCCGCGCCTGGGCCAGTGCCCGAATCCTGACCCGATCGGTGTGCCGGATATCCTGCTGATGGTCTCCGATGCGGTGGTTGTGTTCGACAACCTGGCGGGCAAGATGCACGCCATCGTGCTGGCCGACCCCAGCCAGGACAACGCCTTCGAGGCCGGGCAAGCGCGCTTGCAGGAGTTGCTTGCGCAACTGCGCCAGCCGATCACGCCGCGTCCCGGGCTGGATTTCAGCAAGCAGCAGGCGGCCGATCCGGTATTCCGCTCCAGCTTCACCCAGGCGGACTATGAGCGAGCCGTGGACACCATCAAGGAGTACATCCTGGCCGGTGACTGCATGCAGGTGGTGCCGTCCCAGCGCATGTCGATTGACTTCAATGCTGCGCCCATCGATCTGTACCGGGCGCTGCGCTGCTTCAACCCGACTCCCTATATGTACTTCTTCAACTTCGGCGACTTTCATGTAGTGGGCAGTTCGCCGGAAGTGCTGGTGCGGGTCGAGGACAACCTGATTACCGTGCGGCCGATTGCCGGCACCCGTCCGCGGGGCGCTACCGAGGAAGCCGATCTGGCCCTGGAACAGGACCTGCTGTCGGATGCCAAGGAAATCGCCGAGCACCTGATGCTGATCGATCTGGGGCGCAACGACACCGGTCGCGTATCCGAAATTGGCTCGGTGAAGCTCACCGAGAAGATGGTGATCGAGCGTTATTCCAATGTGATGCACATCGTCTCCAACGTCACCGGTCAACTGAAAGCCGGGCTGACGGCGATGGACGCTCTGCGGGCGATCCTGCCGGCGGGGACGTTGTCCGGGGCGCCGAAGATTCGCGCCATGGAAATCATCGACGAGCTGGAGCCGGTCAAGCGTGGGGTCTACGGCGGCGCCGTGGGTTACTTCGCCTGGAACGGCAACATGGATACCGCCATTGCCATTCGCACGGCGGTGATCAAGAACGGTGAGCTGCATGTACAGGCCGGTGGCGGGATTGTCGCCGACTCAGTGCCGACCCTGGAGTGGGAAGAGACGCTGAACAAGCGTCGCGCAATGTTCCGTGCCGTGGCGCTGGCAGAACAAACCCCCGCATCCAAGGTTTGAGGAGTTTCCATAATGTTGCTGATGATCGATAACTACGACTCCTTCACCTACAACGTCGTCCAGTATCTGGGCGAGTTGGGTGCCGAAGTGAAAGTGGTACGCAATGACGAGCTGACCGTGGCTGAAATCGAAGCCCTCAAGCCCGAGCGTATCGTGGTCTCGCCTGGCCCTTGCACGCCGACCGAGGCCGGTGTCTCCATCGAGGCGATCAAGCATTTCGCCGGCAAGCTGCCGATTCTGGGCGTGTGCCTGGGCCACCAGTCCATCGGCCAGGCATTTGGCGGCCAAGTGGTGCGAGCCCGGCAAGTGATGCACGGCAAGACCAGCCCGGTGTTTCACCGTGACCTGGGGGTGTTCAACGGCTTGAACATGCCGCTGACCGTGACCCGTTACCACTCGCTGGTGGTCAAGCATGAGAGCCTGCCCGAGTGCCTTGAAGTCACGGCTTGGACCCAGTTGGAAGACGGCTCCGTCGACGAAATCATGGGGCTGCGCCACAAGACGCTGAATATCGAAGGGGTGCAATTTCACCCCGAGTCTATCCTCACCGAGCAGGGCCACGAGCTGTTCGCCAACTTCCTCAAACAGAGCGGCGGCACGCGCTAAGGACTTTTCATGGATATCAAGACTGCCCTGAGCCGTATTGTCGGCCATCTGGACCTGAGCACCGATGAGATGCGCGATGTCATGCGCGAGATCATGACCGGCCAATGCACCGATGCGCAGATTGGCGCCTTCATGATGGCCATGCGCATGAAAAGCGAAAGCATCGACGAGATCGTCGGCGCGGTATCGGTGATGCGTGAACTGGCTGACACGGTCGAACTGAAAACCCTCGACGGTGTGGTGGATGTGGTCGGCACCGGCGGTGACGGTGCGAACATTTTCAACGTTTCTACAGCGTCTTCCTTTGTTGTTGCCGCTGCCGGCTGCACCGTCGCCAAGCATGGTAACCGTGCGGTATCCGGCAAGAGCGGCAGCGCCGATCTGTTGGAGGCGGCCGGGATCTACCTGAACCTGACGCCAGTCCAGGTCGCGCGCTGCATCGACAACGTCGGCATCGGCTTCATGTTTGCCCAGTCTCATCACGGCGCTATGAAATATGCCGCCGGCCCGCGCCGTGACCTCGGCCTGCGCACCCTGTTCAACATGCTTGGCCCGCTTACGAATCCGGCCGGCGTGAAACATCAGGTGGTGGGGGTATTTACTCAGGCCTTGTGCCGGCCATTGGCCGAGGTTTTGCAGCGTCTGGGCAGCAAACATGTGCTGGTGGTGCATTCCCAGGATGGCCTGGACGAGTTCAGCCTGGCGGCGCCGACCTATGTTGCCGAGCTGAAGAATGACCAGATCACCGAGTACTGGGTACAGCCCGAGGACTTGGGCATGAAGAGCCAGAGTCTGTTTGGCTTGGTGGTGGAGAGCCCGGCGGCGTCCCTTGAGCTGATCCGCGATGCCCTGGGACGACGCAAGACCGAGCACGGCCAGAAGGCCGCCGAGATGATTGTGCTCAATGCCGGTGCGGCGCTGTATGCCGCGGATCATGCCAGCAGCTTGAGAGAGGGCGTGGCCCTGGCGCACGATGCCTTGCACACCGGCTTGGCCCGGGAAAAGCTCGAGGAGCTGGGCGCCTTTACCGCGGTGTTCAAGCAGGAGAATGAAGGATGAGTGTGCCGACAGTTCTGGAAAAAATCCTCGCCCGCAAGGTTGAGGAAGTTGCCGAGCGCAGCGCTCGCGTCAGTCTGGCCGAGCTGGAGAGCCTGGCGCGGGCAGCCGATGCGCCGCGGGGTTTCGCCAGGGCGCTGCAGGAGCAGGTCAAGCTCAAGCAGCCGGCGGTGATTGCCGAGATCAAGAAAGCTTCGCCGAGCAAAGGCGTGATCCGCGAGAATTTCGTGCCGGCAGAGATCGCCAAGAGCTACGAGAAGGGCGGTGCCACTTGCCTGTCGGTGTTGACTGACGTCGATTACTTCCAGGGGGCCGATGCCTACCTGCAGCAGGCCCGCGCGGCCTGCAAACTGCCGGTGATCCGCAAGGATTTCATGATCGATCCCTACCAGATCGTCGAAGCCCGTGCCCTCGGTGCCGACTGTGTGCTGCTGATTGTCGCTGCGCTGGACGACCAGCGGATGGCCGAGTTGGCGGCGGTGGCCAAGGGCGTCGGTCTGGATGTGCTGGTGGAAGTGCACGACGGCGACGAGTTGGAGCGGGCGCTGAAGACCCTCGACACACCGTTGGTTGGGATCAACAACCGCAATCTGCATACCTTCGAAGTCGACCTGGAAACCACTCTCGACCTGCTGCCGCGGATTCCTCGCGATCGCCTGGTGATTACCGAGAGCGGCATTCTCAACCGTGCCGATGTCGAGCTGATGGAAATCAGTGATGTCTATTCGTTCCTGGTGGGCGAGGCATTCATGCGCGCCGAGAGCCCGGGCAGCGAGTTGCAACGCTTGTTCTTCCCCGAGCGCGGCGTGCCGGTCAGCGGTTCGACCCTGGACTGAACCTGAAACAATGAATAAGCCGGCGATGCCGGCTTTTTCGTATCTATTGCAAAGGATTTCCACTGTCATGACCCAACCCCTTGCCTTGACTGTCGAAGCTGGCCTGCAGGCCGAGCAGGATCTGCTGGCGCTGGTGTGTGCTGGCGAGCAGGAGTTTGGGCTGCTGTTCTGGCAGCCCAGCGATCGGGCGCTGGTGATGCCCCGGCGCTTGAGTCGCCTGCCGGGGTTCGAGCAGGCCTGCCAGGCGTCGGCGGCCAACGGCTGGCCGGTGCTGCTGCGGGAAACTGGCGGTGAGCCGGTGCCGCAATCGGCAGCTACGGTGAATATCGCGCTGGTCTATGCGCCACCGCGCAGCGAGGGGGATCAGGGGCGGATCGAAACGGCCTATCGGCGTCTGTGCCAGCCGATTTGCGATCTGCTCAGTGAGCTGGGAGGCCATCCGTCGTTGGGGGAGGTGGACGGCGCCTTTTGCGATGGCCGTTTCAACGTCAATCTGGAGGGGCGCAAGATGGTCGGTACGGCCCAGCGCTGGCGTCAGAGCAAAGGCGGACAGCGCCCGGTGGGGCTGGTGCACGGTGCCCTGCTGCTGGATAACGAGCGCGACTCCATGGTGGGGGCGGTCAATACCTTCAATCAGGCTTGCGGCCTGGAGCAGCGTTGCCGGGCTGAAAGCCATATCGCCCTGCATGAGGCGTTTACCGCAGAGAATGCCGTGGCCCGGCTGGACAGCCTGTACCGGCAGATGCTCAAGAGCTTTCTGCCGGGTTAGCGGGTGCCGAACACCACCATGGTCTTGCCTTTGACGTGAACCAGGTTGCGCTCCTCAAGGTCCTTGAGGACGCGGCCGACCATTTCTCGGGAGCAGCCGACTATCCGGCCGATCTCCTGACGGGTGATCTTGATCTGCATGCCGTCGGGGTGGGTCATGGCATCCGGTTGCTTGCACAGCTCCAGCAGGCAGCGGGCAACCCGTCCGGTCACGTCGAAGAACGCCAGGTCGCCGACCTTGCGCGTGGTATTGCGCAGGCGCTGGGCAATCTGCCCGCTGAGGACGTAGAGAATGTCCGGGTCGTTCTGCGACAGTTCGCGAAACTTCGCGTAGCTGATCTCGGCGACTTCGCATTCCACTTTGGCCCGTACCCAGGCGCTGCGCTGCTGTTCGTGCCCGGCCTCTTCGAAAAGCCCCAGTTCACCGAAGAAATCCCCGGCGTTGAGGTAGGCGATGATCATCTCCCGGCCATCGTCATCCTCGATGAGGATGGTCACCGAGCCCTTGATGATGAAATACAGGCTGTCGGACACATCACCGGCGCAGATGATGTTGCTCTTGGCCTGATACCGGCGGCGTTGACAGTGCATCAGCAACTTGTCGAGATTTTTGATCCTGGGGGTGGGGGCAATAGCAACCATGGTTGTATCCCGAGAAGACTGCACGGTATGAGGTGATTTTTATGGGCGTAAAACGAGGACGTTGAACGCTGGCTAAGCGCCAGTCATTTGGCGTCAGCTTAACAGACACATCCTTGACGGATTTAAGATTTTTCTTAGTTAAGATCGGTAATCTGCTGTGAACATGCAAAGCGCAGCCCGTGCAAAACCCTGTGCTAAGCTGGCGACCCTTTTTTTACAGTGGAGTCTTGGCGATGAAGGCACGCATCCAATGGGCTGGCGAAGCCATGTTCCTCGGTGAGTCGGGCAGTGGCCACGTTGTGGTGATGGACGGTCCGCCAGAAGCCGGTGGACGCAACCTGGGTGTTCGCCCCATGGAGATGCTCCTGCTCGGTGTGGGCGGTTGCAGCAATTTCGACGTGGTCAGCATCCTCAAGAAGTCGCGTCAGGCGGTTGAAAGCTGTGAGGCCTTTCTTGAAGCCGAGCGTGCAACCGAGGACCCGAAGGTCTTCACCAAGATTCACATGCATTTCGTGGTCAAGGGGCGTGGGCTGAAGGAGGCTCAGGTCAAGCGGGCCATCGAACTGTCCGCCGAGAAGTATTGCTCGGCTTCGATCATGCTCGGGGCTGCTGGCGTGGCCATTACCCACGATTACGAAATCGTCGAGTTGGGTTGAGCCGGGACGCAGTTCGTCGGTAAAGGAAAAGGGCGCCTCAAGAGCGCCCTTTTTTGTGTTCGGTACTGGCCGGGATCAGATCCGATAGGTGCTCTTGGTCATGACCTTGGCCAACAGGCTCATGCCGAACTTCACCGGTGCCGGGAAGCGGAAGCCGCCCGCTTCGAGAGCGGTTTCTGCGTGGTGCTCTTCGTCGATACGCATCTGCTCCAGGATGGCCCGGGACTTTTCGTCTTCTGCCGGTAGTTGTTCCAGGTGTTCGTTCAGGTGCTTGCAGACCTGGTCTTCGGTGGCGGCGACGAACCCCAGGCTGACTTTGTCGCTGATCAGGCCGGCGGCGGCGCCGATGCCGAATGACAGGCCATAGAACAGCGGGTTGAGAACACTCGGGTGGCTGCCCAGTTGGCGGATGCGCTGTTCGCACCAGGCCAGGTGGTCGATTTCCTCTTCGGCGGCATGCTCCATGGCCTGGCGTACCTGGGGCAGTTTGGCGGTCAGGGCCTGGCCCTGGTAGAGCGCCTGGGCGCAGACTTCCCCGGTGTGATTGATACGCATCAGGCCGGCGACGTGCCGGGTATCCTCGTCACTCATCTGCGCTTCCGGCTGCACTATGGCCGGTGACGGGCGATAAGGTTGGCCGCTGAAAGGCAGCAGCGTACGCATGGCCATATCAGCTTGCAGCAGCAGACGGTCAATCGGCGAGTAGTGACGTTGGGTAGTCATGCTTATCTCCGGGAAGAATCACGGCGGCCAGTTTACTCCAATCGACAGGGTGAAAACTGCGCTGGATCAGCGCACCCTCGCCTGGGAGTGGGCGAGGGTGCGCGCTACACGAGTGTTGGCGGGCAATCAGCCCGGAGGCCAGTTCATCTGACGCTGACCCAGCACGTGCATATGAATGTGGTAGACGGTCTGACCGCCCAGCTCATTGCAGTTCATCACCACCCGGAAGCCGTCCTCGCAACCTTGTTCCTTGGCCAGGCGCTGGGCGGTGAACAGGATGTGTCCGGCCAGGGTTTTGTCGTCCTCGGTGAGGTCGTTGAGGGTGCGAATGGGCTTCTTCGGTATGACCAGGAAGTGCACCGGTGCTTGCGGAGCAATATCGTGGAAGGCCAGAACCTGGTCGTCCTCGTAGATGATCTTCGCGGGTATTTCTCTGTTGATGATCTTGGTGAACAGAGTATCCACAGCTGTTTCTCCATTGGGTTGGTCCGGGGTGAGTGTACTCAGGCTCACAATGTGCGCCCAGTCCGAACATCTAACGTGGGCAATAGGCCCGATTGAAGTAACCGACGATCTTGCGGGTCAGCCAGCGAGAGCCCAGGCGGCTGCTGAAGGCCATCCAGCGGTTCAAGCGGCCGGGGATGATGATGGCACGGTTCTTTTCCAGGGCCCGGACTGCGTACAACGCGACTTCTTCGGGGCTCATGAGCAACTTGCTGTCGTTGAGCTTCTGGGTGTCCATCTGGGCGGTGCGGAAGAATGCGGTGCGGGTGGGGCCGGGGCACAGCACCGAGACCTTGACCGCGCATTTTTTCAGCTCTTCGCGCAGCCCTTCGGAAAAGTGCAGAACATAGGCCTTGCTGGCGTAGTAGGTACTCATCCAGGGGCCGGGATAGAAGGCCGCTACCGAGGCGACGTTGAGTATCTGTCCTCCACCCAGCAGGGCCATGCTGTTGCCCAAGGCGTGGCAAAGGCGGGTCAGCGCGAGGATGTTGACCTCGATCAGGTCTTGTTCGGTCATCCAGTCCTGGGCCAGGAAAGGGCCGCTGGTACCGATCCCGGCACAATTGACCAGCAGGTCGATCTGGCGGTCGCCTTCCTCCAGTTCCAGCAGGAAGCCGGACAGTCGCAGAGGCTCTCCCAGATCGCAGGCCCGGAACAATACTTCGACGCCGAAGCGTTGGGTCAGCTCCAGGGCGATGCATTCCAGCTGATCACGCTGGCGGGCCACGAGAATCAGGTTGCGGCCACGCCGGGCCAGTGCTTCGGCAAGGGCCAGGCCTATGCCGCTGGAAGCACCGGTGATCAGAGCGTAACGGGTCATGCATTTCTCCATCGCAACGGCCAGCGGCCTGCGACAGGAAGGGTCGCAGGCTGGGGCGCGTTTATTCTTGCTCGGATTCTACAGGGGCGGCGATGTCCGCTGGTTCAGCATCTTCATCGGCGCTGCTGGAATCGATGGTTTCGCTGTAGCTGGTTTCGCTGTAGCTGTCTTCCAGGGAACTCAGGCCACCGGCCACCACACCCACGATCAGGACGGCGATCAAGACTACCCACATCCAGGACAGGACCTTGACGGCGGTGGTGTTGGGCGGAGGTGGCGCGCCGTAGCGGTTGGCCACGTTGCTGCCCGGGCTGACCATCAGCACCAGCGGGAACACGCTGCCGACGATAGGGACGAAGTTCAGCAGCCACAGCCAGCCCGACCAGCCGAGGTCGTGCAGGCGCTGCACGCTGATCTGGATGCTGACGACGATGAAGCCGATGAAGACCACTACCCCACCAGTAATCCCCAGGACAGTGAGCAGTGTGGAGTTGAACATTGCGGCGGACAGGATGCCGAAGAAGGCGCCCACACCGATCACTGCCAGCATGGCCACCGTCAGGACCAGGGTCCAGGCCAGATAGCGCAGGCGACCGATGCGGCCTTCGAAACTGAAGACATTGAGTGTGGCGTATTGGGGGAGGGCATCTCCCACCGCCGCTTGCGGGGGCGCATAGGGCGAAGCGCTGATGCTGGCGGCCGTGGGCGTGGGGGTTACTGCATCGAGGTTCAGCTGCAACGAGGGCTCGGATTCGATGCGGGCATCGATCCCGGTGTTCTTCAACGCTTCCAGGTAGCGCTGGGCATCGGCCTGGGTCAGGTCGCGCTTGAGTTCCACCTGTTGGCCACTGAACAGGCGTTCCACGGCAGCGACATCGCTTTTGAACAGTTCGGCCAGGTTCAGTTGGGCGGTGGATTTTTCCACGCCGGGCAGCAATGTGCCGTCGAAAACAATCTTGTAGCGGGTCTCGCTCATGGGGGCATCCCTGTCGCTTGAAAAGAAGGCTTACATAAAAGGCCGACAGTTTAAGGCCAGTGCCCCCCGGCTGGCCAAAAAACAATGAGAACTGGTTAGCGTGGCCAGCGTTTAATGAGTTGCGCCGAGCGTTCCTGAGCGGCCTGATACTCGCTGTCCAGGCGGGCAATCAGTTGATCGACGCTGGGCAGGTCGTTGATCTCACCGACGCCCTGGCCGGCAGACCACACGGTTTTCCAGGCCTTGGCTTCGTCGCTGATGGGTTTGAGCTTGGAGCCGAAATTGACTTCGCCTTTACCTTGCAGGGCTGCCAGGTCGAAACCGGCGTTTTCCAGGCTCTGGCGCATGAAGCTGGCAGGGACCCCGGAGACGGCGGCAGTGTGCACGATATCCGCAGCGTGAGAGTTGAGCAGCATCTCTTTATAGGCGTCCGGTGCATGGCTTTCGGTGGTGCCGATAAAACGGGTGCCCAGATAGGCCAGGTCAGCGCCAAGCAGCTGTGCGGCGAGAATCTCGTGACCGCGGTTCAGGCAGCCGGCCAGCAACAGGGTCTTGTCGAAGAACTGGCGAATCTCGGCAATAAGGGAGAACGGGCTCCAGGTTCCGGCATGTCCGCCAGCCCCTGCCGCTACAGCGATCAGTCCGTCGACTCCGGCCTCTGCAGCTTTCTCCGCATGCCGGCGGGTGGTCACGTCATGGAATACCAGCCCGCCATAGCTGTGTACGGCGTCTACCACTTCCTTGACTGCGCCCAGGCTGGTGATGACGATCGGCACCTGGTGTTCGATGCAGATCTGTAAATCCGCCTGCAGACGCGGGTTGCTGTTGTGCACGATCAGGTTCACCGCGTAGGGGGCAGGGTTCTCCAATTTGGCCAACCCTGCTTCGATCTCCTCTAGCCAGGCCTTGAAGCCACTGCTCTCACGCTGGTTGAGGGCGGGGAAGCTGCCTACCACGCCATTGCGACAGCAGGCCAGAACCAGTTCAGGGTTGGAGATCAGGAACATTGGCGCCGCCACCAGAGGCAGGCGCAGGCGTTGTTCGAGCAGAGCGGGCAGTGACATTGGAGTACCCCCAGGGGAAGCGACTAGTAAGAGTTAGAACGGCCGTACAACGACCAAAATTACAATAGCCAGCAATATCAGGACCGGTACTTCATTGAACCAGCGATAAAAGACATGGCTGCGGGTGTTTTCGCCACGGGCAAAACGTTTCACTTGAGCGCCGCACATGTGGTGGTACCCGATCAGGATCACCACCAGGGTCAGTTTGGCGTGCATCCAGCCACCCTGGCCGAAGTAGGCGCTGGGATTGAGGCTGATCAACCAGATGCCAAAGATCAGCGCGGCGATCATTGCCGGCCCCATGATGAAGCGATACAGCTTGCGCTCCATGAGGCAGAAGCGCTCACGGCTGATGCTGTCTTCGCTTTGAGCGTGATAGACGAACAGGCGCGGCAGGTAGAAAAGGCCGGCAAACCAGCAGACCACACTGACGATATGAAAGGCTTTGAGCCATAGATAGAGCATTTTTAGTTATTCCCAGGTTCACGGTGACGAAGATAGTAGAGGGTAGAGCGGCCGCACGTCACCTTGACGGTTGTCGCAGGGGCGCGCCCCCCCTATTATCGGCAGCTTTCCAGTGGGTTCGTTGAGGGCAGGTTTATGGTCAAGGTCGGTATTGTCGGCGGCACGGGTTACACCGGTGTCGAACTGCTGCGTCTGTTGGCACAGCATCCGCAGGCGCGAGTGGAAGTCATCACTTCGCGATCCGAGGCGGGCCTGGCCGTAGCCGACATGTACCCGAACCTGCGCGGTCACTATGACGGCCTGGCTTTCAGCGTGCCGGATATCAAGACGCTGGGTGCCTGTGATGTGGTGTTCTTCGCAACGCCCCACGGTGTAGCCCATGCACTGGCCGGCGAGTTGCTGGCGGCTGGGACCAAGGTCATCGATTTGTCGGCGGACTTCCGTCTGCAGGATGCCGATGAGTGGGCCAAATGGTACGGCCAGCCCCACGGCGCACCTGAGCTGCTGGATGAGGCGGTCTACGGACTACCGGAAGTCAACCGTGAGCAAATAAAGAAGGCTCGTCTGATTGCCGTTCCCGGGTGCTATCCAACGGCCACCCAGCTGGGCTTCCTGCCATTGCTGGAGGCCGGTCTTGCCGACACTACGCAGCTGATCGCTGATTGCAAGTCCGGCGTCAGTGGAGCAGGCCGTGGTGCCAGCGTCGGTTCGCTGTACTCGGAAACCTCCGAGAGCATGAAGGCCTATGCGGTCAAAGGGCATCGTCACTTGCCGGAAATACGCCAGGGTCTGCGTCGGGCGGCAGGCAAGGACGTCGGCCTGACCTTTGTGCCGCATCTGACGCCAATGATTCGCGGCATTCACTCGACGCTCTACGCGACCGTGGTGGACCGCTCGGTTGATCTGCAAGCGCTGTTTGAGAAGCGTTATGCCAACGAGCCTTTCGTTGATGTGATGCCGGCGGGCAGTCATCCTGAGACTCGCAGTGTGCGTGGTGCCAACGTATGTCGGATTGCCGTGCACCGGCCACAGGATGGTGATCTGGTGGTGGTGCTGTCGGTCATCGACAATCTGGTCAAGGGGGCTTCCGGCCAGGCGGTGCAAAACCTCAACATTCTGTTCGGCTTGGACGAGCGCCTGGGGCTGTCCCACGCTGGCATGCTGCCTTAAGGTCGGTTTAGAGGTGAATAGAAAGGCCCGTCTGACGGGCCTTTCTGCGTTCTGCGGGCAACTGGACGACTATTGATATACCGTAACAATAGTTGACCGCTTTTCTGGGAGAAGCGGATAATGCGCGTCATTACGCAGTATGGCGGCTTAACGCCGGGAGATAGTCAGCATGAGCGTTGAATCCTTCACCCCCACGGCTTTGCAATTCACTCAAGGTGCAGCGCACAAGGTGAAGACCCTGGTCGACGAAGAGGGTAATGATCGCTTGAAGCTGCGCGTATTCGTTACGGGCGGCGGTTGTTCGGGGTTCCAGTACGGTTTCACTTTCGATGAGGAAGTGGCCGAGGACGACACCATCGTCGAGCGCGAAGGCGTAAGCCTGGTGGTCGACCCGATGAGTTTCCAGTACCTGGCCGGTGCTGAAGTGGACTACCAGGAAGGTCTGGAAGGTTCGCGGTTCGTGATCAAGAACCCCAATGCCACCACTACCTGTGGTTGCGGGTCCTCGTTCTCGATCTGATCAGTCGGCAAAAGCCAGATAGCAAAACGCCGCAGTGTCTAACGACTCTGCGGCGTTTTGCTATCTGGCGTTCAAGCCGGGTAGATAGCGCCCAGTACACGCAGGCCGCGGGCGCCTGTGACGCTGGGCCGGTTGGCGGCGATGCCTTCCAGGCAGCAATGGGCCAGCCAGGCGAAGGCCATGGCTTCTACCCAGTCGGGGTCCACGCCATAAACGGCGGTGCTGTTGACCTGTGTCCCGGGTAGTAGCGCGCTGAGGCGCCGCATCAATGTGCCGTTATGGGCACCGCCGCCACAAACCAAAAGCTCCTGAGTGCCGACTTGTGCAGCCTGCAGCGAGTCGACGATGGTCAGTGCCGTCAGTTCCAGCAGGGTGGCTTGTACATTTTCTGCGGGGATGGCGGGGTGCTGGGCCAGATGCTGATTCAGCCACTGGAGGTTGAATACCTCGCGCCCCGTGCTCTTGGGTCCTTGAGTGGCGAAGAATGGATCGCTGAGCAGGGTCTTCAGAAGGGCCTGGTCAAGCTGGCCGCTGGCCGCCCATTGGCCGTTGCGGTCGAAGGTTTCAGCCCGTTGAGTCTGTATCCATGCATCGAGCAGCACGTTGCCAGGGCCGCAATCAAAGCCTGCGACCGGTTTGGCGGTTTCGATCAGGCTCAGGTTGCTGAAGCCACCGACGTTCAGAACGGCACGCTTTCCGGAGCGCTGCTCGAACAGAGCTTCGTGGAAGGCGGGGACCAGAGGGGCGCCTTGGCCGCCGGCAGCCACGTCGCGACTGCGGAAGTCGCTGATAACGGTGATACCGGTGAGTTCTGTGAGCAATGCTGGGTTGCCGATCTGCACGGTAAATCCGCGGCTCGGCTCATGGCGCACGGTCTGCCCGTGGCTGCCTATGGCGCGAATGTCTTGAGCCTGGAGTTGTTGTTGCTGCAGAAGGCTGTGGATGCCCTGGGCAGCCAGCTTGACCCAGTGTTGCTGGGCCATGGCGGAACGGGCGATCTCGTCAGGGCCGCTGGCGCACAAACTCAGGAGTTCGGCGCGCAGGGTCTCTGGCATGGGGATGTAGTGGGTAGCGATCAATCTGATCGCCGGGCTCTGCTCGATCAGGGCAATGTCCAGGCCGTCGAGGCTGGTTCCGGACATTACTCCTATGTAGAACGCCATGGCTCAGCGCTTGCTCGAGGCCAGCATGGTGGCCTTTTCCTGGTCCATCCGAGCCATAAGAGGCTGGCTCTGTTGGAGGAAGCGAGCTCGCTCGGCCTTGGCAATAGGGTCAGCCATCGGCAGTTTCTGGCCCAGTGGGTCTACGTGGACGCCGTTGACCTGGAACTCGTAGTGCAAGTGAGGGCCGGTAGAGAGGCCTGTGGTGCCGATATACCCAATGACCTGACCCTGTTTCACCGAGCCGCCGGTCTTGACGCCCTTGGCAAAGCCTTGCATGTGGCCATACAGGGTCCTGTAGGTGTTGCCGTGCTGAATGATCACGGTGTTGCCGTAACCACCGCGGCGGCCTGCCAGCAGAACCTTTCCGTCACCGGCAGCCTTGATCGGCGTGCCTCGTGGGGCGGCGTAGTCGACGCCCTTGTGAGCGCGGATCTTGTTCAGAATTGGGTGTTTACGGCCCATTGAGAAGCGCGAGCTGATACGGGCAAAGTCCACTGGCGTACGGATGAACGCTTTGCGCATGCTATTGCCGTCGGCGGTGTAGTAGCTGCTGGAACCCTGTTTGTTGGTGTAGCGCACGGCGGTGTAGGTCTTGCCGCGATTGGTGAAGCGTGCGGAAAGGATATTGCCGGTACCGACCACTTTGCCGTTGGCTACTTTCTGTTCGTAGATGACGTCAAACTCGTCACCCTGGCGAATATCCTGCGCGAAGTCGATGTCGTAGCCGAAAATGTTGGCCATATCCATGGTCAGGCTATGAGACAGGCCGGCACGTGCCGCGGACTGTGAAAGCGAACTATTGATGACGCCATGCACATAAGCCGAGCGGACTACTGGTTTAGTGATCACTCGGTTGAAGGTAAAGCCTTTGGGGCCCTTGGTCAGAGTGATGGTTTCCAGATCACTGACTTTACTGTGCAGGTTGCTCAGTTGGCCGTCTTGAGTCAGTTCGAACTCAAGCTTTTGGCCGTGTTTTAGCTGGGAAAACTGCTTTGCTTGCTTGTCGCTTGCCAGGACTTCGTGAACAGATGTAGCTGGCAGGCCAACCTTCTCGAAGAGTGTGGACAAGGTATCGCCCTTGGCCACTATCACTTCTCTATGGCCTGGGGCTTTTTGCTCTTCCGTGACAGCGGTTGTTGGTGCAGCTTCAGCAGTCTCCGGGGGGGCTTCGGCGGTGTTGTCGATCTGTGCGAAAGGAGAGGCGACGCTTTCGCTTGTGGCTTGTTCGACGGAGGCGGCGTCTTGATCTTGTGTCAGCTGCTCGACCGGACTTTCCAGGTCAAGGCTTAGTGTCGTTTTTTTGGCTTCTACATCACTGGAAGGGAATACCAGTAGTGCCAGGCTTAGAAGGGCTGCGATGCCACTTGCGGCGAGCAGGTGGCTCTTCGGATAAAGCGGTGGCGCTTTAGGCGGTTCTGTGGTCATAGGTAATTTGACTTTGAAAAGATGAAATGGAAAAGATGAATGACATGATGAAGATGAAATAACTGTATAAAATATAACCAAATCATCTGTGACGCAAGCTCGCGGACGCTCTGCTGCGTGAATGCCCCCGTACGCCGGGCAAAACTTGTAATTAGTCCGTGATCTTGTATGGTTGGTTCCCTTTTGAATCTGAGCCTTGCGGGTCTGTTATGAAGTCGGTTGAAGAGCAGCTAGCGCTGATCAAACGTGGTGCGGAAGAGTTGTTGGTCGAGTCCGAGTTGATCGAGAAGCTCAAGCGCGGCGAGCCGCTGCGTATTAAGGCTGGCTTCGATCCGACGGCTCCGGATCTGCATCTCGGCCATACCGTGCTTATTAATAAGCTGCGTCAGTTCCAGGATCTTGGTCACCAGGTGATCTTCCTGATTGGCGACTTCACCGGGATGATCGGTGATCCGAGTGGCAAAAGCGCTACTCGTCCGCCACTGACTCGCGAGCAGGTTCTGGATAATGCAGAGACCTATAAGAGCCAGGTTTTCAAGATTCTTGATCCTGCTAAGACTGAGGTCGCATTCAACTCTACTTGGATGGACAAGATGGGGCCGGCGGATTTCATCCGTCTGACTTCCCAGTACACCGTTGCGCGCATGCTTGAGCGGGATGACTTCGACAAGCGCTATTCGACCAATCAGCCGATTGCCATTCACGAGTTCTTGTATCCGCTGGTGCAGGGTTATGACTCGGTCGCTCTGCGTGCTGATGTCGAGTTGGGTGGTACCGATCAGAAGTTCAACCTGTTGATGGGGCGTGAGCTGCAGCGTGGTTATGGTCAAGAGGCTCAGTGCATTTTGACTATGCCTCTGCTCGAGGGGTTGGATGGCGTTAAGAAGATGTCCAAGTCCTTGGGTAACTATGTAGGCATTCAGGAAGCTCCAGGGGTTATGTATGGCAAGCTGGTCTCTATTCCTGATGCGCTGATGTGGCGTTACTTCGAGCTGCTTAGTTTTCGCTCGATGGATGAGATCAATGCATTCAAAGCTGATGTTGAAGCGGGCGCCAACCCGCGTGATATCAAGATCAAGCTGGCAGAGGAGATCGTTGCGCGCTTCCATGGTGACGAGGCGGCCGCAAATGCCCATCGTGGCGCGGGCAACCGTATGAAGGATGGCGAGCTGCCGGAGGATCTGCCGGAAGTTGAGTTGGTCGCTGCTGAAGATATGCCGATTGCAGCTGTCCTTAATAAGGCTGGGCTTGTGAAGAACGCGGCAGTGGCACGGGATCTTCTTGGTTCGGGTGGTGTGCGGGTAGGGGGGGAGGTTGTTGATCGTTCCTTTATATGTGCG
>NZ_CP087201.1:4685000-6095000 GCF_026016285.1 Pseudomonas sp. B21-059 | reverse complement strand
ACTGCGAGACAGACACGTCGAGCAGGTACGAAAGTAGGTCTTAGTGATCCGGTGGTTCTGTATGGAAGGGCCATCGCTCAACGGATAAAAGGTACTCCGGGGATAACAGGCTGATACCGCCCAAGAGTTCATATCGACGGCGGTGTTTGGCACCTCGATGTCGGCTCATCACATCCTGGGGCTGAAGCCGGTCCCAAGGGTATGGCTGTTCGCCATTTAAAGTGGTACGCGAGCTGGGTTTAGAACGTCGTGAGACAGTTCGGTCCCTATCTGCCGTGGACGTTTGAGATTTGAGAGGGGCTGCTCCTAGTACGAGAGGACCGGAGTGGACGAACCTCTGGTGTTCCGGTTGTCACGCCAGTGGCATTGCCGGGTAGCTATGTTCGGAAAAGATAACCGCTGAAAGCATCTAAGCGGGAAACTTGCCTCAAGATGAGATCTCACTGGGATCTTGAATCCCCTAAAGGGCCGTCGAAGACTACGACGTTGATAGGTTGGGTGTGTAAGCGCTGTGAGGCGTTGAGCTAACCAATACTAATTGCCCGTGAGGCTTGACCATATAACACCCAAGCAATTTGCGAACTCGAAAGAGACCAGATTGCGGTGTGTGAAGACGATACAAACCGAAAGTTTGCACAACACACAAATCTATTACATACCCATTCGCTGGCACGTTGCATCAGCAACGGACTGGCTACCGAATTTCTTGACGACCATAGAGCGTTGGAACCACCTGATCCCATCCCGAACTCAGAAGTGAAACGATGCATCGCCGATGGTAGTGTGGGGTTTCCCCATGTGAGAGTAGGTCATCGTCAAGATTAAATTCCGAAACCCCAATTGCGAAAGCAATTGGGGTTTTGTCTTTATGTAGAAGTTACTGATTTTGCTGACACGTTCGACTCTAGAGTCCAACGGGTCGGCCACAGAATTTCTTGACGACCATAGAGCGTTGGAACCACCTGATCCCATCCCGAACTCAGAAGTGAAACGATGCATCGCCGATGGTAGTGTGGGGTTTCCCCATGTGAGAGTAGGTCATCGTCAAGATTAAATTCCGAAACCCCAATTGCGAAAGCAGTTGGGGTTTTGTTTTTGCGCGGAGAAAAGTCGATTTGATTTTTATCTGCCCGATCGACTTGCTCGCCGGGTGGTGTTTTCTATGCAATGGTTTTGGGCATGGCTATCATGCCGGGCTCATTGTGAGGCGGATACTGCATGTCGACGTTGTTAGAGCTTCTAAAGGATGGGCGATTTCACTCGGGCCAGGCGCTCGGAGAGGTGCTGGGTGTTAGTCGTAGTGCTATATGGAAGCAGTTACAGCTTCTTGAGGCGGAATTGGGGCTTGTCATCCATAAGGTGCGAGGTCGTGGATATCAGTTGGCCACTCCAATCACTTTGTTGAGCAGCGCGGAGATAAGTCGGTGCTCTTCTCCCAGTAGTGCTTGGGACGTTCGAATTTTTGATTCTATCGACTCCACAAATGCTGAGGCGCTGCGATCCATTGAGGGGGGGGCTGTGGCTCCTTTTCTTGTGCTAGCTGAGCGTCAGACCGCGGGGCGTGGCCGGCGTGGACGCAAGTGGATAAGTCCTTTTGCCGAGAATATCTATTACAGCCTGGTCTTGCGCATAGATGGAGGTCTCCGGCAACTGGAGGGTCTCAGTCTGGTCGTAGGGTTGGCGGTTATGCATACCCTTCGTGAGTATGGAATCCCAAGGGCGGGTTTGAAGTGGCCAAACGACGTTTTGGTTGGTCAGAAGAAGGTCGCGGGAATACTTTTGGAACTGGTGGGCGATCCTGCGGACGTGTGTCATGTGGTCCTGGGGGTTGGGATTAATGTGAATATGCAGAGCGCCGAGGGGGTTGATCAGGAGTGGACCTCGATAAGGTTGGAGTCTGGCCAGGTTACTGATCGCAATCAGCTGGTTGCTCGATTGAGTGAGACCCTTGTGGCTTATCTTGAGCGTCATCGATTGGATGGTTTCTCCGCTATCCAGGACGAGTGGGAGCAAGGTCATCTCTGGCAGGGGCGTGAAGTGTCTCTGATTGCGGGGGTCAATAAGATCGATGGTGTCGTGCTGGGTATTGATCGCCAAGGGGCGTTGCGGTTGAGCGTTGAAGGTGAAGAGAAAACTTATAGCGGTGGGGAGCTCAGTCTAAGGTTGCGTGACGATCCTTGAGTTTTGCTGCGAAACACCATGAAGTGTGCCCGCGCTACCTTAGGCTAGTAGGTGGGGAGGCTTGTATAGCTGCTCTGGGCGTTGTGTTGGTTTCGCAGGATCAGTTTGTTCGTGATTTGTGTTTTTCGAGTTGACTAAGGCTTGTCTTTCGTCTCGAGGTATTTATGCGCTGGCTGTTTCTGTTATTACTGGTCCTCAATGGTTTCTATTACATCTGGCATCAGCAGGAAGCACCTCTTCGTGCGAAAGAGGTTATGCCTCTCTCGCTCTATCGAGGCTCTCAGCAAGATATTCGCTTGTTGAGTGAGTCTGCAGATTCGGTCGAGCGGAGGGATAAGGGGAGGGTTGGAGAGGTTGATGCAAGCTGTCTCTATCTAGGGGGCTTTGCTCGTCGAGATATGGCTCAGATGCTTGAGCAGCGGCTTATAGGGCTGGGGGCGGATGTCAGGCTACTGTCCTTGAGTGTTCCTGGATCTTCTGGTTTCTGGTTGCGTGTGGCTCCTGAGAGCAAGCATTTGCTGGATGATCTACAGCTGCAGAACCTTGCTAAGGAATTCAATGAGTTAAAACATAAAATAATGCCTTGTGAGGGGCTTGCAACTGTCGAATAGGTTGCATAGAATGGCGCCCGCTCCGCAGTGAAGACCTTTTGAGGTTAAAGCAGCAGAGCTAAGTCAACGCAGCTAACCTCAAGATTTTATTGAGAAAATGCTTGACAGAAAGGTGGCATAGTGTAAAATGCTGCCTCGCTTAGGAGGGGTTCCCGAGCGGCCAAAGGGATCAGACTGTAAATCTGACGTCTACGACTTCGAAGGTTCGAATCCTTCCCCCTCCACCAGATTTAGCGAGAGCTGCAGGCTCCGCGGGTATAGTTTAGTGGTAGAACCTCAGCCTTCCAAGCTGATGATGCGGGTTCGATTCCCGCTACCCGCTCCAGGTTTGCAGGTTTTGCAAAGTGTTACGCTCTTGTAGCTCAGTTGGTAGAGCACACCCTTGGTAAGGGTGAGGTCAGCGGTTCAAATCCGCTCAAGAGCTCCATATAACAAGGCAGATATGAAAATATCTGCCTTTGTTTTAATGGCTTGTGTGACTTGCTCAATTCTTCTCCTAGGGGTGATTTCGATGGCTAAGGAAAAGTTCGAACGTAATAAGCCGCACGTTAACGTGGGTACTATCGGTCACGTTGACCACGGTAAGACCACTCTGACTGCTGCTCTGACTCGCGTTTGTTCCGAGGTTTTCGGTTCGGCTCGTGTTGACTTCGACAAGATCGACAGCGCCCCAGAAGAAAAGGCTCGTGGTATCACCATCAACACTGCACACGTAGAGTACGATTCGCACATTCGTCACTACGCGCACGTTGACTGCCCAGGTCACGCCGACTACGTCAAAAACATGATCACCGGTGCTGCCCAGATGGACGGCGCGATCCTGGTTTGCTCGGCTGCCGATGGTCCGATGCCACAAACTCGTGAGCACATCCTGCTGTCCCGTCAGGTAGGCGTTCCGTACATCGTTGTCTTCCTGAACAAGGCTGACATGGTTGACGACGCTGAGCTGCTGGAACTGGTTGAGATGGAAGTGCGCGACCTGCTGAGCACTTACGACTTCCCAGGTGACGACACTCCGATCATCATCGGTTCGGCTCTGATGGCCCTGAACGGCCAAGACGACAACGAAATGGGTACCACCGCTGTTAAGCGTCTGGTAGAAACTCTGGACACTTACATCCCAGAGCCAGAGCGTGCAATCGACAAGCCGTTCCTGATGCCAATCGAAGACGTATTCTCGATCTCCGGTCGTGGCACCGTGGTAACTGGCCGTGTTGAGCGTGGCATCGTTCGCATCCAGGAAGAAGTTGAGATCGTTGGTCTGCGCGATACTCAGAAGACTACCTGCACTGGCGTTGAAATGTTCCGCAAGCTGCTCGACGAAGGTCGTGCTGGTGAGAACTGCGGCGTTCTGCTGCGTGGTACTAAGCGTGACGATGTTGAGCGTGGCCAGGTTCTGGTTAAGCCAGGCACCGTTAAGCCGCACACCAAGTTCACCGCTGAAGTTTATGTTCTGAGCAAAGAAGAAGGCGGCCGTCATACTCCGTTCTTCAAAGGCTACCGTCCACAGTTCTACTTCCGTACTACTGACGTGACCGGTAACTGCGAGCTGCCGGAAGGCGTTGAAATGGTAATGCCAGGTGACAACATCCAGATGACTGTCACTCTGATCAAAACCATCGCGATGGAAGATGGTCTGCGTTTCGCTATCCGTGAAGGCGGTCGTACCGTCGGCGCCGGCGTCGTAGCCAAAGTCATCGAATAAGTTCTTGAAATATCTCCATCGGGCCGACATAATGGTCGGCCTGATTTTGTTTTTAGGTCAGTAGCTCAATTGGCAGAGCGACGGTCTCCAAAACCGTAGGTTGGGGGTTCGATTCCCTCCTGACCTGCCAGATTCACTCAATGTGTCTGGCTTTCTTTTCACAGGATCTTCATAGATGACTCCTAAGGCTGAAGCTCAAGGCTCTCGCTTCGATCTGCTCAAGTGGCTCGTTGTGGTTGCTTTGGTGATTGTTGGTGTTGTTGGCAATCAGTACTATTCTGCTTCGCCGATCCTGTACCGCGTATTGGCGCTGCTTGCCATTGCCGCAGTTGCTGCCTTCATTGGTCTGCAAACTGCCAAGGGTAAGTCGTTCTTCGTGTTGGTTAAGGAAGCGCGCACTGAGATTCGTAAAGTCGTATGGCCAACTCGCCAAGAGACCACGCAGACCACGCTTATTGTAGTGGCTGTGGTTCTGGTCATGGCGTTGCTGTTGTGGGGGCTAGATTCCCTGCTTGGCTGGCTTGTTTCCTTGATTGTTGGCTAAGGGTGTCCCGTGGCTAAGCGTTGGTACGTTGTGCATGCTTACTCGGGTTACGAGAAGCATGTAATGCGTTCGTTGATCGAGCGTGTAAAGCTGGCTGGCATGGAAGATGGCTTCGGCGAGATTCTGGTCCCCACTGAAGAAGTGGTTGAGATGCGCAATGGCCAGAAGCGCAAAAGCGAACGCAAGTTCTTTCCAGGCTATGTGCTGGTTCAAATGGACATGAATGAGGGTACTTGGCACTTGGTCAAGGACACTCCTCGTGTCATGGGTTTCATTGGTGGTACTGCTGATAAGCCAGCGCCTATCACTGATAAAGAGGCGGAAGCAATTCTGCGTCGCGTTGCTGATGGCAGCGATAAGCCCAAGCCTAAGACACTGTTCGAGCCAGGTGAGGTGGTCCGTGTTACTGACGGCCCATTCGCAGACTTTAACGGTACGGTCGAAGAAGTTAACTACGAAAAGAGCCGGATCCAAGTGGCGGTGCTCATTTTCGGTCGCTCTACTCCGGTAGAGCTAGAGTTCAGTCAGGTCGAGAAGGCCTAACTGGACGAGAATCCCATACCCCGCAGCCTTAGGCTGTGGGGTTTTTTCGTCACTGGGATAAACGCGCAAGTAACCGGGGAGCCTTTCTAGGCGTCTGAACCCGTAATTGGAGTGCCTCATGGCTAAGAAGATTACTGCTTACATCAAGCTGCAAGTTAAGGCCGCTCAGGCCAACCCAAGCCCGCCCGTTGGTCCAGCTCTGGGTCAGCACGGCGTGAACATCATGGAATTCTGCAAGGCTTTCAACGCCCGTACTCAGGGTCTTGAACCAGGTCTGCCGACTCCTGTGATCATCACTGTTTACAGTGACCGCAGCTTCACTTTCGAAACTAAGAGCACCCCTGCTTCGGTTCTGCTGAAGAAAGCTGCTGGCCTGACCAGCGGTTCCGCTCGTCCGAACACCGTTAAGGTTGGCACTGTTACCCGTGCTCAGCTGGAAGAAATCGCGAAAACCAAAAACGCGGATCTGACTGCAGCTGATATGGATGCAGCCGTGCGTACTATCGCCGGTTCTGCTCGTAGCATGGGCCTTAACGTGGAGGGTGTGTAATGGCTAAGCTGACCAAGCGCCAAAAGGCTATCGCCGGCAAGATTGAAGCAGGCAAGGCCTACAACTTCGTAGAAGCCGCCGCTCTCCTGACCGAGCTGTCGACCGTTAAGTTCAGCGAGTCCGTAGACGTAGCTGTGAACCTGGGTGTAGACCCACGTAAATCTGACCAGGTTGTTCGTAGCGCTACCGTGCTGCCACACGGCACTGGCAAGACTGTACGTGTTGCTGTGTTTACTCAGGGTCCAGCTGCTGAAGCTGCTCTGGCTGCCGGTGCAGACCGCGTAGGTATGGATGATCTGGCTGCCGAAATGAAAGGCGGCGACCTGAACTATGACGTAGTTATTGCTTCTCCGGATGCAATGCGCGTTGTAGGTCAGCTGGGTCAGGTTCTGGGTCCTCGTGGCCTGATGCCTAACCCGAAAGTCGGCACTGTAACCCCAGACGTGGCCTCGGCAGTTAAGAACGCCAAGGCTGGTCAGGTTCGCTACCGCACCGACAAAAACGGCATTATCCACACCTCCGTTGGCAAGGTCGGCTTCGACGCCGTCAAGCTGAAGGAAAACGTTGAAGCCCTGATCGCTGACCTGAAGCGTATCAAGCCAGCTTCTTCGAAAGGTATCTACGTCAAGCGCGTTACCCTGAGCACCACCATGGGGCCAGGTCTGGTCATCGACCAAGGCTCGCTGGACGTATAAGACACAGGCTGGCGCAAGCGATTGCGCCAGTTGAAAAAAATTGGGGTCCCTGCCTGGCGGGGGCTATCCAAGACCGTAGGCGACGCAAGTCTTAAACCTCAAGCCTACGCAGATGGTGCTCCCGGTTCCTTACCGAATCAGACACCAAAACGACATCCAGCCTAGGTTGGATGAAACGGTAACAAGCAGGAGTTAAACCCGTGGCAATTAAACTCGAAGACAAGAAGGCCATCGTCGCTGAAGTCAACGAGGCTGCCAAAGTCGCTCTGTCTGCTGTTGTGGCTGATGCCCGCGGTGTGACAGTAGGCGCAATGACCGGACTCCGTAAAGAGGCCCGCGAAGCTGGTGTTTACGTACGTGTTGTACGTAACACCCTGCTCAAGCGCGCTGTTGAAGGCACTCAATATGACGTGCTCAACGACGCGTTCGTCGGCCCTACCCTGATTGCATTCTCCAAGGAACATCCGGGCGCTGCTGCTCGTATTTTCAAAGAGTTCGCAAAGGGTCAGGACAAGTTCGAGATCAAGGCAGCTGCGTTCGAGGGCAAGTACCTCGCAGCAAACGAGATCGACGTGTTGGCTTCGCTGCCAACTCGCGACGAAGCTATTGCGAAGCTGATGAGCGTGATTCAAGGCGCTACCAGCAAGCTGGCTCGTACTCTGGCGGCTATTCGCGACCAGAAAGAAGCTGCTGCTGCCTAAGGCACCGCAAGCCCTTTCAAAATCATATGTTTAATTTGATGGCTGCGTAGGCTGTCACCCCAATACAGGAATTTATAGTCATGTCTCTGACTAACGAGCAAATCATCGAAGCAATCGGCCAGAAAACCGTTCTGGAAGTTGTTGAGCTGATCAAAGCAATGGAAGAAACCTTCGGTGTTACCGCTGCTGTTGCCGCTGCTGGCCCAGCTGCTGCTGCCGCTGTTGTTGAAGAGCAAACTGAATTCAACGTTATGCTGACCGAAGCTGGCGAGAAGAAAGTTAACGTGATCAAGGCTGTACGTGAACTGACCGGTCTGGGCCTGAAAGAAGCCAAGGCTGTAGTTGACGGCGCTCCTGCCATGGTTCTGGAAGCTGTTGCTAAAGAAGCAGCTGACAAAGCCAAAGCAGCTCTGGAAGAAGCAGGCGCTAAAGTCGAGCTCAAGTAAGCATCGACTTTGTGTCTCCAGCCCAAGCGTTAAGCGAACGGCTGATGGCTGGTGGCTTTTGCCACCGGCCTTTTTCCGTTATTGGCGGCCGACTGGGTCGGTGCCTTTAACGTGCTGTAACCCACCCTGTGCGGTGGCGCAAACCAAAGGGTTTGCACGATTTTCTGGCTGCTCCCGTCGGGAGAAGCCGAATAAGCAGGTGACCAAGCTGGGGAACGCTGATGGCTTACTCATATACTGAGAAAAAACGTATCCGCAAGGACTTTAGCAAGTTGCCGGACGTCATGGATGTGCCGTACCTCCTGGCCATCCAGCTGGATTCGTATCGTGAATTCTTGCAAGCGGGAGCGACTAAAGATCAGTTCCGCGACGTGGGCCTGCATGCGGCCTTCAAATCCGTTTTCCCGATCATCAGCTACTCCGGCAATGCTGCGTTGGAGTATGTCGGTTATCGCCTGGGCGAACCGGCGTTTGATGTTAAAGAATGCGTGTTGCGTGGTGTGACTTACGCCGTACCTTTGCGGGTAAAAGTTCGTCTGATCATTTTCGACAAAGAATCGTCGAACAAAGCGATCAAGGACATCAAAGAGCAAGAAGTCTACATGGGTGAAATCCCCCTGATGACTGAGAACGGTACCTTCGTAATCAACGGTACCGAGCGTGTAATCGTTTCCCAGCTGCACCGTTCCCCTGGCGTATTCTTCGACCACGACCGTGGCAAGACGCATAGCTCCGGTAAGCTGCTGTACTCCGCGCGGATCATTCCTTACCGCGGTTCGTGGCTGGACTTCGAGTTCGACCCGAAAGACTGCGTGTTCGTCCGTATCGACCGTCGCCGCAAGCTGCCTGCGTCGGTTCTGCTGCGCGCGCTGGGTTACACCACTGAAGAAGTGCTGGATGCTTTCTACACCACCAACGTATTCCACGTGAAAGGCGAGAGCCTGAGCCTGGAGCTGGTGCCTCAGCGCCTGCGTGGTGAAATTGCCGTTCTGGACATCCAGGATGACAAGGGCAAGGTTATTGTCGAGCAGGGTCGTCGTATCACCGCTCGCCACATCAACCAGCTGGAAAAAGCCGGTATCAAAGAGCTGGATGTACCTCTGGACTACGTCCTGGGGCGTACCACCGCCAAGGCTATCGTGCACCCGGCTACTGGTGAAATCCTGGCAGAGTGCAACACCGAGCTGAACACCGAGATCCTGGCAAAAATCGCCAAGGCCCAGGTTGTTCGCATCGAAACGCTGTACACCAACGACATCGACTGCGGTCCGTTCGTTTCTGACACTCTGAAGATCGACTCCACCAGCAACCAATTGGAAGCGCTGGTCGAGATCTATCGCATGATGCGTCCTGGCGAGCCGCCAACCAAAGATGCTGCCGAGACTCTGTTCAACAACCTGTTCTTCAGCCCTGAGCGCTATGACCTCTCCGCCGTTGGCCGGATGAAGTTCAACCGTCGTATCGGTCGTACCGAGATCGAAGGTTCGGGCGTCCTGTGCAAAGAAGACATCGTTGCCGTACTGAAGACTCTGGTCGACATCCGTAACGGTAAAGGCATCGTCGACGACATCGACCACCTGGGTAACCGTCGTGTTCGTTGCGTAGGCGAAATGGCCGAGAACCAGTTCCGCGTTGGCCTGGTGCGTGTAGAGCGTGCGGTCAAAGAGCGTCTGTCGATGGCCGAAAGCGAAGGCCTGATGCCGCAAGACCTGATCAATGCCAAGCCAGTGGCTGCGGCAGTGAAAGAGTTCTTCGGTTCCAGCCAGCTGTCGCAGTTCATGGACCAGAACAACCCGCTCTCCGAGATCACCCACAAGCGTCGTGTCTCCGCACTCGGCCCAGGTGGTCTGACCCGTGAGCGTGCAGGCTTCGAAGTTCGTGACGTGCACCCGACTCACTACGGTCGTGTATGCCCGATCGAAACGCCGGAAGGTCCGAACATCGGTCTGATCAACTCCCTGGCGGCCTATGCGCGCACCAACCAGTACGGCTTCCTCGAGAGCCCGTACCGTGTGGTGAAAGACGCTCTGGTCACTGACGAGATCGTGTTCCTGTCCGCCATCGAAGAGGCCGATCACGTGATCGCCCAGGCTTCGGCGACCATGAACGACAAAGGTCAGCTGATCGATGAGCTGGTGGCTGTTCGTCACTTGAACGAATTCACCGTCAAGGCGCCGGAAGACGTCACCTTGATGGACGTTTCGCCGAAGCAGGTAGTTTCGGTTGCAGCGTCGCTGATTCCGTTCCTCGAGCACGACGACGCCAACCGTGCGTTGATGGGTTCCAACATGCAGCGTCAGGCTGTACCGACCCTGCGTGCTGATAAGCCGCTGGTAGGTACCGGCATGGAGCGCAACGTTGCCCGTGACTCCGGCGTTTGTGTCGTGGCTCGCCGTGGCGGCGTGATCGACTCGGTCGATGCCAGTCGTATCGTGGTTCGTGTTGCGGATGACGAAGTCGAAACTGGCGAAGCCGGTGTCGATATCTACAACCTGACCAAGTACACCCGCTCCAACCAGAACACCTGCATCAACCAGCGTCCGCTGGTGAGAAAGGGTGATCGGGTTCAGCGCAGCGACATCATGGCCGACGGCCCGTCCACCGACATGGGTGAGCTGGCACTGGGTCAGAACATGCGTATCGCGTTCATGGCGTGGAACGGCTTCAACTTCGAAGACTCCATCTGCCTGTCCGAGCGTGTGGTTCAGGAAGACCGCTTCACCACGATCCACATCCAGGAACTGACCTGTGTGGCCCGTGACACCAAGCTTGGCCCAGAGGAAATCACTGCAGACATCCCGAACGTGGGTGAAGCTGCACTGAACAAGCTGGACGAAGCCGGTATCGTTTATGTAGGTGCTGAAGTTGGCGCAGGCGACATCCTGGTCGGTAAGGTCACTCCGAAAGGCGAGACTCAGCTGACTCCGGAAGAGAAACTGCTGCGCGCGATCTTCGGTGAAAAAGCCAGCGACGTTAAAGACACATCCCTGCGTGTGCCTACTGGTACCAAAGGTACTGTCATTGACGTACAGGTCTTCACTCGTGACGGCGTTGAGCGTGATGCTCGTGCACTGTCCATCGAGAAGAGCCAGCTCGACGAGATCCGCAAGGATCTGAACGAAGAGTTCCGCATCGTTGAAGGCGCAACCTTCGAGCGTCTGCGCTCCGCTCTGGTCGGTCATAAAGCCGAAGGCGGCGCCGGTCTGAAGAAAGGTCAGGAAATCACCGACGAAGTTCTCGACGGTCTTGAGCATGGCCAGTGGTTCAAACTGCGCATGGCTGAAGATGCTCTGAACGAGCAGCTCGAGAAGGCTCAGGCCTACATCGTTGATCGCCGCCGTCTGCTGGATGACAAGTTCGAAGACAAGAAGCGCAAACTGCAGCAGGGCGATGACCTGGCTCCAGGCGTGCTGAAAATCGTCAAGGTCTACCTGGCAATCCGTCGTCGCATTCAGCCGGGCGACAAGATGGCCGGTCGTCACGGTAACAAGGGTGTGGTCTCTGTGATCATGCCGGTTGAAGACATGCCGCACGATGCCAATGGCACCCCGGTCGACGTGGTCCTCAACCCGCTGGGCGTACCTTCGCGTATGAACGTTGGTCAGATTCTCGAAACTCACCTGGGCCTCGCGGCCAAGGGTCTGGGCGAGAAGATCAACCGCATGGTTGAAGAGCAGCGTAAGGTGGCAGAACTGCGCACCTTCCTGGATGAGATCTACAACCAGATCGGTGGTCGTAACGAAGACCTGGACAGCTTCTCCGATCAGGAGATTCTGGATCTGGCGAACAACCTGCGCGGCGGTGTGCCTATGGCCACTCCGGTGTTCGACGGCGCCAAGGAAAGCGAAATCAAGGCGATGCTGAAACTGGCGGACCTGCCAGAGAGCGGCCAGATGCAGCTGACCGACGGCCGTACCGGCAACAAGTTCGAGCGTCCAGTTACCGTTGGCTACATGTACATGCTGAAACTGAACCACTTGGTAGACGACAAGATGCACGCTCGTTCTACCGGTTCGTACAGCCTGGTTACCCAGCAGCCGCTGGGTGGTAAGGCGCAGTTCGGTGGTCAGCGTTTCGGGGAGATGGAGGTCTGGGCACTGGAAGCATACGGTGCTGCATACACTCTGCAAGAAATGCTCACAGTGAAGTCGGACGATGTGAACGGTCGTACCAAGATGTACAAAAACATCGTGGACGGCGATCACCGTATGGAGCCGGGCATGCCCGAGTCCTTCAACGTGTTGATCAAAGAAATTCGTTCCCTCGGCATCGATATCGATCTGGAAACCGAATAACACGTGACGCGAATCGAGAGCGGGGCAGGATTGCCCGCTCTCTGCTCCGCCAGGAGGAAAGGCCTTGAAAGACCTACTGAATTTGCTGAAAAACCAGGGTCAAGTCGAAGAGTTCGACGCCATCCGTATTGGATTGGCCTCGCCTGAGATGATCCGTTCTTGGTCGTTCGGCGAAGTTAAAAAGCCGGAAACCATCAACTACCGTACGTTCAAGCCTGAGCGTGACGGCCTGTTCTGCGCCAAGATCTTTGGCCCGGTAAAGGATTACGAGTGCCTGTGCGGTAAGTACAAGCGCTTGAAGCATCGCGGCGTGATCTGCGAGAAGTGCGGCGTTGAAGTTGCACTGGCTAAGGTTCGTCGTGAGCGCATGGCGCACATCGAACTGGCTTCGCCGGTTGCCCACATCTGGTTCCTGAAGTCGCTGCCGTCCCGTATCGGCCTGCTGATGGACATGACCCTGCGTGATATCGAGCGCGTTCTCTACTTCGAGAGCTACGTTGTTATCGATCCAGGCATGACCACCCTGGAAAAGGGTCAGCTGCTGAACGACGAGCAGTACTTCGAGGCGCTGGAAGAGTTCGGTGATGACTTCGACGCCCGCATGGGGGCCGAGGCTGTCCGCGAGCTGCTGCACGCTATCGACCTGGAGCACGAGATTGGCCGTCTGCGTGAAGAGATTCCGCAAACCAACTCGGAAACCAAGATCAAGAAGCTGTCCAAGCGTCTGAAGTTGATGGAAGCCTTCCAGGGCTCCGGCAACCTGCCAGAGTGGATGGTGTTGACCGTTCTGCCGGTTCTGCCGCCAGATCTGCGTCCACTGGTTCCGCTGGATGGCGGTCGCTTTGCGACTTCCGACCTCAACGACCTGTATCGTCGAGTGATCAACCGTAACAACCGCTTGAAGCGCCTGCTTGATCTGTCCGCTCCGGACATCATCGTGCGCAACGAAAAGCGTATGTTGCAGGAAGCTGTCGACGCCTTGCTCGACAACGGTCGTCGTGGCCGCGCTATTACCGGCTCCAACAAGCGTCCTCTGAAATCCCTGGCTGACATGATCAAGGGTAAACAAGGTCGTTTCCGTCAGAACTTGCTCGGTAAGCGTGTTGACTACTCCGGTCGTTCGGTAATTACCGTAGGTCCGACCCTGCGTCTGCACCAGTGCGGTCTGCCGAAGAAGATGGCTCTCGAGCTGTTCAAACCGTTCATTTTCGGCAAGCTGGAAATGCGTGGTCTCGCTACCACCATCAAAGCAGCCAAGAAGATGGTCGAGCGCGAGCTGCCGGAAGTTTGGGACGTTCTCGCAGAAGTGATTCGCGAACACCCCGTGCTGCTCAACCGTGCACCGACCCTTCACCGTCTGGGTATCCAGGCGTTTGAACCGGTACTGATCGAAGGTAAGGCTATCCAGCTGCACCCTCTGGTCTGTGCTGCGTACAACGCCGACTTCGACGGCGACCAAATGGCCGTGCACGTGCCGCTGACGCTGGAAGCCCAGCTGGAAGCGCGTGCGTTGATGATGTCGACCAACAACATTCTGTCGCCAGCCAACGGTGAGCCAATCATCGTTCCGTCGCAGGACGTTGTATTGGGTCTGTACTACATGACCCGTGAAGCGATCAACGCCAAGGGCGAAGGTCGTGTGTTCGCCGACCTGCAGGAAGTCGACCGCGTATTCCGCGCCGGCGAAGCAGCTCTGCACGCCAAGATCAAGGTTCGTATCAACGAAACCGTTAACGATCGTGATGGCGGCAGCGTCAGCGCTACCCGTATTGTCGACACCACTGTCGGCCGTGCGCTGCTGTTCCAGGTTGTGCCGAAAGGTCTGTCGTTCGACGTCGTCAACCTGCCGATGAAGAAGAAGGCGATCTCCAAGCTGATCAACCAGTGCTACCGCGTGGTAGGTCTGAAAGAGACCGTGATCTTCGCTGACCAGTTGATGTACACCGGTTTCGCTTACTCGACCATTTCCGGCGTTTCCATCGGTGTTAACGACTTCGTTATCCCGGATGAAAAAGCCCGCATCATCGGTGCTGCCACCGACGAAGTGAAAGAAATCGAGAGCCAGTACGCCTCCGGCCTGGTAACCCAGGGCGAGAAGTACAACAAGGTGATCGACCTTTGGTCGAAAGCCAACGACGAAGTATCCAAGGCGATGATGGCCAACCTCTCGAAAGAGAAAGTCATCGACCGCAATGGCGACGAAGTCGAGCAAGAATCGTTCAACTCGATGTACATGATGGCTGACTCGGGTGCGCGGGGTTCCGCTGCACAGATCCGCCAGCTGGCCGGTATGCGTGGTCTGATGGCCAAGCCGGACGGCTCCATCATCGAAACGCCGATTACTGCGAACTTCCGTGAAGGTCTGAGCGTACTCCAGTACTTCATCTCGACTCACGGTGCTCGTAAAGGTCTGGCGGATACCGCGTTGAAAACTGCGAACTCCGGTTACCTGACTCGTCGTCTGGTAGACGTGGCGCAGGATCTGGTTGTAACCGAGATCGATTGCGGCACCGAACACGGCCTGCTGATGACTCCGCACATTGAAGGCGGTGACGTTGTAGAGCCGCTGGGTGAGCGCGTATTGGGTCGTGTTATCGCCCGTGACGTATTCAAGCCGGGTACCGAGGACGTCATCGTTCCTGCTGGCACTCTGGTAGACGAGAAGTGGGTCGAGTTCATCGAGCTGAACAGCATCGACGAAGTGATCGTGCGTTCGCCGATCAGTTGCGAAACCCGCTACGGCATCTGTGCCAAGTGCTACGGTCGTGACCTGGCTCGCGGCCACCTGGTGAACATTGGTGAAGCGGTAGGTGTAATTGCTGCCCAGTCCATCGGTGAGCCGGGTACCCAGCTGACCATGCGTACGTTCCACATCGGTGGTGCGGCAAGCCGGACCTCGGCAGCGGACAGCGTACAGGTGAAGAATGGCGGTACCGTCCGTCTGCATAACCTGAAGCATGTTGAGCGTGTTGACGGTCACCTGGTAGCTGTATCCCGTTCTGGCGAGCTGGCAATTGCCGACGACTTCGGTCGTGAGCGCGAGCGCTACAAGCTGCCTTACGGTGCTGTGATTTCGGTGAAGGAAGGCGATAAGGTCGACGCTGGTGCCATCGTGGCCAAGTGGGATCCGCACACTCACCCAATCGTTACCGAAATGAAAGGTACCGTGACCTACGTGGGCATGGAAGAAGGCATCACGATCAAGCGTCAGACTGACGAATTGACCGGTATGACCAACATTGAAGTACTTGACGTCAAAGACCGTCCAGCTGCCGGTAAGGACATTCGTCCAGCCGTGAAGATGGTGGGTATGGATGGCAAGGATCTGCTGCTGCCAGGTACTGACGTACCGGCCCAGTACTTCTTGCCGGCTAACGCACTTGTAGGTGTTGCTGACGGTGCGCAGATTGCGATCGGTGATGTTATCGCTCGTATTCCGCAAGAGACTTCGAAGACCCGTGACATCACCGGTGGTCTGCCGCGTGTTGCCGACTTGTTCGAAGCTCGTCGTCCGAAAGAGGCCTCGATTCTGGCTGAAGTCAGCGGCACCATCGCGTTCGGTAAAGAGACCAAAGGCAAACGTCGCCTGGTCATTACCCCGAACGACGGTAGCGATCCGTATGAGGAGCTGATTCCGAAGTGGCGTCACCTGAACGTCTTCGAAGGCGAACAAGTGAACCGCGGCGAAGTTATCTCCGACGGTCCGAGCGATCCACACGACATCCTGCGTCTGCTGGGTGTAAGTGCGCTGGCCAAGTACATCGTCAACGAGATCCAGGACGTTTACCGTCTGCAAGGCGTGAAGATCAACGATAAGCACATCGAGACCATCCTGCGTCAGATGTTGCGTAAGGTTGAGATTGCCGAGTCTGGCGACTCCAGCTTCATCAAGGGCGACCAGATGGAACTGACTCACGTACTGGTAGAAAACGAGCGTCTGAGCGCTGAAGACAAGTTCATCTCCAAGTTCACCCGCGTATTGCTGGGTATTACTAAGGCGTCCTTGTCCACTGAGTCGTTCATCTCGGCGGCCTCTTTCCAAGAGACCACTCGTGTACTGACCGAAGCGGCAGTGACCGGCAAGCGTGACTACCTGCGCGGCCTGAAGGAAAACGTGGTTGTGGGTCGTCTGATCCCGGCCGGTACCGGCCTGGCTTACCACAGCGAGCGCAAGCGTCGTCGTGATGCAGACAAGCCTCTGCGCGTAAGCGCGAGTGAAGTCGAAGCAGCACTGACTGAAGCGCTGAACTCCAGCGGTAACTGAGGTCTGCAATAGATTGAGATGGGGCCCCGGTTTTTCCGACTGAGAATCGAGACACTTTTTGTCGAGGTTCGCTGATCGGGGAGCCCGGGGCCTTGCCTTGACTGGGGGCAAGATCCTCTTTAGACTCTTGTACCCCTAAATTTGGTGGAGCTTGTGCTCTGCCATTTTGTTTATGTCGAAAGACAACAGTGGAGCTAGTAGATGGCAACTATCAACCAGCTGGTACGTCAGCCGCGTAAGCGTATCGTCGAGAAATCCGACGTACCTGCGCTGCAGAACTGCCCGCAACGTCGTGGCGTGTGCACTCGCGTGTATACCACTACGCCGAAAAAACCTAACTCGGCACTGCGTAAAGTATGCCGTGTGCGTCTGACCAACGGTTTCGAGGTTTCCTCGTACATCGGTGGTGAAGGCCACAACCTGCAAGAACACAGCGTCGTACTGATTCGTGGCGGCCGTGTAAAAGACTTGCCAGGTGTTCGTTACCACACCGTTCGCGGCTCCCTGGATACCTCCGGCGTTAAAGGTCGTAACCAAGGTCGTTCGAAGTACGGTACCAAGCGTCCGAAGTAATCGGCCGTTTTGCAGTTTTTAATTATATTGAGTCGATAAGAGTAAGGTCGGGCACGCGTCCATTGGATCAACTGTCCCGAGCTAACCTGAAGACCGTTTGAGGGCTTATCAATGCCAAGACGTCGCGTAGCAGCCAAACGTGAGATTCTGGACGATCCGAAATACGGAAGCCAGATCCTCGCCAAGTTCATGAACCACGTAATGGAAAGCGGTAAGAAGGCCGTTGCCGAGCGTATCGTTTATGGCGCGCTGGAAAAAGTTAAAGAGCGCAAGAACAGCGATCCCCTGGAAATCTTCGAGAAAGCTCTCGACGCCATCGCTCCGCTGGTCGAAGTGAAGTCGCGCCGTGTAGGCGGTGCTACTTACCAGGTTCCGGTCGAAGTTCGTCCGTCCCGTCGTAACGCTCTGGCAATGCGCTGGTTGGTAGACTTCGCCCGCAAGCGCGGCGAGAAGTCTATGGCTCTGCGTTTGGCTGGCGAACTGCTGGACGCTGCCGAAGGCAAAGGTGCTGCAGTTAAGAAGCGTGAAGACGTTCACCGTATGGCTGAAGCCAACAAGGCTTTCTCGCACTACCGCTTCTAATCTCAGCATCATTCATTTTGCGAGGGCTTTATGGCTCGTACTACAGCAATCAACCGCTACCGTAACATCGGTATCTGTGCCCACGTTGACGCGGGCAAGACTACCACTACCGAGCGGATCCTGTTTTACACAGGTCTCAGCCATAAGATGGGTGAGGTGCATGACGGCGCTGCTACCACCGACTGGATGGTGCAGGAGCAGGAGCGGGGTATCACCATTACCTCCGCTGCTGTAACTACCTTCTGGAAAGGTTCGCGCGGCCAATACGATAACTATCGTGTAAACGTTATCGATACCCCCGGCCACGTAGACTTCACCATCGAAGTAGAGCGTTCGCTGCGCGTACTCGACGGCGCGGTCGTTGTGTTCTGCGGTACTTCCGGTGTTGAGCCTCAGTCTGAAACCGTATGGCGTCAAGCCAACAAGTACGGCGTTCCACGTGTTGTTTACGTGAACAAGATGGACCGTGCCGGCGCTAACTTCCTGCGCGTTGTTGGTCAGATCAAAAACCGCCTGGGTCACACCCCGGTTCCGGTTCAGCTGGCTATCGGCGCTGAAGATAACTTCGAAGGTCAGGTTGATCTGATCAAGATGAAGGCTATCTACTGGAACGACGACGACAAGGGTACTACCTATCGTGAGGAAGAAATTCCTGCCGATATGCTGGATCTGGCTAACGAGTGGCGCTCCAACATGGTTGAAGCTGCTGCTGAAGCCAACGAAGAGTTGATGAACAAGTACCTTGAAGAAGGTGATCTGACTCCAGAAGAGATCAAGGCTGGTCTGCGTGCGCGCACCCTGGCTAGCGAAATCGTTCCGGCAGTCTGCGGCTCTTCGTTCAAGAACAAGGGTGTTCCCCTGGTTCTCGACGCCGTTATCGACTTCCTGCCTGCTCCTACCGAGATCCCGGCGATCAAAGGTATCCATCCGGATCTCATCGAGAAGCCGAAGGATGAGCTGGTAGAGGCTGATTACGACGAGCGTCACGCTGACGATTCTGAACCGTTCTCGGCTCTGGCATTCAAGATCGCTACCGACCCGTTCGTTGGTACTCTGACTTTCGTGCGCGTTTACTCGGGCTTCCTGAGCTCGGGCGACTCCGTGATCAACTCGGTCAAGGGCAAGAAAGAGCGCGTTGGTCGTATGGTGCAGATGCACGCCAACCAGCGTGAGGAGATCAAGGAAGTACGTGCAGGCGATATCGCTGCCCTGATCGGCATGAAGGACGTCACCACTGGTGACACTCTGTGCGATCTCGACAAGCAGATCATTCTTGAGCGTATGGACTTCCCTGAGCCTGTGATTTCGGTAGCGGTAGAGCCGAAAACCAAGCAGGACCAGGAAAAGATGGGTATTGCACTGGGCAAGCTGGCTCAGGAAGACCCGTCGTTCCGCGTCAAGACCGACGAAGAGACCGGTCAGACCATCATTTCCGGTATGGGTGAGCTGCACCTGGACATCCTCGTTGATCGCATGAAGCGCGAGTTCAACGTCGAAGCCAACATCGGCAAGCCGCAGGTTTCGTACCGCGAGAAGATCAGCAAGAGCAACGTCGAGATCGAAGGCAAGTTCGTTCGTCAATCCGGCGGTCGCGGTCAGTTCGGTCACTGCTGGATCCGTTTCTCGGAGCCGGACGTCGATGCGAACGGCAACATCACCGAAGGTCTGGTCTTCACCAACGAAGTTGTTGGTGGTGTGGTTCCTAAGGAATACATCCCGGCTATCCAGAAGGGTATCGAAGAGCAGATGAAGAACGGCGTCGTTGCCGGTTATCCGCTGATCGGCCTGAAGGCTACCGTGTTCGATGGTTCCTACCACGACGTCGACTCCAACGAGATGGCGTTCAAGGTGGCGGCCTCCATGGCGACCAAGCAGCTGGCCCAGAAGGGTGGCGGCGTTGTGCTCGAGCCGATCATGAAGGTTGAAGTAGTAACCCCAGAGGACTACATGGGTGACGTGATGGGTGACCTGAACCGTCGTCGTGGTCTGATTCAGGGTATGGATGACTCGGTGTCCGGCAAGGTTATCCGTGCTGAAGTTCCACTGGGTGAAATGTTCGGTTATGCAACTGACGTTCGTTCCATGTCTCAGGGTCGCGCGAGCTACTCCATGGAATTCTCCAAATACGCCGAAGCTCCGTCGAACATCGTCGAAGCTCTCGTTAAAAAACAAGGCTGATTCAGTCTCCCCTTTAGGCTAGGAGTTAATTGTCGTGGCTAAAGAAAAATTTGAACGTAACAAACCGCACGTCAACGTTGGCACTATCGGTCACGTTGACCACGGTAAAACCACTCTGACTGCTGCTCTGACTCGCGTTTGCTCCGAAGTTTTCGGTTCGGCTCGTGTTGACTTCGACAAGATCGACAGCGCTCCAGAAGAAAAAGCTCGTGGTATCACCATCAACACTGCACACGTAGAGTACGATTCGCACATTCGTCACTACGCGCACGTTGACTGCCCAGGTCACGCCGACTACGTCAAAAACATGATCACCGGTGCTGCCCAGATGGACGGCGCGATCCTGGTTTGCTCGGCTGCCGATGGTCCGATGCCACAAACTCGTGAGCACATCCTGCTGTCCCGTCAGGTAGGCGTTCCGTACATCGTTGTCTTCCTGAACAAGGCTGACATGGTTGACGACGCTGAGCTGCTGGAACTGGTTGAGATGGAAGTGCGCGACCTGCTGAGCACTTACGACTTCCCAGGTGACGACACTCCGATCATCATCGGTTCGGCTCTGATGGCTCTGAACGGCCAAGACGACAACGAAATGGGTACCACCGCTGTTAAGCGTCTGGTAGAAACTCTGGACACTTACATCCCAGAGCCAGAGCGTGCAATCGACAAGCCGTTCCTGATGCCAATCGAAGACGTATTCTCGATCTCCGGTCGTGGCACCGTGGTAACTGGCCGTGTTGAGCGTGGCATCGTTCGCATCCAGGAAGAAGTTGAGATCGTTGGTCTGCGCGATACTCAGAAGACTACCTGCACTGGCGTTGAAATGTTCCGCAAGCTGCTCGACGAAGGTCGTGCTGGCGAGAACTGCGGCGTTCTGCTGCGTGGTACCAAGCGTGACGACGTTGAGCGTGGCCAGGTTCTGGTTAAGCCAGGCACCGTTAAGCCGCACACCAAGTTCACCGCTGAAGTTTATGTTCTGAGCAAAGAAGAAGGCGGTCGTCATACTCCGTTCTTCAAAGGCTACCGTCCACAGTTCTACTTCCGTACTACTGACGTGACCGGTAACTGCGAGCTGCCGGAAGGCGTTGAAATGGTAATGCCAGGTGACAACATCCAGATGACTGTCACTCTGATCAAAACCATCGCGATGGAAGATGGTCTGCGTTTCGCTATCCGTGAAGGCGGTCGTACCGTCGGCGCCGGCGTCGTAGCCAAAGTTATCGAGTAATCGACGACTCATGAAGAAGCCCCCGCTTGCGGGGGCTTTTTTATTGGGTTGACACTCTGTGGGGCCGTCTATAGAATTGCGCCTCCTTTTAACGGGCGTATTGCGCCCGGTGGGAATAGCAGCCTGGAGTCTGAAATCCAATGCAAAATCAGCAAATCCGTATCAGGTTGAAGGCTTTCGACCATCGCCTGATCGACCAATCCACCCAGGAAATCGTGGAAACCGCGAAACGTACTGGTGCTCAAGTGCGTGGTCCAATTCCACTGCCTACCCGTAAAGAGCGGTTCACCGTTCTGGTCTCCCCGCACGTCAACAAAGACGCGCGTGACCAGTACGAGATCCGTACTCATAAGCGCGTACTGGACATCGTCCAGCCAACGGATAAAACCGTTGATGCTCTTATGAAGCTTGATCTTGCGGCAGGTGTGGAAGTGCAGATCAGCCTCGGCTAAGACTCGGTCTTAGTCGTGTAACGCTCTGAAATGGGCGGCCATAGCGGGTGAAAGCCCCGTACACTCATGAGGTTTACAACATGACTATTGGTGTAGTCGGTCGTAAATGCGGTATGACCCGTATTTTCACCGAAGAAGGTGTCTCCATTCCGGTCACGGTCATTGAGATCGAGCCGAATCGCGTCACCCAGTTCAAAACTGAAGAAACCGATGGCTATCGTGCAGTGCAAGTCACTGTAGGTGAGCGTCGTGCTTCGCGCGTGACTGCTGCTCAAGCAGGTCACTTCGCTAAAGCGAACGTTGCTGCCGGTCGTGGCGTTTGGGAATTCCGTCTTGAAGAAGGCGAGTACCAAGCTGGCGATCTGATCAATGCAGAAATCTTCGCAGCTGGCCAACTGGTAGATGTTACCGGTCAGTCGAAAGGTAAAGGCTTCGCCGGTACCATCAAGCGTTGGAATTTCCGCGGTCAAGATAACACCCACGGTAACTCCGTTTCCCACCGCGTCCCGGGCTCTATTGGCCAGTGCCAGACTCCTGGTCGTGTATTCAAGGGCAAAAAAATGTCCGGTCATATGGGCGCTGAGCGCGTGACCGTGCAGTCCCTGGAAGTAGTGCGCGTCGACGCTGAACGCAATCTGTTGTTGGTCAAGGGTGCTGTTCCTGGCGCTACTGGCGGCAACCTGGTTGTACGTCCGGCGGCCAAGGCTCGCGGTTAAGGGGAAGCTGACATGCAATTAAATGTAAATGACGCTCAAGCGATCGAAGTTTCCGAACTGACATTTGGCGGCGAATTCAACGAGACGCTGGTTCACCAAGCAGTCGTGGCCTACATGGCTGGCGGCCGTCAAGGTAGCAAGCAGCAAAAGACCCGTTCCGACGTTTCCGGTGGCGGCAAGCGCCCATGGCGTCAGAAAGGTACTGGCCGTGCTCGTGCCGGTACTATCCGTAGCCCAATCTGGCGTGGCGGCGGTACCACTTTCGCAGCTCGTCCTCAGGATCACTCCCAGAAGCTGAACAAGAAGATGTATCGCGCAGCAATGCGTTCCATCCTTGCTGAGCTGGTGCGTACTGATCGTCTGGTCGTGGTTCAGGATTTCGCTGTTGAAACTCCGAAAACCAAAGATCTGCTGGGCAAACTGAACAACATGAGCCTGACCGACGTTCTGATCGTGTCGGACGCTGTTGATCAGAACCTGTACCTGGCTGCTCGTAACCTGCCACACGTTGATGTTCGTGACGTGCAAGGTTCCGATCCAGTTAGTCTGATCGCATACGACAAAGTGTTGATCACTGTGTCGGCCGTGAAGAAATTCGAGGAGCTGCTGGGATGAACCAGGAACGCGTATTTAAAGTTCTGCTTGGCCCGCACGTTTCCGAGAAGGCTACGGTTCTGGCAGACAAGAAAGGCCAGTTCGTTTTCAAGGTTGCTACTGACGCAACCAAGCTGGAAATCAAGAAGGCCGTCGAAAGCCTGTTCAGCGTGAAAGTGGAGCGCGTTACTACCCTGAACGTTCTGGGTAAGAGTAAGCGTACCGCTCGCGGTCTGGGCAAGCGTAATGACTGGAAGAAGGCAGTTATTTCCCTTCAGCCAGGCCAAGATCTCGATTTCAGCAGCAGTGCTGAGTAAGGAAGGGGTGCATCATGGCAATCGTTAAATGCAAACCGACTTCCCCTGGCCGCCGTTTTGTGGTCAAGGTGGTCAACCAGGAGCTGCATAAAGGCGCTCCTCACGCACCGCTGCTCGAGAAGAAATCGAAGTCTGGTGGTCGTAACAACAATGGCCGCATTACCACTCGTCACGTTGGTGGTGGTCATAAGCAGCATTACCGTCTGGTCGACTTCCGTCGCAACGACAAAGATGGCATCGCTGCCACTGTCGAGCGTATCGAATACGATCCAAACCGTACTGCTCACATCGCTCTGCTGCTGTACGCAGATGGCGAGCGTCGCTACATCATCGCCCCTAAGGGCGTGAGCGCTGGCGACCAGCTGATCGCAGGTGCTCTGGCACCGATCAAGCCGGGCAACGCTCTGCAACTGCGCAACATTCCAGTTGGTAGCACCGTACACGGCATCGAACTGAAGCCAGGTAAAGGCGCGCAAATCGCTCGTTCGGCTGGTGCTTCGGCTCAGCTGGTCGCTCGTGAAGGCGTCTACGTGACCCTGCGTCTGCGTTCTGGTGAAATGCGTAAAGTGCTGGCTGAATGCCGTGCGACCCTGGGCGAAGTCTCGAACTCCGAGCACAGCCTGCGTTCGCTGGGTAAAGCTGGTGCCAAACGCTGGCGTGGCGTTCGCCCAACCGTTCGTGGTGTTGCCATGAACCCGGTTGACCACCCACATGGTGGTGGTGAAGGTCGTACCTCTGGTGGTCGTCATCCGGTATCGCCATGGGGCTTCCCGACTAAGGGCGCGAAGACTCGTGGTAATAAGCGTACCGACAAAATGATCGTCCGTCGTCGCAAGTAAATAGAGGGATACGACAGTGCCACGTTCTCTGAAAAAAGGTCCTTTTATTGATCTTCACCTACTGAAGAAGATCGAAGTGGCGGCGGAAAAGAACGATCGCAAACCAGTTAAGACCTGGTCGCGCCGTTCCATGATCCTGCCACAAATGGTCGGTCTGACCATCGCTGTGCATAACGGTCGTCAACATGTTCCAGTTCTCGTGAACGAAGACATGGTCGGCCACAAACTGGGCGAGTTCGCCGGTACCCGTACATATCGCGGGCACGTGGCTGACAAGAAAGCCAAGCGTTAAGGGGTAAGGAATGATGGAAGTAGCCGCTAAGTTGTCGGGCGCTCGAATCTCCGCCCAGAAAGCCCGCTTGGTCGCCGACCAGATCCGCGGGAAGAAGGTGGGCGAAGCGCTCAACCTGTTGGCTTTCAGCAGTAAGAAAGCCGCCGAGATCATGAAGAAAGTGCTGGAGTCGGCCGTAGCCAACGCCGAGCATAACGAAGGCGCAGACGTTGATGACCTGAAGGTCTCCACCGTTTTCGTCAACGAAGGGCGTTCGCTGAAGCGCATCATGCCACGTGCCAAAGGCCGTGCTGATCGCATCGTCAAGCGGTCTTGCCATATCACTGTCAAGGTTGCTGACAAGTAACGGAGTCGAAGAGATGGGTCAGAAAGTACATCCCATTGGCATTCGCCTGGGAATCGTCAAGGAGCACACCTCCGTCTGGTACGCAGACGGTCGGACTTATGCGGACTATTTGCTCGCAGATCTGAATGTGCGTGAGTATCTCCAAGACAAACTAAAAAGCGCGTCCGTAAGCCGTATCGATATCCATCGTCCGGCTCAAACTGCACGCATCACCATCCACACCGCTCGTCCCGGCATCGTGATCGGCAAGAAAGGTGAAGATGTTGAGAAGCTGCGTCAGGACCTGACCAAGCAAATGGGTGTGCCTGTGCACATCAATATCGAAGAGATCCGCAAGCCGGAGCTCGACGGTATGCTGGTTGCGCAGAGCGTAGCTCAGCAGCTGGAGCGTCGCGTAATGTTCCGTCGTGCTATGAAGCGCGCCGTACAGAACGCCATGCGCATTGGTGCCAAAGGCATCAAAATCCAAGTGAGCGGTCGTCTCGGCGGTGCTGAAATCGCACGTACTGAATGGTATCGCGAAGGTCGTGTGCCACTGCACACCCTGCGTGCCGATATCGACTATGCCACCTACGAAGCTCACACCACTTATGGTGTGATCGGTGTGAAGGTTTGGATCTTCAAAGGCGAAGTAATTGGTGGTCGCCAAGAAGAGCTGAAGCCGCAAGCACCTGCGCCTCGTAAAAAAGCTGCTAAGTAAGGGGTACGCCAAATGTTGCAACCAAAGCGTACGAAGTTCCGCAAGCAAATGACCGGCCACAACCGTGGTCTGGCATTGCGCGGTAGCAAAGTCAGCTTCGGCGAGTTCGCGCTGAAGTCTGTTGCTCGTGGTCGTCTCACCGCTCGTCAGATCGAGTCAGCGCGTCGTGCTCTGACCCGTCACGTAAAACGTGGTGGCAAGATCTGGATCCGTGTATTCCCGGACAAGCCTATTTCCAAGAAGCCACTCGAAGTTCGGATGGGTAAAGGTAAGGGTAACGTCGAATACTGGGTTGCCCAGATTCAGCCAGGCAAAGTCCTGTATGAAATCGAGGGTGTTTCTGAAGAGCTGGCGCGTGAGGCTTTCGCCCTGGCTGCTGCAAAGCTGCCGCTCGCCACCTCCTTTGTTAAGCGGACGGTGATGTGATGAAAGCGAATGAACTTCGTGAAAAATCCGCACAGCAGCTGAACGAGCAACTGCTCGGCCTGCTGCGCGACCAGTTCAATCTGCGTATGCAGAAAGCAACTGGCCAGTTGGGGCAGTCTCATCTGCTCTCGCAAGTTAAGCGTGACATCGCTCGCGTGAAGACTGTGCTCAACCAGCAGGCAGGTAAGTAATCATGGCTGAAGCCGAAAAAACTGTCCGTACGCTGACTGGCCGTGTTGTCAGCGACAAGATGGACAAGACCATCACCGTTCTGATCGAGCGTCGCGTTAAGCACCCTATCTACGGTAAATACGTTAAGCGTTCGACTAAGCTGCACGCGCACGACGAAACCAATCAGTGCCACATCGGCGACAAAGTCACTATTCGTGAAACTCGTCCGATGGCCAAGACCAAGTCTTGGGCTCTGGTTGATGTTCTCGAACGCGCTGTGGAAGTCTAAGGGCTAGGGGTCGGAGAAATTATATGATTCAGACTCAATCCATGCTCGATGTGGCCGATAACAGCGGCGCTCGCCGCGTTATGTGCATCAAGGTGCTGGGTGGCTCCCATCGTCGTTACGCTGGTATCGGTGACATCATCAAAGTTACCGTCAAGGAAGCAATTCCTCGCGGTAAGGTGAAAAAAGGCCAAGTGATGACTGCAGTAGTAGTCCGCACTCGCCATGGTGTTCGTCGTGCAGACGGCTCCATCATCCGCTTTGATGGCAACGCTGCTGTTCTGTTGAACAACAAGCAAGAGCCGATCGGCACCCGTATCTTTGGGCCAGTGACCCGTGAACTTCGTACTGAGAAGTTCATGAAGATCGTCTCGCTCGCCCCAGAAGTGCTGTAAGGAGATCCGACATGCAAAAGATTCGTCGTGACGACGAGATCATCGTGATCGCCGGCAAAGACAAAGGTAAGCGCGGTAAGGTGCTTAAGGTTCTGGCTGATGACCGTCTGGTTGTCGGTGGCCTGAACCTGGTCAAGCGTCATACCAAGCCTAACCCGATGTCGGGCGTACAGGGCGGTATCGTCGAGAAAGAAGCGCCACTGCACGCTTCCAACGTCGCCATTTTCAACGGCGAAACCAACAAGGCTGACCGCGTTGGTTTCAAAGTAGAAGACGGCAAAAAAATTCGTGTCTTCAAGTCGACCCAAAAAGCGGTTGATGCTTGAACACTGCTAGGTAGAAGACCATGGCACGACTAAAAGAGATTTACCGGAAGGAAATCGCTCCGAAACTTAAGGAAGAACTTAAGCTTTCGAACGTGATGGAAGTTCCGCGCGTTACCAAAATCACCCTGAACATGGGTCTGGGCGAAGCTATCGGCGACAAAAAAGTCATCGAGCATGCTGTTGCTGACCTGGAAAAGATCACCGGCCAGAAAGTCGTTGTGACCTACGCTCGTAAATCCATCGCTGGCTTTAAAGTCCGCGAAGGATGGCCGATCGGCGTCAAAGTGACCCTGCGCCGTGAGCGTATGTACGAGTTCCTGGATCGTCTGCTGTCGATCTCCCTGCCTCGGGTTCGCGACTTCCGCGGCCTGAATGCCAAGTCCTTCGATGGTCGTGGTAACTACAGCATGGGCGTGAAAGAGCAGATCATTTTCCCGGAAATCGATTACGACAAGATCGATGCTCTCCGCGGTCTGGACATTACCCTGACCACCACTGCCAAGAACGATGATGAAGGCCGCGCTCTGCTGCGTGCTTTCAAATTCCCGTTCCGCAACTGATTGGAGTAGGAAAATGGCCAAGAAGAGCATGAAGAACCGTGAGCTGAAGCGTCAGCTCACCGTTGCCAAGTACGCCACCAAGCGTGCAGCGCTGAAAGCTATCATCGTGGATCTGAACGCAAGTCCAGAAGCCCGTTGGGAAGCTACCGTAGCGCTGCAGAAGCAGCCACGTGACGCAAGTGCCTCGCGCATGCGTAACCGCTGCCGCCTGACTGGTCGTCCGCACGGCGTTTACCGCAAGTTCGGCCTTGGCCGTAACAAGCTGCGTGAAGCTGCAATGCGTGGTGACGTACCAGGTCTGGTTAAAGCCAGCTGGTAATAGCTATCAAAGTCGCGGTGGTCGGGCTCGTAAGATCCCGATCACCGGTGGCCTTGAATCTGAATCAAGCCCCTTTTGGGGCTTGATTCATTTCTGGGGTGTGTCTAGAATGACCGGCTCGCCTGAGCCCGTGTTTTTTGCCCGGAATTTCTCGGCGACAGTTGTAGCCGCAAGGCTAATTCTTTTTGTATCAGGAGCATCTAGCCCATGAGTATGCAGGACCCGTTAGCGGACATGCTAACTCGAATCCGTAATGCCCAGATGGCTGAAAAGTCCGTCGTAAGCATGCCGTCTTCCACGCTGAAGGTGGCTGTAGCAAAAGTCCTGAAGGACGAAGGTTACATCGCGGGTTATCAGATCAGCAGCGAAATCAAACCTCTGCTGTCCATCGAGCTGAAATACTTCGAAGGCCGTCCGGTCATCGAGGAAGTGAAGCGCGTTAGCCGTCCAGGCCTGCGTCAGTACAAGTCCGTTGAAGAGCTGCCGAAAGTACGTGGCGGTCTTGGCGTGTCTATCGTCTCCACCAACAAAGGTGTGATGACTGATCGTGCTGCGCGCGCTGCCGGTGTCGGCGGCGAAGTTCTTTGCACTGTGTTCTAAGGGGGGATAAGCATGTCTCGCGTCGCTAAGAACCCCGTTAAGCTGCCAGCTGGTGTCGAAGTTAAATTCGCCGGCCAACAGCTTTCGGTGAAGGGTGCCAAGGGCACTCTCGAACTGAACGTTCACTCGTCCGTTGAAATTGTTGAGGAAGCTGGTGAGCTGCGTTTCGCTGCTCGCAATGGCGACCAACAAACTCGTGCAATGGCCGGTACCACTCGTGCTCTGGTAAACAACATGGTCCAAGGCGTTAGCCAAGGCTTCGAGCGTAAGCTCCAGCTGGTCGGTGTTGGTTACAAGGCACAAGCAAAAGGCACAGTGCTGAACCTGGCCCTCGGCTTCTCGCATCCAGTGGATTACGAACTGCCGGAAGGCATCACCGCTGAGACTCCTAGCCAGACCGATATCCTGATCAAGGGCATCGATAAGCAGCTGGTAGGTCAAGTGGCCGCTGAGATCCGCGACTTCCGTCCACCAGAGCCTTACAAAGGTAAAGGTGTGCGCTACGCGGACGAAGTCGTCCGTCGTAAAGAAGCCAAGAAGAAGTAGGGCATAGCAAATGACCGACAAAAAAGTTACTCGACTGCGTCGCGCTCGCAAAGCACGCCTGAAAATGCACGAACTCGAAGTCGTGCGTCTCTGCGTGTTCCGCTCTTCGCAGCACATCTACGCCCAGGTCATTTCGGCCGACGGCAACAAAGTCCTGGCGAGTGCCTCGACTTTGGATAAAGAACTGCGTGATGGCGCCACTGGCAACATCGACGCGGCCACTAAGGTTGGCCAGCTGGTCGCTACGCGTGCAAAAGCCGCTGGCGTCTCGCAGGTGGCTTTCGACCGCTCTGGCTTCAAGTACCACGGTCGCGTCAAGGCGCTGGCTGATGCTGCTCGTGAAGCTGGGCTGGAGTTCTAAGTTATGTCAAATAACGACCAAAAGCGCGACGAAGGCTACATCGAGAAGCTGGTTCAAGTTAACCGCGTAGCCAAAACCGTTAAAGGCGGCCGTATCTTCACTTTCACCGCGTTGACCGTGGTTGGTGATGGTAAGGGCCGTGTTGGCTTCGGCCGTGGCAAGTCGCGTGAAGTGCCTGCTGCGATCCAGAAGGCAATGGAAGCTGCTCGCCGCAACATGATCCAAGTTGATCTGAACGGCACCACTCTGCAGTACGCTATGAAGTCCGCTCATGGCGCTTCCAAGGTGTACATGCAGCCTGCTTCTGAAGGTACCGGTATCATCGCTGGCGGCGCTATGCGTGCTGTCCTCGAAGTTGCTGGTGTTCAGAACGTTCTGGCCAAGTGCTACGGCTCGACTAACCCAGTAAACGTGGTTCATGCCACTTTCAAAGGTTTGAAGGCTATGCAGTCCCCTGAATCCATTGCCGCCAAGCGTGGCAAAAGCGTCCAGGAGATCATCTGATCATGGCTACCGTTAAAGTAACGCTGATCAAAAGCATGACCGGCCGTATCCCTAACCACAAACTGTGCGTTAAGGGTCTGGGCCTGCGTCGCATCGGTCACACTGTAGAAGTCCAAGATACTCCCGAGAATCGCGGGATGATCAACAAGGCTTACTACATGCTGCGTGTCGAGGGTTAATCGATGAAACTCAATGATCTGAGTCCAGCGCCGGGTTCCCGTCGCGAAAAGCATCGTCCGGGCCGTGGTATCGGTAGTGGTTTGGGTAAGACTGGTGGCCGTGGTCACAAAGGTCAGACTTCCCGCTCCGGTGGCACCATCGCTCCAGGCTTTGAAGGCGGTCAACAGCCGCTGCATCGTCGCCTGCCGAAGTTCGGTTTCGTTTCCCTGAAAGCCATGGACCGCGCAGAAGTGCGTCTGTCCGAACTGGCCAAAGTGGAAGGCGACATCGTCACCGTGCAGTCCCTGAAAGATGCCAACGTGATTAACCAGAACGTTCAGCGTGTGAAAATCATGCTGTCCGGCGAAGTTACTCGCGCTGTGACCATCAAGGGTATCGCAGCCACCAAAGGTGCGCGTGCGGCTATCGAAGCAGCTGGCGGCAAGTTCGAGGAATAAATGGCTAAGCAAGGTGCTCTCTCTGCGCTCGGCAAAGGCGGTATGTCTGAACTCTGGGCTCGTCTGCGTTTTCTGTTCCTGGCGATTATCGTCTACCGAATAGGCGCACACATCCCGGTTCCAGGTATCAACCCGGACCGACTCGCAGACCTGTTTCGACAGAATGAGGGGACCATTCTTAGCTTGTTCAACATGTTTTCCGGCGGCGCGCTGGAGCGGATGAGCATTTTTGCACTGGGGATCATGCCGTACATCTCGGCTTCGATCATCATGCAACTTATGACAGCCGTCAGTCCGCAGTTGGAGCAGTTGAAGAAGGAAGGTGAAGCTGGCCGTCGCAAGATCAGCCAGTACACCCGCTACGGCACTGTCGTCCTAGCTCTGGTTCAGGCCATCGGCATGTCCGTTGGTCTGGCAGGGCAGGGCGTTGCGTTCACTGGTGACTTTGGCTTCCATTTCGTCGCGGTATCCACGTTTGTGGCTGGTGCGATGTTCATGATGTGGCTGGGTGAGCAGATTACTGAGCGTGGTGTTGGCAACGGTATCTCGATGTTGATTTTCGCAGGTATCGTCGCCGGTCTTCCGAGAGCGATCGGGCAGTCTTTCGAGTCTGCGCGTCAGGGTGATATCAACATTTTCGCCTTGGTTGCGATCGGTTTGCTGGCAGTAGCGATTATCGGTTTTGTGGTGTTCATTGAGCGTGGCCAGCGTCGTATTGCTGTTCACTACGCCAAGCGTCAGCAGGGCCGCAAGGTTTTTGCTGCGCAGACCAGCCACTTGCCGCTGAAAGTGAATATGGCCGGTGTAATTCCTGCTATCTTCGCGAGCAGCATTTTGCTGTTTCCGGCTTCGTTGGGTGCCTGGTTCGGTCAGTCTGAAGGTATGGGCTGGTTGCAGGACATCTCGCAGTCGATCGCTCCTGGTCAGCCGTTGAATATTCTGCTGTTTAGTGCAGGGATTATTTTCTTCTGCTTCTTCTATACGGCGTTGATGTTCAATCCGAAAGACGTAGCGGAAAACCTGAAGAAGTCCGGTGCCTTTATTCCGGGCATCCGTCCAGGTGAGCAGTCGGCGCGCTACATTGATGGCGTTCTGACCCGCTTGACCATGTTCGGTGCTCTATATATGACGGCCGTGTGTCTGTTGCCCCAGTTCCTGGTGGTTGCTGCAAACGTTCCGTTCTACCTTGGCGGGACCTCGTTGCTGATCGTGGTCGTGGTTGTTATGGACTTTATGTCGCAAGTACAATCGCACCTCGTTTCCCACCAGTACGAATCCCTGATGAAGAAAGCCAACCTGAAGGGTTACGGCAGCGGCATGCTGCGCTAATCCATAAGGTTCGAGGAGTTGGTGATGAAAGTTCGTGCATCGGTGAAAAAGCTGTGCCGTAACTGCAAGATTATTCGCCGCGAAGGTGTTGTTCGAGTAATTTGCAGCGCGGAACCGCGTCACAAACAGCGCCAAGGCTGAGTGTGATTGTGCTTCAAGCCCGGCAGCTAGTGCGCTGCCGGGTTGATTATTTGTTATTACAGCGATATTATCTCGCGCCCTATTTCTTGGCTTCCGGGGCGTAGGTAGCTGTCAATTGGAGTCCCACTGAATGGCCCGTATTGCAGGCGTTAACATTCCAGATAACAAGCATACTGTTATCTCGCTGACCTACATCTATGGTGTTGGTCGCACTACTGCGCAGAAAATCTGTGCAGTGACTGGGGTCAACCCAGCTGCGAAGATCAAGGATCTGAGCGACGAGCAAATTGAACAGCTGCGTGGCGAAGTGGCGAAGTTCACCACTGAAGGTGACCTGCGTCGCGAAATCAACATGAAAATCAAACGCTTGATGGATCTGGGCTGCTACCGCGGTCTGCGCCATCGTCGTGGTCTTCCAGTGCGCGGTCAGCGTACCAAGACCAACGCGCGTACTCGCAAAGGTCCGCGTAAGCCGATCCGCAAGTAATCGCACCAGCGAATCGACAGGAATTTAGTCATGGCAAAACCTGCTGCTCGTCCTCGTAAAAAGATTAAAAAGACAGTGGTTGATGGCATCGCCCACATCCACGCGTCTTTCAACAACACCATCGTGACCATTACCGACCGTCAAGGTAACGCTCTTTCCTGGGCAACCTCCGGTGGTTCGGGTTTCCGCGGTTCTCGCAAGTCCACCCCGTTCGCTGCTCAAGTAGCTGCCGAGCGTGCTGGTCAAGCTGCGCTGGAATATGGCCTGAAGAACCTCGACGTTAACGTCAAGGGCCCAGGTCCAGGTCGTGAATCCGCAGTCCGCGCTTTGAACGGCTGTGGCTACAAGATCGCCAGCATCACCGACGTGACGCCAATCCCGCACAACGGGTGCCGTCCGCCGAAGAAGCGCCGCGTGTAATCCAGGAGATTGTAAAGAATGGCTCGTTACATTGGTCCAAAATGCAAACTGGCTCGTCGCGAAGGCACCGATCTCTTCCTGAAGAGCGGCGTGCGCGCTATCGAATCCAAGTGCAACATCGAAGCAGCTCCTGGCATCCACGGCCAGCGTCGTGGTCGTCAATCCGACTACGGTACTCAGCTGCGTGAAAAGCAAAAAGTTCGTCGTATCTACGGCGTGCTCGAGCGTCAATTCAGCGGCTACTACAAACAAGCAGCTGGCAAGAAGGGCGCAACCGGCGAAAACCTGTTGCAACTGCTCGAATGCCGTCTGGACAACGTTGTATACCGCATGGGCTTCGGTTCTACTCGTGCCGAATCCCGTCAGCTGGTATCGCACAAGTCGATCAGCGTAAACGGTCAGACCGTTAACGTTCCGTCCTACCAGGTTCGTGCTGGTGACGTGGTTGCTGTTCGCGAGAAAGCAAAAAATCAACTTCGCATTGTCCAAGCTCTCGATCTGTGTGCTCAACGTGGCCGCGTAGAATGGGTAGAAGTAGACACTGAGAAGAAGTCGGGCGTTTTCAAGAACGTTCCAGCTCGCAGTGATCTGTCCGCCGACATCAACGAAAGCCTGATTGTCGAGCTCTACTCCAAGTAAGGGCTAGAAAATAGGTGCATCCATGCAGATTTCGGTAAATGAGTTCCTGACACCCCGCCACATTGATGTGCAGGTTGTCAGTCCAACCCGCGCCAAGATCACCCTCGAGCCTCTCGAGCGTGGTTTTGGCCACACCCTGGGCAACGCGCTGCGCCGCATCCTGTTGTCCTCAATGCCCGGCTGTGCAGTAGTCGAGGCCGAGATTGACGGTGTGCTCCACGAGTACAGCGCCATCGAAGGTGTACAGGAAGACGTAATTGAAATCCTGTTGAACCTTAAAGGTCTGGCTATCAAGCTGCACGGCCGTGACGAAGTTACGCTGACCTTGTCGAAGAAGGGTTCGGGGGTGGTTACCGCTGCCGATATTCAGCTGGATCATGATGTCGAGATCGTTAACCCCGATCACGTAATCGCTAACCTGGCGTCTAACGGCGCCCTGAACATGAAGCTCGTAGTAGCTCGTGGTCGTGGTTATGAGCCGGCCGACTCGCGTCAGAGCGATGAAGACGAAAGCCGCAGCATTGGTCGCTTGCAGCTTGATTCTTCGTTCAGCCCGGTTCGCCGTATCGCATACGTGGTGGAAAACGCCCGTGTCGAGCAGCGTACTAACCTGGACAAGCTGGTTATTGATCTGGAAACCAACGGTACTCTGGATCCTGAAGAGGCTATCCGTCGTGCTGCAACCATTCTGCAACAGCAGTTGGCTGCGTTCGTCGACCTCAAAGGTGACAGTGAGCCAGTGGTAGTCGAGCAGGAAGACGAGATCGATCCGATCCTGCTTCGCCCGGTTGACGATCTGGAACTGACTGTACGTTCGGCTAACTGCCTTAAGGCGGAAAACATTTACTACATCGGCGACCTGATTCAGCGTACCGAAGTAGAACTGTTGAAGACTCCGAACCTGGGCAAGAAATCCTTGACCGAAATCAAGGACGTTCTGGCCTCCCGCGGTCTGTCCCTCGGCATGCGCCTCGACAACTGGCCGCCTGCAAGTCTTAAGAAGGACGACAAGGCGACTGCCTGATCGTCGTAATCACCGAACGTTGTGTTTGGTAAGGAATGAACCATGCGTCATCGTAAAAGTGGGCGTCACCTGAGCCGCACCAGCTCGCACCGCAAGGCCATGTTCCAGAACATGGCGGTGTCGCTGTTCGAGCACGAGCTGATCAAAACTACACTGCCGAAAGCTAAAGAACTGCGCCGCGTTGCCGAGCCGCTGATCACTTTGGCCAAGACAGACAGCCTGGCTAACCGCCGTCTGGCTTTCGACCGTACTCGTTCGAAAGCTATCGTTGGTAAGCTCTTCAACGACCTGGGCAAGCGTTACGCTACCCGTGAGGGTGGCTACCTGCGCATCCTCAAGTGCGGTTTCCGCGCTGGCGACAACGCTCCTATGGCGTACGTTGAACTGGTTGATCGTGCTGTCGGCGGTGAAGCTGTATCCGCTGAGTAAGACGTCAGTCTGAAACAAGGAACCGGGCCTAGTGCCCGGTTTTTTGTGTCTTTATGTATTAGATATTTCTATCGTTAGCTAATGTGTAATGCATTGGATGTTGTAACACTGGTGGTCAATACTCTTCGTCAGCCGATTAGCCGGCAGTTTCACAGACTGACAGAGGAAGATTGTGCATGAGCCAGACCAAAACTCTTACTACCGCTAGTGGCGCTCCTGTCGCTGATAACCAGAATTCCCGTTCCGCCGGCCCTCGTGGCCCGCTGCTTCTCGACGATTTTCACCTGATCGAAAAGCTCGCCCATTTCAATCGCGAGAATATCCCTGAGCGTCGCGTGCACGCCAAGGGCTCGGGTGCCTACGGCACTTTCACGGTCTCTCGCGACATCACCCAATACACCAGTGCCAAGTTGTTTGAAGCGGTTGGCAAGAAAACTCCGACCTTCCTGCGTTTCTCTACAGTAGGCGGCGAACGTGGTTCGGCTGACACCGAGCGCGATCCCCGCGGCTTTGCCCTCAAGTTCTACACCGAAGAAGGCAACTGGGACATCGTGGGTAACAACACCCCGGTCTTCTTCATTCGTGACCCGCTGAAGTTTCCCGATTTCATCCACACCCAGAAGCGCCTTCCTCAGAGCAACCTGAAAAGTGCTCAGATGATGTGGGATTTCTGGTCGCATTCGCCTGAGGCGCTGCACCAGGTCACCATTCTGTTTTCCGATCGGGGCATTCCAGACGGCTACCGTCATATGCACGGCTTTGGCAGTCACACCTACAGCCTGATAAACGCCAAGGGCGAGCGGCACTGGGTCAAGTGGCACTACAAGACCAAGCAAGGCATCAAGAACCTGGCGCCGGCAGAGGCTGCACGTCTGGCGGGTACCGATCCGGATTACGCTCAGCGCGACCTGTTCAACGCGATCGAGCGCGGCGACTTTCCGAAGTGGAGCGTGTGCATCCAGATCATGACTGAGGCGCAAGCCGCGGCGCACTATGAGAACCCGTTCGATGTGACCAAGACCTGGTCGCAGAAAGAATTTCCGCTGATTGAAGTTGGCGAGTTGGAGTTGAACCGCAATCCGCTGAACTACTTCGCTGAGGTCGAACAGGCCGCTTTCGGACCAAGCAACATGGTGCCAGGGGTCGGGCTTTCTCCAGATCGCATGCTGCAGGGCCGGGTGTTTGCTTACGCCGATGCTCACCGTTATCGCGTTGGTACCAATCACCAGCAACTGCCAGTGAATGCGCCGCTGAGCCCGGTGAACAGCTATCAGCGCGACGGCTCCATGGCTTTCGGAAGCAATGGCGGTGCTGCGCCGAACTACGAGCCCAACAGCTACAGCGATGCGCCTAAGCAGGCTCCACGCTACGCAGAGCCGCCCCTGGCCCTTAGCGGTGGTGCAGACCGCTACGATCATCGCGAAGACACCGACTATTACAGTCATGCAGGAGCTCTGTTCCGCTTGATGAGTGATGAGCAGAAGGCTCTGTTGATCAACAACATTGCCGGTGCCATGACTGGAGTGACTGCTGATGTGGTTGATCGTCAGCTGCAACATTTCTATAAGGCTGACCCGGCTTACAGCGAGGGTATTGCCAAGGCTTTGGGTGTATCGCTCAAGTAAGTCTAAATAAGAAGCAGAACCGCCCTCATTTGGGCGGTTTTTGCGTTATTTATACTGCTTTTCTCAGATAATCTTCACTTTTTCGGTTATTTCTAAGTGACCTGCAAGTCAGCTTGGTTCACACTATCGACTTTCAAGCAGGGAGATGTAGGGCGATGCAAGGTCACCCGGACGTAATCGATTACCTCAACACGTTGCTGACGGGCGAACTGGCAGCACGCGACCAATATTTCATCCACTCGCGGATGTACGAAGACTGGGGCTTTACCAAGCTCTACGAGCGTATCAACCACGAAATGGAAGAAGAGGCGCAACACGCCGATGCCCTGATGCGCCGCATTCTGATGCTGGAAGGCACGCCGCGCATGCGGCCTGACGATCTCGACACCGGGACCACGGTGCCGGACATGCTGGCCAGCGACTTGCGCCTTGAATACAAGGTTCGCGCTGCGCTGTGCAAAGGCATCGAGCTGTGTGAACTGCACAAGGACTACGTCAGCCGCGATATTCTGCGTATCCAGTTGGCAGATACCGAGGAAGACCACACCTACTGGCTGGAGAAGCAGTTGGGCCTGATCAAATCCATCGGGCTGGAGAACTACCTGCAGTCGCAGTTCTGACTGCATAAGGCGTGGATACCGGTTTGCGAGCAAGCTCGCTCCTACGGTAGATGCGTCAATCCTGAGATGTAAAAAAGCCCCTGTCACCGTGAGATGACAGGGGCTTTTTCATGGGGCTCAGGCTCGATCGCGAGTTAGCAGCGGCTTGAGGTAGTGCCCGGTGTGGGACTGCGGCATTTCCGCTACCTGTTCCGGGGTGCCGACGGCGATGATCTGGCCGCCTTTGGAGCCGCCTTCCGGCCCCAGGTCCACCAGCCAGTCGGCAGTTTTGATCACATCCAGGTTGTGCTCGATCACTACCACTGTGTTGCCGTGATCACGCAGGCGGTGCAGGACGTCCAGCAATTGCTGGATATCCGCGAAGTGCAACCCAGTGGTCGGTTCATCGAGGATATACAGGGTCTTGCCAGTGTCACGCTTGGACAGCTCGCGTGACAGCTTGACCCGTTGTGCCTCGCCGCCAGACAGCGTGGTAGCCGACTGGCCGAGCTTGATGTAGGACAGGCCCACATCCATCAGGGTCTGCAGCTTACGCGCCAGGGCCGGGACGGGAGCGAAGAACTCGCGGGCCTCCTCGATGGTCATTTCCAGCACCTCGTGGATGCTTTTGCCCTTGTACTTGATTTCCAGCGTCTCGCGGTTGTAGCGCTTGCTCTTGCACACATCGCAGGGCACGTAGATGTCAGGCAGGAAGTGCATCTCGACCTTGATCAAGCCATCGCCCTGGCAGGCTTCACAGCGTCCACCCTTGACGTTGAAGGAGAAACGTCCAGGTCCGTAGCCTCGGGAACGGGACTCAGGAACCCCAGCGAACAACTCGCGGATCGGCGTGAACAGCCCGGTGTAAGTGGCCGGGTTGGAACGGGGAGTACGACCGATCGGGCTCTGATCGATATCCACGACCTTATCCAGGTGCTGCAGACCATTGATGCTGTCGTGAGGCGCCGCCTCCAGGGTCGTGGCACCGTTCAACGCCGTGGCGCTCAAGGGGAACAGGGTGTTGTTGATCAGCGTCGATTTGCCCGAGCCGGAAACCCCGGTCACGCAGGTCAGCAGTCCGATGGGAATTTCCAGGTCGACATTGCGCAGGTTGTTGCCGCGAGCGCCCTTGAGTGTCAGGGACAGCTTCTTGTTGCGCGGCGTACGTTTGGCCGGCACCACGATCTTCACCCGGCCCGACAAGTACTTGCCGGTTAACGAATCCGGGTGCGCCATGACTTCAGCAGCCGTGCCTTCGGCGACGATGCGTCCACCGTGCACACCGGCGCCCGGGCCGATATCCACCACATAGTCGGCCAGGCGGATAGCGTCTTCGTCGTGTTCAACCACGATTACGGTGTTGCCAATATCCCGCAGGTGTTTCAGGGTCCCCAGCAGCCGATCATTGTCCCGCTGGTGCAGGCCAATGGATGGTTCGTCGAGGATGTACATGACCCCCACTAGGCCGGCACCGATCTGGCTGGCCAGGCGAATACGCTGAGCTTCGCCGCCGGACAGGGTATCGGCGCTGCGATCCAGGGTGAGGTAGTCGAGCCCGACGTTCACCAAGAACTGCAGGCGCTCGCGGATCTCCTTGAGGATCTTGTCGGCAATCTCACCACGGCGTCCGGTGAGTTTCAGCGTACCGAAGTAGTTCGTGGCATCGCCGATGGGCAGGCTGGTGACCGCCGGCAGGGTCTTCTCGCCGACCCAGACGTGGCGAGCCTCGCGACGCAGGCGTGTGCCACGGCAATCCGGACAGGGCTGGGTGCTGAGGAACTTGGCCAGCTCTTCACGTACGGTGGCCGATTCGGTCTCCCGGTAGCGCCGCTCCAGGTTCGGCACTATGCCTTCGAAGGGGTGGGAGCGCTTGACGATGTCGCCCCGGTCGTTGAGGTACTTGAAGTCGACGTTCTGGGTTCCACTGCCGTGCAGGATGACCTTCTGCTGATCCGCCGGCAGTTGGTTGAACGGTACTTCCAGGCTGAAGCCGTAATGAGAGGCCAGTGAACCGAGCATCTGGAAGTAATAGACGTTGCGTCGGTCCCAGCCGCGAATCGCCCCTTCGGCCAAGGTCAGTTCGCCATTGACCAGGCGCTTGATGTCGAAGAACTGCTTGACCCCCAGACCGTCGCAGGTAGGACAAGCGCCGGCGGGGTTGTTGAAGGAGAACAGCTTGGGTTCCAGTTCGCTGATGGCATGACCGCAAATCGGGCAGGCGAAACGCGCGGAGAAGATCATCTCTTCCCCCGGCTCGTCGTCCATCGGCGCTACCAGGGCAATCCCGTCCGCCAGTTTCAGCGCGGTTTCAAAGGACTCTGCTAGGCGTTGTTGCAGATCGCCACGCACCTTGAAGCGGTCGACCACCACATCGATGGAATGCTTCTTCTGTTTATCCAGCTTCGGCAGCTCGTCCAGTTCAAACAGCTTGCCGTTGACCCGGGCCCGCACGAAGCCCTGGGCCCGCAGCTCTTCAAAGACCGAGAGGTGTTCACCCTTGCGCTCACGAATGACCGGGGCCAGCAGCATCAGCTTGCTGCCTTCGGGCTGCGCCAGCACCAGGTCGACCATCTGGCTGACGGTCTGGGCTTCCAGAGGAATGTCGTGGTCCGGGCAGCGCGGGGTGCCCACGCGAGCATAGAGCAGGCGCAGGTAATCGTAGATTTCGGTAATGGTGCCGACGGTGGAGCGCGGGTTGTGAGAGGTGGATTTCTGTTCGATGGATATCGCCGGCGACAGCCCTTCGATGGTGTCGACATCGGGCTTTTCCATCATCGACAGGAACTGTCGGGCGTAAGCCGACAGCGATTCGACATAGCGGCGCTGGCCTTCGGCATAAAGCGTGTCGAAAGCCAGGGACGACTTGCCGGACCCAGACAGCCCGGTGATGACGATCAACTTGTCCCGCGGCAGGGTCAGGTCGATGTTCTTCAGGTTGTGGGTGCGGGCCCCACGAATCAGAATCTTGTCCAAAAGTGGCCTCGATCGGCGGGCGTAAAGGCAGGAGTATAAAACCAAACACTGGATGGATGCACACTATCATGCGGTGCTTTTTTGCTCGCTGCTGGGGCTGCGCGGCAAAGCGTCGCCATATACCCCCTCAATCGATCGGACTGGTAGAATCGCCGCCGGTTCACATGAGGTTTATCCATGCACGATCCCCACAGCGAACGCATGAGTGGCAGCGAGACCCGCGCAGCGAGCGGTCTGGCCCTGGTGTTCGCCTTCCGTATGCTTGGCATGTTTATGGTACTGCCGGTCCTGGCGACCTATGGAATGGATCTCGCAGGAGCGACCCCGACTCTGATCGGCTTGGCGATTGGCGCCTATGGTCTGACCCAGGCGGTTTTCCAGATTCCCTTCGGCATCATTTCCGACCGTATCGGTCGTCGCCCAGTGATTTACCTGGGGTTGATCGTGTTCGCCCTGGGCAGCGTGCTGGCGGCCAACGCCGATTCGATCTGGGGCGTGATCGCCGGACGAATCCTGCAAGGTGCCGGGGCGATTTCCGCCGCAGTGATGGCGCTGCTTTCGGACCTGACCCGCGAGCAGCACCGGACCAAGGCCATGGCCATGATCGGCATGACCATCGGCCTGTCCTTTGCCGTGGCCATGGTGGTCGGTCCGCTGCTGACCCGCAGCTTTGGTCTGTCGGGGCTGTTCCTGGCCACGGGTGCCATGGCCCTGGTGGGCATCCTGATCGTGGCTTTCATGGTCCCGCGCTCCACCGGCCCGTTGCAGCACCGCGAGTCCGGCGTGGCGCGCCAAGCGCTGATCCCGACCCTCAAGCATCCCGATCTGCTGCGCCTGGATCTTGGTATCTTCGTGTTGCACGCCATGTTGATGTCGAGCTTCGTCGCCTTGCCCCTGGCACTGGTGGAAAAGGCCGGCCTGCCCAAGGAACAGCACTGGTGGGTCTACCTCACCGCGCTGCTGATTTCCTTCTTCGCCATGATCCCGTTCATCATCTACGGCGAGAAAAAACGCAAGATGAAACGAGTTCTGCTCGGCGCTGTCATTACGCTGCTGCTCACCGAGCTATTCTTCTGGGAGTTCGGCGACAGTTTGCGGGCGCTGGTGATCGGCACCGTGGTGTTCTTCACCGCATTCAACCTGCTGGAGGCGTCGTTGCCGTCGCTGATCAGCAAAGTCTCGCCGGCAGGCGGCAAGGGCACGGCGATGGGGGTGTATTCCACCAGCCAGTTCCTCGGTTCGGCACTGGGCGGCATCCTCGGCGGCTGGTTGTTCCAGCATGGCGGTTTGTCGGTTGTGTTCCTTGGATGCGCAGGTCTGGCTGCACTCTGGTTGGGCTTTGCTGTTACCATGCGCGAGCCTCCATATGTGACGAGCCTGCGCTTGCCGTTATCGCCCGAAGCGATCCGCGAAGCTGGTCTGGTTGAGCGCCTGAAAGCCGTCGCTGGAGTAACAGATGCCGTGGTGGTGGCCGAAGAGGCTGCCATTTACATCAAATTGGACACCGAATTATTGGATCGCGTGACGCTCGAGCAGTTGGTCAACTCAGCGCCGTCGCCGCGCGAAGCCTAGGAGAACGTTATGGCCCGTGGGGTTAACAAAGTCATATTGGTCGGTACTTGCGGCCAGGATCCCGAAGTTCGCTATCTGCCTAACGGTAACGCCGTGACCAACCTGAGTCTGGCCACCAGCGAACAGTGGACCGACAAGCAGACCGGTCAGAAGGTCGAGCGCACCGAGTGGCACCGTGTTTCGATGTTCGGCAAGGTCGCGGAGATTGCCGGTGAGTACCTGCGCAAGGGTTCCCAGGTCTACATCGAGGGCAAACTGCAGACTCGCGAGTGGGAAAAAGACGGCATCAAGCGCTACACCACCGAGATCATTGTCGACATGCAAGGCACCATGCAGCTGCTGGGTGGCCGTCCACAGGGCGACCAGCAAGGCCAGGGCGGCATGTCCAACTCGGCACCGCGTCCTCAGCAGTCCCGTCCTGCTCCGCAGCCACAGCGTGAGTCGCGTCCAGCGCCACAGCAGGCCGCTCCGCAGCCGGCACCGGATTTCGACAGCTTCGATGACGATATTCCGTTCTGATCGCTCCCTCGAGCATTCAGTATCGATGAGAAAGGGGCCCCGTACAGGGCCCCTTTTTTATGCCGGACTGTTTCCTTTCAGGCGTTGGGATTGGGCTCAAAGTTGCACTCGGCGCAATCGACCGCTCAGGGCAACCACCTGATGATCCGGCGTGGGAATCGGCCGTCCACTGAGGCCCATGCCTTCGCTCACCAGCACCGCTCCCTCGACGCAGCACAGATTGGACGGTGTATCCAGTTCGTTGGCGAGCACCTGCACACTGCGTTGCTGCAGGTCGCAGCGCAGCAGCCGTCCACTGAAGCGGGCAAAGCCGCCGTGCAAGGTCTCGCCGGACCAGTCGGGCTGCAGGGGCTGCAACAGTCGGTCGCACAGTTCCAGCACCAGAATCCGCTCCTGCGGGTCCAGCGCCAGCCCGGTGGGCAATTGCAGCCCGCGAATCAGTACCTCGATCCTGCCACTCTCGGGCCAGACCCGGATTACCTGGCCCGCCTTGTCGGTGAAGTCGATGCCCTTTCGCGCCGGGTCACTGTGCAGCTCGCCAGAGAACAGGCTGATCAGCACCGCGTCGGTCTGTGGCTCATGCACCAGGGTCACGGGTACGGCTTCCTGGCCCTGATCCAGGTCGGGCAGTTGGGCCAGGATCTGCTCCTCACCCTGAGTGAACTCCACCAACTGGTTGGTATCGGGCTTGACCGCCAGCCAGCTCTGGCGCGTGGGGTGATAGCACAATGAGTTGAGGTTGCCGTGGCTGTGGAACAGCGGCTCGGGCGGGCTGTATTGCAGGTCCAGAAGCTTGGAACCGGCGACGTAATCGGTCTGGCTGGCCAGGTAGCGCCCGGCACCGAAGGCAATGTCCGACAGCCCCATGATTTCATCGCGCAGCATCCGCGACTGCATGTTCATCGAGCGAAAGCCCTTGACCAGAACCTCGGGTGGCAGGTAGGTGCCGGGGGCGTGAGGATCTGGTCGCAGGCGACTGATGCGACCGCTGAACGCTTGGTCCGGGAGGCCTGAGCCAGCTTCCACCAGCAGCAGGCCGCCATCGTTTTCCACGCAGACGCCGCGTGGGTTGAAGAGGCCTTCGGCGATGATGCTGCTTGGGCACAGCATCCGTTCCGGCTGGGCGGGAATGTGTAGAGCAACGGGCATGGTCTTCTCCTTGTTCAAGGTTGCCAGGGCGTGCCGTTGAGATAGGCGGTCAGCAGGGAGCGTTGGCTCGGCGACATCGAACGCACCACGGACATGTACAAGGTGGTGTTCTGGTACTCGGGGGATATCCGGGCCAGGATCGCCTGTTTGTAACCCATCACCGCGTCGGGTTGATTGAGCTGGATGTAGCGCGACATGGCAGGGAAGGCCAGGTAATGAAAGCGCAGCACGTTTTGAAACGCCTGTTCCCAGGTGACGATGCTGCCGGTTGGAATGCCGAAGTCGCTCCAGGCGTACTTGCGGAAGTTGCTGAAGCTCTGGGTCAGAAGGTTGTTGTCGATGGTGTAGGTCAGTGTGGTGAAACCGGCCTGGGTATTGGAACCGGCGACGGGGACGACGTTGAAGCTCACCGAAGGTTGACCGGCCGGCACCGTTACCGAGTTCGGTAGCTCCAGGAAGTTCCAGTAGCGATTGGCTTGATAGGCGGCGGTCGCCGAGGCGTCGATGCTGATTGGCGTATCTTCCTGTACCGGTGCTCCCAGGTAACGGACTTGCAAGGTGATCTGCACGCCGCTGCTGTTGGGGTCCAGGTAGGTGTTGCGCTGATCGCTGTAGACCCGATACGGGCATTCGGGGGCCGACAGCGCCGGGTTGCGGGTGGTCCCGGGGGCACTGATGCACAAGGGCGTGCTCTGCACCAACTGTGTCTGGGTCGAGTTGAGCGGTACGTCGATGATGCCGCCGTACCGGTAGTAGTCCTGCAGCAGCGGGTCGCTGGGCTCAAAGCTCGCCAGGGGTGTCGTTCCGGCCGCGATGGTGACGGTCCCGTAGTCGGCGTTGGGGCCGATGGGGCTGGTGATGTCGTCGCGTACAGCCCTGAACGTCTGCTTGGGGATCAGGTTGACCATGTCGATGCTCAGTTGCCCGTTGGCAACCTCGGCATAGGCAACGCTGTTGATGTTCAGGTCTTTGTCGGCATTGATGATTTGCCGGCCCGGCGGACAGATTTGCGGCTCATCGGTAAACGCCGTGGCCAGGGTGCCGATGACTCGGCCGATGCTCGGGTTCGGGCTGAACTGGTTGGCGGCGTAGTCGGCATTCAGTTGCTCGGTAGTCAGGGTCGGACACATTTCGAACATCACAAAACGCAGCACGATCCCAGTCGCGTTAGGCGCTTCGATCAGGGCCCTGAGTCCGGCACTTTCCTTGTTGTAGCTGACGATGCTGCTCAGCGGAAAGGTCAGTTGAAAGGTACCGCTGGCATGGAAGGAGCCCGGCGAGTCCATGGTTGCCGGCTCCAGCACCCGGGTGTTGAGGTCGAAACTGCTGCACACGGTATCCCAGCGAATCAGTAGCTCAGGCGTGTTGCCGTTGCCGATCTGCAGGCCTCCGACAAAGATCTGGGTCGTGGTGCTGGCTGTGGGGTCCAGGTCGACCATCATCGGGCCGGAGTAGGGCCCTTGTCCGGTGCCGGGTGTAACGGAGCCGAGCAGGTAGACCGGCTGGCCGACCATATCCCCTTCCAGCGCAATGTTGCCCGGGGTGCCTTGGGAACTGATCAACGCGTTGTGCAGCGTCACCACGTGTTCTCCGTAGTGGTTCCAGCCGCCGGCCGTGTACCGGCTGCTGGGGCCGATTCTCGGGTCCGGGGCGTTGATCAATTGGTACAGGTGCTCATCGCTGTAGGTCTTGGCCTGGTCCGCCACGGTCGAGGTGGTCAGGTCGAACAGCTCAAGGGACGTGGTGATGCCGTTGGGCAAGGTCGGCGAGTTGTTCGGCACGCTGACGTCGGTGGAGATACCGCCCCAGAAGTTCAGTCGGGGTCCATTCAATATGCTCATGTTCTATTCCTTATCCTTGGTGACGCTGCTGACCGGGGCTTGGGCGAATCTGAACAGGAAGGAGAAGTCGCTCTTGTACTGGCTGTTGAGCGGTGCCGCCATGGAGTGGCAGTTCATGCAGCTGCTGTTGGGCTGGATGTAACTTTCCATGGTGACGTTGGCCGAAAGCGACGGCGTTGGCTGCCCCAACGGATTGCCGGGGTTGTCCGGCGACTGTGGGCGTTGGGTGGTGATCAACTGGTAGTACTTGAACACGCTCTGCTGTACCTGCGGATCGCTCTGGTACTGGGTATTGATCTGCTGGGTGACGTCCGTGATCGGGGTGACCCGGTTCAGCGGGTCAGGGGTGCTGAAGCTGCTACCGGGTTTGGGCGTACAGACCATCTTTCCCGCCTGTTGCTGCCACAGGCACGGGGACTGGTTGAGGCTTTCGGCGGGCGCCTTGGCGTTGAAGTAGGAGTAGAAAATCCCCGAGGCCGGTTGGTCTACCCAACGGCCCCCCAGCTGGGTCTTGGGCGGCACGTTGTCGACCTGCTCGAAGGTCGACCAGATCCACTGCGGGAACCCCTCCACCTTGCTGATGATGTGCAGCCCCACCAATCCCAAGTTGGCCTCGGTGGTGCCATTGGGCTGTCCCTGACTGTCGAACTGGGTGACCAGTGCCTTCATCGTCAGATAGCGGCTGCTGTCGTCGGCGCTGGTGAGGATGCGCCAGCTGCTCTTGATCTCGCCGGCGTTGTTGGGAAAACCGATGTTCTTCGCGGCATCGACGACCACCGCGTTGTAGAAGTCGTTAGCGACGATGTAGTTGTAGGAGACCTCGTTGGCGGCGATGTCGTAGTAGGTCGGGTTGCCGCGCTGATCAATCAGCCAGCCGCCCACCGCCTGGTTGTCCGCTTGCACCACCTGAGTGTTCTTGACCGCGGCAATGTTGATCAGGCTGAGGTTTCTGCGGGGCAGTTGCGAGTTCCAGGGGCCCGGATTCTTGGCCCCGGGGAGGAAGGTCTCGCTGACGCTCTTGTAGGTCTGCCACACGGTATCGCCTGGGCTGCCCAGGGGCTTGCTGCAATCGGCCACTCCGCGCTGTCCCGCCTGGGCCGGCCAGTTCAGGTTGATGAACATCTGCCAGCTGTATTGATCGAAAGCCTGCTGCGAGGCGCCGGCGGCAGGCACCGTGGCTGTGGGTGGGCAGCTGGTTTGCGCCCCCGCTGCGCTGGGTTGCAGGGCGCTGGCTTGCTGGCTGCCCAGGCCAAGCAACAACAGGGCGGTGAAACGGCTCCAACGGTTCATGAGGCTGCTCCTGTCACTGCGGGGTGGGTGAAAGTTGGTTCCACTGTGGCCGTGCACCGTTCTTCAGCGATGGCGGTGGCGTGAAGAGCTGGCAGTCAGGCGGGTTGGCCGGGCACATCTTCGCCACCTGGTCCCAGGTCTTGGCCGGGTCCGGCTTTGCATTGCTCCAGTTGCGGTAGTTCTGGCTGACGATTGGCGCGTTGGCGACGCTGGCATCACCGGAGAAATAGAACGACTGCGGATGTTGATAGGCCGGTTGGCCCGGACCGTCGCTGGTGGCCTGCTTGTAGAAGGCATAGCCGAAGAGGATGGGGGGGCTGCCTTTGCCGGGTTTGAGCTCCAAGGCGTAGGCCTGCACGCTGCCGTCCAGATGCTGGCTGCGGGCGGCGCTGTAGGGCAGGTGCTTGATGAAGTCCCGGCGCGGCGGATGGTTCATGGGCGAGAACAGGCAGCAGGCCGGCATGTCCTTGGGCCGGTCCTCGGGGTAGGTGAGGAAGTAGGCCTTGTTACCCAGGGAGACAAAGGAGCAGGTGTAGTTGTTGTCCTTGATCGGGAAGATCGGCAGGCAGTATTTCTCGTAGTGCTCCATCATCGCCCCGGAGCCGTCGCCGTCGGCCGGGACATAGTCGTTGTCGTAGTAGCTGCTGCCCTGGGACACGGTGTAGTCGGCAGGTTGCAGGGTGCTGGGCGGGCTGCTGTAGGGCGGCGGGTTCTTCTCGTAGTTGGCGGTGACCCGGTACATGGTCCAGTCACTGACCCAGGTTGCCGGATAGAGCGGATCGGTCGGCTCGCCGGCCTTGCGCTTGATCACGCAGTTGTTGTTCAAGGCATTGCAGCCCTTGGTGTTGTGCACGCCCATGTTGAAGTAGACGTTGTCGGGGTATTTCTGGGCCCACAGTGTCTGGCTGGCGCACAGCAGGGTGGCGGCCAACAGCAGGCGCTTGAAGAAACTGGCGTTCATCTGACTCTCCTTTGCAAAGCCGGGCGACCCAGGTCGCCCGGTGTTCCAGTGCATGGCCGTTGCGGCTCAGCCTTGCTGATAGTCGTCGAGGTTCAGCGGGGTCGGCGGGTAGCCGGTGCTCACCAGGTCCTTGGCCCAGATTTCCAGCACCTGGCGACGGCTCTGCGGCAAGTCCCGGGTGATAGGCATGGCCAGGGTGCTGGCCTCCTGATACTCCTTGCTGATCAGTTTGATGAACTGCTCGATCGCGCCCTCGATGCGTTGCAGGGAGTTGAGCGGCATGTACTTGTTCATGATCGGGTAGAGGTAATAGAAGGGCTGGAGGATTTGCGGAAAGATGAAGCCGTTCCAGATCCGCACGTTGGCGTCGTCGAACTTGCACACGCCGTTCCAGTAGTCGATGAAGTCCTTGAACATCTGCGGTTCTTGCGGCAGCACCCGCAGCGGCGAAAGGAAGTCGGTGAAGGCACCGGTGTAGGAGAAGCTGAACGGAATCCCTGTCGGATCGTCCTGGATGAAAAACCGCACAGTGGGGAAGCCCGGCGCCACGGCATGCACCGTCAACTGGGCAATGCCGTCGGCATTGGTCTGGATGCGGGTCAGGCTGTAGTTCACGGTGGCGCCCATGCCGGCGTCATTATCCAGTGTCCCGCTCATCGCTTGCGGGTTCTCGAACCTCAGGCAGGGCCTCAGATCGACAGCGGCCGGGGTTTTCAGGAACTCCTGATAGGTGATGGCGCTGCTGACCGGCTCATCGCACGCGGAACCCCTGACGATCATGGCACTCAGGCTCCTGCCACTGCCCTCCCTTAACAGGCTCGGATGCTGCGAACCGCCGATGAACTGGGGCATTCCCGGCTTGTTCTTGGCACGTGCTTTGGGATAGTCAGTGATCAGCACGAAATCCGCCGGGTTGCTGAACGCCAGGTAGTAGTTGCTGGTGGTCAGCATGAAGGCGTTGTTGTACTCGGCGACCCACAAGGTGGTGCCGGCCGGCGCGGGCGTACCGTTGTTTTGCACCATGATGTTCAGCGTCCGGCTGTCACCGACGTCGATGAAGCTGCCGCTCTCGATGACTTCCGCGGTCCACATCTGCTGTTCGGCGGCGATGGTGTCCGTGCCCTTCAGGCGCAGTGCCAGGTTGCCGTTTTTCAACAGGGCCTGGGCGCTGGTATCGAGGGGCAGGTCCAACAGGCCGGAACGCTTGTCAAAGGCGCTCTGCTGATACTGCTCGTAGCTGACGCTGGTCAGGGGCTCGAAGTTGCCGCCCTGCTGGACCCCCAACTCAAAGTCGCCGACGTGGAACTTGGCGGCGACCGGAACAGCGTTGTTGCGGCCATCCAGATCGGGGGCGGCCGGGCCGTCATGGACGTCCGGGTAGATCGGAAAGGTATTGCCCAGGTCCAGAGACAGCGTGTCGCCGTGGAGCTCGGCGCTGATCACGCCCAGATTGACCAACTGTTCATCCGCATGGATCTGCGTATCGTCCGGGACCTTTTTGTAGAAAGGCACCGAAGTCTTAGGCACGAGGCGCTGGCCGGCCGGTGCGGTGGGGAATTCGTTGGCGAACCACAGGCCCAGGGTGCCGGCGGTGCGGCTGTAGGCCGGGTTGAAGAAGGTTTCGGTCGGGTTGTCCAGGCCCATTTGATAAAGCATCTGCAGCCTGGACATGTCCCAGGGCGCCTGGGAATGGCTGTTGACGATCTTGAAGTCGTTGAACAGGCCGTTCTTGTCATAGACCGTCAGGTAGGTGGTGAACCTGATCATCAGGCCCTGGGCGTTCTGACTGAGCATTTCATCCTGCAGGTTTTTCAACAGTTTTGAGTCGCCGATGACCCATTCCAGCTGGTCCTTGGGAAAGCAGGTCTGCCAGGTGGCAGTGACGTAGACCAGGCCGCCAAAGGCGCCCCAGTTGAAGTCGAGAAAGCGGTTGAGCATGCGGTACGTGTGTTTCAGGGTCAGGCCACAGGTGGCGTCACCGAGCACCAACTTGTCGAAGTACAGGGCGGTGAAGGTGTTCTGCCAGGGGCTTACGTCGACGAAGCGTGCGGCGGTCGGGGTCGGGTTGCCGAAGGAGTTGCCCAGCAGTTGGTAGGACTTGTTGATCAGCGGATCGCTGTCGATGTAGCTGTCGACCTTGGATTCCCCGCCGATGATCACCGAGCGCAACTGCTGGTAGTCCACGGTGCCGCAGGCGTTGTCGCCGAACAGATCCCACTCGGCGGGAATCATCGGGTAGTTGTTGGGATCGCCGTTGGTGGGCACCTGCAGCACGTAGTCCGGGACGTTCTTGTAGGCCAGCGGCGTGATGCCCCAGGGCATCAGCGTTTGCGGGGCATTCTTGTCGTTGATCCCGTACCGGTTCAGGAAAGGCCAGTTCATCTGCATCTTCACCGCGTCGTATAGCGGCAGCACATCGTTGTTGTTGAAGGTTGGCGGGTTCCAGAACATGAAACCGTTGAGGTAGATCCGTGGAAAGTTCAAGACGCTCATGGGCTGCTCTCCTTAGCGTTTCCACTGGGCGCGTTTGAGCGACCAGACGTAATCCAGTTTTTGATAACCGACGAAGTCTTTGTCCGGCAGTACGCTGGTGGGGTAGAGGATTCCGCCTGTGTGGTCGATGTTGAACGAGAAGAAGGTGTTCTTCTTCGTCGAATAGGCCGCCGTGCTGTGGCAGGCCAGGCACGATGAGGAGCCTTGGAACGCCGACTCCAGCTGGGAGTTGGCCAGCAGCTTGGGTTCGGCACGGTTCTGGTCGTACTGCACGCCGATCAGTTCGTACTGGGCCAGGTTCGAATACTGCTGCTGGAAGCTGGTGTTCACCGGTTTGGCCGCCTCGGTGGGGCCGGTGATGTTGGTCATCGGCTTGGGTGGGGTGTCATTGGTGACGGTGTACTTGGGATTGTTGCGGTTTTCGAAGGTGGTCCAGACCCAGTCCGGGGTCAGCTTGTTGATCACATGCATGCCGCTCAGGGCGGCGTAGCCCACCTGATACTGGCCCGTGCTGTCCACGTAATAGGCCTGGGAGATGTAGTACCCGTCCTGGGTCAACAGGGCCTTGAAGTCCTGGTCGGTTCCGATCCAGAACCAGGAGGTTTTCAGCTCCCAGGCCGTGTCCGGGAAGTCCAGGTTGCTGGTGAGCTTGGCCAGGCCATCGCGGTTGTAGATCTTGTTGGCGACGATGTAGTTGAAGGTGTCCTCGCCCATCAACAGGTGAAAGCGCACCAACTGTTCGTTTTTCGACGGTGGCACCGGTGGGCCGCTGCGCATTTTCAGAGCCAGGCCATCCACCTGCTGGATGCCGTTCTGCGGGCTGCCTGGCATGTCGTTGCCGAGAAACTGAAACAGCCCTTTGGGGTCCATGCCCTGCTTTTGTGCCAGTTCCGGTACTTCGCTCGGCAGGTTTTCATGGTCGGAGTAGGGCAGGGGCTCGGCCCCCTTCAACAGGTAAACCTGATCGGAAGGCTTGAACGTTTCCCAGACCCGATTGTTGTTGCGGCTGGCATCCGGCTGGTTGAGGCAGACAAACCAGTTCCAGGCCATGGTTTCCGGGCTCTGCTTGAACGTCGCCAGGGTGGTCGTGGGGTCGTCTGCGAAGGTCAGGAACTTGTTGCAATCGAAGGTGTTCGGGCTCTGTGCCTGAGCGAGACCGCTCAACACACTGAGTACCGCTATAGGGATGGTTCGCCGCATGGAATCTCCTTGGCTTGAGCCGTGTCGTCATAGGGGCGCCCTAGGAAATGCTCTAGGAGCAGGTGCTTTACCGCAGTGGCCGGCAGATGCTCCGGCAGTGGTAAATCGCAATCGGTGATCAATAGCGGCCCCACCTCATCGTTGCTCGGCAAGCGTCCGTGGCTGCCGCGAATCAGTCGGGTGTCCAGGGGAATCAGGTCCATGTAGTAGCGAAAGCCGAGCTTCTTCTGCAGCAGGCGGCGGGCGACCCGCAGCTTGGGAAAGCGGATCGCTGGATCGATGAACAGCTCCAGCGGGTCATAGCCCGGCTTGCGGTGGATATCCACGGTGCGGGCGAAGTCCGGGGCCAGGCGGTCGTCGAACCAGTAGTAGTAATCGAACCAGAAGCCCGGGGCGGCCACCGCCACCAGCTCGCCGCTGCGCGGGTGATCCAGCTGCCAGGCCCGCTGTTCGGTTTTATCCAGCACCTGCTCGATGCCCGGCTGGCGCTGCAGCAGGGCCTTGACCCGAGCAATGTCCCTGGGCTGGCGCACGTAGACGTGGGCGATCTGATGGTCGGCCACGGCAAAGGCGGCACTGGCGCCGGGGTCGAGCAGCTCCCAACTCAGGGAGCGGCGTACTTGCAGCAGGCCCTGCTCCCGCAGCACGCGGTTGATGGAGATTGATTGCTGCACCGCTTCGATGCCGTATTCGGAAACCAGCATCACCGCCGCGCCTTGTTGCTGGGCAAAGTCCAGCAGGCGCCCGACTTCATGGTCGATGGCCCGCACTTCGTCGCTGATGGACGGATGCTCGGGCCCCAGGCGTTGCAGGCTGTAGTCCAGGTGCGGCAGGTAGATCAGTTGCAGGTCGGGGCGGCTGATCTGGAACTCGGCGATGGCGCAGTCGACGATCCAGCGACTGGAGGCAATGCCCGCCGCCGGGCCCCAGAAGCCCGGAAAGGGAAACTCGCCAATCTGCCGCTCGATGCGTTCGTGCAGCCCGGGCGGTGACGAGTAGAGGCCGAACATCTTGCGCCCGTCGGCCGGATAGTGGGGGCGTGGCGTAATGGCGGCATCCACCTCGGCGTACATGTTGAACCACCAGAACAGCTGGCTGCAGCGCAGGCCGGGGATCTCACGTTGCAAGGTCTGCCAGACCTTTTCACCCTGGATCAGCGCATTGGGCTGCAGCCAGAAGCGCACTTCGGCCTGATCGCGGAAATACCAGCCGTTGCCGACAATGCCGTGTTGCGAAGGCGGCAGGCCGGTGAGGATCGAGGCCTGTACCGTCGAGGTCACGGCCGGGAACACCGGGCGCAGCCGGGCCATTTTGGCCCGTTGCAGCAGGGCGTTGATCCGCGGCGTGGCCGGGCCCAGCAAGCTGGGGGTCAGGCCGACCACGTTGATCAGCAGCAGGGGCTGGCGCAGTGCTTCAGAGGGCATGGGCTGGCGCCTCCATGGGGGACGATTGCCCATGCAGCAAGTGCCGCTGGCGCAACTGTTGTTCAACCCACTGCAGCTCTGCGGCAATGCCTTGGAGCAGGGCTTGTTCGGTGTCCGGACGCAGGGTGCCGGGCAGTACGTTCCAGCTGTAGGTCTCGACTTCCAGCACCGGCTGGCACTGCGGATGGGCGGCGAGAAAGTCGAAGGTGCGCATCAGGGCCTGCTGGCTGCCGTTGAGCTCCGGCAACAGGAACTGTTCACTGAACAAGGGCACGTGAAAGTGAATGCGCAACTCGGGGCACTGGCCGTGCACCGGTTCTACCGCCTGCAGTGCCTTGGGCAGGTCGGCCCAGGCCAGCAGTTGGCCTTTGCGGTCACGGGCTTTCACCTGATGCAGGTAGGTGGCTTCGGCGAAGTTGCCCAGGGCCTGCAGCACCTGCTCGCGGCGTGCTGGGTCCGTCACCGGCAAGTGACAGATCAGGGCGTTGGAGAGTTGGATCTTGCCCACCGGAATGCGCGCCTGCAGCAGCCGTTGCAGCGATTGGTAGCAGTCCTCGAAGACCACCGCCTGGTGGCAGACGTCGAAGCACAGCGCCAGGTATTGATGATGGGGGTCGGTGGCTTTCCAGTGCTGAAAGAAGGCGATGGCCTGATCGGTGTTTTCCAGTACGCAGTCCGGCTCCATCTCCAGGCACAGCAGGATCTTCTTGCCGCTGCGCCGATGCAGGCTGGCCAGCCCGGCGGTCAACTGCAACAGCTGGGCCTCGGCCTGTTGTTGCTGGGCGTCGTCCCAAAGGGCGGCATAACCCAGAGGCACGCTGGAAATCACGCCCTGCTGGCAGTCCAGGGGCAGGGCGGCGGCGAGCAACTCCGCCAGTTGCAGGCTGTACTCCAGGCGTTGCGGTTCGGCCCAGGTCGGTCGGTAGACCTCGGCCTTCACCGCACCCTGATGGAACTGGCCGTAGGGAAAGCCGTTGAGGGACGTCAGGCGCATCCCGCTGTCGTGCAACAGCCCGAGGAAGGATTCGTGCACTGCGGGCTGCTGCAGCTCGGCGGCCGCCTGGGCGCTGATCCACAGGCCGCTGTCCTGCACCGCCAGGCCACGCTGGCGGCGCACCCCCTGGAAGTGCTGGAGGATCGAGCTCTCCAGGCCGGCCACGTCCCGCGCCGGGTGCACGTTGCTGCAGTAACCGATCTGCGCGGCGCTCCAACCGGCCCGGGCGCTCATTTGACCACCGGTTCCTGGCCGCGCAGGGCGGAGTTGTCCTGCCATTGGCGCCGCTGGTCGATGGGCAGCGGGGTGCTCACCTGTTGCTTGTCGAGTTGTCCGCTCTGGGCGAAGAAATCCACCGGGTTATGGAACAGCACCTGTTCCACCTGAGCCTCGCTGAATCCGGAGGCGAGCATGGCCTGGCCGGTCTTGGGCACCTTGAGCGGATCGCTGATGCCCCAGTCGGCGGCGCTGTTGACCACCATCTTCTCGGTGCCGTACTCCTTGAGCAGGGCCACCATGCGCTGCTCCGACATCTTGGTGTTGGGGTAGATGGAGTGCCCGCGCCAGCAGTCGCTGTCCAGCACCAGGGGCAGGGTCAGTTCGTTGAGGTGATCGATGATCACCAGATGCTCGGCGATGCCCACTTCACGGATCACCGCCAGGGTGCGCTTGGTGCCGCCGATCTTGTCCCGATGCGGGGTGTGCACCAGCACCGGCAGGTTGAACTGCTTGGCCAGCTCCAGTTGTGCGGCGAGAAAGCGGTCTTCCTCGGGGGTGATGTCGTCGTAGCCGATCTCGCCCACCGCGACCACACCGTCCTTGACCAGATAGCGCGGCAGGATCTCCAGCACCTCGTTGGCCACCGACAGGTCATTGGCTTCCTTGGGATTGAGGCCGATGGTGCAGAAGTGGTGAATGCCGAACATGCTGGCGCGAAAGCGCTCCCAGCCCAGAAGGGTGTCGAAGTAGTCAATGAAGCTGCCGACGCTGGTGCGCGCCTGGCCTTGCCAGAAGGCCGGCTCGATCACCCCGGTGATACCGGCGGCGGCCATGTTCTGATAGTCGTCGGTGGTGCGGCTGACCATATGAATGTGCGGGTCGAAGTACTTCGGCATGGTGAGTCCCTGATGCAGTGGTAGAGAAAATTGAGTGGGTGCGCCGGTGTCGAATCAGGCGTCGGGTGGCAAGTGCTGGAGCCAGTGCGGTGGCAGTCGTCGCTGCTGGCACAGGTGGCGCAAGCGTTGGCGCTGGGCCTGGCTCAACAGCTCGAAGGCGATGGCATGGGGCAGTCCGTCGCTGACACTGCGGAACGCCGCCAACTGTTCTTCCATATGCTCCAGGGCCAGTTGGTTGAGGTCGACGCTGTGGCGCTGGGCCAGGCCTTTGACGCGGCCACTGTCCAGGCCCATGCCCAGGGTCTTGAGCAGCAACTGGTGAAAGGCCCGGTCGTGGTAGTGGCGAGCGGGAAAGGGGTTGTCCAGGGCGAGGGCGGCGAACACTTCACGGTTGTTGGTACGTCCTGCCTGGAGCGCAAGATCGATGCTGCGCCCTTCTGTGTCGAGGTCATCGAGGACCCTGAGCAGCACGCTTTTTTCCTGGTCGTCGCCCCACAGAAACAGCTGGCGCAGCAGGGCCAGTTGATCGCCGCCGGCCTGCTGTTCCAGCAGTTGCTCCAGGAGCAAGGCGCGGGCCAGTTGAGTCCGGTTCCAGCCTGGGCTGGCGCTGACCTCGGCGTTGCCAAAGCGCCGCTTGCACTGGCTGCTGAGCAGCACCAGGGTGTTGGCCGACGGTTGGCTGGCCAGTTGCTCCAGGGCGGCGTGCCACCAGCGGCGGTTCTCGTCGTCGAGCTGGTCGTCGAGTTGGCGGCGGCGTTCGGCAAAGGCCTCATGGCGCATGACGAGCGGGAGCGAGGCGGGGAAAGTGACGTCCATGGTCATGTCGGCTTGATCCAGCGTTGAAGGTGGGGCAGCAGAAAGAACACCAGCACGCACAGCAGGCTGCCCAGGGGTTGATTGGCCAGGGCCAGCACCAGGGCATCGAACAACGGCAGGGCGGCGAGGCCGGCACCGATAAAGGCACGAATCTGCCGTTGTTGCGGGTTGGCCAAATGACGCCGGTAGTGCCAGCCCAACCAGCCCAGCCACAGCAGCAGGACCAGCCAGAACACCCCGTTGTCTGCGTAAGCGGCGAGGGCCAGGGGGCTGAGCATCAGCAGCAGCGGCAGGCGGCTGAGCAGTTGGTTGCGATGCTCCAGTCGGGCCAGGTAGGTCAGGCCGGCGATGTAGGTGCCCAGCAGCGCGGCACACAGCCACAGCGGCTGCGGTGGCATGGCCAGGCTGGCGGCGGCGGTCAGGTACAGGGCCGAGCGGCAGCCGCCCATGAGCCAGACGCTGTGGGGGTATTTTTTGTGCAGCAGGTTGTAGGCCAGGATGAACAGCAGCAGCAAGCCGGCGCTGGCCAGCAGCCAATGGGGCTGCGCGATCAGGTGGCTCAGGCCCAGTACCGACAGCGCCGCCAGCAGCAACAGGGCGGCGGTGGCCAGGCTGACCTGAGTCCGGCTAACCAGGCCCAGGACAATCGGCCGCGGGTTCTGATGTTGCTGGTCCCAATCGGCATCCAGCAGGTCGTTGAGCAGCATCCCGGCCAGGTACAGCGCCGAGAGCGCCACCAGCAGCAGGGTCCACACCAGTGGCGAGGGCGGTGCCAGGGTGGTGGCGCTGCTGGCCAGCAACGCGGCGGCCAGGGCGTTGGTCCACACCGTCGGCAGGTTGGATACCCGGCCCAGGGTCAGCCAGGTGGTCAGGGAGGAGTGGCTCATTGGGCGCAGCCTTCGGTCCAGGCGAAGTCCGGCCCACCGAAACTGCTCAGACGCAGCAGGGCCTGCTCCATGACCGGCAGTTCGATGTGGTGCACATCGGTGGACTGGCCCAGGCGGTTGAGCATCGGGATCGACAACTGGCCACCCAGGTGCTGGCGAAACTCCTCCAGCCCCAGCAGCACCAGGGAGCGGCCCTGGGCATCCTGCAACCGCAACTCCGGCGGGCACAGGTTGAAGCCGAGCTTGTCCAGCAGCTGCAACAGGCGCTGGGTTTCAGCATGGCTCAGCAAGCCGGTGGCATTGGCATAGAGCGCGTCCAGGGCCATGCCCACCGCCACCGCCTCACCATGGCGCAAGCGATGCTGGCTGAGGTTCTCCAGCTTGTGCGCAGCCCAGTGCCCATAGTCCAGGGGGCGGCCATTGCCCCGTTCGAAAGGGTCGCCGGCCCCGGTGATATGGCCCAGATGCAATTGCGCACAGCGGAAGATGGCGTAGCGGCTGGCGCTGTGTTCAAAGCTCGCCAGGGCCTCGGCCTGCTGCTCCATCCACTGGAAGAATGCAGCGTCCTTGATCACGGCCACTTTCACCGCTTCGGCCAGCCCGGCGATCTGGTCCCGGGGTGACAGGCTGAGCAGCAGTTGGAAGTCGTTGATCACCGCCGTGGCTGGGTAGAAGGCGCCCAGCAGGTTCTTCTGGGCGAACGCGTTGATGCCGTTCTTGACCCCGATGCCGGCGTCGTTCTGGGCCAGCACCGTGGTCGGGATGCGGATCAGCCGCATCCCCCGATGAAAGGTGGCGCAGGCATAGCCGACGGCGTCCAGTACCGCGCCGCCGCCCAGGGCCAGCACATAGCAGTGGCGGTCCAGGCCGTGTTCAAGCATGTGGGCATACAACTGCTGGAGCACGTCCGGGGTCTTGCTCAGCTCGCCCGCCGGCACCGGGATCGGTGCGGCCTGCAGATGCAGGTCGGCGGCGTGGGCGCTGAAATAGGCGTCGATCTGTTGCGGCAGTTGTGGGCAGCACTGCAGCAATTGTTCATCGATGAACACCAGCACGGTGGTGCGTCCCTGTTGCGCCTGGACCAGTTGCCGGTGCAGGCAGGGATTGTCGGCCTGGAAAATGTGATCGGTGAACAGCACCGGGTAGTGGTAGCTCACCTCGAAGCGTCCTTCCAGAGGATGGTTTTGCTCCATCGGCGGCTGCGCAGCGCGAGGCTTGAGCAGGCTGCGGGCGCCCAGGACCAGCCCCGGCAGCACCATGCTGGCGAGAATGGTCGCCAGCAGTGCGTTCTGCTCCACCAGCAAACTGCCGATGGCGGCGTAGGCCAGGGCCAGCCCGGCATTGGCCAGGGTGGTGACCAGCAGGAACTGGCGCAGTGGATAACGCTGCATGCCCGCGGCCAGCACCGAGGTCTCTGCCAGCACTGGAACTCCGCGCAGGCAGATCAGCGACAGGGTGCTGAGGCGATAGGCCAGTTGCCCCGGCTGCCAGCTCCTGAGCCCCAGCCAGTTGGATAACAGGCGAAAGTAGCCGGCCCCCAGCCAGTAGCCCAGGCAGGCTCCCAGGCACAGGCCGATGAAAATCACCAGATAGCCGCCAACGGCGCCCAGAACCGCAACGGCCAGCAGCGCCACCAGGCTGGAAGGCACCGGCAAGAGCACGTCCAGGGCCAGCAGTGTGACCAGCAGCAGAGCGAGGCTGGTGCGTTGCACGGGATCGGAAGGGAGGAAGTTGCCAAGGTGATTCAGCAACTGTTGGATCTGTTGTTCAAACAGCAGGAAGCTGGCGACCACCAGGATCGAAAACAGCACTAACGAGAGCCAGTAATTTTCGGCCGCACCCTTGAATGAAAAAACTCGAGGCAATGAACTGCGCTTCATCAAGCATCCCTCTTGATTAATATGACTAATTCCGTGTCAGTCTCAGCTGGGGCAGGCGGGGGGGCGTCCGGTTATTGAACTCCTCGACAGTTCTTATTGGTTTTCTGGCGGCTGAAGAGCACTTCAGTGGCGAGTAGCTATCAACTTAGCCAAGGCCGCTGGATTTGCAAGTAAGGTGACTGAAGTGGCTCGCAAGGCTCTTTTCTGGCGCGCTGGGAAAGTATCGGGTTCGGCTGTTGATACTGTTGCAAACACCCTCCCTAGGGACGTGGTGCAACCTTGTTGCTTGGCTTTAAGGGCAATGAATCCGGGGTGGGGAGTCTTGTTATAGGTGGGTTCTGGCTTTTGTTATATGTTTTATTCGCTTTGGTTATATCGAGTTACAGGTAACCGTAAGAAGTAAGCACTGAGATTTATAAGTGTTGATGTTATTAGGCGTGAAGCGACTCTTGGTAAAGCTCAAGGCAGGATTTGAAATAATCGGGGTTAAAACATTTCCATTAGTCAGCTATTGAATGTCGACCATTGTTAATGGCGCCATTTATTTGACCGCTTTGAGTTGTGACGGCAAGAGTTTGGTCGCAACTAACAATTAGCTCGGATAACAAGAATCATTCGTAAGTAGTTCTGGAAGTTGTCTTGCTGGCGACAACAGGCGGTGTGGTGTCCTTGCCTGTGGATATCTGTCTGGGGCAGGTCTGCCTGCCCAGACACAAACGGCGGTGAGGCTGAGCTCACCGCCATCGTCGGCGCAGAATGCAAGCGATCAGGCTGCGAGGAACTCTTCGGTGGACAGGACATCGGCGTAGGCGAATGCCAGGGCCGACATCACCGCGCTTTGTACTTGCGCCGCCGGTACTCGCTGGCCGTTGAACTCCAGGTCGAGGGTGGCACAGGCGTCGTGTATCACCTTGACCGGGTAGCCCAGGTCGGCAGCAGCCCGTGCGGTGCCCTCTACGCACATGTGGCTCATGTTGCCCACGATCACCAGTTCATCGATGCCCAGTTGCTGGAGGATCGCCTGCAGCTCGGTTTCCCGGAACGAGTTGACGAAGTGCTTGAGCACCACGGGTTCGTCGGCGCGGTTCAGCACCTTGGGGTGCAAGTGCGCACCCTCGGAGCCTGGGGTGAAAAAGGGCGCGCTGTCGGAGGTGAATTCGTGGCGGATGTGCACCACCGCTTGCGCCTTTTGGCGAAAGGCCTGGATCAGCCTTGCCGCGTTGTCCGCCGCCGCGTCGACCCCGATCAGGGGCCATTTGCCGTGGGCGAAGTAGTCGTTCTGGATATCGATTACGATGAGCGCCTGTTTGGCCATGGGTGTTGCCTCCAAGTGAGTGGATAACCTGGGGCCCAGTATCGGTGGCCCTTGCTCCCAGGAGGATTGGCCGCATCGACATTAACAGGGGGAAAACTGACAGTGGGCATTCAAGGCTCGGTCGCCGAACTGGGCGTACTGCTTTATCCCGGGGTGCAGATGGCGGCGGTGCATGGTCTGACCGATCTGTTCGAAGTGGCCAATCGGATTGCCGGTGAACAGCCCCTGGCGCAACTGCCGCGGTTGCGGGTCAGCCATTGGCAAGCCTCTGAGGCACAAGGCCCACGGCGGATCTATGACAGCCAGGAGGGAGAGAGCGGCAGCCTGCTGGCCGTGGTGATACCGCCTTCGTTGGCAGGTTTTTCCGCGAACCAGTCGTCCTCTGCCCTGGTGAGCTGGTTGCGCCAGCAGCATGCGGCCGGCGCCACGCTTGGCGGTGTCTGTGTGGGCTCGATCCTGCTGGCCGAGAGTGGCCTGCTCGATGGCCGCAGCGCCACCACCCACTGGACCTCGGCCAAGGCGTTCGCCGCCCGTTATCCACAGGTGCGCCTGGAGGCCGACCAACCCATAGTCGACGATGGCGACCTGATCACCACGGCCGGGTTGATGGCCTGGGCCGAACTGGGACTGCGCCTGGTGGACCGCCTGCTGGGGCCGAGCATCGCCAGTGCCACGGCGCGTTTTCTAGTGATGGAGCACAGCGACAGCGCCAGCCAGTGCGGCAGCAATTTCGCGCCGATCCTCAACCATGGTGATGGGGCGATCCTCAAGTTGCAGCACTGGCTGCAGGCCAATGGCGCGGTGGATGTGTCGCTGCCGACGATGGCGCAACAGGCGGGTCTTGAAGAGCGCACCTTGCTGCGACGTTTCCGCGCCGCCACCGGCCTCAAACCGACCCAGTACTGCCAGCACCTGCGGGTGGGCAAGGCGCGGGAGATGCTGGAGTTCACCAACGGCACCATCGATCACATCGCCTGGACCGTGGGTTACCAGGACCCGGCGACCTTTCGCAGCCTGTTCAAGAAAATCACCGGTCTGGCCCCCAGCGAATACCGCAACCGCTTCGGTGTGTCTCCCAGTGCCGCCAATCGGGGGCAATAGGCTCGGCGCCGGTTAAGTCTGATCCCATAGCCGTTGCACAGGCGGGGCAATGGGCCGGGATTGACGGGGCCGCCTTCGCCGGCAAGCCGGCTCCTGCGGGGGAAGGTCAGTGCTGGATGAGTTTGTTGCGCAGGGCCTGGGCGGCCTCGGGTTCCAGTTCCAGCCACCAGTGTTGGGTGCCGCCGATCTCGGCCGCGGCGGGCAGGCCGTCGCGATACACCAGGCGGTTGCCACTGAGTGCCGCTACCTTGGGCCCGGGCAGCAGGGTGCCGGCAAGGTTCAGCGGGTCCACGCCACACACCGCGATCAGGCTGCCGTCATGGGGCCGGCGGCGTACCTCCCGTAGCAGCGCGATGGCTTCCGGCAGGGCGAACTGCTCGCCGGCCAGACCGCTGACAAAGCGCCCGCCACGGATCTCTCCCCGGGCTTCCAGCCGATGGAAGGTGCGCAGCAGTTCGCGCCAGCTGGGCAGCCAGTCCGCCTCGCGTTCCAGCAGTCGCCAGAACACCACGCCGTAACGGCGCAGCAAGGTCATGGCCACCTGTTCCAGGGTGGCTGTCGAGTCTTGAGTCACTGAACGACGCAGCAAGGCCCAGCGTCCGGCATCGTCCATGCCACCGACAAAGGCCCCGCGACCTCGTCGGCTGCTGCGGTTCTGGCGTTTGCTCGCCGGTGTAATCAGGGCGCGCAGTCCGGCGAAACTGTCGGCGTTCACCAGGCCGGCGCCCACCAGTTCCTGGAGCACGCTTTCCAGTTCGCTGCGTAGCAGGTGGGCTTCGTGCAGCAGCTCATCAAAAAACAGAGCGCCTTGCTGGCTCAGTACGCTGTGGACTTTCTGCGCCCTGGGCGAGAGCTCGTGGCTGTCGGCCGGGCAGGTCAATGCGCTCCAGAGAGCGGCCTGGGAGCGTGGCAGCAGCACGATCGGCGTACTGCGCAGGGCGCTGCTGGCGGTCTTGCCCGTGCTGTTGATCCGGCTCCAGACTACCTTGCCGCTGCGGCACAGCTCATCCAGCCAATTGGCGGAGTAATCCTTGATCCGCGCCGGCAGCAGGTCGCTGTCCCAGGCTGAGGCCGCCGCCGGGTAGCCTGCGAGCTGGCTGACCACTTCGGCGAGCATGGCGCTGCCCTGGCCTTGGGTGCCTGGGGACAGGTGCTGCCAGTCGAACAGGAAGCGCATGAAGTCCTGCAGGGCCACCGGTTCGATCTCCCGGCGCAAGCGCTTCACCGTGTAGCGGTGAATTCGCGCCAGCAGATGGCGTTCGCACCACTGTTCTTCTTGGCAATCGGGGCTGAAGCGCCCCCGCAGTACATAGCCTTCGGTTTCAAGCTGGACCAGGGCCTGGGCGATTTGCCCGGGAGGCAGTCCCAGGGGGGCGGCGATCTGGCTCAGGGTCTGGGGGGCAAAGCCGCTGAGGCGCGCGCGAATCAGTTCCACTCGCGCAGGTTCCGGGTCCCAGGCCTGATCGAAGCCGGGCACAGGGTTCAGGGCCGGCTGCAAGGGCGCTTGGGGATACAGGGCTTGCAGGCAGGTGATGCGCTCCAGCGCCAGCCACAGCTGTTCACTGGAGCCCACCGGCAAGCGGCAGGCACGGCCTTGGGCTGCCAGGGTTGCCAGCCATTGCGGCCACTGGGGGTTGGCTTGGGCTTCAGCCTCGCTGATGGCGGCGAGGCTCATCAGGGCTTCGTGCATTTCATCGGCCGTGGCCGGGTTTGGCCACGCCTCTTCAGCCACGGCGGTTATGGCGTCCGCATCCAGGGCGCCGAGGTCGTCGGTGGTTTGCGGGTCGCTCCAGCGCCGCGCCAATACCGCCTGAGTGCGACGCTCTTCAAGGGGCGCGTCATCGAGAAAGGTGTAGGGCTTGGCGCTGAGAATTTCCGCCGCCAGGGGCGAGGGCGCTGGTAACTCGCGGCTCAGCAGGCGCACCTGGCCCTGTTCCATGCGCCGCAACAGCTGCAGCCAGCCTTCGCTGTCCATGGCGTCGTGCAGGCAGTCGTCGAGGGTCTGTTCCACCAGCGGGTGATCGGGAATTTCCCGTTCGCCGGCGAGGTTTTCCAGGCAGGCGATCTGGTCGGGAAACACACTGGCGATCAAGTCTTCGCTTTTCATCCGCTGGATCTGCGGCGCCACTTTGCGCCCGCCGCTGTAGCGCGGCAGAGCCAGGGCGATCCCGGCGTTCCAGCGCCAGCGCACGCCGAACAGCGGGGCGTCCAGCAGCGCCTGGATGAGGATGTGCTCGGCGCTGTTGCTGTGCAGATACCGCCAGACTTCATCCAGGGCGAAGCTGTGGCTGGTAGACAGCGACAGGACGATGGCGTCCTCGCTGGCGGCAGCCTGCAGTTCGAAGTTGAAGGTGCGACAGAAACGCTTGCGCAGGGCCAGGCCCCAGGCGCGGTTGATGCGGCTGCCGAAGGGGCTGTGGATCACCAGTTGGGTGCCGCCGGATTCGTCGAAGAAACGCTCCATGATCAGCGTGTCCTGGGACGGCAGGGCGCCCAGGGCCAGGCGCGCGGGCGCCAGGTAGTCCACCAGTTGCTCGGCGCTGGCGCGGTTCAGCCCCAGCGCCTGCTGCAGCCAGTCGATGGCCGGTTGCAACTGGCCCGGAGTCGCGCTGAGCTGGGCGTCGAGTTGCGCCAGCAGGCGGGCCACGGCGCTGGACAGCTCGGCGCTGCGCCCCGGGGCTTCACCGAGCCAGAAGGGGATGTTCGGCGGCTGGCCCTGGGCGTCCTCGACCCGCACTTTTCCGGTTTCCACCCGCAAGATGCGGTAGGAGGTATTGCCCAGCTGGAACACGTCGCCGGCAATGCTTTCCACGGCGAAGTCTTCGTTGACGCTGCCGATGTTCAGGCCCTGGGGTTCCAGCAGCACGCTGTAGTCGGCGTTGTCGGGAATGGTGCCGCCGCTGGTGACCGCCGTCAGCTTGGCTCCACGACGGCCGCGCAGGGTGCGGGTCAGGGCATCACGATGCAGATAGGCGCTGCGCAGGCCCTGGCGACCGTTGAAGCCTTCGGCAAGCATCTGCAGCAGGGCCTGGTAGTGGGCCTGATCCAGGTCGGCGTAAGGCGTGGCCCGGCGCAGCAGGTCCAGCAGCGCTCCTTCCGGCCATTCCTGGCAGCTGACTTCGGCGACGATCTGCTGGGCCAGCACATCCAGCGGCGCATGGGGGATCAGCAGACTGTCCAGCTCGCCGCGGTGCACGCAGTCCAGCAGAGCGGCGCATTCGATCAGGTCGTCCCGGGTCAGGGCAAACAATCGGCCCTTCGGGGTGCCGCCGACCTGGTGGCCGGAGCGCCCGACGCGCTGTAAAAAGGCCGAGATCGAGCGCGGCGAGCCGATCTGGCACACCAGATCGACATCACCGATATCGATGCCCAGCTCCAGGGAGGCAGTGGCGATCAACACTTGCAGGTCCCCGGCCTTGAGCCGCTGCTCGGCCTCCAGGCGCTGCTCCTTGGCCAGGCTGCCGTGGTGCGCGGCCACCGCCTGTTTGCCCAGGCGTTCGCTCAGGTGCCGGGCCAGCCGCTCGGCCAGGCGTCTGGTGTTGACGAAAATCAGCGTGGTGCGGTGTTCCCGGCTCAGGGCGGCGAGACGCCCGTACACCAGCTCCCAGACATCATTGGACATGACTGCCGACAGCGGTACGGGCGGCACTTCGATATCCAGGTCCCGGGGGCGGGCATGGCCGATGTCGACGATGTCGCAAGGCCGCTCATGCCCCACCAGAAAACGTGACACGGCCTCGATGGGCTTCTGCGTGGCCGACAGACCGATGCGCAACAGGGGCTCGGCGCACAGCGCCTGCAAGCGCTCCAGGCTCAGGGCCAGATGGCTGCCGCGCTTGCTCCCGGCCAGGGCGTGGATCTCGTCGACGATCACGCTGCGGGTGCTGGCCAGCATCTTGCGCCCGGAGTCCGAACCCAGCAGCACGTAGAGCGATTCCGGGGTGGTGACGAGAATCTGCGGCGCGCTCTTGCGCATGGCGTTGCGTTCTTTCTGCGGGGTGTCGCCCGTGCGCACCGCGGTGCGGATGCACAGCTGCGGCAGGCCCATCAATCGCAGTTGTTCGATGATGCCGGCCAGCGGCTGCTGCAGGTTGATCTGGATATCGTTGCTCAGGGCCTTGAGCGGCGAGACGTAGACCACCAGGGTGGCGTCCGGCAACTGGCCGCCAGCGGCCAGGCCCTGGCGCACCAGGTCATCGATCACGGCGAGAAAGGCGGTGAGGGTCTTGCCCGAGCCGGTGGGGGCGGCGATCAGGGTCGAGCGGCGCTGGGCGATCAACGGCCAGGCGCGGGCCTGGGCCGTGGTCACGGCGGCAAAGGTGCGCTCGAACCAGGCGCTGACGGCGGGATGAAAACCGTCCAGGACCGGGTTCATGGATTCGGCGAGGGTCATGGATGGGTTTATGCGGCCGCTCGGGGCAACTTGCAAGTAGCGTGCTGTGCAGCTGGCGCCGCAGTCGGCGCAGAGGGCACAAGGTCGCACCGACACTTTCTCAGTGACGCTTGCGCCACAAACCCGCAAAATGCAACGATTCCGGCAATTCTCGACGGTCAAACCCACGGGACTGGCCGATCCAAACCATCGTTCTGAACAGACTGGGCCTGCTGACTCTATGCGAATGCGCCTTATGTTACTGGGCGGCGGAAATGCCCTTGGGCAGGCGCTGATTCGCCTGGGTGCGGAGGAGGACATCGGTTTCCTCGCCCCCCGTCCGCCGCAAGACGGTTGGGATGCCGCGAGCCTCACGCAACTGCTCGACGACACCCGCCCGGATGCCTTGATCAACCTGGCTTACTACTTCGACTGGTTTCAGGCGGAGACGGTGAGCGAGGCACGCCTGAGTGCTCAGGAGCGCGCGGTCGAACGGCTGGCGGAGCTTTGCCAGCATCACAACATCATTCTTGCGCAGCCTTCGAGCTATCGAGTGTTCGACGGTTCCCGGGCCACCGCCTACAGCGAGAAAGACGAGCCGGTGCCCTTGGGGCTGCGCGGTCAGGCACTGTGGCGGATCGAGCAGAGCGTTCGTGCCACCTGTCCGCAGCACGTCTTGCTGCGTTTCGGCTGGTTGCTGGACGACAGCTCCGACGGCATTCTCGGGCGTTTCCTGGCTCGGGCCGAATCCCCGGAAGAACTGTTGATGGCGGACGACCGTCGGGGCAATCCGACCCCGGTGGACGACGCCGCGCGGGTGATCATCTCGGTGCTCAAGCAGCTCGATTGTGCCGCGCCGCTGTGGGGCACCTATCACTATGCCGGTCAGGAAGCGACCACGCCCCTGGCTCTGGGCCAGGCGGTGCTGACAGAAGCACGGCAACTGCACCCGCTGGCCATCGAGGCCCCTACTGCCCAGGCCCATGCCGCCTGTGGCGATGCTGCCGAAGAACCGCAGCACGCGGTGCTGGCCTGCAAGAAGATTCTTCATACCTTCGGGATCAAGCCGCGCGCCTGGCGTGCCGCGCTCCCGGCCTTACTGGATAGGTTTTATCGTCATGGCTGATGGCCCTGTATTGATCACCGGCGGCGCCGGTTTCATTGGTTCGCACTTGACCGACGCCCTACTCGCCAAGGGCTACTCGGTGCGGGTGCTGGACGACTTGTCCACCGGCAAACCGAGCAACCTGCCGCTGGACGACCCGCGGGTAGAACTGATCGAGGGCGACGTCGCCGACGCGGGGCTGGTGAGCCGTGCCATGCAAGGCTGTTGCGCCGTGGCGCATCTGGCGGCGGTGGCCTCGGTACAGGCCTCGGTGGACGATCCGGTGCAGACTCACCAGAGCAATTTCATCGGCACCCTGAATGTCTGCGAGGCCATGCGCCAGTGCGGCGTCAAACGGGTGTTGTTCGCCTCCAGCGCGGCGGTCTATGGCAACAACGGCGAAGGCCAGTCCATTGATGAGGACACGGCCAAGGCGCCGCTGACCCCTTATGCGTCGGACAAGCTGGCCAGCGAGCATTATTTTGATTTCTATCGGCGCCAGCATGGCCTGGAACCGGCGATCTTCCGCTTCTTCAATATCTTTGGCCCGCGTCAGGACCCGTCCTCGCCCTATTCCGGGGTCATCAGCATCTTCAGCGAGCGGGCCCAACAGGGACTGCCCATTACCGTGTTCGGCGATGGCGAGCAGACTCGGGACTTTGTTTACGTCGGTGATCTGGTGCAGGTGCTGGTGCAGGCCATCGAGGCACCGCAGCTTGAAGTGGGGGCGGTCAACGTCGGCCTGAATCAGGCCACCACCCTCAAGCAGATGCTTACGGCCCTGGCCGAGGTGGTCGGCGAATTGCCTGCCATCAGCTACGGTCCGGCCCGGGCCGGTGACATCCGTCATTCCCGCGCCAGCAACCAGCGTCTGCTGCAGCGTTTCACGTTTCCCGAGCCGACTCCGATGAGTGTCGGCCTCGCCCGCCTGATGGGGCGCTGAGGGAAAGTGCAGGCATGAAAAAGGCGCCTTTCGAGGCGCCTTTTTTCATTGTCGGCGGGCTTAGAACTTGTAGCCCAGACCCACCATGTAGACCCAAGGATCAACGTCGACATTGACCTTGGCGCGGGTGCCGGCGGCCAGGGCGTTGTTATCCACATACGCACGGGTATCGATATCGATGTAGCGCACCTGGGCGTTGACCATGATCTTGTCGGTCAGCATGTAGTCGGCACCGACCTGCCAGGCCAGGCCCCAGGAGTTCTTGGCGCGGAAATTGTCGAAACCTGCGGCCTGGGCGCGGCTGCCGACGTGCTCGTCGTAGATCCAGGTGTAGTTGATACCGGCACCGACGTAGGGTTGGAACGCCGATTTGCTATCCAGCGGGTAGTACACAACGCTCAGGGTCGGCGGCAGGTGCTTGAGGGTACCGAGCTTGCCGTTGGCGGCGGCCAGGGAGGTGTCCTTGATCTTCACATCGTGTTCGAACGGGGTGGCGGCCAGCAGTTCGATACCGACGTTATTGGTCACCATGTAGGCGAAGTTCAGACCCAGCTGAGTGTCGCTGCTCATGGTCGCCTTGCCGCCCAGGTTGGCGCCGGCCAACGGGCCGCTGTCGACCTTGACGTCGGAGCTGTTGGCTTTTGGATTGACGGTAATGGCACCGGCGCGGATCAGGATATCGCCAGCTTCATGGGCGTTGGCAATCGGGGCGGCGAGTGCGAGCGCGATCAGGGAAGCGCTAAGCAGAGACTTGTGCATGGGAGCTCCAAAGGACGATTCAAATTGGCTATGTCCAATGGTAAGGATCGTCAAGTTGACTGCCTTGACTCAGCTCAATGAAATGGCGAACCCCGGTGGCAGGGCTGAACTATTCTTTTGTTCTGCACTCTTTTGGCCTGGTGCCCGAACCCTGTCCGAGCCGGCACCGCTGCTGCACTCACTCCTGCAACTCATAGACATAGATCTTTTGCGCCGCCATCTGGTAGCCGGCGTCCGCCAGCTCGCTGGTAGAGGGTTTGACCTGCATGGCGCCCTCGATCCAGTAAGGCTGATGCAGCTCGTCGAGCTTTACCCCGAGCTCGCTGGTGACGTGGACGATCTGGTTCGACGGCGGTGGTGGCACGTGGATGCAGGCGCCGAAGTAGGGCACCAGGAGAAACTCCGTGGTGCGGCCTTCCTCGTTTACTTCCAGGGGCACTATATAGCCGGGCAGGCGCACCGTCTGGCCGTCCAGGCTCTTCACCACCGGCGCATTGGGTAGGTCCTGCTTGGCGGCGGGGGCCGATTCGGCGGCCAGTGCATCGCTCATCTGCGACAGGTCGTGCAGCGGCTGCATGTTCGGCACTTCCGGCGGCGCGTCCGGCGGGATCATTTCCGACCAGGTCAGATCCTTCGGTGCTCCGGCCGCCCACAACGGCGTGGCGATCAGCAGCGACAGGGCAAGCAGGGGGCGCAGTAGGCGTTGGGCTTTCATAAAGCGGTGCTCATAAACGAATCGACAGGCCATCGGCCAGGGATTGCCGGTAGGCGCGCCAGGCCGGCACGCTGCCCATCAGCAGCGCGGCGATCAGGATACCGCCCAGCAACGTCCACTCATACTGGCTGGGCCAGGACAGCGGCAGGTACAGGCCATAGTTCGATTGCACGTAGCCCTGGGCCAGGGCGATGCCCAGGTACAGCAGGCCCAGGCCGGCCAGGACCCCGAACAGTGCCAGGGCGAACGCCTCCAGTACCAGCAGGGTTGCAATATGCCAGGGACGGGCGCCTACCGAACGCAGGATGGCCATCTCCCGACGACGCTCGTTGAGGCTGGTGAGGATCGCCGTGAGCATGCCGATCAGGCCGGTAAGAACCACGAACAGCGACACCACGAACAAGGCTTTCTCGGCGGTGCCCATCAGGCTCCAGAGTTCCTGCAGGGCCACGCCGGGCAGGATCGCCAGCATCGGCTCGCCGCGAAATTCGTTGATCTCCCGTTGCAGGGCGAAGGTCGAAATCTTGCTGTTGAGGCCAAGCATGAAGGCGGTGATCGCCTGGGGCGTCAGGTCCAAGTTGCGCGCCTGATCGGCAGTAATACGACCGTCGCCACGGGCTGGCACGCCGTTGTGCCAGTCGATGTGGATCGCCTCCATACCGCCCAGGCTGATATGCAGCGTGCGGTCCACCGGAGTACCGGTGCGCTTGAGGATACCCACCACGGTGAAGGGCTTGTCGTCATGCTTGACCAGGCTGATGGCCGCCACGCCGTGGGCCAGCACCAGCTTGTCGCCAAGTTTGTAGTGCAGGGCATCGGCGACTTCGGCCCCCAGTACCACCTCGAAAGGATCACTGGCGAAAGCCCGGCCCACGGCCAGTTGCAGGCTCTGCTGATGACCGTACTGGTAGTGCTGGAAGTAGGCCTCGGTGGTGCCCATGACCCGGTAGCCACGATGGGAGTCGCCCAGCGAAATCGGGATCGCCCACTTCACCTTTGGGTTGTTGGCGAAGTGCTCGAAGCTGTCCCAGCGGATGTTGTTGGTGGCGTTGCCGATGCGAAACACCGAGTACAACAGCAGGTTCACCGAGCCGGAGCGGGCGCCGACGATCAGGTCGGTGCCGCTGATGGTGCTGGCGAAACTGGCCCGGGCTTCGGTGCGGACCCGTTCCACCGCCAGCAGCAGGCAGACCGAGAGAGCAATGGCGAAGGCGGTGAGGATCGCGGTGAAGCGGCGGTTAGCCAGGCTGGCCATGGCTAGACGGAACAGATACATCTCAGACCTCTGCGGGCGTGGCGGCGCGATTGAGTTCGGCCAGCGACAGGTTGCGATCAAACAGCGGCGCCAGGCTCTGGTCATGGCTGACGAACAGCAGGCTGGCTCCAGCCTCGCGGCACTCGGCGAAGAGCAGTTGGATGAAGGCTTCCCGGGCGTCGTAGTCCAGCGCCGAGGTGGGTTCGTCGGCGATCACCAGCTCTGGCTGGCCGATCAGGGCCCTGGCGGCGGCGACCCGTTGCTGTTGACCGATGGACAGCGAGTCGGCACGACGGCCGAGCAGGTCGGGGTCCTTCAGACCCAGATGGGCCAGCAAAGTGGCGGCCGCCTGATCGACGCTGCCGTGGCGCTGAATGGCGCGGCTGGCCCGCAGTTTGGAGAAGTGGCAGGGCAGTTCGACGTTCTCGCGCACCGAGAGAAACGGCAGCAGGTTGAACTGCTGGAAGATGTAGCCAGTGTGATCGACGCGAAAGCGGTCACGTGCTCCGGCGGCCAGCTCGGTCAGCTCCTGGCCCAGCAGGCGGATGCTGCCCTGGTTGGGTTTCTGCACCCCGCCCAGCAAGCCCAGCAGTGTGGTCTTGCCGCTGCCGCTGGGGCCCTTGAGGAACAGTGTTTCGCCGGCTTCCAGGCGGAAACTCGGGATGTCCAGCAACTGAGGGTGGCCGGGCCAGCTGAAGCCCAGGTCGGACAGTTCGATAAGTGCTTGGGTCATGTTGGGCCGATCATGCAGTGAGTGGTGTAGCCGCTGCTGGAGCTGCGGCTACAGGCGCAGCGCTTAGAACTTTAGGGTGGCAGCCTTGGCGGTGGCTTCGACACCTTGCTGGCCGTTTGGCGAAATCAGTTGTACCTGAATTTTCTGGGTGGCGGGGAAGGTCTTGAAGACTTGTCCCAGGTCGAGGTTCTTCAGGGCGTCCGGCTTGGCGCAGGTGAACTGGTAGTGAGCGTGGATCTCGCTGTGTTCGTGGTGATGTTCATGACCTGCCGCGTCCTTGTCATCGTCATCGTGGGCATCGGCATCGGGCTTGTCGCCGAACAGCGGGCTCTCCAGTTCCTGTTTGGCCACGGTGCAGGCGGCGGCCTTGGGCAGGCTGAACAGCGCCAGGGGCTGTTCCAGTTGAGTGCGGGCGGCAGCGACCTTGGCTTTGTCGGCGTCGGTGCTGGGGGCGTGTTCGAACCCCACCAGGTTCATCGCCGGGCTTTCCAGTTCCAGCTCCAGGGCCTGGCCGTCGAGCACTGCGTTCAAACGGGCCACGCCGTGTTCGTGGGCGCCGAGGCTGCCGTGTTCATGCTCGTGATCATGGGCTTGCGCGGCCTGGGCAACGGCCAGCGGCAACAGGGCGAAGGGCAGGGCGAGTAGCAGACGGCGCATAGCAAGTCTCCAGGGCGAAGATGAAATAAATGTTATGTGATCTTATAACAATTGGCCGCAGAGTTTGACCGCCCGCTTGGCGTTGCGCAAGACGCGTGGGAGCATGCTCGTCAGAAAAATGTGGGAGCACAGCGATGTTGCGGATTCGTGGAAGCATCGGCGATTGGCCGGTGGATTTGACCCTGGAACTGGACGAAGGCGATTGGGCGCAACTGGGCGCGCAGTTGCAGGCGGCCAAGCCTGAAAGTGTCGCGGTAGCTACCCGGCCGGCCAGTCAGGACGATGCGTTGTGGCAGACCGCCAAGGATCTGTTGCGCAAGGCGGGCCAGATCAGCGGGCCCGAGTTGCTGGAGCAGTTGCAGGGGCTGACCGGCAGCGCGGCGGCGGGCAAGCGTTTGCTGGTGCGCTTGCGCCACTGCGCCGAGGTCAAGGTGATCAGCGGCGCCGATACGCCGCTCTACAGCTGGGTGCAATGATCCTGTAGGAGCCAGCTTGCTGGCGAACGCGTTCGGTCTGTCAGAACCCTTTCGCTGGCAAGCCAGCTCCTACACAAGCCAGTTGCATGAGCCGGCACATCCTGCTCAGTACAGCGCGGCGAACAGTTTGCGGCGATACGCGGTCACTAGCGGGTGATCGTTGCCCAACAGGTCGAAAACTTGCAGCAGGGTCTTGTGGGCAATGCCTTCGTTGTAGCTGCGGTTGCGCATGAAGAGTTTGAGCAAGGCTTCCAGCGCCGCTTCGTATTGCTGGCGGGCCAGTTGCTGGATCGACAGCTGGTAGGTTGCCTCGTCGTCCAGCGGGTCCTTGGCCAGGCGCGCCTTGAGGTCGGCGGCATCCGGCAGATCCGCCGCTTGCTTGAGGAAGGTGATCTGCGCCTTGGCACCGGCCAGGGCAGCCTTGTGTTCATCGCTCTTGACCGCGTCGAGCACGGTCTGGGCTTCGCCCAGTTCGCCGCGCTCGGCCAGGCAGCGGGCGTAGAGAATCAGGGCCTTAGCGTTGCTGTTGTCTTCCCCCAGCAGCACTTTGAGGAGGGCCTCGGCGTCGCCGATACGAGCGTCGTTGAACAAGGCTTCGGCCTGCTCCAGCGGGTCGGCGGCAGGGGGTGGCGGCATCTGCACATGGGGTTCGAGCATGGCCCGTACTGCGGATTCCGGTTGTGCGCCGGCAAAGCCGTCCACCGGTTGACCGTCCTTGAACAGCACCACAGTGGGCAGGCTGCGGATGCCGAAGCGGGCGACGATGTCCTGCTCGATATCGCAGTTGACCTTGGCCAGCAGCAACTCGCCCTGATAGCTCTCGGCGATCTGTTGCAGCATCGGCATCAGCGCCTTGCAGGGCGCGCACCATTCTGCCCAGAAGTCCACCAGGACCGGTTTGTGGAAGGAGTTCTCGATCACCGACTGGTCGAAATCAGCGGTGCGGGCGTCGAAGATATACGGCGTGTCCTGACTCATGGGGTATCTCGAATAAGCGGGAATGGAACCACTATAAAGTTGCGCGAAGTAGATCGCTATTGCCCGTGGCAGCCGGGTCGTCGGTGAATGGCCGCTGCGCGTGATACAGGCTCACGTTGCGAAACTCCCAAGGCTCGGCCAGGTCAGGCAGAGTCAGGGCGTTGAGCATTTCCAGGCGCTGATACAGCGGGTGCTGGAAGTCCCTGACCCGGGAATCCGCCACCAGGGCTTCGCGGCCGCGGCTGAGGAATTCATCCAGCAGCGGCAGGTTGGCTCGGTCATAGAGCACGTCCGCCACCAGGATCAGGTCGAAGCGATCAGCCTCGGCGAAAAAGTCCGTTGAATAGCTCAGTTCGACGTCGTTGAGTGCGGCGTTGGCCCGGCAGGCGGCGATGGCCAGTGGATCGAGGTCGCAGGCCACCACTTCCAGGGCGCCGGCCTTGGCCGCGGCAATCGCCGCCACCCCGGAACCGGCACCGAAGTCCAGCACCCGCTTGCCTTGCACCCAGTGCGGGTGTTCGGCCAGGTAACGGGCCAGGGCCAGGCCGCTGGCCCAGCAGAAACTCCAGTAAGGCGGTTCATGGAGAATGCGTCGGGTTTCTTCCGGGGTGAAGGCGCGGTCCATGTTCTGGGCGTCGATCAGCCAGAGTTTCAGGCGCGTGTCGGGCAGCTCGCAGGCCACCAGTTGCGCATCACCCAGCAGCTCGCTTAGGGCGTCTTGCAGGTCGAGCGGTACCTTCATGGGGCTTTGACGAATTGCAGTGGTCCCAGGGCCTGGGTGGTGGGTTGGTCGATGCGCAGCGCCGGCAGGTGCAGGATCAACTGGCCGGATTGGCTGGCGCGGCCGCGCAGTTCGACCCGGGCGCCGGCGGGGAAGGCGTCGGGAGCGAAACGCAGGCGAAAGGGCAGGGCCTGGTTGGTGCCGGTCAAGTTGTTGCTGGCCAGCAAGCGTTGCGGACGGCCGCGCTCATCGATCACCAGCAGCGCCAGCTCGACGTTGGCGCCGGCCGGCACCCCATCGAGGGTACCGCTCAGTTCCCGCTGGTAGGCCGGCAAGGGCCCAAGATCGGCAGGTTCCTGATTTTTTTGCGTGGTCTGTTGCTGTGAAGAAGAGGGGGCCGCAGGTTTCGGGGCATCGCTGCTGCAAGCGACCAGCAGGCTGACGAGACTGAGCAAAACGAGCGGTCTGAGCGGCATCTGAAGCTCCAACAAGGCGAATGTCCATGTGCGAAACATAATAGTCGGTCTGTATACCGTAAAGGCTATGGCTTGTCTTGCCAGTGGGATGCGCTACCATGGCCCTCCCTTTTTTTGTTGCCTGCCACCATGCACTGTCCCTTCTGCGGTGCCAACGACACCAAGGTCATCGACTCGCGTCTGGTCGCCGAGGGCGAACAGGTGCGCCGCCGGCGTGAATGCCTGGCCTGTGGTGAACGCTTCACCACCTTCGAAACCGCCGAACTGGTGATGCCGCGCCTGATCAAGACTGACGGCAGCCGTCAGCCCTTCGACGAAGAAAAACTGCGCGCCGGTATGCAGCGCGCCCTGGAAAAACGCCCGGTCAGTGTCGAGCGTCTGGAGGCGGCGCTGGTGCACATCAAGCACAAGCTGCGGGCCACTGGCGAGCGCGAAGTCAAATCCCTGGTCGTGGGTGAACTGGTGATGACCGAGCTGCAGAAGCTCGATGAAGTCGCCTATATCCGTTTCGCTTCGGTCTATCGACGTTTCCAGGATCTCAACGAATTCCGCGAAGAGATCGACCGTCTCGCCCGCGAGCCGGCCAAGCAATGAGCCTGTCCCCGGAGCAAGCGGTACTCGACGCGCACTACATGGCCCGTGCCCTGGAACTGGCGCGCAAGGGCCGGTATTCCACCCATCCCAACCCTCGCGTCGGCTGTGTCATCGTTCGCGACGGCCAGGTGGTAGGCGAAGGCTGGCATGTGCGTGCCGGTGAACCCCACGCTGAAGTCCATGCCCTGCGTGCCGCCGGGGAACTGGCCCGTGGCGCCACGGCTTATGTGACTCTCGAGCCTTGCAGCCATCACGGCCGCACACCGCCTTGCGCCGATGCCCTGGTCAATGCCGGGGTGGCGCGGGTGGTTGCGGCGATGCAGGACCCGAACCCGGAAGTGGCCGGTCGCGGTTTACAGCGTCTGGCCCAGGCCGGCATCGATACCCACAGCGGTGTACTGGAAGCCGAGGCCCGTGCGATCAACAAGGGTTTCCTGAAACGCATGGAGCACGGCCTGCCTTATGTGCGGGTCAAGCTGGCGATGAGTCTCGACGGTCGCACTGCTATGGCCAGTGGCGAGAGCCAATGGATTACCGGGCCTGCCGCTCGTTCTGCGGTGCAGCGTCTGCGGGCCGAATCTTCGGTGGTGCTGACCGGTGCCGACACAGTGCTGGCGGATGACGCCCGGCTGACCGTCCGCGCCGCTGAGCTGGGCCTGGACCCTGAGCAGACTGCCCTGGCCATGAGTCGCCCACCGCTGCGGGTGTTGATCGATGGTCGTTTGCGGGTGCCTCTCGACGCGCCGTTCTTCAAGGCCGGACCGGTGTTGGTGGCCACCTGTGCGGCCGTGGAAGAGCAATATGCCAACGGCCCGGAGTGCCTGATCGTTCCCGGCCCCGATGGCCAGGTCGACCTGCATCGCTTGCTGTTGGAGCTGGCCGCCCGTGGCGTCAATGAAGTGCTGGTGGAAGCCGGCCCGCGGCTGGCGGGAGCCTTTGCCCAGCAGGGTCTGGTGGACGAGTACCAGATCTTCGTCGCCGGCAAGTTCCTCGGTTCCTCGGCGCGGCCGTTGCTGGACTGGCCGCTGGCGCAGATGAGCGAGGCACCGTTGCTCAAGATCATTGAAATGCGTGCGGTGGGCGATGACTGGCGAGTCACTGCCATCCCGGCCCCGCCAGCGAGCGTATAATTCCCGACTTTCGCCTACCCGGCGGCCCTGTTCTCGAGGAGGACTCCATGTTCACCGGCATCATCGAATCCATCGGCAGCATTCGCGCATTGACCCCAAAAGGCGGAGATGTGCGGGTCTATGTAGAAACCGGCAAGCTTGATCTGGCCGACGTCAAACTGGGCGACAGCATCGCGGTGAACGGCGTCTGCCTGACTGCGGTTGAGCTGCCTGGCGATGGTTTCTGGGCCGATGTCAGCCGCGAGACCCTCGATTGCACGGCCTTCCATCAGTTGAAAGCCGGCAGCCGGGTCAACCTGGAGAAAGCCCTGACCCCGACCACCCGTCTGGGCGGTCACCTGGTCAGCGGTCACGTCGACGGTGTCGGCGAAGTGGTGGCGCGGGAAGAAAATGCCCGGGCCATTCAGTTCCGCATCCGCGCACCGAAAGAACTGGCCAAGTACATCGCCCATAAAGGCTCGATCACCGTCGACGGCACCAGCCTGACGGTCAACGCGGTCAATGGCGCCGAGTTCGAGCTGACCATCGTGCCCCACACCCTGGCGGAAACCATCATGGCCGACTACCGGCCGGGTCGGCAGGTCAACCTCGAGGTCGACCTGCTGGCGCGCTACCTGGAACGCCTGCTGTTGGGTGACAAGGCGGCTGAAGCCACCACCGGCGGCACCATTACCGAAAGTTTTCTGGCCGCTAACGGCTATCTCAAATCCTGACCCAAGGGGGTGCCGCGTGGCGCTCAACAGCATCGAAGAACTGGTTGAAGACATCCGCCAAGGCAAGATGGTCATCCTCATGGATGACGAAGACCGCGAGAACGAAGGCGACCTGATCATGGCCGCCGAGTGCTGCAAGGCCGAACACATCAACTTCATGGCCAAGCACGCCCGTGGCCTGATCTGCATGCCCATGAGCCGCGAGCGCTGCGAACTGCTCAAGCTGCCGCTGATGGCGCCGCGCAACGGTTCGGGCTTCGGCACCAAGTTCACCGTCTCCATCGAGGCCACCGAAGGCGTGACCACCGGCATCTCCGCCGCTGACCGTGCGCGTACCGTACAAGCGGCAGCGGCCAAGGACGCTAAGGCCGAGGACATCGTCAGCCCGGGTCACATCTTCCCGCTGATGGCCCAACCCGGCGGTACCCTGGCCCGTGCCGGCCACACCGAAGCCGCCTGCGACCTGGCGCGCATGGCCGGTTTCGAGCCAAGCGGGGTGATCTGCGAAGTGATGAACGACGACGGCACCATGTCCCGTCGTACCGAACTGGAAGCCTTCGCCGCTGAACACAACATCAAGATCGGCACCATCGCCGACCTGATTCACTATCGGATGATCCACGAACGTACCGTTCAGCGGATTGCCGAGCAGCCCCTGGACAGCGAATTGGGCCAGTTCAACCTGGTGACCTATCGTGATTCGGTGGAAGGCGACGTGCACATGGCCCTGACCCTGGGCGATATCTGTGCTGAAGAGCCGACCCTGGTGCGCGTGCATAACATGGACCCGCTGCGCGACTTGCTGATGGTCAAGCAGCCGGGCCGCTGGAGCCTGCGCGCGGCCATGGTCAAAGTGGCCGAGGCCGGCAGTGGCGTGGTGCTGTTGCTGGGTCACCCGCTGGATGGCGATGTACTGCTGGCGCACATCCGTGAAACAGCGGAACACCAGCCGGTGAAGAAACCCACCACCTACAGCATCGTCGGTGCCGGTTCGCAGATCCTTCGCGACCTGGGCGTACGTAAAATGCGCCTGATGAGTGCGCCGATGAAGTTTAATGCGATATCCGGTTTCGACCTGGAAGTTGTAGAATACGTGCCCTCCGAATAAAAGCCGGTCGTTTCCGGCTTGAAATTCGCGGTTCAAATATCACTGAAGAGCGTGTGCTAGACACGCTCTGGCTCTTTAAGAGATTTGTCGAATGACCCTGAAGACCATCGAAGGTACCTTCATCGCCCCTAAAGGCCGCTATGCCCTGGTGGTCGGCCGTTTCAACAGCTTCGTCGTCGAAAGCCTGGTCAGCGGCGCGGTTGACGCCCTGGTTCGCCATGGCGTGAGCGAAAGCGACATCACCATCATCCGTGCCCCTGGCGCCTTCGAAATTCCGTTGGTCGCGCAGAAAGTCGCACAGAAAGGTGAGTTCGCGGCGATCATCGCCCTGGGCGCGGTCATTCGTGGCGGTACTCCGCACTTCGAATACGTGGCCGGCGAATGCACCAAGGGCCTGGCCCAGGTGTCCATGGAGTTCGGCGTACCAGTGGCCTTCGGCGTGCTGACCGTTGACTCGATCGAACAAGCCATCGAACGTTCCGGCACCAAGGCCGGCAACAAAGGTGCTGAAGCTGCCCTGTCCGCCCTGGAAATGGTCAGCCTGCTGGCGCAGTTGGAGGCCAAGTGATTAGCGACGATAGCGATCGTTTCAACCCGCGCGATCCCAAGCCTGCCAACGCCGGCAAGCCATCCAAGAGCGCCAAGCGTCGCGAAGCCCGTCAGCTCGCGACCCAGGCGCTGTACCAATGGCACATGGCCAAGCATTCGCTGAACGAGATCGAAGCGCAGTTTCGGGTCGACAACGATTTCACTGACATCGACGGCGCCTACTTCCGGGAGATCCTGCACGGAGTTCCGGCCAACAAGAACGAGATCGACAACGCGCTCGTGCCTTGCCTGGACCTGGCCATCGATGAGCTGGACCCGGTTGAACTGGCGGTACTGCGGCTGTCCACCTGGGAACTGCTCAAGCGCGTCGACGTGCCGTACCGCGTTGTGATCAACGAAGGTATCGAACTGGCCAAGGTTTTCGGTTCCACCGACGGCCACAAGTTCGTCAACGGTGTTCTCGACAAGCTGGCCCCACGCCTGCGTGAAGCTGAAGTGAAGGCGTTCAAGCGCTGAACCGCGCTTGCAGCTGCCATGGGCGAGTTTGAGCTGATCCGTAACTTCTTCGCTGCCGCGCCTTGTGCGCAAGGCGGCGAGGGTGTTGCCCTGGGGATTGGTGACGACTGCGCCTTGCTGGCGGTTGCTCCGGGCGAGCAGTTGGCGATTTCCACCGACACCCTGGTGGCCGGTGTGCATTTCGCCGATCCCTGCGACCCCTATCTTTTAGGCCAGCGCTCCCTGGCGGTGGCTGTCAGCGATCTGGCTGCCATGGGCGCCACTCCGCTGGCCTTTACCCTTGCCCTGACCCTGCCGACGGTAAGCGCCGATTGGCTGCAGGCCTATGCCCGCGGCCTGAACGCCATGGCCCAGAGTTGCGACGTGCGCCTGATTGGTGGCGACACCACTCGTGGCTCGCTGACCTTGACCCTGACCGTCTTCGGGCGAGTGCCCGCAGGCCTTGCCCTGACCCGCGGTGGTGCCCGTGTGGGTGATTTGCTGTGCGTCGGCGGTGAGTTGGGCAATGCCGCCGGAGCCCTGCCGCTGGTCCTGGGCCAGCGCAGCGCTGATGCAACCATCGCCGCCCCCTTGCTGGCTCACTACTGGTCACCGCAACCGCAATTGGCCCTGGGCCAGGCACTGCGGGGCAAGGCCACCTCGGCCCTGGATATCTCCGATGGCCTGCTGGCCGATTGCGGGCATATCGCGGCCGCTTCGAAGGTCGCCTTGCAGGTGGAGGTGGAGAAATTGCCACTGTCGCCGGCATTGTTGAGCTTTCTTGGCGAACAGGGTGCCCGCGCTGCGGCCTTGAGTGGCGGCGATGACTATGTCCTGGCCTTTACCTTGCCGCCTGCCGAGCTGGCGCCGCTGTTGGCGGCTGGTTGGCCGGTGCAGGTGGTGGGGCAAGTGGTGGCCGGGCAGGGCGTGACCCTGCTGGACGCCGGCGGCCAGGACATCACCCCCGGCACCCGGGGTTATCAACACTTTGCGGAGACACCGTGACAGATCATCCCAAACAGGTCCCGGCGGAGTTCGTACCGCCGTCGGTCTGGCGTAATCCCTGGCATTTCCTGGCGTTCGGTTTTGGTTCCGGCACCTTGCCCAAGGCGCCAGGCACCTGGGGCTCGCTGGTTGCACTACCCTTTATCCCGCTGTGGCAGATGTTGCCGGACTGGGGCTACTGGCTGATGCTCGGCGTCACCATGCTGTTCGGCTTCTGGCTGTGCGGCAAGGTCGCCGACGATCTGCGGGTGCATGACCACGAAGGTATCGTCTGGGACGAGATGGTCGGCATGTGGATCACCCTGTGGCTGGTGCCCGAGGGCTGGTACTGGCTGTTGGCGGGGTTTCTAATGTTCCGTTTCTTCGACATTCTCAAGCCGTGGCCGATTCGCTGGGTCGACCGGCATGTGCATGGCGGTGTCGGCATCATGCTCGATGATGTGCTGGCTGGCGTGTTTGCCTGGTTGGCGATGCAAGGGCTGGTGTGGTGCTTCAACTGAGGAATTAGGCATGGATGTCTGCCGCGTGCTGCTGGTGTTGCTGGTTGCCTGGAGCTGTTGCAGCGTCCGGGCCGGCGAGCTGCAGGCGCCATCCGGGCAGATTCGCATCGCCAGTGAGGTCTGGAGCGAATACACCGAGGCCGACGGCGATGGGTTGGCCTGGGACATCCTGCGCGAAGTCTTCGAGCCCGTGGGAATCACCATCGAGCGTTACAGCGTGCCTTATACCCGTTCGGTCGGGTTGGTGCAGCGCGGCGAGGTGGATGCACAGGTTGGGGCTTATCGCGACGAATCGCCGGGCGTGCTCTACCCGCACTGGAACTACGACACGGACCACATCTACGCCCTGGGCCTGGCGAGCAGTCCGGAACTGAGCCCGGCGACGCTCGGCAGTTACCGACTGGTCTGGGTGCGTGGCTACAAGTACCAGGACTACCTGCCCAATGTTCGCCGCTACAACGAGATCCGGCGGCGTGTCGGTATCCTGCCGATGCTGCTCTACAGTCGCGCCGACTACTATATCGATGCCCAGACCGAGATCGATTATGTGCTGAGCCAGGCTCAGGACCCGAGCCAGTTCAAGCGCACCCATTTGGCCGAGCTGCCGCTGTACCTGGGGTTTGCCAGTAATCCCCGGGGCCGGGAAATGCGCGAGCTGTATGACCAGCGCATGGCGCAGTTGGTGAGTACAGGGCGATTACGGCCAATCTTCGAGCGTTGGAAGCAGCCTTATCCCTTTGATGGGAGTCCGCGTCCGGCGGTCCGTTGATCAAACTTATCGATATTTATCTCCGATAATTCAGCCTAAGCGTGCAGTGGAGGCTGCTGTTACAATGCCGCCTCTGCGAATCTCCAGTCCTCATACAGATCAGGAGCACAACAGTGCCCGTCGTTTTTGTTGCCGCCTCCAAGCTGCCTACACCTTTTGCGCAATTCACCATGCATGGTTTTCTCGATGAAGCCACCGGTCGCGAGCACGTCGTGCTCAGCCTGGGGGACATCGCCGATGGCGCGCCGGTTCTCGGTCGCCTGCACTCCGAATGCCTGACCGGTGACGCCCTGTTCAGCCAGCGTTGCGATTGCGGCTCGCAGCTGGAAGCCGCCCTGCGGGCCATCGCCCGGGAAGGTCGCGGCGTATTGCTGTACCTGCGTCAGGAAGGTCGCGGTATTGGCCTGCTGAACAAGATCCGTGCCTATGAGCTGCAAGATGGTGGTGCCGATACCGTGGAAGCCAACGAGCGCCTGGGGTTCGCCGCGGATCAGCGTGACTACGGCATGTGCCTGCCGATGCTCGAGCATCTGGGGGTCAAGTCCCTACGCCTGATGACCAACAACCCGCGCAAGGTCAAGGCACTGACCGAGATGGGCATCCAGGTTGCCGAGCGGGTGCCGCTGCACACCGGGCACAACCCCCACAACAAGCTGTACCTGGCGACCAAGGCCAGCAAGCTCGACCACATGATGGGCAACGAGCACCAGGGCGAGGTCGACCGCGCGTGACTCGGGGTCAAGTCAAACGGCGTCTGACCGTAAGCTGGTGGCAATACCTGGCTCTGGCCTTGCTGCCGCTGTTTGTGATCAACCTGGTGTTTGGTCAGGGCGAGGCGTTGATGCCCGTGCTGGCGATGCCATTCTTTATCGCCGGTACGGCCTCGATGTTCGTCAGCCTGCGTTTTTTCAACGGCTACAAGCATGCCTTGATCGCCGCCGGCAAAGCCCTCGATACCCCTGAGGAGCCTGCCGCCTGGATCACCCTGGCGGCCCGTCGTCGCGCCGCCTTCCTGGCGGCATCCTTGCCCGCCTGGATCGGTGCCCTGGCAGTGTTTGTCGGCCTGGAAGCGGTGCCGCTGATGCTCCTGGCGCTGTCCACCGCGGTGCTGTTCTACCTCTACCGTATTCCTCGTCAGCTGGGCTGATGTGGCGCTGGCTGGCGGTCCTGTGCCTGCTGGCCAGCGTTCCGACGCTGGCTGCGCCGCGAGTGGTCAGCCTGGCGCCGTCGCTCACGGAAATCGTCGTGGAGCTGGGCGCTGCCGAGTTGCTGGTGGGAGTGCTGGACGCCGGTGAGCGGCCAGCGTCGCTCAAACACCTGCCTTCGGTGGGGCGTTACGGCCAGCTGGATATCGAGCGCCTACTGAGCCTCAAACCTGACCTGCTGTTGCTTTGGCCAGGCAGTGTTGGCCCGGCCCAGCGCGACCAACTGGCGCGCCTGGGCATTCCCACCTACGTTGCCGAACCCCATGATTTCCAGCAGTTGCTGGCGCAGATCGCCGAGATCGGCGAGCGCCTGGGCCGCCCGGCCGTCGGGCGCAATCTGGCAGACGAGTTGAATGGTCAGCTGGCCAGCCTGCGTGCACGCTATCACCGCGAGCCCGCCGTGCCGGTGTTCTATCAGGTCTGGGATCAGCCGCTGTACACCGTGGGCGGCGGGCAGATCATCAGTGAAGCCTTGGGTGTCTGCGGGGCGCGCAATGTATTTGCCGACCAGCACCTGCCGGCGCCCCAGGTCAGTATCGAATCGGTATTGCAGCGTAATCCGCAGGCGATCCTGGCCACCGCCCAGGGGCAGTTGGATGCCTGGAAGGCCTGGCCGCAGATCGCGGCGGTGCGGCAGGGGCGGTTGTTGCTGGTGAGGGACAAGGGCCTGGAACGGCCCAGTGGGCAGATGATCGTAGCGACTGCCAAGCTCTGTGCCTTGATCGCGCCTGAGCGCTGAGCCCCTTCGGCGGATCTTACAGCTCGGGCGTCCAGGTCACGCCGAGCATCCAGGTGCGGCCTTCGGTGCGGTAGCCATAGTTGTTGCCGTCGTAGCGGTAGAGCGCTCGGGAGTAGGACTTGTCGAAAAGATTGTCGAGCTTCAGGTCCAGTTTGATCTCGCGATTGACGGCCCAGCTGCTGCGCAATCCAACCAGCCCATAGCCGCCCAGGCGCGCCTGCTTCTGCGGGGATTGATCTTCGCGGCTATCGCTGACCAGTTGCCAACTGGCGCCCAGGCCCAACTGCTCGAACTGCCGGTCCAGATCCAGGTTCAGGGTGCGCCTGGCCCGGCGTGGCAGTTGCTCTCCGCTCTGACGGTTGCGTGGGTCGATGATGGCGGCGCCAAGGCTGCTCTGCCAGCCGAACCACTCCTGCTTCAGGGCCGTTTCCAGGCCATTGATCCTCGCCGAGCCGATGTTCTCCGGGCGCTGCGCGCCGAAGTCGAAGATGATCGCGTCCCTGATGTCGGTACGGTACACCGATGTTTCCAGGCGGCTGCTTGGCGTCAGTTGGCTGCGCCATTGCAGTTCGTAGCTCCTGGAGTGCTCCGGCTTGAGGTCCGGGTTGCTGAAGCCTGGGTAATACAGGTCGCTGAAGTTCGGCGCACGGAAGCCTTCGCTGTAGGACAGCAGCAGGTCGTTGTCCGGATTCAGTGGCAGGGTCAGGGTGCCGCTCCAGGTGTTCTGGCTGCCGTACTGCTGGTTCTGGTCACGGCGCAGGCCCAGTTCGGTGGAAAAGCTCTCGCCTTGAAACCGATGCTGGATAAAGGCTCCACGATTCCAGCGGCTGTCTTCGGCGAAGTACAGCGGGGTGCTACCGATGAAAAAGGCCGGCCCGGTATTGAGTCTGTCCTCATACCAGTCGGCGCCAAGGATCAGGCTGTGCTGCGCATTCAGGCGCAGATCGTTTTGCCAGGCGAGCGAGTCGCGGTAGGTGTTGAACACGCTGTTTTGGTCGCTGAGCTTATCTCGCTTGAGGTCGCGGTTCTCGCTGTGGCCCAGCTCCAGTCGCGACTGCCAGCGGTCATTGACCGTCGCATCGATAAAGCCGCTGACACTGCTGACGGTGAAGTCGGTGTAAGGGTCCTGCTCCGGGCCGAACGGATTGTCATAACGGCTGCGGCCTCGGTTATCCAGCAGGTTGAAGCCCACTTCCAGGTCGTCGCTGAGGGCATGGCTGAGGGTGAAGCTCAGGGATTGGTTGCGGTAGCCATCGTGATCCGCATCGCTGGGGTAGGAGGCGTGGGTCCAGTCGATTCCGGCGCTCTCATCCAGGTTGGCGCCGAGGCTGAAGCGAGTCTGGGCGTCGCCGCCGGAAAGGCCCAGGCTGCGTTCCCAGGTCTGGTTGCTGCCAGCGGCGACACGCATGCGCCCATGCAGCCCCGACTCGGCGCCGCGCCGGGTGAAGATCTGGATCACCCCGCCAATGGCGTCGCTACCGTAGATCACCGAGCGCGAGCCACGCAGCACTTCCACCCGTTCGATCTGCTCGACGCTGATGAATTGCAGGTTGCTGTCGCCGGAGGATGAACTGCTGATGCGCTGGCCATCCACCAGCACCAGGCTCTGGGCCGAGTTGGTGCCGCGAATGAAAATGTTCGGCAGGTTGCCGCGTCCGCCGCTCTGGGCAACCTGGACCCCGGGCGCCCGTTGCAGCAGGTCGGTCAGGCTGGTGGGTTGCAGGCGGTCGATATCTTCCCGGGTGAATACCGTGTTCGCCGCGCTGCTGTCGTTGCGCGCCTGTACCTGGCGGTTGGTGCTGATCAGTGTCTCGGACAGTTTCAATGCCTGACCGCGCCCGAGAGTCTCGGCCAGGAGTTCAGTGCAAGGCAGGAGGCAAAGGGGCAGGGCAAAGCGAGCAAGTTGCATGGCTATTCCATTAGCGCACTGCGGCCTTGACCGCGTACAGCGAAAGGTCGGGTTTTGCAGCACACGCCCGCGTGGCGGGCGTGTGCATTCGAGTGTGGCGGTTACAGGCCCAGCAGTTCCAGACGCTGGCGCACCGAAGCTTCGATGCCGGCTTCGTCGAGGCCGCATTCGGCAAGCATCTGCGCCGGTTTGGCGTGCTCGACGTAGGCATCCGGCAGGCCCAGGTGCAGGATCGGCTTGAGGATGTTCTCGCGGGCCAGGAATTCGCTGACCGCGCCACCGGCGCCGCCCATGATGGCGTTTTCCTCGATGGTCACCAGCAGTTCGTGGCTACCGGCGATCTCGCGGACCAGGGCTTCATCCAGGGGTTTGACGAAACGCATGTCGACCACGGTGGCGTCGAGCTTTTCGGCCACTTGCAGGGCTTGGGCCAGTTGCACGCCGAATACCAGCAGGGCCACTTGCTTGCCTTGGCGGCGGATCACGCCCTTGCCGATCTCGATCGGTTCCAGGTCCTTGTCGATCGGCGCGTTGGGGCCGGTGCCGCGCGGGTAGCGCACGGCGGCGGGGCCGTTGTACAGGTGCCCGGTGCTGAGCATCTTGCGCAACTCGTTCTCGTCGCTCGGGGTCATCACCAGCATGCCGGGGATGCAACGCAGGTAGGACAGGTCGAAGCTGCCGGCGTGGGTCGGGCCGTCTTCGCCCACCAGGCCGGCACGGTCGATGGCGAACAGCACATCGAGGTTCTGTACCGCCACGTCGTGGATCAGTTGGTCATAGCCGCGCTGCAGGAAGGTGGAGTAGATCGCCACCACCGGCTTGGCGCCTTCGCAGGCCATGCCGGCTGCCAGGGTCACTGCGTGCTGCTCGGCAATCGCCACGTCGAAGTAGCGCAGCGGGAAACGCTCGCTAAAGGCCACCAGGTCCGAGCCTTCCTTCATCGCCGGGGTGATGCCCACCAGGCGCGGATCGGCGGCGGCCATGTCGCACAGCCACTCGCCAAAGACGCCGGAATACTTCGGACCGCCGGCCTTTTTCGGTGCGGCCGCCGGAGCATCCAGGGGTTCCAGTTTGGTGATGGCGTGGTAGCCGATCGGGTCGACTTCCGCCGGGGCGAAGCCCTTGCCCTTCTTGGTCACCACATGCAGGAACTGCGGACCCTTGAGGTCACGCATGTTGCGCAGGGTGGCGATCAGGGTCGGCAGGTCGTGGCCATCGATGGGGCCGATGTAGTTCCAGCCCAGTTCTTCGAACAGGGTGCCGGGGACCAGCATGCCCTTGGCGTATTCTTCGGTGCGGCGAGCGATTTCCCAGGCACCGGGCAGGCGCGACAGCACTTTCTTGCTGCCTTCGCGCATGCTGGCGTAGGTGCGGCTGGAGAGGATCTTGGCCAGGTAGTTGGACAGCCCGCCGACATTGCGCGAGATCGACATGTCGTTGTCGTTGAGGATCACCAGCATGTTGGCGTCCACTTCCGGCGCGTGGTTCAGCGCCTCGAAGGCCATGCCCGCGGTCAGGGCGCCGTCGCCGATCACTGCGATGGCCTTGCGCTCGCTGTGCTGCAGGCGGGCGGCGATGGCCATGCCCAGGGCGGCGCTGATGGAGGTGCTGGAGTGGCCGACGCCAAAGGTGTCGTACTCGCTCTCGGAGCGCCGCGGGAAGGCCGCGAGGCCATCTTTCTGGCGCAGGCTGGCCATCTGTTCGCGACGACCGGTGAGGATCTTGTGCGGATACGCCTGGTGACCCACGTCCCACACCAGCCGGTCGTCCGGGGTGTCGAACACGTAATGCAACGCAATGGTCAGCTCGATGACCCCGAGGCCGGCACCGAAATGCCCGCCGGTCTGGCCGACCGTGTAGAGCAATTCCAGGCGCAACTCATCGGCCAGGGTTTCCAGCTCGGCTTCACCTAACCGACGCAGGCCGTCCGGCGTCTGGGCACGGTCGAGCAGCGGCGTGGTAGGGCGTTTGCGGGGAATCTCATGAAACGTCGTGGGCATCAGGCGAATCGTTATAGGTATAGAAAGAGGCGGCAGTTTACCTTATGCATCGCAAGCTGCCCACGCGGAGCGCCGAACTTGGCCGATATGCGGTCCGGCTATCGGGAGTTGATCAGCTGCGGCGCTCGACGATATACCGCGCCAGCTCGCGCAAGGGCTCGGCCGCTGCGTCAAACGGACGCAGCGCATGCAGCGCCTGGTCCCGCAATTCCAGGGCGTATTCCTTGGCTGCGGCCAGGCCCAGTAGCGCCGGGTAGGTCGGTTTGTCCCGAGCGATGTCGGCACCCTGGCGCTTGCCCAGGGTTGCGGTATCGCTTTCGACGTCGAGGATGTCGTCCTGCACCTGGAATGCCAGGCCGACTGCCTGAGCGTAGGTCTGCAGGGCCTTGAGCTCGTCTTTCTCGGCCCGGCCGCTGGCCAGGGCCCCGAGAATCACGCTGGCTTCAATCAGCGCGCCGGTCTTGTGCCGGTGCATGTACTCCAGGGCTTTCTGATCGAGCTTGAGCCCCACCGAGCCCAGGTCGATGGCCTGGCCGCCCACCATGCCCGCCGGGCCTGCGGCCTGGGCCAGGGTGGTGACCATGCGCAGGCGGATCTCGGCGCTGGCGTCGCTCAGGCCCGGGTCCAGCAGGGCGCTGAAGGCCAGGCTCTGCAGGCCGTCGCCGGCGAGGATCGCGCAGGCTTCGTCGAACGCCTTGTGGGTGGTGGGCTGGCCGCGACGCAAGTCGTCATCGTCCATGGCCGGCAGGTCGTCGTGGACCAGGGAGTAAGCATGAATCAGTTCCACCGCGCAGGCCGCGCCGTTGGCTTGCTCGGGCCTGCCGCCCAGCGCCTCGCAGGCGGCGTAGGCCAGCAGCGGGCGCACGCGCTTGCCGCCATTCATCACGCTGTAGCGCATGGCTTCATAAAGGCGGGCAAGTTCGGGGCTTGGAGCGGTGAGCAGGGTGTGCATTGCAGCGTCGACGCGGGCCTGGCTGGTGGCCTGATAAGCGGCAATCATTCTGGCTGTTCCGCGTCGAAAGGTTGTTCGGCCAGTTCGCCATCGCGCTCCAGCAGGATCTGCACCTTCTGCTCGGCCTGGGCCAGGGCGGCCTGGCAATCACGGGTCAGGCCGATGCCTTGTTCAAAGGCGGTCAACGAGTCTTCCAGCGACAGCTCGCCGTTCTCCAGACGCTCGACCAGGGTTTGCAGGTCGGCGAGGGATTGTTCGAAATCTAAGGCAGCTTTTTTGCGGGCCATGGCGGCTATCCCGGTTGACGTTAAACCGGCGCGACACTAGCAGACACCGGGGTTTCGGGCAAATGAGAAGCGCTTGCTGGCCCGGGTTTCAGTGGCCTTGGCTTGCGCTTTTCACGGAGTTTTTCCTGGGGCTCCAAGACGCTCCGGCAGGTTCGCTGCATAGCGGGTGCTGCGGCCACCTCCGGGCAAGCGGATGATGCAGCCTTTGGCCAGCAGGTCGGCCAGGTGGCGGGTTGCGGTGGCCTTGGAGACCTTGGCCAGCGCCTGGTATTGGCTGGCGCTGATGCCATGGGCAAAGCTGTCCTGATCCCCGTCGAACAGGCGATTGAGCACTTTGATCTGTTGCGCAGACAGCGCCTGCTGGCGGTGCTGCTGCCAGAAGCGAGTCTTGTCCAGTACCCGGTCGATGCGTGACATCGCCTGCTGCAGGCTGCTGAGCAGGGTTTGCAGGAACCACTCCAGCCAGGCACTGATATCCATCCCGCCGCGCTGGCTGTTTTCCAGTATCCGGTAGTAGCCCGCGCGGTCCTTGAGGATGCTGGAGGACATGGCATAGAAGCGAATAGCCTGGTGTTCGGCCTGGGCCAGAGCCAGGTCAGTGATGGCTCGGGCCAAACGGCCGTTGCCGTCATCGAAGGGGTGCAGGGTGACGAACCAGAAATGCGCGACCCCGGCCCGCAGCAGCGGGTCGAGCCCGGGCAGATGACGGCTGGACTCGAACCATTCCAGGAAGCTCTGCAACTGTTGCTCAAGGCCGGCTCTGGGCGGCGCCTCGAAGTGTACGGTGGGACGATCGAGGCGACCTGACACCACTTGCATCGGTGCCTCCCCGCGCAGTTCGCCGACCCGGATCGGCAGGCTCATCAGGTGCTGCTCTTGCGTGGGAAACAGCCACTGATGCCAACGCATCAGTCGTGCAGGGCTCAGGGGTTGGGCAAAGTGCTGGGTGGCATCCAGGGTCAGCTCCGCCAGGCCTTCGCTGCGTGGGCTGGTGCGGCTTTCCAGAGGGAGCTCCAGGCCCAGTCGCCGCGCCAGGGATGAGCGCACCGAGCCGACATTCAGATGTTCACCTTCGATGGCAGATGAAGTGAGGATGTTCTGCAGCAACGCGTCCAGTTCACTTTGGACGCTCAGTTCCTGGTCCACCACGCCCGACATGCCCAACAAACGGCCTTGAGCCTGAGCGCATTCGCGCAACAGCGGCGCAAGACGCTCGGCCTGCCAGTCGAAGCTGTGCCAGGTAGGGTGTTGCCAGATCCAGCGTGGGTGGTCCATGGACGGGCTCTCTGGGGATGAGCCGAATACATGCTCTATTCAGCTCTTACGGTGAGCCGAATAGAGCATGTATTCGGCTCAGCGTCCAATTAAACCCTGCCTGAATCAGGCGGATGCAGCGTCGGTCTTGAGCGTGCTGTGCCCTGGTTCACCGGGCGGCGGCGCCTGGATCAGCCACTCCCCGGGCACAGCCTCGATGCGTGGATCAAGGGTCGAGGCCTGCACGCTTGGCGGATGCTCGGGCATGGCCACGTGCTGCAACGGCGCGTCGTCGACCCGGAACTCCCCGCTGACCTTGCTCGGTTGTACCCGCCAGGCCAGCAGCAGGGCGAACAGCGAAAACACCATGTACAAGGCGTTGTGGCCATAGAGGTTCATCAGCGCGCCGCTGAGCAGCGGCCCCAGACAGGCGCCGACGCCGTGGGTGGCCAGGAGCATGGCGCTCAGGGCCACGCGTTGGGGTTGCTCAATGTGGTCGTTGGCCAGGGCGACCGCCAGTGGGTAGAGGCTGAACAGCAGCAGGCCGCTGAGGCAGGCGAACAGCAGCAAGAAGGTAAACGACAGGCCGACCAGCCCCCACAAAGGCACAGTCACCAGGCACAGGAGCAGCGCGCAGGCGCGGATCAGTCGTGCGCGGTCGAGGCGATCCGAAAGCCAGCCGAGCGGCCACTGGCCGCACAGCCCGGCCAGGATCGCCACGGCGACGAAAGTGCCGGCCTGGGCCGTGTCCAGGCCGCTCAAGGTGATGAACACCGGTGCCAGGGCATAGAACGAACCGACCAGCAGTCCGGTGATGAACACCGTGCTCAGGGCTTGCGGCACCCGGCGCCAGAAAAAGCCGATCTGCAGGGGGGCTGCCACCAGCTTGGCCGGGTGCAGGCGTCGGGTCAGGGCGACGGGTATCAGGCAGGCGGCGAAACACAGGGCGACGATCAGCAAAGGCTTGAAGTCCAGCTCGGGACGCCAGATCAGCACGCTCTGACCCAGCATCAAGCCCAGGGAGACCGCCACCATGTAGCCGGCGAACACCGCGCCGCGCTGCTGGTTGCCCGCCTGCTCGTTGAGCCAGCTTTCGATCACCATGTACTGGTTCATCATCACCAGGCCGGTGATGAAGCGCAGCACCAGCCACAACCACAGATCTTCGAACAGCAGGTGCAGGAGCACGATCATGGTCGCGGCACCCGCGCAGGCGACGTAGGAACGGATATGACCAACCGCGGCGATCATCCGATGGCCGAACTTGGCGCCGCAGACCATGCCGGCGTAATAGGCGGCGGTCAGGCCACCGATCCACAGTTCGCCGACCCCGTCGCTGGTCAGGCGCAGGCCGATAAAGCTGAAGAACAGCCCGTTGCCGGCAAGCATCAGGAGGGTGGCGCAGTAGAGCGCGGGGAATGTCAGCAGGTTCAGGTTCATGAGTCGTCAGGTCGGGGCGGTCAAGGACCGGTGTCGTGGGCAAGGTGGGTGTGTTCCAGCAGCCATTGGCGAAAGCGGCGTACGGCGGATGGCGGATTGCGGTGGTGCGGTTGCATCAGGTTCAGGCGCCCGCGGCTGGGCATGCGCTGCGGCAGTGCGCGTTGCAGGCGTCCGGCGGCGAGTTCGTCCTGCAGCAGGCTTTCCCAGCCCAGGGCTACCCCCTGGCCCATCACTGCCGACTGCATCAGCAACTGGTAGCTGTTGGTGCGCAGGGCATGTTGCGGGGAGTGATAGGTCGCGCCCACGGCACTGAACCAGTCGGACCAGGTCAGCCAGTCGTGATAGTGGTCTTCGACAATCAGCAGCCGGTGTTCCTGCAGCAGGTGTTGCGGATCACGAATCGGCCCCTTGCGGCTCAGGTAGTCCGGGCTGCAGACGCAGATCACCTGCTCCCCGGCAAAGACCGGGGTCAGCTCCAGGCCCAGGGGCGCCGGCAACTCGTCCAGGTGATAGAACAGTCCCAGGTCGTACTCGCTGACATCCAGGTGCAGGGGGCTTTCACTGCAGAGGATGCGGATGTCCAGCTCCGGATACAGGCTCTGGAACGCTGGCAGCAGGCGCGCCAGCCAGATCGAGCTGATGGTCGGGGTGCTGGCCAGGGTCAGCTGGCGCTCGGCGCCGCGCCGGCGCAGTTCCGCCGACTCGCGGTCCAGCTCGCGCAGCAGGCGCTGGATGGTGCGAAAGTAGCGCTCGCCCGCCGGGGTCAGGCTGATGCCCAGGTTGTGGCGGTGGAACAGCGGCCGGGCGAGGTTTGCCTCCAGACGCTTGATCTGGCGGCTCACCGCGCTCTGGGTCAGGTTCAGCTCCTGGGCGGCCCGGGTAAAGCTCAAATGACGGGCCACGGCCTCGAAAGGCTGCAGGCAGTTGAGAGGGGGCAGATCGACGTTTCGATGCGACATGCGGGTACCAGTCTACAGGGGCGGGCGCTGTGTCCTGCGTCCCGCCGAGTCTCGGAGATTGGGCATCCTGCCACGCTTTACAGCGTGGATCGGGCGATCCGTTTGTGCCACTGGCGTTGATGAATCTGCCGGCCATCGAGTCGCGCAACCTGGGTGGCGCGCAGGTAGAACCATTGTGCGTCGGCGTGCAGGCCCAGGGTGCTGTCCACTTCCACCGACCAGGTGCCGCGACCGGCCCGGTACTGCCATTGGATATCGGCTCGGGTCGACAGCGGGTCCCAGGGCAGGGTGCGGTACTGCTCGGTGCAGCGCTGGTCGACCCACAGGCCGTGATCGAGCAAGCGCATGGCGCCCAGGTCGTCGTCGATACGCACGCAGACTTCGCCGCTGGCCACGTCTTCGCTGAGGCTGCGCTTGGGGGCGGCGGCGCGGATGATTTCCAGGTTGGCCGGCGGGGCGCTTTGCGGGGCTTCGAACGGACACGCCACGGGTTCGCCGATGAACACCGGCAATTGCACGCTCTGCACCTCGGGCAGCAGGGTCAGGGTGGTCAGTTCCCGGGCCGGCCACAGCAACGGGAAGCTGGCGGTGCTCAACGCCAGGCGCAGGCGATAACCGGCCGGCAGGCGATAACCGACATGGTCGAGGTTGAAGCGAACCTGGAGGGGCGCGCCGGGCTCGGGTGGGCTGGCCACGGCGAAGTCGTCGCGCAGCGACAGGTTCAGGGTGCCGTAGGTGATCTGCGCCACCTGACCGTCCGGGGCTACGGCATTGAGCCGGGCGACGATCTGCCCGCAAGGCCGGTCCGAGGTCAGACGCAGGTCCAGGCGCACATCACCCAGCAAGGCCAGGGGCTCGCTCAAGGGCTGGCTGTCGAAGCACAGTGAATGGGCATCGTCCCGGCGCTGGTCGGTGGGGCCGTCCGGTCCGAACCAGATGGCGCAGTACTCGCCCTGATGCAGGCCGGTGGTCAGGGGCGAGCAGATGCTGCGACTTGCGCTCAGCGCTTGCGCTCCCGCGCTGAGCCCGCTGTCGCTGAGGCTGAAGGTCTGCCACTGGATCTGTGGATCGGGCCAGCCGGCGGTCTGCACCCACACGCCCGGGCGTTCGGCGTAGCTGGCTTTGGGCGGCACGGCGTCCTGCAGGTAGAAGGTGCAGGCGGGCTCGTCCATCACCCCGTTGTCGATGCCCTTGAGCCAGTGGTCCCACCAGCGCTTGGCCTCCTGGAGAAAACCAATGGCCGGGTTGGGCACGGCAAAGTGCGGGTACTTGTGAATCCAGGGGCCGAGCAGGGCTTTCTTCGGGCCATTCAGGTGCTGCATCAGGCGCGGCACGCTGTTCTTGTAGGCATCGCCCCAACCGCCGATGCAGTACACCGCGGCCTTGATCGCCGCGTAGTCCTCGCACACCGAGCCCTGGCGCCAGTAGTCGTCACGGGTCTGATGCTGCAGCCAGGTTTCGGCCAGCATCGGCATGGCGTCCAGGCGTTGCTGCCATTGCGCCTGCCAGTCCTGTACCAGCAGCGGGTCCGGTACGGCGGCGCTGAAGTTGAGCATGGTGGCGGCCCAGCCCTGGTTTTCCATCAACAGGTTGCCACCCTTGTAATGAATGTCGTCGGCGTAGCGGTCGTCGGTGGAGCACAGGGTAATGATGGCTTTCAGTGCTGCGGGTTGATGGGCAGCCACTTGCAGGCCGTTGAAGCCGCCCCAGGAGATGCCCATCATCCCCAGGTTGCCGTCGCACCAGGGTTGGGCGCAGAGCCAGTCGAGCACCTCCAGGGCGTCCTGCTGCTCCTGGGGCAGGTACTCGTCGGCCATCAAGCCCTGGGACTCGCCGTTGCCACGCATGTCCACGCGCACGCAGGCGTAACCCTGGCCCGCCATCCAGGGATGGGTCAGGGCATCGCGCACTGCGGTGCCATCGCGCTTGCGATAGGGCAGGTATTCGAGAATTGCCGGGTAACGCCGGGTGCCGGCATCGGCCGGCAGCCAGATACGCGCAGCCAGTTGGGTGCCGTCACGCAGAGGGATCAGGCAGTGCTCGATCTCGCGGATCGGATGGGGAAAGTCGCGGATGACGTCCATGGGCTACTCCAGTCGATAAAGGGGCCGGCACCGGGCCGAGCGCGGTGGATCACAGCAGGCTGAAGGGGTACTCGGTGACCAGGCGGATGTGGTCGACATCGCCGTTCGAGGTTCCGTTAATGCGGTAGGTGCCCTGGCGCAGGCTCAGGGACAGGTCCTTGGCGACGCCGCTCTGCACCCGGTAGCTCAGGTCGATGTCCCGCTCCCATTGGCGCTCCTTGTCGGCGTAGTAGCGGTAGGGGCTGTCTTTGGGGATCCGCCGGCCGTCGACATGGCTGCCACGGATGTAGCGGGTGCCGAAGGACAGGCCGGGCAGGCCCAGGTGCTCCAGGTCGAGTCGGTAGCCCAGGCTCCAGGAACGCTCACCAGGGCCGTTGAAATCGGCGATCAGCGAGGCGTTGGCCAGGTAGATCGAGCCGTGGAAGCCGCCGCCGCTCAGGGCCAGATAGTCGAAGGGCTGCTGGCCATGGATGCGTTGGTGGGCCAGGGTCACGGTGTGCGGACCATCCTTCAGGGCCAGCGCCGCCGACCAGGCCGTTACGGCGATATCCCCGGCCAGGGCCTTACCATCGTCCAGGGAACGATAGAGCCGCAGGTCCAGGTTCAGGCTGCGCCGCTCCTCGGCGTCCAGGGGCTGGTCGAGGTTGAGGTTGACGTAGTGCTGGCGCCACAGGTCCTGGTAGCGCGAGCTGTAGAGCCCCAGCCCCACCTGCGGATGCAACTGGTAGGTGCCGCCCAGATAGCTGGCGTCGCCGCCCTCGACCCTGGCGTAGCCGGCGTGGAAGCCGCCCCGATGACCGGTCTGGTTGAAGTCCCGGGAGGCGGTGAAGTGTCCGCCCTCCAGCAACAGGCCTTCCACCTCGCGGCTGCTGAAGGCCAGGCCGGTGGCGGTGGCCGGCATCAGCCGGTTGTCGGCCAGGGCCAGCACCGGGGTCTGTGGCCGCAGGTCGCCGTACTTCAGCTCGGTATTGGACAGGCGCATTTTCAGCGCGGCCCCGGCAGTGGCCGATTCCCGGCGGCTGCTGCCGTCGCTGTCGCTGACCAGCATCATGGTGCGCGCCCGGCCACCGCCGCTGTCGAGTCGGGTGGCGAAATAGGCATGGGCATCCAGGCCCCAGCCCAGGGTGCCCTGGGTGTAGCCGGAGGCGTAGTCCAGCTGCAGGCCCTGGCCCCACTCGCGGGCATCCAGGTCCAACTGACGATGGTCGTTGTTGCGGTAGTTGTTGCGCACCAGGCCGTTGATTCGGCTGTCTTCGACAAAGCCCCGGGATTGCGCCTGACTGGCGTGGGCCAGCGCGGGGCAGAGCAGCGTCAGGCCCAGGCCGCCAAGGATCAGGAGACGGACGTTCATGGGGTAGGCCCTCGTGGCGAGTGGCTTTCCCCGAGCTCTTCCGCTGGCAGCGGCGGTGTCAGCAAGGACGGGTTTTTCATCCAGATGATCAGTGCGCTGCTGGAGAGCAGGACAATCAGCATGCCCGGCAGGCCGCCCAGGTTGGAGAGCATCTTGACCCCGCCGATGCCGACGTAGGCCACCATCACCCAGGACACGCAGCCGATGATCGCGCCCCAGATCACCTTGAGCAGCGGGCTGCCGTCCAGATCGGAGTCGGCGGTGACCCCGCGACTGCACAGATTGCCGATGACATCGGTGCTGGAGTCGGCAGCAGTAACGAAGGAGATGAAGGCAATGAACAGCAGGAAGGCAATGATCAGGCCGCTCGCCGGCAGCTGTTGGAACACCTGGTACAGCACATGCTCCACCCCTTGCTCGTTGAGCACACGGTTGAGTACCCCATCACCCTGGGCGTCGAAGTACAGGCTGCTGCCGGAGAAGATGCAGATCCACAGGGCGGTGAACAGCGCCGGGTAGAGCATGGAGATGTGGATGAATTCGCGCACGGTATAGCCACGGCCGATCTTGCCCAGGAACATGGCGCTCACCGGGGCCCAGGCGAACCACACCGACCAGTAGAACACCGTCCAGCTCTGGGGCCAGTTGTCGCCACTGGCCGCGCCGGTGAACAGGCTGCGGCCGAAGAAGGTCTGCAGGTAGGTGCCGAAGGACTCGATGCCGAGGCTGAGGATGTACAGGGTCGGCCCGCAGACCAGAACGAACAGCCCCAGGGCCAGCATGATCCAGGTGTTGAAGGTGGAGAACTTGACGATGCCCTTCTGCAAGCCGCTGGCGGCGGAGAACACGAAGGTGGCGACGATCACCGCGATGATCAGTCCCAGGCGCAGCGGCGTGGTGTCACCGCCGATGTACTGGCTCAGGCCACCGGACAGGGTCAGGGCGCCGGTGCCCAGGGAAGAGGCCATGCCCGCCACCAGGGCGAACATCGCCAGGGTGTCGATCAGTCCGGCATGGCGCTTGACCCATGCTGCGCCAAGCAGGGGTTGCAGCATGGCGCCGATGGAGAAGTGGCCGCGCAGGTTGTAGAAAACCAGGGCGAACACCAGTGAGGGCACCAGATAGATGGCGTAGGGCGTCAGGGTCCAGTGCAGGAACATGCTGGACATGGCGAAGTGCTTGGCCTCGCTGCTGCCGGCTTCGATGTTCAGGCTCGAGGGCGGGCCATACAGGTGATAGAGCGGCTCGGCGGTGGTCCAGAACAGCACGCCGACCGCCAGGGTGGTGCACAGGGCCACCATGAACCAGCGCGGCTTGCTCAGCAGGGGCTTGGCGTCTTCGCCACCGATGCGCACCCGCCCCAGGGGCGAAAAGTAGACGATGGCGGTCAGTACCAGGAGAAAGAAGCTGCCGGCACTGAACAGCCAGGAAAAGTTGTCGAGGATGATCCGGTTGAGCTGCCTGCTCACCACCAGGAAACCCTGCAGATCAAGGTAGCTGGCGATCACCGCCGCCAGCAGAATCAGAAAGGTGGGCCAGAAGACCCAGGCTCTTAACGGATACTTCATCAGTGAGGCACTCCCGTTGCTTATCTTTTTTATGGCCAGGCGAGGCCGCAATCACAGGGCGCCGCGGTGCAACGCTGCGGCGTTCTTAGATAAGCGTTGAGTGGTGCGCTGTAGCAATCGACTAATGGGTATGGGGTCATTCCCTGAGGGAATGCGCGATGGCCCCTGGCTGCCATGGGCGATGGCCGGGCCGATTGGTGCAACAGGCATTCCAGAGCGCTTGCCGCAGGGTCGATCGGCAGCCGTCGGTGGTTGGCGGCCGGACGCTTGCGAGTGCTGGAGAGAGGGGGCCTCTGGGGCAGATTCGTACTTGAACTAAGGGTTTTTCTTGTCGGCTGATGAGGTGCGCAATTGGTGGCGTATGGCCACCTTTCTCGGCGCGGATAATGTCGCCGTAGTGGCACCTGCGGAGCGGACTTCAGCAGGGTGTCGATTGCCTTGCAAAATCCCTTTTCGCCAATTGTGCAACAGGCGCCAAGTCGCTAATCTGCGGCCTTTCCAGCGCCCTTTGTCGCCGGGCACTCTTTCTGAATATTTGCAGCCGCGCCGAGGATCTGGCGCCAGGGTTTTCCCATGCATGGCAGGACGCATTACATGCGCGTTTTATCCTCCCTCCTGCTGACCTTGCTGGTGGCAGGGGCGGTGTTCGCCGAACCTTCCGCCGAACTTCAGGAACCCCTGGCCGGCTGGCGCTATTCCGGACTGCTGGACCGCACCGAGCAGGACCGGGTGGCCTATCCGACGCCACCCATCGACCGCGGCACTCAACGCAACCGCACCCTGATCGAGGGCCAGCTCAAGGCGATCGGTCACTTGCGCCAGCCCCATAGCCTGTCGGTCAACGGCAATCCGCTGAACCTCTACACCGACGAACAGGGCCGCTTCGCTCGCCCTTATGCGTTTGGTGCCGGCTCCAACAGCGTCGAAGTGCGCAGCTCCGAGGGCAAGTCCCTCAAGCGCGTGCAATTCTACGAAGCCAATCAGAACAAGACGCCCCCACGCATTCGCGTGGTGCTGGGCTGGGATGATCCCAAGGCCGAGCTGGACATGCACATCATCACCCCCGACGGTCAGCACGCGTTCTTCGGTCATCCCGGTTTGACCAACGGCGGCGGCCTGGACCCGGACGGCGTCGACGGGCCGGGCCCGGAAATGTTCACCATGACCGCGCCGCTGCGGGGCACCTATCTGATCTACGTCAACTACTGGGGCAACTTCGGCGGTGGCGGGTACAACTTCGACGAAGGCAGCAATCAGAACGAGGTGATCACCTCGCAGATCAACCTGATCCTTAACGAAAACACCGTCGATGAGAAACGCGAGACCTTTATCGTGCCCATGCGGGCCATCGGCGACCTGTTGCTGGTCAAGTCTTTCAACTATTGAACATCCCGCACCACGGATGAATTGGGCTTTGTGAATCATGAGCGAAAACACAGCATCCCCGGCGGCCGGCGTTCCCGGCCCTGTTCAACCCGGTAGCAAACGGCGCTGGCCAGCACTGGTCGCGGGCCTGTGTCTGGTCGCCGCCGCAGTCGCGGGTGTGGGCTGCAAGCCCAAGACCCCGGTGGCCGAACTGGCCGGCGACAAGCTGGGCCTGAGTCGCCCCGACGGGCTACTGGAAACCCACTCCCTGACGCAACTGCCCAAGGACCTGCTGGCGGTGCCTTTCCTGAAGGAAACCCTGACCGAAGACTTCGTCTTCTATTACCAGGCCCACGCCGACCGCCTGGGCCTGATCGGCAGCCTGCGGCGGATCATCTACGAGCATGACCTGAAATTGCAGGACAACCTGATCGAGCAACTGTTCGACCAGCCGGCGGATGTGGCGCTGTGGCGCGGTGTCGATGGGCGCCTCAAGGATTTCCTGCTGGTGATGGATCGTGGCGGGCTGGCCAAGCTGCTGGAGCCCCTGGCCAAGGTTGCCCTGGACGACACGCAACTGAGCAAGCTGGCTGAGCTGAAGGTCGGCGGCGATGCGGTGACCCTCTACCAGTTGAACTACAACGCCGGTAAATCCCTGGCGTTCGCTTCCCACGGCGACAAACTGGTGGTGCTGTCCAACCCGGCTAAGCTGTATGACCTGAGCAGCGGTGCCGACGATGAGCACGGCGCCGTCTCCACCGCTGCCCTGGAAGCCCTGCTCAACGGTGACAAACTGTTCCCCGAAGCCTTTGGCCTGGAGGCGCGCAAGCCTGAAGTGCAGCAGCGGTTGGCGGTCAACTCCAGTGTCCTGGCCATGGGTTACCAGCGCTTCATCCCCAACTTCGCCGGCCTGCGCTTCGATATGGACGCCCAGGGCTGGCACAGCTACCTGGCCATGCAAGAGCAGGACAACCAGCCGGCCTTCGACTTCAAGCCGATCTGGCAGGCCATGCCCATGGGCGCCAGTGCCTGCGTGGCGTTGCCCCTGGCAGCGGAGCAGCAGAAACCGCTGCTGGTCAAGCTCGGTGCCGAAGAGGCGGTGGCCAGCAGCCTGACTGAACACATGGCCGGCACCGCCGGCCTGTGCTGGTACGCCGACTCGCGGCTGTACACGCCGCTGCTGGTGGCCAGCCTCAAGGACAAGGACAACACCCAGCTCGATGGGGAACTGGGCAAACTGTTCGGTTCCATGGTCGGGGCTCGGGAAAGCAAGGTGCCGGAGCGCATCTTCCCCGTGGTCGAGCAGCAGAACGGCGAGGTGCGCCAGTGGCAGCGCCAGGTCAGTTCCAACTTCGGTCAGTACCCGGCCAAGGAAGCCAAGGACCCGCAAGCCATCACCGGCCGCGCCTTCATGCAGGTCAGCCTGGCTCGCCATGGTTCGACCCTGGTGTTCTCCCTGGACGACAAGCTGGTGAGCAAGGCCCTGGACACTTTGGATAAGCGCTTCCCGCCCCTGGCCGATGTGGTACCCAAGGATGCACTGATGCCGGTGTACCTGGGCCCGCAATCCCTGGCGCAGTTGATCCAGCAGGAAACCTTCGACAGCTTGCCCCAGGACATGGAGCCGGTGTTCAACAACGCTGCGCAAACCTACCTGGTGCCCAAGCTGCGCACCCTTGGCGGTTACGGCAAGTACGCCCTGACTCTGCCCGAAGGCAGCGAGCCCAACGGTCACTGGCAATGGCTGCCCCTGCAATGGCGCGCACTGTGAGTGCATGGCGCAAAAGCCTGGGCAGTCTCGGCCTGCTGGCCCTGTTGCTGAGCAACGCCGTGGGCGCGACCCAGGCGCCGCCGTTGGACGTGCAGCAGTCCCAGGTGTTTCGCGCCTGGTTCGTGCGCATCGCCCAGGAGCAACTGAGTCAAGGGCCGAGCCCGCGCTGGTACCAGCAGGACTGCGCCGGCCTGGTGCGCTTTGCCGCCAACGAAGCGCTCAAGGCCCACGACAGCAAATGGCTGCGGGCCAACGGCATGTCCAATCGCTACCTGCCGCCGGAGCTGCAACTGAGCGAAGGCCAGCGTGGCCTGGCCCAGCAGTGGCAGCAGGGCGGCGGCCAGACCGGGCCCTACGTCAACGCCATCAAGCTGATCCAGTTCAACAGCCATCTGGTCAGCCGTGACCTGGGCCAGGCGCGCCCCGGCGACCTGCTGTTCTTCGACCAGGGCGACGACCAGCACCTGATGATCTGGATGGGCCGCAACATCGCCTATCACACCGGCACCACCACCCCCACCGACAACGGCATGCGCTCGGCCAGCGTGCAGCAACTGATGACATGGAAGGACACTCGATGGATACCCGACCCCGCCAACCCCAACTTCATCGGCATCTATCGACTGAACTTCCTCACCCAATGAGCGAATCGCGTATGTGGCGTTTTCTGTTTCGACTGACTGTTGTTCTGACCCTCGCGGCCCCCGCGAGCCTGGTCAATGCCGAAGACTCGGTGCCGTCCAGCGATTACGCGGCGGTCTCCGGCGAGAGTTTCTTCCTCCTGGCCGACAGCAGCTTTGCCAGCGACGAGCAGGCCATGGTGCGCCTTGAGGCCCCGGGTCGGGATTACCGGCGCTTTCGCATGGAGCCCTACGGCGGCGCGGACATCCGGGTGTACCGGATCAACCAGCCGCTGGACTTCCTCAAGCGCCAGAAGAACCTGCACCGGGTGGTCAGTGACGGCCAGTTCAAGGGCGAGGGCCTGTCCAACACCCTGGCCTACCTGTGGGACAACTGGTATCGCAAATCCCGCCGGGTGATGCAGCGCGCCTTCTCCTACGAGTCACGCAAGCAGGTGACCGAGGAGGTGCCGGAATTGAAGGTCGGCAATTCGATGCTGGCGCCGACGCCTTATGACGCCCAACCGCAATTCGCCCTGATTCCGGGGCTGCCGCTGGTGACCCAGTTCCGTTATCCGCTGTGGCAGGCCAAGCCGATCCAGCCGCCGGCCGGGGTTGACCTGTCCGGTTCCTCCAGCCAGTTCATCAACGTCGCGCCGGGCAACGTCTACATCCCGCTGGGGCAACTCAAGCCGGGCCTGTACCTGGTGGAAGCCCTGGTGGGCAAGTACCGTGCGACCACCATGGTCTTCGTCTCCAACACCGTGGCGGTGAGCAAGATTGCCGGCGATGAGCTGCTGGTCTGGGCCGCGGGCAAGCATGAAGGCAACTCCGTGCCCAAGGTCAACGTACTGTGGACCGACGGCCTGGGCGTGATGAACAGCGGCGCCACTGACGAACAGGGCCTGGTGCGCCTGAAACACGTCAGCCCGGAGCGCTCCTACGTGATCGGCGAGGACCAGGAAGGCGGGGTGTTCGTCTCTGAGAACTTCTATTACGACAGCGAAATCTACGACACCAAGCTCTATGCGTTCACCGACCGGCCGTTGTATCGCCCGGGGGACTGGGTATCGCTGAAAATCGTCGGCCGCGAGTTCAAGAACGCCCGGGATTCGGTGCAGCCGGGTGCCGGCACGGTGAATGTCAGCGTGCTGGATGCCGCCGGCACCGCGCTGCAGAACCTGACCCTGAATCTGGATTCCAAGTCTGGCACCCAAGGCCGTTTCCAACTGCCGGAAAATGCCGTGGCCGGTGGTTATGAGTTGCGTTTTGCCTACAAGGACCAGGTCTACAGCAGCGCCTTCCGCGTGGCCGAATACATCAAGCCGCACTTCGAGATTGCCCTGAGCCTGGCCAAGCCGGACTTCAAGACCGGCGAGCCGGTGAAGGGCAACCTGGTGCTGCTCTATCCGGACGGCAAGCCGGTGGCCAATGCGCGCCTGCAACTGAGCCTGCGGGCCCAGCAGCTGTCCATGGTGGACAACGAACTGCAGTACATGGGCCAGTTCCCGGTGGAACTGACCAGTGCCGAGCTGACCACTGACGCCAAGGGCAGTGCCACCCTCGATCTGCCGGCGGCCAGCAAGCCGAGCCGCTACATGCTCACCGTGTTCGCCAGCGACGGCGCGGCCTATCGGGTCAAGACCACCAAGGAAATCCTCATCGAGCGGGGCGCGGCGAGCTTCAGCCTGAGTGCACCGCAGCGTTTCAGCGCTGCTGGCGACAAGGTGCAGTTCAGCTACGTCAACCAGAACACCGGTGAGCAGAGCCAGAAGGTTTCCCCCAGCCGCTACAGTTGGGTGCGCCTGGAAGACCAGTCCACCGGTGAGGGCAAGCTGGGCGAGGCCGACAAGGGCTTTGCCCTGGCCTTCGAGCGTCCCGGCACCTACAACCTGACCCTGAAGGACGAGCACGACCGAGTACTGGGCGGCACCAGCCACTCGGTCACCGGCGAAGGCGTTAAAGCGGTGCCGGGCACCGTGGAAATCGTTCTCGACAAGGCCGAATACAAGAACGGTGACGAAGCCCTGGCGCTGATTACCTTCCCCGAGCCGATCAACGATGCGCTGCTGTCGCTGGAGCGCGACAAGGTCGAAGCCACGGCGCTGCTGTCCAAGGGCGGCGACTGGCTGAAGGTGGAAAAACTCAGCCCTACCCAGTACCGCGCCCGGGTGCCGGTGAAGGACAACTTCGCACCGAACCTGACGTTCTCTGTGCTCTACACCAAGGGCGGCGAGTACAGCTTCCAGAATGCCGGGATCAAGGTGCTGACACCGCAGATCGATGTGGCCATCCACACCGACAAGGACAAGTACCAGCCGGGTGACCTGGTCACCGTGGACCTGTCCACCCAGTTCGCCGGCAAGCCGGTGCCGGCGCACCTGACCGTCAGCGTGGTGGACGAGATGGTCTACGCGTTGCAGCCGGAAGTAGCGCCGAGCATCGACCAGTTCTTCTACCACCCTCGGCGCAACAACGTGCGCACCAGCGCCAGCCTGTCGTTCATCAGCTACGACGTGGCCCTGCCGGGCAGCCCGACGGCCCCGGGCAAGGCCAATCGCAGCGAGCGTGGGGTCAAGGTGCTGGAGCGGCCACGTCGTGAAGACGTCGACACCGCCGCCTGGCAGCCGGAGCTGGTGACCGATGGCAGCGGCAAGGCGCGTTTCACCTTCCGCATGCCGGATTCCCTGACCCGCTGGCGCATTACCGCTCGGGCCATCGCCGATGACGGCCAAGTGGGGCAGAAGAAACAGTTCGTTCGTTCCGACAAGGCTCTGTACCTGAAGTGGAGCGGCCCGAGCCGCTTCCGCAGCGGCGACAAGCCGGACCTGGGGGTATTTGCCTTCAGCCAGTCCGAACAACCGGTCAAGGCCGAGCTGGTGATTCATTACGCCGGGGAATCCCAGCGCCTGCCGCTGACCTTGAACAGCGGCATCAACTATGTGGCGCTGCCGGCCATTGCCCCGGGCAATGGCGAGTGGAGCGCCGAGCTGGTGCAGGGCGGCAAGACTGTGGACGCCCTGGCTGTGCGTCTGGTGAGCAGCGCGGCCGGCTGGCAGACGGTGCAAACCCAGAGCCTGGACGTGGTCAGCACCACGACGCCGTTGGGCCTGCCGGCCGATGCCGCAGAGATTCGCCTGCGTCTGGACGACAGCCCGCAAGCGCTGTTCCGTTCGGCCCTGGATGGGTTGCTGGAATACCCCTATGGCGGCGTCGAGCAGACCGCCAGCCAGTTGCTGCCGTTGAGCGTTGCCTACCCGGCGCTGGCCAGTAACCCGCAGATCCGTGATCGGTTGCGCCTGATCATGCAGAACAGTCGCCTGCGCCTGGTGCATATGGCCGGGCCGCAAGCAGCCTTCACCTGGTGGGGCGAAGACGCCGAACCGGATGCGTTCCTCACCGCCTATGCCTATTACGCTGACTGGAATGCCAGCAAGGTCATGGACCTGAACCTGCCGCCGGAACACTGGCAGCGGGTGCTGGAGGTCTATGCCAAGCAGGCCGGCAGCACGCCATTGCTGCAACGGGCGCTGATCCTGTCCTTCGCCCGTGAGATGAACCTGCCGATCAATACTCTGGTCAGGGGACTGATGGACGACCTGGCCAAGGTGGGGGCCGGTCCGGCTGCCAGCATGGATGACGACAGCAGCGACAGCCTGGTGATGGTGGACCCGGATTCGGCCCTCGGCCTGGCCAGCGCCCGGGTGCTGACAGCCGCCCTGGCGCGAGACGCCAAGGTCACGCCGCCACCAGCCTTCGTGGCGCAGTTGGAGGCGGCACAGCAGCAGGTCGATATCAGCTCGCAGCCGTTCGCTCAGGCAATGAATCTGTCCTTGAAGCCTTTCGATCAAGCGACGGCGCGTGCATTGCTGCAACGTCTGCTGCCATCGCAACCGACCCTGGACCGTGCTCTGGCCCTGACCTGGCTGCAGCGTAGCGTGGCCCAGTCGGCACCGGCCGAGGCCCTGAATCCGGGGCAGGGCTGGCAACAGCAGCAGGGCGCCAGCGGCGAACGCTACTGGCAGTGGCAAGGGCCGCAGTTGCCGGCCGTGCTGACCCTGGACAAGGTGCCGGAGCGTCCGCTGCAGGCCTCGGTCAGCTACCTGAGCAAGCTGGACATGGGCACGCCGTCGCCGGTGAACATTACCCGTCGCCTGTTGCGCCTGGTGCCCGGGGATGAAGCCTTCACCTTCAAGCTGGAGCCGGTGGGCAACAAGCCGATCGCCAGTGACGGCCTGTATCTGGACGAAGTGATCATTGCCAACGAGGGCAACCGGCCGCTGCTGTACGGCATGCTGGAAGTGCCGTTGCCGCCGGGCGCCGATGTCGAGCGCACCACCTGGGGTATCAAGCTGGCCGGTCCTGCGGGCACTGAAGCGGCGTCCCTGGAAAAAGCGCGTTTTGAACCCGGGCAGATGAGTTACGCGGTGCCGCTGGATGCGTTGAACGACAACAGCGAAGTGCGTCTGCGGCATCTGATCCGCTTCTCCCAGAAGGGCCAGTTCAACCTGCCTGCGGCACGTTACTACCAGGTGTATGCGCCAGAGCATCAGGCCCAGGAACGTACGCCGGCACTGGGTCAGGTCACGGTCAAATAACATGACGCGGTGTTGGGCCTGGTTGTGCCTGTGTCTACTCCCTGGGCTGGTGACAGCCCAGGACGAGCCTCTGCGTCTGGCCTGGAAAACCGCCCCGGACAGCGAGCTGGTGAGCCTGAGCAAGACTCAGGTGCTGGCTCGTGAGCCGTTGCCGCAGGACCTGCAAGCGCCCCTGGGCAGCATCTGGAAACTCTTCGTCTACGCCTGGCTGGTGGATACCGGCGCGCAAGAACCGGCCTATGCCTGCCAGGGCAAGTCCAAGGACGAGGTCTATTGCTGCACGGCAGGCAGCAGCATTGCCCGGGATCAGGCCCTGGTTCGCTCCTGTGGTCTGTACTTCGAGCCTCAGCGCTTGCAGCTGTCCAGTGCTGACTGGCGCGCCTACTGGCAAGCGCGCAATGCTCCGGGCTGGCTGCAGGACCTGGACCAGTTGCAACCCCAGACCCGGGTTCCGGTGGCGCAGCTGTTGCAGGTGCTGGCGCTGCTGCCGGCACGGGATACGGCGCGGCGTGTGCTGCTGGATGTGGTGCTCAATGCCGGTGACGGTGCCGTAGCGGGCGAGGTGGGCGGGCGCCTGCGGGTCAAGACCTGGAGCTGGCTGGCGGATCAGGACCCGCAGTCGCGCCAGGGCGGCTTTGCCGGTTGGCTGGTGGATGGTACGCCGCTGTGGGTGGGCGGGCGCGGTACTAGCCAGCGGGTGCTGAAGGACTACGCCCAGGCCCTGAACCAAGTGCTGCCGGACAATCCGCCTGTGGATAAAGGCCGCTGTGTGGAAGTCAGCCTGTTTTCCCGCTACCCGCTCAAAAGCGTCAGCCAGAAGGGTCAGCCAGCCAGGCCGGGCGCTCTGCAAGGGGATTATCGGGTGGAATTTGCCAACGGCAACCGGCTGGATATCCACAGCGCCGGCGAGTTGTTCCTGCAGCAAGACCCTGCGGCCCAGCGACTGGTGGCGCGCCTGGACCGTGAAGAATATGTGGCCCGTGTGCTGCAACGCGAAGCCAGCAGTGAACCGGCGGAGGCCGCCAAGGCCCTGGCCGTGGCGATCCGCACCTACCTGCTGCAGAACGCCGGACGCAGCGGCGAATGCCTGAGCATCGACGACAGCAGCAATCGCCAGCGGGTCGCGCCGCGCCCGGCGACCGCCCAGGCCAGGGCCATTGCCGCCTGGACCAGCGATCTGGTGCTGGCCGGCACGCAAGTCACCTACCACTCGGACCTGAGTGCGCCGGACAAACTGTCCTGGCAGCAGGCCGTTGAACAGGCGCGCGCTGGCCAGCGTTACGACGCCATCCTGCTGCATGCCTACCCTCGGGCCAGCCTCAGCCGCTGGGACAACCCGGTGGCGTCTTGCGAACCCTTGCCCGCAGCTCAGGAGTGGCTGTTGAACCAGCGTCGGCGCTGGCGCCAGCCGCTGGAGCAAGAGATCGGCTACAACGAAATCAGCCAGTTCGCCGTGTGCCGCCTGAGCTTCGGTCGGCCCTACGTCGACCGCGAACGACAACGCATCTACGTGCGTGGCGTGCTCTCGCTGCAAGACCGCCTCGACCTGACTCACGAATACCTGCACCTGGCCTTTGAAGCTCATCCCAACGGCCAGGATGAAACCTACATCGAAGGGCTCGCCCGTCATCTTTTATTGGAATAGGCCATGAAACTTCCTGCTCCCCCGGTCCTCCTGTTCCTTTGCGGAATGTTCAGCCTGCCCATGGCCCTGGCCGACAGCGGCATCCAGCTCGACACCCCCAAAGGCGGCTGGCGTACCCGCGCTGTCGATGGCGAGCAATACATTCAGGAGGTCAACTACCCGGCCTCTTCGGTGAACACGCCCCAGGGCCAGGCCAATACCGCGCGTATCAGCGGGCAGATCAAAGGCGCGCCCAAAGCGAGCAAGGAGCCGGGTCAACTGATCGTCAATGGCGTCAGCATGCCACTCAAGTTCAATGAACAAGGTGGTTTCGACCGGCCGTATTCCTTCCCCAATGGCAGCAACAGCGTTGAAGTGCGCAGCCCGGACGGCCAGCAGCGCAAGCGCGTGCAGTTCCTCAATACCGGCGGTGGCGTGACTCCACCCAAGTTGCGGGTGCTGCTGTCCTGGGACAGCGACAACACCGACCTCGACCTGCACCTGGTGACCCCAGACGGCGCGCACATCTGGTATGGCGAGCGCGTGGCCCCCAACGGCGCGGCCCTGGATGTGGACGTGACCACCGGCTACGGCCCGGAGATCTTCTCCATGCCGGCGCCGCTCAAGGGCCAGTACCTGGTGTATGTGAACTACTACGGTGGCGGCTATCGCAGTGACGATGAAGACGGCGGCCAGGAAAACGCCGTGCAGCCCCTGACCACGGCCCAGGTCACGGTGATTACCGAGGAAGGCACGCCGGATGAGAAGAGCGAATCCTTCATCGTGCCGATGCGCGCCCCCGGAGAGCTGACCCTGGTACGCAGTTTCAGCTATCCATGATCGGGCTCAATCTATCCGCCTGCCCGAGCATTGGTTCATTGCCCTGAGACAATACGATTGCCCGGTGTTTGCCTTGCAATGAATCACCATTCATTGGCAGGGAAATGCGCAACATGGGTAGGTTTCAATCGTGGTTGAAGTGTTGTGTGGTGGCTGGCAGCTGCGCCTGCGGCGTGGTGTTGGCCGCAGGGGCCGACGGGCTGCAGAGGGTCAAGGTTGACCTGGTGGCGCCGCCCCAGGTGCACGCCCATGAACAAGTGGTCAACGGGCCGCCGAAGGTCGTGCAGTTTCGCATGACTGTGGAAGAGAAAAAGATGCAGGTGGATGACCAGGGCACCACCTTGCAGGCCATGACCTTCAACGGCTCCATGCCCGGCCCAACGCTGGTGGTGCATGAGGGCGACTACGTCGAGCTGACCCTCAGCAACCCGGCCGGCAACAGCATGCCCCACAACATCGATTTTCATGCGGCCACCGGCGCCTTGGGCGGCGCGGCCCTGAATCAGGTACTGCCGGGACAGGAGGTGGTGCTGCGCTTCAAGGCCGATCGCAGCGGCACCTTTGTCTACCATTGTGCGCCGCCGGGCATGGTGCCCTGGCACGTGGTGTCGGGCATGAGCGGGACCTTGATGGTGTTGCCTCGCGAGGGCTTGAAAGACCCCACCGGCAAACCCTTGCGCTATGACCGGGCCTACACCATCGGTGAGTTTGACCTGTATATCCCCAAGGATAAGGACGGGCACTACAAGGACTACCCGGACCTGGCCTCCAGCTACCAGGACACCCGTGAAGTGATGCGCACGCTGACGCCGAGCCATGTGGTGTTCAACGGTCGGGTTGGTGCTCTGACCGGGGCCAACGCCCTGACTGCCAAGGTCGGCGAAAGCGTGCTGTTCATCCATTCCCAGGCCAACCGCGACAGCCGTCCGCACCTGATCGGCGGTCATGGCGATTGGGTCTGGACCACCGGCAAGTTCGCCAACGCTCCGCAACGTAACCTGGAGACCTGGTTCATTCCTGGCGGTTCGGCGCTGGCGGCGCTCTACACCTTCAAGCAGCCGGGCACCTACGTGTACCTCAACCACAACCTGATCGAGGCCATGGAGCTGGGGGCCCTGGCTCAGGTCAAGGTCGAGGGGCAGTGGGATGACGACCTGATGACTCTGGTAAAAGCCCCCGGGCCCATCACTTCGGGCAAGTGATAGCAGCCGGGGCTCAAGCCCCGGCACCTGGCATCAGAGGTTCAGGGCGAACTTCAGGTAGCCCGGATACACCTGGCGCCAGTCGTTCTGGAAGGTGTGGCCTTCGGCATGTTCATGGCTCTGGACCTGGTTGCCGGGCTCCAGGGCCTGTTGCGTGGTGGCGGTGAGCTTCTGGTTGCTCTCGTGCTCCTGGGCGCCATGGACAATGACGATGCGCTTGTCCCGGGCCCGGATTTCGCCGAACGGAATCCGGTAGCCGCCGGGGGACAGCAGCAACGCGCCGCTGTACTGCTGCGGGTATTCGGCGATCAGGTGCGAGGCGTGCTCGGCGCCTTGGGAGAAACCCATCAGGGCAATGCGCGAGCGGTCGATGCGAGTCTGTTTTTCCAGCTTCTTCAGGGCGGCGTTGACCGCCTCCTGGGTGGTGTCCACCGAATGCTGCTGCCACATGAACTGGTGCTCGTCGCGCTTGAGGGTGCCGTTGATGCCCACCAGCACGGCCTGCTCGCCCACAAGGTCGGTGCGCATATCGACGCCGTCGCTGCCCTCGGTGCCGAATCCCGATAGCCAGACCACCACCGGCCAGCCTGCGGCCGGGGCCTTGCCCTGGGGAATGCTGAAGGCTGCAAGGCCGGCATCCTTGGCCTTGGCCGGGTAGTTCTGTTCCGCGGCTCGCAGCAGCTTCTGGTAGGCCGGGGTCTGCTGCAGGGATTGCAGTTCGTCGTCTTCCTTGAGAATCACCAACTGCCAGAAGCCTCGCTCGCGGGCCTGATCGAGGAATTCGGCGGCGCGCTTGTTCTTGTCCATGGCGGCCAGGCTGCCAGCCGCCTGGTAAGAGGCGTAGGCATTCTTCGGGTCGAGGCGGGCGGCGGTCAGGTAGTAGGCGAGAGCGCCAGCGTAATTGTCATGCTGGCTTTTTTCGTTGTCCCCGGCCTCAATGAAATCCGCCGGCGTGGCCTCGTCCAGGTACAGGTTGGCCATACCGGCCAGGCCTTGCCAACGCCCCTTGGCGACGTCCTGTTGCGCATCGGCGTGGGCCCAGGAACCGCTGAGGCTCAGAGCCCCGAACAACGAGAGGAATGACAGGGGCAGGCGTACTGCGGCCGGCAACGACATGACTGAGCGTCCTTTTTCAGTGAAGGAAGTCCCGGGCCGTTGCCCGAAACGGCGCGCAGCTTAGCATGGTGGATCGCCCTGGCGGACGACCCGTGCACTGGCTGGATTCAACGCCCAAACGCCAGAATCAGTCGCTCTGATCGGCGGTGGAAAGTACCTCGTCGATCTTCCAGCAGCCCTTGTCCTTGATCATCCGCACATCGACGATCTGGGTGGTATCCGGGGGGCTGCCCAGCGTCACCTGCTCCTTGGCGCTGGAGCCCTGGATCTGCGGTTCGCTGACCTTGATCTGAGTCAGCCACTCGTCCATGTAGTCCTGGGCCTTGAGGAAGTAGTCCTCTTCCAGGCCGTCGGGGCTGGCCATCTGTTTCTTGATCTTGGCGATCAGTGAGTCAGAGACGTATTTCTTCATCTCGGGGACGTTGTCGGTCAGAGGGTCCTTGTCTTCGCTGAAGGTTTGCAGGTACCAGCTGTAGAACGCCTGAGTGGCGGGTTTTGGCGAGCTGGCGCAGTCGGCCAGGGCGACCGACTGATGCATGGCGACCGCTGCCAGCAGCGAGCAGAACAGCATTCTCATGGAGAACCCCTTACGGATGGCGATAGATTTTGTAGGCAGGCTTTTGCACCCGATAGGAGTGACCCGGGTAAAAACCGTGCAGTTGCTTGAAGTCTGACACCCAGATGGTGCCGTTGAACATCGCCATGTGGCCGTGGGGGTGCCCGGGAATGGGCTGGATAATGACCACATCGCCTGCTGCGGGCGTCTGGCCGGCCGGTTGCTCGATAAAACCGGCAGAGGTCAATGATGAGCCGAAATCCTTGGCCGAGTGCTTCCTGTGCAAAATCACCCCACCGCCACCGGCTTCGATCGCTTTGCGGGTATAGGCCGCGCAGCGCCCGGTACTGCCGGCGTGAGCGTGCGCGTTCAAGTGACTGATAGCGGCTTGTTTATTCCACATTCCTTGTTATCCGAGAGTCCTGAAGAGCGGCGATTCTATGCTTGCGCAGTGGGGGCGGAAATACTGGCTAAGTGCCTTTTCTTCGGGCTTTGGGGGGCGTATCACAGTTATTGTTCAGGCCGCTAAAACCGCGTTGAGTCCACTTCGGCAAAGGTTGCCCTGACCATTCAACCCGGCTGTAGCTCAAGGACGTTGCGCGCCGCCGTTTGCACCCGGTTGCGCCCCCGGTCCTTGGCGCCGTATAGCGCTTCATCGGCCAGGGAAAGCAGGCGCGGCAGATCGTAGCCTTGGGTTTCACTGGTTACTACGCCAATGCTGACACTGAGCAGCCCTGGCTCCAAAAGAGGCAACCGGGCAAATGCCTGGCGAATTCGTTCGGCGACCCGCACGGCGGACTGCTCGTCGGTCGACTCCAGCAGGCAAGCGAACTCTTCACCGCCGATGCGGGCAAACACGTCTTTGCCGCGCAGGGTTTCTGAGAGTACCCGGCTGAAGGCGATCAGCGCCTGGTCTCCGGTCTGATGGCCAAAGGCGTCGTTCAAGCGCTTGAAATGGTCCAGGTCGCACAGCAGCAAGGCCAACGGCGCACCTCTGCGCTGGCATTCGATCAGCATTTGTTCGCCATGGACCATGAACGCCCGGCGGTTGCCGATGCCCGTCAGGGCGTCGCAGAAGGCTGCGGCCTTGAGGCGCAGTTCGACCCGTTCCTTGACCATGCACAGGGTCACGTAGGCGATGCCGATCACATACAGCATCGATTCGAACAACATGAGCGAGAACAGCGGCACTCCGGCGCCGTAGCCTTTGAACACCTGATCCATGGCCAGGCCCTGGTCAATCACCGCGCGCACGCTGTAGAACACGGTGTGCAGCAGAGTCAGGGCCAGGGCAGGCATATAGGCAACTTCCAACTGCCGACGGCTGCGCCAGAACTCCAGGATGATCAGCAGGCCATAGCCGGCCACCAGCAGCGAATACACCGAGACCCGAACCGTCATCGACTGGTAGAACGCTGGAACCATGCACAGGGCCAGCCAGATGCCGGCCCCGGCGAGCATGCCCGGTGCATGGGGCGGACGTCCGGCGAATACCCGCATGGCCGTCCAGTTTAAGGCTGCGCTGAGTAAAAGGGTCACGTTGCCTAGGACCTTGGGCACGAGATCGGCCTCAAGGTCGCGCAAGCTGACAAGCAACATTCCGGCAGCCGCCAGCAACATCGTGCCGCCTAGGTAGGCCAATGCACGCTCACGGGTTTCCCGCAGCCAGGCATGGAAGGTTAGCAGTCCCATTAAGAAGAAAATGAAGACTGACACCACGAGCAGTGTGGGGATGTGAAGTTCCGTACTCAGGGATATGGCCAAGCATCCTATCAGGGCTGAGTTGCGAGTATTGGTGCAATTGCAAATGGTGCTGGAAACTTACAGTTGGAGCTCTTATTGGTCGTTTTTTTGTTTCGTTCTGAACGTAAGTTGTAGGGGATGAGTTGATATTATGTAAATGGTGTCGGGGTTGTCAGTGGGTTTTAAAGTTTGGTGGTTCAGGTGGTTTTTTTTGGTGAATGGTGTTGGTTGGAAAGTGATTGTTCAAAAAAAAATGGTGTTTTGGTGTGTCACTTTAAATCTTATTGGATTTTGTGTGAGTGTGTTTTTGGAAGTTGAACAGGAAAGTGTTTAAAAGGTGAGCTGGCCAAACAAGAGCTGGTCTGTGTTTGGCACATAAGTGCTCTGTTGTTTTTTGAGCTTACCCGTGCTCGGCAATAAAACTATTCGCAGTTTTACATACGAAAAGAATATCTTCCTTAGTATGAAAGAAAGAGATGGGCAAGCTTAATGTGGTTTTGTGTATTTGCTCGGATATGGGGAAGCTACCGCTAATAATTCCCTTCATAGCAACCTGGTCAATAGGGGGGATCGGGTAGTGAATTTCGGTCCCTACGCCATGCTCTAAGAGATAGTTTTTCAGCTTGTCGCGATGGGGGTGTCTTATATTGAAGATATGGAATACATCTCCAAAGTCTTCATTGCGAAGAGGCTTGATGAATGCCTTGTCAAGATGGGTGAAGTATATTTCAGCTAGAGCCTGTTTGTGTTTGTTTATTTTCTCTAGCGACTTGAGTTTTATGTTCAGGAACGCAGCTTGTAATTCATCAAGTCTGGAGTTGTAGCCCACTAATTCATTATGGTATTTTTTTACAGATCCATAGTTTCTTAGTTTTTTTATGACGCTATCTAGAGCCTCATTGGCACTTATAACAGCTCCAGCATCACCCAGCGCTCCCAGGTTTTTAGTAGGGTAGAAGCTGAAACAACCGAAGTCTCCAAAGGTGCCTGTTATCTTGCCCTTATAGGTCGAGCCGTGAGACTGAGCGCAATCTTCAATAAGGCGTAGTTCATGCTTTTTGCAGATATCTAGAATTGGATCCATATCGCAGGATTTGCCATATAAGTGTACAACCAAAATGGCTCGAGTTCGTTGTGTAATATGGGCTTCGATTTTGCCAGGGTCTATATTGTAAGAGTAAAGGCAGGGTTCAACCAATATAGGCTTCAATCCAAGGCGCACAATCGCGATAATGGTTGCAATATAGGTATTTGCTGGAACGATGACTTCATCTCCGGCTTGGAGGTCTAGTGCTTGCAGTGCAAGAACTAATGCATCAAGGCCGTTGGCGACACCAGTACAGTAATCCGCACTCAAATATTCAGCAAAAGCTGACTCGAATTGAGCGACATTCTTTCCTAGTACGTACCATCCACTTTCGAGCACTTGTTTGAAGGCGCTTTCATACTCCATGAAGAAAGGAGCGTTCAGACGACCTAGATTTTCATATTCGATCATGGATATTTCTCATCAATATAGTCAGATGAATCATAAAGCTCAGAAGCTAGGACCAGTAAAGTCGCTGATGTGGTGAAATCTTGCATTGTATGCCAGTCTTTTGCATCCAAAAGCAAACATTGATCAGGACTATCTAAAGTGTAGGTCCTTTTATCAGTTCCATCATCTACAAAAATTTTACAACTACCACCCAGGCAGATCAGCGCTTGTTTAGTAGTTTTATGACGGTGTCCGCCACGCTGACCTACAACATTGTAAATGTAATAAATTCGCTTTACTGAGAATGGTATCTGTTTTTCTATTACTGATAGAGATCCTCGTGCATCAGTAAATGTTGGGATAACTATCAGTTTGGCCATTATCTATAAAACCAGTTGATTAAATGAATATTATAACACCCGGTTATTTTTTGTCGCAACTTTCGTGCAAGGCTCCTCCAGTCATTGGGAGCGGGCCTGGTGATGGATAGGCTACCAGTGGCTGACGTCTTGGTTTGAATTGACTGCTCAATTTGCATGAGATGCTTTACGTATGGCTGGTATACCATTTTTTTGGTTTTTTCGGAGAGTCTATACCCCCCAAGATCAACCTTCTGATCTGGTAGGATTTTAAATCCATGAAAGTGGAAAAAGACCAAGTCGAATGCTTGCTGCGTAGTCAACTCAGTGCCTGTTACCCGTTGATCAGTAAGAGTAAAGGCATATTGTTGTACATTCCAAGGGGCCACACCACCACCTAAATGGTAGAGTACATGAACCTCCTCGAAGCGTTCCGTCCAGTCGTCCAGATACTTCTGATCGCCGAAGCGCCCATCTTCGAACCTATCGAAACACCACTCTAGGCATGCTTCTGCCCACCAGCGAAGGGCTTTCATCCCTGCTTTTGTGGATTTGAAGGTCATGAATTGAACGCAGTATTTTCCACTGGTAGTCTCTTGATTGTATATCTCTGTGTAGCGGTGTTCCGTGATCAGGACGGAGTTGCTCTGCATCTCATCAATGAGAACGACTGGATTTGAAAAGAAATATAGATCTGCATCCAGATAGGTGCAGTTTTCTAAATTATAATGCTCTAGTGCATGCAGGATAGTAAAGGGAGTGCATGTCCAACAGTATTCACCTGGGCTACGCTCTTTCTTAACTGAGAGCAGCGCCTCGGTTTCAAACTCCTCTAGGGATATTATCGTTACGTTAGGAAGATTTTCGTTTGAAAGGTATTCGTAGGATAGTTTGTCAAATGCGAATATGAATAAATGAAAGGTCTGGCAGTTGACGCTCAAGGATTCATACATGGCAAGTCCTCGAGACATGTATCGAGAGTCAAATAATGTGCAAAAGTTATACATGTTGCTATCCCTGAGGCTTTGGTTTTTCTTGGGTGTTTACGTTTGGGTGCAAGTTGATGGCTGAAAGTTAAGCGAGTTTTTCAGCAAAGATCCCCATGTACTCACCGCCTTTGATGTCGCCGTCAATATGTGTAGGGAAACATTCTAGGATTTTATAATTGTGGCTTTTCAAATGGCTGATTATCTTGTCAAGGTCGAGTATGCGACAGGGGTAGCTCGCTGAGTATATAGATGGATGTACCCGTTGTACTTTGATTATGTCTCGACCATTTTTTCCCATGGGGGTTCGATCAATCAAAACGAAGGGGGGGGCAACCGAGAGTAACCGTTCAAGCCACTCGTACGGCTCAGGTAGATAGTGCAGGACACTTGAGAGTAAAATTACATTTGGTTGATGCGCGCTGATACTTTCTTCAATGGTTTTATGGAAGCAAAGACTCTGGTCTTCAAGGTGTTCTGAACCGAAGCTTGTAAAATGTTCCTGCTCAACAATTGACCAGTGTGTCTTCAGTCCAGAGATAAACAGTCGATTGTTGAAATAGCTACTGCCCAGGCTTCCCCCGAAGTCCAGTACATTCAGTTCGCCGGAGGAGCGAGCGGCAACGTGCATTAGACAGGCCAGCGACTCCCAGGAGTATTGGGGGGACTCGAAAAGTACAGAGTCACGTTCACAAAAATACTCTCCACTCTTCACTTTAAGTGCGGCCTGTTTGACGCTCTCAAAGATGGGGCCTGCGGCGTAGCCGTCCTTGCATTCGTCTTCAGCTTCTTGCCAGGATGGGTAGTCTCCCATAAAGCCGAAACGTGAGCTTTTAATCGCTCTGTATGCGCTGAGAATTATTGGCGGTAGAAACTGCTTTATAATTTTCTTCATCGTATTCTCCGCATAATTGCACGAATGGCTCGGCGAAAAAAACTCGGTCTGGTTGAGTAGAAGTATTCCGTTATTCGAGCCCGGGCGACTGTATTTTCTTTTGTACTATTTAATGACAATGGGGGGTAGTGTTTCAAAATGTCGGCATCAAAATGATTAGTTGTTTCAGAATGAGTGCCTGAGCCATCATTGCCAATATTATGGACGAATGATTGTGATGGATAAAGTGTAACCATTCCTCTTAGGAATGCAGATGCATACCAGCGTATAGCCCAGGAGTTATTTTTACCCTCCACTTGATCTTGAAGCATTTTTGTATATTTGTAGCCTCCTGAGAAGTCAAAGTCTGCTTTGTCAGGGGCGTTATTAATTTGCTCTAGTAACAAGTTTCCATCAGCTTCAAAGTGTTGCCAGGCACGGTCCCAGGTTGCCCAGCCCCAGCAGTCTGCTCCCTTTATGAAAAAATAATTAGGCAGGTTTTTATTGTTTATTGGATAAATGTAGCCATGAATACTCGCGACCTCAGAGTGCTCTTGGTACATCTCAAGAGCGTCATTCATGTAGTTTAGAAAGTATGGGCTTGTAACTAAATCATCTTCTAGGACAATGATCCGTTTACTGGTTTTCAAGATTTCGCTGACACCGCTTATAATAGATTTGGCGAGTCCGAAATTCTGTGCTCTGTGGATGATGGTAACCGACTGAAAGCCCGTTATTGACGTGAGATAGTCTCGAACCTTTGAGACGCCTTCTTCATTTTTTTTCGATTTTGCCGAGTCCGAATAGATAAAGATATCAGTTTTAGGCGCCAGTTTATTTAGCTGTAACGAGTTTATGGTTGACCGTAGATGTTCAAGTCGGTCATATGCAAATATTACAACTGGCGCGTACAAAATAATCTCTCCAAATTTCAGGTTGCCACAAGGTGTGCTTGTAACACCCAAGCAAGCTTCTATGGGCATCCATCATCTGACTGTAAGTTTTTTGGTGGCTTGGGTCTTAAAGCCCCAAGCAATTTCCTGATTTGTAAAATATGGAAGTTTCCGAAATATAAGTCACGATGGGGGCTAGCCCCCTGAATTCAAGTTTCCGATATCCATTGCTAATTAAGAAATCAATACCTTCTTGGTACTCTTCTCTGTCTGAGTTGTCGAGTAATATAACGCCATCCTCAGCAATTTTGCGGATGCTTTGCTTAAGACAATTAACTCGATCTCGTCCGTCTACTACAATGATGTTCCAGTTTTCACCGCATTCCAATGCGCGGCAGTATTCACCATCGTACGACAATTCGACATATTGAAGGGTGGCATTTTTAGGCATTTCAGATTTAACTTTTTCATACCAGTTGAAGTCGTGCTCAACCGAGCTCACCACTGCAGCGCGTTTTGCCCACCACAAGGTACTGTTACCACTGCCGTACTCAAAAACCTTCATATTTTGGTTGATGCGTCGCGATAAAAAATCTATAGCAGGATACGTGATCCAAGGTATTGGATTGGAGTCTGCATCGATAGAAGCGTACGAGGTTGCACTTAGCTCCCAGCCATAATTTTTAATGGCGTTTCTTTTTAGTCTGAATATATAGAGAAGCCCAGTCTTTTTTAATATGAGCTCGAAAGCTGGGCGTAGGTATTTCTTTATATTCACGTGTGTGCCTCTTTTAAGAATAGAATGCCTTTGATTTGCAGGATAAAGGACTCTTTTGCAAAAAACCAATTTATCCCTACTGCAGATACAAATTGCGCAATTATGGCTACGATTGCCGCTCCTTTAAGGCCGTAGATTGGGATTAGGAGTGAGTTTAAGATAATGCAGGAGGCGGCACCTAGCAGAGTTCCATATAATCTAACCATTCCTTTTTTTTCATTGACCAGCCACAAGCTATGCGCAACGCCGAGCCAGGTAAAGCAATTTGAGAATATATATATTCTAAGAATGCCGGCGGATTCGCTAAAGTCTGCTCCGAATAAAAGTGAGACAATAAATTCGGAAAGCGCTGCGGTGCACAAGGCTATAAATAATGCGGCATAGAAGTTGGCTCTGAATATTTTGATTAAAAGTGATCTATATCTTTCTTTGTTTTCACCATGCAGTCTACTGATGGTTGGCATCAAAACGACCGATATAATGACAGGGACAAAATTTGGAGCCATGGCGATAGGGAGAATTGCAGAATATATGCCCAAGGCTTTTGCTCCTAACATCTCTTTAATCATGAGTTGGTCAATTCTCATGTAGATGATGACTGCCAAGCCGCTTAAGATAAATGGCCAGCACTCTTTTAAAAGCGCTATTGCTGTACTTCTTACTGTGTGCCATCTTTCATTGCAGGGGAAACGTCTGTAAGCAAAAAATAGCCCGGCTGCTGAAATTATTATGTCTAGAGATATAGCCATTGCAAAGGCAATTAGGGGGGCATTTGAAAGTATCATTAGTACTTTCAGGGTACTCGAGATTATGTAAGCTACTAGTTTTGCGATAACGGTGCGTCGATTCTGGCCTTGGCTCTGAAACCATAGATCAATTGTATCTGCAGCCTGGAAAATTAGTGTGCCGCCAGCAAGTGCTGCTATTAATACAGTGGAGCTTTTCCAGTCATGTATAATTGCCATGCTACATACGGCAACTAACCAACAAATAACCCCTGCCAGAAGACGTAGACTAAAACTGGTGCCTAGTATGTAGCTGGCGGCATCTTTGTTTCGTGATATCTCGCGAATGATGATTCCGTCCAGTCCCAAGGTTGCAACCGCTTGGAAAAACGCAATATAAGCAACAATGTATGCAAGCTCTCCGTACTCAGTTGGCCCTAGGTATCGCGCTACCCAGGCGCCAACAAGTAGCCCAAGAAACATTCGGACGAACTTGTCAAGTAGTAACCATCCGCTGTTGTGGATGATCGAAAAGATATTCACTCGTCCGCTTAGTCGCTCACGTAGGGGGGGCGGTAGAAAACGTAACCAAACGGGGTTTTTAAAGTTGCTCATATTTACAATGTATGAAGATGTTGTGCATTGCACCATCTCTAAAGTTTTTGGGGGGTGCGTTCAATTAATGGCTTCTGGATTATTTAATTTTGGAGTTGGCTTTTTATATAAAGTTATTGATTATCGGCCAATTGAGTAATAGGCAATGTTTTTGTTTTTCATTCTTTCTGTTTCAAACAAGTTTCTACCATCAAAAATAACCGGCTGACTAAGTTTCGCTGAAATCAGCCCGAAATCGGGAGCTTTAAACGCCTGCCACTCGGTAATGATCACCAAGGCATCCGCTCCCTCCAGTGCCGCCTCTTTGCTTAGGCATAGGCGAAGGTCGGCCCTGTCTTGATAAATCCGCTGCGCCTCACTCATTGCTTCTGGGTCGAACGCTTGAACAATAGCTCCGGCTGCCCATAGCGCTTCCATCAATACTCTGCTTGGAGCTTCGCGCATGTCGTCGGTATTGGGCTTGAAGCTCAGACCCCAAAGCGCAAAGACCTTACCTTTTAGCTCACCCTTAAAGTGGTTGAGTATTTTTTGGTATAAGACGCGCTTTTGTTCGTTATTACGATGCTCGACAGCTTTGAGAACCCTTGCGTCGAAATCTATGGATTCAGCGGTTCGAACCAGGGCTTGGACATCTTTGGGGAAGCAGGAGCCGCCATAACCTGCACCTGGATATATAAATTGATAGCCGATGCGCGGGTCGGAACCGATGCCTTGGCGAACCATTTCAATATCAGCGCCCAGTCTTTCCGCCAAGTTGGCCATTTCGTTCATGAAGCTGATTTTTGTTGCAAGCATGCAGTTGGCTGCGTATTTCGTCAGCTCCGCGCTGCGAACGTCCATGATAATGATTTTTTCATGGTTGCGGTTGAAGGGCGCATAGAGTTCGCGCATAGCATCTTCAGCGCGTTTGCTCGCCGTTCCAATCACAATACGATCAGGACGCATGCAGTCTGCTACCGCAGAACCTTCTTTCAGAAACTCTGGGTTTGAAACAACATCGAAACCAAGATCAGCTCTGTTGCGTTTGGAGAGGGCTGTGGCAACACACGCCCCCACTTTGTCAGCTGTACCTACAGGTACGGTCGACTTGTTGATGATGATTTTCGAGTTTTGCATGTTTGTCGCGATGGTTTCAGCTACCGTCAGGACGTATTTGAGGTCGGCTGAGCCATCCTCGTCGGGAGGTGTACCTACCGCGATGAACTGGATATCACCATGCATCACACCTTCGGCTGCATCAGTCGTGAATTGTAGGCGACCAGCCGCGTAGTTATTTGTTACTAGGGTCTCTAGACCCGGTTCATAGATCGGAATCTTTCCTTTTTTCAGGTTTTCGATTCTATTTCGATCAACATCAACGCACACCACATGATGTCCCACTTCAGCCAACACAGCTCCTTGGACAAGCCCAACATAGCCCGTGCCGAAAACGGTGACATTCATAAATAATCCTTTCTTAGAAAAACTGCAGATATGACCTGTAGCAGGGGGGCTAGGCGGTGCTCGGTGTTTTTTGCCCCGTACCTTGTTGGTTCCAGACCTTTTTGTGCATAGGCTATCAGGGAGATTTTAGAATTGGGTAGGATTATTTCGGTGTAATTAAAAAGCCGGCTTGTGGCCGGCTTCTCGGGGACTGGCTTGGTTCATTTTTGGTAAACCGCACCAGCCTTCAAAACGTACACCCAGCTCTTGCGGCTGGCTGTGGGACTGGGCAGGAAAGTCATCCGCTTCGTCGGGCGATCTGACCGCAGGGAGGGTCGATGCGCAAATGTGGGGCGCAGCATACGCATATTCGCCGGCAATTCCCAGTGCGAAGCGCTATCCAGAGGCCCTCGGGACGAAAATAGTGCGTGGGAATTTGTTGCCGGGTGCGTGTTTGGTGCGGCCTTGTTGGCTGGCAAGACGGCTGCGATGGGGGAACAGGTACGAAAAAGCCCCGATCACTCGGGGCTTTCTCTTGAAGCTTGTCGCTCGAAGCTTAACGCTGCTTCTCAGCCTTTATAGGCGGCAACCGACTTCAGGATCTCGGCGCGGGCTGCATCGGCATTGCCCCAACCGTCGATCTTCACCCACTTGCCTTTTTCGAGGTCTTTGTAGTTCTCGAAGAAGTGCTTGATCTGTTCCAGCAGCAGGGCTGGCAGGTCGGTGTATTCCTTCACGTCGACATACAGCTGGGACAGCTTGTCGTGAGGAACCGCGATCACTTTGGCATCGCCGCCGCCGTCGTCGGTCATGTTCAGGATGCCCACTGGGCGAGCACGGATCACCGAGCCTGGCGCTACTGGGTACGGGGTCACGACCAGCACGTCGAGGGGGTCGCCGTCGTCAGCCAGGGTGTTGGGGATAAAGCCGTAGTTGGCCGGGTAGAACATGGGGGTGGCCATGAAACGGTCAACGAACAGGCAGTCGCTGTCTTTGTCGATTTCGTACTTGATCGGCGCGTGGTTGGCCGGGATTTCGATAGCGACGTAGATGTCGTTCGGCAGGTCTTTGCCCGCCGGAATCTTGCTGTAGCTCATTGGGCGTTGCCCCCGTTAGTTGACCAAATGACTTGGCCGGATTGACCAAAAAGTGGCGGCGATTATAGACACACTCCGCAACCGATGCTACGTGCCAAGGGTCGTAGAACCTTGGTTGTACTGTCTCGCAGACATGTTCGGGTGGGCCGTGCGACCGGCGGTTTTGCCATCGGTCGGCAGGCGTGGCAGTGGTCTTTCAACTGGCCTTCAGATGAACAACGTATCAGCGCGACAGGACATTAGTGGTGCGTTTGATAGACCGGATCTTTAGCTTGAAGTTGCTGCAGTCGGGCCAATGGATTCTGCCGATAAAACAGCTGCAACTGTTCATAGACTTTCGGATAGGCCGCCACGAGCAAGTCCGGGGCACTGAAGAAGTACTCGCTGGTGACGGCGAAGAACTCTGCCGGGTTTTCCGCCGCGTAGGGATCGATGGCGGTTTCCGCCTCCGGATCATGGTCGAGCTGGCGGTTGAGATCGTCGTAGGCACTTTGCATCACCTGCGCCCAGTCGCTGACCCGCATGTCGCTGTGCAGCGGCGGCAGGCCATTGGCGTCGCCGTTGAGCATGTCCAGCTTGTGGGCCAGTTCGTGGATCACCAGGTTGTAGGCTTCCCAACCGCCACTGGCCAGCACCCCAGGCCAGGCGAGGATGATCGGGCCCTGCTGCCAGGCTTCACCGCTGTGCTCGCCGTCCCATTCATGCTCGATACCGCTGGCATCGCGGTGGCGCTGGGGGCTGAGGAAGTCGTCGGGATAAAGAATGATTTCATGGAAGCCCTGGTACCAGTTCAGGTCGCCCAGGTGCAGCAATGGCAGTTGCGCCTGGGCTGCCAGCAGCAGGCGTTGCTCCTGATGCAGCTCCACGCCGGGCAGGGCGGTGAGGTGCTTGTCATCGAGAAACAGCACGCTGGCTTCCCTGAGCCACTGGTCCTCGGCAACGCTGAGGCCGTCGAGGAAGGGCAGGTGCTGGCGCACCCGCTGCCAGGTTTCATCGCTGACCGGGTGCTTGGCCAGCCGGCGCTTGCGGCGCCAGGCACTGAGGGACCACATGGTGTTTAGCGGGTTTCGGCTTTTTCAGCGCTGCGGCCGAAGCGGCTGCGCAGCACGCCAATGATCATCGGCACCAGGGACAGCAGGATGATGACCACCACCAGCAACGACAGGTTTTTCTTGATGAACGGTACGTTGCCGAAGAAGTAGCCCAGGGTCACCAGGCCGCCGACCCAGAGGATGGTGCCGATCACGCTGAAAGCGAAGAATCGTGGGTAGGGCATGCGGGCCACGCCAGCGACGAACGGTGCGAAGGTGCGGATGATCGGCAGGAAGCGCGCCAGGGTTACGGTCTTGCCACCGTGTTTTTCATAAAAATCATGGGTTTTCTGCAGGTAGTCGCGACGGAAGATCTTCGAATTGGGGTTGCTGAACAGCCGTTCGCCCGCGGTTCGCCCGATCACGTAGTTGGTGCTGTCACCGAGGATCGCCGCCAGCATCAGCAGGCCCCCCAGCAGCACCGGGTCCATGCCGCCGCCTGCGGCTACTGCGCCGGCGATGAACAGCAAGGAGTCCCCGGGCAGGAACGGCGTCACCACCAGACCGGTTTCACAGAAAATCACCAGAAACAGGATGGCGTAGATCCAGGGCCCGTAGTTGGTCACCAACATGTCGAGGTAAACGTCGAGATGAAGGAGTAGGTCGATCGGGTTGAAATCCATGGGGGCACCTGTGGTGACAGCCTGGCTCGGCAGGCCTGTGCGATGACTCGGAGAAAGGGACTACAAGGATGTGTAGATTTTCTTACGCGCCGAAAAGGGCGGCCATTATAAAGGCAGAGAGGTGAAATGCGTGTTCAGATTGTAGCGGGGCGTTTCGGCGCGCAAAGCGCGGCAGGCCACCTGGGATCACCCCGGCCTGAGGGACTAAAGCGGCCCGCAGGCCGCTGTCGGTGAGATCAGCTATCGCTCAGAGGCAGGACGTAGTTCTTGAACTCGCTGTCTTCGCGAAAGCCCATGGACTCGTAGGTTTTCTGCGCCACGGCGTTGTTGCTGCTGGTGGACACACGCAGGCGGACGGCGTTGGTTTCCTTGGCCATCTTCTTTGCGGTGCGCATCAGGTTGTCGGCCACCAGCTGGCGCCGGGCATCTTCAGCGACGTAGATGTCGTTGAGAATCCATACGCGCTTGAGCGACAGGGAGGAAAAGCTTGGGTACAGCTGGCAAAAACCCAGCAATTTATTGCTGTCATCATCGGCCAGGGCCAGGTAGATCACCGATTCCTTGCGTCGTAGGCGCTTTTCCAGAAAAGCCCGGGACGAATCCGGATAGGGCAGGGCGCCATAGAACTCGCGGTATTTGACGAATAACGGGGTCAACAGATCCAGGTGCTCGAGGGTTGCTTGAGTAATCCGCATGGTGGCTCTCAACTTCAAGTGGATGTGACGGCACAGGTTGGATGACTCGGGCAGCCGTGTTCCGATGCTGCCCAAAGCGGGAAAAAAGCGCAATCGTCTTGCAAAATCACGCTTGGGGCGGCCCCAGAAGGAAGTTGCCCTTCATGTCTGCCGTTGAGTCGCTGTCCAGAGTCTGCACTTGTGCTTCGTCTTTGAGGTTTACTCCCGACAATTGCCGGCGGCAGGCTTCACGCATCAAGTACAGCAGGCGATGGGCGGCCATGCCATAGCTCAGGCCTTCCAGGCGCACATTGGAGATGCAGTTGCGATAGGCATCGGTGAGCCCGACTTTCGGCTGGTAGGTGAAGTACAACCCCAGGCTATCGGGAGAACTGAGCCCGGGACGCTCACCGATCAGGATCACAGTCATCTTCGCCCCCAGCAGTTCGCCAATCTCGTCGGCTACCGCTACCCGACCCTGTTCCACCAGGATCACCGGCGACAGCGACCAGCCTTCGGCGGCGGTCTGTTCCTCCATGCGCGCCAGAAAGGGCAGGGTGTGGCGATGTACTGCCAGGGCCGAAAGACCATCGGCCACCACCACCGCCAGGTCGACCCCACCGGGATGGGCGCTGGCGTAGTCGCGCAGGCTCTGGGCCGATTCATCACTGAGCCGGCGCCCCAGGTCGGGGCGTTGCAGGTAGCTGTGGCGATCGGTAGCGGCGCTATGGAGCAGCAGGCTGTCACGGCCGCGCTCGGCCAGTTGGGCGCTCAGGCCGGCGTGGTCGAAGGGCAGGTGCACGGCATCCCGGGCCTGGGCGTGGGCGAATTGGAAGTCCAGTTGGGCGCCGGTCGGCAGGCTGGTGCCGGTGCGGCCCAGGGCAATGCGCGCGGGGGTCAGGCGGCGCAGTTCCAGCCAGGGATTTTGCGAGTCGGTCGGATGTTTTTGCATGTGCCTGTTCCTTATCCCAGCTGGGCCAGTGCCTGGCGGAAAGCCGGTGGCAGGTTGTTGCCGAAATGCACCTTGCCGTCGGCCTGGGTGAAGATGCCGGTCCTGGCTAGCCATTGTTCGAACTCAGGGGCAGGTTTCAGGCCCAGGGTCTGGCGAGCATAGAGTGCGTCGTGGAAGGACGTGGTCTGGTAGTTGAGCATGATGTCGTCGGAGCCGGGGATGCCCATGATGAAGTTGATCCCGGCCACGCCCAGCAGGGTCAGCAGGTTGTCCATGTCATCCTGATCGGCTTCGGCGTGGTTGGTGTAGCAGATGTCGCAACCCATGGGCACGCCCAGCAACTTGCCGCAGAAGTGGTCCTCAAGGCCGGCGCGGATGATCTGCTTGCCGTTGTAGAGGTATTCCGGGCCGATGAAACCGACCACGGTGTTGACCAGGAACGGCTTGAAATGCCGGGCCACGGCATAGGCGCGGGTTTCACAGGTTTGCTGGTCGATGCCGAAGTGGGCGTTGGCCGACAGGGCACTGCCCTGGCCGGTCTCGAAGTACATCAGGTTCTGCCCGAGGGTGCCGCGGTTCAGGCTCAGGCCTGCTTCATAGCCTTCCTGGAGCACGTTGAGGTTGATGCCGAAGCTGGCGTTGGCGGCTTCGGTGCCGGCAATCGACTGGAACACCAGATCCAGGGGAACACCGCGATTGATCGCCTCGATGGAGGTGGTGACGTGGGTCAGCACGCAAGCCTGGGTGGGGATCTCGTAGCGCTGGATGATGGCGTCGAGCATTTCCAGCATGGCGCAGATCGAGGCGATGCTGTCGGTGGCCGGGTTGATGCCGATCATCGCATCGCCGTTGCCGTACAGCAGGCCGTCGAGAATGCTCGCGGCAATGCCCGCCGGCTCGTCGGTGGGGTGGTTGGGTTGCAGGCGGGTGGACAGGCGCCCGCGCAGGCCCAGGGTGCCGCGAAACTTTGTCACCACGCGAATCTTCTGCGCCACCAGGATCAGGTCCTGGACGCGCATGATCTTCGACACTGCGGCGGCCATTTCCGGGGTCAGGCCCGGCGCCAGGGCCCGCAGGCTCTGCTCGTCGGCGGCGTCACTGAGCAGCCAATCGCGAAAACCGCCAACGGTGAGGTGGCTGACGGTGGCGAAGGCCTGCTTGTCATGGCTGTCGATAATCAGCCGGGTGACTTCGTCGGACTCATAGGGAATCAGCACTTCTTCGAGAAAGTGCTTGAGGGGGATATCCGCCAGGGTCATCTGGGCAGCGACCCGTTCGCCGTCGTTGAGGGCGGCGACACCGGCCAGAAAATCTCCGGAACGGGCCGGGCTGGCCTTGGCCATGACTTCCTTGAGGCTGTCGAAGCGATAGGTCTGAGAACCTACGCTGTGGGAAAATTGGGCCATCTCAGTCTCCGTTTCAACGATGTAGGGGCGTTGCCGAGTGCTGGCGGATCATCAGGATGCCACCTTCTTCAGCAGGTTTTCCAGACGGTTTCCGGCAGCCCGATGGTGGAGGATGGCAAAGGCCTTTTCCGCCACCAGGCTGCCGCCTTCCAGCGGTGGCAGGCCACCGCTGTAGATGTTCGAAATCACGGTGTATTCGTAGCGAATGTCCGGGTTGCCGCTGAACTGGGCGGCGGCGCGGCGGGCCTGGTCGTCCGGCAGGCGGTAGCCCAGGTAGGCGGACATGCTGCGCGAGGCCAGGGCATCGCCGCCGGGACGCTCGCCGATCAGTACGATGATCAGTTGCGGTTGCAGGGCTTCGCCCACCGATTCCGCCAGCTTGACCCGGCCATAGGGCGCGAGGATCGGCTGGCCGATGCGCAGCTCGCGACTCTGCAGACCGTCCATCAGCACCGGCAGCAATTCGGGAATGTTGTGGTGGATGGCTTCGGCGCTGAGGCCGTCGGAAATCACGATCTGCACGTCGTTGTATTCCGGTTGCAGGCGCCGCAGCACCTCCTCGGTCAGCCGCGCGCCCAACTCCGGGTCTTGCAGGTGGGCCAGCTTGTCCGGGGCAGCGGTACGCAGCTCGCGCAGGGGAATGGCGCCGATTTCGGCAGGGCGCAGGTCGACGTAGATCGCCTCTCGGGCCACCGCGAGGTTGGCGCGCACGGTCCGCGACACCGCGTTGGCCGGGCGTGGGCCGGCGTTGTCAAAGCCGTAGGTGGCCGGGGTGGATTCGAGCAGGCGCTGGAAGTCGATGTCCGACTCACAGAAGATTCGCGGGTTGCCCCAGTTCGGTCCGCGTTCCACGTTGCCGTGGGCGTTCTCCTGGAAAATCCCCTTGCCCAGGGCCCAGCGCAGGTATTCCGGGGCCGGCGCCAGGTCGTGGACTTCGCGCAGGGTCTGGTTGTCGTGGGCGCTGGTGTCGAAGTAGGCGAGCATGCGGTCGGTGCTCAGGTACACGTCCATGAAGAAGTTGGCACCGGCGGCAGTCAGCAATTCGGTGGCCATTTGCTGGCCTTCCAGGGTCACCTGGGAGTGCAGGGTGTAGCAGGGCGCCATGCCCATGGGCAGCCCCAGCAGCTTGCCCATGAACTGGTCCTGCAGGCAGGAATAGGTCATCTCGAAGTTGTCGAGGTGGGTTTCCGGGCCGATGAAACCGGTGACGTTGTTCACCATGTACGGCCGATAGCGCCTGGCCAGTCCATAGCACAGGGCTTCGCAGGTGGTCATGTCGATGCCTTCGTGCTTGCCGTAGGTCAGCTCGCTGCCCTGGCCGGTCTCGAAGTACATGAAGTTTTCTGCAACATCGCGCAGCGGGCCGCGCTCGGTCATGGTCTGCCAGGCCTGATCCAGCAACTGCACGGTGACGTCGAACTCGTCGGTCAGGGTGCGTTCGGTGCCGGCCAGGCTCTGGAACATGATTTCCACTGGCGCGCCCTGGTCGAGGCAGGCCAGTTGGGTCTTGATGTGGGAGAGCACGCAGATCTGCGTCGGCGCTCCGGTTTCCCTACGCAATTTATCCAGGTGGCGCAGGGTGGCACTGATGTTGTCCACGGTGTCGATGGCCGGGTTAAGGCCGATCAGCGCGTCCCCCGAGCCCATGCTCAGGCCGGTGTAGACCAGCAGCGTGATGCCGCTGAGGTTGTCGGTGGGATGGTTGGGCTGCAGCCGCGACGACAGAGTACCGGGCAGGCCCACCAGGGTCCGGGCCTTGGCCGCCGCGCCGCTCTTGAGCTTTTTCGACAGCAGGATCAGTTCATGCACGTCCAGCAGCTTGGCCAGGGCCGCCACCATGACCCCGGTCAGGGCCGTGCCGATACGGCGTATTTCAGTGCCATGGCTGCGCAGCAGGCGATCTTTCAGGGCGCCCAGGGTCAGGTCGGCGATCTCGCCAAAGACGCTGTGGTCGATGTCGTAGTTGACCTGCATGACGCTGTCGATGCGGCCGTGGCGATCTGTCAGCGGATGCTGGAAGTAGTGATCCAGGGTCAGCTCTGAGAGCACTTTGCGCGCCGCCTCGCGGGTGATTTCATCAGCCGCCGCGAGCCCTGCCACCCGGTCCCCGGCCTTGCTGATGTCGGCGGCGCCGAGCACCGCCTTGAGGCTGGCGAAGCCTATCTCGCGGTCCAGCACCCGGGTGCTGTAGGCCCGTTCGGCAAGCGCTTCGGGAAGGCGGATGTGCTGCAGTGCGGTGAGTGACATGGCAAGACGCTCCTTGGCCGGCATCGGCTCAGTGCACGCCGTAGAAGGCGACGGGCACGATGTGCTGGTGGGGTTTTCCCAGGTTGATGAAGTGTGCCGAACGCTCGCGTACTTCATCGATGACGATCAGGTTGCAAGAACTGCGCCCCCAATCCGTGGCGTAGTTGCCCAGGACCTTGCCGACGTTGCTTTCCAACAGCAGCACCAGCGGCCAGTGCGGGGCGGGTCGTGCTTGCTCCAGGGCGCGGGCCAGGCGTGCGCCCAGCTGTCGGATGTCTTCCAGTCGTGGCGCCTGGCCGTTGTCGAGCAATTGCAGGCAAGCGCCGTCGCAGCTGCTCAGTGCCAGGGCCAGGGCGTCGTCCAGTTGCTGCTCGGTGGCATCCATGGGCAGCCGGGCGACGATGGGCAGGTCCTTGAGCGGCAGCACCTCGGGCTGGGGCAGAAACAGGGTGCTGCCGGAAATCTCGGTGTTGTGCAGGGTCAGGCCGTAGACCGTGGCCCGGCCGCGGTTTTCCGGCACCAGTCGGGTGGCCGCCTGCACCAGTCGCGGGTGGCGGGCAATGGCCAGGGCCAGATCGATGCCCAGATCGCCGTAATAGGTGATGCCGGGCATGGGTTCGCCTTGCAGGTGGCGATAGAGCAGCTCGCCCACACCACCGGAAAAGGTCAGGGCTGGGGCGGCGTTATGTTCGGGGAGCATCAGCGGCAGTTGCTCGGTCGACTGGCCCAACGGGCTGGCAAAGAAGTGGCGATCACCTTCGGCAATGGCGACCAAGGCATCGATGTACCAATTGACCACCGCCTCCAGCTCGGAACGCTCCAGGACCTGTCCGGGATGCTTGCAGATTGCCAGGTGATCGAGCAGTGCCTGACCAAACTCCGATACGCCGCTGAGACGATAACTGCCCGGCTCGAACTGCAAGTGCCGGGCCCCGATGAAATGGCAGCCGCTGGCCAGGACGTTGCCATCCAGGCCCCAGGCGGCGTTGGTGGTGCCCCCGCCGATATCCAGGTTGAGTATCGGTTGCCGAGCGTGGAAGCGGCTCAGCGCCGAACAACTGCCCATGAAGGCCAGCCAGGACTCCAGCCCGCCGTCGTCGGCGCGCGTGATCAGGGCGTTGCCGATCAATTGGCCGACCAGTTGCGCCAGGGCCTGGGCGTTGTGCCGCCGCGCCGCCAGACCGGTGATGATCACACCACCGGAAAACAGCTGTTGCGGGCTCACGCCGGCCTGTTCGAGCCAGGTTTCGATCAGGGCCCGGATCGCGGCCTCATCGATGACCTGGTCCTTGAACGGGGTGAACACCGGCTCGCCACGAAACAGTACCCGTGGCTCGTTGAGGGCCATGCGTCCGGTGATGCAGTGGCTGCTCAGGCTGGCCTGGGCGATCAGCGCGCTGCTGGTGGTGGACCCGAAGTCCAGCCCCAGCAGCAGTACCGATGCGCCGCCCGTGATGGCTTGCATGCAGGCGTTCCTCGCCGCGCCGCAGTCAGGCGGTGGCCTTCTGGCCGGCAGGTTCCGGTGTGTCCAGCGCGGTGCCGCCCAGGTACTCGCCCGGGGCGATGATCCCCGCAGCCCGATCCTGGGCTTCCAGTTGCAGCGCCTTGGGCACCGACAGCCAGTAGGCCAGGCCGACGGCGACGAAGCCGGCGCAGATCTTGCCGATCAGTACCGGCAGGATGATGGTGGGCTGGAAGTTGGCAGTGAAGGACAGGTGGTCCCCCAGCAGGAAGGCGGCACAGACGCCGAAGGCGATGTTCACCACTTTGTCCTTGGGCGGCATGAGGCGCACCAGGCGGAACATGGCGAGGATGTTGGCGATGGTCGCCAGCATGCCGGCGCTGCCCACCGCGCTGAGGCCGATCTTGCCGCCGAGGTTCTCCAGGGGTTTGCCCAGGTACTTGCGCAGCAGGTAGACCATGGGGAAGGCGCCGGCCAGCATGATGCCGATGTAGCCGGCGGTTTCCAGGGCGCGGGTCTGGTCCTGGGCGTCGGCGATGATCGGGTGGAAGCCCCAGCCGCCAAATACCGCGGAGAAGACCCCGGTGAAGTATTCGACGATGGAGAACACCAGCACCAGTTTGATGGCCGCGTCCATGGCGCGGCCGAAGATGATGAAACCCTTGATCATCATGTCCGGCAAAAAGCGCAGGCCCAGGGCCAGGGCCACGACGAAGATCAGGATCGGCAGCAGGTTGGCGAAGATGCTGCCCAGGCCCAGGGCCAGTTGGTAGCTGGCTTCACCGTTGGTGCTCACCAGTTCGCGTACCACCGGGTTGCTGAAGGCCAGGATCAGGCTGGCGATCATCACCCCGACGGGGATGGTGAGGATGCCGGACATGATCCCCAGGGCCATGTACTTGTGGTCGCGCTTGTCGAGCATCGCCAGGCCCATGGGGATCGAGAAGACGATGGTAGCGCCGCCCATGAAGCCGGTGATCAAGGCCATCACCAGGGCTTCCTTGCTGGCGGCCAGGGCCGAGGCCAGCTGATAGCCACCCATGTCCGAGGCGATGATCATGGTCGCCGCCAGGGCCGGATCGGCGCCCAGGGAGTTGAAGAACGGACCGAAGACGGTCTCGATGACCACCGTCAGGTAGGGAATGGAAGCCATGATCCCTGCGGCCGGCACAAAGATGTAGCCGGTGGCATGAATGCCTTCCATGAATTCTTTGCCCAAGCCTCGCTCGCTGTCATAGATGGCGGCGAAGGCACCGATTACGGCGCAGAGCATGATGAGGTAGAGCACGTAGTTGCCGATCTGATCCATTGCGTTTGTCCCTTGTTATTGTTTTTCAAGCAGGGTCTGTGCACGACTGGTTTGGCGCAGAACTTCCGACAGCAGTGTCCCGTCCGGCAAGCCTTCGGCACCGGATCAGAGCAGGTGAACAAGTGCGGCAAGGCCGCCAAAAGGCCTCCCGGCGACCTGGGTCGCCGGGAGGTTCGATCAGAAGAAGCCCAGCGGGTTGATGTCGTAGCTCACCAGCAGGTTCTTGGTCTGCTGGTAGTGGTCGAGCATCATCTTGTGGGTTTCACGGCCAACGCCGGACTTCTTGTAGCCACCGAACGCGGCGTGCGCCGGGTACAGGTGGTAGCAGTTGGTCCAGACGCGGCCGGCCTTGATCCCGCGGCCCATGCGATAGGCGCGGTTGATGTCGCGGGTCCAGACCCCGGCACCCAGGCCGAACTCGGTGTCGTTGGCAATCGCCAGGGCTTCGGCTTCGTCCTTGAAGGTGGTGACGCTGACCACCGGGCCAAAGATTTCTTCCTGGAACACGCGCATTTTGTTGGTGCCCTTGAGCAGGGTCGGCTGGATGTAGTAGCCGCTGGACAGGTCGCCTTCGAGTTTCTCCACCTTGCCGCCGGTGAGCAGCTGCGCGCCTTCGTTCTTGGCGATGTCGAGGTAGGAGAGGATCTTGTCGAACTGCTGCTCGGAGGCCTGGGCGCCGACCATGGTGTCGGTGTCCAGCGGATCGCCACGCTTGATCTGCTCGATCTTCTTCATCACCACTTGCATGAATTCGTCGTAGATCGATTCCTGCACCAGGGCACGGGATGGGCAGGTGCAGACTTCACCCTGGTTGAAGAACGCCAGCACCAGGCCTTCGGCGGCCTTTTCGATGAACTTCGGTTCGGCCTGCATGATGTCTTCGAAGAAGATGTTCGGCGACTTGCCGCCCAGTTCCACGGTGGACGGAATGATGTTCTCGGCGGCGCACTTCATGATGTGCGAGCCCACCGGAGTCGAGCCGGTGAAGGCGATCTTGGCGATGCGCTTGCTGGTGGCCAGGGCCTCGCCGGCTTCACGGCCGAAACCTTGCACCACGTTGAGCACACCCGGTGGCAGCAGGTCGCCGATCACTTCCATCAGTACGGTGATGCCCAGTGGGGTCTGCTCGGCGGGTTTGAGTACCACGCAGTTACCGGCAGCCAGGGCTGGGGCGAGTTTCCAGGCGGCCATCAGGATCGGGAAGTTCCACGGGATGATCTGCCCGACCACGCCCAGGGGTTCATGGATGTGGTAGGCCACGGTGTTGCCGTCGATTTCCGCGGCGCTGCCTTCCTGGGCCCGCAGGCAACCGGCGAAGTAGCGGAAGTGGTCGGCGGCCAGGGGAATGTCGGCGTTCAGGGTCTCGCGTACCGCCTTGCCGTTGTCCCAGGTTTCGGTGATGGCCAGCAGTTCCAGGTTCTGTTCGATGCGGTCGGCGATCTTCAGCAGGATCAGCGAGCGGGCCTGTACCGAGGTGGCGCCCCAGGCGTCGGCGGCGGCATGGGCGGCGTCCAGCGCCTTGTCGATGTCTTCGGCGGTGGAGCGGGGGAATTCGGCAATCGGCTGGCCATTGACCGGCGAGGTGTTGGTGAAGTACTGGCCTTTGACTGGCGCAACGAATTCGCCGCCGATGTAGTTACCGTACTTGCTCTTGAACGAAACGATAGCGCCTTCAGTACCGGGGTGTGCGTAACGCATGGTGGGTATCTCCTGGCTTTTATGCTTATGGGGGAGGACGCGCTATAGCGCATACCAAGCGTAGAGCAAAGGTCGGGCCAGTGGGGTGCAGGCCATATGAATCAAGGGTTTGCGGATGTTTCGAAGCGGTGCCAACGGCCGCGTGTGACGAATCTGGTACGGCACCGAGTGACAGTTTGTAACCTGGATGGCACAAGCTGTGACTCATGGGTCAAGCCGGCATTGCAATGAAACAGCGGCTGGAGGATGCTGGTTCGCGTGTCGAATCTTGTCGGATAGATCTGATGGTCTGTCCTTCTTTACAGGGCCGATTGCGGCCGGCAGCGGCGCCAGTGTTCCGTCTGAGCGTGACAGCGCATCAGGAGAATAATAAGAAATGCACAGTAGTAATCATCTGAGTCGACATGCCCAGCAGGTGCTGACGGTGGCCCAGGGTAAAGCCCATTTGCAGGGCCCCGGCAGCGATCCTTCCATTGCTCGCTCCTGGCTGCGCTGCCTTGAGGACTATCACCTTGATCCGGCCCAGGCCATGGCCCCCACAGTGCTGGAGCATGGTCGCCTGCTGGAAAGTCGCGAACGCCTGCAGGATGTGCTGCAAATAGCCGGCACCGAGATGGCCAACCTGCACCAGCAGTTGTCCGGCGCGGGCCATGCCGTGCTGCTGACCGATGCCCGGGGGGTGATCCTCAACTGCATCACCGCCCCTAGCGAGCGCAAGATTTTCGAGCATGCCGGTCTCTGGCTGGGCGCCGACTGGAGCGAGGCCCGGGAAGGCACCAACGGCATTGGCACCTGCCTGGTGGAGCGTCAGTCGCTGACCATTCACCAGGGCGAGCACTTCCGTGGCCGGCACACTGGCCTGACCTGCTCGGCGAGCCCGGTGTTCGATCCCCATGGCGAATTGCTGGCGGTGCTGGATGTGTCCTCGGCGCGTCAGGACGTTTCCCGGCAGAGTCAGTTCCACACCATGGCCTTGGTCAATCTCTCGGCGAAAATGATCGAGAGCTGCTATTTCCTGCGTTATTTCGAGAACCAGTGGCTGCTGCGCTTTCATCTGCAGGCGGAGTCTGTGGGGCTGTTCAGTGAGGGCTTGCTGGCGTTTGACGGCGAAGGGCGAATCTGTGCGGTGAACCAGAGCGCCCTGAATCTGCTGGGGCATATTCGCGGTGGCTTGCTGGGTAAACCGGTGGACAGCTTTTTCGACTGTTCCCTGGATGAATTGCTCAGTCGCGCCAGCATCAATGCCAGCGCCAGTTGGCCCTTGCGTACTCGGGATGGGCGGCGTCTGTTTGCCTTGTTGCGCGGTCAGCCGCACCCGGTATCGCAACCAGCACCGCGGGTGCCGGCTGGTGTTACGCCGCCGCGCACTTCAAGCATCTGCCTTGGGGATGAAGGGCTGCAGAATGATTTTCGCCGGGCCTCGCGGGTGTTCGAGCGTGATGTGCCGCTGTTGATCAATGGTGAAACCGGCTCCGGCAAGGAGGCTTTTGCCAAGGCGGTGCACCAGGGCAGTGCCCGTTCGGATAAAACCTTTGTCGCCCTCAATTGCGCGGCGATTCCGGAGAGCCTGATCGAGAGCGAACTCTTCGGTTATCGCGGCGGCAGCTTTACCGGGGCGCGCAAGGAGGGCATGCGCGGCAAGTTGCAGCAGGCCGATGGCGGCACCTTGTTCCTCGATGAAATCGGCGATATGCCCCTGGCCCTGCAGACGCGTTTGCTGCGGGTGTTGGAAGATCGCCTGGTGGTGCCGATTGGCGGTGAGCCGCAATCGGTCAACGTGCGGATCATCAGCGCCACCCACCGGGATCTGCTGGAGCGGGTACGCGACGGCAGTTTCCGTGAGGATCTGTATTACCGGCTCAATGGTCTTGAGATCGCGCTGCCGGCCCTGCGTGAGCGCAGCGACAAATCCCAGTTGCTGGACTTTCTCCTGGCCGAAGAGGCGGGCGGGCAACCGGTGGTGCTGGACGAAGCGGCGCGTCAGAGCCTGTTGAGTTATTCCTGGCCGGGAAACGTGCGGCAATTGCGCAACGTCCTGCGAACCCTGGCGGCCTTGTGTGAAAACGGCCGCATTGGTCTGGAAGACCTGCCGCCGCTGATCCGCAACAGCCGCCCGGCGCCAGTTGCCGAGCCGGTTGCCGAAGCGCAGGAGCGCCCCCTGGAGGACGCCGAGCGGGTTGCGCTACTGGCAGCCCTGGAGCAACAGCGCTGGCACATGACCCATACCGCCGAACAGCTGGGGGTCAGCCGCAACACCCTCTATAGAAAGCTGCGCAAACACGGTATTGCGCGTTAAACCGCACCTGTGACTGCCGGTACAGGGCCGCTTGCCTTGTGCCAGCGGCGGCAAACGCAACAGCCTCCCGGTCAGCTAATGGGTGCGATTTGCAGCCCTCTAGGCTAACCTGCGCCGATGTTTTATGAGGTCGACTATGCACATCCATATTCTCGGTATCTGCGGCACTTTCATGGGCTCGATGGCGGTTCTGGCTAAAGAACTGGGCCATCACGTCACCGGCTCCGACGCTAACGTCTATCCCCCCATGAGCACCCAGCTGCAAGCCCAGGGCATCGAGCTGACTCAAGGCTATGACCCGGCCCAGCTGGACCCGGCTCCGGATCTGGTGGTGATCGGCAACGCCATGTCCCGGGGCAACCCGGCCGTGGAGTATGTGCTGAACAAAGGCCTGCCCTATGTTTCCGGCCCGCAGTGGTTGGCGGACCATGTCCTGCAAGGGCGCTGGGTCCTGGCTGTTGCCGGCACCCACGGCAAGACCACCACCAGCAGCATGCTGGCCTGGGTACTGGAGCATGCCGGCATGAGCCCGGGCTTCCTGATTGGTGGGGTGCCGCAGAATTTCGCCGTTTCGGCCCGCCTGGGCGGCACACCGTTCTTCGTGATCGAGGCCGATGAGTACGACAGCGCGTTCTTCGACAAGCGCTCGAAGTTTGTCCACTACCGTCCACGCACGGCGATCCTCAATAACCTTGAGTTCGACCATGCGGACATCTTCCCTGACCTGGCGGCCATCGAGCGGCAGTTCCACCATCTGGTGCGGACCATCCCCAGCGAAGGCCTGGTGATTCATCCCACCACCGAACCAGCCTTGCAGCGGGTCATCGAGATGGGCTGCTGGACGCCGGTGCAGACCACCGGTGCCGGTGGTCAGTGGCAGGTCAAGTTGCTCAGTGCCGACGGTTCGGCCTTTGAAGTGATGTTCGAGGGGGTGAGCCAGGGCGTGGTGGAGTGGGAACTGACCGGGCAGCACAACGTGGCCAATGCCCTGGCGACGCTGGCCGCTGCTCGTCATGTTGGCGTGGTGCCGTCGATGGGCATTGCTGGCCTGAGTGCGTTCAAGAGCGTGAAGCGCCGCATGGAGAAGGTCGCCGAAGTGCATGGCGTGACCATCTACGATGACTTCGCCCACCACCCGACGGCCATCGCCACCACCCTGGACGGCCTGCGCAAGCGGGTCGGCGACGCACCGGTGATTGCCATCATCGAGCCGCGCTCCAACTCCATGAAGCTTGGCGCCCACCGTGATGGGCTGCCGGAAAGCGTCAACCAGGCCGATCAGGTGATCTGGTACGCTCCGGCCAACCTGGGCTGGGACCTGGCGGCAACGGCGGCCTTGTGTTCGGTGCCATCGATTGTCAGCGACTCTCTGGAAGGCATCATCGAACGGGTGAAAAGCCAGGCCAAGCCGGGCACCCAGGTGGTGATCATGAGTAACGGCGGCTTCGGCGGCCTGCACGGCAAACTGGCCGAGGCACTGCAATGAGCAATGGCCCGGAACGCATCACCCTGGCCATGACCGGTGCCTCGGGCGCCCAGTACGGTTTGCGCCTGCTGGATTGCCTGGTGCGTGAGGATCGGGAAGTGCACTTCCTGATCTCAAAGGCTGCGCAGTTGGTCATGGCCACGGAAACCGATGTGACCCTGCCGCCCAAGCCGCAGATGATGCAGGCCTTTCTCACCGAGTACACCGGTGCGGCGGCGGGGCAGATCCGGGTGTACGGCAAGGAAGACTGGATGTCGCCGGTAGCCTCGGGTTCCGGCTCGCCGGCGGCGATGGTGGTGGTGCCTTGCTCCACCGGCACCTTGTCGGCGATTGCTACCGGGGCTTGCAACAACCTGATCGAACGGGCGGCGGACGTGACCCTCAAGGAGCGCCGGCAGTTGATTCTGGTGCCTCGCGAGGCTCCCTACTCCAGCATTCATCTGGAGCACATGCTCAAGTTGTCGAACATGGGCGTGACTATCCTGCCGGCCTCGCCGGGTTTCTATCATCAGCCGCAGACCATCGATGACCTGGTGGACTTCGTCGTGGCGCGGATTCTCAATCTGCTGAACATCCCCCAGGACATGTTGCCGCGCTGGGGCGAACATCATTTGAGCAGCGATGAATAAATCCCTGCTGATGCTGCTGGCTGCCCTGCAGCTGGGGGGCTGTGCCACGGTCCGCACCTTGAACGCCGCACAAGCTGGGGCGCCGGTGGTGTATTCGGGGACGCGCCTGGATCTTTATGCCATGCAGGGTGGTTGCTGTGCCATGGACCGCTTTGGCGCCGAGGCACCGAGCTATCCGGGAGTAGACCTGCCGGCCAGTGCCTTGCTCGATACGCTGTTGCTGCCGTTGTCGGTGCTGACAGTGTTGGGGGTGGGGTTTCAGGCAACGGGTGGGTTGTAGTGTTTCGCCGGCAAGCCGGCTCCTGCAGCTATGTGCAGGAACCGGCTTGCCGGCGAGTGCTTCATTTACCTAGCTTGCGCAACTCATCGGATTCGACGACCCGAGTGCCGCTTTGCTCTTCCAGGGCCAACCGCCACATGGCGCGTGCCAACTGGCAGGCTTCGATGCCGTGGTACTTGCCCGGGATCAGTCGCGACAACGGGCCGGCCAGTTGTTCGGTCAGGCGCGGTTCGATCCGGTCTCCCAGCAGCAGTGACGGCCGGCAAATGGTCAGCTGTGGCCAGCCCTGCTGTTTAAGGGCCTCTTCCATTTCACCTTTGACCCGGTTGTAGAAAATCGATGACTTGGGGTCGGCGCCCAGGGCGCTGACCACTATCAGGTGCCGCGCGCCCATTTCCAGGGCGCGTTTGCCGAAGGCCACCACCATGTCCAGGTCCACGGCGCGAAAGGCCGCTTCGGAACCCGCCTGCTTGATGGTGGTGCCCAGGCAGCAGAAGGCGATCTCCACCTTGCCGCTCAGTTGCGGCAGGAATACCGCCGGATCGCCGACGGGGTTCTCCAGGCGTGGGTGCTTGCTTAGCGGGCGTCTGCTGGGTGCCAGAACACGAATGATGGTGGGCTCGTTGAGCAGGCGATCGAGTAGATGCTCTCCGGTTAGTCCGGAGGCGCCGGCGAGCAGGATATGCTGAGGCGTCAAGTACATAGTCATTCCCCCTTGATACTGTTTCAGCTTAGTTGCTCTGTGCTTCCTTGCTGCCTATAGAGACACTTTGCAGCGCTTTTCGTGCCTGCTGTTTGCGCAATTGTTGCCAATGCGCGATGACGCCTTTGGGGGCCCAGATCTGTGGTTCTGACGCTTCGAAACCATCGGCCTGTTCACGTTCGGCCACTGTGGCCCGGGCCAGCTTGAAGGCGTGCTCCAGGTCATCAGTCTGGTTCAGTGCCTGGGCGAATAAAGCATCGCCGAAGTAGGTGAAGTCGGCTTCTTCGGAACAGCCGAAAGACACCCGGTCGGCCTGGGAGGCGGTCATGATCAGGGTTCGTTCGTCCTTGAGCGCAGGGATGAAACCGCCCGAGTAGCAGGACGAGATGACAATGATCTTGTCGCGGTTTTTCAGGGGGGCCAAGGCAATGGCCAGTTCATCGGCTGGTAGGTCGGTCAACTCCATGCGCGGCTGATCCAGCACCAGTTCGTGCTCGCTGGTGCCATGGCTGGTGAGGTAGATGAACACCAGGTCTTCGGGGCCGCTGCGTTCGGCCAGGGTCTGTGCGGCGCGGCGCAGGTTCTCCCGGGTGGCCATGGGCCGGTTCATCAGGTGGTCCCGGTGGTTGACCAGGCGGATCTGGCCGTGGGCGCCGAAGCGGCTCGCGAGCATGTTGCTGACGTAGTCGGCTTCGCGCAGGAAGACACTCTGCTTGCCGTCGCCGGCCAGGGTCAGGCTATAGAGTTCGATGGTCGGGCTGGAGGCAGGCACCGCGTCGAGGGCCTCCTTGAGCAGGCGACCCTGGACCAGCAGAGCAGTTTCCAATGGGTCCGGCAGTAGTTTGCCGTCGGCGTCGCGAACCCGCATGCCATTGCTCCAGACACCGCTTTGCACGCTGCCATCGCGCAGCACCAGCACACCGTGGCCCTGGTAGTTGTCGCTGTCGAAGCCGCCGATGTAGAAGCTGCCGTCACTGAGGTTCAGTCGTCCTTCGCCGCTGAAGCGCCAGTCGCTGAAGGTGCCGACATAATGGCTGCCATCGGCGCCGATCAGCTCGCCCTTGCCACCCAGGGCACCTTCCTTGAACTGGCCGATCCAGACGTCGCCGTCGGAGTTTTCGTAGCGGCCCTTGCCATTGAGCTGGTTGTGTTTGAAACCACCGACATAAATGTCACCTTCGGCGCTGTTGAAGGTGCCGTTGCCTTCCAGTTGGCCGTTGACGAAGTTGCCGCTGAACTGGTTGCCGCTGGCATCGCTGCGCTGGCCTTCGCCATTGGGCTTGCCCTTGGCGAATTGCCCCTGGTACTGACTGCCGTCCTCCAGTTCCAGGCGGCCCAGGCCCGAGTACAGGTCGGCCTTGAACTCGCCGCGATAGGTCATGCCGTCTTCTTTTAGGGTGCCTTCGCCGTCCCGGCGGCCTAGTTTGAAGCCGCCGCTGTAGCTGCTGTCCTTGGTGGTCAAGGTGCCTTGCCCGTGGAACAGCCCTTGCTGGAACTGGCCGCGATAGACCTCGCCATTGCTGCCATGCCATTCGCCCTGGCCATGCCATTGGCCCTTGTCGAACTGGCCGGCGTACCAGCTGCCGTTGGGGTAGTCGATGCGTCCCTGTCCCTGGAGCAGGCCATTGACCAGGTCGCCGCGATAGCGCCCGCCGTCGGGCAGTCGGGCATCGGGCGGCAACAGCGATTCGCCGTCTCCGCAAGCGCTGAGCAAGAGAGTCAAGACCAGGGGTACAAGTGGGCGCATAACGGGTTCCGGATAATTAGGGGACCGAGTATGCCGCAGCGGTGTGACTTATATATAGAGAGGTTGAGCGAAACAGCATGAGCTGTTTCGCATCAGGGACATTTCAGACGAAGCAGAGCGAAAGAGGCTCAGCGATATAGGCAGGTTTTTCCTCGCCGTCGATTTCCAGGGTGGCCGTGGCCTTGAGCAGCCATTGGCCGGGCTTCTTCTCGGTGACGTCGGTCAGTTCGACCTTGAGACGCACCTTGGAGTCGACTTTCACCGGCTGGATGAAGCGCACGCTGTCCAGGCCATAGTTGACCACCATCTTCAGGCCCTCGGGCAGCACGAGGATGTCTTCCATCAGTTTGGGGATCAGCGACAGGGTCAGGAACCCATGGGCGATGGTGGTGCCGAACGGCGTTTTCGCTGCCTTGACCGGGTCCACGTGAATGAACTGGAAGTCGCCAGTGGCTTCGGCGAACAGGTTGATACGCTCCTGGTCAATGGTGAGCCACGCGGAACGTCCGAGTTCCTTCCCGACATAATCTTTGAGCTCTGCAACAGGAACATAGGGCATTGAGACTCTCCTTGGTTCAACGATTTTTTAGTATTCGACCCAGTGCTTTGTGGTCTGAAGTATCCACTTTAGATCATCATGGCGATCCTTCCCGGTAAACATCCATGCTTTTGGCGAATGCCGGTTCATAGCGCCTGCGTGCTTATAATGCGCCACGGGATCTGGCTGGAGAGGCGGTATGTTGTTACGCGGTTTGACATGGCTGGTGCTGTTCCAATTGCTCGGCACGGCGCTCAATCATCTGCTGTTGCCCGTACTTCCCGGGCCGATCATCGGCCTGTTGTTGCTGCTGGTTTTTCTAGTGGTGCGCGGCGAAGTGGGCGAGCCGTTGAACCTGGCAGCCAGCAGTTTGCTGCGATACCTGCCGCTGTTACTGGTGCCGCCTGCGGTCGGAGTGATGGTCTATGCCCGGGATATTGCCGCGGACTTCTGGGCGATCAGTGGCGCGCTGGTGCTGTCTCTGGTGATCTCCATGGCCTTTGTCGGTGTGCTGATGCAGCGCCTGGTCAAGCGCCAGTCCCGCCGGGAGGACAGTCAATGAATGTTGATTGGCAAGGCGCCTGGGCGGCGGTGATTCACCATCCGCTGTTCGGCATCGGCATCACCCTGGGCGCCTACCAGTTGGTGCTGGCGGCCTTTGAGAAAACTCGCTGGATGTTCCTGCAGCCGGTACTGGTGTCCATGCTGCTGGTGATCGGTGTGCTGCTCGGCTGTGGTTTGAGTTATGCGGAGTACCGCAAGAGCACCGAGATTCTGAGCATTCTGCTGGGCCCTGCCACGGTGGCCCTGGCGGTTCCCCTGTACCTCAACTTGCGGCGCATCCGCCAATTGTTCTGGCCGATATTGACTACGCTGGTGGTGGGCGGGGTGCTGGCCACCAGCCTGGGGGTACTGCTGGGGTGGTGGTTCGGTGCTGAGCACATGATCCTCATGACCATGGCACCCAAGTCGGTGACTTCGCCGATCGCTATGCTGGTGGCCGAGCAGATTGGTGGCGTCGCGGCTCTGGCGGCGGTGTTCGTGCTGATTACCGGGGTGATCGGGGCGATCTTCGGCCCGAGTATCCTCGACCGCCTGGGCGTTCATGGGCCTGAGGCGCGAGGCATGGCCCTGGGCATGACCGCCCATGCGGTGGGCACTTCGGTGGCCTTGCAGGAGAGTGAGGAGTGCGGCGCCTTTGCGGCGCTGGCCATGAGTCTGATGGGCGTGGCCACGGCGGTACTGCTGCCGTTGGCGGTGTCTTTGCTGGTTTAAGGATGGGTGTATGAGCCTGGCGCTGTTTCCTTTGAATACCGTGCTGTTCCCTGACTGCATCCTCGATCTGCAGATTTTCGAGGCGCGCTACCTGGACATGATCGGCCGCTGCATGAAGCAGGGTTGCGGCTTCGGGGTGGTGTGCATCCTGGAGGGCGAGGAGGTCGGTACGGCCGCGCCAGGCTATGCCCTGGTGGGTTGCGAAGCACTGATTACCGACTTTCACCAGCAGGACAATGGACTGCTGGGAATCAGGGTCAAGGGTGGTCGACGCTTCCGCGTGCTGGAGAGCGAAGTGCAGAAAGACCAACTGACGGTGGCCCAGGTCCAGTGGCTGGCGGAGGCTGCGGAGCAACCATTGCAGGATGAGGACGCAGACCTGATCGCGCTGCTCAAGGCTCTGGCCGAGCATCCGATGGTGGAGGCCCTGGACATGGGCAGCGAGGCCCAGGGGCAATTGTCCCTGGCCAATCAACTGGCCTACCTGTTGCCCTTTTCCGAGCAGGACAAGATCGACCTGCTGCAACTGGATGACCCGCAGCAGCGTCTCGATGCCATCCAGCAACTGCTGGATGAACTGCAGGGCGAGCTCTTCGCCTGAGACCTGAACCTCTAGCGGCGGCTACAGGTTGCCGCTTGCACGCTTAATAGGCGTATCGCAGCAGGGCGTGAGGCAGATGCCGTGTCGCCATGAACCCGCACATCAACAGCATGACTGGCAGTAGCAGCCACCAGACCTTGGCCGACATCGGCTTGAGCGATTCTTGCCATTGAATCAGGGTCAGGCTGGCGGCGCAGACACAGGTCGCGAGCATGGCGCCGGCGAGAATGTCGGTTGGCCAATGGGCCCCCAAGTAGACCCGGGACAAGGCAATGGATGCCGCCGGCAGGCAACCCAGCAGCAGCCAGGTCAGGCGCATTCGTGGTGGTTGGCCACGGCCAGCCAATACCGCCAGTGTCAGGAACAGGGCGAAGGAGCCAGAAGAGTGCCCGCTGGGCATGCTGAAACTGGTGAGGGGCTCGGTCAGGACCTCGGGACGTACCCGCGCAAAGAACCATTTGCTGCCAGTGTTGGCCAGTGCGGTGCACATCAGGGTGGCGCCGGCGAATACGGCGTGACGCCATTGGCGCAGGGCCAGAAGTAGCAGGGTCAGTACCGCGCTGATGATGAACATGGCGCGAAACTCGCCGATCTGGGTGACCATCACCATGATCTTGTCCAGGCTCGGGTTCCGGTGTTCCTGCACCAGGGCGATCAGCCCCTGGTCGAACTGCGTGAGATAGGGGTAACCGATGAACAGCCCTGCCAGGATCAACAGGCTCAGGCCGGACATCAGCAGGGTAGCCCGACGATGGCGGCGCAGGCTGCTGGCAACGCTCAAGCCGATCAGTATCGCGAGGCTGCCGGCTACGACACCGGCTTGTGGCCAGAAGCCTTCGGGCAGCGGCAGGCGAATCGCCGCACCCGTGGCCCAGCCTGGCAGCAGGTAAGCCACCGACCAGCCCGCGGCTGCCAGCAGGCTGACGGCGAAAAATCGTACAAATGGCATGTCGAACATGCCGGCAACCATTGGCAACATTGGCCGCAGCGGGCCGATGAAGCGTCCTACCAGCAGACTGGCGATGCCGTAACGCTGAAAATAGGCTTCGGCGCCGTTGATCCATTCCGGATGATGGCGCAGTCCTGGCAGGCGCCGGATGCTCTGGTGAAAGTGACGCCCCAGCAGGTAGGACACCACATCCCCGAGCAAACCGCCGAACAACCCCAGAAGCAGGGTTTCTCCCAGTGACAACGCGCCGTTGCCCGCCAGCACGGCAATCGCGAACAGCAGCACCGTTCCCGGAACGATCAGGCCGGCAATGGCCAGGCACTCCACGCAGGCCACAATAAATACAGCGGCGGCCAGCCACTGCGGGTTGGTGGTCAGCCAGGCGGTCACGCTGTCGAGCCATGGGCCCATAATTTCAACTCCATTGTCAGTGTCTGGCGGGTACGGGGTTGCGCTAATCAGTCGAGGATCAGGTAGTCGCGACCTTCGACTTGGCCACGGCGCAGCGGGTTCCGTGTGCAGTAGGGCGCATAGGCGGCATCGACGAAGCGGTACATCAGGTGTTCGTCACGACCGCGGGGGATACCCAGGCGGGTGGTCTGGATGATGTGCGGCACTGCGCTGCCGACGTCCTCGACGAAAAGGGTTTCGTGATCGAAGCGCTTTGCATCCCAGACTGGGACTTTCAAGCCCATGGCCTTGCACAGCAGGGTCTGGCCGGCGCAGAGCTTTTGCGAGGGGCGCGGGCGGCCACTGGCGTCCGGGTTGTTCAGCAGCATCTGCGCCAGGCTGGCCGGGCCGGAGACGGCGTCGACCCAGGGATAGGCGGACTTGATCAGTACCGCATTGCCGGGGCCCTGGGCGCTGAAGTTCAGCGAGTCGCCACCGCGTGCGTAATACATATAGATGTGGCCGCCATCGAGAAACAAAGCCTTACGTTTTTCTGTGTAGCCGAGGGAGGCGTGGCTGCCTTTTTCCTCGCAGTAATAGGCTTCGGTTTCGATAATGCGCGCGGATAACCACAGCTCGCCGACTTTATGGCGAATGACTTTGCCCAGCAGTTCACGGGCCAAAAGCTCGGCGTCACGGTCGAAAAAGCCGTCAGGCAAGGCTTTGGGCGGGTTCGCAGAGGTCAGGATGGACATGGTGACGAGGGTTATGGCGGAAAAAGTGACGTAATGGTAACAACTCCAGGCTTAATTCAGGCTGAACTGCGGGTATTTACACTCCATTTCGACCATCCGCCCGTGACCGCTGTCCGTGAACGGGCGCGACAGCTATAATCAGCCGCTTTCCTCTTTGCCAAGACCACACCAGACCATGACTGAGTCCGTTCTTGACTACATGACCCGTTTGGGTCGCGCTGCCCGCCAAGCTTCCCGGGTGATCGCCCGTGCCACCACTGCGCAGAAGAACCGTGCGCTGTTGGCGGCTGCCGATGCCTTGGACGCTGCGCGACCGGAGCTGACCGCAGCCAACGAGCAGGACCTGGCCAACGGCCGGGCCAATGGTCTGGAACCGGCTCTGCTGGATCGTCTGGCGCTGACTCCAGCGCGTATCGATGAAATGATCGAAGGCCTGCGTCAGGTGGCCAAGCTGCCTGACCCCATCGGTGAAATCCGCGACATGCGCTACCTGCCTTCGGGCATCCAGGTGGGCAAGATGCGCGTGCCCCTGGGCGTGATCGGCATCATTTACGAGTCCCGTCCGAACGTGACCATCGATGCTGCCAGCCTGTGTCTGAAGTCTGGCAACGCCACCATCCTGCGGGGTGGTTCCGAGGCCATTCATTCCAACCGTGCCATTGCCACCTGCATTCAGCAGGGATTGGCGGCTGCCGATTTGCCGCCTCACGTGGTGCAAGTGGTGGAAACCACCGATCGCGCCGCGGTGGGCGCGCTGATCACCATGCCCGAGTTTGTCGACGTAATTGTGCCTCGTGGCGGCAAGAGCCTGATCGAGCGGGTCAGCCGCGATGCCAAGGTGCCGGTGATCAAGCACCTGGACGGCGTCTGCCACGTGTATATCGATGTGGCGGCGGACCTGGACAAGGCGATTCGTATTGCCGATAACGCCAAGACCCAGCGCTACGCGCCGTGCAACACCATGGAAACCCTGCTGGTTCACGCCGCCATTGCCGAGCGCGTATTGCCGCCATTGGCTGCGATCTATCGCGACAAGGGCGTCGAGTTGCGTGGCTGCGAGCAAACCCGAGGAATTCTTGGCGCCGATGTGCTGCAAGCGACCGAAGAAGACTGGCGCACCGAGTACACCGCGCCGATCCTCTCGATCCGGGTACTGGACAACCTGGAGCAGGCCATCGAGCACATCAACACTTACGGCTCGCACCATACTGACTCCATCGTCACCGAGAACTTCAGTGACGCTCGGCGCTTCCTCAATGAAGTGGACTCCAGTTCGGTCATGGTCAATGCCTCTACGCGCTTTGCCGACGGTTTCGAATATGGCCTGGGCGCTGAGATCGGCATTTCCACCGACAAGCTGCACGCCCGTGGCCCGGTGGGCCTGGAAGGCTTGACCAGCGAGAAGTATGTGGTTTTCGGTGACGGTCACGTGCGCACTTGATGGGCAAACGTATCGGTCTGCTGGGCGGCACCTTCGATCCAGTGCATATCGGCCACTTGCGTGGTGCGCTGGAGGTGGCTGAATCCATGCAACTCGATGAGCTGCGCCTGACACCCAGTGCCAGGCCGCCGCATCGGGATACACCGCAGGTGTCGGCGCTCGATCGTCTGGCGATGGTCGAATATGCGGTGGCGGGCGTTTCACCCCTGGTGGTGGACGACCGTGAGCTGAAACGGGACAAGCCGTCCTACACCATCGACACCCTGGAGCAGATGCGGGCCGAGTTGGCCGCGGATGACCAGTTGTTTCTGTTACTGGGCTGGGACGCGTTTTGCGGCCTGCCCACCTGGCATCGTTGGGAAGAATTACTCCAGCATTGCCACATCCTGGTGCTGCAACGCCCGGATGCCGACAGCGAGCCACCGGATGCCTTGCGCAACCTGTTGGCGGCGCGCTCGGTGAGCGACCCACTGGCCCTGCAAGGGCCGGGGGGACACATTGCATTCGTCTGGCAGACGCCGCTTGCGGTGTCCGCCACCCAGATCCGTCAACTGCTGGCCAGCGGTAAGTCGGTACGTTTCCTGGTGCCTGACGCGGTCCTGGCCTATATCGATGCTCACGGACTTTACCGTGCGCCGAACTGAAGGAACGCTGCCGGCCTGTGCTGAGCGGCGCTCCAAACATACGAGCTGAACGAGTTTTATATGACTAACCAAGTAATGAAAGGCGAAGATCTGGTCAAGGTGGCTGTTGCCGCGCTGGAAGACGTCAAGGCCCAGGATGTCCTGGTGATCGATGTTCGCGACAAGCAAAGCATCACTGACTACATGATCATCGCCACTGGTACCTCCAATCGCCAGATCGGCGCGATGCTGGAAAAGGTCCGCGAAATGGTCAAGGCCCAGGGCGTGCGTCCGCTGGGTGAAGAAGGCAAGGGCGACAGCGACTGGGTGCTGCTGGACCTGGACGATGTGATCGTGCACATGATGACTGCCTCGGCTCGTCAGTTCTATGACCTGGAGCGTCTGTGGCAGGGCGCCGAGCAGAGCCGCGCGGCCGATGGCAAGCACCACAGCCCGGAGCATGGCCACGAGCACTTCACCAAGCTCAACAAAGACCAGCAATAAGGGACAGCTGTGCGCCTGCGTCTGATCGCTGTTGGTTCACGCATGCCCAAGTGGGTGGAAGAGGGTTGGCACGAGTATGCCAAGCGTCTGCCCTCCGAGCTGGCGCTGGAACTGGTGGAAATTCCGCTCAATACCCGGGGCAAGAACGCCGACGTGGCTCGCTTTATCCGTCAGGAAGGCGAAGCCATGCTGGCCAAGGTCGGGCATAACGAGCGCATCGTCACCCTCGAGGTGCACGGCAAACCCTGGAGCACCGAGCAGTTGGCGGTGGAACTGGATCGTTGGCGTCTCGATTCGCGCACCGTGAATTTCATGGTCGGCGGCCCGGAAGGGCTGGCGCCGGAAGTCTGTGCGCGAGCGGATCAGCGTTGGTCGCTGTCGCCGCTGACCTTGCCGCACCCGCTGGTGCGGATTCTCATCGGTGAACAGCTGTATCGCGCCTGGACCGTGTTGTCCGGGCACCCTTACCACAAGTAGCCCGCGCCCCTAATGTCCCAGCCGATCCGCATCAAGGACCACGAAAAAGACGCCCGTCTGGTGCGTAGCCGGGTCGTGTTCGGCGCCATTATGGTGGTCTGCCTGATTGGCGTGCTGATTGCCCGGCTGTATTACCTGCAGGTGATCCAGTACGACTATCACTCCACGCTGTCGGAGAACAATCGGGTGCATGTGCAGCCGATTCCTCCGACTCGCGGACTGATTTTCGACCGCAATGGCGTGGTAGTTGCTGATAACCGGCCCAGTTTCAGCCTGAGCATGACCCGCGAACGTTCCGGCAACTGGCAGCAGGTCCTCGATGTGATTGTCGAGGTGCTGGAACTGACCCCGGAAGACCGGGTGCTGTTCGAAAAGCGCATGAAACAGGGGCGGCGCCCTTTCGAACCGGTGCCTATCCTGTTCGAGTTGACGGAAGAGCAGATAGCCCGCATTGCGGTGAACCAGTTCCGTCTGCCCGGGGTGGAAGTGGTTGCGCAACTGGTCCGGCACTACCCGCAGGGCGCGCACTTTGCGCACTCCGTGGGCTATATGGGACGGATCAACGAGAAAGAGCTGAAGTCCCTGGACCCGGTGAACTACAGCGGCACCCACCATATCGGCAAGACTGGCATCGAACGCTTCTACGAGCCGGAATTGCATGGACAGGTGGGTTACGAGGAAGTTGAAACCAACGCCCGTGGCCGAGTGCTGCGGGTGCTCAAGCGCACCGATCCGATTCCCGGCAAGGACATTGTCCTGAGCCTGGATATCAAGTTGCAGGAGGCCGCGGAGCTAGCTCTGGGCGGCCGCCGCGGTGCGGTGGTGGCGCTGGACCCGAGCACCGGTGAAGTTCTGGCGATGGTCAGCCAGCCAAGTTTCGATCCGAACCTGTTCGTCACCGGTATCAGCTTCAAGGCTTATGCCGAATTGCGTGATTCCATTGATCGGCCGCTGTTCAACCGGGTGCTGCGCGGTCTGTATCCACCGGGTTCGACCATCAAGCCGGCGGTGGCGATTGCCGGGCTGGATGCCGGGGTGGTGACGGCCTCGTCCCGCGTCTACGACCCGGGCTACTACCAACTGCCCAACTACGATCACAAGTACCGCAACTGGAACCGAAGCGGTGACGGTTATGTCGACCTGGACACCGCGATCATGCGGTCCAACGACACCTATTTCTATGACCTGGCCCACAAGCTGGGGATCGATCGGCTCTCGGCCTACATGACCAAGTTCGGCATCGGCCAGAAGGTCTCCCTGGACATGTTCGAGGAATCCCCCGGGCTGATGCCGACCCGCGAGTGGAAGCGCGCCACCCGGCGTCAGGCCTGGTTCCCGGGAGAAACCCTGATTCTCGGGATCGGCCAGGGCTACATGCAGTCGACGCCGTTGCAACTGGCCCAGGCGACCGCTCTGGTTGCCAGCAAGGGCAAGTGGAACCGACCACACCTGGCCAAGAGCATCGAAGGCGAGAAGCCGGTGGATCACAACCCGATGCCGGACATCGTCCTGCGCGACCCGTCGGATTGGATGAGGGTCAATCACGGCATGCAGCAGGTGATGCACGGCGCCCGCGGCACTGCGCGCAAGGCTGCGGTTGGTTCGCAGTACCGGATTGCCGGCAAGAGTGGTACCGCCCAGGTGGTGGCGATCAAGCAGGGCGAGAAATACGACCGCTCCAAGGTTCAGGAGCGCCATCGCGACCACGCCCTGTTTGTCGGCTTCGCCCCGGCGGAAAACCCCAAGATCGTGGTTTCGGTCATGGTCGAGAACGGCGAGTCGGGCTCCGGCGTCGCGGCTCCCGTGGTGCGCCAGGTGATGGATGCCTGGCTTCTCGGCCAGGACGGCCAGCTCAAGCCTGAGTTCGCCAGCCCTATCAGCGCGGAGGCTACGGCCCGTGAAGAGTAATTTTGACCGCATCCTCTCCAGTGAGGATGTGATGCGCCGTCGTGCGACGCTGTTGCAGCGCCTGCATATCGATGGTCCCTTGCTGGTATTGCTGTTGACGCTGGCCGCCGGCAGCCTGTTCGTGCTGTATTCCGCCAGTGGCAAGAGTTGGGATCTGCTGGCCAAGCAGGCCACGTCCTTTGGCATCGGCTTGGTGTCGATGATTGTCATCGCCCAGTTCGAGCCACGCTTCATGGCGCGCTGGGTGCCTCTGGGGTATGTGTTCGGCGTGGTGTTGCTGGTGGTGGTGGACGTCATGGGTCACAACGCCATGGGCGCGACCCGCTGGATCAACATTCCCGGGGTGATCCGCTTCCAGCCGTCGGAGTTCATGAAGATCATCATGCCGGCGACCATCGCCTGGTACTTGTCCAAGCGCACCTTGCCGCCCCATCTCAAGCATGTGGGGATCAGCCTGATACTGATCGGCATTCCGTTCATCCTGATCGTGCGTCAGCCGGACCTGGGCACCGCCCTGCTGATCCTGGCCGGTGGCGCCTTCGTGCTGTTCATGGGTGGGCTGCGCTGGCGCTGGATTCTGAGTGTGCTGGCGGCCGCGGTGCCGGTGGCCATCGCCATGTGGTTCTTCATCATGCATGACTACCAGAAACAGCGAATCCTGACTTTTCTCGACCCCGAGAGCGACCCCCTGGGCACGGGCTGGAACATTATCCAGTCCAAGGCGGCCATCGGTTCCGGCGGGGTTTTCGGCAAGGGTTGGCTGCTGGGTACGCAGTCGCACCTGGACTTTTTGCCGGAGAGCCACACCGACTTCATTATTGCGGTCATGGGCGAGGAGTTCGGCCTGGTGGGCATTTGTGCGCTGCTGCTGATCTACCTGCTGTTGATCGGGCGCGGGTTGGTGATCACCGCTCAGGCGCAGACGCTGTTCGGCAAGTTGCTCGCAGGCAGCCTGACCATGACGTTTTTTGTTTACGTTTTCGTCAACATCGGTATGGTCAGTGGCTTGTTGCCGGTAGTGGGGGTTCCGTTGCCGTTCATTAGCTACGGAGGAACTTCGCTGGTGACGCTACTGTCAGCGTTTGGGGTTTTGATGTCGATCCATACCCATCGCAAGTGGATCGCGCAGGTTTGATTAAGGTGAAGAATTCAATGCAAGTAATGCGTGGCTGGGCTGCTCGGCATGCGCCGTGGGTCGGCCTGGTAAGCATCCTTGGTGCAGCGCAACCCGCGTTCGCCGGTGATTACGAAGGTTCGCCGCAAGTGGCCGAATTCGTTGGCGAAATGACCCGGGACTATGGTTTTGCCGGGGAACAGCTGATGGGGGTGTTCCGCGAGGCCGAGCGCAAGCAATCGATTCTTGACGCCATTTCCCGGCCGGCCGAGCGGGTCAAGCAGTGGAAAGAATACCGGCCGATGTTCATCACCGACGCGCGCATTGCCCGCGGTGTGGATTTCTGGCGTCAGCATGAGGCGGTTCTGGCTCGCGCCGAGCAGGAATATGGCGTACCGGCCCAGGTCATAGTGTCGATTATCGGTGTTGAGACCTTTTTTGGGCGTAATACCGGCAATTACCGGGTGATCGATGCGTTATCTACCCTGGGCTTCGATTATCCGCCCCGTGCCGAATTCTTCCGTAAGGAACTGCGCGAGTTCCTGCTGCTGGTCCGTGAAGAGCAACTTGATCCCTTGAGCCTCAAGGGCTCCTACGCGGGAGCCATGGGGCTGCCGCAGTTCATGCCGAGCAGTTTTCGCGCCTATGCGGTGGACTTCGACGGTGATGGCCACATCAATATCTGGACCAACCCGGACGATGCCATCGGCAGCGTTGCCAGCTACTTCAAGCGTCATGGCTGGGTGGCCGGCGAGCCGGTGGTGAGTCGCGCCGACGTGCGTGGCGATCGCGTGGACGAAGGCTTGACCACAGGGATAGAGCCGACCAAGACGGTCGGGGAGTTGCGGGCCCTGGGCTGGTCGAGTCATGATGCGCTGCGCGATGATCTGCCGGTCACCGCTTTCCGTCTGGAAGGTGACAGTGGCCCGGAATACTGGATGGGCCTGAAGAACTTTTACGCGATCACTCGCTATAACCGCAGCGTGATGTATGCCATGGCCGTACATCAGTTGTCTGAACAACTGGTCCAAGCACGGGGCGTCAAGTAATGCTGGCAATGCCAATCCGCAAACCCCTGAAGCTGGTGGCTTTTGCCGCGTTGTCCTTGTTGTTGGTCAGTTGCTCGACGAGCCGCTCGCCGCAGCAGAAGTCCACGAGTGGCGTGCGCGCCATGCCGGGCCTGGACGTCAACCGTGCCCACAAGGATGGCGCGCCCTGGTGGGACGTCGACGTCTCGCGCATTCCCGATGCGACCCCAACCCTGCACACCGGCCCGTACAAGGCCAACCCCTATACGGTACTGGGCAAAACCTATTTCCCCATCCAGGAGTCCAAGAACTACGTGGCCTCCGGTACGGCGTCCTGGTACGGCACCAAGTTCCATGGTCAAAACACCGCCAATGGCGAGGTCTATGACCTGTACGGTATGAGTGCCGCACACAAGACCCTGCCCTTGCCCAGTTACGTGAAGGTCACCAACCTGGACAACAATCGCAGCGTGATCCTGCGGGTCAACGATCGTGGTCCGTTCTACTCCGACCGCATCATCGACCTGTCCTACGCGGCTGCAAAGAAGCTCGGTTATGCCGAGACCGGCACCGCTCGGGTCAAGGTCGAAGGCATCGATCCGCAGCAGTGGTGGGCCCAGCGTGGCCGTCCGGCGCCGTTGATGCTCAATGAGCCGCAAGTGGCGCAAAATAGCGCGCCGGTGATCACGGCTTCGGCCGGTACTGTCGAGCAATGGACGCCGCCGCCCCAGCAACACGCTGCCGCAGTGGTTCCCGTACAAGTTAAAAACACTCCTGCAGCCGCCTCAGGCCAGTATCTGCAGGTTGGGGCCTTCGCCAACCCGGACGCTGCGGAGCTGTTGAGGTCTAAATTGAGCAGCATGGTGAGCGCCCCGGTGTTCATCAGCTCGATCGTACGTAATCAGCAGACGCTGCATCGGGTACGCCTGGGGCCATTCGGCACGCCGGGTGAGGCTCAGCAAGCGCAGAACAGTGTGCGCTTGGCTAACCTTGGCCAGCCCAGTGTGGTGACTGCCGAGTAAGAAGATTGAAGGTCCGCTTGCGGTATTGGGGGGCGGACCCTGGTTGTTGGCTCGTCGAACAACAAAAGCCCGGCAAGGGTCAGTGAGTGAGCAACTGAACACGCGACAGCCCTTTAGAAGGCTGTCTGAAATAGTTTTGCCCTCGGGCAAGTTTCCATTAGCAACTTCGAGAGACGGATGAACATCACCACCTTTGCCAAACGCCTGTGCCTGCTTGTCCCGCTGATCATCACGCCCGCCGCCTGGGCGGTCGAAGCGATGCCGTCGCCACCGCAACTGGCCGCCAAATCCTATGTGCTCATGGACGCCAGCAGCGGTAACGTGCTGGTGGAGAACAATGGTGACCAGCGCCTGCCACCAGCCAGTCTGACCAAGCTGATGACCGCCTACATCGCGACCCTGGAAATCCGTCGCGGCCAGATCGGCGAGAACGATCCGGTAACCGTCAGCGAGAATGCCTGGCGTACCGGCGGGTCGCGGATGTTCATCAAGGTGGGTTCGCAAGTCACCGTCAGCGACTTGCTGCACGGCATCATCATTCAGTCGGGCAACGACGCCAGCGTTGCGGTTTCCGAGCACATTGCCGGCAGCGAAGACGCTTTTGCCGACATGATGAACAAGACGGCTGCCGATCTGGGCATGAGCAACAGCCACTTCATGAACCCGACCGGTCTGCCGAACCCTGAGCACTACTCGTCGGCCCACGATATGGCGGTGCTGGCTCGCGCGATCATCCATGAAGACCCTGCCCACTATGCGATCTACTCGCAGAAGGAGTTCTTCTGGAACGGCATCAAGCAACCTAACCGTAACCTGCTGCTGTGGCGCGACAAGACCGTCGATGGTCTGAAAACCGGCCACACCGATGAAGCCGGCTACTGCATGGTGTCTTCGGCAGTACGCGATGGCATGCGTCTGATCGCCGTGGTGTTCGGCACCAACAGCGAGCAGGCCCGCGCCGCCGAAACCCAGAAGCTGCTGACCTACGGTTTCCGCTTCTTCGAAACCCAGACCTTCTACCAGAAAGGCACCGAGCTGGCTCAGGCGCCGGTGTGGAAGGGCACCACTCATCAGGTCAAGGCCGGTCTGGCTGAAGATCTGACCATGACCATGCCTAAAGGCCAGTTGAAAAAGCTCGCCGCCAGCATGACCATGAACCCGCAACTGGTTGCGCCGATCGCCAAGGGCGACGTGATTGGTAAAGTCGAAGTGAAACTGGACGACAAGGTGGTGCACAGCGCTGACCTGATCGCCCTGGAAGCGGTCGACGAAGGTGGTATCTTCCGCCGCATGTGGGATAGCATCCGTCTATTCTTCTACGGCTTGTTCAACTGATATTGTCGACCTGCATGGCCCTCGCTCCGAAGTGGAGCGGGGGCCATGTCCGTCGTCCGGCTTACGAGGCCGTTACTGCCATGACAGACACTGACGTTAAGTCGCACAAGATTGAATTCCCCGTCGATGACTACCCGATCAAGGTGATCGGTGACACGGTTGTCGGCTTCAAGGACACCGTGATCGAGATCCTCGCCAAGTACGCCAAGCTGGACATCAAGTCCCTGGCCGAGCGTCAGAGCAGCAACGGCAAGTACACCACGGTACAACTGCACATCACCGCCACCGGTGAAGACCAACTGCGTGATATCAATAGTGCCCTGCGTGCTACCGGTGTCGTCCACATGGTGCTGTGATGCCACAGACGCTGGGCTTTCGTGAGCTTGGCCTGATGGCTTACGAGCCGGTCTGGCAGGCCATGCAGCGCTTTACCAATGAACGTGGCACCAGCGCCCCAGACGAAATCTGGCTGGTGCAGCATCCGCCGGTGTTTACCCAGGGCCAGGCGGGCAAGGCCGAGCATCTGCTGCTGCCGGGAGATATACCGGTGGTGCAGGCCGATCGCGGCGGACAGGTGACTTATCACGGTCCCGGCCAGTTGGTGGCTTACTTGCTGCTGGATGTACGCAGGCTGGGGTTTGGCGTGCGTGACCTGGTCAGTCGCATGGAGCAATGCCTGGTGGAGTTGTTGGCCAGCTACGGCGTGCCGGCGGCGGCCAAGCCCGATGCACCGGGTGTCTACGTCGAAGGGGCGAAAATCGCCTCCCTGGGCCTGCGTATCCGCCATGGATGTTCCTTTCATGGCCTGGCCTTGAACGTGGACATGGATTTGCAGCCGTTTCGACGGATTAACCCCTGTGGTTATGCCGGGTTGGCGATGACCCAGCTGAGCGACCATGCAGGGCCGATTGAATTTGCCGAGGTAAGTGCCCGGCTGCGTGCGCAGCTCGTCAAACACCTCGACTATGCTGAGCAGACGACCCTAACGGGCGGAATCGACTGATATGACTACTGCGCAAGACGCTGTTCAAACCCTGATCCCGACGGTGGATGTCTCCGAGCGGGCGCCACGTCCGAAAGTTGAAGCCGGCGTCAAATTGCGCGGTGCGGAAAAGGTTGCGCGCATTCCGGTGAAGATCATTCCGACCACCGAACTGCCGAAGAAACCGGACTGGATCCGGGTACGTATTCCGGTATCCCCGGAAGTCGACCGGATCAAGCAACTGCTGCGCAAGCACAAGTTGCACAGCGTCTGCGAAGAAGCATCCTGCCCGAACCTGGGCGAATGCTTCTCCGGCGGTACCGCAACCTTCATGATCATGGGCGACATCTGCACCCGTCGCTGCCCATTCTGTGACGTTGGCCACGGTCGTCCAAAACCTCTGGATGTCGACGAGCCGATGAACCTGGCAGTGGCCATCGCCGACCTGCGCCTGAAGTATGTGGTGATCACTTCGGTGGACCGCGACGACCTGCGTGACGGCGGTGCACAGCACTTTGCCGACTGCATTCGCGAGATCCGCAAGCTGTCGCCGAACGTACAGTTGGAAACCCTGGTGCCCGACTACCGCGGTCGCATGGATGTAGCCCTGGAAATCACCGCCGCCACGCCACCGGATGTGTTCAACCACAACCTGGAAACCGTGCCGCGCCTGTACAAGGCTGCGCGTCCGGGCTCGGATTACCAGTGGTCGCTGACCTTGCTGCAGAAGTTCAAGCAACTGGTGCCCCATGTACCGACCAAGTCCGGCTTGATGCTGGGCCTGGGCGAAACCGACGACGAAGTCATCGAAGTCATGAAGCGCATGCGTGAGCACGACATCGATATGCTGACCCTTGGCCAGTACCTGCAGCCGTCCCGCAACCACTTGCCGGTTCAGCGTTTCGTGCATCCGGATACCTTCGCCTGGTTCGCCGAGGAAGGTTACAAGATGGGCTTCAAGAATGTCGCTTCGGGCCCGCTGGTACGTTCCTCGTATCACGCCGACGAACAAGCGAAACTGGCCAGAGAAGGCCTGGTTTCCTGATTTGCCTGCCCGCAAGGCTTGGGTCTTGCGGGCAGTTTCCCGGCTCTTTCGAGCACCTCTGCAGTCTCGGTTGTTTTTTGCCCCTCCGGTCGCGTCCTCCTCTTCTGTTTAACGAGATTCATGGCTACTGTGCTTGAGTGAATTCACACAGGGAGAATCTGCATGCCCATCCAACCGACTGCTGCCCTTCATGCTCATCTGCCGGTGCCGGCACTGGCTGCGGAAGGCGTCATCGGCCTTATTGCCCCCGCCGGTCCCGCAGTGCTGGATACCGAAAAAGCCTTTCAATGGATGCGTTCCCGTGGCTATACGCTGCGGATCTTTCCCGGCGTCGGGCAGCAGGAGGGATATCTGGCTGGCAGCGACGAGGTGCGCCTCGATGACTTGCACAGCGCCTTTGCCGATAGCCAAGTCGACGCCATTGTGTGCCTGCGCGGGGGCTATGGCAGTCCGCGTTTGCTGGACAAGATCGACTTTGAGTTACTGCGGCGCAACCCCAAGCCCTTTGTCGGCTACAGCGATATCACCGCCCTGCACCTGGCGATCAACCGCTATGCCGGGTTTGTGAGTTTTCACGGACCGATGCTCAATGCCGACCTGCTGGGTGACAAGCAACCGCCAACCGAGGCGTCCTTTTTCAACCTGCTCCGGGGCCAGGTAAAGGCGGGTAGTCTGCTGTCTCATCCCGTGGCTTTCCCATTGACCACTGTGGAGCCGGGCATTGCGTTGGGTGCGCTGTTGGGGGGGAATCTGTCGATGATTGCCTGCACGCTGGGCACGCCTTACGAAATCAATACCGACGGCGTCATCCTGTTTATCGAGGACGTCAACGAGCCGTTGTACCGTATTGACCGCTTGCTCAATCACCTGCGGCTGGCCGGCAAACTGGACAACCTGCGGGGCGTCTTGGTGGGGGATGTGGCCGGTGTGGACTTCAGCGCATTGTGCCGCCTGCTCAAGCAGACCTTCGAGCCGTTGCGGATTCCGGTGCTGGCAGGATGGCGCAGTGGCCATTGTGACCCGAACCTGACTTTGCCCATGGGCGCTCTGGTCAGGCTGGACGCAGGGGCGAGGGAGTTGACCCTGGCACAGGACGTGGTGTTCAAGTAGGGCTGGCCCTGGCGAAGGGGGAACCCCTTCGCCAGCTCCGGGCTTAGCGGTTGCGCAGGCTGTCCAGCAACTTGTGAGTAGGGTAGCCGTCTGCGGGCCAACCCAATGCTTGCTGGGCGCTACGAATGGCTTTGCGGGTGTTGGCTCCGATGATGCCGTCGGGGTTGCCGGCGTCATACTGGTTGGCGTTGAGCAGGGTCTGCAATTCGATGCGCTCGGAGCGGCTCAGGGGCAGGTCGTCCTTGGGCCAGTCGCCACTGATCAGGCCGGCGCCGCCGAAGCGTTCGGACAGCAGGTTGACTGCCAGCGCGTAGGACGATGAGTTGTTGTACCTGAGCACCGCTCGGAAGTTATCCAGGATCAGGAACGCCGGCCCCCGATAACCCGCAGGCAGCAGCAACGAGGCGGACAATTGCTCTGATCCGTAAGGCAGCGCCTTGCCATTGGCGGTTGTCATCCCCAGGCGCATCCACTCGGCCACGGTCTTGCGGGTGGAAGCATCGGCCAGGGCATAGTCGAAGCCGCTGTTGAGCTGGACTTCAACACCCCAGGGCTGGCCCTTTTGCCATCCTGAGCTTTGTAGATAGTGGGCGGTGGAGGCCAGGGCGTCGGCCGGGCTGTTCCAGATATCGCGACGACCATCGCCGTCGAAGTCCACAGCGTGGGTGTTGTAGGTGGTTGGAATGAATTGGGTCTGGCCCATGGCCCCGGCCCAGGAACCCAGCATCTTCTCTGGCTGGATGTCGCCGTGTTGAATGATCTGCAAGGCGGCAATCAGCTGGCTGTTGGCAAAGGCCGGGCGCCGTCCTTCATACGCCAGGGTTGCCAGGGAGCGAATCACCGACTTGTTGCCCTGGAAGTCACCGAAATTGCTCTCCATGCCCCAAACGGCCACCAAGGTCTGGCGATCAACGCCATAGCGCTGTTCGATCCGTTGCAGGATGTCGCTGTACTGGACCAGCAGTGCCTTGCCCTTGCGTACCCGTACCGGGGACAGCGCGCCATCCAGGTATTCCCAGACGGGGCGGGTGAATTCCGGTTGGCTGCGGTCGGCCTTGATCACGCTCATATCCGGGGTGACCCCGGCGAAGGCGCGGTCGAATACATCGGCGCGAATCCCGGCGCCCAAGGCTTCGGCGCGGAACGCGTTCATCCATTCATCGAAGGTCTGAGTGGGCTGGATGTCCAGATTGTCGACGGCCAGTGGTGCGACGGTGGCAGGTGCGGCAAGGGGGGCTGTCTGGAGGTTGGGTAGCGGCTGGGCGTCGGCGGCAGTGGGTTTCTCCGCGCAGGCGACGAGTAGAACAAGGCTGGAGGCAGCGATCAGTTGGCGCATGTGCCAACGACGAGAAAGACAAAAGGGCATGCACGGGTCCAGAGAGAATAACAATCAGGTGCAGACCTTATCATGCCAACGGGGTTCAGGGCTTTAGGCGGCCAGAAAGTAAGAAGCCTCCCAGCTTTTAGACTGGAAGGCTTCACGGCGGTAGCTGCCTTTGCCCTTGGCCGGGCGTTCCTGACGGCTGCGGAACAGTGGCTGGGCGATGATGGATTTGGCCTTGTTGGGGCCATGCTTGGATGGCTTGCTCATGGTGAGTGCTCGCTGTTTCAGGATTAGAAGTGTTGCGGCGCGAATCATCGGCCAGAGTGGCGTTGCTGTCTAGGGTCTGTTCCCGTTTGGTGACGAGCCGCGTTGCTGGGTCAAACGAGAACAGACCCTAGTGCAAGCAAAAGATAAGTAGCGCGATTATTCGGCAGGCAGGGCCAGGCGTTGGCCGGCCATCAGCAGCGACAGGCGGCTCAGGCTGCTCCAGGGCGAACCACTGGCTTGGCCCTTGATCTGGGCATCGATGCGCTGGGCATCCAGTAGCAATTGACCCCAACGTTGCGCCGAATAGCGCTGCAAGGCTTTGCTCATCAGGGGTTTTCGCTTGTCCCAGACGGGAGGGCGAGCCTGACTGAACACCTTGTCCAGAGGCACACCCTGGCTGAATTGCAGTGCCAGGTTGGCCAGCAGTCGCAGTTCCCGGGACAGGGCCCAGAGAATGACCGGCGGTTCGACGCCTTCGCCTCTCAGTCCTTCAAGCATGCGCAAGGCATGGGCGGCCTCGCCGTTGAGAATCGCATCCACCAGCCCAAACACGTCGAAGCGAGCACTATCGGCCACGGCGGCCTGTACCGTTTCGACGGTGATCTGCCCACCTTCGGCCATCAGCTTGAGCTTTTCGATTTCCTGTGCGGCCGCCAGCAGGTTGCCTTCTACCCGGGCGGCGATCAGCTCGACGGCGTCCTGGCTGGCGGACAGGCCGGCCTGTGACAGGCGCTGGCGAATCCACTGTGGAAGCTGGTTGGCGTCCACCGGCCAGATCTGCACGAACTGAGTCTGGGCACCTTCGACCAGGGCCTTGCCCCACTTGGTCTTCTGTGCGCTGCCGTCGAGCTTGGGCAGGCTGATCAACAGCACCGTGTCTTCGGCCGGACGCGAACAGTATTCGATCAGTGCTGCTGCACCCTTGTCCCCAGGCTTGCCCGAAGGCAGGCGCAACTCCAGCAGGCGCTTTTCTGCGAACAGCGACATGCTGGCCCCTGCTTGCAGCAGGGTGCCCCAGTCGAAGCTGGCATCGGCGCTGAAGACCTGGCGCTCGTCGAATCCCTGCTGGCGCACGGCAGAGCGAATGGCGTCGGCGGCTTCCTGGCACAGCAGGGGATCGTCGCCGCTGATCACGTAGACCGGCGCTAGTGTGCCTTGCAGGTGTTTGCCGAGTTGGGCGGGGGCGAGTTTCATAGGCGGGGGCCAGAGGGGCGCCTGAGCGCCCCGCAAGGCTTACTGGTTCGGCAGTTCCAAGGGAGACTGTTGCGGAGTTTCCGCCTCAGCCTTGCGTGCGGCTTCCAGGGCCTCGGCTTCTGCCTTGGCTTTGGCCTCGGCGGTCGCCTGCAACTGAGCAAGCTGTTCCGGGGTCAGCAGTTGCAGACGGATCAGCATGCGCTGGATCAGGTCGCGACGCATTTCCTTGCGGGTTTCCGACGATTCCTGATCCGAACCGGTGATGTTGTTGCCGTCGTGCAGGAAGACTTTCTGCACTTCCAGCTTGTCGTTGAGCAGGTGCAGGTTGTCGTGAGTCAGGATCTCGTACCTGAGGGTTGTGCTGATCTCGTATTCGGCCGAGCTGCCACCGCCGGTGTAGCTGAGCGTGCGCTGGGAGTTTTCCTCATTCAGCAGCACCAGCTTGTAGGGCGCGCCGGCATGGACCCGTACGCCACTGTTTTCCAGTTGCTGCTGGAGCATTTTCACGGTGGTGCCGTAGGCGTCCCGAGCACTCAGGTCGAGCTCCTTGATGGTCAGCTCCTGGGTTCCCGTGCCGCGCAACTGGAAGCCACAGGCGCTCAGCAGAACAGCCAGGCCCATCACCAGCAGGTTACGTTTGATCATGTATTGCTCCCCTTGAAACCATATGGGCCAACCTTGTGGCCCTGAAGGTTTTGTTCGGCACCCGGTCCCGGACCGGGCGCCTGATCCAATTAGCTGGCGACGATGTTGACCAGTTTGCCAGGCACCACGATGACCTTGCGGATGGTCAGGCCTTCGGTGAAGCGCAGCACGTTCTCGTTGCTGCGCGCCGCGGCTTCGACTTCTTCACGGCTGGCGCTGGCCGGCATTTCGATCTGGCCGCGCAGCTTGCCGTTGACCTGGATGACCAGTTGCAGGCTGTCCTGAACCAGGGCGCTTTCGTCCAATACCGGCCAGCCTGCGTCGATCACCGGGTCGGCGTGACCCAGGCGATTCCACAGTTCGTGGCTGATGTGCGGGGTGATCGGCGCCAGCAGCAAGGTTACGGTTTCCAGACCTTCCTGAACCAGTGCGCGATCCTGCTCTGTACCTTGCGGGGCTTTTTCCAACACGTTCATCAGCGTCATCACCTGGGCGATGGCGGTGTTGAATTTGTGGTTCTGGCCCACGTCGTGGCTGGCCTGCTTGATGGCTTGGTGGATCGAGCGGCGAATGGCTTTCTGCTCGTCGTTCAGGCTGGCGATGTCCAGTGTGCCCGGCAGGCCCTGTGTGACATGTGCTTGAGCCAGGCGCCAGACGCGCTTGAGGAAACGGTGCGAGCCTTCAACGCCGGAGTCCGACCATTCGGCACTCATGTCAGGTGGCGAGGCGAACATCATGAACAGGCGGCAGGTGTCTGCGCCGAACTGGTCAATCATCGACTGTGGGTCGACGCCGTTGTTCTTCGACTTGGCCATCTTCTCGGTGCCGCCGATTTCCACCGGCAGGCCGTCCGCGATCAGCTTGGCGCTGATGACCTTGGCCTTGCTGTCGCGTTCGAGTTCGACGTCCGCCGGGTTGAACCAGGTGTAGGCACCGTTGGCTTCACGACGGTAGTAGGTCTCGGCGATCACCATGCCTTGGGTCAGCAGGTTCTTGAATGGCTCGTTGGAGCTCACCAGGCCTTCGTCACGCATCAGCTTGTGGAAGAAGCGCGCGTAGAGCAGGTGCAGGATGGCGTGTTCGATACCGCCGATGTACTGGTCCACCGGCAGCCAATGGTCGGCTGCCGATTTTTCCACCAGGCCGCCTTCATAGTGCGGCGAGGCGTAGCGGGCGTAGTACCACGACGATTCGACGAAGGTGTCCATGGTGTCGGTTTCACGCTTGGCCGGTGCGCCGCATTTCGGGCAACTGCACTCGTAGAACTCAGGCATGCGTGCCAGGGGCGAACCGGCGCCGTCCGGCACCACATCTTCCGGCAACACGACCGGCAATTGGTCTTCCGGCACCGGCACATCGCCGCAGCTGTCGCAGTGGATGATCGGGATCGGGCAGCCCCAGTAACGCTGACGGCTGATGCCCCAGTCCCGCAGGCGGAACTGGGTACGCGATTGGCCGAGGTTCTTCTTCAGCAGGGCCACTTCGATGGCGTCGAACGCGCCGGGGAAGTCCAGGCCGTTGAATTCGCCGGAGTTGATCAGTTCGCCGTGCTCGCCGTAAGCGTCCTGCCAAGGGGCAGGCGTCTCATCGCCGGCGCTGGTGCGCACCACGGCCTTGATCGGCAGGCCGTACTTGCTGGCGAATTCGAAGTCGCGCTCATCGTGGGCCGGCACTGCCATTACTGCGCCATCGCCATAGTGCATCAGCACGTAGTTGGCGACCCAGACCGGAAGCTTCTCGCCAGTCAGTGGGTGCTCGACGAACAGCGAGGTTGGCAGGCCTTTTTTCTCCTGGGTCGCCATGTCGGCTTCGGCAACGCTGCCGCCTTTGCATTCGGCAATGAACGCCTGCAGCTCGGGGTTGTTCTGTGCGGCCAGGGTGGCCAGCGGGTGTTCGGCCGCGACGGCGACGTAAGTCGCGCCCATCAGGGTGTCGGGACGGGTGGTAAAGACTTTCAGGGTGCCGGTTTCGCCGATCGACGCCTGATCGTAAGGGAACTGCACTTCCATGCCACGGGACTTGCCGATCCAGTTGCGTTGCATGGTCTTGACCTGCTCGGGCCAGCCCGGCAGCTCGTCGAGACTCTCCAGCAGCTCATCCGCGTAGGCGGTGATCTTGAAGTAGTACATCGGGATTTCGCGCTTTTCGATCAGCGCGCCGGAGCGCCAGCCGCGGCCATCGATCACCTGTTCGTTGGCCAGGACGGTCTGGTCGACCGGGTCCCAGTTCACGGTGCCGTTCTTACGGTAGATCACGCCTTTTTCGAACAGGCGGGTGAACAGCCACTGTTCCCAGCGGTAGTAGTCCGGCTTGCAGGTGGTGACCTCACGAGACCAGTCCACCGCCAGGCCCAGGCTGCGCAGTTGGGTCTTCATGTAGGCGATGTTTTCGTAGGTCCACTTGGCCGGTGCGACGTTATTCTTCATCGCGGCGTTTTCCGCCGGCATGCCGAAGGCGTCCCAACCCATGGGTTGCAGGACGTTTTTGCCTTGCATGCGCTGGTAGCGGGAAATCACGTCGCCGATGGTGTAGTTGCGCACGTGCCCCATGTGTAGCTTGCCGCTGGGGTAAGGGAACATCGATAGGCAGTAGTAAGTTTCCTTGCCTGGCTGTTCTCTGACTTCAAAGGACTTTTGCTCATCCCAGAACGACTGGGCGGCGGCTTCGATTTCACGGGGCTGATAGTGTTCGTGCATGGCTACTTTTGTACTGAATAGGGGTGGCCTAATCCTCTTCAACGCAACCTCGGGTAGTGATGGCGCCAAATACGGCGTTTTTCAGGGCCCGGTGGAGCTGGAAGTGGAGTTACAGGAAGCGCCGTAGCATACATGACCGCACTCTGCCGAGGGAAACCCTGATTGCTCGCGCGGGCCGTTGGTCGCGGCGGCGCGTCGCTTCCAGCTGTCCGACTAAGCTCAAAAAGGGGAGTGATTCTTATCTTCGATGAGGTGAACGGATGCTTGAGTCGCAGCGAAAAGTAACAGAACCGGAGGTGTATGAAAGGCTGCTGAATCGACTGGCTCTGGCCCTGGATGCGGCAAGAACTGCGGATCGACTGCGCAATGAACGGCCGGTCGAGTTGGAGCTGCGGGGGTTGAGCCCTGCTGAGTTCGAGTTGATCAGGGCCTACCTGGCCCGCAGTCAGCATGAAATGCAGGTCAATGTATCGGGCAGTCCGCAACACCAGGAAAGGCCCCGTTCGGCCAAGGTCATTTGGTTGAAGGATCAGGCGCCCCTCAGGGATTCGGTAAGCGTCCGGTCCCAGCAGTTCAAGTAGGTCCCGAGCCCTTCATTGGGTTGAGAGGTCGTTGCCGAGGACCTCGAAAGCGAAAGTGTCTGGCAGCGGTTGTTGCCGCATGGGTATCCCCTTTAGGCTTCGAGCATCTTTTGGAGATGCTCGATGCCTTTTCGTTATTTCATCAAACAGTTACTGCTGCCGCCCGGCATTCTCTTGCTGTTGCTTCTACTGGCCTGGAGTCTGCGTCGGTCCAGGCCTCGGCTGGCGCGATGGTGCTTTGTCCTGGGGTTGGGCGGCTTCTGGTTGATGAGCCTGCCGGTAATGGTGGAGTGGGGTGCCCGTGGGCTTGAGCGGTTGCCGCCCTTGCCACAGAGCCAATGGGCCAGCCTGGCAGAGCAGGCGGACGCGATCGTGGTCCTGGGTTCCGGCCGTGAGCGGGGTGATCCGGCTTGGGGTTCTGATCAGCCCACGGGCGTGGGGTTGGAGCGCGAGCGTTATGCCGCGCGGCTGGCCAAGGCTTCCGGGCTGCCCCTATTGACCAGCGGCGGCCTGCATTACGGTACGCCGCCCACCGAAGCTGCGCTGATGGCCGAATCGCTGCTCAATGACTTTGGCGTGAGCGTGCGCTGGCAGGAAGGTCGTAGCCGCACCACCTGGGAAAACGCCCAGTTCAGCGCCGAAGTCTTGCAGCCACTGGGTATCAAGCGCGTGGTGGTCGTGACCCAGGCCTGGCACATGCCACGTTCGGTCTGGAGTTTTGAGCGCGCAGGGTTTGTTGTGGTGCCGGCACCGGTAGGTTTTCTGGGCGTGGACAACGCCCGGCCGTTGGGAGGCTGGATGCCGGAGTTCAAGTCGATCTGGCAGAGCGGCCAGTTGCTGAACGAGGCGGTGGGTCAGTTAGGTTATCGCCTCTTTTATCGCTGATCACAGGGCCGACTCCAGTCGGAGCCGGCTTGCGGGCGAAGCTTTCTAAACGGTCTTGGCGATGCGGCTGGCCAACAAGGCCCAGCCAAACAGCAGGGCGCAGAGCACTGCCAGTGGCCATGAGCGCCACTGCAAGTAAGGTGTCAGGTTATGCATGGGCACCACTTCGCCATAGAGAATGCCCCGTTCGAACTGTGGAATCTGCACGGTGATCTTGCCGAACGGATCAATCAGCCCGGTGACTCCGTTGTTGGTGGCGCGGATCATCCAGCGTCCGGCTTCCAGAGCGCGCATCTGCGCCATCTGCAAATGCTGAAGAGGGCCGATGGAGGTGCCGAACCAGGTGTCGTTGCTGATGGTCAGCAGCAGGTCGCTGCGGGCCGAAAGACCGGCGGCGAACTCAGGGTAGACCACTTCGTAACAGATGAACGGCGCAATCTGATACCCCTTGGCTTGCAGTAACGGCTGGTCGGCCGGGCCGCGGGCAAAATCCGACATTGGCAGGTTGAAGAAGTCGATCAGGCCACGCAGCAGCTCCTGCAGGGGCACATACTCGCCAAAGGGCACCAGTTTTTGTTTCAGGTAGGTGCCATCGCCTTCGCCGGTCACGGTGATGCCGTTGAAGTAGCGTTTTTCATGGTGCACCAGTTGGCGCACCGGAACGCCGGTAATCAGTGCGGAATGACGGTCGGCGGCAAAGTTGCCCATCATCGTCAGGTAGCCCTCGGCGGACTCCTTGAGCACCGGAACCGCGGTTTCCGGCCAGACCAGCAGGTCTACCCGCTTGCTGCTGAAACTCATGTCGCGGTACAGAGCCAGTTGGGCATTGAGCTCGGCCGGGTCCCATTTCATGCTTTGTTCGATATTGCCCTGAATGGCGGCGACCGAAAGCGGATCACCCGAAGGGCTGGTCCAGGCGTGACCTTTGAGTGCCAGGCCAACTGCCCAGGGCGCAGCCAGCAGCAACAGGCCGGCGGCGATAAACCCCTTGCGTCCGGCCTTGATCAGGCGCGGCAGGTTGTAGAGCAATGCAGCGGTCAACGCCAGGGAGAAGGAAATCAGCCAGATGCCGCCCACAGGCGCGAGTCCGGCCAGGGGACCGTCGAGCTGGCTGTAGCCGGAGTAGAGCCAGGGGAAGCCGGTAAGGAACCAGCCGCGAAACGCTTCCTGCCCCAGCCACAGGGCAGCGAAAGCCAGAGCATCCGCCAGCGGTGCTTCGTTGCGCCGCAGCCAGCGGGCCCAGAGCCAGGCGGGCAGGGCAAAGAACCAGGCAATGGCGGCGATGAAGGCCAGCATCAGCACACCGGCGAGCAAAGCCGACGCGCCGCCGTAGGTGTGGATGCTGACGTAGATCCAACTGGTACCGGCGCCGAACAGGCCGAAGCCGAAGCACCAGCCACGGCCCAGGGCCTGGCGGGGCGTGAGCTCCCGCAGACCGGCATAGAACAGTCCTACCGCCAGCAGCGCCAGCGGCCAGATGTCATAGGGCGCCAAGGCCAGGGTGGTAATGGCGCCGGCTGCAACGGCCAGCAGGTTGCCGGGCCAGCCGGGTCGGGTTGAGCGCTGCAAGAGGCGTTTCATCAGCTCTTTCCTGTTTCGCGCCGGGCGGGGCACGAGGAGATGGGGTGGGTGGATTCAGATGAGCGGCGAATCCTGCAGCGCTGTTTGACAGTCCGCCCCCGAGATCTGTCGTCCCCAGGCCAGGTCGTTGGCCTGGGGACGATGATTCTGTGCGGGGGAGGGCTGATGCCCCTTGTCCCTAGCGGGAGATAGGGGTCAGGCGCAGCAGATGAATCCGCCGGCTGTCGGCGTTGAGCACGCGGAAGCGATAGGCGCCGATTTCAGTGATTTCGTTGCGTTTTGGCAAGTGGCCGAAAGCACTCATCACCAGGCCGCCCACGGTATCGAACTCGTCATCGGAGAAGTCGCTGTCGAAAAACTCGTTGAAGTTCTCGATCGGCGTCAGCGCCTTGATCAGGAAGTCACCGCTGGGAAGCGGTTTGATGTAGCTGTCTTCCTCGACGTCATGCTCGTCCTCGATGTCGCCGACGATCTGTTCCAGCACGTCTTCGATGGTCACCAGGCCTGCCACGCCGCCGTATTCGTCGATGACGATGGCCATGTGGTTGTGGTTGGCGCGGAACTCGCGCAGCAGCACATTCAGGCGCTTGGACTCGGGGACGAAGGTCGCCGGGCGCAGCAGGTCCTTGATGTTGAAGCTGTCGCCGTTCTCCTTGAGGATCAGCGGCAGCAGGTCCTTGGCCAGCAGGACGCCCATCACGTCGTCATGGCTTTCGCCGATCACCGGGTAGCGCGAGTGCGCCGAATCGATGACTGCAGGCAGGAACTCCCGGGGTGTCTGGGTCGCCTTGATGCTGATCATCTGCGAGCGCGGAACCATGATGTCCCGGACTTGCAGGTCAGCTACCTGGATGGCGCCTTCGACGATGGCCAGCGCTTCGCTGTCCAGCAATTTGTTCTGATGGGCTTCGCGCAGCAGCTCCAGCAGCTCCTGGCGGTTTTTCGGCTCATGGGCAAAAGCCTGGGTCAGTTTGCCCAGCCATGACTTTTGCCCGTTGCTCGATCGATCTTCGCTCATAGCGATTGCTCTGAATCCTTGGTTGTTACAGGTGGTTGTTGATCAGCTTTCGTCGTCTGCATACGGGTCGGGGTGACCCAGCTCAGCAAGCAACGTTCGTTCCAGTGCTTCCATTTCTTCGGCTTCGTCATCATCTATATGGTCGTAACCCAACAGATGCAAGCAGCCGTGAATGACCAGATGGGCCCAGTGGGCCTTAAGTTCCTTGCCTTGTTCGGCGGCCTCGCGTTCGACCACCGCAATGCAGATCACCAGGTCCCCCAGCAAGGGGATATCCAGCAGTTCATCCGGCACGTCGGCAGGAAAAGACAGCACATTGGTTGCGTAATCTTTGTGACGCCAGGTGTGATTCAGCTCACGGCCTTCGTCTTCATCCACCAGGCGGATGGTCAGTTCCGAATCGGCGGTGCGCTGGCGCAGAGCCAGCTCGCACCACTGGCGGAACTCTTCATCGCTGGGGGCCGGCTGCTGGCTGGCGCGTTGCAGGTCAAGCTCAAGCATCGCGGCGGTTGCCTCTGTCGGCTGAAGCCTTGGCGGCCTCGTCCTCGGCTCGCAGCTCGAAGCGTTCATAGGCTTCGACAATGCGTTGCACCAGTGGATGGCGCACCACGTCCTTGGGCATGAAGTGAGTGAAGCTGATGCCGGGTACATCCTTGAGCACGTTGATCACTTGGGCCAGGCCCGACTTGGTGCCTTTGGGCAGGTCGACCTGGGTGATGTCGCCGGTGATCACTGCAGTGGAGCCGAAACCGATTCGGGTGAGGAACATTTTCATCTGTTCCACGGTGGTGTTCTGGCTTTCGTCGAGGATGATGAAGCTGTTGTTCAGGGTCCGGCCGCGCATGTAGGCCAGGGGCGCGATCTCGATGACCTGACGCTCGATCAGCTTGGCCACCTGTTCGAAACCGAGCATTTCATACAGCGCGTCATACAGCGGGCGCAGGTACGGGTCGATTTTTTGTGCCAGATCGCCGGGCAGGAAACCGAGCTTCTCGCCCGCTTCCACGGCTGGCCGCACCAACAGGATGCGCCGCACTTGCTCGCGCTCCAGGGCATCTACGGCGCAAGCCACCGCGAGGTAGGTCTTGCCGGTACCGGCCGGGCCAATGCCGAAGTTGATGTCATTGCCGAGGATTTCTTTGACATAGCGCTGCTGATTCAGGCCGCGAGGGCGAATCATGCCTTTCTTGGTGCGCAGGGCTATGGCGGCATCGGCCACCGATGGGTTGTCCAACTCTTCCACGGCGGATTCCTGGAGGAACAGGTGTACCAGGTCCGGCGATAGCTCGGTGCCCTTGGTTTCCCGGTAGAGACGGCGCAGAAGATTTTCCGCGGAGGTGGTGTGCTTGGGTTCGCCAATCAGCTCGAACTGATTGCCGCGGTTGCGGATCTCGATCATCAGGCGCTGTTCGATCAAGCGCAAATGCTCGTCGAATTGCCCGCACAGATTGGCGAAGCGGCGAGCCTCGAAGGGCTCGAGGATGAAACGATGAGGTTCTATGGGTGCGTTCAAGGTCGTTTTTTAGCCGCCCAACGGCAATTAAGATGAATTCAAGGATAACGCCAGCGGCCTGGGTGCGAAAGCTCTTATGCGGTGCAATGGCCGGTGATGCTTTCTTTGTAGGAGCCGGCTTGCCGGCGAAGGTGCTCTTGAAGGTTTCTTCGCCGGCAAGCCAGCTCCTGCACAAGCCCGCTCCTACACAAGTCAGTGCTTACGATAACAGCGAGCCGCGTAGCGAATGGGGCTGAGCCGAATCGATGTGCACGTCGGCGAACTGGCCGATCAGTGTGGGATTGTCGCAACGGAAGTTGACGATTCGGTTGTTCTCGGTACGGCCCTGCAATTCGCCAGGGTCTTTCTTGGAGTAATCGGTGACCAGAATGCGTTGGGTCGAGCCGACCATTTGTCGGCTGATCTCGAATCCTTGCTGGTTCAGGCGATGCTGCAGTGCGTTCAGGCGCTCCTTCTTCAGCGCTTCGGGTGTGTCGTCGGCGAGGTCTGCAGCCGGGGTACCTGGGCGCTGGCTGTAGATAAAGGAGTAGGAGAAGTCGAAGCCTATGTCCTCGATCAGCTTCATGGTCTGCTGGAAGTCTTTCTCCGTCTCGCCGGGGAAACCGACGATAAAGTCCGAACTGATGCAGATTCCCGGGACTGCCGCCCGTAGCTTGCGCAGCTTGGACTTGTATTCCAAAGCTGTGTGGTTGCGTTTCATCGCCGCCAGAATGCGGTCCGAGCCCGATTGCACCGGCAGGTGCAGGTGTTTCACCAGCTCTGGTACTTCGGCATGAGCCTGGATCAGGCTGTCGGAGAACTCCAGAGGGTGCGAGGTGGTGTAGCGAATTCGTTCGATACCATCGACAGCGGCCACTACGCGGATCAACTCGGCCAGGTCCGCCATGCGCCCGTCGTGGGTCTGACCCCGGTAGCCGTTGACGTTCTGGCCCAGCAAGGTGACTTCACGCACACCGTTTTCCGCCAGGTGGATGATCTCGGCGATCACGTCGTCAAATGGCCGGCTGACTTCTTCGCCGCGGGTGTAAGGCACTACGCAGAACGTGCAGTACTTGCTGCAGCCTTCCATCACCGACACATAGGCGCTGGGGCCGTCGATGCGCGGCTCGGGCAGGTGGTCGAACTTTTCGATTTCCGGGAATGAAACATCCACTTGCGGCAGTTTGGTGGCGCGAGCGACGTCGATCATTTCCGGCAGGCGGTGCAGCGTCTGCGGGCCGAAGACCACGTCCACGTAGGGCGCTCGATCACGGATGGCCGCGCCTTCCTGACTGGCCACGCAGCCACCGACGGCGATCACCATGTCCGGGTTGGCCAGCTTCAGCTCGCGCCAGCGCCCCAGTTGCGAGTACACCCGGTCCTGGGCGCGCTCGCGAATGGAGCAGGTGTTGAGCAGGATGACGTCAGCGTCTTCGGCGCGGGCGGTGACTTCCAGGGCCTGATGTTCACCCAGCAGGTCCACCATGCGCGAGCTGTCGTACTCGTTCATCTGGCAACCGTGGGTTTCGATGTAAAGCTTCTTGGCCATGGACCTCGGTCTCACGTGATTCAAAGAACCGCGCATTATAGGGGCCATACCTACAGGTTCCTAGCGTTGTGCATCGGGTAGCTATGCTATAGTTCGCGCCCTATTTTTATCCCCCGATGTGTTGCCCGCCCACCATGACCAAACGTGAAGCCCCAATCTATAAGGTGATTTTTCTCAACCAGGGCCAGGTGTTCGAAATGTACGCCAAGCAGATCTATCAAAGTGATCTGTGGGGTTTTCTGGAAGTGGAAGAGTTCGTCTTTGGCGAGCGCACGCAAGTGGTCGTCGATCCGAGCGAAGAAAAACTCAAGGCTCAATTCGAGGGCGTTGTGCGCAGTTTTGTGCCGATGCATTCGATTGTGCGCATCGACGAAGTGGAGCGCCTGGGCACACCGAAGATCAGCGAGGCCCGCGGCGTAAGCAACGTCATGCCGTTTCCCATGCCAATGCCCGAAAAGTAAGCCTGGTTTGCGTAGGCGCCAGTTTGCCGGTGAGTGACGCGAAGGTGTTACGGCAGGGGCGAGAAAGGCGAACGCCCATCGGCGCTTTGCAGTTCCATCAGGTATTTACGGAAGATCTGCCCCAGCACTTGGGTCGCAACTTCCAGTTCGTCACGCTGCATGTGCTCGGCGACTTCGTCGGCGGTGTCCAGGGCGTCTTCGGCACCGTTGACCGCAGCCATCTTCAGCACGATGTAGGCTTGAACGTTGTTGGCCGGCACGCCTTCGCCGTGGAAGAACATGGTGCCGAGCTTGAACTGCGCCTGGGCATGGCCTTGCAACGAGGCCTTTTCGAAATAGCTCAGGGCTTGATTGAGGTCCTGCGGCGCGCCTTTACCCTCGTAGTAGAACTCACCCAACTCGTATTGCGCCTGTGCGTCCCCTTCATCGGCGGCTTTCTGGCACGCGGCTAGCGCCTCGGCCTGTTCCTGTGCCTGGGGATCGAGGGTGCAGCGACCCATCGCTGGGATCAACAACGAGTTGCCGCCTGCTTGTGCGTGCGCGAGCAGGGGCTGAAGGAGCAACAGGCAGCCCAATGTCAGGGCGCGGCCGGTGCGGTTCATGGGAATCGACTTACCTCTGAGGGGCGCGCGGACCCGGCGAGGGGGTCCAATAAGCGCGCATTATGAAATAAGCAGGGCCAACCTTACAAAGTCTTTACTCGTTTTTCTGCTGCGTGGCCGCGATATCCGCTGGTTTGCCGCGTATTTCCCCCTTTGCCAAGGGAAAGTTCGAGTAAAGCACGAAGCTGGCATGGTTGATCACCATGCCAGCCATGTAGCGCTTATTTCAGGGCGGCAAATGCGCGCTCTGCGGCATCCAGGGTCAGTTGCAGCTCAGTCTCTCCGTGGGCGATCGAGGTGAAACCGGCCTCAAAGGCACTTGGCGCCAGGTATACACCGCCTTCCAGCATCAGGTGGAAGAAGCGCTTGAACAGGTTGGCATCGCTGGCCATCACATCGTCAAAGGTGACGATATCGTCGGCGCCACTGAAGTACAGGCCGAACATGCCGCCCGCCTGAGTGGTGACGAACGGAATGCCCGCGGCATCGGCGCGTTGCTGCAAGCCTTCGAGCAGGCGGCTGGTGTAGTCGCTCAGTTCGGCGTGGAAGCCCGGGCGGCTGATCAGGCGCAGGGTGGTCAGGCCGGCAGCCATGGCCAGCGGGTTACCGGACAGGGTGCCGGCCTGGTAGACCGGACCCAGGGGCGCAATGTGTTCCATGATCTTGCGTTTGCCGCCGAAGCAGCCCACCGGCATGCCGCCGCCGATGATCTTGCCGAAGGTGGACAGGTCTGGAGTCACGCCGTAATGGGCCTGGGCGCCGCCTAAAGCGACACGAAAGCCGGTCATCACTTCGTCGAAGATCAGCACTACGCCGTGTTGGTCGCAAAGAGTGCGCAGCCCCTCGAGGAAGCCCGGCGCCGGCGGCACACAGTTCATGTTGCCGGCCACAGGCTCGACGATGATGCAGGCCACTTCCTGGCCCACTTCCGCCAGCATTTTTTCCACTGCAGCGATGTCGTTGAAGGGCAGGGTCAGCGTGTGTTTGGCGAAAGCTGCAGGTACACCGGCAGAGCTGGGTACGCCTTGAGTCAGGGCGCCGGAACCGGCCTTGACCAGCAGACTGTCGGAATGTCCGTGGTAGCAGCCTTCGAACTTGATGATGCTGTCGCGGCCGGTAAAGCCACGGGCCAGGCGAATCGCGCTCATGGTGGCTTCAGTGCCGGAGCTGACCATGCGCACCATTTCCATGGAGGGAACGATGGAGCACACCAGATCGGCCATTTCGGTTTCCATGGCAGTCGGAGCGCCGTAGGACAGGCCATGCTCCAGCTGCTTGCGTACCGCGTCCAGCACGTCCGGGTGACTGTGGCCGAGAATCATCGGGCCCCAGGACCCGACATAGTCGACATAGCGCTTGTCGTCTTCGTCAGTGACGTAGGCACCTTCGGCGTGCTTGAAGAACAGCGGGGTGCCGCCCACGCTCTTGAAGGCGCGGACCGGCGAGTTGACGCCACCAGGGATGTGTTTCTGGGCGTCGGCAAACAGGGTTTCGGAACGGGACATGATCGGGCTCTCAAAAAATCAGCTGTTGAATAGGGCGTTGAAGGCGCGGGCGCGACGGGTCACTTCGTCGACGCTATCGGCGCCGAACAGGCCGTGAACCACCGCCAGCAGGTCGGCGCCGTGGTTCACCAGGGGGGCGGCATTTTCCAGGGTGATGCCGCCAATCACGCAGATCGGCAGATGCAGGCTGGCCCGGGCCTGATCCAGCAACTCCAGGCTGGCCGTGGGCGCGCCGGGTTTGGTGGTGGAATTGAAAAAGCGGCCGAAGGCGACATAGCTGGCGCCCTCCTTGGCCGCTTGCTCGGCCAGTGGCAATTGGTCGTGGCAGGTCGAACCGATAATGGCCTGGCGCCCCAGCAGGGCCCGGGCCGGCGTCAGGGGACCGTCGCTCTGGCCCAGATGCACGCCGGCACCGATGCGTGCCGCCAGCTCGGCGTCATCGTTGATGATCAGGCGGGTCTTGTAGCGTTCGCACAGGGTCAGCAGGGTTTCGGCTTCCCGCAGACGGCGGGCCTGGTCGTCGCTCTTATCGCGGTACTGCAACAGGGTGACGCCGCCTTCCAGCGCCGCCTCCACGTACTTCAGGAACTTGCCGGCCAACAGCTGGCTGTCGGTGATGGCGTACAGACCACGTAGTTTCATTGAGCGGGCCTCATGACATTACGAGCAGAAATCCAACGGCAAGCGGCGCGGGACAAACTGGCCGCGGCCCAGTTGCTCGGCGTCGCGCAGGGTGCGCCAGGTGTAGTCCAGGGCCGACTTTACGGCGCTGGCCAGACGTTCGCCTTGGGCCAGACGTCCGGCCAGGGCACTGGCCAGGGTGCAGCCGGAGCCGTGGTAGCTGCCCGGCAGGCGCTGGCAGGTGTAGGTCTCGCGCAGGCCGTCACGGCTGTACAGGCGATTGTGCACTTCGTGTTCATCGCCATGGCCGCCGGTGATCAGCAGGTGCTTGACGAACGGCAGGAGTTTTTCGGCGCATTGGTCGGCGCTGCCTTCGGGCAGTTCCGCAAGAATTCGGGCTTCGGGAAGGTTGGGAGTGGCAATGGTGGCCAGGGGCAGCAGGCGTTCGCGCATGGCGTAGCCCACTTCATCCTTGCCCAGACGGCCACCGCCGCCGGCGCGCAGCACCGGGTCGCACACCAGGGGCAGGTGTGGGTGCGCCTGCAGCAGTTCGACCACGGTGTCGACCATCTCCAGGGAGCCCAGCATGCCCAGCTTGACCGCGGCGACAGTGGAGTCGTTGAGCACGGCATTGGCCTGGGCCAATACCCACTCGCGATCCAGAACGCGGAAATCGCTGACGTTGACCGTGTCTTGCACGGTCAGGGCGGTGACAGCCGGAGCTGCGTGACAACCCTGAGCCAGCAGGGCTTCGATATCTGCCTGCAAGCCGGCGCCACCACTGGGGTCGTGGCCGGAGAGACAGAGGACAACGGGGCGAGAGCTGTAGATATTCATGGGCGGCGAGCTTACCACCAAACGCTTTTTTTCGCGGCGCCTGGTGCGCAATGGAAGTTGTCGCTTTGCCGTGTTCGATCTTCTTGACCGATGCAACAGCTCTAGCTCGCTGGATTGCGCTGAAAGGCCCGTTCTAGAGCCTTTAGACTAAAATTTTCAATGGTGTTCATTGGCCATCAACGGCTATGCTAGAGTGCATTCAAACCAATAACAGGTCATGCCGGTCTTGCGTCTGCTCAAGGGAAATGGGGGACTTCCTGACACCACCGGACAAGCCACGCTGGGGCTTTAATGCGCTATTTGCTGATGTTGCTGTTGAGCTTGCCGATGCTGGCTGGCGCCGTCGAGTTCGACGAGTTCACTCAACGCTTGCCTTTGGGCCGAGTGATGCAAGTATTCGAAGACGCGGGTAGCGAAGCAACAATTGCCGATGTCAGTTCGGGGCCCTTGGCTGAGCACTTCAAACCCCACGATAAAGATACCCTCAATGCCGGTTACTCACGTTCGGCCTTCTGGCTGAAGATCGACCTTCAATACCGCCCCGGCAATCCCACGGCGCAGCGCAACTGGTTGCTGGAACTGGCCTATCCGCCCCTGGACCACCTGGATCTGTACGTCCCCGATGAAGCCGGTGGCTTTCGTCTGGCGGAGCGCACCGGCGATGCCTTGCCATTCGACAGCCGACAGATTCGCCAGAACAATTACCTGTTCAACCTGAATTTCTCCCCCCATGAGCACAAGACTGTCTATTTGCGCCTGGCCAGTGAAGGTTCGATCCAGGCGCCGCTGAGCCTCTGGTCCAACACGGCCTACCTCGAGGCGCAGCCAGTGCGGCTCTACGTGCTGGGGCTGATCTACGGGGTGTTGCTGGGCATGCTGGTGTACAACCTGTTCATCTATCTCAGCGTGCGTGACACCAGCTACCTCTACTACATCGTCTACATCGCTTCGTTCGGTCTTTATCAACTGTCGGTCAATGGTGCCGCAGTGGAGTACTTCTGGCCCAACAGTCCGTGGTGGGCCAATGCGGCGACGCCATTCTTCATCGGCGCCGCGGGGCTGTTCGGCAGTCAGTTCGCCCGCAGTTTCCTGCAGACCTCCCGGCACAGTCCCTGGGTTGACCGGGTGCTGCTGGCGCTGATGGCGTTCGGCGCAGTGGTCATGGCCTTGTCACTGATGACCAGCTACGCCCTGGCCTTGCGCCTGGCAACCACCTTGGCGCTGCTGTTTACCGTGGTGATTTATGTGGCGGGGATCGTCGCCTGGTGTCGCGGATTGCGGGTGGCGCGTTATTTCATCATTGCCTGGTCGGCCTTTCTGTTCGGTGGGGTGATCAACACCTTGATGGTGCTGGGTTACCTGCCGAACGTATTCCTGACCATGTACGCCAGCCAGATCGGCTCGGCGATCGAGGTAGCGCTGCTATCCCTGGCCCTGGCCGACCGGATCAACTCGATGCGTGAGCAACAAGCCCAGACGCTGCTTGAGGCCGGGCAGAAGCTTGAAGTGCTGAACCAGCAACTGGCTCACAGTAACCGTCTCAAGGATGAGTTCCTGGCTACCCTGACCCACGAGTTGCGTACGCCGATGAACGGTGTCATCGGCTCGCTTGAGCTGATGCAGACCCTGGAACTGGACCCGGAGATGGAGCAGTACCAGCAGACCGCCGCCGGCTCGGCACGGGACATGATGCGCATGGTCAACGGCATCCTCACGTTGACCGAACTGCAAGCCGGCAAGCTCAGCGCCCAGCGCCAGCCGTTCAGCCTGCGTTCGATGCTCAGTGCACTGCAAACCCAGTTCGGCGCCAGCGCGGCGGCCAAGTCCCTGTCCTTTCAGGTCGACCTCAGTGCCGGGCTGCCCGACCGCTTGCAGGGAGATCGCTGCAAGCTAAGCCATTGCCTGGAGTGCCTGCTGGAGAATGCCGTCAAGTTCACCCATTCCGGCGGCGTGGTGTTGCGGGTGGTCACCCGGTCTGTTTCGGCCGAGCGGGTGAGCCTGAGCTTTGAGGTGATCGACAGCGGGATAGGTTTTGTCAATCTGGACGAGGCGACGCTGTACCAGCGTTTCTTCCAGCTCGACGGTTCCATGACGCGTGAATACGGCGGATTGGGCATCGGCCTGGCGATCTGCCGGCAATTGGTGGACTTGCTGGGCGGGCAGTTGACCCATGAGTCCACGCCTGGACAGGGCAGTTGTTTCCGCTTGCTGGTGGAGTTCGATGTCCAGGAACCCACTCCTCGGGCGCCGACAGCCCTTCATCGGCGTGCGCCCCAGGACTGTACCGTGCTGCTGATGGACGATAACGACGTCGATCAACTGGTGGTGCGGGGCATGTTGCTCAAGCTGGGGTACCGAGTTCGTACCGTCGGCAGTCCCACCGATGCGCTGCAACTGCTGGGGCGTGAACTTGTCAGCGCGGTGCTGATCGATGGCCAGATCACTGCAGCGCAACTGGGGGCATTTCGTCTTCAGGCCCAGGCAATGCCCGGATACGCCCACCTGCCCATCTTGCTGGCCTGCGCTCCTGGTACTGAAGGTTGTGCAGCGACAGCAGGGGCCGACTGCCTGGGCAAACCGGTGAAATTCGAGGCACTGCAAGCGGTGCTGTTGAAGCGGGTACTTTGTGTTGAGCAAGGCGAAAGTGCCGATATTTAGGCTGATATGCCACTTTGTTCGGGGTAGAGCGGGTGCTTAACTGGGGTCTTGGCACACCCTGAAGGAGTCCCGCAATGAACCTCCACCAGTTCGCTGAAACTCACGAAGTCACCAACCAGCCGCCCGCCCTGGACGGCGCCAACCTCTATCGGATCGACCTGCCGTTGCAGCAGTGGATGCGGCGCTTCGATGCCGGCTGGGCCGAATCCCGGGTCGATGCCTATGGCGCCCTGGCGGGTGGTCCGCTGATGGAGGCGGGGTTCCTGGCCAATCAGAACAAACCGGTTTTTTCCAGTCACGACCGCTTTGGTCACCGGATCGACCTGGTGGAGTTTCATCCGGCGTATCACCAGTTGATGCAGGCGGCCATCGAGGGCGGGCTGACCTCACTGCCCTGGACCGACCCACAAGCGGGGGCTCATGTAGCCCGCGCCGCCATGACCTATCTGCACAGTCAGGCCGAGGCGGGCAGCGGTTGCCCGTTGACCATGACGTTTGCCTGCGTGCCGGCGCTGAAACTGCAGCCGGACATCGCCGAGCAGTGGCTGCCGAAGATCCTCGCCACTCAATACGACCCGCGTAATGTTGGCATGCAGCACAAGACCGGGCTGACGATTGGCATGGCCATGACCGAGAAGCAGGGCGGGACCGATGTTCGTGCCAATACCACCCGAGCCTATCCGGTGGGAGCCCCGGGACCGGGGCAGGCTTATGAATTGGTGGGGCACAAGTGGTTCTGCTCGGCGCCGATGTGCGATGCCTTCCTGACCCTGGCCCAGACCGACAAGGGCCTGACTTGTTTCCTCCTGCCCCGTCATCGTCCGGATGACAGCCGCAACCAGTTCTATATCCAGCGCTTGAAGAACAAGCTGGGCAACCTCTCCAATGCTTCCAGCGAAGTGGAGTTCCGTGGCGCTCTGGCCTGGATGATCGGTGACGAGGGGCGCGGCGTACCCACCATTATCGAAATGGTCGCCATGACTCGCTTTGACTGCATGGTCGGCTCCAGCTCGCTGATGCGCCAGGCCTTGACCCAGGCCAGCCATCATTGTGCCCATCGCCGCGTCGGCGGGCGGGTGCTCAGTGAGCAACCGCTGATGCAGAACGTGCTGGCTGACCTGGCCTTGGAAAGCGAAGCGGCCCTGGCCTTGAGCATGCGCATGGGACGAGCCCTGGATCATCAGGACGATGCCCAGGAAGCGAAGTTCTCTCGGCTAGTGACGGCAGTGGGCAAGTATTGGATCTGCAAGCGCGCCCCGGCCATGATCAACGAGGCCGCCGAATGCATGGGAGGCGCCGGATATGTCGAAGACAGCATCCTGCCGCGGCTGTACCGCGAGGCGCCGGTGAACTCCACCTGGGAAGGCTCAGGCAACGTGCAATGCCTGGACGTGCTGCGGGCCTTGTCGAAAGAGCCCGGGGTACTCGATGTATTGTTTGCCGAGCTGGGGGACGGGCATGGCGAGCAGCGTCTGGCGGCGCATATTGCGGCGCTCAAGGACAGCTTCAGGGACACCGGCGACATCCAGTACCGCGCCCGCCAACTGACCGAGGACATTGCCTTGAGCCTGCAGGCCAAGCTCCTGCTTGAGGCCGGTAACGAGGTGGTCAGCGATGCCTTTATCGCCAGTCGTCTTGGAGGGCAGAGCGGTCGGGTCTACGGTACCTTGCCCCGCGGGCTGGACGTAGCCGCCATTGTTGCCCGCTCCACGCCTCAAGGCTTCTGACCTTTCGTAGCAGCCGGCTTGTCGGCGAAGAGGCGTTGTCGCCATGGCCAGCGCCGACACGCCGGCTCCTATAACTCCGCTGTTCCCGTGGGGCGGTGTTGCAGGCAAGATGAACGCCTGCAAGATCAGAACACAGGATGCTTACCGTGACCGAAGCTTTTATTGTCGTTCAAACCGCCGAGCAAGCCGTGGATCGGCTTGCTGCTTTGCATGAGCGGGCCACTACGGCGCTGAGCCAGGCGCTCAAGCGTTACCTCAAGGACCGGGTCGAGCCGGATGCTGAGCAAAGAGCGCTGTTTCGCTATCCCGAATTGCGCCTGACCTACCTCTGCCATGGCGAAGTTCCGCAGACCACCCGGGCTTATGCCAAGGTGCAACTGCCGGGCACCTACAGCGTCACCGTCACTCATCCCGCGGCCTTCCGTAATTACCTGCTCGAGCAACTGGTGCCTTTGATGCATGACTTCACCGTCACGGTGGAAGTGGGTGTCAGCGAGCAGAACATTCCTTATCCCTATGTGGTGGAACAGGGCGACGAACTGGCCGGTTCCGGCGTAACCGCGGCGGCCCTGGCCCGGGTATTTCCTAGCACCGACCTGTCGGCTGCCACCGACGGTATCGCCGACGGTCTCTACGACTGGGAAAACACTCACCCGCTGCCTTTGGCGCTGTTTGATGCGGCGCGGGTCGATTTCTCTTTGCGGCGCCTGGTGCATTACACCGGCAGCGACTGGCGTCATGTGCAGCCGTGGATCCTGCTGACCAACTATCACCGTTACGTCGACCAGTTCATCGTCCATGGTCTGGAGCAACTGCGCAGTGATCCGCGTTTTGTGCGCATGGTCCTGCCGGGCAACGTGATCATTGAAAAAAGCATGGATCACGGCGAGGCTTCGGCAATCGCCGCCGGTGTTGTCTGGCATCGCTACCAGATGCCGGCCTATCACCTGCAGGCCAGCGATGGCCACGGTGTGACCCTGGTGAATATCGGCGTCGGCCCCTCCAATGCCAAGAACATCACCGACCACTTGGCGGTGCTGCGCCCTCATTGCTGGTTGATGATTGGCCACTGCGGTGGACTGCGGCAGTCCCAGACCATCGGCGATTACGTCCTGGCTCACGCCTACATGCGGCGTGACGGCATTCTTGATCGCGTGGTGCCGCCGAACATTCCGATTCCGGCCCTGGCCGAGGTCCAGCTGGCGTTGCAGCAAGCGGCGGCCAATGTCACCGGGGAGAAGGGCGAGCAACTGAAGAAGCGCCTGCGCACCGGCACCGTCCTGACTTACGACGACCGCAACTGGGAGCTGCGCTGGGCCGAGGAACGTCCGTTCATCAACCTGTCCCGGGCCGTGGCGGTGGACATGGAAAGCGGCACTATCGCGGCCCAGGGCTATCGCCTGCGGGTGCCTTACGGCACCTTGCTGTGTGTCTCGGACAAACCCCTGCACAGTGAGATCAAGTTGCCGGGGGCGGCCAATGCCTTCTACGAGCGGGCGGTCAGCCAGCATTTGAAGATCGGTATCGAAGCCGTGGACCTGATGCGCAGTGAGCTCAACTCCCTGCACTCGCGCAAACTGCGCAGCTTCGACGAGCCGCCTTTCCGCTAAGCGTTTAATCCATGGTCATTTGGCGATCAGGCCACTAGCATTGTCGGTCCTGATCGCTGAATGTTCCTGATCCCATGTCCCGTCCGTCCCGTCCTGCTTCCCGTCGCCCTGGCGCGAAGCCGTTTTCCGTTTCTCCCTCCAAGCGCGTGGCCAAGGCGCCACCGGCCGAGCCGAAGCTGATCCTGTTCAACAAGCCTTTCGACGTGCTGACCCAGTTCAGCGATGGCGAGGGACGGGCGACGCTCAAGGATTTCATCGCCATTCCCGGGGTCTACCCGGCCGGGCGCCTGGACCGCGACAGCGAAGGGTTGCTGCTGTTGACCAATGACGGGCAGTTGCAGGCGCGGATCGCCGATCCCAAGCACAAGTTGGCCAAGACCTATTGGGTACAGGTCGAAGGCGAACCCAGCGCTGAGCAGTTACAGCGCTTGCGTGACGGCGTGGAGTTGAACGACGGCATGACCTTGCCGGCCGAGGCGCGACGGCTGGAAGAGCCAGAGCTGTGGCCGCGCAATCCGCCAGTGCGCTTTCGCAAGAGCGTGCCCACCCATTGGCTGGAGTTGGTGATTCGTGAAGGGCGCAATCGCCAGGTGCGGCGCATGACCGCCGCCGTCGGCCTGCCGACCTTGCGGCTGGTGCGGGTCAGGATTGGCGACTGGACCCTGGATGGCCTGGATCAGGGCCAGTGGAAGGAAGTTCCGGCGCGCTTATAGAGCGCCGGATTCGATCAGGCCGATCACCACGCTCTTGATGATGAAGGCGGCCACGCCCAGGCCCAGCACGAAGAACAGGATAAAGGAGCCGAAGCGTCCGGCCTTGGACTTCTTGGCCAGGTCCCAGACGATGAAACCCATGAATATGATCAGGATGCTGACCAGACCGGTCATCATCCACTCTTCGAATACTGCTGGGTCCATCGATCATCTCCATTGCAGGCAGGTCAAAAAATGCCGGGCGAGTATACGCCAAGGGGCACTTGCCGAGCATTGATCTGCCTGCGTTACGTCGCCACAGCCGCTATTCAGCTGCGCAGGTGGGTCAGGGGCAGTTCGGTGCTGTTGAGTACCTGATTGAGCACGAAACTGGAGCGCACACTGGTCACGCCGTCGATGCGAGTCAGGTGGCCGAGCAGCAACTTCTGATAGTGATCCATGTCCGGCACCACCACCTTGAGCTGGTAGTCGGCGTCCACACCGGTCACCAGGCTGCATTCCAGTACCTGGGGCAGGCTGCGGATGGCCGCTTCGAAGTTCTCGAAGCGTTCCGGCGTGTGCCGGTCCATGCCGATCAATACGTAGGCGGTCAGGCTCAGGCCGAGCATCTTGCGGTCCAGCAGGGCGACCTGGCGGGAAATATAACCGTCGTCTTCCAGTTGCTTGACCCGGCGCGAGCAGGGCGAGGGCGACAGACCGATGCGCTCGGCCAGTTCCTGGTTGGAGATGCGGGCATCGCGTTGCAATTCCGCCAAAATACTCAGGTCATAGCGGTCGAGTTTGCTCATCAATCAGGCCTTTGTCATAAGTATTGCGTTGAATTATCTATCTTGAGTTAAAAATTGCGCAAGAGGTGTTTTTGCAAGCAATCTTCGCAATCCGCTGTCGCCGACCCAAGCCTATTCTTATCACCAGAATCACTGCCCGGACATAGAGTCCACTGCGGCCCGCCGAATCAGGCCTGCCGCGGCCGCCAACCCCACAGGGTTGATCCGGCCCCCGGGCTACACCCTGTCCAGAAGACGGAGTGAGGTGAGCCGGCGCCACAAGCGTCGAGCACGGACAAAATCTCAAAGGGTGGCCGACGGGCCGCCCTTTTTTATTGCCTGCGAAATAAGTCTCGTGACTGATAATCTGCTGCAGAACCGCCCCGGGCTTTTTCAGTCTTAGGTACAGGCCCCAATCCGCAGTGAGGAATAGCATGAAGTCGCGCATCTGGCGTTTGGCAGGTGTTGGTGTGTTGTGCGTGAGCGTCAGCGCGCAAGTGCTCGCCGATGAGCGGGACGATAGACGCCCACCCCAGCAGGGAGCGCCTTCGGGCGGGCCGCGTGAGCATGCCCCCGAAGGGCGTGGAGAGGGCCATCAGGGCCGCTCGGCGAACTTGCCTGAACGTGCACAACCTGCCCCGCAGCAGCCGCGTCCGCAGAATGAGATCATTCGTGGCGATAACAGCCGGCAGTTCGAACACAACGGCCAGAATCCGGGTGGGCAGTGGCAGAACCGTCCCCAGCATGATCCCAATCAGCAGGGGCGACCGGCTCCTCAGCAGCCGCAGCCGGCGCCAGGGCTGCCCATCCAGAGCCGGCCCGATACCGTGCGCCAGACCCAGGAGCCCCAGCGCGGCTATTACCAGGACATTCCCCGGCGCAACGATTACAACCAGCATTGGCAGGCCGGTGGTCCAGGCTCGCGTCCCGACCATGGTCGCCCCAACGACTATCGCTGGCCGGGCCGTCCCGACGGGCATGGCAACGGCTGGGGGCCAGGCCCGCAATATCGCCCCGGCTACGTGATTGACCGTTTCCCCGAGCGCAATTACCGGGTGCCGTACCGTGGTCAGGATTACTTTTTCTCGGGGGGCTACTGGTATCGCCCACAAGGTCCGCGTTATGTAGTGGTGCGCCCGCCTTATGGGATTCGAGTGGCCTACCTGCCCGACTATGCCCGGGAAGTCTGGATCGGCAGCGCACTGTTCTTCCTCGCTGCCGGGGCCTACTACACCTATGAAGCCAACACCCAGCAGTATGTCGTGGTAGAGCCGCCGGTAGCGGCGCCGCCCACTCAGCCCAGTGGCAATGGCTATGACGTGCTGGCGTACCCGGTCAACGGCCAGTCGCCACAGCAGATCGATCAGGATCGCTACGACTGCTATCGCTGGGCGGTGCAGCAGAGTGGCTTCGATCCGGCCAGCGCAACCTATCAGCCGGCCCCGCAAGTGGTGCAGGCCTACCGTCAGGCCCAGGGCAACTGCCTGAGCTCGCGGGGTTACCAGGTCACTTACTGAGCCCTGGCGGCCTCGACCACTTCCTGCGGATCGGCGTGTACCAGCACCTCGGCCCGTGGATAGGCCTGGTGGATCGCGTCGGCGGCCTGATCGCTGATGGCGTGGGCCACCGACAGGCTCAGGTCGCCGGGCAGTTCCAGATGCAGTTGGACGAACCAGTGGCTGCCGGAAATCCGCGTGCGCAAGTCATGGGCGCCCAGCACGCCGGGCACACTGCAGGCCAGTTCCAGCATGTGTTGGCTGACATCGGCGGGCAGTTCCTCGTCCATCAGCACCGAGAAACTTTCCCGGGCGATCTGGATCGCGCTCCAGAGAATGTAGACGGCGATCCCCAGGCCGAACCAGGCATCCACCTGATGCCAGCCGAAGGCCGCTAGTACCAGGGCCAGGAGGATGCTGCCATTGAGCAGCAGGTCGGAGCGGTAGTGCAGGGAGTCGGCCCGTACCGCGTTGGAGCCGGTTTCGCGGATCACCCGATGTTGCAGGATCAATAGCGCCATGGTCAGCACCAACGACAGCCCGATCACCCCGATGCTCAGCCAGGGCGCGCCTACCGGTTCCGGGTGCTGCAGGCGTTCGAACGCCTGAAAGGCAATCAGCACTGCACTACCGGCGATGAACAGCGCCTGGGCCATGCCCGCCAGGGACTCCGCCTTGCCGTGGCCGTAGCGGTGATCATCATCGGCCGGGCGCAGGGCGTAATGCACCGCCAACAGATTGAGCAGCGAGGTGAAGCCGTCGAGCACCGAGTCGGTCAGCCCCGCCAGCATGCTCACCGAGCCACTGAGCCACCAGGCGATGGCCTTGGTCACAATCAGGATGCCTGCCACCGTAACCGAGGCGCGGGTGGCCAGGCGCAGGAGGCGAGCGTGTTCCGGGTTGCCAATCATCGGCGGTGGGTTCCTTGAAGGTGGGGTCAGGCTGCAGGCTGCAGACCGTACAAGGCCAATTGCTGCACGCTGCCCTTGTGCTGGATCAGGCGCGGGTCATCCAGAGGGAAGCTGCCCCCCAGTTCGCTTTCCAGAATGGCCTGCAGTTTGCGGTTGTCGACTTTACCGTCGGCGCCAATGGCCTGCTGGAGTTTTTCCGGAGCGATTTGCGCGGTCTTGCCCGGCTCCAGGTAGATCGCCCCGGTGGCGAAGTCGACGCCAAAGGCGATCAGCCCCGGAATGACATAGAACAGCAGGCCCACGGCATCGAGCACCACCACCACTGGATCGATCTTGCCGTCGATCTGGCCGCGGCGGTCGGGAAAGAAGATCGAGCCACAGGCTGTGAGTTGGGTCAGCAGGGTGGTCACCAGAACGCCGCCAATGACACGGTGGGGAATACGCATGGATATCTCCTGGTAAATATGCAGACAAAGCGAAATGGAGCGGGGCATTGAGTCTTGTCGATCAGCACTCAGACCATGATTAACCCCAGGCAGTTCGCCGTTATACTCGCGCCTCTGTTTTGGAGCCAGCATGAATTCTTTGCCAATTGATGAAGTTTTGCCTGCATTGCGCGAGGCCCTGGCGGCGCGCCATGAAGCGGTGCTCGAAGCCCCGCCCGGTGCCGGCAAGACCACCCGTGTGCCCCTGGCGCTTCTGGATCAGGACTGGCTGGCCGGACAGACCATCCTCATGCTCGAACCCCGGCGCCTGGCGGCCCGGGCTGCGGCGGAGCGCCTGGCCAGCGAACTGGGGGAGAAAGTCGGTGAAACCGTGGGCTACCGCATCCGCCTGGAGAGCAAGGTCGGCCCGCGGACCCGTATCGAAGTGGTCACCGAAGGCATCCTCACCCGACGCCTGCAGGACGACCCGGCCCTGGAAGGGGTTGGCCTGCTGATCTTCGATGAGTTTCACGAGCGCAGCCTGGATGCCGACCTGGCCCTGGCCTTGAGCCTCAATGGCCGGGAGCTGTTTCGTGACGAGCAGCCCCTGAAGATTCTGTTGATGTCGGCGACCCTGGAGGGCGAACGTCTTTCCACGCTGCTGGGCGATGCGCCGATCCTGCGCAGTGAGGGGCGCATGTTCCCGGTGACCCAGCGCTGGGGGCGGCCGTTCCAGCCCGGCGAGTTCATCGAACCGCGGGTGGTGCAGACCGTGCTTGAAGCCATCAACGATGAAAGCGGCAGCCTGCTGGTGTTTCTCCCAGGCCAGGCCGAGATTCGTCGAGTGCATCAGCAGTTGGCCGAGTCCTTGGGACAACGCAGTGAGATTCTGCTCTGTCCACTGCATGGCGAGCTGGACCTGGCCGCCCAGCGCGCGGTCATCGATCCGGCCCCGGCGGGGCGGCGCAAAGTGGTATTGGCCACCAACATCGCCGAAACCAGCCTGACCATCAACGGCGTGCGGGTAGTGGTGGACGCCGGGCTGGCCCGAGTGCCGCGCTTCGATCCCGGCAGCGGCATGACCCGCCTCGACACCCAGCGCATCTCCCGGGCCAGCGCCACCCAGCGCGCCGGCCGGGCCGGGCGCCTGGAGCCTGGCGTGTGCTATCGCTTGTGGTCGGCGGATCAGCAGGAACAACTGGCGGCCTATGCCGGCGCGGAGATCCTTCAGGCCGACCTGGCCGGTCTGGCCCTGCAACTGGCGCGCTGGGGCGTGACCCCGAATCAGCTGGCCTGGCTGGACCCGCCTCCCAGCGCCGCTTATGCACAGGCTCAAGACCTGTTGCAGCGCCTGGGAGCGCTCAACGATGACGGCACATTGACCCGCCACGGTCAGGCCATGGCCGAGTTGCCGGCCCATCCGCGCATTGCCCACTTGCTGTTGCGCGGCCAGTCCCTGGGGCTGGCGCAGATGGCCTGCGACGTCGCGGCCCTGCTGGGGGAACGGGACATTTTGCGCGGTGCCGGCGCCGACCTGCACAGTCGCCTGGTGCTGCTTTCCGGGGAGGAGCGCGCGGCCCGTGGTGCCCAGGGTGGTGTCCAGCGTGCGCGGCAACTGGCGCGGCAGTACCGTGGCTACCTGCGAGGGCAGCCCGAGGCAGCCGTCGCCGATCCCGAGCATCCGCGCTGGCTTGGTGCCTTGCTGGCCCTGGCCTATCCCGATCGCGTGGCCCAGCAGCGCCGTCCCGGTGGTGCCGAGTATCGACTGGCCAACGGCCGCGCGGCGCTGTTCAGCGAAACCGACAACCTGATGAAGCAGCCCTGGCTGGTGATCGCCGACCTGGGCAGCCGCCAGGGCCAGCGTGAGGAGCGCATCTACCTGGCCGCGGATTTTGATCCGACCCTGTTCGATACCGTGCTGGCAGAGCAGGTGCGCAACGTCGACCAGCTGGATTGGGACGAGCGTGAAGGCGTGCTGCGGGCCGAGCGTCAACGCAAGGTTGGTGAGCTGGTACTCAGCCGTGAACCGCTCACCGGCCTGGACGAGTCAGCCCGTAGCCAGGCCCTGGTCAATCTGGTGCGGCGCAAGGGCCTGGAGCTGCTGCCCTGGACCCCGGAGCTGCGCCAGTGGCAGGCTCGGGTGACCTTGCTGCGGCAGCTGGATCTGGCGGACAAGGGCGAGAGCCAATGGCCGGATGTCAGTGATGGCGCCTTGCTCGCAGGGCTGGAGCAGTGGCTACAGCCCTACCTGGGCAAGGTGTCGCGACTGAGTCACTTTGCCAACCTGGAGCTGGCCGGCATCGTCCACAACCTGTTGCCCTGGCCGCTGCCCCAGCGCCTGGACGAGCTGGCTCCGCATCATCTGACAGTGCCCTCGGGCTCCTCGATCCGACTGGACTACAGCGAGCAGCCGCCGATTCTGGCGGTGCGCCTGCAGGAGCTGTTTGGGCTGTCGGACACGCCGCGGATTGCCGGTGGCCGCCAAGTGGTCAAGTTGCACTTGCTGTCGCCGGCGCGGCGTCCGGTGCAGGTCACCCAGGATCTGGCGAACTTCTGGCGCAGCACTTACGCCGAGGTGAAGAAGGATCTCAAGGGCCGTTATCCCAAGCATTACTGGCCGGACGATCCACTGATTGCCGAGGCTACGGCGCGGATCAAACCCCGCAAGTAGAGCGGGGTTACAACGCCGGCAACAGGAACCGGGCAAGCACCGGCAGGTGGTCGGAGATGCGCTGGGTGTCGTCCTGGCGTACTCGGGATTCAACCCGCTTCAGTCGTGGGCTGTAGAACAGGTAGTCCACCGTGCGATCCGGGCCGTCGAGGCTCGGGTCGTTGGGGTAGTGGGTCAGCCAACGAGCACGGTCGACGCCACTGGCCTGAGTGTTGCTGGGGATCATCGGGTACTTGTCCCACAGCAGGTGCAGCGGGCTGTCAGCGTTGTAGGGCGCGCGCTGTTCTTCGCTCAGGCGTTGGTACTGGCTCAGGGGCAGCAGGTTGAAATCGCCGCCAATCAGCCAGGGGGTGCCGCGGCTCTCCAGTTTGTCCAGAACCTTGGCAATGGCCGTCACCTGCTTGTGCTGAGTGTCGTCGGCGCGCTGCGCACGCTCCAGATGGGTGTTCAGCACCACCAGTTGGCCGCCATCGCTCAGGGGCAGGTAGCTCAGCAGCAGGGCGTCCTTGGGCTGGAACTGCCGGCTGATGAGCGAGTGCGGGGCAACCGGCAGTTGCAAGCGTTCGGCGTGATCAATGCGGTAGCGGCTGAGGGTCGCCAGTTGTCGGCCGACGCTGCCGAAAATGTGCGGCGAAGGCACGAAGTCCGCCTGCCAGTCGTAAGCCTGGGTGCTGCAGGGGTAGAGGTCGGCGAGCCGCTCCTGCAGGAGTTTGAGTTGATCCTGGTAGGCGCTGGCCTTGGCGCCGTTGTCCACTTCCTGCAGCAGCACCAGGTCCGGCTGTTCGTCACGAATGACCCGGGCCACTTCGTCGAGGCTGAAAGCCATGTCTTCCAGGGTCGGACGTTCGTCCTCGCCCCGAGCCTGGTCGTTCCAGAACACGTAGCGCTTGCCCGCCAGGTACTGCAGGTTCCAGGTCATCACCTTGAGTGCCTGGCCCGGCACCAGCGGCGTGGCCTGGGCGCTGCAACTGACCGTCAGGGTTTCCTTGGGCAGAGGGCGCCAGGTCAGGCTGTAGATCAGGCCGGTCAGTACCAGGCCGATCAGGAGCAGGCTCAACAGGGTGATGCGCAGTAGACGGGTCATCGGCTCGGCTTATGGCGTTGCAGGATGGGCCGGAGCATAACCGAGTGCGCGGCCGTCACCCAAGGGGTAGAGCGGCCGCAAGGTGAATCAGCGGTTGTCCGCTGGCTCGTTGATGAGCATGAACAGGCGGAACAGCACCACGCTGGTGAACAGCTGCAGGAAGCTGTAAGCGCTGTCGATGGCCAGTGACAGGATCGGGTTGTGCGGATCGGGATAGGCGGCTTCGCTCGCCCCCTTGAGCAGCCACAACGGGGCCATGACCGCCAGGATGCACAACAGGATGCGCAGGAAGTGCCCGCGGCTCAGGCGCAGGCTTTCCTTGATGGCCGCCAGGGGCGCCAGGCCCTTGAGCACCAGCAGGTACTCGGCGAAGGCCAGCACCACCATCAGCCACAGCCCCGGCAGCAAATACAGCGACAGCCCGAGCAGAATCAGCAGCGTGCTGACCGCTGTCAGCACGGCGAAGCGCGGCCACAGGCTCAGGGCCATGGCCCAAAGGTCACGGTTGCGGGGCGATTCCCCCCGGGTGCGGGCGTCGAGAAACAGGATCAGCGCGCCGGTGTACAGCGGATAGAGCAAGAGTCCCACCACCACGCTGGAGCCGGGAAAGGCATTCTCGCCCAGGGCGCTGCTGACGCCTTGTTGCAGCAGCGCTTCGAGAATCACCAGGGGCAGGCACAGTTGGGCGATGCGGCCGAAGTTGCGTTGGAAAAAATAGAAAGAGTCGCGCAGAACATCTAACGGAGTCATTGATGGGGATCGCAGTTGACCAAGCGGTTGAACACTTTAACCGAAGCAGGCCCTTCGGGAGCAAACGTAAACCTTGAGTAAAGACCATTGAAAGTCGTCGCCCCAACCCCATAACTGGTGCGTACCGCAGCCCTGTGGGGGCACGGACCAGATTTTTACCGGCAATCTAAAGAGGTCGCCATGAACAGCGAAGAGCAAACCCTGATCGATGGACTGTTTTCACGGTTGCAACAAGCCGAGACGGACTCAGCTCCACGTGACGCCCAGGCCGAAGCGCGGATCAAGGAACACCTGATCCGCCAGCCTGCGGCCGGGTATTTCATGACCCAGGCGATCCTGGTGCAGGAGGCTGCCCTGAAAAGCCTCAATGAGCAGAACAAACAATTGAGCCAGCAAGTGCAGCAGTTGCAGGCCGAACTGCAACAGGCTCGCTCCCAGGCCGCCGCTGCGGCTCCAGCTCCGGCGGCGAGTGGCGGCTTTCTGTCGAGCATCTTCGGCGGTTCCCGCGAGCCGCAACCGGCTCCCGTGCAGGCCCCGAGTGTGGCGCCATCCTCCGGCGGTGGCTGGCGTGAGCCGTCCCGTTCTTCCTTCGGCGCGCCTGCGCAGCAGAATTTCGGCGCCCCGCAGCAGAACTATGCGCCGCAACCGGCACCGGCGGCCGGTAGCAGCTTCCTCGGCGGGGCTTTGAAAACCGCTGCCGGCGTGGCCGGCGGGGTGATGCTGGCCCAGGGCATCAGCAGCCTGTTCCACAGCAACCAGCAGCCTCAGGAAGTTGTCGAAGTCATCAAGGAAGAACCGGCACCGGCCAGCGACAACAGTGGCTGGGGCAATGACGATCAGCGGCTGGCCAACAACGACTCCTGGGGCAACAGCGACCAGGGCGGCTTCAGCAACGCCGATTACGGAAACGACGACAGTTCGTTCTTCTCCGACGACGATTCCTTCGTCTGAGGCTCCGTCGGTCCGGGGCAGGCACCTGCCCCGGACCGATTATTCGCGGAACATTCCTTGTGACTGGCATACTGGGCGACTTTTCGGGTCTTGAGCCCCGTTCCAGCCCCTGCGCTGCTGCGCCATGAGGATTAGCGGTGAAGAAAATCGCGGTGTTCGCCGACGTCCAGAACCTCTATTACACCGTCCGCCAGGCCTATGGTTGTCACTTCAACTACGCGGCGCTGTGGGCGGATATCAGTAAGGAGGGGCAGATCGTCGAAGCCTATGCCTATGCCATCGATCGCGGTGACAGCAAGCAGCAGCAGTTTCAGCAGATCCTGCGCAACCTGGGCTTCACGGTAAAACTCAAACCCTATATTCAGCGCAGCGATGGCTCGGCCAAGGGTGACTGGGACGTGGGCATCACCATCGACATCATGGACGCTGCCGCCCAGGTCGACGAAGTGGTGCTGGCCTCCGGCGACGGCGACTTCGACCTGCTGCTCGAGCGCATCATCCACAAGCATGGGGTCAGCGCGGTGGCTTATGGCGTGCCGGGTCTGACTGCCAATTCGCTGATTCGCGCCGCCACCCGCTATGTGCCGATCGAAGGCGCCTTGCTGCTGAAAAGCTGATCATTTTTTATACGGAGCTGCACAGGTTTGGAACGTATTGCCGTCATCGACTTTGAAACCACCGGGATCTCCCCGAGCAGCAGTTGCCGGGCCACGGAAATCGCCGTGGTGATTCTTGAGCAGGGGCGCATCGTCGAGCGTTACCAGAGCCTGATGAATGCCGGCGTGCGGGTGCCGGGCTTTATCGAACAACTGACCGGCATCAGCAACGCCATGCTGCGCAGCGCCCCGCCGGCGGAGCAGGTGATGAACGAGGTCAACGAGTTTGTCGGCACCACGCCGTTGCTGGCCCACAACGCGGCCTTCGACCAGAAGTTCTGGGATTTCGAGCTGGGGCGGATCAAGCGCACCCGCTTGCAGAATTTCGCCTGTTCCCTGCTGCTGGCCCGGCGCCTGATGCCGGCGGCGCCGAACCACAAGCTGGGCACCCTGACCTCATTCGCCGGCTTGCCCCACACCGGTCAGGCGCACCGGGCCATGGCCGACGCGGAAATGGCCGCCAACCTGGTGGCGCACCTGGCCGGCGAGCTACGCCACAAGCATGGCTTGCGTGAACTGTCCCACGACTTCCTCTGCAAGTTGCAGAAGGTCCCGGCTGCCAAGATCCCCGAGCACCTCAGGCGCCAGCGCGGTTTCTGAGGCAGAGCTGCGGCTCACTTGCCGTTGTTTTCCAGTTGCCCCAGGGGGACACGCCGTTCGATGGCGCTGGAAAGCACGATGGAAGTCTTGCTGAAACCGAACTGGGCCACGCGGTTGATCAGTTCCTCCAGCTCCGGCATCGAGCCCACGGCAGCCTGCATGATCACGCAAGGATCTCCCGTCACCCGATGACACTCGGTGAGCTGGGGGATCTTGATCAGTTCGTCATAGTTCTTCTGGTTGCCATGCTGGGCCAGGCGCAGTTCGATCACGCACTGGATCGGCAACCCCACCTTGGCCATGTCGACCTTGGCCTGATAACCGGTGATCACGCCGCTGGCCTCCAGCTTGGCCACGCGCTCGGCCACTGCCGGCGCCGAGAGGTTGACCTTGCGCGCCAGCTCGGCATAACTCGCCCGGCCGTTTTCCAGCAGGCTGGCCAGGAGCAAGCGATCGTATTTGTCCATGGAAGGCCTCTAATAGGTACGACTTTCGAAAGCACGGCATATAGCCCTGAACTCCATGCTTTGGAAAGTGTACTGCCGTTATAAACAGGTTTTGTAACTTAAGTTCCCCGGGTCGCCTTTCTAGAATAGTTCTCCCCCTGCCTGCTCCGAGCTGCCCCCCATGCCTGGCCAAAGCCGTTTTCCCTTGCCGTTGATCGCCGCCTTTTTTGCCCTGTACGTGATCTGGGGGTCGACCTATCTGGTGATCCGCATCGGCGTCGAGTACTGGCCGCCGCTGATGCTCGGCGGTGTGCGTTTCATCATCGCCGGCAGCTTGATGTACGCCTTCCTGCGCTGGCGCGGGGTTCCGGCGCCGACCTGGGCGCAATGGAAGGCCGCGGGGATCATCGGCGTGTTGCTGCTCAGTTGCGGTAACGGTGCGGTGACGCTGGCCGAACACTCCGGGGTGACCTCTGGAGTGGCGGCCCTGGCGGTGGCCACGGTGCCTTTGTTCACCTTGCTCTGCGGCTATTTCTGGGGGGCACGCAACACGCGTCTGGAGTGGGCCGGGATCATCCTCGGGATGATCGGTATCGGCATGCTCAACCTGGGTTCCAACCTGCAATCGAGTCCGCTGGGTGCGGCCTTGTTGCTGTTCGCGGCGGCGGCCTGGGCCTTCGGTTCAGTGTGGAGCAGGCACCTGCCGCTGCCCCAGGGGGCCATGGCCAGCGCTGCGGAAATGCTCGTCGGTGGCGTGGTGCTGATGATCGGCAGCGTCTTGAGCGGCGAGCATCTGGACGCCATGCCGCCCCTGGAAGGCTGGTTGGCCCTGGCCTATCTGGCCGGCTTCGGGTCGATCATCGCCTTCAACGCCTACATGTACCTGCTCAAGCACGTACGGCCGGCCGCGGCCACCAGCTATGCCTACGTCAATCCGGCGGTGGCGGTGCTGCTGGGGATCGTCTTTGTCGGTGAAACCATCGGCATCGAGGAGGGCCTGGCCATGCTGGTGATCATCAGCGCGGTGGTGCTGATCGGCCTGCCCCAGTGGCGTAAGCCGAAAGCCGCTCCTCAGCAAGAGGTTGTCTGATCAGCCTGCCGGTGGTTGGCCGGCAAGCTTCTGATCCAGAAAGTCGCCGATCAGCTTTGCCACCTGCCGGTGGATATCCTGGCGATCACCGGCATCGCCATCGCGGCAGATAATCTCGTCCCCAGGCGCCTCTTCCTTGAGCAGGGCCACGGCGCCTGGCTTGCAGACTTGCATGAAACTGAAGTGGCTGGCATTGGCCAGGACCTCATAGCGCGAAGGCGGGGACGCCAGATGGGCGTTCAGATAGCCCGACTCTTCTTCCACGGGCATGTCCGCGATGTTCACTCCGGCCCCCAGGACCAGGACCGGTGTGTGCAGCGTCGACAAACTCTCGGGGGTAAAGCCGCGGGCGAACCCCAGGTCCAGCGCAACGACGGCCTTGACTCGCGGGTCCCGCAGATCGGCGCTCAGCGGGCCTTGATTGTGCGCGGTGATTCCCAGTTCCGGTGCTATTTGGCAAAGGCGTGGATTGGGATGCAGCCGGCACTCCTCCAGGTAACGTTGCGGGCTGTAGCGGGCGCCGGCCAGCGCGGTGACCGTCCAGCCGCCCAGGGAGTGACCGATGGCGGCGATGCGTTGCGGGTCGACCGGGCCGGCCAGGGTGTTATCGAGGGTGAGCTTGTCGATGACCCGGCTCAGGTCGCGCGGGCGTTCCCAGAGCTTCGCCGCTTCTGCAGGGCGTTGGTCGAATGTGGTGGTGCCCGGATGGTCGGGGGCCGCGACTATATAGCCTTGGTCCACCAGGCTCGATACCAGCCAGCTGAGATTGCGCCAGTTGCCGCGATAGCCATGGGACAGCACCACCAGCGGATGGGCAGAACCGCTAGGGGCGGCATCCTTGATGGTCGCTACACCCTGGAAAATCGGGTTTTCAGCCGATGGTCGGAGGGGGGCGGTGGTCGTGGTGGGGTACCAGAGGGCGACATGCAGGGGGCGCTGCTGACTGGCGTCCGCCAGCGTCACTTCACGAAAGCCGATGAGTTCGGCGGCATGCACCAGGGGCAGGTGCAGGCAAAGGCCCGCTAGCATCCATGCGGACAGGGCAAATTTGCGCATTCAGATCTCCATTGGCAAAGCATCGGTGTTCTGCCAGTGGGGGCGCGCTTTGGAGGAATCGACGGCGTTCAGCGGCAGAGGGTTGACGACGACTGATGGCAGTCGCCGTCCACCCTTTTACCTGAAGTGGCCGGGAAAGGGTGACCGGATTGCGGAGCAAGCGGTCACGCCTCTGGCATCAGTTACAGGCGCCGGCGTCGCGCCAGACCTTGCCACTGCCTTCACCGCCGACGGTGGCAGCAGACGGCTCGTTGCCTTTGGTCCACCAGCGGGCGATGTAGTAGCGGCCGTTGTGGCTGACCTTGTCATTGGCCAGGTAGGTGCCTTGACGGCTCCAGGCGCCCAGGCAACCGGCCGGCGTTTCCACGATGTCGGCCAGCACGGTCACACTATGGTCACGGCTGACCGTATGGCTGCCGTTGCCCAGGTTCAGGGTGAAGCGGTAGCTGATGTCCTTGTCGCTCTTGGGCGCGACAAAGGTCAGTTTCGACCCCGAGACCTGGAAGGCGACGCTGGGCGTCACTGTCCATTGGTAGCTCAGCGCCAGACCGGCCGGGTCGCTGGAACCGGCGGCGTCCAGGGTCACTGTTTCACCGCCCTTGGCCTGACTGGCCCCGGCGATGCTCGCCAGCGGCGGCTTGACCGGTGCCGGCTTCTCGGCCAGGACCTTGACCTGATGGGTGCGGGTGGCGCTGTGCTTGCCGTTGTTCACCGTCAGGCTGACGTTGTAGGTGACATCCTGCTCGGCCTTCGGGGCGACGAACTTCATCAGGTGGCCTGCGGCGTCAAAGGCGACGTTGGGGCTGATGCTCCAGCTGTAGCTGAGCTTCAGGCCTGCCGGGTCGCTGGACCCCGTGGCGTCGAGGTACACGGTTTCTCCGGACTTGGCCTCGCTCGCGCCGCCGATGACCGCTACCGGCGGTTTGACCTCTTCCACCGGTGGCTCGACCGGTTTCTCGCCCTCGCTCTGGCACGGGCCCAGGTCACGCCAGACCTTGCCGGCGCCGTCCGGGCCGGTGGTGCTGGCCAGGCCCGGCTCGGTGCCGGAGGTCCACCAGCGAGCCTGGTACTGACGACCTTTCCACTGCACCACATCATTGCCGACGTAAGTGCCTCTGAGCGTCCATTCTGGTTTGCAGCTGGCATCGGCGGCCTTGCCCTTGATCAGCACCTCGTGGGTCCGGGTGCTGCTCTGCTTGCCGTTGCTCAGGGTCAGGGTGAAACGGTAGCGGGTGTCGCTCTGCAGTTCCGGCGCGGTGAAGCTGATGCGCGCGCCGTCGAAGTCGAAGTCCAGGCGCGGCGAGGCTTCCCAGGCGAAGTTCAGGGCATTGCCCTGGGGATCGCTGGAGGCCGAGGCATCGAGGACGATCTTGTCCCCGGCATTGGCTTCAGTCTTGCCGCTGATCACCGCCACCGGAGGTTGACCGGCATTCACCGGCTTGAGGGACGCGGCCTTGATGTCGTTGTCGGCGCTGAATTCGCCGTCGGCCAGCAGGGTCCAGGCGCCGTTTGCACTGTTGCTGCCATAGACCTGATAACCCTTGATGTTGCCGCTCAGGCCGGCGTCCTGGCGCGGCAGGTAGTGCAGTTGCGAGAAGCGGCTGTCGGCCCCAAGGTCGATCAGTATTTCATGGGGGTAGCGTGCACCCGCCGCCGTGCTCCAGTAGGAGTTGGGGTTGCCGTCGATGGCGTGGTTGCCGACCGCTGCGCCAGGCACTGCGCTGCTGGTGGACATGACCTTCCAGCTATCGCGGGGCAGGGCCTTGCCCTTGGCATCCACCAGCAGCAGTTCGGCGACGCTGGCGTTGTCCTTGCCGTCCACCGCGGAGGTGGCGACGAATTTCAGGTAGCGGCCCTGGGTCGTGTCCTGGGTCAGACCGTAGGCATGGCCTTCAAGCACCTGATCCTGAGTTGCCCGGTTGTCGGTGTTGATCGCCAGGTACCAGCGCCCCGGCTGCGGGTCGTTCACCCCCAGGGACACGTTATGGTTGCGTGCCGAGCGGTAGTCGTAGCTTGAGCCGCTGGGCTGGGCGCCGCGCTTGAGCAGCAACTGGATCTGGCCGGCCTTCTCGGTGAGTTCGCCGTCCACCACGGTGAATACCAGGCGCCGGGTGCCTTCGGGGACATCCACCGGGAAGTAGCGCGTCTGGCCGCTGGCCAGGCTGACTTTCTGGCTGAGGATCGAGGTACCTTGTTCCTGCTCGAGCGGGACCACGGAAGGGCTATAGGCCGACATCCGCGCCGCGTTTTCCCGCCAGACCCGGGCCATGTTGGCGGTGTCCGCGTTACCCAGCGGCACGCCCCGGCTGTCCTTGACGTCCGGGTTGGAGAAATAGCCCACATGGTTGCCGCAGAGGATGGTGCCGACCCGGCCGTTGTTGTAGCCGAAGCGGTAGCTCTTGCCATCGGAACAGTGGTTGCCGCCGATGTTGTGGCCCAGTTCATGACGGAAGACGGTGGCCGACTTGATGGAGTTGATAGTGTAGCGCCCAGGCATGTTCCCCCACCCCACGGCGGTGTCCTGGCCGGGGGTGCCCATGACGAAACTGGCCACCACGTCGGGGCTGTAGCGACGCATGCCTTCGGCGAAGACGTTGCGCACCTGGCTCAGGCTGGTTCTGGTGATGGGCGCATCCTGCGTCACCACCTGAGTGCCCACCAGGCGCAGGCGCACGCCCTGGACCTTGGACTGTTGCAAGGCGCGGTTGACCGAGGCCACCTGGACCAGGGCGTAGGCTTCGTGGTCACCGATATAGTCGGCGGCGGCCTGGGAGAACCCGGCCAGCAGGTCGATCACGGTTTCGCCCTGGACGTTGCGGTTGACCTGGAAACTGCGCAGGCCGCTCTGCGACTCCTTCAGGGCTGGGGTTTCGCTGCCGTCATCGGCGATGTAGTCGACGCTCGACGGGTCAAAGGCGGCTCCAGCGTCGAAGTGGATCATCGACTGCTGGCCGTTGGCGTCGCCGCGAATGATGGCATTGGCGTCCGGCAACAGGGCGATGAAGCTGCCGTCGGGGCGCGCGGCGAGGGTCATCTCTCCGGGGGCGCTGAGGGTACGGGCGCGTCCCTCCAACTGGCCGGTCATGACCCGCAGGTCCTTGAAGGTATCGTCCTGTTGCGCGATCAGGCTGCGGATGCGCATCCCGGTGACCTGTTGCAGCTGTTCGGTGCCGGTTTCGGCGGCGCCGAATGGCATCGCCCTGGCGCCGGGCAACTGCAGGTTGATGAAGTGACCCTGGATCACCGTCGCGCCGAGAGCGGCATCGGGGCTGTGCTGGACGACATCGGCCTGCGCCATGCCGCCAAGCGGCAAGAGCAGGGCAGCGCCCAGGCTGGCGCCCCAAAGGCGGGTAGCGCGGGACAAGGCGGTCAATCTGAAGCTCGACATAACTATTCCTGGATAGTCTCAGCGCGGTGCGAAACCTGGCGAACAGGACCGCTAAAGCGTCCGCGCTGATGAGGTGGATAAGGAGTTTTGCCGGCGGAGGGCATCATAGGCAGGGGCGCTCCGGGCGTACATCGAACAGGGGGCTTTTCGTACCGGTCCTAGGTGCCGGGCAGGATCGCCGGAGCGGGTGGGACGGAGCGTCCAGGCCGCTAAACAACAGCATGGGTGCGGTGTCACAGAGAGGCTGGCGAGGTCACGCAGGCAGCGGCCACAGGGGCCGTCGCCTGCGCTGGGGGAAGGGGGCTGGTTGCCGGGGGCGTGAAGCCCCCGGCGGCTGTCAGTGACAGGGGCCGAGGTCGTTCCAGACCTTGCCGCTGAAGTCCGGCCCGGTGAACGCCGGATTGCCCGGCTCCTGGCCTTGGGTCCACCAGCGAGCGAGGAAGAAGCGCCCGTTGTGGCTGACTTTCTGACCGCCCAGGTAGGCCGTGCTGCGCGTCCAGGCAGCTGTGCAGCCAGGCGCCGTTTGCGGTGGGGGGGCGAGGACCGTGACGCTGTGCTCGGCGGTCGCGGTTTTCTGGCCGTTGTCCACGCTCAGGGTGAAGCGGTAGCGGGTGTCTTGCTTGAGCTGCGGGGCGTTGAAGCTGACGCTTGCGCCGTCATAGCTGAAGTCCAGTGCCGGCGTGACTTGCCAGGCAAAGCTCAAGGCTTTGCCTTGCGGGTCGCTGGAGCCCGAGGCATCCAGCAGCACCCGTTCACCGGCGTTGGCCTGGCTGCGACCGCTGATCACGGCGACAGGTGGCAGGCTGGCCTCGACTGGTTTGAGGGCAACGGATTTGACCTCGTTGTCGGCACTGAACTCGCCTTTGGCCAGCAGCGCCCAGGCGCTGGTCGGGCTGTCACCGCCATACACTTCGTAGCCCTTGATGTTGCCGGCGGCATCGTTGTTTTGCCGCGGCAGGTAATTCAAGGAAGAGAAGCCCCGCTCTGCTCCGAGGTCGATGATGATCTCGTGGGGATAGCTGGCACTGCCCGAACTCCAGTACGAGTTCGGTTTGCCATCGACGAACCACAGGCTGTTGTCGATGCCGGAGGTCTTGCCGTTGACCGAGTGGACGCGCCAGCCGTTTCTCGGCAGCGGCTTGCCCTTGGCGTCGGCCAGCAGCAGTTCGGCGATGCTGGCGACTTTGCTGCCGTTGATCGACGACGTGGCGACAAAACGCAGGTAGCGAGCCTGGCTGGTTTCCTGGGTCTTGGCGAAGACATGGCCTTCAAGCAACTGGTCGCTGGCGCTCTTGTTCTTCTCGGCTCGTACCCCGACGTACCAGCGTCCGGGCTTGGGATGGCTCACCCCCAGGGCGACGCCATGGTTTTCCAGGGAGCGGTAGTCATAGTCGCTGGCGGTGGGGCGGGCGCCGTGCTTGAGCAGCAGTTGCACCTTGCCCGCGCGTTCATGGCGCGGGCCGTGGTTGATCGACAACGCCAGGCGCTCGGTGCCCTCGGGAATATCCAGGGCCTCGTAGTGGATGACGTTCTGTTTCAGGTCGATGGACTTGCTCAGCAGCGGTGTGACCTGTTCGTGGTCCATGGGGATCACCGCCGGGCTGTAGGCGGACATGCGCTGGGCGCCTTCACGCCACAGGCGAGCCATGTTGGCGGTGCCCAGTTGGCCCAGGGGCACGCCCAGGTTGTCCCTGACATCAGGGTTGGAGTAGTAGCCCACGTGGTTGCCACACAGGATCGTGCCCACCCGGCCGTTGTGGTAGCCGAAACGGTCGCTGCTGCCGTCCGAGCAATGATCGCCACCGATGTTGTGCCCCACCTCGTGGCGAAAGGTGGTGGGCGACTTGATGTTGTTGATCGAGTAACGGCCATTGATATTGCCCCAGCCGAGCATGGTGTCGACCCCCGGGGTGCCGACAAAGAACCCGGTCACCAGATCGGGGCTGTATTGCCGCATGCCTTCGGCGAACAGGGTGCTGACCTTGCGCATGGTTCCGTCGGGGCCGGAGGTGATCGGGTGATCCTCGGCAATGACCTGGGTGCCCACCAGGCGCAGGCGTACCCCTTCGATCTGTGACTGGCGCAAGGCATGGTTGACCGAGGCGACCTGGGCCAGGGCGTAGGCTTCATGGTCGCCGATGTAGTCGGCGGCGGCCTGGGAGAAGCCGGCCAGCAGGTCGATGACGGTTTCGCCTTGGGCGTTGCGGTCGACCTGAAAGCTGCGCTGGCCGTTGCGGGTCTGCAGCAGGTTGGGCTCCTGGGCTTGCTCGGACTGCACATAGTCGATGTTGCCGGGCTCATGGGAGTGCCTGGTTTCGGCGGGGATCAGCGTCTGCTGACCATTGGCGTCGCCGCGAATGGTGGCATTGGGCAGCAGGGCGATGAAGCTGCCATCGCTGCGGGCGGTGACGACGACGTTGCTTTCACCGAATGCCAGGCGAGCGGGGCCCTGGGCCCGGCCCACCAGGACCTTGATGTCCTTGAAGCGATCATCCTGATCCAGGCGCAGGGCGCCGATGCTCAGTCCGGTGGCCTGGGTCAGGCGCTCGGTACTGGCGGCAGGCGCGTTGCGCAGCCTGGGATCGGGGTTCAAGGCCTGGATGTCGATGAACGGGCCGCTGATCACAGCGGTGCTGGCAACGGCAGGTGTGGCGGGTGATGTCTCGTCGGCCAGGGCCGGGTTGGCCAAGGGCATGAGCAGGACGGCACCCAGGCTAGCGGCGCGGATGGCGTCGGCCAGGGAAAGGTAAGGCAGTTGGCGGTGGGGCATAACCACTCCAGGACAAGCACAGCGCAGCGCGAAACCGGTTTTGGGAATCGCTGAATGACGGGCGCTGATGAGATGGATTCGGGAGGTTTGCCGGCGCGGTGAATCTTATGAATCGACCTGTTGCTTGTACATGTCCGCCAGGCCTTTTCGGTCACGTACGAAGCAGCGGATGCGCGGGGATGCCAAGCGGCGGTAGGGAAAGCAAGCGCTTAAAAGTGCGGTAAACTGCCGCCCATTGCCTCTTCAGTGCTGACTTTTTCCTACGGTACCCCCCATGACATTCGCCACTCTTGGCCTGATCGAACCTCTGCTGCGCGCCCTCGAAACCCTCGGCTACCAGACCCCGACCCCGGTGCAGGCGCAAGCCATTCCGGCGGTGCTGGGCGGTCGTGACCTGATGGCGGCGGCCCAGACCGGCACCGGCAAGACTGCCGGTTTTGCCTTGCCGCTGCTGCAGTTGCTGACCATGGAAGGGCCGAAGGTCGACAGCAACTCGGTGCGCGCGCTGATCCTGGTGCCGACCCGCGAGCTGGCCGAACAGGTCCACGAAAGCGTGCGTCAGTACGCCGAGCACCTGCCGCTGCGCACCTACGCGGTGTACGGTGGGGTCAGCATCAACCCGCAGATGATGAAGCTGCGCAAAGGTATCGATCTGCTGGTGGCGACCCCGGGGCGTCTGCTGGACCTGTTCCGCCAGAACGCGGTGAAGTTCAGCCAGTTGCAGACCCTGGTGCTGGATGAGGCCGACCGCATGCTGGATCTGGGCTTCTCCGAGGAGCTCAAGAGCATCTATGCCGCGCTGCCGAAGAAGCGCCAGACCCTGCTGTTCTCCGCCACGTTCTCCGACGCCATCCGCCAACTGGCCGGGCAGATGCTCAACGACCCGCTGAGCATCGAGGTCAGCCCGCGCAACGTGGCCGCCAACACGGTCAAGCAATGGGTGGTGCCGGTGGACAAGAAGCGCAAGCCGGAACTGTTCAGCCACCTGCTGCGCAAGAACCGCTGGAAGCAGGTGCTGGTGTTCGCCAAGACCCGCAACGGCGTGGATGCGCTGGTGGAAAAGCTTCAGGGCCAGGGCGTGAACGCCGACGGCATCCATGGCGACAAGCCCCAGGCCACGCGCCAGCGCGCCCTGGACCGGTTCAAGGCCAGCGAGATCCAGATCCTGGTGGCCACCGACGTGGCGGCCCGTGGCCTGGACATCGAAGACCTGCCGCTGGTGGTCAACTTCGACCTGCCGATCGTCGCTGAGGACTACATCCATCGCATCGGTCGTACCGGCCGTGCCGGCTCCACCGGTGAGGCGATCTCCCTGGTGTGTGCCGACGAAGTCAACCTGCTGTCGGCGATCGAGATGCTCACTCGCCAGACTTTGAAGCGCCATGAAGAGCAGGACTTCGAGCCCGAGCACCGGGTGCCGGAAACCGACGCCAGTGGCCAGGTGGTGAAAAAACCGAAGAAGCCCAAGAAACCGAAAACTTCCGGCGGTGGCGGCAAGCGCAACCTGGGCAAGTGGGTGGACAGTGGTGAAGTGGCCGAAGCGCCGGCGGTGAAACCGGTACGCAAGGTCCCGGCGTTCAACACCGGGCCACGCAAGCGCAAGCCTTGATCTGAATTGTGCTGACCTCTTCGCCGGCCAGTCGGCTCCTACAATCCCCCGTAGGAGCCGGCTGGCCGGCGAAGCTATTTATGGCCGGTGTTGCAGCCACTCCAGCATTCCCAGCCCGGCCCGACGGCCGCTGGCAAAGCAGGCGGTCAGCAGATAGCCGCCGGTGGGGGCTTCCCAGTCGAGCATTTCCCCGGCGCAGAACACCCCGGGTAGTTGCTCCAGCATCAGTCGTTCATCCAGCGCTTCGAAGGCGACGCCGCCGGCGCTGCTAATGGCCTCGTCCAATGGGCGGGTCTTCACCAGCGTCAAGGGCAGAGCCTTGATCGCCGCCGCCAGGCGCGTCGGATCGTTGAAGGTGTCGGCGCCCGTCAGCTCCCGCAGCAACCCCGCTTTCACCCCCTCGATCCCCAACTGACTCTGCAGATGCTTGGCCATGGAGCGCGAGCCACGCGGCTTGGCCAGGGCGGCCTGGACCTTGTCCCGAGGCTTGCCCGGCAGCAGGTCGATATGAACGGTGGCTTGCCCGTGCTGGTGGATGCTGTCGCGGATCGGCGCCGACAGGGCATAGATCAGACTGCCTTCGATGCCGCTGGCAGTGATCACGCATTCCCCCAGCCGGGGGATGTCGTCATTGAGGCCGATGGCCACGTTCTTCAGCGGCGCCCCGGCGAATTTGCTGCGCAGCAACTCGCTCCAGGCACTGACCTCGAACCCGCAATTGCTTGGTTGCAAGGGGGCTACCTGCACTCCGCGCTGTTGCAGCAGGGGCAGCCACGCTCCATCGGAACCCAGGCGCGACCAACTGCCACCGCCCAGTGCCAGCAGGGTTGCATCGGCCTCTACCGCGCGCTCGCCTTCGGGGTACTGGATGCGCAGGCTGCCGTCGGCATTCCAGCCCAGCCAGCGGTGCCGGGTGTGGATAACCACCCCGGCGTCGCGCAGGCGCTTGAGCCAGGCGCGCAGCAGCGGCGCGGCTTTCATGTCGGTGGGGAACACCCGTCCCGAGCTGCCGACGAAGGTGTCGATACCCAGGCCGTGAATCCATTGGCACAAGGCCTCGGCGCCGAACTCGCGCAGCAGCGGGGCGATGTGCGGGGCTCGCTCGGCATAGCGCGAGAGGAAGGCCGGGTAGGCTTCGGAGTGGGTGATGTTCATGCCACCGACCCCGGCCAGGAGGAACTTGCGGCCCACCGATGGCATGCCGTCGTACAGATCGACCCGAACGCCGGCCTGGCTCAGTACCTCGGCAGCCATCAGACCGGCGGGACCGCCGCCGATGATCGCGACGTGGGAAGTAGGGGAGGGGGACATCAAAAAGCCTAGAAAATGGGAGGGGTGGTTATTGTAAGCAATGCTCGGGAACAGCACCTGCTGGATGAGTTGCCGGCCATTGGTACAACGTCATGGCCGGCAGTAACCAAGTCCTTGATTAAATCTGCACGAACCCCGTAAACGCATGAAACAGTCGCGCCGGCCAGTGCAGTCTTCATTTAAGACGACCGGTACCCATCTGGGTTATTCGACTGCCAACGCCACGTATCCTCCATCATCTCCTTCAACCCGAGCTCCGCCTTCCAGCCCAGATCCTGAAGTGCCTTGGACGGGTCTGACCAGCATTGCGCAATGTCGCCTTGGCGACGTGGGGAGAAAGTGTGGGGAATGCTGCAGCCAGAGGCGTCCTCGAAGGCTTGGATCATCTCCAGTACTGAGTAACCCACCCCAGTCCCGAGGTTCCAGGCATTTATACCGGTGTGCTGGGAAATGTAGTTCACGGCTGCTACGTGCCCTTTGGCAAGATCAACTACATGAATGTAGTCCCGAACACCGGTGCCATCGGGGGTCGGATAGTCGTTGCCATAGATGGAAAGTCTTTCGAGTTTTCCCACTGCGACACGGCTTATGTAGGGCAGTAGATTTTCCGGCAGGCCGTTGGGGTCCTCGCCCAGAAGTCCACTCTGGTGTGCGCCCACCGGATTGAAGTAGCGCAGCAGGGCAACTGACCAGCGTGGATCGGCTGCTGCCATATCCTGCAGCATCTTTTCTACCATTAACTTGGAGGTGCCATAGGGGTTGGTAGGTGTTCCCAGCGGGCAGCTCTCGACAATCGGTATCTGCACCGGGTCGCCGTACACTGTGGCGGAGGAACTGAACACCAGGCGGTAGACGCCTGCGGTGGCCATGGCCTGGCACAAGGTGATGCTGCCACTCACGTTGTTCTGATAGTAGGACAAGGGTTGCTTTACGCTCTCACCGACGGCTTTCAGGCCAGCGAAGTGCAATACCACATCAATCTCGTGCTGGGTAAAAATACGCTCAAGGATGGCGCGGTCGCAAACATCACCTTGAACAAATACAGGGGTGCGACCGGTAATTTGTTGCACGCGCTGTAGCGAGAGCATGGAACTATTGCACAGGTTATCCAGAACCACCGCCTCGTGGCCTGCTTGAAGCAATTCCAGCAATGTGTGTGAACCAATATACCCTGCACCGCCAGTTATTAAGAACCGCATAGTTATGAGCCTGTTTCAAGTGAGTGCTGACAGTCCGGCCGCAGTATTATCTGGATCTGATGGTGGATTTTGAAAAAATGATACAGCACTGCCAATAGGTTTTTAACGCTTTCATTCTGACAACATAATAAAATTTTCTCGCGTCAAGCCCGATGTCCAGTGCGCTTGTCAGATCGCAGGATCTTGCTTTTGATCACTCGCAAACGTGGTCCCCTCAGACAAATACGCGGTGATGTCCCGGAAAAAGCGCTCGACCATGTTCATCCAAGAGCTGAACGTCGGGGGGAAATGCACTTGGAAGTGTTTATGTTTTTCCAGCAACGCTTTCATATTGGGATGCTTGTGGGGGGTGTAGTTGTCGGTCATCAAATGCAGTTGTAGATGCTTGGGTATTTCTCGATTGATCTTCTTGAGCAACTTCCAGCCACTGTTGATGCCGATGTTGATATTCAATATTCCTAATCAAATGCCCCTGTAGTTAGTTCAGGCCGTGAACAGCGTGGCGGTGCCATGACGCACACAATCGTGCGACTGCATCATGCTTCGGCAGCTCCATCGAGCTTTACCGATGCGTGGTTGAGTGACTGGCTCAAGGACGCGACGCACAGCTTCGCGGGGCAGAAAAGGTTTACGGCCCCACCTGGCTTATCGAGCAAACCGTTATCTGGCAACGAGTGTGGGCGTCGAAAAACGCCAGGGAGGTGTGTCGCTACCCTGATCAAAAAACAGACACCGCTCTGCAAGCCTTGCAGAGCAAGGGATCTAGCGCCTTTCACTCAGGTTATCCACAGGCAGCTCCACAGGTATTGGGGGTAAGCGATCCACAACAACATGACCGTCTGGTGACATTGATCAAAAAACAGGCGATTGCCTTGAAGCCCCGTAGAGCAAGGGCTGTAGAGGCTTTCTCCCAGGTTATCCACAAGCGGCTCCACAGTGCATGTGGGTAAGGCCGCAAGGGCTCAGTAGCAGCCTGACGACTCCCAGACTCGTTGTGCGCTGTGGTGGAGGATGCCGTGGCGTCGGGCCAGGGCCTGGCGATCCTTGCTGTAGCCGCCGCCGATCACGCCGACCACCGGGATGTCGCGGCCCAGGCAGTGGCGCATGACTCGCTCGTCACGCTCGGCCAGGCCGGCATCGGTGAGCTTGAGGTAGCCCAGGGCATCGTCCTGGTGCACGTCGACCCCGGCGTCGTAGAGCACCAGATCCGGCTGATACAGGGGCAGCAGGTAGTTGAGAGCGTCGTCCACCACCTTGAGGTAGTCGGCGTCGCCCATGCCCATGGGCAGCGGGATATCCCAGTCGCTCTGGGCCTTGCGTGCGGGGAAGTTCTTTTCACAGTGCAACGAGACGGTCACCGCGTCGGGGGTATGTTGCAGGATCCGAGCAGTGCCATCGCCCTGATGCACGTCGCAGTCGAAGATCAGCACCCGTCCCACGCGGCCGCTTTGCAGCAGGTAATGGCTGATCACGGCCAGGTCGTTGAAGATGCAGAACCCCGCCGGGTAGTCGTAGTGGGCGTGGTGAGTGCCGCCGGCCAGGTGGCAGGCCAGGCCATGTTGCAGCGCCTTTTCGGCCGTGAGCAGGGAACCGCCGACAGCGCGCACCGTGCGCCGGGCCAGGGCTTCGCTCCAGGGCAGGCCGAGGCGCCGCTGGTCTTCCCGGGACAACTCGCCGCTCATGTAGCGTTCGATATAGCCAGGGTCGTGGGCCAGGGCGAGGATGTCGGCCGGGCACAGCTCGGGGCGCAGCAAATCGGCATCGTGGGTCAGGCCACTGTCCACCAGGTGGTCGCGCAGCAGGCGGAACTTGTCCATGGGAAAGCGGTGCTCCGCCGGGAACTCGGGGCTGTAGTCGTCGTGATAGATCAGTGGCAATGACATGGCATTTTCTTAGAGGAACCCGTGAAGGATCCTACCAGCGATGTAGACTTGCACCCACGGAAACGGAGGGGCCTGATGGAGCCAATACTGCAACTCGAAAGCGCGCGTCTGCTGCTGCGCCAGTGGCGTGACGATGATTTGCCGGCATTTGCCGCGATGTGTGCCGATCCGCAGGTCATGCGCTACTTTCCCGCGCCCCTGAGTCGTCTGGAAAGTGCCGCGCTGATCGGGCGCATACGCGGGCATTTCGCCGAACATGGCTTTGGCCTCTGGGCGCTTGAACGTAAGGATAACGGCGCCTTTATCGGCTTTACCGGGCTGCTGGAGGTGGGTTTCGAAGCGCCCTTTACCCCTGCGGTGGAGATCGGCTGGCGCCTGGCCCGGGAACACTGGGGCCTGGGGTATGCCAGCGAAGCGGCCTGGACTGCCTTGCGTTGCGCTTTCGATCGACTGGCCCTGGACGAAGTCGTGGCCTTCACCACCCGCAATAACCTGCCGTCGCAGAAAGTCATGCAGGCCATTGGCATGCATCACGCGGCCCAGGAGGATTTCGAACACCCGAAACTCGCCGCCGATCATCCGTTGCGCGAGCATGTGCTGTACCGCATTACCCGCGAACAATGGCTGGAAACCTTGCATGGATAGCAGGCGCGCACGTTTAGAATGTGCCGACGAGATACCTGGCCCCAATTGATATCACCGCCGCAGCCGAGATTGCGCGGTGTTGCCCTGTGTGAGGAGAGTCTGAATGAGTCATGTGCTGGATGATCTGGTCGATCTGTTGACCCTGGAAGCCATTGAAGAAAACCTGTTTCGCGGTCGCAGCCAGGACCTGGGTTTTCGCCAGCTGTTTGGCGGCCAGGTGCTCGGCCAGTCGTTGTCCGCGGCCAGTCAGACGGTAGAGGAAGCACGTCACGTGCATTCCATGCACGGCTACTTCCTGCGTCCCGGCGACGCCGCCTTGCCGGTGGTCTACCAGGTGGATCGGGTGCGCGACGGCGGCAGCTTCAGCACCCGGCGGGTGACGGCGATCCAGAAGGGCAACCCGATCTTCACCTGCAGTGCTTCCTTCCAGTACGACGAAGAAGGCTTCGAGCACCAGAACAGCATGCCCCAGGTGGTCGGGCCGGAGAACCTGCCGTCGGAACTGGAAATCACCACCCAGCGTGCGCACCTGATTCCCGAGCACATGCGCGAGAAATTGCTGTGCCCCAAGCCCATCGAAGTGCGCCCGGTGACCGAGAAGGACCCCTACAACCCGCAGCCGATGGATCCGGTGAAGTACGTCTGGTTCCGCGCCGACGGTGCTCTGGCGGACATCCCGGCGCTGCACAAATACCTGCTGGCCTACGCGTCGGACTTCGGCCTGCTGACCACCTCGATGCTGCCTCATGGCAAGTCGGTGTGGCAGAAGGACATGCAGGTCGCCAGCCTCGATCACGCCCTGTGGTTTCACGCCGACCTGCGGGCCGACGACTGGCTGCTGTACGCCATGGACAGCCCCTGGGCCGGTAACTCCCGGGGCTTCTCCCGGGGCAGCGTGTTCAACCGTGCCGGTCAACTGGTAGCCTCGGTGACTCAGGAAGGGTTGATCCGTCATCGCAAGGATTGGGCATGAGTCTTTCAGACATAGAACATTGGGTGTTCGACATGGACGGCACCCTGACCATCGCCGTGCATGATTTCGCGGCGATCCGCCAGGCGCTGTCGATTCCTCCGGAGGACGACATCCTCACTCACCTGGCGGCCTTGCCGGCAGAGGAGTCTGCGGCCAAGCACGCCTGGCTGCTGGAGCACGAGCGCGACCTGGCCCTGGGTTCGCGCCCGGCGCCGGGTGCGGTGGAACTGGTGCGGGAACTGGCCGGACGCGGTTATCGCCTGGGCATCCTCACCCGCAATGCCCGGGAGCTGGCCCACGTGACCCTGGAAGCCATCGGCCTGGCGGACTGCTTCGCCGAAGCTGATGTGCTGGGGCGCGACGAGGCCCCGCCCAAACCCCATCCCGGTGGTTTGCTGAAACTGGCCGAGGCTTGGGATGTGGCGCCGCAGCGCATGGTCATGGTCGGTGACTACCGCTTCGACCTGGACTGTGGACGGGCAGCGGGGACGCGCACGGTGCTGGTGAACCTGCCGGACAACCCCTGGCCGGAGCTGACCGACTGGCATGCCCGGGATTGCGCGCAGTTGCGCGAACTGCTGTCGGCCTGAGGGCCTGTTCGCTGGTAAGTCGGTTCTTACCCGTCCTGTAGGAACCGCCTTGCCGGCGAAAGCGTCATTTCAGACAGCGCCTTTCTCTACTTGAACAGCGCCGCCTGCCCTGCGGGGGAGGTGAACATCTTGTCGCCGTCATGCCCGACCCCTGGCACTTCCACCAGCCGTTGTGGCAAGCCTTGCGGGTGACGCCGCATCAGGTAGTCGAAGTAGTTGTGCCCGCGAATCAGCCGGTAGGCGCCCTGGGTCTCGGCCGCGCAGCTCTTGTCCAGGGCCGGGTGGTTGGGGTCGATGTCCTGCTGGCCCAGCAGGTAGGTGATGTGGCGTGTCACGTAGCCTTGTTCGAGCTGCGCCGGGGATGGGGTGCTGGCATAGGCCGGGAGCCGGTTCAGGCCATATTTCCAGTCGTTGAACCCCGGGCAACTGGCCGGCTCGAAAGCCACCGGGCGCGTTGCATCGAAGTAGGCGTAGGACGACGGATTGGCGATCACGTAGCGCAGTTCGATTCCGGACTGCTTCAGCTCGGCATGTTGCCCTGTGGTCAGGGCATAGCGCTGTACCACCTGGGCGCCGCCGGAGTGGCCGGCAATCACCACTTCCTTGAGTGCAGGAAAGAACTGGCGGTCCTGCAGACGCTGGAGGACGGCATCCAGTACCGCGTAGGAGCTGATGGCCACGGGGCCGGCAGCAGGTTCGCCGGCCATCCAGTCATTACCTTTCCAGCGCAGCAGCGCGTCCGGTAGCTGATGGCGGGCGATGTCACTCTGGTTGAGAAACTGGGGGGCGATCACCAGGGTTGCGGCGCTTTGCCCTGCTTGTCGTGAAGCACTTTCGCCGCTCTTCAGGTAAGTCTGGGCGTTGCGCAGCCGACCATGAACCATGATCAGCGCGCGCTGCACCCCGGGCAGTGGCTGGCGCCAGTCCTGGCTCAGGCCCAGGGCCAGTTGCCCGCCCTCCAGGGGCAGGCGTTCGGGGCTGACGACCTTGACTGTGTGTTCCGCGGCCTGGGCACCCAGGCAGCCCAGGCACAGTAATGCCGCCAGCAGTCGGCCCATCTACAGGCTCTTGGCGGCGAAGGTATCGCACTGGCCAACCTGGCCCTGGCTGAAGCCGGTCTTGAACCAGCGCACCCGTTGCGCCGAGGTGCCGTGGGTGAAGGAATCCGGTACGACCCGGCCCTGGCCCTGTTGCTGCAGTCGGTCGTCACCGATGGCATTGGCAGCGTTCAGGGCTTCTTCCACATCCCCGGGCTCCAGCCAGTTCAGGCGCTTCTGCCCATGGTAGGCCCAGACCCCAGCCAGACAGTCGGCCTGCAATTCCTGGCGCACCAGTAGACCGCCGTCACCTTCCATTTGCCGGCCTTGCTGGCGTGCGGCCTGCATTTTCGCCGAGACCCCCAGCAGGGTCTGTACGTGGTGCCCGACTTCATGGGCAATCACGTAGGCCTGGGCGAAGTCGCCGGCAGCGGAAAAGCGCTGGGCCATCTCGCGGAAGAAGTCCATGTCCAGGTACACCTGCTGATCGGCAGGGCAATAGAAGGGGCCGCTGGCAGAGGTGGCGGAGCCGCAGGCGGAGTTGACCCGGCCACGGAACAGAATCAGCTTGGGCGCCTGATACTGGCGGCCGGCCTGCTGGAAGATCTGGCCCCAGGTGTCTTCGGTGTCGCCGAGGATGGCGCGGACGAACTCCGCCTGCTCGTCATTGGCCGGTGGGCTCTTGCGCGCCTGGGTGGTGGCCGGGGCCGAAGTCTGGCTGCTCTGGCCCACCAGTTGACCGAGGATCTGTAGCGGGTCCTGGCCGGTGGCCCAGCCGATACCGACGATCAGGATGATCGCCGTCAGGCTCAGCCCCTTGCCACCGCCAAAACGCAGGCCGCCACCACCGCCGCCACCGCTGTCATTTCGCGCATCCACGACGTTGTCGCTGCGCCGGCCTTTTTTCCAAAGCATGGGGGAGTCCTCGTTTTTTTCTGCTGGTCAGTGTTGCTGCTGGCATGAAGCGGCGCCAGTCCGGTCGTCAGGGATTTTTGCGCACGCTACCATGGCCCGATTGCGGATCTCTCCGCTCCTGGCGCATTCGGGGCTCCCTATTGAACATCGATACCCGCATCAAATTCCGTCACTTGGTGTGTTTTCTTGAAATGGCCCGTCAAGGCAGCCTGGCGCGGGCCGCCGACGTGCTGTCGGTGAGCCAGCCGGCAATGTCGAAAGCCCTCAAGGAACTGGAGGAGTTGCTGGACACTCGGCTGTTTGCCAGGAGCAAGGCCGGGCTCAGCCTGACCGAAGCCGGGCGAGCCTTCCTGCGCTATGCCGGGCCTTCGGTGCAGGCCCTGCGCGAAGGCGTCAGCAGTTTGCGCGGCGGCGAATACGCTGCCGGGCTGGTGCGTATCGGCGTGTTGTCCACCGTGGAAAGCCTGCTGCTGCCGGAGGTGATGCGGCGCCTGCACCAGCGGCATTCGGCGTTGACCGTGAGTGTGCTGACCGGCCCCAGCGCCCATCTGCTTTCGCAACTGCGAGTCGGTGACCTGGATCTGGTGGTCGGCCGCATGACCGAGAGTCCGGAGATCCACGGCCTGAGCTTCGAGCACCTGTACAGCGAATCCATGACCCTGGTGGCCCGCCCCGAGCATCCCCTGGCGACCGGGCCCCTGGATCGCGACGCGCTCAGCGCCTATCCGCTGGTACTGCCCCTGGCTGGCACCAGCATTCGCAAGCACGCCGACAGCCTGTTCATTCAGTGCGGTATCGCCCAGTCGCAACAACGCCTGGAAACCCTGTCGGTGGCCCTGAGCCGGCGCTACACCCTGTCCAGCGATGCACTGTGGATAGCGCCGCTGGATGCGGTGCGTCTGGACCTGGCCAACGGCGAGTTGCAGGAGCTGGATCTGGGCCTGCGCGAGCCCGGCGGTTCGGTGGGTATCTCCAGCAATGCCAGCCTGCCGCTGTCCCTGGCGGCGCAATGGGCGGTGGATGTGCTCAGGGAAGTGGGGCGGGCCTATCACGAGGGCAGTTATCCATAACCTTTTGGTTATGGATGGCGGGCGGCTTTTCAATTTTCCCCGCTCCTGGTTTGTTTGAAACTGCGCCGGCTGCGCTCCATAAATCAAACAACAGGAGATCGACATGTCTGATGCAGACAGCAGTCGCTTCGTGATTCGCGACCGTAATTGGCACCCCAAGGCCCTGACCCCCGACTACAAGACCTCCGTCGCCCGCTCGCCGCGCCAGGCACTGGTGAGCATTCCGCAATCGGCCAGCGAAACCAGCGGCCCGGACTTCTCCCACTTGCGCACCGGGCGTTTCGATAACGACTTGCTGCTCAACTTCAACCACGGCGGCTTGCCGATCGGGGAGCGGATCATCGTTTCCGGGCGGGTCTGCGATCAATATGGCAAGCCGATCCCCCACACCCTGGTGGAAATGTGGCAGGCCAACGCCGGTGGCCGTTACCGGCACAAGAACGACCGCTACCTGGCGCCCCTTGATCCGAACTTCGGCGGCGTCGGCCGAGCCCTCACCGACCGTGACGGCTACTACAGCTTCCGCACCATCAAGCCCGGGCCTTACCCCTGGCGCAACGGTCCCAACGACTGGCGCCCGGCGCATATCCACTTCTCCATCAGCGGCCCGTCGATTGCCACGCGGCTGATCACCCAGCTGTATTTCGAAGGCGACCCGTTGATCCCGCTGTGCCCGATCGTCAAGTCCATCGCCAACCCGGACGCGGTGCAGAGCCTGATCGCGCGCCTGGACATGGGCAACGCCAACCCCATGGATTGCCTGGCCTACCGCTTCGACATCGTGCTGCGCGGCCAGCGCAAGACCCACTTCGAAAACTGCTGAGGAGCCTGCCATGCCTGTTCAACTGCTGCCTGAAACCCCCTCGCAAACGGCCGGCCCCTATGTGCACATCGGCCTGGCCCTGGCGGCGGCGGGAAATCCGACCCGTCCCGAGGAGATCTGGAACCAGATGGCCAAGCCTGATGCGCCGGGCGAGCGGATTCTGCTGATCGGCCATGTGTACGACGGCAACGGCCACCTGGTGCGCGACTCCTTCCTGGAGTTCTGGCAGGCCGATTCTGCCGGGGTCTACGACCCGGTGTTCGACACGGAAAAGCCCTTCAACTGCTTTGGCCGCACCGCCACCACCTTCGATGCCGGGGAATGGACCCTCCATACCGTCAAGCCCGGGGTGGTGAACAACGCCGCCGGCGTGCCGATGGCGCCGCACATCAACCTGTCGCTGTTTGCCCGGGGGATCAACATCCACCTGCATACCCGGTTGTACTTTGCCGACGAGCCGGAGGCTAACGCCCAGTGCCCGGTGTTGAACCTGATCGAGCAGCCGCAACGTCGGGAAACCCTGCTGGCCCATCCTTGCGAGGTCAATGGCCAGCGCGCCTATCGCTTCGACATTCGCATTCAAGGTGAAGGCGAGACGGTGTTCTTCGACTTCTGAAAAGCCTGAGGCCATGCGTGGTGCCCATTGCGGGCCAGGCATGGCCGCAGTGGGTCAATGATCGAAATGATCCCAGACCGGAGCGAAGTCCGGGCTGACCTGACGCTGATCCTTGGGCAGGCCGGCGATCAGTGCTCGGTCTTCATCGTCCAGCTGCAGCCTGAGGGACTCCAGGTTGGCCAATTGGTTGGCCCGGCTACTGGCTTTTGGAATGGCCGCGACGTTGTCCTGATCCAGCAACCACTTGAGCGCCACCTGGGTCGGCAGCACGCCGTGCTTGGCGGCGATCTGCCGGATCTCGGGCACCTCGGACACCTTGTTGCGTGCCAGCGGCGTATAGGCGGTCAGCACCATGTCGCGACTGCGGGCATAGTCCAGCAGGCCGCTTTGCCCCAGCAGCACGTGGTACTCCACCTGGATTGCTGACAGCGGTGCGCCCAGCCCTTCAATGACCCGGCGCAGCAGCGCCAGGGGGAAATTGGCCACGCCAATGTGCTTCACCAATCCCTGTTCCTTGAACGACACCAGGGTTTCGATGCTGCGTTCCAGCTCCCAATCGCTGGTGGGCCAGTGGATATGAAACAGATCCACATAATCGCAGCGCAGGGCTTTGAGGCTGCGCTCCAGGGAATGGCGCATGGCGTCGGGGCGCAGTTGATCCCACCAGACCTTGGTGGTGAGGTGGATCTGCTCCCGGGGCACGGTGGTGTTGATCAGGGCCTGGCCCACGGCGTCTTCGTTGTTGTAGGCCTGGGCGGTATCGATGTGTCGGTAACCCAGGTCCAGGGCCTGTTCCACGGCGCGGGTGCACTGGTCATCGAGCATCGGCCAAGTGCCGAGGCCAAGCTTGGGCATGTGCAGCCCACTGTGGGTCAGGACTGGGCAATCTACGGAGTGAGGCATGGGCATCTCCCTGTGGATAAAAGAACACGGCCGGGTCGGCGGGGGCTGTAGGGCGTCGCTGGTTTGGACAGCGCCGCCGCACAGAAAATGCCCGGCGAATCGAGTGTGGAGGCCTGTGGTAGCTGTTGTATTTATGGAAAGTGATTCCAAAAAATATACTGACTCGGCTAACCTGCGCACAAGGCGTTGCGTCGGGTGAAAAGCCCGCTTTCGTCGATTCTGGGCGGTAATCGAACCACTGCCCTGCAGTTCCCCAACCGGCCCGTTGTCACTAGAATCGGCCAAATTTTGTCGGGACCCGACCATGGCTGGCAGTCAAATCGAACGCGTCTTCAGCGTTCTCGAACGTCTTACCGGTGATCCCCGCGGCCTGCCGTTGCAGACCCTGGCGGAACAACTGGAGATCCCCAAAAGTGCAACCCATCGCCTGCTGGCGGAGTTGATTCGCCTGGGCTACGTGCGCCAGAACCCGGACAACCTGCGTTACCAGCTGTCCACCCGGCTGGTGGCCATGGGCTTTCGCTACCTGTCGGTCAGCGGCGCCGACATTGTCCAGCCGGTGCTCGATCGTCTGGCCCAGGAGTCCGGCGAGCTGGTGCGCCTGGGAGTGATCGAGGGCGAGCGCCAGACCTGGATCGCCAAGTCCCAGGGCGCCCGTTCCGGGCTGCGTTACGACCCGGACATGGGCCGCGAGGCGCCGCTGTTCTACACCGCTTCCGGGCATGCCTGGCTGGCCACGCTGAGTGACGCCGAGGCGTTGTCGCTGGTGGAGCGCCAGGGTGTGGAGCCCCCGGCGGACCTGGGGCCCAATGCACCGCGCTCGAACATCGAGTTGCTGGAGCGCCTGCGCCTGGCCCGCGAGCAGGGCTATGCCTGGGTCGAAGAAAGCTCGGCGGTCGGCACCTCGGCGATTGCCGCGGTGGTGCGCCATCCCATCGATGGCCGGGTGGTGGGCGTGCTCAGCATCGCCGGTCCCAGCGCGCGCCTACCGTTGGCGCGGCTGCATGAACTGGCGCCGTTGCTACTGCGATTTGCCGAAGAGCTGTCGGCCGCCAGCCAGGCTTCCGAACTGTTCAACCTGTAGCCGCTGCCGAGCCTGCGAGGCTGCGCAAAGGCCCGCAGGGCCTTGCTTGTCGATCTACCGTCGGGCGTGTGGTGGCCTTGATATCGCCGCGTCTGTTGCACAGCCGTTCGCAGCCTGCGGCAGCGGCTACACAGGCTTCGGCTCGGCACAAAGCCGTTCGATAATCGGACGGTATTTTTTATCCCTCTTGTATGAAAATGGAACTGAGTTCTAAATATTTGGAATTCATTGTCCCTATAACAATCACAAGAGGATCTTCCATTGAATCCGCCACTGCGCATTGCCCTGATCGGCGTCGGCAATATGGGGCAGCAGCATTACCAGCACCTCAAGACCCTGGCCGAGGCCCGACTGTGCGCTGTGGCCGATCCCGGGCCCCAGGCGCAAGCCATTGCCGGGCAATGGCAGGTGCCGCATTTCAGTGATCACCGGACCTTGCTCAAGGACGTGCGCCCGGATGCGGTGATCGTCGCCAATCCCAACAACCTCCACGTCAGCACGGCCCTGGATTGCCTGGCCGCAGGCGTGCCGGTGCTGCTGGAAAAACCCGTGGGTGTGCACCTGGATGAAGTGCGCGAGCTGGTGGCGGCATCGCGCAACACTGGAGTGCCGGTGCTGGTGGGGCACCATCGACGACACAACCCGTTGATCGCCCGTGCCCATGAACTGGTGCACAGCGGCGCTCTGGGCCGGCTAACCACGGTCACTGCACTCTGGCAGTTGCAAAAGCCCGAGAGCTACTTCGACATCCCCTGGCGCCGTGAGCCCGGCGCCGGCATGTTGCTGACCAACCTGATCCACGACCTCGATCTGTTGCGCCACCTGTGCGGCGAAGTGCGACAAGTGCAGGCCATCACCAGCAATCACGTGCGTGGTTACGCCAATGAAGATTGCGCCGCTGTGCTGTTGCAGTTCGACAGCGGCGCCCTGGGCAGCCTCACCGGTTCCGACGCGGTGGCCGCGCCCTGGAGCTGGGAGCTGGATTCCGGGGAGAACCCGGTGTACCCGCGCCAGGCCGATCAGCCTTGCTACCTGCTGGCCGGCACTCAGGGGGCCTTGAGCATTCCTCAGCTCAAGCGCTGGCACTACGCCGAGGCGGGCGCCGGTTGGCACCAGCCCTTGTTGATGCAGCAGGAAAGCTTCGTGCCGGATGAGGCGTTGCGCTTGCAACTGCAGCATTTCGTCAAGGTCGCCCGCGGCGAAGTCGCGCCGCTGGTCAGCGCCGCCGATGCCGCGCGCACCCTGGCGCTGATTGAAGCGATTCGCCAGGCCGCCGCCACGGGCCGCGCCTGCACCCCCACCCCTATTGAGTGAACGACTGATGAGTGAGCGGATTTTTTCCCTGGCCAGCCTGACCGTGCTGGAGCTGTCGCCGCCAGAGATGGTGGACGTGGCGGCCCGTGCCGGCTACAGCCATGTGGGCCTGCGGCTGGTGCCGGCAACCCCGGAGGAACATCACTTCCCGCTGGTGGCCGATGCCGGCTTGCGGCGCCAGACCCTGGCGCGCCTGCGTGATACCGGCGTGCGGGTGCTGGATGTGGAGATCCTGCGGCTCAAGCCACAGACCCGGGTCCGCGACTTCGAGGCGGTGCTGGCGGTGGGCGCCGAGTTTGCCGCCAGCGAGTTGCTGGTGGCGGGCAATGATCCCGATGAGGCGCGCATGACCGACAACTTCGCCGCCTTGTGCGATCTGGCGCGGCAGTACGGGCTGCATCCCCATCTGGAATTCATGCCCTGGACCGATGCACGCAACCTGGAACAGGCGCTGCGGGTGGTGGAAAACGCTGGCCGTGACAATGGCTGCGTGCTGGTGGACGCCTTCCATTTCGACCGTTCGGGTTCGCGCCTGGAGGACCTGGCCAAGGTTGATCCGGCGCGCCTGCGTTATGCACAGTTGTGCGACGTTGCCGGGCCACGGCCGGACGATATGCAGGAGATCCTGCGTCAGGCCCGTAACGAGCGGCGCTTTCCAGGGGAGGGCGATTGTGATCTGGCGGGGTTGCTCAAGTGTCTGCCGCCGGAGTTGCCCCTGAGTCTGGAAATTCCCACGGTGCAATTGCTCGAACAGGGCGTGAGTGCCTTGCAGCGGGCACAGATGGCGCTGGATGCAACTCGCGCGCTGCTGGCCAGGACCTGAGTCGGCGGGAGGGCTTTCGCCGGCAAGCCGGCTCCTACAAATACCCGCTAGGAGCCGGTTTGCCGGCGAAGCTGTGTCTTCAATCACCTTCAAGGAATGCCCATGACCCGCAGCACGCCCCTCTCCGGGACCAATCACCCCTTCAAGGGCATCCTGCTGATCGTCCTGGCGACCTTTCTGTTCGCCAGCCACGATGCCCTGTCCAAATACCTCTCGGGGTTTTTCCCGGTGATCATGGTGGTCTGGGCCCGTTACCTGATCCATACCTTGCTGATGGCCGGGATCTTCCTGCCGCAATCGGGCCTGCGGGTGCTGCGCAGCAAGCGACCGCTGCTGCAATTGCTGCGGGCCTTGTGCCTGCTGAGCACCAGTTTGCTGTTCACCTCGGCATTGCTGTTCATTCCCCTGGCCGAGGCCACGGCGGTCAACTTTCTCGCGCCGGTGCTGGTCACCGCGTTGTCGGTGCCCTTGCTCGGCGAACAGGTGACCCGCGGCCAATGGCTGGCGGTGATCTGCGGTTTCATCGGGGTGCTGATCATCGTGCATCCGGGGGGCGAGCTGTTCACGCCGGCGGTGTTGCTGCCGTTCTGCTCGGCGCTGTTCTTCTGTTTCTATCAACTGCTGACCCGCAAGCTGGCCGAGCATGACAGCCCCACCACCAGCAACTTCTTCGCCGGGCTGTGCAACACCCTGGTGATGAGTGCGCTGGTGCCGTTCTTCTGGCAGACCCCGGGCTTGGTTCATGGCCTGTTGATGCTGGCGCTGGGGGCTTGCGGCATGAGTGCCCATCTGTTCCTGACCCAGGCCTTTCGTCACGCGGCGCCGGCGCTGCTGGCGCCGTTCGGCTATTGCCAGATTGTCTTTGCCGGGCTGCTGGGCTGGCTGCTGTTCAACCACACACCGGATGCGATTACCCAGGTGGGCATCGCCGTGATCTGCCTCAGCGGGCTGGCGGCGGCGTGGCAGCAACGCCGCCGCTGAGACGACTCAGAACCGGAAGCGCACCACCAGGTTCTGCAGGCCGGCCGCCAAGTGCGACAGCTCCTGGCTGGTGGCGTTGGTGCGCGTGGCGGCGTCGGCGCTTTCCAGGGACAGGTCGCGGATGTTCAGCAGGTTGCGGTCCACTTCACGGGCCACCTGGGCCTGTTCTTCCGAGGCACTGGCGATCACCAGGTTGCGCTCGTGGATCTGCTCCATGGCCCGGGTGATTTCCCCCAGGGCCAGCCCGGCCTGTTCGGCGATGGACAGGGTCTGGGCCACCCGCTGATTGTTGCCGTGCATGGACTGCACCACGCTGTCGGTGTCGCCCTGGACCCGGCCGATCATCTGTTCGATTTCCTGGGTCGACTGCTGGGTGCGATGGGCCAGGGCCCGCACTTCGTCTGCCACCACGGCAAAGCCGCGGCCGGCTTCCCCGGCCCGCGCGGCCTCGATGGCGGCGTTCAGGGCCAGCAGGTTGGTCTGTTCGGCAATGGCGCGGATCACGTCCAGCACCTTGCCGATTTCCCGTGATTGCTCGGCCAGGGTCTGCACTTGCTGCAAGGCGGTGCCGACATCGCTGCTCATGGCCTGGATCGAGTCCAGGGTCTGGATCACCCGGGCCTGCCCCTGGGTCGCCTGGGTGGTGGACTGGCGGGTGGTGTCGGAGGTGGACACCGCGTTGCGCGCCACTTCCTCGACGGCCACGGTCATCTCGTTGACGGCGGTGGCGGCTTGCTCGATTTCGTTGTGTTGCTGCTGCAGGCGGCTGGAGTCCTGGTGGGTGCTCTGGCTCATCTGTTGCGCGGCGGCGGCGAGCTGGGTCGAGGTGCTGCTGATCAGTTGCAGGGTTTCACGCAGGCTGGCCTGCATGCTGGCCAGGGCCTTGAGCAGGCGCGCGGTTTCATCGCGGCCCTCGCTGTGGATCGGTCGGCTGAGATCGCCGGCGGCCACTTGCTCGGCCACGCCCACGGCCTGGCGGATGGGCACGACGATGCTGCGAATCAACAGCCAGGCCAGGCACAGGGTCAGCAGGGCGACGGCGATCAGGGCGCCGATCACCGTGATTTTTACCTGGGTGTACAGCGCGTCTGCATGCTGGGCCGACTGGCTGACTTCCTCGGCAGTGAGGTTCATCAGTTCGGCGAACTGGTCGCCGGTCTGGGTCGAGTAATCCTGGATCTTGCCGTTGAGCAGGGCCGTCATCTCGCTGCTGCGATTGTCCTGGGACAGGGCTTCGTACTGGGCCAGGGCCTGTTGGTAGCTTTTTACCGTGGCGAGGAATGTCTCGTATTGCACCCGGTTGTGATCGCCCACCAGCGGCGCGAACCTGGCCAGGGCCTGGTCGAGCCAGGTTTGTACCTGATGCAGGCGGGCAATGGTGCTTTCCAGCACTTTGGGTTCACGGTTGAGGGCCATGCGCAGGCTCAGCACGCGGATGCTCAACACGTAATCGCGCACTTCTCCCAGGTAGCGGGTGCTGGGCAGGGAAATGTTTTCGGTGTGCTGGCCGGTGGCGCGGACTTCGGCCACTTGCTTGAGGGCGAACAGCCCCTGCAGCAGGACCAGCAGGGCAATCACGCCGAAGCTGATCACGGCGCGTTTGGCGATGCTCAGGTTACCCAGCGTCATGGGACGATCTCCGAGTGTGGAAAAACAAAAGGGGGGGGGAGGGGGAGCCGATAAAAAAACGCAGGCCCTGAGCGGGCCTGCGTGAAAGGAGCATCAGTCTTCTACGTGAGGAATCTTGCGCGGGGCCATGAAGTACATCCAGGTCAGGGCAATGAAGTACATGGCCGGGATCAGGGTGAACAGCAGGGTGTAGTTGTTGTTGGTGACGGTCAGGATGTGGCCGACGATCTGGGTCATGAACATGCCGCCGATGGCCGCGCACATGCCGCCAAAGCCGAACACGGTGCTCATCATGTGCTTGGGCGTGTAGTCCATCACCAGGCTCCAGATGTTGGCAGTCCAGGCCTGGTGGGCACCGATCCCCAGGGAGATGGCGAACACGGCCAGCCACAGGTTGGCGGTGCCGGCGGCCATGATCACGCCGATGATGCAGCAGGCGAACAGGAACATCGACAGCAGCCGCGCCTTGATCGGGTTCATGCCGCGACCGATGAGGAACGAGGAGAGGATGCCGCCACCGACGCTGCCGAAGTCGGCGGTCAGGTAGATGATGATCAGCGGGATGCCCATCTGGGTGACGTTGATCCCCAGGTTGTACTGCTGGTTGAGGAACGGCGGCAGCCAGTACAGGTAGAACCAGAACACCGGCGCGGTCAGCGAGTAGGCCAGGGCGAAGGCCCAGGTGCCACGCATGCGCAGGATGCGGCTGAAGGGCACGCGGGTCGGCTCGGGTTCTACTTGTTGCTGGATGTAGGCCAGTTCCGAGGCTTTGACGCTGGGGTGATCTTCCGGGTTGAAGTACTTCAGGCCCCAGAACAGCAGCCAGACGCCGCCCAGTGCCGCCATGCACAGGAACGCCGCTTGCCAGCCCCAGGCGTGGAGGATCAACGGCAGCAGCATGGGGGTGAACATAGCGCCGACGTTGGTCCCGGCGTTGAAGATGCCGGTGGCTACCGCGCGTTCGCCGGCCGGGAACCACAGGCGCGTGGTCTTCACGCAGGCCGGGTAGTTGGCGGCTTCAGTGAGCCCGAGAATGAAGCGGCAAACCATGAAGCCTGCCGCCGAAGTGGCCAGGCCATGAGCGCCGGTGGCCAGGCTCCACAGCAGCACGGCGAAGAAGAACACCCGTTTCACGCCGACTCGGTCGATCAGTCGCCCTTGCAGCACGAAGCCCACGGCGTAACCGACCTGGAACCAGAAGTTGATGTTGGCGTAGTCCATCGCCGTCCAGTTCATTTCCTTGGCCAGGATCGGCTGCATCACGCCCAGTGCGGCGCGATCGATGTAGTTCAGGGTGGTGGCGAAGAACACCAGGGCGAGCATGCCCCAGCGGGTCTTGCCGACGGCCATGGCGCCGCGGATCTTGTCGCCGATGCCGCCGGCAACACTGAGGCTCGGGGCGATGCGAGAGCTTTGGGAAGGAATCATATAGGCCATCCGTTCAGTGACTGACGAGCCAGGGCTCGTCGGAACTCAAGGGCGCGTGATCAATCGTCAGCGAGGGCATGAGCGCCAGGGACTGGGTGATTGATCGGCTGGTTTGGTTCGTCGAGCCGTTGATTGCGGACCGGCGAACGCCATCGGTACGACGCTCCGCTCAGGGCAGTAGCGGGTCGTGATCCAGGGTGCCGATTGAGGCCGTTCCAGGCGCGAGCCAAAGGGATGAGCAGCAGGGCGGGGCGTTGAGTGCAAGCATGAGGATGTACCCGATTTTTAAAATTTTTATGGTGTGTTCTGGGTCTGGGTGATTGAAGCCACGGTTTCTTGGGGCGGCTCAATGTGCTGTCGATGGTGCGCAGTGGCTGAAAAATCGTCAATTCGCCAAGCGGCTTTTTGTTCGATAATCGAACACAAAACTAACTGGTTCGTACACTTTAAATCATGCTGTGGAATAATCCGCAACATCGAATAAAAGGCTCGGGTGCCACCGGCCGTCATCCCCCGGGAGTTCAATCATGCAGCGTTCCATTGCCACCGTTTCCTTGAGCGGCACCCTGCCGGAAAAACTCGAAGCCATCGCCGCCGCCGGCTTCGATGGGGTGGAGATTTTCGAGAACGACCTTCTCTATTACGACGGTAGCCCTCGGGAAATCAGGCAGATGTGCGCCGACCTGGGGATCGCCATCACCCTGTTCCAGCCATTCCGGGATTTCGAGGGCTGCCGCCGCGATCGCCTGTCGCGCAACCTGGAACGTGCCGAACGCAAGTTCGACTTGATGCAGGAGCTGGGCACCGACCTGGTGCTGGTGTGCAGTAACGCCCAGGCCGACAGCCTCGGCGAGCGGCAGATTCTCATCGATGATTTGCACCTGTTGGCCGAGCGGGCCGCGCTGCGCGGCTTGCGCATCGGCTACGAAGCCCTGGCCTGGGGCCGTCACGTGAATACCTATCAACAGGTCTGGGACATCGTGCGCAGCGCCGATCACCCCAACCTTGGGGTGTTGCTGGACAGCTTCCATACCCTGTCGCTCAAGGGCGACCCGGCGGCGATTGCCGAGATTCCCGGGGACAAGATCTTCTTCGTGCAGATGGCCGATGCGCCGATCCTGGCCATGGATGTACTGGAGTGGAGCCGGCATTTCCGCTGTTTTCCGGGCCAGGGCGAGTTCGATCTGCCGGGCTTTCTGGCGCCGATCATCAAGAGCGGCTACACCGGGCCGCTGTCCCTGGAGATCTTCAACGACGGCTTTCGCGCCGCGCCGCCGCGGGCCAATGCCGCCGACGGCTTGCGCTCCTTGCTGTACCTGGAGGAGAAGACCCGCGAGCGCCTGCTGCAGGAGGCGCAGCCGGTGGCCAACCTGGACATTCTGTTTGCCCCGCCAGCGGTTGAAGCCTATGGCGGCACCGAGTTCCTTGAGTTCGCGGTGGACGATGCCCTGGGCGCCAAGCTGGGGAGCTGGCTGGAGCGCCTGGGTTTTGCCAAGGCCGGACAGCATCGTTCCAAGAACGTGAGCCTGATGCGTCAGGGCGATATCAACCTGATCCTCAACTCCGAGCCCTATTCCTTCGCCCACAGCTTCTTCGAGGCCCATGGCCCTTCGGTGTGTGCCACGGCCATCCGGGTCAAGGACAGCGCCAAGGCTCTGGAGCGGGCGGTGGCCTATAAGGGCCAGCCTTATCGCGGCCTGGTGGGCCCCAACGAGCTGGAACTGGCGGCGGTGCGCGAGCCCGATGGCAGCCTGATCTATCTGGTGGACCCGCAGCAGGGCGGTCAGCACCTGTACGACACCGACTTCAACATGCATGACGATGTGCAGGCCAAGGGCGGCCTCAAGCGTATCGACCACATGGCCATGGCCCTGCCGGCGGACAGCCTCGACAGCTGGGCGCTGTTCTACAAGAGCCTGCTGGATTTCGAGGCCGATGATGAAGTGGTGCTGCCCGATCCTTATGGCCTGGTGAAAAGCCGCGCCCTGCGCAGCCGTTGCAGCTCGATCCGCTTGCCGCTGAACATCTCGGAGAACCGCAACACCGCGATTTCCCACGCGCTGTCCAGTTATCGTGGCAGCGGGGTGCATCACATTGCCTTCGACTGCGACGACCTTTTCGCCGAGGTCAGCCGGGCCAAGCAGGCCGGAGTGCCGCTGCTGGATATTCCGCTCAATTACTACGACGACCTGGCGGCGCGTTTTGATTTCGATGACGAGTTTCTCAGCGAATTGGCCTACTACAACGTCCTGTATGACCGCGATGCCCAGGGCGGCGAGCTGTTTCACGTCTACACCGAACCGTTCGAGGGGCGGTTCTTCTTCGAGATCATCCAGCGCAAGAACGGCTACGCCGGCTATGGTGCGGCCAACGTTGCGGTGCGCCTGGCGGCCATGGCCAAGTCTCGCAGTGGCGCGGTGCGCCAGGCCAAGTTGTAGCGCATTGGTAACCGGAGGCGGTAATCCACCGCCTCTGTGCTTTCTTTCGCGACAGGACGCGGCTCATAATCGCCCGCGTGTTCAGTGATGGCCGTGAGCCCAGAATGACAATGACCAGTGAACGCTCGATTGCGTCCGATGAGCCTGCTCTCGAACCGCGCAAGAGTCGCAAGAACAACCCGGAAAAAACCCGCGAGAACATCCTTCAAGAAGCTATTGTCGAGTTCGTCCAGCAGGGACTTTCCGGTGCGCGGGTGGATGCGATCGCCGAGCGCATCCATACCTCCAAGCGCATGATCTATTACTACTTCGGCAGCAAGGAGCAGCTGTACGTCGAAGTCCTGGAAAAACTCTACGGCGATATCCGCAGCACCGAGAGCCGCCTGCATCTGGCCGAGCTGGCACCGCGGGAGGCGATTCGCCGGCTGGTGGAGTTCACCTTCGATCACCACGACCGCAATGTCGATTTCGTGCGCATCGTCAGCATCGAGAATATCCACAAGGCCGAGTACGTGAAGCAGTCCGGCGTAATCAAGGCAATGAACAACACCATCCTCCATGCCCTGGGCGAAATCCTTGAGCGCGGCGCGCAGGAAGGCGTGTTCCGCAGTGGCCTGGACCCGCTGGACGTGCACTTGCTGATCAGCTCGTTCTGCTTCTATCGGGTGTCGAACCGTCACACCTTTGGCGAGATCTTCCAGATCGACCTGCCGGACGAAAGCATCAAGCAGCGGCACCGGGAAATGATCTGCGAATCGGTGCTGCGCTACCTGCAGGCCTGACCCGGAGCTTTAGGGCCGGGTTGGCTTGTCAGGCGCTGGCTTGCTGGCCAAAGCCTCCGTAAGATCGCCTCGCCACCCCGGCTCTCGCATCATCCCCCACGACAAGGAAGGCACCATGGGTAACCCCGTCCCAACGCTTAAAATCATCCTGATCCTGATGATCGTCGTTGACTCGTTCTGGTTCGGTGAGCGCCTGCTGTCCCTGACCGGTTTCAGCGTATTCGACTGGCTGCCGAGCTCGGTGATCAATCTGGTGGGCCTGTTCGGCAGTCTGCTGATGATTCTCTTCAACGTGCTGTTGATCGGCCTGCTTGCGCGCCTGCAGCTCAAGCCCGAGTAAACGCAGGACCTGTAGCCGCTGCCGAAGGCTGCGAACGAGCCGCAGGCTCGCCAGCGTCCTGACGGATGCCGAGGCCCCTGCGGGGCCTGTCGCAGCCTGCGGCAGCGGCCACAGGCGTATTTCAGCCATTCATGCTGTGGAAGTGCGCCAGCATGCGTTGCGGGTCGGCGCTCTGGCCGCTGAACAGCTCGAACGCCTTGACCGCCTGGAACACCGCCATGGTGCCGCCATCCAGGGTTCGGCAACCCAGGGCGCGGGCATTGCGCAGCAGCTCGGTTTCCAGCGGGAAGTAGACGATCTCGGCCACCCACAGCTCCGCCCGCAGCAGTTCCACCGGCACCGGCGTGCCCGGCAGCTTGGCCATGCCCATGGGCGTGGTGTTCACCAGGCCGTCGGCGCTCGCCAGGGTGCTGGGCAGGTCGCCACCGGCCTTGGCCCGAGCGGCGCCGAAATGCTGGTTGAGGTTGTCCGCCAGGCTCTGCGCCCGCTGGTTTTCCACATCGAAAATGCTCAGTTGCTCCACACCCTCACTGAGCAGGGCGTGGGCCACTGCCGCTCCGGCGCCGCCGGCCCCCATCTGCACCACGTGCCGTCTGGCCACGCCTTGCAGACCGCGCCGGAACCCTTCGGCAAACCCCAGGCAGTCGGTGTTGTGGCCGACCCGCTTGCCGTCCTTGAGGACCACGGTGTTGACCGCGCCAATGCCGCGAGCTTCCGGGGACAGTTCGTCCAGTAGCGGCAAGATGCTCTGCTTGCAGGGAAAGGTGATGTTCAGGCCGGTGAAGTTCATCCGTTCGGCGGCGCTGAGCAGGTCGGGCAGGGCGCTGCTGTCGAGCCCCAGCTGGTCCAGATCGATCAACCGGTAGAGGTAGCGCAGGTTTTGCGCGTCGCCTTCGTGTTCATGCAGGGCCGGGGTGCGTGAAGCCTGGATGCCGGCGCCGATCAGTCCGGCGAGTACGCCTGTATGGCCTGTCATAGACCTTGCTCCTTGAACCGCAGGCTGAAGTGTTCCAGCGCCAGGCGATAGCCGTGGCTGCCAAAGCCGCACATCACCGCCAGGGCAATACCCGAGACAAAGGAGTGATGGCGGAACGGTTCGCGGGCGTGGACGTTGGACAGGTGCACTTCGATCACCGGCAGTTCACTGGCCACCAGCGCATCGCGGATCGCCACCGAGGTGTGGGTCCAGGCGGCGGGGTTGATCACGATGCCGGCGCAGCGCCCGCGGGCGGCGTGGATCCAGTCCAGCAATTCGCCTTCGTGGTTGGTCTGGCGAAACTCCACGGCCAGGCCCAATTCCTCGGCGGCACGGCCGCACAAAGCCGAGACATCGGCCAGGGTTTCGTGGCCGTAAGTGGCAGGTTCACGGCTGCCGAGCAGGTTCAGGTTCGGGCCGTTAAGCACCAGAACGATAGGACGCATGGGGGTAGATCTCCGTTGTTATTGTCAGCCTCGGGAGAGGGTACGAGGCACTGGGGAGGTAAATTGTACTAACTGGTTAATTTGGTCAATTGATGGCCGAGAGCGGAACCCGGGAAGGCTGATTAAGTGTTCGATAACCGAACGCTGTTATTGGCGATGGCCGTGGCGAGGCCTTGCCCGGCAATAAATGCTGACGACTTTGCGGCTGCCCGGAGGCCTTCCTGACCTTCTCCGGGACTAACCTCAAGCAGGTCACCTCACTGCTGCCCTTTCAGGCCGGTGGTCGGATTAATCATGGAAACACGAGTCTTTGGACTCGGTAACCTAACTGATGGGTTAGCATGAAAGTGTTCGTTTACAAGGGCTATGCGGTCGTCGTCATGTTGCGTGACGAACATTGCCCACCCCATGTGCATGTGGATGGCGGTCCTTGGAGTGCCCGTTTTCGCTTCAGCTTCTGGCACAACGGCGTCGAGCTCTGGGACGTTGTCCCCCATGGCCGTCGCCCGGCACTGGCAGTCCTTGAAGGCTTGCGCCAGGCCTTGAAGCAACGGGTGCATCTGGCTCGGCGTATCTGGTGGAGCAAACTGCGCACCTTGTGCCTTGAGCAGCAGTTGTGGGATTGGCAAGCGAACGCTGTGGTGGAAGGTTCAAGCGCCGGCTGCAGGGTGTACCTGATTGAGTCAGCGCACTACGAGGAACAACGAAACCTGACTCGCCTGACCCTTGTGGGTGCGGTGCAAGGAGTGGAGATCGAACTATGAAAGTCGTCAAAGCAGCGGTGCCCGTCGATGTGCCCTTGACCCAGGAGCAGCTGGATCAAGCGGTCGAACGCGGTGAGGCGCGTCACGACGCGGGTTTGCAAGTCAGTACCTTGAGCTATGCGGCCGGGTGCCTGTGCCTGGGCTTTGCCGATGGCAGCTCGATTCATTTGCCTGTGGAAAACTATCCGGAGCTGGCGGCGCTGAGCGACACCCAATTGCAGCAACTGCAGTTGGGCTTTTCCGCCACGGCGGTGTGCCATGAAGCCGTGGACCTGCAGCTGTCGATTGTCGGGCTGCTGTCGGCCAGCGAGCCGCTGATGAAACTGGCGACCCAGTTGGTCGCCTCCCGTAACGGTCGGCAAAGCAGCGCGGCCAAGGCTCGGGCGGCGCGCCTGAATGGCAAGAAGGGCGGCCGGCCGCGCAAGGTCGAGGTGCCAGCCTAGGTCCTGGAAAGCGGCTGGCAGCTGGTGTAAGCGATCGCTAATGAATACTGATATCAATTGAAAATCATTCTCGACTGACCGTAAGATGCCGGCAATTTCCTTCATGTTCCAGGGAGTCGGTTTGTCGGACGTGGATCTCAAGGGACTGTTTCTCAAGCATGCCGCGACCTTGCGTGGGTACCTGGCGCGCAAGGTACGGGACCCGCAGTTGGCCGCAGATCTGGTGCAGGAGAGTTTTCTGCGGCTGGCCGAGCAAACGCGCGGTGAGCGGATCGACAACTCCCAGGGCTATCTCTACCGCACGGCGAACAACCTGCTGATCGACCATGTACGTCAGGAGGCGCGGCGCAAGACCGAGACCGTGCCCCATGAAGTACTGGCCGACATCGAGGATGAGGCGGCCGGGTTGGAGGCTCAGGTGATGGCGCAACAACAGCGCAAGGCACTGAAACAGGCGATCACGGAGCTGCCTGCGCGCACTCAGGAAATCTTCCGCCTGAACCGTATCGAAGGCATGACCCACGCCGAGGTGGCCCGGCACCTGAATATCTCCGACAGCTCGGTGCAAAAGCACCTGTCCCGGGCGCTGGCTTATGTGATGCAACGCCTGCAGGCTACCGACGGTCGGCCGGTTGACCAGTGAGTTACGGTAAAAGTCGGGGTCAGACGTCACTGCTTATATATAACGAGAAATCGAGATTCACACGTGAATAGCCAGGGTCCGCAAGAGCGCAGTATCACCGAGGCCGCCGCCGATTGGGCGGTGCGTTTGCACGCGGGAGGCCTGAGCGCCACCGAGCAGGCGCAGCTTGCCCAATGGCAGGCCGAGGACCCGCGTCATCCCCAGGCTCTGGTGTTTGCCCGGCAGACCTGGGAGGCCTTGGGCGAGCTGCGCCTGGACCCCGAGCTGGCGGCCACTGCCCCACCAAGACGCCAGGTGGAACGGCCTGCGGCGACAATACAGCGCCCGCGCCGTCGACGCCGGCTGGTGCGGGTCGCCAGTGCGGCCATGCTGGTTCTGGCGGTTGCCCTGGGCTGGCTGCAAGGGCCGCAGGCACTGCTGTACCTGCAGGCCGACTACCAGACCGGCAAGGGCGAGGTGCGCACCGTGCAACTGGCCGATGGCAGCCAAGTGGAGCTGGACTCGAGCAGCGCCATTCGCCTGGATTACAGCGGCGACAAGCGTCAGATCCAATTGCTGGCCGGCTCCGCAGTATTTGATGTGGCGCCCATGGTCGGTGAGGAGCAACGACCTTTCATCGTGCACAGCGCCAGCGGCCAGACCCGGGCCCTGGGCACCCGTTTTGTGGTCGGGCGTGAGAGCGATCAACAAACCTGGGTTGGGGTGTTGCAGCACAGTGTCGCCGTGAGCCTGGATGCCCCGGCGCAACGCGGCGTTTCCGAGCGGGTTCTGCAAGAGGGACAGAGCGTGCGCTATGACTCGCAGTCGGGGGTGGTGGCACTTGATGGGCTCGACCTGCAGCGCGCCACCAGTTGGCGACGTGGAGTCCTGGTGTTCGATCGCCAGCCCTTGAGCGTGGTGGTGGAGCGCCTCAATCGCTATCGACCCGGGCGGGTGGTGCTGACCAACAGTGCCCTGGCCCAGCGTCAGGTCAGCGGTGTGTTCCGTCTGGATATGCTCGACGCGGCCCTGGTCACCCTCACCCAGGAGTTGCAGGTGCAGCGTTTCGACCTGGCCGGCGTCAGCCTTATTTATTGAGGCCTGCTGGCCTTTTTTCACCTTCGGCGAAAAATAACTGAAAAAACCTTACTGAGTTTTCCTGCCTGGCACGTCTAGCTAATTGAGATGCATTCGCATGCACTAAAAGTAGCCAGCGCAGGAATCAGGAACATGAGGGTAGGCAGTCGCACTGGAATTCACGCCGCAAGTCGTCTGGCCCTGGCCATTCACTTGGGCGTAGCAGGGCTGTTGGCAGGAGGCGGTTTGTTGCACGCGGCAGAGCCCGTGGGCGTAGCCCCGCAGAGTGCTCAGCAACCACGCGAACTGGATTTCGATATCCCTGCCCAGGCCCTCGGCAGTGCGGTGCTGGCTTTTGCCGAGCAGGCCGGGGTGCAGGTGCTGTTCGACAGCCTGCGCCTGCATGGCTTGCACAGCTCGCCGCTCAAGGGCCGCTACGGCGCCGAGGAAGGACTGGCCCGGCTGCTGGGCAATGCGCCGGTGGAGTACCGCTTTAGCGGCGAGCGCCAGGTGACCCTGAGTCGGGTGGAAACCGGACGTGATGGCGCCCTGGCCTTGGCCCCCACCACGATTTCCGGCGACCTCGAAGGCCGGCAGAGCGATTGGGTATACAACGCGCCACGCTCGGTGAGCGTGGTCGGGCGCGAGCAACTTGATCGCAATCCACCGCGGCATGCCGCCGAAATGCTGGAGGAAACGTCCGGCGTGTATTCGGCGCTCAGCCAGCAGGACCCGGGCGTGTCGGTGAACATCCGCGGTATCCAGGACTATGGTCGGGTCAACATGTCGGTGGACGGCATGCGCCAGAACTATCAGCAGAGCGGCCACCAGCAGCGCAACGGAACGCTCTATGTCGACCCCGAGCTGCTCTCCGAAGTGGTGGTGGAGAAGGGCGCCACCTCCACCATGGGCGGGGCTGGAGTGATTGGCGGGGTCGCCAACTTTCGCACCATCGAGGCCCGCGACCTGCTCAAGCCCGGCCAGGAGATCGGTGGCCGAATTAGCCTGACCACCGGCTTGGGCGGCCGCAGCAACGGCACTCACTTCATCGGCAGTTCCGCCTTCGCCATCGGCACCGAAGTCTGGGACATGCTGCTGGCCGCCAGTGAACGACACCTTGGGGACTACAAGCCGGGGACCCGTGGCGGCATTGGCGAATTGCGCACCGGCAGCTGGATGGACCCGTCGATCAATGATCGAGTGAAGCATTCCAAGGTGGCCTATTCCGCTTCGGTGATGCGCTCGCGCCTGGTCAAGCTGGGGCTCAACCTGCCCCAGGACCAGCGTCTGCAGCTGAGCTACCTGACCACTGAGGTGTCCTACGACGACGCCAACATGATGAACACCGAGAACAAGGATCAGCTCTGGGAAAAGCTCGGCAGCAGCGATGTGCATTCGCAGAACTTCGGCCTCGACTACAGCTACACCCCGGACAACCCGTTGATCGACTTCAAGGCCAAGCTCTATTACGTCGACAACAGCAATGACCAGAGCACCCTGAACCGCCGCAGCAGCCCTGGCTACTCGATCACCTACCAGACCGATACCTATGGCGCCCAGGCGCAGAACACGTCGACCTTTGCCCTGGGCGGGCTGTCCACGCTGAAGGCCAACTACGGCCTGGAGTTTTTCTACGACAAGGTCCGCCCCGACTCCAGCCAGCCGGTGCCCAAGGGCTCGGCGGTCAGTGCCTCGCCTGCGGCGAGCATGACCCCCGAGGGTGATCGAGCCCTGGGCAGCCTGTTCACCCGCCTGGACTTCGACTACGACGGCTGGTTGAACCTCAATGCCGGCTTGCGTTACGACCGCTACCGCCTGCGCGGCGAAACCGGAATCAACACCCGCACCTTCGTGATCGGCAAGACGCCCCAGCAAATCTCGGTGCCGGTGGCCTATGACATCGACAACCAGGAAGGGCGCTTCTCGCCGACCTTCGGCCTGTCGGTCAAGCCCGGGGTCGAGTGGCTGCAACTGTTCGCCAGCTATGGCAAGGGCTGGCGGCCACCGGCGGTGACCGAAACCATGATCACCGGACGCCCCCATGGTGGAGGTTCTGAGAGCACCTTTCCCAACCCCTTCCTCAAGCCGGAGCGCTCCACCACCTGGGAAGCGGGGGTCAACGTCTTCAAGGAAAACCTCTGGTTCAACGATGACCGCCTGGGCATCAAGGTGGCCTACTTCGATACCCGGGTCGATGACTTCATCTACATGGCCATGGGCGTGCAGCCCCCGGGCTATGGCTCCCCCGGGATCGGCAACAGCGCCTACGTCAACGATCTCAGCAGCACCCGCTTCAAGGGCGTCGAGTACCAGCTCGACTATGACGCCGGTCGCGCCTACGGCCAGCTCAATTACACCCACATGATCGGCGACAACGATTTCTGCATGAAGACCGCCTGGCTGGGAGGGGTGACCCAGCCGGTGAAGAACGGCACAGGGCGGGGCGCGATTGTCACCGGCATGCGTCCCGATGATGCGGCCAACAATGCCAGCCGCTGCAACGCCGCGATCCTCGGTTCGGCCGAACACATGCCCATGGACCGCGGCACCCTGACCCTGGGCGCGCGCTTTTTCGAACGCAAACTGGATATCGGTGCCCGGGCCCGCTACAGCGCCGGCTACTCGATCGCCGGCTCGGCGACCGGGACCGTGAGCCAGACCGGTGTCTACCCGGCCGACTGGAAGCCCTACACCGTCTACGACCTGTATGGCAGCTACCGCGCCACTGAAGAACTGACCCTGCGCCTGGCCATGGAAAACGTCACCGACCGCGCCTACCTGGTGCCCCTCGGCGATGTCCTGGCCTTCACCCTCGGCCGTGGCCGCACCTTGCAGGGCACCGTGGAATATCAGTTCTGACCGCTTTTGCCCATTGAAGGGCAAAACCGCAGCAGGCACTGGCGTGCTGCGGACCTGACCCACCTAATGTATTGGAGTTTTGCATGAGCATTTCGATCTCTTACAGCGCTACCTACGGCGGTAACACTGTTGCGCAATACCTGACTGACTGGTCGGCCTACTTCGGCGACGTCAACCACCGCCCAGGCGAAGTGGTTGATGGCACCAATACCGGTGGTTTCAACCCGGGCCCGTTCGATGGCACCCAGTACGCCATCAAGAGCACCGCCAGCGACGCCGCCTTCGTGGCCGACGGCAACCTGCATTACACCCTGTTCAGCAACCCGAGCCACACCCTGTGGGGCTCGCTGGACAGCGTTTCTCTGGGCGACACCCTCGCCGGTGGTTCGGGCAGCAACTACCACCTGGTCAGCCAGGAAGTCAGCTTCAGCAACCTGGGCCTCAACAGCCTGAAAGATGAAGGCCGTGCCGGTGAAGTGCACAAGGTGGTCTACGGCCTGATGAGCGGCGACAGCTCGGCGCTGGCCGGCGAGATCGATGCCCTGCTCAAGGCGATCGACCCAAGCCTGTCGGTGAACTCCACTTTCGACGACCTGGCCGCTGCCGGTGTTGCCCACGTCACCCCGGCTGCCGCCGCCGCAGCCGATGTCGGCCTGGTGGGTGTGCAGGACGTGGCCCAGGACTGGGCACTGGCGGCCTGAGTGCCGGCTTGAGGCATAAAAAAGCGAATGCAGGATCGCTCCTCCATTCGCTGGTTTGACTCACCTCCGTCGCCCGAGTTTTCGAAGGCCAGGGCGGCGGCGGTGGCAAATTCTGGGGAGCGCCGGGGTGCCTGTCAACGCACCGGGCGCGCCTCTTGTCGTTCCGCTCTGCCTGAGCGGAAGACCCTGTATCCCTAAACTCTGCACAGGACACCTTGATGAGCAGGCCGAATCCACTTGCCGCTTCCGAGACGCTGGCGGCCTTGACGGCCTATAAGGGCGGCTTCTTCAACATCGGCCTGTTCTCGGCGGTGATCAATCTGCTGATGCTGGCCCCGGCCCTGTACATGCTGCAGGTCTACGACCGGGTGCTGGCCTCGGGCAATCAGATGACCCTGTTGATGCTGACGCTGATGATCCTCGGCCTGTTCGGCCTGATGGGGGCGTTGGAGTGGGTGCGCAGCCAGGTGGTGATCCACCTCGGCACCCAGATGGACATGCGCCTGAACCAGCGGGTGTATGACGCGGCGTTCGAGGCCCAGCTCAAGGGCAGCCCCCAGGCCGCCGGCCAGGCCTTGAATGACCTGACCGCGCTGCGCCAGTTCGCCACCGGCAATGCCTTGTTCGCCTTCTTCGACGCGCCCTGGTTCCCGGTCTATCTGCTGGTGATCTTCCTCTTTCACCCCTGGCTTGGTCTGTTGGCCCTGGGCGGAGCGCTGCTGTTGGTGGCGCTGGCCTGGATCAATCAGCATATCTGCCAGGCGCCGCTGGCCCAGGCCAGCCAGTTGTCGATCATCACCAGCCAGCAGGCCACGGCCAACCTGCGCAACGCCGACGCCATCGAAGCCATGGGCATGCTCGGCGCGCTGCGCGAGCGCTGGTTCGTCGGTCATCAGGGCTTTCTCGCTCAGCAGAACCTGGCCAGTGAAAAGACCGCCACTATCAGCGCCTGGTCCAAGGGCGTGCGCATGGCCTTGCAGTCCCTGGTATTGGGCTTGGGCGCGTGGCTGGCGGTGCAGGGGCAGATCACCCCGGGGATGATGATCGCCGGCTCGATTCTCATGGGCCGGGTGCTCAGCCCCATCGACCAGTTGATCGCGGTCTGGAAGCAGTGGAGCTCGGCGCGCCTGGCCTACGAGCGCTTGTCCGAGCTGTTGCAGGCCAATCCGCCACGGCCGGTGCGCATGAGCCTGCCGACGCCCAAGGGCAAGTTGAGTGTCGAGCAATTGAGTGCCTGTGCCCCGGGAAGTCGCAGTCCGGCCCTGAGCAACCTCGGCTTCACCCTGGAGGCCGGCCAGGTCCTGGGGGTGATTGGCCCTTCCGGTTGCGGCAAGTCCACCCTGGCTCGGCTGTTGGTCGGTGCCTGGACGCCCCTGACGGGAAAGGTGCGCCTGGATGGCGCGGACCTGGCCCAGTGGGACAAGCAGCAACTGGGCCCGCATATCGGCTACCTGCCCCAGGACATCCAATTGTTCGCCGGCAGCATTGCCGAGAACATCGCGCGTTTCGGCGCGCTGGACTCCGATCAGGTCCTGCAGGCTGCGCAAATGGCCGGGGTGCATGAGTTGATCCTGCAACTGCCCCAGGGCTATGACACGCGCCTGGGTGAGGGCGGTGCCGGGCTGTCCGGCGGGCAGCGCCAGCGCATCGGCCTGGCGCGTGCGTTGTACGGCTTGCCGGCGCTGATCGTGCTCGACGAACCCAACTCCAACCTTGATGAAGCTGGCGAACAGGCGCTGTTGCAGGCCATCAGCCAACTCAAGCAACGGCAGCGGACCCTGGTGCTGATCACTCACAAGCCCAATGTGCTGAGCCTGACCGACCAGCTGATGATCCTGCGCGAAGGCCAGCTGCAAGCCTTCGGCCCGACGGCGCGGGTGCTGGAGGCGAACCAGAAGGCCAAGGCCGCGCCGCCGCCCGCGGTACCGGTGAGTAATCCGGTGACCAGCCTGAACATGAATTACCGACTGGGCGTGGCCGGCGGCGAAGGGAAAAAAGCATGAAGGCGAATGTATCCACAGGCTCGGTTGCGCCGGTCGCGGGGCCCGCCGCCAGCAATGTGTTGTCCCTGGACGACAGGAAGTATTCACGCCTCGGCTGGCTCCTGGTGCTGGGAGGCTTTGCCGGGTTTATCGGCTGGGCCGCCCTGGCGCCGCTGGACAAGGGCGTGGCGGTATCGGGCAAGGTCATGGTCTCGGGCCATCGCAAGACGGTGCAGCACCAGAGCGGCGGCATCGTCGAGCGGATCGAGGTCAAGGAGGGCGACCGGGTCAGCGCCGGGCAGGTGTTGCTGCGCCTCAACGAGACCCCGCTGCGCACCCAGATGCAGTCCTTGCGCAGTCAGTACCTGGGTTCCCTGGCCAGCGAAGCGCGACTCAATGCCGAGCGCGATGGCGCCAGCGAGATCGTCTTTGATCCTCAGCTCCAGGCCTTGGCGAGCGAACCTGAGGTGGCCGCCAGCCTGGCCCTGCAACGGCAGCTGTTCAGCAGCCGGCGCCAGGCCCTGAGCATGGAGCAACAGGGCATTGCCGAGACCATTGCCGGCTCCGAAGCGCAGTTGCGCGGTACCCGGGATTCCCAGGCCAGCAAGCGGCAACAGCGCAGTGCCTTGAACGAACAGTTGCAGGGCCTGCGGGAGCTGGCCCGGGACGGCTACATCCCGCGCAATCGCCTGCTGGACAGCGAACGCCTGTACGCGCAGATCGACGGCTCGATCGCCGAGGACTTCGGCCGTATCGGCCAGTTGCAGCGACAGATCCTCGAACTGCGCCTGCGCATCCGCCAGTCCACCGAGGACTTCCAGAAAGACCTGCGCAGCCAGTTGGCCGACACCCGGATTCGCACCGAAGACCTGCGCAATCGCCTGGCCTCCGCCGAGTTCGAACTGGCCAACAGCCAGGTGCGCGCCCCGGCTGCCGGGGTGGTGGTGGGCCTGGAGGTGTACACCGAGGGCGGGGTGATCAAGCCGGGCCAGCCGCTGATGGACATCGTGCCCCAGGACGAGCCGCTGCTGGTGGAGGCGCGGGTGCCGGTGCAACTGGTGGACAAAGTGCACCCGGGGCTGCCCGTGGAACTGATGTTCTCGGCCTTCAACCAGAGCACCACGCCGAGGGTGCCGGGGGAGGTGACCCTGGTGTCTGCCGATCGCCAGGTCGACGAACGTACTGAAGAACCCTATTACACCTTGCGCGCCACGGTCAGCGCCGAAGGCATGCAGCAGTTGCAGGGGTTGCAGATCCGGCCGGGAATGCCGGTGGAGGCCTTTGTCCGTACCGGCGAGCGCTCGATGCTCAACTACCTGTTCAAGCCCCTGCTGGACCGGACTCATATGGCGTTGGTGGAAGAATGACTCGCGCCTTTTGCTTCCTCGCGCTGCTGTGCCTGCTGAGCAGCCCGTCGGCCCTGGCCCTGGGTTTGCTCGATGCCTACGATCTGGCTCTGCGTAATGACCCGACCTTCCAGGCGGCGATCAAGGAGCGCGATGCCGGTGAAGAGAACCGGGCCATCGGCCGTGCCGGGCTGTTGCCGAGCCTGTCCTGGAGCTACAACAATTCGCGCAACCAGTCCGAGGTGACCCAGGACACGGTTCGTGGCGATGTCACCACCGATCGTGACTACCGCAGCTATGCCTCGACCCTGACCCTGCAACAGCCGTTGCTGGACTACGAGGCCTATGCGCGCTATCGCCAGGGCTCGGCCCAGGCGCTGTTTTCCGACGAGCGTTTTCGCGGCAAGAGCCAGGAACTGGCGGTGCGCCTGCTCAGTGCCTACAGCCAGGCGCTGCTGGCCCAGGAGCGCATCGAACTGAGCCGGGCACAGAAACGCGCCTACGCCGAACGCTTGCAGCTCAATGAACGTCTGCTCAAGGGCGGCGAGGGCACCCGCACCGATGTGCTGGAGACCCAGGCCCGTTTGAGCCTGGCCCTGGCGCAAGAGATCGAGGCCCAGGACCAGCAGGATGCGGCCCTGCGCGAGCTGCAAGCCATAGTCGGCGAGCCGTTGCAGATCGACGAGCTGGACCCGCTGACCCGGCAGTTCGAGATCCAGCCGCTGCAGCCCAACCGCTTCGACAGTTGGCGCGACCTGGCCATGGCCAACAACCCTGAACTGGCTTCCCAGCAGCAGGCCCTGCGGGCGGCGGAATACGAGGTGGAGCGCAAGCGCGCCGGGCACCTGCCCAAGATCAGCCTGTACGCCAGCAGCCGGCAGACCCGCTCTGATTCGGAGAGCACCTACAACCAGCAGTACGACACCAACACCGTGGGTATCCAGGTCAGCCTGCCGCTGTTTGCCGGTGGTTCGGTCTCGGCCTCGACCCGCCAGGCGGCCAGTCAGCTGTCCCAGGCGCAATATGAACTGGATGCGCAAACCGCCAATACCCTCAACCAGCTGCGCAAGCAGTTCAACCTCAACACCAGTGCCGCGGCCAAGGTCCGCGCCTATGAAATGGCCGTCAGCTCAGCCGAGGCCCTGGTGACCGCGACCCGCAAAAGCGTGCAGGGTGGCGAGCGGGTCAACCTCGATGTGCTGGACGCCGAGCAGCAACTGTTCACTGCCCGTCGTGACCTGGCGGATGCCCGGCATGCCTACCTGCTGGCACGGATTGAGCTCAAGTATTACGCCGGCCTGCTCAATGAACAGGACCTGCAGCAACTGGCCGGGTACTTTCAACCCGCGGGCTGACCTTGTAGCCGCTGCCGCAGGCTGCGACCGGGGCGCAGCCCCGCACACCCGGCGACGCAGACGTGCCTGATGCACCGCGGTGTCAGGTTTGCGCCTGCTTCGCAGTCGATCGCAGCCTGCGGCAGCGGCTACAGGAAGCGGGAGGGGGATCGGAGGCCCAGAATGACAACGGCCGTCTCGAGGACGGCCGTTGGGGAGCGGGGCAAATCAGCGGCGGGTCAGCAGGACCCCGGATTCCATGTGGTGAGTCCAGGGGAACTGGTCGAACAGCGCGCAGCGGGTGATGCGGTGGGTGTCGTGCAACTGGGCGATGTTGGCCGCCAGGGTTTCCGGGTTGCAGGAGATGTACAGGATGTTGTCGAAGCGCCGGGTCAGTTCGCAGGTGTCCGGGTCCATGCCGGCCCGGGGCGGGTCGACGAACACGCTGCCGAATTCGTAGCTCTTCAAGTCCACGCCCTGCAGGCGGCGGAATGGACGCACTTCGTTGAGGGCTTCGGTCAGCTCTTCGGCGGACAGGCGCACCAGGGTGACGTTATCCACAGCGTTTTCGCTGAGGTTGCTCAAGGCGGCGTTGACCGAGGTCTTGCTGATCTCGGTGGCCAGTACCTTGCGCACCCGGGTGGCCAGGGGCAGGGTGAAGTTGCCGTTGCCGCAGTACAGTTCCAGCAGGTCGTCCTGGCGCTCGCCCAGGGCTTCATAGGCCCAGTTGAGCATCTTCTGGTTCACCGTGCCGTTGGGCTGGGTGAAGGCGCCTTCGGGTTGGCGGTAGCTGAAGGTACGCCCGCCGACTTCGAGCTTTTCCACCACGTAGTCCTGGCCGATGACTTCGCGCTTGCCCTTGGAACGGCCGATCACACTGACATTGAGGTCGGCGGCCAGTTGGCTCGCGGCCTTGTGCCAGTGCTCGTCCAGCGGGCGGTGGTAGCACAGGGTGATCATCGCATCGCCGGCCAGGGTGGTGAGGAACTCCACCTGGAACAGCTTGTGGCTCAAAGGCGCGCTGGCCTGCCAGGCGGCCTTGAGCCGGGGCATCAACTGGTTGATGCGCTGGCTGGCGATGGGGAACTCTTCAATGAGGATCGGCGTGCGTTTGTCGTCCTGGGAGAACATCGCGTAGTGGCGTTCACCGGCCTCGCGCCACAGGCGGAACTCGGCCCGCAGGCGGAAGTTCTGCAGGGGCGAGTCGAAGACCTGGGGCTCGGGGGCAGCGAAAGGCGCCAGCAGGTCACGCAGGCGCGCGACCTTGTCGTTCAATTGGGTGCTGTAGCTTGCGGCGTCAAAAGTCATGCGGCGAACCAACCCAGCTTGATCACAAACAGAATCGACAGGATCACCAGCGGTGCGTTCAGCTCGCGAGCGCGGCCCGACAGCAGCTTGATCGCGGTCCAGGCAATGAAGCCGAAGGCGATGCCGTTGGCGATCGAATAGGTGAACGGCATGGCCAGGGCAGTGACCACCACCGGCGCGGCGACGGTGATGTCGTCCCAGTCGATTTCCGCCAGGCCCGAGGTCATCAGCACGGCCACGAACAGCAGTGCCGGCGCGGTGGCGAACGGTGGCACGCTGGCCGCCAGCGGCGAGAAGAACAGTGCCAGCAGGAACAGAATCGCCACCACGATGGCGGTCAGCCCGGTGCGGCCACCGGCGCTCACGCCCGCAGCAGATTCGATGTAGCTGGTGGTGGTCGAGGTGCCCAGTAGGGAGCCGGCCATGGCGGCGGTGCTGTCAGCGATCAGCGCGCGGCCCATTTTCGGCATGTGGCCGTCCTTGCCCATCAGGCCGGCGCGCTTGGCGACGCCGATCAGGGTGCCGGAGTTGTCGAACAGGTCGACGAACAGGAAGGCGAAGATCACGCTCACCAGACCAATGTCCAGGGCGCCCTTGATGTCCAGTTGCAGGAAAGTCGGGGCCAGGGACGGAGGCATCGAGGTCACGCCGGCGAACGGGGTGAAGCCCATGATGATCGAGGCAATGGTCACCGCGAGGATGCCGATCAGCACCGCCCCGCGCACTTTCAGCGCTTCCAGGGCGACGATCAGGACAAAGCCCAGGGTGGCGAGGATCGGCGCCGGCTTTTTCAGATCACCCAGGCCGACCATGGTGGCCTGGTTGCTGACCACGATGCCGGCGTTGTGCAGGGCGATCAGCGCCAGGAACAGGCCGATACCGGCAGCAATCGCCGAGCGCAGCGGCAGGGGGATGCTGTTGATGATCCATTCGCGGATCTTGAAGATCGACAGCAGGAAGAACAGCACCGCCGAGATGAACACCGCACCCAGCGCCACTTGCCAGGTGTGGCCCATGTGCAGGACCACGGTGTAGGTGAAGAAGGCGTTCAGGCCCATGCCCGGGGCCAGGGCGATCGGGTAGTTGGCGATCAGGCCCATGATGGTGGAGCCGATGGCGGCAGCCAGACAGGTGGCAACGAACAGGGCGCCCTTGTCCATGCCCGTCTCGCCGAGAATGCTCGGGTTGACGAAGAGAATGTAGGCCATGGCCAGGAAGGTGGTGACGCCCGCAAGAATCTCGGTGCGCACGTTGGTGTTGTGTGCCTTGAGTTGAAACAGCCTTTCCAGCATGTCTGCTCCCCGTGGCGCCGCCGGGCGCCGTGAATGTATCGACTCCAACAGCAAAGCACAGACTTTATAAGGCGCCTGTGGATTTGCCCTGGGTCGGAAAAAGCCGCGCATCATACCAGCAGCGTGGGCCAATGGCTGCGATCGTCGGCGATGTTTTGCACTGCTGGCAAGTAGCGCATACTGCGCCCTGCTTTTAAGGGGGGATTTATGCGCAGCACAGTGAAAATGACAGCATTGACGCTGCTGGGGGCTGCGGCCTGCTGGTTGGCGGCTCCGGCCCTGGCGCGTTCGGCGCCGCCGTTGAGCCAGGTGGAGATTCTCAAGGTGCTGTCACCTTCCTGCGGCCTGGAAGATGTCTCCGATGGGCGTGAACGCACTCAGTGCGACCACAACGGCCCGAACATCAAGGTCTACGTGCTGGAGATCGGCTACGGCCGCGAGCCCCATGTGAACCTGGACGGTTTCGAAGTCGACGGCACTCGCTCGCCGGTGTGCGAGGACGGCTCCGCCTATGTGCCCTGCGGCAACTCGGGAATCACCGTGGGCTACATCTATGTCTTCGACCTGGCGGGCAAGCAGGAAGGCACCTTCAGCTTCAGCAACACCTCGATCAACGCACCGGGCAATACCCTGAGTGCGCAGATCTACATCCGGTAGCCCCGAACGGCGTTCGGCAAAGCTGACTAAGCTCTAAAGACCTTCCTTGTGGAGTCATCCCCATGGCCTTCAGAGCCTTGGTCACCCTTGCCGAAGGCATTGATGACCTGCAAAGCGTGACCCTGATTGACGTATTGCGCCGTGCCGAAATCGAGGTGTTGGCGGCCAGTGTCGAAAACCGGCGCATGCTCACCTGCGCCCGCGGCACTCGACTGACCGCCGACGCCATGCTGGTGGATGTGCTGGCCCAGCGCTTCGACCTGATTGTGTTGCCCGGCGGCGCGGTAGGTGCCCAGCATTTGGCGGGCCATCAACCCCTGATGCAGTTGCTCAAGGATCAGGCGGCCGCCGGCAGGTTCTTCGCCGGCATCGCCGAAGCACCGGCCCTGGCCTTGCAGGCCTATGGGGTGCTGCGCCAGCGGCGCATGACCTGCCTGCCCAGCGCCAGCCATCAGCTGTTGGGCTGTACCTTTGTCGACCAGCCGGTGGTGGTGGATGGCAACTGCATCACCGCCCAGGGTTCCGGCGCGGCCCTGACGTTTGCCCTGGCCCTGGTGGAGGCGCTGTGCGGTCGCGGCAAGCGCGCCCAGGTGGCAGCAGAGTTGCTGGTCTAGGGGCAATTGCGTTGATAAACCGCGACCTCACTTTCCATGGCGAGTGGCTCAAAGTCGGGTAACAAAGGCTAACCAGCCGCTCCTTGCACGGCTCGTCCCATCACCCCTATAGTTCGCGCCGTCGCTGCCAATTCAGCGAACGGGTTTGGTCACCCGAAATTAGAAGGCGCACGCGCCACCCTGGTTTGCAGGCACTTTTTCGTGTCCGCACGCTTCATGGTGGACTGTGCGCGGGACACCTTCGGGTGTGCCGGGTGCCTTCTTCCCGGTTGACCAACCTGTGCACAGTCCGCCACCCATCGTTTGGTCACGATTGGGGCGGTCATTCATAAAGAAGGATCTAATGATGAGTACCCCGAAAACTGCTGCTCACTATGTGCCGCTCAAATCCAACATAAGCCGGCCTGGTGTTTTTTTCATCAACGCCAATGCGTCCACTGAGGCGTTGCACGAGGCTGCAGAGCAACGCATGCGCGCTGCTGCCAACCTGCTGGAAACCCTCTGTTGTCTGAACTTCAGCCACGGCGATGTGAAGGACATCCCGCACATCATCGATGTGCTCTATGTACTGACCCAGGATGGTTGCGACCTGCTGGAGGCGGCGAAATGGCGTGTAGTCGCTGAGGCTCAGCCCAGTCACTGATACCTGAATCTGGCCGCGCCCGTCCGGCGCGGCTTCAGGCCTTGGCCTCTTCCACTCGCTCGATCATCCGATCGCGCTTGGCCAGGGTCGGAAACAGCTTGATCCAGACCCCGGTCACGACCAGCGTGCCGACCCCGCCCAGCACCACCGCCGGCACGGTGCCGAACCAGTGGGCGGTCAGCCCGGATTCAAATTCCCCCAGCTGGTTCGAAGCGCCGATGAACAGGCCGTTTACCGCGCTGACCCGGCCGCGCATTTCGTCCGGGGTTTCCAGCTGCACGAAGGACGCGCGGATCACCATGCTGATCATGTCCGCCGCCCCCAGCACCACCAGCACCGCCAGGGAAAACCAGAACGAGGTCGAGAGGCCGAAGGCGATGGTGGCCACGCCGAATACGCCGACGGCGGTGAACATCACCCGCCCGACCTTGCGCTCGACGCTAAAGCGCGCCAGCCACAGTGACATCAGCAGCGCGCCCACCGCTGGCGCCGAACGCAGCAGGCCCAGGCCCCAGGGGCCGGTGAGCAGGATGTCCTTGGCGAACACCGGCAAGAGTGCTGTGGCGCCGCCCAGCAGCACGGCGAACAGGTCCAGGGAGATGGCGCCGAGGATGTCCGGGCGGCTGCGGATGAAGCGAATCCCCGCCAGCAGCGAATCGAGGGTGGCCTTGCCCTTGTTCAGCGGCGTCTGCCGGGCCGGCAGGTTGAGCATCAGCAGGCAGGCGATCAGGTACAGGACCACGGTGGGGCCGTAGACCCAGACGCTGCCGAAGGCGTACAGCAACCCGCCCAGGGCCGGGGCGACGATGGTCGCCGACTGTTGCGCCGATTGCGCGGCCGCCACCGCCCGGGGAAACAGCGCCGCGGGCACGATGCTCGGCAGCAGGGCCTGGGTGGTGGGCATCTCGAAGGAACGGGCGCCGCCGAGGAGGAAGGCCAGGATGAAGATCATTTCCCGGGTCACGCTGTCGGTCAGGCTGCCGACGGCCAGGGCCAGGGCGATCAAGGCTTGTAGCGACTGACAGATAGCCGCCACTCGGCGCCGGTCGTAGCGGTCGGCCACGTGCCCGGTGTGCAGCATGAACAGCACTCTTGGGGCAAACTCCACCAGCCCCACCAGGCCCAGGTCGAGCACATTGCCGGTCAGCTGGTAGAGGTTCCAGCCGATGGCCACAGTGAGCATCTGGAAACCACTGGCGGTGAAGATCCGGGCCAGCCAGAACGCAATGAACGGACGATGGTGACGGAGCAGCAGAGGGTCTTGGCTGGGCATCGGGCGGTCGATCTGAGCGGGGAGTGCGACGAGGTTATCACCAAGATGTAACCAATAGTTGCGGGACGGGGGAAATCGTTAGCCACGCATCTATCTCGTTTTTCGCTCGAACACCGGGTCGCGAACCCTGTAGCCGCTGCCGCAGGCTGCGAACGCTTTGGGCGGCACTCCGTCGCAGGAGACGCCAGGATCTTGAATACGCCGCAGGTTCGCCGGGAAATGGCCAGGCAAGACCCTGCGTACCGAACGCGGCCCGGCCTTTCGCAGCTTCGCAGGCTCAGCAGCGGCTACAGGCGTTTTGTGTGGGGAAAAGCCGGGAAAACCCCGGGTTTGGCGGGGTGAGGCAAGCTGTCACGCGGCAAATAACCACAGAGTTGCGCGCTGAAAATAGGACTACTCTTTTAACGTTGCTTGACCCAGATCAAAACCTTTTCCAGTGGTTTGATGTGGCGGCCCAAGGGCCAGAATCCCTACGTTGCGATGGTTTAAAAAAGAACGAATCCGAATTCGCCGAACTCCATATCCGTGGGGGCAGTAGGCGCTGGCCTTTGGCCCGCAGCCGGTTTTACCTGATAGAGGAAAGCTTATGTTCGGTTTAGAGGCGCTTGATCTCGCCCGAATTCAGTTCGCATTCACCGTTTCGTTCCACATCCTGTTCCCGGCCATCACCATTGGTCTGGCGAGTTATCTGGCGGTACTCGAAGGCCTGTGGCTCAAGACCCGCGACGATACCTATCGTGATCTTTACCACTTCTGGTCGAAGATCTTCGCTGTCAACTTCGGCATGGGGGTGGTTTCCGGTCTGGTGATGTCCTACCAGTTCGGCACCAACTGGAGCCGTTTCTCCGATTTTGCGGGTGCTGTCACCGGCCCCTTGCTCACCTATGAAGTGCTCACCGCGTTCTTCCTCGAGGCTGGTTTCCTCGGGGTCATGCTGTTCGGCTGGAACAAGGTCGGGCGCAAGCTGCACTTCTTCTCCACGGTGATGGTGGCCATTGGCACCCTGATTTCGACCTTCTGGATTCTGTCCTCCAACAGTTGGATGCAGACCCCGCAAGGCTTCGAAATCGTTGACGGCCGAGTGATTCCGGTGGACTGGCTGGCGGTGATCTTCAACCCGTCATTCCCCTATCGCCTGGCGCACATGGCGGTGGCGGCGTTCGTCGCCACGGCGTTCTTCGTCGGCTCGTCCGCAGCCTGGCACTTGCTGCGGGGCCGCGACAACCCGGCCATTCGTCGCATGCTGTCGATGGCCATGTGGATGGCCTTGATCGTGGCGCCGGTGCAGGCGGTGATCGGCGACTTCCACGGTCTGAATACCCTCAAGCACCAGCCGGCGAAAATCGCCGCCATCGAAGGTCACTGGGAAAACGTCGGTAATGAGCCGACCCCGCTGATCCTCTTCGGCTGGCCGGACATGAAGGCTGAGAAAACCAAATACGCAGTGGAAATCCCTTACCTGGGCAGCCTGATCCTCACCCACTCGCTGGACAAGCAGGTGCCGGCGCTCAAGGAGTTCCCGCCCGAAGACCGCCCCAACTCGACCATTGTGTTCTGGTCGTTCCGGGTCATGGTGGGCCTGGGCATGCTGATGATCTTCACCGGCCTGTGGAGTGTCTGGCTGCGCAAGCGCGGCACCCTCTACACCTCACGTCCGTTCCTGTACCTGACGTTGTGGATGGGGCCGTCCGGCCTGATCGCGATCCTGGCGGGCTGGTTCACCACCGAGATCGGCCGTCAGCCTTGGGTGGTCTATGGCCTGATGCGCACGGCGGATGCTTCGTCCGCACACAGTTTTGTGCAGATGAGCATCACCCTGGCGTTGTTCGTGGTGGTGTATTTCTCGCTGTTCGGCGTGGGTCTGGGCTACATGATGCGCCTGGTGCGTAAAGGCCCGGTCACCAACGAAGGTGCCGAAACCAGCCACGGTGGTCCCGGGCAGAAACGTACCCCGGCCCGTCCGCTGTCCGCAGCCGACGATGACCACGACGCCGACCACGGCACCCGCCTGAACAAGGGGAACTGAGTCATGGGTATTGATCTTCCGCTGTTGTGGGCCGTGATTATCATCTTCGGCATCATGATGTATGTGGTCATGGACGGCTTCGACCTGGGGATCGGGATTCTCTTCCCGTTCGTCAAGGACGACCGCGACCGTGACGTGATGATGAACACCGTCGCCCCGGTCTGGGACGGCAACGAGACCTGGCTGGTGCTGGGGGGCGCGGCTTTGTTTGGCGCCTTCCCGCTGGCCTACTCGGTGGTGCTCTCGGCGCTGTACCTGCCGCTGATCCTGATGCTGATCGGCCTGATCTTCCGCGGGGTGGCCTTTGAGTTCCGCTTCAAGGCCAAGGAAGACAAGCGTCATATCTGGGACAAGGCGTTTATCGGCGGCTCGGCGGCGGCGACCTTCTTCCAGGGCGTGGCTTTGGGCGCATTCATCGACGGCTTGCCGGTGGTGGACCGCCAGTTTGCCGGTGGCTCCCTGGACTGGCTGACGCCCTTCACCCTGTTCTGCGGCCTGGCGCTGGTGGTGGCCTATGCCTTGCTTGGCTGCACCTGGCTGATCATGAAGACCGAAGGCAAGCTGCAGCAGCAGATGCATGACCTGGCCCGGCCCCTGGCCTATGTGGTGCTGGCGGTGATCGGCATCGTCAGTATCTGGACGCCCTTGGCCCATGCCGATATCGCGGCGCGCTGGTTCACCCTGCCCAATCTGTTCTGGTTCCTGCCGGTGCCGATCCTGGTGCTGGTGACCATGTACGGCCTGCTCCGTGCTGTGGCCCGCAACGCGCATTACACGCCGTTCCTGTTGACCCTGGTGCTGATCTTCCTCGGCTACAGCGGCCTGGGTATCAGCCTGTGGCCGAACATCGTGCCGCCGTCGATCTCCATCTGGGACGCCGCGGCGCCGCCGCAAAGCCAGGGCTTCATGCTGGTGGGCACCTTGTTCATCATCCCGTTCATCCTGGGTTACACCTTCTGGAGCTACTACGTGTTCCGCGGCAAGGTCACCCACGAAGACGGTTACCACTAGGTAGGAGCCGGCTTGCCGGCGAACAGGCCCTTGCACCTTGTGCCTGGCTGGCCGGCGCTTTCACTGGCCAGCCAGCTCCGACGAGGGTTTGGGTCAAGCAGGAGTTGAAATCATGAGCGATAAACACTCTTTGCAGGAAATCGAACAGGCGGAAAAACAGCCCCTGTGGCGGCGCCTGGGCTGGCTGGCGATGATCTGGGGTGGCAGTGTGCTGGCCCTGTTCGTGGTGGCCAGCCTGATGCGCATGTTCATGAGCGCCGCGGGCCTGACTACCCACTGATCATCCCATCCCGTTGCCTTGCGGCACGGTTTCAACCCTCCGCTTGCGGAGGGTTTTTTTTGCCTGTTACTTGCGCGCTTTGAGGATCACGAACTTGGGCGTGGCCGCCACTTGTTCGACGCCGCGGAACAGCCGCGCCAGCTTGCTGTGATAACCCAGGTGACGGTTGCCGACGATATACAGCGCACCGCCCACCACCAGGGCTTCCCGGGCCTGTTGGAACATGCGCCAGGCGAGGAAGTCGCCCACCACCTGCTGCTGGTGGAACGGCGGGTTGCACAGCACCACGTCCAGGGACTGCGGCGCCTGACCGGCCAGGCCATCGCCGGCGCGCATCTGGGCTTCGCGCTCGCCCAGCACGGCCTGCCAGTTCTCCCGTGCCGACTGCACGGCCATGAAGGATTCGTCCACCAGGGTGTAGTGGGCCTGGGGGTTGTCCAGGGCGCTGGCGATCGCTAGCACGCCGTTGCCGCAGCCCAGGTCCGCGACCCGGGCGCTGCCGAGGTTCTGTGGCAAGTGCGGGAGGAAGGCGCGGGTGCCGATGTCCAGGCCTTCGCGGCAGAACACGTTGGCGTGGTTGAGCAGCTCGATGGCCGGCTGCTCCAGGCGATAGCGGGTCGGGTAGGGCGACACGACCGGCGGTCTGGCTGCTGGCGTGGCAACTAGCAGGCGGGCCTTTTTCACCGCCAGGGAGGCCTGCACCGGGCCGATGTAGCGCTCCAGCAAGTCACCGGCGGCGCGGGGCAGGTGCTTGACCATGGCCGCCGCCACGACCTGGGCGCCAGGGGCCAGTTGTCCCTGCAGGCGGATCAGCTGTTCTTCCAGCAGGGCCAGGGTTTTGGGGACGCGAATCAGCACCCGGTCGAAGGAACCGTGCAACGGCTCGCTGGCCGGTATCACCCGCAGGGCGTCAAAGGGCAGGCCGTTGCGCACCAGATTCTTTTCCAGGGCCAGGGCGCCCAGGTACGAATCGCCGCTGCTGCTGACCTGGACCTTGCCCAGCAGGCTTGCAGCCAGGGCGCCGAAGCTGTCGTTGAGGATCAGCACCCGGGTATCGCTGGTCGGTTGCTGCTCGGCCAGATGGTTGAGCAGGTATTCGTCCGCTGCGTCGAAGGCTTGCAGCGGCTCGTTTTGCTGTTCGGGCTGGCGGATCAGGTCGAGCTGGGCGAAGGGGCTTGCAAGCAGGGGCATGGGGCGGACTCTAGGTAATCGGTGAATGTCCCGGCGGTGGGGTCTGTCGCGCGCACGGGAACCCTCGAACAGCGCAGGCGCGGGCCATTCGAAGCGGGGCTAAATGGTACGTTTTTTTGCCGGGGATTGCCCGCGCTCTATGCCACTACAAACCGCCGGTGTTTCTGTCCGGCGCTTTGCGGGACACTAGCGCATCGCTTTTGTGGAGCCCGTCATGACCGCCAGTGAAGAAAAGTACACTCGCCAGACCCTGCTCGAGGTCCAGCCGCTGACCTCCAGCCTGTTCACCCTGCGCACTACCCGGGATGCGGGTTTTCGCTTTCGCGCCGGGCAGTTCGCTCGTCTCGGGGTGACCAAGGCCGATGGCAGCACGGTGTGGCGCGCCTATTCCATGGTGTCGTCGCCGTTCGATGAGTTTCTCGAGTTTTTCTCCATCGTGGTGCCCGGCGGCGAGTTCACCAGTGAGCTGAGCCGCCTGGAAGTGGGGGACAGCCTGCTGGTGGATCGTCAGGCCTTTGGCTACCTGACCCTGGATCGTTTCGTCGACGGTCGCGATCTCTGGTTGTTATCCACAGGCACCGGGATTGCGCCGTTCCTGTCGATCCTTCAGGACTTCGAGGTCTGGGAGAAATTCGAACGCATCATCCTGGTCTACAGCGTGCGCGAGGCCAGGGAGCTGGCTTATCAGCAGTTGCTTGCCGAGTTGCCGCAACGTGAGTACCTGGCCGAGTTCACGCATAAGTTGCAATTCATCAGCACCGTGACCCGCGAGCAGCACCCGGGCAGCCTCAATGGGCGCATCACCCAACTGATCGAGAACGGCGAGCTGGAACGTGCCGCTGGAGTGGAACTGACCCCCGAGCATTCCCGGGTGATGCTCTGCGGCAACCCACAGATGATCGACGACACCCGTGCCTTGCTCAAGCAGCGAGGGATGAACCTGAGCCTGAGTCGACGGCCGGGGCAGGTGGCGGTGGAGACTTACTGGTAACCAAAACGGCGCCTTGAGGGCGCCGTTGATGTATTGCAGGACTCGCCTCAGGGCTTGTTGTTCTGCGCCTTGAGCAGATCGCGGATCTCTCCCAGCAGCTCTTCTTCCTTGGTCGGTACCGGTGGCAGGGTAGGGGCCACGGCTTCTTCGCGTTTCAGGCGGTTGATGACCTTGACGCCCATGAAGATGGCGAAGGCGATGATGATGAAGTCGATGATGCTCTGGATGAACTTGCCATAGGCCAGAACCACCGCGGGTGCATCCCCTGCCGCCGCTTTCAGCGTGACCGCCAGGTCCCCGAAGTTCACCCCACCGACCAACACGCCGATGGGCGGCATGACCACGTCGCCGACAAAGGACGAGACGATCTTGCCGAACGCGGCGCCGATGATGATACCCACGGCCATATCGACCACGTTACCTTTGACCGCGAAGGCCTTGAACTCACTTAGCACGCCCATAGGTTATTCCTTGTTACAGATGAGGTTGGTTACGGCAGTGTAATTCAGCAAAAAGCATTTTGCCGACACAACTTTTAACAGCACGCGGGGTTATTGACCGATAAACAGGCAAAGAGTTTTTTCAAAGTGCCATCGGATCGCGCGCGATATACCCCGCATTTGACGAGATAACCAGAACATTCTGTCAATCGATGGGTTATGGCCTTTCTATTTATCTTTCAAATGTTTAGTCACTAGCCTCTAGCAGGCGCACCGAGATGCGCCTTATATAACTAGAGGAATTCAACATGACCGCTTCTCTTGGCCTTGGGAGTTTTTCCCAGCGACGCGTACTGGGCGTGCTTGCCGCCAGTCTGCTTTCCCTTTCCGTACAGGCCGCCACGCTGACCCGCGACAATGGCGCGGCAGTGGGCGATAACCAGAATTCACAGACCGCAGGCGCCACCGGCCCGGTGTTGCTGCAAGATGTGCAACTGATCCAGAAACTTCAGCGTTTTGATCGCGAGCGCATTCCAGAGCGCGTGGTACACGCCCGTGGCACCGGCGCCCACGGCACCTTCACCGTCACCGACAACCTCAGCGACCTGACCCGTGCCAAGGTGTTTGCCGCCGGCGAGGTGACCCCGGTATTCGTGCGTTTCTCGTCGGTGGTGCATGGCAACCACTCCCCGGAAACCTTGCGTGATCCACGGGGTTTCGCCACCAAGTTCTATACCGCAGAGGGGAACTGGGACCTGGTCGGCAACAACTTCCCGACCTTCTTCATTCGCGATGCCATCAAGTTTCCGGACATGGTGCACGCGTTCAAACCCGATCCGCGTACCAATCTGGATGATGACTCGCGACGTTTTGATTTCTTCTCTCATGTTCCCGAAGCCACTCGCACATTGACCGAGCTGTATTCCAACTCCGGAACTCCGGCCAGTTACCGGGAAATGGATGGTAATGGGGTGCACGCCTACAAGTTGATCAACGCCAAGGGTGAAGTGCACTACGTGAAGTTTCACTGGAAGAGTCTGCAAGGTCTGAAGAATCTCGATCCGAAACAGGTGGTCGAGGTACAAGGGCGTGATTACAGCCATATGACCCATGACTTGGTAACCCACATTAATAAAGGGGACTTTCCCAAGTGGGACTTGTATGTCCAGGTATTGAAACCCGAAGACTTGGCCAAGTTTGATTTCGACCCGCTGGACGCCACCAAGATCTGGCCGGATGTGCCCGAGCGCAAAGTGGGACAGATGGTGTTGAACCGTAACCCGGCCAACGTCTTCCAAGAGACTGAGCAAGTGGCCATGGCCCCGTCCAACCTGGTACCGGGGATCGAGCCTTCGGAAGACCGCCTGCTGCAAGGCCGGGTGTTCTCCTACGCCGATACCCAGATGTACCGCATCGGCGCCAATGCTCTGCAACTGCCGATCAACGCACCGAAGAACCCGGTGAACAACGGCAACCAGGACGGCGCGATGAACCTGGGTCACACCAGCACGGGGGTCAACTACCAGCCGAGCCGCCTGATGCCCCGCGAAGAGCCGCAAACCGCGCGCTACAGCCAGCTGGCACTGTCGGGCAGCACCCAGCAGGCGAAGATCCAGCGCGAGCAGAACTTCAAGCAGGCCGGTGATCTGTACCGTTCCTTCAGCAAGAAGGAACGTCAGGACCTGATCGACAGCTTCGGCGGCTCCCTGGCCACCACCGATGATGAGAGCAAGCACATCATCCTGTCGTTCCTGTATAAGGCCGACCCGGAGTACGGCACCGGCGTGACCCGCGTGGCCAAGGGCGACCTGACTCGGGTCAAGGCGCTGGCGGCCAAGCTGAGCGATTGATCGAGCGCGTTTCACTCCGTCACGCCCGCCCGGGCGTGACGGCTTTTTCCGACAGAGGAGTCGTGCCATGCGTCTTTTTACAGCGCTGCTGTCAGTGGCCTGTTCGTTTGCCGCCTACGCGCAGCCGGCGGCCGAAGCCGCGACCGCCGCCGACCCGGTGGCGGTCAAGGTGCAGCTGGAACACTACTATTTCGATGCCGCCCGCCGGGGCGATGTGGAAATGCTCGACACCTTTATCGAGGCCGGTTACTCCCTCGATACCCAGGATGAAAAGGGCTACACCGCGTTGATCCTCGCCGCTTATCACGGCCAGGGTCCGGCAGTGGAGCGCCTGCTGGACGCCGGCGCCAATGCCTGTGCCCAGGACAAACGCGGCAACACGGCGTTGATGGGGGCGATCTTCAAGGGCGAGGTGCAGATCGCTCGGCGTTTGCTGGCGACCGATTGCAGTCCCGATCAGCGCAATGGCGCCGGGCAGACGGCGGCCATGTACGCCGGGTTGTTCAAGCGGGTCGAACTGTTGGACGCCTTGGCCGCCAAGGGCGCTGACCTGAATGCCGAAGACCCGCTGGGCAATAGCGCCACGCGGCTGGTCAGCGGGCAGATACGCACCACGGCGCCGCGCTGATCGGTTCCAGCTGAGCTATCATCGCGGTTTTTGCCGGGGGTTCAGATGGCCAAGGCCAAGCGCATGTACGGCTGCACCGAGTGCGGCTCCACCTTTCCCAAATGGGCCGGGCAATGTGGCGAGTGCGGGGCCTGGAACACCCTGACCGAGACCATGATCGAAAGCGGTGGTGCCGCGGCACCTGCCGGGCGCACTGGCTGGGCCGGGCAACAGGCGCAGATCAAGACCCTGGCAGAAGTCAGCGTCGAGGAAATTCCACGTTTCTCCACCGCTTCCGGCGAGCTCGACCGAGTGCTGGGCGGCGGCCTGGTGGACGGCTCGGTGGTGCTGATCGGTGGTGATCCGGGGATCGGCAAGTCGACCATCCTGCTGCAGACCCTGTGCAACATCGCCACGCGGATGCCGGCCCTGTACGTCACTGGCGAGGAGTCTCAGCAGCAGGTGGCGATGCGCGCCCGGCGCCTGGGCCTGCCCCAGGATCAGTTGCGGGTGATGACCGAGACCTGCATCGAAACCATCATCGCCACCGCTCGGGTGGAAAAACCCAAGGTCATGGTGATCGACTCGATCCAGACCATCTTCACCGAACAGCTGCAATCGGCTCCGGGCGGCGTGTCCCAGGTGCGCGAGAGCGCCGCCTTGCTGGTGCGTTACGCCAAGCAGAGCGGCACGGCGATTTTTCCTGGTGGGCCCACGTGGACCAAGGAAGGCGCCCCTGGCCGGGCCGCGGGTGCTGGAGCACATGGTCGGACACCGTGCTGTATTTCGAGGGCGAGTCTGACGGTCGCCTGCGGTTGCTGCGGGCGGTGAAGAAACCGTTTTTGGTGCAGTCAATGAGCTGGGTGTGTTTCGGCATGACCGACCGCGGTTTGAAGGAAGTCTCCAAACCCTTCGGCGATTTTTCCTCACTCGGGCCCAGGAAGAAGTGCCCGGCAGCGTGGTGATGGCCACCTGGGGAAGGCCACCCGGCCGATGCTGGTGGAAGTCCAGGCGCTGGTGGATGACAGCCACCTGGCCAATCCGCGCGCCGGGTCCACCCTGGGCCTGGATCAGAAAACCGCCTGGCCATGCTGCTGGCGGTGCTGCATCGCCACGGCGGGATTCCGACCCATGACCAGGACGTGTTTCCTCAACGTGGTGGGTGGGGTCAAGGTGCTGGAAAACCGCCTCCGACCTGGCGTTGATGGCCGCCGTGATGTCGAGCTTGCGCAATCGTCCGCTGCCCCATGACTTGCTGGTGTTCGGTGAAGTCGGCCTGTCCGGTGAAGTGCGTCCGGTGCCCAGCGGCCAGGAGCGTTTGAAAGAGGCCGCCAAGCACGGCTTCAAAACGGGCCATCGTGGCCCAAGGGGCAATGCGCCGAAAGAGTCGCCGCCGGGCTTGAAGATCATTGCCGTGACCCGCCTGGAAACAGGCGTTGGATGCGCTCTTCGAATAAAATCGAGCTGGGCTCTCATGGAAGGAAGCAGGTAATGGGCATGACAAAGTTGAAGGGCTGGTGGGCTGGGCCTCAGCCTGCTGTGTGGCAGTGGGCTTTTGCCGTGGCGCAAGCCGAGCGAGGTGCCCGAGGGCTATCGCGTGGCCCAGCAAGTGCTGGTGGGCGATGGCTCGCTGCTGGAGGTGCTGGAGGATGTGCGCATCACGCCGCAAACTGCACGCCGACAGCTGGGGCAATGGCCTGGACGCCGGACAGCTTTGCCCAATCCGAGGACGATCACCCGACCACGCCCTTGGGCGCTCAGGTGCGCCTGGTTTTCCGACGGTGGGCGAGGTGCTTGCGCAGAGGTTCCTTGGGCTATCCCCTGGCCACGGTGGAAAAAGGCGCCGCTCAACGGCCTGCCATCGCCGGCGTTTTTTTCCTCACCGTCGACCAGACCGCCCCCATGGGCAGCTACAGCGGTCCGGCCACGCAAGTGCTGATGCCGCAGCAGAGTCAGCTGGACTCGGTGCTCTATCTGGGTGAAGAAGGGGAAAAGGCAGCCGCTGGTGTTTGCCCAGACTGGCAAGGCGGCGTGGCGGATCGTGCCGTCCCGGGAAGGGGGCACCGAAAGCATCCAGCAGGTGTCATCGGCGTCGTCGATGGAGAAACGAAGAGTTCATCACCACCTATCGCACCTTCCGTTATGTCGACGGCCAATGGACAGTATCGTCACGGCAGCAAGCGGGTTACTGGGACATGGAAAGCGACTTTCCCGAAACCCGCCGCTGTTCCCCTGAATCCTGGTGCCTTTGATCAAATACTGATCAGCGCACCCAGTTTCCCGCTCCAAACTCCTCGGGGTCCCCCAGGTTTCAGCTCGATCAAACCTCCTGAGGTGTTCGATGGACTCCAGGCCGATGTGCAGGCAGACGAAGCCCAACTGACCGTTATGGTCGTGGGCCAGTTGCACATTCATACGCACATCGGCATCGAGGCCCAGGTGAATATCGGCTTCGAAGGGGCGGTTGGGATCTCCGAGCCAGGGGTCGGGGCGTTCGATCAACAGTCCCTTGAGGGACAGGTCCAGCAACCGCACCGGCCAGCGGTGGGTGCCTTGACTCAGTTCAGTCGTGGCATCGAAGGCGATGCGTTTGAAGCGTCGGCGTTCGGCGTGTTGCTCGCTCATGGGCTGGCCCTCTGCGTGGTGCACTGACTATAGACCCCGGTTTATTACTGTCGCTACAAAGCCATCGGACCGCAAAAAAAATGCAATGCCGCCGTGCTCGCGGCTTGCCGGACGAATGGGCCTGATTCAGGGTTTTGTGGCGGTGCGCCTTGAGCAGAAAAATTTCCAAAAAAATGCCGCTCATAAGATAAAAGAAGGCTCTAGACCAACGTGGGGGGTGGTCTTTGAGAACAGTAGCGCTACACTCGAAATGCTGTTTTTCTATCCCCCTGGCCGGAATAAAAAAATGAAAAATAATAATAGCCTGCTGCGCCATGTCCCTTGGCTGCTGCTGGCAATCGTAGGAGCGTGCGCCCTCGGCGTAGTTGCATTGCGTCGCGGCGAGGCGATCAACGCCTTGTGGATTGTGGTGGCCGCGGTGGCCATCTATCTGGTGGCGTACCGGTACTACAGTCTGTTCATTGCCAATAATGTGATGCAGCTGGACCCGCGTCGGGCCACTCCCGCCGTGCTCAACAATGACGGTCTGGACTATGTGCCGACCAACAAACACATTCTCTTCGGTCACCACTTCGCGGCCATTGCCGGCGCCGGCCCTTTGGTGGGCCCGGTCCTGGCGGCGCAGATGGGCTACCTGCCCGGCACCCTGTGGCTGATTGCCGGGGTGGTCCTGGCCGGTGCGGTTCAGGACTTCATGGTGCTGTTCCTGTCCACCCGGCGTAACGGCCGTTCCCTGGGCGACATGGTCCGTGAGGAAATGGGGCGTATTCCCGGCACCATTGCGCTGTTCGGCTGCTTCCTGATCATGATCATCATCCTCGCGGTGCTGGCGCTGATCGTGGTCAAGGCCCTGGCCGAGAGCCCGTGGGGCATCTTCACGGTGATGGCGACCATTCCGATCGCGGTGTTCATGGGCGTGTACATGCGCTACATCCGCCCGGGCCGCATCGGCGAGATTTCGTTGATCGGCGTTCTATTGCTGCTGGGTTCCATCTGGCTGGGGGGGCAGGTGGCCGCCGATCCGGTCTGGGGCAAGATGTTTACCTTCACCGGCATCCAGATCACCTGGATGCTGATCGGCTACGGTTTTGTCGCCGCGGTGCTGCCGGTGTGGCTGATCCTGGCGCCCCGTGACTATCTATCGACCTTCCTCAAGATCGGTACCATCATCGCCCTGGCGATTGGCATCCTGATCACCATGCCCGAGCTGAAAATGCCGGCCCTGACCCAGTTCACCGATGGCACTGGCCCGGTATGGAAAGGCGGCCTGTTCCCGTTCCTGTTCATCACCATCGCTTGTGGCGCGGTGTCGGGCTTTCATGCGTTGATCTCCTCGGGGACCACGCCCAAGCTGCTGGATAACGAAACCAACGCCCGCTACATCGGCTACGGCGGCATGCTCATGGAGTCCTTCGTGGCGATCATGGCCATGGTCGCGGCTTCGGTGATCGAGCCTGGCGTTTACTTCGCCATGAACAGCCCGGCGGCCATCGTCGGCGGCGACGTGGTGGCCGTGGCCCAGACCGTCAGCAGCTGGGGCTTTGTCATCAGCCCGGAACAATTGCAGGCGGTGGCCAAGGACATCGGTGAAAACACCATCCTGGCCCGTGCCGGTGGGGCACCGACCCTGGCGGTGGGTATCGCGCAGATCCTCCACCAAGTACTGCCGGGTGAGAACACCATGGCGTTCTGGTATCACTTCGCGATCCTGTTCGAAGCCCTGTTCATTCTGACCGCTGTGGATGCCGGTACCCGTGCCGGTCGTTTCATGCTCCAGGATTTGCTGGGGTCTTTCGTTCCAGCGCTCAAACGCACTGAATCCTGGACCGCCAACCTGATTGCTACCGCCGGTTGCGTGTCCCTGTGGGGCTACCTGCTGTACCAGGGCGTGATCGATCCGCTGGGCGGCATCAACACCTTGTGGCCGCTGTTCGGCATCTCCAACCAGATGCTGGCCGGTATCGCCCTGATGCTGGGCACCGTGGTCCTGATCAAGATGAAGCGCCAGCGCTACATCTGGGTCACCCTGCTGCCGGCTGTCTGGCTGCTGATCTGCACCACGACTGCGGGCTTCATCAAGCTGTTCGACGCCAACCCGGCGATTGGCTTCCTGTCGCTGGCGAAGAAATACAGCGATGCGATGGCCAATGGTCAGATCCTCGCTCCGGCCAAGGACATCACGCAGATGCAGCACGTGATCTTCAACGCCTACACCAACGCGACCCTGACCGCCTTGTTCCTGCTGGTGGTGTTCAGCATCCTGTTCTACGCGCTCAAGGTCGGTATCGCGGCTTGGGGCAGCAAGGAGCGTACGGATAAAGAATCGCCCTACCAGGCTGTGCCTGACGCGTAACCCGAGGATTGCAACCATGTTCAATGACCTGAGTCGCCTCGGTAAATACCTCGGTCAGGCCGCGCGCCTGATGGTCGGCATGCCCGACTACGACAACTACGTCGAGCATATGCAAACCAAGCACCCGGACAAGCCGGTGATGTCGTACGAGGCGTTCTTCCGTGAACGCCAGGAAGCCCGGTACGGCGGCAAGGGCGGTCCGAAGTGCTGTTGAAGTACAGCGTGTAAGCCACACCCATGTAGGAGCCGGCTGCTCGGCGATAGCGCTCTGATTGACGCCATCGTCGGCCAGCCGGCTCCTACGTTTTTATGCGTGGGAGATCCTGTTTTGCAAAATCCTATTCCCGTCACCGTGCTCAGCGGTTTCCTCGGCGCCGGCAAGACCACTTTGCTGCGTCATCTGCTCAAGGCCGAGCACGGTTTGAAGATCGCTGTGATCGAGAATGAGTTCAGTGATGCCGGTATCGACACCCAGCTGCTGGGGGACGAGCCGGTCCAGGTCATGACCCTGTCCAATGGCTGTGTCTGCTGCACCATCCACACCGACCTGACCAAGGCCCTGTATCTACTGCTGGAGCGCCTGGACAGTGGCGAGATCGCCTTTGATCGACTGGTGATCGAGTGCACCGGATTGGCCGACCCGGCTCCGGTGGCGCAGACCTTTTTCATTGATGAAGAGTTGCGTGAGCGCTACATCCTCGACGGCATCATTACCCTGGTGGATGCCAAGCACGCCGAGTTCCACCTGACCCAGACCATCGCCCAGGCGCAGATCGGCTTTGCCGACCGGCTGCTGGTGAGCAAGCGCGACCTGGTGGATGAGCAGACCTTCGAGGCCCTCAGCCAGCGCCTGACGCGGATCAACCGCCGGGCGCCGATTCGCCTGGTGGAGCACGGCCGGATCGATCTGGCGGAACTGCTGGATGTGCGGGGCTTCAACTTGAATGCTGATCTGGGCGGCGGCATCAGCCTGCGTCCGGTGAGCCCGGCACCCTCGGTGGATCGGATTTCCAGCCTGGTGCTGCGCACTGAACAGGCCCTGGACCTGGATCGCCTCAGCGAGTTCATGAATGAGCTGCTGGAGGATCATGGCAAGCAATTGTTGCGTTACAAGGGCGTGCTGAACGTGATCGACGAGCCACGGCGCATGGTGTTCCAGGGCGTGCTCAAGCTTTATGGCTTTGACTGGGATACCGAATGGGCTGAGGGCGAGGCGCGGGAGAGTGTGATGGTGTTCATTGCCGACGATCTGCCGGAAGAGAAGATCCGGCAGGGCTTCGAGAAGATGCTGGGGGGCTGAAGTCCTCGCTGGCCAGCCGACTCCTACAGGTCGGCGGGAGCCGTGCCGAGCAGGCGTTGTTCCAGGTGATCCAGGTGGCGGTTCATCAGGGCTTCGGCCTTTTCTACATCAGCCGCCTGTAGCGCATCGATGATCGTCGCGTGCTCTTGCCAGGCGCAGCAGTGGCGGGCGCGGCCTTCAAACTGGGCGATGGCCAGGGAGGTCAGCGGCACCAGGCTGCCGAGAAACTGCGCCAGTGGGGCGTTGCCGGCCACTTCAGCCAGTTGCAGGTGGAACTCCCCGGACAGGCGAATGGCCGGGCCGCGTTGGTCGCGCTCAATGGCTTCACGTTCCCGGGCGATCAACTGTCGCAGGGACTGCAACTGGCGTCGGGGTTGCTGGCAGGCCAGGCGCACCAGGGTGATTTCCGTCAGGCGCCGGGCGTGCAGGATCTGCCGGGTCTGTTCCAGGTCAGGAGCCGCGACCTGGGGGCGGTAATTGGGCCGCAGGATCACCACTTGCTGGTGGGACAAGCGCGCCAGAACCTGGCGGATGATGCTGCGGCTGACGCCGAAGGCCTGCCCGAGGCTGTCTTCGGTGAAGCGGCTGCCGGGGGCGATGCGCTGCTCGAGAATGGCGTCGAAGATCTGCGGATAGACATCATCGACCAGCAGTTTTTTTTCGCCGCACTGACGCCGAGGCAGGCTGGCCACCAGGGTGAAGGGGTTGTTTTTCAGGGCGTAGCTGACCATGGCCTGTCTCCAGTCCAGTTGCTGACTCGGGGGTTGATTACAGGGCGTTGGAGCCCAGGTGATCGTCCGGAATATTCAGTTCGATGCCCATGCGCTGGCCTTCCTGGAGGATGTGCCGACGCATCTCGGCGCTGGCCAGGGCGCTGTTCTTGTTGCGGATCGCCCGCACCACGGCTTCATTTTCTTCCAGGCGTTCGGCCAGGTGCTCCGGCGAATTGCGCAGGATCTGCGCACTTTGCTTGAGGGCATTGCTGGTCTGTTGCACCACGTTCTGGAAGATCGGGTTGCTGGTCAGGGTGAACAGTTCCTCGTGGAAGGCGATGTAGGCATTGACCCCGGCTTCGCTGTCATTGGCCTCCAGGGCTTCGCGCATGTCCATCAGGGTCAGGCGCAGCTGGCCGACTTCCTTGCTGCTGATGGATTGCGCCACCAGCCCGACGATGAAGGGCTCCAGGGTGTAGCGCAGTTGCAGCACGTCCTCGAGGCTGGCGCCGGCCACGCTGCGCTCGGCACCCTGGGCTTCGCCCTGGGGCGCATCCAGCACCACCACGCCCTTGCCAGGCATGGAGCGCACCAGGCCCAGGGTTTCCAGGACGATCACCGCTTCACGCAGGCTGGGGCGGCTGATGCCCAGTTGCTCGGCCAATTCACGTTGCCCGGGCAGCATGTCGCCGGAGCGCCACTGGCCTCGGGCAAGGGCCGCCCGGAGCTTTTCTACCACTGAATTCACAACCGTTGACGAGCTGATCACTGTTGACTCCATGAGCTATCGGTAGCGCGCTGTTGCCGCGCTGATTGTTGTGCCTGCCGTCGGCAGGCACAAGGTTGGATCAAAATTCCTGCTGGTGGGCACCGGCCACCGGTTTTCGCGCCTGGAAGGTATAGCCCTGTTGACCACTGAGCACCTTGTTGGCCCGTTGCACGTCGATGTCCTTTTCCCAGCGGGCGATGGCCACGGTGGCCACGCAGTTGCCGATGAGGTTGGTCAGGGCGCGACCGATGCCCATGAACCAGTCCACTGCCAGCACCAGCACCAGGCCCACCACCGGAATTGCCGGGATCGCGGTCAGGGTCGCCGCCAGGATCACCAGGGCCGAACCGGGAATGCCATGGGCGCCCTTGGAGGTAATCAGCGACACCAGGAGGATGGTCAACAGGTCCGACATGGACAACGGCGTGCCGGTGGCGTTGGCGATGAAGACGATGGCCAGGGTCAGGTAAATGGAGAAACCATCCAGGTTGAACGAGTAGCCGGTGGGAATCACCAGGCCCACGGTGGAGCTGCCAATGCCCAGGTGCTCCAGCTTGCGCATGATCTGCGGCAGGACGGCGTCGGAGGAGGCGGTGCCGAGAACGATCAGCAACTCTTCGCGCAGGTATTTGAGGAAGGGCAGCATGCGCAGGCCCGACAGGCGCATGACCAGGCCGAGGATCAGCGCGACGAAGGCGACGCAGGTCAGGTAGAACAGGCCCACCAGGCTGCCCAGGTGCTGCAGCGAATCCAGACCGTATTTGCTGGTGGTGAAGGCGATGGCGCCGAACACGCCGATGGGCGCCAGGCGCACGATCATGCCCATGATGCGGAAGATCACGTGGCTCAGTTCATTGATCAGCCGGGAGATGCCCGAGGCGGCTTCGCCTACCAGGTTCAGGGCACTGCCGAACAGCACCGAGAACAGCAGCACCTGGAGGATATTGTTCTCGGCAAAGGCACCGATCACCGATGTGGGGATCAGGTCCATCAGGAACTGGGTGGTGGTGTGCATGTGCTGGCCGCGCTGGGCGATATCGCCCATGTCGGCGGTGGACAGCTGCTCCAGGTGAATATTGGCGCCGCTGCCGATGCCGGTGCTGAAGGCCATGACCAGGCCGATCACTAGGGCGATGGTGGTGAGTATTTCGAAGTAGATCACTGATTTGAGGCCGATGCGGCCGACCTTCTTCAGGTCGCCGGCGCCGGAGATGCCGCTGACCACCACGCAGAACACGATCAGGCCGATGAGCATCTTGATCAGCTTGATGAAGCCGTCGCCCAGTGGTTTGAGTTGTGAGGAGTATTCGGGGAGGGTGAGTCCGCACACGATGCCGAGCATCAGTCCGAGCACAACCTGGAGGAAAATCGAACGCGAGCACCATCTGAGCATGGGGAGGAATCCTGGTCGGTGTCCTGTCTGCCGTGCGCGGGGGGGGCGCAGCGGATGGAGGACTTAATTATTGTGGTCTTACCGGTATGTCCAGTGCAGGCGCAGTCTACGCTCGGGTTTTATGGGTTTACAAGATGCTGAACGAAAATTGGCTTTACCGGTCTGACCAGTGGTTTTTCCTCCCCTGGCCACTGTAGCCGCTGCCGTAGGCTGCGATCGCCGAGTATCTTGCGTTCGCAAGACCTCGCAGGCTCTTTTCAGCGCCTGGTGCGGCGGCTATCCAGGCACAAAAAAGCCCGGCGCTGGGCCGGGCTTTTTCTGTTGCGGTCTGCGGGCTGATTAAGCGCCGTACACCGGCAGCTTCTTGCAGATGGCCTTGACCTTCTCACGCACGGCGTCGATCACCGCTTCGTTGTTCAGGTCCGCCAGGATGTCGCAGATCCAGCCGGCCAGTTCCTTGCACTCGGCTTCCTTGAAGCCACGGGTGGTCACAGCCGGAGTACCGAAGCGCAGGCCGGAGGTGACGAACGGGGAACGTGGATCGTTAGGCACGGAGTTCTTGTTCACGGTGATGAACGCTTTGCCCAGAGCGGCGTCGGCGTCTTTACCGGAGATGTCCTGCTTGATCAGCGACAGCAGGAACAGGTGGTTCTTGGTACCACCGGAAACCACGTCGAAACCGCGGGCGATGAACACTTCGGCCATGGCTTGGGCGTTCTTCACCACTTGTTCCTGGTAGGCCTTGAACTCAGGCTGCAGCGCTTCCTTGAAGCAGATCGCTTTAGCGGCGATCACGTGCTCCAGCGGGCCACCCTGGGCGCCCGGGAATACCGCGGAGTTCAGCTTCTTCTCGATGTCGGCGTTGGCGCGAGCCAGGATCAGGCCGCCACGTGGACCGCGCAGGGTCTTGTGGGTGGTGGTGGTGACCACGTCGGCGAATGGCACTGGGTTCGGGTAGACGCCAGCGGCGACCAGACCGGCCACGTGGGCCATGTCGACGAACAGGTAGGCACCGACCTTGTCAGCGATTTCGCGGAAACGCGGGAAGTCGAGGATCTGCGAGTAGGCGGAGAAACCGGCCACGATCATTTTCGGCTTGTGCTCGACGGCCAGGCGCTCGACTTCGTCGTAGTCGATCAGGCCGTTGGCGTCGATGCCGTACTGAACAGCGTTGTACAGCTTACCGGAGGAGGAAACGGCAGCACCGTGGGTCAGGTGACCACCGTGGGCCAGGCTCATGCCCAGGATGGTGTCGCCGCCTTGCAGCAGGGCCAGGTAGACCGCTGCGTTGGCTTGGGAGCCGGCGTGTGGCTGGACGTTGGCGTAGTCGGCGCCGAACAGCTCCTTGGCGCGATCAATGGCCAGTTGCTCAACCACGTCGACGTATTCGCAACCGCCGTAGTAGCGCTTGCCTGGGTAGCCTTCGGCGTATTTGTTGGTCAGTACCGAGCCTTGAGCTTCCATCACCGCTGGGCTGGTGTAGTTTTCCGAAGCGATCAGCTCAATGTGCTCTTCCTGACGCTGAGCTTCTTGCTCCATGGCGGCAAAGAGATCGGCGTCGTACTTGGCAATAGTCAAATCACGGCTGAACATGGCGGTCCTCAAGGATCGGGGGGCAGAAAGGGGAGGCATTCTAACCCAATGGGTTTTAGATGGCATATGAAAGGACATCATGTCGCATAGAAGCAGCGTTCAAGTGACGAGCAGCAAGCCGCAAGCAGAAAACCGCCATGCTTTCTTGCCGCTGGTCGCTTGAAGCTTGCCACCGCTTCTAGTCGAACATGAACAGGGCGTCGTTGCTGAACTGCGCTTCGAAGCGGTTGGCTGGCATCGGCCGGCCGAACAGGTAGCCCTGGACCTCGTCGCAGCCGTGTTCGCGCAGGAACTCCAGCTGCTCGTGGGTTTCCACGCCCTCGGCGATTACCGCCAGGTTCAGGCTGTGGGCCATGGCGATAATGGCACGGGCGATCTGCGCATCCTGCTCGCCGGACGGCAGGCCGTCGACGAAGGTGCGGTCGATCTTCAGCACGTCGATGGGGAACTGCTTGAGGTAGTTCAGCGATGAATAGCCGGTGCCGAAGTCGTCCACCGCGATGCTCAGGCCTAGATTCTTCAGGCCGTCGAGAATCTGCATCGCCTCGCTGACTTCGCGCATCAGGATACTTTCGGTGAGCTCCAGCTCCAGGCACGCCGGCGGCAGGCCGGTGTCCTTGAGGATGGTGGCGATGCGCATGCCCAGTTGGCCGTCGGAGAACTGCCGCGCGGAAATGTTCACCGAGACCTTCGGCACCCGCACCTTGGCCTGGTGCCAGGACTTGAGCTGGCGGCAGGCTTCGCTGATTACCCAGTCGCCCACATCCACCACCAGGCCCAGTTCTTCCAGGACCGGAATGAAGTCGCCCGGCGGCACCAGCCCGCGGCGCGGATGACGCCAGCGCAGCAGCGCCTCGGCACCGGTCAGGCGTTTGCCGTCGCCGCTGAACTGCGGCTGGTAATAGAGCACGAACTCTTCCTGTTCCAGGGCGTGGCGCAGGTCGCTTTCCAGCTCCAGGCGCTCCAGGGCACTGGCGTTCATGTCGGCCTGGTAGAACTGGAAGTTGTTCTTGCCGCGCTCCTTGGCGTGGTACATCGCGGTGTCGGCGTTCTTCATCAGCTGGCTCAGTTCTTTGCCGTCCTGAGGGCTCAGGGCGATGCCGATACTGGCGGTGACGAAGAACTCCCGACCTTCGAGGACGAAGGGCTTGACCAGGCTGGCGAGGATCTTCTCGGCCACATTGATGGCCCGGTTCAGGGCGATCTCGCGGCTGGCGCGCGGTTGCAGGAGCAGGGTGAATTCGTCGCCACCCATGCGCGCCACGGTGTCGTCATCGTCGACGCAACCCAACAGGCGGGTGGCCATTTCCTTGAGCATGCGATCGCCCGCCGCGTGGCCCAGGGAGTCGTTGATCGGCTTGAAACGGTCCAGATCGAGGAACATCAGCACCACCCAGGACTTCTGCCGCTCCGCCGATTGCAGCGCGGTGTGCAGACGGTCCTGGAACAGGGTGCGGTTGGGCAGGTGGGTCAGGGCGTCGTAGTAGGCCAGGCGGTGAATCCGCTGTTCACTGGCCTTGCGCTCGCTGATGTCGCTGAAGAAGCATACGTAGCTGGCCAGGTCGCCTTCATCGTCGAGCACCGCAGTGATGCCGACCCAGGCCGGGTAGTGCTCGCCATTGCGGCGCTTGAGCCAGACTTCGCCTTCCCAACTGCTGTGCTGGTGCAACTGCTTGAGCACATAGCGCAGGTGGGCTTCCTGCTGGTCGTCGACGGTGAGCATGTTCGGCAACTGGTCAAGCACCTGGGACACCGCGTAGCCGCTGACCCGGCTGAAGGCTTCGTTGGCCTGGACGATGTAGCCGGCGGGGTCGGTGATCAGGATCGCCGAGGTCGAGTGCTCGAATACCGTGGCCGCCATGCGCAGGTCTTTTTCCGCCCGGCGTTGCTGGCTGATATCGCGGCCAACCCCGAGCACGCCCTCGAAGGCGCCGTGTTCGTCCCACACCAGGACCAGGCGCAGTTCGATGGGGATCTTGCGCCCATCGGCTCGCAGGCAGTCGAACAGGAACAGCTGGGTCTGCACCTGGCTGCGCAACTGCGCCAGTTGCTCGGGTTTGTCCAGGGCCTTGCTGACCCGGTCCATCAGGGTGTAGATGCCGGCCAGTTGCTGTGGGTTGGCGATGGTGGACTGCCAGCCATTCTGGAAGATCCACTCCACGTCGTAGCCGAGCACCGCATGCACCGAGGGGCTGACGTAGTTCAGCGACAGCTTGTTGTCAGTGGAGAAGATCACGTCGCTGATGCTTTCGGCGAGCATGCGGTAGCGCTGTTCGCTGTCACGCAGCGACTCGCTGGCCTCGATCTGGTCGGTGATGTCCTTGGCCACGCCGATGATTCGCGTCACCTGGTCGTAGCGATCCCGGGCCAGGGCCTGTTCGCGGATCTCGAAGCGCCGCCACTGGCCGCTGCGGTGGCGAAAGCGCAGTTGGCATTGCAGGAGCTGGGCGTAGGCCGAGTGGCGCTGTTCCTGGCGCAGGCGGTGATAGAGGTCGGCGTCTTCCGGGTGCAGGAGGATTTCCCAGAAGTACTCGCCCATCTGGTGCAGTTCGGTCTTGTTGTAGCCGAGGGTCTGGCCCAGGTGGTGGTTGCTGAAGATCATCCGTTGGCTGATCACGTCTTGCACATACAGGTGATCGGGCACGGTGCGCACCACGTCCGACCAGAAACCTTCGCGCTCCAGCAGCGACAGCTCGATCAGCTTGCGGCTGGTGATGTCGCTGATGCTGAGGATCACGGCGCTGTAATCCTCAGTCGCTTCCGGCAGGCGCAGCACCAGCCATAGATGCTGGTCATTGCCCTGGGCGTCGCTGAGCTTGATCTCCAGTTCCAACTGTTTCTGCTGGTTGACCACGGCTTCCAGTAACTGGCCGCCGATGGCGTTGCCGTTCTTCGGGCAGCCTTCGATCAGTAGCTGCCAGGCCTGGTCGCTGGATTCGACATTGAGCAGGCGCAGCGCCACCTGATTGACTTCGGTGATGCGCAATTCTTTCAGCAACTGGCGACGGTGGTCCGGATGGCTGGATTGCCAGCGCTTGAGCTGCTCGCTGTTGTGTAAATGGTGTTGGCCGAGCAGGTCCGGGAGCCCGGAGATATCCAGGACGCAGAGGGCGACCCCTGTGCCCTCGAAAATATCCTGATAGCGTCGCCGGCCCTCGTGGAGCTGGCGTTGGCGCCGACGCATGTTGAGCAGGGCAATCACCGGCAGCAGGGAGAACGCCAGGCCCAGCAGGCACTTGCCGATAAAGGCCGGCAGCAGTTCCTCGATCACCGCCCGTTGGTCGAACAGCCCGCGCAGCTGCCAGTCGCTATTGTTCAAAGGCACCAGCAGCACACTGCTGGCCATCTCGTCGGGGTCCAGCATGCCTGGGGTCGGGGCGCTGCGTTCGTCGCGCTTGATCACCTGTCGGCTCAGGCGATTCTCGATCACCCAGGTCGGCTTGAAACTTTCCTCGCTTTGCCGCACCAGGGTCTGCAGGAAACTGGGGGACATGCGCAGTATCCAGAAACTGCGAGTCGAGCCACTGGCCTGGTGCAGCAAGACATGCACCACTGAACCGTCGGCAGGATTGCTGTAGTAATAGCGCTGGGAACGGCTGCGCTGGACCAGTTCGGCGAGCCAGAGAGCATCCTGACTGTCGGTGGCGCTGTCGCTGAGGATCTGCCCCTGGCTGTCCAGCAGGGCGAAACTGCGGACGTCCGGCAGGGAGCGCTTGAGCTTTTGCAGCAATTGCTGTTGTTGCTGGCTGTCTTGGGGGGCTTCGACGGTCGGTAGCAGATTGAGGGCGATCTGGGCATTGAGCGCCAGGTTCAGGCTCAGGTGGTCGGCCAGATCGGCGCTGTAGTCGATGGCGTGCTGGCGCTGGTCCTTGCGGGTTTGCTGCAGTTGATCGAGCAGTTGCCAGAACAACAGGGCCAGGAGCAATAGCACCAGCGTCGCCAGTGCGCCTTTGAGTGTGCCCCGCAAAGGAAGGGCCGACGCGGAGGCTTTAGCGCGCGCGGGCTGTGGCGAAATGACGTTGGACAAGCTGTGATCCTGCGGTTTGGCTGGGCTGGCGCGACGTGCACTATAAGCCGGACGCCCGAAGGGCGGCTAGCATGCCTTGAGTTGTGGCAAAGTGCCAGTCCCGCTTGGCTGGACCTGGATCGTGCATTGAGGTAGTTTTGCCGGTTACGCGGGAGCGTTCCAGCTCCAAACAATCAGGCTTTTTCCGCCCGTCGGTATTGATCATGGTCAATGCCGGTGCCGCGCATGGCCTGGCCCGGGCCCGGCCCGTTCTATTCATCTGTCACTGACGCTAGGTTCACCATGGCTCAATACGTCTTCACCATGCATCGGCTGGGCAAAGTTGTTCCGCCGAAGCGGGAAATCCTGAAAAACATCTCCCTGTCTTTTTTCCCTGGCGCCAAGATCGGCGTACTGGGCCTCAACGGTTCGGGTAAGTCCACGCTGCTGAAAATCATGGCCGGCGTCGATACCGAGTTCGAAGGTGAAGCCCGTCCGATGCCGGACCTGAATATCGGCTACCTGCCTCAGGAACCACAACTGGATCCAACCAAGACTGTGCGTGAAGTGGTCGAGGAAGCGGTGAGCGTGATCAAGGACGCCCAGGCACGCCTGGACGAAGTCTACGCCGCCTACGCCGAGCCGGATGCCGATTTCGACAAGCTGGCCGCCGAGCAGGCCAAGCTGGAAGCCATCCTGCAAGCCAGCGACGGTCATAACCTGGAGCGCCAGCTGGAAGTGGCCGCCGACGCCCTGCGCCTGCCGGCCTGGGACGCCAAGGTCGAGCACCTGTCCGGTGGTGAAAAGCGTCGTGTGGCCCTGTGCCGCCTGCTGCTGTCCGCCCCCGACATGCTGCTGCTCGACGAGCCAACCAACCACCTGGATGCCGATTCCGTGGCCTGGCTGGAACACTTCCTCCACGACTTCCCAGGCACCGTGGTCGCGATTACGCACGACCGTTACTTCCTGGACAACGTCGCCGGTTGGATTCTCGAACTCGACCGCGGCGCCGGTATTCCTTACGAGGGCAACTATTCGGGTTGGCTGGAAGCCAAGTCTGCGCGTCTGGCCCAGGAATCCAAACAGCAGTCGGCCCATGAAAAGGCCATGAAGGAAGAGCTGGAGTGGGTGCGCAAAGGCGCCAAGGCCCGCCAGTCGAAATCCAAGGCTCGTCTGCAACGCTTCGAGGAAATGCAGTCCCAGGAATTCCAGAAGCGCAGCGAAACCAACGAGATCTATATCCCGGCCGGTCCGCGCCTGGGTGACAAGGTCATCGAGTTCAAGAACGTCACCAAGGGCTACGGCGATCGCGTGCTGATCGACAACCTGTCGTTCTCCATGCCCAAAGGCGCCATTGTCGGCGTGATCGGTGGTAACGGTGCCGGTAAATCGACCCTGTTCCGCATGCTCATGGGCAAGGAAACCCCGGATTCGGGAAGCATCGAGATCGGTGAGACCGTGCAGCTTGCCTGCGTGGATCAGAGCCGTGAGGACCTGGACGGCAGCAAGACCGTGTTCCAGCAGATTTCCGACGGTTCCGACCAGATCCGCATTGGTAACTACGAGATCCCGTCGCGTACCTACGTCGGTCGCTTCAACTTCAAGGGTGGCGACCAGCAGAAGTTCGTCAAGGACCTGTCCGGTGGTGAGCGTGGCCGTCTGCACCTGGCCCTGACCCTGAAAGAGGGCGGCAACGTCCTGCTGCTCGACGAACCGTCCAACGACCTCGACGTCGAAACCTTGCGTTCCCTGGAAGAGGCCCTGCTGGACTTCCCGGGCGCCGCCATCGTGATTTCCCACGATCGGTGGTTCCTGGACCGGGTGGCCACTCACATCCTGGCGTACGAAGACGATTCGCAAGCGGTGTTCTTCGAAGGCAACTACACCGAGTACGAAGCCGATCGCAAGAAGCGCCTGGGCGAAGCCGCAGCGCAACCGCACCGTGTGCGGCACAAGAAGCTGGCCTGATCGGCTCGCTGCTTGAAACAAACGGAGCCTTCGGGCTCCGTTTTTTTTGTTCGCCGGTAAGCCGGCGCCTACAAAAATACTGCCGTTGCGGTAGGCGTCGGCTGACCGGTGAAGGGTTTTCTGCGACTCCCCAAAAACGTGCAGGCCATGCAATTTGTGCCACCAAATCCGTGCACAAAATCCCTGTAAATCGTCGTCATTTATATCTAATGCACCATTTAAATTCATATCTGCGACATTTTGCGCTGTCGCGGTGCGAGTTGAATTGATAAAGTCCCGGGCAAATCTCCCCTTAACGACAATAAATTTGCCGAGACTTCCCATGATCGAATCCGTCGAAGATTTCCTCGCCCGCCTGAAAAAGCGCGATCCGGACCAACCTGAGTTTCATCAGGCGGTGGAAGAGGTCCTGCGCAGCCTTTGGCCATTTCTCGAGGCCAATCCGCACTATCTGAGCTCCGGTATTCTCGAGCGAATCTGCGAACCGGAACGCACTGTGGTGTTTCGCGTGTCCTGGGTCGACGATCAGGGCAAGGTCCGGGTCAATCGCGGTTTCCGCATCCAGATGAACAGCGCCATCGGTCCCTACAAGGGCGGCTTGCGCTTCCATCCGTCGGTCAACATGGGCGTGCTGAAATTCCTCGCCTTCGAGCAGACCTTCAAGAACTCCCTGACGTCCCTGCCCATGGGCGGCGGCAAGGGTGGCTCCGACTTCAATCCCAAAGGCAAGAGCGATGCTGAAGTGATGCGCTTCTGCCAAGCCTTCATGACCGAGCTGTACCGGCATATCGGTGCCGATGTTGACGTGCCTGCGGGCGATATCGGCGTCGGAGCCCGGGAAATTGGCTTCCTGTTCGGTCAGTACAAGCGCTTGAGCAACCAGTTCACCTCGGTATTCACCGGCAAGGGCATCAGCTACGGCGGCAGCCTGATCCGTCCGGAAGCCACGGGGTTCGGTTGTGTGTACTTCGCCGAAGAAATGCTCAAGCGTCGTGGTGCCCGGGTTGAAGGTCAGCGAGTGGCGATTTCCGGTTCCGGTAACGTGGCGCAATACGCGGCCCGCAAGGTCATGGACTTGGGCGGCAAGGTGATCTCCCTGTCGGACTCCGAAGGCACCCTGTACTGCGAGTCCGGCCTGAGCGAAGAACAATGGCTGGCGGTGCTGGAACTGAAGAACGTCAAGCGTGGACGCATCAGCGAACTGGCGACTCAATTCGGCCTGGAGTTCCGCGCCGGGAAAACCCCATGGGACTTGCCCTGCAATATCGCCCTGCCATGCGCCACACAGAACGAACTGGATGCCGAGGCTGCGCGTACCCTGCTGCGCAACGGCTGCATCTGCGTCGCCGAAGGCGCCAACATGCCGACCACTCTGGAGGCTGTGGATATCTTTATCGAGGCCGACATCCTGTTCGCCCCGGGCAAGGCATCCAATGCCGGCGGAGTGGCGGTGAGCGGGCTGGAGATGTCGCAGAACGCCATGCGCCTGCTCTGGACTGCCGGTGAAGTGGACAGCAAGCTGCACGCCATCATGCAGTCGATCCACCATGCCTGCGTGCACTACGGCGAAGAGAACGGTCGGATCAACTACGTCAAAGGGGCGAACATCGCCGGCTTCGTCAAGGTTGCCGATGCCATGCTGGCCCAGGGCGTGGTCTGAGCCGTCTCAGGCCAGTTCGATTCGGATGATTTCGATCAACTGATCCCCAGCCGGCCGTTGCCACAGGACTTCGTCACCGGGTTGTGCCCCCATCAGGGCACGGCCCAGGGGCGAGGCCCAATTGATCAGGCCTCTGGCGGCATCGGCCTGATCCTCACCGACCAACTGCACGCTCTGCTGCTGATCCTGTTCATCGGCAAAGGTCACGCGGCTGCCGATCTGCACCTTGTCGCAGGTGCTTGCATTGACCACCTGGGCGCTGTGCAGGCGTGACGAGAAATAGCGCAGGTCCCGCTCCAGTTCCGCCACCTGCTGCTGGTCTGCGGCGTCCCCCAAGTCGGTTTGTGCCGAGTGCTGGCTGTGCAGTTCTGCCACCTTGGCCTGCAACTCGGCAAAACCCAGGGGCGTGACGTAGTTGGGCAGGGTGCTGATCTGACGTTCCACGGGTTGCTCGACCTGGGCTGCGGCCAGATCTTCATTGACGAAAGCGCGGCTCATGGTTGTTCTCCTTAAAGGGAGCGATGGACCATGGTTGCAGGCTTTTGACCCGGGCGGTTAGCTAAAAACGACTTACTGCGAGCGATAAGTCCGAGCCGCGTCACGGTCCTTCTCCTGCTGCCAGGCACGTTCCCGTTCGTCCCAGTGACGTTCCCGGTACTCATTGCGCTCCTGGTTCTCCAGCATGCCCTGGCACTGGCGGAAACCATCGCTCCAGCCCTCGGCATACTGCGGGTCCTTGAGGTAGCGCGGAACGTCCTTGCGATATTCACCGCTGATCGATCCTGCCGCCTGACGGCCGCTGACGCAGCCAGCGTCGAAGCCGTCGACGAAGGCCGGCGGATAGCCTTGCTTGAGCAAATACTCGTGGTTCGACTCACAACCACCGATCAGTGCCAGTGCCAGCACTGCCCAACCATAACGCCACATCGAGTCACTCCCAGGCTTCACCTGAGTGAAGTCTAGAAGGGCGATTGTCGGCGACGCGTGAAAACCTTGTCGCTGGCAACTTGAGGCTTGCAGCTGTTCTTAATAGTGATACCACTTGAGTTCGAGCATGACTTCGTTGACCGGGCTAGCCAATTGGCTGAACTCGCGCTGCGCGCTCAGGCGCAGGCCCAGGTTGCGGGACAGCTCCCATTGCTGGTTGAGGCTCAGGCTGCGGCGGACTTCGCCGTTGGTGAAGTAGTCGCCCTTGGCTTCGAGGCTGAAGTTGCCCAGTGGGTTCTTCCACAGCAGCCCGGAGTTGAAGCCTGCCGCCGGGGCGATAAACCCGGCGAAGTCGGCGTTGTGTTCTACCCGCACGGTACCCAGGACAAAACCCAGGGTGTCCTCGCCCAACTGCCAGGTACCGCCGGCGCCGCCGTTGACGTGGCTGACCAGGGTTTCATCGTCGTGCTTGCCAGGCACCCGCTCCAGGCCGCCAGTGACCTGCCAGGACCAGGGTTGCAGCAGTTCGTTGCGTGGAGTCAGGGAGCGGATGGTCGCCAGGTCCAGTTGTTGCAACTGCCAGCGGTTGCCTTCGTACTGGCGCAGTTTCATCTGCAGGATTTCGATCTGCGCCCCTAATGGGAAACCCTCGGCGTTGTCATTGAGGTCGTGGTAGGCCATGCGCAGGCCGTATTCGGCAAAGGCCTTGTCGTCCCGGGTTCCGAGCCCCAGTTGCCAGGTACGGGACTGGTGACCATCTTCCGGCAGGCCAGGGCGTTCGATCTGCAGTTCCGGCGCGGGGTTCTGGTTGATTGCCCGCAACAGTTCGAAGCTGCGCTGGGAACGCTCGGTATCGCGCTCCAGCCCGTTGGCCCGGTAACGCTCAAGGCGGTAGGCGGCGTCGACGATCAAGGCCTGGCGAGCCCGCGGCAGGGCCTTGAACTCGGCGCCTTGCAGTTGTTTCTGATCGGCGCTGACCTTGAGCACCCATTGCTGTTCGTCGTGGCTCAGGGGCTGGGCGCGGCTGAGCAGCTCCCGCTCCCGGGACGGGCGATAGTCGATGCGCTCCACCAGCCCGGCGTCCTTGACCGCCTTCACCGTGTCGGTGGGAATGGCGGTCAAGGGGAATTGTCCGGTCAGGCGTAGGCTGGGCCTGGCGACTTGTAGCAACTCCAGCAGGCGGTAGGAGCAGTTCTCATCGAAGAAGAAGTAGTCGAACTTGATCTGCTTGAGCTCCCAGACGTGCTCCACCATGCGCTCGGTTTCAACTGGCGTCAGGTTCAGGCGGTACTCCCACAGGTCGCGGTTTTCCAGGCTGCGGTACTCCGAAAGCTTCTCCTGGTAGGGCACCAGGGCAAACAGTCCGGGGTAGCCGCCCATCAGGCCTTTCCACGCGTAGAGGATGCTGTTGTCCGAACCTTCGATATAGGCACCGAAGTTGATCGCGTAGCTGAGCAGGGCCGTGTTGTTGCTTTGTACGTCGGCCTGGTCGATGCGTAGCAAGGTATGGCCGAACATCGAGGAGGGGCTGTTGAGGTAGGCCGCAGGGAAAATCATCACGGTGCTGTGGGGCGAGACATCCTTGAACCATTGTTTGAATTCGGTGCACTCGACTTGGGGCAAGTCATTCAGCCTCAGTTGTGCCTTGAGCCAGCGGGTGCGGGACGGATAGACGCACTGCGCATGCCGGTCACCGGCGTCGGGGGCAGCGTAGAGGGCGTTCAGCGTCGCGCTCAGCTCGGCGTCAGGATGGTGGGCGCCATCGGTTGCGAGGAAGAACTTCGGATCACTGACATAACTGCGCCAGCCGCCCAGCTTGGCGGTTTCATAGTGTCCGATGGAAATCCAGAACGGGTCATTGGCCAGTTGCTGCAAACGTTGGGGATCGATGTGGGGCGCGGCATACAGCGGGGCGCAGACAAAGAGCGCCAGGTAGGCAAGGCGTTTGAGCATGGTGGGCAACTTAAGTCGGAAATACAAAGACCCAAGATGGGCAAGGTCAAGAAGACAAAACCCGCTCCCCGGGGGGAGCGGGCGGGTCGAGCTTAAGCTGGAGTGGCGTATTTCGCCAGGCGCGCATCGTTCTTCAACACGGCCAGGGTATTGGTGTGCACATCTTCCGCGGTCACGTCAGCCTTGCTGAAGATCTGTTGGAAGTGTTCGTGGGTGACCGCAGCAAAGTGCGCACGGTCTTCAGGGGCGACACCGAGTACCACGGCGTAGGTGGTCAAGGCTTCGCCTTGGCCCTTGGCCATGTCTTCGGAGAGCTCGTTCATCATGCCGTTCATGGCGAACCAGGATTTACCACCGTAAGTCAGTGATGCATTGGTGGAGCAGCCGTTGGTGCCGGAAGTCATGCCGAAGGTCGCGTTACCGGAGGTGCCGTTGGTGGTGGAAGCCAGGAAGTGCGCTGGAGTACCACGCTGACCTTCGAACAGCATGTTGCCCCAGCCGCAATCCGGACCGCCTGGCGCCTGAGCCATGGCGTTGAGGGATACAGCGGTGAAAAGAGTACCGAGAAGAATCCGTTTCATAGCGTTGTTCTCTTTGTGTGCATACCAATGGACAGGGAGACTGGCGCTGATTGGCGCCAGTGGGCCGGTTATCTATCCAGCCGCGCAGTTTGGAGTTTAGGCAGGTTCCATGGGTTCCGTAGATTTTTACAAAACAATGCCTGAAATAGCTGGTTTTACATGGGGCGGGTAGCTGTATCCGCCTTGTCTATGCTTTCCCCTGAGGCGCGCCTTGCCAGCCGGGCATACCCGGCGCCAGAATGCCGCCATCTGCCCCGCCTGATGTAAGGAAGCCCGATGCCTGATCCTGTTGCTGCCAGCCTGCGTCTTGCGCCTGAAGCGCTGACCCGTCCTTTCTCTGCTGAACAGTTCAGCTTCTCGACCACCAATGATTTGGAGCCCTTTCGCGGTGTGCTTGGCCAGGAACGTGCGGTCGAAGCCTTGCAGTTCGGCGTGGCCATGCCACGCCCCGGTTACAACGTGTTTGTCATGGGGGAACCCGGTACGGGGCGCTTTTCTTTCGTAAAGCGCTACCTGAAGGCTGAAGGCAAGCGCCTGCAGACCCCGTCTGACTGGGTCTATGTCAACAATTTCGACGAGCCCCGGGAGCCTAGGGCGCTGGAACTGCCGGCCGGTGCCGCGGGCAGTTTCATCAGCGACATCAACGGTTTGATCGATAACCTGCTGGCGACCTTCCCGGCAGTCTTCGAGCACCCGTCCTATCAGCAGAAGAAGAGCGCCATCGACCGCGCTTTCAACCAGCGTTACGACCGCGCACTGGACGTGATCGAGCGCCTGGCCCTGGAAAAGGACGTGGCGCTGTACCGCGACAGCAGCAATATCGCCTTTACCCCGATGCTCGATGGCAAGGCCCTGGACGAAGCCGAGTTCGCCCAACTGCCGGAGGCTGATCGCGAGCGTTTCCACGAGGATATTTCCGCTCTGGAAGAGCGCCTTAATGAAGAGCTGGCGAGCTTGCCGCAGTGGAAGCGCGAGTCGAGCAACCAGTTGCGTCAGCTCAATGAAGAAACCATCACCCTGGCCCTGCAGCCGTTGTTGGCGCCACTGTCCGAGAAGTACGCGGAAAACGCTGCGGTCTGCGGTTACTTGCAAGCCATGCAGGTCTATCTATTGAAGACCGTGGTCGAGCAACTGGTGGACGACAGCAAGACCGATGCGGTGGCACGCAAGCTGTTGGAAGAACAGTACTGCCCAAGCCTGGTGGTGGGCCACCCGGCCAGTGGCGGCGCGCCGGTGGTGTTCGAGCCGCATCCGACCTACGACAACCTGTTCGGCCGGATCGAGTACAGCACCGACCAGGGCGCGCTCTACACCACGTACCGGCAGTTGCGTCCCGGTGCACTGCATCGAGCCAATGGTGGTTTCCTGATTCTGGAAGCCGAGAAGATGCTCAGCGAACCCTTTGTCTGGGACGCCCTGAAGCGTGCCCTGCAATCGCGCAAGCTGAAGATGGAATCGCCTCTGGGCGAGATGGGGCGTCTGGCTACCGTGACCCTGACGCCGCAGATGATTCCGCTGCAGGTCAAGGTCATCATCATTGGTGCTCGCCAGTTGTATTACACGCTGCAGGACCTGGATCCGGACTTCCAGGAAATGTTCCGGGTACTGGTGGACTTCGACGAAGACATCCCGATGGTGGATGAAAGCCTGGAGCAGTTTGCCCAGTTGCTGAAAACCCGCACCTCGGAGGAGGGCATGGCCCCGCTGACCGCTGATGCGGTGGCGCGCCTGGCCACCTACAGCGCGCGTCTGGCGGAGCACCAGGGGCGTCTGTCGGCGCGGATCGGCGACCTGTTCCAATTGGTCAGCGAGGCCGACTTTATCCGCCACCTGGCTTCCGACGAAATGACTGACGCTGGACATATCGAAAGGGCGCTGAAGGCCAAGGCGACGCGTACCGGTCGGGTATCGGCACGGATTCTCGATGACATGCTCGCCGGCATCATTCTCATCGACACTGATGGTGCGGCTGTGGGCAAGTGCAACGGCCTGACGGTACTGGAGGTGGGGGATTCGGCGTTCGGCGTGCCAGCGCGGATTTCCGCCACGGTCTACCCCGGTGGCAGTGGCATCGTCGACATCGAGCGCGAGGTCAATCTTGGCCAGCCCATCCACTCCAAGGGGGTGATGATCCTGACCGGTTACCTGGGCAGTCGCTATGCCCAGGAGTTCCCCCTGGCGATTTCCGCGAGCATTGCCCTGGAGCAGTCCTACGGCTACGTGGATGGCGACAGTGCTTCGCTGGGGGAGGCCTGCACGTTGATTTCGGCGTTGTCGAAAACTCCACTCAAACAGTGTTTCGCCATCACCGGCTCGATCAACCAGTTCGGCGAGGTGCAGGCTGTGGGCGGAGTCAACGAGAAGATCGAAGGCTTCTTCCGCCTGTGCGAAGCCCGCGGCTTGACCGGAGAGCAGGGTGCGATCATTCCTCAGGCCAACGTGGCCACTTTGATGCTCGATGAGAAGGTGCTGCAGGCCGTACGTGCTGGACAGTTCCATGTGTATGCGGTGCGTCAGGCTGATGAAGCCCTGAGCCTGCTGGTGGGCGAGCCGGCTGGTGAACCGGATGCCGAAGGTCAGTTCCCCGAAGGCAGCGTCAACGCGCGGGTGGTGGAGCGCCTGCGGGTCATTGCCGAGATGATCAGCGAAGAAGACCTGAAAGAAGCGGAAAAGGAACTGGCGCAAGAGGCGCTGACAGAGGCCAAGCCGGCGTGACAGTGGCCGCTGGCGAGGGCTTTGTCCCTCGCCAGCGGCGTCAGTGGGCTGACGCCAATTTCTCAAAATAGACCATTCGGCGCCTGTTGGATCGGTCAACTTTGTTTATCAGGCTTTTCTTCTATTCTCAGGGCAAGGAGAACGACAGTCGTCGCTGGATCGAAACAGTCCTCTACTGAAGGCTGAACAGTGGTTCTACCGAGGGTCGCCGCCATGTCGCGCAACCTTTGCCTCACCCGCCAATGCCTTGGCTTGGTCACCCGTATCGAATGCAGCGTCCGCCCACTGGCGGGGGACAACGGTATGTGGACCCTTCTCTTCGCCGCCGGAATGGCGGGTGAACAACCCTCAGCGATCAAGTCCCAAGGCCCGTTCTGTGGACCCGTGGTGGCGGAGTCCATCCTTGATTCGATTGTTGAAAGCCTGACCACCCATGGCTATCAGCTGGCCGATGATCCACAGATCTGGTGCCTGCATCTGCAGGCCCAGTTACGTCAGATCAATGGTGAGCGGGGACGCCATGCCGGTGATTTCCAGTTCCATCCCGAACACTGACCCCTAGGGGGCCGGGGGCGCCGACTCGGCTTTGTCGAGCTTGACCTCAAAGCCGTATTGCACCGTGTCGAGTGTGCTGCGGGTGTAGCTTTCCAACTGGCTGGGCTCGCCGTAGAAGTAGTGCACATCGAATAACGCCGTACCGTCGGCCGAGGCACTGTGGCTGCTTGCAAGAATCTCCTTCAGGTATTGGCCGCTGGCGTCCTTGGCAAAGAAGCGCCAGGCGTCTGCTGGAAAGAGTTTCTGGTCGACGATCAAGGCGTTGCCCCTGAGTTCTAGGCCTTTGGGCAGCTGTTGAGCGTTGATGCTGCTCTTCTCGATGGTGGCCAGGAACAGAGGAATGGAGCCTACGGCGTAGGCGGGGGTTTCCGGGAAAAGGTTGAGGTCGTAGGTGATGACGCCCCGCAACGGGTCGATGTCGAAGGCCTCGTCCGGCAGTTCGATCGGTTCACCCCGTTGGCCCTTCTCGTTCTGGGTGAAGAAAGTCAGCGGGGTATCGTTGGTGCTGAACTCTGAGCCCAGCAACTCATCATTGAAGGTCCGCGGGTGGCTGAACTCGATGCGCGCTGCGCTGGCATCTTCCACCGACTGGCTGATGGTCACGGATTTTTTCAGTGACTCTTCGTCCAGCTGTGCGCCCTTGAGGTAGTGGGGGGCTTGATCGTCATAGACCACCACCGGCATTGGCAGCGGTTGGATGTTCCTGTCGGTGGTATTGCTGTCGAAACGATGTACCGGCAGGTCCAGGTACTTGCGCGTGACGCTGGCCTGGGAGAAATCCAGTACTGCGACTTCCAGCCGATCCACCAGGCCATTGAAATACACCTTGGCGTAATGATTGGTGTGTTGCTGGTCGAAGGCCTTTTGCTCGTCCTCCAGTTGTTTCTCGAATGCCTCGCTCCACGCCTTCTGCTTTTGCATCTCGGCCAATTGCTGTTGGTAGAAGGCGATCTGTTGGGCACTTTCGTTGATCGAGCCTGCGCGGGACAGAATCTGCCCCTTGCTGTCACGGGCCTGGGCCAGCAAGGGATTGAGGGAGGCATCATTGGCTTCTTCGGGCAGGGGGGCGCTATTGCTCAGCTCGATCTCGGCAACGTTCCTGTCCAGCGTCAACAGGGTCAGGCGGATATTGCCGTCCTGACGCGGTTTACCGATGTCGGCCTTGGTCAGTTCAAAAGCGAGCACCCGACCTGGGGCTATCACCTCCAGCTTGCCTTGTAGGGAAACCGGCTGCGGCTGATTCTTGTTGTCCACCTCCAGGCCCTCGATAAAGGGGTAGGTGATGGTCAAGTCATCCGGATTGGTCAGGTTGGAGCTGGAGGGGCTGAGCTGGATGCCCGGATCGGTCTCCGACCATTCGGCTTGGAAGGGAATGACTTTTTTGTTGCTGAGGGTGACCGACTGCCATTCCAACCCGTGGGGAAACGGGAACTGTGTGGGCATGCTGAAGCTGAAGGGGAAGACGGGCTGCAGATCGGTCAGGTAGTCGGAATTGGAGGATTTGCGCAGTACGAACAGGCCGTTGACGTAGGTGTCCACCAAGGCTTGGGCAGTGGGATAGTGCTTGAGCAGGGCCAGGCTGTCGTCGCCGTATTCGGTTTCCAGCGGCTTGCTGTCAAGTTTGAGCTGTGCTCGTTCCAGCAGCAGGAGGGAGCCACCAAGATTGGCAATGGCGTCCTTGAGCTTCGGATCCTGGATGGCGTCCAGCGACTGTTCAAACTGTACGGTTTTCTCTTCGAGGCTCGCCTGTTTCTTTTCGTCGCTGGGGGAACAGCCGCTGATCAGCAGCGCCAGACCAAGGCCGACACTGGCCAAAGGCAATCGCACATCCATTTCCAGTCTTCCTGTCCAATGTCGGTGAGCGTGAGCAATGGCTTCGACACTAGCAGAAAATACGCCCGGAAAAACCCGTGGATCAGGTGATTGTCTGTGGTTTATGGGGGTTTCGGGCGCTGATATACTCGCCGCCGTTTTTACACCGGGTGCGAGATTCAATGGAACGTTTTATCGAGAATGCAATGTATGCCTCACGCTGGCTGCTGGCGCCGATCTACTTCGGTTTGTCTCTGGGCTTGCTGGCACTGGCATTGAAGTTCTTCCAGGAAGTCTTCCACGTCATTCCCAATGTGTTTTCCATGGCCGAGTCCGACCTGATCCTGGTGCTGTTGTCGTTGATCGACATGGCGCTGGTAGGTGGCCTGCTGGTGATGGTGATGATCTCCGGTTATGAGAACTTCGTGTCGCAACTGGACATCGACGAAGACAAGGAGAAGCTCAGCTGGTTGGGCAAGATGGATTCTTCGTCGTTGAAGATGAAAGTGGCCGCGTCCATCGTGGCGATTTCGTCGATCCACCTGCTGCGAGTGTTCATGGATGCCAAGAACATCCCTACCGAGTACCTGTTGTGGTACGTGGTGATTCACATGACGTTCGTGATTTCGGCGTTTGCCATGGGTTACCTGGACAAGCTGACCAAGCACTGACAGGTTTCGCTGCGTGAATGAATGCCGCCCGGCCGTTGCGAAACGGACGGGCGGCGTTGTTTGTGGCTTGTGCTTTTCCTGGCTGGGGCATATGCCTGTAGCTGTCAGGGCTGTAAAAGCACGAGGTGCTCTCATGAATCTGCAAGAAATGAATGCCTACGCCATTGCCGGAAAAGTCGACGAATTGAATCTGATCTCCCTGGAGGGCGGAATCTATCTGCTTGAGGCGCGCATGCACGGGGCGGCTTATCCACTGAGCGATGCCCAGGGCCAGATGTTTCATCTGCGCTCCGTGGAGCATGCTCGTGAGGTCCTGCAGTCCTTTCCCAAGTTGCCGTTCAATCTGATTCACACGTCAGTGCATGACGAGATGTGCGGCTTGTCCGCGGGTGTCGAGGAAAGCTTGAAAGTGCCCATCACTTTGCACTCGGGGGGCTGAGGCCTGCACGGCGATGATCCGTGCCGGGCTTCTGTGCTAGTCTGCTCGCCCTTTTGATTCCGGGCGCTCCGGGAGGCGCTGTGTTCCTGCGGCCTTTCCGAGCCGTCCGCACAGCGGAGCAGTGTCATGTCCGAAGTAAATCTGTCCACCGACGAAACCCGCGTCAGCTACGGCATTGGCCGTCAGTTGGGCGACCAACTGCGCGACAACCCTCCACCGGGCGTTAGCCTGGACGCGATCCTGGCGGGTCTGACCGACGCTTTCGCCGGTAAGCCAAGCCGTGTGGGTCAGGAAGAAATGTCCGCGAGCTTCAAGGTCATCCGCGAAATCATGCAAGCTGAAGCCGCTGCTAAAGCCGAAGCTGCTGCGGGTGCCGGTCTGGCTTTCCTGGCGGAAAACGCCAAGCGTGAAGGCATCACCACTCTGGCTTCCGGTCTGCAATTCGAAGTGCTGACCCAGGGTGACGGCGCCAAGCCATCCCGTGAAGACAGCGTGCGTACTCACTACCACGGCACCCTGATCGACGGCACTGTGTTCGACAGCTCCTACGAGCGTGGCCAACCTGCTGAGTTCCCGGTAGGCGGCGTGATTGCCGGCTGGACCGAAGCGCTGCAATTGATGAACGCCGGTAGCAAATGGCGTCTGTACGTGCCGAGCGAGCTGGCTTACGGCGCACAAGGCGTGGGCAGCATCCCGCCGCACAGCGTTCTGGTGTTCGACGTCGAGCTGCTGGACGTTCTGTAACCCGGTAGGGGCCAGATGGCTGGCGATGACGGCCGCGCACGCGCGGTCAGTTCATCCTCGGCCAACTTGCCCCTTTCGCGGTTTTGGTTTCATAGACGAATTTTTGCGCCCAGGCTGTGGCCATCGGCGCCGGTTGGCCGCAAGGCTCTGGCGTAGCAGAACAAAAACAGGTTGCGCACCAATTCCTTGAGAACCAGCGGTTCGCTGGAGCTCAAGCCGATCAGGTCCAGATCTCCCTGGTCCTGCAGCTCGCTCAGGGCTTCCTCTTCCAGCACAGCACAGACTTCCCCGGTTTCCCGATGCAGGATGCGCAGGTAAGGGTGTGGGCGGTCCAGCCAGGCATCAATCAAATAAGTCATGGGTGTCATCTCCTTGAATGGGGTTCAATGAGAATAATTCTTATTCAATGAATAGCAAGTACCTATTGGCGGTTTCTGCTTTTTTCTGTGTGGAAATTGTTTTCGATCAAATCGGCTGGCTTTTCGCTAGCAGGTGTGTGGATCAAGCAGGGCGGGGGGATAGGCGGGATACCCTCTCGCGGCAGGCGCGAGAGGGTGCAGGCGTCAGACCTTGCGGACGAACTCGGATTTGAGCTTCATCGGGCCGATGCCGTCGATCTTGCAGTCGATGTCGTGGTCGCCATCGCACAGGCGGATGTTCTTGACCTTGGTGCCGACCTTGACCACCAGGGAGGTGCCCTTGACCTTGAGGTCCTTGATCACGGTGATGGTGTCGCCGTCTTGCAGCACGTTGCCCACCGAATCTTTCTTCACGGCTTCATCGGATGCGGCTTCGGCTTCGCCGCTGGCGGACCACTCGTGGGCGCACTCGGGGCAGATCAGCTGGGTGCCGTCCTCGTAGGTGTATTCGGAATTGCATTTTGGGCAGGGTGGCAAAGTGCTCACTTAAGCTCCTCAAAGTCAGGATGGCTAAAAAGCGCACATTGTATAGGGTTTTTTCGGGGAGGGGGCGCTGGGGAGTTGCGCCGGCTCCTGCCGATCAGCAGGAGCCGGTGCGGTTTAGTGGGTGCGAGCGACGGCGAATTCGCTCAACTCCACCAGAGCGTCGCGGTATTCGCTGGGTGGCAGGGCTTCCAGGCAGGTGATGGCGCGAGCTACGTAGTCGCGGGCCAATTGCGCGGTGTAGTCCAGGGAGCCCGAAGCCTCAACGGCGGCGCGGATGCTTTCCAGGTCTTCGATACCGCCTTTCTGGATGGCCTGGCGAACCAGGGCTGCCTGCTCTGGGGTGCCTTCGCGCATGGTGTAGATCAGCGGCAGGGTGGGTTTGCCTTCCGCGAGGTCGTCACCCACGTTCTTGCCCAGGGTTTCGGCGTCGCCACGGTAGTCCAGCAGGTCGTCCACCAGTTGGAAGGCCACGCCCAGGTGATCGCCGAAGGTGCGCAGGGCTTCGGCCTGTTCCGGTGTGGCGCCGGCCAGGGCGGCTGCGCTGTGGGTCGAGGCTTCGAAGAGCATCGCGGTCTTGCCGCGGATGACTTCCATATAGGTTTCTTCGGTGGTACTGGCGTCGCGCACCTTGGACAGTTGCAGGACTTCGCCTTCGGCGATGATCCGCGTGGCCTGGGACAGGATGCGCATGACTGGCATCGAGCCCAGTTCAACCATCATTTCGAACGAACGGGAGTACAGGAAGTCTCCCACCAGTACGCTGGGCGCATTGCCCCACATAGCGTTGGCGGTCGAACGGCCACGGCGCATGCCGGACATGTCGACCACGTCGTCATGCAGCAGGGTGGCGGTGTGCAGGAACTCGATGGTGGCGGCCAGCAGGCGCAAATCGTCGCCTTCGCGCCCCAGTGCCTTGCCACACAGCAGCACTAATAAAGGACGCAGGCGCTTGCCTCCGGCCGAAGTGATGTAGTCGCCGATTTTTGAAACCAGCGGCACTCGGGAAGTCAGCTGTTTCTTGATGATGCCGTCGACGGCGCTAAAATCGTCCGCCACCGCGCGGTAGAAAGCTTGGGGTTGCATCAGCGACAGGTGCTCCAGAAGGGTTGCGCGGCATGCTAGGACCCGCGTCCGCAGGTGTCAAGGCGCGCTCCGGGCAGGACTCCGCGCCGCCTGAACGGCACTTGCATCGCTATTGTGCCTTGCGTACAATCGCGCACCCTGAACTTCCTGGGCAGCACCTGCCTTACGCAATTGCACTTGGGCCGTTCCAGCCCCATGCAGCCATGCCAGCCAATACCTCTTCTTATAAAGAGCTGGGTGAGCAGGATTATCGGAGAAATACCATGTACGCAGTAATCGTTACCGGCGGTAAGCAATACAAGGTCGCTGAAGGTGAATACCTGAAGATCGAAAAACTGGAAATCGCCACTGGCGAGTCCGTGACTTTTGACCGCGTTCTGTTGGTTGCCAATGGCGACGACGTGAACATCGGCGCACCTGTTGTTGCTGGCGCAACCGTCAAGGCTGAAGTGATCTCCCAAGGTCGTCACGATAAAGTCCGCATCATCAAGTTCCGTCGCCGTAAGCACCACATGAAGCGTATGGGCCACCGCCAGTGGTTCACCGAGATCAAAATCACCGGTATTCAGGCTTAATTTCAGCCTAATTCCTCACTAGGAGAATTGAACTCATGGCACACAAAAAAGCTGGTGGTAGTACCCGTAACGGTCGCGACTCAGAAGCCAAACGCCTTGGCGTGAAGATGTATGGCGGCCAGGTCATCAAGGCCGGCAACATCATCGTGCGTCAGCGCGGCACCCAATTCCACGCTGGCTACGGCGTTGGCATGGGTAAAGATCACACCCTGTTCGCGAAAATCGAAGGCGTGATCAAGTTTGAAGTAAAAGGCGCCTTCGGTCGTCGTTACGTGAGCGTCGTCGCGGCTTAATTGCGCGATCGCTGGAAAAGCCCTGTCTCGCGACGGGGCTTTTTCGTTTGTGGGATGAGTCTCTTGCAAAACTGTTTGTACGAGCTGGCAGCGTTGGATGTTTCGGTCGTTGATTGAGGTCGCTGCGCTCATTTTTGCAAGAGTCTTATGTCTTGGTTTCTTCAGCTCGCCCGTGCGGTGAGAGGCGTTTGATCATGAAGTTTGTTGATGAAGTTTCGATTCGAGTAAAAGCTGGCGACGGCGGCAATGGCTGCATGAGTTTCCGTCGGGAAAAATTCATCGAGAACGGTGGTCCCAACGGCGGTGATGGTGGTGATGGTGGCTCGATCTACATGGTCGCTGACGAAAACCTCAACACCCTGGTGGACTACCGTTATACCCGGCACTTCGATGCTGAGCGCGGCTCCAATGGTGGCAGCACCGACTGCACCGGCAAGAAAGGCGAGGATCTGGAGCTGCGGGTTCCGGTCGGTACCACCATCATTGATGCCGGTACTCAGGAGGTCATCGGCGACCTGACCAAGGCTGGTCAGCGCCTGATGGTGGTGCAGGGTGGCTGGCACGGCCTGGGTAACACCCGGTTCAAGTCCAGTACCAACCGTGCGCCGCGACAGACCACTCCGGGCAAGCCGGGTGAGCAGCGTGATCTCAAGCTGGAATTGAAGGTGTTGGCGGACGTTGGCCTCCTGGGTTTGCCGAATGCCGGTAAAAGTACCTTCATTCGCTCGGTTTCCGCCGCCAAGCCGAAAGTGGCTGACTACCCCTTCACCACGCTGGTGCCCAACCTGGGCGTGGTCAGTGTTGACCGCTGGAAGAGCTTCGTAATCGCCGATATTCCAGGTTTGATCGAAGGGGCTTCCGATGGCGCTGGCCTGGGGATTCGCTTCCTCAAGCACTTGGCGCGTACGCGCATCCTGCTGCATCTGGTGGACATGGCTCCGCTGGATGAAACCAATCCGGCGGATGCCGCAGAAGTGATTGTCAACGAGTTGGTCAAGTTCAGTCCGTCCCTGGCTGAGCGTGAGCGCTGGCTGGTGCTGAACAAGAGCGATCAGATTCTTGAGGAGGAGCGTGAGGAGCGCGTCAAGGAGATCGTTGATCGTCTGGAGTGGACTGGTCCGGTGTACGTGATCTCGGCCATCTCCAAGGATGGTACCGAGCGTCTGAGTCGCGACATCATGCGTTATCTGGAAGATCGTGCCGATCGCCTGGCAGCCGACCCGGCCTATGCCGATGAGCTGGCCGAGCTGGATCAGCGCATCGAAGATGAGGCGCGTGCCCAGTTGCAGGCGCTGGACGATCAGCGTGCCCTGCGCCGTAGCGGCGTCAAGAGTGTCCATGACATTGGCGACGATGACTGGGATGAAGAGGATGTGGATGACGAGGACGGCCCGGAAATCATCTACGTCCGCGACTGATCCTGTGGTGCGGGCTTGCCCGCGAACACGGTTTATCTGGGTGGGTGCGGTGTTATCATCGCTGCCAGCCAGCTCTCAAGGCGCCGCTCATTCGAGCGGCGTTTTGGTATCTGCAAGGCTTAAATACGAATAACCCCATGAGTGGCGCTCGGTCGCGCTGCTCGCTGGCAAAGGTTGAATAAGATGCGGAGCAAGGTGACGGGTGCACAGCGCTGGGTCGTGAAGATCGGCAGTGCACTGCTGACGGCGGACGGCAAGGGACTGGATCGCGCGGCAATGGGCGTGTGGGTCGAGCAGATGGTGGCCTTGCATGAGGCGGGGGTCGAATTGGTACTGGTCTCTTCGGGTGCTGTGGCGGCCGGAATGAGTCGCCTTGGCTGGACCGCACGACCGAGTGCGATGCATGAGCTGCAGGCGGCTGCGGCCATTGGCCAGATGGGCTTGGTGCAGGCCTGGGAGTCGAGCTTTGCCGAGCATGGCCGGCATACGGCGCAGATTCTCCTGACCCACGACGATCTGTCGGACCGTAAGCGTTACCTCAATGCTCGCAGTACTTTGCGGGCGCTGGTGGAGCTCAAGGTGATTCCGGTGATCAATGAAAACGACACCGTGGTGACCGATGAAATCCGCTTCGGCGATAACGACACCCTGGCGGCGCTGGTGGCCAATCTGGTGGAGGCTGACCTGCTGGTTATCCTCACTGATCGCGATGGCATGTTCGATGCTGATCCGCGCAACAATCCCGATGCGCAGTTGATTTACGAGGCGCGGGCCGATGATCCGGCGCTGGATGCCGTGGCTGGCGGTACTGGCGGGGCGTTGGGGCGTGGTGGTATGCAGACCAAGTTGCGAGCGGCGCGCCTGGCGGCGCGCTCCGGGGCGCATACCATCATTGTTGGTGGGCGTCTGGAGCGGGTGCTGGATCGCCTGAAAGCGGGGGAGCGCATTGGTACCTTGCTGTCGCCGGAGCGTGGCATGTTGGCGGCGCGCAAGCAGTGGCTTGCTGGACATCTGCAAACCCGCGGTACCCTGGTGCTGGATGAGGGGGCTGTGTCGGCCCTGTCTCAGGGCAACAAGAGTCTGTTGCCAGTGGGGGTCAAGCAGGTCCAGGGTGGTTTCCGTCGCGGTGAAATGGTGGTGTGCGTGGCGCCTGATGGGCGTGAAATTGCCCGCGGCCTGGCCAACTACAGTGCCCTTGAGGCGCAGAAAATCATCGGTCAGCCCTCTGATGCGATTGTCGGTGTCCTGGGTTACATGGCTGAGCCGGAATTGGTTCACCGCGATAACCTGATTCTGGTGTAAGTGACCTAAGGAAAAGCGAATGCGCGTAGCAAAAGGATTGTTGGGTCTGCTCTTGGTGATGCCGTTCATGGTGTCGGCCGAGGAGATTGGCCAGGTGTCCACGGTGTTCAAATTTGTCGGGCCTAACGACCGGATCGTGGTCGAGGCCTTTGATGATCCCAAGGTGGATGGTGTGACTTGTTATCTGTCGCGAGCCAAGACAGGTGGTCTCAAGGGTGGCTTGGGTTTGGCTGAGGATCGTGCCGAGGCGTCCATTGCCTGTCGCCAGGTGGGGCCGATCGCCTTCAAGGGCGAGCTCAAGGATGGTGACGAGGTCTTCAAGGAGCGCACCTCGCTAGTGTTCAAGACCATGCAGGTGGTGCGCTTCCTCGACAAGAAGCGCAACACCCTGGTGTATCTGGTCTATAGCGATCGTGTGATCGAGGGTAGTCCGCAGAATGCGGTAACGGCGATCCCTATTCTGCCTTGGCCTCATCAATGACCTGTTGAGTATTGTCGGGCCGGCCCCTGATGGGGCTGGCTTGTTGCGGGCGGGTAAATTGCAGGCAATAAAAAACCGACCCTTGGGTCGGTTTTTTAACAAGCGTGTCGCTTAGGCTGCAGCAGCAAGGTTCAGAGCCTTGATGTGGCCATTCAGACGACCTTTATGACGAGCAGCTTTGTTCTTGTGGATGATGCCTTTATCGGCCATGCGGTCGATAACTGGCACGGCCAGAACATAAGCGGCTTGCGCTTTAGCAGCGTCTTTGGCGTCGATGGCCTTAACTACGTTCTTGATGTAGGTACGAACCATGGAACGCAGGCTGGCGTTGTGGCTGCGACGCTTCTCAGCCTGTTTTGCACGTTTTTTGGCGGAAGGTGTGTTGGCCACCGTCGAGCTCCTCGAAAGACTTTTTGGGAAATAGCAAACAAAATAGGCCGCGAATCATGCCGATGAGTTGAAGTCTTGTCAAGGGCAGCTGATGCGTTCCGCTGAGTGGTCGATCTGAAGAGGCGGGATATTTATTTCCGGCGCTTGACCTGTAAACTCGCGAGCTTTGGCTCTGTGCTGTTGCGGCGCGGAGTATCGCATAAGTGGGCGTCTTTTCGCCTGCTGTTTATCTACAGGCAAACAACCTTTTCATGAACCTGCTCAAGTCATTGGCCGCGGTCAGCTCTATCACGATGCTTTCCCGGGTACTGGGGTTTGTCCGCGATACCATCATCGCGCGCACGTTCGGCGCCGGGATGGCTACGGATGCCTTCTTCATTGCCTTCAAGTTGCCCAACCTGTTGCGGCGAATCTTTGCCGAGGGAGCCTTCTCTCAAGCCTTCGTGCCGATTCTGGCGGAGTACAAGAGTCAGCAGGGGGAGGAGGCGACTCGGACCTTCATTGCCTATGTCTCGGGCTTGTTGACCCTGGTTCTGGCCCTGGTCACTGCATTGGGCATCATCGCTGCACCCTGGGTGATCTGGGCTACGGCACCGGGTTTTGTCGACTCCCCGGAAAAATTCGCCCTGACTTCCGATCTGCTCCGGGTGACCTTTCCTTATATATTGCTGATCTCGCTGTCCTCCCTGGCCGGGGCGATTCTCAATACCTGGAACCGCTTCTCGGTGCCGGCGTTCGTGCCGACTCTGCTCAACGTCAGCATGATCATCTTCGCGCTGTTCCTTACGCCCTACTTTGATCCTCCAGTGATGGCCCTGGGCTGGGCAGTGCTGGCAGGGGGCTTGGCGCAATTGCTCTATCAGCTGCCGCATTTGAAGAAGATCGGCATGTTGGTGCTGCCTCGACTGAATGTGCGTGATACCGGTGTCTGGCGGGTGATGAAGCAGATGTTGCCGGCGATCCTCGGGGTGTCCGTCAGTCAGATCTCGCTGATCATCAACACCATCTTTGCTTCCTTCCTGGTCGCGGGCTCTGTGTCCTGGATGTATTACGCCGACCGTCTTATGGAGCTGCCTTCCGGTGTGCTGGGCGTGGCCCTGGGCACTATTTTGCTACCGACCCTGGCCAAGACCTACGCCAACAAGGATCGCCATGAGTACTCGCGGATTCTCGATTGGGGGCTGCGTCTGTGCTTCATTCTGGTGCTGCCATGTTCCCTGGCGCTGGGGATACTTGCTGAGCCGTTGACGGTGTCGCTGTTCCAGTACGGTGAGTTCAGCGCTTTTGACGCCTCTATGACTCAGCGTGCATTGGTGGCTTACGCCGTGGGCTTGCTGGGGATCATCGTGATCAAGGTGCTGGCGCCGGGTTTCTACGCACAGCAGAACATACGCACACCGGTGAAGATCGCCATCTTCACGCTGATCGTCACCCAACTGCTCAACCTGGCCTTTATCGGTCCCTTGAAGCACGCAGGCCTGGCTTTGGCCATCAGCGCTGGGGCCTGTATCAACGCTGGGCTGTTGTTCTACCAGTTGCGCAAGCAGCAGATGTTTCAGCCGCAGCCGGGCTGGGGGCTGTTTGCCTTGAAGCTGATCGTGGCTGTGACGGTGATGTCGGCGGTATTGCTGGGGCTGCTGCACTTTATGCCGGCCTGGGACCAGGGGCACATGCTCCAGCGTTTCCTGCGCTTGGGCGTGCTGGTGGTGGCTGGGGTGGTGGCGTATTTCGGCATGTTGGCCCTGCTGGGCTTCCGTTTGCGCGACTTCAATCGCAAGGCCTTGAACTGACGGCTGTTTAGTCGTTGGTGCGAGGCAGCTACCGGTTTTGTCGGTTCGATCAATTTGGGTGACGGTGCTGCCTGTCGTCGGCCGTCGGGTGTGGTTATAATCGACCACTTTATGAGCAAGAAGCGCGTTATGCAGCTGGTTCGAGGCCTCCACAATCTGCGCCCCCAGCATCGGGGCTGCGTCGCCACTATTGGCAACTTTGACGGTGTTCACCGTGGTCACCAGGCCATCCTGGGCCGGCTGCGTGAGCGTGCGCTCGAGTTGGGCGTGCCCAGCTGTGTGGTGATTTTCGAGCCCCAGCCGCGGGAATTCTTTGCCCCTGAGACGGCGCCGGCGCGCCTGGCCCGCCTGCGTGACAAGCTGCAACTGCTGGCCCAGGCCGGTGTCGATCGGGTGTTGTGCCTGGCGTTCAACCAGCGCCTGAGCAAACTCAGCGCCAATGAATTTGTCGAGCGGATCCTGGTGGATGGTCTGGGCGTGCAGCATCTGGAAGTCGGCGACGATTTCCGTTTTGGTTGCGACCGGGTCGGCGATTTCGAGTTCCTGCAGCAGGCTGGCGCCAACCACGGCTTTACCGTCGAAGCGGCGCAGACCGTAGAACTGGATGGTTTGCGTGTGAGCAGCACCCAGGTCCGTAATGCCTTGGCCGCAGCAGATTTTGAACTGGCCGAGCGTCTGCTTGGTCGGCCGTACCGGATTGCCGGGCGGGTGCTGCACGGGCAGAAACTGGCGCGCCAGTTGGGTACGCCCACTGCCAACGTGCAATTGAAGCGCCGGCGTGTGCCGCTTTCCGGGGTTTACCTGGTGAGTGTCGACATTGCCGGCAAGACCTGGCCGGGGGTCGCCAATATCGGCGTTCGGCCAACGGTCGCAGGTGATGGCAAGGCCCACCTGGAAGTTCATCTTTTAGATTTTGCCGGCGATCTGTATGACCGGCGTTTGACGGTGGTTTTCCACCACAAGCTGCGTGAAGAGCAGCGTTTCGCCTCCCTGGAGGCGTTGAAGACGGCGATCAATGCGGATGTTGCCGCCGCCCGTGCCCAAGTGGCACGTATCCATAGCGCCAATCGCTAATGAAGAGCCTTAAATGACCGACTATAAAGCCACGTTAAACCTTCCGGACACCGCCTTCCCAATGAAGGCCGGCCTGCCTCAGCGCGAACCACAGATTCTGCAGCGTTGGGACAGCATTGGCCTGTACGGAAAGTTGCGCGAGATTGGCAAGGATCGTCCGAAGTTCGTTCTGCACGACGGTCCTCCTTATGCCAACGGCACTATTCACATCGGTCATGCGCTGAACAAAATTCTCAAGGACATGATCCTGCGCTCGAAAACCCTGTCGGGGTTCGACGCACCTTATGTTCCGGGCTGGGACTGCCACGGCCTGCCGATCGAGCACAAAGTCGAAGTGACCTACGGCAAGAACCTGGGCGCAGATAAAAACCCGCGAACTGTGCCGCGCCTACGCCACCGAGCAGATCGAAGGGCAGAAGTCCGAATTCATCCGTCTGGGCGTTCTGGGCGAATGGGACAACCCGTACAAGACCATGAACTTCAAGAACGAGGCCGGAGAAATCCGCGCCTTGGCCGAAATCGTCAAAGGCGGCTTCGTGTTCAAGGGCCTCAAGCCTGTGAATTGGTGCTTCGACTGCGGTTCGGCCCTGGCCGAAGCAGAAGTCGAGTACGAAGACAAGAAGTCCTCGACCATCGACGTGGCCTTCCCGATCGCCGATGAAGACAAGTTGGCCACCGCCTTCGGCCTGGCCAAACTGGCCAAGCCCGCGGCTATCGTGATCTGGACCACCACCCCGTGGACCATCCCGGCCAACCAGGCGCTGAACGTCCATCCGGAGTTCAACTACGCCCTGGTGGATGCCGGCGAGCGCCTGCTGGTGCTGGCCGAAGAGCTGGTTGAGTCCTGCCTGGCTCGCTACAACCTGGAAGGTTCGGTGATCGCTACCGCCCCGGGTTCTGCCCTGGAACTGATCAATTTCCGTCATCCATTCTACGATCGTCTGTCGCCGGTGTACCTGGCCGAGTACGTGGAACTGGGGGCTGGCACTGGCGTGGTTCACTCGGCCCCGGCCTATGGTGAAGACGACTTCGTGACCTGCAAGCGCTATGGCATGGTCAACGACGACATCCTCAACCCGGTACAGAGCAACGGCGTCTACGCGCCATCGCTGGAGTTCTTCGGCGGCCAGTTCATCTGGAAGGCCAATCCGCTCATCGTCGATAAGTTGAGTGAAGTGGGTGCGTTGCTGCACACCGAAATCATCAGCCACAGCTACATGCACTGCTGGCGCCACAAGAGCCCGTTGATCTACCGTGCCACCGCGCAATGGTTCATCGGCATGGACAAAGAGCCGGTCAGCGGTGACACCCTGCGTGCGCGCTCGCTCAAAGCGATCGAAGACACCAAGTTCGTCCCCGCCTGGGGCCAGGCGCGCCTGCATTCGATGATCGCCAACCGTCCGGACTGGTGCATCTCCCGCCAGCGCAACTGGGGCGTGCCGATCCCGTTCTTCCTGAACAAGGAAAGCGGCGAACTGCACCCACGCACCGTCGAGCTGATGGAAGAAGTGGCCCAGCGTGTTGAGCAGGAAGGCATCGAGGCCTGGTTCAAGCTGGACGCCGCCGAGCTGCTGGGCGACGAAGCGCCGCTTTACGACAAGATCAGCGACACCCTCGACGTGTGGTTCGACTCCGGCACCACTCACTGGCACGTACTGCGCGGTTCGCACCCAATGGGCCACGTGAACGGCCCACGTGCCGACCTGTACCTGGAAGGCTCGGACCAACACCGTGGCTGGTTCCACTCGTCGTTGCTGACCGGTTGCGCCATCGACAACCACGCGCCGTACCGCGAACTGCTGACCCACGGTTTCACCGTCGACGAGACGGGCCGCAAGATGTCCAAGTCGCTGAAGAACGTGATCGAGCCGAAGAAGATCAACGACACCTTGGGTGCCGACATCATGCGTCTGTGGGTAGCGTCGACCGATTACTCGGGCGAAATCGCCGTGTCGGACCAGATCCTGGCCCGCAGTGCCGACGCCTACCGCCGTATCCGCAATACCGCACGCTTCCTGCTGTCGAACCTGAGCGGTTTCAACCCGGCCACCGACATCCTGCCGGCCGAGGACATGCTCGCCCTGGATCGTTGGGCCGTGGACCGTACCCTGTTGCTGCAGCGCGAGTTGCAGGAGCACTACGGCGAATACCGCTTCTGGAACGTGTACTCGAAGATCCACAACTTCTGCGTGCAGGAGTTGGGTGGTTTCTACCTCGACATCATCAAGGATCGCCAGTACACCACCGGCGCCAACAGCAAGGCACGTCGTTCGGCGCAGACCGCGCTGTACCACATCTCTGAAGCGTTGGTGCGCTGGATCGCGCCGATCCTGGCCTTCACCGCTGATGAACTGTGGGAATACCTGCCGGGCGAGCGTAACGAATCCGTGATGCTCAACACCTGGTACGAAGGCCTGAGCGAATTGCCCGCTGACTTCGAACTGGGCCGCGAGTACTGGGAGGGCGTGATGGCGGTCAAGGTTGCAGTGAACAAGGAGCTGGAAGTTCAGCGTGCGGCCAAGGCCGTCGGTGGCAACCTGCAAGCCGAAGTTACCCTGTTTGCCGAGGATGGCCTGACCGCCGACCTGGCCAAGCTGAGCAACGAACTGCGTTTCGTGCTGATCACCTCGACCGCCAGCCTGGCACCGTTTGCCCAGGCACCAGCGGATGCCGTGGCTACCGAAGTACCGGGCCTCAAGCTCAAAGTCGTCAAGTCGGCCTTCCCTAAGTGCGCCCGCTGCTGGCACTGCCGTGAAGACGTCGGCGTGAACCCTGAGCACCCGGAAATCTGCGGTCGTTGTGTGGATAACATCAGCGGCGCGGGCGAGGTTCGTCACTATGCCTAACGCCGCAGGCCGTTTCGGCCGTCTGGGCTGGCTGTGGTTGAGCTTGCTGGTCCTGGTCATCGACCAGGCCAGCAAGCTGCACTTTGAAAGCTCACTGACCATGTACCAGCAGATCGTAGTGATCCCCGAGTACTTCAGTTGGACCCTGGCTTATAACACCGGCGCAGCCTTCAGCTTCCTCGCGGACAGCTCTGGCTGGCAGCGCTGGCTGTTCGCCCTGATCGCGATTGTGGTCAGCGCCGTGCTGGTGGTCTGGCTCAAGCGCCTGGGGCGTAACGAAACCTGGCTGGCCATCGCTCTGGCCCTGGTACTGGGCGGTGCCTTGGGCAACCTGTATGACCGCATTGCCCTGGGCCATGTGATCGATTTCATCCTGGTGCACTGGCAGAACCGCTGGTACTTCCCGGCATTCAACTTCGCCGACAGTGCTATCACCGTTGGCGCGGTGATGCTGGCCCTGGATATGTTCAAGAGCAAGAAAACCGGAGAAGCCGTTCATGACTGAACAGGTATTGACTGAGCAACGCATCGGTCAGAACACGGAAGTCACTTTGCACTTCGCATTGCGCCTGGAGAACGGCGATACCGTAGACAGCACTTTCGACAAGGCCCCGGCGACCTTCAAGGTCGGTGACGGCAACCTGCTCCCCGGGTTCGAGGCCGCGCTGTTCGGCTTCAAGGCCGGTGACAAGCGTAGCCTGACGATTGAGCCGGAAAACGCCTTTGGCCAGCCGAACCCGCAGAACGTGCAGGTCATCCCGCGTTCGCAGTTCCAGGACATGGAGTTGTCGGAAGGTTTGCTGGTGATCTTCAATGACGCGGCCAATACTGAGCTGCCGGGTGTGGTCAAAGCCTTCGATGATGCTCAAGTCACCGTCGACTTCAACCACCCGCTGGCCGGCAAGACCTTGACCTTCGACGTGGAAATCATCGACGTCAAAGCGCTTTAACAGCATCGCCGGCATGCCGTGCCCTACTCTGTAGGGGCTGGTTTGCTGGCGATCCGCTGTCTATAACGATCTAACTTCTTGCGCGCAAGACACGAGGCACAGCATGCAAATCAAACTCGCCAATCCCCGTGGCTTCTGCGCCGGTGTGGACCGGGCGATTGAAATCGTCAATCGCGCCCTGGAAGTCTTCGGGCCGCCGATCTACGTCCGGCATGAAGTGGTGCACAACAAATTTGTCGTCGAAGACCTGCGCAATCGTGGTGCGATCTTCGTCGAAGAGCTGGAGCAGGTGCCGGACGACGTCATCGTTATCTTCAGCGCCCACGGTGTCTCCCAGGCTGTACGCAGTGAAGCGGCCGGTCGCGGTCTCAAAGTGTTCGATGCCACTTGCCCGCTGGTGACCAAGGTGCATATCGAAGTGGCGCGCTACAGCCGTGATGGTCGTGAGTGCATCCTCATCGGACACGCCGGCCACCCTGAAGTCGAAGGCACCATGGGTCAGTACGACGCCAGCAACGGCGGCGCCATCTACCTGGTGGAAGATGAAAAGGATGTAGCCGAGCTGCAGGTGCAGAACCCTGAACGCCTGGCGTTCGTGACCCAGACCACCTTGTCCATGGACGATACCAGCCGGGTGATCGATGCCTTGCGCACGCGTTTCCCGGCCATTGGCGGGCCGCGCAAGGACGATATCTGCTACGCCACGCAAAACCGCCAGGACGCGGTCAAGCAACTGGCTGACGAGTGCGATGTAGTGCTGGTGGTGGGCAGTCCCAACAGCTCGAACTCCAACCGCCTGCGCGAGCTGGCCGAGCGCATGGCCACTCCCGCCTACCTGATCGACGGTGCCGAGGACCTGCGGCGCAGCTGGTTCGACGGTGTCGAGCGCATCGGCATTACCGCCGGCGCTTCGGCTCCGGAAGTGCTGGTGCGTGGGGTGATCCAGCAGTTGCAGGCCTGGGGCGCCACCGGTGCCGACGAGTTGGCCGGCCGCGAAGAGAACATCACCTTCTCCATGCCCAAAGAGTTGCGGGTTCGCTCCCTGCTCTGATCAGTCCACTCCCATGCAAAGGGCCTGCTCGGCGGTTTCGCTGCGCAGGCTGACCCGCCCGCTGCGCGACAGCACCACCTGATGGCGGCTGTGTTCCTGGTCGGCCTGGCAAATATGCAAGGTGCCGGCCTGGAAGGCGCCACTGGGCAGCAACGGATTGCCCTGGGCACTGAAGCGCACGAAGTGCTGTACCGGACGATTACCCACAATCAGCACTTGCCCGCCGCTCTGACGCTCGATCAGCAGCGGATTCTCTGGATCCTCCCACCCCTTGCCACTGACATCCAGAATGATGCGCCAGCCCTGGCTCCAGTCGTCGTTCAGACTATGTATCAGCGCGGTGCGCTGATGCAGGATGGCCGCCGCCCGTGCATTGCGCAGGCCGCTGGCGAGCATCTGCGCCGCTTCCTGCTGTCGATTGGTGCGCAATAGTTCACTGAGCGCAGCCGTGGACAGCGGCAGCAAAAGTGCCAGCAAGGCCAGCGCGATCAGCAGTTCAATCAGGCTGAAGCCCTTTTCATGCATGGTGTCTCCTCCCTGGAGATGAGGCGTTCACGCTATCCGTATGCAGGCGCTGAGCAGATGACCAACTTGCCGGTCTGGGATGGGGCGAGTCGCCGCCCGTTATAGCCGATGCCTGTTCCAGGGTGGGTGGTGTATTTGCGTACAAAGGGTTTCACCCGATTGAAACGGCCCGGCGCCTGGACCCTCGCGGCTTGGCCTCAAGGGAGAGGTAGGGGGCTGTGAGCAATGTGTTGCGGGTTGTTCCGCGAGGCGGCCCGGGGCTGACTCTGGCACTAACCTTTGAAGTCGAGAGCAGTGGTTTCCATCGTTTCTGTGGGCTCACACGAGCCTGCTTCATCGGAGATCGGTGGTTGTCTGCATGGGCTTGGGAGCGTGACGGAGATTGGAACATGAGGGAGCAGCATGCACAGGACGGCATGACCCTGATCGAGGTGCTGGTGGCCCTGTTGATTCTCGCGGTGGGGCTGCTGGGGGCCGCGGCGGTCCAGATCAAGGCCTTGCAGTACACCGACAGTTCACGGATGAGCACCCAGGCCAGCTTTATCGCCTACGACATGCTTGATCGGATCCGTGCCAATACGGCGGCCGACTATGGTGTTGCCACGCCCGCCGCAGGCAGCCCGGGCAATGTGCGGGATCAGGACCTGCATGATTTCGCCAACAACGTGGCGAACTTCGGGGGCCCCAGCGCCAAGGGCAGTATCAGTGTCAATCAGCAGGTCTATACCATCCGCATCACGTGGGACGATTCCCGGGCCGAGGGGCATTCGCGCAGTCAGCGCGCTCTGGTGCTCAGCAGCCGCGTGGCCGTGGATTCGTGAGGGGCGCGATGAGGCAGGGCAGCCAAGGCTTCGGGCTGGTAGAGATAATGCTGGCACTGGCTTTGAGCCTGGTGCTGGTGTTGGGTGCGGCTCAGGTGTTTATCGCGGCGAAGGCTACTTACCTTAGCCAGAACGCCTCGGCCTACCTGCTGGAGGATGCGCGTTTTGTTCTGAGCAAGATGCTCCAGGAAATTCGCATGGCAGGGCTTTTCGGTTGCCTGCGCACCGTCAATGATCGCAGTACGGCTAAGGAGTTTTCCCGCTACGCGGCCACCCCGATTCAGTGGAGCAATGTCGAGCGCAAGCTGACCTTGATCACCGCCGACATCGGTGATCATGGCGGGACGCCGACCTGGAGCCTGGTCACCGACTGTCGGCGCAGCGCCGTGGTCTATTCGGGTGCTCATCAAGGGGAGCACGGGCAGCAGATCCTGGCCTTGCGCCGGCTGTTCTATAGCCTCCAGGACCACCAGTTGATGCTGGGCAACGGCTTGGGCAAGCAGCAGGCGGTGCTGCTGGATAATGTCGAGGCCTTCGAGGTGAGTTTCGGCATGGCCCGTACCGCAACGGATAGTGCCGCTTCCAGCTACAGCCGCAACCCGGGAGATCCGGCACGTATTCGCAGCGTGCGGTTGCAGCTGACATTGGCCGATCCCCAGCAGCGTGTGCGCCCGCAGCGCTTTACGCTAGTGGCGGCCTTGCGTAACAGGTTGCCCTGATGCCTGGCATCAATCGCGCAGGGCCCACCAGGGAGAGAGGCATGGCGCTGTTGATGAGCCTGGTGTTCTTGTTGCTGCTGACCATGATCGGCCTGTCATCGCTGCAGAACGCCATCCTCCAGGAAAAGATGAGCGCCAGCCTGACCTTGAACAACCGCGCATTCCAGGCTGCAGAAGCGGCATTGCGCCTCGGGGAAAACGCGGTGCGCATGGATGACTATCGTTTGTCGGTATGCGCCAATCCTTCTGAATGTGCCCCTCCCGCTGAGTCTGCAGCGGTCAGCAGCGCGGGCTTCAACAGTGTTTCCGCCGTAACCTGGATCGCCACCGGAGAGGGTTTCTATGGGGTGCAGAACCTGGGGGCTTCTACGGATGCGGTCAACCTGCCGATCAATACCGTCGCCACCTTGTATCGAGTGACTGCCGTGGGTTTGGCCGGTCATTCGCGCAGCGTCTTGGAGAGCATTTATGCCAAATACTGAACCTGATTCGAAAGGTAGCCGGCTTTTGCTCGTCGTTGCCGCTACGTTGCTGGGCAGTTTGTGGCAAGGGGGCCCGGCCCAGGCGCGCGGTCCCGCCAACAGCCTACTCCCAGGCGCTGTTGCAGCAGCGCCTGAAGTGATAACCAGCACTCCTTATGTTCTGCCCTTTGTACGCGGACAGGTCTTGCCTTGTGCAGCGATGGGCAGTGCCGGCCAGCCCATGGGTGTGGTTCCGTGGCGGCCGGTGCATGTTCGTGACGCTAGGCGGGTGTCCTGCAACCTTCTGCCGTTCAAGATCGATGGCCCCGACTCAAACACTGGTAGTGGGAAATTGATCGAGCTGCAAGCGTTCAGCGGTAAGATGCTCGACGCTGCGGTTGCGCACACCCATGGCACTGGCAAGATCATCCGCGATTCCAGTGGTGGCATCAGCCCCCGGGTGGACAAAAACGACGGTGGCAGCCGGCGCATCCTGTGGCGACAAATTCAGTAAGCGAGATTCTTGACCATGCGCAGATCCAACCAAGGGTTCACCCTGATCGAAATCATGATCGTGATTGCGATCATCGGTCTGGTCCTTACCTTGAGCCTTCCCAGCATCACCGAATACATGAAGAAGCCCCATCGCAGTGAAATCGCCGTGCTGCTCACCGAACAGGCGCAGCAACTTGAGCGCCACTTCTCCAAGACCGGTGCCTACAGCAACGCCCCGGATCTGAGCACCGGCAATGAGTACTACAGCATCACCCCGACTCTGAGCGACAGCGGGTTCTCGCTGACCGCGACGCCAAAAGCCGATGGGATGATGGCGGGGGACAAATGCGGCAGCTTCAGCATCGATCAGACAGGTGCCACCAGCATCAGCGGCCAAGCCGACGGGCTGGCGGCTAAGGATTGCTGGGGACGCTGAGTCTCTGTATCAGGGAGCTGCGGCGCCCACTGTCTTTCTCATGATTGGATCGAATTATGGTCAAGCAACAGCAAGTGCTGGTGGTGGGCGGCGGAGTGATCGGCCTGCTCACGGCTTTCAATCTGGCGTCCCGGGGCCAGCAGGTGCGGCTTGTAGAGCGTTCGGAACTGGGGCGTGAGTCGTCGTGGGCTGGTGGAGGCATCGTCTCGCCGCTGTACCCTTGGCGCTACAGTCCGGCAGTCACGGCGCTGGCCCATTGGTCCCAGGACTTTTATCCACAGCTGGCGGAGCAACTGCTGAGTGCTACCGGGGTTGATCCCGAAGTGCATACCACCGGGCTCTACTGGCTGGACCTGGAGGATGAGGCCCAGGCCCTGCAATGGGCGCGGCGCGAGGGGCGGCCCCTGAGCGCTGTGGATATCTCGGCGGTACATGATGGGGTGCCGGTGCTGGGAAGCGGCTACCAGCGGGCGATCTACATGGCCAATGTGGCCAATGTGCGTAATCCGCGGCTGGTCAAATCCCTCAAGGCCGCTTTGCAGGCTTTGCCCAACGTGCACATCGACGAGCAGTGCAGCGTCAGCGGCTTTATTTGTGAAGGCCGGCAGGTGGCAGGCGTGCACAGTTCGCTGGGTGAGATCCGCGCCGATCAGGTGGTGCTCTGCGCCGGGGCCTGGAGTGGCGAGTTGCTGGGCAGCCTGGGGCTTGTACTGCCGGTGGAACCGGTCAAAGGGCAGATGATCCTGTACAAATGCGCTGCCGACTTCCTGTCCTGCATGGTCCTGGCCAAGGGCCGTTATGCGATTCCCCGGCGTGACGGACACATCCTGGTAGGCAGTACTCTGGAGCACGAAGGGTTCGACAAGACGCCGACTGCATCCGCTCTGGAAAGCCTCAAGGCTTCTGCTGTCGAGCTGATCCCGGCGCTGGCGGACGCTGAGGTCGTGGGGCATTGGGCTGGGCTGCGTCCGGGGTCGCCGGAGGGCATTCCCTACATCGGGCCAGTTCCCGGCTTTGCCGGTTTGTGGCTCAACTGTGGGCATTACCGTAACGGCCTGGTGCTGGCGCCCGCTTCCTGCCAGCTTTTTTGCGACCTGCTGCTGGGACAAGCGCCGATCATCGATCCGGCGCCCTATGCGCCCGAAGGTCGAATTTAATTCAGGCCAAGCTTCTTCATGCGGTAACGCATCGAACGCAAGGACAGACTCAGCCGTCGGGCCGCCACCGTGCGGTTCCAGCGGCTTTCCTCCAGGGCCTGGAGCAGTAAATGGCGCTCCACCTGTTGCAGGTGCAGCGCGAGGTCCAGGTTGGGAGGGAGCGAGGGGGAGGGGACGTCCTGGTGTTCACTGACAGGCAGATGCAGGTCGCTCAGCTCGATCCACGGACCCTCGCAAAGGGTCTGGGCCCGCTCCAGCAGGTTCTCCAGTTCACGTACGTTGCCGGGAAAGTCGTAGCGCTCCAGGGCTTGCAGTGCTTGCGGGCTTAGTTGGGTGGCAGGCTTGTCGCCGGATTTGGCCAGGCGTTGCAGAATATGCCGCGCCAGTATCTCGATATCTCCTGGACGCTCGCGCAGCGCGGGAACTCGCAGTTCGATCACATTCAAGCGGTAGTAGAGATCCTGGCGAAAGCGGCCGGACTCTACCTCGCACTTCAGATCCTTGTGAGTGGCACAGAGAATCCGCACATCGACGGCTCTTTCCTCCTGGCTGCCCACCGGACGCACAGACCTTTCCTGCAGTGCACGCAGTAGCTTCACCTGCATGGCTAGAGGCAGGTCGGCGACCTCGTCGAGGAACAGGGTTCCCCCCTCAGCGGCCTGGAACAGTCCAGGCTGATCAGCCAGGGCGCCACTGAAGCTGCCTTTGCGGTGACCGAAAAACTCACTCTCCATCAGTTCGCCAGGAATGGCGCCACAGTTGACCGGAATGAAGGGCGCCCTGGCCCTTGGACCCAACTGGTGGATCAAACGCGCCACTCGCTCCTTGCCACTGCCGGATTCGCCGCTGATGTAGACCGCCGCCAGGCTGGGGGCCAACTTGTCGATGTGTTGGCGCAGGTTGTCCATGGGTGGTGAATGTCCCAACAACTGATGGTCGGGTAGGTTTTTTGTGGTGGTGGGCAGCCGCTTCAGTCTGCTGCTTATCCATTCTCGAAGGCGCATGGGGTGTAGAGGCTTGTGCAGCAGGTCGCAAGCCCCGACTTCCAGGGCGCTGGCCTGCGTGCCTGGGTCATTGCTTAGAAGTGCGACCGGCAATTGAGGGTGGCATTGGCGAATATGCAGCAGCAGGTCCAGTCCGCTGCCATCCGGCAAATGCAGGTCTGTCAGGCACAGGTCGAAGCGCTCCCGGGCCAGGTGAGTCCGGGCTTCCTGCAAGGTGCGGGCACTTTGGGTGTGCAGGCGCATGCGGCCGAGGGTGATTTCCACGAGGGCACGGACTTCCATGGCCTCATCGACCACCAGCACCCTGGGCTTTGGGTTCATGGCGGCTGCCGTTTTCATGGGTCAGTCAACAACGGGCAATAGCGCCCGTGTTGGGGGGCGAGAGCTCAGTCTAGGCCCTTGGGATGGGCGGCGCAGGGGGCCGGGGGCGGGTTATTTTGTCGCCAATTGTGCGGACGATGGGTGTAGGGCTCAGCGATCCTGGCTGCCCGGGCCCTGCTCCAGATGGGCCTGGCTGCAGTACCACTGTTGTGACAGGCTCAACGCCCGGTCCTGAGGCAGGTGTACGCCGCAGTGAGCGCAGCGCACCATTGGCGTACTCGCCGGCTCCTGGGGTGTGCGGGGAGTTGCAGCGGGGCGCTTGAATTTGCGCCAGAACCATACCGCAGCGGCAATCAGAGCGATCCAGAACAGTAGACGAACCATGGTGACCAGCTTTATGGGGAAAAGAGGGAGCAGTTTATCCAAGCGCCCGGCGGGCGCACAGGCCCATAAAGCTGCGGGCATGAAAAAGGGAGACTTGAAGTCTCCCTTTTTTACTGCGGCGCTATCAGTCGAACACGCCGAAGGTCATGTAGCTGAACCAGGAGCGGTCACTGTTGTTGCCAGTGGCCTCGTGCTCTTCTTCCTCGACCACGTCGCCGTTGCTGTCTTTAGGCTTGAGCTCCGACGGGATCGCGTCCTTGGCATCCTGATACTGCTTCATCACGTCCTGATTGGCGCGGGTTTCTCCCGGCGGCAGCGGTGGACGGGACTCGATAAGGCCCAGGGTGGCCTTGCTCAGCCAGGAGCGGTTGTCGGCTTCGGCCACCCGTGGCACGAACTGACCATCAACCAGGCTTGGGTGGTCAGGGTAGTTGAGCTTCAGGGTTTCCAGGCTGGTGGCAGCCAGTTCGTCCAGGTGCAGACGCTGGTAGGCCTCGGTCATCACCGCTAGGCCGTCACCCACGGAAGGGGTTTCCTGGAAGTTTTCCACCACGTAGCGGCCACGGTTGGCGGCGGCGACATAGGCCTGACGGGTCAGGTAATAGTCGGCCACGTGGATTTCGTAGGCGGCCAGCAGGTTGCGCAGGTAAATCATGCGCTGCTTGGCGTCCGGGGCGTAGCGGCTGTTGGGGAAGCGGCTGGTGAGCTGGGCGAACTCGTTGTAGGAGTCGCGGGCGGCACCCGGGTCACGCTTGGTCATGTCCAGTGGCAGGAAGCGCGCCAGTAGGCCGACGTCCTGATCGAAGGAGGTCAGGCCCTTGAGGTAGTAGGCGTAGTCGACGTTCGGGTGTTGTGGGTGTAGGCGAATGAAGCGCTCGGCGGCGGATTTCGCAGCCTCTGGCTCGGCATTCTTGTAGTTGGCGTAGATCAGCTCGAGCTGTGCCTGATCGGCGTAGCGACCAAAGGGATAGCGCGATTCCAGGGCCTTGAGCTTGGCGGTGGCGCTGGTGTAGCTGTGGTTGTCCAGGTCGGTCTGCGCCTGCTGGTACAACTCGACTTCGCTCAGGTTTTCGTCAACGACTTCCTTCGATGAGCAAGCAGCGGTCAGTGCGAGGATGGCGATCAGCAGCAGGTGTTTCACTTGCATGGCGGCTTGCGTCCCTATGACGGCCGCTGTCTTGGGCGGGGCCGTCCTGTTATGATGAGCGCCCCGTTGAAAGCCTCGGGGCAAAAGACGCCGTATTTAACCACAAGCGCGCAGCCGAAACCAAAGGCTGTGCCGACGCCCAGTCCGAGCATGTCCGATAAAATTGAACTTCGCGCAGAGGTGCCGTCCGAACTGGGCGGTCAACGCCTCGATCAAGTCGCCGCACAACTATTCGCTGAGCATTCGCGCTCGCGCCTTTCCGCCTGGATCAAAGACGGCCGCCTGACTGTTGACGGAGCGGTGATCCGCCCTCGGGACATCGTGCACGGCGGTGCCGTTCTCGAACTGACCGCCGAGCAGGAGGCTCAGGGTGAGTGGATCGCCCAGGACATCGAGCTGGACATCGTCTATGAAGACGATGACATCCTGGTGATCAACAAGCCTGCGGGCCTGGTGGTGCACCCGGCTGCCGGCCATGCCGATGGCACGCTGCTCAATGCCCTGCTGCATCACATCCCCGACATTATCAATGTGCCGCGTGCGGGTATCGTCCACCGTCTGGACAAGGACACCACCGGTCTGATGGTGGTGGCCAAGACTATTCAAGCGCAGACCCAGTTGGTGGCTCAGTTGCAGAGCCGCAGCGTCAGCCGCATCTATGAATGCATCGTGATCGGTGTAGTGACTGCGGGTGGCAAGATCAATGCTCCCATTGGTCGCCACGGCCAGCAGCGCCAGCGCATGGCGGTGATGGAGGGTGGCAAGCAGGCTGTCAGCCACTACCGCGTTCTGGAGCGTTTCCGTTCCCACACCCATGTACGGGTCAAGCTGGAAACCGGTCGTACTCACCAGATTCGGGTGCACATGGCCCACATCAACTTCCCGCTGGTGGGCGATCCGGCTTACGGCGGTCGCTTCCGCATTCCGCCGGCGGCCAGCCAGACCATGGTCGAGTCGCTGAAAAACTTCCCGCGCCAGGCCTTGCATGCGCGTTTCCTGGAGTTGGACCATCCGACCACTGGTCAACGCATGAGCTGGGAATCGCCGCTGCCGGATGACTTCGTCTGGTTGTTGTCGCTGCTCAAGCAGGACCGTGAGGCGTTCATCGGATGAGTGGCTGGCTGATTCCTGACTGGCCCGCGCCGGCTGGGGTCAAAGCCTGTGTTACTACCCGCGATGGCGGCGTCAGCCTGGCGCCGTTTGACAGCCTCAATCTGGGCGACCACGTTGAGGATCGGCCTCAATCGGTGGCCGAGAATCGCCGGCGCCTGACCGAACACTTCGATATTGCCCCGGCCTGGTTGCAACAGGTGCACGGGATTGCTGTGGCTCACGCCGATCCTGGCGTCGTGGTCAGCGCCGATGCCAGTTGGTCCGCCACGCCAGGCATTGCCTGTGCGGTGATGACCGCCGACTGCCTGCCTGCGTTGTTCTGCAACCGAGCTGGAACCCGGGTCGCGGCAGCCCATGCCGGTTGGCGCGGGCTGGCAGCCGGAGTGCTGGAAGCCACTCTCGACAGCCTGGATGTCCCCGCCGCTGAGGTCTTGGTATGGCTGGGGCCCGCTATAGGTCCACAGAGTTTCGAAGTGGGTGCGGAGGTCCGTGAAGCTTTCGTTGCCCAATTAGCGGCCGCGGAGCAAGCCTTTGTCCCTAGCGTCAATGCCGGGCGCTTCATGGCTGACATCTACCAGTTGGCGCGCCTGCGTTTGGCCACCCGGGGTGTGACGGCGGTCTATGGTGGTGGCTACTGCACCGTGACCGACCCTCGCTTCTTCTCTTATCGGCGCAGCCCACGTACCGGGCGTTTTGCCTCCCTTATCTGGCTTGAACGCTAGACTAATCTGACTTGCGTCAAGCAGCTGACGCTTGAATCTCCCAGAATCGACCGCATCTAGAGAATCATCTGGCAGGTTTCTCTATTTAGGTGTGTCCATCGCTCCGGCCTGCTCAAAAGGAAGGTGACTAATGCGTATAGACCGATTAACCAGCAAATTGCAGCTGGCCTTATCCGATTCTCAATCCTTGGCCGTTGGCCTCGATCATCCGGCCATTGAACCTGCGCACCTGATGCAGGCGCTGCTGGAACAGCAAGGCGGCTCGATCAAGCCACTGCTGATGCAGGTGGGCTTCGACGTCAACAGCCTGCGCAAGGAACTGAGCAAAGAGCTCGACCAACTGCCAAAAATCCAGAACCCCACTGGCGACGTCAACATGTCCCAGGATCTGGCGCGCCTGCTCAACCAGGCCGATCGCCTGGCTCAGCAGAAAGGCGACCAGTTCATTTCCAGCGAGCTGGTACTGCTGGCCGCCATGGATGAAAACAGCAAGCTCGGCAAGTTGCTGCTGGGTCAGGGCGTGAGCAAGAAAGCCCTGGAAAACGCCATCAATAACCTGCGCGGCGGCGAGGCGGTGAATGACGCCAACGTCGAGGAGTCGCGCCAGGCGCTGGACAAGTACACCGTCGACCTGACCAAGCGCGCCGAGGAGGGCAAGCTTGACCCGGTGATCGGGCGTGACGATGAAATTCGCCGGACCATCCAAGTGCTGCAACGCCGGACCAAGAACAACCCGGTGCTGATCGGTGAACCTGGCGTGGGTAAAACCGCCATCGCCGAAGGCCTGGCCCAGCGGATCATTAATGGCGAAGTGCCTGATGGCCTGAAAGGCAAGCGCCTGCTGTCCTTGGACATGGGCGCGCTGATTGCCGGTGCCAAGTACCGTGGCGAGTTCGAGGAACGCCTGAAATCCCTGCTCAACGAGCTGTCGAAGCAGGAAGGTCAGATCATCCTGTTCATCGACGAGCTGCACACCATGGTCGGCGCCGGTAAAGGCGAAGGCTCGATGGATGCGGGCAACATGCTCAAGCCGGCTCTGGCCCGTGGCGAGCTGCATTGCGTCGGTGCCACCACGCTCAACGAGTACCGCCAATATATAGAGAAGGATGCAGCCCTTGAGCGGCGCTTCCAGAAAGTGTTGGTGGACGAGCCGAGCGAGGAAGACACCATCGCTATCCTGCGCGGCCTGAAGGAGCGCTATGAGGTGCACCACAAGGTAGCCATCACTGACGGTGCGATCATTGCCGCGGCCAAGCTCAGCCATCGTTACATCACTGATCGGCAACTGCCGGACAAGGCCATTGACCTGATCGACGAAGCTGCCAGCCGCATCCGCATGGAGATCGACTCCAAGCCGGAAGTGCTGGACCGTCTGGAGCGGCGCCTGATTCAACTGAAGGTTGAATCCCAGGCGCTGAAGAAGGAAGACGACGAGGCAGCGATCAAGCGCCTGGAAAAACTCCAGGAAGAGATTGTTCGTCTGGAGCGTGAGTACGCTGACCTGGAGGAGGTCTGGACCTCGGAGAAAGCCGAAGTGCAGGGCTCTGCGCAGATCCAGCAGAAGATCGAGCAGTCGCGTCAGGAGCTGGAAGCGGCGCGGCGTAAAGGTGACCTCAATCGCATGGCCGAGCTGCAGTACGGGGTGATCCCGGACCTGGAGCGCAGCTTGCAGATGGTCGATCAGCACGGCCACAGTGAAAATCAGTTGTTGCGCAGCAAGGTCACCGAGGAAGAAATTGCCGAAGTGGTGTCCAAGTGGACCGGCATCCCGGTGTCGAAAATGCTCGAAGGCGAGCGCGACAAGCTGTTGAAGATGGAAAGCCTGCTGCATCAACGGGTGATCGGCCAGAACGAAGCCGTGGTGGCGGTATCCAACGCAGTGCGCCGCTCCCGGGCTGGCTTGTCCGATCCGAACCGGCCAAGTGGCTCGTTCATGTTCCTCGGCCCAACTGGGGTGGGTAAGACTGAGTTGTGCAAGGCCTTGGCGGAGTTCCTCTTCGATACCGAGGAAGCCATGGTGCGGATCGACATGTCCGAGTTCATGGAGAAACACTCCGTGGCTCGCCTGATCGGTGCGCCGCCAGGCTATGTCGGTTATGAAGAAGGTGGCTACCTGACCGAAGCCGTGCGTCGCAAGCCGTACTCGGTCATCCTCCTGGACGAAGTCGAGAAGGCGCACCCGGATGTGTTCAATATCCTGCTGCAGGTTCTGGAAGATGGTCGCCTGACGGACAGCCACGGACGCACCGTGGACTTCCGCAACACGGTGATCGTCATGACCTCCAACCTGGGCTCGGCACAGATCCAGGAATTGGTAGGGGATCGCGAGGCACAGCGGGCAGCGGTGATGGATGCGGTGTCCACCCACTTCCGGCCGGAGTTCATCAACCGGGTCGACGAAGTGGTGATCTTCGAGCCTCTGGCACGGGATCAGATCGCTGGCATCACGCAGATCCAGTTGGGGCGCCTGCGCAGCCGTCTGGCGGAGCGCGAGCTGAGCCTGGAACTGAGCGACGAGGCCTTGGACAAGCTGATCGCCGTGGGTTACGACCCGGTGTATGGCGCACGGCCGCTGAAGCGTGCGATCCAGCGCTGGATCGAGAACCCGTTGGCCCAGTTGATCCTGTCCGGTGGCTTCCTGCCAGGAGCAACACTCACTGCATCGGTGCGGGACGATGAAATCGTCTTTGCCTGATCGCACAGTGGCGTATTGATGAAAAGGCCTCGCATGGCGAGGCCTTTTTTTCACTAGGGCGTTGAACTGAAAGGAAAAGGCTTGTAAAGTGCGCCCCGCAGTCAGTCACCCCCTAGGTTTTTTCTGATGTAGAAGAAACCGGCAATGAAGTCGCAAATCATTGTCTTAAAAGCAATTTAAGGGGTTGACAGGTAGTTTGAAGATTGTAAAATAGCGCGCCTCAGAGGCATGAACGTAGCGATACGGGAAAGCCGAAGAGGATGAAGTAAAAACGTTGTAACTTGAAATATGTAGTTCCGTGATAGCTCAGTCGGTAGAGCAAATGACTGTTAATCATTGGGTCCCAGGTTCGAGTCCTGGTCACGGAGCCAATTTCAAACCGGGGTATAGCGCAGTCCGGTAGCGCGCCTGCTTTGGGAGCAGGATGTCAGGAGTTCGAATCCCCTTACCCCGACCATTTTTGGGTCGTTAGCTCAGTTGGTAGAGCAGTTGGCTTTTAACCAATTGGTCGTAGGTTCGAATCCCACACGACCCACCATTTTTGAGACCAGTTCGCTGGAATCGAATCTTAAGATCAGACGCCAAAAGCTCTGTTCGCAGAAGGCGCCTTTTAAAGGTGCCTTTTTTTTACCGGGGTATAGCGCAGTCCGGTAGCGCGCCTGCTTTGGGAGCAGGATGTCAGGAGTTCGAATCCCCTTACCCCGACCATATTCACGATAAAAGGCACCTCTAGAGGTGCCTTTTATCGTTTGTCTGTAAAAAAGCGCTGAGGTCGAGGGGCAGCCCGGGAGGCGAGCCTCTTGTTGTCAGTCGATAGGCAGTTCTTCCCAGACCTTACGTTGTTCAAACAGGCGCTGTTCGAGGGTGATGATGGCCTGTTTCACCTGTTCCACGCATTCCTTGATCATGTTCAGGGACAGGTCGGGGCTCAGGCAGGCATCTTCCAGCTGACGACAACTCTCTACCAATTCTTCGCCTTTGACCACGCGCGCAGCGCCCTTGATACGATGCGCCAACTCTGCCAACTCAGCTGTTGCCTGCTCTTGAAGCAAGGTGTCGAGGCTCTGCATGTCCATGCGATTGTTACTGAGCAACTCACTCAAGATGTGATGCAACATCGTCGGCTCGCTGCCCACCAGGGTATGCAATGACTCCAGGTCGAATACCCGGGGAGAGCGGGGGCTGGTGGGCTTCGTGGGGATGAGGTTCTCACGTTCGCTCTCATCGGCCTGTCCCATGGCCAGCAGACGTTCTTCCAACTCATCCAGGCTGATGGGTTTGATCAGGCAATCATTCATTCCCGCCTGGATGCAACGTTCCACTTCTTCCTGCTGGGCGTCGGCGGTCAGGCCGATGATCATCATTGGTTCGCAGGCCTTGTCCCGCTCATCCTGGCGGATCGCCCGGCTCATCTCGGCGCCGTTCATGATGGGCATGTGGCAGTCGGTGATGATCACGTCAAAGTCCTGCTCGCGCCAGAGATGCAGTGCTTCCAGGCCGTTCTCCGCTTCGAACACGTCATGTCCGAGAAAGCACAGCTGCTGCTGCAGGACCTGGCGGTTCACCGGATGATCGTCTACCACCAGAATCTGCAAACGGTGCGTGTAGCGCCTCTTGACCTGAGGCGGACGCTCAGAGGTGGCCGTGCGCTCCAGTACTTGCAAACGCAGCGCCACATCCACCCGGGTGCCATGCCCCAGGGTGCTGCTCATCGACACCTGGCCACCCATCATTTCGCACAGGGAACGACAAATCACCAGGCCCAGCCCCGTGCCTTCGATGTTCTGCACGTTGCGCTCTACCTGGGCGAAGGGTTGGAACAGGCGTTGCTGGTTACTGGGGGAAATACCAATTCCCGAGTCTTCGACACTGAGCTCGACCCGCAGCACAGCGTTTTCCACTAGCTCGCCGGAAATGGTCACCTTGATAAAACCGGCTTCGGTGAACTTGATGGCATTGCTCACCAGATTGGACAGGATCTGCTTGAAACGCATCCCGTCCACCAGTACATCGCCGTTGATGCTGGAGTCGATCTCGAGGATCAGGCTCAGGCATTTCTGCCGGGCCAGCCCCTCGAACACTCTAGCCACTGATTCCACCAGTTCGCGCAGGTTGGCGCGTTTGGGCGAGAGGCTCAGGCGTCCGGACTCGATGCGGGCAATGTCGAGGATATCGCCGATCAGCTCCAGCAGGCTCTTGGCCGAACTGTAGGCGATTTCAATGCTGGAGCGCTCGATCCGATCGCTGTCGGCGCGTTTGAGCGCCAGTTCCAGAATGCCGATGATGGCGTTCATTGGCGTGCGTATTTCATGGCTCATGGTGGCCAGGAAGGTGGTCTTGGCCCGGCTGGCCTCATCGGCGAGATTCTTCGCCTCCTTCAGTTCCTGAACCAGATGACGGTGCTTGGTTATGTCCAGCCAGCCGCAGATCACGCCCTTTGTGACACCGGTGGCGTCCTGGAATGGCTGAATCCAGTGCTCGATCCAGACGTCCTTGCCCTGCAATTGCACGGCATATACCGAGGTAATGGTCTTGCCGTCATTGATCGCTTGCAGGTAGTTCTGGTGCAGGTCGGGTCCTGCCGCAAAGTGCTCATCAGGCAGTTCCTGCACGGTCTTGTCCAGGACGTCCTCGGCACTCAGACCGACGCTCTGCAGATAGCTGCGGTTGCAGGACAGCATGTTGCCCTCAATGTCCCGGAGATAGAGGGCCGGGGGCATGTTCTCTGCCAGGGTCTCGATAAAGCGCAATTGCTCATTGAGCGTTTTCTCGGCCTTGACCCGGCGTTGCAGATAGAAGACCCAGAGCAGCGACAGCAGGAGCAGCAACGAAGCGCCAGCTATGATTTCGGCGATCATCAACGCGTAATCGCGCCAGGTTTCGCTGCTCATGCCCGGCGGTGAGCGCCAGTGGTTGGCGATGGCGTTCAAATCGTCCGTCGGGAGGCTGATCAGGGCTTTGTCGAGGATGGATTGCAGTTCCGAATCGCTTCGCCTCAGGGCAAAGCTGGCGGTCGCCTGCCGGGTGTGAATCAGATCGGCAACAGCCAGGCGATTCTGGAACAGGCGGACAATGTAGTAACGCGAGGCCGGCAATGAAACCACCGCGGCATCGGCGCCGCCGGTATAGACCATGTTCATGGCGTCCAGCGAGGTGCCGACTTCAATGACTTTGGCTTTCGGGTAGCGCTCGCGCACATGCTGCAGTGTCACGTGTCCGGAAGGGATGGCCAGGCGCTTGTTTGCCAGGTCTCCAGGCCGCTGTGCCATGCCTTTCTTGTCGGTCTGGGTCACGAGGACGAAGGGACTGGTCAGGAAGGAGCGAGTGAAGCGCAGGTTGTCTTCGCGTTGTTCACTGGCAGTCATGATGGCCAGGTCGGCCTCTGATCGGCGCAAGGCTTCAATCTGTTCCGGGTAGCCGCCGTTGCGAGCGGTGACCTGGAAGTCGAGTCCGGTGCGCTGTGATAGCACGTCCAGCAGTTCAGCGGTGACACCCGAGAAAACGCCATTGGCGTCGAAGAAGGCAATGGGCGCCAGATCGTCATTGATCACCAGGCGTATGACTGGGTTGCGGGCTATCCAGCGCGACTCTTCCGGCGTCAGTGCCATCCTTTGGTCCGACGCAATGAAGCCGCTACCCACCCAGCGCCGACTCAGATTGAGGAGTTTTTCCTTACCGATCGCGTCGATGCTCTGGTTGATAATCCGCAGCAGGCGCTGGTTATCCTCTTGGAGCGCATAACCGTAGCCGCCTTGGGAAAAGTCGGCGAAGCGCTCGAACTTGAGAAAGCCGTAGTAGGAACGATTGATGCGGAAGTAGGCGCTCAGAACATCGTCCACGTACATGTCGGTATGGCCAAAGGCTGCCGCGGCTATGGCCTCGTCATGGGTGGGATAGACCATCAAGTGGGCCAAGGGAAAGCGCGACTGCAGTTGCGCGCTGTGTTCCTGGGCCACAGAAACTCGTAATCCGGCCAGGTTGGAGGGCGATTTGCGCAATTCATCCTTGCGTTTGAACAGTGCCAGTCGGGCTTCGGCGAAGGGGCGAGTAAACCTGACGGCCTCGGCAGGCTGCTCGGAGCTGTAGCTGCCTAGCAAGTCGATATTGGCAGCCTGTAAGGCTTGCATGGCCTCTGCCCGGGTGGCAAAGGACACGATCTTGATGCGAACCCCGAGTATCTGCCCAATCAGAGCGCTGACGTCAGCGGTAATGCCCTCGTAGTGATTGTCGTTGTAGCTGACATTGAAGGGGGACGATTCTGTAGCCACGGCACCGATTTTCAGTTCCGACCTGTGGCGCAGCCAACGCCAGTCTTCATCGTCAAGGGCAAGGTCGTGGTGATCGAGGCGTGCCGTGCTGTACAGCGTATTGGGCAAACTCGGAAGCTGGGCCGCTGCCGGTTGAACAGCCAATATCGCCAAGCAGATAAAAAGCCAGAAAAGTCGTGAATGCATAATCGCTTCAGATAGTGGGGGGCCAGATGGCTCGATCAACGAGTCACAACGCAATGAGCGCCCGGCGGGCGGTACAGAACCTGAGCAACGGGTCGCCTCTTTGATCGGCTCTCCCAAGGGACTAACGAATGCAGTAGGCAATGAAATGGCTTTCCGGCATCGGGCGTGCAAACACGAAGCCCTGGGCTATGTCGCATCCCAGTTCCAGTAGGCGTTGCTGCTGCTCGCGGGTTTCCACTCCTTCGATAATCAGCGACATACCCAATGAACGGGCGAGCGCCACCGTGTAGCTAATGATGGCGCTGCTTCTGGGGTGATGCCCCATCTTGCGCACGAAAGTGCCGTCGAGCTTGATCTGACTGAAGGGCAACTCGCAGAGGCGATCCAGGGAGGAGTAGCCCGCACCGAAGTCATCCATGGCCAAGCCGCAGCCCATTACCCGCAGGCGTACCAGATTTTCCAGGCTACTGGCGGGAGCGCTGATCAGACTGGTTTCGGTGATTTCAAAGGTGATGCTGCTGGATGGAACCTGAAACAGCACGAGCAGGGCGGCAATGGATTCGGTCAGGGTCTGGGACGCCAGCTGTGATGGGTGCAGATTGAACGAGAAACTCAGGGGGATGCCTTTTTGCGCCAGTTTGCGGCGCAAGGCCAGGCCCTGGTCGAACAGTTGCCAGAACAGGCGGTCCAGCAAGCTGTGGTGTTCCATGATGTGCAGGAAGTGCGAAGGCGGCAGTACTCCCAGCTGTGGATGATTCCAGCGGGCTAGCGCTTCCGCCCCTTGGAGCGACGCGTTGTCGAGTGCCACCTTGGGTTGGTAGTAGGGTTCGAATTCGCCGTTGTCCAGGCCGCGAATCACGTCCGCCAGGGTGGGTAGTTCGGACTTTTTCAGAGCAGTGACCAGACCGTGGCGCTGGTTCTGATAACGAGTCAGCAGGGTGGTCAGGCGCTCCAGATTGAAGGGCTTGCCCAGATCACCCAGGAAGTTCAAGCCCAGGCGCCTGATCATCGAGGCGGTAGTTTGGCGCAGAATCGGCTCGATCTGGCTGCACAGGATCACGGAGTGCAGTTTGCCGCTTTGGCTGGCGTGGCGTAGGAAGGCCAAACCGTCCATTCCGGGCATTTTCAGGTCACAGATGGCAATGTCCATCCTTTCGCAGTGCTCCAGCAGTGCCAGGGCTTCACTACCGCTGGCCGCTTCATGCACCTGCCCAGGCATCACTTTTTTCAATGCAGTGACGGTAACCAGGCGTTGCAGCGGTTCATCTTCCAGGACCAGAACGTTCAAATTTTGCATTGCCGGCTCATGTCATTATTTGCCGGTCATAGTGCTAAGGCTCTAGAGTTGCAACCATTAGGCAAATCCTTATGTGCAGTAGGAAATTTCTCATTGAAAAATCAGACTGTCTGATTCCTTAAGGAGGCGTCATTAACCCCTTGTATCCTCTGTTATTTGCCGGGAATCTGAGATTTCTGGACGACATCAAGGTGCTGTGCACGAAATTTCTACATGACATCAGCGTCTTTATACGGATACGTAAGTTGCAGCATACAGGGTGCGGTTACGTATATTTTCCGGTCGGTCCGGCTCAACCGAAGGCCGGGTTTTTAAGGTGAAGTGACAATATGCACAGCGTATTGATAGTTGACGATCATCCTGTTGTTCGGCTCGCCGTTAAGGTCTTGCTGGAAAAGAACAACATGCGGGTGGTGGCCGAAACAGACAATGGATTGGATGCGCTGGAGTTGGTGCGCGAGCATGGGCCGGATGTGGTAATCCTCGATATCGGTATTCCCAAGCTGGATGGCCTCAAGGTGCTTTCACGTATCAAGGCTCTGGGCTTGCCCACTGAAGTGCTGGTGCTGACCTCGCAGTCGATTGAAAGCTTCTGCAGACGCTGTATTCAGCTGGGAGCTCGGGGTTTCGTCAACAAGGAGGAGGATCTGGGCAATCTGGTGGTGGCTCTGAATGCTGTGTTGGCCGGCTACACTTTTTATCCGTCGATGGCTTTGGATGTTTCCATGCCCACGGCGGAACAACAGTCCGAGGCGGATCAGATAGGCCTGCTGACTGATCGGGAAATGATCGTGTTGCAGTATCTAGCACAGGGACATTCCAACAAGGCCATTGGTGAAAAACTGTTCTTGAGCAACAAGACAGTCAGCACCTACAAGACCCGACTGTTGCAGAAGCTGGGGTTGGAGTCGCAAGTAAGCCTGGCGGAGTTTGCCAAGCGCAATGCTTTGATTCCATAAAGTGAACATGGTCGGTTACTTGTAATGTCGAGTTTTCACTTAGTTGTGTCTGGATCGCTACAGAACGATGGGGCATGCCGTGTTTGCTCGTTCTACATGACTTCGAAAGTATCCGGGCAGACACCTGAGTGAAATGCATGGCATCTGTTTCTATTGGGTTTCAGGGCTCATCCTGGATAAGCCCTGAAAGCTCTTGTTGCTTAAGCTTTTTCTCGTTGGGTTTCAGAGGTAATCGCTGCAATCTTCACGGCTTGTTGGCTTTGTAGATGCCTGTTGATCAAGAGCGCGTTGAGCATCCCGGTCGAGTGGTCCTGATTGTTTCTTCAGCGGTCGATGATGTTGTGCTGTGGTCCGTAGGGCAGCCGGGTGATGTTTTCCGCGCCTTGGGAGTTGACGATCAGAATGTCGTGCTCACGATAACCACCGGCACCTGGACTGGCTTCGGGTAGCCTGATCATCGGCTCCATGGACACCACCATGCCGGGCTCCAGCACAGTGTCCACGTCCTCGCGAAACTCCAGCCCGGTCTCGCGCCCGTAGTAGTGATTGAGGATGCCGAACGAGTGGCCGTAGCCGAAGGTCCGGTATTGCAGCAAGTCGTGTTCCAGGTAGATTTCGTTCAACTGTCGGGCAATGTCGCTGCAGCGGGCTCCGGGCTTGATCAGTTGCAATCCGGCCTCATGCACCTTGAGGTTGATTTCCCACAGCCGCAGATAAGCGTCGGGACAATGCCCAAGGAACAGTGTGCGCTCCAGCGCGGTGTAGTAACCGGCGATCATCGGGAAACAGTTGAGGCTGAGTATCTCTCCCGGGCTGATGCGCCGCGAGGTCAGCGGATTGTGTGCGCCGTCGGTATTGATCCCTGATTGAAACCAGGTCCAGGTGTCCATCAATTCGGCTGCGGGAAAGGTCCGGGCGATTTCCCGCACCATGGCCTGTGTGGCGTGCAGGGCCACATCGTATTCCGATACCTGATCCTGCAGGGCATCGATGGCGGCGGCCCCGCCGATGTCGGCGATGCGTGCGCCCTGGCGGATCAGTGCCTGTTCTTCGACTGACTTGAGCATGCGCATGCTCATGCACGGGGCAGCGATATCCAGGAGTTGCGCCCGAGGATAGAGCTCGGCGAAGGCCTGGTGGCTGGGCAGGGTCAGTTGATCGAACTCCAGGCCCAGCCGTGCTGCCTGCGGCAAGGCCTGTTTGACCGCGACGAAGAAGTTGCCCCGGTGCCAGTCGGTGTACACCACCTGATCATCGCAGACCGCCCGACGCCCGGGCTGCCCGCCGTCGATATTGGCGCTGATCAGCACGCTACGTTCCCGGGTCACCACCAGGGCGTACTGACGGCCGAAAGAGCAATACAGGAAGTCGGCGTAGTAGTTGATGTTGTGGTAGGAGGTGAACAGCGCCGCGTCGATATCCTGTTGGGCCATATAGGCTCGCAGCGTGCTCAGGCGCTGGGCGTATTCTTCAAGGGAGAAGGTTGAAGGGACTTTTTCACCGTTGTGGATCTGAAGGGTCTTGGGCATCTGCATGGCACGGGTCCTTGTCTGCAATGAGCGATGCGCGGCGCCACACTCGGGTGGGCCATGAAGCGGCATTGCAGCAGACCGGGGAGGTGTGGGCATGCGTGATACCGACCTTGATGTGGTTGTCAGCGCGGCGGTTCAAAGGGGCAGGAGAGGTTGAAGCATGGGCTTCTTTCATGAAGTGCACCGCTAAACCGGGTAGCACAACCTAGTAGTTCTTATAGGTTTTGCCTGGTCGGCTCCTATCGAGCGTGGCATTCTAGGCCCTGCTGTTAAGGATCAGACAGTAAGGAGACTGAACGGATGCAAAGCAGGCTCGCGGAAGTTAACTCTCGTCTTTTGCTCGGAAACACATTGCATGAGCGGATGGCGGGGACCATGGAAGTGGCCTCGGGGTTGGGGTTCGATGCCCTGGTTTACGACTACAGTCCGGTGCCTTTTGATCAGCAGGGCGAACTGATCATTCCCAGTGCAATGGTCTGCAATACCCCAAAGGACTGGCTGGAGCTCTGGTGCGACGAGGGGTATTACCATATCGACCCGGTCCAGCAGGTGGCGCTGGACAGCATTTCTCCCTTTATCTGGTCCTACAGACCCGAAGCGGAAACCGTCTTGCGCCAGGCTATGGGGCAGCAGCACGCGCCGGTATCGAGTTACCTGCAGCATCATCAAATGTCCCATGGCATGACTGTTCCCATTCACTTGCCTGGTGGTGGTTTCGCCAGCCTGACCGGTTTGCGCTCGGGCAGTACCCAGGTGGCCTTGCATGATCTGCAACAGGTCTTGAGGGATTTCACGCTTCTTTCTCATGCTCTGCAGGAACACCTCTACCCACCGCTCAGTAAAAGCATTCGCAGCTATCCGGTTCAACTGACCAAGCGCGAGCGCGAGTGCCTGAAATGGGCGGCCGAGGGCATGACCTCTGGTGAGATTGCTGAACGCCTGCAGCGTTCCGTGGCCACCATCAACCTGCATCTGACCTCGGCGATGCACAAGTTGGGCGCCAAGAATCGGGTTCAGGCCGTGGTTCGAGCCGTTCACTATCGCTTGCTGGAAAACTAAAGCGAGCACAACCGGCCCGGTCTTATCGCAGATACGGGGGCGAGGCCGAAAATGACACAGGGTGATCGTCATCAGGGAGTGATGCGCAATGAAAGCAAGTAAACCACCACAGGAAGGTTATGCCTCCTTTGGCTCCTGGCAGACCTGGTATCGGGTGACGGGGGATCTGCAGAATGGTCTGACGCCCCTGGTGATATTGCACGGCGGCCCGGGCTGCACTTATGACACCGTTGATGCCTTCAGGGATGTGGCGGCCAGTGGCCGGGCGATCGTTCAGTTCGATCATCTCGGCAGTGGATTTTCCACTCGCCTGGAGGACAAGCCTTCTTCATTCTGGAGCGTCGAGCTGTATCTGGAAGAGCTGAACAATCTTCTGGATCACCTGCGCATTAGTGAGGACTACGCCTTGCTCGGACACTCCTGGGGTGGGGCGCTGGCCAGCGAGCATGCCGTCTTGGCCCCTGCGGGCCTGCGGGCCCTGATCATCGCCAATGCCCCGGCCGACATGCGGACCTGGCAGGCTGAAACCCTGGGTTTGCGTGAGGCCTTGCCAGAGGGGGTCTTGCAGACGCTGATCGGCCACGAGCAGGCTGGAACCCTTCATAGCGCCGAATATGTGCAGGCGTCGCAAGTGTATTTTGAGCGGCATGTGTGCCGGCTTCGGCCTTGGCCGGAAGAGGTGGTACGCATTTTTTCCAGGGGATGTTGCGCTACCACGATGGAAAGTGTGCCGCAGCGGGCTAGAAATTTCCCTCTCCTGAGCAACCTGCAGGACTGGAGCGTTGTCGAGCGCCTGCCGCGAATCAAGGTGCCGAGCCTGCTGATCTCAGGGCGTTACGACGAAGCAACCCCTGTAGTGGTCAAACCCTATCTGGACAACGTTCCGAACATTCGCTGGGCACTGTTCGAGAACTCCAGCCACATGCCCCATATCGAGGAGCGGGTTGCCTGTATGGGAACGGTGGTGAGCTTTCTGGATGAGTGTCTGTAGCACACGCTTCGCCCGCCCGTGCACCCCACTACCTTGCGTAGCGGGGCGTACTTTCAGGCGCTTAGTGCAACTTCAAGCGTGGGTCGGTGCCTCGTCCAATCCGGCTGCCGAGCATCAGCATCGCCGTGCGGAACACTCCGTACAGGGCCATTTGGTGCATGCGATACAGCGAGATGTAGAACATCCTCGCCAGCCAGCCTTCGAGCATCACGCTGCCGGTGAGATTGCCCATCAGGTTGCCCACCGCCGAGAAGCGCGAGAGCGAGATCAGCGAACCGTAGTCGGTGTACTTGTAGGTCGGTAGGTCTTTGCCTTCGATACGCAGTTTCAGCGATTTGGCCAGCAGTGAGGCTTGTTGGTGCGCAGCCTGGGCCCGTGGCGGTACGTTGCGGTCGCTGCCCGGTTGAGGGCAGGCGGCGCAGTCGCCGAAGGCAAAGATGTTCTCGTCACGGGTGGTCTGCAGGGTTGGCAGCACCTGGAGCTGGTTGATGCGGTTGGTTTCCAGGCCGTCGATGTCCTTGAGGAAACCCGGCGCGCGGATGCCGGCAGCCCACACCTTGAGGCTGGCGGGAATGGTCTGGCCATCAGCGGTGATCAGACTGTCGGCGGTCACCTCACTGACTGAAGCGTTGGTCAGCACTTTGACCCCGAGTTTCTCCAGGGTCTTGTGCACCGGCCCGCTGATGCGCTCGGGCAGGGCCGGCAGCACCCGTGGCCCGGCTTCGATCAGGGTGATGTGCATGTTTTCCGGGAGGATCCGATCCAGGCCGTAGGCGGCCAGTTCATGGGCGGCGTTGTGCAGTTCCGCTGCCAGTTCCACACCGGTGGCACCGGCGCCGACGATGGCCACGCTGATCTGTTCCACGGCATCTGTCTGCCCGGCGTGGGCCCGCAGGTAGTGATTGAGCAGTTGCTGGTGGAAGCGTTCGGCCTGTTTGCGGGTGTCGAGGAACAGGCAATGCTGGGCGGCGCCCTGGGTGCCGAAGTCGTTGGTGGTACTGCCCACGGCGATCACCAGGGTGTCGTAGCCCAGTTCACGGGCCGGCAACAGTTCTGTGCCTTCCTCGTCATAGGTGGCAGCCAACTGGATCTTTTTCTGTTGACGATCGAGCCCGCTCATACGGCCCAGCTGGAACTCGAAGTGGTTCCATTTTGCTTGGGCAACGTAGTTGAGTTCGTCTTCGGAGGAGTTCAGTGAGCCGGCGGCCACTTCGTGCAGCAGGGGTTTCCAGATATGGGTCAGGTTGGCGTCCACCAGCATCACACTGGCGGTGCCGCGCTTGCCCAGGGTCTTACCCAGGCGGGTCGCCAACTCCAGGCCGCCGGCGCCGCCGCCAACGATGACAATACGATGAGTCATGGGGATATCTCGCAAGGCTAAAAGAAATCGGTGCAGTCAACCGAGCGAGCGCGATGCAGCTCATAGCGTCAGGTAACTGATAAAACGGCTCAACAGGCCCAGGGCGACCGTCACCACGACCACCACCACAAGGAGCATCCACGGCCGAAAGGGCCGGCGCTCGACTCGGTGCTGGGGCAGTTGCAGGTATTCTTCGACATGGCGTTGGTCGTCGGGGTTCAGGCGGCTGCTCATAAAGGGCCTCGTCAGGTAGACGTCGCAACACAGGGGAATGTTACAGCGCGATGCAATCGAGCATTTACCGAGCATAGCCGCTGCGCGTGGGGGCTCGATGACGAAGTCCCGGCGTTGGCAGGCAAGAGCGCTTTTTTACCATTGCCCGGGATATTGCGCCATGCCCAGGCGAGGCGGATTGACGGACTTTACAAACTGATGCCGACGTCGAAAACGATACTGCGGCCCAGGTTGCTACGCAGGAACTCCGGCGCATCCGGATGGGCGAACAGCACCCGGGCGAAGGTCGGTCCCACCAGGGACAGCGAGCGCCAGCCCTGGCGCAGGTACTCGGTGGGGGGCGGGAAGTGGCTGTTCAGATCCAGCACTTCACGTTTCAGGGCGGCGAAGGCGATGATGTCCAGCTCCCCGAGGTTCATCCCACGCTCCTTGTAGTTGTGGGCCTTCTTGCGCAGGGTCGGCCCCAGGCGCAGCAACAGTTCGTTAGCCGGGATGCGCTTGGGCTTGGCTTCGCGTCGTACCAGTTGGCTCAGGGAAAATGCGCTGCGCCGGCGTTGCAGTTCGTCGCGCCATTCATCATTGAGTCGGCGGCCTTCATCAAGGACGAAGAACACCTCGAAGCTGGCCTCGCGAAACAGCACATCCGGCGGTTCCTGCCCGGCGGCGCTGAATTCGTCGTTGCGATAGGGAATATTCAGGCCTTGCAGCAGGCGCTGGCAGACCCAACGCTCACGCTCCCATTTGCGGGCATTGGACAGAAACGCGTTGGCTTGTTCGGCCTGAATGGTGAGCAGGCGCAAAAAATCTGAGTCATCCATATCCCCAAGCTTAGCGCTCAAATATGACCTTAAAAACCACGCTTCTCGAAAAACCTCTGCACCCGGTGCCTGGCGGTGCTTGCTGGAGCCTGCCCAGGGGCGGTGTAGACTGTTTCCCGTCCTACCCCTCGATAAGGAGTGTGCAGTGAAACGCTGGTCAATTCTGTTGCTGGGCCTGTTGCCCCTGTGCGCCCAGGCCCTTGAAATCGGTGAGCGTCTGGCACCCTGGACCTTGCTGGATCAGTTCGATCAAGCCTACAGCCTCGATTCACAGGCGCAGATCCTGCTGGTGGCGCGCGGTATGGACGCGGCCAAGGTGGTGAACGGGGCGCTCAAGGACAAGCCCAAGGATTATCTGCAGGCGCGTCACGGGGTGTTTGTCGCGGATATCCAGCGCATGCCGGCGCTGATCGCCAAGATGTTCGCAGTTCCGGCCATGCGTGATTATCCCTACCGGGTGATGCTCGACCGCGAAGGGCGTGTGGCCTCTCGTTACCCTGCCGCCGAGGACAAGGTCTTGTGGTTGCAATTGCAGGATGGCCAATTGGTGTCTCGGCAGGAATTCACCACCGTCGAGCAACTGAAGACTGCGCTGGAGAAAGCCCGGCCATGATCAGCGCGGCGCTGCTGTCACCGGCAAGCCTGAGCATCGGCTGGCTGCTGTATGTGCCGGTTCTGATCTGGGCGGTGTGGCGGGCGCCCTGGGTCGAGCTGTTCACCGACAGTCGCCGTCAGCATCTACTGTTCGGAACGGTGTTTGCGTTGTTTCTGCTGTGGTTGGTGCGCCGGGATTTCGATACTGGAGTGTCTTATCACTTCATCGGCATGACGGCGGTGACCTTACTGCTGGATTGGCCACTGGCGATTGTCGGTGGCCTGATTGCGCAGCTGGGCTTGCTGGCACTGGGGCGGCAGGAGCTGGCGGCACTGGGGGTCAATGGCGCCTTGCTGATCCTGTTGCCGGTGGCGGTAACCGAGGCCTGTGCCGGTCTGGTGGAGCGGGCTCAACCGCGCAATCCCTTCGTCTATATCTTCTGCTCCGGATTCTTCGCCGCGGCCCTGTCGGCGCTGTTGTGCCTGCTTTGTGGCCTGGGGCTCTTGTGGCTTGATGGGCGTTTCGCCATGCCCGAATGGCTGGAGGATTTTGTCGGCTACCTGTGGCTGATCATCTTTCCCGAGGCATTTATCAACGGCATGGTGATCAGCGCCCTGGTGGTGTTCTGCCCGGAATGGCTGGAAACCTTCAATCGCACCCGCTACCTCAGTGCGCCCTGGAAGGATGAGGACCCGCGCCCTTGATCCATATCAACTCCGAGCCTGGGGCCGCGCTGCATGCTCGGCAAAAATCTCAGGAGTGCGGTCATGAGCGTCTATCAGTGGGCCCGGCAAGAAGTGCGCGACAGTCTGCACAGTGCCCAGCAGGAAGGGTTTGAACCGGGTTTGAGCCTGCGGGCGCTGCTCAGCGCGGTGGTGCAGCAGAGCAAGGGCGTACGTAGCATCGAGGATCTGGCTGACGAGTTGCAGTTCCTCGCGGAGAACCTCGACGACGATCAGGACTACAGCTTCATGCGGCCCTGATCGGCGTCGGTTCGAGCACTCAGTGAGCGCGGGGCGGCAGTTCTTCCGAGAACAGTTCGTCCTCGGCATCCGGGCTCACTGGAATCTTGTGTTCCTCGGCGGCCCAGGCCCCCAGGTCGATCAATTTGCAACGGTCGGAACAGAACGGCCGGTTGGTGTTGGTCGCGGTCCATTCCACGGGGGCGCCACAGGTTGGGCATTCGACGGTCAGGGGTTGGCTCATGACTGGCCTCCACGCAAAGTTAGGTAAAAGTGATGCAGGCGTTCGACCTCGCTGCGCAACCAGGCGTGATCGCGGTCGTTGACCAGCACATCGTCGGCGTGACGCAGGCGCTCCTCGCGGCTGGCCTGGGCCTTGAGAATCGCCTGGACCTGCTGTTCGCTGATCTGGTCGCGCTGCAAGGTGCGTTCGATCTGCAATTGTTGCGGCACATCGATCACCAGAATCCGTTGGGTCATCCGGAACTGGCCTGACTCGATCAGCAGTGGCGACACCAGGATCGCGTAAGGCGATTCTGCACGGGCCAGATGGCTGACGATCTCCTCGGCAATCAGCGGGTGCAATAGCGCCTCCAGCCAGCGACGCTGTTCGGGGACTTCGAAGATCAGCTTGCGCAGTGCCGCGCGATCCAGTTGGCCGTCGGCCTGCAGCACGCCGTCACCAAAGTGCTGGGCAATCTGTTCCAAGGCCGGGCGGCCCGGTTCCACCACCCAGCGAGCGGCGTGATCGGCATCGATCACATGCACTCCCAGGTCGATGAAGTGCTGGGCGGCAGCGCTTTTGCCGCTGCCGATGCCGCCGGTGAGGCCGAGGGTCCAGGGTGTGTTTACGGAGCGAGTCATTGGAAACCGACAAACTGCAAATAGAAGTCGGTCATTTGACCACCCCAGAGCAAGGCAATCCAGCCGGCAATGGCCAGAAAGGGGCCGAAGGGGATGGGCGTCGAGGTCTTGGCCCGGTTCAGGCGCAGCATGACAGTGCCGAGAATCGCTCCCACCAGAGAGGACAGGAGCAAGGTCAGCGGCAGGATCTGCCAGCCGCCCCAGGCGCCAAGCATCGCTAGCAGCTTGAAGTCGCCGTGGCCCATGCCGTCCTTGCCGGTCAGCAATTTGAACAGCCAGAACACTGACCACAGGCACAGATAGCCGAGTACCGCGCCCCACAGGGCATCCTCCAGGCTCGCCAGTACCTCGAAGCTATTGGCAATCAGTCCCAGCCACAGCAGTGGCAACACCAGCACGTCTGGCAGCAGTTGGTGATCGGCATCGATCAGGCTCATGGCCAGTAACCCCCAACTGAGGATCAGCAGCAGGCCCGCGGGCCAGCCAAAACCGAAGTGCCAGGCGACGTACGCCGAGATCAGCCCGCAAGCCAGTTCGGTTAGTGGGTAGCGCGGGCTGATGGCGGTCCTGCAGTGGGCGCAACGGCCCCGCAGCCACAGATAGCTGAGCAGGGGAATGTTTTGCCAGGGGCGGATCGGTTGTGCGCAATGGGGGCATTGGGAGTGGGGCAGCAGCAGGTTGTAGGGCGCCGCTACAGGCTCCGGGGGCAGTCCCAGCACTTCGTGGGCTTGAGCCCGCCAATCGCGTTCAAGCATTTTCGGCAGGCGCCACACCAGCACGTTCAGAAAGCTGCCTACGAGCAGCCCCAGTACCAGGGCCGCAGTCACGAAGGCCAGGGGGTAAAGGGTCATGGCTTCAGTCAAGGACATGTTCAGATCGCTGTGCCGAGTTGAAAGATGGGCAGGTACATGGCAACCACCAGGGCGCCGACGATACTGCCCAGGATGACCATGATCAACGGCTCCATGAGGCTGGTCAGGCTGTCGACCAGGTGGTCCACCTCGACCTCATAATGCGCTGCGACTTTTTCCAGCAGATGATCCAGCATTCCGGACTCTTCACCGATGGCGGTCATCTGGATCGCCATAGTAGGGAAGACGCCGCTGGCACGCATGGCAAAGTTCAGTTGCATGCCACTGGCCACCTGTTGGCGGATGCGTTCCACCGCTTGCCTGAAGACCTTGTTGCCGCTGGCTCCGGCCACTGAATCCAGGGCCTGGACCAGAGGCACGCCAGCCGCGAAGGTGGTGGCCAGCGTACGGGCGTAGCGGGCCACTGCGGCCTTGTACAGCAGCGGGCCGGCCAAGGGCAGGCGTAGCAGTCCCTGATCCACACTGTCCCGCAGGCGCTCCGAGCGCCGATAAGCCTGCCTGATCCCTACCCCCATCAGCAGGCCGGCGCTGAGCAACCATCCGCCGTGGTTCTGGATGACATGGGAAAGGGTGATGACCCATTGGGTCAGGAGCGGCAATTGGGCGTTGAACCCGGCGAACAGGCTCTGGAATTGGGGAACCACCTTGATCAGCAGGATGCTGCTGACCAGGACGGCCACGCCGATCACCGCCACGGGATAGACCATGGCCTTTTTTACCCGGGCCTTGAGGTTCTCGCTTTTTTCCCTATGGGTGGCGACCCGTTCCAGCAGGGTATCCAGGGCGCCGGACTGTTCGCCGGCCTCCACCAGATTGCAGTACAGCTCGTCAAAGTGGCGCGGATGTCGGCGCAGCGCTGTGGCCAGGCTGGAGCCAGCCTCGATGTCGCGTTTGAGGCTGGCCAGCAGTTGGCGCATCAACGGCTGGACGAAGCTCTCGGCAATGATTTCGAAGGCTTGCAGCAGTGGCACTCCGGCCTGCATCAGGGTTGCCAGTTGCCGGGTGAACAGGGCGATCTCCCGTGCCTTGATTCGTTGGCCCGATCGGAGCCAGGCCCTGGGCTTGCGGCGTACCCGGGTTGGAGTGATGCCTTGCCTGCGCAGCTGAGCTCGGATCAGCGCCGGGTTTGCAGCGCTCAGCTCGCCGGCCAACTTGTGGCCCTGGCCGTCGGTGCCTTGCCAGAGATAGACGCTGGCCACAGGTGCTTTTACCGCCATGGTTCAATCCTTGATGCAGGGGTGAGCTTCTTGAAGCCTAGCCGCCGGGCACCTGACGCATAGGGGCGCTAGATGACGAAATTTGTCAGTTTGTGCAACTCCTCGTACTTAAGGCCATGGGCTATCAGCGCTGCAGGCCTTGAATTCCGTGGGGTTAACCTTGGCACAGGGCATGCTTCAAGCCTTGCTGATTACCCACGGAGCATTCTTGCCAGGAGGCAACTCATGAAACATCAATCCGCTTTTACCCTGATCGAATTGCTGGTGGTGGTGGCCATCATCGGCATTCTCGCCACAGTGGCGATGCCGCTGTATTCCAAGTACCAGGTGCGGGCCAAGATGATGGCCGCGTTGGCCGAGGCGTCGGCGCTGAAGGTCAATATCGAGGACCTGCTTAATCAGGGAATCGACCCGACTCTGGCCCTCGCCGGTGGCACGCCCTTGACGTTGAACTGCCGAATGAGCGCCGAGGGCACTGCCGCCACCGGTGAAGGCAGTATCGGCTGTACCCTCCTCAATGCTCCGGGGGCGGTGTTGAACAAGACTCTGGTACTGAGCCGTTCGCCAGCTTCGGGATGGACGTGCAACACCACAGTGGAGGCCGACTATGCGCCCAAGGGCTGTGCCGCGCACGACACCTGAGTCCTGGCAGGCTGTTGGGTGTGGGCTTGATGAACTGCGTCGAAAAAAGCCGCAACTTGCATGCAGATTGTTGGGTGGTCATGCATTTTGCATGATGCTGATTCTTCGCGTTATCTATAACTTATTGTTTTTTATGAGTTTTTTATGTGGTCTGGACTTGGCACAGCACCTGCAATATCCCTCATAACCCTGTTGCCAGGACACGGCGCAGGCTTTCTAAAAGAACAGGAGTTACTCGTATGAAGAAGTTCGCTATCGCTGCTGCAACTGCTACCGCTCTGACCCTGACCATGTCCAACGCAGCATTTGCGCAGACCACTCAAAGCACCCAGTCGCCTATGGTCGTGGCTGCCGGTGAAGTGACCAAGGCCAAAGAGGCCACCTCCGATACCTGGATCACCACCAAAGTGAAAAGCGATCTGGTAACCGAGAAAGGCATTCCTGGCACCGACATCAAGGTTGAAACCAACAAGGGCGTCGTCTCGCTGTCGTCCACTGTTGCCATTACCGAGGCGCAGAAAGCCACAGCAGTGGCAATCACCAAGAAAATCAAAGGCGTTCAAGCGGTCTCTGCCGACGGCCTGAAAGCCGAGTAAGACCCCAAGCTTCTCGCCTGGACAGGGAGAGGGGGCGGTAGACGAGCCAAGCGATACGTCTGCCGCTTCTTTCAAAGGTTCATGCGGAAGATCACAAGGATGTGATCATTACAGGCCCCGGCACTTTGTGTCGGGGCCTGTTCTATTGGGCGGGGAAGTGGCGCTGCTTGAGGCCGGCGCGAGCCTTACTCGCTGTCCAGGTGCAGCGGAGTGATCACCTTGCCGTCGCTTTCGGCCTGGCCGAGGTTGGCATCGATGAAGTAGACCCGGTCATCGGCCAATTGGCCCTTGTCCACCAGGAAGTCCTTGATGCTGCTGGCCCGTTCCTGGCCCAGTTGGCGCAGCAACACGTCGCTGCCGCTCCAGAACTTGATCAGCCCCTCACGCAGTTTGGCACTGCGCTCGTCGCGGCTGAGCTGGGTCCATTCGGCCGGAGGTTGCTGTTTCAGGCGGGTGCGGTAGATGCCTTCCAGCAATGGCGCTTTCTCGCCCTCGGGAACCTGCAGCAAGGACGCCTGGGCCGGCACCTTGTCGCCGCGCCGTTGCAGGATTTTGTAGTAGTTGTACTGGTACTCGCGCTCCAGACGCTGTTCGGCGATCAGCGGACCATCGCTGCTCTGGGCGCTGGTGCCTTCGATCTCCAGGCGCAAGGTCGGACGCTCCTTGAGGGCCTTGGCCAGGGTGGTGAGGGCTGATTCGGACTCTTTGCTCAGTTCGCTGGAGCCAGGAGCGAAAGACACACTGCTCAGGTCTTCAGAGTCGCCGCCGGTGACCAGGCCGCCAATGAACTTGAAGGGGGCCTGGGCTGCTCGCAGCACCAGGTTGCGCAGGGTCTGCCAGACGATTGGCATCACGCTGAACTGTGGGTTGTTGAGGTCGCCGGAAATTGGCAACTCGATGGAAATCTTGCCGTCGGTGTCTTTCAGCAGGGCTACGGCCAGGCGAATCGGCAGGTCCACGGCGTCTGGGCTGTCGACCTTTTCACCCAGTTGCAGTTGTTCGACCACCAGTTTGTTCTCGGCCTTGAGCTGGCCCTTGGTGATCATGTAGTGCAAGTCGAGGTTGAGTCGGCCCTTGCGAATACGAAAACCGGCGAACTTTCCGGAATAGGGCGTCAGGGTGGTCAACTCCACTCGCTTGAAGCTGGTGGCGATGTCCAGTGCGGCCATTGGATCGAAGGGGTTGACGCTGCCCTTGATGGTCACTGGAGCGTAACGGTCGACCTTGCCCTTGACGCCCACCTCCGCCGGCTTGGCCTGGCGGCTGTCGATGGTGCCGATATGCCCGTTGAGTTGCTGGACTGCCGTGGCGAAGTTTGGTATCAGGCTCAGGTCGGCGAAGTTGGCCGAACCATCGTTGATGGCGATTTTACCAATGTGAATACCCAGTGGCTTGCTGGAACTTGGGGCGGGCTTGCCCGAGGATTTGCTGCTGCCGCCTGCGGGTTGTGGAATCAGCAGGTCGTCGATATTGGTGGTGCGGTCATCGTTGATGATGAAGCGCGCATAAGGCTGCATCAGGTTGACCTGGCTGATGGTCAGGCTGTCACCGTGCTGATAGTTCAGGCCCTCCACCACCACTTGTTTCCACTTCACGAAGTCGCGGGTCTTGAGGGTGTCCAGGGTGTGCAACTGATCCACTTCGGCCCGGCCGGTGATGCTGAAGGTCAACGGTTCGACTTTCTTCAGGTCCACTGCCAGGTCGCTGCCGAGCATGCCGCTGCGCAGTTCCAGGCGAATGAACGGGCTGATGTAGGACTGGGCGACCCGCAGGTCGATGTCCTTGGTCTGCACCTTGAGCTTGGCGGTGATGGGGTTGAGGTTGACTTCGCCGGTGGCGCTGACCTTGCCTTGTTTACCCAGGCCGGTATCGAGCTTTAGGGTGAAAGGCGACTGGTTGAGGCTGTCGAAGTTTTTCAGATCCAGGTTCAGCGGGCCAACGTCCAGCGCCACGGCCGGTTTGGCTTGGCGGTCGGCCAGGTGCACCTGATAGTTGCGCAGTTCCACATCCTTGAGCAGTACCTGCCAGGGCTTGCTGGGGACTGCGGGTTCCTTGGTGGTATCGGCTGTGGCTGGCTGAGGCTTGGCTGCCGGCTTGGCGGGTTGGCTGGCGAAGAGCTTTTGCCAGTCCAGTTGGCCATCGGCTTCAAGGGCGGCCCAGGTCTCCAGTTTCTGGCTGCGGATCTTGCCGACTATGACGTGCTGCTTGGCCAGGTCCACCATCGCTTCGCTGATGTCCAGGCGCTCCAGGCGCGCCAGCGGGCGACCGTCCGGGGCTTTGATGGCGAATGGCGCAACGCTGATGGAGGTGTTGTCCAGCAGCAGTTCGGTTTCCTTGGTCAGGCTGAATTTATAGTGGGTGCTGAGGTTGACCACGCCGTCTTCCAGCACCAGCGGCACGGCGTCACGTACATAGGGCCACCAGGCTTTCATCTTGCCGTCGGTGACTTTCAAGGTGCCTTCGGAAGCCAGCGGGGTCACGCTGAAGTTGCCGCTCCAGTCGATCTGTCCGCCTTCCGGGCCGGTGGCCACCAGGGTCATGTCGGCGCTGTCATCCGGCAGGGTGCTGAGGTTCTTCAGTTCAAAGTCGAGCTTGTTGTAGAGAAATTCGATGGGCTCGCTGGGGCGCAGGTCCTTGAAGTGCAGATAGCCGCCCGCCAGCTTGATGCGTTCAATGCGAACGGGAAACGGCTTGGCGTCGGGATCGCTCGGGGTCGGTTCGCTGGCAGGCAGCTTGAACAGGGCCAGGAGGTTGAGCTTGCCTTCCTTGTCGAAGAGGATCTCGGTCTTGGGCTGGTCCAGTTCGACGTCCGCCAGATGCAGAGCGCGTTTCCACAGACTGTCCAATTGCAGATTGGCGTAGAGGCGCTGGAAGGCAATCTGTTCCTTGCCCGGTTCGCCGACGCTCAGGCCCCAGAGGGTCAGTTCCAGGCTGAAGGGGTTGAGTTCGATACGCTGGATATGGGCCGGGGTCGTGGCGTAGTTGGCCAGTTGCTGGTTGGCCACCCGCAAGGCGATGCCCGGCAAAATCAGAAAGCCCAGCAGACTGTAAAGGGCGAGAGCGGTCAACAAGGCGCAGAGAGCGCGAATCAATCCTTTGGTCATGCGAGGCTTCATCTATCTGGATCGGAAGTGCCTTGGAGTATGGCACGCGTTTACGGTTCCGAAACCATCACAGTCTTCAGGATTGTTCAGATTTTTTGCCCCTGATCAAAGTTGCAGGATCAGTGTTTTCAGCGGTGGTTGTCCGTCCTGGGAAGGGAAGTCCGCAGCAGGGGCAAGGACCTGGCAATCGCGTACTGGCCGCCCGGCTTTCTCGGCGCAGCGCAGCACTTGTTCTCGCCATTCCTGCAACGACACCTTGGCCAGGTTGTTACAGCAGATCAGCACACCCTCTTCGGCAGTGGCCAGCAGCGCCGGCTTCAGCAGGCTCTGATAATCGCGCAGCAGGTCGACGGTGCCGAAGGCACTCTTGGCCCAGGCCGGAGGGTCCAGCAAGACCAGATCGTATTGGCGTTGTTCAAGACGCGGATAGCTGGGGAGCTTCTGTCCACGTCGCTGACTGATGGGCAGGCCCGCCAGTTGGCGGATTGCTGGGAAGTAGTCCGACTGCACGAACTGCATACCGGGTAGCTGCGGGTTGAGCTGGCCGTTTTCCCGGCCTACCGCCAGGTTGCCTTCGGCGAAGTCCAGGTTGAGGACCTCCCGGGCGCCTCCGGCCGCAGCGCAGAGGCCGACACCGCAGGTATAGGCGAAGAGATTGAGCACGCTTTTCCCGGCACTGTGCTGCTTGACCCAGCCGCGAGCGTTGCGCAGGTCGAGAAACAGCAACGGGTCCTGCCCGGCATGACGGCCACGGACACGATAATTCAACCCCCATTCATGGCCGACCAGATCCTCCAGGGCACTGTCGTCGGCGCGGTATACCGAGTCTTCACGGTCGATACGCGAGTTGCCGCGGGAGCGATCATTGTAGACCAGCAGGGTCGACAGGTTCAGCTGTTGATTGATGGTTTCGTGCAATTGCAGCAGGGCATCGCGTTCCAGCGTTTGGTGAAAGCTCTGTACCAGCAACTGCGGCCCATAACGGTCGACGGTCAGGCCACCGGCGCCTTCCTGGCTGCCGTGGAACAGGCGATAGCAGTCGGTGCCTTGCTGGTGCAGTTCGGCGAGCAGGTCTTGACGGTGATCGAGGGCGGCGCGCAGCGCCTGATTCAAGGAAGACATGCAGGGCGCCTTGGAGAAGAGGAATAAGGCGCCGCAGTTTACCAGCCTCCTGCCCGTTGTAGGAGCCAAGTGCTGGCGAAGGCGATCTCTCGGACTCTATGGCCAAGGCCACGCCCTGGCCGCCGCCGATGATCACTTTGGCATCGCCGCAGCCAATGGCCTGGGCGCTCAGGTGCAAGACCTTGAGGCCGGAGCCGCAGACTTTGTTCAAGGGCATGGTGGGTACGGCGTGGTGCTGGCCGGCCAATTGCGAACTGTCTGGGCGTGTTGTGCATGAGCGGTCGTCTTCTACAGACCCATGCGTCGTTTCGCTCGATGCACCGAACTGTCACGCACCGCCCAGCGCAGCATCGGCGTACTGCGTTTGACGCTGGCTCGAATCAGCTGGCGTTGCAGCGGGTTCTGATTGACGTCAAGCATGGCGCTGGCCCAGTCCGGCAGCAGGTCGATACCGGCCTGCATCATCAATGAGCCAAAAGGTTTGGCCAGGCGACTGGGAGCTGGAGCCGCCTGTAGCAGGCGCAGAACCTCGCGACTGCGATCGTCGCACAGCAGTTGCGGACGCATGGCCTGCAGGTAGTCGGCCACCGCCCGCCGCGAGCGGGGCACATCCCGGGCGCCGAGACGTTCGGCGATCAGCGCGATCTCGTTGTAGTAGCGGTCCTGGTCTGCCCCTGACAGGCGAGGGTTGAGGTAACGCAGGTGGGCGGCGAGAAAGTTGCTGACTTCCGCCACATGCACCCAGGTCAGCAGGTCCGGATCGCTGGCGGCGTAAGGACGGCCATCAGGAGCGGTGCCCACGATATGCAGGTGAATAGTGCGTACTTTTTCGATCAGCCATTCGGCGTCCTGACGGGAGCCGAAGGTGGTGCCGGAAATGAACTGGCCGGTGCGGCGCAGGCGGCCGATCATGTCCTGGCGAAAGTTCGAGTGGTCCCAGACCCCGGCCAGGGCCAGGGGGTGCAGGGCTTGCATCAGCAAGGCACTGATGCCGCCGATCAGCATGCTGCTGAAGTCGGCGTGTACCTGCCAACTGACCGAGCCCGGCCCGAACAGGCCGGGGTCGCCCTTGGGATGCTCCAGGTCGAGTTGCCCCAGGGAGAGGCCAGACAAGCTCATGACCTGGCTTTCGATACGGCTGCGAATGAATTCCATGACAGCTCGGTGCGGGTAGTGAAAAAAGGCGCGGCCGTGGCCGCGCCGGTTTCAAGCGTTCAGGCGCTTGTCGATCAGGCCTTCCACCACACTGGGGTCCGCCAGGGTCGAGGTATCCCCCAAGGTCTCCAGTTCGTTGCAGGCGATCTTGCGCAGGATACGCCGCATGATCTTGCCCGAGCGAGTTTTCGGTAGGGCCGGGGCCCACTGGATCAGCTCCGGTTTGGCAAAGCTGCCGATTTCACGGCTGACCAGGGCCAGCAGTTGCTTTTTCAGTTCCTCGTCGGGTTCGATGCCTTGCATGGGCGTGACAAAGGCATAGATCCCCTGGCCCTTGAGGTCGTGGGGGTAACCGACCACGGCGGCCTCGGCGATGTCGTCGTGAAGTACCAGGGCGCTTTCCACTTCGGCAGTGCCGATGCGGTGCCCGGAGACGTTGATCACGTCGTCGATGCGTCCGGTGATCCAGTAGCTGCCGTCCTCGTCCCGGCGCGCGCCGTCACCGGTGAAGTAGTAGCCGGGGTAAGGCGCGAAGTAGGTTTCGATCATGCGCTTGGGATCGCCGTAGACGCTGCGTATCTGTGCCGGCCAACTGGCCTTGATCGCCAGGATGCCGCTGCCGGCACCTTGGATTTCCTTGCCCTGGTCGTCCAGCAACACCGGTTGTACACCGAACATCGGCGTCGAGGCGCAGCCGGGTTTGACCTGTCGGGCGCTGACCAGGGGGCTGAGCATGATGCCGCCGGTCTCGGTCTGCCACCAGGTATCGACAATCGGGCAGCGCTGCTCGCCCACGACATTGAAATACCACTCCCAGGCTTCCGGGTTGATCGGTTCGCCAACACTGCCCAGGAGCCGCAGGCTGCTGCGGGAGGTGCGCTGCACGGGGTCGTTGCCTTCGCGCATCAGGGCCCGCAGGGCGGTCGGGGCAGTGTAGAAAATGTTCACCTGGTGCTTGTCCACCACCTCCCAGAAACGCGAGGTGCTGGGGTAGTTGGGCACGCCTTCGAAGATCAGCGTGGTGGCACCGTTGGCCAGCGGACCGTAGAGGATGTAGCTGTGGCCGGTGACCCAGCCGACGTCGGCGGTGCACCAGAAGACCTCGCCGTCGCGGTAGTCCAGTACGTACTTGAAGGTCATGGCGGCCTGTAGCAGGTAGCCGCCGGTGGTATGCAGAACGCCTTTGGGTTTGCCGGTGCTGCCGGAGGTATAGAGGATGAACAGCGGGTCTTCGGCGTCCATCGGCTCGGGGGCGCACTGGTCGCTGGCCGCGGCTACGGCCTGCTGGTAGTGAATGTCGCGGCCCTCTACCCAGTTCACCGGATTACGGGTGCGCTCGACCACCACCACGCTGCTGACGTCCGGGCAACTGAGCAGGGCCTTGTCGACGTTGCTCTTGAGGGGAATCTGTTTGCCGCCGCGCACGCCTTCGTCGGCGGTGATCAGGGTGCGGCAGTCGGCGTTGAGAATCCGGTCGCGCAGGGCCTCCGGGGAGAAGCCGCCGAACACCACCGAATGCACGGCACCGATTCGGGTGCAGGCGAGCATGGCGTAGGCCACTTCGGGAATCATCGGCATGTAGATGCACACCCGGTCGCCTTTTTTCACGCCACGGCTTTTCAGCACGTTAGCCAGGCGGCAGACATGCCCGTGAAGTTCTTTGTAGGTGATGCGCTGTGAGTCGGCGGGGTTATCGCCTTCCCAGATGATGGCTGCCTGATCGCCGCGTTTTTCCAGATGACGATCAATGCAGTTGTAGCTGACGTTGAGTTGGCCGCCACGGAACCAGCTGGCCTCGCCGGTGCGCATGTCATGGCTGTGCACGCTGTCCCAGGGGCTGCTCCAGTGCAGGAAGCGCTTGGCCTGCTCGGCCCAGAACACATCTGGCTGCTCAATGGATTGGCGGTAGAGGTGGTGGTAGTCGTCCTGACTCATTTGCGCCGCCCGGCGGACGGCATCGGCTTTCGGAAAAGTGCTGATATCGAACATGACGGTTCCTTATTCTTGTTTTGCGACAAGCCATAAGGGTGCGCACAAGTGTCAGGAAGGTTCAAGGGGGGAGGGCCGGGGCCCGGACGGGAGCCGACGTGGCGGCTCCCGGGACAGAGAAGGTTGATCAGCCGCGGTGACGGCCGCGGAAGTAGTTGATCAGGCCTTGGGTCGAAGCATCGTCGGCCAGGGTTTCGTCGCTACCGACCAGACGGTTGTAGACGCCTTTGCCCAGTTCCTTGCCCAGCTCCACGCCCCACTGGTCGAAGGCGTTGATGCCCCAGACCACGCTTTGCACGAAGACCTTGTGTTCGTACAGCGCTACCAGGGCGCCCAGGCGCCGCGGGCTGATGCGTTCCACCACCAGGGTGTTGCTCGGACGGTTGCCGGGAATCACCTTGTGCGGCGCGAGTTTTGCCACATCGGCTTCGCTCATGCCTTTCTCGCGCAGTTCGCTCTCGGCTTCGGCGCGGGTCTTGCCCAGCATCAGCGCCTGGCTCTGGGACAGGCAGTTGGCGTACAGCCACTGGTGGTGGTCAGCCACCGGGTTGAAGCTGACGATCGGCACGATGAAGTCGGCCGGAATCAGTTGGGTGCCCTGGTGCAGCAACTGGTGATAGGCGTGCTGACCGTTGCAGCCTACGCCGCCCCAGATCACCGGGCCGGTATCGGTGGCCACCGGGGTACCGTCCTGGCGCACGCTCTTGCCGTTGGATTCCATGTCCAGTTGCTGCAAGTGCTTGGTGATGTTGCGCAGGTAGTGGTCGTACGGCAGGATCGCGTGACTTTGCGCTCCCCAGAAGTTGCCGTACCACACTCCCAGCAGGGCCAGCAGTACCGGCATGTTCTGCTCGAACGGTGCGCTCTGGAAGTGCTGGTCCATGGTGTAGGCACCGGACAGCAGTTCCTTGAAGTTGGACATGCCGATGGCCAGTGCGATCGGCAAGCCGATGGCGGACCACAGCGAGTAGCGTCCACCGACCCAGTCCCACATTGGGAAGATGTTCTCTTCACGAATGCCGAAGGCCACGGCGGCCGCGTTGTTGCTCGATACGGCGATGAAGTGGCGGTGCAATTCGGCTTCGGAACCGCCCTGGGCCAGGTACCAGGCCCGCGCCGCCTGGGCGTTCTTCAGGGTTTCGAGGGTGTTGAATGACTTGGAAGAAACGATGAATAGCGTGGTTTCTGCACGGATTTTCGCTGAAAGCTCATGGAACTCGCTACCGTCGATATTGGCCAGGTAGTGACAGCGCACGCCTTTCTGGGCATAGGACAACAGCGCCTCGGACACCAGCTCCGGGCCGAGGAACGAGCCACCGATACCGATGTTGACCACGTCGGTGATGGGTTTCTCGGTGTAGCCGCGCCACAGGCCGTCGTGGATGCGCCCGACCAGTTCGGTGATCTGGTTCAGTACCTTGTGTACTTCCGGCATCACGTTGACGCCATTGACCGACAGCTTGTCGCCCACCGGACGGCGTAGTGCAGTGTGCAGCGCCGGACGGCCTTCGGAGGCGTTGACCAGCTCACCGGTCACCATGGACTTGATGGCATCGGCCAGACCGACTTCCTTGGCCAGATTCACCAGCAGATCGCGGGTCTGGCTGGTGATCAGGTTTTTCGAGTAGTCGAGAAACAGTCCGCAGCTGCTCAGGGTAAATTGGTTGAAGCGCTGTGGATCGGTATTGAACGCCTCGCGCATGCTGAAATCCTGCATGGCTTGGCGGTGGTCTTTCAACGCTTGCCAGGCGGGCAGAGCGGTAACGTCGTGAGGAGTGCGGTAGTACGCCATCGCTGCGGTTTTCCTTTTGCTTGAACTGCCTTTTTGGACACTGAGAAGCCCGGAACGTCCTGCGCGGTCTCAAAGACCTCGTTCCTTCAGTCCTGTGCTGATTCGATTAATCACCCAGGGCGATAACAGTAACTCCAGCGTGCTGTTCTGTCTTGGCTTTGTGCGCCTTGTGGCCGGTACTATTTTGTACTGGCGGGGCCAATCAGGGCTGCATGGGGGGCTTTCAGCGGGAATAAACGGGGTTGGAATCGGCTGGCTTCAACGGGGACCCCAAGGTTTCGTGGTTCCGCTCGTTGCCGGGGGCATCTACCGCCTGCGTGGTCTGGCACTGAGCAGATCGCTTTCACCCTGGGCAAGATGGCACGCATGGGAAATTCCTGGGTCGGATCCTCGAACAGGACCTGCAGTATCAGCTGCAGGCCCCAGCCGGCGGCAGTTTGCCCGAAGGTTGGCGTTCGGGCAATCAGGCGTTCATGCCGGCGTGTCGAGGTCCAGATGCAGGTTGTCGATCAAGCGTGTTGCGCCCAGATAAGCCGCCACCAGAATCACCAGGTCACGGTCTTCGGCAGTGGCGGGACGCAGGTTTTTCGCGTGACGGATTTCCAGGTAGTCCCGTCGCAGGCCGGCCGCCTCGAGCTGCTGCTGTTGCTCGGCCAGTAGCCTCGGATAGTCACGCTCGCCATCCCGAATGGCCTGAGCGATTTGGCTCAGACTGCGGTACAGCACGGGGGCGATGGCGCGCTGCTCTGGGCTCAAGTAGCCATTGCGCGAGGACAGGGCCAGGCCGTCGGTGGCCCTCACCGTTGGCTCGCCGATGATCTGGATCGGCATGTTCAGGTCATGCACCAGGGCACGAATGACCGCCAACTGCTGGTAGTCCTTCTGGCCGAACACGGCAAGGTCCGGCTGGACCATGTTGAACAGCTTGCTGACCACCGTGGCCACGCCTTCGAAATGACCGGGGCGGCTGGCGCCGCACAGGCCTTCGGAGAGCTGCGGCACGCTGACCCGGGTTTGTCCAGCCATGCCGTCGGGGTACATCTCTTCGACACTGGGAGCGAACAGTAGATGGCAGCCAGCTTCGAGCAGTTTCTCCTGGTCGGCGGCCAGGGTGCGCGGATACTTGTCGAGGTCTTCGCCGGCGCCGAACTGCAGCGGGTTGACGAAGATACTGGCCACCACGAAATCCACTCGCTGGGCGGCCTTGGCCACCAGGGCGGCGTGACCGCTGTGCAGGTTGCCCATGGTGGGGACGAAGCCGATCCGCTTGCCTTCGCTGCGGGCGCGGGCGACCGCAGCGCGCAACTCGCGCACGGTTTTGACTGTATTCATGCAGAGAACCCGTGTTCGACGCCTGGGAAGGTAACGGCCTTGACCGCTTCGACATAGGCACTCAACGCCGCCTGGATGCTGTCTTTGCCGGCCATGAAGTTCTTCACGAACTTGGGCGAGCGACCGCTCAGGGACAGGCCCAGCATGTCGTGGAGCACCAACACCTGGCCGTCGGTGGCGCTGCCGGCACCGATGCCAATCACTGGGATCTTCACTGCCTGGGTGATTTCCGCCGCGAGTTCGCTGGGGACGCACTCCAGCAGCAACATGGCGGCACCGGCCTGCTCCAGGGCAATGGCATCGGCCCGCATCTGCCGCGCCTGGTTCTCGTTGCGCCCCTGGACCTTGTAGCCGCCCAGCACATTCACTGTTTGTGGGGTCAGCCCCATGTGTACGCAGACCGGGACGCCGCGCTCGTTCAGCAGGCGAACCGATTCGGCCAGCCAGGCGGCACCTTCGATCTTGACCATGTGCGCCCCGGCCTGCATCAACTGGGCCGAGCTGCTCAGGGCCTGTTCGGGGGTGGCATAGGACATGAAGGGCAGGTCGGCGAGGATCAAAGCGCCATTGTTGCCGCGTTTGACCGCCGCGACGTGATAGGCCATATCGGCGTTGCTCACGGGCAGTGTGCTGTCGTGCCCTTGCAACACCATGCCCAGGGAGTCGCCTACCAGCAGGACTTCGACGCCGGCTTCACAGCAGGTGTGGGCGAAGGTGGCGTCATAGCAGGTCAGCATGGTGATCTTTTCACCTTTCTGCTTGAGGCTTTGCAGGGTGGTCAGAGTGATGTCTGGCATGAAAAGGGGTCCTCATTTCAGGCGCTTTGGAAACTACTGCGAGTAACGCGCGTGATTCTTCGTTATTCAGGCGCACGGTCTTTTGTCGTGCTTATACAGCCTGGTTCCAAGCGATTTGAAAGCGGTACCGGGATTCGCGCTGGTGGCGTTGGACGCCTTATTCTGTGCCCAGAAGGGGCTGTGTACCAGCGGGTGCCACCGCCGTTGCACAAGCGCCTTGGCCTAGCGTTTCCTGGGGTCGCCGCGAACAAGCCTCGCTTGAATTGCGCCCTTTAACGCCGGGATGGCGGCAACGGGACGCCTATAGTCGTGATGAGGACTCTGGAAGTCAATTAGATGTGTTACCGCCTTGTTACGCCGGGAGTGTTACCGCCGTTACTGATGCGTTTCAGCGGTTATTTCAGCCGTTCCAGGCCGACAAATGGACAGGCGTCGAGCAGCTCCTGCAGGGTACGTCCGTCGGCCAGTCGCAATTCAGCGGGGGCCAGTTCTGCCAGGGGATAGAGGACAAAGGGGCGGGCGTGCATATGGTAATGAGGGACTTTGAGGCGCGGTTCGTCAATCAGGCGATCGCCGAACAGGAGGATGTCCAGGTCCAGGGTGCGAGGGCCCCAGCGTTCATGACGTTCTCGGCCTTGCTGGTTTTCGATGGCCTGCAGCGCATCAAGCAGTGCCAAGGGCTCCAGGTCACTGTCCAGCGCCGCCACGGCATTGGTGTAGCGCGGTTGGCCGGGCAGCAGGGAATCGCTTTGATAGAAGGCCGACACGCCGTGGAAGTGGCTTGCGGGCAACTGCGCCAAGGCCTCGAGTGCGCTGCGCAGTTGCTCTTCAGGGGCAGCCAGATTGCTGCCCATGCCAATGTAGATGCGTTCCATCCATTACTCGCCTGAAGCGCTGGAGCTGCCTGCACGCTTGCGTTTGGCACCGCTGCTGCGCCGACGTTTGCGTGGCGCGCCGCTGGTGTCTTCCTTACCGCTCAGGTCGCGGATCATGTCGCGGCGTTCGGAGTCATTGGCGTCCTGGTAGTCGGTCCACCATTCGCCCAGGCCGTCGGTCTGCTCGCCTGCGCTTTCACGCAGCAGCAGGAAGTCGTAGCCGGCACGGAAGCGCGGGTTGTCCAGCAACTGGTCGGCGCGCTTGCCGCTGCGCCGTGGCAGCCGTTCCTGCATATCCCAAATTTCGCGGATCGGCATGGTGAAGCGCTTGGGAATGGCAATGCGTTGGCACTGTTCGGCGATCAGTTCGTGGGCAGCTTCCTGCATGGCCGGGATTGGCGGCATGCCGCGCTCCTGCAGGCGCAGGACCCGGGCGGGCAGGGCCGGCCAGAGCAGGGCGGCGAACAGGAAGGCCGGAGTCACGGGCTTGTTCTGCTTGATTCGCAAATCAGTGTTGATCAAGGCTTCACTGATCAATGTATGGGTGTAAGTCGGGTTGTATTCCAGGGCTTCGGCGCTGGCCGGGAACAATGGATCGAAGAGTTGCAGGTCCACCAGCATTTCGAAGGTGTCGGCCGCGTAGCCGGAGAGGAACAGCTTGAGCACTTCTTCGAACAGACGTGCGGAAGGGATTTCCCGCAGCATGGGAGCCAGTTCGCGGATCGGAGTTGCGGTGTGTTTTTCGATACCGAAGTTGAGTTTTGCCGCGAATCGCACGGCACGCAGCATCCGCACCGGGTCTTCCTGGTAGCGCTGCCGAGGGTCGCCGATGAGGCGGATCAGATTGTTGCGAATGTCGTGTACGCCATTGGCGTAATCGAGGATGCGTTCGCTGACCGGGTCGTAATACAGGGCGTTGATGGTGAAGTCGCGGCGTTGCGCGTCTTCTTCAAGGGTGCCGTAGACGTTATCCCGCAAAATTCGCCCGCTTTCGTTACGGGAGGATTGATTGCTGTCTTCCTCGTCGTCGTTCTGCGGGTGGTTGGCGCGGAAAGTCGCGACCTCGATGATTTCGCGACCGAAGTGGATATGCACCAGTTTGAAACGACGGCCAATGATCCGTGCGTTACGAAACTCGGCCTTGACCTGCTCCGGTGTAGCGCTGGTGGCGACGTCGAAATCCTTGGGGGTGATGTTGAGCAGCATGTCGCGCACGCAGCCACCCACCAGATACGCCTGGTAGCCGGCGTTCTGCAGGCGTTCGACGATATTTACCGCATACCGGCTGAACTGGGCACGTTGCAGCGAATGTTGGCTGCTATTGAGCACTTCAGGGGTGCTGCGTTTATGTTGCGTACGACGCAAGGGAGAACGGAATGACTGGAACAGCTTCTTCAGCATGGGATGCACTGTTTGAAGGAATGTTCGGCCAAAACGAAGAATGACCGCATGATGGGCGGGGATTCTAGCATTTAGTCGAAGGATGGTGTAGGAAGCTGCCGCGACTTGTGCAGGTCTGCGCAAAGGTGCGATCTAGCAGGGCTGGCGTAGGTTTTTTTGGGGGAAATGCGAATTCTGGAAACCACAAGGGGAGCCGAAGCTCCCCCAGAATAGTTGTGCGTGCTCTATTTTTATTATTGGTTTCGGGCTTCTTGTTTTTGTTAAACGCCCTTGTCACTAAGGTTATCCAGAGTGACCCTCCCAATCGGGAGCCAAGAGCAAACGGATTGCTTTGATCGCTGAGTTGCAATGACCTTTCGATCCAACCAGTTCAGGCTCTGCCTTAGGGCAGTTTTTGTTGTTCTCGGCCTGGTTGTGGGGCATGCCCCAAATACAACGCCTCTCCAAAAGAATCAGTTAGCTGCGCCTCCGCCGTGTTGTTTTTATTATGCGTGAGTCGATTCGTCTTATTTTTATTGTCTTGTGCATTGCTTGTTATTGTTCTTGTACTAAACATATAGCAGGTGCCGTGCCAACTTTTGAGATCCCCAGTAAAACAAGGGGTTAGGCGTGCCTGGTGGTGTTTTTCAGGCCAAAAAAAACCGGGGCTTCGTTACCTTTAGCCCCGGCTTTTGTTACGTCCAATTACACAGGTAACAGTTTTTTTCACAAAGTCGAGCGTTACCCACACTCGGGTCAGCCTGGGTTCAGCTTTCGCTGGCTACCCCGCTTTTGCGCCGCGGGATGCCCAGGCGCTGGCGACGTTCCCAAAGGCATTTGCGGCTGACGCCCAGTTTGCGTGCCAATTCGGTCTCGGTCATGTGGTCCTGGTGTTCGAGGACAAAGTGCTGGAAGTAGTCTTCCAGGGACAGGTCCTCGGTGGGCTCGTGACTGGTGTTGCCCTGTTGCGCTGGCAGGCCGACGAAGTCATCGTCTTCGAGGTCGCTCAGCTCGATATCAATCCCCAGCAGGTCAGCGGAGATTTCCGGGCTTTCGCACAGGATTACCGCGCGCTCTACAGCGTTTTCCAGTTCACGCACGTTTCCTGGCCAGGAATAATGGCGAATAGCCTGTTCGGCGTCGGCGGCGAACTTCAGGTCCGAGCGGCCGATGCGTGCGCTCTGGCGGGCGAGGAAGGCATTGGCGATTTCAATGACGTCGGCGCCGCGCTCGCGCAAGGCGGGCAGTTTCAGGGCAATCACGTGCAGACGGTAATACAGGTCTTCACGGAACTGGCCGATTTTCGAGAGGCTTTTCAAGTCGCGGTGAGTCGCTGCAATCAGGCGGACATCGACTTTTTGCGACTGCACGGACCCCACGCGACGGATCTCGCCTTCCTGCAGAACCCGCAGCAGGCGCGCCTGGGCCTCCAGTGGCAGCTCCCCGATTTCGTCGAGGAACAGTGTTCCGCCGTCCGCTGCTTCCACCAAGCCTGCACGCCCGGCGCTGGCGCCGGTGAACGCGCCTTTCTCATGGCCGAACAATTCGGACTCGATCAGGGTTTCCGGAATGGCTGCGCAGTTCACTGAGATCATGGGGGCCTTGGCCCGCTTGGAGAGGTTGTGCAGTGCCCGGGCCACCAGTTCCTTGCCGGTACCGGACTCGCCCTGGATCAGGACATTCGAATCTGTTGGCGCCACCTTGCGGATCTTGCTGTACATATCCTGCATGGGCGGGCAGGAACCGATGATGCCGATTTCGCCGTTGTTGTTGCTGGAGCCGGCCTTGTCCGCAACGCTCCCCGTCTTGGTGGCTGGACGATCTGCCGGTGCGTTCTCGGCGCTTTGTCGGTCGCGGAGAATCCGGGCCACGGCCTGGAGCATTTCATCGTGGTCGAACGGTTTGGCGATGTAGTCCACCGCACCCATTTTCATTGAGTCCACAGCCGAGCGCAGGCTGGCGTAACTGGTCATGATCAGTACAGGAGTGCCCTGGCCGAGCTTGATCAGTTCGGTGCCGGGGGCGCCAGGCAAGCGCAGGTCGCTGACAATCAGGTCGAATGTGGGAATGCTGAAGCGTTCCTGGGCTTCCTGCACCGAGCCGGCTTCGCTGACCTGGTACTGGTTGCGTTCCAGCAGGCGGCGAAGGGCGGAGCGGATAATGGTTTCGTCTTCGACGATCAGAATATGCGGCATTGATTCAATTCTCTCGACGGTCTCAGTTCACAGCGGACGTCGCTTCGACATGACGCGGTAAGGTCACCCGAATACGGGTGCCGCGTTGGCTTTGTGGATCGGCCGGGCTGTCGATGGTGATTTGTCCATAATGCTCTTCAACGATGGAATAGACCAGTGCAAGGCCCAGTCCGGTACCTTCCCCAGGGTCCTTGGTGGTGAAAAAAGGTTCGAACAATCGGTCCATGATGTTCTTGGGGATGCCGCTGCCTTCGTCTTCCACGATCAGATCGACCGTGTGTTCGAAAGCCTCGCTCTTGACGCGTACCGCGCTGCCGGGAGGAGAGGCGTCGCGGGCGTTGGACAGGAGGTTGATCAGTACCTGCGCCAGCCGCTGCGGATCACCATCGACCCAGTGGTCGGGATCGCACAGATTGAAGAACTGCACTTCGAAATTGCGCCGGTTCAAGGCCAGGAGACCAATGGCGTCCTGGGCAACTTCGGCCAGGCAGACGGCTTCGTCGTTGTGCTGATGGCTACCGGCGTGGGCAAAGCTCATCAGTGACTGGACGATGCGCGAAATGCGCTTGGTCTGTTCGAGGATCTGCTCACTGATTTCCGTCAGCTCACCGTCTTCCTCGCGCTCCTCCCGCAGATTCTGCGCCAGACAGGCGATGCCGGTGATCGGATTGCCGATCTCATGAGCCACCCCGGCAGCGAGGCGTCCGATACTGGCCAGGCGTTCGGAGTGCACCAGCTTGTCTTCCAGGGTCTGGGTTTCGGTCAGGTCTTCCACCAGTAACACCAGGCCGCTATTACCCGGAGCCAACGGCTCGTCGATGGCCGCCTTGTGCAGGTTCAGCCAGCGAGTCTGGCCGTCGAGGGCCAGATGCTGCTTGTGCAAGTGCTCGTCCGGCAAGTTGATAAAGCCCTGCAGCAGGTCTTTCCATGGATTGGTGATGGTGCTCAGGCGCGATCCCACCACATGCTGAGCGGGAATGCCGGTCAACTCCTCCATGGCCTTGTTCCACATGAGGATTTCCTGATCCTTGGCCAGGGAACAGACCCCCATAGGCAGTTCCTGCAGGGTTTGTCGGTGGTAACGGCGCAGGGCATCGAGCTCGGCGGCCAGGCCGGTCAGGCGTGAGTGGTAGTCCTCGAGGCGGCTTTCGATGAAATGGATGTCTTCGGTGACATAGTTTTCTCCGCCGGCCTTGTATGGCAAGAAGGTTTCCACCATGTCCTGGGCGACACTCGGTCCCATCAGGCCGGACAGGTTGGCCTCGATACGGTCACGCAGACGCCGCAAGGCATAGGGGCGGCGTTCGTCAAAAGGCAGATACAGGTCGCGCAAGGCTTGCTCCACTTCCTTTTGCGCGGCCTTGGCTCCCAGCGGCTTGGCCAGTTGGGTGGCGAACTCCTGAGGTGAGGCGGCATGCAGTTCCCGGCGCTGCGGTCGGCGCACGTTGTCCACTGCGCAGGCTTCGGCGGCGCTGGTTTCCTCGGTACTGGCGTTGGTGAACAGCGAAATCAGGGTGAACATCAGTACGTTGGCTGCCAGCGAGGCGATGGCTGCCATGTGCCAGCTCGTGTCGTCGAGGACGTAGATCATGTTCAGCAGCGGGATATAGAAACCCTGCAGGTTGCCGATCAGAGGCAGCAGCATGGTCACCAGCCAGACCAGGATCCCCGCCAGCAGCCCGGCAATGAAGCCCCGACGGTTGGCGGTCGGCCAGTACAACACCGAAAGCACGCCGGGAAGAAATTGCAGGGTAGCGACGAAGGCGACAATTCCCAGGTTGGCCAGGTCCTGTTCGGCTCCCAGCAGCAGGTAGAAGGCGTAGCCGGCCATGATGATGGCGACGATCAGGGCGCGACGGGTCCACTTCAGCCAGCGATAGATGTTGCCTTCTGCGGGGGGCTGGTAAAGCGGCAGCACCAGATGGTTCAGGGCCATCCCCGACAGGGCCAGCGTGGTGACGATGATCAGACCGCTGGCGGCCGAGAGTCCGCCGACATAGGCCAGTAGTGCCAGGGCCGGGCTGTTGGCGGCGATACCTATGCCCAGGGTGAAGTATTCCGGGTTGGTGGTGGCGCCGAGCTTGAGTCCGGCCCAGAGAATCAGCGGCACCGCCAGGCTCATCAGCAGCAGGAACAGCGGCAGCCCCCAGCTGGCGCTGACCAGGGCTCGGGGGTTGAGGTTTTCGGTAAAGGTCATGTGGTACATGTGCGGCATGACGATCGCCGAGGCGAAGAACACCAGCAGCAAGGTGCGCCACGGGCCCTCTTGCAGTGGGGTGTGCAGCGCGGCGAGGGCGGTCTGGTTCTGCAGCAGCCAGAGTTCCAGCTGTTGCGGACCATCGAAGACCCCGTACAGCGCATACAGGCCGACACCGCCGATGGCGATCAGCTTGATCACCGATTCGAAGGCAATGGCGAACACCAGGCCTTCATGTTTCTCCCGGGTAGCGATGTGCCGTGAACCGAAGAAAATCGTGAACAGGGTGATCAGCGCGCAGAAGCTCAGCGCTACTCGATGTTGCACCGGTTCATGGGTGAGGATGCCGATCGAGTCGGCCACTGCCTGGATCTGCAGGGCCAGCAAGGGCAGGACTCCTACCAGCATGAAGATGGTGGTCAGGGCGCCGGCCCAGGTGCTGCGGAAACGGAAGGCGAAGAGGTCCGCCAGGGATGACAGTTGATAGGTGCGGGTGATCTTCAGGATCGGATAGAGCAACACCGGCGCCAGCAGGAAGGCCCCGGACACCCCCAGGTAGCTGGAGAGGAACCCGTAGCCGTACTGATAGGCCAGGCCCACCGTGCCGTAGAAGGCCCAGGCGCTGGCATAGACCCCCAGCGACAGGGTGTAGGTCAGTGGGTGGCGAATGATCGAGCGCGGAATCATGCCGCGCTCACTGATCCAGGCCACCCCGAACAGCACCAGCAAGTAGGCGGCGCTGATCAGGATCATCTGGGTCAGGCTAAAGCTCATCGGCATCTTTTTGGCTCTGCAGGATGAAGGTCACGACGATCAGAATCAGCCAGAGCAGATACGGGCGATACCAGGCGCCAGTAGCATCGATCCACCAATCCATGATGGCGGGGGAGAACAGATAGATCCCCACTACCAGGAGCAGGACCAAGCGATAGATGTACATCTCGGCCTCTCTTTATTGTGTGCGTGCCCGAAAACGTGCGGCGATGGTAACGGATGGGCGCCAAGCTGCAAGGGGCGTCAGCTCAATTGGGCTTCCGGCACGCTCAGTGTGCGTGGAATCAAGCGTGCATCCCAGTGCGCAGTACCCCAGCGCATGATTTCTGCCACGCTGGCATCGGCCAGTTCGCTTGGCGCTGTCTGCCCCAGGGCCCGCAGCGCTCGCAATAGCAAGGGCGGCGCCTGATCTTCGCTCAGTGGTGGCGAGCGGTAGGACTTGCCCAGTTTGTGGCCGTCCGGCTGAGTGATCAGCGGCACATGCAGGTAACGCGGCTGAGGCAGCCCCAGCAATTCCTGCAAGTACAACTGACGCGGTGTGGAGTCCAGCAGGTCAGAACCACGGACGATGTCGGTGATGCCTTGCCACGCGTCATCCAGCACCACGGCCAGTTGATAAGCATAGAGGCCATCCCGGCGCTGGATCACGAAGTCCCCCACGTCCCGGCCCAGGTGCTGGCGGTACTCGCCCTGGACCCGGTCGGTGAAGCGGTACTCCAGCTCCGGCACGCGCAGGCGGATCGCTGCATGCTCTCGGGCATGGCCGAGGTTGCGGCACAGGCCCGGGTAGATGCCGTGGTAGGGCTCCAGCTGTTTGCGTGAACAGGTACAGGCATAGGCCAGGCCCTGGTTGAACAAGCGGTTGAGCACCTCGGCATAGGCAGTGTGGCGTTCGCTCTGACGGACCATGTCACCGTCCCATTCGAAACCGTAGCATTCCAGGGCCTTGAGGATCGCTGCCTGGGCGCCGGGCTCTTCCCGGGGCGGATCGAGGTCTTCCATGCGCACCAGCCAGCGGCCGCCGACAGCTCGGGCATCCAGATAGGAGGCAAGGGCTGCAACCAGCGAGCCGAAATGCAGGTAGCCGCTGGGGGTGGGGGCGAAGCGTCCGATGTATGAAGGAGATGTGGAGGCAGTCATGGGCAGGATGCTATCGGGGCTGGCCCCGGAGTGATGACAGGAACGGGGGGATTGCTTCTACAGCGCAAGGCGGAAACGAAAACGGAGCGTGTATACGCTCCGTTTCAGGTTCAGGCCGGCGATTACTTGCCGACTTGTTTTTCCTTGATTTCCGCCAGGGTCTTGCAATCAACGCACATATCGGCGGTTGGGCGGGCTTCCAGCCGGCGGATGCCGATCTCGACACCACAGGATTCACACCAGCCGTATTCTTCGTCTTCGATCAATTGCAGGGTCTTGTCGATCTTCTTGATCAACTTGCGCTCACGATCACGGGCGCGCAGTTCAAGGCTGAACTCTTCTTCCTGGCTGGCACGGTCGGCCGGATCAGGGAAGTTGGCCGCTTCATCTTTCATGTGATCAACAGTGCGGTCGACTTCCTGCATCAAGTCCTGTTTCCACTTGTTCAGGATCTTGGTGAAGTGCTCACGCATGGGCTTGCCCATGTACTCTTCGCCCGCAGTTTCAACATAAGGTTCAAAACCGCTGATCGATTGAATCTGTTGCTTTGCTTGGGTGGGCATGAATGGACCGCCTCTACTCTTGTAATCCATTGCGCAGGATTGCTCCATCTCCGACACTTGCCGGCCCTGCGGCTGCAAGCGGGCGAACTTACCAGATCAAACCAGAGCGCGCTACTCCCGGTTGTCGAGCCTGCGTCCAGTCGCAGTCCGTAGACACGGGAAAACTCTGGCATGGCTTGCAGATCGGTCCGCTCAATCGTTGATTTTAGTCAAATCTGCGGTTTCTGTTTGCACCAGTTGGCGCAAGGCAACAGACCGCGTGGATGGGGTTGGGTTCTCCCGAGCTTCACTGGATGGGTAGAATCGGACTTTTGCTCCCCCTCGAATAAAGGAAGGCTAATGGCTCTGCCCTACAGTGCGCGCAGTCGCGCTATCGAACCTTTCCATGTCATGGCCCTGCTGGCCCGCGCCAATGAGTTGCAGGCCGCCGGACATGATGTGATTCACCTGGAGATCGGCGAGCCGGACTTCACCACCGCCGAGCCGATCATCAAGGCCGGGCAGGCGGCCTTGAGCGCCGGCAAGACTCGTTACACCGCGGCGCGAGGTATCCCGGAGCTGCGTGGGGCAATCTCCGGTTTCTACCAGCAGCGTTATGGCCTGGATATCGACCCCGAGCGGATCATGATCACTCCCGGAGGTTCTGGTGCGTTGCTGCTGACCAGCAGCCTGCTGGTGGACCCGGGCAAGCACTGGCTGCTGGCTGACCCGGGCTATCCGTGCAACCGGCATTTTCTGCGTCTGGTGGAAGGTGCTGCGCAGTTGGTGCCGGTAGGGCCGGATGTGCGTTATCAACTGACTCCTGACTTGGTGGAGCGTTACTGGGATCAGGACAGCGTCGGCGCCCTGGTTGCTTCCCCGGCGAACCCTACCGGGACTGTGCTCAGTCGTGATGAACTGGCGGGCCTGTCCGCTGCGATCAAGGCTCGCAACGGACATCTGGTGGTGGACGAGATCTACCACGGCCTGACCTATGGCACTGATGCCGCCAGCGTGCTGGAAGTGGATGACAGCGCTTTCGTCCTGAATAGTTTTTCCAAGTATTTTGGCATGACCGGTTGGCGCCTGGGGTGGCTGGTGGCACCGCCTGCGGCTGTGGGTGAGCTGGAGAAACTGGCGCAGAACCTCTACATCAGTGCGCCGAGCATGGCCCAGTACGCTGCTCTGGCCTGTTTCGAGCCGCAAACCATCAGCATGCTGGAGGAGCGTCGTGCCGAATTCGGGCGCCGCCGGGATTTCCTGCTCCCGGCCTTGCGCGAGTTGGGCTTTGGTATCGCCGTGGAGCCTGAAGGAGCCTTCTATCTGTACGCCGATATCAGCGCTTTTGGTGGTGATGCCTTTGCTTTCTGCCGGCACTTCCTGGAGACCGAGCACTTGGCCTTCACTCCCGGCCTGGACTTCGGTCGTCACCAGGCGGGACACCATGTGCGTTTCGCCTACACCCAGAGCCTGGAGCGCCTCCAGGAAGCGGTGCAGCGTATCTCCCGTGGCCTGCAGAGCTGGCAAGGCTGATGCGCTTCAATCCTCCCTTGGAAGAAGGGCGTCTGCTGCGTCGCTACAAGCGTTTCCTGGCAGACATCGAAACCGCTGCAGGCGAACAGATGACGATTCACTGTCCCAATACCGGTTCGATGTTCAATTGCATGGTTGAAGGCGGGCAGGTGTGGTTCAGCCGTTCCAACGACCCCAAGCGCAAGCTGCCGGGCACCTGGGAAATCAGTGAAACGCCTCAAGGTCGTTTGGCCTGCGTCAATACCGGGCGGGCCAACAGCTTGGTTGAAGAGGCGTTGAGGGCAGGGCTGATCAATGAATTGAACGGCTTCACCGGGTTGAAGCGTGAGGTGCCTTATGGGCAGGAGAACAGTCGCATCGATTTTCGCCTGGATTACCCGGGCGGTCCGGCCTATGTCGAGGTTAAGAGTGTCACTCTGGGGTTCGATGGTTGCGCAGTGGCGGCGTTCCCCGATGCGGTGACCCAGCGCGGCGCCAAGCACTTGCGTGAACTGGCAAGCCTGGCTCGGGAGGGGGTACGTGCGGTTCAGCTGTATTGCGTCAATCTCTCGGGTATAGAAGCAGTGCGTCCGGCAGAGGAGATTGATCCGGGGTATGCCGTAGCCCTGAGGGAGGCGGTAGCGGCCGGTGTCGAGGTGCTGGCTTATGGCGTTCGCCTGACTGCACAGGAAGTCTCTATCGATCGGCGCCTAGAGGTGCTGTTTTAGGGTTAAAGATCGACCCAGATACCCTGACTGTCTTCCCTGCAGTCGATAGCCCTCAGGAATTGCCCGGCGCATGGCCCTGCCACACATTCGCCACTCTCGATCAGAAACAGTGCGCCATGGGTGGCGCACTGGATCAGGCTGGCGCTGGGATCGAGGAACTGATCAGGTTGCCATTCCAGGGGGACTCCTCGGTGCGGGCACTGATTGGCATACACGTAGGCCTGCCCCTCGCGGCGCACGGCAAAGAGCTTCAAGCCCGCAAGCTGGAAACCCCGGCTACCGGCCTCGGGAAGGTCACTCCCGGCGCAAAGAAATTTCATGTCTATCCTCTTGGTCCGAAGGCTCTGCGCTAAGGCTGTCACAGTTTTTCCGTGGCGGCAGGATGAAACATGTCGACGCTTGACTGCTAAATGAAAACAATTATCAAATGGCCGCCTCGCCCGACACGGGGTGCTTGCTCATTTCGATGCCTGCTCTGCCTGGCATGTCACATGGACAGCTGCTTCGCGGGCCCCACGTCTATAAAGGAAATGTACTTATGCGCCTGAGTGCCAGCGCCATTGCGTTCTGTGCCGGAATGCTGGTGAGCCAGTGGGCCACCGCCGATGAGTTGCCGCAGCGTTGGGTCAGTGCTGGTGGGGCCTTGTCTGAGTGGGTAACCGCTCTGGGCGCGGAGTCGAAGCTGGTGGGGGTCGACACCACCAGCCAGCATCCGGCATCACTCAAGGCGCTGCCCAGCATTGGCTATCAACGACAGCTATCGGCGGAAGGGATCCTGAGCCTGCGGCCGCAGATTCTGGTGGGTACAGAGGAAATGGGCCCGCCGCCGGTGCTGTCACAGATTCGTAGCGCCGGGGTCAGGGTCGAGCTGTTTTCTGCCCAGGCCGATCTTCCTACCATGCAGCACACTTTGCGGCATCTGGGGCAACTACTGGGCCGCGAGGCGCAAGCCGCAGAGCTGTTTCAGGACTATCAAAAGCAGCTTGAACAGCAACACGCCTGGGTCCGTGAGGCACAGAAGGCCCAGGCGGCGCCGGGAGTATTGCTGCTGCTGGGGCATGCTGGCGGTAAACCGCTGATTGCCGGCAAGGACACTGCGGCGGACTGGCTCCTGCAGCAGGCCGGTGGGCACAACTTGGCGACCCATACCGGCTACAAGCCGTTTTCGGTGGAGTCCTTGGCCAGCTTGAGTCCGCAAGTCCTGGTGTTTTCCGATCGCAGCCTGAGCGGCGACGCGGCCCGTGCTGCGCTGTTCAAGGAAAACCCGGTGCTGGCGTCTACTGCGGCGGTCAAGGCTGGGCGGGTGGTCGAACTGGATCCGACCTTGCTGGTGGGGGGCTTGGGGCCTCGGTTGCCGGATAGCCTGAAGCGCCTGGCGGCAGTGTTCTACCCCCAGGCCAAGTCGGCCCAATGAGTCGTCTGGTCAAACCTAGAACGCTGTTTCTCGGGTTGGGAGCCCTGTGCCTCCTGGCTATTTGGCTGTCACTGGCCTTGGGGCCGGTCAGCCTGCCCCTGTTCGATACCTTGCGCGCCGCCCTGCGCTTGCTTGGAATACCGATCAATGGGCAGGGGCTGGAGCAGGCGGAGCTGATCCTCGGGCAGATCCGCCTGCCGCGGACCTTGCTTGGCCTTGCGGTGGGTGGAGTGCTGGCACTGTCCGGCGTGGCCATGCAGGGACTGTTTCGCAATCCCCTGGCGGATCCGGGGCTGGTGGGGGTGTCCAGTGGAGCAGCGTTGGGCGCGGCGATCGCCATTGTTGGCGGCTCGATGTTCGGCGGTGTACCGGAAGCCATTGGCCCCTACCTGCTCTCACTCTGTGCCTTTCTGGGTGGCCTGGGAGTGACAGCGCTGGTCTATCGTCTTGGCCGGCGCAATGGCCAGACTCATGTAGCAACCATGTTGCTGGCGGGAATAGCCTTGACGGCTCTGGCCAGCTCGGCTGTGGGCTTGTTCACCTACCTGGCGGATGATGCCACCTTGCGAACCTTGACCTTCTGGAACCTGGGCAGCCTGAACGGTGCCAGTTACCAGCGGTTGTGGCCGCTGCTGCTGGTGACGGCTGCGGTAGCTCTGTGGTTGCCTCGTCGGGCCACGGCATTGAATGCGCTGCTACTGGGCGAGTCCGAGGCCAAGCATTTGGGGATCGATGTCGAAGGACTCAAGCGCGAGCTGGTGTTCTGTACTGCCCTGGGCGTGGGAGCTGCCGTCGCTGCAGCGGGGATGATAGGTTTTGTCGGACTGGTGGTGCCCCATCTGGTGCGCCTGCTGTCGGGGCCGGATCATCGCACCTTGCTTCCGGCATCGATCCTGGCGGGGGCCAGCTTGTTGCTGTTGGCTGACCTGGTGGCGCGCCTGGCGCTGGCACCAGCCGAATTGCCCATCGGTATCGTCACCGCTTTTATCGGCGCGCCGTTCTTTTTGTACCTGTTGTTGCGAGGGCGCGCCTGATGCTGCGAGTCGAGAATCTGCATGTCCGCCGTGGTGGTAAAGATGTTCTGTCCGGCGTGGACCTGCAATTGTTGCCGGGCCAGGTATTGGGGGTGCTTGGACCCAATGGCGCCGGTAAAAGCAGCCTGCTCGGAGCCATGAGTGGAGAGTTGGCGGCCCACCAGGGCCGAGTGTCGCTGGATGGGCAAGAGTTGGCGCAGTGGCAGGGTACATTGCGGGCGCAACGTCTGGCGGTGTTGCCTCAGGCGTCGAGTCTGGACTTCGCTTTTCGGGTCGAGGAAGTGGTGGGGCTTGGGCGCTTGCCCCATCAGAGTGGTCGCGTGCGTGACGCGCAGATAGTCAGTGCTGCGCTGGAGGCGGCCGATGTGATGCATCTTTCGGGGCGCAGCTACCTGGCGTTATCGGGTGGAGAGCGGCAGCGGGTGCATCTGGCGCGGGTCCTGGCGCAATTGTGGCCAGGACAGAGTGGACACAACCTGTTGCTGGATGAGCCCACGTCTGCCCTCGATCCGTTGCATCAACACATCACCTTGCAGGCCGTCCGGGAGTTTGCCGATCGCGGCGCGGCGGTGCTGATTATCCTCCATGACCTGAATCTGGCGGCGCGCTACTGTGATCGGGTATTGCTGCTTGAAGGCGGACGCCCACATTCGTTGGGGACGCCAGCCGAGGTGCTGCGTTCCGAGCCGTTGCAAGCGGTGTTCGGCCTGGAGGTTCTGGTGCAGCAGCACCCTGAACGCGGGCATCCGTTGATCATTGCCCGTTGATCTGACACACGGAGAGACCTGATGCGTGCACTCTCGCTACTGCTGGCCCTGTTGCTGGCGGCCTGTCACAGCATGCCGGAAACGCTGCCGCCGGTTGCGCAGGAGCCAGGCAACATTATTGATCTGCACAATGGTGAGGCGCTGAGCCCTGGCGAGCTGGTTGAACGCCTGGCACAGGCGCCCAGGCTGATAGTCGGTGAGCAGCATGACAACGCCGATCATCACGCGTTGCAGCTCTGGCTCTTGCGCTCTATGTCCGCGGAGCGGCAACAGGGCAGTCTGTTGTTGGAAATGCTCAATCCGGATCAGCAATCAAAAGTCGATGAGGTCAAGCGGTCCCTGGATGGGCGGCGTTTGCCTGATGGACTACCCGCTACGCTGGCCTGGCAACCGGGTTGGGACTGGAGTCTCTACGGTCCGCTGGTGGGTTATGCGTTGAAGCAGCCCTATCCATTGCTGGCAGCCAATCTGAACACTCAGGACGTGCGCAGGATTTATGCACAGGCGCCTGTTCTGTCAGGGGCGCGGAGCAATGCCCGCCCGGTGACTCAGCTATTGTCCGCGCAAATTCGCGAGTCCCACTGCGGCCTACTGCGCGAAAGCCAGGTGCCGTCCATGCTGGCGGTGCAGCAACAGCGGGATCGGCGCATGGCCGAGCGGCTGCTGGCAGCACCGACTCCAGCCTTGCTGTTTGCCGGATCTTTTCATGGGCGCCGGGATCTTGGGGTGCCCTTGCATATGGCTGATCTGGATCAGGGGCAGGAAGTTGTGGTGCTGATTCTGGCGGAGCAGGGAAGTGAGGTTTCCCCGGCATCGGCCGATTACGTCTGGTACACGCCACCCCAGCCACCCAAGGATTACTGCGCGCAATTGAAACCTTGAGTGGCTCACTTTTTCACGGGCAAAAAAAGACCCGGCAAGAGCCGGGTCAAATAACCGTGATTAGCCTGATGAGGAGATAATCTGAGAGTCCGAACCACTGGTCTTCCAGGTTATCGACTGATCTCGCGACCAGTTGTGATAATCATAACGATTCTCATTTCTAAGTCAACAAAGCTTTTTCAGTTTTCGCATATTTCGCTAAACGCTTGTTTGGATCCTCTGTTCGTTCAATCTTGGCTCGGGCTGTTCAAGGCCATGAGACGGGTCACTTCCTTGTTCAGCAGGTCGATGCGCCTTGCCATGCTCTCGATCAGGCTGTGGGCGATGCGTGGATTGCTCTGGGTCAGGCTGAGGAACTGCTCCTTGGGAATCAGCATGATCGTGCTCGGCTCGCTGGCGATCACACTGGCGCTGCGTTTCTCTCCGGTGAAGACCGCCATGGCGCCAAAAATCTCATCCTTGGGTACATCGCCAACTTTGTGGCCATCGACAAAGGCTTGGGCGTGCCCTTCGAGAATCACGAACACATGATCCGCCTCATCCCCCTGAGCAATCAGTACTTCGCCGGAAGCTACCCGTTTGAAGCCGTTGCTGCTGCGTAATTCCGGAGGTTTCAAGCGTGCTACTGCATCAGAGAGTAGGGCGGTCTGGCCAATCAGGTATTGCAGCAACAGTTCCGAGCGCTGTTCGTCGGCGTAGATATGCCGGAACACGTCGGTCCGCAAATAGGGGGTCAATATCAGTGGTGTGTCGCTGCTCAAGTGCCACTGTGGTTGCTCGATACCTCGACGCAACCCCACCAGATCGCCTTCATGCAGGTAAAAAAGTGGTCGTTCGTCAACGCTGGCCTGGATCACGCCGCTGTCGAGGAGGAACAGTTGGTGGCCGGGCAGTGCGTTGGACAGGTCTGCTACAGCTTCAAATTCCAGGACTGAACCGCTGGGTGAAAGTCCCGCCAGTAGTTGCGTCGGGATGCTTTGCAGACGATTGATCAAGGCATCGGCGTAGGCCGGTTGCTCCCCCATCAGGTACATAAGGTTCTGCCAGTCAGTTTTTGTGGCGAGAGGAAATGGCGTCCAGCTGTTTGTTCAACGCCTCTTTGCGTTCAGCAGGAAGGTCGTTCCAGTGCATGTCCATCAAGGCTCCTTCAATGGCGTATAGCAGGACTTTAGAGGCGCGAAAGCCGCGGGTGCGCACCGCCCGATAGGCGTCTACCGCGCCCAGGCGGCGCAAGTCCGAAGCACTATGGATGCCCACTGCATGCAGCCATTGTGCGGAGGTCTTGCCAAGGTTCTTCAAATGTTGCAGTTCATCATTCATTAAGCCTCCTGGCGATGGCCGAATGGTGAGTGGGCAGCCTCAAAGGAGTGTAGCGCTCAGTAGAAAACGCGCTGTTCTTTGGTCGGGTTTGGCGCAAATGCTTCTAAGGAGGGGGTATCAGGACGAGGCAGCGAGAGCGCTCGGGCCTTGCAGGGTAAGGGAGCAATGGGGATGTCACGGGTCCGGCGCGCAGTTGGGCGCCGGACAGAGCAGTGCAGGGGCTTTCAGCGGGTGTTGTAACGCAGGCGGGTACCGAAGTTGACTGACATGAGGATTTCGTCGGCAGTCAGTTCTACCGGGAAGTAGGCGCCAGAGATTTGCGCATGGGCCAGGCTGGCGCCTTCCATGGTGGCATTGCGCAGGTCCAGGCCACGCAGATCGGCGGAACGGAAGTAGGCGTCAGTAAAGTCGATGCCCTGAGCGTTCAACTGTCGCAGGTCGAGGCCGCGGAAGTCACCGCCACGCATGTCGATGGGTTGATCCTTTGGACGTTCGCGGTTGAAACCGACGATGTCGTCTTTATGCAGCAGGGCGTAAAGCGGAGTATCCAGAAGTTTCGGTTGGCTCATGGCGACGTCACCAGTGTTGGATTTATGACGCCAGTATAGTGCCACTATTTTTCAGCCGTGAAGTCTTTGCACTTCACGGCTGAAATTACTGCTTACAGGCCTGGGAGGCGCTGACGAATGTTGGCAACCAGAGCATCCAGGCTACCGCTTTCGTTGGTTTCGATACGCTTGCTGCGTAGCAGCTCTTCGTCGGTCAGGGCCTCACGCGTGGCTTGCTGGGTGGCGATCACTTCCAGAGTGGCATCGGAAGGATCGTTCTGATCGGCTTGACGTTGAGCCAACCAGCTGGCGACCACGGCCTCGGGTGCGTTGCAGTCGATGATCAGGCAAGGGGTGCCGGTGGATTCGGCCACCTTGGCTGCGGCATCCCGCTGCGCGCGCTTGAGGTAGGTAGCGTCGATCACGACTGGGAAACCAGCGCGCAGAATAGTTTCGGCAATTTCATGCAGGCGGGTGTAGGTGGCGCTGCTGGCTTCGCTGCTGTAGATACCGGCGTGAGGGTCGTTCGGCACTTGTTGCTCGCCGAACAGACGCTTGCGTTCCACATCGGAGCGCAGGCGAACGGCGCCCAGTGCCTCCACCAGACGCATGGCTACGCGGCTTTTGCCAACGGCCGAGACGCCCGAGGTGATCGCCAGGAAGCGTGATGGAATGGTGCTGTAGCTTTCCGCCAGGTTGGCGTAGTTGCGGTATTGGCGCAGGGTGGTGGCGCGCTGCACCGGAGTGGCATCGGCCGGCATGCTGAACAGGCTGACTTTGGCGCGTACCAGAGCACGGTAGGCTTTGTAGAAGTTCAGCAGTTCCAGGCCCTGATAGTCACCGGTCAGTTCCAGGTACTGGCTGATGAAACGCCGCGCCAGGCTTTTCAGGCCGCGATCTTCCAGGTCCATGGCGAGGAAACCGGTGTCGGCATAGACGTCAGTGAAACGGAAGGGTTCGTTGAATTCGATGCAGTCGAAAATCACCACCTTGCCGTCGATAAGGGTGGCGTTGCCCAGGTGGATATCACCGTGGCACTCACGGATAAAGCCTTCGCTCTTGCGTTGGGCCAGCAGTGGCTTGAGGCGTTCGAAACTAGCCTCGGCCCAGGCCTCCAGGGCTTCGAGCTGCTGCAGGTCGGCCTTATCGCTGAGGAAGGGGCGTATCTGCTCGAAGTTCTGGCGTACTGGCGCCATTACGCTTTCCGGTGTACCGGCTTCGTGGGCGGCCGGGACCTTGGGGGCGCTGAGGTGGAACTCGGCGATCTGCTTGGCCAGCTCGTCGATGTGCGCGGTGGTCAGTTCGCTATTGGCTTGCAAGGTGCTGAGCAATTGGCTCTGGGGGAACTGGCGCATTTTCAGCGCGTATTCGATGACCGGGCCGTTGCCGCCCAGCTCTGGTGCTTCGGCGCTACCGGTGATCGGCAGGACTTCCAGGTACAGGTCCTGGGTCAGGCGCTGGTTCAGGCGCAGCTCTTCACCGCAGAAATGCTCCCGGGCATCCAGGCTGGTGAAATCGAGGAACCCGAAATTCACCGGCTTCTTCACTTTATAAGCAAAGGGACCGGTGAGCAGTACCCAGGAGATGTGGGTTTCGATGACCTGAAACCCTTCTACGGGATGAGGATACAAAGCGGGGTTTTGCAGGGCGGCGATCAGTGACTGGCTCACGGGTGATCCTTTAGAGTCGGGAAAATCGAGGGCGTCATTATGGCCGTTGGGAGGGGTAACGCAAACCTCGGGTGGCGCATGTTGAGGATGAATAAAGTGCGTATAATCCGCCGCCATGACTCGTACCCGATCCCCTCGTTCCGCTAAAAAAACTCCCTCTGGTGGCCTGCGCCCCTGGCTGGGCTGGGCGCTCAAGCTCAGTTTGGTCGGCTTGGTAGTGCTCGCTGGCTTTGCGGTTTACCTCGATGCTGTGGTCCAGGAAAAATTCTCCGGCAAGCGCTGGACTATCCCGGCCAAGGTCTATGCCCGTCCGCTGGAGCTGTTCGTCGGACAAAAGCTCAGCAAGGAGGACTTCCTGACGGAGCTCGATGCCCTGGGCTATCGCCGCGAAAGTGTCGCCAACGGTCCCGGTGCTGCTGCGGTCAGCGGCAACACTGTCGATCTGAATACCCGTGGCTTCCAGTTCTATGAAGGATTGGAGCAGGCGCAGCCGGTTCGCGTGCGTTTCTCCGGTGACTATGTGGCGGAGCTGTCCGGCAGTAAGGGCGCCAAGCTTGCGGTCGTGCGGCTGGAGCCGCTGCTGATCGGTGGCCTGTACCCGAAAAACCTGGAGGACCGGATCCTGATCAAGATCGATCAGGTTCCCCCCTACCTGCTGGAAACCCTGGTGGCGGTGGAAGACCGTGACTTCTATTCGCACTTCGGGGTGTCACCGAAGTCGATTGCCCGGGCGATCTGGGTCAACACTTCGTCGGGCCAGATGCGCCAGGGTGGCAGCACCCTGACCCAGCAGTTGGTGAAGAACTTCTTCCTGACCAGTGAACGCAGCCTGTCGCGAAAGCTCAATGAAGCCATGATGGCGCTGCTGCTGGAACTGCATTACGACAAGCGCGAGATTCTCGAGGCCTATCTCAACGAGGTTTTTGTCGGCCAGGATGGTCAGCGAGCGGTGCACGGTTTCGGTTTGGCCAGCCAGTTCTTCTTCAGCCAGCCGCTGTCCGAACTCAAATTGCATCAGGTAGCGCTGCTGGTGGGGATGGTCAAAGGTCCTTCCTATTACAATCCGCGGCGTTATCCGGAGCGTGCTCTGGAACGGCGCAACCTGGTGCTCGACCTGCTTGAGCAACAGGGTGTGGCCACTGCCGAGCAGGTTGAAGCTGCGAAAAAAATGCCATTGGGCGTGACCAAGCGCGGCAGCCTGGCTGACAGCTCGTTCCCAGGCTTCCTCGACCTGGTTAAGCGCCAGTTGCGAGAAGATTATCGCGACGAAGACTTGACTGAAGAAGGGCTGCGAATCTTCACCAGTTTCGATCCCATCCTGCAGATGAAGGCTGAGGCTTCGGTCAACGATACCTTCAAACGCCTGGCTGGACGCAAGGGCTCGGAAGACGTTGAAGCGGCCATGGTGGTGACCAATCCGGAAACCGGTGAAGTCCAGGCCATGATTGGCAGTCGTCAAGCCAGCTTCGCCGGTTTCAATCGGGCATTGGACGCAGTGCGTCCAATCGGCTCGCTGATCAAGCCTGCGGTCTACCTGACGGCTCTGGAAAAGCCCAGCCAGTACACCCTGACCAGTTGGCTTTCCGATGAGGCTTTCTCGGTGAAGGGGGCTGACGGCCAGGTGTGGAAGCCGCAGAACTACGACCGTCGTTCCCATGGCACCGTTTTCCTGTACCAGGGCCTGGCCCATTCCTACAACTTGTCCACCGCGCGACTTGGCTTGGAAGTGGGCGTACCCAACGTCCTGAAAACCCTGGGGCGCCTGGGCGTTACCCGGGAGTTCCCGGCGTTCCCCTCGATGCTGCTGGGAGCCGGTGGCATGAGCCCGATCGAAGTGGCGACCATGTACCAGACCCTGGCCAATGGCGGTTTCAATACGCCAATGCGCGGGATTCGCAGCGTATTGACGGCCGAAGGCGAACCGCTCAAGCGTTATCCGTTCCAGATTCAGCAGCGATTCGATGCTGGGTCTATCTACCTGATCCAGAGTGCGATGCAGCGTGTGATGCGCGAAGGCACGGGTAGCTCGGTTTACAACGTATTGCCCAAGACCCTGGCGCTTGCGGGCAAGACCGGCACCAGTAACGACTCCCGTGACAGCTGGTTCGCGGGCTTCAGCCAGGACCTGCTGGCGGTGGTCTGGCTGGGCCGTGACGATAATGGCAAGACGCCGTTTACCGGCGCCACGGGTGCCTTGCAGGTGTGGACCAGTTTCATGCGCAAGGCCGATCCGCTGCCGCTGGATATGCCGCAGCCGGACAACGTGGTTCAAGCCTGGGTCGATTCGCGTACCGGACAGGGCTCCGATGCCAACTGTCCGGGGGCTGTACAGATGCCGTATATTCGCGGCAGCGAACCGCCTCCCGGCGCCTCCTGCGGTGGTGAAACCCCGGCAGGTAGCGATGTGATGGATTGGGTCAAGGGCTGGATGAACTAAGCGATGAGGGTTTGACGTGAACAAGTGGTGGGTTCCAGCTATTACAGCTCTGGCGTTGCTCAACGGTTGCGCCAGTGTGCAGCGCGGCTCCATTCCCGTCGTGGACTCCGGCACGGCCGTGTCCAACAGTGAGCGGATTTCTGCCTCCGGAGGCTTTCGACAGACGACGATCAAGCGTCCGGCGCAAGCTCAAGCACAGGCGATTCCGGAGGACTCCGGGGTGGTGGTGATGGTTCCGGGTGGTGGCGCAACGGCTTCGGCGCCGATCAGCAGCTCACCGATTACTCCGGGGCCTATTACCCCGGGTCCGGTGGACGGCTCTGGCTATCAGCCGGCGCCGATCAACCAGGGCACCTACAACATGCCTTCCACGCCCAGTGGCATCCCTTCGGCACGTGCCGGTGGCCTGTCTGCTGATGAGCAACTGGACGGTCCGGTGCTAGCGTTGCTAACCACTGCGCAACAGCAGCAGTCCAGTGGTGACCTGAACGGTGCTTCTTCCAGCCTCGAGCGGGCGCAGCGTGTTGCTCCACGTGAGCCGCAGGTGCTGTACCGCTTGGCTCAGGTGCGCATGGCCCAGGGCGATGCGCCGCAAGCCGAACAGTTTGCTCGTCGCGGTCTGAGTTTTGCCAATGGTCGTCCCGATCTTCAGGCGAGTTTGTGGGAGTTGATCGCCCAGGCACGGGAGAAACAGGGTGATGCAGCTGGTGCCGCCCAGGCACGGCAGAAAGCCCGAGTCTCGCTGTGATGGATGTGCGTTTTCCCAAGATCGCCGAGCAGTTGCTGCTGATCGAGCGTGAGTTGCGCGTGCAGGGGCTGTGGGACGAGATAGCACCCAGTGCCGAGGCTCTGGCCAGTACTCAGCCTTTTGCCGTGGATACGCTGGATTTCGAGCAGTGGCTGCAGTGGATCTTTCTGCCGCGCATGAAGGTGATTCTGGAGCAGGACCTGCCGCTGCCCAATGCCTCCGGTATCCAGGAGATGGCCGAAATGGTGTTCTCCACCCGGCCGATGCAGGGGCGCGATCTGCAGTTGCGAATGTTGCTCAAAGAGTTCGATCAGCTCATCGCGGCCACCCGCTGAATCCGAGACTGCCGGGTATGCCTGGCAGTCGCCTTCGGATGCCAGACACCGTCCTCCTCACCTCTTCCTAGCGCTCTTCTTGCCGTTCTGCCGGCAGCCTTGACCAGTCCCTGTCTATAGGCCGATGACCAAAGTCAAGGTGCGCATTTCTGAGTTGCTTGTCGAATATTGCGCAATCGAAGTGCAGGCGGTGGTTGTTTTTGGGTTTTTTCTTGCGTTCTCATGCGCTTAGTTCGAATTAACTACATAGACGACTTGACTTGAAGGGGACGAAACAGAAGAATCCAAAGTCCGCTGTAGAGGGACTGCCAGAAGCAGACCCACTCAGCAGATCATGAGGCGCACATCCGCGCCGAAGTGCTACACCCGCAACGCGTTACCTCGCGCTGGGTGGGAAAACCCCGCAACACTTTGGGGCGCTCCCAATACTTGCTCAGTCAGTGCTGACGTAGTCGGCGACCACCGTCGCTCATGCTCTGCTGAGAAGTAAACCTATTAAGACCCGCTCCCTTTTGAGGGCGGTATTCTGGCGTTTTAGAGGTGAACAACGTGGAGCTTTTATCTGGCGGTGAGATGCTCGTCCGCTTTTTGCGTGACGAAGGTGTCAAATATATCTACGGGTACCCAGGTGGTGCTCTCCTTCATGTTTACGATGCCCTGTTCAAAGAGCCGGAAGTGACTCACATCCTGGTTCGTCACGAACAAGCGGCGACCCATATGGCTGACGGCTATGCCCGTGCCACCGGTAAAGCCGGTGTGGTACTGGTGACTTCCGGCCCGGGCGCGACCAATGCCATTACCGGTATTGCCACCGCCTATATGGACTCGATTCCAATGGTGATTATTTCCGGTCAGGTGCCTAGCACCATGGTCGGTACCGATGCGTTCCAGGAAACCGACATGATCGGTATCTCCCGGCCGATCGTGAAGCACAGCTTCATGATCAAGCACGCTTCGGAAATCCCGGAAGTCATGAAGAAAGCCTTCTACCTGGCGCAGTCCGGTCGTCCCGGTCCGGTAGTGGTCGATATCCCGAAGGACATGACCAACCCGGCTGAAAAGTTCGAATACGTTTTCCCCAAGAAAGCCAAGCTGCGCTCCTACAGCCCAGCTGTCCGTGGTCATTCCGGGCAAATCCGCAAGGCGGCAGAGATGCTCCTGGCGGCCAAGCGACCTGTGCTTTATGCAGGCGGCGGCGTGATCCTTGGTGGCGGCTCTGCACCGCTCACCGAACTGGCCAAGATGCTCAATCTGCCAGTGACCAATACCTTGATGGGCTTGGGCGCCTATCCGGGTACTGACCGACAGTTCGTCGGCATGCTCGGCATGCACGGCAGCTACACGGCCAACCTGACCATGCACCACGCTGACGTGATTCTTGCAGTAGGCGCGCGCTTCGATGACCGGGTTATCAACGGTGCACCGAAGTTCTGCCCGAACGCCAAGATCATTCATGTGGACATCGACCCTGCTTCCATCTCCAAGACCATCAAGGCTGACGTGCCTATCGTGGGGCCTGTGGAAAGTGTCCTGACCGAAATGGTCGCGGCGCTCAAGGAAATCGGCGAGACCCCGAACAAGGACACGGTCGCCAGCTGGTGGAAGCAGATCGACGAGTGGCGTGGTGATCGCGGCCTGTTCCCTTACGACAAGGGCGACGGCAGCATCATCAAGCCGCAAACGGTGATCGAGACTCTGTGCGAAGTGACCAAGGGCGATGCCTTTGTCACCTCCGACGTGGGCCAGCACCAGATGTTCGCGGCGCAGTATTACAAGTTCAACAAGCCCAATCGCTGGATCAACTCCGGCGGCCTGGGCACCATGGGCTTCGGTTTCCCGGCAGCCATGGGCGTCAAGTTGAGCTTTCCGGATAATGATGTCGCCTGCGTCACCGGCGAGGGCAGTATCCAGATGAATATCCAGGAGCTGTCCACCTGCCTGCAGTACGGTCTGCCGGTCAAGATCGTTAACCTGAACAACGGTGTGCTGGGCATGGTTCGCCAATGGCAGGACATGAGCTACGGCAGCCGTCACTCGCACTCCTACATGGAGTCGCTGCCTGACTTCGTCAAGCTGGTTGAGGCCTATGGGCACGTGGGCATGCGTATCACGGATCTGAAGGATCTGAAGCCGAAGATGGAAGAAGCGTTCGCCATGAAGGATCGCCTGGTATTCCTCGATATCCAGGTCGACACCAGCGAGCACGTCTATCCGATGCAGATCAAAGACGGCTCTATGCGCGATATGTGGCTGAGCAAGACGGAGCGTACTTAATCATGCGGCACATCATTTCCTTGCTTTTGGAAAACGAACCGGGCGCGTTGTCTCGCGTAGTCGGTCTGTTCTCTCAGCGTAACTACAACATTGAAAGCTTGACCGTGGCACCGACTGAAGACCCGACCCTGTCGCGTCTGACCCTCACCACGGTTGGTCATGATGAGATCATCGAGCAGATCACCAAGAACCTGAACAAGTTGATCGAGGTGGTGAAGCTGGTGGACCTTTCGGAAAGTGCTCACATCGAGCGCGAACTGATGTTGGTCAAGATCAAGGCCACTGGTGCACAGCGCGCCGAGGTCAAGCGCACTACCGATATTTACCGTGGGCAGATCGTTGATGTCAGCGCCAGCGTGTATACCGTTCAATTGACCGGTACCAGCGACAAGCTCGACAGTTTCATTCAATCGATCGGCACCGCGTCGATTCTGGAAACCGTACGCAGTGGTGTCACCGGGATTGCCCGTGGCGACAAAGTACTGAGTATCTAACTCAAATTAGCGAATGGCCGGAACGGCCTGATATAGGGGAAATTCATGAAAGTTTTCTACGATAAAGACTGCGACCTGTCGATCATCCAGGGCAAGAAAGTTGCCATCATCGGTTACGGTTCCCAGGGCCACGCTCAAGCTTGCAACCTGAAAGACTCCGGTGTTGACGTGACTGTAGGCCTGCGCAAAGGCTCGGCCACTGTTGCCAAGGCTGAGGCTCATGGCCTGAAAGTGACCGACGTTGCTGCAGCCGTTGCCGGCGCCGACCTGGTCATGATCCTGACCCCGGACGAGTTCCAGTCCCAGCTGTACAAGAATGAAATCGAGCCGAACATCAAGAAGGGCGCCACCCTGGCCTTCTCCCACGGCTTCGCGATCCATTACAACCAGGTCGTTCCACGTGCTGACCTCGACGTGATCATGATCGCGCCGAAGGCTCCAGGCCACACCGTGCGTTCCGAGTTCGTCAAAGGTGGCGGTATTCCTGACCTGATCGCTATCTATCAGGACGCTTCCGGCAATGCCAAGAACGTAGCCTTGTCTTATGCAGCTGGCGTAGGCGGTGGTCGTACCGGCATCATCGAAACCACCTTCAAGGACGAGACTGAAACCGACCTGTTCGGCGAGCAGGCTGTTCTGTGTGGCGGTACCGTTGAGCTGGTCAAAGCCGGTTTCGAAACCCTGGTTGAAGCTGGCTACGCGCCGGAAATGGCCTACTTCGAATGCTTGCATGAACTGAAGTTGATCGTTGACCTCATGTACGAAGGCGGTATCGCCAACATGAACTACTCGATCTCCAACAACGCCGAATACGGCGAGTACGTGACTGGTCCAGAAGTTATCAACGCCGAATCTCGCCAGGCCATGCGCAACGCTCTGAAGCGCATCCAGGACGGTGAGTACGCGAAGATGTTCATCAGCGAGGGTGCTACCGGTTACCCATCGATGACCGCCAAGCGTCGTAACAACGCTGCTCACGGTATCGAAATCATCGGTGAGCAACTTCGTTCGATGATGCCGTGGATCGGTGCTAACAAAATCGTCGACAAAGCCAAGAACTAAGTTCGAGCCTTGTCAGAGAAAACGCGGCCTAGGCCGCGTTTTTTCGTTTGGACGGGTAGGTTCTGGTATAAAGCTGGATCCTTTGTGGCCGAATCACGGCCCTGGGGTATCTGTCGAAACTTTTCACACCGTTGCAAGGTATTTGTCCATGAGCGAACGTCCCGAAGAGCCAAACCAGGCCTCTGACGCCGAAAGCCTGCTACCGATCGATGAGCATGTCGAAGAAGGGCATGACGCTGAAGGCCGTAAAGTCCGGCATCGTGGTATCTATCTTCTGCCGAATCTGTTCACCACTGCGAACCTGTTCGCGGGGTTCTATTCCATTATCAGTTCCATGAGTGCCCAGAGTGCGCTGAGTGCTGGGGACACGGCGGGGGCAAGCAAGTACTTTGCCTTTGCCGCTATTGCGATCTTTGTCGCTATGGTCCTTGACGGTTTGGATGGGCGTGTAGCTCGTATGACCAATACCCAAAGTGCTTTCGGCGCCGAGTACGATTCACTGTCGGATATGGTTGCATTTGGCGTAGCGCCGGCATTGCTTGCCTTCGGTTGGGCTCTTGGCGATATGGGTAAGGTCGGCTGGATGGTCGCCTTTATCTATGTGGCGGGTGCTGCACTGCGCCTGGCACGTTTCAACACTCAGGTGGGAACTGCTGATAAGCGTTACTTCATTGGCCTGGCCAGCCCTGCGGCGGCGGGTGTGGTGGCGGGTATTGTCTGGGCTTTCAGTGACTACGGTATCCAGGGTTCGAAGATGTCGTTTCTGGTGGCGCTGATGGTGGCGGCGGCAGGCATGTTGATGGTCAGCAATATCAAGTACAACAGCTTCAAGGACCTGGATCTGAAAGGGCGGGTACCCTTTGTAGCGATTCTGGCAGTAGTGCTGGTGTTTGCCGTGGTGTTCAGCGATCCGCCACGTATTCTGTTGCTGGTGTTCCTGGCTTATGCAGCTTCGGGTCCTATCCAGTACCTGTTGCACCTGCGTCGTCGCAAAAGCGCCGAGTGATGTAATTTCCTCCATACTCCGCAGTCTATTGGTACATCTGTCCTCCAATACTGCGGAGTTGCCATGTTGTTCAAATTCCCCAAAGCGTCCGACTGCAATGAGTCGGATGTCACGCCTGAATCTCTTTATCTCTCTCGACGCAGCTTGCTGGGTGGTGCGGTAGCAGGCATGGCCTTTGCCGGTTTGCCACGTTGGGCGGTTGCGCAGGATATGGCGCGTTACGCCGACGTAGAGCCTGGCCGTGCGCCTGCGTGGTTTTCTGACAAGCTGACCAACACCCAGTGGCAAGCCGTAACAGTCAAGGGAGAGGCGATCACGCCTTTCAAGGATGCGACCCACTACAACAACTTCTATGAGTTCGGTACGGACAAGGGGGATCCGGCGGCCAACGCGGGTGCGCTCAAGACCGAACCATGGAGTGTGGTGGTTGATGGTGAGGTCGCCAAGCCTGGACGCTATACCCTCGAAGATTTCATGAAGCCCTACTCGCTGGAGGAGCGTATTTATCGACTTCGCTGTGTAGAAGCCTGGTCGATGGTGATTCCCTGGATAGGCTTTCCAATCTCTGCGTTGCTCAAGCAGGTGGAGCCAACCAGTAAAGCCAAGTTCATTCGTTTTGAAACACTGCAGGACCCTAAGAGCATGCCGGGTCAGCGTTCCGGTTTTGCCTTGATCGACTGGCCCTATGTCGAAGGCTTGCGTCTTGATGAGGCGATGCATCCATTGGCAATTCTTGCGGTAGGGATGTATGGGCGTGAGCTGCCTAACCAGAATGGTGCGCCTCTGCGACTGGTGGTGCCTTGGAAGTATGGCTTCAAGAGTGTGAAGTCGATTGTGCGTATCAGCCTGGTCAGTGAGCAGCCGAAGACTACATGGCAGAGCATTGCGGCCAACGAGTATGGTTTTTACGCAAATGTGAACCCGGCTGTTGATCATCCTCGGTGGACTCAGGCACGGGAGCGTCGTCTGCCGAGTGGGCTGTTCAGTCCTAACGTAAGAGAAACGCAGATGTTCAACGGCTACTCGGATGAGGTTGCTTCTCTATATAGCGGCATGGACCTTCGGAAGAATTACTGATGCGTTATTCGTTCTGGCGTGTCGTCGTCTTTATTGCTGCGGCTGTCTGGCCCCTGTATTGGCTGTATGAGGCCTGGGCTTCGGTGTTGGGGCCAGACCCCGGCAAGGTTTTGGTTGATCGTCTGGGCTTGGGTACGCTGGTGTTGCTGTTGATCACCTTAAGTATGACGCCGTTGCAGCGTCTTACTGGGTGGGCGGGTTGGATAGCGGTGCGCAGGCAGTTAGGGTTGTGGTGTTTCGCCTATGTCGTGTTGCACTTGTGTGCCTACGGCGTATTCATTCTCGGTTTGGATTGGTCGCAGTTGGGCGTAGAGCTGCGCAAGCGGCCATATATCTTTGTCGGTAGTCTGGGCTTCGTCTTTCTATTGTTGTTGGCGGTCACGTCCAATCGTTACAGTCAGCGCCGACTGGGCGCACGCTGGAAAAAGCTGCATCGGTTGGTGTATTTCATTCTCGGGCTTGGATTGCTGCATATGCTCTGGATTGTCCGGGCCGATCTGAAGGAGTGGGCGGTGTATGCATCTATAGGTGCGTTATTACTGTTGTTGCGCGTACCGTCAGTCATGCGCCGGATTCCTCGGGTTCTTGCTAAAAAAGCATCTTCTGCAACAAAAGCGTAATTAACCCTTGACGGCAGATTCTACAGGTCTATAATTCGCCCCAATTCCGGCGCAGTCGAAACGGAAAACTCCTTGAGATTCAACGAGTTACGCGGTTTTCGGCAGCGGTTACGCTTCAGTTCATCGATGCCAGAAGCAGTTGGTAAGGCAGTGTGTTTTCGCCTTATTAACGATTCGATCCTCTCGGTCGAAAGCGGTTAAAAAGAGGTGTTGACAGCAGCGTGTAACGCTGTAGAATTCGCCTCCCGCTAACGAGAGATCGGAAGCGCAAGTGGTTGAAGTTAAAAAGGAAACTTTGAAAACTTCTTAAAAAAATCACTTGACAGCAAATGAGGCTGCTGTAGAATGCGCGCCTCGGTTGAGACGAAAGATCTTAACCAACCGCTCTTTAACAACTGAATCAAGCAATTCGTGTGGGTGCTTGTGGAGTCAGACTGATAGTCAAAAAGATTATCAGCATCACAAGTTACTCCGCGAGAAATCAAAGATGTAACCAACGATTGCTGAGCCAAGTTTAGGGTTTTCTCAAAACCCAAAGATGTTTGAACTGAAGAGTTTGATCATGGCTCAGATTGAACGCTGGCGGCAGGCCTAACACATGCAAGTCGAGCGGCAGCACGGGTACTTGTACCTGGTGGCGAGCGGCGGACGGGTGAGTAATGCCTAGGAATCTGCCTAGTAGTGGGGGATAACGTCCGGAAACGGGCGCTAATACCGCATACGTCCTACGGGAGAAAGTGGGGGATCTTCGGACCTCACGCTATTAGATGAGCCTAGGTCGGATTAGCTAGTTGGTGAGGTAATGGCTCACCAAGGCGACGATCCGTAACTGGTCTGAGAGGATGATCAGTCACACTGGAACTGAGACACGGTCCAGACTCCTACGGGAGGCAGCAGTGGGGAATATTGGACAATGGGCGAAAGCCTGATCCAGCCATGCCGCGTGTGTGAAGAAGGTCTTCGGATTGTAAAGCACTTTAAGTTGGGAGGAAGGGCAGTTACCTAATACGTGATTGTTTTGACGTTACCGACAGAATAAGCACCGGCTAACTCTGTGCCAGCAGCCGCGGTAATACAGAGGGTGCAAGCGTTAATCGGAATTACTGGGCGTAAAGCGCGCGTAGGTGGTTTGTTAAGTTGGATGTGAAAGCCCCGGGCTCAACCTGGGAACTGCATCCAAAACTGGCAAGCTAGAGTATGGTAGAGGGTGGTGGAATTTCCTGTGTAGCGGTGAAATGCGTAGATATAGGAAGGAACACCAGTGGCGAAGGCGACCACCTGGACTGATACTGACACTGAGGTGCGAAAGCGTGGGGAGCAAACAGGATTAGATACCCTGGTAGTCCACGCCGTAAACGATGTCAACTAGCCGTTGGGAGCCTTGAGCTCTTAGTGGCGCAGCTAACGCATTAAGTTGACCGCCTGGGGAGTACGGCCGCAAGGTTAAAACTCAAATGAATTGACGGGGGCCCGCACAAGCGGTGGAGCATGTGGTTTAATTCGAAGCAACGCGAAGAACCTTACCAGGCCTTGACATCCAATGAACTTTCTAGAGATAGATTGGTGCCTTCGGGAACATTGAGACAGGTGCTGCATGGCTGTCGTCAGCTCGTGTCGTGAGATGTTGGGTTAAGTCCCGTAACGAGCGCAACCCTTGTCCTTAGTTACCAGCACGTTATGGTGGGCACTCTAAGGAGACTGCCGGTGACAAACCGGAGGAAGGTGGGGATGACGTCAAGTCATCATGGCCCTTACGGCCTGGGCTACACACGTGCTACAATGGTCGGTACAAAGGGTTGCCAAGCCGCGAGGTGGAGCTAATCCCATAAAACCGATCGTAGTCCGGATCGCAGTCTGCAACTCGACTGCGTGAAGTCGGAATCGCTAGTAATCGCGAATCAGAATGTCGCGGTGAATACGTTCCCGGGCCTTGTACACACCGCCCGTCACACCATGGGAGTGGGTTGCACCAGAAGTAGCTAGTCTAACCTTCGGGAGGACGGTTACCACGGTGTGATTCATGACTGGGGTGAAGTCGTAACAAGGTAGCCGTAGGGGAACCTGCGGCTGGATCACCTCCTTAATCGACGACATCAGCTGCTTCATAAGCTCCCACACGAATTGCTTGATTCATTGAAGAAGACGATAGAAGCAGCTTTAAGCTCCAAGCTGATAGCTCCAAGCTAACAGTTACAAGCTCGAAATTGGGTCTGTAGCTCAGTTGGTTAGAGCGCACCCCTGATAAGGGTGAGGTCGGCAGTTCGAATCTGCCCAGACCCACCAATTTTGTTATGGGGCCATAGCTCAGCTGGGAGAGCGCCTGCCTTGCACGCAGGAGGTCAGCGGTTCGATCCCGCTTGGCTCCACCATAAACTGCTTCTGAAAGCTTAGAAATGAGCATTCTGCTTGAATGTTGATTTCTAGTCTTTTGATTAGATCGTTCTTTAAAAATTTGGGTATGTGATAGAAAGATAGACTGAACGTTACTTTCACTGGTAACGGATCAGGCTAAGGTAAAATTTGTGAGTTAAATTGCAAATTTTCGGCGAATGTCGTCTTCATAGTATAACCAGATTGCTTGGGGTTATATGGTCAAGTGAAGAAGCGCATACGGTGGATGCCTTGGCAGTCAGAGGCGATGAAAGACGTGGTAGCCTGCGATAAGCTTCGGGGAGTCGGCAAACAGACTTTGATCCGGAGATCTCTGAATGGGGGAACCCAGCCATCATAAGATGGTTATCTTGTACTGAATACATAGGTGCAAGAGGCGAACCAGGGGAACTGAAACATCTAAGTACCCTGAGGAAAAGAAATCAACCGAGATTCCCTTAGTAGTGGCGAGCGAACGGGGACTAGCCCTTAAGTGGCTTTGAGATTAGCGGAACGCTCTGGAAAGTGCGGCCATAGTGGGTGATAGCCCTGTACGCGAAAATCTCTTAGTCATGAAATCGAGTAGGACGGGGCACGAGAAACCTTGTCTGAATATGGGGGGACCATCCTCCAAGGCTAAATACTACTGACTGACCGATAGTGAACTAGTACCGTGAGGGAAAGGCGAAAAGAACCCCGGAGAGGGGAGTGAAATAGATCCTGAAACCGTATGCGTACAAGCAGTGGGAGCAGACTTTGTTCTGTGACTGCGTACCTTTTGTATAATGGGTCAGCGACTTATTTTCAGTGGCGAGCTTAACCGAATAGGGGAGGCGTAGCGAAAGCGAGTCTTAATAGGGCGTCTAGTCGCTGGGAATAGACCCGAAACCGGGCGATCTATCCATGGGCAGGTTGAAGGTTAGGTAACACTGACTGGAGGACCGAACCGACTACCGTTGAAAAGTTAGCGGATGACCTGTGGATCGGAGTGAAAGGCTAATCAAGCTCGGAGATAGCTGGTTCTCCTCGAAAGCTATTTAGGTAGCGCCTCATGTATCACTGTAGGGGGTAGAGCACTGTTTCGGCTAGGGGGTCATCCCGACTTACCAAACCGATGCAAACTCCGAATACCTACAAGTGCCGAGCATGGGAGACACACGGCGGGTGCTAACGTCCGTCGTGAAAAGGGAAACAACCCAGACCGTCAGCTAAGGTCCCAAAGTTATGGTTAAGTGGGAAACGATGTGGGAAGGCTTAGACAGCTAGGAGGTTGGCTTAGAAGCAGCCACCCTTTAAAGAAAGCGTAATAGCTCACTAGTCGAGTCGGCCTGCGCGGAAGATGTAACGGGGCTCAAACCATACACCGAAGCTACGGGTATCACGTAAGTGATGCGGTAGAGGAGCGTTCTGTAAGCCTGTGAAGGTGAGTTGAGAAGCTTGCTGGAGGTATCAGAAGTGCGAATGCTGACATGAGTAACGACAATGGGTGTGAAAAACACCCACGCCGAAAGACCAAGGTTTCCTGCGCAACGTTAATCGACGCAGGGTTAGTCGGTCCCTAAGGCGAGGCTGAAAAGCGTAGTCGATGGAAAACAGGTTAATATTCCTGTACTTCTAGTTATTGCGATGGAGGGACGGAGAAGGCTAGGCCAGCTTGGCGTTGGTTGTCCAAGTTTAAGGTGGTAGGCTGGAATCTTAGGTAAATCCGGGGTTCTAAGGCCGAGAGCTGATGACGAGTTACCTTTTAGGTGACGAAGTGGTTGATGCCATGCTTCCAAGAAAAGCTTCTAAGCTTCAGATAACTAGGAACCGTACCCCAAACCGACACAGGTGGTTGGGTAGAGAATACCAAGGCGCTTGAGAGAACTCGGGTGAAGGAACTAGGCAAAATGGCACCGTAACTTCGGGAGAAGGTGCGCCGGTGAGGGTGAAGGACTTGCTCCGTAAGCTCATGCCGGTCGAAGATACCAGGCCGCTGCGACTGTTTATTAAAAACACAGCACTCTGCAAACACGAAAGTGGACGTATAGGGTGTGACGCCTGCCCGGTGCCGGAAGGTTAATTGATGGGGTTAGCTAACGCGAAGCTCTTGATCGAAGCCCCGGTAAACGGCGGCCGTAACTATAACGGTCCTAAGGTAGCGAAATTCCTTGTCGGGTAAGTTCCGACCTGCACGAATGGCGTAACGATGGCGGCGCTGTCTCCACCCGAGACTCAGTGAAATTGAAATCGCTGTGAAGATGCAGTGTATCCGCGGCTAGACGGAAAGACCCCGTGAACCTTTACTATAGCTTTGCACTGGACTTTGAATTTGCTTGTGTAGGATAGGTGGGAGGCTTTGAAGCGTGAACGCCAGTTTGCGTGGAGCCATCCTTGAAATACCACCCTGGCAACTTTGAGGTTCTAACTCAGGTCCGTTATCCGGATCGAGGACAGTGTATGGTGGGTAGTTTGACTGGGGCGGTCTCCTCCTAAAGAGTAACGGAGGAGTACGAAGGTGCGCTCAGACCGGTCGGAAATCGGTCGTAGAGTATAAAGGCAAAAGCGCGCTTGACTGCGAGACAGACACGTCGAGCAGGTACGAAAGTAGGTCTTAGTGATCCGGTGGTTCTGTATGGAAGGGCCATCGCTCAACGGATAAAAGGTACTCCGGGGATAACAGGCTGATACCGCCCAAGAGTTCATATCGACGGCGGTGTTTGGCACCTCGATGTCGGCTCATCACATCCTGGGGCTGAAGCCGGTCCCAAGGGTATGGCTGTTCGCCATTTAAAGTGGTACGCGAGCTGGGTTTAGAACGTCGTGAGACAGTTCGGTCCCTATCTGCCGTGGACGTTTGAGATTTGAGAGGGGCTGCTCCTAGTACGAGAGGACCGGAGTGGACGAACCTCTGGTGTTCCGGTTGTCACGCCAGTGGCATTGCCGGGTAGCTATGTTCGGAAAAGATAACCGCTGAAAGCATCTAAGCGGGAAACTTGCCTCAAGATGAGATCTCACTGGGATCTTGAATCCCCTAAAGGGCCGTCGAAGACTACGACGTTGATAGGTTGGGTGTGTAAGCGCTGTGAGGCGTTGAGCTAACCAATACTAATTGCCCGTGAGGCTTGACCATATAACACCCAAGCAATTTGCGAACTCGAAAGAGACCAGATTGCGGTGTGTGAAGACGCAACAAACCGAAAGTTTGCACAACACACAAATCTATTACATACCCATTCGCTGGCACGTTGCATCAGCAACGGACTGGCTACCGAATTTCTTGACGACCATAGAGCGTTGGAACCACCTGATCCCATCCCGAACTCAGAAGTGAAACGATGCATCGCCGATGGTAGTGTGGGGTTTCCCCATGTGAGAGTAGGTCATCGTCAAGATTAAATTCCGAAACCCCAATTGCGAAAGCAATTGGGGTTTTGTTTTTGCGCGAAGAAAAATTGCTCTTATTCGCAAACAAAATTGCACAGTTATTTTCGAATTGGAACACTAGAATAGCCGCTACTTTCTCCACTTCCAGAGCCCTCTATGCCAGATCCGGTTGACGCCCCCGGGTTGTCAGAACTACCACTGGACGACCTGGTTGCCTGCCATGAGTGCGACCTGCTGATGCGCAAGCCAACGCTCGCCCTTGGCGAGAAAGCCCAGTGCCCGCGTTGTGGCTATGAGCTGTATGCCCATCGGCACAATGTGGTCGAACGCAGCCTGGCTCTGGTAATCGCCGCCTTATTGCTCTACGTGCCGGCGAACTTTCTACCCATCATGCAGCTCAATCTATTGGGACAGTCTTCCGAAGATACGGTCTGGAGTGGGGTACAAGGCCTGTTCGATACCGGCATGGAAGGCGTAGCGCTGGTGGTATTCCTGTGCAGCATGGGCATTCCATTGCTCAAGTTGATTTGCCAACTTTTGGTGCTTCTAAGTATCCGCTGGAACATCGGCCGTAGTTACGGTTTGCTGCTCTATCGCATTTATCACCATTTGCGCGATTGGGGCATGCTCGAGGTCTACTTGATGGGCGTACTGGTGGCCATCGTCAAGTTGGCCGACATGGCCTCCATCACCGTAGGCCTGGGGCTGGTGTGTTTCATCAGTCTGTTGTTGGTGCAGGTCTGGCTGGAAGTGGTGATGTCGCCTCATCAGGTCTGGCAGGCGCTATCGGGAGAAGACATACATGCGGGCGATTGATGCAGGCATTCTGATTTGTACCGAATGCCATGAATTGAACCGGCAGGAGGCCGACAGTGACGGGCAGACCTGCACTCGTTGCGGAGCTTTGGTACACCCACGGCGTCCCAACAGCATCCTGCGTACCTGGGCCCTGCTGCTTACCGCCGCCATTCTCTATATACCCGCCAATGTCCTGCCGATCATGACCGTCAGCTCGCTGGGCCAGGGCGACCCGAGCACCATCATGTCCGGGGTCATCCAGCTGGTGCAGCATGGAATGTTCCCCATCGCCGCCGTGGTGTTTGTCGCCAGTATTCTGGTGCCTACCTTCAAACTGGTGGGCATTGCCCTGTTGCTGTTCTCGGTGCAGCGTCACCAGCCACTGTCAGCGCGGCAACGGATTATCATGTACCGCTTTATCGAGTTCATCGGTCGTTGGTCGATGCTGGATATTTTCGTCATCGCCATTCTGGTGGCGGTGGTCAACTTTGGCCGGCTGGCCAGTATCGAGGCCAATCTCGGTGCGGTCGCCTTTGCCAGCGTGGTGATCCTGACCATGCTGGCCGCAGTAACTTTTGATCCCCGACTGATCTGGGATAACACGGAGTCGGACGACGACCATGAGTGATTTGCCTACCGCCAAAACCCGCCCGGCCTCCAACTGGTCGGCCATCTGGGTGCTGCCCCTGATTGCCTTGATCATCGGTGGCTGGCTGGGTTGGCGTGCCTACAGCCAGACCGGTATCGAGATCCAGTTGCGCTTTGAAAGCGGCGAAGGAATACAGGCCAACAAGACCGAAGTGGTCTACAAAGGCATGCCTGTGGGTAAGGTCAAGACTCTGGCTCTGGACGATGAGGGCAACTCCAAGGGGGTGATTGCCACGGTCGAAATGAACAAGGATGTCGAACAGTACCTGAAGACCAACACCCGCTTCTGGCTGGTCAAGCCTAGTGTCAGCCTGGCCGGGATCACCGGTCTGGAAACCCTGGTCTCAGGCAATTACATCGCGGTCAATCCCGGAGAAGGAGAACCCACGCGCAAGTTCAAGGCCCTGGCCGAAGAACCACCGTTATCGGATGCCAAGCCTGGTCTGCACCTGACCATCAAGGCCGAACGCCTGGGGTCGTTGAGCCGCGGCAGTCCGGTCTTCTACAAACAAATCCAGGTCGGACAGATCAAGAGCTTCCTGCTTTCCGAGGATCAGAACACAGTCGAGCTCAAGGTCTACATCGAACCGACCTACGCCAATCTGGTGCGCAAACACACGCGCTTCTGGAACGCCAGCGGCATCAGCATCGACGCCAATCTGTCCGGGGTAAAAGTGCGCAGTGAGTCCCTGTCCAGCATAGTGGCCGGCGGTATCGCGTTCGCCACTCCGGAAAATCGCAGGGACAGCCCGCCCACCGACCCGAGCCTGCCGTTCCGCCTATACGAAGATTTCGATGCCGCCCAGGCGGGCATCCGGGTCAAGGTCAAACTCACCGATTTCGAAGGCCTGCAGGCTGGGCGCACGCCTGTGATGTACAAAGGCATCCAGGTGGGCAGCCTGAAAGCCCTGAAGGTCGACTCCGACCTGACTAGTGCCACCGCCGAGCTGACCCTCGACCCACTGGCCGAGGACTATCTGGTCCAGGGCACTCAGTTCTGGACGGTCAAACCCTCGATCTCCCTGGCGGGTATCACGGGGCTCGAGGCCTTGGTGAAAGGCAACTACATCGCCATTCGCCCCGGTGACAAGGGCGCCGCCCCCCAGCGCGAGTTCGAGGCGCGGGCCAAGGCCCCGCCCCTGGACCTGCGAGCACCTGGCCTGCACATGGTGCTCTTTACCGACAATCTCGGCTCCCTGGAGGTGGGCAGTCCGATTCTCTACAAACAGGTCAAGGTCGGCTCGGTGCAGAGCTACCAGTTCTCCCACACCCGCAAGCAAGTGGTGATCGGTGTTCATATCGAGAAAGAATACGAGGGGCTGGTCAACGGCTCGACGCGCTTCTGGAACGTCAGTGGCATTACCCTTACGGGCGGCCTCACTGGCGGTATCCAGATCAAGAGTGAGTCGCTGCAAAGCCTGATGGCCGGCGGCATCGCCTTCGAGACGCCGCTGCCCAACGTGCAGCTGAAAAAGCGCATTCCGCGGTTCCGTCTGTTCGCCAACCAGGAAGAGGCGGCGCAGCGCGGCACCCTGGTCAACATCAAGGTCGATCGCGCCGATGGGCTGCGTGCCGGAACGCCGGTGCGCTTCAAGGGCCTGGATGTGGGCAAACTGGAAGAAGTGACCCTCAGCGCCGACCTGCAATCGGTAATGCTCAAGGCGCGGATCACCGAAGTGCCGGAACGTATTGCCCGGGTCGGCAGCCAGTTCTGGGTGGTCAAGCCGGAATTGGGGCTGATGAAGACCTCGAACCTGGAAACCCTGGTGACCGGTCAATACATCGAGGTTCAGCCCGCGGCGAAGAACCAGGGCGTGCAAACCAGCTTTGTCGCCTTGCCGCAGCCACCGGAAGCCAGCTCCCAGGAAGCGGGTCTGAGCCTGGTGCTGAGTGCTGCTCGCCGTGGTTCGCTGAAGGTGGGTGTCCCAGTGACTTACCGGGAAGTGACCGTGGGCAAGGTCACCGGCTACGAACTGGGACAGACCGCCGACCGGGTACTGATCCATATCCTCATCGAACCCAAATACGCGCCGTTGATTCGTGGTGGCACGCGCTTCTGGAACAGCAGCGGATTTGGTGTGGACTTTGGCCTGTTCAAGGGCGCCACAGTGCGCACCGAATCCCTGGAAACCCTGATCCAGGGTGGCATTGCCTTCGCCACCCCGGATGGCGAACGCATGGGCAACCCGGCCCGTCCCCAGCAGACCTTCCCGCTGTTCGACAAGTTCGAGGATGAATGGCTGACCTGGGCTCCCAAGATCCCCCTGGGTAAGTAACCCTGTTGTAGGAGCCGGCTTGCCGGCGAAGAGGCGCTCAAGTCCTGCGTTCTTCTAGAGGACGCCTTCGCTGGCAAGCCAGCTCCTACAAAAGCTATCCAATAAAAAAGGCCGCGCTCCCAAGAGCGCGGCCTTTTTCGTTGCAGCGTTACGAAATCAGACTTCGTCCAGTTGCGCTTCTGCCTCGGCTTCGGGTTCCACGTTCAGCGTCGCCTTGACCTGATCGTGACGACGGATGAACTTCCAGTCCGCCTCGTCGATGTAGATGCCGTTCGGTCCGCTGCCGCCTTCCAGGTCGATGGCGACCTGGGCCGACACCTGCGGCTTCACACTGGCCAGGATCGGCACGAAGCCCAGCTGCAGGCTGGTTTCCAGCAGCGCCGCCTGGTTGCGTTCGTCGATGTCCGCTGCCTCGTCGAGGTAATAGGGCAGACGAATGCGCCCGGCCTGGTCGCGGTCCATCAAGTGCAGCAACAGGTACATGTTGGTCAGCGCCTTGATGGTCATGGTGGTGCCGTTGGACGCCGCGCCATCGATGTCGGTGTGGATCACCGGCTGGCCGTTGACCTTGGTGATCTCGAACGCCAGTTCGAACAAGTCCTTCAGGCCCAACTGGTTGTGGTTGGCGGCTACCAACCGCGCCAGGTACTCCTTGGCCTCTTCGTTCTTGTTGTCCTGCTCGGCGCTCTGGCTCAGGTCGAACACCGACAGGGTCTCGCCTTCCTCGTACTGGCCGGCGCTGTGGATGATCTGGTCGATGTGCTTGAGGGCTTCCTTGTTCGGCGCCAGGACGATGCGGAAGCTCTGCAGGTTGGACACCTGGCGTTTGTTGATCTCGCGGTTGAACAGCGCCAGCTGGTGTTCCAGGCTGTCGTAGTCACTGCGGATATTGCGCAGGGTCCGGGCGATATCGGTCACCGCGGCGCGGCGTGCCTTGCCAAGGGTCAAGGCTTCGTCGGTACGGTGCGCATAGGCGTTGATCAGCAACTGCAGGCGGCGCTCGACGTCATCTTCGCTGTCGAACTTGGCCACGCCCTTGAGGCGCACTTGGGCATACAGCGCCTCGATCTGCCCGTCGACCCGTTGCAGACCCTGCCAGCTGTCCTGGTAGTCATTGAGCAGTGGCAGCAGGTTGTCCATGGAGTCGTCCACCGGGTCCATGAACGGCGTGCCGAACGGCAGGTCTGCCGGCAGCAGCTGACGGCGACGCAGGGCGTCATCCAGAGTGCGCTGCTTGGCTTCCATGTCGGCGATCTGCCGGCCCACCAGTTGCAACTTGGCCGACAGTTGCTGGACGCGTTCGGTGAAGGCATCGCTGGAACGCTTGAGTTCGTCCTGGGCCGCTTCCATCTGCGCCAGCTGTTCCAGCTTCTCGCCTTCCTCGGCGCTCAGGGTCTGGGCACGGCGGAAGTCTTCCAGGGCCTTCTGCGCATCCAGCACCTGCTGGTACAGGGCTTCGGTCTGGGTCTTGCTCGCGGCGCGGTCGGCAGCCACGGCGGCCTGGGTCTTGAGCTGCTTGAGTTCTTTTTCCAGGCGCTCTTTCTGATCCCGCAGGGCGGCGCGGTCGGCCAGGGCCTGCAGGGCTGGCGGCTCGATGTGGGAGATGTCGATGGTCAACCCCGGCACTTCGAAACGCTCGCCCTTGAAGCCATCGAGGATCAGCTCCACCGACTTCACCCACTCGCCGTTGTCGTCCAGGGCGATGCCGTGCTCGCCCAGGGGCAGGCTGAACAGCGCGCTGTTGAACAGGCGCATCAGGCGCTCCACGTCCTGCTGGGAGAACTCCTCGCGCAGGCGTGCATAGCTGTTGTTGTCAGCGTGATCGAGTTGCTGCTTGACCGACTTCAGGCGCTTTTCCAGATCCCGCAGGCGTTCTTCCAAATCTTCAGCGGAGAACTGCCGGGACTGGGCCAGGGCGCCGGCCAGTTCATCGTGGGCATCCTTGGCTGCCAGCAGTTGCTGTTCCAGGACCTTGACGTCATCCACCAGGGCGAAGCGGTGCTTGAGCACCGACAGCTCGCCGAGCCAACGCTGGGTGCCGGTGATTTCCCGTTCCAGGCGCATCATTTCCTGGGTGCTGCTGCGTTGGTCGTTTTGCAGCGCGTCCTGCTCATTACGGTAGTGCTCGGCCTGGATGGTCAGCTCTTCCTTGCGCGCGCCGGCGTAGTCCGACCAAGTGCCCAGCAGCGAATCCAGCAGAGGCGACAGGCGATGCAGCTTGCCCCGCAGAATGTCCCGCTGCTTCACGCCGTTGGCCAGGGCTTCCACCAGAGGGCCCGCGGCCACCAGGGAGTTGTAGTCCTGCTCCATGCGCCGCACATCGCGGAAGGCTTCGTCGCAGGCGGCGATGTAGTCGACGCTGCCGGAGCGCAGGCTGTGCTCGAAGGCATCGAGGAACAGCTGCTTGAGCTTGGCTGCGGTGATCTCGCGCATGTGCAGCAGGTTGATGAACAGCGCGCGGAAGGTCTTCAGGCTCTGCTCGCTGGTCGAGCGCAGCGGGATCAGGGTCAGGTCCAGGGGGATCGACGTATGGCCGCCCACCAGCAGGCGCCGCAGTTCATCTGGCTTGAGTTCGTAGGCCTTCAGGCCCTGGCGTTCCAGGTTGGTGAACAACTCTTTCTGCCGCAGGCAGGTGTCGTCCTTCTGGTAATGCGCCAGGTCCAGCTGGCCGGCGTAGGCGAAGAACTGGTGGCCGAAACCGCCGCCCGGGCCGCGCCCGACCACGCCAATCACATGAGGGCCGTGGGGCAGTGAGACTTCCACCAGGATGTAACTGGTGTCGGAGGCGAAGTAGAAGCGCCGGGATTGTTCCAGGCTGTACTTGCCGAAGCTCATGTCCGACATGCGTGCCAGGATCGGGAATTGCAGGGCGTTGATCGACGCCGACTTGCCCAGGTTGTTGGCCCCGTAGACCGACAGCGGCTCTTCCAGGGGGAACAGGCCCAAGCTGTAGCCGGCGGTGTTCAGTAGGGCAAAGCGGCGGATGCCGTAGCGTTCCTTGCTCATGCGTCGAGCTCCTGTTCTTCGGCGATGGCCCGGGCCAGCGCGTCTTCTTCACTTTCTTCGGACTCGTCGAATTCGCTCAGGTCCAGCGGGTCATCGGTCTGCAGCAGTTTCTCGTCGCTGTCGTTGTCCACCAGCACCGGGGTCGGCAACGGCAGCACGCTGTGCAGGCTGGCGGCCAGGTCGCGGTCCTGCTGCACCGACAGGCAAACGTCGAGGAAGCGGTGCATTGGCGGCAGGAAGCGGTAGATCCCCGGTTCCTCCGCGGCAAAACCCAGCTGGGTCATGCGGCGCATGATTTTCTCTTCCAGCTCTTCCTGGGTCTGTACTTCGGCCTGGATGAACAGGTCGCGGTATTTCTCCAGCAAGGACGGCAGTTCGTCACGGCCGAGGCTACCGCCATCGAGCACGGCAATCGGGTCGCGGCCCTGGTCGGCCAGATGCTCCACCAGGATGAAAGTGAACAGCGCCAGGCGCTGGGCGGTCTTGTTCACCTGGGCGGCGGCGTTGTCGGGGACAAAGTAGTAGAAGCCGCGGGTGTCGCACACCAGTTCGAAGCCCAGGGCCTTGAACAGCGTGCGGTACTGGTCCTGGAAGTTCGACAATTGCGCGTACAGCTCCGGGTCGCGGCGGCTGACGTGGTAACCCTTGAACAGCTCGCGGAAGATCGGCGCCAGCTGGGACAGTTCGGAAAGATCAAGATGCATGGGCGTTGCTCGCAGAATGCTCGGCGGTGTCATCGCGGGCCGAGAGCAGGGCGAAGGAGCGCAGGCTGACCTGGTGCTCCTGGGTGTGGTAGTCGCGGCGTTCTAGTCGCTCGCGCTTGAAACGTTTTTCCCGTGACAGGCGGGAGAACCAGTACAGCAATTCGTCGGTGGCGCCATCCGGTTCCTGGTCCAGCAGCCAGCTCATCAGGTCTGGCATCGGCAGGGCGTCTTCGCAGCGCTCGAGCATTTCCCGAACCGTGCGCGGCGCCTTGGGAGCCAGGCCCTTGTGGGTCTTGTGGGCCTTGGGGAAACGCGCCGGCTTGGGCTCGAAGCGGGCCAGGGCGTAGACATAGGCTTCCACCTGGCCGGAGCTGCCGAGGAAGGTGCTCTGCGGACGGGTGAACATCGGCATCGCCGCCTGGGGCACCGCGTCGATGCCCTTGCGGCGGATGGCCGCCAGGGCCAGGGCGGCGCCGCGGGTCACGGCGTTGTGGCGGCGGGCTTCCTCACGCAACGGCAGCAGCAGCTCCCGGGCGTGACGCAGGGTCAACTGGGCGCTGGTCTGCATTTCCAGGATGCGCGCGTGGGTGCGCAACAGCATGTCGTCGTCCACCAGATGGCCCAGGCGCTGTTGCTCGGTGAGCAGGCGCAGCAGGACGTTCTCCACCTTGCGCACGCCCTGTTCGAAGGCGCCGTCGGCGTTCACCAACTGAATCATTGGCTCGACGTATTCGTCCCAGGTGGCCAGCACCTCGGCGTAGCGCTGGCGCAGGGGAATCTGCCGGTCGCTGGTCTTGGCCCGCTCTGCCACGGCCACCAGGGCCTGTTCGTCGTTGGCGAGTTTCTTCAGGACATCGCGCACGCGCATGTCCAGCAGCCGCAACTGGCGCGCCAGGTCGTTGCCGTCGCGTACGTCGAAGGCGTCCTGGATGTAACCGGCCAGGCGCTCCAGGTGACGCAGGTAGGCTTCGATCTCCAGGCACAGGCCCAGGCGGTGTTCACGGCGCAGGTAGGCGAGGAAGTCGTGGATCTGCGCATTGAGCTCGAAACGGTTCGGGCTTTTCGCCACCGGGACCAGGATGTCCAGGCGTATCCATACGTCCAGCAGGTGGGTGATGTCCTGGGGCGTACTGTCCAGTTGTTGGGCAGACAGCTGTGAACGCAGTTCGGCAAGACTCAGGGTGCCTTGGTCGAAGTGCTCGCACAGCGGCTCCAGAAGTGCCCAGTGTTCGGCGAGGGCGCGCAAGACGCGCTTGGGTTCGATCATCGGAATGGCCGGCTGGTTGGCAATGAAAAGCGGCGATTGTACTGCATCAGGGGGCCGACGATTCACCCCCAGGTCCAGGTATGAGACGGACTGTCGCTTTTGCGCGCAATCAACAGCAGGCGATCTTTGACGAAGGACGGTAGAATCCCCCACCTCAGTTATCCACAAGTGGCCGACCTTTGCTTATCGAGTCCCGTCGTCGCGCTTATCTGTCCGCCATGCAGGTGGTCAGTTGGCTGCCGCGCAGCGAATTGCCCTTTGCCGCCCCTTCGCGTCCTGAATTGCTGGCCTTGCCGGAACCCGAGGTGCAGGCGCCGCCTGCCCCTGTGGTCGAGGCCAAGGCCCCGGCGGCGGCTGCAAGGACCGTCGAGCGGCCGAAGATCGAGGTGCCGCGTCCTTCCACCACGCCTGCAAAGTCAGCCAGCAAGCCAGTGGCCGAGGGCGAAGAAGCCCCGGCTCCGGTGGTCAAGGCGCCGGTGGTTCCTCCGCCGCGCTTCGCCCTGCAGCTGTTGCGGGCCGGCCGTTGCCTGCTGCTGGTGGAGTTACCCACAGGCGAAGCCTTCCAGAGCCGCGACCCGGCCTACTTGCTGCTCAAGGACATGCTGCGCGCCGCCGGCCTGCCGGACAGCCCGCAGATCCTCGCCGAGCCGGTGCGCTGGCCGATGCTGACCCGGGGCAACCTCGACCAAGGGCCGGAAGCCGCCCGGGACTTCGTCCAGGCCTTTGTCGGCGTGCGAATCGAAGAAGAGCCCTGCGTCTGCCTGTGGCTGATCGGTCTGCCGGCCGTACGTTTCGCCGGGGAAGCCAACGCTGAATCCTACAACCGTGAACTGCAGGTCGAAGGCCTGGGTTCGGCCTGGGCCTTGCCCGGCCTGGAACTATTAATGGAAGAGCCACAGCGTAAGGCTGATGTCTGGCAAGCCATGCGTCGATTGATGACGCGCTGGAAAAGCACTGATGAGCACAATGACCAATGAGTGACGCGTTGACCTTCCGCCTGGCCACCGAGGCGGACCTGGATGCCATCCTGAAAATCGAATATGCCGCGTTCAGTCACCCCTGGACCCGGGGCATTTTCATGGATGCCTTCAAGTCCTACGAAGTCTGGCTGATGTTCGAAGGCAGCCAGCAGGTGGGCCACGGGGTGATCCAGGTGATCATTGACGAGGCGCATCTGCTGAATATCACCGTCAAGCCGGAAAGCCAGGGCCGCGGCCTGGGCCTGCGGCTGCTGGAAGAGCTGATGAAGCGCGCCTACCAAAAGGACGCGCGCGAATGTTTCCTCGAAGTGCGTTCCAGCAACCAGACCGCTTATCGGCTTTACGAGCGTTATGGCTTCAATGAAGTCGGGCGCCGCCGCGACTATTACCCGGCAGTAGGTGGCCGCGAAGACGCCCTGGTGATGGCCTGTACCCTGGTCGACTGAGCCTTTAATCGCACGCTGCCTGCTGTAGGAGCTGGCTTGCCAGCGAAGGCGCCATTCGCGGCGATGTATGGCTTGAGGGCCTCTTCGCCGGCAAGCCGGCTCCTGCGGGAGAGGGCGTCATTAAATGTGGCGCCGAGCTCAGGGTTTGCCGTCCAGCGGGTCGCGGCGCGCCAGTTCGGCTTCATCCAGACCACTGCCACCCCCAATGTCCGTGGCATCGACAATACTCAGATCCCAGTCCGCCGGTTTATCGGCGCCGATTTCCCGGGCAGAACGGGCCCCATCCTCGCGGATCAGGGTTTCCGGGCTCAGGTCGTCGTCGCTGGAACCGTCGCTGGTGAGGCCGGTGCTGCTTAGGGCGCCGGGTTCGTCGTCATCGAAATGCAGTTCTTCCATGGACCCCATGCGATCCTGATCATCGTCGATCGGCTCGGGCTGGGGCGCGTTGAAGGGGCGTCGTGATTCGGTCATGGCGATTGCTCATACTTTTAGGGGCTTGCAGGGTGGACCCACAGCCCCGGTGAAGATTCCCCGGCAGGGATAACCGGTATCTGCCGTTATTGGCGTGACCTCGACAGACACTCGTCTGTCAAAGCTGCGCATCATTCTTGAGGCTTCACAGCATGAACGAACTACAAGATCTGATTGATAACAACGCGCGTTGGGCCGAAGCGATCAAGCAGGAAGATCCGGAATTCTTCTCCAAGCTGGCCCGCCAGCAGACTCCGGAGTACCTGTGGATCGGCTGCTCGGACGCCCGGGTGCCAGCCAACGAGATCGTCGGCATGTTGCCGGGCGACCTGTTTGTGCACCGTAACGTGGCCAACGTCGTGCTGCACACCGACCTCAATTGCCTGTCGGTGATCCAGTACGCGGTGGATGTACTCAAGGTCAAACACATCCTGGTCACCGGCCACTATGGTTGCGGCGGCGTGCGCGCCTCGATGCAGGATCGCCAGTTTGGCCTGATCGATGGCTGGCTGCGTTCGATTCGTGACCTGTACTACGAGCACCGCGAGGCGCTGGCACAACTGGCCACGGAAGAAGAACAAGTCGACCGCCTGTGCGAACTGAACGTGATCCAGCAAGTGGCCAACGTCGGCCATACCAGCATCGTGCAGAACGCTTGGCATCGCGGGCAGAGCCTGTCGATCCACGGTTGCATCTACGGGATCAAGGACGGTCGCTGGAAGAGCCTGGACACGACCATCAGCGGTTTCGAACAACTGCCACCGCAATATCGCCTGCGTCCCCTCGGCGCCGTCTGAATGCGGGCTGGCCGCTGCGTGAAGGCGCAGCGGCCAGCGGCGGACTTCAGAGGTGCGGCACCTCGGTGCTTGGCGCCGGTGCCGGTGCCTTGAGCTGCTTGAGCTGGGTCGTGACCGGTGCGCTGCTGCACTTGGCCGCGGCCTGTTGCTCGGTCAGCTTGCGTACCGAGGTGTAGAACAACTCGCAGGTCTGCTCTTTTTGTGTCACCTGCCAGGTCTGGGTGCAACTGCTGAGCAGGGTGCTCGGGTCCGTCCCCGGCTTGCTGCCCATACCGGCCTGCCAGCAGGCCGCACTCAAATCCTGTCCCATGACTTTCAGCCCTGCGGCGTCGGCCTTGGCCTCGTCGTTGTCATAGTTGTCCGGGTCCGCCGCGTACCAGATGTAGCTCGGGTGGTTGGAGCCCAGTACCGGCACCTTCACGCCTTCGCTGGGGCTGATCTGCGCCAGGCCCAGCACATTCACCGTGACCCCATATTGCTGCTTGAGCCAGTTACGCACGGGCGCACCGAAAGCCACCATCGGCAGGGCCGCGCCGCTGGCGTTCTGGCTGACCTGCTTGACCATGGTGGTCTGGTAGTTGTTGAAGTAGCTGTAGACCCCTTCCAGGTCCTTGCCGGCACTCGATGGCGCGGCGATCGGTGCGATATCGACAATGGTCTGGTACGCCGGCGTTTGCTCTGCGGCAATGCCGTTGACGGTGAGCAGGGTGGCCCAGCGGTCGGTGGTGGCCGACTCCAGATAGTCCTGGGCCTGGGTCAATGAATAGTCCGGCGGGAAGTGCAGCAGCTCGACGCTCTTGCGGTTTTCCAGGGCCATGCCCAGAGGCAGGAACAGGTACCAGCTGTAGGCCCATTTGCCATCGGCATTGAGCTGGCTGGCGCCTTTATAGGCCAGGTCGCCGGCATCGAGCAGGGCGCTCAACGGCTTGTCGTAGCCCTCGGGCACGCCGCTGATGGAGGCGACAACCTTGTCGTTGGCGGTTTTCACGCTGACCTTGGCCGCGCTGTAGCCATCGCGCTGCACGCTCTGGGTCAGGTAGTGCTCCACCGTCTGCTCCAGGGTCCAGTTGCGATAGCAGATCACGTTGCAGTTGTTGGGGTAGGCGAAGAGTTGGGTGACACGTTGCGGACTGCCCAGATCGACCTCAACATCGGCCATGACGCTCGTGCTCAGGGCTGCGGCCGCCAGGGCCAGGGAGATTCCTGCGAATTTGAACATGCTCAGATCCTTTTCAGCGTGAACCCCTCCACGGGGGCTGCTCATACTGGAACACCGCCGTGGATAGAGAAAGACAGCGGAGAAAAAATCTGTCCCCCATGTGCAGGCTTCAGCCCGGGATCAACCGGGTCAGCGGGAAGGCCGGGTAGAACACTTGGCACGCCCGGATGACAACCACCATCAGCAACAAGAAGACGGGTTGCCAGGGGCTGAAGTTCGACCAGTGCAAGACGCTCAGCCAGGGATGCTTGAGTCTGAAGGCTTCGCTCATGTGGCCGATGCGCTTGTGGTGCAGGGCGCCAATCAGGCTGAAGCCCAGATAGGTCAGCATCCCCAGCACGCCGAGCAGGCAGGCGAACAGCGCCAGCAAGGCCAGGAAGGGCACGCCGTGGCGCAGCAGCCTTCGATAGGGAGGCCTGTGCAGTTGTTTGGGTATCAGGCGTTCACTGAGCCACAGGTCCAGATCCAGCAGGCGCAACGCCAGGGCGTTCCAGGCACTCAGTGCCAACAGGCCGAGCACCGCCGCCAGCCAGCCGCACAAGGCCGCCATGATGGCCGCCAGCAACGGCGGGTCCTGGCGTTCCTGAATGAAAAAGAGGGTGAACGCTAGCCCGATGCCGGCCCAGGCCCGGACCCATGTTTCCCCGGTGGTGGAGGGTTGCGGCATGAATTTCTGCCAATAGAACACGTCACGCTGGGGCAGGCGCTCGATCAGTTGCGGGAAGCGCCAGGTCAGGGTCTGTGCCAGCTCCTGGCAGGCTTGCCATTCATTCTGGGTAAAGCCGCGGGTGAGGTTGCGCTGCTGGCGCGGGGACAGTGGCTTGGCGAGCAGTTGCGCCGCCAGTACCTCAGGGGCCCAGCTGTGTTCCTGTTGCAGCTTGTTTTGCAAGTCCTGATAGAAGGTTTCCTGCTGACAGCGCTGGACCAGGTGTTGCCAGACCCAGGCCGGTTCCGGGATCGCGCCGCGTTGTTCATCCCAGCCGAACACTTGGCAGACCCGTTCGAACAGGGGAACGCTCCACTGTTGCTCGTTGAGCAGCATCAGTACCGTGCTTTGCCATTGCAGACGGTGATCGAAAATCTGCAGCCAGAGCTGTTCGCTGTAGTGCGTCAGTTGCGCGAGGAACGCCCGTTCCTGGTTGGCTTGCAACTGGTCTTTTAGGGTCTGGCGGTAATAGCCCAGCAGGGCTCCCACCAGCGAGCGTTGTTGCGCGTCGCCCATCGACAGGCTTTGCCAGGGCGTCAGCCATTCCAGATGTTGAACCGCCCACTCAACCAGGGGCGCGCGCTGTTCGGGGTGGTTGCAGCAGTGCTCCAGCAGCAGGTTCTGGAAGTCCTGGGCACATTGTTGGGCCTGGGCCTCTGGCCAGCGTTGCGGCAGGTTCTCCAGGGTCAGGCCCTTGAGTAGGCTCTGTGCCGGTGTTGGCGTGACAGCGGCTGTTGGCATGGGGGCCAGGCTCGGGCTCATCTCTACCAGGCCCGACCAGGCCTGCAGGTTGTCCGCAGGCAGAGCAGAGGCGATGGGCTCGGGGGAACAGTCGTCGGTTTCCTCTTCCCGCCAGCGAGCCAGTTGCAGCGCCCGCTCGTAGGCCTCGCGCAGACGCTGGAAGCCTTCGGCATCCTCATCGGGACGGGTGGTTTTCAGGCGTTTGGCGTAGCTGCGCTTGATGCTGCGCTCATCGGCATCGTCCGGCAGCTCCAGCAGGGTCCAACAGTCCATGTCGCCGCTCCTCAGTGCCAGTGGCCGTTTTCCAGTCTCTGCAACTGTTCACTGAGTTGGTTGCGCACTTCGCGGATCTTGCGCTCGTCCTGGGTGTCCAGCACTTGCTGGAATTGCCCGGCCCAATAGCCGATCTGTTCGCGCAATTCCCCAAGGCTTTCCTGATACAGACGTTCCAGGCGGGCGCTGAGCAGGGTGTTGACCTGCTGGTCGCGGGGATGAACCTTCAGTTGCTCCAGGGCCTTGAGCCGCTCCTGGATTTCTTCCGGGGTGAGCACGCCGGGGTTGTTCTCGATCACCAGGGAACGGCTCTCACCGGTCAGGGGAATGCTCACCTGGGCTTCCAGCAGGCCGTTGATGTCGTAGGTGAAGCGCACGTCCAGCGAGACTTCACCGGCCGGGCGCTTGGGCACCTGCATTTCCAGTTGGCCCAGGGCGACGTTGTCGCGCACCAGGCGGCTCTCGCCCTGGAAAATCTTCAGCAGCACCTGCTCCTGGTTGTCGTGCAAGGTTTGCACGGTCTTGACCCGGCTCACCGGCACCACGCTGTTGCGCTCGATGATCGGCAGGTAATGCCCGCCCTCGATCTGGTTGCCGTACTGCTGGGAGGTTTCGATGCCCAGGGTGTAGGAGCAGACGTCGGTCAGGACCACTTCTTCCAGGGCCGCGGAGCGTGCCTTGAGGGCGGCCTGGACCGCCGCGCCTTGGGCCACCACTTCGTCGGGGTCGAGGCTGATGGACGGAAAACGCCCGAACAATCCGGCCGCCAGCTTGCGTACCAGGGGCATGCGGGTGGCGCCGCCCACCAGGAGGATTTCATCCAGGTCGCTGACGCGGATTCGCGCATCGCGCAGGGCCCGCTCGATGGGGGCCCGCAGGCGTTCCAGCAGGGGCGTGTAGAGGTTGGCCAACTGCGCCTGGGTGATGGTCTGGGTCCATTGCCGGCCATCGACGCGCAGGCTGAACTCGGCGCTGGGTTCCTGGCCCAGGGCACGGCGTACCCGTTCGGCTTCCCGGCGCAGGGCCTGGAGCACGCTCTGGCGCTCGGGAAAGTCCGCCGCCTGGCCTTGCTGTTCGATGAAGTGCTCCAGCAGCAGGCTGTCGAAATCTTCGCCGCCGAGGAAGTTGTCACCGGCGCTGGCGCGGACTTCCATGACCCCGTCGAACAGCTCCAGGATCGACACGTCGAAGGTGCCGCCACCGAGGTCGAAGACCAGGAACGAGGTTTCCTTGTCGCGCTGGTGCAGGCCGTAGGCCAGGGCCGCGGCAGTGGGTTCGTTGATCAGCTTTTCCACCTTGAGCCCGGCCAGCTCGCCGGCGATCCGCGTGGCCTTGCGCTGGGCGTCGCTGAAGTAGGCCGGCACGCTGATCACCGCCTCTTCCACCGGCTCGCCGTAGGTGCGCTCGACATCCTCCTTGAGGCTCTTGAGCACCAGGGCCGAGAGTTCTTCCGGGCGAAACAGACGATCCCCCAGACGCACTTCGGTGGCGCTGCCCATGTAGCGCTTGAACAGTGCGGTGGTCAGTTGCGGATGGGTGTGCAGGCGTTCCCGGGCGGCCTGGCCCACCAGCACCCGGCCCTCATCGTCCAGGCCCACCACGCTGGGGGTCAGGAGCTGGCCCAGGGCGTTGGGCACCAGCTCACTGGCGGTGTCGCGCCAGACCGCCACCAGGCTGTTGGTGGTCCCCAGGTCGATGCCTACGATCATGACGACGAACTCCCTTTCCAATCGGAAAACTGATGAAACAAATAAGTGGCGCGCAGGATATTACCCGTCGGGTGGATGGGTAAAGTGTGTGATGTCACATGGCTATTATTGGTGCCGATGCCGCAGAGCCGAAGCGGATCTTGAGCTTCGGTTCTGCGGTGGCTGGCGGGCCTGTTGCGGGCCCCGCCGGGGTCAGACGCTGAAGTGCAGGGCGTTGGTCAGATCGCCCATGGGTTTCTGGCCCCGGGCAATCATGGCCTCATCACGTTCCTTGATGCCGTCCAGGGTTTCCAGCTGGAACACCCGGGTGATCAGCCGCAGGATCGAGGCCGTGTCATACACCGTGTGATCCACCGTGCCTTTGCGGGCGAACGGCGACACCACCAGCGCTGGAATCCGCGTGCCCGGGCCCCAGCGATCGCCCTGGGGCGGCGCCACGTGGTCCCACCAGCCGCCGTTTTCGTCGACGGTGACGATCACCACCATGTTTTTCCATTGCGGGCTTTCCCGCAGCACTTTCAGGGCCCGGTCGATATGCCGGTCGCCGGCGGCTACGTCGGCATAGCCGGCGTGCAGGTTGAGGTTGCCCTGGGGTTTGTAGAAGGTCACCGCCGGTAGCTTGCCGGCCTCGGCGTCGGCGAAGAACTTGTTGGTGCTCGACTCGTCTCCCAGGCCGCCGTCGCGCAGGCGCTTGGCACGCTCGGCCGGATTCTCCGGGCCCTGGCGCACAAAGTAGTTGAACGGCTGGTGGTGGTACTGGAAGTTGGGGATCTTGGGAATCCCGCCGGAATCCTTGAACTGCTCCAGAGTGGCCTGCCAGGCACCGCCGTACCAGGCCCAGTCGACGTTCTTCTTCGACAGCTTGTCGCCGATGTGTTCGTGGGTCTGGGGCACCAGCACGCTGGGCAGATCGGGCTTGGCGTAGTCCGGGCGCTCCGGGTCGCGAATCCAGGTCGGCCAGTAGGGCGGGGCCATGGTATTGACCGCGTAACCGTCCGGGGTCAGGGCGCTGGGGCCGAACTGCGGCGCACCGTCCATGGCACTGGCCGGGGACTTGTCCAGGGGCTTGAGGCGCGTGCCCTTGGGGTCGTCGCCCTGCAAGGTGGCGATCTGCGACTTGGCCACCGAGTTGGCCGCGTCGGGGTAGAACGGCACCTTGGCGCTGATCAGGTACTGGTGGTTGAGGAAGGAGCCGCCAAAGGCGCCCTGGAAGAAGTTGTCACAAAGCACGAACTCTCGCGCCACATCCCACAGGCGCAGGGAGTAACGGGTCTGGGCGTAGTGACCCATGGTCAGGGCACCGGAGTCGGCCCAGGCCACGAAGCCATCGTTCTTGCCGCCGTTGATCTGCATCTGGTTCTGGTAGAACACGTGCCACAGGTCGCGGGTCACCAGGCCCAGGGGCAGGTCCTCGCCGCTGGGGCCTTTGAGGGCAAATGGCGCATTGGGCAGGTTTTCCTGGAACTGGGTTTCCACTGGGTAGGTGATGCCGTCCAGGGTCTGTGGCCCCACTTGCAGGATGCCGCCCCAGATGGGCGGCAGTTTCGACAGCAGGCTGCCATCGCGGTCCCGTTGCTGGAACGCTTCGGGCTTGAGGGCCGACAGCGGTTTTTCCACGCCGGGGAAGTTGGCGAACAGGTTGTTGAAGCTGCGGTTCTCGGCGAACAGCACCACCACGTTCTTCACCTGATCGCGCAGCGCCTTGTCCAGCTCAGTGGGGGAGAGCGGACGTGCATCCGGTTTGCCAGCGGGTTCGCCGGGCTTGCTGCAGGCGCTCAGGGTGGCGCCGACCCCAAGAACGGCAACGCCGCCAAGGAAGCGGCGGCGGCTGGTGTCGGTGGGTTGGTCGGCGTTGGTTTCGGGGGTGTCGCGCTGGTCGGTATCGTCGCTCATGTCGGCTCCTTGCACGTCGATCTGGAAATTCGTTACAAACTATTTCGGTGGCACGGTAACAACCGAATATGACGCAAAGACTACAGGAATGCTTCAGGAGTCCACTGCGATGGCCTCTGAAAAGTCTGAAATCAGCGTCGAAAAAGACTTATCCACAGGCCCGCTCCGACTTGGCGGAGCGGGCTCGGCAAGCCTTCAGGGGATCACGGGCGGCAAGTAGGCCAAGGTGGTGCCCAGGGCCCAGAGCAGGACCAGCACCAGAGGGGTGTGCACCAGCAACTGGACGAAGGAGAAACCGATCAGGTCCCGGGCCTTCAAGCCCAGTACTCCCAGCAGCGGCAGCATGTAGAAGGGGTTGATCAGGTTCGGCAAGGCCTCGGCGGCGTTGTAGATCTGCACGGCCCAACCCAGGTGGTATTGCAGGTCATTGGCCACCTGCATCACATAAGGCGCTTCGATGATCCACTTGCCGCCGCCCGACGGAATGAAGAAGCCCAGTACCGCCGAGTACAGGCCCATCAGCAGGGCATAGGTGTCGTGGGAAGCGATCTGCACGAAGAAGGTCGAGATGTGGTGGGCCAGGGTCTGGCCGTCCACGCCCTTGACCACCGTCATCAGCGCGGCGATGGAACCGTAAAGCGGGAACTGGATCAGCACCCCGGTGGTGGTGGGCACCGCCCGGGCCACGGCATCGAGGAAGCTGCGTGGGCGCCAGTGCAGCAGGGCGCCGGCCATCAGGAACAGGAAGTTGTAGGTGTTGAGCCCGGAGATTGCGGTGATCGCCGGTTTGGTGGCGAACTCGTGATACAGCCAGCCGGCGGCCAGCAGCGCCAGGAGAATGGTCAGCAACGGGCTGTACTCCAGCCACTCGCCGGGGCGGGTCCGCGGTTGCGGCTTGGGCATGCTGAAGCTCGGGTCGACCCCGCAGGCCTGGGCATCCCGGGCACTGTTGGGCCCCGGGGCGGTGGCGTAGGCGACGATCAGCGAGACGACGATCAGGGCCAGCAGCAACACCCCCGACTGCCAGAGAAAGATGGTCTGGGTGAAAGGAATCACCCCGGTGATGGCCAGGATCGACGGCGGCAGGCTGCCGGGGTTGGCCTGCAACTGCGCGGCCGAGGACGACAGCCCCAGGGCCCAGACAGCGCCCAGGCCCAGGTAGGCGGCCGCCCCGGCGGCGCGGTAATCCATGCGCAGTTCGGTGCGTCGGGCCAGGGCCCGTACCAGCAGGCCGCCGAACACCAGGGACAGGCCCCAGTTGAGCAAAGAGGCGACCATGGAAATCAGCGCCACCCAGGCCACCGCCGAGCGGCCGTTCTTGGGGATGCGCGCCAGCTTGTCGATCAGCTTCACCGCTGGCGGCGAACTGGCCACCACGTAACCGCCGATGACCACGAAGGCCATTTGCATGGTGAAGGGAATCAGGCTCCAGAAACCGTCACCGAAGGCCATGGCGGCATCGGTGGGCTTGGCGCCCATGGCCAGGGTGGCCAGGGTGACGATGATCACCGCCAGTGCGGCGAACACCCAGGAATCGGGAAACCAGCGTTCAGCCCAGTTCGAACAGCGCAGGGCAAAGCGGGCGGAGCGGCTATCTTGAATATCAGCGGCCACGTCAGTACCTCGGATTTCTTATGTTTATAAGGAAGACGGCCGCCCCAGGCTGAGGCGGCCGAGAACTGTGCAAGAATGCGGCAATTGCCACGGACTGCAAAGGACTCAAAGCCGATGTCATTTTCCCCCGAAGAACGCGCCGCACTGCTCAAGGTCAAGGGTGTCGGGCCCACAGTGGTGGGTCGCCTGGAGCAACTGGGGATCATTTCCCTGAGCCAGCTGGCCGCCGCCGATGCCCTGGATATCGTTACCCAGGCTTCAGCCCTGGTGGGCTCCAGCTGCTGGAAAAACAGCCCCCAGGCCCGCGCCGCGATCCAGGCCGCCATCGCCATGGCCAAGGGCTCGTCTATAGCCCGGGTCGCCAACGACTGATGGTTGTTCCTCGGGACGATTGCATAGACCATGTGCAGCCTTGCTGATTGCCACCCTCCGAGTTGCTTTTATGACCCCTTCCACTGAGTCGTCGCCGGCGCGCTTTTCCCGCGCCGACTACAAGACCCTGGGCCTGGCCGCCCTGGGCGGCGCCCTGGAAATCTACGATTTCATCATCTTCGTATTTTTCGCCCTGACCCTGAGCCAGCTGTTCTTCCCTCCGGAAATGCCCGAATGGCTGCGCCTGCTGCAAAGCTTCGGGATCTTCGTCACCGGCTACCTGGCCCGGCCCCTGGGGGGCATTCTCATGGCCCACTTCGCCGACCGGCTGGGGCGCAAGAAGGTCTTCAGCCTGAGCATCCTGATGATGGCGCTGCCTTGCCTGCTGATCGGCATCATGCCCACCTATGCCCAGATCGGTTACTTCGCGCCCTTGCTGCTGTTGGCGCTGCGCGTGCTGCAAGGTGCCGCCGTGGGGGGCGAAGTGCCCAGTGCCTGGGTATTTGTCGCCGAGCACGCGCCACGGGCCCATCGCGGCTATGCCTTGGGTTTTCTCCAGGCCGGGCTGACCTTCGGCTACCTGTTGGGCGCGCTGACCGCGACCCTGCTGGCGCGGGTCTTCAGCCCCGAGGAAATTCTCGACCATGCCTGGCGCTACCCTTTCCTGCTGGGCGGGGTGTTTGGGGTGATCGGCGTTTGGCTGCGCCGTTGGCTGAGTGAAACCCCGGTGTTCGTGGCCCTGCAGAACCAACGCGACAGCGCCGGCGAATTACCCCTGCGCACCGTGCTGCGCGAGCACCGGCTGGCGATCCTGCCGGCGCTGATCCTCACCTGCGTGCTGACCTCGGCGGTGGTGGTGTTCGTGGTCATCACCCCGACCATGATGCAGAAGAGCTTCGGCATGAGCGCCAGCCATACCTTTGCTCTGAGTAGCCTGGGCATCGTTTTCCTCAACATCGGCTGCATCCTGGCCGGGCTGATCGTCGACCGCCTCGGCGCCTGGCGCACGGTGATGCTCTACAGCCTGCTGCTGCCCCTGGGCATCGCCGTGCTCTATGGCTGCCTGATCAGCGGCGGTGAGTGGATCGGCCTGGCCTACGCCATCGCCGGCCTGGGCTGCGGGGTGGTGGGGGCGGTGCCATCGGTGATGGTCAGCCTGTTTCCACCGCGGATTCGCGTCTCGGGCATTTCCTTCACCTACAACATCGCCTATGCCCTCTGGGCCAGCACCACGCCGTTGTTGCTGATTGCCCTGATGCCCTGGAGCCCATGGATCTGCGTGATCTATTGCGCGGTGATGGGGGCGGTGGGGGTGGCCAGTGCCGGCTACTTTGGTGGGCGCGTGGGCGAGGCTCGGCACGCATCGGCGCAACCTGATGGGGGCTACTGATCAGCTTCGCGAATTTTCTTCAGCGGGTGTGATTATTTGGGTAGCAGTTGGTCCAGGTAGCGGGTGCGCTCGTTGCTCAGGCGGGTCACGCAGCGGTTGATCAGGGTGACGTGGGCCGGCTTGCCCGGTTCCACTTCGAAGGCCTCCAGCACGCAGCTGCTGTCGCGGTATTTGATCCAGGCACGCTGGGCATTCTTCAATTTGCCGAGGTATTCCTGCTCTTGCAGCAGGCTGCTGGGATACAGGTTGTGGACCCGCACCAGCAGTGCCTGATAGCTCTGGTTGAGCGCAGCGTCGGCGCGATCCTTGTCCTGCCGGGCGCAGCGATCGATCTGTTCGCTGACGCTGATGTGCTCGCAGTCCAGTGCTGCGGCCTGGGCAGGCGCCCAGCCAGCGGTACTGGCGAGTACGGCGATGACAAGGCCAAAGATCCAAGGCTGATGAGGCATGTCGGTCCCTTGCGCTGAGAATGGAGCAGGCATTCTACAGAGCTGTTGCCAGGGAGAGCATGTACCTGCTCCTGCAAGGCGTGCCGGACGGGATCGAGATCGAGCAGGTGGAGCCGGCGGGGCATCAGCAGATGCATGAGCAAAAAGGTGGTCTGGCCGGCGAGGCGATCGTGCGGCTCAGTCGCGCTCTTCGAGGACGTAGCCCACGCCCCGCAGGGTGTGGATCAGTTTGCGCTCGAAAGGGTCGTCGATCTTCGCTCGCAAGCGGCGGATCGAGACTTCCACCACGTTGGTGTCGCAATCGAAGTTCATGTCCCAGACAAAGGAGATGATCTGGGTCCGGGACAGCACTACGCCGCTCTGACGCATCAGCAGGTGCAGCAGGGCGAATTCCTTGGTGGTCAGATCGATGCGTTGTTTACCGCGAAAGGCCCGGTGCCGGCCCTGGTCCAGTTCCAGGTCGGCGACCCTGAGCACGTCGGGCACCGCTGCCTGTTCGCTGCGGCGCATCAGGGTGCGGACCCGGGCCAGCAGTTCGGGGAACTCGAACGGCTTGACCAGGTAGTCATCGGCCCCCAGGTCCAGCCCCCGGATCTTGTCCGCCAGCCGTCCCTGGGCCGTGAGCATCATTACCCGGGTGTTGCTGTCCTGGCGGATCTGGCACAGCACGCCCCAGCCGTCGATCTGCGGCAGGTTGACGTCCAGGATCACCAGGTCGTAGGCGTGCTGGCGGGTCAGGTGCAGGCCATCCGCGCCGGTATTGGCACAATCCACCACATATCCACTTTCAGTCAGTCCCTGATGCAGGTAGTCGGCAGTTTTAAGTTCGTCTTCGATAACCAGAATACGCATGCTGATGAGGTTCTCGGCGATAAGGGGCAGTAAAAGAAAGTTGCTGTAAATGACGGGATTAATAATTTAAAAGTGCACTTTCATGCAGGCAGCTTGAGACGCACTTAACTTTGTGTGGAGCGTTTCAAAGTGCGTCTGGCATTGTCTTTGGATGGCGGAATGTTAATACAGAACGTTGATGCAGAGCCTTTGCTAACGGATTTGTAATCTTTGCGCCACCCTGCTGATAAGCAGCGAAAGTTACCCTTAGTCGATATTGAAACTCTCCCAGTCAATGGGCGAACTGTTGCAGTTCCATATCGGCCAGGGCGCTGTTGAATAACCACCGATATGTTCCGCTGCACTTTCGCAGACACTTTGCCTCTATAGGGGCCGGAACCTGTTATGCCGACTTTCCCGAGAACACTTCCCCGGGCAGCCTGGCGCTGCTCTGCGGCGCTGCTGCTGGCGCTGCTGGCGCAGTCTCCGAGTGCTGCCGAGCCACTCGCGCTGAGCCTGGATAGCGCCTTGGCCAATGCCTTTGCCAACAACCCCGAACTGGCCGCCGCACGCTGGGAGATCGAGATCGCCCAGGGCGCTCGCCAACAGGCCGGGCTGATGCCCAACCCGGTGCTGTCGGTGGATGCCGAGGACACCCGCAGGGATACCCGCACCACCTCGGTCAAACTCAGCCAGGCGCTGGAACTGGGAGGCAAGCGCGGCGCTCGGGTGGAGCTGGCCAGCCGCGGGCAGGCGCTGGCGGCCCTGGAACTGGAGCGACGGGGCAACCAGCTGCGGGCCGATGTCTTGGAGGCTTTCTACGCCGCCCTGCGGGCCCAGGAGCGCACGCAACTGGCCGGGCGTTCCCTGGCCCTGGCCGAGCGCGGTGTCACGGTGGCCCAGGGGCGGGTCAATGCCGGCAAGGCCTCGCCGGTGGAGGCCACCCGGGCCCAGGTGCAGTTGGCGGAAGTTCGCCTGGAACTCAATCGTGGCCAGATGGAGCAGGACAATGCCTATCGGCAGTTGGCCAGGATCACAGGCGCTGCCACCACGAACTTTGCCGCCGTGCAGGAGCCCTCGCTGGCGGTGGTCACTCCGCCGGCTTCGGCGCAATTGCTGAATCGGTTGCAGGAGACCGCGGAGCTGCGTCTGGCGGAGCAGGAGATTGTCCAGCGCGAGGCGTCCCTGGGCCTGGAAAAAGCCCAGCGCATTCCCGACCTCGACGTCAGCGTTGGCAGTCAGTACGACGCCAGTGCCCGCGAGCGGGTGAACCTGGTGGGCCTGTCGATGCCGCTGCCGCTGTTCAACCGCAACCAGGGCAATGTGCTGTCTGCCGCCCGGCGCGCCGATCAGGCCCGGGACCTGCGCAACGCCACCGAGCTGCGCCTGCGCAGCGAAACCCGCCAGGCCCTGGAGCAGTGGAGCACCGCCAGGGGCGAGGTGCAGTCGTTCAACCAGATCATCCTGCCCGCGGCCCAGCGCGCAGTGGACAGTGCCACCCGGGGCTTCGAGATGGGCAAGTTCAGCTTCCTCGAAGTACTGGATGCCCAGCGCACCTTGATCAGCGCTCGCAGCCAGTACCTTGCCGCCGTGGCGCAAACCACCGATGCCTGGGTGCGGATCGAACGCATCTACGGCGACCTCAGCCGTTGGTGAAAGCCTGGTTGAGGGGCCTCGCGTGCCTAGCCGCCCTGCTGGTCAGCGATTGCAGCGGTGCACCGCTGGCGCCGCCGGATGAGCCGCCCCGGCACTGGTGCGTCCATGAATGGCACCGGGCTCTCGACGAACTTTTCTTTCCGCCTACCTCGTAAGGCGCTTCTCGCGCTGCCGAACATCGATTGTCAGGAGCACCCATGGATAAAAAACGCAGCCTTGTCATGGCCATTTCAGCGGTGGTCGGCCTGGGAGCGGCGGCCTTGCTGCTGCCGGACCTGTTCGCTACCCCCGCCCGCACCCAGGCACCTGCAGTGGCAGAGCCGGCCGGGCATGGCGAAGACGAACCTGAAGGGCATCTGGAGCTCAGTCCCGAGCAGATCCAGGCGGCCGGTATCGAGCTGGCCGAGGCCGGGCCCCGGCGCCTCAACCGCCTGCTCAGCCTGCCGGGGGAAATCCGCTTTGACGAGGATCGCACCTCCCACATCGTGCCGCGGGCTGCCGGCGTGGTGGAGTCGGTGCAGGTCAATCTCGGTCAGGCGGTCAAGCGCGGCGAACTGCTGGCGGTCATTGCCAGCCAGCAGGTGTCTGACCTGCGCAGTGAATTGGCGGCTGCCGGACGGCGGGTGGAACTGGCCCGTACCACTTTCGAGCGTGAACGCCAGTTGTGGGTCGACCAGATCTCCGCCGAGCAGGATTACCTGCTGGCGCGGCAGACCCTGCAAGAAGCGCAAATCGCCCTCGACAACGCCCGGCAGAAGATGAATGCCCTGAGTGGCAGTGCGCAGTTGGTGGGGGGCAATCGCTATGAAATGCGCGCGCCGTTCGATGGCGTGGTGGTGGAGAAACACCTCAGCGTCGGCGAAGTGGTGAGCGAAACCAGCGCCGCTTTCACCCTTTCTGACTTGTCCCGGGTCTGGGCCACCTTTGGGGTGTTTCCCAAGGACCTGGACAAAGTCCGGGTCGGTCAGGCGGTGCATGTCAGCTCCAGTGAGCTGGGGACCCAGGTCCAGGGCCAGGTGGCCTACGTCGGCAACTTGCTGGGGGAGCAGACCCGGACCGCCACCGTACGGGTGACCCTGGCCAACCCCGATGACGCCTGGCGCCCGGGGCTGTTCGTCTCGGTGCAAGTGGCCACCGAGGCCTTCGAAGCGCCGGTCAGCGTGCCGCAGACGGCGATCCAGACCGTGGAAGACCGGCCTTCGGTGTTTGTCCGGGTGGCCGAGGGCTTCCAGGCCACGCCGGTGGTCACCGGGGCCACTCAGGACGGTTTCGTCGAGATCCGCGAAGGCCTGGCCGCCGGTGCCCGGGTCGCCACCCGTGGCAGCTTCACCCTCAAGTCCGAGCTGGGCAAAGGCTCGGCCGACCATGGCCATTGATCGGTCACAGCACAGAGTGATTTCCCATGTTTGAGCGCCTCATTCAATTCGCCATCGAGCAGCGCATCATCGTCCTGTTGGCGGTGCTGCTGATGGCCGGGGTCGGCATCGCCAGCTACCAGAAACTGCCGATCGACGCGGTCCCCGACATCACCAACGTCCAGGTGCAGATCAACTCCGCAGCGCCAGGGTTTTCGCCTCTGGAAACCGAGCAGCGCATCACCTTTCCCATCGAGACCGCCATGGCCGGCTTGCCAGGGTTGCAGCAGACCCGCTCGCTGTCGCGTTCGGGACTGTCCCAGGTGACAGTGATCTTCAAGGACGGCACCGACCTGTTCTTCGCCCGGCAACTGGTCAACGAGCGCCTGCAAGTGGCTCGTGAGCAATTGCCTGAAGGCGTGGAGGCGGTGATGGGGCCGATCTCCACCGGGCTGGGGGAAATCTTCCTCTGGACCGTGGAGGCCGAGGACGGTGCGCGCAAGGAAGATGGCACGCCCTACACCCCCACCGACTTGCGGGTGATCCAGGACTGGATCATCAAGCCGCAGTTGCGCAACGTGCAGGGCGTGGCGGAGATCAACACCATCGGTGGCTTCGCCAAGGAGTACCAGATCGCTCCGGACCCCAAGCGCCTGGCGGCCTACAAGCTGACCCTGAATGATCTGGTGACGGCCCTGGAGCGCAACAACGCCAACGTCGGCGCTGGCTACATCGAGCGCAGCGGCGAGCAGTTGCTGATCCGTGCGCCGGGGCAACTGGCGTCCATCGAGGACATCGCCAACATCGTCATCAGCAGCAGCGACGGCACGCCGATCCGCGTGCGCAATGTCGCCCAGGTGCAGATCGGCCGCGAACTGCGTACGGGCGCGGCCACCGAGAACGGCCGGGAAGTGGTGTTGGGGACGGTGTTCATGCTGATCGGCGAGAACAGCCGCAGCGTGTCCCAGGCCGTGGCGAAAAAGCTTGAAGAGATCAACCGCTCGCTGCCCGAAGGGGTGGTGGCGGTCACGGTGTACGACCGCACCAACCTGGTGGAAAAAGCCATCGCCACGGTGAAGAAGAATCTCTTCGAAGGCGCGTTGCTGGTGATCGTGATTCTGTTCCTGTTCCTGGGCAACATCCGCGCCGCGCTGATCACCGCCCTGGTGATTCCACTGTCGATGCTGTTCACCTTCACCGGCATGTTCAGCAACAAGGTCAGCGCCAACCTGATGAGCCTCGGCGCCCTGGATTTCGGCATCATCGTCGACGGCGCGGTGGTGATTGTGGAGAACGCCATCCGCCGCCTGGCCCATGCCCAGCAGCACCACGGCCGCATGTTGACTCGCTCCGAACGCCTGCATGAAGTCTTTGCCGCGGCCAAGGAGGCCCGGCGTGCGCTGATCTTCGGCCAGTTGATCATCATGGTGGTGTACCTGCCGATCTTCGCCCTGACCGGGGTGGCCGGGAAGATGTTCCACCCCATGGCCTTCACCGTGGTCATGGCCCTGCTGGGGGCGATGATCCTCTCGGTGACCTTCGTCCCGGCGGCCATTGCGCTGTTCGTCACCGGCAAGGTCAAGGAAGAGGAAAACCTGCTGGTGCGCAGCGCCAAGCGTGGCTACGCCCCGGTGCTGGACTGGGTCATGGGCCATCGTGCGACCACCTTCGCGGCGGCCGCGGCGATCCTGCTGGGCAGCGGTGTGCTGGCCAGCCGCATGGGCAGTGAATTCATTCCCAGCCTCAGCGAAGGCGACTTCGCCCAACAGGCTCTGCGGGTGCCCGGCACCAGCCTCACGCAGTCGGTGGACATGCAGCAGCGTCTGGAGAAAACCCTGCTGGCGCAGGTGCCGGAGATCGAGCGGGTGTTTGCCCGCACCGGCACCGCGGAGATCGCCTCGGACCCGATGCCGCCGAATATTTCCGACAGTTACGTGATGCTCAAGCCCAAGGCGCAATGGCCGGACCCGGGCAAGTCCCGGGAGGCATTGATTGCTGATATCCAGCGCGCCAGCGCCCTGGTGCCGGGGAGCGCCTATGAACTGTCGCAGCCGATCCAACTGCGTTTCAACGAGCTGATTTCCGGGGTGCGCAGCGATGTGGCGGTCAAGGTGTTCGGTGACGACATGACCGTGCTGAACAAGACCGCCAATGAAATCGCCACGGCCCTGCAGGGCTTGTCCGGTGCCTCGGAAGTCAAGGTCGAGCAGACCTCCGGCCTGCCGGTGCTGACCATCAATATCGACCGCGACAAGGCGGCGCGATTCGGCCTGAACGTGGGCGATGTGCAAGACACCATCGCAGTGGCGGTGGGCGGGCGTCAGGCCGGCACCCTTTATGAAGGCGACCGGCGCTTCGACATGGTGGTGCGTCTCTCGGACCAACTGCGTACCGACATTGACGGCCTTTCGCGGCTGCTGATCCCGATCCCGGCGACCGCGGGCACGGCCAACGGGCAGATCGGTTTTATCGCCCTGTCGGAAGTGGCCAGCCTCGATCTGGTGTTGGGCCCCAATCAGGTCAGCCGTGAGAACGGCAAGCGCCTGGTGATCGTCAGCGCCAACGTTCGCGGGCGAGATATCGGTTCATTTGTCGAAGAGGCCACGGCCTTGATTGCCGGCAAGGTCAAGGTGCCCGCGGGGTACTGGACCACCTGGGGCGGCCAGTTCGAGCAATTGCAGGAGGCGTCCCAGCGCCTGCAAGTGGTGGTGCCGGTGGCGCTGCTGCTGGTGTTCGGGTTGTTGTTCATGATGTTCAACAACCTTAAGGACGGCCTGCTGGTGTTCACTGGCATTCCCTTTGCCCTGACCGGCGGGATCATGGCCCTGTGGTTGCGGGATATTCCGCTGTCGATCTCGGCGGGGGTGGGGTTCATTGCACTTTCCGGTGTCGCTGTACTCAACGGCCTGGTGATGATTGCCTTTATCCGTAACTTGCGCGAGGAAGGGCGCCCCTTGTCCACGGCCATTCACGAAGGCGCCCTGACCCGTTTGCGTCCGGTGCTGATGACCGCGCTGGTGGCGTCCCTGGGGTTTATCCCCATGGCCCTGGCCACGGGCACCGGCGCCGAAGTACAACGGCCCCTGGCGACCGTGGTGATTGGCGGCATCCTGTCGTCCACCATCCTCACCTTGCTGGTTCTGCCGGCGCTGTACCAATGGGCGCACCACAAGGAAGAGGATTAGCGCCTGTCGCCGCTGCCGCAGGCTGTGAGCGGGCTGGGCGGCACTCCGTCGAAGGGACGCGGCGGTCTTGAGGTCGCTGCGGGGTTGGCGGGGGATCGTCAGGCAAGGTCCTGCGGACCTTTGCGCAGCTTCGCCTTGGCTCAGCAGCGGCTACAGGGCGGGTGGGTTAGAGCCAGGCGGCATCCCAGAGGGGATAGTCGCCTACGCGCTGGACCAGTCCCGCTCGAACCGGGTTGTAGATGATGTAGCGGGCAAGCGCCTTGAGGTCTGCTTCGCGACGGATGGCCCGTTCGTAATACCCTTTTTGCCACAGTCGATCACGCTGGTTAAGGCGCTGGTTGATGTTGCGCCCGCTTCGTGACTTGAGCCGGCACAAGGACTCTTCCAGCGAGCATTTCTGCAGTTGGAACAACCAGTGAATGTGATCAGGCATGACCACCCAGGCCAGGGAGTGGATGAGTCCCGCTTCGTGTTGGGCCCTGATTTGTTCGACCACCAGCCGCCCCAGGTAGAAGTCGCTGAACATCGGGCGTCGCTGTTCGGTCACGGCGGTTATCGCGTAGATTCTACCGATCTGTGTGTGTCGTCCTTTGAGCAGGCGATAACCATTGGATCGGAATTGCATTACCCGGCTCTCCCTGTGCTGGAATGATCCCTTCACGCTAGTCCTGGCTCGGCCTGTTAACAGATGTATCTCGTTAACACCTATGTCTCTCTTGCATCCCTGTAGCCGCTGCTGAGCCAAGGCGAAGCTGCGCAAAGGTCCGCAGGACCTTCAGCGCGGTAAAGAACGGCGCCTCCTGCGCAGGTGTTCGCAGCCTGCGGCAGCGGCTGAAAAAGCCCAGCATGGCCGGTAATTCTCGGGCAAAAAAAAGCGCCCCATGCGGGACGCTAAAAATTCATCTCTTTCCAAAGGAGCATCAAAAAAACGCTTCAAGAGATGAATGTGCTCGGTAGGCCATCGCCGTTAAATATCTTCCTCGGCCGTAGCGGATGCGCCAGCGTCGCGAGGGGAAGTGCCGGTGCCAGCCGCGGCTGTTTGCTGACTGGCGTTGCCGTGAATCTGTTCCTGGCTGGCGAGGAAGGTGTCGCGGACCTGCCGTGGGCGTTCGCTGCCATCAGATGCCCAGACGGCGGAGCCGGTAGTGGCCAGAAGGCCGATCAACAATAGTCGGGTGGGACCCATGGTGTTTCTCCTGACAAGCTCGCCGGCCAGGGGGAATCACGGCGGATTCGAGTGTGTTCAGGAGTATATGGAGGCCAACCTAACGAGAAGGTGAGGCCGATATTACAGTTCTGAAAGCCATGCGTCTGTGAAGAAGTTTTAACACCGGGCAGGCGTCAACCTGCCCGGCCAGGTACATCAGAGCAGGGCCAGGGGGTACTCGACGATCAGTCGGAATTCTTCCAGGTCGGACTCGAACTGACTGGAGCGGATGGTCGCCTGGCGGATGCGCAGGGACAGGTCCTTGAGCGTGCCGCCCTGGAACACGTACTTGGCTTCGATGTCCCGCTCCCAGCGACGCTGATCGGTCAGCGGATCACCCGCCGCGTCGCGGCGCATGTACACCGAGTTGGCATGGCTGTAGTCGGCGTCGCTGCCGCGCGCGTAGCGGGTCATGAACGACAGACCGGGGATGCCGAAGGTCTGCATGTCGAGGTCGTAGCGGACCATCCACGAACGCTCCTTGGGCGAGTTGAAGTCGCTGTACTGGATCGAGTTGTCGAGGAAGATCGAGTCCGACTGGCGCAGGTAGTCGAAGTCGTCGTTGCCGTTGTTGCGCTGGTGCGACAGGGCCAGGGTGTGGGCGCCGTAGGTGGCGCCGACCTTGGCGCTCCAGATGTTGTTGTCGAACTCGCCCAGCAGTTTCTTGCCCTCGTCCACAGCCTTGTAATAGTTGAAGCCGCTGAACAGGGTCAGGTCGTCGGACACCGGGTAGTTCACCGCCGTGCCGAAGTAGTACTGATCCCAGGCGTCTTTCAGGCGGCTGCTGTAGAGGCTGAAACTGAGGTTGGGGTTGAACTTGTAGTCGCCACCGAAGTAGCCGACCCAAGGCGAGTCGACCTTGCCCGCGTAGAAGGTGGCGAAGCCGTCGCGCATGCCGCTGCTGTCGGGCTGGCTCATGGCGTGCAGGCGCCCGCCCTGCAGGTTGAGACCGTCGAGGCTGGTGTTTTCCAGGGTCACCCCGCGAAAGCTTTCCGGTAGCAGGCGCGAGTCGCCGTAGTGCACCACCGGCGTCTTGGGGAACACGTCGCCGACTTTCACCACGGTGTCCAGGGCTCGCAGTTTCACCGCGCCGCCGGCCTTGCCATAGCCGTCGGCGGGCTCGTTGTCGTGGTTCACCGGCAGCATGCCGAAGGAGCCACGGCCGCCGCTGCGCCCGCTGCCGGAGTCGAGCTTGAGGCCGTACATGGCGAAGGCATCGATGCCGAAGCCGACCGTGCCCTGGGTGAAGCCGGACTCGAACTTGCCGATCAGGCCCTGGGCCCAGGCTTCGGAGTAACCGTTGCCGGTGGGGCTGGACTGGCCCTTGCGATCATCGCGGTTGAAGTAGTAGTTGCGCAGCAACAGGTCGAGGCGGCTGCCTTCGACAAAGCCTTCGGGTCGTTCCTCGGCGGTTACCGCCGCCACGGGACATAGCCCCAGTACCGCGGCAAGCACGGACAGGGACAGAGGGGGATTGATTCGCATGGGGTCGCTCCTGAGTGTTGGCAGCTATCAACTTTTATATCGCCAGAGGCGTTCTTATTGGGGGGACTGACCGGCGCAGAAGCGCCCTGAAAGTCGCTGTCGATAGTTGCAAACAGTCGATAACGGCGAGGTGACCCGGTGATTACAATTGTGCAAGAAAGGATGCTGGTAGCGCTCGGCCAAAGCCTCTGAAACCCCCATGAACAGTGGCGATGGCAATGGGAGGGAAGTTGCCTGAAGGGGCATTACAGATAAGTAATGTGCCCGCGATCATTCTGACAGGGTCGGTTCCTTATCCTCGCTGGAGTCAACTGGACGAGGAAACTGTCATGAAGCTGTTCAACTTGAGTATCGCCGCGTTGCTGCTGTCCATTTCTGCCCTGGCCCTGGCCGAGGGCGGTGGTGATCGCACCTTTACCCGCGCCATGCTGGAGAACCAGAAGGCCATGGAGCGCTATGCCGCGAGCCAGGGCAAACCGGCCCCGGTGGTGCAGAGCTACCGCTATGGCATGGCGCTGGATATCGCCAGGGTGGTCAATGTGACGCCTGCGGCCAAGTCCTGCGAGGTGGTGCCCTCGCGCATGACGTATGAAGACTCCGCCGGTCAGCTCAAGACCATCGAATATCAGGTGGTGGGTCAGTGCCGCAACAACGGCAGCTGACTCCGGTGTCGTGCCCTCAGGCGTCGCCTGGCTCGGGGTGCAGGGCAACGATCATGTCGACTTCCACCGAGGCGTTTTTCGGCAACTGATAGACCCCCAGCGAAGTGCGTGTGTGCACGCCGGCCTCGGCAAACACCGAATACAGGATCTCTGAGGCGCCATCCGCCACTTCGCTCTGCTGGGTGAAGTCCGCCGCGCTCTGCACATAGACGTTGATTCGCAGAATGCGCTTGATCCGCTGCAGGTCGCCGAGCATCTGTTCCAGGATCGCCAGGGCTCGCAGGGTACAAATCTGTGCCCCGTGCCGAGCCTGCTCCAGGGACGTCTCGGCACCCACCCGGCCGACCACCATCACCGTGTTGTCGATGCGCGGGATCTGCCCGCTGACATAGACCTCATCACCGTTACGCACCGCCGGCACATAGTTGCCGCCAATGCGCATCTCGCCTTCGAAACTGTGGCCGATCCGGGCTGCCGCCTGCTGGAAAAGTGCCTTGCGTGTTGCGTCCATAGTCCAACTCCGTCGATCGCCGTGGAATTTCCAGAAGCCGACTATACGCGCTCCAACGCGGCGATGAATCTTCGGCGAAAGCCCCGTATCGACGGGCTTTGCCTGCCGTTGAAATTTTTTGGTCGGACAAGTCGCAGTTGCTATTAAGAAAATACTTTCAGGGCCGATGTTAGGCCCAAAGCAGCCCATTTTTTTCAGTCCCCCGTCCCCGGTGCATCCTCATGTTCAATAAACGCTTGAAGCAAGAGTTGTCGGCGCTTCGTGAAGAACTCTCGAGCCTTCAGCAAGTGAAGGAAAGTCTTGAAAGCGAGATGCTCGTGATCAATTTGAGCGCCGATGGACGGATTCAATCGGTCAACCACAACTTCGCCCAGGAAATGCTCTACAAGGGAGGCGATCTGGTGGGGCGTGCCCTGGAGGACATCGTCCCGGAACACGTCAAGCGCGACGAGTTCCATCAGCGCTTCAAGGCGACCCTGGCCCGGGGCGAGCATTTTGCCGGGGCGGTGCGCTTGTTGCGGGGCAACGGTGAGGAAGCCTGGCTGCGCGCCATTTCCCAGCCGATTCGCGACTCAGAGGGCCGGATCAAGTACTTCGCGATCTTTTCCAGCGACCTGACCCGCACCATCGAGGCCTCCCGCGAGCACGAGAACCTGATCGGCGCGCTGATGCGTTCCACCGCGCTGATCGAGTTCGATCTCAATGGCCATGTGCTGACCGCCAATGACCGTTTCCTGGCCGGGATGGGTTACAGCCTGGCGCAGATCAAGGGCAAGCATCACCGCATGTTCTGTGAGCCGGAGGAGTACAACAGCGCGGCCTACCAGGCGTTCTGGAGACGCCTGAATGCCGGGGAATTCATCGCTGAACGCTTCAAGCGGATCGATGCCCACGGCCGGGTGGTCTGGCTGGAGGCGTCCTACAACCCGGTGCTGGACGCCAACAACAAGCTCTACAAGGTGGTGAAGTTCGCCACGGTGATCACCGATCAGGTGAATCAGGAACTGGCCGTGGCCGAAGCGGCGAACATTGCCTACAGCACCTCGTTGCAGACCGACAACAGCGCCCAGCGCGGCACTACGGTGGTCACCGAGGCGGTGAACGTCATGCGTGATCTGGCCAAACACATGCAGGAGGCCGGCGAGGGGATCGGCGCTCTGAACGAGCAATCCCTGGTGATTGGCAGCATCGTCAAGACCATCAGCGGAATTGCCGAGCAGACCAATCTGCTGGCGCTCAATGCGGCGATCGAGGCAGCCCGTGCCGGTGAGCAGGGACGGGGTTTTGCCGTGGTCGCCGATGAGGTCCGGCAACTGGCCTCGCGTACCAGCAAGGCCACCGAAGAAATCGTCGGCGTGGTCCGGCAGAACCAGGACATGGCCCGTGAAGCCGTGGAGTTGATGGCCGAAGGCAAGCTGCAGGCCGAGCAGGGCCTGGCCCTGGCTGCAGAAGCCGGCACGGTGATCGTCGAGATCCAGGACGGCGCACAGAAAGTGGTGAGCGCGGTGGGTCAGTTCGCCAATCAACTGTCGACCTGAGTCGTGGGGCCCCGGTGACGGGGCACCGCTCATCCTCTCGGCACGGCGTTCGCCGGCCACGATGGCCTTGAGGAAATTTCCGAAGAGGTCTTAAGAATATTCTGAAACGCTGCGCACGGCTTGGAGAAAGGTCACGCAGCGCCGATGGCAAGAGGGTCGCTGTATCCACTCTTAGTCTGTCGGTGTATCCATGTTCAACAAACGTTTGAAGCAACAGCTTGCCACCTTGAGCGACGAGCTGAATGCTCTGCAGCAATTCAAGGCCTGTCTGGAAACCCAGGTGCTCAGCATCGAACTGGACGGCGAGGGGGTGATCCGTCGGGTCAACCAGAACTTCACACGCACCTTGGGCCTTGATGGCCAACAGCTCTGTGGGCAGCCCCTGGAGCAGATTGTGTCGCGCCACACCCAGGCGACGCAGTTGTATCGCACTTTCCAGGCGGCCCTGGGGCGCAACGAAGGCTACATCGGCCAGTTGCGCCTGCAGCGGGGCGACGGCCGTGACGCCTGGTTGCATACCTGCGTGCAGCCGGTCCATGACAGCGCCGGGCGCCTGGACCACTACTCGCTGATCTGCAGCGACCAGACGGCGTCGGTGGAAAGCGCCTGCGAGCATGAAAACCTGATGGCGGCGTTGCTGCGTTCCACTGCGGTGATCGAGTTCGATCTGCAAGGCCGAGTGCTGACCGCCAACCCGCGTTTTCTGGCCTGCATGGGTTACCGCCTCGATGAAGTCCAGGGCCAGAACCACCGTCTGTTTTGCGAACCCCAGGAATATGAGGGGCCGTCTTACCAGGAGTTCTGGGCGCGCCTGAACGCTGGCGAATATGTCGCCGACCGCTTCAAGCGTATCGACAGCCAGGGGCGTGTCGTGTGGCTCGACGCCTCTTACAACCCGGTGCTGGATGCCAACGGCCAGCTGTACAAAGTGGTGAAGTTCGCCACCCTGATCACCGATCAGGTGAACCAGGAACGCTCGGTGGCCGAGGCCGCCGACATCGCCTACAGCATCTCCCGCCAAACCGATACCAGCGCCCAGCGCGGCTCGGCGGTGGTCACCCAAACCCTGGACGTGATGCGTGACCTGGCCAAGTGCATGCAAGACGCCGGTGACGGTATTGAAGCCCTGAACGAGCAGTCCCTGGTGATTGGCAGCATCGTCAAGACCATCAGCGGGATTGCCGAGCAGACCAACCTGCTGGCCCTCAATGCGGCGATCGAGGCAGCCCGTGCCGGTGAGCAGGGACGGGGTTTTGCCGTGGTCGCCGACGAGGTCCGACAACTGGCCTCGCGTACCAGCAACGCCACCGACGAAATCGTCGGCGTGGTCCGGCACAACCAGGACATGGCCCGCTCGGCGGTGGAACTGATGGCCGAAGGTCGCCAGCAAGCCGAGCAGGGCCTGACTCTGGCGGCGGAGGCCGGCGCGGTGATCGTCGAGATCCAGGACGGTGCGCAGAAAGTGGTGGGCGCGGTGGGGCAGTTCGCCAGTCAGCTGTCCAGCTGAGTGTCACGCTGAGGGTTCAAGTTTCGCGTCCGCCTGGCCCAGCGGACGCGGAGGGTTTCAGTGTTGCAACGGCCCATGGCATTCGTAATGCAAACGGTCGAACCACTGCCCGTGCAGCAGGAAGCTGCGGCGTGAATGGCCGTAGCGGGAGAACCCTGACGCCTCAAGTACCCGCACCGAGCCGAGGTTCTCCGGGCGGGCGTTGGCTTCGATGCGGCTCAGTTGCAACTCCCCGAAGGCCCGTTGCCGGACTTGCTCCACCGCCGCCTTGGCGATGCCGCGGCCGTTGAAACGGGCGCCCACTCGATAGCCCAGTTCGGCGCAATTGAAGTAGGCGCGCTGCACCCGGTGCAGGTTGATGCGTCCCACCAGCTGTGAGTTTTCACGGATCAGGAATTGATAGCCGCGATCCGCTTCGGCGTCCTGTCGAGCCTGGGCGATGGCTTCGGCGACGCCTTCGGCACAGTAGTACGCGGCGGGTCGGGCGTTGATCGAGGCCTCGAAAAAAACGCGGTTCTCTTGTTCAAAAGCTAGCAGTTCATGCACGTCGTCAGGCTGCGGGGCGGTGATGTACAGGTGCGTCATGGTCCGGTGGCCTCAATCCGTTGAAGGCGCTTTCATCTCACGTTCTGCAGGTCGGCTTCAAGCCTCCAGGTGCGGTTTGATCAGTTCGGCAAACCATTCGATGAACACATTGAGACGGCGCGAGCGATGGCGGCGGTCGGGGTACAGTGCGCTGATTTCCATGGGCGCCACCGGCAGTTCATGAAGCACCTGCACCAGTTCGCCGCGCTCCAGTAGATGCTGCACATCGAAGCGCGGCACCTGGATCAGCCCCAGGCCCTGGCGACAGCAGGCAATGTAGTTCTCGACGTTGTTGACGATCACCCGACTGGGCAGGCCCAGCAGGTGCTCGCGACCTTCCTGCAGGTATTCCCAGGGCTGCTCTCGACCCGTGTCCGGGGAGGCGTAGCCCACCATCCACTGGCCGTTCTGCAGGTCCTGGTGGCTTCGAGGCTCGCCATGTTCGGCGAGGTAGGCGGGGCTGGCGCAGTTGATCAGCGCCAGGCGCCCCAGGGGACGGGCGATCAGGCTGCTGTCCGCCAGGCTGCCGACGCGGATCGCGCAGTCGATGCCTTCCTGGACCAGGTCGATGCTGCGATCGCAGGCCCCCAGCGCCAGTTGCAGGTCGGGGTATTGCGCCAGCCATTGGGGCAGGGCGGGCACGATCAGGCGCCGGGCGATGCGGCTGGGTACGTCGATGTTCAGACGTCCACTGACATCCACCTGGCGATGCTGGAACAGTTGGCTGAGTTCGGATGCATCCGCCAGCAGACGCCGGGCTCGCTCCAGAAGGATGGCGCCGTCGGCGGTCAATTGCACATGCCGGGTCGTGCGGTGCAGCAGGCGCGTGCCGAGGCCGGTTTCCAGTTGCTGCACGGCGGAGGAGACGGTGGCCCGTGGCAGTTCCAGGACATGGGCGGCCTTGATGAAGCTGCCCATGTCGGCCACCTGGATGAACACGCGGTATTGTTCAAGCTTATCCATCGTATGAACGATCCTGGTCCGGGGGACGCCGAGCGGCAATGGATCGCGGCATCGTCCGAGGCGATCGATGCAGCGGCTCGGCAGGCCAATTTACCCCTTGGGCGCCAGGATTACTTGGTGGTGTAGCCGCCGTTGATCAGTAAGGTCTGACCGGTGATCCACCAACCTTCTGTCACCAGGTGACGAATGAAGGGCACCACATCCTCGATATCAGTGAGTCCGGTCTTGCTCGAAGGCGACAGGGCCGCGGCGCTCTTGTGGTAGGCCACGGCGTCGTCCCCTTCGGCAGGGTAGAAGAACGGTGTATCCATGGGGCCTGGCCCTACAGCGGTGACCGAGATGCCGCGGGCGCCGAACTCCTTGGCTGCGGCCCGGGTGAAGTGTTCCACCGGTGCCTTGGAACCGCCATAGGCGGCATAGAACGGGGTGAAGGCTCCCAGCAGCGACGTCACCAGGGTCACCAGCTTGCCGTTGTCCTCCAGGTGTTTGCCGGCTTCCTTGATAAAGAAGAACGCGCTCTTGGCATTGACCGCAAACATCTGGTCGTACTCGTCTTCGCTGATGTCGACTATGGGTTTTTTCAGCACCTTGCCCACGGTGTTGATGGCGATGTCGATCTTGCCGAAACGCGCCTTGACCTCGCTGAACAGACGCTCCACGGCACTGGCGCTGGTGAGGTCGGCCTGCCAGGCGTGGGCCTCGACCCCCAGGTCCTTGAGCGCCGCCAGGGTGCGCTCGGCGTCGGCCTGGCTGGCGCTGCTGTTGTAGTGCACGGCCACGGCTTTGGCCCCGTGGCTGGCAAGATCACGGGCAATCAGGCCGCCGAGGTTTTTCACCCCTCCGGCAATCAACACGACTTTGTTGTTCAGGGAATGATCGGCCATGGTGCGGCTCCTTCGACGGTTGGTGAAGGCTGAGTCTAGTCTTTGGAAGGGCGCGGATAAGCCGTCGGCGGCTGGACGGATTATCCAGAAAATCCATCCAATGCCGCGGTCTGCCCGAGGGCTGGATAGGGCTACAATCGGTTTTTTTTCAGGAGCCTGCCATGCCTGCATTTCGTCGTTCGGTCCCTCTGGAAAAGGCCTACCGCCTGCTCAATCACGGCCCTACGGTGCTGGTCAGCGCGGCCCATGGTGGCCAGCGCAATATCATGGCCGCGGCCTGGGCGATGCCCCTGGATTTCGAGCCGCCGAAAGTTGCCGTGGTGCTCGACAAGTCCACCTGGACCCGGCAGTTGCTGGAGGCTTCGGGCACCTTCGTCCTCAACGTGCCCTGCGCCGCTCAAGTGGACATTGTGCAGAGCCTGGGCAACAGCTCCGGACTGGAGCTGCACCACGCCGGGCGCGACAAGTTTTGCGCCTATGGTTTATCGACCTTTGCCGGCCAGGCCCTTGAGGCTCCGCTGCTGGAAGGTTGCGTGGCCTGGCTGGAATGCCGGCTGTTGCCCGAGCCCCACAATCACCAGCAGTACGACCTGTTCCTCGGTGAGGTGATTGCGGCCCAGGCCGATACCCGAGTGTTCAGCGAAGGGCGTTGGCACTTCGAGGGTCAGGACTCGCTGCGCACCCTGCACCATGTAGCGGGTGGGCATTTCCTGACCATTGGCGACGCCGTTGACGGTCGTCAGTTGCCCCAGGCCGGTGAGGTTTGAGTCAACGTCTGCTGGGTGTGATCCAGCACCTGCAAGTCCAGCGCTCTGCCGCCGACTGGGTCTTGGCTACCAGCTCACCTGGCCCAGGGCGTCGGCGAAGGCGTTGAGTTTCGGCGAGCATTGGCGTGAGGGCGGGTAGACCAGGGACAGTTCCCGGCAGCGCCCGTCATGGGCCTGGAGAATCGGCACCAGATGGCCTGCGTCGAGGGCATCGCGCACGGCGAACTCCATCAACTGGGCGATGCCGAAGCCACCCAGCACCGCATCCACCAGGGCATCGCCGATGTCGAAGATCAGCCGCCCCTGCACCGCCAGGTCCAGAGGCTTGCCCTGGTCCATGAACTGCCAGTCCACCAGGCGGCCGCTGCGCAGGTTGCGCACGGTGAGGCAGTTGTGCTGCTGCAAGTCCGCCAGTTGCCGGGGCGTGCCATGGCGCTGCAGATAAGCCGGCGCCGCCACCGTTACCCAGCGCAAGGGCGCTAGGGGACGGGCGATCAGACGCTGGTCGTTGATCACCCCGGTACGCAGCACCGCGTCGAAGCCTTCGTCGATGATGTCCACCACCCGATCGGTCATGACCGCCTCGATGCTCAACTCGCGATAGCGGGTGGTCAGTTCGCCAATGACCGGCATCACCACCTTGCGCCCGAACAGTGAAGGGGTGCTGATCTTCAGCGCTCCGGTGGGAGAGTCCCGGCGGTCCAGCAGCAAGTGCTCGGTATGGGCCAGTTCTGCCAGCAGCGGTCCGGCCCGGTCCACCAGAACCTGGCCGTCCGGGGTCAGGCTGACACTGCGGGTATTGCGTTGCAGCAGGCGCACGCCCAGTTGCTGTTCCAGGCGGGCAATGGCCCGGGACAGGCCGGATTGGGTCAGCCCCAGGTCGCCGGCGGCCCGGGTGAAACTGCGGGTCTCGGCCACCCGGACCAGCAGGCGAAGGGCGTTCAGATCCATGATTAAAGTCATTACTGAAAGAGGAAGTGGCGTATTTATCATTTAAACGGCATCGATGACACTGGGCGCCGCTTATTTCAGACAAGGATTTTCGCGATGTCCGCGACCCCGTTAGCCAAGCCGTCGGGCTGGATGCTGTTACTGCTGGCCACCGCGCAGTTGATCATCGCCCTGGACGCCACCATCGTCTTTGTTGCCCTGCCGGACATTGGCCAGCGTCTGGGGTTTTCTGCCCAGCAACTGCAATGGGTGGTCAGCGCCTACAGTGTGGCCTTTGGCGGCTTCCTGCTGCTGGGCGGGCGTGCGGCGGACCTGTTGGGCAAGCGGCGTTTCTACATCATTGGCCAGTCCCTGTACGCCCTGGCGTCCCTGGCCGGCGGCCTGGGCGGCAGCGCCCTGTTGCTGGTGCTGGCCCGGGCCGTGCAGGGCGTGGGCGGGGCGATGCTGTTCCCGGCCACCCTGGCCCTGATCAACACCTGGTACGCCGAAGGCCCGGCCCGTAACCGCGCCTTTGCGGTGTGGAGCGCGGCCTCGGCGGCGGGGCTGGCCCTGGGGGCCTTGCTGGGCGGGGTGTTGACCCAGTACTGGGGCTGGGAAGCGGTGTTCCTGGTCAACGTGCCCCTGGCCGGAGCCTGCGCACTGATGGCCCGGCGCTGGATTCCTGCCGACCCGGCGCGCCAGCGTGGCCGTCAGTTCGATCTGCGCGGTGCCCTGACCGTGACCCTGGGGGGCACCTTGCTGGTGTTTTCCATTGTTCAGGGGCCGGAGTGGGGCTGGACCGCGCCGGCGACCCTGGCTTGCCTGATGCTGTCCCTGGCGTTGCTCTGGCTGTTTGTCCGACTGGAGCAGCGCAGCCCGGACCCGCTGATGCCGCTGCGTTTGCTGGGTTATCCACAACTGCGCATGGCCATGGTGATTACTGCATTGTTCATGAGCAGCTTCGGCGTGCAGTACTACTTTCTCAGCCTGTATTTCCAACAGGTCTACCAGTTCAGCGTGTTGCAGAGCGGCTTGGCGTTCCTGCCTTCGACCCTGCTGTGCACGGCCGGAATCTGGGTGGCGGAACGGGCGCTGCTGCGTATCGGCTTGCGGGCGACCCTGGTCAGCGGCTTGCTGCTTGGGGCGCTGGGCATCGGCATGATGTACCTGGCCTTGCCCGCCAGCAGCGGTTTTGTCGGCCTGTTGCCGGGAATCGTGGTCATGAGCATCGGCCAGGGCATGACCTGGACCTCGATGTGGGTCTCGGCCGGGCAGGGTATCGCAGCATCCGAGCAAGGGGTGGCAGCGGGGGTGGCCTCCACCAGTCAGCAAATCGGCGGGGCCCTGGGGCTGGCGCTGCTGGTGTCCCTGGCCAATACCTTGAGCCCTGAGGGCAATCAGGCTCATGGCATTGAAATGGCCACTGCGGCCAGCGCCCTGCTGGCCTTGCTCGGGGCCCTCCTGGCGCTGCGCTTGCCTCGCGCGTCACCAGCCTTGCCGGCCTGTTCCGTGGCCCAGGGCTGAGGCGCGTTCAGTGGGGTTGGGGCAAGTGGCGGCGCACCGCCCACAGCACCCCGGCCAGCAACAGCAGGGCCGCCGAGCTTTGCAGCAGGCTCGGCAGGTGTTGCAGGCAGATAAAACCGTACAGCAGGGCAAACAGGGTCTCGAACACGATCAGTTGGCCGCTGAGGGTCAGGGGCAGGCGCCGGGTCGAGGCGTTCCACATGCGATTGCCGAACCAGGAACCCAGCACTGCACTGGACAGGCTCAGGCCCCAGAACAGCATCCAGCGATGCTCGCTGGCCTCGACCTGGGTGCCCGGCAGGGAGAAAGCTTCCGCCAGCAGCCAGATCAGAGCGCTCATGAGCCCGGTGGTGATGCCCCACAGGGTCGACCACTGGCTGCTGTTGAAACGGCTGCCTTTGAGGTAGCGGGCGTTGTCGGTGGCGAACCAGGTCCAGCACAGCAGGGCGCCAAAGGCGCAGAGCAGGCCCAGGGCGCGCTGGCCCAGCTCGGGTGAATCGCCAGGCGCGGTCAGCAGGGTGTCGAGGTTGATGCAGCAGATGCCGGCGAACACCAGCAGCAGGGGCCAGCGCAGGCGGCGCAAGGGCACGGCGTCGGCGTCGCCGCGCCCGGCCAGGGTAATGGTCAGCGGCAACAGGCCGACGATCAGCGCGGTGCTGGCCACCCCGGCCCACTGGATGGCGCTGGCCAGGAGCATGAAATAGATCAGGTTGCCGGTCAGCGCCAGCTTCACCAGCAACCCGGCATCGCTCCAGGTCAGGCGTTGCAAGAGTTCCCGGGCCTGGGGCGCAGCTAGGAGCAGGGAGAATGCACCGTACAGGGTGAAGCGGGCACAGCTGAGCATCAGCGGACTGAACTCCGGCAACAGGCTGGGCACCACAATGGCCAGGCCCCAGACCGCACCGGCCAGGGCGGCGTAAGCAACTCCGCGTTTCATGCACACACTCGCAGCGATTCATCAAAGCGCGCAGCCTAGTCATTGCTGACCGAGTGGACAAAGGATATATAGGCACCTACCTATTCTTCTGGGGAATGCCTCATGAGCCGCTTTGCCCGTCATTTGCCACCATTGGAAACCCTGGTGACCTTCGAGGCGGTGGGGCGCAACGCCAGCTTCACCCGCGCCGCCACCGAGCTGTGCCTGACTCAGAGCGCAGTGAGCAAGCAGATCCGTGCCCTGGAGCTGTCGCTCAAGACCGAACTGTTCGAGCGCCAGGCCCGGGGGGTGAAACTCACCGCCAGCGGTGCCTCGCTGTTCGCCGAGGTCAGCACTCAGTTGGAGGCGTTACTGCGCAGCGTCAGTCGCCTGCGGGCCGGGCGCGATGCCAACACCGTTACCGTGCAATGCACCCATGCGGTGGCGCAGTTCTGGCTGTTTCCGCGCTTGCTGGCGTTCAACAAACAACACCCGGACATCACCGTGAGCATCCACGCCAACAACGACATGGACGAGTCCAGCGTGGCCGAGCACGACTTCGCCATTCTCTACGGCGCTGGGCATTGGTCGTCCCTGACCGCCACGCCGTTGTTCGCCGAGATTGTCTATCCCATCGCCAGCCGGCGCCTGGAGTTGCCGGCCATTGACGCGCTGGCGCAACTGGCCGAGCTGCCCTTGATCCAGCTGGATGCCTCGGCCTGGAACTGCATCGACTGGCGCGACTGGTTCCGGCATTTCGGCCTGGACTACAGCGCGCCGCCAGGGGCCATGGGCTTCAATCAATTGACGCTGATGTTCAGCGCCGTGCAGCAGGGCATGGGGGTGGGCCTGGGCTGGGATTTCATGGCCAGCGAGTTGGTGGCCCAGGGCGAGTTGCAGCGCGTCGGCCAGTGGGCGTTTCGCACCGGGCAGGCAGACTTTCTGGTGCATGTGCGGCACAAGCGCCTGTCTGCCAGTGGCCAGTTGTTTCGCGACTGGCTGGTGGCGCAGGCGAGTGAATGAGCGCCCGGGGCGGTGTGCCAGCCCCGCTGCCTGGATCAGAGGCTGGCGCGGGGCACGCTGAAGCGGAACTCGCTGCCCTTGCCCGGTTCGCTGTGGGCCTCGATCTTGCCGCCGTGGGCCTGGATGATGCCCTGGGTGATGTACAACCCCAGGCCGGTGCCGTTGGGGTTGCCTTCCTTCAGGGTCCAGTAGCGGTCGAAGATGAACGGCAGCTGGTCGGCGGGAATGCCTTCCCCGGTGTCGCGGACGCTGAAGACGATCTGCTCGCCGTCGGACATCGCCACCACCCCGACCTTGCCTTGCTTGGGGGTGAACTTGATGGCGTTGCCCACCAGGTTCGACAACACCTGGAACAACCGCTCGGGATCGGCATTGATGGTCAGCTCGGGCTCGGCGTGGAAGCTGATGTCGATGGCCTTGTCCAGGGCCAGGGGGGCCAGCAGCGAATAGGCCTCTTCAAAGATCTGGCTCACCTCCAGCGGCTGTGGCGCGATGCTGTAGCGCCCGGCTTCGATCTTCGAGGTGTCCAGCAAGTCCTCCAGCAGGTTGTTCATGCGGCTGGCGGCCTGTTGCATGGTGTCGATGGCCGAGGAAATGCGTCGTGACGTATGCGGGCCGTCAGAGCTGAAGGCCTTTTGCAGCATGCCGCAGAGCATGGAAATCACGGTCATCGGGTTGCGCAGGTCGTGGGACACCACCGCCACCAGCTCGTCCCGGGCGCGCACTGCCTCTTGTTCACGCAGGACCTGGCGCGCCAGGTCGTGTTCCAGGGCCGAGCGCCGCAGGTCATTGGCGGCGAAGCGGTCGCCGTGGCTCCACTTGCTGGAGATCCCGGCCATTTCCACCTTCCAGATCTCGAACGAGGTACGCGGTCGCAGGCGCAGGCCGGCGTCGGAGTTTTCCAGGTCCAGGGGTTTTTGCGGGTTGCCGCTCCAGTGGATGTTTTCCTTCACTTCGGGGCGGAACCACAGCACGCCGTTATCCACAGGTTTAGGCAGACTCATGGCCAGGACGCCGCTGGCGACCTGTTGATAACTCGCCGCCGGCGGGTACACGCTGGCCAGGTGATGGCTGGCAAACACCGCTTCCCCCGTGCCTTGCAGCCAGCGATGCAGCGCGCGGATTTCGTCCTGGGGCGGGCACTGGCCGAAGCAGTGCAACTGTTTGTCCTCGATGATCGCGACACCGCCGGCTTGCGTCAGGTCCAGCAGCACCTGCGGCGCCTGGGTCAAGCCGTCGAAAACACTGCCGCAGGCGTCGCGCATGGCCTGGTCGAGGCTGGCCAGGGCGGTGAGTTTCTCTTCCCGCTGGCGGCTCAGGTCCAGGGCTTGCATGGCGCTGATCTGCAACGACAGCACCTGGCCAATGGTCTGGCAGGCAATGCGCAGTTCGTGGGGCACCAGCAGCGGCTGGCGGTTGCCGCAGCTGATCAGGCCCCAGAGCTGATCGTCCTTGAGCAGGGAAATGCTCATGGACGACAGCACGCCCATGTTCTTCATGTACTGGCAGTGAATCGGCGACACGCTGCGCAGGGTGGCGAAACTCAGGTCCAGGGGCTGCTGGGTGTCCGGGCGCAGGGTCGGCAGCAGCGGCACCGGCTGGTAGTCGGCGTTGGGAATGATCCGCAGCCAGTTGCTGCGATACAGCTCGCGGGCCTGCTGGGGAATGTCCGAGGCGGGGAAGAACAGGCCGTTGAACACCTCCATGTCGGGGCGGGTGGCTTCGGCGATCACCTGGCCGTGGCCTTCCTCTTCGAAGCGGTAGATCAGCACCCGGTCGTAGCCGGTCATGGCCTGGATCTCTGCAACGCTGATGGCATACAGCTCGTGCAGGGTCCTGGCCGCTTGCAGGCGCCGCAGCAGGCGCCCGAGGTTCTCGGTCTGTTGCTTGAGGTGCTGGTGCTGCAAGTGATCGGGCTGGATTTCCAGCTCCAGCATCAGCACCCCCTGATGGCGATGCAGCAGGGCTTCGAAAGGTGTTCCGTTGAGTGACAGGTGCAGCGGCGGTGCATCGAACAGCTGGTCCTGTTGCAGCACTTCACGGATGCGTTGAGCGTCTGTTTCTCCCAGCAACTGCTCCAGGGGGTGACCTAGCAGCGAATCGGCAGGCGGGCCCAGTAGGGTCTCGACGTTGGCACTGATCTGCTGGATGCGCAGTTGCGGTTCGCACAGGGTCAGCAACACACCGTGGGGCTGGATCGCTCCCGGGGAGTGGATGGGTTCGTTGGCGCAATTGGCCAGCAACTGTTCGAAGGTTTGGGAATCTTGGGGGGTCATAGCAGCACCTCGCGGCGGTCGAGCCAGCGTTCGAAACAGGCAAATGTGGATTGCGCGGCGCTGACCAGGTGTCGGCGTGTGCTCGGGTCTTCGGGCATGCGCCCCAGGTAGTCGAGAAAGTCCTTCCAGCGCCGCCCGGTGGCAGTGCCATAGACGTCGAGAAAGGCGCCGCCGTTGTCGGCATCGAGATCCAGGCGCCGGGCCATTTCCCGGCGCAGAATCTGTCCGCCCAGGGTCGCGCCTTCCAGTACGTAGAGGGTGCCCAGGCAGGCTCCGGCGCTGTTCAGAGGCGGCAGTTGCTCACAGCGGGGCAGGGCCTCGATGCTGGCGACATCCAAGCCCAGGGCACGCAGATCCCCGAACAGGGTCGGGGTCTTCAGGCGTTGGCTCAGGTCATAGCCCGCAGGGATCAGGCCGCTGTTCTGCAGGGCCGCTTCCAGGGGCTGATAGAAGCCGTAATAGGCCTGGATCAGGCGTCGATACCAGAGCGCATCAAGCCGCTCACAGAAGAACGGCAGGCGTTTCTCCAGGGCAACGTGCAAGGTCGCGGTGCCGGTGCGCAGGTCTTGAAGCAGGGTGGGCGTGGTGCTGGCTTGGTGCGGTGTCGGCATGCAGGGATCAGGGGTCGCAACAGGTAGTGGACGCGCCATGGGCGTCATCAAAAGCCGGGACCAGGCTGGCATCCCCGCGATAGAGCCATCGCACAGAAAAAATCGGCGCGTCACTTTACCCGTGCTTTTTCCCTCGACGTAGGGGTTTTGTCACACCGTCGGTCGGTCAGCAGCGTTGATTGAGTGGCGTGTCAAAGCGTCTGACCCCGCCGGTGCGGTGGAAATTCCCTTTTCCACTTTGCAGATTCGGGCCGGGGTCAGATCCAGACGTCGTTCTGTGCCGTACGTTCGCCGCCTTGATCGCCGGTGTTGAGCACGCCCTTGGGCTCGATCAACAGCAGTTTGACCTCCTGCTCGGCCCAGGGCTTGTGTTCGACGCCCTTGGGCACCACGAACATCTCGCCGCTGGCGATGGACACCTGGCCGTCACGGAAGTCGATGTGCAGCAGGCCGTCGAGCACGATGAAGGTTTCGTCGGTGTCGGCGTGGCTGTGCCAGACGAATTCCCCTTGCAGCTTGGAGATCTTGAACTGGTAGTCATTCATCTCGGCGATCACCTTGGGGGTCCAGTGTTCGCTGAACAGGCCGAGTTTGTTGGCGAAGTTGATGCTTTGGTAGGCGTCTTGCGGGGCAGGGTTTTGCATGTTGCGGTCCACCTCAGTGATGAATGAACACTGAGGGTAAACAGGCAGGGGCGCGGGCTTCTTGAACGATCGTGTGTGGCTCAGCGGCCGAGCATCTTCAGCCAGCGAGCGGGAGGCAGGCCGTAGGTCTGGCGAAACTGTCGGGTCATGTGGCTCTGGTCGGAGAAACCCGCCATCAGCGCCGCATTGGCCAGGGACTGGCCCTGCACCAGCAGGGCGCGGACCAGGTCCAGGCGGCGCATGCTCAGGTAGCGATAGGGGCTGGTGCCGAACAGCAGGCGAAAGTCCCGGGACAGGCTCCAGCGGTCGCGTTCGCTATGGGCTGCCAACTCGTCCAGGGTGAGGGTCCGGTCCAGGGCGCTGTGGATGTACTCTCGGGCGCGTTCTGCCGCTACGTAGTCGAAGCGCTGGCGGGACCGCGGGACTCCGGACACGCTGTTCAAGGCGTGGGCCAGGTCGAACAGCGCGTCTTCCTGTTCCAGCGGATCGAGGGGGCCGTCGACGCTGCGCAGCAGGGTCTCGGTGGCGGCGAACAGCCGCGGGTCATTGGACAGGCCGCCGGCAATGAAGGGCAGTGGCTGGCCGCCGAGGATTTGCTGGATCAGCGCCGGCTCGACATACAGCATGCGGTAGTGAAAACCGTCGTGGGTGCCGGCTTCGCCGTCGTGGGGCTCGTCGGGGTGCAGGACCATGGTGGCCCCAGGCAGGCTGTGGCGCCAGCCGCCACGGTACTGGAAGCTCTGTACCCCGCGCAGGGTGCGGCCGATAGCGTAGGTGTCGTGGCGGTGCATGTCATAACCATGGCCGGCGAAATACGCCTCGATGCGCTCCAGGCCCCGGGCGGGCGGCGCGCGGTGAACCCAGTCGGTGACAGCGGTGGGTTTGGCCATTGGACGGTCCTGGTGAGCAATCGCAAGAGCCGCACATTAACTCAGGGGCTTGGAGTTTGTCTGCAAGGCCTGAGCCGATAACGCATGCCTCTGTGCTGCAACTGCCTCTTGCTATTGCCCCGGTGGCTGGTGACTAATCTGCAGGCACGATTGCCCCTCAACACGGACGTTATGTCCCCGTATCAGGAGACTGAACATGGCTGTTGTTTTTCGCCCGGTAGCGGACGCCGACATTGCGCGGATCTGCAGTTTCGTGGGCAGTCCCCAAGAGTTGTATTTCTTTTTTCCCGCTGCCACCTGGCCGCTGACCCACAAACAGCTGCGCGACTCCATCGCCCAGCGCAGCGACTCGACAGTGATCGAGTTGGATGGGCAGGTAGTGGGCTTTGCCAACTTCTATCGCTGGGCCAGTGGCGGCACCTGCACCATCGGCAATGTCATCGTCGACCCAGAGGTGCGCGGCGCGGGCCTGGGAGCGCAACTGATCGGGCAGATGATCCATATCGCTCGCAGCAAGCACCAGGCCAGCGAGGTGACGCTGTCCTGCTTCAACAGCAATGTGGCGGGGTTGCTGTTCTATCCGAAGCTGGGTTTTGTGCCGTTCGCCATCGAAGAGCGCAAGAACAAGGAGCAGGAGCGGGTGGCGTTGATCCATTTGCGCTACAGCCCCAGCTGAAACCAAGAGAAGCGTCAGCGATCATTTTTTTAACGGGAACCATTCATGAGCAAGTTGCGGGTCGGAATTATTTTTGGTGGCCGTTCGGCCGAACACGAAGTGTCGTTGCAGTCGGCGCGCAACATCGTCGATGCCCTGGATCGTTCGCGCTTCGAGCCGGTGCTGATCGGTATCGACAAGCAGGGCCACTGGCACCTCAATGACACCTCGAACTTTCTGATCAACCAGGAAAACCCGGCGCTGATTGCCCTCAACCAGTCCAACCGCGAACTGGCGGTGGTACCGGGCAAGGCCAGTCAGCAACTGGTGGAAACCTCCAGCCAGGAACTGCTGGGCCATGTCGATGTGATCTTCCCTATCGTCCACGGCACCCTGGGGGAAGATGGCTGCCTGCAGGGCTTGTTGCGCATGGCCGACCTGCCCTTTGTCGGCTCCGATGTACTGGGCTCGGCGGTATGCATGGACAAGGACATCAGCAAGCGCTTGCTGCGCGATGCCGGGCTGGCGGTGACGCCGTTTATCACCCTGACCCGTGCCACTCGTGGTCGCTACGGTTTTGCCCAGGCCCGGGAGAAACTCGGCTTGCCGCTGTTCGTCAAACCGGCGAACCAGGGCTCGTCGGTGGGGGTGAGCAAGGTCGAAAGCGAAGCCGATTATCTGGCTGCCGTGGAACTGGCCCTGAGCTTTGACCACAAGGTGCTGGTGGAGTCGGCAGTGCGGGGGCGGGAAATCGAATGCGCGGTGCTGGGCAATGACCAGCCGCTTGCCAGTGGCTGTGGCGAGATCGTGGTCAGCCAGGGCTTCTATTCCTACGACAGCAAGTACATCGACGAACAGGCGGCTCAGGTGGTGGTACCGGCGGCGATCAGTCCGGCTGATAGCGAGCGGATTCAGGCCCTGGCCATCGAGGCATTCCAGGTACTGGGTTGCTCCGGGCTGGCCCGGGTCGATGTGTTCCTCACTGACAGTGGCGAAGTGCTGATCAATGAAATCAACTCCCTGCCAGGGTTCACGCGTATCAGCATGTACCCCAAACTATGGCAGGCCGCCGGCATGAGCTACAGCGAGCTGGTCAGCCGGCTGATCGAGCTGGCCCTGGAGCGTCACGGCGAGCGCCAAACCTTGAAAATCACCCGCTAAGGCGAGCCTCCTTCCGGGCTCATTCCGGCGGCAGCATCAGCCCGATGCAGGCCAGCGCCAGCAACAGCGACCCAAGCACGATGAACACGTAGTTGATGGGTGTGAAGCGGGCGTTGCTGCGACCCTCGGGGTCACCCGCAGCAGCATTCAGACCCCGCTGGCCCAGCCAGGTGACCCATGCCAGCACTGGCAGCAGCGCCAGGCTGGCGATGTCGGTCACCGGGTAGCCGATGTTCTTGCGTGACAGGGCATCCACCACGTTGTTGACGATCAGCCCCACCACAAACAGGGTTGCCAGTTCACCGGGCCGCCAGTCATGGCTGCGGCCGTCGCGCTTGAGCTGTGCATCGGCTTCGCGGTACAGCGCGTGGGTGAAGAAAATCGCAAAAAACGCCCGGGCCACGGGCCACAGTTCCTGGCCGCTGGCATGCCTGAATTGATGCCAGTGCTTGTAGGCCCAATACAGCTGGTAAATGCCGAAAGTGACGATGTACAGGGTGATGAACTTGGCCCTGGACACCACATAGAACGGTTGCAGCTGCGCTTGGGGGGACGGCGCGACCAGTTCCGCCTTGGGCGGGGCATAGAGGTTGTCAGACACGGGCACTCCTTGGTTGGGTCTGAAGAAGCGGCAACGTTAGCGCCGCTTGGGGTGGGACGCCTACTGGCATTCAGGCAGGTCTGCGCGGGATGACTCACGACGCAGCGGATCTGCCGGGCGAAGGTAATGAATATCCCATTCGCTTTCACTGACCTGAACAAAACCCAGGCGTCGATAAAAACGATTCGAGTCACTGCCACGCAGGGCATCCAGGCGGATTGGCACCTGTTCCAGGGTTGATCGATCAATCAGCGGTTTCAAGGCCTTCTCGCCGATGCCCTGCCCCTGAAAATCAGGCATGACGTACAGGTGCTGCAAAAGCAAATGATCGCTATAGGCTTGGCTCTGAATGAAGCCTACATGCTGTCCGTCGAGACAGATGAATTGGCATCGTTCGCAAGCAAAACTTGCCACAAAGCGTTCTCGGGCGCGCTGCGGGTCGAAGCGTCCGATGCGTTCCAGGCTGTCGCGCATCGCCGTTATACGCATGTTGACTAGGGTTTCCAGATCGTTTGCGGTGGTGGCTTGCAATGCAAGCACCGGGCTCATGTGCGGGCTATCCAGGAGTATTGAAAGGCCTTCTCGTCACCGCGATGGCCCCGGCGCCGGTAGCTGGCCAGCTTCGGGGTCGAGCAGTAGGTGCACAGTGGGCTGAACTCGACCTGTTCATCACTCATCCCGGCCGCACGCAGCAAGTACAGGGCATAGCGGCTCAGGTCGAACCACAGCGAGCCTTCCTGGGTCGGTTGCGGCGGGGTGATCTCGGGCGGCAGCAAGGGGGCCGGTTGCTGACGGCTCCAGGGGGCCTGAGCTGCGGGCCACAGATGGCTTTGGCTGGCAGACAAGTGGTTGACGAAATCCGCACTGACTTCATAGCAGCAAGGCTTGATCGACGGGCCAATGGCCACGCGCAACTGATGTACGCCGATGCCCCGAGCGGCGAAGTGCTCCAGCACATGGGCAATGATCCCGCCGTGCAGGCCTTTCCAGCCGCCATGCACCGCTGCTACCCAGGCGCCGTCGTGGCTGCTGATCAACATCGGCAGGCAATCGGCGGTGACCACCGCAATCGGCCGGGCCGAGCGGGTCAGTACCGCGTCGCCACGAATGATGCCGCTGGGCAGGGTGGTACTGGCTTCCACCACTTCGCCGCTGTGGACCTGGGAGCAGAAGAACAGATTGGCCGGCAGGGCAGCGCCCACGTTGGAAAAGTCATGACGGATGCCGGTTATCTGCTGCAACACACCTGCCTGGAAACTCATCGGGCCTTCGCTCGGTTACCTGGGAATGGTTGCAGAGCATAACGGCATCCGCGGTACTTTTGCTGACAACGGCTGGCCCGGACAGGCTCCCAGACCAGCGGTCTTCCCAGTACGGGCCCGTCTGCCGGGCGTTTCAGGCGTTCAACGGGATATACAACTCCACCACGCTGTGGGGATTCATGGGGCCCAGAAAGCGTTCGCCGCTGTACTCGAACTCCAGGGCTTCGATGGGCAGCAGCCCGGCCGCGGGCAGCCATTCGCTGTAGGCGGCGCGGAAGGTTTCCGGCAGGGTTTGCACCGTGCCGTGATGCTCGACCCGGGCGTAGTGGCGGCCGGGGATTTCCAGTTCCACCATGCCCGGCACCAAGGGCGCGTCGGCCGCCACCGGCAAGCCGGCGATGTAGCGCCAATGGCCGTCCTCCAGAGGTTGGCAGATGCCGTAAGTGCCAACAGGGTCGGCCAGTCGCTGGATCTCCTGCTCCCGGGGTTCGAAGCGCTGCCAGAGTTCGGCGATGGAGCCGGGATCATTCTGCTGCCAGGCCATGCCGATGATTCGCAGCGGCGCCAGGAGCACTTTTTCCGGCGTTTGCGGCGCAGGAATCTGGCGTTGCGGCTGCGCCAGATAGCGCTGCAGATGACCGAGCACTTTCTGGCTGCGGGCAATCTCGCTTTCCAACTGCCGGGCGTGGTCCTGCAGTGATTGCTGCATGTGCAACACGCTGTCCAGGCCGCCCTGGTCCGCCAGCGTGCGGATGTCTTCCAGGGACATGCCCAGTTGCCGCAGCCAGACGATGCGGCCCAGGGTCACGATCTGTTCCGGGCTGTAGTAGCGATAGCCGTTGTCACGGCCGGTGAGGGCCGGGGTGAACAGGCCGATGCTGTCGTAATGGCGCAGGGTCTTGGTGGTGAGGCTGTGGCAGCGAGCCATTTGGCCGATGGTGAGCATGGAACGTCCTTTGGGTGGTGGGGCTGGACGGCAGTCTGAGGGTTTACCCAAGGGCAAGCTCAAGCCCGGCAGCGTGGCTCAGGACGATTTGCTCGGCTTGATCAGGCTTTCGGCCGGGATGCCGAACAGCTGGTGCAGTTTCCAGATCATCGGCAGGGTCAGCGCGCGCTTGCCGTTGAGCACTTCGTAGACGCGATTGGTGCGGCCGATGGCCGGCGCCAGGTCGGCGGCGGACAAGCCGGATTGCTCCATGCGGAACTTGATCGCCTCGATCGGGTTGGGCAGGTCCAGGGGAAACTGCCTGGCTTCGTATGCCTCGATCAGGGTGATCATCACATCGAAGTAATCGCCTTCAGGCGTCCCGGGCTGCGGTTCGTTGTCGAACAGGGGCGAGACGCTTTTGAGCGCGGCGCGGTAATCCTGGTCGGTGTGGATAGGGCGGATGTTCATGCGGGTTGCTCCATGTCTACGCTGTCGGCGTCAATGGCATCGTACTGCTGGTGGGTACCTACGAACTTGATGTAGAGCGCGCCGAAGCGATAGGCCACGGCAACGATCAGTCGATACTCATTCCCCTTGATGTTGAAGACCACCCTGCGGCTTTTGAGAATGCTCGCGTTGCGATACTGGTCCTTGATCTGCGCAGGGTTGGACCACTCGGCTTTCCTTGCTTCATCGACCCAGGCCAGCAAGGGCTGTTCTGCGTCCGGGTACTTCTCCCAGAAGGCCTTCAACTGACTGACTGCAATAATTCTCATGGCGTGATCCTAGTCCCGTCCTGGGACTTAAACAAGTCGCTGAGTGCGTCAAGCGATGTACGGGCAGATCGCTGGATCTGCCCGCGCAGGCAACGTCGGCTCAGGGACGATCAGGTCATGCAGAGAGCGTGGCGTGCACGTCGTCCATCAGTGCCTTGCCCATCTCTGCCAGGTAGTGTGCCGCCCAAGCATAGCGGTCGCACCGCGGCTCCATGGCGGCCTCCAGGGTGAATTGCTTTGCCAGATGCAACAGCGCAGAGGCGTGTTCCAGGGCATCGCTGATCGGCACGTCGGCATTCACCCGAAACAGCGGATGCAGGTGTTCGCCGCACTGGGAAAAGCGGATTTCACCGAGGGTGGTCAGGGGCGATTGAGTGGTCATCGGGCACCTCCGGCTTTTTGTGACGGGAGGTAATGGAGAAACAGATTGCAGAAGCAGTTCATGGTCACGACTCCTTGATTCGAAGGACCGTCACCGTCTGCCGCCAAGCAGATCAGGGTGGCGGATTGCGCAGGATTGGCGGACCGGGAATCAAGGAACCGGCGAACCCGAAGGTTCTCCCACGCAACCCGCCATAACGCAGGTATGCGGGCGCAAAAAAAGCGCCCGCATGTGGGTGGGGCGCTGTTGCGCCTCGATTCTATCAGGCCGCCAAGCCTGTTCGCTGATTTTGCAGCGACGGTCGAACCATAGGTTGGAGTAGGGGGCGTCGCAACGGCATTACTGCGACATTTTGTGAACCAACCCTGTAGCCGCTGCCGCAGGCTGCGAACGACCGGAACGGTCGCAGCGATCTCCCAGGCGCCGAAGGCCCTTCGGTCCTTGTCGCAGCCTGCGGCAGCGGCTACAGAAAGCCCTGTTTCGCCATCTCACTGGTCGCGGCCCAACCCAGCCCCTGATACAGCGGCTTGCCGGCCTCGGTCGCATGCAGCACGGCAAAGCCCAGCCCGCGCTGGCTGAACTCGGCCTCTGCCAGTTTCATCAGCGCCGACGCCAGGCCGCGGCGCCGGTAGGCCGGTTCGACGTAGACGTTGAGCACGTAGCCGCGCTGGTCCTGAGTTGGATGGGAAGGGTGGGGCGGCCAGTCGATGTTCATCAGGCCGATGCTGGCCACGCTCTGCTCGGCGTCCATCAGGGCGAAGCCGTAGTAGCGGCCGTCCTCCAGGCGTTCGCGCAACCAGGGGCGAAAGTGCTCGGTCATCACCTGCAAGGTGGAGAGGTCCTTACCCGCATCGAGAAACATCGCCTGGCGATGGCGGCAGATCAATTCAAGGTCCTGGGGCGTCAGGCGTCGTGGGCTAAGGCCCGGAATATCAAGGTCGGCTGCAATCTTGTTCATCGTCGGTTCCTCGGTGGGCAGGGACGATGCTAGGGCAGATCCACAGGCCGGGTCAGACACAGAGCGCCGCAAAATCTTGCATACAGTGCCCTGGGCCCCCGCCCACAAAAAAGGGCCAGCCTCACGGCCGGCCCTCGGGTTCAGCGCAGGGCCTTCAATCCCCCAGCGCTTCCCCTTCGCGCCGTGGATCGGCGCCGCCGGCCCAGGACGCCTTGCCCTGTGCATCACGCACGCGAACGATGGCTTGGGTGCCGCTGGTCATGTCGATCTCGTTCAGTTCATGACCCTGGGCTCTCAGCGCCTGTTTCAGCGCCGGGCTGAACTGGCCCTTCTCCAGTTCGGTAGGGCCGTTGCGGCTGCCGAAGTTGGGCAGGCCGACGGCGGCTTGCGGGTCGAGGTTCCAGTCGAGCATGCCCACCACCGACTTGGCCACGTACTCGATGATCTGCGAGCCGCCGGGGGAGCCGACGCTGGCCAGCAGTTCGCCGCTGGCGCGGTCGAAGACCAGGGTCGGCGCCATGGAGGAGCGCGGGCGCTTGCCCGGTTCGACGCGGTTGGCCACCTTCTGGCCGTTTTCCTCGGGGATGAAGGAGAAGTCGGTCAGCTGGTTGTTGAGCATGAAGCCCTGGACCATCAGGTGCGAACCAAAGGCCGCTTCCACCGTGGTGGTCATGGACACCGCGCCGCCTAAGTCATCCACCGCCACCACTTGCGAGGTGGAGATGCGCATTGGCGAACGGTCCGGTGCGTAAGCCACCTGGATGCCCTGAGGCTTGCCCGGTTCGGCCTTGCCCATGCTGCGTTCGCCAATCAGCGCAGCGCGCTGGGCCAGGTAGTCCGGGGCGATCAGGCCGGCCACCGGTACTGGCACAAAGTCGCTGTCGGCCACGTACAGGCCACGGTCGGCATAGGCCAGGCGTTCGGCTTCGGCGATCAGGTGTACCGCTTGTGGCGCTGGCTCAAGGCCGGCGGGCAGGTTGGTTTTCTGCGGCTTGAGGTTGGCCAGGGTGTAGCGCGGGTCGCGTTGTTCCAGAGCCTGCAGGGTGCCGAGGATCTGCGCCACCGCCACACCGCCCGATGAAGGCGGCGGCATGCCGCACACCTGCCAGCGCTTGTAGTCGCTGCACAGCGGCGCGCGTTCCTTGGCGCGGTAGCCTTGCAGGTCGTTGAGCGACAGGCTGCCGGGGTTGGCGTGGCCCTGGACCCTGGCGACGATTTCCGCGGCCACCGGGCCTGTGTACAGGGCGTCCGGGCCTTCCTGGGCGATGCGTTTGAGCACGGCGGCCAGCTGTGGATTTTTCAGCAAGGTGCCCACGGCTTTCGGCGTGCCGTCGGCATTCAGGAAGTACGCGGCCATGTCCGGCGAGCGCGCCAGGAACGGGTCGGCGCTGATCATGCTGTGCAGCCGTGGCGAGATGGCGAAGCCTTGCTCGGCCAGGCGGATCGCCGGTTCGAACAATTGCGCCCAAGGCAGGCGCCCGTGTTTCTGGTGGGCCATTTCCAGGGCCCGCAGCACGCCTGGGGTGCCCACCGAGCGGCCGCCGATCTGCGCCTGAGGGAAGGGCATCGGCTTGCCGTCCGCCTGCAGGAAGAGCTTCTCGGTGGCGCCCGCCGGCGCGGTTTCCCGACCGTCATAAGTGCGCACGGCCTTGCCGTCCCAGAGCACGATCATCGCGCCGCCGCCAATCCCCGAGGACTGCGGCTCCACCAGGGTCAGCACCGCTTGCATGGCAATCGCCGCATCAATGGCCGAGCCGCCTTTGCGCAGCATCTCGCGCCCGGCCTCGGCGGCCAGCGGGTTGGCGGCGGCCGCCATGTGTTTGTCGGCATGCCGGGTTTGCATGTCGGTGCGGTAGCCCGAAGCGATTTCCGGAGCGGCAGGCAGGGCGGTGGAAGAGGGCGGGTTGTTGCAGGCGCTGAGGCTGAGGGCGGCGGCCAGCAGGCCGAGGCTGAGGAGTGAGGGGTGACGGGGAGGGAATATCGAGAACACGCGTTGAGCTCCGTTCACTGGGAAATGAGGTGTCGTCCGTGGAGGGGAATGTACAGCAGTGGCGCCGCCAGCAGGGCCGGCAGGTGGCCATGACCGTGCGCTGGGCCAGTGGCAAGGCGCTGCTCAGCGGCCCTGTACATAGGGTCGCAGGCAGGCGTGCACCCGGCCACCGATTGATCTGAGTCAGGGCGGCTGGGGGAGGTTGGGCACATGGTGCAGCAAACCATAAGCCTGATGAGAGGACGCCATGCACGGTTGTAAGTGGTTACTTGTGTTCGGATTGCTGCTGGGGAGCGAGGCACGGGGAGAGACGCCGAGCGAGCCGATCCTGCCGGTGCAGCCGGCGAAGATCAGTGATGTGGCCAAGGTGGAGTTGGGCAAGCAGCTGTTCTTCGACCCGCGCTTGTCCAAATCCGGTTTCATCTCCTGCAACTCCTGTCACAACCTGAGCATGGGTGGCAGCGACAACCTGCCCACCTCCATCGGCCACAACTGGCACCAGGGGCCGATCAACTCGCCCACGGTGCTCAACTCTGGGCTGAGTTTTGCCCAGTACTGGGATGGCCGTGCGGCGACGCTGCAGGAGCAGGCCAGCGGCCCGATCACCAACCCGGGGGAGATGGGTTTTACCCATGACCTGGCGGTGGACGTACTGCGTTCCATTCCCCAGTACCGGGCTTCGTTCAAGCGTGTGTATGGCAACGATGAGATCAGGTTCGAAGACGCCACCAACGCCATTGCCGCCTTCGAAGACACCCTGGTGACGCCCAACGCGCCGTTCGACCGCTGGCTCAAGGGCGACAAGGCGGCCATCAGCCCGACTGCGCTCAAGGGCTACCAACTGTTCAAGTCCATCGGCTGCGTGGCCTGCCATAACGGCGAGGCGGTGGGCGGCGGCTCGTTTCAGAAAATGGGCATGATCGAACCCTACGTCACCCAGAACCCAGCCCAGGGCGTGGCCGGACTGACCGGCAAGGACGCCGACCGGATGCTGTTCAAGGTGCCGACCCTGCGCAACGTGGCGCTGACCTATCCCTACTTCCACGATGGTGCCTACTGGAAGCTGGAAGAGGCGGTGGACGTGATGGCCCGCCTGCAACTGGGGCGCAAGCTGGGCACTGAGGAAGTCGGCCAGATCGTGGCCTTCCTGGAAACCCTGACCGGCGATCAGCCGGACTTCAAATTACCGATGCTACCGCCGTCCTCGGCGCAGACACCGCGTCCGCAGCCGTTCAACTGACCGAAAAGAACCGCAGCGTGCGCCCTCCGTTCGCTGAGGGTGCCGCTAGCTATCCATCATCTCTGCCGCTTGCTGGGTCGCCTGGCTGGTCCGGGTGGCCAGCTTGCGTACTTCATCGGCGACCACCGCAAAGCCGCGTCCGGCCTCGCCGGCACGCGCTGCCTCGATGGCGGCGTTCAACGCCAACAGGTTGGTCTGGCTGGCGATGCCCTGGATGGTGGCGACAATTTGCGTCAGTTTGTTGAGGGTTTCCTGCATCACCCGATGTTGTTCCGCCTGAGCTTCGCGCATCGCGCTTTCTTCATGGTGGGCATGGATATCGGTGATGGCGCCCACCACTCTTTGCGGGGAGCCGTCCTGCGCACGTCGTGTTTGTCCGCGGCCGCGAAACCAGCGGTATGTGCCATTTTTGTGCTTCAGTCGATAGGCCACATCGAACGGTGTCTTGCCGCTGCGATCGTTAACGTGGGCGACAAAGGCACCGATGGCCCGTGCGCTATCGTCGGGATGCAAGCGTGAGGTCCAGCTTTCCAGGGTGTTGGGAAACTCCTCAACCGTGTTGCACCCCAATAGCCGACGCATTTGCGACGACCACCAAATGGTGTTTTTCGGGTTCGCCGGGTCGCCGGCTACCACCTCGATGTCCCAGAGCCCGTCGTGCAGCATCTCCCGGGAAATGTCGAAACGGGTGGCCGCCAGTTCGAGTTGCTGGTTGTGCAGATACTGTTCGTGAATGTCACGAACGCTGCCGCCGATGGCCAGCGCCTTGCCTTGCTCGTCGCGCCGCGATACCCCGCTGATTCGGCACCAGCGATAGTCGCCGTCGGCGGTCGGCTTCATCCGCGCGTCCAGCGTAAACGGCGTGCGCCCACTGCGATCGGCCAGATGCCGGGTGAGCGCCTCCAGATGCAGTTGCTGGTCAGCCGGGTGCAGTCGTTCGCTCCAATCGCCCAGCTGATCGACACCCTGGACCTGGAGCGATGCCGGCCCGGTCCAGTGCATGGCCCATTCCGGCGTGGGGGTGGTGGTTGCGTCCAGTTCCAGCGTCCAAAACCACTCGCCTGCGCCTTGGCTGATCAGCGCCCAGTACGCTTGCGCTTGGTGCCACTGGCTGTTGCGCTCGGCCAGTTGTTCAGTCAACCGGGCGACGTCCATGCTCAGGGCATGTGCCTGGTCCTTCAGGGTTCGCCGTTCCTGCAGCAGTTGTTCCACCCCGGCCAGGATGCGGCGCAATAACGGGTTGTTCGACGACAGCGGCGTGCAGTCCTGGTCAGGCAGTTCCAGCCTGTCGGCGAGCGGTGCCAAGACCCAGCGGGTGGTTCGGTTGAAAAAGTTCATGCAATACCTCTATCTGGGGTCAATGGATCAGCCAGCAAGGATTGCGTCTGGCGGGTCGACAAGGCATGGGCGTCAAACGCCGTCGCCCCTGGCAGGGTTTGCCAGGTGGATGGGCCCGCGGCGATTTCCTGAGCACTCAGCAAGCAGGTGTCGAGTTCACGCTGTAACGCCTCGGTATCCAGATCCTGGCCAATGAAAACCAACTCCTGCCGGCAATCGCCGACAATGCCGTCCCACTTGGCCATGATGCTCTGCAAGCGGTATTCATCCCGTGGCCAGTGCGATTGCTCAATGAAGTTCCACCAGCGCCCGACAAAGTCCCACTGGAACTGTTTGCCGCTTTGCACCAGCAAGCCGGTTTCCAGGTGTCGGCTGGCAAGCCAGAAGTAACCCTTGCAGCGCAACAGGCGGCCGTCGCGCCAGGGCTGCTGGAGAAAGTCGAATAATCGCTGGGGGTGAAACGGCGCGCGCTCGCGGTACACCCAGGATGTCACGCCATAGGTGTCCGACTCGGAGGCCGGTGCGTCTTCGGCTTCCATCTTGCGCATCCAGCCCGGCGATGCGGCAAGGCTGGGTAAATCAAACAGGTGCGTGCCAAGGATGCTGGATAGGCCGACGTTGCCCTGGGTCATCGGCATGATCCGTGCGGTGGGGTTGAGGCCGGCGAGGATCGCGCGCACCGCCTGGTAGCCAGGCTCGTCGATCAGATCGAGTTTGTTGACCAGAATGACGTTGGCGTATTCCACCTGCTCGATCAGCAGGTCTGCCAGCTGACGTTGGGGCGCGTTGTTCTGGGCATCGTCGTGGGGCAGGGTGTCCGGTGACTGCAGCAGCGCTTGAAAACGACTGCCGTCGACCACCGTGACCAAGGTGTCGAGCCGCGCCAGTTCGCTGAGGCTGAAGCCCTCGGCGTCAAGGAAGGCGAACGTCTCGGCGACCGGCATCGGCTCCGAGATCCCCGTGGACTCAATGAGCAGATAGTCGAAGCGCTGCTGGCGTGCCAGGGCGCTGATCTGTTCGAGCAGGTCGGCCCGCAGCGTGCAGCAGATACAGCCATTGCTCATTTCGATCAGCTCATCGCGACCACGGTGCAGCATCACGTCGCGCTGCACCTCTTCGGCATCGATGTTGACCTCGCTCATGTCGTTGACGATGACGGCCACTCTCAGGCCTTCGCGATTGCGCAGGATATGGTTGAGCAGGGTGGTCTTGCCGGCGCCGAGGAAGCCAGAAAGCACGGTCACCGGCAGTCGGCCCGCCTGGGCGCCGTCAATCATAGGTTCACCGCTCGCGAGCTGGCGGCCTTGTCCAGGTAGCTTTCGAACAGGTCGACCACCACGAAACCATCATCGGCGGCCTCCCCCCACAGGTCTTTCACGCGAAACTCGACGTGGTAGGTCGGCTGATAGGCTGCGGTCAAGTCGCCATGACCTATCGCGTCCGGGAACGGCCATTTTTCTGAGGTCCGGTGCAGGACCACGCCTTCTTTGCCGCGCACGTAGGCCGGCATGCGGATATGCCCGGCCACATGCTCGTCGCGCACGACAACCCGGTCGCCGACTTCAAAGGGCGGCCGGCCGGTGATCGCCGGGCGACCCTGAGCATGCGCGGGGTTCGCCAGCTTGAAGTGAGAGCCCAGCGCCTGATCGAGCTCCGCCTGGGTGATGACGCCCGTTTCCACCAGCAGGGTGGCGGTCGCGATGACGTAGCGTTCGTAGTACTGGGTGCCGACATGTTGGCGGACATCCAGGCGTTCGACGGCGTGGCGCACTTCGTCCACGCTGAACTTCTTCAAGTGATCGGCACCGATAAACATCAAGCTGTAGGCCAGGTGCTCCCAGTCTTGCTTGAACACAGGCTGGTAGCTGAGGCTGTTGACGGTGTGCGGGACTTTGCCAAAGCCTTGAAACCCACCGAGATCGTGAAAGCCATCCATCGTGAATACCTCTGAACAGTGAAGGAAAGACAGCGTCCCGGTCAGGCCACACGCGGTAGCGCCACGCCGATAAGGACATCCTTGGTGATCAATTGTCGAAGAGCCTCTTCATCCATGGACTCGCTGCCCTGAGGCCGCACAGGCAGTACCAGGTAGCGACTTTCGGCGCTGGTGTCCCACACCTTGACGGTGACTTCGTCCGGCAGCTCAGTGCCCAGTTCCCGCAGGACGGTGCGCCCTTCGCGAACCAGTCGGGCGCGGAACTCGAAGCCCTTGTACCACTCAGGCGGCAAGCCCAGGACCGGCCAGTTGGTGCAGGAGCACAGGCTGCACACAATCACGTTTTTCACACTGGGCGTGTCTTCCAGGGCAACGATGTATTCACCCTGCGGGCCGGTATAGCCAAATTGGGCGCAGGCAGCGGTGCCGTCCTTGAGCAGCAGTTCGCGGAACTGCGGGTCGACCCAGGCCTTGGCCACCACCCGAGCACCGTTTTGTGGGCTCCATTCGTGCGCCATCAGTTGTGTCATGTGCTCGATGTAACCGTCGGGGATCAGGTCCTTTTGCTTGAGCACTTGTAGTAACGCCTGTGCTCGCTCGCCTGGGGTTGATGTGTTTTTTGCATCTGTGGTCATCAGTTGACTCCTCATCATTGAGCTTCTGGGCAGCGCCTGGCGGCTTGTTCTTTTGGCGCTGCGTGGGACGCACCGGCTAATTGTTTTTCCAGTCGACCGCCGCTTCGAACGCCGCGGCAGCTTGGTAAATCGTGCCTTCTGCATAGTGCTTGCCCACCAGCATCAGCCCGACAGGCAAACCCTCTACCAGGCCGCAGGGAATCGACATGGCCGGATGGCCGGTGATGTCCTGGGCGGAGGCATTGCCGATCATTTCCAGCGCGCGGGCCACGTACTCGGTGATCGAGCAACCCGGCTCCGGGTGGGGTTGGGCAATGATCGGGACGGTGGGCATCACCAGCAGGTCGTAACGGCTCAATGCCGCGTCATAAGCGCTGCGTGCCAGGCGCCTGAGGTTTTGCGCCTTGGCATAGAAATGACCGTTGTAGCGGTCCAGGCCGTATTGCCCGACGAACATGCACAGTTTGAGAGAGGCGCTGAGGTCATTGGCCTGCTCGCGCCATCCGGCTTGCTTGTCCAGCAGCCCGAGGTCATACAGCCCTTTCCAGTTAAAGCCGGCCCCATTGCCGTGCATCATCTGCATCGTCAGGCCTTCACAGCCGATGGGGTGCCACAGCGAACCGGCAATCTTGTGTTCGGGCACCGACACCTCTTCGACGTGCGCGCCCAGCCGCGAAAACGCTGCGATGGCATTGCGTACACAGGCGGCCACGCGCGGGTCCTGGTTGGCCAGCTCAAAGCCTTCGCGCAGGATGCCGATCCTCAGCCCGCTCACACCGCGTTCCAGGTAATCGGTGTAAGCGTCGACCTGGGGCGCGGCTTGGCGCGGATCGAGCCCATCGGCTCCCGCCATGACCTCCAGCATCAACGCGTTGTCCCGCACGCTTGCGCTGATGGGGCCGGCATGATCGATAGTCGCCTCGATGGCCATGATTCCGGTGTAAGGCACCAGCCCATGGGTCGGCTTCATTCCGTAAGTGCCGCAGAAGGCGGAAGGAATCCGGATCGACCCACCCTGGTCGCCGCCCACGGCCAGGTCGACCTCGCCTGCGGCCACCAGTGCGGCGCTGCCGGAAGACGAGCCACCCGAGGCAAACCCGTGGCGATAGGGGTTGTGCACCGGCGCGGGATCGGAGGTGTGACTGCCGCCAGACAGGCAGTAGTGCTCGCACGTTGCCTTGCCGAGGATGGTTGCGCCGGCATCCAGCAGTCGAGTGACCACGGTGGCATCGAAGGATGGAATGAACCCCTCAAGGGGTTTGGCGCCATTCATCATGGGGACGCCAGCCAGTGAAATGTTGTCCTTGAGTGCGACCGTTTTGCCCGCCAGTTTGCCTTCGCCAGCACCGCTGACTTGCGTTCGGAAGTACCAGGCGTTGAGCGGGTTGTGTGCACTGGACGGGCGATAGCCCGAGCTGCGTTCGTAACGTACCGGCGGGATGAAGTCAGGCAGCTCGTCTATCAGGTCATAAGCGTCGAAGCTTGACTGCATAAGCGCCAGGTATTCACCGGCTTGCTCTGCACTGAGCTGCATGTGCAGGTTGCTGGAGATGTCCAATAGCTGTTCGAGGGTGGGACGAACGATTGCCATGGTTGGGCTGTCCTTATCGTAAGTGGCCGAAGAGCACGGCGTGCTCATCAACATCAGTGGGGCCTGGCGCTCAAGATAGTCCGAGCCTGCTGGCGCAGGCTTGGTTGAAAAAGACATCGACTTGGCTGAGCCGGACACCCCGGCATCCAGGCGCACCGTGGTGTGCGGTGGCGGTCCGATGGGCTCTTGCTTCAAAAAATCCGCGCGTAACGCAGGTTCACCCGCAAGTCTTCCTGGGTGCCGTTGTCCACCGAGAGGTCCTTGCCCAATTGCAGTTGGATCTGGTCCTTGGGGTGACGAATTGGGTGGCGGTAAGGCGGAAGTTGGTGGTGCCCAACTCGTTATCCTGATTGACGTGTTCGATGTTCGTCTCACCTCCCCAGGTGCGTCCGAAGCCGATGCCAAACGCGGTGCTGGCGTTCGGCATGTAACGCCCCATGATCTGTGCTGCAAAGGAGACGTCCTGCTTCATGCGCTCGGCATTGGCAGCGTAATCAGTGTTGTCTCCATACCAGGTGGCGCCGCCTACCAGGTCCACGGCCCATTGTTCTGTGAAGTGTTTGACGTAGGCACTCTGCAGTTCGAATTTCCAGCGGTTCTCTCCGATGTTGAGTGCATCGTCCTTGTCATACGTACCCGTAGGCACGTACAGATACGGGGCGATGCTGAGCGTGTCGCGGGCTTCGTTGATCCGCCACTTGACCGGCGCGGTGAGGATCAGGTCGCCAAAGCCACGGGTGCTGCCCAGCGTTGAGGCGTCAGCCGCGCTGGAGACGTGGCCGAAAGGCAAAAGAAATTGCGGGTCGATGGTGACGGTGTCGCTGAGCGCGTAGACATGGATCAGCCGCAGGATGCCGACGTCCGAGGTCACCTTGAAGTCGGAGCTGACCTTGTGTCCGTTGGCATAAGCCGCGTCTGTGGTGGCGTGCTGGTAATAAATCGCACCGATGTTGGTGCCGGCCGGGTATTGCTCATAATCGCCGGGCGCAACTTCACCGGCGCTCGCGTGTAGCGCCGGTAACAGGGTGCAGAGGGGCAACAGGCGGATCTTGTTCATTGTTTATTCCTCGCGCAGCCAGACCCGGCCACCCGTGAAAGGGTGGCGAGTAGACATGAGTTGGGGGGAGGGGGTTAAACGTCGTTGGCGCTCAGGTGCCCGGCGCACGCGCGTCGCGCAACAGGCCGGTCTGCGAGTGACAGTTGATGTACTCGAATACCTGGCTCTTGGCGTCCGACACGGACACTTCGTGGTATAGCCTGAGCTTCTTCAGGCCTGCGGCCACGCGGAAGAACGTCACGAAAATGCGCAGGTGAGTCGGGTGGGATTCAGCCCAGCGTTCGAGTTTTTCTACCGAGCGCCAGTGACCGATGTTGTAGCTGACGTCGAGAAAGTTGCCGTCCAGGTCGATGTTGCGCACGAACCTGTTGCTGTAGCAGCCCAACGGTTGGCCGTTGTCGCGCAGGAAGTCCATGCCGTCTTGCAAGGTGGGCAAAATTTCGTCGAGGTAGAGCGAGCGTTCGTCCGCCTCGGCATCCGCCCAGTCCTGGCCCGAACGAATCAGCGTCAGGTTGTCATGCCCCAGGACCACCACCCGTCCGCCTTTGGCCGGGTCGCCGGCGATCACTTGCAGTTCACCGGTAGGTTTCATCCAGTCCGTTTGGGAGATCGGGAAGCGGTCGCGCATCGAGCCCCAGTAACCGTGTTCTTCGATTTCCCCGCTGGTTGCATCCATGACCGCGCCGACACCGGGCAGGTTGTCCTGAAAGGCGTACAGCGTCTCGAACTGCTCGGTGCGTGGTGCGCTGATTTCCCGAAAATAGCCAAGGCCGTCGTTGAGGCGATCCGGTGACGCCCACCAGTCGTTCACCGGCGCCGAGCGCAACCAGCGACAGTGCGCAGCAGGGTCTTTCCAGTACCCGACCACGATCAAATTCTCAAAGCCGCTGCTGTCGGTGTGGTGGGTCAAATCATGGTGCTGCGGGCCATCGGCCAGGCTGAAGCTGCCGACAATGTGACGCATGGCCTGCAGTGCGGCTTCGCGCTGGGCCTGGCCTCGATACTGCACGCCGAGGTAGGCCATCACCACTTGTTGCAACTGCTCGTCGGCCCGTGCCACCCACATCGCAAAGGGCGGTTGGTAGTCTTCGGGCACGCGGCGCGACAGGCTGCGTGGGCATTTGAGATGTCTGTCGATTGCGGATTCCATCTTGAGCTCCTGGTTATTTTCGTTCAGGCCTACGGGTGGGCGTCAGTGCTTCGGCGACGGGCCGCGCTTGGCGGTCTGTCGTCGGTGCAGCAGCTTCATGGCTCCCCACTCAATCAACCAATAAGCCGACTCTTCAGGCATGAGGTCGCGCCTCAGCAGAAGCCAGGAGCAATCAGCCAATCGTTGTGAACACGGTCTATGCATGGCATGCCTCATCAGCGGGATATGAGCTGCTGTGAGGTGGAAATTAGGCTGGGCGGTGAGGGACCGCTTGGTTCGCCGAGACAATCGTTTGGTTGGAAAAGACAGGGTGGCGACTGACGCTCTACCCATGACCTGCCTTGGTGCGCCGCTGCCGACGGTTGGCGTTCTGTGCCTCTAAATGGGCGGGACCAGGGCTTGAAAACTCGCGGATGGGTAGGCCACCTCGATGAGACATCCGCGGTTGGACCTCAAGGGGGCGCGCCATTGTGCTTGGCCTGCTAATTGCTTTGGGTTGCGAATTGCTTACACCTTCTTGAGCTCTAACTGCACCGCTGTACCGAGGTCCGTGCCATGAATCCAAGCACTCAGTATTCGACCCTTGCCGTTCCGGCACCGCGTCGCTTTGATTACTGGAAAGAAGTGGTCTGTCGCCATTGCTTAGCGGCAGATAGCAAACCCTTGTCTCAGGGCAGTTTCGATGGTGCGCTTAGCATCAATACCCTGGGCGAACTGGACGTCTGTTCCCTGTCATCGCCACTGCATTACTGGGAGCGCTCCGAGCAGCACCTGCGCAGTGGTCCGGCCGAGGACTTATGGCTGGGGTTCGCCCGAAATGGCCATGGCCAGATTGAACAAGGTGGAAGAAAAGCCAGCCTGAGCACTGGCAATCTGTTTCTTTATGACGCAACTCAAGCGTTTCGATTCAGCCTGGGTGGTACCGAAAACCACTTGATCCGCATTCCCCGAGCCTTGCTGACCGAGCCTCTGCCGCGTATTGCGGAACAGACTGCGATGGTCCTCGACGACCGGCGCCCTGGCGTTATCCCGCTCCGTGAAATGTTGCGTCAGGTGGCCAGCACGCCGGCGTCGCTGCAGGGTGAGCGCGTTTCTAATCGGTGTTCAAGTGTATTGCTTGACCTGCTGGTGATGAGCCTGGAACTCCAGGATCTGAATGCAACTCATCAGGAGCTGGACCTCTACGCTCGCATCATGAAGTACATCCAGCGCCACTTGAGCGATCCGGACCTGTCGATTGAACTCATCGCGCAGGCCCACAATGTGTCCACCCGGACCGTCACGCGCGCCTTCGCCCGCTACCAGAAAACCCCTGTCGCGGAAATTTGGAAAGAGCGCCTGAATGCCAGCCGTGAAGCGATTGAACGTGGGCAAGTACGCAGTGTGTCCCAGGCCGCGCTGGACTTCGGATTTTCTGACTTCTCTCATTTCAGCCATGCATTTCGCAAACGATTTGGCGTTGCGCCCAATACCCTCTTGCGTCGAGATTGAGACGGCTCGCGAAGCAGATGTGTGACTGACGCAGCGACGAGTTGATTCGCATAGTCGAGGGGATGGGAGGTAGACAGCCAGAAACAAGAAAGCCCGCACTAGGCGGGCTTCTTGAGGTGATTCATAGACTGCTGTAGACATCTATGGATCGGTACTTGGTGGCTACACAGGGACTTGAACCCCGGACCCCAGCATTATGAATGCTATGCTCTAACCAACTGAGCTATGTAGCCAAGTGGCGCGCATTATTCGCGCAGAACGACAATGCGTCAAGCGTTTTTATAAAAAAATTATCTACGCTATCAACCGTTTATCCCTTCCCCCCCGAAATCAGCGGCGACGGGCAGCGCTGGAACCAGCGGCTGGCCTGTTCGTAGGCGTGGGCCAGTTGCAGGACGGCGAAGTCGGCCTGGTGTTTGCCGATGATCTGCAAACCCATGGGCAGGCCTTCGGCATTGAAGCCGGCCTGGACACTGGCCACCGGACAGCCGGACAAGGTGCCGGGAATCACCACCTCCATCCAGCGGTGATAGGTGTCCATGGCCACGCCTTCGATGCTGCGCGGCCAGGGGGTGTGCTTGTCGAAGGGGAAGACCTGGGCGCTGGGCAGCAGCAGGTAGTCGAAGCGCTCGAACAGCTTTGAAATGGCGCGGTACCAGTCGCTGCGGATCACTGAGGCTTCGAATACCTGACTGGCGGAGAGCTTGAGGCCGCTCTCCACTTCCCAGATGGCCTCGTCCTTGAGCAGTGTGCGTTTCTGTGGATCGGCATAGGTGCTGCCCAGGGACCCGGCGACCATCCAGTGGCGTAGGGTGCGCCAACTGCTCCACAGGCGCTCGGGGGCGAAGTTCGGGCTGGCCGGTTCGACGCTGCAGCCCAGGCTGCGGAAATCGCCCAAGGCTTTTTCGCAGAGTTGCAGCAGGCCCTTTTCCATCGGCAGGTAACCGTTGAAGTCCCCCAGCCAACCCAGGCGCGTGCCCTTGAAGTCGCGCTCCAGTGGCGCGGCGAAGCCCTGGCCGGATTCGGCGATGGACAGCGGTGCTCGGGCGTCACCGCCGGCCTGCACCGATAACAGCAGGGCTGCGTCGCGCACGCTGCGGGCCATGGGGCCTTCGTAGCCGAGCTGGTCGATGAACAGGTCGCTGCTGTCGTCGAACGGCACCCGGCCCTGGGACGGTCGGAAGCCGAAGATGTTGTTGAAGGCCGCCGGGTTGCGCAGCGAGCCCATCATGTCGCTGCCGTCGGCCACCGGCACCAGGTGCAGGGCCAGGGCTGCGGCGGCGCCGCCACTGCTGCCGCCAGCGGTCTTGCTCGGGTCATAGGCACAGCCGGTGGCGCCGAACAGCGGGTTGTAGGTCTGCGAGCCGAGGCCGAATTCCGGGGTGTTGCTCTTGCCGATAATGATCGCCCCGGCAGCCTTGATCCGTTCCACCATGATGCCGTCGCGCTCGGGGATGAAGTCCCGGTACAGCGGCGAACCCAGGGTGGTGCGGATGCCCTGGGTCAGGGACAGGTCCTTGATCGCGTGGGGTAGGCCGTGCATCCAGCCGCGATAGTCGCCACGGGCCAGTTCGGCGTCGCGCTGCTCGGCCTGGGCCAGCAGGCTGTCGGCCGGTTGCAGGCTGACCAGGGCATTGACCTTGGGGTTATAGCGTTCGATGTGGGCAAGGTAGGTCTGCATCACTTCCCGGCAGGAAACCTGACGCAGGCGGATACGCTCGGCGAGTTCATGGGCCTGGAGCAGGACCAGTTCGCTGGGGGGATTGGCGTTCATGGCAGGGGGCCTTTCAAACGGCTTTAGAAACGCCCCGGCATCCAGGCCGGGGCGGCAGAAGTCAACGCAGCTCAGCGCATCAGGTTGGTCCACAGGCGGTCGGCGAGGCGGATCGCGCCTTCGCCGCAGGTCTGGCTGAAAACCACTTTGGTGCCCTCGGGAATGTGCAGCTCGGGAGCATCCTTCAACCCGGCATCGAGGAAGGGTTCGACGCCCTTGATCGGGCTCTGGTGCTTGAGGAAGTTCTGGGTCATGGCGGCGTTCTCAGGCTGGCTGAGGAAGGCAATGAAGGCCTTGGCGTTCGCCGGGTGCTTGCTGCCCTTGGGGATGACCATGTTGTCCACCCAGGCCAGCACGCCTTCTTTGGGATAGAGGTACTTCAGGCCGGGCTTCATCTCCCGGGCACGCATCGACGAGCCGCCCCAGAACATCGACATGTCGATTTCCCCGGCCGCCAGGTTCTCGCGGATCGCCCCGGCCTTGGAGCTGTAGGTCTTGACGAAGGGCTTCTGTGCCTTGAGCAGGCCAAGGATCTGCTGCATCTGCTTGGGGTCTTCGCTGCACAGCGGAATGTTCAGGTACAGGCTGGCCATGTCGATCACTTCGCTCACCGAGTCGAACATGTTGATCCGCCCCTGCAGCTCCGCTGGCGGTTCGTAGAGCACCTTGTAGCTGTCGCTCGGGCCTGTGTAGCGTTCGCCGTTGAGCACCACGCTGGTGGTGCCCCAGATGAAGGGCACCGAGTAGGCGCCTTCAGGGTCCCAGGTGGGCTTTTTCAGGTTGTCGACCACGCCGGCGTAGTAGGGCTGCTGGGCCGGATCGAAGCGTTCCAGCAACTGCTCCTGGATCAGGATCGGAATGAACTGGTGGGACGGGATCGCCACGTCATAACCGGTGCCGCCCTGTTTCAGCTTGGCCAGCAGGGTTTCGTTGGAATCGTAGGAGTCCACCGTGACCTCGATGCCGGTCTGCTTCTGGAACTTGGCGAGAATTTCCGGCGAAAAATAGCCGCTCCAGCTCACGACGTTGAGTTTCTCGGCGGCCTGTACCGCCAGTGGCAGGCTCAGCAGCAGCGAGGTTCCCAGACTTGCGATCAACTTGCTCATGGCATTTCCCCAAGGTCAGTGGACGGTTCAAGGGTGTTTCTTGCTCAACAGGTAAGAGAGGCTGACGAACAGCACCGAGACGCCGAGGATCAGCGTCGACACGGCGTTGACGTCGGGTGTCACGCCCATGCGCAACAGGCCGAAGATGAAGATCGGCAGGGTGGTGGTGCCGGCCTGGGACACCATCATCGAGATCACGAAGTTATCCAGGGAGACGATGAAGGCCAGCATCAGCCCGGAGACGATCCCTGGCATCAGCAGCGGCAGGGTCACCTTGCGAAAGGTGCGCCAGGGGCCGGCGTACAGGTCCGCCGCGGCATGCTCCAGGGACAGGTCCATGTCGTTGAGGCGGGCGCGGATCGGCAGGTAGGCGAAGGGGATGCAGAACACCGTGTGGGCGATGATCAGGTTGCCGTAGCCCAGGGACAGTCCCAGCGTCGAGAACAGCGCCAGGGTGGCCACGCCGACGACGATTTCCGGCAGCACCAGGGGCAGCATGATGGCGCCCATGGACAGTTGCAGGCCCTTGAACTTCGCCCCGCGTGAGGTGCCCAGGGCGGCCAGGGTGGCGATGGCGGTGGCCGCCATGCTGGCGCACACGGCGATCAGCAGGCTGTTGCCCGCCGCCTGGCGCAGGGCCTGGTTGGCAAACGCCGCGCGGTACCAGTCGAGGCTGAAGCCGCTCCACACAGTGGCCGACTGGTTGGCGTTGAAGGAGAACACCACCAGCACCAGGATCGGCGCGTAGAGGTACAGGTAGAACAGGAAGCTGAAGCCGCCGAAGCCGGGAAAGTCCTGGACGCCGAGGCCGTTGCGTTTGAACAGGCGGATCATCATGCGCCCTCCTGAAGGGTTCGCTGGCGCTGGGCGCGCAAGGCGTAGACGGTCAGTACCAGCATCACTGCGGCCATCAGCACCAGGGACAGGGCCGCGCCGAAGGGCCAGTTACGGGCGTCGCTGAACTGCCGGAAAATCAGGTTGCCGAGCATCATCCGGGTGCCGCCGCCGAGCAGTTCAGGGGCGATCATCGCCCCCAGGCAGGGCACAAAAGTCAGGATCGCCCCGGCGAAAATCCCCGGCTTGGCGATTGGCAGCACCACTTTGCGCAAGGTGCGCCAGCGTCCGGCGTAGAGGTCCTGGGCCGCCTCCAACAGGCGGATGTCCATCTTTTCCAGGGTGGCGTAGATCGGCAGCACCACGAAGGGCGCGTAGGTGTAGACCAGCCCCAGCAGCACCGCGCCGTCGGTGTACAGCAACTGCAACGGCTCGTGGATGACCCCCAGGCCCATCAGGCTGTTGTTGATCACCCCGGTGTTGCGCAGCAGCAGAATCCAGGCGTAGGTGCGGATCAGCAGGTTGGCCCAGAACGGCACGGTGATCAGGAAGATCAGCAAGCCCCGGCGCTGCACTGGTTGCATGGCTAGCCACACCGCCACCGGAAAACCGATCAGCAGGGTGATGAGGGTGGTCAGCCCGGCAATGCCGATGGAGCGCAGGGCGATCAGCAGGTAGGAGTCGGCGAAGGCCAGGCTGTCATCCAGCTGCCGTTCGAACAGCAGGGAGGTGTAGGCGTCGCTGCTGAAGACCTGGTTCACCCCGCCGTAGGGGTTGGCTTCCATCAGCGAGTAACCGATGACGATCAGGATCGGCACGATCAGGAACAGGCCGATGGCAATCAGCGCCGGGCTGACTCCGAGAACGCTGCGCAAGGCCTTGCGCCGTTCCAGGTGCTGGGAAATCGATGAGGCGTGCATGGCGAATCCTCGTGGTCAATCCAGCAGGACGCTGGCGCTGCCGCGTTCGAACACCAGCCCGGCGTGGCTGCCCACGCTCAGGCGCGGATGGTGTTCGAGGCTGTTGGGCGCACGCACGGTGAGGCGCATGCCGTCGCCAAGGCTGACCTGGTATTGCAGGTCGGTGCCCAGGTAGATCTGCGCCTCGATGCGGCACGCCAGGGCGCCTTCCACGGCGTCGCTACGCAGGTGCAGGCGCTCCGGGCGCACGGACAGGGTGACCTGCTGGCCGACTTTGACCGTGTTGCAGGGTTGCGCCGGCAGTGCCTCTCCGGCGGGACCGCTAAACCAGGCCAGGCCGGCTTCGACGCGGCTGACGGTGGCCTGGATGAAGTTGGTTTCACCGATGAAGTCGGCGACGAAGCGATTACGCGGTTGCTCGTAGATCTCTTCCGGGCGACCCACTTGCTGCACTTCGCCTTCGGAGAGCACGGCGATGCGGTCGGACAGGGTCAGGGCCTCTTCCTGGTCATGGGTGACGAAGATGAAGGTGATGCCGGTCTTGGCCTGGATCGCCTTGAGTTCTTCGCGCATGGCCTGGCGCAGCTTGAGGTCCAGGGCCGACAGCGGTTCGTCCAGCAACAGCACCTTGGGGTGGGGCGCCAGGGCCCGGGCCAGGGCGATGCGTTGCTGCTGGCCGCCGGAGAGCTGGTTGGGCTTGCGCCCGGCGAAGCGTTCCATCTGCACCAGGGCCAGCATCTCGCGCACCCGCTCGGCGATCTGCGCCTTGCTCAGCACCTGGCCCATGGGCCGCGATTCCAGGCCGAAGGCCAGGTTCTCGGCCAGGGTCATGTGGGGGAACAGGGCGTAATGCTGGAACACGGTGTTCACCGGGCGCTCGAAGGGCGGCCGCTCGGCGATGTTCTCGCCGTAGAGGAGGATCTCGCCCTGGGTCGGAAATTCGAACCCGGCGATCATCCGCAACAGGGTGGTCTTGCCGCAGCCAGAGGGGCCGAGGAGGGTGAAGAATTCGTTGTCGCGGATGTCCAGGTCGATGTGCTTCAGGGCCACCGGGCCGCTGTGTGGATCGCCGTAGACCTTGCGCACCGAGCGGATGGACACCGCCAGTGTTTGCAGCGCATGCAGGGCATTCATGCCTTACCTCCGATTCCCCCATGGGCTGTCGCGCAGGCCATGGATATTGTTTTTCTTGGGCAGGATCGAGATGTGTTCGGATGCGTGCAAAGCCTGTTTTTACGGGCTTTGCGCGGGTTCTTATTGTTCTGCTGGGGCTGATTATCAGTGAGGGGTTGCGGGGGCGAAACATCAATTTTAACATACCAGCTATTAAATAATTTAATAGCAGAGAGCGTGCAAAACCATGGCCGAACAGCGTTTGCCACCGTTGAATGCGGTGCGGGCTTTTGATGCCGCGGCCCGCCTGGGCAGCTATGTCGAAGCCTCCAAGTCGCTGCATGTCACCCAGCCGGCCATCGGCCGCCATGTGAAGTTGCTGGAGGATTGGCTCGGGGTGCAGTTGTTCGAACGCACCTCGCGCGGGGTGATCCTGACCCCGGCGGGGGAGAAGTACCACCGCAAGATCGCCGCCGCCCTGCAACTGATCATCGAGGCCGGTCGCGAAGCCCAGCCCAAGGCCGCCGAGCGCTGGCTGCGGATCATGGTGGTGCCGGGTTTTGCCAAGCGCTGGCTGACCCCGCGCCTGGAGGCGCTGCGCCATGTGCGTCCGGGTTTGAAGTTCGCCATCGAGCCGAACTCCACCTTCACCGAAGTGGACGCCAAGAGTGCCGACCTGGGGATCGCCTATGGCCTGGACGGGCAATATGCCGAGTCCCGGGTCAGCCTGATCTGTCCTCGGGTGTTTCCGATTTGCACCCCGGCTTACCTGGCCGGCATCGAGCCGATCAAGGGCCCGGCGGATCTGGCCCGTCACGAGTTGATCCATTTCGATGACGGTGAGTGGTGGAACCTGTGGTTTGCCGCCAATGGCCTGGATATCCAGCTCAGCTCCGACCTGATCTATGTAAACAACGACCACGCCCTGTCGGTGGCCGAAAGCGGCGGCGGCATTGCCCTGGCCAATGAAGTGCTGGTGCGCGAGGAGCTCAAGGCCGGCACCCTGGTACGGGTGCTGGAGGATCAGGTGAAGCTGGAAAGCTACCGGGTGCTGACCCCGGCCACTGAATGGTCGCAGGACGTGGAGTGGTTCATCCAATGGCTCAAGGCCGAGCTTGAAGCGGACTTCCCCGAGGCGCGGATAGTGGGTCGTTAGCAAGCTAATGGGATGGCGTGTGCGCAGCAAAAAATGGCACATTGGCGCACCTGCCCCTGTGCACCCACCCGTTGTACGGAAAATCCTATGGCTAGCAGCAACCCTCAGACCGTCGCAACGACGGCATCTCCCGCTTCGCAAAGCAGTCCACTGGTCTTGCGCATCATTGGTGCGGTGGCCCTGGCCCACTTGATCAACGACCTGATCCAGGCGGTGCTGCCGGCGATCTACCCGATGCTCAAGGACAACTACGGCCTGACCTTCACCCAGGTCGGCCTGATCACCCTGACCTTTCAGCTCACCGCTTCCCTGCTGCAACCCTGGGTTGGTTTTTACACCGATCGACGGCCTCTGCCGTTCCTGTTGCCAGCGGGCATGATCTGCACCCTGATCGGCATTTTGATGATGTCCCAGGTCGGCAGCTTTGCCTTGATCCTGCTGGCGGCTGCATTGATCGGCATTGGCTCCTCGACCTTCCACCCGGAAGCTTCGCGGGTCGCCCGGTTGGCTTCCGGCGGGCGCTACGGCCTGGCGCAGTCGAGCTTCCAGGTGGGTGGTAATGCCGGCACCGCGTTCGGCCCCTTGCTGGCCGCGGCGATCATCATTCCCTACGGCCAGGGCAATGTGGCCTGGTTCGGTCTGTTCGCGCTGTTTGCCCTGGTGGTGCTCTACGCCATCAGCCGCTGGTACGCCAACCATCTGCGCCTGCACAAGCTCAAGCAGGGCCAGGCGGCGACCCATGGTCTGTCGAGGAACCGGGTGATCAGCGCCCTGGTGGTCCTCGGGCTGCTGGTGTTCTCCAAGTATTTCTACATGGCCAGCTTCACCAGCTATTTCACCTTCTACCTGATCGAGAAATTCGACCTGTCGGTGGCCAGTTCGCAACTGCACCTGTTCCTGTTTCTCGGTGCGGTGGCGGCGGGGACCTTCTTCGGTGGGCCGATCGGCGACAAGATCGGGCGCAAGGCGGTGATCTGGTTCTCGATCCTCGGGGTGGCGCCGTTCACCCTGCTGCTGCCCCATGTCGACCTGTTCTGGACCAGCGTCCTCAGTGTGGTGATCGGCTTCATCCTGGCCTCGGCGTTCTCCGCCATCGTGGTCTACGCCCAGGAACTGGTACCGGGCAACGTCGGCATGATCGCCGGAGTGTTCTTCGGTTTGATGTTCGGTTTCGGCGGGATCGGCGCGGCGCTGCTGGGGCACCTGGCGGACCTCCATGGCATCGAGTACGTGTACTTCCTGTGCTCGTTCCTGCCGCTGTTCGGAGTGCTGGCTATCTTCCTGCCGCGTACCCGTAAAGCCTGACGCGCGGTTGTTCGACGCGTAAAACAACGCCCGGGGCCATGCTCCGGGCGTTTTCGTTTCAGCGTAGTGCTAGTTGAGGCGTCGCTGCCTGCGGCCTCAGTGCAGACTTTTCAGGTAGGCAATCAGGTGTTGCCGGCTCTGCGGGTCGGCCTGGCCGGGAAACATCATCTTGTTGCCCGGTACCAGGGTCGCCGGGTTGCTCAACCAGCGCTCCAGCGTGGCGTCGTTCCAGTGCAGGCCTGCGCCTTGCAGGGCACTGGAATAGCTGAAGCCCTGGGCCTGGCCGCTGGCCCGGCCGAACACGCCTTGCAGGCTGGGGCCCATCAGGTGCTTGCCGTTCTCGACGCTGTGGCAGAAGCCGCATTGAGCGCTGAACAGAGTCTTGCCGAGGACCGCATCGCCGTCGGCCAGGGCCAGGGGGGCAGCCAGCAACAGGGCGTGAGCTGCGAGCAGTGGGGTGTACTTCATGGATTTTCCTGTGCTTCAAAGGGCCCCGTGGCGCCAGGCCGACGGGGCGTGTGTGCGATTTAGAAGGGGTTGGCCAGATCGATCCCGGACTTGCCCGGGGCGAGGATGTTGTTCGGGTCCAGGGCGCGCTTGATGGCGTGCTCGACCTTGCGCTTGACCGGGCCGTAGCTCTGCGCCACCCGCTCCTGGAAGGCGGTGTTGACCCGGTACACGGCATAACCGTGCTGCTCGAACACATCCAGCAGTTCGGCGAAGCAGGCGTGGGCGCGCAGGGTTTCCTCCGGGTTGCTGCGGTCGTACAGCACGTCGATCACGTGGTGCATGTCGCGCCAGCCGACGATGAATTCGCCGACATAGTCCAGGCCGTGCTTGTTGAGGACCTGCTTGGCCAGGGCCTGCTGCTTGTTGCACTCGCTGCCGCGGGCCTGACTCACCGGGGCGAACCACATCGAGCCACCGCCGCCGCGCCAGTTGTACAGACCGAACTCCTGCAGGTTGGGCACCCCGGACATCAGTTGCGAGCGGTACAGGAACGGTTGTGTGTTGCCCGCTTCTTCCTGGGTGACGATGCGTCCCTTGCCCAGGGCCTTTAGGGCCTGGTTGACGATCTTCCAGTTGACGTCCACTTGCTCCTGGGTGCCGTACAGGGCGGCGTAGACGTTCCAGGCACCGAGGTTCTTGTCCTTCTGGATCTGCTTGAGGATGGCCTCGGAGGTGGCCCCCGGCTCGCTGGTGTAGTCGGAGCGGCGGGTGTTGCAGGTGGCCGCTTCCCACAACACGCCGGCGATCACCACCGAGTTGGGAATCACCTGGGCGATGCGCAGCGGGCGGATGAATTCGACGATCTCGGCAATGTCCGACTCGTTCTCGAACTTGATCTCGAACGGTTTGAACACCGGCGGCTTGGGCATCAGCCAGAAGCCCATCTTGGTGCAGATGCCGTAGTTGGCCTGGGTGAACATGCCATCCAGGGTCGGGCCGTAGCCCCACTTGAACACTTGCCAGGCGTTGTCGCCTTTGACCCCGCCCATGCCGGTGCGATAGACGTCGCCGTTGGCCAGCACCACTTCCATGCCGCACTGCATGAGGAAATGTTCGCCGTAGGGGGTGTAGCCGACGCCGCGGTCCATGGTGTTGCCCAGGGGACCGGCGATGGCCGAGGGCGCCGAGAAGGACAGCATCAGCGGCAGGTTGTGCTCCTGGATGTAGTCGTAGAGCTGCTGGTAGGTGACCCCGGGCTCCACCAGTGCGGTGCACAGCTGCGGGTCGACGTGGAGAATCTTGTTCATTTTCTTCAGGTCGAGAATCACCTGGCCGCGCTGGCCGGGGGCGGCCGAACCGTAGCCGAAGTTGCGTCCGGTGGAGATGGTCCAGACCGGGATCTTGTGTTCGTTGCAGATCTTCACCACCCCCTGCACCTGCTCGACGCTGGTGGCGGTGACCGCGGCCGAAGGCATGTGCTCGGCGGTGTCCACCGCCATCATGATCTTGCTGTAGGGCACCAGTTGGTCGTCCTTGACCAGGACGTTCTCGTCCCCCAGCAATGCTCGGAACTGGGCGATGGCTTTATTGAAGTGGGCCGCATTCACGCCCCGGGGCAGCAGTGGCTTCTGGGTTTGCTCAGTCATGGAATCAGCTCCTTCAAGCCTCGATCGAAAACGAAACGAAATGGCCGCTCAGCGGCGTGGCCCGTGGGCTGGCCAAAGGCGCCTGGCCGAGGCGGCCGCGGGTCAGTTCGGCCAGGCTGTAGCCGAGGATGGCGGCCCATTGTTCGGCGCTGCGCGGATCGCGGGCGCGAGCGCCGGCCTGGAACGCCCGCTGTGCCAGCAGGCGTTGTTCGCTGAGGCTGAAACCGGCGCCACAGGCGTTCAGTTGCAGGCCCAGTTGCAAGGCGCAGCCATGGGCGGCGGTGGTGCCCAGCAGTTGGTGGCGCGAGCTCCGGGCATCGCTGTGGTGCTGACCGAGCCATTGCACCCGGGCCCCGGCGCTACGGGCTTGGTCCAGCACCAGGGCGGCGCTGGCGTCGTCCAGCAGGCCGATCAGGCGTTGTGGCCGGCCGCTGCCCAGGCGTTGCTGCAGCGCCTGGAGCGACGCCAGGTTGCCCTCCCAGCGCTGCACGCTGACCTGGCGCGCTACCGAGCTGGCGTTGATCCCCTGGACGAAAGCCGAGTCGGCGACGGCGGGGCTGACCAGGGCCAGGGTCGGTAGCCGTGGGCCGGTGGACGGGCCCAGCACGCTGTTGGCCAGGCCCAGGCCGGGGCCGGTCACCGCGACGCTGGCCAGGCCGCCCAGGGCCATGCCCTTGAGCAGTGAGCGACGTTCAATGTTCATGGGCGTCTCCTCAAGGTTGGGCGGCCGGGGCCGGGGAGTTGGAGATGTACTCGGCGACCTGCTGCAAGGCGTTGTCGTCGATGAACGATGCCGGGAAGGCCGGCATCGCGCGAAAGCCGTTGCGCACCACCGCGGTGATGTAGGGCGGCGGCAGTTGGCGTCCCTTGATCTGCGGGCCGACCTGCTTTTCGTGGCAGTGGCCGCAGACCTTGGCGTAGACGTTTTCACCGTTTTTCCAGACGCCGTCGCCATCGGCGGCGGCCGGACCGGCCAGCACCATCAGGGGCAGGGCCAGGCACAAGGCAAGGGTCCGCTGTGCAGCGGGGCTGTTGAGGAGCGAGGACATTGCGTACTCCGTATTGTTATGGGGTGACTCGGTTGATAAGCGCCCAGCTCAGAAGGGATAGGGACGTGGTGTGTGTTGCAGGGTGATCCAGTGGTCGGTGGTGAATTCGTCGATTGCCCAGTCGCCGTTGAAACGGCCCAGGCCGGAGTTCTTCTCGCCGCCAAAGGGTGCGTTGGGCTCATCGTTGACCGGCATGTCGTTGACGTGGCTCATCCCCGCTTGAAGGCGCTGGGCGAACTGCACGCCGCGCTCGGGGTTGGCGCTGAAGACCGCGCTGGACAGCCCGTATTCACTGGCATTGGCCAGCTCCAGGGCGTGCTCGGCATCCCGCGCGCTCTGGATGCCCACCAGGGGGCCGAAGATTTCTTCGCGGGCGATTTCCATGTCAGCGTGCACGTCGCCGAACACGTGGGGCGGCAGCACATTGCCCGAAGCCGGGCCACCCGCCAGCAAGGTCGCGCCTTCGGCCAGGGCCAGGCGGATCTTGTCCTGCAGACCGGCCAGCTGTTTGCTGTTGATCACCGGGCCGACCACCGTGGCCGCCAGGTTCGGGTCGCCGTAGGGCAGGGCCTTGACCCGTTCGACAAAGCGTTGGGTAAAGGCTTGCAGCACTGGTTGTTCGACGATGATGCGGTTGATCGCCATGCAGATTTGCCCCTGGTGCAGGAACTTGCCCACCACCGCGGCGTTCACCGCCTGTTCCAGGTCGGCATCGGCCAGGACCACGAACGGGCTGTTGCCACCCAGTTCCAGGGCCACGTGCTTGAGGTGCTCGCCGCCGCTGGCGATGCGCCCGATGTTGCGGCCGACCTGGGTCGAGCCGGTAAAGGAAATGAACGCCGGGACCGGGTGCTCGACAAAGGCGTCGCCGATTTCCGCCCCGGCGCCGACCACCACGCTGAGTACCCCAGCGGGCAGCCCGGCTTCCTCGAAGATCCGCGCTAGCAGCAGGCCGCCAGTCACCGGGGTGTCGCTGGCCGGCTTGACCACCACCGCGTTGCCCAGGGCCAGCGCCGGGGCCAGGGAGCGGGCGCTCAGGTGCAGGGGGAAGTTCCACGGGCTGATCACCCCGATCACCCCCAGCGGCTTGCGGTAGACGCGGCTTTCCTTGCCGGGAATGTTGGAGGCGACGATCCGCCCGTGCACCCGGCTGGGCAGGCTGGCGGCCTCGACGATGATGGCGCGGGCCGCGCCCCATTCGATTTGCGCCTTGATCCGCGTGCTGCCGGATTCGCGGATCAGCCAACCGATGATTTCTTCACGGCGTTCATCGAAGATCCGCGCGGCGTTGAGCAATACCTCGCTGCGTTGCGCCGGGCTGCTGGCGGCCCATTGGCCTTGGGTCTGGCGGGCCTTGGCATAGGCCTGATCCAGGTCCTGGCGGTTGGCCAGGCTGATCTGCAGCAGGCATTGCCCGGTGAACGGGTCGTGGACGGGTAGCTCCCGGCCGCTGCTGCCGGCTCGCCAGTCTGCGGCGATGGGTTGCAGTTCCAGGTGTTGATAGGCAGGTCGAGTCGCAGTCATGGGGTTCTCTCTGGTTCGTGGCCATGGCTCGGCTGTCAGCAATCAAGCCGATGACGCGTGAGGGTGGGGATGGGGCCGTTACGACGGCGTCTCAGCCGAGGCGGGCAAGGTTGCGCAAGGAGCGCTCGTCCAGGGCAGCGGGGTAGGGCAGAGGAGGCGCAAGGCGGGCGGAAGGCATGGCAAGGTCACCTGTTGTGTTGTTATGGATGAGCATCTGCCTGTGCATAACAACTATCGTGCCACGCGCTTTGTTTTGAAAAATATCTTTTAAAAACAATTAGTTATTTGTTTTTTTTCGGATTTTTGAGCGAGCCCGCCACGCGGCATCAGGCGCGGGCTGCGGAAATTTATGCAGAGAAGTCGCGAGGTTGTCGAAAGCTCGGCACTCCATGGGCGCTCGTGGAAACTGTGCGGTTATCGGCCAGAACTTGTGCAGCACCGACGGCGACGGGGGATGGCGATTGACCCGGAAAAGCGCCGGGGCATACTGCAAGGCCCCTGAACTGCCTGTTGATTGCCCATGACCCGTTCTCCTTCCAGCCAGCCCGGCCGTCCTGTGGATGAAGATTTCCTCAAGCAGATGCTGGGGCGGCACAAGCGCTTGATCGTCGATCGCGCCAGCCAGTTCGAGGCCAGCGGCCTGCCTTCGGCCGAGCAACTGGCCGAGACCGTGGCCTTTGCGCCCCAGGACGGCAGCATCTGGCTGTGCGGGCAGCGGATGATGCTGATGCAGGGTTCGGCGTTCGGCTCCATCCGGCGCGAATTGATCGAAGCCCTGGGCTTGGACAAAGCCCGTGGCCTGATCACCCGCATCGGCTGGCAGGCCGGCGCCCGGGACGCGGCCCAGGTCAGCGAGCAGTGGCCGGACGGCGACCACGCCAGCCTCTACAGCGCCGGGCCGCGCCTGCACATGCTCGAAGGCATGGTCAATGTCGAGGTGGTGCGCTTCGAGATCGACTCCAGCATCGGGCATTTCTATTCGGAGTTTCTCTGGCACAACTCGCTGGAGGATGACGAGCATATCGCCGCCTATGGCCTGGGCGGCGAGCCGGCCTGCTGGATGGAGATCGGCTATGCCAGCGGCTACGCTTCGTCGCTGTTGGGGCGGCTGGTGGTGTTTCGCGAGCTGGAGTGCCGCTCGATGGGCCAGCCGGCCTGCCGGATTGTCGGCAAACCGGCCCAGCAGTGGGACGACATCGATATCGACCTGATGTACCTCGACCCTGGGGATTTTCTCAGCCGCAGTGCCTATGCCACGGGGCAGGAGACTCAGGTCGCCGAGCTGCCGGCGCCGTTGGGCGAGGGGCAACGAGTGGGCATCTCGGCGGCGTTCGTGGCCGCCAGCCAGTTGTTGCAGCGGGTGGCGCCGACCCAGGCCACGGTGCTGCTGACCGGGGAGTCGGGGGTGGGCAAGGAGTTGTTCGCGCGCCATCTGCACCAGGCCAGCGCCCGCCGGCACAAGCCGCTGGTGGCGCTGAACTGCGCGACCCTGCCGGAAAACCTGGTGGAGGCTGAACTGTTCGGGGTGGAGCGGGGGGCCTTTACCGGCGCCGATCGTTCGCGGCCCGGACGTTTTGAGCGGGCCCATGGCGGCACCCTGCTCCTCGATGAGATCGCCACCCTCAGCCTCTCGGCCCAGAGCAAGATCCTGCGTGCCTTGCAGGAAGGCGAGATCGAGCGGGTGGGCGGTACTGAGCCGATGCAGGTGGATGTGCGGGTGATTGCCGCGACCAACCTCGACCTGCGGCGCGAGGTGGAAGCCGGACGCTTTCGTGAGGACCTGTTCTATCGCCTGAATGTGTTTCCCATTCACCTGCCGCCCCTGCGTGAGCGACGCGAAGACATTCCGCTGTTGATGAGTTACTTCCTGCATCGCTTCAGCCAGCGTCACGGCCGTCAGTTGGCGGGTTTCAGCACGCGGCTGGTGAATGCGCTGCTGACCTATCGCTTCCCGGGCAATATCCGCGAGTTGCAGAACCTGATCGAGCGGGGCGTGATCGCCGCCAGCGACGGCGAAGTCATGGACGTGGTGCATCTGAGCGAGGCGGGGACGCCGCTGGCGGGCGCCGCCATCGGCCTCAACGCCGACGGCCGCCTGTCGCCAGCGGCGCTACGGGAAGCGGCCCAGCCCGTGGCCCCGGCCCGGGCAGATGAAGCCCCGGTCGAAGAGCCGGAACTGGCCAGCCTGCAAGCGTTTCTCACCGGGCGGGCACCGGCCCTGGGCACTTCGCTGGAAGAGATCGAACGGCGCCTGGTGCGTCTGGCCCTGGAGCGCTCCGGGGGCAATATCACCGCGGCGGCGCAGATGCTCGGCATGAGCCGGGCCCAGGTCAGCTATCGCCTCAAGGGCCGCTGAGCGGGCCCTCTCCTGCGCTTGGGCACGAGTTGGCCCGCCACTCGGCGGTTCAGAGTGCGCTGGTGAATTTCAGCCAGTAGGTCTGGCCTTCAGCGCGATTGCGCACCGCCGATTCATCCTGCCATTTGGCGCTCAGCGACCAGCCCTGTTTGCTGCTGAACTGCACTGCCGGACCAATGGAGAACGAGCGGCCGCGATGGCCGTCGCCGGCCTGCACCTGGGCCGCGGCGGCGCAATCGGTGACGTTGCACTTGTCGTCGCTGATCTGCTGATAGGCGTGCCCGCCGACGCCGATCACCCAACCATTGCCCACGCCCCAACCGAGGCTGTAGTCAGCGTGCAGCTCGCGTCCGGACTGATAGTGGGTGGCGCGGTTTTCGAAGTTGTAGTCGTGCATCAGGCGAACATCGGCGTTGAACCCCTGCGGGTCGGTGTAGGTCATGGCATACACCGCCTGCACGGTGTAGTAGTGGTTACCCAGGTTGATCAGGTCGTTCTTGTCGTATTCGCCGCCGCTGGGCAGGACGAAATCGACCCCAAGGGCACTGTGGAATTTGTCGCTGTGATGAAAGCCCAGCACCGGGCCGAGGTGCGCGTCACCGATGCCGCGCTTGTGATCGTGGGGGCCGTTCTGGATGTTCAGGCGTATGTCGTTCAGCGGCAGCAGGGCGTGGAAACCGAGTTGGGCCCCCAGCACCTGTTGCTCGGTGACCCAGACAAAGCGTGGCACCACGCTGGTGACGCGCAAATCGATGCGGGCGATGCGGCGGCCGGCGTCGTCCCGCAGGCTGTCGGCCAGGTAGTTGCCGACGAAGACCTGGGCGTAGGTGCCGGGCGGCGGCAGGATGCCCATGCCGTAGAGTTCGATGCCCATGGGCCAGGAGGAAACGCCGCCTTCGCTGGCCTGGAGCCAGGGGGCGTGGGCGGTCAACAGCAGGCTTGAAGTGAGTGCAAGGGCGCGCAGGCGCGAGGAGGTCGGGTGCATGAGAAGGTCTGCCTTATTGTTATGGGGGGCGCTGGCAGGAGGTGGCTCCTGGCGCGCCGGCTGAGCTTCTCAACTAGCGTGCCAAACCTTTTATTCGAATATTTTCTTTTTGAATCAATAGGATGGATATGTGGCGCGGCCCGCAGGACCGCCGCCCCGGCGAGCGCGTGGCGAGATTTGTTAAGAGAAATCGGCTACCTGCACAAAACTCGTGGCGCCTCAGGGGCTGTTGGCGTCTTGCCCGGCACTCTGGCGGAAGGCGTTGGGTGACTGGCCGCTGAGGCGCTTGAAGAAGCGTGAGAAGTAGGTGGGGTCGCTGAACCCCAGGTTGTCCGACAGCTGGCTGATGCTGATGTTGGTGTAGATCAGGCCGCGCTTGGCTTCCAGCATCAGGCGCTGGTGCAGGATCTGCAGTGCGCTCTGCCCGGCCAGCTCCCGGCACAGGGTGTTGAGGTGCACGCTGGACAGGCCGATGCGGTGGGCCAGGGATTCCACCGTGGGGTGTTGCTGATAGTGGCGCTCCACCAGCTTGATGAAGTGCCCCAATAGCTGCTGATTGCGCTCGCCGCGATTGCTCGGCGGGGTGTTCTGCTGGCCGCGGCGACTGATCCATACCACCAGCACGTTGACCAGCGAGTGCAGCAACAAATCGCGAGCGGCGGCGCTGCCTTCGTATTCATCCATCAGCGCCTTGAACAGGGTGTTGAGGCTGTGGCGGTCGCGGCCCACGGGGTAGCAGCCGGCGCTGGCCAGCACCGCCAGCGGCGCACCCAGTTGCGCTTCCAGCTGGGCTACCAGGGGCGCGCCCAGGGTCAGCACGTAACCCTGAATGTTTTCCGAGAACTGAAAGCCGTGGACCATCAGCGGCGGCACCACCTGGATCGTCGCCTCGCGCACGTCCTGGCGCCGTCCCTCGACCTCCACCAGGGCCTGGCCGCGTTGCACGTAGAGCAGTTGATAGAGGTCGGCGTGACGGTGTGGCTTGATCTCCCAGTGGTGCAGGCTGCTGCGCTTGGGGATGGATTCGCAGTGCAGCAGGTCCGGAGTCGGCCAGGCCTGGTTTTCCCCATAGAGCTTGAACACCGGGATGCTGGAGCGGCTGGCTTTCATCGGACGCGACCTTGGCAAGGGCTTGGCTGGAGTGCTCGATAATCGAACGTTGTTTTCAAAAGTGCATTTTTAGCGTGGCTTATCACCATTTTTCCGCGTTTCTGTCGGCAAAAATGCAGGGGTACAACAATAACCATAAATTCCAGTCTGCGCCTGTCGGCCCACTGGAATGCCCTAATGAGACGACAATAATGAAAACTCAGGTTGCGATTATCGGTGCCGGACCTTCCGGCCTGCTGCTGGGCCAACTGCTGCACAAGGCCGGCATCGACACAGTGATTGTCGAGCGCCAGACCCCGGAATACGTACTCGGCCGCATCCGCGCCGGGGTGCTGGAACAGGGCACGGTGGACATGTTGCGTGAGGCTGGAGTGGCGCAGCGCATGGACGCCGAAGGCCTGGTTCACGAAGGGGTGGAGCTGTTGATGGGCGGCAAGCGCGTGCGCATCGACCTCAAGGCCCTGACCGGGGGCAAGACGGTGATGGTCTACGGCCAGACTGAAGTCACCTGCGACCTGATGGAAGCCCGCGCTGCCAGCGGGGCACCGATCATCTACTCGGCGGACCGGGTGCAGCCCCACGACATGAAGGGCGCGCAGCCCTACATCACCTATGAAAAGGACGGCCAGCAGCACCGCATCGATTGCGACTACATCGCCGGTTGCGATGGTTTTCATGGTGTGGCGCGCAAGAGTATTCCCGAGCAGGTACTGACCCACTACGAGCGCGAGTACCCCTTCGGCTGGCTGGGCCTGCTGTCCGATACCCCGCCGGTCAACCACGAGCTGATCTATGGCCAGCATGAGCGCGGTTTTGTGCTGTGCAGCCAGCGTTCCCTGACCCGCAGCCGCTACTACCTGCAAGTGCCGCTGAGCGACAAGGTCGAAGACTGGTCCGACGAACGTTTCTGGAGCGAACTCAAGGCCCGTCTGCCGGCGGAGGTGGCGGCGGATCTGGTCACCGGGCCGGCGCTGGAGAAAAGCATCGCGCCGCTGCGCAGCTATGTGGTCGAGCCCATGCAGTACGGCAAGCTGTTCCTGGTGGGGGACGCTGCGCACATCGTGCCGCCCACCGGGGCCAAGGGCCTGAATCTTGCGGCTTCCGACGTGTGTTACCTGTACCGGATCCTGGTCAAGGTCTACCGCGAGGGGCGTACCGAACTGCTGGACAAGTACTCCGAGCTGGCCTTGCGCCGGGTGTGGAAGGGCGAGCGTTTCAGCTGGTTCATGACCAACCTGCTGCACGATTTCGGCGAGCACCATGACGCCTGGGAGCACAAGATGCAGCAGGCCGACCGCGAGTATTTCCTCAACTCCCACGCGGGCCTGGTGAATATTGCCGAGAACTATGTGGGCCTGCCGTACGAGGAAATCTGCTGAGCCTTCGGCATTGGAAGCATCGGCCTTGGAACCGCTCGCGAACGGGGGTGGTTGCGGGGCCGTGTTTGCACATGGGCACGGGCCGAAAGGTATCGGTCAAGAAACATTCCTATTTCTAAATGATATTTATTAGCATTACACTTCGGTCCCCTCTCCCTGGCGCACCACCAAGGTGCACTGAATCGACAAGGATCGTTTGTAATGAAAGTCAGCTCCTGCCTGTTCAATTCGCTTCTGCTCAGTGCCGGTGTCGGCCTGCTGGCTCCGCTGGCGCAGGCCGGCGAGGCCTCAGAAGAGGTCAAACCGGCGCCGTTGGAACTGGACACCGCGTTTGTCACCGCTACCGGCGGCGCCACGGACCTCAAGGATGCCCCAGCCAGCGTCAGCGTCATCACCCGTGAGGAAATCGAGCGCCAGCCGGTCTACGACCTCAACACCCTGTTGCGTCGGGTGCCGGGGGTGACCGGTGGTTTCGGCCCGGTGGGCGAGCAGTCGAAGATCAAGCTGCGGGGCCTGGACGACAAGTACACGCTGATTCTGGTGGACGGCAAGCGTGTCGGTAGCTCCGCTGACCTGAGTTATCGTCGTGACTTGGCGCGTCAGGACTTGAACTGGATCTCGCCGAACATGATCGAGCGCATCGAGATCGTCCGTGGGCCGATGTCGTCGCTCTACGGCTCGGACGCCATGGGCGGGGTGATCAACATCATCACCCGCAAGGTCTCGCGGACCTGGACCGGTTCGGCCAGCACCCACATCACCGTGCCCAAGGACTCCGATCGCGGCCAGACCACTCAGTACAGCGCGAATGCTTCGGGGCCGTTGACCGAGTCCCTGGGATTACGCCTGGGGGCCAACGTCACGCGTCGGGCAGCGGATGAAGTCGAGGTGCGGCGCGATGCCCAAGGCGATTTCATGTACGACGACGGTGCAGGCGGTTCCAAGAATCAAAGCGTAAATGCGCTGCTGGACTGGCAGATCAACGAAGAACAGAGCTTGTCCTTCGAGGCGGTGCATGGCGTTGAGCGTTCCTGGGCATCAAAGAAAACCTTTGGTGATTGGGGCGATACCGTTGGTGGCGCCTTTGGTCCCAGCCGACTGACTCGCGACAGCTACATCCTGTCCCACACCGGTGACTGGAGCTTTGGTACCACGAAGCTCGATGCCTACCTGAACAAGTACCGCAACGATCTGGATATGGGCAAAGCCAACTCCGAGGAGAAGATTGTCGAGGGCAGTCTCAATCTGCCCTTCGAACTGCTGGTGGATCAGCGCCTGACGCTGGGTGGGCAATGGAAGCGTGAAGAACTGACCAACACCAATACCCTCGGCACCGTACCGGTGGATTACCAAGGTACTCCGGTTAGCGGCTCGACCTTGAAGGGCGATTACTCGGCGGCCTTCATCGAGGATGAGTTGTTCCTGCTGGACAACCTGTCCCTGACCCTGGGCAACCGCTTCGATCACAGCGACAAGTACGGCAACCACAACAGTCCACGGGCTTATGTGGTCTACCACCCGCATCCGGACTGGACCGTGCGAGGGGGTGTTTCCAAGGGCTTTCGTGCGCCGAGCCTGAAGGAAGGCAGTGCGGGAGCAGCGACCGAGTCCGGAGGCCGTGGTTGTGGTTCGTTGCGTCCGTTGGGTTATGTCACCGGCAGTTGCTGGATGGCCGGCAATCCGAACCTGATGCCGGAAACCAGCACCAACAAGGAAATCGGCCTGTCGTTCGATCATGACGGTTGGGAGGCGGGTCTGACCTACTTCCACACCGACTTCACCGACAAGATCGAATACGGCCCGCTGGGTCAGTACCAGGGCCGTTGGTGGACCATGCTGGAAAACGTCGACAAGGCCCGCACCCGTGGTTGGGAAGGCACCACTCGGGTTCCGTTGGGCGACTCTGTGACGTGGCGTACCAACGCCACCTACATGCTGGAAAGCCGGAACCTGAGCACGGGCGAAGATCTGATCAGCTCACCCAAACTGTCGGCATTCAGCGCGTTGGACTGGCAGATCAATGACCGTTTGAGCACCGAACTGTCGGCGCAGCACGTCGGCAAGCAGCGGGGCCTGGGCAATGATTTCGTGCAGTCCTACACCACCTATGACCTGACGGCGAACCTGGCGTTGACCAAATGGCTGACGTTGAACGGTGGGGTGCAGAACCTGATGGACAAGGACCTGCGGGACGGATCGACCAACTTCTACGTGCCCGGACGGGCATTCTTCGCGGGGGCGACCACTTACTTCTGAGGCCGCTGGATGTAGCGGGGGAATCAGCCCCATTGCCAGGCAATGGGGCTGAAGGGGATCACACGTTGAAGCGGAAGTGCATCACGTCGCCGTCCTTGACGATGTATTCCTTGCCTTCCAGGCGCCATTTACCGGCTTCCTTGGCACCGGCTTCACCCTTGAACTGGATGAAGTCGTTGTAGGCGATGACCTCGGCGCGGATAAAGCCTTTTTCGAAGTCGGTGTGGATCACGGCGGCCGCTTGTGGCGCGGTGGCGCCGACACGTACGGTCCAGGCACGAACTTCCTTCACACCTGCAGTGAAGTAGGTCTGCAGGTTGAGCATTTCGTAGCCGGCGCGGATCACCCGGTTCAGGCCAGGCTCTTCCAGGCCCAGGGCCTCGAGGAACATGTCCTTTTCTTCGCCGTCTTCAAGCTCGGCGATTTCCGCTTCGATCTTGTTGCACACCGGCACCACGATCGCGCCTTCTTCTTCGGCGATGGCCTTGACCACGTCCAGCAGCGGGTTGTTCTCGAAGCCGTCTTCGGCAACGTTGGCGATGTACATCACCGGCTTGGTGGTCAGCAGGTGGAAGCCGCGGATGATCAGCTTCTCGTCGGCGCTCATGTCCTTCATCAGGCTGCGAGCCGGCTTGCCTTCGGTGAAGTGGGCGATCAACTGCTCCAGCAGGGCTTTCTGGGCCACGGCATCCTTGTCACCGCCCTTGGCGTTGCGGGCGACTTTCTGCAGCTGTTTTTCGCAGCTGTCGAGGTCGGCAAAGATCAGTTCCAGATCGATGATCTCGATGTCACGCTTGGGATCGACGCTGTTGGACACGTGGATCACGTTGTCGTCTTCGAAGCAGCGGACCACGTGGGCGATGGCATCGGTTTCGCGGATGTTGGCCAGGAACTTGTTACCCAGGCCTTCACCTTTCGAGGCACCGGCCACCAGGCCGGCGATGTCGACGAACTCCATGGTGGTCGGCAGCACGCGCTCCGGCACGACGATGGCGGCCAGGGCGTCCAGGCGCGGGTCGGGCATCGGCACGATGCCGCTGTTGGGCTCGATGGTGCAGAAGGGGAAGTTCTCGGCCGCGATCCCGGATTTGGTCAGGGCGTTGAACAGGGTGGACTTGCCGACGTTAGGCAGGCCGACGATGCCGCAATTGAATCCCATGGTGTATTCCCCGAGGAGTAGAGTCAGGCCTTCTGGCTGTGCAGGTTTTTCATCGCGCGGTTCCATTCACCGGCGAAGATATCCGGCAGCACGCCGAGGGCAAAATCGATGCTGGCATCGAGTTTTTCCTGTTCGGCGCGTGGCGCACGACCCAGGACAAAGTTTGAAACCATACTGGCAACACCCGGGTGGCCGATGCCGAGCCGCAGGCGGTGAAAGGTATTCTGATTGCCGAGCTGCGCGATGATGTCCCGCAGTCCGTTGTGCCCGCCATGCCCGCCGCCGGTCTTGAGCTTGGCAACGCCGGGTGGCAAGTCGAGTTCGTCGTGGGCCACCAGGATCTCTTCCGGGTTGATGCGGAAGAAGCCGGCAAGCGCCGCCACGGCCTGGCCGCTGCGGTTCATGTAGGTGGTGGGAATCAACAGACGAATGTCCTGACCCTGGTGACTGAAGCGCCCGGTCAGGCCGAAATATTTGCGATCGGCGACAAGGCTGACACCTTGTTTCTCGGCGATGCGCTCAACAAAAAGGGCCCCTGCGTTATGCCGGGTCTGTTCGTATTCGGCGCCTGGATTACCCAGGCCAACGATCAGTTTGATGGCAGTCACGATAGGGGCCCTTCTTTGGAGTGGTGGATAACATCGCCGCAACCGGTGCTACGGCGAAAGTGGACGACAAAAGCTTGGTTGCCTTGCGGCAAACTTCGCGTTCTCGCCCGCTTTCTCGCTACGTTCCAGTCCGCGATGTGTTCCGCTCAACTCCGGCGTCAGAGTGAATTACTCTGCAGCGCCTTCTTCTTTCTCAGAAGCAACACGTGGTGCGTAGACGTTGGCGACTGCCAGGTCGTTGCCGTGTGCCAGAGCAACAAACTCAACGCCTTTAGGAGCGGTGAGGTTGGACAGGTGGATCACGGTGCCGATGTCGGTCTCAGCCATGTCGACTTCGATGAACTCAGGCAGGTCTTTCGGCAGGCAGGAAACTTCGATCTCGGTGGCTGCGCGGAAGATCTCGCCGCCTTTCTTGATCGGTGCAGCTTCGTTGATCAGGTGCACTGGAACCATGGCGGTCAGTTTCTGACCAGCAACTACGCGAACGAAGTCAGCGTGCATCACGTGGCCTTTGGCCGGGTGACGTTGCAGGGCCTTGATCACGACGTTCTGCTTGGTGCCACCAACGTTCAGTTCGATGATGTGGCTGTAGGCAGCTTCGTTTTCCAGCAGCTTGGCCACTTCTTTGGCCAGCATGCTGATGGATTCAGGGGCTTTGTCGCCACCGTAAACTACAGCTGGAACCAGGCTTGCGAGACGACGCAGGCGGCGGCTCGCACCTTTCCCCAGGTCGGAACGCAGTTCAGCATTCAGAGTAAAATCGTTCATGTTGTATCTCCAAAATAACCACACTCGCCCCAGCGTTTGCGACCAGCGCTAAAGGCGATATGGGCAAAAAAGCCCCGTCCCAACACAGGTTGGGACGGGGCGCTTTTCGTCATCGGGATGTTTTGCCAGGGACTAGCCCTTAGCGGAACATCGCGCTGATCGATTCTTCATTGCTGATGCGGCGGACCGCCTCGGCAACTACCGGTGCGATATCCAGTTGGCGGATACGCGCACAGGCTTGTGCTGCAGCGGACAGCGGGATGGTGTTGGTCACCACCAGCTCGTCCAGCACGGAATTTTCAATGTTCTCGATGGCTCGACCCGACAGCACAGGGTGTGTGCAGTAGGCAAAGACCTTGGCTGCGCCATGCTCTTTCAGGGCCTTGGCCGCGTGGCACAGGGTGCCGGCGGTATCGACCATGTCATCGACCAGAATGCAGGTGCGTCCTTCGACGTCGCCGATGATATGCATCACTTCGGAGTGATTGGCTTTCTCACGACGCTTGTCGATGATCCCGAGATCCACGCCCAGCGACTTGGCCACGGCACGTGCACGCACGACGCCGCCAATGTCCGGGGACACGATCATCAGGTTTTCGAAACGCTGGTCTTCGATGTCATCCACCAGAACCGGGGAGCCGTAGATGTTATCTACCGGGATATCGAAGAAACCCTGAATCTGGTCAGCATGCAGATCAACCGTGAGAACACGGTCGATGCCGACTACGGTGAGCATGTCAGCCACGACTTTCGCGCTGATAGCCACACGTGCGGAACGCGGACGGCGATCCTGACGGGCATAACCAAAATAAGGAATAACAGCAGTGATACGAGTCGCTGAGGAGCGGCGGAAGGCATCAGCCATCACGACGAGTTCCATCAGGTTATCGTTGGTCGGAGCGCAAGTCGGCTGAATAATGAAGACGTCTTTACCGCGGACATTTTCATTGATCTCGGCAGTAATTTCGCCGTCGGAGAATTTTCCAACAGAGATGTCACCGAGAGGGATATGCAGCTGACGTACTACACGCCGAGCCAGATCGGGGTTAGCGTTCCCCGTAAAGACCATCATCTTGGACACGCGCAGTACCTGAAGGCTGAGGGTATACCTGGATGAGTATAAGGAAAATGGCAGGGGCGGCTGGATTCGAACCAACGCATGGCAGGATCAAAACCTGCTGCCTTACCGCTTGGCGACGCCCCTGTATCTGTTGCTTCGAGTACCTGATACTCGATTCCTTTAGAGCAGACCTTGCAGCTTGCGATGCAACATCGAAACGTTGCTTCCTTTTGCTACAAACCCTGTAAGGGTCTCTGTAAGAAGGGCCGAGACTTTATCAGCTTCAGCTTTGCTTGGGAAGCCCCCAAACACACAACTTCCAGTTCCAGTCAGTTTTGCTTCGGTAAATTTACCTAGCAAATTCAATGCGTTACGTACTTCTGGATAACGCCTTGCGACTACCGGAAGGCAGTCATTTCTGCTGTTTCCCTTGGGAACGGGGCGCACTTTAATGGGCGGAGTGTCACGTGTCAACAGCGGATCGGAAAAAATTTCTGCTGTACTTACAGACACTTGCGGGACCAGCACCAGGTACCAGGGTTCTTCGGGGTATTCGGGGGTGAGTTTTTCACCCACGCCCTCAGCGAACGCAGCGTGCCCACGTACGAAAACTGGAACGTCGGCCCCCAGGGTCAGCCCCAATGCAGCCAGTCGATCTTCATCCCAGCCCAGTTGCCAGAGATGATTGAGGCCCAGCAGGGTAGTGGCGGCATTGGAACTGCCGCCGCCGATGCCGCCGCCCATAGGCAGGATCTTGTCGATCCAGATATCGATGCCCTGGGTGCAGCCGGACTGTTCCTGGAGCTTTTTCGCCGCCTTGACGATCAGATTGCTGTCGTGAGGCACACCGTCGAACTCGGTGTGCAGGCGAATCTCTGCGTCATCGCGGAGAGCGAAGGTGATTTCATCGCCATAGTCGAGAAATTGAAACAGCGTCTGCAACTCGTGGTAGCCGTCTTCACGGCGACCCAGAATGTGCAGCATCAGATTAAGTTTGGCCGGGGAGGGCAGGGTCAGCTTTTCCAGGGACATGTTATTGCCCCAGCTTGCGTGGCAGCCATTCCTTGATCACCAGGGTGACGTCAAGGTTGCTGCCATGCAGTTTGATGCGCTCGGGCAGCCAGTAGCCGTTCTGTTCGGAATAACTGCTGTATTCCACTTGCCAGCCATCCTGTTCCAGGCTCGCCAGGTGGCTGTCGCCATCCAGGGTCAGGCGGCTTTTGCTGTCTGGGGCAGGCAGACCGCGAACCCACCAGGCCAGGTGGGAGACCGGCAGTTTCCAGCCCATCTGCTCTTCAAGCAGAGTTTCCGGGCTGGCCGCTTCGTAACGACCCTGATTGGCCACTTCCAGGCTGACCTGGCCGGGGCGACCGGTCAGGCGTGCAGCACCACGACCCAGCGGACCGGACAGGCGAATGTCGTAATAGTCCTGGCGTTGCAGCCAGAACAGCGTGCCGCTGCCGGAATCCTTGGGCGCGCGAATACCGATTTTGCCGTTGATCTGCCAGCCATCGAGGCCGGTCAGCAGTTCCTTGTGCTGACGCCATTGGGCAGCGTTGCCCTGGCCCTGGACTGACTCGCGGGCGCCAAAACCGGCACAGCCGGCAAGCAGGGCGATAAGGCTGAAAACAATTACGTGGCGCAAAAACATAGTCTTAAAGAGTCTCTGATCCGGTCAGGCGTTTGATGGTGTCGCGCAATACGGGGCTATCGGGCTGATCCTTGATGAACTTGCTCCAGATCTGTTTGGCCTCGCGCTGCTTGCCGTTGTTCCACAGCACTTCGCCCAGATGCGCCGCGACTTCCTGGTCGGGGAAGCGCTCAAGGGCCTGGCGCAGCAGGCGTTCGGCCTCGTCGAGGTTGCCCAGGCGGAAGTTTACCCAGCCCAGGCTGTCCAGCACCGCCGGGTCTTCCGGGGTCAGTTGGTGGGCTTGCTCGATCAGTGCCTTGGCTTCGGTGTAGCGGGTCGTGCGGTCCGACAAGGTGTAGCCCAGGGCATTCAAGGCCATGGCGTTATCCGGCTCGCGCTGGATGATCAGGCGCAGGTCTTTTTCCAACTGTGCCAGGTCATTGCGTTTTTCCGCCTGCATGGCACGGGTATAGAGCAGGTTCACGTCATCGGGATACTGTTGCAGCGCCTGCTGAATAACGTTCCAGGCGCGATCGCCCTGATTGTTCGCCGACAGGGTTTCGACTTCGACCAGATACAGCTGGATGGCGTAGTCGGGCTGGGCATCGCGGGCTGCCACCAGGCGCTTTTGCGCCTCGTCGGTACGGCCGTTGTTCATCAGGATATCGGCCTGACGCAGTTGCGCTGGCAGGTAATCGTTACCTGGTCCGACCTGGGCGTATTCGATCAGGGCCCCTTGCGGGTCATTGAGTTCTTCGGCGATTCGTCCCAGGTTCAGGTGTGCGGAGTCTTCGTGGCTTTCCCGGGCGATCAGGTCTTCCAGGTAACCCTTGGCCTCTTCCCAGGCCTTGGCCTCCAGGCACACCAGCGCCAGTGAATAGCGCAGTTCATCGTCTTCCGGGTACTGCTGGACCAGGCTGGAGAACTGGGTCTTGGCGTCCTCCATGCGGTCCTGTTCCACCAGCATGCGGGCGTAGGTCAGGCGCAGACGCTTGTCGTCCGGGTATTTGCGGATGCTTTTTTCCAGCAGCGGCAGGGCTTCCTTGCCGCGGTTCAGGCTCTGCAACAGACGGGCGCGCAACAGCAGCGGCGCCACCTCGCCGTCTTCCGGCGGATTCTGCTCCAGCAAGCTCAGGGCATCCTTGGCGTCGCCATCCTGCTGCATCAACAGGGCCTTGCCGAAGATCAGTTGACTGTTGTGCGGGTGCTTCTGCAGCAGGCGATCGAAGCTTTTCATCAGGCCATTGCGGGTGTCCTGGTCGGTATCGGCAGCCGACAGCGCAAGAAAGTCGAAATGGGTGTCGCCCTTGCCCTGCAGAACTTTCTCCATATAGAGCATGGAGTCGTCATAACGACCGGCGCGGGCCAGCTGGATAGCGGCAGCCCGTTGTGCTTCCAGATCGTTTGGAGCGTTCTTGGCCCAGATCAGCGAAGTGTCCAGGGCTGCCTGGTCGGCTCCCAGGTACTCGGCAATGCGAAAGGCGCGCTCGGAGATGCCCGGATCCTGGGTGTTGATGGCCTGGGTCACGTAGTTGTCCAGGGCAATGTCGAAACGATTGCGCTGGCCCGCCAGTTCAGCGCTCAGCAGGCTGAAGATGGTGTCTTCGCTGAACGATGAATAGACCTTGGGCTTTTCAGGGGCGGGGGTGCTGTCTTCCACCGGCGACGTAGCGTCCGATGAAACGGGGGCCAGTGACTGGCAACCACTGAGGAAGACAAAGGCGAGGAGCAACGCGGAAGATCTATTCATATAGGAAGAGGGCGACTAACCTGCGGTCGGATCATCATGACACAAGCCTTCGGTCAAACATAACCGAGACTCAACGGGATGCCAGAACAGAGGCAGTCTATTAGGACAATAGTCGGCGGTAGTTGTTCTGCGTCGGTCGAAGTAGGACAATTGCCGGCTTCTCGACATCATCAGCGACCTTGAATGGCCTTCCTTGCACTCGGTATTAACCACAAGACTGCTTCTGTAGACGTCCGCGAGCGCGTGGCCTTTACCCCTGAGCAGTTGGTTGAGGCCTTGCAGCAGCTCTGCCGACTCACCGACAGCCGCGAAGCTGCGATCCTCTCCACCTGCAATCGCAGTGAGCTTTATGTAGAACAGGATCATCTTTCTGCGGATGTGGTGCTGCGCTGGCTGGCGGAATATCACCACCTGAGCCTAGACGAGCTTCGTGCCAGTGCCTATGTGCATGAAGATGATGCGGCAGTTCGTCACATGATGCGGGTGGCGTCGGGGTTGGATTCGCTGGTGCTGGGCGAGCCGCAGATTCTCGGGCAGATGAAGTCCGCCTACGCCGTGGCCCGTGAGGCCGGCACCGTCGGCCCGCTGCTGGGCCGGCTGTTCCAGGCTACCTTCAGTGCCGCCAAGCAAGTACGCACCGATACCGCCATTGGCGAGAACCCGGTGTCCGTGGCCTTTGCTGCGGTGAGCCTGGCGAAACAGATTTTCAGCGATCTGCAGCGCAGTCAGGCGTTGCTGATCGGTGCCGGCGAGACCATTACCCTGGTGGCCCGCCATCTGCACGACCTTGGGGTCAAGCGCATCGTCGTGGCCAACCGCACCCTGGAGCGGGCCAGCCTCCTGGCCGAGCAGTTCGGCGCCCACGCGGTGCTGTTGTCGGACATTCCCCAGGAGCTGGTGCACAGCGATATCGTGATCAGTTCCACTGCTAGCCAGTTGCCGATCCTTGGCAAGGGCGCAGTGGAAAGCGCGCTGAAGCTGCGTAAGCACAAGCCGATTTTCATGGTGGATATCGCCGTTCCCCGGGATATCGAACCTGAAGTCGGCGAATTGGACGACGTTTACCTCTACACCGTCGATGACCTGCACGAAGTGGTCGCGGAAAACCTCAAGAGCCGTCAGGGCGCGGCCCAGGCAGCCGAGGAGCTGGTGAACATCGGCGCCGAGGATTTCATGGTGCGCCTGCGTGAATTGGCGGCGGTTGATGTGCTCAAGGCCTATCGTCAGCAGAGCGAGCGCCTGCGTGATGAAGAACTGCAGAAGGCTCTGCGCCTGCTGAGCAATGGCTCCAGCGCCGAGGATGTACTGGCCCAACTGGCCCGTGGCCTAACCAACAAACTGCTGCACGCGCCGAGCGTGCAGCTGAAAAAGCTGTCCGCCGAAGGCCGCCTCGATGCGTTGGCCATGGCTCAAGAACTCTTTGCCCTCGGTGAGGGCTCATCGGATAAAACCCCGTAATGAAAGCGTCACTGCTCAGTAAGCTGGACATTCTCCAGGATCGTTTCGAGGAACTGACCGCCTTGCTCGGCGATGCTGAGGTCATTTCCGATCAGGCCAAGTTCCGCGCCTATTCCAAGGAATACGCGGAAGTCGAGCCGATCGTCGCCTCCTACAAACAGGTGCTCAAGGTCCAGGCCGACCTCGAGGGTGCCCAGGCGCTGCTCAAGGACAATGACCCGGACCTGCGGGAAATGGCCGCCGAGGAAGTGCGCGAGGCCAAGGAGCAATTGGCCGAACTGGAAAGCGCCTTGCAACGCATGCTGCTGCCCAAGGACCCCAACGACGGGCGTAACGTGTTCCTGGAAATCCGCGCCGGCACCGGCGGTGACGAAGCGGCGATCTTTTCCGGCGACCTGTTCCGCATGTATTCGCGCTACGCCGAGCGGCGTGGCTGGCGGCTGGAGATCCTCTCGGAAAACGAGGGTGAGCACGGCGGCTATAAAGAAGTCATTGCCCGGGTCGAAGGCGAGAACGTCTACGGCAAGCTCAAGTTCGAGTCCGGCGCGCACCGTGTGCAGCGGGTACCGGCCACCGAATCACAGGGTCGCATCCACACCTCGGCGTGCACCGTGGCGGTACTGCCCGAGCCGGACGAACAGGAAGCCATCGAGATCAACCCGGCGGACCTGCGCATCGATACCTACCGCTCTTCGGGCGCCGGTGGTCAGCACGTGAACAAGACCGACTCGGCGATCCGCATCACCCACATTCCTTCGGGCATCGTGGTGGAGTGCCAGGAAGAGCGCTCCCAGCACAAGAACCGGGCCCGGGCCATGTCCTGGCTGTCGGCCAAGCTCAACGACCAGCAGACCAGCGCCGCGGCCAATGCCATCGCCAGCGAGCGCAAGCTGCTGGTGGGCTCGGGGGATCGCTCCGAGCGTATTCGTACCTACAATTTCCCTCAGGGCCGGGTCACCGATCACCGGATCAACCTGACCCTGTATTCCCTGGACGAAATCCTCGCCGGGGGCGTCGAGGCCGTGATTGAACCGCTGCTGGCTGAGTATCAGGCCGATCAACTTGCGGCATTGGGTGAGTAAATGACCATCATCGCCAGCCTGCTGCGCGCAGCCCAATTACCCGATTCGCCGACGCCGCGCCTGGATGCCGAACTGCTCCTGGCAGCGGCCCTGGGCAAGCCGCGGAGTTTTCTCCATACCTGGCCTGAGCGCATCGTGCCCAGCGAGGCCGTGTTGCTGTTCACTGAATACCTGCAACGACGCCGTTCCGGCGAACCGGTGGCCTACATCCTCGGCCAGCAGGGCTTCTGGAAACTGGATCTTGAAGTGGCACCGCACACCCTGATCCCGCGTCCCGACACGGAGCTGCTGGTGGAGGCGGCGTTGGAACTGCTGCCAGCGACTCCGGCCAAGGTCCTCGACCTGGGGACCGGCAGCGGCGCCATCGCCCTGGCGCTGGCCAGCGAACGTCCAGCCTGGAAGGTCACGGCCGTGGACCGGGTGCTGGAAGCCGTGGCCCTGGCCGAGCGCAACCGCCAGCGCCTGCAACTGGACAACGTCACCGTGCTCAGCAGTCACTGGTTCAGCGCCGTCGAGTCCCAGCGCTTCCAGTTGATCGTCAGCAACCCTCCTTATATTGCCGAGGCCGATCCCCATCTGGTGGCCGGCGATGTGCGGTTCGAACCCGAAAGTGCCCTGGTGGCGGGCAAGGATGGCCTGGACGACCTGCGCCTGATCGTCACCCAGGCTCCGCAACATCTGGAAGGCGGCGGCTGGCTGATGCTGGAGCACGGCTACGACCAGGCAGCAGCCGTGCGTGAATTGTTGACGGCCCAGGGTTTTATCGAGGTCCACAGTCGCGTCGACCTGGGTGGGCATGAGCGCATCAGCCTTGGGTGCTTGCCGTGCTGACGGATCAGGAGCTGCTGCGTTATAGCCGGCAGATTCTGTTGCAGCACGTCGATATCGACGGCCAACTGCGCCTCAAGCAAAGCCGGGTACTGATCGTCGGTCTCGGCGGCCTGGGTGCCCCCGCAGCCTTGTACCTGGCCGCTGCCGGTATCGGTGAACTGCACCTGGCGGACTTCGACACGGTGGATGTGACCAATCTGCAACGCCAGATCATTCATGACAGCGCCAGTGTCGGGGTCAGCAAGGTGGACTCGGCCATCAGCCGGCTGTCTGCCCTCAATCCGGAAATCCGCCTGGTGCCTCACCCCGTGGCACTGGATGAAGACACCTTGGCCGCTGCGGTGGCTGCGGTGGATCTGGTCCTCGATTGCTGTGACAACTTCGGCACTCGCGAGGCGGTGAACGCTGCCTGCGTGGCCGCCGGCAAGCCTCTGGTCAGCGGCGCGGCCATTCGCCTGGAAGGGCAGTTGTCGGTGTTCGACCCGCGGCGCCCGGAAAGCCCTTGCTACCACTGCTTGTACGGGCATGGCAGCGAAGCCGAGCTGACCTGCAGTGAAGCCGGGGTACTTGGCCCGCTGGTGGGCACCGTGGGCAGTCTGCAAGCGCTGGAAGCCCTGAAGCTGCTGGCCGGATTTGGTGAGCCTCTGGTGGGCCGATTGTTATTGATCGATGCCCTGGGCACGCGTTTCCGTGAGCTGCGGGTCAAGCGCGATCCGGGCTGCACCGTTTGTGGTAGTCGCCATGGGTGAGGCTCCGGTAGCAGTCTTCGATTCCGGCGTCGGCGGCCTCTCGGTGCTGGCGGAAATACAGCAACTGCTGCCTCAAGAGTCGCTGCTCTACCTGGGGGACTGCGGTTATATTCCCTATGGTGAAAAGACCCCCGAGTTCATTCGCCAGCGTTGTGCTCTGATGGCGCGCTTTTTCCGCGAGCAGGGCGCCAAGGCGCTGGTACTGGCCTGTAACACGGCGACCGTGGCCGCGGTCGCCGAGCTGCGCCGGGACTTCCCGGACTGGCCCATCGTCGGCATGGAACCTGCGGTCAAGCCCGCAGCGGCCGCGACCCGCAGCGGCGTGGTCGGCGTGCTGGCGACCACCGGCACCTTGCAGAGCGCCAAGTTCGCCGCCTTGCTCGATCGCTTTGCCGCTGATGTGAAGGTGGTCACCCAGCCCTGCCCCGGCTTGGTGGAAATGATCGAAAACGGCGACCTCAACAGCAGCGCCCTGTGCCAGCTGTTGCAGGGCTATGTCGAACCGCTGCTGGCCGCCGGTTGCGACACCATCATCCTGGGCTGCACCCATTACCCGTTTCTCAAGCCGGTGCTGGTGCAGATGCTGCCTGCCCATATCAGCCTGATCGACACCGGTGCGGCGGTTGCCCGGCAGTTGCAGCGCCTGCTTGACGAGAGTGACCTGCGTGCGCGAGGAGTCGCCCGTGAGGCGCGCTTCTGGACCAGTGGCGATGTCACGCACTTTGCCCAGGTGCTTCCTCTGCTGTGGAAAAGTCCTGGTAGCGTTCAGCGTTTCGAGTCGTGAAAAAAGCGGTTCAGCGATATGCCGTGGCGATTCCCCGGCGTTCGCTCAGGCAGTCCGCTTCTCCCAGTTCGAACTCGCGGCAGATCAGCGGCCGCAGCTCATAGATAGTGCAGCGCATGCTGTCGCGATCCAGTGCTGCGCACCAGCCGTCGTCCAGGCGGCGCATGACTTCGCCCCCCCAGTCATCGGTTTCTATAAAGCGCTCGGGCACCCCGGTGTCAGTGATCAGCATCACTTCCAGCTGGCAGCAGCAAGCGGCGCAGGTCGAGCAACTGATGGCCGGTTCGGGGATGGGGGTAACGGGGATGTTAGTCATAGGCGCGCAGTGTAAGGCAGTGGGCCAGGGCTGTGTGAGAGCCCTGACGGACGCTCAGTCCTGAGGGGCCGGCTGCGGTGCTTCTTCAGTGGGACGCGCAAGCACGTGAAACAGCGGTAGCAGTACTCCCCAGAGCAGGCCCAGCCCCAGCAAGGTCGGCCACAGGCCATAGGCAAAGGTCACTCCGGCCAAGCGGCCGCCGGCGTAATAGGACAGTGGTCCGCACAGCGCCCCGAGGATACTGGCCAGCCACCAGGGACGTGCCGTCCATGCCAGGCAGTGGCGCAGGGTGGTGCCCAGCAAGATCCAGAGCAGCATCAGCCATAGGGGAATCAGCAGGCTCACTTGCTGGAACTGAAACACCCCCAGCCAGTGCAGGAAGCTGTCCAGCGTGATGCCGATCAGGGCGACGCCGACAATCATCCGACTTTCCCCGGTCCAACTGCCGATCCAGCGAAAATGCGCCAGCAGGATCGCCACCCCCAGCAGCAGCCAGGCGCTGTCGCCAGACAGCACGCAGATGAACCAGCCCAGCTGGAACAGCAGGGCGTTGGCCAGTTGCTTACGCATCGAAACGGCCCAGCAAAGGTTGTGGCACTGCCGAGGGTTTGGCCAGGAGCATCTGCGCGGTGCCGATGCTGCGCTCCAGGAAGCCGCCTTCGCAGTAGCACAGGTAGAACTCCCACAGCCGCAGGAAGTACTGGTCATAGCCCAGCTCGCTCAGGCGGCTGTGGGCGCGACGGAAGTTCTCATGCCACAGGCGTAGGGTCCGGGCGTAGTGCAGGCCGAAGTCCTCCATGTGCAGCAGATTCATGTCGGTGTCGCGACCGACCACTTCGAGCATCTTCTGCACGCTGGGCAGGGCGCCGCCAGGGAAGATATAGCGTTGGATGAAGTCCACGCCGTTCTTCGCCTGTTCATAACGCTGGTCGCGGATGGTGATGGCTTGCAGCAGCATCAGGCCGTTGCTTTTCAGCAACTGCGCGCACTGCTTGAAGTAGGTGGGCAGGAAGCGATGGCCCACGGCTTCGATCATCTCGATGGACACCAGCTTGTCGTATTGCCCGGTGAGATCGCGATAGTCCTCCAGCAGCAGGGTGATCCGATCCTGCAGGCCGGCGGCGTCGATGCGTTGCCGGGTAAAGGCGAACTGCTCCTTGGACAGGGTGGTGGTGGTCACGCGGCAGCCGTAATGCTGGGCCGCATACAGCGCCATGCTGCCCCAGCCGGTGCCGATCTCCAGCAGGTGATCCTCGGGCTGCAAGGCGAGTTTCTGGCAGATGCGTTCCAGCTTGTTCAACTGGGCCTGCTCCAGGCTGTCTTCATCGCTGCGAAACTGTGCGGCGGAATACATCATGGTGGGGTCGAGAAACTGCTCGAACAGCTCGTTGCCAAGGTCGTAATGGGCGGCGATGTTTTTCTGCGAGCCTTTGCGGGTGTTGCGATTGAGCCAGTGCAGGCCGCGCACCAGGGGGCGACCGAGTCGCGCCAGGCCGCCTTCCATGGCGTCCAGTACCTCAAGGTTGCTGACGAATACACGGATGACTGCCGTCAGATCCGGGGTGCTCCAGTAGCCGTGGATAAAGGCCTCACCGGCGCCGATCGAACCGCTGCTGGCTACCAGCCCCCAGGCGCTGCTGTCATGAATATGGATTTCCCCGATCAGGGTCGCGCTGTCGCTGCCAAAGACCAGGCGCTCGCCGTCTTCGATGATCAGCAGTTGTCCGTGCTTGAGTTGCGCCAATTGTCGCAGTACGCCACGGCGCAGCAGGCTGGCAGTGAGGCTGTGGGTGCTGAACAGGGTAGTTCTGGCCGATACGCTAGAGGATTTCATGGCGGCGATCCTTGGGTTGTACAGCGGCTGTGCGATAGGCGCCGTCGGCGGCCTCGTGAGGAAAGAACTTGATGCCTTTGCCGGCCAGGCGCAGGGCCTGCCAGTAGATGGCCAGGCAGGTCTTGGCGGTCATCCACGGAAAGCGCAGCAGATACTGGTGCAGGCTGCGGCGATCCAGGGGCTGGCGTTGCAGGCTGAGGGTGGCGTCGAACACCTTGGACTCGCCCTGCCAGTCGGCCATGTGCACCCCGAGCCGTTCGGCTGGTGGGCTGAAGCTCATGCGGTACTCAAGGTCCCGGGGCAGGAACGGTGACACGTGAAAGGCCTTGGCCACGGCGAAGTGCTGGTGCTCGGGAGCCGTGGCACTGCCTGGGCGGGCCGGCAGTACATAGTGGTAGCGCTCGCGCCAGGGGGTGTTGGTGACCTCGCAGAGTATCGCTGCCAGTTGCCCGTCGGCCTCGAAGCAGTAGAAGAAACTCACCGGGTTGAACGCCAGGCCCCAGCTGCGTACCTGGGTCAGTAGGCGCACTGCGCCTCCGGGCACGTGACCTATCGCCTGCGCCACTTGCTGGCGTACCGCGTCGATCAGGCGCATGCCCTGGCCGGTGAAGGACGTCAGGTAGTCGCTTTCACGGAAGGCGAACGGCGCGAAGCGACTCTGGCCTGCCAGGGGCGAAAGCCCCAGCACCTTGTCTTGCTCATCCAGGTCCAGGTACAGCAGGCCGATCCGATAGCGGAAGGCATGGTCCTTGGGGGCAAAGCGCCGGTGGCTGATCCAGCCGCTGTACAGGGCACTGTTCACAGTTGTTCACCAAAGGCTTGGGCCACGCGCAAGGCGCTGACCACGCCGTCTTCGTGGAAGCCGTTGGCCCAGTAGGCGCCGCAGTAGAAGCTGTGCTGGGCGCCTTGCAGTTCATTCCAGCGGCCCTGGGCCGCCACCGCATCGAGGCTGTATTGCGGGTGGGCGTAAGTGAAACGGGCCAGGATCTGCGTCGGATCGATGGCTGCGGTCTGGTTGAGGCTGACGCAGAAGGTGGTGTCGCTCTTCAGGCCTTGCAGGATGTTCATGTCGTAGGTCACGGCTGCGGCTTTCTCGCCGCTGGCGTCCAGGCGGTAGTTCCAGCTGGCCCAGGCCAGGCGCCGGCGGGGCAGCAGCCGGGTATCGGTGTGCAGCACCACGTCGTTGTCGGCGTAGGGCAGGGCCTGGAGAATCTCTCGCTCGGCCTGGCTGGGGCTGGCCAGCAGTTGCAGGGCCTGGTCGCTGTGACAGGCGAACACCACCTTGTCGAAGCGCTCGCTGCCGGCGGCGCTGTGGATCAGCACGCCAGCCTCGTCGCGCTCGACTCGTTGCACCGGGCAGTCGAGGCGGATGTGCTGGCGGAACGAGGCGGTCAGCGGTTCGATGTAGCGGCTTGAGCCACCTTCGATCACGCACCACTGCGGACGGTTATTCACCGACAGCAAGCCATGGTTCTTGAAGAAGCGCACAAAGAACTGCAGGGGAAAGCCCAACATCTGCACCCGTGACATCGACCAGATCGCCGAGCCCATGGGCACGATGTAGTGCTGGATGAAACGCTCGCCATAGCCTTGGCTTTTCAGGTAGTCGCCGAGTGTGGTGTCGGCGGCGATCCGCTGTTGCTGCAAATCGAGCAGCGACGCTTTGTTAAAGCGCAGGATGTCCCGCAGCATGCCCCAGAACCCGGGCGATAGCAGATTGCGTCGCTGGGCGAACAGACTGTTGAGGTTGTTGCCGTTGTATTCCAGGCCCGAGGCGGGATCGCACACCGAGAAACTCATCTCGGTGGGTTTGAACTTGACCCCGATCTGTCCCAGCAGGCGGATGAAGTTGGGGTAAGTCCAGTCGTTGAAGACGATGAAACCGGTGTCCACAGACTGGGTCTCGCCGTTCAGGCTGACATCCACGGTATGGGTGTGACCGCCGATCCAGCTGCCGGCCTCATAAACCCGAATGTCATGGCGACGGTTCAGGACGTAGGCGCAGGTCAGGCCGGCAATGCCGCTACCGATAATGGCGATTTTCACGATGCACTCCCTGTGCGGGCCAGGCGTTTGGCGATGGCCAGTTGCAGGCGGCCGGGTAGCCAGGACAGCAGCTTGAGGCCGAAGATGAACGGGGCGGGGAAAGCGATCTCCAGATCCCGGTGTGACAGGCGTTTGTAGATATGCCGCGCAGCCTTGGCGGCGGGCCAGCTCATGGGCATGGCAAAGTCATTGCGCGCGGTGAGCGGGGTATCGACGAAGCCGGGACTGACCACGGTGACGTCAATGCCCTCGGCAGCCAGGTCGATGCGCAAGGATTGCAGCAGATAGCGCAAGGCTGCCTTGGAAGCGCCATAGGCGCCGGCCCGAGGCAGCGGCAGGTAGGTCACGGAGCTGGCCACTCCTACCAGATGCGGGCGATTGCCGGCGCGCAACAGCGGTAGAGCAGCCTCGATGCAATAGCTGGCGGACAGCAGGTTGCTGCTCAGCACGCGCTCGATCAGCGTCGCGTCAAATTGCTGCACCTCGATGTATTCACAGGTCCCGGCATTGAGGATCGCGGTGTCCAGTGCGCCCCAGGCCTGGGCGATACGCTTGCCGATCTCGCGCACCTGCAGGGCGTCGGTGAGATCGCCGGGCACCACCAGCACCCGGCCCGGATAACGCAGGGCCAGCGCTTCCAGGGGCTCGCGCGAGCGAGCGCTGACGGCCACTTGGGCGCCAGTCTTGAGCAGTTCTTCGGCCAGCGCCGCGCCGATGCCGCTGCTGGCGCCGGTGAGCCAGATCCGCCGTGGCATTGCAGGGTTCATCCGAGCCTCCTTTTCAACCAGGCAATCACCGCACCGAGTAGCGGCAGATGTTCATAGAGCAAGGCGCCGGCGTCGAAATAGTCCCGGTGACGGTAGACCTTGCCGTCGCGCCAGTGCAGGTGCGAGCAGCCGGGGACCCGGATCACCTGGCCGCCCTTGAGGCGCGGGTGGCGGTAGCTCATGGTCCAGCGCAGATAGCCTTGGCCTTCGGTGCAGGTGTCGACACCGTGGAATTCGAAGCGCAGTTCGCTGACATTGGCGTACAGCTCTGCAAAGTAATGCCGCAAGCGTGGCAGACCATTGACCTCGTGCAGCGGGTCGGTGAACTGGATGTCCTCGCTGTAGAGCTGGTCCAGGCGTTGCAGGCTGTGCTTGTCGAGGCTGGCGAAATCCCGGGCGAAGCGGTCGAGGAAGTCACTCATGGGCGCCTCCCACATCCTGGCGCGAAGGCAGCGCCTTGAACGCCGCCAATGCCCGATCCCGGGACATCGACAGGTTGACCATAGGCGCCGGGTAATCGGCGACAGCGAACAGGCCGCCCATGGCTCCGGGGTTGTGGATATCTTTTTTGTTCAACCCCGCCAGTTGTGGCAGCCAGTGCTTGATGAAGCGTCCTTCGGCGTCGAAGCGTTCCGACTGGCTTACAGGGTTGAAGATGCGGAAGTAGGGCGCGGCGTCGGTGCCGGTGGAGGAGCTCCACTGCCAGCCGCCATTGTTCGCTGCCAGGTCGCCGTCGATCAGGTGGCGCATGAAGAAACGCTCGCCCTCGCGCCAGTCGATCAACAGATTCTTGGTCAGGAACATGGCCACCACCATCCGCAGGCGATTGTGCATCCAGCCGGTTTCCAGCAGTTGGCGCATGGCGGCGTCGATGATCGGCAGGCCGGTGCGGCCTTCCTGCCAGGCGGCGAGTTCCTCAGGGGCGTCGCGCCAGGCCACAGCTTCGGTTTCCGGGCGAAAGGCACGGTGCCGGGAAACCCGTGGGTAGCCCACCAGGATGTGTTTGTAGAACTCGCGCCACAGCAGTTCGTTGATCCAGGTGACGGCCCCGGGATTACCGCTTTCGAACTCTCCCTGGTTACAGCGCAAGGCAGCGTGCAGGCACTGGCGGGGCGAGATCACCCCGGCGGCGAGGTAGGGTGAAAGCTGACTGGTGCCGGGCTTGGCCGGGAAGTCGCGTTCGCTCTGGTAGTAGTCGATCTGCTCGTCGGTGAACTGTTGCAGACGGCCCAGGGCTTGATCTTCACCTGCCGGCCACAGATCACGCAGTGACTGGCTGGGGCGTGGGAAGCCATCGATATGGCGGGGTACAGGATCGGCTTGGATCGACAGCGGCGATTGCGCCTTGGGGCTGGCGACCAGGGCTGGCAGCGCGCTGTGCAAGCGGCTGTAGCAGACCTTGCGGAACTGGCTGAACACCTGGAAGTAGCCGCCGCTCTGGGTCAGCACGCTGCCGGGCTGGAACAGTAACTGATCGAGGTAACCCTGGACGCTGATGTCGGCTTCTTCCAGGACCCTGGCCACGGCGGCATCGCGGCGGCTCTCGTGAATGCCGTACTCCTGGTTGAAGTGCAGCATGCGTACCTGCAGTTGCCGGCACAGTTCCAGCAGGACGTGGGGCGCCTGGTCCCAGGTGGCTGCGCTGCGAATCAGCAGAGGAATGTTCAGCCGGCCCAGGGCAGTGCTCAGGTGCTGCAGGTTGCGCAGCCAGAAGTCGACCTTGCAGGGGGCATCGTCATGGGCTTGCCATTGTTCCGGGCTCAGCAGGTACACGGCCACGGTGGGGCCACGCTGGGTGGCGGCGCAGAGGGCGGTGTTGTCATTTAGGCGCAGGTCGCTGCGCAGCCAGATCAATTGCATGCTGATTCCCGGTTCAAAAGAGTCCTCGCTCAAGCAGCGCCTGGCAGGCCGAGATCGGGTCCTGGGCCAGGTACAGATCAGCGATTTCAGTGATACATACGGACCAGTCGTCGGGGTGGATGCACACCGCGGGTCCGGCGATGATTTTTTTGCAGGCAATGCCGTTGAGCAGCCTGGGCAACAGCGCAGGATTGAGCGCCTTGCTGGAATACAGCAGCAGGCCGCGGGCTTGCAGGCGTTCGATGGCCAGGGCCAGTTCGGCGCCGGGCAGCGGCCAGTCGAAGACCTCCACCGGGCAGTCGGCACTGCTGGCCAGCCAGGCGGTCAGCCATAGATGGGGTTCCAGGGCCAGGTCCGACTGGTTGACCAGCAGCAGCGGTGGGCCCTGCAGTTGGCGGTTGTTGTGGTAGATCCGCGCGCCCAGCTTGCTGCGCAGCCAGGAGTAGAAAAACACCTGTTCCATCTGGCTGCCGAACTGGCCCTGCCAGTGTTGCTCCAGCTCCGCCAGCAGCGGCATCAGCAGGTGTTCGCACAGTGTGCGGGGTGGGTACAGCGCCATGGCTTGGTTGAAGGTGTCGTCGACCTTGCGTTCGGCCAATTGGCTGATGGCCAGGCTCAGGGTCTGACGCAGGCGCTGCCAGTCATTCTCGGCCGGTGTGCTGGCGGTGGGGGCACTGTCCAGCAGGTGCTTGACCTGGCTGACCGCGACCCCGCGATTGAGCCAGGTAAGGATGGTCTGGATCTCCAGCACCTGATCCTGGGAATACAGGCGATGACCCTTGGGCGTACGCAAGGGCACGATCAATCCGTAGCGGCGCTCCCAGGCCCGCAGGGTTACGGCGTTGACCCCGGTCTGGCGCGCCACTTCGCGAATCGGCAGCCAACCCTGATCCAGGGCGCTGCGGTACTGGGCGCTGTTGTCGGCTTCTTGAGCGGGTTGTTTCATGGCTCAGATCGCGTTGCGCAGGCTGAGGTTTTCCGGGTGTGGCTGCAGGTACAGCTGCTGGGCGATGTAGGGATCGGGGTGCTGGCGAAAGTGGTGCTTGAGCAGGGTCAGCGGCACGACTAGAGGCACGATGCCGTGGCGGTACTGGCCGATCACGTGTTGCACTTCCTGCTTGTCTTCGGGGCTGATGGACTGCTTGAGATAGCCGCTCAGGTGCTGCAGCACATTGCTGTGGGTGCCCCGGGTCGCGCATTTGCTCAAGGCCGCCATCAGCTCGCTGAAATAGCGCGGGCCGATCAGGTTCGGATCGCCCTTGCCCATGCTGCCCAGCAGATTGCCCAGGGTCTTGTACTGCACGGGATGGTGAGCCATCAGCAGGTATTTGCAGCGCGAGTGGAAGTCGGTGAGGGCGCGGCGGGTCAGGCCTTGCTTGAGCAGTGCCTGCCAGTCGCGATAGACGTAGACCCGGGTCAGGAAGTTTTCCCGCAGGACCGGGTCGTTCAGGCGTCCGGCTTCTTCCACCGGTAGATCGGGGTGCTGTGCGCAAAATGCCTGGGCGTAGATGCCCCGGCCGCCGTTTCTATGGGGAATGCCATTGGTCTGGTACACCTTGACCCGCTCCAGACCACAGGATGGCGAGTTCTGCATGAAGATATAGCCACAGATGTCATCTACCTGGGCCGCCATGCGCTCGCCGTATTCTGCCAGGGGCAGGGTGACATCCAGGCTGGCGTCCACGGTGCCCACGGCCCGGGGTTGCTCAGGGTCGCCGACCAGTCGAATAGGTTCGCGTGGGGTGCCCATGCCGATCGCGACTTCCGGGCACAGGGGCACGAAATCGAAGTGCTCGCTGAGTACTCGGCTGCACAGGCGAGACTCCTTGTGCCCACCGTTGTAGCGGACCTCGACGCCCATCAGGCAGGCGCTGATGGCAATTTTCGGCTTGGCGGACATGATGCAACCTCCGGGGTTTACCTGTACAAAAACGAAACGTTGTACAACTTGTCTTCATCATAGAATTAAAGTTGTACAAGTCAATTTATTTGTACAGGTATTGCCAGGCAGGTTGTCGAATTACTGCCAGCCCATTCGCCAGTCGCTGTCGTTGAGCAGGGTTTGCCAGCTTAGGCGCTGGCTGCGCCGGGTGAGTACGGCTTGCAGTTCGATGTCCAGCACGGTGCCTTCTTCGTCGCAGAAAAGCTCAGTGACCAGAAAGTGTTTCTCGCGGTGTTGCGGGTGGGCTGCTGTCCATTTCGACAGCAGCAGTTTACGCGGGTTGAGTCGATTCACTGCAGGCTCTCGTGCAAACGGCGTGCGGCTTCCTGGCCACTGAGCCAAGCGCCTTCGACCCGGCCGGACAGGCACCAGTCGCCACATACGTACAGCCCCAGGTCGGCATCGGCCAGGGCACCCCATTCATGGCTGGCGGCCGGTCTTGCGTAGAGCCAGCGATGGGCCAGGCTAAAGGTTGGGGCGGGCATGACACTGTGCAGCAATTCGGCGAAGGCCCCGTGCAATTGCTCGGTCACGGCCTCTTTGCTGAGGTCGATGTGTTGCCGGCTCCAGGCACTGGTGGCGTGCAGTATCCAGGTGTCGAGATGGCTGTCGCGTCCGGGCTTGCTGCGGTTGCGGGCCAGCCAGTCCAGCGGGCTGTCCTGGACGAAGCAGCCTTCCATGGGGGTTTCCAGGGGCGTATCGAAGGCCAGTGCGACAGCCCAGGTCGGGTCCATTTTCACCCCGGCGGCGACTCCGGCGAGCTTCGGCGCGGCGGCCAGCAAAGCGGTGGCTTGCGGTGCCGGCGTGGCGATCACTACGTGGCTGAAGGGGCCGTGGGTAAAGCCCTCGGCGTCCTGCAGGTGCCAGTGCTGTTCGCCACGGAAGACTTCAGTGATGCGGCAGGCGAAGTGCACTTCGAGGTCGCCGATCAGGGCGCGGGTGATGGCACTCATGCGTGGCGTGCCGACCCAGCGGGTCTGTTCATCGGGAGAAGGGCTGAGTTGTCCGCCGTGGGAGTTGTAGAGTTGCGGCGCCCATTCGGCGACCCAGCCCTTGGCTTGCCAGCGCTGGACTTCGGTAACGAAACGGCGGTCGCGAGCGGTAAAATACTGGGCCCCCAGGTCCAGGCTGCCGGCATCGCTGCGTTTGCTCGACATGCGCCCACCGCTGCCGCGGCTCTTGTCGAAGAGTTGGACGCTGTGCCCGGCATCTCGAAGTGCCTGGGCGGCGGAGAGTCCGGCGATGCCGGTACCAATGATTGCGATGGGTACTGTCATAGGGGCCTCGTTTACCAGTCTGTACAGATTACGCCGCTACTAAAACCTGTACAATATTGTTTTTTGGTATAGCTTTCGGCGTCATCGGTTGTGCAAGTTGTCTATCGTTAAGTCACAGCCTGTCCGATTGAAAAGATCCCTGCCTATAAAAATAGACTAGTGATTCGGGTAAAACGCCACGCGAGGAAGATGTCATGCATATATTGCTGACCGGCGGTACTGGTTTGATCGGGCGTGCGCTGTGCCGTTACTGGCTGGCCCAGGGTCACCAATTGAGTGTATGGACGCGCCATCCCGAAAAAGTGGCCGCTCTGTGCGGTCCCCAAGTGCGGGCCATCAGAACTTTGCAAGAGCTGGACCAGGCGCCGCTGGATGCGCTGATCAATCTGGCCGGAGCGCCGATTGCCGATCGGCCCTGGACCCACAAGCGCAAGGCGCTGCTGTGGAGCAGCCGTATTGCCCTCACCGAAACCCTGCTGGCCTGGCTTGAAACTCGCGAGCATAAACCTCGGGTGCTGGTTTCTGGCTCGGCAGTAGGTTGGTATGGCGACGGTGGCGAGCGGGAACTGAGCGAGGATTCACCTCCGGTCAGCGAGGATTTTGCCAGCCAGTTGTGCATTGCCTGGGAAGAAACCGCTCAGCGGGCCGAGGCCTTGGGCGTGCGCGTAGTGCTGGTGCGCACCGGTTTGGTGCTGTCGTCCGAGGGCGGCTTTTTGTCGCGCCTGCTGCTGCCGTTCAAGCTGGGGCTGGGCGGGCCGATCGGTAGCGGTCGGCAATGGATGCCGTGGATTCATATCGATGACCAAATCGCCCTGATTGATTTTCTTGTGCATCAGGATGAGGCACGGGGTCCTTATAATGCCTGCGCGCCGAAGCCGGTGCGCAACCGCGAGTTCGCCAAGAGCCTGGGGCGGGTGCTGCGCCGGCCGGCGCTGATACCGCTGCCGGCCTTTGTCTTGCGCCTGGCGCTGGGTGAACTGTCGTTGCTGTTGCTGGGCGGCCAGCGTGCCGTTCCCGCGCGTTTGCTGGAGACGGGATTCACTTTCCAGTTCACTGATTTGTCCGCGGCCCTGGACGATGTGTCCAGCCGCCTTTGAAATAGGACGTTGCATGACCGATCACGCGTTGCTCCTGGTCAATCTCGGTTCGCCGGCCTCCACTTCGGTGGCGGATGTGCGCAGCTACCTCAACCAATTTCTCATGGACCCTTATGTCATCGACCTGCCTTGGCCGGTGCGGCGCTTGCTGGTGTCGCTGATCCTGATCAAGCGCCCGGAGCAGTCTGCCCACGCCTATGCATCGATCTGGTGGGAGGACGGTTCGCCGTTGGTGGTGCTCAGCCGCCGGTTGCAACAGGTGATGAGCGAGCAGTGGAAACAGGGGCCTGTGGAGCTGGCAATGCGTTATGGCCAGCCTTCGATCGAGTCGGCGCTGCTCAAGTTGGTGGCCCAGGGGCAGAAGAAAATCACCCTGGCACCGCTCTATCCACAGTTCGCCGACAGTACCGTGACCACGGTGATCGAAGAGGCCAAGCGTGTGGTGCGCGAGCACAAGCTGGATGTGCAGTTCAGCGTGCTGCAACCCTTCTACGATCAGCCGGAGTACATCGAGGCCCTGGCGGCCAGCGCCAGACCCTACCTGGCCCAGGAGCATGATCATCTGCTGCTGAGCTTTCACGGTCTGCCGGAGCGGCACCTGACCAAACTGGACCCGACCGGCCAGCATTGCTTCAAGGATGCCGACTGTTGCCGCAACGCCTCTGCGCAGGTGCTGGCCACCTGTTACCGCGCTCAGTGCATGCGGACGGCCTCGGCCCTGGCCGAGCATCTGGGGTTGGCGCAAGGCTCCTGGTCGGTGTCGTTCCAGTCGCGTTTGGGGCGGGCCAAATGGATCGAGCCCTACACCGAGGCACGGCTTGATGAGTTGGCCAAGCAGGGGGTGAAGAAGGTCATGGTGATGTGCCCGGCTTTTGTTGCCGATTGCATCGAGACCCTGGAGGAAATTGGTGATCGCGGTCGTGAGCAGTTCCGCGAAGCCGGAGGTGAGGATCTGGTGTTGATCCCGTGCCTGAATGACGACCCGCAATGGGCGCAGGCCTTGAACACCTTGTGCGCCAGGGCGCCGTTGGCGTTGTAAACAGCTTCGCCGGCAAGCCAGCTCCTGCGGAGCGGACTTGCCGGCGAACGCGTCTTCAGATCAGAGGCTCGTCGGCCTTCTTGTTCTTCCAGCCGTCATTACCCGGCAGTACCAGATTCAGCACGATGGCGACGATGGCGCACAGGGCAATGCCCTTGAGGCCGAAGTCGTCCGGACCGGTACCGGTTCCCACCAGTACGCCGCCGATGCCGAACACCAGGGTCACCGAAACGATCACCAGGTTGCGGGCTTCCCCCAGATCGATCTTGTGACGGATCAGGGTGTTCATGCCCACCGCTGCAATTGAACCGAACAGCAGGCAGAGAATCCCGCCCATCACCGGCACCGGGATGCTTTGCAGCAGCGCGCCGAACTTGCCGATAAAGGCCAGGGTGATGGCGAAGACCGCCGCCCAGGTCATGATTTTCGGGTTGTAGTTCTTGGTCAGCATCACCGCGCCAGTGACTTCGGCATAGGTGGTGTTGGGCGGGCCGCCGAACAGGCCGGCAGCGGTGGTGGCGATGCCGTCACCGAACAGGGTGCGATGCAGCCCGGGTTTCTTCAGGTAGTCGCGACCGGTGACGCTGCCGACGGCAATCACACCGCCGATGTGTTCGATGGCCGGCGCCAGGGCCACCGGGACAATGAACAGGATCGCTTGCCAGTTGAACTCCGGGGCGGTGAAATGCGGCAGTGCCAGCCAGGGAGCGGCGGCGATCTTCGCGGTGTCCACCACGCCGAAGTAGAAGGACAGGGCAAAGCCCACCAGCACCCCGGAAATAATCGGCACTAGGCGGAAGATGCCTTTGCCGAACACCGCGACAATCAGCGTGGTGAGCAGCGCCGGCATCGAAATCATCATCGCCGTCTGGTAATGAATCAGCTCACTGCCGTCGCCAGCCTTGCCCATGGCCATGTTGGCGGCGATCGGGGCCATGGCCAGGCCGATGGAGATGATCACCGGGCCGATGACCACGGGTGGCAGCAGGCGGTCGATGAAACCGGTGCCCTTGATCTTCACCGCGAGGCCCAGAAAGGTGTAGACGAAGCCCGCCGCCATCACCCCGCCCATGGTCGCCGCGAGGCCGAACTGGCCCTTGGCGAGAATGATCGGAGTGATGAAGGCAAAGCTTGACGCCAGGAAGACTGGCACCTGGCGGCCGGTCACTACCTGGAACAACAGAGTCCCGAGACCCGCCGTGAACAGCGCCACGTTCGGGTCAAGACCGGTAATCAGCGGCATCAACACCAGGGCACCAAAGGCCACGAAGAGCATCTGCGCGCCAGACAATACCTGGCGCCAGAGCGGATCGTTGAACTCATCCTGCATGATCAGGAGTCCTTCTGCTTGGTGCCGAAGATCTTGTCACCGGCATCACCCAGGCCTGGAATGATGTAGCCATGCTCGTTGAGCTTCTGATCGATGGAAGCGGTGTAGATGGTCACATCCGGGTGCGCCTGCTCGACGGCGGCGATGCCTTCGGGGGCGGCCACCAGGACCATGGCGCGGATATCCCGGCAGCCGGCTTTTTTCAGCAGGTCGATGGTGGCAACCATGGAGCTGCCGGTGGCCAGCATCGGGTCAATGATCATCGCCAGACGTTCGTCGATCTCCGGAACCAGTTTTTCCAGGTAGGTGTGAGCCTGCAGGGTTTCTTCGTTGCGGGCCACGCCCACGGCGCTGACCTTGGCGCCCGGAATCAGGCTCAGCACGCCTTCGAGCATGCCGATACCGGCGCGCAGGATCGGCACCACGGTAATCTTCTTGCCGGCGATTTTCTCGACCTGGACAGGGCCGCACCAGCCTGGAATTTCATAGCTTTCCAGGGGCAGGTCTTTGGTGGCTTCGTACGTCAGCAGGGCACCGACTTCCTGAGCGAGCTCGCGAAAGTTCTTCGTGCTAATGTCTGCGCGGCGCATAAGGCCAAGTTTGTGTCGGATCAGCGGATGGCGGATCTCACGGATGGGCATAGGGAAAGGCTCCGGCGGCGGGCAAAAAAAACGGCCTAGATTAATCTATCCGGGGTTGTTGTCCTATAGACATAAAGTACGTTAGTCCAGAAACGCTTGATCTGATCGGGCCGGATGCGTACCTTTGCCCGCTTTTCCGAAACTGCCACCCCCTTGGAGAGCGCCATGTCCGCTGATCTCGAGCATATCCGTCAAATCATGCGCGAGGCTGACTGCCTGTACACCGAAGCTGAAGTCGAGGCGGCCATCGCCCGGGTCGGTGCACAAATCACTGAAGAACTGGCTGAGCGCAATCCGGTGGTGTTCTGCGTCATGAACGGCGGCCTGATCTTCGCTGGCAAGCTGCTGACCCACCTGCAGTTCCCCCTGGAAGCCTCCTACCTGCACGCCACGCGCTATCGCAACGAAACCAGCGGCGGCGAGCTGTTCTGGAAGTCCAAGCCGGAAGTCTCTTTTATCGACCGTGACGTGCTGATCATCGACGACATTCTTGATGAAGGTCACACCCTGGGCGCCATCATCGACTTTTGCAAACATGCCGGTGCCCGCGCGGTGCACACCGCGGTGCTGATCGACAAGGAGCACGATCGCAAGGCCCGTCCGGACCTGAAGGCCGACTACATGGGCCTGCCTTGCGTCGACCGCTATGTCTTCGGCTACGGCATGGATTACAAAGGCTACTGGCGCAACGCCGCTGGCATCTACGCCGTGAAGGGGATGTAAGACATGCCCGGGCCGAGCTTTCTCGATCAAGCGTTGTTCAGCGACCTGGCTGAGAAGGCCTTGGCCAATCCCCGTGGTCGTCAGCACCACAACTTCCACGCCATGGAAGAGCCCTGCCATCGCATGGCAGTGGGGCTGCAACCTTCCACCTACGTTCCGCCGCACCGGCACCTGAGTGCCGACAAGGCCGAGACTCTGCTGGTGCTCAAGGGACGGCTAGGCGTGCTGATTTTCGATGAGGCGGGCCAGGTGCTGGGCAAGCGCGTCTTGCAGGCCGGTGGTGACTGCGTCGGTGTTGATCTGCCGGCCGGGGTTTTCCATGGCCTGGTGGTGCTTGAGCCCGACAGCCTGATGTTCGAATGCAAGGCCGGGCCTTACCGTCCGGTGAGCGAGGGCGAATTGGCCAGTTGGGCGCCTCGGGAAGGCGAGCCGGGAGTGGCGCAATACCACGCCTGGATGCGTGCGCAATTCGACTGATTGTGTTCCCCCGTTTGTCGTATCCGCAGCCTGCGGCAGGCGCCTCAGACTGCGGTGCAGGATTTGCGACAAAAACCCATGCTAGAGTGCTCAGCCCTTGATTGGAGCCTGTCATGAGCCTGTTGATTCGCACTAGCGCGGCCCTTCTTCTGAGCTTGAGCCTGCCCCTGGCAGCCGCCCCGGCGCCTCTGCACGGGCAATTCTTGCCGCCTGACGACCTGACCTTGCGCGACTCGGTCCCTGAACAGCAGCAGCTGTTGCAGGTAACTGAGTATTCCGTGGTGATCGGCAGCCAGCGCCAATCCAATCAGCAGCCGATTCCGGTGACATCGCCGGTGTGGGTGCGCCTCAAGGGCAAGCCGCTGAACAAGGGGGCCACCATCAGCCAGGTACTGGTGAATTTCGACGGTGAAAGCAAAAGCCTGAAAAAGCCCCAGTACGACGCCAAGTCCAGGACCTTGACCCTTTATTACCCCCTGGCCCAGTACCGGGCAGTGATGGACCTGCTGCGTAACGACACGGTGTATTGCCAGTTTCTCAGTTATGCCAATGGTCATATCTGGGCTGACTTGCACACCGGCAGCGTGCGTCCGCGTTGAGGCCCGAGGCGGGCTGAGGGTAAACTGCCCGCCCCGTGAAATGTCTGCGAGCTGGAGTCGGCGATGCGTAAAGATAAGAAACAAGTGATTGGTGACGAGATCAGCGACGAGCAGATCAAGTTGTTCCTCGATTTCGAGCCGGTCGACGCCACTTCGCCGTCCCTGCACAAACTGATCAAGGCCTACCGTGGCCTGCGCATCGACGATTTCGAGCGCTTCCTGACCTTCTTCGTAGCAGCCGGTCTGGATCTGGATGGCAAGGATGAGCACGGCCAGACCTTCGTTGATCTGATCAAGGATCAGCGCAACGCCGCCGACTACATCGAGCTGATGGACAACGCCCGCGGCTGACCCGCTCGGAAGGCATAAAAAAACGCCCCGTCCTTTGCAGGCCGGGGCGTTTTTTATGGGCGTCAGATCAGGCGCAGCTTTCGGTTTCCTTGCTGGGCTCGACCAGTTCCAGGCTCAGGTTATTTTCGCTGTTGATCTTGTGATACAGCGCTGCGTCGGTTTCCAGGGCCTTCTCCCGCGCCGGGAAAATTTCCTTGAGCTTGGTAGCCCATTCGCCGCTGGCCTTGGCCGGGAAGCAACGCTCGATCAGTTCCAGCATGATCGACACGGTCACCGATGCACCTGGCGAAGCGCCGAGCAGGGCGGCCAGAGAACCGTCCTTGGCCGCCACCAGCTCGGTACCGAACTGCAGGATGCCGCCTTTCTTCGGGTCTTTCTTGATGATCTGCACCCGTTGCCCGGCCACTTCCAGGCGCCAGTCTTCCGCCTTGGCCTGTGGATAGAAGCGGCGCAGGGACTCCAGGCGCTGCTCCATGGACTGCATGACTTCGCTGACCAGGTATTTGGTCAGGTCCATGTTGTCCCGGGCTACGGCCAGCATTGGACCGATGTTGCCGGCGCGAACCGACATTGGCAGGTCGAGGAACGAGCCGTGCTTGAGGAACTTGGTGGTGAAGCCGGCATAAGGTCCGAACAGCAGGGATTTCTTGCCGTCGACCACGCGGGTGTCCAGGTGCGGCACCGACATCGGTGGCGAACCCACGGCGGCCTGGCTGTAGACCTTGGCCTGGTGTTGCTTGACCACTTCCGGATTGTCGCAACGCAGCCATTGGCCGCTCACCGGGAAGCCGCCAAAGCCTTTGCTCTCTTCAATGCCGGAAGCCTGCAGCAGCGGCAGGGCCGCGCCACCGGCGCCGAGGAACACGAACTTGGCGTCGACTTCGCGGCTGTTGCCGCTGTTGACGTCCTTGATGCTCACGGTCCAGCCGTTGTCCTTGTTGCGCTTGAGACCGGTCACACGCTTGCAGTACTTGACCTGGGCATCGGGTGCGCTGGTCAGGTGCTTGAGCAACTGGTTGGTCAGTGCGCCGAAGTTGACGTCGGTGCCATTGATCACCCGGGTCGCGGCGATGGTTTCATCTGCCGGACGGCCTGGCATCATCAGCGGCATCCACTCGGCCATCTTGGCCTTGTCTTCGGTGTATTCCATGTCCGCGAAGGCATGGTGCTGGCTCAGCACTTCAAAACGCTTCTTGAGGAAGGACACACCCTTGTCGCCCTGCACGAAGCTCAGGTGCGGCACTGGGCTGATGAAGGACTTGGACGAGCCGAACGTGCCTTTCTTGGTCAGGTAGGACCAGAACTGTTTCGACACTTCGAACTGGGTATTGATGTGTACGGCTTTCTTGATGTCGATGCTGCCATCGGCGGCCTGTGGCGTGTAGTTCAGCTCACAGAGGCCTGCGTGGCCGGTACCGGCGTTGTTCCACGGGTTGGAACTCTCCGCGGCACCCGAATCCATCAGCTCGACGACTTCCAGCTTGATTGCGGGGTCGAGCTCTTTGAGCAGTACAGCGAGGGTGGCACTCATGATGCCGGCCCCAACCAATACGACGTCTACTGCTTCGTTATGCGCCATTAACGCGTCTCCAAAATCTGCAGCACCAAATTGACGGCATGGCTGCCAGGAGTGACGGGGCGGTTCACGTAATGCCCCAGGTTACCCATGGCCAGGATCGCCATGTCCGAATCTTCGCAATTCTTTGCAACTACTGCGGACGCTGCCAACCGGGCCTCAAGGTGCATATGAACGCATCTCGGGGCGCCTCAGGCAATTCGACTTATGGTCGATACATCCGCTCGTGCAACCAAATCCGTCAGCGGACAGGCTTCAAGCACCAGTTCTTGAGGAGTGCTCGGTCCTGTGTAATCGGGCTGTTGTAGAGGCCAATGGTGCCAGTTCAGACGCAAAACTATTCATTTGCTCGCCACACTCTTGTGAAGTTGTGAAAACCCGTTTTTTCACGCTCTTTTGAAGACGTGAACCTCAAAAAAGGGCTGCCTCGGCCTGGCACCTGGCCCGAGCGGTGTTACCGGCATGCAAGGCATGCGGGCACAACGGGCAAACAGCTTTAAGTGGCCGAGCAATGGCAGCTCTGCAGATTCGCGAAAAGTGGAGGTTTGCAAGGTGGTACAGCAAGCACGCCAGCTTCACTCGATCTGTGTGGGCGGCTCTCTGTGGGCGGTGCGGGGTGCCAATGCAGTGGCGTTGGCGGTACTGCGAGGCCCGATCAGGAGACGTCCTTATAATCGGGGGGAGATTGTAACGAAGAAATGCGCAGAAATGATCCTGTTTCGTGACTTTTATTAGGCTGTTGGTCAGGTGGCCAGTATCGGTCGCACCAAGGAGCTGGCGCAGCGTGGGCTGATCCGGGCGCTGGCGGGTAATACCTGGTGCAACCAGTTCAGGCGAATCTCTTGGATTTCCACCCAACCGTCACCCACGGGAGCCGCCGGGCAGTGTTTGAAGGCGCGGCAACGGCCTTGGCCATCGAGCAGGGCAAAACTGCGGAACTGCTGACGCGGGGCGAACAGGGAGCGAAGGAAGTTCATAACCGAACACCTGTGAGTGGGTCATTGACGATAAGGGTGCCCTTGAGCCGTTACATCATGATGTATTGCGAGTGAACGGCAGGTTACAGGAACCTGGTTGTACGGCACCTGTCTGAGACTTGACTAACTCTTGCCTGACGCTGGTTCGTCGCGGTTATGCACCGCTATACTGCGGCCCTGTTTGTGCCTGATTCCTGGAGAGATGAGCATGTTGCAACGCCTGTTGTTCGGTTTGATCACTGTGACCAGCCTGTCGCTGGTGGGTTGCGCCCACAGCCCGCAACAACTGAGCCCGGAGCCGAAGCTCACGACCCAGTTGGCCCCCGTCGGCCATGGCCAGCCGGTGGTGGTGAAAGTGGTTGATGGACGTCCATCGCCGACCCTGGGTACCCGTGGCGGTCTGTACCCGGAAACCAGCGCCATTACTGTGCAGAGCGCGCAGATCCTGCCGAAACTGCAGGCCCAGGCCGAAGCCGCGGTACGTCTGTTGGGCTTCACCCCGACCGCTGGCGGCAGCAATGCTCCGCAGTTGACCGTGACCCTGGCCGAGCTCAAGTACCAGTCGCCCAAAGAGGGCCTGTACGTGACCGAGGCCACCATTGGCGCCACTTTCCGTTCTGATGTGCAGAACGCCAACCGTCGCTACAGCGGTCGCTATGGCGCCTCCCTTGACCAGCGTTTCGGCATGGCGCCGAACCAGGACACCAATACCAAACTGGTGAGCGACGTACTGAGCGATGCGCTGACCCGTCTGTTCAAGGACCCGACCGTCGGCCAAATCCTCGGCGAGTAAGGCGCCGCTGCGGCTTCATGCTCGCTACTGGCTCCGTCACTAAAAAGCCCGGCTGCCCATCAGGCAGCCGGGCTTTTTGCTGTTCGCGTGTCAGGCCGCCTCGACGTAGAAGTCCAGCATGCTGACGCCGGTCAGCAGATCGGTTTCCGGCAAGTCCGCATGCTGATGTCCGCCCAGGGCGCAATACACCAGCCAATGCCGGTCCTGAACGTTGAAGGCCAGGGCGCCCACTAGCGCTTGCTGTTCTTCACTGGGGGCTATCAGGTAAAGGCGATCCTGGTTTTCTGCGTGCAGCATGACAAGCTCCGTGGGGCATCGAGGGGCAACAGACTGGCTTGTTTAGATGACGAAAAGATGACGATTCAAATTAATTGGTCGACACCTCGTTACTGGTCGGAAAGCCCCCGCGTTTATCCGGGGATTGAGTAGAATCCGCGCCGCGGGTGCACTCGACGACCCGAATACAGGTTTCATTCGAGGTTCATGATGTCGCTGCAACTGATCTGGTCGATGTTCAACGCCCACCCTGCCAAATTGATCAACCTGCTGGCCCTGCTGTTTGCTTGCCCGGGCAGTTGGCTGCTGCACGCCACTCGTTGCCGTGAACGGCGGGCCCTGGCCAACCTGGCCGTCCAGAGTGAAGACCGGGGGCTGGGTCAACCCATGCTGGACCCCGCTACTTTGCGAATGAACCGATTCTTCTACCGCTTCGGTTTCGCCTGCCTGGGGCTGGCATTGCTGGTGTCCTGGATCAGTACGCGTTTCTGACCGATCCTTGAACCGCAGACATGACAACGGCGCCCGCAGGCGCCGTTGTGCGTTGCAGTGCCGCGATTACAGCGCCAGGCCTGCCTTGACCCGGTACTGATTGCGCACCGGATTGGCATATTGCAGCACCAGGTAAGGGCGGTGCTCCGGTGGGCAGGCGTCCAGCCGGCGCTGCCATTCTTCCTCGGCCTTGGCCAGTTCCTGTGGCGCGAAGACCTCGGCGGCGCTCGGTACCTGCAGTTGCGGGTCGGCATCGCTCCACTGGGCATACGCCAGGTAATGCACCGGGAACAGGCGGTAGCCGCCGAGAATCTGCCGGTCCATTTCCATGGCCAATTGCTTGGTGTCTTCGAACAGTTCGCTGATGGGGGCGGCGAAGTTCACGTGGACCCGGCCCTTATAGCCAGTGATGCCTTTGGCGATGCTCACGTCATCCTCCCCTGGCGCTTTGGTGTAGCTGCCGGTGGTGGCGCGGATGTACAGCTCCCGGGCCTTGGCCTGGTCGCAGGGGTCATATTCGTAGCTGATGGACACCGGGGTCAGGTTCAGCGATTGGATGACCTCGCCAAACGGCTCGTCCTTGCGGCTCATGTGGAACATCTTGAGGATCGCCGACTCGGTGCGGTCGTCGCCATCCTTGGCCCGGCCTTCGGCCTGGGCGATCCAGATCGACTGGACATCGTTGCGGATCGAATGGTTGATATAGGCCGAGAGCAGTTGATAGGCCGCGAGTTTTTCCCGTCGCCCGCTGATGGAGCGATGGACGATGAAACTCTTGTTCAGGCGCATCAGGTCGCTGACGAACGGCTTCTGCAGCAGGTTGTCGCCAATGGCGATGCGCGGTGTCGGCAGTCCGGCGTGATACACCGCGTAATTGACGAAGGCCGGGTCCATGACGATGTCGCGATGGTTGGCCAGGAAGACATAGGCGGTGCCGGATTTGAACTGCTCGACGCCGGTATAGGTCACGCCGTCGGTGGCACGTTCAATGGTGTGGTCGACGTAGAACTCGACCTTGTCCTGCAGGGTCGCCACCGAAGTGACCCCGGCGAATTCGCGGCGCAGGCGATGGGCAATCAGGGGTTTGAGCAGCCAGCCGAACGTATTGGCAAAACGCGGGAAGCGGAAGTGGGTGAGGATATCTAGAAACGCCTTGTCGCTGAGCAGCCGGGCCAGCACCGCTGGTACTTCGCTGTCGTGGTAAGGTCGGATGGCATCGAATTCGCCCATCATGCTCTCTTGTTAGAAACGGCTAGGGTAAGAAAAGGTCTGTATCGAAAAAAGCCGGGCATGGTCTGAAAGTTCAGCTCAAACAAAAAAAGCCCTGCAAATAGACCGGCGATTATACGCATAAGTCACTCTGGAGACGGCGATGCTGGAAACCGACCATTATCAATGCCCTTACTGTGGCGAACAGGCAGAAGCTGTATTGGACCTGTCCGCCGGCGACCAGACCTATATCGAAGACTGCCCGGTGTGCTGCCGGCCCATTGTCTTCACGCTGCAAACCGATGGTCGGGAGTGGATGCTCGATGTCCACAGTGAAAATGACTGAGTGGGGCGTGGTTCTTATGCAGCGCATCTATGAGCCGGAAAATCTGATGGAAGGCGAGTTGCTCCAGTGCATGCTGGCGAGCGAGGGTATCGAGGCACACCTGCAAGGGCGCGATTTGTTGGGCGGGGCGGGGGAGTTGCCGCTGTTCGGACTGCTGGGGCTGACGGTGGAGAATGATCAGGCGCAGCAGGCGCTGGAACTGATCGCTGCGTACAATGCGGCCCAGCCATTGCCCTTTGAAGAACCGGATAGTTTTACCGGGGTGCTGGTCTGTTAGGCTGAGCGCCGATTTGCCGAGAGTTGTATTGCCCCATGTGTGGACGTTATGCCCTGTTTCGTTGGAACCCCGCTTTTGCCGCCTTGCCGGGATTTCCCGAGGATCAGCGCGCGCAGTGGAATATATCCCCCAATGATTCGGTGCTGATCCAGCGGGCCGAAAACGGCCAGCGCACTCTGGCCCGGGCCCGTTGGGGGCTGACCCCGCCCTGGCTGACGGACCTGTCGCGTACTCCGGCTCATGCCCGGGCGGAAACCCTGGCGGAGCAGCCGATGTTTCGTCAGGCGTTCCGTGAGCGCCGCTGTCTTTTACCGGCCAACGGCTTCTATGAATGGCGCGGCGGAAGTCGTAAACGGCCTTATTGGCTGACGCCGGGTGAGGGTTCGTCGATCTTCTTTGCCGCGATCTGGGAGGCCTATCCGGTACAGGAACAGGTCTGGCTGAGTACTGCGGTGGTGACTCAGGCGGCTGCCAATCTGCGTCGCCCGTTGATCCTGGATGCCGCCGCCCAGGAAGTCTGGCTCGATCCCGAGACGCCGCTACCTGCCTTGCAAGCCTTGCTCGCCAGCCCGCCTGCCGCGTTGCGCGAGCGGGTCCTGGCCAACCTGGTCAACGACCCCAAGCTCAACGGCCCCGAGTGCCTGACCCCCGCCTGATTGGCTGGCAATAGAAGCTGGCTTGCCGGCGAAAGGGCCTTGAGCCACCTTCGCCGAAAAGCCGGCTCCCAAGAGGGATGGAGCGGCGGCGTGGTGCTGGATTAAACCTTGAACTGATTGATCAGGCGCCGTTGCTGTTCGGCGAGCTTGGTCAGCCCGGCGCTGGCGGCGCTGGACTCATCGGCACCGCTTGCTACCTCGTTGGCCACCTGGCCGATGTTGATCACGTTGCGGTTGATGTCCTCGGCCACTGCGCTCTGCTCCTCGGCGGCGCTGGCGATCTGGGTGTTCATGTCGTTGATCACCGATACCGCCTGAGTGATGGTTTCCAGAGCCTGGGCTGCCTTGGCCGCATGCTCCACGCTTTGGTCGGTCTTGTGCTGGCTGTCTTCCATGACCCGCACCACTTCCCGGGTGCCCTGCTGCAGCTGCTGGATCATCGACTGGATTTCTTCCGTGGCCTGCTGGGTCTTCTGGGCCAGATTGCGCACTTCGTCGGCGACCACGGCAAAGCCGCGGCCCTGTTCGCCTGCTCGTGCCGCCTCGATCGCTGCGTTAAGGGCCAGGAGGTTGGTCTGCTCGGCAATCCCACGGATGGCAATAAGAATGGCGTTGATGTTCTCGCTGTCCTTGGCCAGGGTCTGCACCACGCCTACTGCGCGGCCGATTTCCTCGGCCAGGGCGCCAATCGAGCTGGAGGTGTCGCGCACGATCTGCATGCCCTGGCTGGCGGCCTGATCGGCATGACTGGCCGCTTGCGCAGCCTGGGTCGCATTGCGGGCCACGTCCTGGGCGGTGGCGGTCATTTCATGCACTGCCGTGGCCACTTGGTCGATTTCCACCATCTGTTTATGTACGCCCTGGTTGGTGCGAATGGCGATATCGGCGGTATGTTCCGAGGAATCGCTGACGCTCTGCACCGAGGTCACCACTTGGCTGATCATTGCCTGCAGCTTGGCCAGGAAGGTGTTGAACCCTTTGGCGATGGAGCCCAGCTCGTCGGCCCGGTCGCTGGTCAGGCGCCGAGTCAGGTCACCTTCGCCCTGGGCGATATCATCGAGCATGGCCACCATCTGCCGCAGTGGACGTGCGATGCCGTGTCCCACCAACCAGATCACCAGCAGGCCGAGGCCAGCAATCACCAAGCCGACCATGGCCATGCCGAAGGTGTCGGCCTTGCGCTGTTCGGCCAGGTCGCCTTGCAGCTTGTCCAGATCGGCCATCACCGCCCCCAGGGGCAGTTGCAGCAACAGCGTCCAGTTGGCATCGGTCTGGCCGATACCGAACGGCAGGTACAGGGCAATCTGGCCGTTGGCCTGGTCGACGTTGTAGGTCACTTCGCCGCGCTTGAGGTTGGACAGTCTGGCCACGGTGTCTTGGCGCAGCACGTCGCTGACTTTCTCGCCGAACTTGCTCGAATCCTTGGTGTAGGCCACCAGACGGCCGTTGCCGCCGATCAGGGCCATTTCCCCGGCACCGTTGTAGAGCTTCTGATTGGCAGCTACCAGCATGTCCTGAATGAAGTTCACCGACAGGTCAGCGCCGACGATGCCCTGGAATTTGCCGTTGAGCAGGATGGGCTGGATAAAGGAGGCGAGCATCACCACCTTGTCGCCGACCTTGTACGGAGCGGGGTCGATGACGCAGGACTTGAGGCTGTCCTGGGAGCACAGGTAGTACTCGCTGGTACGCACGCCGGTGGAGAGCAGGGTCCGGTCGTTGACGTCGGCCAGCTTGTCCAGGCCCAGGCTGCCGTCTTCGTTGCGGAACCACCAGGGCAGGAAGCGCCCGTTGGCGGCGTCCATGCCTACCACCGATGTGCCGATGTAGGCCGCGTCGTTGTGGTCGATGGCGCCCGGCTCCCAGGCGATGTAGGCGCCGAGGATCTTCGGGTTCTGGGTGACGTTCTCCTTGATCAGGGCGATCAGCTGCTCACGGTTCAGGCTGAGTCCGGCGTGGCCTTGGGAGTCCTGGGTGCCCATCAGGGCATTGACCCGCACCAGGCCGCCGGCAATCAGCAGTGGCGCTTCCAGCTCCCGTTGGATCTGGCTGACCTGAGTCTGCGCCAGGCCGCTCAGGCGCTGTTCGATGACTTGCTCGAATTGGGCCTGGGTCCGTTCCTGCACCATTTGCTGGGTCTTGGCCCCGGAGAACAGGGCGTACAGCACCAGGGCTACAACCACGCTGAGGACAATGGCACCGGCCAGGGCGGCGACGGAAAACTGGATCGACTTGAACTTCATAGAGGCTCCGGGCGCAGGAATTTAGGTCTGCCGTGCTGTATCGGCCGCAGCCTCACCGGTCATTAGCCTGGAGAGGAGAAATGACTGTTTCAGATGGTTAAAGGTCGTTATTGGCGGGGGCGTGTTGCAGGCCGTTGGCGGCCTTGGGCGGTATGTGAAGTTTTTTCGTCAGGCTCTGGATGTATCTGAATTGCGACTGAATGCGTGTTTTGCATCTGGCGCAGACACAGTTCCGCCCTTAGGATACGCGCCATGTTTTCAGGGAGGTTTCATGATGAAGAAGTCGTTACTCGTATGTGCATTGAGCGCTGCTGTGCTGCTGACCGGCTGTGAAACGGTCAATACCACCAGCGGTGGCGTGGTGGGTGTGGATCGCAAACAGTCGATGTTCAGCATGGTGTCCAGCGCTGAAGTCAACCAGTCCTACGCCCAGTCCTATCAACAGACTCTGGGTGAGGCCAGCAGCCAAGGCGTACTGGACAAGACCAGTGCCAATGCCAAGCGCCTGCAGGTCATTGCCAATCGCCTGATTGCCCAGGCACCGACCTTCCGTCCCGACTGCGCGCAGTGGAAATGGGAAGTCAACCTGATCAAGAGCGACGAGCTCAACGCCAACTGCGGTCCTGGCGGCAAGATCATTTTCTATTCCGGGCTGATCGAAAAGCTGAAACTGACCGACGATGAAATCGCTGCGGTCATGGGTCATGAAATTGCCCACGCCCTGCGCGAGCATGGTCGTGAAGCGATGTCCAAGCAGTACGCGGTCGGTGCAGGCAAGCAAATCGCTACCCTGTTCGGTGTCTCGCAGGAAACCGTAGCCCTGGGCGACAACGGGGTGAGCCTGCTGATGACTCTGCCCAACAGCCGCGAGAATGAAAACGAAGCGGACCTGATTGGTCTGGAGCTGGCTGCCCGCGCCGGTTACAACCCGAACGCGGCCATCAGCTTGTGGAACAAGATGGGGCAGGCTGCCGGTGGTTCTGCGCCGCCCGAGTTCATGAGTACTCACCCGGCTTCCACCAGCCGTATCGCCTCCCTGCAGGCGGCGATTCCAAAGGTGATGCCGTTGTATGAGCAGGCCAAGAAGTCCTGATCCATTGCTTCATTTGCGCTGACGCGTTCGCCGGCAAGCCGGCTCCTGCAGGTTGTGTAGGAGTCGACTTGCCGGCGATTTCATTTACAGCCAGCCACTGATCTGCATGGCCTTGTACACCGCCACTACGGCGAGGATGAAGAAGGCCGTCGCCGCCAGGCGACGAATCAGGGTCAGGGGCAGCTTGTCCGCGGCGAAGTTACCTGCCAGAACCACCGGCACGTTGGCAATCAGCATGCCCAAGGTGGTGCCGATGATCACCAGCCACAGATCCGGATATTGCGCCGCCAGCATGACGGTAGCGACTTGGGTCTTGTCGCCGATTTCAGCCAGGAAGAACGCGATCAGGGTCGTGAGGAAAGGCCCGAACTTGCGTGCGGTAGTGGCTTCATCGTCATCCATCTTGTCTGGAACCAGGGTCCACAGGGCGGTGGCGGTGAAGCTGGCGGCGAGAATCCAGTGCAGGGTCGCGTCCGAGAAGAAGCTGCCGAACCAGGCACCTACCGCGCCGGCGGCCGCATGGTTGGCCAGGGTCGCGGCGACGATGCCGGCGATGATGGGCCAGGGTTTGCGAAAGCGCGCGGCAAGAATCAGGGCGAGCAGTTGCGTCTTGTCGCCGATTTCGGCCAAGGCAACAATCGCGGTGGGAACGAGGAGAGAATCCAGCATCATCAGGGTTTTCCTAAGGGGCGGGTCGACACGGCTATGACACGTACAGCCTTCCCGCCCCGGGTAAGGTGTGCGTGTCATAGGTCTTGTCAAACCCTGCGGTCCGTCTGTGCGGACTCTTGGGTCGCATGCGCCATGGTCTGAGGACCAAGTATGTTGACGCATGCCGGACGAGCGTGGCGCTCGTGGGAGACTACTCCCCTAGGACGGAGCGGATTCTGCCTAGGCAAACTCCATTCGGCAAGCCTTGTTTGCGAAAAGAAGGTCAGCCGCGCTTGGCCCGATAAATCCGAAATCCCTGGCCTTCGGCCTTGATTGCGCAGGGTCCAAGGTGCTCTTCGATCAGGGGTTGGTAGCGCAGGAAGCTGTTGGCTACTACCCGTAGTTCGCCGCCTTTTTGCAGATGTTTGGCCGCTTTTCGCAGCAGGTTTTCTGTGGCTTGGTAATCGGTGTGGACCCCGGTATGGAAGGGGGGATTGGTCAGAATGCAGTTCAACTCCATGGGCGCGGCATCAATTCCGTCGCCGGTCAGTACCTCGGCTTCAAGACCGTTGGCGGCCAGGGTCAGGCGACTGCTGGCGGCGGCAAAGGCGTCCACATCCAGCAAGGTCACGCTGTTGTCCGGGTAGCGGCGCTTCACTGTGGCCCCCAGCACCCCGGCGCCACAGCCGAAGTCCAGCAGGTGGCCGGCGGGCAAGTGATCCAGATGCTCCAGCAACAGCGCGGTGCCGCGGTCCAGGCGCCCGTGGCTGAACACTCCCGGCAGGCTGACGACCGTCAATGGACCTTCGGCCAGGGGCAGTTCGTATTCCTGGGCCAGACTCTCCAGCGCCACCGGTTCGGGAGCGTTGGCGACCGTGACCTGCCACAGCTGGCAGTGGCGCGCGCTGTCGAGCTTGCGCGGTTTGCCGAAAGGGTTGAGTTGCTTGGCGGCGCTTTCTACGCCGCTACGCTTTTCCCCCACCAGATACAGCTCGCGTCCGGCCAGGCGTGAGGCCAGGGCGTTGAGCAGGTAGTCGGTGAGGTCCTTGGACTTGGGCAGGAACAGCACGGCGCTGTCGAAGGATTCTGCTGGTGCTTCTACGCCAAAGTGGCTGCGGCCTGGAAAGCGTGCCTCCAGGGCCGCGTGGTCCCCGGCGTGCCAGCTCCAGCCACGGGCATTGGGCAGACGCCCGAGCAGGTCATCCGCGGTCAGGCCGGCCAGCAGCAGTGAGCCTTGAAACAATTGAGCCTGGCGTAACAGTACTTCACTGCGTGTGTCCATGATCCGCACCCGAAAAAAGTGGCGAAGTTTATCAACTCACGACACGCAGTGGGGCGCCACTGAAGAAGGCTTGGGCATTTTCCGTCAGTTGCCCGACGATTCGCTGGCGAGCTTCGCGGCTGCCCCAGGCATTGTGCGGCGTGACGATCAGGCGTGGGATATCACCGGCCAGCAGTGGATTGCCATTCACTGGCGGCTCGACGCTCAGGACGTCGGTGGCCGCCCCACCCAGATGACCACTGCGCAGCGCATCGGCCAGGGCCTGTTCGTCAATCAGGCCGCCGCGGGCGGTATTGACCACCAGGGCGCCGGGCTTGAGCAGGGCCAGTTCCCGGGCACCGATGAAGTTTCGGGTGTGTTCGTTGAGTGGGCAGTGCAGGGTCAGGGCATCCACTTGTGGCAGCAGTTCCTCCAGCGGCAGGCGATCCGGTCGAGCCGGGCGTCCGGGGATCTGCCCCAATACCACGCGCATGCCAAAGGCTTCGGCCAGGCGTGCCACGGCGCTGCCCAGCTCGCCATTGCCCAGCAGACCCAGGGTCTTGCCCGCCAGTTCGATGATGGGGAAGTCCAGCAGGCAGAACTGCTTGGCCTGTTGCCAGCGGCCGGCGGCCACGGCTTGTTGGTAGTCGGCAACCCGAGTGGCGAGATTGAGCAGCAGCATCAGGGTGTGCTGGGCCACCGACGGAGTGCCATAACCCTGGCAGTTGCTGACGCTGATGCCTTGTTGGCGGGCAGCGGCCAGATCGACATTGTTGGTGCCGGTGGCGGCCACCAGGATCAGTTGCAGATCAGGGCAGGCCGCCAGGGTCTCGGCGCTCAGGGCCACCTTGTTGCTGATGGCGACCTGCGCACCCTGCAAGCGCTCGGTCACTTGGTCCGCGGGGGTGTGGGCATGCACTTGCAGGGGGCTGAAGCACTCATGCAGCGCACTCAGATCCAGGTCGCCCAGGTCCAGTGAGCTGTGATCGAGGAAGACGGCGCGGCGATTGTTGATCATGAACTGTACCTTTTGCACGAGGGATCTAAGGCGTAATCTGCCGAGCCTAACAGATGAAATAATTAGACATACACAGGAGCCTGCATGTACCTCACCGAGTTCTTGACCGTTGCCCTGATCCACTTGCTGGCGGTGGCCAGCCCCGGCCCGGACTTTGCCGTGGTGGTGCGCGAAAGCGTCACCCACGGCCGCCGCGCCGGTACCTGGACTGCCCTGGGAGTGGGCTGTGCGATCTTCCTGCACGTGGGTTACTCGCTGCTGGGGATCGGCCTGATCGTTTCCCAGTCCATCGTGCTGTTCAACGCCCTGAAGTGGTTGGCGGCGGCGTATCTGCTGTACATCGGCTACAAGGCCCTGCGTGCTCAGCCGGCCAAGCCGGCGGCGGACGACCTGCACAAGGAAGCCGGAGAGCGTACCGCGCGCGGTGCCTTTACTTCCGGTTTTGTCACCAATGGCTTGAACCCCAAGGCGACTCTGTTCTTCCTCTCGCTGTTCACCGTGGTGATCAACCCGCACACGCCCCTGGCGATCCAGGCCGGTTATGGGGTGTATCTGGCGGCGGCCACTGCTATCTGGTTCTGCCTGGTAGCCATGCTCTTCAGCCAGCAACGGGTGCGTGCCGGCTTCGCCCGCATGGGGCACTGGTTCGACCGCACCATGGGCGCGGTGCTGATCGCCATCGGCGTGAAACTGGCCTTCACCGAGATGCATTGAACACTCTCCCCGGACAGGGCACGCAGGATCTCCTGAACCGCGCGAATACTGGCCTGGAGCTAGTATTGGTGCGGCCCTGCAAATCATCCCTTTGGCTGATTTAGCCGGCGCACGGGAACTTTAGAGTGGTCATCCTCCAGTCACGACCGAGCCGTCAGAAAAGGGATTCTTATGTTGCAGACTCGTGTTATTCCCCCCGCCGAAGGCGCTTATCAATACCCGCTTCTGATCAAGCGGTTGCTGATGTCCGGCGCGCGCTACGAGAAAACCCGCGAAATCATCTATCGCGACCAGTTGCGCTACACCTATCCGACCCTGATCGAGCGGGTGGCGCGTCTGGCCAATGTGTTGACTGCGGCCGGGGTCAAGGCCGGAGATACCGTGGCGGTGATGGACTGGGACAGCCATCGCTACCTGGAGTGCATGTTCGCCATCCCGATGATCGGTGCGGTGATCCACACCATCAACGTGCGCCTGTCACCGGAGCAGATCCTCTACACCATGAACCACGCCGAGGACCGCTTCGTGCTGGTCAACAGCGAGTTCGTCGGTCTGTATCAGGCCATCGCCGGGCACTTGACCACGGTGGAGAAAACCCTGCTGCTCACCGATGCACCGCAGAAGACTGCCGAACTGCCGAATCTGGTGGGCGAGTATGAGACCTTGCTGGCCGCCGCCAGCCCCCAGTATCAGTTCGAGGACTTTGACGAGAATTCGGTGGCCACCACCTTCTACACCACCGGCACCACCGGCAATCCCAAGGGGGTGTATTTCACCCATCGGCAACTGGTGCTGCACACCATGGGCGTCTCCACCATCATGGGCTCCATCGACAGTGTGCGCCTGCTAGGCACCAACGATGTGTACATGCCCATTACGCCGATGTTCCATGTGCATGCCTGGGGGCTGCCTTATGTTGCCACCATGCTTGGGCTCAAGCAGGTCTATCCCGGGCGTTACGACCCGGAGTACCTGGTGGAGCTGTGGCGCCGGGAGAAGGTCACCTTCTCCCACTGTGTGCCGACCATCCTGCAGATGGTGCTCAATGCCAAGGCGGCCCAGAACACCGATTTCGGTGGCTGGAAGATCGTCATCGGCGGCAGTGCGCTGAACCGTGCGCTGTACGAGGCGGCCAAGGCCAAGGGGATTCAACTGACGGCCGCCTACGGCATGTCGGAGACTGGTCCGCTGGTGTCCTGCGCCCACCTCAACGATGAACTGATGGCGGGCAGCGAAGACGAGCGCACCACTTACCGGATCAAGGCCGGGGTACCAGGGCCCTTGGTGGAGGCAGCGATCATCGATGCCGAGGGCAACTTCCTGCCGGCGGACGGTGAGTCCCAGGGCGAGCTGGTGCTGCGTGCGCCCTGGCTGACTGAAGGCTATTTCAACGAGCCGCAGAAGGGCGCCGAGCTCTGGGAGGGCGGCTGGCTGCACACCGGCGACGTGGCGACCCTGGACAGCATGGGGGTGATCGACATCCGTGACCGGATCAAGGACGTGATCAAGACCGGTGGCGAGTGGATCTCCTCCCTGGACCTGGAAGACCTCATCAGTCGCCATGCGGCGGTACGTGAAGTAGCAGTGGTGGGCATCGCCGATCCACAGTGGGGCGAGCGCCCGTTTGCCTTGCTGGTGATCCGCGAAGGCCATGAGATTGGTGCTCGTGAGCTCAAGGAACACCTCAAGCCGTTCGTGGAGCTGGGGCACCTGAGCAAGTGGGCGATTCCCAGCCAGATTGCCCTTGTTACTGAAATTCCCAAGACCAGCGTTGGTAAGCTCGACAAGAAGCGCATCCGCGTCGACATCAGCGAATGGCAAGCCAGTAACAGCACCTTCCTCTCCACGCTTTGAGCGTCCTCTGCCGTGCCCGTCCGGGCACGGCATGCCCATCCGACAAGCCTTTGCCTTGTGCTCACGAGATTTTCAGCCATCCTTACCGCGCCGTCTTTCAACGGTTGTGGCAAAGGACTGTTCCAATGCGGTGGTCGGCTGCAAATCACACTTTAGAGGGATCAAGCAGTAATCCCTGCTGGATATAGTCCGCCTACGGATTTTTCTGAACAACGGAGCACTGTGGGGTGCTCGCGCCATGCAACTTCGGAACCGGGCAAGTGTTCATCCAACCGGTATTCGAAGCGTTTTCAGAAGAGCGTACTGCCATAAAAATAATGCACATGGAGTAGCGTCGATGACATCAGCAAACCAGTTCTGGCGCCGGGCGAAACTGCCCCTGGCCGTCGGTCTCGCCTCCACGCTCGCCGGGCCTGCATTCGGCGTCAGCTTCAATATCGGTGAAATCGAAGGCAGCTTCGATTCGTCCCTGTCGGTGGGGGCCAGTTGGTCGACCGCCGGACGCAACAAGGACCTGATCGGGGTCAACAATGGCGGCAAGGGTCTGTCCCAGACCACCGATGACGGCCACTTGAACTTCAACAAGGGGCAGACCTTCTCGAAGATCTTCAAGGGCATTCATGACCTGGAATTGAAGTACGGCGATACCGGTGTGTTTGTTCGTGGCAAGTACTGGTATGACTTCAAGCTCAAAGACGAAGACATGGACTTCAAGAACATCAGTGACAACAACCGCAAGGAAGGCGCCAAGTCCTCCGGCGGTCAGATCCTCGATGCCTTTGTCTATCACAACTACTCCATCGCCGATGAACCGGGCTCGGTGCGTTTGGGCAAGCAGGTAGTGAGTTGGGGTGAAAGTACCTTCATTGGCGGCGGTATCAACTCGATCAACCCGATCGACGTGTCGGCATTCCGCCGTCCCGGTGCCGAGGTCAAGGAAGGGTTGATCCCGGTCAACATGTTCTACATCTCCCAGAACCTGACCGAGAACCTGTCGGCCGAAGCTTTCTATCAATTGGAATGGGACCAGACCGTTACCGACAACTGCGGGACCTTCTTCTCGCAGCCGGACAACATTTCCGATGGCTGTGACGACAATCTGCGTCTGCTCGCCAAGCGTTCGACCATCACCGCCACGGCCCCGGGCCGGGCGGCCCTGGCGGCGATGCAGGCTCGTGGCGTCGATGTCAATGAAGAGGGTGCGCTGGTGCGTCGCAGTGGCGACCGCGATGCTCGTGACAGCGGCCAGTTCGGTGTGGCTTTCCGTTACAACTTCGAGCCGCTGGACACCGAGTTCGGCGCCTACTTCATGAACTATCACAGCCGTGCGCCGATCTTCAGCGCCACCGGTGCACCTCAGTCGGCCTATACCATCGCCCCGGGCTTTGGCACGTTGGCGCCGGTGTGGATTGCCGGTAACTCGAAGTACTTTGTCGAGTATCCGGAAGACATCCGCCTGTACGGGCTGAGCTTCTCCACCACCTTGCCTACAGGGACCGCCTGGAGCGGCGAACTGAGTTATCGGCCGAATGCGCCGGTTCAGTTGAACAGCACCGATATCCTCTACTCTGCTGTCCGGCCTTTGGGAGGCAACTTCACCAATGCTTCCTTGCTCGATGGGATTCCTGGACAAGACCTTCATGGCTATCGCCGTAAAGAGATTACCCAGTTCCAGACCACCTTCACGCACTTCTTCGACCAGGTCATGGGTGCCAGCCGCCTGACCCTGGTAGGCGAGCTCGGGATCACTCGTGTGGGTGGCCTGGAGAGCAAATCGGATGTGCGTTATGGCCGCGATCCTGTCTTCGGCCCCGGTGCCCTGCCTGCCACTCCCGGTGGACAGAACAGTTGCCGGGTGCTCAATGCCGCCACCATTGCCGGCGCAGGCCCAGGAGCCGATGCCAGTAACCTCACTTCCAATTGCAACAACGACGGCTTCACCACCGCCACCTCCTGGGGTTACCGCGGCCGGGCGATCTGGGAATACCCGGATGTATTCGCCGGTGTGAACCTCAAGCCGAACGTGGCCTGGTCCCATGACGTCAAGGGCTACTCGCCAGGTCCTGGCGCTAACTTCGAGGAAGGCCGCAAGGCCATCAGCCTGGGGCTGGATGCCGAGTACCAGAACACCTACACCGCGAGCCTGGCCTATACCAACTTCTTTGGTGGCGACTACAGCACCGTGGATGATCGGGACTTCCTCGCCTTGAGCGTTGGCGTGAACTTCTAAGCACACTGCATTTTCAGGAAGAACAACAATATGAACATCACCAAGAGTCTGTTGCACATCGGTGTGCTGGGACTGTCACTGCTGGCCACCGGGGTCATGGCCGCGGTCTCGGCCGATGAAGCGGCCAAGCTGGGCACCAGCCTGACGCCGATGGGCGCGGAAATGGCCGGTAACGCTGCCGGTACCATTCCCGCCTGGAAACCCCTGGCAACCAACGCCGGTACCGTGGACAGCAAGGGTTTCCTGTCCAACCCATACGGCAGCGAGCAGCCGTTGTTCACGATCACTGCGCAGAACGTCGAGCAGTACAAGGACAAGTTGGCCCCCGGGCAGTACGCGATGTTCAAGCGCTACCCGGAAACCTTCAAGATGCCGGTTTACCCGTCTCATCGCGGGGCCACGGTGCCTGCTGAGGTGTTCGCCGCCATCAAACGCAATGCCACCAGCACCAACCTGGTGTCCGGCGGCAACGGCCTGGAGAACTTCGAAACCGCGATTCCGTTCCCGATCCCGAAAAGCGGTGTGGAAGTCATCTGGAACCACATCACCCGCTATCGCGGTGGCAGCGTGACCCGTCTGGTGACCCAGGCCACGCCACAGGCCAACGGCTCCTACAGCCTGGTGTACTTCCAGGACCAGTTCGTGTTCCGCGACAAGATGAAGGACTACGACCCGAAAAACCCGGGCAACATCCTGTTCTACTTCAAGCAGAAGGTGACGGCCCCGGCGCGTCTGGCCGGTGGCGTGCTGCTGGTCCACGAAACCCTCGACCAAGTGAAGGAGCCGCGTTCGGCCTGGGTCTACAACGCTGGCCAGCGTCGTGTGCGCCGTGCCCCGCAAGTCTCCTATGACGGCCCGGGTACCGCCGCCGATGGTCTGCGGACTTCCGACAACCTGGACATGTACAACGGTGCGCCGGATCGCTACGACTGGAAACTGGAAGGCAAGAAGGAGATGTACATCGCCTCCGACAGCTACAAGCTCGACTCGCCGAGCCTGAAGTACGCCGACATCATCAAGGCCGGACACATTAACCAGGACTTGGCTCGCTACGAGCTGCGTCGGGTCTGGCATGTGGTCGCCACCTTGAAGGAAGGTCAGCGGCACATCTATGCCAAACGTGACTTCTATATCGACGAAGACACCTGGCAGGCTGCGGTGATCGACCACTATGACGGTCGTGGTCAACTGTGGCGTGTGGCCGAAGCCCATGCCGAGAACTACTACGACAAGCAAGTACCGTGGTATGCCCTGGAAACCCTCTACGACCTGCAGTCCGGCCGCTACCTGGCACTGGGCATGAAGAACGAAGAGAAGCAGGCGTATGACTTTGGCTTCACCGCGACCACCAGCGACTTCACTCCAGCCGCCTTGCGTCAGGACGGGGTTCGCTGATCCGCTGCAAATAGAGGCCGCATCCTCGGAAATTGCCCCGACTGGCTCGGGGCTTTTTTTTGCCTGGAAGATTGTGGATTCGCAGATATGCACAACAATCTAGGCTGTTCCGGCAGGCTTTCTCCAGATGAATTAGTAGGTTGCCGGATAAACAACCGAAATAACGACTGATCAATCAGCTGTATCTGACCCATTTGGTCATAGTCTTTTTCACTCGAATGGTCGCAAAAATCTTCAACAGGTCGCTTTTTACCGCTAGTCTGCGGGCATCTGCTACGCCGACAACCCTACATCAATAAGAGTTGGCCATGACTGAGCTGTCCCCCCTTCAACGGTCTGCCAGCGCGGTGATTCCTGCGTTGGAAGGGCGTTTCTATCGACCCCCTCTGCCCGACGGATACGTGCAGCGGCCGCGTCTTTGCGAGCGCTTGAGTGCCGGGTTGAAGGGCAGGCTGTTGCTGGTCAGTGCGCCGGCCGGGTTCGGTAAGAGCTCGTTGGCGGTGGAGTTTTGCCAGGGCTTGCCGGGCAACTGGCAGAGCCTATGGCTGGGGTTGAGCCGCCGGGACAGCGATCCCGGGCGTTTTCTCGAACGCTTGCTGGCCGGTTTGCAGCAGTACTTTCCCCAATTGGGCCGGCAGTCTCTCGGTCTGTTGAAAATGCGCCAGCGCCATCAGCCTTTCGCCTTTGAAGAGTGGCTGGATGGCTTGCTGGACGAACTGGCGCTTCACCTGTCTAGCAGCAGGCCGTTGTTGCTGGTCCTGGACGACTATCACCTGGCCCAGGGGCCGGTGCTTGATCGTTGCTTGCAGTTTTTCCTCAATCACCTGCCCGACGGCCTGCTGGTGCTGGTCACCAGCCGCCAGCGTCCGGATTGGCATCTGGCGCGGCTGCGGCTTTCACGACAGTTGCTGGAGCTGCATGAGCAGGATTTGCGCCTGACCCATGACGAGTCCCTCAGCTTGTTGGACCGCCACAGCAGTTCCTTGCGCGGCGAGGCTCTGGAAAGTCTGATCCAGCGCAGCGAGGGCTGGGTTGCCGGGCTGCGTTTCTGGCTGTTGGCAGCGTCCGAGGCTGGTGCGTTGGGCACCTTGCCTCAGGGACTGCATGGGGGCGAAGGGCTCATCCGCGACTACCTGCTGGAAGAGGTCATCGACTGCCTGCCCGCCGAGGTCCAGGCATTCCTCTATGACACGGCGCCCCAGGAGCGCTTCTGCGCCGAGCTCTGCGACGCCCTGCGCGAAGCGCATGACAGTGCCGAGATCCTGGGTTTCCTGCAGGCTCACCAAGTGTTCCTGGTGCCATTGGACGAACACGGGCACTGGTATCGCTATCACCATCTGTTTTCCGATCTGCTGCGTACCCGACCCACGGCCAATACCCTGGTGCCGGCCGCCAGCCTGCATTTGCGTGCCTGTCGTTGGTTCAACGCTCAGGGGCTGCTGGATGAAGCCGTGGAGCAGGCGCTGCGTGCCGGACACCTGGATGTGGCGGCCAACCTGGTGCAGAACCTTTCGGAGGAGCAACTGCTGGCGGAGCAGAATGTCGGCATGCTGCTGCGCTGGAAGATGGACCTGCCCGACAGCCTGCTGATCAGCACACCGCGGCTGATCGTGCTCTACAGCTGGGCCCTGGGCCTGGCCTGCCAGTTGGACGCGGCAGAGGAACTGGCGGATCACCTGAGTCGTTTCCTGCCGGCGCCTTCGGCCACTGCGCAAAAGTCGATGCTGGCGCAATGGCTGGCCTTGAGCGGGATCATCGCTCGCGGGCGGGGCCAGCGGGAACGGACCCTGGCCTACTGCGGCGAGGCTCTGGAAAGCCTGCCGCACAAGCGTTACGGACAGCGTCTGATGTGTCTGTCGACCTTGTCCAACCTGGCGATTACCGACGCCGACCTGTGGCGCGCCCGCAGTCTCAATCGCGAATCCCTGGAGCTGGCGCAGCGGGTCGGCAATCCGCTGTTCGAGGCCCTGGCCCATTACGATCGGGCCCGGGTTCTGCAGGCGCGGGGCGAGGTGCTCAGAGCGCTGGAGGAGGTGCACCAAGGGTTGCGACGGCTGCAGGGACTGTCGGCTCAGCGGCTGTACGCGGTGCGGGCCCGGCTGACCCTGTATGAAGGTTATCTGTTGACGCTGCGTGCCCAGCCTGAGGCCGGCCTGGTGCGTTTACAGGCCGGGTTGCTGGAGGCGCGGGCCTGCCGCGACATCAGCGTGTTGATCGCCCATTGCGTGATCGCCAAGCAGGAAGGCCTGCGGAGCGAGTTTTCCCGGGCCTTTGCCGAGTTGGCCGAGGCCGAGCGCCTGATGCATATCTGGGACGTGCCGCCGATCTACTACTTGGCGATGATCACCCTGGTGAAGTGCGAGCTCTGGCTGGCCCAGGGCCGCATCGACCTGGCCGAGGCCTGGCTGGCGCGTCTGGGCCAGACCTACACTGGAGAACAGGCTGCGGCGCCGCCGGAGTTCCATCCGCAGTTGCCCTTGCACATCGAATTGCAGCAAGCCCAACTGGAAACCATCAAGGGCGACTCCGCCCGGGCCGAACAGCGCTTGAGTCGATTGGTGGAGCATGGCCAGCAAAGCGGTCGGCAGTTGTTGAGCGTTATGGCCCTGACCCAGAAAACCCTGCTGTTGCTGGCGTCCGGGCGCGGCGCAGAGGCACGACGGGACTTTGCCCAGGCCCTGGAAGCAGCGGTGGGAGGCGCAGTGCAACCTTTCGAGAGCTTGATCCGCAGTCACCCCTGCTGGATGCGCGAGCAATTGCAGCACTGTGTGTCGACCGCTTTGACCCAGGCTCTGTTGCAGCGTTTGCCTGCTGCCCCCCGTGAGCTTCCCGAGGCGGCTCATAGTGAGTCGTTGAGTTCCCGGGAGTTGTCGGTGCTGCAATTGATTGCTCAGGGGTGTTCCAATCAGGAAATCAGCGAGCGCTTGTTCATTTCGCTGCATACGGTGAAAACCCACGCCAGCCATATCAACAGCAAGTTGGGGGTTGAGCGACGTACACAGGCAGTGGCACGGGCCCAGGAGTTGGGGTTGCTGGGGTAGGCGCTACTCTGCCGGCCAGGGCTTGTAGCGGTCGCGTCGTGGTCGGCCGACCGGCTGCAGCTGCGCCGTGATACAGCGCCGGGCCCGGGGTTATCGGGCCAGGTGCTGTTTGCAGTAATCGGCGAACAGGCGCGCCGGCTTGGTCAACTGGCCACGCTTGAGCCAGGCCGCCACCAGGCCGGAGCCGGTCACGTCCTCGACAATATCCACGCACACCACCGGCTTGCCGTCGTAGGAGCACTGGGAGTGGGGGCGGGTTACCAGAATCGAAAAGCCGAAGCCCTGGCCCACCATGCCCCGCACCATCTCGATGGAGGGCGAGCTGAAGGCGATCTGTGGCGTCAATCCCAGTTCCTCGAACAGGCTGACGAAGTAGGTCCGGCTCGGTTGCACATCCAGCAGGATCATTGGTTCCAGGCTCAGGTCACGCAGTGAAACCTGGGCCTGCTGGGCGTAGCGGTGGTCGGCGGGAAGCAACGCATAGGGCCGTTGCGGTGGCATCAGTGGTTCGGTTTCGATGGTGCCGTCCAGTTCGTGCTCGTACAGGATCACCAAGTCGAACGCACCGCCGGTCAAGCCCTGTACCAGTTCCTGCTGTTCGCCATCGCGGATGCGGATTTCCACCCCGGGATACAGGGCACTGAAGCCGGCGATCAACTGCGGCAGATACAGCGGTGCCACGGTTTCAAAGCAACCGATGTCGATCTGTCCGGCCACCACGTCGTTGTCCGCCAGGGCGTTCTGCTCGAACTCCTTGGCCATGCGCAGCAGTTCCTGAGCCTTGCGGTAGAAGCGTGCACCACTTGGGGTCAGGGACACACCCAGGGCGTGGTGGCGGATCAGCAATTGCACGCCGAAGCTGTCCTCCAGGCCCTTGATGGCGGTGGAGATCGACGGCTGGGCGATATACAGCTTGCGTGACGCTTCAGCGACGCTGCCGCATTCGACGGTGGTGATGAAGTACTTGAGTTGACGCAGATTGTAGGCGGCCACAGCGAACCTCGTTCTGATCCGGCTCTAGAGTGCACTGCGAAAGATGCAGCCCGCTTCCTGCAAGCAAGTTATGCACCGACAAGCCTCCCGGGCTTGGTTTCTTGTCCGTCAACGATACTCACAAACGCTGTCGGAAAGGGCGGGGTCTAGGCAGTTTTTTCATCGCTTGTGAGCAGGTATTTCCTGGCCTTAACCGATCTCGGCCAGGACGATGGTTTTCAACTTTACGCCTCTGGAGCGCTCTGCGGTGCAGGCAGCTCCTCGGCGGGCGGGGCGGCATTGAAGTCCAGGGTGACCGTGAAGCGTTGCTGTTCCATCAGCACCTCAATGCGCCAGCCGAGCCGGGCACTGAGTTGCCGCATCAGTTCCAAGCCCAGGCCATAGCCAAAGTCGTTGGATGGCTCCAACTGCTTGGCTTCCCGGATGCGGTTGACGATGCGCAGTTGTGGGTAGTCGAAATTGATCTCGACACTGCCCTCATCGGCGTATTGCAAGGCATTGCGCAGGAAGTTGCCCACCACGATGCGGCAGGCGGTCAGAGGCAGGCGGCAAGGGGTACTGCTGATGTCCAGCAGCAGTTCGATATCCCGTGTACCGATCAGGTAGCGGTGTTCCTCGATCAATTCAGTGACCAGGCCGCTCATGTCGATGGGCTCCTCGGGCAAGGGTTCTGGCAGTTCCCGACTCATCCACAGCAAGGTTTCGGCGATGCGCTGCATGTTCAATACCGAGCGCTCGATACGTTGCAGGGGCGGCGGCAGGACGCCGCCGGATTGCAAGGTCAGCAGTTCGATATTGGCCTTGAGCACCGCCAGTGGGGTGCGCAGCTCATGGCTGGTGTAGCGCAGCAGGCGGCCTTCTCGCAGGCTGGCGGCCTGCACCTGCTGCACGCTTTGGGCCAGGGCATCGGCCAGCATGTTGAACTCCTTGAAGCCGAAACTCGGCCGCTGACTGGATACCGCGTCCGCATCCTTGAGGGTGGAGGACCATTGGGCCAGGCGCCCCAGGGGCCGTACCAGCCACCAGACCAGCAGGGCAATGATAATCAGCGCCGGGACGAACACCGCCAGGCTGATGAAGTTGACGCCGCGCAACTCTCGCTCGATGTAGGCGTCGGACAGTGGCGTCTCCACTTCACCGCCTTCTTCTTTGTCGTGGTCGACGTCGTACATGTACAGGGTCTTGCCGTCGCTAAGCGGCTGGGCCAGTACCACCCGCCCTTCATCCTCGTCATCGGACTCCAGGTCGCCAAACGCCTGCACCGCACCGAAGGACAGGCTGGGTGGGGTGTCCAGCATCTGACGGATTTTCTCCGGCAGCGCCTCCTTGCCGATGACGCTGGTATAGAAGTAGTTATGCGGCGGTGGGGTGTTTGGATCTTTCTTGTAATGCCTGGCGAAGTACTGGGCTTCCTCCTCCATCATTGCGCTGGCGGTATAGAGCAGGCCACGGACACTGTATTCGGGCAGCAGCAGGCTGTAGATCAGCAACACCACGGCAATCAGCAGCAGGAAGCTGCCGCTGATTACCCATTTCAGACCCAGACCGTTACGCATGTGACCTCATCTGAATGCCAATACCAGGGAGGGTGTGGATCAACGGTTGGCCGAAGGATTTGTCCACGGTCTTGCGCAATCGGTGCATGTGCACCTTGAGGGTATTGCTGTCCGGTGGCTCGTCGCCCCAGATCGTTGTCTCCAGGCGTTCCCGGGTTACCGGTTCCGGACTGGCACGCATCAGGCACTCCAGCAGGGTCCAGCAAATGGGTGACAGATGCAGTTCTTGCCCGGCGCGGCTGACCTTGCGGGTAGACAGCTCCATCACCAGGTCGGCCACTTGCAGGCGGCTTGCCTGGCCGCTGCGGCGCATGCTCAGGGCTCGGATACGGGCCACCAGTTCCGCCATTTCAAAGGGCTTGACCAGATAGTCGTCGGCCCCGGCGGCGAAGCTGGCGAGTTTGTCGGAAAGGGCATCCAGCGAGGTGAGCATCAGGATCGGCGTCTGGCTGCCTTGCTGGCGCAACTGTTGGCACAGCTGCTGGCCGTCCAGTCGCGGCAACATGATGTCCAGCAGGATGACGTCGTAGTGCTGGCTTAAAGCCAGGTTAAGGCCGGTCTGGCCATTGCTGGCGTGGTCGCAGACGATGCCGCTGATTTCCAGGTACTCGATGACGGTGTTGGCCAGGTCGAGGTTGTCCTCGACCAATAGCAGTTGAATATGCACGGAAACGTCCCCTTGGACCCTTGGCGCTCGATGGGCCGAAGGATAGCGGAGTCAGGCCGGTTTCTGCGGATGTTTACCCGGTGTTAACCCGGCCGTCTCTAAGCTCGGGCTCTTCTTAACTCCAGAGCGTGGCACAGCCATGAACCTGATTTCGGTAGTCAAAGGAATCCTGCTGGTTCTGATACTTCTCGTCCTGATGGCCTGCGTCCTGCCTTCCCAGGCATCTTTGGGGCGCCTGGGAGGGGGCGGCCCCCTGAGTTGGTTACTGATTGGCCACAGTGTTGAGCGGGCGGGATCCGAGCATGTCATCACTGCATGCTGATAAGGCCGGCGCCAGCTACACCGATCAGTTGGTGCTGTGCCTGGTGCTGATTCTCTGTGTATCGATCTCCCTGGGGATCTACATCATGCGCTTCAATGCGCAGATCGACCGGCAGCGCGAATTGTCCCCGGTGCACCTGCTCGAATGCGGCCAGGGGCGCGGGGCATTCATTGTCGACCCTTATGGCCAGCGCAGTAGCAGTGACAACTGTTTCCTGGTGGATGAGGACGATTAGCTTCGGGTCCGCTCGGCACTCAGATTGCTTCGCCGTCGAGTTCAAGCGCAAGAAACGTGGTTCTTGCGCTTGAATCTCGTTTTACAGTGTCGGCGTACTAAGAGGACGGCCATGGACCACTGGGTTCCGGGTCCGATTCCACTGACGGATTGAAGGAGACCTGAGATGTCCTGCGTATTCAAACTGATGCCGTCCCCCGTTGGCCAACTGACCCTGGTGGCCAGAGGGAGCAAGCTGGCGGCGATTCTCTGGGAGCACGAACGGCAGAACCGGGTACGTCTCGGGCCGTTGCAGGAGGCGGTTGATCATCCCATGCTGCTGGAAGCCGAGCGCCAGCTTCGGGAATACTTTGCAGGCAGCCGTGAGCGCTTCGAGCTTGAGCTGGATTTCGTCGGTACCGAGTTTCAGTGCAAGGTCTGGCAGGCTTTGCTGACCATCCCTTTCGGTGAGACCCGCAGCTACAGCCAGATCGCCCAGCAGATTGGCAGTCCCAAGGCGGTGCGGGCGGTGGGCGCAGCCAATGGCCGGAACCCGATCTCGATTGTGGCCCCCTGTCATCGAGTGATCGGTGCATCGGGGAGCCTGACCGGCTTTGCCGGAGGGCTTGAAGCCAAGCAGTTCCTGCTGGCGCTGGAGGGGGAGGAGACGCTGCAACTGGCGTTCTGAGTGAGTGCTGGCGGCGAGCTGTGCCAGAATGGGCCATCGATTTTTTCTGGAACTCTTCCATGGACGCCGCCAAACCCAGCCTTATCCGCGAAACCTTCCCCGTCGGCCCTTTGCAGTGCAACTGCACCATCATTGGCGACCCGCTGACCAAGAAAGCGATAGTTGTCGATCCGGGAGGCAATCCCGATTTGATCATGGCTCGCCTCGATGCCCTGGGATTGAAGGTGGTGAGCATCATTCATACCCATGCGCACCTGGATCATTTTCTCGCTTCCGGGCAGATGAAGGAAAAGACCGGCGCTACTTTGCATCTGCATAAGGACGACCAGTTCCTGTGGGACAACCTTGAGATGCAATGCAGCATGTTCGGCGTGCCCTACACGGCTGTTCCGTCCCCGGACCGCTGGCTGGACGACGATGAGGAACTGGCCTGCGGTTGCGGCGTGGCCCTGCATACTCCCGGGCACACTCCGGGCTCCATGAGTTTTTGGTTTTCCGAGGCTAAGCTTCTGATTGCCGGCGACACGCTGTTCAAGCGTGGGGTCGGGCGCACGGACTTGTGGGGCGGGGATCAGGCCACCCTGGTGCGTTCGATCAAGCAGCGTCTGTATACCCTTGATGAAGATGCCACAGTGGTTGCCGGGCACGGCCCAGACACCCGATTGGGCGATGAGATGCGCCAGAATCCGTTTGTGAGGGCCTGACTTTTAGCCAGCCCGCTGACGGAATTTTTGCCACTCTGTGTGTTCCAACGCTAGCTAAGGTCTGTTGCCAACGTCCGCTGCACCACAGAATGCAAAATGTAGGAGTTTTCCATGTTCACCTCGCGTCGTTTGATTGTTGTCGCTACTGCTGTGGCCTTGTTGTCCGGCTGCGCTTCGCCTAACCCCTATGACAATCAGGGGCAGGCCGACGGCGGCTCGTCGGGCATGAGCAAAACTGCAAAATACGGTGGCCTGGGTGCCCTGGCTGGTGCATTGGCCGGTGCTGCCATTGACCACAATAACCGTGGCAAGGGCGCGTTGATCGGTGCCGCCGTGGTGGGAGCATCTGCCGCCGGTTACGGTTACTACGCCGACCAGCAGGAGAAGAAACTGCGCGCCAGCATGGCCAATACCGGGGTTGAAGTGCAGCGTCAGGGTGATCAGATCAAGCTGATCATGCCGGGCAACATCACGTTTGCCACTGATTCGGCGAATATCGCCCCAAGCTTCTACCAGCCGCTGAACAACCTGGCCAACTCCCTGCGCGAGTTCAACCAGAACCAGATCGAGATCGTCGGCTACACCGACAGCACTGGCAGCCGTCAGCACAACATGGACCTTTCCCAGCGTCGTGCCCAGAGCGTGGCGACCTACCTCACGTCTCAGGGGGTGAGCAGTGCCAACCTGTCCGCTCGCGGTGCTGGTCCGGACAATCCGATTGCCAGCAACGCCGACGTCAATGGCCGTGCGCAGAACCGTCGTGTAGAGGTCAACCTCAAGGCGATTCCGGGCCAGCAGTATCAGCAGCAAGGTCAGCAGTACCAGCAGCCCTACCAACAGTACTGATCGACTCGACTGCAATCCCAGGTACAAAAAAGCCCGCCCGATGCAAATCGGGCGGGCTTTTTAATGACTGAAGCGGTTACTTCTTCAGGCCGTAGTGCTCGTCGAGCATGCCCGGAGCGTTTGGCGTCTTCGGCGCGTAGTCCCGTGGTGGCTCCTGATCCCGCGGTGGAGTCAGGCGCTCCCGTGGAGCTTGTGCCGACTCGGAATGCAGTGCGGCCAGCAGGCGTTGCCGGGTCAGTTCGTCCAGGGCCAGGCGGTTGGCACCCTCGGCGAGATGGTCCTGCACTTCCTGATAGCTCTGGGTGAGCTTTTTCACCAGGGTGGCAGTGCTGTTGAAATGGGTGACCACTTCATTTTGATAATTGTCGAAACGTTCCTGAATATCGTCCAACTGACGCTGCGTGCGGTTAGGCGCGGCATTGGGCAGCAGGCGAGCAACCAGGAATCCAATGGCGACACCCGCGACCAGGGCAAGAGTCGGCAACAACCAAACTAAGAGCGAGTGTTCCACGAGTCCTTCCTCTATAAACGGCTTTGCTTTACGTTAACGGCTCGAACCTGCGCTGTATACCGCGATTCACTCGCAATAGATTGGCACAGACCATTTGCTAGACGAGTCGACCCCCTTCGAGGTCACGGAGTTCCTTCCTTGCTAATGCGTGAAACCCCTGTAGTGATTGCCGGCCCGGTGGGCCAATTGGAAGCCCTGTATCTGGAGGTGCCCGATCCTCGTGGCGTGGCACTGATCTGCCACCCCAACCCGGTGCAGGGCGGCACCATGCTCAACAAGGTGGTGTCCACCTTGCAGCGCACCGCGCGGGATGCCGGCCTGATCACCCTGCGCTTCAACTACCGGGGTGTTGGCGCCAGTGAAGGCAGTCACGACATGGGCAGTGGCGAAATCGATGACGCCCAGGCTGCCGCCCAGTGGTTGCAGGCCAAACATCCTGAACTGCCATTGACCCTGCTGGGGTTCTCCTTCGGCGGTTTTGTCGCCGCCAGTCTTGGCGGGCGCCTGGAGGCCCAGGGCGTGCAGCTCAAGCACCTGTTCATGGTGGCGGCGGCGGTGACCCGTCTGCGGGATACCGACCAGTTGCCGGAAAACTGCCCGCTGACCCTGATCCAGCCGGAAACCGATGAAGTCATTGACCCTCAAGCGGTCTATGACTGGTCCGACGCGCTTGTTCGCCCCCATGAGCTGCTGAAAGTGGCAGAATGCGGGCACTTTTTTCATGGCAAGCTCACTGATCTCAAGGATCTGGTGCTGCCGCGACTTTCGAATTGATAGCAGTCTGATAAGCGATTACCCATGACTACTCGTACGCGTATCCTCACCGGCATCACCACCACCGGTACCCCGCACCTGGGCAACTACGCTGGCGCGATTCGCCCGGCGATCCTTGCCAGCCGTGACAGTAATGCCGATTCCTTCTACTTCCTGGCCGACTATCACGCGCTGATCAAGTGCGATGACCCGTTGCGCATTCAGCGTTCGCGCCAGGAAATCGCGGCGACCTGGCTGGCGGGCGGCCTGGATGTGGAACGTGTGACCTTCTATCGTCAGTCGGACATTCCGGAGATTCCGGAACTGACCTGGCTGCTGACCTGCGTAGCCGCCAAGGGCCTGCTCAATCGTGCCCATGCGTACAAAGCATCGGTGGACAAGAACCTCGAGGCCGGTGAAGACCCGGATGCCGGCATCACCATGGGGCTCTACAGCTACCCGGTGCTGATGGCCGCGGACATCCTGATGTTCAACGCGCACAAGGTGCCGGTGGGCCGTGATCAGATCCAGCACGTGGAAATGGCTCGGGACATCGGCCAGCGTTTCAACCATCTGTTTGGCCAGGGCAAGGAGTTTTTCACCATGCCCGAGGCGCTGATCGAGGAGAGCGTCGCCACCCTGCCTGGCCTGGACGGTCGCAAGATGTCCAAGAGCTACGACAACACCATCCCTTTGTTCACCAGTGCCAAGGACATGAAGGACGCGATCTCGCGGATCGTCACTGACTCCAAGGCGCCGGGTGAGGCCAAGGACCCGGACAACTCCCATCTGTTCACTCTGTTCCAGGCATTTTCTACCCCGGCACAGGCTGCCGAGTTCCGTACTGAGCTGTTGCAGGGGCTGGGTTGGGGCGAAGCCAAGAGCCGCCTGTTCCAGTTGCTGGATGGTGAATTGGGTGAGGCTCGTGAACGTTACCACCAGTTGATCGCCCGTCCCGGGGATCTGGAAGACATTCTGCGTGCCGGTGCCGCCAAAGCTCGGGCTGTGGCTACGCCGTTCCTTGCCGAGCTGCGTGAGGCCGTGGGCCTGCGCTCCTTTGCCAGTCAGGTGCAAGTTGCCGCCACGACCAAGAAAAAGGCCGCCAAGGCCCCGCGCTTCATCAGCTTCCGTGAAGACGATGGTAGTTTCCGTTTCCGCTTGCTGTCCGCCGATGGCGAGCAGTTGCTGCTGTCGCGTCACTTCGCCGATGGCAAGGCTGCCGGTGCGGTGACCAAACGACTGCAATCGGGGCAGGAGCTGGATCTGCGTAGCGAAGCTGGCAGTTTCAGCGTTTGGCTGGATGGCGCCTGCGTGGCTGACAGTCCAGCCTTCGCTGACGCTGCCGCGCGTGACGCAGCCATTGATGCGCTGCGGATTGCGCTGACCCCAGCGCAGGACTAATCGGAATCTTCCCGACCAAGGGCTGATTGCCATTCCCCAGGGCCGTCGCTAAAGTGACGGCCCGTTTTTGTTGCCTTGCTAACGAATTATGACGCCCCTAGAACGATACCAAGCAGATCTGAAACGCCCGGACTTCTTTCATGACGCGGCACAGGAAACCGCTGTGCGTCATCTGCAGCGCCTGTATGAGGATCTGATTGCAGCCGAGCAAAACAAGCCGGGCTTGCTCGGCAAGCTCTTTGGCAAGAAGGATCAGGCGCCGGTCAAGGGGCTGTACTTCTGGGGCGGAGTAGGGCGTGGAAAGACTTATCTGGTAGACACCTTCTTCGAAGCCTTGCCGTTCAAGGAAAAGGTTCGTACGCACTTTCACCGCTTTATGAAGCGCGTACACGAAGAAATGAAAACCCTGGGTGGCGAAAAGAATCCGCTGACCATCATTGCCAAGCGTTTCTCACAAGAGGCGCGGGTGATCTGCTTCGATGAATTCTTCGTGTCTGATATTACCGATGCGATGATTCTCGGCACCCTGATGGAAGAGTTGTTCAAGAACGGTGTGACCCTGGTGGCGACGTCGAACATCGTTCCGGATGGCTTGTACAAGGACGGTCTGCAGCGTGCGCGCTTCTTGCCGGCCATTGCCCTGATCAAGCAGAACACCGAGATCGTCAACGTCGACAGCGGCGTCGACTACCGTCTGCGGCATCTGGAGCAGGCGGAGCTGTTTCACTATCCATTGGATGAAGCTGCCCATGAAAGTCTGCGCAAGAGCTTCCGTGCGCTGACGCCAGAGTGCACTCAGGCGGTGGAAAACGATGTATTGATCATCGAGAACCGAGAAATTCGTGCGCTGCGCACCTGTGATGATGTGGCCTGGTTCGACTTCCGTGAGCTGTGCGATGGTCCTCGTAGCCAGAACGACTACATCGAACTGGGCAAGATCTTTCATGCCGTACTGCTCAGTGGCGTGGAGCAGATGAGTGTTACCACGGATGATATTGCTCGGCGTTTCATCAACATGGTCGACGAGTTCTATGACCGCAACGTCAAGCTGATCATCTCCGCCGAGGTCGAGCTCAAGGACCTCTATACCGGAGGGCGCCTGACGTTCGAGTTCCAGCGCACTCTCAGCCGGTTGCTGGAGATGCAGTCCCACGAGTTTCTGTCGCGGGCGCACAAGCCATAATCTCGAGTCGATGAAAAAGGGCCTGCATTGCAGGCCCTTTTTTATGCCGCCTGCTGCTGAAACTGCTGGCGGTACTGATTGGGTGAGAGTTCGGTGTGTTGGCGGAACAGGCGGGCGAAGAAACTGGCGTCGTCGTAGCCGACTTCATAGCTGATGGTCTTGATGCTCTTGCGCGTTCCCGAAAGCAGGCCCTTGGCGGTTTCGATGCGTAGACGCTGCAGGTAGTGCAGGGGCTTGTCGCCGGTAGCCGTCTGAAAGCGGCGCATGAAATTGCGAATGCTCATGCCATGTTCGCGAGCCACGTCCTCGAAGCGGAACTTGTCGGCGAAGTGCTCTTCAAGCCAATGCTGGATCTGCAGGATGATTACGTCCTGATGCAGTTTCTGGCCGCCGAAGCCGATGCGTCCGGGGGCGTAGCTGCGCTGCACTTCATAGAGGATGTCCCGAGCCACGGCCTGGGCCACGTTGGCTCCACAGAAGCGTTCGATCAGGTAAATGTACAGGTCGCAGGCCGAGGTGGTGCCGCCGGCGCAATAGAGATTGTCGGCGTCTGTCAGGTGCTTGTCCTGGTTGAGCTGGACCTTGGGGAAGCGCTCGCTGAAGGCGTTGAAGAAGCGCCAGTAAGTGGTGGCTTCCTTGCCGTCGAGCAGTCCGGCTTCAGCCAGCCAGAAAACCCCGGTGGCTTCACCGCAAAGCACCGCGCCGCGGGCGTGCTGGGCGCGCAGCCAGGGCAGTATCTGTGGATAACGCTGGCACAGGGTGTCGAAGTCATCCCAGAAGGCCGGGAGAATGATCACATCGGTATCTTCCAGCGCACCGTCCACCGGCATGATCACATTGCTGAAGCTGCAGACTGGCTGGCCGTCGGGGCTGACCAGGCGAGTTTCGAACGCCGGAGTCAGGCCTTGGCCCAGCTGTTTGCCGTAACGCAGGCTGGCCAGATGAAAAAAATCTTTTGCCTGCATGAGGGTGGAAGCGAAAACCCGGTCGATAGCCAGGATGCTGACGCGCCGCAAGGGCGTGGAGGTTTGGTTAGACATAATTCAATTGTTCTTATAGGGGAAAGTGGTCACCAGACGGCTGGATCGTCTTATTTTTTGTCGGATGTGTCCAGTGTCCCGTGCAGGTGCCTGGGCTTAGGCTCTGGCAGCCAACCCATGATCAATCAACATCACAGGTGCCTGCATGATCCCTAGAACCTTGTTCAGTTCCGAGCATGAACTCTTTCGTGACAGCGTGCGTACGTTCCTTGAAAAAGAGGCTGTGCCTTTCCATGGTGAGTGGGAAAAACAGGGCTTCATCGACCGTCAGTTGTGGAGCAAGGCCGGGGAGGCGGGGATGCTGTGTTCGCACATTCCCGAGGAGTACGGCGGTCTGGGGGCGGATTTTCTCTACAGTGCGGTGGTGATCGAGGAGATCGGCCGTCTGGGCCTGACCGGCATTGGTTTCTCTCTGCATTCGGACATTGTTGCGCCCTACATCCTGCACTACGGCAGTGAGGCGTTGAAACGCAAATACCTGCCCCGTCTGGTGTCGGGGGATATGGTCACGGCCATTGCCATGACCGAGCCGGGTGCGGGCTCTGACTTGCAAGGGGTGAAGACCACGGCAATGCTCGACGGCGACGAGTATGTGATCAATGGGTCCAAGACCTTTATTACCAACGGCTACCTGGCGGACCTGGTGATAGTCGTGGCCAAGACCGATCCCAAGGCAGGAGCTAAGGGCACCAGCCTGTTTCTGGTTGAGGCCGATACTCCCGGGTTCTCCAAGGGCAAGCGCCTGGAAAAGGTTGGAATGAAGGCTCAGGACACCTCAGAGCTGTTCTTCCAGGATGTGCGAGTGCCCAAGGAAAATCTGCTGGGGCAGGCTGGGGCAGGCTTTGCCTACTTGATGCAGGAGTTGCCCCAGGAGCGCCTGACCGTGGCCATTGGTGGCCTGGCCAGTGCCGAGGCCGCGTTGCAGTGGACCCTGGAATACACCCGCGAACGTAAGGCCTTTGGCAAGGCAATTGCCGATTTCCAGAATAGTCGCTTCAAGCTGGCTGAAATGGCCACGGAAATTCAGATCGGCCGGGTCTTTGTCGATCGCTGCCTTGAGCTGCATTTGCAGGGCAAACTCGATGTGCCGACGGCGGCCATGGCCAAGTACTGGGGCACCGATCTGCAGTGCAAGGTGCTCGATGAGTGCGTGCAACTGCACGGCGGCTACGGCTTCATGTGGGAATACCCGGTGGCCCGGGCCTGGGCCGATGCGCGGGTGCAGCGCATTTATGCCGGGACCAACGAGATCATGAAGGAAATCATCGCCCGTTCACTGTAGGGACCGGCTTGCCGGCAAATGGTGCGACGTGCCCATTCGTTGGCAAGCCAGCTCCTGTAGACCAGTTAAGGCGCAGGGTTGGGGTGATCCTTGTGGATTGCCTCGATCCCGGCGAGGACCTCTTCCGACAACTTCAAGGTGGCGCTGGCGATGTTGCTGTCCAGCTGTTCCAGTGTGGTGGCGCCAATGATGTTGCTGGTCACGAACGGCTGTTGAGTGACGAAGGCCAGGGCCATTTGTGCCGGGTCCAGACCATGCTCGCGGGCCAGCGCCACATAACGGCTGCAGGCCGCTTCCGACTGAGGGTTGAAGTAGCGGCTGAAGCGGCTGTAGAGGCTCAGTCGAGCCTTGGCTGGTCGGGCGCCATTTTCATACTTGCCGGACAGGAAACCGAACGCCAGGGGCGAGTAGGCCAGCAGGCCGCACTGCTCGCGAATGGCGACTTCCGCCAGGCCTACTTCAAAGCTGCGGTTGAGCAAGTTGTAGGGGTTCTGGATCGAAACGGCCCTTGGCCAGCCGCGGCTTTCGGCCAGGGCTAGGAACTTCATGGTGCCCCAGGGCGTTTCGTTGGACAGGCCGATATGGCGGATCTTGCCGGCGCGAACCTGTTCGTCCAGGGCTTCGAGGGTTTCCTCCAGAGGTGTGAAGTCTTCATCGGGCTGATGCTTGTAGCCCAGTTGGCCGAAGAAGTTGGTGCTGCGCTCGGGCCAGTGCAGTTGGTAGAGGTCGATCCAGTCAGTCTGCAGGCGCTTGAGGCTGGCATCCACGGCTTCAGTTATATGTTTGCGGTTGTGCTTGAGCTGTTTGTCGCGAATATAGTCGATGGTGTTGCCTGGACCTGCGATCTTGCTGGCCAGGACCCAGTCGGCGCGGTCGCCACGTTGCTTGAACCAGTTACCGATATAGCGTTCGGTGGTGGCGTAGGTTTCGGCCTTGGGCGGCACCGGGTACATTTCGGCGGTGTCGATAAAGTTGATTCCGGCGTTCTTGGCTCGCTCGATTTGAGCGAAGGCTTCAGCCTCGGTGTTCTGCTCGCCCCAAGTCATGGTACCCAGGCAAATCGCACTCACATTCAGATCGGTTCGGCCCAGCTGGCGGTAGTCCATCGGGTACTCCCTTGGCAAAACAATCATAAAAGCAGGTTGAATTTTTTTTCGCAATCTGCATAATTCGGCAGCTCTTTCTGCAGTGGAAGTGATGCGCCGCCTGCCGAAGAATCTTGCCGTATATCAGACGCGCTGACCCGAGCCCCCGATAGCGTCTGTGTCCGGCTGCCTTTGACCTTGTCAAAGTACGCACTATTCAGTAAGATCCGCCGTCTATTTTGCTGGGCGGCCCCTGAGGCTATAAAGAATGAAAACTTTTACTGCTAAACCGGAAACAGTAAAGCGCGACTGGTTCGTCGTCGACGCTGCTGGTCAGACCCTGGGTCGTCTGGCCACCGAAATCGCGAGCCGTCTGCGTGGCAAGCACAAGCCTGAGTACACTCCTCACGTTGATACCGGCGACTACATCGTCGTAATCAATGCCGAGCAGGTACGTGTTACTGGCGCTAAAACCACTGACAAAATGTACTACTCCCACTCCGGTTTCCCGGGCGGCATCAAGTCGATCAACTTCGAAAAGCTGATCGCTAAAGCCCCTGAGCGCGTGATCGAGACCGCGGTAAAAGGCATGCTGCCTAAGAACCCGCTGGGTCGCGACATGTACCGTAAGCTGAAAGTCTATGCGGGCGCTGCTCACCCTCATACTGCTCAGCAGCCCCAAGAACTGAAGATTTAACGGAATAGTTCATTATGTCGGCGACTCAAAATTACGGCACTGGCCGTCGCAAGACTGCAACCGCACGCGTTTTCCTGCGTCCGGGCACTGGCAATATCTCGATCAACAACCGCTCCCTGGATAACTTCTTCGGTCGCGAAACTGCCCGCATGGTAGTTCGTCAGCCGCTGGAGCTGACCGAGACTGTTGAGAAGTTCGATATCTACGTTACCGTTATCGGCGGCGGTGTAAGTGGTCAAGCTGGCGCAATCCGCCACGGTATCACTCGCGCTCTGATGGATTACGACGAAACTCTGCGCAGCGCTCTGCGTAAAGCTGGCTTCGTAACCCGTGACGCACGTGAAGTTGAGCGTAAGAAAGTGGGTCTGCGTAAAGCGCGTAAGCGTCCGCAATACTCCAAGCGTTAATTCGCTACTGCGTTCAAAAGCGCCCAGTCTCCTCGCGGAGCTGGGCGTTTTTTATTGTCTGAAATTTGCGCTGTGACAACTTGCCACATCCGCGCAGGCCCTATACTACAAGGCTTCGGGCTGGGTCGGCTTGGTAATTACCTTGTCAGAATAGGGGCTTTTCATTACCATTCGGCAAAATTTTTATAAGTTCAGATTTTTACTTAGTAGATGCCTGATTTAACAGGCCACAAAGCTGATGGGAGAGGACTGAATGAGCAATGACGGCGTGAATGCAGGCCGGCGTCGCTTCCTAGTAGCAGCCACATCCGTGGTGGGTGCTGCTGGAGCGGTGGGGGCTGCGGTCCCGTTCGTGGGGTCATGGTTTCCCAGTGCCAAGGCGAAAGCCGCAGGTGCACCGGTGAAAGTGAATATCAGCAAGATCGAACCAGGTCAGCAGATGATTGCTGAGTGGCGTGGTCAACCGGTATTCATCGTCCGCCGTACAGAGGAAATCCTGGGGAATCTTAAAAAGATCGAGGGCCAGCTGTCTGACCCTGACTCCAAGAACTCGGTACAACCAACCTACGTCGATCCGGAAGTGCGTTCGATCAAGCCAGAGATTCTGCTGCTGATCGGGATCTGTACTCACCTGGGTTGTTCTCCGACCTTCCGTCCTGAAGTGGCGCCCGCTGATTTGGGCAAGGACTGGGTAGGTGGCTATTTCTGCCCTTGCCACGGCTCCCACTACGACCTGGCTGGTCGCGTCTATAAAGCGCAGCCTGCGCCCCTGAACCTGCCAGTACCCCCGCATTCCTATGAGTCGGATGACATCATCGTCATTGGCGTCGACACGGAGAAAGCGTGATGAGCAAGTTCATGGATTGGGTTGATGCGCGCTTCCCCGCGACCAAGATGTGGGAAGACCATCTCAGCAAGTATTACGCTCCGAAGAACTTCAACTTCTTCTATTTCTTTGGCTCCCTGGCACTGCTGGTTCTGGTTAACCAGATCGTTACTGGTGTCTGGTTGACCATGAGCTACACCCCTTCGGCGGAAGAAGCCTTTGCTTCCGTTGAATACATCATGCGCGACGTCGAGTACGGCGCGATCCTGCGTTTGCTTCACTCCACCGGCGCTTCGGCGTTCTTCATCGTGGTCTATCTGCACATGTTCCGTGGCTTGCTCTACGGTTCCTACCAGAAGCCTCGTGAGCTGGTGTGGCTGTTCGGCATGCTGATCTACCTGGCGCTGATGGCCGAGGCCTTCATGGGCTACCTGCTGCCTTGGGGGCAGATGTCCTACTGGGGTGCCCAGGTGATCATCTCGCTGTTCGGTGCGATCCCCGTTATTGGTGACGACCTGACTCAGTGGATCCGTGGTGATTACCTGATTTCCGGGATTACCCTGAACCGCTTCTTCGCTCTGCACGTGGTAGCCCTGCCGATCGTGATTCTCGGTCTGGTGGTGCTGCACATTCTGGCGTTGCACGAGGTGGGTTCGAATAACCCGGATGGCGTAGACATCAAGAAGAACAAGGATGAGAACGGTATCCCGCTGGATGGCATTCCTTTCCACCCTTACTACACCGTGAAGGATATCGTCGGCGTAGTTGTGTTCCTGTTCATCTTCTGCTCGATCGTGTTTTTCTTCCCTGAGATGGGTGGTTACTTCCTCGAGAAGCCGAACTTCGAACCGGCCAACCCGTTCAAGACACCTGAGCATATTGCTCCTGTTTGGTACTTCACTCCGTTCTACGCGATTCTGCGTGCGGTGCCAGACAAGCTCTTGGGTGTTATCGCGATGGGCGCTGCAATTGCGGTCCTGTTCGTGCTGCCTTGGCTCGACCGTAGTCCGGTCAAGTCCATGCGCTACAAAGGCTGGCTGAGCAAGATCTGGCTGCTGGTGTTCTGCGTCTCGTTTGTGATCCTGGGTGTCTTGGGTGTGTTGGCGCCGACTCCAGGCCGTACGCTGTTGTCGCAGGTGTGTACCTTCCTGTACTTCGCCTACTTCATTCTGATGCCGTTCTATACCAGGCTCGAGAAGACCAAACCGGTTCCGGAAAGGGTGACTGGCTGATGAAAAAGCTATTTGCTGTACTGATTCTTGCTGCTATGCCTGTGTTGTCTTTCGCGAATACCGCGGGTCCTGAGTTGGAGAAGGTTGATATTGACCTGTCCGACAAGGCTGCCTTGCAAGACGGTGCGCGTACCTTCGCCAACTACTGCATGGGCTGCCACAGCGCCAAGTTCCAGCGTTATGAGCGGGTCGCCGATGACTTGGGCATTCCTCACGACTTGATGTTGAGCAAGCTGGTTTTCACCGGTGCCAAGATCGGTGACCACATGAACATCGGCATGCAGCCGGCTGATGCCAAGACCTGGTTCGGCGCTGCGCCGCCAGATTTGACCCTGGTGGCTCGCGTGCGTGGTACCGATTGGCTTTATGGCTACCTCAAGTCCTTCTATGAAGATCCTGCGCGCCCTTGGGGCGTGAACAACAAGGTCTTCCCGAACGTTGGTATGCCTAACGTCCTGGTCGGTCTGCAAGGGCGTCAAGTTGTCGGTTGCAAGCAGGTGCAAATCGTTGAAGACGGTAAGAAACAATACGATCCGCTGACTGGTACGCCCCTGACTCACGAGGCGTGCGACCAGCTGACAGTCAAAGAGGGTACCGGTACTCTCAATGAGGCTCAGTTCGACGAGAAGGTCAAGAATCTGGTGACCTTCCTGGCTTACTCGGCCAACCCTGTCAAGCTGCAGCACCAGCGCATCGGTACTTACGTGCTCTTGTATCTGGCCTTCTTCTTCGTATTCGCCTATCTGCTCAAGCGCGAATACTGGAAGGATGTGCATTAATATCGTTTTAAGCATCAGTTGTTGAACATGCGCGCCCAGGGGCGTCTCTGAAACTGTAACAACCCTGTATCATTCGGGGGTTACCAGAGGCGCCCTGAGGGCGCGCTTGTTTTTTCTGCTTCCGATAATTTCAACAAGCGAGGAGGATCGCCATGGGCGTGACCAATCGGTTGGCCTGTTACTCCGACCCCGCCGACCACTATTCCCACCGGGTGCGCATTGTGCTTGCGGAGAAGGGTGTCAGCGCCGAGATCATCAGTGTGGAGGCGGGGCGTCAGCCGCCGAAACTGATCGAAGTGAACCCTTACGGAAGCTTGCCGACGCTGGTCGATCGGGACCTGGCGTTGTGGGAATCGACAGTGGTGATGGAATACCTGGATGAGCGTTACCCTCATCCTCCATTGCTGCCGGTTTACCCTGTTGCGCGTGCCAACAGTCGCTTGCTCATCCATCGGATCCAGCGTGATTGGTGCGGGCAGGTGGATCTGATTCTGGATTCGCGGACCAAGGAGGCGGTCCGGGTGCAGGCGCGTAAGGAATTACGCGAAAGTCTGACAGGGGTTTCCCCGCTGTTCGCCGATAAGCCATTTTTCCTCAGTGAGGAACAAAGCCTGGTGGACTGCTGCCTACTGCCCATACTCTGGAGGTTGCCAATCCTGGGTATCGAACTGCCGCGGCAGGCCAAGCCGCTGCTTGATTATATGGACCGCCAATTTGCGCGTGAGGCTTTCCAGGCAAGTTTGTCTGGCGTCGAACGTGATATGCGCTGAGGCTTAAGGAGCCGCTATGAACTCCAGTCGACCTTATCTGGTCCGCGCGCTCTATGAGTGGATTGTGGACAACGATTGCACCCCGCACATGCTGGTCAACTCCGATTATCCGGCTGTACAGGTGCCTCAGGGTTTCGCCAGCGATGGGCAAATTGTTCTGAATATTTCTCCCAGTGCCGTGCGCCATCTGCATATGGACAACGATGCAGTAACTTTCGAGGGCGCTTCGGCGGTGTGCCTCACAGCCTGCACGTACCGGTTGCTGCGATCCTTGGGATCTATGCGCGCGAGAATGGGCAGGGCATGGTCTTTGATCTGGAATCGCCTCTGGATGAGGAGGACGATATTGAGCCGGATGACGACCTGCCTCCACCGGGCAGTGAGCCGCCGCGACCTAGCGGCCGGCCGAGCCTGAAAGTGGTCAAGTAATAAAAAAGGCGATCCGGATGGATCGCCTTTTTTGTATCTGCTGCAGTGCTTTGTCAGTCGATGTATTCGAACAGCTTAACGATTTTCTGTACGCCGGAGACGCCCTGTACCAAATTGGTGGCTTGGGCGGCTTCCTGTTGGGTCAGCAAGCCCAGCAAGTAGACAATGCCGTTCTCGGTCACCACCTTGATCCGTGAAGCGGGAATGCTGGCGTCGGTGAGCATCTGTGTCTTGATCTTGGTGGTCAGCCAGCCATCGTTCTGCCGTGCCAGGAATCCTGATGGTGGCAGCACCTGCAGTTCGTTATGCACCTTCTTGACTCGCTGTACCTCGCTGGCGGCCTGTTCGGCTGTTGCCTTGAGGTCGGGGCGCGGTGTCTGGCCGGCCAACAGGACGATACCGTTGAAGCTGGTGACGACAATGTGCGAGTTGTTTTCCAGATCCGGGTTGGCCTTGGCAACGTTGACGGCGACTTTGGTTTCTATCAGCGAATCGTCGATCTTGCTGCCGAAGGTGCGGGTGCCGCGATCGTCATCGATTGGTTTGTCGCGGGTGGCGGTAATCACCGAGCTGCAACCAGTGATGCCGAGGCACAAGGTCAAGGCCAGAAGGCCAAGGCGATTAAGGGTCATTCTTCACTCCCGAACAATTGGCTGTCGATCAAGTCGCAAAGGCAATGGATCGCCAGCAGGTGGACTTCTTGAATACGTGCAGTGACGGTGGCCGGTACGCGAATTTCCACGTCTTCAGGCAGTAGCAGTGAGGCCATGCCGCCGCCGTCGCGACCAGTCAATGCTACGACAATCATTTCACGATCATGTGCGGCCTGGATGGCTTGAATAATGTTCGCCGAGTTACCGCTGGTGGAAATTGCCAGCAACACATCGCCAGGTTGGCCTAGAGCGCGAATCTGCTTGGAGAAGACTTCGTTGTAGCTGTAGTCGTTGGCAATCGAAGTGATGGTCGAGCTGTCGGTGGTCAGGGCGATGGCGGGCAAGCTGGGGCGCTCACGCTCGAAGCGGTTGAGCAACTCGGAGGAGAAGTGCTGGGCGTCGCCGGCGGAGCCACCGTTGCCACAGGAGAGCATTTTGCCCTCGTTGAGCAAGGCGTTGACCATGACCTGGCTGGCTTGCTCGATGTGCGGTGCAAGTACGTCCATCGCCTGTTGCTTGGTGTCGATGCTGGCCTGAAAAAGCTGGCGAATTCGGGATTGCATGTCCATCTGTGTGACCTTAAGTGGCGCGGCTTGGTGGCACGTGAATGTGCAGCCCGCAAAGCAAAGAGCAAAAAAGTTGAGTGAAAATGGGTGCGGCCTGAAGGCGTCTTTCAGCTATCAAAGGCATTGCGTAGCCAGTTCAAACGGGCTTCTGCACCCGGGGCGCCTTCAATGGCGACCACGTCGAAACGGCAGGGGTGGTTGGACCAGCATGATTCGCGTTGCAGGAAAATCTGCGCGGCAAGAATCAATTTTTGACGCTTGCGTCCATCGATACTGCCCAGAGCTCCACCCCATTGCGTGTGTTGTCTGTAGCGGACTTCGACGAATACTACTGTATCGCCGTCAAGCATGACCAGATCAAGCTCGCCGCGTTTGCACAGCCAGTTCTGCGCCAATAGGCGCAGCCCGTGCTGTTGGAGATGCCGGAGTGCTTGGCTCTCGGCATCTCTTCCGCTTTGCTGGCGTGATCCTTGAATCATTAGCGCGGTGTGTCGGGCAGGCGGGTGACTTGGCCGTTGACGAACTTGGCCCAGGGCAGTTGACGCTCAATGCGCTGACCGGCGGCAATGCCCAGGCTTCCGGATTCGCCTTCGATACGGCTGTCGGGCAGAGCCTTGAGCTGACCCAGGCGTGGCGCCAGGCGATAGGCGTCGACACCCATTGCGTACAGGCGACCGAGGCTGCCTCCAGCTTGTGGCCATTGTGCAGTGACCTGGCGGCGCAGAAGGCCGTTGGCATCCAGCAGCCAAGGCGTTTCGCAGAACATTACACCGTTCATGTCGTTGTATTGATTCTGATCGCCGCTGGCGCTGAACACGTTGGAAGTTGCGTACACCGGAACATCGCCAGCGTACTGGAAGTTCAGGGTCGGCTTGATCTGCTGTGCTTGCTGTGGAGTGGATGCGAGAAAAATGAACTCGATATCCTGGCGGCGCGACGGTTGTGCGGCGACTTGAGTGCCTACAGTGCTCTGCAGGCTCTTGGCGCGGCTCTCGCTTTGGCGCAGTCGGAACAGGTCGGCAATTTGCTGAGCTAAGGCGACAGGCTGGTCAACGCGTTCGATGCCGATCACGCTGCCACCGTTGGCTTCCCAATCCTGGCGGAACGCCTTGAGCACGCGATCGCCCCACTCGCCCTTGGGGACCAGTACCGCGGCGCGATGCAGGCCATCGGCGCGGGCACGACGAGAGACTTCACGGGCTTCGTCCTCGGCAGCCAGGCCGAACTGGAACAGTTGCGCCGGGCCTTGTTCGCCTTCGCTGTAGTTCAGTGCGAGGGTGGTAATCGGCAGTTGCGAGCGTGTGGCCAGTTGCTTGACCAATGGTTTTTCCAGGGGGCCGACTACCAGTTGCACGCCTGCGGCCTGGGCTTTGCGGTAGAAGTCGTCCAGGGAGCTCAAGCGCGAGCTGTCGTAAAACTCAATGCTGGGCGGCTTTTGCCCTGCTTGCTGAGCCTGGTAGTGAGCGGCCATGAAGCCTTCACGCAGGGCCTTGGAAACCGAAGCCAAGGGACCATCTTGTGGCAGAAGCAGGGCGATTTTCGAAACGGGTTGGCTAGCCAGCTCTTTGAGCTGGGTCAGCGGTTGTGGCAGTTGAATGGCGGCAGGATGCTTTGGGTTCTGCGCGCGCCAGTTATCAATGGCCGACTGTTGCTGCTCTAGAGTGCCGGCGGTCTTGACTGCCAGGGCCAGGCTCAGCCAGCCGGCCAGGTCATCGTTGCCTGCAGGTTGCAGTTGGTCGGTGGGCAGGGCAGCAATCAGTGCCCAGATGGCCTCATGGTTTTTTGCCGCGGCATCATCTTTCAGCAGGGGGGCGATAAGAATTCGCTGCTTGGCGGCAGAGAGCGTTTGGCCGTCTGCTTCCAGGGCACGAGCATAAACGTTGCCGGTGCGGATCTGCTGAGTTGCAGGTAGTTCGCTGAGATGCTGCAGGCTCTGATGGCTCAGCGCAGTCAGCGCGGCTTTCGGCTGATTGCGGATCATGGCCAGCTCTGCGGCCAGGGTGCTGGCGAAGATCTGCTGGGCAGGTTTGAGTTGATCCAGCGACACTTGCTGAAGGATTTGTCCGGCGCGTCCTGCGTTGCCCTGGCGATATGCCAGGTCTGCAGCGCTCAAACGCAGCAGGGCTGCCTTGTCCGGGCTTTTGCTGGTGGCGGCCTGTTCGAGCAATTGCTCGATGCTGGCATCCGGTGTCCGTGGAAGTTCGCCAAGGCTGGAAGAGGGCGAGCTGGCGCAAGCCACCAAAAGGGTAGCCAGGCAGAGGGCAAGAAACAGCCGCAGGCAAGCGATCATGTAAGTGTTCCTGATACTCGATCAAATGAGCGTGGAATTGTACCCAAGCGCTGGCCGGGGCGCGATGTTGCTGGTGATAAACAGTCTATTTAGCTGGTGCAAATGTTGCCGTAGTGCCTAAAAGGTCCCAAAGGGCTGGGTTGTTGAGTGATCGTCAGGCGTATTGATAGGGCTTCAACGCGTTACAATGGTGCTTTTTTCGATCTAGAGGTGTGCCCTTTGACTGCTCCAGGTGCTTTGAATACCGCTGCCGGCTCGCTTTATGTGGTGGCAACGCCCATCGGCAACCTGGATGACATCAGTGCCCGGGCCCTTAAGTTGTTGCGCGAAGTGTCTTTGATCGCTGCCGAGGATACCCGGCACTCTCAGCGCCTCATGCAGCACTTTGGCATTTCCACGCCCTTGGCGGCTTGCCATGAGCATAACGAGCGTGATGAAGGCTCTCGTTTCATTACTCGTTTATTGGCGGGTGATGATATCGCCTTGATTTCCGACGCCGGCACGCCGCTGATTTCCGACCCGGGTTATCACTTGGTACGGCAGGCTCGAGCTGCAGGCATCAATGTGGTTCCTGTGCCGGGGGCTTGTGCATTGATCGCGGCACTGTCGGCGGCAGGTTTGCCGTCGGATCGGTTTATCTTCGAGGGTTTTCTGCCGGCCAAGGCCGTTGGGCGGCGTGGGCGCCTGGAGTTGGTCAAGGAAGAACCCCGCACGTTGATTTTTTATGAGGCGCCGCATCGCATTCTTGAGTGTCTGCAAGACATGGAAGCGGTATTCGGTGGTGAGCGGCCGGCACTGTTGGCTCGAGAGCTGACCAAGACCTTTGAGACCCTCAAGGGGCTGCCTCTTTCCGAGTTGCGCCAGTTCGTAGAGGCTGACAGCAACCAGCAGCGTGGTGAGTGCGTAGTGCTGGTGGCGGGATGGACGGCACCGGAAAGTGATGAAGCGATCACTAGTGAGTCGATGCGCATTCTTGATCTGTTGCTTAAGGAGATGCCCCTCAAAAGGGCGGCGGCGCTGGCAGCCGAGATCACGGGTGAGCGCAAGAATGTCCTGTATCAGGTAGCACTGAATAAACAGAAAGAACAATAAATTGCGTGGCAGGGTGGCCAAAGGCTTTTAGCGCTTGTTCTTGGGGCGCTCTGCCGTTAACCTGCGCGGCGGAGAGTCGATTGGACAGTCGCTGCCCTCTATGAAAATTAGAGGGGGGAGGAAAGTCCGGGCTCCATAGGGCGGAGTGCCAGGTAATGCCTGGGGGGCGTGAGCCTACGGAAAGTGCCACAGAAAATAACCGCCTAAGCACTTCGGTGCCGGTAAGGGTGAAAAGGTGCGGTAAGAGCGCACCGCACGTCTGGTAACAGTTCGTGGCTAGGTAAACCCCACTCGGAGCAAGACCAAATAGGGTTCCAAGGCGTGGCCCGCGCTGGAACCGGGTAGGTTGCTAAAGATGTCCAGTGATGGCCATCGTAGAGGAATGACTGTCCTCGACAGAACCCGGCTTACAGATCGACTCTCCACCTTTTCCCTCCCTGCTTGAATCAATAGCAGAAGCGTTTCTGTAATACCGAAAAAATCTTACTCTTAATAAATTACTTTAACTTCATGCTGCAGCTTATTGAGCTGTTTGAAGTTGATGCTCTGGAATGCCCTCCGAATTCTCGTTATCTCTCCTCTTAGTCTCCTAAATCTCCGTTCTATAAGGCTTTTCCGTCGCTGCGCGCCTTGACGGTGGTGTGGGCGCATTCCTATAGTGTGCGCAAGTGGCAGAAAGTGGCATGAAGTGGGTTTTTTGAGCGCAAAACGCTAAAATTTGGAGAAACGCTGACGTGTTTCGCGGAGCTAACGCTATCAGTCTCGATGCGAAGGGCCGTCTCGCCATGCCGAGCCGGTATCGTGACGAGCTCGTTTCGCGAAGTTCCGGGCAATTAATCGTCACTATCGACGCTGTTGATCCTTGTTTGTGTGTTTACCCCCTCGATGAGTGGGAGCTGATAGAAACCAAACTGCGCGCATTGCCTTCGCTTCGCGAAGAAAACCGTCGTTTGCAGCGTTTGCTGATTGGTAATGCCGTCGATCTTGAGCTCGATGGCAGTGGTCGTTTTCTGGTGCCGCCGCGCCTGCGTGAATATGCCAAGTTGGATAAGCGCGCAATGCTGGTGGGCCAACTGAACAAGTTCCAATTGTGGGACGAGGATGCCTGGGATGCTGTTTCTGCGGCTGACCTGGCGGCTATTCAACAACCGGGCGCGATGCCTGATGAACTGCGTGATTTGATCCTGTGACTATTGATAGCGGCTTTAACCACATCACCGTGCTGCTTGACGAAGCCGTCGAGGCTCTCGCCGTGCGCCCTGATGGCTGCTATCTGGATGGCACCTTCGGCCGTGGCGGGCATAGCCGCTTGATTCTCAGCAAGCTCGGAACGGAGGGCCGGCTCCTCGGATTTGATAAGGACCCCCAAGCGATTGCCACCGGGCAAGCGCTAGCGGCCGAAGACGGCCGCTTTGTCGTTGTACAGCGCAGTTTTGCCGAGTTGGGTTCGGAGGTCGCGGAGCGCGGCCTGGCAGGCAAGGTCAGTGGTGTTCTGCTGGATCTTGGCGTGTCTTCGCCACAGCTGGACGATCCTGAACGCGGCTTCAGCTTTCTCAATGATGGCCCTCTGGACATGCGCATGGACCCGACTCGTGGCATCAGCGCTGCGCAGTTCATTGCCACCGCGCCCGTCGAGGAAATTGCCCGTGTGTTCAAGGAGTACGGCGAAGAGCGCTTCTCCGGGCGCATGGCGCGGGCCGTGGTCGAGCGTCGTGAAATCCAGCCCTTCGAACGCACCGCCGATCTGGCCGAAGTGTTGAAAGTCGCCAATCCTGCCTGGGAGAAGGGCAAGAATCCTGCTACTCGGGCTTTCCAGGGATTGCGCATCCACGTTAACAACGAACTGGGCGATCTCGAGGCTGGCCTTGAAGCGGCGCTGGAGTCGCTGGAAGTGGGTGGTCGCCTGGTGGTGATCAGCTTCCACTCCCTGGAAGATCGCATCGTCAAATTGTTCATGCGACGCCTGGTGAAGGGCGAGTCCGACAATCTGCCGCGCAACCTGCCGGTACGTTTCGAAGCCTTCGTGCCGAAAATCAAGATTCATGGCAAAGCGCAGTTCGCCTCCGAGGCCGAGCTCAAAGCCAATCCCCGTTCCCGTAGTGCGGTCATGCGTGTTGCGGAGAAGCTTCGGTGAGCAAGCTCTTCGCCAAGCCTCTTCCAGGCGGAAGCTTTTTCATGCTTCTGCTATTCGTTGGCGTTTTGGTCTCCGCGATTGCGGTTACCTACAGCGCCCACTGGAATCGTCAATTACTCAATACGCTGTATGGCGAGTTGAGTGTGCGTGACAAGGCCCAGGCCGAATGGGGACGGTTGATTCTCGAGCAAAGCACCTGGACCGCTCATAGCCGGATCGAAGTGCTGGCCACCGAACAGCTGAAAATGCATATCCCTGGCGCGGCTGAAGTCCGCATGGTGGCGCCATGAAACTTGAAGGCGCTCTCTACCCCTGGCGTTTCCGTGTGGTGCTGGGTCTGCTGGCGATCATGGTGTCGGCGATTGGCTGGCGCATTATCGATCTGCAGGTGGTCGACCGTGACTTCCTCAAGGGGCAGGGCGATGCGCGCAGTGTCCGGCACATCCCTATTCCCGCTCACCGTGGCCTGATCACCGACCGCAATGGCGAGCCTCTGGCCGTGAGTACGCCAGTGACCACGCTTTGGGCCAATGCCAAGGAAATGCAGTTGGCCAAGGACCGCTGGCCAGCATTGGCCATGGCTCTTGGTCAGGACCCCAAGGCGCTGACTGAGCGTCTCGAAGCTCAGGCCAATAAAGAATTCATCTATCTGGTCCGGGGCCTGACTCCGGAGCAGGGCCAGGCTGTGCTCGATCTGAAGGTGCCGGGCGTCTATGGCATTGAGGAGTTCCGGCGCTTCTATCCGGCCGGCGAAGTGACCGCGCACATGGTTGGCTTTACCGACATTGACGACCGTGGCCGCGAAGGGGTCGAGCTGGCCTATGACGAATGGCTCGCCGGTGTTCCCGGCAAGCGCCAGGTGATCAAGGACCGGCGCGGCAGATTGATCAAGGATGTCCAAGTCACCAAGAACGCCAAGGCCGGCAAGCCCTTGGCGTTGTCGATTGACCTGCGCCTGCAGTACCTGGCCAACCGTGAGCTGCGCAATGCCATTGTCGAAAATGGCGCCAAGGCCGGCAGCCTGGTGATCATGGACGTGAAGACTGGCGAGATCCTGGCCATGGTCAACCAGCCGACCTACAACCCGAACAACCGCCGCAATTTGCAGCCGGCGATGATGCGTAACCGCGCGATGATCGACGTGTTCGAGCCTGGCTCGACCATGAAGGCGATCTCCATGAGTGCCGCTCTGGAAACCGGGCGCTGGAAGCCCAGCGATACTGTCGAGGTCTATCCGGGCACCCTGCAGTTGGGTAAATACACCATTCGTGACGTGTCGAAGACCGAAGGGCCGGTGCTTGATCTGACCGGCATCCTGATCAACTCCAGTAACGTCGGCATGAGCAAGATCGCCTTCGATATCGGTGGTGAAGCCATTTTTCGTCTGGCACAGAAGATTGGCCTGGGTCAGGACACCGGCCTGGGCTTCCCTGGCGAGCGAGTCGGCAACCTGCCGAACTACCGTGAATGGCGCAAGGCTGAAACCGCGACCCTGTCTTATGGCTACGGCCTCTCGGTGACCGCGATCCAGCTGGTCCACGCGTTTTCCGCGTTGGCCAACAATGGTCGGATCGCTCCACTGACGCTGATCAAATCCGACAAGACCCCGCAAACCGCCCAGGTGATTCCGGAAAACGTCGCCAAGACTATGCAGGGCATGCTGCAGCAGGTGATCGAGGCGCCCCGGGGCGTGTTCCGTGCCCAGGTTCCGGCCTATCACGTGGCTGGCAAGAGCGGTACCGCGCGCAAGACTTCGGTCGGCACCAAAGGCTATGCCGAGAATTCCTATCGTTCGCTGTTTGCCGGTTTCGGCCCGATGAGCGATCCGCGCTATGCCATCGTGGTGGTGATCGACGAGCCGAGCAAGGCCGGTTACTTCGGTGGCCTGGTATCGGCTCCGGTGTTCAGCAAAGTGATGTCCGGCACCCTGCGCCTGATGAACATCACTCCGGATAATCTGCCGGCCACGCAACAGGCCAATGCGGTGCCCGGTACCCCAGTACGAGCTAATGGAGGGCGCGGCTAATGTCTCTTAGCCTGAACAAGATATTCGCCCACGCTGGTCGCGATCTGCTGATCCGCGAGTTGACGCTGGACAGCCGCAATGTACGTGCCGGTGATTTGTTCCTGGCGGTACCCGGCGCCAAGTTTGACGGCCGTGCGCATATTGCCGACGCCTTGCAGCGCGGTGCTGCTGCAGTGGCCTATGAGGTGGAAGGCGCAACTGTATTGCCGCTGACTGATGTGCCGCTGATCCCAGTCAAGGGCCTGGCGGCGCAGCTGTCGGATATTGCCGGACGCTTTTATGGTGATCCAAGCCGCCAGCTGAATCTGCTGGGCGTGACCGGTACCAACGGCAAGACCAGTGTTACCCAGTTGGTCGCCCAAGCTCTGGATTTGTTGGGCCAGCGTTGTGGTTTGGTGGGCACGCTGGGCACTGGCTTCTATGGCGCGCTGGAAAGTGGCTTGCACACCACGCCTAACCCTATCGCTGTGCAGGCGACCCTGGCTGACCTGAAAAACGCCGGCGCCAAGGCGGTGGCCATGGAGGTCTCGTCCCATGGTCTGGATCAGGGGCGCGTGGCGGCCCTGGCATTCGATGTTGCGGTGCTGACCAATCTGTCCCGTGACCATCTGGATTACCACGGAACCATGCAAGCCTATGGCGCAGCCAAGGCGAAGCTCTTCAACTGGACCGACCTGCGTTGCCGGGTGATCAATCTCGATGATGAGTTCGGCCGGCAACTGGCAGCGGACAAGCACGAGTCACGGCTGATTACTTACAGTCTCGAGGATGCCTCTGCTTATCTGTATTGCCGTGAGGCGACCTTCGACGACGACGGCGTTCGCGCAACCCTGGTGACTCCGCAGGGCGAGCACCATCTGCGCAGCGCTCTGCTCGGACGCTTCAATCTGAGCAATGTGCTGGCTGCGGTCGGTGCTTTGTTGGGCCTGGAGTATGCACTGGACGAAATTCTCGCCGTGCTGCCCAAGCTCGAAGGTCCTGCCGGGCGCATGCAACGCCTGGGTGGTGGTACTCAGCCCCTGGTGGTCGTGGATTACGCCCACACTCCGGATGCCCTGGAAAAAGTATTGCTGGCCCTGCGCCCTCACGCCAAGGGGCGTCTGCTCTGCCTGTTCGGCTGCGGCGGTGACCGCGATCGTGGCAAGCGTCCGCTGATGGCCGAGGTGGTAGAGCGCCTGGCAGATGGTGTGCTGGTCACCGATGACAACCCACGCAGCGAAGACCCTGCGCAGATCTTCGACGACATCCGTGCTGGTTTCAGCGCGGTAGACAAGGTCGATTTTGTTGCCGGTCGTGGCCTCGCCATTGCTCGATTGATCGCCGCCGCATCGGCAGACGATGTGGTGGTTCTGGCGGGTAAGGGCCATGAGGATTATCAGGAGATCAATGGCCAGCGCCATGACTTCTCCGACCTTGCTGAAGCCGACAAGGCCTTGACCGCATGGGAGGTGGCACATGCTTAAAGCCTTGCTGCTCAGTGAAGTATCGGCCCCATTGGATGCCCGCTTGATCGCGGGCGACGTGCGTTTCAGTGGTGTCAGTATCGATAGTCGGGCGATTCAGGCGGGCCAGTTGTTCGTTGCCTTGACGGGCCCCCGTTTTGACGGCCATGACTACTTGAACGAAGTGGCAGGCAAAGGTGCCGTAGCCGCGTTGGTTGAACGTGAAGTTCCCGACAGCACCCTGCCTCAGTTGCTGGTCAAGGATACCCGTCTGGCCCTCGGCCAATTGGGCGCTCTGAATCGTGGCGCCTTTACCCAGCCGGTAGCTGCGGTGACGGGTTCCAGCGGCAAGACCACGGTCAAGGAGATGCTGGCCAGCATCCTGCGTACCCGTGGTCCAGTGCTGGCAACCCGGGGCAACCTGAACAATGATCTGGGCGCGCCGCTGACACTACTGGAACTGGCCCCCGAACACACCGCTGCGGTGATCGAGCTGGGTGCGTCACGCATCGGCGAAATCGCCTACACCGTGGCCATGACTCGCCCCCATGTGGCGATCATCAATAATGCAGGTACCGCTCACGTCGGTGAGTTCGGCGGCCCGGAGAAAATCGTCGAAGCCAAGGGCGAGATTCTCGAGGGGCTCGATAGCGCCGGGATCGCGGTGCTCAATCTGGACGACAAGGCCTTCCCAATCTGGAAGACCCGAGCCGCCGGTCGCCAGGTGCTGAGCTTTGCCCTGGACAACAGCGCAGCAGATTTCCATGCCTCGGATATCGGTCGTGATGCCCGTGGTTGCCCGTCCTTCACATTGCACAGCCCAAAGGGCGTGGATAGGGTGCAACTGAACCTGCTTGGCACCCATAACGTGGCCAACGCCCTGGCTGCTGCTGCCGCAGCCCATGCTATGGGCGTCTCGCTGTTCGGCATCGTCACTGGCCTGAACGCTGTGCAGCCGGTCAAGGGCCGCACCGTTGCCCAACTGGCCAAGAACGGCCTGCGGGTGATCGATGACACTTACAACGCAAACCCCACCTCAATGTGTGCCGCCGTTGATATACTCGCCGGCTTTTCCGGCCGCACCGTCCTGGTGCTCGGAGACATTGGCGAGTTGGGCGAGTGGGCGGAGCAGGGGCACCGCGAAGTAGGTGCATATGCCGCTGGCAAGGTTTCGGCCCTCTACGCCGTAGGCCCGATGATGGCTCATGCCGTTGCCGCCTTCGGCGAACACGCGCGCCACTTCGCCAGCCAGGCTGATCTGATTGCCGCCCTGGACGTCGAGCAAGACCCAAATACCACCATTTTGATCAAGGGATCGCGCAGCGCGGTGATGGAAAACATCGTCGCGGCTTTGTGCGGCTCGAGCACGGAGAAACATTGATGCTGCTGCTGCTAGCGGAGTACCTGCAACAGTTCTACAAAGGCTTCGCGGTCTTTCAGTACCTGACCCTGCGCGGGATTCTCGGGGTACTGACTGCGCTGTCTTTGGCGCTGTGCCTGGGTCCGTGGATGATCCGTACTCTGCAAAACCGGCAGATCGGCCAGGCCGTGCGTAATGACGGTCCGCAGTCCCACCTGTCCAAGTCCGGTACGCCGACCATGGGGGGCGCGCTGATTCTTTCCGCTATCGGTATCAGCACCCTGCTCTGGGCCGACCTGCGCAACCACTATGTGTGGGTAGTGCTGGTGGTCACCCTGGCGTTTGGCGCCATCGGTTGGGTCGATGACTACCGCAAGGTGATCGAGAAGAACTCCCGTGGCTTGCCCAGCCGCTGGAAGTATTTCTGGCAGTCGGTGTTCGGCCTGGGTGCCGCGATCTTCCTTTACATGACCGCACAGAGTCCGGTGGAAACCACCCTGCTGATTCCGATGCTCAAGGATGTGAGTATTCCTCTGGGCATCGGTTTCGTGGTCCTGACTTACTTCGTCATCGTCGGTTCGAGTAACGCGGTCAACCTGACCGATGGCCTCGATGGCCTGGCGATCATGCCGACCGTGATGGTTGGTGGCGCGCTGGGGATCTTCTGCTACCTGTCGGGTAACGTGAAGTTCGCCGAATACCTGCTGATTCCTTACGTACCGGGGGCGGGCGAGCTGATCGTCTTCTGCGGTGCGCTGATCGGTGCCGGCCTGGGTTTCTTGTGGTTCAACACCTATCCGGCACAAGTCTTCATGGGCGACGTCGGCGCACTGGCGCTGGGCGCGGCCCTGGGCACCATTGCGGTGATCGTCCGTCAGGAAATCGTCCTGTTCATCATGGGCGGTGTGTTCGTGATGGAGACCCTGTCGGTGGTGATCCAGGTCGCTTCCTTCAAATTGACCGGTCGCCGTGTGTTCCGCATGGCGCCGATCCACCACCACTTTGAACTCAAGGGCTGGCCCGAGCCTCGCGTGATTGTCCGCTTCTGGATCATCACCGTGATCCTCGTGTTGATCGGCCTTGCCACCCTGAAGCTGAGGTAGAACGAGTGTCTCTGATCGCTTCTGACCACTTCCGCATCGTTGTCGGCCTCGGCAAGAGCGGCATGTCCCTGGTTCGCTTCCTGGCGAACCGGGGCGTGGCTTTTGCGGTGGCCGATACGCGGGAAAATCCACCTGAGCTGGCCACGTTGCGTCGTGACTACCCGCAGGTGGAGGTGCGTTGTGGCGAGCTGGACGTCGAGTTCCTGTGCCGTGCCGACGAGCTCTATGTGAGCCCCGGCCTGGCCCTGGCGACCCCGGCCCTGCAGGCCGCTGCTGCCCGTGGCGTGAAATTGTCCGGTGACATCGAGCTGTTCGCGCGTAACGCGAAGGCGCCGATTGTCGCCATCAGCGGTTCCAACGCGAAAAGCACCGTGACCACCCTGGTGGGCGAGATGGCCGCTGCGGCGGGCAAGCGGGTCGCCGTGGGCGGCAACCTGGGTACTCCGGCCCTGGATCTGCTCAGCGACGATGTCGAGCTGTACGTGATGGAACTGTCCAGCTTCCAGCTGGAAACCACCGACCAGCTGGGCGCTGAAGTGGCCACTGTGCTCAACATCAGCGAAGACCACATGGACCGTTACAGCGGTCTGCCGGCCTATCACCTGGCCAAGCACCGGATCTTCCGGGGAGCGCGGCAAGTGGTGGTCAATCGCCAGGATGCGCTGTCCCGGCCGTTGTTGAGCGAGAACCTGCCGTGCTGGACCTTCGGCCTGGGCAAGCCCGATTTCAAGGGCTTTGGCCTGCGGGAAGAGAACGGCGAGAAGTACCTGGCCTTCGAGTTCCAGACCCTGATGCCGGTGCGCGAACTGAAAATCCGTGGTGCCCATAACCAGTCCAACGCCCTGGCGGCATTGGCCCTGGGGCATGCAGTCGGCTTGCCGTTCGACGCGATGCTCTCGGCCCTGCGCACCTTCGCCGGCCTCGAGCACCGTTGCCAGTGGGTTCGCGACGTGGATGGCGTGGGCTATTACAACGATTCCAAAGCCACCAACGTCGGCGCCGCACTGGCTGCCATCGAAGGCCTGGGTGCGGACATCGCTGGCAAGATCGTGCTGATCGCCGGTGGCGACGGCAAGGGCGCCGAGTTCAAGGATCTGCGGGACCCGGTGGCGGCCAACTGCCGCGCGGTGGTCTTGATGGGCCGTGACTCCGACAAGATCGGTGAGGCCATCGGCGATGCCGTGCCGCTGATTCGTGCCGATTCGCTGGCCGACGCTGTGGCTCAATGCCGCGCAGTCGCGCAGCCTGGCGACGTGGTGTTGCTATCTCCCGCCTGCGCCAGTTTCGACATGTTCAAGAATTACGAAGACCGGGGTCACCAGTTCGTCCGCGTCGTGGAGGAACTGGCATGAATCTGAGAAACATCATCAAGCCATATCCGTCACCGCTCATCACTGGGCGTGGCATCGATCTTGATTTCCCGATGCTCGCCGGCTGCTTGACGCTGCTCGGCCTGGGGCTGGTCATGATTGCATCGGCCTCTACCGAAGTGGCAGCGGCGCAGTCGGGCAGTGCCCTGTACTACATGATTCGCCACCTTATCTACATCGTGCTGGGCCTGGGGGCCTGCATTGTCACCATGATGATTCCCATCGCCACCTGGCAGCGCCTGGGCTGGATGATGTTGATTGGTGCCTTCGGCTTGCTGGTGATGGTGATCATTCCGGGGATTGGCCGTGAAGTGAACGGTTCGATGCGCTGGATCGGTTTCAGCTTCTTTAACGTTCAGCCCTCCGAGATTGCCAAGGTGTTCGTGGTGATTTACCTCGCCGGCTACCTGGTGCGGCGGCAGAAGGAAGTGCGTGAAAGCTGGATGGGCTTCTTCAAGCCGTTCATCGTTCTGCTGCCAATGGCGGGCCTGCTTCTGATGGAGCCGGACTTCGGTGCCACCGTGGTGATGATGGGCGCCGCGGCGGCGATGCTGTTCCTCGGCGGTGTCGGGCTGTTCCGGTTTTCCCTGATGGTGCTCCTGGCGGTGGCGGCGGTTGTCTTGCTGATTCAGATGCAGCCCTATCGAATGGCCCGTCTGACCAACTTTGCCGACCCCTGGGCGGACCAGTTCGGTGCCGGTTACCAGCTGTCCCAAGCCTTGATCGCCTTCGGTCGTGGCGAGTGGCTGGGCGTGGGCCTGGGCAACAGTGTGCAGAAACAGTTCTATCTGCCGGAGGCTCACACCGACTTCGTGTTCTCGGTGCTGGCCGAAGAGCTGGGAGCCGTGGGCTCCTTGTGCACGGTGGCGCTGTTCGTATTCGTCTGTATACGCGGCATGTACATCGGCCTGTGGGCCGAGAAAGCCAAGCAGTATTTTGCCGCTTATGTGGCTTATGGCTTGTCGTTCCTGTGGATTGGTCAGTTCTTGATCAATATCGGGGTGAACGTCGGTCTGTTGCCGACCAAGGGGCTGACCCTGCCGTTCCTCAGTTATGGCGGTAGTTCGTTGGTGATCTGCTGCGCCTGCCTCGGATTGTTGCTGCGTATCGAATGGGAGAGCAGGACCCACCTGGGCAGTGAAGAGATGGAGTTCAGTGAGAGTGACTTTGCCGAGGAGCCGATCCATGGGCGCTAACGTGCTGATCATGGCGGGCGGCACCGGTGGCCACGTGTTCCCGGCGCTGGCTTGTGCCCGCGAGTTCCAGGCCCGTGGCTACAGCGTGCACTGGCTGGGTACTCCCCGCGGGATCGAGAACGAATTGGTACCGGCGGCTGGCCTGCCGCTGCATTTGATCAACGTCACCGGGCTGCGGGGCAAGGGCAAGCTGTCCCTGCTCAAGGCGCCGTTCGTCCTGATCAAGGCGGTGCTCCAGGCCCGGCGGATCATTCGGCAACTCAAGCCGGTGTGTGTGCTGGGTTTTGGTGGTTATGTGACCGGCCCTGGTGGTGTTGCCGCCAAGTTGTCGGGGGTGCCGGTGATCGTTCACGAGCAGAATGCTGTGGCCGGTACCGCCAATCGGCTGCTGGTGCCGTTGGCCGCCCGAGTCTGCGAAGCTTTCCCGGACACCTTCGGAGCTTCCGACAGCCGCCGCACCACGGGCAATCCGGTGCGCGCCGAACTGTTCCTCGACACACCGCGCGAGGCCCTGGCCGGACGCAAGGCGCGTTTGCTGATCCTGGGCGGAAGTCTGGGGGCAGAGCCGTTGAACAAGTTATTGCCGGAAGCCCTGGCACAGGTCGCCCCCGAGCTGCGTCCGGAGGTGTTCCATCAGGCTGGTAAAAACCACGATGAAGTCACTGCAGAGCGCTATCGCGCCGCCGGCGTCGAGGCGCAAGTGCAGCCCTTTATCAAAGACATGGCTCAAGCCTACGGCTGGGCCGACCTGGTGGTCTGTCGCGCAGGCGCGTTGACCGTCAGCGAAATGGCTGCTGCCGGTCTGCCTTCGATGCTGGTGCCTTTGCCCCATGCGATCGACGATCACCAGACCCGCAATGCCGAATATTTGGCTCGTGAAGGTGCTGCCTTCCTGATGCCGCAAAGAACGACTGGTGCAGCGGACCTTGCCGCTCGCCTGACAGAGGTTTTGATGCAACCAGAACGACTCGACAAGATGGCCCAGGCTGCGCGCCGCCTGGCCAAACCCGATGCCACCCGCGATGTGGTGAATATCTGCCTGGAGGTGGCCCATGGTTGAGAATCAAAAAGCCATGCCGCAACCGGAAATGCGCCGTATCCGTCGTATCCATTTCGTCGGTATTGGCGGCGTGGGCATGTGCGGGATTGCCGAGGTGCTGCTGAACCTGGGTTACCAGGTCTCCGGTTCCGATCTCAAGGCGTCGCCGGTCACCGAGCGCCTGGAGTCGTTCGGTGCACAGATTTTTATCGGCCACCGCGCCGAGAACGCTGCGAACGCCGATGTACTGGTGGTTTCCAGCGCCGTGAACACCTCCAACCCGGAAGTCGCCACTGCACTGGAACGGCGTATTCCGGTGGTGCCGCGGGCGGAAATGCTCGCCGAGCTGATGCGCTACCGTCACGGCGTTGCCGTGGCTGGTACGCACGGCAAGACCACCACCACCAGCCTGCTGGCTTCGGTGTTCGCCGCGGGCGGTCTGGACCCGACCTTTGTCATCGGTGGTCGGCTCAATGCAGCGGGCACCAATGCCCAGCTGGGCACCAGCCGTTACCTGATTGCCGAAGCCGACGAAAGCGACGCCAGCTTCCTGCATCTGCAGCCGCTGGTGGCCGTGGTCACCAACATCGACGCTGACCATATGGCGACCTACGACGGTGACTTCAACAAACTGAAGAAAACCTTCGTCGACTTCCTGCATAACCTGCCGTTCTACGGGCTGGCGGTGATGTGCCTGGACGATCCGGTGGTGCGCGATATCCTGCCGCAGGTCAAGCGTCCGACCGTGACCTACGGCTTCAGCGAAGAAGCCGACGTGCGTGCCATCAATGTACGCCAGCAAGGCATGCAGACCTTCTTCACCGTGCTGCGTCGTGACCGCGAGCCGCTGGACGTGTCGGTGAACATGCCGGGCAACCACAACGTGCTGAACTCCCTGGCGACCATCTGCATCGCCACCGACGAAGGCATCAGCGACGAAGCCATTGTCCAGGGGCTGTCGGGCTTCCAGGGTGTGGGCCGGCGCTTCCAGGTCTACGGCGAACTGCCGGTGGAAGGCGGCAACGTCATGCTGGTGGACGACTACGGGCACCACCCGACCGAGGTCGCGGCAGTGATCAAGGCCGTGCGTGGCGGTTGGCCGGAGCGCCGTCTGGTGATGGTCTACCAGCCGCACCGTTTCAGCCGTACCCGCGATCTGTACGACGACTTCGTGCAGGTGCTGGCCGATGCCAACGTGCTGCTGTTGATGGAGGTCTACCCGGCCGGTGAAGAGCCGATTCCGGGCGCTGACAGCCGCCAGTTGTGCCACAGCATTCGGCAACGGGGCCAGTTGGACCCTATCTACATCGAGCGAGGCGTCGACCTGGCACCGCTGGTCAAGCCACTGCTGCGTGCTGGTGACATCCTGCTGTGCCAAGGCGCCGGTGATATCGGTGGCCTGGCGCCAAAACTGCTCAACAGCCCGCTGTTCGCCGGTGCTGTGGCCGCTGGCAAGGGGGCGAAATGACAGCTGCCTACGCCAACCTGTTCTCCACCGTAAAGCCGAGCGATTTCGGTCGCGTTGCCGTGCTCTACGGCGGCAAGAGCGCCGAGCGCGAAGTGTCGCTGAAGTCCGGCAAGGCCGTGCTTGAAGCCTTGCAGAGTGGCGGCGTGGACGCCTTCGGCATTGATGTCGGTGACGACCTGCTGCAGCGCCTCTTGAGCGAGAAGATTGATCGTGCCTTCATCATTCTCCACGGCCGTGGCGGAGAAGACGGCAGCATGCAAGGCCTGCTGGAATGCCTGGGGATTCCCTACACCGGTAGCGGCATCCTCGCTTCGGCCCTGGCCATGGACAAGCTGCGCACCAAGCAGGTCTGGCACAGCCTGGGTATTCCGACGCCGCGTCACGCGGTCCTGAGTTCGGAAGCCGACTGTATTTCCGCGGTGGCGGAACTGGGCCTGCCTTTGATCGTCAAACCGGCTCATGAAGGCTCCAGTATCGGTATGGCCAAGGTGACTTCCGCGCCCGAATTGATCGAGGCATGGAAGGCGGCCAGTACCTACGATTCGCAAGTGTTGGTCGAGCAATGGATCCAGGGTCCGGAGTTCACCATCGCAACCCTGCGTGGTCAGGTGCTGCCACCGATCGCGTTGGGTACTCCCCACACGTTTTACGACTACGACGCCAAGTACCTGGCTTCCGATACCCAGTACCGGATTCCATGCGGCCTCGATAGCGCCAAGGAACAGGAACTCATGGACCTCACGGCGAAAGCCTGTGAGGCGCTCGGTATCGCCGGTTGGGCGCGTGCCGATGTAATGCAGGATGCCCAGGGGCAGTTCTGGTTCCTGGAAGTGAACACCGCTCCCGGGATGACCGACCACAGCCTGGTGCCGATGGCCGCTCGTGCGGCCGGTCTGGATTTCCAGCAGTTGGTCCTGGCCATCCTGGCAGCCAGTCTTGAGGCGAGAGGTTAAGTCCATGCAAGGCGCGTCGCTTCGTCATCAGCAACCCGCACCCGGCCGCAAGCCGGTACCGCGGGGTGCCAGCCGTATGGTGGCCAAAGAGCCGATGTCGGTGCGCCTGCCGAAAGCCAACTTTGGTTTTCTGAAAAGCCTGTTCTGGCCGGTGCTGCTGGTGGCGTTGGGCTTTGGCACCTATGAAGGTGCCCAGCGCTTGCTGCCATACGCTGACCGTCCAATCACCAAGATCGCGGTGCAGGGGGACTTGAGCTACATCAGCCAGCAGGCGGTGCAGCAGCGGATCGCGCCTTATGTCGCGGCGAGCTTCTTCACCATCGACCTGGCGAGCATGCGCACCGAGCTGGAAAAGATGCCCTGGATCGCCCACGCCGAAGTTCGTCGGGTGTGGCCGGACCAAGTGGTGATTCGCCTGGAAGAACAACTGCCAGTGGCCCGCTGGGGCGACGAGGCACTGTTGAACAACCAGGGCCAGGCCTTCACTCCGCGTGAACTGGCGAACTATGAACACTTGCCGCAGTTGTTCGGGCCGCAGCGGGCCCAGCAGCAAGTGATGCAGCAGTATCAGGTGTTGAGCCAGATGCTGCGGCCGCTGGGCTTTTCGATCGCCCGTCTGGAGCTGCGCGAGCGCGGCAGCTGGTTCCTGACCACCGGTGCCGGCAGTGCCGGTCCCGGTATCGAGTTGCTCCTGGGTCGCGATCATCTGGTGGAGAAGATGCGCCGCTTCATTGCCATTTATGAAAAAACGCTGAAAGAACAGATCACGAACATCGCGCGCATCGATCTGCGCTACGCCAACGGCCTGGCCGTGGGCTGGCGCGATCCGGCGGCACCCACGACGGCGCAACCTGCCGTCGCGAAGAATTAAGAAGAGGCAGGACCATGGCAAATGTGCAAAGCGGCAAAATGATCGTCGGCCTGGATATCGGCACCTCCAAGGTGGTGGCGCTGGTGGGCGAAGTCGCGGCCGATGGCTCGCTGGAAATCGTCGGCATCGGCACCCATCCTTCCCGCGGCCTGAAGAAGGGCGTGGTGGTGAACATCGAGTCCACCGTGCAGTCGATCCAGCGCGCGGTGGAAGAAGCGCAACTGATGGCGGGTTGCCGTATCCACTCGGCCTTCGTCGGCGTGGCGGGCAATCACATCCGCAGCCTGAACTCCCACGGCATCGTGGCGATCCGCGACCGTGAAGTCAGCTCGGCGGACCTGGAGCGGGTATTGGATGCGGCCCAGGCCGTGGCAATCCCGGCTGACCAGCGGGTCCTGCACACCCTGCCACAGGATTACGTGATCGATAACCAGGAAGGCGTGCGTGAGCCTTTGGGCATGTCGGGCGTGCGTCTGGAAGCCAAGGTGCACGTGGTGACCTGTGCGGTGAATGCCGCTCAGAACATCGAGAAGTGCGTGCGTCGCTGCGGCCTGGAAATCGACGACATCATCCTCGAGCAACTGGCCTCGGCCTATTCGGTACTCACCGACGACGAGAAAGAGCTGGGCGTGTGCCTGGTGGACATCGGCGGCGGCACCACCGACATGGCGATCTTCACCGAAGGCGCGATCCGTCACACCGCGGTGATCCCGATTGCCGGCGATCAGGTGACCAACGACATCGCCATGGCCCTGCGCACGCCGACCCAGTATGCCGAAGAGATCAAGATCCGTTACGCCTGCGCCCTGGCCAAGCTGGCCGGTGCCGGCGAAACCATCAAGGTGCCGAGCGTTGGCGATCGTCCGCCGCGCGAGCTGTCGCGCCAGGCCCTGGCCGAAGTGGTCGAGCCGCGTTACGACGAACTGTTCACCCTGATCCAGGCCGAGCTGCGTCGCAGCGGCTACGAAGACTTGATCCCGGCCGGCATCGTGCTCACCGGTGGTACTTCGAAGATGGAAGGCGCGGTGGAACTGGCCGAGGAGATTTTCCACATGCCGGTTCGTCTGGGCGTGCCCCACAGTGTCAAGGGCCTGTCCGACGTGGTGCGCAACCCGATCTATTCCACCGGCGTCGGCCTGCTGCTCTATGGACTGCAGAAACAGTCCGATGGCATCTCGTTCTCCGGCATCGGCAGCCGCGACAGCTACAGCAGCGACGAGCCCAAGGCCGCGTTACTGGACCGCATCAAGAGCTGGGTCCAGGGCAACTTCTAAAGATTTACCGCAACACCGTTTCATAGCAGTAGGCAGTAGGCGAAAAACTAGAGAAATGAAAGGAGAGGGAAAATGTTCGAACTCGTAGACAACATCCCGCAGAGTCCGGTAATCAAGGTTATCGGTGTTGGCGGTGGCGGCGGCAACGCGGTCAATCACATGGTCAAGAGCAACATCGAAGGCGTCGAGTTCATCTGCGCCAACACTGATGCTCAAGCGCTGAAAAACATCGGCGCGCGGACCATCCTGCAACTGGGTACCGGCGTGACCAAGGGCCTGGGTGCTGGCGCCAATCCGGAAGTCGGCCGTCAAGCCGCTCTGGAAGACCGCGAGCGTATCGCCGAAGTACTGGCGGGCACCAACATGGTGTTCATCACCACCGGCATGGGCGGCGGTACCGGTACCGGTGCGGCGCCGATCATCGCTGAAGTGGCCAAGGAAATGGGCATCCTCACCGTTGCGGTGGTGACCCGTCCGTTCCCGTTCGAAGGCCGCAAGCGCATGCAGATCGCCGATGAGGGCATCCGCGCGCTGAGCGAAAGCGTCGACTCGTTGATCACCATCCCCAACGAGAAGCTGCTGACCATCCTCGGCAAGGACGCCAGCCTGCTGTCGGCTTTCGCCAAGGCTGACGACGTGCTGGCCGGTGCCGTTCGCGGTATCTCCGACATCATCAAGCGTCCGGGCATGATCAACGTCGACTTTGCCGACGTACGTACCGTGATGAGCGAAATGGGCATGGCGATGATGGGCACTGGCTGCGCCAGCGGTCCGAACCGTGCGCGTGAGGCCACTGAAGCGGCGATCCGCAACCCGCTGCTGGAAGACGTGAACCTGGAAGGTGCACGCGGCATCCTGGTGAACATCACCGCCGGTCCTGACCTGTCCCTGGGTGAGTACTCCGACGTGGGTAGCATCATCGAAGCCTTCGCTTCCGAACACGCCATGGTCAAGGTCGGTACCGTTATCGATCCGGACATGCGTGACGAACTGCATGTAACCGTAGTGGCCACCGGTCTGGGCGCGAAAATCGAGAAACCTGTAAAGGTCATCGACAACACCGTTCAGACTTCCATGTCCGCGCAGTCGCAAGCGCCAGCCCCTGCTCGTCAGGAACTGCCGTCGGTGAACTACCGTGACCTGGACCGTCCGACCGTCATGCGCAATCAGGCGCAGTCGAACGCGGCGACCGCGGCGAAGCTGAATCCGCAAGATGATCTGGATTACCTGGACATCCCGGCATTCCTGCGTCGTCAGGCCGATTGATGGAATGTATCAGGGGTATTAGGGTGATTGGTGTTCAGCAAAGGCATGGTCTGCTATTATCGCCAGCCTTTGTTGATACCAGTTCGCAATTTGCGCTGAAGCGGCCCAAGCCATGATTAAACAACGCACCCTGAAGAATATTATCCGTGCCACAGGTGTAGGCCTGCATTCCGGGGAGAAGGTTTACTTGACCCTCAAGCCTGCGCCTGTCGACACCGGCATTGTGTTTTGTCGTGCCGACCTGGACCCTGTGGTGCAGATTCCTGCTCGCGCGGAAAATGTTGGCGAAACCACGATGTCGACCACGTTGGTCAACGGTGACGTCAAAGTGGACACGGTGGAGCACTTGCTCTCGGCCATGGCTGGCCTGGGCATCGATAACGCCTACGTCGAGCTCTCCGCGTCCGAAGTCCCGATCATGGATGGTAGCGCCGGACCCTTCGTATTCCTGATTCAATCTGCTGGCCTCGAAGAACAGGACGCAGCTAAAAAGTTCATCCGCATCCTTCGTGAAGTGACCGTGGAAGACGGCGACAAGCGCGCCACTTTCGTGCCTTTCGATGGTTTTAAAGTGAGCTTCGAGATCGATTTCGATCACCCGGTTTTCCGTGACCGCACCCAGAGTGCAAGCGTGGACTTCTCCAGCACTTCGTTTGTAAAAGAAGTCAGCCGCGCCCGTACCTTTGGTTTCATGAGTGATATCGAGTACCTGCGCAAGCACAACCTCGCACTCGGCGGCAGCGTGGAAAACGCCATTGTGGTCGATTCGGATGGCGTACTGAACGAAGACGGTCTTCGCTACGAAGACGAATTCGTCAAGCACAAGATCCTGGATGCAATTGGTGACCTCTACCTGCTAGGCAACAGCCTGATAGGCGAGTTCAAGGGCTTCAAGTCGGGCCACGCACTGAACAACCAGCTACTGCGCAAGTTGATTGAGCAGAAAGATGCCTGGGAAGTCGTGACCTTCGAAGATGCCAGCACTGCACCGATCTCTTACATGCGTCCGGTCGCGGCCGTGTAATTACTCTCTCTTTCCTTTTGTTTTTGAAGGCCATCCCCCCGGATGGCCTTTTTTTATGCCCGAAGGTTCAGCTGCTGCGCCGTGACATGTTGGAAACCACTCGGTTGCGGCCGCTGTACTTGGCTTGATACAGGGCCTTGTCGGCGTCACTCACCCATTGGTCGAGGCTGATATCGGGATTGCCCGACCAGGTGTTGATGCCGATGCTCACCGTCAAGGGTGTGGCCTGTTCGCTGACAGGCGGCAAGGCGGCGATGCTGGCGCGGATTCGCTCGGCGAGTACGGCGGCGCCGGCGCTGTCGGTCTCCGGCAGTACTACCGCGAACTCTTCGCCTCCGTAGCGCGCCGCCAGATCTGCCGGGCGTCCCGCGCAAGTGCCAATGTTCTGCGCCACTGCACGCAATGCCTGGTCCCCCAGTGGATGGCCAAAGCGGTCGTTGAACGACTTGAAGTGGTCGACATCGACCATCAGCAGCGACAGGGGCTGGTTGGTGCGCCGGGCCCGGGCCCACTCATTGTTCATCACCTGATCCAGGGTACGACGGTTGGCCAGGCCGGTGAGGGCATCGACAGCTGCCAGGCGCGCCAGCTCCTGCTCGGCATCCTGCCGGCGCCGCAGTTCGCGACACAGTTGCCAGGTTAGCCAGAACAGGGCGATGCACAGCGCCCCAGTGGCGCCGCTGATCAGCAGCGCCGTGCGTTGCCAGGCAGCGAAGACTTCGTCGATGGACAGCGCCACAACCACGATCAGCGGCAGGTCGCCCACCTGGGAAAAGGTGTACAGCCGGTGCATCCGATCCACGCTGGACACGCTGCCGAAGCTGCCATTGCCTTCGCGCAGGATGCGCACGAAGTTGGGGCGGTTACTGAAACTCTTGCCAATCAGGTCGTCCGCCAGGGGCGGTTGTTGGGCTAGCAGAACCCCGTCGCGGCTGATCAGGTTGATCGAGCCGTTGCGCCCGATATCCAGATTCTTGAACAGCTCATTGAAGTAGCTCAGGCGCATGGCCGCTTCGGCGACACCAATGAACTCGCCATTCTCGTTGCTGAGCCGACGACTGAAGCTGATCCGCCAGTCATGCTCTGCGGTGCGGGCACGGAACGGGGGGCTGATCATCATCTCTGGATCTGGATTGTCGACATGTGAGCGGAAGTACTCGCGGTCGGCGTAGTTGCCCGTGCGCGGCACGACCGAAGCCGAGTCGGCAAGTACCTCGCCGTGCTTGTCCAGCAACAGAATATCGCCCTTGTAAGGCGCTGCGGTGGCCCGGTCGAACAGCGCCAGGTGGCGGATGGGCGCCGACACGTCCTTCAGGTCGTCGCGTTGCGCCGCACTGATCAGCCCCTTGAGGGACAGGTCGTAGAGTTCGACGTTGCGCAACACATCCGCTTCGATCAGTTGCACGATGTTGTTCGCGGCACGGGTGGCAGCCTGTTCGGCAGCAGCGTGTTCACGGATCAACAGGTAGGTGACGATACTGAGAATGGCCACGACGATCAGCGAGCTGGCCAGGACCAACAGACGTTCCGGATTTGACGCGATTTTCCCTGTGCGGGGTGTCGCACGACTCACGCTCATGATTTTGATTTCTGCTACGTCGACATAGTTAAGTCTAGTGTGGACGTGGGCTACAGAAATCGGTCACGCCTTCGCGCCTGTATAAATCCCGAATAAAAAAAAGGCCAGCAAAACATGCTGGCCTTTTGCTTATATCGGCTTAGAACACGTTGATCGGATAGTCGACGATCACCCGGTACTCATCGGTGTCGTTGTCCAGTGCGCCGTAGCCGTTGCCGCCACGGTTGGTGGCCCATTGCAAGCGCACGGCCAGGTCCTTGGCGGTGCCGCCTTGCACCACGTACTTGAGGTCGAGGTCGCGCTCCCAGTGCTTGGCGTGCTTGCCGTCGGCGCTGTACCAGTTGGCATAGCCGCGGCTGGCCGGATCGACCTGGGTCAGGTCCAACTCGCCCCGGGAGTAAGACAGTGCCGAGGTCAGGCCCGGCAGGCCGACGCCGGCGAAATCGTAGGCGTACTTGAGCTTCCAGGAGCGCTCGTTGGGACCGTTGAAGTCCGAGTACTGCTGGGAGTTGTCCAGGTAGATGCTGTCGCCCTGGGCGATGTAGTCGAACGGCGTGTTGCCGTTGACCCGCTGGTAGGCTGCAGTGACGCTGTGGCTGCCTACGCCCACGGTGAAGTGCAGGCTGTAGGTGTTGTTGTCGATGTTGCCCAGCAGCGCCTGGCCGGTGTCCTGGGTGTGATAGAAGTGCAGGCCCGGATTGAGGCTGACCAGATCGTTGAGCGCGTAGGTGTAGTCCAGGTCGTAGTAGTACTGGTTCCAGATGTCCTTGAGTTCGGAGGCGTAGAGGCTGCTGGTCAGCCCCGGAACGCCGCTCCAGGCGACCCCGGCCCAATTCAGGTGCAGGCTTTCGTCACCTTTTTGCAAGGTGCCGTAGGAGGTGCCGATGCGCTTGTGGCCACTCTGGTTGTAAGGCTTGGTGAAACTGGCTTGGCCGCCTTCGATCAACCAGCCGTCGAAACTGTGGTTGGTCAGGCTGACGCCGCGAAAGGTCTGCGGCAGCATGCGGCTCATGCCCCCGGCGATCACCGGGTTGTTGAGAAACAGATCGCCGGCCTTGAGCTCGGTGTCGAAGGCTCGCATCTTCAAGGTGGCGCCAGCGGTGGAGAACGCTGCGGGCGCTTTTCCGTTGCCATCGCTGATGGGCAGGATGCTCGAACTGTCGGTGCCGCCACCGCCATCGAGCTTGAGGCCGAGCATGGCATTGGCATCCAGGCCGAAACCCACGGTGCCCTGGGTGTAGCCGGACTCGAAGACCCCCAGGAAACCCTGGCCCCATTCGATGTTGTCATCGGCTTGCTGATGCCGGTTGCGATTCATGTAGTAGTTGCGGGCGTTGAGCTTGAGGCTCGAGCCGGCGACGAAGCCCTGTTTGTCGCGCTCTTCGGCAGCCTGGCCCAAGGCGGGAATAGTTGCAGCGATTGCAATGAATAGTGGGCTGATTCTCAGCGTGGTCCTGAACAACTTGTAGCTCCTTTGGTGAATGAACATGATTTTTTATTGTGAATTCGGTTGTTTCTTGTTCTGTGCATGACGAATGTGCAGAGGGTTTCTCTACAGCAAAAAAAAGCCGCTGAAGTCAGCGGCTTTAAGACAACTTACTCCAGGGTTGAAAGCAGAGAAGTTGTCGAGGGAAACGAGTGGCTATCGCCGATCAACTGTCTTTGTGAGCGTCGGTCTTGCTGTGCTCAGCGGTGATCTTCTGGGCTTGCTGACTGTGTTGCTGCTGGGCGGCCAGGGCAATCTGTGCTTGTTCGAACGCGGCGGCGCGTGCGGCATTTCTCGCCACGAATCCCTGGGATTCTTCGGCCATGGCCATTGGCACCACGAACAGGGAAGACAAAACAAAGACGCTGGCCAAACCCATACTGTTGGACATTTCTGAAGACCTTCTTGCAGAGCAAGTTCAATTCGGTGCGACAAAAATATAACCATGGGGCTGCTGGAAAAAGAGCCGAACAGGATAAGGACTGTTACCAAAAACACAACAGTAGAGACTGGCCAGCAGGTGCCGGGTTGCCAGCGAAAGTGCCCCATAGTCCGCGCCGGATAGGTTGAGGCGTGCGTCGGCCAGTCGGCGTCTGCAGAATCCGAGAATCCCGAGTCACAGAGGCAGATAAAGGCCGAAGGTGTTGATCCCCCGATCGCTGCGCACAAAGACGTCGCCGCCATGCATCAGGGCGATGGCCTTGACGATGGCCAGCCCCAGGCCGTGGTTGGCGCCGCTGTTGCTGCGCGAGGCATCGACCCGGTAGAAACGCTCGAACAAACGCGGCAGGTGTTCGCTGGCGATGCCTTGCCCCGGGTTGCTGACGGCGATCGTCACTTGCTGCTCCTGCACTTCAATCCGCACCTGGATCACTTCCCCCACCGCCGTGTGCTGCACGGCATTGTTCAGCAGATTGATCAGGGCCCGGCGCAGATGGGCAATCTCGATCCGTACCTGGGCATCGCCCTGGACCTCGACCCTGACCTGGGCGTCTTCGAGGATGAAGTCCAGGTAGTCCAGAGTGGCAGCCACTTCCGTCGCCAGGGAGGTGCTGGTGAGCTTGGTGGCCTTGTTGCCCTGGTCGGCACTGGCCAGGAACAGCATGTCGTTGACGATGGAGCGAAGCCGTTCCAGTTCTTCAAGATTGGATTGCAGTACCTCGAAGTAATGCTCCGCCGAGCGGCCCCGGGTCAGGGCCACCTGGGTCTGGCCGATCAGGTTGGTCAGGGGCGAGCGCAGTTCATGGGCGACGTCGGCGTTGAACGACTCCAGGCGCGAATAGGCCTGTTCGACCCGTTCCAGGGTGGAGTTGAAGGAGCTGACGAACTGGCTCAGCTCCGGCGCCAGGGGCGAGAGCTGCAGGCGCCCGGAGAGCCGCGGCGGTGCCAGGCGCTGGGCCTCCTGGGACAGCTTGATCAGCGGCTTGAGGCCGATCCGCGCCACCCAGTAACCCAGGGCCGAGGCCAGCAGTACACCGACGATGGCCAGGCCGATCAGGGCTATCAGCAACTGCTGCTGGGTCTGGTGGAAGGTATCGGTGTCGATGGCAATCAGGAAGCGCAGGGCCGGGCGCTGTTCCTTGGCCGGCAATTGGCTGACCAGTACCTTCAGTGGATAGGGATGAGCGCTCAGGATCAGGTCGCGCATGCCCAGAGGACCTTGGGCGAATGCGCGGATCTGTGGGTCCGGGTTGCCGTACTCATAAGCGGGATCGCCGCTCACTGCCCAGAAACGGATGCGCTTGTCCTCCTCGCTGAGCAGCTTGAGCTTGGCGTTGATCTTGGCCCAGTGTTCAGGCGTGCCGTAACGGTTCAAGGCCGACTCCAGCACGCTGTAACGCGCGTCCAGCTCGGCTTCCGGCAGCAGGCCCAGGCCTTTGTCCACCTGTTGATAGAGGGCGCCACCAATCAGCAGGAAGATCAGCAGTGCCACCAGGGTGAACAGCCCGCTCAGGCGCAGGGCAATGGAGTTACTCGGCACTGCGGCTCTCCAGCACATAACCCATGCCGCGGATGGTGTGCAGCAGCTTGTGTTCGAAAGGGCCGTCGAGTTTGGCCCGCAGGCGCTTGATTGCCACTTCGACGACGTTGGCGTCGCTGTCGAAGTTAATGTCCCAGACCATCTCGGCAATCGAGGTCTTGGACAGGATCTCGCCCTGGCGCCGGGCCAGCACGCTGAGCAGGGAAAACTCCTTGGCGGTCAGGTCCAGGCGCGTGCCGGCGCGGCTGGCCTTGCGGCTGATGAGATCGATCCACAGGTCGGCGATGCTGATCTGCACCGGTTCGTGACCACCGCTGCGGCGGGTCAGGGCCTGCAGGCGGGCCACCAGTTCAAGGAAGGAAAAGGGCTTGCCCAGGTAGTCGTCGGCGCCATCGCGCAGGCCGCGAATCCGGTCCTCCACGCGCTCCCGGGCGGTGAGCATGATCACCGGAGTCTGCTTGCGCGCCCGCAGGGCTCGCAGCACGCCAAAGCCGTCCAGGCCGGGGAGCATCACATCCAGCACGATCACCGCATAGTCACTTTCCAGAGCCAGGTGCAGACCCTCGACGCCATCCCGGGCCAGGTCGACGGTATAGCCCTGTTCGGTCAGTCCGCGATGCAGGTAGTCCGCAGTTTTTTCTTCGTCTTCGATAATCAGAACGCGCATGACCCGCCTCAGGTGTTGGTGGCCGGCGAAAGGGCCGGCTGGGGCCGGTGGAACAGCCGCTCGAGCCACAAGTATATGACCGGCGTGGTGAACAGCGTCAGGGCCTGGCTCACCAGCAAACCGCCGACCACGGCGATACCCAGGGGCTGGCGCAGTTCGGCACCGGTGCCATAGCCGAGCATCAGCGGCAGGGCGCCGAGCAAGGCGGCGAGGGTGGTCATGATGATCGGCCGGAAGCGGGTGATACAGGCCTGGTAGATCGCTTCTTCAGGAGCCAGGCCACGGTTGCGCTGGGCCTCCAGGGCGAAGTCGATCATCAGGATGCCGTTTTTCTTGACGATGCCGATCAGCAGCACCAGGCCGATCAGCGCCATGATGGAAAAGTCCTGGCCGCAGAGCCAGAGCATCAACAAGGCGCCGAGGCCCGCTGAAGGCAGGGTGGAAATGATGGTCAGCGGATGCACGAAGCTTTCGTACAGCACCCCGAGAATGATGTACACGGCCACCAGCGCGGCGAGGATCAGGTACGGCTGGCTGGCCAAGGAGCTTTGGAAGGCCTGGGCCGCGCCCTGGAAGTTGCCGCTGATGGCCGCCGGCATACCGATCTCGCTCTTGGCCTGGTCAAGCAGGATCACCGCATCCCCCAGGGCCACGCCGGGGGCCAGGTTGAACGACAGATTGGCCGCCGGAAACATGCCGTCGTGGGCGATCGACAGCGGGCCGATGCTGGGCGCGTCGAAGCGGGCCAGGGCCGACAGCGGGACCATTTCCCCGGTCAGCGGCGAGCGCAGGTAGAAGTAGTTCAGGCTCTCGGCCTTGCCCCGTTGCTGAGTGTCGAGTTCGAGGATCACGTTGTACTGGTTGATCTCGGTCTGGAACTCGTTGATCTGACGCTGGCCGAAGGCGTCGTACAGCGCTTCGTCGACATCGCTGGCTGTGAGGCCGAAGCGCGCGGCGGCGGTGCGATCGATGTTGATGTGGGTAATGCTGCCGCCCAGTTGCAGGTCGTTGGAAACATCGCGGAACGCCGGGTTGCCGCGCAGTTTTTCAGTCAGGCGTTGGGTCCAGGTACTCAGGGTCGGGCCGTCGTTGCTTTTGAGCACGTATTGATACTGGGCGCGGCTGGGGCCGGAACTGAGGTTGATGTCCTGGCCGGCCCGCAAGTAGAGGACGATGCCCGGCACCTGCATCAGTTGTGGGCGGATGCGGTCGATAAAGGCGCTGGCGGAGACATCCCGGTCGGCACGTTTTTTCAGCGAGATCCAGAAGCGGCCATTGGCGATGGTCTGGTTGCTGCCGGAGACGCCCACCGAATGGGAGAAGGCTTGCACTGCTGGGTCGGCAGCGACGATTTCCGCCAGGGCCTGATGTTTTTTCACCATGTCCGGGTAGGAGATGTCCGCCGCCGCCTCGGTAGTACCCAGCACGAAGCCGGTGTCCTGCACCGGGAAGAAGCCCTTGGGAATCAGAATGTAACCGGCGATGGCCATGCTCAAGGTCAGGCCGAAAATCCCCAGCATCAGTTGCTGATGGGCCAGGGCCTTGCGCAGGCCGCGTTCGTAGAAGGCCAGCAGGCGCTCGCCGAAACCCGGCTGGGCATGGGTCGGGTGCACCGGGGCATGCATGAACAGGGCGGCCAGGGTCGGGGCCAGGGTCAGCGAGACCACCACCGAAATCATGATGGTGGAGGTGGCGGTCAGGGCGAACTCCTTGAACAGCCGGCCGACCACGCCGCCCATGAACAGCAGGGGAATGAACGCCGCCACCAGGGAAAAGCTGATGGAGACCACGGTAAAGCCGATCTCTGCGGCGCCCTTGATCGCCGCCTCGCGCATGCCGTCGCCGGCCTCCAGGTGACGGTGGATGTTTTCCACCACCACGATGGCATCGTCCACCACAAAGCCCACGGCGATGACGATGGCCACCAGGGTCAGGTTGTTCAGGCTGAAGCCCATCACGTACATGAGGGCGAAACTGGCGGTCAGCGATACCCCCAGCACTGCGGAGACGATCAGGGTCGCCGACCACTGGCGCAGGAACAGCGCCATCACCGCCACCACCAGCAGCACGGCGATCAGCAGCGTGATCTCCACTTCATGCAGCGAGGCGCGGATGGTCTGGGTGCGATCCACCAGCACCTTGACCTGCACCGACGCCGGCAGCATGGCCTCAAGGCCCGGCAGCGCAGCCTGGATGCGGTCCACGGTGTCGACGATATTGGCCCCCGGTTGGCGCGAGATCACCAGATTGACCCCAGGCTGATCGCCGGACCAGGCCTGGACGTAGGCGTTCTCCGAGCCGTTGACCACTCGCGCCACGTCCTGCAGGTGCACTGGTGCGCCGTCCTTGTAGGAAACGATCAACTGGCCGTATTCCTCGGGATGGAACAGCTGGTCGTTGGTGGACAGGGTGGAGATGCTCGATTCGCCATACAGCGCGCCCTTGGCCAGGTTGAGGCTGGTTTGCTGGATCGCCAGGCGGATGTCGGCCAGGGTCAGGCCGATGGCCGCCAGCTTGTCTGCTGAAGCCTGGACCCGGATCGCCGGGCGCTGCTGGCCGGTGATGTTGATCTGGCCAACACCGTCGATCTGGCTGATCTGCCGGGCCAGCAGGGTTTCCGCGTAGTCGCTGAGCTCGGTGCCGGGCATCTGCGTCGAGCTGATGCTGAGGATCAGCACCGGGCTGTCGGCGGGGTTGACCTTCCTCCAGGTGGGCAGGGTGGGCATGTCCTTGGGCAGTTTGCCGGCGGCGGTGTTGATGGCCGCCTGTACTTCCTGAGCGGCGGTGTCGATGCTCTTGTTCAAGGTGAATTGCAGGGTCAGCAGGGAGGAGCCCAGGGCGCTGCTGGAGGTCATCTGGGTCACGCCGGGGATGGCGCTGAACTGCACCTCAAGCGGCGTGGCTACCGATGAGGCCATGGTGTCCGGGCTGGCCCCGGGCAGGGTGGCGGAAACCTGGATGGTGGGAAACTCGGCCTCTGGCAGCGGCGCCACCGGCAGGCGCGCAAAGGCGATCAGCCCCAGCAGCACCAGCGCGAACGTCAGCAACACGGTGGCGACCGGATGGTCGATGCACCAGGCGGACATCGAGCCACGGCCCTTCATGGCTTGGGCTCCGAGGCCTGCACCAGGGGCGGCGGGTCGCTCAGTACCTGGACCTGGGAGCCGGGTTTGAGCCGCGACTGGCCGTCACTGACCAGCACGTCCCCGGCCTGGACGCCGGAGATGATGTTCAGCTCGCTGTCCTGATACAGCACCTGCACCGGCACGCTTTCCACGTGCTGGTCTTTGACCCTGAACACGAAGTGCTGATCCAGGCCGCGCTGGACCACGTTAGGCGGTACGGTGAGCGCGGCCTGATCCAGCGCCGTCTGGATTTTCACCGTCACCAATTGTCCGGGCCAGAGCTTTTGCTGAGCGTTGTCGAACTCGGCCTTGACGCGAATGGTGCCGGTACCGGCATTGATCTGGTTGTCGATCAGCGTCAGGTGCCCGTTGCCCAGCAGGGCATCGGGGCTGTTGCTGTCGGCGCCCAGGTAGGCTTGGACCGCCGCCGGCTTCGGGGCGCGGATCAACTGCTGCAAGGTCGGCAGCATTTGCTGGGGCAGGGAAAACTCCACGGCGATGGGGTCGATCTGGGTCACCGAAAACAGCCCCTGGGTGTCGGTCACGCGTAGGAAATTGCCTTCATCCACGGTACGAATACCCACCCGGCCAGTGACGGGAGAGCGGATCTGGGTGTAGGAGAGTTGTACCTGGGTGGCGTCAATGGCGGCCTGGTTGCCCTGGGCCGTGGCATTGAGCTGATTGACCAGGGCCACTTGCTGGTCGTACGTCTGCTTCGAGACGCCGTCATCCACCGACAGCAGCTTGTAGCGCTTGAGATTGATCTGCGCCACCTGCAACTGGGCCTGATTCTGTGCCAGCTGGGCCCGGGCCTGATCCAGGTTGGCGCGGATCGAACGGTCATCGAGAGTGGCCAGCAGGTCACCTGCTTTCACCCACTGCCCTTCCTTGACCCGCAATCGGGTGAGGATGCCGTCCACCTGGGGACGGATGGTCACACTGTGCAGCGACTGCACCGAGCCTATGCCGCTGGTGTAGCGCGCTACGTCCTGCTGGACCACCTGTACCACCCGCACTGGTATCGCCGTGGGCGCGGCCAGCCTGGGGCTTGTGGGTTTGTTGAAGAACCAGATCGCAGCGGCGGCGATGGCCAGGAGAAGCGTTGCGGTCACGACGGTTTTCTTGGCAATGGGCATGGGGGGAGGGCGCCGGGCAGTGATGTCGGAAGGATGGCCATGATCTGTGCACAGTTATAGTCCGCTAACCCGGTCAGCAGGGTGACGGCCAGCTGTCAGCCCTGTCAGAAAAGTACCTGCCAGCCCTTGCGATGCAGGTCAAAGATCGCAGGCACACAGGTATACTGCCGGCCCCTGTGGCCCGTCCCTCGGCCCGGCTTTTCTTTCTCTCCTGGAGCTTCCATGACTTCCCCTGCACAACCTGCTGCGGATGACGCCCTGAGCGTTGATCCTGCGGCCGAGCCGGCCACCCCTGAAACCGAGGGCAAGGCTGAGATACCGGCGTTCAAGTTTCCCTTCAAACCGTCCGAATTCGCCGCGGCCAAAAACGTTCAGCAGCCCTGGTACAAGAACGGCGCCAGCAATGGCCACACCAAGACCCCCGGCGCAGCGCCTCCCGGTACCCGGCGCTCCATGGGCAAACGTTGATATCGCCGACAATCGAAGATATTGCCTCGATTTGCGCTTTTTAATCGCAATGATGGCTAATTGCTTTAAACCTGAGCTGGATCAGTATTTGTGGCATCAGTGCGCTTAGAGTCAGCAGCCCTGCCGACTCCTCCTAACAATTACGAGCGCGCTTCCCATGAAGATCAACCTGCCGGTTACTGGGCGAAACGTGGACTTTGCCCCTGATGCGAACATCCTTTCGACCACCGATCTGACCAGCGCGATCACCTACGCCAATCCTGACTTCATCGAGATCAGCGGCTACACCCGCGAGGAACTGCTGGGTTCGCCGCACAACCTGCTGCGTCACCCGGACATGCCCTCCGCGGCCTTCGGCCATATGTGGCGCACCCTCAAGAGCGGCCGCTCGTGGATGGGCATGGTCAAGAACCGCTGCAAGAACGGCGACCACTACTGGGTCAGCGCCTACGTCACGCCGGTGACCCGCGACGGTCAGGCGGTGGAGTACCAATCGGTGCGCACCAAGCCCAGTCCGCAACAGATCGACGCCGCGGAGCGGGCTTATGCCCGGCTCAGGGAGGGCGGGCGTTCAGGTTGGAGCATGCTGCCTGTCGTCAGCCTGCGCTTGCGCCTGTGGGCCGCTATCAGCGCCGGTTTTATCGGCAGTTTCGGGGTTTCAGCCTGGCTGCTGCCCGAGTCCTGGATGCTCCAGGGCACGGTGATGGCCATGGGCTGGTGCCTGAGTCTGGTGGCGGTCGGTCTGCAAATGCGCCCGCTGGATCGCCTCGCCGAGCGTGCCCGGCAGATCGGCGACAACCCACTGAGCCAGGGCATCTACACCGGTCGTGCCGACGAGTTCGGGCGTATCGAGTTCGCCTTGCAGATGCTCGAGGCCCAAGCGGGGGCGGTGGTGGGGCGGATCGGCGATGCGTCCCAGCGCCTGGCCGGGCACGCCGCAGAGCTGGTGGAACACCTGCACAGCAGCCACAACAGCACCCTGGAGCAGCAGGCGGAAACCGATCAGGTGGCGGCCGCCATTCACCAGATGGCCGCCAGCGTGGCCGAGGTCGCCACCCATGCCCAGCAGGCATCGGTGGCGGCGGATCAGGCGGAAAGCGAAACCCGTGAAGGCCATCAGCTGGTGGGCGAAAGCCGCAGCGCGGTGCTACGCCTGGCCAGCGAGCTGGAGCGGGCCACCGAGGTCATCCATCAGCTGGAGGGCCACAGCACGGATATTTCCGGGGTGCTGGAGGTGATCCGCAGCATCGCCGAGCAAACCAACCTGCTGGCCCTGAACGCTGCCATCGAGGCGGCGCGGGCCGGGGAGCAGGGGCGCGGCTTTGCCGTGGTGGCCGATGAGGTCCGTGGGCTGGCCCAGCGGACCCAGGATTCCACCAACGAAATCCAGCGCATGATCAGCACCCTGCAAAATGCGGCGCGCCATGCCGTGGAGGCCATGCAGCACAGCAGTGCGCATGTGGAAAGCAGCGTCGACCAGGCCCAGCGCGCCGCAGTGGCCCTGGACGGCATCAGCCAGCGGGTCAATCAGATCACCGAAATGAGCCTGCAGATTGCCGCGGCGGTGGAGGAGCAGAGCGCGGTGAGCGAGGACATCAACCGCAACATCATCGGTATTCGCAATGCCTGTGAAGTGACGGTCAGTGCCGGCCAGCTCAGTCATGTCAATTCAGGCGACGTGGCCGGGCTGGCGGGGGACTTGCGGCAACTGGCCCAGGAGTTCTGGCATAAGCGCGGATAGGCCGGTTCGCCGGCCAGCCTGATCCTGCGGGGTCAGGCGGCGCGCAGCGAGATGAAGGCGTAGTCCAGGGCCGCTTCGCTGACCACCTGGGCGCCGGCAGCCTTGACCTGGCCGGCGATGTCGTTTCCGGACAGGTGAAAGCGCCAGGGCTGGCTGGATGCCACGGGGGGCGCTGCCTGAACTTGATCGATGGCCTTGGCCAGGGCATTCATGTCGGGCAAGTAGGCGGTGAAGCCGTCGCCCTTGAGGGCTGTGGTGCGAATGCCCAGCAGGGCGCAAATGGCTTCTTTGGTGTGGATATCGTCGCGGTCGGCCTGGCGTGAGCGGCTGATCAGCTCGGCCAGTTCCCTATCCACCAGTGCTCCCCCCAGAATCAGTTGCGGTCCCTGTTCCCAGGATTCCGGCGGGCACTCCTTGGCCTGCGGGTTGAGGGGGATATGGGGATTGATCTCCATGGGGTAGATACGGCACACCAGGGGGCGACGCTCATAGATGCGGCAGAGCTGGTCTTCGTCAAGATTCCGGCAGGGGCCGACGTTGTAGGCGGCAAAGGTGATTGCCACGTAGGCCTCGGTACTGCCACTGCTGACCCGGCAGGAACGGCGCTCGGCGTGCTCGCGCTGTTGCGCCGGCAGCCCCAGGCCATTGCCGAGGAAGGCCTCCACCAGGACGATCACCTGACCGCCGTCGGCGGCCCAGGCCCGGGCTTCGGTGAGGGTCAGGGGCACATGGTGATCGTTGCAGCACTTGCCGCAACCAACGCAGGAAAACTGAGTATTCATGGAGCGAGTAAACCGTTCTGGGTCGACAGGGATAGCGCCATAAATGCTGTTATTGACGCGGCCAGGAGCCGTGTCGAAGCAAGTTGCACGCCAGCTGTCGGGTCTTGATGGCTGTCGCCTAGGGCAGGACTTCGCGACGCACGATATGCATGCCGGTGCTTTCATACAAGCGCCGCGCCCGCAGGTTGTCCTCCAGCACCCTGAGATCGACAAAGCCTTCCCGGCGTTCGGCGAACATCATGAAGGCTTGTAGCAGCAGGGCGCGGCCCAGTCCTTGACCACGGGCCCGAGGGTGCACCACCAGATCCTTGATATAGGCGCTGGTCCAGCACTGGGCCACCGCCACTACGCCCTGCGCATCCCGCACCACCAGGCACAGTTGAGGGTCGTACTCGGCATCGGTTTCGAAGGCCCGGCGCCAGTTTTCCAGGGGTGGCACCTGGCCACCGCCGTCCTGGTAGCCCAGGTGCAGCAGTTGATGCACGGCTTCGGCCAGTTCCGGGCTGTAGTGCTGCAGGGTGATGCCCGCCGGCCACTGTGGCGTGGCCTGGGGGACACTGAGGTCACGACGCAGCAGCAGGCAGTGGACCTCGCTCATGGCTCAGGCTGCCTGGCTGGCGATGGTCTTGGCAGCGTCGATCAGGCAGCGGGTCAGTTCCGGCGAGGAGAATTTGGTGAGTACCGCATTGGCTCCGGCCAGGCGGGCTTTTTCACTGTTCATGGCACTGTCCAGCGAGGTGTGCAGCAACACATACAGATGGGCGAAGTCCGGGGTTTCCCGCAGGGTCCGGGTCAGGGCGTAGCCATCCATTTCCGACATCTCGATGTCCGAAACGATCAGGTTGATCTCGTTGGCCGTGCCTTGCAGTTCCAGCAGGCATTCGATGGCCTCCTTGGCGCTGCGGGCGGTGTGACATTGCAGGCCGAGGTTGCGCAGGGTGTGCACCGATTGCTGCAGCGCTACCTGGCTGTCGTCCACCACCAGGATGCGCGCATTGCCCAGGGCATCGGCGTCTTCCATGCTCAGTTCGGTGGGCGCCATCTCGATCTGCGCCGGGGCGATGCCGTGGATCACTTTCTCGATATCCAGCACTTGCACCAGCGTGCCGTCCACCTGGGTCACGCCGGTGATGTAGGACTTGATACCGCCGGAACCAAAGGGCGGTGGGCGGATATCGGTGGTCAGGCAGTGGACGATCTTGCTCACCGCCTGCACGTGCAGGCCCTGTTTGGAACGGCTGACGTCGGTGACGATCAGGCAACCGCTGTCCGGGTCGGCCAGGGGGCGCTCGCCGATGGCCCGGCTGAGGTCGATCACCGACAGCGAGTTGCCGCGCAAGGTGGCGATGCCTTTCACATGGGGGTGGGATTCCGGCAGCTTGGTCAGCGGCGGGCAGGGAATGATTTCACTGACTTTAAGCAGGTTGATTGCCATCAGCTTGCCGCTGCGCAAGGTAAACAGCAGAAGCGAAAGCGAGTCTGCGCGGGCTTTGTTGGAGGACATAAAAACCTTCTCTGGAAAAAATTGGCTTGTGGCTCGACCCACGGACAACCCTTGATAACGGGTTATCGACGTATTCAGGACGGGCTTTAGCGGCGAGGCTGCTTTCCGTCGGCCGCTGCGCGGGTCCCTGGATTTACGCCGTGCCCTTTGCTGGCACGCCCGCTCCAGCGAGCAGGCCCTTGGCCTCTACCGCAGGCCCAGGCGCTTGGCCAGGCGGCTGAGGTTGGCCCTGTCCAAGCCTAGCTCACGGGCGGCACTGGCCCAGTTGTGCTGGTGCCGTTCAAGGCAGGCGTTGATCAGTTGGCGTTGATAGTGTTCGGTAGCCTGGCGCAGATCGCCGTTGGTGAGGGCCAGAGGCGCGCTTTCAAGGGCTTGCTCGGGCACGGCAGGCGCCTTTTCGCTGACCCGCGGCAGGTCCAGGTCCGTTGCATCCAGGCTGAGGATCTTCGGCCGTTCACGGCAGTTGCCCAAGGCCTTGAGGGCGCTGCGGCCGATCAAGTGCTCCAGTTCGCGGACGTTGCCCGGCCAGTTGTAGGCAAGCAGCGCCTGTTGCGCATCGGCGCTCAGGCGCAGGCTGCCCAGGCCCATGCGCGAGCGGTTCTGTTCCAGGAAGTAGCCGCTGAGCAGTAGCACGTCCCGGCCCCGGTCCCGCAGGGCCGGCACCCGCAGTGGATACACGCTGAGGCGATGGTAGAAGTCGGCGCGATAACGACCGTTGCGCACCTCTTCTGCCAGATCGCGGTTGGTGGCGGCGATCAGGCGTACGTCCACCTGATGTTCCTTGTCCGAGCCCAGGCGTTGCAATTGGCCGCTTTGCAGCACCCGCAGCAGCTTGGCTTGTACCGTCAGCGACAGTTCACCGACTTCATCGAGAAACAGGGTGCCGCCATTGGCCAGCTCGAATTTCCCCCGGCGATCCTGGGTGGCCCCGGTAAAGGCGCCGCGCACATGGCCGAACAGCTCGCTCTCCACCAGGGTTTCGGGCAAGGCCGCGCAGTTGAGGCTGATGATCGGTTGCTCCGCCCGGGGCGAGGCCGCGTGAATGGCTTGGGCCACCAACTCCTTGCCAACGCCGGTTTCCCCGGTGATCAGCACGGTCAGGTCGCTGCCGCCAACCAGATTGATCTCTTCCAGCAAGCGTTTGTGGGCCTTGCTCTGGCCGATCATCTCGCGGTTCTGCCCGCTGGCCTGGCGGAAGACTTCGGCCCGTTGATGCTCGTTTTCGGCGCGCAGTGCCAGGCGCTCGATGCGCTCGGCAGCGCTGACCGTGGCGGCAGCCAGGCTGGCGAAGGCTTGCAGGGCGTCCAGCTCGATAGGCTCGAAGCGCTGCGGGTCGAGGGCGTCGAGGGTCAGCAGGCCCCAGGGGCGTTCATCGACGAACAGCGGACAGCCCATGCAGTCATGGACTTCCAGGTGGTCGTCGAGACCTTCCACCAGGCCGTCATAGGGATCGGGCAGTTCACTGTCGCTGGCAAAACGGGTCGGTCCCGGGCTGCTGAGCAGGGCGGCAAAGCGCGGGTGCTCGCTGACCTTGAAGCGCCGGCCCAGGGTATCGGTACTCAGGCCGTTGACCGCCAGCGGCACCAGCCATTCGCCATCCAGGCGCAGCAGCGCGGCGGCATCGCAGGGCAGCAGGGCTCGCAGGGCCTCCAGCAGGCGGCGATATCGTTCGCCCTCAGGCAGTTCCCGAGACAGGTCGGTCACCAGTGGCAGTAGGGTCGTGAGTAGGGATTTTGCAGTCATAAGGACTCCGCGTTGTCTTAATGACTATAAAGGTCGGCGTGTCTTTATGACTATTTATATTTTAAGTTATTGATTTATAAAGATTTAAATTCTGGCATGGAAACTGATTAGTTAAGGGCAACCTGCAAGCAGTCAAAAAGTCCAGGAGTTGTCCCTATGCTAAGCGTTCAAGATCGCGCCATCATCAAATCCACTGTGCCCCTGCTGGAAAGCGGTGGCGAAGCCCTGATTACCCATTTCTACCGGATGATGCTGTCCGAGTACCCCCAGGTGCGTCCGCTGTTCAACCAGGCCCACCAGGCCAGCGGTGATCAGCCCCGGGCCCTGGCCAATGGCGTACTGATGTATGCCCGGCATATCGACCAGTTGGACCAACTGGGGGACCTGGTGGCCAAGATCATCAACAAGCATGTGGCCCTGCAGATCCTGCCGGAGCATTACCCCATAGTTGGCGCCTGCCTGTTGCGGGCCATTTCCGAGGTGCTGGGCAGCGAGATCGCCACTCCCGACGTGATCAATGCCTGGGGCGCGGCCTACAACCAGTTGGCGGATATCCTGATTGGCGCCGAGGCGGCCATCTACGACGAGAAGGCCCAGGCACCCGGCGGCTGGCGGGGCGCGCGGGAATTCACATTGGTGGATAAGGTCCAGGAGAGCGCGGAAATCACCTCCTTCTATTTCGAGCCATTGGACCGGGGGCCGATCCTCGCCGCCGAGCCTGGGCAGTACATTGGCTTGCAGCTCTTCATCGAGGGCGAGGAAGTACGGCGCAATTATTCCCTGTCGGCGCTTACCAGCCAGGGCCAGTACCGCATCAGCGTCAAGCGCGAGGCCGGAGGCGTGGCGTCCAACTACCTGCATGACCAGTGCCCAGTGGGCGCGCGCATCATGCTGTTTCCGCCGGCGGGTGAGTTCACCCTGGAGGCCAGCGACAAGCCCCTGGTGCTGATCAGTGGCGGGGTTGGTATCACCCCGACCCTGCCGATGCTGGAGGCCGCGTTGGCGACCGAGCGCCCGGTGCATTTCATCCACTGTGCACGCAATGGCCAGGTGCATGCGTTTCGCCACTGGGTCGACGAATTGGCGCAACGTTATCCACAGCTCAAGCGTTTCTACTGCTACGCCGAAGACGACGGCATCAGCCCAGCAGCAGACAAACTGGGGCTGCTGACCCGGGAGCAGTTGGCCGACTGGTTGCCGGAGCAGCGTGATCTGGATGCCTATTTCCTCGGGCCCAAGGGCTTCATGGCGGCCATCAAGCGCCATCTCAAGGCCCTGGGCATTCCCGAGCAACAAAGTCGCTACGAGTTCTTCGGCCCGGCGGCGGCCCTGGAATAACCCTCGCGACTCCTGCACAAGCCAGCCCTGCAATGGGGCTGGCTTGTTAATCCTTGCTTAACCTGCCTGTCGTTAATTCCCCACGATGCTGGGATGGCGCTGCCATGCCGGCCCTTTCATTGTGCGTCCCCCAGGCCCGTAAACCTTGGGTATTGCCTGCGATGCAATGCATTCAAAGGTCATGATCAGCGTGTAGACTTCCGGGCACCCGATGGCAATCAGATCAACTTCGCAATTCAACCGTGGGCTGCCGTGAGCAGCACAGGTGGCCCGGTTGGACAGACAACAGAAAAAAGGAAAAGGGATGAGTGACGACAGACTGCGTTTGGGACGTGAACGGCGCTTCCTGGTGCTGCTGGGGGTTATCTGCCTGGCGTTGATCGGCGGTGCCCTGTACATGCAGGTGGTATTGGGCGAGGCGCCTTGCCCTCTGTGCATCTTGCAGCGCTACGCCTTGCTGCTGATTGCACTGTTCGCCTTCATTGGCGCGGCCCTGAGTTCGCGGCGTGGCATCACCATCATGGAGACGCTGGTGGTGATCAGTGCCATCGCCGGCGCGGGAGTGGCCGGGCACCATGTGTACACCCAGTTCTATCCAGCAGTGAGCTGTGGCATTGACGTGCTGCAGCCGATTGTCGACAGCCTGCCTTTGGCGACGATCTTTCCCCTGGGCTTTCAGGTAGACGGCTTCTGCTCCACGCCGTATCCGCCGATCCTTGGGCTGTCCCTGGCCCAGTGGGCACTGTTGGCGTTCGTGCTGACGGTGATCCTGGTGCCCCTGGGCGTGGTGCGCAATCGCAAGAAAACCTACTGATTCACCCGGAAAAGCCCCGGTCCCTCAACAGGGGCCGGGGCTTTTTCATGTCCTTCATCCAGCAGTTGAAAAGTCCGTGATTTGCGGCAAGTGAGGGTGCGGCAAAAGTGCGACATGTTGTCACACTGTCGCGGCCGCAGGCGGGCGGTCGGGGGCTGCCAACAGACTGCATTCCGGGCAACTGGTTCCATACAAGTCTGTCAGTTTATGTAAGCCGCGTTGTTGGGGAAAACCCATAGCCTGCTATCTATACAATTCTTCACAGACCCCGTTTTACAAGGGGTGAAGCCATATGAAAGGCGGCTTTCAGGGGTGGGTAGAGGTCCGGCGGCGGGGCTTTTTCAAGTCCTTTTTGGGGGTTTTTGTTGATAATGAAAATCGTTATGATTGCGATCCTTTGCAACAATCGTGAGCGATTGTTGCGCCCAGCGATAAAAATTATTTCGGGATAAGACATGGTTTATAAAACGCGACATATCTACAATCGCCCGCACTGAATTTCCGACGCTGCTCATCCCTGAGCACACGAGGACGGTCGAGGGGCGGATTGAGCGCTCCATGCGACTGCGGGTGTCGGCGCCTTCCAAACTTCCGCACCAAATGGAATTGGTCTGTAACAAGGCCTTTGACCACGAGATCGAATAAGAACCACTGCTAGCCCGGGATGTGTCGTTGAGCGTTTAACGCAACGGGCAGGCCCTTATTCCATTGAAGAAAAATGCCAACCCTTGGCAGGGTGAAGTGTTGGCGATCAAAACCCAACTGCATTGCGCAAGCTGCTTTAGAGGTCGTGAGATGAGTAAAAACAGGTACCCCAGATTACTAGGCTTATTGCCGCTGCTCGGCATGTTGATGCTGGGAGGCTGCAAATGGACCTTGCTCGATCCTAAGGGTCAGGTCGGTCTGGATGAACGAAACCTGATCATCACGGCAACCATCCTGATGCTGCTGGTGGTTGTGCCGGTCATCATCATGACCTTCGCCTTCGCCTGGAAATACCGCGCCTCGAACACGGACGCGACCTACGCGCCGAAGTGGTCCCACTCCACCAAGATCGAAATCGCCGTATGGCTGGTTCCGGTGCTGATCATCATTGCCCTGGGTTATGTCACCTACAAGTCGACCCACGCCCTGGACCCGTACCGTCCGCTGGAGTCCGACGTCAAGCCGGTGACCATCGAAGTGGTCGCCATGGACTGGAAGTGGCTGTTCATCTACCCCGAGCAAGGCATCGCCACCGTCAACAAGATCGTGTTCCCGGCCCATACCCCGGTGAACTTCCGCGTGACCTCCGACACCGTGATGAACTCGTTCTTCATCCCGGGCCTGGGCGGCCAGATCTACGCGATGGCGGGCATGACCACCAAGCTGCACCTGATTGCCAACCAGAACACCGAACTTGAAGGTATCTCCGCCAACTACAGCGGCGCGGGTTTTACCGGCATGAAATTCAAAGCGATCGCAACCAGTCAGGAAGATTTCGACGCCTGGGTAAACGAAGTCAAGAAGGCACCTAAACAGCTGGACACCGCTGAATACGAAGCCCTTTCCAAGGCGAGCCAGAACAATCCTGTAGAACTCTACTCCGCGTACGCGCCGAACCTGTTCCAGACCATCATCGACAAGTATGAAGGCATGAAACCGGGCCAGCCGCTCAAGCACGAGAAGAAAGAAAAGGAAGTGGCTGCAACCGAAGGGATGGACGTGAGTTCGCATTCAGCTGCCGGGGCAGAGGAGTAAACGATGTTTGGTAAATTAAGTCTGGAAGCGATTCCGTTCCACGAGCCGATTGTCATGGTGACCATTGCCATGATCGCGCTCGGCGGCGTGGCGCTGTTCGCGGCAATCACCTACTTCAAGAAGTGGACCTACCTGTGGACCGAGTGGCTGACGTCCGTCGACCACAAGAAAATCGGTGTGATGTACATCATCGTCGCCATGGTCATGCTGCTGCGTGGCTTCGCCGACGCCATCATGATGCGTACCCAGCTGGCCATGGCCACCGAGGGTTCGCCTGGCTACCTGCCACCTGAACACTATGACCAGATCTTCACCGCCCACGGTGTGATCATGATCATCTTCATGGCGATGCCATTCTTCACCGGCCTGATGAACCTGGTCGTGCCGCTGCAGATCGGCGCGCGTGACGTGGCCTATCCGTTCCTCAACTCCCTGAGCTTCTGGCTGCTGGTATCGGGCGTGGTGCTGATCAACCTGTCCCTGGGCGTTGGCGAATTCGCCAAGACCGGCTGGGTTGCCTATCCGCCGCTGTCGGGCCTGCAATACAGTCCGGGCGTGGGTGTCGACTACTACATCTGGGCGCTACAGCTATCAGGGCTGGGGACAACGCTGACGGGGGTCAACTTCCTGGCCACCGTGCTGAAAATGCGTACCCCGGGCATGAAGATGATGGACATGCCGATCTTCACCTGGACCTGCACCTGGGCCAACGTGCTGATCGTGGCTTCGTTCCCGATCCTCACCGCTACCCTGGCACTGCTGACGCTTGACCGTTACATGGATTTCCACATTTTCACCAATGAACTTGGTGGCAATCCAATGATGTACGTGAACCTGTTCTGGGCCTGGGGTCACCCCGAGGTGTACATCCTGATCTTGCCAGCGTTCGGTATCTTCTCCGAAGTCATCTCGACCTTCTCGGGCAAGCGCCTGTTCGGCCACCACTCGATGATCTACGCCTCCGGCGCGATCTCGATCCTGGGCTTCATGGTCTGGCTGCACCACTTCTTCACCATGGGTTCGGGGGCCAGCGTCAACGCCTTCTTCGGCCTGGCCACCATGCTGATCTCGATCCCGACGGGGGTGAAGCTATTCAACTGGCTGTTCACCATCTACCACGGCCGTCTGCGCATCACCAGCCAGGTTCTGTGGACCCTGGGCTTCATGGTGACCTTCGCCATCGGCGGCATGACCGGCGTACTGCTGGCCATCCCGGGTGCGGACTTCGTCCTGCACAACAGCCTGTTCGTGATCGCTCACTTCCACAACGTGATCATCGGCGGCGCGGTATTCGGCTACATCGCCGGCTTCAGCTTCTACTTCCCGAAAGCCTTCGGCTTCAAGCTGCATGAAGGTTGGGGCAAGGCTGCCTTCTGGTTCTGGATCTCGGGCTTCTTCGTCGCATTCATGCCGCTCTATGCACTGGGCTTCATGGGCATGACCCGTCGTCTGAACGCCACCACCAACCCTGAGTGGGTGCCATACCTGTACGTGGCCATGGTGGGTGCACTGATGATCGCTGTGGGTATCGCCTGCCAGCTGATCCAGCTGTACGTCAGCGTGCGTGACCGCAAGCAGAACATGTGTGTGTCCGGCGACCCATGGAACGCCCACACCCTGGAATGGTCGACCTCGTCGCCACCGCCGTTCTACAACTTCGCGGTACTGCCCAAAGCCGACGGCATCGACCCGTTCACCGAAGCCAAGGAAGACGGTACCGCCTACGCGAAGCCAAGCCGCTACCAGCCGATCCACATGCCCAACAACACCGCTACCGGTGTGGTCATGGGGGCCCTGCTGACCGTGTTCGGTTTCGCCATGATCTGGCACATCTGGTGGCTGGCCATCGCAAGCCTGGCCGGCACCGTGATCTATTTCGCGATCCACGCTGCCCGTGATGATCAAGGCTACATGGTGCCGGTCGAGACGATCGAACGCATCGAAGCCGAGCAGCACAAGCGTCTGGTATCGGAGAACAAGATCCCGGCTACCCGTGTTGAAACCTCGTTGGAACAGGCTTAATCCATGTCGAACTTAGTGACCAATGCTGGACACGCCCATGTCGATGACCATGGGCACGATGACCATCACCACGACTCGGGCGAGATGACCGTATTCGGTTTCTGGCTCTACCTGATGACCGACTGCATTCTGTTTGCGTCGATCTTCGCGGTATACGCGGTACTGGTTAACAACGTAGCGGGTGGCCCGTCGGGCCACGACATCTTCGAACTGCCTTACGTACTGGGCGAAACCGCTCTGCTGCTGTTCAGTTCGATCACCTACGGCTTCGCCATGCTGGCGTTCTTCCGGGGCAACAAGAAGCAGGTACTGGGCTGGCTGGCCATGACCTTCCTGTTCGGCCTGGGCTTCATCGGCATGGAGATCAACGAGTTCCACCTGCTGATCTCCGAAGGCTACGGCCCTAGCCGTTCCGGCTTCCTGTCCGGGTTCTTCACCCTGGTCGGCACCCACGGTCTGCACGTGACCAGCGGTCTGATCTGGATGGCGATCATGATGTATCAGGTGCAGAAAAACGGCCTGACGGCGACCAACAAGACCCGTCTGAGCTGCCTGAGCCTGTTCTGGCACTTCCTGGACGTGGTGTGGATCTGCGTATTCACCGTTGTTTACCTGATGGGGACTATGTAAATGGCCAACACACACTCCCACGACGAAGCCGGTCACGGCAGCGTCAAGTCCTACGCCATCGGCTTCATCCTGTCGGTCATCCTGACACTGATCCCGTTCGGCCTGGTGATGTACCCGTCGCTGCCTAAAGACGTGACCCTGTGGATCGTCCTGGCGTTCGCGGTCATCCAGGTGATCGTTCACCTGGTGTACTTCCTCCATCTGGACCGTTCCGCGGCGCAGCGTAACAACGTCATCGCGTTTATCTTCGCGGCGCTGGTCATTGTTCTGCTGGTTGGTCTGTCGTTGTGGATCATGTTCAGCATCCACACCGTCATGATGGCCAAGTGAGGTAAACCCGATGTCGCTCAAGCACTTTATCCAAATCACCAAACCGGGGATCATTTTCGGTAACGTGCTTTCTGTGGCAGGCGGGTTTTTCCTGGCCTCGAAAGGGCATGTCGATCTGGCCATTTTCCTGGCCGCCATGATCGGCACCTCGCTGGTGGTAGCGTCCGGTTGCGTGTTCAACAACTGCATCGACCGTGACATCGACCTGAAGATGGAGCGCACCAAGAACCGGGTGCTGGTCCAGGGCCTGATTTCCCTGGAAGCGGCCCTGGTCTATGCCTCCCTCCTCGGGGTCGCTGGCGTCGCCCTGCTGTACTACGTGGCCAATCCGTTGGCCGCGTTGTTCGCGGTAATCGGCTTTGTCATCTACGTCGGTCTCTACAGCCTGTACCTCAAGCGCAAGTCGGTTCACGGCACGCTGGTGGGCAGTCTGTCCGGGGCCATGCCGCCGGTGATCGGCTATGTGGCCGTGAGCAACAGCTTCGACATGGCCGCGCTGACCCTGCTGGTGATGTTCAGCCTGTGGCAGATGCCGCATTCCTACGCCATCGCGATCTTCCGCTTCAACGATTACCTGGCCGCATCGATTCCGGTGCTGCCGGTAAAACGTGGGATTCGCGTGGCCAAGAAGCACATCCTGCTCTACATCCTGGCGTTCCTGGTGGCGACCCTGATGCTGACCTTCAGCGGTTACGCCGGCATGAGCTACCTGGCGGTAGCGGCGGCGATGGGCATGTACTGGCTGTACATGGCCTGGACCGGCTACAAGGCGGTGGATGACACCGTGTGGGCGCGCAAGCTGTTCGTGTTCTCGATCTTCACCATCACCGCGCTGAGCGTGATGATGTCGGTGGATTTCAAGGCCCCGACCGAGCTGTTGCTGACCTACGCACACTAAGCTGTCCAGGCCACAGAAAAGCCCCGCCTTCGAGAGAAGCGCGGGGTTTTTTTTGGCCGCGTCGTTACATCATTTAAAGTTTTTCGGCCCAGTACGATCCCCGGGCTGGGTAAAATTGCCGGTTCGTTGATTAAGCCTGAGTGGATGTCATGCAAAGCCGTATTGAAATGAACGACTCCAAGGCGCGCTACGGCGCGGTCAGTCGTGGGTTGCACTGGGCCATGGCGCTGGCCTTTGCCTGGATCTATTGCTCGACCGCCGCCCATTACCTGCTGGAGGATTCGGCATTGGACAAGTTCCTCTGGCCGACCCACAAGCAAGTCGGGCTGCTATTGATGGGGCTGTTGCTGGTGCGGCTGCTCTGGAGCCTGCTGAACCGCCATCGTCGGCCGCCGAGCCTGAACCTGGCCGCGCGTCTGGGGCATGGGCTGCTGTATGCCGGCATGTTCGCCATCCCGTTTCTCGGCCTGCTGCGCCAATACGGTTCCGGGCGAGCGTTTTCCGCCTTCGGGCTGCCGGTGATGAGCGGTTTCGAAGGGCCGAAGATCCAGTGGATGACCGACCTGGGCAACAGCTTCCACAGCCTGCTGGGCTGGACCTTGCTGGTACTGATCGTGGGCCATGTAGCGGCGGTGATCCTGCATTGCGTCAAAGGCCAGGGGCATGTCCTGCGGCGCATGGCGGGTAGCACGACCTCGGCTTGATTGATCGTCCGAGCAGAGAAAACCCCGCCTTCGAGAGACGGGCGGGGTTGTTTATCCAGAGCCCGCCATTGGGCTGTTCAAACCATATAAATGACTCAACCTTTGCAGGAAGCAGAATGATGAAAAAAATAGCCGTTGTCGTTTTTAGTGGCGGGCAGGATTCAACAACCTGTTTGATCCATGCACTGCCGGCTTATGACGAAGTGCACTGTATTACGTTTGACTATGGTCAGCGTCATCACGCGGAAATCGAAACGGCACAGAGACTGTCCAAACAATTAGGAGCGACAGTCCACAAGGTACTGGACGCTTCGTTGTTGAATGAGCTGGCGATCAGTAGCCTCACTCGGGACAATATTCCCGTTCCGACGGTAAACAGTTCCGGTGAAAGCTTGCCGAGCACTTTTGTGCCAGGAAGAAACATTCTATTTTTAACGTTGGCTTCTATATATGCCTATCAAGTAAAGGCTGAGACTGTCATTACCGGGGTGTGTGAGACAGACTTTTCCGGTTATCCCGATTGTCGGGACGAGTTCGTGAAAGCCTTGAATAAGGCCCTTGAATTAGGAATGGAGTACCGGCTGCTTCTTGAAACCCCGTTGATGTGGCTAAACAAGGCAGAGACTTGGGCGCTGGCGGACTACCACAACTGTTTGGATCTGATTCGCGAGCAAACACTGACTTGCTATAACGGTGTCATCGGAAGTGGCTGTGCTAATTGTGATGCTTGCAACCTTCGTGCAAGAGGCTTGAGCAGTTACTTGGAGAATAAAGCTGAAGTGATGAATAGCTTGAAAAGCAAAATGGCTCTGAAATAATTTATAAGTGCTGACTCGCCATTGCTATTCAATACTGCACCTGTCTTTGAAACAGGTGAGTATTGAATTCAATGGCTTTCGCCTATTGTATGTCTATTTTCCTACCTGGTTATCTGTGACGTATCTCTTGAATAGTGATCGCGCACCATAGGCAGGTAGAATGTTGAAAAAAGCAAAGCATACTTTGATCGCGATCTGGACATAAATCATGCTCAGAATATCGTTGTTCTGCATTGCTCCATAAAAAGCAATGAAGCAGAACAGGAAGCTGTCGATGATTACTGCAAACAAGGTGCTCAGGAATATACGCAGGAAGAGGAATCTAGAGTTTGTCAGTTCCTTTATCTTGCATAGTAAGTATGAGTTTACGTTTTCAGAAACAAGGAAAGAAACGGAGGAAGCAATCAATACGGAAGTCACCTGAATGATGACGTCGTTATAAGGTTTGTCGAGTTTCCAGTCGGGCAGTCCAGGGAGAAAAGTCGAAGCATAAAGAAGGATGATGATCATTGCGTTGCTTGCAAAAGCAAAGAAAATGGCTTTTCTTGCAAGTCTGAGTCCGAAGTTTTCGTTTAGCAGGTCAACGATCAAAAATGTCAGGGGATAAAGAAAGGTGCCGGGAGTGATGATGATATTGAGCGACTCCAGATAAATTGGCTTTGTCGCAGCAATACTGGTGAAAATATAGAATGTAAAGAGTAGTAGGTTCAGGATGATATAAATCATCCATGAGTTTTCGTGGCGGTCATTCAGGTCGTAGGCAGTAAGTGCTCCTCCTTGGGAATAGAATTTTTTATACAGGTTTCTGATTTCCATTTTGTTCAGATTGTCCATTATTTCACTGTTCAATACTTCGTTCAGCTTTATTCTGATGACTTTGCCTGTGGCGATAATCATAATCACAGCTAGATTCTTGTTGTTTTCAAAGCCTAGTAATTTATATTTGCTGTTCTCGATTTCACTTTCAAATGCTGTCATTGAATCGCTCCTCGATGATGTCTCCCACGATGCACATATCATCTGAGCTGGAGTACGGAGTGTTTACGATGAACAGTTTCTTTGTCAGCCTGTCGTAAACGAGTTTTTCCTTGTCGTCTGTCGATGACCCTTTTTGCACGATCAAAAGGTCGCCAGGTTCATTCATGTCACGTATTTCATTCTCAAGCAGTACCGCTATCAAGTTGTGAGATGTGCCGAAATAATAGGTCAGCGGATAAAGCGTGGCTAGTTCGCCGATGCGTCTATCGAGATTGGCGATCAGCAGACTTTCCTTGATGATTGGCACAGCGGCGGGATTCATGTTGCCTTGAGGTGAGATGCTGCTTTCGATGATCTCCTTTTCTTCAAAGTCGATGGTTTCTATTTCTTCGTAGGAAACACCGAAGAAGTCGGAAATCTTTCGAATGGTGGATTGCTGTACATTAGTAACCTTGCCTTCCAGTATGTTGTATATGGTCGTTCTGGTCAGGCCACTAGCGTTGCACAAAGATAATTGCGTTTCGCCGCGACTTTTTATCAAGTATTTGATATTGCTCTTCAAATACTCTGTTCTTTCTCTTCTGTGCATCAAATGCTCACCATTTCCTTATAGTCGTCAGGCATCGAGACGTTTATAGAAGTTATGCCGTATATGGCTCTCGGCATGTGTTATGCCAAGCGCTGGGCTACTGCAGCGAAAGTGGGCAGGTTAGTTTTTGATATTTACCAATTCGCTACTACTCCTTTAGTCAGCGTGCATCCGTCCTGGGTTGCTCTGCTGTTGGTATGTGGGGCGATCAAATCGTGGGAGAAATCACGATTCGTAAGGGCGCCGCGGTGGGTAAGTGTTACATGCGTCAGTCCGGGGAATAAAGCCCCAAAAAACCGTGGCCTGGCTCCTCGTTGCTGGGTATTGAGCAACAGTACAGGGCTGATGTTTTTATCTGGGCAGAAAAGCAGCATTTAATTTGGAAAATGTTTAATTCTTTGATTAATTTTGTTGCGCCTTATAGAGTCTGACGTCGAGGCTTGGATAAGCCCGATGCAGGCAAACGAACGTGATATCCAGGAAGCGTGCTGTCGTTCGTGGCGCGCAACATACAAGGAAGGGACACAGAACAATGGCAGCTGACACTGAACCACTCAGGACCCAGGCCGACCTGCTGCGACGTGGCTTGGCCGATCTGCGCGCTGAAGACACGGAGCTGGCAAGCATCCTGGACGCGGAAGTCACGCGCCAACACCGCACACTGTCTTTGGTTTCATCTTCCTGCGCGGCCGGCCCCCGGAGCTTGGCGGCATCAGCCTCTGCGCTGGTCAACGTCACAGTCGAGGGCGCTCCCGGCCGGCGTCATTATAGTGGGTGTGAGAACGTCGATCGGGTTGAGGCTCTGGCGATCCGACGCGCTCGGGAGCTGTTCTCTGCCCAATACGCCTGCGTGCAATCACACTCGGCCTCGAATGCCATTTACCAGGTGCTGACGGCGCTGGCCGAGCCGGGGGATACGATCCTGGGCATGGCCCTCGAACAGGGTGGGCACCTTGCACATGGCCGAGTGGAAGCCTTCACGGAGGCCAACTACAAGGCTATTCGCTACGGCACCACATCCCAGGGGGATATCGATTACGCAGAAGTGCGCCAACTGGCGATGGCCCATCGTCCGCGGATCATCATTTGCGGGGCGACGGCCCATTCTCGGGTCGTGGACTTTCAGCGCTTTCGCGCCATTGCCGATGAGGCCGGGGCCATCGTGCTTGCCGATATTTCCCATATCGCCGGGCTGGTGGCCACAGGGCGCCATCCGAGCCCGATCGATGCCGCGCACGTCACAATCACCTGCACCCACAAGCAGCTCGCCGGCCCGCGTGGAGGTCTGATTCTTTCCGGTCGTGATGCAGACACCAAAGTGCCTGGCCTGAGGTCGAGTTTTCGCCGGGTTCTCGAACAAGCGGTTTCCCCCGGCATGCAAGGCGCGCCTGCGGTCAACGTGATTGCCGCCAAGGCGGCCGCGCTGGGCTATGCGATGTCCCCGCCGTTTGATGCCTACATGGGGCGGATTCGCGCCACGGCGGATGAAATGGCCTGCGCGTTCATGGCGCGGGACTACGAGGTTGTGGGAGGAGGGACGGAAAATCACACGATCCTGCTGCGCTTGCGTGGCGGCATCAGCGGCTCCATCGCCGAATCGGCGCTGGAGAAGTGTGGAATCATCGTCAGCAAAAAACGCGGTCCGAGGGAAAACCGATCATCATTTGCCGCCAATGGCTTGTGTATCGGCACCGGCTCCATCGCCCAGCGCTACGTGGACGCCCAAGGGTGTTGCCAGATCGTCGACCTGGTGTGCCGGATACTCGATCAGGTGCAGCCCCACGGCGAGCAGAAATACACCCTGGAGCCCGTATTGCAGGAGCAGTTCCGGCAACAGACCGAAGCGTTGTGCGCGATGTACCCGATCCGTGAGTACGGGGATCGCTGAAAACAAAAAGCCCCGACTTCACACGCAAGTACGGGGCTTTTTTTTGGCTGCTCGGGGCGGGCTGATGCCTTCGCGAGCAAGCTCGCTCCTACAGGGCCGGGTTACAGCTGTTGCTGCGCGCTGTAGCCTTCGAATGCGGTCTGTTGCTGGATCGCGGTGACGATGTTCTTGCGGGTCGCTTGCTGCTCGTTGCCGTTCTTGTCGAGGAACATTTCGCTTTCCAGCTCTGCCTCATCGCCTTCGCCGACAAAGCTGAAACCGAGGAATTCGAAGGCTTCACGGTCGACGTTGGCCTTGGAGCGCGGGCGCATCGGCAGGGTGACGCTGATGCCGTCCTTGCTGATGGCGAACACTTCCATTTCCTTCTTCGGCCGCGCCTTGCTCTTGCCACCGCTGGGGTTGCTGATGGCCTGGTGCGTCTGGTTCAGCACTTTCAGGGCCAGGCCGTAGACCAGTTCCTGGAAGTCCGGGTCGTCCTTGTAGCTGGAGAGAATCCGGCTGATGGGGAATTTCTTGCTCAGGTCTTCCAGGGCGGCCAGGTCGGCGGCCTCGGCGTCTTTGAGCTGCTTGAGCTGGCCCATGAGTTCATAGGCGGTGTCGTCGTCAAAGCGGTCGTGGGCCTGGCGAATCGCAGCACGCAGTTCGCGAATCTGGTCACTTTCTTTCGAGCTGTGGAAGGCGTCGAGCACCATCTCGCTGATGGTCTTGGCCTGGGACACGTGCTGGGAAAGATGAATGGCGTTTTCGTATTCGGCCTTGTTGGACAGGGCGATCACGGATTCTTCGGTGTTGGAATCAGGCATTGAACATCCACTACTTGGTTTAACAGGTTTGAGGCGCGAAAGGCCCGGGGGGCATTTTCGGGGGCGCCTAATCTATTGGACCCGGCCCCTAATGTCACGGACCAAGCGACGGCCCGGCAGCCGCGCCTCATCAGACCGGCCGCCTCGCCACAGATTCCCTGTCGTTCAAAGCACTTGTGTATCGCTGACCCCAGCCTCCAGTTCCTGACGCAGATCGCTGCCCCGGCGGGCGATGAACACCAACTGCGCGGCATGCTCGGTGGGCTGCCCTGTGGCCAGGGTGAACTGACTGCGGTTGCCCACATGCTGCAACCAGTAGGGTTGTTCATTGCCTTCCAGGCGCACCAGGCCCTTGAGGCGCAGCAGGTCGGCGGGCAGGCGCGCCAGCCAGTCGCGCAAAGCCTTGGGCTGCAGCGGTCGCGAGCTTTTCCACACCCAGCTTTCGAACAATTCGTCGTGGGCCTGGGGCAGGGCCTTGAACAGCACTTCGGTGGAACGCACCGGCGGCGTCAGCAGCAACTCCGCCGGCAGCTCGGCTTGCACCGTATCGAACACCGGGGCGCGGTGGCCGAGGCTGGCGCGAATGCTCTGCAACTGCTCGGCGCTCACCAGGTCGGCCTTGTTCAGCAGCACCCAGTCGGCGCAGGCCACCTGGGCCCGGGACAGCCGGGCCATTTCCCCTTCCAGGTCCTGGTAGCCGCTGGCGTCCACCAGGGTGATCACCGCGTCCAGGTGCAGGCGGTTGCGCAATTGCGGGTAGCCGATGGTCTGCACGATACGCTGCGGGTCGGAGACGCCGCTGCACTCGATGACGATTCGCTCCAGGGCCGGGCGCAGCTTGGACAGGCTCACCAGTTGCGCCAGCAGGTCCTCTTGCACGGTGCAGCAGATGCAGCCGTTCTGCAGGCTGTACACCGCGTCGGTGACCTCGGCGATGATCGCCGCATCGATGTTCAGCTCGCCGAAATCATTGACGATCACCGCCAGCCGGCCGCTGTCGGCGCGCTGCACCATGCGGTTGAGCAGGGTGGTCTTGCCGGCGCCGAGAAAGCCTGCAACCACGGTGACCGGAATGCTCGGGGTGCTGTTCATTATTCCTTGCCCTCGATCACCGGCGGCAGGCCTTCCCACACTGCCTGCAACGGCGTGTCGCTGAAGATGCCCTGGCGGTCGTAGACCAGTTGCCCTTCGACGAAGGTCAGTTGCACCTGGGTGTGGTGGATGTAGTTGCGCGCGTCCTGGGCGAACAGGTTGCGGTCGAGGACGATCAGGTCCGCCGACTTGCCAGCCTCCAGGCTGCCGGTCAGGTGTTCCAGGCCCATGGCGTGGGCGCCGTTGAGGGTCGCCACTTGCAGGGCCTGCTCCAGGCTGATGGGGTCGCCGAAGGTGTCGGGTTCCTGGTTCCACGGGTTCTGCCGGGTGACCATGGTTTCCAGGGCCAGCCACGGGTCGATGGACGCCACCGGCCAGTCGGTGCCGAACACCGCGATGCCGCCGGCCGCCAGCACGCCCTTGAAGTCATAGATGCGCTTGAGGCGCTCCTGGCCGTAGCCGGAACGCGCACCGCTGGCGAATGGCGTCGGGTACCAGGCCGCCGGGGAGAACTCGGCAATCACGTCCAGGCTCTGGAAGCGCTTGAGGTTGCCCGGGTGCAGCAGGGTGCTGTGGGCACATTGGTGACGGATGCCGCTGTTGCCGTTGCGCCGCCGGGCTTCGGCCACGGCGTCGAGGAACACGTCGGAGGCGCCGTCGCCGGTGCAGTGGGCGATCACCCGCAGGCCGCGCTTGTCCATGTCCACCACCATGTCGGTGATGTGTTCCGGGGTCAGGTTGAGCTTGCCGCGCCAGCTCGACTCTTCCGGCCAGGGGGTCAGCAGGTAGGACGACTTGGGCTCCACGGTGCCGTCGAAATGGAACTTCACCGCGTTGGCATTCAGGCGGGCGCTGCGATAGAAATGCCGCTCGCCGCTGAGCAGCTCCCAGCGCCGACGCACCGGGAAGATATCGTCCTGCCAGCTGATGGCCGCCTCCACCCGCAGGGTCAGCTCACCGGCATCGTCCAGTTCCTTGAGGGCCTGCAGGCGGTTCTCGCAGACGTGCACGTACTTGGTGGCGGTGACCCCGCGAGAGGTCTGGAAGTGCACGCCATCACGGTAGGCGCGGCGCAGTACCGACACCGGAGTCGGCGGCATGGCGGCGTGGATCAGGGCGTAGGCGCCGTCGATCAGCAGGCCATTGGGTTCGCCGGTCAGTTCATCGCGCTCCAGGTAGCCGTTGCGCGGGTCGCTGGTGTGGCGGTCGATACCGGCCAGTTCCAGGGCTTTGGAGTTGACCATCATGGTGCCCCACATGCGGTCCAGCAGGGCCACCGGACGGTCCGGCATGACGCTGTCGAGCCACTCGCGGCCCGGGATCAGGCCGGCTTCGCGGAAGGTGTAGCGCACCCAGTACTGGCCGTAGATCCAGCCATCGCCTGGGTGACTGTCGGCATAGGCGTGGATCGCCGCGGCCAGTTGCTCGGGAGTCGGGTCTTCGATGCCCACGTCCAGATCGTCGGCGTAGCGCGGCGCCAGGGCCAGGTCCGGGTGGGTGTGCATGTCGTGCAGGCCGGGCATGCAGAAGGCCCCATCCAGATCGTGTTGACGGGTGTTGGGCCCGATCAGCGAAGCCAGGGAGGCGAGGCTGCCCACCGCGATCAGCTTGCCCTGGCGGATCGCTACGGCATCGGCCCAGGGCTGGGCCGGATCGAGGGTGTACATCCGGCCGTTGTGCAGCACCAGTTCGGCGTATTGATCGACGGCGCTATGGGTGGAGTTGAATTGGTCGGAAGCGGTCACGGGGTCAACCTCTCAAGCAGGGGGGCCCTTCAAAGGTGGGCAAAAAAGTAAGGCGCAGCATTGTTCTTGTCAGAGGTACGAGGGCCGCGGGGCGGCCCGGGTCATGCATTCAGCGTTGTGCGCCCAGGGTTTCGACAAAGCCGGCGATGCGCTGGCAGGCGTCCTTGAGCACGTCGTCGGCGACGGTGAAGGAGATCCGCACGAAGCCCTCGGCACTGGCGCCGAAGGCCTGGGCGTCGAGCACCGAGACCCCGGTGGCGCGGAACAGCTGCCAGGCGAAATCCATGCTCGACAGCCCGGTACGACGCACGTCCACCAGCATGAACATCCCGGCCTCGGGCTCGCGGCAATCGAGCAGTTGCACCGGCTTGAGGCCGGCCACCACCAGATCGCGGCGCCGGCGATAGACCTCGCGAGCGCTGCCGATCACTTCTTCATCCAGCTCCAGGGCCTTGAGCGCGGCTTCCTGGATAAACCCGGGCAGGCCGTAGAGCATGCACAGCAGCAGGTTGTCCAGGTGCCCGACCAAGGCCGGCGGGGCGATCACCCAGCCCACGCGCCAGCCGGTCATGGCATGGGTTTTCGACAGGCTGTTGAGGATCACCGTGCGTTCGGCCATGCCTGGCATTGAGGCGATGCTCAGGTGTTCGCGGTCATAGGTCAGTTGCCCGTAGACCTCGTCGGAGATCACCCACAGGTCATGCTTGCGCGCCACCTCGGCCACGGCTTCCAGCTCCTCGCGGCTGTAGACGTTGCCGGTGGGGTTGCACGGCGTGGCCAGGGCGATGCCCCGGGTCTTGTCGGTCAGCGCCGCTTCCAGCGCGGCGGCGGTCAGGCGGAAGCCGTTGGCCGCCGGCTGCTGGACGCAGGCGATCTGCGCCCCGGAGGCATGCACGCAGGCCTCGTAGGTCAGGTACATGGGCTCGGGCACCAGCACTTCGTCGCCACTGCCGAACAGGCACAGGCAGGTGGCGAACAGACCGTTCTGTGCACCGGCCACCAGGGCCACGTTATCGGCACTGACATCGATGCCCAGCAGGCGCCGCTGCTTGGCGGCAATCGCCTCGCGCAGGGCCGGGCGGCCGAGGACATGGGTGTAGTGGGTGTCACCTTGCTCCAGGGCAGCGCTGGCGGCGGCGCTGATGCGCGCATCGGTGGCGAAGTCCGGATCACCGACGCTGAGGACGATCACATCCTCGCCACGGCCCCGGGCCTCGATGGCTGCGTAGTGAATATCCCAGGCGCTGACGGATTCGCCGCTGATGCGCTGAACGAAAGGTGAGTAACGCATGTTGTTCTCCTCACGGGCTTGGTTGCCCGTGCAATCAATGGGTTCAGGCCTGACGCTGGGGGGCCCGGTTTCGTTCGGGGTTGCCCAGGCGTGCGCACAGATGCTCAATGGCGAAGGCCAGGATGATGTAGATCAGTGCCACCGCCAGCAGCGGCTCGTAGACCTTCAGGGTTTGGGCGCGCACCAGGTTGGCGGCGCCGAGCAAATCAGTGACCGCCACGGTGGACGCCAGCGCAGTGGCCTTGAGCAACAGCACGCATTCGCCCACCAGGGTCGGGCGCACCAGCTCCAGGGCCCGGGGCAGCCACACCCGGCGCAGGGTCAGCCAGTAACCCATGCCGTAGGCGCGGGCGGCTTCCAGTTCGCCCCGGGGCACCGCGCGCAGGCCACCGCGCAGCACTTCACCGACATAGGCGCCGACACTCAGGGTCAGGGCCAGGGCCACGTACCAGAAGCCTTCACGCAGGTAGGGCCAGAGAAAGCTGCCGCGAATCGGCGGGTAGGCGGCGAACAGGCTGCCGACCCCGTAATAGAGGATGTAGATCTGCACCAGCAGCGGCGTACCGCGGAACACGCTGATATAGAACTGCATCGGTGCGCGAATCAGAGGGTTGCGCGACGCCCGGCCCAGGCCCACCACCACCGCCAGGGCAAAGCCGCAGATTCCGCTCAGCAGCAGGAGCTTGAGGGTGATGCCCAGGCCGCGCAGCAGCTCTGTGGAAAAACCGTTGATCCAGGAAAAGTCCATCCGAGTCTCCTAGTGCTGGGGCAGCCAGCGGTTGGTGCGACGTTCGAGCACACGGAACAGGCTGCCGGACACCAGGGTGATGACGAAGTAGAAAGCCGCGACCGCGAGGTAGAACACCAGGTAGTGCTTGGTGGAACCGGCCGCCTGTTTGCCTACTGAAAGCAGTTCGCTGTAACCGACGATGCTGATCAGCGCGCTGTCCTTGACCAGTACCAGCCACAGGTTCGACAGCCCGGCCATGGCGTAGGGCAGCATGCTCGGCAGCAGGATGCGCCGCACCAGCAGCCAGCGCTCGATGCCGTAGGCCCGCGCCGCTTCGATCTGGCCGTGGGGAATGGCCTGGATCGCGCCGCGGATGATCTCCGCCGAATAGGCGCCCTGGACAATCCCCAGCACCAGTACCGCCGCGATAAAGCCGTTGACCGTGACACTCGGACGGTCCATGGCGGCCATGGCCATGTTCAACAGGTCAGTGCCGGCGTAGTACAGCAACAGAATCAGCAGCAGCTCGGGCATGGCCCGGTACAGGGTGGTGTAGACGTTGGCCAGTTTCACCAGCCAGCGCGGGCCCTTGAGCTTGATCATCGCCACCAGCAGGCCGATGCCCAGGCCGAGGACGAAGGCCCCGGCGGAAATCTGCAGGGACACCAGCGCGCCCTGGGCCAGGGCGCCGAGCCAGCCGTCGGCGACGAACAGTTGGGAAAGGTCGGACAGAGAAATCATGACGTATCCAGTCAACGCCGGCGGCCCGCGCAAACGGGCGCGCCGGACGGCTTAGTTGGCAGAGATGTCGACGCTGAAGTAGCGGCTGCGGATCTTGTCGTAGGTGCCGTCGGCCTTGAGCGAGGCCAGGGCGGTGTTGATCCGCTGTTGCAGGGCGCTGTCACCCTTGCGCAGGCCGACGCCGATACCGGAACCGAACAGCGGGTCTTTCGGCGCCAGGCCCTTGTCCGCGAGGCCGGCACCGGCCGCGGTCTTGAGGATCGGCTCGATGGTCAGGGCGTCGGCCAGCATCACGTCGATGCGCCCGCTCTGCAGGTCGGCGATCATGTCGTCCTGGGTGGTGTAGTAGCGCAGGGTCGAGGTCTTGCCGTAGTAGGTCTTGGCGAAGGTGGCGTTGGAGGTCGAACCCTGCACGCCGATCAGCTTGCCCTTGAGGCCTTCGGGAGTGGTCGCAAGCTCCAGGCTCTGGTCGGCGACCCACATGGCCGGGGTCTGGTAGTAGGGCGCGGAGAAATCGATGACCTTCTCGCGCTCCTCGGTGATGCTCAGGGAATTGAGGATGGCGTCGATCTGGCTCGATTGCAGGGCCGGAATCAGCCCGTCCCAGGCCACTTCCTTGAGCGGGCACTGGGCCTGCATGCGCTCGCACAGGGCCTTGATCAGCTCCGGCTCGAAGCCGCTCCAGTTGCCGTTGCCGCTTTTCATCGAGAACGGCGGGTAGGGTTCCAGGGCGATGCCGAAGACGATCTTGTCGGCGGCCACGGCGTGGCTGGCCAATGCACTGAACAGGCAACCGGTGGCAAGCACCTTGAGCAGGTTTTTCATGGCTTTACCCTTTATCGAAGTTGTTGTTTTCAAGGATTGAAGCGGGACGTCAGACGCGGTTTTCCTGAGCCATGACGAATTGCCGGCAGCGTTCGCTGACCGGGTTGAGGAACACTTGCTGCGGCGGGCCTTCCTCTTCCACCAGCCCCTGGTGGAGGAACATCACCTTGCTCGACACATCCCGGGCAAAGGCCATCTCGTGGGTCACCAGGATCATGGTGCGGCCTTCCTCGGCGATGCCCTGGATGACCTTGAGCACTTCGCCCACCAGTTCCGGGTCCAGGGCCGAGGTCGGTTCGTCCATCAACAGCACCTGGGGGCGCATGGCCAGGGCCCGGGCGATGGCCACACGCTGCTGCTGGCCACCGGACAGAAAGGACGGGAAGGTGTCACGTTTGTTGGCCAGGCCGACTTTTTCCAGCAGGTGCTCGGCGTGGGCGATGGCATCCTTGCGATCTTCACCGAGGACATACACCGGCGCCTCGATAACGTTTTCCAGCACGGTGCGATGGGGCCACAGGTTGAAGCTCTGGAACACCATGCTCAGTTGGGTGCGCAGGCGTGCCACCTGGGCCGGGTCGGCGACCTGGGGGTTGCCGGCGCGATCGGTCTTGATGCGCACCTCTTCGCCATTGATGCGCAAGCTGCCGCTGCAGGGAATTTCCAACAGGTTGATGCAGCGCAGCAGGGTGCTTTTGCCCGAGCCGCTGGAGCCGATCAGCGAGACCACTTCACCTTCATTGGCGCGCAGGGCGATGCCCTTGAGCACGTGGTGATCGGCGTAGCTCTTGTGCAGATCATCGATCGCCACCACGGGATTGACGGAGTTGGGCTGCGATTGCAAGGGTCGACCCTCTTGTTATTGTGCGATGGCCGGGCAGTACCCGGCACAGGGTAGGGCTGGAGAATTAGCCATCGATGGCCTGGGGTCAATCGAGCTTTTTTAGCCGGACCCGGTAATTTTTTTCAGCAATGGACGGTTTTTCCGGCGACGGACAAGACTATTGCCGGACCACGTTTGCAGCTATGGTGCTGCCACTCGTTTTTTTGCAGTCGAGGCCTGATCGGTATGCGTTATCCCTCCATGACCGCCCTGCGCGCGCTGGACGCGGTGGCCCGCCTGGGCAGTGTCGCCGAAGCCGCCAATGAGCTGAACCTGACCCCCAGTGCCATCAGCCACCAGATCAAGAGCCTGGAGCAGACCCTGGGGTTTGCGCTGACCGAGCGCCAGGGCCGCAGCATTCGCATCACCTATCAGGGCGAGCGCTACGCTCGGGACATTCACCTGCTTTTGGCCAATATCCTCGAGGCCGGGCAGCGTTCCGATGGCCAGCAGGTCAGTGGCCGGCTGTGCATCAGCAGCCCGCCAGGGTTCGCCACCTACTGGCTGTGCACCCATATCGCCGAGTTCCAGGCGCTGTATCCCCAGGTGGAACTGCAGTTGGTGTCACCCCGCACTCCGGGCGACACCAGCGACAGCAGCGTCGATCTGTTCGTCGCCTACGGCATGGGTGACTGGCCCAACCAGCATGTGCAGAAGATCGTCTCCCTGCGTTACTTCCCGGTGTGCAGCCCGAGCCTGGTGAATGCCATGGGCGGCCTGAAAACCCTCGACGGGCTCGATCACGCCTTGCTCCTGCACATGATCGACTACTCCGATTGGCGGGTCTGGCTGGCAGCGGCCGGGGCGCCGAATGTCGATGTACGCCGGGGCATCATCTTCGCCGACGCGCACTTCGTTCAATCGGCCTGCATCGCCGGCCAGGGCATCGCCATGGGCGACAACCTGATCAGCGGCGAGGCCCTGGCCCGGGGGCAACTGGTGCAGCCCTTCGGCACCGAGATCGAATCCAACCGCGGTTACTACCTGGTGGCCGATCTGCTCAAGGCCGAGCGTCCGGTGGTGCTGGCCTTCAGCGAATGGGTCAAATCCCAGTTGCAGGGCATCACCCGCTTGCACCCGGAGCCGCGCCGCAACGGCAAAGCGTGAATTTTATTGAGCAATCGCCGCGATTTTTTTCGATTGTTGCGCCTCGGGTGCAGCGACTAATGTCCCTCGACATCAGCCGGGCGCAGGGTGTCGTCCGGACGCATAAGAACAAGAGGAGTAGTCGATGACCACCTGTGCCCAGTCGCTGGTTCGTTTGCTGGAAGGTTATGGCGTGGACACGGTGTTCGGGATTCCCGGCGTGCACACCGTCGAGCTGTATCGCGGCCTGCACGGCAGCCGCCTGCGCCATGTCAGCCCGCGGCATGAACAGGGCGCCGGGTTCATGGCCGACGGTTATGCCCGGGCCAGCGGCAAGCCCGGGGTGTGCTTCATCATCACCGGCCCCGGCATGACCAACATCCTCACCGCCATGGGCCAGGCCTACGCCGATTCGGTGCCGATGCTGGTGATCTCCACGGTCAACCGTCGCGAGCACCTGCGCCTGGGCCATGGCCATCTGCATGAACTGCCGGACCAGCGGGCGATGGTGGCCGGGGTCTGCGCCTTCAGTCATACCCTGCAGTCGCCTGCGGAACTGCCGGAGCTCCTGGCCCGGGCCTTTGCCGTGTTCAAGTGCGCGCGGCCACGGCCGGTGCACATCGAGATTCCCCTGGATGTGCTGGACATGCCCGCCAACGACCTCAACCTGATGCCCCGCAGCCTGCCCGGTGCTCCGGCCCCGGCCGGAGCCTCGATCGAAGCGGCCGCGACCTTGCTCAACAGCGCTCACCGGCCGTTGATCCTGGCCGGCGGCGGCGCCCGGGGTTGCGCCGAGACGTTGCGCCAGTTGGCCGAACGCCTGCAAGCGCCGGTGGCCCTGACCACCAACGCCCGGGGACTGTTGCCCTGCGCGCACCCGCTGTTGCTCGACGGCGTGCAGTCATCGGCCCATGGCCGGGCGCTGATCGACGAAGCCGACGTGGTGCTGGCCGTGGGCACTGAACTGGGGGAAACCGACTACGACTTCTTTGGCCTGGGCCCGCTGCGTTTCAAAGGCTCGTTGATCCGCCTGGACATCGACCCGATGCAGGTCATGGGCGTGCAGCGGGCCCATGTCGGCCTGGTGGGCGATGCCCTGGAAGGCTTGCAAGCCTTGCTTGGCAAAGTGCTGCAACCCAGCTCTCGCGGTCGTTGGGCCGTGGACAGCGTGCAGCGGGTCAACCAGGCCGAACGCACCGGCTGGACGCCCAAGCAACAAGGCCTGCAAGGCTTGCTCGACCTGCTGCGCGACACCCTGGGCAGCCCGATCCTGGTGGGCGACTCGACCCAACCGGTGTACCAGGGCGCCTGCGGCTACCAGGCACCGGCCCCGGCCAGCTGGTTCAACGCCGGCAGCGGTTACGGCACCCTGGGCTACGGCCTGCCGGCAGCCATGGGCGCCAAGCTGGCACGGCCCGAGCGTCCGGTGGTGGCGCTGGTGGGGGACGGCGGCTTGCAGTTCGCCAGCAGCGAACTGATCGCCGCCAAGGAAGCGCAGATCGGGGTGATCCTGCTGGTGTGGAACAACCAGTGCTACGGCGAGATCCGCGACTACATGCAGGCCCGGGACATCGCGCCGCTGGGGGTGGACATCCTCACTCCGGACTTCCGGGCCATGGCCCAGAGCTTCCATGTGGGGCACCATCGCGCCGACACCCCGGCGCAGTTGCAGCAACTGCTGCAGAGCCTCAGGGATATCCGCCAGCCGGTGATGATCGAAGTCGACGCCGGCGCCTATCTGGCTCTGGACTGATCCGCAGGCCTGTTCTGCGAACGGGCTCTCCAAGAATGAGTCTTCAAGGGACAGGCCTTCAAGGGATAAGGTGGGTTACATTGACGTAGCCCGCCAGGACGCACCTTGTCACTTGAGGATTCATGGATGAACTGCATTTTCTGCCAGATTGTCGCCGGCACCCTGCCAGCGGCCGTGGTTTACCGCGATGAACACTGCATGGCCTTCATGGACGTGCATCCCATGGGGGCGGGTCATGTCCTGCTGATTCCCCAGCCCCACGTGGAAAAGCTCGATCAATTGCCCGGCTTCGTCCGTCAGCATCTGTATCAGGTGTTCGATGGATTGCTGGCCGCGCAGCGGCGTGCCGGCTACGGCGTCGAAGGCACCCACCTGCTGGTCAATGATGGTCGGGCCACCAACCAGCACATCCCCCATGCCCATCTGCACCTGATCCCGCGCAAGCGTGGCGATGCCCTGGGCTTTGCCGGGCGCCTGCTGCTGCACTTCAGCGGGTTGTTTGGGCGTCGCGCCAAACTCGAGGTCCTGCAGCAGCAGGCTGCCAGCATTGCCGAACAAGTGCGCGTGCCCTGGGTCAGTGAAACCCCGATGGGCGGTCGCTGATATGGATCGCCGCCGGGCGCTGGCGCTTGAATATGCGGAGGCCCAGTACCTGCGGGCCCGGGTTCAGGGCTTGGCGAACTTGGCAGGCAACCCCCATGGGGCCAGCCTGCTGGGCGAGCCGGGGTGTGGCGCCTTCGTCGTCGCTGGCAATCCCAGCCCGATGATGAACCGGGTGCATGGCGACTGGGCGCAACAGGCCTGCCGCCTCGCCGAGCTGTTACAGACCTGCGCGGCCTGCGCCCCGGCGATCGCCTTGATCGCTGAGTCAGCCAAGGTGGCGGGCACCCTGGAACTGGAGGGGCAGCCATTGCAGCGCCTCAAGGGTTGGACCCACGGGCAGTTGTTCGCTTCGATCGACGAACTGGCGCCGCCGTCTTCGGCGCTGGATATCGAGCCGGTGACGGCCTTGAACCTTGAAAGGTTCTGCGCGCTGCACAGCGAAGGCTTCAATACCCCTGCGGCGGCGCGGCCGATCAACCAGGCGGCTTTCAGCGGCTTGCTCAACGATGGGCGCGGGCATTTGTACCTGCTGCGGGACCGGGGTGTTGCAGTGGCTGGCGCAGCGCTGTTCATCGCTGACAATGGCGTGGCCTACCTGGGCACTGCCTTTACCACCCGGGCCGCCCGGGGGCAGGGCCATCATCGGGCCCTGATCGGCCATCGCGTGCAACAGGCCGCCGCTCTTGGCGCCCGGAGTGTCGCGGCCACGGCCCTGGTGAACTCGCAAAGCCGGCGCAACCTGGAGCACTACGGCTTGCGCCTTTGTCACCTGCAGGCCCTGTATCGGGCGGTGCCTTAGCGCGAGCTCTATGGCGCCGCTGGCGCCGGGGCGAAGCGGATCGAGTACAGAATCGCCCTCAGGGTGGCGAAGTCCTGAAAGAACCCGACGCTATCAGCCACCACCTGACGCTGGCCGCTGTCGATCAGCGCCATCAGGCAGGTGCCGCCATAGGCGTGAAAGCCGGTGTCCCCATCGCTGATGCCGCAGGTCTGATAGGCCAGCAGGCCTTTCCAGCCGGGGCCTGAAATCTCTTGCACCGGGCTGGGTTCATCCCTTCCGGCGCTGCGCATCCACACGCCGTTTTCCTGATAGAAAAACAAACCTTCGGCGGCCTGTTCCAGGCTGCCCTGCTGCAGGCACAGGTGCAGGGTGTATTCCTCCTGGGGACGTTTTTTCGGGTGGTCCAGGGTGAGGCAGTTCTGCGCCTGGCCAAGCTTCCAGCCTTTGGGGTATTGCAGGCTGAAGCCCTGGGCCTTGAAGCGTGGTGAATCCATGGGCAATACCGGAACTCCGGCTTCCTCGCGCAAGGGTTCGTACAGGCTGGGATCGTCGCGACAGGCGGACAGCGGGCGGGCCTTGGCCTTGTGCAAGTGGTCGAGGCGATGAGTCTGTGGATCAGCGTTGGCGCTGACACAAGCACAGCCGTAGCCGTAATGATTGTTGGTCCGCACCCATTGCTGATCGTTGAAGGTGGGCCAGTCGCCCTCGGCCTGATAACCGCCCTGGCTGGCAATTTCCCAGACGCCGTCGCGGTCGGTCAGGGTGGCGTTGGCCGGCGTCGGGTTCTCGAACCAGCCGCATCGGCGTTCGACCTTGGCCGGAGCGGCGCTGGCGGGTAAGGCAAGCAGTGTCAGGAGTGTGCAGATCAGGGCACGCTGAAACATGGAGCATCCTTGTTCGGGGTTGAGAACCGCAGATTGTGCGCCGGCATTGGCGTTAGTAGAGACCGAGGTCCTTGTTCTTCAGTAGCGCCACTTGCGCACCAAGTCGTCGCCGTAACGCTGGCTGATCAGCGCTTCGGCGCCGTCGTCGTCCTCGTACACCTCGGCCAGGCACAGCAGCATCAGCGCATCCAGGTACTCCTCGGGGGAGTCGAAGAAACGTGTCAGCGCTACGCCGGTGTCGTGATCGAAGTAGTAGACCGCGCCGCTTTCCCGGTGGAAACAGAACAGGTTGCCGTTGCCCAGGTAGTCGCCAAAGGCAACCAACTGGTGCGCCAGTGCCAGGTCCAGATCGCTCTCGGGGATATCGACAATGCCAGGGTAGGCCTCCAGCAGAGGCTGGATCGGGGTATGGCCGGGGCCTACGCTGCAAAGGATCTCCGCCAGGGACAAGACCCCCAGCTGCCGATGATAGTCGCGCAGAGAAGGCGGCAAGGCACAGCCCAGACGCTGCTCCAGGGCTACCAGCGCTTCCTCGCTGACGGGGGTTAATTCAGGCTCGTTGACGTGTCCTTCCCACAGCGCACCGTAGGCACCGATGACCGCCAGGTACCAGCTCAGCCGCGCGGCTTGATCAGGCAGATCCGGCCAGGCCAGGGGCGGGCAGCCGGCAGGGGGCCATTGCTCGGGGGTGGTTTGATCGGTCATGGAGCGTCCTTGCGAGGGTGTCGGGAAGGGGAAAGCTTTATCCATGGCTTGAACACATGGGTCAAGCCTGATGAGCGCTGCGGACATTGTTGGCGGCAAGGTCCGGATCTAGCCTGTGGTTTCGATCTTGAATACATAGGGGGGACCGCCCAATGACCTTGAAACGGGGCGCCATCGATGCCTGGACGCAGCCGGCCAACGGCCGTGCCCGGGCGCTGTTGCCGGAAGTGGCGCGGTTGTTCGAGAAGTCCGGGTCCGCGCATTTGCTGGACCAGGCCCTGAGCATTGAACACACGGTGGAACTGATGGACCAGGCAGGAGTGGAGAAACTCATGCTTTCGGCCTGGTGCCGGCCCGAGGGCTGGGTGTTCAGCAACGATGAGATTGCGGCTTATACCCGGGCCTTTCCCGAACGTTTCGTCGGCGTGGCCACGGTGGACCTGAGCCGGCCGATGGCGGCGGTGGCCGAGTTGGAACGGGCCGTCAAGGAACTGGGCTGCAAGGCTCTGCGCATCGTGCCCTGGTTATGGAAACTGCCGCCCAATCATCGCTGGTATTACCCGCTGTATGTGAAGTGCATCGAATTGGGCATTCCCTTCTGTACCCAGGTTGGTCATACCGGGCCGCTGATGCCCTCGGAAACCGGGCGGCCCGTGCCGTACCTGGACGAGGTGGCCCTGGACTTTCCCGAACTGGTGATCGTTGGCGGGCATATCGGGCACCCCTGGACCGACGAGATGATCGGTCTGGCCTGGAAGCACGACAACATCCACATCGATACCTCCGCCTACCTGCCGGCCTATTACCCCCCGCAGTTGCTGCACTTCATGCGCACTTATGGCCAGGACAAGGTGTTGTTCGGCAGCAACTTCCCCCAGCTGTCGCTGAAAAAATGCCTGGAACAGGTGCGAGCGCTGGAACTTCCGCCGGCCATTGCGGACAAATTCCTCCAGGGCAATGCCCGTCGGGTATTCGGTTTGTAAGCGCTGGCAAAAGGCGCTCAAGCGGATCTCCTGGGCGCCTGAACGCCGCTGCGGCGGTTTTTCTGGGGGTAGGTTTCTTGCTATCGTGGCCTCCCTCTTTCACGGACGAATATCGAGACAGCCCATGGCTAACTCCACCCCGTCACGCCTCGGCAAGATCCTCCAGGGTCTGCTGTTTGTTCTGATCGGCATTGGCCTGTTGGCCATTGCTGTCAATCTCACCCTCGATCGTCGCGAATTCATTGCCAGCGCCCAGACCGCCGACGGTATCGTCAGCGACCTGAACGCCGGTGGTTCGCACCCCGAGATCGCCTTTACCACCGGCAGCGGTGAGAAAATTTCCTACCCCCAGGGCGGCTTTATCTTCGGCTACCAGAAGGATCAGCCCGTGCGGGTGTACTACCAGCCTGAGCGGCCGGCCAACAGCGCGGTCATCGACGACCCGGCAGCACTCTGGGCCACCCCGGGTGTGCTCGGCCTGATCGGTTTGGTATTTACCCTGGCCGGCCTGGTGGGTGTCATCAGCCAGCGCGGACGAGCCACACAAAGAGCAAAAGGACTTTGACCCCATGAACCTCAGCATTCCGATTCCGGTCAACGAAAGTAAATGGCTGTACCAGACCGCCAGCGGTGGCGGCCTGACCATCGCCCTAGTGGCCGGCGGTGGTGGATCGATCACCCTGCGTTCGCCTCAGGGCAAGGACGTCAGCTATCGCTACGGCGGTCTGGGGGTGGGCGCCGGCTTTGGTGGGCGCCTGCCGCGTTTCGGCAAGGTCAATATCCAGGTCAAGGGCAAGAGCGTCAGTGGTGCCGGTGCGGCGGAGGCTTTTCCCAGCACCGGCAAGGTCTTTGTCAGCGATGCCCTTCGCAGCCGGGACCTGACCGAGGACGACATCACCGGGCCTTGCTTCTATACCGAAGTCGGTGGCGGACTGGTGGTGGGCGGTTCGGCCACGGCCCTGCTGTTCGGCCTGGACCCCAAGCTACTGGCCCTGGCCGTCTTTTTGGGAAGCAACCCGGCGACCATGATGGCTTCGATCAAGGTCAACGAGCAGCTGCTGCGTTCGGCCAAGGGCGCAGTGGTCATGGCTGGCATGAACGTCGGACCACAGGCCGGTGGCGGCATTGCCACCTACATGGGCTACCTGTTCTAGCCTCGCCCTGAGGCGCGCCGGGAGTCACAGGCGCGCCAGGCACTCCTGGAGAACATCCAGGCCCTCCTCAAAGATTTCAGGCTCGGTGGTCAAGGGCGCCAGCAGGCGAATGATGTGCCGCGACTTGCCGCTGGGCATCAGCAGCAGCCCGGCCTCCCGGGCGTTGCCGAGCAGGGCGCTCAACTGTTCCGGCGCCGGTTCGCCGCGGGCATTGACCAACTCGATGCCGCGCATCGCGCCGACGCCGGTCAAGCGTCCCAGATACGGGCTCAGCCGATCGTCTTTCCAGCCCTCATAACGTTGCACGATGGCCTGTTCCTGGCGTTCGCCCCAGGCTTGCAGATGTGCATCGGTCATTTCCTCCAGGGTGGCAAGAGCGGCCGCGCAAGCAATCGGGTTGCCTGAATAGGTGCCGCCCAGGCCGCCCTTGGGCAGCACGTCCAGCAACGCCCTGCGACCTACCACCGCGCCCAGCGGAAGCCCGCCGCCAATACTCTTGCCCAGCAGGATCAGGTCCGGCTCGATGCCCAGGCGAGAGAAGGCAAAGCGCTGCCCGGTGCGGCCGAAGCCGGACTGGATTTCATCGGCGATCAGCAGAATTCCGTGTTCGTCACAGAAGCTGCGTAACGCCCGGGCGAAGGTGGCGTCCAGGGCCAGGAAGCCGCCTTCGCCCTGCACCGGTTCGAGGATGAAACAGGCCACTTCCTCGACATCGATTTCCACACTGAACAGGCGCTGCATGGCCTTCAGCGCTTCGTCGCAGGTGACGCCGTTGTCGGCGCTGGGGAAGGGCAGGTGGTACACCGGCCCGGGTAGTACTCCGACCTTCTGCTTGTAGGGCGCTACCTTGCCGTTGAGGTTGAGTGTGGCCAGGGTGCGCCCGTGAAAGGCGCCGTCGAAGGCGATGACCGCACTGCGCCCGGTGGCCCCGCGGACGATCTTCAGGGCATTTTCCGCGGCCTCGGCGCCGCTGTTGGTAAGCATGCCGCTGACCGGGTAACGCACCGGGATAAAGTCCGCCAGGCGCTGCATGAACTCGATGTAGGGCTCGTGGTACGCGGCGTTGAAGGCGTAGTGGGTGAGCCGGGTGGCCTGCTGCTGGATGGCCGCGATGATCCGCGGATGGCAATGCCCAAGGTTGAGCACGCCGATACCGCCGACAAAGTCGATGTAGCGCTTGCCGTCGCTGTCCCAGACTTCGGCGTTGCGCCCGTGGCTGAGGCGGATCGGGTGGACGGTGGAAAGCGAACGGCTGATGTTCTCGTGGCTCATGGATGCGGGCTCTGGGTGCCGGAAACGAGCCGTTATCTAAGCCGTTGGCGAGGGCTTGGGACAAACGAAATAAAGTCGTCGGTTCAGTATGAAAATTCCCGATGTGCCCAAAGTGCCGTGTCAACGATCCCGGGTCTTGCGCCGTTTGCGCAGGTGACGGATCAGCGCGGCAACGGCGACCAGTGCTACCACAGCAACGACGTCGAGTCGTGATCTTGGCTGTGAGTGCCTTGTTTCTGAGGGGGGGAGTGCGTCAGCTCCATCATCTTGATGGAGCTGATACAGGGGGCAGAAAAATCTGCCACTCCGGAAAAGAACCTACTTTAGGGCTGACATTGATCAGTGAAAGCCAGCCGGGGGCACCTGTTCCCGAGTGACGGTTTGAGAACGGAGCCTAGTGGACACTGGCTGGATGGCCGATCACGCGGTCAGCTCTTGGACCCACGCCCAGAACATCCCCGCGCCATACAGCCCCAGCCCGAACACCGAATGCGCCATCAGGCTGCGCAGCCGGGCCACATTCGGCTTGGGCATCTTGCTCGCCGCGATTCCGGCGCCCATGCCCGGTTGCATCAGCAGGAACGGTGCAGCCACCGTCACCACGCCGATGATCAGGGCCGGTGCCAGGGTCGGTTGTCGCGCCCACTCCAGGCCGCAGATCAGCAGCAACAGGGCGGCAAAGCCGACGCCGATCAGGTAGTGCGCCAGCCAGCCCAGCGCATGCTCCCCGGGTACCGCGGCGGCTTGGGCGATGCTTGGATGCACGAAGCGCCCGCGAGGAAAATGCCCTATCCAGCGGCCGACCATGGCCCAGTTGGCACCAGGAATGTTCAGCCCCCGCGCCAGAAGCAGCGTCCAAAGATCAAGGATCAAGGTAGCGCCTATGCCCAACAGCAACGCCTGTGAAATCAACGCGACGAACTCATGCATTAAGGACTCCTTGAAGTGCGACGGGCTGTGCTTCAGCCTTGTGCATGGGTGTGATAGGTTTTCATTCAATTAAGTGATTGAATGATCAATAAAACAGCAGGAGCTGTCAATGAGCGATTCGATTTCCCCCCAGCAGCCCCTGGCCGAGATGGCTGAGCTGGCACGTATTCTCGGCCACCACCATCGCCTGATCCTGCTGGAGCACATCGCCCGCGACGAGCAGCCGGTGGAGCGCCTGGTGGAAGCCTCGGGGCTCTCGGTGGCTAACACTTCGCAACACCTGCAGCAGCTGAGGCGAGGCGGGTTCGTACAGACCCGGCGTGATGGCAAACGGGTGCTCTACAGCCTGAGCCCGGGGCCGCTGGTGAGCCTGCTGGACGCCTTGCGTCAGTACGTCGATTACAACCATGGGCAGATTCGCCAACTGCTGGCCGACAGCGAGCAACAGCCGATGCGACTGGAGGGCATATCCCGTGAGGAACTGCGTCAACGCTTGCAGGAAGGCGGCATGACCCTGCTGGACGTACGTTCGCCGGAGGAGTTCGCTCAAGGGCATTTGCCTGGGGCAATCAACATCCCGATGGCGGACCTGGAACAGCGTCTGGCCGAACTGTCCACCGATCAAGAGCTGGTGGCCTACTGCCGTGGTCCGTACTGCGTGCTGTCACAGAATGCCGCAGCCCTGCTACGGGCCAAGGGCTTCAAGGTGCGACGCCTTGATGAGGGGTTCAGCGATTGGCAAGCGGTCGGATTGGAGGTGGAAACCAGTGAGTAAAAGTGTCACGTAGGCGGGCATACAGGACATTGCCTAGGGCGCCATGATCCATATCAACAGGGCTTTCAGAAAAATCCGATACAAGGGCACCAGGCTCGGACTCACGAGGTATCGAGCCCCTGACCTGCACCGTGAAGGTCGGGATAACCAATAAAAACCTTTGTGGATATCGGCCGAGGGGACCACCCCAGGCGGATTTTAAAGGAATAACCTGATGGCTTTTTCTCTGTCGCGCCTGTGCCTGCTAGGCGCTGCGTTGCTCTGCGTACCCCCTCTGCAAGCCAGTGAGCCGACCCCGGCAACGGCGGTTACCCCATCCGACTCCGAGCTGATCCAGCGTGGCCTGTACGTGGCCCAGCTGGGTGACTGCATCGCCTGCCACACCGCCAAGGGCGGGGCCACCATGGCCGGTGGCCTGGAGCTGAAGACGCCCATGGGCACCATCTACTCCAGCAACATCACCCCGGATAAAAACACCGGTATCGGCCGCTACAGTTTTGAAGAGTTCGATCGCGCCATGCGCGAAGGCGTCACCCCTGACGGCAGCCATCTTTACCCGGCCATGCCCTATCCGTCCTACGCCAAGATGACCGAAGAGGACATGCGCGCTCTCTACGCCTACCTGATGCACGGCGTGGAACCGGTGGCCCAGGGCAACCTGGAAGCCGACATGGGCTTCCCCTTCAACCAGCGCTGGGGCCTGTGGTTCTGGAACCTGGCCTTCGTCGACAAGCAGCCGTTCAAGCCCGATCCAGCCAAGGACGAGCAGCTCAATCGCGGCGCCTACCTGGTCCAGGGGTTGGGTCACTGCGGTTCCTGCCATACGCCACGGGGCATTGCCTTCCAGGAGAAGGCCATGAGCGACACCGAGTCCGGCGGCCAGCACTACCTGGCCGGCGAGACGGTGGAAGAGTGGCGGGCCCTGAGCCTGCGCAACCTGTGGACCGTGGAAGACACGGTGCAACTGCTCAAGACCGGGCAGAACCGCTTCGCCACGGTGTCCGGCAACATGGCCGACGTGATCCACCACAGCACCCAGCACTTCACCGACGCCGACCTGACCGCCATCGCCGCGTACCTCAAGTCCCTGCCGGCCGGCAAGGATGACCTGCCCATGCCTTCGGTGGCCCTGACCCCGGCGGCCCCGCCGAACAACCTGTTCACCTCCCGTGGCGGCCTGGGTTACGCGCAATTCTGTTCCGACTGCCACCGCCAGGACGGCGCCGGCGTGCCGCAGATGTTCCCGTCCCTGGCGGGCAACCCCAGCGTCGCTTCGGCCAACCCGACCTCCCTGCTGCACATCACCCTGACCGGCTGGCAGACCGCGCAGACCGCGGCTCATCCGCGGGTCTACACCATGCCTGGTTTTGCTCAGCTGGCGGACGGCGAGATCGCCGAGATCCTCAGTTTTATCCGCAGCAGTTGGGGCAACAACGGTTCGGCCATCAGCGCCGAGCAAGTGAAAAAGATGCGTGCGCAACTGAGCCCGCAAGTGGAAAGCACCCTGTTCGAAACCCCGCGCCTGGCCAACCTGCTGGCGGCGCCGAATGCCGAGCAAGTGGTGCGTGGCATGCGCCTGCACCTGGAAACCAAAGCCCTGTTGCCGGACAACGTCGGCAACTCGCTGAACTGCACCAGTTGCCACCTCAACGCCGGCACCGTGGCTGACGGTTCTCCCTTTGTCGGTGTCTCGGCGTTCTTCCCCGGCTACGCGCCGCGGGCGGGCAAGACCATCACCCTGGAAGAGCGCATCAACGGCTGCTTCCGCCGTTCCATGCATGGCAAGCCGCTGCCGGTGAACGGCGCCGACATGCAAGCCATGGTGGCCTACTTCGAGTGGATGAAGATGAACACTCGTCCCGAAGACAAGGTGGCCGGACGCGGCGTGGGCAAGATCGACCCGGCCCTCAAGCCTAACGCCGACAATGGCAAGCAGGTCTATGCCAAGCAATGCGCGGTGTGCCACGGCGCGGATGGCGAAGGCCTGAAACGGGCCGACGGCAGCCTGATCTTCCCGCCGTTGTGGGGCGATCAATCCTTCAACATCGGCGCCGGCATGGCCCGCACCTACACCGCAGCGGCCTTCGTCAAACGCAACATGCCGATTGGCTTCCACGAGAAATTCCCCCTGGGCCAGGGCGGCCTCTCGGATCAGGAAGCCCTGGACGTGGCCGAGTACTTCTCCCACCAACCGCGGCCGGACTTCCCGGACAAGGTCAAGGACTGGCCCAACGGTGGCCGTCCGGTGGACGCTCGTTACTGAGGGCTTGACCCTGTAGCCGCCGCCTTGAGCTGCGGCTACAGGCCCCGCAGAAAAATCTGCCGATGCTCCCTGGCGCCGAGGTAAGATCGCCATCCTTTGCCTCAGCCTTCGCTGGCGGTCCCATCAAGGATGAATCATGCGGCTGCATTCGATCCTGTTGCTGAGCCTGTCACTGGGGCTCGGCGGCTGTACCTTTGTCTCCACCCTCAAGGCCACCACCGTGAGCTACCGGGTGCCGGCCGATGCCGGTGACACCGCGCTGATCCGCATCGTCGCCCAGGGGCTGGTGCGTGGCGTGCCTTACAGCGATTGCATCGACTGGCGCAAACCGAGCTCCGGGCTGATGGTTCGCCCCCATCGTGGTATTGCCCATCCCAACTTCCGCAACCTGGGCATCCCCATGACGGCCGCCACCGACCGCATGCGCCGTCAGGAAGGCTTTGGCGCCAACGAGCTGAAGATCCCGGCCAATCGTCCGTTCGCCTTCATGTTCTACAACACCGAGCCCGGGATGGATAAGGACTACCGCTTTGTCTGCGAACAAAGCGTGACCTTCGTTCCCGAGGCCGGTGCGACCTATCAGATGGTCTTTCTCCAGGACCAGATGTGCACAGCGATGCTGCGCAAGATCGACGATCAGGGCGAAATGCTGCCGGAACGGGTGGCGCTGCGGCCTACCGATTACTGCAGCGCTGATGCGCGTTAGGGCTCGAACCTAGGGCGCATAGTGCTTGCAGATTTCCTCCCAGATATAGGCCCCGCGAAAGCGGATCCAACGGATGAACAAGCGCACGCGAAACGCCTGCCAGCGGTTGCTGCGCCGAAGCGCCAGGCCTGCCTCGATCTCCTCCAGCAAGGGCTCGCGAGCAAAGCCCATCCAGATTTCCGGGATCACTGCCATCAGGTTGATGTAGCACACCGGCGCCACCTCTTCGTAGAGAATGCGCTCCACCTCGGCCCGGTCATAGGCCTGGGTTTCGCGGGCGATGTAGGCGTAGTCCACCTCGTTATCGACAAAGGCGTCCGATAACACGTAGCGAATATCGTCCCGCTGCTTCGGGGTGATGTCTGATGACACGCGGTGCTCCTTCCTTGGGCTTTCGGGGATCTGCCTGGCGCGCTGGCGGATTCTATCTCGGCGCAATCATTCGCGTCGGCGCCGCGCCATTGGCATTGTGCTGGAGGATGGTCACCGGCTGGCCCTGCTGATTGAAAAACACCTGGCCGATCCCCGACGAATTCCACAGTCGCTCCCCGGCTTCGGCATGCTCGGGCACGTGGGGTATCACCTTCATCCGCCGGCGCTTGGTGAACCAGTTCAACGGCGAGCGCGGCGAGTAGAGCCAGCGGTTGAGGCGGTCGAACCATTCCAGCAGGGTGTCGGGGAATTCGTTCTTGATGCCGCTGCTGGTGATCTGCCAGATGCGCGGGCCGCCCTGGCGGTGACGGATCAGCACTTCGTAGACGAAGGAGTAATGCACATCGCCGGAGAGAATCACGTAGCTGCCCGGGGTTCGCGAGTGGCGGAAGATGTTCAGGATCACCTGGGCCGAACCGCGATGGGCCATCCAGTTTTCCGCGTCCACCAGCAGCGGGTAACCGCACCAGCTGAAGACTTTCTGCACCGTCTCGATCAGCTTGACGCCGAAGATCGGCGCCGGTGAAACGATGATCGCCGAGGGGTGATCCAGCAGTTCGTGTTGCAGTTCGCACAGGGCCTCCCAGTCCAGCAGGCCCGAGGGCTGGCCCAGGTTGGACTCGCTGCGCCAGCGCCGGGTGCGGGTGTCCAGCACCACCAGGGCAGGGGTACTGGGCAAGACGTACTGCCACTGTGCAAAGCGCAGCAACTGGTCGATCAAATCGTCCTGGGCCTGACGTTGCAACAGGTGTTTCGGGCCTTGTGGCGTGGCGCTCAAGGCGCGGGTGTGGTCCAGCAGTTGGGTGAAGGCGTCCGGGTTGTTGCCCCAGCCCTGGCACAGCATGTAAGCCAGCAGCGCGTTGCCGATGATGCGTTTGGAGAAGGGATGACCGTAGGCGGTTTCTTCCCACTGGGCGCTGAGGTTCCAGTCGTCGGTGATGTCGTGGTCGTCGAAGATCATCAGGCACGACAGGTGGGCGAAGACCCGCGCGGCACCCTTCAGCCCCTGGACAAAATCATCGATGCGCTGCTGTTCCCGGGTGTAGCGCGTTTGCTGTTCCGGCGTCAGTTGCGGTGGCTGTGGCGCGATCAGGGTCCAGGGCACCGGTGACCACACCAGCAGGTACATGGCCAGCACCTCGGCGAAGGTCACCAGGTGGTTGTCGGCATTGCTGCTGGTGAAGATCGGCTTTTTCACCCCGCCGAAAAACCGCTCGCGCAGGGTTTCATTGCTCTTCAGCGCCGGGAGCAATTCGGCCCGCTGGTAGTAGCTGGCGCCATGGCGGTACAGCGCCTGGCTGTCGGCCACCACCGCGCCCTCCAACTCTTCATCGAACAGCCCGAGGCGCTCGATCAGGGCGTGAACCGCCCGCAACATGGGCCCGGCCACATCGTCGGCGTACACCTGATCGCCGCTCATCATCAACAAGGCGGGGCGCTGTGCGGGCTCGGGCTGTTGCGCCAGCAGGCGGTCGACGCAGAGCAGGCCATCAGTGGACGGGTGATGGGGCTTGCGGCAGGAGCCGTGGAGCAGGTTGTCGATGCGGCTGTGGAGCACGAACTCCGGAGTCCTGGCATCGCCATACAGCAGGTGCGGCGCCCAGTCGGCAATGGATCGGGCGCCGTCCTCGGCGTCGTTGATCAAGAGGTCATAGGCAATCGTCACGTCCTGGGGCAGGGCGTCGTCCAGGGGCACATCGATCAGATGGATAAAGGCCTGGCGCCCGACGGGGATGACCTGGCATTGCTGCTGATCGAGGGGCCGTTCCAGGGCCGGGCCGCCCGCGGGTTGCAGGCGCAGGGTCAGCGGCAACGCCCTTGAACCCACCAGCCACAGCACCAGCCGCGTTGGCTCCAGGCGGCGCAGCAGCGGGCCGGCAAGAACGGGGGGCAGGGCAGGGGCGGGCTTAGTCAGTGGCATCTGCTGCGGGGTCTCTAGCGGTAGCAAAGGGGGCGCAATGGTAGCGCAGCCGATGTCGAAGAAACGTCGGCTGCGGGCGCCGGGTCAAGGCTTTTGTATCCGATTATTTATGGGCGCTGGCCAGCATCACACCGAATCCGAGAAAGGTCATCCCCGACAGTTTGCCGACGATCCTGGCCCCTCGGCTACTGGACAGCCAGCCCCTGGCGCCGTTGGCCATCAGCGCGTAACCGCTGTGCAGCGCAATCACCAACAGGCTGTAGGACGCCACCAGCACAAAGAACTGGCTGTAGTAATCGCCTTGCGGCTGGATGAACTGCGGGAACACCGCGAGAAAGAAAAAACCGGCCTTGGGGTTGAGCAGTTGGATCGACAGGGCCTCGACAAAGCGCCGTCCGGGGCGGCTTTTAGTGTCCTGGAGTGGCGGAATGAAACTCTGCGTGCGCCACATCTTCACCCCCAGATACAGCAAGTACAGGGCGCCGATGTACTTGAGCAGGGTAAAGGCGGTGGTTGAGGCCGCCAGGACCAGACCCAGGCTGCTGGCGGAGATCCCCGCCACTACAAAGGCGCCCAGGGCGATACCGAAAATGCCCGGCAGTGCCCCGCTCCAGCCGTGGCGCAGGGCGTTGGACAGGGTCAGCACCACCCCGGGGCCGGGGCTGAGAATGGTCAGGGTGGCCAGCAGTAAAAACAGTCCATAACTTGCCATGGAACACTCCAGAAATGAGCCATTGAAGGGGCGCAGCCTGCTCCGCGGTTGGCGGCCTGACAAACGCTTTAATTGCACGGCTGATGTGCCTAAATCAGATCCATGCACAGGCTCTACAAAGCGTCTCAGGCGCCGCTGGCCCGGGCGGGCACCTGGGTCCGATTAGTCACCGCGTCCTGTTGAATCTGCGCCAGCATCCACTCGATAAACACCTGGGCTTCGGGGGCGGCATCGGCGGCGAGCGCGTAGTAATAGCGGGTCAGCGGCTGGTGCAGTTCCGGCAACGGGCAGACCAGCCGGCCGCTGCTCAGATCCTTGGCCAGCAACGAGGCCGGGCACAGCGCCAGCCCCAGTCCGTCGACACAGGCCTGGAGCACGAAGTGCAGATGGTCGAAATGCAAGGTCGGTGGCTGGCGCAGTGGCTTCAGACCGCAGTGTTCCAGCCATTTTTGCCAGTCGTTGGCGCGGGTACGACTGACCAGCAGGGTATGGCGTCCCAGATCCTTGGGGCTGTTCAGCGCTGCGCTTTGCAACAGCGAGGGCGCGGCCACCACCAGGATTTCATCCTCCAGCAAGCGCTGAGGCTGCAGCGATGGCGCCCAGCCCGAACGCCCGCGACGAATCACCAGATCGAAGGTTTCCTTGGCCGGGTCGGGGAGCAGGGTGCTGGTCACCACTTCCGGCTGGATCTGCGGGTACAGCGCCATGAACTGCGGCAAGCGCGGAATCAGCCAGCGCACCGCGAAGGACGGCCGCACATTGACAGTCACCTTGCGCAGGGCCGCGCCGCGGCGCAGTGACACCGCGGCCGCGGCGATCTGAGTCAAGGCCACGCTGACCTGTTCATAGAAGGCTTGCCCGGCGGGGGTCAGCACCGACTGGCGAATGCGCCGTTCGAACAGCAACACACCCAGGTGCTCTTCCAGCAGTTTGATATGGCGGCTTACCGCGCTGTGGCTCACGTGCAGTTCTTCAGCAGCGCGGCTGAAACTTTCGTGGCGAGCGGCGGTGGCAAAGGCGCGGACGGCGTTCAAGGGGGGAAGGTCAGTGATCATGTGTCTAATTTAGTCACCTATGCGGCGCAATAAAAGCGTTTGTCAGTGCCACATCGTTAACGTCCATCGCGAGCAAGCTCGCTCCTACATCCAGACGTGCCGCTGCGCGAAGCCCTGGAGCAGGTGTCGCAATTGCTGTTCCACGCCAAGCATCTGGCTCGGGACGCGGCGCTGGAGCGGGACGACCGCTATGCCTGGGCCGCTCATTACTTCAGCGAGATGGGCAAGGCGATTGTCGATGATTTGTGCCTGGGGAGCTGGCCGGCTGCCGGGGAAGGGCAGCGCGCGGATTGAGGTGAAGCTTTAAAGGTCTGTGTAGGCGCAGGGAGCCCGGAGGTGAGTTGCTCCCCGCCTGCGATTCTCTCAGGCCGAGGCCTTGTGCTCTTCGCCGCGTTCAATGCTCTGCGGCTGGCCTTGTTCGATCACCCAGCGCAACAGCTCGGTCACCGACACCCGGTGCTTGCGTTCCACCCATTCCATGCCTTCGGGGCTGTAGTGCTCGCTGTAGCGGGTCAGCACCAGGTAGTGCTGGTCGTCGGACAGGCGCAGGCTGACTTCGCGGCAATGCAGGCTGGCGTCGGCGAGTTTGGTCACCCGTTGCAGCAGCATCAGGGCGTGTTGATCGGAGGTCGGCAGGGGCAGATCCTGCGCGACGAGAGGGGCCGGGGCGGGGTTGATCAGGCGCATGGTCAGGGTTCTCCAGCAAGGGGAAGCCGATGCTGGCAGGCAAACCTTGCGCAAAGATGTCTGCTTTATTGCGCCGCTGAAGGTTTGTTACTGCGTTGAAATATATGACGCCGGGCGGCGAATGGTTTTAGATAACCGCTTACTCCGACTTGAAGTGATGTCCGCTGGTGAGCCGTCTCTTGATCGTGGACGACGACATTGAAGTCCTCGCGCTGCTGAAGAAATTCTTTGTCCAACAGGGCTATCAGGTGGCCGTGGCCACCGATGGTGTGTCGCTGTGGGCGGCGCTGGAGCGCGAGGTGCCGGACCTGATCATCCTCGATCTGATGCTCCCCGGCGACAACGGCCTGACCCTGTGCCAGCGGCTGCGCCAGCAGCACGCCACGCCGGTGATCATGCTCACCGCCATGGGCGAGTTGAGCGACCGGGTGGTGGGCCTGGAGATGGGCGCCGACGATTACCTGAGCAAGCCTTTCGATGCCCGTGAGCTGCTGGCCCGGGTGCGTGCGGTGCTGCGCCGGGCTGGGGAGAGCCGGCCGGTGAGCGGCGAGGTGCCGCGGCCCTTGATCAAGTTCGCCGACTGGCAACTGGACCTGACCCGCCGCGAGCTGCGCTCGCCGGACCAGGTGATGATTCCGTTGTCGGCGGGGGAATTCGACCTGCTGCTGGTGTTTGTCGAGCACCCGCAGCGCATCCTCACCCGCGAGCAGTTGCTGGACCTGGCCCGGGGCCAGGCCCATGACGCCTTCGATCGCAGCATCGATGTGCAGGTCAGCCGTCTGCGGCGCAAGCTGGAGTTCGACACCAAGCGCCCGGCGATGATTCGCACCGTGCGCAACGGCGGTTACCTGTTCACCCCCAGCGTGACCCGCCAGTGAAGCTGATCAAGCCCCTGTGGCGCTATCGACTGCGCGACACCGTGGCGCGCTGGATTGCCCTGACCATCATCATGGCCATGCTCACCGCCCTGGCGTTCAATGCGCTGTTCGTGCAGTTGGCCGGGGTCTGGGCCTATCCACCGCTGGCGGAAACCGGGTTGCTGGAAAAGTCCGCGGCCATCGTGCGCATGATCGAAGCCTCGGAACCGGGCCAGCGCCCGCAACTGGCGGCGGCGGTCAGCAATGACCACCTGAGTATTCGCTGGCAGCCGACGCGCCAGGGCTTTGCCCTGCCTGAGCTGGACGACCCGGAGTATCGGGTCGGCTCGGAAGGTATCCGCGCCATGCTGCAACCGCCCCAGCGACATATCGAGGCCTACCAGCCCAGTGACTGGCCGGGCCCGGATGGGCGTTACGCGTTGCTGGTGCAACTGACTGATCAGAGTTGGGTGATGTTTTCCTCAGCGTCGCGCAGTTGGGGCCTGGAGGAGGGCACGCGCAACCTGATCGTGATCGCCCTGGTGCTGATCTCCACTGGCCTTGTGGCCTTGATCGCCACGCGCCGGCTGGCCAAGCCGCTGCAGCAGTTCGCCCAGGGTGCGCGGCGCTTTGCCGTGGACTTTCGCGCGCCGCCCATCGATCCGGTGGGCCCTCACGAAATCCGCCAGGCCATCCTCGCCTTCAACGCCATGCAGGCGCAGTTGCAGCACTTCATCAAGGACCGCACGCAGATGCTCGCGGCTATTTCCCATGACCTGCGCACACCGCTGACCCGCATGCGCCTGCGCGGCGAGTTCATCGAAGATGCCGATCAGCAGCAGCGCCTGTTTCGTGATGTGGACGAAATGCAGGCCATGATCAATTCGGCCCTGGAGTTCTTTCGCGACGATGCGCGTCTGGAACAGGCCACCCATTTCGATCTGGCCGAGCTGCTGCAGACCCTGGTGGACGACTATCGCGACCAGTCCATGGAGATCCTTTTCAGCGGGCCGCCGCGCCTGGTGTATTGCGGCCGGCCCCTGGGGCTCAAGCGGGTGATGACCAACCTGCTGGATAACGCGATCAAGTACGGGGGCGAGCCGGCCATCGTGCTGGAGCAGGGCGCCGATCAATTGCGGGTGCGGGTGCTGGACCGTGGCCCGGGAATTGCGCCCGAGGCGCTGGAGCAGGTATTTGCGCCGTTCTACCGGCTGGAGAGTTCGCGCAACAAGAGCACCGGTGGTGTGGGCCTGGGGCTGTCGGCGGCGCGGGCCATCGTTCGCGAGCATGGCGGCGAGTTGCGCCTGTTCAATCGTGAAGGCGGTGGGTTGGAAGCGCGGGTGGAATTGCCGCTGTAGCCGCTGCCGCAGGCTGCGACAAGGCCCGGAAGGGCCTTGCGAAGTCCTTCGAGCGCCCAGGCCGGCCGATCCCGGCCTGGGAACACTGAATCCGTTGCGGCTCAGGACCAGTCGAAGCAGAACAGCACCAGGCCTTCCACCGGCTCGTAGAACATCACGATCAGGTCGGCGCCGCTGATGCCATAGTGGTAAGCCGGAGCCCCGAGTACGTGCTGGAAGCGCCGACCCGCGGGACTCAGGGGCCAGACGTCGATGTCGCCGCTGTCATCGGTGGCCTCGACGATATCCATGGGGAACTCCACGGTTTCCACCCAATTGCCGTAACCCTCGGCGACACCGCCGATCTCATCGATAAAGGTCAGGCGCTGCTCGTCATCTTCCGGCCAGGTCAGGTAGCCCAATTGCTGGTAGCGCTGGCGCGCGGTCTGGTAGGCGGCATGCTGCTCGGCGTAATGGCGTTGCAGCTCGCTGCGCAAGTTACGCTGTGGTTCGGGCAACTGGGCGTTGTCCGGGTGCAGAAAGAAGTAGCGCGGGTCACCGCACAGGCGGTAGCGACCGTGCTCGATCTTGAAGCCGATCCAGTTGGTTTTCAGCAGCTCGCTGCCAAAGCCGCAGTGTTCCGTCAACTCGCCCACCAACCCCTCGTGAGGTTCGATGGGGCTTAACAGGTGCAGGCGCCCGGACCATTCGGGGTTGATCAGGCTGGCGTCTATGGACAGCAGCGGCAGCAGGTGCTCGGCCAGCTCTTGCTGGTCGGCGACGAACAGCTCACGGGCGTCGGGGTAGGCGACGGCGCCGGCAGGCAGTTGAGTGAGTTCCGGGGTCTGGATGGTAGGCATGCAACGGGTCCTTGATGGGGCACAGGTCAGGTGCGCGCGGTGGCGCGATTCAGGCGTGGCAATTGCGAAAGCTGCCGGGGGTGACGCCGACGACTTTCTTGAAGGCCCGGGTCATGTGGCTTTGATCGAAGAAGCCACAGTGAAAAGAGGCCTCGGTGATACTCGCGCCGCTGCGCAACAGGTGCTGGACCCGGGCGATGCGGCGTTGAATCTGATAGCTGTGGGGCGAGATGCCCAGGCTGTTCTTGAACACCCGGATCATGTACAGCGGCTCCAGGTTCACCAGGGCCGCCAGTTCTTCCAGGCGGATACTCTGTTCGAAGTCGTCGTCCAGGCGCTGTCTGATGCGTTTCACCGCCTCGCGCTCCTGGCGATAAGTCGCTGGCTGGCGCACGCCGTTTCTCTGGAATAACTGCGCCAGCAGTTCCAGCAGAATGCTTTCGCGTTCAAGGCTGGAGTCGGCTTGTTCGATCCGTTGGTGTTGTCGCAGGAACCAGCGGGCGAAGGCCGGATCTTCGCTCAGCACTTCGCGAAACAGGTGAATGTGATCCGCTGCGAAGCGCTGACCGAGAATGGCCCGGTTCAGCCACTGCGGGTCTATGTACAGCATGCGATAGACCCAGCCCTGGTCGCAGGCCTGGACCCCGTCGTGGATTTCGCCGGGGCTGATGGTGACCACGCAGCCCTGGGTCGCCAGGTGGTGGCTGCCGCGATAGAAGAGTTTTTCCACGCCGCCGCTGATGACGCCTACGGCATAGCGGTCATGGCTGTGACGGCCAAACGACTGCCTGCTGTAGCGGGCTGCCAGCAGCTCGCAGTCACCTTCCGGAATGCGCCAGAAGCGGGAGAAATCCCCTGGCGGTGGTGGGGGTTGGTTCTGGTGGGCATCCATTCCATGTCCAGTTTTGTGCAATACGCGGTGATTGCCGGCCGATAAATTTAGCACTCCTTGAACCCTGCGAGCTAGACGCGATGAGTGCGATGAAACTGGTGATCGGCGACTACAAGAAGTCCTCCTGGTCATTGCGGGCCTGGTTGGTCCTGGTCACTGCGGATGTGCCTTTTGAGGTCATCCAGATCAAGTTGGAGGCGCCGCAGACTGGCGAGCGAATCCTTGCCTATTCCGCTTCGGGCAAGGTGCCGGTGCTGTTGCAGGACGACCTGTCGATCAACGACAGCCTGGCGATCTGTGAATACGTTGCGGAACACTGGCCCCAGGCCCAACTATGGCCCGCGGATGCCGGGCTCAAGGCGCTGGCCCGCGCGGCGTGCGCCGAAATGCACGCCGGCTTCACCGAGTTGCGTACCCAACTGCCGTTCGGGCTCAACCGCGGCGAGCCAGCCCAGGTGTTAAGCCAGGCAGCCGAGGCCGAGATCCAACGGGTGTTTTCGATCTGGCGCCAGTTGCGGGCCAGGAGCCAATCCGAGGCGTTCCTGTGCGGAACCTTTGGGGTGGTGGATGCCATGTTCGCGCCGGTGCTGTTGCGCTTCATGCGCTATGGCATCGCCATTCCGGGGGATCTGAAACCCTACGCCGATGCGGTGTTGCTGCACCCTCCGGTGTTGCTGTGGCTGAAACTGGCGATGCAGGAAACTTGAATGTCCAGCGTGCAGGGCAACTACAAGGTCAATCACGGTGGGGGAATCTATGTCGAGCAATAGAGCGGTAGTGGAACTGACTCTGGGGGGCTGATGCTCAGCCTGTCGGCCCTGGCGGTGGCCTTTGCCCACATCGGCGCGGGCGGGGCGGGGTTCTACCGCATGCTGTTCGCCTCGATCCTGTTTTTCCTGTTGCTCAAGGTGCGCCGCATCCCGGTGTTGCTCAAGAGTGCCAAGGCACGGTCTTACACGGCCCTGGCCGGGGTGTTCCTGGCCATCGACCTGGTGCTCTGGCACCAGAGCATTTACATCGTCGGCCCGGGTATCGGCTCGATCCTGACCAACTGCCAGGTGTTCTTCATGACCCTGCTGGGCCTTTATCTGCTCAAGGAGAAGCCTTCGCTCTACTTCCTGATCTCCATCACCCTGGCGTTTGTTGGACTGTATCTGTTGTTGCTGCCGGAAATGAGCAGTGCTCTGGGTATCAAGGGTGTGGTGTATGGCGTGCTCTCGGGCCTGGCTTACGCCGTCTGCGTGTATTTCCTCAAGGTCAACACGCAGTTGCCTGACGGCGGTGGCGACAAGATCGCACAGATGCTCAACCTGAGCCTGTGGGCCGCGCTGGTGCTGCTGGCCTACGCCCTGGCCATGGGGGAAAGCCTGGCCATTGTCGACGGACAGACGTTAGTGATGCTGATCATCTATGGGGTGATGGTGCAGTTCGTGGGCTGGCTATTGGTCAACCGCTCCATCGGCGCCATCAGCCTCGGACTGGCGGGATTGATCCTGTTGCTGGAGCCGGTGATCACCTACTTCGTCGACGTGGCGTTTCTCGGCAAGGCCAGTTCGGCGCTGCAGATCGCTGGCGCGTTGCTGACGATCTTTGCCGTGTACATCGGGTCGATCAAACCTCCGGTAAAGGTGACGCCGGTGACCGAGGCCGCTTGAGGCCCCGATCTGATTCAGCGTGGTGCTGAACTTTGACTGCGCCCAGACCCGCCTGTCTGTGCGCAGTTTTTTTGCCTGGCAGTCAGGCCGACAGGGCCAGTTTTGTAGCGCCGGCATCTGCAGTCGCCTGGACCTGGGTGCGCTCATCTTCTTCCAGCCCCCGGGAGGCGCGGCCCACCAGCAGTGGGTCCGGGGCGTGGGCGACTTTCAGGTCCTTGCCCGGGTAGTCCAGCTCATGCAGGAAATGGCGGATGCAGTTGATCCGCGCGCGTTTCTTGTCGTCGGACTTGATCACCGTCCACGGTGCATCGGCGGTGTCGGTGTGGAAGAACATCGCCTGCTTGGCGGCGGTGTATTCGTCCCACTTGTCCAGGGACTTGATGTCGATGGGGGAGAGCTTCCAGTGCTTGAGCGGGTCGTCCCGGCGTGAGATGAAGCGCCGCAACTGTTCTTCGCGGTTCACCGAGAACCAGAACTTGAACATCAGGATGCCGCTGTTGCACAGCATGCGTTCCAGCTCCGGGGTCTGGCGCATGAACTCCAGGTATTGCAGGGGCGAGCAGAACTCCATCACGCGTTCGACCCCGGCGCGGTTGTACCAGGAGCGGTCGAAGAAGACCATTTCCCCGGCGGTGGGCAAATGCTGGATGTAGCGCTGGAAGTACCACTGGCCCTTTTCCTGTTCCGAGGGCTTTTCCAGGGCCACGATCCGCGCGCCACGGGGGTTGAGGTGTTCCATGAAGCGCTTGATGGTGCCGCCTTTACCGGCCGCATCACGGCCTTCGAACAGCACCACGATGCGCTGCCCGGTTTCCTTGACCCAGCTCTGCACCTTGAGCAGCTCGATCTGCAGCTCGTTCTTGGCCTTTTCGTACTCGGCGCGGCGCATGCGGTTGCGATACGGATAGTTGCCCGGCAGCGCAGCGGACACGCTGTCTTCATTGGAGCCGCGAGGCGCGCTGGCCACTTGCAGGGCCATGGGCTTCTGGCTGATGGCGTTGATTTCGGCTTCGGCGGCTTTCACCGGGGCGGTCTTGGTTGTGCGTGGGCGGCGAGGGCGCGGCGTAGCCGCTTTGCGTGGAGCAGCCTTGGTGCTGGCAGGGCTGGTTGTGGCCGGAGCGTTTTGCGCTGGGGCGGGAGGCACGGGCAGGGCGGTGGATTCTTCACTCATGGGAGGGGGGCCTGTAGTTGCGTTCAATGTCCTCCGGTCATTTTTAGGGCTGGGCAGTTGGCGGCCGTTGATCTCGATCAAGTTTGTAATAAGGAAAAGTCGGTAATCAGTTGAGATTTTTTCGGCGGCTCATTCGGGAGCTATCTGACCTGGGGCGCTGGCCATAACGGCTGACGATGGCGCCGCAGGATCTTGGTGCGCGCAGCGGTGAAAGGACGGCGGATATCAATCCGCCTCCTGTCGTTTTCAGTGAACCAGAGCCGGTCGCCGGTCCGCGGGATCGCGCTGGCCGGGCTTGGAGGCTGCCGAGGTGGCGGCACTGTGTCGGGTTTGCAGGGCGCCGAACGAGGTGATGTAACCGGCAATGGCGCTGGCGACCACGGTCGGCGGGCTGGCCAGCCAGACCTGACCTGGACCGGAGCGCCCCGGAAAATTCCGGTTGATGGCGCTGACGGTGACCTGCTCCTGGTGGGTCGATGAACCAGGGCCGCAGTTGGCGCAGGCGCCGCAGGCCGGCTGCAGCAGTTGCGCGCCAAAGGTTTCGAAGGCCGGCAGGTAACCCTGCTCCTCGCAGTAGTCGCGAACATCCACGGTGCCGAACTGCAAATAGAGTTTGACCTCGGGATGCAGCCGCAGGTCGTTTTCCAGCGCCCAGTTGATCACCTCGAAATAATGATCGAAGTCATCGCGCTTGCCGGCGGTGCAGGAACCGCCATAGGCGATATCGACCCTGACCCGCTTGGTCAGGTCGGTGAGGCGCTGTCCGTTGCCGGGGTCGCCCGGAGCGGCAATCATCGGCAGGATCTGATCGCAGTCGAGGACGATCGTGTCGGCGTACTTCGCCTCGGGGTCGCTGGTCATCCAGGGTTCGAGCACGAAGTCGAGCTGGCGTCGCTCCTTGAGAAAACGAACGGTCTCCTGATCGGGCACGACGATCCCGCTGAAACCACCCAGCTCCGCAGTCATGTTGGTGAGGGTGGTGCGTTCGTCGGTGGACAGGAACGCCAGGGCCGGGCCACCGAATTCGAAGATCTTGCCGACGCCGTGGCCGGCTTTGATCCGGCTATCGGCCAGCAGGGCCAGCACCAGGTCCTTGGCGGTCACGTCGGTGGACAAGCGGCCGACCAGGGAAATGCGCAGCACCTGTGGATACACGGTCCTGACCGAGCCGGTCATGAAGGCGTTGGCCATGTCGGTGGTGCCCACGCCAAACGCCAGGCAGCCGAGTGCGCCGCTGTGGGGGGTATGGGAGTCGGTGCCGACCACGACTTGTCCGGGCAGGGCATAGTGCTCGGCCATCATCGCGTGGGAGATGCCCTCGCTGCCTTCCGCCGGCAGATAGCCGTGGGCGCTGAGTCGATGCTTGGCGACGAAGTCCCGATGGGCTTGAGACAAACCATCGAGTTCGCCCACCAGGCTCTGTTGCAGGTGCGCCGGGCTGCGGTGTTTGTAGGACAAGTGGTCCTCAAACGCCAGGATCGATTCCGGTTGGTACACAGAGAAGCGTTCGCCGAAGGCATCGTGGAGCAAATGGGCGCAAAGCCCGGTGTAGTACTCGTGGATAAAGCGCCAGTCGGCCTTCAGCAGAATGCCGGCGCCCTGCTCGACGCGTTCGGCGCCGGGGGCCTTGAGCAAATGCCGATGAATGATCTTCTCGGCAAAAGTCAGGGGCCCGCTGGGCTGCTGCGGCGATGCTTCTGCGGGCTGGTCCGGCTGCTGACGCAAATGCTCGCGCCCGTAGTTGAGCAGCCCGCCGCTGCGCAGAATGGCCGTGGACAGCGCATCCCTGTTGCCGATCAGCTCCTCCAGCGCCAGCTCCTCGCCAGCCTGCAAGCGCGGCACCAAGGACAAGTCGGTGGAGGTCAGCAGCCCGATGTTGTCGGCGTTCTGTCGGTAGATGCGCTCGAAGCTTTCGGCGATGACCAGGCGTATGCCGGCTTTTTTCTCCGCCAGCGGGCTGTGCTCGCGGGAAGAACCTTTGCCGTAGCGGGTGCCCGCCACGCTCACTGTAAAGCCTCCGGAGGCGACATCGTCCTTGCCGATAGGCAGCACCGGGCCCGTCTTGAGGCCGACATAGGGGTATGAACCCAGCCGCTGGTCAAAGAAAGCCAGCACCGGAATCGGCGTTATTTCATCCGTTGAAATGTCATCGCGCAGGGGCTGTGCCTCCTCGAGGGTCAGTGTTTGCCCCCCCAACTGCCGTGACACTTTCAAAGGATCGCTGCTTAGAAAAAGCAGCTTTGCGTCAAGCTTGAAACCCATGATTTACCCCAAAAGAAATGGCCGACGGTTTCAGATCAAGTGCCGACCGTCATAGACGCTGTTGTCGTAGGCGGCATGCTTGGCGGCCTCGGCGGCTGGCGCTGGTTTCGCGGTCACGGCGCCTCCCCAGGTGGCATAGATCAACGCGCCCTTGGAGGACTTCCAGGCGTGGGTGCTGCCTGGCGGGTAAATCACCAGGTCGCCCTTGAGGTAAATCCCGTTTTCATCCTCAAAGTCACCGTCGAGGATCAGAAAGGTTTCATGGCCGTGGTGGTGGTGAGATTGGGCGCTGGCGCCGGCTTCGCAACGGATCAGGGCAATGCGCTGGGCACTCTCCTGGCACTCGAACAGCGTGTGAATGCTGGCGCCGCTGCGACCCAGTTGTTGATGAGTCGACCATTGGATCGAATCCGGCTCGCTGGATACATTCAGCAGATTGAAAACTGTCGGGTTCATGGATGTGCGCCTGTTATAGAGAGGAGGTGATGAAGCTGAAGGTCGAGCTGATGTTCGCTGTGCGGGAGATTCTTTCTATCGCCGCCAGGTGACGCTCCTGGGTCACCGCCGCGCAGGCATCTTCGAGAACGGTGATCTTGAAGTCCCTGTCATGCCCGTCGAGGGTGGTGGCGAGGATGACGTGTTCGGTCGACACCCCCGTCAGTACCAACTCTTCAATGCCTTGGGTGCGGAGTATCAATTCCAGGTTGGTTTGATAGAACGGGCTGACCCGGCTCTTGGCGATCACGATTTCGTCCTCGCGGGGGCGCAGGTCGTCGTGCACCTGGGTCGACCAGGTCTGCAACTTCAAGACGCCATGCTCCTTGGCGGGAGCGAAGACTCGGGAGTGCGGGGGGAAACCTTCATAGTGGGTGTTGAAACCGACGACGATAAAGATGATCGGCAGGTGATTGCTGCGGGCGTAGTTCAGGGCCGACGCGGCCTTTTCCAGCACCCGACGTTCCTGGGTCTGTTGGTAATAGCCTTCACGGGCATAAACCCCTTCGGGATGGACAATTTCATTGATGAAGTCCATGACCAGCAGTGCTTTGTTTGCAGACATCATTCATTCCTTTAAATGAGGGGGGCGATCAGGCCACTTCAGTGATTGCCACAGGCGCTTGGGCGTAGGCCAACTGCAGTGCATCGGACGCCACGTAGTGGGCATCCTGGGCAAAGTCGGTCCAGAAGCCCGGGCGGCTACTGCCGGCCTGCATGAACCAGCGGGTGTGCTCGGAAGGCAGGCCCAGGACGTAGAGCCCCTTGATGGGCTGGCCCGCGCGGTCGATCGGGTGATAAGGACCGGGGGTGACGGCCACGCCGCCGGTGACGAAGGCCTCGTCGATTCCCTGGTTGATGTAGTTGGTCCAGTACCCGCGCCGCACCAGGTTTCTGGTCAGCGGTGACGGGTCTCGAAGCAAGTCCGGCGAAGGGATTCGGCCGTCGATGACCACATCGATCAATTGCCTGGAGTGACGGACCCGAGGGGATTCGATGCTGAACTTGCGGTGCTGGGTATCGATGCCATAGACCGTTTCAGGTCCCACCAGCGTCAGTACCCCCGCAGCGATCAGGGCGCGGATTTGCTCGGTGCGGTAAAGGGGCGGCCCCGCGGTGAGAAACAGGCTGGTAGGGGCGTAGTACTGCAGGAAATCTTCTTGATGCGAGCGGGGAGTCAGCCGGCCGAAATCCACCACGCTCCTGATCAGGGCGCGGGTGTCGCGAATGGTATCCAGGGCGGCTTTCATCGGGTTGTCGACGTTGCCCTCGCGGGCGCTGCACAAGTCGTCTTCCAGCACCCGATCAAGGGCTAGGGCAAAGTCTGCCGGGCTGTGGAACTCTTGGGCGCGGAACGGCCTGGCCAGTCGGTCCAGTTCCAGGACCGGAAGGTCGCTCACGCCGAAATCGGCAGCCGCGGCGACCAGGGCTGGCAACGAGAACAGTTGCTGTTGCGCCACGCGATGCTTGAACTGCTGTTCGGCTGCCTGCCCCGCCTGGGCCCGTATGGCGGTGGCGAAGTAGACGATGTTGATTTCCACCAGCAACAGCGGGAGCACTTCGGCAGCGAACTCGATGTGACCGCGTTTTTGCAGCGCGTCGATCTTGTCGCGGGTGATGCACAGCGGTTGGTACTGAAAGTTCGGGCCTTTCTGGTTGCGGCCCCTGGCGGGGATCAGCATGCCGCTGCGGGAGCCGGCGAACAGCTTGGGTTCACGGTGCGACGGGATGTAGGTGGTGACACCGTCGACAACGCTGAAGCGGCCTCCACGACCGACCGTCAGGGCGGCGACGATGTCGTGGAACGCCAGGCCCAGGCCGACGATCCCCACCTGCTGCTCAGACTGGATTCGCGACAGCGGCATGTCGGCTGCGGAGTCGCCGCGAAAGAACTCCAGCCCGGTCGTCTGCTGGGCGAACTGTTGCAGCTCCCTTTCCCAGCCGATCAACTCGGGGGTTGGGTGCCCGGTGGCGATGACCACCTTGTCGACCTGGAGAAAAGCGCCGTTATCCAGCTCCAGGGTTTGGACGTTTTCCTCGTTGAGCAGATCGACGACCACCGCCGGTACGCGCTGCAGCGAAATGTTCGGCGTGAAGCTGGCCTCGATGGTCGACAGGACGAATTGCATGTACTCGCCATGTACCGCGCGCGGCGCATAGGCATTGGGCCCCGGGTAGGCCGGGTCCACGGAGCTCCACCACTGTGCCAGCGACGGCCCGGCGCCCGGCCTGATCGGGCCGTCGTCCAAGGGCCCGGAGAAGGACGAAACCTCCTCGGCGACGGTATTCATCACGTAGTGGCGTGGTTGATCGGTGCGCCAAACCCGGCCGGAGCCCATTTGCGCGCTGTCGATCAGATAGACCATGACTTGTTTGAGCGGGGCGTCCATGAGCATGAGCGCGGCCAGGCGCTCCAGCACAGACAGACCACGGGGGCCGCTGCCGATGATAGCGATACGGTGTGCAGGCGACGAAGGCGTGATGTGTCGCAGAGACATACTGACTCCTGTTTGTATGTGATGACGGTTCAAAGGGCGGGCAATTATTTGAAGGCTTGATGAAAGCGCCTGATGGCTTCGTCTATGGCTTCATCGCTACCGGCAAAGGACAGTCGGATATAGCCTTCGCCCCCCTCACCAAAGGCCGTGCCTGGGGTGACGGCGACTTTCGCGGTGCTGAGCAGCCAGCGGGTAAACGCCAGGGAGTTTTCAAAGCCCAGGTCGGCGATGGAGGCAAACAGATACAGTGCGCCCTCGGGGGCTACGCACTGGATGCCGGCAATGCTCTGAAGGCCTTCAATCAGCCGGTCGCGGCGCTTTTGATAGGAGGTCACCATGTCGGCTATCCGGTGTTGGCAACCTTTGAGGGCCGCAACGCCGCCGCGTTGAATGAAGGAGCCCGCGCAGCCGACGGTGTGCTGATGGACCTTGAGCAGCTCACTGGAAATGCGCTCGCAACTGACGACGTACCCCAGGCGCCATCCGGTCATCGCGTAGGCTTTGGAAAAGCCGCTGATGGTAACGGTGATGTCCTGGGCGCCTTCGATGCTGGCGATGCTGATATGGCGGGCCTGGCCGTAGATGACCTTTTCGTAGATCTCATCGGAAATGATGTACAGCCCGTGTTTCAACGCCACCTGCACCACCCCGGTGACCTCTTCGCGGGTCAGCACGCGGCCGGTGGGGTTGTTGGGGTTGTTGATCAGAATGGCTTTGGTGCGTGGCGTGATCGCCTGTTCCAGGGCGTCGGCTTCGAGCATGAAGCCGTTTTTGCCGTCCAGCGGCACGGCCTTGACGGTGGCACCGGCCATGGCCGCCATGGCCTTGTAGCTCACCCAGCTGGGGGTTGGGATGATGATTTCATCGCCCTGGTCCAGCAAGGTCATCAATGTGATGAACAGCGCGTGCTTTGCCGATGGCGTGACAATGATGTTCTTGTCGGCGGCCAGATCGAGCCCATGTTCGGTCTTGTATTTATGGGCTACGGCGTCCAGCAGTGCCTTGGTGCCACGGCTGGGTGTGTAATGAGTGTCACCGTCTGACAGTGCTTCAACGGCAGCATCTACGACATGATTGGGCGTCCTGAAGTCAGGTTCACCACCGCCGAGATCGACGATATCTTCCCCCTGCTCACGCAGGCTGCGCACCATATCCAAAATGGCGTAAGTTTCCGAAAGCTCAAGGTTTTCAACCCGTTTGGAGAATGCGTGTAGGCGCATTTAAATCACCCTGACTGGTCATGCTGATAATGAAGTTATTGTTTTAGCGGTGAACTTAGTCGATGACGCAGCCGGCCCGGTTATTGGCCCAGTACGCTTCGTAACTTTCGGCAGTGCGGGAGTCCTTGAAGGCATAGGTCTTCAACAGCCAGCGCGCAGCGGCACTCTCAGGATTGAGGATGTCGATCTTTTCCCGGTTATGCAGGCCATCCTGATTGGCGAACGTCAGCAGGTCGCCGGTGAGAATGCGGTGGCGCTTGCATTGAGAGCGGGTCATTGCACTTTTGAAAGCAATGAAGGCATCCCGCGCTTCGAGCGGTGCTTCTTCAGCCACGCAGGTCATGGTGTCGAGGAAGCGAATGGAGTGAAGGTTACTCAGGATCGGGTGTTTCTCGGAGGTGCTCAGTTGTTTGTTCATGTCCCGTGAGAAGACATCGAAAACCGTATAGAAGTGTGGTTCACGCAAGTAGGCGATGTGCTTGGGTTCCAGGTTGTTCACGATGTCCGCGCCGTCGATGTAGCCGGTGTAGATCAGGTCATCATCGGGGCAGCGCATGCCCAGCAGGGTGATGTAGTCGGCCCGGACTTTATGGGCGGTGCGGTCATTGTGAAACACCAGTTCGCTGTCGCTGAAGCCGGTGAGTTGTCCGCTGTATTTCTTGATCGCGATGACATCGGTAAAGAAGTCACCCTGGTTTCTGGTTTCGTAGGACAGCAGCGGAGTGTCTGTCAGTTGGGCGAACAGTTCGAGAAAGGCTTCGCTGATGAACTTGTTCTTTTTCAGGTGTTTGTCACTGACTGGATCGTCCGGGTCCAACTCGGGGATGACTTGGTCCATGGGGCAGTTGCGGATCACGTGGATCTTCTGCTGATGGCGAGCGCGTTCATCGCTGATGAGTTGGCAGGCCTTTACAAAACGCTGTGGAACCTGGGAGTGCAGCTCTTTTATTGCTTCTGAGAAGTCGCTGTAGTTCTTGTAGGGCGATAGCTGGACTTGTTCAAGAAGACTCAGTAGTTGCGACTTTTCACCGGCTTCAAAAATAAATAGCGGGATCATTGGTTTCCTCCATGGAATAAGATCGGACTAGTTAATCGAATGGTTAGGCAGTTGGCGTATATAAGTCAGTGCGCGACGCGTGCCGTTCTTAAAGTTGTATGGCACGCGTTATAGTTGTGAAACTTTTATGAACAGCAACTTCAAGCCGAGCCAAGTTCCAGCGCGTAGTTTTTTTCAACACGAGGAAACAGCGGTACGGTCAACAGGGCGCAGAAGGCGGCTGCCAACCACACCAGGCTCCAGGAAAAATGAGTCATCAGGGCGGAGGCCGCGATGGGGGTCGCGAACAGCACCACAAACACGCAGGTATTGCCCATGGCCAGGGCGGTACCGGCGCGACTGGCGCCGGCCAGTGTGGCCAGTTCGGTGTAGGCAACACCGTGCCAGGCGGACACGCTGATCCCGGCGACGACCATCACACCGATGATCACGGCGCTGGCCAGCGGGGTTTGGCTGATGCCATAGAAGCTGGCGGCCGATACCGTCCCGCTCAAGGCCAGGAAGGTCAGGGTGCTCAACCAGGCGCAGGCCTTGAGGTAGCTGCGGCGGTTCTTGTTTTTGTCGGTCCAGCGTCCGCTCCAGATCCTGCTGACGATCGCGCCAATCTGGATGACTGCCAGAGTCGCGGAAACCAGGGTGATGTTGATGTTGCCGAAGTCATGAAAGAACACCGCCGCATAAGTGAGAATGGCAAATTGCGGGGCGCAGAGCAGGCCGATGGCCAGGACGATTCGCCAGATCCTCGGGTCTTTCAAGGGGCTGTTGCTGCTCTCCAGGCTCTGTTTTTTTGCCGCGCTGCTGGAGAAGTCCGGCTCATACAGCCATAACCAGGCAAAGAGGGCGGCCACCAGGCAGAACAGCGCCGATGCCGTGAATACTTCGATAAAACCGTAGGTATGAGCCAGATAGGGCAACACCACCGCGCCCAAGGCATAACCCCCGGGTACAGCGGTTTGCCGGATGCTCATGGCCAGCCCGCGCTCGCCTTCCTTGAACCAGGCCATGATGGCCCGGCCGCTGGCGCCGTTGACGCTGCTGCCCAGCAGGCCCACGGTGAACAGCCCCGCCGCCAGCAGGACCACCGTGGGGGCATAAAAGGCCAGCATGGCCAGGATCAGCAAGGCGATGCCGGAGGTCAAAAGCCCGGTCAGCAGAACCGGACGATCCCCCCAGCGATCGGTCAGAAGGCCCCAGGGAATTTCGCTGATGGCGATGCCCAGTCCGAGCACCCCCAGGACCAGCCCCAGCTCAGCGTTGTCCAGCTGATAGGTGGCGCGCATATAGACCGCTGTAGCGGGCAGTCCACCCACCACACTGGAAAAGCTGGCGTTGGCCGCAACGCCGACGCCGAGCACTTTCCAACGGTGACCGTTATCTACAGGCATAAGAATCCCACTAGTTAAATAGTTGTGGGGCAAAAGACTCTCATGGGAGTATCGTCTCGAATATCAAATAATTTTGCGTGTTAGTCCCAAAAAACAGGATTGTCATGAGACCAGTAAATTTCGATTTGGATGTCATGCGCAGTTTCGTCACAGGGGTCGAATTGGGCAGTTTTGCCAAGGCGGCGCAAAAGCTCGCTCGTTCGACATCGGCCATCAGCGCCCAGTTGAAGAAACTCGAAGCCCAGGCGGGTTCGCCCTTGTTCAAGAAGGCCGGTCGCAGGCTGGCACTCACGGACACCGGGGAAGTGCTACTGAATTACTCCCGGCGGCTTTTAAGCCTCAACGATGAAACCATCACCGCGGTGTCTGAGCTCAAGCTCAAAGGCTGGGTGCGTCTGGGGCTTCAGGAAGACCTGGGCAGCTTCCTGCCCACGGTGCTGGGCCGCTTCGCCAGGGCCCATCCCGATGTTCGGGTCGAAGCCCGCATCGCGCGCAATGGCGATCTGCTCAGCCGCATCGAAAACGGCTCCCTGGATCTCGCCGTGGCCTGGGGGGCAGAGCGGACCACCGGGTATCAGGAAGTGGTGGCGGACCTGCCCATGCAGTGGATCGGCTCATCGCACCAGTACCTCGACTGGCGCGCCGAGTCGGGAACACCGTTGCCGATCATCGCGTTCGACGCGCCTTGTCCTTTTCATTCGATGGCCACCGAAGCGCTCAACCGCGAAGGGATTCCCTGGTTGCTGTCGTTCACCAGCTCCAGCCTCAATGGCCTATCCGCGGCGACCGAAGCCGGCTTGGGCTACACCATTCGTACGGCCCTGGGCCTGCAGCCAGGCACCGAGCTGCTGCAGGCCGGCGACCGCGGCTTGCCAGCCTTGCCCTCGATAGCCCTCACGTTGCATCGCCGCGAGGCAACCCCGGACCCGCTGACCGAACGGCTGTCGAACATCGTGATACAGGCCATCCGCAGTGAGATTGTTTACTGACGAGGGACGGCTTGAGCACAAGCCTTGCCAGACCGATTTTGCCTAACAGGTGTTTGCAGCCGGACTATTGTTAAGCACAGAGATTTGATCAGAAGAGAGCACACAATGAACAAGTTCGTTTGGCCGGCACTGATGGCTTTGCTGTTCGTCCAGTCCCCGGCCCATGCCATCAATGAAAAGTATCGCCAGCAGCTTGAGCAATCGGGCTGTACCCAAATGACCGAGCTTCAGGGATGCGATATCCACAAGAGCAAGGCGGAAAACGCCAAGGCCGGATTTGCCGACCCTTACACACCCGCCGCCGCTGCTGACAGCGCCAAGGAACAAACCCCCTACGCCGGACAGTGGACGGCCAAAAGCGATACTGGCGCGACAGTCGCCACCATTCGTATTGATGCCAAAGAGCATGTGTGGGTGAACGGCAAAGAGGTCAAAGCCAAGCGCACGGATGGCGCCCTGCAATTTCGTCAGGGCACGCTGCTGTTCACCATTCAAGGTGATCGACGCCTGAAGAATGAAGATGTGTGGATGGATACCGATGCCGGAACCAAGGGGCCGATTCAGAGCGAGTGAGGGTTCGAACAGGCACAAAAAAACCGGCTCAAGTGGCCGGTTTTTTTGAGTTCAAGATGCATTGAGCGGCATCTTGAGATATGTACTTGGTGCCCCGAGGGAGACTCGACTGCGCCATATAATCTGTGGTCTTCAGAGTATATATTGCTAAAGGGATACAAGCGGGGATACACCGCTTCTACTACTGACGATCCGTTAAATCGTATATACGGCCTCAGGATGATTCTGAGCTACCAGCAGCAGCGAGTCATTCAACTTTTGTCGATCCGATGAAAAATGTGCATCTCGGTGGCAATTTGGGCAAAGGGCAACACAGTTGGCCACGCGATCGCTTATCTCAGCACCCAATATGTGGTGTACATCAAGGAAACCAGAGTAGGAGCGGCTTGCTCCACATCCAGGACGCTCACAACGTCCGTTGCAACGTTCAATTACAGCTTTTCGAACGCTGGGATCTCTAGCTATCCGAGATACCGTGGATTGATAACGTGAAGCTTCGTCGCGACCGAACAGCGATAAATCGAGCCCAGCAACATCACTGAAGGTGTCGTCAATAAACCCTAAGAGATCAGTGGTGAGTGGTCGCTTGGCGATGTCCTCCACTCCATCCCATCGCCATAGAATATCAGAGACTTGATGTCCCTCCTCAGAGCGGTTGTCCATCAGCCACATCGTTGGACTATCACCATTGACCGCATGATTTTTCTTTTGACGTCCTAATTTTCCCGCCGCGATGAGATTAGCGCTGACTCTTTTCTGCTCGTTGATGATGCCAGTCATGGCACTCACAGGTATCAAAGCAGCAAACCTGATATCACTTTTGTAGCGCTGCACCAGCAGCGAATGCGTCACCCCCTGGGGAGCTTCGCGACCAACTAGCTCAGCGATTGTTAAATCCCAATCGCCATCGATTAACCGCGCGCGTAACTGTGCAGCAGAGTATTTTTCCGGTTGATCCTCCCAGCGCCAACACAATCTGACCCGAGCGCAGAACTTCACACCTTCAGGACTGGTGGCGGTGAGCAATTGAGAGTGCCCTTTACGGCGGTCAGTAACCTCGGTGAACCTCCTACCTTCTAGAAATGGTTTGAGCATTCCTCGGGTTTCCCGTTCGGCTTGGATACTTTCAGGGGTACGAAAAGCGCGCTTCTGGGATGACGGTTCCATTCATGAAATACCAGGTAGCAGTTGATGAGTAGGCCGGAGGTGATGCTTTTCCTGCAGATAGAGTAGTGCAGCAACAGGCATATGAGACCTGACGCATCCTACTTTTTTTTCGTGTGCGTAACACTACGTAGCTCTTTTGTGAAGCATATTTAAAGCGTCAGTTAACAAGTTTTTCACTTTGCGTAGTGAGCTGGCCATGTTTCTCGCGGTATCTCGGTCAAAGTCATCTGTCTGCATGTATTCAACTAATTCTTTTAGTTCTTGGTCGACAACTTCATTGAGCTGCATTGCCTTGTGAAGGACTGCTCTCTTTCTCCTTAACTGAATTCTTGATTCTCTATTAAGGTGTAGGAGTTCGAGCATGTATTTCGCGACTGCTCCAGTTGTTAAAAGCTTTCCTGAGGGTTCTACGCTGAAGTGATTGGATAATGGTTCTTGGAACGGGTCAATAAAGCCAATGCTGCCGTCGTGGGATGCATGTACATGGAAGTACATGTTTGTTGGCCAGTTTTTTGATTTCCATACATTGCATTTAGAGCAGGCTAAAACTAAATTGTTTGGATCGTTCTTTAACTCTGCAAAATGCACGTATGGTCTGAAATGATCGATGTGAAAACCTTCATTCCCGTGTTCTGAAAGCAGTGCGTCGCAATAAACACAGCGTTCTTGGCAGTCTTCTTTTATTTCCGTGAAGTAATGGCGATAATCCGCGTAATAATTGCCGTCATTTTTTTTTGAATAAATAGGTCGACGAGTGAGTATGGGGTAGAACATCTATTTTTTACCCAAAAGTAGTTTTTCTATATTGTTTAATGTGTATTCCTGTTCGTCTAGTTTTCTTTTGAGCTCTAGGGTCATGGTCGACTCCTCGATGGCTGCGGGAGCTTCTCGCCAGAATTTTAACTCGTTTAGCTCTTTTGCTTCTTCTGTTGAAATTTCAGATAAAACATATTTTTTTAATAAAACTACAAATCGCTGTTCGCGCTCATTTACAATTTGCTCGTAAGCGTTGATGTGGCGGACCATACGTTTGATGGCGCTTTCAAGCGCTGGACCTCCGTCAGCAAAGTCATCCTTGCTTAATATGTACTCAACACTTTCTAGGTTGTCATCTATTTCATCTGGGTGATTGCTGAGAATATATATAGGGATTTTGCTGTCAAGTTGTCTGTATGCGTCCGCTAATTGGCTCCCGATATAATCAGCAGTTCCTGCGACCTCAAGGTGTTCATCGACGACGATGGAAGCAATACGAGGGCGCATGCTGCAAATGAACTTCAGCATTAAAGGAAGTGTGGGCTCAGGTAGGGTGCAAATGATCTCTAGTTCTGGAGGTAAATTTTTTCTTAGTTCTCGGCCATAGGAGTCTAGAGCGATTTGCTCCTCATCAATATATAGCACAACATTCTTTTCCATGAAGTCAGGCCTTGTTGTTTGTGTTCAATGGTATGTTGATTATAAATTCTGCTCCGCCAAGTCTTCCTTTTGGTATTGCGGAGATATTCCCACCTGTATGGTTGTCAACAAAACTTTTTACAATGGAAAGCCCCATGCCTGTGCCTTCTACTGAGCCCTTTCTATCGAGTCGAGTGCTATACATTGGTTGGAAGATTTGCTCTTCTGATCCAGACTCTAGTCCAAAGCCGCTATCAGCAAAGCTAATAGTTATGTGATCATCTTTTTCGTGAATGTTAACGGATATGAAACGTTCACCTACTGCGGTTTTTTTGAGTGCCCATATAGAGTTCGATATGAGGTTGACAAATATGCTCTCTAGATCTATTTCAAAGGCAATAATTTTTCTTTTAGTCTCGCAAGTAACGCTTGTCTCAATGTTTTGCCTATCTAATGACGCGCTTAAGGCTTTGAATACGCCTGACGCTACGTCACCAATATCAACGGCCCTGCGCTTTCTTTTGTCCGGTTTAATGTTTCCCAAGGCAAAAGATGCAAAGTTCCTTACGAAGCCTGTGCTTGAAATTATCGTTTTTAGGCAGTTTGAGAACTCTTCGTCATAAGGAGGCGTCAGCATGAAAATGCCTTTTTCGAAACTGTCCTTAAGATTTTTTGCGTTAACTAATGAAAGGTTTGTAAATTCTTTTGCTTCATGTCCGAAACAGACCGTAAGAATTCCCAGCGACGCTAGGTTAGCTAAGGTGTCCTTTTCATGCTCTAACTCCTCAGCCTTTTTCTCTAAGTGAATTTCCAGCTCATTTGATCGGGCAGCAGCCTCTGCCAATCTGGATTCCACCTCGGAAATTCTAATCATTAGAGTTTCAGGCTCATTGACGCTGATATCTTTCTGCTCACCAGTATCAACGGTCTCTTGCAGATTCTTAGAGATTGACTCTTTAAGTTCTTCAACTACCTTTGTTGTGTCCGCGATAGCTTTTTTAGCAAGCAGTTTTTTTTCTTCTGTATCAGACCCATCATCTTCTTCTCGGGCTATTTGATGAGCGTACAACTCAAATCGATCAATGATTTTTACGCAAAAAGCACGCATGTCATAAAATGCTTCTGACTCAACGATCCCCTCACGATTTGTTTGATCTTCCAGGAGAGGATTGGTCTTTCTACCGATGAATACTGCGCCAATAATTTGGTGCGGCCCCACTTTCCAGCCACCTTGTTTGACCCCGCCAGGACTGCGTGCGCGACGAATACCAAGATCTAGCCAATCGCCTTTACCGGTGGGCTCGCCATAAGGACGTACTCTGAATCTATCTCGATAGATGCGTATTCCTTGGTTCGCATTCATGAACTCCCGCCAATTACGCTTAGTAAAGTCCACGTTCTTTAGGCCAGGTGCATCCCATGGGATAAAGTACATTTTGAGTTTCAGAGGACCAGAGCTTGGTACCGGCGGCCGATCCTTAATCCAGTTCCTCCACTCTTCTGAATTAATTTTAAACTCTCGGCCGTCAGAATATCTAAAGTTGGCATTAATGATTTCTCCATCAAGCTCGGCATCAACTACCCAGCGTGCATACTCAACCGCAGACGAGCTTGAGACGTTTCCGTTTATATCAGGGAAATCCGATTTAATTGAGATTGAGAAATCGTTAGTTTCGTCGAATGGAGAGATTAAAAGTGATAGCTCTTTTTTTAGGTCTGTTAAAAGACTCAAATTCCAGTCGTCTTTTAATCCTTGTAGTATAACTCGCGTGCCGGAGTTTTTTTCATTGTCCGGAAATTTTCCATGGGTGTCTTGAATTTGGCTGGTATGTTTATAGAGCTTGTGCTTTATCTGTGAAAGAGGCTTTTCTGCATTTTCATATGCCTCCCATTCTATTTGAAGCTCCAGTGCGGTTTGGTCACTTTCTTGCTTGGTCTGCAGAACTAAAGTTCTACAGAGCCTATCTGCTCCAAGTCGGCCAAGCCCTTTTGCACCAGTATAAATTCTGTCCTTTCCCGAGATGTCTTGATGTGTCTTATGACTTGTTCCGATAATTAGCCAATTTTCTTTTACATCCTCGTAAGACATGCCTTCCCCATCATCTTCGATTATTAGGGATGGAAGGCCGTCTTTAGAATTAGTGAATGTAAGTCGTACTTTTTTAGAGTCGGCATCGTAAGAGTTTTTAATGAGTTCAGAAATAGCAACCATAGAGCTCGATATGCTTTGCCGTCCGAGCTGAATAGGTAAGCGAGCCGCGATCTCAAAAGGCAGCTCATCTAACAATTCTTTCATTCAAACCTCCATGGTATTTCTGATATTGCCGATACTGTTAAGTGGCGGCATCGAATTCTATTGTTCAGAAACTCATTGATATGGTTTTCTTTGAGTAATTCTGAAAGCTCGCGGCACCTATCTAAGCTCCCATTCTTTGGTGTTAATACTATTAGATGGTTTTCGACTGCGACTAATCTTTTACCTAGCACTAGAGTCGGTACGGCTCGATGTTTGTCTCTAGGTCCAGATGTTCTTCTAACAGCAACGAAGGGTGGTTGGAAAACTCTACCTAGAAATTTTCGGCTTTCCGGGATCTTACTTATCTCTCCCCACCGTGGAAGTGTTTTTGGGTGAATGTATGCGTACGTTTTACCTTCATGAGGGTCTCTGTACGGCACGACGGCTCCAACTGCAACTTCAAAAAAATCTCGAATTTTAGGGGCGTCGCCGATGCATAATGTTGCCGCTGTCTGCCATTCAACTTTGTTTGAGCCTTTGCGGTCAACTAATCCATTGAGTATGAAAATATCGATATCAGTTTGTTTGTCGAATCTGCCTTCGACGGACACTTTGGATGTTTTGAGTGCGGGCTCGACAGTGTTACGCCATGCTTCAAACCTACTTCCGCTTCTTAACACATCAGGCAGAATGGCCGAAATCGAACAACCATCCTTTAAAGAAAGTGATAGCTCATAATAGTAAATGGCAGCGTTGTTTATCTTTCCATTGGCCCAACTGTATTTTGCTACTGTCTTCGAGTTGTTGTAAGGAGGGTTTAGAGCAAGGTGTGTGGCCTTTGCGATAAGCGCGGTGTTGTTTAAACAGTCGCCGGTGTGAATGTTGGTTAGCAGGTTCAAAAGTTCAGATAAACTTTTATCTGCTTTAGCTCCTCTTACTAAGCTTTCTAGTACTAGTCTCAGCTTGGTGCAGTATACAAACTCTGGAAATAAATCAATTCCGCACAGCTGGTTACCCCACTTCTTTAAAGTTTCGCTTGCTAAAGGCATTACAGAAAGCTTTCTTGAGGCAGCAACCAAAAGACTTCCTGAGCCACATGTTGGGTCTACGACGAGAGCACTATCATTAATTGGTGTGTTAAAAGAGTTTATCGCTTTTTCTGCCAAAGCGTCGCTAGTAAAAAAGACCCCGGACTCGCGTAGGGTCGTAATGTCTATCAGCTCTCTTACTTTGGCTGCTGTGACATTGCTGTGATTGGAAAACTCGGAATTAGCGTCTTTTTTCCATAGGTGGAAGACTTGCTCAAGTTTTGTGTTGTATTCCGCAAAGCCTTCCATTTGTTCCCCATCATGAATCTGCTGTGTTTCTACAATTATTTGGTGTTGAAAATTAAATTATTAAAAACTGTAATGTTTGTAGGGTTTGATATTTTCAGCTATCAGGTCGCTTTCAATTTGAGTAAGCGTTTGAACGTCACTCAGCAATCCTGATGGAGTCACAACCCTTGGCTTAAATATACAGCAGTGCCTGAGTGACGTACGAGCAGGATCTGAGCATTTAGTCGAAGAGTTCGGGTACGACAAGCGTCCAAAACGATCGATAAATCTTCACTGAGTCCCGACTGAACAGTTTTCACTGGTCGATCCTCCTTACCGTCAGGTCTCCGCGTCTTGCAAAAAAGACGTACATCTCTGTAGTTTTTCAGCTAGAGGAAACCTGCGAGTATGGTGACCCGTGCAGGTGGGGCTTTGGGAGGACCCATATTTTCCCTGGTTGGATAGGCATACTCCGACGAGTCAGGGTGTGATCTTGGCTGTATCAGATCAACCTGTCGCTATTTTTTCCGCTGATGGTCCAACCCCTGAAAGGGGCCGGGGGAGCGATCATCTACTGATAGGGTTATGTAGGTGTTCCATGTGTTCCAGAATGGCTGGAGCCCCAGTTTTGCAAGGCTTTCAGAGGTGGAACACAAAAAAGAACAAGCGGAACACCGACTGCACGGAACACGTTTGGTGTTCCGCGAGTGTTGTCCCGGTTGGATGTGAATCACCGCTTAATGCGATGACAGGTACATCAGTCACGCCGCTAGAATTTGCTCTAAAGCGATCCCTGATGCTTTTTCGCTAACTGTACGTTCGGTAATGGACTTAGGGCCAATAGGCGTCTGCAGAGGCATATAGACCATGCAGTGAGCTACCCCACCTCAACGCTTTCTGAGTGACGTGTAGCTGTGTAGCAATATTTGTGAGTTCTTGCGCGGCCTTGTCCAAACGGTTGGCCAGTAGGAAGTCAGTTGCTTTTAGTAGGTCCTTGTGAAGACTCATTAAAAGCTGCTTGGTTTCGGCGATTGCTTCATCAAGCTTTTCGACCTCAATTGTTAGCGCACTCACAACCGCTGCGTCTCCGCGTTTTCCTTGGGCAGCCTGCGTAACATCCTCAGAGGCGAGTTTGAGTGCCTTCTCTGCTCGCTGTTCTGCTGTGTCGTCTCCATCGCTCAACGCGCTTGCATACGCGGCGGCGGCTCGTTCTTCTGCAGGATGGGCTTTTTTCGATTTGGGTTCTTTTGTCGTTAAGACAAAGAGGTGCCTACGAAACCCGGGGCGATTCAGACTCCATCCTTGCGAGCCGGGAAGCAGGAGTACAGAAGAGGAGGGGGGGTAGAGAGGCGAATAGCCAGGCACAAAAAAACCGGCTCAGGTGGCCGGTTTTTTTGAGTTCAAGATGCATTGAGCGGCATCTTGAGATATGTACTTGGTGCCCCGAGGGAGACTCGAACTCCCACTTCTTGCGAAAACGGATTTTGAATCCGCCGCGTCTACCAATTCCGCCATCAGGGCTCAATGGCGGCGAAGTATAGAGAGGCAGTTACCGTTGGTCAATCGGCTTTCGTGGTCAATTTTTAGTTATTCCGCTAAACTTTCCGGCCCTGCTAGACGAACCCCATCATGCGCGTTGCTGACTTTACCTTCGAGCTTCCTGATTCGCTGATCGCCCGCCATCCTTTGGCCGAGCGTCGCGGCAGCCGTCTGTTGACCCTGGATGGGCCAACCGGCGCCTTGGCCCACCGTCAATTCACCGATCTGCTGGAGCATTTGCGTCCGGGCGATCTGATGGTGTTCAACAATACCCGGGTGATTCCGGCCCGTCTGTTCGGCCAGAAGGCCTCCGGAGGCAAGCTGGAGATCCTCATCGAGCGGGTGCTGGACAGCCATCGTGTGCTGGCCCATGTGCGCTCCAGCAAGTCGCCTAAGCCTGGGTCGAAGATCCTGATCGACGGCGGTGGCGAGGCCGAGATGCTGGCGCGCCACGACACGCTGTTCGAGCTGGGTTTTGCCGAGGAGGTGCTGCCGCTGCTGGATCGGGTCGGGCACATGCCGTTGCCTCCTTATATAGACCGCCCGGATGAAGGCGCGGACCGTGAGCGTTATCAGACCGTGTATGCCCAGCGTCTGGGGGCTGTCGCGGCGCCCACGGCGGGGCTGCATTTCGACCAGCCGCTGCTGGAGGCCATTGCCGCCAAGGGCGTGGAGACGGCGTTCGTGACCCTGCATGTCGGTGCCGGCACTTTCCAGCCGGTGCGGGTCGAGCGTATCGAAGATCACCATATGCACCACGAGTGGCTGGAAGTCGGCCAGGACGTGGTGGATGCGGTTGCCGCATGCCGTGCTCGCGGTGGTCGGGTGGTGGCGGTGGGCACCACCAGTGTGCGTTCCCTGGAAAGTGCCGCGCGCGATGGTGTGCTCAAGCCGTTCAGCGGCGACACCGATATCTTTATCTACCCGGGCCGGCCGTTCCATGTGGTCGATGCCCTGGTGACCAACTTCCATCTGCCGGAATCCACGCTGTTGATGCTGGTTTCGGCGTTCGCCGGTTATCCCGAGACCATGGCCGCCTATCGCGCCGCGGTGGAAAATGGGTACCGCTTTTTCAGCTACGGTGATGCGATGTTCATCACCCGTAATCCTGCGCCGACCGCTCCCAAGGATCTGGCCCCCGAGGAAACTGTATGAGTCGCACTTGTCGTATGTCCTTCGAGCTTCTGGCCACTGATGGCAAGGCTCGTCGCGGTCGCCTGACCTTCCCCCGTGGTACGGTGGAAACCCCGGCCTTCATGCCGGTGGGCACCTACGGTACGGTCAAGGGCATGCTGCCGCGGGATATCGTCGCCACCGGCGCCGAGATCATCCTCGGCAACACCTTCCACCTGTGGCTGCGTCCGGGCACCGAGGTGATCAAGGCTCACGGTGATTTGCATGACTTCATGCAGTGGAACGGCCCGATCCTCACCGATTCCGGTGGTTTCCAGGTGTTCAGCCTGGGCGCCATGCGCAAGATCAAGGAAGAGGGCGTGACCTTCGCCTCGCCGGTGGACGGTGCCAAGGTGTTCATGGGCCCGGAAGAGTCGATGCAAGTGCAGCGCGACCTGGGTTCGGACATCGTGATGATCTTCGACGAGTGCACCCCGTACCCGGCCGATGAGGACGTGGCGCGGATTTCCATGGAGCTGTCCCTGCGCTGGGCCCAGCGTTCCAAGAATGCCCACGGTGACAACACGGCGGCGCTGTTTGGCATCGTTCAGGGTGGCATGCACCAGGACCTGCGCATGCGTTCCCTGGAAGGCCTGGACAAGATCGGCTTCGACGGCCTGGCCATCGGTGGCCTGTCGGTGGGCGAGCCCAAGCATGAAATGATCAAGGTCCTGGACTACCTGCCGGGCCAGATGCCTGCCGACAAACCTCGTTACCTTATGGGAGTTGGCAAGCCGGAAGATCTGGTTGAGGGTGTGCGCCGCGGTGTGGACATGTTCGATTGCGTGATGCCAACCCGCAATGCCCGCAATGGGCATCTGTTCATCGATACAGGCGTGCTGAAAATCCGTAACGCGTTCCATCGCCATGATGATTCGCCGCTGGACCCAACTTGTGATTGCTACACCTGCCAGAACTTCTCCCGTGCCTATCTGCATCACTTGGACAAGTGTGGGGAAATGCTCGGGAGTATGCTCAATACCATCCATAATTTGCGCCATTACCAGCGTCTTATGGCTGGTTTGCGCGAGGCTATTCAACAAGGTACATTGGCCGCCTTTGTCGATTCCTTCTATGCCAAACGCGGGTTACCCGTGCCGCCTTTAGAATAAGTTCTAAAGACGTTAAGCCACTAATTTTGCAATTATCGGAGTGTTAAATGAGCTTTTTGATCCCTGCCGCGTATGCGGACGCCGCTGCACCTGCCGCTGCCGGTCCTGCTGGCACTGGTTTCGAGTGGATTTTCCTGGTTGGCTTCCTGGTCATCTTCTATCTGATGATCTGGCGCCCGCAGGCCAAGCGCGCCAAAGAGCAGAAAAACCTGCTGAGCAGCCTGCAGAAAGGCGACGAAGTTGTGACCACTGGCGGTATCGCCGGCAAGATCAACAAGGTGACCGACGACTTCGTGGTTCTGGAAGTGTCGGACTCCGTTGAGCTGAAGTTCCAGAAGGGCGCGATCGCTGCCACGCTGCCAAAAGGCACGCTGAAAGCCATCTAAGTTTCATCTTTTACCAATCGACGGGGCGCGCAAGGCGCCCCGCGTCATAAACGGGCGGCGTGATGCTGAACAAATATCCTCTGTGGAAGTACCTACTGATCCTGGCGGTGCTGGCGATCGGTTTTATTTATTCCGCTCCCAATCTATACCCTGATGATCCGGCCATTCAGGTCAGCGGTGCGAGCACTGCGTTGCAGGTCACTCAGGCGGATCTGGATCGTGCGAGCAAAGCGCTCACCGACGCCGGTATCAAGGTCAAGGCTGCTTCCATTGCTGCCAACGGCAAGGGCGGTCTGCTGCGCTTGACCAACAAGGAAGACCAGCTTCCGGCCAAGGATGTAGTGCGCAAGGCGCTGGGCGATGACTATGTGGTGGCGTTGAACCTGGCGCAAACCACTCCGCAATGGCTGCGCAACCTCGGTGCGCACCCGATGAAACTGGGTCTGGACTTGTCCGGTGGTGTGCACTTCCTGCTGGAAGTGGACATGGACAAAGCCCTCGACGCCCGCCTGAAAGTCTATGAAGGCGACGTCAAGAGCCTGCTGCGCAAAGAGCGCCTGCGCTATCGCAGCCTGCCGCAGCTCAATGGCGCCATCCAGCTGGGCTTCAGCGATGAAGACAGCCGTGAACAGGCTCGTTCGCTGATCCGCAAGAACTTCAACGATTTCGATATCGTACCGGCCGACCTCAATGGCCAACCGGTGCTGCGTCTGGCGATGACCCCGGCCAAGCTGGCGGAAATCCGTGAATACTCCATCAAGCAGAACTTGACCACCGTGCGTAACCGGGTCAACGAGCTGGGTGTGGCCGAGCCTCTGGTTCAGCGTCAGGGTGCCAACCGTATCGTGGTTGAGCTGCCGGGCGTGCAGGACACCGCTGAAGCCAAGCGGATCCTGGGCAAGACCGCCAACCTGGAGTTCCGTCTGGCCGCCGAGCCGGGTGCTTCCAAGGCGACTTCCGAGTCCTTCGAATTCCGTGAGGGCAACCGTCCTCCTGCACTGATCGAGCGTGGCCTGATCATCACCGGTGACCAGGTGACCGATGCCCAGGCCGGTTACGACGAACACGGCCGTCCACAGGTGAACATCAAGCTTGATGGTCACGGTGGCGAGCTGATGAACCGTTCGACTCGCAGCAATGTCGGTCGCAGCATGGCGGTGATCTTCATCGAGCAGAAGCCGACCACCACCTACACCAAACAAGTGGTGAACGGTGTCGAGAAAGACGTGGCGGTGCAGACCTTCAAGGAAGAGAAGAAGATCATCAGCCTGGCGACCATCCAGTCGCCGCTGGGCAGCCAGTTCCGCATCACCGGCCTGAACGGCCAGGGCGAGTCTTCCGAACTGGCGCTGCTGCTGCGTGCCGGTGGTCTGGCGGCGCCGATGTACTTCGCCGAAGAGCGCACAATCGGTCCAAGCCTGGGTGCTGACAACATCACCAAGGGTATCGATGCCTCCCTGTGGGGCATGCTGTTCGTGTCGCTGTTCATCATCGCCATCTACCGTTTCTTCGGTGTCATCGCCACTGTGGCCCTGGCATTGAACATGGTGCTGCTGCTGGCCCTGATGTCCCTGCTGGGGGCGACGCTGACCCTGCCGGGTATCGCCGGTATCGTCTTGACCATGGGTATGGCGGTGGACGCCAACGTACTGATCTTCTCGCGGATACGTGAAGAGCTCGCCGCCGGCATGAGTGTGCAGCGGGCAATCAACGAAGGCTTCGGCCGGGCATTCACCGCGATCCTGGACTCCAACCTGACCACCCTGCTGGTGGGCGGCATTCTGTTCGCCATGGGTACCGGTCCGGTGAAAGGCTTTGCGGTGACCATGTCCCTCGGGATCTTTACCTCGATGTTCACGGCCATCTGGCTGACCCGTGCGATGGTCAACCTGATCTTCGGCGGTCGTGACTTCAAGAAGTTGTGGATTTAAGGGGCTGCCATGTTACGTACTATTAACTTCATGGGCGTGCGCAACGTTGCGTTCGGCGTCACTGTGCTGCTCACCATCCTGGCGTTGTTCAGCTGGTTCCACAAAGGCTTGAACTACGGTCTGGACTTCACCGGCGGTACGCTCATTGAGCTGACCTACGAGCGTCCGGCGGATGTGATGAAGGTGCGTTCGCAACTGAACGATGCCGGTTATCACGAAGCCATCGTGCAGAGCTTCGGTGCGACCACCGATCTGCTGGTGCGGATGCCGGGTGAAGACCCGCAACTGGGCCACCAGGTGGCCGAGGCGCTGCAGAAGGTTGGCGGTGACAACCCGGCGCAGGTCAAGCGCGTCGAGTTTGTCGGTCCGCAAGTGGGTGAAGAGCTGCGGGACCAGGGCGGCCTCGGCATGCTCATGGCCCTGGGCGGCATCCTGATCTACCTGGCCTTCCGCTTTCAGTGGAAGTTCGCGGTGGGCGCGATCGTTTCGCTGATCCACGACGTGATCGTGACGGTGGGCATCCTCTCGTTCTTCCAGATCACCTTTGACCTGACGGTGCTGGCGGCGGTGCTGGCGATCATCGGTTACTCCCTCAACGACACCATCGTGGTGTTCGACCGGGTGCGTGAGAACTTCCGTGTGCTGCGCAAGGCCAGCCTGATCGAGAACATCAACATCTCGACCACTCAGACCCTGCTACGGACCATGGCGACTTCGATCTCCACCTTGCTGGCGATCATCGCGCTGCTGTTCTTTGGTGGCGACAACCTGTGGGGCTTCTCCATCGCCCTGTTTGTCGGTGTTCTGGCGGGTACCTACTCGTCGATCTACATCGCCAACGTGGTGCTGATCTGGCTGAACCTGAACAGCGAGGATCTGATTCCTCCGGCCAATACCGAGAAGGAAGTGGACGACCGTCCATGAGGATCTAGCCCTTTTCCGGCTGTCAGTTAAAAAGGCGCGAGTGTTGAACTCGCGCCTTTTTTATTGCTCCAACGCTGGGAGAAGCGCGGGCCAAGTCCCGTTTGTATGGTCAGGAGGTTCACGTGAACAAGTCGTTGCTGGTTGGTGCGGTATTGGGTGCTGTCGGTGTCACCGCCGGGGGTGCTGTTGCCACCTACAGCCTGGTTAAAAGCGGCCCTGAGTATGCGCAAGTGCTGGCTGTACAGCCGGTCAAACAACAGATCAAGACCCCTCGTGAAGTCTGCAAGGACGTCGCCGTGACTCGCCAGCGCCCGGTCAAGGATGAGCATCAGATCCTGGGTACCGTGGCGGGTGCGGTGGGCGGCGGTCTGCTGGGTAGCATGATTGGTGGTGGTAATGGCAAGAAGATCGCCACTGTGGCGGGTGCGGTTGGCGGTGGCTATGCCGGCAACAAGGTGCAGGAAGGCATGCAGGAACGTGACACCTACACCACCACCCAGACTCGCTGTAATACAGTCAATGACATCAGTGAGAAGGTCGTGGGTTATGACGTGAAGTACGACCTGGGCGGCAAGCAAGGCCAGGTGCGCATGGATCGTGATCCGGGCAACCAGATTCCGGTGGATAAAGAGGGGCGTCTGATTCTGGGTCAGAACCAGAATCAACCCGGCCAATAACCCTCGCTTGTAGGGGTTGGCTTGCCGGCGAATGGGCTTTGAGATCGCCTTCGCCGGCAAGCCGGCTCCTACAGGTCGGGTTTTGCGGACATAAAAAAAGCACCCCTCGGGGTGCTTTTTTGTCGCTGGCGCTTAGCGCTTCAGCGAAGCCGGCAGGTGCGGCTGGATGGCGGTCAGGACCGCTTTGAAGCATTTGGTGTTGCCAGCTACCACGTGGCCTTTTTCCAGGAAGTCGTGACCGCCGGTGAAGTCGCTCACCAGGCCGCCGGCTTCTTGAATCAGCAGGGCGCCAGCTGCCATGTCCCATTCGGACAGGCCCGACTCCCAGAAAGCGTCGAAACGACCGGCGGCCACGTAGGCCAGGTCCAGGCTTGCAGCGCCAGCGCGGCGGATGCCGGCGGTCTGGCCAACCAGGGCGCGGAACATGCCCAGGTAGTTGTCCAGGTTGTCCATCTGGTCGTCACGGAATGGGAAGCCGGTGCCCAGCAGGGCGCCGTCGAGGCTGGTGCGGCCGCTGACGCGCAGGCGGCGACCGTTCAGCTGGGCGCCACGGCCACGGCTGGCGGTGAATTCTTCCTGGCGAACCGGGTCCAGGACCACGGCGTGTTCCAGGCGGCCACGGTATTTGCAGGCGATGCTCACGGCAAAGTGCGGGATGCCGCGCAGGAAGTTGGTGGTGCCGTCCAGTGGGTCGATGATCCACAGGTAGTCTTCGCCTTCGCCGCTGCCTGCGTGCAGGCCGGTTTCTTCGCCGAGGATGGCGTGGGTCGGGTAGGCCTTGCGCAGCGCGTCGATGATCTTCTGCTCAGCAGCGCGATCAACTTCGGATACGTAGTCTTTGGCGTCTTTTTCGTCGACCTTGATGGTATCCAGGCGCTCGATGGAGCGGAAAATCAATTCACTGGCGCTGCGGGCGGCGCGCAGCGCGATATTCAGCATTGGCTGCATGGATAGGTCACCTAAGGTTGTTAAAGAAAGCCGAGCATTCTAGCAGAAAACTTTTGCAGATGAAGGCTGGTGTTCGCTTTGATTGCATTGATCCGCTGTGTGGCGTTCTCCGGTGGCGAGTGTTTGTGCCGGTTGCTGGGCGCCTTTATAGAGCGCTGGAATCTGTCGGGTGGTTATTTTTGAGGCGGGAGTCTTGCCTGTTCGGTAAGATTTGCTCCCCCTTATCGTGTCCGAGAGCGCATCCCTTGCTGCAGAACATTCGTGTCGTCCTGGTCAATACCAGTCATCCGGGCAATATCGGCGGGGCTGCGCGTGCCATGAAGAACATGGGCTTGTCGCGGCTGGTGCTGGTGGAGCCCCGGGTATTTCCGTCTCACGAGGCGGATGCGCGTGCTTCCGGTGCCACCGATATCCTGGCCAATGCCCAGGTAGTCGCCACCCTCGAGGAGGCATTGGCGGGTTGCACGCTGGTGTTTGGCACCAGTGCTCGCGACCGGCGCATTCCCTGGCCCTTGCTTGATCCGCGTGAGTCCGGTCTCAAGGTGGTAGAGGAAGCCGGTCAGGGTGCGCAGATCGCCCTGGTGTTCGGTCGTGAAGATTCCGGCCTGACCAATGATGAGCTGCAGCGATGTCATTTCCACGTGCATATCCCGTCGGACCCGGAGTTCAGCTCGCTGAACCTGGCCACGGCGGTGCAGGTGCTGACTTATGAAGTGCGCATGTCCTGGCTGGCGGCCCAAGGCCGGCCAACCAAGGTAGAGAAGGATGAAGTGGCTTCGCCGCGCAGTGAAGAGCTGGCGACCATGGATGAGTTGGAGCGGTTCTACGAGCATCTGCAGCAGACGCTGGTGGCCATCGACTTCCTCGATCCGGAAAAGCCGCGGCACTTGATGGCACGCCTGCGTCGGTTATACGGTCGCAGCTCGGTCAGCCGGGCGGAAATGAATATATTGCGTGGCATTCTCACGGAAACCCAGAAAGCGGCCCGTGGAGAGCTACAAAAGCGGAAGGATCAGTGATGTTCGAGCGTCTGCGTGAAGATATCCAAAGCGTGTTTCATCGTGACCCGGCGGCGCGCAATGCCTTCGAGGTGTTGACCTGCTACCCAGGCATGCACGCGATCTGGATTCATCGTTTGTCCGGCGCCTTGTGGGGCATGGGTTGGAAATGGCTGGCGCGGCTGGTGTCGAACTTCGGTCGTTGGTTGACCGGGATCGAAATTCATCCGGGAGCCAAAGTCGGCCGTCGCTTCTTTATTGACCATGGCATGGGCATTGTCATTGGCGAGACCGCCGAGATTGGTGATGACGTGACCCTCTATCAAGGGGTGACGCTGGGTGGCACCAGCTGGAACAAGGGCAAGCGCCATCCGACCCTGGAAGACGGTGTGGTGGTGGGGGCGGGCGCCAAGGTGCTGGGTCCCTTCATTGTGGGGGCGGGGGCCAAGGTCGGTTCCAATGCGGTGGTGACCAAGGCGGTGCCGGCCGGAGCGACGGTGGTGGGCATTCCTGGGCGGATCATCATGAAGTCCAGCGACGAGCAGGCGGCCAAGCGCAAGGCCATGGCGGAAAAGCTCGGTTTCGATGCCTACGGTGTCGGCGAGGACATGCCGGATCCGGTGGCTCGGGCTATCGGGCAGTTGCTGGATCACCTGCAGGCAGTCGACGGTCGTCTGGAGGATATGTGTGGCGCGCTGAAGGATCTGGGCAGTGATTACTGTGCCAAGGATCTGCCTCAATTGCGTGAAGAAGACTTCGCTGAAGTCAAAGGCAAGGACGGCAGTCAGGTCGGCTGATGGCGCAAACCGGCCCCCTCTGTGGGGTCGGCTTGCTAGCGAAAGGGCCTAATACCCTTTGAGTGACCCGCAGGTCAGGTGTTGCCATCCTGCTGTGCCATTACGTCGCAGACTTTGCTATGATTCGCGCGCTCTTTTGCGGGTAAACCCGACTAAAGTAGTTGGTCTTATAGTTGACTCGATTACTCGGGTATTGCATACTCGCGTCCATTCCGAAACTCCGTGGTACTTGTCCATGCGACTGACTACTAAAGGCCGATACGCCGTGACCGCCATGCTTGATCTGGCGTTGCACGCGCAACATGGCCCGGTCTCCCTGGCCGATATCTCTGAGCGCCAAGGCATCTCCCTGTCCTACCTCGAACAGCTTTTCGCCAAACTGCGCCGCAGTAACCTGGTGTCCAGCGTCCGTGGTCCTGGTGGCGGCTACCAGCTGTCCCGTGACATGCAGGGGATTCAGGTGGCTCAGGTGATCGATGCGGTGAACGAATCGGTCGATGCAACCAAATGCCAGGGGCTGGGTGATTGCCATGCCGGCGACACCTGCCTGACCCATCACCTGTGGTGCGACTTGAGCCTGCAGATTCACGAATTTCTGAGCGGTATCAGCTTGGCTGATCTTGTTACTCGCCGTGAGGTACAAGAAGTAGCCCAGCGTCAGGACCAGCGCCGTTGTAATGGTAAGGCGCCGCGCCTGGACAAGATTGAAGCGTCCGCCGTCGAATGACAGCCAAAGAGCTAGCGGCACGCCAGCCAGCCTGATTTAGGAGAGAGTCCATGAAATTGCCGATTTACCTTGATTACTCAGCAACCACGCCGGTCGATCCGCGTGTTGCGCAAAAAATGAGTGAATGCCTGCTGGTCGACGGAAACTTCGGTAACCCGGCGTCCCGCTCTCACGTGTTCGGCTGGAAGGCCGAAGAGTCGGTGGAGAATGCCCGTCGCCAAGTGGCCGACCTGGTTAACGCTGATCCGCGTGAAATCGTCTGGACCTCCGGTGCAACCGAGTCCGACAACCTGGCAATCAAGGGTGTCGCGCATTTCTATCACACCAAGGGCAAGCACCTGATTACCTCGAAAATCGAGCACAAGGCTGTCCTGGACACCATGCGCCAACTCGAGCGTGAAGGCTTTGAAGTGACTTACATCGAGCCGGGCGAAGATGGCTTGATCACTCCGGCCATGGTTGAAGCGGCCCTGCGTGACGACACCATCCTGGTTTCGATCATGCATGTGAACAACGAAATCGGCACCATCAACGACATTGCCGCCATCGGCGAGTTGACCCGCTCCAAAGGTATTCTGTTCCACGTCGACGGCGCTCAGTCCACCGGCAAGGTCGAAATCGACCTGCAGGCCCTGAAAGTCGACCTGATGTCCTTCTCTGCCCACAAGACCTACGGCCCTAAAGGCATTGGCGCGCTGTACGTCAGCCGTAAGCCTCGCGTGCGCCTGGAGGCCACCATGCACGGCGGCGGTCACGAGCGCGGCATGCGTTCCGGTACCCTGGCCACTCACCAGATCGTCGGCATGGGCGAAGCCTTCCGCGTCGCCAAGGAAGACATGGTCGCCGAAAATGCTCGCATCAAGGCCCTGAGCGATCGCTTCTACAAGCAGGTTGAGCACCTGGAAGAGCTGTACATCAACGGCAGCATGACGGCTCGTGTACCGCACAACCTGAACCTGAGCTTCAACTACGTTGAAGGCGAGTCGCTGATCATGGCCCTCAAGGATCTGGCAGTGTCTTCCGGTTCGGCCTGTACTTCGGCTTCGCTCGAGCCTTCGTACGTGCTGCGTGCCCTGGGCCGTAACGACGAGTTGGCTCACAGCTCGATCCGCTTCACCTTCGGCCGCTTCACCACCGAAGAAGAAATCGATTACGCGGCGCAGAAAGTCTGCGAAGCCGTTACCAAGCTGCGCGCTCTGTCGCCGCTGTGGGACATGTACAAAGATGGCGTCGATATCTCGAAGATCGAGTGGGCGGCGCACTGAATATAAGTCGCCGCACAGGGTTCTGTAGAGCGTCCCGATAACGGCGATTTGCAGAACCCAAGAGCGACTCTCTGATGAGTGAGGATTAAGAATCATGGCTTACAGCGAAAAGGTCATCGACCACTACGAGAACCCGCGCAACGTCGGCAAGATGAACGCGGAAGATCCGGATGTCGGCACCGGCATGGTCGGCGCTCCAGCCTGCGGCGACGTGATGCGCCTGCAGATCAAGGTCAACGAGCAGGGCATCATTGAAGACGCCAAGTTCAAGACTTATGGCTGCGGTTCCGCCATTGCTTCCAGCTCCCTGGCCACTGAGTGGATGAAGGGCAAGACGCTGGATGAAGCCGAAACCATCAAGAACACCCAGCTGGCTGAAGAGCTGGCTCTGCCTCCAGTGAAGATCCACTGCTCGGTGCTCGCCGAAGACGCCATCAAGGCCGCCGTTCGCGACTACAAGCAGAAGAAAGGCCTGATCTGATCGATCGGCTTTCACAGATTTGGCGACAAGTAAGGAGTCACGATGGCTATCAGCATGACAGAAGCGGCTGCTCAACACGTGCGACGCTCCCTCAATGGGCGCGGCAAGGGTGATGGGATTCGTCTGGGTGTTCGCACCACAGGCTGTTCCGGCCTTGCCTATGTGCTGGAGTTCGTCGACGAGATCGGCGAGGACGATCAGGTGTTCGAAAGTCACGGCGAGAAAGTGATCATCGACCCGAAGAGCCTGACCTATCTGGACGGCACCGAGCTTGATTTCGTCAAGGAAGGGTTGAACGAAGGCTTCAAGTTCAACAACCCCAACGTGCGCGGTGAGTGTGGCTGCGGCGAAAGCTTCAATATCTGAGGCTTCTTGTGGGTACTCCTTGTCATTTCGCTTTATTTGAACTGCAACCGAGCTTCCGTCTGGATCTCGAGCAGTTGGCTGCGCGCTACCGTGAGTTGGCGCGTGGGGTTCATCCCGACCGTTTTGCCGATGCTTCCGAGCGCGAGCAACGTCTGGCCCTGGAGCAGTCGGCGAGCCTCAACGAGGCTTACCAGACCCTCAAGAGTCCGCCAAAGCGTGCTCGTTATCTTCTGGCCTTGAATGGCGGTGAGTTGCCGCTGGAAGTCACGGTGCATGATCCGGAGTTTCTTCTGCAGCAGATGCAGTGGCGCGAAGAACTCGAAGACTTGCAGGACAGCGCCGACCTGGCTGGAGTGGCAGCATTCAAGCGTCGACTCAAGACTGCACAGGATGAACTGAACGAAAGCTTCGCAGCCTGTTGGGATGATGCAGCGCAACGCGAGCAGGCCGAACGCCTGATGCGGCGCATGCAGTTCCTCGACAAGCTCACCTACGAAGTGCGCCAGTTAGAAGAGCGCCTCGACGATTAACCCAGTGCCGCTACGGTCGCACGCCTGATATACAGATAAGTCCAGATAAGCATGGCCCTACTGCAGATCGCCGAACCCGGCCAAAGTCCTCAACCGCACCAGCGTCGTCTGGCTGTGGGGATCGACTTGGGTACCACCAATTCGCTGGTTGCTGCCTTGCGCAGTGGTCTTTCCGAGCCTCTGGCTGACGCGCAGGGTCAGGTGATTCTGCCGTCGGCCGTGCGTTATCACGCCGACCGCGTCGAAGTGGGTGAATCCGCCCGCCTGGCTGCGTCCAGCGATCCCCTGAACACCGTGCTCTCGGTCAAGCGCCTGATGGGGCGCGGCCTGTCCGACGTCAAGCAATTGGGTGAGCAACTGCCTTATCGCTTCGTTGATGGTGAGTCGCATATGCCGTTCATCGAGACCATCCAGGGGCCGAAAAGCCCGGTGGAGGTATCGGCTGAAGTGCTCAAGGTCTTGCGTCAGCGTGCTGAGGCGGCCCTGGGGGGCGAGCTGGTAGGTGCGGTGATTACCGTTCCGGCCTATTTCGATGATGCCCAGCGTCAAGCCACCAAGGATGCTGCCAAGTTGGCTGGCCTGAATGTGCTGCGCCTGCTCAACGAGCCGACCGCAGCTGCCGTGGCTTACGGTCTGGACCAGCACGCCGAGGGTGTGGTTGCGATCTATGACCTGGGCGGCGGTACCTTCGATATTTCCATCCTGCGCCTGACTGGCGGCGTCTTCGAAGTGCTGGCTACTGGTGGCGATACCGCTCTGGGTGGCGACGACTTCGATCACGCCATTGCCGGCTGGATCATCGAGGGCGCGGGCCTGTCCGCCGACCTGGACCCAGGCACGCAGCGCAATCTGTTGCAGACCGCCTGTGCGGCCAAGGAAGCCCTGACCAGTGCTGCATCCGTGGAAGTGGTGCATGGCGATTGGCGCGCCGCCCTGACTCGCGAGGCCTTCGACGCCCTGATCGAGCCTATGGTTGCCCGCAGCCTCAAGGCCTGTCGTCGTGCCGTTCGCGACTCCAATGTCGAGCTGGACGAAGTGCAGGCGGTGGTCATGGTGGGCGGTTCGACCCGCGTGCCGCGTGTGCGTGAAGCGGTGGCTGAAATGTTTGGTCGCCAGCCGTTGACCGAGATCGATCCGGATCAAGTGGTGGCCATTGGTGCCGCGATCCAGGCCGATACCCTCGCGGGCAACAAGCGCGAAGGGGGTGAATTGCTGCTGCTGGACGTGATTCCGCTGTCTTTGGGGTTGGAAACCATGGGCGGGTTGATGGAGAAGGTGATTCCGCGTAACACCACCATCCCGGTTGCCCGTGCCCAGGACTTCACCACCTACAAGGATGGCCAGACGGCCATGATGATTCATGTGCTGCAGGGCGAGCGCGAGCTGATCAGTGACTGCCGCTCCCTGGCGCGCTTCGAGCTGCGTGGCATCCCACCGATGGTGGCCGGTGCGGCGAAGATTCGCGTGACCTTCCAGGTCGACGCCGATGGCCTGCTCAGTGTCTCTGCCCGAGAGCTGGGTTCGGGGGTTGAAGCCAGCATTCAGGTCAAGCCGTCCTACGGCCTGACTGACGGCGAAATCGCCAAGATGCTCAAGGACTCCTTCCAGTACGCCGGTGACGACAAGGTGGCCCGCGTGCTGCGTGAGCAGCAGGTTGATGCTCAGCGCCTGATCGAGGCTGTGCAGGGCGCCCTGGACGCCGATGGTGATCGTCTGCTGGACGCTGAAGAGCGCATGGTCATCGAGCTGCAGATGCAGGAACTGAGTGAATTGATGCGTGGTACCGATGGTTACGCCATCGAGCAGCAGACCAAGCGTCTGTCGCAAGTGACCGATGCCTTTGCTGCTCGCCGCCTGGATTCGACGGTGAAAGCCGCGTTGGCGGGGCGCAACCTGAATGAAATCGAGGAATAACTGATGCCGCAGATCATTTTTCTGCCACACGCCGTGTTCTGCCCGGACGGTCTGGTTGTCGAGGTCGAGCCTGGTGTTTCGGTGCTCGACGTGGCCCACGACAACCACATCGAGATCGAGAGCGCCTGCGGCGGCGTCTGCGCCTGCACTACCTGCCACTGCATCATTCGTGAAGGGTTTGACTCGCTGAACGAAGCCGACGAGCTGGAAGAAGACTTGCTGGACAAGGCCTGGGGCCTGGAAGCACAGTCGCGCCTGTCGTGCCAGGCCATCGTTGGTGATGAAGACCTGACCGTTGAAATTCCCAAGTACTCACTCAACCATGCCGCCGAAGCGCCGCACTGATTCAAGGAGCCGTCATGAGTCTGAAGTGGGTTGATGTACTGGAAATCGCGATCCAGCTGGCTGATTCCAAGCCGGATGTGGACCCGCGTTATGTGAACTTTGTCGACTTGCACCAATGGGTTCTGGCACTGCCAGAGTTCAGCGACGATCCGGCTCGCGGAGGCGAGAAGGTTCTTGAAGCAATTCAGGCCGCCTGGATCGACGAAGCGGACTGAATCCGCGGGCTACGCAGTTAGGCAATCCCTATAAACCCGCGTATAATTCGCGGGTTTAATTTTTCGCTTTAATCACCGTTTCTGGAGTTACACCATGGCTGTTCAACGTACTTTCTCCATCATCAAGCCTGACGCTGTTGCAAAAAACGTTATCGGCAAGATCGTTTCCCGTTTTGAAGAAGCCGGCCTGCGCGTTGTAGCTTCGAAAATGAAGCAACTGTCCAAGGCTGAAGCTGAAGGCTTCTACGCTGAGCACAGCGAGCGTGGCTTCTTCGGCGAACTGGTTGCCTTCATGACTTCCGGTCCAGTTGTTGTTCAGGTTCTGGAAGGCGAAAACGCCATTGCTCGCAACCGTGAGCTGATGGGCGCTACCAACCCTAAAGAAGCTGCTGCCGGCACCATCCGTGCTGACTTCGCCGAGTCCATCGACGCCAACGCCGTTCACGGTTCGGACTCCGAAGCTGCCGCTGCTCGCGAAATCGCTTACTTCTTCGCAGCTACTGAAGTAACCGCTCGCTGAGTAAGGCTGGCGAGTGAGGGGTGAGACCATGACTACATCGATCGGCAAAACTAACCTGTTGGGGTTGACTCAACCGGAAATGGAGAAATTCTTCGACTCAATCGGGGAGAAGCGTTTCCGTGCCGGTCAGGTAATGAAATGGATTCACCACTTTGGCGTCGATGATTTCGACGCCATGACGAATGTCGGCAAGGCCTTGCGCGAGAAGCTCAAGGTCGTTGCCGAGATTCGCGGTCCGGAAGTGGTCAGCGAGGACATCTCCAGCGACGGCACCCGCAAATGGGTGGTGCGCGTGGCGTCCGGCAGCTGCGTCGAGACCGTGTACATTCCCCAGGGCAAGCGCGGCACTCTGTGCGTTTCGTCCCAGGCAGGCTGTGCCCTGGATTGCAGTTTCTGCTCCACCGGCAAGCAAGGCTTCAATAGCAACCTCACCGCCGCCGAAGTCATCGGCCAGGTGTGGATTGCCAACAAATCCTTTGGCAGCGTCCCGGCAACCGTCGACCGTGCCATCACCAACGTGGTGATGATGGGCATGGGTGAGCCGCTGCTGAACTTCGACAACGTCATCGCCGCCATGCACCTGATGATGGACGACCTGGGCTACGGCATTTCCAAGCGCCGTGTGACCCTGTCCACCTCCGGCGTGGTGCCGATGATCGATGAGCTGGCCAAGCACATCGACGTGTCCCTGGCGTTGTCCCTGCACGCACCCAACGATGCGCTGCGCAACCAGCTGGTGCCAATCAACAAGAAGTACCCGCTGAAGATGCTCCTGGAGTCCTGCCAGCGCTACATGTCCTCCCTGGGCGAGAAGCGCGTGCTGACCATCGAGTACACCCTGCTCAAGGACGTCAACGACAAGCTGGAACACGCGGTTGAGATGATCGAGTTGCTCAAGGACATTCCTTGCAAGATCAACCTGATCCCGTTCAACCCGTTCCCTCATTCCGGTTACGAGCGTCCGAGCAACAACGCCATTCGTCGTTTCCAGGACCAACTGCATCACGCCGGCTTCAATGTCACCGTGCGTACGACTCGCGGTGAAGACATCGATGCCGCCTGCGGTCAGTTGGTCGGGCAGGTGCTGGATCGCACCCGCCGTAGCGAACGTTATATCGCCGTGCGTGAGCTGAGCGCCGACGCCGATATGCCGCAAAGCGCCGCGACCCGTACCTGAGAGAGGATCTCCATGACCCTGCGCTTCGCGCTGCTCCTGCTTGTTGCCAGTCTCTGTGCTGGCTGTGTTCTGTCGGGTGATTCCAGTCCGATGAACACCAGCAAGGGCCGTGATGAGGCGCGCGAGGCCTACGTACAGTTGGGCCTGGGGTATTTGCAGCAGGGCATGAGCGAAAGGGCCAAGGTGCCGTTGAAAAAGGCCCTGGAGCTGGCGCCTGCCGATGCTGATGCCAACGCCGCCCTGGCGCTGGTGTTCCAGGCCGAGATGGAACCTGCGCTGGCCGATGAGCACTTTCGCCAAGCTCTGGCGGCCCGTCCGGACAGTGCGCGTATCCTCAACAACTACGGCAGCTTCCTGTTCGAAGAAAAACGTTACAAAGAGGCTTATCAGCGCTTCGAGCAGGCCGCTGCTGATACTCTGTACCCCGAGCGTTCCCGGGTGTTCGAAAACCTCGGTATGACCGCTTCCAAGCTGGGCCAGCGTGAGCTGGCCCAACTGCAACTGGAAAAAGCCCTGCGCCTGAATCACCAACAGCCCCGCGCATTGCTGGAAATGGCTGAGTTGTCTTACGAAGACAGGCATTATGTGCCCGCGCGCGACTATTACGATCGTTTTAGCCTGCTCGGCGAGCAAAATGCACGTAGTCTATTGCTCGGCGTTCGGCTGGCAACGGTGTTCGAAGATCGCGACAAGGCCGCCAGTTACGGCCTGCAACTAAAACGACTTTATCCCGGTACGCCGGAATATCAGCAATACCTGTCGGAGCAATGATGAAAGCGGCGCATCCCGAAGTTCAAGCAGTGACTCGCGTAAACCCCGGTGAGACCCTGCGTCAGGCCCGCGAAAGCAATGGTTGGTCGCTGGCTGAAGTGGCCCACAAGCTCAACCTCACCGTGAGCTCCCTGAGCAATCTGGAAGCCGGCGCGTTCGACAAACTGCCAGGGCATACCTTTGCTCGCGGCTATATCCGTGCCTACGCCAAATTGCTGGGCATGGACCAGGCCATCCTGGTACAGGAATTCGATCAATACACCGGTACCGACTCCCAAGGCAGCAGCGTTCACGCTCTGGGGCGTATCGAAGAGCCGGTACGGGTTTCCCACACCATCCTGCGCATCGTCAGCTTGCTGCTGTTGGTGGCCGTGGTGGGTGGCGGTTTCATCTGGTGGCAGGATCAGTCCTCCTTGCGCGGCAAGGAGCCGATCTCCTTGAGTCCCGAGCACGTTGAGGTTGAGGGTGCCGACGGCACCACGCAGATCCATCCAATCGACGAGCCGGAAGACCAGGCCGTCGCCGAAGGTCAGAGCGAAGCCCAGGACAACGCCGCGCAAACTCAGAGCCTGGCTGCTGCTGAGGCGCCTGCCAATCCAGTGACGCCTGCAACGCCGGCTCCGGTTGCGACTCCTGCGGCCCCAACCGCTCCTGCGCATACCGCCCCGACCGTTGCGCCCGTTGTCAGCGCACCAGCAGTTCAGGCGCCGGTTCCGGCTGTCGTACCCGCTACGCCAGCGAATCCTGCCACCGCAGCGGCGCCAACCACTCCGGTCGCCGGTTCGGGCCAGGTGCAGATCCAGTTCAGCGCCGATTGCTGGGCCCAGGTGATCGATGGCAACGGCAAGATTCTGCTCAGCGCCCTGAAGCGCAAGGGTGAAACGGTCGATGTCAGCGGCAAGCCGCCTTTTGCCGTACGTCTGGGGTATGCCCGTGGCGCACAAATTTCTTACAACGGTCAGGCGGTGGATATCGCCCCGTTCACCAGTGGCGAGACCGCTCGCCTGAAGTTAGGTCAATAAGTCATGCACGGCGAATCTCCAATCAAACGTCGCGAGTCCCGCAAGATCTGGGTCGGCTCGGTACCGGTCGGTGGCGATGCCCCGATTGCGGTGCAGAGCATGACCAACAGCGACACCAACGACGTGGCCGCAACCGTCGCCCAGATCAACCGCCTTGAAGCTGCCGGTGTCGACATCGTGCGGGTCTCGGTGCCCGACATGGACGCCGCCGAGGCGTTCGGTCGCATCAAGCAGCAGGTCAAGGTGCCGCTGGTGGCCGACATTCACTTCGACTACAAGATCGCCCTGCGCGTAGCCGAGCTGGGTGTCGATTGCCTGCGGATCAACCCCGGCAACATCGGTCGCGAAGATCGGGTGCGTGCGGTGGTGGATGCCGCCCGTGACCGCGGGATTCCGATCCGTATCGGGGTCAACGCCGGCTCCCTGGAAAAAGATCTGCAGAAAAAGTACGGCGAACCGACTCCAGCAGCGTTGGTTGAGTCGGCACTACGCCACGTCGAGCACCTTGAACGCCTGAATTTCCAGGACTTCAAGGTCAGCGTGAAGGCGTCCGACGTGTTTATGGCCGTCGAAGCCTATCGCTTGCTGGCCAAGGAAATCATCCAGCCTCTGCACCTGGGGATCACCGAAGCCGGCGGATTGCGTTCAGGCACGGTGAAATCCGCCGTCGGCCTCGGTATGCTGCTGGCCGAAGGCATTGGCGATACCATTCGCATCTCGTTGGCGGCCGACCCGGTCGAGGAAGTGAAGGTCGGCTACGACATTCTCAAGTCCCTGCACCTGCGTTCCCGTGGCATCAACTTCATCGCTTGCCCGAGCTGCTCGCGGCAGAATTTCGATGTGGTGAAAACCATGAACGAACTGGAAGGGCGCCTGGAAGACTTGCTGGTGCCGTTGGATGTCGCAGTGATCGGTTGTGTGGTCAACGGTCCGGGTGAAGCCAAAGAGGCGCATATCGGCCTGACCGGTGGTACGCCGAATCTGATCTACATCGACGGCAAGCCTGCACAGAAACTGACCAATGACAATCTGGTGGACGAGCTTGAAAAGCTGATCCGGCAGAAGGCGGCCGAAAAGGTCGAAGCCGACGCAGCGCTTATCGCTCGCGGCTAACCGAACGTATTTAAGGATTTTTTGTGAGCAAGTCTCTGCAAGCCATTCGTGGCATGAATGACATCCTGCCCGAGCAGACGCCCCTGTGGCGTTATTTCGAGGGCACTGTGGCGCGTCTGCTGGATAACTACGGCTACAAGCAGATCCGCATGCCGATCGTCGAATTCACCGAGCTGTTCAAGCGCTCCATCGGTGAAGTGACCGACATCGTCGAAAAAGAGATGTACACCTTCGAAGACCGCAACGGTGATTCCCTGACCCTGCGTCCGGAAGGCACTGCGGCGTGCGTACGCGCTGTACTCGAGCACGGCATCACTGGCGGTGGCCAGGTGCAGAAGCTCTGGTACATCGGCCCGATGTTCCGTCACGAGCGCCCGCAGAAAGGCCGTTATCGCCAGTTCCACCAGATCGGTTGCGAGGTTTTCAACCTCGACGGTCCGGACATTGATGCTGAGCTGATCGTGCTGACCTGGCGCCTGTGGGGCGAGCTGGGCATCCGTGATGCGGTCAAGCTCGAACTGAACAGCCTGGGCACTGCTGAGGCTCGCGCACGTTATCGCGACGCGCTGGTGGCGTTCCTGTCGGCGCGCATGGACAAGCTGGACGAAGACAGCCAGCGTCGCCTGAAGACCAATCCGCTGCGCGTGCTCGATACCAAGAATCCGGACACTCAAGCCGTACTGGTGGACGCGCCCAAGCTGGCCGATTACCTGGACGAAGAGTCCCGTGTGCACTTCGAGGGGCTCAAGGCCCGTCTGGACGCCGCGGGTATCCCTTATGTGATCAACCCGAAGCTGGTGCGCGGGCTGGATTACTACAGCAAGACCGTTTTCGAATGGGTCACCGACAAGCTCGGCGCCCAGGGCACAGTGTGTGCCGGCGGCCGTTACGACGGGCTGGTCGAGCAAATGGGTGGCAAACCTACACCGGGTGTTGGCTTCGCCATGGGGATCGAACGTCTGGTGCTGCTGCTGGAAACCCTGGAGCAGATCCCGCAAGAAATCTCGCGTCAGGTCGACGTTTACCTCTGCGCCTTCGGCGAGGCTGCCGAACTGGCCGCACTGGCGCTGAGTGAGCGCGTTCGAGACCAATTGCCGAACCTGCGTCTGCAGATCAATGCCGGTGCCGGCAGCTTCAAGAGCCAATTCAAGAAGGCCGACAAGAGCGGTGCGTTGTACGCGCTGATCCTTGGTGACGACGAACTGGCCCAGCAAGTGGTAGGTTTCAAACCCCTGCGTGGCCAGGGTGAACAACAAAGCATTGCCTGGGATGCGCTCGCCGCGCACCTGGCCACCTGCATCGTGCAGGGTTGAAGCTGTCAAACAGCCGATTTAGCGAATAAGGAGTATTGGGGTGTCGAGTACCGAAGATGAACAGCTGGCGGAATTGAAAGACTGGTGGCAGCGCAACGGCAAACCCCTGGTGACTGGCGGCCTGTTGGCCTTGGTTATCGTGTTCGGCTGGCAGGCCTGGCACAAGTATCAGAACAATCAGTCGCAAGGTGCTTCGGTGCTCTATCAGCAACTGCTGGAAACCACCCTGACGCCAGATGGCAAGCCTGACGCCGCCCGGGTTGCAGACCTGGCCGGCAAGCTCAACAGCGAGTTCGGCGGTACTGCCTACGCGCAATACGGCAACCTGTTCGTGGCCAAGGTAGCCGTGGACACCGGCAAGCTGGACGACGCAGCGGCGCAGCTCAAAGCAGTGCTCGACAAGCCGGCGAGCCCGGCTCTGGGTGAAGTGGCGCGCCAGCGTCTGGCCCAGGTGCTGGCGGCGCAGAACAAGGCTGACGAGGCCTTGAAGCTGCTCGAGGGTGATGCCGACAAGGCGTTCCTGGCGACCCGCGAAGAACTCAAGGGTGATCTGCTGGTCCAGTTGGGCCGTGTGGATGAAGCCCATGCGGCATACCAAAAAGCCAAGGCGGCGCTCTCGGATGAGGCGGCGGTCGGTGGCTTACAAATCAAGCTGGACGACCTGGCCAAAGGGGATGCATGACGTGATCCGTTGGAAACATGCAGCATTGCTGGCCCTGGCCTTGTTGGCCGCGGGTTGCAGCAGCAATAGCAAGAAAGAACTGCCGCCGGCTGAACTGGTCGACTTCAAAGAAGAAGTGGTCCTGCAGAAGCAGTGGAGCCGTTCGATCGGTGACGGTCAGGGCGAAACCTACAACATGCTGGTGCCGGCGATCGATGGTGACACCATCTATGCCGCCGACGTCACTGGCGTTGTGGTTTCCATGGATCGCATGAACGGCGACGTCAAATGGAAGAAAGATCTCGAACTGCCTGTTTCCGGCGCCGTCGGCGTGGGTTACGGCCTGGTCATGATCGGCACTCTGAAAGGCGAAGTGGTTGCCCTGGATGCTTCCAGCGGTGAAGAGAAGTGGCGCTCCCGGGTCACCAGTGAAGTGCTGGCTCCGCCGGCGACCAACGGTGACGTGGTCGTGGTCCAGACTCAGGATGACCGGGTGATTGGCCTCGATGCCAGCACCGGCAACCAGCTCTGGCTCTACGACAGCACTCCAGCGGTACTGACCCTGCGGGGCACCAGTGCGCCGTTGGCCACCAACCGTCTGGCCCTGGCCGGTCTCTCCACTGGCAAGGTGGTGGCGCTGGATATCCGCAACGGCGTGCCGGTGTGGGAGCAGCGTGTCGCTATTCCACAAGGCCGTTCCGAGCTGGATCGGGTAGTGGACATCGACGGCGGCTTGCTGCTGTCCGGCGGTACCCTGTACGTCGCCAGCTATCAGGGACGTGTGGTTGCCCTGGACCTGGAGAGCGGTCGTCCGCTGTGGCAGCGTGACGCTTCCAGCTATGCCGGTGTGGCGCAAGGTTTTGGCAGCGTCTATGTCAGCCTGTCGTCGGGCACCGTGGAAGGCGTGGACGAGCGTTCGACTACGGCCCTGTGGAGCAACGACTCCCTGGCCCGTCGTCAACTGTCGGCCCCGGAAGTCTTCTCCAGCTACGTAGCGGTGGGTGACCTGGAAGGTTACCTGCACCTGCTGAGTCAGGTGGACGGTCGTTTCGTCGGCCGTACCCGCATCGATAGCGACGGCTTGCGCGCTCGTCCGCTGGTGGTGGGCGACATGATTTATGTGTATGGCAACAGCGGCAAACTGGAAGCCCTGACCATCAAGTAATGGTTTGACTATGCTTGGGGTTGATTCCCCAAGCGGCCTTGTCTTGACAAGGTTCGCAGCACTTCAAGGTGCTGCCCCGAGCACCAGCCGCTGCCTCGCAGCGGCTTTTGTATTTTCGCAATTAACGCAGTGGAGAGCCGCATGGTTCCCGTAATCGCCCTGGTGGGCCGACCTAACGTCGGCAAGTCCACCTTGTTCAACCGCCTGACTCGGACTCGCGACGCCATTGTTGGTGACCTGTCCGGTCTGACCCGTGATCGCCAATACGGTGAGGCCAAGTGGCAAGGGCGTACCTATATTCTGATCGACACCGGTGGTATTTCCGGTGACGAACATGGCATGGATGAAAAGATGGCCGAGCAGTCGCTGCTGGCCATCGAAGAAGCTGATGTGGTGTTGTTCCTGGTGGACGCCAAGGCCGGGTTTACCGCGGCCGACCAGATGATTGGCGAACACCTGCGCAAACGTAACAAGACCTCCTACGTGATCGCCAACAAGGTCGACAACATCGACCCGGACATGGCCCGCGCCGAGTTCGCGCCACTGGGTATGGGCGATGCGATTCCAATCGCTGGTGCTCATGGTCGCGGCATCACCCAGATGCTGGAAATCGCCCTGAGCGAGTTCCCCAAGGATGACGCCGACGAGCCGGAAGAAGGCGAGGAAGAGATCGTCGCCGAAGGCGAGGAAGCCAAGCGCATTCCTGGTCCGAGCGAGAAAGACGGGATCAAGATCGCCATCATCGGCCGCCCCAACGTGGGTAAATCCACGCTGGTCAACCGCATGCTCGGAGAAGACCGGGTCATCGTCTACGACCAGCCCGGCACCACCCGCGACAGTATCTACATCCCGTTCGAGCGCAACGACGAGAAGTACACGCTGATCGACACCGCCGGTGTGCGCAAGCGCGGCAAGATCCACGAGGAAGTTGAAAAGTTCTCGGTGGTCAAAACCCTGCAAGCGATCAAAGACGCCAACGTGGTGATCTTCGTCATGGACGCCCGGGAAGGGGTGGTGGACCACGACTTGAACCTGCTGGGCTTTGCCCTGGAAGCCGGTCGGGCCCTGGTGATCGCCCTGAACAAGTGGGACGGCATGCAGCCAAGCGAGCGCGACTATGTGAAGACCGAGCTGCAGCGCCGGTTGTTCTTCGTCGACTTCGCCGATATCCACTTCATCTCGGCCTTGCACGGAACCGGCGTGGGCAACCTCTACCAGTCGGTGCAGAACTCCTTCAAGTCGGCGGTGACCCGCTGGCCGACCAGCCGCCTGACGCAGATTCTCGAAGACGCCGTTGGCGAGCATGCGCCACCTATGGTCAACAACCGTCGGATCAAGCTGCGCTACGCCCACTTGGGCGGTGCCAACCCGCCGCTGATCGTGATCCACGGCAACCAGGTGGAGAAGGTGCCCAAGTCCTACGTGCGTTACCTGGAAAACACCTACCGCCGTGTACTGAAGTTGGTGGGCACGCCAATTCGCATCGAGTTCAAGGGTGGCGAGAACCCGTACGAGGGCAACAAGAACACGCTGACCGACCGCCAGGTCAACAAGAAGCGTCGTTTGATGTCGCACCACAAGAAGGCCGACAAGAAGCGCCGCGACAAGCGCTGAGCGACCGGGATTTGTGTGGGTAAGAGGGCGCTTTATGCGCCCTTTTTCATGCCCGGTGTTTGGGCTATTCTCGGGACCTCCCGCGCCGTCGTAGAGCCGGGTGTTCAGCAGGGAATCCTCATGATCACCAGTAAGCTGCCGAATGTCGGCACCACCATCTTCACGCAGATGTCCCAGCTCGCGGTTGAAACCGGAGCGCTCAATCTGTCCCAGGGCTTCCCTGATTTCGAGGGTCCCCAAGCCTTGCGTGACGCGGTTGGACGGCATATCGCCAATGGCCACAACCAATACGCACCCATGACCGGATTACCGGCCTTGCGCCAACAGGTGGCGGCGAAAATCGCTCGCTGCTATGGCGTCGAGGTCAATGCCGACAGCGAAGTGACCATCACCCCGGGCGCCACCCAGGCCATTTTCTGTGCCATCCAGGCGGTGATTCAGCGCGGTGACGAGGTCATCGTTTTCGATCCCTGTTACGACAGTTATGAGCCGGCAGTGGAACTGGCCGGCGGCCGTTGTGTGCATGTGCAACTGGGCCTTGATGACTTTGCCATCGACTGGCAGAAACTTGGCGAAGCCCTGAGTCCGCGTACGCGGATGATCATTCTCAACACTCCACACAACCCCAGTGGAGCCTTGATCAGCCGTGCCGAACTGGATCAACTGGCAGCGTTGATCCGTGATCGCGACATCTACCTGGTCAGCGATGAGGTCTATGAGCACCTGGTGTTTGACGGTGTCCCCCATGTCAGCGTTTTGGCCCACGAGGAGCTGTATCCGCGGGCTTTCGTCGTCAGCTCCTTCGGCAAGACCTACCACGTGACCGGCTGGAAGACCGGTTATGTCGTAGCGCCACCGGCCTTGAGCGCCGAGCTGCGCAAGGTGCATCAATATGTCAGCTTCTGCGGCGTGACCCCTTTGCAGTACGCTCTGGCGGACTTCATGGCCGAATGCCCGGAACATGTCGAGCAGCTACCGGCCTTCTACCAGGCCAAGCGTGATCTGTTCTGCGACTTGCTGAGCCCTTCGCGCTTCAGCTTTACCCGGGTGGCCGGCACCTACTTTCAACTGGTGGACTATTCGCGGATTCGTCCAGACTTGAATGACGTCGACATGGCAACCTGGATGACCCGCGAACACGGCGTGGCAGCCATTCCGGTGTCGGTGTTCTATCAGCAGCCGCCCCAGGGGCAGCGTCTGGTACGTCTGTGTTTTGCCAAGCGCGAGGAGACGCTGCGTCAGGCAGCGGAGAAACTATGCGTGATCTGAGTGCGTTACCCGATCTGAATCTGGCGTTGATCCAGACCACCCTGGCCTGGCATGACCGCCAGGCCAACTTCGAGCATTTCGAGCAGTTGCTGGAGCAGGCCCGCGGTGCGGATCTGATCATCCTCCCGGAAATGTTCACCACCGGATTCTCCATGGAATCCAGCACCTTGGCGGAGGCGGAGAACGGCCCCACCAGCAAGTGGCTGCGCTGTCAGGCGAAGAAGCTCGATGCGGTGATCACTGGTAGCGTGATCATCCAGGCGGCGGACGGCAGCCATCGCAACCGCCTGTTGTGGGCGCGTCCCGACGGTGAAGTCTGGCATTACGACAAGCGCCACCTGTTCCGCATGGCCGGCGAGCACAATCACTTCACCCCAGGTGAGCGCCAGGTACAGTTCGAACTCAAGGGGTGGCGGATTCGTCCGCTGATCTGCTACGACCTGCGTTTTCCGGTGTGGAGCCGCGATGCCCAGGACACTGATCTGCTGCTGTACACCGCCAACTGGCCCGGGGCTCGGCGGCTGCACTGGAACCGCTTGTTGCCGGCCCGAGCTATTGAAAACCTGTGCTATGTCGCTGCGGTGAACCGGATAGGTACCGACGGCAAGGGCTTTGCGTATACCGGTGATAGCCAGGTGTTGGACTACCAGGGCGAGACCCTGCTCAGTGCCGGTGAGGCGGATGGGGTGTTCCAGGTACGTTTGAACGCCGGCGAGTTGGCGGCCTATCGAGCACGCTTTCCCGCGAATCTCGACGCCGATACCTTCATGTTCACCTAGAAGGATTGGGGCGCGGCTGCACACTTTTTTACAGGTTGCCGATATCAAGCTTCAGGGATGAAAGCCGATAGGACGGGCATTCAGGAGGAATCACTCATGACCACCATCAATGCCAATGTCGTCAATCCTTACCCGCTGTCCGCGCCGAAAGCGGTGACGGGGGAGGCCGAAGCCACCAGCACCAGCCCGCTGGCGCCGGTGGCTGAAAGCAAGGACGCCGAAGACCAGGAGCTGCGAGTCAACTCTGCGGATGCCAGTATCGATGCGGTGAAAGGCGGAGGCGATCCGGTCAAGCAGTTGCAGAAGCAGATCGAACAGACCCAGAAGATCCTGGCACAGCAACAGGCGCAGTTGGCCAGTGTCGAGAAGGGGCAGGCCAGCGATGAGCAGAAAGTCCAGCAAGTGATGGAGATCCAGACCCAGATCGCCGTAACCAACAGCACCTTGCAAGTGTTGCAGGCAGCCTTGTTGCAGGCCATGTTCAGCGTCGATGTGCATGCCTGAGACACACACCGCAGTTGTTAGCTCAAGGCCGGATACAAAAAAGCCCCGAGGAGCAGAACTCCCCGGGGCCTTTTTTATCAGGGCTGCTTAAGCGGCCTTGGCTTCCTGCTCGCTCAGAGAGCGGTTCAGGGCACTGAACAGCGCCTTGAAGCTGGCAGTGGTGATGTTTTCGTCGATACCAACACCGTGGACCGCACGTTCACCGTTGACCCGCAGTTCGATGTAGGCCGCAGCCTTGGCGTTGGTGCCCGCACCGATGGCGTGCTCGTTGTAGTCCATGATCTCTACAGGAATCGGCAGGCCGGCCACCAGGGCTTCCAGGGCGCCATTGCCCTTGCCGCGCCAGCTCAGGTTGGTTTCGCCCTGGCCCTTGCTCGACACTTCCACTTCCACGGCGCTGTGGCCGTTTTCTTCCTGCAGGCGATGGCTGACCAGCGCGTACGGAGTGTTGGCCTGCAAGTATTCGCTGTGCAACAGCGCGTGGATTTGCTGGGCGGTCATCTCCAGACCCAGGCGGTCGGTTTCCCGTTGCACCACCTGGCTGAACTCGATCTGCATGCGGCGCGGCAAGCTGATGCCGTACTCCTGTTCCAGCAGGTAGGCGATACCGCCTTTGCCCGACTGACTGTTGACGCGGATGACCGCCTCGTAGCTGCGACCGATGTCGGCCGGATCGATCGGCAAGTACGGCACTTCCCACAAGCCATCGGACTTCTGCTGGGCGAAGCCCTTGCGGATCGCGTCCTGGTGGGAGCCGGAGAAGGCGGTGTGCACCAGGTCGCCGACATAAGGATGGCGCGGATGCACGGCAATCTGGTTGCACTCTTCCACGACTTTGCGTACGCCGTCGATGTCGGAGAAGTCCAGTTCCGGGTTCACACCCTGGGTGTAGAGGTTCAAGGCCACGGTGACCAGATCGACGTTGCCGGTACGTTCGCCGTTGCCGAACAGGCAGCCTTCGACACGGTCGGCGCCCGCCATCAGGCCCAACTCGGTGGCGGCTACGCCAGTGCCACGGTCGTTGTGGGTGTGCAGGCTGATGAGCACGCTGTCACGACGGTTGATGTGGCGGCAGAACCACTCGATCTGGTCGGCATAGATATTGGGTGTCGCCACTTCAACGGTGGCCGGCAGGTTGAGGATCACCTTGTTGGTCGGCGTTGCGTTCCAGACTTCCACCACGGCGTCGCAGACTTCCTTGGCGAACTCCAGTTCGGTGGCGCTGAAGGTTTCTGGCGAGTATTCAAACTGCCATTGGGTTTCCGGCTGCTGGGCGGCGTATTTGACGAACAGCTTGGCCGCGTTCACCGCGATTTCTTTCACACCGGCCTTGTCCTGGTTGAAGACAATGCGGCGGAACGAAGGGCTGGTGGCGTTGTACAGGTGGACGATGGCTTTCTTGGCACCACGCAAGGATTCGAAGGTGCGGGCGATCAGGTCTTCACGGGCCTGGGTCAGCACCTGGATGGTGGTGTCGTCCGGGATGTGGCCGCCTTCGATCAGGGTGCGCACGAAGTCGAAGTCGGTTTGCGAGGCGGCAGGGAACGAAGCCTCGATCTCTTTCACGCCAACGGCCACCAGGGTCTTCCAGAAACGCAGCTTCTTGACCGCATCCATCGGCTCGATCAGCGACTGGTTGCCATCACGCAAGTCCGAGCTGCACCAGATCGGCGCGCGGGTGATGGTCTTCGACGGCCAGGTGCGGTCCGGCAAGTTGATGGTCGGGAACGCGCGGTACTTGGAGGAGGGGTCTTTGAGCATGGTCATGGAGAAATCCTTATGGTCCGGGCCGAAAAGAGGCGGCCTACCGGTGAGTCAAGAGTGCAGTGTTGACGCAGGGGGATGAGGCACCGCGATTCAGCCTGGCAGTCGTGCGCTGACGAGGCAGAGGCTCCGGTGTTGACGACGCTGAATGAGGGTGTGAGAGGTTTTCATGTGCTCAACCCTAACCACTGAGGTGAGAGATGGCAAGCAGTCGAAAAAAATTGAGAGGAATACTCGAAATCGAATCTATATCGAGATTTTATGCTGGCTATTCTTTGAAAGAATACTAACGATTGCGCAGTCGTGATGGGCTGCGCAATTCTCAGGGGAGGCCGGCTTGCCGGCGATCAGGGCTCGGGATCAGGGCTGAAACGCCCCGATGAAGATCGCCGGATCGACCCGGGCATCGTTCAGGCTGATATTCCAGTGCATATGCGGGCCGGTAGCGCGTCCGGTCGAACCCACCTTGCCCACCACTGCCCCGCGAGCCAGGGACTGACCCACCTTCACGTCAATCTTCGACATGTGGCAGAACATGCTGATAAAGCCCTGGCCGTGGTCGACGAACACCGTGTTGCCATTGAAAAAGTAGTTGCCGGTCAGGATCACCTTGCCGGCTGCCGGAGTCTTGATCGGTGTGCCTGCCGGCACTGCGAAGTCCAGGCCGGCGTGGGGATTGCGCTCCTCGCCGTTGAAGAACCGGCGCATCCCGAACTTGCTCGACAGCGGCCCGTTCACTGGCTTGTCCAGCAGCAGGTTGCTCGGGGTGTTGGGGCTGAAACTGCGATAGGCACGGAGTTGCTCTGCCAGTTCTCCATCAATGCGTTTCAGGTCTGCCGGGTTTGGATTGACCTGGCGCTGGTTCTTCAGGGTGATGTGCTGCTCGGGGTATTTTTTACTGCCCACCACGAAGTTCAGGCTGCGGTTGCCGGCGCTGATCTGCTGGGTGCCTGGCTTGACCGTCAACGGGATACCGACAATGGCCAGCCAGTTGTTCTGCTCCTTCACCACCAGCACGGGTTTACCCTGGTAGCTGACCTTGGGCGCCTGGGCTGCGCTGCCCAGGTCCACTACCGCCACGCCACCAGGCACGGGTTTGTTCAACAGGCGAGTGATGTAGCTGTCGGCGTTGGCGTTGAAGGCCAGGCACAGCAACAGCAGGGAAGTGAGAAAGCGCGGCATGGATCAGTCCAGTAGAGAAAGAGTGACAGGCGTCAGGTGGTTGTCTTCGACTCGCACCTGCAGTTCACCTTCGCCCAGGCGGGCGGTGAGGCGCTGGCCATTGCGGGTCTGGGCGGCAGTACGGATGGCGTGGCCGCGGTCGTCCAGAAGAATGCTATAGCCGCGTCCCAGGGTGGCCAGGGGGCTGACCACATGCAGGGTCTGCATCTGACTGTGCAACTGCAGGCGTCGGGCTTTCAGGCCTTCGCGCATGGCTCGGGGCAGGCGTTCGGCGAGGCTGTCCAGGCGCTGGCGCAATAGGGCCAGTTGCCGGCCTGGATGCTGGGCGCCGAGGCGGGTTTCCAGGCGGATCAGGCGCTCGCGACGGGTATTGAGGTTGCGCTCGAAGGCCCTGCGCATGCGCATATCCAGGTCATCCAGGCGTTGTGCCTGCTGGCGCAGGCGTTCGCCGGGATGGCGCAGGCGGCGGGCCAGACCGTCGAGGCGCAAGCGGTCGCGCATCAGCCGGTCGCGGATGCGCATCACCAGGCGGCGATGCAGGCTGTCGACGCGGTGTTGCAGGTCACTGGCGTCGGGTGCCAGCAGTTCAGCAGCGGCGGAAGGGGTGGGGGCCCGTACGTCAGCGACGAAATCGCTGATGGAGACATCGGTTTCATGGCCGACGGCGCTGACGATCGGCGTCACGCAGGCATCCACCGCCCGGGCTACCGCCTCTTCGTTGAAGCACCAGAGGTCTTCCAGAGAGCCGCCGCCCCGAGCCAGGATCAAGGCATCGAAGCCTCGGGCATCGGCCAGTTGCAGGGCCCGGACGATCTGCGCCGTGGCCTCGCGACCTTGCACGGCAGTGGGGATCAGCGTCAGTGCCACCTGGGGCGCACGGCGGCGGAACACGCTGATGATGTCGCGGATTACCGCGCCAGTGGGGGAGCTGATAATGCCGATGCGTTGCGGATGGGCCGGTAACGGCACTTTGCGTTCGGCACTGAACAGCCCCTCGGCGCTGAGCTTTTCCTTGAGTGCATCGAAGGCCAGGCGCAGGGCACCATCACCGGCGGGCTCCACGGTGTCGAGAATCAGTTGGTAGTCGCCGCGCCCCTCGAACAGCGAAACCTTGCCCCGGACCTTGACCGCCAGGCCGTCCTTCAGTGCCTGGCGGACCCGCGCGGCGTTCTGCCGGAACAGCGCGCAACGCACCTGGGCGCCGCTGTCCTTGAGGGTGAAGTAGACATGGCCGGAAGCCGGGCGAGCGAGGTTGGAGATCTCGCCTTCGACCCAGATATTGCTGAACACGTCCTCGAGCAGCACCCGGGCGCGGCCGTTGAGCTGGGTGACAGTGAGGACCTCGCGGTCCAGGCCGAGTCGTGCAAAGGGATCTTTAATCATGGGGCGCAGTTTAAGGGGCTGTCAGTCCATGGAACAACGCAATTCGATTGCCAATGATTGCGCAGCTGTTCGACAAACTGCGCCACCAGCGGTGTGGGGTCTTGCCGATAGGCGAGGGCGACGGTGCTCTGGCAATCGCTATCGGCCAGAGGCAGGAAACGCACGCTGGCCGGGGCGATGTCCTGCATCGATTCGGGCAGCAGGGCAACGCCGAAACCAGCCTGGATCAACTGCAATTGAGTGGTCTTGCGTGACATCACTCGCGCCGCTTTGGGAAAGAAACCCTGGCTCATGCACAGCTGTGCCGACAGGTAGCTCAAGCCCCCACGCTGGGGATGGGGGATGGAGATAAAGGCTGCGTTGCGCAGTTGTGCAAGCTCCACCCCGTGGGCCGGAGGATCAAGGGCCAGGGGATGCTGCGGCGGCAATGCCAGCAGCAGGGGTTCGCTGAACAAGGGCACGATTTGCACTCCCTCGCATTGGCGCAGTACCGGCAGGCGCAGCAGGCCAGCATCCAGCCGGCCTTCGGCGAGTTCTTGCAACTGCGCCTCGGACGACAGCTTGACGATGTCCATCGAAGCGCCGGGGCACGCCTGTAGATACTCGCTGATGCCTCCAAGCAGACGGCCGCTCATGGGCACGGTGCTTGAGTGACTGAGGCGTAGAGTGCCCAGTTGCCCCTGGCCGACCTGGGTGGCCAGCTCGGCGGCCTTGTGCAGTTCGCTCAGCAGGTTGCGTGCCTTGGGCAGGAAGGCTTCACCGGCGGCGGTCAGCCGAGGCTGGCGGGCAGTGCGTTGGAAAAGTGGGGTTTGCAGCTGGCTTTCCAGTTCCTTGATCTGCCGGCTAAGGGCTGATTGGGCGACAAACAGGCGTTCTGCCGCAGCGCTGAAGCTGCCGCATTCGGCGATTTCCACGAAATAGCGCAATTGACGGGTTGAAATCACAAGGCATGCCTTTTTGCGATGGGTTGAAGGCTTTGATGATATTAGTCGCAAGGCTCGCCGCTGGCTAAAGTCATTGCTGATCCGCTTGGGGGAAGTCGCAGTGATGAGCGTGGTAATCGAAGGTTTGAACCAGTGGTCTTTCGGCCCGGGTGGTTGGTTGGCGATCGGCCTGGGCATCGCGCTGGCGTACATCGTGTTTGGCATCGCCGGTTTCGGCACGGCGCTGGTGGCGGGACCGGTCCTGATCCTGTTCATGCCGTTGTCGAAAATCGTGCCGCTGTTGGTGCTGCTCGACTTTGTCGCAGCCTTCGGCAACCTGCTGCCATCGCGCAAGGACGTGGCCAAGCCGGAGCTGTTGCGCCTGCTGCCCTGCATGGCGCTGGGCTGCACCTTGGGGGTGATCTTTCTGCTCAATCTCAAGTCCGATCTGCTGCTTCTATTAATGGGGCTGTTTATCAGTGCCTATGCCATCTACAGCTTGTGGGTGAAGGTACGCCCGGCTCAGTTGGCGGCCGGCTGGTCGGTGCCGATGGGAATAGTGGGAGGAATGTTTGGCGCCTTGTTCGGTAGTGGCGGCTTTTTATATGCCATTTACCTGAACAGTCGTTTGCCCAAGGACCCGGCACGGGCCACTCAAAGTGCGTTGATCAGTTGCAGTACCGTGGTGCGCTTGAGTCTGTTTGCCTTGGCCGGGGTCTATGCCGAGTTGCCGCTGTTGCTGTTGGCGGTGTGCTTGTTGCCGGCGATGGCGTTGGGTCTATGGGTGGGACGGCGCTTGACCATGAGGTTGTCCCGGGAGGCCTTTGTGCGCCTGGTGACCTGGCTGGTGCTGGCCAGTGGTGTTGCCTTGATCGGGCGCTTTCTGAGCACTTGACCTGCGGGGTTCAGGGATTAAGCTGCGGGCCTTTAAATTCGTTCGCCGGCACGCCGGCTCCTACAATTGATGGTGGGGGCCGGCTTGCCGGCGAAAGCGTTCGTACTGTCCCGCACGTTTCAGGCTTATCCATGAACTCGCAAAGCATCCTCGTCCCGAAAATTTCCACCCTGCCGGTGCACGAGCCCCGGGCTCGGGCCATTGTGCGTTGGCTGGTGCGCAAGAACATCGTCGAGGAAACCCTGAGCACGTGCGGGCGCACCGGCAATCGCATGGGCCATGCGATTGCGCCGGGGGCACGGGAGGTGGTGCTGCGGCCGCAGGCGCTGCCCTTCGGCGAGCCGATCAATGGTCTGGAGATCATCACCAAGCGCTGCATCTATACCCCGGCCAAGGGCTTTCTCGAAGAAGCCGGCTGTGCCGAATGCCGCCAGGAAGTGGGTGAAGCGCTGTTCGAGAGCCTGGAAGACTGGATGCCGGGGCGAACCGATAACTTCACCTGTCCCGAGTGCGGTCATGAAGATGACATCAACGGCTTTCTGTTTCTTCAGGAATGCGGCTTTTCCAACTTGGGCTTTATCTTCAACAACTGGGCCGAAGCGGGTTTCAAACAGAGTTTTATCGACGAGTTCGCCGACTGGCTGGATCAACCGATAAGTTGGGTCAAGGTCGAGTTGTAGCGCGCTGATATCTCCATCTATCACTCCAGTGATATTAGACAGAGTTTTACATTGAGCCCGGGTAGGTGTCTGAGTATAATGGCGCGCTTCCATTTTCCCGCCCGGGAGCCCCCGCGATGCTGCGTATCAGCCAAGAAGCCCTCACCTTCGACGACATCCTCTTAGTGCCCGGTTATTCCGAAGTACTGCCTAATGAAGTCAGTCTAAAGACCCGTTTGACCCGTGGCATCGAGCTGAATATTCCACTGGTTTCCGCCGCCATGGACACCGTCACTGAAGCCCGTCTGGCAATCGCCATGGCTCAGGAAGGCGGCATCGGCATCATCCACAAGAACATGACCATCGAGCAGCAAGCTGCCGAAGTGCGCAAGGTCAAGCGTTTCGAAGCCGGTGTGGTCAAAGACCCCATCACCATCGAAGCCGACGCCACCGTGCGTGATCTGCTCGAACTGACCAACATGCACAACATCTCCGGTGTGCCCGTGCTGCACAACGGCGATCTGGTGGGCATCGTGACTTCCCGCGACGTGCGTTTCGAAAGCCGTCTGGAAGCCAGTGTCCGCGAAGTGATGACGCCTAAAGAGCGCCTGGTCACTGTCAAGGAAGGCGCCGACAAGACCGCCGTCCGTGAGCTGCTGCACAAGCATCGCATCGAACGCGTGCTGATCGTCGATGACGCCTTTGCCCTCAAGGGCATGATGACCGTCAACGACATCGAAAAAGCCAAGGCCTACCCGCTGGCCAGCAAGGACGATCAAGGTCGTCTGCGTGTCGGTGCTGCGGTCGGTACCGGCAAAGACACGGGCGATCGCGTTGCTGCGCTGGTCAACGCCGGTGTCGACGTGGTGGTGGTCGACACCGCCCACGGCCACTCCAAGGGCGTGATCGACCGCGTTCGCTGGGTCAAAGAGAACTTCCCGCAAGTGCAGGTGATCGGCGGCAACATCGCCACTGGCGCTGCCGCCAAGGCCCTGGCCGAAGCCGGCGCCGACGCGGTCAAGGTCGGTATCGGCCCAGGCTCGATTTGCACCACCCGCATCGTTGCCGGTGTCGGCGTGCCGCAAATCAGCGCGATCGCCAATGTTGCAGCGGCACTGGTCGGCACGGGCGTTCCGCTGATCGCCGACGGCGGTATCCGTTTCTCCGGTGACCTGTCCAAGGCCATCGTGGCCGGTGCCTCCTGCGTGATGATGGGTTCGATGTTCGCCGGTACCGAAGAGGCTCCGGGCGAGATCGAACTGTTCCAGGGTCGTTCCTACAAGGCTTACCGCGGCATGGGTTCCCTGGGCGCCATGTCCCAGGCCCAGGGCTCTTCCGACCGCTACTTCCAGGACTCCTCCGCGGGTGCCGAGAAGCTGGTGCCGGAAGGGATCGAAGGTCGCGTGCCGTACAAGGGCTCCCTGACCGCGATCATCCATCAGCTGATGGGCGGCCTGCGTTCTTCCATGGGCTACACCGGTAGCGCCAACATCGAAGAAATGCGCACCAAGCCGGAGTTTGTCCGCATCACCGGCGCCGGCATGGCTGAATCCCACGTCCACGACGTGCAGATCACCAAGGAAGCGCCAAACTATCGCGTAGGTTGATAGTGATCGCCTCCAGGCCCAGGCCCGGAGGCGATTGACGAATTTAGTAACCGGGGCTGTGTTTTTCAGCCCCGTGTCGTTTCTGAAATTAGACGAGACTGACCATGGCCCTCGACATTCACGCCCACCGCATCCTGATCCTCGACTTCGGTTCCCAGTACACCCAATTGATCGCCCGCCGCGTGCGCGAGATCGGGGTCTACTGCGAACTGCATCCGTTCGACATGGACGACGAAGCGATCCGCGAATTCGCTCCCAAAGGCGTCATCCTCGCCGGCGGTCCCGAGTCCGTGCACGAAGCCAACAGCCCTCGCTGCCCACAAGCGGTGTTCGATCTGGGCGTTCCGGTCTTCGGCATCTGCTACGGCATGCAGACCATGGCCGAGCAAATGGGCGGCAAGGTCGAAGGTTCCGAGCTGCGCGAATTCGGTTATGCCCGGGTTGATGTGGTGGGCAAGAGCCGCCTGCTGGACGGCATCGAAGACCACGTCGACGCCGACGGCCTGTTCGGTCTCGACGTGTGGATGAGCCACGGTGACAAGGTCACCAAGATGCCAAAGGATTTCCACATCCTGGCCAGCACCCCGAGCTGCCCGATTGCCGGCATGTTCAACGATGACCTGCGCTACTACGGCGTGCAGTTCCACCCGGAAGTGACCCACACCAAGCAGGGCGGCCGCATCCTGTCGCGCTTCATCCTCGACATCTGCGGCTGTGAAGCGCTGTGGACCCCGTCGAAGATCGCCGAAGACGCCATTGCCCAGATCCGTGCCCAGGTCGGCACCGACAACGTCCTGCTGGGCCTGTCCGGCGGTGTCGACTCCTCGGTGGTCGCGGCCCTGCTGCACAAGGCCATCGGCGACCAGCTGACCTGCGTTTTCGTCGACAACGGCCTGCTGCGCCTGCACGAAGGCGAGCAAGTGATGGCCATGTTCGCCGAGAACATGGGCGTCAAGGTGATCCGCGCCAACGCCGAGGAGCAGTTCCTCAACAACCTGGCCGGCGAGTCGGACCCTGAGAAGAAGCGCAAGATCATCGGCCGTACCTTCATCGACGTGTTCGATGCCGAATCCTGCAAGCTGGAAAACATCAAGTACCTGGCCCAGGGCACCATCTACCCGGACGTGATCGAGTCGGCTGGCGCGAAAAGCGGCAAGGCCCACGTGATCAAGTCGCACCACAACGTGGGCGGCCTGCCGGAAGAAATGAACCTCAAGCTGGTTGAACCGCTGCGCGAGCTGTTCAAGGACGAAGTCCGCCGTCTGGGCCTGGAGCTGGGCCTGCCGTACGACATGGTCTACCGTCACCCGTTCCCGGGTCCGGGCCTGGGTGTGCGCATCCTGGGTGAAGTGAAGAAGGAATACGCCGACCTGCTGCGTCGCGCTGACCACATCTTCATCGAAGAACTGCGCAAGGCCGACTGGTACCACAAGGTCAGCCAGGCATTCGTCGTGTTCCAGCCGGTGAAATCCGTCGGCGTGGTCGGCGATGGCCGCCGTTACGCCTGGGTCGTGGCCCTGCGCGCGGTGGAAACCATCGACTTCATGACCGCCCGTTGGGCGCACCTGCCTTACGAGCTGCTGGAAACCGTCAGCGGCCGGATCATCAACGAAATCGAAGGCATCTCCCGCGTCACTTACGACGTGTCGAGCAAGCCGCCGGCAACGATTGAGTGGGAATGATCGGGGCCGAGTGATCGGCGCTTGATCCGCTGGCTTTAACCAATGGCGATCGGGACCTTCGGGGATCGATCGCCATTGTCGTTTCTGCGGAGATTGAATCCGTTACACATCGGCATTTGTGTTGCAGAACCTTTAGAAACGCTGCTTTTTCACCTTCCGGCAATATCACGTAAGACATGTTCGGCGCTCTGCCCCGGGCTTCTCTCTACCCTTGGGTCTCCCCCCGCTGTTTTTGCTGCGGCTTGTTCGTGGCGCGGGTTTGATCGGATTGCATAAGGTTGTCAGTTGACAACCATGCATGACTGGCGATACTGGAGGCTATGGATGGCTCGTGCAACTCATCCCAAGAAGGACATTGAAATGGCTCTGCGCTACGCCGAATGGCAGGGCTGGCGAATCGAGGTCGGTGGTGGCCATGCGTGGGGGCGGATCTACTGCCCGTACAACAACGAAGTGTGCCGCTGCGGCGAGTTCTGCATCACCAGTGTCTGGCGTACGCCGAAGAACCCGACCCAGCACGCCCGGGCGCTATGCCGGGTGATCGACAACTGCACCGTGAATCAGCTGCGTGTGGCCAAGGCGCCGGCAGCCCGTCAGGAGTAAGCACCATGGAATACCTGTTCACCCTCAACTATCTGCTGCCGCTGGAGGGCTGCGATCCGCTGCAACTGGTGGAGCGCCTCGGTGCGGCGGGCTGCACCGATGTTCTGGTCGGCACTGGTCTGGCCGGGCGCCTGGCCCTGGAGTTCAGTCGCGAGGCCGAGAGTGCCGAAGCGGCGCTGCTCAGTGCCCTGGGGGATATCAAGCGCATCATCCCCGAGGCGCGGCTGGTGGAGGCCAGCCCGGACTTTGTCGGCCTCAGCGAGATCGCCGAGATCGTCGGCGTGTCACGGCAGAACATGCGCAAGCTGATGCTTGGCCACGCCGACAGTTTTCCCCTGGCGATCCATGAGGGCAGCACCTCGCTGTGGCATCTGGCGGAGGTCCTGAGCTGGCTGGACAGCAAGGGCGGTTACCCTCTCAAACACCCGGTGATCGAGGTGGCGCGGGTGGCACAGCAGGTGAACACCGCCAAGGAGTCGAAGCGCATCGGCCCCCTCAGCGGTGAGCTGGTGGCTCTGTTGGGCTGACGGGGTAGGGCTTAGCGCCGGGCCACGTCGGAGAAGTAGAACTTGTCCAGGGTGTGCCGAGATTCGGTGTACTCGAACTGCCGCCCGTCCTGGAGAAAGGTCTGGTTGCTTACCACGATCACATGGCTCTGGCCGTCCAGGTCGAGCAGTTGCTGGTCGTCCTTGCTCCGCGGGCTGGCCTCGATGGTGCGCTGGGCATAGCTGATGTTCAGTTGCAGGGTCTGTTCGATGTAGGCGTAGATCGAATGCTCGGCGATCTCTCGGTCCAGCCCCGGAATCAGCTCGGCGACAAAATGGTTGATGTCGAGAATCACCCGCTTGCCGTCGATTCGCCGCACGCGCTTGATCCGTGTGATCAGGCTGCCTTCTTGCGCCTGCAGATGGTTGCGCAGGGCGCCTTGCAGGGGGAACTGGCTGAACTCCACCACCTCGGTGCTGACGTCATCCCCCAGGCGTGGATAGGTTTCCTGGAAGCTGACGATGCCGCCCAGCTGGAACTCAATAGGGTTGGGCGAGAGCACGAAGGTGCCCTTGCCGTGGATCTTCTGCGCGAAACCGCGCTCCTGCAGCAGTTCGATGGCCTTGCGCACGGTGCCGCGGCTGGCCTGGTAGCTGTCCATCAGTTCGCTTTCCGAAGGCAGGCGGGCGCCACGCTCAAGACGTTCGGTGGTGATGCTGGCAAGCAGATCGCTGTAGATCTGGTTGTATTTGCTCATGGGATGGCTCTGTGCCGGACTGTGCTCAAGGCAGGCACCTTAAGGGCTGGACGGGGCATTTGTCCATGCGCCCTGGTGATGCTTTAGCGGGTGGAAAAAGCATGGGGCAGGGCCACGCCGGAAGAAAATTTCAAACTCGTCTGTACGAGTTGTTGATTTAACTCGTACAGACGAGTAATTTGCCCCTCGGCGTGCTGCCAATAACAAAAATCTCAGGTGGAAGAACAAGCATGAGCCACGACTATTCAACGATCGCCAGCGAGTTGCTGCACAGCCTCGGTGGCGCCGACAACCTCGAACAGGCGGCCCATTGCGTGACCCGCCTGCGCCTGGCCCTCAAGGACCCGAGCCTGGTCGACAGCGCCACCCTCAACCAGATCGATCTGGTCAAGGGCTCGTTCTTCACCGGTGGCCTGTTCCAGGTGGTGATCGGCCCTGGCGAGGTAGAGAAGGTCTACGCCGCCCTGCGTGAACAGACGGGGCTCGCGGTTTCCACCATTGCCGACGTGAAGCAGAAGGGCGCGGAAAAGACCAACGCCATGCAGCGTCTGGTGCGGGTGTTCTCCGATGTGTTCATGCCCATCCTGCCGGCCCTGATCATCGCCGGCCTGCTGATGGGGGTGAACAACCTGCTGGGCGCCAAGGGCATGTTCATCGAGGGCAAGACCCTGCTTGAGGCGTACCCGGGGCTGGATGGGCTCTGGAGCCTGATCAACCTGATGGCCAACACCTCCTTCGTGTTCCTGCCGGCCCTGGTGGGCTGGTCGGCGGCCAAGCGCTTTGGCGGCAGCGAGATCCTCGGCATTGTCCTGGGGCTGATGCTGGTCCACCCGGACCTGCTCAATGCCTGGAACTATGGCAAGGCCGTGGCTGGGCTGGACGGCCAGAGCCTGCCGTACTTCGACATCTTCGGTCTGTTCCAGATCGAGAAGGTCGGCTATCAGGGGCAGATCCTGCCGATCCTGCTGGCGGCCTATGTGATGAGCGTGATCGAAAAATGGCTGCGCGCCCGGGTGCCCAACGCCATCACCCTGCTGGTGGTACCCATCACCACCATCGTGGTCACCGGCGTACTGGCCCTGGCGATCATCGGGCCGGTGACCCGGCACTTGGGAATCCTCATCACCGAGGGTGTGGTCACCCTGTTCGACCTGGCTCCTGTGCTCGGGGGCGCCATCTTCGGCCTGCTCTACGCACCGCTGGTGATCACCGGCATGCACCACATGTTCCTGGCCGTCGACCTGCAACTGATCGCCACCCAGGGCGGCACTTTTATCTGGCCGATGATCGTCATGTCCAACCTGGCCCAGGGCAGCGCAGCCCTGGCGGTATTCACCATGAGCCGCAACGCTCGTGATCGCAGCATGGCCTCGACCTCGGCGATTTCCGCCTACTTCGGCATCACCGAGCCGGCGATGTTCGGCGTCAACCTGCGCTACAAGTTTCCCTTCTACGCCGCGCTGATCGGCTCGGCCCTGGGCAGCATCTTTCTCTCGCTGAACAAGGTCCAGGCTTCGGCCATCGGTGTCGGTGGGCTGCCGGGGTTCATCTCGATCATTCCCCAGTACATCCCGATGTTCGTGATTGGCATGGTCATCGCCCTGGTGGTGCCCTTCGTCCTGACCTGCGGCCTGAGCCTGAAGATCATCCGCCCCGGCTACCGAGTGGCCTGACCGGCCTTGTCGGCGCCGGCTCGCCGGCGAATGCCCTCGCACTTTCCAAAGGATTCCCCCATGCAAGACTGGCAGCGTTCGGTGATCTACCAGATCTACCCGAAAAGTTTTCACAGCCACCAAGGCCAGGCCACCGGTGACCTGCTGGGTGTGGTGGACAAGCTCGACTACCTGCACTGGCTGGGGGTCGATTGCCTGTGGCTGACCCCGTTCCTGCGTTCGCCGCAACGGGACAACGGCTATGACATCAGCGACTACTACGCCATCGATCCCAGCTACGGCAGCATGGCCGACTGCGAGTTGCTGATCGCCGAAGCCGGCAAGCGCGGGATCAAGCTGATGCTGGATATCGTGGTCAACCACACCTCCATCGAGCACGCCTGGTTCCAGCAGGCCCGCAGCAGCCTGGACAACCCCTACCGGGACTTCTACATCTGGCGCGATGAGCCCAACAACTGGGAATCCAAGTTCGGCGGCTCCGCCTGGGAATACGAGGCCCAGACCGGGCAGTACTACCTGCACCTGTTCGATCACACCCAGGCCGACCTCAACTGGGACAACCCCCAGGTGCGCGCCGAAGTCTTCAAGATGATGCGCTTCTGGCGCGACAAGGGCGTCGGTGGCTTCCGTCTCGATGTGATCAACCTGATCTCCAAACCAGCGGATTTCCCCGAGGATCAGAGCGACGGCCGCCGCTTCTACACCGACGGTCCCAACGTGCACCAGTACCTGCAGGAAATGCATCGGGAAGTGTTCGCCGGGCACGATCTGGTGAATGTGGGCGAGATGTCCTCCACCCGCCTGGAACACTGCATTCGCTATTCCCATCCGGAGTCGAAGGAGCTGTCGATGACCTTCAACTTCCATCACCTGAAGGTGGACTACCCCAACCAGCAGAAGTGGCTGCGGGCCGATTTCGACTTCCTCGAACTCAAGCGCATCCTCTCCGACTGGCAAACCGGAATGCAGGCCGGTGGCGGCTGGAATGCGCTGTTCTGGTGTAACCACGACCAGCCTCGGGTGGTCTCGCGCTTTGGCGACGACGGTGAGCACCGGGTGGTGTCGGCGAAGATGCTGGCCACCGCGCTGCACCTGCTCCAGGGCACGCCTTTCGTCTATCAGGGCGAAGAGCTGGGCATGACCAATCCGCACTTCGAGCGGATCGAGCAGTACCGCGATGTCGAGACCCTGAACATCCACCGCCTCAAGCGCGAGGCCGGTGAAGAACCGCAGGCCATCATGGCGGCGATCCAGCAGAAGTCCCGGGACAACGGGCGCACGCCGATGCAGTGGAATGCCGGGGTCAATGCCGGGTTCAGCAGCGCCGAGCCCTGGATCGGGATACCGGCCAACGCCAGCCAGATCAATGTCGAGGCGCAATTCGACGACGAAGATTCGGTGCTGCATCACTATCGCCGGCTGATTGCCTTGCGCCGCCATGAGGCGCTGATCCAGCACGGCCTCTATCGCCAGTTGCTGCCCGAACATCGGCAGATCTGGGCCTATGTACGCGAGGGCGACGGCGAGCGCCTGCTGGTGGTGAACAACTTCTATGGCTCGCCGTGTGAGGTCGAGTTGCCGGAAGCGGTGATCAGCACGGGCATGCAACAGCGCCTGCTGATCAGCAACTACCCGGACCACGAGCTGCGCAGCCAGCACTTGCACCTGCGGCCTTACGAGTCCTTCGTCCTGCACCTGACCCTGTAGGAGCCGGCTTGCCGGCGAACCGGGCCAGGCGATCTTTCTGGCCCAGCGCATGCGCCGCCAAGCCGGTTCCGATGAATCCATACAACACAATAAAAATAATGCGGTGGCTTATGAAAACAACAATAAATCGCGCTCTGGCGGCGTCCTGCCTGTGTCTGGCCTTGCCCTTGCCGGCCCAGGCCCTGGAGTTTGCCGGGTACCTGCGCAGCGGCCTGGGGACCTCGGTGAACAGCGGCTCGCAGTCCTGCTTCCAGTTGCCCGGCGCGCAGTCCAAGTACCGCCTGGGCAACGAGTGTGAGCAGTACGCGGAGCTTGAGCTGCGCCAGGACCTGTACACCCTGGAAGATGGCTCGGTGCTCAGCGTCGACGGCATGGCGTCGCTCTACAACCGCTACGACCGCAACCTGACCTTCCAGGGCGAGAACGGCTCGGCGCGCATGCCGCAGATGTACGCCCAGTGGTCGAACCTGCCCAGCCTCAATGGCGGCTCGCTGTGGGCCGGGCGCCGTTACTACAAGCGTAACGACATCCATATTTCCGACTTCTACTACTGGAACCAGAGCGCCACCGGCGGCGGGGTCGAGGACGTGCGCATCGGCGATCTGAAATACAGCTACGCCTTTTCCCGCAAGGACAACCTCTACCAGAAGCAGGCCGTGAGCCGTCACGACTTCAACGTTGCCGGTTTCCAGACCAACCCCGGCGGCGAGCTGGAGTTGGGCCTGAGCTACCTGGAAAAGCCCGATCGCCGTGGTGCCCACAATGGCTGGGCGATCACCACCCAGCATGTGCAGAAAGATTTTTTCGGCGGCAAGAACAAACTGGCCCTGCAATACGGTGAGGGCCCCGGTACCGGCCTGGGCTACACCGGCAATCCCTACCTGGATGACGGCAACAAGAGCTATCGCCTGGTGGAATTCTTCGACTGGCAGGTCACCCCGCGCTTCGGCGGCCAGGTCGAGGCGGTCTATCAGAAGGACATCCGCCCCGACGGCCAGGACCAGAACTGGATCTCCCTGGGCGTGCGTCCGGCCTATGCCATCACCGAGCAGTTCAAGCTGGTGACCGAGTTTGGCCACGATCAGGTGCAAGCGCCCGGGGGCACCCGCAAGCTCAGTAAATTTACCTTCGCGCCCACCTGGTCACCCAAGGGACCGGACTTCTGGGCCCGGCCGGAGGTGCGCCTGTACTACACCTATGCCAGCTGGAACGAGGCCGCCAAACGCGCGGCCAATGAGCTGGCGGCCGGTTCCGCGCTGTCCGACAGCGGTGTGTTCGGCAGCGCCCGGCATGGTGCGAACGTCGGTTTGCAGGTCGAGTACTGGTGGAAATAAGCGATGCTGTCGGGGCTCGCGCTCCATCGGCACTTCAAGGAATCATTAGCAGGTGACGTCATGGCCATAACCCAACCCTTGCAATTGCTCGCGCCCCTGTCCGGGGTGCTGCTGCCCCTGGACCAGGTCCCGGACCCGGTGTTTTCCAGCCGGGTGATCGGTGACGGGCTGTGCATCGACCCGACTTCCCAGATCCTCTGCGCGCCGCTGTCCGGGGTGGTCAGCAACCTGCAGCGCAGCGGCCATGCGCTGAGCATTACCGGCGAGCAGGGCCAGCAGGTGCTGATGCACATCGGGCTGGACACGGTGAACCTGGCGGGCAAGGGCTTCACCTGCCTGATCGAGGAAGGTCAGCAGGTCTCGGCTGGCCAGCCGCTGATCGAGTTCGACGCTGACTACCTGGCCCTGCATGCCCGCAGCCTGTTGACCCTGATGCTGGTGGTCAGTGGCGAAGCGGTGACGGGGCTGGTGTCCGACAGCCTGCTGGTGGAGCTGGGACAGCCGGTGTTACAGATCGAGCCCGCCTCCGCAGAGGAAGGTGCCAAGGCCGAGGACGCTGAAGCTGAGGCGCTGTTTTCCAAACCGCTGATCCTCGGCAACCCCCAGGGCCTGCATGCGCGCCCGGCGGCTTTGCTGGCCCAGGCCGCCAAGGGCTTTGCCGCGAATATCTGCCTGCACCGGCGCCAGGACTCGGCCAATGCCAAGTCCCTGGTGTCGATCATGGCCTTGCAGACGGTGCAAGGCGATGTCTTGCAGGTCAGTGCCGCAGGTGCGGATGCCGAGCAGGCAATCCAGGTTCTGGTGGAACTGTTGGCCTCAGGTTGTGGCGAGAAAGTCAGTGCTGCGGCGCCGAGTATTGCGCCGCTAGCGGCGCGGGATGAGTCGTTGGAGACGGTTCTGCGGGGAGTCTGTGCGTCACCGGGTTCGGCGGTCGGCCAGGTGCTGCAGGTGGCTGAACAGCGCCTGCAGATAAAGGAGTGGGCGGCGAACCCGCAGCAGGAGCGCGAAGTGCTTGAGCGCGCTTTGGGGGAGGCGGTCCGGGACCTGCAGCAGCTGCGGGACAATGCCCGGGGTGGCGCGCAGCAGGAAATCTTTCGGGCCCACCAGGAGCTCCTCGACGATCCGAGTCTGTTGCAGCAGGCCGAGGCCCTGATCGTCACCGGCAAGAGCGCTGCCTTTGCCTGGAACCGTGCCATCGAGGCCACCGCCGAGCTGTTCAAGGGCCTGGGCAGTACGCTGCTGGCTGAGCGCGCGGTGGATCTGGCGGACGTCGGCCAACGGGTGCTCAAGCGGATGCTCGGGGTGCAAGAGCATGCCCTGAGCTTGCCGGATCAGGCCATTCTGATTGCCGAGCAACTGACCCCCTCGCAGACCGCCAGCCTGGACACGGCCAAGGTGCTGGGATTTGCCACCGTTGGCGGCGGCGCCACCAGCCACGTGGCGATCCTCGCCCGGGCCCTGGGCCTGCCGGCGATCTGTGGCCTGTCGTCCCGGGTCCTGTCCCTGGCCAACGGCACCCGGGTTCTGCTGGATGCCGATCGCGGCGAACTGCATACGGACCCGGACCCTCAGCGTCTGCAGCAACTGGAGTCCCTGCGTCAGCAGCAACGCCTGCGCCAGCGTCAGGACCTGGCCCAGGCGGCGCAACCGGCGGTGACCCGCGATGGTCATCATCTGGAGGTCACGGCCAACATTGCCTCTCTGGCGGAGGCCGAGCAGGCAATGAGCCTGGGCGGCGAAGGCGTCGGCCTGTTGCGTTCGGAGTTCCTCTACCAGGACCGCAGCCACGCCCCGAGCGCCGAGGAGCAGGCCGAAACCTATCTGGCCATTGCCCAGGCCCTGGGGCCGACGCGCAATCTGGTGGTGCGGACCCTGGACGTGGGCGGCGACAAGCCTCTGGCCTATGTGCCCATGGACAGCGAAGCCAACCCCTTTCTCGGCCTGCGGGGCATCCGCCTGTGCCTGGAGCGTCCCGAACTGCTGCGGGAGCAGTTCCGGGCGATTCTCGCCAGCGCCGGGCAGGCCCGCCTGCACATCATGTTGCCGATGGTCAGCCAGCTGGCGGAGCTGCGTCAGGCGCGCCAATTGCTCGATGACGAGGTTCAGGCCCTGGGCCTGGCGGAGCGGCCCAAGTTGGGCATCATGATCGAGGTGCCTTCGGCGGCCCTGATGGCAGACCGTTTTGCCCCGGAGGTGGATTTCTTCTCCATCGGCACCAACGACCTGACCCAGTACACCCTGGCCATGGACCGTGATCATCCGCGCCTGGCCAGTCAGGCCGACAGCTTCCATCCGTCAGTGCTGCGCCTGATCGCGCGCACGGTGCAGGCCGCCCATGCCCACGGCAAGTGGGTCGGCGTCTGCGGTGCACTGGCTTCCGAGACCCTGGCGGTGCCGCTGTTGCTGGGCCTGGGAGTAGACGAGCTGTCGGTGAGCGTGCCGCTGATTCCCGCTATCAAGGCCCGGGTGCGGGAGTTGGATCTGAGCGAGTGCCAGGCCTTGGCAGCGCGGATCATCGATCTGGAAGACGCGGTTCAGGTACGTGAATGCCTGCAACGGCAGCAAGTCGCCGCCGACTCACTGGTTCTGGAGAACTGAAGATGTTCGAGAAATTGCAACGGGCGTTCTGGAAGGCCCTGACTCCAGACCTGATCCCTGATCAGCCGAAGGCCCCCCAGGCCAAGGGCAGTGTTCTGAATGACGCGATGCTGGCGGCGCTGGGTGGCAGCGCCAATATCAAGAGCCAGCAACCATTGGCCCTGACCCGCCTGCGCCTGGAACTGCATGATCCGCAGTTGCTGGACAGCCGCGCCCTGCGAGTGGCGGGGGTACCGGCAGTGATGCCCCTGGCCGGTGGCGTGGTGCATCTGCTGTTGGGATTGCAGGGCTGAGGGGCTTGTTCGCTGGCAAGCCGGCTCCTGCAAGAGTAACGGGCTTGCCAGCGAGCGCACCCTCGAAAACACCCATCGTTTCCCCGTCCCGCCTGCGTCCGGTCGCCGCGCCGGCCTTACTGTTTCTCAACTGCGGGTGTATCGTATTCGCCTTTTGCGGGCCTGGGCCCGCCGCGGATACGTGAGGTAGTTGAGTCCATGTCCTTTACCCGTCGACAAATACTCGGTGGTCTGGCCGGTCTGGTAGTGGTGGGCGTGGGAGCGGGTGGAGCCTCGCGCTACTGGCTGGGGAAAATGGCCGACGCTGAAGCGGGCCACGACTACGAGCTGATCGCCGCGCCGCTGGATGTGGAACTGGTGCCAGGGCACAAGACTGAAGCCTGGGCTTTCGGGCCATCGGCACCGGGCACCGAACTGCGGGTACGCCAGGGCGAGTGGCTGCGGGTGCGCTTTATCAACCACTTGCCCGTGGCCACCACCATCCACTGGCACGGCATCCGCCTGCCCCTGGAAATGGACGGTGTTCCTTATGTCTCGCAACTGCCGGTGCTGCCCGGCGAGTACTTCGACTACAAATTCCGCGTACCGGATGCCGGCAGCTACTGGTATCACCCCCATGTGAACAGCAGCGAAGAACTGGGCCGCGGCCTGGTGGGCCCGCTGATCGTCGAAGAGCGCGAACCCACCGGTTTCCAGTACGAGCGCACCCTGAGCCTGAAAAGCTGGCACGTGGACGAAGAGGGCGCGTTCGTCTCCTTCAGCATCCCCCGGGAAGCGGCGCGGGGCGGCACGGCCGGGCGCCTGTCCACCATCAACGGCGTGTCCCAGGCGGTGATCGACCTGCCGGCCGGGCAGATTACTCGGGTGCGTCTACTCAACCTGGACAACACCCTGACCTACCGCATCAACATCCCCGATGTCGAAGCGCAGATCTATGCACTGGATGGCAACCCCATCGAGCCGCGTCCTTTGGGCAAGGAATACTGGCTGGGGCCGGGCATGCGTATCTGCCTGGCGATCAAGGCGCCGGCGGCGGGGCAGGAACTGTCCCTGCGCAACGGTCCGGTGCGCCTGGGCACTTTGCGTTCGGTGGCCAACAACGATGCGCCGACCCAGTGGCCGCCAGCCCTGCCGGCCAACCCGGTGGCCGAGCCGGATCTCGACAACGCCGAGAAGCTCAACTTCAATTTCGAGTGGGTTGGCTCGGTCTCGGTGAACGTGGACAATGGCCAGCCGCCGAGCCTGTGGCAGATCAACGGCCAGGCCTGGGACATTACCGACAAGACCTGCGCCGACCGCCCGATTGCCACGTTGAAAAAGGGCAAGAGCTACATTTTCGAATTGAAGAACATGACTCAGTACCAACACCCGATCCACTTGCACGGCATGAGCTTCAAGGTCATCGCCTCGAATCGCAAGAAGATCACTCCCTACTTCACCGACACCTACCTGCTGGGCAAGAACGAGCGTGCCCGCGTGGCGCTGGTGGCGGATAACCCTGGGGTCTGGATGTTCCACTGCCACGTGATCGACCACATGGAAACCGGTCTGATGGCCGCCATCGAGGTGGCGTGATGCGTCAGATACGCCCGGCGCCGATCATCGACCGCAGCCGCGACCAGGACTTCATGCGCGAAGCCCTGGCCCTGGCCGCCCAAGGCGCAGCCCTGGGGGAAGTGCCGGTGGGCGCGGTGCTGGTATTGGATGGTGAGATTATCGGCCGCGGTTACAACTGCCCCATCAGCGGCAGCGACCCCAGCGCCCACGCCGAGATGGTGGCGATCCGCGCAGCGGCCCAGGCGGTCAGCAACTATCGCCTTCCCGGGAGCACCCTGTACGTGACCCTGGAGCCTTGCAGCATGTGCGCCGGGTTGATCGTCCATTCGCGCATTGCCCGCGTGGTGTACGGCGCGTTGGAACCCAAGGCGGGCATCGTGCAGAGCCAGGGTCAGTTCTTCACCCAGGGCTTTCTCAATCATCGAGTGCTGTACGAGGGCGGGGTGTTGGCCGAAGAGTGCGGCACGGTGCTGAGCGAGTTCTTCAAGGCGCGTCGAGCGCGCTGATCTCAAACGCGTCTGCGGTTTTCGCGAGCAAGCTCGCTCCTGCAAAAACCGTAGGAGCCGGCTTGCCGGCGAACAGGCCCTTGAGCCTTGCGCCGCTCTGGCGGGCGCGTTCGCTGGCAAGCTGAACGCCGCCCGGCCAGCTCCTACAGGAGGAGGGCGGTGCCTATTTTCTGGCGACAATCACCGCGCGCATCGGTGCGGGCAGGCCTTCGATGGTCTTGCTGTGGTCATTGGGGTCGAGGAAATCGCTGAGGGACTGGTACTTCATCCACTCGGTGCCGCGCTGCTCCTCGATGCTGGTCACGCTCACATCCACGCAGCGCACGTCGCTGAACCCGGCGCGCCGCAGCCATAGCTCCAGGGCCGGCACCGAGGGCAGGAACCACACATTGCGCATCTGCGCGTAGCGGTCTTCCGGCACCAGCACCTGATGCTGATCGCCTTCCACCACCAGGGTTTCCAGCACCAGTTCGCCACCCTTGACCAGGCAGTCCTTGAGCGCCAGCAGATGCTCGATGGGCGAACGCCGGTGGTAGAACACCCCCATGGAAAACACCGTGTCGAAACCTTCCAGGTTGGCCGGCAGGTCTTCGAAAGGAAACGGCAAGTGCCACACCGAGGGCTCCGACAGGTAGCGCTGCACCGCCTGGAACTGGCAGAAGAACAGCCAGTTGGGGTCGACGCCAATCACGCTATGGGCGCCGGCGCCGAGCATGCGCCACATGTAGTAGCCATTGCCGCAGCCGACATCGAGGATGCGTTTGCCTTCAAGGTTCAGGTGCGGTGCGACCCGCGACCACTTCCAGTCCGAACGCCATTCGGTATCCACGTGCACGCCGAACAGGTCGAACGGGCCCTTGCGCCACGGTGACAGGCCCATCAGTGCGGTACGCATCTGCGCCCGGGTGGCGTCGTCGCAGTCGGTGTCCAGGCGCAGGCCGTTGATCAGGTCGACTTCGCTGGGCTGGATCTTCGGCAACGCGTCAAGGGCGCTCTGCCAGCGCTCCAGGTCGCCATGGCCCTTTTCCATCTTGGCATCGAGCTGGGCTTGCAGGCCGTTGGCCCATTCGGCCAGGGGCGTGCCCGCCAGACGGCGAGCGAGGGGAGACAGATCAATCATGGCAGGGCAATCAACGAGGCAAAATTAAGACACTGGAACCACGGCACGACTTTCGAGAACCCGGCGGCCAGCAGGCGTTCGCGGTGTTCTTCGAGGCTGTCGGGCTTCATGACGTTTTCGATGGCGCTGCGCTTCTGGGCAATTTCCAGTTCGCTGTAGCCGTTGGCGCGTTTGAAGGCGATGTGCAGGTCGGTGAGCAGGGCGTGTTCCTCGGTGTCGTTGAAGCGCAGCTTCTCCGAGAGGATCAGCGCGCCGCCGGGCAGCAACGACTGGCGGATGCGCCCGAGCAGGGCCAGGCGTTGCTCCGGGGCGATGAACTGCAGGGTGAAGTTCAAGGCCACCACCGAGGCCGGCTGGAACTCCAGGGCCAGGATATCGCCTTCGATCACCTGCACCGGCAGCAACTCCTGGAACATCGAATCCTGGCCGTTGAGGTATTCCCGGCAACGCTCGACCATGGCCGCCGAATTGTCCACGGCGATCACCCGGCAACCGTCGCTGCGCACATGGCGGCGCAGGGCCTGGGTCACCGCGCCCAGGGATGAGCCCAGGTCGTAGAGCACGCTGTTGGGCTGAGCGAACTGCGCGGCCAGCACCCCGAGGTTCTCGACAATGGTCGGGTAACCCGGCACCGAGCGCTTGATCATGTCCGGGAACACCCGCACCACATCCTCGTTAAAGGCGAAGTCGGGCACCTGGGCCAGGGGCTGGGCGAATAGGCGGTCGGGTTCTTTGCTCACGGCGTTTCCAGCGATGGAGATAAAAAGAGGGCGGCATTGTAGCCGCTGCCGCAGGCTGCGATAAGGCCCGTAGGGCCTTCAGGAGCGCAAGGGCGACGCAAGGTGTGATGCTGTTCGCCGGCAAGCCGGCCCCTACAGATTGTAGGGACCGGCCTGTCGGCGAAGGTAGGTCAGCGCGGCTTCTGGCTGAACGCCGAAGCGGCGATACCCCACTGGCCCAGCCAGTAGAAAATGATGATCAAGTAGGGCGCAGCATCGAAGGCCACCACGAAGCGGCTGATGCCAATCAGGCTGTCGGAGAAGGCAAAGCTCAAGGCGCCCACCGCGGCCAGGGCCGCCGAGCGCGCAGGCACTGTCGAGCCCAGGCGTGCCAGGGCGCGCCAGAGCATGGCGCTGATGGTCAGGGCGTAGACGATCACCGGGATCAGCAGCGGGCCCAGGCCGTGGGAAATCAGGATGCTCAACAGCCCCGCGCCAATGGCCAGTGCCACCACCAGCGGCAACAGCGCCAGGCGCCGACAGTCGCAGAGATAGGCCTTGAGGTAGGCCAGGTGCGCCACCAGAAACGCCCCGAGGCCGAACACGAACAGGTCCGAAGGCCAGGCCAGCAGCACGTCACCCAGCACTGAGAACAACAGGCCAATGGCGATCCAGCGGCGATAGTCCCCCGGCGGCGCATCGTGCAACCAGCCCAGCAGGGCCAGTACCGGCAACGGCTTGACCAACAGGCAGAGCAACGTGGCGTGCACGCTGATCCCGTAGATGAAGGTGGCGGCGCCCATTAGCGCAAGAATCAGCCAGCCCATGTCAGTTGACCGTGATCGAGCAGTCGAAGGCTTTTACCGGTGCTTCTTCCGGTGCCCAGGGTTGCTGATAGGTCAGCAGCAGTCGGCCCTGGCCGCTGGCGAACGCCTGGAAACGCCAGGTGGATTGACCACCGCTGCCCACCAGACCGGTGTTCTCGGGATTGCTGTAGACCTCGGGGCTGACCTTGCGCAGGATGCCGCCGGCCGAATCCTGGATTGCCCAGCGATAGCCCGTGGTGGGATTGCTGGGCAGAGTCAGGGTCAGGGTTTGCCCGTTGTGCAATTGCAGGGGGCATTGGCTCTGGTTTTCCACGGTGACGTTTTGCTTGGGCTGGCTGGCGCAGGCGGCCAGCAGGGCGAGGCTGAGCAGGGCAAGCAGGCGAGGTGCGGACATGGGTCAGGAAGCTCCGATCATTCGTGACGAACGGCGAGCATAACTGAAGATGATGGGCGGTGTGGGCCGGGGGACGGAGGTTGGCGCTTATGGCCTGTTCGCCGGCAAGCCGGCTCCTACAAGGGACAACCTGTAGGAGCCGGCTTGCCGGCGAAGGGATTTAGAACAGTACCTTGGCCACGTCGGCAAAACGCTTGGCGAAATGCACGGTGATGCCTTCCTTGAGGTAGTCCGGCAGTTCCTCGAAATGCCCGCGGTTGGGCTCCGGCAGGATCAGCTCAAAGATCTTCTGGCGCCGCGCCGCGATGACTTTTTCCCGCACCCCGCCAATGGGCAGTACGTGGCCGGTGAGGGTCAGCTCGCCGGTCATGGCCACGCCTTTTTTCGGCGGCTGGTTGCGTGCCAGGGACAGCAGGGCGCTGGCCATGGTCACCCCGGCACTCGGGCCATCCTTGGGCGTGGCACCTTCAGGAACGTGCAGGTGGACGAAGGCTTCGTCGAAGAACTTGCTGTCGCCGCCGAACTGCTTGAGGTGCGAACTGACGTAGCTGTAGGCGATCTCTGCCGACTCTTTCATCACATCCCCCAACTGACCGGTGAGCTTGAAACCACGGTTGTGGGTATGAATCCGCGTCGCCTCGATGGGCAGGGTCGCGCCGCCCATGCTGGTCCAGGCCAGGCCGGTGATGACTCCGGTGCCACTCAGGACCTGCTCGTTGCGGAACACCGGCATGCCCAGGGAGGCCTCCAGGTCCTTGGGCCCGATCTTGATGTTTGCATCCGGCTCGTCCAGCAGCTTGACCACCGCTTTGCGCACCAGTTTGCCCAGTTGTTTCTCCAGTTGGCGCACCCCGGCTTCCCGGGCGTAACTGTCGATCACGGCGCGCAGGGCACTGTCGCTGATGCTCAGGCTGCTCTTGGCTACACCGGCTTTCGTCAACTGCTTGGGCCACAGGTGGCGCTTGGCGATGGCGAGTTTTTCCTCGGTGATGTAACCCGACAGGCGAATCACTTCCATGCGGTCGAGCAGCGGCCCGGGGATCGAGTCCAGGGTGTTGGCGGTGCACACGAACAACACCTTGGACAGGTCCATGCGCAGGTCCAGGTAATGGTCGAGGAAGTCGACGTTCTGCTCCGGATCGAGGGTCTCCAGCAGGGCTGAGGCCGGGTCGCCCTGGTAGCTCTGGCCCATCTTGTCGATCTCGTCGAGCATGATCACCGGGTTCATCACCTCCACTTCCTTGAGGGCCTGCACCAGCTTGCCCGGCTGGGCGCCGATGTAGGTGCGGCGGTGCCCCTTGATCTCGGCTTCGTCGCGCATGCCGCCGACACTGAAGCGATAGAACGGCCGCCCCAGGGATTCGGCAATGGACTTGCCGACACTGGTCTTGCCCACGCCCGGCGGGCCTACCAGCAGTACGATGGAGCCGCTGATCTCGCCCTTGTAGGCGCCCACCGCGAGGAATTCGAGGATGCGGGTCTTGATGTCATCGAGCCCGGCGTGGTGCTGGTCGAGCACTTTGCGCGCGTGCTTGAGGTCGAGCTTGTCCTCGCCGTAGACGCCCCAGGGCACAGCGGTGGCCCATTCCAGGTAGTTGCGGGTCACGGCGTATTCCGGCGAGCCGGTTTCGAGGATCGACAGCTTGTTCATTTCCTCGGTGATGCGCTTCTGCGCCTGGGCCGGCAGGACCTTGCCGCTCAGTCGCTGCTCGAACTGTTCCAGGTCGGCGCTGCGGTCATCCTTGGTCAGTCCCAGCTCCTGCTGGATCACCTTGAGCTGTTCCTTGAGGAAGAATTCGCGCTGGTGCTCGCCGATCTTGCGGTTGACCTCGGCGGAGATCTCTTTCTGCAGGCGCGCGACCTCGACTTCCTTGCGCAGCATCGGTAGGACTTTCTCCATGCGCTTGAGCATCGGCACGCAGTCCAGCACCTCCTGCAACTCGTTGCCGGTGGCGGAAGTGAGGGCGGCGGCGAAGTCGGTCAGGGGCGAAGGGTCGTTGGGGCTGAAGCGGTTGAGGTAGTTCTTCAGTTCTTCGCTGTACAGCGGATTGAGGGGCAGCAGCTCCTTGATCGCGTTGATCAGCGCCATGCCGTAGGCCTTGACCTCATCGGTGGGTTCGCTGGGCTGGTGCGGGTATTCGACTTCCACCAGATAGGGCGGCCGGTGGTGTTTGAGCCAGGTGCGGATGCGTACCCGGGTCAGGCCCTGGGCGACGAATTGCAGCTTGCCGTTCTCGCGGCTGGCGTGGTGGACCTTGACCAGGGTGCCGTACTCCGGCAACGCGGATGTATCGAAGTGGCGCGGATCTTCCTGGGGGGTATCCATGAAAAACAGGGCCAGGGAGTGGTGGTCGGATTGGCTTACCAGCTCCAGGGTTTCGGCCCAGGGTTCTTCGTTGACAATCACCGGCAGCACCTGCGCCGGGAAGAAGGGACGATTGTGAATCGGCATGATGTAGACCTTGTCCGGCAGATTCTGCCCGGGCAGGGCCAGGCCGGTGCCATGGGCACTGGGCTGTTCGGTATTTTCCGGATCGAGGTACTCACGTGGATCTTCGGGAAATGCTTGCTGGTCGCTCATGAAGGCTCCTGCGCGATGGGCTATGCAGGTTAGATGGGGCAGGTCGAGACGGGTTTCAATGGGAAACTGGTTTCAGCTTTTTTCCGAGCGGCCCTCAACTGTCCGTTGAGGCTCTGTCCAGACGTGTGGTGTGGACGCTGTGGACGTATTGGACGGCGTTGACGGACATCAAATGTCAATAAAATGACTTGGATGTCACCTGTTTTATTGCGTGATCTTCTACAGTTTGAGGATTAATCTGAGTGTCCGGAATGCCGGAGTAAAATCGGCATTTATTTGACGCGCGCATTCAGCTTCTTAGAGGGATGGGTATGAAGAACGGATTTTTCAGCTCCCGGCGGCCGTCACCCGCGCAGGTGCTTTTCCGGCCCGGCGGGCGATCGGAGTGGATGAGAGCAGCCCTATGAAGTGGCGCCGAACCTTTCAGGCAAGGATTGTCGGGGTGCTGGCGCTGTTGCTGTTGGTGCTGATTGGCGCGGTGTACTTTGCGGTGAAGACCGCCACTACTCACGCAGTGGAGAAGCAGGCGCAATTGCAATTGAAGATCGGCACTCGCGTGTTCGAGCGCCTGCTCGACCTGCGGGGTCGCAATCTGCAATACGGTATCGACTGGCTGGTGGTGGATTCGGAGTTTCACCGCGCGGTGGTCAGCGGCAAGCCGGTGGACATCCTCGCGTCCCTGGCGCAGTACCGTGGGGGTATTCGTTCCAGCGAGATGTTCGTGCTCAGTCCCGAGGGACGGGTAATCGCCAGTACGCTGGCGGACATTGCCAGGGGGCAGCCGTTTCCCTATGACCGGGCGTTGCGCCGAGCGCAGCGGCACGACACCCACATGCTGTTCGTTGCGATCAAAGGCCGCCCCTATCTGTTGGTGCAAGGTGAAGTGCTGGATTCGCTGCCCGTTGCCCGGGTGGTGATGGGCTTTCCCATGGATGAGTTGTTCGCCCGGGAACTGCGTTCCATGAGCAACCTGGAAGTCTCATTCCTGACCGTTGACGGCGAGCACCCCGGAGAGTTGTTCAGCACCCAGCCGGAGTTCTTCTGGTCGCCGATCATCAATGTCCTGCGTGACTCGTTGTGGCAGTCCCTGCCGCAGATGAGCGAAACCCACGGCCAACGCTTTCTCAACCAGGCACTGCAACTGGCCAATACCGGGGATGCCCACGATCCACGGGTCATGGTCTTGTTGCAGAGCCCCCTGGAACAGGCACTGCAAGCCTTTGCGCCACTGGACCGGGAGTTCCTGTGGATCGCCATGGTGGCGCTGGTGATTTCCCTGGTCTTCGCCCTGTTGATGGCTCGGCGGGTTTCGCGGCCCCTGGAAGACCTGGCCCAGGCTGCCCGACGTATCGGTGCCGGCAACTATCAGGCCACGGTGGCCATCAAGCGCAGCGACGAGTTCGGTGTGCTGGCGGATGCCTTCAACGCCATGCAGAGCGCCATTGCCACCCGTGAGCGGCAACTGGCCCACAACGCCCTGCATGATCCCCTGACCGGGCTGCCCAATCGGGCCTTGGCCATCGAGCGCCTGAGCCAGGCCATCGCTGCCCGGCGCAACGTGGTGTTGCTGTACCTGGGGATCGACAACTATCGGGCGATCAACGAAGGCTTTGGCAATGAAGGGCTGGAGCAGATGATGGGGGAACTGAGCCGGCGGCTGCGTGATGTGCTGTCCCAGGGCGATACCGCGGCGCGGATCACCGCCAGCGAGTTCCTCCTGCTGCTGGAAAACACCGAGCTCGATGGCGCCATTGCCATGGCCGACCGCCTCCATGACCTGTTGAGCCGACCCCAGCTGATTCAGGGGGATGAGGTACGGCGCCAGATCTGCATGGGCATGGCGGTGTATCCCGCCGACGGCAAGTCCGCCGAAGAGCTGATCAGCCGTGCCGCGATCGCCCGCCACGATGCAGCGCTCAACCCCGGTTACCTGCAGGTCTACCAGCAAGACCGCGACCTGGCTCATCAGCGCCAGATCAGCCTGATCCGTGACCTGCGTCGCGCCGCCGCCGATGGCGAGCTGTTCCTGCTGTATCAGCCCAAGCTGGATCTGCGCCGGGATTACCTGCACCAGGCCGAAGCCCTGCTGCGCTGGCGGCATCCGGTATTTGGCGTGGTGTCGCCGGCGGAGTTCATTCCCCTGGCCGAGCGCACCGGCAGCATGCACAGCCTGACCTCCTGGGTCATCGAGGCTTGCATTCGGCAGTTGGCGGAGTGGAACCGCCGGGCTTTGCCCGTGCGCCTGTCGCTGAACATCTCCGCCAGCGACCTGGAGGACGACGGCCTGGAAGTCCGGGTCAGCCAGTGCCTGGAGCGCTATCAGGTGGCCGCTGAGCAACTGGTGTTCGAGATCACCGAGAGCGCCATCATGCGCCATCCGGAACAGTCACTGGCGGTGCTGCAGCGCTTGCGTGGCTGCGGCATCAGTCTGTCGGTGGATGATTTTGGCACCGGCTATTCATCCCTGGCCCAGTTGCAGCGTCTACCGGTGCAGGAGTTGAAGATCGACCAGTCCTTTATCCGCAACCTGGACGAAACCAGCGGTGATGCGGTGATCGTGCGCTCAACCATCGAAATGAGTCACAAGCTGGGGCTCAAGGTGGTGGCCGAAGGGGTGGAGTTCGAGCATTGCCTGAAACTGCTGGAAAGCTGGGGCTGCGACACGGTCCAGGGTTACCTGATCAGCCGGCCGTTGCCCGCCGAGGCCTTCGAGCATTGGATGTTGAAGTCTCGGGTGTCCAGCTGAAGGGGCTGGATGGCCGGCGGGGAGCCGGCATCCAGGGTTGGGGCTTTCAGAGGGTGGCCGACTCGGCCTTGGTCAGCAGGCTGTGCAGCTCCGGCTCGATGCCTTCTTCACTGAGGTTGTCCATGATTTCCAGGATACAGGGCGCATAGCGCTGCTCGATGGCAGCTTGCGCCCAGTCCAGCTCATAGACCGCCATGACCCGTACATCCAGGTAAGGCGAGTCTGCCAGCAGGCGTTTCAACAAGGCGATGGCCGGTGCCGTTCGCAACTCGCCCAGGGAGACGGCGCAGCGGTGCTGCCAGTACTCGGGCCGAGACAGCAGTGTCTCGCCGAGCCGTTGCCATTGCGCCGGGGTAAAGGCGTGAAGCACGCCCTTGGCCACCTGTTCGGTGGTGTATTCGTTCCAGTTGGTGGCTTCCGAGTCACCGAACCAGTGGTGCAACCGATCAAATAGTTCATCACGTTCATCCGTATTCATGATGTTTTTCTCCTGCGTGGGGCGGCCGCGCCAGCACGCTGTTCCTGGCGTGCCGCCCAATGCCATGGCGTTTATACAGGCGTGCCAGGACCGATGCTGCCTCATTTGCGCCAAGCTTCCCAGCGTTAAAGGTGCAACCGGGGCAAACAGCCGGTGCAGCGCCGGAGACGACTCTCTGGCATGGGGGCGCGAGCCTGTCCCGGGTTACCAGGCCCCGGCGAACTTCACCGCAGCCGCTGCCCGTGAGGGCACTTTCAGGGTGTGCAGCAGGGACGAGACATGGATGCGTACGGTGAACGGCGAGATATCCAGCTCCCGGGCGATTTCCTTGTTGGTCTTGCCCTGGGCGATCAGGCGCAGCACTTCTTGCTGGCGGGTGGTTAGCTGGCTGATCTCGGCGCCGGCATCCAGGGGCAGCAGCAAGCCGGAAGGTGCGTACTTGACCACCACTTCGCCCTGGCGAATGGCCTGGATTGCCTGGCCGATCTCCTCCGGGCTGATGCTCTTGCCGATAAAACCGTCGGCACCGGCGGCCATGACTTCGCCGATCAGGTCCTGGTTGTCCACCATCGATACCACGATGATCGAGGTTCGGGGCAGCTGTCGGCGCAGGTCGGCAATCAGGCTGACCGAGGTCAATCCGGGGAAACGCAGGTCCAGAATCAGCGAGTCCGGCTCCTCGCCGGTCAGGGCCAGGGCCAGTACCGCCGCCAGGTCGCCAGCCTCTTCGAGCAGGGCGTCGGGCAGCAGGCGCTGGAGGGTGCGCAGCATGCCCTCGCGGAATAGCGGGTGGTCGTCGGCGACGATAATCCGGCATGTCATGTCGTGAAACTCCTTGAAACATCCAGTCCTGCGCGCATGCTAACTTGACGCGCGGCGTTGTAACTGGCCGCTGGTCGTGTTCGATACGCGGTATTGCCGAGCGGCAAAAGACCACGGCAACACAGATTGCACAAGGAGGTGATTGCATGAACGTTGAGAAGGACAGCGAACTCGACCAGGCCACCCTGCGGATTATCGTGGCCGGGTGCGCCCTGGTCTGGTTTACCGTGATCGGCTTTCTCCCGGGGCAGCAGGTCGACCCTTATGTGCCGGTGATGATCTACATTGCCCTGTTCATGTTGGGTTCGATCCTGCTGCGCATGGCCATTGCCCGCTGGCCCGGGCATTACCCGGCGCGGCGCATCCTGGGCATGGTCTACGACTACACCGGCACCTGTTACGGCTTGGTGGTAGGCGGCGAGGGGGCGCTACCGATTTATGCGGTGATGGTCTGGGTGAACCTGGGCAATGGCATGCGTTTTGGCTCGCGCTACCTGGCCATTGCCACCGTGCTGGCGCTGTTTGCGCTGTTCATGGTCTATCTGCTGACCCCGTATTGGCAGGCCCAGCCCTACATGGTGCTGATGCTGATGATCACCAGCACGGTGATTCCGGTGTACGCCCACATCCTGCTCAAGCGCACCCGTCTGGCTTCGGAAGAGGCGATTGCCGCCAACCTGGAAAAGTCCCGGTTCCTGGCCCAGGCCAGCCACGACCTGCGCCAGCCGATCCATTCCATCGGCCTGTTCACTGCTTGCCTGCGCGAGGCCAACCTGGGGGGCGAAGAGCGGCGGCTGGTGGACAACATCGACCGTTCGCTGCTCAACGTGTCGCAGTTGTTCCGTTCGATCCTCGACCTTTACACCCTGGACAACGGACGCGTGCAGCCCAAGTACGAAACCGTGCACCTGGGGGAGTTACTGCGGGATCTGGTGCGCCAGAACGCCGAAGCGGCGCGCTGGGCGCGGGTCGAACTGCGCTTGCGCCCCTGCAGTTACTGGGTGCGGGTTGATCCGGGGCTGTTGGCGACCATGGTGCAGAACGTGCTGTCCAACTGCTTCAAGTACGCCGCAGAACGGCCGGTGCTGATCGGTGTGCGCCGTCGTGGCCAGGGCCTGGCCATTGTCATTTATGACCAGGGCCGGGGCATCGCCGAGGAGCATCTGCCAAAGATCTTCGATGAGTTCTACCGGGTCCGCCAGGTGCGCGACAAGGACGTCGAAGGCGTTGGCCTGGGCCTGTCCATCGTCAAGCGCCTGGGGCAGATGACCGACCTGCAGGTGACGATTCGTTCGCGGGTCGATCACGGTACTACCGTCAGCCTGCATGGCTTGGTATTGGCTGCGCCGCAGCGTTTGCACAGCCGTGACGAAGCGGTGCAGAGCGGCTTGCTGACCGGGTTGCGAGTCTGTCTGGTGGAAGATGACCGTAACGTCCTGCTGGCCACCTCGGCGTTGCTGGAGCGCTGGGGCTGCGTGGTCCAGGCCGAATCGAGCGGGGAGAATCTACTGACCGATTGCGACATTATCGTCGCCGACTACGACCTGGGCACCCGTGCCTCGGGTATCGAATGCATCGACAGCATCCGCCAGCAGCGGGGCTGGGAAGTGCCGGCGCTGATCATCACCGGACACGACCTCGAGAAAATCCACGCCGCCCTGCACGACCGCAACATCGCCATCCTCTCCAAGCCGGTGCGTCCGGTGGAACTGCGGGGCACCTTACGGGCCCTGCGCGAGACGCCGCTGGCGTCCAGTCACAGGGCCGTGACGCAAGAGGCTGCTACCAGGTCCGGCACGGGATAAGCAGGGGATAGTTGGTCATGGTCAGCTTCTTGTTCTCGCCACTGGCGAGTTCGACGAAGTCATCCAGCATCCCTGAGTACGAAGAGATCGAACTGCGCTCGGTGTAGTAGTGGGTGGTCACCGGCCCGTAGTTGGTGTTGCTCTGGCCGGTGCCCACGTACTCATTCCAGCGGCTGGTGCCGTACACCATGTCTTGGCCCTGGACGAAGTAGCGGCCCGGTTGCAGCCCCGTGAACTGGAAGATGCCGTTGCCGTCGGTCCGGGTCACCCGGTGCACGGCCACGGCCTCGGGGGCCATGCTCACCGGCGCGCCCTCGGGCTGGGACCTGCGCAAGTCATGCCAGGCCTGCAAGTGCGGGGTGACCGGGTAGAGATAGATCTCCACATTGCCGCTGTTCTCGATGCCGTCGTTGCCGACGATGCAGAACTTGCCGGTGAGCGTTGCGTTGCCGGGTTGCAGGGCGGCGCGCGCGGCCTGGGTATCGAAGGGGACGGTGGGGTACTGCACGGTGGGGATTTTTACCGGCGGGTATTCGTCCAGGGTTCGTCCCTGGCGCGGCGCGCAGGCACTCAAGGCACAGGCGAGCAGGACTGTGCCTGCCACCATGAATAAGCGGGAGTTCATGGGTTCAGAACCTTTGCAGAGGTTGCAGTGTTCGCGCGACACAGCCCTGCCATGGCGCAGTGGCCGGTGGTCGCCGCGAACCTGGGTAGTCAGGGACTGCCGGCTTACTGCTTGGTGCACTGGGCGGGGAGCGCTACTGCGCCGCCCATGGTGGCGAAGGCGACCATGCCGCCGCTGGGCAATACACACTCGTATCCGCCGTTGCTGGTGTTGGCGGTGAAGTAGGTCTGGGACGCGTCGCTACGCACGTTCGAGACAGTGGACACGGGTTTGCCAATGGTGATCTGGGCGCGGTTCTTGAGGTCGTCGTTGCTCGGTTTGGCAATGGCGCAACCGCCCAGGGTGAGGGCCAGGGCGCTGATCAGGGCGAAGGGGCGGAGGCTGGACTGGAGTTTCATGATGAATCTTCCTTGGTGTTGTTGTGTTTTCAACGGCGCAGCCGCTCCCGACACCGCATAACGGCGGTGTTGGAGGAGAGCGGGTGGTTGCTCGGCACTATAGCCCCGGCCTGGGGGAGGGTCGATTAGCACAAATGGGCTAATGTCGCTTTGCAATTACGGGGCGCAGGGGGCGGTTATCGGGGCGGCTTGATTGGCCCGGCGGGGCGCGCCGGGCCCGGATCAGGGGTCAGGTGAGCAGTTGTTCCTGCAGGCGCCGGCCCAGTACATCGAGCAGGTCGCAGCCGTCGCGCAGGGGGATGACGCACAGCTGGGCGAAGTCCTGGAGCAGGGCCGGGTTGCTCTGCAGGTTGTCGTGGCTGGCGATGTTTTCCAGCAGCTGGGTGGCCGCGCGGATGCGGTGGGCGGCGGCTTCGTGGAGGGCGTCCAGCGGGGCCTGGGTGTCCACCAGCAGGGCGGGGATGTTGTAGTCGTTGCTGGTGAGGGGCATGTAGTGCTCCACGTTTTTATCCACTGTATCGATGGGTGGATCGGGTGTGATTTTCTTCATTGGTCTGCTTCCTAACGTATGAGTCGGAGTCGCCAAAAATCACTTCCACGTAATTAGGTGGCGGCTGTACGCAGGTGTGGAAGACCGGGACGTTAGGCACCCGGCGCACTCAAGAGTGCCCCGCGCACAGCCACCATAAAGTGCAGGCTACAAACATGCCTGACGGTTGCTGGTGCTTTGCGCGCCTAACGATATAGGGGCTTCCACACCCCTGTCACTGAATTTGCAATGACCCCCAGACCTTAAGGGCATCGCCTTGGAGGGACAAGGTGATGCAATTGGACGCGAGTTGTAGGAATTTTCGGTGATCGCGGTTTGAGGGGAAGGGGGGGAGGGTTTGGTCTTGAGCGGTGGGGAAGCTAGTCGTAAAACCGGGATCTTTTTGTGTACATATCCGTTGCTGCGGTCACGGCGGCTGGCTCGGCATCCTTGCCGAGCTGCCCCCTACGCAACGCCTACGCTCGGCCGGCTGGGAAGGGGTCGGAAGATCAAGATCAAGATCAAGATCAAGATCAAGATCAAAAGCCGAAGCCAAGGTGCGCAGGCCAGCTCTCTGTAGCCGCTGCCGAAGGCTGCGAAACCAGGCGGCGCGGTATGTCAGGAAAATTGGGTAGGCAGGTTTAGCGTCTCCTGCGGAGCCGTTCGCAGCCTTCGGCAGCGGCTACAGAGTATGTGCGTTCTGTAGCCGCTGCTGAGCCTGCGAAGCTGCGAAGAGGTCCGCAGGACCTTCGGCTATGCCAAGAGCAACGTCGCCCTGTGAAGGAAAAATGAAACAAGGCCGGCCGGCATGCCGCCGTCTTGCTCTTGCTGTGGCTTTTGATCTTGATCTGTTAGCCCCGTTAACCACGATGGCCGAACGCAGGCATTGATCCGTGGGTAACCCGGCAGGGATGCCGGGTTAGCCGCCACCCGGCCATGGATGGCCGGTGGCGGCGGCCCACGGATCAATGCCGGAGTGAGGGCATGCCGAGCCTAGGCGAGGCACCGAGTGGAGGGGCAGAAGCGTTTTGCTTACTTTTGCGCTTTTCAAAAGTGAGCCGCTGTAAGAGCGGAACCGCCAGCGGCCGCACCCGCAAGAACGGATATGTCCCCAAACCCGCTGTAAGAGCGGAACCGCCAGTAGCCACACCCGCAGCAATGGATATGTACACCGTCCATCTCTACCCAGAACACAAAAAAAGGCGGCTACCCCAAGGTAGCCGCCTTTTTCATGCCTGCCGGTAAAGCTTATTCCGCCAGTTTGTAGGCAATGATGTAGTCGCCCATCTTGGTGCCCAGGGAGCCGTGGCCGCCCACGACCACCAGGACGTACTGCTGGCCGTCCTTGCCGGTGTAGCTCATCGGCGTGGCCTGGCCGCCCGCTGGCAGGCGGGATTTCCACAGTTCCTTGCCGTTTTTCACGTCATAGGCGCGGATGTACTGGTCCAGGGTGCCGCTGAGGAAGCCCACGCCACCGCCAGTAACCATGGAGCCGCCCATGCTCGGTACGCCGATTGGCAGGCCGATCGGGATCGGCGAGCTGTCGCGGCTGGTGCCGTTTTTGTGCTTCCACACCACTTTGTTGGTGGTCAGGTCGATACCGGCCACGTAGCCCCAGGCCGGTGCCTGGCAGGGCACGCCCAGAGGCGACATGAACGGATGCATGATCACCGCGTAAGGCGCGCCCGTGTTGGGTTGCACGCCCGAGGTTTCGCTTTCGCGCTTGCTGTCGGCGGCGACTTCGGCGCGCGGCACCAGCTTGGAAACGAAGGCCATGTAGTTCGGGCTGGTGAACAGCAACTGGCGCACCGGGTCCAGCGAGACGCTGCCCCAGTTGAATACGCCGACGTTACCCGGGTAGATCAGGCTGCCCTGCACCGACGGCGGGGTGTACTGACCTTCATAGCGCAGTTCCTTGAACTGGATGCGGCACAGCATCTGGTCGAACGGCGTGGCGCCCCACATGGCTTTTTCGTCCAGTGGCGGCGGCAGCAGGTTCAGGTCCGAACGGGCCTGGGTCGGGGCGGTGTGGTCGCCTTCGACTGCGCCGGTCGGGGCCGGTACTTCACGGATCGGCACGATCGGGGTGCCGTCGCGACGGTCCAGTACGTACAGGCTGCCTTGCTTGGTCGGCTGGATCAGCGCCGGCTTGACGCCGTCCGCGGTCTTCATGTCGAGCAGGGTCGGCTGGCTGCCCACGTCCATGTCCCACAGGTCGTGGTGGGTGAACTGGTAGTTCCAGCGCAGCTTGCCGGTGTCGATGTCCAGGGCCACGGTGCCGGCGCTGAATTTCTCGGCGCCTGCGGTGCGGTTGCCGCCCCATTGGTCAGGCATCTGGTTGCCCAGTGGCAGGTAGACCATGCCCAGTTTCTCGTCGACGCTGGCCAGGGACCACATGTTCGGCGAGTTGCGGGTGTAGGTCTGGCCTTCTGGCAGGGGAGCGGTTTCGTCGGGGTTGCCCGAATCCCAGTTCCACACCAGGTGACCGTCGTGCGCGTCGAAGGCGCGGATCACGCCGGACGGTTCATTGGTCGATTCGTTGTCGGTGACGTGACCGCCAATGATCACCAGGTTGCGGGTGATGGCCGCTGGCGAGGTGGAGTAGTAGCCACCCGGAGTGAACGGGCCGATACCGGCCTTGAGGTCCACGGCGCCCTTGTTGCCGAAGTCTTCACAGACTTTGCCGGTGTCGGCGTTGATGGCGATCAGGCGTGCATCGGCGGTGGGCAGGAACAGGCGACGCGGGCAGCTGGCAGCGATGGCCTGGCCCGCTGGGGACAGGGTGGCCGGTTGGCTGATGGCGTCAGTGTTCTTGAAGTTGGCTTCGTCGTAGTACGACACGCCACGGCAGGTCATGTGCGCCCAGCCACGGAAGTCGTCGCCGTTGGGGCCCTGGATCTGCGGGTCGAAGCGCCAGATTTCCTTGCCGGTATCCGGGTCCAGAGCCAGGACCTGGCTGTGGGCGGTGCAGGCATAGAGCTTGCCGTTGACCTTCAGCGGGGTGTTCTGGTTGGTGATCTCCACCGGGTCCTTGGCGGTCGGCATGTCGCCAGTGCGGATGCGCCAGGCTTCCTGCAGTTTGCCGATGTTGGCCGGGGTGATCTGTTTCAGCGGCGAGTAGCGGTCGCCGAATTCGGTGCGACCGTAGGCCTGCCAGTCACCATCAGGCATGGCCGGCGCAGTGCTGGCCATGTCGGTGCTGTCGCGGCCCAGGTCGCCGGAGATTTCCCCAGGGTTGGTGAACTGGCTGCCAATGGCGGCGCCACCGGCCAGAACCACGGCCACGCTCAAGGCCGCAGTACCGATCGGAGCCGGGCCATCGCGCAGCAGCGGACGACGGAACCAGGGCAGCAGCAGGACCACGCCCAGGGCGAACCACAGGGACAGGCGTGGCACCAGTTGCCACCAGTCCAGGCCGATTTCCCACAGCGACCAGAGGGTACTGGCGAACAGTACCAAAGCATAAAGGCCCAGCGCGGCGCGTTTGCCGGCCAGCAGCAGAAGGCCGGTCAGCGTCAGGCCGATACCGGCCAGGACGTAGTACAGCGAGCCGCCGAGCATGCTCAGCTTGATCCCCCCGGCCAGCAAGGCCAGGCCCATTAGCAGCAGCAAGACTCCGAGCAGGCTTGGCAGCCGGCGGCTCGGACTTGAAGCACCCTCAGTGCTCATAGTGTGGTTCTCCGTGACGTTAAGAGTGTTCCCGCGCTTGTTCACTGTAGATGACGATCAGGCGCGGGCTTGGTTCAGCTGAAAACTGTGAATGGCGTCGTTTTTTGCCTCGCGGCTTTAGAACGAACTCTGGATCTTGATCCCGCCGATCAGCGCGTCGTCCACCTGGCTGACGCCACCGGGATGACGGATGTATTGCAGGTTGGGGCGCACGGTCAGCCAGTTGGCCAGGTGCACGCCGTAGTACAGCTCGGCGCTGTATTCAGTGTCCTGGGGCGGCAGGTAGCCGGGGTTGTCGTAGGCGTAGATCGCGCGGGCCTGGTTGCGGGCCTGGGCGTTCTTGCGGTACGCCGGGTTGACGTGGACCCGGGCCAGGGCAAAGCCGATGTCGTCCTTGGCCCGGGCATCGAACAGGCCCTTGTAGACCAAACCGGCCTGGACGTAGTTGTCGATGGCGTTGGTCTTCTTGTCATGGGCGGTGACGTTGGCGAACAGGCTCAGGCCGCGGGAGTGGTCGCTGGCCAGGCTGGTGACTTGCTGTTGCGCGCCGAACCACAGGCCGTGCTTGCTCGAGCTGCTGCGGTAGGCTTCGCCGCTCAGGGCCGCGCTCTGGCCGTTGCTGTCCTTGTAGACGTCGCTGGCCTTGGCGCTGCTGTAGTAGTAGCCGGCGCGGTACTCACCGGCCAGGCCGTTGAGTTTCGGTGTCCATACCAACTCCACCGGCAACAGGGTGCCCTGGGTGCCACTGCCGCTGAGCTTGAAGCCGTTGTCGCGGTCCAGGTTCGACGGGTTCTGCTCATAGGCGCCGATCTGTGCGTAGACCTCTGGAGTCAGGTGGTATTTGACCCGCAGCGCCCACTGGCTGACTGGCCAGTTGTACCAGACGCTGCCAGCCCAGTTGCCCACCTGGGAACCGCAGAACGCCAGGTTCTGGAAGTCGCAGGGGAAGCTGTTGAAGTCTTCGCCCTGGCCGAAGCGGCCGGCCTTGATGTCGAGCTTCTGGTCGAAGAATTTCTGCTGGTACCACATCTGCGTCAGGCGCCAGGTCTGGCCACGGCCCCAGACTTCCTGGGCCGAGGTGAAGCCGCCGACCCGTGGATCGTTGATCCGGTCGTTGCTGATGTTGTCGCCGTCGCGCTTGGTCACGGTCAGTTGGAACTCGGCGTCATCCCAGCCGAGGATCTTCTGCAGGTCCAGGTGGCTGCCGAAGGCGAACTGGTCGCTGTAGCGTGCGGTGCGGTCGTGGTCGTAGCCACCATGCAGGTTCGAACCCATTTCGCCGACGTAGTCGACCTTGAAGTCGTAGCCCTTGTTCGCCAGTTCCGTGCGCGTGCCGTTCCAGTCGCCGAGCATCCAGGGCGAGTCGCTGTCGAAGGCCGGGGCGGCCTGGGCGCAGGCGGCAAACCCCAGGGCGCCGAGCAGGCTCAGGGTCTTGGGCAGGGCAACGGGAGTTAGGACAGCGCTGTCTTTTAGGCGCTGAAAAGTAGGCATAGGCATTCGAGTCAGGTCTTTTTCTAGGAATAGGCAGAAGCAAGGGCGCGGCACGTGGCATCGATACGGGTTGATCGAGGACGGCAGGCCACTGATTTCAAAGGGAAAGATGAAACGGTTCAGCTTTATTAGGGGGCTAAGGATAAAGCGCCGTCTCATCAAGAGAAAGCGCTTTTATTGACATGAACCGTTTCGGATTCGGTAACAGTCACCGGGCCCGGGCAGGTTCAGCGCGGGGCGGTGGCCCCGGCGAGGGATTGTTTCTGCCGGGTGTAGCTCAGGGCGAAGTGCGCCACCAGGCCGAAGATCAACCCCCAGAACGCGGCGGCCAGGCCGAGAAAACTCATGCCTGAGGCTGTGACCAGGAAGGTGATCAGCGCGGCTTCACGCTGTTTCTCATCGGCCATGGCGCCGCTGAGCCCGGCGCTGATGGCGCCGAACAGGGCCAGGCCGGCCAGGGCCGCGATCAGCTCCTTGGGCAGGGCGGCGAACACCGAGGCCAGGGTCGCGCCGAAAATCCCCATGAGGATGTAGAACAGGCCGCAGGCGATCCCGGCGATGTAGCGTTTGTCCTTGTCTTCGTGGGCTTCGCGACCGGTGCAGATGGCGGCGGTGATGGCCGCGAGGTTGATGCCATGGGAACCGAAGGGGGCCAGCAGCGCCGAAGTGATAGCGGTCCAGGACACGATCGAGCGCGCCGGGGTGGTGTAGCCGGCGCTGCGCATCACCGCCATGCCCGGCACGTACTGTCCGGTGAGGGTCACCAGGGCCAGGGGCAGGCCGATGTTGACGATGGCGTGCCAGCTCCACTCGGGTGCGGTGAAGATCGGTTTGGCCAGTGCCAGGGTGATGGAGCCGCCGTTGAAATTGCCGAGGCCGGCGGCCACGGCGCAGCCCACCAGCAGCACTGCCAGGATCGCGTAGCGTGGCGAGAAACGTTTGCCCAACAGATAGGCCGCGATCATCGCCAGCACCAGGGCCGGTTGCAGGGTGACCGAAGTGAACAGCTCGGCGCCGAAGCGGAACAGGATCCCCGCCAGCATGGCCGCGGCAATGGCCTTGGGCAGGCGGCTCATGAGCTTGTCGAAGGCCCCGGACAGCCCGACCACGGCAATGATCAGCGAGGCGACTATATAGGCACCGATGGCCTGGGGCAGCGACACCGTGGGCAGCATCGACACCAGCAGCGCTGCGCCGGGCGTTGACCAGGCGGTGATCACCGGCACCTTCAGGCGCCAGCTCAGCAGCAGGCCGGTGAGGCCGCTGCCGATGGAGATGGCCCAGATCCAGGACGACATCTGGTCACTGGGCAAGTGGGCTTCGCGGGCGGCCTGGAACACGATGATCAAGGGGCCGGCGTAGGAAATGATCACGGCGATCAGGCCGGCGATCACGGCGGAGAGGGACAGGTCCTTGCTGAGACTGTGCATGGCATCTCGACTGGCGTGGGTGAGAGAAAATTGAGTCGATTGGGTTGGTGCTGGCTGAGTGTATTTCAATGAATTGGATCGATTCAATTGTTTCTCAAGAAAGATTTGCCAGAGGTCTTTTGGGTTTGTGTGTAACTTATTAATTTATAAGTACTTATCTTGATCATGAATAAAGTGTTCGAGTCGCTTGCGGTTATTTCATTTGCCTGATGATCGAATCAATAGGTCGATTGAGTCGATGTTAAGGGGCCATGCTGGCCTGTGATATGCTCCGGCCCACTTCAATGCAGCCGATGGTGATCAGTCTCCATGTGGGTTCCCCAGTTAAGCGAGTTTAATCAGCCGGTCTACCTGTCCATTGCCGACGCCTTGGCGCGGGATATCAGCAGCGGCCTGTTGAACGACGGTGACCGCTTGCCGACCTTGCGCGAGCTGGCGGTGACCCTCAATGTCACCCCCGGCACCATCAGCCGCGCCTACAGCGAAGCCCAGCGGCGCGGGCTGGTGCAGGGCGAAGTCGGGCGCGGCACTTATGTGCTGGCTCAGCCGCCGCTGGTGTTGCCGGAAGGTTCCAGCGCACCGTCGCTGTCCCTGGGGCAGTCCGAAGCCCTGGATCTGTCGATCATCAAGCCTTACAGCGAAACCCTGGAGTACTGGTTGCGCGGCGCGTTGGTGGGCATGGCCCGCAGCAGCGATTTCGGTCGTGCGCTGGACTACGCCCCCGACGGTGGTCATCCGGCCCATCGTGAAGCCGGTGCCCAGTGGCTGCGCCATTCCCTGCCCGAAGCCCATTGGCAGCAGGTGGTGATGACTGCCGGTGCCCAGCACGGGTTGATGGTGGCCATCAGCGCCTTGAGCAATGCCGGCGATCTGCTGCTCTGCGAATCCTTGACCTACCCGGGCATCATCTCCGTGGCCCACGGCCTGGAGCGGCGCCTGCGGGGCGTGGCGATGGACGAGCAGGGGATGATTCCCGAGGCCTTGCGCGAGCAGTGCCTGCGGGAAAAACCGGCGCTGCTGGTGTGCGTCGCCAGCTGCCAGAACCCCACCACGGCGATCATGTCACCCCAGCGTCGGGCGCAGATTGCGGCGATTGCCGAAGAGTTCGACTTTTTGATCATCGACGATGATATCTACGGCTTTCTCGCCACCGATCCGTCGATCAAACCGCTTTCCAGCTATGCGCCGCAGCGTTCGGTGTACCTCACCAGCCTGTCCAAGGCGATCATGCCGGCGTTGCGCGTGGGCTATCTCTACAGCCCGCCGAAGTTGCTGTCGCGCCTGAGCTCGATGGTCCGCAGCAGTGTGTGGATGCCCTCGCCCCTGACCGCGCAATTGGCCAGCAACGTGATTGTCGAGGGATTGGACCGCAAGCTGGTGCAGACCCAGCGCAACGAAGCGGCGGCGCGTCAGGCGATTGCCCGGGAAGTGTTTGCCGGCTTGGAGATCGAGACTCAGCCCCACAGCTATCACCTGTGGCTGACCTTGCCGGAGCCCTGGACTGGCGATGAGTTCGCCACCCTGGCCCGAGCCAATGGCGTGCTGGTGATGAGCGGCAGCCAGTTCCAGGTGGAGCGTGGCGCCAGTTCTCGTTGCGTGCGGGTGGTGCTGATGTCGCCGACGACCCAGGACGAGTTGCGTTTTGCCCTGACTCAGTTGGCCAGCTTGATCGAGGCGGACCCGCGACGTTATTGCTGAGAACCGCTTTCGCCGGCAAGCCGGCTCCTACACAGATCTGTAGGAGCCGGCTTGCCGGCGAACGGTTTAAAAGGTAGTACGCAACCCCACTTCCACACTGCGCCCGGCGGCCGGGGCGATATCCCGCAGAATCGAGCTGGCGTAGCGCACGGTCTGGTTGGTCAGGTTCTCGCCCTTGACGAAGGCCAGCCACTGGCTACGGCCAATATCGAAGCGATAACCGGCACTGGCGCCAAAGGTGGTGTAGCCATCGGTGCTGCTTTCGTGGTCCGGCACTCGGCCCTGGCCGGCGGCATGCTGCACATCCAGGCGCGCCTGCCAGCGATCCAGTTCCCAGAGCAGGCCGCTGTTCAGGCGCAGCGGGGCAATGCGCGGCAGGTACTGGCCATTGTCGAGGTTCTTGGCCCGGGTGTAGTCGCCGGACAGATCCAGGGCGAACTTGCCGTAGGCGCTTTCTCCCAGGCTCCAGCGATCCTGGGCTTCGATCCCGGTGAAGCGTGCTCGTACTCCGCTGTAGGCGTATTCCGGAATTCCGCCTGCCTCTTCTTCGCCTTCATCGTTGAGGGTCCGGCCCGTGCCCAGCAGGCCGATGTAGTTGGAGAAGTGGCTGTAGAACACCCCGACGCTGCCTTTGTGGGTGCCGTTGTCAAAGCGCAGGGCCAGGTCGCTGGACACGGCCTTTTCCTTGGACAGCTTGGCGTTGCCCAGCTCATAGGTGCCGGTGGCGACGTGGGCGCCGTTGGCATACAGCTCATAGAAGGTCGGGGCGCGTTCGGTGTAGCCCAGGGTCGCGGCCAGGGACCAGACCGGCGTCAGGGTATAAACCGCGCCGGAGGACAGGCTGCCGGCAGTGAAGCTGCTGGACTTGTCGGCCTGGGCAAAACGCTCGTTGCCTTTGCCGTCCGGGTCCACGGTGGTGTGTTCCAGGCGTCCGCCGAGGCTGAGTTTCAGGCGCTCGGTGGCTTGCAGTTCTTCAAGAATGAACAGGGCGCCGCTGTTGGTATCGGTCTTCGGCACGAAGGCTTCTTCACCCAGGGCGGAAAACTCGTTGCGATTGACCTGGGCACCGATCACGCCTTCCAGCGGGCCGATGGGCAGGTGCCGGGCCTCGACCCGCGCCTCGTAGCCCTTGTTCTTGAAGGTGGTGCCGGTTTCACCGCCTTCGATCTCCCGGTGTTCATAGTCGGTGTAGCCGGCGTTGAACTTGAGCGAGCTGAACGGGCCCTGCAGGTTGCGCAGCTCCGAGGCAAAGGCGTAATGATCCTGCTTCATGCGGATACGCACGTCGTCTTCGGCGGGGGAGCCGTAGTTGGCGTCGTAGTTGCTGTAGGACAGGCCGGCATAACCGTCGTCCCAGGTGTAGGAACCGCCGATGGCGCCGCCGTCCTGGCGTCCGTCGCTGTTGCCCAGGCGGCCTTTCTTGCCGTCGCCATCTTCGCTCGCTGGCGCGTGGCGGCTGCGGGCGTAGCCGGGAATCTTCAGGTCATTGAACTGCCGGGAGTTGGCGTCCAGGTGCAGGGCGAAGGTGCCGTCGCCGGCTTCCAGTTTGCCGGCGCTGCTGCGGGTGGTGTCGGCGCCGCCGTAGCGCAGTTCACCGGCCCCGTGAATGCCCTCGATGGCTTCGGTGGGAATGCGGTTGTCGAAGCTGTTGATGACTCCGCCAATGGCGTTACCGCCGTACAGCAAGGCCGCCGGGCCACGAACGATTTCGATGCGTTCAACGTTGACCGGGTCCAGAGGCACGGCGTGGTCGTAGGACAGCGACGAGGCATCCAGGGCGCCGACGCCATTTTGCAGGATGCGGATGCGGTCACCGTCCAGGCCACGAATCACCGGGCGGCTGGCACCGGGACCGAAGTAGGACGAAGACACACCCGGCTGCTTGTTCAGGGTTTCACCGAGGCTGCCTTTCTGTTGCAGGGTCAGTTGATCGCCTTCCAGCACGGTGGTGGGGGCGGCCAGCTCAGTGCTGCCCAGAGGATTGGCGGTGATGACTTGCTGGGGCAAATCCAGGGCCTGGGCCTGGGAGGCAATCAGCAAGGCGGCGGACAGCGGCGACAGGCGCCACAGTAAAGAGCGGGAAGGGCGAGGGACTGAAAGGGACATCGGTCATTCCTTGGCAAGCGTTGCGCAGCGCGCTTTGAGTCAGAAAACAGGCAGGACACGGGGGTGCCCAGGATGCGGGTGAGTTGTTATTGATTGATACAATATAACATCTCTTTTGTCGCGAAAAGCCAGGAACTTTTTGCTTCTCATGCTCAATCGCCGTGGTTGTCTACGGCGGCTACAGTTAAAACAGCGCTCTGGCGCGGGCGCATGCCCTCGGCTAAGGTGCGCGGCTTTCCCTATTTTCTTCCCGCAAAGGCCTGGCATGACCGACACCCACACCGACCCGCTGCATGGCGTAACCCTGGAACAGATCCTCAAGGCGCTGGTGGAACACTACGAATGGTCGGGGTTGGCCGAGCGCATCGATATCCGTTGCTTCAAAAGTGACCCGAGCATCAAGTCGAGCCTGACCTTCCTGCGCAAGACGCCCTGGGCACGGGAAAAGGTCGAGAAGCTCTACGTGAAGTTGCAGCGCACCAAGCGTCCGCTCTGAGGAATTCCATGGCCGGTGTATCGCTGCAGGGGCTGCTCAGCCGACGCGGGCTGATTGCCATTGCCGCAGTGCTGGGTTGGCTGGGGCTGACGGTTCAGCTGTACCTGATTCTGTTGTTGCGCTGGGAGGCCGGGGCCAGCCTGCTGGGTGGGCTGGTGAACTTCTTCAGCTTCTTCACCGTACTCAGCAATACCTTGGTGGCCAGTGTGCTGACCTGTGCCCTGAATCTGCGGATTTCCCGGGGGCAGGCGTTCATGCTGCATCCGGCGGTCAGTGGCGCGGTAGCGGCGAGCATTGTCCTGGTGGGGTTGGCTTACAGCCTGCTGTTGCGTCATCTGTGGCATCCCCAGGGCTGGCAATGGCTGGCGGATGAGTTGCTGCACGACGTGATGCCGGTGCTGTTCCTGATCTACTGGTGGTGCTGTGTGCCCAAGGGTGGGCTGCGGCTGAGGCACGTCGGCTTATGGATGCTTTATCCGATACTGTATTTCGCCTATCTGCTCTTGCGCGGGAATGTGCTGGGGCTGTACCCCTATCCTTTTATCGCCGTGGACAAGCTCGGCTATCCCCAAGTGCTGCTCAATGCCCTGGGCATATTGGCGGGATTCGTCCTGGTGTCGTTGTTGTTGCTGGGCCTGGATCGCTGGCTGGGCAAGCGCCCGGCGCCACCCCGGTAGGCCCCGGCTTGCCGGCGAAGGGGGCCTTGAGACCGCTTTCGCTGGCAAGCCCGCTCCTACAAGGGAAATGCATTCCCGGTCACTCCGTAGGAGCCGGCTTGCCGGCGAAGGGGGCCTTGAGATCGCCTTCGCTAGCGCGCCAGTTCCTACCGTGAGGCGGGGTTATTCTGCTTCGCTGCCGTCCAGGCGCCAGTAACCGGCAGCCTTGACGAATTCGTCGTTGAGCCGGTGCTCATCCAGCAACACCCGACGCACCTGGCGCGAAACCTTGCTCTCGGTGGCCACCCAGGCATACAGCTTGCCTTGCGGGACCTGCAACTGACGCACAGTGCTGATCAGGTCCTGCGCGCCGCCATCACGCTCCACCCAGATCACCTCGACCTCGGCGGCGCTATGCAGTGCCTGGCGCTCCGCTCGATCCTGAACCTCGATCACCGCCAATACCCGGCGTCCGGCCGGCAGTTCTTCCAGGCGTCGGGCTATGGCAGGCAGGGCCGTTTCATCGCCGATCAACAAGTAGCTGTCGAAGATGTCCGGCACGATCATCGAACCCCGCGGCCCGCCGATGTGCAGGTACTGCCCCGGCTTGGCCTGCTCGGCCCAGGACGAAGCGGGGCCGTCGCCATGGAGCACGAAGTCGATGTCCAGTTCGCCCTGTTCCAGGTCGTAGCGGCGCGGGGTGTAGTCGCGCATGGCGGGCATCGGTCCGCTGTCCTTGCCCGGGCCCAGCACCAGGGTTTCCAGGGCGGCTTGCTGTTCGGCGTTCTGCGGGAACAGCAGCTTTACATGATCGTCGCTGCCCAGGCTGATGAAGCCGGCCAGCTCCGGCCCGCCGAGGGTGATGCGGCGCATGCGCGGGGTCAGGTCGACAACGCGCAAGACTTCCAGGCGCCGGCGCTTGATCTCGTGCATGACCCGGTGAATGGATGGCTCTGGGGTTGCAGTCATTCGGATTTCTCCTGGGCAGTGTGGCTGACAGGACCATCGACAATGGCCTTGGCGGTGTTGTTCAGCAGGTCACGCACCCGGAGGATTTCTTCCGGGCTCCAGCGCCCATGGTGCATTTGCAGGGCGTGGCGCAGGTTGTGCACCGCCTCATGGATTTCTGCAGGGCGGTCGTGGCCGCGCAGGGAGCGCTTGCTGACCTCGATGCGCATGTGCACACCGTCCAGGGCAATGGCCTGCTCCTGAAGGGAAAGACGACCGGCGTCGGTGACGCTGTAGCGCTTTTTTCCGCCTTCGGCGTCGCCCTGGATCATTTCGCTTTCTTCCAGGAAGGTCAGGGTCGGGTAGATCACACCGGGGCTCGGGCTGTAGGCGCCGTCGAACATGCCTTCGATCTGGCGGATCAGGTCGTAGCCGTGGCAGGGCTGCTCGGCGATCAACGCCAGCAGCAGCAACTTCAAGTCGCCGGGGGCAAACACCCGGGGGCCGCGGCCGCCGCGTTCGCGAGCGGGACGGCGCTCGAAACTGTCGTGGCCGTCACCCTGTTCGCGGTGGTGAGGGGGCTCTCTCATTTTCTCTTTCTCCTGTTCGGTTCAGATATAACTTAAGATATATCTTAACGATTACGCAAGCACTTCTACGCCATCCAAAGCTGCCGTTGGTCTGAGATGGAAAATCACAATGGGCGGGCGATCCACGCCATGGAGTGGCGTGGAGGGGCGGGGCACCGCAGGGATTCAGCGTTGGGCGAGGCTGCCCAGGCACTGGGTGCTGCTGCCAGGCTGCAGGTAGGGCATGAGAATCGGCGCCATGCCCTTGAGCACCTGCACCGGCAAGGCCGAGGTGAACTTGAAGCCCTGGGCCGAAGCCCCCGGCACGTAGGCTGTGAGGGTGCCGAAGTGGTGGTCGCCGATGTAGAACACGAAGGTTGCGGTGCGGTTGATGGACTTGGAGCTCAGCACCCGGCCGCCGGCACCAGTGGCCTCGATGCGGTTGTCGCCAGTACCGGTCTTGCCGCCCATGGCCAGTGGCGTGCCGTCCGCCAGTTTGAAACTGCCGGATACCCGTTTCGCGGTACCGGCATCCACCACCTGTGACAGGGCCCCGCGCAGCGCCGTGGCGACCTCCGAAGGCATCACGCGCTTGCCCTTGCCTGGGTCGTTGCTCAGGCGGGTTTCGTAAGGCGTGCCGGCGGCAAAGTGCAGGCTGTCGATGCGCAGGGACGGCAGGCGCACGCCGTCGTTGAGGATGGTGCCCACCAGTTCGGCGAGCGCCGCCGGACGATCGCCGGAGCTGCCAATGGCGGTGGCCAGGGAGGGCACCAGGTGGTCGAACGGGTAACCGACGCTCTGCCAGCGCTGGTGAATATCCAGGAACGCTTCGACTTCCAGCATGGTACGGATGCGGCTGTCCCGGGCGCTGCGATGGCGACTCTTGAACAGCCAGCTGTAGACCTCCTGGCGTTCGAATTCACTGGCCTTGACGATCTGGCTGAAGGTCGCGTCGGGGTTGTTCATCAGGTAGCCCAGCAGCCACAGGTCCAGGGGATGGACCTTGGCGATGTAGCCCTGGTCCGGCAGGTCATAGGCTCCCGGGCCATAGCCGGCATAGAGCTTGTCCAGGCGCTCGTCGGTGAGTTTTTCGGCGGTCTTGGCGTTTTTCATATGGGCCCGGACAAAGCGATTGAAACTGTCCTGGCTGGCGTCCGGCAGCAGGTAGCGGTGCACGGCAGCCAGGCGGATCGCCGTGGGGTGCATGCCGTCGAGAAAGGTGTCCAGGCGTGCCTGGGTGTCCTTGTTGCGGTACTTCTTCCAGAACCGCAGCAGGAACGAGGTGCCTTCGTGGTCGGCGAAGCGTGCTAGGTATTCCTGGCGCCGCGGGTTGGCGTCGTCCTTGAGCAACTCGGCACTGCTGCTGTCGCCGCCGTAGGTGCTGTAGCGCACCAGGTCACGCATCAGGCGAATGAACGGCAGGTTGATGGATTCGCGCAGGGCATCGCGCAGGGTCGGGCTGCGGCCGTTGTCCTCTTTGCGGAAGTTGTTGAAGTGATGCAACCCGCCGCCGGTGAAGAAGGCTTCGCCGGGGCTGGCGGAGTAGGTGCGGTCCAGGGCCGCGTCGAGCATCTTCGGCAAGCTGCGGTCGCTGTTCTGCATCAGGTAGTCGAGGGCCCAGCGGCTCAGTCGGTCCTGGTCGTTGACCACAAACTTCTTCAGCTCGGCCGGGGTTTTCCCAGCGTGCTTGTCGTGCAACTCGGCAATGATCTGCAGGTAGGTGGTCAGCACCCGCAGCTTGGCGGTGGAGCCCAATTCCAGCTTGCTGCCTTCGTTGATGTCGAAAGGCTGGTCGGTGCTGTCGGTCTGCACCCGCACCCGCGAGCCGTCGGGGGTGAGTTCGAACAGGGTGAAGCTGTAGCGCACTTGCGTGGTGCTGGTGGGGGTCAGCAGGCGCTCGCCGAGCACACCGATCTGCGCGGCGAAAGCCGGGTCGGCGAGCTGCTTGAGGTACTCGGTGGCCTGGCGCTGCAGGTCGCTCTGCAAGGTGCTGGTGGCCGACAGGTCAAGGCGGTCCAGGTCGTACAAGGGGCGGTTGAGCAGCGCTGCCAAACGGCGGCGGGCCACGCTGATGCCCTTGTTGGTTTCGATCGGCTGGATCGTCGGCTGCTGCTGCCAGTCGCGGTAGCTGACCTTGCTGGCCAGGGCCGCGGCGGTCAGGGCGGGATCAATGACATTGTTCTGCGCCAGCAGGCGGATATGGCTGTCGGTGAGGTCCGCCAGCTCGGCGTGCCCCTTGACCAGATAATAGGAAGGGCGGCGTTGCGCGATCATCAGCGACAGCACCTGGCGCAGGGCCAGGCCGCGCTGGGCCAGGCTCCTGGCATCGGTGGCGTTGCTGGACAGGGCCTGGTTGACCTGATCGAAATCGGCGCCGTACCAGACCCGCAGGCCCTCGGCCATGCCATGAACCTCGCCGTGGCCCGGAACCGCCGACAGCGGCACGCTGTTGAGGTAATCGCGGACGATCCGGCGTCGGGCCTCCAGGGTTTGCGGGCCATCCTGATAGGCGCGCACGCTGGCGGAAATCATCTGGCGGATCTTTTCGCCGCCGGACACCGTCAAGCCATCGGGGGAGTGGCGGTATTTTTCCAGCTGGGTGGCCAGGGTGCTGCCGCCGGCGGTCTGCCCGGGCAGGTGCAGAAGCTTGGCCACCTGGGACCAGGCGGCCTTGGCGAAGCGCGGCCAGTCCACCGCCGGGTTGGCCTGGGCCAGCTTGGGGTCCAGCAGATCGCGGTTCTCGATGAACAGCAGGCTGTGCACCATCAGGGGCGGAATATGGTTGAAGCTGGCATACAGCTGTTGTGGGTAATTGAATTGATACAGGGGCGCGGCGCGGCAATCGGTGATGGACAGGCCGGCCTGGATTTTCTCGGTATAGGGCACGAAAAAACCGTTTTTGCTGTAGTCCATCAATGCCGGGGAAAACCGTGTCTGAGCGTCGATCAGGTAGCCGCGTTTGAGCAGACGCGGCAGGAACTCGCCCAGGGCGCTATAGCCCAGACGCCGGTCGAAGGGGCCGGCGCCGGGATAGAGCATGGCGTCGCTGGGGCCTGGTTGCAGGGAATAGCTCAAGTCTTGAGCCAGCTTGCTGAATTCCCGGGCCTGGAGCTTGGAGGTACGCATTTCCCGGGTGGCGGCGACACCCAGGGCGATCAGCGTGATCAGCAGTAGCAGCCAGAACAGACGCCAGGCATAACGGTGGGCCCTGGGTTTTTTGGGTAAAGGCGCTTCGTCCTCGCTGTGGTTTGGCACTGCGTTTTTACGCGAATCGGTCTGCCACAGAGCGCCCATAGTCGATTGATCCATTCACGCAGATTGATCGGACTTGTCTGAAGCTTAGTCGGTGGTAGCCGCGGCAGAAGAAATTGTGAAAGCAATGGGGCCTGGAACCGGGCCGCGGCCGCAGGGCTGATCAGGAACCGGTGGGAAAGGGCTGTGATAGAGCCTTCTTCCAGGTAAATACGCCCTAGGTAGGGGCATGACGATGCACCAGGGCTGTGCAATACTCCGGGCCCTTTCCGAGTGAGGTTTAAGGGCAAAAAGCAGGTAATGCTTCTCCGCGAAAGCGGTATTTGCCGAGATTTCTCTCTGAATTTAGCTACTTATAGAGTGAAAAGCCCTGTCGGGAGCTTTTTATACTGCGCACCCCGCTGATCTGGCAGGTCTTGTCCTACAGACGCGCCGCCCCACAAGGCCGGTACGGTTGAGCAAGCTGCGGCTATCCGCCATGGCTTCGCAGACTCGGTGGTTCATATCCAATAACAAAATGAGGTTGTATCTCTATGTCAGTTGGCAACCAACTGCCCCACGGCGAGACCGCTCAGGGCGGCCCGCTGAAACGCGAACTGGGCGAACGGCATATTCGCTTGATGGCCCTGGGCGCCTGTATCGGCGTCGGCCTGTTCCTGGGCTCGGCCAAGGCCATCGAAATGGCCGGTCCGGCCATCATGCTGTCCTACATCATCGGCGGCCTGGCGATCCTGGTGATCATGCGCGCCCTCGGCGAGATGGCGGTGCATAACCCGGTCGCCGGTTCCTTCAGCCGTTACGCACAAGACTACCTGGGCCCGTTGGCGGGTTTTCTGACCGGCTGGAACTACTGGTTCCTGTGGCTGGTGACCTGTGTCGCGGAGATCACGGCGGTGGCGGTGTACATGGGCATCTGGTTCCCCGATGTGCCGCGCTGGATCTGGGCCCTGGCGGCCCTGGTGAGCATGGGCTCGATCAACCTGATCGCGGTCAAGGCCTTCGGTGAGTTCGAGTTCTGGTTCGCCCTGATCAAGATCGTCACCATCATCGCCATGGTGATCGGCGGCGTTGGCATCATTGCCTTCGGCTTCGGCAACGACGGCGTGGCGCTGGGGATTTCCAACCTTTGGGCCCACGGTGGCTTCATGCCCAATGGCGTGACCGGCGTGCTGATGTCGCTGCAGATGGTGATGTTCGCCTACCTGGGCGTAGAGATGATCGGCCTCACCGCCGGTGAAGCGCGCAACCCGCAGAAGACCATTCCCAACGCCATCGGCTCGGTGTTCTGGCGCATCCTGCTGTTCTACGTGGGCGCGCTGTTCGTGATCCTGTCGATCTACCCGTGGAATGAGATCGGCACCCAGGGCAGTCCGTTCGTGATGACCTTCGAGCGTCTGGGCATCAAGACTGCCGCCGGCATCATCAACTTCGTGGTGATCACTGCCGCGCTGTCGTCCTGCAACGGCGGCATCTTCAGCACCGGGCGCATGCTCTACAGCCTGGCGCAGAACGGCCAGGCCCCGGCCGGCTTCGCCAAGACTTCGAACAACGGTGTGCCGCGTCGCGCGCTGCTGCTGTCGATCTTCGCCTTGCTGCTGGGGGTACTGCTGAATTATCTGGTGCCGGAGAAAGTGTTCGTCTGGGTGACCTCGATCGCCACCTTCGGGGCTATCTGGACCTGGGTGATGATCCTGCTGGCCCAGCTCAAGTTCCGCAAAGGCCTGAGCCCGAGCGAGCGGGCTGCGCTGAAATACCGCATGTGGCTGTACCCGGTCAGTTCCTACTTCGCCCTGGCGTTCCTGGTACTGGTGGTGGGGCTGATGGCCTATTTCCCGGACACTCGCGTGGCGCTGTATGTCGGCCCGGCGTTCCTGGTGCTGCTGACGGTGCTGTTCTACCTGTTCAAGCTGCAGCCCACCAACGCCCAACAGGATGCGGTGAGTTCGGCGTCGTGATCCCTCGCCCGGGAGGCTCTTGTCTTGAGCCTCCCGGGCCAACGGCCTGAACAGAAGAATCCGGCGTCCCGCCAGGGCCGCCGGATTTTTTTTGCCGCGGTTCAGCCTCCCAGGGTGCCGCTGGTATCGGCATCGAAAACTGCCTTGGCTTGTCGGGCCGAGGGGCTCAGCAGGCTCAACAGCGTCGCTGCGTCATAGAGCTGGTGGGCCGCCAGGTTCGCCGGGGTGGGGTCGATGGGAATCAGCACTTCGGCATCGGCTGCGTGCAGCCAGATCGCCGTCACCTGCAACGCCGGGATGAACAGCAACCTCAACTCGCAGGATTTCCCCTGCAGCAGGGGGGCCTGTTCCGCCAGGTTCAGGGCACTGATGGTGGACGCCGCCAGAGCGCCGTGATTGAGCGCCGCGAACTCGACCTTGCCGGCCACTTCCGTCAGTTGCGCGTCGGCGATGGATACACCGCCGGCGAACACCAGGTAATGCCAGTCCCCCGTCGTGGCCTGGTCCAGGCCCTTGCCGTTGGCCAGGTCCTCCAGGCTGAGGGCGTAGCCGCGAAATGCCTGGGACAGGCTCAGGGTGCCGGCATTGGCAAAGGCGCGGTTGACGCCGAAACCCTGGGTGCGCAGGGCTGCCTGCAGTGCCGGGTGCAAGGTCTGGACGCCGTGGGTGGGCGCCTTGGGGTAAGTCAGTTGCATGACGCCTCCTAGTTTTTCCGGGTGAAGTAGGTGTGGGTCCAATTGCCGCCGCCGTTGTAGGAACCGGGGAAGCTGTTAAGGGCACGGGTCGAGTAACCGAAGATGGAGTCGGCGACCAGGATGTAGCTGCCATCGGTGCCGTAGATCGTCAGGAAATGCGCGCCGCCGCCATACCAGGCGCAACGCAGGCCGACGGGACGGCCCATGCCGAGCTGGTTTTCGATGGCCGGCATCTGCATCCGGTTTTCCCGCATGCCGCCATAACTGCGGGTGGTTCTGAGGGCCGAGTCCAGGTAGCCGTAGACGTTGCACGGTCCGGGCTGGCTGCAGCAGGAGTTGCGGCCCAATTCGGCATTGGCCACCCCGCACTGGGTCCAGGAGCCGGTGCCGTAGTAGTTGCCGACCGATGCCGACAGTGCCGCCCAGCACCAGTTGCTCTGGGTTTGCGGCTGCACGCTGAAATTGAGTCGGGCGCCGGCCTGGGGTGCCGCCTCGGCGCGTGGGTCGATTTCAGCCAGTTGCGGATCGATCAGCGTACCGGCCAGGCATTGGGGCAGGGCCTGCGGGTTGCCGGTGGGAGTCAAGGTGGTGCTTAACATGTTCATCCTCCATGAGTGAAAACCAGCCTCCGGCTGGTGTCGCTGTGGCATCTGGGCTACAGCAAGTTGCCGGACCCGGCGCTGGGTGCTGCGCGGCGCCAGCCTCGATGGCGTGCGCTGGCCGGGTCTGCAAGCAACCTTAGATGAGATATGCGTCAATGCAATTTAATTATGCGTTTGTGCATTGTGGCGGGCGTGAATGTCCCTGATAAAGGGGGCGTCCACAGTCGGCCCCGGTTCGGGTTGTGAACCCTTGTCGAGTGCCGAGTGAGGCTAGACTTCGATGATCACCAGGGTGCCGTGGCTGCCGGGCAGTTGCTGGGACAGTTGCTCGAAAGACAGCAAGGGCATGCTGGAACTGCGAAAGGTCAGTGGTGGTTCGGTCTGCTTTCGGTGGTCCGGTCAAGCATCGGGATGATGTCGGCTTCTAGAATTCGTCCATCAGCAGCACGCGGCATTCGCGGGCTTGAAAGGCGTTGATCTGTGGTACCAGGCGGGTGAAGTGTTCGGTGTTGCAATGAGCGTCGAGGGCGGCGCGGTCCGGCCACTGTTCGACGAAGATGAAGTGCCCGGGGTCTTTCTGATCGACGAACAGATCGTAGGCGATACACAGCGGTTCCTGGCGGGTTTTTTCCACCAGTTCGGCGTACCACGGGCGCACGGTTTCCAGGTGTTCGGGCTTGATGAAATCTTCAGCGATAACCTTGAGCATTCCAATCTTCCTTGTGAGTCGCCAGGCTCCCCAGGTAGCCGGGGAGGCCTGGACAGACGTGCTTAAGCGGCGGCTTGGGTATTGGGTTCGAAGCTGTCGGCCCGGGCCAATTGCCACATGCGCGAGTAGAACTCGCCGTTGACTTCGCCGGTGAGCAATTCGCCGGGCTTGAGGAACACATGCAGTTGGGAGAACAGCTTGATCTCGGTGGCCGACATGCGTCGCACCAGGTGCTTGGCTTCCAGTTGCGACGGGTGCTGCAGGCCGGCGGCGGCCAGCATCTCGGCCAGGGCCTTGAGGGTGTTGCGGTGGAAGCTGTACACCCGCTGGGCCTTGTCCGGCACCACCAGGGCACGCTGGCGCAGGTTGTCCTGGGTGGCGACGCCGGTCGGGCATTTGTTGGTGTGGCAGCTTTGCGACTGGATGCAGCCGATGGCGAACATGAAGCCCCGGGCCGAGTTGGCCCAGTCGGCGCCGATGGCCAGGACGCTGGCGATGTCGAAGGCACTGACGATCTTGCCGCTGGCACCGAGCTTGATCTTGTCCCGCAGGTTCAGGCCCACCAGGGTGTTGTGGACGAACAGCAGGCCTTCGCGCATGGGCGCGCCGATGTGGTCGGTGAACTCCACGGGGGCTGCGCCGGTGCCGCCTTCCTTGCCGTCGACCACGATGAAATCCGGGAGGATGCCGGTTTCCAGCATGGCCTTGGCAATGCCCATGAATTCCCACGGGTGGCCCAGGCAGAACTTGAAGCCCACCGGCTTGCCGCCTGACAGCTCACGCAGTTGCTGGATGAAATGCATCATTTCGATCGGGGTGGAAAATGCACTGTGGCTCGACGGCGAAATGCAGTCCTCGCCCATGCGGATGCCGCGGGTGTCGGCAATTTCCTGGGTCACCTTGTGCTTGGGCAGGATGCCGCCATGGCCCGGCTTGGCGCCCTGGCTCATCTTGATCTCGATCATCCGCACTTGCGGGTTCTGCGCCTGGGTGGCGAAGCGCTCGGGGTCGAAGCGACCGTCGGCGGTACGGCAGCCAAAGTAGCCACTGCCCAGCTCCCAGGTCAGGTCGCCGCCGTGTTCACGGTGATAGGGGCTGATGCTGCCTTCACCGGTGTCGTGGGCGAAGTTGCCGAGCTTGGCACCCTGGTTCAGGGCACGGATGGCGTTGGCACTCAGGGAGCCGAAGCTCATCGCCGAGATGTTGAATACCGAGGCCGAATAGGGCTGGGTGCATTGCGGGCCGCCGACGGTGACCCGAAAGCTGCTGGGGTCGCTCAAGGGCGCCGGGCGCATGGAATGGCCGATGAACTCGAAGCCCGACTGGTAGACATCGATCAGGGTGCCGAAGGGTTTGTCGGCGCTTTCATTCTTGGCTCGCGAGTACACCAGGGAGCGCTGGGCGCGGGAAAAGGGCAGGGCGTCGCTGTCGGATTCCAGCAGGTATTGGCGGATCTCCGGACGGATGCCTTCCACCAGGTAGCGGATGTTGCCCAGGATCGGGTAGTTGCGGCGTACCGCGTGGGGACTTTGCAGCAGATCGAAGATCCCCAGCAGGCTCAGCAGGCCGGTGACCAGGGTGAATGGCCAGAGCCAGTCGTGTTCGAGAAAGGGCAGGCTGGCGAGGGTGAATATCACGCAGGCAGCAAAGAAGGCGTAGCGGCTCAGAAGTGACAGGCTCATACGGTTTCCTTGGTTCGGACTCATCAGGTCAATCAGGCACCTGGTGCCTTGATAACGGGTAATCGACAGCGACACCGAACGGCTGGGACGGTGGGCTGCACAGGCATTTCTTATAGGAATTCACGGCTGTGTCAGAGCGTTGCAGCCCAGCATACTGGCCCGCTGGGGCCTTACGGGCAAGCCTGAATCGGGGGAACGAGGCAGGAGTCAGACCATTGTTGTAGAAGCTTATTGCGATAAGTTCTCGTTTAAAGAGGATTTTATTGTTACTGTATAACACTATTTTTCACCCCAGCCGCTGGAGACTCCGATGAAACCCAACATTCACCCTGACTACCGCCCCGTGCTGTTTCACGATACTGCCGCCGACGTGTTTTTCCTCATTGGCTCTACCGTCGATACCGACCGCACTTACCAGCACAGTGATGGCCAGACCTATCCCTACGTGACCCTGGATGTGTCCAGCGCTTCGCACCCGGTGTACACCGGCCAGCAACGCAAGACCCAGTCCGAAGGCCGTATTGCTGGCTTCAACAAACGTTTTGCCTCCTTCGGTTCCAGCGGTAAAGCCGCTGCCAAGTGAGGTCATTGGCCTCCATTCTCGCCGCCGTCCGTTGGAGCTCTTTCAGCGGACGGATGGTATTAAAAAGCCATCATTCCCCTCGGAAATGCTTCTACGCTTGAATCAGGCAACAAGGATCAGTGTTGCCAGTGAAAAGAATGAAGGACATGTGCATCGATGTTGACCCGAGGTGTCTCATGGGTGAGCTGAACGTTGCCACAGTCACACGCCAGCCCGAGGTTCTGTTGGTGGACAGCCAGGACGCGATCCTGCAACGCCTGCACCAACTGCTCAGTGCTCATTCCTACGTGCTGCACCTTGCCCACGACGCCAGCGAAGCCCTGAAGGTCATGGCCACCCGGGAGGTGGACCTGATAATCAGCGCCGCCCATCTGCCGCAGATGGATGGCCCGTCCCTGCTGGCGCGCATTCATCAGCACTATCCGGACACTACGCGCATCCTGCTGACCGGTGACCCGGACCTGAAACTGATCGCCAAGGCGATCAATGAAGGGGAAATCTACCGTTACCTGAGCAAGCCCTGGGATGATCAGGAACTGTTGCTGACCTTGCGCCAGGCGCTGGAGCATCAGCATTCCGTGCGTGAACGCCAGCGCCTGGAGGCTCTGGCGCAAGAACAGAACACTCAGCTCAAGGCCCTCAATGCCGAGCTGGAAAAACGCGTCGCGTCGCGCACCGCGGAGCTGCAACAAACCGCCGACATGCTGGACCTGGCCTATGAGGAGCTCAAGCACAGCTATGCCACGGGCGCCGAGCTGTTCTCGCTGCTGGTGAACCAGCGTCTGCCTAGCGACAAGCAGACCAACCGCCGGATCATCGATTTGGTGCGTGCCTACTGCAAGATCCACGGCATCGACGCCGTGGCGCAGCGCGACCTGGCCATGGCCGCGGCCCTGCACAACATCGGCAAGCTGAGCTGGAGCGACAGCATGATGATCACCCCGGCCGATTGGTTGCACCACCATGAGCGTGAACGCTATCGGGCCTATCCGGCGCAAAGCGAATCGCTGCTGATGACCCTGGAACCGGTGCAGGATGCGGCGCGCCTGATCCGCCATCACCAGGAACACTGGGATGGCAGCGGCTTTCCCGATCACCTCAAGGGCGAGGCGATTCCCCTGGGCTCGCGGCTGCTCAAGCTGGCGGTGGATTTTATCGAACTGCAGTGCGGGCTGATTCTCGAACGGCACATGAACAGCGACGAGGCCCTGGTGTTCATCCGTAAATACGCCGGCCGGCTGTACGACCCCGAGTTGGTGGAGGGGTTTATCCAAGTGTGTTCTGTGTACCTCAGCGATGTGACCCTGGGCGACCCTTCGGTCAAGGTCCTGGGCACCCGGGAGCTGGCGGCGGGCATGCTGCTGGCGCGCAACCTGAATGCCGACAACGGCATGCTTCTGCTCAACGCCGGCAAGGTGCTGAGCCAGCCTCTGGTGGACAAACTGATCGCCTTTGAAACCATGGAAGGCGCCCGTTACAGCGTGTTCGTCAAGCTGGCGCGAGAGCCGCAGTCGGGCACCTGAGAAACACCCTGGAACGACGGGAAATATACTGCTGGCGGATGACGACCCGCTGCCGGGCATGTGATCCTTGCGCCTTCGTTCTCAAGGTGTCCAGGTCCCCATGTCGCTGCCCTCCGCCGTTGCACCCTCCGTCATCCGTATCGCCGCCGCCCTGTTGCTGGGGACCGATGGCCAGACCCTGCTGGTGCGCAAACGCGGCACCGAGGCCTTCATGCAGCCTGGCGGCAAGATCGAAGCCGGCGAGCCGCCGGTGCTGGCCCTGGCCCGAGAGTTGGAAGAGGAACTCGGCCTGCGCATCGATCCGAGCCAGGCCCGCTATCTGCAACAGTTTTGCGCACCGGCCGCCAACGAGCCCGGCCATGTGGTGCAGGCGGAGGTCTTTCTTGTTCGCATCGACACTGCGGTGACCCCGGCGGCGGAGATCGAGGAGGTGCGCTGGATCGATCCGGCCAGCGATGGTGATTTGTTTCTGGCGCCGTTGACACGGGATCTGATCTTGCCGTTTTATCGCAAGGCCCAGGCGAGCCTCGCCTGACCTCCCGTTGCCAAGGACTGCCATGATCCCACTTCACGACTACCTGATTTTCGCCGCGGCCTCGTTGCTGATGGTGCTGACCCCAGGCCCGAACATGATCTACCTGATTTCCCGTTCGATCTGCCAGGGGCGCAAGGCCGGGGTGACGTCGTTACTGGGCGTCGTGGCGGGCTTTTTCGTCCACCTGTTTGCCGCTGCACTGGGCCTGACCGCGATCTTCATGGCGGTGCCCATGGCCTATGAAGTGCTCAAGTGGGCCGGTGCCCTGTATCTGCTGTGGCTGGCCTGGCAGGCGCTCAAGCCTGGCGCGCGATCGCCGTTCGAAGCCCAGCAGTTGCCGGTGGACTCGCCCCGCAAGCTGGTGATCATGGGGTTTCTGACCAGCGCCCTGAACCCTAAGATCGCGGTGTTCTACCTGTCGATCTTTCCGCAGTTCATTCATCCCGAGCACGGTTCGGTGTTCTCCCAGAGCCTCATTCTCGGCCTGACCCAGATCAGCGTGAGCTTTTCGGTGAACCTGCTGATTGCCCTGTTTGCCGCAGGCATTGCCTCCTGGTTCGCCAGCAACCCCACCTGGCTTTCGGCCCAGCGTTACTTCATGGGGTTCGTGCTGGCGGGGCTGGCGGTGCGCTTGATGTTCGAACAACGCCGTACCAACTGAACATGACGGACTGACGATCTCGCATGAGCCTGCAGATCCAACACCTGACTCCTGACGATGCCGCGCAATACCGGGCCTTGATGCTCGAAGCCTATGACCGCCATCCCCAGGCGTTCACTTCCAGCGTCAGGGAGCGGGAAAAGCTGCCACTGGCCTGGTGGGCCGCACGCCTGGATGGCGAACTGGACTTGCTGCTGGGGGCCTTTTCCGAGGGGCGTTTGCTGGGGATTGTCGGCCTGGCCTTTGAACTTCGCGAGAAAGCCCGGCACAAGGCGACCCTTTTCGGGCTCTACGTCACGGGCGAGCAGCGTAGCTGCGGCCTGGGTTATCAACTGGTGCAGAGGTTACTGGCAGAGGCGGCCGATTATGAAGGGCTGCGCCTGGTGCAACTGACGGTGACGGCGGGCAATGACGCAGCGCTGTCCGTGTACCAGCGCTGCGGCTTTGTCCAGTTCGGGCTGGAACCCCAGGCGGTGTGCGTGGGGGAGGACTATCTCGACAAGATCCACATGTGGCGCGAAGTGCCACGCTGATCCTGCTCGCTGGCCAGCCGGCGCCTGCGTGAGGGTGGCGCTCAGCGTACAGCGCTGACGCCGTCCAGGGTCGAGAACGAGGTGTCCTTGGCGGTCAGCAGGAAGTCACGCATGTAGGGCGCGTCCAGCATGTCGGCGCGAATCGCTGCGTACAGGGTGGCGAACAGTCCCTTTTCACCCAGCCGCTTGGCCTTCACATAACCCCGTGAGCTGTATTCATGCAGGGCCCAATGGGGCATGCCGCACACCCCGCGGCCGCTGGCCACCAGCTGCATCATCATCACCGTCAGTTCCGAGGTGCGGACCTGCGCCGGTTCGATGTCCGCCGGTTCCAGGAAGCGGGTGAAGATGTCCAGACGATCCCGCTCCACCGGATAGGTGATCAGGGTTTCGTTCAGCAGATCTTCCGGAACTATGTAGGGCTTGCTTGCCAGGGGATGCTGGTTGGCCACTGCAAGCATGGCTTCGTAGGTGAACAGCGGCACATAGGTGATGCCGGCCAGTTCCAGGGGATCGGAGGTCACCACCAGGTCCAGGTCACCCCGGGCCAGCGCCGGCAGCGGTGCAAAGGAGAAGCCCGAGGCCAGGTCCAGCTCCACTTCCGGCCAGGCGTCGCGGAACTGGTCGATGGTGGGCATCAGCCACTGGAAGCAGCTATGGCACTCGATGGCCATGTGCAAGCGGCCGGCGGTGCCGCCGGCCAGGCGGGCAATGTCCCGTTCGGCGCCGCGCAGCAGCGGCAGGGTGGCATCGGCCAGTTGCAGCAGGCGCAGGCCGGCGCTGGTGAAGCGCACCGGCTTGGTCTTGCGCACGAACAGCGGCATGCCCAGGCGTTCTTCAAGTTCCTTGAACTGGTGGGACAGGGCGGACTGGGTCAGGTGCAGGCGTTCGGCGGCTTCAACCAGGCTGTCGGCTTCGCGCAGGGCGTGCAGGGTCTTCAGGTGACGGATTTCGAGCACCAGGATCTCCATGAGTAAATTTTGTGATCAACACGAAAAGGTTGAGTTTGTCTCATGTTGCCCGGGCTGTCGACAATAGCGCCATCTTTGACAAGGAGGCGCTTTCCCATGGCTCTGGCCCACACCCTCGGTTTTCCCCGCATCGGCGCTGACCGCGAACTGAAAAAAGCCCTCGAAGCCTACTGGAAGGGCGCCCTCGATCAGGCTGCATTGCAAGAGGTCGGTCGCGAGCTGCGGGCTCGGCACTGGCAAGTGCAAAAAGACGCCGGCATCGACCTGCTGCCAGTGGGCGACTTTGCCTGGTACGACCAGGTGCTCGGTCACTCCCTGACCTTCGGGGTGATTCCCGAGCGTTTCGACGGTCTTCGCGATGCCCAGGGCCGCCCGACCCTGGACACTCTGTTCGCCATGGCCCGTGGCGCCAGTGCTGGCTGCTGCGGTGAGCAGGGCCAGGCGCAATACGCCCAGGAACTGACCAAGTGGTTCGACACCAACTACCACTACCTGGTCCCCGAGTTCAGCGCCGACCAGCCGTTCCAACTGAGCTGGGAGCAACTGTTCGACGAAGTCGAGGAAGCCCATGCCCTGGGTCATCAGGTCAAGCCGGTGATCATCGGCCCCTTGACCTACCTGTGGCTGGGCAAGGCCAAGGGCAATGCATTCAACAAGCTCGACCTGCTGGAGCGCCTGCTGCCGCTGTACGGCGAGATCCTCAACCGGCTCAAGGCCCAGGGCGTGGAATGGGTGCAGATCGACGAGCCGATCCTGACCCTCGATCTGCCCCAGGAGTGGAAGAGCGCCTTCGAGCGGGCCTACCACATCCTCCAGTACTCGCCGCTGAAAAAATTGGTGGCCACTTACTTCAGCGGTTTGGAAGACAACCTCGGCCTGGCGGTGGGCCTGCCGGTGGACGGCTTGCACATCGATGCGGTGCGGGCTCCGGAACAATTGGGCCAGGTCCTGGACCGGCTGCCGACCTACAAGATTCTTTCCGTGGGCCTGGTCAATGGGCGCAACGTCTGGCGCTGCGAACTGGAACAGGCCCTGCAGCAGTTGCAGGTGGCCCAGGAGCGTTTCGGCGACAACCTTTGGGTCAGCAGCTCCTGCTCCCTGCTGCACAGCCCGGTGGACCTGTCCCGGGAAGACCAGCTGGATGCCGAACTGAAAAGCTGGCTGGCCTTTGCCGTGCAGAAGTGCGGCGAGATCTCGGTCCTGCGTGATGCCCTGAACGATCCCCAGGCCCCGGCGGTGCAAGCGGCCCTGGCGCAAAGCCGCAAGGTCCAGGCCAGTCGTGCCCTGTCCCCGCGGATTCACAAGGCCCAGGTCCAGGCCCGGATCAAGGCCATCAGCGCCGCCGACAGTCAGCGTCAGTCACCCTTTGCCCAACGTATCGAACAGCAGCGAGCGCGCCTGCAATTGCCGGTCTTTCCCACCACCACCATCGGCTCTTTCCCGCAGACTGCATCGATTCGCCTGGCGCGCCAGGCCTACCGGCAGGGCAAGCTGTCGCTCAACGACTACACCGATGCCATGCACAGCGAGATCCGCCACGCAGTGCAGATCCAGGAGAGCCTTGGCCTGGACGTGCTGGTCCACGGTGAAGCCGAGCGCAACGACATGGTGGAGTACTTTGCTGAGCAACTGGACGGCTACTTGTTCACCCGTTTTGGCTGGGTCCAGAGCTACGGCTCGCGCTGCGTCAAGCCGGCCATCATCTACGGCGACCTGAGCCGGCCCCGGGCCATGACCGTGGACTGGATCCAGTACGCCCAGAGCCTCACCGACAAGGTCATGAAAGGCATGCTGACTGGCCCTGTGACCATGCTCATGTGGTCTTTCCCCGGGAAGACGTATCGCGCAAGGTCCAGGCCCAGCAACTGGCCCTGGCCCTGCGCGATGAAGTGCAGGACCTGGAACAGGCCGGGATCAAGATCGTGCAGATCGACGAGGCGGCGTTCCGCGAAGGCCTGCCCCTGCGCCGCGCGCAATGGCAGGAGTACCTGGACTGGGCGGTGCAGGCCTTCCGCCTGAGCGCTTCGGGTGTGCGGGACGAAACTCAGATCCATACCCACATGTGCTACAGCGAGTTCAACGATGTGATCCAGTCCATCGCTGCCATGGATGCCGACGTGATCACCATCGAGACTTCCCGCTCGGACATGGAGTTGCTGCAAGCCTTCGAAGCCTTCGACTACCCCAACGACATCGGCCCGGGGGTGTATGACATCCACTCGCCACGGGTACCGGACACTGCCGAGATGGTCAAGTTGATGAGCAAGGCGGTCAAACGCATTCCCGCCGAGCGACTGTGGGTCAACCCCGACTGCGGCTTGAAGACCCGCGCCTGGCCGGAAACCGAAGCGGCCCTGGTGAACATGGTGGCCGCGGCCCGCCAGCTGCGCAGCCAGTTGGCCTGAAAGCCGGTAGAAACCTGCTTGCCGACGAAGGCGATCATCAGTTCCACCTCGTCGGCAAACGAGGCGCCGCTCGAGCGCCCCTAAGCGATGACCGCTGGGCGGGCTTCATCAAACTGTCACGCAACTGTGGCAGCGCGAAACATCGAAGTTCATCAGACTCGCGCTCTACTGGGGTTCTGCGTTTCGGTGTTTTCCATGCGGGCAAGATTGTTTTCCACTGTCATCCTGCTGGCCGGGCTTTTGCTCGGCCAGCTGTCTTTTGCGGCCTCGCGCTGCGATGTCAACGTACCCACGCAACGGGTCGACCTGGCGCAGGTGAGCCTGGCCTACCAAAGCATCGGTCGAAGTTCCGATCCGGCATTGCTGCTGGTCATGGGCCTGGGCGGACAATTGATCCACTGGCCGGACGAAGTGGTGGAGGCCTTGTGTCAGCAAGGGTTTCGGGTGATTCGATATGACAATCGCGACGTCGGCCTGTCCACCTGGCGCCAGGCTCCGGCCAGCGCCAACCTGACCTTCGAAGTACTGCGCTACAAGCTCGGCCTGCCCGTGGCTGCGCCTTATACCCTGAGCGACATGGCCGATGATGCCCTGGGGTTGATGGATGCCCTGCACATCGAGCAGTTCCATGTGCTGGGGGCGAGCATGGGCGGCATGATTGCCCAGCATCTGGCGGCCATGGCGCCACAACGAATCGAGAGCCTGACGCTGATCATGACCAGTTCCGGGGCCGAAGGCCTGCCGGCGCCGAACGAGGCGCTGGTGCAATTGCTGTCCCGGCGCAATGCACCGAACCGTGAAGCCGCCCTGGAGCAGCAGGCGGACCTGCTGGCGGCCCTGGGCAGCCCGAAGGTCGCGGATGACCGTCAGGTCCTGCTGCATCAGGCTGCGTTGTCCTATGACCGGGCGTTCAACCCGGAGGGCGTCAAGCGCCAGATCATGGCGATCCTCGCCGAGCCGAGTCGTGTGGCCTTGCTCAAGCAACTGCGGGTGCCGGCGCTGGTGGTGCACGGCACCGCCGATCCGCTGTTGCCGGTGATGCATGGGGTGCACCTGGCGGCGCAGATCCAGGGCAGCCAGCTGAAGCTGATTCCGGGGTTGGCCCATCGTTTCCAGGACGCCTTCAAGGCGCCTTTGCTGGCGGCGGTGCTGCCATACCTGCAAAACCATCGCGAAGACACTTCCCACTGGGCCCAGATCGAGCCGGTGGATAGCGCGAATGTGCTGTGAGGTCATGCGCCAGTAGGAGCCGGCTTGCCGGCGAATGAGGCAACCCCCGCTCAACGAATGATCTTGTCTACCTGAATGCCGAGCTTTTTCAGGCGGTACCAGAAGCTGCGTTCGGAAATGCCGATCATCTGCGCCGCTGCCGCCTGGACGCCGTTGCTCTGGTGCAGGGCCGCGAGAATGTAGGCCCGCTCCACTTCGGCCAGGGCCGCGTCCAGGTCGCTGGGCACTTGTGGGCCGACGCTGAGGGCCACGCTGCCCTCGGTTCCTGCTGGTGGGGTGTCGAACAGATAGCCTGGCAGGTCACTTTCTTCGATGACCGATGCGCGGGCGACGATGGTGGCCCGCTCCACGCAGTTCTGCAGTTCGCGGATGTTCCCTGGCCAGGTGTAGGAGGCCATGGCCTGCAAGGCTTGGGGGCTGAAGCCCGTGATGCGCTTGCCGGCGGTGGCCCCCAGGCTGTGGGCGAAGTGGCGGGCCAGTGGAGCGATGTCCTCGACCCGCTCGCGCAGCGCCGGCAAGGGAATGGGGAAGACGTTGAGGCGGTAGTACAGGTCCTCGCGGAACTCCTTGTTGGCCACGGCTTCCAGCAGGTTCTTGTTGGTCGCGGCGATCACCCGCACATCGACCTTGCGCTCCCGGGGATCGCCCACCGGCTCGATCACGCGTTCCTGCAGGGCGCGGAGGATCTTGGCCTGCAAGGCCAGGGGCATGTCGCCCACTTCATCGAGAAACAGGGTGCCCTTGTCGGCCTGCTGGAAGCGTCCGACCCGGTCCGCCACGGCGCCGGTGAAGGCACCCTTGCGGTGGCCGAACATCTCGCTTTCCAGCAAGCCTTCGGGAATGGCCGCGCAATTGACGGCGACAAAGGGTTTGTCCGCGCGATTGCCGTGCTTGTGGATGGCCCGGGCGACCATCTCCTTGCCGGTGCCGCTTTCTCCGGTCAGGAGAATGGTGGCGCTGCTCTCGCGTACTGAGTCCACCGCCTGCAGTACCTGGCGAAAGGCCGGGCTGTCGCCCACCAGGCTGTCGAACTGCTGGTGCTCGTCGAGCTCGGCGCGCATGCGCTGGTTGTCTTTGAGGATGTCGCGAAACTGCAGGGCCTTGCTGACGGTGATGTCCAGCTCATCGATATCGAAGGGCTTGGCAATGTAGTCGTAGGCGCCGTTGCGCATGGACTGCACAGCGTTCTTCACCGTGCTGTAGGCGGTCATCACGATCACCGGCAGGTTCGGGTAGCGCTGCTTGATTTCTGCCAGCAGTTGCGGCCCGTCCATGCCCGGCATGCGCCAGTCGCTGATCACCAGGTCGATGTCTTCCTGCTCCAGCACCTTGAGGGCGTGTAGGCCATTGCCCGCCGTGAACACCTGGATGCCGTTCTGGCTCAAGGCCGAAGACAGCAGGTCACAGAGTTTGGGTTCGTCATCGACCACCAGCAGGTTATGCGTCATCAGTGTCCTCGTCGTCCTCTTCACCGTTGGCCGGAATGTACAGGCTGAAGGTGGCGCCGGCATCTTTTTCGCTGACGCACTCGATGTGGCCGTCATGGCTTTCCATGATCGAAAAGACTTTCGCCAGGCCCAGGCCAGTGCCCGAGGCCTTGGTGGTGACGAAGGGGGTGAAGATGCGTTCCAGCATGTCCGGCTCGATGCCCTGGCCGGTATCGCTGACGCTGAGGATGGTTTCGTCTTCCTGCTGGGCGATGCCCAGGGTCAGGCGGCCGCCCTCGGGCATGGCGTCGATGGCGTTGAGGATCAGGTTCAGGCAGGCCTGCTTGAGCTGCCGGGCATCGGCATGGATGGTCGCACCCGGTGCCTGGTCGTCGATCCGCGCTTCGATATTGTGGGTCGCCAGTTCCGGGGTGCAGAAGCCCAGCAGTTCCTCGACCAGCGGGCGTGCCGCCTGGGTGGCACGAATGGGCGCGCTGGGCTTGGCGAAGTCGAGAAAGTCGGTGATCAGGTCGTTGATCCGGCTGACTTCACTGATCACGTATTCCAGGTGGCGCTTGTCGTTTTCCGGCAGGTTGGCCCGACGGTGCAGCAACTGGGTGGCGGTCTTGATGATGCCCAGCGGATTGCGGATTTCATGGGCCAGGCCCATGGCCACCTCGCCCAGGGCATGCAGGCGATCGCGACGGCGCAACTGGCCCTCCAGGTGCTGCAGTTCTCCCAGGCGCTCGCTCATGTGGTTGAAGGTGCTGCTCAGCTCCGCCAGTTCGTCGCCACCGATCACCGGCACCCGCTGCCGGTAGTCGCCGGCGATCACCGCCTGGACTCCCTTGGACAGGCCCCGCAGCGGCCGTGTCAGGCGTTGCGACACCAGCCAGCCGACACACAGCGAGGCGGCCGAGCTGAGGAGGAAGATCAGGATGAACAGGTTGCTCTGGTTAACCAGGCCCACCAGGCTGCTGTGGCGCAGCAGGCCACTGAAAATTACCCCCACCAGATCGCCGCTGTCGTTGAAGATCGGCCGGTACAGGCCGCTGTAGCGGCTGGTGAACTGCTCGGTGGGCTGGCGGGTGGCGCGCAGGATGTCTTCGATCTTGTGCGGCACGCGGGGGGGATGGTCCTCGAAGCGCTGGGTGGCGAAGATCTCCGAGAAATCATCGGCCTTGGCCAGGTACAGGCGCAGGTCCAGGGAGTGCACATCGGCCACGCTGGTGAGGAAGCTGGCGTCCAGGTAGGTGGCGATCAACAGCTGATAGTCGACCCCGTCGAGCTGGGTCTGGAAGGTCGAGACCACCGCCCCGGTGGCCACGCCACCCACCTGGATGGTCTGCAGGACGGCGTTGGAAGCGGTGCTGATCTGCCCCACCACGTCGTCCGCGGCGGTGGTGAACACCACCTTGTGGTCGCTCTTGCGGATCAGCGCCACCACGTCGATGCCCATGGAGTCGGCAATATCGGCGGTGAGCTTGTCATGCTTGGCTGCATTGCGGTCCGTGGGCGGGCGCGTATAGCGCAGGAACAGCTGGGCGATCCGCGCGTTGTCATGGAGGATCTCGGTGATCTCGTCCTCGACGATCTTGGTGGATTCCTGCAGCCAGATGCGCACGTTGCTGTCGAAAATCTCCGACAACGTGGTGGCCGCCAGCTCCGCGGCAATCATGGTGGGAATCACACTGACCAGCCAGAACGCCAACACCAGCTTGCGCTGCAGGCTCCAGCGGGAGATGGCAAAAGGGCGGGGCGGGCGACGATCTTTTCTGGTCATGTACTTTCGCTTATTGCAGCAGCCATGGCGGGGTCGGAGCGATCCGGACGGACAAAGCGTTTTATCACCTTGAGCAGGGCATTGAGCAAGGGATTGCGATGTCGGAAAAACAACATGTTACCGGTGAACTGGCAACCCAGGCGCAACTTGCTGGCGTAACCGGCCTGACCACACTCGTACAGGGGAATGTGCTGCTGGATACAGTAGTCGACGTTGGCCAGCCAACTGCGGAAGTACAGATTGTGCTCACGGGTGACGTTCAAGTCGTGGGCGAAGAATTTGTCGATCAGCCGATGCTGGTCGATGAGTACCAGGTTGAAGGCCACCAGTTGGTCCTGGACCCAGTACAGGACGCAGGCGGCGCGCTGGTCCAGTTGTTCGAGAATGCCGGTGAAATAGGCCGCCGGCAGGCGCTCGAACTGCAGGTCGCTGCGTTCCAGGGTGGCTTCGTAGAGGCGCATGATGTCGGGCAGCACGTCGTCGATCTGCCGCCGCCACTCGATGCGCGGCGCCGGGGCGCGCAGCTTGCGCCGCAGGTCCTTGCGAGTGGACTTGCCCAGGGTGCCAAGATAGGCGTCGATCGAGGCGAAGGGCACCGGCAGCAGCGCGCTGGGCAGGCTCGGCATGGCTTGCAGGCCGGCGGCCCGGCAACTGGCGGCCCATTGCGGGTCGCTGCTGGGGGCATCCTTGACCGCCATCAGGCCGATGCCGAAGCTGTCGGCGTCGCGCCGGGCCAGTTGCAACAACTGCTCCAGCAACGCCTGACGACGTTCCAGGGGAACATGGCTGGCGGTGCCGGCACTGCACTGTTCGGCCACGGGCGAGCCGATGGCGTACAGGCGCAGCTCCAGGGCACCTGGCCACTGGCGTGCCAGGCGTTCGGTGAAGCGTTTGGCCAGGCCGGAGACCGTGGTGTCGAGCCGATACTGAGTCGTGAAGGCCGGCGCTACCGCCACCAGGGTCGAGCCCTCGTAGATCGCCAGGTAGCGCCACTGGAAGTCGGCGATGGCGGCTTTTTCCACGGCCAGGTAGTAGTCCCAATCCTCCAGGGCGTCTGGAAAACAGTCATTCCAGGCGCTGCGTTCAATGGCCTGGATGGTGGAAAAGGCTTGGGCGGTAATCACGTATCTTCCTTAAGTCATGCCAGCTGGCGATAGTCTTCGCGCACCGCAGGTGCAACCACTCGCTGCTGGATGAAGTCCACGCTCAACTCGATCACCCGCTGGTATTGCAGGTCCACGGTGATCATGTGATAGCAGTTGTCGAGGAGGATCTTGGTCACCGGGCCGCCGAGCTTGCGCTCCACGTAGTCGGCATTCCACGGACTGGTGATGTCGTCCTCGCTGGAGTGCAGTACCAGGGCCGGGGTCATGATCGAAGGCATGCGTTTCTTGACCACGGCGTTCATCCGGTGCAACTCGCGCACCGTCACGCCCTCCATGGTCAAGAGGCCTGCATCGCTGCTCTGGCCGGCCTTCATCTGTTTCTCGACAATGGCCCGCAGGCGTTCGTTCTTGATGCCGTAGGGCGGCTTTTCCTCGAAGCGGCAGATGTGCACGCCGAAGGGAATCTTCATCAGCAACGGGGTGAGGAACGCCAGCTTGTTGATGCTCCAACCGTCGTACTTGAGGGTGGTGGAATACATCAGCAGGCCGCTGATCTGCCCCGGATGCTCGGACGCCAGGTACATGGACATCACGGCGCCCATGGACAGACCGCCGACGAACACTTGCTCGTGACGCTGTTGCACGCCGACAAAGGTCTTGCGTACGCCCTCGTACCAGTCCTGCCAGCCGGTGGCCTGCAGGTCGCTGTTGTCCCCGCAGTGCCCGGGCAGGGTCGGAACGTACACCGTGCACGTTCCGTCCTTGGCCAGGCCCTGGGCCACCCGACGGAGTTCCGTCGGGGTGCCGGTCAGGCCGTGGATCAACAAGACCCCGACCGGACCCGTGCCGAGAACGAAGCCGGCGTCGCCTTCGCCCAGATCGATCTCAGCGGCGCTCATCGCTTCATGGCCCGGTCCAGCAGGCGGTCCAGCAGTGCGATGCCCAGATCGATTTCCGCGTAGCTGATTTCCAGCGACGGGGCCAGGGTGATGACGTTCTTGTAGTAGCCGCCCACGTCGAGGATCAGGCCCAGGCGCTGGCCGTCGATCTCGATGTCGCCCTTCATGCCTTCCTCGACCATGAAGTCCAGGGTCGCCTTGTCCGGGGTGAAGCCGTCGGTGGTGCAGATTTCGCAGCGCAGCGCCAGGCCCAGGCCGTCGACATCGCCGATGATCGGGTAGCGCTTCTGCAGGTCTTGCAGGCCGGCCAGGAAGTACTTGCCCTTTTCCATGACCATCGCGCCGTAGTCGATCTCGCTGGTCATCTTGAACATTTCCAGGCCCACGGCGGTGCCCAGCGGGTTGGAGGCGAAGGTGGAGTGAGTCGAGCCTGGCGGGAACACGCCCGGGTTGATCAGCTCTTCACGGGCCCAGATGCCGCCCAGTGGGTTGAGGCCGTTGGTCAGCGCCTTGCCGAACACGATCACGTCGGGTTGGACGTCGAAGTGCTCGATGGACCACAGCTTGCCGGTGCGATAGAAGCCCATCTGGATTTCGTCCACCACCATCAGGATGCCGTGCTGGTCCAGCACCTGCTTGAGCTCGCTGTAGAAGTTCATCGGCGGGATCACGTAGCCGCCGGTGCCCTGGATCGGCTCGACGTAGAAGGCGGCGTATTCGCTCTGGCCGACTTTCGGGTCCCACACGCCGTTGTATTCGGTCTCGAACAGGCGGGCGAACTGCTGCACGCAGTGGCTGCCGTACTCTTCCTTGGTCATGCCTTTAGGGCCGCGGAAGTGGTACGGGAACGGGATGAACTGCGCGCGCTCGCCGAAGTGGCCGTAGCGGCGACGGTAGCGGTAGCTGGAGGTGATCGACGAGGCGCCCAGGGTACGACCGTGGTAGCCGCCTTCGAAGGCGAACATCAGGCTCTTGCCGTTGGTGGCGTTACGCACCACTTTCAGCGAGTCCTCGACCGACTGCGAACCGCCGACGTTGAAGTGCACGCGACCGTCGAGGCCGAACTTCTTCTTGGCGTCCACGGCAATCATTTCCGACAGCTCGATCTTGCCTTTGTGCAGGTACTGGCTGGCAATCTGCGGCAGGGTGTCGATCTGTTGCTTGAGGGCATTGTTCAGGCGCGGGTTGGCGTAGCCGAAGTTCACCGCCGAGTACCACATCTGCAGGTCGAGGTAGGCCTGGTCGCTGGTGTCCCAGACGTAGGAACCTTCGCAGCGGCTGAAGATGCGCGGGGGTTCGATGTAGTGAACGGTATCGCCGTAGGAGCAGTACTTGGCTTCTTTTTCCAGAAGGATCTGGTCTTCGGCGGTAGCGATGCGGATATCAGACATGGTGGAAGAGTTCCTGGGTTTCAAGGGAGAAATGGGTGGCGTTGGCCGCGTTGTTCGGCAGTTTTGCCAACAGCGCCGGCAGTTCGGCGAAGGAGTCGAACCGAGCGTGAGGAATCTTGTTGCGTTCGCAGTAGTCGGCCAGGCGATCCTTGGCGAAGACGAAGTCGGCGGTGGTAGCCACGCACATGTCCGACTGGCCATCACCGATCACCAGCACGCGTTTGCCCCGTGGCGTGGATTTGCACTTGCAGTTGCCGGAGGCGGCGCGGCAGGCGTCGCTGGCGTAGGGAAAGTCGATGCGCCAGCTGTTGTGGTCGACCTGGCGCAGGCGGTTGGCGAGGATCGGCAGCAGGGTCACGTAGTTGCGTGCCAGGATGCGGGCGATGCCTTGCTCGATGCCGTCACTGACCACTTCAATGGAAGCGCCCAGGCCGATCACGTGATCGACGAAGTCGGGGAAGTCCGGGTCGATTTCGACACTGTCGAAGTAGCCCAGCAGTTCGGCGGGCGAAGCCTTGACCAGGGCCAGTTGGCGACTGAGGCATTCTCGGGAGCCGATGTGACCGTCCAGCCATTCCTGTTCTATGCCTTCCCAGCTCGGGTCGGCGAAGCGTTGGAGAACGTTATCGATCACGTCGGCGCGGGAGATGGTCCCGTCGAAGTCACATACGATATGCCAGTGCATCATCTGCTGTTACCTGTTGAATAAGAGCGCTGTTTGCGCTTGCGACAGGGGTAGAGCAGGGACTGTGCCAAGTTGCGAAAACCCAGCAGGGCTGGGCCTCTGGCGAGGGCGGCAGGAGATTTGTAGCGTTCTTGCTACAAATTTTGTAGGTCGCTACAAACAACATCAGTGCTTGCGTTCCAGGGGCGCTCTGATGATTGATGCGCGCATGTTCAGACAAGGAAACTCATTCATGCCTCGGCTTTCTTCCCCTGCTTTACTCGCCGGCCTGCTGTCGCTGACCGTTGCCTGTAGTGCCTTTGCCGATTCCGACATCACGGGCGAACTCGGTCTGGGTGTCGGCTATCAACCCCATGACCCCACGGGCAGCCGCTATGACACTGTGCCGCTGCCGTACCTGGATCTGGACTGGGGCGATGTCAGCCTCAGTACCGACGACGGCCTGACCTGGGATGCGTTCAAGGGCAATGGTTTCAGCGCCGGCCCCTATATCAACTACCTGCAGGGACGTAACGCCGATGGTGAGCTGCGCGGCTTGCGGGATGTGCGCGACATGGCCGATGTCGGGGCTTTCGTGCAATACGCCCCGGACGACTTCTGGCGGGTGTTCGCCGCCGTGGGCCAGGCCGTCGGCGGTGCCGGTGGCCAGGGCGGCATGCTGGGCAAGGTCGGAGGGGAGATCGGCTATCCGTTGGGCATGGGCATCATCGGCAGCAATAACCTGACCCTGCACTTTGCCGACGCCCGCCAGAGTCAGACCTTCTTTGGCGTCAACGCCAAGGAAGCCCTGGCTTCGGGTATCGATCGCTACAGTGCCGGCGGTGGCCTGCAGAACTTCAGCCTGAGCCAGAACATCCAGGTGCCGCTGGGCAACAATTGGTCGCTGGTGGCCAGCGCCAGTTGGATCCGTCTGGTCAACTCCGCAGCGAACAGCTCCATTGTTCGCCAGCGGGGCGAAGTCAACCAGGGCCAGGTGCAGACCGCCGTCAGCTACAAGTTCTGAGGCGCGTTGCTGCAGGCCGCCCCCCGGCCTGCGGCGCTTCCAGGGAAAACTGGTCTGGCCTTTGCAATGACGGCCATGCACTCAATTTCTTAGGAAGTTCTTCATGGCTCGACCTGCCTACCGTCTACTGGCCTATTCCCTTTGGGACCTGATTCCGATTGTCATGGCCGTGGCGCATTTCGCCTTCGTCCTGTGGCTGGTGCTGGATTTCCACGCCCTGTCCTGGTGGTTCATCATCCCGGCAGCGCTGCTGTATTCAGTCAGCCTGTCGTGGAGCATCAACAGCATTTCCCACAACCAGATCCACAACGCCTATTTCACCCCCGGGTGGATGAACCGCGCCTTCGATCTGCTGCTGTCGGTGACCATAGGTTTCTCCCAGACCCTGTACCGCGATATCCACAACCGCCATCACCGGGGCAACTCCGACCTGCCGGACGCCCACGGCAAGACTGTGGACCCGCTGTCGATCTACCTGCATGGCAAGAATGGCCAACCGGACAATCCCTGGGCCTACACTTTTCTGAGCTTTTTCCGTGACGATCCCAAGGAGATCTATCAGGAAATGCAGCGCAAACGGCCTGACGATGCTCGTTGGGTAAAAGTGGAAATCGGCGCCACAGTGGCGTTCTATCTGGCCCTGGCGCTGTATGACTGGCATGCGGTGCTGGTGCTGCTGCCGTTCTGGTACCTGGGGCAGTCGCTGTCTTCGCTCAATGGCTACTACGAGCACCTGGGGGGCAATCCGGACCTGCCGATTGCCTGGGGCGTGAGTTCCTACAGCCCGCTGTACAACCTGATCTGGATGAACAACGGCTATCACGCCGAGCACCATTACCGGCCGAAAATGCATTGGACCAAGGTCAAGGCCTTCCACCGCGAGATCCGCGAACAGCAGCGGGCGGCGGGGGTGAAAGTGATTCCCGTGTCCCACGGCCTGGGATTCCTGGTTGCCCACCGCAAGGCCTAAACCCCGTGGCTGTAGGAGCTGGCTTGCCAGCGAAGGGGCCGGCAAGATCGCCTTCGCCGGCAAGCCGGCTCCTACACAACATCCCTTCGCTGTAGCAAAGAGGCCCTCAGGCCTCTTCACCCTCCGCCAAGAGGGCAATCCCGCCGATGATCACCAAGACCCCGACCCAGTGCAGCAGGCTGATCTGTTCGCCCAGGCCCAGCCAGGAGCCCAGCAGCACCACGACAAAGACCAGGGAGCTCAAGGGGAAGGCCAGGGACAGGCTGCTGCGACGCAAGATCAGCATCCACACGAAAAACGCGCCGATATAGCAGGCAATTGCCAGCAACACGCCCGGATTGACCGCTACCGCCGCCAGCCATTGCAGGTTGAAATCCATCTGCCCCAATTGGTCGCCGCCAACTTTGGTAGCGATCTGGCCGGCGCTCTCGAAGCCGATCAGCAGGGCCCAGAGCACGATGGTGCCCAGACGCTCGTGCAGCCAGCCGTGGGAGGTGTTCGAACTCATGAAAGGTTTCCTTCTATTCGTTGAATAAGGCTCAGGTACTGGCCACGCACACCAGCATCACCCCGGCGGTGATCACCAGCGTGCCCATCCAGCGCCGACGGCTGACGGTCTCGCCCAGCACCAGCTTGCCCGCCAGTACCACGCCGCAATAGGCCAGGGCCGCAGCCGGAAACAGCAGGCTCAGAGGGGCCCGGGACAGGGCTTCGAGCCAGACGAAAAACTCGATCACATAGGCCCCGATACCGCACCACAGCAGGGGCGCGTTGAACACCTGGCCCCAGAAGGCATTCAGGCGAAAACCGCCGTCCAGCTCCGGCAGGCGGTCCAGGCCGAGCTTGAAACAGAGCTGGCCGATGACGTCCAGCACAATGGAAAAAGCGACTAGCAGAACAACGGTCAAGGTCACGGGAACAGCTCCTCGAACAGCGAGATCAGGGCTTCATTGGTCACTGAGTTGCGCAGCAGGTCGTCCTGGCTCCAGCGCTCGGCCGGAGGTTGGTCCGACTTGGCTTCCCAGCGTTTGAAGGCATTGCTGAAGGCGGGTTTGGCGAACTCGCCGCAGACATCGATGCCCAGCACCCGCTTGCGCGCCGCCAGTTCGCGTATCGCTTGCAGCAAGTGGGTCAGGCGCATGCCGCCCTGGTCCCAGTTGGTGGCGGCGTCTTCGCTGGCCAGCACGTCCTTGTCGATGGTGATCCACACCGCTGCGGTGGGCAGGCTGTCGATCATTTGCGCGAGGAAGGCGGCCCAGTCCTGGTCCGCCAGATTGCGCCAGTGCAGGTGGTTTTCCTGTTGCTGGTGCCCGGCGCCATCGCCGACCCGGCCCCAGACCTTGGACGGCGCGTGCTGCCAGGGAAACAGCTGCAGCTTGCCGTGCTTCAGGGCGCCGAGGTTGCCGCCTCGCAGTTGCGGGTTGTGCAGATCTTCACTGCACGGGCCCAGGGTGACAATGCGCTGGATATTGGGCAGCTGCAGCGCCCGGTTGACCCAGGAGCCGCAGTGCCGGCGGGGGGCGAAGCGCACCCAATCCGGGTGATTGTCGAAGTGGATCAGGCTGATCGGTTCGGGCAGATCGTAGAGAAAGGCCGGGGTCAGGTGGTGATAGTCGCCGGAGCCGACAAAGAAGATTTCCGGTTGCGGGCCGCTGTGCCGGGGGCGTTGGCCCAGGCGTTCGCGGAAATGACGGTAGGTGCGTTCGGTGGACCAGAGTCGCAGCTTGGGGCCCAGGTCCAGCAGGTCCAGGCGTCGCGCCTGGCCGCTTTTCAGGCGCCGGACTATGGGCTCCTGGGCGGTCAGGCTGTGGTCGAGATCTAAGATGTTCAAGGTGTTCTTTACCCATGGCAGCGCCCTCCAGAAAACTGCGTGATCAGGCGAAAACGCAGGCTGGGCGGGCTTTACAGGGTAAATGCAAGGGTCGGGCCAGGGTCGTGGCCAGGTTGCCGGCGAGAGACCGCGGCGCAGGCTTCGCGAGCAAGCTCGTTCCTACGGGAATGCTAGGGGCTCAGGCGTGGAGGCGGACCCAGACGCTGACCAGCAGGGTGGCGGCAATCAACCAGGCCACGGCGGCCACCGCCAGGGAGGCTTCCAGGCGCAGGCGATCGACCATTACATAGAGCGTCGCCAGGTAGACGAAGTAGGGAATGATCGACCACATGCCGAACAGGATGGTGGTCTTCAGGTCATCCAGAGAACGGCCCTTGCCGACGATGTAGTGGGCAATCAGGGCAAAGGTCGGGAACAGCGGCACCAGGCCGGCGATGTAGTAGTTCCGGGTTTTGGCCAGGGCCGCCAGAATCACCACCACCGCCGCGCCCAGGGCGGCCTTCAATAATAGATCCATAAATGTTTGCGCCTTGGGTTAGGCTCTGTACGAAAAGCCTTGATACTCGGTGATGCTGCGTTGAAAACGGTCTCGGAATGCTCATTTACAACCCGTAAACTCCGCTTCCTCGACCGTTTTCGCCTTGCCTGACCTTCGTCTCAAAACTTTTCGTACAGAGCCTAGTGGCTCAGGCCGTATTTCTTGACCTTGTCGAACAGCGTGGTCTTGGCCATGCCCAGTTCCTGGCTGGCCTGGGTCAGGTTGCCACCGCTGCGCTGCAAGGCATCGTTCAGCAGGTTGCGTTCAAAGGCTTCCACCGCTTCGGCGAAACCCAGGCCCTGGGCGTTGCTGCTGCCGGACTTCTTGAACGCCGGCAGACCGAGGGCAAAGCGCTCGGCGACGTTGCGCAACTCGCGCACGTTGCCCGGCCAGTCGTGGCTCATGAGGGTCGATAGGGTCTGGTTGTCCAGCTCTGGCACGGTGCGGTCGAAACGCAGGGACGACTGCTGCAGGAAGTGTTCGAACAGTTGCAGGATGTCCTCGCGGCGTTCGCGCAGGGGCGGTAGTTCCAGGGTCACCACGTTGAGGCGGTAATACAGGTCGCTGCGAAATGCCTTGGCCCGGCTCAGTTCGTCCAGGTCCGACTTGGTGGCCGCGATCACCCGGCAATCCACGGCCACGCTCTGGTTCGATCCGAGGCGCTCCAGGGTCCGCTCCTGCAATACCCGCAACAGCTTGATCTGCAGATTGATCGGCATGCTTTCCACTTCATCAAGGAACAGCGTGCCTTGGTGGGCGTGCTCGATCTTGCCGATACGGCGCTTGCCGGCGCCGGTGAAGGCGTTGGCCTCATGGCCGAAGATTTCACTTTCGAAGAGGTTTTCCGGCAGGCCGCCGCAGTTCAGGGCGACGAACTGTTGTTGGTGGCGGCGGCTGAAGTCGTGCAGGCAGCGGGCGACCAGTTCCTTGCCGGTACCGGTTTCGCCCTCGATCAGCACGTTGGCCGAAGTGTCGGCGACGTTGGCGATCAGCTCCCGCAGGTTCTGCATGGCCGGCGAGCGGCCGATGATCCGTCCCTCCAGGGAACTGCGTTCGGCCAACTGGCGGCGCAGGGAGGTCACTTCCCGGGCCAGTCCCCGTTGTTCCAGGGCGCGGCGGGCCACGTCCACCAGACGCTCGGGAGAAAAGGGTTTCTCCATGAAGTCGTAGGCGCCTTTCTGCATTGCCCCCACGGCCATGGAAATATCCCCGTGACCGGTGATCAGCACCACCGGCAGGCTGCGATCCCGGGCCTTGAGTTGGGTCAGCAGTTCCAGGCCATCGATGCCCGGCAGGCGGATATCACTGACCACGATGCCGGGAAAGTTCTCCCCGACCTGGGCCAGGGCTTCTTCGGCGCTGCCCACGCCGATGCAGGGAATGTCTTCCAGGGCCAGGGCCTGTTGGCAACCCAGCAGGACATGGGGGTCGTCTTCGACGATCAGCACGGTCAGCTCGTTGTTCATATCGGCTCGGCTTGATTGGGGCTTGCCAGGGGCAAGCTGAGGACAAAGGCGGTGCCGCCGCTTGCCGGATGTTCCACCCCCAGGCTGCCGCCGGTGGCGGCGGCGAGGCTGGCGGACAGGGTCAGGCCCAGGCCCAGGCCCTGTTCGCCGGGTTTGGTGGTGAAGAAGGGTTCGAACAGGTGCTTGCGCGCCTCAAGATCGATGCCATGGCCGTTGTCGCGGACCCGCAGGCGATACTTGCCGTCGCCGAGCTCGCCTTCCAGCCACAGCTCCGGCGCCGGTTGGGCCTGCATGGCGTCCAGGGCGTTGCCGATCAGGTTGACCAGGATCTGTTCCAGGCGGGTCTGGTCGATCTGCAGGGTCTGTTCGGTGAAGGCTCGGTGCAGTTGCAGGGGCAAGGGTTCGATGCGCGCGTTGAGGAGTTGCAGGGCGGCGTCCACAGCCTTGTCCAGGCTGGCCTGGCCCTGGTCGTCGCCGCGGCGGGCGAAGGAGCGCAGGCTGGCGGTGATGCGGCCCATGCGGTCGATCAGTTCATTGATGGTCTTGAGGTTGGCGCTGGCGGTGTCCAGGGCGCCGCGCTCAAGAAAGCGCACGGTGTTGCCGGACAAGGTGCGCAGCGCCGCCAGCGGCTGGTTCAACTCGTGGGCGATGCTGGTAGACATCTGGCCGATGGCCGCCAGCTTGCCGGCCTGGACCAGTTCGTCCTGGGCCCGGCGCAGGGTCTCTTCGGCCTGGCGGCGTTCGCGGATCTGCCCCTTGAGGCGCTCGTTGCTGGCCCGCAGGTCGGCGGTGCGTTCGGTGATCCGCCGCTCCAGCTGGCTGTTGGCTTCCTGCAGGGCTTCTCGGGCGGCCAGGCGGGTGGCGATGACCTTGCGCCGTTCATTCCAGGCGATCAGCAGGAAGGCCACCAGGGCAAAGGCCACGGCCACCAGGATGCCCTGGTTGATGGCTTCCCGGCGCAGGTCCTGCAACGGGGTGAGCAGGGTGAAGTTCCACGGGGTGTCGCTCAGCGGCCGGGTCTGGGACAGGTAGCTGATGGCCTTGTCATCGGATACCAGTTCGGTATTGGCGGGAAAGGTCAGCTTCTCCACGCCTTCGGCCAGGCGTTCCCGGGCCAGGGGTTCCAGTTCGTTGAGGGGGAACCAGTAGTACTGCAGGCTGCGGGCCAGGCGTTCCTTGGTGTCGTCGCTGAGCGGGCGGACCGACTTGAGTCGTCGCGCCGGGTCGCTGGAGAGAATGATGATGCCGTTCTCGTCACTGACGAAGGCTTCCAGGCGGGCCCTTTGCCAACGTTCCTCCAGGGCCTCCAGGCGCACTTTGACCACCGCCACGCCAATGATCTTGCCGTGTTCTTCCAGGCCGTGGGCCAGGTAGTAGCCGGGCTCGCCGCTGGTGCTGCCGATGCCGTAGAAACGTCCGGGCTGGCCACGTACGGCGTTCTGGTAGTAGGCGCGGAAGGACAGGTCTTCACCCAGGTAGCTGTCGACATCGCGCCAGTTGCTGGTGGCCAGCACCCGGCCGGTGGTGTCCATGACATAGATGGCCCGGCTGCGGCTGCGCCGATTCAGGCCTTCGAGGTATTGGTTGACGGTTTGCCGGTGCTCCGGCGAGGGATCGGCCAGCAGCCTGGAGACACTGGACTCCAGTTCCAGGAGGCTGGGCAGATAGGTGTATTTGCTGATCTCGCTTTCTACGGCGCGGGCGTGCAGTTCCAGCTGGCGTTCGCCATTTTCACTGAGGCTGCGAATGCCATTGTGTTCGCTGATCCAGAAGCCGACGTAGCCCAGGCCGATCATCAGCAGGATGACCAGGGGCGGCAGGAACAGGTGACGGATCAGGCGGGGTTTCACGGCGAGTGATGGCGGCGCGGCGCGATAGAGAGTGGGGTCGCATTTCATCACAGATGCCTTGGGTCAACCACTGTGCGGTGTCCATAGGAGCCGGCTGGCCGGCAAAGCGGGCGAACCTGGCGATAGGGGAGCCCGGTGCGTCCCCTTCGCCGGCCAGCCGGCTCCTACAGAAGCACAGGTTTAGTGCTGCAGGATCTTCTCGAGGAAGTGCTGGGCACGTTCGGAGCGGGCGCTGATGTCACCGAAGAATTCCTCTTTCTGGCAGTCTTCGATGATCTGGCCCTTGTCCATGAAGATCACCCGGTTCGCCACTTTGCGGGCAAAGCCCATTTCGTGGGTCACGCACATCATGGTCATGCCTTCCTGGGCCAGTTGCACCATCACGTCCAGCACCTCGTTGACCATTTCCGGGTCCAGGGCCGACGTGGGTTCGTCAAACAGCATGACGATCGGGTCCATGGCCAGGGCGCGGGCGATGGCCACACGCTGTTGCTGGCCGCCGGACAGCTGGCCCGGGTGCTTGTGGGCATGGGCGGAGAGGCCGACGCGATCCAGCAGTTGCAGGCCTTTCTTGGTGGCCTCTTCCTTGCTGCGGCCCAGGACCTTGATCTGCGCGATGGTCAGGTTCTCGGTGATGGTCAGGTGCGGGAACAGCTCGAAATGCTGGAACACCATGCCCACGCGAGAACGCAGTTTCGGCAGGTTGGTCTTCGGGTCGGCGATGGAGGTGCCATCGACCACGATGTCGCCCTTCTGGAAGGGTTCCAGGGCGTTGACGCATTTGATCAGGGTGGATTTACCCGAGCCGGACGGCCCGCAGACCACCACCACTTCACCTTTCTTGACCTCGGTGCTGCAATCAGTCAGCACCTGGAAGTCCCCATACCACTTGTTGATGTTCTTGATAGAGATCATACGGCGAACCTTTTTTGCAGACGCTTGACCAGCAGCGAGGCGGCAAAGCTGATTGTGAAATACACCAGACCGGCAACGATCAGGAATTCATTGGAGCGGCCGATGATGTCGCCGCTGGAACGCGAGGCGTTGAGGAAGTCCACCAGGCCCACGGTGTACACCAGGGAGGTGTCCTGGAACAGGATGATGCTCTGCTGCAGCAGCAGCGGAGTCATCTTGCGGAACGCCTGAGGCAGGATGATCAGGCGCATGGTCTGGCTGTAGCTCATGCCCAGTGCCTGGGCAGCGCCCATCTGGCCCTTGGGAATGGACTGCACGCCGGCACGGACGATTTCGCAGAAGTACGCCGCTTCGAACATCATGAAGGCCACGATGCAGGAGGTGAACGCACCGATCGGGGTGTCTTCGCCGGTGATCCAGCGCAGCACGAACGGCACCGCCAGGTAGAACCAGGTGATCACCAGCAGCAGCGGAATCGAGCGGAAGTAGTTGACGTAGGCACCGGCCAGGTTCGACAGCAGCTTGTTGTGGGACAAGCGCATCAGTGCCAGCAAGGTGCCGAGGATGATCCCGCCCACCACGCCCATGACCATCAGCTTGAGGGTCATCAGCATGCCGTTCCACAGGCCGGGAATGGCCGGGATGATGCCCGAGAAGTCGAATTCCATTATTTACCTCCCACGGAGATCAGGCCGGGGACCGATACTTTTTTCTCGACCAGGCGCATCAGCAGCATCAGGCTCATGTTCAAGGTGAAGTAGATCAGGGTAGCCAGGGTGAAGGCTTCGAACAGGTTGGCCGAGAACTCGGCGGTCTGTTTGGTCTGGGCCAGCAGTTCCATCAAGCCGATCAGGGACGCCACGGAGGAGTTCTTGAAGACGTTGAGGAATTCCGAGGTGAGCGGCGGAATGATGATCCGGTAGGCCTGGGGCAGCAGCACGTTCCAGTAGATCTGCGGCAGCGAGAAGCCCATGGCACGAGCGGCGGATTCCTGGCCACGTGGCAGCGCCTGGATGCCGGTACGCACCTGCTCGCAAACCCGTGCGGCGGTGAACAGGCCCAGGCACACGACAACGCTCAGGTAGGCCGAGGTGGTCGGGTTGAGGTCCTGCTTGTACCACTCCTGGAGGTTGGCCGGCAGCAGATCCGGCACCAGGAAGTACCAGATGAACAGCTGCACCAGCAGCGGCACGTTACGGAAAATCTCCACGTAGACCGTGGCAATGCCCGACACCAGACGGTTCGGTATGGTGCGCATGACGCCCAGGATCGACCCCAGCAGCAGCGCGATGATCCAGGCCACCACGGCGATGGCGATGGTCCAGCCCAAACCGCTGATGAACCAGTCGAGATAGGTCTCGCTGCCCACACCGGTGGACTTGAAGAATACGCCCCAGTCCCAGTTGTAATTCATTAGGGTTACCCCTCAGATCGTTCGATGTACAAGCACCCGCCTGGGGACGTCCGTTCCCGCCTGATCATGACGATCAGGCACACACGAGCGGCTCGACAACCACCGGTTCGAGTGTTTCCAAAAAATGCCAGCAGGTAGTGACAGGCTCCTGAAAGGGCAGGACCCCTTCAGGAGATAAGGTTAGTCAGGAATCAGGACTTCTTGTCGTCAGCCGCTTTGTCGGTCGGGTTGGCGATCAGGGCCTTGAGCTCGTCGCTCATCGGGAACATCAGGTTCAGGCCTTTTGGCGGGATCGGCGATTGGAACCATTTGTCGTAGATCTTGTTGATCTCGCCCGACTTGTAGGTGGCGACGATGGCGTCATCCACGGCTTTCTTGAACGGGGCATCGCCCTTGCGCACCATGCAGCCGTAGATTTCGTAGGACTGAGGAGTGCCGGTCACGGCCCAGTCGGCAGGCTTCTTGGCCTTGGCCATTTCACCGGCCAACAGCGCGTCGTCCATCATGAAGGCCACAGCGCGGCCCGATTCCAGCATCTGGAACGACTCACCGTGGTCCTTGGCGGAGATCACGTTCATGCCCATCTGCTTGTCGGCGTTCATCGCCTTGAGGATGCGCTCGGAAGTGGTGCCAGCGGTGGTCACCACGTTCTTGCCTTTGAGGTCAGCGAAATCTTTGTAGGTCGAGTCCTTTTTGGACAGCAGACGGGTACCGATTTCGAAGATGCCGACGGAGAAGTCGACCTGTTGCTGACGTTCCACGTTGTTGGTGGTGGAACCACACTCGACGTCGACGGTGCCGTTCTGCACCAGTGGGATACGGGTCTGGGAGGTAACCAGGTTGTACTTGACCTTGAGGTCAGGCATGTCGAGGTCTTTCTTGATCGCTTCGACGATTTTCAGCTGGATGTCGTGGGAGTAGCCCACTGGCACGCCGGAAGCGTCAGCGATGTAGGAAAACGGAATGGAAGCGTCGCGATGTCCGAGGGTGATGGTGCCGGATTCTTTGATTTTCTTCAGTGTGCCGGTGAGTTCGGCTGCGAAAACTGGAGTGCTAATCAGAGCGGCAGCGATAGCTGCGCCCAACAGATGGGGAACGATGCGCATCAATATTTCCTCGACATTTGTTTTTTTTATGAAGCCAGTTCGACGGCTCTTTTATACAGCGAATGCCTTGACGGCTCCTGTTGTGTTGGCACGACAGGCATTCGTCGCACAGTGTAGAGCATGAGTCGTGCCAGACCCATTGTTTATAGGTAACACCTTGATTTTAAAAGCTATTAAATATTTGTTGCGAAGGTTTTTACTGCGGATTATCCGGTTATCCGAATCATTTTCGGTGCTGCGTTCGGAAAACCGAATGCGCATCCGGCACCTGTAGGAGTCGGCGTGCTGGCGAAACGTTCAATGCGTCGCCCACAAAAAAGCCCCTGAACCTTAGGGCGCAGGGGCTTTGTCTATCCGAGCTACTCAGGCGGCCTTGATCTTGCCGCGGTTGTGCTCGACCTTCTGCAAGTAGTCTTCCAGTTGCTGCTGTTGCGCCACGGTGGTGAACAGGCCGAGTTTGCTCCGGCGCCAGAGGATGTCCTGGGCTTTCAGTGCCCATTCCTCCGCGCACAGATAATCCACTTCACGAGTATAGAGGCCGCCACCCAGGTGCTCGCCCAGGTCGCTGAGGCTGTGTACACCCTCCAGCAGGCGCCAGCTGCGGCTGCCATAGGTGCTGGCCCAGCGCTGGGCGATCTGGCTGGGCACCCAGTCGAATTTCTTGCGGATGGCTTCTGCCAGGGCCTGTGGCGTGCTCATGTTCTCGCCGCCGGGCAGGGTGGCTGTGGCAGTCCAGCTGGGCTTGGCCTGCTTGAAGTAAGGCGCCAGTTGCGCCATGGCCGATTCCGCCAGCTTGCGATAGGTGGTCAGCTTGCCGCCGAACACCGAGAGCAGCGGAGCTTCCTCGCCAGTGCCGGAAAGGGCCAGGGTGTAGTCGCGAGTCACCGCCGAAGGGTTGTCGGATTCGTCGTTGCACAGTGGGCGAACCCCGGAGTAGCTGTGCTGGATGTCGCTGCGGCTCAGTTGCTTCTTGAAGTGCGCATTGACCACTTGCAGCAGGTAATCGGTTTCCGCTTCGGTAATCGCCACCTTGGCCGGATCACCGGTGTATTCGCGGTCGGTGGTGCCGATCAGGGTGAACTGATCGAGGTAGGGAATGGTGAAGACGATACGCTGGTCTTCGTTCTGCAGAATGTGTGCGTGCTCGCCTTCGTACAGCTTGGGCACGATCAGGTGGCTGCCCTGGATCAGGCGGATGCCGTAAGGCGATTCCAGCTTCAGATCATCCTTGATGAACTTGGCGACCCAGGGGCCGGCTGCGTTCACCAGGGCTTTGGCGCTGATGGAGAACAGGCTGCCGTCGGCACGCTCCAGTTCCAGCTGCCACAGGCCCTTGCTGCGCCGGGCGCTGACGCAACGGGTCTGGGTATGCACGTGGGCGCCGTGCTCCCGGGCGGCCATGGCATTGAGCACCACCAGGCGGGCATCGTCGACCCAGCAATCGGAGTATTCGAAGCCTTTGGTGATCTCGGCCTTCAGGGCGCTGTCGGCGCCGAACTTCAGGCTGCGCGAGCCGGCGAGTTTTTCGCGCTTGCCCAGGTGGTCATATAGGAACAGGCCGGCACGAATCATCCAGGCCGGGCGCAGGTGCGGCCGGTGCGGCAGGACAAAACGCATGGGCTTGACGATGTGCGGGGCCTTGGCCAGCAGCACTTCACGTTCGGCCAGGGCTTCGCGCACCAGGCGAAACTCGTAATGTTCGAGGTAGCGCAGGCCGCCGTGGATCAGCTTGCTGCTGGCCGACGAGGTGTGGCTGGCCAGATCGTCTTTTTCGCAAAGGAACACGGACAAGCCGCGACCTGCCGCATCCGCGGCAATTCCAACACCATTGATCCCACCGCCGATGACGGCGATATCGTAAACCTCGGAGAGAGGGCGCGCGGGCAAGGTAGAAGTGGGCATCGACAGGCCTCGTGTTGCTTTGATATTTGAATTCGAACATTAATGTTCATTTTCGAAAATACTAGCGCATAAAGAAGGGCGTATCCAGCAAGTTTCGATTGAAAAAACTGATCGAAATGCCCTGAAAGGAAAGTTTACGAACATTAACGAGGGGTAACTGTAGTCGCTGCCGCGGGCTTTGACTGTGTGCGAGTGATCGGCCGTGTCGATTCCGAAAACGATGCAGCCCTTGCTGGGCGGCGTTCGGACACAGCCGGATCCGGGAGGGGAGGAGGGGGTCAGACCACTTCGAGGCGGATCTTGTGCTGGTTGAGCAGTTGGGTCAGGGCCGGTACCGGTTGCTGGTCGGTGACCAGGCAATCGATCAGGCTGATGGGACCCAGGCGGATCATGGCATTGCGCCCGAACTTGCTGGAGTCGGCGGCGAGGATCACTTGTCGGGCGTTGGCGATGATCGCCTGAGATACCCGTACTTCCTGATAGTCGAAGTCCAGCAGGCTACCGTCTTCGTCGATACCGCTGATGCCCACCAGGGCGAAATCCACTTTGAACTGATTGATGAAGTCGACGCTGGCCTGGCCGACCACGCCGCCGTCACGGCGCACATTGCCGCCAGTGAGCAGCACATCGAAATCGTCCTTGGCGCTGAGCATCGAGGCCACGTGCAGGTTGTTGGTGATGATCTTCAGGTGGCTGTGGTTGAGCAGGGCGCGGGCGATGGACTCGGTGGTGGTGCCGATGTTGATGAACAACGAGGCGTGATCGGGGATCTGCGCGGCAACGGCTTCACCGATGCGTTGCTTTTCGTCGCGCATCTGATCGGCGCGCATGGCGTAGGCGGTGTTTTCGACGCTGGAATCATAGGCCGCGCCGCCGTGATAGCGGCGCAGCAGATTGGCTTCCGCCAGCTGGTTGATGTCGCGGCGGATGGTTTGCGGGGTAACAACGAACAGCTGGGCCAATTCCTCGATGCTGACGTACCCGCGTTCGCGGACCAGATCGAGGATTTGTTGCTGACGGGGAGGCAGATTCATGGGGCTTCCTTTGGGCTGCCGTGCAAAATTTGCCCATGATGCCGCAGGAATCCCCTCCCGACCAGTTACAAGCGGTTACCAATCCACGGCTTGGCTTATTTGGCCTCGTCGTGGGGTTCCCAGTCGCGGGTGCGGCTCACCGCTTTCTTCCAGCCTGCGTACAGGCCTTCTTTTTCCTCTTGCGCCAGCTGTGGTTCGAACTCGCGCTCGATCACGGCCTTGCCCCGCAGTTCCTCCAGGCTGCCCCAGAAACCGCAGGCCAGGCCCGCCAGGTAGGCCGCGCCCAAGGCTGTGGTTTCGCGCATTTGCGGGCGTTCCACCTGAGTGCCGAGAATGTCCGCCTGGAACTGCATGAGGAAGTTGTTGGCCACTGCGCCGCCGTCAACCCGCAGGGCTTTCAGGCGTTCGCCGGAATCCTGCTGCATGGCGTCGAGCACATCGCGGGTCTGATAGGCAATGGACTCCAGGGCGGCGCGGATGATGTGGTCCACGCGTACGCCACGGGTCAGGCCAAACAGCGCGCCGCGGGCGTAGGGGTCCCAGTAGGGAGCGCCCAGGCCGGTAAAGGCGGGTACCAGGTACACGCCGTTGCTGTCCTTGACCTTGCCGGCGAAGTATTCGGTGTCATGGGCGTCGTTGATGATTTTCAGTTCATCACGCAGCCACTGCACAGTGGAGCCACCGTTGAACACGGCGCCTTCCAGGGCATAGGCCACTTCGCCGCGGGGGCCACAGGCGATGGTGGTGAGCATGCCGTGCTGGGACTTCACCGCCTTGTCGCCGGTGTTCATCAGCAGGAAGCAACCCGTGCCGTAGGTGTTCTTGGCCTGGCCCGGCTCGACGCACATCTGGCCAAACAATGCGGCTTGCTGGTCGCCGGCGATACCGCCGATGGCGATGCCACTCTTGGTACGGCCGTAGATTTCCGACGAGGACTTCACTTCCGGGAGCATCTCCCGCGGGATGTCCAGCACCTCCAGCATCTTCGCGTCCCACTCCAGAGTGTGGATGTTGAAGAGCATGGTGCGCGAGGCGTTGGTGTAGTCGGTGACGTGGGTCTTGCCGCCAGTGAATTTCCAGATCAGCCAGCTGTCGATGGTGCCGAACAGCAGTTCGCCGCTACGGGCGCGCTCACGGCTGCCTTCGACATTGTCGAGGATCCACTTGAGCTTGGTGCCGGAGAAGTAGGGGTCGGTGACCAGGCCGGTGGTGTCGCGGATGTAGTCTTCCAGGCCGTCGCGCTTGAGCTGCTGGCAGATCTCGGTGCTGCGGCGGCACTGCCAGACGATGGCGTTGTAGATCGGGCGGCCGGTGGTCTTGTCCCAGACCACTGTGGTTTCACGCTGGTTGGTGATGCCGATGGCCGCTACCTGATCGTGATGCAGGCCGGCCTGTGCCAGGGCCTCCACCATCACCGCGCTCTGGGTGGCGAAGATTTCCATCGGGTCATGTTCGACCCAGCCGGCCTGAGGGTAATGCTGGGCGAATTCACGCTGGGCAGTGCAGACCACGTTGGCATCGCGGTCGAAAATGATCGCCCGGGAGCTGGTCGTACCCTGATCAAGGGCAATGATGTAGTTCTTATTCTGAATGTCGGTCATGTCGATTGCCTTGGACGAAATAAGGGAGTGAGAACAGGCGCGTGATCGATTTGGGCAGGATCACGCGCCGCGAGAATCAAGAAACTTTGACCTTGCCCTCTATGGCCGGTTCGGCCTCGGAGGCGGCAACAGCGCTGGGCAGATGCCGGGCAATCAGCCCGCGATAGGCCGCAGCACCGAGGCAGGCCCCCAGAATCGGGGCAAAGATTGGTACCAGGAAATACGGAATGTCACGGCCGCCGGTGAAGGAGATTTCACCCCAGCCAGTCATGAACGTCATCAGTTTAGGGCCGAAGTCCCGTGCCGGGTTCATGGCGAAGCCGGTCAGGGGACCCATTGCGCTGCCGATCACGGCAATCAGCAGGCCGATCAGCAGCGGCGCCATCGGGCCGCGTGGCAGGCCGTTGTTGTCATCGGTCAGGGACATGATCACGCCCATGAGAATCGCTGTGATCACCACTTCCACCAGGAACGCCTGGGCAGTGGACAGTGCCGGGTTGGGGAAGGTGGAGAACACCGAGGCCAGTTCCAGGCTGGCCTGGGAGCCACGGATCATTTGGTGGGATTGTTCGAAATCGAAGAATAGGTTGCTGTACAGCGTGTAAACCAACAGCGCCGCGCAGAAGGCGCCGGCGACCTGGGCCAGGATATAGAACGGCAGTTTGCGTTTATCAAAGTCGGCGAACAGCCACAGAGCGATACTCACGGCCGGATTCAGGTGCGCGCCGGAGACCCCGGCAGTCAGGTAGATCGCCATGCTCACGCCGATCCCCCAGATGATGCTGATTTCCCACAGACCGAAGCTGGCGCCCGCGACCTTGAGCGCGGCGACACAGCCGGTGCCGAAGAAGATCAATAGCGCAGTACCCAGGAACTCGGCCATGCATTGGCCCGATAGCGACGGTTGTTGCAGAGCAGTTGTCATTGTGAACCTCGATTTTTGTTGTTGTCTGGCGCTGCTGCAAAAGGCATGGAGCGCGACTTCCAACGAAGACGGAATCCCCATTCCGGCCTCGTCTTGCTACTGGGTGCAACCTTGGATCTACCGCAGGATATTCAGAAACGAAAAAATATAGACAAGAAACACCGCTGTCAAAGGTCGAAAGTGAACGATTGGTCATTTTATAGATATCAATCAGATGAATGATCCTGGGTGGCAGTCTCGGGAGTGACAGAGAACGTTGTGCTGGCAGCTCTCATGGGGCGTTATCAAGGCTTGGAATAGAGCCTTTTGCTGATGAATGGCCTAAAATTCGCTCGCTCGGTTTTGCCTTTTCGTCCCCCTTGGAGCTGCCATGACCCCTGCACTGGACCTGCTGAAAAAAGTTCGCGCCGAACATCGCATCCACAGTTACGAACATGACCCCAAGGCAGCGTCCTACGGCCTGGAGGCGGCGGAGAAGCTCAATCTCGATCCGGCGCAAGTGTTCAAGACCCTGCTGGCCAGCAGTGAAAAGGGCGAATTGCTGGTGGCGGTGGTGCCGGTCGTCGGAAGTCTTGATCTGAAGGCCCTGGCCCATGCTGCGGGGGTGAAGAAGGCTGAGATGGCTGATCCGGCCGCTGCCCAACGTGCCACCGGTTATCTGCTGGGGGGCATCAGTCCGCTGGGGCAGAAAAAACGACTGCGGACCTTTATCGACAACAGTGCCCAGCCGTTGGCCAGTATTTTCGTCAGTGCCGGTCGCCGTGGCCTGGAGGTGGAGTTGGCGGCGGCCGTGCTGGCCGAGCACACCCAGGCGAAGTTCGCCGACATCGGTCGCTCTTGAGCCCAGGCGTCGGCAGCGGCCCGGGCTGCTGCTGTATGCCGGAAAATCTTCCCTTCTGTGTCTGTCGGGTTCCTTGTTCCGGGCCTCATGCTGGCGGCCGACTATCCAAGGAGCACAGTTATGCCGCTTGAGTTCCAGCAGATCGATGCCTTCAGTGATCGCCCCTTCGCCGGCAATCCGGCCATGGTTTACCGGCTTGATGCGTGGCTTGACGAGGCGCTGATGCAGCAGATCGCCGCCGAGCACAACCTGGCGGAAACCGCTTTTGTGGTGCGCGAGGCGCAAGGCTGGCGAATCCGCTGGTTTACTCCGACCACTGAAGTACCCCTGTGCGGGCATGCCACCCTGGCCAGTGCTTATGTGTTGTTCGAGGTCTACGACGAGCCGACGCAACGCATCGATTTTCAGAGCCGTTCCGGGCCCTTGAGTGTCACCCGCGAAGACGGGCTGCTATGGCTTGATTTCCCTTTGCGCAGCCCCAGCAGCCAGGCTGGGCTGGAAGATTTGGCGCAGATACTGGGTGCTCGAGTCATCGAGCTGCTGGGCGCCAATGAGCTGTTGGCGGTGCTGGAGTCGGAGCAGGCGGTGCGCGATTGCCAGCCGGATATGGCAGCGTTGGCGAAGCTGCCCTGGCCTGGAGTGATTGTCACGGCGCGTGGAGATCGGCATGACTTTGTCTCGCGGTATTTTGCCCCGGCCATTGGCATCGACGAGGACCCGGTGACCGGTTCGACCCATTGCTGCCTGACGCCTTACTGGGCACGGCAATTAAATAAACAGCAGTTGAGCGCTTATCAGTGTTCGGCGCGAGGTGGAGCCTTGTTCTGTCGGTTGGAGGGAGAGCGGGTGAAGATCGGTGGCCATGCGCGGCTGATTGCCAGCGGACATTTGCACCTGGAATGACTGTGCCGGGTGTTTCGCCGTCAAGCCGGCCCCTACATTTCGTTGCGATCTTGTAGGGGACGGTTGGCCAGGGGAAGCGTTATCAGTGCGCGCTGCTGTAGCGGCGTACCCCTGATTCACTGTGTGGAATCTGCGCGGCGGTGCTGCCCGAGGCTTGGAATAGCACCAGGTGTTCTGCGGCGACCCGAATCCCCACATCCGCTCCAACCTGATGATCGGCATGGCTGGGGAAGATCGACTCCAGCAGGCTGCCAGTCGGCAGTTGCAGGCGATATAGGGTCGAGGCACCGAGAAAGGTCTTGCCGACGATCCGCGCTTTCAGAGTGCTGTCCGGCGCATAGACGATATCGTCGGGGCGCAGCAGTACGTCCACCGCTCCACCGGACGGCCAGGTGTAGGCCCGGTTGCCCTGCAGCACACCCAGTTCGGTCTGCACCGATTCCGGGCTGCTCAACTGGCCACGAATGAAGTAGCCCTGGCCAATGAAACTGGCGACAAAGGGCGTCTGCGGCTCGTGATAGAGGTTGTAGGGGGTATCCCACTGTTCCAGGCGGCCTTCCTTGAACACCCCGACCTGATCGCTCACGGCAAAGGCTTCTTCCTGGTCGTGGGTGACCAAGATGGCACTGGTACCCCGAGCCTTGAGGATGTCACGCACCTCATGGCTGAGCTTGCGGCGCAATTCGCCATCGAGATTGGAGAAGGGCTCGTCCAGCAGCAGCAGTTGGGGTTCCGGTGCCAGGGCGCGGGCCAGAGCCACCCGTTGTTGTTGGCCGCCAGACAGTTCGTGGGGGAAGCGCTGACCGAGGTTCTTCAGGTTGACCAGTTCCAGCAATTCAGCGACCACCCGATCTTTCTGTGGGTGCTTGCGAATGCCGAAGGCAATGTTGTCCGCCACGCACAGATGTGGGAACAGGGCGTAGTCCTGGAACACCATGCCGATCCGGCGTTTCTCCGGCGCCAGGGTGAAGCCAGCGCTGGAGATGGTTTCGCCGGCCAACTGGATCTCGCCCTCGTGTACGGGCTCGAATCCGGCGATGGCCCGCAGGGTGGTGGTCTTGCCGCAGCCGGATGAACCCAGCAGGCAACCGATATCACCGGCATTGAGGTGCAGATTGAGGTTCTGCACCACCCGTTGGTCCTGATAGCCGCATGCCAGATTGCGCAGGTTGAGCAGTAATGGCTGGCTCATGCGTGGTGGTACGCCGGTTCGACAAGAAACTCGAGCAGGGCCTTTTGCGCATGGAGACGGTTTTCCGCCTGGTCCCAAGCCACCGAACGTGGGTCGTCCAGCAGGTCGAGGCTGATTTCCTCGCCGCGGTGGGCGGGCAGGCAATGCATGAACAGTACGTCCGGCGCGGCCAGGTCGAGCAGGGCGCGGTTTACCTGGAATGGCGCGAACAGCTTGAGGCGCTTGGCGGTTTCCTCTTCCTGGCCCATGGAGGTCCAGACGTCGGTGCTCACCAGGTGGGCGCCGGTTACCGCTTCGCGAGGATCGCGGACGATGGTCACGCGATCGCCGGCCAGAGCGACAAACTCCGGGTTGGGTTCGTAGCCTTCAGGGCAAGCGACGCGCAGTTGGAAATCGAACTGCATGGCCGCTTCTATATAGCTGTTGCACATGTTGTTGCCATCGCCGATCCAGGCCACGGTCTTGCCTTGGATCGAACCGCGATGTTCAAGGAAAGTCTGCATGTCCGCCAACAGTTGGCAGGGGTGCAGGTCATCGGACAGGCCGTTGATCACCGGTACCCGGGAGTTGGCCGCAAATTCGGTCAGGGTGCTATGGGCAAAGGTACGGATCATCACTGCGTCGAGCATGCGCGACATGACGATGGCGCAGTCGCCGATGGGCTCGCCGCGTCCCAGTTGGGTATCCCGTGGCGAAAGGAAGATGGCCTGGCCGCCCAGTTGGATCATGCCGGCTTCGAAAGACAGTCGGGTACGGGTCGACGACTTCTCGAAAATCATGCCGAGCACACGATTTTTCAAGGGCTCGAAGAGTACGCCGCGGTTACGCAGGTCCTTCAGCTCGATGCCTCGACGAATCACACTGACCAGCTCTTCGGGCGTGCAATCCATCAGGGAGAGAAAGTGCCTTGCGCTCATCATTAACTACCTTTTTGCAACGGACCGCAGATTCTCAAAGCCTTGTTTAATCGAACAACGGGCTGGACCTGCGGCGAAAGCCGCACGGGGCGACGAAATAGGGGAAGGCGCGATCTTATAATTAAATGTCGCGTCTTACCAATAGTGCTACGGCGATTACGGGCAAGAGAGGTCAGGACGCGATTGCGCTGACGCTTTTGAGACCAGTTTCCAGACAGCAGCCGAGCATTTGTACACTGCCCTGGCGCGCCTTGGCAATCCAGCGGGGCGCCGGCTGTTCGCTTGCAGTCGTTTTCTGACCTGTGGGCCGAGATCGCTGCCATGGGCATGCCGAGGAGGTGTCAGTCTGAAACATTTCCTAATGCAAAGTACTGCGGTTACCAAGGCGAATCTGCGGCCGGGATAGATGCGCGATGAAATCCAAGGAGCAGTAACTGATGGCGCTTTTGGGGGAGGAGATGGCCCGGACACTCACTGACATGACCGCCTCAGTGACAGTCCTTTTTTTGAATTGCTGCTCAATTGCTGCCGATGGCCTGCCGCGCTTGGCGCCGAACTGACAGCACTGATCATGGCTGGGGCTGATGGCCCTGAATTCATGGGGCGAACGTCGCTGGTGTCAGCAGCGGTCAGCCGCCATAGTTTTTGCTTCCAGCGGCCCCCTATGGGTTGCCTTCAAACAATAGAGACTGGCCATGACCAAGACTCTCCATCACCGTGCCTGCCACTTGTGCGAAGCGATCTGCGGCCTGACCCTGGAAGTCACCGAGGAAGAGGGTGGCGCTCCGCGCATTACCTCGATCAAGGGGGACGCTCAGGACAGCTTCAGTCGCGGCCACATCTGCCCCAAGGCTGTGGCCCTGCAGGATATTCAGAATGACCCCGATCGCCTGCGTCAGCCGGTGCGGCGCGTGGGCAATGAATGGCAGCCGATCGAGTGGGACGAGGCTTTCGCCCTGGTAGCCGAGAGGCTGGCGAGCATCCAGCAGCGTCATGGCAATAATGCGGTGGCGGTCTATCAGGGCAACCCCAGCGTTCACAACTACGGGCTGATGACTCACAGCAACTACTTCCTTGGCCAGCTCAAGACCCGTAACCGTTTCTCGGCCACGTCGGTCGACCAGTTGCCTCAGCACCTGACCAGCTACCTGATGTATGGCCACGGTCTGCTGCTGCCGATTCCGGACATCGACCACACCGACTTCATGCTGATCCTCGGCGGCAATCCCTTGGCGTCCAACGGCAGCATCATGACGGTGCCGGACGTGGAAAAGCGTTTGAGGGCAATCCAGGCTCGTGGTGGCAAGGTGGTTGTGGTCGATCCTCGGCGCAGTGAAACGGCGGCCATGGCCGATCAGCATCTGTTCGTCCGTCCTGGAGGCGATGTGGCCTTGCTGTTTGGCCTGTTGAACACGATTTTTGAGGAAGGGCCGATTCGCGACAGTCATCTGCAAGTCGATGGATTGGCAGAGGTGCGCCAGGCGATTTCCCGCTTCACCGCAGAGGCCATGAGCCCGCTGTGTGCGATTGCGGCGCCGCAGATTCGGCAGTTGGCCCGGGAGTTCGCCTCGGCGGAGCGAGCGGTCTGTTATGGACGCATGGGGGTTTCGACCCAAGCCTTCGGTACGTTGTGCCATTGGTTGCTGCAACTGCTCAATCTGATCACCGGCAACCTTGACCGGGTAGGTGGGGCCCTGTGTACCGAGCCGGCGGTGGATCTGGTAGCGGCGACTTCGGGGGGGCATTTCAACCTTTGGCAGAGTCGGGTTTCCGGGCTTCCGGAGTATGGCGGCGAGCTGCCTGTATCGGCCCTGGCCGAAGAGATGCTCACTGAGGGCGAGGGACAGGTTCGGGCATTGATCACCGTGGCAGGCAACCCGGTGTTGTCCACACCCAATGGCCGGCAGTTGGAGCAGGCACTGGACGGGTTGGAGTTCATGCTCAGCATCGACTTGTACATCAATGAAACGACCCGTTATGCCGACTTGATCCTGCCGTCCACCTCGGCTCTGGAGAACGATCACTACGACACCACGTTCAATCTCCTTGCAGTGCGCAATGTCAGTCGCTTCAACCGGGCGATCCTGCCCAAGCCTGCGGGTGCGCTGCACGACTGGGAGATCTTTGTCGGCCTGGCCAAAGCGTTTGCCGCGAAAACCGAACAACCGCTGAAGCCGACCATCCCCCCTGCGCAGATGATTGACATGGGTTTGCGAGCCGGTGCCTACGGCGATGCATCGCCGCTCAAACTGTCCTTGGCAACACTGGACCAGTATCCCCACGGTATTGATCTGGGGGCGCTGCAGCCGAATCTGGCGGAACGCTTGAAAACCGAGAATCGGCGGATTCAGGCGGCGCCAGCGCCGATCATGGCGGATCTGGCGCGATTTGCCGCCTTGAGCGTGCCGCCGTTGGATGAGTTGCTGCTGATTGGCCGTCGCCATGTACGCAGTAACAACTCGTGGATGCACAACTATCACCGCCTGGTGAAGGGCAAGCCCCGTCACCAGTTGCTGATGCACCCGGATGACCTGGCCAGCCGCGGGCTGAATGACGGCCAGCGGGTGAGAATCAGCTCTCGGGTTGGTGCGGTGGAGGTAGAGGTGCTGGCCAGCACTGAAATGATGCCGGGGGTGGTGAGCTTGCCTCATGGTTGGGGGCACGGGCGCCCAGGGGTGCAACTGAACATTGCCATGGAGCAGCCCGGTTGCAGCGCCAATGACCTGACCGATGAGCGTCAGCTTGATGCGTTGTCTGGGAATGCGGCGTTGAACGGGGTGCCAGTCAAGGTGGAAGCGGCCTGAGATGTCTGTCGGAGAGGCCGAGCAGGGCGCTCAGGTTTCCGTTACAATGCGCCACCGTGCCGACAACAGCGTCGGAAAGTTCAGCCGAGGTGTTCCATGGATATCATCGAAACTATTAAAGAGCAGATTGCCAACAACACCATTCTGCTTTACATGAAAGGCTCGCCGAATGCCCCGCAGTGTGGCTTCTCCGCGAAAGCCGCCCAGGCCGTAATGGGCTGTGGTGAGAAGTTCGCTTATGTGGACATCCTGCAGAACCCGGAAATTCGCGCCAACCTGCCTAAGTACGCCAACTGGCCGACCTTCCCACAGCTGTGGGTGGCAGGTGAGCTGGTCGGTGGTAGCGACATCATGGCTGAGATGTTTGCCAACGGTGAATTGCAGACTCTGATCAAGGACGCAGCCGAAAAAGCCGCGGCCAAGACTGAAGCCTGACGCGAATATATCCGCGTAATAAAAAGCCCCGCCTCTCTTTCGAGGGCGGGGCTTTTTATTGCGTGAGTATTACGAGTTAAGTTACTCGTCACCCATTTGCGATTGCAGATAGTTCTCGATGCCGACTTTATCGATCAGGCCCAATTGGGTTTCCAGCCAGTCGATGTGTTCTTCTTCGGATTCAAGAATATCTTCCAGCAGTTCACGGCTGCCGAAGTCGCTCACCGACTCACAATGGGCGATGGCTGCCTTGAGGTCTGCATGGCCGGTGCGTTCGATACGCAGGTCGCACTCGAGCATTTCCTTGGTGTGTTCGCCGATGTGCAGCTTGCCCAGGTCCTGAACGTTCGGCAGGCCTTCGAGGAAGAGAATGCGCTTGATTAGCTTGTCCGCATGCTTCATCTCGTCGATGGACTCGTGGTACTCGTGCTTGCCCAGCTTGTTCAGGCCCCAATCTTCATACATGCGTGCATGCAAGAAGTACTGATTGATCGCGACCAGTTCATTGGCAAGGATTTTATTGAGATGCTGGATGACTGTAATGTCGCCTTTCATGATGGGGTCCTGCCCTTTAATTAGTGGAATAAGGACAGAGTCTGAGCCGCGCAAACATTACTGTCAAACCTAAGTTATTGAATAATATATGAAAATTAATCGGAATAAGAATGTTTGTGTTCCGCGTTTTGACCCTAAGCGATTGAATTACAGGCATAAAAAAACCGGACGCTAGGTCCGGTTGTTTAAAACAGTGCTATTTATCCGAGAAATCAGGCGACATTAAATTCTACTGGATAGGGAATTGCTGCCTGGCTGCTCTGCAGTTCGGTCAGGGTCTCGCGGACCACTTGCTTGGCCAGGCATGCGCATTTACCACATTGGCTGGCGACGCCGGTTGCCTGACGCACATCGCGGTAGCTGCAGCAACCTTCATAGATGGCTTCGCGAATTTGTCCGTCGGTGACACCGGTGCAGAGGCAGACATACATAGGATGAGAACCGTCGCTGGTTAGGGCTCAATTGCGATGGATCTTAATGTTAACGAGAATGATTGTCAAAGTGGTTTCGGCGACCTTTGTTGCAGTTTCCTACCAGGGTGACGAACGGTTTTGTTCGCGATAGTGACAGATGATTCGCATTTTTCGCTTTGTGAGCCGGGCTGATGAAAAACCGTTAAGGACAGCTCAAAGACGCGGTGTATGATGGCCGGTCCTTGCGAAGCGGGGTCAGGTCACGGAGCTGTCGCATCCGCGTGGCAGACTCAAGGCCAATCCCCTTCTTCATTACTACGTCCACACCAGGAGATATCCAATGAGCGTACTCGTAGGCAAACAAGCCCCTGACTTCACCGTACCGGCCGTTCTCGGCAATGGCGAAATCGTTGACAGCTTCACCCTGTCCTCGGCCATCAAAGGCAAATACGGCCTGGTGTTCTTCTATCCACTGGACTTCACCTTCGTTTGCCCGTCCGAGCTGATCGCCCTGGACCACCGCATGGCTGACTTCAAGGCACGTAACGTGGAAGTGATCGCTGTTTCGATCGACTCGCACTTCACCCACAACGCCTGGCGTAACACCCCGATCAATGCCGGTGGCATCGGTCAGGTTCAATACATCATGGCGGCTGACATGAAGCACGACATCGCCAAGGCCTACGACGTTGAGTCCGAAGGCGGCGTGGCTTTCCGTGGCGCGTTCCTGATCGACGACAAAGGCGTTGTTCGTTCGCAGATCGTCAACGACCTGCCACTGGGCCGTAACATGGAAGAGCTGATCCGTCTGGTTGACGCTCTGCAATTCCACGAAGAGCACGGCGAAGTCTGCCCTGCCAACTGGAAAAAAGGTGACAAAGGCATGACCGCTTCGCCAGAAGGCGTTGCTGCTTACCTGAGCGAGAACGCTGGCAAGCTGTAAGCCAGGCGTCACGCATAAAAAAAACCGGCCTCAGGGCCGGTTTTTTTATGCAGGCAATTCAACCCGATGAAGAATTGATCAGTCGTCGAAATCCTGCCAGCCGCCCATTTGTTTCCAGCGATTGACGATGCCGCAGAACAGCTCGGCAGTCTTCTCGGTGTCGTAGCGGGCCGAGTGAGCCTCGCGACCGTCGAAGTCGATATCCGCGCTCTGACAGGCCTTGGCCAAAACGGTCTGTCCATAAGCCAGGCCAGCCAGGGTGGCGGTGTCGAAGCTGGAGAACGGGTGGAACGGATTGCGCTTCATATCCAGGCGCGCCACAGCGGCGTTGAGGAAGCCCAGGTCGAAACTGCTGTTGTGGCCCACCAGGATGGCGCGTTTGCAACCATTGGCTTTCAGCGCCTTGCGCACCCCACGGAAAATATCGGTCAGTGCAGTTTCCTCGCTGACGGCCATGCGCAGCGGGTGGTCGAGCTTGATCCCGGTGAACTCCAGGGCCGCGGCTTCGATGTTCGCGCCTTCAAAAGGCTCGACCCGGAAGAAATAGGTGTGTTCCGGGAACACGAAGCCTTTTTCATCCATGCCGATAGTGGTGGCGGCAATCTCCAGCAGGGCGTCGGTGGCCGAGTTGAAGCCGCCGGTTTCAACGTCGACGACTACCGGCAGGTAACCGCGAAAACGAGCTGCCATCGGGTGTCGAGGGCCGCCGCCGTTACCTTCTTGTTCGTCGTCGAAATGGTCGTCACTCACGAGTGATCCTCCAGCAGGCGCCAGCGCAGTTTTTCACCGGCGCGCAGCGGAATGACAGTCAGCTCACCGAACGGCAGGCTGGCGGGGGCGGTCCATTCTTCACGAACCAGGGTGATGCGATCGGTGTTGGCCGGCAGGCCGTAGAAGCGCGGGCCGTTGAGGCTGGCAAAGGCTTCCAGTTTGTCCAGGGCATTGCGCTGTTCGAACGCTTCAGCATACAGCTCGATCGCGGCATAGGCGCTGTAGCAGCCGGCGCAACCGCAAGCGGCTTCCTTGGCGTGCTGGGCATGAGGCGCCGAGTCGGTGCCGAGGAAGAACTTCTCGCTGCCACTGGTGGCCGCATCCAGCAGAGCTTCCTGGTGGGTGTTGCGCTTGAGAATCGGCAGGCAATAGAAGTGCGGGCGAATACCGCCCACCAGCATGTGGTTGCGGTTGTACAGCAGGTGGTGCGCGGTGATGGTTGCGCCGACGTTGGCCGAAGCCTCCTTGACGAACTGCACGGCTTCACCGGTGGTGATGTGTTCGAACACCACTTTCAGACTGGGGAAGCGCTCGACCACGCGACGCATATGCTCGTCGATGAAGATTTTCTCGCGGTCGAAGACGTCGACGTCGCCGCGGGTCACTTCACCGTGTATCAGCAGCGGCAGGCCGACTTCGGCCATCGCTTCGAGCACCGGGAAAATCTTGTCGATGCTGGTCACGCCCGAGTCCGAGTTGGTGGTCGCGCCGGCCGGGTACAGCTTGGCGGCGTGCACGAAACCGCTGGCCTTGGCTGCGCGGATCTCGTCCGGCTGGGTGCGGTCGGTCAGGTAGAGCACCATCAGCGGCTCGAAGCGGCTGCCGGCCGGGCGCGCAGCTAGAATACGCTGGCGATAGGCGTCGGCTTCCGCGGCGTTGCGCACCGGAGGTACCAGGTTGGGCATGATGATGGCGCGGCCAAAGGTGCGCGCGACATCTGCGACTGTATTGGGCAACACGGCACCATCGCGAAGATGAATATGCCAGTCGTCGGGACGCAGCAGGGTCAGGCGGTCGGACATTGGAGGTTCCAGGCGGGTAAAACTCGGGGGGAATGCTACCGGAAAAGACTCTTCCAGGCACTCGCTATCAAGTTTTGCGACGAGCAACCGATATCCCGAAGGTATGGCGTATTAACGCCTATCGATTTTTCTGTTGTACACGTCAGTGGAGCCTCCCGTGCGCCAGCGTTATCTAGCCTTGCTCAGTGTGTTTGCCAGCCTGCCCGCGATGGCTCTCACTTTCCAGACCCGTCTGGAGAGCATTGAGTGGACGGTCGAAGGTGACAAATTCGAGTGCCGCTTGATCCAGCCCGTCACCGATTTTGGTTCCGGCGAATTCGTTCGCCGCGCCGGTGAGCAGGCGATTTTTCGCCTCAAGAGTTTCAACCCGATGCAGGCAGGTGGCTCGGCGACGCTGCTTGCGGCCGCGGCGCCCTGGCAGCCGGGGCGTGGCGACATCAACCTCGGGGCGGTCAAGGCCGGCACGGATGGGGTGCTGTACAACAGCAATCAGATGCAGGCCGGTCGCCTGATCATCGGTTTGCTGGAGGGGCGTAGTCCGGTGGTCCGGCATTTTTCCCGCGAGGGTGGGGTTTCCGAGGTGCGCCTGCTTCCGGTGAAATTCAGCAAGGCCTACAGCGACTATCAAAGCTGCATGACCAAACTGCTGCCGATGAACTACGAACAGGTGAAACAGGGCGAGATCGGGTTCCCGGGCGGCGGTATCGAACTCGATGCTCGGGCCAAGGCAAAGTTGCAGGTGATGGTGGACTTCATCAAGGCCGATCCGACGGTCAATCACGTCGAACTGGATGGCCACTCTGACAACAGCGGCAATCGCTTGACCAACCGCGACTTGTCCCGCCGCCGGGCCTTGGCGGTGATGGAGTTCTTCAAGGCCAACGGTTTGGCGGAAAACCAGATTGTGGTGCGCTTCCACGGTGAGCGTTATCCCCTGGCTCCCAACACCAATCCTGCCAACCGAGCGAAGAATCGCCGGGTCAATGTGCATCTGGAACGGGTCGCCCCCACCGAAAAACCGGCTCCGGCGCCTCAGGCCACCTCCGGTTCCAGCGCTGCGGCGACTTCCTGATACGGCTGTCGTCGTCGCGCGCTCGACATAATCTGTCGCTTGGTCGTCATAAGCTGTCGCGCCTCTGTAAATTATCCTCGTGGATCGGTAGACTCGACGGCTTTCCGTACAACCCCGTGGAGTGATGGCATGGCGGACGTAAACAAGGTCGTTCTGGCGTATTCGGGCGGCCTGGACACTTCGGTGATCCTCAAGTGGCTGCAGGATACTTACAACTGTGAAGTAGTGACTTTCACTGCTGACCTGGGCCAAGGCGAAGAGGTCGAGCCGGCCCGCGCCAAGGCGCAAGCCATGGGCGTCAAAGAGATCTACATCGACGATCTGCGCGAAGAGTTCGTGCGTGATTTCGTTTTCCCGATGTTCCGCGCCAACACCGTCTACGAAGGCGAGTACCTGCTGGGTACTTCCATCGCTCGTCCGTTGATCGCCAAGCGTTTGATCGAAATCGCCAACGAGACTGGCGCCGATGCCATTTCCCATGGCGCCACCGGCAAGGGCAACGATCAGGTGCGTTTCGAGCTGGGCGCCTATGCCCTCAAGCCAGGGGTCAAAGTGATCGCCCCTTGGCGTGAGTGGGACCTGCTGTCCCGCGAGAAGCTGATGGACTACGCCGAGAAGCACGGTATTCCGATCGAGCGTCACGGCAAGAAGAAGTCGCCGTACTCGATGGATGCCAACCTGCTGCACATTTCCTATGAAGGCGGCGTGCTGGAAGACACCTGGACCGAGCACGAAGAAGACATGTGGCGCTGGACCGTCTCCCCGGAGAAGGCTCCTGACACCCCGCAATACCTGGAGCTGACCTACCGCAACGGTGACATCGTCGCCATCGACGGCGTGGAAATGACTCCGGCTACCGTGCTGGCGACCCTGAACCGCATCGGTGGTGAACACGGCATCGGTCGTCTGGACATCGTCGAGAACCGTTACGTGGGCATGAAGTCCCGTGGCTGCTACGAGACCCCGGGTGGCACCATCATGCTGCGCGCCCACCGCGCCATCGAGTCCATTACCCTGGACCGCGAAGTGGCTCACCTCAAAGACGAGTTGATGCCAAAGTACGCCAGCCTGATCTACACCGGCTACTGGTGGAGCCCTGAGCGTCTGATGCTGCAACAGATGATCGACGCCTCCCAGGCCCACGTGAACGGTGTAGTGCGCCTGAAGCTGTACAAGGGCAACGTGATCGTTACCGGTCGCAAGTCCGATGAGTCGCTGTTCGACGCCAACATCGCCACCTTCGAAGAAGACGGTGGTGCTTACAACCAGGCGGACGCAGCAGGCTTTATCAAGCTCAACGCATTGCGCATGCGCATCGCTGCAAACAAGGGCCGGACCCTGGTCTGATACCTTGAGTTGCTAAAAGAACCCCGCGATAAGCGGGGTTTTTTTTGCTTCTGATTAATGGTGCCTACGGGCAGAGGCTGAGTAGGGCAGTTGATTGAACGAAGAAGTGCTATTGAGTGCAGTTTGTTAATCACCCTCCCGCTGCTGAAAGTGCTGCCTGATGATGTGGCTTTTAGTACGAAAAGTAGCTGCTCTAGCGATTAATCTTAAGCGCTTTTCCAGTTAAGTGACCTTTATCTAAATTTTTTTGTAAGGTAAATCGGTATTGTTTGTAAGGATCGTCCTCGTAGGGTCGTAGCCCCTGGTAGCACGGTGTCAGAGTCAATTCTCTGGGGTATTGTGCGGGCTCTAAAAAACTCTAAGGACTTGGATGGACCTATGAAAAGAGTATTGATCGTGGATGATCATCCTGTTATTCGCCTGGCTGTGCGCATGTTGATGGAACGCCATGGTTTTGAAGTAGTAGCAGAAGCAGATAACGGCACGGATGCTTTAAAGTTGGCTCTTGAATATGTTCCCGATATTTTGATTTTGGATATTGGTATCCCACAACTTGATGGGCTTGAAGTTATAACCCGCCTGATGTCCAGAGGCATGCCGATCAAAATTCTAGTGTTGACCCTGCAAGTTCCCGGACCCTTTTCCATGCGTTGCATGCAGGCCGGGGCCGCCGGCTACGTGTGCAAGCAGCAGGACATTACCGAACTGATCAGTGCGGTGCGGGCGGTGCTGGCAGGTTACAGCTACTTTCCCAACGAGGCGTTGCACACCTTTCGTTCCAGTCAGGGCATCAGCAGCGAGGAAGAAATGATCGAGCTTCTTTCAGGGCGTGAGTTGATCGTATTGAAGCAGCTCACCAATGGCATGAGTAACAAGGAAATCGCCGAGGGCTTGTGTTTGAGCAACAAGACCGTCAGCACTTACAAGCGGCGGTTGTTGGCCAAGCTCAATGCTCGTTCATTGGTTGACCTGATCGAATTTGCCCAGCGCCATCAGTTGGTATGAGTGTGGATGACTGAAGCGACTGCCTGAATGGAGCAATCTGCTAATTCGGAACGGACCGGTCATGCCGAGGGGCTGACCGGTCGAGTTTCAGGGCGAGAGAGGCACAAAAAAACCTCCGTCTGGAGGTTCTTTTGTGACTAGAGGTCAAAGTCGTAATCGGCCAGTTGTTTCTGCAGCCGTCGTTCTTCCAGAAGATTGTCGATGGTTCTGCGCTTGCTCAGATTGGTTTTCGCCACCTCGACCACCGGTTCAGCATCGTCTGCGTCTGCTGCGATGAAGTCTTCTTCCACGTCCAGTTGTTCTTTGCCAGTGCTCATAAGGTCAACTCCAGGCTAAGACTGCCATTGGCGCTCCTTATATCGATATTCTCCTGGCGGGTAAAAAAGATTTTTTCAATCGACTCATCAACAAAATCAATGCTGCCTCAATCGTCAGAAGTCTTTTGCTTGTACTCGCACAGGTCTTCGATTCGACAGCTACCGCAACGTGGCTTACGGGCCAGGCAGACGTAGCGACCGTGAAGGATCAGCCAGTGATGGGAGTCCAGCAGAAACTCCTTGGGTACAAACTTCAGCAGTTTTTTTTCCACTTCTACTACATTCTTGCCCGGGGCCAGCCCGGTGCGGTTGCTGACCCGGAAGATGTGGGTGTCCACGGCCATGGTCAATTGCCGGAAAGCGGTGTTGAGGACCACATTGGCGGTCTTGCGGCCGACGCCGGGCAAGGCTTCCAGCTCCTCCCGGGTCTGTGGCACTTCACTGTTGTGGCGTTCCACCAGCAGGCGGCAGGTCTCGATGACGTTCTTGGCCTTGCTGTTGTACAGGCCAATGGTCTTGATGTATTCGGACAGGCCCTCGACCCCCAGTGCATGGATAGCTGCCGGTGTATTGGCCACGGGGAAGAGTTTGGCGGTCGCCTTGTTGACCCCGACGTCGGTCGATTGCGCCGAAAGAATCACCGCGATCAGCAACTCGAACGGCGAGGAGTAGGCCAGTTCGGTTTTTGGTTCGGGGTTGTCTTCGTGAAGTCGGCGAAATATTTCCAGGCGTTTGGCGGCATTCATCGGTGGTTCATTTCCTCGAAGGCGGTCGGTTGAAGGATGAAGAGGTGGTCCAGGCCCGCTTTGCCGCCAGCAGCAGGCCAAGCAGGATAAAACCCCCAGGGGCCAGAGTCAGCAGGCGCAATCCGCCTTGGGGCAGCAACACCCAACCGGCGCTATCTCCGGGCAGGCCGGCGAGCCAGCCCAGATGGCTGCCCAGGGCGCCGGTGCCCAGCAATTCGCGCAGCGCGCCCACCAGCACCAGCGCGCCACAGAAACCTGCAGTTAGGCGTAGCCGGTCGCGGTGCTGGAAGAAGCCCGCCTGTTCCAATATCACGCATTGCAGGGGCAGCAGGCCCAGGTACAGGCTCAACTGCTGGTGCAACTCATAACTCCAGGCTTGCACCACCAGCCACAGCCAACTGCCGAGAGTGGCGGCGAGCAACAGGCTGGCCAGCCACTGCTGACGGCTTTGCAAATGTGGCCGTAGCAGGCCCATGCCGGCCCCGAAGGTCCCGATCAGCAGCGTGGACGCCAGAGCCAGGCCCAGGGCCTTGACCCAGGAATCCGTGGCCCCGATCAACGGCGTCAGCATCAGCAGGCCCGGCAATGACAGTGGCTTACTCATCGGCGGCTCCCGAAAGCAGTTGCTGACGATGCTCATCGAAGTAGCGCAGGGCATCGTGCAGGGCGCTGATCACCGCGCGGGAGGTGATTGTGGCGCCGGCGATCTGATCGAACTGGCCATTGTCCTTTTTCAGGGCCCAGGCAGCATCGTCCGGGGATGTGCGGGATTTGCCGGAAAACCCCAGCAGCCAGGCGTTGGGTTGTTCGGCGATGCGGCCTCCCAGGCCTGGGGTTTCATCCTGCTTGAGCGTCTTGCTGCCCAGCAGGCGGCCATGGCTGTCGATGGCGATCAGCAGCTCGATGGGGCCTGCGTAACCGTTCACTCGAGTGCGTAGCAGCACGGCACTGGGCTGACCCGCGCGGGTGGCCAGGTAGCCATCCAGCAAGCGGCTGTTATCCAGTTGCACATCCCTCAAGGGCAGTGGTTGCTCCAGTGGCTGGTTGTCGTAGCTTGCCGCAGGCAGCAGGTCGAGTAACTTGCGGGCCTGCAACGCCCGTTGCTCGGCGGCGATGCGCGGTGCGCCAGCGTATTGCAGCCACAGGGTGGCGCCCACGCCGAGAACGCCGAGCAGCACCAGCAGGAGCAGACCTCGCGTTCTCTTCATGCTCAAGCTTTCTCCTGTTCCGAGAGGCACAGGCGTTCCAGCCCCGGAACCGCCAGATTCATCAGTAGTACGGCGAAGGCAACGCCGTCGGGGTAGCCGCCCCAGGTGCGGATCAGGTAGGTCAGCAGGCCGACGCCGACGCCGAACAGCAGCCTGGCTTTCGCCGCCTTGGGGCCGGACACCGGTTCGGTGACGATAAAGAATGCGCCCAGCATGCTGGCGCCGCTGAGCAGGTGAAACAGCGGTGAGCCATGGGAGTCGGAGCCCGAGCCGTTCCAGCACAGCAGGCTGATGACAAAGAGGCTGCCCAGCATGCCCACGGGCGCCTGCCAACTGATGACCCGCTGCTGCAGCAGAAACAGCCCCCCGGCAAGAAATCCCAGGCTGATCCATTCGGCGCCACGGCCGCCGAAGTGCCCGAAGGCGGGGTTGCCGGCAAAGAGTTCGTCGAGGGTCAGGCTCTTGTTGATCCGCAGGCTGTCCAGTGCCGTGGCTTGAGCCCAGGCGTCCGCATGCAGGCCGTCCGCGACACCGAATACCTGTTGCAGGCCGCCAAGCAGGTCCATGGCGTGGGGCGCAGGCCAATGGGTCATCGACTGGGGAAAACACAACAAGGCCAGGGCGTAGCCGAGCATGGCCGGATTGAACGGGTTCTGGCCGACACCGCCGTACAAGTGCTTGCCCAGGACAATGGCGGCAGCGGCTGCGCTCAGCGGCAGCCACCAGGGGCAGTAAGCTGGCAAGGCCAGGGCCAGTAGCGTGGCGCTGACCAAGGCACTGCCATCGCCTAGGTTGGGCGGCAGCGGGCGTCTTCTGAGGTACAGGACCAGGGCTTCCATGGCCAGGGCGCCGCTGACGGTCAGCAGCAGATTGAGCAGCACGCCCCATCCGTACAGCCACAGCATCAGCAACAGGCCCGGCAGCGTGGCCAGCAGCACTCGCTGCATGGCCTGGCGCAGGCGCTGGTCGACGCCGTCAGCTATCAGCATGGGCCTTCACCTGGCGCTCGGCCTCGTACAAGCGTGCCTGAGCCTGGGCCAGCTGTTCTGCTCGGGTGTCGGGCTGGCGCTGTAGTTTGTTCAGATCGGCGCGGGCGTAGGCCAGTTCGGTTTTCAGTTGCCGCAGCTGTGGATCGATCGGGCGTTTTTCGATACGAGTCAGTGTCGGCGCCGGTTTCGCACTGGCGTCCTCGGCGGCATGCAGGGCCTGTTCGGCCGCCGCCAGGGCTGCGCCCAGGGTTTCCAGTTCAGCACTGGACGCTTCAGCCGCCTGAGCTTTCTTCAGTTCGGCGCGGCGCGTCGCCAACTGGATTTTCGCGCGCTTGAGATCAGCATCCTTGGCCACTGGCGGCGGAGCAGGTGGCGCCTGGGACTCCAGCTGGGCCAAGGCCTGCTCGGCGGTTTCGAACTGACGCTGCAGGACGATCAATTGCATTTGCTGCTCGAAGGTCGGTGGATGGCCGAAAGCCTTGAGCGACTTGTGCAACTGGGCCCGGCTCATGGCCAGCTCGATCTTGGCTTTCTTCAGTGCTGCATCGGCCGCCGCGGCCTTCTGCGCACGGACTCGTTCGATGGCGGCCTGCACCGGGTTCTGGCTGTCGTCAGTGGTTTGCGCGGCTCGTTGTGCGCGGGCCTGGCGCTCGGCCAGGCGCCGGGCGTCTTCCCGTTGCAAGCGTTCGTTGCGTTGTTCGAAGCGTCGTCGCGCCTGCTCGCGCTTGCTGCTGCGGGCTTGCAGCTGCTCGGGGCTGGTGGCCAGGCCGCCGACGATCGGTACCACCTTGCTCTCGGGCAGCGGCAGCATATCGATACAGTCCACCGGACAGGGCGCCACGCACAGGTCGCAGCCGGTGCATTCGTCGATCAGCACGGTATGCATCAATTTGGCCGCGCCGACGATGGCGTCCACTGGACAGGCCTGGATGCATTTGGTGCAGCCGATGCATTCGGCCTCGCGAATATAAGCGATCTGGGCCGGAGCTTCGCCGCGGCTGCGATCCAGCTCCAGCACCGGTAACTGCAGGAGTTGCGCCAGGCCGGCGATGGTTTCCTCGCCGCCGGGTGGACACTTGTTGATGGCCTCGCCGTTGGCGATGCCCTGGGCGTAGGGTTTGCATCCGGGGTGGCCGCACTTGCCGCACTGGGTCTGGGGCAGGAGGGCATCGATGCGTTGAATCAGACTCATGTTTTGATCAGTCCGTTGAAGCCGAAAAACGCTACTGCCAGCAGGCCGGCGCTGATCAGGTCGATCGGCAGGCCGCGCCAGGGCAGGGGAATATCGTTGTTGGAGATACGCTGGCGCAGATCGCTGAACAGGCTCAGTACCAGCCAGAAGCCCAGTCCGGCCCCCAGGCTCATGGCGCTGAGGGTCGCGAGCCCGAGGTTTTCCCCAGTGGCGATCAGCAGCAGGCCGAGCGCACTGGCATTGCCCAGCAGCAGCGGCCAAAGGCCGTCGAATGGAACATTGGGCAAGGCCCGGGATAGCAACTGCAACAGCGGTTTGATCAGCAGCACGCTCAGGGGCAGCCAGAGAAACAACTGCAAGGATTCCAGCCCCCAAGGCAGCAGCGCGCCACGATAAAGGACATGGCCGAGCACGCAACTGACCAGCATCAGGACCGTGGTCGCCAGGCCCAGCGCGTGAATCCGCTGCCGAGCGCTATCGGTTGGGGCCTGCAGCAGTGGATCGACGCCCAGCGGCCACTGCAACACGAAGTTGTTGATCAGGGCAGTGCTGACAAGGGCGAGGAGGAAGTGGGTCATGGTTGGGCCGGTACGGGCAGGCGGTCTCTCAAGAGTAGGCAAACTCCGGCGCGGGCGCAGGGCCGCCAGATATGCAAATCCCCCCGTTGCGCCGGGCACAACGGGGGGATGGGGTCCAGCCTGTAGCCTTACTTGATCCGCTGGCCCGGCTTGGCGCCGCTGTCCGGGCTCAGCAGGTAGATCTCTTCACCACCAGGGCCGGCGGCCATCACCATGCCCTCGGAGATGCCGAATTTCATTTTTCGCGGCTTGAGGTTGGCGATCATCATGGTCAGGCGACCATCGAGCTTGGACGGATCCGGGTAGGCGCTCTTGATTCCGGAGAACACGTTGCGCTGCTCATCACCGATATCCAGGGTCAGGCGCAGCAGCTTGTCTGCACCTTCCACGGCTTCGGCCTTGACGATCAAGGCGACGCGCAGGTCGATGGCGGCGAAGGTGTCGAAGTCGATTTCCGGCGACAGTGGATCCTTGGCCAGTTCGCCGTTGCCTGCTGGCGCGGCTGCGCCGGTGTCGGTCTGGCTGGCGGTCAGGTCTTCTTTCGAGGCGTCGGTCATGGCTTGTACTTTTACCGGGTCGATCCGCGTCATCAGCGGCTTGAATTCGTTGAGTTGATGGTTGGCCAGCAGGTGCAGGTGATCGTTCCAGGTCAGCGGTGCAACGTTGAGGAATGCCTCGGCATCGGCGGCCAGCAGCGGCAGCACCGGCTTGAGGAAAATCACCAGCTGGCGGAACAGGTTGATACCGGTGGCGCAGATGGCCTGCACCTCGGCTTGCTTGCCTTCCTGCTTGTTCAGCGACCATGGGGCCTTGTCGGCGATCCAGGCGTTGGCGCGGTCGGCCAGGGCCATGATTTCGCGCATGGCACGGGCAAAGTCGCGGGCTTCATAGGCGTCGGCGATGCTTGGCGCGGCAGCCAGGAAGGCCTCGGTCAGCTCGGGAGCGGCATTGCTGTCGACCATCAGCCCGGCATTGCCCTTGTGGATGAAACCGGCGCAACGGCTGGCGATGTTCACCACCTTGCCCACCAGGTCGGAGTTGACCTTCTGTACGAAGTCTTCGAGGTTCAGGTCCAGATCGTCGACACCACGGCCCAGCTTGGAGGCGTAGTAGTAGCGCAGGTATTCCGGCGACAGGTGCTCCAGGTAGGTGCGGGCCTTGATGAAGGTGCCCCGGGACTTGGACATCTTCTGGCCATTGACCGTCAGGTAGCCGTGGACGTTGATGCCGCTCGGCTTGCGGTAGCCGGCGCCTTCGAGCATGGCGGGCCAGAACAGGGCGTGGAAGTTGACGATGTCCTTGCCGATGAAGTGGTACAGCTCGGCGGTGGAGTCCTTGCCCCAGAACGCGTCGAAATCCAGCTCAGGACGACGGGCGCAGAGGTTCTTGAAGCTGGCCATGTAGCCGATTGGCGCGTCCAGCCACACGTAGAAGTACTTGCCCGGCTCGTCCGGGATCTCGAAGCCGAAGTACGGCGCGTCGCGGGAGATGTCCCACTGCTGCAGGCCGGCATCCAGCCATTCGGCGATCTTGTTGGCCACGGCGTCTTGCAGGGTGCCGCTGCGGGTCCAGCTTTGCAGCATCTGCTGGAAGTCCGGCAGCTTGAAGAAGAAGTGCTGGGAATCCTTGAGCACCGGGGTGGCGCCGGAGATCGCCGACTTTGGATCTTTCAGGTCGGTCGGGGCATAGGTGGCGCCGCATTTTTCGCAGTTGTCGCCGTACTGGTCCTCAGTGCCGCACTTCGGGCAGGTGCCCTTGATGAAGCGGTCGGCCAGGAACATTTTCTTTTCCGGGTCGAAATACTGCGTGATGGAGCGCGTGGCGATGTGCCCGGCGTCCCGCAGCTTGAGGTAGATCTGGCTCGACAGCTCACGGTTTTCTTCGGCGTGGGTCGAGTGGAAGTTGTCGAAGTCCACCAGGAAGTCGGCAAAGTCGGCGCTGTGTTCGGCCTGGACGTTGGCGATCAGTTGTTCCGGGGTGATGCCTTCCTTTTCCGCGCGCAACATGATGGCCGAGCCGTGTGCGTCGTCGGCGCAAACATAGATGCATTGGTTGCCGCGATGCTTCTGGAAGCGCACCCACATGTCGGTCTGGATGTACTCAAGCATGTGGCCAAGGTGAATGGAACCATTGGCATAGGGCAGGGCGCTGGTGACGAGGATCTTGCGTGGCTCGGACATGGGGCTCGGCTACTTGATGAAACGGAGGTCGGCCACTATAAAGCGCCAGCGCGGATTTTTCACCCTTCCGGGCACATTGTGCACAGCAAGCTTTCTCGCCACGAAGGAGTCGGCGGCGTAGGATAGCCGCCTGATTTTCCAGTCTTGTTATCGGAGTTGCCCATGAGCGCCGTCAATCGCGCAGCGGTGGAAGCCGTCCTTCGCCAATACACCGACCCTTACCTGAACCAGGACCCGGTCAGCGCCGGCTGCGTGCGCGACATCGACGTCCAGGGCGACCGGGTCACGGTCCGCATGGAACTGGGTTATGCCGCCGGCCTGTTCAAGAGCGGCTGGGCGCAGATGCTGCAACTGGCCATCGAGGGCCTGGACGGTGTGAGCTCGGCCAAGGTCGAGATCACCAGCGTGATCGCCGCGCACAAGGCCCAGGCGCAGATCCCGGGCCTGGCCAACGTCAAGAATGTGGTGGCGGTGGCGTCCGGCAAGGGCGGCGTGGGCAAGTCCACCACTGCGGCCAACCTGGCCCTGGCCCTGGCCCGCGAAGGCGCCAAGGTGGGGATTCTCGACGCTGATATCTATGGTCCGAGCCAGGGCATCATGTTTGGCATTGCCGAAGGCACCCGGCCGAAGATCAAGGACCAGAAGTGGTTCGTGCCCATCGAGTCCCATGGGGTCGAGGTCATGTCCATGGCTTTCCTCACCGACGACAACACGCCGATGGTCTGGCGCGGCCCGATGGTCTCCGGCGCCTTGCTGCAACTGGTGACCCAGACCGACTGGGGCAATCTCGATTACCTGGTGATCGACATGCCGCCGGGCACTGGCGATATCCAACTGACCCTGGCGCAGAAAGTCCCGGTGGCCGGTGCCGTGATCGTCACCACGCCGCAGGACCTGGCGTTGCTGGATGCGCGCAAGGGCGTCGAGATGTTCCGTAAGGTCAACATCCCGGTGCTGGGTGTGGTGGAGAACATGGCGGTGCACATCTGCTCGAACTGTGGCCATGCCGAGCATCTGTTTGGCGAAGGCGGTGGCGAGAAGCTGGCCAGTCAATACGATGTTGAACTGCTGGCTTCGTTGCCGTTGTCGATGCTGATCCGCGAACAGGCCGATGGTGGCAAGCCGACGGTGATCGCCGAGCCTGAAAGCCAGATCGCCATGGTCTATCAGGAACTGGCGCGGCATGTCGGCGCGCGCATCGTCTTGCAGGAAGCCGCGGCGCCGGCGATGCCCAACATCACCATCAGCGACGACTGAAACCCTAAGACGGGTGAGTCATGTAGGAGCCGGCTTGCCGGCGAAGGCGCCCTCAAGATCGCTTTCGCCGGCAAGCCGGCTCCTACCGTTGCGATGACAGGATCAGACTCGCAGGCCGCCGTCCATTTCCAGGATGCGTCCGGTGTAGTAGTCGTTCTCGAAGATGTACGCCGCTGAATGGGCGATCTCTTCCGGTTTGCCCATGCGCTTGAGCGGAATGCCGGAAGTCATCTTCTCCAGGGCCTCAGGCTTCATGCCCAGGGTCATCTCGGTTTCGATAAAGCCCGGGGCAATGCCGGCCACGCGGATGCCATAGCGCGCCAGTTCCTTGGCCCAGGTCACGGTAGCTGCCGCTACGCCGGCCTTGGCCGCGGAATAGTTGGTCTGGCCGATATTGCCTGCGCGCGAGATTGACGAGATGTTGATGATCGCGCCGCTGTTGTTCAGCTCGATCATTTTCGCCGCCACCTCACGGGTGCAGAGGAAGACACCGGTCAGGTTGACGTCGATCACTGCCTGCCACTGGGCCAGGCTCATCTTGGTCATCTCGCCGTCCTTGACCTTGACCAGCAGGCCGTCGCGCAGGATCCCGGCATTGTTGATCAGGCCGTGGATGGCACCGAAGTCCTCGGCGACCTGGGCCACCATGTGGTTGACCTGTTCTTCATTGGCGACGTTGCACAGATAGGCTCGGGCTTCTACGCCGTGGGCCTTGCAGGCCGCGACCGCCTGGTCGAGTTTTTCCTGGTTCAGGTCCACCAGGGCCAGCCGTGCGCCCTTGGCGGCGAAATACTCGGCCATGGAGCGGCCCAGACCTTGGCAACCGCCGGTGATAATGATTACTTTGTCAGTGAGTTGCATTCGCATGTCCCGCTAGCAGGTCTTGAGGGGTGGTCCTTTTGGGGGAACCTCGGCTGGCTGCCGGACCTGGCCTGGCTGCAGAAGAGAATTGCCCCGTTGGCGTAGCTGGAACAATGCTCCAGGCGCCCGTCCGTTTTCGACGGATTCTAAAGAAGGAGTCATAAAGTGAGCGTTGAAGCTGCCAAGAATGCACGAGAATTGCTGCTCAAGGAATACCGCGGCGTGTTGTCGACGCACTCCAAGGCCATGCCGGGTTTTCCCTTTGGGTCCGTAGTGCCTTATTGCCTGGATGCCGAGGGGCGACCGCTGATTCTTATCAGCCGCATTGCCCAGCACACCCACAATCTGCAGAAGGATTCCAAGTGTTCGCTGCTGGTGGGCGAGCGCGATGCCGACGACGTGCAAGCAGTGGGGCGCCTGACCTACCTGGCCGAAGCCGAGAAGCTTGAGGACCAGGACGCCATCGAGGCCGCCGCCGAGCGCTACTACCGCTATTTCCCGGAATCCCAGAACTACCATAAGGCCCATGACTTCGATTTCTGGGTGCTCAAGCCCGTGCGTCACCGCTATATCGGCGGTTTCGGCGCCATTCACTGGGTGGATCAAGTGGCCCTGGCCAACCCGTTCGCCGGCAAGGCTGAGCTGAGCATGGTGGAACATATGAACAGCGACCACGCCAAAGCTATTGCCCACTATGTGGAGTTGGCCGGACTGCCGCACAGCGAGCCCGCGCAACTGGCCGGAATCGACAGTGAAGGCATGCACCTGCGCATTGGCCAGGCTCTTTACTGGCTGCCCTTTCCAAGCCTTTGCAACACGCCGACACAAGTGCGCGAAGCCCTGGTTTTTCTGGCCCACGCCGATCAATGGCCGAAAAATCCGGCACCGGGTGCTTGAATTCACGAATTGGCGACGTCATTTACGGTCTACTGGAAGGCATTCTTCCGCAGAGGAAACCATTTGATGCGCCCTTTTCTGTTGCTCTTTTTACTGTTCCCGGTGCTGGAGCTGTTCGTCTTCGTCAAGGTCAGCGCGGCCATCGGGTTTTTCCCGGCACTGCTGCTGATCATTCTCGGTTCGATGCTCGGTGTGCTGGTGTTGCGCGTGGCCGGTCTGGCCACGGCACTGCGTGCTCGTGAAAGTCTCAATCGCGGCGAGCTGCCGGCCCAGCAAATGCTCGAAGGGCTGATGCTGGCCCTGGGTGGCGGCCTGTTGATCCTGCCGGGTTTCATCAGTGATGTGTTCGGTCTGCTGATGCTGTTGCCGATCAGTCGTCGCTTGCTGGCCAATAAGATGCGCCAGCGCGCCGAGGAGCAGGCCCTGCGCCAACGTGCCTTCGCCGATGACATGCGTGCGGCCCGTGGCGGCCCGGCGCCGCAACAGCCGTTGGGCCGTGAGCCCAATGTCATTGAAGGTGAGTTCGAGCACCGAGATTCTTGATAACTGGCCTCAAACACACGGCACCTTCGGGTGCCGTGTTCGTTTTAACCCGGGTGATGTAAAAAATTTCATCAGCCAGCCCTTGTAATAACCTTATGCGCCCTTATGTAACGGTCACCGCAAGGTTTCTGGTGCTGACACCAGACAGACTTCCGCGGCTCGCTCGTCGAGCCGCACCCGGCAAAGCCGGATTTGCTAACCCGCCGGTATCGACACCGGCCGTTGAAAACCACAATTAGGAGAGATCGACAATGAAGCTTCGTCCTCTGCATGACCGCGTCGTCATCCGTCGCAGCGAAGAAGAATCGAAAACTGCTGGCGGCATCGTTCTGCCTGGTTCGGCTGCTGAAAAACCTAACCGTGGCGAAATCGTCGCTGTAGGTACCGGCCGTGTGCTGGACAACGGTGAAGTACGTGCGCTGGCCGTGAAAGTGGGTGACAAAGTGGTGTTTGGCCCGTACTCCGGCAGCAACACCGTGAAAGTCGATGGCGAAGATCTGCTGGTAATGGCTGAGAACGAGATTCTCGCCGTTATCGAAGGCTGATTTCCCACGTATTTCCCCGCTACTACACAGTATTTAAGGAATATCGATCATGGCTGCTAAAGAAGTTAAATTCGGCGATTCCGCCCGCAAGAAAATGCTCACTGGTGTCAACGTTCTGGCTGACGCAGTAAAAGCGACCCTGGGCCCGAAAGGCCGTAACGTGATCATCGAGAAGAGCTTCGGCGCTCCGACCATCACCAAGGACGGCGTTTCCGTAGCCAAAGAAATCGAGCTGAAAGATCGCTTCGAAAACATGGGCGCGCAGCTGGTCAAAGACGTTGCCTCCCGTGCCAACGATGACGCTGGCGACGGCACCACCACCGCTACCGTTCTGGCTCAGTCGATCGTCAACGAAGGCCTGAAAGCCGTCGCTGCCGGCATGAACCCGATGGACCTGAAACGCGGTATCGACAAGGCCACCATCGCCATCGTCAAAGAGCTGAAAGGTCTGTCCAAGCCATGCGCTGACTCCAAAGCCATCGCTCAGGTCGGCACCATCTCCGCCAACTCCGACAACTCCATCGGCGACATCATTGCCGAAGCCATGGAAAAAGTCGGTAAAGAAGGCGTGATCACCGTTGAAGAAGGCTCGGGCCTGGAAAACGAACTGTCGGTTGTAGAAGGCATGCAGTTCGACCGTGGCTACCTGTCCCCTTACTTCATCAACAAGCCGGACACCATGGTCGCCGAACTCGACGGCCCGCTGATCCTGCTGGTGGACAAGAAGATCTCCAACATTCGCGAAATGCTGCCAGTGCTGGAAGCCGTTGCCAAAGCCGGCCGCCCACTGCTGATCGTGGCTGAAGACGTTGAAGGCGAAGCCCTGGCGACTCTGGTTGTGAACAACATGCGTGGCATCGTCAAAGTCGCTGCCGTCAAGGCACCGGGCTTCGGCGACCGTCGCAAGGCCATGCTGCAGGACATCGCCGTTCTGACCGGCGGTACCGTCATCTCCGAAGAGATCGGCCTGAGCCTGGAAAGCACCACTCTGGAGCACCTGGGTAACGCCAAGCGCGTAATCCTGTCCAAAGAAAACACCACCATCATCGACGGTGCTGGCGTTGAAGCGGACATCCAGGCTCGTGTGACTCAGATCCGTCAACAAGTGGCCGACACTTCGTCCGACTACGACCGTGAAAAACTGCAAGAGCGTCTGGCCAAGCTGTCCGGCGGCGTTGCAGTGATCAAGGTTGGCGCTGGCTCCGAAGTTGAAATGAAAGAGAAGAAAGCCCGCGTTGAAGACGCCCTGCACGCGACCCGTGCAGCCGTTGAAGAAGGCGTGGTACCTGGCGGTGGCGTAGCCCTGATCCGGGCTCTGCAGGGCATCAAGGACCTCAAAGGCGACAACGCCGACCAGGACGTGGGTATCGCTGTTCTGCGTCGCGCTATCGAAGCTCCACTGCGTCAGATTGTTGCCAACTCCGGTGACGAGCCAAGCGTGGTTGTGGACAAGGTCAAGCAGGGCGCTGGTAACTTCGGTTACAACGCTGCCACCAGCGAATACGGCGACATGATCGAAATGGGCATCCTGGATCCAACCAAGGTAACCCGTTCCGCGCTGCAAGCCGCTTCGTCCATCGGCGGTCTGATCCTGACCACCGAAGCCGCTGTTGCTGAAATCGTGGAAGACAAGCCGGCAGCTGGCGGCATGCCAGACATGGGCGGCATGGGTGGCATGGGCGGCATGATGTAAGCCAGCCTTACCCCCGTATTGAAAAAGCCCCGCCGGTGAAAACCGGCGGGGCTTTTTTGTGCCTGAAATTGAGGGGCGCCTGTCGGTGCCGCCTCTGGCATGGACTGAGAATGGCCAGGCCCTTGCCGTCGAACAGTCCCAGGTGTTGGTGGTTGCCCACCAGGACCGCAGTGGCCGTGGGGTGTCTTGCAACAGCTCCAGGACGCTCGATTCGTCGTTCAGGTTCAACAACCCAACAGCGCTGGCGCGGCGAACATCCACTGAGTTCTGGCCAATGAAACGCATTGGCTCATTCTGCTCGGCGGGCAAGCCAGGAAGTGGCTGTTCCGGTCTGTTTCTTGTCGGCAAACGGTCGGCAGTCTGGGCTTGCCCCTGTAGTCAGGTTGTGAGCCAGCGGTGAAAAATTTGTTAAGCCATTGAAGGGGTGAAAAGTGCCCCAGGAGCGGTCAGACAAGGCTGGCGGCGAGTCGGACTTGGCCTTAAGCTGCGCGAGCCAAGACGGCCCTAACTGTGTGCGGAGAGAGTGCCGATGCGAATTCTACTGGTCGAAGACAACCGCGATATTCTCGCCAACCTGGCGGATTACCTGGGACTCAAGGGCTATACCGTGGACTGCGCCCAGGATGGTCTGTCGGGGTTGCACCTGGCTGCCACCGAGCATTACGACCTGATCGTGCTCGACATCATGCTGCCAGGGATCGACGGCTACACCCTGTGCAAGCGCCTGCGCGAAGATGCCCGGCGCGATACCCCAGTGATCATGCTCACGGCCCGCGACCAGTTGGATGACCGGCTTCAGGGCTTCAAGTCCGGGGCCGACGACTATCTGCTCAAGCCATTTGCCCTGTCCGAACTGGCCGCGAGGATCGAGGCGGTGATGCGCCGTACCCAGGGCGGTGGTCGTCGAGCGCTGCAGGTCGGTGACCTCAGCTATGACCTCGATACCCTGGAAGTCACCCGCGAAGGGCGTCTGCTCAAGCTCAACCCGGTGGGCCTCAAGCTGCTGGCAGTGTTGATGCAGAAGAGCCCCCATGTGTTGCGCCGGGAAATCCTCGAAGAGGCCCTGTGGGGCGATGACTGTCCGGACAGTGACAGCCTGCGCAGCCATGTCCACCAACTGCGCCAGGTGATCGACAAGCCGTTCGCCAAGCCGTTGCTGCACACCGTGCACGGTGTCGGCTACCGGTTGGCCGAGGGCCGTGATGGAGTTTAAGCAGAGCCTTGCCCAGCGCATCATCATTGCCTTTGCCTTGATGAGCGCATTGGTGGCCGGGGCTTTCGCCATGGGCATCGTGGCGACCGTGCATCTGGTGGAGGAGAAACTCATCTCCGCCGGCCTTGGCGGCGATCTGCAACGCCTGTTGCTGATGGATAACGTTGCCGACTGGAATCACCGCCCCGAGCCCGACCAGCTGTTCTACTACAGTGGCGGGCGCGGCGACTTCGAGTTGCCCAAGGACCTGAGGCATCTGGACCCAGGCTTCCATGAAGTGTTTCGCGAGCAGCTGTCCTATCACGCCATGGTTGAAGTGGTGGATGGCCGGCGTTATGTGCTGCTGCAGGATCAGAGTGATTTCGAAGAGCGCGAGCGGGTGCTGTTCGCGGTGGTGCTGGTGGGCTTTGTCCTCAGCCTGGCGCTGGCGGTGTTCCTGGGTTGGGTCTTGGCGCGTAGGGTGATGGCACCGGTGGTTCGTCTGGCTCGCCAGGTCCGTCACCGCGATCAATTGCTGGGCCTGGCCCCGCCCCTGGCGCCGGATTATGCGGCGGATGAGGTGGGCGAGTTGGCGATCGCCTTCGATGCGACGCTGGGACGTCTGCGCCAGGCTTTGAGCCGTGAGCGCCTGTTCACCAGTGACGTCAGCCATGAACTGCGAACGCCGCTGATGGTTCTGGCCACGTCCTGCGAGCTGCTCCTGGAAAACCCTGGGCTTGATCCCCGTGGACGATCCCAGGTCGAACGTATTGCCCGGGCCTGCGACGAAATGCGTGAGCTGGTGCAGACGTTCCTGATGCTGGCCCGGGCCCAGCGAGAAGATGCCAGCATGTCGCCGCAACTGACGTTGACCCAGGCTGCCAAGGACCTGATCGGGGTGTGGCGCGAATTCATCGAAGCCAAGGGTATCGAGCTGATCTTCGAGCCGGGGCAACCGGGTGAAACTCGCTACAACGCCACCTTCCTGCATGCGGTGATGGGCAACCTGTTGCGCAATGCCTTGCACTACACCGAACAGGGATTCATTCGCTTGAGCCTGGTGGCGGATGGATTTGTCGTCGAGGACAGCGGCGTGGGCATTCCCGAGGAAAAACGCGAGGCGATGTTCCAGCCCTTTGTCCGTGGCGATGAAAAACGCGGTGAGGGCCTGGGGCTGGGCTTGTCCCTGGTCCAGCGCATCTGCGAGAACCAGGGCTGGAGCGTCACTCTCAGTACCATGACCCCCAATGGCTGTCGTTTTCACGTTCAGCTCCCCCCTTCCAAGGCTTGAATACTCTTGCCAGGCCCTGTTTTGCAGGGCCACTCGCTTGTCGATTTTTCTTCTGAAGTGGCCCCAGGCCATTGCCTGCTGCCTGTAAAACTCTGAAATATTTCATCGTTGGACGGTACGAAGTTTTCACAAGGGGATGACCTGTCGCTGACACGTCGCTGCCTAAGGTGGCGCCATCAGTTGCAGGAGACTTTGATGATGGCGACACCGATCAAGCTGGAATTTTCCGACAAGTACGATGCCCAACATGCGCAGCAATACCTGCTCAAGCACCAGCAAGGACTGGCACGACAGTTGTCCCACAAGCGTGATGAACAATTGGCTCGCGCTGCGCTGGCCCTGGCGGGAGAGCCGGGCCTGGTGCTGGACCTGCCGTGTGGCACGGGCCGTTTCTGGCCGCTGCTGACCGAAAAGGCCAATCGAGTCATTGTTGGCGCTGACAATTCAGCGGCTATGCTCAGCACCGCTACGGTGGCGCAACCGGCCGACGTGGTGAAACGGGTACGAGCCTTGCAAACGTCTGCGTTTGCCATCGATTTACCGGACAACGCTGTGGACTGCATTTTTTCCATGCGGTTGCTGCACCACATCGGCGAGGTCGAGCATCGGATGGCGCTGCTACGGGAGTTTCAGCGGGTTACCCGTGACAGCGTGATTGTCTCGCTATGGGTCGATGGCAATTTCAAGGCCTGGAAGCGCAAGCGTATGGAGCGCAAGCGGCTGTCCGAAGGTGGGCAGGAGGGTTACCAGAATCGTTTCGTGTTACCGGCGGCTACGGTCGAAGAAGAGTTCAGGCAAGCCGGTTTTCGTGTCCAGGAGCATCTGGACTTCTTTCCGCTCTACGCCATGTGGCGAGTCTACGTATTACGCAAGAGGTAAGAGGATGGCTGTTGAATGTGCTTCGGAAATGGATGCCGTGCCCACAGATTGCTTCGAATACTTCTGGGACCAACAAGGTGAATGGGTCGAGCAACCCAATAAGCGTCGAGGCGGTGAGAGCGGCGTGCAGCGCCTGATCAGCGGCGGTCGTTTGCTCTATGCCAAGCGGCAGATCGGGCATATTCATCGCAGTTTTCTGCATCCTTTTGGCCGTCCGACTGTCCTGCGTGAGCGCGATGCCCTGCAAAGCTTGCGTTCGCTGGATATAGAGGTGCCGGAACTGGTGTTCTGCGGCGCCCGGCGCGGCCCCGAGCACCAGTGGCAGGCCCTACTGGTGACCGCTGCGCTCGACGGCTTCGTGGAAATCGACAACTGGTATGCCGCAGGTGAGCGTGAACGCCACGGCGAAGCGTTGCACGAACGAGTGTTGCAGACACTGGCGCAGACCCTGGCGCGCATGCACAAGGGCCGTTGGCAGCATGGCTGCCTGTATTCCAAACATGTTTTCGTGCGAGTAGATGGCGAGGGCGAGCAGGCCCAGGTGAGGATTGCATTGCTGGATTTCGAGAAGTGCCGCCAGCGCCTGAGCAGCCGCCGGGCGGCGGCCCACGACCTTAAGCAACTGCGCCGCCATTCGTCGTGGAATGACACCGACTGGCAAAAGCTCTACTACCTTTATAGAACGGTGTTTGGCAGCCCCATCAAAGGTTTATAGCTATGAAGCTAGAAATTGCACGAGGTTTGTTCCTGGCAGGAGCCTTGGCAGTTGCTTCCTTGGCGATGGTTGTCTGGGAGCAGCCGCGAACGCAGGTTCTCAGCGCCGCTCAGGGTGAACATTGCCCATTGCCACGGGGGGCCAAGAGCTCGGTGGCGGTCAAGCCGGATCATGAACTGCTGCTGTTCATGTTCGGCATGAGCCAGGCGTTGAAGCCCCAGAGTTGAAGACCTGAAACTGCCACCTGAAGGCCTCGCATTGCGAGGCCTTTTGTTTGTCCCCGGCTCAGGCGTCCGGCTTGGCTAGCAGGGTGTAGATGCAGGGCAGGACGAAGAGGGTGAACAGGGTGCCGATGGACATGCCTGTGGCAATCACCGTGCCGATATCGAAGCGGCTGACTGCTCCGGCACCGCTGGCCAGGATCAGTGGCACCATGCCGAATACCATCGCCGCTGTGGTCATCAGCACTGGGCGCAGGCGAATGGACGCGGCTTGCTCCACCGCCTGTCGGGCGCTGAGTCCCTGGTCCCGGCGCAGTTGGTTGGCGAATTCGACGATCAGGATCCCATGCTTGCTGATCAGGCCGATCAGCGTCACCAAGCCGACCTGGGTGTAGATGTTCATGCTCGACCAGCCGAGAAACAGCGGGATCAGGGCGCCGCAGATCGACAGTGGCACGGTCACCAGAATCACCACCGGGTCGCGGAAGCTTTCGAACTGCGCCGCCAGTACCAGGAAAATGATCGCCAGGGCCAGGCCAAAGGTGACCCAGAGCGCGCTGCCTTCCTGGACGTACTGGCGGGCGGCGCTGGCATAGTCGAACGCATAGCCGGCGGGGGCCTCCTGCGTGGCGATCTGGCGCATGGTGTCGATGGCTTCGCCCATGCTGACCACGGGCACACCGGAAATGGTCGCGGCATTGAGTTGCTGGAACTGGTTCAACTGCCGAGGGCGGGCGCGGTCGCTGACTTTGATCAGGGTCGACAGCGGCAAGGCCTCACCCTTGCTGTTCTTCACGTAGTAGTTGTTCAGCCAGTCAGGGTTGTCCCGATAGGCGCGCTCCACTTGGGCGATCACTTTATAGCTGCGTCCGTCGATGGTGAAACGGTTGATTTCCGCCTCGCCGAGCAAGGTCGCCAGCGTACCCCCCAGGTCCTGCATGGTAACGCCCATCTGCGCCGCCTTGGCCCGATCGATGTCGACCACTACCTCGGGCTTGTCGAAGGCCAAGTCAATGTCGACAAAGGCGAATTTCCCCGACTCCATGGCGCGTTTCTTTACCCGGTTGGCCACCTCCAACAGGGACTCGTAATCGTTGGGGGTGTTGATCACGAAGGCAAAGGGCAGGCCCTCGCCGGAACCGGGCAAGGCTGGCAGGTTGAAACCGAAGACTTGCAGGCCGGCAATGCCTGCCAGTTTCTCCTGGACCTGAGGCAGGATTTGCATCTGGGTCTGTTGGCGCTGGTCCCAGGGCTTGAGCAGGAAGCCGCCGATGCCTGACTGCACTCCGTTGAAACCGTTGATCTGGAATGAGGAGTAGTACTCGGGGAACTCCTTGAAGATCGCCAGGAACTCATCGGTGTAGGCATTGAGGTACTCCAGGTTGGCCGGTTGCGGCGCCGTGGCCAGCATGAAAATGATGCCCTGGTCTTCGTCCGGAGCCAGCTCCGCCTTGGTGAACTTGAGCAGCAGGGGAATCAGGCACAGCACGATCAGAGCGAATACCAGTACGACGGGGCGGGTATCAAGGGTGCCGTGGAGCAGGCGCTGGTAGCGCTGCTTCAGGCTGTCGAAAATCCGGTCCAGGCGATGGGACAGGCCGCTGGGGTTTTCCTCGCGGCGCAGCAACAGTGCACACATCATCGGTGACAGGGTCAGGGCGACGATCCCGGAAATCACCACGGCCCCGGCCAGCGTCAGGGCGAACTCCTTGAACAGGGCCCCGGTGAGTCCCTGGAGAAAACCAATGGGGGCGTAAACCGCCGCCAGGGTGATGGTCATCGATACCACCGGCATGGCGATTTCCCGCGCTCCTTCGATGGCCGCGTCCAGGGGGGACTTGCCCTCTTCGATGTGCCGATGGATGTTCTCCACCACCACGATGGCGTCGTCCACCACCAGGCCGATGGCCAGGACCATGGCCAGTAAGGTCAGCAGGTTGATCGAGTAGCCCATCAACTGCATGAAGAACATCACGCCGATCATCGACAGTGGAATAGTCACTACCGGGATCACCACCGAACGCAAGGCGCCAAGAAACAGGAACACCACCACAATCACGATCAATACTGCCTCGAACAGGGTCTTGAGCACCTCGTCGATGGAGGCCTGGATAAACAGCGTGGCGTCGTAGGCAATGTCTAATTTGAGGGTCGGAGGCAATTGCGCTTCCAGTTCCGGGAGCAGCTTGCGCACCTCCTTGATCACGTCCAGAGGGTTGGCTCCGGGGGTGGCCTTGATGCCGATGTAGACCGAGGGGACGCCGCCGAAGGAACTGATTGCGTTGTAGTTTTCCGCACCCATTTCCACCCGCGCCACATCCCTGAGCAGGACCCGGCTGTCGCCATCGGTTTTCAACGGGATAGCGGCGAACGCCTCGGCGGATTTCAGTTCGGTGTTGGCATTGATACTGGTGACGACGTACTCGCCCTTGACCTCGCCGGCGGCGGACAGAAAGTTGTATTGGCGCACGGCGTTGCTCACGTCGCTGGCCGCCAGGCCATAGGCCGCCAGCTTCACCGGGTCCAGCCACAGGCGCATGGCGAACACCTGATTACCGAGGATCTCCGCCTCGGCCATGCCCGGCAGGGTCGCCAGCTTGGGCTGGATCACGCGCGACAGGTAGTCGGTGATCTGTGGGTTGTTCAGTTGCGGGCTGGAGAAGCTGATGTACATCAGCACCGAGGCGTCGGCTGCTTCTTTGCTCAACACCGGGTCTTCGGCTTGCTGGGGCAGCTTGTTCTTGACCTCGTTGGCCTTGGCCAGCAGTTCGGTGAACAGGCGGTCGCTGTTGGAGCCGATCCGGGCGTAGATCGAGATCACCGAGAAGTTCTGCCGGCTCACCGAGGTCATGTAGTCGATGCCTTCGGCGCTAGCCAGGCTCTGCTGCATGGGCTGGGTGATATAGCCCTGGATGGTTTCGGCATTGGCCCCGGGGTAGGCGGTGGTCACCGTGATCAGGGCGTTCTCCATCTGCGGGTACTGGCGCAAGGGCAGCTTGCTCCAGGCCTGGAACCCCAACAGCACAATCAGCAGGCTGACCACGGTCGCGAGCACCGGGCGGCGAATGAACGGATCGGTAAAGGCCATGGGGATTCCTTGATCAGTCGGCGCGGGGCTGGCTGTTCGGCTGTTCCGGTTGCAGCTTGTCCGGAGTGATGCTGATGTCGGCGCCGTTATCCAGTTTGATCTGACCGGCACTGACCACCTGTTCGCCCTTTTTCACGCCCTTGTTGATCATCACCAGGCCGCCGCGATGCTCGCCCGTGTCGACGAAGCGCCGCTCGGCGACCAGCAGCGGCTGGCCCTTGGGGTCTTTCTCCAGGCTACCGTCGGCGGCTTTCTTTTGCGTTACCACATACACCGAGTTGCCGTAGAGGGAGTAGGTGAGGGTGCTTTCCGGCACCACGACCTTGAGCTGCGGATCAGGGAGCAATACTTGCAGGTCGGCGAACATGCCTGGCAGCAAGCGGCCTCCGGGGTTTGCCAGGGTGGCGCGTACCAGCACGTTGCGGGTGCTGTTCTCGACCTTGGGGTTGATGGCGCTGATGCTGCCGGGGAACGACTCTCCGGGGAACGCCGCAACGCTGAGTTCCACGGTCTGGCCCAGGCGGATCTTGGGCACCGATTGTTCCGGGATGTAGAAGTCCACGTACAGGCTGCTCAGGTCCTGCAGGGTGGCGATCACTGTGCCGCTGGCCAGGAAGTCGCCGATATCCACCTGGCGGATGCCGATCGTGCCGGCAAAGGGGGCGAGAATGCGTTTCTTGGCCAGGGCGGCCTTGAGCTGGTTGACCGTGGCCTTGTTTTTTTGCAGCTGTGCCGAGAGTCGGTCGTACTCGCCCTTGGAAATCGCCTGGCTGCCCACCAGTTGGCTGCCGCGTCCGAAATCCAGCTGGGCCAGGCCGAGGTCGGCCTGGGCGGTTTCCAGCAGGGCGCTTTCCACCGCGCTGTCCAGGGTCAGCAACGGCTGGCCGGCCTTGACCTGCTGCCCGGATTCGAACTGCAGGTCCTTGACCGTACCGGCGACTTCCAGGCTGAGGTTGACCCCTTGCAGGGCCTTGAGGCTGCCGACACTGGGCAGCCGGCTTTGCCAGGGGCGCTCGTCGGCGGTAATCACCGCCACGCTGATGGGCGGCTTGGGGGCCGAGTAGACCTGGACCATCTTGTAGATCGAAAACGCCTTGTAGCCGGCCAGCAACAGCACGACCAACAGGACCACACCTAGCATGATCAGCATGCGGCGACGCAGCATATTCCGCTTCCTTGGAAAGCCCGGTAAACAAGCCCGGTAGACATTACTCCGAGTCGCGTGCGGGTTCCAGATGAGCGTCCTGTCGTTCAGCGAAGCTCCCGGCGCCAAGGCCGGGGAGGTTTTTTCAGATCAGATGCAGATGGTTGTCCCAGAGCCCTGCGGGCAGATCCAGCGGCTTTGCCACAATCTGTGTCTGACGACAGTCGTAGAAGCGGCAACGGCCTTGTCCCGACGTCACCACGAAACCGTCGGCCACGGCGCCGACGCCGGCACAGTCTGGCAAGGGCGCATCGACCCGCACTGCGCCGCTGTCCAGGTCCCAGATGAAGAAGCGGTTGCCCCGGGGGGCGGTCAGGGCCACCAGGCGCAGGTCGCTGTGCACCGCGACGCTGGCGGTGTAGTGCCCCATGGCTTGCAGCTGCTGTTCGGGCACCGGGAAGGCCGCGAAGGGCTGGCCCGGACGCTTGATTGCCAGGAGTTCCGAGGGCTCATGGGCGGCGCCCATGAACTGCTGGCCGGTGACGATGGTGCCGTCGCTGGCGATGCCCATGTGGCGCACGCTGTTCATCTGCTGGGCCAGGGTTTCCTTGCTCAACAGGGTGCCGTCGCGCTGCATCAGCACCAGGCTGGGCTCCATGGCATCGAGGTTCATCTCCACCCGGCTCTCGGCTTCAGTGCGGATGCCGCCATTGGCTACCACCAGGGTTTCACCGTCGGGCATCCACGACACCTGGTGCGGGCCGATACCGTGGGTGGACAGCTCAGCGCTGTGCACCAGACGCTCGCCTTCGAAGCGATACACCCCGAGCAGGCCGCGGCCGGGGTCCCGGGTGTCGTTCTCGGTGGCGTACAACCACTGGCCATCCTTGTGGATCACCGCGTGACCGTAGAAGTGCCGGTCAGGTTGCGAGGTCACGGTCTGCAGCAGCGCGCCGTTGCGCAGGTCGATCAGGTAACTCTCGGTGCCCGGGCGCCGGGCCACGAACAGGGCGATCGGCAACTGCGGGTGATTGATGATGTCATGGCAACGCTGGCCGACCTGGGTGGCAAACACCTGTTTACCGTCCAGCTGATAACCGACGGCGTAATGCTTGCCGTCACCATCGTCCCTGGCCGAAAGCAGCAAGGGCTGTTTGCCCTTTTGCTTGAACAGCGTCCAGCCGCCCAAGGTCACCGCACTGAGCAGCAGGCTGCCCAGAACCAAAGCCTGACGTCGCAGCATCATCAGTCACCGTCGTTGGCGTTGAAGCCCAGTTGGATACCCAGCGCCTTGGCCAGTTCGCCTTCGTGCAGGCGGTGGACCACGTTGAGGCTGTCGTACAGATCATTTAGCTGCTGGCGCCCGGCGTCGTCACCGAGCATTTCGGTCAGCGAGCGCTGGGTGCTGGCGAAGAGTTTCAGCGAGGCGGCGTATGCAGCGTCGATCTTGTCGGCCAGGGGCTTCTGATCGGCTGGCAACAGGCCGCGCAGGCCCTTGTTGTCGACTCCGGCCCAGACCGTCTGAGCAGCGCTGAGGCTGGCCTCAAGGCCTTGCAGGGACGACTGGCTGCGCCAGGCGTCGGCCTGGAACGGCTGGGGAATGCCCTTGGTCTGGCGGCCCATCGGCGTGCCGAGCTTCTTCTTCAGGGTATCCAGGGCAGTGACCTGGACCCGCAGCAAATCAGCGATGGCTTCATGGGAGTCGGCGTAGCGCTGGTTGGGGAACTTGCTCATCTGCGCGAGCATGCCGTCGTTGGTATTCCAGCCCGCCAGGATTTCTTCCGCCAGTTGTTTCTGACGTTCACCGATGGCGGTCAACAGTGGGCAGTAGCGAGCTTTCTGTGCGCTGTCGGCCATGTCGATCTTGCTGTCGAACAGGATGTACTCGTAGGCCGACAGGCCTTGCACCACCACACTGGACTTGGCCAGGGCCGCGGCATCGATCTGCGCATTGGCGCTGACCAGTTGTTCGACCTGGCGGCCCACCAGGTTTTTCTTGTCCGGCCAGAACTGCACTTGCCAGGCGCGGTTGCCCTCGGCCAGCGGGCCGATCAGCAGCGGTTGTAGCTCGGCCCAGGCCTTTTGTGCGTGGAGGAAGTCGGCACGGGCGGTGTCCAGGCTTTCCTTGCCTTCGCAGAAGGCCAGGGCGCTGATGGCCAGCTGGCGGTCAGCGTCGACCCAACGGCTGTAGGTCGGTAGGATCACCTGCTTGGCGATAGCGGCCGAGGTCACGGCTTGTGGGTCCTGGGGCGAGCAGGCGCCCAGGGCGAGTGCGGCAAGGCTGGTGAACAGCAGTTTGGGGCGGAACATGTTCGGGCTCCCTTTATTGTGGAGAAAGCAGATAAGACGAATGTTTATAGCGAATTCAAAAAGGCCAGCAGCGCGGCACGCTGCTCGGCATTGAAGGCGAGAACCTGTTGCTTTGCGCCCTCGGCTTCGCCGCCATGCCACAGCACCGCCTCCATCAGGTTGCGGGCGCGGCCGTCATGCAGGAACTGGGTGTGGCCACTGACGGTTTCCGTCAGGCCGATGCCCCACAGGGGCGCAGTGCGCCAGTCGCGGCCACTGGCCTTGAACTCAGTGCGGTGGTCCGCCAGGCCCTCCCCCATGTCGTGCAGCAGCAGGTCGCTGTAGGGGCGTATCACCTGATTGGCCAATTCGGGTTCGGCGGCGTTGGCCGCAGTGGTGAAACTTGGGGTGTGGCAAGACTGGCAGCCGGCCTGGAAGAACAGGTTCTTGCCGGCCAGGACCTGGGGCGAATCGACATCGCGGCGCGCCGGTACCGCCAGGTTGCGAGTGTAGAACAGCACCAGGCGTAGGATGTTGTCGCTGACCTCCGGCTCACCGTCCGGACCATTGCCGTTGGGGGCCTGCTTGCAGGCGGTTTGCGCGTCGGTGCAGTCATCGAAGGGCCTCAGGCGGGTGGTCAGGCCCATATCACCAGAGAACGCGTGAACATTTTGTTGATTGAGGTTGGGTTGGCCGGCTTTCCAGCCAAAACGCCCGAGTACGGTCTTTTGCTGGGCGTCATCCCAGACCCAGTTGGGTCGTCCGGCAATGGCCTTATTGCCGGCAGCGGGCCCAGCGTTGGCCAGGATTGCCGCTTCGGGAATGGCCTCCAGCAACCCCAGGCCGATCATCGGCGGCGCCACTCGGGCGGAGAACTGCGTCTCGGGGTGCATTGGGCCGTAGCCCAGGTCAGTGATCTGCAGCCTGGGTTTGCGCAACTCCACCTGGGTGCCGTCCTTGAACCGTACGGGCAGCGGATCGTATTCGACCCGTACCCGGCCTTCGGGGGCGACTCCGGGAATCGCCATGTCTTGCAACTGGCCGCCATACACCGGTTCCGGCACCACGCCGACCTGCTCAATGACCTTGGCGTAGGCCGGGGTATCCGGAATCGACAGGCGCACCAGCATCGACACCGCGTTCAGCGCATCCGGCGCGGGCGGATGGCCGCGGCCGTCCTTGACGTGGCAGTTCTGGCAGGCATTGGTGTTGAACAGCGGGCCGAGGCCGTCACGGGCGGTGGTGGTGGAAGGGGCGATCACCCAGGGGCTGCGGAAAAAACTGTTGCCGACGCTGAAGTCCAGGCGTCGGGTCGGTGGCAGGTTGGCCGATGGCAGGGAGAATGCATTGCGATCGGCCTTGTTGACCGTGGTCGCGCCGCCGGCCCGGGCTTCCCCCGGTTCGGCCTGGGTAAAGCGCGGAGCGTCATCGCAGGCACTCAGGCTCAAGGCCATGAGTAGAGCGGACCAGCGAAGCAGCGACGGGGGCATCGGACATCCTGCAAGACGAGCAAAACAAGGGCGCAAAGTCTAACAGGGCCGCCTGGATTGAATAAGAGGAATTATCGTTTGGTTTGACCCAGGACAAGCTTGCCGGGAAGCGTCCAGGCGCCTGAAACGGAGCGCCACGGGCACAAAAAAGGCGACCCGCAGGTCGCCTTTTGGCTGAAGCCGCGCTGATCAGAACTCGTGATCGGCGTTGTCCGGGTTCAGGTCGCTGATGCCCAGTTTGCCCGCAGCCTGTTCGATCGAACCGGTCTGCTTGACCAGGGCGGCGATGGCGTCGCGCACGATCTGGTTGCCGGACTCGTTGCCCGCCGCGATCAGTTGGTCGTAGTGCTCACCCTTGTTGGCGTGGTCGACCATGACCTGGATCTTGGCTTCGGTGGCGGCCAGGTCGGCTTTTAGGGCGGCGTCGGCTGCCGGGTCGGCCTTGGCCACCAGGGACGACAGACTGGCGCCGGTCATCTTGCTGCCGTCGACACGGGTGTACTCGCCCAGATAGACGTTGCGGATGCCCTTGGCATCGTAGAAGTGCGAGTTGTGGGTGTTGTCGCTGAAGCAATCCTGCTCATCTTCAGGGGAGTTGGCTTCCAGGGATACCTTCATCCGCTCGCCCGCCAGTTCGCCCAGGGACAGGCTGCCCATGCCGAACAGCATCTTGCGCAGGCCGGTCTCGGCCGGTTCGGCTTCCAGGGTGGCGCGGTAGTTGTCGGCCACATCCGGCTTCCAGTTGCCGACCATTTCTTCCAGGTCGTTGACCAGCAGTTGGGTCACGGCCTTCAGGTAGGCGCGACGACGCTCGTTGTGGCCGCCGGTGGCACCGGCACCTTCCAGGTAGTCGGAAGCAGGGCGGGCGCCGGCGCCAGGGCCGGTGCCGTTCAGGTCCTGGCCCCAGAGCAGGAATTCGATGGCGTGGTAGCCGGTGGCGACGTTGGCCTCGGCACCGCCCAGCTCGTTCAGGCTGGCGAGGGTTTCCGGGGTGATGTCTTTCACGTCGACCTTGTCTTCGCCGACCTGGATCTGGGTGTTGGCGATGATGTTGGCGGTGGCGCCCGGGTTGCCCAGTGCGTGCTCGTAGCTCTTGTCGACGTAGTCGATCAGGCCTTCGTCCAGTGGCCAGGCGTTCACCTGACCTTCCCAGTCATCGATGATGGTGTTGCCGAAGCGGAACACTTCGCTCTGCAGATAAGGCACGCGAGCGGCAACCCAGGCAGCCTTGGCGGCTTTCAGGGTGTCGTCGTTGGGCTTGGCGAGGAAGGCATCGATGGCGGTTTGCAGGGTTTTCGCGGTGGATTCGGAGTCGCTGTAAACGGCGAATACCATGTCGGCGTAATGCGCGACTACAGCCTTGGCTGCGGCTTCGTCGACCTTGCCGGCAGCGTCAGTGGCTGGGGTGGCAGTGCTGGCGGCCGGGGTCGGCGCTTGAGCGGCAGCCTTGTCGTCTTTGCCTTCGCCGCAGCCGGCGAGGGAAATAGCGATGGCCAACAGACTGGCGGTAGCCAGAGGCATACGAATCATGGCGAACATCCTGCTTCGAGAGGGGGAGTGGACGGCGCTGGGGGGCGCGCAAAACTGCAACATAATGCGAAAGATTTGCATTATGTGTAAAGAGTCGCGCTTGTAAATATTTCTTATTCAGAAGGGGACTGCGCCAGGTCAAGCCGGCCAGTGCTCTGTTTAGGTCATAGGATCACCGCGTTGCTGCGCTGCGCCTGTTTCAGGTAGGCGCTCAACTCCCGCGCCGGCAGGGGTTTGCTGTAGTGATAGCCCTGACCTTCATGACAGCCTTCGGAGATGATGTAAGCCTCCTGTTCGGCCGTTTCCACGCCTTCGGCGATCACCTGCATGCCCAGGCTTTTACCCAGCTGGATGATGGCGCGCACGATGGTCGCATCGTCGTCGTCATCCAGCAGATCCTGGACGAAGCTCTTGTCGATCTTGATCTTGTCCAGGGGCAGGCTTTTCAGGTAGCTCAGGGACGAATAGCCGGTGCCGAAATCGTCGATGGCGATCAGCGCTCCGGAGCGTCGCAGGCTCAGCAGGTGCTGGGCGGCGGTGCTGATGTCTTCCATCAGGCCGGTTTCGGTGACTTCCAGTTCCAGGCTGCGCGGTGGCAGGCGGTAGATCTGCAGCAGGTTGTTGACCACCCGTGGCAGTTCGGCGTGGTGCAGTTGCACCGTGGATAGGTTGACCGCCATACGCAGGTCGCTGAAGCCCATGTCGTGCCATTCGCGCAGTTGGCGGCAGGCCTGATCCAGGACCCATTCGCCGATGGCGATGATGGTGCCGTTCTGCTCCGCCAGGGGAATGAACAGGTCCGGCGGCACCAGGCCGTGTTCCGGGTGTTGCCAGCGAATCAGCGCCTCGACGCCCACCACCCGGTGGTCGCGATAGCTGATCTGTGGCTGATAGACGAGGAAGAACTGCTCCCGGGTCAGGCCTTCACGCAGGTCCTTCTCCAACTCCCGGCGGCGGCGCATTTCGCTGTCGACGCTGGCGATATAGAACTGATAGCGATTGCGTGACCGGCTCTTGGCCAGGGTCATGGTCTGTTCGGCTTTTTGCAGGAGTTTTTCCGTGCTGTCGCCGTCTTCCGGGAACAGGGTGATGCCAATGGTGGCGCGCAGGCGGATTTCCTGATGATCGAGGGCGAAGGTGGCCTCCAGGTCGTCGAGGATGCTTTGTGCCAGTTCTGCGGCTTCATAGGGTTGTTCGATATCGGCCTGGACCAGGGCGAACTGATCGCCACCCAGGCGAGCCAGGGCTCCGAGGCGGCCACTGTGGCCGCGCAGGCGATCGGCCAGGGCCAGCAGCAGTTGGTCGCCGGTCTGGTAGCTGAACTGTTCGTTGATGCCCTTGAAGTCATCCAGGCCGACACACAGTACTGCCACCCGGCGTTGCAGGCGTCCGGCGTCCACCAGGATCTTGTCCAGTTGCTGCTGCAGTTGCTGACGGTTCGGCAGGCCGGTCAGGAAGTCGTACTGGGCCATGCGCAGCAGGCTGTTTTCCGCTTCGTGGCGCAAGTGGGTGTTGCGCTCGATGGAGGCCAGCAACTGGTTGGCGGTGATGATCCAGATTCCCAGTTCGTTTTTTTCGTGCCCCTTGAGCAGTGGCAACTGGTGTTCGCTGGGGCGGTCGGGATTGATGGTAGTCAGGTGCTCGATGATTCGCGACAGCGGTTTGGTCAGTAACCAGTGATAGACCAGGTACAGCACCAGGCCCATGGCCAGGGCGCGCAGGACGCCGGAGATGAAGATGATCACCGAGCTGATGATGAAGCCCTGGCCGTAGGTAGCGGTGTCGAGGGTGATGCTCAGGTCGCCGTAATACTCGCTGTAGGGGCCGCGGCCCACCAACTGGGTGGTGAAGGTGCGTTCCTGGCCAAGAATCAGATCAGTGAGCCAGCGACTGGAAGAATGCTGCAGCTCGCGGGATTTTTCCGCGAGCATGGTTTCATTGGGGTGGCCAATGGAGGCCATGCGCACCGCATCATCCTGGAACAGGCCTTCAATGACTTGCATGCCCATTTCCCGGTCCAGGCTGTAGACCGCCTGTGTCGATGGGTCGCGAAACATGTCGAGAATGCGCTGGGCGTCGTTAGCTACCGCCTGCCGAGTCTTGTAGGCATCGAAGACGATCTGGGCACAGCTCAGGACTACGCCCACTATGAGTGCCGACAGCAGCACAACCCGGAGCAACTTCACCGACAAGCTGTTTTTGAGTTCCAGCTTCAAAGGGCTATTCCTTGTTCCGTGCGCGTAGCGTCAAGTTGCCATGAGTATTGGCAATCCCGTGTTGGCCGTCAAAGTGACATTAAGGCCGAGAACAGGACGTCTGCGGGCCAGGCCCGGGTGATCAGATTCAGGATTGCTCTTGCTGTGGATAGTGTGTCGGTAGCGACGCCTTGCAACTTGAGGGGCGGCGTTGATTTTTACATCAGATGAATCTTAGCGTCTCGGCTGGGCGGGACAAGATGCCGGCTTTGTCAGAGGCAAAAAAAACCCGGCCAGGCCGGGTTTTTTGCACTGCAAACGGACTTAAGCGACGAAGTTCTTGCCTTCGAACTGCTCAGCCACGAATTTCCAGTTGACCAGGTTCCAGAACGCTTCGACGTATTTAGGACGAACGTTGCGGTAGTCGATGTAGTAGGCGTGTTCCCAGACGTCGCAGGTCAGCAGCGGGGTGTCGCCGCTGGTCAGCGGGTTGCCGGCGCCGATGGTGCTGGCCAGGGCCAGGGAACCGTCAGCCTTCTTCACCAGCCAGCCCCAGCCGGAACCGAAGGTGCCAACGGAAGTCTTGGTGAATTCTTCTTTGAACTTGTCGAACGAACCGAAGGCTGCGTTGATGGCCTCGGCCAGAGCGCCAGTAGGTTGGCCGCCGGCGTTTGGCGCCAGGCAGTTCCAGTAGAAAGTGTGGTTCCAGACCTGGGCTGCGTTGTTGAAGATGCCGCCCGAAGAGGTTTTGACGATCTCTTCCAGAGTCTTGCCTTCGAACTCGGTGCCTGGCACCAGGTTGTTCAGGTTCACGACATAGGTGTTGTGGTGCTTGTCGTGGTGGTATTCCAGGGTTTCCTTGGAAATGTGCGGCTGCAGGGCGTCGTGTGCATAGGGCAGCGGCGGCAATTCGAAAGCCATGATGATTCTCCTAATCAGGTCAGTTGCGGTGAGCGCAAGGCCGATCACGGGCGGCCAGACAAGCGCCGGGGAGTTTGTACTCTTTGCGGCGCAGGGTTCGGATCATAGCACCGGGGGTGCGGCTTAACCACGCAACAACTGTGTGGGATAGAGGTTCCAGAGCCTTTTGGAATAAGTCACGCAGCGCTGATCAGCTGGAACGCCACGCTGAACATCATCACCGCCACCAGCAGGTCGAGAATCCTCCAGGTACTGGGGCGAGCCAGCCACGGAGCCAGCCAGGCGGCGCCCAGGGCCAGGGTGAAGAACCACAGCAACGAGGCGCTGGCGGCCCCCACCACGTAAGCGCCGGGCTCGGTTTGTTGCGCCCCCAGTGAACCGATCAGCAACACCGTATCCAGGTAGACGTGGGGGTTGAGCAGGGTGACCGCCAGGGCACTGAGCATGACAGCCCGCAGCGAACGCACGGTCTGGCCTTCGCCCTGTTGCAGGCTTTGTTTCGAGCAGGCCCGGCGCAGGGCCTGGGCGCCGTACCAGATCAGGAACGCCGCGCCGCCCCAGCGCGCCACGGCCAGCAGCATCGGGCTCTGGGTCAGGACGGTGGCCAGGCCGAACACCCCGGCGGCCACCAACAGGGCATCGCAGGTCACGCACAGTGCCGCCACCGGCAAGTGGTGTTCACGGCGCAGGCTCTGAGCCAGGACGAAGGCGTTTTGCGTGCCGATGGCCATGATCAGGCCGGCGGCCACCAAGAGACCGTTTACATAGCTTTGCCACATGATTACTGCTCCTCGCCGGCGGCCAGTTTTTGCAGAACCTGCATGGCTCGCCGGGCATCCGCCTGACCGACAAACAGGTGATCGTGGTAGTAGCCGGCGATCACGTTGCAACTGATCCCAGCCTGGCCCAGGGCGCCAGCGAAGGCCGCTGTCAGGCCCACGGCTTCAAGGGCCGAATGCACGTTGAGGGTGATCCAGGCCGCCACGTAATCGAAGGCCAGGCCCAGGCGCTCGGCCTGTTTGCGCGGGAGGATAACCGTCAGTCCCTCGCGTTCGCGAAAGCTGCCCAGCACTTCGCAGTCCTGCAGCAGGCTGGGGTCAGTGAGAGAACAAAACACGTACTCGCCGTCGTTGAGCTGTGGGCTCATGCTGCGTAGCAGGGTAGCGAGGGAGGTTTCACCAGCCATGAACAAAATCCTTGAGCGAAGAAGCATTACAGAGGCTTTACGCTGGCTATTTTCTCGCTCCAGGCGGTATAAGAAAAACCAATAGTGCTGATCACTCATTAGGAAAACTGATGTTCGACTACAAGTTGCTCTCTGCCCTGGCCGCGGTGATCGAACAGGCAGGATTCGAACGGGCGGCCCAGGTGCTGGGATTGTCGCAGTCGGCAATTTCCCAGCGCATCAAGCTACTGGAGGCCCGGGTCGGGCAGCCGGTGCTGGTGCGGGTGACGCCACCTTCGCCCACGGAAATCGGGCGCCGCCTGCTCAACCATGTGCAGCAGGTACGCCTTCTAGAGCGGGACCTGCAAAGCCTGGTGCCGGCCCTGGACGAAGAAGGCTTGCCGGAACGCCTGCGCATCGCCCTCAACGCCGACAGCCTGGCCACCTGGTGGGCCGAAGCGGTGGCTGACTTTTGCGCCGAACATCACTTGCTTCTGGACCTGGTGGTGGAGGACCAGACGGTGGGCCTCAAGCGCATGCGCGCCGGCGAAGTGGCAGCGTGTGTCTGCGCCAGTGAGCGCCCGGTGGCCGGGGCCCGCAGTCTGCTGCTGGGTGCCATGCGTTACCGCGCCCTGGCCAGCCCGGCGTTCATCGCCCGGCATTTTCCCCAGGGCGTGCGCGCCGAGCAGTTGGCTCGGACCCCGGCGTTGGTGTTCGGCCCCGACGATTTCCTGCAGCATCGCTATTTGGCGTCCCTGGGGGTCGATGGCGGTTTCGAACATCATTTATGCCCGTCTTCCGAGGGCTTCATCCGTCTTGCCGAAGCCGGCCTGGGTTGGGGACTGGTGCCCGAACTGCAGGTTCGCGAGCAACTGCAGCGAGGCTTGCTGGTGGAGCTTTTGCCGGATAAACCCATCGATGTGCCGCTGTACTGGCATCATTGGCGCAACGGCGGACAATTGCTGGGCTTGTTGACCGAGCACCTGGCACGTTTATCTGCACAATGGCTGGTGCCTTGGGAGCAGCCATAAGCGTCAAGCGACAAGCTGCGAGTGCACAGCTTGCGCTTCGACTTTCAATGCGCGGCTTGTAGTTCGTAGCTCGTCACTGCTTTGTTTAGGAATATTCATGAAAATTCTGGTTACCGGCGCAAGCGGCTTCATCGGCGGGCGCTTTGCTCGTTTTGCCCTTGAGCAGGGCCTGGAGGTCCGGGTCAACGGCCGTCGCGCCGAAGCGGTGGATCATCTGGTGCGCCGTGGCGCCGAGTTCGTCCAGGGCGATTTGAACGATGCCGGCCTGGTGCGCGAACTCTGTCGCGATGTCGATACCGTGGTGCACTGCGCCGGTGCGGTGGGCTTGTGGGGGCGTTATCAGGATTTCCATCAGGGCAACGTGCTGGTCACTGAGAATGTGGTCGAAGCCTGCCTCAAGCAACGGGTCCAGCGCCTGGTGCACCTGTCCTCGCCGTCGATCTATTTCGATGGCCGAGATCACCTGGGGCTGACCGAAGAGCAAGTGCCCAAGCGTTTCAAGCACCCCTACGCAGCCACCAAGTACCTGGCCGAGCAGAAGGTTTTCGGTGCCCAGGAGTTCGGGCTGGAGGTCATTGCGTTGCGGCCGCGTTTTGTCACCGGTGCCGGCGACATGAGCATCTTCCCGCGGCTGTTGAAGATGCAGCGCAAAGGTCGCCTGGCCATCGTCGGCAACGGCCTGAACAAGGTCGACTTCACCAGTGTGCACAACCTCAACGAGGCCCTGTTCAGCAGCCTGCACGCCAGTGGTTCGGCCCTGGGCAAGGTCTACAACATCAGCAACGGCGCGCCGGTGCCGCTGTGGGACGTAGTCAACTACGTGATGCGCCAGATGCAGGTGCCGCAAGTCACCCGCTATCGCTCTTTTGGCCTGGCCTATAGCGTGGCGGCGCTCAACGAGGGGTTCTGCAAGCTCTGGCCCGGCCGTCCTGAACCGACCTTGTCGCGCCTGGGGATGCAGGTCATGAACAAGAACTTCACCCTGGATATCAGCCGGGCCCGGCATTACCTCGGCTATGAGCCCAAGGTCAGCTTGTGGGCCGCTCTGGATGAGTTCTGCAGTTGGTGGAAGGCTCAGGACATAAGCTGAAATCAAAGACTGAACCCGGTTTGCCCGGGCCGGTCCATTGGCCGGGTGAATTAGCGGTTTATACTCGCCGCATTCAGCCATCACCGCGGTTCACAAAGGTTGCCCCATGCGTAACGATGCACACGATGACTTCGATGACGTTCCAAGTCTGCGCGCCGATCCCCTCGATGACGATGTCTTTCCTACCACCAGCGCTGCCCGTGAGCGCACCACCGTGCATTCGCGCAGCGCTCCGGTGGCCAAGGCCAAGGGGCCCAGTACCGGTCCATTGTGGGCATTGGTGGGGGCGTTGTTCTTTGCCTTCATCGGTCTTGCCTGGTGGAGCTTCCAGCAGATTTCGCTGATGGAGCAGCAACTGGTGGCGACCCAGGAAAGCTTCGCCAGGATCAGTGAAGAGGCCGCCGGTCGTCTGCAGGACATCTCCGGCAAGGTAGTGGCCAGTCAGACCAATGTCACCACTGACAGCGAAGCCTTGAAGCTGCAGATCAAACAGTTGGAAAGCCGGCTGCAGGATCAGAGCCGACAACAGCAGGGCGTGGCCGGGCAGGCGACTGACCTGGACAAGCGCCTGGCGCAGATGACAGCCCAGACTGCCGAGCAGCAGGCGGCCAACGCCCAGTTGCAGGCCCAGGTGAAAGCCTTGAGCGCTGAACTGGCGAGCCTCAAAGGTGCCCAGGCGGACGCCGGCAAGCTCGATAGCCAGCTCAAGAGTCTGAGTGCCGACCTTGCCGCATTGAAGAAGCAGGGCAACCCGAGCGCTGCCATCGAGCGACTGGAGCAGGAGCTGGTGGTACTCAAGAGTGAGCAGGACAATCGTCCCGCTGCCCAGAACGGAGCCAGCACCGCCGAGTTCGATGCGTTCCGTGGCCAAGTCACCCGCAACATCAATACCCTGCAAAGCCAGATCCAGAACCTGCAGCAGCAGATCAATACCCGTCCTTGAGTGGTCAGGCCCTCCCCGCGCACGGCGTGGGGGCTGTTCGGCCAAAGTGTGCTGAATGTTCACCCATATTGCGCAGCCGTCTACGCTCTTCAAACGCCATCAGGAACGAGGAGCGAGCGATGAGGCTGTTGCATAAAAATACCTGGCTGGGATGGTTGTTATTGCTGTGCATGGGGTCGTTGCATGCGGCGGTACCGGCGGCCGATGACGGTGTGGCGGCCCGGGCGCTGCTGGAAAAAGCCCTGCGCTATTACCACGACCAGGGTGACAAGGCGTTTGCGGCCTTCAGCCGCCAGGGTGAGTTTGTCGATCGCGATCGTTATGTGTTCGTGGTGGACACCCGGGGCGTGATGCTGGCCAGTGGCGGTCCTTCGTCGGCACTGATTGGCCGAGATGTTTCCGAAGTCCTGGGACCGGATCTGCGCAAGGCGTTCAAGGACGCCCTGAAAATTCCCGAGGCCAATGGCATCCAGCAAGCCGAATACCGCTGGCAGAACTGGGCCGACGGCAAGATCGAACGCAAGCATGTGTACTTCCAGCGTATCGGCGAACGCATCCTGGCGGTGGGGTATTACCTGCCTCGGGCCTCGGCCGAGCAGGCCAAGGCGCTGCTGGATCGAGCGGCCACGGCCTTGGGCGGCGATCAGCCGGGTACGCTCAAAGCCATCAATGACTTGCGTGGCGGGTTTCTCGAAGACGATCTGTATGTGTTCGTGGTGGACCTCGACAGCCACCGCTATCTGGCCCATGGCACCAACCTGCGCCTGCTCAATACCGATTTTGGCAAGATCAAGGACCCAGAGGGCAAGCCGGTGGGGGAGCCGATCCTGGCGCTGATGGCAGGCCAGGATCAGGGGGAATACGAGTACCGCTGGAAGAACCCGGTGACGGGCAAGGTCGAGGACAAGCATGCCTACTTGCGCAAGGTCGGGAAGCTGCTGGTTGCCGTGGGTTACTACAGCCCCTGAGTCCTGAACGCTGGCCCCTGCCAGCATCAGGATCAATGCGCCTTGTCTTCACGGCCCCGTAGCAGGCGATTGGGCATGGCAATCGCCGCCGCCAGCCCCAGCAGGGAGACTGCGGCACTGACCAGCAGCAGATGTCGGAAGGTCAGCAGCAACTCGTTGCGCAATGCGTCGCGGGCGGGGCCAGGCGCGGCGTCCAGGCCTTGCAGCAAGGCATTGCCGGAGTGCCCCTCGTTCATCAGCCCTGTGCCACTCAGATGCGCCAGGCTGGAATCCTGCAACAAGGCCAACAGCAAGGCCGACATCAGCGCCACTCCCACCGCGCCGCCCAGGGCGCGAAACAGGTTGGTGGTGCTGGTGGCGACACCGATATCCCGTTGCTCCACCGAGTTCTGGGTGCCCACCAGGGAGGTAGGGAACTGCATGCCGCCGGCGATCCCGCAGAGCAACATGAACAGGCTGCTCAGCAGGACCTCCTGGGGCGGCACCAGGGCCATGCCGAGAATCGACACCGGCATCAATAGCGCGCCGCCCAGGATCATCGGCTTGTAGCGTCCGGTCACCGAGGTCAGGCGTCCGGCGCAATAGGCGCCCATGGGCAGGCCCATGGCCAAGGGCAGCAAGTGCAGGGCGGCACTGTCGGCCCCGGCCCCGGTGATGCTTTGGAAACGCAGGGGCATCAGCACGATCAGCGAGATGGCCTGGAAACTGGTGAAGAAAATCGTGCACCAGCACAGCAGCGCATTGCGGTTGGCAAACAGGTGCATCGGCAGCAGGGGTTCCCTAGCCCGGCGCTCATGCCAGACGAACAGAGCCAGGACGATGCAGCCGATGGCCAGCAGGTCGAGCACTTCGGCGCTGCGCCAGGAGTGGCCCTGGCCCACTTGGGTGATGCCCAGCAGCAGGGCGCTCAGGCCGATGATCAGCAACACAGTGCCGAGGTAGTCGATGATCGGCTTGCGCTGGGGCACCGGCAGCCCCACCAGGGTGCGGTGGGCCACCCACCAGGCACCCAGTCCCAGGGGCAGGTTGATCAGGAACACCCAGCGCCACGACAGAAACTCGGTCATATAGCCGCCCAGCACCGGGCCGGCGACACTGGCCACCGCGTACATGCTGCTGAAGTAGCCCTGATAGCGGCCGCGCTCCCTGGGCGGGACTATGTCGCCGATGATGGCCTGGCTCACCGAGATCATGCCGCCGGCGCCGATGCCCTGAAAGATCCGCGCCAGCACCAGTTGTTCCATGTTCTGGGCCAGGCCGCAGAACAGCGAGGCCAGGGTGAACAATCCCATGCCGAACAGCATCAGCCGACGCCGGCCATACAGATCACCGAGCTTGCCGTAGATCGGCACTGCCACGGTCATCGCCACCATGTAGCCGGAGATGACCCAGGCCAGCAGGCTGACATCCTTGAACTGAGCGGAAATGGCCGGCATGGAGACCGCGACGATGGTCTGGTCCAGAGCGCCGAGAAAGATCGCCAGCATCAGAGCGATCAGCACGCTGCGGATGGCCGGTTTGGGTGGGCCAGGCTGTTGGAGGTGAGTCACGAAAAAACCTGCGGGCAGTGATTGAACCGTAGCGGCAAGGCTGGCGGGAATGGGCGTCAGTGTACTCGATAGGGTGCTATCGGATAGCGCTACAAGGAAGAGCACGGCGTTTTTTCATGAAGGTTTCCAAGGGGGGAGGTTGTGCCAAAGCGCCTTGGATTCACCGCTCTCGAAAAGCTTTGTGGCACTTGGTGTTGATGTGTAATGGGACGCATTCTGTATAGTGTGCGCTCGGTGCCGGCTTCCTGAATCCTGGCTGTACGAATGTTTATTTGTGTTGCCGGTGCTTGCGTTTTTCCTGGCTGAACCCGTCAATGGGCCGATGAAACCTGGCGGTTACCTGAGCTTTTTTTCAGCGGTGCAATTCTCCCCCCCCCGTTACTCTGAGGCCTGGACTGTAGTGATGAACAAGCCTGCTCTTGCTGCCATTCCCGTGTTCAAACTCTATGGCGAGAGCCTGGAGTGGCCCACCCCGGATCTGCTCCATTGCGAGTCCATCAGTCAACGCAGCCGTGAGCACCAGTGGGAAATAAAACCCCATCGGCATGCCGATCTCGGCCAATTGCTGTTCGTCTTCCGAGGGCAGGCCGAACTGGAGGTCGAAGGCCAGCGGACCTTGTTGGATGAACCGATGATCCAGGTGTTGCCGCCGTTATCGGTCCATGGCTTTCGATTTTCCGAGGATGTCGAAGGTTATGTCGTGACTCTGGCGGCGCCGCTGTTGAGCCATTTGCAAGCTCAGTTGGGGCGTTCGGAAAATACCCTGGCCACGTCTTGCAGCTACCCGGCCCGGGAGGATGCGCAGTACCTGAACGGTTTGTTCAGTGCCTTGCAGAATGAGTATCAAGGGCAGCAGCCGGCTCGGGAAATGATCATGCACGCCCTGGTGAGCATGATTGTGGTCTGGATTGGTCGCCAGGCACTGCAGCGCAGCAGTTCCAGTCAGCGTCCTCAGCGGGCCCGGGAGTATTTCAACGGTTTTATCCAGTTGGTGGAGGCCCATTACCGCGAGCATGTGAAGGTCGAGGACCTGGCTCACAAGCTAGGCATCTCCGTATCGCACCTCAACGGCACCTGCCGCGAGCTGGCCGGGCAACCGGCGCTGCAGATCATGCACGAGCGTCAACTGCTGGAGGCCAAGCGCCTGCTGACCTACACCGGGATGACCATCTACGAGATTTCCGATGACCTGGGCTTTTCCGATCCCACCAATTTCACCCGGCTGTTCCGACGCCGCGAGGGGATTTCGCCCAAGGTGTTCCGCGACCGGCTCAAGGCCGATCAGGCGGGGGAGCCTGGGGCGTTGCCGCTCACCTGAGGGCGTTCAAGGTGGCGTTGTGGGGAATGCAGCGTTCCAGGTTGCAACTGGCGTAGTTGCGCTGTTGCATGCGGGCCTGCTCGACGCGATAAGCGGCGGTACCGTATAGCGCCAGGGTCATGGTGCAGGTCATGAAGATGGCCAGGTACCTTCTTGTCTTGACGTTCATGGCAACGACCTCTGAACCAATACCCCGTGTTTTCAGGGGCACTGATATCAGCATAGGTCAGTTGCGGGGGCTTGCCAGGCTGCTGCCCAGCCTGTTTGGCGAGGTATTGAACCGCTGGATCGTGTCTACAGCCCCACATCCCAGAGCGGTTCCTGGGGAAACCTGAGCACCAGGAAATCCAGCATGCTGCGCAAGGTCGCCGGCATGTGCTTGCGCGAGGCGTAGACCGCATACATGTTCATCTTGCGGGGTTCGGCATGGGGCAGCAGGCGCACCAGTTCTCCCCGCTTGATGTACTCCCCGGCCTGGTAGCTGGGCAGCATGGCGATGCCGGCGCCGGCTACTGTGGTGCGCAACAGGGTACTGGCTTCGTTGGCGCTGATATTGCCCTGCACCGGCACCGACACTTGCTCGCCGTCCTGTTCGAAATGCCACAGGCTTTTGCCGAAGTAGGAGTGGGTCAGGCAGTTGTGCTGGCTCAAGTCCTCCACCCGTTGTGGCGCCGGGTGCTCTTGGAGGTAGATCGGTGAGGCGCAGATCACCGAGCGACAGACGGTCAGGCGTCGGGCGATCAGGTTCGGGTCCAGGTCGTTGCTGGTGCGGATCGCCAAGTCGATACGCTCATCCACCAGGTTCACCGTGCGGTCGAGCATCTGCAGATCGATGCTCACACCGGGATAACGCTTGACGTAGTCGGCCACCGCCTCCGCCAGTTGTGACTGGCCGAACGAGGTGCTGACGCTGATGCGCAGCAGCCCGCGGGGCGCATCATCAGGCTCGCCCACCGCAGCCTGCATATCGTTGGACAGCTCCAGCATCTGTCGGCAGCGGGGCAGGATCTCGCCGCCGGCCGCGGTCAGGCTGAGCTTGCGCGTGGTGCGGTGCATCAACCGGGCGCCGACCCAATCCTCCAGCTCCGCCAGATAACGTGAAACCACCGGCCGTGAAAGGTCCAGGTGGTCAGCGGCGGCCGACTGGCTGCCCAGGTCCACAACGGTGACAAAGACCCGCATTGCTTGGAGACGATCCATGATTTGCCCGCTTTCAGAAACAAACTATGTTCAAGCATCGCATTTTTTGTAACGAGTCTGGCAACTAAGCTTTGTCCACTTCTCACCAAGCCAACAGATGCTGGAGCTGCCCTCATGATCGGATTCACCTCTCTTAAACGCCTGCTGCTGGCCACCGCCACCCTGGGTTTTGCCGCCCATGCCGCAGCCGCCGAGCCCAGCCTGAAGCTGGATGTCTACAACCCGGGGGCCAATGCCATCTTCCCGGTGACCTCGGTACTGGTCAGCGGCAAGAAGGACGCGATCCTGGTGGATGCCCAGTTCGGCAAATCCCAGGCCCAGCAACTGGTGGAAAAGATCCGTGCCAGTGGCAAGCACTTGACCACCATCTACATCAGCCACGGTGATCCGGATTACTACTTCGGCCTCGACACCCTGACCAAGGCTTTCCCTGATGCCAAGGTTGTTGCCTCACAGCCTACGGTGGATCACATCAAGGCCACGGTGGATGGCAAGCTGGCGTTCTGGGGCCCGAAAATGGGCGCTGACGTTCCGGCCAAGACCATCGTGCCCGGCGTACTCAAGGGCCACAGCCTGACCCTGGAAGGGCAGAAGCTCGAAGTCATCGGCCTGGACGGCAAGCAACCGGATCGCAGCTTTGTCTGGATTCCGTCGATCAAGGCGGTAGTCGGTGGTGTGGTGGTCGCGGAAAACATCCACGTATGGATGGCCGATACCCAGACCCCGCAGTCTCACCAGGACTGGCTGAGCACCCTGAAGACCATTGAGGGCCTGCAGCCCAAGACTGTGATCCCCGGGCACTTCCTCGGCGACAGCGCACGCTCCCTGGCCCCGGTGCACTTCACCGCGGACTACATCAAGGCCTTCGATGAAGAGACGGCCAAGGCCAAGGACTCCGCTGCGCTGATCGCAGCCATGAAAAAGCGTTACCCGGACCTGGGCGAAGACAGTTCCCTGGAACTGAGCGCCAAGGTTGCCAAGGGCGAAATGAAGTGGTGAAACCGGTTTGACCCGCTCCCTTCGGGGAGCGGATGCCCCTGTACTCTTTCAGAACCCAGCCAACTGGAGACATGTCATGAGCAAAATCGCAATCATTGGTGCCACCGGCCGTGCCGGCAGCCAACTGTTGGAAGAGGCCCTGCGTCGTGGTCACAGCGTCACCGCCATCGCCCGCAACACGGCGAAGATCGGCCAGCGTGCCGGCGTGCTCACCCGCGAAGTGGATGTGGCCGACAGTGCTGCATTGCAAGCGGCGGTAGCCGGCCACGATGTGGTGATCAGTGCCGCGCATTTTTCCACCATCCCGGCTGATGCCATCATCGATCCGGTGAAAAAGGCCGGGGTCAAGCGTCTGCTGGTGGTGGGCGGTGCCGGTTCGCTGTTGCTGCCCGGTGGTGGCAAGGTCATCGACAGCCCCGGTTTTCCGGAGGAGTACAAGGCCGAGGCCAGCGCCGGTGGCGTGTACCTGGACACCTTGCGCAAGGAGCAGGATCTGGACTGGACGTTCCTCTCGCCATCGGCGGAGTTCGTTGAGGGTGAGCGCACCGGGCAGTTCCGCCTGGGCCAGGACGATCTGCTGGTCAATGCCCAGGGGCGCAGTTGGATCAGCTTCGCCGACTACGCCATCGCCATGCTCGATGAAGTGGAGAAGCCGGCCCACCGCCGCCAGCGCTTCACCGTCGGTTACTGATGAGCGGCCGATTGCCCCGGTAGCCGCCTGCCGTTGGCGGTTATCGGGGAGTTCCGATCAGTGTTGAAGGCCCTCGCGGGCCTTTTTGCTGTCTGCCGGCATCAGGGTTTTCTCATTCAGCGCTGTTTGGCCTGCTCCACCAGCCAGTCCAGCAGTTCCTGCAAGGCCGCCGCAGGCCCAGGGTGCTCCGGGTAGACCAGATAGTACGCCTGGCCCGTCGGGATCTTCAGTTCAAAAGGCATGACCAGCCGTCCGGCACTCAGGTCGTCGCCAATCAACGCCCAGTCGCCAATCGCCACGCCCGTTCCCTGGGACGCCACGGACATCGCCAGGTCCAGGGTCTCGAAATGCTGACCCTTGCCCAGGGTATTGAGTGGCGTGCCGGCGGCTTTCAACCAACTTTGCCAGTCCCGTTGATCGTGGGAGGGATGCAGCAGCAAGTGCTGTTGCAGGTCCGCCGGGTTCTTGAGGGGCACCGGGCCCTCCAGCAGCGGTCGCGAGCAGACCGGCGTCAGTTGTTCATTGAACAGGTGACGCGAACCCAGGGTCGGGGACGGCGGGGCTCCGTACATGACGGCGGCATCGAAGGGTTCGCGGCTGAAATCCACGCCGTGCTGAATGGTGGTGGTCAGTTGCACCGGTACATCCGGGCGTTCCCTCTGCCACTGCAGCAGCCGTGGCAGCAGCCAGCGCATCACACAGGTCGGCGCCTTGAGGCGCAGGTTGCGGCTCTGCCCACCGATGTCATCCACCGCGCCATTGATCAGTTCGAATACCTGCTGCACCCGCGGCAACCATTGCGCCCCTTCGTTAGTGAGGCTCAAGCCCCGGGCATGGCGCTGGAACAACGGATAACCCAGATGGCTTTCCAGGCCGGCAATTTGTCGGCTCACCGCTCCTTGGGTGATGTGCAACTGCTCGGCAGCGCGCGTGAAATTGCAGCACTGGGCGGTGACCAGAAAGGTGTGCAGTGCGGGCAGGGGAGGCAAGCGTTTCATGGGCAGCCAAGGCATGACGTGAGGACATGGCTAGTATGACTTTTTATCCATTGTTGCGGCTACAGCCTCACCGTTCCAATAGCCCTCCCGACGTCTGCTGAGTTTTTCAGTCGGCAGTCAGTCGGGTATTCCACCAATAAGAAGGGCGATGAGATGGCGACGTGCGGCGAAGTACTGGTCAAGTTACTTGAAGGTTATGGGGTTGAGCAGGTGTTCGGCATTCCCGGGGTGCATACCGTCGAGTTGTATCGCGGCCTGGCCCGCTCGCCCATCCAGCATGTCACCCCGCGCCATGAGCAAGGTGCCGGTTTCATGGCCGACGGCTACGCCCGCACCAGCGGCAAGCCCGGCGTGTGTTTCATCATCACCGGCCCCGGCATGACCAACATCACCACCGCCATGGGCCAGGCTTATGCGGACTCGATTCCCATGCTGGTGATCTCCAGCGTGCAGACCCGCAGCCAGCTGGGTGGCGGGCGCGGCAAGCTCCATGAGTTGCCGAACCAGAGTGCGCTGGTCAGCGGCGTGGCGGCGTTTTCCCATACCCTGATGAGCGCCGATGAATTGCCAGTGGTGCTGGCCCGGGCTTTCGCCCTGTTCCAGGCTGGACGCCCACGTCCGGTGCATATCGAGATTCCTCTCGATGTACTGGTTCAGGATGCCGATCATCTGCTGGCCAGCGAGCCGGTAACCATTGCCCGTGCCGGTGCCGCCCCGGACGCTGTCGCCCGGATGAGTCAGCTGCTGGCGATGGCCAAGCGCCCGCTGATCCTGGCCGGTGGCGGCGCCATTGATGCGGCCGCTCCCCTGACCCGTTTGGCGGAACTGCTGCAGGCTCCGGTGGCCCTGACGATCAACGCCAAGGGCATGTTGCCGTCGGCCCACCCGCTGCTGATTGGCTCCACCCAGTCATTGGTGGCAACCCGTGCCCTGGTGGCCGAGGCCGACGTGGTGCTGGCCATCGGCACCGAACTGGCGGAAACCGATTACGACGTGACCTTTGCCGGCGGCTTTGAAATTCCCGGGGCCTTGCTGCGGATCGATATCGATGCCGATCAAACGGTGCGCAACTACCCACCGAAAGTGGCACTGGTGGCCGATGCCGGGAACGCAGCCCAAGCCCTGCTGGCAGAGCTGTCCCGGCATACCTTGAGCGAGCGCAGCAGCGACTGGGGCCAGGCCCGCGCCGCGGCCTTGCGCAGCGAACTCGAGAACCTGTGGGACACGCCGACCCGGGCCCAGACCCTGTTCCTGGAAACCGTGGTCCAGGAGTTGCCGGAGATCGTCCTGGTGGGCGATTCCACTCAGCCGGTGTACAGCGGCAACCTGACGTTCAATCCTGAGCAGCCGCGGCGCTGGTTCAACTCGTCCACCGGCTACGGCACCCTGGGTTATGCCTTGCCGGCCGCCATCGGTGCCTGGCTCGGGGGCGCTTCCCAGTCCAGCTCGCGGCGGCCGGTGGCTTGCCTGATCGGCGACGGCGGCTTGCAGTTCACCCTGGCGGAACTGGCCTGCGCCGTGGAAGCACGCACGCCGATCATCGTCCTGCTGTGGAACAACCAGGGTTATGAAGAGATCAAGAAATACATGGTCAATCGGGCCATCGAGCCAGTCGGCGTCGACATCTACACCCCGGATTTCATTGCCGTGGCCAAGGGCCTCGGGTGCGCAGCCGAGCGCATCGACAGTGTCGAACAACTGCGTGCGGCCCTGCGCATGGCCGTTGACCGCCAGGGACCGACCTTGATTGAAGTTGACCAGAATCGCTGGACTCAAGGAGTACAGGCATGAGTTCGCCGCACCTGTTGAACGGTGTGTACATCGACGGCCAATGGTCGGCAGGCAGCGAGCACCTGCAGGTGATCAACCCATCCACCGAGGCGCCCTTGGCCTGGGTGGCAGGCGCCGGGCCGCAAGCCGTGGATCAGGCGCTGCGGGCCGCTACGGCGGGGCTTGCCCGCTGGGCGCAAAGCAGTGGCAGCGAGCGTGCCGCCGTGCTGCGCAAGATCGCTGCAGGCGTGGCCGAACGCCGGGAGCGGCTGATGCACCTGCAGTCGAGCAACAACGGCAAGCCGCAGTTCGAGGCGGCCATGGATGTGGACGATGTCATTGCCACCTTTGAGTACTACGCCGGGCTGGCCGAGGAGCTGGACGCGACCCAGGATGCGAATGTGCCGCTGCCCAGTGAGGATTTCAGCGCGCGCCTGCGTCGTGAGCCCTGTGGCGTGGTCGGGCTGATCGTGCCGTGGAATTTCCCCATGGTCACCACGGCCTGGAAGTTAGCACCAGCCCTGGCCGCCGGCTGCAGCGTGGTGCTCAAGCCCTCGGAAGTGACGCCACTGCCGGAGCTGGAGCTGGCGGCGATCATCGCCGAAAGCGGCTTGCCCAACGGGGTGTTCAACCTGATCTGCGGGACGGGCCTGGCGGTCGGTGCGCCTTTGGCGGCGGACCCGCGAGTGGCGAAGATTTCCTTCACCGGCAGTAATGCGGTGGGCGTCCAGGTCATGCAGCGGGCGGCGGAAACCGTCAAGGGCGTGAGCCTGGAACTGGGGGGCAAGTCATCCTTGCTGGTGCTGGCGGATGCCGACCTGGACCTGGCGGTGGAACTGGCCTGTGGCGGTGGCTTCTTCAATGCCGGGCAGATGTGCTCCGCCACCAGCCGGGTACTGGTCGCCGACGAGCTGGCCGATGAATTCCTCTTGCGGCTCAAGGCCCGGGCCGAAGGCATTCGGGTGGCCGACCCGTTCGACCCCGAGGTGGTCATGGGCGCCCTGGTGAACCAGGCGCAATACCACAGAGTGCTGGCGCACATCGATCGTGGCCTGAATGTCGGTGCCAAGCTGGTCTGTGGCGGTGGCCGCCCGGCCGGGTTGCAGCAGGGCTTTTTCATCCAGCCCACGGTGTTCACCGAGGTGCCGCTGGACAGTGCCCTGTGGCGTGACGAAATCTTTGGCCCGGTGCTCTGTGTGCGCAGTTTCAGCAGCGAGCAAGAGGCAATCGAACTGGCCAATGACAGCGAGTTCGGCCTGGTGGCCAGTGTGGTGGGGGCGGACGTGGACAATGCCGAGCGGGTGGCCAATGCCCTGCAGGCCGGCCTGGTGTGGATCAACGCCCCTCAGGTGATCTTTCCCCAGACTGCCTGGGGCGGCTACAAGCAGAGCAGCATCGGCCGTGAACTGGGCCCCTGGGGCTTGCATGCCTTCCAGGAGCTCAAACACGTAATCCGCGCGCTGTAGGCGCCGGCTTGCCGGTGAACCCGGGTTACCCGCCAACCCGCAGGCGCGCCATGTCCCGCAAGGGCGGCGCGCCAAACAGTCGGCTGTACTCACGGCTGAACTGCGACGGGCTTTCATAGCCGACTCGATACCCCGCCGCCGAAGCTTCCAGACCTTCGGCCAGCATCAAGCGCCGGGCTTCCTGCAGACGCAGCTGTTTCTGGTACTGCAAGGGACTCATGGCGGTCATCGCCTTGAAGCGGTGGTGCAGGGTCGACACGCTCAGGTTCACTTCCCGGGCCAGGTCATCGATGCGCAACGGCTGCACGAAATTGCCGTTGAGCCACTTGATGGCCTGGTTGACTCGGTGACCCTGGCTGTTGGCGGTGGCGATCTCGTACAGACGGTGGCCCTGGGGGCTGCGCAGCAGGCGATAGAGAATTTCCCGACGCACCAGCGGCGCGAGCATGGCGATGTCTTTCGGGGTGTCCAGCAGGCGGGTCAGGCGCAGCACGGCGTCCAGCATCGCCGGGTCCAGGCGCTCTACGTACAGGCCCCGTCCGGTGGGCCGGGCGGGCACGCCCAGAGGGCCGGCATCGGCGATCAGTGCATTGATTTCCCCGGGGTCGATGTCCAGGCGCAGGGCCAGGATCGGCTCTTGCGGCGAAACGATCGCCACCTTGCCGCTCAGTGGCACGGAAACCGACACCACCAGGTAATTCAGCGGGTCGTAGTTGTAGCTTTCATCGGCCAGGCGCACTTCCTTGCGGCCCTGGGCCATGATGCACAGCGCCGGTTGCGCCAGCACCGAGCCGAAGTGATGGGAAGTGCTGTGGCGCGAGACAAACAGCGAGTCGATGGCAGTGGCATAGCTGCCATCTTCAGTGGTGTTGCGCGCAATGATCGCGGCCAGTTCTACGCGCTGGCGTTCCATCTCCGGAGCCAGGGGCGGCGGCAGGGTATCCAGTGATGACATGGGGCGCCTCGGGGTGTTTGCAGTCGACACAGCTTAAGTTTGTGCAAGAGTCGCGGGTAGGCGAATTCTGCGTAAAACTTGCCTGATCCTGCTGCTTGCGCGCGAGATAGACAAGATGAGCCGATGCTCGGGGGCTTCACTTGCTTGAAACACCGTTGTAACGCTTCTGTGCCCTGTCGCCGCCCATGCGCTGCAGCAGCGGGCTTGTCGCAGGATTGGGCAAATCAACGGCAGAAATCGACTAACGCGCAAGTGGGCCCGCCCCGTATCGTTGATTCTGTCGCAGCCCGTCCCCGGCTGCCTCGACAACACCCTGGGAGGGTTCCACATGTCCACGCATATTCCCGTCAGTCACATGGCTTTTGTTCGGGCCCGAGCCGGGCGCTCCACGGAGTTGGGTGCGCGCTTGAGTAGCCTGATCGAACCATCGCGCCAGGCCAGCGGTTGCCTGCACTTTGCTCTGCAGCATTCGCAGTGCGATGCCGACCTGTGGCTGGTGTCCGGCTTCTGGAGCAGCCAGCAGAGCATGACCGCCTATTTCAACTCGCCGACCATGGCCATCTTCGCCGAGCTGGTCCAGGACCTGGTGGTCAACAGCCTGGACTTCCACACCTTCAGCACGGTGTCGGCGCTTGAGGCTCATGGAGAGTACGCGCAGCTACAGCGTGCGCCGCTGCACAAGCTGGCCAGTTGAAGGTTTAGAATGGCCGACTTTCCATTGGCCAGGATCAGCAACATGGCACGTAAAGAGTTTGCACACTACGAAGCAGTTTCCGCTGTGGTTCCAGGGGAGGGGGGATACAGCGCCGCCATCGCCGTCAAAGCCCTGGGCGCTTCAGGGGCTCCACGCTTTCATAAAGTCCTGGTTGAGCAGACATTCAAGACCGCTCACGAAGCCGACCAGGCTGCCGCGCAACAACTCGAACAGCTGGCCGACGTCGATCAAGACGGCGAACTGAGCTTTCACAGTCACTGAGTCGCCGAACTACCTGACCGCTCCCGGGCGGTGCATCTTGAACAGGGCTTCTGGTCCCAGCTGGAAGTAGTCCGCCGGTCCGCCGCCGCGCAGAATGGGTTCTGCCGCGGCGGTATCGTAGATCCCGTCCTTGAGCAGCCACTTGGCGATATGCACGGCGACCACTTCGCCGAGGATCAGCCAGCTCGGCACTGGTTCCTTGTCCGCACGCTGCAACTGAATGATCTGGGTGACCTTGCATTCGAAGGACACCGGGCTCTGGGCAACCCGGGGCACGCTGATGATCTTCGAGGCCACGGTCTTCAACCCGGCCAGTTCGAACTCGTCGACCTCGGCGGGGACCGCGGCGCAGCTCTGGTTCATCTGCTCGGCCAAGGGCCGGGTGGCCAGGTTCCAGGCGAACTCTCCGGTGGCCTCGATGTTATTCAGGCTGTCTTTGCGCCCGACGCTGGAGAACCCGATGATCGGCGGAATGTAGTTGAAGGCATTGAAGAAACTGTAAGGCGCCAGGTTCAGCCGGCCTTGTGCATCCTGGGAAGAAATCCAGCCAATGGGACGCGGGCCGACGATGGCATTGAACGGGTCATGGGGCAGGCCGTGGCCCAGGGCAGGTTGGTAAAAGTGGATATCGTCGGACATGGCTCAAGGTTCCTGCTGTGGGGCGAGTGAAGGGCGCCATAGTGCAGTGCGCTCTGGTCGAATTCCAGCGTCCGGGCCTCGGTTGATCCAGGGGGCGAAAGATTTTCCTCGGCCAGAAAAGACTAAGCCCGGCCGAAGCCGGGCTGTGGTGTCAGGTGAATCGATCAACTGATGGTGGCGGAGCCGGTGCGGTCGTAACCGTCGGCAGCGAAGGTAGCGGAACCGGTGCGGTCGTAACCGTCGGCAGCGAAGGTAGCGGAACCGGTGCGGTCGTAGCCGTCTTCAGCGAGGGTGGCGGAACCGGTGCGGTCGTAACCGTCGGCAGCGAGGGTGGCGGAACCGGTGCGGTCGTAGCCGTCGGCAGCGAAGGTAGCGGAACCGGTGCGGTCGTAGCCGTCTTCAGCGAGGGTGGCGGAACCGGTGCGGTCGTAACCGTCGGCAGCGAGGGTGGCGGAACCGGTGCGGTCATAGCCGTCGGCAGCGAGGGTGGCGGAACCGGTGCGGTCGTAACCGTCGGCAGCGAAGGTAGCGGAACCGGTGCGGTCGTAACCGTCGGCAGCGAAGGTGGCGGAACCGGTGCGATCGAAACCGTCAGCGGCGAAGGTATTGGCAGTCAGTACCGACAGGGTCAGGGCGAGGATCAGTTTGCTTTTCATGGTGGTGACTCCAGGTTTGTTGAGGTGTTTGCGTTGGGCTTGGAATGAATCCTACTCCTGTAAATTTGATTAAAAAGCGCAAATTAATGCTAATTAAAATCGAATTTACCGATATGTAGGCCGTCATTACTGACCACCGGTTACCGCACCCAGGCCTCACTACAGATACGTGCCAAGTCGCAACTTGGATTCACTGTCAGACTGCGCATGCGCCATTAACTGATCATTAATTGTTCAGGTGGCGGATAAAAAAGGACAAAAAACCTTCAGCGGTTCTTTCAGCCAGCCCCATGACGAGACTCACTCGTAGGCGCCGCCGTGAGTTTCCTTGCCCGTGAACAAACTCCCCCAGATCACCCAGGCCTTCTGGGTCATGAACAACGGCGCGACGATCCCGGATAACACCGCTGGTGATCTGTCGTTGATGGCCCGGCCGTTTGGCGCGAATGTGCGCGACTTCCTCAGCAAGCCCCATGAAAAGGGTGGCCTGGACTTCGGCATCATCCGCTCGTTGGCGGGATTGGTGGGGATTGTGCTGGTGATGATCGTGGGGGCGACCTGGGCCCAGAACCGCTATGGGCGCCAGGGCACCGCCGCACTTGCCTGATCTGTTGATCATCTGTAGGAGCCGGCTGGCCGGCGAAAGCCTCCCCACAGATCGCGAAAAAAGCGCCCGGGCCTTGCACCCGGGCGCCGTTTTTCTATCAGTCGGTCTCGATCCGCGAATGCTTGCGGGTGTCCTTCATGGTCGCGTAGACCAGCAACGAACAGGCAATACAGGCGGTGACGTACCAGTAGTAGCCGGTTTCCATGCCGATGCTCTTGAACCACAGGGCGATGTATTCCGCGGTGCCGCCAAAGATCGATACGGTCAGCGCGTAGGGCAGGCCCACGCCCAGGGCACGGATTTCAGTGGGGAACAGCTCGGCCTTCACCACCGCGTTGATCGAGGTGTAGCCACTGACGATGATCAGTGCCGCCATGATCAGGAAGAACGCGCCCCACCAGGTCTGGATGGTGTGCAGGGTGGTGAGGATCGGCACGGTGAACAGGGTGCCGAGGATGCCGAAGGCAATCAGGATCGGCCGTCGGCCCACCTTGTCCGAGAGTGCACCGATCACCGGCTGCAGGCACATGAACAGGAACAGCGTGGCGGCAGAAATGGTGGTGGAGTCGGAGATGCTCATGCCGACGGTGTTCACCAGGTATTTCTGCATGTAGGTGGTGTAGGTGTAGAAGGCCAGGGTGCCGCCCATGGTCAGGCCGACCACGGTCATCAGTTCCTTGGGATGACGCATCAGGGTGCGCATCAGGCTTTCTTTTGGCTTCTCTTTCTTCTTGGTGAAGGACTCGGTTTCTTCCATGCCGCGACGCAGGTACAGGGCCACGACCGCACACAGGGCACCGATGCCGAACGGAATCCGCCAGCCCCAGGATTGCAGCTCCTCGGTGGTCAGAATGTTCTGCAGCACGATCAGTACTCCCAGGGCGATGAGCTGACCGGAGATCAGGGTCACGTACTGGAAGCTGGAGAAGAAGCCGCGACGTTCCTTGGTCGCCATCTCGCTGAGGTAGGTGGCCGAGGTGCCGTATTCACCGCCCACCGACAGGCCCTGCATCAGGCGCGCCAGCACCAGCAGGATGGGGGCGCCGACGCCGATGGTTTCGTAACCCGGGGTCAGGGCGATGATCAGCGAGCCGAAGCACATCAGCAGCACCGAAGCCATCAGCGCGGCTTTACGGCCTTTGCGGTCGGCGTACAGGCCCATCAGCCAGCCACCGATCGGGCGCATCAGGAAGCCCACGGCGAAGATCGCGGCGGTGTTCAGCAGTTGTGCGGTGGTGTCGCCCTTGGGGAAGAAGACTTTGGCGAAGTACAGCGAGAATGCCGCGTAGACGTACCAGTCGTACCACTCGACCATGTTGCCCACGGAACCGCTGAAGATCGACTTCAGGCGGCTGGCGGTGGTCTTTTCGGTGGCGGATGCAGCCGCCGACCCGGCAGGCAGGGTATTAGAGATATCCATGACGGACCCTTCTATTCATTGTTTTTGTGGAGCGCGCGCAAGCGCAGCCTGCTGGGGCTATAGCAGGACCTGTGCCAAGGACAAGAGGCCCGGGCTAGAGGGGTTTGATCGGTGGTGATGAGCGGAAATCCGCCTATGGGTGCCTGTGGGGTAGGCGGGAAATTGCCGAAAGGTGCGCGGCACCTGGGAGGCGCGTTCGGGCGGTTTGCCGTTTGCGGGTGTGGGTGGGGCTGCACCTGGCTTGAGGGCCTGTTCGCCGGCAAGCCGGCTCCTACAGGCGGGGGTTATGGGTCTTTGAGGAACATTTCCCGGGTCAGGCCGTGACGCTGCATTTTTTCATTCAGGGTCCGGCGCGGCAGTTGCAGTTCGTTGAGCACGGCCTTGATCTCGCCCTTGTGGCGAGTCAGGGCTGCGCGCAGGCACTGGGCTTCGAAGGCTTCTTGCTGCGCGGCCAGGGATTGGCCGGCTTCGAGGACTTCGGCTTCCGGCTCCCCGAGGCCCAGCACCTGACGCTCGGCGGCGTTGGCCAGTTCGCGCACGTTGCCTGGCCAGTCGTGACTGAGCAGGCGGCTCAACTGGGCGCCACTCAAGGGCGCGACGCTGCGCCCCAGGCGCTCGGCGGCGGCCTGGGCGAAGTGTTCATAGAGTTGTGGAATATCCTCGCGGCGCTCACGCAGTGGCGGCAGGCGCAGTTCGGCCACGGTCAGGCGATAGGCCAGGTCTTCGCGAAAGCGTCCGGCTCGGGCCTCCTCCAGCAGGTCGGGCTTGGCGGCGGCGATCACCCGCAGGTCGACCTTGATGCTCTGGTTGGAGCCCAGGCGTTCCAGTTTCTGCTCCTGCAGCACCCGCAGCAGCTTGACCTGCTGGGCCAGGGGCATGCTTTCGATCTCGTCGAGAAACAGCGTGCCGCCATGGGCGTACTCCAGCTTGCCGATGCGCTTGCCCTGGGCGCCGGTGAAGGCGCCGCTTTCATGGCCGAACAACTCGGCCTCGAACAGCTGCTCGGGGATCGCTGCGCAGTTCAGGGCGACAAAGGGCTTGCCGGCCCGGGGACCGAAGTCGTGCAGGCAGCGGGCGATCAATTCCTTGCCGCTGCCGGTTTCACCTCGGATCAGCACATTCACGGGCAAGGCGGCCAGATCCAGTACCTGGCGGCGCAGGGTCTGCAGGGCCCGAGACATGCCGAGCAGGGTGGCGTCGAGCTTGGCCCGGCTGTCAGCCTGCTGGTGCAGGCGACGGTTTTCCAGGACCAGGCGGCGTTTGTCCAGGGCCCGGCGCAGGCTGCTGAGCAGGGTGTCGGGGCTGAAGGGTTTTTCCAGGAAGTCATAGGCACCGTCGCGCATGGCCTCGACCGCCATGGGCACGTCACCGTGACCGGTCAGCAGGATGATCGGCAGGTCGGGGTCCAGGCGCTGGACCTGGGCCAGCAGCTCCAGGCCGCTGATACCGGGCATGCGCACATCGCTGAGGATCACCCCGGGGAAGTTCTTCGGCAGTTGCGCCAGGCAATCCTCGGCGCGGCTGAACAGCTGGACCTCGAACCCCGACAGGCTCAGCCATTGTTCGACGGCGGTACGGATGCTGGCCTCGTCATCCACCACGATTACCGAGTTCAGCATTGGATGTGCGCCTCCAGATCGATGGGCAGGCTGAGGGTGAACACCGCGCCCTGATCCTGGTTGGCGGCGCTCAAGCGTCCCCCCAGTTCATGGACGATGGCGTAGGACACGGCCAGCCCCAGGCCCAGGCCATCGCCCACCGGCTTGGTGGTGAAGAACGGGTCGAACACGCTCAGCAGGTGCTCTTCGGCGATCCCGCCGCCGTTGTCGGCGACCCGCAGTTGCCACAATTGGTCCTCGGCTTCGAGGCTGATCTGCAGGTGCTTTTCAGGCTTGTTCTGCATGGCGTCGAGGGCATTGCGCAGCAGGTTGATCAGCACCTGCTCCAGGCGGATGGCATCACCGCGAACCCAGGCTGGGCGGGTCAGGTGCAGCTCGATCTGGATGTTTTCGGCACGCAGCCGGGTTTCCAGCAACTGCAGCGACTGGTCCACCACCGCGGCCAGATCCAGGCGTTCGCGCAGGCCGCTGGGGCTCTTGCGGGCGAAAGTCTTGAGGTGGCTGGTAAGGGCGGCCATGCGGGTCAGCATGTCGTCCAATGGTCGCAGGGCTTTGTAAGCCTCATCCACCCGGCCGTGATCCAGCAGCAGCCGCAGCGTGGCAAGCTGCATGCGCTGGGCGGTCAGGGGTTGGTTGATTTCATGGGCCAGGGCCGCGGACATCTGCCCCAGGGCGGCCAGCTTGGCCGATTGCACCAGGCCTTCCTGGGCGGTGCGCAGATCCCGAGTGCGTTCCTGGACCAATTGCTCCAGCTCTTCACGGTTGCGTTGACGGATTTTCCCCAAGCGCCAGCGTTGGCTGAGGAACAGTAACAGGAACACCAGGGTCAGCCAGGCACCGGCGGCCGCCAGCCCGGCATTGCGGCTTTCCTCGAAAGCGCTGGCCGGCTTGCGCAGCAGGTGCAGGGTCCAGCCTTCGGCGGTCAGCGGCAGGGATTCCCAGAGATAGTTGGCCACGCCCTCGGGGCCTTCGACCTGGACCAGTCTGCTGTTGTCGTCGAATGTTTGCAGGGTCGTATGTTGCAGCGCCGTCAGCGGTTGCTTGTCGTACTGACGGGTGAGCTTGATCTCCGCCAGGTCGTTTGCGGACAGCGGTTGCAACTGTCGGTAACGCCAGCCGGGCTGGTTGGCGATAAAGATGATGCCCCGGGCGTCGCTCACCAGCAGGGTGTCGTTGCCCTGGCTCCATTCATGCTCCAGTTCGGGGAACTCCAGCTTGACCACCATGGCCCCGAGGAAGTCCTCGTTGTCGGCCTTGACCGCGCTGGAGAGGAAATACCCCGGAATGCCGCTGGTGACGCCCACGGCGTAGAAACGCCCGCTGCCCTGGCTGCGGGTCTGCTTGAAGTAGGGGCGAAAACCATAGTTGTGGCCGACATAGCTGCTGGGCAGTCGCCAGTTGCTGGCCGCCACGGCCAGGCCTTCATGGTTCAGCAGTTCCAGGGTCGAGGAGCGGGCGGCACCGTTGATCTTTTCCAGTTTGCGGTTCAGTGCATCCTGGGTGTCTGCCGTCACCGGGCCCTGAAGTGCCGAACGCAGTTCCGGGTCCAGGGCCAGCACCGCTGGCAGGGCGCGATAGCGTTCGATCAGGGTGTGCAGCGAGTTGGCATACAGCCCTAGCTGTTCATTGGCTCGGGCGGCATCCTCCACCAGCGTCTGGCGTTCGGCGTGGCGCATGGCCAGGCCGGCGCTGATGACGGTGCCAGCGAGAATAACCAGGATATAGAACGTCAAGCGGAGAGGGCGAGAGATCTGGGCCATGAGTCGGGGCAGGCTGCAATGGGGGCGGGAACGATAGCATGAGCGACGGGTGGAACGTTGATCGCCGACAGTGTCGCGAAAGGGCGCGGCATAAAAAAAGCGACGGGCTGTTGTCTCAACAGCACCGCCGCTTTGGCCAAACGTGAGAAGGGCTTACTGCACTTCTACCGCCAGGCTGTCACTGATCTTTTTCTGCCAGATGGCAGGACCTGTGATGTGGACCGACTCGCCCTTGCTGTCGACGGCGACGGTCACTGGCATGTCCTTGACCTCGAACTCGTAGATCGCTTCCATGCCCAGTTCGGCGAAGGCCAGGACCTTGGACTTCTTGATCGCCTGGGCCACCAGGTAGGCGGCGCCGCCGACGGCCATCAGGTACACGGCCTTGTTGTCCTTGATCGCGTCGATGGCGGTCGGGCCACGCTCGGACTTGCCGATCATGCCCAGAAGGCCGGTCTGCTCGAGGATCTGCCGGGTGAACTTGTCCATCCGCGTGGCAGTGGTCGGGCCGGCCGGGCCCACCACTTCGTCGCCCACCGGATCAACCGGGCCGACGTAGTAGATGAAGCGACCCTTGAGGTCTACCGGCAGGGTTTCACCCTTGTTCAGCATCTCCACCATGCGCTTGTGCGCCGCGTCGCGACCGGTGAGCATCTTGCCGTTGAGCAGCACGGTCTCGCCCGGCTTCCAGCTTTGCACGTCTTCCGGGGTCAGGGTGTCGAGGTTGACCCGACGTGCCGACGGACCGGCTTCCCAGACGATTTCCGGGTAGGCGTCCAGAGGTGGCGCTTCCAGTGCGGCCGGGCCCGAGCCGTCGAGCACGAAGTGCGCGTGACGGGTGGCGGCGCAGTTGGGGATCATGCACACCGGCAGGGAGGCGGCGTGGGTCGGGTAGTCCATGATCTTCACGTCGAGCACCGTGGTCAGGCCACCCAGGCCCTGGGCGCCGATGCCCAGTTGGTTGACCTTCTCGAACAGCTCCAGGCGCATTTCTTCAATGCGGTTGGACGGGCCGCGAGCCTTGAGCTCGTGGATGTCGATGGACTCCATCAACACTTCCTTGGCCATCACCGCAGCCTTCTCGGCGGTGCCGCCGATGCCGATGCCCAGCATGCCCGGTGGGCACCAGCCGGCACCCATGGTCGGTACGGTCTTGAGGACCCAGTCGACGATGGAGTCGGACGGGTTGAGCATGGCCATCTTCGATTTGTTCTCGGAGCCGCCGCCCTTGGCCGCCACGTCCACTTCCACGGTGTTGCCGGGAACGATGGAGTAGTGGATCACCGCCGGGGTGTTGTCCTTGGTGTTTTTCCGGGCGCCTGCCGGGTCGGCCAGGATGGAAGCGCGCAGGACGTTTTCCGGCAGGTTGTAGGCGCGACGCACGCCTTCGTTGATCATGTCGTCCAGGCTCATGGTGGCGCCGTCCCAGCGCACGTCCATGCCCACGCGAACGAACACGGTGACGATCCCGGTGTCCTGGCAGATCGGCCGGTGGCCGGTGGCGCACATGCGCGAGTTGATCAGGATCTGTGCCATGGAGTCACGAGCGGCCGGCGATTCCTCGCGCAGGTAGGCCTCGTGCATCGCCTGGATGAAGTCCACGGGGTGGTAGTAGGAAATGAACTGCAGGGCGTCGGCAACGCTCTGAATCAGGTCGTCTTGCTTGATCACGGTCATGAGTCGCGCTCCTCTAAAAGACGGGAACATTTAATAAGGTGGCTGCAGCAGGGTGTATCGGTCGGTTGCAGACACCTTCTAAGGCACGCCGGACAGACAACTGGCGCGACGCTAAAAAGGCGCGGCAGTATACCGCGCCTGGGGGTCCGGCACACCCGCCAGCCGGGCAAACGAAAGTCGCCCATCGGATGGGCACTGTTCTTGCCTGAATCAGCGGCAAAACCGCAGAACACGGCTTAAAATTTGGATAGTCATTTGCCGGGCGCAGCACTAAAGTTGCAACTGGCCAGCAGGGTAGGAAACTCTTTAAGCCTCCTTTCTCACGGTGAGTCAACGATTGACCCATAAAGCCATCCAGAGCTTGTTACTCAAGCGCTTCACCATTGCTGCGGGCACCTACGGACTGATCCTGCTGCTGTTCTGGCTGGCGGTTCTCGCGGGGCACTATCGCGCCTCCACCAGCAGTGCGCTGTTGGCCTCGGGGTTGGTGTTGGCCACTCAGGGCCTGCTGTGCTGGGTGTTCATCAGCGGGCGCAACCTGCGCTTTGCCGATCCCAGCCTGACTGAAGTCCAAGTGGTCCTGGGCATTGCCTGGCAGACTTGGCTGATCGCCCACCTGGATCAGGCCCGGGGCGCTTTCCTGGTGTTCTATATCCTGCCGCTGCTGTTCGGCCTGTTCCATTTATCCCGCCGGGCCTACCTGCGTTGCGCGGCGCTGATCTTCTTCTGTTTTGCCGGGGTCAACCTGTGGGACGGCTATCGCTTTGTCCTCGACGATCCCCAGCTGGCGGCGCTGCAAGTCTGTGTGCTGCTGGTGATACTGGTGTGGATGTGCCTGTACGCTGCCTATGTCCAGGCGTCGCGTTCGCGCATGCGGCAGCGGCGTTTTGCCTTGCAGGCCCATCAGGACACCTTGCGGGGGATGATGCGGCAACTGGAAGATCTGGTGGCTACCGATGAGTTGACCGGGCTGTTCAATCGCCGGCACTTCCTGCGTATCGCCAGCCGTGAGTTGCAGGCCATGGACCAGGAGCAGATGCATGGGCTGGCGCTGATCGACCTGGATCATTTCAAGCGCATCAACGATCTTCACGGCCATGCGGCAGGAGATCAGGTGTTGCAGGCGTTCGCCGCGGTGGCCACGGCCTGCCTGCGGGACGGTGATGTACTGGCCCGCTACGGCGGTGAGGAGTTTGTGGTGCTCCTGCCCGACTGTGATGCCGAGCGCCTGACCTCCTGTTGCGAGCGTCTGCGCCTGGCCTTCATGGAGGTGCAACTGGTGGGCCTGAATGTGCGTGACCTGAGCCTGTCGGCAGGGATGACCCTGCTGCAGGCCGGTGATGATCTGGATAATGCCCTGCAACGCGCCGATCAGGCGCTGTACCGGGCCAAGCGCGACGGCCGCAATCGTTGTTCCGCCGCCTGGGAAAACCTCGATGCCTGAATTGACCGTGGGCAGCCGGCGCTGGTCGGTGGCACCCGCAAGCAACCTGCTGGATGCCTTGAATCAGGCCGGTGTGGCGGTGCCCTACAGTTGTCGCGCCGGCAGTTGTCATGCCTGCCTGGTGCATTGCGTCCAGGGCCTGCCCAACGACAGTCGGCCGGATGCCTTGAGCGATGAACAGCGCCGCCGCGGCTGGCGCCTGGCCTGCCAGTGCCAGGTGGTGGAGGACCTGCAGGTCGAGACTTTCGATCCGTTGCGCGATGGCCGGCCGGCCCAAGTGGTCGGGCTCGACTGGCTATCGCCCACAGTCCTGCGCTTGCGTCTGCAACCTGAGCGGCCATTGCGTTATCGCGCCGGCCAGCACCTGGTGCTGTGGACCACCAGCCAGATCGCCCGGCCGTATTCCCTGGCCAGCCTGCCGGAAGAGGACCGCTTCCTGGAGTTTCATCTGGACTGCCGGCATCCGGGACAATTCAGCGACGCCGCACGCCAGTTGCAACTGGGCGACCCGATCCGCCTGGGCGAGTTGCGCGGTGGCGCCTTGCACTACGATCCGGACTGGCAGCAGCGACCGCTGTGGCTGCTGGCCTCGGGAACTGGCCTGGCGCCCTTGTTCGGGGTGTTGCGCGAAGCCTTGCGTCAGGATCACCAAGGCCCTATCCGCATCATTCACCTGGCCCATGACGCCACCGAGCATTACCTGGCCAAACCCTTGGCAGCCCTGGCAGCGAACCGTCCCCAGCTGAGTGTGGAGCTGTGGCAGGGGGCGCAGCTGACGACGGCCCTGGCGCAACTGCGACTTGTTTCCCGGCAAACCCAGGCCTTACTCTGCGGGCACCCCGACAGTGTCGATGCCTTTGCCCGACGCCTGTACCTGGCGGGGCTGCCGCGCAATCAACTGCTGGCCGATGTGTTCCTGCCCCGTGGTTGAGCGCTGATTTTTCCAGAGCGAGATCTTCATGACCGATGCCATCGAGCTGCAACGCGAGGGCGGGCTGCTGACCCTGCGCCTGAACCGCCCCGACAAGAAAAACGCCCTGACCCGTGCCATGTACAGTCGTCTGGCGCAAGCCCTGGCCGAGGCGGACGCCGATCCGCAAATCAATGCCCTGCTGATCTGCGGCAGCAGTGAATGCTTTACCGCCGGCAACGACATCGCCGACTTCCTGCAACAGCCGCCCAGGGACCTCGATAGCCCGGTGTTCCAGTTCATGCGCAACCTGCTCGATTGCCGCAAGCCGGTGGTGGCTGCGGTGGCCGGCGCGGCCGTGGGCATTGGCACCACCTTGTTGCTGCATTGCGATCTGGTCTATGTCAGCCGTGATGCACGGTTGCGCATGCCGTTCGTCAACCTCGGGCTGTGCCCGGAATTTGGCTCGAGCCTGATCCTGCCGCGCTTGCTGGGACAGGCCAAGGCCGCTGAGTTGTTGCTGCTCGGCGAAGGCTTCAGTGGTGAACAGGCGGCGGCCTGGGGCATTGCCACTGCGGCCCTGGGAGATGGCGCGGCAGCCCTGGCCAAAGCCAGGGAGGCGGCATTGCGTTTCAGCCAACTGGCGCCGGAAGCGGTGCAGGTGAGCAAGCGCCTGATGAAGGCTCCCTATCGTGAGCAACTGCGCCAGGTAATAGAAGAAGAGGGCGCGCAGTTCACTCAGCGCCTGCGTTCACCAGAAGCCATCGCCGCCTTGTCGGGTTTTTTCGCCAAAGGCTGACACCTGTCGCTACAGGGAAGGACGGACATAAAAAAGCCCCGGGGTTTCCACCACCGGGGCTTTTGCGTTCAGCGAGCCAGGGCTCAGACCATCGGGTCGCCAACGTGCAGGATCTTCATGCCATTGGTGCCGCCGGTGGTGTGGTAGCTGTCGCCCTTGGTGAGAATCACCCAGTCGCCTTTCTCTACTACGCCGCGCTTGAGCAACTCGTCGATCGCAGCCTGGCTGACCTGCTCAGGCGGCAGGGAAGCCGGATCGAACGGGATGGTGTAGACGCCGCGGAACATGGCTGCACGCGCCTGGGTTTCACGGTGCGGGGAGTAGGCATAGATCGGCACCGAGGAACGGATGCGCGACATGATCAGCGGGGTGTAGCCGCTTTCGGTCAGGGCGATGATGGCCTTCACGCCCGGGAAGTGGTTGGCGGTGTACATGGCAGCCAGGGCGATGCTCTGGTCGCAGCTTTCGAACACCTTGCCCATGCGGTGGCTGGAGGTCTTGCTGGTGGGGTGTTTTTCCGCACCGACACAGATCCGCGCCATGGCCTGGACCGCTTCCAGCGGGTAGGCACCGGCGGCGCTTTCTGCCGAGAGCATGACCGCGTCGGTGTAGTCGAGCACGGCGTTGGCCACGTCGGACACTTCGGCACGGGTCGGCATCGGGTTCTGGATCATCGACTCCATCATCTGGGTCGCGACGATCACTGCCTTGTTGTGGCGGCGCGCGTGAAGAATGATTTTCTTCTGGATGCCCACCAGCTCGGCGTCGCCGATTTCCACACCCAGGTCGCCACGGGCCACCATCACGGCGTCACTGGCGTTGATCAGGCCGTCGAGGGTTTCGTCGTCGGCTACGGCTTCGGCGCGTTCGATCTTGGCCACCAGCCAGGCCGTACCACCGGATTCGTCACGCAGTTTGCGCGCGTATTCCATATCGGCAGCGTCGCGAGGGAAGGACACGGCCAGGTAGTCGACTTGCATTTCGGCGGCCAGCTTGATGTCGGCCTTGTCTTTCTCGGTCAGGGCCGGAGCGGTCAGGCCGCCGCCACGACGGTTGATGCCTTTGTGGTCGGACAGCGGGCCGCCGACGGTCACCACGCAGTGCAGCTCGGTGGCGGTGGCGGTTTCCACGCGCATCACCACACGGCCGTCGTCCAGCAGCAGCTCGTCATTGACGCCGCAGTCCTTGACCAGATCCGGGTAGTCGATGCCGACGATGTCCTGGTTGCCTTCGGTCAGCGGGTGCACGGTGGAGAAGGTGAACTTGTCACCGATCTTCAGTTCGATACGCTTGTTGGCGAATTTGGCGATGCGGATTTTCGGGCCTTGCAGATCGCCGAGGATGGCCACGAAGCGGCCGTGCTTGGCGGCCAGGTCGCGGACCAGTTGGGCGCGAGCCTTGTGCTCGTCCGGAGTGCCGTGGGAGAAGTTCAGACGGGCAACATCCAGGCCCGCGAGAATCAACTGTTCGAGAACTTCCGGCGAGTTACTGGCTGGGCCAAGGGTGGCAACGATTTTGGTACGACGAACGGACATGCACGGACTCCTGAGTTCAAGCGCAACGAGAGGCTACTATGCTCCGAAGTTGTAGTCATTGTTCGTTTGCACTACTTATTGCTTTGTTTGTTTACCGCAACAACCTTGAAGATTTTTGCCGATGAGTCGATACACTGCACAAGACAGGAGATACCCCATGCGATTCGTACTCATTGCTATCTTGGCCGTCAGTGTTGTCGGCTGCACCCGCTGGTCCATGAACCATCATTTGAATAACGCCTACCGCGCTTATGACCGCGGCAACTGCGAGAGCGTGATGCTCGAGTTGAGCCAGGTCGACCGCAACAGCCGTGCGCGGCCTTACATCCAACCGGAAGTGTCGATGCTGCGCGGGCAATGCCTGGAGCGGCAGAAGTTGTTCGTCGATGCGGCGCAGACTTATCAGTTCATCATTACCCAGTACCCCAGCAGCGAATACGCCTACCGTGCTCGTGCCCGCCTGGACACCTTGCAGCAACTGGGGCATTACCCGGCAAACGGTGCAGCACAAGTTCGCCGTACAGCGTTGTAAGCGATACCGGTCAGGGGCAGTGTAATTGCCCCTCGCGCTTGAGCTAACATTTGTACAGGTTGTTCGAACACTGCACGGTTCCTGCCTGGCGCAGTGGCGTTGAAATCCTTGTGAAGATTTTCCTCGCACCTCGAATCCGGGAGAACGAGCCGCTACTCAAGGCCCGTTCCGAAGCACTAGTGCGGTCATGCTTAATGACCTTTCATAGCGATACCCAGCATGTTCACGGAACCTCGGATCGAGCGGCATCAACTGCCGTCCTACTTGAAAGTCTTCAACCGGTTTACCGACAAGCCTGTCGGTTACCTGGGCAATATTTCCGCTGACGGGCTGATGTTGATCAGCCAGTTGCCGATGCTGATCGGTGCCGAGTTCGAGCTGCGGGTGAAAGTCCCCGGCAGTGATGGACAGACGCAGTTCATCGATTTCAGCGCCTGTTGCCTGTGGTGCCATGAGGACCTGACCCCTCACCAGTACGACAGCGGTTTCAGCCTGCTGCGGGCGACCGCCGAATTCGCTGAACTGGAGCAGGCCTTGCGGCACTACTTCAGCTTCCATCCGTTGCAGACATCGGCCTGAATGTCGCGGCAGCCACTACAGGCTGCCGGCTTTCTTCCAGCTCAGATACCGGCTGACCAGCTCCGCCCCCAGCTCGCCTGGACGGGCGTCGAGCAGGGCGATGCCGTGGGCGCTCAGGCGTTCATGCAGTTCGGCCCGGCTATTGAGGTAGTTCACGGCGGCGCTGTAGATCAGCGCCTCGGGCAAGGTCTGTACTGGGCTTTGGCGCAACTGATCGAGCACTTCCTCGCGCAGGCTGGCCACCAGTACCCGATGCTGGCGGCTGATGCGTTTGACCGCAGTCAGCAACTCCTGGTCGTCTTCATCCCGCAGGTTGGTGACCAGTACCACCAGCGCCCGACGCTTCTGCCGCGCCAGCAATTCACTGGCAGCAGCCTGGTAGTCGGCTGGACGCTGGCTGGTGTCCAGGTCGTAGACGCCGTTGAGCAGCACACTCAGTTGGGCCGAGCCCTTGACTGGCGCAAGGTAGCGCGAGCGTTCTCCGGCAAAACTGTAGAGGCCTACTGCATCCCCCTGGCGCAGCGCGACATAGCTGAGTAGCAGGCAAGCGTTGAGGGCATGGTCGAAGTGCGCCAGCTCGCCGTCCTGGCTGCGCATGCGGCGTCCGCAGTCGAGCATGAAGATGATCTGCTGGTCGCGTTCGTCCTGATATTCCCGGGCGATGGGCGTGCGCTGGCGGGCGGTGGCTTTCCAGTCGATCTGCCGCAGGCTGTCGCCTTCGCGAAACTCCCGCAGTTGATTGAATTCCAGGCCCAGCCCGCGGCGTTGCAACTGGCGCACCCCGAGTTGGCTGAGCCAGTTGTCCACTGCCAGCAACTGCGCGCCATAGAGGCGGGCGAAGTCCGGGTAGACCCGCGAGCTGTCGTGGACTTTCAATCGTCGTCTGGCGCTCCACAGGCCCAAGGGGCTGGGCAGGCTGACTTCACACTGGTGGAAGTTGAAATGCCCTCGTTGCAGCGGTCGCACGCTATACCCCACTCGGCTGACCTGGCCCGGCTCCAGGCTCACCGATTGTGGCAGGTGCTCAAAGCTCAAGCCCTGGGGCGGATGGTCGAACAGTTGCACCTCAAGCGCTTGCCGATAAGGGTGGCGGATCTCCAGTTGCACTTCGCTCCAGCGTCCCAGGGGCAGGCTGCCGGGCAACTGACGCTGTATTTCGGGCGACGCTAGGCGCGACAAGCGCAGGGCATCCAGCAGCGCCAGCAGCAACAGCGCCAGCAACAGGCCCCAGGCGATCGAGTCCAGGCGCGGCACCGCCTCGATACCCAGGGCACGCACCGTTCCCAGAAGGATGTACAGGCCGGTCAGGGTGCCCAGCCAGATCAGCAACAGACGAGTCGGCTTCATCAGTGTGGGCGGCTCACAGGCGCGGTGCCGGAATCTGCTCGAGCATCTGCTTGAGCACCTGTTCCACCGACAGCCCTTCGATATCCAGCTCCGGAGCGACCCGTACCCGATGCCGTAGCACGGCCAGGGCGCAGCCCTTGATGTCATCCGGGATCACGAATTCGCCGCCCCGCAGCAGGGCCCGGGCCCGGGCTCCGCGCACCAGGGCAATGGAGGCACGCGGGCCAGCGCCCAGCGTCAGTCCCGGCCAGCTGCGGGTGGCCCGGGCCAGGCGCACGGCATAGTCGAGCACCTGTTCGTCCAGGGGCAGTTCACTGGCGATGCGCTGCAGGGCCAGCACGTCCTTGGCCTGGAGCACGGTACGCAGGGGCTGTACATCAAGCATGTCGGCGCGGGTCGAGCGAGCCACCTGGCGAACCATGTTCAGCTCCTCCTCGGCGTCCGGGTAGTCCATCCGCAACTTGAGCATGAAACGGTCCAGTTCGGCTTCCGGCAGCGGGTAGGTGCCTTCCTGCTCGATGGGGTTTTGGGTCGCCAGGACCATGAATGGCTGGGCGATGGGCAGGGCCCGGCCTTCCAGGGTCACTTGGCGTTCCTGCATGGCTTCCAGCAGCGCGGCCTGGGTCTTGGCCGGGGCGCGGTTGATTTCGTCCGCCAACAGCAGATTGGTGAACAGCGGACCCTTGCGCAGTTTGAACTGCTCGGTCTGCAGGTCGTACACCGCGTGGCCGGTGACATCGCTGGGCATCAGGTCCGGGGTGAACTGGATGCGTGCAAACTCTCCGCCAAAGCAGCGGGCCAGGGCCCGTACCAACAGTGTTTTGCCCAGACCTGGGACGCCTTCGAGCAACACGTGGCCACCGGCGATCAGGGCCGTCAGCACATCATCGATCACGGCCTCCTGGCCGATCACCACCTTCTGCAGTTCCTGGCGCACCGCCTGCGCCAGCTGGCTGGCCCGTTGCCGCTGCTGGGCCGCATGGACCTGGGGCTGAGGCGCCTCGGAGGAGTCAAGGGATTCGACGGGTTGTTCGCTCATCAGTTCCGGAGCCTTGCTAACTGTTATATGTAGTTTATCTTCCATAAATCAGTCACTTACCTAATTTAACTTTTTTCAAGTTTTTTACCCGTCGAACGAGTGAGTGACTGCCAATTTTCCTTATGGCAATCCTTAGACAACGCCTCATTTGAACATTTTTAAGGGGGGGAGGTTAGTCCATGATGGTCAAAGGTACGTGATTCAGGATCGATTACGAAACCGAAGAAAATCCAGTTCGGATAATCGAGCCTTGGTCCCTAAAATCGACCTAGATGCGCTTGGGAGTTGAAGGGGGCTGAGTTCACGGTTGCAGCTACTTCGCGGTTATTGGAGTGTTATTATTGGGCCAAAGGGACTCGATCTCGGGAACAATCAGATCTTCCATACTCGACGTCGCGGAAATTGTGTACTCCCCCGGTGTTGAACCAGGAGGCTCAAGTAATGTATTGCTGCATGACAAAAAAGGTCCGGAGACCAGGGAATGGAACAAGAATTTTTGTTGAGGTTTCTTGAGATTGGTGTCATCGATCTCAAAGGCGATGACACTAAACTCGATAAGCTGCGATCCACAGCCAAAGGTCTGTCAGCCACTCTTAGAAAGGTACCCTCAAAGACTGCCAGCTTCACGATGGTGGCGGCGGATCCCAACATTCCAGCGACGGACCAAACTGTAGAGGAGGCAATGACCTGCCTCCGCATGCAATGGGAGACTGTTGCTAACGCCTTTGCCGGGCGGCCCGTTGGCATCTTACGGGCTATCCTATTGGATGCCATCGTGCAGGCGGCTCGTTCGGACGATGCGATTGCCGTTGCCTTCGTCAACACGGCGCGCAATGCCTTGGTTCACGCCGAAACGTCCGACGAAACTGAGATTTGGCGCGAAGCTGTAAGCGAAATTGAAACGAAAGTCGATGCGCGTGCCGAGGAAGAGTGGGCAACGCCAGAAATGATTACGGTTGAACCGTTGCAGTACAAACCGCCAGCGCCAGTGGCTACGGATTATAAGGCGCCCACTGTCGATCTGAGTGAGCTCCGGGCGAAAGTAAACTCAGCAACGGGGCCGTGGGGAACCAACGAACCTAAGAACGCCCACTATCCGCACAACAATCCCGAAGTATGGGGAAAAGAGTTTGCAAGCAAGATGAGCGCCGTCATCGCAGAGACGTTGGATGAGATGGCCGAGGAGCTAGCGCCAGCTCCTGTCGACCTCTCGGGTCCACTCTCCAATCTATCAAAGGCGATAACAGTCCATGTTGATAAGGCGTTATCGAGCTTCAGCGGTGCAACGGCAGGTCTGCAACGCCGCACAAACCTACTTTGGTGGAAGGAGGCACTTTATTCTCCAAGTGCTCATGCGAGCTACCTTGACCTACCTCCGTTCGAAGCCTCTGCTTTGATGGCGCTGGATTTGCACGAGCAGGTACCAACCTATTCGCCAGCAAGTGTATCGGCCTTCCTGCGAGAGGCCATCCGCTGCCTTCCTACATATAAAGATGATCTAGGAGGCTGCGAGTGTAAATTCTCTAGCCTTTTGCGCGATGCTAGGACAACTGTATTCATGCAGCCTTTCCGTACGCTGGCTGCTCGGTACGTAACTGCACCCGTTGGCCGAGGCCCTCTCCTATCGTTGATCGGGTACCCTGGGGATTCAAGTGAAATCGACGCGACGACTCTGCGTGTCCTCGTTGGCGTGGATGCGTCCACTAATATGACCCCGTCTGAGTGGGGTACATACCTATTCCGTGAGCTTCAGAGCGCACGCGCTGTAAACGAAAACTCAACCAAGCGGGTCAAGAAGAATTAAGGCGCTCATGGACAGATGCCCCCATCTCAACTGTTTCGCTGATGACAACACCACCTGTACGCTGGGTCACATCCGGCTTGACGTATGCCCCGAATGGACGCGTGTTAGCAAAGGCGAAGTAGCTGCTTCGGCTGACTGCGACCAGATGCTGCTCCCGTGGAGCGGTTTGGCAATGGGGGAGTCTGATCTCAATTTCGTCAGCGGCAAGGTAAAACCCATCACTATCGGTATCGTCGGCCCGGAAAGCGCAGGTAAGACGACACTACTCGGTGCGTTCTATCTGCTGCTGGGGCAAGGTGCGCTGACTACTGATGCCAATTTATTCAGCAACTCTTATACGCTGGCAGGTTGGGAGGCGGTGGCGACGTATCTGCGCTGGAAGCCGGGGCAGCCCCCAAGCTTTCCGCCCCACACCCCCAGCGGAGCGGCCCGAGCACCCGGAATGCTTCACCTTGGCTTTCGCCGTGAAGACGGGTCGCTACGCGACTTTCTTTTTGCCGATGCACCTGGAGAGTGGTTTCAGAAATGGGCGATCAACGAGCAGGCAGTTGACGCGGAAGGAGCACGCTGGATTGCACGGCATGCAGACGTCACACTCCTGATTGCTGACCGTCAAGCTCTTGCTGGGTCCAAAATGGGGACCGCTCGGAACGACTTTCAGCTACTTGCTCAACGTGCAGTGGCTGAGGCCCGCGGACGGCGCTTGGCACTTGTCTGGACGAAGGGGGACGTAGATGTGGCCGCAGCCATGGAGGCGCAGATCAGAAAAGCGGTCGCATCGCACTCATCTATCGTCCCGGAGTTCGTCGTCAGCGTATCGCCTTGCGGCGAGGTAGACGCTGCACAAGGCTTCCGTCAGCTATTTGACTGGATAGTTTGCACCAAGCGTGCTGGGGTTGATTTACCCACTACAGAAGTCTGTGGTCACGATCCGCTTTTTCGATTTGGTAGGAGATAATTGGTGGCGCCTCAACACACCATCTTGTTGGTCGGCGAGTCAAATGTCGGTAAGACTCATTACGGTGCCCAGTTTTTGAAGCGTCTTATGGTCAAGGCATGCGCGCTCAAGATGACCGGCGCTCCAACGAACCTGGAGGCGTTCACTACAGCTCTCAGTTGCCTGACTGAGGGAAAGTCGACAGACCACACACCTGCTGACATCTACGTCGAGAGCGTCTGGCCCATCTCGGATGAGGCCGGTCGTTACGCCGAACTGGTTTGGCCAGACTATGGCGGCGAACAGGTTCGTAACCTTGTCGCGCAGCGGCGGATCCCGGCCGCCTGGCGAGATCGAGTGGTTGAAGCCACGGATTGGGTCCTACTCATCAGGCTGCATTCGTTTCGATCCGAAGAAGACTTGTTCTCGCGCCCGCTGCAATCTTTCGCTTCAGTTGAGGCACAGGGCGAGGCGGCGACATACGAGCTGTCAGATCAAGCAAGGACTGTAGAGCTCCTTCAGATGCTGCTCTACCTGGCGCAGTTCCATTTGGACCGGCCGCTTCACAAACCTCGCTTAACCATCTTGCTGAGCTGTTGGGATGAGCTTGAAACGACGGAGCTGCCGGCTGACCTCTTGGAGTCTCGACTGCCGATGCTGTGGTCGTTCGTGCGCAGCAATTGGGCATTGCCTACTGTCATTGGCTTATCTGCTCTTGAACGGGCGCTCGACAAAACGGATGCGGACCAGGACTACGCAATCCGTGGCCCGGAAGAGTTCGGTTATGTGGTGCTACCTAACGGTGAGAAGAGCACCGACATTACCCTGCCGATTCAATATTTGATGGCAGACGGGACCTAAGCGAATGCGAGTTGAGCAGGCCGTTTATGGCGAGATTCCAGGTCGTGGTCACGGACTGAGAACATCGAGTACGAATGCGCCGATAGTCGCTGCCATCGCATCAAGGCTCGACTTGCCAGATGTAGTGCCGCCAGGTGTCCAAGCTTGGTCGCCGTTTGTTCGCGGCTTTCCTATTGACGAGCACTACCTTCTCGCCCGCACGTTTTTGGATTCGAGCGCGTCGCGCGGTGGCATGGTGCTGACTCATGCGTTAATCATCAGATTGGACGATATGTGCGAGGTGGGAAGCCTGGTCGCGCTATTTGGACGACTGGCAGCCTCGGTCACAGAGTGCCCCGACTCGGTGGTAACGCTGGAGCTTGACATTGCAGACAGTAGCAACCTGCTGGCCGCTGACTTGATCGGTACGGCGAACGCGTTGGCAGACCAAGGACTCGCTCCAGTTGTACGACTGAGCGTTGAGGGATTCGAGCACCTCGTTGATTCACTGTGGAATAACCTCTGGCCGGCCTTAAGACGAACCTTTGCGTTCCGGCTGAGCTTCGGTCCGAACGATGTGGTAGAGCAACCCACGCCGGCGCTTGTATGCACGCCCGAGCAGCTCCAAGCTCGTTGGACAAAGCATCGTATAGTCAAGCCAGACGATCAAACTTCGAATTCTGAAACTGCCGGGATTCTCTGTGGCCAGCGCGAAGTGCAGTCAATCCTAGCTCTCGCCGAGGAGCTGGGCCTTGGAGTTCATACGCTCAGGGACTTGAGCCGGCTTGAACGGCTGCAAACCATCCTCTCTACTGGCGAAAGCTTTGATGATTTGCTGGCTGCTATACGCTTGGCAGACGGTCTCTCAAATCAGCCGGCATTCGGCGCTAGCATCAAGGACAAACTCATCGGTCGGTTCACGGCCTTGATTCCAAGCACAGGCTGCAAGCAGTTGTTGTTAATGAGGAATTTGGTGCTCTCTGGCTTTGCCAACACACGACCGTTGTGGTCAGCCGTTGAGTTCCTCGTTAGTAACCTCGGATTTGCGCCAGTGGACGACAGCGACTTGATGGAGATGGTCGCGGCCTCGGTTGATGAGGCGCTCGCATTGCCGCCATGGTGCGCTGCAGTGACAACCGGCTTATCGACAGCTGCTCGTAGAGACAAGCCCGCCATTTACCAAGCAGCTTGGAGATGGGCCGAGCATAGCCACGTCGCGTTCGCCGCAGCTGTAGGCACACTGCCAGCTGACGCTGCAGTTGAGCAGCGGCTGGCGGAGGAAGTGCCCAGAAAGCTCCACGTTGCCTCTTCGGCCGCTCTACTTTCGCCGCTCCTGAAGAAGCGCTGGCTGACTGCGTACGGCGCTGCGCTAGCGGCAACACTGTCCCCTATCGATGCAACAGGCCAGCAGCTGAATGTGGATAAAGACCTAGATCACAGCGCCGGTTTGAGGTCAGCCCTTCGGTTCGCGAGCCCTTCACAGACGTTGGAGTGTACGCTCGCGCATAAGGATTTGCGCTTGGTTGAATTGTGCGCAGAGCAGGCCGCTACTCATCCTCAGATCCTGTCTAACATCCGCTGCGATAACATTACTGAGCAACAGGTGTGGGGCGCTGTGATTGGCAAGAACTCTTCCCTGTGGAACGCACCTAGCAATGCCGTCGGCGCGCGTGACACTGTTTTAGCTCAACTCGTCCAAGGACGAATCGTCGACATCGGCTTACTCGATGCGATGGCAAAGACCCCATTGGCTGACCTCTGCGCCACTTCGGAGCGGGCGCGACTGTGGTCGCTTCTACCCGCTTCACAGCGTGATCACTACCTGCAGGCGACCGCAACAGGCTGGCTGGAAGGCGCGGCGAAAGGCGAGGTGATGACTACCCCTGAAGCCCCACTTGAACGCGCAATCATGGCGAGCTTGAGCCTGCGGTCAGTCCTTGAAAGGTCATCAGTGCCGGTTGAAACGCATCTAGCGATCGTCAGTGACCTCCCGTCTTTTCCCGAAGAGGTGTTTATCGAATGGCTGAACAACCTCTTGAAGGGCGCTCGCATGCTTTCCCATGCGGCTTCTGAGCAGTTGGGAGCGCTTGTGGCGTCCCGACATTGGGAGCGCGCGGCTAGACATCTTGCGGACTGGCTTGCCAAGCGTCCAGATATTAAGCCAGGGCTAAGGCTGTGCGCACACTTGCTCAGCTTTTATACGCGTTGGATGCTTGGACTCTCAAAACTAAGCGCTGCCGAGAAGTGGAAAGCCTTCGAAGATGAGGTCTGTGAACTATATCCAAGCGGTCCGGATAGCGACGAGCTCTGGTCACGCGCCGGTGGCAAGAATTCCGACCTGCCAGGACGGTCTCAAAATGGTTCAACTCGTTGGCACACTGCATTGACTTCAATCCGTTTCGGCGGCCGTCCGACAGCACATGATCTGCTTAAGATGATGTGCAGAGATTTTCCAATGAACGAGAAGCTACGCCTCTATATTAGCGACACGGACATTGTTGGCTGGCGTTAAAACTCCCACATACGCATGGTTGAAACATGAACCCAACTGGCTACCCGCAAGGCCACGCCCTTCTTATTGGTGTGGCGGACTATAAGCAAATCTCCAGACTACCTGCCGCGATTCTGAACGACGTCAATGACGTCGCCGCAACGCTCTCATCGCCGGATCACTGTGGCTATCCCCCCGCCAACGTCGTCACTCTCTTAGATGCAAAAGCTACTCGGGCAGCAATTTTGAAAGGGTTAGACGAACTGGCTAGTCGTGCGGGGCCTGATGATACGGCCTGCGTGTTCTTCTCCGGCCACGGTGGTGTCGTGGGTAGCGCAGGCAATGAAGACAGTGTGCTGGTCGCTGTGGATAGCGATCTCGCCGACATTGAAAACACATCCATTAGCTCGAATGAACTAGCTACTGCACTTGCGCAGATCAAGGCGAAGCGACTTCTGGTCTTCATCGACGCTTGTCATGCTGGAGGCGCTGCAATCTCGAAGAGTCTGACTGATGACAAAGGCCACGAGCTCAAGTCTGGCTATAGCCAAAATACCTTCGCGAAGCTGGCAGTTGGTAGCGGACGTGCACTAATGGCGTCGTGTCGTGCTGACGAAGTGTCGTCCGTATTTGTCGGTGCAAGGAACAGCGTATTCACGACAGCACTGCTTGCAGGTTTGCGCGGAGCTGCCGACAAGAGCGCAAGCGGCTTTATCAAGGTCTTTGACCTGTTTAACTATGTCTCCGAAGAGGTACCTAAGCTGATCCCAGACGACCAGCACCCAATTTTTAAGGCTGACAACCTTGAAGGGAACTTCGCTGTCGCGCTGAGCCAAGGTGGGAAGAAGTCGTCGTACAGTCCTGAGATCATGCTAGCGGTGCAAGAGGAGCTCCCTTGGTCGGTGCTAGAAAAGACTCTGGTCGAGCTCTACCCATTCGGACCGCGGGACCAAGAAGTTTGGAGCCGTGCTGGCGGTGACCTGTCTCGTCTGCAGTTTCATCCTACCGGGCAGGCTTCTTGGCATGCAGCGCTTCGCACGCTGAAACAGGGCGGCGGTGGCAGGAGCATCAGCTTCGGCAGCTTGATTAGTACAGCGAGGGAAGACTTTTCGAACCATCCGCAGTTGGCGATGCTTTAGACACCTTAAGCGCGACCGCTGGAGCGTACTCGCCTGACGCGTAAGAATCTGCCGATAGGCAAAGCTCAAAAGCAATCTTCACTTATCGACCAGGAGAGCAGTATCTCATGGTGGAGCGGGTTGGCCTCCCTTGGTAGCTCTCGGTCAGCGCCATGGCAGCGTCCCTTGCGTGTAATAAAATTCAGTGATCCGGTTTCGTGGTGCTTGGTGGTGTGGTAATGATGGCCCTTGGACGCCACCAGGAGCACTAGCGCTAATAATGGACGATAAAGAGAGGTTTGCTTTTTACGAGAAGGTTTTCTATCAGGAGCTCGACCGCAAGGAAAAGCTCTACGCCAGATTGAGTATGCCGCTTGCGATGCTGGTAGTCATAGTGACCTTCCTCTCGTATATGCTTAACAAAGCACCAACCACCGAGGACGGTACCGCAAGCATCTTCTTCTGGATTTTCTATCTCAGCACATGTGTGATGCTACTGATCGGCGCTCTGTATTTCCGTGCTGCATGGTCCCTGAGGGATTCCGACAGGGGCCTTCCCACACTGATGGAGCTTGAGACTCATCGGCGCAGCTTCCGCGATGACTACGAGAAATATTGGGATACTCCAGAGGAAGCCGATGCGCACTTCAAGAGCTTGGTGCTTAATTACTTCATCGAAGGCGCCACGGTGAATACAGAAAATAATGACAAGCGTGGGATCTATCTCCGATCGCTTGCAAACTATGTAACAGCGGCGTTGTTCGTCTCAGTGCTGTCATTCCTTCCGTTCTACGTACATCAGCAGGAGCAAGCTCGTAATGACCCAAAAGCCACCACCGCCACCTCCACCGCCGATGCGCTACGTAAAAGATAACCAGCCGAGGAAAGAGCCGCCTCCGCCTCCACCTCGGCCTTCTCCGTCTAAAAACTAACTCTTCAGCCCGCAGTGACGCGGGCTTTCGGTTTCATTAGACCACTACAGCCGCACTCCTTGGCAAAGTATGCGGCGGCCTTTTTAAAATGTTTCGCTCTTCTGTGACCCGCTTGAGCTCGGCCCGCAAGCGACGTAGTTCCGCCTGCTGGTCATCGTCTTCGATCAGACGACAAAAGGCAGCTGATAACGAGAGGCTAGTTGTTCTTTGAAGTCAGATCGACCACCTTTCGGTCGTTCATCTTAGTCTTAAGCACACGGTTCTCGTCCAATAGCACCTCATTGACGGACGCGAGATTGGCAACCTTGGCCCGCAGTTTCTCTATCTCCTGACGGTATGCTGCGGACTTCATGCGCTCTGCAATCAAGTCTTGTTGTTTCACATCACGCATGGCACGACTAGAGCGGCCCTGAGCCTCGCGGATAGCCTCGGCAATTCTTGGGTAGTGGTTATGGATTAGCGCCGTCGATACGCCTGCCTCGCGGGCTACTGCGGTGATGGTAACCTTGGTTTCCCCGGTGCGGGTACGGCCCTTCTGGATGCGGTAGAGGGCGATCTTCAGATCCTTTTCACGATCCTCCGCTGGCTTGTAGTTGGTTGCCTTGTCCTTCTGCTTCATGCGACTAAAGTCTCCGGGGTCATTCCCAACTGGGCCAGTACGTCACGGCAGCGATTCAGGTCGCGCTCAACTCGTTGGCGGCCGCCCTCGCCAATGTCCGGGCAATGTAACAACCCTTTCAGATCATCGTAGAGTCGCTGGTAAATGGCCGCATGGCCGGGTCCGATCACGGCATTGTTGCAGTTGCCGCAGCGGGTACGCTCAAGGGTATTGCCGACGCAACCGTCATTGTCCGCAGTGCACCAAGCATGGCCGTTGCTGCGAATCGCGGTGCTTTCGGCAATGGACTTCAGCATCGAGGTGTGATCCTTGAAGATCAGTAGGTTTTGCGGCTCCCGCTGCCACTGCTTTATCGAGCGGCCATAGCCGCCGGCCAGGGGGGCGTCACCCAGCCAGTTATCGACGACGCCGAGCTTGATGTCTTCCAACTCCGCTTGAATATCGTCGTACAGTTCAAGGTCAAGGTGCTGCCCCCAACTGTCGTCCATGGCGTAGCCCAAGGTCATGTCCAGCGACCAGTGTGCGTAATGTTCCTTGAGGTAGCGCAGGTCGCCGAAGCGGCTGTGTGCGGCGTAGTTAGCGAACTTGCGGCGAAACTGATGGCTGGCGAGATCCCAGCCCAGTCCGCAAGCCTTGGAGAATGCTTTGAGGTGGTAACACCAAGTGCTATTTGAAAGCGTGCGTACCTGATTGCCTCCCATAGCTACGCCGAGAAATAGCGCATGGCGGTGTTTGAGCGCCTCGGCGATTTGCGGATCATGCGAGCTGGTACGCCGGCGCTGCACGATCTCGGCGGCGATCATGGCCTGATAGGGGGCGGCCCAGCGCTCCATCAGACGCAGGGCACGTACGGCAGCTTCGGGGATCATCCAATCATGGACACCGGCATCCGTCTTATCCGATCGCGAGCGCATCCAGTGGTAGACGGTGCCTTCATCGTCCTGGGTACGGTGGTGTGCGCCTGATAGTACGTTGGCCAGTTCGTGGTTGCGGCAGCCGGAGGTGCTGGCCAATACGATGTAGCAGGCTGTGCGTAGGTGGGTCAGAGCTTTGAGGAATGTTCTCAGGCCACCCTCCCAACCATGGGTATCCAGGTGATTGTTCTTCGCCCAAATGTCCCCCCAGGTACTCCGTCCTTTACGCTGCACTGCAAGGGCATCTAGCGCGTCGCGCAGGTCAAGCAGTTGCTGGCCTCGCTCAACCTGCTGGTAGGCCTGCTCGAATAGCGCGCAGAACACATCATCGGGGATCAGCGGTGTCTTGCCGCCCAGCTTATGGGGGGCTCCGCTGCCAATAAGTCCCGACATCGCCTTCGCGGAAGTCTCTGGCCAGGGATGTTGAGGCATCCGGTCGTCGGTGTACTGGCTGAGTTCATGGAGCGCTTCGACGGCCCTGAAGCGGCCGCGCAGCCCATTCTGCGATAGCGGCTTGCCCTTGGAACGGTGGGTCTGCCGGTGTGCTTTGCAGGCGGCCACATAGGTCGCGCAGACCATGGGCGTCACCGCGCCCAGGTGGTCGAGCTTGAGCACTTCCAGATAGCGCAGGAATGGCCTGGCATCAGTGAGAGTTTGCCGTAACACGTTGCCTTTAGGCCGACCCATCCCGCGCCCACGCCCACGCCGCAGGTAACGGTACAGGATTGCCTTCATCACCGCTCGAAACGCCTGCGGCACGGTGCTGAAGTCCAGCCGTTTATGACTGGCTTGTGCGTTGCTCGTGAAGCCGTCGAGTTGCCAGATATCGTCGCCGTAGCGGCTGAGGATGACCCACTGCCCATCGACCTGAGTAGCGCTGATGATCAGGGCGTCGTGTTCGGATTCGGGGAGTCCACGTACATCGCCCGGCTGGGCGGCAAGGGGGGGCCAGGATCGCTCTGCCAGGGTGTTGTCGCTCATGCAAAGACCTCCAGGCTTTCGATCAGATCAATCGACCAGAACGGATGCGGCTGGGTGCGGGCGCGCTCACGGGTGGCCTCTATGGCTGCGGCCTTGAAGGTGTCGCGCCGCAGTCCCTCGGCAACGATGTAGTTGTCAATCAAGCGGGGGATGTGGGCGTACTCCCGTGCCCAGCGTCGCTTGTCCATGCGCGAGCGCTCGGCCAGCACACGAAAGTAGAAGCTGAACAACTTGTACAAATCCTCGGCGGTCACCGCGTAGTGCTTGCAGCGCAGGCAGTTCATGAAGTTCATGCAAGTTGCGCCCTCACGCCTCAGGGCGTATTGACCATTTTCTGGGTCGGCGCAGTGGCCCATAGGCGTGTCTTTATAGGTCGCGCCGATGCTCCGAGTCAGCAACTCCTGCACCAGTACCTCGCCCATGAACTGCCAGTTGCGACGGGAATTCTCGTTGGGCTTCAGGTAGTTTTGGTCGGCCACCTGCAGGGTATTGCCGAGGGCCGCGGCGGTGGTCGCTAGATCGCCGTCGGTTAGCTCGAAGATTCGGTTAGCGAAGGTCTTGCGCAGGCGAGAGATATTGATGCGCAGCGGTTTTCCGTTGCCGTCGGTTAGACCATGCTCGGCTACAAGGCGGTTTGTCGCCCATGCCAACGTTGCTGTGTTCAGCGCTGTGATACGACTGAGGCCTTTGCTGTCGCGAGCGCGATACAGCCATACGCGGCCTTTGAGGTCGTCCGGAGTCTCTGCATCCAGGGGTTCAGTCAGAGTCATCACACGGCGGATCAGGCGCTCCACGTTGGTTCTCACGCTCGGCGTAGACTCCAGAAGGCGCTCGGCGTCCGACTCGGCGCGCAGAGCCACTTTGCTGGTGTTGTAGCCGCGCCGCTTCCACAGCACCAGGAACACGGTGTTGTCCTTGGGGTGCGGGCGCAGGCAGTCGCGACCCATTTCCAACAACGGCGTGGTATTGCGTCCGGTGTGTAGCGCCACGACCAGCAGGGCGCAAGCCAGTAGTTCGCTGGTCACAGGCGCGTCGTCGGCCCAGATCGGTGTGATTACTTGCCGCAGAGCCACCGCGAACGCTTGCCGCTCGAACTTGGACAGCGCCGTCTCACTCTTGTGCTTGCGGTTGCTGTTTGGGAAGGGGTTACGTGGGAAGGTGGCCGCATCGCCGGAGGTGACCAAGGGGATCAATCCTCGCCGCCCCAAGGCAAGCAGCACGGGCTTGGTCTGCGTGTAGAGGGTCTTCTGAGCTGTAGTCGCCACACCCAGCCCGGCCAGATGGCCGAGGTAGCCGTCGATCAGGTCCCGGTTCACATCGGCCAGGGCCAGGTCACGGCCAAAAGCCGTTGCGCGCAAAACGCAGCAGTCGAGGAAATTGCGAAGCCCATTTTTGCAGTAGCCAACCACGGTGCTGGCCGTGACGGCACCGTCCTGGCCGGCGAGGAAGCGTTCGATCTGACGCTGGCAGGCGTAGGTGATGGGGTCGATGCCGGAGTCGTACCAGCGGGCAAAATCGAAGCGCCGGAGGCTAGAGCTGCTCCGCCCGAACTCGACCGTGGTGTTCTTCGGAGGGATGGCCTCGTTCAGGATGACTACATTTCCTACCGCGTCGTGGCTGTGCTCGACTTGAGGGATGCTGAGGTCGGTCTTGGCAAATACCTTACGCTTGCCCATCAGGCCGCCCCCGCCAGTGCATTCAACTCGTCGTCATAGGTCAGCACCGCCTCGTCGGCCATTTCGTTGACCAGATGCAGGTACACCATGGTCGTCTGAATCGAACTGTGACCAAGTTGCCGTTGGACGAACACCAGGGGCTCCAGCCCGCTCGCAGGGTTGCGTTGAAGGCTGACCAGGGTATGGGTGGCATAGGTATGTCGGAGCATGTGCGTATGGACCTTGATCCCCGCCCGCTTGCCGGCCTCGCTGATGATCCGGTTGAGGCTCTTGCCGTCCTCACCGTAGGGTTGCCCGAACTGGTTGAGGAGCAGCGCCCTTTGCGGGGTCTTGCTCAGTGAGGCACGTTCACCGCGCAGCTTCGTCACATAGCGATAGAGTTCGGCCATGAACTGACGACTGACGCGAATCTCTCGCGGCGTGCTGCCTTTGGTCACCATGCCGCTACCATCAAACGGATCGAGGCGAATGCGGAGGTTGCGCTCGGTTCGTACCGCCTTGTCCGGGTCGAAGACATAGGCCAACGGGAAGGCGGCGATTTCCTCACGGCGCAGACCTGTATGCAGTGCTAGGCTCATGATCATCCGGTGATGGGGGTTCTCCGCTACGGCCAGGAGCGCCTTGACCTCGGTCATGCTCAAAAACTTGGGCAAGGCCTTGGGGCGACGTGGCATCACATCGTTTGCCATGGCCTTGCCGCCACTGGCATCGACATGCGCAAGGAAGCCTGTTTCTCGCTTCACGGTGCGCTCTTCGTAGGCGAAGGGCAGGCGCTCTACCCACCCCTCCTTCAGCGCGAACTCGTAGAATTTGCAGATGTAATACAGGCGCTGGCGAGTGGTGGCGGGTGCCAGTTCGCACGCTACCAGGCAGTAGTCCCGATAGGCCGCAACAAGGCTCTTGGCCTCGCCACGATCAACGTCGCGCCAGTCCAGTTCATGAGCTTGGATGAAGCTGAAGAAGTCGTACAGCGCGCGCCCGGTGCTGGGCCAGGAACGCTTAGAGCCAATGGCTCCGCGAAGCAGGTAGTGACGGAAGAATTGATTGGCTGGGACGCAACTCTCCATCGTGTCCCACAGGAGGATGGGGAACCCAGGATAGGGTTGCCCAGAGATCATCAACTCCTCAGTAGCCCACACAAGCTCCATCTGCCATCCCTTGCACTGACTAGGCACCCAATCCCTTTGTCTGCTCTGGCAGATTTAGGGCCATTAGATTGCCCCTCAAACATCACCTCAGGCTATGAGTTCGTAAGGGCCTGTTTCTAATACAATGGGAATCTAACCTTTGCAAGGTACCAGATCATAGGGCATTCCTGAGAGTTTGCAGGTGGGCGACCTGGTGGCTGAAATCAGCACCGGAAAGGCGCTGCCCGGACACCGGTTGCAGGGCTTGGCGCACAGCATCGACAGGCTGCTGGCTGAGCAGGGCGAGGACGTCCCACTGGGCTTCGGGTTCCAGTTGTTCGAAACCCGGATGGCGACGTCGTGCCCGGCGCCGGATATCCAGTTGCAGGGCCTGCAGCAGTGGGCCCTGGCCGCCATGGCGCAGGATGAAATCGGCACTGGCGCGCAGGTGTTCACGCAGTTGACGCCGGGCCTTGGGGGCCGGCGCCAGCAAAGGCCCCTGGCGGCTACCGGCCTGCCACAGCCACAGGCCGATCAACAGCGCCAGGGCTACCAACGCCTGGGGAAAATAGCGCCAGAGCAATTGCCACAGGCTCGGGTGGTCGGTGTTGAACAGCAGGGTCACGGCCGTATCGGTATTGAGGTACCACAGCAGCCAGGCGTTGTCGTACAGGCCGATGGCCGGGGTTTTCCAGATGTCGGCGTCGGTCAGCACGGTGACCGAGCCCTGGCCGTAGTCGAGCTGGATCATGTGGGTGGCCACGCCGCTGTTGGCCCAGGACTGGGCCAGGCTGTCAGGGTCGTCCAGGTGGAAGGCGGTGTCGAAGCCGATGTAGGCCGGGGCCTGTTCGTCTTCCAGATAGACTTTGGTCAGCTTTGGAAAGGCGTCGTTGGCTTCCTGTTCCGGCGGCTCCTCGAGGTCTTCACTGAGCTGTTGATGGATCTGCACCCGATCCAGCAGCAAGTCACCGCTTTGCTGGGTGTCATCGTCCCACAGGGCTTCGGCGACAAAAATCAGCCGGCCACCGGCACGGGCCCAATCCAGCACCTGGTCGGCCTGGCGCGGGCTCATGTTCGAGCGCTCCCCCAGCAACAGCAGGCTGTTGCCGGCGGGCTTCAAGGTGGCCAGTACTTCCAGGCCGTTGGCGTGATCGACCTTGAGGCCGCGTTCGCGCATAAACATCTCGGCGGCCAGGTAGGGATTGGCGCGGGCTTCGGGCGACGGGCCGTGATCGACGAGTTCCTGATAGGGCGTGGCGTGGCGGTACAGGTAGTAGCCGGCGGCTCCCAGTACCAGGATCAGCAACAGGGCCAGGCTGCCCCAAAGATAGCGCTTCATGCTGGCGCTCCTGGGCCGAACAGACTGCGCCAGGCGTCGCACAGTTGCGGTTGCAGATCGGCGCCGGGAATCCGGTGACCGTAGGCCATGTTCTGCCAATGCTCCGTCAGCTCGCGGCTGAAGGCTTCCAGGGGCGGTTGCTGCAAGGCCTTGATCCGCTCCAGTACCTGGCCTTCGGTATCGGCCACGCTCAGGGGCAGATGAAAGTCTTCCAGCAGGCGACTGAGCAGTGCCCGATACAGCAGGCCCAGGGCTTCCCGGGGCTGACTGGACCAGAGCTCCTCGGCGCGGGCGGCCACATCGGCAGGCAAGGTTTCGCTGCTGACGTCCAGGCCGAACAGTTGCTGGGGGATCGCGGCGGGGCGTTTTTTGCGCGGTAGCGGACGGCGGCTGACAAAGGCTCGCAGCCAATCGCGGTAGCGCCAGATCAGCCAGCCCAGGGCCCCTAGCAGCAAGGCCCAGAGGAGGATTTCCAGGCCCTTGGCGAGGCTGCCGAAACTGTTGTTGTCGAGGTTCTCAAGCAGGCTCTTGAGCCAGCCCGGCGGCTTGTCCTTGGCGTCTTTCTTCTGTGCCTGCTCTTCGCCGAAGCGGTAGCGGGTGACCGACTCCTGGTTCTTGAACGGCGGCTTTTCCAGGATGCCCTGGATGCTGTCCTTCGAGGCTTTGCTGGTCAGCGGTTGCTGCAGCAGTCGTGGCGCTTCGGGGCCTGCCACGGAACTGCTGGGAGTGGCTGCCCAGATCGATGCGCCCGGCATCGCCAGCATCAGGCCGGTCACCAGCAGCAGCGCCGCGACGCCCGCCAGACGCTGGCGCAGGCGGCGGAAAACCAGTTCGATGTCCCAGGCCTCTAGCTCGGTGCGGCGGTTGAGGTACAGGCTGAAGCCACAGGCCACGTAGATGGGCTCCCAGATCACCAAGACCAGAGCGTAGAAGGCGTTGGTCAGGTGTTCCAGCCAGAACCAGTCCTGCTGGGCGGCGATGACCAGGCTCTGCCAGCTCCAGTCCAGTTCGATCTGTTGCGGCAGCAGCAGGTAGAACAGCACCATCAACCCGATCCACAAGGCGCCTTCCAGGTGCATGCCGATCAGGGTCAACCAGCGTGCGGCCCCGGCATTGCGCTGCAGCAGGACCGCCAGGCGTTGTTGCCGGGCATCGCCACTCAGGCCTTCAAGTTGCACCACCGGCATGACAAAGCTGCGGCTCATGCTGAAGCGGCGCCAGGTCAGGCTGGCCAGCAATTGTGGCTTGAGCAAGCGTGGCCACTGCCTCAGCGCCTCTGCCAGGCTTGGGGTTTCACCGAACAGGGCTTTGGAGAGGATGAACAGTGGCAGGCGTTCGAAGGCCGGTTTCAGCCACCAGAACAACAGCACTGCCAAGGATGGGGATTGCCACAGCAGCAGGCTCAGCAGGGCGAACACCGGCAGGCTGACGATGGCCCAGCTGGTCATCAGCAGGCGCCGGTGACGTTGGCTCAGCAGTATCCCCAGGTCCATGGCTTCCCAGGGGTTGCGTGGGCGGATCGTCACGCTGGCGTCACTCAGGCGCATGGGATTCACGTCCGGCCAGGGTCAGGTACGCCACCACCAGGCTCCACAGGATGGCGCCGACGCTGTATTTGATCCAGGGCGCGGGCCAGGTCATGGAGGACCAGTAGGCTTCGATAAAGGCCGCGATCAACAAGAATACGATGACCCCGTAGACCAATTGCACGCTTATCCGCGCAGCCTGCAACAGGGCTTCGCCGCGGCTCAGGCGACCGGGGGCGATCAGTGCCCAGCCCAGTTTCAACCCGGCCGCACCGGACAGGGCAATGGCGCTCAGCTCGAAGGCGCCATGGCCGATGACAAAGGGCCAGAAGGTCTGGCCGAAGCCGATCTGGGTCAGGTGGCCGGCGATGGCGCCGATCATCAGGCCGTTGAAAAACAGGAAGAACACGCTACCCAGGCCAAACAGCAGGCCGCTGGCGAAGGTCTGAAAGGCGATGCCGATGTTGTGCATGATGTAGTAGCCGAACATCACCCAGTCCTGGCTTGAGGCGCGTTCGGCGACCCGTCCCAGGCGTCCGTCGGTGGGCTCGTACATGCTCTGCATTTCCGACACCTGCTCCGGGCTCACCAGGCTATAGACCAGTTCGGGGTAGAGGTACACCAACAGGCCGATACCCAGCAGGCTGCCGAAGAACAGCAGGCTGGCGATCAGTACCAGGCGCCACTCCTGGCGCACCAGACGCGGAAAACCGGCCAGTATGAAGCCCAGGACGTTGGCGCTGATGGCGGTGCGTTGCCGGTACAACTGCTGATGGCCGCGCAATACCAACTGCTGCAATGGATCGATCAGGTAACTGCTGTAACCGCGCTCCTGGGCCAGGGCCAGGTGCTGGCACAGGCGGCGGTAGTCCTGGACGAAGTTCTGGCAGTCCTCGGCTTTGACCCGGCGTCGCTCCAACTGGTCCAGCAGATGCTCGAACTGTTGCCATTGCGCCTGATGACGGTTCTCAAAAAGGCTTTGTTTCATGTCGTTCCCAGAAAACCGCGGGCGATGCCGTTGAGTTCGGCAGTGGCCTGGGCGGTGGGTACATGCAGCGGTTGTGCGAGGATCGCCGCCAGTTCCCGGGTGCGCTCGGCCGACAGTTGATTCTGACGTTCGGCAAACCCGAGAATCGCCCGTTGTTCGTTCAGGCTCAGGGCAAAAGGCGCGGAGCGGGGGACGGCGGGTGGCAGTTCCGGGCGCTTGACCGACTGCTCGCGATAGATCACCAGGGTGCCGGCGGCCAGGTCGCCCAGGCGCTTGAAGGTCGGGTGCTGCAGGCAACTGATCGCGCCAAGGAAGTAGCCGAACGGCAACATGTCGGCAAAGCGCAGCAGGTTGCGGGTCAGGGAGGCGCTCCAGCCAATGGGGGTGCCATCGTCCTGAACCACTCGCAGTCCCATTATTTGCTTGCCGGGAGAGCGGCCCTGGTTCAGCACCTCGAACAGCACCATGTACCACCAGCTGATCAGAAATAGCAGGATCGAACCGAGACCGATGCCGATCTCGCCGAAAAAGCCCAGCACAATGAACAGCAGGCCCAACACCAGCCCGCGGATGCCCAGATCGAGGGCAAACGCCAGGGTACGCACCAGCAATCCCGCCGGTCGCAGCGGCAGATCGATGCCCTCGGGGGTTTCGACCTGATACCGCGTATCCAGTGGCGGGTGCAGCGATGCGTTCCTTGGCGTTGCTGTCGTCTCAAGCATGGGCAACTTTGGGGCTTGGCCTGGTAGAGAAAAATCCAGCGCAGATGCTAGCAGTGTCCGAGGGGCAAACGACATCATTAACTGCTAATTCAACGTGGCGCTCTGTGTGCCGCCGGTTCGCGCGGCTGGCCCTGGGGATGCTTGAGCGCCTAGACTGCGGCGGTCTTTCAGTTCAGGAACAGGCCGTGACTTCCCTCTTTTGGTACGACTACGAAACCACCGGCATCAATCCTCGCAGCGATCGCCCGTTGCAAGTGGCCGGTATTCGCACCGATCTGGCGCTCAATGAGATCGACGAACCGGTCAACCTATACTGCCAGCCCAGCGACGATATCCTGCCGCACCCGGTGGCCTGCATGATCACCGGCATCACCCCGAGCCGGCTGGCGGCGCAGGGCTTGAGCGAGGCGGATTTCATGACCCGGGTGCACGGGCAACTGGCGCGCCCTGGGACTTGCGGCGTTGGCTACAACACCTTGCGTTTCGACGATGAAGTGACCCGCTACAGCCTGTATCGCAATTTCTTCGATCCCTATGCCCGTGAATGGCAGGGTGGCAACAGCCGCTGGGACCTGATCGATGTGGTGCGTACGGCCTACGCTCTGCGTCCCGAGGGGATCGTCTGGCCGCAGGAGCAGGGGCAGGTGACCCTCAAGCTGGAGCGCCTGACCGCCGCCAATGGTATCGACCACGGCCAGGCCCACGATGCACTGTCCGATGTCCGCGCCACCATTGCCTTGGCGCGTCTGATTCGCGACAAGCAACCCAAGCTCTATGACTGGCTGTTTCAACTGCGCAGCAAGCAGCGGGTGATGGATCAGATCCGCCTGCTGCAGCCTCTGGTGCATATTTCCGGGCGTTTCTCTGCGGCCCGGCACTACATCGGGGTGGTGCTGCCCCTGGCCTGGCACCCACGCAACCGCAATGCGCTGATCGTTTGTGACCTGCATCTGGATCCGCAGGGGCTGCTGGATCTGGATGCCGAAACCTTGCGTCAGCGTTTATATACGCGGCGCGAAGATCTTCTGGACGGTGAGCTGCCAGTGCCGTTGAAACTCATCCATATCAATCGCTGCCCGGTAGTGGCGCCCTTGAATGTCTTGCGCGTGGAGGATCAACAACGGCTGCACTTGGACATGGAGCAGTACCAGCGCCGTGGCTTGCTTTTGACTGAAGCCCAGGAAGTTTGGCGGGATAAACTTTCGGTGATTTATGGCCCTGACGAGTTCGCGGCCAGCGAGGACCCGGAGCAACAGTTGTACGACGGCTTTATTGGTGATCGCGATCGGCGTTTGTGTGAGCAAGTGCGTGAGGCTGATCCGTTGCATTTGGCTCAGCAACAGTGGCCATTTGATGATGAGCGCTTGCCTGAATTGCTCTTTCGCTACCGTGCCCGCAACTTTCCAGAGACATTGGATAAAACTGAGCAAGAGCGTTGGCGCGGGTTCTGTCAGCAACGTTTGCTTGACCCGAAACTCGGCGCGCCCAATACCCTGGAAAGTTTTGCTCAGGGACTTGAGCAATCGTTGTTAAGTGCTGATCCGAAGCAGCGCCAGGTGCTGGATGAGTGGCGCGAGCATGTTCGGGCCTTGGCTGGGCGCCTGGCTCTTTGAACGATGGCCCCGGCTCTGGAACAGGTTGCCGGGGCATAAAAAAACGCCAGCGGGCTGGCGTTTTTCAATCGGACTGCAGGAGCCCGGGCGCTCACTGGCAAGGCTTAGCCCAGCAGGGTTGCCCAGCCTTCAACCACATCGCCGCCCCACTTGGCTTTCCACTCTTTCAGAGTCTTGTGGTTGCCACCTTTGGTTTCGATGACTTCACCGTTGTGCGGGTTTTTGTACTGTTTAACTTTACGAGCACGCTTGGTGCCGGTGGTTTTTACTGCGGCGCGTGGTGCTTTAACTTTCGAGTCCGGATCCAGCAGGGCGATGATGTCGCGCAGGGACTTGGAGTACTCGCCCATCAGGCTGCGCAGTTTGCCTTCGAATTCCAGTTCGGTTTTCAGTTTGTCGTCTTGGGACAGGTTTTTCAAACGTGCTTGCAGTTCTTTAATGGCTTCTTCTGTAGCACGGTATTCGTTGATCAGGGACATGTGGACTACCTTATTGAGCGCTGAGTGGCTGGGTGACAATGTCGCAATAATAGTCAGAGAGTATGTGCAAGTAAACATAATACCGCTGTTTTATTTGTCTCTCTTAGTGTGTTTAGACGTAAAAATCATTTCGGTATTTAATAGGTCGAAGGGTTCAACTGCGCTATTCACAAACTAGTTGTGCGCTATTGGCAAGTGTCGGTATCTGTCGTTGCAGTGGCTGTGGATTAGGCGTTTCAAGCGGCGATTGCCAATCTAATCAAGGCCCGGCGCGCAATGGATACTGCAGTTTTTTCGCGCAGTGGCTAGAATGGCGACCTTTGCGAAGTTCTGGAGTTTCCCCCTCATGCGCACCTTTCGGTTGGTGATTTCTTGCCCTGACCGCGTTGGCATCGTTGCCAAAGTCAGTAACTTTCTGGCCTCCCATAACGGTTGGATCACCGAAGCGAGCCACCACTCGGACAACCTCAGTGGCTGGTTCTTCATGCGCCACGAGATTCGTGCCGATTCCCTGCCTTTTGGCCTGGAGGCTTTTCGCGAGGCATTTGCGCCGATCGCCGAAGAGTTCTCGATGGACTGGCGAATCACTGATACCGCCGAGAAAAAGCGTGTGGTGCTCATGGCCAGTCGCGAGTCCCATTGCCTGGCCGACTTGTTGCACCGCTGGCACAGCGATGAGCTGGACTGTGAGATCGTCTGTGTGATCTCCAACCACGATGACCTGCGCAGCATGGTCGAGTGGCACGGTATTCCTTATTACCACGTACCGGTCAATCCCCAGGACAAGGAGCCGGCTTTCGCCGAGGTCTCGCGTCTGGTCAAACAGCACGACGCCGAAGTGGTGGTGCTGGCGCGCTACATGCAGATCCTGCCGCCGGCGTTGTGCAGCGAATATGCGCACAAGGTGATCAACATCCACCACAGCTTCCTGCCGTCCTTCGTCGGTGCCAAGCCTTACCACCAGGCTTCTCTGCGTGGGGTGAAGCTGATTGGCGCCACCTGCCACTACGTCACCGAAGAGCTGGACGCCGGTCCGATCATCGAGCAGGACGTGGTACGGGTCAGCCACAGCGACAGCATCGAGGACATGGTGCGTTTCGGTCGTGATGTGGAGAAGATGGTCCTGGCCCGCGGCCTGCGCTACCACCTGGAAGACCGGGTGCTGGTGCACGGCAACAAGACCGTGGTGTTCTGATTGAAAAAAAAACCAGGAGCGGGGGGTCAATATCCCGCTCCTGGTTCTGTAAATCACGAGGTCAGCCCGATGACCGATCCACTGGATAAAGCCACTTCCCAGGCCCCCGCGACCCTCGGCGAGGGGTGCTTGAGCCGCTATGACCCCGATGAACTTGATGCCGATGACGGCACCGAGTTTCCGGGTGCCGCCCAACTGTGGGAACAGTTGCAGCAGGAGCTCGCGCCGCAACCGCAGTGAGTGGTTCGCCGGCAAGCCGGCTTCTATTTTAAAGCTTGGCAATCGGCTCCTCGCGTAGGAGCCGACTCGCCGGCGAAAGGGCCCTGAGGCCCGTCATCAAATCCTGAAACTGCCTACCAGATGCTTCAAGCGCGCTGCTTGCTGTTCCAGATCGGAGCAGGCCCGCAGTGTCGCCTGGAGGTTTTCCACGCCTTCCTGGTTCAGCGTATTGATTTCGGTGATGTCCATGTTGATGGACTCCACCACCGAAGTCTGTTCCTCGGTGGCGGTGGCCACCGACTGGTTCATGCCGTCGATTTCACCAATGCGCTGGGTCACGCTGTTCAGGCGTTCTCCTGCCTGGTTGGCGATCTCCACGCTGTCCTGGCTGTGACGCTGGCTGTTGCTCATGGTGCTCACCGACTCGCGGGCGCCCACTTGCAGTTCCTCGATCATGGTCTGTACCTGCTGCGCCGACTCCTGGGTGCGGTGCGCCAGGTTGCGCACTTCGTCGGCAACCACGGCAAATCCGCGGCCGGCCTCACCTGCACGGGCGGCTTCAATGGCGGCGTTGAGTGCCAGCAAGTTGGTCTGTTGGGAAATGCTGGTGATGACTTCGAGAATCTGCCCGATGTTCACGGTCTTGCTGTTCAGGGTCTCGATGTTGCTGCTGGAGGCGCTGATCATGTCCGACAGCTGGTTCATCGCCTGGATGCTGCGATCCACCACCTGCTGGCCGTCTTCAGCCAGGTTGCGGGCGTCGCTGGCCTGCTGCGAGGCCTGGGCGGCATTACGGGCGATTTCCTGGGCCGCGGCCCCCAGTTGATTGATGGCAGCGGCGACACTGTTGGTGCGACTGGCCTGCTCATCGGAGTTGAGCATCGATGAGTTGGAGGCGCTGACCACCCGCAGGGCTACTTCGTTGACATGCTCGGTGGCCGAGGAGACTTCGCGGATCGAACCGTGGATACGTTCGACAAAACGGTTGAAGGCGGTACCGAGGATGCCGAATTCGTCCTGGTTGTGGATGTTCAGGCGGCGGGTCAGGTCGCCTTCGCCATCGGCAATGTCTTGCATGGCGCGGGTCATCACATGCAGGGGCTGCATGAGCAGGCGAATCAGCAGGCCCAGCAGGGCGATGGTCAGGGCCACGGCGGTCAGGGTGGCGATCAGGGCCGAGGTACGGAATTCGCTGAGCATGGCGAAGGCCTTGTCCTTGTCCACCGACAGGCCGATGTACCAGTTCACCGAAGACAGGCCCTTGATCGGGGTGAAGGTGACGATGCGGGTTTTGCCGTCGACGCTGACCTCACTGAGCTCGCTGCTGATGCGCGGGGTGTCCTGGGGATAGACGTCCTTGAGATTCTTCATCACCAGGTTCTTGTCCGGGTGCACCAGGATCTTGCCGTCGGCGCTGATCAGGAAGGCGTAGCCCATGCCGTCGAAGTCCAGGGCATTGATGCTGTCGGCAATCACCTGCAGGCTGAGGTCGCCGCCCACTACACCAACACGCTGGCCGGCCTTGATCACGCTGTCGACAATGGAAATCACCAGTTGGCCGGAGGCCAGGTCGATATAGGGTTCGGTCAGGGCCGAGCCATTGGTGCTCTCGGCACTCTTGTACCAAGGACGTGCGCGAGGGTCGTAGCCGTCGGGCATCTTGCTGTTCGGACGGATGATGAAGGTGCCATCCTTGTTACCCAGGTAAGCCCCCATGAAGGTTGAGCTCACGGACTTCTGTTCCAGCAGATTGCTGACATTGGTCGGGTCGGGGTTCAGCGCTACCGATTGCGAGATGTTCTCGATCAGCAAGGCGCGACCGGCGAGCCAGGTCTGAATATTTTTTGCCGTAACGTCGCCCATTTCCTGAAGATAGTTGTCCAGATCATCACGAATGGCGTTGCGTTGCAGGTAATCGTTGTAGAGCGTGAATAGCGCAAATGCAGCTATGACGATCAGCGAGGCGGCAAGCAGGATCTTGTGGCTGAAGCGCAGATTTTTGTTCATGGCTTGGTGTGTCCGCTAAGGTCTTTGAGTCCAGGGCATCGGGTTGGAAAAGCGCGCAGAATGGGCGGTGTTATAAGTAAGCTGATATCTCCATCTATCCCAAAGGAATTACCTGACCTTTATTTCAGATACTTCTGATCCATCATTTCTTCATATCGACCGTGTAAGGCCAAAGCTTAACCAGGGGTGACAAAATGCCTGATTCATCGCAACTCGTTATCGGTGCCGACCTTGGTGGTCAGCCGATCGCTCAGGCCATGCGCCTGGCCAACCGCCATGGCCTGGTGGCGGGCGCCACCGGCACTGGCAAGACCGTGACCTTGCAACGCCTGGCCGAGGCCTTCAGTGACGCCGGGGTGGCGGTGTTCGCCGCGGATATCAAAGGCGATTTGTGCGGGCTGGGGGCGGCGGGCAATCCACAGGGCAAGATCGCCGAACGGATCGCCGGCATGTCGTGGCTTGAGCATAAGCCTCAGGCGTATCCGGTAACGCTATGGGATATCCAGGGCCAGTCCGGTCATCCCTTGCGCACCACCTTGAGCGAAATGGGTCCGCTATTGTTGGGCAGCCTGCTTGAGCTCACCGACAGCCAGCAGTCTGCGCTGTATGCCGCGTTCAAGGTGGCGGACCGTGAAGGGCTTTTGTTGCTGGATTTGAAGGATCTAAAGGCGCTGCTCAATCACCTCAAGGACAACCCTCAACTGCTGGGAGATGACGCGGCGCTGATGACCACAGGTTCCAGTCAGGCGCTGTTGCGGCGCTTGGCGACCCTGGAGCAGCAAGGGGCGGAAGCTCTGTTCGGTGAGCCTGCGTTGCAACTGGAAGATATTCTGCAACCGGCGGCCGATGGCCGTGGGCGGATTCATCTGCTCGATGCCAGCCGTCTGGTGCATGAGGCGCCGAAAGTCTATGCGACCTTCCTTTTATGGCTGCTGGCTGAGTTGTTCGAGCAATTGCCGGAACGCGGTGATGCGGACAAGCCTGTGCTGGCGCTGTTTTTCGACGAGGCCCACTTGCTGTTTGCGGGCACTCCCAAGGCTTTGCAGGATCGACTGGAGCAGGTGGTACGGCTGATTCGTTCCAAGGGGGTGGGGGTGTATTTCGTGACCCAATCGCCAGGGGATTTGCCGGACGATGTGCTGGCTCAACTGGGCCTGCGTATTCAGCATGGCTTGCGGGCGTTCACCGCCAAGGAGCAGAAGTCGTTGCGGGCTGTGGCCGATGGTTTCCGTCCGAACCCGGACTTCGATGCGCTGGCGGTGCTCACTGAGCTGGGTATCGGCGAGGCGCTGGTGGGTACTCTGCAAGATAAGGGCACGCCGGAGATGGTCCAGCGCGTGTTGGTGGCGCCTCCGCAATCGCGAGTCGGACCTTTGACCGAGGCTGAGCGCAAGGCCCTGATCGCCAGTTCGCCGTTACAGGGGCGTTATGACAAGCCTATCGATCGTGAGTCTGCCTATGAGGTGTTGGTGGGGCGCAAGGACCTGGCGCCTGAAGCGCAGGCGACGCCCGACAAGCCCGGCGCTGAAGAACCGAGTCTGGCTGACCGGGCGGGTGAGTTCCTCGGCACGGCGGCCGGGCAGGCGTTGAAGTCAGCCATGCGTCAGGCGGCCAATCAGTTGGGCCGGCAATTGGTCAGGGGGCTGATGGGGTCGTTGCTGGGTGGCAGCAAGCGGCGCTGAAGCCTGGCGTCTGGGTCAGCCCCGTGGTTTGGCGTGGCTGGCCAGGCGCTCCAGGGCGGCACGCAGATTGGGATCGGTGATGCCTTCGGCTGTGGCCTGGATGGTTTCGGCGGCGTTGTTCGACAGATCCATGGTGTGCCCCACTGCGCCCTGTTGGACCGTGGGTGGCTGGACCTTGAACAGGATGCGCGTGAGGTTGCTGAACTCGTTGAACTCCTGCAATTGGCGCTGCAGGCGTTTTTGCTGATAGCGCAGGCGCGTAGCCCAGTGGCCATCGGTGACGATCAGCAGCAAGCTGCCTTCTCGCCAGGAGGCGACGTGGCAATGTTCGCGAGCAGCCGGTTGCAACTGGCTCTCCAGCAGGCGCTGCAGATGCGCCAGGCGCTGGGCGTGGCCGAGTATGGCTTTGAGTGGCTTGGCTTCGCGAAGAAGAACGGCAGGCGCGCGTGCCGTAAGGGGGCGAAATGCCATGATCAGAAACCTGAAGTTACAGAGGCGCCATGGTAGCAGAAAGCGCCCGGGGCACCGCCCTCATTGCTTTTTCGTACTTTGACTACTTTCTGGCGCTTTGCTGATCGTAATCATTAAGTTCTGTGGTCAATGGGCTTGAAGTTCGGCAAAAAGCCCTTATTTTAGGTGAGCCCCGTCACAGCGCTGTGCCAGCATCGTGGAATAACGCCACTTTCCTCACCATCGTTTCCGGGTAGAATGCTCGTTCGCATGCGGCCATGAGGGCTGCTCGGGCGACTCACGGGGCCGCCCTCCAACCCTATGTGTGGAAGATCCTGCCGATATGTTTGCGCCTTTGTTAAAGAAACTTTTTGGAAGCAAGAACGAGCGTGAAGTCAAACGCATGCTCAAGACGGTACAAATCGTCAATGCCTTCGAAGAGCAAATGGTGGCCCTTTCGGACGATCAATTGCGTGCCAAGACTGCCGAGTTCAAGGCCCGTATCGCCAAGGGTGAAACCCTCGACAAATTGCTTCCCGAAGCCTTCGCGGTCGCCCGTGAAGCCGGTAAGCGCGTCATGGGGATGCGTCACTTCGACGTGCAGTTGATCGGTGGCATGACCTTGCATGAAGGCAAGATCGCCGAGATGCGTACCGGTGAAGGCAAGACCCTGGTGGCAACCCTGGGCGTCTACCTCAACGCACTGTCCGGCAAGGGCGTGCACGTAGTGACGGTGAACGACTACCTGGCTCGCCGTGACGCCAACTGGATGCGTCCGCTTTATGAATTCCTCGGCCTGACTGTTGGCGTGGTCACGCCGTTCCAGCCGCCGGAAGAGAAGCGCGCCGCCTACGCCGCCGACATCACCTACGGCACCAACAACGAATTCGGTTTCGACTACTTGCGCGACAACATGGCTTTCAGCATGGAAGACAAGTTCCAGCGCGAGCTCAATTTTGCCGTGATCGACGAAGTCGACTCGATCCTTATCGACGAAGCCCGTACCCCGTTGATCATCTCTGGTCAGGCTGAAGACAGTTCCCGCCTGTACACCGAAATCAACAAGCTGATCCCGCGTCTCGAGCAGCACATCGAGGAAGTGGAAGGCCAGGTCACCAAGGCTGGTCACTTTACTGTCGACGAGAAGACCCGTCAGGTCGAGCTCAACGAAGCCGGTCACCAGTTCATCGAAGAAATGCTGACCCAGGTCGGCCTGCTGGCGGAAGGCGAAAGCCTGTACTCGGCCCACAACCTGGGCTTGTTGACTCACGTCTATGCCGGCCTGCGTGCCCACAAGCTGTTCAATCGCAACGTCGAATACATCGTCCAGGATGGCCAAGTGGTCCTGGTGGACGAGCACACCGGCCGGACCATGCCGGGGCGTCGCCTGTCCGAAGGCCTGCACCAGGCCATCGAAGCCAAGGAAAACCTCAACATCCAGGCCGAGAGCCAGACCCTGGCCTCGACCACTTTCCAGAACTACTTCCGTCTGTACACCAAGCTGTCCGGCATGACCGGCACCGCCGACACCGAAGCCTTCGAGTTCCATCAGATCTACGGCCTGCAGGTGATGGTGATTCCGCCAAACAAGCCGCTGGCTCGTAAGGACTACAACGACCTGGTGTTCCTGACCGCGGACGAGAAATACGCCGCGATCATCAATGACATCAAGGAGTGCATGGCCCAGGGCCGTCCGGTACTGGTAGGTACTGCGACCATCGAAACCTCCGAGCACATGTCCAACCTGCTCAACAAGGAAGGCATCGAGCACAAGGTCCTGAACGCCAAGTTCCACGAGAAGGAAGCGGAAATCATCGCCCAGGCCGGTCGCCCGGGGGCCTTGACCATCGCCACCAACATGGCCGGTCGTGGTACCGACATCCTGCTGGGTGGTAACTGGGAAGTGGAGGTCGCCTCTCTGGAGAACCCGACGCCTGAGCAGATCGCCCAGATCAAGGCCGATTGGCAGAAGCGTCACCAGCAAGTGCTGGAGTCCGGTGGCCTGCAGGTAATCGCTTCCGAGCGTCACGAGTCGCGCCGTATCGACAACCAGCTGCGTGGTCGTGCTGGTCGTCAGGGTGACGCCGGTTCCAGCCGTTTCTACCTGTCCCTGGAAGACAGCCTGATGCGCATCTTTGCCTCTGACCGGGTGAAGAACTTCATGAAAGCGTTGGGCATGCAGTCCGGCGAGGCGATCGAGCACCGCATGGTGACCAACGCCATCGAGAAGGCTCAGCGCAAGGTGGAAGGCCGCAACTTCGACATCCGTAAGCAATTGCTGGAGTTCGACGACGTCAACAACGAGCAGCGTAAAGTGATCTATCACATGCGCAACACCTTGTTGGCTGCGGACAACATTGGCGAAACCATCGCCGATTTCCGCCAGGACGTGCTCAACGCCACCGTCAGCGCGCATATTCCGCCGCAATCGCTGCCCGAGCAGTGGGACGTGGCCGGTCTGGAAGAGTCGATCCAGAGCGGTTTCGGTGTAAGCCTGCCGATCCAGCAGTGGCTCGACGAAGACGATCACCTGTACGAAGAAACCCTGCGCGAGAAGCTGCTCAACGAGTTGATCGCCGCGTACAACGAGAAAGAAGACCAGGCCGGTGCCGAAGCGCTGCGTTCTTTCGAGAAGCAGATCGTACTGCGGGTGCTGGATGACTTGTGGAAAGACCACCTGTCCACCATGGACCACCTGCGCCACGGTATTCACCTGCGCGGTTATGCGCAGAAGAACCCGAAGCAGGAGTACAAGCGCGAGTCCTTCACCCTGTTCTCCGAGTTGCTGGATTCCATCAAGCGCGACTCGATCCGCGTCCTGTCCCATGTGCAGGTTCGTCGCGAAGATCCGGCCGAGGAAGAGGCACGCCTGCGTCAGGAAGCCGAGGCACTGGCTCAGCGCCTGCAGTTCGAACACGCCGAGGCTCCGGGTCTGGATCAGCCGCAAGCGCAGGAAGAAGGGGTGGATGTCGATGTCGCCCTGGCTACCGCGCCAGTGCGCAACGAACAGAAACTGGGACGCAACGAACTGTGCTACTGCGGTTCGGGCAAGAAGTACAAACACTGTCACGGCCAGATCAACTAAGATCCTCGCCAGACACTGAAACACCCGCGCCGTGACGGCATCCGCCGTCGCGGCGTTTTTCCATTTGCAACACCGTCTTTTGAGACGACGGTGCAGACACCTGATAAGAGGAGCGCATTCATGGCTGTTGGTCTTGGTCCTTTGCCTACGTTGCACCCGGTTGCCGGTTTTGAGCTCGGTATCGCTTCGGCCGGCATCAAGCGCCCCGGGCGCAAGGATGTGGTGGTCATGCGCTGTGCCGAAGGCTCCACCGTAGCCGGTGTGTTCACGCTCAACGCGTTCTGCGCCGCGCCGGTGATTCTGGCCAAGCAGCGTGTGCAGGGGGCGGTGCGTTATCTGCTGACCAACACCGGTAATGCCAACGCCGGCACCGGCGAGCCGGGCCTGGCTGCTGCCACCCGCACTTGCGCCAAGCTGGCGGAGCTGACCGGCGTCGATGCCAGCGCTGTGCTGCCGTACTCCACTGGGGTGATTGGCGAACCGCTGCCGGTAGAGAAAATCGAGGGGGCTCTGCAAGCCGCACTGGATGACCTGTCCGTGGACAACTGGGCGGCTGCGGCCACCGGGATCATGACCACTGACACCTTGCCCAAGGGCGCCAGCCGCCAGTTCCAGCACGATGGCGTGACCATCACCGTGACCGGCATCAGCAAGGGGGCGGGGATGATCCGTCCGAACATGGCCACCATGCTCGGCTACATCGCCACCGATGCCAAAGTCTCCCGGGAAGTGCTGCAAAACCTGTTGCTGGACGGTGCCAACAAGTCGTTCAACCGCATCACCATCGACGGCGATACCTCCACCAACGATTGCTGCATGCTGATCGCTACCGGTCAGGCCAAGCTGCCGGAAATCACTAAGGCCGAGGGCCCGCTGTTCGCTGCCCTGAAGCAGGCGGTGTTCGAGGTGTGCATGGACGTGGCCCAGGCCATCGTCCGTGATGGCGAAGGTGCAACCAAGTTCGTCACCGTTGAAGTCAACGGCGGTGGCACTCACCAGGAATGCCTGGACGTGGGCTACACCGTGGCTCACTCGCCGCTGATCAAGACCGCCCTGTTCGCCTCCGATCCGAACTGGGGCCGCATTCTCGCCGCCGTCGGCCGTGCTGGCGTAGCGGATCTGGATGTCAGCAAGATCGATGTGTTCCTCGGTGAAGTCTGCATTGCCAGCCGTGGTGCGCGTGCTGCCAGCTACACCGAGGCCCAGGGCGCGGCCGTGATGCAGCAGGAAGAAATCACCATTCGCATCGAACTGGGGCGTGGTGCTTGCAGCGAAACCATCTGGACCACTGATCTGTCTCACGAGTACGTGAAGATCAACGCGGAATACCGCACTTAAGCACCTCTCCGGCAACGCTGCTCCAGCCACTGTGGGAGCCGGCTTGCCGGCGAAGCGCGCATCTCAACGCCTGGCCCGTGAGGGCCAGGCCCAATGCCTGATCAGAGGAAACAGTGCGGTGAAACGAGTACATGTGGCTGCGGCCGTCATCCGGGATGCCAGCGGCAAGATCCTGATTGCCCGGCGTGCCGATACTCAGCATCAAGGTGGCCTGTGGGAGTTTCCCGGAGGCAAGGTCGAGGCTGGCGAAGTGGTACAAACCGCGCTGGCCCGCGAGCTGCAGGAAGAGTTGGGTATCGTCGTACAGACGGCGCGCCCGCTGATCAAGGTGCAGCACGATTACCCGGATAAACAGGTGTTGCTGGATGTCTGGGAGGTTTCGGCATTCAGCGGCGAGCCTCACGGCGCCGAAGGCCAGCCCCTGGCCTGGGTCAGCCCTCGTGAGCTGGCCGATTATGAATTCCCCGCGGCCAATCAGCCGATTGTCGCTGCAGCGCGTTTACCCGCTCACTACCTGATTACCCCAGAAGGCCTGGAAACCCCGACCTTGCTGCGGGGCATGCAGAAGGCCATTGCCCAGGGCAGCAAGCTGATTCAGTTGCGCGCCCCTGGTGGCTACGATCCGCAGTACCGCGATCTGGCGGTGGATGCAGTGGGCCTGTGTGCGGGCAAGGCGCAGTTGATGCTCAAGGGGCCTTTCGAGTGGCTGGGGGATTTCCCATCTGCCGGCTGGCACATTACTGCGGCGCAATTGCGCAAGTACGCCAGTGCTGGACGGCCTTTTGGCAAGGATCGCTGGCTGGCTGCCTCCTGCCATAACGCCGAGGAGCTGTCCCTGGCGCAGCAGATGGATGTGGATTTCGTGACCTTGTCCCCGGTGCAGCCGACCCAGACTCACCCCGATGCCCAACCCCTGGGCTGGGAGCAGGCGCAGCAGTTGCTCAGTGGTTTCAACAGGCCTGCCTATCTGCTGGGAGGCGTGGGGCCTGCCGAGTGCCAGCAAGCCTGGGAAGCCGGTGCTCAAGGTGTTGCCGGTATCCGTGCCTTCTGGCCCCAGGACTGAAGGCATCCTCTGTGGCAGTGCTGGCAGCGGCTGTCTATGGAGCTGGCTTGCCAGCGCATCGTCGGCCGTTGCCCAAGGCTCGTGGGACCGATCGCCGGCAAGCCCGCTCCTACGCGGAGGGTTTGGCGGCGGCCTGCCAGAGGATTTCGGCGATGCCCTGGCGCTTGGCAATCAGGCGCGCCGCGACGAACAGCAAGTCCGACAGGCGATTGATGTAGGCCAGTCCCACTCCCTGCAAGGGTTCCACGGCATTCAGGTGTTGGCAGCGACGCTCGGCGCTGCGAGCCAGGCTGCGGCAAACGTGGGCCTGGGCGATCAGTGACGAACCACCGGGGAGGATGAAGTTCTCCAGGGGGCCCAGCTCTTCATTCCAGACATCGATGGCCGCCTCAAGACGTTCCACCTCGGCCTCATTGAGGGCTTGATACACCGGCATTGCCAGTTCGCCCCCCAGATCGAACAGCCGGTGCTGACAGGGGGCCAATACCTCGATGATTTCCTTGAAGCCCTGGCAGGTATCAACCTGCTCTTCCAGGCCGGCCAGGAGCAGTCCCAACTGGCTGTTCAAGGTGTCGACCTCACCGATGGCTTCCACTCGAGGATGATCCTTGGCAACCCGGCGGCCGTCTCCGAGTCCGGTTTCGCCTTTGTCGCCGGTGCGGGTGTAAATCTTCGACAAGCGAAAACCCATGCTTAGTTCTCCAGTGGTAGGGGTTCTTGAATCTGGGGCTGGCTGCTGGCCAGGGGCAGGCGCAAGGTAAAGCAGGTGCCTTGGCCCCGGGTCGATTGCACTTCCATTTGCCCCTTGTGGTTGTTGGTGATGATGAAGTACGACACCGACAGTCCGAGTCCGGTGCCCTGGCCGATCTCCTTGGTGGTGAAGAAGGGCTCGAAGGTGCGTTTGCGCACGCTTTCGCTCATGCCGACGCCGTTGTCTTCCACCTGGATTTCCGCCCAGGGCGGATTCAGCTTGGTGCGCAGGATGATACGACCGGGTTCGCTGTCGTCCTCACGCTGGTGAATGGCCTGGGCGGCGTTCTTCAGCAGGTTGAGCAACACTTGCTCCAGCTCGTTGGCGGTGCCGGGCACGGGCCCCAGGTTCGGGTCGAACTGACGGATAATCGCCTGCCCCTTGAAGTCGAAGCCTATGGCCAGGTCAAAGTCATTGCTGGCGATTTCCACCGCCTGATCAATCAGTGCCGGCAGATCGCAGGGGGCCATCTGGCGATTGCTGCGCCGGCTGAAACTGAGCATGTGGGTGACGATCTTGGCGGCGCGGGCCCCGGCTTGTTGAATACCATCGAGCAACTGCGGCACTTCGCGGCTTTCCAGATAGTGGTTGACGGTTTGCAGTTCGACGCCGATCTGCTGCGCGTGTTCGAGGTTCTTGGGCAGATCGGGAGACAGCCGGCGACGAATGTTCTGCACGTTGTGCAGGATCGCTCCCAAAGGGTTGTTGATCTCGTGGGCCATGCCGGCCGCAAGACCACCCACCGACAGCATCTTCTCTGATTGCACCATCATTTCTTCCAGGGACAGGCGCTGGGTGATGTCGTCGATCCGAATCACCACGCCGCGACCGGCGCCGCCCATCAGTGGGTAGAAGGTCAGGGCGTAGTGCTTGGCTTCCTCATCCTTGAACCAGGTCACCCGCTCGACCTTGGTGACGGTGTGCTGCTCGACGGTTTCCTTGAGTTGCGGCAGGAACGGCTTGAGGGGTTCGAAGGCGAGGAAGATCGGCTGGTTCAGGGCTTCGTCCAGGCGGGTGCCGGACAGGGCGCTGGCCTCCTGGTTCCATTGGGTGACGTACAACTGCTCATCCAGGGCGATCAGCGCCGAGGGCATGGAGTCGATGATGCTGTTGAGGTAGTTCTGGAAGCCGGTGAGTTTCTTCTCGATCTTGCTGCGCACCTGGACTTCCAGTTCCAGCTTGCGGTTGGTATGGCGGGTTTCCTCCGCCAGCCCCTGGGCCTGATCGTAGGCGGCCTGGGAGTCGTCCCGGGCACGCTTGAGCTGTTGTTCCCGGGCTTCGATACGCGACAGCATGGTGTTGAAGGCTTCCGCCAGGCTGCCGATTTCATCGTGGTTGCCTCGGGAGGCGCGCAGGGAGTAGTTCTCTTCGCGAGTCACCTGGCGCGAAAGCACCTCGAGCTGGTGAATGGGCTGGGTGATCAGGCGCTTGATCTGCCGGGCGATGATCAGCCACAGCAACACGCTGAAAATCAGGATCCCTAGGCTTGCGGTGAGGGTGCCGGTGTAGAACGCCATCGGCAGTTCGCTGGTGGCCACCAGCAGCAGATGGCCAGGCGCCTGGCCCGGGCGGGGCAGGGCAATCACTTGGTTGCTGCGAAACTCGGTCAGTTGCCAGGCTTCGATGTGTCGGTAACGTTCGGGCAGCTTGAGGTGTTCACCGTGTTGCAGTTGGGCCAGGCGCATGCCCTTGCCGTCATAGAGAGCGGCCGCCCGCAGGGGGGTATAGCTGTCCAGCTCGCTGAGCAGCTTTTGCGCATCCTCGGGAGAGTTCAGGGCCTGTGCCGCCAGGGCCGGGTTGGACACCAGCCGACCGATGGTCTGTAGCGCCTGGGGCGCCATGCTTTCCTGGGATATCCAGTAAGCGGCGCTGATAAAGGTCAGGTTGGCGACCAGCAGCACGGTGGTCAGCAGGACAAGCAGGGCAGCCAGGAGCTTTTGGCCCACGGGCAGGTTTTCAAGACGCTGGCGCAATGGCATCGGCTGTATCGCTGGAAATGAGCAAGTGGGCAGCGTAGCCGCTGCTCAGTCGCTGGGCAATCCGAGTAAACGCAGGTGACTCACCAGGCGTTGCTGCAACTGTTGCAGATGAGGCAGTTGCAAGCGGTGACGGGCGGCAGCCTGGCAGGCGTAGCCCAGTAAATAACTGATTTCGGTCCGCCGTTGACTGGCCACATCCTGATGCATCGAGGAGTAGTTGGCAGCGGTGGCCTGGATGACCCGCTCCACCTCCTGCTGCAGGTTCTGCGCCGCAGTAGGTTGGCCGCAGCATTGCAGCAACTCGCTCAGCTCGGCGCACAAGGTTGCCACTTCGCATTGGTGTTGCTGCAGGCCGCCGTTGCGACAGTCGTGCAGCACCGTCAAAGGATTGATCGCACAATTGAGCGCCAGCTTGCGCCAGAGTCGGGTCAGTATCTGGGTGCTCCATTCGTGGGGGATGCCACTGCTGCCCAACTCATCCAGCCAGATCGGCGGGGTAGGGTGGCCTGAGTCGCCCAGCCAGGTGTAGCCATGGCCGGCGAAGACTACTCGCCAGTCACCGTCGCGAAATGCGCCTTCGGTGCTGGAGGCGGCGATGCAGCGCGCTTGGGGCACTCTGGCGGCCACTGCGTCCTGGCTGCCCAGGCCATTTTGCAGCAGGATCAATTCGGCTCCCTGGGCCAGGCGGGGGGCGATGCTTGCTACCGCGGCTTCGGCGTCGTAGGCCTTGCACGCCAGCAGCAGGCGATGGATGGGGGCGGTGCTATCGCAGGTTTCCCCGGGTATGGCCTGCAAGCTGCTTTGGCCCTGCTCCACCAGGGTCAGGCCGCCTGCCGCCTGATAGGCCTGCAGGCGTGACTGATCGCGCAGGATCAGGCGCACGGGCAAGCCGGCGCGGGCCAGGCGGGTGGCCCATAAGGTGCCGAGGCTGCCGGCGCCGAGAACATGCCAGGTCGTGGACATCAAGTTTTCGCTCTGTTTCGCAGCCCCGCAAAGGGCGCGCGGTGAAGGAGTGGAAAGACCCGTTATAATGAGCGCGGATTTTAACCGCAAGCCGGGCGTGTTCGATGTTTTGAACAGCGCCCCTTTTTATTTGGAGAGAGTACATGCCGTCGTTTGACGTGGTATCCGAACTGGACAAGCACGAAGTCACCAACGCGGTGGAAAACGCCGTCAAGGAACTGGATCGCCGCTATGACCTCAAGGGCAAGGGCAGCTTCGAGTTCAAGGACAAGGAACTGACCGTCAACCTGACCGCCGAAGCTGAATTCCAGCTCGAGGCCATGATCGAGATCCTCAAGCTGGCCCTGGTCAAGCGCAAGATCGACGTGCAGTGCCTGGAGGTCAAGGACGCTTTTGCCTCGGGCAAGGTGATGAAGCAGGAAGCCGTATTAAAGGAAGGCATCGATAAAGAGCTGGCGAAGAAGATCGTCGCCCATATCAAGGATGCCAAGCTGAAAGTGCAGGCGGCGATTCAAGGCGAGCAGGTACGGGTTACCGGCAAGAAGCGCGACGACCTGCAAGAGGCCATCGCTGCTCTGCGTGCCAAGGAATTCGGCATGCCGCTGCAGTTCAACAACTTCCGCGACTGACCCACTTCTCCGGGAACCTCTAGAGCTTTTTGGCGTCCGAGGCCGGAGCAATGGCAGAAACGATTGAGCTCCAGGTGAGCCGGTCGTTCTGCCGGTCAGTCATGCACGCCGCAACCCCGGGAATCTGGAGAGATAGATGGATTTGAACGCTGAAGTAGACAACCTGGTCCGGGCTTCCCAAGCCTGGATTCCCATGATCATGGAATACGGCAGCCGGGTGCTGCTGGCGGTAATCACCCTGGCCATCGGCTGGTGGCTAATCAACAAACTGACTCATAAAGTGGGCAAGCTGCTGGCGCTGCGCAATGCTGACCTGGCGTTGCAGGGTTTTATCAGCAGCTTGGCCAACATCATTCTCAAAGTGCTGCTGATCGTCAGCGTGGCCTCGATGATTGGTGTCGAAACCACCTCTTTCGTCGCCGCGATCGGTGCTGCCGGTCTGGCCATCGGCCTGGCCTTGCAAGGCAGCCTGGCGAACTTCGCCGGCGGGGTGCTGATCCTGCTGTTCCGCCCATTTCGTATTGGCGACTTCATTGAGGCCCAGGGCATCAGCGGTAGCGTGGACAGCATTCAGATCTTCCACACCGTGTTGCGTACCGGTGACAACAAGACGGTGATCGTGCCTAACGGCAACCTGTCCAACGGCATTATTACCAACTACAACCGTCAGCCGACCCGCAAGGTGGTGTTCGACGTGGGGGTGGACTACGACGCGGATCTGCAGAAAGCCCGCGAGGTGCTGCTGGAGTTGGCGAAAGACGAACGTGTGCTGGCCGATCCTGCACCGGTAGCTGTGGTGTCCACTCTTGGAGACAGCGCGATTACTCTGTCGCTGCGGGTTTGGGTCAAGACTGAGGACTACTGGGACGTAATGTTCCAGTTCAATGAACTGTCCCGTGATCGCTTGAAGGCAGCGGGAATCGATATTCCCTTCCCGCAGCGAGTGATTCGTGTGGTTCAGGAAGCCGCAGTGTAGTAAGTCAGTTTCAAAAGTTGGCCGTACAGTCAACTAATGCTGTTCAAGACAAGGGGCTATCGGCCCCTTGTTTGTTTTTGAGGTTCCACCAAGAGCTAGTAGTGGGGGTAGATTTTGCAGACTGTTATATAGCAACGGTCGTTGATCACTATGTTAGTTAGCTTGCTATTTTATTTTATCTTCCGCCTGATACTTTTAATGATCAAAAAAAAGCCGCCGCCCTGATTAGGGGCGGCGGCTTCTATAGATATTGCGTGTTAGCGCAATCTGCTGGGCAGCGTTATTACAAGATGCTCAGCGGGTACTCTACGATGATACGAACGTCGTTGTTATCTGCGGTGTAATCAGTGTTGTAAGCACCGTTTGCACGGTACACAGCACTACGCAGGCGGAACGACAGGTCTTTGGCTGGACCTTCTTGCATCACGTACTTGGTTTCGAAGTTGAACTCGTTTTCCTTGCCTTCGGTGTTCGACGAAGTGGTGATGTTGTCACCCTTCACGTAACGGGCCATGAAGCTCAGGCCAGGAACACCCAGAGTCGCCATGTTCAGGTCGTAGCGAGCCTGCCAGGAGCGCTCGTCTTCGCCGATGAAGTCGGAGATCTGGATGGAGTTGGCTACGTAGACAGTGCCGTTGCCGTCAACACCGTACTGGTAGTTGGTATCACCGGTAGAGCGTTGGTGGGCGATGGTGAATTTGTTCGGGCCGATGCTGTAGGCTGCTGCCAGGCTCCACAGTTTGTTGTCCAGCTTGCCGTACAGTTTCTTGCCATCGTCCGTGGTGCGATAGCCGTTGAAGTCGAGGTTCAGCGACTGGCTATCGGCGATCGGGAAGGTGTAGTTCAGGTTGATGTACTGCTTCTTGAAGTAGTCATCGACCTTGGACGTTGCAACGCCACCGACGAAGTTATCGGTGAACTGGTAGGTAGCGCCAGCGAAGTCAGCGGAAGTCAGACCTGGGTTTTTCAGGCCAGTGTCGCCGTTACGGCCGTTGATGCTGTCGTTGTACTGACCGGTCTGAGAGCGCAGGGCGGTGAAGTGACCCGCATTCAGCTCCAGGCCTTTGATCTCGTTACTGGTGATCAAGGTACCGGTGGCGACTTCTGGCAGGAGACGGCTGTCGTCGGTGGAGAATACTGGGCTGGCAACCATTTGATTACCGTACTTGAGTACGGTATCGGAGATGCGGAACTTGACTGCGCCACCTACAGCGGACGAGTCTTTTTCAGGCTCGCCCAGGCGGTTGTTGGCTGCCATGCCGTTACCGGAACGACCAGCACCACCATCCAGCTTGATCACACCCATGGCGAAAGCATCAACGCCTACACCTACGGTGCCTTGAGTGAAGCCGGAGCTGTACTGCAGCAGTTCACTCAGGCCGGTGTCTTGGCGATAGCCGCTTTTGAAAGTGCCATCGTCGCGCTGACGGTTACCTGCACCGTTCTTGAAGTCACGGTTCATGTACTCAAGACGGGTTTTCGCGGTCAGGGTGCTGTCTTCGATAAAGCCCTTTGCGTCGTCCTGGGAGGACGCGATTGCGAACTGCGAGGTGCCTGCTGATACAGCCAGGGCGATCATGCTCCACTTCATCACGCGCATCGTGATTTGCTCCTTTGGTTTTAGAAGAGTACTGCCGTCCCACCTGTTTTATTATCTGGGCGGCTCTTTCTTTTTGTGTCGGCGCAAACTTATATCACGCTGACAATGTTGGCGATACTTGCCTATCTATCCTTTCAGCTTCTTTACGACCCTGTCGCAAATTGCTCGATTGGTGTCGCAATTCTGCAGCCAGTCTGTATCCGGACCAACAACTTATGCAGTGTTCTTCGAAGCAATATCACGAGGAATTGAGCCCCCCATGTACACACTCTACAAAGCACCGCGGGGCAACCCTGCCACTATTATTATGAGTCTGTGACGGGCCACTTCGAGTGGTCCGCCGCAGACAATGTCGGGTTGAATGCAACAAGCGTGCACAAACCGATTTTGCCCCGTATTTTTTCTGCTGGGCGGCATGCTGACCTGTAAAAACCGCATAAAATCGCTCTTCCAAGCGTCTTTTTGTTTGGCTTGACGCCATGCTCTTCCTGGTGCAGGGCTGTGCAATAAGTTGCACAGCGTGCCAAAACGTTACCGCCGCACACTGCAAAGTGAGTAGACGGCGGATGCTTGAGGATTCCAGCGTAGACCGTCTGTACGATTCTGGTGCAAAACTTTTGCAACGCTGTGCACGGTTCATACAGTCATGGGCAAGTAGGGTGAGGAACATCAATGGCTTGGCCGGTCACTTTTCGGGTGTTTCCTGTGCCTTGTACGCAAATGGTGCGAAGCGCCGGAAAGTGTCCTGCTGTGGGGCGTGGCTCTTGCATTGAGGTGGCTCCTTGCCAAGTGGTGCGAGGGCGCTATCCGGGCTCAGGCTCATTGGTCATGAAGCCCGATGCATTCGCAGGTATGCTGCGCGTCTGTCGCCTGGCCAGTGCCGTTGATACTGAAAACCAGGCTGGAATGAGTTGAGCGGGAGTAAGCGCGGTGTTCACTTTAGATTCACGGCTGCAACAAGACACATTGCCCATTGGGGATTTCCCCCTCTGCCGGTTGTTGCTGTCCAATGATGCAAACTATCCCTGGTTCATCCTGGTGCCACGTCGGGAAGATATCAGTGAGTTGTTTCAGCTGGATGTCACCGACCAGCAGCAACTGTGGCGGGAAACCACGGCTTTGGCTGAAGTGCTCAAGGACTCCTTCGACGCCGACAAGATGAATGTGGCGACCCTGGGTAATGTGGTCAGCCAGTTGCATATGCATGTGATCGTGCGTAAGCGTGATGATGCCGCCTGGCCCGCGCCGGTTTGGGGCAAGCATCCGGCCAAACCTTATAGTGCGCAGCAGGTTGAGGCGATCCGTGATCGGTTGCGGGTGGTGTTGGCCGATGATTTCCAGTTTCTGGAGGACTGAACTATGAGCCTGGAAGAGCGTGTAACCGATCTGGAGAGCCGTCTGGCGTTCCAGGATGACACCATTCAAGCCTTGAACGATGTACTGGTATCGCAACAGAAGGTTGTGGAACGCCTGCAGTTGCAGATGAGTGCCTTGCTCAAGCGTCAGGAAGAAATGGTCGGGCAGTTCGAATCTTTCGAGGAGGAGGCGCCGCCGCCACATTATTGAGGGAGAGCAGGTGTCTTTGATGCATAAAAAAACCGCGCCTTGGCGCGGTTTTTTTGTGGGCGTGGATCAGCGGCGTGGCAGTGCGGCAATGACATCTTCGGCTTGCAGGCCCTTGTCGCGGTTCATCACCGAAAACTCTACGCGCTGGCCTTCTACCAGGACACGGTGGCCTTCTCCGCGAATGGCGCGAAAGTGCACGAAGATATCGTCGCCGGAGTCCCGGGAGATAAAGCCGAAACCCTTGGAGGTGTTGAACCACTTCACGGTACCGGTATCGCGATTGCTCATGTCGTAAGTAGGCGCAGTGGAGGCCGCCGGTGAGGACTTGTAAAAGCTGATGGCCAGATGCAGGGCCACGGCGAGCACAGCGATCAACAAACTGGCCAGGACTGCCGGTTGGCCGCCAATGACAGGCATGGGTGCCAGCAGGGTGAGGGTTTGCAGGACCACAACCAGCACCAGCAGGGCACTGACCAGGTTCTGCAGATGATGGCGCGAGCCTTTGTTCCAGTAAGGGATAACTGGAGCGAGGATCAGGTTGAGCAGGCCGAAAAGGGCCAGGTAAATAGCATCGGGTTGTTGCAGGTAGGGAATTGCGTCGGATCTAAGGCTCGGAATCAAGGACAGCAGCAGAGCTGCAATGCCTGTCAGCAGGTGGACGATTTTCAACATTTTGATTAACTCACGTTAAGAAGGAAGCACAAGGAAGAGCTGATCACGCACGGTTCGCTTCTGAACAAATAGGTGAGGCGGTGGTTACGTACGCGGTGTCAGCCTATGCGCGCTGGCCGAAGAAATAGGCAACAGCGACACGGGCTCTATTTAACAGCAAAGCCCAGGCCTTCTCAAATCAGCAGCGGCCCGTTGGCGGGGGGCGCAAATGCCGTGGCTCAGGCGGTGGGTTCGCAGTATTGGGCAAAGGCCTGTTCTAGACAGATGGCAGAGGGTTTTCCAAGGAACGTCGGTTTTTCCCTGCTGTCAAAATCGGCTCGAACTCAAGGCTTAAACGCCTTGGCTGGGCCGCGAGACAATCCACCGCAGGCTGATCGACGATCCTGGTCGGCGAGGGAGCAGTACTCTTGCTAGAGTGGTCCGGCAGCTGATTGGGTGAATCCATCCCGTTAACGGAGAGAAACATGGCAATTGATATCGGTATCAGCGAAGAAGATCGTAAATCCATCGTCGACGGCCTTTCCCGTCTGCTTTCGGATACCTACGTGTTGTACCTGAAAACCCATAACTTCCATTGGAACGTCACCGGTCCACAGTTTCGTACTCTGCACCTGATGTTCGAAGAGCAATACAACGAACTGGCCCTGGCCGTCGACCTGATTGCCGAACGTATCCGTGCCTTGGGCTTCCCGGCTCCGGGCGCCTATTCCATTTATGCCCGACTGTCCTCGATCAAGGAGGAGGAGGGCGTGCCGGCGGCTGAAGAAATGATCAAGCAGCTGGTGGCCGGTCAGGAAGCGGTAACCCGCACCGCCCGCGGCATCTTTCCGTTGCTGGACAAGGTCAGCGATGAACCGACGGCGGATCTGTTGACCCAACGTATGCAGGTGCATGAAAAAACCGCATGGATGCTGCGTTCTCTGCTGGAAAATCGTTAAGCCTGTAATCGCGAATGGCGCCCTGGGCGTCATTCGCGCCTTTTCACAGCGTCCGCTATCTATATGGTCATACGGCTGCACAGGGCCGATTTAATGGATATAATCCCGCTCTTTGCTAAGTAGCCCGAGCTTTGGCGTGGGCTCTGGCTGTAGTTCAAGCAGTAATCTGGATCGCCGAGACGCCCCCCATGCCCATGTACGACTACCAATGCGCTTCCTGTGGTCATCAGTTGGAAGCTATTCAAAAGATCAGCGCCGCGCCGCTGGTCGACTGCCCTGCCTGCCAGGCGCCTGAACTGAAAAAGATGCTGTCCATGCCTGGTTTCCGCCTCAGCGGTACCGGCTGGTATGAAACCGACTTCAAGACCGGCTCCAAGAAGAATCTGGCCGGTGGCGACAAAGCTGACTAAGTTGAACGACACGCGCGAGTTCTTGCACTATCCGGCACCTTGAGGTGCGCAAGGCCTCCATCGAATTTCGAATTACGAGAAGTGAAACCACTACCATGATGCGCAGCCATTATTGCGGCCAACTGAACGAAAGCCTGGAAGGTCAGGAAGTAACCCTTTGCGGATGGGTCCACCGTCGCCGTGACCACGGCGGGGTGATTTTCCTCGATATCCGTGATCGTGAAGGTCTGGCCCAGGTGGTGTTCGACCCGGACCGCGCTGAAACCTTCGCCGCCGCCGACCGCGTGCGCAGTGAATACGTGGTCAAGATCACCGGCAAGGTGCGTCTGCGCCCGGCCGGTGCCGGCAACGCCAACATGGCTTCGGGCATGATCGAAGTCCTGGGCTACGAGCTGGAAGTGCTGAACGAAGCGGAAACCCCGCCGTTCCCGCTCAACGAATACTCCGACGTGGGTGAAGAAACCCGTCTGCGCTATCGCTTTATCGACCTGCGCCGTCCGGAAATGGCCGAGAAGCTGCGTCTGCGTTCGCGCATGACCACCAGCATCCGTCGCTACCTGGACGAGAACGGTTTCCTCGACGTCGAAACCCCGATCCTCACTCGCGCCACCCCTGAAGGTGCTCGCGACTATCTGGTGCCGAGCCGTACCCACGCCGGCAGCTTCTTCGCCCTGCCGCAATCGCCACAGCTGTTCAAGCAATTGCTGATGGTGGCCGGCTTCGACCGCTACTACCAGATCGCCAAGTGCTTCCGCGACGAAGACCTGCGTGCCGACCGTCAGCCTGAGTTCACTCAGATCGACATCGAAACCAGCTTCCTCGACGAAAAAGACATCATGGGCCTGACCGAAGGCATGATCCGCAACCTGTTCAAGGAAGTGCTGGGTCTGGAGTTCGGCGAATTCCCGCACATGACCTTTGAAGAAGCCATGCGTCGCTACGGTTCCGACAAGCCGGACCTGCGTAACCCGCTGGAACTGGTGGACGTTGCCGATCAGCTCAAGGAAGTGGAATTCAAGGTCTTCAGCGGCCCGGCCAACGATCCGAAATGCCGTATCGCCGCCCTGCGCGTTCCTGGCGGGGCGAGCATGCCGCGCAAGCAGATCGATGATTACACCAAGTTTGTCGGCATCTACGGTGCCAAGGGCCTGGCGTACATCAAGGTCAACGAGCGCGCCAAGGGTGTTGAAGGCCTGCAATCGCCGATCGTGAAAAACATTCCGGAAGCCAACCTGAACGTGATCCTGGATCGCGTGGGTGCGGTCGACGGCGATATCGTGTTCTTTGGTGCCGACAAGGCCAAGATCGTCAGCGAAGCCCTGGGCGCCCTGCGCATCAAGCTCGGTCACGACCTGAACCTGCTGACCTGCGAATGGGCTCCGATGTGGGTAGTCGACTTCCCGATGTTCGAAGAGAACGACGACGGTAGCTTCACCGCCTTGCACCACCCGTTCACCGCACCGAAATGCTCGCCTGAAGAGCTGGAAGCCAACCCGGCTACCGCTCTGTCGCGCGCTTACGACATGGTTCTGAACGGCACCGAGCTGGGTGGCGGTTCGATCCGTATCCACCGCAAGGAAATGCAGCAAGCGGTGTTCCGCCTGCTGGGTATCAGCGAAGCCGAACAGGAAGAGAAGTTCGGCTTCCTGCTGGACGCCCTCAAATACGGCGCGCCGCCGCACGGTGGCCTGGCCTTCGGTCTGGACCGTCTGGTCATGCTGATGACCGGCGCCCAGTCGATCCGTGAAGTGATCGCCTTCCCGAAAACCCAGAGCGCGGCCTGTGTCATGACTCAGGCACCGGGTCTGGTGGATGCCAAGGCTCTGCGCGAGCTGCACATCCGTCTGCGTGAACAGCCTAAGGCTGAATAAGCCGGCCCGATAAGGCGCACCTTCGGGTGCGCTTTTTCTATGGGTCGAGTTTTTGTTGTCCGTACCCGCCAAGTGGCGCGGGCAATGTTTCAAAGAGAATTTGGAGCAAGTTATGGCAGGTCATTCCAAGTGGGCGAACATCAAGCACCGCAAAGAGCGTCAGGATGCCAAGAGAGGCAAGATCTTCACCAAGTGGATTCGTGAGCTGACTGTTGCCGCCCGCCAGGGCGGTGGCGACCCGAACTCCAATCCACGCCTGCGCCTGGCCCTGGACAAGGCCCTGGGCGCCAACATGAGTCGCGACATCATCGATCGTGCCATCGCCCGTGGCACCGGCGCTGCCGGCAGCGACGACGTGGTCGAGCTGACTTATGAAGGTTACGGCCCCAACGGCGTGGCGGTGATGGTCGAATGCATGACCGACAACCGCAACCGTACAGCGGCTGCTGTTCGTCATGCCTTCAGCAAGTGCGGTGGCAATCTGGGCACCGACGGTTCGGTGGCCTATCTGTTCGAGCGCAAGGGGCAGATCACCTTCGCCGAAGGTGTCGATGAAGACGCGCTGATGGAAGCGGCGATGGAAGCCGATGCCGACGACGTGGTCACCAATGAAGACGGTTCCATCGACGTGTTCACCTCGTTCGCCGGTTTCTATGGCGTGCGCAATGCCCTGGAAGCGGCAGGTTTCACTGCTGCGGACGCAGAAATCGTCATGCTGCCCACCACCAGTGCCGAACTGGATCTGGAAGGCGCGGAAAAGGTTCTCAAGCTGATCGATATGCTGGAAGACCTGGATGACGTGCAGAACGTCTATTCCAACGCCGATATTCCTGAGTCGGTCGCCGAGCAGCTCGGCTGATTCAACTGCACTAACCTTGAGGCCGGATGTGCGAAGCCGTGAGTGTTACGCGGCGGGGTGCCTCCGGCTTCTGCCTTTTCGCTGTTCCGGTCGTGGCCGGCAAGCCTCTTTACTCAAGCAGCAGGCGTTATGACTCTTATTCTTGGCATCGACCCCGGTTCGCGCATTACCGGCTATGGCGTGGTTCGAGACACGGGGCGCGGCTGTGTGTACGTGGCCTCCGGTTGCATCCGTACCGGCGCCGGCGAATTGCCGGAGCGGCTGCAGATCGTCTATCGCGGTGTTCGTGAGGTCATCCAGACCTACGGTCCGGTGACCATGGGGATCGAGAAGGTGTTCATGGCGCGCAATGCCGACTCGGCGCTGAAGCTCGGTCAGGCACGTGGCGCAGCGATTGTCGCCGGCGCCGAAGAAGGACTGGAGATTGCCGAGTACACCGCCACCCAGGTCAAGCAGGCTGTGGCCGGTACCGGTGGCGCCAATAAGGAACAGGTGCAAATGATGGTCATGCACCTGCTCAAATTGACCACCAAGCCGCAGATCGATGCCTCGGACGCCCTGGCCATCGCCATCTGTCACGCCCACACCCGTTCCAGTCTGCTGCCTCATGGGCTGGGAACGGCACGCAGTCGTGGCGGTCGCTTGCGTCTCTGATAGCATCAGCGCAGTCATTTTAGGAGTGGAGCGTTGCGCGGCCGAGTCCCCGGCCCGCACGCCTGCTCTGTGAGTCGCCAGCTGCGGGCTGGCCATCGCCTAAGGATCTGAAACGTGATTGGACGCTTGCGCGGCACTCTGGCTGAGAAACAGCCGCCGCACCTGATTCTTGATGTAAATGGGCTGGGGTATGAAGTCGAAGTGCCGATGACCACCTTGTATCGCCTGCCGTCGGTCGGCGAACCCCTGACCTTGCACACCCATTTGGTCGTCCGCGAGGATGCGCAGTTACTCTACGGCTTCGCCAGCAAGCGCGAGCGAGACTTTTTCCGCGAGTTGATCCGTCTCAACGGTGTGGGCCCGAAACTGGCCCTGGCCTTGATGTCCAGCCTTGAGGTGGATGAGCTGGTGCGTTGCGTGCAGGCCCAGGACACCTCGGCCTTGACCAAGGTGCCCGGGGTCGGCAAGAAAACCGCCGAGCGCTTGCTGGTGGAGCTCAAGGACCGCTTCAAAGCCTGGGAAACCGTACCGAGCATGTTTGCCCTGGTGCCGAACCAGCCGGATGCGCCGGTGCCGGTGGCCAGCGCCGAGTCGGATGCGGTCAGTGCGCTGATCTCCCTGGGCTACAAGCCGCAGGAAGCCAGCAAGGCGGTCTCCGCGATCAAAGACAAAGGCTTGAGCAGTGAAGACATGATCCGCCGAGCCCTGAAGGGAATGATTTAAGTGATTGAAGCTGACCGTCTGATCGCCGCCACGGGCCCCCGTGAGCGCGAGGAAATCCAGGACCGGGCGATTCGTCCAGTCAGTCTGGCCGACTATATTGGCCAGCCTAGCGTGCGCGAGCAGATGGAGCTGTTCATCCAGGCGGCCCGCGGGCGCAACGAGTCTTTGGATCACACCTTGATCTTCGGCCCTCCGGGACTGGGCAAGACCACCCTGGCCAACATCATCGCCGAGGAAATGGGGGTATCGATCAAGAGCACTTCCGGCCCGGTGCTGGAGCGCCCCGGTGATCTGGCGGCGCTGCTGACCAATCTTGAACCCCATGACGTACTGTTTATCGACGAGATTCATCGGCTGTCGCCGATCGTTGAGGAAGTGCTGTACCCGGCCATGGAGGACTTCCAGCTCGACATCATGATCGGCGAAGGCCCTGCGGCGCGCTCGATCAAACTGGACCTGCCGCCGTTCACTCTGGTGGGGGCGACCACACGTGCGGGGATGCTGACCAACCCGTTGCGCGATCGTTTCGGTATCGTCCAGCGCCTGGAGTTCTACAGCACGGCGGATCTGGCGACTATTGTCAGTCGTTCCGCCGGCATTCTCGGCTTGCCGTTGGACCCGGAGGGCGCCTTCGAGGTGGCTCGGCGTGCCCGGGGTACTCCGCGGATCGCCAATCGGCTATTGCGCCGGGTGCGGGATTTTGCCGAAGTGCGAGCCAAGGGCCATATCACCAAGCCGATCGCTGATCTGGCACTGAACCTGCTGGACGTTGATGAGCGTGGCTTCGACCACCAGGACCGGCGTCTACTGCTGACCATGATCGAGAAGTTCGACGGTGGCCCGGTAGGGGTCGACAGCCTGGCTGCGGCCATCAGCGAAGAGCGTCATACCATCGAGGATGTGCTGGAACCGTACCTGATCCAGCAGGGCTACATCATGCGTACCCCTCGTGGTCGTGTGGTGACCCGGCATGCGTACCTGCACTTCGGTCTAAACATTCCGTCACGAATGGGGGACATGCCCGTGGTAGACGAATTCCTCGATGCCGTGGACGATTAGTAACCCGCGCCTTGTCGATTTATTCGGGGTTTGTGCTGTCCTAGGGACTGGCGTCGTTAAAACTTCACGAAAAGTCGTTCAAGAATGAAAAAACAGTTGCCTGGCCGGATTGGCAACCTGAGGAGTAAGCACTAGAGTATGCGCGCGCAAAACGGGCTTGAGCCGTTCGCACATCGTTGTCGCGTTTATTACGAGGACACCGATGCTGGCGGCATCGTGTATTACGTTAATTACCTTAAGTTTATGGAGCGGGCTCGAACCGAGCGGCTACGACACTTGGGCTTTGCCCAATCGCAGCTGGCAGGGGAGAACCTGTTATTCGTCGTGCATTCCAGCGAAGCGCGTTATCACGCGCCGGCGCGACTGGACGACGAGCTTCTGGTCAGTGCCCAAGTCACCGAATTGAACCGGGTCAGCCTGCGCTTCACTCAGCAGGTCAGGCGATCCACGGATAATGCGCTGCTCTGTGAAGGGCAGTTTTTGGTGGCCTGTGTGCGCGCCGACACTTTCAAACCCCGCGCCATTCCAGACGCTCTGCGTACGGCCTTTGCCGACGAGAGCAGCGCGGGTACACACTCAGAGCAGGAGATAAAGCGTGGAAGCTAACGTCGTCGACCATTCCTCCATGTGGAGCCTGGTCAGCAATGCCAGCGTTGTAGTGCAGTTGGTAATGCTGACCCTGGTTGCCGCATCGGTGACTTCATGGATCATGATCTTTCAGCGCAGCAACCTGCTGCGCGCCGGTCGACGTGCCCTGGAGAGCTTCGAAGAGCGCTTCTGGTCCGGTATCGACCTGTCCAAGCTGTACCGTCAGGCGGGCAGCAACCCTGACCCGGATTCGGGCGTAGAGCAGATCTTCCGTGCCGGTTTCAAGGAGTTCTCCCGTCTGCGCCAGCAACCGGGCGTAGATCCTGAAGCGGTCATGGAAGGCGTTGCTCGCGCCATGCGTGTAGCGATTTCCCGCGAAGAAGAAAAGCTCGAACAGAGCCTGCCGTTCCTCGCCACCGTCGGTTCGGTCAGCCCGTACATCGGTCTGTTCGGTACTGTCTGGGGGATCATGAACTCCTTCCGCGGCCTGGCTCAGGCACAGCAAGCGACCCTGGCCACTGTGGCCCCGGGTATCGCCGAAGCCCTGATCGCTACGGCCATCGGCCTGTTCGCGGCCATCCCGGCGGTGATCGCCTACAACCGTTTCGCCGCTCGTGGCGAGACGCTGATCAGCCGCTACTACACCTTCGCCGACGAGTTCCAGGCGATCCTGCACCGTAAAGTGCACACCAGCGAAGAGTGAGCAGGTAAACCCAATGGCCCGAGTTCGCCACAAACGCAAGCCGGTTGCCGAGATGAACGTGGTGCCCTACATCGACGTGATGTTGGTACTGCTGGTTATCTTCATGGTGACCGCGCCGATGCTCAACCAGGGCGTGAAAGTTGATCTGCCCAAGGTTTCCAGTGAAGCCTTGCCCCAGGACAACAACACCCAGGTACTGACCATTTCGATCAAGGCTGACAAGACCTACTACTGGAACCTTGGCAGTGAAGTCGACACCGAAAAGCAACAGGACAAGGCGATGACCTTGCCGCAGATGACCGACGCGGTGACCAAGATCATCCGTGCCGGCAACGAAGGCGGCAAACACACCCAGGTGTTCATTCGCGGTGATAAATCCGTCGACTACGGCGCCGTGATGGGTGCCATGGGCGGCCTGCAGAAAGCCGGAGTCGGTAACGTTGGCTTGATTACCGAGGCGCCCTGATGCACCAACAGCGAGAGCCGTCCGCCTCGGAAAGCTACTTCTGGCCTAGTGTTTGGGCAATCGCCCTGCACGTGCTGGTGTTTGGCATGCTGTTCGTCAGCTTCGCCATGACCCCGGAATTGCCCCCGGCTAAGCCGATCGTCCAGGCGACCCTGTATCAGCTGAAATCCAAGAGCCCGGCGACCACCCAGACCAATCAAAAAATTGCGGGTGAGGCGAAGAAATCCGCCGCGCGTCAGACCGAAGCCGAGCAGTTGGAGCAGAAGAAGGTCGAGCAGGAAGAGATCAAGGCTGCGGAACAAAAGAAAGAAGAGGCTGCTCAAAAGGCCGCGGAAGCGAAAAAGGCCGATGAAGCCAAGAAAGCTGACGAGGCGAAGAAGGCTGATGAAGCCAAGAAAGCTGCGGAAGCCAAGAAGGCTGAAGAGAAGCAATTGGCTGATGTAGCCAAGAAGAAAGCCGAAGAAGAAGCCAAGAAAGCCGCTGAAGAAGAGGCCAAGAAAAAGGTCGCTGAAGAAGCGAAGAAGAAAATCGTCGAAGACGCGAAGAAGAAAGCCGCGGAAGACGCGAAGAAGAAAGCTGAAGCTGACGAGGCGAAGAAAAAGATCGCTGAGGATGCGAAGAAAAAAGCTGCTGCCGACGCCGCGAAGAAAAAGGCCCAGGAAGCAGCGCGCAAATCTGCCGAAGAGAAAAAGGCTCAGGCCCTGGCAGACTTGCTATCCGATACGCCGGAGCGTGAAGCCACGAAGTCGGATGAGGTGGGGGACAGTGTCGCGGGCAGTTTCGATGACCTGATTCGTATCCGTGCAGCGGAAGGCTGGGCTCGTCCTCCTTCGGCGCGCAAGGGCATGACGGTGGAGCTGCGGATCGGCATGTTGCCTGATGGCACGGTGACTACGGTTAGCGTGATCAAGTCCAGTGGTGATGGTCCGTTCGACGCCTCGGCGGTGGCGGCAGTCAAGAACATTGGGCGTTTGACAGAAATGCAGGGTTTGAGTCCGAAGGACTTCGCTCCCTATCGTTCATTCAAGATGACATTCACACCTGAGGATCTAGCCTTGTGAGAAACCTTCTTCGAGGAATGCTTGTCGTTATTTGCTGTATGGCAGGGATAGCGGCAGCGGATGAAAAAAACATTCTGGTCACCAGCGGCAGTGATCGGGCCACTCCGATCGCGGTAGTGCCGTTTGGCTGGCAGGGCGGTAGCGTGCTGCCGGACGACATGGCGCAGATCATCGGTGACGACCTGCGCAACTCGGGTTACTACGCACCTATCCCCAAGCAGAACATGATCAGCCTGCCGACCCAGGCCAGCGAAGTCATCTTCCGTGACTGGAAAGCCCTGGGCGCGCAGTACGTGATGGTCGGCAGCATTGTTCCAGCGGGCGGTCGCCTGCAGGTGCAATACGCACTGTTCAACGTCGCCACCGAGCAGCAAGTGCTGACCGGTAGCGTGTCGGGCAGCGTCGATCAGTTGCGTGACATGTCGCACTACATTTCCGACCAGTCCTTTGAAAAGCTCACCGGCATCAAGGGCGCGTTCTCGACGCGCCTGCTGTATGTGACGGCTGAGCGCTTTTCGGTGAACAACACCCGTTACACCCTGCAGCGTTCGGACTACGACGGTGCGCGGGCCGTGACTCTGTTGCAGTCCCGCGAGCCGATTCTGTCGCCGCGTTTTGCACCGGATGGCAAGCGCATTGCGTACGTGTCGTTCGAGCAGAAGCGTCCGCGCATCTTCGTCCAGCACATCGATACCGGGCGCCGTGAGCAGATCACCAACTTCGAAGGCTTGAACGGTGCACCTGCCTGGTCGCCTGATGGCAGCCGCCTGGCATTCGTGCTGTCCAAGGATGGCAACCCGGATATCTATGTGATGAACATGGCATCCCGGCAAATCAGCCGTGTCACCAGTGGCCCGGGCATCAATACCGAGCCGTTCTGGGGCAAGGATGGTTCCACCATCTATTTCACATCCGACCGTGGCGGCAAGCCGCAGGTCTATAAAAGCAATATCAACGGTGGTGGCGCCGAGCGTGTGACCTTTATTGGTAACTACAACGCCAACCCGAAACTTTCTGCTGACGAAAAGACCCTGGTAATGATTCACCGCCAGGATGGTTTCACCAACTTCCGGGTGGCGGCTCAGGATTTGCAGCGCGGTAGCGTAAAAATCCTTACAGACACCAACCTTGATGAGTCAGCTACTGTTGCGCCCAACGGCACCATGGTAATCTACGCCACCCGCCAGCAGGGCCGGGGAGTCTTGATGCTCGTGTCCATTAATGGACGTGTGAGGCTCCCGCTTCCTACCGCTCAAGGCGAAGTCAGAGAACCGTCCTGGTCCCCTTACCTGAACTGACGCGGCGCTACAATGTTTCACTTAACACACTGGGGTTCATTAGGAGTTTCACGATGGAAATGTTGAAGTTTGGTAAGTTTGCTGCGCTGGCTCTGGCCATGGCTGTGGCTGTAGGTTGCTCCTCCAAAGGTGGCGACAACGCCGGCGAAGGCGCTGTTGATCCAAACGCTGGTTACGGCGCTAACACTGGTGCTGTTGATGGCTCCCTGAGCGAAGAAGCTGCTCTGCGCGCAATCACCACCTTCTACTTCGAATACGACAGCTCGGACCTGAAGCCAGAAGCCATGCGCGCTCTGGACGTTCACGCCAAAGACCTGAAAGCAAACGGCGCTCGCGTTGTTCTGGAAGGCAACACCGACGAACGTGGTACTCGTGAGTACAACATGGCTCTGGGCGAGCGTCGTGCGAAAGCCGTTCAGCGCTACCTGGTTCTGCAGGGCGTTTCCCCTGCACAGCTGGAGCTGGTTTCCTACGGTAAAGAGCGTCCAGTTGCTACTGGCCACGACGAGCAGTCCTGGGCTCAAAACCGTCGCGTCGAACTGCGTAAGTAATTCGTCATGCGAACGTGCCGTCGTGCTGTAACTATTTTGGCTCTCAGTCTCACGCCGCTTGTGGCGTGGTCTGCGGTTCCTGTGGTCGATAACAACTCCGGCTATAACAATAGCGGGAGCAGTTATCCGCCAGCGGGTTATGGCACGAACGGCGCCTATGCCGGGGGAGGGGTTTCGACCCCTGTCTCGGCACAGGGCGAGCTGTTCCAGCAACTGCAGCAAATGCAGGAGCAGATTGCACGCCAACAAGGCGTGATCGAAGTTCTGCAAAATGATGTAGCGCGCATGAAGCAAGAAAGCCTGGAGCGATACCAGGATCTTGATCGGCGCATAGGAAGCGGTGTTGCACCTGCCGCGACTCCTGAGAATTCTTCTACCGGTGGCGATAGCAATGCCGCCGGTGCCGCCGGCGCTGCTGCCCAGGCACCAGCTGCCAGCAGCGAACCCGGTGATCCGGCCAAGGAAAAGCTCTATTACGATGCTGCCTTCGACCTGATCAAAGCCAAGGATTTCGACAAGGCGAGCCAAGCTTTCTCGGCATTCCTGCGCAAGTACCCCAACAGTCAGTACGCCGGCAACGCCCAGTACTGGCTGGGTGAAGTGAACCTGGCCAAGGGCGATCTGCAAGGTGCAGGTCAGGCGTTCGCCAAGGTTTCCCAGCTGTATCCCAAGCACGCCAAGGTGCCGGACTCGCTGTACAAGCTGGCTGATGTAGAGCGCCGCCTGGGTCATATCGACCGGGTCAAAGGCATTCTGCAGCAGGTGGTAGCCCAGTATCCGGGCACTTCCGCCGCTCAGTTGGCACAACGGGATCTGCAACGCATGTAAATGCGTTGGCAGCCGTTACAAGAAACCCGCGCTTGCCGCGGGTTTTTTCGTTAGAATCCATGCCCTTTTTTCTGAAACACGCTTCCTGGGATCTGCGCGATGGCGGGGTTCCTTGAAGTGCCTGACGGAGGCGGACAGCCTGTTTAGCTGTTACGCCCGTGGCGACTATGCAAGACACATTGAGAATCACCGAAGTTTTCTACTCGTTGCAGGGGGAAACTCGGACTGCCGGGCTGCCCACGGTTTTTGTGCGCCTGACCGGTTGTCCGTTGCGTTGCCAATACTGCGACAGTGCCTACGCCTTCAGCGGCGGCACCCTGCGTACTCTCGACAGCCTGCTGGAGCAGGTTGCCGATTTCCGTCCGCGTTACGTCTGCGTCACCGGCGGCGAGCCGCTGGCCCAACCCAATGCCATTCCCTTGCTCAAGCAGCTGTGCGATGCCGGTTATGAAGTGTCGCTGGAAACCAGCGGCGCCCTGGATATCTCGGCCGTGGATCAGCGCGTCAGTCGGATCCTTGATCTGAAGACGCCGGGCTCCAAGGAAGCTCATCGCAATCGCTACGAGAACATCGAGCTGCTGACCGCCAACGATCAGGTCAAGTTTGTCATCTGTTCCCGCGAGGACTATGACTGGGCCGTGTCCAAGCTGATCCAGTACGGCCTTGAGCGACGTGCCGGCGAAGTGCTGTTTTCGCCGAGCCACCACGACCTGAATGCACGGGACCTGGCGGACTGGATCGTCGCTGACAACCTGCCGGTACGCCTGCAATTGCAGCTGCACAAATACCTTTGGAATGATGAGCCGGGGCGCTGACATGACTGAGCAAGCACAGAACCAAACCTTGACCGAAAAACGTGCAGTGATCCTGCTCTCCGGTGGCCTGGACTCGGCCACCGTGGTGGCCATGGCCCGCGCCGAAGGCTACCGCTGCTACACCATGAGTTTCGATTACGGCCAGCGCCATCGTGCCGAGTTGCACGCTGCCGAGCGCGTGGCGCGGGATCTGGGCGTGGTGGAGCACAAGGTGATTGGCCTGAACCTCAACGGTATCGGCGGCTCGGCACTGACCGACAGTTCCATTGATGTGCCGGAAACTCCCGGTGAAGGTATTCCGGTGACTTATGTGCCGGCACGTAACACCGTATTCCTGTCCCTGGCCCTGGGCTGGGCGGAAGTCCTGGAGGCGCGGGATATCTTCATTGGCGTCAACGCCGTGGATTACTCCGGCTACCCGGATTGCCGTCCCGAGTTCGTCGAAGCGTTCGAGCGCATGGCCAATCTGGCGACCAAGGCCGGTGTCGAAGGGCAGGGCTTCCGTATCCAGGCGCCTCTGCAGAACCTCAGCAAGGCCGAGATCATCAAGGCCGGGGTGCGCCTGGGAGTGGATTACGGGCTGACGGTTTCCTGCTACCAGGCGGACGACAGAGGGCATGCGTGCGGTAAATGTGACAGCTGCCGTCTGCGTGCGGAGGGCTTCAATGCAGCCGGTATCAGCGATCCAACACCTTATTTTTGATTTTTTTCACATAGGGTGTTGAATTCCCGTTAGAAATCAGTATTATACGCGCCACCACACAGCGGGTCGTTAGCTCAGTTGGTAGAGCAGTTGGCTTTTAACCAATTGGTCGTAGGTTCGAATCCCACACGACCCACCATATTTGGCGGTTTAGAAAATCCGGAAGGCCCACGAAAGTGAGGATTTCCGGGTTTTTTTTTGCCTTGCAAAAACGTCCCTGCCGCGCTGCGATGGTTCAACTCACCAGCTCTCCCCACGACTCAAAGCCCCGTGTTTCTGTAACGACTGGCCTTTTGCCGGTAGCCCGACTCCTCCCTAAAAACCTTGATAAATTCAGGGGCTTTATCTGAATTCCCACTTTTTTTCAGTGGTTATCGCTTTAAATTCGAAATAATTGCGGGTCTCGTTGACAGTGCAAATGCCTCCCGCGTAAATCTTGCCGCCATTGCCGACAGGGGTTGCGTCCCTGGCAAGGAGAACACGTACCAGGGTCGGTAACTTCGCAACCAGCAGGGCTTTGCCCTGCCTGCACGAATCTGTCCCTGAGTATGTGCGTGAGTCACAAGCCCGGCTTACTCAAGGTGACAGGATGTTCACAGAAGCGGTTGCAATATCCGTTAAGCGCAGCGCCCCCTCCAGCCCTTCCGTTGTTCGTGGCAAGGGATGCTTTCTTTACGATGAGCAGGGTAAATCCTTTCTCGACATGTCCGGTGGCAGCGGCGCCGCCAACCTGGGTTATCAGCGCGATGACCTGGTCGAGGTCCTCAAGCGTCAATCCGAACTGCTGATTCATACCGGCTGGAACATCGACAACCCGCAGCGCCATGAAGTGGTGGCCAAGCTGGAGGGCCTGGTGCCCTACGCGCAAGCTTCGGTGTTTGCCGCGGTCACCGGTGCCGAGGCGATCGAGGTAGCGCTGAAAATTGCCCGCGCCGCGACCGGACGCCAGGGCGTGGTGTATTTCCACAACTCCTTCCATGGCAAGACCCAGGGCGCCTTGTCGGTGACCTCCAACCGCGGTTTTCGCAAGCACCTGGCCGGTAGCGACAGCCTGCAACTGACCGCCCTGGCCCTGGATTATGATGCCGACCAGGACCCGGCCAGAGCCGCCTTGTGGCGCGAGCAACTGGCCGAGGATCTGCGCCAGGCGCATCAGGCCAATCGCTTGCCGGCGGCGCTGATCATCGAACCGATCCAGGCGGCGGAAGGCATGTACCCGGTGCCCCTGGCGTTGCTCGAAGCGATTGTCGAACTGGGCAAGACCTTCGGCGTGATCACCATCTTCGATGAGATCTACACCGGTTTCGGTCGCACCGGGACCCCATTTTTCAGCAACCCGCAGCTACTGCCGGACTTGCTGGTCCTGGGCAAGGCCCTGGGCAACGGCCTGCCGATTTCTGCAGTGGTGGGCCGCCCGGAGTTGGTGGACTGCCTGGGGTATGCCGAGCACTCCTCCACCTTCACCTTGATGCCCCTGGCCTGCGCCGTGGCCTCCAAGGTGCTGGACATCTACCACCAGGAGCAACCTTGGGAGTGGGCGGCGAGCAACGGCGCCTATCTGCGCCAGGCCCTTGAGGAACAGGGGGGGCAGGATGCACGGGTGGTCAATGTGCGCGGTCGCGGCCTGATGCTCGCCTTCGATTTCGAGGGCCAGGGTCAGGGCGGTGATGTACTGGCCCTGCGCAACCGCCTGCTGGAGCACGGCGTGATCGTGCGCACCGGCGGACGCAATCCGGCGACGGTCAAGCTGACCCCGCCACTGAGCATCTCCCGGCAGGAAATCCAGGCATTCATGCAGACGCTGCAGGGCGTTTGCCGCTCCCTCTAATAACAACAAGGCAGGGATATCATGTTGCAGGCTTTTGCTCGCATGGCGGGTACCGATGTTGCAGGAATCATTGATGTCCAGGGCCGCCTTGGTTTTGCCGAGCTAGACCAGTTGCGCGAGGCTTTCAGTGCCGAATTGGAAGGGTTGCAGCAGCCGGTGGTGGCGTTGTATGCCAGCCATGGCCGGGCCCTGTATGCGGCGCTGATCGCGGCCCTGTCCAGCGCCCGGCGCGTGGTGTTCATTGACCCGGCGAGCAACCTGGACGAACTGGCGCCGGTGCTTGAGCGCCTGGGCGTGAACCTGATCCTCAATGGCATGACGCGGCCCGGCGCGCAACTGAGCGCCTCCTTGGCGGTGCTTGATCTGCTGCAACTGCAGCCCCGGCCCGTAGCCCCTGGCCGTGCATACCCGCTGCGCTGCCAGGAGTACGTGATCTTCACCAGCGGCTCCACCGGCGAGCCCAAGGCCATAGTGCAGCGCATCGAGGCCCTGGGTCGGCACATCGACAACTACATCGGCTATGTCGGTATCGGCCCCGGGCAGCGTGTCCTGCAACTGGCTTCCGCTGGCTGGGACGCCGGCCTGATGGACATTTTTGCCAGCCTGAAGACCGGCGCCACCCTATGCAGCCTCAATCCCCGGGAACATGACTTCGCCGCCGTCGAGGCAATGATCGCCGAGCACGACATCGACGTGCTGCACATGACCGTGCCCTACCTGCGAGCCTTCTACAGCGACGCCAGCGCCACTTACGCCCGGCCCAAGCGGTTGGTGATCGGTGGCGAGATCATCCACCCCTCGGACATCCAGCGTTTCAACCAGGCCTTTGCGCCAGGTTCGCAATTGTTCAACGCCTACGGGCCGACCGAGTGCACCACCGCGCTCTACGCCAGGATCGATCAGGGACAGACTCTGCAGGACCCGACCTGGGCCCTGGATCGCCCGGTGGAGGGTGTAACCCTGGAGATTGCCCAGGAGCCGGGGCAGCCCTATGGCGAGGGCGTGGGTGAATTGCTGCTCTATTCCTCCCTGATTGCCCGGCGCCTGGACCCGGCCAGCGGGCTGATCGTCGAGCTGACCCAGCCCAGCCCCATGGACCCGCAGCGCCCGTGCTATGCCACCGGCGATCTGGCGTGCCGCCTGCCTGATGGCGCCATTCGCCTGCTGGGGCGCAAGGACTCCATCGTCAAGGTCAACGGGCAGAAGGTCAGCCTGGTTCAGGTGGAGTCGGAGCTCAAGGCCCTGGCCCAGGTGCAGGAAGCCTGCGTGATTGCCCATCAGGCGGGGGATAACGTGGCCCTGGTGGCCTTTGTCATTGCCCGCGACGCCAGCCTCGACGAAGACCTGCTGCGTCAGGCCGCCAGGGCCGCGCTACCCGCGCACAGGGTGCCGGCGCGGTTCATGCTGGTGGAGCGTTTCGCCCTGAACCGCAATAACAAGATCGACCGGCAAGCGCTCGCGCAACTGGCCGCCAGTGCCATGGCACCAACGTCAACAGAGGCCGCATCGGAGCCTTTGTGGCAGGCCATCGGCCAGGTGCTCGGCGGGCAGAGTGCGGACCCGGCCAGGAGTTTTATCGACAATGGCGGTGATTCGCTGCGGGCCTTGCAGGTGGTCGCCACGCTGAAGAGAAAAGGTCTGGTGCTGGACCTGGAAGAGCTGCTGTCGGATCAGGCGCTGGGGCAGTTGCAGCTTCTGCCAGCGAAGGCCAAGGCCCGTCCCGGAGTTTCCCGAGCACAGGCCATTGGCTTGCCCAATCGGCGTTTTCTGCTCAGTCGCGGGATCAGCGACCTGGACCACTGGAACCAGGCCCTGGTGCTGGATATCGCCGAAGGCGAGGAGCCAGGGCGGGTCAGCCAGGCGTTGCGGGCGATATTCAGCCATCACTTCATCGAGCACGGCGTGCAGGACCTCGGCTTGCTGCCCGCCACGACGGACCTGCAACAAGCCGTGGCCCAGACCTGCGCGACCATCTCCCTGAGTCAGGGGCAGCACTTGTGTTTCAGTCAGCAACAGGACGCCGATGGCCACCACCTGATCATTGCCGGGCATCAGTTCCACGTCGATCGGTACTCCTGGATGCTATTGGTTTCCGAGCTGGACGAATGCTTGGTACGGGGCCTGGAGTGCATGCAGCGCTGGGCTCGGCCAACGGCTTTCGAAGAGTGGCAGCAGACCTACCAGCGTGAGCATGCCGCTGCTACCCATGAGGCGTTCTGGGAGGCGCTGCCGTGGAGCCGCTGCGGGGCGTTGACGGAGCAGCCGCCCGAGTTTCCCCGGCGCGAGGCTTTTCGTCGTGTCGAGCTGTCGCTGGGGCCGGTCGGCGACCTGCCGCAGTGGGCCCAGGGCGTTGCCGAGACCAGCCAGCTGTTGCTGGCGGCAATTCTCCGTGCCATGAGCCAGGGCGACGACAACCCGTTCCAGAAAGTCCATGTGCTGGATCACGGCCGGGCCCTGGACAAGAGTGGCGCCGAGCTCAACAGCGTGTTCGGCTGGCTGACAGTGATCTACCCCCTGGTGTTGCAGATCACCAGCCTGGACCTGCAGGCGATTGCCGGCGCAATCAAGGCCAGCCAGCAGGCCAGCCAGGGGATCGCCCACAGTTTCGGCAACCGCTATTTCGCCACGCCCGAGGCCGAGCGGCTCAAGGGCCTGTTCGATTGTGGCTACAGCTACAACTTCCTCGGCGCCGTGGAGAACCAACCCGGGGCCCGGGTCGGCGTGCATCCCTTGAGCCTGCAGTTGATGCAGGGCAGCCCCAGCCATCACCTGGAGTTCACCGGCTACCTGGCTGCGGGCGAGCTGTTGCTGAAAATCGATTACGACCCGCAGGTCTTCGGCGCCGAGCGCCTGGAGTCGTTGCTGAGCGGAATCGTCACTGCCTTGAACTAGAGAAACCTCCATGAACGCCATGCCCGATAACAACAAGAAACCTCGTTCACTGGTTGCCGTGCTGATGTTTCTCGGTTGCCTGCTGATCTGGTCCACCAACTGGATCGCCATCTCCCTGCAGGTGGAGCGCAGCGACGTCGGCTCGTCGCTGATGCTGCGCTTCCTGATCGCCTATGGCGTGCTGTGGTTGTGGCAACGGCTGTTCGCTGGCCCCCGGCAACCGGTGGCACGCAAGGCCTACCTGCTGATGGCCACGGTGGGGGCGGTGTACTTCTATGCCGGCATTGGCCTGGCCTACCTGGCCACTGCCTACCTGGGCGCTGCGCAGATGGCCTGCCTCAGCGCCTTCGTTATTTTCTTCATCATCGGTCTCAAGCGGGTGTTCCTGCATGTGCCGGTGGCCTTGCACAACCTGCTCGGCGCAGTGGTGTGCATTGCCGGGCTGGGGGTGTTCATGCTTGGCGATCCGGGACGGCCGCTGTCGCTGGCTGGGGTGGCTCTGGGGCTGACGTCCTTTCTGGCGGTGGCCATCGCCTCGGTGCTTTCCGAACATATCCAGAAGACCTTCCAGCTCGGCACCCTGCACATCAACAAGGTCGCGTCCGGCTGGGCCTGCGCCCTGTACGCCATCAGCCTGCTGCTCAGCGGCCAGGGGCTGCAACTGCCCACAACCCTGGCCGACCTCGGCATCCTGCTGTACCTGGGGGTGGTGTGTTCGGCATTGGTGTTCGTGCTGTTCATCGACCTGATCAAACGCATGGGCGCCGAAAACGCCGGCTACGTCGGCGTGCTGTACCCGATTGGTGCCAGCTACCTGTCGGCGTGGCTGGGGGAGACGCCCCTGAGCCTGCACCTGATGCTCGGCAGCGCCCTGGTGATGCTGGGCAGCCTGATCAACTTCAAGTTTCGCTACCACCCCGCCCCCAAGAAAGTGGAGTTCAGCTGAATGAGCAATGTACGGATACGCCAGGCAACCACGGACGATCTGATCGGTATTTTCGAGGCCCACCGCAACTCGGTAGAGCGCCTGTGCACCTCTGAATACAGCGATCAGCAGATCCGCATGTGGCTCGATGGGCGCTCGCCGGAAACCTACCGCGAAGCCGTGGAAAAGGGCTTGTTGTGGCTGGCCGAGGGCGAGCAGATCGAAGGTTTCGTCGAGCTCGACGGCAACGAGATCAGCAAGTTGTTCATGCGTGGCGACGGTGCCAGGCGCGGTATCGGCAGCCGCTTGCTGGAGGTGGCACTCGCTCGACTGCGGGCCAGCGGTGCCCGCTCCGCCTACCTGGAGGCGACCCTGACGGCCGAAGGCTTCTATGCCCATCACGGCTTCCAGAAGATCGGCGAAGGTACTTTCAGCCGAGGCAACAGCCCGGTCTCCATCGAAATCATCAAGATGGAACGCCCGCTTTGAGCTGACCGTCAGCGGCCACTTCAGCACTGCAGGTTCTGCCCGCTCCTGATTCGCAGGGGCGCGGCCGGCTGCACCCGGAAACGGCACACGAGGCTTGTCCAAGATGACAGGGATGTTATTGAAACTAACGGTGCTCGATCAGAATCTGTGTGCCGGTTGCGGCGCCTGTGCCCTGGTGTGTCCAGAGCAACTGATCAGCTTCGACCCGGATCGGGTGGTGCCTTTGCTGGAGGGCATCGGCGACAGTTGCGGGAGTTGCACCGAGTGCCTGGCGGTGTGTCCGGGGTTGCAGCCGGATACCGATCGCGCCGAGCTGGAGTTGTTCGGTCGTACCCGCCGTGCCGATGAGCGCTGGCTGGGAATCAGCCGCCACGCCATCGGCGCGCGCTCCACCGATCCGCAGATTGTCCGGCGCTCGGCCAGTGGCGGCACCGCCACCACCTTGTTGCTGACTGCTCGGGACCACTTCGCCGTGGACCTGACCCTGACCATGGGCCGTCACCCCGAGCAGGGCTGGCGCAGTGCCCCGCAGCTGGGCAGCGCCGCACAGGCGATCATCAACAATGCCCAGTCCACCTACCAGTTGGCGCCTTACCTGAATGCCCTGCGTGAAGTTTACGAACAGCAGCCCAAGGCACGCATCGCCCTGGTGGGGCTGGCTTGCCACGTGCAGGCGATCCGCAAGTTGCAGCGTCGGGACACGGCCATCGGCCATTGGGCCCGCAGTCAGATCGTTTGTGTGATCGAGACCGCCTGTTCCTCCAACACCTTGCCGGCCGGCACCCGCAGCATCATCAGCGAAGTGCTGGGGCAGGACCCGCAACAGGTCCGCGGCATCAAGTACCGCGAAGGCGATTACCCCGGGCGCCTGCAAGTCACCCTGCTGGACAGCCAGACCTTCGGCATCGATTTCTGGGAAATCCTCGGCAAGCTCAAGGACAACAAGACCTTTCGCTGCCTCAGTTGCGGTGACTGGATGAGCGGGCTGGCCGACGTCAGCGTCTGTGACGGCGACCCGAACATTTTTGAAGCCAGCCTCAACGGCTCCCAGGAGCAGAAACACGGCCGTGCGCTGATCCGTACCGAAAGGGGCCAGGCCCTGGTGGACAGTGCGATCGCCCACGGCCGGCTGGAAAGCTGGGGCGTCGACCTGAGTGGCTTCAACCTCGGCCTTGAACGCAAGAAGAACCGCCGGCGCTTCTACGAAACCCAGCCGCTGGTGCTGCCCGCCGGCCCCGGCGTGGGCGACCACTTCGACGACGAAGCACTGGTGGACGACGCCGAACTGATCAACCCCGCCAAGTACAGGAGTACCCCATGATCGATTATCCGGACCGGCCCATCGATTTCACCCTGGACCGTGAACAGCAGGTCTGGGCCAACATCGACGACTACTTGCCGTCGGACAAGTCCATCAGCCACCGGATGATCCTGTTCGCTGCGCTGGCTCGGCACCCGGTGCGCCTGCGGGACTTGAATCGGGGCAAGGCGGTGACCCTGTTGCTCGATGCCCTGCAGCAACTGGGCCTTGAGGTCACGCCGGGGCAAGCGCCACAGACCCTGGAGATCAGCGGTGAGTTCGCCCAGGCAACCCATGATCGGCGGGTCGACCTGGGGCCCTCCAGCGCTGCGGCGCGGCTGTTGATCGGGATGCTGGTGGGGCTCAATGTGCCGTGCATCGTCGACGGCGACGAGACCCTGCGCAATCGTCCCTTCGACTGGATCGTCGAGCCCTTGAACCAGATGGGCGCCCACCTGGAGTACCTGGGCCGACCGGGAGCGCTGCCAATCCGCATTCATCAGGCGTCGTTCCAGGGCGGTGCAGCGCAGATCCGGATTGGCAGCGCCCAGGCCATCAGCACCTTGCTGTTTGCCGGGGTGGCGGCACGCAAGCCAATGTCGATCCGTTACCCGGTGGTGGCCCGGGATCACACCCAGCGCATCATCAACAGTTTTGGCGACTGGCTGCAGGACGAGCAGTTGCAGATCCACTATCAGCCCCGTGACTGTGCGATTCCCACCGAGATCAGCGTGCCCCGCGACCCATCGGCCATTGCCTATCCCGCGGCGCTGTTCCTGCTGTGCAACCGCCACCAGGAGCAGCAGTGCCTGAGCTTCGACAACCTGTGCCTGAACCCGACGCGCCTGGGCTTCTTCAACTGGCTGCTGGCCTGCGGCTTCAACCTGACGCTGGAAGTGGACAGCATTCGCCATGGCGAGCCGGTGGGGCGTCTGCTGCTGCGCGGTGGTGGCCGACCCAGGGCCCACGACTTGCGCGACAAGCATCAGTTCCACGCGATGATCGACGAGGTGCCGCTGGCCTTGGCCATCAGCTGCGTGCTGCCGGGAAGTGCGACCTTCAGTGACCTTTACGAACTGACCTTCAAGGAGTCGGACCGGATCGCAGCCACCCGCAGCATGCTCAATGCCCTGGGCCTGGACTATCGGGTCGAGGGCTACGACGTGCACGTGTCGGGCGGGCAGACACCGCGGGTGCAAGGGGCGATCCCGACCTTCGGCGATCATCGCCTGTCGATGACTGCCCATGTGCTACTGCTGGCCCACGGGCTCAAGGCCACCATCCTCGAAGGGCATTGCTACCAGACTTCCTTTCCAGGGTTCGCCCAATGCCTGGATCGCCTGACCGGACGGGAGGCCTGATGCGCGCCGATTGCTACACACTCACCGCCTGTGGCGCCAATGGCGTGATCGCCCTTGAGGCGCCGCTCGCCGCACTGGCGGCCACCGAAGTGCGGGTGGCGGTGGACTATTCCATGGTCAGCCCGGGGACCGAGCGCCACTACCTGCAGCAGGTTCGCGAGACGGGCGAGCAGTTGCCACTGGGCTATTGCGCGGTCGGGGTGGTTCACGCAGTGGGGGCCAAGGTTGCAGGCTTGCAACCGGGGGACCGGGTGGTGGCCATGGGCTGGAAGATCGCCACCCATTCCAACTGGATCCAGGTGCCGCAGCGCCTGGTGTGCAAGGTGCCGCCATCACTGACTCAGGACCAGGCGATTCTCGCCACCCTGGGCGCCACGGCCGTGCACGCGGTGGACCGTGCGCAATTGCAGGCGGGGGAACAGATCCTGGTGGTGGGCATGGGCCTGGTGGGCAAGATGCTCGGCCTGGTGGCGGCCTGTCATGACGCGCAGATCTGGGTGGCCGACCTGAACCCGGCCGCCATCGATCCGGGCCTGCCGGTGCGGGTGCTTGACCTGTTGGCCGAGCCTGGGGCGATGGCCGGGCGTTTCACCCGGATCTTCCTGTGCATCGATGGCGATATCAGCGCCTTGTTTCCGCGCTTGCTGGCGCTGCTCGATCCGGAGGGCAACGGGCAGACCCGTTCGCGGCTGGTGAATGTCGGGCGAGTCAGCCTGACCCTGGAGCTCTCGCCGCAAATGGGCAACATCGACATCGTCAACGTTTCCCGCTGCGGCAACGGTTATCGCGACGACGCTTACCATCATGGCCTCAAGAACGTGCAGTGCCCGGTGGGGGAAGCCAGTGTGGAGCGCAACATCACGCGCTGCCTCGACTATCTGGTGGCCGGCAAGGCCTGGCTGGAGCACTTGCAGCGAGTCGAGATGAATCTGGACAAGGCGTTGCAGACCTACAACTCAGAGGCGTTCTTCGCCCCTGGAATCAACCTGATCAAGCACAGGGACGATTAACGGCATGGGCCATCTATCTATTGCTTCGCGCCTGTATGAAGTCTTCGCTCGCCACGCCACGGACACCGCGCTGAGCTGCAACGGCGCACGGCTTAGCTACCGAGAGCTGGAGCAGCGCTCGGCCGCTGTGGCGGCGCGGCTGCTGGGCCTCGGCCTGTCGCCGGGCAGCACCCTGGGTCTGGAGGTGGAGCGTTCGATCGAGCAACTGGTGCTGCTGGTGGGCATGGTCCGGGCAGGCCTGTCGTACTGCTATCTGGACCGCAGCAATCCGCCCCAGTGGAACCAGTCGGTCTGTGAGCGCAGCGGCGTGCATTGGCGCATCACTCAGGAGGCTGCCGGTGGCCCCGGGTATCTGGCACTGGAGCCATTGCTGGCGCCGACGGACGAGCGGCCGTGCTGGCCGCAGCTAACCGGTGCCGAGCCGGTGTACGTGAACTTTTCCAGCGGCACTACTGGCGCACCGAAGATCATTCCCTGCACCCATCGCGGGGTGTTGGGCTTTTGCGACCGCCCGCGACACTTTCCGTTGCAGCCGGGTTTTCGCATGCTCTATGCCTCGAACCTGACCTTCGATGCCTCGCAGTTCGAGATCTGGACCGCGCTGCTCAATGGCGGCGAGCTGCATATTCATGTCCCCGGTCCACTGACCCTCGGGCACCTGCGGCGTTACATCCATGACGCCGGGGTCGACAGCCTGTGGCTGACCTCGACCCTGTTCAACACCTTCATCGACATCGATCGCGACTGGCTGCGGGGTGTCCAGCGGCTGATGGTCGGCGGCGAGGTGCTGTCCGCGGGGCATATCCAGCAGGCCTATGCCGCCGCCGACGGGCTGACGCTGTACAACGGTTATGGCCCCACGGAAAACACCATGGGCACCTGTGTCTATGCCATTCCCCGGGACTTTGACAGCTCCCGTGAGATTCCCATCGGCCATGGCGTGGACGATGCTGTCTTGCTGCTGGTGCGGGCCGACGGGCAGGAATGCGATGTGGATGAGCCCGGTGAATTGCTGATTGCCGGAGATGGGCTGTCCCCCGGTTATCTTGGGGACGCGGCGCTGACCCGGGAGCGCTTCATCGAACGGCCGTGGCAGGGCCAGACGCTGCGTTGCTACCGCAGCGGTGATCTGGTTTCCCGCGATGGCCAGGGGCTGTATCACTTTCACGGCCGCAGCGATGACCAGATCAAGTTGCGTGGCCAGCGCCTGTCGTTGACTGAGGTGGCTGCGGCCTTCAAGCGTTATCCGGGAATGCTCGACTGTGCGGTGCTGCTGGATGATCTGGGGAGCGAGGCGCAGTTGCTGCTGGTGTACCTGGAAGCCCCCGGTGTCGAGCCTGGGGCGCTGGCCGAGTATGGTCGGCAACGCCTGCCGCCGTTCATGTTGCCGCAGCGCTTTGTCGGGCTTGAACGCTTTCCCCTGCGGGCGTCCGGCAAGCTGGATATCGCTGAACTGAAGCAGCGCCTGTGCGGCGAGCAGCGGCCCCGGGACGTGGACGATTCGGCAGCGGGGCGTTTTCTCGCGCGCTTTGGCGTGTGCGCTCATGACCGTCAGCGCAGTTTCTTCGACAACGGAGGCAACTCACTGGGGGCAATCAAGCTGGTGGATACGGTGAACCGGCACCTGGGCCGGGAGGGCCTGGGCCTGGAACAGTTCTACCGCATGAGCAGCCTGCAGCAGTTGCTGGACTGGCTGCAGGCGCAGCCCGTTTTGGCGTCGTTGCTGGAAAGGGGCACCGAGCAGTACTACGTCACGCCGCTGCAGCAGGAGTCCCTGTCCGAAGCCCATGCAGGGTTTTCGATCAACAGCCACCTGGGGCGTTTTGCCGTGGTCCGCGCCACCTCCGCCAGCCAGGCCCGGGAGGCGCTGCGTAGCGTTCCCGAGCCGTTGCAGGCGGCTGGTGACAGTCGCTGGATCGGCCTGAACAAGAGCCAGCTGTCGATGGTGTATGCCGAGCTGTTGCACAAGGACCTGCGCGCCAACAACGTGCTCTATCTGTTCCGGCCCGAGCAGTTGCCGGCCACCGGAGTGGACCTGGCGGCGCTGGCCCAGGGGCTGAAGCGGCGTTATCCGCTAGCGGGCTGTCGAGTGGCCCGGGTCGAGGGCGAGTACTGTTTCGACCTGGCTCCCGAGCCGCCGGCGCGCCTGTGGCTGGACGCCGTGGCGGAGTTCCCCAGCCAGGAGGCCTGTGTGGAACACTTCCTCCAGCGGCCGCTGTCGTTGTTCGAACAGGACCTGTGCAGCCTGTTCAAGGTGCGCATCGACGGTGTCCTGCACCTGGGGCTGTGGCTGCATCACATTCTCGGCAACCACGTTGGACAACTGAGCCTGCTGCGCAGCGTTGAGCAGTTGGCGCAGGACCCGCAGTTGATAGCGGAGGGGACGGATTTTTCCTTTATCGGTAACAACCTGATGCAGGTCGAGGACTATGAGCGCCTGGCAGATGGCGGCACCGAGGCCTGGGAGCAGGAGGCCGAGGAGTATGCGCCGCTGGCCGATGTCGTAGCGCCAGTGGCCACCGCCCAGGCGGTACAGATGCGGACGCGGCTGGCCATGGACCCGCTGAAGCTGGCCTCGCCGCAACGTCTGTTCCACCTGTTGCAGGCGTTTCGCCAGGGCTGTGTCGGGGGACTGGGGATTGAGGCGCCGATTGTCAATCTGCTGTTCGCCTGGGCCGAGCAGGCGGTGATCAGCGGTTTTTCCACTTACACCGTGCCGGTGCCGCTGACAGCGGGGCGATTTGCCCAGGGTTGCGAGCCGCAAGCCACCATGGATTACCTGAATGCCAAGCTGGCCCGAGCGGCGCTCGGCTATGAGGAGATACTGGCTGCGCTGGGCTTGTATGGCTTTGCCCCGGCGTTCCTGTGCAACTTCGTCGAGCTGCCGGCCAGTGATGCACAGTGGCTGCAAACCCGGATCGCCAACCCGGTCACTGAGTGGCCCAAGACCCTGCTTGACCTGACGGTGGTCAAGTCGCCCCAGGGCTGCGAGGTGCTGCTCAACAGCTATTTGCCAGAGCCGCAGGCCCGGGCCTTCCTTGAGTCTTTTGTCGCGGCGGGGGAACGGCGATGAAACTGATCTGCTTTCCCGACTTTGTCGGCCATCCGATCTGTTTCTCCGCCCTGGGGCGGGCGCTCAAGGGGCGGGTGTCGCTGGTGCAGGTCAACTACAGCGACTACTGGCCCTATTCCAGTGTCGGCGCCCTGGCCCGAAACATTGCCCAGGAGCACGACCTGAATACAGTGGACGCGGTGCTGGGTTACTCATTCGGCGCCTATGTGGCCGCTTGTTGCGTGGCACAGCGGAGCCCGGCAAGTGCGCCGCAGCCCGTATTGCTGGTGGACCCGCCACGGCTGTCCGAGCTACGAGGACTGGCCCCGGCCGCCATTGCCCAGCGCCTGGAAGCCGACCCGCAGTACGCCTATATCGACGACTTGGTGGATGCACAGTTGGTCAGCCGCGACTGTGTCCACGGCAATATCCTGCTGCTCTCTGAGTGGCAGGCCGTGTCGCTGAAGGGGCGCGCGGTGGATGTGCTGCTGTCTGCTGGCCGCAGCGCCGAGGCGCTGGCCCAGGGCTTGGGCCTCGATCCGGCCCAGGACAATCGCTACTGGCGGGATGAGCGGAGTCACCATGCTTCAGTGATCAACAGCCCTGATGTGGCGACCTGGCTTATGGATCGCAGCGCCTTGCCGCGAATCGCTTGGTGAGCGGTTGTGGGTTGTTCGAGGCGGGTGAAGTTCCCGTTGGGTCGTTCCTTGCACCTCCTGGTGGTGCATGCCGGACCGGGGCTGGGTAGTGTTCGGCCCGACCGACGGTCCAGGCGCGTCTTGAACGCGCCCCGGGGCAGATACGGAGCCGGCGGGGCAGGGCGTGGCTGTTGGGCAGAATAGGCTTTTGAATACCCTGGATATTCTGTAGCCTTGCGCGGCTCCAATGCTGTCCGTACCTGATGAACTCACTCTCCCGGCGGGGCCCTAAGCGGTCCGGAGCCGGTGGTATACTCGACTTTCGCGCCCAAGCGCCTGCAGGTCTTGCGAACATGACGCAAATTTCTGAACGCCTTCTGGTTCAAGCCCACCTCGACGCCAAGCAGCCCAAACCCTTGAGCGCTGAGCAAGAGGCCCATCTGCGTACCGCCATCGCTGCCGAGCTCAAGGCTCAGGATGCGGTGCTGGTTGCACATTTCTATTGTGATCCGGTGATTCAGGCCCTGGCCGAAGAAACCGGTGGCTGTGTTTCCGACTCCCTGGAAATGGCGCGCTTCGGCAATGCCCATCCGGCCAAGACCGTCGTGGTTGCCGGTGTCCGCTTCATGGGGGAAACGGCGAAGATTCTCAATCCTGAAAAACGCGTGCTGATGCCGACGCTGGAAGCCACTTGCTCTCTCGATCTGGGTTGCCCGGTGGATGAGTTCTCGGCTTTTTGCGATCAGCATCCCGAGCGTACCGTGGTGGTGTATGCCAACACCTCGGCAGCGGTCAAAGCCCGCGCCGATTGGGTGGTCACCTCCAGCTGCGCCCTGGAGATCGTCGAAAGCCTGATGGATAACGGCGAGAAGATCATCTGGGGGCCGGACAAGCACCTGGGTACTTACATCCAGCGCCAGACCGGTGCCGACATGCTGCTCTGGGACGGTGCATGCATCGTTCATGAAGAGTTCAAGTCCAAGCAACTGGAAGACATGAAGGCGCTGTACCCAGAGGCGGCGATCCTGGTGCACCCGGAGTCCCCCAGTTCGGTGATCGATCTGGCTGACGCGGTTGGCTCCACCAGCCAGTTGATCGCGGCCGCGCAGCGCTTGCCGAACAAGACCTTCATCGTCGCTACCGACCGCGGCATCTTCTACAAGATGCAGCAGCTGTGCCCGGACAAGGTGTTCATCGAGGCGCCTACTGCCGGTAACGGCGCGGCGTGCCGCAGTTGTGCCCATTGCCCGTGGATGGCCATGAATACCCTTGAGCGCACCTTGCAGTGCCTGCAGCAGGGCAGCAACGAGATCCATGTGGACCCGGCGCTGATCCCTAATGCGGTTCGGCCGCTCAAGCGCATGCTGGACTTTACCCAGGCGGCGCGGATGAAACTGGCGGGTAACGCCTGATCGGTTTTCTCCCGTGGTCATGAAAACGCCCCGATCTGTCGGGGCGTTTTTGTGAGTGGCGGGCTATTTCTTTTTCTTGGGGATACGCACCAGCTGGGTATTGGAATAGATGTCGTGCCAGCTGCGTTTCTGCTTGTCCACCAGCACCCAGAAGAAGCCCAGGCCGGCGCACAGCCAGGACGCGATGGACACCATGAAACGCAACAGCGCCTGCCACAGGCTGATGCGGCTGCCATCGGCGTTCTGCACCCGAATGCCCCAGACTTGCATGCCCAAGGTCTGTCCGGAATGGGTCCAGAACTTGGCGAAGAAACCGAACAGCACGAACAGCAGTACGGTTGAGTACAGTGGATCGCCGTCCAGGGCTCCAGACTCGGTCAGGGCGCGCATCCGCGTTTCGCCGATGATTTGCATCTGGATCAGTTTGTAGAGGCCGCCCGTGACAATCAGCAGGGCGACGCAGAGTAGAAAATCATAGAACATCGCTGCCAGGCGACGACCCAGACCGGCGGCGGGGAATTCGCCTTGGGGGCTTAGCAGATGTTTCGACATGACAGGCTCTCGACTGAAAAAAGAAGCCATTTTACGGAATTGCGCGCACAAAAAAGCCCCTGATGTCAGCATCAGGGGCTTTTTCGTTACAGACGATTAAGCTTCTGCTTGTACTTCGTCAGCCTGCATGCCTTTTTGGCCTTGCACAGCGATGAAGGTCACTTTTTGGCCTTCTTTCAGGCTCTTGAAGCCGTTGCCCTGAATGGCGCGGAAGTGTACGAACAGATCCGGACCGCTTTCTGGAGTGATAAAACCAAAACCTTTCTCGTCGTTAAACCACTTGACGGTACCGCTCTGACGTTGGGACATTTCTTATTTCCTTTGACGCTAAAAAATTAATGACAGTCTCTTCCTCATGAAAGAGTACTGGGCTGGGTTGCAGGAAAGTAAGAGACGTCGAACGGGTTGTAGCAAACTTGTTAGCTACTGCCCAGGTCACGATTCCAAGCGACCCATGCAAACACAGTGGGGAAACTCTACGCCAACTATGGGAGAAAAAACAAGCCCCGCGAAGCCCCGGTTTTACTCAGCTTTCCGAGGTTTGGCGGAACTAGCGTGCAGGGCTTATTCGATAGAGTTGTTCAATTGTTTTCGGGCGTTATAAGTAGCGTTCAGTATCGAAAATATGCACTGTTTTATGGCGGTTGCGTTACAGATTAGTGCACTTCTAACGCAACCGCGTTACTTATAGAAACAGTCCTTTAGCCACGGTAGTAGCGTTGTGGCACGAATGGCATTTTGCTTACAAGCATTGGCACCTTTTTCCCACGAACTATCGCAGCAACCGGCGTATCAAGTGCACTGTGCTTCACGTCGAGGTAACCCATGGCCAATGGACCGCCCAAGGTGGGGCCGAAGCCGCCGCTGCAGACGCTACCGATGATGTTGCCTTCGGCGTCGACGATTTCCGCGCCTTCTCGTACCGGTGTCCGTTCCTGGGGCAGCAGGCCGACGCGTTTGCGACTGACGCCATCTTGCTGTTGGGCAAAGATCGCCTGGGCGCCTGGGAAACCGCCAGCCCTGGCACCATCGGCACGGCGGACCTTGGAGATAGCCCACAGCAGGCTGGCCTGGATCGGCGTGGTGTCGCTGTTCATATCGTGGCCATACAGGCACAGGCCGGCTTCCAGGCGCAGGGAGTCACGGGCGCCCAGCCCAATGGCCGCCACTTCCGGCTCGGCCAACAGCGCCCGGGCAAGTTTTTCCGCCTGATCAGCCGGTACCGAGATTTCGAAGCCGTCCTCCCCGGTGTAACCCGAACGGCTGACAAAACAGTCGGCGCCCAGCACCTGCACCGGCTTGAACTGCATGAAGGTCATCTGCGCCACTTCCGGCGCCAGGCGTGCCAGTACGGTGACTGCTGCCGGTCCTTGCAGTGCCAGCAGGGCGCGTTCTTCGAACAGGGGTTGGATGTCGCATTGATCGCCGATGTGCTGGCGCAGATGGGCCAGGTCCTGTTCCTTGCACGCTGCGTTGACCACCAGGAACAGTTGCCCGTCGCCCAGATTGGCGACCATCAGGTCGTCGAGGATACCGCCCTGTTCGTTGGTGAACATGGCGTAGCGCTGCATGCCCACCGGCAAGTCGATGATGTCTACCGGCACCAGGGTTTCCAGGGCCTGGGCGGCATTGGCGCCGCTCAAGCGGATCTGCCCCATGTGGGACACATCGAACAGACCAGCGTGCTCACGGGTGTGCTGATGCTCTTTCATTACCCCAAGCGGGTACTGCACCGGCATGTCGTAGCCGGCGAACGGCACCATGCGGGCGCCGAGTTCCAGGTGCAGGCTGTGCAATGGGGTTTTCAACAGTGTTTCGGTGGACATGGGCAACTCCTGAAAAATGTGCGGATGCGTCGCTTGGGCATCAGCACTCGATAATGTTCACGGCCAGACCGCCACGGGCGGTTTCCTTGTATTTGCTTTTCATGTCGGCGCCGGTCTGGCGCATGGTGCGAATGACCTTGTCCAGGGAGACGAAATGCTGCCCGTCACCCCGCAGGGCCATGCGCACCGCGTTGATGGCTTTGACCGAACCCATGGCGTTGCGCTCGATGCAGGGCACTTGCACCAGGCCGCCAATCGGGTCGCAGGTCAATCCCAGATTGTGTTCCATGCCGATTTCCGCGGCGTTCTCCACCTGCTGCACGCTGCCCCCGAGCACCTCGCACAGGGCCCCGGCCGCCATTGAGCAGGCCACGCCCACTTCGCCCTGGCAGCCGACTTCGGCACCGGAGATCGAAGCGTTTTCCTTGTACAGAATGCCGATGGCGGCCGCCGTCAGGAGAAAACGCACCACCCCGTCTTCGTTGGCCCCGGGGATGAAGCGCATGTAGTAATGCAGCACCGCCGGAATGATTCCGGCCGCGCCATTGGTAGGGGCGGTGACTACTCGCCCGCCGTTGGCGTTTTCTTCATTCACCGCCAGGGCGTAGAGGTTGACCCAGTCCAGTACTGACAGGGCATCGCGCAGTGCCGCTTCCGGGTGTTTGCACAGTTGACGATGCAAGGCGGCGGCGCGGCGCTTGACCTTGAGTCCGCCGGGCAGAATCCCTTCATTGCGACAACCGGCGTCCACGCAGTCCTGCATCACCTGCCAGATCTTCAGCAGTCCGGCACGGGTTTCCGCTTCCGGGCGCCAGGCGCTTTCGTTGGTCAGCATCACCTGGCTGATGGACAAGCCGTAGGTGCTGCAGTGCTGCAGCAGCTCCTTGGCGTTCCTGAAAGGAAAGGTCAAACGGGTGGTGTCTTCGACGATACGGTCGGCGCCGGCGGCGTCTTCATCGACCACGAAACCGCCGCCAACGGAGTAGTACTCACGGCTGCGGATCTGCAGACCGGCGCTATCGAAGGCACGGAAAATCATGCCATTGGGGTGATAGGCCAGGGGTTTGCGGATCATTGCCAGGTGTTCTTTCTCGTTGAACGCAATGCTGTGTTCGCCGAGCAGATCGATACGTCCGCTGCTGCGTATTTGCTGCAGGCGTGCGGCGATGTTTTCGGTGTTCACGGTGTCCGGGTGTTCACCTTCCAGGCCCAGCAGCACCGCCTTGTCGCTGCCATGGCCTTTACCGGTGGCGCCCAGCGAGCCGTACAGCTCGACTTTGACGCAGGTGGTGCTGGCCAGCAGTTGATCGCGCCGCAGGCCTTCGACAAAACGCGCGGCGGCGCGCATCGGGCCGACGGTGTGGGAACTGGAGGGGCCGATGCCAATCTTGAACAGGTCGAACACGCTTAGGGACATGTTGGTTCTCCGGTTTCTTATTGTAGTGATCGGCAAGTAGGCACTTGCAGGAGCGGGCTTGCCCGCGATTCAGGCGCCGCTGCTCTACCCGATTGATGCGTTATCGCTCATCGCCTGCGAGCCGGCTCCTACAGGTATACGCGGTATCTGCAGGGGCACGGCTCTCCTGTGATGGACGGCTTAGGCGTCCTGGTAGCTTTCGATCGACGGGCAGGCGCACACCAGGTTGCGGTCGCCAAACACGTTGTCGACCCGACCAACCGGCGGCCAGTACTTGCCTTCGATCAGCGATGCCACTGGGTACACGGCCTGCTCGCGGCTGTACGGATGGGTCCATTCGCCCACCAGTTCTGCTGCCGTGTGCGGAGCGTTCTTCAGCGGGTTGTCGTCCTTGTCCAGAGTGCCGTTTTCCACGGCGCGGATTTCCTCGCGGATGCGGATCATGGCGTCGCAGAAGCGGTCCAGTTCTTCCTTGGATTCGCTTTCGGTCGGTTCGATCATCAGGGTACCGGCCACCGGGAACGACATGGTCGGCGCGTGGAAGCCAAAATCGATCAGGCGCTTGGCCACGTCATCGACGCTGATGCCGCTGCTGTCTTTCAAAGGACGCAGGTCGAGGATGCATTCGTGGGCCACCAGGCCGTTGCTGCCGGTGTAGAGCACGGGGTAGTGCTCTTCCAGGCGCCGGGAAATGTAGTTGGCATTGAGGATCGCCAGCTGCGATGCGCGCTTGAGGCCGGCGCCGCCCATCATGCGGATGTACATCCAGGTGATCGGCAGGATGCTGGCGCTGCCGAACGGTGCGGCACACACCGCGCCTGTCTTGTTTTCCAGCGCCGCGTGGCCCGGCAGGAAAGGCGCCAGGTGCGATTTGACGCCGATCGGGCCAACCCCCGGACCGCCACCACCGTGGGGAATGCAGAAGGTCTTGTGCAGGTTCAGGTGGGACACATCGCCACCGAATTTGCCCGGCGCGCAGAGGCCGACCATGGCGTTCATGTTGGCGCCGTCGATGTACACCTGGCCGCCGTTGTCATGAATGATGCCGCAGATTTCGCGGATGCCTTCTTCGAACACACCGTGGGTCGACGGGTAAGTGATCATCAGCGCGGCGAGGTGTTCGCGGTGCTCGATGGCCTTGGCCCGCAGGTCTTCAATATCGACGTTGCCGCGGGCGTCGCAGGCGGTGACCACCACGCGCATGCCGGCCATGTTGGCGGTGGCCGGGTTGGTGCCGTGGGCCGATGAAGGAATCAGGCAGATGTCGCGACGGTCATCGCCACGGCTCTGGTGATAGGCGCGGATGGCCAGGAGACCGGCGTACTCGCCCTGGGAGCCGGCGTTGGGCTGCAGGGAGACGGCGTCGTAGCCGGTGGCGGCGCAGAGCATGGCTTCCAGCTCGGTGGTCAGTTGCTGGTAGCCGGCGCTTTGCTCGGCCGGAGCGAAGGGGTGCAGAGCACCGAACTCGGCCCAGGTGATCGGGATCATCTCGCTGGCGGCGTTGAGCTTCATGGTGCAGGAGCCCAGCGGGATCATGGTGCGATCCAGGGCCAGGTCCTTGTCCGCCAATTTGCGCAGGTAGCGCATCAGCTCGGTTTCCGAGTGATAGCGGTTGAACACCGGGTGGCTGAGGATCGCCGACTGACGGACCAGGGCGGCGGGGATGCTGCTGGTGACCGCAGCCGCCAGGGCGGCGAAGTCCGGCGCGGCCTTGCCTTCGCCCAGCAGGTTCCACAGGCCTTCAACGTCGGCCTGAGTAGTGGTTTCGTCCAGGGACAGACCGAGGCGCTCGGCGTCGATCACCCGCAGGTTGATGCCTCGGGCATGAGCCTTGTCGTGCAGCGCGGCGGTATCGGCACCGGTGCGCAGGCTCAGGGTGTCGAAGAAGTTGTCCTGCTCCACGGCCAGCCCCAGATCCTTCAGGCCCTTGGCCAGGATCGCGGTCAGTTGGTGGATGCGCTGAGCAATCTGGATCAGGCCTTTGGGGCCGTGGTACACGGCGTACATGCTGGCGATGTTGGCCAGCAGGACCTGGGCGGTGCAGATGTTGCTGGTGGCCTTTTCACGGCGGATATGCTGCTCGCGGGTCTGCATGGCCAGGCGCAGGGCCGGCTTGCCGAAACGGTCTACCGAGACACCGACCAGACGGCCCGGCATGTCGCGCTTGAAGGCATCGCGAGTGGAGAAGTAAGCCGCGTGCGGACCACCGAAGCCCAGCGGCACACCGAAGCGCTGGGCGCTGCCGATGGCCACGTCGGCACCGAACTCACCTGGCGGGGTCAGCAGGGTCAGGGCCAGCAGATCGGCGGCCACGGCCACCAGGGCGTTGGCGGTGTGGAAGCGCTCGGTCAGTTCGCGGTAGTCGAACAGGTCACCGTTGCTCGCCGGGTATTGCAGCAGGGCACCGAAGAACGGGCTGACATCGGTCAGTTTGCGTTCATCGCCGACCACCACATTGATCCCCAGGGGCTCGGCACGAGTGCGCAGTACGTCCAGGGTTTGCGGGTGGCAATGCACGGAAGCGAAGAAGGCGTGGCTGCCCTTGTTCTTGCTCAGGCGCTTGCAGAAAGTCATGGCTTCGGCGGCGGCAGTGCCTTCGTCCAGCAGCGAGGCGTTGGCGATCGGCAGGCCGGTCAGGTCGCTGATCAGGGTCTGGAAGTTCAGCAGGGCTTCCAGGCGACCTTGGGAGATTTCTGGCTGGTAGGGGGTGTAGGCGGTGTACCAGGCCGGGTTTTCCAGCAGGTTGCGCAGGATCGGCGAAGGCGTGTGACAGCTGTAGTAGCCCTGGCCGATGTAGGTCTTGAACAGTTGGTTCTTGGCGGCGATGGCCTTGATCGAGGCCAGGGCCTGGGCTTCGCTCTGGCCCTGACCCAGGTCCAGCACGCTGGTGCCCTTGATGCTGTCGGGAATCACGCTGGCGCTCAGGGCTTCCAGGGAGTCGAAGCCCAGGCTGTTGAGCATGGCTTGCTCATCGCCCTGGCGCGGGCCGATGTGGCGCGCGATGAATTCGTTGGCGGTAGTCAGGTTGACGGTCATGACGGGCTCCTCAGGCTTCGGCGCTGGCTTTGATCAGGCGGTCGTAGGCGTCCTGATCCAGCAGTTGGCCGACAGCGGCGGCATCGGCGGGAATGAAGCGGAAGAACCAGCCTTCACCCAGTGGATCTTCGTTGACCAGTTCCGGGCTGTCTTCCAGGGCCGGGTTGGTGGCGACCACTTCACCGTCCAGGGGCATGTACACGCCGCTGGCGGCCTTTACCGATTCCACGGTGGCGGCTTCGGCGCCCTTGTCGTAGCTCTGCAGCTCCGGCAGTTGCACAAACACCACATCACCCAGAGCGTTCTGGGCGAAAGCCGTGATGCCGACGGTGACACTGCCATCCGCTTCGCTACGCAGCCATTCGTGATCTTCAGTAAAACGCAACTCGCTCATGGAAACTCCTCAAGGGCCAGACTCGTCTGGTGGACGCGGTTGAATGCTCGTGCAGGGCCGAGCCGAATGACAATGTCCATAGCAAGAACACGGCCAATAAATACTTAATCCTTTAAAAACAATGGCTTGAGTGTTTTTCTCTTTGGCCTGAAATTTTCGCGTGTAGCGAAATCGCTACACCTGATGCTGTAGAAAAAAGGCTTTGAGGATCAAAGCCTTGCACGGCAGCGATTACAAGGCTGTGTAGCGAAATCGTTCCGCTGTAGCGCTTTCAGTACAGTTGCAGGTCGTTTCTAGAACGGTAGATGCGGCGGGGAGGTAGGAGCTGGCTTGCCAGCGAAAGCACCCTTAAGAGCGACACAGGGCTTGAGGGCCTCTTCGCCGGCGAGCCGGCTCCTACGGGTGAGGGGGCAGGTCAGGCCTTGCTGGGGATGCCGTATTTGCGCAGGCGATGGGCGATGGCGGTATGGGAGGTCTGCAGGCGGTTGGCCAGTTGCCGGGTCGAAGGGTAGTTGCTGTAGAGGTTTTCCAGCAGTTCCTTCTCGAAGGCTTCCACTGCCTGTTCCAGGCTCTCGACTTCGGCATCGTTCTGTCGTGCCACCGAGGTGCCGGCGATGTCCAGGTCGCCGATATCCACCAGGTTGCTTTCGCAGATCGCAGCGGCGCGAAAGATCACGTTTTGCAACTGCCGCACGTTGCCCGGCCAGCGGTTGCCCAGCAGGGCGGGGTAGGTGCCCGGGGTCAGGCGACACACCGGGCGCTGGATCTGCGCGCAGGCCTGCTGCATGAAGTAGCGGGCCAGCAGCAGGATGTCCTGGCCACGTTCGCGCAGCGGCGGCACTTCGACATTCAATACGTTGAGGCGGTAGAACAGGTCTTCGCGGAAGCTGCCTTCGCCGACCATCTTTTCCAGGTCACGATGGGTGGCGCTGAGGATGCGCACATTGACCTTGATCTCGCGATCGCCACCGACCCGGCGAAAACTGCCGTCATTGAGAAAACGCAGCAGCTTGGCCTGCAGGTAAGGCGACATCTCGCCGATCTCATCGAGAAACACCGTGCCCTGGTTGGCCAGCTCCATCAGGCCCGGTTTGCCGCCGCGCTGGGCCCCGGTAAAGGCCCCGGGGGCGTAGCCGAACAGTTCGCTCTCGGCGAGGTTTTCCGGCAGTGCTGCGCAGTTCAGGGCCAGGAAGGGCGCACTGTGCCGAGCGCTGATGGCGTGGCAGGCGCGGGCCACCAGCTCCTTGCCGGTGCCGGTTTCCCCTTGGATCAACAGCGGTGCATCCAGGGCCGCGACCCGTTGGGCCCGGGCCTTGAGCGTGCGAATTGCCGGGGATTCGCCGAGCAGGGCATCGAAGCCTTCGGCGTGATCATGGTGCAGGGCCGAGAGTCGCTCGCCGATGCGGTTGGGTTGATACAGGGTCAGCAGCGCGCCGGCATCGGTAATGGGCGTGGCGTCCAGCAGCAGCGTCTGTCCGTTGACCATGATTTCCCGCAGCGGCAGGCGAAAGCCGTTTTCCAGCAGGGCCTCCAGCAGTGCGGCATCGGCAAACAGTTCGGCGACGCTTTCTCCCGCCGGTTCACGACCATACAGGGCGATCAGCGCCGGGTTGGCCAGCAATACCTTGCCGGCGCTGTCCAGGGCCAGTACCGGATCGGTCATGGCCGCCAGCAAGGCGTCCAACTGCAAGTGGCGACGCTGGCCGGGCAGGATATCGACCACCGTTACCGCCTGCACGCCCTGTACGTTGAACAGCGCATCACGCAACTCTTCCAGTACCTGGGGGCTCAGGGTCGGGGCGTCGATATAGACGTTGGGCGGCACCATCTCCACCGCATCCAGGTTGAGATTGCGTCCGCCCAGCAGGGCCAGGACTTCCTGGGTAATGCCGACGCGGTCGATGAAACTGACGTGGATACGCATGGGATGGCAGAAGATTCTGGGACACTGAAGTGCGCCAGTATGCCTTGGGCGAGGGCCTTAGTCGAAATCGATGGGGGCGTTGTAGGAGCCGGCGTGCCGGCAAGCCGGCTCCTACAGAAGGGGGGTCATGCCAGGTGTTCGGGGTTGATCGGGTCGCCGGGCTTGACGTTCAGTTGCTTGCGTACGTCTTCGAACATCTCGTCGTAGTACTTGTGCATGGAGGCAATGCTGGCGCTCTTGGGCAAGCCGTACTGCTGGGCGATGCGGGTGGCGTGACGGGCGAAGTCAAAGGCCAGGTCCTTGGCCAGGAAGAACTGCTCTTTCAAGGATTTGTCTTCAATGGTGCCGTGCAGGGTGAACAGCATGCCATGACCCTCCTTGGGGTCCTGGGCCAGTTCGTAGTCGATGCACAGGTTGTAGCTGAAGTCGTCCTTGCTCAGCGCATGGCGCTCTATATGCAGGTGACCGGGCTCAAACATGGCCATAGGTGTCTCTCCTCCAGGGCTTTGAATGAGGGCAGGCAGCGGGCCTGCCCCGTGTTCTCACAGCAAGCGTCTTACAGGTAGCTGATGCCGGCTTTCGCTGTGCTGATGCGGGTGCCGGCCTTGCCCTGGACGATCGCTTCGATGTCCGAGAGTGAACCGATCACCGCGACTTTGCCAGTGTGCCGGGCAAATTCGCAGGCGGCCTGGACCTTGGGCCCCATGGAGCCGGCGGCAAAGCCCAGCTTGTCCATTTCATCCGGGTGGGCCTGGGCGATGGCCTTCTGGGTCGGCTTGCCGAAGTCGATGAATGCCGCGTTGACGTCGGTGGCGATCACTAGCAGATCGGCTTCGAGTTGCTCGGCCAGCAGCGCCGAACACAGGTCCTTGTCGATCACCGCCTCGATGCCCTTGAGCTTGCCGTCCTCGCCGTACATCGTCGGAATGCCGCCACCGCCGGCGCAGATCACGATGCTGCTCTTTTCCAGCAGCCACTTGATCGGGCGGATCTCGAAGATGCGCTTGGGTTTCGGGCTGGCCACCACCCGGCGGTACTTGTCGCCGTCCGGGGCAATGGCCCAGCCTTTCTCCTTGGCCAGCTTCTCGGCCTCTTCCTGACTGTAGACCGGGCCGATGGGCTTGGTCGGGTTCTTGAAGGCCGGGTCCTTGGCGTCCACTTCCACCTGGGTCAGCAAGGTGGCGAAGGGCACCTCGAAGTCCAGCAGGTTGCCCAGTTCCTGTTCGATGATGTAGCCGATCATGCCTTCGGTCTCGGCACCGAGCACGTCCAGCGGATAGGGCGAAACCTGGGTGTAGGCGGCGGCCTGCAGCGACAGCAGGCCCACTTGCGGGCCATTGCCGTGAGCAATCACCAACTGGTTGCCGGGATGGATCTTGGCGATCTGTTCGGTGGCGATGCGGATATTGGCGCGTTGGTTGTCCGCGGTCATGGGTTCACCACGGCGGAGCAGGGCGTTACCGCCCAGTGCAACGACGATACGCATAATGCAGTCCTTCTAGAGGTTGCAGGCGCTGGCAAGCCAGCACCTGCAGGGGAGGCGGGTTAGAGGTCGGCCAGGGTCGAAACCAGGATCGCCTTGATGGTGTGCATGCGGTTCTCCGCTTGCTCGAAGGCGATGCAGGCCGGGGACTCAAATACGTCGTCGGTGACTTCGATGCCGTTGGCCAGGTGCGGATACTGCTCGGCGATCTGCTTGCCCACCTTGGTGTCGCTGTTGTGGAAGGCCGGCAGGCAGTGCATGAACTTGGTCCGCGGGTTGCCGGTGGCTTTCATCAGCTGGGCGTTGACCTGATACGGCAGCAGTTGCTCAATGCGCTCGGCCCAGGCTTCCACCGGCTCGCCCATGGAGACCCAGACGTCGGTGTGGATGAAGTCCACGCCCTTGACCGCGGCCTTCGGGTCTTCGGTGAGGGTGATGCGGGCACCGCTTTCCTCGGCGTATTGCTTGCAGCGCTGCACCAGGTCGTCATGGGGCCACAGGGCCTTGGGCGCGCAGATGCGCACGTCCATGCCGAGCTTGGCGCCCACCAGCAGCAGCGAGTTGCCCATGTTGTTGCGGGCGTCCCCCAGGTAGGCGTAGCTGATCTCGTGGATCGGCTTGTCGGCGTGTTCACGCATGGTCAGCACGTCGGCGATCATCTGGGTTGGGTGGTATTCGTCGGTCAGGCCGTTGAACACCGGGACGCCTGCGAATTTCGCCAGTTCTTCGACGATTTCCTGCTTGAAGCCGCGGTACTCGATGGCGTCGTACATGCGCCCCAGCACCCGGGCGGTGTCCTTCATGCTTTCCTTGTGGCCGATCTGCGACGAGTTGGGGTCGATGTAGGTGACGTTGGCGCCCTGGTCATAGGCGGCCACTTCGAAGGCGCAACGGGTGCGGGTCGAGGTCTTTTCGAAGATCAGGGCGATGTTGTTGCCCTTGAGGTGCTGCTGCTCGGTGCCGGTGTACTTGGCGCGCTTGAGGTCACGGGACAGGTCCAGCAGGTAGCGCAGTTCGCGTGGGGTGTGGTGTTCCAGGCTCAGCAGGTTACGGTTGTGGATGTTGAACGCCATGATTAATTTCCTCGGATTCGGTAATCGGTCCGACCGGCGCCGGGTAGGCGCGGTCGGAGAGGGTGTCGTCTAAAGGCTTAGTAGTCGATCGGATCGCGGATGATCGGGCAGGTCATGCAGTGGCCACCGCCACGGCCGCGACCCAGTTCGCCGGCGCTGATGGTGATGACCTCGACCCCGGCCTTGCGCAGCAGGGTGTTGGTGTAGGTGTTGCGGTCGTAGCCGATGACCACGCCCGGCTCCACGGCCACCACGTTGTTGCCGTCGTCCCATTGCTCGCGTTCGGCGGCGAAGCTGTTGCCACCGGTTTCCACCACGCGCAGGGCCTTGAGGTTGAGGGCCTTGGCCACGGTGTCGAGGAAGCTGGTTTCTTCGCGGCGCACGTCAATGCCGCCCGGTTTGCTTTCGTCAGGGCGCAGGCTGAAGGCGACGATCTGGCTCACCACTTCCGGGAAGACTGTGACCAGGTCGCGGTCGCAGAAGCTGAACACGGTATCCAGGTGCATGGCCGCGCGGGATTTCGGCAGGCCGGCAACGATCACGCGCTCCACGGCCTTGTGCTTGAACAGGCTCAGTGCCAGTTGGCCGATGGCCTGGCGCGATGAGCGTTCGCCCATGCCGATCAGGACCACGCCATTGCCGATCGGCATCACGTCGCCGCCTTCGAGGGTGGCATTGCCGTGTTCCTGGTCCGGGTCGCCGTACCAGATCTGGAAGTCGGCGTGGGTGAACTCGGGGTGGAATTTGTAGATGGCAGTGGTCAGCAGGGTTTCCTGACGTCGCGCCGGCCAGTACATCGGGTTCAGGGTCACGCCGCCATAAATCCAGCAAGTGGTGTCGCGGGTGAACTGAGTGTTGGGCAGCGGCGGCAGGATGAAGCTGGAGTGGCCGAGGAAGTCGCGGAACATCTCGATGGTCTTGCCGCCGAAGCTGCTGGGCAGGTCGTCGGCGGAGACGCCGCCGATGAGGAACTCGGCGACCTTGCGTGGTTCCAGGCTGCGCAGCCACGAGCCGACTTCGTTGACCAGGCCCAGGCCGACCTGATTGGCGGTGATCTTGCGCTCCAGAATCCAGTCCAGGGCTTCGGGGATGGCGACGATGTCGGTCAGCAGGTTGTGCATTTCCAGCACATCAATGTCCCGCTCGCGCATCTTGGTGACGAAGTCGAAATGGTCGCGTTTGGCCTGGGCCACCCACAGCACATCATCGAACAGCAGTTCGTCGCAGTTGTTCGGGGTCAGCCGCTGGTGGGCCAGGCCTGGGGAGCAAACCATGACTTTGCGCAGTTTACCGGCTTCGGAATGGACGCCGTACTTAACTTTTTCCGTGGTCATTACTGTGATCCTCCAGAGACAAAACAATCGGGTGTTGCTTGAAAGGCGGTGTTACAGGGTCAGGAAGCCGTCGTAGAGCCCGTAGGCCGCCACCAGGGCGCCTATGACCACCGCGGCAAAAATCAGCTTCTCGACGTTGGTGAAAATCGGTTTGTGCAGTTCCATCTTGGCCTTGGCGAACAGCACCACGCCGGGGGCGTAGAGCAGGGCCGAGAGCAGTAGGTACTTGACTCCGCCGGCATACAGCAGCCACATCGCGTAGAGCAGGGCGATGCCGCCGATGATCAGGTCCTTCTTGCGCTCGGCCAGGGCTTGTTCGTAGCTTTCGCCGCGCACTGCCAGCAGCACCGCGTAGGCCGCGGACCACAGATAGGGCACCAGGATCATCGAGGTGGCGAGGTAGATCAGCGACAGGTAGGTGCTGGCCGAGAACAGAGTGATGACCAGGAAGATCTGCACCATGGCATTGGTCAGCCACAGGGCGTTGGCCGGTACATGGTTGGCGTTCTCGCGGCGCAGGAACTCCGGCATGGTGTGGTCCTTGGCCGCGGCGAACATGATCTCCGCACACAGCAGCACCCAGGACAGCAGCGCCCCCAGCAGCGAGATGATCAGGCCGACGCTGATCAGCACCGCGCCCCAGTGGCCCACCACATGCTCCAGCACGGCAGCCATGGACGGGTTCTGCAGCTTGGCCAGTTCCGGCTGGGTCATGATCCCCAGGGACAGCACGTTCACCAGCACCAGGAACAGCAGCACGGTGATGAAGCCGATGACGGTGGCCTTGCCCACGTCCGAGCGCTTTTCCGCCCGGGAGGAGAAGATGCTGGCGCCCTCGATGCCGATGAACACCCAGACGGTGACCAGCATCATGTTGCGCACCTGGTTCATCACGCTGCCCAGGTCCGGGTTTTTCACGCCCCAGATGTCGGCGGTGAAGATGTCCAGCTTGAAGGCGAACAGGGCAATCAGCACGAACAGCAGCAGCGGTACGACCTTGGCGACCGTGGTCACCAGGTTGATGAAGGCGGCCTCCTTGATGCCGCGCAGCACCAGGAAGTGCACCGCCCAGAGCAGCACCGAGGCGCCGATCACCGCGGCCGGAGTGTTGCCCTCGCCGAAGATCGGGAAGAAATAGCCCAAGGTGCTGAACAGCAGGACGAAGTAGCCGACGTTGCCCAGCCAGGCGCTGATCCAGTAGCCCCAGGCGGACGAGAAACCCATGTAGTCGCCGAATCCGGCCTTGGCGTAGGCATATACACCACCGTCCAGATCAGGTTTGCGATTGGCCAGGGTCTGGAAGACAAATGCCAGGGTCAACATGCCGACAGCGGTAATTGCCCAACCAATAAGAACTGCACCGACATCGGCGCTGGCTGCCATATTTTGCGGTAAGGAAAAGATCCCGCCGCCAATCATGGAACCCACTACCAGGGCGACTAAGGCGCCCAGTCTTAGTTTACCGGGGGATTCAGACATTGCGTGACTCCAATGCAGGAGAAGAGAGACTTCAGAGTAAATCTGCTGGCAATCCGAACAGCTGACTTAGATCAGTTCATCGCTACATTCCGTTGTGAATGAATGACTTAAGATTTATTACGGGAGGTAGAATGCTGCCCTGAAAGGGCCATTCCAGACGCTTTGTGATCTCCTAATCAGTAGGGGTTCTCATTACCGACGATGTTTGAAACTAGACCCTTTTGCAGAATGTGCAAATCTTTACGGGTGTTTATTAATCACTTACTGATGATGGCACTTAGTACATTTACAGAACAAAACACTCGGTTATTCAGTGTCTTCTGCAGGGTATCTAAAGCCAGTGCGGATAAAGGATGATTAATTGACTGTTACTGTTAGACGCACGTTTGTAGACGTTATTTAATAAACTTCAGGTTTATCGCCAGATCGACTCACTGAGGCAGAGGTAGGGATGACACAACCGGCGCAGAAGCTTCAACTCGGTGCACTGATCGCTCTGGTCGTGGGTTCCATGATTGGCGGTGGGATCTTTTCCCTGCCGCAGAACATGGCCGCCCGGGCCGATGCCGGTGCGGTGCTGATCGGCTGGGGAATTACCGCTGTGGGCATGCTGACCCTGGCATTTGTCTTCCAGACCCTGGCCAATCGCAAGCCGGAGCTGGATTCCGGAGTCTATGCCTATGCCAAGGCCGGATTCGGCGACTACATGGGCTTCTCGTCCGCCTGGGGTTACTGGATCAGTGCCTGGCTGGGCAACGTCGGCTACTTCGTCCTGCTGTTCAGCACCCTGGGCTATTTCTTCCCAGTGTTCGGCCAGGGCAATACCCCGGTGGCCATCGGTTGTGCGTCATTGCTGCTGTGGGCCGTGCATTTTCTGGTGTTGCGCGGGATCAAGGAGGCGGCCTTCATCAACCAATTGACCACGGTGGCGAAGATTGTGCCGCTGGTGATGTTCATCGTCATTGCGGCCGTGGCGTTCAAGGCCGACATCTTCACCCGCGATATCTGGGGCCGCAGCAATCCGAATTTTGGCGGGGTGATGGACCAGGTGCGCAACATGATGCTGGTCACGGTATTCGTGTTCATCGGCATCGAGGGCGCCAGCGTCTACTCGGCCCGGGCGCAGAAACGCGCGGACGTCGGACGGGCCACGGTGATCGGCTTCCTGGGGGTGCTGGCGCTGCTGGTGCTGGTGAATGTGCTGTCCCTGGGGATCATGAGCCAGCCTGAACTGGCCAAGCTGCAGAACCCTTCCCTGGCAGCGGTGCTGGAACATATCGTCGGCCCCTGGGGCGCCTTGCTGATCAGCATTGGCCTGGCGATTTCCCTGCTGGGGGCGCTGTTGTCCTGGGCCCTGCTGTGCGCGGAGATTCTCTACGCCACCGCCCGGGACCGGACCATGCCGGCGTTCCTGAAGAAGGAGAACGCCAACCATGTGCCGGTCAATGCCCTGTGGCTGACCAACGTGATGATCCAGATCTTCCTGTTGATCACCCTGTTTTCCGCCGGCACCTATACCAGCCTGATCTATTTGGCATCGTCGATGATCCTGGTGCCCTACCTGTGGTCGGCGGCCTACGCGGTGTTGCTCAGCGGCCGTGGGGAAACCTACGAGCAAGCCTCCCGGGAGCGGATGAAGGACCTGTTCATCGCCGTCGTGGCCCTGAGCTACGCCATCTGGCTGTTGTACGCCGGCGGCTTGAAGTACCTGCTGCTGTCGGCGCTGCTCTATGCGCCCGGGGTGATTCTGTTTGCCCAGGCCAAGCGCGAGCAGGGCCAGCCGCTGTTCACCCCGCTGGAAAAGCTGATCTTCAGTGCTGTGATCATCGGCGCTTCGCTGGCGGCTTATGGCCTGTACAGCGGTCTGCTGGCGCTGTGATCGAGGGCTCATCACCATTGGGGGCGATGGGCGCCCAGGGTGCCGGCGGGGCAATCCCACTGCACGGGAGTTCCTGCGATATGCAACGGCACCCGCAGGCGTCGGGCCGGTCCCCAAGGGGTCTGTTCCTGAACCAGCCCCTGATCGTCAGCGTCTTCCGAGCGTAGCGGCGTTGCGTTTTCCGCTGACGGGCAATGCTCAACCAGAAGCTTGGCGGTGCGCGCCAGGGACAGGCGCGCCGAGCGGCCCTGGCCGCCGCTCAAGGACAGGTTCAGGGCCCGCAGAGCGCTGGCGGCCATCAGGTAGCCGGTGGCGTGATCCAGGGCCTGGACCGGCAGTGGCAGCGGTTGGTCCGCAGCTTTCCAGTCCATTCCGGCTGCGGCGATGCCGGCGCTCATCTGTACCAGGCTGTCGAAGCCCCGGCGGTTGCGCCAGGGGCCGCTCCAGCCATAGGCGTTGAGGCTGACCTCGATCAGCCCCGGGGCGATGCGCTGGCGTGCCTCGGCGTGGTAACCCAGGTGTTCCAGGGCATCGGCGCGATAGCCGTGCAGCAGCAGGTCGGCGTCGGCCAGCAGGCCCTCGAATACCGCGCGCTGTTCAAGGTCGTGCAGGTCCAGGCGTGCGCAGCGCTTGCCCAGGGTCACCTCCGGCTCCAGGGCCGGTTCGTTCCAGCCCGGCGGGTCGATGCGCAGTACCTCGGCGCCCAGCCCCGCCAGCAGGCGGCTGGCCACGGGGCCGGCCAGGACCCGGGTCAGGTCCAGCACCTTCAGTCCGGCCAGGGGCCGGGCGCTGGAACCGCTCCAGGTGCTTGGCCGCGAGCCGCTGTGCGGCAGCCAGTGCACCAGGGGTTCGGCGTTGACGGTCTGACCCTGCGGGTGCGCCTGCCACTGCGCCCAACTGCGCATCTGCGCGGCGCAACCGCCTTGATCGACGATGGCCTGTTCCAGCTCCAGCGCGTCCCAGGTGGCCACTCGGGCGGCCATCGCGTCGCGCCCGGTCACCGCGCCCAGCACCCGTTCGGCGGCGGCGCGGTGGTGGGGCGCGTTGGTGTGCAGACGAATCCAGCCGTCGCGGCTGGGGTAATCCCCAGCAATCGGGTCCCAGGGAGAGGGCAGGCTCCAGCCTTGCGGGCGGATTGAACCGGCGAACCAGAACGAGGCCAGGCGCCGGTCGACGCTGACCTCTGGCCGGCGTCCGGTCTGGCTGTACAGAGCAGTTCGGCCAGGGCTTGCCCGGCGGCGGCGATGCTGGCGCAGGCCAGGTCGGTCACGGCGAAGGCCGAGGGCAGGGCACCCTGGCCGATTTGTCGGACGCTTGCGGGCGCCAGGCCCAGCGCGGCCTGGAGGGTGACCAGTAGTTCGGTCATGACGCACTCCCCGGTTCAGAGGAGGGCATTGCACCCTGAAACCGCCGCCCCTGTCGATCACCCCCGGTCATCGGCCGCGGCGGGCGGCCGGGGGGCGAGAACCTGCGCTTATACCCGGAATTGGTCCATCAGCTTCATCTGCTGGGTCGCCAGGGCATTGAGCTGGCTACTGACCTGGGCTGACTCGCTGGCTTGCTCGGTCAGGGTTTCGGTCACGCTGCGAATCGCCGAGACGTTGCGGTTGACCTCTTCGGCCACAGCACTCTGCTCCTCGGCGGCGCTGGCGATCTGCAGGTTCATGTCGCTGATCACGGTGACCGCGTCGCTGATCTTGCCCAGGGCCTGGACCGCTTGCTGGATCTGTCCGGCGTTGTTCTGCGCCTGGCTCTGGCTGGCGTGCATGGTGCTGACCACATCGCGGGTGCCGCTCTGGATGCGTTCGATCACCACGCGGATTTCCTCCACCGAGTCCTGGGTGCGCTTGGCCAGGTTGCGCACTTCATCGGCGACCACGGCAAAGCCGCGACCGCTTTCTCCGGCACGGGCCGCCTCGATGGCGGCGTTGAGGGCCAGAAGGTTGGTCTGCTCGGCGATGCTGCGGATCACCTCCAGCACCGAGCCGATCTGCTCGCTGCTCACCGCCAGGGCTTCGACTTCACCCACCGCCTTGCTCACCTCGTCGGCCAGCAGGCTGATGTCCCGGGTGCTGCGTTCGATGATGCTCATGCCTTCCTTGGCCGACTGGTCGGCGCCACGGGCGGCCTGGGCGGCGTTGGACGCACTGCTGGCGACTTCGTGGGCGGTGGCGCTCATTTCGTTGGAGGCGGTGGCCACCTGGTCGATCTCGCGGAACTGCACTTGCATGCCTTCGCTGGTCTGGCGGGCGATTTCCGAAGACTGGTCGGCGGTGCCGCGGGCCTCGATGATGCTTTGCTTGATCTGGGCAATGGTCGGTTGCAGCTTGTCGAGGAAACGGTTGAACCAACTCACCAGCTCGCCCAGTTCGTCTTTCTTGCTGTAGTTCAGGCGCTGGGTCAGGTCGCCGTCGCCGCTGGCGATGGCCTTGAGCATCTGCGCCACGCTGTTGATCGGTCGGGTCACGCCGGAGGCGCTGAGCCACATCAACAGCAGGCCCAGCAGGCCGGCACCGACGGCGACCAGCAGGGTTTTCAGGGTGCCGCTGGTCTGGGCTTGATCCAGCAGGGTTTGCAGCTTGACCGAGTCCGCCAGCAGTACCTGTTGTGGCAGGTCGATGGTCACGCCCCAGGCCTTGGCATCGGCAATCGGGCTGAAGGGATAGACCGCGCGGATCAGGTCGCCTTGCTGGAGGATTTTCGATGGGCTACCGCTGAGTGTTGCGAGGATGTCCTTGCCCTGGGCGCCAAGGGTTTCATTGATGTTCTTGCCGACCTGGCCGGCATCGGTGCCGACAGCGGCCAGCAGCCCACTACCGGCGAGGATCATCATGTGCCCGGCTCCGTCGAACAGGTCCCGCTGTGCCTCAACAGCGGCGGCTTGCAGGGAGTCCAGGGCGATGTCGACGCCAATCACCCCCAGCACCTTGCCGTCCACCAGCAGGGGCAGGGAGATGGTGGTCATCAGCACTTGTTTCTTGTCCTGGCCGATGGTGTCGGCATAGGGATCGAGCAAGCAGATGCGTCGGGTGTCCCGGGGGCAGGTGTACCAGATGTTGTAGGGTGTGCCGCTGAGATTGAGGGTGGTCTTGGTCATGTCCTCCTCAGCCATCACGGTATTGAGTTGCTGGCCGCCGGCGCGACTCCAGTAGCTAGCAAAACGTCCGCGCTCGTTGGAGGCCCGGGTGGCATCGTTGGCGAACTCGCTGTCCTTGCCATCCAGGGCATTGGGCTCATAGGCGAGCCAGATGCCGAGCACCTTGGGGTTGCGCTCGAAGGCGGTTTTCAGGCTGCGGTTGAGTTCTTCGCGCAGCGCTGCAGCATCCAGGCCGCGCTGGTTGGCCAGGTCTCGCAAGTCCCGGACCTGATCCGCCAGGGCGGTGATTACCAGCTGGCTTTCGCCGAAGGTCTTCTGAATGTGTGCCGCTTGTTCGGCTGCCTTGGCCTGCAACAGGTCCTCGACACCGGCCGTCAGCATCTGCGTGCTGGAGGTGTTGACCAGTTGGTTGTTCTGCTGGCTTTGATAGATGTTCATGCCGACGATCAGCGCCACCACGCCCAACAGGCACAGTCCGGACAACAGCACGATTTTCAGGCGGATGGAGAGAGAGTCGAGCATGAGGCGATCTCGCGAAAGGACGGATGGTAAGCACGGAATCGGTTGATTCCGGTCGCCAAGTCCTTTTAGCGCCATGTTTGGAACATCGGCTTGGCCTGCTTTTGCGTGAGGTTTAGCCGACGAACGGTAGGTATGAGGCCTTCGCCGCGTAGGCGCCGGCTTACCAGCGAAAAGGTCCGTGAAGCTCATGCCAATGCTGAGGGCGCTCTGCCCGGCAAGCGGGCTGTTACAGAGGCGGGGTGCAGGTTTGCGGCAGGGCTTCGGGGCGCGACCAGATCCACAGGTTGCCCAGGGTCATGCCAGCGATGGCGGCGTACATCGTCCAGTGATGATTGAGCAGGGTCAGCATCAGGCCGGCGCACAGCAGCATGCTGAGGGTGGCGCTGACTTTGGCCTTGCGGCTGACAATCCGGCCGTTGCGCCAGTTGCAGAGGATCGGGCCGAACAGCCGGTGGTTCTCCATCCAGGCACTCAGGCGTGGCGAACTCTTGGTAGCGGCCCAGGCGGCCAGGAGGATGAATTCGGTGGTCGGCAGGCCCGGTACGACGATGGCGATCAGGCCGATAGCCAGGCTGATATAGGCCAGCACGCCAAACAGCAGGCGGGATATTTTCGACGAGGAGGGGCGAGTGGGGGTCATGGCTTCGATGATGAGGTAACGCGTCGTGTGGCTCAATCCGGGGAAGATGCCGGCCGACAAAATACCGCTGTGGGCAGGGCAGAGGGGTCAGCCGCCACCGTGCCCACAACGTCGGGGTCAGGCCGGTTGCGCGGCGCTGGAGTAAGCCTGCTCCAGCAGTACGGTGAAGCGGTTGAAGGCATCCAGGGCGCCTTTTTCCGCAGCGGCTTCTTCTTCGGCGGTGAATTCCAGGCCGTCGAGGATGCGGGTGAAGGTCTTCCAGCCTTCGGCACGGCCACCGGCCGGTTCGCCCAGGTGCCGGGCGCCGAAGGTTTCGCTCAGGCCCAGGCCCACGGCGCGCTTGATCAGGAACGCGGCGCCGAGCTTGGAGCCTTCGGAAACGAAGATCCAGCCCAGGGCTTCGGCCTTGCTCGGGTTGCGCACGGCGCCGGCTACCGGTGCTGGCACTTCAGTGTCCAGGTCCGCCAGGTCGGCCTTGGCCGCTTCGGCGCGGCAGCGCTCGGCCAGGTCAGGCACGATGCGGTTCAGTTCGGCATCGTTGTACAGCTCCACCAGTTCCGACTGGAACAGGTATTGGGCGACCACGAAGCGGGCGAAGGCGCCCTGGGTTTCAAACGGTGCGTGGGCCTTGACCAGGGCGTCGAGCTTGGAATGGGGCTCGTGGGTGATCTGGTTCAGACGCTGGGAGCGCAGGTGATGACGCTGGGAGGAATCCTGGGAGGTCATGCAGATGTCCTTGAGAATGAGAGGCACTTAGTGACTAGACGAACAAGAAGACGCGACACAGTAAAAAATCCTCACTGCCCCGGATGAAAAAGGGCAGTGAGGCGGTTTGGGGTCAGATGTCCCACACCAGGTTGACCGAGAAGTTGCGGCCCGGCTGGGTCAGGCGGTCGAGGTTGGCGGGTGCGGTTTGTCCGGCCTCACCGACACTGTCGTAGCCGCGCACGTCGTCCCAGTTCCAGTATTTCTTGTCGGTCAGGTTGTACAGGCCGGCGTTCACGGTGAGGTCATCGGTGACCTTGTAGAAGCCGCTGAGGTCGAGGATGCCGTAGCCCGGTGTCTTGAACTGACCGCTGGTGGCGCGGCCATCCGGGGCCTTGAAGGTGCTGTTGTCGACCCGGTCCTTGCGTTTGACCAGGGTCCAGCTCAGCAGCGCGCCATAGTTGTCCTGGTCGTAGCCGAGGCCAAATACGCCTTTGAGTGGGTTGACGCTGTTGATCGGCTCGCCGTTGTCATTGTTGCGACCGTAGGCGTAGGCCAGCGAGCCGATGCTGTACAGGCCCTGTGGTGCACCGAAGGCATCGAGGTTCAGACGGCCCCTGGCTTCGGCGCCCTTGATGGTGGCGTGTTTGATGTTGTTGCTCTGGATCACCGATTGCAGTGCGCCGGCGGTGATGGCGTCTTCGTTGATGAAGTCGCGGTACTGGTTGTAGAACACCGAGACATCGAAGGAGCCCGCGTCGAAGTTGCCGCGCAGGCCGGTTTCATAACCTTTGCTGGTTTCTGGCTTGAGGTTGGAGTTGGGCTCGACCACGTACCCGGTGGCGAGGTTTTCAAAGCGGCCGTAGAGCGCCTTGGCCGACGGCGTGCGGAAGCCCTCGGAATACTGGCCATAGGCCGTGTAGTGCTCGTCGAAGGCGTAGGTCAGGCCGAACTTGGGCGAAACCCGATGCCAGGTCTTCTTGTCGTCGCTGACCGGAAAGTTGCCGGTAGGGTTGGCGACATTGAGGAACTCCTGGGTCAGTTTCGGCTTGAGCTGGGTGTAGTCGTAGCGCAGGCCAGGGGTGAAGGTCCAGGCGTTCCAGCTGATCTGGTCCTGGGCAAACAGGCTGTAGGTGCTGACGGTGGGGTCCGGGAAGTCGCTGGATTTTTTCACGCTGTCGCCGGCGTTCGGGCTTGGCGCGCCGATGGCGGTGCAACCGGCACCGACCTTCAGGCAGGTGGCGGTGCCGTAGCGCGAGCCGGTAACTTTCTGTTGCTTGAGGGTCGTACCGTAGGTCAGTTGATGATCGGTTTCACCCAGGGTGAAAGCCTTGTCCAGCTGCGCGTCGAATACCCATTGTTTTTCCTGGTACAGGGTTTGCCGTTCACGCAGCACGTCGCGGGCGTTGGGGGAGAACACCGAGACTGGGTTGTAGCGCTCGGACGTGGTCTGGTCGGTCTTGGCGATCTGGTAGTTCAGGCTCCACTTGATCTGGTCGGCGATCGGCGATTGCACGGCGAAGCTGTTTTCCAGGCCGAAGCGCTCACGGGTGATGGTGTCGTTGCCGACCCGCGAGCGATACCAGTTCTGACCGACGCCGTTGAGAAACAGGCCGCCTACTGCGCTTTTCTGGTTGGTGTCGCGGTCATCCTTGTACTTTTCGTACGTCAGGCCCAGGCGAGCATCCGGTGCATAGTTCCAGCCGAGCTTGGCCAGGACGTTGGTGGTGCGGGCGTCTTCCGGGTTGGCGGCGGTGCGGTTGAGGCCGGTGCCGTTGTTGCTGCCATAGGACTCGGTTTCGTGGCCATCACGCCGGCTCAGATGCAGCAGGGCGTCGAAGTCGCTGGCCCGGCCGGCGACGGTGGCGGATTTCAGCCAGCTTTCGTCAGCCGAGCTGTAGCCGCTCTTCAGGCGCGCGCCAACGTCCTGACCGGGTTTGATGATGTCGTCGGCGTCCAGGGTGTAGTAGCTGACGGCGCCGCCGATGGCGCTGCTGCCGTAGAGCACCGAGGCCGGGCCACGGAGGATTTCCACGCGCTTGACGATTTCCGGGTCGACATAGTTGCGGTTGGTCTTGGCGTAGGGACCGCTGAAGAAGTGATCCGGCACTTCCACGCCATCGACCTGGGTGAGAATCCGGTCGCTGTCGATGCCGCGGATGTTGTAGCCGCTGAGTCCTGCGCGCTGACCTGCACCACCGACGGACACCCCAGGCTCGTAGCGCACCAGCTCCTTGATGGTGTTGACGTTCTGGCGGTCCAGTTCTTCCCGGGTCTGCACGCTCACGGTGCTCGGCACCGAGTTGATGTCCTGCTCCTGGCGGGTAGCGCTGATGGTCACTTGCTGCAGGTTCACCACGTTGGCGCCGCTGCGCTTCTCCAGGACGATGCTGTTGTTGCCCAGTTTGCGGTAGCTCAGGCTGGTGCCGCTGAGCAGCCGATCCAGGGCCTTTTCCGGCGGCAGCGAGCCGCGTACGCCGGGGGAGGCAACGCCGGAACCCAGCTCGGCGGGCAGGCCCACTTGCCAGCCGGTGACCGCAGTAAAGGCATTGAGCGCCGAGACCAGCGGTTGCTCGGCAATGGCGAAGTTGTAGTTGCCCATGCGCTGGCTGGAAGGCGCCGGGGCATCGGCGGCCATCACAGGAGTGGCGTGAGCGCCGGCCAGCAGGATCGCTGCGGTGAGCAGCGACAGCGTGCAGTTCTGCAGACGGGTACAGGGAACAGAGGATCGGCTGTTGAGGCGAGGGGACATCGAGAGCGCTCCGGGTCGCACGAATCTTATAGGTGCAGACACGCATTAAAAATGCGAATCAGTTGCATTGGCTATAACGAGACGTATGACCCATGGCTATCGCGTAAAAATAATTATTCTCAGTTGAGAATCACCAGCGCCGGGAATTCCGAGAGTCGCGCCGAGGTGATATGGGCCAGGGAACGCAACACATCCAGGGGCTGGTCCAGGCGGTAGTTGCCGGTGACCGCAACACTTGCCAACTGCTCGTTGTTGTTGACGATCCAGCCCGGGTAATAACGCCGCAGTTCCGCCAGCACCTGATTGAGGGGGCAGTTCTCGAACACCAGGCGCCCCTCGACCCAGGCCAGGTCCTTGCCAGCATCGAGCTTGGCCGGGCGCTCAAACCCCTGAGGGCCGACGCGTACGCTTTCCCCGGCCCTCAAGCGAATGCGCTGGTCGGCGTGGGTCGCCCGCAGGTCGATATCGCCGCGTTGCACCTGGACCTGGGCGATGCCGTCCAGATAGCGCACGGCGAAGGCGGTGTCGCCCACGCTGGCCTTGACCGGACCGGCGTCCAGTTCCAGGGGCCGGCCGAGAGTGGCCGGGATCTCGAAGAAGGCTTCGCCCTGGTACAGCCGAGCCACGCGCTGGTGATCGTTGATCTGGCTGGAAAACGCCGAGTTGGTGTTGAGCAGGACTTTCGAGCCGTCTTCCAGTTGCAGGCGCTGGCGTTCACCCACCAGGGTCAGGTGGTCGGCCTGCAGGCGCAGGGGCAGGTTGCTGAAGCTGAACAGCCCAAGCACCAGCACCGCGGCGGTGGCCAGGGGCTTCCAGTGGGGGCGCAGGCGAGCCAGGCGTGAAACCTTCGGTGCAGGGGCGGCCAGGGCCTGGGCACAGAGCGCCACTTGCGGTCCGTTCCAGATGGCCTGGGCCTTTTCGAAGGCCTGGGCATTGAGCGGTGAAGCCGCCAGCCACTGATGAAACTGGCGCACGTGTTCCTCGTTCGGATGTTCCAGCTCGATCAGCCAATCCAGCGCCTGATCCATGGCAAGGGTGCTTGAGTGCGAGCCGGCAGGGGTGGGCGGCTCGGCGCTGTGAAAATCCGTCACGGGTGTTCCTCGGCGGCGTCTGTGCGCAGCTGTTTTTTCAAGAGAGAGCGAAAGCCGGCCAAGGTTAGCAAAGGCCTGGGGCTGACGCAGTCATTGTGCTCAGCGGTTGAGACTCACTGGCCGTCGAGACGTTCGGCGACGCCGATGCAGATGGCCATGATCAATTTCAGTTCCTTTTGCACGGTGCTCAGCGACACCCCGAGTGCGTCGGCGATCTCCTGATAGCTGTGGCCGTGCAGGCGGCTGAGGATGAAGATCTGCTGCTGGCGCGGGCTGAGCTGACCGAGGCTGAGGTTCAGGCGTTCGAGCAATTGCTCGGCGTGGGCTGCGTCCTCGGCGCTGCTGAGGGGAGCGGCGACGCTCTCCACCACCTCCGGTGGCACATCTTCCAGCAGGGTGCGGCCCTGGATACGCCGGGCCCGCAGGTGGTCGAGCGCCAGGTTGCGTGCAGTCTGGAACACGAAGGGCTCAAGGTGGGTGATCGGCCGCTCGCTGAGGGCGCGGGTCACCCGCAGATAGGTTTCCTGCAGCAGGTCTTCGGCGGTGCTGTGGTTGTTGACCATCCGCTCCAGCGTTCGCAGCAGAGAAATTCGTTGAGTGAGGAAGACGTGGTTGAAGTGCGATTGACTCACAGCAAGGCCTGATCCATTTTTGCAGCAGATGATAATGATTGTCATCTGCGCTAATGGTCAAGCCTTGTGTGATTTATCCCCGAGCGGCCAGGTACGCCTGGTAGTCGGGAATCCGGTGTTCATGGGCCTGGCTCATCAGTGGGCTGCTGAGCAGGTAGTCGGCGCTGCACTCGTTGCAGGCCACGGGAATGTTCCACACCGCCGCCACGCGCAGCAGCGCCTTGATATCCGGATCGTGGGGCTGGGGTTCGAAGGGGTCCCAGAAGAACACCAGCAGGTCGACCCGCTGTTCAGCAATCTGCGCGCCCAGTTGCTGATCGCCGCCCAGAGGGCCGCTGATCATGCTTTGCACCGGCAGTCCCAGGCGTTTGCTCAGCAGCAGCCCGGTGGTGCCGGTGGCCAGCAGTTCATGTTCGGCCAGGCGTGACTTCTGTCGCTCGGCCCAGTCCAGCAGAAAGACCTTGCAGTGGTCATGCGCGACCAGGGCGATGCGCTTGCGCGCCGCCATGGTCTTTTGGGTAAAACTGATACCGATCATCGACGAATATCCGTTTTATTCCGCGTTGCACAGGGCCAGGCAGTTATCCAGCATGCGGTTGGAGAAGCCCCACTCGTTGTCGTACCAGGCCAGCACCTTGAGCAAGCGACCGCCGCTGACCTTGGTGTGGTTGGCGTCGAAGATCGACGACAGCGGGTTGTGATTGAAGTCGCTGGAGACCAGCGGCAGGGTGTTGTAGCCGAGGATCTTCGAATGCTGGCTGGCACTCTTGAGCAGGGCGTTGACCTCTTCGGCGGTGGTGTCGCGCTTGAGGGTCACGGTCAGGTCCACCAGGGATACGTTGATCACCGGTACCCGCACTGCCATGCCGGTCAGCTTGCCCGCCAGCTCCGGCAGCACCAGGCCCACAGCTTCAGCGGCGCCGGTCTTGCTCGGAATCATGTTCTGGGTAGCCGAACGGGCGCGGTAGGGGTCGCTGTGGTAGACGTCGGTGAGGTTCTGGTCGTTGGTGTAGGCGTGGATGGTGGTCATCAGGCCGTTGTCGATGCCCAGCTCGCGGTGCAGCACCTGGGCCACCGGGGCCAGGCAGTTGGTGGTGCACGAAGCGTTGGAAATGACCTGGTGCGACTGGCGCAGGATGTCGTGGTTGACCCCGTAGACCACGGTGGCGTCGGCGCCTTTGGCCGGGGCCGAGATGATCACTTTGCGGGCGCCGGCAGTAAGATGGGCTGCGGCCTTGGCGCGGTCGGTGAACAGGCCGGTGCATTCGAAGACCACGTCGATCTTTTCCGCGGCCCAGGGCAGTTCGGCCGGGTTGCGGATGGCACTGACGGCAATCCGGTCGCCGTTGACGGTCAGGCTTTCCTGGTCGTGCTGGACTTCGGCGTCGAAGGTGCCGTGGACGGTGTCGTACTTCAGCAGGTGGGCATTGATCGCGCTGTCCCCCAGATCGTTGATGGCGACGATCTGCAGATCCTGACGATAGCCTTGGGTATAGAGTGCGCGCAGGACGTTACGGCCAATACGGCCAAAACCGTTGATTGCGATTCGAAGAGTCATGTGCAAACGCCTGTCGTTAAATTTGTTGTTGGAATTACAAGATTATTCGCATAGAAATAGAAAACAAGCCTTTTTAGTGGCAATATTTTGTCTTATCTACAACGAGTGACCTGAATCAACTGGTCCAAATGGTCAGAAATGTCCTCCACTGTCCCTCGGTGGCGGGGCTTCTGATCAGCATAGACAAACAGGTCGCCACATCCGTTAGCCTGGAGTTCTACATATGCATCCCCGCGTTCTTGAGGTCACCGAACGGCTTATCGCTCGCAGTCGCGCCACTCGCCAGGCTTATCTGGCGTTGATCCGTGGTGCCGCCAGCGATGGTCCGCAGCGCGGCAAGCTGCAGTGTGCGAACTTCGCCCACGGCGTGGCCGGTTGTGGCGCCGACGACAAACACAGCCTGCGGATGATGAATGCGGCCAACGTGGCAATTGTTTCGTCATATAACGACATGTTGTCGGCTCACCAGCCTTACGAGCGTTTTCCCGAGCAGATCAAGAAAGCCCTGCGCGAGATCGGTTCGGTGGGCCAGTTCGCTGGCGGCACTCCGGCCATGTGCGATGGCGTGACCCAGGGCGAGGCCGGCATGGAACTGAGCCTGCCGAGCCGCGAGGTGATTGCGCTGTCCACGGCCGTGGCCCTGTCGCACAACATGTTCGACGCGGCGCTGATGCTGGGGATCTGCGACAAGATCGTCCCGGGCCTGATGATGGGCGCCCTGCGCTTCGGTCATCTGCCGATGGTCTTCGTCCCGGGCGGGCCGATGGTGTCGGGGATTTCCAACAAGCAGAAAGCCGATGTGCGCCAGCGTTATGCTGAAGGCAAGGCCAGCCGCGAGGAGCTGCTGGAATCGGAAATGAAGTCCTACCACAGCCCGGGCACCTGCACCTTCTATGGCACTGCCAACACCAACCAGTTGCTCATGGAAGTCATGGGCCTGCACCTGCCGGGCGCCTCCTTCGTCAACCCCAACACGCCGCTGCGCGACGCCCTGACCCATGAGGCGGCGCAGCAGGTCACGCGCCTGACCAAGCAGAGCGGCAGCTTCACGCCCATTGGCGAAATCGTCGACGAGCGTTGCCTGGTCAACTCCATCGTCGCTCTGCACGCCACCGGCGGTTCCACCAACCACACCCTGCACATGCCGGCCATTGCCCAGGCGGCAGGCATCCAGTTGACCTGGCAGGACATGGCCGATCTGTCCGAGGTGGTGCCAACCCTGTCCCACGTCTATCCCAACGGCAAGGCCGACATTAACCACTTCCAGGCGGCGGGCGGCATGTCCTTCCTGATCCGTGAACTGCTGGAAGCCGGGCTACTGCATGAAGACGTCAATACCGTGGCCGGCCGCGGCCTGAGCCGCTACACCCAGGAGCCGTTCCTCGATAACGGCAAGCTGGTATGGCGCGAAGGCCCGATCGAAAGCCTCGACGAAAACATCCTGCGGCCGGTGGCCCGGGCCTTCTCCCCGGAAGGCGGCTTGCGGGTCATGGAAGGCAACCTCGGCCGCGGGGTGATGAAAGTGTCCGCCGTGGCCCCCGAGCATCAGGTCGTCGAAGCCCCGGCCGTGGTATTCCAGGACCAGCAGGACCTGGCCGACGCCTTCAAGGCCGGCCTGCTGGAAAAAGATTTCGTCGCGGTGATGCGCTTCCAGGGCCCGCGCTCCAACGGCATGCCCGAGCTGCACAAGATGACCCCGTTCCTCGGGGTACTGCAGGACCGTGGCTTCAAGGTGGCGCTGGTGACCGATGGACGTATGTCGGGTGCCTCGGGCAAGATTCCGGCGGCGATTCATGTCAGTCCCGAAGCCCAGGTCGGCGGTGCGCTGGCTCGGGTGCTGGACGGTGACATCATTCGCGTTGACGGGGTCAAGGGCACCTTGGAACTCAAGGTCGACGCCGCCGAATTCGCCGCCCGGGAACCGGCCAAGGGCCTGTTGGGCAACAACGTCGGCACCGGTCGTGAACTCTTCGCTTTCATGCGCATGGCCTTCAGCTCGGCAGAGCAGGGCGCCAGCGCCTTTACCTCTGCTCTGGAGACGCTTAATTGAAACTGGCCCTGGTCGGTGACATCGGTGGCACCAACGCGCGCTTCGCGTTGTGGAAAGACCAACAACTGGACGCGATCCAGGTCCATGCAACGGCGGACTATCGCTGCCCGGAAGATGCCATCAAGGCGTACCTGCAAGACCAGGGCCTGGCCCTGGGTTCCATCGGTTCGGTATGCCTGTCGGTGGCCGGTCCGGTCAGCGGCGATGAGTTCCGTTTTACCAACAACCACTGGCGCCTGAGCCGCCAGGCGTTCTGCCAGGCCTTGCAGGTGGAGCAGTTGCTGCTGGTCAACGACTTCTCGGCCATGGCCCTGGGCATGACCCGCTTGCAGCCCGATGAGTTTCGCGTGGTCTGCGAAGGCGTTGCCGAGCCCTTGCGTCCGGCGGTGGTGATCGGCCCGGGCACTGGTCTCGGCGTCGGTACCCTGTTGAATTTCGGCGCCGGCCGCTACATGGCCTTGCCGGGGGAGGGCGGTCATGTCGACCTGCCCTTGAGCAGCCCGCGGGAAACCCAGCTGTGGCAGCACATCCACGATGAAATTGGTCATGTCAGCGCCGAGACTGCTTTGAGCGGCAGTGGATTGCCTCGGGTGTACCGGGCGATCTGTGCGGTGGACGGTCATGAGCCGCGCCTCGATACCCCGGAGGCCATCACCGCTGCCGGGCTGGCTGGCGACTCGATTGCCCGGGAAGTGCTGGAGCAGTTCAGCTGCTGGCTGGGGCGAGTGGCGGGCAACAACGTGCTGACCACGGGCGCGCGGGGCGGGGTGTATATCGTCGGCGGGGTGATTCCCCGTTTCGCCGACTTCTTCATCCACAGCGGCTTTGCCAGGAGCTTTGCCGACAAGGGCTGCATGAGCGACTACTTCAAGGGCATTCCGGTGTGGTTGGTGACGGCGCCCTATTCCGGGCTGACCGGTGCCGGCGTAGCGCTGGAGCAGGCCCTGGGTTGACCTTGAGCCGCACAGCGTAGGAGCCGGCTTACCGGCGAAGAGGCGGTAACACGCCTCCCGGCATCAGGCATAATCGCGCTCCCTGCCTAACAATAAGGACGGCCCCGGTGAGTTCAGTCAGTAAGTCGATTTTGTTGGTTGACGACGATCAGGAAATTCGCGAGCTGCTGGAAACCTACCTCAGCCGCTGCGGCTTCCAGGTGCGCACGACCGCCGATGGCGCCGGCTTTCGCCAGGCCCTGAGCGAGGCACCCAGCGACCTGGTGATCCTCGACGTGATGCTGCCCGACGAAGACGGCTTCAGCCTGTGCCGCTGGATTCGCCAGCACCCACGGTGCAGCCAGGTGCCGATCATCATGCTCACCGCCAGCTCCGACGAGGCCGACCGGGTGATCGGTCTGGAGCTGGGGGCCGACGACTACCTGGGCAAGCCCTTCAGCCCACGGGAGTTGCAGGCGCGGATCAAGGCGCTGTTGCGCCGGGTGCAGTTCGCCCAGGAGCGGGTTGCAGGTGACGTGCTGTGCTTCGACGAGTGGCGCCTGGATGTGATCAGTCACCGCTTGTTTCATAACGACGGCGAGGAGGTGATCCTCTCCGGCGCCGACTTTGCCCTGCTCAAGCTGTTCCTCGACCACCCCCAGGAAATCCTCGACCGCGACACCATCGGCAATGCCACTCGCGGGCGCGACCTGATGCCCCTGGACCGCATCGTCGACATGGCTGTCAGCCGCCTGCGCCAGCGTCTGCGGGACACGGAAAAGCCACCGCGGCTGATCCGTACCGTGCGTGGCAGTGGCTATCAATTGGCAGCCAATGTGGTTGCCGGCAATGGTCACTGAGGCAGTGCGCAGAGTATTGCGGCGGGTGCCGGTGCCTCGCTCGCTGCTGGGGCGCATGCTTCTGCTGACCTTGCTGGCGGTGTTGTTCGCCCAGGCCCTGTCCAGCGTGATCTGGGTTTCGCAGTTGCGCGCTACTCAGCTCGAAGGCCTGGTGACCAGCGCCCGCAGCCTGGCTCACTCGATGACCGCCAGCGTCAGTTACCTGCGTTCGCTGCCGGTGGCTTATCGCCCCCTGGTGCTCGACCAGTTGCGCAGCATGGGCGGTACCCGTTTTGTCGTGACCCTCAATGACAAGCCCCTGGGCATGCAGGTGCTGCCCGCTACACCGCGCAAAGAGGCGGTATTGCAGGCGGTGGAGCAAGTGCTGCGCCAGTCCCTGGGCAACGACGCGGATCTATCCGTGACCTTTGTCAGCCCCGATGATCTGCGGATTTTCAATGGCGGCCTCAAGCTCGACGAATTACCCCGCTCCTGGGCCCATTACGCCTTGACCCTGGAGCCGGTGAACCCGCCGGTGCTGGTGACCCAGATCCAGATGGCCCCGGGAGAATGGCTGTACATCGCTTCGCTGTTGCCCGAGCCCTACACCAGTCTCGAAGAGCAGGGGCTGCCGGCGCAGCAGGTGTGGTTCATCCTGCTCACCAGCGGTTTTCTGCTGCTGTTCATCGGCCTGCTGGTGCATTGGCAGAGCCGGCCCCTCAAGCGTCTGGCCCGGGCGGCGCGGGACATGTCCCTGGGCGCCGATGTCGAGCCGGTGGCGCAGGGCGGCGGCAGTGAAGTGGTGGAAGTGGGGCGGGCCTTCAACAGCATGCGCGAACGCATCAGCCGCTACCTGACCGAGCGCAGCCAGCTGTTCAGCGCCATCTCCCACGACCTGCGCACCCCCATCACCCGCCTGCGCCTGCGGGTCGAATTGTTGGAGGACGAACAACTTCAAGCCAAGTTCGGCCGCGACCTGGACGAACTGGAACTGCTGGTCAAAGGTGCGTTGCAATGCGTCAAGGACACCGACATCCACGAGAACATCGAGCCGGTGGACCTCAACCAGGTGCTCGACTGCCTGGTGGAGCCTTACCTGGCACCCAACGGCAATGGCCGCGTGACCCAGCAGGGCCGGGCGCTGGCCAGCTATCCGGGCAAGCCCCTGGCGCTCAAGCGCTGTATGGGCAACCTGATCGACAACGCCCTGAAGTACGGCCAGAAAGCCCATCTGCACATCGAAGACGACGACAGCGGTTTTGTCCTGCATGTAGACGACGAAGGCCCGGGCGTACCGGAGCAGCGCCTGGAGCAGGTGTTCGAGCCGCATTTCCGTCTGGCCGGCCAGCAGCAGGGCTACGGCCTGGGCCTGGGGATTGCCCGCAACATTGCCCACAGCCATGGCGGCGAAGTCAGCCTGCAGAACCTGCGCGAAGGCGGCCTGCGGGTGACCCTGTACCTGCCCCGGACCTTCGACTGAGCGGCTGGCCTGTGTAGACACTGACTTGTGTAGGCGCTGGCTTGCCAGCGAAGGCGTCCCCAAGGGCACTGCAGGACTCAAGGGCCTCTTCGCCGGCAAGCCGGCTCCTACGGGTGGAGCCGCACAATGTCACGGCTTGGTGACATTGTGCTGGCCCTTCGTTACCTGCGGTTGCGAGCGGCTTGATTAGACTCAAGCCTTCGATAAAAACAACAACAGGCCACTCATGGACTCTCTCCCCCTGCCGCTGCGCAGTTGGCTGAACGCGCCCGCTCACCATTCCTGGCTCGCCGCCGAAGGCCAGCGCCTGCTTGATTTCGCCAAGGCTTCACGACTCGCCGAAGGCTTCGGCAACCTCGATGCCCGGGGCTGCCTGCCCGCCGCTGCCCAGGCCGAAACCATGAACACCGCGCGCATGACCCACAGCTTCGCCATGGCGCACATCCAGGGCCTGCCGGGTTATGCCGGGCTGGTGGACCACGGCATCGCCGCGCTCATGGGGCCGTTGCGCGATGCCGAGCACGGCGGCTGGTTCGCCGTGGCCGGTCAGGCCGATGGCAACAGCACCAAGGCTGCCTATCTGCATGCCTTTGTCGCCCTGGCCGCCAGCTCTGCGGTGTTGGCGCAGCGGCCGGGTGCCCAGGCCCTACTTGAGGAGGCGATCCGGATCGTCGACGGGTATTTCTGGAGCGAGGAGGAGGGCGCCATGCTCGAGTCCTTCAACCGTGACTGGCGCGAGCCGGAAGCCTATCGCGGCGCCAACAGCAACATGCACGCCACCGAGGCCTTTCTGGCCCTGGCCGATGTCACCCAGGACCCGCGCTGGCTCAACCGCGCCCTGCGCATCGTCGATCGGGTGATCCATCAGCACGCCGCCGCCAATGACTTCATGGTGATCGAGCATTTCGACGCTGACTGGCAGCCCCTGCGCGACTACAACCGGGCCTTTCCCGCCGACGGTTTCCGGCCCTTCGGCACCACGCCGGGCCACGGTTTCGAATGGGCGCGCCTGCTGTTGCACCTGGAGGCATCGCGGGTCCAGGCCGGCCTGTTGACCCCGGGCTGGCTGGCGCTGGATGCGCAACGTCTGTTTGCGAGCAACTGCCGCCACGGCTGGGACGTGGATGGCGCCCCGGGCATCGTCTACACCCTGGACTGGGACAACCGGCCAGTGGTGCGCCAGCGCCTGCACTGGACCCACGCCGAGGCCAGCGCCGCTGCCAGCGCCTTGCTTAAGCGCACCGGCCAGGAGCAGTACGAGACCTGGTACCGGTGTTTCTGGGAGTTCTGCGAAGCGCATTTCATCGATCGCCAACAGGGCAGCTGGCATCACGAACTGGGCCGCGACAACCGCCCGGCCGCCGAGATCTGGGGCGGCAAGCCGGACCTCTATCACGCCTGGCAAGCCGTGCTGATTCCGCGTCTGCCTCTGGCGCCGAGCATGGCTTCGGCTTTGGCCCAAGCGTCTGTTCCGGGCCTTGTGTAACCATGTCGTGACATTTCCCCGTCGCTTCGTTACCCGAACGTTCGACTAGGCTGTTTAGACTCGTATGCAGCGCAAGCACCAGACTTGCATGCATAACAACAAGAAAGGTACTTCAAATGAATGCGATTTCTCGCCTCGCCACTGTCATTTCCCTTGCCTCTCTGTTTCCCCTGAGTGCCCTCGCCGCCGATTCCAAAGGTTCCGTGGAAGTCGTCCACTGGTGGACTTCGGGTGGTGAAAAAGCTGCCGTCGATGTGCTCAAGGCCCAAGTGGAAAAAGACGGTTTCACCTGGAAGGACGGCGCCGTGGCCGGTGGTGGCGGTTCCACTGCGATGACCGTGCTCAAAAGCCGCGCCGTGGCCGGCAACCCGCCGGGCGTAGCCCAGATCAAGGGCCCGGATATCCAGGAATGGGGCAGCACCGGCCTGCTCAGCACCGACACCCTCAAGGACGTGGCCAAAGCGGAAAACTGGGACGGCCTGCTCTCGTCCAAGGTGGCCAATACCGTCAAGTACGAAGGTGATTACGTAGCAGTGCCGGTGAACATCCACCGGGTCAACTGGCTGTGGATCAACCCTGAAGTGTTCAAGAAGGCCGGGATCGACAAGGCCCCGACCACCCTCGAAGAGTTCTATGCCGCCGGCGACAAGCTCAAGGCCGCGGGCTTTATCGCCCTGGCCCACGGTGGCCAGCCGTGGCAGGACAGCACCGTGTTTGAAGACGTGGTGCTCTCGGTCATGGGCCCTGAAGGCTACAAGAAAGCCCTGGTGGACCTGGACCAGAAAACCCTCTCCGGCCCGGAAATGACCAAGACCTTCGCCGAACTGAAGAAAATCACCGGCTACATGGACCCCAACCGTGCCGGGCGTGACTGGAACATTGCGGCTGCCGACGTGATCGGCGGCAAGGCCGGCATGCAGATGATGGGCGACTGGGCCAAGAGCGAATGGACGGCGGCGAAGAAAGTTGCCGGCAAGGACTACCAGTGCGTGCCGTTCCCGGGCACTGACAAGGCCTTCACCTACAACATCGACTCCCTGGCGGTGTTCAAGCTCAAGGCCGATCGCAAAGGTGATATCGCCGCTCAGCAAGACCTGGCCAAGGTCGCCCTGGGCAAGGACTTCCAGAAGGTCTTCAGCATCAACAAGGGCTCGATCCCGGTGCGCACCGACATGCTCAACGACATGAGCGCCGAGGGCTTCGACTCCTGCGCCCAGGCAGCGGCCAAGGACTTCCTGGCCGACGAGAAGACCGGCGGCCTGCAGCCGAGCATGGCGCACAACATGGCCACTTCCCTGGCGGTGCAGGGCGCGATCTTCGATGTGGTCACCAACTTCATGAACGACAAGGATGCGGACCCGGCCAAGGCCAGTGCGCAACTGGCCTCGGCGGTCAAAGCCGCGCAGTAATCCTTGACCCCGCCGCCGGTACGCCGGCGGCTGACCTGTGACTGTGTTGCCGCCCTGCAGGGCTTACGCCCATGCAGCGGCGGCGTGCATCCCGGATTCACTTCAATAACTGGGTTTTTGCGATGAGCTCTGTGGCGGTTTTCAGCAAGGCCTCACCCCTGGACGCACTGCAGCGCTGGCTACCCAAGCTGGTGCTGGCGCCGAGCATGGTGATCGTGCTCGTGGGGTTTTATGGCTACATCATCTGGACGTTCATTCTGTCCTTTACCAATTCCAGCTTCATGCCGAGCTACAAGTGGGTCGGCCTGCAGCAATACCTGCGCTTGATGGACAACGACCGCTGGTGGGTGGCGAGCAAGAACCTCGCGCTCTTCGGCGGCATGTTCATTGCCATCAGCCTGGTGCTGGGGGTGTTCCTGGCGGTGCTGCTGGACCAGCGCATCCGCAAGGAAGGCTTCATCCGCACCGTGTACCTGTACCCCATGGCACTGTCGATGATCGTCACCGGTACTGCCTGGAAGTGGCTGCTCAACCCGGGCCTGGGCCTGGACAAGATGCTCCGTGACTGGGGCTGGGAAGGCTTTCGCCTGGACTGGCTGGTGGATCAGGACCGGGTGGTCTACTGCCTGGTGATCGCCGCCGTATGGCAGGCCTCGGGCTTTGTCATGGCGATGTTCCTCGCCGGTCTGCGCGGTGTTGACCAGTCGATCATCCGCGCCGCCCAGGTGGACGGCGCGAGCCTGCCGACCATCTACCTGCGGATCGTGCTGCCGAGCCTGCGGCCGGTGTTCTTCAGTGCCTTCATGATCCTCGCCCATATCGCCATCAAGAGCTTCGACCTGGTGGCGGCGATGACCGCGGGCGGCCCGGGCTACTCCTCCGACCTGCCGGCGATGTTCATGTACTCCTTCACCTTCAGCCGTGGCCAGATGGGCATCGGCTCGGCCAGCGCCATGCTGATGCTCGGTGCCGTGCTGACCATCCTGGTGCCGTACCTGTACTCCGAACTGCGAGGCAAGCGCCATGACTAACTCCCTCGCCAAGCCGACCCTGAACTTCAGTCGGATCGCCATCTACGCCACCTTGCTGCTGGCGGCGGCGGTGTATCTGATTCCCTTGGTGGTGATGCTGCTGACCAGCTTCAAGACCCCGGAAGACATCCGCACCGGCAACCTGCTGAGCTGGCCCCAGGTGGTGGACGGCATCGGCTGGATCAAAGCCTGGGACGCTGTGGGCGGCTACTTCTGGAACTCGGTGAAGATCACCGTGCCGGCGGTACTGATCTCCACCTTCATCGGTGCAATGAACGGCTACGTGCTGTCGATGTGGCGCTTTCGCGGCTCCCAGCTGTTCTTCGGCCTGCTGCTGTTCGGCTGCTTCCTGCCATTCCAGACCGTGCTGCTGCCGGCCTCGTTCACCCTTGGCAAGTTCGGCCTGGCCAACACCACCACCGGCCTGGTGCTGGTGCACGTGGTCTACGGCCTGGCCTTCACCACGCTGTTTTTCCGCAACTACTACGTGAGCATCCCCGATGCCCTGGTCAAGGCCGCGCGCCTGGATGGCGCCGGGTTCTTCACCATCTTCGGCAAGATCCTTTTGCCGATGTCGGTGCCGATCATCATGGTCTGCCTGATCTGGCAGTTCACCCAGATCTGGAACGATTTCCTGTTCGGCGTGGTGTTTGCCAGCGGCGATGCGCAACCGATCACCGTGGCCCTGAACAATCTGGTCAACACCAGCACCGGGGCCAAGGAATACAACGTTGATATGGCGGCGGCGATGATCGCCGGGCTGCCGACACTGCTGGTCTACATCTTCGCCGGCAAGTATTTCCTGCGCGGGCTGACGTCCGGCGCAGTCAAGGGGTAAAGCATGGCCACTCTCGAATTACGCAACGTCAACAAGACCTACGGTGCCGGCCTGCCGGACACCCTGAAGAACATCGAACTGAAGATCGACGACGGTGAGTTCCTGATCCTCGTCGGCCCGTCCGGCTGCGGCAAATCCACCCTGATGAACTGCATCGCAGGCCTTGAGAACATCAGCGGCGGGGCGATCCTGGTGGATGATGCCGACATCAGCGGCATGAGCCCCAAGGATCGTGACATCGCCATGGTGTTCCAGTCCTACGCGCTGTACCCGACCATGAGCGTGCGCGACAACATCGCCTTCGGCCTGAAGATCCGCAAGATGCCCACTGCCGAGATCGACGCGGAAGTGGCACGGGTGGCCAAGCTGCTGCAGATCGAGCACCTGCTGACCCGCAAGCCGGGCCAGCTCTCCGGCGGTCAGCAGCAGCGGGTGGCCATGGGCCGGGCGCTGGCGCGGCGGCCGAAGATCTACCTGTTCGACGAACCGCTGTCCAACCTCGACGCCAAGCTGCGGGTCGAGATGCGCACCGAAATGAAACTGATGCACCAGCGCCTCAAGACCACCACGGTCTACGTCACCCACGACCAGATCGAAGCCATGACCCTGGGCGACAAGGTCGCGGTGATGAAGGACGGGATCATCCAGCAGTTCGGCACCCCGAAGCAGATCTACAACGACCCGGCCAACCTGTTCGTGGCGAGTTTTATCGGATCGCCGCCGATGAACTTCATCCCTCTGCGCCTGCAACGCAAGGACGGCCGCCTGCTGGCGCTACTGGACAGTGGCCAGGCCCGTTGCGAGCTGCCTCTGGGCATGCAGGACGCGGGGCTCGAAGACCGTGAGGTGATCCTCGGCATTCGTCCGGAGCAGATTGCCCTGGCCGCCACCGAAGCCAATGGCTTGCCGACCTTGCGCGCCGAGGTCCAGGTGGTCGAGCCCACCGGTCCCGACACCCTGGTGTTTGTCACCCTCAATGGCACCAAGGTCTGCTGCCGCCTGGCGCCGGATCAGGCGCCCGAGGCAGGAGAAACCCTGACCTTGCAGTTCGATCCGGCCCGAGTGCTGCTGTTCGATGCCCAGAGCGGCGAGCGCCTGGGAGCGGCCGGCGCGCCTGTGTCCGAGCCCCGTAGCGGCAACGTGGCGCAGTTCAAGGGGCGATGAATCCGTGGCGGATGGCCTGTCATCCGTCGCACCCGCTGTAAACCGCGTTGGATAAATCGTTAATAACAATAAAGACGAGGATGTAGGGATGAAAAAGCAACACAGCAATACCCGGCTGCTTTGCCAGTTGTCAGCGGCTGCGGCATTGGTCCTGTCCGCCAATGCCATGGCGGACGAGGCGTTCAGCGCCGACTCCAAGTGGATGACCGGCGACTGGGGTGGTGAGCGTACCAAGCTGATCGAGCAGGGGATCGACATCAAGGCCGACTACGTCGGTGAAATGGGCGCCAACCTGCACGGCGGCTACAACGACGACAAGACCGGGCGCTACAGCGATCAGTTCGGTCTCGGCGTGGCCTTGGATCTGCAGAAGCTGCTGGGCTGGGACAATACCCAGGCCAAGATTCAGCTGACCAACCGTAACGGCCAGAACATTTCCAACGATCGCATCGGCGACCCGCGTGCCGGCACCCTGAGTTCTTCCCAGGAGGTGTACGGTCGTGGCCATATGGTGCGTCTGACCCAGCTGTGGATTCAGCACCAGTTCCTCGACGGCAAGCTGGACGTCAAGGCCGGTTACTTCGGCGAAGGCGAAGACTTCAACACCTTCCCCTGCGAGTTCCAGAACCTGGCCTTCTGCGGCTCCCAGGTGGGCAACTGGGCCACCGGTATCTGGTACAACTGGCCGGTCAGCCAGGCGGCGCTGCGGGTCAAATACCACATCACCCCCGAGCTGTATGCGCAGATCGGCGCTTACAACCAGAACCCGTCACAGCTGGAGCACGGCAACGGCTTCAAGCTCAGCGGCAGCGGCACCAAGGGCACGGTATTGCCGGTGGAACTGGTCTGGTCGCCCAAGCTCAATAGCCTGCCGGGCGAGTACCGCGTGGGTTACTACAAGAGCACGGCCGACGCCAATGATGTGCGCAAGGACGCCAACGGCCAGGACGCCGCGGACACGGGCGACGCCTATCGCGTGCACAACAGCAAGCACGGCTACTGGTTCGTCGCTCAACAGCAACTCACCACCCACAACGGTGACGCTTCCCGTGGCTTGAACATCGCCGCCAACGCCACCTTCCATGACAAGGACACCAACGTCGTCGACAACTACCAGTCGCTGATGTTCGTGTACAAGGGGCCGTTCGATGCGCGTCCGAAAGATGACGTGGGCATCGGTTTTGCGCGGATCCACGTCAACGACGATGTGCGCAAGAACGCCCAGCTGATCAACGAGGACAACGGCATCAGCAACTACGACAACCCGCTGTACATGCCGCTGCGCGACACGGAATACAACTACGAGATCAACTACGGTTTCCACGTCACCAACTGGCTGACCGTACGCCCCAACCTGCAATACATCACCCATCCGGGCGGTGTGGATGAAGTGGATAACGCGTTGGTGGCCGGTCTGAAAATTCAGTCGGTGTTCTAGAGCTGTTGCGATAAGCTCCTCCTCCATGTGCGCATTTTGCGGATGGCCCAGGCCGTCCGCTTTTTTTTGTGGGGATTGCAAGTCCCCCCTGATGAGTATCGAGACAGCAGTGAATTTCAGGACCGCGGCCCATGCATGAGCATCCGCTACAACGCTTTTTCAAATCCCTGCGCGAACGCCCGGTGTTCGCTTGGGAGCGCTATCAGATGCGCGATGTGCTGGTGATCGATCACCCGCTGTGCCAGGCGGTGTTCAGTCGCCAGGGCGCCCAACTGCTGCACTTTCAGCCGGCCGGGCAGAAGCCCTGGCTGTGGTGTGCCTCGAAGTGGCCGCAAGTGGGGGCGATCCGCGGTGGTGTGCCTGTGTGCTGGCCCTGGTACGGTCGCCATCCCAGTGAAAATGCCTGGCCGTCCCACGGTTGGGCGCGGCTGCTGGACTGGAAACTGCTGGACAGCAGCAGCGAAGAGGACGGCGTGCGCCTGCACTGGCAATTGCAGTTGTGCGACTGGAAGGTCGATCTGCACGCACACCTGGGGCAAAGCATGGATCTGCGCCTGAGCACCGAGCACCAGGACAGTGAACCTTGTCAGTTGAGCCAGGCTTTGCATGCCTACTGGCGTATTGGTGACGTCGGTGAGGTAGCGCTGTCCGGGCTTGATGGCGCCCAGGGTTATGACCAGTTGAACCGCCAGGTCTGTCAGCAGCAGGGCGAGTTGCGGGTCGAGGGCGGGTGCCAGCGGGTGTTCCAGCACGAAGGCGAATTGCAGCTCAAGGACCACGCCTGGCAGCGCGAGCTGTGTATCGATACCGGTGACGATGCCGACACCGTGGTCTGGCACCCCGGCACCCGGCCCTTGCTGGGGGTGAGCTGGAATGAGGTGTCGCGGTTTGTCTGCGTCGAAGCGGCTGCCGGCGGCACCGACAGCCTGTGCCTGGCGCCGGGGGAGCAGGCGCACCTGAGCTTGCAGGCGCGGGCAGCGGTGTAGGAGTCGGCAGGCCGGCGAACCGGCCAGCCTCAGTTGAACTCGTCGCCCACCGGATAGCGGCTGGCGTTGAGGCTTTCCTTGATCTTGCGCAGGTGCGGCTGGAAGTCCACGCCACGGCGCAGGGTCATGCCGGTGGCCAGCACGTCGAGCACGGTGAGCTGGATGATCCGCGAGGTCATCGGCATGTAGATGTCGGTGTCTTCGGGCAGTGGGATGTTCAGGCTCAAGGTACTGGCCTTGGCCAGTGGCGAGTTTTCCGCGGTCAGTCCCAGCACCGATGCGCCGTTTTCCCGGGCAATGCGTGCCACTTCCACCAGTTCGCGGGTCCGGCCGGTGTAGGAAATGATCACGAACAATTCGCCGGTGTGGGCCACCGAGGCGATCATGCGCTGCATCAGTACATCGGCATGGGCCGTCACTGCCAGGTTGAAGCGGAAAAACTTGTGCAGCGCATCCATGGCCACCGGGGCCGAGGCACCGAGGCCGAAGAAGTGGATCTGCCGAGCCTGAATCAACAGGTCAACGGCCTTGCTGATCAGGTTCGGGTCCAGGGCCTGGCAGGCACTGTCCAGGGAGGCGATGGCACTGCCGAAGATCTTTTGTGTGTAGGCCTCGGGGTTGTCGTCGGCCTCTACGGCGCGGCTGACGTAGGCGGCGCCGCTGGCCAGGCTCTGGGCCAGTTGCAGCTTGAGTTCCGGGTAGCCGCTGACACCGAACGAGCGGCAGAAGCGATTGACCGTCGGTTCGCTGACCGAAGCGGCCTGGGCCAGCGCAGCGATGCTGAAGCGAGTCGCCTGCTGTGGGTTGAGCAGGATGACTTCGGCGACTTTACGTTCCGCCTTGTTCAGTTCTTCAAGGCGGTTCTGGATCTGCTCCAGAAGATTTCGCACTCGGTCCATTCAGGTTTCCTAGATCGGCTAGACAGGCGCAGCAGCAGAGCCGCTAGAGCGCCCGCAATGCGAAGTTGAGAGGTGGCCTATCCTACTGATGGCCTGGATCGACCACCACCTGGAATCTGTATTTTGTAAAAATGTTGTGTTTATTACTACATTTTTCCTTGAGTGATGCCTTGAAAAAAGGTATTTGTAGCTTAACTTGATAAAAGAACAAACATCATGCCTTCGATAACGGTTGAACCCTGCACCTTTGCCTTGTTCGGCGCGCTGGGCGATCTGGCGCTGCGTAAGCTGTTTCCTGCCTTGTACCAACTCGATGCCGCCGGTCTGTTGCATGAAGACACGCGGATTCTGGCCCTGGCCCGTGAGCCGGGCAGCGAGCAAGATCACCTGGCGAATATCGAAACCGAGCTGCGCAAGTACGTCGGCGACAAGGACATCGACAGTGAGGTCCTGCAGACTTTTCTCGCTCGCCTGAGCTACCTGCATGTGGACTTCCTCAAGGCCGAGGACTATGTGGCACTGGCTGAGCGCGCCGGCGGCGAACAACGCTTGATCGCCTACTTCGCCACACCGGCGGCGGTGTATGGCGCGATTTGCGAGAACCTGTCTCGGGTCGGACTCAACCAGCACACTCGCGTGGTCCTGGAAAAACCCATTGGCTCGGACCTGGAATCGTCGCGCAAGGTCAACGACGCGGTGGCCCAGTTCTTCCCGGAAAATCGCATCTACCGGATCGACCATTACCTGGGCAAGGAGACGGTGCAGAACCTGATCGCCTTGCGCTTTGCCAACAGCCTGTTCGAAACCCAGTGGAACCAGAACTACATCTCCCACGTGGAAATCACCGTGGCCGAGAAGGTTGGCATCGAAGGCCGCTGGGGCTATTTCGACAAGGCTGGCCAGCTGCGGGACATGATCCAGAACCACTTGCTGCAGTTGCTGTGCCTGATCGCCATGGACCCACCGGCCGACCTGTCCGCCGACAGCATCCGTGACGAGAAGGTCAAGGTGCTCAAGGCCCTGGCGCCCATCAGCCCGGAAGGCCTGACCACCCAGGTGGTGCGTGGCCAGTACATTGCCGGTCACAGCGAGGGCCAATCGGTGCCGGGTTACCTGGAGGAAGAAAACTCCAACACCCAGAGCGACACCGAAACCTTCGTTGCCCTGCGTGCCGACATCCGCAACTGGCGTTGGGCCGGGGTGCCGTTCTACCTGCGTACCGGCAAGCGCATGCCGCAAAAACTGTCGCAGATCGTCATCCACTTCAAAGAGCCGTCGCACTATATCTTCGCCCCCGAGCAGCGCCTGCAGATCAGCAACAAGCTGATCATTCGCCTGCAACCGGATGAAGGCATCTCGTTGCGGGTGATGACCAAGGAACAAGGCCTGGACAAGGGCATGCAGCTGCGCAGCGGTCCGTTGCAGCTGAATTTTTCCGATACCTATCGCAGTGCACGGATTCCCGATGCCTACGAGCGGTTGTTGCTGGAAGTGATGCGCGGCAATCAGAACCTGTTTGTCCGCAAAGATGAAATCGAAGCCGCGTGGAAGTGGTGTGACCAGTTGATCGCCGGGTGGAAAAAATCCGGTGATGCGCCCAAGCCGTATGCGGCCGGGTCCTGGGGGCCGATGAGCTCCATTGCACTGATCACGCGGGACGGGAGGTCTTGGTATGGCGATATCTGATTTGCAACTGCCGGCGGGGGTAGCAGCCCACGAATTCCGCAGTCCTACCTTGTTGGCTGAAGGCCAGGCACTGAGAGTGGCCGAGCTGCTGCGCGAGGCCATTACCGCCCGCGGCAACGCGACCCTGGTGGTATCCGGTGGCCGTAGCCCGGTGGCGTTTTTCCAGGCCCTGGTGAAGCAGGAGCTGGATTGGTCCAAGGTGCTGATCACCCTGGCGGACGAGCGTTGGGTGCCGGTGGAACATGCCGACAGCAATGCAGGTCTGCTCAAGCGCTATCTGCTCCAGGGGCCGGTGGCCAAGGCCAGCTTCCTCAGCCTCTATAGCGCGGCGGCCAACCTGGAAGAAGCGGCCCAGCAGGCCGATCGTCTTCTGGCTGAGTTGCCGGGAATTGATGTGCTGGTGCTGGGCATGGGCGATGACGGTCATACCGCCTCGCTGTTCCCCAACAGCCCGAACCTGGCCGAGGCGCTTCGAGTCGATGGCAGCCGTCGCTGCTGGCCAATGCTGGCGCCGACTGTGCCCCATCAGCGCCTGAGCATGAGCCGGGCCTTACTGGCCTCGGCCCGCCATCAGCTGTTGTCGATTTCCGGTCAGTCCAAGCTGACCACCCTGAGTGCCGCACTGGCCGGTGACGCTGTTGCCGAAATGCCGATTCGCGCCTTCCTGCAAACCCCGTTAGAGATTTACTGGTGCCCATGAGCCAAGGATCAGCCGCTATGACAAACCTACCCCCGACCGTTTCCATGGCGGACAAAGTTGCCCTGATCGACAGCCTCTGTGCCAAGGCGCGGATTCTGCCGGTGATCACCATCGCCCGTGAGCAGGATGTGCTGCCACTGGCAGACGCCCTGGCGGCAGGTGGCCTGACGGCCCTGGAAGTGACCCTGCGTTCGCAGTTCGGCCTCAAGGCCATCCAGATCCTGCGCGAGCAGCGCCCGGAACTGGTGACCGGCGCCGGCACTGTGCTTGATCCGCACATGCTCGCCGCGGCGGAAGCGGCAGGCTCGCAGTTCATCGTCACCCCGGGTATCACCCGTGACTTGTTGCAGGCCAGTGTCGCCAGTCCGATCCCGCTGTTGCCGGGAATCAGCAATGCTTCCGGGATCATGGAGGGTTATGCCCTGGGTTATCGTCGCTTCAAGCTGTTCCCGGCTGAAGTCAGCGGTGGCGTGGCGGCGATCAAGGCCCTGGGCGGTCCGTTCGGTGAGGTGAAATTCTGCCCGACTGGCGGCGTTGGCCCGGCCAATATCAAGAGCTACATGGCGTTGAAGAATGTGATGTGCGTGGGCGGTAGCTGGATGCTCGATCCCGAGTGGATCAAGAACGGCGACTGGGCGCGGATTCAAGAGTGCACGGCCGAGGCCCTGTCTCTGCTGGACTGAAATTTTTACCTGATTCGTTGGTGTGTTCTACGGCTTTACGGTGCGCTTGGTCGGTGCACCGTTTTTTTTTTGCCTGGAGAAAAAGCCTCGCCCCTCGCTTGAAGAGAGGGAGGCGTCACTGGTTGGCCAATTCGCCAAGGGCCCTGATCAAGCACTGGATGTGCTCCAGAGGCGTCACCAGCCCCGGGGTGATGCGGATGCAGGGGCCAAAACCGGCGCCGGTGCGGGTTACGGCGAACAGGTTGTAGTCGCGCAGCAGACGCTCCACCAGGGCTTGCTGGTCGGCGTGGCGGGTAAAGCGCAGGGCGCTGATGGCGCAGCACAGGCGCGGGTCTTTCGGGGTCAGGATTTCGATCCCTGGCGTCTCGCGCACGGCTTCGGTCCAGGTCGCGCGCAGGTAGTTCAGGCGTGCGCCCTTGGCCGCCGAACCGCCCATGGCTCGATGCTCCTCGAACACCAGGGGCAAAGTCATCAGCGCCGGGATGTTCGGTGTGCTGTAGGGCGTTCGGGCCCTGATGTCGTCGGTGGGGAAGTGGAACTCGCCCATGTCCGGGTCGATATCCTCCAGGCGTTCCGGGTGGATGTAGATAAAGCCCAGGCTCAGCGGCGCGCCGATCCATTTGTGCAGGTTGAAACCAGCGAAGGCGATCCCCAGCTGGGGCAGGTCGAACTCGATCTGCCCCAGGGCGTGGGCGCCGTCGAGAATGATGTCGACTTGGTGTTCCCGGGCGGCGGCGGCAATGGCCTGGACTGGCATGACCAGTCCGCTGCGATGGGTGACATAGGTCAGGGGCATCAGCTTGAGTCGCGGGTAACGCTCGAACGCGCTTGTATAGGTGTCGACCAGGCTGTCAAAACTGGCAGGGTGCTGGTGCTCGATTTCTATCACCTCCACACCCCGGTGACGGGCCAGCCAGCGCATCGCGCTTTTCACCGTGTCGTACTCCAGGTCGCTGAGCAGCACCTGGTCGCCGGGTTGCAGGCGGTTGTAGTTGCGGATCAAGGATTGCAGGGCGTCGGAAGCACAGCGAGTCAGGGCCACGGCATTCTCCGGGGCCTCCAGCAGTGCTGCCAGCTGGCCACGGATCTGCAGGGCCTCGATCTGTTCGAAGCGCTGGCGCACATGCACCGAGTTGCTGCGGTTCACCCACTGGATATTGTGTTGGTACTCCTCGGCCACCTTGCGCGTCATGCGCCCGAAATAGCCGTTCTCCAGATTGATCGGCCCAGGATCGATGTCGAACTGCCGGGCGATTGCACGCCAATGGTCTTCGTCATGGGCAAGGGGTGCTGCAGTCCTTGGCATGGTGGGCTCTTTTTCAGTGACGGGGCTTGGGTTTGCCGTGTTTGGCGCGCAGCGGGTCGAGCAGATCGGACAGGCCGTTGTGATCGATCTCCTGCATCAGGGCCAGCAGGCCGCCGAGCTCGCCCTTGGGAAAGCCCTCGCGGGCGAACCAATTCAGGTAGGGGCCGGGCAGGTCGGCCAGGATGCGGCCCTTGTACTTGCCGAAGGGCATTTCCCGGGTGATCAGCAGTTCAAGTGTCTCGGGGGTCATGGCGCAACTTTCGTGTGATTCGAACGCCATGGAAAATACAGGCATTCTGCATGCAGGCCAAATGACAGATCATGCAAATAACGCGGATACAGATTTTTAGTTAAAAGATAACTTATTGAAAATTAAGCAAAAAATATAAATTCAAAGTCTGGCATGGCGGGTGCAACGGTTAATTCAGTAGTTAACTCAGCAGTTGACTCAACTCTCCCAACCCGCAAGGAACCAGAAAATGACTGACTTGAATAAAGAAGCAATTTCGGTGCTCAACAGCCTGATCGAGACCAGCAAGGATGGTCAGGAAGGGTTCAAGACCTGTGCTGAAGACATCAAGCACCCAGAACTCAAGGCGCTGTTCATCAAGCGCTCCACCGATTGCGCTACCGCCGCCGCCGAACTGCAGTCCGTGGTGCGCTCCATGGGGGGCGAACCGGAAACCTCCACCAGCGTCAGTGGCGATCTGCACCGTCGTTGGGTCGACCTCAAGTCACTGGTGACCGGCAAGGATGAGGAATCGGTGCTCAACGAGGCCGAGCGTGGCGAAGACCATGCCTTGAAGTCCTACAAGGAGGCGCTGGATAAAATCAGCAAGCACAACCTGGTGGGTATTCGTGATGTGGTAGAGCGCCAGTACCACGGCGTGCAACGCAATCATGATCAGGTCAAAGCCTTGCGCAACCAGGCCCGTGCCCGTTCGTAACGGTTAAAACCTGTCAAAAACGCCAGCCAGTCTGGCGTTTTTTTATGCCTGTGATTTAGTGCTGGACGGGAATTAGTTAGCTAGCTAATAATTAGCTCGCGCCCACTCGTGGCGATCCCGACTATGGTTATTCAGTCCTTCAAAGAGTCCTTGTTCGTGCCCATTACCTTGCAGGCCTTGCTTGCTCCCAGCCTTCCTGCGGTGCAGTTCGCGATCAAGACGCTGCTGGGTGGCGGCCTGGCGCTGTGGCTGGCGTTGCGTTGGGGCCTGGAGCAGCCGGCCTGGGCCCTGATGACCGCGTTCATCGTCGCTCAGCCGTTGTCCGGAATGGTTCTGCAAAAGGGGCTGGCCCGGCTGCTGGGGACCTTGGTCGGTACGCTGATGTCGGTGCTGTTCATGGGCCTGTTCGCCCAGACGCCCTGGTTGTTCCTGCTGGCCCTGGCCCTGTGGCTGGGGTTGTGCACCGCCAGTTCCACGCTGCTGCGCAGTGCCTGGTCCTATTCCTTCGTGCTGGCGGGCTACACCGTGGCGATCATCGCCTTGCCCGCCATCAGTCACCCGTTGACCGTGTTCGATCAGGCCGTGGCCCGTTGCACGGAAATCTCCCTGGGGATCATTTGCGCCACCGCCAGCAGTGCCCTGATCTGGCCGATGCGGGTAGAGCGGCAATTGGCGGATCAGGCCCGCAGCGCCTGGCACAGTGGCATGCAGGCGGCCCGCGCCACCCTGGCCGGCGATGCCCTGGCGCGCAAGGGCCTGCTGGAAATTCTCGGGCGCATCGTCGCCGTGGACTCCCAGCGCGAACACGCCTGGTTCGAAGGTCCATCGGGGCGCCAGCGGGCCCGGGCCATCAGTGGCCTGAGCCAGAAGCTGCTGATGCTGTTGCGGATCTCCCGTTCGGTGCGGCGCCAGTGGAAACAACTGGACGCCGACGAAGCCCGGCAACTGCAGCCCTGGTTGGATCGGGTTCAGGAAGCCCTGGCGGCGGCCGACAAGGCTGGTTTGCAAGCGCTGCGTCCGCGCCTGCAGGAAGCGTCCCATGAGCTTCAGATCAGTCCGGCGCAGAGCTTTTGCCTGGCGCGTTTTGCGTTGTTGCTGGATACCGCCCTGGCGGCAACCCAGGCCCTGGACGCGGTGCAGGAGGGGCGGGCGCCGGTGGAGCAACCGGCAACCCTGACTCCCCATCGTGATCTGTCGCTGGCCCTGGTATTCGGTGCCCGCAGTGCCTTGGCGTTCCTCACGGTAGCCAGCTTCTGGCTGGCCACTGCCTGGCCTGCTGCCTCCGGGGCCATGCTCCTGACGTGTGTGGTCTGCAGCCTGTTCGCCAGCCGTGAGAACGGCGCGCAGATTGGCATGAGCTTCATGCGCGGAATCTTCCTGGCGATTCCGGCGGCGTTCCTGGTGGGGCAGATCCTCCTGCCTCAATGGAGCGGTTTTGCGATGTTGGCCATGGCCATGGGCGTGCCGCTGTTCTTCGGCGCCCTGGGCATGGCCAAGCCACAGATAGGCGCCACTGCCACTTCGTTCTGCCTGCATTTCATCGTGTTGATTTCGCCGATGAACCGCATGAGTTTCGATGTCGCCAGCTTCTTCAATAATGCCCAGGCCATGGTGCTGGGGGTGGGCGCCGCGGTACTGGCCTTCCATCTGCTGATTCTGCGTAACCCGGCCTGGCATGGCCGGCGCCTGCTGGCGGCGACCCTGAGTGATCTGGTGCGTTTGACCCGGCGCAACCTGCGGGGCGCGGAAAGCTGGTTCGGCGGGCGCATGGCCGATCGCCTGCTGCAACTGGCCCGGCATTATCCGGAGCTGCCGGAGCAGGCCCGCAGTCGCTGGGACGATGGCCTGTTGGGCCTGGACGTCGGCGATGAACTGATGCACCTGCGCCTGAGCCTGGCGGTGGCCCAGGTGCCGGTGAGTGCGGCGCAGCGCGAGTATTTCGAGCAGTTGCAACGCATCCTTGAACAGGGCCCGGCCGGTCATCGCCAGGAAGCCCTGGTGGCGCCCAGTGCGGCCTTGCTCGACGCTTTGGACCAGCAGCCACCCAGTGACGCGTTGAAACTGGCCAAGGGGGCGGTGCTGCAATTGCAAAACAGCTGGCGCAGTTGGTGCCGGCAGCAGGAGGACAGTCATGGGGCTGCGTGAGTGGTCGTTGGGCGGGGTGCTGCTCAGCCCGTTTCTGATTTACGTGGTGCTGGCGCTGGTGGTCACCGGCGTGCTGCGAGTGCTGGTGCGAGTCACCGGATTGGGGCGCTGGATCTGGCATGAAGCCCTGTTCGATTGTGCCCTGTACGTCTGTGTATTGACGGTGATCACTGTGGTCCTGGGACCTTTATAAGGAGTTGATTATGCGTACACCCGTACGTGTCGTATTTACCCTGTGCCTGGTGGCGGTGGCGATCTTCGCCGGTTATCACCTGTGGCAGTACTACATGCTGACGCCCTGGACCCGGGACGCGCGGATTCGCGCCGACGTGGTGATCGTGGCCCCGGACGTATCCGGCTGGGTACGCGAGCTCAAGGTGGCGGACAACCAGCCCGTGAAGGCCGGAGACTTGTTGCTGAGCATCGACCGCGACCGGTTCGAGGCGGCCCTGGAAAAGGCCCAGGCCGTGGTTCAGACCCGTCAGCAGCAATTGAGTCTGCGCGAGCACGAGGCCAGTCGCCGTGCGGCCCTGGGTCCCCAGGCCATCAGTGCCGAGCTGCGCGAGAACGCCCAGATCAATGCCGGCATAGCCCGGGGCGAACTGCGTCAGGCCCAGGCCGAGGCCAAGGTCGCGGAGCTCAACCTGGCCCGCAGTCAGGTGCGCGCGCCCCGTAACGGGCATATCACCAACCTGCGCCTGGCCGAGGGCAACTACGTCAATGCCGGGCAGCCAGTGATGGCGCTGATCGATGATTCGACGTTCTACGTCCAGGCTTATTTCGAGGAAACCAAGCTGCCGCGAATCCAGGTCGGCGACCGGGTTAAGGTCTGGCTGATGAGTGCCGGCGATGCCCTGCCGGGCCATGTGCAAAGTGTCAGCCGGGGGATTACCGACCGCAACGCCACCCCTGACGGGCAATTGCTGGCGGAGGTGGAGCCGACCTTCAACTGGGTTCGTCTGGCCCAGCGGATTCCGGTGCGGATCAAGCTGGACAAGGTGCCTGAAGGCATCAACCTGAGCGCCGGGATGACCGCCAGCGTGCAGGTCGAGGAGGGCAGTGGACGGTAGGAGACGGCTTGCTGGCGCAAGCCATGACGAGCAAAGCCTTCGCCGACAAGCCGGCTCCTGGAGGACTACGTGGGGCGCGGTTTAGCCAATGGTGATGGCCGGCAGGGTCGGCAGGGTCACGGTCTGTTGCTTGCGTGGGGCGAGAATCTCGGCTTCGCCGTCCACCACCAGCTCGTCGCGCTGGTTGAATACGCGAGTGGCGATGCGGACGCGGAATTTCGGCAGTTTTTCGAGGATTTCCAGGCGTACGGTCAGGGTGTCGCCAATCTTCACCGGCTTCTGGAAGCTCATCTGCTGGCCGATGTAGATGGTGCCCGGCCCAGGCAATTCGCAGGCCACGGCGGCGCTGATCAGGGCGCCGCTGAACATGCCGTGGGCAATGCGCTCCTTGAACATGGTGGCGGCGGCGAACTCGGGATCCAGGTGCACCGGGTTGTGATCGCCGGACATGGCGGCGAACAGCTGGATGTCACGCTCCTCGACGGTCTTGCTGTACTGGGCGGTCTGACCGACTTCCAGGGCTTCGTAAGGGGTGTTGGTAACCTGGGTCATGTTGCTGAAATCCTCTGACAGGTAAATGAGCGCACTGACCGCGCCGTCGCTTACTCCGACCGTGGAGGCCGGCGGTGTTGCAGCGCTTGGTCCAGCCAGGCCAGTACGTCGTGGGTCACTTGATCACGGTTGCTTTCGTTGAACAGCTCATGACGTGCCTGCGGGTAGATATTGAGTTGCAGGCACTGGCTGCCGGCCTCGCGCAATGCGTTGGCCAGATCCTTGAGACGCTTGCCATCGCTCACCGGATCACATTCTCCGCCCATGACCAACAACGGTAGGCCGGGATCGATCTGCGCCAGGTTGGAAATCTTGCTGATTTGCTGCAGGCCACCGAGCAGGTCGATCCACAGCTGGTTGGTGCAGCGATAGCCACACAGCGGGTCGTTCACGTACTTGTCGACTTCGGCCGGGTCGCGGCTGAGCCAGTCGAAGGCGGTGCGATTGGGCTTGAAGGCCTTGTTGAAGGAGCCGAACGACAGCCACTCGATCAGTGCGCTGCGTCCCTGGCCGCCCTGGCGCCAGCGTTCGAACCGCGCGATCAGGCTGGCGGCGCGGTACAGGGCCACTGGCTGGAAGTTCGAGCCGCTGAGAATCGCCCCGTGGAGGCTGGCGCTGTGATGTTGCAGGTAGGCCTGGGCGATGTAGCTGCCCATGCTGTGGCCCAACAGCACGATGGGCGTGCCAGGGTGTTGCTGGCCGATGTGCTGGTTGAGGCTGGCCAGGTCGCCGACGACCTTGTTCCAGCCACCCTGGTCTGCGTAGTGGCCGAGGACCCCGTATTCCGCGCTTTTACCGTGGCCGCGTTGATCCGGGGCATAGATTCCATAACCCTCGGCGCACAGGGCCTCGGCCAGGCGAGCATAACGCCCGCTGTGCTCGGCCATGCCGTGGGACAGCAGGATGAGTGCCTTGAGCGGGCGCTCGGGCAGCCACAGGTTGACGAAGAGGCGTTGGTGATCACTCGTGGTCAACCAGAACGTGTCGTGGGTCATGGCGATTCCTTTGCACGAAGACGCTGCACTTTATAGCGTATCGCCGCGTGTGCGTCTGATGCGCACGCCTGTTGGAAGCAAGATTCATAAAATTAATGACACACTTGCGCATATTTGCCTGATTCACCATAGCTGCTAACGTCCGAGGAGCCCCGCCGCTGACAGCGTTACAGAGGCGGCCCGGACCGTTCAGGTAATGAGAGGACAAGAATAATGCAACCTGATTTCTGGAATGATAAACGCCCCGCCGGCGTCCCTAACGAGATTGACCTGGGGGCCTTCAAGTCGGTGATCGAGGTGTTTGAGCGTTCCTGCAAGAAATTTGCTGATCGCCCAGCCTTCAGCAATATGGGGGTGACCCTCACCTACGCCGAGCTGGAACGCTACAGCGCGGCCTTTGCCGGTTATCTGCAAAGCCATACCGATCTGGTTCCGGGGGATCGTATTGCGGTGCAGATGCCCAACGTTTTGCAGTACCCGATCGCGGTCTTCGGTGCGCTGCGGGCCGGTCTGGTGGTGGTCAACACCAATCCGCTGTACACCGCCAGGGAGATGCGTCATCAGTTCAAGGACTCAGGAGCCCGGGCCCTGGTCTACCTGAATGTCTTCGGGCAGAAGGTCCAGGAAGTTTTAGGGGATACCGATATCCAGTTCCTGATCGAGGCCAAGATGGGCGACCTGATGCCCACCGCCAAGGGCTGGTTGGTCAACCTGGTGGTGGACAAGGTCAAGAAGATGGTCCCGGCCTATCACTTGCCCCAGGCCATTTCCTTCAAGAGTGCCCTGCGCCTGGGGCGTGGCCAGGGGATCAAGCCGCTGCAGGTGGGGCTCGATGATGTTGCCGTGTTGCAGTACACCGGCGGTACCACCGGCCTGGCCAAGGGCGCGATGCTGACCCACGGCAACCTGGTGGCCAACATGCAGCAGGCCCGGGCCTGCCTCGGCCAGCATGGGCCCGACGGTCATAGCCAGTGGCGTGAAGGGCAGGAAGTGATGATCGCGCCGCTGCCGCTGTACCACATCTATGCCTTCACCGCGAACTGCATGTGCATGATGGTCACGGGCAACCACAACGTGCTGATCAGCAATCCGCGGGATATCGGCGCCTTTATCAAGGAACTGAAGAACTGGCGTTTTTCCGCCTTGCTGGGGCTCAACACGCTGTTCGTGGCCCTGATGGATCACCCGGAATTCAAGAACCTGGATTTTTCCAACCTCAAGCTGACCAACTCCGGTGGCACGGCCTTGGTCAAGGCCACGGCTGAGCGCTGGCAGAAACTCACCGGCTGCCGGATCACCGAAGGTTATGGCCTCACCGAAACCTCGCCGGTGGCCTGCACCAACCCTTATGGCGACCGCTCGCGGTTGGGTACGGTCGGTCTGCCAGTGCCGGGCACCACCTTGAAGGTCATCGATGACCAGGGCACCGAGCTGCCGCTGGGCGAGCGTGGCGAGCTGTGCATCAAGGGACCACAGATCATGAAGGGCTACTGGAACAAGCCGGAGGCCACGGCCGAAGTGCTGGATGCCGAGGGTTGGTTCAAGTCCGGCGATATTGCAGTGATCGATCCCGATGGTTTCGTGCGCATCGTTGATCGTAAGAAGGACATGATCATCGTCTCGGGTTTCAACGTTTACCCCAACGAGATCGAAGATGTGGTCATGGCTCACCCCAAGGTCGCCAACTGCGCGGTGATCGGGGTGCCGGACGAACGTTCCGGCGAGGCGGTGAAGCTGTTTGTGGTGCCTCGTGAGGCGGGGGTCAGCCTTGAAGAGCTCAAGGCCTACTGCAAGGAGAATTTCACGGGGTACAAAGTGCCCAAGCACATCGTGCTGCGTGAGTCTCTGCCGATGACGCCTGTGGGCAAGATCCTGCGTCGCGAGCTGCGCGACATCGCCTGATCCCTGGCTTTTTCCATCGCGGGCAAGCCTGTTGGCTCAACGGGCTTGCCCGCGATGCATTCTGGGGACGCAAAGCCCCGTGCCAGAGCGGAATTCAAGGTTGTAGAATCTTTACTCTAAAAATGACCATTGGAATGTCTTGAGTCATAAATGTGACTATTGAGGCCTTTTTTGGCTCTAGGCGGCCTTTTCCAAAGCTGCTACTCTCGGCGCGCTTTGTGACTTCTCGGCCTAAGTAAAAGCCAGACTCACCAACAATAGACACCAATAAAAAACACAGACAAATAATAATCGCATCAAATGCGGTGATGAATTCGCGTTGCTGAGGAGTGGGCTTCCATGATCGAAGACTTTTGGAAGGATAAGTACCCAGCTGGGATTGCTGCCGATATCAATCCTGACGAGTATCCGAATATTCAGGCGGTGTTGAAGCAGTCCTGCCAACGTTTTGCTAACAAACCGGCCTTTAGCAACCTCGGCAAGACAATCACTTACGGTGAACTGTACGAACTGTCTGGGGCCTTCGCCGCGTACCTGCAGCAGCATACCGATTTGCAGCCTGGCGATCGAATCGCCCTGCAGTTGCCCAACCTGTTGCAATACCCGATTGCGGTGTTCGGTGCCATACGCGCCGGCCTGATCGTGGTCAACACCAACCCGCTGTACACCGCGCGGGAGATGGAGCACCAGTTCAACGACTCTGGAGCCAAGGCTCTGGTTTGCCTGGCCAACATGGCCCACCTGGCAGAGACCGTGGTCCCCAAAACCTCGGTCAAGCACGTGATCATCACCGAAGTGGCGGACCTTTTGCCCACCTTCAAGCGTGTGCTGATCAACAGTGTGGTCAAGTACGTGAAGAAGATGGTGCCGGCTTATCACTTGCCCCAGGCCGTCAAGTTCAATGAGGTGCTGAGCAAGGGCCACGGCCAGCCAGTACAGGAAGCCAACCCTGCCAGCGGCGACGTGGCGGTACTGCAATACACCGGCGGTACCACCGGCGTGGCCAAGGGGGCGATGCTGACCCATCGCAATCTGGTGGCCAACATGCTGCAGTGCAAGGCGCTGATGGGCTCCAACCTCAATGAAGGTTGCGAGATCCTCATCACTCCGCTGCCGCTGTACCACATCTATGCGTTCACCTTCCATTGCATGGCCATCATGCTCATGGGCAACCACAACATCCTGATCAGTAACCCGCGGGATCTGCCGGCGATGGTCAAGGAACTGTCGAAGTGGAAGTTCAGCGGTTTTGTCGGTCTCAACACCCTGTTCGTTGCCCTGTGCAACAACGAAGCGTTCCGCAAACTGGATTTTTCCGCGCTCAAAGTCACGCTGTCCGGGGGCATGGCCCTGCAACTGGCGGCCGCCGAGCGTTGGAAGTCGGTCACCAATTGCTCGATCTGTGAAGGCTACGGCATGACCGAGACCAGTCCGGTGGCCACGGTCAACCCGATCCAGAACATCCAGATCGGCACCATCGGCATTCCAGTGCCTTCGACCTTGTGTCGGGTGATCAACGACGCGGGCGACGAACTGCCCCTCGGGGAAGTGGGTGAACTGTGCGTGAAGGGCCCGCAGGTGATGAAGGGCTATTGGCAGCGTCAGGACGCTACTGACGAAGTCCTCAGCGACGGCTGGTTGAAGACCGGTGACATCGCCCTGATTCAGCCGGACGGCTATATCCGCATCGTCGACCGCAAGAAGGACATGATCCTGGTCTCGGGTTTCAACGTGTACCCCAACGAACTGGAAGACGTCCTGGCTTCCCTGCCGGGGGTCCTGCAGTGCGCAGCGATCGGCGTACCGGACGAGAAGTCTGGCGAGATCATCAAGATCTTCATCGTCGCCAAGCCAGGCGTGACCCTGACCAAGGAGCAGGTGATGGAACACATGCGCGCCAATGTCACCGGCTACAAGGTGCCCAAGGCCGTGGAGTTCCGCGATGCGCTGCCGACCACCAACGTCGGCAAGATCCTGCGCCGTGAACTGCGTGACGAAGAGTTGAAGAAGCTCGGCGTGAAGAAGTAAGCCGCAGCATCCACAAAAAAGCCCCGCCAGTGCGGGGCTTTTTCATGGGGTCGTAACTTGTGCCGGCTTACTGCTGGAACTGGGCAAAGTTCACGCCGGTGCCGGCCGGGCGCACGTCCTTGAGGAAGGAGTCCTTGTCGGCACTCAACTCCAGGCTCAGGGCGGCCTTGCGCTTGCCTTCATTGCGGATCACCAGGCCTTCCATCTTTTCCCGCAGGAACACGGTCGGCACTTTCAGGTGCAGCAACTGGTTGGTGTCCGGGGTGTGCAGCAGCAGGTGCACCCATTCGTACTGACCAATGGCCAGACGGGTCACCAGGATATCGAACCACCAGATATTGCGATTGCGGTTCAGTTCCGCGAAATGGCAGTTGTTGACGCCCAGCACCGCACCGCCCAGTTCCTGGTTTCTACGGGCAATGGCCTGCTTTTTATCGAGTTTCATAACATTCCTACGGGGATTGGATCTTCAGTGCTTGGCCTGAACAGGTCGAGCATTCTCCCGGGTTGCCCGACAAACATAAAGGGCAACCTCGGGCCTGCGATGAAATGCCTGACGAAAAATAATTGAAACTCTGCGCAACGGCCACGAGTCAACCTTGGGTAACGACGCAAATCCTCTTTGTTTGATCAATGAATGTTCTACGGAGAAATACCATGGGCAGCACAGCAGATAAGGCAAAAGGTCTGGCCAACGAAGCCATCGGCAACGTCAAGCAGGGTGTCGGCAAGGCCACCGACAACCCCAAACTGCAGGCAGAGGGCAAGTTGCAGGAGAAGAAAGGCGAAGCCCAGCAAGCCCTTGGCAAGACCAAGGATGCAGTGAAAAAGACCATCGACAAGGCCTGAGTACGAGGCCTTCGATGATGCACCGCAGCGGCCATCCTCGGATGGCCGTTTTCATGTGTGCGTTACCGTCGAGGACCCGTAATCAGCCCGTGCGAATGGTTGCGGTTCGCCAACTAGGCTAATTTGTTGTAGAAAACGCCCCCTGAGTCGCCATCGACTTCAACCTTTTTGCGGCGAAAGGAGACGCTATGATTTTTCCGGACCTCAAAGGTTTGCCCCTGCACCGTGTGCTGATCCGCACGGTCAATGAATTCATCGCGGACGAGATGTCCACCTATGCCTCGGCGCTGGCCTACCAGATGCTGTTCTCGCTGTTCCCCTTCATCCTGTTTCTCATTGCCCTGATCGGTTTCCTGCATCTGCCGGACTTCTTTACCTGGCTGCGCCTGCAATCGGAACTGGTGCTGCCGCCCCAGGCCCTGGAGCAGGTGAATCCGGTGATCGATCAATTGCAACAGTCCAAGGGCGGATTGCTCTCCGTGGGTATCGTCATCGCCCTGTGGACCGCCTCGGCGGGCGTGCGCCTGATGATGAGCGCAATGAACGCTGCCTACGATGTGGTCGAGGGCCGGCCGATCTGGAAGCGCTTTCCGCTGTCGGTGTTCTATACCGTGGGCATTGCCGGCATGCTCCTGGCCGCGGCAGCCCTGATGGTACTGGGGCCCCAGGTGATGACCTGGCTGGCTGGGCAGGTGGGTCTGGAAGAGTTCATCGTCACCCTGTGGACCATCCTGCGCTGGCCGGTGATCGTGCTGCTGATGATGGTGGCCGTGGCCCTGATGTACTACGTGATGCCCGATGTGAAGCAGAAGTTTCGCTTCATCACGCCGGGCTCGGTGCTGGCGGTGGTGGTCTGGATTGTCGCGTCCCTGGGTTTTGCCTACTACGTGAAAACCTTCGCTAACTACAACGCCATGTATGGCAGTATCGGCGCGATCATCGTGTTGCTGCTGTACTTCTACATCTCTGCTGCAGTGCTGTTGCTGGGGGCGGAGATGAACGCGGTGATCGAACACATGTCGGCCGAAGGCAAGGAACCTGGCGAAAAGGACTTTGACGGGCCCGGCGATAAACAACACGTATCGGGACTGGGCCGGGATCACTCGCGCCATCCGACCACTGACGAAGCCTGAACATGATCCGTGAAATCCTCAAAATGGGCGATGAACGCCTGCTGCGTATTGCGCCCCCGGTGGCGCCCGAGATGTTCGACAGCCCCGAGCTGTGGCAACTGATCGACGATATGTTCCAGACCATGGAAAGTGTCGGTGGCGTTGGCCTGGCAGCACCGCAGATCGGTGTCGATCTGCAACTGGTGATCTTCGGCTTCGAGCACAGCGAACGTTATCCGGAGGCGGAGGCAGTGCCTCAGACCATCCTCATCAACCCCCTGATCACGTCCTTGAGTCCGCAGCTGGAAGAGGGCTGGGAAGGTTGTCTCTCGGTGCCGGGGCTGCGGGGCGCGGTGCAGCGCTACCAGCACATTCGCTATGAAGGCTTCAGTCCCAAGGGCGAGCCTATCGTGCGTGTGGCCTCGGGCTTTCATGCCCGGGTGGTGCAGCATGAGTGCGATCACTTGATCGGGCGGCTGTACCCGTCGCGGATCAGTGATTTCAGCAAGTTCGGTTTCACCGAGGTGCTGTTTCCCGACCTCGATCCCAACGCTGACGCGTAACGCCCAAGCTTACGGACCCAGGCAAACGCTGTCGGTCCCCATGGCCAGCAGCGGCTTGCTGCGTTGATAGCGAGCCAGCCGTTCGGCCAGCGGCTGGGGTAATCGGGTCGCGGTGGAAAAACTCATGCGCTGATACAAAGTTTCCAGGTCCGGGTGACAGAACAGCCAGACTGGCCCTTCGACCTGCTTCAGCGCCCGCTCCACCAACTGTCCGGCCAGCCCCTGGCCGCGGTGGTCGGGGGCGACGAACAAACCCGTTAGCCAATGTCCCTGGGCCACCGGGGTCAGGCTCATTCCGGCGACGATCCCCTCGTTCCTGGCCACCCAGAGCTGGCCTGCGGACGAGGCCCGCATGGGCGACTGGTGCTGGCGATAGAACTTGTTCAGCAAGGGGCGCGCGGCCTCGGCAAGGAGGCAGATCTGGAGGCTGGACATGGCTTTCCGGGATTGCAACAGGGAGCGGCGGATTATAAAGGAACCCCCGGCCGCTATAGGTGCTATACCTGAGTCCTATCCCGCAGCAGTGGAGTAAAGATCATGTCCAAAGGTATGAACGCCAAGAAAAATGCCAAGAAGAAACCGGCAAAGAGCGCAGACGAGAAGCGCGCCGAGAAAAAGGCCAAGAAAACCGAAGTGAACATCTTCGGCCATTGATCAATTTGACGAAGCCCGCAACGCGGGCTTCGTTTTATCCCTCCTAGAATGGCAGGCGCGGGTTCTGCCTGTTCAGCGCGACTTCTCCATTTGCTGTTTCGAACCTACGCCAGCTCCACCGCCAATGCCTCCCGCACCGCCGGCCGCTGCTCGACCCGGGCCTGGAACTTCGCCAGTGCCGGCCAGGCTCCCAGATCAATGGCAAACAGCGCAGTCCAGCGCAGCACGGTGAACAGATAGGCATCGGCGATGCCGAACTGTCCGCCTTGCAGATAATCCTGGCGCTCCAGGGTCTGCTCCAACAGGGCAAAGCGTTTGAACAGCTTCTGCCGGAACACCTCCTTCACACTGTCATCGAGCCCTGGGTTGAACAGCCAGCCCATGATCCCGTGAACTTCGCTGGTGATGAAGTTCAGGGTTTCCTGCAGGCGTACCCGTTGCCAGCTGCCATTGGCCGCCGCCAATCCGGCCTCGGGCTTGAGGTCTGCCAGGTATTGCAGGATCGCCGGGCCTTCGGTGAGCACTTCGCCGTTGTCCAGCTGCAGGGCGGCCACGTAGCCCTTGGGGTTGAGGGTGAGGAAATCCTGGCCGTCGGCGGTGCGCTTGCTGCGATTGTCGACGCGGATGGCGTCGAACGGCAGTTGCAGTTCCCGCAGCACGATATGGGAGGCCAGGGAGCAGGCTTGAGGGGCGTAGTAGAGTTTCATCGGCAGGTCTCTGGTTGATGTTCGAGCCAGTGTCGGGGCAGCACTGGCATGGGTAAAATTAATCTTTCAGAAAATGGCCATAAGGATAGCTACTGCCATGATGAACCTGATGCATTGGCGCTTGCTGGTGGCGATAGCCGAGTGCGGCACCATCACCCGGGCCGCCGAACAGGTGGGCATGACCCAGTCCGGGGCCAGTCAGGCCTTGGCCCAGATGGAAGACATGCTGGGCGTGCAACTGTTCATTCGGGAAAGCCGCCAGGCTTTGCCCACGGCAATCGGTCTACAGGTGCTGGAGCAGGCCCGGGTGATGCTCGGAGCCCTGGCCCAGGTTCGCCGACAAGTGGACACGGCCCGGGGCATCCTCCAGGGCAGTTTGCGCCTGGCGGGCTTTCCCATGGTCCTGGCGAGCTTCCTGCCACCGGTGCTGCGACGTTTCAAGCAACTGTACCCGGGGATCGAGGTGGTGCAGTTGGAGGTCAGCGACGATGAGGTCGAAGCCCTGTTGGAGGCGCAACTGGTGGATCTGGGAGTGGTACTGAATCCGCCTCCCGAGCGTCGTTCGTGGTTGCTGGGTGTCGATTCGTGGGTGGCCGTGCTGCCCCAGGATCACCCCTGGCTGGCCCCGACCATCGAACTTGAAGCCTTGCTGGCGCAGCCTTTTATCCTGGCCACTGGCGGCTGCTCGGTGAATGCCCGCAGCCTGGCGCTTGAAGCTGGAGTGTCGTTGGCGGATGTGCGGATCGAAGTGCGCGAGTGGAAGAGCGCATTCAGCCTGGTGCGTGAACGTTTGGGGGTGACCCTGGTGCCCGAGAGCACCTTGCCTGAACAGCGCCAGGGATTGCGGGTGCTGCCTTTGAGTTGCGCGATCGAGCGCCAGTTCGCCCTGGTGGCGGCGCCGGGGCGGGAGTCGAACGGACTGGTTCAGGCCTTTGTGCAGATGCTTGCTCGGGCCTAGTCGGCGGGGGGTTCCTGGCGAGTCATGTTTATGCCTTGATTGAGACTTTTCGCGAAGGCTTGAGAGGCATTTACAAGTTGTGAAAACAGAATGACTGGTGACCTTGCATAGAGTCGGCGTCTGTCTATGCTTAATTGTGAAAAAGCGTATCGGTCGCTTTTTCAACCACTGTCTCGTGATGTTTCAGCCTTATAACGGCTGTTTGTGGAATGTTCATCCGGGCACGAAATTGACGTCATGAATAAAGACGAGAGTGCGCATTTAGAGGCACCGCAGGATCAGGAGTAATTAATTAGATGGAATTTCTTTTCTTTGTTAGGTCCGACCCGACAGCGGGTCATCAAGAAAAGGATGGCTTGATAAGAGCGTTGCAACATTGACTCTCCGATTAAACATCATTTGTCACCTGACACTTCCTTTCTCATATGGAGAGAGGCGCTTGCCCTGTTAATGGAACGTTGTGGTGGATCAGTTGAAAGACTAGAAACTTCCGTCAATCAAAAGACAGCGTTGAAGGTGATACAACCATGTTTAACCTACATCACAAGGCAGACCTTCTAGAGATCGAGCGCTTTAATTGTGCGTTGACCGAGGCCAATGCCAAGTTGGCGGCGATCAGTCATTCCATGGCGATGATCGAGTTCTCTCCCGATGGCATCGTGCTCGACGCCAACGAAAACTTTTGCAAGGCCATGGGCTATTCCGCGGAAGAAATACGCGGCAAGCATCACCGGATCTTCTGTGAGGAAGCGTTCTACCGCAGTGAGGAGTACGCCAAGTTGTGGCGTGATCTGGGCCGGGGTGAACCTGTCAGCGGCACCTTCCTGCGGCTGAACAAGCGCGGCCAGGAGATCTGGCTCGAAGCCAGCTACATGCCGGTGTTCGATGCCGAGCGTCAGGTCAAGAGTGTGATCAAGGTGGCTTCGGACATCTCCGAGCGCATCCATCTGGAACATGAAAACCAGAGTCTGTTGAACGCCATTGGCCGCTCCATGGCAATCATCGAATTCACCCCGGATGGCAAGATAGTTGCCGCCAACGACAACTTCCTCAAGACCATGCAGTACTCCCTGAATGAAATACTCGGTCAGCACCACAGCATGTTCTGTCATCGCTCTGAAGCCGAGTCTGCCGAGTACAAACAGTTCTGGGCCTCGTTGAACCGTGGTGAATACCATTCCCACCGTTTCGAGCGGGAAAACAAGTACGGCCAGACCGTGTTCCTCGAGGCTTCCTACAACCCGCTGTTCGACACCAAGGGGCGCTTGTACAAGGTGGTCAAGTTCGCCAGCGATATCACCCAGCAAGTGACCACTCTGCAATCTGCCGCCGAATCGGCCCACAGTACCTCGGTGCAGAATGATGCCTGCGCCCAGAAGGGCTCGGAGGTGGTGCAACAGACGGTGGGGATCATTCAGCAGATTTCCCACGACCTGAACGAAGCCGCCCGCAGCATTGATGCGGTCAGCAAACAATCGGAGATCATCGGCAGCATAGTCCAGACCATTCGCGGGATTGCCGACCAGACCAACCTGCTGGCGCTCAATGCAGCCATCGAGGCGGCCCGGGCCGGCGAGCATGGACGGGGGTTCGCGGTGGTGGCGGACGAGGTACGCAGCCTGGCGGCACGCACCAGCCAGGCGACGGTGGAGATCGTCGAGGTGGTGCGCAAGAACCACGACCTGTCCATGAGCGCGGTCACCAGCATGCAGTCGAGCCTGAGTCGTACCGGACTTGGGGTCGAGCTGGCCAATGAGGCGGGGGAGGTGATTCTGGAGATTCAGCAGGGCTCAAGGCATGTGGTGGATGCCATCAGCCAGTTCAATTCGACCTTGCAGCTGTAGCCGCGCTTTTCCTTCGGATACAAAAAAGGGTTCCCATGCAGGGAACCCTTTTTGTTGGCGCTGTTACAACGCAGCGAGGAACTTCTCGTCGATCGGCTTGGCGCTGTCCTTGGCCTCTTTCTCTTCCTTGGCCAACTGCATCTTGTCTTGCAGGCGCTGGGCGATTTCCTGGTTGATCGTCAGTTGCCGTTCAGGCGGCAGGTTCCTCAGGTCTTCTTCGGTCAGCCCCATATCCTTGAGGATGCTGTCGCGCAGACGCTGTTCGGGCGTCTTGCTCATGTAGTCCTTGAACTCGCTCAAGGCACCGGTTTCCGTGGCGCTGGTGGCCTGTGGCGTGCTGGTGGCGGGCGGCGTGGCCTGGAGCAGGACACGGGTCTTGGCGAACGCTGCATTGACGTTGTCGTCCACGGTATTGCCTTGCAGGCTGGACTGGGACGTCGGCACGGTCACGGAGTTCTGGGCCTGCTGCAGCATGCCGCTGTACAGCGCGCTGGCGGCAGCGGTGGTCGGGTCCATATCGGTGCGCGAGGTGGGCTGCACCGAAACGGATTTCTGGGCGTTGACCAACATGATCGGGAACCTGTGTGAGAGAACTAGGCTGAAGTTTTAGCAAGTTCCATGCCGATACTTTAGTCATTGAATATCAGGGGGTTAGGGCAATTGTTCTCAGCGGGTGGCCAGTAAGCGGACAAGTCTTGCCGCTTCCTGGCAATTGCCGCCCGCCTGTTTGCCGAGGGGCGGCGATCAGCGTCTCAGTAAGTGATGGGAATGCCGAAATGCTCCTGGAAGGCATCGTCCACAGGCTCGTACCCCAGGATCTTGGTGGTTTCGCTGAGGTCCAGGCGCTTGAAGCGGTTGTTGGATATGCCATGGCCGATCAGGAACTGCACCCCGGGGGTTTCTACCGCTCGCTGCAGCAGTTGCACAGCGTCCCGAGGGCTGAGCCAGGCGCTCAGGTCGCGGGTGGTGGTCAGTTCGTGGTGTTGCGGGTCCTCGAACGCCCCTATGCGCAGGGCGATGCAGGACAGCCCGCGCCGGGCTGCATAAAAGGCACACAGGGCTTCGCCATAACATTTGCTCACACCGTAGAGGTTGGCCGGCATCACCGGCATGCCCGGGGTGATCTGCCGGTCCACCGGGTAGCCTTCGATGGTCTGGGCGCTGCTGGCGAACACCAGGCGCCGGCAACCGGCGTTCACTGCGGCCTCGAACAGGTAGGTGGTGGCGAGGATGTTGTTGGGCAGCAGTTCGTCGAAACCGGCAGTGGCGTGGGGGATGCCGGCCAGGTGCACGATGACGTCGATCCCCGGCAGCAGGCGGCTGATGGCTTGCGGGTCATCAAGGTCCAGGCGCACGAAACGGTGGGGCGCCGGGATGTCGAAGTCCGGCTCGACGCGGTCAGTGAGGGTGAAGCGATGGCGCTCCTGGGAGCCCTGGAAAAACACTTTGCCGATCCTGCCGCAGGCGCCGGTCAGTAGTACGTTGAGTCCATCCATGTCGAATCTCCGGTGGGCTGAGAAGGGGCAGGCTAGGGCGTGCCGTTACGTCCATGCAGGACAAAGCCCGGACGCAGGCTGAGGCGTTCGTAGTAGGCGGCCACGGCGGGGAAGTCCGGGTGTTCCATCGGGGTCATCTTCCAGCGATTGACCGAGAGGCCAAGGACGATATCCGCCAGGCTGAAGTCTTCACCGAGAACATAGTTCCCGGTGCTCTCAAGCTGCCGTTCAAGGATCGCCATCTTGCCGTTCCAGGCCAGCAGGCTGGCGCCGATGCGCCGGCTGTCCTGGCAATCCGGATGCTGGCGCACCAGGCCCATGAAGGCGTAGCTCCAGGCCGGATTGAGTTCGGTGGCCTGCCAGTCCATCCACTGTTCCACCAGGGCCCGGGCTCGCGGGGCGATGGGCAGCAGGCCGCTGCCGGGGTGCAGGTTGGCCAGGTAGCGGCAGATGCTGTTGGACTCCCACAGGGCTCCGGCATCATCGATCAGCACCGGGACCTGGGCGTTGGGGTTGAGGGCGAGAAATTCGGGACTGTGGGTCGACTGGAAGCCGCTGCCCCAATCTTCCTGCTGGTAGGAAAGGTCCAGCTCTTCACAGGTCCACAAGACTTTCCTGACGTTGATGGACGAGGCTCTACCGAGAATTCTGCAGGAGGTTCCCATGACGCTTCCTTGTTCGTGGCACAGGTTGGCCATGGGAATCTATCAGCGAGCCAGGTTCTCGGCGACGGCCAAATTGCCTCCAGGGGTGTTTTGCCCAGCTTCAGGCCGGATCGGGCAGGGCCGAAGCCGGCAGACCGAAGACCCGGTCGAACAGCCAGTTGAAGGCGAAGGTGTAGCAGGGGATGAACAGGATCAGCGCCAGGTCCAGGAGGAAGGCCTGCACCAGGCTGATGTTCATCCACCAGGCGATGAGCGGGATCAGGAACACGATCAGGGTCAACTGGAAGCCCACGGCATGGGCGATGCGCCGCTTGACGGTGCGGGTGCGCGACGGCTGGCGGCTTTCCCAGCGCTCGAACAGGGTGGTGTAGATGAAGTTCCAGGTCACCGCGATGCTGGTGATGACCACGGCCAGCGGCCCGGTGCTGCTGGGGGACGTGCCGGACAGCAGGGCCAGGCCGAGGGCCGAAAACGTCATGCCGAACACCTCGAACAGGGATACGTAGACCAGTTTGCGTTTCACGCCTTGCATGGAAATTCCTCGGTATTGAATGGCAATGGCCAGGGCTGGACTGGCGCAGGGCGCGAAAGGTAGCTTCAATAGCGATGACAGAAAAAGTCGGAAGCTTTCAGTTTTATTGATAGGTTGCCCCCCATGAATTTCTCCAGTGACAGCATCCAGTTGTTTCTCGCCGTGCTCGAGCGCGGTTCCTTTTCTGCGGCGGCCCGCTCCCTGGGCAAGGTGCCCTCGGCGGTCAGCATGGGTATTGCCAACCTTGAGGCTGAACTGGGTTACGCCCTGTTCGATCGCCGCCATCGCGAGCCGGTGCCGACGCCCCTGGCCCTGTCCCTGGCGCCCCATGCGCGGTTGATCGCCGACCAGCTCAAGCAGTTGCAGGTGCACGCCATCGAGCTGTCCCTGGGCCTGGAGAGCAAGCTGTCGATCGCCGTGGTGGATGACATCGACAAGCAGCGAGTGCTGGCCGCCATCAAGCTGATTGCCGAGCGCTATCCGCTGCTGGAGGTGGAGGTGCTCAGTGCCCCCCAGGATGATGTGCTGCAACTGCTGCACAGTGGGCGGGTGAGTGTGGGCGTGGCCTTTGCCGGCTTGAGCGTGAATGCCCTGGAGTATTTCCAGTACATCGGCAGTGAGCGGGTGATTGCTTGCATCTCGCCGCGACATCCGGTGTTTGTGGCCAGCGATGGCTCGTTGTACCTGGAGGAGCTGATCCGGTTTCGCCAGGTTGTGGTGGCCAGTCGCGACTTGCCCATCAGCGATACGCGGCCCTTGGTGGGCGAGTCGCTGTGGCGCACCGACAGCCTGGCCATGGCCCTGCACATGGTGGAAGCCGGCATCGGCTGGGGCAATTTCCCCTTGTCGGTGATCCAGCCGCTGCTGGCGGCAGGGCGCCTGCAGAGGCTGAAGTTCAAGAACCTCGACAACGGCTTGTCTTTGCCGGTGCATGCGGTGTGGCTGAAGAACCGGCCGCTGCAGAAGGGCGCCCTGGCCCTGGTGCAGTTGCTCAGTGGCGAAGATCCAGCGCTGGGGCCGCTGCCCGCCCCCGTGTTTTAGCCCAGGGCCTGTTCACGCAACCAGCGCAGCAAATGACCGGCCGCCGATGCGTCGCTGATCGCCTGGGCGGATAACAGGTAATAGGCGCTGCCGTCGGCGACGAAGTCGAAAGGGGCGCAAAGCAACCCTCCAGCCAGATCATCGCGCACCAGTTGCCAGGGGGCGATGGCCAGCCCGAGTCCCGCCACCGCCGCTTGCAGGCTGAAGTAGAAATGCTCGAAGACTTGCTCCTGGAGAGGCGGGGGAGCAGGCAGCTGCCGCTGTTGCAGCCACTGCTCCCAGGCTTGTGGCCTGGTGGTACTGTGCAGGCGCGGAGCGTGTTCCGCCAGGGTCGGCTGGCCGTTTGGCGAAGGGGTCCAGTCAGCCTGTTTGTCCGGCCGGCACACGGGGCCAATGGCTTCGTCGAACAGCCAGTGGGCCTGAGTTTCATCACTCCAGGCGAAATCGTTGCGGCGGATCGCCAGGTCGATGCCGGCATTGAACGAGAAAGGCCCGCCGCCGGCCAGCAACTGGATTGATATTTCCGGGTGAGCGGCCTGGAACGCCGGCAGGCGTGGAATCAGCCAGCGCATCAGCAGGGTCGGTTCGCAGGACAGCACCAGTGGCGCCTCGGGGTCCGGTGCCCGCAGGCGGCTGGCGGTGTTCTCGATCAGGTCCAGGGCCTGGGTCACGCTGTGCAGCAGTTCGGCTCCGGCCGGCGTCAGAAATACCCGGTGGCTGCGGCGTTCGAACAGCGCCGTGCCCAGGTCCTCTTCCAGGGCGCGCACGGCGCGGCTGATGGCGCCGTGGGTCAGGTGCAGGGCGGCGCCGGCCTGGGTGAAGCTTTCCAGGCGTGCCGCTGCTTCGAAGCAGCGCAAGGCGCCGAGGGGCGGCAGGCGTCGGCGCAATGTCTGTGAGTTTTTATCACTGAGAGTGTCAGTTTTCATCGTTGGCTGTCCCCGTGCCGATCGCCATACAGTAGCGCCTGATTCTATAACCAAGGCGTATGTAACGTGACTGAACTGTTAGTCGTAATCACCATTACCATTCTTGCTGTACTCAGCCCCGGAGCCGATTTTGCCTTGGTAACGCGCAATAGCCTGATGCTCTCGCGCCGCCACGGTGTGTTCACTGCCCTGGGTATCGGGCTCGGGGTCATGCTGCATATCGGCTACAGCCTGCTGGGGGTGGGGGTGCTGTTGCAGCAGTCGCTGCTGTGGTTCACCGCGCTGAAGATTGCCGGGGCGCTTTATCTGATCTATCTGGGGATCAAGCTGTTGCGCGGCTCGGACCAGGGGCCGCACGAGGAGGGGGCGGCGAATGTCGAGACTTCGTCATGGGCGGCTCTGCGCAGCGGCTTTCTGACCAATGCGCTGAACCCCAAGACGATGATTTTCGTTCTCAGCCTGTTTATGCAGGTGATCCAGCCGGGCACGGCATTGCCGGTGCAGATCGGCTACGGGGGGATCATTGTCCTGGCTCACGTGTTGTGGTTCGTGGCGGTGGCGCTGTTTTTCTCGGCACCGGCCATTGCCAGTCGATTGCTGGGATACAAGCGCCGTATCGATCAGGTATTTGGTGTGGTGCTGGTGGGGTTCGGGCTGCTGCTCAGCGTGCTGAGCCTGCAGCCCTGAAACACCTCAGGTGCTTTCCCGCACCCGCAGCTCGAAGCCCATGTCCACCACGGGCTCGGCCACGCTATTGCCGGCCAGCAGGGTCAGCATCTGCTCGGCTGCACGGCGGCCGATGGCTTCCCTTGGGGTGCTGATACTGCTCAGGCGCGGCACCATGTGTTCCGAGGAGGGCAGGTCGTTGAAACCCAGCACCGCCACTTGCTCCGGAACCTTGATCCCGCAGCGCATGGCTTCCAGCAGTGCGCCCTGGGCCAGGTCGTCGTTGCCGAAGAAGATGGCGTCGACTTGTGGCTGGCTCTGCATCAGTTGCAGGAACAGTTCGCCGCCCAGGCCCACGGAGGATGGGCGTGGGGTCAGCAGTTCCAGATCGGGGTTGTATAGCCCGGCCTCTTGCAGGGCGCGACGGAAACCTTCACCCCGCAGCAGAGTGCGTTGATCCAGTTGTGCGCCGACGTAGGCCAGGTGCTTGCGACCACGGGAAATCAGGTGCTGGGCGGCAGTCTCGCCCGCGTTCAACTGGGAGAAGCCCACGCAATTGAGCCCGGCGCCGGGGTCCAGGTCCATCATGTAGACGCAGGGGATGTTGTTGGCCTCGATCATCCGCCGGGCGCTTTCGGTACGGTCAAAACCGGTCAGCAACAGACCCCGGGGCTGGTAGGTCATGTAGTTGCGCAGCAGGTTTTCTTCTTCGTCCCGGGAGTAGTGGTAGTTGCCGATCAGCACTTCGAAGCCCTTGGGCCGCAGGACCTGATGAATGGCTTCCAGGGTTTCGATGAACAGCAGGTTGGACAGCGACGGCACCAGCACCACCACCGACTGGCTCTGGGCCGAGGCCAGGGCACGGGCGGCGGAGTTGACCACGTAGTTCAGCTCCTGCGCGGCCTTCTGCACCTTTTCCACCAGCTCGGTGGCCACGCTGCTGACGCCGCGCAGGGCCCGGGAGGCGGTGATCGGACTGACGCCGGCCAGTCGCGCCACTTCGTTGAGGGTAGGGCGCCCCGTGGTACGGGAGCTTTTATCGTTTTTATGAGGGGTCATCAGACGGCTTGCCAAACAAAATTCAAGTCACTAAGGTAGCGCTGTCCTGAAACAGCTGCAATGCGTGAGCGAGGTGTGCCTGACCCTCACTCTTTGGTTTGGCGGACTATATACGCGGCAACCCACAAAAATGACAAGAAGGCGTCGGCAGACACTGTTTTTGTACTAGAACTAGAACTAGCGAAGGTAGCGCTGTCTGCGCGCTGAGGTGTTACATGAGTCAATCTATTACCGCCCTGGTCATCATGGGTGTTGCCGGCTGTGGCAAATCCAGCGTCAGCCAGGCGCTGTGCCAACGCAGCGGCGCCACGGCCATTGAAGGCGATACGTTCCACCCTGCCGCCAATATCGCCAAGATGAGCGCCGGCATTCCCCTCGACGACGACGACCGTGCCGGCTGGCTCGACAGCCTCTGCGATGAATTGCGTCGGACCCTGGCCGCCGGTCAGCGTCCGGTACTGACCTGCTCGGCCTTGAAGCGCAAATACCGTGAACGCCTGCGCGCAGCGACCCCCGGTCTGGGCTTTATCTTCCTCGAACTGACACCGGCAGTGGCCGCCGATCGCGTGGCACACCGGCCAGGGCATTTCATGCCTTCGACCCTGATCGACAGTCAGTTCGCCACCCTCGAATCCCCCGTGGGGGAGCCGCTCACCCTGGCCCTGGATGCCAGCACCCTGAGCGTCCAGCGCCTGGCCGAACTGGCCAACCAATGGTGGCTGGAGCATGGCCTTGAACCTTCACATTAAGTGCTGGCTCGAAATAGGTAGCGCTATCCCACTCGGCCCTTGTTTTTAACGCTTAAATAAAAACAACAAACCGGAGGCAATCCCATGTTTGGCATGTCCCAAGAGACCTATCTGCTGGTTGATGCAGTGGTCACTATCATCGGCCTGATCGTCTTGATCACCCGATTCAAGCTGCATCCCTTTATTGCTCTGACCATTGCCGCGGGGTTCCTCGGCCTGACCTCGGGCATGCCGGTAGACAAGATCATCAAGGCGTTCCAGGACGGTTTTGGTGGCGTGCTCGGTTTTGTCGGCATCATCCTGGCCCTGGGCACCATGCTCGGAAAAATGATGGCCGAGTCCGGCGGCGCCGATCAGATTGCCCAGACCCTGATCCGTTCGTTCGGCAAGGAGCGGGTGCAGTGGGCGATGATGTTCGCCGCGTTCCTGGTGGGCATCCCGCTGTTCTTCGAGATCGGCTTCGTGCTGCTGATCCCGCTGGTGTTCATCGTGGCCCGACGCACCGGGGTGTCGCTGATCAAGATCGGCATTCCACTGCTGGCTGGCCTGTCGGCGGTGCACGGCCTGGTGCCGCCGCATCCGGGGCCGCTGCTGGCCATCGGCGTGTTTGGTGCCGACATTGGCAAGACCATTCTCTACGGCCTGATCGTTGCTCTGCCGACGGCCATCATTGCCGGTCCGATCTACGGCACCTTCATCGCCAAATACATCCCGGGTCACCCGTCCCAGGAGCTGGTGGACCAGTTGGCCCGTGAAAACACCTCGCAGAACCTGCCCAGCTTCAGCGTGACCTTGCTGACTGTGCTGCTGCCGGTGTTCCTGATGCTGCTCAAGACCTTCGCCGACGTGGCGCTGCCGGACGGGCATTTCTTCCGCATCTGGATGGACATGATCGGCCACCCGATCAGTGCCTTGCTGCTGGCCCTGCTGCTGTCGCTCTACACCTTCGGCTACAAGCAGGGCATCGGCTCCAAGCAGATCCTCGGTTTGCTCGACGCCAGCCTGGCGCCTACCGCGGCGATCATCCTGATCATTGGTGCCGGCGGTGGTTTCAAGCAGATGCTGGTGACCAGCGGCGTGGGTGATGTGATCGGCCACATGGCGGTCAATGCGCAGATCTCGCCGATCCTCCTGGCCTGGCTGGTGGCGGCGGTGATTCGTATCGCCACCGGTTCGGCCACCGTGGCCACCATCACGGGCGCGGGCATCGTGGTGCCTGTGGTGGGGATGATCCCCGGGGTCAACCGCGAACTGCTGGTGCTGGCCACCGGTGCCGGCTCCTTGATCCTGTCTCACGTCAACGACGCGGGCTTCTGGCTGGTCAAGCAGTACTTCAACATGACCGTGGCCGAGACGTTCAAGACCTGGACGGCGATGGAAACCATCCTCTCGGTGGTGGGCCTGATCTTTATCCTGTTGTTGTCGTTGGTGGTTTAAACGGCGGGGTTGTGGGCAAAGGCCCGAAGGGCCTTGCCCGGTGATCTGCCGTCAGCCCTTGATAGGCTTCTGAATCGCCGCGAGTGCTACGCACTCGTTCGCAGCCTGCGGCAGCGGCTACAGTGCAGGCACAAAAAAACCGCATCGCTGCGGTTTTTTTGTGGCTGAAGGAGTCTCAGCTTTTCTGCACCAGGGCGTCGGCGCGGAACATCCCGCGAATACCGCGCACCGCCTGGCGAATCCGGTCCTGGTTTTCGATCAGGGCGAAGCGCACATGATCGTCGCCGTACTCACCGAAACCCACCCCCGGCGACACGCAGACCTTGGCCTCGGCCAGCAGCTTCTTGGCGAATTCCAGGGAGCCCAGGTGCGCATAGGCTTCGGGAATCTTGGCCCAGACGTACATCGAGGCCTTGGGGTTCTCTACCATCCAGCCCAGCTCGTGCAGGCCCTTGACCAGCACATTGCGCCGTTGCCGGTATTGCTCGGCAATGTCCTTGACGCACTGTTGGTCGCCTTCAAGTGCCGCGATTGCTGCTACCTGCAGTGGGGTGAAGGTGCCGTAGTCGTGGTAGCTCTTGATTCGCGCCAGGGCGTTGACCAGCTCCGGGTTGCCGACCATGAAGCCGATGCGCCAGCCGGCCATGTTGTAGCTCTTGGACAGGGTGAAGAACTCCACCGCGATGTCCTTGGCCCCGGGCACCTGCATGATCGACGGGGCTTTCCAGCCGTCGTAGACGATGTCGGCGTAAGCCAGGTCGTGGATCACCAGCACGTCGTACTGCTTGGCCAGGGCGATCACCCGCTCGAAGAAATCCAGCTCCACGCACTGCGCGGTGGGGTTGGAGGGGAAGCCCAGGATCATCATTTTCGGCTTGGGGATCGAACCGCGAATGGCCCGCTCCAGCTCGGCGAAGAAGTCCACTCCGGGCACCAGTGGCACCGAGCGCACCTGGGCGCCGGCGATCACCGCGCCGTAGATGTGGATCGGGTAGCTGGGGTTGGGCACCAGCACCGTATCGCCCTGGTCCAGGGTGGCCAGCATCAAATGCGCCAGACCTTCCTTGGAACCGATGGTGACGATGGCTTCGCTTTCCGGGTCGATATCGACCTCGTAGCGATCCTTGTACCAGCGGGAAATCGCCCGGCGCAGCCGTGGAATGCCTTTGGAGGTGGAGTAGCCGTGGGTGTCCTCACGCTGGGCAACGGTCACCAGCTTTTCGACGATGTGCGGCGGAGTCGCGCCGTCGGGGTTGCCCATGCTCAAGTCGATGATGTCTTCGCCGCGCCGACGCGCAGCCATCTTCAGCTCGGCAGTGATGTTGAAAACGTAAGGGGGGAGACGATCGATGCGCGCAAAGCGGCGCGGCGAACCTTGTTCGGCCATTGTTGCCTCGAAAAGACGTAAGCGCCCGGAACCGTCCGAGCGACGTTGGCCACTGCGGTGGCCTGCGGGGGCAGACGATAAAGGCGCTGGCGCGGGCTTGTCCAGAGCAGCGGAAAAATATTTTTGCGCTGCCGGCGGTTTGCCCGGCTGGCGGGTTTGCCGCTATAACGTGCACGCTTTTTGCCTGCAAGGACGGCGCCCGGCCTGTGCCTGATTCGTTCGGGCGGATCTGATGCCGCTCGGCAGCTCTTCGAACAACAGCGTCAAACAGGATGAATGATGGAGTTTACCAGCGGCTTTTTGCTGAGCCTTTCGCTGTGCCTGGACATCGGCGTGGCCAATATCGCGATGATCACCCTGGCCATGCAGCGCGGCTATTTCCAGGGCTTCTGCCTGGGCCTGGGGACTTGCGTGGGTGACCTGATCTACGCGCTATTGGCCCTGGCCGGGATGACCGTACTGTTGCAGTACGAAACTGTGCGTTGGGTGCTGTGGATCGGCGGTTCGGCGCTGCTGGTGTATTTCGCGGCAAAGATGATCTACGCCGCCATTCATCACAGTGCGCTGCTGGCCACGGCGGGGGAGGCGGACCGCGGTTCGCCGCGCAAGGAGTTCCTGCGCGGGATCTTCCTGGCCATGTCTTCCCCCAGCGCGATCCTCTGGTTTGCCGCCGTGGGGGGCACCCTGATTGCTCGATCCGGTGGCGGCACGATTGCCGACTCCGGGTTGTTCCTGGCCGGCTTCTTTTGCGCCGGGCTGGTCTGGACCATGGGCCTGTGCCTGGCCGCGACCCAGGGCGGCAAGTTGCTGGGCGACAAGCTGTTGCGCTACTCCTACCTGGCATCTGCGGCGATCTTCTGCTATTTCGCGGTGTACGTGATCCTATCCGGTTATCAGGAGTTCATCGTCGGCGCCGGGGTGGTCGACCTTCCGGCGCTCTGATCCTGGCCCTGGCGATTGGCTTCTATACTTGCTGCCGTACCCATCTTTTCTGCGGCAGGAGTGGCATTCATGGATGAGCAAAAACAGGGCGCAGGTCCAGAACCGCGCTTCGAAAGAGAGCGTTTTCTGCTGATCGCCGGCTTCAGCGAGCGGTTTACCCCTGGCGCCAGCCAGGACATCGGTCAGCTCTGGCAGCGCTTCATCCCCCACATCGGCAAGGTGCCGGGGCAAGTGGATGAGGTGACCTACGGCATCTGTTGCAACCCCGATGGCCAGGGTGGCTTCGAATACCTGGCCGGAGTCGAGATCAGCAAGCTTGACGACCTGCCCGAGCGCTATCGCTGGATCGAGGTGCAGCCGCAGAACTATGCGGTGTTCGAGCACGGTGGCTCCTTGCAGGAACTGCCACAGACCTTCAACTACATCTGGAAGACCTGGCTGCCCCAGTCCGGTCGCGAGGCGGCCGATGCCCCGGAATTCGAGCGCTACAGCGCCGATTTCAACCCCGATACCGGCAGCGGCGTGGTGGAGGTCTGGCTACCGCTGAAAAGTGAATGATCCCCTCGGGGGCGCTGGCCGGCCCCCGATTCCCCCGGCCTTGGCCGCAATCTATACGCCGTCTTAATACCGCCCCCCGCAATCAGTGTCCGACCTTGATACGCCCTCACCTAACCTGCGTGGCGCAGAGGAGAGCGGCGGACGGCTCGTTCCCGACTCCCTGCCGGTGCCCGTTGCCGGGTGCCTGACCGGTTGCGCCCCGGGCCGCTGTCTGCGGTTGCGGCGCCGCCTCAATGGATTAAGGGGAAAAGCCTTGCTGACACTGGAATTCATCTACGGCGCCAGCGGTTTTTGCGCCGTGCTGCTGTTTGTCTACCTGGGTTACGCGCTGATCCGTGCCGAGAAATTCTGATGACCGCACCCAACGCTACCCCGGCATTTTCATTCGCCCGTCCGGGCATTCTCGAGAAAGGAAACCAGCCATGTACGACCTGATCTTCGTGGGCCTGTCCCTGGGGTTCTTTGTACTGACGGCCCTGGTCATCGTCGCCATGGGCAAGATTTGAACGGAGCATCGACATGTTGAGTACTGTGCTGGAATACGCGGTGATCCTCGGGGTAATGACCGGGCTCGCCGTACTCATGGGCAAATGGCTGGCCCGGGTCTTCAGCGGCCGCGGCCACGCCTTGCCCGAGCGGGCCACCTACCGCCTGCTGGGGATCGACCCCGGCGAAACCATGGGCTGGGCCCGCTATGGCTCGGCGCTGTTGCTGTCCAACGCGGCGATGATGCTCCTGGGCTACCTGGTGCTGCGCCTGCAAGCCGTCATGCCCCTCAACCCCCTGGGGTTGGCGGCGCAGACCCCGGACCTGGCGTTCAACACCACCGCGTCCTTTATCACCAACACCAACTGGCAGGCGTACTCAGGTGAAAGCAGCCTGTCGAACTTCAGCCAGATGGCGGTGATCACCTTCCTGATGTTCGTCGGCGCTACCGCCGGTGTTGTCGCCGCGGCCGGCTTCATTCGCGGCCTGAGCCGTTCCAGCTCGGCGGATATCGGCAACTACTGGGTCGACTTCACCCGCACCCTGTACCGGGTGATGCTGCCTTTGTGCCTGGTCATGGCCCTGGTCTATGTCTGGCAGGGCATGCCCCAGACCCTCAACTCCCAGGCCCTGGCCACCACCCTGGAAGGCGCCCAGCAGCAGTTGATCGTCGGCGCCGTGGCCAGCTTCGAGTCGATCAAGCACATCGGCACCAACGGTGGTGGCTTCTTCAGCATGAACGCCGCCCACCCGTTCGAGAACCCGACCCCGCTGACCAACGTCCTGCACATCCTCAGCATGTTGCTGATCCCTTCGGCACTGACCTACGCCTTCGGCAGCATGCTGCTGCGTCGGCGTCAGGGCTGGGTGTTCTTCGGCACTTTCCTGGTGATGTTCGTCGGCTTCCTGGCCATTGTCTTCACTGCGGAGCAGGGCGGTAATCCGCTGCTGACCCAGGTCGGTGCCGACCAGCAACTGTCGGCAACCCAGAGTGGCGGCAACATGGAAGGCAAGGAACTGCGCTTCGGCATCGCCGACACCGCGCTGTTCGTCACCACCACCACGGGCGCCACCACCGGTTCGGTGAACGCCATGCATGACTCGCTGACCCCCATGGGCGGTTTCGTGCCCCTGGCGCAGATGATGCTCAACTGCGTGTTTGGCGGTGACGGCGTGGGCTTTATCAACCTGATCCAGTACGCCCTGCTGACGGTGTTCCTGGTGGGCATGATGATCGGCCGCAGTCCGGAATTCCTCGGCAAGAAGATCGAGGCCCGGGAGATCAAGCTGGTGATGCTCTCGGTGCTCGCGCACCCGATCTGCATCCTCGGTTTCACCGCCCTGGCAGCGTTGTGGCCGGACACCATGAACAGCCTCAACAACCTTGGCCCCCATGGTTTCAGCGAGGTGCTCTACGCCTACGCCTCGGGTACCGCCAACAACGGTTCGGCGTTTGCCGGGCTCAATGCCAACACGCCGTTCTTCAACACCACCATCGGTCTGGCGATGCTCATGGGGCGTTTCTTCACCATGCTGCCGATGCTGGCCGTGGCCGGTTCGCTGGCGGCGAAAAAGAACATCCCGGCCGGTGCCGGCACCATTCCCACTGCCACGCCGCTGTTCATGTTCCTGGTGGTGTTCGTGGTGCTGGTGGTCGGTGGCCTGACTTTCCTGCCGGCCCTCGCGCTCGGCCCGCTGGTGGAGCAACTGCAGTTGCTGGCCGGCCAGACTTACAAGTAAGGGGTTGTGATGACGACGCAAATGCAAACCCAAGGCACCACTGCGGTGCTGTTCAAGGGCCTGTTGCGCCCGGTGCTGGTGGCGGCGGTGTTCTTCATGCTGCTGACCGGGCTGGCCTATCCGCTGGCGACCACCGTGCTGGCCAACCTGCTGTTCCCGTTTCAGGCCCAGGGCAGCCTGGTGCAGCGTGACGGGGTGGTGGTGGGCTCGGCACTGATCGGTCAGTCCTTCAGTCGCCCGGAGTATTTCCAGGGCCGCCCGAGCATGACCCTGGGCAGCGATCCGCTGGACCCGAGCAAGAGCGTGCCCCAGCCCTACAACGCCGGGGCCAGTGGTGCCAGCAACCTGGGCCCCACCAACCAGAAACTGGTGGACAGCGTAGCCGCGCGGGTCAACGCCTATCGCCAGCTCAACGGCCTGGCGGCGGACATGCAGGTACCGGTGGACGCGGTGACCGCTTCGGCTTCCGGCCTGGACCCGCACATCTCCCTGGCCAACGCCCAGCTGCAATTGAACCGGGTGGCCCGCCTGCGCAACCTGCCGCTGGCCGATCTGCAGGCGCTGCTGCAGGACCACAGCGAAAGCCGCACCTTCGGCCTGCTGGGCGAGCCCCGGGTCAATGTGCTGCAACTCAATCTCGCGCTGGATGCCCTGGCACCCGTGCATGCCTCGCCCCTTGCGGTCAGTGAGTAAGAGATACCGATCATGAGTAATAACCCTCGTATAGCGTTGTTCGACCGTGGGCTGCTGTTCACGGCGTGCCTGGATGCGGTGAAGAAGCTGCTGCCTCAGGCGCAGTGGAAGAACCCGGTGATGTTCGTGGTCTACCTGGGCAGCATTCTCACCACTTTGCTGTGGTTCCAGTCCCTGGGCGGTGAAGGCGAGGCCTCCAGCGGCTTCATCCTCAGCATCACCCTGTGGCTGTGGTTCACCGTGCTGTTTGCCAACTTCGCCGAAGCCCTGGCCGAGGGCCGCAGCCGGGCCCAGGCCGCGAGCCTCAAGGGCATGAAGCGCCAGACCCTGGCCAAGCTGTTGCAGCAGCCCAAGCATGGCGCTGCCTGGTTGCCCATGGCTGCCAGCGAGCTGCGCAAGGACATGGTGGTGCTGATCGAAGCCGGCGACCTGGTGCCTTTGGATGGCGAGGTCATCGAAGGCGTGGCCACGGTGGACGAGAGCGCCATTACCGGTGAATCGGCGCCGGTGATCCGCGAGGCCGGGGGCGACTTCTCCTCGGTCACCGGCGGCACCAAGGTGCTGTCCGACTGGCTGGTGGTGCGCATCAGCGTCAACCCCGGTGAGTCGTTCCTGGACCGCATGATCTCCATGGTGGAATCGGCCAAGCGCCAGAAGACCCCCAACGAGGTGGCCCTGACCATTCTCCTGGTGGGGCTGACCCTGCTGTTCCTGCTGGTGATCGTGACCCTGAGCCCGTACTCGATCTTCGCCGTGGCCATGAGCGGCACCGGCAGCGTGATCAGCGCCACGGTGATGGTGGCGTTGCTGGTGTGCCTGATTCCCACCACCATCGGCGGCCTGCTCTCGGCCATCGGCGTGGCGGGTATGAGCCGGATGATGTCGGCCAATGTCATTGCCACTTCCGGGCGCGCTGTGGAAGCCGCTGGTGACGTCGACGTGCTGCTGCTGGACAAGACCGGCACCATCACCCTGGGCAACCGTCAGGCCAGCGCCTTCCTGCCGGCCCCGGGAATCAAGGACAGCGAACTGGCGGACGCCGCGCAACTGGCCTCCCTGGCGGACGAAACCCCGGAAGGCCGCAGCATCGTGGTGCTGGCCAAGCAGAAGTTCGACATCCGTGGCCGCGACATCGAGGCCCTGGGCGCCAGCTTCGTGCAGTTCAGCGCGCAGACCCGCATGAGCGGCGTCGACCTGCCGCAGGGGCGCAGCATCCGCAAGGGTGCGGCCGATGCCATTCGCCGGCACATCGAAGCCCTGGGTGGCAGCTTCCCGCCGGCCTTGCAGGCCAAGGTCGACGAAGTCTCCCGGCGCGGCAGCACGCCGCTGGTGGTCAGCGACGGCGCCCAGGCCCTGGGCGTGGTGGAACTCAAGGACGTGGTCAAGGGCGGGATGAAGGAGCGCTTTGCCGAACTGCGGCGCATGGGCATCAAGACCGTGATGATCACCGGCGACAACCGCCTGACCGCGGCGGCGATTGCCGTGGAGGCCGGGGTCGATGATTTCCTCGCCGAGGCCCGTCCCGAGGACAAGCTGCAACTGATCCGCGACTACCAGGCCAAGGGCAAGCTGGTGGCCATGACCGGCGACGGCACCAACGACGCCCCGGCCCTGGCCCAGGCCGACGTTGCGGTGGCGATGAACAGCGGCACCCAGGCGGCAAAGGAAGCCGGCAACATGGTCGACCTGGACAGCAACCCGACCAAGCTGATCGAGGTGGTGGAAGTCGGCAAGCAGATGCTCATGACCCGCGGCGCCCTGACCACCTTCAGCGTGGCCAACGACGTGGCCAAGTATTTTGCTATCGTACCGGCCGCGTTCGTCGCCACTTACCCGCAATTGGGCGCGTTGAACGTGATGCAACTGACCAGCCCGAACTCGGCGATTCTCAGTGCGGTGATCTTCAACGCGCTGATCATCGTGTTCCTCATCCCCCTGGCGCTCAAGGGGGTGAAGTATCGGTCCATCGGCGCGGCGGCCTTGCTTAACCGCAACCTGCTGATCTACGGATTGGGCGGGGTGCTGGTACCCTTTGCCGGGATCAAGCTGATTGACATGCTGCTGGCCGGGCTTGGCCTGGTTTGACGCAAGGACAGGCAATGCGGCGCTCCCTGGGGGCGCCGCATTGTTCATTTAAGGAAGCTCATGACTGTGCTTGATGCAAGTCCTGCGCCCCGCGACGGGCGCCCCGATCCCGATGCGCTGCTGGAAAAGCTGCAACAGGACGAACAAGCCGCCCAGCGCGGCAAGCTGCGGATCTATTTCGGTTCCAACGCCGGGGTCGGCAAGACCTGCGCCATGCTCACCGCCGCCCGCAATGAAGTGGCCCTGGGCCGCGACGTGGTGGCCGGGGTGGTGGAAACCCACGGCCGGCGGGAAACCGCCGAGCTGCTGCAAGGCCTGGAGGTGCTGGAGCGTCACAGCCTGATGCACCGCGACTATGCCTTGCCCGAATTCGACCTGGACGCGGCCCTGGCGCGACGTCCTTCGGTGTTGCTGGTGGACGAGTTGGCCCACAGCAACGTTCCCGGTTCCCGGCATCCCAAACGCTGGCAGGATGTGGAAGAGCTGCTGCGGGCCGGGATCGACGTCTGGACCACTCTCAACGTCCAGCACCTGGAAAGTCTCAACGACATCGTCAGCGGCATCATCGGCATCCGCGTGCGCGAGACGGTGCCTGATCACCTGTTCGATGAGGCCCACGAAGTGCTGGTGATCGACCTGCCACCGGACGACCTGTTGCGTCGCCTCAAGGACGGCAAGGTCTACATGGGGCCCCAGGCCGAGCGCGCTTCACGCAATTTTTTCCGCAAGGGCAACCTGTTGGCCCTGCGCGAGCTGACCCTGCGCCGTACCGCCGACCGGGTCGATGCGCAAATGCGCGACTATCGCCGCGAGCGCTCGATCAATGCCCTGTGGCCGGCCCGGGAGCGCTTGCTGGTGGGGATCGCCGGCGACCCGGCGGACGAACGTCTGGTGCGCGAGGCCGCGCGCCTGGCGCAGAAACTCGAAGCCGACTGGATCGTCGTGCACGTGGCCTCGGCGCAACGTCGTGGCCACGGTGCCAGCCGTTATGCAGCAGCGATGAAGACCCTGGCCCTGGCCGCCGAGTTCGGCGCCGAGACCGCGACCCTGCCCGGCCTGGACGTGGCCGAGGCGCTGGTGGCCTGTGCCCGCGAGCACAATGCCAATCGCCTGGTGCTGGGCCATTACCCGCGCAAGGTCTGGCAGTTCTGGCATCAGTCGGTGAGTGATCGCATCAGCCGCCAGCATCCGGAAATCGATCAGATCGTGATCGCCAACGGGCCCTTGAGCCGGCGCCCGGCCGCTGCGGACAAGCCAGAGGCCGGTTTGACCCCGAGCCGAGCGCCGGCCTATCTGTGGGCCAGCCTGGCCTGTTTTGCCGCCACTGCAGTGGCGGCGCTGCTGCTGAAGGTGTTCGACCCGGCCAACGTGGTGATGTTGTTCCTGCTCACTGTGGTTCTGGTGGCCTTGCGTTTCGGGCGGGGGCCGGGTGTCTGGGCGGCCATGCTGGCGGTGCTGTGTTTCGACTTCTTCTTCGTCCAGCCGGTGTTGTCGTTCACCGTCAACGACACCCAGTATTTCTTCACCTTCGCCTTGATGCTTGGCATTGCCCTGATCACCGGCCAGCTCACCGCGCGGCTGCGCCACCAGGCCCGCACCGCCGCCGAAGGCGAACGCCGCGCCACCTCCCTGGCCGGGCTGGCTCGGGAGTTGTCGGCGGCACTGACCGAGGAGCAGATCTGCGCCGTGGCCCTGCGCACCTTCAGCGGGGTGTTCGAGGCCCGGGTCGGATTGGCGCTGCCGGATGCGGACAATCGCGTGCGAGCCTTGAATGCCAATACCCTGGCGATTGATGAAAGCATTGCCCAGTGGGCCTATGACCACGACCAGCCGGCAGGCAGCGGCACCGACACCCTGGCGGCGGCCAAGGGCTGCTACCTGCCGCTCAAGGCGCCGATGCGCGTGCGCGGGGTGCTGGTGCTGGAGCTGGCGGACGCCGAACGCCTCAACGAACCCGAGGAGCAGCGCCTGCTGGAGGCCTGTATGAGCCAGCTGGCAATCGCCCTGGAGCGGGTGCATTACGTCGAAGTGGCGCAGAGCACCGTGGTGCAGATGGAAGGCGAACGCATGCGCAACACTTTGCTCGCCGCTATTTCCCATGACTTGCGCACTCCGCTGACCACCATCATCGGGGCCGCCGATGCCGCGTTGCCCCATGCCCCCAGTGGCCCGCTGCCCGAGCTGTTGCATGGCATCCATGATCAAGCCACGTCGATGCAGCGCCTGATCGAAAACCTGTTGGACATGGCGCGCATGCAGGAGCGCGGGGTGCGCCTCAAGCGTCAGTGGAATTCCCTGGAGGAGATTGTCGGCAGCGCCCTGCGCCAGTTGCGCGAGCCCCTGGCCAGACATGAACTGCGGGTGACCATGGCGCCCCATCTGCCTCTGGTGGAGGTGGATGCACTGCTGCTGGAACGAGTGCTGGTGAACCTGCTGGACAACGCCGCCAAGTACACCCCTGCCGGCACCCTGGTGCAGATCACGGCCCGCCAGGTGGACCAGCAGATCATCCTGCAGGTCAGCGACTCCGGCCCCGGCTGTCCCAAGGGCAGTTCCCCGGACAGCCTGTTCGAGGCCTTCAGCCGTGGCCAGCAGGAGTCCGCGGTGGCCGGGATCGGCCTGGGGCTGGCCCTGGCCAAACGGATTGTCGAAGCCCATGGCGGGCGTATCGAGGCCCAGCCTCACGCCGACGCCGGGCTGAGTTTTGTCATCACCTTGCCGGCGGGACAACCGCCATCCATGGAAGCCCTATGAGCAACCCACGCATCCTGATTGTCGAGGACGAAGCCAACATCCGCCGTTTTGTCGGCATTGCCCTGGAGGACGAAGGTTTCCAGGTGTTCGAGGCCGACAGCGTCAAGCGCGCCCTGATCCATGCCGCCAGCCGCCAGCCGGATCTGGTGATCGTCGACCTGGGCCTGCCGGATGGCGACGGCAAGCAATTGATCAGCGAGCTGCGCGGCTGGCTGGCGGTGCCGATCCTGGTGCTGTCGGCCAGGGACCGCGAAGACGAGAAAGTCGCCGCCCTGGATGCCGGCGCTGATGATTATCTGGTCAAACCCTTCGGTGTGCCGGAGTTGCTGGCGCGCATTCGTGCGCAACTGCGGCGCCACGGCCAGAGCGGCGCGGTGGCGGCCACCAGCAAGGTGGCCTTCGGTGCCATCGAGGTCGACCTGGCCACCCATGAGGTGCGCCGCGAAGGGCAGTTGGTGCACCTGACACCCATCGAATACCGTCTGCTCTGCGCCCTGATCCGCGGCCAGAGCCGGGTCCTGACCCATCGCCAACTGCTGCTGGAGGTCTGGGGCCTGGACTATGTCGACCGCGCCCATTACTTGCGGGTGCACATGGCCCATCTGCGGCAGAAGCTGGAGGCTGATCCGGCTCAGCCCCAGCACCTGATCACCGAGTTGCAGGTGGGTTATCGCCTGGTGGGGCTCTGATCCTGCCTGGTGGCGCCGCTCAGGGCTTTTTTGCCGCGACGCCGCTCATGTACAAAATCGATGTACAAGGTGATGCAGCCGAAGGCGGTGATGCTGAACAGCACAAGAAGGCCGATCTGGATGTTGCTCATGGGGAAAGTCCTGTGGGCAAGACGCGGCAGGACCGGCTTGATGGGGCCGGCCAGGAGGCGTCGGGGATCAGATAGATAATCCCTGGGCGCCGCCCTTGCCAGGGTTTATATGAAAGCTTTACGGCGGCCCCGACTATCCCTATGCCCTGCATACGCAAGGCTCCCCATAACGCCACTCTTGCTAGAATCGGCCACCCTTCACCGTCTTCAGGTTGCCGCCCATGACTGCTTCGACCCCACTGATCCGTACCGTCCTGCCCACCGACCTGGATGCTTGCTTTGCCATCGAGACCCTGGCCTACGAAGGCGACGAAGCCGCGACTCGGGAAAAGATCGCTACCCGCATCGCCACCTGGCCCGAGGGCTTTATCGTCGCCGAAGTGGAGGGCGCAGTGGCCGGCTTCATCAACTCCGGTGCCACCTTCGAGGTGCAGATGGCCGACGAAGCCTTCAAGGAACTGATCGGTCACGACCCGGCCGGTTCCGAAGTGGTGATCATGTCGGTGGTGGTGCATCCGGATTTCCAGGGCCAGGGTCTGTCCCGGCAACTGTTGCAAGCCTTCATTGCGCGCATGACCGAGCTGGGCAAGGCGCGCATCCACCTGATGTGCAAGGAACGCCATGTGCCGCTCTACGAGCGCTTTGGCTTCGTCTATGTCAAGGCGTCGGCGTCGGACCACGGCGGCATGGCCTGGCATGAGATGGTGCGGGGGTTGTAAGTCCCAGGCATGCCCCTGATGCACAAGGGGCGCCGGCGTAGGGGCTTTTCAGGGGGCTGCTAAGCAGGAGTGCCCTTGAGTTGAAGTGCTGAACTCAAAACGCCAGGACCATCCTGCGTTCATAACCCATCCGGCCTTTGCAGGCTTCGCCATTCTCGACCCAGCCCAGCTTGAGATAGAGCTGGAGTGCGGCCTGGTTGTCGGCATCCACCGCCAGCATCAAGCCCTTGAGCTGCGGCCATTCCTGGAGCGCGGCGCCGGGCAGGGCTTGCAGGCAGGCGGTGCCCAGTCCTTGGCCCTGGAACGGCAGGTCCACTTGCAGGGCGTGCAGGGTGGCGTGGTCGGCCTCGGCCCAGGCCGGCAGGCAAGGCGCGTGCTTGAGCAGCAGGAACGCCACCGGCCGTTCGTCGCTGAGCAGGGCAAAGCCCTTGATGGCGCCGGCCGGTGCATTGCCCAAGGTGTACAGCGCGCCATGGATATCCCCGGAAAACGCTCTCTGTTCAGGCCGTACTTCAAGGCTCAGCAGTTGGGCACGCTGATGGCTGTCGAGCTGTTCATAAGGCACGAGACGAGTGGTCACTGGCGGGACTGTCCAGGGGAGGGAAGGGGGCGGATTCTAGCGATTTTGCCCGAGCGGTAAAATTTTTTATCGAGGTTGTCGATTGTCTGGCTGGCCAGACGACTAAGGGTGTACCGAGCATTCAAGTGCGCTCTTGCAGGGGCTGCCCGGTGCCGGTTGATTCCACCCTTGAGGAGTTTTGCCATGCACAACCCATCCAGCGAAGCACAGATCCGTAGCCTGATCGGCCATTGGCAGCAGGCGGTGGTCGCCAGGGACATCGAGCGTATCGTCAGTTTTTACGCCGATGACATCGTCTCTTTCGACGCCGTCGGCGCCCTGCAGTATTCGGGCAAGGCGGCCTACCGTGAACATTGGCAAGCCTGCATGCAGGAGTGCCCGGGGCCGGGCATCTTCGAGTTCCACCAGCTGCAGGTGCGGGCCGCCGAGGAACTGGCGTTCGCCCATTGGCTGGCCCATTGCGGGGGCACCGATGCCCAAGGGCAGACCAAGGCCTGCTGGATGCGGGTGAGCGCCGCCTATGAGCTGCGCGACGGGCAGTGGCAAGTGGTGCATGAACACTGGTCGGCGCCGTTCGACATGCAGACCGGGACCACTCAGTTCGATCTGCAACCTTGATGAGCGGGTGGTTCGCCAAAGGACAAAACAGCAACCATAGTTGATCAGCCCGAACCCGGAGACACCCATGAAATACCTCTGTCTGGTCTACAGCGATGAACAGTTGTTGCACAGCCTGCCCGAGAGCCCCAAGGACGCCGAGTGCCAGGCCTATGCCGAGTCGGTCCAGGGCAGCGGACGGATGCTTGCCGCCGAGGCGTTGCAATCGATACAGACCGCCACCACGGTGCGCATGCGTGGCGGCAAGCTCTCCATCACCGATGGTCCGTTCGCCGAAACCAAGGAGCAACTGGCCGGTTTCTACCTGATCGAGGCCAGGGATTTGAATGAAGCGATCCAGGTGGCGGGGAACATTCCGGCGGCCCGGGTCGGCAGTGTCGAAGTGCGTCCTGTGCGTGAACTCAATCCCTGATAACAAGCATAAGCAGGAGTTTGCCAATGACCTTTTCAACAGTCGGCCGCCAGGCCGCCGAGCATGAACTGTCCATCAGCCGCTTGATCGATGCGCCGCGGGCCAGGGTGTTTCGCGCCTGGACCGAGCCGGCGTTGCTGGCGCAATGGTGGGGGCCGCACGGCATGACCACCCCGGAGTGTGAAATGGATCTGTGGGTCGGTGGCCAGTTTCGCACGTTGATGCGGGCTGCGGACGGTGCCGAATACCCGACCATGGGGGTGTTCCTGGAGATCCACGCGCCGTCGCGCCTGGTGTTCACCGATGCCTATGTGCCGGGCTGGATTCCTTCGGGCAAGCCGTTCATGACCGCTGAAGTGACCTTCGAGGAGCAGGACGGCAAGACGCTCTACACCGCCCGCGCCATGCATTGGAGCGAAGCCGATCGGCAAGCCCACGAAGCCATGGGATTTCACCAGGGTTGGGGAGAGAGCCTGGAGCGTCTCGTGACCCTTGTCACCCAAGGCATGGCGGACTGATGCCGGGTCAATCCGGTGAGGCCGTGCAGGTCCTGGTGGCGCGGGTCTACCGCGAGCAATCGCGGCGCATTCTCGCCACCCTGATCCGCCTGCTGGGGGATTTCGACCTGGCTGAAGAGGCCTTGCACGAGGCCTTCTTTGTCGCCGTGGAGCGTTGGCAAAAGGACGGCGTCCCGGACAATCCTCGGGCCTGGCTGGTGTCCGTCGGACGCTTCAAGGCCATCGATGCCTTGCGCCGGCGGGCGCGCTTCGCCGCTTCCCAGGCGGCGCTGGTCAGCCAGCTGGAGCACCTGGAACAGCACGACTGGGACGGTGAGGACGTGCAAGACGATCGCCTGCGGTTGATCTTCACCTGCTGCCACCCGGCGCTGGCGGCAGACGCCCAGGTGCCACTGACCCTGCGGGAAATCTGCGACCTGAGCACCGAGGAAATCGCCCGGGCCTTTCTTGTCTCTCCGGCCACCATCGCCCAGCGTATCGTGCGGGCCAAGGCGAAGATCCGCGACGCCGGAATTCCCTATCAGGTGCCGACGCTGGACGAGTTGCCCGAGCGCCTAGACAGTGTCTTGCGAGTGATCTACCTGGTGTTCAACGAAGGCTATTCGGCGTCCATGGGGGCCGAGTTGACCCGTGAGGACCTGACCCGCGAAGCGATACGCCTGGGGCGCCTGCTGCTGGAGCTGTTACCGGAAGCGGAGGTATTGGGCCTGCTGGCCCTGATGCTGTTGCACGAGTCGCGACGTGGGGCGCGACTCTCCAGCACGGGCGAGTTGATTCTGCTGGATGAGCAGGACCGCTCCCTGTGGCAGCGGGCCTTGATGGACGAAGGCTGTGCCCTGGTGGAGCGCGGGTTGCGCAGCGGACGCGGCGGAGCCTATTGCCTGCAGGCGGCGATTGCCGCGGTGCATGCCGAGGCTCCCAGCGCCGAACAGACCGATTGGCCGCAGATCGTTGGCCTGTATGAGGTGTTGCTGCGGCTGCAGCCTTCGCCGGTGATCGAGCTCAACCGTGCCGTGGCCCTGGCCAAGCGTGACGGCCCCGCGGCCGGCCTGGAGCAGGTGGAGGCCATCCTGCAGCGCGGCGACTTGCAGGATTACCACCTGATCCACGCTGCCCGTGCCGACTTCTGCCGGCAGTTGGGGCGAGTCGAGGCGGCGCGGGAGTCCTATCAAAGAGCCTTGGCCCTGACCCGGCAAGCTCCGGAACGGCGTTTTCTCGAAGCGCGCCTGGCCCAACTGGTCTCCAGCTCTGCGTAGCTTTACAGGGCGCGCTCTACAGGGGCGGATACCCGAGCTGCCTCACTCCAGCATCCGCCCCAATAGCCAGCTCCCGGCCGGCCCGGGCGGGTGCAGGCGCGACCAGAGGGCATCCACCACCACCTTGCGCGGCCAGCCGCGTACGTTCAGTTCCTGCAATTTGCCGGCGCCGAAGCCTTCTACCAGCCAGCTCGGCAACGGCGCCCAGCCAAAACCGCCCTGGGCCATTTCCAGCAGCATCAGGTAGCTGGGCGCCGACCAGACCCGTCCCTGGGGACGGCTGTCGTAGGGGTTGAGCACCGTCGCCAGGCGCAGCTCCCGGTGCTGGCGCAGGGCTTCCTGATCGACGTGCTCGAGCCGGGCCAGCGGATGCTTGCGGGAGACGTACAGGGACATTTCGCCCTGTTCATCCAGGGTCTGGTGATCCAGGTCCGCCGGGTAATCGGCCTGCATCTCGGCAAAGGCGATGTGCGCCCGGCCACTTTGCACCAGGGCAATCAGGTCTTCGCATTCGGCAATCAGGCATTCCAGTTCCAGGTCCGGGTAACGCTGCTCGAAGGCGCTCAGGCAGCTTTCAAAGCGATCCGACTGATAGGTGTCGGACAGGGCAACGGTGAGTTTCGCCTCGACTCCCTGGGACAGTTGGCTGGCGGCCATTTCCAGGCGGCTGGTGGCCGCGAGGATTTCCTCCGCGTGCTGCAGCATCACCTGCCCGGCGGGGGTCAGGCCGGGCTTGCGGCTGGCCCGATCGAACAACTGCACATTGAGGTCGATTTCCAGGCTGGCCACCGCGGCGCTGATGGTGGACTGGCTCTTGCCCAGCTTGCGGGCGGCGGCGGAAAAGGAACCCTGGGTCGCTGCCTGGACGAACGCCAGCAGCACTTCGTGTGAGGCCATGAACTATCGCCTTGGTCGATGGTTATTGATTATGAAGTATCGACCTGATCCTGGAAGATCGCCAACACATTCACTCAAGGAGCACGGCAATGAGCCTGCACAAATCCCTTACCGAACGTATTTTCCAGGCTGTAGGTTTTGAGCTGCTGGCCGTGCTGATCTGCACACCGCTGCTGTCCTGGATCATGGATAAACCCATGGCTGACATGGGCCTGGTGACCATCGGCATCGGCCTCTTGGCGCTGATCTGGAACGTGGTGTTCAACGGTCTGTTCGATCGTCTGCTCAAGCGCCTGCAACTTGCACGCAATGGTTGGACCCGGGGCCTGCATGCCCTGCTGTTCGAAGGCGGTCTGGTGGCGATGGGTGTACCGCTGATTGCCTGGTGGTTGAATGTCAGCCTGTTGCAGGCGTTCATCCTCGATATCGGCGTGCTGTTGTTCTTTCTGCCCTACACCTACCTCTACCACTGGGCCTACGACGTACTGCGGGACAAGTGGTTGCAACAGCGTCTGGCTCATTGAGCCGCAGGCCTTTGTGATAGTCGCCGGTTTCGGCCGGCGAAAACCCACGGGGGGCCTATTATGGCGTAGAGGTCTGCGAGCTGATTTCAGACAGAACTGGACACCGTCCTCGGGTTTTTCTGAAAATGTGCGTCCGCTGGAGGCCGTCACTGAACCAGCAGCCCTCCCGACTATCTGAAGACCATGACTATTTCCCGCAACTGGATCATCTGCGAGCACTGCGATTCGCTGTACGAATCCGTGCCGCTCGGCAAAGGCCAGGCCGCTCAGTGCTCGCGCTGTGGCGCGTTGCTGGCCCGTGCCCGCTACATGAACGTGCAGCAGCTGTTCGCCTTGTCGATTACCGCCGGGTTGTTGTTCGTCTTCGCCAATCTGTTTCCGGTGATCAAGATCAGCCTCGAAGGCCTGAGCAACGAAGCCACGCTCTGGCAATCGGTAGAAGCCTTGGCTCAGGGCCGCATCAGCCTGATTGCGGCGATCACCGGCCTGACCATTATTTTGGCACCGTGCCTGCAGATCATTCTGCTGTGCTGGGTGCTGGGGTTCGCCAATTTCGATCGCGCCGCGCCAGGCTTCAAGGCCTGCATGCGGGCTCTGGAGCACCTGCGGCCGTGGAGCATGCTGGAGGTGTGCCTGCTGGGCATTCTGGTGGCCATCGTCAAGCTCGCTGGCATGCTCGATGTGCACCCCGGCCTCGGGCTCTGGGCCCTGGCCATGCTGACGGTGCTGATCATCCTGATTTCCGGCAAGGACATCCGCTATCTGTGGGATGACCTGGAGGGTCGCTACTGATGAATACGCCCCCTTACGCCCGGGACTATCAACTGATGCTCTGCCACACCTGCGGCCAGGTCTGCGAGCAATCCGAGCACCAGTGCCCCCGATGCGACTCCGTGGTCCATGCGCGCAAGCCCAACAGCCTGGCGCGGACCTGGGCCTTTCTCGTGGCCAGCCTGATCTTCTATATTCCGGCCAACCTGCTGCCGGTGATGCACACCAGTATTTTTGGCAGCGCCAGTGAAAACACCATCATGAGCGGCGTGGTGGAGTTCTGGAGACACGGCTCCTGGGACATCGCCCTGTTGATCTTCATCGCCAGCGTGGTGGTGCCCTGCATCAAGTTCTTTGTCCTCGGCACCTTGCTGGTGACCTGCCAGCGCCGCAGCCTCTGGGCCCAGCGCGAGCGTGCCAGGCTGTACCGTTTTATCGAGGTGATCGGCTATTGGTCGATGCTCGATGTGCTGGTGGTGGCCCTGGTGGCGGCCCTGGTGCAGTTTCGGGCCCTGAGTTCCATCGATCCGCGGATGGGCATTCTGTTTTTTGGTTTGGTGGTGGTGCTGACGATGTTGGCGGCCATGAGTTTCGATCCCCGGCTTATCTGGGATGTAGAGGTTGAAGATGTCTGATCATCCAGGTTCCAAGGCGGCAGGTTCCCAGCCGGCTCCCGGCGCTCCGGTGCTGCGTACGCGGCGTTTCAATGTCTCGCTGGTGTGGTTGGTGCCCATTGTCGCGGCCTTGGTGGGGCTGTCGATGGTGGTCCACAACTCGCTGTCGGCCGGGCCGGAAATCACCATCAGTTTCCAGACTGCCGAGGGCCTGGAAGCCAACAAGACCCAGGTCAAGTACAAGAACGTGGTGATCGGCAAGGTGACCTCCATCGCCTTGAGCGACGATCGCCGCAAGGTGCTGGCCAAGGTCGAGCTGGATCAGTCCGCCGAACCTTTCACCGCCGACGACTCGATGTTCTGGGTGGTGCGCCCGCGCATTGGCGCCAACGGCGTTTCCGGGGTCGATACCTTGCTCTCCGGGGCCTTTATCGGCGCCGATGCCGGCAAGTCGGAGAAGCGCAAGAACAGCTTCAAGGGCCTGGAAACCCCGCCGCTCATTACCTACGGGCAGAAGGGCAAGCGCTTCACCCTGCACACCGACGACCTGGGCTCCCTGGACATCGGTTCGCCGGTCTACTACCGGCGCATCGAAGTGGGGCAGGTGGTGTCCTATCAGTTGGCCAACAGCGGCAAGGGGGTGGACGTGAAGATCTTCGTCAACGCGCCCAATGATAAGTACGTCACCACCGACAGCCGATTCTGGAACGCCAGCGGTGTGGATGTGACCCTGGGCGCCAACGGCTTGAAGGTCAACACCGAGTCGGTGTCCTCGATCCTTGCTGGCGGCATCGCCTTCGTCGAACCCAAGTACAGCCCCAACGCCAAGCCGGCCGAGGAGAATGCCGAATACACCCTGTTCGGCGATCAGGATACGGCGCTGGCTCCGCCGGACGGCGCGCCGTATTACATCCGCATGCGCTTTGACCAGGCCCTGCGCGGCCTGTCGCTCAATGCCCCGGTGGAGTTCCTCGGGGTGAACATCGGCAAGGTGGTGTCCATGGACCTGGACTACGACGAACAGCGCAAGTATTTCCCGACCCTGGTAGGGGCGGTGATCTATCCCGAGCGCCTGGGCAAGGCCCATGAAAAACTGGTGAAGCAGACCGGCGGCGAAGACGACGCCCGCTCCGCGCAACTGATCGGCGCCTTCGTCAAGAACGGCCTGCGGGCCCAGCCCCGCAGCGGCAACCTGCTAACCGGCCAGCTGTACATCTCCCTGGATTTTGTCGCCAATGCCAAGCCGGTGGCCTACAACCCTGCCGCACGGCCGCTGGAGATCCCCACCATCCCGGGCAGCATGGACAAGTTGCAGGAACAACTGCAGGCCGTGGTGGACAAGATCAGCAAGCTGCCGATCGACTCCATCGCCGCCAACCTCGATGGCAGCCTGGCGGAGATGCAGAAGACCCTGAAACAGGTCAACGGCCAAGTGCTGCCGCAGATGCGCGACACCCTGGAGCAGTCGAAGAAGACCCTGGCCAGCGCCAACGAGAGCTTCTCCGAGGATTCGCCGCAGCGACAGAAACTCAGCCAGGCCATGGAGGAAGTGCAGCGCACCGCCCGTTCGGTACGGGTGCTCAGCGATTTCCTCGGTCGTCATCCTGAAGCGTTGATTCGCGGTCGTCTCAAAGACAACCAACCGGATGCCTACCAGTCGCCATCCTCCTCTGTCCGCGAATCCGCACCGGAAGCCCAGCCATGAAAAAAATCGCCTTGTTGTTGAGCCTGACCCTGGGACTTGCCGCTTGCAGCTCTGCGCCGACCCGTTACTACACCCTGATGCCGCCGGTGACTGAAGGCAGCGCTGCGGCCCGCAACGCGAATCTGCAGTTCGAGATGTCCACGGTGCGCATCCCGGTCCAGGTGGATCAGCCGCAATTGGTGGTGCGCCAGGACAGCGGCACCCTGGCGATCCTGGAAACCCAGCGCTGGAGCGCGCCTTTGGTGGATGAGTTCCACGACGCCCTGGCCAGCCAGATGGAGCACAAGCTCGGCACCCGCAACCTTGAAGGTTTGCCCAAGCAGCCCGGACTCCCGGTGCTGTCGTTGCAGACCGATGTACGGCGTTTCGAATCCCTGCCCGGGCGTTACGCGCTGATCGATGTGGTCTGGAGCCTGCGCTTGCGGGGCGAGGGCGGCCCGGCCCGCAGCCTGACCTGCAGCAGCCAGATCCGCCAGCCGGCGGGTGTTGAACTGAGCAGCCTGGTGCAGGCTCATCAACAGGCCATTGCCCAGTTGGCCGCACAGATCGCCAGCACCGCACAGCGCTGGACCTGCCCCTGAATCAGCCCTGTAGCCGCTGCCGCAGGCTGCGAACGGCTGCGCAGGAGACGCAGGTTTTTCCGGCCGCCACAGGTTTGGCTCAGGATCGCCAGGCAAGGCCCTGCGGGCCTTTTCGCAGCCTCGCGGGCTCGGCAGCGGCTACAGGTGTCGGGTTGTAGCCGCTGCCGCAGGCTGCGAACGGCTCCGTAGGAGACGCGTGGATCTTGAGGCCGCTGGAGGTTCGGCAAGAGATCGCCAAGCAAGGTGTTCAGCGCCGGGCGCTGAGTTGCTGGGGCGCGAGGAAGGCGTCGTGGAAGTAGTCGCGCAAGGCCTGCATCGCCGGGGTGAAGGTCCGTTCGCGGTGCCAGGCCAGGCCTACGCTCATCGGGGTCACTGCGTCGCTCAGGCTCAGGGTCTCGATGCGCTTGCCTTCCAGGGACCAGGGTCGATGCACCAGGTCCGAAAGAATCGCCACGCCGCTACCGTTGGCCACCATGCTGCGCACCGCCTCCACCGAACTGGTGCGCACCCGTACATTGGGCTGCTGGCCGGCCTGTTCCCAGTAGCGCATGGCACTCTGCTCGGCTTCGTCGACGGTGAGCAGGATGAACGGCTCCTGGGCCACGTCCGCCAGGCTGACGCTGGCTCGTTCGCAGAGCCGATGGTGGGCCGGCAGCCATAGCCGGCGCTCGGAGTTGAACAGGGTTTCCGAGACGATGTCCGGGTGGGTCAGGTTGGCGGTGAGCACCACCGCCATGTCGAAACGGCCCTCCAGCAACCCTTGCTCGATGGCCTGGCGCTCCTGCTCGTGGAGTTCGATGGTGACGTCCGGGTGCCAGTGCTCCAGGCGTTGCAGGTGGTGCGGCAGGAAGTAGCCGATCACCGTGTAGCTGGCCGCCAGGTGCAGCACGCCGCTGGCCCGGTAGTCCGGCAACGGGCTGTTCAGCGCATCCTCGACACTGCGCAAGATCACATAGGCGCGGTTGAGAAAATGCCGCCCGGCGTCGGTCAGGTTCATGCCCTGGGCCGAGCGCACGAACAACTGCACGGCGAGCATGGCTTCAAGCTCCTTGATCGCCGTGGTTACCGCCGACTGGGAGATATTCAAGTGGATCGCCGCCTGGGAGATCTGCCCGATCTCTGCGGTCGCCACGAAGTAGCGCACCTGGCGCAAGGTCAACGACATGTTCCATTCCCCATCACTTCTGTAGGAGCCGACTTGCCGGCCAAAGCCATCTCGCGCCGGTCTTCGCCGATACGTAGATCACCGCCTGCCTACTCCTAGCAAAGCTTTATCTGTTTTTCAGAAGATGCTCTATCTGATAATAGATCTTCCCAAGGGGTCAAGGCCGCTCTAATTTTCACTGCACGAAGTCACAAGAGTTGGAGCAACAGTGATGCAGGCAGTGGATTTCAATTCGGACATGGGCGAAAGCTTTGGCCCCTGGACCATTGGCGACGGCGTCGACAACGAGCTCATGGGCTTTATCAGTTCGGCCAATATCGCCACCGGCTTTCACGCCGGCGACCCCGGCACCATGCGCCGCACCATCGAACAGGCCAAGCGCCTGGGGGTGGCTATCGGTGCGCATCCGGGGTTCCGCGACCTGGTGGGCTTCGGCCGCCGGCACATCAACGCACCGGCCCAGGAGCTGGTGGACGACATGCTTTATCAGCTCGGCGCCCTGCGAGAAATGGCCCGGGTGCAAGGCGTGAAGTTGCAACACATCAAGCCCCACGGCGCGCTCTACATGCACTTGGCCCGGGATGAAGAGGCCGCGCGGCTGCTGGTGCAAAACCTGCGCAAGCTGGAGCCCGAGCTGCTGCTGTATTGCATGCCCAATTCGGTGATCTGGCACGTCGCCCAGGAGCTGGGGCAGCCGGTGATCCGCGAGTTCTACGCCGACCGCGATTACGACCTCAGCGGCTCCATCGTCTTCACCCGCCAGGTGCGCGCCCTGGACCCGGCCGCCGTCGCCGCCAAGGTGCTGCGTGCCTGCCAGACCGGCCTGGTACGTACGGTCGAAGGCGAGGACCTGGCCATCGAGTTCGATTCCATCTGCCTGCACAGCGACACCCCCGGTGCCCTGGATCTGGTGGAGGCCACCCGCACGGCGCTGGATCAGGCCGGCATCGAGGTGCGTGCACCGCGCTGAGGCGCATTGACACGAAGCACCGCGCACAGACGCGGGTTTCATCTGGTTTTGATTTTTTGCCTGCCTTTCTACAACTATTCCAAAAGGAACAGACATGGCCGAATACAGTGTTATCACCCCCTTGCCGGGCACTTTCTATCGCAAGGCCACCCCCGAGTCGGCGCCTTTCGTCGAGGTCGGCGACAGCGTCAGCGCCGATACCGTGATCGGCCTGATCGAAGTCATGAAGCAGTTTTCCGAACTGACCGCCGGGAGCGCGGGTCAGGTCAGCGCCTTTGTGGTGGAAGACGGTGATCCGGTGGAGCCGGGTCAGGTCGTCGCGACGCTCGAACAGTGAGGGCCTGGGCATGACTCAAGCAATCAAGAAGTTGCTGGTGGCCAACCGCGGCGAGATCGCCGTGCGCATCATCCGTGCGGCCAAGGCCTTGGGGATTCCCACCGTTGCCGCCTGCAGTGAGGCGGATGCTGACTCCATGGCTGCACGTATGGCCGATGAAGTGCAGATCATCGGCCCGGCGCGGGCTGACAAGAGCTACCTGAATGTCCAGGCCCTGCTCGGTGCCTTGCAGGCCAGCGGTGCCAATGCGGTACATCCGGGCTATGGCTTTCTTTCCGAGAATGCCGATTTTGCCGAGGCGGTGGTCAAGGCCGGGGCGATCTTCGTCGGTCCCAGCGCCGAAACCATCCGCCGCATGGGCGACAAGGCCGAAGCCCGGCGCACGGCGCAGGCGGCAGGAGTGCCGGTGGTACCGGGCTCCCCAGGTGAGCTCTTCGACCTGGATGCCGCGCGCAAGGCCGCTGAAAACGTGGGCTTTCCGCTGTTGATCAAGGCCAGCGCCGGCGGTGGCGGGCGCGGGATTCGCCTGGCTCAGGATGCGGCGCAACTGGCCGAGGAGTTCCCTCGGGCGCAACGCGAAGCCCAGACCGCCTTCGGCAATGGTGCGCTGTACCTGGAGCGTTTCATTGGCCGTGCGCGGCACATCGAAGTCCAGGTGCTGGGCGACGGCCAACACGCAGTGCACCTGTTCGAACGCGAGTGCTCGCTGCAACGGCGGCGGCAGAAGATCTTCGAAGAAGCGCCGTCTCCGGTGCTCAGTGCCGAGCAGCGTGAGCAGTTGTGCAGCAGTGCCGTGCGCCTCACCGAAGCCTTGGGTTACCAAGGTGCTGGCACTCTGGAATACCTGTATGACGACAGCACCGGCGAGTTCTTCTTTATCGAGATGAATACGCGGATTCAGGTGGAGCACCCCATCAGTGAATTGATCACCGGCATCGATCTGGTCCAGGCCATGTTGCGCATCGCCGGGGGCGAGCCCCTGGGGTTGCGCCAGAGCGATATCCAGCTCAATGGCGCGGCCTTGCAGATGCGCCTGAATGCCGAAGACCCGGCGCGGGATTTCTTCCCCAGTCCGGGCAAGGTCGAGCAACTGATCTGGCCGCAAGGGGCGGGGGTGCGGGTCGATAGTCACTTGTACCCGGGCTATGCTGTGCCGCCTTATTACGACTCGCTGCTGGCCAAGCTGATCGTCCACGGGCGTGACCGTGGCGAGGCCCTGGCCCGGGCGCGGCTAGCCGTGGAACACACCACCTTGACCGGCATGGCCAGCACCTTGGCGCTGCACCGTGAACTGCTGGCCGAACCCTGGTTGCAGCAGGCCGATTTTCACACCGGAACCCTGGAAACCTGGCTGGCCGAGCGCCGCGCCGGAGGTGTCGCATGAACCAGCCGATCCGCTACAGCTTTGGTGCCGACGAGCACCTGTTCGCCGAAGTCAGCGACAGCATGTCCCTGGAAGCCTTCTTCAAGGGCATGGCGGTGACCCGTGCCGTGGAGCGCCTGGAGTTGGATGGGGTGCTGGATGTGTGCCTGGCCAATGCCTCGTTCCAGATTCGTTTCGACCCGGATCGCATCGCTCCGCAGGTTCTGCTGGAGGCGGTGCAGCAGGCCGAGGCCGGGGCGGTGGCCGAGCGCAGCCTGCACACTCGGATCATCGAGATCCCGGTGCTCTACAACGATCCCTGGACCCACGAAACCCTGATGCGCTTTCGCGACCGGCACCAGGACCCCAGCGCCACGGATCTTGAGTACGCGGCGCGGATCAATGGCCTGGCGGACGTCGAGGCGTTCATCGCCGCCCACAGCGGTGCGCCCTGGTTTGTCTCCATGGTGGGCTTCGTCGCCGGGTTGCCGTTCATGTTCCAGATGGTCGAACGTGAACGGCAGTTGCAGGTGCCCAAGTACCTGCGACCACGCACCGATACGCCAAAACTGACCCTGGGTCATGGAGGCTGTTTCGGCTGCATCTACTCGGTGCGCGGTGCCGGCGGCTACCAGATGTTCGGCGTCACCCCGGCCCCCATCTACGACCCGCAGCAGCAACTGGCCTACCTCAAGGCGCACATGGTGTTCTTCCGTCCGGGGGACATCGTGCAGTTCAAGCCCATCGACCGTGAGGCTTACGACCAGGCGGTGGCCGAAGTCGAGGCCGGGCGCTTCGACCTGCGTATCCGCGAGGTGGAGTTTTCCCTGGATGCCTTTCTCGCCGACCCGGTCGGCTATCCCAAGTCGCTGCAGGAGGTGCTGGCATGATCAAGGTCATCAAACCGGGCCTGGCCACATCGGTGCAGGACCTGGGTCGCGAAGGTTTCTATCACCTGGGGATTCCGCCGTCTGGCGCCTTGGACCAGTACGCCCTGAGCGCGGCCAACCAGTTGGTGGGCAACCCGGCAGGCGCGGCCGGGCTGGAGTGCACGCTGCTCGGGCCGGAGCTTGAGTTCAGCGCCGATGCCCTGGTGGCGGTTTGCGGCGCGCACATGACGCCCAAACTCGATGGTGTGGACATGCACCTGGACACCGCTTTTGCGGTCAAGGCCGGGCAAGTGCTGCGCTTCGACTTTCCCAAGGCCGGGGCCCGGGCCTATCTGGCGGTAGCCGGCGGCATCGATGTGCCGCTGGTGCTGGGCAGTCGTTCGACCTACGCCCTGGGCGCCCTGGGTGGTTTCCAGGGCCGGCGCCTGGCGGCCGGGGATGAGCTGCCGGTGGGCGTCGCCAGTGGCAAGAGCCGTCCCGGTGCCAGCTTGCCCATGGCGTTGCGCCAGTCCCTGGGGGGCGAAATCACCCTGCGGGTGGTGCCGGGCCTGTACTACGAACGTTTGAGCGACGCGGCCAAGGCCAGCTTCTTCGCCGAACCCTGGACCGTGGGTTCGGAAGCTGACCGCATCGGCTATCGCTTCAAGGGCGGCAGCGCCTTGAGCTTCCAGCCCCGGGAGCAGCCGTTCGGCGCCGGTTCCGATCCGTCGAACATCGTCGACAGTTGCTACCCGATTGGCTCGATCCAGGTGCCGGCGGGGCTGGAACCCATCGTCCTGCACCGGGACGCGGTGTCCGGTGGCGGCTACGCCATGATCGGCACAGTGATCAGCGCCGACCTTGACCTGATCGGCCAGATGCAGCCCAACCAGAAGGCCCGCTTTGTCGCGGTGACCCTCGAAGAAGCGCTGGAGGCCCGGCGCTCCTACAAGAAAAAGCTCAGCTGTCTGAGCAAACTGTTTCCTTCCTGATTCTGCCCGCCGCATCGCGCGGGCCATGCCAAACGGTAGGCCAACGCCGCACTTCGGTGCGGTGACGGCTGCCCGCGCTTCAACCCTTGATCGGTTCTGGAGTTCACGCACATGGCAGCTTTATCGCAAGCGAATCAAACCGGGCAGACCCCGGCCAATGTGGCCCTTCCCAGCGATGCACGCATGGGCCGACTGTCCCTGACCATGGCCTGGTGGGCGGTGTGCAGCGCGATGTTCTACATCGTCGTCGGCGCTTCCCTGGCCCTGTCCTACGGCACCCGCAATGCCTTGATCGGCATGCTCCTGTCGGTGCTCAGCTATGGCCTGGTGAACAGCGTCCTCAGCCGCTTTGCTATGCGCAGCGGGCTCTCGGTGGCGCTGTTTTCACGGTTGTTGTTCGGCAGCACCGGGGCTTGCCTGGCGACCCTGATCTTCTTCTCCACGGCCATCTACTACGCGGTGTTCGAGGGTTCGGTGATCGCCGTGGCGCTCAACCACCTGTACCCGCAACTGCTGTACCCGCTGGCGGCGCTGGTGGTGGTGCTGTACAGCGTGCCGTTGATCCTGGGCAGCGTGCAGCACTGGCTGGACAAGCTCAACGGCGTGCTGTTGCCGGTGTACCTGGGGGGCTTGTTGTTCGCCGTGGGCCTGTCCATCAGCCGTTATGGCTACCAGCCGCAATGGCTGGATTTTGGCCCGGCCAATCCCAGTAGCACAGGCTGGTGGGATTGCTTCGTGGCCTACATGGGGGTGTGGATCCTGATGCTGTTCACCTTCGACTACGCGCGCTTCGGCAAGCCTGAAGACGCCGGCTATCACGGTCGCTGGAACTTCGGCATGCCGTTCTACGCAGTGACGTTCTTGCTCAACGGTGCGGCAGGGATCTATCTGGTGAGCAGCATTCCCCATGACGGTGCACTCAACGAAGTCTCGGTGGTGATGGCGATCCTGCAATTGATGGGGCTGTGGGGGCTGTTGTTCGTCTGGGCCACGCAAACCCGGATCAACACCGCCAACTACTACCTGGCGACCTTGAACATGCAGGCGTTCTTCGGCCGCTTCGGCCTGCGCGGTTCCTACCTGATGTGGGCGGTGGCCGTGGGGATCATTGTCTACGGCCTGATGCTGGCGGATGTGTTCGCCTACCTGCTCAAGGCCCTGGCCTATCAGGGGATCTTCGTGGTGGCCTGGGTCGGCGTGGCCCTGGCGCAGATTCTGCTGGGGCGTACCGACGTGGCGGCGATTGAGCGCGTGGCGGCCTTCAACCCGGTGGGGCTGACGGCCTGGTTCGGCGGCACGGCCCTGGGCCTGATGCTGATGTGGGCGGGGGGTGGCTTGGCCAGTTTTTCGGCACCACTGACCGGGGTCCTGGCGTTTGCCTTGCAGGCCGGGCTGGCCAGTCGTTTGCACAGCCGCTTGCCCGCCGCCGGCTGACGGGGCGGGGCCAGCGGCGGCTCAGAACAGTTGGGTGAACAGCCAGTACAGGCTGCCCGACAGCAGGATCGCCGCCGGCAAGGTCAGGACCCAGGCCATGGCCAGGTTGCGGATGGTGCGCATCTGCAACCCGCCGCCATTGGCCACCATGGTCCCGGCCACCCCCGAAGACAGGACGTGAGTGGTGGATACCGGCAGGCCGAACATGTCCGCCGCGCCGATGGTCAGCATGGCCACGGTCTCCGCCGAGGCGCCCTGGGCATAGGTCAGGTGGGTCTTGCCGATCTTCTCGCCGACGGTCACCACGATGCGCTTCCAGCCCACCATGGTGCCCAGGCCGAGGGCGATGGCCACGGCGATCTTCACCCACAACGGGATAAAGCGCGTGGCGTTGTCGATCTGCTGTTTGAACAGTTGCAGCTTGTCCCGGGTGTCCTGATCGAAGTGACCCACTTGGTTCTTGTCCATCAGGCGGATGGTTTCGCTGGTCAGGTACATGTCGTTGCGTACGTTGCTCATGGCTTCGGCGGGCACCTTGGCCAGCGAGCCGTAGCCCTTGACCTCGGCGCCGATGGCACCGGTCAGGGCCGCCAGGGCAGGGATCAGTTCAGGCGTTGCCTCCTTGCTGCGCATGTAGTCCGAAAGCACCGCGCGAGGATCGGCGGGGGCCGCTTGCGGGGCGCTTTTCACCAGGGCTTGCTGGGTGACTTCGGCCACTGCGGCAAATTGCAGTGACTGGTCGGCGGGCATGGTGCGGTTCAGGGCATAGGCCATGGGCAGGGTGCCCACCAGGATCAGCATGATCAGGCCCATGCCTTTCTGGCCATCATTGGAGCCGTGGGCGAAGGACACTCCGGTGCAGGTCAGGATCAGCAAGCCGCGAATCCACCACGGCGGCGGGGCGTCGCCCTTGGGCGCCTTGTACAGCGCGCGATTCTTGACGAACAGGCGCAGGGCCAACAGCAGCAGGGCGGCAAACACGAAACCGATCAATGGCGAGAACAACAGGGCGTAGCCGACCTTGGTGGCTTGGCTCCAGTCCACGCCGCTGGTGCCGTCACGGCCGTGCATCAGCGCGTTGGCCACACCGACGCCGATGATCGAGCCGATCAGGGTGTGGGAGGACGAGGCCGGCAACCCCAGCCACCAAGTGCCGAGGTTCCACAGGATGGCGGCAATCAACAGGGCAAAGATCATCGCAAAGCCGGCCGAGGAGCCCACCTGCAGGATCAACTCCACCGGCAACAGGGCGATGATGCCGAACGCCACCGCGCCGCTGGACAGCAGCACCCCGAGGAAGTTGAACAGACCGGACCAGACCACCGCGAACTGTGGCGGCAGCGAGTGGGTGTAGATCACGGTGGCCACGGCGTTGGCGGTGTCGTGGAAGCCGTTGACGAACTCGAAGCCCAGGGCGATCAGCAGGGCCACGCCCAGCAGCAGGAAGGGCGTCCAGGTGGTGACCGTGGTGCCCAGTTCGTGCATGTCGTGCACCAGGCTGTAGGCGGTGAACAGCAAGCCCATGGCCAGCACCGCGAAAAACACCACCAGGGTGAAGGGGCCGGGTTTTTTATCCAGTTGCGGTTGGCGATCGAGGCTGGAGGAGGCGGCAGTCAGGGACGGGGTGGCCATTGCTGGACAATCCTGTTGCTGGAAAGGAATGGTGTCCATGATCGTTGCCAAATGTTACAGGGAGACTGCCTCAGGTCATGGTTTAGGTGATTGAGCTGTTCCGTTGATCAAATCAAGCCGGCCCCTACAAGGTGGGGTCAGTAGTCCTGGCGCTTGCGGAAGGCCCAGCGCCCGGCGATCACGGTGAAGGTGGCCACCAGCGCCACCAGGATCCAGAAGCCTTCCGGGTCGCCGGAAAAGGGAATACCGCCGACATTCATGCCGAAGAAGCCGGCGATGATGTTGATCGGCAGCGCCAGCACCGTGACCACGGTCAGGGTGAACAGGGTGCGGTTGGTCTGTTCATTGAGGTTGGCGGCGATCTCTTCCTGCAGCAGTTTGATCCGTTCGCCGAGGGCGGTGAGGTCGTTGATGATCAGGGCGAATTCTTCGGTGGACTTGCGCAGTTCCTTGACGTCTTCCTTCTGCAGCCATTGCGGCGGCCGATTGAGCAGGCGCAGCAGGGAACCCGGCTCCAGGGCCAGCAGGCGTTGCAGGCGCACCAGTACCCGGCGCATGGCCCCCAGTTCGGCACGGTTGCTGGAGACTCGGGACGCCAGCAACTGGTCTTCGATCTGGTCGACGCTGAGGCTGGTCTTGCGCACGATCTGGGTCAGCACTTCGCCCTGGTCGCGCAGCAGGTGCACCAGCAGTTCCAGGGGCGAGCGAAAGCGTTCGCCGGCCTTGACCGAGGAGCGCAGCTTGTCCACCGAATGCAGGGGCTGCAGGCGGGCGCTGATGATCAGGTTGCTGCGCACGCAGACCCACAGGGTGGAAATGTCCGAGGACACCATGCTGCTGAAGTTGAATACCACATCGTTGACCACCGCCAGCAGCGCCGAGTCCACGTGTTCGATGCGAGTCGAGCGCGAGCCTTCGTGCAGGGCTTCGAAGAACTCCTCGGGCAATTGCAGGTGGGCTTTCATCCAGCGCTCGCAGGCGGCGTGGGCCAGGTTCAGGTGCAACCAGAGGAATTGGTCGTCGTTGTGCGGCTGTTGCAGGGCTTGCAGGGCCTTGGCTGAGTCCAGTTCATGACCCCGTTCGCCGGGCCGAAAGTTGAAACCGTAGAGCAGGCCAAACAGATCGGAATCGCGGTGACTCTGGTCGATGCTGTGGTTCATGGGGTCTCGCAGGAGGGACAGTGCCTGGCGCGGGCTTTACAGGTTCACTTGGGCCTCATCATGGCAAGGCTTTTTGACAGTTTTGTGACGTTTCAAAGTGCACAGTCCGCGTTGCCATACCAGTGGTCGGCAGCGCTCAAGAATGGATCGCGGATGCCGATCACGCTCACATGCAATGCGCATTCGATTTTCCTCGAATGCTCCTGACAGGGAAGTTCGGACCTACGCATGCCTTTAGTGGCTTGCTCCATCCCTGCCATGAGATCTTCTCGATGTTTTTGCAAAAATCCCTGAGAGCGCAAATTCTTGCCCTGCTGAGCGGTAGCCTGTTTGCGGTGTTGTTGATCGCCCTGGCGTGTTTTCACTTGCTGTCCGGTGGCGTGCAGAGCTACCGCGAGCTGATCGAAGGTCCGCTGCGCAGTTCGCAGCTGATCGACGAGGCCAACCTGCAGTTCAAGAGCCAGGTGCAGGAGTGGAAGAACGTGTTGCTGCGGGGCAAGCAGCCCCAGGAGCTGAACAAGTACTGGCAGCAGTTCGAAGATCGTCAGCGGGATGTGCAGAACATCCTCGGCCAGTTGGCCCAGAAGCCTGGCCTGGACTCGGGCTTCAAGAGCCGGGTGCAGCGCCTGGCCGAGGAGCACCGTGCGCTGGGGGCGGCCTATCAGAAGGGCCGTGACGCCTATGTGGCCGCAGGCGCCGATCCGAGTGCCGGTGACGCTGCGGTCAAGGGCGTGGACCGTGCCACCAGCGAACAGATGAGCGAGTTGGTGACCGAGCTGCGCAAGCACAGTGACCAGCAGTCCCGGGACATCAGCTCGGCGGCTGATCGTACGGTGTGGCTGGGCATCCTGGTGATGCTGGTTTCCGGTTTGCTGATCGGCCTGCTCAGCCTGTGGCTGGTGAACCGCAGCCTGGTGCAGCCGATCCGCCAGTTGATCGACTACGTCGCCCAGCTCAGCCGTGGCCAGTTCGCCGACCGGGTGGCCAGCGATCGTCAGGACGAACTGGGCAGGCTGGCCGCCGCCGCCAACACCCTGCGTGACTTCCTGGCCCAGACCTTCAGCAGCCTGCAGCGCAGTGCCGCGGACCTGGACAGCTCCAGCGGCGAGCTCAATTCCATTGCTACCCTCATGTCCCAGGGCACCAACGAGTTCAACCGCACCGATCAGGTGGCGACGGCGATGAACGAGATGTCCGCCACTGCCCAGGAAGTGGCGCGCCACGCTGCCGATGCTGCCCGCGCCGCAGATGATGCCGACCAGTCGGCGCAGCAGGGCGAGCAAGTGATGCAGAGCACGATCCACAGCATCACCCAGATGCGTGGCGAGATCGCCAACACCGCCACGGTGATCCGCCGCCTGGAGGCTGACAGCGGGCGTATCGGCAAGGTCCTGGAAGTGATCCAGGGGATCGCCGAGCAGACCAACCTGCTGGCGCTCAACGCCGCCATCGAAGCGGCCCGGGCCGGTGAGGCGGGGCGTGGGTTTGCCGTGGTCGCCGATGAGGTGCGCAGCCTGGCCCAGCGTACTGCGGCGTCCATCATCGAGATCAATCAGATCATCCAGAGCGTGCAGATCGGTGCGGTGGATGCGGCCCAGGCCATCGAGAGCGGTCAGTCGCGCAGCGAGCAGAGTGTGCAGCAGGTGACCGAGGCCGGTGCAATGCTGGAGCGCATCACCGAAGCGGTGGAAGCGATCCGCGACATGAATCGGCAGATCGCCACCGCCGCCGAGGAGCAGACATCGGTGGCCGAAGACATCTCGCGCAACCTGACCGAGATCACTTCGATTGCCAGTACCAACCTCGATAACGTCCAGCGCACCGAAGCGGCGAGCCGCAACCTGCATGGTCTGTCGGGACAGTTGAACGAAGTCACGGCGCGTCTCGGCGCCTGATACCGCTCACCCTGTACGCGGGCCCAAAAGCACAAGGCCGCGCTCCGGTAACGGGGCGCGGCCTTGTGCTGTGTGCGGGGGCTTACTTGTCTTGCTTGTTGCTCAGGACCTTGCCGGTCTTGGCGTCCAGGTCCACGTCCCACTCGATGCCTTTGCTGTCACGCAGTTCCACCTGGTAGACGTAGGCGCCTGTAGCGGTCTGCTCCAGCTCGGTGTCGGTGATGCTGGCGGCGGTGGTGCCCGGGTGCTGGGCCAGGGCTGCCTGGTTGAGTTTTTCCAGGTCCATGATGGCGCCGGATTTGAGCAGGCCCGGGATCAGGTCCGGACGGACATCGGCCTGGGCCAGGCCGGCGGTCAGGGTCAGGGCGGCAGCGGCGAACAGAGCGGAGAACTTGGTCATGGGTTGATTCCTTGGGGTGATGGGTTTCGATGGACACAGGTTAGCCAGTGCAACTTAACTCACCCTTAATTCAGGTCAGTGGTTGCGCCGTTTGTTCAAGCCAGGGGGCTGGGGCGGGGCCCAAGCTGGTGTCTCCCTTCTAGGAGACTCAGTGAATGAAACGATGGCTTGCGTGGTTGTATGCCCCCTTGTTCTTTGGTGGATTCATCGGTGGTGCAGTGTGCTGGATGAGTGCGGCACAGGCGTCTGCGAGCGGGTTGCTGGTGTTGTTTGCGGCCGCGCTCCTGGTGTCTTTCCTGGTGGAGTGGGTCCTGCCTTATGAGCCGGCATGGAATCGCTCCCAGGGTGATCGCCTGCGGGACAGTCTGCATGCTCTGGTCAATGAGGGCCTGAATGCCCTGGGCCTGCTCGCATTGCCGGGACTGGTGGCGCTGCTGGCCCATGACGGCCTGTGGCCTCGGGACTGGCCGCTCTGGGGCCAATTGCTGCTGGCGATCGTGATCGCCGATTGCGGGATCACCCTGGCTCATTACGCCAGCCATCGCTGGGCCTGGCTCTGGCGCCTGCATGCGGTGCACCACAGTGTGCTGCGCATGTACGGTTTCAACGGTCTGCTCAAGCATCCCCTGCACCAACTGCTGGAAGCGACGGCGGGGTTGCTGCCGTTGTTGGTGCTGGGCATTCCGCTGCCGGTGGCACAGTTGCTGGCCCTGGCCATTGCCATTCAATTGCTGTTGCAGCATTCCAATGTCGATATGCGTCTGGGATTGCTGCGCCTGGTGTTTGCCTGGGCGCCGGTGCATCGCTTTCACCATATGAAGTACGGCCGTGCCGGTGATGTGAATTTCGGTCTGTTCTTCAATGTATGGGACTGGCTGTTGGGAACCGAGTTCTATCGACATGACTACGCGATGCGCCAGGGCGACCTGGGCATCGGAAGCCGTCCGGACTATCCGGTGGATTACTGGCCGCAGTTGCTGGAGCCATTCAAGGCCCAACACTATGCCGCCGAGCCTAAGGTGCCGGAGGCGTTGCGGCGCCCGGTCAATCCAGCAGACGGGGCTTGAGGGTTTTCAGGGCCTGGCCGGCGGTGACGCCGAACAGCGCCTTCAAGGTGCGGGAGAAGTGCGCGGTGTCGGCAAACCCGGCGCCATGGGCCGCCAGGGCCATGGCCTGCCCCTCCAGCAACAGGGCCATGGCCAGGCGCAGCCGTCGCCACAGCACCAGGCGCCGTACGGGCAGGCCGACATCACGGGCGAACAGCCGTTCCAGCTGGCTCAGGGACAGATGGGCCTGGGCTGCCAGTTGCGTCGCTGCCACCTTGCCCTCCAGGGCAGCGTCCAGGGCCAGCAGCGCCCGTGCCACGCGACGGTCGGCAATGGGCTGGCGCGGACAACTGCGCAGCGCCGCTTCCAGGCCGGGCAGTGATGGCTCGACACGGCTGACGCTGAGCTGCAGGTCCTGCGCCGTGATTCGCAGTGGCTCGGCGAAGACCGTGAAGGCCCGGTCGGGGGCCTGGATAATGGCGTGGCGACGCAGCGCCTGGATCAGCAGGAAGTGGCCACTGAGTCGGACTCCGTCCAGTTCCACGGTGACCGGCTGTTCAGGGGCAATGATCAGTTGATGGGCGTAGTGGGCATGGGGCGTGGTGCGCCCCATCGCCCCATGGATCAGACCAAAGTCATGGCCCAGCCAGAGTTCGCCGCTCCAGTGTGAGGCGGACATTCAGTAACCGCTGGCCTCCAGCAGTTGGGCCACGCTGGCGCTGGCCGGTCGCTTGAAATACTTGAGCAGCTCGGCGCTGCGGTTGGTGAAGATGCCATCGACCCCGGCCGCCATGACCTTCTTGAAGTCCACCGGTTCATCGACGGTGTAGACGTGCACCAGCAGGCCCTGGTCGTGGGTGTACTGATTCATCCAGGGTTGCACCAGATCCGCATAGCTCTGATCGCCGCCAGCCGTCAGTGCTGCCGAGGGACCGGTGCCGATGGCTCCCTGGGTCTTGGCGAAGTCGACCCAGCGCTTGAACTCGGCCTGGTCCTTGGGTTGCTGTTTGGCATAAAAAGCGGCTTTGTCGGTCTCGCCGCTGCTGGCGAATGTCTGCCCGGAGGCTGGCTCGATGCTGCCGGGAGCCACCCACAGCAACAGGACTTTCGGCACCTTGGGCATTGCCTTGTGCAGCAGCTCCAGGCTGTGTTTGTCGAAGGTCTGCAGCACGACCTTGCCTTTGCCCTGGCCCACGGCCAGTTCGCTTTTCGCCAGCTTGGAGCCCGCCGGGCTCAGCCAGCCGCGGTCCTGGAGTTTTTCCTTGAGATCGTGCTCGATGCCGGGGAACAGCTGGGGCTCCTTGGTCTCGATGTAGAGCCCGGGTTTGTGCTGTGGATTGCCCAGGGCGATGTCGATGATCTCGTCCAGGGTGAGGATCTTCAGGCCGACGAAACCCGGACGGGCGCGGTCCGGATGGGCCTGGTTGAACCAACTGCCGGCGTCGAGGGTTTTCAGTTCGGCCATGGTGAAGGCGTTGGCCGGGCTGTCCTTGCGTTCGGGGAATTTCTGCGCCACGTCGGTGGTACGTTGCAGGTTGTTGTCGTGCAGGGCGAAGAGCACACCATCCTTGCTGCGCTGCAGGTCCATCTCCAGGTAGTCGGCACCCAGGTCCCGGGCCAACCTGTAGGACGCTGCGGTGGACTCGGGGGCATCGAAAGAGGCTCCACGGTGGGCGATCACTGCCGGGTGCGGAATGCCCTGGCGAGCGGCAAGTGCATTCGGATCAGGCTGTTCAGTGGCCTGGGCCAGGCCGCAACCGAGCATCAGGGCCAACATCAGGGCACAAGGGGGGAAGGTCGCTGGCATGCTCGAAATCCTTTCGTGGAGGCAAGTACAAGGAAATATCTTTTAGCAACTCAATGACGCTTGTGCTATCTCCAGAGCGACATAAATCCTTCTCATACGCATCTTTCGCGGTTTTTTCCGGTGCTTTGCAGTACTCTTGGGCGCTGCAGTTTCCCCATCAGAGGGAAGCCTGAAAACAGCTCCTTCCTTGCCTCGCGTGTAGACCATCGATCACCCGTCCCATGGGACTTACAGTGAGGTTTACCATGAGCATCACCTCCGAACTCATCTGCCAGGCTGCCGATCAGCTCAAGGGCTTTGTCGGCTTCAATCGCAAGACCGGTCGCTACATCGTGCGTTTCAGCGAAGACTCCTTCGGCATGGATGTGGCGGATGACGCCATAGTGCCGGCCCATGAATTTGTCTGGGCGCCGGTGTCCGATCAGGCCATGAGCCTCAAGCGCGAGCAGATCCAGTTGCTGCTGGATCAGAACATCGACGACCGGATCAACATCAGCGAACCGCTGCGGGTCTACATGCGTCGTAGCGATCTACCGGAAATCCAGGCGGTGCGCAGCCTGCTGTCGACCGCCCAGGGATGATCCGCGCTTGCCCTGAACCGCATCCGGAGCGGTTCAGGGCCTTGCTTCAAATGCCGAAGCTGTAGGCCCGCTCCACCTTGCTCACCCGGGTATGAAAGTAGTGGTACCAGTCGTTGCGACCACGTTCGCGGATGGCGCGGTGTTCGGCGTGTTGCTTCCAGGCCAGGATCGCCGCCTCGCAGCTCCAGTAGGACACGGTAATGCCGAAGCCATCCTCGCCCCGGGCCGATTCGACCCCAAGGAATCCCGGTTGTTGGCGAGCCAGCTCGACCATGTGTTCGGCCGCCTGGTCATAGGCGGGATCGGTTTGGTGGCGCTGGGAACTGAAGATCACTGCGTAATAGGGTGGGGCGGGCGTCTGGCCGATCATCCTTGCGCCTCCAGGCAGGCTTTGAGCAGAGCGTTGACCAGGGGCGGTGTGCGGCCTTGGAGGGCCGCACGCTCGGGCTGGAACAGTGTGGCGACGAAGAACGGATGGCCGTCCAGTTCCACGGCGCGCAAGTCGCCGTCACTGTCGTGGCCAGCAGGGCGCAGGGCGCCGCTGAGCAAGGGGCCGGCAAAGTCCGGATTGACCCCATAGCGGCAGCGATAACCTTCCTCGATGCTCTGGGTGCCGTAGGCCTGGGCGATCCGGCTGCCGCTGTGCAGCTGGATTCGGTCGCGGGCTTCCACCAGGGCGCAACTCAAGGGAGTGAGCACCGCGCGCTGGGCATGGGGATTGATCTCGCCGTGCTCGGCGTCGGACCAACCCAGTACGTTGCGGGCATATTCCAGCACCGCGTGCTGAAAGCCGCCGCAGGTGCCGAGGAAGGGCCGTTGCTGTTCCCGGGCGACGCGTATCGCCAAGAGGGCACCGTCGATGTGGCGGTAGGGACTGCCAGGCACGCACCAGATTCCGTCGAAGCCTTTGAGCTGTTGCTCGTGGATCAGCTCCGGCGTGGCCAGCCACTGGTAGTCCACCCTGACCCCGCTATCGGTCGCGGCGCGTTCCAGGGCCAGGGGAATGGCCTGGTGTGCAGTGATCTGTGGGTCGTAATCCCCTACCAGGGCGATGCGGATGGTGGCGCTAGATCGGGCTGTGTGCATGTGGCCTCTCTGACTTGTCGACTGCCTGGAGCCACTATAGATTGGCGATCACGCAATCAATATTGGCGTTTGCCCAAGTGATCAATGCAGCCGTGCACTATCAGCTGGACTATCCCGACCTGTCACTGATTCTCGCCCTGGTCCGTGGCGGCTCCCTGGCTCGCGCCGCGGCCCTGCTCAAGGTGGATGTTTCCACGGTGTTTCGTGCCGTGCGCCGGCTGGAGGCCGGGCTCGGGCAGCAGCTGTTCGACAAGAGCCGCGCCGGCTATCTGCCCACCAGCCTGGCCCAGGCTCTGGCACAGCAGGCCGAACAGGCGGAGCAGGCCCTGGAGGCCGCGCGGATCGGCGTGGCCCAGGGAGGAGAGGTGATCAGCGGCACGGTACGCCTGACCTGCACCGACTCGGTGTTGCAAGGTCTGCTGCTGCCGGCCCTGGCGCAATTCATGCCGAACTACCCGGCGCTGGTGATCGAACTCTGTACGTCCAATGATTTCGCCAACCTCAACCGGCGTGATGCGGACATTGCCCTGCGTCTGACCGCGACACCGCCGGAACATCTGGTGGGGCGCCGCCTGGGGGCGGTGTCGTATCGGCTGTGCGCGAGCCCGGAGTACAAGCTACGGGTGGATTGCAGCGACCTGTCGAAGGTGGCCTGGATCGCCCCGGATGATTTTCTCCCCGACCATCCCACCGTGGCCTGGCGCCGTCAGCGCTGGCCTGGCGTGCAGCCCAGCTACCGCTGCAACAGCATGCTCGCGGTGAGCGAACTGGTAAGGGCCGGCCTCGGCGTTGCAGCCTTGCCGGATTTTTTCATGGGCGCTGGTGGTCTGGAGGCGTTGAGTGAACCTCTGGGGCATGACACCGCGCTGTGGCTGCTGACCCGTCCGGATTGCCGGGCCCTGCGTTCGGTGGTGACCCTGTTCGATGAACTGGCGCGCCATCTGCGCTGGCCATGAGCAAGGCTCAAGGGTGGGGCTGATCCTTGCGCACAAAGTGTGCGTGCATCTCGCTGGTGAGGTTCTCGATGCGTTCGGTCAGTTGCTTGGTCATCTCCGTGAGCCGGGTGTTCTGCTCCAGCAACTCCAGCAGCTGGCGGGTGGTCTGTGCGGCCTGGGCCTGGCGTTCACTGTTGGCGATGGCCAGGGCTTCGCGGTGTTGGGCGTCGGCGTCCGATTGGGCCTTGTCCCGCGCGGCCTGGCGGGTTTGGGCCAGGAGGATCAGCGGTGCGGCGTAGGCTGCCTGCAGGCTGAAAGCCAGGTTCAGAAGGATGAAGGGGTAGACGTCGAACTGGGTCACGCCAGTGAGGTTGAGGGCAATCCAGATCACTACGATCAGGGTCTGTGCACCGAGAAAGGTCGGGGTACCAAAGAACCGGGCAAAGGCTTCGGCTTTCAAGGCAAAGGCGTCGTTGCCAAAGGTCGGTGCCAGGTGGGCGTGGGCGCGGTGAAAGCGCAGGTGGTCGACGATTGGGGTGGTTTTTTCCGGGGTGTCACTGGAACTCATGATGGCCTCCGCCAAGCGTTGGGACGTCAGGCCACTATAGTCCCCAAGGCCAGGCCCGACGTCGTTATCGACGCCGGGAAAACCACCCTCAGAGCACGTTGCGTTCGTTGGCGAACATGCTGACGGCTTGTACCGCGTCGCTGGCGCCATCGCGAATCTGCAGGATCACCGTCCCGGCCTGATCCGCCAGTTGCACGCCCTTGGCGGCTCGTTCACGAGTGCCGTCCATGCTCTTGATCGCTTGCTGCGTTTCGTTCTGGATCATGTCGATCATGCTGGAGATTTCCGCCGTCGAGCCGCTGGTGCGCGCCGCCAGTTGCCGGACTTCGTCGGCCACCACGGCAAAACCTCGTCCCTGCTCCCCGGCACGGGCGGCTTCGATGGCCGCGTTGAGGGCTAGCAGGTTGGTCTGATCGGCAATCGCGCGAATGGTGTTGACGATGGCGGTGATCTGCTCGGAACGTTCGCCGAGGTGGGCAATCAGCGAGGAAGAGTCCTCGATGTTATGGGCGATCTGGCGCATTTCGCTGGCCGCCTGCTGGATCACTTCTGTTCCTTGTTCGGCGACTTTCCGGGTCTGCACCGAGATGTGATAAGCCTGGCTCGCACTCTGGGCATCCTGCTCGTGCTTCTCCACCTGCTGAGTCACGTCGGCGGCGTACTTCACCACCTTGCACAGGCGTCCGCTGGCGTCATAGACCGGGTTGTAGTTGGCTTCCAGCCACAGCGTGCGCCCGTGCTTGTCGACCCGCTCGAAGCGGCCGTTGAAGAACTCCCCCCTGTTCAGGCGATTCCAGAAGTCCTGGTAGGCGCTGCTGTTGACCAGCTCGGGTTTGCAGAACATCCGGTGATGCTTGCCCTGGATCTGGGCCAGGCTGTAGCCCATGCGGCTGAGGAAGTTGGCGTTGGCACCGATGATGCTGCCGTCCAGGTTGAACTCGATGACCGCCATGGCCCGGTCGATGGCCTCCAGTTTGTTCCGGGCCTCGACTTCCTCTTGCACCCTGGCGGTGACGTCAAGGGCGTATTTGACCACTTTGTACACCGTACCGGAGGCATCGCGGATCGGGTTGTAGCTGGCCTCCAGCCACAGGCTCTGGCCGGTGGCGCCGACCCGTTCAAAGGTGCCGGACTCGAACTGGCCGTTTTTCAGGCGGGTCCACAATTGCTGGTAATCGGCGCTGCGAGCGTATTCCGGGAGGCAGAACAGTCGGTGAGACTGGCCGATCACCTGGTCTTGCCGATAGCCCAGGGTCTTCAGGAAATTGTCGTTGGCTCGGAGCACCGTGCCCTGGAGGTCAAACTCGATCACCGCCATGGAGCGGTCGATGGCCTCCAGCAGACGGGATTGTTCGACGATGGTCTGGTTCAGGGAATCGATGGTCTTGTTGTGACGGTTGAATAGCATGTTGGCAGGTGCTCTGTGGGAGAAACGTCGCGTCGATCCCTATGGAGTGCGCCGGTATGCCGAAAGCTCCCCGGCGATCGGCATTATCTGCTCAATGTCAGCGTTCCATGACTGACAGATAATTTCGCAGCGGTGAAGCGGGCGACATTTCGGGCGAACGTCGCTGGCCGCATCAAGAGGAGACGTAACGGCTGCGAATCGATTTAGTTGGGTTGGATGACTTTGCTGGCAGCGGTGCCGAAGGCGTTATCCGTTGCTGCAAAGTGGCGGCATTATGATGTCAACCACGAAGAAAAATCCAAATAAACTTATACAAAAGTATTTTTTACTTCATTTTTGTATAAGTTTTAACGGTTTTTATGCCATTTGCGCGTGCGAGAAATGGGCTTCGCTGTCATTGCTGGCGGTGCGGTTGCGCCCGTTGTTCTTGGCCAGATACAGGGCCTTGTCCGCCGCATCGAGCCAGCTGGCAGGGTCGGGGAAACTTGAGTCGAAAGCCGCCAGACCGATACTCAGGCTGACTTTCAGCTCCTGTACCTCTGGATGCTGGTACTGGTTGAACACCTGGCGCAGGCGCTCCATTACATCCAGGGCCTGTTGCCGGCTCATGCGTGGCAGGATCACGCAGAACTCGTCGCCACCGTAGCGGCCGGCGAGATCGTCATGGCGCAGGTTGCGCCGCAGTTCATTGCTCAAATGGCGCAGCACCGTATCGCCGACAATATGTCCGTAGGTGTCGTTGATCGCTTTGAAGTGGTCGATGTCGATCAGGGCGATGCTGGCTTCCATCTGCTGTTGCTGGCACTTGTGGAACTTGATGTGCAACAGGTCTTTCCACGAGCCGTGGTTGAGCAGGCCAGTGAGGCTGTCGGTGCGGCTCAGGGCGCTGAGGGCACGCTTGTGTTCGGACAGTTTGATCGCCAGTCGATAGCAGACCATGCCCACTGCGAGGGGGTAGAGGGTCAGCATGGGCAGGCAGGCATAGATTTGCAGCGGGCTGATCTGGGTACTGAAGGCGGCCCCGAACAGCGCCCAGGACAGCAGTATCCCTGCACATTGGGCCAGGCCGCCACGAATGAACAGGCGCAAGCCACCTGCGGCGACATTGTTCATGCACATCATCGAGAGGATGGTGACTGCCGGCAGTGGATTGAATTGCATGGTTGCCGCCCAGAATCCCCCCAGCAGCGAGTCATACAACAGGTTGCGGCGTTCTGCCCGGTAGGGAAAACCAGAACGGGTCGAGAGCTGATACGCCAGATGGGGCCAGATCAGGCCATTGAACAGCAGCAGGGCCCATACCCAGTCAGGCGGGGCCAGGGGGTAAATTGCAGCCAGGACACTGATGCCGCCGATACTCAGGCCGATGATCCTTGGCCAATAGATGCGCCGGGCAAATGACAGCCCCTTGCCGCGTTGGTTTTCCATAAATTCGTGCACCGGATTCTGTACTGAAACACTTTGTGGTGTTTTTTGCGGCTTGGCCGTTTATCGGATCAGTCTGGTGAATATTGTCATTTATTCCAGTGGGAATAATCAGTGTCCTTCGAAGCCATTTAACAGTGGCCGGGAACGTTGCACGACGGGAGCGCAAGCTGGCTCATGCTTGGTAGTGGGCCAGGAACATATCCAGTGCCGATTCGATGACCCGGGTCTGCATGTCTGCTGTCAGGGGCGGCTGGCCCATGGTGATCTGCGGCCAGAAGGCAAAACTCTTGAGCAGCCCGTGCATCTGTTGCGCGGCGAACTCCGGGTCCAGGGGCTTGAGGCGGCCATCAGCCAGGGCCCCGCGGATCCACAGGGTCAGGCCTTCTTCCCGTTCGCCGAGTCGTTCCACCATGTTCTGTGCCCGCTCGGGGGAGTGAATGGTTGCGGCGATGGCGACTCGGGCCAGGTCGAGGAAGTTGTTGTCGGCTAGCAGTTGCAGCTTGGCGCGCAGAACGTTTTGCAACTGCTCGCGCAATGGCTGGTCGCTGCGGTAGCTGACTTCCGATTGGGCGCTGGTGCTGTTCCAGAGCTTATGCAGAATTTCGGCGAACAACTCCTCCTTGCTGGGGAAGTGGTTGTATACCGTGCGCTTGGAAACCCCGGCTGTCGCGGCAATCTTGTCCATGCTGGTGATCTCGAAACCGCTGGCGCGGAATTCGCTGATCGCCGCCTGGATGATGGCGTCGCGTTTAAGGTCGGTGAGGCGCTTCGGAGCTGTCATAAGTCGGGTTCGGTCAGGGTCGGCGTAGAAATCAGTCGGCAGTCTACTTCGTCTTAATTCTGTTGCAATGCAGAAACTACACTGTGTAGTGTAGCTTTTCTTGAAAACGATGATTGGCGGCTGATGCTTGCGTGCCTTGGCCAGTAGATCGTCCCGCAGAACAACGTCGGAACCTGCCGCGTTCCAATGGAGTCATTTCAATCATGGCCACTGTTTCGTCCAGCGTCACACGCACACCCCGCCAGGAAACTTCCCGCCAGGAGCAGGGCGCCTTTCGTAACCATGCTCCGGTACGTCGCGCCGGTTTCGGTAAAACCCTGCAGATTTTCTGGAACATGCTGTTCCACAAACCGCGCAATACCCGTCCGGCCGGTGCCATACCCGTCCAGCCGCTGACCCGTGAGCAACTGCTGGCGGCTCCCAATCACAGTGTGTTTCGTCTTGGGCACTCCACGGTGCTGTTGAAGATGCGCGACAAGTTCTGGATCACTGACCCGGTGTTTGCCGAACGTGCATCCCCGGTGCAATGGGCTGGTCCGAAGCGTTTTCACCAGCCCCCCATCAGTCTGGAGGCGCTGCCCGAGATCGAGGCGGTGATCCTCTCCCATGACCATTACGATCACCTGGACCACCAGACAGTACTGGCCCTGGCAGGCAAGACCCGGCACTTTCTCACCCCGCTGGGAGTGGGAGACACCCTGATCAAATGGGGGGTACCAGCGGCCAAGGTCCGGCAGCTGGATTGGTGGCAGGGCTGCGAAGTCGAGGGCATCCGCTTTATCGCTACGCCGTCGCAGCACTTTTCCGGTCGCGGGTTGTTCGATGGCAATCACACCTTGTGGGCGTCCTGGGTGATGATCGACGCAGCGACGCGGATCTTCTTCAGCGGCGATACCGGTTACTTCGACGGCTTCAAGCGCATTGGCCAGCAATACGGGCCCTTTGACCTGACGCTGATGGAAACCGGTGCCTACAACGTCGAATGGCCCCATGTACACATGCAGCCGGAGCAAACCCTGCAAGCTCACATCGACCTGCAAGGTCGCTGGTTGCTGCCGATCCATAACGGCACCTTTGACCTGGCGATGCATGCCTGGCATGAGCCCTTCGACCGTATCCTGGCCCTGGCTTGGGAGCGCAGCATCACTATCACTACGCCGCAGATGGGTGAAGCCTTCAACCTCGCACAACCTCAGCGGGGCGGAGCCTGGTGGCTGGAGGTGGAAGGCGCCTCGGAACAGGCGGCTGTCGAGTCTGCGTAATCCTGTCCTGATCCATGTGTGGCAGGTCGGGCAAAGACAGGCCGAGGCTGTGAAACTTGTTGGATGTCCGCTCTGAGGGAGCAGTGTCATGGCCTACAGAATTCATATCTTCGGTGCATCCGGTTCCGGGACTACAACTTTGGGTCGGGCCCTGGCCGAGCGTTTGTGCTGCAAACACTTCGATTCCGATGATTTTTTCTGGCAACCCGGCGCCAAGCCTTTTAGTTGCCGGCGTCCCCGTGACGCACGTATCCATATGTTGCAAACCCAGGTGTTGACGGAGCCGGACTGGGTCCTGTCCGGCTCCCTCTGTGGTTGGGGAGATGTGCTGATCCCCAGTTTCACTCTGGCGGTCTTCGTGCAATTGGACCCTGAGGTTCGCTTGCAGCGCTTGCGTGCCCGTGAATTCCAGCGCTACGGCGAGCAGATTTTCGAGGGGGGCGAACGCTACGTCGCGACCCAGACTTTTCTCGCCTGGGCCGCCGGCTACGACGAGGGTGGCCACGGAACCCGCAGTCTGCGGCGGCATGAAAGCTGGATCAAAACCCTCGACTGTCCGCTCGTTCGCCTGGATTCGACCCGGCTTTCAGTGCCGGACTTGTGCGGGCAACTGCTCAAGGCACTGGATCACTCGATCATTGCGTAGTCAGGGCGTTCCATGGGGTTGGGAGTCGCGCCCTTGATATTCATGCCGCGGCCCGGAGCGAAGCCGGGAAAGAACACCAACCCTTGAGCTTCAAGGCAGAACGCCAGTGCCAGGCGGGTCACGTCACGCACCTCGTAGCCGGCTTCGAAGCGCTGGATAGCTTGCACCGAGACTGCGGATTCACGGGACAGTTGATCCATGTCCCAATCCAGCATGTCCCGGGCCTGGGCACAGTGCTGCGGAGTGAATTGATAAAGGGCGATACGTTCCAGGGTGATTTTCATCGCTAGAGAGGCCATGGTTTTCTCCGGGAGGTTAGGCTGGAAGTTGGCTTGGTACTGGTTATTTGTACAGTTGTTTAATTCCCGGATCAAACTGATTTTTGCTCTCTGCCCGCGCCTTTGGTCACAAGGTTTTTCCCGGGCTCGGGTCCGTCCTGTTCAGGTAGGTACTGGGGGACCGCCCCAGCACCCGGCGGAACATGGTGGAGAATGCCCCGGGGCTGTCATAGCCGAAATCCAGGGCGATGCGTGTCACGGACTCCGCGGCTGCCAACCGCGCCAGTGCCAGGATCACGCAGGCTCGTTGTCGCCATTGAATGAAGCTCATACCCGTTTGCTGACGGAAGACGCGATTAAACGTGCGCAGGCTGACGTGCAACCGATCCGCCCAGTGCTCCGGGGATTGGTGAATATCGGGATGCCCGAGAAAGGCCTGGCACAACTCCAGTAGCGGGCCATCAGCCGGCAGAGGGATATGCAGCGGCAGCGCCGTGCTGCGTCGCAGTTCATGCAGCAGCAGGTCGACCAGCAATCCGTCACGCCCGCCCTGATCGTATTGCAGGGGAATCTCTACGGCCTCCAGGAGCAGTTGGCGCAACAGCGGTGAGACGCTGACGACTCGACAGCCGCTGTTATCCAGGGGCGCCGCGGCAGGTTCGATATACAGGCTGCGGGTACTGACCCCGAGCATCAGCACCTCATGTTCCACCCCGGGTGGAATCCACACCGCATGTTGCGGTGGCACTACCCAGTTGCCCTGATCGGTGCCCACCTGCATGACTCCGGTAGCGCCATACAGCAGTTGTGCCCGCCGATGACGGTGACGAGGCAGGCGTTGGCCGTCGGCGTAGTCGGTGCCGATGGCCAGTACCGCACGCGGTGTCTGATCCAGTTGATCGATGGAGATATTGCGCATGCCGAGTCGTTCCGTGTTTGGCGTAAACGCAAATATTATTGGCTGACTTGCTGAAGTCGGCCAAGCGCTGAAGCTCTATCGTCCAGCTCTTGTGCAAAGACGAGCGTGGTCCGATGTTCTATCTACTGCTGGCACTTTTTGGTTGCATGACGGGTATCAGCGCCGTGCTGTTCGGCTTTGGCGGCGGATTTGTGGTGGTGCCGCTGCTGTACTGGATGCTGCTGGGCAGCCAGGGGGCGGACTCGGCGGCAGGGCAGTCGGCGATGCATGTCGCGGTGGCTACCTCTACTTGCGTGATGATCGTCAATGCCCTGGCCGCTAGCCGTCGACACCATCAGGCGGGCAATCTTGTTCGCCACTACCTGTGGCCGCTGGGGGGCTATATAGGGCTGGGGGCTATCTTGGGTGCGGCAGCGGCCATGTGGGTCAGTGGCGAAGTGCTTCGCTATGCCTTTATCGCCTACCTGGGAATCACCGTTGCTGACTGCCTGCTGCGACGTGGTTTTCTTGAACCGTCCCAAGGGCAGGAGGCGCGTCTTCTTGGAGCCCGCGAAACGCTCTTTGGCGGTGTAGGAATAGGTGTTGTCGCCACCTTTCTCGGCGTAGGCGGCAGTGTCATGACGGTGCCCCTATTGCGCCGTTGCGGTCTGTCCATGACCCAGGCCACCGCAATGGCCAATCCTCTGAGCGTGCCTGTGGCGTTAGCGGGAACGGTCACCTACATGGCCCTGGCCGGTTTCAGCTCGTTCGATCTCGGCCCCTGGTTTGTCGGTTATGTCGACCTGCTGGCGTTCTCGGTACTGACCCTCGGCTCGTTGCTGGGCATCCGCCTGGCCACTGCCTGGATTGGCAGAATTCCCGACCGTGTACATGCAAGGGTGTATATCGGTCTGTTGTTGCTGGTGCTGTTCAGCATGTGTGTGAAGGGCTAGGAGCGTCACGCTTGGTGGCTCGATTGTCCTTGTCCGCAGATCCATAATTGCCCGCTGCTGAATGCTGGCTCTGGCTTGGCTGACCGTGTTTTCGGCTTTTTCATACAAGGGAGCTTCCATGTTCAACGGATTGATCCAATGCACAGCCGACGGCTGGCAGGGGCGGTGGTCAGGAAGCATCCAGGGGCCGTGGCCCTGGAGTTGCCCAAGCGGTGAAACCGTAGGGGCTATTTTGCTTCCAGGCCTGGTGCCTCGCGGATCACGAAATGGTCCAGGTTCTCGATATTGGCGCTGAACACCCCGAAGGTCGCTTCGGGGTTTTTCTTGCTCGGCACCTGCTTGAGTGTCGGGGTGACGCCATAGAAGAAGCAGTACAACTCACGCTGGCTGTCGATGGCGTTCTTTATCTCTTCAAGGAAGGCTTTGCGCTTGCGGTAGTTGTCGACCAGTTTCTTGCTCAGGTAGACGTTGACTGAATAAGGCTTCTTCTTGGCTTCTCCCTCTTCCTTGAACCAGACCTTGTGCTCGAAGTCGATGCGAAAGCTCTGGGTGTAGTCCTTGATTTCCTTGATCTTGCCCCAGTAGATCAGCCCCTTGTTATCCAGCAGGTACTCGATCTTCTTGAAGAACGAGGCGTAGGACGCAGTGTGTTCGCCAATCTTCAACGGCATGCGCTTGAGCAGTTCCTTGTCGTCGATGTTCGACACGAAGCATTCCACCGGGTGAGCGAAGACGCTGGTCTTGTCCGGGGTTGTATCGCGCCCGGCGTGGGGCGCTTGCAAGCTGGCGGGCGTCACTGGCGGGTTATTTCCAGGTGTCTGCGGCGCTGCTGTCGGGTTGGCCGGTCGCCGCAGGTATTCGCGGCGGGTCAGCAGCAGCTCCGAAGGGAAGTGTTCCTCGCGATCATCCTCGACTGCAGCCCCTTCGATGCTGCCGGGGCTTTTGCTGATCCCGTAAGGGCAGCCTTCTATATGAAGAGTGCTGGGCAGGTTCTTGAAATGCGGAGTGCGGATGTAATTGACGTTCTTGGCATTGAAGGTGCCCAGTTGATTGGCGGCATCGAACGCTGCGCGACAGTCATCGTTGGGGCACTGGAAGCTTTCCTTGGTCGAGTCGAAGACCAGGGTTTCATCGAAGTTCAGATCCCGCACGTCATAGATCGACAACTTTTCGTCGAGGCTGATGCAGTAGGCGGTATCGAATTTCATGAGCGCTTTGATCCTTAAGCGGAGGAGGGAACTTTATAACGGCAGGTCTTGAAGCCTGCACGCACTTTAATGAGCCGGGCCTTGTAGATGAAGCAGGTGCGGATTTGCGCGGCCAATAAAAAAGCCCTGACCAAGTCAGGGCTTCTTGTTTGTTTCATCGATCCGGGAATCAATCCCAGCTCAATGCACCGCCAGTCTGATACTCGATCACGCGGGTCTCGAAGAAGTTCTTCTCTTTCTTCAAGTCCATGATCTCGCTCATCCATGGGAACGGGTTGGTGGTACCTGGGTACTCTTCCTTCAAACCGATCTGCGACAGGCGACGGTTGGCGATGAACTTGAGGTAGTCCTCCATCATCGCCGCGTTCATGCCCAGTACGCCGCGCGGCATGGTATCGCGAGCGTATTCGATTTCCAGTTGAGTGCCCTGGAGAATCATCTGGGTGGCTTCTTCCTTCATCTCGGCATCCCACAGGTGCGGGTTTTCGATCTTGATCTGGTTGATCACGTCGATGCCGAAGTTCAGGTGCATGGATTCGTCGCGCAGGATGTATTGGAACTGCTCGGCGACACCGGTCATCTTGTTGCGACGGCCCATGGACAGGATCTGGGTGAAGCCGCAATAGAAGAAGATGCCTTCCAGAACGCAGTAGTAGGCGATCAGGTTGCGCAGCAATTCCTTGTCGGTGTCGACGGTGCCGGTTTCGAATTTCGGATCGGAGATCGAACGGGTGTACTTCAGGCCCCAGGCAGCTTTCTTCGCGACCGATGGAATCTCGTGGTACATGTTGAAGATCTCGCCTTCATCCATGGCCAACGATTCGATGCAGTACTGATAGGCGTGGGTGTGGATCGCCTCTTCGAACGCCTGGCGCAGGATGTACTGGCGGCATTCCGGGTTGGTGATCAGGCGGTACACGGCCAATACCAGGTTGTTGGCAACCAGGGAGTCGGCGGTGGAGAAGAAGCCCAGGTTGCGCATGACGATGCGACGCTCGTCGTCGGTCAGGCCTTCCGGGTTTTTCCACAGGGCGATGTCGGCGGTCATGTTGACCTCTTGCGGCATCCAGTGGTTGGCGCAGCCGTCGAGGTACTTCTGCCAGGCCCAGTCGTACTTGAACGGTACCAACTGGTTGAGGTCGGCGCGGCAGTTGATCATGCGCTTTTCGTCAACGGCGACACGAGCGGAAGAGCCTTCCAGTTCAGCCAGGCCTTCGGCGATATCGAGCTGGTCCAGGGACGCCTTGGCGCGGGCCACGGCAGCGGAGTCGCTGGCAGTCACGGCGCGTGCTTCAAGAGCGGCGGCACCACCGGCGCTGTCGAGGCGGTCCATGTTGGCTTCGGTAGCGTGCCCGGCGTTGGCGCCTTTGACTGCAACTTCGCCTTCTTCTTTGTCGAATTCGTCCCAGCTCAGCATGACGTGTCGTCTCCTGCTTGAGGGCCAGATGCCCGTGTGAAAACAAAAGGGTTGGCTTTTCACACGGCGCTACTGGCCGCGTTAAATCATTGGAAATCGTTTGTTGCAGCAGTGAACGCAGGCAATAAACAGAAATACGTGTTCGGGTGCCTTGAAGCTGCTGTCGGGCGGAACTGAGGGTCTCGGCTCCGGCGCGGGATTCAGCAGGTCGTTTTCATCCGGTAAGGGAATGTTGCGGGCCCGTTTTGAGGACGCATTATAAGGATATTTTCAGGGCCGTGGGGCGACCGATGGGCGCAGGCGGGCCCAAGAAGGAGGGGGACTGAGAGCAAAGCGCGGGTTTACAAGGCTTTGGCCGTTGAAGATTTTTTTTCAGGCTCGAAAAAAATATCCTCGAGTGGCCAAAAAATAGCCAATTTTACTAGATGTTGTGTTTTTGCAAGCCTTTTTCAGGTTTTGAACACAACTCGAATCGTCCGGTTTTGTCGCTGAAAATCTCCTGGCAGAGGTCTTCAAGGTCGGCGGGATTGCCCTCGCCGAAGTCGTCAGCCGAGAGGCTCAAAAGGTCGTTGGCAGTGCCATGAGCAGGCCCTCAACCACAGCAGGAAAAGTGCGTGCGATTGCCGTACTCGCACGTCGTCAAGGTGAAGCCTTTCACTACCCTTGTGCGGGTCGTTGTCGGGCATCTTTGCCGCAAGAGGGATTTCTTGCGGCCGGCAGTCATCAAGGTCTATGCAATGAACTTGGCTATTAACCGTTAGAACAACCGTTGCCCATTACGCGGTATTGAAGAATATGCCGCTGACCGTGGGAGTCTTCATATTCCATGCGCGCTGGTACAACTTCGCATACTTCTGGAACTTCGCTCATGGAGATAACTTTGGCGATATCCAGGTCAGTGGAGTAAGTGTATTCCTCTACCGGTACTTGCTGCTGGGCGACATCAGTCGGGATCTCATCAGCCATCGCGGTAACGCACAGACTGCTGAGGGCCAGAACTAATAAAGCTTTCATTTGCGTTTTACCTTTCTAAGGTCGTGTGGGGTCACGCAGCCTTTGTGGGGCTGCGTGTGGAACTTGAGTAGAAGTTTGATTAACTGCCTTCGTGGGGGCTGCAACTTGGTTAATCAGATTGCCTGTTTGGCGAGACGGATTTTAGGCCCGGGGCCGGCGGCCATATAGGCGTACTTTTGATAAACACCTTTGACAGTTTTTGTAACAATCCCCGGAAAAGGCCTGTCTGCAGGTCTGTTTGAACATTTTTATCCGCGGTGAATATCGCTGTAAGCAGCGTTCTTGAAGGGTTGCGGCAAATATCAGGGTATTTCGCAGGGGGTTGTTACTACCATCGTCGAATGGTTCTATAGGCGCCCCCCGGCTACAACGGGGTCATACAAAAACAACTATGTCACCGAGGTAAGAAAGATGAGTGCGGCTTCTCTGTATCCCGTTCGTCCCGAGGTTTTGGCCAATACGCTGACTGACGAGGCGACCTACAAGGCCATGTACCAGCAGTCGGTCGTGAACCCGGACGGTTTCTGGCGCGAACAGGCCAAGCGTCTCGACTGGATCAAGCCTTTTACCACGGTGAAGCAGACCTCCTTCGACGACCACCACGTGGATATCAAGTGGTTCGCCGATGGCACCTTGAACGTCTCCTACAACTGTCTGGATCGCCATCTCGCCGAACGTGGCGATCAGATCGCGATCATCTGGGAAGGCGACGATCCTTCCGAAAGCCGCAACATCACCTACCGCGAACTGCATGAAGAAGTCTGCAAGTTCGCCAACGCCCTGCGCGGCCAGGACGTGCACCGCGGTGACGTGGTGACTATCTATATGCCGATGATCCCCGAAGCGGTGGTGGCCATGCTGGCCTGTACCCGTATCGGCGCGATCCATTCGGTGGTGTTCGGTGGCTTCTCGCCTGAGGCGCTGGCCGGTCGCATTATCGACTGCCGTTCGAAAGTGGTGATCACTGCCGACGAAGGCATCCGGGCGGGCAAGAAGGTGCCGCTCAAGGCCAATGTCGACGACGCCCTGACCAATCCGGAAACCAGCAGCATCCAGAAAGTCATCGTGTGCAAGCGCACCGGTGGCGACATCAAGTGGAACCAGCACCGCGACATCTGGTACGAAGACCTGATGAAAGTGGCCGGCAGCGTCTGTGCACCGAAAGAGATGGGTGCCGAAGAAGCGCTGTTCATCCTTTACACCTCCGGCTCCACCGGCAAACCCAAGGGCGTGCAACACACCACTGGCGGTTACTTGCTCTATGCGTCGCTGACCCATGAGCGGGTGTTCGACTACCGTCCGGGCGAAGTCTACTGGTGCACCGCCGACGTCGGCTGGGTCACCGGCCACACCTATATTGTCTATGGCCCCTTGGCCAACGGCGCCACCACTGTGCTGTTCGAAGGTGTGCCCAACTACCCGGACGTGACCCGGGTGGCGAAGATCGTCGACAAGCACAAGGTCAACATCCTCTACACCGCTCCGACCGCGATCCGCGCCATGATGGCTTCGGGTACCGCCGCCTGTGAAGGCGCCGACGGCAGCAGCCTGCGCCTGCTGGGGTCGGTGGGCGAGCCGATCAACCCGGAAGCCTGGGATTGGTACTACAAGAACGTCGGCCAATCCCGTTGCCCGATCGTCGACACCTGGTGGCAGACCGAAACCGGCGCCACCCTGATGAGCCCGCTGCCGGGGGCGCATGCCCTGAAGCCGGGTTCTGCAGCACGTCCGTTCTTCGGCGTGGTCCCGGCCCTGGTAGACAACCTGGGCAACATCATCGAAGGCGCGGCCGAGGGCAATCTGGTGATCCTCGACTCCTGGCCGGGCCAGGCGCGGACCCTGTACCGCGATCATGATCGTTTCGTCGATACCTACTTCAAGACCTTCCGCGGCATGTACTTCACTGGTGACGGCGCTCGTCGCGATGAAGACGGCTACTACTGGATCACCGGTCGCGTGGACGATGTACTCAACGTGTCCGGGCACCGCATGGGGACCGCCGAGATCGAAAGTGCCATGGTCGCTCACCCTAAAGTTGCCGAAGCGGCGGTGGTGGGCGTGCCTCACGACATCAAGGGCCAGGGCATCTATGTCTATGTGACCCTCAATGGCGGCGAAGAACCGAGCGAAGCCCTGCGTCTGGAGCTGAAGAATTGGGTGCGCAAGGAGATCGGTCCGATCGCCTCGCCGGATGTCATCCAATGGGCGCCGGGCCTGCCGAAAACGCGTTCCGGGAAGATCATGCGGCGAATCCTGCGCAAGATTGCCACGGCGGAGTACGACGGTCTGGGCGATATCTCCACCTTGGCCGACCCAAGTGTGGTGCAGCATCTGATTGATACCCACAAGACCATGAACGTCGCCTGAGGCGGGTTCCGAGTCATCCAGCCCCGCCCGGCCTTGTGCCGGGCGGGGCTTTTTTGTGGCCGCATGATGCGCCGGCAAGCTGATTGCTGCGGGCCTGCGTGGTTGTTGCAGGGGGCTGGCTTGTCAGCGAAGAGGGGCGAATAAATATCGGATATTTCCGGCGAGCGCATACGAATGTTACCGACGTTGCCGAAGATGTAACCCCGCGCTCACTTTCGGGGCAATGGGAAACGCCCGGCCCTATTCCGGGGCCTTTTATACCCTTATAAAAAATAAGTCATCACGCTGCGCTTGCCGGAATAGAAGGCTTTGCGAATAATAGGCCCGCAATTTGCAACATAGATCGGTTTACTGTCTTTTGCTCTTGCATAGATTTGAAGAGCTGTCAATGTGCTGCCCCGGCATTCTCAATGCTTCTGTAATTTGTTGTCGCATTGAGGAAATATCGGCTTCCAGCCTGTCGTTAGAATGCCGGTCACTCGCTCGTCGCTGCCTGTGTGTGAGTCCTCTGCGGAGTTCCCAGGACGCAGCGCGGCAATTCAGGTTTCACCCATTCGCATATTGGGCTGTCGCTCACTCTGCCGTTTTCGCCCTTTACCGATGGAGTTCTAAGATGAAGAAACTCGTGCTTCTTGGCGCCCTGGCACTGTCCGTGCTGTCCTTGCCGACTTTCGCCGATGAAAAGCCGCTGAAAATTGGTATCGAAGCGGCTTACCCTCCGTTTGCCTCCAAGGCGCCGGATGGCAGCATCGTCGGTTTCGACTACGACATCGGCAATGCCCTGTGCGAAGAAATGAAGGTCAAGTGCGTATGGGTCGAGCAAGAGTTCGATGGCCTGATCCCGGCGCTGAAAGTGCGCAAGATCGACGCCATCCTCTCGTCCATGTCGATCACTGACGATCGCAAGAAGTCCGTGGACTTCACTAACAAGTACTACAACACTCCGGCCCGTCTGGTGATGAAGGCCGGTACCCAGGTCAGCGATGGCCTGGCTGAGCTCAAAGGCAAGAATATCGGCGTACAGCGTGGCTCGATCCACGAGCGTTTCGCTCGTGAAGTCCTGGCGCCGCTGGGTGCACAGATCAAGCCTTACGGCTCGCAGAACGAAATCTACCTGGATGTGGCGGCCGGTCGCCTCGACGGCACCGTGGCGGACGCTACGCTGTTGAATGACGGCTTCCTGAAAACCGACGCCGGCAAAGGCTTCGCCTTCGTCGGTCCGGCTTTCACTGACGTCAAATACTTCGGCGATGGCGTAGGGATCGCTGTACGCAAGGGTGACAAGGCCGATCTGGACAAGATCAACGCCGCCATCGCTGCCATTCGTGAGAATGGCAAGTACAAGCAAATCCAGGACAAGTACTTCGACTTCGACATTTACGGCAAGTAAGACCGTCGAAACAGTCAGTCCGAGATGGCGCAAGCAGCAGAATCTCTGAAGTTTGCGCCATTTTTTCATCCCAATTTTCGAGGACCTGAATCATGTTGAAAGGCTACGGGGCTGTCATCCTCGATGGCGCTTGGCTGACGCTTCAGCTCGCCTTGTCGTCCATGGCCCTGGCCATTGTTCTGGGTCTGGTCGGGGTCGCGTTGCGCCTCTCGCCGGTGCGCTGGCTGGCCTGGCTCGGCGATCTGTATTCCACGGTGATCCGTGGCATTCCCGATCTGGTGCTGATCCTGCTGATCTTCTACGGCGGCCAGGACCTGCTGAACCGTGTGGCGCCACTGCTGGGCTACGACGATTACATCGACCTCAATCCGCTGGCCGCCGGTATCGGTACCCTGGGTTTCATCTTCGGTGCCTACCTGTCGGAAACCTTCCGTGGCGCCTTCATGGCGATTCCCAAGGGGCAGGCCGAAGCGGGCATGGCTTACGGCATGAGCAGCTTCCAGGTGTTCTTCCGGGTGATGGTGCCGCAGATGATTCGCCTGGCGATTCCCGGCTTCACCAACAACTGGCTGGTGCTGACCAAGGCTACCGCGCTGATTTCGGTGGTGGGCCTGCAAGACATGATGTTCAAGGCCAAGCAGGCGGCAGACGCCACTCGCGAGCCTTTCACCTTCTTCCTCGCAGTGGCGGCCATGTACCTGGTGATCACCAGTGTTTCGTTGCTGGCATTGCGTCACCTTGAGAAGCGCTACTCGGTAGGCGTAAGGGCGGCTGATCTATGATCTTCGACTACAACGTCATCTATGACGCCTTGCCGCTGTACTTCAGCGGCTTGCTGACCACTCTGAAGCTGTTGGCACTGTCGCTGTTCTTCGGTTTGCTGGTGGCCTTGCCCCTGGGGCTGATGCGGGTGTCCAAGCAGCCATTGGTGAACATGAGCGCCTGGCTCTACACCTATGTAATCCGTGGCACGCCGATGCTGGTGCAGTTGTTCCTGATCTACTACGGCCTGGCCCAGTTTGAAGCGGTGCGTGAGAGTTTCCTCTGGCCCTGGCTGTCCAGCGCGACCTTCTGTGCCTGCCTGGCCTTTGCCGTCAACACCAGCGCCTACACCGCAGAAATCATCGCCGGCAGCCTCAAGGCCACGCCTAACGGTGAGATCGAGGCGGCCAAGGCCATGGGCATGTCGCGCTACAAGATGTATCGCCGCATTCTCCTGCCATCGGCCCTGCGCCGGGCTCTGCCGCAGTACAGCAACGAAGTGATCATGATGCTGCAGACCACCAGTCTGGCCTCCATCGTGACCCTGATCGACATCACCGGCGCGGCGCGCACGGTCAACGCGCAGTACTACCTGCCGTTCGAGGCCTATATCACTGCGGGTGTGTTCTATCTGTGCCTGACGTTCATCCTGGTGCGCCTGTTCAAGCTGGCCGAAGGCCGCTGGCTGCGCTACCTGGCACCGCGGAAGCACTGATATGCAGCGTATCGATCATCCATTGCCCTGGAGCCACCTGGGTAGCGAACGCAGCATCTCGGTGTTCCGTTTCGGCAGTGGCGAGCGCAAGGCCTATATCCAGGCCAGTCTGCATGCCGACGAGTTGCCCGGCATGCGCACCGCCTGGGAGCTGAAAAAGCGCCTGGCCGAACTGGAAGCCGAGGGTGCCCTCAACGGTGTTATCGAACTGGTGCCCGTGGCCAATCCGCTGGGGTTGGGGCAGTTGCTGCAAGGCAATCACCAGGGGCGTTTCGAGGCCGGCAGCGGCAAGAACTTCAACCGCGACTTCGTCGAGTTGAGCGGGCCTGTGGTCCAGCGCCTGGAAGGGCGCCTGGGGGATGATTCTCGCGCCAATGTGCGCTTGATCCGTCAGGCCATGAGCGAGGTGCTGTCCGAGTTGCCACCGGCTGCAAGTCAGCTGCAGGGCATGCAGCGGGTGCTCCTGAGTCATGCCTGCACGGCGGATGTGGTGCTGGACCTGCATTGCGATACCGAGGCGGCGCTGCATATGTACGCCTTGCCGCAGCATTGGCCGCAGTGGCGCTCCCTGGCGGCGCACCTGGATGTGAAGGTCGGGTTGCTGGCGGAAGATTCCGGTGGCAGTTCGTTCGATGAAGCCTGCTCGCTGCCCTGGTTGCGTCTGTCGCAACAGTTTCCCGAGGCGCAGATCCCCCTGGCCTGCCTGGCCACCACTCTGGAACTGGGCGGTCAGGCCGACACCGGGCGTCCTCAGGCCGAGGCGCATGCCGCTGGCATCCTGGCGTTTCTCGCCGAGCAGGGGCTGATTGCCGGTGAGTGGCCGGCGCCCGGGCGTGAAGCCTGTGAAGCCATGCCGTTTGAAGGCACCGAATTGCTGTATGCGCCGCACCCCGGCGTGGTGAGCTTTCTGCGTCCGGCCGGTAGCTGGGTAGAAGTGGGCGAACCGATTTTTGAAGTGATTGATCCCCTATCCGATCGGGTCAGTACGGTGTGTGCTGGCACCAGCGGCGTGTTGTTCGCCGTTGAGCGGCTGCGTTATGCCCAACCCGGTTTCTGGCTGGCCAAGGTGGCGGGGCGCGAAGCGCTGCGTCACGGGCGCTTGCTCAACGACTGACTGTTTTTGTGAGAACCGACCGCATGTACAAACTTGAAGTCCAAGACCTGCATAAGCGCTATGGCAGTCACGAAGTGCTCAAGGGTGTGTCCCTGAAGGCCGCAGCTGGCGATGTGATCAGCATCATCGGCTCCAGTGGCTCGGGCAAAAGTACCTTTTTGCGCTGCATCAACCTGCTGGAGCAGCCCCATGCCGGCAAGATCCTGCTGAACAACGAAGAGTTGAAGCTGGTGGCCAACAAGGACGGCGCCTTGAAGGCCGCCGATCCCAAGCAGTTGCAGCGCATGCGTTCGCGCCTGTCGATGGTGTTCCAGCACTTCAACCTGTGGTCGCACATGACCGCCATTGAAAACATCATGGAAGCACCGGTGCATGTGCTGGGTGTGTCCAAGGCCGAGGCTCGCGAGAAGGCCGAGCATTACCTGGCCAAGGTGGGTGTGGCGCACCGCAAGGATGCCTACCCGGGGCACATGTCCGGTGGTGAGCAGCAGCGCGTGGCTATCGCCCGGGCTCTGGCCATGGAGCCGGAAGTCATGCTGTTCGACGAGCCGACCTCGGCCCTGGACCCTGAGCTGGTGGGTGACGTGTTGAAGGTTATGCAGGCCCTGGCCCAGGAAGGTCGGACCATGGTGGTGGTGACTCACGAGATGGGCTTTGCCCGTGAAGTCTCCAACCAGTTGGTGTTCCTGCACAAAGGCGTGGTGGAAGAAAGCGGCAACCCGCGGGAAGTGCTGGTGAACCCGCAATCAGAACGTTTGCAACAATTCCTCTCTGGCAGCCTCAAGTAATAGCTGCCGTTATGCACCAAATTAGGTCATGCTGCGCACCGCGCGCCAGATGGTCTAACTTGGTGCTGCCGCCCTTGGCTTCTAACACTGTTTTCGTTTCGGATTGCCCGCCATGACTGCCCATCGAATTGGTTTCCTGATTTGGCCCAGCACTAAAGCCTTGACGCTGGCGCTGGCCGAGGAGGCCTTGCGTGTTGCCCAGCGGGTGCACCCGGACGTGGTCTATGAGCTGGCATTCCTGCAGGCCGAAGCGCCAGTCGAAGGCGCCTGGCAACTGCCGGGGGAGCCTTGGGCGGGCAAGCTTGAAGGTTGTCAGAAGTTGTTCCTGCTGGCCGATGAGCCGCCGGCACCGATGAGTTCGACCCTCAGTAGCGCCCTCAAGCAGCTGGTGCGTGCCGGCTGTGTGATCGGGGGGTTGTCCGCCGGGGTTTACCCACTGGCCCAACTGGGTCTGCTCGATGGTTATCGGGCGGCGGTGCACTGGCGCTGGCAGGACGATTTTGCCGAACGCTTCCCCAAGGTCATTGCCACCAGTCATCTGTTCGATTGGGATCGTGATCGCCTGACGGCCTGTGGCGGCATGTCGGTGCTGGATCTGTTGCTGGCGGTGCTGGCGCGTGATCACGGTGCCGAGCTGGCCGGTGCGGTGTCGGAAGAACTGGTGGTGGAGCGCATCCGCGAGGGCGGCGAGCGTCAGCGGATTCCGCTGCAGAACCGTCTGGGCTCCAGCCATCCGAAGCTGACTCAGGCCGTGCTGCTGATGGAGGCCAATATCGAAGAACCGCTGACCACCGACGAGATTGCCCAGCATGTCTGTGTGTCCCGACGTCAGTTGGAGCGGATCTTCAAGCAATACCTGAATCGGGTGCCCAGCCAGTATTACCTGGAGCTGCGCCTGAACAAGGCCCGACAGATGCTGATGCAGACCAGCAAGTCGATCATTCAGATCGGCCTGTCCTGCGGCTTCTCCTCCGGTCCGCACTTCTCCAGTGCCTACCGCAATTTCTTTGGCGCCACTCCCCGTGAAGATCGCAATCAACGGCGCAGCAGCAGCCCGTTCGAACTCTCCTCCGTACCCGCCGAGCGCGGCTGACCTCGTCCGTTAGGCGTCGGCTTGCCGGCCAATCCCACGGGCAACCCGCTCACCGCGCAACATCCAGCTCGACACCTTGTTGTCGCAATGCCGATAACCTTTTCGAGATTTGGGTCCGCTCGCCACGTAACTATCTGAATAGCAACCTGGATAACTACCTGGGTAATTACCTTGGGCAAATTGCCCGGCGAATCTGCCGCTAGAGCCTTGCGCAGTTTAAACTGCGCCTTTGCGACGCTATTTGTCGCATTGCCATAAACCCGCGTAAAACCTGGGTTGGCGCTATAAGAAGTTGTCGCTTGGCGACAAGGCCGGGCACAAAACTGTCCTTACAATCCCTCCATCGCTCGCCAGTTTCAGGCGGGTGTTCCTCTTCAGGAGACTCCGATGTCCGTTGAGCAAGCTCCGGTGCAACGCGCCGATTTCGACCAGGTGATGGTTCCCAACTACGCACCTGCGGCTTTCATTCCTGTGCGCGGCGCGGGGTCTCGAGTCTGGGATCAGTCGGGACGGGAGCTGATCGACTTCGCCGGCGGCATCGCGGTCAACGTACTGGGCCACGCCCATCCGGCGCTGGTGGGGGCTCTGACCGAGCAGGCCAGTAAACTGTGGCATGTGTCCAACGTGTTCACCAACGAGCCGGCCCTGCGTCTGGCCCACAAGCTGATCGACGCCACCTTCGCTGAGCGCGCGTTCTTCTGTAACTCCGGTGCAGAAGCCAACGAGGCCGCCTTCAAGCTGGCCCGTCGCGTGGCTCACGATCGTTTCGGTGCCGAGAAGTACGAAATCATCGCCGCGCTGAACAGCTTCCACGGGCGCACCCTGTTCACTGTGAACGTCGGTGGCCAGTCGAAGTATTCCGATGGCTTCGGTCCGAAAATCACCGGCATCACCCATGTGCCGTACAACGACCTGGCTGCTCTGAAGGCCGCGGTTTCCGACAAGACCTGCGCCGTGGTGCTGGAGCCGATCCAGGGCGAAGGCGGCGTGCTGCCGGCCGAACTGGCCTATCTGCAGGGCGCTCGCGAGCTGTGCGATCAGCACAACGCGCTGTTGGTGTTCGACGAAGTACAAACCGGCATGGGCCGCAGCGGTGAGCTGTTTGCCTACCAGTATTACGGCGTGACTCCGGACATCCTCACCAGCGCCAAGAGCCTGGGCGGCGGTTTCCCGATCGCGGCGATGCTGACCACCGAAGCGCTGGCCAAGCACCTGGTGGTTGGCACCCACGGCACCACCTACGGCGGCAACCCGCTGGCGTGTGCCGTGGCCGAGGCGGTGATCGATGTGATCAACACCCCCGAGGTGCTCAATGGCGTGAAGGCCAAGCACGATCGCTTCAAGACCCGTCTGCTGCAGATCGGCGAGAAGTACGGCCTGTTCACTGAAGTCCGCGGCCTGGGCCTGTTGCTCGGTTGCGTGCTCAGCGAAGCCTGGAAAGGCAAGGCCAAGGACGTGTTCAACGCCGCCGAGAAAGAAGGCCTGATGATTCTGCAAGCAGGTCCCGACGTGGTGCGCTTTGCCCCGAGCCTGGTGATCGAGGATGCCGATATCGACGCCGGCCTGGACCGCTTCGAGCGCGCCGTGGCGAAACTGACTCAAGCCTGATCCAGGTAGCAGTACTTCTCGGCGTCGGCTTTAGTGGCCGGCGTCGAGCCTAATTCCTGTGCCGGGCTGTCCCGGCATTTTTTTCCCTGAGTCGGACGGTTTCCGACCTGTTTTAGAGTAAGGAGTGACACCATGCTGGTGATGCGCCCCGCGCAAATGGCTGATCTGGGCGAGGTACAGCGTCTGGCTGCAGACAGCCCGATTGGTGTCACCTCCTTGCCGGATGATGTGGACCGCTTGAGCGACAAGATCGCTGCAAGCGAGGCTTCGTTCGCTGCTGAAGTGAGCTTCAACGGTGAGGAAAGCTACTTTTTCGTCCTGGAAGACACCGACAGCGGCAAGCTGGTGGGGTGTTCGGCCATCGTCGCGTCCGCCGGTTATTCCGAGCCGTTCTACAGCTTCCGTAATGAAACCTTCGTCCATGCGTCCCGCGAGCTGAAGATCCATAACAAGATCCACGTCCTGTCCCAGTGCCACGACCTGACCGGCAACAGTCTGTTGACCAGTTTCTATGTGGTGCCGGAACTGGTGGGATCGCCCTGGTCGGAGCTCAACTCCCGGGGCCGCCTGCTGTTCGTTGCCAGCCACCCGGAGCGTTTCGCCGATTCGGTGGTGACCGAGATCGTCGGCTACAGCGATGAGCACGGTGATTCGCCGTTCTGGGACGCCATCGGGCGTAATTTCTTCGACCTCAACTACGCTGAGGCCGAGCGCCTGTGCGGCCTGAAGAGCCGGACCTTCCTTGCCGAGTTGATGCCTCATTACCCGATCTACGTGCCGCTGCTGCCGGACGCCGCCCAGGAAGCCATGGGCCAGGTGCATCCGCGGGCGCAGATCACCTTTGACATCCTGATGCGCGAAGGTTTTGAAACCGATCACTACATCGACATTTTCGATGGCGGCCCGACCTTGCATGCACGGGTTTCGGGTATCCGCTCCATTGCCCAGAGCCGCGTGGTGCCAGTGAAGATTGGCGAGGCGCTCAAGGGCGGTGGTCGTCAGTACCTGGTGTCCAACGGTCAGTTGCAGGATTACCGCGCCGTGTTGCTGGAGCTGGATTACGCCCCGGGCAAACCAGTGACCCTGGATCTGCAAGCCGCCGAAGCCCTGGGCGTCGGCGAAGGTGCCAGCGTGCGTCTGGTGGCGGTTTAAAGCCTGCTTCCATTACCTGGAAAGCATGCCTGGAAAGCAGCGAGTTTCGCGCAGGCCATCAGCGGCCTGCGTCTGAGGAGATAGCATGATCGTTCGTCCCGTACGCAGCAGCGATTTACCCGCGCTGATCGACCTGGCCCGCAGCACCGGCACCGGCCTCACCACCTTGCCGGCCAACGAAGAGCGCCTGACTCACAGGGTTGGCTGGGCGGAAAAGACCTTTCGCGGCGAAGCCGAGCGTGGCGATGCGGACTACCTGTTCGTACTGGAAGACGACAACGGCCGGGTGGTGGGGATTTCCGCCATCGCTGGCGCCGTCGGCTTGCGCGAGCCCTGGTACAACTTCCGGGTCGGCCTGACGGTCAGCGCCTCCCAAGAGTTGAACATCTACCGCGAGATCCCCACGCTGTTCCTGGCCAATGACCTGACCGGCAACTCCGAGCTGTGCTCGCTGTTCCTGCATGCCGATTACCGCACCGGCCTCAATGGCCGCATGCTGGCCAAGGCGCGGATGCTGTTCATCGCTGAATTCCCGCAATTGTTCGGCAACAAGATCATTGCCGAGATGCGCGGCATGTCCGATGAGAATGGTCGTTCGCCATTCTGGGAGAGCCTGGGCCGGCACTTCTTCAAGATGGAGTTCAGCCAGGCGGATTACCTGACCGGGGTTGGCAACAAGGCGTTCATCGCCGAGCTGATGCCCAAGTTTCCGCTGTACACCTGCTTCCTGTCCGAGGATGCACGCAACGTGATCGGCAAGGTCCACACCGACACCGAGCCGGCCCTGGCCATGCTCAAGAGTGAAGGTTTCAGCTACCAGGGCTATGTCGACATCTTCGACGCCGGCCCGGCGGTGGAGTGCGAGACCAGCAAGATCCGCGCGGTACGTGACAGCCAGGCATTGGTGCTGGCCATCGGCACCCCAGGCGACGACGCCACGCCGTTCCTGATCCACAACCGCAAGCGCGAGGACTGCCGCATCACCGCGGCGCCTGCACGCTTCGCCGCGGGCACCCTGGTGGTTGATCCTCTGACCGCCAAGCGCCTGCAACTCAACGCCGGCGACCAGGTCCGCGCGGTTCCGCTGTCTGCTTCTCGGGAGTCGAAATAATGAGCACGCTGTACATCGCTGGCCAATGGCTGGCCGGCCAGGGCGAAGCCTTCACCTCGGTCAATCCGGTGACCCAGGCGGTTATCTGGTCCGGTAACGGCGCCACGGCCGCGCAAGTGGAAAGCGCTGTGCAGGCCGCCCGCCAGGCGTTTCCGGCCTGGGCCAAGCGCTCTCTGGAAAAGCGCATCGGCGTGCTCGAGGCCTTTGCCGCCAGCCTCAAGGCGCGGGCCGATGAACTGGCCCGCTGCATCGGTGAGGAAACCGGCAAGCCGCTGTGGGAAGCCGCCACCGAAGTCACCAGCATGGTCAACAAGATCGCCATCTCGGTGCAGAGCTACCGCGAGCGCACCGGCGAGAAGAGCGGCCCCTTGGGCGACGCCACCGCTGTGCTGCGACACAAGCCCCACGGCGTGGTGGCGGTGTTCGGCCCTTACAATTTCCCTGGGCACTTGCCTAACGGGCACATCGTTCCCGCGCTGCTGGCGGGCAACAGCGTGCTGTTCAAACCCAGCGAGCTGACGCCGAAAGTCGCCGAGCTGACGGTGCAGTGCTGGATCGAAGCCGGCTTGCCGGCAGGCGTCCTCAACCTGCTGCAAGGCGCCCGGGAAACCGGTATCGCCCTGGCCGCCAATCCGGGTATCGATGGTTTGTTCTTCACCGGTTCCAGCCGCACCGGCAATCATCTGCACCAGCAATTTGCCGGGCGTCCGGACAAGATCCTGGCGCTGGAAATGGGCGGCAACAACCCGCTGGTGGTGGATCAGGTCGCTGATCTGGATGCGGCGGTGTACACCATCATCCAATCGGCCTTCATTTCAGCCGGCCAGCGCTGCACTTGCGCCCGCCGCCTGCTGGTGCCACAAGGCGCCTGGGGTGATGCGTTGCTGGCGCGCCTGGTGGCGGTCAGCGCAAGCATTGATGTCGGTGCGTATGACCAGCAGCCGGCGCCGTTCATGGGTTCGGTGATTTCCTTGGGCGCCGCTCGCGCGCTGATGGATGCGCAGCAGCAACTGTTGGCCAATGGCGCCGTGGCCTTGCTGGAAATGACCCAGCCCCAGGCTCAGGCCGCTTTGCTGACCCCAGGCATTCTGGATGTGACGGCAGTGGCTGAGCGTCCCGATGAAGAGCTGTTCGGGCCTTTGCTGCAAGTGATCCGCTACGCTGATTTCGATGGGGCCATTGCCGAGGCCAACAACACTCAGTACGGCCTGGCTGCCGGTCTGTTGTCGGACTCTGCCGAGCGTTACCAGCAGTTCTGGCTGCAGAGCCGTGCCGGGATCGTCAACTGGAACAAACAGTTGACCGGTGCCGCCAGCAGCGCGCCGTTTGGTGGTGTTGGGGCTTCGGGCAACCATCGGGCCAGTGCCTATTACGCGGCGGATTACTGCGCGTATCCGGTGGCTTCCCTGGAAACCCCGAGCCTGGTGCTGCCGAGCGCGTTGACGCCGGGTGTGCGCTTGTCCTGACTTGCGGGGCCTTTTCGCCGGCAAGCCGGCTCCTACAGATCTGTGTAGGAGCCGGCTAGTCGGCGAACGAGCGCGAAACGCGCGCCCTGTGTAGATACCGATGCCTATAACAAACAGATTCGTGGAGCCTCGCTGATGAAATCCTATGAAGTCAATTTTGACGGTCTAGTGGGGCCGACCCATAACTACGGCGGTTTGTCCTACGGCAACGTCGCCTCCCAGAGCAACAGCCAGCAGGGCTCCAATCCCAAGGAAGCGGCGCTGCAGGGCCTGGCGAAAATGAAAGCGCTGATGGAAATGGGCTTCCAGCAAGGCGTGCTCGCCCCGCAGGAGCGGCCTGATGTTGCGGCCTTGCGCAAACTGGGTTTTGCCGGGACTGATGCACAAGTCATCCAGCAAGCCGCCCAGCAGGCGATGCCCTTGCTGGTCGCCAGTTGCTCGGCATCGAGCATGTGGGTGGCCAACGCCGCCACCGTCAGCCCGAGTGCCGACACTGCCGATGGCCGCGTGCATTTCACCGCCGCCAACTTGAACTGCAAATACCACCGCAGCATCGAGCACCCGACCACCAGCCGCGTGCTGGGGGCGATGTTCGCCGACCAGAAACACTTTGCCCATCACGCCGCGTTGCCGGCGGTGGCGCAGTTCGGTGATGAAGGCGCGGCCAACCACACCCGCTTCTGCCGTGATTACGGCCAGGCCGGTGTCGAGTTCTTCGTTTTCGGTCGCAGCGCGTTCGACAACCGCTACCCGGCGCCGCAGAAGTACCCGGCGCGTCAGACTCTGGAAGCCTCGCAAGCCGTGGCGCGTCTGCATGGCCTGAGCGAGGAGGGTGTGGTCTATGCCCAGCAGAATCCCTCGGTGATCGACCAGGGCGTGTTCCACAACGACGTGATCGCCGTGGGCAATGGCGAGGTGCTGTTCTATCACGAGGACGCCTTCCTCGAGACCGAGAAGATGCTCGCCGAACTGCAGGGCAAACTGGGCAAGCGCGGCGGCAACTTCCAGTCGATTTGTGTGCCGCGCTCGCAGGTGACAGTGGAAGATGCCGTGCGCTCCTACCTGTTCAACAGCCAACTGCTGTCCCGTGCCGATGGTTCGATGCTGCTGATCGTGCCGGAAGAATGCCGCAGCAACGAGCGGGTCTGGCAGTATCTGCAAAGCCTTACCAGCTCGGGTGGCCTGATCCGCGAAGTGAAGGTTTTCGATCTCAAGCAGAGCATGCAGAACGGCGGTGGCCCGGCTTGTCTGCGTCTGCGAGTGGCTCTGAATGAAACCGAGCTGGCGGCAGTCAATCCTGGGGTTATCATGACCGCGCCGTTGTACGACACCCTGACCCAATGGGTCGGCAAGCACTACCGCGACCGCCTCAGTGAAAGTGATCTGGCGGACCCGCAGCTGTTGCTTGAATGCCGGACGGCACTGGATGAACTGACGCAAATCCTTAAACTGGGCGCGGTTTATCCCTTCCAGATCAATTGAAAGCCCGCGCCCGGCGATCCCGGGCGCGCCGCTTCACCCCAGATGAGAACGACCCCCATGAGCGATACCCTGCAACTGATCCTTGAAGACACCGACGGCACCCAACTGCAAACCTCCTGCACCCGCTTCGCGGTGCTGTGGCAGGGCAAGGAAGTGTGGATCCAGCAGGACGGCCGTGGCCAATTGCTGATCGGCGTGGACGTGGAAGAGGGCGATGCCGAATACGCCAGCCTGTTGCTGCGTCCGCTGGCAACCAACCTGGTCAGCCTGCAACTGGAAATGGAACCGGCCGACGCTGGTGAAGATGATCACGTGCATGGCCCTGACTGCGGTCACGCTCACTAAGGAAGCCGCTTTATGCTCGCCCTCGGCAAACTGCTTGAACTGACCCTCGCCGGCCGCGAGCCGGCAGAGAAGACTCAACTGACTGTCGACGGCGTGCGCATGCGCTGGCTGAGCGAGGGCGCCCTGGAAGTACGGCCGCCCGAAGCTCGGGATAACGGTCTGGACCTGTTGCTGTCCGCCGGTATCCACGGCAACGAGACAGCCCCCATCGAGCTGCTCGACCGTTTGTTGCATGACATTGCCCGGGGCGACTTGAAGCCCAGGGCACGCATTCTGTTCCTGTTCGGCAACCCCGAGGCCATGCGCCGTGGCGAGCGATTCGTCGAGCAGGACGTCAACCGGCTGTTCAACGGCCGGCATGAATTGAGCAGTGGTTTCGAAGCCCTGCGGGCTTGCGAGCTGGAACGTCTGGCGGCGAGCTTCTTCAACCTGCCGGGGCGCGAACGCCTGCACTACGATCTGCACACGGCGATCCGTGGCTCGAAGATCGAACAGTTTGCCCTCTATCCGTGGAAGGATGGGCGCCAGCATTCGCGCCGTGAACTGGCGCGCCTGCGGGCGGCGGGCATGGAGGCGGTGCTGCTGCAGAACAAGCCTTCCATTGTCTTCAGCGCCTACACCTACGATCAGCTGGGTGCCGAGTCCTTCACCCTGGAGTTGGGCAAGGCACGGCCGTTCGGGCAGAACCAGGGGGTTAATGTCGAGCGCCTGGAAACCCGCCTCAAGCACATCATCGAAGGCACCGAGCCAGAGCCCGAACAGGACACCCTCGATGGCTTGAAACTGTTCAGCGTGGCGCGGGAAATCATCAAGCACAGCGACAGCTTCCACCTGCATTTGCCGGCGGACGTCGAGAACTTTTCCGAGTTGGAAGTGGGTTACCTGCTGGCCGAGGATATCGCCCAGACCCGTTGGGTCATCGAGGAAGAGGGCGCGCGGATCATTTTTCCAAACCCCAAGGTCAAGAACGGCCTGCGTGCGGGGATTCTGATTGTGCCGGCATCGGCTGACGGCCTGGCCTGAGGTTCGCCGGCACGCCGGCTCCTACACGATCCTGTAGGAGCCGGCGTGACCGGCGATGCTTTTATCGCTTAAACGGCAACCGCACGCTGCTCGTTACGGCGCAGGGCGCGAACTTTCTGCAGGGTATCGGCGCAGGTCTTTGCCGCTTCCTGGCCCTTGTGCACGAAGTGCTCGAAGAAGAACTTCTGATGCTCTTCGCCTGCGTGGAAGTGATGCGGGGTCAGCACCACGGAGAATACCGGCACTTCGGTTTCCAACTGCACCTGCATCAGGCCGCTGATCACCGATTGGGCGACGAACTCATGGCGGTAGATGCCGCCGTCCACCACCAGCCCCGCAGCGACGATCCCGGTGTAGCGACCGGACTTGGCCAGCAGTTTGGCGTGCAGAGGAATCTCGAAGGCGCCGCCGACTTCGAAGAAGTCGATATCGCTTTCCTGATAACCCTGGGCGAGCATTTCCGCGACGAACCCCTGGCGGCTCTGATCGACGATTTCCTTGTGCCAGCAGGCCTGGATAAAGGCGACGCGCTCGTTGGGGTGGTGTTTGCTTTTGCTATCGATTGCGGTGGGTTGCATCTGTTCTGACTCCTGTTTGTATGAAAAACAGGGCGTATATGAATCGAATGGGATTTAAGGGTGCGCGCAGAACGGCCGTGGATTTCCCACGAGCTGCCCGGCAGCGGCCCTTTGGCGCCAATCCCGTTCTCTCTTCATCCGGACTATGACCGTCGGCCCCGGAATCACACCGGGTCTGCTGACCTTGTCGTCACCTGTGGACTTGCCACGGGCATCGCCAAGCGCTCGCGGGCTATGCACATTGCGCGCAATTACCGCCGGTGGGGAATTACACCCCGCCCTGAGAACGATTGCCCGCGAGTTTTTCGCGGGCGGTGAGTTTTTAACACAGATTTGGCGGGGAAGCATTGTGCCTTTTGGATAATGTTCATCAGATTTTTCACCCTGTAGCACAAGGTTTTCTACAGTTGCTGCTTGATTAATCGGCCGTGGGGCCGCAGTAATTCGTTTCGAAAGGGAATTCCCCCTGTTCAGCGCGGACCTTGCGGTCCCTCGTAGTTGGAGCCAGATGTGATGAGCGTGATCGATCTTCGTAGTGACACCGTGACCCAGCCGACTCCCGGCATGCTCGAGGCCATGGCTTGCGCCCGTACCGGAGACGATGTCTACGGCGAAGACCCGACGGTCAATCAGTTGGAGGCGGAACTGGCACAACGCCTGGGATTTGCCGCGGCCCTGTTTGTACCTTCCGGCACCATGAGCAATCTGCTGGCCTTGATGGCCCACTGCGAGCGAGGCGATGAGTACATCGTCGGCCAGCAGGCCCACACCTATAAATATGAAGGAGGTGGTGCCGCGGTGCTGGGATCGATCCAGCCTCAGCCGCTGGAGCTCCAGGCCGACGGTTCCCTGGACCTGGATCAGGTGGCGGCCGCGATCAAGCCCGATGACTTTCATTTTGCCCGCACGCGCTTGCTGGCCCTGGAAAACACCATGCAGGGCAAGGTGCTGCCCTTGGCTTACCTCGCCCAGGCCCGGGCCTTTACCCGTGAGCGGGGGCTGGCCCTGCATTTGGATGGTGCGCGCTTGTATAACGCGGCGGTGAAGCTAGGGGTGGATGCCCGGGTGATCACCGAACACTTCGATTCGGTATCGGTGTGCCTGTCCAAGGGGCTCGGTGCGCCAGTGGGCTCGGTGTTGTGCGGCTCCCGTGAACTGATCGGCAAGGCGCGGCGCCTGCGTAAGATGGTCGGTGGTGGCATGCGCCAGGCCGGTGGGTTGGCGGCAGCGGGGCTGTATGCCCTGGAGCATCAGGTGCAACGTCTGGCGGATGACCATGCCAATGCGCAGCTGCTGGCCCAGGGGCTGAGCCAGGCGGGCTTCAGTGTCGAGCCGGTGCAGACCAATATGGTGTATGTGCAGATGGGGGATAGGGCCGAAGCCCTCAAGGCGTTCGCCGCCGAGCGAGGTATCAGCCTCAGTGCCGCGTCACGGCTGCGTCTGGTGACCCATTTGGATGTCAGTTCCGGGCAAATCGAACAAGTGGTGCGCACTTTTGCCGAGTTTTCCCGTAACTGACAGTGTTCTCCGTCCAATTGACTGTTTGTATCGTACAAACACGCTGTACCAAGTGATTAACGCCGATATAATGCGGCCCTTTGCCGTCGTTTCGTCTGTTGACGTTGCGCACAGGCCTTTGGCCGCAGTCTCCGTGGAAGAACCTAATGAAAAGCGCAGAAATCCGTGAAGCCTTCCTCCGCTTCTTCGAAGAGCAAGGCCACACCCGTGTAGCCTCCAGCTCCTTGATCCCAGGCAACGACCCCACCCTGCTGTTCACCAACGCGGGGATGAACCAATTCAAGGATTGCTTCCTGGGCCAGGAAAAGCGCGCTTATACCCGCGCTGTGAGCAGCCAGAAGTGCGTCCGCGCCGGCGGCAAGCACAACGACCTGGAAAACGTCGGTTATACCGCTCGTCACCACACCTTCTTCGAAATGCTGGGCAACTTCAGCTTCGGCGACTACTTCAAGCGTGACGCGATCACGTTCGCCTGGACCTTCCTGACCTCCGACAAGTGGCTGAACCTGCCGAAGGAAAAGCTCTGGGTCACGGTTTACGCCAGCGACGATGAGGCTTACGACATCTGGACCAAAGAGGTCGGGGTGCCGGCCGAGCGCATGGTGCGCATCGGTGACAACAAGGGCGCGCCCTACGCTTCCGACAACTTCTGGACCATGGGCGATACTGGCCCGTGCGGCCCTTGCACCGAGATTTTCTACGATCACGGCGCCGATATCTGGGGCGGCCCACCCGGTTCGCCTGAAGAGGACGGTGACCGTTACATCGAAATCTGGAACAACGTGTTCATGCAGTTCAACCGCACCGCCGATGGCGTGCTGCACCCGCTGCCAGCGCCGTCGGTGGATACCGGCATGGGCCTGGAGCGGATCAGCGCGGTGCTGCAGCATGTGCATTCGAACTATGAAATCGACCTGTTCCAGAGCCTGCTGGACGCAGCGGCCAAGGCCATCGGTTGCACCAACGATGCCCAGGCCTCGCTGAAAGTGGTGGCTGACCACATCCGTTCCTGCGGCTTCCTGATTGCTGATGGCGTACTGCCATCCAACGAAGGCCGTGGCTACGTACTGCGCCGGATCATTCGTCGCGCTTGCCGTCACGGCAACAAGCTGGGGGCCAAGGGCAGCTTCTTCTACCAGATCGTCGCGGCCCTGGTGGCCGAAATGGGCGAAGCCTTCCCAGAGCTGAAATCCCAGCAGGCGCATATCGAACGTGTGCTGAAAGCTGAAGAAGAGCAGTTCGCCAAGACCCTGGAGCAGGGCCTGAAGATCCTCGAGCAGGATCTGGCGGCACTCGAAGGCTCGGTAGTGCCGGGCGACGTGGTGTTCAAGCTCTACGACACCTACGGTTTCCCCATGGACCTGACCGGTGACATCGCCCGTGAGCGCAGCCTGACCCTCGATGAGGAAGGTTTCGAGCGCGAGATGGAAGCCCAGCGGGTACGTGCCCGTTCCGCGAGTTCCTTCGGCATGGACTACAACAGCCTGGTCAAGGTCGATGTCGCCACCGAGTTCACCGGCTATCACGCCACCAGCGGTTCGGCCAAAGTGGTCGCTCTCTATAAAGAAGGGCAATCGGTCGACGTACTGAATGAAGGCGAAGAGGGGGTTGTGGTTCTCGACCAGACTCCGTTCTACGCCGAGTCCGGCGGACAGATCGGTGACTGCGGTTACCTGCAGGCCGGCAATGCACGCTTTGATGTGCGCGACACCACCAAGACCGGCGGTGCGTTCCTGCATCACGGCGTACTGGCGTCGGGCAGTCTGATCGTTGGGGCTGCGGTTGATGCTCAGGTCGACGCCGACGTGCGTCACGCCACTTCGCTGAACCATTCGGCCACCCACTTGCTGCACGCCGCACTGCGCCAGGTACTGGGCGAGCACGTACAGCAGAAGGGCTCGCTGGTGGACAGTCAGCGCCTGCGTTTCGACTTCAGCCACTTTGAAGCGATCAAGCCTGAGCAGATCAAGGCGCTGGAAGACATCGTAAACGCCGAGATTCGCAAGAACACTGCGGTGGAAACCGAAGAAACCGACATCGACACCGCCAAGAAGAAGGGCGCCATGGCGCTGTTCGGCGAGAAGTACGGCGACAGCGTGCGCGTACTGAGCATGGGCGGTGATTTCTCGGTGGAGCTGTGCGGTGGCATTCACGCCAACCGTACCGGCGACATCGGCCTGCTGAAGATCACCAGCGAAGGCGGTGTGGCTTCCGGTGTGCGGCGTATTGAAGCGGTCACCGGTGCTGCGGCCCTGGCGTACCTGAACGCTGCGGAAGAACAACTCAAGGAAGCGGCGACCCTGGTCAAGGGCAGCCGCGACAACCTGATCGACAAGCTGTCGGCGGTGCTGGAGCGCAATCGTCTGCTGGAGAAGCAGCTCGAGCAGTTGCAGGCCAAGGCTGCCAGCGCTGCGGGTGACGATCTGTCCGCCCAGGCGGCAGACGTCAAGGGCGTGAAAGTGCTGGCTGCGCGTCTTGATGGCCAGGACGGCAAGGCGCTGTTGGCACTGGTGGATCAGTTGAAAAACAAACTCGGCCGCGCAGTGATCCTGCTCGGCAGTGTCCATGAGGAAAAGGTCGTACTGGTTGCAGGTGTAACCAAGGACCTGACTGGCCAACTCAAAGCCGGTGATTTGATGAAACAAGCCGCTGCGGCAGTGGGCGGGAAGGGTGGTGGTCGTCCAGACATGGCTCAAGGCGGTGGTGTTGATGCTGCTGCGCTGGATGCGGCACTGGCCCTGACCGTGCCATTTGTCGAGCAGGGTATTTAAGGCGCCGAGCCGGGCCCGTCGTCTAGTGGCGGGTCCATGCGCTGTGCAGTTTGATTGATTAACGGGCGCCCCTTTACGGGCTGAGGCGGCTTAGAAAATGGCTTTGATCGTACAGAAATTTGGAGGCACTTCGGTCGGCTCTGTCGAGCGGATCGAGCAGGTCGCCGACAAGGTGAAGAAGTTCCGCGAAGCCGGCGATGACCTGGTGATTGTGCTGTCGGCGATGAGTGGCGAAACCAACCGCCTGATCGATCTGGCCAAGCAGATCAGTGGCGAAGCTAAACCGGTTCCCCGTGAGCTGGATGTGATCGTCTCCACCGGCGAGCAAGTGACCATTGCGTTGCTGGCCATGGCGTTGATCAAGCGCGGTATTCCTGCGGTGTCCTACACCGGCAACCAGGTACGTATTCTTACCGATAGTGCTCACAACAAAGCGCGAATCCTGCAGATCGATGATCAGAAGATTCGTGGTGATCTGAAGGCCGGTCGTGTGGTTGTGGTTGCCGGTTTCCAGGGCGTTGACGAGCACGGCAACATCACCACGCTGGGTCGTGGCGGCTCCGACACTACTGGTGTGGCGCTGGCAGCGGCCCTGAAGGCTGATGAGTGTCAGATCTATACCGACGTAGATGGCGTCTATACCACTGATCCACGTGTGGTACCCAAGGCTCAGCGTCTGGACAAAATCACCTTCGAAGAAATGCTGGAAATGGCCAGCCTCGGTTCCAAGGTGCTGCAGATCCGCGCGGTCGAGTTTGCTGGCAAGTACAACGTTCCGCTGCGCGTGTTGCACAGCTTTCAGGAGGGTCCGGGCACCCTCATTACTATTGATGAAGAGGAATCCATGGAACAGCCGATCATTTCCGGCATCGCCTTTAACCGCGATGAAGCCAAGCTGACTATCCGTGGCGTGCCAGACAATCCTGGCGTGGCCTTCAAGATTCTCGGCCCAATCAGTGCGGCGAACATTGAAGTCGACATGATCGTGCAGAACGTCTCGCACGATAACACCACCGACTTCACCTTCACCGTGCACCGCAATGACTACCTGGCGGCTCAGACTGTGCTGGAAAACACCGCTCGTGAGATCGGTGCCCGTGAAGTGGTCGGTGATACCAATATTGCCAAGGTCTCGATCGTGGGTGTCGGTATGCGCTCCCACGCGGGTGTGGCCAGTCGCATGTTTGAAGCCCTGGCCAAGGAAAGCATCAACATCCAGATGATCTCCACGTCCGAAATCAAGGTTTCGGTAGTGATCGAAGAGAAGTACCTGGAACTGGCAGTGCGTGCGCTGCACACCGCGTTTGAGCTTGACGCTCCAGCCCGCCAGGGCGAGTGATAAGTGTTTGAAAGGGGCGCGGTCTGACCGCGCCCTTTGTGTTTTTGATCGGCACGGGAGAAAACTGTTCTTTTGCCCGTGCTAGTCAATACTTAGGCGTGTAGGACTGCAGCCGACCAGGTTGTAGGCCGACACCCTTTTTTTTGCAGACTGTAGTCCCTGAAAATGTAATGCGTGAGGAGATAGGTATGCTGATTCTGACTCGTCGGTGCGCAGAAAGCCTGATCATTGGTGATGGCGAGATCACTGTGACCGTGCTCGGCGTCAAAGGTAATCAAGTGCGTATTGGTGTCAACGCCCCCAAAGAAGTGGCGGTTCACCGTGAGGAAATTTACCTGCGGATAAAGAAAGAGAAGGACGAAGAACCAAGCCATTAATTTTTATCGTTTTTTTTGTTTGCAAACGGGGAGAAAGCTGGTTAATATACGCCCCGTGTTGCGGAGAGCTGGCCGAGTGGCCGAAGGCGCTCCCCTGCTAAGGGAGTACACCTCAAAAGGGTGTCGGGGGTTCGAATCCCCCGTTCTCCGCCATTATTTGTTTAGTACGTTGTAATCTGGCTTTTTCTGTAAGTTGTTGAAATTACTAGAAAAAGTGCTTTACAAAAAGATTTAACGGCCTATAATGCGCGGCAACAAATGCACTCGTAGCTCAGCTGGATAGAGTACTCGGCTACGAACCGAGCGGTCACAGGTTCGAATCCTGTCGAGTGCACCATTTAAGAGTTGGTTGCAGTAATGTAGTTAACTTGGCTTCAACCAGTTGTGGTCTGGTCTAAAAACACAAAATGCACTCGTAGCTCAGCTGGATAGAGTACTCGGCTACGAACCGAGCGGTCACAGGTTCGAATCCTGTCGAGTGCACCATACATCAGAAAGCCTGCATCGAAAGATGCGGGCTTTTTGCTTTCTGCGTTTTATTTGTCGCTCTTTTTGCTCGTCCGGCTGGAACAGCTTTGATCTTCGGAAGTCGAATGCCCTGTCTGTCGCCGAACTTTTTTCTCTGCGTGTGTGTTTTCTTTTTCTGCCGGGGCGTCGCAATCTCATAGATTCGGACGCTACTCAGGTTTATGCCGCAAGCGCTTGTTCTTGCCGCGATTTTTTAACATTTAAAACTGCCAAGCGGTGTATCATTGCGCCCGTCAGCCCCGCCGGGGCTTGTGGAATACCTCCATGGACTTACCCAGTAGTTACTCAGTATCCCGTTTTCACAATCATGAACTGACTGATTGATCCTTCCGGCGTGCTCCTCTGCTGGGAGTGGAGTTCGCCTATGACCGAAGTAGAAGTAAAGAAAACGCAGGAAAGCCTGCAAGACCGCCTCGCTCAAGTCGTTGAGCTGCTGCAGCGCCAGCGGGTGGTTGAAGACCTGACACACCGTCAGGAAGGTCACCATCACGATCGGGTCGAGAACCTGGTCCATCGGCAAAATCTCGTCGAATTGCAGCGCAAGCTCGATGATCTGCACTCTGCCGACGTTGCCTATATCCTTGAAGCCTTGCCTCTGGAAGAGCGCCTGACCGTCTGGCAGTTGGTCAAGGCTGAGCGTGACGGCGATATTCTTCTCGAAGTATCCGACTCCGTGCGTGAAACCCTGATCGCCGACATGGACGATCACGAGCTCCTGGCTGCTGCCAAGGAGATGGACGCCGACGAACTTGCTGACTTGGCTCCCGAGCTGCCGCGAGACGTAGTCCATGAGTTGATGGAGGCCCTTGACGGCCAGCAGCGTGAACGCGTTCGCTCCGCGTTGTCCTATGACGAGGAGCAGGTCGGTGCGCTGATGGACTTCGAGATGGTGACGATTCGAGAGGACGTCAGTCTTGAAGTGGTTCTGCGCTACCTGCGTCGTCTCAAGGAGCTGCCGGGCCATACCGACAAGCTGTTTGTGGTGGATTACGACGGCGTGCTCAAGGGGGTGCTGCCGATCAAGCGCCTGCTGGTCAATGATCCAGACAAGCAGGTCGCGGAAGTCATGGCCAGCGACCCGGTGAGCTTTCATCCGGATGAAGATGCCTACGATGCGGCTCAGGCATTTGAGCGTTATGACTTGATCTCGGCTCCGGTGGTCGACAAGAACGACAAGCTGATTGGCCGTTTGACCATTGACGAAATGGTCGACCTGATTCGTGAGGAAAGCGAGACCGAAGTCCTCAATATGGCCGGTCTGCGGGAAGAGGAGGATATCTTCGCCTCGGTCTGGAAGTCCCTTCGTAACCGTTGGGCCTGGCTGGCAATCAATCTGATCACGGCGTTCGTCGCATCCCGAGTGATTGGCCTGTTCGAAGGCTCTATCGAAAAGCTGGTAGCCCTGGCGGCCTTGATGCCGATTGTTGCCGGTATCGGCGGCAATTCGGGTAATCAGACCATCACCATGATTGTCCGGGCCATGGCCCTGGACCAGGTGAGTACCGGCAATACTTCACGCCTGATGCGCAAGGAGCTGGCTGTAGCCCTGATCAATGGTCTGGTCTGGGGAGGAGTGATCGGAGTTGTCGCTTACATGCTTTACGGAAGTTGGTCGTTGGGAGTGGTGATGACCGCCGCGATGACCTTGAACCTGCTGTTGGCAGCCCTGATGGGGGTCCTGATCCCCATGACACTGGCGCGCTTGGGGCGTGACCCGGCAATGGGCGCCAGCGTAATGATTACTGCCATGACCGACAGCGGCGGCTTCTTCATCTTCCTTGGTTTGGCGACGATCTTCCTGCTCTGAGCCAGCCTTGCACATCGGTTTATTCGCGAAGCGCCTTTATGGCGCTTCGTTGCTTTTATCGCAGGCAAAAAAAAGCCAGCAACTAGGCTGGCTTGAGCTTTCAGGGTGAAATCAGTTGGCGTCTGCGGCCATTTCGGCGTCATGGGCGATCAGCGAAACCAAAGCGTTCTGCTGGCGATGTGAAAGTTGGCGGAAGCGTTGAAGCAGTTCGCGTTCATGCAAGGACAGCTCAGGGCTGTCCAGACGCATGCTCAACTCTTCACCCAAGGCACCTTCCTGAATAAGACTCTGCTCCAGGCGCGCGATGATTTCGGAGTTCATGCTGCGGTGATGATTGCGAGCCACCTCGGCAATGCGTTCACGCATCCCGTCGGGTAGACGTACGACGAACTTGTCAGCCGTACGGCTGGAATAAATTGCCTGTTTCAATGGGCGCATATATTTAACCGGTTAGTTCAGGGGAGCGGTTCTCGGAATTGGCCGCGAGCTGTCTTTTAGGACAAGCCTGATTGCCAAATGTTCAACCTGAATTGTTAAGAGGCCCGCATCATGCCTCAAAATTGCCAGATCCTTGGCGTCAATTCTGTGACAAATATTGAACTGGATAAAGGCGTTATGCCAGCACCAATTATCAGAAATGCGGACTGGTTTGAAAAGATCACCGGGCCCGCGTTGTTGGCCGCATTCTCCCATCCGACGGGAGTGTCAGTGCACTTGTGAAGGTGCATGCTATGCGGATGAAAGCGTAATCCCTACCTGTTAGAGGATAGTGGCAAATGGCCGATTTACTAGTTGTGCTGTCCGGAGCGGCAGCCCATGCCGGGTAGACTGATTTATTTGATGGGGCCTTCAGGGGCCGGCAAGGATAGCCTGATTGATGCGGCCAGGCAGCCTTTAAGTGCATTGGGATGTGAGGTTGTAAGAAGGGTGATCACGCGCTCGGCCGAGTCGGTGGGTGAGGAGGCGCAAGAGGTCACTGTCGAGGAGTTCGAGCGGCGGGTGGCCCGGGGCGATTTTGCCTTGTTTTGGCGAGCTAATGGTCTGGGTTATGGCATTCCCGTGCAAATCGATACTTGGTTGGCGCAGGGGCGGAATGTATTGATCAACGGCTCTAGAGGCCATTTGCCACAGGCACGGGAACGTTATCCTGATTTAGTTCCGATAGTTCTGATGGTCGATACCGAGGTATTGCGCCGTCGCCTGCTGCGTAGAGGCAGGGAAAGCCTGCCGGAGATAGAGCGTCGCCTACAGCGCAACGAACAGTTTGCCTCTTCTGCCTGGCTGGATGACGAGCAGGTTGTGCGCCTAGACAATTCCTGTGAGTTGACGATAACCCTGGAACATCTGCTGGCCATACTGAGCGAGCACGGGATCAGCGCAATATCGGGTCGAACTTGATCTTGCGTCCGGCCAACAGCGCCAAAAGGAATAGGCTGAACATTGAGCCGCAGATGATCAGAGCAGCTTTGCCCAAGGGGGCTTCAGGCAGCAGCAAGGCGGCGATAGCGCTGATTAACGTCAGAATAAGCAGGCTTTTGGCTGCGGTGGACATCGGAGACTCCTGAAGTCTTGGTCTTAAAAAATCCAGCCTTCGGTTGGCGTGGCGGCGAGTTGCTGCGGGCTCTTTTCCTGGGTGACCCGAGCCACTCTGCGAGGCTCGACCTGGGTGTTCATGACTGCCAGCTGCGGTACCGGGTGCTGGTTGTAACGAGCGGTAGACAGTCCGGTAGGGTCAGCGTTGTCTACAGGTTGAAAGTGAAAGGCCACTAGTACGGCAATGGCGATCGCATTCAAGAGAAACAGGGCACTGTTCATGGGCGTCATCTCCGCAGTGTTTTACCCACTGATAAAGCAGCCTGCGTGCCAAGAGTTTAACTGCAGATAAACTCTTTAAAAACAATAACTTGAGATGGATTCTGGGGATTGTTGAATTGCATTTTGCAATGATGGCTTTTTGCAGTGATGCAATGTGCACGACGAGGCCATGAGCGAGCGGAGCGCTCCTGACGGCTCGTGCAAAAAGCCCTATGGATAACATGACAAATGCGGCCTTGGCCGTTAACATGCACGCCGTCCCACGCGCCATGAAATATCAGGCGCCTGCCGTTTTGTCTCAGTAGCTCAATTGGATAGAGCATCCCCCTCCTAAGGGGAAGGTTGGCAGTTCGAACCTGCCCTGGGACACCATCCCTTCGCGGTCTCAATCCGCTACAGGCAACAACGCCGGCAGCCCCTGCCAGGCAACCCCAGCCCAGATGCCGCTACCGGGCATCAGCAGTCGGTTCAGGCTTGTTTCATTGAACACCTCACCCAGAGAGTCGGCCCTGAACGCTGCGATCCATTGGTTGCGCCCGAGCATGAAGGCTCTGCCAAAGTCCTCCCAGTCGCTGAAGCAATCCTGAGCGCGTTGGGCATTGAGGAGCATGATCCGCCATCCGCTCTCGGTGTCTATCCAGCCCATCAACATTGCGCAGCGGACAAAGAAGGCGCTGCGCACGCAGGCGAAGGCCATTGCTGCTCGCGGGTCGTCGCTGGCGTTCAGGCTGTGCAGGTCAACCCGGAACCACTGGCGTTCCAGGGTGCTGTCCAAGTGCTCGCGGACTTCGTCGTCCGTGGCGTTGCTGCGAAAGCCGATCTGGTGCAGCAGCGGGGCCCTGAGGGAGGCTTTCGCCTGATCCATGAAATGAGTTGTCTCGGGATCGAAGAAGCCGGTCATCCCTGTGGCATCCACCATGGGTTGCGCCAGGCTCAGTGCCCAGCGTTTGCGCGGCGTGAACACCACCAGAGAGGTGGGCGACTGGCGGCGAAAGTAGCGCCATACCAGCCAGGCGCCGAAGGCTACGGCAATTATCGTCATCATGTGCGTTTCACCGGTTCCTGGCCTGCCAGGCCACGATTTCCTCGGCCTGGGGCGCAGACATGTCCGTCCAGGGCACGCCTTCGGTCCGATACAGCGGGTCGTCGGGGTGGCATTGTGGCCGGGGGCTTTTCTTGAAGATATGGCGGGTGGCGTACTTGACCGATGGCGCCTGGGGGGCAACCTCTAGCAGCAAGTCGGACTGACGGGCCGCCACCAGCCATTCGACCATGGCCGACGGAGCGTCCAGTCGGTAGAACAGTTGCGGGTAGCGAGCCACCAGGCGGGTCTGGGCTTGCGCATCGCTGACTTCCTCGATACGCAACCAGCCGGCATCGGTGCGGACGATGCCGATGGCAATGCAGTCGGCTGGCGTCTGCAGGTCGGTGCCCAGGGTGTTGAGGAGGCGCAGCAGGTCCTGGAAGTAGCGCTCGATGGGCGGGCGGTTCTGCTTGCCTTTGACTTGCTCCACGGTCAGTGCGCCGTCGTCCTGGATGATCAGGCTGACGGTGATGTGGGGCTGGCCCTGAGCATCACGCAGACTGAACACGCGCATGCCCTGTTGCTCCACGGCTTCGGCATAGCGTTCACCGTAGCCGCCGGTCAAGGCCCGGCGGTTGGCGAATTGCCCCAGACAGTGACGCATCACATAGCTTTCGAAGGCCATTTCAGCCCGTAGCATCGGGCTTTCCGGGCGCAGTTCGACCCAGGTGTGTTCGGCGCAGGAGACCGTCACATTGAGGGCGTCGGGAGAGCTCTGGCGCCAGCCCTGATCGACCCGTGCGGCCATCTGTGCGTGCTCTTTTTCCCATAGCGCCAGGGCCTGCGGGCAAGTGATGCGCTCCAGTTTACCCTCCAGTGCCGTGCCTTTGCGCGAGGTCAGGAACTCCACCAGTTGCAGTTCCTGCTGCAACAGCAATGGCTCCTGCGGGTCGACCCATACCAGCGTCGCCACGGCCTTTGCGGAGTCTTCGGGCTGTGCCTTGGCAGCGCTGTCGAAGTACCCGCTCACCCAGGCCGGCGGCGTATCGGTACCCAGCGCTGCACAGGCGTCCTCCAGGGTCTGGATGCGCCGTGCGGGTTCGAAGTTGCCCACCAGGTGTCGATAGAAGTGATTCAGCAACCAACCCTGTACCGCGTCCTCGTCTCCGCGCCCTTGGCTGCGCTGAGTGATGCCGCGTTTGAGTTCATCGGCATTCAGCAGGTTGCGCGGGGCGTAGCTGGGGCTGCGCTTGTCGGCGCTTACTTCCATATCTGCCACCAGTTTTTCTTGGCGGTCGGTTGAGTCGGGGCTTGCAGCTCGCTCAGGATTTCTTCGATCCGGGCGCGGCACCTGATGTCGTAGTCATCGTCCGGGGCGCACAGGGCCAGGGTTCGTGCACAGTAGTCAATGGCTTCGGCGGTGCGGCCGCGGGCCTTGAGGAAGTCCACCGAGCTGGACATGACCGAGACTTCGTTCAAGGACAGCACTGCTGGCTCGTAACGTTGCCAGAGGCTGTCGGCGTTGTCGGGATGGGCATGGGCCAGGTAGCGTGCGACCTGAATCCGGGCGAACAGCGCGGAGCTGTCCAATTGCTGATCGCTGACGCCTTGCTCTTCCTGCCACTTGAGCAAGCGTTCAAGCCAGATGAGGATTTCATTGTCGCGATCGAGCTTGTACAGGGCGTACGCCACGGAGGCGACGTACTCATTCGGGTCGTGGCGGCTATAGCCGAACTCCGCCGAGTAATGCCAAAGCTGTTCTGCGGCATCGATGATGCCAGGCAGATCTTCCAGGCAGATACGCGCACTGAGCAGGCCGTTGTAGTGCTCGGCGAACGGGCTGGCGGCGATGCCGCGCGCGTGCAACTCGATGGCGTCTTCGTAGCGGATCTGGTTGTAGTAGCGATAGTTGATCGCCAGGTTGTTGCAGAGCATGGAGTACAGGTGCGCGCAGGCATCGTAGGGATGTCCGCTGCCGCTGGCGAAGTAGCGCTCCATGTGGGCCTGGCCCTGCTCGTAGGCGTCTTTCTGCGCTTCGCGCAGCAACGAATAGGCTTGGTCTCGGGCGTCTCTGGGCAACTTGTCGGCTTCGGTCTCTGCCAGATCTTCGATGCTCAGTGCGTAGTTGTAGGCGTATTTTCCGCAGGACAGCACCGGCTTCGGTGCTTTCAGTGCTTCGATCACTCCCAGACTGTTGACCCGAGCGGCAAACAGCGAGAACGCACTGCGATTGTCCTGCATGCGACCTGCCTGGATGGCGTTCTGCAGCAGGCTGGCTTCGGTGGCCGCGTCGATCAGGCCGCGCTCTGCGTCATGCACCGCGGTCAGGCGGGTGATCCAGGGCTGCTCGGGGGCACGCCGCAGGGCTTCGGCGCGGGCTTGGGCAAACAGGGAGTCGCGTGTCTCCAGATCTTCCATGGCCTGGTACAGGGCCGCCAGGAGTGGGGTGGTATCGGGCTCGCTGGTTTCGATGTTCGGCAGCGCTTCGAGAAAACTCTGCAGTGCTTCTTCGGTAATACAGGCGCGCATCACGCAGATCGGCCACCAGGCACTGTGCTCTTGGGGATCTTGCAGGCGGTCGAGAACCAGGCGGGCGGTGGCCGGCCAGAGCTCGGTTTGCCTGTCATAAACGTCGATGAAGGCTCGAAACCCCGCTTCGTCGATACGCCCGGCTTCCATCAGCCAAGGCAGTTCGTACTCGATGAAATTGTTGCCGCCGTCAGAATCCAGGCTCAGGGCTGCGGCATTGCAGACTTTTAACGCTCCGGCCAGATCACCCTGGGCGTGCAGGGCGCGGGCGGCCAGGCGTGCGGTGCGCACTTCCCATTCGCGGCGCTGGGGCAGCGAGCGGCCAGCAGTCAGCTGGGCGATGGGTTGTTCGAACAGCGCCAGGCGTAACGGGATGATCTCGATCAGGGAGTTGCCCAGCCACAGCCAGTCGCCTTCATCGATGTCCTGGTCGGGGCCGGCAGTGCGTAAGGCGTTGACGGCTTCCAACGCGGCGCTCCGGGCTTCTTCGCCGCGGTCGTGGAAGGCCAGGACGCGGGCGCGGCGTTGATACTGGTCGGCGGCGTCCCAGGCACGCAGCGCCGCACGGGCAGGATTGCTCAAGGTCAGGGCGTAGCGCACTTCGATGGTTTTCAGCGCGACTTCGAGGCGACCCTGTTCCAGCTCGTCGAAGATTCGGTAGCGACGATAGTGCTCGACATTGAAGTCCAGGGTTTGCGTAGCCATCTGGTTGAGCTGTTCGAGCACCTCAAGCAAGGTTGCGTCGTCGTCCAGATAACTGGCGATGCGCAAGCGCAGGATGGCCAGGTTCATCATCAACTCAGCGCGGGCAGGCTCATGCACGGCTTGCAGCAGGGCATGGCCATCCTCTGCGATAACGGCGCGGGCCGCGGCTGAATCACCGGCCTGCATCCATAGCGTGTGCAGGCGGTCGATCGAGGCCAGGGAGTCGGCCCGCAGCGGCTGTGCTTGCAACTGGGCCAGCAGGGTATCGGTTTCCTGGTCCTGCTGTTGCGCCTCAAGGCGGTCCATGAACTGTTCCAGTTCAATCCCGGTTATCGCACTGCTGTCATGCGCCATCGTTAACTCCATTTGATAATGACCTGCGCATCCCTTGATGCACTGCCTGGCAGACCGGCATTTGCTCGTCGATGATACCGCCGTCGGGCGTCATGCCGATCCTTCGACACCCGGATTGCAAGCCTGTGGGACTTGCGACTGATGGAACCTTTGCCGGCTGGCCGATCCTGCATGCAGGACCAGCATTGCGGAGCAAAAACGATCGAGGCTTTGAGGCGCTGCACGCTATCAGGTGATGTTTCAGAATCCAAGGTTTGAGCACGCCGCCTAAGTGTTTTTCAGCGAAGGGCCAGGACTTTTTTCATCAGGCGGCAAATGCTGTCTGGCCTCTATAAGGGAATGGCGAATCCGGCCGATACCTTCAGTGGACAATTGTGTTCCCAAGTGGCGATCTGCATCACAGGTCGACTTGAAAGTGCTTGATAGCCCGTGGCCAGCAGCTATTATCTGCGCGCCAAAAACAGGCTGCGAAGCCGGGCGGGTCCTGCTGTCCCTGGATTGATCTTCTTACTTGCCTGGAATCTTCGATGCTGGCGTACCACCAAAAGAGCTTTTTGATCGTCGATGATTTCTCGGACTTCCGCAGTTCGGTGCGTTCGATGTTGCGTGAGCTGGGCGTCAAGGACGTGGACACCGCCGACACCGGCGAACAGGCCCTGCGCATGTGCGCGCAGAAGCGCTATGACTTCATCCTCCAGGACTATCATCTGGGCGACGGCAAGAAAAACGGCCAGCAGGTGCTGGAAGACCTGATGCTGGAAAAGCTCATCAGTCATGAGAGCGTGTTCCTCATGGTCACTGCCGAGAGCAGTCAGGCCATGGTACTCAGTGCCCTGGAGCACGAGCCCGATGCCTATCTGACCAAGCCCTTCAACCGTTCCGGTCTGGCCCAGCGCCTGGAGCGGCTGCAGCAGCGCAAGACCCTGCTCAAGCCGATTCTTCAAGCCCTTGATCGGGGCAAGCCGGTGGAAGTGCTCAACGCCTGCATCGCCCTGTGCAAGCAGGACCCGCGTTACGCGCCGTTGTGCCTGCGCTATCGGGCGGATGCCCTGCGCGACATGCATCAGAACGAGCCTTTGGAGCGCCTGTATAACAGTATTCTCGCGGATCGGCCTTTGCCCTGGGCCTACGTCGGCCTAGGTCGCCTGCTTTTCAAGCGCGGGCAGGTCGGCGAAGCCAAGGCCGTCTATGAAAAGGCTCTCAAGGCTTTCCCGATGATGCCCGGGCTCTACGACGGACTGGCGGATGTGCTGGTGGCTGAAGGCGACACCAAGCGTGCCCAGCATGTGCTGGAGGAGGCAGTGCGCCTGTCACCGCTGGCGGTGCGTCGTCAGGCGCTGCTGGGCAAGCTGGCCATGGCCAACGAAGACTTCGACAGCGCTTCCAGGGCTTATCGGCAGGCTGTATCTCAGGGCGCGCAGTCGCGCTTCAAGGACCCGGAAAGCAATCTTGGCCTGGCCCATGCCTTGATCAGCAAGGGCAGTGAAAAGGGCCTGGACACCCGCACCCGCCTGGAGATCAACCAGACCCTGAGTGCCGTGGCCAAGGAAAACCCCACCGACCCCGGACTGCAGATTCGTGCGCGCTTGATGAAGGCCACCAGCCTGCTGCTCAATGATGCGGAAACCGCAGAGAAGCTCACCGAGCAGGCGTTGATGCGCCTGGACGGCATGGAGCAGTTCATGAGTCCCGAAGCGGCATTGCTGGTGGCCAAGCAGCTGCAGATGTTGGGGCAGGCCAGTGCCGGTGCGTCGATGTTGAAAAACTGTGCGGAAATCTACGGCGACGATCCGAAGGTCATGCAGAACATCGCCAAGCTCACCGATGATCCGACTATTCTCAGTTCGTCCAATGCGGCGGCCGACATCAACCGCCAGGGGGTGCGCAGCTACAAGGCGGGTAATCTGAGCGAGGCTCGGGAGCTGTTCCGCAAGGCTTTGGCCATGCAGCCGAAGAACATCAGTATTGCCCTGAACATGGCGCAGTCGCTGTTGCACGGCACAGACCCCAAGACAGACGCGGCGCTCCTGGAAGAATGCCAGGCGTGCCTGAAAATGGTGGGCATGATGCCCGATACCGATGCGCGTTATGCGCGCTACCAGAAGCTGCGAAGCAAGGCGTTTGGCGAATGAACGAAGAGCAACAGGCGCTCGATTTCTCCACGGTGATTGCCTCCACCGTCCATGACATGAAAAATTCCCTGGCCATGCTGATGCAGGCCCATGCCCAGTGGCAGGCCCGTCAGCCCGAGACGCAACTGGCGCCGGAACAGGGGGTGATCGATTACCACTTCGCTCACCTCAACGGCATGCTGGTGCAGCTCTTGGGGCTGTACAAGCTAGGGGTCAACCAGTTGCCGCTGCAACCGGCTTACCACGAGTTGGATGATTTCATCGAAGCGCAACTGGTGAGCCATCAGGATGTGTTCAAGAGTCGTGGAATCTCTGCCACCTATGAGGTCGATCCCTTGAGTCCCCTGGGCTTCTTCGATCGAGAGCTGATTGCTTCGGTGTTGGCCAACTGCATCAACAATGCGCTGCGTTATGCCCGCCATGCGCTGTTGATCACGGTCAGTGATGAAGAGGGGCAGGTGGTGCTGTCCATCAACGATGACGGCGACGGCTACCCGCAAGCGATGATCGAGCGTCAGGCCGATTATGTGCAGGGCATCAATCAGAGCAGCGGCAGCACCGGGCTGGGGCTGTATTTCGCCGGGCGCATTGCCGAGTTGCATCAGCGCAATGGCGTATGCGGACACACCCGCATCAGCAACGGCGGTCCATTAGGCGGCGGGCTGTTCAAGCTGTACTTGCCTTGAGTGTCTGATCGGCGTGCTCGCAGAAGGCTGCGGCGGCCAGGTGTTATCAGGCTGGCCAGGCCCTGTCAGGGGCTGTTCCCTTCTTCTTTTTCAGAGTCGGTGCTGGCCATGACGTGTGGGTTGCTCACCGGGAGTTCGCGCCTTCCCGGGATTTTATTCTTGCCTGCTTGAAATCCTGAACGGGTGATGCGTATTTTGTACGGGTCGCCGTTCGCGGCTCGTATAACAACAAGGATTGAGTCATGACAACCGATGGCCACAGTTCACTCGCCGAGCGATTGACGGGCATTGATGAGATTGAATGCGTCACTGCGGATCTCAATGGCGTGCCGCGGGGCAAGGTGATGACAGCCGAGGGCTTCCTCGAAGGGCGGCGTTTGCAGATGGCTCGCGGGGTGCTGCTGCAATGCATCATGGGCGGGTATCCGCCGGCACGGTTTTACGGCAGCGACGACGGCGACCTGGCGCTCAATGCCGACCCTCGGCAGATTCATCGTCTGCCCTGGAGCCAGACGCCGCGGGCGCTGGCCATTTGTGACGCGGATGAGCTCAGTGGCGAAAGTTCGCGACTCTCCACCCGCGGCCAACTCAAGCAGGTGATCGCACGCTATGCGGCCCTGGGGCTGGCGCCTGTGGTGGCTACGGAACTGGAGTTTTTCGTGTTCGCCGCCAATGACGATCCGGCACAGGCTTTTCGGCCACCGGTAGGCCTGGACGGTCGACGGGAGGAGGGCTACTCGGCATTCAGTGTCAGCTCCAACAACGGCCTGCGGCCGTTCTTCAAGGAAGTCTACGAGTGCATGGCGGCCCTGGGCCTGCCTCGCGATACCTTCATGCATGAAATGGGTGTCAGCCAGTTCGAGATCAACCTGCTGCACGGCGATCCGCTGTTGCTGGCAGACCAGACCTTCCTGTTCAAGCACCTGCTCAAGGAAGTGGCCCTCAAGCACGGACTGATCGTGGTTTGCATGGCCAAACCTCTGGCGCATACACCGGGCAGTTCGATGCATATTCACCAGAGCCTGGTGGAGATCGGCAGCGGGCGTAATGTCTTCAGTGACGATGCCGGGCAGCCGACGGCGATGTTCCGCCATTTCATCGGCGGGTTGCAGGCCGGGCTGGCGGACTTCACCGCATTGTTCGCGCCCAACGTGAACTCCTATCAGCGCTTGTGCCATCCTTACGCTTCGCCGAACAATGCCTGCTGGTCCCATGACAATCGGGCTGCGGGGCTGCGTATTCCGGCCAGTTCGCCGGTGGCGCGACGGGTAGAGAATCGCCTGCCGGGCGCGGACGCCAATCCGTACCTGGCGATTGCCGCGAGCCTGGCAGCGGGCTTGCACGGGATCGAGAATGAGCTTGAACCCACGGCAGCGATCCAGGGCGAGTTCGAGGTTCCGGACAATCTGTCGCTGCCTTGTACCTTGCATGCGGCGCTGGAGCGTCTGAAGCGTAGTCAGTTGGCAAGGGAACTGTTCGGCACTGAGTTCATCGAAGGCTACATCGCTTCGAAGACCATGGAGTTGACCAGCTTCTTTGATGAAATCACTCCCTGGGAGCGGCGTGTGCTAGCGGCCCAGGCATAACCGAACCGTCGCTGGTCGGGCCCTGATTTGCCAAGGGTCCGACACCTCATTCAAGGAGCCGCTCGGAACGCCGATGCGCCAAATCTGGAAATCCTTTCGAGCGCTTTATTTCGCCTCGCTGATGATGTTGATCGGCTCGGGTCTGCTCAGCACTTATCTGGCTCTTCGCCTGGCCGCCGACCATGTCGATGGCCTGTGGGTGGGTGCCTTGATGGCGGCCAACTATTTCGGCCTGGTATTGGGGGGCAAGCTGGGGCACCGGTTGATTGCCCGGGTCGGGCATATCCGCGCCTACGCTACCTGTGCCGGGATCGTCGGGGCGGCGGTGCTCGGGCACGGATTGGTGGACTGGCTGCCGGCCTGGCTGGTGCTGCGGATGATCGTCGGCCTGGGAATGATGTGCCAGTACATGGTCATCGAAAGCTGGCTCAACGAGCAGGCCGACGCCAATCAGCGCGGGCTGGTGTTCAGCGGCTACATGATCGCCTCTTACCTGGGGCTGGTTCTGGGTCAGTTGATTCTGGTCATGCATCCCGCTTTGGGGCTGGAGCTGTTGATGCTGGTGGCCCTGTGCTTTGCCCTGTGCCTGGTGCCGGTGGCCATGACCCGGCGTATTCACCCGGCGCCTCTGCATCCGGCGCCGATGGAGCCGCGCTTCTTTATCAAGCGAGTTCCCCAGTCCCTGAGTACCGTGCTGGGATCGGGGTTGATCGTGGGTTCCTTCTATGGCCTTGCGCCGCTCTATGCGTCGCAGCAGGGCTTGAGTACCGAGCAGGTCGGTCTGTTCATGGGGAGCTGCATTTTTGCCGGTCTGGTGGTGCAGTGGCCATTGGGCTGGTTGTCCGATCGCTATGATCGGGCGTTGCTGATTCGCTGTTTCGCGCTGTTCCTGGCGGTGGTCGCCCTGCCTCTGGCGATCCTGCCGTCGGTCCCCCTGGAGATGCTCTTTGTCCTCGGGTTCCTTTGTTCCCTGGTGCAGTTCTGTCTCTATCCGCTGGCGGTGGCTTTCTCCAATGACCACGTGGAAAGTGATCGTCGGGTGTCGCTGACGGCGATGCTGCTGGTGACCTATGGCGTGGGGGCGAGCATCGGTCCGTTGGCGGCTGGGGTGCTGATGAAGTTGTTCGGCAGTCAGATGCTGTATGCCTTCTTCAGCTTCTTTGCCCTGGTCCTGGTCTGGAGGATCCGGCCGAAGGCGGTGACCAATCTGCATCAGGTGGATGATGCGCCGTTGCATCACGTCGCCATGCCGGACAGCATGTCCAGCTCACCTCTGGTGGCGGCCCTCGATCCACGGGTGGATGAGCAGGTGGTGCAGGATCAGATGCAGACCGCGCCCGCGCCGGACGCCGCGCCTGCCGCGGAGCCTGAGACGCCGCAAGCGCCGGATGAGGCGCCGCCCGATGAATGCGCTCGGGATCATTTAAGCGGGGCTCGGCCCTAGAAACGAGAAACGGGCAGTTGCCGCAAGGCACTGCCCGTTTTCATTGGAGCGTGGGGCTCAGAGATCGTCTTTGTCGAAGCGCCGCGCTTCACGCTGTAACTGATAGACGAAGCGCTCTACCTGACGCTGCACCAGGCCGCTCATGTTGTGAAAGCGTACGCCGGCAAAGGTGGTGTCGATACGTTCCTCGTGATGCAGGTAACGCAGTTCGACCGGGGCGGTCATGCTGCCGAAGGGCAGGGCGGCAATAAAGCGCTCGTACACCTGGCCCAGTTGCAGGCGCGAAGAGATATCGCCGTCGAAGCGCAACTTGCAGCCGGTAGCGGAAATATCCAGCAGCTTGCCGGTCAGAGGGGACTTGAGTTTTTCGCCGCTGAGTTCGATGTCGACCAGTTGCGCCAGCTTGAGTGCGGCGCGGAAGGCGTTGCGGCGCTGGTGGTAAACCACTTCGTCCGGCAGGGTGGTCCGGTAGCAGCGACCGCCATTGGATTCGTCGAGGGTCGGCAGGCCGTTGCTTTCCCAAGCGATGCGCACGCCTTCATGAAAGCCTTCAACACGAAATGGCTCGCCCGCCAGCATGAATCGCTCACCGTCGCGGGGGATCATTTCATCGAGGGCAATCATGTTGCTGTCGCGGTCCACTTCCACCAGATAGCTCTGGAAGCGCTGGCTGCGCTCATGGAAAGTGATGATCAGCGGGTCGTGGCTCTCTTGCAGCAGCCGCAGGTTGGAGGAAATTTCCAACGCAGTGGTGAACACCTTAGGTGGCTGCGGAGCATCTTCCGCGTTTGAGGCGTTGAACACGGTTCATCAATCTCCAGACAAAATACAACTACACGCAGGGTCTGGCATTTTGCCAGTATGTTTCACGGCTTGATAGCGCGCGCTCATTTTTGGGGCTTAAGCCTGACTGAGTGGGCGGGGCTTCGCAAGCATAGAGGTAGAGCCGCGGGCGTCATAAAGAGCTGGGGGTTCGCCGCCGTTGAGGATTTTCAGCTGGTTGGCGGTGGTGGCCTGTTGAATCTGGATCGAGCGGCCGTTGAGTTCGTTGGTGGCCTGGCAGTCGGCGAGCAACTGGGTCAGCAGGTTGCCCTGCTCGAGCAGTTGATCGCCCAGGCTGGAGTGACTGGCCAGTTGTTCGAGGCCTGCACGATTGCTCGGCAGGTTCAGGCTGGCAAGGATCTCTGTGCGCTTACGGCCATGCTGTTCCAGCAATATGACCAGGGCCTGCTTCTGCGCCAGGATATCCTCCAGCAGCGGCATGTCGCGGCCGTGCAGGGCAATGGATTCGGCTCTGAGCAGCTCCAGCAGTTGTTGAGCTGGAGCAAGGTCGTCATTGATCAGTTGCAGTAGATTGATGTCGTGCATGGCTGGCCTTGGGGATTAAGCGTCCAAAAGCCTGGCGCAAGCCTGTGGCTAGCGCTGGGCTTCGAAGTTGAGCAGTTTGCTGGCTACACGGTTGCTGTCGACCTTATAGCTGCCATCGGCAATGGCTTGCTTCAGCTCGGCCACGCGGGCCTTGTCGACAGCAGGCTGATCGCGCAGCTTGTCGGTGATTTTCTGCAACTGTTGAGCCTCATTGCTGAGGTGTACCGATTCCCCGCTTTTGCTGGTCTCGGCTGCAGTCGTCAGCGCAGCGGATTTGCCGGCATCGCCGGTTTCCTTGCTGGCGCTGGTACGCGTACTGCCTGTCAGTGAGGGGGAGCTGTTTAAACGGCTGAAGTCGATGACCATGATGAAGAAAACCTCTGGGTATTTGGACGCTTGCCATGTTTTCGGCCATACCCTGAAAAACTTTAGGCTCGATTGTCGACGAGCCAGCGCAGGTATCTGCGACCCGTTATCGGCCACAGTTTAGGGAACGAGCGAGTCGAGCGCCAGTTATCTACATGGCCACTTCCACCTGCCCCGGCGCGGTGACGCGAGCCTTGATCACTCGTTGCGAGTTCAGGTTCTTGACCCTGATCTGCTCGCTCAGGCCGCCGTTGGACAGTGCTTCCCCCGGCATCCGCACGTTCAGGGTGCCGCTACGTGCCGAAATCACTACCTGATCGCCCTTGCGTACTACTTCAGCCTGTTCCAGGTGACCCAGAGTAACAAGCTGGTCGGCGACCATTGGTCGGACAAGTTTCTGACCAATGGCCTGGTCCACGGAAGTCAGGTAGCCCTGATTGTTCAGGCTGATATCTCTCTCGCGCAATACCACGTCTTCTGGCTCGATGATCCCGGTGCGTTTGAGTGGGCGCGAAGTGGTGACCACTTCGCGAAACAGTTTGACCTGGGCTGGCACGAACACCGTCCAGGGTGAGCCTCCCTCGCAGCGGACCTTGACCGTGACCCGCCCCAGTGGCTGTGCTGGACTTTCCAGGCTCGCTGTCAATTCCTTGTCGCAAGCAGGCATGCGCATACGGGGATCCAGCTGGTTGACTTGGATTTCGTAGCGTCCTTCCGTTTGACTGGTAGCCAGGTAGTCTTCTACCGTGAATTCAAGAAACCCTTGAGTGACGCCGATAAGTAGATCAGGCAGGGTGACCGAATCAGCAACGGCAGGGCCGCCAGGGTTTAGGATACATAGCGCCGACATCCCGCAGAGCAATGCGCGGTAGGGGGATGTCAGGCGTCGGAAAAATGTCGTTTTGGCGTTCATAACAGTTAAAAAGCAAGCGCCGTGCCGTTTAGTGATGAGCGTGCGTCGGATCTTAAAGCTTTGGGGAGTCTGGGCATGGCTGGTGTAATGGATTCGGTAAACCAGCGCACGCAATTGGTTGGGCAGAATCGCCTGGAGTTGCTGCTGTTCCGTCTGGACGGTGAGCAACTCTACGGGATCAACGTATTCAAGGTTCGCGAGGTGCTGCAATGCCCCAAGTTGACCCTGATGCCCAAATCCAACCCTGTGGTGTGCGGTGTCGCGAATATTCGAGGGGCGACCATTCCGATCCTGGATCTGGCAATGGCCACAGGTTCGGGGGGGTTGCAGGATCAGAGCAATCCGTTCGTCATTATCACTGAGTACAACACCAAGACTCAGGGGTTTTTGGTGCGCTCGGTGGAGCGTATCGTCAATATGAACTGGGAAGAGATCCATCCGCCGCCCAAGGGCACGGGGCGTGATCACTACCTGACGGCGGTGACTCGGGTGGACAACCAGTTGGTCGAGATCATCGACGTTGAAAAGGTTCTGGCGGAAGTCGCCCCCACCTCCGAGTCTATTTCGGTGGGCGTGGTTGACGTCGAGACTCAGCACAAGGCTGTTTCCTTGCGGGTGTTGACCGTTGACGACTCGTCAGTGGCGCGCAAGCAGGTTACTCGCTGCCTGCAGACTGTGGGTGTCGAGGTGGTGGCGCTGAACGATGGCCGGCAGGCGCTGGACTACCTGCGCAAGCTGGTGGATGAGGGCAAGAAGCCGGAAGAGGAATTCCTCATGATGATTTCCGACATCGAGATGCCCGAAATGGACGGTTACACCCTCACGGCCGAGATACGTAGCGATCCACGCATGCAAAAGCTGCATATCATCCTGCATACTTCGTTGTCAGGGGTGTTCAATCAGGCGATGGTGAAGAAGGTCGGTGCCGATGACTTCCTTGCCAAGTTCCGTCCTGACGACCTGGCATCCCGGGTAGTAGACCGGATCAAAGCAGCAGACCACAGCTGAGGGCATCAGCCCCCGGCGAACATAAGATTTAAGAGGCGGCAGCATTGTCTACGGGTAATTTGGATTTTGAACAGTTCCGGGTCTTCCTGGAAAAAGCCTGTGGTATTTTGCTCGGGGAAAACAAGCAATATCTTGTCTCGAGCCGTCTCAACAAACTGATGGAACAGCAAGGCATCAAAACCTTGGGTGAGCTGGTTCAGCGGATTCAGACCCAGCCGCGCAGCGGATTGCGCGAGATGGTGGTGGATGCGATGACGACCAACGAAACCTTGTGGTTTCGTGACACCTATCCCTTCGAAGTATTGAAGAACAAGGTGCTTCCCGAAGCCATCAAGGCCAGTCCCAATCAGCGCTTGCGGATCTGGTCGGCGGCATGCTCGTCGGGGCAGGAGCCCTATTCCTTGTCGATGTCCATCGATGAGTTCGAGCGCAGCAACATGGGCCAGTTGAAGATGGGGGTGCAGATTGTTGCTACCGATCTGTCCGGGACCATGCTCAATAACTGCAAGACCGGCGAATACGACAGCTTGGCCATCGGCCGTGGTTTGTCGGCCGAGCGCCTGCAGCGCTACTTCGACCCTAAAGGGCCGGGGCGCTGGGTGGTCAAGGCACCGATCAAGAGCCGGGTGGAGTTTCGCTCGTTCAACCTGCTGGACAGTTACGCCAGCCTTGGCAAGTTCGACATCGTGTTCTGTCGCAATGTGCTGATCTACTTCTCGGCTGAGGTCAAGAAGGACATCCTGATGCGCATTCACAGCACGCTGAAGCCTGGTGGTTACCTGTTCCTGGGCGCTTCCGAAGCGCTCAATGGTCTGCCGGATCATTATCAGATGGTGCAATGCAGCCCTGGAATCATCTACCAGGCGAAATGATGGGCGGTTGCAGCAATAGAAAAGGAGGCCTCAGGGCCTCCTTTTTTGTGGGTGCCATTTTATCGGGTGGCCGGGCGAAAAGCGGCAGGTCGATTGCCGCTTTGCCGGCGTTTCGCGGAAATCCATTGCCGCTTTTCTGGCATTGCCGCCTTGCCGCTGCCGTAGAAGCCTTGATTTATGGGGGTCTTTGACTTGGCACGTAGCTTGCTAAGTCAAGGTTACGAAAAATCAGGTCACCCAAAGGTTTCCGACATGAGCATCAGCTTCGATAAAGCGCTCGGTATTCACGAACAAGCTCTTGGCTTTCGCGCCAAGCGTGCCGAAGTGCTGGCCAACAACATCGCCAACGCCGACACCCCGAACTACAAGGCTCGGGATCTGGATTTCTCCGCTGTGCTCGCCGAGCAGAACGAAAAGGTCAAGAGCGGCACCTTCGCGTTGAACATGACCAACACCCGGCATATCGAAGCCCAGGGCCTGAGCCGTGGCGCCGAATCGCTGCTGTATCGCACGCCGATGCAACCCTCGATCGACCAGAACACAGTGGATGCCCAGTTGGAGCAGTCGAGCTACGCACAGAACTCGGTGGACTTCCAAGCCAGCTTCACGCTGCTCAACAGCAAATTCAAAGGGCTGGTTGCAGCCCTGCGCGGAGAGTAATCCATGTCCCTTGCCAGTGTTTTCAATATTGCCGGTAGTGGCATGAGCGCTCAGACCACTCGTCTGAACACCGTCGCCAGTAACATCGCCAACGCCGAGAGCGTGTCGTCGAGCATCGACCAGACTTACCGCGCTCGTCATCCGGTGTTTGCCACCATGTTCCAGGGCGCCCAGAGCGGTGGCAGCGATTCGCTGTTCCAGAACCAGGATGCTGCAGGCCAAGGTGTTCAGGTGCTGGGCGTGGTGGAAGACCAGAGCAATCTGGAAGCTCGCTACGAACCGAATCATCCGGCTGCAGATGCCAAGGGCTACGTCTTCTACCCCAATGTCAACGTGGTGGAAGAAATGGCCGACATGATTTCCGCCAGTCGCTCGTTCCAGACCAACGCTGAAATGATGAATACCGCCAAAACCATGATGCAGAAGGTCCTGACCCTGGGTCAGTGATAAGGGGCGAAGCCAATGAGCGTTACTGATACCACCAGCGGTCCGTCCCTCAAGGATGTACTGGCCAACTCGTCGAAGAAGACCGCGAACACCACCAGCGCCGACGGCCTGGCGGCAGCGACGAACAGCGCCACCGGCAAGCAGGCCCTGGGCAAGGACGCGTTCCTCAAGTTGCTGGTGACCCAGCTGAACAACCAGAACCCGCTGGATCCACAGGACAACAGTGCGTTCGTTGCCCAGTTGGCGCAGTTCTCCACCCTGGAAGGGATCACGACCCTCAATACCTCGGTGAACTCCATCACCGGCAACTACAAATCGTCTCAGGCTCTGCAGGCTTCGTCCCTGGTAGGTCGCTCGGTGATCGTCCAGTCCGGCACCACACAGGTTGACACCAGCAAGAGCATGACCGGTTCGGTGACCGTTCCGTCCAGCGTCAGCTCGGTCAAGGTGACCATCACCGACAAGGATGGCAACACCGTCAAGACCATCGACATGGGCAGCCAGAAGGCCGGCAACGCCAGTTTTGTCTGGGACGGCACCATGACCGATGGCACCAAGGCGGCCCCGGGTAACTACACCTTCAAGGCCAGCACCACCATTGATGGCAAGGGCACTGACCTGATCACCTACCTGCCGGCGACGGTCAACAGCGTCACCATCAGCCAGACCGGCGGAGAGTTGATGCTGAACCTGGCAGGAATGAGCAGCCCGATTGCCCTGTCCAAAGTACAAACCATTGGTATCTAGAGCCGACTAACCGGCACAAGGAGTGGAATATGTCTTTCAATATCGGCCTTAGCGGTCTCTACGCTGCCAACAAACAGCTGGACGTCACCGGTAACAACATCGCCAACGTCGCAACCACCGGTTTCAAATCTTCCCGCGCAGAATTCTCCGACGTTTACTCGGCCACCAAGCTGGGCAGCGGTACTCAGGTGATTGGTAACGGCGTACGCCTGTCCAACGTTTCTCAGCAGTTCACTAACGGTGATATCAACAACACCGGCAACGTGCTGGACATGGGCATTCAGGGGCAGGGCTTCTTCGTGCTCAGCACCAATGGCTCGCTGACCTACACCCGTGCCGGTACCTTCAAGACCGACAAGGAAGGCTTCATCACCAACAGTGATGGCACTGCGCGCCTGCAAGGTTATGCCGTAGATGCCAACGGCAAGATCATCAACGGTGTACTGACCGACCTGCGGATCGATACCTCGAACCTGGCGCCCAAGCCAACCGACTCGATCTCCTCGACGATCAACCTGAACTCCGATTCGACTCCGATCAATGTGGCCTCGACCACTCCGGCCTATGTGTTCAATCCGACCGACAACACCACCTACACCAAGTCGTTCAGTACCCCGGTGTATGACTCTCAGGGCAACAAGCACGTCATGGATCAGTACATGATCAAGACGCCGAACCCCAATGAGTGGCAAACCTACACGCTGATTGATGGTCGCAACCCGGATGGTACTGCATTCACCATGGCCAACCAGTCGCCGATCACCATGACGTTCGACTCGTCGGGCAAGCTCAGTACCATTACCCCGCCAGCTGCGCCAGGGACTACGCCGTACACCATAGCCGGCAACAAAATTGTCATGTCGGCTGCCGCCTGGACTCCGGGTACCGTCACCAATGGCGTATTCGCCCCTAACGGTGCCAAGCCTGCGGCGAACGGTGTCAGCATCGACATGACCAAAACCGGTTCGGTGTTCGGCGAAAGCACTCGCTCGATCATCGCGCAGAACGGCTATTCCACTGGCCAGATCAGCAGCCTGACCATCGATGGCACCGGTGTGATGCTGGCCAACTTCAGCAACGAGCAGACCAAGGCGATCGGTCAGATTTCCCTGGCCAGCTTCACCAACGAGCAAGGTCTGCAGCCGGTAGGCGGCACTCAGTGGAAAGAGACCTACTCGTCCGGTATTCCAGGTTATGACGCACCGAAGACCGGCACCCTGGGAGCGATCCAGTCCAACTCCCTGGAAGAGTCCAACGTCAACCTGACCAACGAGCTGGTGAACCTGATCAAGGCGCAGAGCAACTATCAGGCGAACGCCAAGACCATCTCCACTCAGAGCACCATCATGCAGACCATCATCCAGATGACCTGATACCGGTTCGCTTGAGCGCTACACAAAAAGCCCCTCGATGAGGGGCTTTTTCATGCCTGTTTGCTGCCATCCAGTTCCTTTATTGGTGGTGGGTTCGTAGGCGTGCGCTGGTGGGGGTGGCATTGCAGGCGTGCAAGCTTGTATCGCAGGTGGCTGGCTTGTTGTCGGGGCTGGCTTGCCAGTGAATGCGTCCTTGAGGCTTGCGCAACGCTTGGATGGGGAGGCTTGTTCATTGCTAAGCCGGCTTCTACAGCTTTGTTGCGGGCAAAAGAAAACCCCCGATAAGCCGCAGGCCTATCGGGGGTTGGCGCAGGCGCCATGGGCGCCTGTCAGCTCAGCTTATTGGCAAGCTTCGCAATCTGGCTCGTCGATGGCGCAAGCCTTCGGCACTGGAGCAGGGCCGGCAGGCGCTGCCAGGACCGAGTCGTCACCGTGGTTGCCGCCGCTGGAGACAGCGTTCAGCTTGCCGGTGTTGATGGTCGACTTCTCGGTGCTGGTAGCGGCCAGGGCGCGGAGGTAGTAAGTGGTTTTCAGGCCACGGTACCAAGCCATGCGGTAGGTCACGTCCAGCTTCTTGCCCGAGGCGCCGGCGATGTACAGGTTCAGCGACTGAGCCTGGTCGATCCACTTCTGGCGACGGCTGGCAGCGTCGACGATCCACTTGGTTTCCACTTCGAAGGCGGTCGCGTAGAGCTCTTTGAGTTCTTGCGGGATGCGCTCGATCTGTTGCACCGAACCGTCGTAGTACTTCAGGTCGTTGATCATCACCGAGTCCCACAGACCGCGAGCCTTGAGGTCGCGAACCAGGTATGGGTTGATCACGGTGAATTCGCCCGACAGGTTCGATTTCACGTAGAGGTTCTGGTAGGTCGGTTCGATCGACTGCGATACGCCGGTGATGTTGGCGATGGTCGCGGTCGGCGCGATGGCCATGATGTTGGAGTTACGAATGCCTTTCTGCACGCGGGCACGAACCGGTGCCCAGTCCAGGGTTTCGTTGAGGTCCACATCGATGTACTTCTGGCCGCGAGCCTCGATCAGGATCTGTTGCGAGTCCAGCGGCAGGATGCCTTTGGACCACAGCGAGCCCTGGAACGTCTCGTAGGCGCCGCGCTCGTCGGCCAGGTCGCAGGAAGCCTGGATCGCGTAGTAGCTGACCGCTTCCATGGACTTGTCGGCGAACTCGACGGCAGCGTCGGAACCGTAGGCGATGTGCTGCAGGTACAAAGCGTCCTGGAAGCCCATGATGCCCAGGCCCACTGGACGGTGCTTGAAGTTGGAGTTCTTCGCTTGCGGCACCGAGTAGTAGTTGATGTCGATCACGTTATCGAGCATGCGCACGGCGGTGTTCACGGTGCGTTCCAGCTTGGCGGTGTCCAGCTTGCCGTTGACGATGTGGTTCGGCAGGTTGATCGAGCCCAGGTTGCAGACGGCGATCTCGTCCTTGTTGGTGTTCAGGGTGATCTCGGTGCACAGGTTCGAGCTGTGGACCACGCCCACGTGCTGCTGCGGGCTGCGCAGGTTGCACGGGTCTTTGAAAGTCAGCCATGGGTGGCCGGTTTCAAACAGCATGGAGAGCATCTTGCGCCACAGGTCTTTGGCCTGGATGGTCTTGAACAGCTTGATCTTGCCAGGGTACTCGGTCAGGGCTTCGTAGTACTCGTAGCGCTCTTCGAAGGCCTTGCCGGTCAGGTCGTGCAGGTCCGGTACTTCGGACGGCGAGAACAGGGTCCACTTGCCGTCATCGAAGACGCGCTTCATGAACAGGTCCGGGATCCAGTTGGCGGTGTTCATGTCGTGGGTACGACGACGATCATCACCGGTGTTTTTACGCAGCTCGATGAACTCTTCGATGTCCATGTGCCAGGTTTCCAGGTAGGCACAGACAGCGCCCTTGCGCTTGCCACCCTGGTTCACGGCTACAGCGGTGTCGTTGACCACTTTCAGGAAGGGGACGACGCCCTGGGACTTGCCGTTGGTGCCCTTGATGTAGGAACCCAGTGCACGTACCGGAGTCCAGTCGTTGCCCAGGCCGCCGGCGAATTTCGACAGCATGGCGTTGTCGTGGATGGCGCCGTAGATGCCCGACAGGTCGTCCGGGACGGTGGTCAGGTAGCAGCTCGACAGCTGTGGACGCAGGGTACCGGCGTTGAACAGGGTCGGGGTCGAGGCCATGTAGTCGAAGGACGACAGCAGGTTGTAGAACTCGATGGCACGGTCTTCGCGTTGCTTCTCTTCGATTGCCAGGCCCATGGCCACGCGCATGAAGAAGATCTGCGGCAGTTCGAAACGCACGCCATCCTTGTGGATGAAGTAACGGTCGTACAGGGTTTGCAGGCCCAGGTAGGTGAACTGCTGGTCGCGCTCGTGGTTGATCGCCTTGCCGAGTTTCTCCAGGTCGAACTCAGCCAGCACCGGGTTCAGCAATTCGAACTCGATACCCTTGGCGACGTAGGCCGGCAGTGCCTTGGCGTACAGGTCGGCCATTTCGTGATGGGTGGCGCTCTCGGCGACCTCGAGGAAACCCAGGCCTTCGGCACGCAGGGTGTCCATCAGCAGGCGGGCAGTGACGAACGAGTAGTTCGGCTCGCGCTCGACCAGGGTGCGGGCGGTCATCACCAGGGCGGTGTTGACGTCTTTCAGGGCCACGCCGTCGTAGAGGTTTTTCAGGGTTTCGCGCTGGATCAGGTCGCCATCGACTTCTTCCAGGCCTTCGCAGGCTTCGCTGACGATGGTGTTCAGGCGGCCCATGTCCAGAGGAGCGAAGCTGCCATCGGCGCGGGTGATGCGGATCGAAGGGTGGGCTTGTACCGTCTCTTCGCCGCTGGAGCGAGTGGCACGTTCCTTGGCGCGGGAGTCACGGTAGATCACGTAGTCGCGGGCAACTTTCTGCTCGCCGGCGCGCATCAGGGCCAGTTCGACCTGGTCCTGGATCTCTTCGATGTGGATGGTGCCGCCCGAAGGCATGCGACGCTTGAAGGTCGCGGTGACCTGTTCGGTCAGGCGCGCCACGGTGTCGTGGATTCGCGACGAGGCAGCGGCAGTGCCGCCTTCAACTGCGAGGAACGCTTTGGTGATAGCGACGGTGATCTTGTCATCGGTGTAAGCAACGACAGTGCCGTTTCGCTTGATCACGCGCAATTGGCCAGGGGCGGTAGCAGACAGATCCAGGTTGGAATCGGCGGCCTGCGGCGCATTGGCCTGCGGGTTCTCGCGAGTTGTGTCGGTTTGCATGGGTGTCTCCACGTTCTCTATGTTTGTTTGGGCACCATTGAGGTGCCCACCGTTCCGTCCTGAAGCACTACAGCCGGCAGAGGCCGGGCATAACGACTTCGGGACAGTTCAGGAAGGGGGCTATTGGCGCCGCTTCCATGCCGAAGTCATGGTGTCGAGCCTGGGCTCGGCACCTTATTCCTGGTGGGTGACAGTCTTGTTGCTGCAACACCCGTACCGCTTTCTCCTGGACAGGGTGGAAAACGATGCCATCCGCACGCGCGGTCTTGGTCTTCTGAAACAGCGATTGGTTCCACCAAACGGGGCAAGAAAAGGGCTTGAGTTTCTTGTCTGAAGTGTGTTTGGTTTTTTGCGTAAAACCCTAGATATAGGTGTTTTTGGCCGGCGGGCTACAAGATAATGCGTTTTGGGGGCTGATTGCAACGTGCTGCCTGTGGATAAGGTTGTGCGTAAATTGTGTATGGGCTGGGTAAAACTCGCGCAGGCCGCAGTCCTAGTGCATGGAACCATTTGTCACTGTTTTTTACCGCCTGAAATTGCCTTGGGCGGATTTTTGCGGGCGCGAACCCTATCACAAAAAATCCCCCTGACCGAGTCGTTTTAGTCGCTTGTATGTGGGCCGATCCCGGTTGCTACAATCCGTCGCGGTCCATGAGTTGCTGGCGACGTTTTCCATGGCCGGTTATCCGTCTTTTTCATGACAAAAAGACGGGTGCTTTCTTTCCAGTGAATGCTGGCAATAAAAAAGAGGTCGAGCGTGGAGCAAGAAGCCTGGCAGGTACTGATTGTCGAGGATGACCAGCGTCTGGCTGAGTTGACCCGTGAATATCTCGAGAGTAACGGCCTGCAGGTGGCCATCGAGGGCAACGGCGCCCGGGCTGCCGCCAGGATCATTGCCGAGCAGCCAGACCTGGTGATTCTCGACCTGATGCTGCCCGGTGAAGACGGCCTGAGTATCTGTCGCAAGGTTCGGGCTCGCTATGACGGGCCAATCCTCATGCTCACCGCCCGTACCGATGACATGGATCAGGTCATGGGCCTGGACCTGGGGGCCGATGACTACGTCTGCAAGCCGGTACGCCCACGGTTGTTGCTGGCGCGGATCCAGGCCTTGCTGCGGCGCAGCGAAGCAGCGGAGCCTGCCCAGGAGAAAACCCGGCGCCTGCAATTTGGTCCTCTGGTGGTGGACAACGCCCTGCGTGAAGCCTGGCTGAGCGATGTCGGCATCGAGCTGACCAGCGCCGAGTTCGATCTGTTGTGGCTGCTGGTTGTGAATGCGGGGCGGATACTGTCCCGTGAGGAGATCTTCACCGCTCTGCGCGGCATAGGTTATGACGGCCAGGACCGTTCCATCGATGTGCGCATCTCGCGCATCCGGCCCAAGATCGGCGACGACCCGGAGCACCCGCGACTGATCAAGACCATTCGCAGCAAGGGCTATCTGTTCGTTCCTGAAGCCGCCGCCGACTTGCCCTCGTGAACTCCATCTTCCTGCGGATCTATGGCGGCATGTGCGCCGCGCTGATCCTGGTGGCGCTGCTGGGGGTGCTGGCTCTGCACCTGCTCAACGAGGTGCGCAGCGAGCAGTACCGCGAACGACTGGCCCACGGCACCTTCTCGCTGATGGCGGATAACCTCAAGCCCATGAGCGAGATCGAGCGTCGCCGCGCCCTGGCCGTGTGGGAGCGGCTGTTGGGGATTCCCCTGAGCCTGAAGACCTTCAACCAGACCGACCTGGACAGCAGCCAGCGTGGCCGGGTGCTGCGCGGGCAGGCGCTGGTGGAGCAGATCGGGCCCTTTGCCGCCCGGGTCTATCGCCTGGTCAGCGAGAAGGAGCAGTTGCTGCTCAGTGCCGAAGTGCAACAGATCAGCGAGCAACTGGCCCGGGCAACCATCTATCTGCTGGCGGACGAGTTGGTACGGTATCCGGTGGCGGAGCAGCCTGAGCGCCTGGCGGCATTGAAGAAGGCCAAGGGGTTTGGTTTCGATATGCACCTGTCCACCCTGGATGCCGCCGATATGGATGAGGACCAGCGCCGACGGGTGGCCGAGGGCGATACGGTGATGGCCCTGGGCAAGGGCGGTGATTCGATCCGGGTATTTGCGGGGTTGGTGGGGACGCCCTGGGTGCTGGAAATCGGCCCTCTGTATCAGATGAACCCTTATCCGCCGCAATGGCTGGTGCTGATTGCCGTGCTCGGCCTGAGCTTGATCGGCCTGATCGTCTATTTATTGGTACGCCAACTGGAGCGACGTCTCAGCGGCCTGGAATCGGCAGCCACGAAAATTGCCAAGGGCAGCCTGGAAACTCGCGTGCCGGCTCGTGGTGTGGATTCGGTGGGGCGCCTGGCGGCTGCATTCAACGGCATGGCCGAGCATTTGCAACGCTTGTTGGCGATCCAGCGCGAACTGGTGCGGGCGGTCTCTCATGAGTTGCGTACACCAGTGGCTCGGTTGCGTTTTGGTCTGGAGATGATTGCTTCGGCAAGTACCGATCAGGCGCGACAGAAGTACCTGGATGGTATGGATCACGATATTCAGGACCTGGATCGTCTGGTGGACGAGATGCTCACCTATGCCCGCCTGGAACAGGGCTCGCCGGCCTTGAACTTCCAGCGTATCGACCTGGATGCCCTGATTAACCAAGTGATCAGCGAACTGGCACCCTTGCGGGCCAACCTCAAGGTCCAGCGTGGGCTGTGCCTGTCCGACGCCGAGTGCGACGGGGCCTGGGTCGAGGCCGAGCCGCGCTATCTGCACCGGGCGCTGCAGAATCTGGTGAGCAATGCCATGCGCCATGCGGAATCCCAGGTCACTGTCAGTTATCAGGTGGGCCAGTTGCGCTGTCGGGTGGATGTGGAGGATGACGGTCCCGGCGTGCCGGAAAGTGCCTGGGAAAAGATCTTCACGCCTTTTCTGCGCCTGGATGACAGTCGTACCCGGGCTTCCGGCGGTCATGGGCTGGGGCTGTCGATCGTGCGGCGAATCATCCACTGGCACGACGGTCGGGCCCTGATCAGCCAGAGCAAGAGCCTCGGGGGTGCCTGCTTCAGCCTCAGCTGGCCCCGACAGCAGGAGCCCCGCTGAGGATTGTCTGCGGGGCGGCCTTGATGGCGATCAGACTGAGCAACTGGTTGTCCTCGACCACGAACTGCCCCTGTAGCTCACTGCCGTGGTGCCATTCATCGCTCAGGTCCGTCAGTAGGCGCACTCGGACCTGGCCCTCTATAGACCACTCCAGTACTTCGGCGTGTTCGAAGTAGAAGTTTTTGTGCACCAATGGATACAGGGTCTTGTACAGGCTTTCCTTGATCGAGAAGGTCAGGGTCACCGCCAGGGCGTGCAACGCGGGGGGCAACAGGTCCCGACGTTGCAGTTCCGCCGGCGTGAGGATCTGCTCAGCCAGATTGGCCGCACGCTCATTGCTCAGCAGCTTTTCCAGGTCTATTCCCAAGGCTCGCCAGTGCTGTTTGTCGGCGACGATGGCGGCGGCGCGGCCGGTGCCGTGGGTAATGGAACCGCAGATATGCTCGGGCCAGATCGGCGCCCGGTCGGCACCGATCGGAGGAACCCAATCCACATTCTGCAGTTGCCACAGGGCGGCCCGGGCACACAGGCGTCCGGCCAGGAACTCGGCCTGGCGCTTGGCCACCGAGCGCTGGATGCTGGGCGGCGCTTCAATGCCGCTGCGCTGGAAATCATCCGCAGCCAATTGCCCGGGATCGAACCGAGTGCTCAGCCAAAGGGTATGGGGCAAGGCCTCCGGCAGGGGCCAGGAGGCATCCAGAGAGGTACAGCAAGCGGGGAGAGGGGGGAGTGCATTCATGGCCGCTAGTTTGCCGGGTTGAAGAGTTCGAGGGTAGCGGTGTGTGGTGCAGAGAGGGGACTCAGAAAGCTGGGCGAGAGCGTTGTGCAGGTTGAAATGCCTCAAGACAGCTAGATGGATCTGGTTCAGGCGAGGTTAAGAGTGTGTTCAGGGGGAGTTCAGGGCGGGCTGTTTACTCTAGCCCCGTACCCAAAAAGCCAATAGCGCAAAGGAAACTTCCTATGACTTCATTGAAAAAACTGATCCTGGCCTTTACCGTTCTCGGCGCCAGCGCCGCCGTCCAAGCCGCTGACAGTAACTTCGCCAGCCTGACCTACGGCCAGACCAGCGACAAGGTTAAAAAATCCAGCCAGCTCAACAGCAATCTCGGGCATCCGAACGCCGATGGTGTGATCGGCAAGGACAACACCTGGGGTGTGCGTTTCGGTCAACAGAATGATCAGGGCCGTTACTACGCCACTTACGATTACGTTTCCGGCTCTCACAATGGCATTAAACTGCGTCAGCAAAATCTGCTGGGCAGTTACGATATGTTCCTGCCGGTGACCAGCAGCACCAAGCTGTTTGGCGGTGCTACCGCCGGCTTGACCAAGCTGACCCAGGAATCCCCGGGCTTCAGCCGCGATAGCGACATCGGTTACGCGGTGGGAGTGCAGGCGGGTGTCCTGCAGCAGGTTTCACAAAACACCTCGGTGGAGCTCGGCTACCGTTACCTGCGCAGCAATGCCGGGACCGAGATGAGCGAGCGGGGCGGCAGCAAGCAAGGTTCCTTGAGCCTTACCAGCAGTGCCCAGACTTATCTGTCGGCCAACTACGCTTTCTGATAAGCGGCCTGGCCTGAACCGCGCCGGACTGTGCCTTGGGTACGGTCCGGCGCTGGCGCATTGATCGTCAGGGCGCAGGGGCGCCCTTGGAGATGTCGAATTTTGCCTGGGAGAGCGTTATGAAGTTGCTGGTCGTCGAAGATGAGGCGCTGTTGCGCCATCACCTGCAAACCCGCCTCACCGACAGTGGCCATGTGGTCGAGTCCGTGGCGAACGCCGAGGAGGCGTTGTATCAGACCGAGCAGTTCAATCACGACCTGGCGGTGATCGACCTGGGGTTGCCTGGCATGGGCGGACTGGATCTGATCCGTCAGTTACGTGCCCGTGGCAAGACGTTTCCGATCCTCATCCTCACCGCCCGCGGCAATTGGCAGGACAAGGTCGAAGGCCTGGCCGCCGGTGCCGACGACTATGTGGTCAAGCCGTTTCAGTTCGAAGAGCTGGATGCACGGCTCAATGCGTTGCTGCGGCGTTCCAGCGGTTTTACCCAGTCCACCATCATTGCCGGCCCTTTGCTGCTGGACCTGAATCGCAAGCAGGCGTCCATGGATGATCAACCCCTGGCGCTGACCGCCTACGAATACCGGATCCTCGAGTACCTGATGCGCCATCACCAGCAGGTGGTGGCCAAGGACCGGCTGATGGAGCAGTTGTACCCGGACGATGACGAGCGTGATCCGAACGTCATCGAGGTGCTGGTGGGGCGGCTGCGGCGCAAGCTGGAGGGGCCGTCGGGCTTCAAGCCGATTGATACGGTGCGCGGCCTGGGCTATCTGTTCAACGAGCGCTGCCGATGATTCGATCGCTGCGGCTGCGGCTGATGCTGGCGGCGACCACCCTGGCGGTGCTGTTCATGCTGGCGTTGCTGCCGGCCATGCAGGGGGCCTTCAGCCTGGCGCTGCAGGACTCCATCGAGCAGCGCCTGGCTTCCGACGTCACCACCCTGATTTCGGCGGCGCGGATTGAAAACAACCGCCTGCAGATGCCCGCACAACTGCCGGACGAGCGCTTCAATCTCGCCGACAGTCGCTTGCTGGGCTACATCTATGACCGAGAGGGGCACCTGGTCTGGCGCTCCCGGGCCACCCAGGAAGAGAACATCAATTACCGGCCGCGGTACGACGGGCGCGGTAACGAGTTCGCCAGAATCCGTGAAGCCAATGGCCAGGAGTTCTTCGTCTACGACGTCGAGATCAAGTTGTTGGGGGGCAAGAATGCGGCTTTCAGTATCGTTGCACTGCAACCGGTGCGTGAGTACCAGCAGACTCTGGAAGGGGTCAGGGAAAACCTCTATCTGGGCTTTGGTGCGGCGTTGCTGGTGCTGCTGGCATTGCTCTGGCTGGGGTTGACCTGGGGTTTGCAGGCCCTGCGACGCTTGAGCCAGGAATTGGACCAGATCGAGAGCGGTACCCGCCAAAGCCTCAGTGAGGAGCATCCGCGGGAGCTGTTGCGCCTGACCGGCTCCTTGAACCGCCTGCTGCAAAGCGAGCGCGAGCAGCGTAGCCGCTACCGGGACTCCCTGGATGACCTGGCCCACAGCCTGAAAACCCCGTTGACGGTGTTGCAAGGGGTCAGCGAGGACATGGCGCAACGGCCTCAGGATCGGGAGCAGGCCTGGGTCCTGCAGACGCAGATCGAGCGCATGAGCCAGCAGATCAGCTACCAGTTGCAGCGTGCCAGCCTGCGCAAGAGTGGCCTGGTGCGCCATCAGGTACGTCTGCGGCCGGTGCTGCAAAGCCTGTGCGACACACTGGACAAGGTCTATCGCGACAAGCAGGTGCGCGTGTCCTTCGATTTGCCCGAGCGCTGCTATGTGCCAATCGAGCACGGGGCCTTGCTGGAATTGCTTGGCAACCTGCTGGAGAACGCCTACCGCCTGTGCCTGAGCTCGGTACGCATCAGTGTGCGCGAGACTCTGGATGGTTCAGAGCTGTGTGTAGAGGACGACGGCCCTGGTGTGCCACCCGATCAGCGAGCACGGATTCTCCAGCGTGGCGAACGTCTTGATCGCCAGCACCCAGGGCAGGGCATAGGCCTGGCGGTGGTCAAAGACATCATCGAGAGTTATGGCGCGCAGTTGACCCTGGGGGATTCAGCCTTGGGCGGTGCGGCCTTCAGGATTCACTTCCCGGCCCTGTAAAGGGCGCTTTGGCTACTGCTCCCGGGCGCGATAGGCGCCTGGGGTCAGGCCAGTCCATTTCTTGAATGCCCGATGAAAGGCCGAGGGTTCGGAAAAGCCCAATTGCTCGGCGATCTGTTGCAATGACAGGTCAGCCCGCCCCAGGTGGTAGATGGCGATGTCACGGCGCAGTTCATCCTTGAGTGCCTGAAAGCTCGAACCTTCTTCGCGCAAATGGCGACGCAATGTCTGCGGGCTGACGTGCAGGTGCTGGGCAACGCTTTCCAGGTCGGGCCAGCGCTCCCGGTCTCGGCTGAGCAGACGCCGCAACTGGCTGCTGAGGCTGTCGCCCTGGTCCGGGCGTGACAGCAGATCGGCGGGGGAGCGCTCAAGAAAGTGCTTGAGGGTACGTTCATCCTGTAGCAGCGGCATGCCCAGGTAGCGACTGTGGAACAACAGGCTGCTGTGCTCCTGGCTGAACAGCAGTGGGCAGGGGAACAGCAAATCGTATTCTGCGCCGTGTTCGGGTTTCGGGTAGCTGAAGCAGGCTTGTTCAAGGCGTATGCGCTGGCCGATCAGCCAACTGCCCAGGCGATGCCAGATCACCAGCAGGCTTTCGCTAAGAAAGTGCTCCGGGTCCCATAACTCAGAATCATCCAGGCTCAGGCGGGCCATTTCTCCTTCGTGCGTCAGGCGAAGGCGCGGTGCTTGCGCAAACAGGCTGTAAAACAACAAGCCGCGATTGAGCGCTTTTTCCAAGGTGCGGCAGTGGATCAGCGCGTGGCACATCATGGCGAAGGTTCCGCGTTTGCTGGGGCCATGGCCGAAACCCAGGTACTCGTCGTCCAACGCTAGCCACAGTTGCTGCAGCAGACTGGTGAATTGTTCGGGGGCGATGCGTGCCTTGGGCTGGCTCAGCAGCTCTGGACTGATGCCCAGCTGCTGCAGAAGCGGCCCGTAATCGTAGCCGCGACGACGTGCACCGCCTAAGGCGGCACGGGCAAAGTGGCTGGCGATGGTGCGTTCGCGCATGAAGGCTGGTCCGTCCATTGAGTGGCGGATGTTAGCCAGCCCCCTATGAGGGAACAAGGCGGATATCCGCCAAATTGTAGGACGAGACTCGGCGAATGGGCGGAAATCCGCCAGCGGCGCCGGGTGCAGTGGAAGCCAAGATCGGCCTGTCCCCCTGATGTCTAAAGGCCTGTAGGGCTTTTTTACAAGGTGGCACGGGCTTTGCGATAGAGCCGGAAGATCTGCCAGCACGCAGTTCGACACAACAAATCCCTCCAGCGCAGGAGGGTTCGCACTTTAGGCACCGCATGCATCGACGGAAGCTGTATGCCGGGGCTCTTGAGGAACTTTGCAATGACGACTCGTCAGCCACTGTACAAATCCCTGTATTTCCAGGTGATCGTTGCCATCGCCATCGGCATCCTGCTCGGTCACTTCTATCCTCAGACCGGCGTGGCCCTCAAGCCCCTGGGTGATGGGTTCATCAAACTGATCAAGATGGTCATTGCGCCGATCATTTTCTGCACCGTGGTGAGTGGTATCGCCGGCATGCAGAACATGAAATCGGTGGGCAAGACTGGCGGCTACGCGCTGCTGTACTTCGAAATCGTCTCCACCATTGCCCTGCTGATCGGCCTGATCGTGGTCAATGTGGTGCAGCCGGGTGCTGGCATGCACATCGACGCCTCGACCCTGGATGCTTCAAAAGTCGCTGCCTATGTGACTGCGGGCAATGACCAGAGCATTGTCGGCTTTATCCTCAACGTGATCCCGTCGACCATCGTGGGTGCCTTCGCCAACGGCGACATCCTGCAAGTGCTGATGTTCTCGGTGATCTTCGGTTTCGCCCTGCATCGCCTGGGTGCCTACGGCAAGCCGGTGCTGGACTTCATCGACCGCTTCGCCCACGTGATGTTCAACATCATCAACATGATCATGAAGCTGGCGCCCCTGGGTGCGCTGGGTGCCATGGCCTTCACCATCGGTGCCTACGGCGTCGGCTCCCTGGTGCAACTGGGCCAGTTGATGATCTGCTTCTACATCACTTGCGTGGTATTCGTGCTGGTGATCCTGGGGGGCATCTGCCGCGCCCACGGTTTCAGCGTGATCAAGCTGATCCGCTACATCCGCGAAGAGCTGCTGATCGTGCTGGGTACCTCGTCCTCGGAATCGGCCCTGCCACGCATGCTGATCAAGATGGAGCGCCTGGGTGCCAAGAAGTCGGTGGTCGGCCTGGTGATTCCTACCGGTTACTCCTTCAACCTGGACGGTACCTCGATCTACCTGACCATGGCGGCGGTGTTCATTGCCCAGGCAACTGACACCCACATGGACATCACTCACCAGATCACCCTGCTGCTGGTGTTGCTGCTGTCCTCCAAAGGTGCTGCTGGTGTGACTGGCAGTGGCTTCATCGTTCTGGCCGCCACCCTGTCGGCTGTGGGTCACCTGCCGGTGGCCGGTCTGGCGCTGATTCTGGGTATCGACCGCTTCATGTCCGAAGCCCGTGCCCTGACCAACCTGGTGGGCAACGCCGTGGCTACCCTGGTCGTTGCCAAGTGGGTCAAGGAACTGGACGAAGACAAACTGCAGGTCGAGCTGGCGTCTGGTGGTCGTGCGATCATCGACACCCGTGAAACCGACGATCTGGGTGTGGCTGAAGGCCCGGCACCGAGCATCAAGTAAGTCTTGCTGAATATAAGAAACCCGCTACGGCGGGTTTTTTATTGCCTGGAGATTGAGCACAACGGTCAGTCCGGCTGACCGTTGTGGTAATTGTTGCGTTGCTCGCGGCTGCCTACTCTGAAGCAATCGATCAAGAGGAGAGGGCACATGCAAGGGCCGTTGGCGTCACTCAAGGTACTGGATTTCTCCACCCTGTTGCCGGGGCCGTTCGCCTCGCTGCTGCTGGCGGACATGGGGGCCGAGGTACTGCGCATCGAGTCGCCAACCCGCATGGACCTGCTGCGGGTGCTGCCACCCCACGACCACGGTGTATCCGCCAGTCACGCCTATCTCAACCGCAACAAGCGCAGCCTGGCCCTGGACCTCAAGCGGCCCGAGGCGCTGGAGGTGATCCGGCAACTGCTGCAGGACCACGACATCGTTCTCGAACAGTTTCGCCCGGGCGTGATGGAGCGCCTGGGGTTGGGGTACGAGGCCTTGAAGGCGATCAACCCGCGGCTGATCTACGTCTCCATTACCGGTTATGGCCAGACCGGACCCTACAAGGACCGCGCCGGGCACGATATCAACTACCTGGCCCTGACCGGGCTCGCCAGCCAGACCGGACGCCGCGACCAGGGCCCGTTGCCTCTGGGCATTCAGGCGGCGGATATTGCCGGGGGCTCGCTGCACGGCGTAATCGGCCTGCTGGCGGCGGTGATCGCCCGGCAGCACAGCGGCCAGGGCCAGCACCTGGATATCAGCATGACCGATTGCGTGTTCAGCCTGAACGCCATGGCCGGAGCCGGTTACCTGGCCTGCGGGGTAGAGCCGGGGATGGAACAGCAGGTGCTCAATGGTGGCAGCTTCTACGACTACTACCGCAGCCGGGATGGTCGTTGGCTATCGGTGGGCAGCCTGGAGCCGGTGTTCATGCAGCAGTTGTGTCAGGCCCTGGGGCGGCCGGAACTGGCGGCCCAGGGTTTGTCCCCCTTGCCCGAGCAGCAAAGGGCCCTCAAGCAGGCCTTGCAGATCGAGTTCGAGAAACATGACTTTGCCGAGCTGTGCCAGTTGTTCGCCGGGCTCGACGCTTGTGTCGAACCAGTGCTCAGCCTGGCCGAGGCGGTGGAGCACCCCCAATTGCAGGCTCGGCAACTGCTGAGCCAGGTCCCCCGGGAAGACGGTAGCCTCCAGACCCAGATGGCATGTCCGCTGAAATTCTCCGACGGTTTGCCCGAACCGCGGCATATCGGCGCCAGGCTGGGCGCCCATTCCGATCAGGTGCTGGCGGAGCTTGGCTACAGCGCTGAACGTATCGAGGAACTGCGACGCAGCCAGGTCATTGCTTAGGCGTCGGCCTGCCGGCGAAGCGCGTTGACGCCATCACTCGACCCGGGTTTCGCCGCTGTACACCAGGGTGTGCCGACAGCGTCGGCACAGGTAGCGACGTCCCTGGGCCACCAGCTTGTGGCGTTGCGCCGAAAACGGAAAATCGCTCTCGGCGCAGGGGCAGCGGTAGATGTAGCGGGTCACGCTGCGGCGTTTGACTTCATAAGTGTGGCAACGATTGGGCGGCAGTTCATACACCCCGCGCATGATCAGTTGCCACTCCTCGCCGTGGGGCTGAATGCGTTCGCCAAACAACTGATGAGCGATCAGGTGCGCGACTTCGTGGGCCACGGTCTGCTTGAGAAAGTCTTCGCTGTTTTCCCGGTACAGCTGGGGATTGAAGCGCAGCAGGTTTTCGTGCAAGTGGGCAACGCCGGCTTTCTGGCCTCGTAATTTGAGGCTGACCACCGGGCGTTTGAAAGGACGTTTGAAAAAGGATTCAGCGAGTAGGAAACAGTCTTCGACGCGGGTATTGAGTTGCTCGGGCATGCTTAACGGCTCTCCAGAGCGGCTGAGTATGCCGCAAAGAGCGGCTAATCCGAATCGCCCAGGCGCCGAATGGTCGCAGGAGCGCCCATTAAGAAGGCCGCCTTGCGGCGGCCTGTGTTGGCAGATGGAGGATTATTATTGGTGCGGCGTCAGTTGGTGTACACGGGGCCGACGCCCAGGCCCCAGACAATCACGGTGAAGGCCATGATCGCTACCAGCACCACCAGTCCTACCGCCAGGACCGAGCTGGAAAACAGGAATCCTTCGTCCGATGGGATGTTCATGAAGGTCGGTAGCCCGACGTAGAGCAGGTACACCGTGTAGCAGATCGCCGCCGTGCCGACGATCATCCCCAGCCACATATGCGGATACAGCGCCGCCAGGCCGCCGACGAACAGCGGTGTCGCGGTGTAGGTGGCAAAGGCGACGCAGCGCGCCAGGCTCGGGTTGGCGTCATAGGTCCGGGCCATCCAGTGGATGAAAGCACCCATCACCGCCACGCCGCCAAGCATGGCCAGGTACGACATGATGGTCATCCACAGGGCGCTTTCCATGGTCAGCATCACCGGCGCGCGGTTGCCAATGACCCAGCCGACCTGGGTGGTGCCGATAAAGGCTGAGATAGCGGGGATCGCCGCCAGAATCAGCGTGTGGGTCAGGTACATGTGGCTGATGCTTTCTTCTGCATCGCCACGGATTTCTCGCCATTCCTGATCGGGGTGGGTGAAGAGTCCTACGACATGATGAATCATGGTCAGTCACTCCTTTCATTGTTGCCATCGCCCCCCAACGGAGCGCTTACAGCCAAGTGGCACAGTCAGTATAGGTCTATATATGCATGCGACCTTATGTCGCAGTATAGGGAGGAGTTTTCGTCAGATGTGCGCACCTTTAGAGCAAATCGCGCTGTAAAACCCCAGGGTAATCGCTGTCCTGTCTGTCAGCGCGGCCCCGGGGGGCGCTACGTTTCGACGCTTTCAAGGGGACGGGGTTTTTGCGTAAAATATTCGGCTTTTCGTCACATACCTCGCGGATTCCAAGCGCCATGGGCACTCTTACGGTCAACCAGAACAAACTGCAGAAACGCCTTCGCCGACTGGCGGGCGAAGCGGTCGCCGATTTCAACATGATCGAAGAGGGCGACAAGGTCATGGTCTGCCTGTCCGGCGGCAAGGACAGCTACACCATGCTCGACGTGCTGTTGCACCTGCAGAAGGTGGCGCCGATCAAGTTCGAGATCGTCGCGGTGAACATGGACCAGAAGCAACCCGGTTTTCCCGAGCATGTACTGCCGGCCTATCTCAAGGAATTGGGGATCGAGTACCACATCGTCGAGAAGGACACTTACTCGGTGGTCAAGGAGCTGATCCCGGAAGGCAAGACCACCTGCTCGCTGTGCTCGCGCCTGCGTCGTGGCACCCTGTACACCTTCGCCGACGAGATCGGCGCCACCAAGATGGCCCTCGGTCACCATCGTGACGACATCGTCGAGACCTTCTTCCTCAACATGTTCTACAACGGTTCGCTCAAGGCCATGCCGCCCAAGCTGCTGGCCGATGACGGGCGCAATGTGGTGATCCGCCCGCTGGCCTACTGCAGCGAGAAGGACATTCAGGCCTACTCCGATCTCAAGCAATTCCCGATCATTCCCTGCAACCTCTGCGGTTCCCAGGAGAACCTGCAGCGTCAAGTGGTCAAGGAGATGCTCCAGGACTGGGAGCGCAAGAGCCCGGGGCGTACTGAGAGCATTTTCCGCGGCCTGCAGAACGTGATCCCTTCGCAACTGGCGGATCGCAATCTGTTCGACTTCACCAGCCTGCGCATTGACGACAGCGCCACGCCGCGTTTCGTCAACGTGGTCAATCTCTGATCCGCACTCGCTGAGTCTTTATCGTCATGCCGGTTGCTATCCGGCGTGGCGAGGGGGCTTCAGTCCCCGAGAGCCTGAGGAATGAAAGCAACACTGCCCTCGGCTTTTCTTTTCGCCAGCCGTTCACCGTTGGTCGGCAGTGTGCGCACCAGTTGATGATCCTTGCCCAGGTAGCCGAGCATCAACGGTTCATTCTCACGCTGTTGCACCAGGATCAGCGTGCGCTGGGGGTCCCAATGCTGGCCGCTGGTCCTGTCCAGCCAGGCCATGAAGTCTGCGCTGGTGCCAGAGCGCGGGAAGTCCTGGGTTTCGGCGACGTAGTAGAAGGGCGCTCCCTGATTCTGCAGGTACAGCGGCACTTTGTTATCCACCTCGACCATCACCATCCGCCATTGATGCCAGGGGGCAATCCGGCTTGCTTCGGCCCTGACCTGCGTGCCGAACTGGATGACACCGCCTCCGCCGTTGCTCCAGGGGTAGGCCACCCCCAGCACCAGCAGCAGAACCACCGCTGCGCTGGCAAAGCCTATGGCCCAGCCGCGTTCGCTGGGCTTGCCGCTGGCGCGTCGTTGGAGCAGGTGGCGGTTCAGCCACCAGGCCCCTAACAGCTGGGCGAAGGGCGCCAGAGGCAGGACGTAATAGCTGCGCCGACTGCCGCTGGCAGTGAAGAACAGGAACAACAAACCCAGGGCCCAGACCAGCCAGCGCTCATTGGGTTGTAGCTGGCGCCAGTGACGCGCCGCTACCCAGAGGCCGAGTACCCAGCAGGGCGCCCAGGGCAAGGTGTAGGCCGGCAGGTAGATCAGGTAGGTATAGATCGGTCCGATATGGTCGAAAGGATCGAAGAAGCGTTGCACATTCTCCCGGAATACCAGGCTCAGCCCGCTTTCAGCGTAGGTCGGGGCGCCATACAGGTGTGAGAGCACGAACGGCACCATGTACAGCAGGGCAGCCATCAGCAACGCCAGGCACAGGCGCGGATTGAGGTGACGCTTCCAGCGTCCCTGGCTCAGCAGGTGTGGCAGCAGGATCAGCCCCGGCAGGACGAAACCGATCAGTCCCTTGAGCAGCGAAGTCGCCGCCAACAGCAGGAAGAACAGGCAATAGCGACTCAAGCGAGTGTCTTCTGGCCCTCGCCAGTACCACCACACTGCTGCCAAGACCCCGCACACGGTGAGAATGTCCGCGGTGGCCACCCGGGCCCAGAATGCAAAGTAGAAGGTGGTGGCCAGCATCCAGCCGGCGATCAGCCCGGTGCCCTTGTGAAACAGCTGCTCGCCAAGCAGGTACACCAGCCAGATGCTCAGCCACCCGGCGAGCACCGAGGACAGCCGCAGCGACCAGTGCCCCAGGCCCCCGGTCAGCCAGGCGCTGGCGGTGATCAACCAGTAGGACGGCAGGGGTTTGTCGTAATAGGGAGCGCCCTTGAGGTAGGGGTCGAAGTAGTCGCCACTCTGCAGCATCTGCAAGGCAATGTTGGCCCAGCGGGTTTCCGCCCCCCACAGCTCACGGGAGCCCAGGCCGAGCAGCAGGATCAGGGCGCTGACGCCCAGAAGCAGGATCAGATCCTTGCGTTCGCTATTGCAGATTTTCATGGGTGGGTTTGCGCAGGCCGGGTGGTGGAAGGAAAGGACCAGGAATGCCAGCGCCGATGGTGGTCGATGCTGACGCTCTCAGGCAGGCGTTTGGGCAGCTTGGTCAGGGTTGAGTGGCCGGCAGGATCAGGATCAGCATGTTGCCTTGCTCGTAGCGCTTGCCGCCCGGCGGCAGCAGGGCGACTTCTTCGTTCTCCAGTACGTCCTTGACCCGCATCACCACACCCACCGATCCCTGTTTGCGTGCGTCGCTGATCCATTGGCCAACGTCGGCCATGCTGACCTTGCGCTGGTTCGATTCAGGGTAGGCCAGGCCGTATTTCAGTTCGCCCTCGGTGTTATACAGCGCCACGTCCGGGCGTTGCAGGCGCCAGGCCAGTGCTGAGGCCGCCCCCAGGTCGTTGCTCAGCAGGCTGTGGGTCTGCTGGAGTTGCGCAAGGTGCTCCTTGATGAACTGGTCCGGCATCTTGTTGTGCACGATCAAGCCGGGCATTCCCGCAGGCAGCAGCGCTACCAGCAGCCAGATGCCCAGGGCCGGTGCTGCCCAGTAGTTGAGAGGCCTGGAGGCCGGCAGCAGGTTGGCGATGATCCAGCCCATGAGCATGATGAACACCAGGGACAGGCTGAGCATTTCGTCGTGGTCGTACACCGGGCGGGTGATCTGGATCACCACCAGCGCCACTAATGCAGCGAAGCCGATCAGTAGGTTGAGCAGACTGTTGAGGCGAACAGTTCGGGCCTTGCCTGCACTGATCCACTGGATCAGTGCATGGCCCATGAGCACGGCCAAGGGCAGCAGGCAGGGCATGATGTAGGTCGGCAGCTTGCCGCGGCTCAGGCTGAAGAACGCCAGCGGCAGCAGCAACCACAACAGCAGGTAACCGGTGGCCGCCTGGTGCTTGTCCTTCCAGGCCTGAATCAGGGTGCCTGGCAGCAAGGCCGCCCAGGGCAGGCTCGAAACCACCAGCAACGGCAGGTAGAACCACCAGGGGCGAGTGTGCTGCGCATTGTCGGCGGCAAAGCGGCGGATATGCTCATGCCAGAAGAAAAACCGCCAGAAATCGGGTTCATGGGCATGAATGCTCAAGACCCAGGGCAGGCTGATGGCAATCGCCACCAGCACGGCCACCAGGCCAAAGCGCAGCAACTCGCCGAAACGTCGTTGCCAGAGCATGTAGGGCAGGGCGATCAGTACCGGCAGCAGCCAGGCCAGGAAGCCCTTGGTCATGAAACCCATGCCGCAGGCGGCGCCCAAGGTGCCCCAGGCCAGCAAGCGGCCGCGTGGTGTCTGGCTGTCCAGGGCGAACCAGAGCGCCACCAGACTGAGGTTGACCCATAAGGTGAATTGGGGATCGAGATTGGAGTACCCGGCTTGCCCGGCGATCAGACCGAAGCTCATGTAAAGCAGGGCGGCGGCAAAACTCTTGCGCGGGTCGTTCCAGATCCGGCGAGTGATCAGGTAAGCCAGCAGTACGCTCAGGCCGGTGCTCAGGGCCGAGGCAACACGCACGCCGAACAGGTTGTCACCGAACAGTGCCTGGCCGATGGCGATCATCCAGTAGCCGGCAATGGGTTTTTCGAAGTAACGGATGCCCATGAAGTGCGGGGACACCCAATCCCCGCGAAGCAGCATCTCCTGGCTGATCTGTGCATAGCGGGTTTCATCCGGAATCCACAGGCCGTGGCTGGTCAGCGGCAGCAGGTAGAACAGGGCGAAGGCCAGCAGCAAGGAGGCTAGTGCCCAGCGCTGGATGCCGCTGGTTGTACTCCCGCCCACGGTATAGCCGGAAGGCGTGATGCTTGTTCCATTAGCCTGCGGCGGTAAAGTGCGCTGCATTTGTGTCCTCTGAGTCATGTGTTGAAAACGGTGCTTCGCTACATTCATCAGGTATGAGTGATGAACTGTAAAATGTTGTCGAGTGCCCGGGGTTCTCATGGTTTAAAAAATATACTTGGCTTCGCCTGTTTGATAGACTTTGTTGTAAGTGAGAGGGGCGCTCTCTTGGTTTAAGGGTTTATAAGCTCAATTAGTTGGCGAGTGAGTGTGTCTGCTTTTCGAGTGAAGTCTGTTGGGAAGTTGTTAAAAATAGTTGAAAGTTACTCGAGAGGGCCCTTAAGAGTTTGTCGCCAGCTTTCAGCATTGATAATGCCCAGTACTTCCATGGTTCCGTTTACGTTCAGGGTGACAAATAGCGAACTGGCGTAATGACTGGCCAGTGCATGTTCAAAGCCCAGCTGGCTTTCCAGGTCACTGATGCAATCGCTGTGGGTAACCAGGATCAGGTTGCGCTTGAACAACTTGTGCGTCTTGATCTGGTTTTCGAAGTGTTTGCCGCAGTTGCTCAGCCAGTCCTGGGTCTGCACCGGCCGCTTGAACATGAATTCCGAGGTTTGCCGGGTACGGGTTGCCGGGCTGCTGATGACGTCGGTGGAGGCCATGCCCAGAGTGCGGAATGCCTGGCCCACGTCGCTTGCTATGCGGCTTCCAGGCAGGGTGATGCCATCGGCAGGCCCCAGGCAGGGATTGGCGGAGCGGTCGCAGCGCTCGGCATGTCGCACCAGGGCAATCACCTCGCCGTCTTGCCAGTGGCGATAGAAGCCGGCTTGCTGCATCTGGTTGTCGACACCCAGGTCCAGTGGTGTGGCTGGCCACAGGACAAAGCCGCAGACGAGGATCGCCAGGGCTGCCCCACAGACGCCAGCCAGGATGCGCACGCTGCGGATTGTCTTGCCGCCAGTACCGGATTCAGCAGTATTGACCACGTCGTTTACCTGATTAGATTTTTGCCAGGAGTTCTGAAAAGAACGGCATGCGCTCACCGCTGCCCTCGCCGCAACTGGGGCCAATTTAGGTCGGGCCAGGTGGGCGGAGAGTGAAAGCAATGTGAAAAAAACGAATGAATGGCGACAGTTCTTTTAAACCTGACAGCCTGGGTTCAGGTTGTTGGCCTGATCAGTGCTTTGTTGTCAGGCCTTATTCATCTATTGGCCCGCAGAATGTGGCTGCAGTTAACTGTCTATCTATCGCTCTTATCGTTGCGGCAAGTGCGAAGTGAACTTTATCCGATAATAAACAGCGGAAGAAAAAACCCACGTTTAGTTCAGCTTATTGTCAGCTTGAGCTGGAGGAGGAGTTTGAGAACGGATGTTTCCCTGCCCGTTGTGCCGGGCAGAGAGCCATGTTGGTGACGGGGGATCAGTGATTGACGGTGTAGGCCAGCATCGCCGACAGCTGGCACAGTGGTCGACCACTTTCTTGCTGCCACTGGTTGAACACTTCCTGGACCAGGGCCTGGTCACGCTTGCTGCTGGGCACCTTGTCGATGATGTTCTGGGCATTGAGGGCCGCCACGACGTCCCACGTGGGGATGAACGTGTCCTTGCCCACCATGCGCAGGAAACGTGGGGCGGAAAGCCCCCCCATCTGGTTGCCGTGCTTGGCCAGGTATTGCCAGAGCCCAGTGATGTCCTGGACCGGCCAGTCGGCAATGAAGGCGCCGAAACTGCCGTGCTGCTTTTCGACATCAAGGATCATCTGGGCATTGCGCGGCACACTCTTGAGCTTGCCCAGATGGCGAATGATCCGTGTGTCCTGCATCAGTCGCTCCAGATGCTCGGCGCCCATGAGCACCACTTTGTCTGGATCGAAGCCAAAGAACACTTGTTCGAACGCCGGCCATTTGGCGTCCACCAGGCTGTGTTTCAACCCGGCGCGAAAAACCCGCAACGCCAGGGTCGACAGGTAGCGATCAGCGCTCAATGAACGCAGGTAGTCGTTGTTCGCTGGCGTCGGCAACTGGGCTTCCAGGGCTGCGGCGGAACCGAAGCGATTAAGACAGTATTCGTTCAACCATTTGTAATCGTGCATGCCTGCTCCGGGTTGGTTCGGGAGTATGGGTCAAGAAGTCTGCTGACCAAGGTGGGGGCGCCGAAACGGCGATGCAAGGTTCCCGGGCGATGTCATGCCCGGGGGAACCAGAGGGTTGCGGGGCGTCAGGCCGGGTTGGCACCTTCGCCGGCGAGCCGGCGATTGAGCTGGAAGCGCCAGCGTACGTAGAGCAGTGCCGAGGTGAATACCGCCAGGCTGGCGAACATTTCCAGCAGGCCGAACAGCTGGCGATTCGGGTCGTAGGCCGCCAGAGCCCCCTTGATGAAGTACAGGTTGACCACAAAGCACATCCACGCGTGTCCGCGAGCACTGCCGCTGAGCATGCCCGGTGCCATCAACAGCAGGGGCACCAGTTCGATCAGCAGGATCACCCAGGGCCGGGCGCCGTGGAGGTCGGCTAGCAGCAGGTAGTAAACGCAGAGCAGGCCTATCAGGCCGAAAAAACAGATCAGGCTGAGGATTCGGGCTATCCGGACCCGAGGTTCCAGCCATTCCACCGCGGGCAGGATCTTCGGCTTTTTAGCCACGGCCGTTCTCCAATTGCTGAGCGGTTTTCGCCAGGCGCAGGCCCAAGGCCCGGCACAGGGCGATTTCATGTTCGTCCAGCGGGCTCTTGCCGTCCGCCCCGGCATGATGGCTTGCGCCATAAGGCGTACCACCGCCACGGGTTTCCAGCAACGCCGACTCGCTGTAGGGCAGGCCGGTGATCAGCATGCCGTGATGCAGCAGCGGCAGCATCATCGACAGCAGGGTGGCTTCCTGGCCGCCATGCAGGCTGGCGGTGGAGGTGAAAACGCCGGCGGGCTTGCCCACCAGGGCGCCGGTCAGCCAGAGGTTGCTGGTGCCGTCGAGAAAGTACTTCAGCGGGGCTGCCATGTTGCCGAAGCGAGTCGGGCTGCCCAGGGCCAGGCCCGAGCAGTGCTTCAGGTCGTCGAGGCTGGCGTACAGCGCGCCGCTTTCGGGAATGCTCGGTGCCACGGCTTCGCACTCGGTGGAAACTCCCGGCACGGTGCGCAGGCGCGCTTCCAGGCCGGTCTGTTCGACGCCTCGGGCGATCTGCCGGGCCATCTCGTTGGTCGAACCGTTGCGGCTGTAGTAGAGGATCAGGATGTACGGCGCGCTCACGGCAGGATCTCCAGCACATTTTCCGGTGGGCGCCCGATGATGGCCTTGTCGGCGGTCTCGAGAATCGGCCGTTCCATGAGTTTCGGGTGTTGGGCGATAGCAGCGATCAGTTGTTCTTCGCTGAGGTGGGTGTCCGCCAGGTTGAGCTCTTTGTACTCATCCTCGCCGGTGCGCAACAGTTGGCGCGCACTGAGGCCGAGCTTGCCCAGCAGGCGGTGCAACTGGGGGGCGTCCAGTGGGGTTTCCAGGTAGCGGACCACGGTCGGCGCCAGGCCGCGTTGTTCCAGGAGTTCCAGCGCACCGCGGGATTTCGAGCAGCGCGGGTTGTGATAAAGCGTCAGATCGGTCATGTGCGGGTCGCATCTTGCGTAAGGTGGCGGCTATTCTACCCGCGCGACGGACTCTCCTGAACCTTGGGAGTCGATAGGTCGCAGCGATTATCGGTCATCGATCATTTTTCAAGGCACCCTTCAATACAGGAAGCACGGCATGGCAAGGCAATTGGCAGCAGCATTGGCGATATTCACCACCCTATTGCTGGGCGGCTGCGGGAATGACTACGGGGTCGACCAATACGGCCAGAAAGTCGCCGCCGAGCGCCTCGACAAGCAATGGCTGGTGCTCAACTACTGGGCGGAGTGGTGCGGGCCTTGCCGCACAGAAGTGCCGGAATTGAATGCCCTGAACGAGCAGCTCAAAGGGCAGTCGGCCACCGTGCTGGGGGTCAATTTTGACAATGTGCAGGGCGAGGAGCTCAAGAGCGCCAGTGAGAAGCTGGGGATCAAGTTCACGGTGCTGGCGCAGAATCCCGAGCAACTCTTCGATTTGCCACGCAGCGAGGCGCTGCCGGTGACCTACATCATTGACGACAAGGGCAAGGTGCGTGAGCAACTGCTGGGCGAGCAGACCGCCGCGGGTGTACTGGCAAAATTGCAGGCCCTGCGCGGTCATTGATGGGTGACTGCCTGCAGCCGCTGATAGCGTCGGCGGCCGCAGGCGTTGGGGTCAACCTGCCCCGGTTCGGATCAGCCTTCTTCCAGCCACCAGCGCAGCGGCTTGCCTTCGGCAGGCCAGAAGCGCACTTGCTCGATCGGCGAAACATCCCAGCGCTCCACGCTTTCCAGGGCCTGGAGGAAGCGCCGCTCCTGCTCCATCAAGGCTGGAGCACAGAGTTTGCGGGTGCTGCCTACCTTGCCGAAACGAAGCTTTTCGCCGTCCAGAGTGTAAGGCGCGAACCAGTGGTTGCAGCCGCCATTGCCATAGGCGCGACCGTCTTCACCCAAGGTAATGGTCAGGTGGCTGTAATCGATCAGTGGCCGTTCGCCGATCCATTCCAGGACGTAACTGCGATCCTGCTGCAGCTTCAGCGGCTCGGCGGCGCAGCCCATCAGGCCGGCCCCCAGTGCCGCAGTCAGCGCCAGGCGTTTCATTGGCCGGCCTGCTGGCATTTCGGGCAGAGGTGGCGTTCACCCTCACTGGCCCAGCCCAGCTCGGCAATTCGTGCGCTGGCGGCAGGTTTCTGGGCCTTGGTGCCGAGCTTGGCGTCCACTGCGAACTCGAAGTTCAGCTCTGCTGTGCAGCTGTCGCAGTTGACTTGCCATTGATGAATCGCCAGTTCGCCGAATACCGGGCCACGGGCCACGGCGACCCATTGGCCGACCGGATTGATCAGGTGGCGGACGGTGTCGACTGTCAGGCGCATGGACAGGTCCTTGCTGCCCTTGAGGGTGACCAGCAGCACGTCGTCGGTACGGATCGAACCACCGTTGCCGGTGACTTGATAACGACCCGGTACCAGGGCGCGGCATTCGATCAGGGTGTGTTGCGGGTTCATCAGGTTGTAGCGGAAATCGTGTTCGACCATGGGTCCTCCAAATCTGCCGCGTATGCTAGCACGGGCCCCTGCGCCGCAGGTTGCGGGCAGGCGACCTTCGATCAGGCCGTGACCGGGATTTCAGCCACGGACCTGATTTTGCGGCTGGCCCGCAGCCCAGCTGGCAATGTTGTGCAACGTGGTGTCGGCGATGGCCGCCAGGGCCTCATGGGTCAGGAAGGCCTGGTGCGCGGTGACTATCACATTGGGGAAGGTCAGCAGCCGGGCCAGCACGTCATCCTGCAGGGGCAGGTCGGAACGGTCCTCGAAGAACAGCTGGGCTTCCTCTTCATAGACGTCCAGCCCCAGGTAACCCAGTTGGCCGCTCTTGAGCGCGTCGATCAGCGCCGGTGTATCCACAAGACCGCCCCGCCCGGTATTGATCAGCATGGCCCCGGGCTGCATGTGCGCCAGGCTGTCCTGGTTGATCAGGTAGCGACTGTCGTTGGTGAGTGGGCAGTGCAGGCTGATGATCTGCGCCTGGGCCAGTAGCTCCGGCAGGCTCAGGTAGCGGGCCCCCAGGGCCTCGACGGCAGGGTTGGGGAAGGGGTCGTAAGCCAGCAATTGGCAGCCGAAGCCGGCCATGATACGAGCGAAGGTGGCGCCGATCTGCCCGGTGCCGACAATGCCCACGGTCTTGCCCACCAGGTCGAAGCCGGTCAGGCCGTGAAGGGTGAAGTCGCCTTCACGGGTGCGATTGTAGGCTCGATGCAGGCGTCGGTTCAGCGCCAGGATCAGGGCTACCGCATGTTCCGCCACGGCATGGGGCGAGTAGGCCGGGACCCGGACCACATCCAGGCCCAGGCGCTTGGCGGCGGGCAGGTCGACATGGTTGTAGCCGGCTGAACGCAGGGCGATCAGCCGGGTACCGCCGGCGGCCAGTTGCTCCAGCACCGGAGCGCTCAGGTCGTCGTTGATAAAGGCGCAGACCACTTCATGGCGCTCGGCCAGGGCCGCGGTGTCCAGGCTCAGGCGGGCGGCCTGGAATTGCAGTTCGATACCCGTGGGCAGGCGGGCGCCGAGAAAACTTTCACGGTCGTAGGTCTGGCTGCTGAAAAGAATCGTACGCATGCTTGCATCCTTGGTCGGTGCACCCAGCATGCAGGCCGGGCGCCGGGCAGGTCTTGTCCTGGATCAGGCGTTGATCCGCGCTTCGGCGGCGAGACGGCTGATGGCGTGGTCCAGCTCATCCAGAGCGGCAAAGGCTTTGACGTCTTCCTGCTTGAGCAGGGTTTCGCTGCGCTGGCAGGCGGCGCGCAACTGCGGCACTCCGCAATATCGGGTGGCTCCGTGCAGGCGGTGGACCCGTTCGATCAGGGCGCTGTGGTCGTTGGCTGCACGAGCGGCGTTGATCGCCTCGCGATCGGCCTCCAGTGAGGCCAACAACATGGCCAGCATGTCCGCCGCCAGATCAGCCTTGCCGGCCGCCAGGCGCAGGCCTTCGTCCTGATCCAGCACTTGCAGCTCCAGGTTCAGTTCCGAGCGTTCATTGGCTCGCTCCGGGCCCTGATTGCGCAAGGCCAGCCCGGTCCATTTCAGTACCACCTGGGCCAGCTGCCGTTCACTGATGGGCTTGGTCAGGTAATCGTCCATGCCGCTTTGCAGCAGGGCGCGTTTTTCGTTGGCCATGGCATGGGCGGTCAGGGCCACGATGGGCAGTGGCGTGCCATGACGCTCGCTTTCCCATTGGCGGATCGCCTCGGTACTTTGTCTGCCGTCCATGCCCGGCATTTGCACGTCCATCATCACCAGGTCGAAAGGTTCGTTCTGGATCGCGTTCAGGGCAGCGTAACCGTTGTCCACCGCCAGCACCTTGGCGCCCATGTCCTCCAGCAAGGTCTGGATCAGCAGCAGGTTGGCCGGGTTGTCGTCGACACACAGGACCCGTGGCGCACGGCTGGAGAGGCTTTCCTCCGGCTCGCTGCGGGCCCGGCGCGGGGTGACCAGGTCAGACAGGGCGCGACGCAGTTTGCGGGTGCAGGCCGGCTTGGCCTGCAACTGGCTGTGGGGGTTGGGGACCGACAGGTGGAACAGCGTCTGTTCGGTGGTCGGGCACAGCACCAGGACTTTGCAGCCCAGGTGTTCCAGGTCCCAGATGTGCTGGCTCAGGCGTTCGGGAGACATGTCGTTGGTGGTGATGCCGAGCACCGCCAGGTCTATGGCCTGGTCGCTTTGGTGCACGCCAGTAATGCCATTGGTCAGGGCGTCCAGGGTGTTGAACGGGGTCACTTCCAGGCCGCAGTCTTCCAGTTGATGCTGCAGGGCCTGACGGGCCAGTTCGTGATTCTCCAGCACCGCTACGCGTCGCCCCAGCAATGGCGGACCCGGCAGGTCCTCGGCGTCATCGCGGGTTTTCGGCAGGTTCAGGCTGATCCAGAATTCCGAGCCTTCGCCCGGGGTGCTGTCGACTCCGATTTCACCGCCCATCTGTTCGATCAGGCGCTTGGAGATCACCAGCCCCAGCCCGGTGCCGCCGGGTTGCCGCGACAGCGAGTTGTCGGCCTGGCTGAAGGCCTGGAACAGAGCGCGAACATCCTGGTTGGACAGGCCGATGCCGGTGTCTTGAATGCTGATGCGCAGTTGCACGCTGTCTTCGTGTTCTTCTTCCAGCATCGCCCGGGCGACGATAGTGCCTTCGCGGGTGAACTTGATGGCGTTGCTCACCAGATTGGTGAGGATCTGCTTGAGCCGCAGTGGATCGCCCACCAGGGACAAAGGCGTATCCCGATAGACCAGGCTCACCAGTTCCAGCTGCTTGGCGTGGGCTGCTGGGGCGAGGATGGTCAAGGTGTCCTGCAGCAAGTCCCGCAGGTTGAAGGGAATGCTGTCGAGCACCAGCTTGCCGGCTTCGATTTTCGAGAAGTCGAGGATCTCGTTGATGATCCCCAACAGGCTGTCGGCGGACTTTTCGATGGTGCCCAGGTAGTCCAGCTGGCGCGGCGTCAGCTCGCTTTTCTGCAGCAGGTGGGTGAAGCCGAGAATGCCATTGAGGGGTGTACGGATTTCATGGCTCATGTTGGCCAGGAATTCCGACTTGATCCGGCTGGCCTCCAGGGCCTCCTTGCGCGCCAGGTCCAGCTCGATGTTCTGGATTTCGATGGTTTCCAGGTTCTGGCGCACGTCTTCGGTGGCCTGATCGATGCTGTGTTGCAATTCTTCCTGGGCATTTTGCAGGGTGCTGGCCATGCGATTGATGCCCGAGGCCAGTTCATCCAGTTCGTGGCTACCCAAGGGCGGCAAGCGGGTTTCCAGGTTGCCGTCCTTGAGTTGCGCCACGGCCTGCTTGATCTGGGTCAGTGGGTTGTTGATGGTCCGCCCCATGCGCACTGCCAGCAGGGCTGCACCGGCCAGGCCGGCGGCAATCAACAGCAGACTGGCGAACAGGCTGCGGTAACCGCGCAACAGCATGCCGCTGTGGGACAGCTCCAGTTCCACCCAGCCCAGCAAACGGTCTGATTCATCGGGGATCAGATCACCGGCCAGATTGCGGTGGCGGCCGAAGACCGGCAGTTGGTAGCGGGTCGCGTCATTACCACTGCGTTGCATGATGTGGGTGCTGTTATCGCTGGGCGGTGGATTGAGCATGCTGGGGCCGGCGTGGGCCATGAGCGTGCGATCGGGGGCAAGGAATGACACCGCGCGTACGTCCTGCTGTTCCAGGGCTTGGGTGGCGATGCGTTCGAGCATCGGCGAGTTGCGGTTGCCCATCGCCGGCGCCACCAGGGAGGCCAGTTGTTCGGCGATCATTTCGCCGCGCTGCAGCAGTTGGGTCTGCAGGTCGGAGAGCTGCATCCAGGTGAAGTAGCCGCCCAGTACCAAAGCCATCAGGCTGGTGGGCAGTAAGGTCAGCAACAGTACGCGGCCTTTGATTCCCAGTTTCTTGAGCACGCAACTCTCCTGCTTCCACGCTGTTTTGAAAGGTCGACGGGCACGTCCGTGATGCGCCACCTGCGCAGTGTAACGATTTGCCAGGGGCTGATCTTGGCAAATTGCAGACCGTTAGCCGACAGCCGGAGGGCGGATAGGGGGCTACGACCAAGGCGCTGGTTGCCGCAATCCGGGCAATCTTGAATAATCGCCCAACTGAGAATGACTTGCAGAAGCTAATGACTCCCGTAGCTGTTGAGCCTCCCCGTATCCTGGCAATTGAAGACGACCCGGTGCTCGGTGCCTATGTGCATGAGCAACTGGGGCGCTGCGGCTTTGCCGTGACCTGGTGCCAGAATGGCCAGGAAGGTCTGGGTATTGCGCGTCGGCAAGCCTTCGATGTGGTGTTGATGGACATCCTGTTACCGGGCATGGACGGCCTGGAGGTGCTGACCCACTTTCGCCAGAGTCACTCCACGCCGGTGCTGCTGATGTCGGCCCTGGGAGCAGAGGCCGATCGCATCAGTGGATTCCGCCTGGGCGCCGACGATTACTTGCCCAAGCCCTTCAGCATGGCCGAGCTGCGGGTACGCATCGAAGCCATCCTGCGGCGAGTGGCCCTGGACCGGCGGCCGACACCACCGAAACTCAGCAGCAACGTGCAGAGTCTGCGTTTTGATGACGAGCTGTGTGACGTGTTCTTTGCCGAGCGCCCGGCCGGCCTTACCCGTAGCGAATACCGCCTGCTGGAAACCCTGCACCGCAACGTCGATGAGGTGCTGAGCAAGGCCTTCCTTTATCAGCATGTCCTGCAACGAGGGTATGCGGCCCACGATCGCAGTCTGGACATGCATGTCAGTCAGATACGTCGCAAGCTCAAGGCGCTGGGCTACAGCGAACGTGAAGTGCGTACGGTGTGGGGCAAGGGCTATGTGCTGAGTGCCTTCGATGAACTGGTCTGATCTGCCGGGCCGGCACTCGCTGTTCTGGAAGCTGGCATGCCTGCTGGTGGCGTTCTGTCTGTTGATGATCTGGTTGAGCTGGTCCTGGGGGCGCTATGTTGAGCAGAAGAACCTGTACCTCGCCGATGAAGCCCGGGCTACCTTGCGCAGTTACGCGCAGGAAGCGGAACAAGCCTGGAAGACCGGCCAGCATGCCGGCGTCGATGCCTGGATCCAGGAAATGGCCGGTCGTGAGAAAACCTGGGTCGGCGTCATCGGCAGTGATCTGCAAGCCCTGAGTAGCTACCCGCTGACAGCGGCCGAGGCTCAGCGCCTGACGTTCCTGCGGGGGGCGGATTGGCCGGTGAGCCGGCACAGCCGTGGGTTGCCCTGGCTGAAAATTCCGTTCCCCGATGATCCGTCTCTCGGCAGTCTGGTCATCGAGCTGCCGCAGCGTTTCATGCCCGGGCGATACCGGGTGTTCTGGCGCGTGATCACCAACGGCGTGATCCCCGGACTCTTCACGCTGCTGCTGTGCGTGGGCTTGTACCGCTTGTTGGTGGTGCCTCTCAATCAGTTGCGGGAGCAGGCCAATGCCTGGCGTGCGGAGCAGTTGAATGTGCGGCTGTGCACCGAGACCACTCAGCGCAAGGACGAGTTGGGGGAGTTGGGGCGAGCGTTCGATCAGATGTCCGAGCGGCTGCAAAGCACCGTGGCTGTGCAGCAGCAGTTGCTGCGGGACCTGTCCCACGAGTTGCGCACTCCCTTGAGTCGTCTGCGGGTGGCTTGCGACAGCGAGCAGAGCCTGGGGGCATTGCGTGAGCGCTTGTCCCGGGAAGTCGACGCTATGCAGCGCCTGGTGGAGGACAGCCTGCAACTGGCCTGGCTGGACACCGAGCGGGCACCGCTGCCAGAGGAGCAGATTCAGGTCCAGGCCTTGTGGGAAATGCTCAGCGAGAACGCCTGCTTCGAGAGCGGCTGGTCCCCAGCGCAGTTGCGCTGTGATCTGCCGGCGGATTGTTGGGTGCGCGGGCATCTCAATACCCTGGCCCAGGCTCTGGAAAACATCCTGCGTAATGCCATCCGGCATTCGCCACCCGGGGCTCTGGTCATCCTCGATGGTCGACGTGACGCTGAATATTGGCATCTGTGGCTGGACGACCAAGGGCCGGGGGTAGCGGAAGAGGCGTTGGAACGGATGTTCGATCCGTTCATCCGTCTGGACGGTTCACGGCCGGGAGATGGAGGTTTCGGCCTCGGCCTGAGCATTGCGCGCAATGCGGTGGAGCGCCAGGGAGGTCGTTTGTGGGCGCAGAACACGGCCCATGGCTTGCGTGTTCACATGCGCTTGCTGGCGGCTTGAGACGGCCCTGTGCCGCCTTATATCAATAAGCCATAAGCCCCGCACTTTGCGTGATATGGCGCTTGGGCGTTTGCCGGTATGATAGGCGCCCCCGCAGTCTGGATTGCGAATACGCCATGACCTTGCAGTACCCAACCATCGCCGATTGCGTCGGCAACACCCCGCTGGTTCGTTTGCAGCGCCTGCCTGGCGCCACCAGCAATACCCTGCTGCTCAAGCTCGAGGGCAATAACCCGGCGGGTTCGGTCAAGGACCGCCCGGCACTGTCGATGATCACCCGCGCCGAGTTGCGTGGGCAGATCCAGGCCGGGGATACCCTGATCGAAGCGACGTCGGGCAACACCGGGATCGCCCTGGCCATGGCTGCCGCGATCAAGGGTTACAAGATGATCCTGATCATGCCCGACAACTCCAGCGCCGAGCGCAAGGCGGCAATGACCGCCTATGGTGCCGAGCTGATCCTGGTGAGCCAGGAAGAGGGCATGGAAGGCGCCCGTGACCTGGCCGAGCGGATGCAGGCCGAAGGCCGTGGCAAGGTGCTCGATCAGTTCGCCAACGGCGACAACCCGGAGGCCCACTACACTGGCACCGGTCCCGAAATCTGGCGCCAGACCCAGGGCAGCATCACCCACTTCATCAGCTCGATGGGCACCACCGGCACCATCATGGGCACTTCGCGCTATCTCAAAGAACAGAATCCCCAGGTGCAGATCGTGGGTCTGCAGCCGATGGAAGGCTCGGCGATTCCCGGCATTCGCCGCTGGCCCGAGGAGTACCTGCCGAAGATCTATCAGGCCAGCCGGGTCGATCGCATCGTCGATATGGCCCAGAGCGAAGCTGAAGACGTGACCCGGCGCCTGGCTCGGGAAGAGGGCATCTTCTGCGGCGTGTCTTCCGGTGGTGCGGTGGCGGCGATGCTGCGCCTGTCCCGGGAAGTGGAAAACGCGGTCATGGTCGCGATCATCTGTGACCGTGGCGATCGTTACCTGTCGACCGGCATTTTCGATGCGCCCAACTGATGGCTAAGCACGAGAGAGGCCTGCGCTTCCAGCCTGCGGGCGGTAGCCGGGCCCCACAGATTCCGGTGGGCAAGAAGCAGCGGTTGACTATCCAGCGTCTGGCCAATGACGGCCGTGGCATTGCCTTTGTCGAAGGGCGTACCTGGTTCGTCAGCGGTGCCCTGGCCGGTGAAGAAGTCGAAGCTCGGGTGTTGGGCAGCCATGGCAAAGTGGTGGAGGCCCGTGCCGAGCGCATCTTCAACGCCAGTGATCTGCGTCGCCCGGCGGCCTGCGCCCACGCCGGGCGTTGCGGCGGTTGCAGTGTCCAGCACCTGCCCCATGCCGAACAGCTTGCCCTGAAACAGCGCATGCTCGCCGAGCAGTTGTCCAAGGTCGCGGGTGTCGAGCCCGAGGCCTGGGCCGCTCCCTTGAGCGGTCCCGAGTTCGGCTATCGGCGTCGCGCCCGGGTGGCGGTGCGCTGGGACGCCAAGGGCAAGCAACTTGAGGTGGGTTTCCGTGCTGCCGGTAGCCAGGACATTGTCGCCATCGACGATTGCCCGGTGCTGGTACAGGCTTTGCAACCTGTCATGAACCGTTTGCCCGCTATGCTGCGACGCTTGAGCAAGCCTCAGGCACTGGGGCATGTGGAGTTGTTCAGTGGTTCGGCGCTAGCGGTGCTGTTGCGCCATATGGCGCCGTTGTCCGAGAGCGACCTGACGATCCTCAAGGACTTCTGCGATTTCCATCAGGCGCAATTGTGGCTGCACGGTGAAGGCGAGCCGCAACCCTTTGATCCATCGCAGTCACTGGGTTATCGCCTGGAGACCTGGGATCTGCACCTGGCGTATCGGCCGGGTGACTTCGTCCAGGTCAATGCGGGGGTCAATGAAGCGATGGTGGCCCAGGCTCTGGAGTGGCTCGCGCCGCAAGCTCAGGAGCGGGTGCTGGATCTGTTCTGTGGCCTAGGCAACTTCGCCTTGCCGCTGGCTCTGCAGGTGCGGGAAGTGGTGGCAGTGGAAGGCGTGGCGACCATGGTGGCGCGGGCCGCTGAAAATGCTGCCAGCAACAATTTGCATAACACGCGCTTTTTTCAAGCCGATTTATCCCAACCTCTGAGTGCTGCCGAGTGGGCTGATGAAGGCTTTTCTGCGGTACTCTTGGACCCACCCCGCGACGGTGCTTTCGAGGTGGTCCGCCACTTGGCGAGCCTGGGTGCCAAGCGGTTGGTGTACGTGTCATGCAATCCGGCAACTTTGGCTCGTGACACGGTCGAACTGATCAAGCAGGGCTATAGGTTAAAACGTGCCGGGATCCTCGATATGTTTCCTCAGACGGCGCATGTCGAGGCCATGGCGTTATTCGAAGCGAGCTAGGATGGCTTGTCTAATCCGACTGATCTTTCTGGTGTGGTTCGCTGGCCCTGCGAGCTGTGCCCGAGCGTTGAAGATCAGCGATTTGACGCATTGAATGTGCGTCGTAGGGAAGGTAAAGCAAGATGGTACAGGTGAGAGCGCACCAGCCGATCAACACCGACGGCAGTATCAATCTCGAGGCATGGCTTGATCATACGGTCAGCGTCGACATGGTACTGGACCGTGAAGCCTTGAAAGAGGCCTGCGAGTTCGCTCGTGAGGCCGAGCTACAACACATTGCCGCCAAAGGCCTGAGCTCCGAGGACGTGTCGAGTTTCAGCACGGGCCTGGAGATCGCCGAGATCCTTGCCGATCTCAAACTGGACCAGGATTCCCTGGTCGCCGCGGTACTGTACCGCGGCGTCCGCGAGGGCCAGATCCAGTTGCCGGCGGTCAGCCAGCGTTTTGGTCCGGTGGTGGCCAAGCTGATCGATGGTGTGCTGCGCATGGCTGCCATCACCGCCAGTCTCAGTCCTCGCCAGTCCCTGGTACTCGGCACTCAGGCCCAGGTTGAGAACCTGCGCAAGATGCTGGTGGCCATGGTCGATGACGTGCGGGTGGCGCTGATCAAACTGGCGGAGCGGACCTGTGCCATTCGTGCGGTGAAAAGCGCCGACGAAGAGAAGCGCAATCGAGTGGCCCGGGAAGTCTTCGACATCTACGCACCCCTGGCTCATCGCCTGGGCATCGGCCATATCAAGTGGGAGCTGGAGGACCTGTCCTTCCGGTACCTGGAGCCCGAGCAATACAAGCAGATCGCCAAGCTCCTGCATGAGCGGCGCCTGGATCGCGAGCGCTTCATCAGCGACGTGATGAACCAGCTGCAGAACGAACTGAAGGCCACTGGGGTCAACGCCGACATCAGTGGGCGGGCCAAACACATCTACTCCATCTGGCGCAAAATGCAGCGCAAGGGTCTGGAGTTCAGCCAGATCTACGATGTGCGCGCCGTGCGGGTGCTGGTGCCGGAAATGCGTGACTGCTACACCGCACTGGGCATCGTGCATACCTTGTGGCGGCATATCCCCAAGGAATTCGACGACTACATCGCCAACCCCAAGGAAAACGGCTATCGCTCGCTGCACACCGCGGTGATCGGCCCTGAGGGCAAGGTGCTGGAAGTGCAGATCCGCACCCACGCGATGCACGAGGAAGCGGAGCTGGGGGTGTGCGCCCACTGGAAGTACAAGGGTACCGACGTCAAATCCGGCTCCAACCATTACGAAGAGAAGATCTCCTGGCTGCGTCAGGTGCTGGAATGGCACGAGGAGCTGGGGGACATCGGTGGCCTGGCCGAACAGCTGCGGGTGGATATCGAGCCGGATCGGGTGTACATCTTCACCCCCGACGGCCACGCCATCGACCTGCCCAAGGGCGCCACGCCGCTGGACTTCGCTTATCGGGTGCACACCGAGATCGGCCACAACTGCCGTGGCGCCAAGATCAACGGGCGCATCGTGCCGCTCAACTACAGCCTGCAGACTGGCGAGCAGGTGGAGATCATCACCAGCAAGCACGGCACCCCGAGTCGCGATTGGCTGAACCCGAACCTGGGTTACGTCACCACTTCCCGGGCGCGGGCGAAGATCGTCCACTGGTTCAAGCTGCAGGCTCGCGATCAGAACGTCGCCGCCGGCAAGACCCTGCTGGAACGCGAGCTGAATCGTCTCGACCTGCCTCAGGTGGACTTCGACAAGTTGGCCGACAAGGCCAACATGAAGACTGCCGAGGACATGTTCGCGGCTCTGGGTGCGGGCGATTTGCGCCTGGCGCAACTGGTCAACCTGGCCCAGCAACTGGTGGAGCCCGAGCGCGGCAATGAACAGCTGGAACTGATCCCGCGCAAGGCCGCCGGCTACAAGCCGGGCAAGCGTGGCGACATCCAGATCCAGGGCGTGGGCAACCTGATGACCCAGATGGCGGGTTGCTGCCAGCCGCTGCCGGGGGATGCGATCGTCGGTTACATCACCCAGGGTCGTGGCGTGAGCATTCACCGCCAGGACTGTGCCTCGGTGCTGCAACTGGCCGGTCGCGAGCCGGAGCGGATCATCCAGGTCAGCTGGGGGCCGGTGCCGGTGCTCACCTATCCGGTGGACATCATCATTCGCGCCTACGACCGTTCCGGCCTGCTGCGTGACGTGTCCCAGGTGCTGCTCAACGAGCGGATCAACGTACTGGCAGTCAATACGCGCTCGAACAAGGAGGACAACACGGCGTTGATGTCCTTGACCATCGAAATTCCGGGCCTGGATGCATTGGGACGTTTGCTGGGGCGCATCTCCCAGTTGCCGAACATCATCGAGACCCGGCGCAATCGAACCCCGTGATGCCTGCATGAAATGGATGAACTGATGTACAGCCTTGAAGACCTGCTCCACCTGATGGCGCGCCTGCGGGACCCGCAATACGGTTGCCCGTGGGACATCAAGCAGAACTACGCCAGCATCGTTCCCCATACCTTGGAGGAGGCCTATGAGGTCGCCGACGCCATCGAGCGCGGCGACTTCGACCACTTGCAGGGTGAGCTGGGCGATCTGCTGTTCCAGGTGGTGTATTACAGCCAGCTGGCCCGGGAGGAGGGGCGCTTCGAATTCGATGGGGTGGTGGACAGCATCACCCGCAAGCTGATTCGCCGGCATCCCCATGTATTCCCTACTGGCGACTTGTACGCGCCGCTGGATATCCCGCGGCTCGATGAGGAGCAGGTCAAGGAGCGCTGGGAGCAGATCAAGGCCGAGGAGCGGGCAGAGAAGTCCGACGCTCCGCAGCAGTTGTCCCTGCTCGATGATGTGCCGGTGGCCCTGCCGGCCCTGTCCCGCGCGGCCAAGTTGCAAAAGCGCGCGGCGCAGGTCGGCTTCGACTGGCCGGACGCCCTGCCGGTTGTGGACAAGGTTCGTGAAGAACTGGACGAGGTGCTGGAGGCCATGGCCGACAACGACCCGGCGGCCATCACTGATGAAATCGGTGACTTGCTGTTTGTCGTGGTCAACCTGGCCAGGCACCTGAAGGTCGACCCGGAAACCGCCTTGCGCGGTGCCAATGCCAAGTTCGATCGGCGCTTCCGATTTATCGAGCAGGCATTGCGCGACACCGGTCGTCCCGTGGAAGATTGCACCCTCGAAGACTTGGATGCCCTGTGGGGTGAAGCCAAGCGTCAGGAAAAGAATTTGCCCAGCTGTGGCTGAGGCCGTTGCCTAAGTGAGTAAGCACCATGAGCCTTTCCCTTCGCGACCAGTTGCTCAAAGCAGGGCTGGTCAACCAAAAGCAGGCCAAGCAGGTCAGCAAAGACAAGCAGAAGCAGCAGCGCCTGGCCCATAAAGGCCAGATCGAACTCGATGACTCCCAGCAGCGCGCAGCCCAGGAAGCCATGGCCGAGAAGGTCAAGCGTGACCAGGAGCTCAATCGTCAGCAGCAGGAGAAGGCCGAGCAGAAGGCCCGTGCAGCGCAGATCAAGCAACTGATCGAAGTCTCGCGTCTGCCCAAGCTGAACACCGAGGATTACTACAACTTCGTCGACGACAAGAAGGTCAAGCGTCTGTCGGTGAACACCCTGATGCGCAACAAGCTCAGCAGTGGCTCCCTGGCCATCGTTCATCACGGTGGTGGTTACGAGGTGATTCCGCGGGAGGCGGCGCTGAAGATTCAGGAGCGCGATCCGCGGCGTATCGTACAGCTCAATACTCCCACCGAGGCGCCGGATGAGGATGATCCATACGCAGCCTATCAGATCCCTGATGATCTGATGTGGTAAGCATCTTGTAACGACCAACCCCGCTCATGGCGGGGTTGGTCGTTTATGGGGGGCGGGTGGGAATCCGCGTGGAGATTCCGGCGCTCCTGCGCTGACGTTGAGTCAGGAACTCTGAGGCGCGCGGTTCTGCTCGAGTTTTTCCAGTTCAGCCTTGTAGTTGTGGGCGTCGCTCTCGGAATGGAACATGCCCACCAGCATGTCTTGTTGATGTACATCCCAGATCCGTACACCCGCGGCTACGCCTTCATGGGACATATGTGAATCGTCGCGTTCAGTTACTTTTACAGTCATCTGCTAGCTCCAATCTCGGTTGATCTGCAGCAAGGCGTGTGCAGGGCTCTTTTATATATTTTGTTAGCTTGCTAAGTAAATTGTCTGAATCTGCAACAGACCTTTGCAGGATCGGCGACAATCCCGCAGCCCGCGAAAACCGTGACATTTTGCCGCAGTCGGCGAAGTTTCATGACAAAAGTTTCATCTTGGAGGGCTTGCCCCGGCGTCTGGTAGGCGGACATGGAGTGACATTTCAAGCAAAAAAAAGCCCCGCTTTCGCGAGGCTTTGATCGTGCTGCGGCTTAACTGCCTTTGACTGTCTTGCCGTTGACGGTGCCGTTGAGGAGCATGATGTTGTACTCCTTGCCGTCGGTTTCCACCTGTTGCAGGCGTACCAGTAGGTAATCCCAGTCCTTGGCGAACCACATCACGGTGATGCGTTTGCTCTGTGTCGGGTCGCGCACGCGCTCGACCTTGATCGCATCGATCTGGCCGGCCTTGGTGTCGACCTTCTCCGAGCCCAGGACGCGGAAGTCATAGGTGTCGACTTCACCGCCATCGACCACTTGATAGCTCATGGTCTTCTTGCCGGCGGCTACGTCATGCTGCAGGGCCAGCTGGTAGGTGGATTTGTCCACCATGCCGGTATTCAGAGGCAGCTTGACCGCATCGCCGCGGTCGGTGCCGGTGACCATCTTCGCGCTCCAGTCGAAGTCCAGGTCGGCTTTCTTGGCCTTGCCCAGACCACCGCGTTCGAAGTGATAGGACTGGGGCACCAGGGTGTCCTTGTCCAGGGTCAGGGTGCTTTCTTCACTCAGGCTGGCGATCATCATCGATGCCTTGAAGCTGAGTTTCCACGTGCCGTTGGCGGTTTTTTCCAGGCTGCGTTCAGCTGTGCCGCTCATGGGCAACTGCTTCCAGTCGGCGGTATAGCTGGCGGAGAACGGTTGAAGGTCTGCCGCCTGCACAACCGGCAGGGCGAACAGAGCACAAGCGAAGAGCAGGGCGCGACGCATAAAATCTCCTAGGTTCGAATCAAATAGCCGCTGGCGGCCAGTAATTGACCATCCAGTAAAGCACCCTGATCGCCGAGCGTCAGCCGACCTTCGGCAAACCAGCGTACGGCCATGGGGTAAATCCGGTGTTCCTGGACGTGCACTCGCTGCGCCAGGCTTTGCGGCGAGTCGTGCAACTCTACCGGGATCACAGCCTGTACGACCAGAGGCCCGCCATCGAGTTCCTCGGTGACGAAGTGCACACTGCAACCGTGCTCGGTATCTCCGGCCTCCAGCGCCCGCTGATGAGTGTGTAACCCTTTATATTTGGGTAGCAGCGAGGGATGGATATTCAACAGGCGGCCCTGGTAGTGGCGGACGAATCCAGCGCTGAGAATGCGCATGAACCCGGCCAGTACCACCAGTTTTGGTTGGAAGGTATCGATCAGCTCGATCAACCCCTGGTCGAAGGCCTCGCGGCCTTCGAAGGTGGTGTGATCAAGGAAGCGGGTAGCGATACCCGCTTCCTTGGCGCGCTGCAGGCCATAGGCGTCAGCGCGGTTGGAGATCACGGCAGCGATGCGAAACGGACTGTCGTCGGTCCGCGCGTTGTCGATCAGGGCTTGCAGGTTACTGCCGGTGCCGGACAGCAGCACCACAACATCACAGGTCGGCGACATCCGCTCTTGCATCAGTGGGCCTTGAGGTTCTTCAGCTCAACCTGGGCCGCGCCTTCGGCTGCGGTGGCGATTTGGCCAATGACCCAAGGCTGCTCGCCAGCTTCACGCAGAACGTTCAGGGCGTTTTCGACCTGGTCCTGGGCGACGCAGATGACCATGCCCACGCCACAGTTCAGTACGCGGTGCATTTCGTGTTCGTCGACGTTGCCTTGCTCTTGCAGCCAGTCGAAGACCGCCGGACGTTTCCAGCTCGCCACATCGACCACCGCCTGGGCGCCTTTTGGCAGCACGCGCGGTATGTTGTCCAGCAGGCCGCCGCCGGTAATGTGGGCCATGGCCTTGACCGCGCCGGTGTCCTTGATCAGCTTGAGCAGCGGCTTGACGTAGATGCGGGTCGGGGCCATCAGCAGGTCGGTCAGTGGCTTGCCGTCCAGCTGGATGCTTTCGATGTCGGCACCGGATACTTCGATGATCTTGCGGATCAGCGAATAGCCGTTGGAGTGCGGGCCGGAAGAAGGCAGGGCCAGCAGGGCGTCACCGGCGGCGACTTTCGAGCCGTCGATGATTTCGGCTTTTTCCACCACGCCGACGCAGAAACCGGCCAGGTCGTAGTCTTCGCCCTCGTACATGCCTGGCATTTCAGCGGTTTCGCCGCCTACCAGGGAGCAGCCGGACAGTTCGCAGCCGGCGCCGATGCCGGTCACTACCTGGGCTGCGGTGTCGACGTTGAGCTTGCCGGTGGCGTAGTAGTCGAGGAAGAACAGCGGTTCGGCGCCGCAGACCACCAGATCGTTGACACACATGGCCACCAGGTCGATGCCGATGCTGTCGTGCTTGTTCAGGTTCAGGGCCAGGCGCAGCTTGGTGCCGACGCCGTCAGTACCGGAAACCAGTACTGGTTGTTTGTAGCCGGCCGGGATTTCGCAGAGGGCGCCGAAACCGCCCAGGCCGCCCATGACTTCCGGGCGCGCAGTGCGCTTGGCGACGCTCTTGATGCGTTCGACCAATGCTTCACCGGCGTCGATGTCTACACCGGCGTCTTTGTAGCTCAGGGAGGGTTGCTTGCTCATGATCCAGGCCTTTAGGGGGGATTCAGGGGTATCGACCGAACCAGAGAGCCTGCTGAAACACTGCAAAAGGGTTTCAGGGTGCCCAGCTGATGCCGGTCTGCGAAGGCGCGCGATTTTATCAGGCTTGAGGGGCAGCGGCCATCCTCGGGCCGACGGGTAGAGGCATATCCGGTTAAAAAAACTGCGATTGGCCGTGTTGGTGCCCCTGCCCATGCCTGTATAAGGTATAGCGCTCAAGTGGCTATCGTTATGACAGTGCGAAAACAATCGGGCGACGGGTGAATGTTTTGCCGGGGCTTGTGGTCACAGCCTTGCTCGCAGCGGTTCATGGGTACTGTTTCAATCGTTTTTTGTCGTCGGGAATCTTCCATGCGTCTGGGTAAATTTCTATTTGTGGGCTGTTTGTCATTGGTCAGCCTGGCGAGTCATGCCGAAACCCTCAATGGCTTGTATCAGGTGCGTGAGCCGGTGAGCAGCCAGTCGCCCGAAGAGCGCAACCAGGCCACCCAGCGAGCACTGGAAACCCTGGTGCTGCGTCTCACTGGTGACGCCAAGGCTGCGCAGGGTCCCGGTCTGGCAGCGATCCGCAAGGATCCGCAGCAGATCATCAGCCAGTACGGTTATGACGCCGGGCCTCCGGAAAGTTTGCAGGTGGACTTCGATCCGGTCAGTACCGATCGCGCCCTGCGTCAGGCGGGGCTGCCGTTGTGGGGAAGCAACCGGCCGTCGATCCTCGGTTGGTGGCTGAGTGACTCAACCGAAGGCTCGAGCCTGGTTGGGGATGGCCAGGCCAGTGCCGCGCCCCTGCGGCGAGCCGCTCAGCATCGTGGCTTGCCTCTGCGTTTGCCTCTTGGCGACCTGGATGAGCAGATCGTCGCGACGGCACCGAATCTCGAAGGCGCCGATCCAGCTCCGCTGCGTGAAGCTTCTGAGCGCTATGGCGCAGATGCGCTGTTGGCGGTACATGCTCGTGAAGAGGGTGGTCAATGGCAGGCCAAGTGGCGGTTGTGGCTTGGCGATCAGAAAGAGCAAGGCACTGTTCAGGGGGCTGATACCGCCGCCCTGGCAGATGGCGTATTGCTTGCGGTGAGTCAGCGTCTGGCGCCGCGTTTCGTTACCCGTCCCGGTGTTTCCAGCGAGCAGTTGCTGGAAGTGCAGGGCATGACCCTGGAGCACTATGCCGCCTTGGGGCACCTTTTGGAGCCTTTCGGTGCGCAGTTGCAGAGTATCGACGGTGACCGGGTCGTCTATCGGGTCAATGGCAGCGCGGAGCAACTGCGGGCGCAGTTGTCCCTGGCCAAGCTGCAAGAGATCCCGGCTGATGAGGTGCCGGCTCCCCAGGTGTCTGTGCAAGGCGGGCAAGGCACCGCGCCGGTCGCAGCGCCTGCGACACCGGCACAGTTGCGTTTTCGTTGGTAGCAGGTTGATTTCCTTCTATATAGAAGCAGGAGTGGTTTATGGCTGATACGCGTCGTTGGGTCTGGTTGGGTGGAGTGCTCCTGGTTTGTGGGTTGGTTTACCTGCTGCACCCGATCCTGAGTCCGTTCCTGGTGGCGCTGTTGCTGGCCTATCTGTTCGACCCCTTGGTGGATCGCCTGGAAAAATGGGGGCTGTCCCGTACCTGGGGTGTGGTGGCTGTATTTGCGCTGTTCACCCTGATCGTGATGACGCTGCTGCTGGTACTGGTGCCGATGCTGGCCAAGCAGTTGCTGCGATTGTATGAATTGGCGCCGCAAATGCTCGACTGGATGCAGCACTCGGCAATGCCCTGGGTGCAGTCCCGGCTGGGGCTGGCGGATGGCTTCTGGAAGTTCGACAAGGTCAAGGCTGCCATCAGCGAGCATATGGGGCAGACCACGGACATCGTGGGTGTGGTGCTGAGCCAGGCGACTGCTTCGGGGTTGGCGCTGATCGGCTGGTTGGCCAACCTGGTGCTGATCCCGGTGGTCAGCTTCTACCTGCTGCGGGACTGGGATCTGATGATGGCCAAGATCCGTAGCCTGTTGCCGCGCAATCGCGAGGAGCGGGTGATGTCCCTGGCGGGTGAGTGTCATGAGGTGCTGGGGGCGTTTGTCCGCGGGCAATTGCTGGTGATGCTGGCTCTGGGGGTGATCTATGCGGCAGGGCTGATGTTGGTAGGGCTCGAGCTGGGCTTGTTGATCGGCCTGATTGCCGGTTTGGCAGCGATCGTGCCGTACATGGGCTTTGTCATAGGCATTGGAGCTGCGCTGATAGCCGGTCTGTTCCAGTTTGGTGGCGATCTGTACCCGATGCTCGGCATCGTTGCGGTATTCATGGTCGGGCAGGCGCTGGAGGGGATGGTGCTGACGCCGTTGCTGGTAGGTGATCGCATTGGTCTGCATCCGGTGGCGGTAATCTTTGCCATTCTCGCGGGTGGTGAGCTGTTCGGGTTTACCGGGGTGCTGCTGGCTCTGCCGGTGGCGGCGGTGATCATGGTGCTCGTACGCCATGTGCATGACCTGTACAAGGACTCGGACATCTACAGTGGTGCTGAAGACCCCGAACTGTAGGCGGGCAAAAGGCTCGACGAGCAGGGGCGCCCCGGGCGGGCGCCCATCCATGACTGTCCATCTGCAGCTGTCCGGGTTGTCAAAGAATCCCCTTTGCCCCGTTTCGGCTGACGCAAACCTTTGATTTTGCTTGTGGTCTGCTGCATTGTGCGCTCGGCGTCACGGGTATAAACTTTGCAAACTTTACACAGAGGCCACTAACGGTTCCTTTGGAACTGTTCAGTCAGCATGAAACCGATTCAGCTGCCCCTAGGTGTGCGTCTGCGTGATGACGCCACCTTCATCAACTACTACCCAGGCGCCAATGCCGCTGCACTCGGCTACGTCGAGCGCCTATGCGAAGCCGACGCCGGTTGGACCGAAAGCCTGATCTACCTCTGGGGCAAGGACGGCGTAGGCCGTACGCACTTGCTGCAGGCGGCGTGTTTGCGTTTCGAGCAGTTGGGGGAGCCTGCGGTTTACCTGCCGCTGGCAGAGTTGCTGGATCGTGGTATCGAGATTCTCGACAATCTTGAGCAGTACGAATTGGTTTGCCTGGATGATCTGCAGGCGGTGGCCGGCAAGGCCGATTGGGAAGAGGCACTGTTCCATCTGTTCAATCGCTTGCGCGACAGTGGCCGACGCTTGCTGATCGCGGCCTCGACCTCGCCCCGGGAGTTGCCGGTGAAACTGGCGGACTTGAAGTCCCGTCTGACCCTGGCGCTGATATTCCAGATGCGTCCGCTCTCTGATGAAGATAAATTGCGTGCCCTGCAACTGCGTGCGTCCCGTCGTGGGCTGCATCTGACCGATGAAGTCGGGCATTTTATTCTGACTCGCGGGACTCGCAGCATGAGTGCGCTTTTCGAGTTGCTCGAGCGTCTTGATCAGGCCTCATTGCAAGCTCAGCGCAAGCTGACCATTCCTTTCCTGAAAGAGACTCTGGGCTGGTAAAACCAAGGCCTGCAGCGCTTCTCTGGAAGGCGTTCGGCATATTTCAGGCGTCAGAAAACGCACCTTTGGAAGGGTTTCCAGAGGCGGGCGGACTTAAAATGGGCTTAAAGCCTTAGATGTACGGAAGAAACTCATAAGTCACATTCTGATCGATTGAATTTGCAAATGAGGGCGATAGAAGGCATAGTCGCGTCTTCTTTTATTTCAAGCCACGGTCGTGCCCATGCTAAATCGCTTCGCACCCCTCGTGCCTCTCGCACTCGTTACCCTGTTGTTTGGTTGCGCTTCTCACACCCCTGTGTCTCAGCAGCAACCCGTGCAACAGGCTCAAGTCTCCGCAAAAAACCAGTCTTCTGCTGTTTACCAGGAAGAGCTGGCAACTGAAAAGGAACTGGCAGAGTTCTCTGACAGCAAGCCTTACCAGTTGCCAGTTCTGGCTGACAGCATCCTTGAGCGCGGCATGTCCCTGATCGGTACCCGTTACCGTTTCGGCGGTACCTCGGAAGCCGGCTTCGATTGCAGCGGTTTCATTGGTTATCTGTTTCGCGAAGAGGCGGGCATGAACCTGCCGCGCTCCACTCGCGAAATGATCAACGTCAAGGCTCCTCTGGTAGCGCGTAATAACCTCAAGCCGGGCGATCTGCTGTTCTTCAGCACCAACGGTCGCGGGCGCGTCAGCCACGCCGGTATCTATCTGGGGGATGATCAGTTCATCCACTCCAGCAGCCGTCGCAGTGGCGGCGTGCGAGTAGATAGCCTGGGTGACAGCTATTGGAGCAAGACCTTCATCGAAGCCAAGCGAGCCCTCGCCATGGCGCCGACCGTGGTCACTGCACGTAAATAAGCAGACTGTTTGTAGGGCGAAGTTAAAGTCTTACTTGAAGTTTGGCGTGTAGGCGCTAGAATCCTGATCTATTGTTGAAACTAACCGCGTAAGCCCTGCTTACGCGGTTTTGTTTTCAGTACCACGGCAGAGAAAGCCGCATCCCGATCAGGATTGTTCAGCTTATGTCGACCTCGGCCCGTTTCGCGCTTATTGCCCTCGCTGCACTGCTCAGTGCTTGCGCCAGTCGTACACCGCCTCCGGCGCCTGTGGTACGTGCTCCGGTATTCAATTCCTCCCAGGCCTTTTCTCCGGTTGCCGAAGACGTGCTGTTTCGCGCCTTGGGTCTGGTAGGCACGCCCTATCGCTGGGGTGGCAATACACCGGACTCCGGATTCGATTGCAGCGGTTTGATTGGTTATGTCTACCGTGATGCGGCGGGTATTTCCTTGCCGCGCTCGACTCGGGAAATGATCGGCATGCAGGCGCCGGATGTGGGCAAGAATGCCTTGCAGACCGGTGACCTGATCTTCTTCGCCACCAATGGCGGTTCTCAGGTCAGCCATGCCGGGATCTATGTTGGCGAAGGGCGTTTCGTGCACGCCCCGGCCACAGGTGGCACCGTGAAGCTCGACAGTCTGTCCAAAGCCTATTGGCAGAAGGCCTACCTGAGCGCCAAGCGTGTACTGCAGCCGGAACATCTGGCGCACAATCCATAACCCTTCTCCGGTCGAGGTGCTCGTGACTGCTCGTACCCTCAACCTCGACGATGCCCTTTATCAGTACCTGCTGGACGTTTCACTGCGTGAGACGCCCTTATTGCGTCGTTTGCGTGACGAAACCCAGGCGCTGCCCAATGCGCGCTGGCAGGTGGCGCCGGAGCAGGGGCAGTTCCTCGCGCTGCTGGTCAAGCTGATCGGTGCTCGCCGCATCCTTGAGATCGGGACCTTCACCGGCTATAGCGCCTTGTGCATGGCCCAGGCGCTGCCCGACGATGGTTTGTTGATCTGTTGTGATATTCCCGGCGATTACAATGCCACCGCCTGTCGTTACTGGAAGGATGCGGGAGTCGACCAGCGTATTGACCTGCGCCTGGCGCCCGCGCTGCAGACCCTGGCTGGCCTGGAGCAGGCGGGCCAGCTTGAGTCTTTCGATCTGATCTTTATCGATGCGGACAAGGCCAATTATCCGGCCTATCTGGAGTTTGCCCTGCGTTTGCTGCGAGTTGGGGGCCTGGCGGTGTTCGACAACACGCTATGGAGCGGGCGAGTGCTGGAGGCGAATGCCGCCAGTGAGGATACCCGAGCCATCCAGGCGCTCAATCGCGCCTTGAAGGATGACTCGCGCATCGATTTGTCACTGCTGCCCCTGGGGGATGGCCTGACCCTGTGCCGCAAGCGCTGAACTCAGGGCGCTTTGGCGGCGGATACCCGCCAGATCTTGTTGCCGACGTCATCGGCGACCAATAGCCCCCCTTGCTGATCGATGACTACCCCGACCGGGCGTCCCAGGGCTTTTTCATCGGCATTGAGAAAGCCGCTGAGTACGTCGATCGGTTGTCCTTGGGGTTTGCCTGCACGGAAAGGCACGAATATCACCTTGTAGCCGCTGTGGGGCTTGCGGTTCCAGGAGCCGTGCTGGCCGATGAAGGCACCTTCGGTAAAGGGCGCGGGAAGTTTGCTGCCTTCGGCGAAGGTCAGGCCCAGTGAAGCCGTATGTGGGCCCACGGCATAATCCGGGGCGATTGCCTTGCTCACCTGTTCGAGGTTTTGTGGCTTGACCCGCACGTCCACGTGTTGCCCGTAGTAACTGAAGGGCCAGCCATAAAAAGCCCCGTCCTTGACCGAGGTGATGTAGTCCGGAACCAGATCGCTGCCAATCTCGTCGCGCTCATTGACAGCGGTCCATAGCGCTCCACTGACCGGCTCCCAGGCCAGGCCGTTGGGGTTGCGCAGGCCGGTGGCGAACAGGCGATGCTTGCCGCTGGCTCGATCCACTTCCCAGATGGCTGCACGGCCTTCTTCTTTATCCAGGCCATTTTCCCCAACGTTACTGTTCGAGCCGACGGTGACATACAGCTTGCTTGCGTCCTTGCTGGCGATGACGTTCTTGGTCCAGTGGTGGTTGAGGGTGCCGCCGGGGAGGTCGAGCACCTTGGTGGGAGCTGCGCTGATGTGGGTGTCACCGTTCTGATAGGGGAAGCGCAGCAGCTTGTCGGTGTCCGCTACATACAGATCGTTGCCCACCAGGGTCATGCCGAAGGGTGAGTTGAGGTTCTCCAGGAACAGGCTGCGGGTTTCTGCTACGCCGTCGTGATCCTGGTCCCGCAACAGGGTAATGCGATTGGCGCTGGGGACGGTTGCGCCGGCGCGGCCCATCACTTTTCCGGCGATCCAGCCGCGAATGCCCTGGCTGTCATCCGGCTTGGGCGGTGCATTGGTTTCAGCTACCAATACATCGCCATTGGGTAATACATACAGCCAGCGTGGGTGGTCGAGGTTTTCGGCGAAGGCGGCAACCTGTGTGCCGGCTGCTGCCGTGGGTTTTGCGCCCTCGGGCCAGCCGATGGCGGGGGCAATATTGACCGTGGGGATCAGCGTGGGATTGGGCTGCGGCAGTTTGGGGTTCGGTCCGGTGCCGTCCGAGACTTGCAGGCTTGAGGTTTCGCCGCAGGCGGTGAGGCCGGCGGCGATAGCGATAAGCAAGGTGTGTTGAAGCTTGAGCATGCTGATTTCCCTATGAGTGCACGAACGTCGTAGTCATAGAGGAGCATAGCCATTCGATGGTTCCGCCTGATCAGCGGGCCTCCTTGAACAGTACGGCAATCCCCGGATGGTAGTGGCCGCTTTCGTTGTGCAGCTTGCGGTAGGCGTAGGGGAAGTACCAGGCTACGGCGCAGCAGTGCTCCTTTTGCAGTTCGTCCAGCATGTCCTGAAGTTCTTCGGGAGAGGCGCTGTGCTGGGCTTTTTGCGGGGCGACAAACAGGCAGCCAAGCCTCAGGTCGCTGGGGTAGCTGATCTTTCTGGCATCACTGGCAATGTCCAGCAATGGCTGGGTCAGGTGCAGGCTGTTGACCCGCGGCCAGCGCTGAGTGGTCTGGATATAGGCGCGTTCGTCCTTGGTGGCCAGGTACAGGTCGGTACGAGCGTTGCGGGCGCCGTCTTCCTGTTGCTTCTTGCTGGGGCTGTGTTCCAGGCTGATCATCTCCGCCATCCAGGCAGCCGCGGAAAGTAATCCCAGGTTGGCCTTTTCATCGAACCAGTACGGGGTTTCGCTATCGCCGCGGACTGCGTTGTAGCGGTCAATGCAATCGAACCAGCGTTCCAGCATCGGGCGCAGGAATTCCAGCTTTGGATTGCTGATGATCATGCCTTGCATCGAGCTCACTCCTTATTGTTGTGCGGCAGGACCTTGGGTCCTGAATTATGGCTTTTTGATATCACTGCTCTGAGTGTGGCACAAGATTGGCGTCAGTTTGTTGATGCAGTGCAGTTTTGTGTGGTGTGCGACGGCTGGCTTTAATTGACGCTCCACCCCCAACCCTCTAACCTTCGCGACTTGTTTCAGGTGCTCTGTGGCCCACGGTCGACAGAGTGAAACAGGGAAGCCGGTCAGGGCCTGTTCCAGCGATGGACACGGCAACGATTCCGGCGCTGCCCCCGCAACGGTAGATGAGTCAAGGCTGTGCCACATGCCACTGTGTCGATGACATGGGAAGGCGCGCAGCCCGGCAGCGATGCCCCTCATGAGCCCGGAGACCGGCCTGATCCATCCAACGGCATCACGGTGGGCGATGCCAGGCTAGCGCCGTCTCTTTCTTTTCCTGCCCGCCGTTCCCCAGCCCCAACGGAGAGCTGCCCCATGAGTGAATCCCCCGATCGTGACGAGCGCCATCTGGCGCGCATGTTGCGCAAGAAAGCCGTGATCGACGAGCGCATCGCCAACTCGCCCAACGAATGTGGCCTGTTGCTGGTGCTGACTGGCAATGGCAAGGGCAAGAGCAGTTCGGCCTTCGGCATGCTGGCGCGGTCCATGGGCCACGGTATGCAGTGTGGTGTGGTGCAGTTCATCAAGGGCCGTAACAGCACCGGGGAAGAGTTGTTCTTCCGGCGTTTTCCAGAGCAGGTGCGGTTTCACGTGATGGGTGAGGGCTTCACCTGGGAGACCCAGGATCGCCAGCGCGACATTGCTGCGGCCGAAGCGGCCTGGGCCGTATCCAGGGAGCTGTTGAGCGACCCGGAGATTGGTCTTGTAGTACTCGACGAGTTGAACATCGCGCTCAAGCACGGCTACCTGGATCTGGACCAGGTGCTCAGTGATCTGCAGGCTCGGCCACCCATGCAGCATGTGGTGGTGACCGGCCGCGGCGCCAAGCCGGAGATGATCGAGCTGGCAGATACCGTCACTGAAATGGGCATGGTCAAGCATGCGTTCCAGGCCGGTATCAAGGCGCAGAAAGGTGTTGAGCTGTGAGTGTGAATTCATGACCGATGTTCGTCATTGCCCGGCGGTATTGATCGCCGCACCGGCTTCCGGCCAGGGCAAGACCACCGTGACCGCGGCACTGGCCCGCCTGCACCGCAACCAGGGGCGCAAGGTGCGGGTATTCAAGTGCGGTCCGGATTTTCTCGACCCAATGATTCTTGAGCGTGCCAGCGGTGCTCCGGTGTACCAGCTGGATATGTGGATGGTCGGGGAACAGGAAAGCCGTCGCTTGCTGTGGGAGGCTGCGGGCGAAGCAGACCTGATCCTGATCGAAGGGGTCATGGGGCTGTTCGATGGCACGCCCTCCAGTGCCGATCTGGCGCGGCATTTCGGCGTCCCGGTGCTGGGGGTGATCGATGGCACCGCCATGGCCCAGACCTTTGGTGCATTGGCTCTGGGACTGGCCCGCTATCAGCCGGACCTGCCGTTCGCCGGGGTGCTGGCCAATCGGGTAGGTACCTTGCGTCACGCGCAGTTGCTCGAAGGAAGCCTCACTGAGGGATTGCGCTGGTACGGTGCCTTGTCCCGGGAGACTGACATCGAGTTGCCTAGCCGCCACTTGGGGCTGGTACAGGCCAGCGAGCTGAATGATCTGGACCTGCGTCTTGATGCTGCCGCTGAAGCCCTGGCCGGCAGTTGCCAAGTGGCACTGCCGCCGGCAGTGAGCTTTGCCGCACCAACGCCGGTACCCTGCGAGCCTTTGCTTGCCGGTGTGCGAATCGCTGTGGCGCGGGATGAGGCGTTTGCCTTTACCTACGGTGCCAGCCTGGATCTGTTGCGGGCGATGGGCGCGCAGTTGAGCTTCTTCTCGCCGATTCATGACACTGAGCTGCCGGAGGCGGACAGTCTGTATCTGCCCGGTGGATACCCTGAATTGCACCACCAGGCACTGGCGCAAAACACCGCGATGCTGGGTGCCATTCGTGCCCATCATGGTGCGGGTAAGCCGTTGCTCGCAGAGTGTGGCGGCATGTTGTACTTGCTGGACTCCCTGACCGACGTCGAAGGGCAGCGTGCCAATCTCTTGGGGCTGCTACCCGGTGATGCCGTGATGCAAAAGCGCCTCGCGGCCCTGGCCTTGCAAGCGGTGGAGTTACCGGAAGGCAGCTTGCGTGGTCACACCTATCATCATTCCCTGACCAGCACGCAACTCGAGCCGATTGCCCGCGGCATCAGCCCCAATGGTGGCCGTGGTGCGGAAGCGGTGTATCGCGATGGGCGGATGACTGCCTCCTATGTGCACTTTTATTTTCCGTCCAACCCGGCGGCGGTGGCGGCTTTGTTCGTGCCAGCTCGCGCTGGCAAGCCAACGCCTGTAGAGGATGCGGTAGGTGAGTGAGCAGGATTTTTCTACGGCGGAGCGTGAGGCGGTTTATCGCGCCATTGCCGAGCGCCGGGATATGCGTCACTTCGCCGGTGGCAGTGTCGCGCCCGAGCTGCTGCGGCGTTTGCTGGAGGCGGCGCATCAGGCACCCAGCGTGGGGTTGATGCAACCCTGGCGTTTTATCCGTATCAGCGATCGCCCGTTACGTGGACGAATCCAGCAGTTGGTGGAGGAGGAGCGGGTGCGCACTGCCGAGGCCTTGGGAGAGCGTTCCGACGAGTTCATGAAACTCAAGGTTGAAGGCATCAATGACTGTGCCGAGGTGCTGGTGGCGGCGTTGATGGATGGGCGTGAGCGGCATGTCTTTGGTCGGCGCACTCTGCCGGAAATGGACCTGGCTTCGCTGTCCTGTGCCATTCAGAACCTCTGGCTGGCGGCGCGCAGCGAAGGCCTGGGCATGGGCTGGGTTTCGCTGTTCGAGCCCCAGGCCCTGGCCGACCTGCTGGGATTGCCCGTCGGTGCCAAACCCTTGGCCGTGTTGTGCCTGGGCCCGGTTACCGAGTTCTATCCGGCGCCGATGCTGGCGCTGCAGGGGTGGGCGCAACCCCGGCCATTGAGTGAGTTGCTGTATGAGAATTACTGGGGAGTGAGTCAATGAGTGTGGCGTTGCTGAGTGTCGCCGGGGTGGCGCTGGATGCGCTGCTGGGCGAACCCAAGCGCAGGCATCCGCTGGTGGCCTTTGGCCGTATGGCGGATCGTATCGAGCAACGTTTCAACGCCGCCGGCCGAGGCTGGCGCAGTCATGGGGTCACCGCCTGGGTACTGGCGGTGCTGCCCTTGACCCTGTTGGCCACGGCCCTGTCCTGGCTGCCCTACATTGGTTGGGTGGTGGAGATCATTGCACTGTATTGCGCCCTGGGCCTGCGCAGCCTCGGCGAGCACGTTGAGCCGGTGGCTCAGGCTTTGCGCAGTGAAGACCTGGATGAAGCCCGGCGTCGGGTCGGTTTTCTGGTGAGCCGTCAGACCAGTGAACTGGACGCCACCGAAGTGGCGCGGGCAGCCACTGAATCGGTGCTGGAAAACGGCAGCGATGCCGTATTTGCCGCCTTGTTCTGGTTTGCCGTGGCCGGTGCGCCGGGGGTGGTGCTCTATCGCCTGAGCAACACCCTGGATGCAATGTGGGGCTATCGCAACGAGCGTTTTGAGCGTTTCGGCTGGGCGGCGGCGCGAATCGACGACCTGCTCAACTATATTCCTGCGCGCCTGGTGGCCCTGACCTATGCCTTGCTGGGCAAGACCCGCCTGGCGCTCAAATGCTGGTGGCGCCAGGGGCCGACCTGGGACAGCCCCAATGCCGGTCCGGTGATGGCGGCTGGAGCGGGCGCCCTGGGGGTCGAGTTGGGCGGCGCAGCGATTTATCACGGTGAGTTGCACCAGCGTCCGCAACTGGGCGAAGGCGAGCCGGCGAGTGCCGACTCCATCGATCGCGGTTGGCAGTTGGTGCAGCGGGGTGTCTGGCTGTGGTTGTTGATTTTGTGCCTGGGGGCTGAATTCTATGCTTGAGCACGGCGGAAGGTTGCGCAAGGCGGCCCAGGAACACGGGATCGCCGAAGAGGCCTGGCTGGATCTGTCCAGCGGATTGGCGCCCTGGCCATTTCCCTTGCCGACCATTCCCCTGCGTGCCTGGGCACGTCTGCCGGAAACCGATGATGGTCTGGAACAGGCGGCCTGCGCCTACTACGGCGCGACTGAGGTGCTGCCGGTGGCCGGTTCCCAGGCGGCGATCCAATTACTGCCGCGGCTGCGGCGGGCGGGCAAGGTCGGGGTCTTGTCACCCTGTTATGCCGAACACGCCGAGGCCTGGCGGCGCAGTGGCTACCGGGTGCGTGAAGTGCTGGAGCAGGAAGTGGATTTCTTTCTCGACAGCCTCGATGTGCTGGTGGTGGTCAACCCCAACAACCCCACCGGTTTGAGCCTCACGCCCGAGCGCCTGCTGGATTGGCATGCCCGCTTGGCCCAGCGCGGTGGCTGGTTGGTGGTGGATGAAGCCTTCATGGATAACACCCCGCAACTGAGTCTGGCCCGGCATGCCCATCAGGTGGGGCTGATTGTCCTGCGTTCATTCGGCAAGTTCTTCGGGCTGGCTGGCGTACGCCTGGGCTTTGTCCTGGCCGAGCGCCGGTTGCTCAGGCTGTTGGCGGAGCAGGTTGGCCCTTGGGCGGTCAGCGGGCCGACCCGGGTGCTGGGGCAGGCTTGCCTGCGGGATGTCGAGGGGCATGCCCGGCAACGTCTGCGCAGTGAAGAGGCCAGCGAGCGCTTGAGTGAAATTCTTGCGCGCTACGGCTTCAAGCCTCAGGGCGGCTGTGCGCTGTTTCAATGGCTGATCACCGCCGAGGCCGAGCGGCTTTATCAATTCATGGCGCGGCGCGGCATTCTCCTGCGGCTGTTCGCCCACAACAGCAGTCTGCGCTTCGGCCTGCCTGCCGACGATGCCGATTGGGCGCGCCTGGAACAGGCGCTGCAGGCTTATCGCAAGGACTATCCATGAGCACGCTGATGGTACAGGGCACCACCTCGGATGCCGGCAAGAGCACGCTGGTGACCGCGCTGTGTCGCTGGTTGCTGCGCCGGGGCGTCAGCGTGGTGCCGTTCAAGCCGCAGAACATGGCGCTCAACAGTGCGGTGACCGCCGACGGTGGTGAGATCGGACGGGCCCAGGCGGTCCAGGCCCAGGCGGCCAACCTGGCACCCCACACCGATATGAACCCGGTGCTGCTCAAGCCCAACAGCGACACCGGCTCCCAGGTGATCATTCACGGCCGGGCCGTCACCACCATGAATGCCGTGGCCTATCACGACTACAAGGCCATCGCCATGCAGGCGGTTCTGGCTTCCCATGAGCGTCTGCGAGGCGCTTATGACGTGGTGATGGTGGAAGGGGCCGGCTCTCCGGCAGAGATCAATCTGCGGGCTGGCGACATCGCCAACATGGGGTTTGCCGAAGCGGTGGACTGTCCGGTGCTGCTGATTGCCGATATCAATCGTGGCGGGGTGTTCGCCCATCTGGTGGGGACTCTGGAGCTGCTTTCGCCCAGCGAGCAGGCGCGGGTCAAGGGCTTCATCATCAATCGTTTTCGTGGTGACCTGGCGCTTTTGCAGCCGGGCCTGGACTGGCTGGAGGCCCGTACCGGCAAGCCGGTGATTGGTGTGCTGCCCTATGTCATGGACCTGCATCTGGAGGCGGAGGACGGCATCGACCAGCGCCAGGCCGGCAAGGTCGAGCAAGTGCTGAAGGTGGTGGTGCCGGTGCTGCCGCGCATCAGCAATCACACGGATTTCGATCCGTTGCGCCTGCATCCTCAGGTGGACTTGCAGTTCATCGGCCCCGGGCAGGTGATTCCCGCCGCCGACCTGATCATTCTTCCCGGCTCGAAAAGCGTACGCGGCGATCTGGCCTATTTGCGAGCCAACGGCTGGGATCGGGCCATCGCCCGGCACCTGCGTTATGGCGGCAAGCTGCTGGGGATCTGTGGTGGTCTGCAGATGCTCGGCAAGCAGTTGCACGACCCACTGGGTCTGGAGGGCGCGGCGGGCTCCAGCCCGGGCCTGGGCTTGCTGGATTTTGAGACCGTGCTCGAAGCAGAGAAACAGCTGCGTAACGTCAGCGGCAACCTGACCCTGGAGAATGCGCCGGTCAGTGGCTATGAAATTCACGCTGGCGTCACTCGCGGCCCGGCCCTGGAGCAGCCTGCGGTGCAGTTGCAAAACGGGCGCAGCGATGGTGCTTGCAGTGTCGATGGGCAGATCCTCGGCACCTATCTGCATGGTCTGTTCGAGACTCCGGCAGCCTGTGGTGCGCTGTTGCGCTGGGCGGGGCTGCAGGATGTGCAGGAGGTGGATTATCACGCCTTGCGCGAACGCGATATCGAGCGTCTGGCGGATCTGGTGGAGCGTCATCTGGATACCGCCACGCTGCTCAAGCTCTGTGGCCTGTAAGCCGCGGTGGACTCACTTTTCAAAGGTGCTCAAGCATGCTGCAACTGATTCTCGGCGGTGCCCGTTCCGGCAAGAGTCGCCTGGCGGAAAAACTGGCCACCGACAGCGCCCTTGAGGTGACCTACATCGCCACCAGCCAGCCTCTGGATGGCGAGATGAATCAACGTATTGCCCATCATCGTCAGCGCCGCCCGTCCCATTGGGGGTTGATCGAAGAACCGCTGGAGCTGGCCCGGGTGCTGCAGCAGGCCGCTGGCACCGGGCGTTGTCTGCTGGTGGATTGCCTGACCCTGTGGTTGACCAATCTGCTCATGCTTGAGGACGAGCAGCGCCTGGTGCTCGAGCGTGAGGCCTTGTTGCAGTGTGTGGCGACGCTGCCGGGGGAGATCATCTTTGTCAGCAACGAAACTGGAATGGGTGTCGTGCCCCTGGGCGAATTGACTCGCCGCTACGTGGATGAAGCCGGTTGGCTGCATCAAGCCCTGGCCGAACGTTGTCAGCGTGTGGTGCTGACGGTGGCCGGCCTGCCCCTGACTTTGAAAGGAACTGCGTTATGAGTAACTCCTGGTGGCTGAACCCGTGCAAGGCGGTCGATGCGCGGATGGTCGAGCAAGCCCTGGCGCGTCAACAGCAATTGACCAAGCCGGCTGGGTCCCTTGGCCAACTGGAGCCCTTGGCGGTACGTCTGGCCGGTCTGCAAGGACAGCTCAAGCCAGGCCTTGAGCGGTTATGGATTTCGATTTTCGCCGGGGATCACGGGGTGGTCGCCGAGGGCGTATCCGCCTACCCGCAGGAAGTGACTGGGCAGATGCTGCTGAACTTTGTCAGCGGCGGCGCAGCTATCAGCGTGCTGGCACGGCAACTGGGTGCGCAACTGGAGGTGGTGGACCTGGGCACAGTGGCCCCAGGATTGAGCCTGCCGGGTGTGCGCCACCTTAACCTGGGTGCCGGTACGCAGAACTTTGTCCAGGGGCCGGCCATGACCCCGGCTCAGGGTGAGCTGGCCCTGCAAGCAGGCCGCGACAGTGCGTTGCGCGCCCGAGCCGAGGGTGCCCAACTGTTTATCGGCGGTGAGATGGGCATTGGCAACACCACTGCCGCCAGTGCCATTGCCTGTGCCTTGCTGGACATTCCGGTGGCGCAGTTGGCCGGACCGGGCACCGGCTTGAATGCCGAAGGGGTCAATCACAAGGCCCAGGTCATCGAGCGGGCCTTGGCCCTGCATGCGCGGTCCCGCGACGATGCCTTGCAGACACTGTTCAATCTCGGTGGTTTTGAAGTGGCTGCGTTGGTGGGGGCCTATCTGGCCTGCGCTCAGGAAGGAATCGCAGTACTGGTTGACGGGTTTATCTGCAGTGTCGCGGCCCTGGTGGCGGTGCGCCTGAATCCGGCGTGCCGTCCATGGCTGCTGTTTGCGCATCAAGGGGCCGAGCCCGGGCACCGGCATGTGCTGGGCGCTCTGCAAGCCGACCCGTTGCTGGATCTGGGCTTGCGTCTGGGGGAGGGTAGCGGTGCCGCGCTGGCGGTGCCATTGCTGCGCCTGGCCTGTGATCTGCACGGGCAGATGGCGACCTTCGCCGAGGCGGCCGTGGCGGACCGCCCGGCATGACCCTGTATCTGGACCTGTTGCGCCACGGTGAAACCGAACTGGGCGGTGGTTTGCGTGGCAGTCTGGACGACGCCCTGACAGAGCGGGGCTGGCAACAGATGCGTGACGGGGTTCAGGGGCGCGGGCGTTGGGATCTGATCGTCAGTTCACCCTTGCAGCGGTGTTCGCGTTTTGCCGAGCAACTGGCTGCGCAGTTGCAGTTGCCCCTGCTGCTGCAGCCTGATGTGCAGGAGTTGCATTTTGGGGCCTGGGAGGGGCAGAGCGCAGCGGCGCTGATGGAAACCAATGCCGATGATCTGGGCCGATTCTGGGCCGATCCCTATAGCTTTACTCCGCCCCAGGGAGAGCCCGTGGCGGACTTTTCCCAGCGGGTGCTGGGGGCGATCGAGGGCTTGTACCGGGACTGTGCCGGGCAGCGGGTGTTGTTGATCAGTCATGGTGGGGTGATGCGCCTGTTGCTGGCCCGGGCGCGGGGGCTGCCTCGGGAGCAGTTGCTGAATGTGGAAGTCAGCCACGGTGCGTTGTTCAGCTTGAAAGTCGCCTCTACGGGGCAATTGAGCGAGGAGGGCTGAGATGCTGCCATTCTGGATTGCCCTGCAGTTTCTCAGCAGCCTGCCCATTCGCCTGCCGGGCATGCCTCAGCCTGAAGAGCTGGGGCGCTCATTGCTGTTCTATCCGCTGGTGGGGCTGTTGTTCGGTGTGCTGTTGTGGTTGCTGGACGCCGTGCTCGCGGGCACCTCCTTGCTGCTACACGCGGCGTTGCTGCTGAGCGCCTGGGTCTTGCTCAGCGGGGGATTGCACCTGGATGGTTTGGCAGACAGTGCCGATGCCTGGCTGGGGGGCTTCGGTGATCGAGAGCGCACCTTGAGCATCATGAAAGACCCCCGGAGCGGGCCCATCGCTGTGGTGACGTTGGTGCTGGTGCTGTTGCTCAAGTTCGCTGCACTGGTAGCGCTGATCGAACAGCAGCAGGGCGTTGCCTTGTTGCTGGCACCTCTGATTGGGCGTGCCTCATTGCTGGGGTTGTTCCTTTGCACGCCATATGTGCGTGCGGGTGGCCTGGGTCAGGCGCTGGCCGATCATCTGCCACCACTGGCAGGGCGACAGGTGCTGGGCTTGAGTGTCCTGGTCTGTTTGCTGATGGGGGGCTACAGCGGACTTTGGGTGGTGCTGCTGGCGGTGTTGCTGTTCTTCTGGTTGCGCCAGTTGATGATCCGGCGCCTGGGTGGCACTACCGGCGATACGGCGGGGGCTCTGCTGGAGTTGCTGGAGACGGCGGTATTGCTGGTGATGGTGCTTATTTGAGCAAGGTCTGCAGTAGCTGCTTTTTCTGAAATTTCTTGCCTTGGATTAATAGCGGGTATATACACGCATCATGCTTCCCTCTCAATGTTTGTGCACCAACCTGCGTCGTGCCGCTCGTGGCGTCAGCAGGTATTACGACGGCGCCCTCGACGGCTTCGGGATTAACGTTGCCCAGTATTCTTTGCTGAACAATCTGCTGCGTCTCGATCAGCCGAGCATTTCCAGCCTGGCGGACGCCATGGGCCTGGACCGCAGTACGCTGGGGCGTAATGTGCGGGTCCTGGAGGCTGCGGGCCTGGTCCGGTTGATGGAAGGTGACGACCAGCGCAACCGCCTGGTGCAACTGACCGAGGCGGGGCATGAGCGCTTGGTGGCAGCCTTGCCGGCCTGGGAAGCAGCCCAGCAGCGGCTGATCGATCGGCTTGGGGTGGAGAAGCGTGAAACCTTGTTGGCCTTGCTGAACGAACTCGCCTGAAGGCGCTTCGTTCGACTACAAGCGGGTATATACCCGCAACTGGAGAATAAAAATGTCATCGATGTGGCGCACCTGCGGCTGGGTACTTCTCGGCAGCGCATTGATCCTGGCGCTGTCGCTGGGGGTTAGGCATGGTTTCGGCCTGTTTCTGCCACCCATGAGCGCGCAGTTCGGCTGGGGCCGTGAAGTCTTCGCCTTTGCCATTGCCTTGCAGAACCTGATCTGGGGCCTGGCACAGCCGTTTACCGGGGCCCTGGCCGACCGTTTTGGTGCGGCCAAGGTGGTGCTGGTCGGTGGCGTGTTGTATGCCGTGGGACTGGTGTTCATGGGGCTGTCGGATTCGGCGCTGAGCCTGTCCCTGAGTGCCGGGTTGCTGATTGGCATCGGTTTGTCCGGAACTTCCTTCTCGGTGATTCTCGGGGTGGTCGGTCGTGCCTTGCCGCCGGAAAAGCGCAGCATGGGCATGGGGATCGCCAGTGCCGCAGGCTCCTTCGGCCAATTCGCCATGCTCCCGGGAACCTTGGGGCTGATCGGCTGGCTGGGCTGGTCGACGGCATTGCTGGTGCTGGGCCTGCTGGTGGCGCTGATCGTGCCGCTGGTCAGCATGCTCAAGGACAAGCCGCTGCCGGTGCTGGGGCATGAACAGAGCCTGGGCGAGGCCCTGCGTGAAGCCTGTTCTCACTCGGGGTTCTGGTTGCTGGCGTTCGGCTTTTTTGTCTGTGGTTTCCAGGTGGTGTTCATCGGCGTGCATCTGCCGGCCTATCTGGTGGATCAGCATCTACCGGCGACAGTTGGAACCACGGTGCTGGCGCTGATCGGCTTATTCAACATCTTTGGCACTTACACAGCGGGCTGGTTGGGCGGGCGGATGTCCAAGCCACGGCTGTTGACCGGTCTGTACCTGTTGCGTGCGGTGGTGATCGGCCTGTTCCTGTGGCTGCCGGTGACCCAGACCAGTGCCTACCTGTTCGGCATGGCCATGGGCTTTCTCTGGCTGTCCACCGTGCCCTTGACCAACGGCACGGTCGCGACCTTGTTCGGGGTCAGGAACCTGTCCATGCTTGGCGGCATTGTGTTCCTGTTCCACCAGTTGGGCTCGTTCCTTGGCGGTTGGCTGGGGGGCGTGGTGTATGACCGTACCGGGAGTTATGACTTGATCTGGCAGGTGGCGATTCTTCTCAGTCTGTTGGCCGCGGCTCTCAATTGGCCGGTGCGCGAGCGGCCGGTGGCGCGCTTGCAGGCGAGTGCAGCGTGAAGTCATGGCTGGGTTGGAGTGCCGGCCTGGGCTTCGGCATTGTGCTGTTGTGGCTGGCCTGGTGGGGATGGCATCGCGGCGGGCTGGCGCTGATGCAGTTGGGCATGGGTGCTTGCTAGGTGGGCAGAGGGGCGAGTAACGTCGATATCCGATGACTATTGAAGGACGCTGAACATGGCTAAGCGCTGGTTTGTGGTTCCGGCATTACTCACATTGTTTGCAGGTTCGGTCTGGGCGGCGGATTGTCCGGCGTTACTGCAGGGGTCTGTACCCAAGTTGCACGCCAAGGAATCCATCGATCTGTGCCAGCGCTTTGCCGGCAAGCCGCTGGTGGTGGTCAATACCGCGAGCTTCTGTGGGTTTGCTCCGCAATTCAAAGGCCTTGAGGCGCTGTATCAGCGTTACAAGGAACAGGGGTTGGAAGTGGTGGGTGTTCCGTCCAATGACTTCAAGCAGGAGTCCAAGGATGGCGCTGAGACTGCCAAGGTTTGTTACGTCAACTACGGCGTGACGTTCACCATGACCGAGCCGCAAAAGGTTCGAGGGGCAGATGCGGTGCATCTGTTCAAGGTCCTGGCGCAGCAGAGCAATGCGCCGAAGTGGAATTTCTACAAGTACGTGGTGGATCGCCAGGGCAATGTGATTGCCAGCTTTTCCAGCCTGACCAAGCCGGATAACCCGGAATTCATTGAGGCGGTGGAGAAGGCGTTGGCGTCCAAATCCTGAGTTTTGCGGATCAGCACATGAAAAAGCCCCGCCTCTTGAGAAGCGGGGCTTTTTCTTTCGGCTCTAGAGGCACAGGCCTCTTAACGATTTAGAAGCGGTAGGTTGCACCTACGCCGAAACCGTTCGCGCTGTTGTCATATTGGGCGTTGTAAGTTTGGCCAAGGGCATTGCTGCGGTTGACGTTGACTTTCTCTTCTTTGAGGTAGGAGTAGGCAACGTCGATGGTCAGGTCTTCGGTTGGGCTCCAGCCGGCACCCAGGCTGAAGATGGTCCGGTCGCCGGTAGGAATGCGTGGTGAACGGTCAGTGTTGTTGGTTGGCGCCTGGTCAAAGGTCAGGCCAGTACGCAAGACCCACTGTTTGTTCAACTGGTAGGACGTACCGATGGCGTAAGCCCAGGTGTCATGCCAGTTCTGCTCTTCCTGGATGCTGCCCAGTTTCAGCGTCGGGGCCAGTGCGCCACCTGTTGCAGCAGTGACACCCTCGTTGTTGACGGTGATGTCTTTCAGGCGGCTCCAGCGGGTCCAGGTGGCACCGGCATAGAGTTTCCAGGCATCGTTCAGTTCCTGGGTGACCGAGAGGTCGTAGGACTCTGGAGTGTCGATTTTCAGGGAGGCGTCGTAGCGGTTGCTTTTCAGGATGCCTGGGTTGGTGCCGGCACCGGCGGTGACATCAGTGTGGCCTTCCAGTTTGTATTTCACTTTCGAGTGGTAGGTCAGGCCCACGCGGGTGGTGTCGGTAGCCTGGACCAGCACGCCGATGTTGTAGCCATAACCAACGTCGTCACCCTTGATTTTGACTTTGCCATCATTGGGCGAAAAAGGGGTAGTCAAGGCTGATTCCAATACACCGGAAATACGGTTGATGGTCGGGCCAAAACCGATCGAAACCTTATCGTTGAAGGCGTAGCTTACGGTTGGCTGGAACGTTACGACCTTGACTTCGCTTTTGCTGCCGAAGTTACGTCCCTGGAAGCTGCTTTCATAGTCGGTGACCAAACCAAATGGAGCATAGACCCCCAGGCCGAACGCCCATTGGTCATCGATTGGTTTGACGTAGAAGCCCATAGGCACGGCAGTTAAGGGCACCATATCGCCCTTGTTGGTGCCCTGGCGGCTGCCACTGGTGTTCCTGAGGTCGGTGGACGCATCGATAGCCGCCATACCGCCAGTGACTTGCTGGCGTTTCAGGCGCGACATACCGGCAGGGTTACCAAATACAGTACTTGCATCATCGGCAGCGGAAGAGCGGCCAGCAAAGCCAGTACCCATGCCGCTGATGCTTTGTTCGTTAAGAGCAAAACCGCTGGCGAAGAGTTGGGTAGAGGCAAGTGCAGCCGCGAGACTGATGGTGGATTTGAGCATGAATTTTTTCATTATTAGAACTCCTGATGATCACCGAGGCGAAAACTACCAACATTTCGGCTACGGCGCTATAGGCTGTAACAGTTGATTTAGAGCGGTTTTGTAGGACAATCCGACCAGAATCGGGGTTTTTCTCCGATTTTGTAAAGGTCAGTGTCAGCAGGCGAGCTGGCTCAACGGTGAAACGCAGGTTTGCCAGGCGCAGGCGAAATCTCTCAAACGTCCTTGTGGTTGAAAGGTCTTCCTCCAGATACGGGCCATGCCGAGCAGATCGTCGGCTGCGGGGAGTGGAGTGTGCTGTTGTTCCACCAGCAACCAGGCGATGGCGGTGGCATAACGCAGATTGACGGTCAGTTCCAGGTGCGGTCCGGCGAGGAACGCATGTTGGCTGGCCAGTCCTCTCACCAGGCTGGCCCGTTCCGGGTCCAGCGCCAGGTAGTGATCCCAGAGGTCTTGGTGGCGCACTTCAGTGATGCGGTACAGGCCGTGGCCGCGGCGATCGTGCAGTGCCGAGCCCAGCGCCGACTGACTGGCGGCAATGCCCAGCAACAAGGCTTCAGCGGTTTTGCTATGACTGCCCAGGTACATCAGCGTCGGGCGAATGACATAGCGGCACAACTCGCTGGCGGCGATACCCATAATGCCCTCGAGGGGGGGGAGGTGGCCGGCGAAACCCGAAGGTGCTTGGCAGCAATGAAAGGATCAGGTTTGCCGGAAGCGGCGCGGGCCGCCTGACTTGAAGTGTAGTGTCATATCTATGTTGTAAAGGCCTGTTTTTAAAACATTTCCGAGCTCTTGTTATAAGCCTTATACCTATTGGTACTTTGGTTGGAGGAGTGGATTGGTAAATCACAGGCAATAAAAAGCCCCGCGATCAGGCGAGGCTCTTGGGTTTTCAGCACTCTGGCGTATCAGGCCACCAAGGCCTGGCGTGTACGCTCGATCACTGCCTGCAGCGGTTCGGCGCTGGAGTATTGATCGGGATACAGGCGTTCGCTGTGACGGGCGATGCCGTGTTCATTGACCAGGGTGAAGCTGAAGCAGCCTTTGCGAGTGGCCATGATCAGGCAGTTCAACGGCGCAAAAGCGTGGGTTAGGGTGCGAATGGCATCCTGAGTCTGGATTTGAGTAGACATAATTATTAGGTGTTCCTACAAATGACACGGTTAAGAACCGTGCAACGTTAAAACGTTCCAGTAACGTCGACCACTATTGGTCAGACGAAGAACCCGACTGGAACAAAGCAGCCAGTTGCAGCGCTTTAATAAGGTTGCGCTAGGGGCTGGCAGGTAGGTACTTAGGAGGGCAGGCAACACAGCAAGGGCAAAGGTTCTGGGCCCAGGGTGGAGATCCTGATCAATTTGCAGGTTGGTTCGGTCAGAGTAAGTAACTTGGGCACGGCCTTTGATTTCGTTTCAAGGGCTGTGTCAGTTTGAGAATTACCTGGAAACCAGCGAGGTGGTCGGTCCTTGATGTTCGACGTTGTTCTCGTTAGGAGAGGTGTCGGCGGGACTTGTTCGACCAGAATTGACTTTCAGCTTGGTACTAACGGGGCGGAGTCTATCGGGTTGAAGGTGGGAATGCAAGTGTGCTAGGAAAAATGTTCCTTGGGCAACGACGTCACGGGGTGACGATTGTGTCACCTCCGACACGGCGGGGTGTACGAAAGTGGTGCATTGCCGACGTCAATTTCCGCCCAGTTGTGCACACTTGTTGTGCCACATGTCACCGGGTTGTCACCTTCCCCAAGGCTTGCTCCATAGCCTGTCTCGAGAATTTAAGTCAATGATAAACATCGTCTTTTTTTACTGGTGAAAAAATCGTCAGTTTGACTGCAGAGCCCGTCTCATGGGGCTTTGAGAGGGTTGTAGAGGGGTTGTCCACTGACTTATCCACAGCTTCTGTGGATTGTCCCAAGCGCTTGCTCTAGGACGGGCGTGCTGGCTCTTTTTTGACTTTACCCGAGCGAAAAAAGGAGTAGAGTGGCGCGCCTTCCGATCTGCCCCACAGTGCTTTATGAAGTTTCGCTCAGTATCACCTTCTGTTACCGCCCTCCCTGACAGTGTTACCGAACCCAAGCGTTTCTCCTTGCGTGTGGCTTTGTGGTTGCTGGACAGCCCGCGCCTGGGACACAACCCTAACGTCAAGCACTTTGCCGGACGTTTACTCAAGCAGCCGGCCCGGGAAGGCGTGGTCGCGGCGCAAAGTCGCCTGGGTCAGTTGATGTGCCGCGAGTGTGGCAACGCCCGGGACCGCCGTATCGGTCACGACCTGTTGCGCCAGGCAGCCCGCGCCGGTGACCGTCGTGCTCAACTGGAGCTGGGCCGTATCGAAGACTGAGGCTGTCCAACGCCCGGTGGCTTGGTTAACCTTCGTTCCTTATTTCGCTGACAGGAATTGCTATGGCTATGGACTTGACCAGCCTGCTGCTCGGCCTGGCGGGAGCGGCGCTGCCGTTACTGGTGCTGGCCTGGCAACTGCAGCGTCGCGCCAGTTCCAGCCAGTCCGAGCTATCACTGCTGGAAGAGCGTCTGGCTACGGCCCTATTGGCCCAGGAAGGACTCATGGCACAGCTGGATGCCAGTCGTGATGAAGTCAGTGACCTGAGTCAGGCCAATGCTTTGAAGCAGGCGGACCTGGCGGCTGTGCGTCGAGAGGTCGAGTTGCTGCAGATTGAACGGGACAACGCCCGTGACGCTGCTCACGCCTGGAACCTGGAGCGTGCTGCCAAAGAGAACGAGTTGCGACGTCTGGATGCCCAGGCTGCCTCGTTGCAGGCTGAGCTACGAGAGCAGCAGGAAAGCCACCAGCAGCGCCTTACCGATCTGCAAGGGTCCAGGGACGAGCTTCGGGCCCAGTTCGCCGAGCTGGCGGGCAAGATCTTCGATGAGCGCGAACAGCGTTTCGCCGAGACCAGCCAGCAGCGACTTGGGCAGTTGCTGGACCCGCTCAAGGAACGCATCCAGTCGTTCGAAAAAAGGGTCGAAGAGAGTTATCAGGCCGAGGCCCGCGAGCGTTTTTCCCTGGCCAAGGAGCTGGAGCGTTTGCAGCAACTGAATCTGCGCTTGAGTGATGAAGCCACTAACCTGACCCGCGCCCTCAAGGGGCAGAAGACCCAGGGCAATTGGGGGGAGCTGATTCTTGAGCGGGTGCTGGAGCACGCAGGCCTGGAGAAGGGACGCGAATACCAGACCCAGGTCAGCCTCAAAGGGCCGGACGGTGAGCGCTTCCAGCCCGATGTTCTGATCATGCTGCCGGGTGACAAGCAGGTGGTGGTGGACTCCAAGGTCAGCCTCACGGCCTACCAGCAGTATGTCGGAAGCGACGATCCACAGATTGCCCAGGCGGCCCTGAAGCAACATGTGCTGTCCCTGCGCAATCACGTCAAAGGCTTGGCCGGCAAGGATTACAAACGTCTGGAAGGTTTGCACAGCCTCGACTTCGTACTGCTGTTCGTGCCCATCGAAGCCGCATTCTCGGCAGCCCTGCAAGCCGAGCCCAACCTGTTTCAGGAAGCGTTCGACCGGCATATCGTCATTGTCAGCCCAACCACCTTGCTCGCTACTTTGCGGGTAATCGACAGCCTGTGGAAGCAGGAGCGCCAGAGTCAGAATGCCCGTGAAATCGCCGAACGGGCGGGCTGGCTCTATGACAAGTTCGTGCTGTTTATCCAGGATCTGGATGAAGTCGGCAACCGCCTGCAGCAACTGGACAAGGCATATGCCGCCGCGCGCAACAAGCTCACCGAAGGTCGGGGCAATCTGGTCAGCCGCAGTGAGCAGCTCAAGTTGCTGGGGGCCCGGGCCAGCAAGAGTTTGCCGGCAGATTTGCTGGAGCGGGCCATGACCGATGCCGACGGGCGAGAGTTGGAGTTGCCGGAGTAGCCCGGCACTGGCTCAGCCCAGAGGCAGATGACGACTCAATAGGGCGCGCAAGGCTGCCGGTTTTACGGGCTTGGCCAGATAGTCCAACCCTGCCGCGTGCACCTGGGCGATCATCTCCGGACGCCCATCAGCACTGATCACCACGCCAGGCACCGGCTCCCCCAACTGAGTGCGTAGCCAGGCCATGACGTCGGTGCCGGTTTCGCCATCGTCCAGGTGGTAGTCCACCAGCGCCAATTGCGGGCGGATGCCTTCCTTGAGCAGCGCCGCGCACTCTTCGCGGTTCCGGGCAGTCCAGACTTGGCAACCCCAGCGTGTCAGCAGGCTGTTCATGCCGATCAGGATGCTGTCTTCATTGTCTACACAGAGCACCTGCCCGCCGTTGAGGGACTGCCCGTTGAGTTCCACCGCTTTGCCCGGCGCGACCACGCTACTGCGGGCCAAGGGAACGTTGACACTGAAAACGCTGCCCTTGCCGGGCCAGGAGCGTACCTGCAACGGATGGCCAAGGACCCGGCACAGGCCGTCGGCGATGGCCAGGCCCAGTCCCAGGCCTTTTTCGGCGCGGGTCTGGTGGCTGTCCAGGCGCTTGAACTCTTCGAAGATCACCTGCTGCTTGTCCCGGGGGATGCCCGGGCCCCGATCCCAGACTTCAAGGCTCAATGAGTCGCCCCGACGACGCACTCCCAGCAAGACCGGGCCCTTGGCATAGCGGAAGGCGTTAGTCAGGAAATTCTGCAGTACCCGCCGCAGTAACTTGCTGTCACTGTCGACCCGCAGACGGCTGCCGCGCACCCGGAATTGCAGGCCCTGCTCATGGGCCAGGGCCTTGAATTCCGCCCCCAGGGTGTCGAATAGCTCGTTGAGGGCAAAGGGTTTGCGATCAGGGGTGATCTTGCCGTTTTCCAGGCGCGAGATATCCAGCAGGTCGCTGATCAGGTCTTCGGCAGAGCGCAGTGAGCTGTCCAAGTGCTGCACCAGCTGCTGGGCTTCGACAGAGAGTCCGTCATTCTGGTGTGAAAGGGCGGCGGAGAACAGCCGTGCAGCGTTCAGGGGTTGCATCAGGTCGTGACTGACGGCCGCTAGAAAGCGCGTCTTGGATTGGTTGGCCGCTTCCGCCGTGCCCTTGGCTTCGGTCAGCGCAGCATTGAGTTGCGACAGTTCATGGGTGCGTTCCGCCACCCGTTGTTCCAGGCCCTCGTTGGCCTCGGTCAGGGCCTGCTCGGCTTCGCGGAACGGGGTGATGTCGGTGAAGCTCATGACGAAGCCGCCACCGGGCATCGGGTTGCCGATCAGTTCGATGACCCGGCCGTTGGGGAACAGCCGCTCGGAAGTATGGGCTCGTCCCTGGCGCATCCAGTGCAGGCGTCGGGCGACGTGGACCTCCGCTTCGCCGGGGCCGCACAGGCCGCGCTCGGCGTTGTGGCGAATGATGTCGGCAATCGGCCGGCCAACGCTGATCAGGCCTTCGGGGTAATTGAACAGCTCCAGATAACGACGGTTCCAGGCCACCAGTTTCAACGACTGGTCCACCACACTGATGCCCTGGGTGATGTTTTCGATTGCGCCTTGCAGCAGTGCGCGGTTGAACTGCAGCACTTCAGAGGCTTCGTCAGCGATGCGCACCACGTCTTCGAGTTGCATCTCCCGGCCTTCGATAGCGGCCTTGACCACGGCGCGGGTCGAGGAGGCGCCAAGGACACCGGCGAGCAGGCGTTCGGTATGGGCGATCCATTCGCCGTCGGCGTTCTGATTCGGGTTGAAGCCTTTGCCCTGACGATAGGCGAAGCGGATGAAACTCTGGCGGGCACGCTCTTCACCGACAAAGCGCGCGGCCAGTTTCAGCAGGTCGTCGATCTGCACTGCCAGCATCGAACGTGAGCTGAGGCGACCGCTGATTTCCTGGCCGATGAAGCGTCCGGCCTGCCAGTGTTCGGAAACCCGGGTGCGCGACAGCACCGAGACCCAGGCGAACAGGGTGAAGTTGCCGGCCAGTGACAGCACCACGCCCTGGGTCAGTGGTGTGATGGGCAGGTCCAGCGGATTGCCGTGCAGCCAGGCCAGGCCGGGGAAGCTGCTCAGGGACCAGCCCAGGCTGTGGGCAGCGATGGGCAGGACCAGGGTGTAAAACCAGATGAAGGTGCCGGCGGCGAGTCCGGCAAACACCCCTCGACGGTTGGCCTGTTTCCAGTACAGCGCGCCAAGCATGGCCGGCGCCAGTTGAGTCACGGCGGCGAATGCAATCTGGCCGATGGTGGCCAGGCTGGCGGTGGAGCCCAGCAGGCGATAGCTGACATAGGCCAGCAACAGGATGACCACGATGCTGACGCGGCGCACCGAAAGCATCCAGTGACGGAACACTTCGAAGGGGCGTTCGGCGTTTTTATGTCGCAGCAACCAGGGCAGCAACATGTCGTTGGAGACCATGGTCGACAGTGCCACGCTGGCCACGATCACCATGCCGGTGGCGGCCGAAGCGCCGCCGATGAATGCCAGCAGGGCCAGGGCGGGATGGGCCTGGGCCAGGGGCAGGCTGATGACGAAGGAGTCCGGCAGCACGCTGCTGGGCAGGAGCATCTGCCCGGCCAGTGCGATGGGCACCACGAATAGCGCAGCCAGGGCCAGGTAGGCGGGGAACACCCATTTGGCCAGGCGCAGGTCCTGGGGCTCGATGTTCTCGACCACGGTGACGTGGAATTGCCGCGGCAGGCAGATGATCGCCATCATCGCCACCCCGGTCTGCACCACCATCGACGGCCAGTTGATGGTTTCCTTCCAGTACTGCTCCAGACGGGGCGCGAGCATGGCCTGGTTGAACAGATCGTCGAAACCGTCATAGAGGCCGAACGTGACGAAGGCGCCGACGGCCAGGAAGGCAAACAGCTTGACCAGGGATTCGAAGGCAATCGCCAGCACCATGCCCCGGTGGTGCTCGGTGGCGTCGAGGTTGCGGGTGCCGAAGACAATGGTGAATAGCGCCAGGATCAGCGACACGATCAGTGCCGTGTCCTGGGCGCGGGTACCCATGGCGTCGGCTCCGGCGCCGATCAGCAGGTTCACACCGAGCACGATGCCCTTGAGTTGCAGGGCGATGTAGGGCAGCACTCCCACCAGACAGATCAGGGCTACGACCACCGCCAGGGATTGGGACTTGCCGTAGCGGGCGGCAATGAAGTCGGCAATGGAGGTGATGTTCTCCTGCTTGCTGATCATCACCATCTTCTGCAGCACCCAGGGGGCGAACACCAGCAGCAGGATGGGGCCCAGATAGATCGGCAGGAAAGCCCAGAGTTGTTCGGCCGCCTGGCCCACGGCGCCAAAGAAGGTCCAGCTGGTGCAATAGACGGCCAGCGACAGGCTGTACACCCAGGCTCGTACCCGCGGCGGAAGGGGCGCGCTGCGACGGTCGCCATAGAAGGCGATGGCAAACATGATGGCCATATAGGCCAGGGCAACGGCGGCAATCAGCCCGCTGGACAACGACATGGAAACTCCGAAGCAAAGACGCCGGGCACGTCAGCCCGGCCAGACAGTCTGGCACGATGTTGAGTTGACGTCAGTGTCGACCAAGGTATCAGCGTGGCCTGATGTCGCAGGGCCTGACGGTCGTTCGGGCGGGCTAGGGTTGCAGGGCAAGCTCGATCATTTCATGGAGTTCCGACACCGGTAGCGGCGTGGCGGAGAACAGGATGCGAAACACGGTCGGCGCCACGATCAGGTTCAGCAGGCGATCGACGTCCGGCAGGCGTTCTTCACTGTCCTGATAGCGTTCGAGGAGGGTCTGCAATTGAGCGCTGAGGATAGTCACGCAATAGCCTGGAGTCGCGCTGCATTGCACGTCGCGCATCATGTTGCGTCCTGGCTCCGAACTCATTTCATCCAGGTACTGCTCGGCCCAGGCTCGCAGGTCGCCCCGCAGGCTGCCGGTGTTGGCCGGTTCGCTGTCCGGACGCATGCGTGCCAGTGCAACATCGGCCAGCAGGGCTGACAGGTCGCCCCAGCGTCGGTAGATGGTCGAGGGGGTGACGCCGGCGCGAGTGGCGATCTGCGGCACGGTCAAGGACGAGCGGTCCTGCTCCTCAAGGAGCTGGCGGACTGCCGTATGGATGGATTCCTGAACCCGGGCGCTACGGCCGCCTGGGCGTAAAGCTTCTTTAATAGCCATGGGAACGAACCTTAACACAAAGAATTTGCTTTAAGCCCGGGGCGGTAGCACGCTGCGCAAAAGCAAAATATTAGCTTTAGTGGGGCGTGCTATGTCCGGTGCTATCGACACCTGTGTGTCCAACCGTCGCAGTTTGGTGTTTCTGGCCATTACCTTGCTCAGTTTTCTGGCGGCCTCCAGCGTGCCGACACCGCTTTATCACCTTTACCAGGAAACCCTGCATTTTTCTCCGGCGATGCTGACCTTGGTATTCGGGGTCTATGCCCTGAGCCTGCTGGCCGCCCTGCTGACGGTGGGGTCTCTGTCGGACTACCTGGGGCGGCGGCCGGTGATCTTTGCCGCCTTGCTCCTCAATGTCCTGGCGATGCTGCTGTTTATCAATGAAAGCGGGGTGCAGTGGCTGATTGCTGCACGGGTGATGCAGGGCTTTGCCACTGGCATGGCTACCAGCGTACTCGGCGCCGCGTTGCTGGATACCGATCGCCAGCAAGGCCCATTGGTCAATAGTGTTGCGCCCCTTCTGGGCATGGCGTGCGGCGCCATGGGCGCCAGCTTGCTGGTGGAGTTCGCGCCGTTGCCGCTACAGCTCAGTTACTGGTTGCTGTTGGGGGTGTTCGTGGTCCAGGCCCTGTATGTCTGGCGCTTGCCGGAAAGTGTCAGTCCGCAACCTGGCGCCTGGGCCTCGTTGCGGCCCACATTGCATGTACCGCTGCAAGCGCGGCGAGCGTTATGGCTGGCGTTACCGGTGGATGTGGCGGTATGGGCTGTGGGCGGCTTTTATCTGTCCTTGGCCCCGTCACTGGTGCGCGCCGCTACCGGGTCAACCTCGAACTTGACCGGCGGCGCTCTGGTGGCGGTGCTGACCCTCAGTGGTGCAGTGATGATCTTTTCTCTGCGCCAGCGACCGGCGGACAAGGTCCTGCGCCTGGGGGCCGGGTTGTTGGCGGTGGGGGTGATGCTGATCCTCGGCGCAGTGCACAGTGCCAGCCTGATGCTGTTCTTCCTTGGCACCCTGGTGCTGGGCAGCGGTTTCGGCGGCGGATTTCTTGGCGCGCTGCGCAGCGTAATGCCCCTGGCCTTGCCCCATGAGCGCGCGGGCCTGATGTCGGCGTTTTATGTCCTGAGTTATCTGGCGTTCTGCCTGCCGGCATTGCTGGCGGGCAACCTGACCCGCAGCTTCGGCCTGATTGCGACTACCGATGGCTATGGGGCCGTGCTGATCCTGCTATCCCTCGGCGCTCTTCTGGTACTGCTGCGTCGCCCGGTGCCGACATGTTGCACAGCACCTGGGAATTGAGCGTGTGGCTCATCCACTGAAAGAACATCCTGGGTACTGATGATCGAGTTTGAAGGCAGCGCCTCGGACTTAATATCTATCCAGTAGATAACAGATAGAGAAATTACCCGTTATATAGATATTCGATTAGGTTCTACCATGGGCTCCACCTCATCAGAGGACAGGAGACACGTCATGCCATGCACCCACAGCGTCAAAGCCGGCCGCCGGCCCTTGAGTCATCTGCAACACCCCCGTGAAGCCATTCGCCAATTCACCCCCAACTGGTTTGCCGCCACCATGGGCACTGGGGTTCTGGCCCTGGCGCTGGCCCAGTGGCCGGCCCAGGTTCCAGGCCTGCATCAGGTAGCCGAAGGATTCTGGTGGCTGACCATTGCCCTGTTCGTGCTCTTCACGGTGATGTATGCCGCCCGTTGGGTGCTGTTCTTCGATGAGGCGCAGCGAATCTTCGGTCATTCAACTGTCTCGATGTTCTTCGGCACCATTCCCATGGGGCTGGCAACCATCATCAACGGCTTGCTGCTGTTCGGCATTCCCCGCTGGGGTGAGGCGGTGGTGCATCTGGCGCAAGTGTTGTGGTGGCTGGACGTTGCCATGTCCCTGGCTTGCGGGGTGTTGATCCCCTACATGATGTTCACCCGGCAGGAGCACAGCATCGATCAGATGACCGCCGTCTGGTTGCTGCCGGTGGTGGCGGCTGAAGTGGCGGCGGCCAGCGGCGGCTTGCTGGCGCCGCATCTGGCGGATGCTCACGCCCAACTGGTGATGCTCAGTACCAGCTATGTGTTGTGGGCTTTTTCGCTGCCGGTGGCTTTCAGCATCCTGACTATCCTGCTGCTGCGCATGGCCTTGCACAAATTGCCCCACGAAAGCATGGCGGCCTCGAGCTGGCTGGCCCTGGGCCCGATCGGTACCGGCGCCCTGGGCATGCTGGTGCTGGGGGGCGATGCACCGGCGATCTTTGCCGCCAATGGCCTGTCCGGCGTCGGCGAGATTGCCGCCGGCCTGGGGCTGGTGGCGGGCCTGACCCTATGGGGCTTCGGCCTGTGGTGGATGTTGATGGCGGTGCTGATCACCCGGCGTTACTTGCGCGAGGGCATTCCCTTCAACCTCGGCTGGTGGGGCTTTACCTTCCCGCTGGGTGTGTATTCGCTGGCCACCTTGAAGCTGGGTAGCACTTTGCACCTGGGATTCTTCAGCGTATTTGGTGCGGTGTTGGTAGCGGCCCTGGCGTTGATGTGGCTGATCGTGGCCAGGCGTACGGTCCAGGGGGCCTATAAAGGAGAGCTGTTTGTTTCGCCGTGCATTGCGGGCTTACGGAAATAATCGCCAAAGATAGGTAAGGTTGTGGCCTGGATCGATATTCGACATTCCAATAACAGTATCCACGCCACTCAGGGACATGGAAGATGAGTCACCCTTCGCAGTTCACTTTGCTCCGCAAGCGGCGGTTCCTGCCGTTCTTCATCACGCAATCCCTCGGCGCCTTCAACGACAACATCTTCAAGCAGTCGTTGATCCTGGCCATTCTCTACAAGCTGAGCATCGAGGGTGACCGCTCGATCTGGGTCAACCTCTGTGCCTTGCTGTTCATCCTGCCGTTCTTTCTGTTCTCGGCCCTGGCCGGGCAGTTCGGTGAGAAGTTCGCCAAGGATGCGCTGATTCGCCTGATCAAGCTGGGGGAGATCGCGATCATGGCCGTGGGAGCGGTGGGCTTCGTCTTCGACCATCTCTGGCTGATGCTGGTGGCGCTATTTGCCATGGGTACCCATTCGGCGCTGTTCGGCCCGGTGAAATATTCGATCCTGCCCCAGGCCCTGCGTGAAGAGGAACTGGTGGGCGGCAATGGCCTGGTGGAAATGGGGACTTTCCTGGCGATTCTGGCCGGGACCATCGGCGCGGGGATCATGATGTCCTCGGCTCATTACGCCTCTATTGTCTCGGTTGCCATCCTGGGCGTCGCGGTGTCGGGGTACCTGGCAAGTCGGGCCATTCCACGGGCGGCTGCTGCAACCCCGGACATGCGCCTGAACTGGAACATCTTCAGTCAGTCCTGGGCCACCTTGCGTCTGGGCTTGGGGCAGACACCGGCGGTGTCGCGGTCGATTGTCGGCAACTCCTGGTTCTGGTTTGTCGGGGCAATCTACCTGACTCAGATTCCCGCCTATGCCAAGGAGTGGATGCACGGCGACGAGACGGTGGTGACCCTGATCCTCACTGTGTTCTCGGTGGGTATCGCGGTGGGCTCGATGCTGTGCGAGAAGCTTTCGGGGCGCAAGGTTGAGATCGGCCTGGTGCCGTTTGGCTCCTTTGGCCTGACGGTATTCGGCCTGCTGCTGTGGTGGCATTCCGGTGGTATCCCGGAGAGTGTCAATGGTCATGGCTGGCTTGAAGTGCTGGGCTTCGGGCATGCCTGGTGGGTGTTGTTCGACGTGCTGGGGCTGGGGGTATTCGGTGGCTTCTATATAGTGCCGCTGTATGCGCTGATCCAGTCGCGTACTCCGGAGAATGAACGGGCCCGGGTAATTGCTGCCAACAATATTCTCAATGCGCTGTTCATGGTGGTGTCGGCGATTGTTTCTATCGTCATGCTGAGCATGGTCAAGCTGACCATTCCCCATCTGTTCCTAGTGGTGTCGCTGCTCAACATCGCGGTCAACGTCTATATCTTCAAAGTGGTGCCCGAGTTCAGCATGCGGTTCATGATCTGGCTGCTCAGCCATTCCATGTACCGCGTCGAGCATCGCAATCTGGAGCAGATCCCCGATGAAGGGGCGGCGTTGCTGGTGTGCAACCACGTGTCGTTCGTCGATGCCTTGTTGATTGGCGGCGCGGTGCGCCGGCCGATTCGCTTCGTGATGTACTACAAGATCTACAACCTGCCAGTGCTGAACTTTATCTTCCGCACCGCCGGTACCATTCCTATCGCTGCACGGCATGAAGATCTGGAAATCTACGAAAAGGCCTTTAAACGTATTGCCCAGTATCTGCGTGACGGTGAGTTGGTGTGCATTTTTCCCGAGGGCAAGCTGACTGCCGATGGTGAGATTAACGAGTTCAAGGGCGGCCTGACACGGATTCTCGAAGAGACCCCGGTGCCGGTGATTCCCCTGGCACTGCAGGGCTTGTGGGGCAGCTTCTTCAGTCGCGACCCGAACAAAGGGTTCTTCCATCGCTTCTGGTCACGAGTGACTTTGGTGGCCGGGCCAGTCGTAAGCGTGGAGGCCACCGAACCCGCGCAGTTGCAGGCGCTGGTGGGGCAGTTGCGCGGCAGTCGTCGCTAGGATTGCAGTGAACACAAAAACGCCCGCAGCATTGCGGGCGTTTTCATTACTGTGCGGCGGCGGTCAGCTGGCGCTGACTTTCAAGCCCACCAGGCCGGCGATGATCAGCGCCACGCTGGCCAGGCGCACCAAGGCCATGGATTCGCCGAACAGGATGATCCCTGCGATCACCGTGCCAATGGCACCGACCCCGGTCCAGATGGCGTAGGCCGTGCCCAGGGGCAGCTCCTTCATGGCCAGACCGAGTAGGCCCAGGCTGATGGCCATGGCGAGGATGGTCAGGGCGGTGGGCAGCGGACGGCTGAAACCGTCGGTGTACTTCAGGCCGACAGCCCAGCCCACTTCAAACAAACCGGCAAACAACAAAATGATCCAGGACATGCTGACCTCATCGGTTGATGGGGTCGTCCCCACAAATAAGTCACTCGATTGAGTCGCGAGGTCGTCCTCGCGCTGCGCAGTATACTGCTCAGTGCGGCTCGGTCGATCAGTTTTCAGCTCGGTTGCCGACTCGTTGTGTTTCCAGTTTTTGCTCGCTTTTGTCCCTCATGCCGCGGAAGTAAGCCGAGAGCAAGGCCCCGGAGATGTTATGCCAGACGCTGAACAGGGCGCTGGGTACTGCCGCCAGTGGAGAGAAGTGGGCGCTGGCCAGGGCGGCCCCCAGGCCGGAGTTCTGCATGCCGACTTCCAGGGCCAGGGATTTGCGTTGTGCCAGTGGCAGCTTGAAGAGTCGGCCGGTGAAATAGCCCAACAGGTAGCCGAAGCTGTTGTGCAGCATCACCACCGCCATGATCAGCAGTCCGGACTCGGCGATTTTTGCCTGGCTGGCCGCCACCACGGCGGTGACGATGATGACGATGCTCACCACCGAAACCAGCGGCAGTACCTCCACTGCATGTTGTACTCGATGGCCCAGCACGCGCTGGGCCAGCACGCCCAGCACGATCGGCAGCAGCACTACTTGCAGGATCGACCAGAACAGTTCCATGAAAGACACCGGCAGCCAGGCCGAAGCCAGCAGCCAGATCAACGCAGGGGTCAAGAGTGGCGCGAGCAGGGTGGTGACTGCAGCAATGGCCACCGACAGGGCGAGGTCGCCCCGGGCCAGCCAGGTCATGACGTTGGACGAGGTGCCGCTGGGGCAGCAACCCACGAGAATCACGCCGACGGCAATTTCCGGCGGCAGATGGAAGGCCTGGCAGAGTAGCCAGGCCACCCCGGGCATGATCACGAAGTGCGCGACCACTCCCAGTGCGACGCGCCAAGGATGACGGGCCACTTCGGCGAAGTCTTCGAGTTTCAGGGTCAGGCCCATGCCGAACATCACCAGGCCCAGCAGCGGCACGATGGCGCCCTTGAGGCCGATGAACCAACCGGGTTGGAAAAATGCCAGGACGGCGAAGATCAGTACCCAGTAGGCGAAGGTGTTGCCGACAAAGCGGCTCAGTGCAGCCAGTGCTCGCATGACCTGTTCCTTATTATGTGAAAACGCCACCGAAGGCGGTGGCGTCTATAGCGGGGCGGCTATTGGAGCAAGGCGTCAGATGCCTTGCGGAATCTCCTCGCCACCCAGGGCCTCGAACAGCGCCGGCAGGAAGTCGCCGAAAGTCAGCATCATCAGGGTGAAGCTGGCGTCCTGCTGGCCGAGGGCTTCATCGCCGCCGTCCTGTTCCGCCTGATCCTGCAGCAGGTCTTCGAACTTCAGGCGCTTGACCACCATCTTGTCGTCGAGCATGAAGGACAGTTTGTCCTGCCAGGCCAGGGACAGTTGGGTGACCACCTTGCCGGTGCTCAGGTGCAGCTGGATTTCCTCGCCGGTCAGGTCCTGGCGCTTGCAGCGCACGATGCCGCCGTCTTCATGGGTATCGCGCAGTTCGCACTCATCAAGGACGAAGAAATCGTCGGCGGCTTTCTGGGTCTTGACCCAGTCGGTCATGATCGCGCTCGGAGCAATCTTCACGGTCAGTGGACGTACTGGCAGGGTGCCGAGGACTTCACGCAGAGTGGAGAGCAGGTCTTCGGCGCGCTTGGGGCTGGCCGAGTTGACCAGAATCAGCCCTTGTTTTGGGGCGATGGCGGCGAAGGTCGAGGAGCGGCGGATAAAGGCCCGGGGCAGGAACGCCTGGATGATTTCATCCTTGATCTGGTCGCGCTCCTTCTTATAGACCTTGCGCATCTGCTCGGCTTCGATCTCTTCGACCTTTTCCTTCACCGCATCGCGCACCACGCTGCCAGGCAGGATGCGTTCTTCTTTGCGCGCTGCCACCAGCATGAAGTCCTGGCTGACGTGCACCAGCGGGGCGTCTTCACCTTTGCCGAAAGGGGCGACGAAACCGTAAGTGGTCAACTCCTGGCTTGCACAGGGGCGCGCCAGTTTGGTCGCCAGTGCAGTTTCCAGCGCCTCAGCATCAAAAGGCAGATCTTGGGTCAGGCGATAGATCAGCAGGTTTTTGAACCACATGGGGTGAATCTCTCCTTTATACAAAGGAGGGCATTATTCTCTTCGCTGCTGCTCAGGCCAACCCTTCGCTAAGCCTTTGGAAGGCCTGAAAAAATTATTATAAAAAGTGCTTGCCAGAGTGGGGGCTGCTCCGTAGAATGCGCGCCACACCGAACGTGAAGGGTGATTAGCTCAGCTGGGAGAGCGTCTGCCTTACAAGCAGAATGTCGGCGGTTCGATCCCGTCATCACCCACCATTCGCATTCAGTGTTACGCGCAGCGGTAGTTCAGTCGGTTAGAATACCGGCCTGTCACGCCGGGGGTCGCGGGTTCGAGTCCCGTCCGCTGCGCCATATTCGGTAATCTGGAACACTGAACGCCAGGTCACCACAGAAAGCCCGCTAGCGCGGGCTTTTTGCTGTAAAGAGTTTGTGGGTAGTGCGGCATTTCATGGGAATTCAGATTTTTTTGATAAAATTATCAATTAAATCAACACTTTAAGAATTTTTGTGGCATAATGCGCCCCGCAACGAAGGTAAAGGGTGATTAGCTCAGCTGGGAGAGCGTCTGCCTTACAAGCAGAATGTCGGCGGTTCGATCCCGTCATCACCCACCACTTACTTTCAACGCTACGCGCAGCGGTAGTTCAGTCGGTTAGAATACCGGCCTGTCACGCCGGGGGTCGCGGGTTCGAGTCCCGTCCGCTGCGCCATATTCGATAACCTGGAACACTGAACGCCAGGTCATCACGGAAAGCCCGCTAACGCGGGCTTTTTGCTGTCTGGGGTTTGGCTTTAGGCAAATCCGGCACCCCCAAAAGCGGCCCGCAGGCCGCTTTTCTTGTTTCAGGGCTTACTGCTCGGCGTTACGGCTGTGCCGGTAGTCACTGACAGCTTCGTAGACCGCTTTGCGCAAGCGGTTGATACCACCGATAGGGCGATGGGCCTCAATGCCGAACCAGGGATTGAAGGATTGATTGTCGCAGGCGAGGTTTTGCGCAGGAGTGTCGAAGTCCTGGGCGGGGATCGTCAATCGGGCCACGGTTTCAAACAGTGCGTCGCTTTCTTTCCACTCGATGCTGGTGTCTTCGATCGGCATGAACCGGCTCGGATCCTGGCGCTGGATCTGCAGCACGAAGCAGGCTGGCATCCGATCGGTGGAGAGCTGCTGGGTCAGTGCGCTGCGCAAGAAGTTGGGCAGGTCCTGGTTCTGCGCTGGCAAGTTGTAGGCCGGGCAGCTGTCCGGGTCCGGCATGACCCGGAACTTGGCGTTGGCGTTACCGAACTTGTAGGGCGAGACCGAAAAGTAGGTCGTCTGGGTCGGGCTGGCTGGTGCTGGTGACAACGTGGCCAAGGCGATGAACAGATGGCGGATCTGCCAGCTGCGAGGGTCCCAGCCAGGGAAGAAGGCGCCGACTTTCTTGCCATCCGCCTGGGCGGCAATGTTTTGTTGATACTCCGCCACATCGCTGACGAAGAAGTTCGGATGATTGAACATCACGAAGTCCTGCTCGCGTCGCGCCGATTCCGCGGGGATCAGCTGTTGCCCAGGAACATCCAGCAGTTTGATCGCCATGCCGCGGGCATCGCGAATGCTGTCGAACTGCGGATAGGCATTGCCGTTGGACAAACGCACGGTCGCTTGCCAGATCTGGCCGGGGTTGGCGAATACACCCTGGCGCAGTTCCGAATTCAGGTCCTTGAGCACCTGGACCTCGGCTTTCACGCAGCCATGAGCCTTGGCGTGGGCATCGCGCAGGTAGCGCGTGCCTTCGCGGTGTTGATCGACGATGCGTACGGCGGTCTGGATGATGCCCTGGGTGCGTGCGGCTTCATCGGCGGGAATCTGCTCCTGCACTGCCACCGGACCACGGTGCTGCCAGGCGAACCAGACGCTGCCCAGGGCCCAACCCAGCAGGCCTATGCCGGCCAGCAATAACAGAGTCTTGCCCAGCAATGCACCGAGGCGTAGCCAGAGCCTGGCCAGCAGTGACGGTCGTTTTCTTGCGAGATCGAGTTTCATGGCAGTTGTGACTCCAGCGGTCCGCCTAGCACTTTCAAGTATTCCAGCAGCGCCCAGCGCTCTTCGGGTTGCAGCAGAGGGCCGATGACGCCGTTGCCACGCTGGCCGGCACGGAATTCGTGGCCGCTGTTGTGGTTGCCGCTGATGCGGGTATCGAATTCAAAGCCATTCTTGAAGGCTTCCGGGCGATAGCCCAGGTGCTTGGGATCGTATTCGAAGGTGCCTCGATAGAAGGTGGTGGAGCGTTCGGATTGCGGCGAAAGCAGTTGATACAGGTTGGGCACCGAGCCGTTGTGCAGGTAAGGCGGTGTCGCCCAGACCCCAGCCAGTGGCCGGGCCTTGTAGGCACGCAGCTCCCGTACGCCGATCGGCAGGCCATAGCCATCCAGCCGTGGCCGTTCCTCGGGAGTGACCTTGGCATCGCGGTAGGCACGTTCCTCGACGAAGGCGGTGATATAGGCCAGGCCCTTCGCGGCCGAGAGTTGGCTCAGGTCAAGTGGTTCAGTGGGCGTCGGGTGCAGTTCGACGTTGGACTTGGCCAGTTCGGTGGTGTCCCATTGCAGGGCACTCAGGTCATAGCGCAAGTCGGCGATGTTGCTGGCGGAGTTCGGGTCGGTACCAATCACCGAAACCGGGAGCATCTTCAGTTGCTGCACTGGGCGGCCGTTGCTCTCGCTCACTGTCGGTAGGTGACAGCCGGCGCAGTGGCTGGCGAACAGGTCGCGGCCCTTGGCAGCAAGAGGTTTATCGACAGTGCCCAGCAGTGCCTCAGGCCATGTGGGAGGCTTCAGGCGCTGCAAGGTTTCTTCTATATGGTTGAGGTCGCGAACCCGCACACTGGACGGGTAGCGGGCATCGCCGGTGAGGGGCTGGCCGTTGCTGTCGAACAGATTGAGGGTGGCACCGACCCCCAGGGCCTCGCCTATGTTGCGGGCCATGGGTTGCTGTGCTGAACCATTCCACTGCACCCAATCGAAGGTCCAGATGTCCCACAGTTGTGGGTAATCCACCGGGGCGTTGGCGATGCGGTAGTTCTCTGGGGAAATCGCGTCGCCGAAACTGGCGTTGGCTATGCGGCCGAAGGCATCGGTACGGCCCGGGCCTTCCTCGGTGGGATAGAGGCCACGATGGGTGTCGTTCCAGGCGACTCGGAGGAAGGTGTCCAGCGAGGCCTTGAAGTCCTTGCGCAGTTGTTCATGTTGCGCGTCATAGTCTGCGCCCAGCACTTTGCGGGCGAAACGCTCGAATTTCCATGGGTTGTAGTAGGTGGTGGCCAGACTGGCTACCAGCGCCTGGCCGAAGCTGCCGCCGCGCAGGGTTGGCACGCTGGAGGGCAACACGTGTTGCGCCGATCCGCCATCGATTCGCAATGCCTGATGGTTGAAGCGCAGTTCCCCGGTGTGGCAGGCGGCGCAGGTGATGTCCAGGTACTGTTCCGGGCTGCCTGGGTTCTGGTGTCGGGCGAACCCTACTGGCAGGTTGCCGGGATTCTGCGCGGTGGCTTTCTGTCCGGGCTGAACCAGGAATCCGAAGCGTGCCAGGTACTCCGGCGCTGCAAAGGACTGCTTGGAGAAGGGCAGCTCCAGGGCGGTGAACCATTCATAGCGCAGGCCTTTGACCTGAGTGCCTTGGGGGGTGAAATAGTACGTCTGGCGGTCGGCGGCGTCCCACTGGTCCAGATAGTGCACCTGCTCGACGGGCACATAGTCGGGAAGCTTGGGGTTGGCGATGTAGTACACAACCACGGCCAGGGCTATGCCGATCAACACGGCAATCAACAGCAATACACGGTAGATGAGGCGCAAGATGTACGTCCTTGTCGAATTTGCTTTCCTTATGCCTGAGCGTCTCTGACGCGGCAAGTAGCCATTACTTGCGCTATGGTTATTCGCGCTCGTTCCAGCGCCTCACCGAGCCGCCTGAGCGGGCGTTCCCCAAAGCATAAAACGTGTTTAAAGACGTGAACTTATCGGACATTTACTACTCTTACGCCGGTAGCCATTGGTCGTGGTCGCCTGATAAGCTCGCGGCTTTATTCGATTGCCCTTTAGGCGCATGAACAAGGAAATAGCATGAAACAGCATCGGTTGGCGGCGGCGGTGGCCCTGGTTAGCCTGGTACTTGCGGGGTGTGACTCGCAGACCAGCGTAGAGCTGAAAACCCCGGCGCAAAAAGCTTCCTACGGTATCGGCCTGAACATGGGCAAGAGCCTCGCCCAAGAAGGCATGGATGACCTGGATTCCAAAGCGGTAGCCCAGGGCATCGAAGATGCCGTTGGCAAGAAAGAACAGAAGCTGAAGGATGAGGAACTGGTTGAAGCCTTTGCCGCGCTGCAAAAGCGTGCCGAAGAGCGCATGGCCAAGATGAGTGAAGAGTCGGCTGCTGCCGGCAAGAAATTCCTCGAGGAAAACGGTAAGAAAACCGGCGTGACTACCACTGCTTCCGGCCTGCAGTACGAAGTGCTGAAGAAGGCTGATGGTCCTCAGCCCAAGTCGACTGACGTGGTCACGGTTCACTACACCGGTACTTTGACCAACGGCACTGTATTCGACAGCTCGGTAGAGCGTGGCAGCCCGATCGATCTGCCTGTCAGCGGCGTCATCCCGGGTTGGGTTGAAGGTCTGCAACTGATGCACGTGGGTGAGAAGTACAAGTTGTACATCCCTAGCGATCTGGCCTACGGCGCACAAAGCCCAAGCCCGTCGATCCCGGCCAACTCGGTTCTGGTGTTCGAACTGGAGCTGCTGGGTATCAAGGATCCAGCCAAGCAGGACGCCGCCAAGTAACCTGTCTCTGCGCCTGAAGCAACGCCCCGTTTTTACGGGGCGTTGTCGTTTCTGCGGGCCACTGCTGGTAAATATTCCGAACCGGCGCCATCGTAGGTGGTCAGAACTGGGTATCGGCGGTGGGTAGTCTGTGAAGGCCGCCAAGTCAATGAAATTATGGGTTTTTTTATGTGAGTAAAAAACGCCCGATCTGAGCTAAGCCCTTATGAAACGGGGCTTTCAGCTGTGAAAAATAGCTCTGTTCACAAGGTTATCCACAATTTGTGTGGATAACATTTCAGTGGAGTGATGATGAAAGCACCTTGGAGTTTTGCTCGCTTCCTGCCCCTGGCTGGTCGGTTGCTGAGCCGCGGTCGTTTACCGACGCTGCTGTTTGCCGTGGCCAGCAAGGGGGCCAGCCAGGGTGGCCGTCTGGGCAAGGTCAAGGAGGATCTGCGCCTGCTCCAGGCCTTGTGTCTGGCTTACTGGCGAGGTGAGTATCGCGCCGTCAGCCCCAAGGCTTTGCTATCGGTAGTGGCAGGGTTGATGTATTTCCTCAGCCCGGTTGACGCGATCCCCGATTTTCTCCCGGTATTCGGCATGCTCGACGACATCGCCGTGCTGGCGTGGTTGATGAAGACCCTGGATGACGAACTTGGTGCCTTCCGCGCCTGGCGCAACCGCCAGATGCCGGAAAAACTGGCGGTGGTTGAACGCCTGCCGGATACACCGGAACAACTGCAGCTGGAGGGGCCGCGGAAAAACTGAAGCGATTGACTCGCTCTCTCAACAATCATGCTCCCCGCGACCGCCGCCGCTGTTAGGATTACACTTCAAGGGAAAAGTCCGACTCGGTAAGAGTCGTTGTCCTACGGGGTAGTAATGGATATTCAGATTATTGAACGCGATGGCGAGCCCGAATATGCGGTTCTGCCGTGGGCTCAGTATCAAGCTTTATTGACAGCCGCAGGCCTCACCAAACAACAACCACACGCCGCTGCAACCTCTCAGGCGGCAACACCAGCCCAGAGTCTTCCGGGCCTGGATCAACTACGCAATTTGCGCGAAGGGAAGGGCATCGCCATCGAGGCGCTGGCCCGCAAAGTAGGTATCAGTCCGTCTTACCTGGCCCTGATTGAAAGTGGCGAGCGTCAACCCGACGCTGCGATTCGCCGCAGCCTGGCCTGGGAGTTGACGGTGCCGGGGTGGAGGGAGCAATCGTGAGTGTAAGGATCAGTCGTCAGCACTGGGATGGGCTGTTGGGCGAATTGGATCAAGCCCGTCGCCAACGCCATCTTTTAACCTACCGGGCATTGCTGGAGCGATTGCAGCTGCCTAGCCCAGCCATGCAAACCCTGACGGCCGCGCTGGAGCATCTGGCGGCCCTGGATGCTCGGGCCGAACAGCCATTGCGCAGTTCATTGGTGATCAGCCAAGGCGCTAGTCGTTTGCCTCGTACCGGGTTCTTTGAGTGTGTGGAGCGTTTGGGACGTTTTTCCGGGCCATCCGATGGCGTGGCCGCTGCGTCATGGCACGCATCGGAAGTGGTGCGCGTGTTCGAGTATGAATACCCCGAATCAGCGGAGGCTTGAATGTTCTGGCGACTCAAGGCACGACTCAGCTATTGGCTGGCGCGCCGGTTGTTTCATTGGCCGTGGTTTATCCGCGAACCTCGCAGTTGGCGGTGGATGGAGGGGCAATTCGCACGCATGGCCAATCTGGGGGATGTCGACGCGCAAAGTTTCTACGGGCACATCCTGACTTTTCGTGGGCATGGGCTTGGGGCGCGGGAGGAGGGCATTCGCCTGCTGCGCCTGGCGGCTCTGGCCGGTGACGGTAAAGCCGCCTATCAATTGGGGGTGATCAGCCTCGCCGGCTCCGCCAGCAAGGCTCCTGATGCTGACGAGGCAAGCCGTTGGTGGACGCTCTCGGCCAAGGCCGGGCATCCCCTGGCGGAGCTCAAGCTGATGCAGCTGAATCAGGCGGCGGATTCCGATCCCGCATCGGTTCGTTGAGCGCCTCGCTTCCCATGCGGGCTGCAGCGTCCAAACTGTCGATTACGTGGATGCTGTAGCCCTGAACATTCTTGGCATGATGCTTGGCCTGGGATGCCAGCTCTGCCAATTGGCTGGAATCCAGTAGTCCACAAGCCTGTGGATACAAGTGCACGACGCCGATGGACAGTGACAGCAAGGGGAACTCCTGACGCACTCCTTGACGGTTGGGGGCGACAAAGCAACCGGCTTCCAGGTGTTCGCTGCGGTAGAAGCGTCGGCACTGACTGTGAAAGTCGTCCAGCAACTGGTTCAGGCGCCTTTGCCAGTCTTCAGGTCCGAGCACCAGCAAGAAATCATCCCCGCCAATATGCCCGACGAAGTCACGACTCGGGTCGACCCGATCATTCAGGCATTGGGCCAGGCACAGCAGCACTTCATCGCCACGGCCATAGCCGTAGATATCGTTGAAGGGCTTGAAGCTGTCGATGTCCACGTAACAGATCACTGACTCTCGCCCTTGTTGCAGCAGGCGGGTCAGGCATTGCTGGATGGGCACGTTGCCCGGTAACAGGGTCAGGGGATTGGCATAGCGCGCCTGCTGGATTTTCAGTTCGGTGATCAGCTTGAGCACATCTATTACCCGTCCCAGTCCCAGGTAGTGACCGTTGAGGGTGATGATGAAGTCTTCCTCGATGCGTTGTCGGGCGCGACTGGTGATCAGGCGGCTCACCTGTTGCAGGGACTGGCTGAGTTCGACGGCAAGGAAGTCGTCATTCATCAGGCGGCTGATGGGTTTGCGGGCAAAAAGATCGGTAGCAAAGGGCTTGAGCAGGGCATCTGAAAGCGAATGCCGGTGGACGATCCCGCAGGGGTGGCCCTGTTCGTCGAGGACCGCCAGAGAATTGAGGTTGGCTTGCCGGCGAAAGGCTTCCAGCACGTTGGCTGTCGGGGTATTGTGGGCCACGGCGGGCTGTTCGTTGAGCAGCGCGCTGAGGTCACTGCCTTCATCGTTGAGTGCCACGCTGGTTTGGTCATGCTTGGGCATCATTGCCCGGGCATCCCGAGGCGGTTGTTCCTGCGGCCGGCACAGCAAGTAGCCCTGGACCAGATCCACCCCCATTTCGCTGAGCACCACCAGTTCCTCGAGCATCTCGATTCCTTCGGCTATCACTTGGGCGCGGGATGCCTTGGCGATCTGCAGAATCGAACCGACGAATTCGCGCTTTAGGGCATCCTGATGGATGCCATCGATAAAGTGCCGGTCGATCTTTACATAGTCCGGCCGCAGCTCGGACCACAGGCGCAGGCTGGAGTAACCGGCGCCGAGGTCATCCAGGGCGATGGAAAATCCCATGTCCCGGTAGTGATGCAGGGCGTTGTGCAACAGCTGAAAGTCGTCGATGGGGGTCTGTTCGGTGAGTTCGATCACCACCTGGCTTGGAGGAATGCCAACGTCCTGTAGCAGTTGCAGGGTCCGGCCTGGTTGATGGGTCGCTTCCAGCAGGGATTCCGGCGATACGTTGAGGAACAGTTTGCCGGGTAATTGCTGCTCGCTGAAGCGTTTGCAGGCGCTGTGGCGGCAAGCGAACTCCAGTTCGCTCAGGCGCCCGGCCTGGCGGGCCACCGCGAACAGGGCGACCGGGGAGTGCAGGGGGCTGTTGGAAGGGCCGCGGCTCAAGGCTTCGTATCCGAGGATACGTCGCTGCGAGAGAGAAATGATCGGCTGGAACAGGCTGTGCAAACCGCTTTGAGCCAGGATTGAACTCAATGCACTCAGCTGTTCGGTCGTGGTCATGGCGATCTCTATCGATAAAAAAAGGACCGGGCGCCGCTCCTGATTCAAGAGCGGCGCCCGGTCCTTTATTTCACGACAGAATGATGACTGTTTAATGACGATCCGAGGAGCGATCGAATTAAATTGCCATCATCTTCAGTGCTTGGCTACCGAGGTGTTGAGCTTCAGATAGTCCAGCAGAATGCGCCCTGTTTCGCTCAGGTAGGCGTCGTCTTCCGGCTTGGTCTTGTCTGGTTCGGCAGCTGCCAGTGCATCTTCGTCTTCTTTCTTCAGCTCTTTGAGCGGCTCTTCACCCTTGGCCTTGCGACGAGCATTTTCCAGAGCCAGTTGCTTGGCTTCGATGTCGGCATGCTGTGCCCGACGATCCGCTTCGTTGAGGCTGACGGTCTTTTCCGCCATCAGTTTCTGTGCCAGGGCCAACTTGTCGCGGATGAACACGAACTCCGCATCTTTCGCTGAACGGCTTTCATGTTCGGCCTTGAGCTGGGCCAGGAATGGCTTGAACGGATCCACCGCCGGTTTGATGGCCGGGCGAATGGTGTCCCATGGCATGGCTTCAGGCAGAGCGCTTTCACCGATTTCCTTGGTGTCGATGATCGACGGGTAACCGATGTCCGGAAGAACGCCCTGATGCTGGGTGCTCTGGCCGGAAACCCGATAGAACTTGGCCAGGGTCAGTTTCAGCTCGCCATGGTTCAGTGGCTGAATGGTTTGCACCGTACCTTTGCCGAAGGTCTGTCCACCGATGATTAGCGCTCGGTGGTAGTCCTGCATGGCACCAGCGAAAATTTCTGAAGCCGAGGCGGAGAGACGGTTTACCAGCAGTGCCATCGGGCCTTTATAGAAGGCGCCGGGGTTTTCATCCTCCAGCACATCCACACGACCGTCGGCGTTGCGTACCAGTACTGTCGGCCCTTTGTCGATGAACAGGCTGGTCAGTTCGGTGGCTTCCTGGAGGGAGCCACCGCCGTTGTTGCGCAGGTCGATGACCACGCCATCGACCTTGTCTTTCTGCAACTCGGTCAGCAGTTTTTTCACATCGCGGGTGGTGCTCTTGTAGTCCGGATCACCAGCGCGGAACGCCTTGAAGTCGAGGTAGAAGGCCGGGATCTCGATCACTCCGAGCTTGTAGTCCTTACCATCCTGCTTGAGGTTGAGGATCGACTTCTTCACTGCCTGGTCTTCGAGCTTCACCGCTTCGCGGGTGATAGGCACGATCTTGCTGGTCTGGTCGTTTGGCGCATTGCTGGCCGGGATCACTTCCAGGCGTACCAGGGTGCCTTTCGGACCACGGATCAGCTTGACCACTTCGTCCAGGCGCCAGCCCACTACGTCAACCATTTCCTTGTTGCCTTGGGCGACACCGATGATCTTGTCTGCGGGAGCTATCTGCTTGGTCTTGTCTGCCGGGCCTGCCGGCACCAGGCGCACGACCTTGACCTGGTCGTTGTCGCTCTGCAACACGGCGCCGATGCCTTCCAGCGACAGGCTCATGTTGATGTCGAAGTTTTCCGCGTTATCCGGCGACAGATAATTGGTGTGCGGATCGTAGGACATGGCGAAGGTGTTGATGTAGGCCTGGAAGATGTCTTCGGCCCGGGTCTGGTCCAGGCGAGCCAGCTGATTCTTGTAGCGCTTGGTCAGCGTCTCCTGAATCTGCTTGGGCTCCTTGCCAGCGATCTTCATGCGCAGCACTTCGTCCTTGACGCGTTTGCGCCACAGGTCGTCAAGCTCTGCGGTGGTCCTGAGCCAAGGGGCGTCCTTGCGGTCGATCAGCAAGGTCTCCTTGGCGTTGAAGTCGATCTTGTCGACGCCTTTGTTGAGCTCCGCCAAGGCGAAGTCCAGACGCGCTTTGACCCGGTCCAGATAACGCTTGTAGATGGTGAAGCCGGCATTCAGGTCGCCGCTCTTGAGGAAGTCGTCAAACTGGGTTTTCCATTTGTCGAATTCCGCGATATCGCTGGCCATGAAGTAGCTGCGCGATGGGTCCAACAGCTTCAGGTAGCTGTCATAGATGATCACCGAGCGCGCATCATCCAGCGGCGGTTTGCTGTAGTGGTGGCGTTTGAGCAGTTCTACAACATTGAGGCTGGCAATTACCTCATCGCGATCGGGCTGAAGTTGATCCCAGCTATTGGCTGCGAACGTATTGGTCGACATCGGCAGAAGGCCGAAACCAATGAAAAGGGCGAGGGCGGTGCTGGGGAACAAATGCTTCATGCTGATTCGACGCGGGGGCAATTGATAACGCATATTAGGCCGTCTTTGAAGTCGCCGGTTCCATAAGGACCGGTCGCATAATGCAAAAAGCCCGGTGCTACCGCTCCGGGCTCAGTCCGGACTCACTATGGAGGCACTGTGAAAGCATTGCAAGGCGTTGAAGGTCATGTGGAGTGGGTTGAAGAGCCAAGTCCTGCCTGTGATGTAGGGCAGGTTCGCATTCGGGTGGCGGCTGCGGGTCTCAATCGGGCCGACCTGTTGCAGCGTGCAGGGCTCTATCCGCCCCCTCCGGGAGCCAGCCCGATCCTGGGCCTGGAGTGTTCCGGGATTATCAGCGAAGTGGGGCCGGGTTCTTCCTGGCAGATAGGTGACCGGGTGTGCGCGCTGCTGGCCGGTGGCGGAATGGCCGAGGAAGTGGTGGTTGATGCTCGTCATGTGCTGCCGGTGCCCGAGGGGTTGTCCCTGGCCGAAGCCGCGGCGTTGCCCGAGGTCTACAGCACGGCCTGGCTCAATCTGTTCCAACTGGCGGCGCTCAAGCCTGGCGAGAAGGTGCTGTTGCACGCGGGGGCCAGTGGTGTCGGTTCGGCCGCGATCCAGCTGTGCAAGGCGTTTGGCAATCCATGCTGGGTGAGTGTCGGCTCCGCCGATCGCCTGGCCTATTGCGAAAGTCTCGGCGCCCAAGGCGGTGTGGTGCGGACTGAGGGGCTGGAAGCGCTGCGGGACTTCGGTCCATTTGACGTGATCCTCGATCCTGTAGGGGCCAATTACGCGGTCAGCAACCTCAAGCTGCTGGCCGTTGATGGGCGCTGGGTGCTGATTGGTCTGATGGGCGGGCGTGAAGCGCAACTGGACCTGGCTCAGGTGCTGGCCAAGCGTATCCAGCTGTTGGGCTCGACCCTGCGTAGCCGCGACGAACAGTTCAAGGCTGACCTTTTCCGTGACCTCGGGCAGAACGTCTGGCCGCTGTTCGCTGAAGGACGCCTGAGCCCACAGTTGGCCAAAACCTTTGCGATCAGGGACGCCGAAGCGGCATTTGCCGAGCTGGCGACCAATCAGGTCTCGGGCAAGCTGGTGCTGGTGATCGACTCCAGCCTGACGTGATTGCTGGCGTAAGAGCCGGCTGGCCGGCGAAAGGGTGTTGCAATCCGCTTGGCTGGCAAGTCGGCTCCTACACCAGCCAGCTTCTATAGAAGCTGGCTGTCCGGGCATTTCAGGGCCAAGGGTTACTTCCAGTGGTGGATCGGCCAACCGGACTTCTCTGCATGTTCGCGCAGTACCGGGTCTGGGTTCACCACCTGGGGATGGTCTACCCGCAGTAGCAGCGGCAGGTCATTGCGCGAGTCGGAGTAGAACGTCGCGCCTTCCAGGTTTTCTTCCTCGGCGTCCAGCCATTCCAGCAGGCGGGTGATCTTGCCTTCGCGGTAGGTCAGGGTGCCAAGGGTATTGCCGCTATATACGCCGTGCAGTACTTCCAGCTCAATGCCCAGCACTTCGTCGATGCCCAGGCGGGCGGCAATCGGCTTCACCAGATGGGTGCCCGAGGCTGAAATCACCAGGATCCGGTCGCCGGCCTGGCGGTGAGCGGCGATAGTCTTGCAGGCGTCGCTGAAAATGATCGGCTCGATCACCTCTTCCACCCAAGGCTCCACCAGGTGCGCCACCTCCTCCGGGGTACGCCCCGCCATGGGTTCCAGACTGAAGTTCATGAACTCTTCCATGGCCAGCTTGCCGTGACTGTAAGCGTCCATCAGTTCGTTGTTGCGACGCATGAACGACTCGCTGTCGACCCAGCCAAGGCGGCCCATCTGTGCGCTCCAGAGGGTGGCGCAGTCGCCGTGGATCAGGGTTTCGTCCAGATCAAAAATTGCCAAGGCCATCAGTACAGCTCTCTCTTCAGGATCAATTGCATGAAAGCCATCAGGCTACCTCACACAGGGCGGCAGGATCGATGGTCAGCGCCAGACGTTGACCGTCAGCGTGCAGGTCATCGGCCGAACGGTTGAGAACATCCACCACCAGCTCCACGCCGCGAGCCTCGACCCGGTAGCGAATCACGTTGCCCAGCAGGCTGTGGCTGCGGACCAGCGCATCAAGCTGGCCCTCCTTGCCGAGTTCGATGGCTTCCGGGCGAATGGCGATACGCCCGCTGACCGGGCGTTGCAGCAGCTTGCTGGCGCTTTCGGCGTCCAGCAGGTTGTAGTTGCCGATAAAACCCGCCGCGAATACATCCACCGGTGCGGTGTAGAGCGTTTCGGCATCGCCGCTCTGGACGATCCTGCCCTGGTTCATCAGGAAGATCCGGTCGGACATGGTCAGCGCTTCTTCCTGGTCGTGGGTGACGAAGATGGTGGTCAGGCCCAGTTCCCGCTGGATGTTGCGGATCTGTTCACGCAGGTGCTTGCGGATACGTGCATCCAGGGCCGACAACGGCTCGTCCAGCAACAGCAAGCGCGGCCGGGTCACCAGGGAGCGGGCCAGAGCCACCCGCTGGCACTGGCCGCCGGACAGTTGGTGTGGATAACGACTGGCAAAGTCGTTGAGCTCCACCAGTTGCAAGGCTTCAAGGACCCGCTTGCGGCTGTCGTTGGCGTTGACCTTCTGCATACGCAGGCCGAAGGCGACGTTCTGCTCCACAGTCATGTTGGGGAACAACGCATAGCTCTGGAACACCATGCCGATCCCGCGTTTCTGCGGGCTCAAGGGCACGATGTCCTGGCCATCGAGAAGGATCTTGCCACCGTCCACCGGGGTCAGCCCGGCGATGCAGCGCAGCAGGGTGGACTTGCCACAGCCGGACGGGCCCAGCAGGGTGACGAACTCGCCTTTCTGGATTTCGCAATTGATATCGCTGAACACCGTGGTGCCTGCGTAGTTCTTTTGCAGGTGTTGGACGCTGACGAAGCTCATTGGCTTTTGTCCTTGTTCAAGATGTTGGCGGCCCAGGTCAGAACCAGCACAAAGAAGAAGTAGGAGATCACCAGGGCGCTGGTGAAGTGGCCGCTGCTGTTGCGCATGTTGTTCAGGTAGACCTGCAGGGTTTCATAGCGGGTGCCCACCAGGATGTTGGCGAACACGAACTCGCCGAACAGGAAGGAGAAGGACAGCAGCAGCGCCACCATCAGGCCTTTGCGCAGGTTGGGCAGGACCACCAGGAAGGCTGCCTGCCAGGTGCTGGCGCCGAGCAGTTGGGCGGCGTCCATCAGGTCGCGCAGGTTGATCGCTTGCAGGTTGTTGGTGATGGCCCGGTACATGAACGGCAGCGCCACGGTGAAGTAGCAGCCGATGAGGATCCAGGGCGTGCCAACCATGGCGAAGGGCCCTGAGCCATAGAGTTGCAGCAGGCCCACCGATGACACCACTGGCGGCACCGCGAAGGGCAGCAGGATCAGGATGTTCATCAAAGCGTCGAGCTTGGGAAAGTGGTAGTGCACCACAAACAGCAGCGGCAGGATCAGCACCACCGACAGCACCAGCGCGCCGACGCAGACCAGCAGCGACTGGCCGAAGGCATTGAGGAAGCGCGGGTCGCTCCACAGCTGCAGGTACCACTTGAAGGTGAAACCGCTGGGCAGGATGGTGGCCGACCAACTGCTGGCGATGGAGTAGACAAGGGTCCCCAGCAACGGCAGCAACAGGATGGCGAACAGCAGATAGACCACCACCCGGTGGTACAGGGCGGCGGAGCCGGGTTCAGCGCGAGACATGGTAGCTCCTCTTCAACAGCAACTGATGGACGATGGTGACCAGGGTCATCAGGGCCACCAGCACCACCGCCAGGGCGCTGGCCATGTTCGGGTCCAGGGAGATGTCCCCGGAAACCATGGCGGCAATGCGGATCGGCAGCACGTTGAAGTTGCCGGTGGTCAGGGCGTAGACCGTGGCATAGGCGCCCAGGGCATTGGCCAGCAGGATGACGAAGGTGCCCAGCAATGCCGGGGTCAGCACGGGCAGCCCGATGTGGCGCCAGAACTGCCAGCCGTTGGCCCCCAGCAGCGCGGCGGATTCACGCCAGTCTTCGCGCAGGGCGTCGAAGGCCGGGTACAGCAACAGCACCCCCAGGGGAATCTGGAAGTAGGTGTAGAGAATGATCAGCCCGGTCTTGGAATACAGGTTGAAGTCCTGAATGATCCCCGACTGCTTGAGCATGATGGTGATGGTGCCGTTGAAGCCCAGGAGAATGATGAAGGCAAAGGCCAGGGGCACGCCGGAGAAATTGCTGGTCATGTTGGCGAAGGCGTTGACGAAGTTGCGCAGTTTGGAGTCCACCCTGCGCAGGGAGTAACTGCCCAGCACCGCAATGATGATGCCGAACACGCTGGACCAGAAACTGATCTCCAGGCTGTGCCGGATCGCCTGCAGGTAGAACTTCGAGCTGAAGATCTTGCTGAAGTTGGCCAGGCCCCAGCCGAACTCTTCCGACTGCAGGCTGTTGATCAGCACCCACACCAGCGGGGCGATCTGGAACACGATGAAGAACAGGGCAAAAGGCACCAGACAGAGTGCCGCCAGCCATTTGCCGCGGGTGACTGAATTCACTGCAACAGCTCCCGGCAGAAGGGTTTGTCATGGGGCACGCCCAGTAGTTGGCAGATGGTGCCGCACAGTTCGGTCTGCTTTGGCGTGGCACCTGGGTCGAGACTGAAGGCATTGCCGAGAACGAACAACGGAACTTCCCGCTCCTCGGCCAAGAGACCGTTGTGGGAGCGGTCGTTGTTCATGCCGTGGTCGGCGGTCACCAACACCTGGTAGCCAGCATCGAGCCAGCCTTGCAGATAGTCGGCGAGGATGATGTCTGCCGAACGCGCGCTGTTGCGGTACTGGGTGCTGTCGAGGCCGTGCTTGTGACCGGCGTCATCGATGTTCATCGGGTGCACCAGGAGAAAATCCGGTTGGTGCCGCAGGCGCAGGCTCTCCGCATCGGCGAAGAGATGGGAGTCGGGATAGTGATCGTTCCAATAGAAATGGCCGTACTGGATCGGCAGCTCGGGATTGGCGGTGTGCCGGTCCCGTGGTGCATTGAAGGGACTGCGGTTGTACAGCTCGCTGACCCAATGATAGGCCGCGGCGGCAGTGGAGCGGCCGGCCTCGCGGGCATAGTGGAAAATACTGCGCTGGTTGGACAGGCGCGAGACCTGGTTGTGGACGATACCGCTGTCGATCGGCGCGACACCGGTGAGGAGGCACTCGTACAGCGGTCGGGACAGGGCCGGCAATTCGCATTGCAGCTTGTACAGGGCGGCGCGGCCTGCGCCGACGTAGGCTTGCAGGTGGCCCATGGCGTGTCGGGCAACTTCGTGGTTGAGGCCGTCGAGCACCACAAGGATGACGTTGTGCTTCATGAACGGGGGAACTCCGGGATCAGGCAACGCATGGAACCTGTAGTAGCGGCCGGACGGCAATGCCCTTGCCGGCGAAGGTGCCTGCACGCTCGTACAGGCCTTCGCCGGCAAGCCGGCTGCTACGACTGATGCAGTATTACGGCATGTTGATGATCACTTCTTCCTGCCACTTCTGCGGCAGGGACTTGGAGGTTTTCTCCCAGGCGTCGGCGTCCTTGATCGGGGTTACGTGCTTGTATTGCTCGTTGGGCAGCAGGTTGGCCTGGACGTCCGCCGGCAGAGTCAGATGCTCGGCACGGATCGGGCGCGCATTGCCGCGAGCCAGGTTGGTCTGGCCGGCATCGCTGAAGATGTACTCGCGGGTCAGCTTGGCGGCGTTGGGATGCTTGGCGTATTTGTTGATGATGGTGGTGTAGCCGGAGATGACCGAGCCGTCGGATGGGATCAGCACTTCGTAGTCATCCTTGTTGACCATCTTGTTGCGGTAGCTCAGGCCGTTGAAATCCCAGACCACGCCCACTTCCACTTCACCTTTCTCCATGGTGGCGATGGTCGGGTTGGCCAGGGACAGGCGACCCTGCTTGGCGATCTCGGCGAACATCAGCAGCGCCGGCTGGATGTTCTTTTCGTCGCCGCCTTTGGCAATGGCCGCGGCCAGCACGCCGTTGGCGGCTTGGGCTGCGGTGCTCACGTCACCGATGGAGACTTTGTACTTGCCTTTCTCCAGATCTGCCCAGCTCTTCGGCGCCTCAGACCCGTGCAGCAGCTTTTTATTGATGATGAAGGCGATGGTGCCGGTATAGGCCAGCGCCCAGTTGCCGTCTTTGTCCTTGGCCCAGTCCGGGACCTGGGCCCAGGTGCTGGGTTTGTAGGGTTGGGTCACACCCTGCTTGACTGCGATGGGGCCGAAGGCGGCGCCGACGTCGCCGATGTCGGCGCTGGCGTTGTCTTTTTCCGCGGCGAACTTGGCGATCTCCTGGGCCGAACTCATGTCGGTGTCGATGTGCTTGAGGCCGTAGATTTTCGCCAGGTCCTCCCAGGTGCCTTTCCAGTTGGCCCAGTCGTCGGGCATGCCGACACTGTTCACCGCGCCTTCTGCTTTCGCAGCGGCTTCCAGGGTTTTCAAATCGTTGTCAGCAGCCATGGCGGCGGTGCACAGGGCAATGGTCGAACCTAACAGTGATGCCAGGAAAAGCTGTTTCATCCGAAGCTCCTTTGGGCGTGTTCAACGCTGCGTTGTTATCGACGGTCTTGCGGTGGGTTGGTCTAGGTCAGCAATACCTGAGCCAATTTAGGCGTGTTGGATGACACTTTGATGTCGGTGCCAATGGTCGGCGCATGGATTCGGGCGCAGGTTCGGCGCTGCGAAATAAGCGTAGACCATGCCCAAACACCCGTTCTGCAAGGTTCTGGCGGGCAATTTGCAGGTTCACCAAAGGCTCGCTCAGCGGCGTTGTCATCTATCAGTCATATGCATTGCCTAGGCTTTCGACACAGATGCAGAGCACTGCCCCGGCCCTTGCGCTGCCCTGAAACAGTGCTGGTCTAGTCCAGATAGGTAACGTTGATGCGTATTGATGCAACCAAAGCGGTGACAGCCATCGGCCAGGTCCTGCAGGAGCAGATCGCCCATGGTCTGTTGGCGCCCGGCAGCAAACTGCCGGCCGAGCGCAAGCTCAGCGAGTTGTTCGCCACCACCCGCATCACCGTGCGCGAGGCCCTGCTGCAATTGGAGGCCCAGGGGCAGATCTACCGCGAGGAGCGTCGGGGCTGGTTCGTTTCGCCGCCGCGGCTGGCCTACAACCTGATGCAGCGCAGTCACTTTCACGCCATGGTCAGCGCCCAGGGGCGAGTGCCTTCCACTGAGGTGATCTCGGCGCGCCTGCAACCGGCGTCGGCGGCGGTCTGCGCCTGGCTGCAATTACCGGCACTGTCCAGCGTGATCCAGATCTGTCGAGCGCGGCGCATCGATGACCGGCTGGTGCTGTATGTGGAGCACTACCTGAACCCCAAGTACTTTCCACACATTCTCGACCTGGATTTGAACCAGTCGATCACCGAGCTCTATGCCCGGCATTACGACCTGCATTACGGGCGGGTGCGCTTCGAGATCGTGCCCACCTCATTGCAGCCGGAAGCGGCGGCGGCCTTGAAGGTGTCGGTGGGCAGCCCCGGGCTGCGCATCGCCCGGGTCAACTATGACCAGCATGAGCGGCTGATCGACTGTGATCTGGAGTTCTGGCGGCATGACGCAATTCACGTTGGCGTTGACGTTCTTTAGACGCCCGTACCGTTGGCCGGCAAGACGGCGCCTAAGGGGTCATTGCTTTTCCGGGGCGCTGCCGGGGGTGATCACCTGGATGCTCATGCGCGGGGTGGCCAGGTCCAGTCCGGCTTCGTCCAGGTGACGCTTGAGGGACAGGTTGAACGCCCGGGACACTTCCCATTGCTTGATCGGCGCGGTCTTGAAACGGGCCCGTAGGATGGCGCTGCCGGACTCGAAACTCTCCACTCCCTGGATCTCCAGGGGCGACCAGATGTTGCGTCGCTGCAAGGGGTCGGTACGCATCTTCTGGCCCACGTCGCGCATCAGCTTGATCGCGTCGTCGATCTCCATGTTGTAGGGAATCGCCACGCGAAAGATCGCGTAGCCGAACTCCCGGGAGTAGTTCTTGATGCTCTTGATTTCGCTGAACGGGATGGTGTGCACGATGCCGTCGATGTCCCGCAGGCGCACGGTGCGGATGGTCAGGCCCTCGACGGTGCCCAGGTGACCGCCGACATCCACGTAATCGTCGATGGCCAGGGAGTCTTCGATGATGATGAACAGACCGGTGATCAAGTCTGCTACCAGCGACTGGGCGCCGAAACCGATGGCCAGACCGATGACACCGGCACCGGCCAGCAGCGGCGTGACGTTCATGCCCATGTTGGCCAGGGCGACGATGGTGGCGATGATGAAAATCGCCACGAACAGCACGTTACGGATCAACGGCATCATGGTCTGTGCGCGGGCGTTGGCCAGGCCCTTGCGCGAGCGGGTCAGCGCGTGATGCACCGCGGTGTCGCTCAAGATCCAGATCAGCCAGGCGAAGATCAGGGTGCCTGCGAGGCTGAACAGCTTGACGCTGACTTCATGGCCGTCGCCTTCGGTGAAGCGGATCAGCGACATGCCCCAGACCCGCAGGCCCAGTTCGATGAACGCCAGCCACACCGCCAGATGGGCCAGGGTATAGAAGAAGCTTTTCAGTCGTTCGGAATACAGCGCATGGCGCTTGTGCCCACGCTGGGGCTTGAGGGCGTGGCGCCGCACCAGGCCGTTGATCACCATGCACAGCACCAGCAGCACCGTGCACAACAGTGACTGGCGCAGGGCCGTGCTGGTGTCGCCGGCGGAAACGAAGGTGGCGAACAGCGAAATGCCCACCAGCACCAGGGCGGGGAGGTACCAGAAGGTGCCGATGATTTCGATGGTGTCGCTCAAGGCGCGGCGGGTCAGGCGTCGCGCCAGCGGCTGGTTGCGGATCAGGTGCGCGATCGGCCGGCGAAAGCGCAGGATGAATACCCCGGTGGACAGCGCCGCCATGACATTGGCGAAAGTCGCGGCGGTATGGGCCAGGTGCTGGCCGAGGCTGGCCACCATCCGAGGGTCGCTCAGGGCCTCGCCGAACGCGGCGAAGCTGCCGATCCACCACAGCGGTCGGAACGCCTGGCGGCGCAGGATATACAGGGCACGATGACGATGCGGACCATCGAGGACGGAAAACGCCACCACACAGATCGCCGAAAAACAGGTGCCCACCACCAGGGCGTAAGCCAGGACCATGGCCAGGTCCTTGCCCAATGACGAGGGCAGGGAGTAGGTCATGTAGACGGTGATCAGCAGAGCGATCAGCCAGGGGCCGAGCTTGCGCAGGGCGAAGCGCAGCAAGTCCCAGGTCTTGGGGTGCTGGGGCAGTTCTTCGGTGAGACCGAAACGCAGGCGCACCCGGTGGCTGAGCCAGATCAGCGCCGCCGCCAGCAGACTCCAGACCATGAGAATCAGGGCAAAGGCAAAAATGATCGGTAGCCATTGGCTGGCTGGCAGCATCAACGCCGACAGTTCTTCCTGGGCTTGATCGAACTCGTCGGTCCAGCGGTTCAAGGGGCTATCAGCGCCGGAGAACTGTTTCTCCAGGCTCGACAGAGTGCCGCCGATCAGGCCGAGCACGCCTTCTTCAGTGGCGGGCTGGGCTTTTTTCGTGGCGTCCCGGAGTTTTTTCAGATCAGCCAGCAGCTTGGCGCGTTGCTGGTCGTTTTCCAGGGATTTGATCACCTCGTCCAAAGACTGTCCCAGGGGCTCTTCGGCCTGTGGTTGCGGTTTGCTCTGGTTGCCCAGCAGGCCCGGCAGGCCAACCGCCTGCGCACTGCTCAGGGGCAGGAAGGTCAGCAGGCAGACAAGCGCAAAGCAGGGCAGGGCGAAAAGACGAGCGAACACTGGGCGGTCAACCTCGGAGAAAATCGGATCGACCGAGTGTACGAGGCCACCAAATTCAATGCGAGGGCGAGCGCGGCATTTATTCCGCCAGTTTGGCGAGGATTTTGTAAACCACAGTGCCGAGAATCAGCAGCATGCCAATCCACATGCTGAACACACCGAGGTTCTTGTCCCGGAAGTTGAAGCCGATGGCCAGGAGAATCATGCCCGTGAGAATCGGGATGAGCATGGAGTGGAACGCAGACATCGAGATCATGGCGACGGCCTTGTCAGGAAGAGTACTCATAAGTCTAGGTCGCTTTGCCGCGCCCCGGGTTGATGTGTATCAGAAACCGGCGGGGCCCCCTGAGGGGCGCCCGCGGTGACAACTCAGGGCAGTTCGTGGCTGGCGTAGAACGCGCTCAGCACCTTTACCAGGTGGGCCAGGTCATGGCTGCCACAGAGTTCACGGATCGAGTGCATGGCGAAGGTCGGCAAGCCGATGTCGACAGTGCGCACGCCCAGGTGGCTGGCGGTGATCGGGCCGATGGTCGAGCCGCAACCCATGTCGCTGCGCACCACGAAGCTCTGCACCGGGACTTCCTCGGCCATGCACAGATGGCGGAAGAAACCGGCGGTTTCGCTGTTGGTGGCGTAGCGCTGGTTGCTGTTGACCTTGATCACCGGGCCGGCATTGAGTTTCGGGCCGTGATTGGCGTCGTGCTTGTCAGCGTAGTTGGGGTGCACGCCGTGGGCGTTGTCTGCGGAAATCAGCAGCGATTTCTGGATGGTGCGGACGAACTCGTCGCCTTCGGGCAGCAGGCGGCGCAGGGTCTGTTCGAGCATCGGGCCATCGGCGCCGCAAGCCGAGCAGGAGCCGACTTCTTCATGGTCGTTGCACACCAGTACGCAGGTTTCCTCGCTGTCGGCCGTCAACAGGGCCTGCAACCCGGCGTAGCAGGACAGCAGGTTGTCCAGGCGTGCGCCGGCAATGAAGTCACCGTGCAGACCGATCACGGCAGCGCTCTGGGTGTCGTAGAAGCTCAGCTCGTAGTCCAGCACCACATCGGCGTTCAGACCGTGTTCGCGGGCCAGTTGGTCGGTCAGCACGGCACGGAAATCCACCCGTTCGTCACCGGCAAACTGGGCAAGGATCGGCGGCAATTCGTTCTGCGCGTTGATCGCCCAGCCCTGATTGGCTTCACGGTTGAGGTGGATGGCCAGGTTGGGAATGATCGCGATGGGGGCCTTGAAGTCGATCAGTTGGCTTTCCACCTTGCCATCGCGGCGGAAGGTTACGCGGCCGGCCAGTGACAAGTCACGGTCGAACCAGGGAGCCAGCAGTGCGCCGCCATAGACTTCCACACCCAGTTGCCAGAAACCCTGGCGCTGCAGTTCAGGCTGAGGCTTGACCCGCAGGCAGGGGCTGTCGGTGTGGGCGCCCACCAGGCGGATGCCGCCTTGCAGGGGCGAATGCCGGCCCAGCTTGAAGGCGACGATGGAGGAGTCGTTGCGGGTGACGTAGTAGCGGCCGTTGGCTTCGGTGGTCCACGGCTCGCGCTCGTCGAGGCGCTGGTAACCTGCCGCTTCCAGACGTTGAACAAGGCTGGCAGTGGCATGGAAAGGGGTAGGGGAGGCCTTGAGGAAGTCAATCAGGCCTTGGTTCAACTCTTCGCGCATAAGTAGCTCCAGACAGCAGTGGCGCGAGTTTAACGTATAGCAGGGCACTGTAGGAGCCGGCTTGCCGGCGAAGCGGTTGTCGACCTGGGGGATGGTCGTCAGGGGGGCTTCGCCGGAAAACCCGCTCCTGCAGAACGCTGTCAGAAGGGCGCGGGGCAATCGAAGCGCAGGCGCTCACCGGTCTGGGGATGAGTGAAGCTGAGCATGCTGGCATGCAGGCACAGCCTTGGCCAGGCGGCCAAGGCCTGCGGGTGGGCGTAGAGGCCATCGCCCAGTAGTGGGTGCCCGATGGACAGCATGTGTACCCGCAACTGATGAGAGCGGCCGGTGATGGGGGTCAGCTCGACCCGGCACCAGTCGCCGCAGCGCTCCAGCACTCGCCAGAAGGTCAGGGCGTGCTTGCCGAATTCGTGGTCCACCACATGCCGGGGTTTGGTTGGCGGGTCATAGCGCAAGGGCAGATCGATGCTGCCGCTGTCCAGTTCCGGCTGGCCCCAGCACAGGGCGGTGTAGGCTTTTTCGGTTTCGCGGTCATGAAACTGTCGCGACAGTTCGCGATGGGTGTCCGCGTCCCGGGCCAGGAGAATGATCCCTGAGGTTTCCCAATCCAGTCGGTGGACGATACGGGCTTCGGGGTAGCCATTTTCCTGCAGGCGAGTGATCAGGCAGTCCTTGTTGTCGTCGGCGCGACCGGGGACTGAAAGCAGCAGGGTGGGTTTGTTCACCACCAGGACGGCGGGGTCCTGATGCAGGATGTGGATATTCGACAACGGCATTAAAACAGCCTCGTAACAAACGCCAACGGCGGCTCGCCGACCTCAATGCTATGCATGAAGTCAGCGAGCCGCCGTGGCTCCCGTCGGATCAATCAGCGATCAGGCAGGGTGATATTGAGTTCCAGGATCGAGCAACTGCCCTGGTTTTCCAGAGCGACGTGCACGTCGTCGGACCCGATATTGACGTACTTGCGGATCACTTCCACCAGTTCCTTCTGCAAGGCGGGCAAGTAATCAGGGGTGCTGCGCTGGCCGCGTTCATGCGCCACGATGATCTGTAGACGCTCTTTCGCTACCGACGCGGTGCTGACCTTTTTGCTGGCACGAAAGAAGTCAAAAAGATTCATTATCTACCTCCAAACAGGCGCTCGAAGAATCCCTTCTTCTCGACATCAAGGAACCGGTGTTCCACGGTTTTGCCCAGCAAACGATCGACTGCGTCGCTGTAGGCCTGGCCCGCATCGCTCTGGTCGTCGAGAATCACCGGCACGCCCTGGTTGGAAGCCTTGAGCACGGCCTGGGATTCCGGAATCACGCCCAGCAGGGTCACTGCGAGAATTTCTTTGACGTCTTCAACGCCAAGCATTTCGCCATTGCTGACGCGCTCCGGGTTGTAACGGGTCAACAGCAGGTGCTCCTTGATCGCGTCTTCGCCTTTTTCGGCGCGGCGGGATTTGCTGGCCAGCAGGCCGAGCATACGGTCGGAGTCGCGGACCGAAGAGACTTCAGGGTTGGTCACGACAATCGCTTCGTCGGCGAAGTACATGGCCAAGTGGGCGCCTTTCTCGATACCGGCTGGGGAGTCGCAGACCACGAACTCGAAGGTTTCCTTGAGTTCCATCAGGACTTTTTCCACGCCTTCCAGGGTCAGCGCGTCTTTGTCGCGTGTCTGGCTGGCGGCCAGTACGTAGAGGTTTTCCAGGCGCTTGTCTTTGATCAGGGCTTGCTGCAGGTTGGCTTCGCCATTGACCACGTTGACGAAGTCATACACCACGCGACGCTCGCAACCCATAATCAGGTCGAGGTTACGCAAGCCGACGTCGAAGTCGACGATGACTGTTTTGTGACCGCGCAGAGCGAGGCCGGTACCGATAGCGGCGCTGGTGGTGGTTTTACCCACACCACCCTTGCCGGATGTAACCACGAGAATCTTGGCCAAGGTGTTTCACCCCTAAGGAAAAAGGACTTTTAGCCCCTGAAAAACATCTCTTGAAAACTACTGCAGTCGGACAGCCTTGGCTGGAGCTCGGTCAGCGGCAGGGTTTATCGTCGATAAACTCTGCTGATTGCCAATTTCCTACTTCGTTTGAGCCGTAATCGCTACGTTTTAGAGATGCTTGGAAAATGCGGCAGTATCCGTTAAAGACGTGTGATGTTCAACACGTCACCCGACAGGCTGACCTGGACTCCAGAGCCCCACAAAGGGTCGCGCCGCAGGTCTTCGGAAACCTTGTACTGACCGGCGATGGAGATCAGTTCAGCGCTCAATTGCTGACAGAAAATCCGTGCCTTGGTGTCACCTTTGACGCCAGCCAGCGCCCGACCACGCATTGGGCCGTATACATGGATATTGCCATCGGCGAGAAGTTCCGCGCCGGGGCTGACCGAGGACACCACGACCAGATCGCCACCTTGGGCGTAGATCTGCTGTCCGCCGCGTACTGGCGAAGTGATGATGCGGGTCGGTTTCACGGTTGGTTCAGGCGGCTTTTCCGGTACTTTCTTGACCTCGCTTTCCGGCGGATCGAGGGGGCGCTCCCGGGCACCGGAAGGTGGCAGCACTGGCAGATCGACGGCAATGGCCGCTGCAATGTCTTCAATCCGGCTGGCGCGGATCGCCAGGGTGCGCAGACCGTGCTGGCGGCAGACACGCATCAGCCCGGGCAGATCCACCGAGCCTTCGGCAGCAGGCAGCTTGTCCAGCGCCAGTACCAGTGGCGCGTTGCTGAAGAAGTTTGGCGCCTGGGCGACCTTCGCGGCCAGTTGGCGATCGAGGCCTTCAAGGTCGTTGCGGGCCAGTTCCAGCACCGTGATGGCAAGCATGCTGCCCTTTAACTGGAACACAGGATCTTGGTCTAGCGATTCGGTTTGGCTCATGGTCTGCAGAAGGCGGCTTGTCACTAAAAGTGCCGAGACTTATAACGAGATCGCCCGCGCCCCGCAAGCCAGGTCGAACCGATGTAGAATGCGCGACCTTGTTGTCTGTCCCGGAATCTGTAATGGATCGCCCGCGTTTTCGAGCTGCATTCTTGTCTCCACGTTTCTGGCCGCTGTGGCTGGGACTTGGCGTGTTATGGCTGATCGTCCAGCTGCCTTATCCCGTGCTCCTGCAAATCGGTCGCGCCCTGGGGGCGTTGATGTACCGAGTAGCCGGCGATCGACGGTCTATCGCCCGACGCAATCTGGAGCTGTGTTTCCCGGAAAAATCCGCCGCAGAGCGCAAACGCCTGCTCAAGGAAAACTTCGCCTCCACCGGGATCGCCTTCTTCGAAATGGCCATGAGCTGGTGGTGGTCCAAGCAGCGTCTGGCGCGCCTAGCCCATGTCGAAGGCCTGGAACACCTCAAGCAGGCCCAGCGCGAAGGTCATGGGGTGATTCTCATGGCCCTGCACTTCACTACCCTGGAAATTGGCGCGGCGCTGCTGGGGCAGCAGCACACCATCGATGGCATGTACCGCGAGCACAAGAACCCGCTGTTCGATTTCATTCAGCGTCGTGGCCGCGAGCGACACAACCTGGATTCCCTGGCCGTGGAGCGAGAGGACGTGCGTGGCATGCTCAAGCTGCTGCGTTCCGGACGGGCCATCTGGTATGCACCGGACCAGGACTATGGCGCCAAGCAGAGCCTGTTCGTGCCGTTGTTCGGTATCCAGGCGGCTACCGTGACCGCCACCAGCAAGTTCGCCCGCCTGGGCAAGGCGCTGGTCGTGCCTTTCACCCAGGAGCGCCTGGCCGATGGCAGTGGCTATCGCCTGGTGATTCATGCACCCCTGACGGATTTTCCCGGTGCCACTGAAGAAGAGGATTGCCTGCGGATCAATCAGTGGGTGGAAAGTGCGTTGCGCGCCTGTCCCGAGCAGTACCTCTGGGCCCATCGACGCTTCAAGAGCCGGCCGCCGGGCGAGCCCAAGCTTTACAAGAAGCGCGGTTGACCGCCTGGCATTGATTGCCGGATCTTGTGCGCCACGGATGGAGTGAGTTGATGAGTGTTGCGCAACCGATCACAGGTTTGATTCTTTCCGGCGGTGGTGCGCGTGCCGCCTATCAGGTGGGCGTGCTGGCGGCGATCGCCGAGCTGTTGGGGCCGGGGGCGCGAAATCCGTTTCCGGTGATCGTTGGTACCTCTGCCGGGGCCATCAACGCGGTCAGCCTGGCCAGTGGGGCCACGGATTTTCCCGCGGCAATCGAACGCCTCACGGCATTCTGGCGCAGCTTTCGCAGCGATCAGGTGATGCGCAGCGATTGGCCGGGAGTGATTCGCCAGGCCAGTCGTTTTGTCGGCCACAGCCTGTTGGGGCTCGGTGCTCAGGTGCCGGTGGCGCTGATTAACAACTCGCCGCTACGCGACCTGCTCAATCAGCACATGCATCTTTCGGGCATCAACCAGGCCATTTCCCAAGGCCAGCTGCATGCGGTAGCGGTGACGGCCTTTGGCTACGAATCCGGACAGGCGGTGACTTTTTATCAAGGTGGCGGGGTCATCGATCCCTGGTTGCGTCATCGGCGCATCGGCGTTCCCATTCAGCTGACGGTGGACCACCTGCTGGCCAGCGCGGCGATTCCCTTGCTGTTCGCGCCAGTGAAGCTCGACCAAGAGTATTTCGGTGACGGTGCCGTGCGCCAGTCGGCGCCCATCAGCCCGGCGTTGCACCTGGGGGCCAGCCGCGTGCTGGTGGTGGGTGTCAGTGGCAACCCGCGGGGCAATGATCCAGACGCCACCCGGCAGCGTTCTTACACCGGGCAGCAGCCGACTCTGGCGCAGATCGGTGGCCATATGCTCAACAGCACCTTTATTGACAGCCTGGAAAGCGATATCGAACTGCTGGAGCGGCTCAATCATTTCAGTCGGCTGTTACCTGGCAGTGCGGCGGATCGCGGCTTGGGTATCGCGCCGGTGGAAGTGCTGGTGATTGCCCCGAGTCAGCCGATCGACGAAATAGCGGCGCGGCACCGGCAGGAGTTGCCAGCGGCTCTGCGCTTGTTCCTGCGCGGACCGGGGGCAACCCGGACCAGTGGCGCCGGGGTCCTGAGCTATTTGCTGTTCGAGGCGTCGTATTGCAGCGAGTTGATCGAACTGGGGCGCAGTGACGCCCTGGCCAAGGGCGAGGAGTTGGCGCGGTTTCTGGGCCTTAAGGGTTGATGCCCGGGCTCAGCCGATGAGCCCGGGATTTTCGCAGCCTGAGGTCAGTAAGGCAGGTAGTCCTGGATGAACTGGCGGATCACACCGATAAAATCCTCGTCCGCGGTAAAACCCAGCTCGCTGGCATATCTGGCACTGAAGGCTCCCGGCCAGGAGCCGACGATGCGTTCGATCCTGGCGTCCGGGCGTAGCTGAATACGCTGGGCAACTTCGTCTCCGGCCACTTCCCGCAGCGCGTCGATCATCTGCGCCACGGTCAGCGACAGACCGGGCATGTTGATCACTCGGCCCTGATTCAAGCGCTCTGCGGCCAGCTCATGACCATGGATCAGGTTGGCAATGGCCCGGGCTGGAGACATCAACCAGAGTCGGGTATCCAGGGCCACCGGGCAGACACTGGCCTGGCCGCTGAGGGGTTCGCGGATGATACCGCTGGCGAAGCTGGACGCCGCCAGGTTCGGTTTGCCTGGCCGCACCACGATGGTGGGCATGCGCAGGCTGCGACCATCGACGAAGCCGCGTCGGCTGTAATCGGCGAGCAGCAGGTCATTCATGGCTTTCTGGGTCCCGTAGGAGCTTTGCGGAGCCCAGACCTGATCATCGTCGACGTTCTCCGGCAGTTGCCCACCGAAAACGGCCACAGAACTGGTCATCACCCACTTTGGGCAGGAGCCCAGCTGGCGCGCCCGTTCCAGCAGACCTTGGGTCGCACTGAAGTTGACCCGCATGCCCAGTTCGAAATCGCCTTCCGCCTGGCTGGAGACCACGGCGGCCAGGTGAAAGATGCTATCGGTGTCGGCGTCGATCAGTTTGGCCAGCACCTGTTCATCGCTAATGTCTCCTTCCTTGACCTGCACCCGTGGGTCATCAAGGCCCTGCACGGGCTCCCGGTCAAATGCGGTAATGCGCTTGATGGGCTGCAATTGGCCGTGACGGTCGGTGAGTGTGCCCCGTTGCAGCAAGGCTTCGATCAGCCGCCGTCCGAGAAAGCCGGCCGCGCCGGTGACAAGAATATTCATGAGTGGCTCCAAGTGTTCAGCGATTGACGAGTTTTCCGGGAATCTTGAAGACCAGCAGGGCGCCGATGAACAACGCGCTGGCCATGACGTACATGCCGATGGTGGTGCTTTGGGTCAGGTCTTTGAGAAAGCCCATCAGGTAGGGCGAGACAAAGCCGGCGAGGTTGCCCCAGGAGTTGATCAAGGCAATGCCGGCGGCGGCCGCGGTGCCGCCGAGAAAGGCCGTGGGCAGGCTCCAGAACAGCGGCAGGGTGCTGAAGGCGCCCATGGCCCCCAGGGTCAGGCCGATCATCGATACCGTGAAGTTGTCGCTCCAGGTGGCGGAAATCATCAGGCCGATACCGCCAAGCACGGCGGTCAGCGCCAAATGCCAGCGGCGTTCGCGCAACCGGTCGGCGCTGCGGGAGATCAGCACCATGGTCAGCGCTGCCGCGGCATAGGGAATCGCCGTGAGCATGCCGACCTCGAACACGTCGCTGACGCCGGCCTGGCGAATCAGCGAGGGCAGCCAGAAGCCAACGGTGTAGAAGCCGGCGATCATGCAGAAATAGATGGCGGTCAGCAGCCAGATCCGGGGTTGCCCGAACACTTGCCTGACGCTGTGAACCTGATGGCCGTCGGCCTCGGCCTCGATTCGGGCCTGCAGCAGGTTTTTTTCTTGGCGGGTCAACCAGCCCGCGTCGGCGATACGGTCGCTGAGGCAGTAGATCACCAGGCCGCCCACCAGGATCGACGGCAAGCCTTCGAGGAAGAACATCCATTGCCAGCCTGCAAAGCCCTGGTGGCCATTGAGGGCACTCATGATCCAACCGGACAGCGGCGCGCCAATCAACCCCGAAAGCGGTACCGCGGTAGCGAACAGGGCGTACATCTTGCCGCGGCGGTTGGAAGGGAACCAGTACGACAGATAGAGGATGACCCCCGGATAGAACCCGGCCTCGGCGATGCCCAACAGAAAGCGCATCACATAGAAGGAGGTAGGGGTGCTGACGAAAGCCATGCACGAGGAAATGATGCCCCAACTGATCATGATGCGAGCGATCCACAGGCGCGCACCGACCCGATGCAGGATCAGGTTGCTGGGAATTTCCACCAGAAAGTAGGCGATGAAGAAGATCCCCGCACCCAAGCCGTAGACCGCTTCGGAAAATTGCAGGTCTTCGGACATCTGCAACTTGGCGAAGCCGACGTTGACTCGATCCAGGTAGGCCACCAGGTAGCACAACAGCAGCAACGGCAGGATGCGCCAGGCGACTTTGCGATAAGCCAGGTCTTCAAAGGAGGCGGTGGGGGAGCGGGCGGCAGTTTGCGACAGTGATTCAGTCATCTCTTTACCCATCCTTTTTTCTTGTATTTGGGTGATTTTGTTTTTATCGGACTTGCTGAGGTGTCTTAGATATCATAATACATCATACGAATTCAACGGCCGGATACCGAGCGGGACGGCGTGCACGAAATGCAGTACCGTTAGCCACTTTGAATACAGAGATACTCATGTCCAAGCCTGACAACTCTTCCCTCGCCGCCGATTCCCTGGCGACGCTCAAGGATGCGGCCAAGGGCACCCTGGCGGATCAAGTGACTGCGGCACTCAAGGCGCATATCGCCAGTGGCGAGGCCCTGCCGGGTTCGCGGCTGCCCACCGAGCCGGTTATGTGCGAGCGTTTCGGGGTCAGCCGTACGGTCATCCGCGAGGCGATTTCGCGCTTGAAATCGGCCGGGCTGGTGGAGGTGCGCCAAGGTAGCGGCACCGTGGTCAGCGAGGGCGCGCATATCAAGGCCTTTACTATCGATCTGGATGTTCGCGGGTCGATCGAGGCGGTTCTGCGGGTGACTGAACTGCGACGTGGTATCGAGGGCGAGGCGGCGGCGCTGGCGGCGCAGCGGCACACCCCCGAGCAACTGCAGGCGATCCATCAGGCATTGCTGGCCATCGATGTGGCCGAGCAGGCCGGCCAGGACGGCGTGGAGCAGGACCTGGCGTTTCACTTGTCGATTTCCCAGGCCACCGGCAATCCGCTGTATCCCTCATTGCATGAGTTCATTGCCCAGTTCATCAAGGAGGCCATCCGCATTACCCGTTCCAATGAGGAGCGGCGCCGGGATCTGGCGCACTCGGTGCGCGATGAGCATTTCGCGGTCTATGGGGCCATCGCCGCGCGTGATGTCGAAGGGGCGCGGCAAGCAGCGCTGAGCCACATCCACAATGCGGTGGAACGGCTCAAGAGTGCCGATCCGGCATTCTGGCGGGACTCCGGATCACGTCTTGCCTGATAGGCAGCGTCGCGCTGGCCCATCAGTCTGAGTGGCCGGCTCTCATCAGAACATGAGGGCCGGCCGTCTCAGGGGGTATCAGAAGTGGTATTTGACCAACAGGCTGGCGGTGTCCTGGTTGGTCTCGAAGTTACGCGAATCCTTGATGCCGTATTTGTTCTTCCAGTAGTCGTACTCGAAACCGACGTACAACTGCTTGGCGCCCCAGTTCAGTGCCTTGCCCAAGTCATATTTGATCTGTGGGTTGAAGTGCAGGTTGGCGTGGTAGGTGCCCTTGGCGTTCTGGTCGTTGTCCACCACCCAGTCCATGAAACCGTCGATCAGGATGTCCGAGCGGCCCACGGGAATGGTGTAGGACCACACCGGAGTGATCTGCCAGACGTTGTCACCCGCGCGGCTGCCTTCGGTGTGGCGCTGGTAGAAGTTCAGCTGGAAGTAGTCGAAGCCCGGTACTGCCAGGTCGAAGCCCGGGCCGATCAGGTAGGACTCATTGTCGCCTTCGCCGAATTCGTAAGTGAACGCCAGGAGCACGTCCTTGATCGGGCCGAATTCCAGTTTCTGGTCGAAGATCTTGCCGAACGACAAGCGTGGAGAGAACTCGCCGTAGTAGGTGTCCGGGCCGACATTGCCGTCTTCCTTGCCGTTGTAGAAGATGCGGTCGAGGAAGAAGAAGTTGTCCCCGTACTTCCAGGCGTCGGCGTGTTCGAAGGTGACCGTCTGTTGAATCTGCGGGTTGACTTCGAAGTTCTTGCCATACAAGTAAGTCAGGCTGTTGTTCTGCCATTGCAACAGGTCGCCAGCCACGGCCTGCCCCCCGGCCAGCAGGCTGGTGGCCAACATCAGGCTCTTGCACATCGATTTCATTCGGTTGCTCCCAAGTAGGTAGTTCCACGTTTTTTTTGGCTTGACGCTCTGGTGTGGCGCCTTTTTTCTTTGCTGTAAAAAACCATCCGATCGGTCAGCTTTGTTGCTTTTAGCAAGAGCTGAGCCAAGGCCGAAAAAAAGCAAAAAACTCCCGTCCAGCTGTAGCGATACAGCCGGGCGAGAGTGTTTTCGCGCTATTTTCGGGCGCCTTGTTACCTGTCCAGGCCGGGATAAGTTGGCTCTTGGGTCAGGTTTTTCATCCGGGCTTTTTTTTAGACCAGATTTGCGCGGCCGCGGAGAATACTGGCTCTCACGGCAGGGCTCAAGTGCGCCGCAACGGCGCACTTGCAACCACTTTGGGGCAGGCTGGCCGACCATATCAGGCAGGTATCCGCAATGAAGGGCAATAGCCGGGCAATGATCGCTGGCCATCGGGGCGCTGGGCCGGCGCCAATGGCCGTGGAGCGGCCACCGCCAGAGGGGCCTGGGCAGGCTGCATAGGAGTGCTCCCTGTTTGTTTTTATTGTCAAGGCGCGGCGTCTGTGGGCGGCGCTCGGTCCTGGGGGCCTGGCGCCGCATTCAAGCGTGAACGGTGCAGCAGCCCCCGGGCGCCGAACCGGCGCCCGGGGGGCGACTCAATGCTGATGAGCGTGGTGGGCGCTGTTGGCCGCGCGCTCGCTGCCGCCGAGGATGTTGAACAGCAGGTTCAGCACCAGGGCGCTCAAGGTCGCCATGGCAATGCCGCTGTGGGTGATGGGGCTCATCCACAGCGGCAGGTGGGCAAAGAACTCCGGGCGGACCACGGGAATTAGGCCCATTCCGATGCTCACAGCCACCAGCAACTGATTGCGGCGGTCAGCGATGTCGGCTTCCTGGAGGATCTTGATCCCGGTGGCGGCCACCATGCCGAACATGGCGATGGCTGCGCCGCCCAGTACCGCTGGAGGAATCGAGGCCACCAGGAACGCCGCCTTGGGCAGCAGGCTGAGGATGATCAGCAGGCCACCGGCGACGATGGTCACGGAACGGCAGCGCACCCCGGTCATCTGCACCAGGCCGATGTTCTGGGCGAAGGAAGAGTGGGTGAAGGTGTTGAGGAAACCGGCGAAGAACGACGCCCCGGCATCACACAGCAGGCCGCGGCGCAGCATGCGCGGGGTGACCTCCTGGCCGGTGATCTTGCCCAGGGCCAGGAACATCCCGGTGGACTCGACGAAGATGATCACCACCACCAGGCACATGGACAGGATGGGGGCAAGATGGAACTGCGGCATGCCGAAGTGCAGCGGCGTGACCACCTGCAGCCAGGGCGCCTGGGCCATGCCACTGAGGTCAACCATGCCGATCAGGCCGCAGAGGATGTAGCCCAGGCCCATGCCGATCAGCACGGAAATATTGACCCAGAAGCCACGCATGAAGCGATGGATCAGCAGGATAGTGCCCAGCACCAGCGCGGCGATAGCCAGGTAGATGGGGGACCCGAATTGCGCGGCAGCGCTGCCGCCGCCGGCCCAGTTCACCGCCACTGGAAACAGTGACAAACCGATCGAGGTGATGACCGTCCCAGTGACCAGGGGCGGGAAGAAACGCACCACCTTGGACATGAACGGCGCAATCAGCATGCCGAAGAACCCTGCGGCGATGGTCGCACCGAAAATGCCCTGCATGCCGATCCCGGGCATGCCGGCCATGGCCACCATGCTGCCGACGGCGGCGAAGCTGGCCCCCATCATCACCGGCATGCGAATGCCCATGGGGCCGATGCCCAGCGACTGGACGATGGTGGCGATCCCCGCTACCAGCAGGTCGGCATTGATCAGGAAGGCGATTTCTTCACGACTCAGGCCCGCGGCCTGTCCGATGATCAGCGGCACCGCAATTGCACCGCCGTACATCAGCAGAACGTGTTGCAGACCGACCAGGATCAGTTGCAAGAAGGGCAGACGCTGAATGGCGGGCGCATCGGGGACGCACTGTTCGGATGAATCGGACATGCAACACCTCGGATCTTTTTATTCTTGTGATTTAACCGCTGCGTCTTTACGCGCAGCGTGTCTGCAACGGGCGAAGCTTGAGCGGCTGATGGCAATCAAGCCCGCCCCTACAGATGAGTCCGGTTCTGTAGGGGCGAGCTTGCTCGCGAATCGGCCCGGCGACAGGCGCTGATCAGTTGGTCTGGGCGCCCTGGGCAATCCAGGCACCGATCAGTTCACGTTCCTGTTGGGTCATCTGCGTGATGTTGCCCAATGGCATGATCTGACTGGCGACGGACTGGGCCTGGATACGTGCGGCTTGCAGGCGGATCTGTTCCGGGGTATCGAACATCACCCCGGCCGGTGCCGTGCTGAACAGGGGGCTGGTGGGCTTGGCCGAATGGCAAACCGTGCAGCGCTCCTGGATCACGTTATGCACCTTGTCGAAGGATGGCCCGGCACTGGATGCCTGTGCCGGACTTGCCGCTGGAGCCGCCGGGGCTTCTGCGCTGGCTGGCGCCGCGGGTTTGGCGCCACCGCCCAGCGCGGTTTCCGGCAGGGGCTGGTACTCGATCTGGCCGGCGGCCTTGGCTACTTCGGGGGCGCTGGGAGCTGGCGTCGGACCCGTCACGTAAGCCAGGCAGATCATGCCCAGTGCAGCAACGGGCAGGGTCCAGGCGAACTTGTGGCTGTCATGCCGGGTGTTGAAGTAGTGACGTACCAGCACCGCCAGGACCGCGATCCCGGCCAGGATCAACCAGTTGTACTGGCTACCGTAGGTGCTCGGGAAGTGGTTGCTGATCATGATGAACAGCACAGGCAGGGTGAAGTAGTTGTTGTGACGCGAACGCAGCAGGCCCTTGGCCGGCAGGGTCGGGTCCGGTGTGCGGTTTTCCGCGATCGCCGCCACCAGTGCGCGCTGGGCCGGCATGATGATGCGGAACACGTTGCCCACCATGATGGTGCCGATGATGGCGCCCACATGCAGGTATGCGCCACGGCCGCTGAACACTTTGCTGAAGCCGTAAGCGGCGGCAATCAGCAGAACGAACAGGATGAAGCCGAGCAGGGCAGGTTTCTTGCCCAATGGCGAATCGCAGAGGAAGTCATAGACGAACCAGCCGGCAATCAACGCGCCGATACCGATGGCTACGCCTTCAGGACCGCTCAGGCCGCTGCCGGGGGCAACCAGGTAGAGCATCGGGTTGTAGTAGAACACCAGGCACAGCAGGGCAATCCCCGACAGCCAGGTGAAGTAGGCTTCCCACTTGAACCAGTGCAGGTTCTCCGGCATCGAGGGCGGGGCCAGTTTGTATTTTTCCAGGTGATAGATACCGCCACCGTGAATCGCCCAGAGGTCGCCGGACAGGCCGTCCTTGGGGTTGACGCGATTGAGGTTGTTCTCCAGCCAGACGAAATAGAACGATGCGCCGATCCAGGCCACACCAGTGATCATATGTACCCAACGCACGCTCAGGTTGAGCCATTCCAACAGATGTGCTTCCACAGTCTTTACCTCTTGCCTGTCACCCTTGTTGTCGGGTGATCAGACCTTCTCTTATTGGTGGGGGGCGAGGATCAAACACTCATCCTCTTTGAAGAAATGCTCATCGCAGTTATTGCCTTTGCCACTGCGATCAACCACCAGGAAGTCATCCCGCTTTTCGATCGTCAGCACCGGGTGGTGCCAGACGCCGCGATGGTAATTGATGCCCTGCCTGCCATTACTGACGAAGGCGCGGACCAAGCCTGATACAGGTTCATCGCCAAGTGGCGCGACCACGATCAGAAAGGGGTTGCCGAGCAGCGGAATGAAGGCCTGGCTGCCCAGCGGATGGCGTTCCAGCATGCGGATGGTCAACGGCATTTCCAGCGCGTCGGCGCGGAAGATGCTGATGATCGCCTGGTCCTCCGGCTGGGCGGTTTCAACCGTTGCCAGGCGGTGGAAGCGCATGGTCGAACCATTGTTGATCATGAAGTGATCACTGCCGTCGGTTTCGATCACGTCACCGAAAGGGGCGAAGGCTTCTTTGCTCAGGGGTTCAATCATCAATGTGCGCATGCTGTTCTTCTTATCTTGAGTGTGTTTTGTCTGTTTTGCGGTCATCGCGAGCCAGCTTGCTCCAACAGGTGTGGGCTGGCCTGCGATGGGGGACGTCCTATTTCGCGACCTTGCCCAGGAGGCGCAAGCGGCTGACGCCACCGTCCGGAAACACGTTCAGGCGGATATGGGTGATCGGCCCCAGGGCTTTGATCTGCTCGACAAAGCTGTGCTCGGCATGCATTTCCAACTTCTGGCTGGGTAGCAGTTCACGCCAGAACAGGCTCTGGGTTTCGATCTGGCTGTCGGTGCCGCCCTTGACGAATGCGCCCTGGATCGAGCAGCTGTCCGGGTAGTTGCCCTTGAAGTGCAGGGTGTCGACGATGATCTTCTCGATTTCGCCGGCGTGGCCCAGGGCGACGATCACCCAGTCATTGCCGGGAGTGCGACGGCGGGCCGTTTCCCAGCCGTCGCCCATGTTGATGCCGCGGCCCGGGTTGAGGAGGTTGCCCATGCGTCCGAAGTGTTCGTCGGAACAGGCCAGGGCACGACCGCCGTTAAGGGCCGCAGCCAGGTCGACTTGTTCGTTGTCACCGATGGCCGACCAGTCGCGGTACGGCGTACCGTAGACCCGCAGGCGCGCTACACCGCCATCCGGATAGATATTGAAGCGCAGGTGACTGAAGGGCTGGTCGTTGTTGATCTCGTGGTAGTGATGGCTGTTGCCTTGCAGCTCGACAGCAGACAGCACTTCGACCCACTGGGTGTCTTCGCCAGGTTCACCTTCGCTGAGGAAGCAGGCTTCCAGGGACGCCGATGGCGGGAAGTTGCCGGTGAAGAACGAGGTGTCGATGTCCACGCCCTTGATCGAGCCCGGCACGCCCAGGCGGATCACTGCGCTGTCGTAGCCTTCGAAGCGCTTGCGACGGGATTCCCAGCCATCCATCCACTTGCCGTTGTCATCGAACACGCCTTCCTTCCAGACAGCCGGGGTTGGCTGGAACAGCCGGTTTGCGTCAGCGAACCAGTCATCGGTGACCGAGATGATCTTGGTGCCCAGGCGCGCATCGGCCAGGTTGACGAACTTCTCGAAAGGGGCGGCGTAAGCTTTCATTCTTCTTGTCTGCCTTGAAATAGGTGGCTTGGGATGCACGTAGAACCGGGAGTGGCGCGAGGGAATCCAGGTTCTCGGGGCTATCCTCAGGAGCGGGTCGCTACAGGGTCAGCAATCTGAACAATGCAATCTTGTTGATCTCTGCCAGCGCGCACTTGAACTCAGTGTCCACCGAGTTGTGGATGCGGGTTTCGAACGCGGCGAGAATCTGGTGCCGGTTGCTGCCTTTCACCGCCATGATGAAGGGAAACTTGAACTTGGCCTTGTAGGCATCGTTCAGCTCGGTGAACCGTTGGAACTCTTCGGCTGTGCATTGGTGAATACCGGCGCCAGCCTGTTCGTTGGTGCTGGCTTCGGTCAACTGGCCCTGGACCGCGGCTTTGCCAGCCAGATCCGGGTGAGCGTTGATCAGTGCCAACTGGCTGGCGTGATCGGCGCTCAGCAGGATATCGCTCATGCGCTGGTGCAGGCCTTCAATCTGGTCGATGGAGGCGTCAACACCCAGGTCGTAGGCTCTTTCAGCCACCCATGGCGAATGTTCATAGATGTCGGCGAAAGCCTCGACGAAGGCTTCACGGCTCAGGGTCGATGGCTTGAGGCTCTGGAAAGCAGTCATTTCGCCGCTCCCTGGTAAGGATGGGTCTGTTGCCAGTGGCGGGCGATATCGACACGACGGGTGAACCACACCTGTTCATGGCCTTTGACGTATTCGATGAAGCGCTTGAGGGATGCCAGGCGGGCCGGGCGACCGATCAGTCGACAGTGCAGGCCGATGGAAAGCATCTTCGGGGCTTCGGCACCTTCGGCGTAGAGCACATCGAAGGCATCTTTGAGGTAATGGAAGAAGTCGTCGCCCTTGTTGAAGCCCTGGACCTGAGTGAAACGCATGTCGTTGGTATCCAGGGTGTAGGGGATGACCAGATGCGCCTTGCCGGTGGGGTTGTTGGGTTCCCAGTAGGGCAGGTCGTCGTCGTAGGTATCGCAGTCATAGAGGAAGCCGCCTTCCTCCATTACCAGACGTCGGGTGTTCGGGCCGGTACGGCCGGTGTACCAGCCCAGTGGGCGTTCACCGGTGATTTCGGTAAGGATGCGGATCGCCTCGAGCATGTGCTCGCGTTCCTGGGCTTCGTCCATGTACTGGTAGTCGATCCAGCGGTAGCCGTGGCTGCAGATCTCATGGCCGGCCTCGACCATGGCGCGGATCACGTCCGGATGGCGCTGAGCAGCCATGGCTACGGCAAAGATGGTCAGCGGAATGTCGAATTCCTTGAACAGCTTGAGGATCCGCCAGACGCCGGCGCGGCTGCCATACTCGTACAGCGATTCCATGCTCATGTTGCGCTCGCCCTGCAGCGGCTGCGCCGAAACCATTTCCGACAGGAAAGCTTCCGATTCCTTATCGCCATGAAGGATGTTGCGTTCGCCGCCTTCTTCGTAATTGAGCACGAAGGACAGGGCGACACGAGCATTGCCTGGCCAGTGAGGATGAGGGGGGGTAGAGCCATAACCGATCAGGTCGCGAGGGTAGTCAGCGCTCACTGCAGTCTTCCTTCTTGTTCGTGATAACGGTGGCGTGGCGGAACCTGAAGCCGGAAACCCAGGTGAGCGTCACTGCGATGGGCTGATTGTATACAAGTTTATATTCACTTTGTAAGCCTGATTTTTTGCATTTTTCTGCTTTTGTCGCTATGGCCTGCACCTGCAAGAAACTTGCCTATATGGTCAGCTAATGGATCGTAAGTCGCCTGCTGCTGTGGTGTTGAGGTCAATCCACAGGCTTCCGGGTATAGCGCTACCGGAGTGAATATTTGTGATTATTATTGTGTACAATTTTTTTTAAAAGTGTCTTAATCATGGCCTCGCCGCAGCTTTTCACCCGCCGAAACGCTGTGGCCCTCTTTCAATCACTGACTCCGGGAGGCGCGAGGCCTGGGCGCACCAGTTGTGACAGGCACGCAGAATCAATGGGACGTTTGACTACACACGTTTTGGACGCCGCACATGGCTGCCCTGGCAGCGCTATCAAGGTCGAGCTGTATCGGGTTGAAGGGGCGCAGATGGAGTTGGTCGCCAGCACCCTGACCAACAGCGATGGCCGTTGCGATGCGCCGCTGCTGCAGGGCGATGACTACCGTTCCGGGGTTTACCAACTGCATTTCCACGCTGGCGATTACTACCGCGCCCGGGGTGTACAACTGCCACAGCCGGCGTTCCTTGATGTAGTCGTGCTGCGGTTCGGTATCAGTGCCGAGCAGGAGCATTACCACGTGCCGCTGTTGATCTCGCCGTACAGCTATTCGACCTACAGAGGAAGCTAGGACTTTCCCCCCAAGAATCCTGCGCAAATAGCTTCTTTGGTCCTTGCCCGCTCACACTGCGGGCTTTTTTTCGCCGGTTGTAAAGTCGTCGCCGGCAAGCCAGCTCCTGGCTGAGCGGTGCAGGAAACGGCTTGCCGGCGAAGCGCTCAACGGCTCAACAGGGATGCGGCTCCAGCTCCCGTGAACAGCCCGGCACTGATGCGATTGAACCAGCTTTGGCCCTTGCCGCTGCGCAAGTAATGCGCGGCGCCATGGGCACCGAGGCCGTAGGCCAGCTTGCAGGTCAGGTCCAGCAGGGTCCAGGTGGCGACCATGATCAGCAGTTGCGATAGGAAGGGCTGCTGGGCATTGAGAAACTGCGACAGGAACGCGGCGAAGAACAGAATGTCCTTCGGGTTGCTGGCCCCCAGGACAAAAGCGCGTCCGAACAGTGCACGAAAGCGCGGTTTCAGTGCGACTTCCGGTACCACCGCGCCGTGGGAAAGCTGCCGCGATTGCTGCCAGCTCTGCCAGGCGAGGTAGAACAGATAGAGGGCGCCGACGATCTTCAGGGCGCTGAACAGTTGCTCCGAAGCCAGCAGCAGTGCGCCCAGGCCCAGCGCGGATGCGCTCAACAGGCAGATCGAGGCCAGGACCCCGCCGAGAAAGGCCGGGTATGAGCGGCGCAGGCCATAGTTCAGGCTGTTGCTGATCATCAGCAACGACAAGGGACCCGGAATCAGGATCACTACCAAGGTAGCGCCACTGAACAGCAGCCAGGTTTCCAGACTCATTACATTCTCCAAATACACAAAAACCCCATCCGAAGGGATGGGGCGGGTGAGAGCAGGTGCGGCTTACAAGAAAATGAACTTGGCGATGAAGATCGCACACAGCACATACAGGCTGATGGAAATTTCCTTGTGCTTGCCCGTTCCTGCCTTTAGTACCACATAGGTGATGAAACCCAGGGCAATGCCATCGGCGACGGAAAAGGTCAGGGGCATCATGATTGCCGTGACAATCGCCGGAATGCTGTCGGTGGCTTCGTCCCAGTTGATATGGGCCATGCCGCCCATCATCAGCATCGCAACGTAGATCAAGGCACCTGCTGTGGCGTAAGCAGGGATCATGCCTGCCAGCGGCGCAAAGAACATGGCGGCAACAAATAGCACACCTACGGTGACGGCGGTAAGGCCAGTCCGCCCGCCCGCGGCCACACCGGCGGCACTTTCCACGTAGCTGGTCACCGGCGGCACCCCGACTACTGCGCCGAAGACGCTTGAAGCACTGTCGGCCTTGAGGGCGCGCGAGAGATTCTCGATCTTGCCGTCGGCCTTCACCAGGCCGGCACGCTGGGCCACGCCCATCAGGGTGCCGGCAGTGTCGAACATGTGCACGAAGAGGAAGGCCAGTACCACGCTGATCATGCTGACGTTGAACACCCCGGCAACATCCATGGCCATCCAGGTGGGCGCCAGGCTCGGCGGGGTGGACAGGATGCCGTTGTAGTGCACCAGCCCCAGGCCCCAGCCGGCCAGGGTCACGGCGATGATGCTGATGAGGATTGCGCCGAACACTCGGTGGTAGCTGAGCACCGCGATCATCAGAAAGCAGATGGCCGCCAGCAGCGGACCCGGTTCACGCAGGGAGCCGAGCTTGAGCAGGGTGGCCGGGCTGTCGACGATGATGCCCGCTGTTTTCAACCCGATCAGTCCGAGAAACAGCCCGACACCCGCTCCCATGGCGAAGCGCAAGCTCACCGGAATGCTGTTGAGCAGCCATTCACGAATCCGCGACAAGGTCAGGATCATGAACAGCACACCGGAGATGAATACCGCGCCGAGGGCGGTTTCCCAGTTGTAGCCCATGGTGCCGACCACGGTGTAAGTGAAGAAGGCGTTGAGACCCATGCCCGGGGCCAGGCCCACTGGCCAGTTGGCGTACAGGCCCATTAGCAGGCAGCCCAGGGCGGCAGCGATGCAGGTGGCAACGAAGGCGGCGCCGTGGTCGATGCCGGCGTCGGCCATGATGTTGGGATTGACGAAGATGATGTAAGCCATGGTGATGAAGGTTGTCACACCGGCAATCAGCTCGGTCTTCACCGTGGTGCCATGCAACCTGAGTTTGAAGATGCGCTCCAGCCAGCCGCTGTTCAGCGAGGGCGAGAGGTCCAGCGGAGAGGCTTCGGATTTGCGGCTTTCCACAGCGAGTACTCCTCAAGAGTTTTATTGTTTTTTCCAGAACCGGGCACGGGAGGGTGGGCAGCGGCTCTTTGAGGCAGGCAGGGCTTGTGGTGTTTGTTGACCTTTGGGTCAAGAACTCACACGTGGCGAATTATGCTTTTGTATACAAAGAAAGCAAATAATGTTTTTGGTTTTGTGTGCGAAAAATCTGAGGACTTGGCTATATCACCTTCGCCCTTTATGCCTGGCAGTGCGGAGGGTTGGTCAGAGTCTGTTCGGCGGCCTGGGAGGGCGCGCCGAGAGGAAGGGGCTATCAGTCGTCTGCAGGTTTTCCCGCCAGGGCCTGGTTTACTGCCAGCCAGCCATTGACCGCACTTTCTCCGGCTTCGGCGAAGGCCCGTTGCAGCAGTTTTACCTGTTCGCGACGCAGGGATTGTTCAAAGCGCGCGCCATCGTCGGTTAGTTGCAACAGGCGTTTTCGTTTGTCGCTGGCTGGGGCGATGCTGTCTACCAGGTGCATTTCCATGAGTTGGCGCAAAGGCGTATTCAGTGCCTGCTTACTCACCCCCAGCAGCGTGAGCAGTTCTTTCACACTCAGGCCGGGGTAGCGGGCAATGAAAAACACGATGCGCTGGTGCACGCGACTCAAGCCTCGGCGTTCGAGCATTTCGTCGGCCTTGGCGGTAAAGGCCTGATAGCCAAAGAAGAAGGCTTCCATGGCGGCTTGTTGCGAGGTCTGGTTTTTAAGGTCAAGCATATTGACGTATCTGCGAGAGTCGGCGTAATTTCGGTCAAGCAGTTTGACGTATTTCCTCCGACCTTTGCTAGCGGTGACCTCCATGGCCTTCTCCGAACGTGTATCGCGCCTCAAAAGCTCCTTGATCCGTGAAATCCTTGCCGCGGCCCAGCGCCCGGAAGTGATGTCGTTCGCTGGAGGGCTGCCGGCCGAGGTGATGCTGCCCAAGGTGCAGTGGCAAGACATGCCCTTGTCCATGGGGCAATACGGCATGAGTGAAGGCGAGCCGTCGTTGCGTGAAGCCCTGGCTGCCGAGGCGCGCAAGCTCGGCGTGCCTTGCGAGGCGAGCCAGGTCCTGGTGGTCAGCGGCTCCCAGCAGACCCTTGATCTGGCGGCCAAGCTGTACATCGACAAGGGCACCCAGATCCTGTTGGAGGCTCCGACCTATCTGGCTGCCCTGCAGATCTTCCAGTTGTTCGGTGCCGACTGCCTGACGGTGCCATTGGAGTCGGACGGTCCGGATCTAGCGCAGATGCGCGCTCGCCTGGAACAGCATCGTCCAGCCTTCGTCTACCTGATTCCGACCTTCCAGAATCCTTCGGCGGTGCGCTACAGCGAAGCCAAGCGCGAGGCGGTGGCTGCCCTGCTGGACGAGTTCGGCGTGACCCTGATCGAGGACGAGCCCTATCGCGAGCTGACCTTCGACGGTGGCAGCGCGACCCCCATTGTCAGCCGCCTGAAAAAGGCCAGTTGGATCTACACCGGCACCGTGTCGAAGACCCTGCTCCCGGGATTGCGGGTTGGCTACCTGATCGCCAGCCCGGACCTGTTCCCTCATCTGCTGCGCCTGAAACAGTCCGCGGACCTGCACACCAATCGCGTCGGCCAGTGGCAGGCCATGCAGTGGATCGGCAGCGATCAGTTCCAGCAGCACCTGGGTGAACTGCGCAGTTTCTACCGCCTGCGCCGTGATGCCTTTCAGGTCGCGCTGCAGACTCATTTCGCCGATCTGGCGGACTGGCAGGTGCCCCAGGGAGGGCTGTTTTTCTGGTTGAGCTTGAAACAACCCCTGGATACCCGCACTTTGCTCAAGTCCGCGTTGGAACAAGACGTGACTTTCATGCCCGGCGAACCGTTCTTCTCTGAACCGGAGCGCAATCATGGGCATCTGCGGTTGAATTTCAGCCATATCGATCCGGCACGGCTGGACGAAGGCCTCAAGCGGCTGGCCACCGTGATACGTCAAGCACAGGCTGCACAGGCAGCCTAAGGGGAGGGCCATGTACAAGGTTTATGGCGATTACCGTTCGGGCAACTGCTACAAGATCAAGCTGATGCTCAGTCTTCTGGGGCTGCCTTATGAGTGGCAGGCGGTGGACATTCTCGGAGGCGATACCCAGACCGAAGCCTTCCTGGCGAAGAATCCCAACGGCAAGATACCGGTGCTGGAGCTGGAAGACGGCACCTGCCTGTGGGAGTCCAACGCGATTCTCAACTTTCTGGCCGACGGCAGCGAATTCCTGCCCAGCGAACCGCGCCTGCGCACCCAGGTCCTGCAATGGCAGTTCTTCGAACAGTACAGCCACGAGCCTTACATCGCGGTGGCGCGCTTCATTGAACAGTACGAGGGCTTGCCCGAAGAGCGCCGGGACGAATACCTGAAGCTGCACAAGCGTGGCTACAAGGCGCTGGATGTGATGGAAAAACAATTGAGCCGCACGCCGTATCTGGTGGGCGAGCACTATTCCATTGCCGATATCGCGCTGTATGCCTACACCCATGTGGCCCATGAAGGCGGTTTCGATCTGACCCGCTATCCGGGTATCCAGGCCTGGGTCCAGCGCGTACAGAGCCATCCGCGGCATGTCGGGATGTTCGATTGAGCGGATTTTCCGAGGGGGCAACTGACCCGGGACAGCATCGTCCCGGGGAGAGGCTTCAGGCCGCCGAGAAGCGCTGGTTCAGGTAATCGATGATCACCTTGGATTCATACATCCAGGTAGTCTGGCCGTTCTCTTCGATACGCAGGCATGGCACCTTGATCTTGCCGCCCTGCTCCAGCAGGGTCTGGCGATCCTGCTCGTTGTTCTTGGCGTCGCGCAGGGCCACCGGTACGTTCAGGCGGTGCAGGGTACGGCGGGTCTTCACGCAGAACGGGCAGGCGTGGAACTGATACAGGGTCAGGCCCTTGGCGGCCTGCTCGACTTGCGCTTGAGCGGCGGCAGCGCGCTTCTGCTTGCGCGGGCGGGTGATGAAGTCGATGAAAATGATGAGTTGGCCCAGGCCGACTCGCAGCGCTTTGACGATCACGGTATTGCCTCTTGCCCATGAATGAAGGGGCGGCAGCTTACCTGATTTTTGCCGGACGAAAAAAACCGGCGATCAACGCCGGTTTTTTCACTCAGGGCCTGTTACTTGATCAGGCTGAGGAACTCGCTGCGAGTCGCGGCATTTTCGCGGAACTCGCCCAGCATCACCGAAGTGATCATCGACGAATTCTGCTTCTCCACACCGCGCATCATCATGCACATGTGCTTGGCCTCGATCACCACTGCAACTCCCAGAGCGCCGGTCACTTGCTGGACGGCGTCGGCGATTTGCCGGCTGAGGTTTTCCTGGATCTGCAGGCGACGGGCATACATGTCGACGATGCGCGCGACTTTCGACAGCCCCAGGACCTTGCCGCTGGGAATGTAGGCAACGTGAGCCTTGCCGATGAATGGCAGCAGATGGTGTTCGCACAGCGAGTAGAGCTCGATGTCCTTGACCAGCACCATTTCGCTGTTGTCAGAGCTGAACAAGGCACCGTTGGTGACTTCTTCCAGGGTTTGGGCATAACCGCGGCAAAGGTACTGCATGGCTTTGGCGGCACGCTTGGGCGTATCGAGCAGGCCCTCGCGGGAGACGTCCTCGCCCAGTTGGCCGAGGATCGCGGTGTAATTCTGTTCCAGGGACATGAAACTACCTGTGGGATTTTACGCAAAGGGCAAGGGTACGGTGGCAGACACGGCGCTGCAAGCTTAGTGCAGCGGCTTTATTCGTCGCGGCCTTCCATCATGGTGCGTTTGAGCATGACGTACAGCGCGCCAGTGCCGCCATGTTTAGCCTGGCAGGAGGTGAAGCCCAGCACTTGTGGATGCTGGCGCAGCCAGGTGTTGACGTGGCTTTTGATCATGGGGCGCTTGCCGTCCAGGCGCACGGCCTTGCCGTGGGTGACGCGTACACAGCGGATCTCGAATCGGGTGGCTTCGGCGAGAAACGCCCAGAGGGTTTCGCGGGCCTTTTCCACGGTCATGCCATGCAGGTCGAGGCTGCCTTCAAAGGGAATCTGGCCGATTTTCAGCTTGCGCATCTGGCTTTCCTGAACCCCGTCGCGGGCCCACATCAGCTCATCTTCAGGTCCCACATCGATGACGAACTGATCGGACAGCCCGTCCACCGTCGTGGTTTCGCTACGCACAGTGGCAGCCTGGCGCAGCTTGGCGATCTGTGCGCGGTCGGCCTTGGGTTTGCCTGTGTCGGCCCGATCGTGCTTGATCGGCTTGACGCCGCGGATCTCGTTTTTGAACAGGGAAAAATCGTCGTCTTGCATGTCAGCCTCCGCGAAGGGCGGCTAGTTTACCCAACTCGGAACACCTTAAGGCGCGCAAATCGCGCCCAGGGTCGTCAGTCGTGTTTTTTCATCAAGTGTGGCGCCATGTTCAGTGCCAGGGGCTGGCGCATTCGGCGCCGGCAACGCCGCCACAGGCGCACACCGATGTACAGCAGTAGCACGCCGATCAGCAGGATCAGCGCCGAGCCCAGTGGGCTGGCGTTGAGTTCTCCTAGCGCCGGAGCGCGTCCCAGCAGGCTTGCGGTCCCGGCCAGGGCCAGCAGCACGCCGAAGGTCGCCAGCAATGCAGAGAATCCAGCCCCCAGGCGCAGGCGCCAGTTTCGCGGGCTTTTGGGCCGCAATCGGCGTGCGTCAAAACCATCGGATATCTTCATTCCGACCTTCCTCAATGGGTATCGGCCCTTCGACCGGGAGTTGACCGGGTGGTTCCTGAGGCTAAGGCAATTGCTGCAAATGCGAGGCGTTTATGGATGAGCGGCCCGCCAGCCGCTCACCAAGGCTGGTCAGATCAGGCTTGCGGTCTGGGCGAGAGTGGCAAAGTTGTCGGCCATGATCGCCATTTCAGTCTGCTGAACATGCTCGGCGCTGAGAATGCCGCCCTTGTAGGGCAGGTCACGGGTGGCACAGGCGTCCTCCACCAGGGTGCAACGGAATCCCAAGTTCTTCGCTGCTCGCACGGTGGTGCTGACGCTGGAGTGGCTCATGAAACCGGCGACGATCAGGTCCAGGGAGCCCAGATCCTGCAGGCGCTTTTCCAGTTCGGTGCCGTGGAAGGCACTGGGCAACAGCTTGCCGATGATGGTCTCGTCGCCTTGGGGCTCAAGGCCGGGGATGAATTCGCCGCGCTCGCCCTGAGGGTCGAACAGGCCGCCGACGGTGCCAAGATGGCGCACATGCACGATGGGCCGGCTGGCAGCCCGGGCTGCGGCCAGCAGTTGGCCGATGTTGGCCACTGCCTTGTCCATGCCGGACAGGGCCAGGGGGCCGCTGAGGTACTCTTTCTGGGCGTCGATGATCACAAGGGTCGCGTGGCTCAAATTGGCCGCTGCATAACCACGACCGCTGAGTTGAAACATCGTCTTTGGAACGGACATTCTGGGGCTCCTGTGAGTGGGGCTTTTGCGACATTGTCCTCTGGCGGAGCGCTTCTGTGAATCGCTACTAACGTAAGGTGCGCCGTTGTTGGCCTGCAGCCTTGTCAAGAGGGGCAAGGTATTTGGCTTGCCGGGCAAAAAGCGGTCGGTCGGGCGATTGTACGGCGGTGGTTTTTCATTCGTCGTCGGCAGGCGCTTTGGCTGTTAGAATTGCCGGTCGTTTTTTCAGGAGTCTGTCCCGTGATCACTTCCCGCCTTCGCACCTTGCGTGACCATATCCGCTGGGCTGTCAGCCGCTTTCATGGGGAGGATCTGTTCTTCGGCCATGGTACCGACAACGCCTGGGACGAGGCCCGCCAATTGGTGCTCGGAGCCTTGCATCTGCCCTGGGAAATCGCCGACAGCTACCTGGACTGCGCGTTGGAAGACGACGAGTTGGTCCACCTTCAGCACCTGCTCAAGCGCCGAATCGAAGAACGCGTGCCCACAGCCTATCTGTTGGGCGAGGCCTGGTTCTGCGGCATGTCGTTCATCGTTGACGAGCGTGTGCTGATTCCCCGCTCGCCCATCGGCGAGTTGATCGAGAAACGCTTCGAACCCTGGCTGGGCACTGAGCCTGCGCGGATTCTCGATCTGTGCACCGGCTCCGGTTGCATCGGCATCGCCTGTGCCTATGAGTTCCGCGAGGCCGAAGTGGTGCTGGCCGACCTGTCCTTCGAAGCCCTGGAAGTGGCCAACCAGAACATTGAGCGCCACGGTGTCGATGAGCGGGTGTTCACCGTTCAGGGCGATGGTTTCGATGGCTTGCCGGGGCAGCGCTTCGACCTGATCGTTTCCAATCCGCCTTATGTCGATGCCGAAGATTTTGCCGACATGCCGGACGAGTACCAGCATGAGCCCGAGCTGGGCCTGGCCTGTGGCGATGATGGTCTGAATCTGGTGCGGCGCATGCTGGCCCAGGCCGCTGATCACCTGGCCGAGAAAGGCTTGCTGATTGTCGAAGTGGGCAATAGCCAGGTGCACGTCGAGGCGCTGTACCCCGAAGTCGACTTCGCCTGGCTGGACTTCGAACGCGGCGGTCACGGTGTATTCATGCTCACTGCGGAGCAGTGCCGCGAGCATCAGGCGCTGTTCGCCGCCCGCGCCTGAGCCATGTGCCGGCCCGCGCAAGGCGGGCCTTGATCCCTGAAGAGGTCGCGACTCAGCGGTGAGTCGCAATCCAGATCAGCAGCCCCGCCTGGAAGACCGCGAAGGCCACCAGGCAGGTGATGGTGAAGCGCAGACCGGTGTCTTCACGTTTGTACTTGGTGACTTTCTCTTCCTGCTTGCGCAGTTTGACTTCCAGCTCCTCCAGGTTCTGATCGGCCTGCTGGAGCATCTGTGCGGCTTCCAGTATCTCCACGAACTGCAGTTTCTCGGTGTTCCACTGGCTCAGCAGCTCGCCCACTTGAACATCCTTGACGCTGCCCTTGAGATGCTGGGCATCGGCATACACCACGTCGAAGCCCTGGGTACGCAGCACATGATCGCGGCGCAGGCGAGTGTCCTCATTGAGGGCGTCCTTGTTAGCGAGCTCGAAGCCGTCGACCCGGTAGTGCGGCCACTTCTTCTGCGCCCACTGCGCGGCCTGGGCCAGCAGGAAGCGTCCGATGCCACGGTTCAGTGGTTCGATCTGCAGCCCGCCTTCGGGCTCGAAGTGCACCCGGTGGGTGTCGTGCTCGACCCAGACATCCAGGTGATTCTGTTCCTTGCGCACCCGCTGGCCGGGCAGGCTGATGGTCATGCGCAGCAGGCTGTGCTCTTTGTTGTTGCGTTCGGCATAACCGAACTCGACAAAACGCAAAGGGCGCCCGCCGGTGGCGCGATCGGTCTGCAGGGGCGCCAGGCGCAGCATCTTGTGATGTTCAGCCTGGACGTCCGCCCACGGCAACGGCGCCGCTTCCGGTACGGCGGCTTCCTGCTCGGTGGCGGGTGAATTCGAGGTATCAGTCATAACGGCAAGTCCTGTCCAATCGCTGCGCGCCGACAGCAATCGAACGGCCGGCAAAGGCTTATCGGCCGTTTTTTTCAGGACTGGAGGGTAAAAACAGCCTAACGGGTGTGAAGTCCGTCAATAAAACTGATGATGGATCGGCCCAGTTCCGCCGCCAGGGGCAATTGCGGGTCCTTGTAGGACGCCAATTGGCGCTTGAGATCGTTGGGTACGATACGCAGAACATGGTTCATGCCGTCGATCAAGGTCAGTTGAGCATCCGGTTTTGCCGCCTTGAGCACCCGGGCGTCGTCGACGCTGACCTGGATATCGTTGCTGCCCTGAATGATCAGCGCCGGCATTTTCAGGCGGGCGAAAGCGGCGGCCGGGTCCTCGCGGAACAGGGTGATCAGATAGGGTTGCACGCTGGGGCGGAAGATCACTTGCAAGGCCGGTGGCACATCGTTGTCAACCTGACCGGCCTTGAGGCTGTCCAGCAGTTCATTGCTGCGCACCATCAGCGCCGGTGGCAGGCGATAACTCAGTTGCTGGCGCAGCACCTGATCCACGGGGCGGGCGGTGCCGGAGATGGAAATCACGCCGGCGGCGTCCAGTTGGGGGGCGGCGAGGCTGGCGATCAGCGCGCCCTCGCTATGGCCCAGCACGATCAGTTGGCCCAGGCGCGGGTCGGCCTTGAGCTGCTTGCCCCAGGCCACGGCGTCGGCCACATAGGCGTCGAGGGTCAGGTTGCGTTCATCCGGGGTCGCCGCGAGGCTGGCCGCCACACCGCGCTTGTCGTAGCGCACGCTGGCGATGTTGTGCTTGGCCAGCACCCAGGCCAGGCGCTTGAGGCTATCGTTGCGCCCGCCGTCGGGGTTGTTGCCGTCGCGGTCGGTGGGGCCGGAGCCTGAGATGATCAGCACCACCGGCACCGGCTGCGCAGATTTGGGCAGCAGCATCGAGCCGTACAGCTCGCCGTGGCCGGTGTCCAGGCTTACGGGGCGTTGCAGGACGGCCGCGTTGACCAGGCCGGTGAACAGGGAAAGGCTCAAGAGAAGGACTCGCAGCATCATCACGCCATCATGGATAAGGTGCCGGTTGGACTCGGGCAGGGGCAGAAGGTTCGAGGATGAACTAGTTGGGTAGCCTGCGTATACTTGCGCCCTTCAGTAATCCTGATTGAGTTATTTCGGCTGATTTCACGGAGCTCCCCGCATGTCCGGCAATACCTACGGCAAGCTGTTCACTGTCACCACCGCGGGCGAAAGCCATGGTCCGGCGTTGGTCGCCATTGTCGACGGCTGCCCGCCGGGCCTCGAGCTGTCCCTGGAAGACCTGCAGCGTGACCTGGACCGGCGCAAGCCCGGCACCAGCCGTCACACCACCCAGCGCCAGGAACCCGATGAAGTCGAGATCCTTTCCGGGGTGTTCGAGGGCAAGACCACGGGCTGTTCCATTGGCCTGTTGATCCGCAATACCGACCAGAAGTCCAAGGACTACTCGGCGATCAAGGATCTGTTCCGTCCGGCTCACGCCGATTACACCTACCACCACAAGTACGGCATTCGTGATTACCGTGGCGGCGGTCGCAGCTCGGCGCGGGAAACTGCCATGCGCGTGGCGGCCGGGGCCATCGCCAAGAAATACCTGGCCAGCCAGGGCATCGTGGTGCGCGGTTACATGAGTCAGCTGGGCCCGATCGAGATTCCTTTCAAGACCTGGGACTCGGTGGAGGACAACGCATTCTTCAGCCCCGATCCGGATAAGGTTCCGGAGCTTGAAGCCTACATGGACCAATTGCGCCGGGATCAGGATTCCGTGGGAGCGAAGATCACCGTGGTCGCCGAAGGCGTGATGCCGGGCCTGGGCGAGCCGATCTTCGACCGGCTGGATGCCGAACTGGCTCATGCGTTGATGAGCATCAATGCGGTCAAGGGCGTGGAAATCGGCGCCGGTTTTGCCAGCGTCGCCCAGCGCGGCACCGAACACCGTGACGAACTGACCCCGCAAGGTTTCCTCAGCAATAACGCCGGCGGCATTCTTGGCGGGATCTCCTCGGGGCAGCCGATCGTTGCCCACCTGGCCCTCAAGCCGACGTCCAGCATCACCACGCCAGGTCGCTCCATCGACGTTGATGGCAATCCTATGGACGTGATCACCAAGGGCCGTCACGACCCTTGCGTGGGCATTCGTGCTACTCCCATTGCCGAAGCCATGATGGCCATCGTGCTGCTGGATCACCTGCTGCGTCACCGCGGCCAGAATGCCGACGTGCGCGTCAGCACGCCGGTACTGGGCCAGCTGTAATGGCGGTTCTGCCAGTCGCTACGGTCTGATGACCGTGGCGGCGCTGCCGTACTGGCGGCTTTCCAGTTTCTACCTGTTCTATTTCGCCCTGCTGGGGTCGACTGCACCGTTTCTGGCGCTGTATTTCGATCACCTGGGGTTTTCCAGCGCGCGGATCGGCGAGCTGGTGGCCATTCCCATGCTCATGCGCTGCGTGGCGCCCAACCTTTGGGGCTGGCTGGGGGACTACACTGGCCGGCGCCTGGCGATCGTGCGTTGTGGCGCCATCTGCACCCTGATCTGTTTCTCGCTGATCTTCGTCAGCAAGAGCTACGCCTGGCTGGCGATGGTCATGGCCCTGCACGCATTTTTCTGGCACGCAGTCCTGCCGCAGTTTGAGGTGATCACCCTGGCGCACTTGCAGGGACAGACCTCACGCTACAGTCAGATCCGTCTTTGGGGTTCCATCGGTTTTATTCTTACCGTGGTGGCTTTGGGGCGCCTGTTCGAGTGGCTGAGCCTGGATATCTATCCGGCGGCACTGGTGGCGATCATGGGCGGCATTGTGCTCAGCAGCCTGTGGGTGCCCAACGCCCAGCCTGTGGTGCAGGGGCCGCGGTTGGCCGGGGAGGGCTTTATCAAGCAACTGCGCGGCCCCGGGGTGCTGGCCTTCTACCTGTGTGTGGCCCTGATGCAGATGAGCCACGGTCCTTACTACACCTTCCTGACTCTGCACCTGGAGCACCTGGGCTATACCCGTGGCCTGATCGGCATGCTCTGGGCTCTGGGTGTGGTGGCTGAGGTGCTGATGTTCCTGGCCATGAGCCGGATTCTGGCGCGATTTTCCGTGCGCCGGGTGTTGCTGGCGAGTTTTCTCTTGGCGGCTTTGCGCTGGGTGCTGCTGGGCAGCCTGGCGGAGCATCTCGGGGCACTGTTGTTGGCGCAGGTGCTGCATGCGGCAACCTTCGGCAGCTTTCACGCCGCGGCCATCCATTTTGTCCAACGCAGTTTTGGTGCTCGCCAGCAGGGCCAGGGCCAGGCGTTGTACGCCGCCCTGGCGGGAACCGGAGGTGCCTTGGGCGCCCTGTATTCCGGCTACAGCTGGAACGCCCTGGGCGCCACATTGACCTTTAGTATTGCTAGCGTCGCCGCCCTGGCCGCAGCCGTTATCATTGCCACCCGCATGCAAGAGGAGTTGCCGTCATGAGCAGCCTGTCCGTCTACCACGTATCCAGCCCGGACCTGCCGAACAAGGTTCTGACCCACTTTGACGATATCGCTGCGACCTTGGCCGAACAGGGGATTGGCTTTGAGCGTTGGCCAGCCTCGACGCGGATCGAGCCGGGGGCCAGCCAGGAAGAGGTGATTGCGGCCTATCAGGAGCAGATCGATCGGCTGACGACCGAGCAGGGTGATGTCAGCGTGGATGTGATCAGCCTCAACCGTGACCATCCACAAAGAGCCGAGCTGCGTGCCAGCTTTCTCGACGAGCATCGCCATGACGAGGATGAAGTGCGGTTATTCGTCGCCGGACGTGGACTGCTAAATCTGCACATCGACGACTACGTCTATGCCGTTCTTTGCGAAAGAAACGACCTGATTTCGCTGCCAGCGGGCACTGCCCATTGGTTCGATATGGGGGAGGAGCCGCACCTGGTAGCCATCCGCCTGTTCAGCAATCCCCAAGGCTGGTCGGCCAGCCTGACCGGCGACGCTATCGCCAGCCAGTTCCCACGCCTGGACGATTGAGCGGCAAGATCAACGTCAACGGGCCGGTCCCACGCAAGGTGGGCCGGCCCGAGCAGGAAACCGAAGGTGGCTTACGCGGAGTGGTAAGTCGGCAAGGCAAAGCGGTTCTGGCTTTGCAGCATGGAAATCTGCGGCAGCTCACTGGCCTGTTCGGCCAAGTCACGACGAATTGCACTGATGACCCAGGACAGCTGGTCGGCGGCATGCAGCTGCGCGTAGGAAATCGAACGCTTGAACTGTTTGCCTTCGCTGTTACGCAGGGTGAGCAGGATGCCACCGTCAGGACGGGGTTGAGTGGTCACTTCGAAGTTGGAGAACAGGGAAGAAAACTTTTCTTGGATCAGGCTCATGTCTATCAGCTCCGTTAGCTCTTGAAGGGCAAGCGTGGAGTGATAGGTGCAGCGATTGTGCCAGTATTGTTTTTTTATAAAATCCTTATAAATCAATAACTTATAATTTCTAGGAAATTTCAATCTCGTGCAAATTGCATGAATGGCCATCGTGCATCCTGCATTTTGCAGGTTGGCGGCGATTAGCCGTGGGCGTGGCTTCAGCGTTATGACCGCTGGCCCGGAGAGAAAATTCAATCGTTTATGGACGGGGCTGGAGGGCCCTGGAGATAACCGGCGGGGAGATACAAAAGTTTGCAAAAACTCCGTGTACAGGCCCGCGACGGCTGACGTATTTTCCAGCCTGTCACGCCGTTTCAATGCTGCCTCGGCGACCCGGCCGAACAGGTTTGAAAGGTGTTTCTGCGACATGGAATGTGTTGCGGCGCGATCCAGCGATCCTGCCCGACGAATAATAAGAAACAGGACGCCCTCCATGAACGGTCCCACTGCATTATTGCCGGTGCTGTCAGCAGCGCTGCACTTGCCCTGCCTTTATCCCTTTGCGGGTGATCCCCGCAGTCTTCGCTTGCCGGTTGCCGAACCCTGGGTCGCCAACCCCGGTTGAGCCTTGCGCTGGCTGTTGCCAACGCCCGGCCTGGCCCGGGCACAGACCTTTGCTGTCGAACCGGAGCAACCATGAACAAGTACAAGAGCGACATGATCACCTGGGGCATGATGCTGCGAAAGGTGCCGTCCATTGCCAAGGCGCTACCTCGGGTGGTGCGAGGCATGAGGGCAGGGAACATCGACAACCCTGACCAACCCTGTGGGCTGGGCTGGAGTTTCGAGCAGGCCACCCTGCGCAATCCCCAGGGGCCGGCCCTGTTGTATGGCGATCGGGTACTCAGTTACTCCCAGGTCAACCAATGGGCCAACCGCATCGCTGCTTACCTGCGGGAGCAGGGCATCGGCAAGGGCGATGTACTGGCGATTTTCATCGAGAATCGCCCCGAGCTGCTGGTCACGGTGCTGGCGGTGGCCAAGCTTGGCGGGATCTGCGCGATGCTCAATACCGCGCAGACCCAAAGCGTGCTGGCACACAGTCTGGAACTGGTGAAGCCGGTGGGCATCATGGTTGGTGGTGAGTTGCTGGCGGCTTTTTCCGCAGTGCGCGATCAAGTGGGTATCGATCCGGCTCGCACCTGGTTCGTGGCCGATCAGGACACCTTCGTCGACCCTGGACCGACTCCGGACGGCCTGGTCAACCTGATGGCCGAGAGCGCCGCTTATCCAGCGGACAATCTGCTGCAGACCCAGCGCATCTTCTTCAACGACCCTTGCTTCTACATCTATACGTCCGGCACCACGGGCCTGCCCAAGGCGGGGATTTTCAAGCATGGGCGCTGGATGCGCACCTCTGCCGGCTTCGGCACCATCGCCCTGGATATGCAGCCCGGCGACGTGGTGTATTGCACCTTGCCGCTGTACCACGCCACCGGGCTGTGCGTCTGCTGGGGCTCGGCCATCACCGGCGCCTCGGGGTTCGCCATTCGCCGCAAGTTCAGCGCCAGTCAGTTCTGGGACGATGCGCGTCGGTTCAAGGCGACGACCGTGGGCTATGTCGGTGAATTGTGTCGCTACCTGATCGATCAGCCCAGCACTGCCCGGGATACCGAGCATGGCGTGTTGAAGATGATCGGCAATGGCCTGCGTCCGGGAGTCTGGAGCGAGTTCAAGCAGCGTTTCGGCGTCGGTCATGTCTGTGAGCTGTACGCGGCCAGCGACGGCAATATCGGCTTCAGCAATATCCTCAACTTCGACAACACCGTGGGTTTTTCCCTGATCCCCTGGGCATTGGTGGAGTACGCCCACGACACCGGGGCGCCATTGCGCAACAGCCAGGGCTTCATGCAGAAGGTCGCCAAGGGCGGTCAGGGCCTGCTGTTGGCGAAGATCGACGACAAGGCGCCGCTGGATGGCTACACCGATCCGGAAAAGAACCTCAAGGTGATCCTCAAGGATGTGTTCGAGAAGGGCGATTGTTACTTCAACACCGGTGACTTGCTGCGCGACATCGGTTTTGGCCATGTGCAGTTCGTTGATCGGCTGGGGGACACCTATCGTTGGAAGGGCGAGAACGTCTCCACCACCGAGGTGGAGAACATTCTCCTGGGGCACCCGCAAGTGGCCGAGGTGGTGGCCTATGGCGTCGAAATCCACAACACCAACGGCCGTGCCGGGATGGTGGCCATTACCCCGGCGGAGTCGCTGGCGACCCTGGATTTCAGTGAGTTGCTGCAATATGCCAGACAGCAGCTTCCGGCTTACGCGGTGCCGCTGTTTCTGCGGATCAAGGTGAAAATGGACACCACTGGCACCTTCAAATATCAGAAGAGCCGACTCAAGGAGCAGGCGTTCGACCTCGAACGGGTCGGCGACGATCCGGTCTATGCCTGGCTTCCCGGGTCGGATACCTATGTGCAACTGACCCCGCAGATTTTTGCCGATATCCAGGGCGGGCGTCTGCGTTATTGATTCTGCCTATGGCGGCTCTTGGGAAAAAAGGGATGACAGGCTGCGGCCGGCTTGGGGAAACTAGCGCCTTTCCGATTTGCCGAACCTGGAGTTTCCGATGACCGACAAAAGCCGCCAGATGACTGAAGAAGAGGCCGCCCAGTTTGTCGAACAGGTATTCAACGTGGCCCGTCAGGGTGACGCACAGATGCTCGACAAGCTGGCGGCCAGTGGCCTGCCGGTCAACCTGCGCAACCACAAGGGTGACACCTTGCTGATGCTGGCCGCCTATCACGGGCATGTGGACGCCGTGCAAGTGCTGCTCAAGCACCAGGCCGATCCCGAGATCCGCAACGACAATGGCCAGAGCCCGATCGCCGGCGCCGCCTTCAAGGGCGACCTGGCGGTGGTCAAGGCCCTGGTGGAAGGCGGAGCTCAAGTGGAAGGTTCGTCCTTTGACGGGCGTACCGCGCTGATGATGGCAGCGATGTTCAACCGCACGGAAATCGTCACCTACCTGATCAGCCAGGGCGCCGATCCCAAGGCTCGCGACAGCAATGGTGTCAGTGCCCTGGAAGCCGCCAAGACCATGGGCGCGCAGGACACTGCCGCACAGCTGGAAAAACTCCTGGCCTGAGCCGTCAAGGTCCGAGGGGGCGAGGGCCCCAGGCCCGCGTCACAGGCGTAGGTCTGGGGGCGCACTTTAGGCTATCCTTCGCGCCCTCGAATTTCCTTGTCTTCAGGATGTCCCCATGAAAACCGCCCTTATCGAACTCATCAGCAAAATCAGCTCCGGGTGCATGGGCGATGCCGAGATCCAGCAGATCGCCGACGAAGCGGCCCAGGCCTACGCCGATCCCCAGGCGTTCCTGGCGGCCAATCCGGACATCAACTACGACGACAGCTTCCCCATTCCCCTGGGCGAGTGGGTGGTGGTCGGCAGCCTGCCGGAGACTGTGCTGTTTCAGGCCGACACTTATGTCGATCTGTTCGCACAGATCGTCGCGTCTTTCGGCAAGGACGTGCCTTTCAACATCAAGCCCAAGCAGTTGGCGAAGATCGAAGCCTTGACGGCCTTGAACCGCATCCAGATCCAGATGGGCAGCATGAACCCGGAAAACGGCGGCTATGTGCTGATGAATTTCAGCCAGTTGCTGGATGACGAACTGCAGATGGTGCTGGTCTACGGCAATGACCTGCCGCGAGTGCTGGAGCTGTGTGCCGAAGTCGGTATCGCCGCAGCGCCGGCCCTGGAAGCGCTGAAGATTGCCGTGCACGTCTGAATCCGCCATAGCGGTGGAATAAAACGGAACCCTGATTCAGCGCGACTATCCTAAAGAGGCACACCTTCATTTGGGAGCGACACCATGGGTTCCACCTTCAATGGCCTGGTTGGCCTGATCATTCTGGCCCTGGATATCTGGGCCATCATCAACGTGCTGAAAAGCAGCGCTGAAACCGGGATGAAGATTGTCTGGGTGTTGTTGATCATCTTCCTTCCCGTACTTGGGTTGATCATCTGGGCCATTGCCGGTCCCCGAGGTAATGTCAGGCTCTGAACCAGTACACGTGACGAACAGCCCCGGCATCATGGCCGGCGATGGAAAAAAAGGGCCGCCAGGCCCTTTTTTGTGTGACTAAACATGCGTTGAACGAAATTTTCACAAGGCCTCAAAGACAATTCGCCGGCGTTTTTCCCCTGGTGCGAAGCCCGGCAATCTGTTGTTCCAGAGCCGTAGGAGCTGGGCTTGTGGGGAGCGCCCACTAATCAATGGCAATGCCTTCAGTGATCGTGCAACATCTGCGCACCGCGTAATCCCCGTCGCCCTGGCGACAAAAAGAGGGCAGAACGCCACTTTTTCTCTGCAACTTAAACTTCCAATGGGTCCTAAAACCACATGGCAAACTCGGATGCCCTGAGTCAGCAGCGATCCTCGAATCGCCTGCTGCAACCGACCGTCAAATCCCATCTGGCCTACACGCTGCTGTGCGCGCTGGTCATGATGGTGATGTTTTCTTTGTTGCGCGTCGCGCTGTTGATCTACAACCGCGAGATGATTCTCGACACCCCGGCTTCGACCTTCCTCGAAGCGTTTGCCAATGGGCTGCGTTTTGACCTGCGGCTGGTGGTCTACCTCAGCGTACCGTTGGTGCTGGCCATGCTCAGTGCCCGGGCCATGGCGGCTCGCGGGCTGCTGCGCTTGTGGCTGACGGTGACCTCCAGCATTGCCTTGTTCCTTGGCCTGATGGAGATGGATTTCTACCGTGAGTTCCACCAGCGTCTCAACGGTCTGGTCTTCCAGTATGTGAAGGAGGACCCGAAAACCGTGATGAGCATGCTCTGGTACGGTTTCCCTGTGGTTCGCTACCTGCTGGCCTGGGTCGTGGGAGCCTGGATCCTCAGCCTGGCGTTCAAGTGGGCCGACCGTGCCACTCGGCCTCGCGGTCCGTTCAGCGGTGGCAATGTCGGCGCACGCCAGGTTGCGCCCTGGTATGCACGTATTGCGGTATTCGTGGTCTGCCTGCTGATCTGTGTGGTGGCGGCTCGTGGCACCCTGCGCCAGGGTCCGCCGATGCGTTGGGGGGATGTCTACACCACCGAATCGAACTTCGCCAACCAGCTGGGCCTCAACGGCACCCTGCAGTTGATGGCGGCAGCCAAGGATCGCTTCTCCGAAGACCGCACCAATATCTGGAAGGCGAGCTTGCCTCAGCCGTTGGCTCAACAGACCGTACGCGACATGCTGCTGGTGCCGAACGACAAACTGGTGGATGCGGACATCGCCGCCGTGCGCCGTAATTACACGCCGGATGCGGACAAGACCCTGCCGATCAAGAACGTCGTGGTGATCCTGATGGAAAGCTTCGCCGGGCATTCGGTGGGCGCGCTGGGACGTCCTGGGGAGATCACTCCCTACTTCGACAAACTGTCGAAACAAGGCCTGCTGTTCGACCGCTTCTTCTCCAATGGCACCCATACCCACCAGGGCATGTTCGCCACCATGGCCTGCTTCCCCAACCTGCCAGGCTTTGAATACCTGATGCAGACCCCGGAAGGCAGCCACAAACTGTCTGGCCTGCCGCAGTTGCTGAGCGCCCGCCAGTATGACGATGTGTATGTCTACAACGGTGATTTTGCCTGGGACAACCAGTCGGGGTTCTTCAGCAACCAGGGCATGACCAACTTCATTGGTCGCAATGACTTCGTCAATCCGGTGTTCTCCGACCCGACCTGGGGTGTGTCCGACCAGGACATGTTCAACCGTGGCCTGGAAGAGTTGAAGGCCCGTGAAGGCAAGGGGCCGTTCTACGCCCTGCTGCAGACCCTGTCCAACCACACCCCGTACGCATTGCCGACGCCATTGCCAGTGGAGAAGGTCACCGACCGCGGTAGCCTCAATGAGCACCTGACCGCCATGCGCTACTCCGACTGGGCGTTGGGCCAGTTCTTCGAGAAGGCGAGCAAGGAGCCGTACTTCAAGGAGACGCTGTTCGTCGTGGTCGGCGATCACGGTTTCGGCAACGAGCAACAGATCACCGAAATGGACCTGGGTCGTTTCAACGTGCCGATGCTGATGATTGCACCCGGTATCCAGGAGAAGTTCGGCCAGCGCGACCACACCGTGGGCACGCAGATCGATATCGTGCCCACCATCATGGGCCGCCTCGGTGGTGATGTGTTGCACCAGTGCTGGGGGCGTGACCTGCTCAACCTGCCCGAAGGCGACAAGGGTTTTGGCGTGGTCAAACCGTCGGGCAGCGATCAGACCGTGGCGCTGCTGACGGCGGATCGGGTGCTGGTGTTGCCCAAGGAAATGCCGCCCAGACTGTACAAGTACGAACTGGGTGCAACCCCTGGCGGCGAGCTGATTTCCGGAGCCGCCGATGAGGCGCAACTCAAACAGAAGCTGGAGTCGTTCCTGCAGACTGCGACCAAGAGTCTGATCGACAACACGGCCGGCGTGGTCAACGGCAAGCCGGATTGACAGCTGCACTTGCCGGCCCCTTGCAGAGGGCTGGCAGGATCTGAGTCATAAGGAAAACACCCCTGATGGGGTGTTTTTTTTTGCCTGTCGATAGGTCAATCCATTGCGCCTTCTTGAGGTATTTCCTGGTTTTCTTAGGAAAAGTTGCTTGGCGAATAGTCTGTTTCTTGCCTGGTAATGGGAGCTTTCTCGGGTTTTAGGATTCATCTGATGTTAGCCAATACAACAAACGGTGATGATCGCATCCGCTTCGGCCCGGACGGATACGTACAGCACTCCAGATCTGGCACGCAGCATTGATTATTAAATGATGTTATGGGTAGTACGCCATGATGATGGTTAAAGGGAGAGTTAAATGAAAAAGTTTCGTTTGGCGGCGGGTGTTGTATCAGCTCTATTCTTCGCGGCAAACAGTGCTTTTGCATATGATGTGCTGTTGAAGTTTGAGGGGAAGGTCGTACCCACAACATGTCAAGTGGACGGGCTTAATGAAGTTGCAATGAATCCCGTTAGTACCGAGGCTCTTAAAGAACCTGGTAGTTACGCAGGTGAAAAAGTTATTCTTATTAACGTGTCGGGGTGTGATGGCACTAAGTTGAAAGGAATGCTTAGTCCTGATTTTTCCCAAGTGCACCATATAACAGGCGCCCTTAAAAATAGTGTTCCCGGTGGTTCCACGGCTATGATTCAACTGCTTGATCATCAAAGTAATCCTATTGATCTATTGACCTGGCCTGCTACTAACCCCTCTTTTGAGCCTGTGTCTGTAAATGAAACTGCTGCGCAATTCGTATTAGCTGCTCGGTACTTGGCAGGTGATGTCCCGGTGACAGCAGGTGATGTTAAAGCCGAACTAACCTTTGACCTTGTTTACGAGTGAAATCAAAGCCTTGAAGCCCGAGCTTCAAGGCTTAATCCTGTGAGCGATAGAGCCCATGTTTTGTTGTTTCGTTTCACGTCTGATTACCGGTATCGCCATTTTGTTGTGCTCTCTATTCGTCCAGGCCAGCGTGGTGGTTGATGCCACGCGAATTGTTTATCCAGCCAAGGAGCGTGAGGTTTCTCTCAGGCTGAGCAATAAGGGGCAACAAGCAGCTTTGGTGCAGACCTGGATCGACGATGGCCGCGTCGATGCCAAACCGGATGAGGTCGATACACCTTTCATAGTAATGCCGCCGATGGTGCGGATTGATCCCGATAAGGGGCAGTCGCTGCGGATTGCCTTCGTACCGTCAACTAATTTGCCCAAGGATCGTGAGTCGGTGTTCTGGCTCAATGTGTTGGATGTGCCACCACTGGCGAGTGCGCAGGTCGGCAATCACATGCAACTGGCGTTTCGTACGCGTCTGAAGCTGTTTTTCCGTCCTGCGAATCTTCCGGGAAGCGCCACTGAAAGCGCGGAGAAACTGCGCTGGAATTTATCCAGATCTGGTAAGAACACTGTCTTGCAGGTGCACAATGATGGAGCCTTTCATGTGTCTTTTAACTCGGTTGAGTTAAAGCTTAAAAATGGTCGTGTTCTAACAGTGAAAAGTCATATGGTTGCGCCAAAATCTTCTGCTGATTTTGTTTTTGAACAATCACCAAACACCTCGGATTTCGACGTGGGTGTGATGTACGAATGGATCAACGATTTTGGAGCAAATATGCGCGTTGAGGCCAAGCTGCAATAATAAAGTACTCCAGAAAAGTTCTTGGTTTTATCCCTTGCTTAATTTTCGTGCTGAGGCATTTGCCTCGGTATTTTCGTCATTGACCTATCGTACTGGCTGTTCGGGCAGGTTAGATGAGTGCTTTGTCAAAAGTTTTTTTGTTAGTTGTGATTTGCGTACTTGCTTGCTCTAGAAAGTGTTTGGTTGTGCGTGATGGTTTTATTCTGGGAAGCATGATGCTGATCGGATCATGGATGGTCATTGACATCAGCGCGGCTGACGAGCCTATTCGTTTCAATCCGGCATTTTTTGGCAACAGCCGTGGAGAAACGCTTGACCTGTCCATCTATGAACAAGGCAATCCGCTGACGCCTGGTACCTATCGCCTTGACCTGTATCTCAACCAGAACCGCGTTGGGACTGAAGAAATCCTCCTCAGGACCTCGGCCGATGGCTCTAAGGTCGAGCCTTGTCTGCCACCGGCTTTGCTGGAGCAGCTTGGCGTTGATTTCACCCGACTGCCCGAGGATCAGGCCGCCCTGGCTCGGGCGGCCGAGTGCCTGGGGCCCGATGAAATCGTGCCTCAGGGGCGTCTGGAAGTGGACATGGCCGACTTGCGTGCCGATCTTTCCATTCCTCAGCTGTACCTGAGCCGGACCAAGCGCGGTTATGTGTCTCCCAAAGAGTGGGATGCGGGGGTCAATGCAGGCTTTCTCGGCTATAGCAACAACCTGTCCGAGAACCGTAGCAACGGACAACGCAGTCGTCAGTTCTATAGCGGCCTGAACACGGGGCTGAACCTCGGCCAGTGGCGCCTGCGACACAATGGCTCCTATCGCTACGATGGCCAGGCAAGTTCCGGTCGGAGCAGTCAGTACAACGCCTTGAGTAGCTATGTGCAGCGCGATATCACTGCGGCCCAGGCCCAGTTGACCCTGGGGGAGTTCTATACCCCCGGCAATCTGTTCGACAGTTTTTCCTTTACCGGCATACAACTGAGCAGCGATGAGCGCATGTTGCCTGATTCGATGCGCGGGTTTGCGCCTGTGGTGCGTGGCGTCGCCGATACCACCGCCAAGGTCAGCGTGCGCCAGGGGCAGAATCTGTTGTATGAAACCACGGTGTCTCCCGGGCCATTTGCCATTGACGATCTGAACAGCGCCGGTTACGCCGGTGACCTCAATGTCACCATCACCGAGGCAGATGGGCGGACCAGAAGTTTTGTGGTGCCTTATGCCTCGATGGCCCAGCTGCTGCGTCCCGGCAGCTCGCGCTTCAGCTTGAGCGCCGGACGCTACCGCGATGACAGCCTTGATAGGCTGCCCGGTTTTGTCCAGGGAACCTATCAGCACGGCTTGTCCAACCTGTGGACCGCTTATGGCGGCAGTCTCCTGGCTCAGGACTATCAAGCCTGGCAGGGAGGGGCGGCCTTGAGCACTGCTTTGGGAGCGGTGGCGATGGACCTGACCCATTCCCAGGCTTCAGGCTTGAGCGATGCGCCTGCAGGTGGCCGCGCGCAACTGAGCGGCCGCAGCCTGCGCTTGTCCTACAACAAATTGATTGAAACCACCTCCACTAACTTCAGCGTGGCGGCCTACCGTTTTTCCAGTGAGGGCTATCTGAACTTCGACGATTACGCTCGCTTGCAGGACAGCCCGTCGCAAAACCTGTCGTTCAAGCAACGCAGTCGGCTGCAGTTGAGCCTGAGCCAGCCGATAGGCGAACGCCTGGGGCAACTGAACTTTTCCGGTTTGGCGCAAAACTACTGGAATCGCGATCAGGGACGGGATCTGAGCTATCAGGTGGGTTACTCCAACAGCTTCAACTGGGGGAGCTTCAGTTTCAGCGCCAGTCGCACCCGCAGCGGTGGCGGCAACATGGACAATCAGTATCTGCTGAGTATCAGCTTGCCCCTGGGGCGCAGCCGGTATTCACCCTATCTGAACTCGTCCATCAGTTACGACGGCAGGGGCAACCACGGCGTCAATACCTCCTTGAGTGGCAATCTCGGCGACAGCGGCCAGGTCGGTTACAGCCTCTACGGTTCACGTGACCGTTATGAGGGGCAGGGCACCAGCAACTATGGCGCAAACCTGCGTTATGACGCGGCCCATGCCAATTACAGCCTGGGCGCCAGCCGCGGAGAGAACTATCAGCAAGCCAACTTTGCCATGCAAGGCACTCTGGTCGCGCACCCGGGAGGTATTAACGCAACTTCGGGTCAGGGCGAAACCATGGCCGTGCTCGAAGCCGCCGGGGCCAAGGGGGCTCAGGTGCTCAGTAACGCGACTACTCGAATCGCTGATAACGGCTATGCGGTGGTGACGGGGTTGACGCCTTATCGACGCAACGACATGGCCCTGGACCCCAAAGGCACGTCCCGGGATGTCGAGCTGGAGATGACCTCGCAGCAGGTCGCTCCGCGCGCGGGCGCTGTGGTCATGTTGCGTTATCCGACCGTGGTGGGGCGGGCGATGCTGCTCAAACTGGTGCGCGACGATGGCGAGATGATCCCCCTGGGGGCGCAAGTCCTGGGGCCTGCGGGTGAAGTGTTGACTCAGGTCGGGCAGGGCGGCCGAGCCTTTGTCCGCGGGCTGGAAGGTCAGGGCCAGTTGTTGATTCAGTGGGGAGCAGGGCAGAGCTGCCTCGCGTCGTATCGCATGCCCAGCGATCCCTCCCAGAACGACGAGTACTACCAGCAATTGGAGTTGCCCTGCCATACGGGCAGCCGAATCTCAAACAGGTAGGTAATGGATGAACATCAACGTCCTGCTAAACAACCGATGGTCCTTGGTCGCGTGGTTTCTGTTGACGGCTCTGCACGGCAATCAGGTGTGGGCCAACACATGCACCGGAAATCCACTGTCGACACACTTCACCAGTGCCGACTTCGCCATGCTCAAGCCTCCTCGTGACATTCCGGTGGGCAGCACTATTCTGGTGAAGGAAATAAACCAGGGCATAACAACCATGACCTGTAGTGGCAATGGGCTTTGGTTTGACTATGGCTTTGTCGGGGGGGCGACCAAGACCGCCTACGAGCATGTCTATGAGACCGGAGTACCGGGTATTGGCATGCGGATTCTCTGGTACCACGAGGGTGATGTGTACATGGAGTGGCCCAGGTTTGAGCGTCGACTAAACCCCGGTACCTATTCACCACCGCACAAGTTCAAGTTGGAACTGGTAAAGACTGGCCCCATCAGCTCGGGGAAGTTCCTCGATCACAAGATCAGGAATTATTACCACAACCAATTGAGCAATGAGATTTTATTCAATGGCGTGACGTACAACGCTCAACGCAGTGGCTGTGCGGTCGCCCGCCCGGTGCAAACGGTCACTTTGCCTACCGTCCCGCTGAGTAAACTCTTGTCCATTCAAGGCCCGGTAGGCCAGACGACGTTCTCGATCGATCTCAAGTGTGACAAAGGCGTGAAGGTGGCCTATCGCATGGACGCCATCAGCATCGGGAGCATTCTGAGGAATAGCGAGGGGCCAGGCATGGCCAGGGGCGTGGGGGTGGTCCTTGCCCAAGGCGATGCGAGCAGCAAGCTCATACAAAAGCTCGCGACCCGGACAGAGTTCAAGACCACGCCAACCAGTGTTGATGATGAAGCCCTGAGCATCCCGTTCACCGCCTTTTATGTAAATTACGTTACGCCGACTGCTGGTTATGTAGCAATCAACGCCACGGTCACCTTCATGTATGAATAGATAGGCGCTTTCTATTTGCATGTGAACTGTGCAAGCGCCCTCTCAGGCAGGGCGCTGTTTGGCACACGATTTAACTCTTGGCTGATTCAAATCCTGCCCAGCAGCAGTAACACCAAGAGCACCACCAGCACGACACCGATGATTCCCGAAGGGCCATAACCCCAACTTCTGGAGTGGGGGAATACCGGCAGGCCGCCAATCAGCAGCAAAATCAGAATAACGATCAGAATGGTGCCCATGGTGGTTTCCTTAAATTGAAGAGTGTTGAACAACGCGGTTGTTCAAAGACAACTTGGCTTCATGAATAAAGCCAGGCGCTTAATAAATCCGACTCTGCGCCTATCGAGAAAATTCCAAACTTTTTAATGCAATGCGCTACTTGGGTTATTTCCTTTACGTCTGTCACGGGTTGCGCTGCGCTGGCGCGCCAGCGTTCACCCGGCCAGCGGTTTGCCCGGGGCATTCAGCACCCTGATGGTGCGTGGGTGGCGCAGGGGCCTTCGCTACACTGCGGCCCATCTTCCCCGGAACAACAAGGCAACTCTTATGCAAAATCGCATGATGATCACTGGCGCCGGCTCCGGCCTGGGTCGCGAAATCGCTTTGCGCTGGGCCCGCGATGGCTGGCGGCTGGCCTTGTCCGATGTCAGCGAGGCGGGCCTGCAGGAAACCCTGAAGCTGGTACGCGCCGCCGGTGGCGACGGTTTCGTGCAGCGTTGCGATGTGCGTGATTACAGCCAGTTGACCGCCTTCGCCCAGGCTTGCGAAGTGAAGTTCGGCGGCATCGACATCATCGTCAACAACGCTGGCGTGGCGTCCGGCGGGTTCTTCAGCGAGCTGTCCCTGGAGGATTGGGACTGGCAGATCGCGATCAACCTGATGGGCGTGGTCAAGGGCTGCAAGGCCTTTCTGCCGCTGCTGGAACAGAGCAAGGGCAAGATCATCAACATCGCCTCCATGGCCGCCTTGATGCAGGGCCCGGCCATGAGCAACTACAACGTGGCCAAGGCCGGAGTGGTGGCGCTGTCCGAGAGCCTGCTGGTCGAGCTGGCGCAGCAGGAAATCGGCGTGCACGTGGTCTGCCCGTCATTCTTTCAGACCAACCTGCTGGACTCCTTCCGTGGTCCGACCCCGGCGATGAAGGCCCAGGTGGGCAAATTGCTGGAAAGCTCGCCGATTACCGCCGCCCAGATTGCTGATTACATCCACACCCAGGTCAACGCCGGCCAGTTCATGATCCTGCCCCACGAGCAGGGGCGCATGGCCTGGGCCCTGAAGCAGAAAAACCCTCAGGCGCTGTACGACGAAATGACCCTGATGGCGGACAAGATGCGCGCCAAGGCCAAACAAGGGGCCCACTGAGCTTGCTCCACCGCCATGGCCTCGTTAGGGTTGCCGGCACCTGGCAATCCTGACGAGACCTTGCATGCTCAATTACCTGTGGTTCTTCCTCGCCGCGCTGTTTGAAATCGCCGGCTGCTATGCCTTCTGGATGTGGCTGCGCCAGGGCAAGAGCGCCTTGTGGGTGATTCCCGCCCTGATCAGCCTGACCCTGTTCGCCCTGTTGCTGACCAAAGTCGAAGCCACTTATGCCGGGCGCGCCTACGCCGCCTACGGTGGCATCTATATTGTTGCGTCCATTGGCTGGCTGGCGGTGGTGGAGCGGGTGCGGCCCCTGGGCTCGGACTGGCTGGGGCTGGCACTGTGTGTGATCGGGGCCAGTGTGATTCTGTTCGGCCCGCGCTTTTCCAACGGTTGAGCATCCCGGCCCAAAGGTTTGGGCCGGTCCAGGCATCAGTCGAACAGCTCTTTGGGCACGTCGTGCTTGAGCATCAACTGGCACTGTTCGCTGTCCGGATCGAAAACGATCACCGCCTGGCCCTTGCTCAGGGCCTGACGAACCCGCAGCACGCGGGTTTCCAGAGGCGTCTCATCGCCGTTGTCGGTGCCCTCGCGGGTGACGAAGTCTTCGATCAGACGGGTCAGGGTGTCGACTTCAAGTTGGTCGTGGGGAATCAGCATGGGGGCCTCCGAAAAACAATCCCGGATGCTACTGCGCCCGGGGGCGTGCCGCCAGTTGTAGCGCGCACAAACCCCGGGTCGCGGTTCAGGACTTGTTGCCCACCAAGCTGTCCACCGAGGGCACCCGAGTGTCGCTCTCCATCTGTGTGTCGTGTTCCAGCTGATGACTGAAGCGGTCCAGGGAGCCCTGGGCCGGCTGTGCATCGCTGGCGAACACCGGCGGGCTGAGGATATAGGCGCTGAGCAAGCGGCTGAGTGCCGCCAGACTGTCGATATGGGTGCGCTCGTAGCCGTGGGTGGCGTCGCAACCAAAGGCCAGCAAGGCGGTGCGGATGTCATGGCCGGCGGTGACTGCCGAGTGGGCGTCGCTGAAGTAGTAGCGGAACAGGTCGCGGCGCACCGGCAGTTCGTGCTCGGCGGCCAGACGCAGTAGGTGCCGGGACAGGTGATAGTCGTAAGGGCCGCCGGAGTCCTGCATGGCCACGCTCACCGCATGCTCGCTGGAGTGCTGGCCCGGTGCGACCGGAGCAATGTCGATGCCGACGAATTCACTGACATCCCAGGGCAGGGCCGCCGCCGCACCGCTGCCGGTTTCCTCGGTGATGGTGAACAGCGGGTGGCAGTCGATCATCAAGCTTTCACCGCTGTCGACAATGGCCTTGAGCGCCGCCAGCAAGGCGGCGACGCCGGCCTTGTCATCCAGGTGCCGGGCGCTGATGTGGCCGCTTTCGGTGAACTCCGGCAACGGGTCGAAGGCGACAAAGTCGCCCACGCCTATGCCTAAGGATTCGCAGTCGGCGCGGGTGGTGCAGTAGGCGTCCAGGCGCAGTTCGATGTGGTCCCAACTGATGGGCAACTCGTCCACCGCGGTGTTAAAGGCGTGGCCGGAGGCCATCAGCGGCAGCACGCTGCCGCGCAGTACGCCGTTGTCGGTGAACAGGCTGACCCGGCTGCCCTCGGCAAAGCGGCTGGACCAGCAGCCCACCGGGGCCAGGGTCAGGCGGCCGTTGTCCTTCACTGCACGGACGCTGGCGCCGATGGTGTCCAGGTGCGCCGAGACGGCCCGGTCAGGGCTGTTCTTCTGGCCCTTGAGGGTGGCGCGGATGGTGCCGCGTCGGGTCAGCTCGAAGGGGATGCCCAGTTCTTCCAGGCGTTCAGCGACGTAGCGCACGATGGTGTCGGTAAAGCCGGTGGGGCTGGGAATGGCGAGCATTTCCAGGAGGACTTTCTGCAGGTAGGCGAGGTCCGGTTGGGGAATCGGGCGGGTCATGGAAACTCCTGATGAAAAAAGGCCATCGATGGTTTCGATGAGGGCATGGATGGAGAGCCTGGTGGCGCCTTCGCTGGCGAGCCAGCTCCTACGAATGAGGGCAGGAGCCGGCTGGCCGGCGAAGAATCAAAGCGCCGGTTGGCTGTGGGGAAACAGCAGATCGATAAAACGCTCGGCGGTGGGCTGCGGTTCGTGGTTGGCCAACCCGGCGCGCTCGTTGGCTTCGATGAACACGTAGTCCGGCTGGTCTGCTGCCGGCACGATCAGGTCAAGGCCGACCACCGGAATGTCCAGGGCCCGGGCCGCGCGGATGGCGGCGTCGGCCAGGGTCGGATGGAGAAGGCCGGTGACGTCTTCCAGGGTGCCGCCGGTGTGCAGGTTGGCGGTACGCCGGACGAACAGCCGCTCGCCGGCCGGCAGCACGCTGTTGTAGTCGTAACCGGCGGCATGCAGGGTGCGTTGGGTTTCCGCGTCCAGGGGGATCTTGCTTTCGCCGCCGGTGGCCGCCTGGCGTCGGCGGCTGCGGGCCTCGATCAAGGCGCCAATGGAATGCCGACCGTCGCCGATGATCTCGGCGGGACGGCGGATGGCTGCGGCCACCACTTCAAAGCCGATCACCAGGATGCGCAGGTCCAGCCCTTCGTGGAAGCTTTCCAGCAACACTCGGCTGTCAAAGCGGCGGGCCTGGTCGATGGCGCACTGCACCTCTTCAATCGTGCTCAGGTCCACGGCTACGCCTTGGCCCTGTTCTCCGTCCAACGGCTTGACCACCACCCGCTGGTGCTCGTCGAGAAACTCCAGGTTGTCGTCGGCGTTGCCCGCCAATTGCTGAGCGGGCAGGTTCAGACCGGCACCCTTGAGCACCTTGTGGGTCAGGCTCTTGTCCTGGCACAGGCTCATGCTGATGGCGCTGGTCAGGTCGCTCAGGGATTCCCGGCAACGTACCCGGCGGCCGCCGTGGCTGAGGGTGAACAGCCCGGCGTCGGCGTCGTCCACTTGCACATCGATGCCGCGGCGATGGGCCTCCTCGACGATGATCCGCGCATAAGGATTGAAGTCCGCCTGGGGGCCGGGGCCGAGGAACAGCGGCTGGTTGATGCCGTTCTTGCGCTTGATGGCGAAGGTCGACAGGGTGCGAAAGCCCAGCTTGGCGTAGAGGTTCTTGGCCTGGCGGTTGTCGTGCAGCACCGACAGGTCGAGGTAGCTCAGGCCGCGGCTCATGAAGTGTTCGATCAGGTGCCGCACCAGCACTTCGCCCACACCCGGACGGCTGCAATCGGGGTCCACCGCCAGGCACCAGAGGCTGCTGCCGTGTTCCGGGTCCTGGTAGGCCTTGTGGTGGTTCAGGCCCATGACGCTACCGATCACCGCGCCGCTGTCTTCGTCCTCGGCCAGCCAGTACACCGGACCGCCCTGATGGCGCGGAGTCAGCAGCTTCGGATCAATGGGCAGCATCGCCCGGGCCTGATACAACTGATTGATGGCCTGCCAGTCCGATTCGCTCTGGGCCCGACGGATACGGAAGCCGCGAAACACCCGGGTGGCCTGGCGATAGTCGCTGAACCACAGACGCAGGGTGTCGGAAGGGTCAAGGAACAGTTGCGCCGGTTCCAGCCCGAGCACCTGTTGCGGCGCCGCCACATACAGAGCGATGTCGCGCTCGCCGGGACGCTCGTTGAGCAACTCCTCGGCGAGGCGGGTGGGGTTGGGAAAGGTATGGCCGATCAGCAGTCGGCCCCAGCCGCAATGCACGGCGATGGGTTCATTGCCGGGTTCGCTGCCGTCTTCGGCAAAGCGCGCTTGCAGACGTTCATAGGACGGCGCCTGGCCGCGCAGCAGGCGTTGGCTGTATGCCGTGGCGTGAGCTTTCATCGATCAGATTCCTTGTTCGCTGAGCCACAGGTTCAAGGCCGCCAGTTGCCACAGCTTGGAGCCGCGCAGGGGCGTCAGTTGGCCCTGGGGATCGGTCAGCAGGCGATCAAGCATGGCCGGGTTGAACAGGCCGCGATCCTGGCTCGGGTCCAGCAGCAGTTCACGCACCCAGTTCAGGGTGTCGCCCTGCAGGTGCTTGAGGCCCGGCACCGGGAAGTAGCCTTTCTTGCGGTCGATCACCTCGCTGGGGATCACCCGCCGCGCCGCTTCCTTGAGCACCTGCTTGCCGCCGTCCGGCAGCTTGAAACGCGCCGGCACCCGGGCCGACAGCTCCACCAGGCGGTAGTCGAGGAACGGCGTCCGTGCCTCCAGGCCCCAGGCCATGGTCATGTTGTCCACCCGTTTTACCGGGTCATCCACCAGCATCACTGTGCTGTCCAGGCGCAGGGCCTTATCCACAGGCGCATCGGCGCCAGGCTGGGCGAAATGCTCGCGGACGAATTCACCGGCGGCGTCGTGTGCGGTCAGCCATTGCGGCTGCACGGTGGCCGCGTAGTCGTCGTAGCTGCGGTCGAAGAAGGCCGCGCGGTAGGCGGCATACGGGTCGCTGGCGCCGTCCACTTGTGGGTACCAGTGGTAGCCGGCGAACAGTTCGTCGGCGCCTTGGCCGCTTTGCACCACCTTGCAGTGCTTGGCCACTTCTCGGGACAACAAATAGAAGGCGATGCAATCGTGGCTGACCATCGGCTCGCTCATGGCACGGAAAGCCGCGGGCAGTTGCTCGATGATTTCGTGCTCGTCGATGCGCAATTGGTGATGTCGGGTGCCGTAGTGTTTGGCAATCAGGTCCGAGTACTGGAACTCGTCGCCCCGTTCGCCGCCGGCATCCTGGAAACCGATGGAGAAGGTCGAGAGATCGTCCACCCCTACCTCCCGCAGCAGGCCTACCAGCAGGCTGGAATCGACACCGCCAGAGAGCAGCACACCGACGTCCACCGCCGCCCGTTGCCGAATGGCCACGGCATCACGGGTGCTGTCCAGTACCCGGTCGCGCCAGTCTTCCAGGGTCAGGTTGCACTCGTCGGCACGGGGGCCGTAGGGCAGGGACCACCAGGTCTGCTGTTCGCTGCGGCCGTCGGCCTCGATGCGCATCCAGGTGGCCGGTGGCAGTTTTTCGATGCCCGCCAGCAAGGTGCGCGGCGCCGGGACCACAGCGTGGAAGTTCAGGTAGTGGTTGAGCGCCACCGGGTCGAGGATCGGCTTGATATCGCCGCCCTTGAGCAAGGCCGGCAGGGCCGAGGCGAAGCGCAGCCGCTGGCCGCTGCGCGACAGGTACAAAGGCTTGACCCCGAGGCGGTCGCGGGCGATGAACAGGCGCTGGGCATCACGCTCCCAGATAGCGAAGGCGAACATGCCGTTGAGCTTGGGCAGCAGGTCGGCGCCCCAGGCGTGGTAGCCCTTGAGCAGCACTTCGGTGTCACCGCCGGAATGGAAGGCGTAGCCCTGGGCTTCCAGTTCGGCGCGCAATTCGGGGAAGTTGTAGATCGCGCCGTTGAAGGCCAGGGACAGCCCCAGCTGGTTGTCGATCATGGGCTGCGCCGAGCCGTCCGACAGGTCCATGATTTTCAGCCGCCGATGGCCGAGGGCGATCGGGCCCTGGCTGTAAAAGCCCCAGGCGTCGGGGCCACGGGGGGCCAGGTGGTGAGTGATTCGTTCAACCGCTGCCAGGTCGGCAGGTTGATGATCAAAGCGTAATTCGCCAGCTAATCCGCACATAAGTCCTTACCGGTTTTTCCGTTGGGGAGAGTCAATCCGCAGTCGCCAAAAGGGCGGCTACCTGGAAACTGACCTGTGCATAACTCGGGAGTTTTAGATCGATCGGTTATAAGCAGTTGAGCGGGGGCGGGCTGTTGGATGGAGTCGGTCGTGCTGGCTAGCGGTCATGGGCGGCGCTGAAAAATCAGCGCCGCCGCTCTGCTTCAGGCCTGGCCGCGAATCAGGCGACGCAGGGCGAAGCGATTGGGATGGCAGGCCTCGGCCACGCTCCTGGGCAGTGGCAGCGGCTCGTTTTCCAGCCAGGCGGCCAGCAGTTCGCCGGACAGCGGCGCGGTGATCAGCCCGCGAGAACCATGACCGCTGTTGATGTACAGGCCGTCGAGCCAGGGGCAGGGCAGGTCCGGCACCTGGCGCGCATCCTTGCCCAGGGCGGCGTAGGTGTCGGCGAACGCTTCCGGGTCCGCCAGAGGACCGACGATGGGCAGGTAGTCCGGGCTGGTACAGCGGAAGGCTGCGCGGCCTTGCAGGCGGTCCAGGGGCAACTGTTCGGCGTTCAGGCGTTGCAGCAGGTCGCTGGAAATTTCCCGCAGCATCGCAAGGTTACCGGCATGTTCGGCAGTGGTCGGCGTCAGGTCCTGGCTCTTGAAGTCGAAGCTGGCGCCCAGGGTGTGCTCGCCCAGTCGCGGCGGAGCGACGTAACCCTCGGCGCAGACCACGGTGGCCAGGCTCTGGCTGTGCGCGGTCTGTGGCAGGCGGGTGATCTGCCCGCGAATACGTTTGAGGGGCAATTCGGCGCTGGCCGGGAAGCGTTTGATTTCGGCGGCACCGGCAAGGATCACCACCGCCGCACTGGCCAGCATCCGTTCGCCGTCCCAGGCTTGCCATTGCTGGTCGACCCGGCGTAACTCCAGCACGTCCTGATGAGTCAGGACCCGGATCTGCGGATGCTTGGCCTGCCACTGGCACAGGGCCGGCGGGTGCACCCAGCCACCTTCGGGATAGAACAGGCCGCCGTGGTCCAGGCCGATGCCGGCCAGGGCCTGGGCCTCTGGCTGATCCAGCAGCCGCAGCAGGTCGGTGGGGAAGGCCGCGGCCAACTGCGCCTGGCGTTCGGCCTCCTTGGGATTGAACGCCAGTTGCAGCACCCCGCACGCGTCCCAGTCCTGGCCGCGTTGCAGGTGTTCCAGTTGGCGTCGGGTGTAGCCGAAGCCACTGAGGATCATCTGCGACAGTGCCGTGCCGTGGGCTGAAAGCTTGAGGTAAAGCACCCCTTGCGGATTGCCCGAGGCTTCCTGGGCCAGCTGTTCATGGCGTTCCAGTAATTGCACCTGCCAGCCGCGGGCAGCGAGGCTGGCGGCGCTGGCGCAACCGGCCAGCCCGCCGCCGATCACCAGCGCGGTTTTGGCCTGGACCGGCGGGCGGGCGAACCAAGGCTTGGCTCGGGCTGGCGGCGGCGTGTCTTCCGGCCAGCCGAGGAAGTCGCCGCGCAGCACTTCCCATTTGCGACCGATGCCCGGAGTGCGCTTCATCTTGAAGCCCGCCGCGCTCAATAGGCGACGTACCCAGCCGGTGCTGGTGAAGGTGCTGAGGGTGGAGCCCGGCGCCGCCAGGCGCGCCAGTTCGGCGAACAGTTCCGGGGTCCACATGTCGGGGTTCTTTGCCGGGGCGAAGCCGTCGAGAAACCAGGCGTCGATCTGCGCGTCCAGTTGCGGCAACTGCTCCAGGGCGTCGCCGATTAGCAGGGTCAGGGTGACCCGGCCATCGTCCAGCACGATGCGCTGGAAGCCAGCGTGCACGGCGACGTAGTGCTTGAGCAGCTGCTGGCTCAGGTCCGCCAGTTCCGGCCACAGGGCCAGGGCCCGTTGCAGGTCGGCCGGACTCAGGGGGTACTTTTCCACGCTGACGAAATGCAGCCGGGCAGTGGCCGGCGCCTGCTCCTGGAACAACTGCCAGGCGCAGAGAAAATTCAGCCCGGTGCCGAAGCCGGTTTCACCGATGACAAATTGTTCGCCTGCCTCGAGCGCGGCGAAGCGCTCCCGCAGGCGATTCTGTTCGATGAACACATGGCGGGTTTCATCCAGGCCCGAGTCGCTGGAGAAGTACACATCATCGAAGACCCGCGAGCGCGGGCGTCCTTGGTCGTCCCAGTCGAGCTGGGCGTGGGGCAGTTCAGGTGTCATGTTCGGCTCGTTTGGCGCAAGGCGGCCATTCTAGCCGATCACCGACCCTGTGCCTGATCCACGGCAAGCCGCGGCGGGTTCAGGGATTTGTTTTCCTTGGCCGAGGTCCATCCGCTAGTCTTGGACAATTCTTGGAAGGGAGCCACCCATGTTCGAATCCGCTGAAATCGGTCACGCCATCGACAAAGAAACCTACGATGCCGAGGTGCCGGCCCTGCGCGAGGCCTTGCTCGAAGCCCAGTTCGAGCTACGCCAGAAGGCCAAGTTTCCAGTGATAGTGCTGATCAATGGTGTCGAGGGCGCGGGCAAGGGCGAGACGGTCAAGCTGCTCAACGAATGGATGGACCCGCGGCTGATCGAGGTGCGCACCTTCGACCAGCAGACCGACGAGGAACTGTCCCGGCCACCGGCCTGGCGTTACTGGCGGATGCTTCCGGCCAAGGGGCGCATGGGGGTGTTTTTCGGCAACTGGTACAGCCAGATGCTCCAGGGCCGGGTGCATGGCGAGATCAAGGACCCGCGCCTGGACCAGGCAATCAATGGCGCCGAACGCCTGGAAAAGATGCTCTGCGATGAAGGCGCGCTGATCTTCAAGTTCTGGTTTCACCTGTCCAAGAAACAGATGAAGGACCGCCTCAAGTCCTTGCAGGATGACCCGTTGCACAGCTGGCGCATCAGCCCGCTGGACTGGCAGCAGTCGCAAACCTACGACAAGTTCGTCAAGTACGGCGAGCGGGTGTTGCGCCGCACCAGTCGTGACTACGCGCCCTGGCATGTGATCGAGGGCGTCGATCCGCATTACCGCAGCCTCACTGTGGGCCGGATTCTGTTGGAAGGATTGCAGAATGCCTTGAGCCGTCAGCCATTGAAGTCGACCCAGGTCAATGCCGCGCCGTTGCCGACAGCGGTGGATCAACTGAGTCTGCTGGACAGCCTGGACATGACCCAGCACCTGGACAAGGACGACTACGAGGAACAGTTGATTACCGAGCAGGCGCGTCTGGCCGGTTTGCTGCGGGACAAGCGCATGCGCAAGCATGCCCTGGTGGCAGTGTTCGAAGGCAACGACGCGGCCGGCAAGGGCGGCGCCATTCGCCGCGTCGCGGCGGCGCTCGACCCGCGCCAGTACAGCATCGTGCCGATTGCCGCGCCCACTGAAGATGAGCGGGCGCAGCCTTACCTCTGGCGTTTCTGGCGGCATATTCCGGCGCGCGGCAAGTTCACCATCTTCGACCGTTCCTGGTACGGCCGGGTGCTGGTGGAGCGGGTCGAGGGCTTCTGTCAGCCCACTGACTGGCTGCGGGCCTACAGCGAGATCAACGACTTCGAAGAGCAGTTGGCCGATGCCCGGGTGATCGTGGTGAAGTTCTGGCTGGCCATCGACAAGGACACCCAACTGGAGCGCTTCCAGGCACGGGAGGCGATTCCCTTCAAGCGCTTCAAGATCACCGAGGACGATTGGCGCAACCGCGACAAGTGGGGTGACTATCGCGCCGCTGTCGGCGACATGGTGGACCGGACCAGCACCGAAGTGGCGCCCTGGACGCTGGTGGAGGCCAACGACAAGCGCTGGGCACGGGTCAAGGTCCTGCGCACCATCAACCGGGCCCTGGAGACCGCGTTCGAGCGTTCCGACAAGCACGACAAGAAACAGAAGAAGGACAAGAAGTAGACCGATGGTCGCGCATACGCCCAGTGAATGATTGTCGCGGTGGGCGAGGAGGGGGATCTATGCTCGATGCTCTTTCCTGCCGCCAACAACAGTGAGGTGCGTCATGCGTGAAGTGGTGATCGTCGACAGCGTACGGACTGGCCTGGCCAAGTCCTTTCGCGGCAAGTTCAACCAGACCCGTCCGGATGACATGGCCGCTCACTGCGTCAATGCGCTGCTCGCTCGCAACGGCATCGACCCGGCCAGTGTCGAGGACTGCATCGTCGGCGCCGGCTCCAATGAAGGCGCCCAGGGTTTCAATATCGGTCGCAACGTTGCCGTGCTCTCGGCGCTGGGCACTGGCACCGCGGGCATGACCCTCAACCGGTTCTGCTCTTCAGGCCTACAGGCGATCGCCATCGCCGCCAACCAGATCGCCTCCGGCTGCAGCGACATCATCGTTGCCGGTGGCGTCGAGTCCATCAGCCTGACCATGAAGAGCGTCAATACCGACAACCTGATCAACCCGCTGCTCAAGGAGCAGGTGCCGGGCATCTACTTCCCCATGGGCCAGACCGCCGAAGTGGTCGCCCGGCGCTACAACGTCAGCCGCGAGGCCCAGGACCTCTACTCCCTGCAAAGCCAGCAACGTACCGCCCAGGCCCAGGCTGATGGCCTGTTCAGCGACGAGATCGTGCCGATGACGGTCAAGTACAAGGTCGAGGACAAGAACACCGGACAGGTGCAGATGGTTGACGGCGTGGTGGATCGTGACGACTGCAACCGCCCCGACACCACTCTGGAGAATCTCGCGGCGCTCAAGCCGGTGTTTGCCGAGGATGGTTCGGTCACCGCGGGCAACTCTTCGCAGCTGTCCGATGGTGCCTCGATGACCCTGGTGATGAGCCTGGAGCGGGCCCTGGCCCTGGGACTCAAGCCCAAGGCGTTCTTCCGCGGCTTTACCGTGGCCGGCTGCGAGCCTGATGAAATGGGTATCGGCCCGGTGTTCTCGGTGCCCAAGCTGCTCAAGGCCAAGGGCCTGAGGGTGGATGACATCGACCTGTGGGAACTCAATGAGGCCTTTGCGTCCCAGTGCCTGTATGCCCGCGACCGGCTGGAGATCGATAACGCCAAGTACAACGTCAATGGTGGCTCGATTGCCATTGGCCATCCGTTTGGCATGACCGGTTCCCGTCAGGTGGGGCATCTGGTGCGTGAGTTGCAGCGGCGCAAGCTGCGGTATGGCATCGTCACCATGTGCGTGGGGGGCGGCATGGGCGCCACCGGGTTGTTTGAGGCAGTCCGTTAGCTTTGTAGTGCATCACCGACCAAGCCGGCCCCTATGGGGGACGGCTTGTGCTGTTTACGACCGGCACAATCGTGTTTGCGCTTTGCTGCCAACTGTCTCTGTGTCGGCCCCTGGCCCGGGCCTAGAATGTGGACCTTGCTCGTCAGGCTTTGTGGGGTTCGCATGCATGTCTCGTCCGGTCGTTGGGTTTATGGCTTGTTCCTCGCCTTATTGACCGCGTTGTTGTGGGGCATCCTGCCCATCAAGCTCAAGCAAGTGCTGCTGGTGATGGACCCGGTGACCGTGACCTGGTTTCGCCTGCTGGTGTCCGGCGGCTGTCTGTTTTTCTATCTGGCGGCGGTGGGGCGTTTGCCGCGCTGGCGCGCGCTCGGTCCCAAGGGTGTGTGGCTGGTGCCGATTTCGGTCTTGGGGCTGGTGGGCAACTATGTGTTGTACCTGATGGGCCTGAACCTGCTGAGCCCGGGCACGGCGCAACTGGTGGTGCAGATGGGCCCGATCCTGTTGCTGATCGCCAGTGTCTTTGTGTTCAAGGAGCGCTTCAGTCTGGGGCAGGGCCTGGGACTGCTGGTGCTGTTGCTCGGTTTCGGGCTGTTCTTCAATCAGCGCCTGACCGAACTGCTGACCTCCCTGAGTGACTACACCGCCGGAGTTCTGACCATTCTCGCGGCTTCGGCGGTCTGGACTTTTTATGCCCTGGGCCAGAAGCAATTGTTGAGCGTGTGGAATTCCTTGCAGGTGATGATGGTGATCTACCTGTTCTGTGCCTTGCTTCTGACGCCTTGGGCGCATCCGCTCGAAGCCTTGGAACTGAGCCCGTTGCAGGGCTGGCTGTTGTTGGCCTGTTGCCTGAATACCCTGATCGCCTATGGCGCCTTTGCCGAAGCCCTGGCCCATTGGGAGGCGTCGCGGGTCAGTGCGACCTTGGCGATCACGCCCTTGGTGACCTTTGCCGCGGTGGCCTGGGCGGCCTGGCTCTGGCCAGAGTATGTACACGCCGAACAGATCAATGGCCTGGGTTATGGCGGGGCGCTGCTGGTGGTACTGGGGTCGGCCTTGACGGCGTTGGGGCCGTCGCTGATGGCGGGGTTGCGCGCCCGACGGCAGCGGATCGCTGCGGGGTGAGTTTCGCTGGCAAGCCAGCTCCTACAGAAGTGTGGCGGTAGGAGCTGGCTTGCCAGCGAAAAAGACGCTGCGCTAACCCTGTTTACCAGCCTCCAGCATGTTTTCCGGTCGCACCCAGGCATCGAACTGCTCATCCGTCAGGTACCCCAAGGCCAACGCCGCTTCCCTGAGGGTCAGGTTCTCGGCATAGGCCTTCTTGGCGATCTCGGCGGATTTGTCGTAGCCGATGTGGGTATTGAGCGCGGTCACCAGCATCAGGCCTCGTTCCAGGTGTGCGGCCATCTGCTGGGGATCGGGCTCCAGACCGGCGATGCAGTGCTGCTGGAAGTTGCTGCAGCCATCGGCCAGCAGGCGGATCGATTGCAGCAGGTTGTGAATGATCACCGGCTTGAATACGTTCAGTTGCAGATGGCCCTGGCTGGCGGCAAAGCCGATTGCCACGTCGTTGCCCATCACCTGGCAAGCCAGCATCGATAGGGCTTCGCATTGGGTTGGGTTGACCTTGCCGGGCATGATCGAGCTGCCCGGTTCGTTGGCCGGCAGCTTGACCTCCGCCAGTCCCGCCCGCGGGCCAGAGCCCAGCAGGCGCAGGTCGTTGGCGATTTTCATCAGGCACACGGCGAGGGTTTTCAGCGCGCCGGACAGCGTGGTCAGCGGCTCGTGGCCGGCCAGGGCGGCGAATTTGTTGGGGGCGGTGACGAAGGGCAGGCCGGAAAGGGCGGCCAGTTCGGCGGCGATGGCTTCACCAAAACCGTGGGGCGAGTTCAGTCCGGTGCCCACGGCAGTACCGCCCTGGGCCAGCTCGCACACCGCAGGCAAGGCGCTGCGGATGGCTCGTTCGGCGTATCCGAGTTGGGCGATAAAGGCAGAGATTTCCTGGCCAAAGGTGATCGGGGTGGCATCCATCATGTGGGTGCGGCCGGTTTTCACCAGCTTCATGTGCCGGGCCGACAGCTCGGCCAGGCCACCGGACAGTTCGCTGATCGCTGGCAGCAACTGGAACTGCACGGCCTGGGCTGCTGCGATGTGCATGGCGGTCGGGAAGCAGTCGTTGGAGCTTTGCGAGCGGTTGACGTGATCGTTGGGGTGTACCGGGGACTTGCCGCCGCGTGGGTTGCCCGCCAGTTCGTTGGCCCGGCCGGCCAGCACCTCATTGACGTTCATGTTGCTCTGGGTGCCGCTGCCGGTCTGCCACACCACCAGGGGAAACTGGTCGTCATGCTCGCCGGCCAGTACTTCGTCGGCGGCCTGTTCGATCAGTCGGGCAATGTCGGCGGGCAGGTCGCCATTGCGATTGTTGACTCGGGCGGCGGCTTTCTTGATCAGGGCCAGGGCATGCAGCACGGATAGAGGCATGCGCTCGTTGCCGATGGCGAAATTGACCAGCGAACGTTGGGTCTGTGCGCCCCAATAGGCTTGTTCCGGGACTTCAACCTGGCCCAGGCTGTCGGTTTCGATTCGATTCATCGTGGCATTCCTCCAAGTCTGACTGGCCAGTTTAGGCCCTGATCTGCGGCTCGGGTTCCGTGGAAGGGGTTTTCCGTCCGCCGCCCGGGCAAAACCAGGGGGCGCCAGGGGGTGGGGTTGAGGGACGCGGATTAATAGGCGCAGAATGGGCGCCCTTGGGGTTCTACCTCGCTTGCTAGATAAAGGAAACTCGATGACCCGTTTTCGTGCCATCTGTACCGCGGTTGTTCTGGTGTGTGCCAGCGGCCAGGTTCTTGCCGATACCGCCAGCCACAACGCCAGTGCCGAGGCCTTCCTGACCCTGGCCCATGCGGACAAGCTCGGTACGCCGGTGTACATGCAAGTCCAGCAAATGTTTGCCCAGCGTTTTGAGCAGACCAAAGCCCCGGAATCCAAACGCGCCCTGCTGGAAACCTACCAGGCCAAGGCCAACGCGGCCCTGGACCAGGCCATTGGCTGGAACAAGCTGAAGCCGGACATGGTCAAGCTCTACACCAGCAATTTCAGCGAGTCCGAGCTCAAGGAGCTGGTAGCGTTCTACCGGTCGCCACTGGGCAAGAAAGTCCTGGAAAAAATGCCTCAGCTGACTCAGCAATCGGCGCAGATGACCCAGGCCAAGCTGGAAAGCGCGGTACCGGTGGTGAACAAGCTGCTGGCCGACATGACCGCCGAGCTCGAGCCTAAGGCTGCTCCGGCGAAGAAGAAGTAAGCGGAGCCTGCAATGACCATGCAACAACGTATCGAAACGGCGCTCGGGGCCTTGCAGCCCGAGCACCTGCAAGTGCTGGATGAAAGCCACATGCACAGCCGTGGCCTGGAAACTCACTTCAAGGCGGTACTGGTCAGCGAGCAGTTCGCCGGCCTCAACAGCGTCAAGCGTCATCAGAAGGTCTACGCCACCCTGGGTGAGCTGATGGGCCAGTTCCATGCGTTGGCGCTGCACACTTACACACCCGAGGAATGGTCGAAGATCGGTGTGGCTCCGGCTTCGCCGACCTGCGCCGGAGGCAGTAAGCATTAATCGCGGTTTTTTTGATAGAATCCGCAACGCGCCGCTTATGCCGGCGCGTTTTTTTTTGCATCCGGTTCACCCTTTACGAGGGTAGCCACCTGGAGAGATTTCCCATGACACAACCCATTGTCGTGGCGGCACTGTACAAGTTCGTCACCCTCGAAGATTACGTCAGCCTGCGCGAGCCCCTGCTGCAGGCCATGCTCGACAACGGCATCAAGGGCACCCTGCTGATCGCCGAAGAAGGCATCAATGGCACGGTATCTGGCAGTCGTGAAGGCATCGACGGGCTGCTGGCCTGGCTGAAGAACGATCCACGCATGGTGGATATCGATCACAAAGAGTCGTATTGCGACGAGCAGCCGTTCTATCGCACCAAGGTCAAGCTCAAGAAAGAGATCGTCACCCTGGGTGTGCCCGGCGTGGACCCCAACAAGAAGGTCGGGACTTACGTCGAGCCTCAGGACTGGAACGCCCTGATCAGCGATCCCGAAGTGCTGCTGATCGACACCCGTAACGACTACGAAGTGTCCATCGGCACCTTCGAAGGCGCCATCGACCCCAAGACCACCAGCTTCCGCGAGTTTCCGGACTACATCAAAGCCCACTTCGACCCGAGCAAGCACAAGAAAGTGGCGATGTTCTGCACCGGTGGCATCCGTTGCGAGAAGGCGTCGAGCTACATGCTCAGTGAAGGCTTCGACGAGGTGTTCCACCTCAAGGGCGGGATCCTCAAGTACCTCGAAGAGGTACCGCAGCAAGAGAGCAAATGGCAGGGCGACTGTTTTGTATTCGATAACCGGGTCACTGTGCGCCACGACCTGAGCGAAGGCGACTACGATCAATGTCATGCCTGCCGTACTCCGGTGAGCGTCGAGGATCGGGCTTCCGAGCACTATGTGCCGGGCATCAGTTGCCCTCATTGCTGGGACAAGCTGAGCGAGAAGACTCGCCGCAGCGCCATCGATCGGCAGAAACAGATTGAGTTGGCCAAGGCCCGCAACCTGCCGCACCCGATTGGTTACAACTACAAGCAATCACCTTCCGAGGCTTGAGCCATGTCTGCCCGCCTGCTCTATGTGATGGACCCGATGTGTTCATGGTGCTGGGGCTTTGCGCCCGTGGCCCAGGCCCTGGCGGAGCAGGCCCAGGCCGCCGGAGTCGAGTTGCATCTGGTGGTGGGCGGCTTGCGCACCGGCAGCGGGGCGGCACTGGAGCCCAATACCCGGCGCTACATCCTTGAACACTGGCAGGCGGTGCATCAGGCCACCGGCCAACCGTTCACCTTCGAGGGTGCCTTGCCCGATGGCTTTGTCTATGACACCGAGCCGGCTTGCCGCGCCATCGTCACTGCTCGCAGCCTGGCTCCGGACTGTGCCTGGAATCTGTTGGGGTTGATCCAGCGGGCGTTCTATGTCGAAGGCCGCGATGTCACCCTGGCCAGTGTGCTGGTGGAGTTGGCGGAACAGGCCGGGGTTCCGCGGATCGAGTTCGCCGAAGCCTTCGATCGCGCCGAGCAGCATGCCGCCACGGCGGCGGATTTCACTTGGGTCCAGGACCTGGGGATCGCCGGATTTCCCACCTTGCTGGCGGAACGCAACGGCCAGTTGGCCTTGCTGACCAACGGCTATCAGCCGCTGAGCGAGTTGTCGCCGTTGCTGGGACGCTGGTTGGAGCGCGCCGCCTGTGCCTGATTCAGTCGATTCAAGCACCACCGGTAAAACCGTAGATCGTTTGAGCTGGGGGGAAATCCGTCGCCTGGCCCTGCAACATAGAAAGTCGCTGTGGATCGCCAATGGGGTGGCCGTGCTGGCGACCCTGTGCAGTGTGCCGATTCCGCTGTTGCTGCCGTTGCTGGTGGACGAGGTGCTGCTGGGCCATGGCGATGGCGCATTGCAAGTGATGAACCGCCTATTGCCCGATGGCTGGCAAACTGCGGCGGGCTATATCGGGTTGATGCTGTTGATCACCCTGATCCTGCGTTGCTCCGCCCTGGTGTTCAACGTGGTCCAGGCGCGGCTGTTTGCTGGTTTGGCCAAGGACATCGTCTATCGGATCCGTGTGCGCCTGATCGAACGGCTCAAGCGCATTTCCCTGGGGGAGTACGAAAGCCTGGGGGGAGGCACGGTCACTACGCATCTGGTCACCGACCTGGACACGGTGGACAAGTTTGTCGGTGAAACCCTGAGCCGATTCCTGGTGGCCATGCTGACCCTGGTGGGCACGGCCGGCATTCTGATGTGGATGCACTGGAAGCTGGCGCTGCTGATTCTGCTGTTCAACCCGTTGGTGATTTTTGCCACGGTGCAACTGGGCAAGCGGGTCAAGCACCTGAAGAAGCTGGAAAATGACAGCACTTCGCGTTTCACCCAGGCCCTGACCGAGACCCTGGAGGCGATCCAGGAGATCCGCGCCAGCAACCGCCAGGGCTACTTTCTTGGACGCTTGGGCCAGCGTGCCGAGGAGGTTCGGGACTACGCCGTGGCCTCGCAGTGGAAAAGCGACGCCTCGGGCCGGGCCAGTGGTTTGCTGTTCCAGTTCGGTATCGACATTTTTCGTGCGGCGGCGATGCTCACAGTGCTGTTCTCCGACCTGTCCATCGGCCAGATGCTGGCGGTGTTCAGCTACCTGTGGTTCATGATCGGCCCGGTGGAGCAGTTGCTGAACCTGCAATACGCCTATTACGCCGCCGGCGGGGCCCTGACCCGGATCAACGAGTTGCTGGCGCGGGCCGATGAGCCGCAGTACAGCGGTGGCGTGGATCCGTTCCAGGGGCGCGAAACCGTCGGTATCGAGGTCCGCGGCCTGAGCTTCGGCTACGGCGATGAGCGGGTGCTGGACAACATGAATCTGTCGATCGCGCCTGGTGAGAAGGTGGCCATTGTCGGTGCCAGTGGTGGGGGCAAGAGCACCCTGGTGCAGCTGTTGCTGGGGCTGTATACGCCGCAGACCGGGGTGATCCGCTTTGGCGGTGCCACTCAGCAGGAAATCGGCCTGGAAACGGTACGGGATCACGTCGCCGTGGTGCTGCAGCATCCTGCCTTGTTCAACGATACGATTCGCGCCAACCTGACCATGGGCCGTGAGCGCAGTGATAGCGCTTGCTGGCAGGCCCTGGAAATTGCACAGCTCGAACCCACCGTCAGGGCGCTGCCCCAGGGCCTGGACAGTGTGGTCGGGCGCTCAGGTGTGCGTCTTTCCGGTGGGCAACGCCAGCGCCTGGCTATTGCGCGGATGGTACTGGCCGAACCCAAGGTGGTGATTCTTGATGAAGCCACGTCCGCTCTGGACGCAGCCACCGAGTACAACCTGCATCAAGCCTTGACGCGTTTTCTGCGTGGGCGGACTACGCTGATCATTGCTCATCGCCTGTCGGCGGTTAAACAGGCTGACCGGGTTTTGGTGTTCGATGGCGGGCAGATCGCCGAAGATGGCGACCATCAGCAGCTGATTGCTGATGGCGGCCTTTATGCCAAGCTATACGGGCATTTGCAGCAGGTTCGATAGTCTTGAGTTTTGTCCGGGTTTCTGTGTTTAGTGCTTGAATTTCCTGGTGGAATAACCGCTTCGGCTTGAGAGAGCGGCCGTTTCCCCGTGAAGGTTCGCCCCGGACGCTGCCCAGCCTGCGTCGGAGCTATGGAAATTCGCCTAATCTGTGCTGGCTGAGTCGGGACTACTGGGTGTTCATTTGGCAGTGCGCAAGCAAGGACCCTCATGAAGCAAAAGCGGACTTTCGCAACGCCGCGGTTGTTGGGCATCGTCTGGCCCTTTATCGCCGTGGTGTTATTTCAAGCGCTGTTGGGCGGCCTCAGCCTGTATGTCCTGTCGGCAGTGCGTGGCTATGTTGCCGGTGAGAGCTTGTGGTCCAAAGGCCAGAAAGACGCCATCTACTACCTCAATCTGTACGCCGACAGCCGCGACGAAGGCACTTTCCTCAAGTACCAGAACGCCATAGCCGTACCCCAGGGCGGGCATGAGCTGCGGGTGGCCCTGGATAGCCAGCCGCCGGATCTTGAGGCGGCGCGCCTGGGGATTCTCAAGGGCGGCAATCACCCGGATGACGTTCCTAGCCTGATCTGGCTGTACCTCAACTTCCGCCATTTCAGCTATCTGGAAAAGGCCATCGATTTGTGGACCGTGGGCGACGGCTACCTGCTGCAGCTCGATACGGTAGCCCGAGAGATGCACAAGGGGATCGGCAGCAACAGTGCCAGCGAAGCCGACGTGCAACGTTGGAAGAGTCAGATCTTTGCCATCAACGATGGAGTCACGCCGGCGGCCAAGGCCTTCAGCGATGCCTTGGGGGAAGGCTCGCGGGTGATCCTGCGCCTCTTGCTGGTGACCAACCTGGCCACAGCGCTGATCCTGATTGCCCTGGCCTTGCTGCGTACCCACAAGCTGCTGGCCCAGCGGCATGCCTTTGCCGACGCGTTGCAACTGGAGAAGGAGCGTGCGCAGATCACCTTGCAGTCCATTGGTGACGGGGTGATCACCACGGATGTCGAGGGCGCTATTGCCTATATGAACCCGGCGGCGGAAGAACTGACTCGCTGGAAGGCCGAGCAAGCGGTGGGGTTGCCCCTGGCGGCCTTGTTCAATCTCTTGGACGAAAACGCCCAGGCCGACGGCTTCACTCTGATCGAACACATCCTCAGTGGCCAGCTCAGTGGCGGCAGCGAGCATTCCAAGCTGATCCAGCGCCTGGATGGCAGTACGGTGTCGGTGACCCTGGTGGGCGCGCCGATCCGCAATGCCGGGAAGGTCAGTGGCACGGTACTGGTGTTGCACGATATGACCCAGGAGCGGCAGTACATCGCCAATCTGTCCTGGCAGGCGACCCACGATGCCTTGACCGGCCTGGCCAATCGCCGGGAGTTCGAATTCCGCCTGGAGCAGGCGTTGCACGGCTTGATCCGCCAGCCCGCCAGGCATGCGCTGATGTTTCTGGACCTGGACCAGTTCAAGCTGGTCAACGACACCTGTGGCCATGCGGCTGGGGATGAGTTGCTGCGGCACATCTGCGCGTTGCTGCAGTCGGGGCTGCGCGAAGGTGACACCCTGGCGCGATTGGGCGGGGACGAGTTCGGGATTCTTCTGGAGAACTGCTCGCCGGAGGCGGCGGAGAAGATTGCCGAAGGGCTGCGTCAGACTGTGCAGAACTTGCATTTTGTCTGGAAGGGCCGGCCATTCGTGACCACCGTGAGCATTGGGCTGGTGCATATCGCCCAGACTCCCACCACGCTTGAGGCGTCGTTGCGGGCAGCGGATATGGCCTGTTACATGGCAAAGGAGAAAGGTCGCAATCGGGTGCAGGTCTATCATGCCGACGATTCAGAACTGTCCCTGCGATTTGGCGAGATGGCCTGGGTTCAGCGGCTGCACATGGCCCTCGAGGAAAACCGCTTCTGCCTCTATTCCCAGGAAATCACCGCCCTAGGTCGTACCGAGCATGATGGTGGGCACATCGAGATTCTTCTGCGCCTGCACGACGAGGCTGGCCGGATGATCCTGCCGGACAGCTTCATTCCGGCGGCGGAGCGTTACGGCCTGATGACCTCCCTGGACCGCTGGGTGGTACAGAACGTATTCAAGATCATCGCCCAGTGCATTGCCGAGGGCCGGGAAGGGCCAATGGCGATGTGTGCGATCAATCTGTCGGGTACCACCATTGGCGACGACGAGTTTCTCGACTTCCTGCGAGAGCAGTTCGTTGTCTATGGCGTACCGCCGAAGATGATCTGTTTTGAAATTACTGAAACCAGTGCAATTGCCAATTTGGGCAGTGCGATCCGTTTTATAAATGAACTCAAGGGTTTGGGCTGCCATTTTTCCCTGGATGACTTTTGTGCGGGAATGTCGTCGTTCGCTTATCTCAAACATTTGCCTGTAGACTTCCTCAAGATCGATGGAAGTTTCGTAAAGGATATGCTGGACGACCCGATTAACCGCGCCATGGTCGAGGTGATCAACCACATCGGGCATGTCATGGGTAAGCGCACGATTGCCGAGTTTGTTGAAACACCGCAGATCGAGCAGGCCCTGCTTGAGATCGGCGTGGATTATGCTCAAGGCTACATTGTTGAACGTCCGCAATTGTTCACCTGTGACAGCTTGCAGTGTCGACCCGTGCGGCCACAGCCGCTGTTGTTCAAGGCGCCCGGCACGTTCCGTTGAAACCTCTTTTGGATCCGCATATCACAATCAAAAGGAGCCCGACAGTGATCGACACATTCAACCGAACCGGCCCGCTCATGGAAGCTGCCAGCTACCCCGCCTGGACTCAGCAATTGATCCGGGACTGCAGCGAGAGCAAGCGCCGTGTGGTGGAGCATGAGCTGTATCAGCGCATGCGTGACAACAAACTCAGTGCCAAAGTCATGCGTCAGTACCTGATCGGCGGCTGGCCTGTGGTTGAACAGTTCGCCCTGTATATGGCGCAGAACCTGACCAAGACCCGTTTTGCCCGTCACCCTGGCGAAGACATGGCGCGTCGCTGGCTGATGCGCAACATTCGGGTCGAACTCAATCATGCCGATTACTGGGTGCATTGGAGTCGGGCCCATGGTGTGACCCTGGAGGATTTGCAAGCCCAGCAAGTGCCACCGGAGCTGCATGCCTTGAGTCACTGGTGCTGGCACACCAGTTCGGCGGATTCGCTGATCGTGGCGATCGCTGCAACCAATTACGCCATTGAAGGGGCGACGGGCGAATGGTCGGCCCTGGTCTGTTCCAGCGGCGTCTATGCCGCTGCGTTCCCGGAAGAAGACCGCAAGCGCGCCATGAAGTGGCTGAAGATGCATGCCCAGTACGATGATGCTCATCCCTGGGAAGCCCTGGAAATTATCGTCACGCTGGCGGGTTTGAATCCGAGCAAGGCCCTGCAAGTTGAGCTGCGCCAGGCCATCTGCAAGAGCTATGACTATATGTACCTGTTCCTGGAGCGCTGCATGCAGCAGGAAAAAACCACAGTGACTCGCGAGCGCCTAGCGCTGGCTGAAGGGTAAGTCGGGCGGGGGCTTTACGGGCAGGTCGATTGTCATGGGCAAGGGTTGCCTGAGGCAGTGGAGTTGCCCGTGATTGATATACAAGTGCGAGGCCTGCTACCTAGCCCGCCATTGCCAGCCGATTGCGTCCTTCCCGCTTGGCCACGTACAGCGCGCTATCGGCGCGGCGCAACAGGCTCTCTGCGGACTCACCCGGCAACAGGGTCGAACAGCCCAGGCTGACGGTGAGTTCGATCAGTTTGCCGTCAGCCTGGTATTCCTGGGCTTGGGCGGCATTTCTCAGCCGTTCGCCCACCATCGCCGCTGCGTCGCGCCCGGTGTTGGAGAGCAGGATCAGGAATTCTTCCCCGCCAAAGCGAAAGACCATGTCCACATTGCGCAGTTGCCCCTTGATCGAGGCGGCAACGGCCTTGAGCACTTCGTCGCCAGTGCTGTGGCCGTAGCTGTCGTTGATGCGCTTGAAGTGGTCGATGTCCAGCATTAGCAGTGACAGTGGGAGTGAGTGGCGGCGAGCCATCTCGATTTCCCGTTGCAGGGTTTGGTCCATGGCAATCCGGTTGCCGGTATCGGTCAACGGATCGCGCAGGGCGCTGCGGGTTGCGGCGCGATACAGCAAAGCATTGCGCATCGGGTACAGCAGGGTTGAGAGCAACGACTCCAGGTGACCCTGTTCGGTCTCGCTGAAGCGTTGGCTGCGGCGGAACACCAGCTCGCCCATGGACTCGCCTTCGTGGCTCAGGTTGTAGCTGATGGAGTGGTGACCGCGCTGGCCGAACTCCAGGCGCAGATCGCTGAGGGGGTGCTGGTAATGGAGGGCGTCGAGGGGGACCAGGCGTTGCACTTCGCGAAAGAACAGGCCGAGGATGCGTTGCGGCTCAAGGCTGGTTTGCAGTTGCAGTCCCAGTTGTTGGCGCAATTGTCCGAGGCTGACGGGCTGTTTGATCAGCGGTGTCTGTTGGCCAAAGCCCAGGCGTTGCAATTTGGCGCTATCGAAGTCAATTGCGTTGGTCTGGGTCGGTGTTTTCATTTGAGCTTGAGCCCCCTGAGCACTATTTACGGTGTTTCTGCCTAGGTGAGAGCGGCTCTGAGCTGCGCGTCATACTGTTCCTTCAGTCCCGTAGGACAATCGCGCATATTTTAGGCCGCTTCGCCTTTGGCTATAAAGCCCTCGGCACAAGCCGTTTCCCGCAGCGTCAATGCACCGTGGGTTGAGTGTTGTTAGAGCGAAACTCGTGCCATTCGGTTCATACGAATAAAACTTGTTTGAATTCAAATGGTTGGTGAGTGTGCGGGAGCACGACTTACCTTGGCCGACATTTGTTTGGCTTGAAACCCGTGGGGGATTGGGCTTGCCAAGGCGTCGCGACAGTATTCTGTCGCGACGAACGGAGAGGGTTACTGTGCGTTGAAAGCCTGGCCGTTGATTCCGGTGCTGTCCGGGCCCATCAGATACAGGTAGACCGGCATGATCTCTTCCGGTGTCGGGTTGTTGCTGGGGTTCTCGCCCGGATAAGCCTGGGCACGCATGCTGGTACGGGTGGCGCCCGGGTTGATGCTGTTGGCACGGACCGGCGCCACAGTGTCCAGCTCATCGGCCAGGGTTTGCATCAGACCCTCAGTGGCGAACTTGGACACGCCGTAGGCGCCCCAATAGGCCCGACCCTTGCGGCCGACGCTGCTGGAGGTGAATACCACCGAAGCATCCTGGGACAGTTTGAGCAGGGGCAGCAGGGTGCTGGTCAGCATGAACATGGCGTTGACGTTGACTTGCATCACTCGCATGAAGTTTTCCCCCGACAGCTGCTCCAGCGGCGTGCGAGGGCCAATGATCGAGGCATTGTGCAGCAGGCCGTCGAGGTGGCCGAACTCGGTCTCGATCATCGCTGCCAGTTCGTCGTACTGGTGCGGCAGGGCGGTTTCCAGGTTGAACGGAATCACTACTGGCTGGGGATGGCCAGCCGCTTCGATGGCGTCGTAGACCTCGGTCAGGTTGGCTTCGGTCTTGCCCAGCAAGAGTACAGTGGCGCCGTGGGCGGCAAAGGTCTTGGCGGCGGCGGCGCCGATGCCACGCCCGGCGCCGGTGACCAGAATGACCCGGTCCTTGAGCAGTTCAGGGCGAGCGGAATAATCAAACATAAAAGGCCTCAACAGAAATTCGATCGTCTCCGGCGCTTAGCCGGGAATTGCTGCCGCTTAGCAGCTGCACAATGCGTTATCCAGAACCTGGCGCAGCTCCAGCGGATGGTTGACCACCACGTCGGCGCCCCAGTGCCGGGGATTATCGTCCGGATGGATGTAGCCATAGGTCACGGCGGCGGTCTTGGTGCCGGCGTCGCGGCCGGATTCGATATCCCGCAGATCGTCGCCGACGAACAGCACGGTGGACGGGTCCAGCTCGAGCATCTTGCATGCCAGAATCAGCGGCTCGGGGTCGGGCTTGCTGTTCTTCACATGGTCGGGACAGATCAGCAGTGCCGAGCGTTCGGCCAGCCCCAGTTGCTGCATGATCGGCTCGGCGAAGCGCAGTGGCTTGTTGGTTACCACCCCCCAGATCAGATTGGCTTTTTCGATATCGGCCAGTAGCTCCGCCATGCCGTCGAAGAGCTTGCTGTGCACGGCGCAATGCTTGAGGTAGCGCTCGAGGAATTCCAGGCGTAACGCCTCGAATCCCGGGGATTCCGGGTCCATGGAAAAGGTCACGGCTACCATGGCCTTGGCGCCGCCCGAAACTTCGTCGCGGATATGTTGGTCGGCAATCGGCGGCAGGCCGCGATCACGGCGCATGCCCTGGCAGACTGCGATGAAGTCGGGCGCGGTGTCGAGCAAGGTGCCATCCATATCGAATAGAACGGCTCTGATGGCCATGTCTCACTCCTCTCGCAGGGTCTGGATCATGTAGTTGACGTCAACGTCCGCTGCCAGTTTGTAGTGCTTGGTCAGGGGGTTGTAGGTCAGGCCAATGATGTCCTTGACGGTCAGGCCGGCAGAGCGGCTCCAGGCGCCGAGTTCCGAAGGACGGATGAACTTCTTGAAATCGTGGGTGCCGCGAGGCAGCAGTTTCATGATGTATTCCGCACCGATGATGGCGAACAGATAAGCCTTGGGGTTGCGGTTGATGGTGGAGAAGAACACTTGGCCGCCGGGCTTGACCATGCGGAAGCAGGCGCGAATCACCGATGAAGGGTCAGGGACGTGCTCAAGCATTTCCAGGCAGGTAACCACGTCGAACTGCTCAGGCATCTCCTCGGCCAGGGCTTCAGCGGTGATCTGCCGGTATTCGACATTTACGCCGGATTCCAGCTGGTGCAACTGGGCGACCGCCAGAGGTGCCTCACCCATGTCGATCCCGGTTACGGTGGCGCCGCGCTGAGCCATGGCCTCGCTGAGGATGCCGCCGCCACAGCCGACGTCGAGTACCTTCTTGCCGGCCAGTCCGACCCGTTCGTCGATCCAGTTGACCCGAAGCGGGTTGATGTCGTGCAGGGGCTTGAATTCGCTTTCGCGGTCCCACCAGCGATGGGCCAGGGCTTCGAATTTGGCGATTTCAGCGTGGTCGACGTTGCTCATGGGTGATACTCCAAAGCTAAGAAATTCTCTGTTGGGCCTCGAGCGTCCGCTCAAGGTCCGGGTTATTGGGCGTGGCCGCTGATGCGCTGGCCCCAACTGCGGGCGGTGGCGCTCAGCTGTTGTTCGTCCTGGCGAGTCAGGCGCCGGTCATCCAGCAGTTGCTTGCCGGCGACCCACAGGTGTTTCACGCAGTCCCGGCCAGTGGCGTAGATCAGTTGCGACACAGGGTCGTAAATCGGTTGCTGGGCCAGGCCGGACAGGTCGAAGGCCACCATGTCTGCGGCCTTGCCGATTTCCAGAGAGCCCACTTCGCTTTCCAGTCCCATGGCTCTGGCGCCATTAAGGGTGGCCATGCGCAGGGCGCGATGGGCATCCAGGGCGGTTGCCGAACCAGCCACGGCCTTGGCCAGTAGTGCGGCGGTACGAGTTTCCCCCAGCAGGTCCAGATCGTTGTTGCTGGCCGCACCGTCGGTGCCTACCGCGACGTTGACCCCGGCCTGCCACAGGCGCTCTACCGGGCAGAAGCCGCTGGCCAGTTTCAAGTTGGATTCCGGGCAATGAATGACACTGGTGTTGGTTTCTACCAGTAAAGCCAGGTCGTCATCGCTGATTTGGGTCATATGAACCGCCTGGAAGCGCGGCCCCAGGAGGCCCAGGCGAGCCAGGCGCGCCAGTGGGCGCTCGCCACGCTGCTCCAGGGACTGCTGCACTTCGAACGCGGTTTCATGCACATGCATGTGGATCGAGGCGTCGAGTTCTTCGGCGATCACCCGGATCTTTTCCAGATTCTCATCGCCTACGGTGTAGGGCGCATGGGGGCCGAAGGTGATCTTGATCCTTGGGTGGTGCTTGAGATCACCAAACAGTTCGACGCCCTGACGAATGGCTTCGTCGGCGTCGTGGGCTCCAGGAATGGGGAAGTCGAGGATCGGTATGGCGAGTTGGGCGCGTATGCCGCTGTTGTGAACGCGCTCGCTGGCAACCTTCGGAAAGAAGTACATGTCAGAGAAACAGGTGATACCGCCTTTGATCTGCTCGGCGATGGCCAGGTCGGTACCGTCACGGACGAAGGCTTCATCCACCCACTTGGCTTCGGCGGGCCAGATATGCTTTTCCAGCCAGGTCATCAGTGGCAAGTCGTCGGCCAGGCCGCGAAACAGCGTCATGGCTGCGTGCCCGTGGGCATTGACCAGTCCCGGGCTGAGCAGCATCCCGGGCAGTTCGCGAACTTCGGTGGCGCGAAACTTCAACGCCTCGGCTCGCGGGCCGATGAACAGAATGCGTCCGTCGCGGATGCCCAGGCCGTGTTCCTTGAGGACGACGCCGGCTGGCTCCACTGGCACCAACCAGGTCGGTAACAGCAGCAGGTCGAGCGCAGTCTCACGGTTCGGCATCGAATATCGGTCCAGGGCTTCATATAAAGGATGGCGAAGTATACCCGAGCGTCTTGGCGGGGGGATCGCTATAATCCGCGGCTTTTGTTCATGAGTACGGGGTGAGGGATGCGCGATCGTCTGTTGGCTGCGGAGAAGGTCAAGGCCATTGATTGGCGGGATAACACTCTGTACCTGCTCGATCAGCGGAACCTGCCCTTCGAGGAGACCTGGATTGCCTGCGACAGCGCGGCCAGGGTCGCCGAAGCGATTCGTTCAGTGGTGGTGCGCGGCGCTCCAGCCATTGGCATCAGCGCAGCTTATGGTCTGGTCCTGGCGGCTCGTGCGCGCTTTGCCGCAGGCGGCGATTGGTTGGCCGCTCTGGAGGCGGATTTTGCCCTGCTGGCGGAGTCCCGCCCGACCGGTGGCAATCTGTTCTGGGCCTTGAATCGCATGCGCGAGCGCCTGGATCGGGTCAAGGACCTGGCTGAGCCGTTGGCGGCACTGGAAGCCGAAGCCATGTCGATCCATGAGAGTGATCGTGAGGCCAACCTGACCATGGCTCAGTTGGGCGTGGATTTGATTCGTCGGCACCAAGGCAATCCCCAGGCCCTGTTGACTCATTGCAATACAGGCGCTCTTGCGACCGGCGGCTTCGGCACGGCTCTGGGGGTGATTCGTGCGGCTTGGCTGGAAGGCATGGTGGAGCGAGTTCATGTCGATGAAACCCGGCCCTGGCTCCAAGGGTCGCGCCTGACAGCCTGGGAGTTGGCCAGTGATGGCATTCCTGTGACCTTGAACGCCGACGCTGCCGCTGCCCACATCATGAAGACCAAAGGTGTGACCTGGGTCGTTGTCGGTGCTGACCGAATCGCCGCCAATGGCGATGTGGCGAACAAGATCGGCACCTATCAGCTGGCGGTCAATGCCATGCATCACGGAGTGCGCTTCATGGTGGTGGCCTCCAGTTCGACCATCGACATGAATCTGGCCAGTGGGGACGACATTCCCATCGAGGAGCGCGACGCCGCAGAGTTGCTGGAGCTCGCTGGCAAGCGTGTGGGGGCGGATGTGGAGGTCTTCAATCCGGTGTTCGATGTGACGCCCGCGGACCTGATCGATGCCATCGTCACCGAAAAGGGTGTCGTCGAACGTCCGGATGCAGCAAAGATGGCGCAATTGATGTGCCGTAAGCGCTTGCATTGATGTTCGGCCTCGAAGGCTGCTGTCTATGACTTCCGAGGTGGGCCGCCGAGTCGGAAAAAGCACATAAATGTGTGCGAATTTGGCCTCTGAGCCTCTCTCGTCTCTTATCAGGCTGTCACCGGTCAACTAACTATGCTCCATGCGCGTCAGGGGGATAGGTGCGTGGCGGCGATTGTGATAACATCCGGCGGTTTCCAAGGCGGTCCGATGCGACTGCCTTCACTGCGCAAATCCATGGCATAACTTGTTGATTTGTCGTAAGTCGGTGCATGGCACTAGGCCTGCAGCGGCGAGCTTCGTTCGTCCCATATGGATGTGACGAAGTTTCACCAGAAAAAGGAATCAGGCTTCTCATGGGCGAACTGGCCAAAGAAATCCTCCCGGTCAATATCGAAGACGAGCTGAAACAGTCCTACCTCGACTACGCGATGAGCGTAATCGTCGGGCGGGCACTGCCTGATGCGCGCGATGGCTTGAAGCCCGTGCACCGGCGTGTGCTGTACGCGATGAGCGAGCTCGGTAACGACTGGAACAAGCCGTACAAGAAATCTGCCCGTGTTGTCGGTGACGTGATCGGTAAGTATCACCCGCACGGTGATACCGCGGTGTACGACACCATCGTTCGTATGGCCCAGCCATTCTCCCTGCGCTACCTGCTGGTAGACGGCCAGGGTAACTTCGGTTCGGTCGACGGCGACAACGCGGCGGCCATGCGATACACCGAAGTGCGCATGACCAAGCTGGCGCACGAGCTGCTGGCCGACCTGCACAAGGAAACCGTGGACTGGGTGCCGAACTACGACGGCACCGAGATGATCCCGGCGGTCATGCCGACCAAGATCCCCAACCTGCTGGTCAACGGTTCCAGCGGTATTGCCGTGGGCATGGCGACCAACATTCCGCCGCACAACCTCGGTGAAGTCATCGACGGTTGCCTGGCGCTGATCGACAATCCCGAGCTGACTGTCGACGAGCTGATGCAGTACATCCCCGGCCCGGATTTTCCGACCGCAGCGATCATCAACGGTCGCGAAGGCATCATCGAGGCCTATCGCACCGGCCGTGGCCGCATCTACATGCGTGCCCGCTCGATCATCGAAGACATCGACAAGGTGGGTGGCCGCCAGCAGATCGTCATCACCGAGCTGCCTTACCAGCTGAACAAGGCCCGCCTGATCGAGAAGATCGCCGAGCTGGTGAAAGAGAAGAAACTCGAAGGCATCACCGAACTGCGCGATGAGTCCGACAAGGACGGTATGCGCGTGGTCATCGAGCTGCGTCGCGGCGAAGTGCCCGAGGTGATCCTCAACAACCTCTACGCCCAGACCCAGTTGCAAGCCGTGTTCGGCATCAACATCGTGGCGCTGATCGACGGCCGTCCGCGGATCCTCAACCTCAAGGATCTGCTGGAAGCCTTCGTTCGTCACCGTCGCGAAGTGGTGACCCGTCGTACGGTGTTCGAACTGCGCAAGGCGCGTGAGCGTGGCCACATCCTTGAGGGCCAGGCTGTTGCCCTGTCCAACATCGACCCGGTCATTGCCCTGATCAAGGCCTCGCCAACACCGTCGGAAGCCAAGGAAGCGCTGATCAGCACTCCATGGGAATCCAGCGCGGTGATGACCATGGTCGAGCGTGCCGGCGCGGACTCCTGCCGTCCGGAAAACCTCGATCCGCAATACGGTCTGCGCGATGGCAAGTACTTCCTGTCCCCGGAGCAGGCGCAAGCCATTCTGGAGCTGCGTCTGCACCGCCTGACCGGTCTTGAGCACGAAAAACTGCTGGCCGAGTACCAGGAGATCCTCAACCAGATCGGCGAGCTGATCCGCATCCTCAACAGCGCCACGCGCCTGATGGAAGTGATCCGCGAAGAGCTGGAAGTGATCCGTGCCGAATACGGCGATGTGCGTCGCACCGAGATCCTCGATGCACGTCTCGATCTGACCCTGGGCGACATGATTCCGGAAGAAGAGCGCGTGGTGACCATTTCCCACGGCGGCTATGCCAAGACCCAGCCACTGGCTGCGTACCAGGCTCAGCGTCGTGGCGGTAAAGGTAAATCCGCTACTGGCGTCAAGGATGAGGACTACATTGCTCACCTGCTGGTAGCCAACAGTCACACCACGCTGCTGCTGTTCTCCAGCAAGGGCAAGGTGTACTGGCTCAAGACTTACGAAATTCCTGAAGCATCCCGCGCTGCTCGTGGCCGTCCGCTGGTGAACCTGCTGCCGCTGGACGATGGCGAGTACATCACCACCATGCTGCCGGTAGAGGAATACACCGAAGGTCACTACATCTTCATGGCCACCGCCAACGGCACCGTGAAGAAGACCCCGCTGGAATCCTTCAGTCGTCAGCGTAGCGTCGGTTTGATCGCCCTGGAGCTGGACGAAGGCGATGTGCTGATCAGCGCTGCGATTACCGATGGCGAGCGTGAAGTCATGCTGTTCTCCGATGGTGGCAAAGTGACTCGCTTCAAGGAGTCCGACGTGCGTGCCATGGGCCGTACCGCCCGTGGTGTACGCGGTATGCGTCTGGCCGAAGGCCAGAAGCTGATCTCCATGCTGATTCCGGAAGAGGGCAGCCAGATTCTCACCGCCTCCGAGCGTGGTTTCGGCAAGCGCACGGCCATCAGCGAGTTCCCAGAGTACAAGCGTGGCGGTCAGGGCGTTATCGCCATGGTCAGCAACGAGCGTAACGGTCGCCTGGTAGGCGCGGTCCAGGTGCTGGACGGAGAGGAGATCATGCTGATTTCCGATCAGGGCACCCTGGTTCGTACCCGTGTCGACGAAGTGTCGAGCCTGGGCCGTAACACTCAGGGCGTGACCCTGATCAAGCTGGCCAGCGATGAAACCCTGGTAGGCCTGGAGCGGGTGCAGGAGCCATCGGAGATCGAAGGCGAAGAGTACGAAGGTGAAGAGGGCGCTGAATTCGAGGGTACCGTGCTGGATACGGTAGCCGAGCCGGATGATGCAACCGATGGCCAACAGGCAGACGCCGCAGGCGAAGAAGAGTCGAAAGACTAAATAAATCGTAGCAGGGCAGAGTGTTTGCTCTGTCCGCTACCGTGAATGCATAGCGAGAGTGGATGTGAGCAAACGAGCCTATAACTTCTGCGCAGGTCCCGCTGCGCTACCTGAAGCTGTCCTGTTGCGTGCCCAGGCCGAATTGTTGGATTGGCATGGCAAGGGCCTGTCGGTCATGGAGATGAGTCATCGCAGCGATGAGTTCGTCTCCATCGCCACCAAGGCCGAGCAGGATCTGCGTGATCTGCTGAATATCCCCTCGAACTATAAAGTGCTGTTCCTGCAAGGCGGCGCCAGCCAGCAATTTGCCCAGATTCCACTGAATCTGCTGCCTGAAGGCGGTAAGGCCGACTATATCGACACTGGTATCTGGTCGCAGAAAGCCATTGAAGAGGCCTCTCGTTATGGTCAGGTCAATGTCGCGGCCACTGCCAAGCCTTATGACTACTTTGCAATTCCCGGCCAGAACGAATGGCAGCTGTCGAAGGACGCGGCCTACGTACATTACGCGCCGAACGAAACCATTGGTGGCCTGGAGTTCAGCTGGATTCCAGAAACCGGCGACGTTCCCCTGGTGGCCGACATGTCTTCCGACATCCTCTCGCGCCCCGTGGATATTTCCCGTTTCGGCATGATCTACGCCGGTGCGCAGAAGAACATTGGCCCCAGCGGCATCCTGGTGAACATCATTCGCGAGGATCTGCTGGGTCGTGCCCGTTCCCTGTGCCCGACCATGCTCGACTACAAGGTCGCGGCGGATAACGGCTCGATGTACAACACCCCGCCGACCCTGGCCTGGTACCTGTCCGGCTTGGTGTTCGAATGGCTCAAGGAACAGGGCGGGGTGGAAGCCATCGCCAAGCTCAACGAAGTCAAGCAGCGCACCCTGTATGGCTTCATCGATGCCAGCGGCCTGTATAGCAACCCGATCAACAAGTCCGACCGCTCTTGGATGAACGTGCCGTTCCGTCTGGCCGACGATCGCCTGGACAAGCCGTTCCTGGCTGGCGCCGAGGCTCGTGGCCTGCTCAACCTCAAGGGACACCGCTCGGTGGGCGGCATGCGCGCCTCCATCTATAACGCCGTGGACATCAACGCCGTCAATGCGCTGGTGGCTTACATGGCAGAGTTCGAGAAGGAACACGGCTGATGTCTGAGCAAGAACTCAAGGCCCTGCGCCTGCGCATTGATGCTCTGGACGAGAAGGTCCTGGAGTTGATCAGTGAGCGTGCGCGCTGTGCTCAGGAAGTTGCCCGGGTCAAGATGGCTTCCCTGGCAGAAGGCGAAGTGCCGGTGTTCTATCGTCCCGAGCGCGAGGCTCAGGTGCTCAAGCGGGTGATGGAGCGCAATCAGGGGCCGCTGGGCAATGAAGAGATGGCGCGTTTGTTCCGCGAAATCATGTCTTCGTGCCTGGCGCTGGAGCAGCCGCTGAAGGTGGCTTATCTCGGTCCCGAAGGCACTTTCACCCAGGCTGCGGCCATGAAGCATTTCGGTCATGCGGTGATCAGCAAGCCGATGGCGGCGATCGACGAAGTGTTCCGCGAAGTAGCGGCCGGTGCGGTTAATTTCGGCGTGGTGCCGGTGGAAAACTCCACCGAGGGCGCGGTCAACCATACCCTCGACAGCTTCCTCGAACACGATATGGTTATCTGCGGCGAAGTCGAGCTGCGTATCCACCACCATCTGCTGGTGGGCGAGAACACCAAGACCGACAGCATCAGCCGTATCTATTCCCATGCCCAGTCCCTGGCCCAGTGCCGCAAGTGGCTGGACGCCCATTATCCGAATGTCGAGCGCGTGGCGGTGTCCAGCAACGCTGAGGCGGCCAAACGGGTCAAGGGTGAATGGAATTCGGCGGCCATCGCTGGGGATATGGCAGCGGGTCTGTATGGCCTGACGCGACTGGCAGAGAAAATCGAGGATCGTCCGGACAACTCCACGCGCTTCTTGATGATCGGTAATCAGGAAGTGCCGCCGACTGGCGACGACAAGACCTCGATCATTGTCTCCATGAGCAACAAGCCCGGTGCGTTGCACGAGCTGCTGGTGCCGTTCCACGACAACGGCATCGACCTGACGCGCATCGAGACCCGACCCTCGCGCAGCGGCAAATGGACCTATGTGTTCTTCATCGACTTCGTTGGCCACCACCGTGATCCGTTGATCAAGGATGTGCTGGAGAAGATCAGTCAGGAAGCAGTGGCACTCAAGGTGCTGGGTTCCTACCCGAAAGCGGTTCTCTGAGGCTTTAACAATGAGTGGCGACTTCCTCGCACTGGCACAACCAGGCGTGCAACAACTTTCGCCTTACGTTCCGGGCAAGCCCGTGGACGAATTGGCTCGTGAGCTGGACATCGATCCGGCCACTATCGTCAAGCTGGCAAGCAATGAAAATCCGTTGGGCGCCAGCCCCAAGGCGCTGGCAGCTATTCGCGACGAGCTGGCGGAGCTGACCCGTTACCCTGATGGCAACGGCTTTGCTCTCAAGTCCCTGTTGGCCGAGCGCTGTGGTGTGGAGATCCAGCAGGTAACCCTGGGTAACGGCTCCAACGACATTCTGGAGTTGGTGGCTCGCGCCTATCTGGCGCCAGGCCTGAATGCCGTGTTCAGTGAACACGCGTTTGCCGTCTACCCCATCGTGACCCAGGCGGTCGGTGCCCAGGCAAAAGTAATTCCCGCCAACAACTGGGGGCACGATTTGCCGGCCATGCTCCAGGCGATCGATGAGCAGACCCGTGTGGTGTTCATCGCTAATCCGAACAACCCGACAGGGACCTGGTTCAGTGCCGAGGCGCTGGATGAGTTTCTTCAGGACGTGCCTGCCCATGTGCTGGTAGTGCTGGATGAGGCCTATATCGAGTACGCCGAAGGCAGCGACCTGCCGGACGGTCTGGACTTTCTGGCGGCTTACCCGAACCTGCTGGTGTCACGGACCTTTTCCAAGGCCTATGGTCTGGCGGCCTTGCGGGTTGGTTATGGTCTCTCGACCCCGGTGGTGGCGGATGTGCTGAATCGGGTGCGTCAGCCATTCAATGTCAACAGCCTGGCTTTGGCGGCGTCCTGTGCCGCCTTGCAGGACGAGGATTACCTGGCTGAGAGCCGTCGATTGAATGAGTCGGGCATGCAGCAGCTGGAGGCGGGTTTCCGCGATCTGGGGTTGAGCTGGATCCCTTCCAAGGGCAATTTCATCGCCGTGGATCTGGGGCGTGAAGCTGCGCCAGTGTTCCAGGGGTTGTTGCGTGAAGGTGTGATTGTGCGTCCGGTGGCTAACTACGGCATGCCGAACCATTTGCGCGTCACCATTGGCTTGCCTGCGGAAAACACTCGCTTCCTTGAGGCTTTGGCCAAGGTTCTGGCCCGTGGTTGATGTCATTCCAATGCAATCTGCTGTGCCTATGATCGGTCGCCTGGTGGTGATCGGCCTGGGGTTGATTGGTGGCTCCTTTGCCAAGGGGTTGCGCGAAAGTGGTGTATGTCGCGAAGTGGTCGGTGTCGATCTGGACCCGCAGTCCCGTCAGTTGGCGGTTGAGCTGGGGGTGGTGGATCGCTGTGAGGAGGACTTGGCTCTGGCTTGCCAGGGGGCCGATGTGATTCAACTCGCGGTACCGATCCTGGCCATGGAAAAACTGCTCGCACTGTTGGCCCGCATGGATTTGGGGTCGGCGGTGCTGACCGATGTTGGCAGTGCCAAGGGTAATGTGGTGCGTGCGGCGCAGGCGGCCTTTGCGGGTATGCCAGCTCGGTTCGTCCCGGGGCATCCTATTGCTGGCTCCGAGCAGAGTGGCGTCGAAGCCTCCAATGCGCAGTTGTTTCGTCGTCACAAAGTGATCCTGACGCCTCTGGAGCAAACCGATCCTGCCGCGCTGGATCTGGTCGACAAGCTTTGGCGTGAGTTGGGGGCTGATGTCGAGCACATGCAGGTCGAGCGCCACGACGAAGTTCTGGCAGCGACCAGTCACCTGCCGCACTTACTGGCATTTGGTCTGGTCGACTCCCTGGCCAAGCGCAGTGAAAATCTCGACATCTTCCGTTACGCTGCGGGCGGGTTCCGCGATTTCACGAGAATCGCCGGCAGCGACCCGGTCATGTGGCACGACATCTTCCTCGCCAACCGCGAAGCAGTTCTGCGCACACTCGATACATTTCGCAACGATCTCGACGCCTTGCGCGACGCGGTCAATGCAGGGGACGGGCATCAGTTGTTGGGCGTATTCACTCGCGCCCGGGTTGCCCGCGAGCATTTCGGTAAAATCCTGGCCCGCCGGGCCTATGTGGACGCTATGAACTCCAACGATCTGATTTTCCTGGCAAATCCTGGTGGCCGCCTGTCTGGGCGGATTCGTGTACCGGGCGACAAATCGATTTCCCACCGTTCGATCATGCTTGGCTCCCTGGCTGAGGGCACCACCGAAGTCGAGGGGTTTCTCGAGGGTGAGGATGCTCTGGCGACGCTGCAGGCCTTCCGCGATATGGGGGTGGTCATCGAAGGTCCGCACCATGGGCGTGTGACTATTCATGGTGTTGGTCTGCATGGCTTGAAGCCAGCGCCGGGCCCGATCTATCTGGGTAACTCCGGCACTTCGATGCGCCTGCTCTCCGGTCTGCTGGCTGCGCAGAGCTTCGACAGCACCCTCACGGGGGACCCCTCGCTGTCCAAGCGTCCGATGAATCGCGTGGCCAACCCGCTGCGGGAAATGGGTGCGGTGATCGAGACAGCGGCCGAAGGTCGCCCGCCAATGGTGATTCGTGGTGGTCACAAGCTCAAAGGGCTGACCTACACCTTGCCAATGGCCAGTGCCCAGGTTAAGTCCTGTCTGCTGTTGGCTGGCTTGTATGCTGAGGGGAAGACCACAGTCACAGAGCCAGCACCGACCCGCGACCATACTGAACGTATGCTGCGTGGTTTTGGCTACCCGGTGAGTGTTGACGGTGCAACTGCATCGGTTGAGTCGGGCGGTAAGCTCAAGGCAACTCATATCGAAGTCCCTGCAGACATTTCTTCTGCGGCGTTCTTTCTGGTAGCTGCTTCCATCGCCGAAGGCTCTGAGTTGGTGCTGGAGCATGTGGGAATCAACCCGACCCGTACTGGCGTGATAGATATCCTGCGCCTCATGGGCGCTGATATTCGTCTGGAAAACCAGCGCGAAGTCGGCGGTGAGCCGGTTGCCGATTTGCATGTGCGTGCTGCCAAGCTCAAGGGGATCGAGATTCCTGAAGAGTTGGTGCCATTGGCGATCGACGAATTCCCTGTGCTATTCGTGGCTGCCGCCTGCGCCGAAGGGCGTACTGTGCTGCGTGGCGCGGAAGAGCTGCGGGTCAAGGAGTCCGATCGTATCCAGGTAATGGCTGATGGCTTGCTGACCTTGGGAGTCAAGTGTGAGCCGACTCCTGACGGCATCATTATTGAGGGTGGCCAGATTGGGGGCGGTGAAGTGCATGGTCATGGTGATCACCGTATCGCCATGGCATTCAGCGTTGCTTCGTTGCGTGCCAATGCGCCGATTCGTATCCACGACTGTGCGAACGTTGCTACCTCGTTCCCGAACTTTCTTGCGTTGTGCGCGCAGGTGGGGATTCGTGTCGCGCAAGAGGCTCAGTCGTGAATATCAAGGCGCCCGTGATCACCATTGATGGGCCAAGTGGTTCAGGTAAAGGCACCATTGCTGGCAAGCTGGCCAAGCATCTGGGTTGGTGCCTGCTGGACTCCGGGGCTCTTTACCGGCTGCTGGCTTTCGCCGCACGCAATCATGGCGTTGACCTGACTAACGAAGAGTCGCTGAAGTTGTTGGCGGCTCATCTGGATGTGCAGTTTCTCGGTGCCACTGAAAATCATCCACAGCGGATCATCCTCGAGGGCGATGATGTGACCGACGACCTGCGCAATGAGCAGGTTGGAGCCTGGGCGTCTCAAGTGGCAGCGCTGCCGGCTGTGCGTGATGCCTTGTTACAGCGTCAGCGTGCATTCCAAGAGCCGCCGGGCCTGGTTGCGGATGGTCGCGACATGGGCACTGTGGTGTTTCCTGATGCGCCATTGAAGATTTTCCTGACTGCCAGTGCCGAGGAGCGTGCCCGTCGGCGCTACTTGCAGTTGAAGGGAAAAGTCGATGGTGTTAGTCTGTCGAGTCTGCTAGATGAGATACGTGCGCGCGACGAGCGCGACACCCAGCGAGCGGTAGCCCCGCTCAAGCCGGCGGCCGACGCCATACAGCTGGATTCCACGGAGTTGTCCATCGATCAGGTGTTGCAACGCATCTTGAGTGAGATCGCCATCCGCGATATCGCCGGGTGAACAAGGAGGGTCGCGGGGGACCAGTCATAGTCCTGCGATCTTTCTTTTATATGAACGTAACCCACATTGTCTGGGATGTGGCAGATGGGCGTATTCTTCGCCCTTATCAACAGGAATTAAAATGAGCGAAAGCTTTGCGGAACTCTTTGAAGAAAGCCTAAAAACCCTGAACCTTCAGGCAGGCTCCATCATCACCGGTGTTATCGTCGACATCGACTACCAAGCGCGTTGGGTAACCGTTCACGCTGGTCTGAAGTCTGAGGCACTGATCCCGCTTGAGCAGTTCTACAACGATGCTGGCGAACTGTCCATCAATGTTGGTGATGAAGTTCACGTTGCTCTGGATTCGGTTGAAGACGGTTTCGGTGAAACCAAGCTCTCCCGTGAAAAAGCCAAGCGCGCTGAATGCTGGATCGTTCTGGAAGCAGCCTTCGCAGCCGAAGAAGTGGTCAAGGGCGTTATCAACGGTAAGGTTAAAGGCGGCTTCACAGTCGACGTTAACGGCATCCGTGCGTTCCTGCCAGGTTCTCTGGTTGACGTCCGTCCAGTGCGCGACACCACGCACCTGGAAGGCAAAGAGCTCGAGTTTAAAGTCATCAAACTCGACCAGAAACGCAACAACGTTGTCGTTTCCCGTCGTAGCGTCCTCGAAGCCGAGAACTCCGCTGAGCGTGAAGCTCTGTTGGAATCCCTGCAGGAAGGTCAGCAAGTCAAAGGTATCGTCAAGAACCTCACTGACTACGGCGCATTCGTTGATCTGGGCGGCGTCGATGGCCTGCTGCACATCACTGACATGGCTTGGAAGCGTATCAAGCATCCTTCCGAAATCGTCAACGTTGGCGACGAGATCGATGTCAAGGTTCTGAAGTACGATCGCGAACGCAATCGTGTTTCCCTGGGCCTGAAGCAACTGGGCGAAGATCCATGGGTTGCTATCAAGGCTCGTTACCCAGAAAGCACCCGCGTTACCGCTCGTGTAACCAACCTGACCGACTACGGCTGCTTCGCTGAGCTGGAAGAAGGCGTGGAAGGCCTGGTGCACGTTTCGGAAATGGACTGGACCAACAAGAACATCCATCCTTCGAAAGTCGTACAAGTCGGCGACGAAGTGGAAGTTATGGTTCTGGACATCGACGAAGAGCGTCGTCGTATCTCCCTCGGCATCAAGCAGTGCAAGTCCAACCCATGGGAAGACTTCTCTGGCCAGTTCAACAAGGGCGATAAGATCTCCGGCACCATCAAGTCGATCACCGATTTCGGTATCTTCATTGGTCTGGACGGCGGCATCGACGGTCTGGTTCACCTGTCCGACATCTCCTGGAACGAAGTGGGCGAAGAAGCCGTACGTCGCTTCAAGAAGGGCGACGAGCTGGACACCGTTATCCTGTCGGTTGACCCAGAGCGCGAGCGTATCTCCCTGGGTATTAAGCAACTGGAAAGCGATCCGTTCTCCGAGTACGTTCAAGAGAACGACAAAGGCGCAATCGTTAAGGGTGTTGTAAAAGAAGTTGACGCCAAAGGCGCCATCATCACCCTGGCTAATGATATCGAAGCTACTCTGAAAGCCTCCGAAATCAGCCGCGACCGCATCGAAGATGCGCGTAACGTTCTGAAAGAAGGCGAAGAAGTTGAAGCCAAGATCATCAGTGTTGACCGTAAGAGCCGTGTAATCCAGCTCTCGATCAAGTCGAAAGACGTTGAAGACGAGAAAGAAGCTATCCAGAGCCTGCGCGACAAGCCAGCTGCTTCGGATATCGCTGCTGGTCCTACCACTCTGGGTGACTTGCTGCGTGCACAGATGGAAAAGCAGAACTAAGTTCTGTCAGACCATAAAAAGGGCGACTTCGGTCGCTCTTTTTTTTGCTCCAAAATCGTTAGTTTGAGAGTTCTCCGCAAGGGAAACCAACACGTACCGTGAGCTGTCTCTTTCTTAGGTGGTCGGCTGCATATTCGGAGCTAGGCTTTGCCTTGGATGCGCATCATTCGAGCAGCAGGGGCTGCTATAAGGAAGAGCATGAGCAGGCTGGTTATGATTGTTTTGGTTCTTTTGTTGGTTGGTTGTACGACCAATGTAAAGACTCATGCTGTTCGTGGGGTCAGTGGTATTGAGATCGATTGTTCAGGTTTGGGAGCGGATTGGGGGCAGTGCTACAGGCGTGCTGCGAGCGAATGTAAGGCTGGTGGTTACAAAATCATCACTAAGTCGAGCGACGCCAAGGACGAGGAGGGGGATTATCCCTTCGGCTGGAACCCGGCGGGGTACCTCACGCGTACGATGCTCGTGATGTGTCGATAGAAAGGCCTGAGTTTACATCTCTGCGTCTCTATCGCTGGCAAAAGGAGTTTGTGTTATCTACGCAGTTCTTGGGCTGTTCAAAACCTTCAGAGCATGCTAAAACCTTTTGAGCACTGACCTAGCTGCTTGAAAAAGAAGGGAAAAATATGACGAAGTCGGAGTTGATCGAACGAATTGTCACCCATCAAGGGCTGCTGTCATCCAAGGATGTCGAGTTGGCTATCAAGACTATGCTTGAGCAAATGTCTCAGTGTCTGGCTACTGGGGATCGAATAGAGATTCGAGGGTTTGGTAGTTTTTCCCTTCATTACCGTGCTCCGCGTGTTGGGCGTAATCCTAAAACAGGTCAATCTGTTAGTTTGGATGGGAAGTTTGTGCCTCACTTTAAGCCGGGTAAGGAATTAAGGGATAGAGTCAATGAGGATGATATTATCTAATGGTCTTCATTTTTTATTCGGGTGCCGTAAATGCATGATGGTGCTGATTTGAAATTGGAGTAGATAAGTATGCCAGAGTGAATTTCTTCTTCGTGAGAAATTTTATTTTTTTTGGGGGGGGGGGGGTAATTTTTTTGCCGAAGTATTCAGTGGTTTTTGCTAGATTGCCCACCCACATGCTTTATATTTTGAGTTTTCAGATCATCGCTAGTTGATTTGGTCAGCAGTAGCCTCTAATAGCATCCTTGTATGAAGGTTGCCTATCCTAGGTGCAAAATAACGCTGGAATTGTACGGCTCCTATTGCTAGGGTTCTGCTTGTTTTTTAGATGAGTATGCGCTCTTAGACGTTTCGATATTGCAAGAGTGTAAAACTGGCATCAAAATACAATGATGTTACATGGTATATACCCAAGCATTGTTAGTCGAAGAGATTCTGTTGGTGATGAAAATGTGCAGGCTCATCTTCGTATCTGTCAAGGGCTTTCAGTTGCGCCATTATGCCTTTCTTTGTTTTTTCGGATAATTATCTTCTGTTGACATTTTTTTTTGTTTGTGATTTTTTTTGCAATATCAGAACTATAGATTTAGGAAGTGGAAATGACAGCTAAAAAAGCATTGATTACTGGTATTACGGGGCAGGACGGATCATACCTGGCAGAGTTTCTGCTGGAAAAGGGTTATGAGGTCCACGGTATCAAGCGTCGTGCTTCTTCCTTTAATACCCAAAGAGTAGATCATATTTATCAAGATCCACATGTTGATGATCAGCGTTTTATTTTGCATTATGGTGATTTAACTGATTCTTCAAATCTGACCCGGATCATTCAAGAAGTTAAACCTGATGAGGTCTACAACTTAGGGGCTCAGTCCCATGTTGCTGTAAGTTTTGAGTCTCCTGAATATACTGCGGATGTTGATGCAATGGGGACGCTGCGTATCTTAGAGGCAATCCGTTTATTGGGGCTGGAGAAAAAAACCCGTTTTTATCAAGCTTCAACCTCGGAGCTTTATGGGCTAGTTCAGGAGGTTCCGCAGCGTGAAACAACTCCATTTTATCCACGGTCCCCATATGCTGTTGCAAAACTATATGCTTACTGGATTGTTGTAAACTACAGAGAGGCATATGGAATGTATGCCTGTAACGGAATTCTTTTTAATCATGAATCGCCACGTCGCGGTGAAACCTTTGTTACTCGAAAAATTACTCGGGGATTAGCCAATATTGCTCAAGGTCTCGAGCAGTGTTTGTATATGGGGAATATGGATGCACTTCGTGACTGGGGGCATGCCAAAGATTACGTACGCATGCAATGGATGATGCTTCAGCAAGATAAGCCTGAAGATTTTGTAATAGCTACTGGTGTGCAATATTCTGTTCGTGATTTTATTTTATGGTCTGCCGCCGAGCTAGGAATAAAAATTCGTTTTGAGGGAAGTGGCCTAGAAGAAAAAGGCTTCATTGAGTCTATCGTGGGGGATAGCGCTCCGTCGTTGAAGCCGGGCGACGTGATTGTGCGTATCGATCCGCGCTACTTCCGTCCTGCCGAAGTGGAAACATTGTTAGGTGATCCTACTAAAGCTAAAGTGAAGTTAGGCTGGACTCCAGAAATTACAGCTCAAGAAATGTGTGCTGAGATGATCTGTGAAGATCTTAAGGTAGCCAAACGACATGCGCTGCTGAAGAAACATGGTTACGATCTGCCTGTTTCTTTGGAGAACTGATATGACTAATTATCAGGAAGACGGCATATTTATTGCTGGTCATAATGGGATGGTTGGCTCCGCCATAATGCGCCGGTTGCAAAGTCTGGGTTATAAAAATCTAATCACTCGAGATAGAAACGAATTAAATCTTCTTGATCAGCGGGCTGTTGAAGCTTTTTTTTCTAAAAATAAAATTAAACAAGTTTACATGGCTGCGGCGAAAGTAGGGGGTATTCATGCGAATAATACCTATCCCGCAGAATTCATTTATGAAAACTTGGTAATGCAGACTAATGTGATTAACTCTGCGCATATGAATGGTGTGCAGAAATTGCTCTTTTTGGGGTCCTCTTGCATTTATCCTGTAGCAGCTCCTCAGCCAATGGCTGAAAGTGATTTGTTGCAGGGGAAGTTGGAGCCAACAAATGAGCCCTATGCGATTGCGAAGATTGCTGGAATCAAGTTGTGTGAAAGTTATAACCGTCAATATGGTCGAGACTATAGAAGTGTAATGCCGACTAATTTGTATGGTCCTAATGATAATTATCATCCAGATAATTCTCATGTGATACCTGCGTTACTTCGTCGCTTTCACGAGGCTGTTTTGTATAATAAGGATGAAGTGGTTATTTGGGGGAGTGGCTCGCCGAAGCGTGAATTTCTACATGTCGACGATATGGCCAGCGCGTCAGTCTATGTTATGGAGCTGTCGCGAGATGTTTATGAGCGGCACACTCAGCCCATGCTCTCACACATTAATGTTGGAACTGGCGAAGACTGTACTATTCGAGAGTTGGCAGAGACAATTTCTCAGGTTACTGGATTTAAAGGTAGGGTGATATTTGATGCCACTAAACCTGATGGGGCTCCTCGAAAGCTAATGGATGTTTCACGTATTGAACTTTTAGGCTGGAAGTCAAGTATCAACTTGAGATCAGGGTTGCGTGAAGCGTATGAATGGTTTTCAGAAAATGGGCTTAAAGCTCGCTCAAGCTGATTAACAATCAGTCTGTTAGTTATGTGTAATTCGACCACCGCATATTCTTGCAGAGCGAGAGTAGGGGTGGTCAGTTTTTTGTTTCTTTGTATTATTATCCAAGGTGCTCATTTTAGATGAGTTGAGTATTATGCTGAGGCATTTAATAAATTTAGTTCTTTCTATATTACCTCCTTCTCGTTTTTTTGGCCTACGATACTTACTGTGGCGTATTGCCGGTGTGAATCTTGCGAGAGGAGTGAAATTTTGTGGCCGCGGCTGGATATATGGTCGAGGTTCTTTAAGTATTGCAGAGAGAACCTGGTTGAGTCCAGGTGTTGTTTTTCATACTAACATAGAAGCTGAAATAAGATTAGGTTCTGATTGTGATATTGGGCCAGGCGTAGAGTTTGTTTTAGGAAGCCATTCCATTGGTGGTGAAGCTCGACGAGCTGGTCAGGGTGTTGCTCGTCCAATATTAGTAGGCAATGGTTGTTGGATTGGGGCAAAAAGTTTGATTCTTGGTGGTGTGACAATTGGCGATGGGGCCATTATCGCTGCTGGTTCAGTTGTGGTTCGCGATGTTCCTAAAAATACATTAGTTGCGGGTGTCCCCTCCATTGTAAAGAGGCAATTGCAGTGAAAAAACCAGTTGTGCTCATAGTTTGTAATGCATTGGATGATGCAACTCGTACCGAAAGGGGCATTGGTAGCGACAGTCCTGCAGCATCTCGTAAAGTATTTATGCTGTGTCAGGCACTGCGTACCGCCGGAGCGAGGCCCTATGTTTTGAGCTTGGGTCGAGGTAGTACTAATGGGACACTTAAATATTACGGCCGTAAGGCTAAGAGAGTTAATGGTATATCCGTTATTTATTCTTCTTTCTCTCATGTCCGTTTTTTTTCTCAAGTGCTTTCTCTATTCTCATTGATTGGAATGTTGTTTCGTCTTTCAAAAAGCCCCTCAAGGTCAATTGTTTTTTATAATAGGATGAGTGCCTATCTGCCTCTTCTTTTTACTTCTGTTTTTACGGGTTATAGACGTTTCTTGGACTTAGAAGATGGTGAAAATTTCAATGCAAAGCAAGCTGTAATAAAAGTTCGATGGAATCGCTTCTTGGTGTGGGTTTATGATCGGTACTGTTCGAATGGGGCTCTTCTTGCTTGTAGCGCTTTGGCCAGTAGAACGGCTATTCGACCTATTCATTGCTACTATGGTTCTGTCTCAACTCCTAAAGTTAAGTATTATAATTCATGGTTGGAGCCTGAACGTCATATTTTGATGGGGGGAACTCTTAGCGCGGATACGGGCGTAAATTTACTAATTGATACTGTTCGTATGCTTCGTAGAAGTGAGGAGCTCTGGGTTAAAAAGCTGTCCTTTCAAGTTACCGGTAAAGGTGAAGGGTTAGATGCTCTTAAGCAGCTAGCGTTAGAAGACGGTTTTCCTAAAGTTACGGTTCATGGCCGTACAACTAATCTTGAATATATAGAAATCCTTGAGCGATGCTGTGCTGGTCTGGCATTGAAACCTATCGGCGGCGAGATGGCCGACACAACTTTTCCATCAAAGGTCATTGAGTTTGCGGAAGCTGGGCTATTGGTGATTAGTACGGATATCAGTGATGTCCGTAAAGTTTTGGGGGAGGGTGCCTTATACTTAGGATCAAATGATCCGAAAGAGCTAGCAGATATATTGAAGCTGGTTGTCGATGACACGGATTTAGGCCGAAGTTGTGCTGAGAAAGGTAGCTTGATTGTCCTTGAGCGTTGTTCACCTTTGTCGGCTGGTCAGGCGGTCCTTGATTTCATTACTGGGGAGATATCATGACTCAACCCCGTTCTTTCATCACTTGGCAACCAGTTTTGACTGATCATCAGGCTTATACTTATGAGGAGCTTTCCCAACAAGCAAAGTCTCCTTTGTTAGCTTATGTCTTGACACTTGAGGATAGTACTCGTCGTTCTCAAGGTTGGCTTGATACTCAAGTCGGGTCTATAGATAGAAGATTAATCCCACAAAAAAAATGGATGCAATATTGTTACAGGCATATGCGTGAGCATCAAAGGGATGTTCATATATTTGGAAGTGCCTTCCAAAGTATTAAGATGATTTACTGTTTGTTACTGGCAATTTGGTTCAAGGTCGAATTTTATCTCGTGTCCGAACCATACTCACCTATTTCTCTTGGCTATTTTTCTGAAGATAAGTTTGCTATTGCAAATATTAAAGCTAGAGCACGACCTTATATCTACAGGCTTTATGCTTTAGTGCTTAATCGTTGGGTTTCAGGGGTGTTTGCAATATCAAAAAAAGCAATTATTCAATACACTAAAGCCGGTATCTCTAGTGATAAAGTATTTCCATTTGGCTATTTTATACCTTCATTGAAGTCTGATTCTCCAGGGCCGTCAGGGGTATATTCAAAGAATGAAAAACTTCGAATTGTTTTTGTGGGAGCCTTGATTGCAAGGAAAGGGTTGGACTTGCTAATAGATGCTGTTAGCAGCTTAGGTGATCGTGTTGTGCTTGATGTCTATGGTTCAGGGGAGCCACGACTTTACAATATTGATGGTGTGACGGTTAGGTACTGTGGAGTAATTCCTTTTGGCTCCGCTCAAGAAGTGATTGCACGATATGATGTTTTGGTACTGCCGAGTAGGCACGATGGCTGGGGAGTTGTCGTGAATGAGGCTATATGCGCTGGCGTTCCTGTAATTTGTAGTGATCAGGTTGGAGCAAGTGTTATTTTAGAGCGTTTTACTGCTGGTATGATTTTTAATATTCAAGAACCTCATTCATTAAAAAAAACGCTTGAGGTTTTTTTACAGGACTCACAGCTCTCTCAAGAGCTAACCTCTGCTACAAATGTCGCGGCTATCGCAATTCAACCTGATGTTGCTGCAGGTTACATGCTGTCTATAATGCAGGTAAAGGGTTTAAAGCGAAAAGAAGTTTCTTCGCCCTGGTATTTGGAGTAGTTTTTTATGAGCGTAAAGAGCGTTCGTTTACATCTAACAAATATTGCGGGATTGGGGGCAGTGCAATTGCTCAAGTCGTTGCTACCAGCACTTGAGCAATGTGAGAGTATCAGACTTAAGGAACTCTATCTTCCAAGTGTTGGAGAGCTTTCTGAGTATGTGGTCGATGATAACTCAATAAATAAATTCTACTATAGAAGGTATCTCCCGAATTCGATTTCTCGTTTTTTGGAATGTGTATTCTTCGGTAGACGCTTTGGTGGAGACACTCCTCTTTTGGTTATGGGGGATCTGCCTATTCGTTGTAGTGCAAAACAAACAGTTTTTGTGCAAAATTCGCACTTGTTAGTTCCTGATAAGATTAGTTGGAATAAATCAAGTCTAAAGTTTTTGGTTTTTCGGTGGATATTTTCTCTTAACACAAGATATGCACAAGCATTTATAGTCCAGACAGCGCAAATGCGTGATGCTCTTATTAAATCTTATCCTTCGTTACGAGCACGAGTACATGTTGTATCTCAACCTGTACCTAACTGGCTTCTTAACGCAGGAATAGTGCGTGGGGGACGAGTCGTGGCAACTGATGCTCCGTTACGTTTGTTTTATCCAGCTGCCGACTATCCACATAAAAATCATAAACTACTGGATAGTATACAAGCTAATAGTGCATCACAGTGGCCAGTCGAGAGCCTTGAGTTAACCATTGAGCAAGAGGCTCACCCTGCTAAGGATATTTCCTGGATTCATTGCTGTGGGCGGCTATCGTCGCAGAGAATGTTAGACTCTTATAATCTTGCTGATGCTCTTTTGTTTTTGTCTAAAGATGAAAGCTATGGTTTTCCGCTTGTTGAAGCGATGTTTATTGGCATTCCTATAGTTTGTCCCGATCTTGAATACGCCAGAGCCCTGTGTGGAGATCAGGCTATATATTTTGTGGTTGATGATGTCGAGTCTTTGAGATGTGCAGTTGATGAGTTACATAGAAAGCTATCTACTGGGTATTGGCCCGATTGGAGCGAGCAATTGAAGATGATTCCAAAAGATTGGGAGTCTGTTGGGCGAAGAATTCTAGAAATTGCTGTTGAAAAATAAATCACTGCTATGATTTTAATTTAGTTGAAGAGAAAATCTATGTTAGTTCCGATAATTATGGCAGGTGGTTCGGGCTCTCGTCTATGGCCGCTCTCCCGCCAGCTAAATCCTAAGCAGTTCCTGTGTTTGGCAGATGCTGAAATGTCCATGTTGCAAGCGACTATCGCTCGCTTGAGCGGTTTGGAAACGGCTTCGCCACGCGTGATTTGTAATGAAGATCACCGTTTTCTAGCAGCCGAACAGTTAAGGCAACAAGGTCTAGAAAAGTTTAATATTCTATTGGAACCCGCTGGTCGAAATACCGCACCTGCAGTTGCGTTAGTTGCAATTCAAGAATGTTTGAATGGTCAAGATCCTATATTGCTTGTTTTGGCGGCTGATCATTTAATTAATGATGTTGTAGCCTTTCAATCCTGTATTCATAAAGCACTGCCATTAGCTATTGATGGAAAGTTGGTTACCTTTGGCATTAACCCTACTCATCCTGAAACAGGCTATGGTTACATCCAGAAGGGTGCAGGCTTAGAAAGTGGTGGTTTTGAAGTGGCCCGATTTGTCGAGAAACCACCTCAGGAATTGGCTAACTCGTATTTGGAGAGTGGCTGTTATCTCTGGAATAGCGGCATGTTCATGTTTCGTGCCAGCCGTTATTTGTGTGAGCTAGAGCATTTCCGCCCTGACATCCTGAGCGCTTGTCGTGAAGCTTTGTGCAAGGGGGAGCAGGACATGAATTTCACTCGGGTGGGACGTGAGGAGTTTGAAAAATGTCCAGATGAGTCGATTGACTATGCGGTGATGGAAAAAACGAAAGATGCAGTCGTTGTGCCAATGGATGCTGGCTGGAGTGATATTGGTTCTTGGGCCGCATTATGGGATGTAGGAGATAAGGATTCTCAGGGAAATATTTGCCGTGGTGATGTAATAGTAGAAGGCTCTACTAATAACTATATCTATTCTGGAAGTCGTTTGGTTAGTACTGTTGGAGTCGATAATCTAATCGTTGTAGAGACCAAGGACGCGGTTCTGATTGCTCATAAAGAGCATGTTCAAGAAGTAAAGAAAATTGTTGAAAAACTAAAGTCCTCTGGTCGTTCCGAATATAAGAATCATCGGGAAGTATATCGACCTTGGGGTGTCTATGATTCTATAGACAATGGTGCTCGCTATCAGGTCAAGCGTATTACGGTTAATCCCGGTGCTAAATTGTCATTGCAAATGCATCATCATCGAGCGGAGCATTGGGTTGTTGTTAGTGGTACAGCAAAAGTTACTAATGGTGATAAAGTTTATCTAGTTGCAGAAAATCAATCTACTTATATCCCTATAGGGCAAATGCATACTCTTGAAAATCCAGGTGTAATTCCATTAGAGCTGATTGAGGTACAGTCTGGTTCCTATCTTGGGGAGGATGATATTGTAAGGTTTGAAGATTTGTATGGCCGTGTCTAAGAGGTGTGCTTGAAAGTCTCTATTGTTACCGTTTGTTATAATAGTTCTTCTACTATTAAGGATACTATTGAGTCGGTTTTGTCTCAAGATTATGTCGATGTTGAATATATAGTTGTGGATGGTGGTTCTAATGATGGAACTATCGATATAGTCAAATCTTACGGAGATAAAATAAGTACTTTTGTAACAGAAAAAGATAACGGGATCTACGATGCGATGAACAAAGGTGTTGCTTTAGCTACTGGCGATATCGTAGGGATATTGAATTCAGACGATTTTTACGAAAGTGAAAGCATATTGTCTTATGTGGTTGGTGCATTTGATAAAAAACCAGAAGTTGATATTGTTTTTGGCGATGTTGTTTTTGTTGAACCGTCCGATCTAAAGAAAGTTACGCGGTTTTATCGTGCTAATAGATTTTCTGTATGGCGACTGCGTTTTGGCTGGATGCCTCCTCATCCTGCTACTTTTATTCGTAAGTCTGCATATGAAAAGGTTGGTGCTTATTCGCTTAAATACAAAATTGCTGCTGACTACGAAATGTTCGTTCGTCAGCTTTATGTACATGGGTTGAAGTATTTATATATTAATAAAGTCCTTGTGCGTATGCGCTCGGGCGGTGTTAGTACTTCTGGGTTTAAGAGTAGTTTGAGGCTTAATTTAGAGATAGTGACTGCTTGTAGGAATAATGGTTTGTATACGAATATATTTATGGTGCTTTTAAAGCTCCCCTTCAAACTTTATGAGTTGTTCCGTAAGCCTAGGAGTATGAAGTAATGATGCATGTGTTTCTAACTGGGGCAAGTGGTTTTGTCGGAGGGGCAGTTTTACAGCGCTTAGTTTCACTTAATGATATTAAAGTTACCGCCGCTGTTCGTAAATCTAGTTCTCCTTTGCAATGTGCTGTACATGATGTCGTTAATTTAGAAACTGAAAACGTCTCGCTGCTTGGTGTTGACGTTGTCATCCATGCTGCTGCAAGGGTTCATGTAATTGATGAGTATTCGCCCAATGCTTTGTCCGAATACCGTAAGGTGAATACCGAGTGGACATTAAATTTGGCGCGGGAGGCATTGGCGAGTGGAGTTAAAAGATTTATTTTTTTAAGTTCAATCAAGGTCAATGGTGAAGTTACAAGCTCCGATCGACCATTTCGTGCCGATGACGAGCCTGCGCCTTCTGATTATTATGGAATCTCGAAGCTTGAGGCGGAACAGGGTTTACTGGAGATAGCCGCTGATTCAGAAATGGATGTTGTGATTATCAGGCCTGTTTTAGTTTATGGTGATGGAGTAAAAGCTAACTTTTATAATATGATCTCCTGGTTAGATCGCGGAGTTCCATTACCTTTTGGCAGGCTGGTGAATAAACGTAGTTTTGTTGCATTGGATAATTTGGTTGATTTGATTTTTACTTGTATGAATCACCCTGATGCATCTAATCAAGTATTTCTTGTCAGTGATGATGAAGATTTAACTGCGACTCAGCTTTTTCAACGTGTTGGAAGGGCTTTGGGGCGTAATACTTGGTTGCTGCCAGTTCCTACGTTTTTACTACGTGCGATTTTTCAGGTTCTTGGTAAAAAGTCTCAGGCTCAGCGTCTTCTTGGTTCTTTGCAAGTTGATGTCGAAAAAACTAGGAAGGTTCTTGGATGGCAACCGGTGATTGGGGTTGACGAGGCATTGAGAAAAACGGTTGATGGGTTCAAGCGTAGAAAATAATTAAATCAGTCGTAGAACTTGAATTAAGTGCTTTTACGTGGAGTTGCTTCTATCGCTACTAATGGATTTATGAGTTTTAATGGTGGGGTTTGTTTTTTTATTTTTTAGTCATATTTTTGTTTTTTTTTGAGGATGGTTGAAGATAGTCAATATCTGCTTTTTTTGGTTTTATGCGAGTAAGATAACGCGTTACAGACGGTTTACTTGATCTTGAAGTTGGCTGTCTTAGGAGTATTAGTCGCTGAATATCGATTTTTTGTGAGTTGTTTTTTGAGGCTATAGTGCTCAAAACGTTTTTTAGCTCATTGGTCGCTGGTATAGGTTTCGCCATTTTTGTCTAGTCGTGTAAAATCAAAGACCACTCCTGGCCATCGATGTAGCTTTATCAGGTATTGGTAATGTTTCGGGGAAACTCATGATTGTTGTTTTTTTTGTGGCGGTTCTCGTCTGTTCGCTGCTTTTGACCGGATCTCTACGTAGATATGCTATTGCTCGCAGTTTGATCGACATACCTAATGAGCGAAGTTCTCATTTGTTGCCAACACCTCGCGGTGGTGGGGTGGCTATTGTCGTGAGTTATCTGGCAGCTCTGCCTCTACTAGCTTTGGAAGGCTTTGCGGCTTGGCCTAGCGTTATAAGTTTGGTAGGCGCCGGAACGCTGATTGCCATGGTTGGATTCCTTGATGATCATGGGCATATCGCTGCCAGATGGAGATTACTTGCCCATTTTTCTGGGGCGGGTTGGGCCTTGTGTTGGCTGCAGGTGGTCCCCTCCGTTGATGTATTTGGCGTTGTTCTTGATCTGGGGTGGGTAGGATATTTATTGGCTGCCGTCTATCTTGTCTGGTTGCTTAATCTCTATAACTTCATGGACGGAATTGACGGGATTGCCAGTGTTGAGGCAGTGAGTGTTTGTATTGGCGCTTGCTTGGTTTATTGGTTGAGTGGAGAAAACGAGCTCGTTTCGACTCCTTTATTGTTAATTGCTGCTGTATCAGGGTTTCTGTACTGGAACTTCCCTCCTGCACGTATTTTCATGGGGGATGCAGGCAGTGGTTTCTTGGGATTGATTCTTGGGATTCTGTCTCTTCAGGCAGCATTGGTATCCCCTCATCTAATATGGGTTTGGCTAATTCTGCTCGGCGTTTTTATTGTAGATGCGACGTTCACGCTGCTCCGCCGTTTTATTCGTGGAGATAAGATCTACGAAGCGCACCGTAGTCACGCTTATCAATATGCATCTCGTCATTTTAAAGGTCATTTACCCGTTACTCTTGCTATTGCTACTATAAATACTCTTTGGTTACTACCTATTGCCATATGCGTAGGTGTATTCGGGCTGGATGGAATATTGGGTCTTGTGATTGCTTATTTTCCTTTGGTTTTTCTTGCCGTAAAATTTAATGCGGGAGCTACAGAGAAATCCAGTTGACTTGATGTGTGCCTTCTAGATGGTTGATTTTTGTTGTGCATTATTCTTGGGCTGGTTTTTGAGGGAGTGAGGTGAAGTTAAGATATGGAAAAGATACGGTCATTTTTATTGAGTCGTTCTCGTAGAAAAAAACGTGTGCTCCAGGTGGTTGTTGACGTTTTTCTGGTGTGGGCTGCGTTGTGGATGGCTTTCGTTGTTAGGCTGGGGTTTGAAGAGTTAGATAACCTTTTTTTTCTTCATCTTTGGCTATTCGTAAGTGCACCGATAATTGCTATTCCTCTATTTGTTCGGTTTGGAATGTATCGGGCCGTAATGCGTTACTTTGGTAATGATGCTCTTATTACGATTGTAAAGGCGGTAACTTTATCTGCTTTGATTCTTTCATTGGTTGTTTATCTTTATAGCAATCACCAGGTCGTGGTTCCACGTTCAATCGTGTTCAACTACTGGTGGTTGAGTCTAGTGATGATTGGTGGTTTAAGATTGGCTATGCGCCAATATTTTCTCGGTGATTGGTTCACGACCGCACAGCACGTACCATTCACCAACCGGGATGATGGTTTACCCAAGGTAGCTATCTATGGCGCTGGTTCGGCAGGTAATCAGCTAGTTGCAGCGCTACGATTGGGACGTTTCATGCGTCCAGTTGCATTTATCGATGATGACGACAGTATTGCTGATCGGATGATTGCTGGTTTGCAGGTATACAAGCCCAAGCACTTGCAACAGATGATAGACGAAACGGGAGCAGAAGAAATACTTCTAGCGATTCCCTCATCTACTCGTAGTCGTCGTAGAGAGATTCTTGGTTTTCTTGAGGACTTTCCCCTTCATGTTCGGAGTGTTCCTGGCTTTATGGATTTGGCCAGTGGGCGAGTGAAGGTTGATGATATTCAAGAAGTAGACATTGCGGACTTGCTTGGGCGTGACTCTGTACCTGCTCAAGGCGATTTATTGGCGCACTGTATAAAAGGGAAAACTATTCTGGTGACAGGTGCCGGCGGATCTATTGGATCTGAGCTTTGTCGACAGATTTTGTCCTTGGGCCCCACCGCTCTGATTCTGCTCGATCATAGCGAGTTCAATCTCTACAGTATTTTGTCTGAACTTGAACAGCGTGTGTCGCGGGAGGCTCGTATTGTAAAATTGCTCCCTATTCTAGGCTCCGTGCGTAATTACGAAAAGCTGTTGTCTGTCATGAAAACCTGGAGTGTCGAGACGGTTTATCATGCTGCTGCTTATAAGCATGTACCGATGGTAGAGCATAATATTGCTGAAGGTGTACTTAATAATGTGATGGGTACGCTCAACACGGCGCAGGCCGCTTTGCAATCCGGTGTGGCTAATTTTGTACTGATTTCTACTGATAAGGCTGTTCGCCCAACTAACGTAATGGGCAGTACCAAGCGTTTAGCGGAACTTACTCTGCAGGCGTTGAGCAAAGAAGTCGCGCCAGTGTTATTCAATGACTCTTCAAATATTTCAAGGGTAAATAAAACCCGTTTCACCATGGTGCGTTTCGGTAATGTATTGGGCTCTTCAGGCTCAGTCATTCCACTGTTTCGCAAACAGATCAAATCAGGTGGTCCGCTGACGGTCACTCATCCGAAGATTACGCGCTATTTCATGACTATTCCGGAAGCTGCTCAGCTGGTTATCCAGGCTGGATCGATGGGGCAGGGCGGTGATGTTTTTGTGCTGGATATGGGTGAGCCGGTGAAAATCGTCGAGTTGGCGGAAAAGATGATTCATCTCTCCGGGCTGAGCATCCGCTCGGAAAAAAATCCTCATGGTGATATCGCTATCGAGTTTACCGGCCTTCGTCCTGGTGAAAAGCTTTACGAAGAGTTGCTGATTGGCGACAACGTGGTGGCGACTCAACACCCAATGATCATGAGCGCCAATGAGGATCATCTGTCTTGGGATGTGCTCAAGGTCAAACTCAGCGAACTCCTTGCAGCCCTTGAGTCAGATGATTATGCAAGAGTTCGACAACTGCTTCGTGAGACGGTGAGTGGTTATACCCCGGACGGTGAAATCGTCGACTGGGTTTATCAACAGCGGCGTCTCAAACCTTGAATCTACACAACCGGTAACCCTCCTGCTTTTGACTTGCCTGCGGCATCACCTAGGTTTGGAAGGCAGCTTCGGAAAAGCTGCTTTCCTTACTCGATGTCATGGAGCGTCACTATGCGTAACTCTTATCTCTCCTCGCTGATCTTTGCCGTTCTAGCCAGCCTTTCGCTTGCAGCTCAAGCAGCGCCTGCTGTCAAGGCGCAGACTGTTGCTCCTGAGGCAGTGGAGCAGGCAATGCCTCAAGTCAGCAAAATCAACCTCAATACCGCCGATATGGCTGTCCTGCAGCGCGAGCTATTTGGAATTGGCGAGGCCAAGGCCAAGGCGATTGTCGCTTATCGTGAAGAGAATGGTCCCTTTGCTTCGGTGGATGAACTGCTTGAGGTCAAGGGTATCGGCAAGACTATCCTGGAGCGCAATCGAGACAAGCTCGTCGTCAACTGATTTGATCAAGTAGCAATCGAAGGTCGGTCAGTGACCGGCCTTCTGTATTTCGGGCGGATTTGGTGCCTAGCCATGAATCTCTATCAACGGGCAATTTTTTCATGGTGCTGCAAGAGTATTGTGTATGTAATATTTTTCGCTCTCCGGATGTTCCAATCGGAGGCGTCCATTACTTTCAAGATTGTCAGGAGCAGCCGCGACGAGTTTTTTCGCGGCCGGGCGCAGGGCGATCATCAATATTGTCTCGGTGGTTGCGTTAATCCCGGAGCGTTTCAATGCGACTTACAGTGCCGCCAAGGCTTACGTGCTAAGCCTGACTCAGTCACTGCAGGCTGAGTTGAAAGGCAATGACGTTCAGGCTCAGGGGAGCTTGCCTGACGTTACTTGTACCGAGATCTGGGGGCGTTCAGGCTTGGAGGCTAAGGCCATCCCCCTAGAGATGGTGATGGAGGCGACTGAGATGGTGGACGCGGCATTGAGTGGTTTCGACCAGAGAGAGTTGATCACGCTGCCTTCGTTTCCCGCTCCGGCGGACTTGCAGGCACTGGTCGCCGCACGCCTGGCCTTGGGGGCCAATCTTTCCAGGAACAGTGCCGCCGCGCGTTCCAAGTAAGGCGGCCCATGGAGCGGGTTGTATTATTCCTGCTCCTGTTTCTTCAGGGCCTCACTGACGACTTCCAGTATCTGTACCGCCAGTTCAGGACTTTCCACGCTGCGCGAGAGCATCAACGCTCCCACCAGGGTCGACATGATCATCAGGCTGCGTTGCGCCTTATTTTCACCTTCCAGAGTCGCTTCCACTTGGGCAAGTCTGGCATTGAGCACTGCATCGGTGGTGGGGCTGGGTTGGCCGCGCTGGCCGAGTTCCGAACTCATTGTTGGTAGTGGGCAACCTTGATGGGGTGAGCTGCGATGCCACTCGGAAAGGTAGTTGTCGATAAATGCCTGCAAGGGCTGTTCTTGTGTGAACAGGGTTGCGCAGTGGGCATCCAGGTCTTGCGCAGCTGCGCAAAGGGCTTCTTCTACCAGCTCATCCTTGGACTTGAAGTGGGAGTAGAAACCGCCATGGGTCAGGCCCAGTGCCTTCATCAGTGGTTGTAATCCCGTTCCCCCTATTCCATCACGACGAAAACGTTCCGAAGCTTCTTTGATAATGCGTTGATGTGTCTGGGCTTTATGGTCTGCTGAGTAACGCATTTGAGAAACCTCCACAACTAGAGCGTTATTTTAACCAAGGATCATCAGATCACGCCCCTACTTATCAGTGGGTGTTTTGCGTATTTACAGCGTTCCGACAGGTAGGGCGAGTGTTTGCTGGGCGCTCAGGAATTGGCACGATAAGTGATTAAAGTTTGATCATGAATTGTTGAACAATCTCGAGGTGTTGCCATGAGCAACGGTTTATCCCTTGCGGACCAGATTAGGGTGGAACTGCGTGCCGACATTATCGGTGGTCGCCTTTTGCCTGGCATGCCGTTGGTAGAGAGCGATCTGGTCAACACCTACAACGCTTCGCGCAACACCATACGTGAAGCGTTGCACGGCTTGGGCCAGGAGGGGTTGACCCACTATGTCCGTTATAAAGGCGTGGTGGTCAGACGCCTGAGCAGCGATGAGGTAAAGGATCTGTTCCGAGTACGTCGGACTCTGGAGTTGCAGGCGATCGCCAGTGCAAGGCCGCTGAGCGAGTGCCAGGCTGATCGTATGCTCGACGCCATCGAGGCGGCCCAATTGGCCCGAGATCGCGAGGACTGGCGTGCTGTCGGGACCCATGGTTTGCGCTTTCATCAGCAGGTGGTAAGGCTACTGGATTCCCCCTTGTTCGATGAATTTTTCACCAATGTAGTGGCGCAATTGCGTCTGGTGTTTTGCGCCGCGCCGGATGAAGCGTTGTTCCAGGCGCCCTGGCTGGTTCGTGACCGGCAGATTCACCAATGGCTGGTGGAGGGTGACAAAGCCCGCGCCGGCGAGGCAATGGAGGCATACCTGGACGACTCCGAGCGCCTGCTGCTGAACATGTTCAGCCAATCCTTGCGTCACTGAGTGAGGGCGATACCCATGTACAAAGACTATCCAGCGGCTTATCAGGTCAGCAAAGGCTCGGCGCTGCAGGTGGATACAACCTTTTATGAACGTATCCGTGATAACCGGGCACAACGTACGCTGATCGAGCAGTTCGAGGTGCCGATTCGTACGGGCCGGGCCTGGAAGGTGCCCGCCGGTCATGTGTTTCGAGTGACCACGCCGGTAGGCCCGCAAGTGGGGGACTTCAACGTCTGGAATGCCAATGACCCGCGAGAACGCCTATGGGCCGCACGTACCCGGCAGTTGCAGGGAGCCCATGTCAGCACCCATGACCGGCTCTGGTCGAACCTGCCTTTCTTGCGGCCGCTGGTCACGATCACCGATGACAGCCTGGCGAATTATGGTATCGACGAGCATGGCGGGCGCCTGCACGATTTATTGGGTACCCGTTGCGATCCCTATGTGAACCGAATGCTCACAGGCGAGGATTTTCATCATCACTGTCACTCCAATCTGACACGGGCGGTTCTGCCCCATGGCCTCACCGAATTCGACGTGCATGACGTATTGAATATCTTTCAGTGCACCGGCCTTAATCATGACGACATGTATTTCATGAAGGCCTGTCCGGCGCGAAAGGGCGACTATCTGGAGTTTTTTGCCGAAATCGACCTGCTGTGTGCACTGTCGACCTGCCCGGGGGGCGATCTGTCCTTGCCGATGTGGGGCCCCGAGGCTCAGGACCCCTTGAGTGTTTGCCGGCCACTGGGAGTGGAGATCTATCGTCTCGAAGAGTCACTGCTTGAAGGCTGGAGCCAGCCGGAGCGGGCGGCCTACAAAGGTCTGCACGGTTTGCACATCGCCAAGGCCGAATGGGAAAAGTAGGGCCTTGGGCAGTCCCTTCAATGCATGACGAAGGGGCTGACGGGATTAACGATCCTGCGCTTCTTTGGCATCCATTTCCGCGTTGCGTTCGGCTATGCGTTTACGTTGCTCATCAGTCAGTTCCACCTTGTGGGCGGTGTCGCGCAGCATCATTAAGCCGCCGACGATCGAACCGATAGCAACCACCAGAATCAACCAGGCATACCAGGGCATAGGGCTCTCCTTGAACGGCAGTTTCCCGAGGACGAAGGTTCGCCCTCTGGACTGCCTGTAATGCTTTGAGTTAAAGCGTTTCGCACTGGTTCCATTGTATGCCTGATTGTTCTGGCCAGTAGTGCCCGATGCTTACAAACCGGTGAGCATGGCATCCGCCGGGGCATCGGCCCGCAGTTGTGCGGTGAGCTGAAAGTAAATGAAACCCAGCACCATGAAGCCGAGGAAGATCAGGCCAATCAGCGCGTTGAACCAGGCCATGGCCACCAGGCACACCAGCGCCAGTACCAGTGCGATGGCGGGTACCAGCGGGTAGCCCGGGGCGCGGAAGCTGCGTGGCAGGTCCGGTTCGGTCCGGCGCAGTTTGAACAGGCTGAGCATGCTCATGATGTACATCACGATGGCGCCGAATACCGCCATGGTGATCATTGCGGCGGTCAGGGTCATGCCGCCCAGGTTGATCAGGCCATCGCTGTAGATCGCGGCGATACCGATCAGGCCGCCGGCGATGATCGCCCGGTGTGGCGTCTGGAAACGTGACAGCCTGGCCAGGGATGCTGGCAGATAGCCGGCACGGGCGAGGGCAAAGAACTGCCGCGAATAGCCGAGGATGATCCCGTGGAAGCTGGCCACGAGGCCAAACAGGCCGATCCACACCAGCATGTGCAGCCAGCCGGAACTGTCGCCCACCACGGCTTTCATCGCCTGGGGCAACGGGTCGTTGATATTGGCCAGGGTGCGCCAGTCACCCACTCCGCCAGCGAAGAACATCACCCCCATGGCCAGCAGTACCAGGGTCAGAATGCCGCTGATGTAGGCCTTGGGAATGGTGCGTTTGGGGTCCTTGGCTTCTTCGGCGGCCATGGCCGCACCCTCGATGGCTAGGAAGAACCAGATGGCGAAGGGGATGGCGGCGAACATTCCGGCAATTGCCGGGGCACCGAAGGTGTCGGCTCCGGCCCAGCCATTGAGGGCGAAATTGCTGAAGCTGAAGGCCGGTGCTACCACGCCCATGAATACCAGTAGCTCTGCCACCGCCAGTACGCACACCACCAGTTCGAAGGTAGCCGCCAGTTTTACCCCGAGGATGTTCAGGCCCATGAAGACGAGGTAGGCCCCCACGGCGGCATGCTTGGGGTCCAGCGCCGGAAACTGCACATTCAGGTAGGCGCCAATGGCCAGGGCAATCGCCGGTGGTGCAAAGACGAATTCGATCAAAGTGGCCAACCCGGCAATCAAGCCGCCTTTCTCACCAAAGGCGCGCCGGCTGTAGGCAAAGGGGCCTCCTGCATGAGGAATGGCCGTGGTCAGCTCGGTGAAACTGAATATAAAGCAGGTATACATGGTGGCGACCAGTAAAGAGGTCACGAGGAAACCAAGGGTTCCGGCCACGCCCCAGCCATAGCTCCAGCCGAAGTATTCCCCGGAAATCACCAGACCGACCGCGATACCCCATAAATGCAGCGTGCCCAGAGTGGGCTTGAGTTGTGTGTTCATCGGTTGCTCCCTGAACGGTTGGAAGTGCTCGGGACTGGCCTGTGCAGCGCCCATGCCAGTCTCGTGGCGACCGTCGTAAAGCCAGGAAAGCGGTCGTATCGAGGATGTTTTCCAGGTTTTTATCGTCGATCGATATCAGTCTGGTGCATCCCGGTGCCTTCGATTGGGGCAGGGGAGCATGGGGGCAGCCGCTGTCGTCTTCCAACTGCCCAGGTAAACGCCGCATAAAGCCAGTCTTTACGCTTTCTTTATGGGCCTCCCACCCCGTCGATCTCGTTCCTTTACAGGCACCCTGCGGACAATGGCTGCATTCGCGGCAATCGCCGTACCTCGGAGACATTCCATGAACATTCTGGACGCGGTGTCACTGCTACTGGCAGTGGGCCTGTTCGTTTATCTACTGGTTGCGCTGCTGCGCGCGGATCGGAACTAGGAGCTGCGGCTATGCACAGTTATGACTATTGGCTGCTCCTCGCCTTCTTTGCCCTGGTGCTGTTGCCCGCGCCCTGGCTGGGACGTTTCTACTACAAGGTCATGGAAGGCCAGCGCACCTGGCTGACCCCGGTGCTGGGGCCGGTGGAGCGTGCGTGCTACCGGATTTCCGGGGTCGATCCACAAGACGAGCAGAGTTGGCAGAAATACACCCTGGCCTTGCTGGCCTTCAACCTGGCGGGTTTTGTCCTGCTGTTTGCCATCCTGCTGTTTCAGGGGTATCTGCCACTCAACCCGCAGAATCTTCCGGGACAGGAATGGACCCAGGCGTTCAACACTGCCGTCAGTTTCATGACCAATACCAACTGGCAGTCCTACAGTGGTGAGGCCTCCCTGAGCTACCTCAGCCAGATGGTCGGCCTGACCGTGCAGAACTTTGTCAGCGCTGCTACCGGGCTGACGGTGTTGGTTGCCTTGTGCCGCGGCATTGGCCGGCGTTCGGTGCGCACCCTGGGCAACTTCTGGGTCGACATGACCCGCGCGACTCTCTATGGCTTGCTGCCGCTGAGTCTGTTGCTGGCGTTGTTCCTGGTCTGGCAGGGCGTGCCCCAGACCTTTGCCCACTACGTGGATGCCCTGACCCTGCAGGGTAACGATCAGGTGATTCCCCTGGGCCCGGCGGCGAGCCAGATCGCCATCAAACAGTTGGGCACCAATGGTGGTGGCTTCTTCGGTGTCAACTCGGCTCACCCGTTCGAGAACCCCAGTGCCTGGAGCAACCTGTTCGAGCTGGTGTCGATCATCCTGATTCCCGTGGCCCTGGTGTTCACTTTCGGCCACTACGTCAAGGATCTGCGCCAGAGCCGCGCGATCATTGCCTGCATGTTTGCCCTGTTCCTGATTGGCGGCGCCACCTCGTTGTGGGCGGAGTACCAGCCCAATCCGGCGTTGCAAAATGCTGCGGTGGAGCAGGCGGCACCTCTGGAAGGCAAGGAAGCGCGCTTCGGCACCACTGCCACGGTACTCTGGTCGGTGACCACCACGGCTGCGTCCAATGGCTCGGTGAACGGCATGCATGACAGCCTGAATCCTCTGAGCGGCATGGTGGCGCTGATCAACATGATGGTGGGGGAAGTGATCTTCGGCGGTGTCGGCGCGGGTCTCTACGGCATGCTGTTGAACGTACTGATCGCGGTATTTCTCGCCGGGTTGATGATCGGTCGCACCCCGGAATACCTGGGCAAGAAGCTTCAGGCCAAGGAAGTGCAATTGCTGGTAGTGACCCTGATGGTCATGCCCATTGGCGTCCTCGTCCTCGGTGCCCTGGCCGCCAGCCTGCCAGGCCCGGCCGGAGCCATCAGCAATCCAGGGCCTCACGGTTTCAGCCAGTTGCTGTATGCCTACACCTCAGCCAGCGCCAACAACGGCTCGGCCTTTGGTGGCTTCAGTGCCAACACCCCCTTCCATAACCTGATGCTGGGCCTGGGCATGCTGATTGGACGTTTCGGCTACATCCTGCCGGTGCTGGCCCTGGCTGGCAGCCTGGGGCTGAAGAAGCCCGCCCCCATCGGCCAGAACAGCTTTCCCACTCACGGCCCGTTGTTCGTGGCCTTGTTGACCGTGACCATTTTGCTGGTGGGCGGCCTGACCTTCCTGCCGACCCTGGCTTTGGGCCCAATCGCTGAACACTTGAGCATGGGCTTCTGAGGACCTGATGATGAATATGCATGTTCCTGCCTCGAACAAGGCTGTTGACTCGGCCGCCAAGGCCAAGCGTACCCAGGCCGAATCTTCGAGTACCGCGATCTCTGCTCTGTGGCGCCCGGCGCTGATTCAGGCCTTCGTCAAGCTCGACCCTCGCCAGTTGCAACGTTCGCCGGTGATGTTGGTGGTGGAGTTGACGGCAATCCTGACCACTGTGCTGTGTTTCGTGCCGGATACCTCGGTATCGACGTTCGTCGCGGCACAGATAGCCCTCTGGCTGTGGTTCACCGTGCTTTTCGCCAACTTTGCCGAAGCCCTGGCAGAGGGCCGTGGCAAGGCCCGGGCCGACAGCCTCAAGGCCGGCAGCGAAGGCTTGAGTGCTCGCCGTCGCACCAGCGAGGGCACCTATCAGGTGGTGCCGGCGATCAACCTGCGCAAAGGCGATGTGGTGCGGGTTGAAGCCGGGGAAATGATCCCGGGGGACGGCGAGGTGATCGAGGGCATTGCCGCGGTCAACGAGGCGGCGATTACCGGTGAGTCGGCGCCAGTGATCCGCGAGTCCGGTGGCGATCGCTCAGCGGTGACCGGCAACACCCGGCTGGTTTCCGACTGGCTGCTGGTGCGCATCACCAGCAATCCCGGCGAGTCGACCCTGGATCGCATGATCGCCCTGGTGGAAGGTGCCAAGCGGCAGAAGACGCCCAACGAAGTGGCCCTGGATATCCTGCTGATCGGCCTGACCCTGATCTTCCTGCTGGTGGTGGTGACCCTGCAGCCCTTCGCCCACTTTGCCAATGGCAGCCTGCCGCTGGTGTTCCTGGTGGCGTTATTGGTGACCCTGATTCCCACCACCATCGGTGGCCTGCTGTCGGCCATCGGCATTGCCGGGATGGATCGTCTGGTACGCCTCAATGTGATCGCCAAATCCGGGCGTGCGGTGGAGGCCGCGGGGGATGTGCATGTGTTGTTGCTGGACAAGACCGGCACCATCACCTTCGGTAACCGTCGTTGCAGCGCCATTCATCCGGCTCCCGGCGTGAACGCTCGTGAGCTGGCCGAAGCAGCATTGCTGGCTTCACTGGCGGATGACACCGCCGAAGGCAAATCCATCGTCGAGTACTTGCGGGAGCTTTATCCACAACCTGAACCGGCTCCTGAAGTCTTGACCGCCGTGCCATTCAGTGCGGAAACCCGCCTGTCCGGCGTCGATTACCAGGGCCGGATCTATCGCAAGGGGGCGGTGGATTCGGTGCTGAACTTTGTCGGCCTCAAGCGCAGCGACCTGGCGCCGGCTCTGTCCCGGGAAATCGACAAGATCGCCCAGAGCGGTGGTACTCCACTGCTGGTGTGCGGCGAAGGCCGGATGCTTGGGGCCATTCACCTCAAGGATGTGGTCAAGCCGGGTATCCGCGAGCGTTTCGCCGAGTTGCGCAAGCTGGGGATTCGCACTGTCATGGTGACCGGCGACAACCCGCTGACCGCTGCCGCCATCGCCGCTGAAGCCGGGGTCGACGACGTACTGGCCGAAGCCACGCCGGAGAAGAAACTGGCGCGCATCCGTCACGAGCAGAACGACGGACGCCTGGTGGCGATGTGCGGCGACGGTGCCAACGACGCCCCGGCACTGGCCCAAGCCGATGTCGGCATGGCGATGAACGACGGCACTCAGGCGGCCCGCGAGGCGGCCAACATGGTCGACCTGGACAGCGATCCGACCAAGCTGCTGGACGTGGTGCAGATCGGCAAGGAGCTGCTGGTGACCCGGGGCGCCCTGACCACCTTTTCCATCGCCAACGATGTCGCCAAGTACTTCGCCATTCTGCCGGCGCTGTTCGCAGCGATTTATCCACAGCTGGGCGTGCTCAACATCATGCACCTGACCAGCCCGCAGAGCGCGATTCTCTCGGCGATCGTATTCAACGCCCTGATCATCGTGGTGCTGATCCCTCTGGCGTTGCGCGGGGTCAGGGTCCAGGCCGCCAGTGCCGCCCACCTGCTGCGGCGCAACCTGCTGATCTACGGTGTGGGTGGGATCGTGGTGCCCTTTGTCGGGATCAAGCTGATCGACATGCTGCTGACCGCCTTGCACCTGGTGTAACTCGCCTGCGGCATTGAATGAATCGAGGATTGAGAAATGACTAGCGTATTGCGTCCGGCCTTGAGCCTGATTGTGTTGATGAGTCTGATTACTGGCGTGGCCTATCCATTGGTGGTGACCGGTGTGGCTCAGGTGGCGTTCCCGGATCAGGCCAATGGCAGCCTGGTGCGTGATGCCCAGGGCAAGGTGCGTGGTTCGGCCCTGATTGCCCAGGATTTTGTCGGTGATGCCTGGTTTCATACACGCCCATCGGCAGGAGCCTTTGCCACGGTGTCCAGTGGTGCCAGCAACTTGGCGCCGAGCAACCCGGCCCTGGCCACGCGGGTGATCGACGATGCCCAAAAGCTCCAGGTGCCAGGTCAAGGGCCGGTGCCGCTGGCCTTGCTCACCACCTCCGGCAGCGGCCTTGATCCGCACTTGCCACCCGAGGCGATTGACTATCAACTAGCGCGGGTCGCGGCGGCGCGCAATATGCCGGCGGCTAAGCTACAGGCGCTGGTGCAGGCACATATCGAGCGGCCGCTGGTGGGGCCGCCGGTGGTCAATGTACTGGCCCTGAACCAGGCCCTGGAGAATCTGTAACCGCTGCCGTTCGTGCGGGTGACAGCGTCTAGAGTGCGGATTGAACCGATTGTTTTGTTGCAGAGAGATAACCCATGAGTGATTCCGGCCGCGCCGACGCGCTGCTTGCTGATCTGCCCCGGGATGGCCGCGGCCGGCTCAAGGTCTTTCTTGGCGCCGCTCCCGGCGTCGGCAAGACCTACGCCATGCTTCAGGCCGCCCACACGCAAATGCGCCAAGGGGTCAAGGTGCTCGCCGGGGTAGTGGAAACCCACGGTCGTGCCGAGACCGAAGCGCTGCTGAGCGGCTTGCCGCAGCAGCCCCTGGTGCGCTCGGAATACCGTGGGGTGGTGCTCGAAGAGATGGACCTGGATGGCCTGTTGAAGGCCCGGCCCAAGCTGGTGCTGGTGGACGAACTGGCCCACAGCAATGCGCCGGGCAGCCGGCATGCCAAGCGTTGGCAGGATATTCAGGAGCTGCTGGCGGCGGGTATCGACGTGTTCACCACGGTTAACGTCCAGCACCTGGAGAGCCTCAACGATCAGGTGCGCGGCATCACTGGGGTCCAGGTCCGCGAGACGCTGCCCGACTGGGTACTGCAGGAGGCCTATGAATTGCTGCTGGTCGACCTGCCGCCGCGGGAGCTCCTGGAGCGACTGCGGGACGGCAAGGTCTATGTACCGGAGCAGGCGCGGGCGGCCATTGATGCCTTTTTCACCCAGACCAACCTCACCGCGCTGCGGGAGTTGGCGATGCAGACTGCTGCGGCCCAGGTGGATAACGACCTGGCCCTGGGCTATCGCCAGTTGGGGCAGGCGGCTCCGGCGGTGCGTGGGCGTTTGCTGGTGGGCATTGATGGCGATGCCCAGGCCGAGCGCCTGGTACGCCATGCCAGTCGTGTGGCCCAGCGTCGGCATTTGCCCTGGAGCCTGGTGCATGTGGACAACGGCCGGCTGCGGGACGAGCAGTCGCGCCTGCGCTTGCAGGCGGCGCAGCAATTGGCTGAGCGCCTGGGCGGGGAGGTGGTCCTGCTGCGGGCTGGCGAGGTGGCCAAGACCCTGATCCAGCACGCCAGCGAGCGCCGCGCCAGTCTGTTGCTGGTGGGGCAATCCAGCCGCCGCTGGCGTCGGCGCTGGTTTGGTGGTGGCCTGGCGGCGCGCCTCTTGCGTAATGCCGACGGCCTGGAAATCAACGTCCTGGACAGCGAGCCACAACCCCATCAGCCGGGTTTGCGAGCCAAGCATTCGCTGTTGTGGTTCGACTATGCCCTGGCGCTGTTGGCGACCGTGTTGGCCAGTGCCCTGGCCTGGGGGGTGGCCAGTGTGCTGCCGTTGCCGAACATTTCCCTGGTGTTTCTAGCTGCAGTGTTGCTGGTAGCCGTGCGCAGCAGCCTGGGGCCGGCCCTGGCCTGCGCGGCACTGTCGTTCTTGAGCTATGACTTTCTGTTTATCCCGCCGAGTTTCTCTTTTGCCATCCAGCGTGAAGAGGATGTGCTGACTCTGCTGTTTTTCCTGCTCATGGCTGCGCTCACCGGCAACCTGGCGGCGCGCCAGCGGCGGCAGTTGCAGGCCCTGCGCGAGACCCAGGAGGAAACCGGTGAACTGTTGGACCTGTCGCGCAAGCTCACCGCTGCCACTGACCGGCAAGCGGTGATCAGTGCTGCAGCCCAGCACCTGCATGGGCGTGATGAGTTGCGTATCTGCCTGCTCAATCGCGACGGGCAGGGGGGCTGGAAAGTCGAAACCGGTGGCTCGCCGCAGTTCTCCGAGGCTGAGCGTGCGGCGGCCGATTGGGCCTGGCAGCACGATCAGCCTGCGGGGCTGGGGACCGGGACCTTGCCCTTCGGGCGCTGGTGGTGGTGGCCATTGTCGGTGGATGACGGCCCCTTGGGTTTGTTGGGTGTCTGTCCCAGGGAAGGCGAAGAGTTCAGTGGCCAGCGTCGCCGCCTGCTCACCGCCCTCAGCCAGCCCCTGGCCCAGGCGCTGGCTCGGGCGCGTTTGGCGGAGGATTTGGAGGCGGCGCGACTGCGCGGTGAAACCGAACAGTTACGCAGTGCTTTGCTGGCCTCGGTGTCCCACGATCTGCGCACACCGCTGACTTCGATGCGCGGCAGCATCGACAGTCTGTTGGCGCTGGGGGAGGCGATTCCCCTGGAAGACCGGCGTGAACTCCTGGAAGGCACGCGGGATGAGGCCGAGCGCCTGGATCGCTACATCCAGAACCTCTTGGACATGACCCGGCTCGGCCATGGTGCGTTGAAACTGGCTCGCGACTGGGTCGCGCCGGGGGACATAGTCGGCAGCGCCCTGAACCGCCTGCGTGCGGTGCTGGCGCCGCTGCAGGTGAGCACCGAATTGCCAGCGGACCTGCCGTTGCTCCATGTGCATGCCGCCCTGATCGAGCAGGCACTGGTCAATGTCCTGGAGAACGCCGCACGCTTTTCGCCAAACCAGGGTCGCCTGCAACTCAAGGTCAGTGCCGATGAGCATGAATTGAGCTTTGCCGTCAGCGATGAGGGCCCGGGGATTCCCGAAGAGGAGCGGGCGAAGATCTTCGACATGTTCTATACCGCTGCCCGTGGCGATCGGGGAGGGCAGGGAACGGGGCTGGGCCTGGCGATTTGCCAGGGCATGGTTGGTGCCCACGGCGGGCATATCAGTGTCGCCGATGGCATTGACGGCCATGGCACCTGCATCACCTTGCACTTGCCATTGCAAACCCAGCCGGAGCTTGAGCAGGATCTGTGAATACCTGTAGAACGCACTCATACCTCGCAACGCAAGCGCTACCGGGATTACCGGAGCAGCCTTGCGCTACTCTTTTGCCTCTTATTTGTCTTGAATTGAACCCATGAGCCAGACCGCGACCATCCTGGTCATCGACGACGAGCCGCAGATCCGCAAGTTCCTGCGCATCAGCTTGGCGTCCCAAGGATACAAAGTGATTGAAGCCGGTACCGGTACCGAGGGCCTGGCCCAGGCGGCACTGAACAAGCCGGATCTGCTGGTGCTCGACCTGGGGCTGCCGGACATGGATGGCCAGCAGGTACTGCGCGAGTTTCGCGAGTGGTCGACGGTGCCCGTGCTGGTGCTTTCGGTGCGTGCCAGCGAGGTGCAGAAGGTCGAAGCCCTGGACGGTGGCGCCAACGATTACGTGACCAAGCCTTTCGGCATCCAGGAGTTCCTGGCACGCATCCGCGCCCTGTTGCGCCAGGCGCCAGTGGGGGAGGTGCAGGAAGCGGCGTTGCAAGTTGGGCCGCTGACGGTGGACCTGGCCTACCGTCGGGTGCTGCTCGATGGCCAGGAAGTGGCCCTGACGCGCAAGGAGTACGCTGTGCTGGCGCAACTGGCACGACACCCCGGTCGGGTGATCACCCAGCAGCAGCTGCTCAAGGACATCTGGGGGCCGACCCACACCGAGGACAGTCATTACCTGCGGATCGTGGTCGGGCATTTACGCCAGAAACTGGCGGATGATCCGACCCAACCACGGTTCATCGTCACCGAGGCGGGGGTTGGCTACCGTCTCTTGGGGAGCGAGCCCTGAGCCTTAGAGGGCTGGAATGTCGGGGCTTGCTATTGTTCCTGTTCGTAGCGGTCCAGGGTATCGCTGGCGATCTCACGACCCAGGGCGATCAGTTCCGGGGCCTTGTAGAACTCGAAGAACCGGCACACGCGCTTGGGCACGTTGATCAATATGTCCGGTGGATAGCCGGCGATCTTGTATTGGGCCAGGGACGTCTGCATGACCTCGAAGCTCTGGTTCACCAGGTCCAGTAGCGAGGCCGGACCGACGTTGTCGATGATGAACGAACCGCTGGCGGACTTGGGCGCGCCGTCGGTTTCTGGCGCAGCAGCCGGTTGCTGGGATTCCGGTTCGGCACCTTCGACCCAGGGATTGATCTCGGCGGCTTGGCTCTTGAAGGCCTCCTGTTCCAGCAGCAATAGTTGTTCGGCCTGTTTACGCCGGAACGGCAGGTGCGAGCCCAGGGAGTTGATCAGGCTGTCAAAGCGGCTTTTGAACGCCGGGGGGCGCTGGATCACCGGTAACTGATAATGGCGCTGGTTGGTGGAGTTGAGGTTGACCGCGATGATCAGGTCGCAATGGCTGGAGACTACTGGCACGATCGGCAGTGGGTTGAGCAGACCGCCGTCCACCAGCATGCGGTTACCCTGCATCACCGGGGTGAACAGGCTGGGGATGGCTGCGGACGCGCGCATGGCTTGATGCAGGCAGCCTTCCTGGAACCAGATTTCCTGTTGATTGGTCAGGTCAGTGGCTACCGCGGTGTAGGGAATGCGCAGCTCTTCGATATTCACTTCACCGACGATCTTGCGGATCTGGCCGAAGACTTTCTCGCCGCGAATCGCCCCCAGGCGGAAACTCACGTCCACCAGGCGCAGTACATCAAGGTAATCCAGGCTTTCGATCCACTCCCGATACTCGGCGAGCTTGCCTGCGGCATAGATGCCGCCCACCACGGCGCCCATGGAGCAACCGGCGATGCAGGCGATGTCATACCCGCGTCTTTCGATCTCCTCGATGACCCCGATATGGGCGTACCCGCGAGCGCCTCCCGAGCCGAGTACCAATGCGACACGTTTGTTCATGATTCGTCCCTTCGCCAAACAGGTTGCAACAATGCACCCATAGCGGCCTGGGGTTCAATTGCTGATGTAAGGCCGGACCTGTCCGGTGTTTTTTCCTTGGGGTGCTCGGGCCGCGCGGCTATGCTCCTGCGGCTATATTTTCCAAGGGTTGCGTCAGGCACTTTTTTACGCTGCCATCGTCTTAACCTGTACGACTGTTTTCTTTTCTTGAGGTGTCATTGATGAAAGCCTGGATCTGCGTGCCCCTGATGGCATTGGTACTGACCGGTTGCGCAGGCAAGACCGCCTACCGCGACAGCTGTGGCACTCAGCTGGACGCCGCCTGGCGCGAGCTGGACCTGGCCAAGGCTGAAGGTTTCGCCGGCACTGTGAGTTATTCCAAGGCCTTGTCGTTGCTGACCGGGGCCAAGACTCAGCAGCAATTCGAGGCCTTTGAAGGGTGCACCAAGAAAGCCGAGAAGGCGCGCTTCTATATTCGTGAGTCCCGCGCCGGGCGCTGAGCCGCGCCAGCCGCTACGCTGAAGCGGTGAATCTCCACCCTGGACCCCAATGATATGGCGCAACGCCGTTCTTGGGCCTGGGGTGTCATTCTTGAGTCGGATAAGCCCATGTAGGGCTTGTGAGCCGTATTGGGGAAAGCCTGATGTCTGCCTTGGTTGATCGATTGGTGGTTCAGATCCTGAGCCTGGAAGTGAGCTTGCTGGCTTGTCAGGCGCGACTGGCTGCCGCCACTGATGCCGAGGCACTGCATGATTTGCGTATCACTGTGCGCCGCTTGCGCAGCTTGTTGCGTCCATTGCGCGGTTTGCCTGGTGTCGAGCAGTTGGAGGCTGCAGCCAGTGAGGTTGGACAACTGACGACGCCGATTCGTGACCGCGAAGTGTTGGCCGCTTATCTGTATCAGCATGGCCTGCATGCTGCCGCCGAGCGTCGTACCGCTCAGTTGCAAGGGGAGTATTCGGCGATCGCCGCCGGGCCGCCGTTGGCGCAGTTGTTTCTGGTACTGGATGCGTTTCCGCGGTTTCTCCGGGCCTCCGAGCGTCAGGGGCTGCTGCGTGGTTTACGAGGAAAGATTGAAAAACGCTTGTCCAAGCAGTGGAAAGCCCTGGGTGAGGCGTTGCGTGATCCCGCCCACGACCGGCATCGCCTGCGACTGTTGATCAAGCGTGTGCGCTACGCCGCCGATGCATACCCCGAACTGGATCGTTTGCCACCCCAAGCCATGAAACGCCTCAAGGCAGCCCAAGGGGCATTGGGGGATTGGCATGATTGCTGGCAATGGCTGGCCCAGGCCGAACAGCAGATGGACTTGCTGCCCTGTGTCGCCACCTGGCGTAAAACCATGCACAAGTCCCAGGCCCGCGCCGACCAGGTACTGGACAAGCTTCATGGCGATTGCTTCAGGAACTGACTACCGTTGTGCGGCTTATCTGTCCGCTGCTTTGGCCGGAATAGTGGCTGTGCGGCTCTGCGACGCTGGTTAAGATCCTTGAGTCTATTTTTTGCCCCTTGAGGTTTTCATGCGTTTTTACGATTTGCTTGAGGCCGTACGCGGCCAGCCCCAGGCGTTGACCATTCCGGCCGAGTGGGCTCAGGGGCGTGCCAGTTTTGGTGGCCTGGTGGTTGCCTTGCAGTACGAAGCGATGCGGGCCAAGGTCCCGCTGGACCGACCGGTACGTTCCTTGGCGGTCACCTTTGTCGGCCCAGTGTCACCGGATGTGCCGGTCAGCTTTGAAGTGGATGTGCTGCGCGAAGGCAAGGCTGTCAGCCAGGTGCTGGGACGCGTCATGCAGGACGGCCAAGTGGTGACCCTGGTGCAGGGCAGCTTTGGCGCTTCCCGCGAGTCTGTGGTCAGTGTCGGCGCCCTTCCGGCCCCTGAGATGAAGCATTGGGAGGAGTGCCAGGAACTGCCCTACATCAAGGGCGTGACTCCGGAATTCATGCGTCATTTGGCAATGCGTTGGAGCATCGGCGGCATGCCCTTCACTGGCAACCGTTCCCGGGACATGGGGGGCTGGGTGCGCCTGCGCGGGGATGTCAAAGAGGAGCCTGTGACCGAGGCGCATATCCTGGCGCTGGTGGATGCCTGGCCGCCGGCCCTGTTGCCGCATTTGAACAAGCCTGCGGCGGGCAGCACCCTGACCTGGACCATCGAATTCGTCCAGCCGTTGTTGTCAATCAGCACCCTGGACTGGTGCAAGTACCGGGTGGAAATCGAGCATGCCCGCGATGGCTACGGGCACGCTGCCGCCGCGTTGTGGAGTCCTGAGGGGCAACTGATTGCCCTGAGTCGGCAGACGGTAACCATCTTCGCCTGATCCATCAGTGACGGTGGCGTTGCCGCCAGGCACGCCACCAGGCACCGCTGAGGACAAAGCGTGGAAAGGTCACGAACTGCTCCATTAGCAGGCGTTGCACTGCATCTTTGCGATCGCTGAATGGTTCGCCGGCTTGTGCCTCCAGGCTGTGGCCGTGACGCTGCAAACCTAGGGCAGCCAGCACTCCGAGCACGCCAATGGCCAGGTTCAGGAAACTCAGGGAGAACACTCCCGAAGCAATCAGCAGAAAACCGACAATGAACAGCGGGACTGCGATCAGGTGCAAAACCAGGTTGGTCGGATGCTGGTGGCTGTGCGGGTAGACGCGCCATTGCCAGGCGGGGAGGTTGGGGTGACGTTTGCCCATGATGATCATCCTTAGTACTTGAAAACTCATGGACCAAGAATAGGGCGCAGTCGGTTTGGTGGCGAATCAAGGCTGGCTATCGGTTCGATAGCCAGTGGGGTGAGGGCAGTTGGCTGCTACTGGGTAGCGGCTCATGCTGGCGGATCAGAGCTTCAACTGGCCGATGGCCTTGCTCAATTCGCCGGCCAGGGTCGCCAGTTCACTGCTGGTCGTGGCGGAAGCAACGGTCTGCTGCACGGTGTTTTCGGTAACATCGCGAATGCTGACCACCGCTCTATTCATTTCTTCGGCCACCTGGCTCTGCTGTTCCGCGGCGACGGCGATCTGAGTGTTGCTTTCGCGCATCTGTGCCACTGCGCCGGTGATTTCCGCCAGTGCCGCCCCGGCTTCCTGTGCCTGCTGCACGCAGTCGTCGGCTTTGAACGAGCTTTCCTGCATGAAGTCCACCGCATCGCGGGTACCGGCTTGCAGGGCGGACACCATGCCGGTGATTTCGTCGGTCGAGGCCTGTACGCGTTTGGCCAGGTTGCGTACTTCATCTGCCACCACGGCAAAGCCGCGACCCATTTCGCCGGCCCGTGCGGCCTCAATGGCGGCGTTGAGCGCCAGCAGATTGGTTTGCTCGGCGATGCTGTGGATGACGTTGACCACGCCGTTGATTTTCTGGCTGTCCTCGGCGAGTTTCTGAATCATCTCGGCAGTTTGTTGCACGCCACTGGACAGCCCAGCGATGGATTTCTGCACTCGGCCGACCACTTCATGGCCAGTGCCGGCCAGGGTGTCGGCAGTTTGCGACAGGTCACGAGTGGCACCTGCATGCTGGGCAATGTGGTAGACGGTGGCGGACATTTCGTTGATGGCGGTGGCGGCCTGATCGGTTTCGCTCTGCTGGCCGAGCATGCCGTGGCGTACATCATTCATGCTTGAAGCTAGGCGCGCGGCGCCCTGATCCAATTGGCGAGCGGTATTGGCCACGGTATTCACCACCCGTTGGTAGCCGGCCTGCATGGCGTTGAACGCGCTGGCCATCTGGCCCACCTCGTCCTTACAGGAGAGCGGTACGCGGGCAGACAGATCGCCGGTCTTCTCAACATGCAGCATGACGTCCTTGAGGGTATTGAGTTGGCTGAGGAGAAAGCGAATCAGCAACTGCGAGGCGCAGAGCATGGCGAACATCAGGATGAATACGGCCGCCGCATAGTTGGTGAAGCGGTCACTGAAGACTTGGGCCAGGCTTGGAGCGTGGGCCAGGACTGCGACCTGCTGGCCGTCGGCGCGATGGACGACTTCGGCGCCCAGCAACGGGTTGGTACCGAACAGCGGCATGTGGTTGATCTCGATCCAGCCGTTGGCGCCGTTCAGCTCGGGCAACGCCTGGTCGTTGAAACTGGGCGTCTGTCCCTGGGAGAAAGTCAGTAGGTGTTCATCGGTGGGCAGGGGCTGTCCTGCAGGCCAGGCATTGAGCAGCAGGGCCTGGCTATGGGCGGCGGCCTGGGCGGTCTGGCTACGTGCCTGCTGCTCCAGTTGCACGGCGTACAGCACCAATAGCAAGGTGGTGACAAAGGCGACCGCATTGACCGCCCAGAATTTGTATTTCAACGAGATATTGCTAAGCCAGGCACCCATAGAAGGTTTTCTCTGATTGAGCGGAACAGTATTGGCAAGGTGCCATTATTGTGCCGTCATGATCTCGGAAAAATCTTGATATGAGTCAAGCAATCTCTGGCAAGCGGAAGAAAGCTCTGGAGCAGGCGGTGCTGTGGTTGGCCAGGTCTTTCGGGGTCTCTTCCCGGTGCAGTGCCACTTCCCTCAAGACCTCGGTCAGATAGGCCGGTTCGTTACGGCCGTTCTTCGGTTTTGGTCGCAGACTGCGCGGCAGCAGATAGGGGGCATCGCTTTCCAGCATCAGACGCCCGCGGGGAATGTTGCGTACCAGTGGGTGCAGGTGGGTGCCCCGGCGTTCGTCGCAGATCCAGCCGGTAATGCCGATGTGCAGGTCAAGATCAAGGTAACTGAACAGCGCCCGTTGTTCACCGGTGAAGCAATGCACCACGGCTGCTGGCAAACGGTCACGAAAGTCCCGCAGGATATCCAGCAGACGCTGATTGGCGTCGCGCTCGTGGAGGAACACCGGCAGTTGCAGCTCGACCGCCAGCGCCAAGTGTTCTTCCAGGACTTTTTCCTGTTGTGGGCGGGGGGAGAAGTCGCGATTGAAGTCCAGTCCGCATTCGCCCACTGCACGTACCCGTGGTTCGCTGAGCAATGCGCGCAAACGCCGCGAGCTGTCGGCATTCCAGTCGCTGGCAGCGTGAGGGTGCAGGCCCGCGGTGGCGAACAGTCGCTGCCCGTTGCTGTCCAGTTGCTGGCACAGTTCCAGGGCCTGTTCGCTACCTTCGACGCTGGTTCCGGTCAGGACCAATTGGCAGATCCCAGCGTCATAAGCACGATCGAGAACGGCTTGGTGTTTTTCGGCAAAACAGGGATTGGTCAGGTTGACGCCGATATCGATGAGTTGCATGGTGCTATCTCCGCCTGCGGCCGGAAAGCATATCAGAGCTGTAGATTTATAAGAAAAACCAAGAACTACAACGAGTTAACGCTGTCTTTTGTTGCCGGAAGAACGTAGTGCTCAGGCTTGTTACTGTCATTGCGCTTGTCTTTCGCACCTTGCCAGTGCTCATGGCGCTCTGTTTCTGTCGATCAATTCTTCAAAAAACGACGAAGGGTTGAACAGTATTCTTTGCGGAGAACGGATGACCCGACCCTCGATATTGCTCGCGCTGTGCCTGATGTTGCTACTGCCATTGCCGGCCATGGCGCGCTTGGCGGGGCCGTCGGAAACCCAGGCTGCGGGAAAGGTCCGCGACCTGGCGGAGATCCGCAGCAGTCGGGTTCTGCGGGTACTGGTCAACCAGAGCCGCAATAGTTCCGGTGAAGTCCAGGGCCAGGCCATTGGCGTCGAGTACCATCGTTTGCGCTCGTTCGAGCAGTATCTCAACGGCCATGCCCGTGACGGTCAGGAAATCAGCCTCAAGATCATTCCCAAAGCCAAGGATCAACTGCTTGGCGCCTTGCAGCGAGGAGAAGGGGATCTGGTGGCTCCCGGTGAGTTGTTGGAGGCTCAGCCAGGGCATGCGGTCAGCTCCAGCGATCCGATCGTCAGCAATGTTCCCTTACTGCTGGTGGGGATCAAGGGCGAGCGTCGTTATACGCGTATCGAACAGCTGTCCGGCAAGACCCTGACCCTGACCACCGGTAGCGCCGCAGGGGATGCGGTGAGTCAGATCAATCAGAAACTTGCGTTGCACAAGCTGGCGCCGATCAAGGTCGAGTGGGTGGACCCCAGTCTGGCGGTGGAAGATGTGCTGGAAATGGTCCAGGGCGGGATCTTCCACCTGACCATTGTCGAGCAGCCGATTGCCGAGCGTTGGAGCAAGATCCTGCCCAAGTTGCGTTTTGACAGGCAATTGAAGATCAGTGAGCCGGGAGAGGAGCACTGGTTTGTCCGGCGCGATGCCTCGATGTTGCGGGCAAGTATCGATCGTTTCCTCAAGACCTATAAGACTCCGGCGGACCAGGATGTAGCCTTCTTGCGCATCTATCGTCGCCAGTACCAGGTGCATTACCCCCTGGCTAGGGCCGATCGTCAGCGCCTGGAAAAACTGCGGCCGGTGTTGCAGAAGCATGCGGGGGAGCAGGGTATGGACTGGCTGAATCTGGCGGCCCTGGCTTTCAAGGAGTCGGCCTTGCAGCCCAGCGCCAGGAGCGGCAGCGGTCCAACCGGGCTGATGCAGATCACGCCTTCGGCGGCGCAAAGGGTCGGGGTCAACAATATCCAGTCTCTGGACAGCAATGTTCAGGCCGGTGCCAAGTACCTGGCGATGATCCGCCGCAAGTTCTTCTCCAGCCCCAAGCTTAACGAACGCGAGCGCATGGCGTTCGTCCTGGCGGCCTACAACATGGGCCCGGAACGGGTACAAGGAATGCGCAGCGAGGCCCGGCGCCGTGGACTGAATCCCAATCAATGGTTTTTCCAGGTTGAGCGTATTGCCATGGAGCAGGTGGGCATGGGCGCGGTCAGCTATGTTAATAGCGTCAATAAATACTATCTGGCCTTTGACCGCGAGCGAGGCTCTCTTGAGCCTCAGGAGCGAAAAGTTGTGTCTCGCAAATAATCGAAAAAACTGATTTTTATCTTGGGTTTTTTGCGCTTTTAGCATGATAAAAATTGATTAATATGGCGACCAACTTCCCCACCATACACAGGACTACAGAGCATGAGCACATTGATCAAAAACCTACTGAGTACTCGCGCCGGTTACGGCTTGAGCGTTTTGCGGATCTTCGTCGGCATCATCTTTGCGGCCCACGGTTCGCAGAAACTCTTCGGCTGGTTCGGGGGAGGCGGTCTGGCGGGAACGGCTCAGTGGATGGAGAGCATTGGTCTGGCTCCTGGGTATCTGATGGCGTTGTTGGCAGGTGGTACCGAGTTCTTCGCTGGTTTGGCGCTGGTCATTGGCTTGCTGGCGCGTCCGGCAGCTCTGGGCTTGTCCTTTACCTTGTTGGTGGCGATCTTCTCGGTGCATATCGGCAATGGTTTGTTCATGGCCAATAACGGCTATGAGTTCGCCCTGGCTCTGCTGGGCGGTACTGTCGCGGTCCTGTTCGAAGGTGCTGGCAAGTTGTCTGTGGATGCAGCAATAACCAAGTGATTTGACGAGCTCGATTCATCCGTCAAGTTGGTCTTCGGCGGCTCTGGATCAACTGCCAGGAAAATTTCCAAGGCCTGCCAATGCAGGCCTTTTTCGTTGTTGGGAAATCTTGACACTGACCTGCTGGCTTCTCTAGGATGCTGCTCATGCGCCGATTTAAACAGCTACTTGCGGGGCGCCAAGTGAGTCGAAAGATCACTGTTAGAAGCTATATTCTGGCTTCGAAATACCGCTAAAGCGCTGGTTCGGTGTTGCCTCTCACCTGCCCGGCAGAAACTTGAGGCAGAGACACAATACGATGAATGCACCACGCCCCCTTGTACGTCTTGCGCCGATCACGGCGAGTCTTTCCCAGCGCAACCCGAAAATCCTTCTTGGCGGCAAACATCAACCCACCTTGTTGCGTTACCTCGACGGCTGGCCACGGCGTTCCCCAGGCCCGGCGGCCTTTTTGATTCAGTTTGTTGAAGAGGGCGAGTCTCTGGCACGTTTTGCCAGCGATAGCTTTGATCTGGCGGTCATTCCAGCCCCCAGTGCAGCGGATGCTGCTGAAGTCATCAAGCAACTGACCCGCGTCGCTCGCCAAGGCCTGATCATTCGCCGCTAGTTGCATAGAGGTTTCGGCGGCGCTGTACAGTTTGTTGCTGAACTGCGCCGTATTCAGATTGTGACCCCACCTAACAAGCACTGATTGGGATAGTCCCGGTTGCAGTTACTGCTGGTCATGAGTCAAGCGACAACGGGTTAATGTTCAAACTACGGCGTTACGTTTTGCCAGATCGGCCAGCGCCACGAGGTTGGAAATGTTGAAGCGCTTGAGTAAGCGAACCTTGTAGGTACTGACGGTCTTGTGGCTGATCAACAGAGCGTCGGCAATCTGCTGGTTGTTGAGGCCGCTTGCCAGGAGCTTCAGCACCGTGATCTCGCGATCAGTCAGGCGCGAGATCAACACGCTCTCCTGACTGGCGGCATTGGTGTTTTGCTGCAGGATATTGATGGTGTCTTCCGGGAAGTAGCTGTACCCGGACAGAATGGCTTTAACCGCATTGGCCAGTTCGTGAAGGTTTTCAGTCTTGCACAGAAATCCCGCGGCTCCCGCTTGCAGGCATCGTAGAGCGAAGTTCTTCGAGTCACTGGAAGTCAGGACTAGGGTTTTTACAAGCAGGTCCGCAGACTTGATATGGGCGATGACCGAAAAACCGTCCAGGTTGGGAATACCCAGGTCGAGGATCAACAGGTCCGGCATGTGCTTTCGCACCAGTTGCACCGCGTCCGCACCGTTGTCGGCTTCGGCAACGATGGTGTGATGGTGGGGTTCCAGCACCGACCTGATGGCCAGTCGAATCAGAGGATGGTCATCGACGATAATGATGTTGCCCATTTAGTGCGTTCCCTTTGTTTTTAGAGGTGTTGGTCAGTATTGGCGGGTGCTTTGGATAAGTAGGTTTCAAGTTGTGCCTCAGGCTGGGTGCAAACACTGTTACTTAAGGTGTGTCTTGTGCCGTAAGCCTCAGCTGTTTGGCTCTATGATTGGCTGACCTCTCTGAAATCTAAATCGGACAAATCTGATAGTGCTGCCTGGCTGGGTGAGGGGGGGCAACAACCTTCCCATGACGGGCCGAGTGCATCAGCTCATTCAAACAACAGAACAGCATGTACAAGGCTGGAAGGTGACAAGCCAATTGAGTACTAAGCTCATCACACAGGATGGTTACGACGCTCTGAAGCAGGAGTTGGATTATCTGTGGCGGGAGAAGCGCCCGGATATTACCCAGAAGGTCACTTGGGCCGCGTCATTGGGTGACCGCAGTGAGAACGCGGACTATCAGTACAACAAAAAACTCTTGCGGGAAATTGATCGCCGGGTGCGTTACATACGCAAGCGTCTGGAAGACATGAAGGTGGTTTCCTACGCACCAGAGCAGGAAGGGCGAGTGTTCTTTGGCGCCTGGGTAGAAGTGGAAAACGAGGCTGCCGAGATCAAGCGCTTTCGTATCGTTGGATACGACGAGATCTATCTGCGCAAGGACTACATTTCCATCGACTCGCCCATGGCCAGGGCGCTGCTGAAGAAGGAAGTGGGCGACGAGGCCATTGTTCATACGCCGGCTGGCGAAACCTGCTGGTGGATCAATCAGATCGACTATGAGAAGTAGGCTCGCCAGCCTGTGCTGGCGAGCTGTTGCTCTTCACCCTTCGCGCAGGACGCTCAACGGGCTGGCGTTCAATGCCCGGCGGGTGCCGAAAACCCCGGCCCCACCCACCAACAGCGCGCCTATCAGCGGCAGCAGCAACAGCCAGGGATGTGGGTGCCAGGGCAGGTCGAAGGCGAACCGGTAAAGCACCAGGCTGACCAGTTCGCTACCCAGGGCCGCCAGCAGGCCGCTGACGGCGCCGAGAAGACCGAACTCGATCCGCCGAGCCTTGACCAGCAACCGCCTCTCGGCACCGAGCGCGCGTAATAGAGCGCCTTGGCGAATGCGCTCGTCCAACGTGGCCTGCAGGCCGGAAAACAGCACTGCCATTCCGGCCGCCAGGACAAACAGCAATACATACTCCACTGCCAGAGTGACCTGGGCCAGGATGCTGCGCAGTTGCTCCAGCAAGGCCTCCACTTGAAGAATAGTCACCGCTGGAAAGGCCCTGGATAGCTCGATGACCTGCTGGTCGTGTCCCGGGCTCAGATAAAAGCTGGTCAGGTAGGTGGCAGGCAGATCTTTCAGGGTGCCTGGCTGGAAGATCATGAAGAAGTTCGGTTGGAAGTTGTCCCAGTTGATGCTGCGCAGGCTGGTAACCCGGGCTTCCCGATTAACGCCCGCGACCGTGAAGGTCAGTTGGTCGCCCAGTTTCAGTTTCAAGCTTTGTGCAACCTTGGCCTCCACCGATACGCCGGGCACAGCGTCGGTGGGCTGCGCTGACCACCAGTTGCCTTCGGTGATGCGGTTGCCGGCCGGCAGGTCGGCGGCCCAGGTCAGGCTCAGGTCGCGCTGTACCGCGCGGTCGCCACTGGAGTCCTTGCTGACTATCTCCCTTACAGGCTCGCCGTTGATGCTCACCAGGCGTCCGGGAACCACCGGATATAGCGGCGCCGAAGGGGCCGAAAGTTGTACCAGGCGTTCGCTAAAAGCCTGTTTTTCGGCGGGTAGGATATTCAGTGCAAAGTAATTGGGGGCATTTTTCGGCAACTGGTTCTGCCAGGTATCGAGCAGTTCGCCCCGCAGCAGGGCGATCAGTGCCATGGACAGCAGAATCAGACCAAAGGCCAGGGACTGTCCGGCTGCCGCCAGGGGATGCCGCAGCAACTGGCCCAGTCCCAGGCGCCAGGGCAGGGAGGAGCGGGCCAGCAGACGACGCAGGCTTTGCAGCACCAGAAGCAGTAACCCACCCAGTACCAGTGCCGCTATCAGCCCACCGCCGAGCAATGCAAAGGTCAGGATCAGATCCAGACTCAGGCGCCACATGATCAGGCCCAGGGCAAACAGGGCAGCGCCGTAGATCATCCAGGTACTGGAAGGAATTGGCAGCAGGTCACGACGTAACACGCGAAGTGGCGGGACCCGCCCCAAGGCAGCCAGGGGCGGTAGGGCAAACCCTGCCAGGGCCACCAACCCGGTGCCAATACCGGCAATGGCCGGGAGCAGGCCACCTGGAGGCACATCGCTGGGCAGCAGGTCATGCAGCAGATAGAACAGGCCAAGTTGGGCCAACCACCCCAGCAGTGCGCCGCTGACGCTGGCCAGGAGCCCCAGAAGTCCCAATTGCACGCTGAACAGCAACATGGTTTCCCGTCGCGACAGACCGAGGCAGCGTAGCAAGGCGCTGGCATCGAAGCGCCGGGTTGCGAAGCGATTGGCCGATAAGGCGACGGCGACCCCGGATAGCAACACGGCTACCAGACTGGCCATGTTCAGGTAACGCTCGGCCTTGCCCAGGGCGCCGCCAATCTGCTGGTTGCCATCGCGGGCATCCTGCAGTCGCTGGTTGGGCGCCAGGCCCGGCTTGATCAGTTGGCGATAGCTCTCTAGGGCCGGTGCCGGGCCGCGCCAGAGCTCCTTGTAGCTGACCCGGCTGCCCGGCTGGACGACGCCGGTGGCTTGCAGATCGTCCAGGCTGATCAGCACTCGAGGCGTCAGGCTATAGAAGTTGCCGGCTCGGTCGGGCTCATAGGTCAGGACCCGAGCCAGCCGCAGGGGTTGCGTGCCGACATCGATGCTGTCGCCGATCTTCAGATTCAGCGCGGTCAGCAGGCGTGATTCGACCCAGGCTTCACCGGCCTTTGGACCTCCACCGGGCTCTTCAACGCCGTAGGGCGCTGCCGCGCTCTTGAGTTGGCCGCGTAGTGGGTAGGCATTGTCCACTGCCTTGATACTCGACAGCTGGATGCCAGTGTCGGTGGCGATAACACTGGAGAACTCGACTATGCGCGCATGATCGAGTCCCAATGCCTGCCCGCTGTCGATCTGTTCCGAGCGTGCCGGTGAGCTGCCCTCCAGAAGCAGATCAGCCCCGAGAAACTCGGTGGCCCGCAGCAGCATGGCTCCGTTGAGTCGGGCGCCGAAATAACCAATGGCGGTGCTCGCCGCCACAGCCACCAGCAAGGCAAAGAACAGCACCCGTAACTCCCCGGCGCGGGCATCGCGCAACAGCTGGCGCAGGGCGAGGCTGAACAGACGCAACAGCGGCAGACGTGCCATCAAGGCTCCAGAGGGGCGACCAGCAAGCCCGCTTCAAGACGGATCAGGCGCCGGCAACGATGGGCCAGGCGTTCATCATGGGTCACCAGCACCAGAGTCGTGCCGCTCTCCTTGTTGAGTTCGAACAGCAGGTCGCTGATGCGTTCACCGGTGTGGCTGTCGAGGTTGCCGGTAGGTTCATCGGCAAACAGCACGTCGGGTTCGGCGGCAAAGGCCCGGGCGATGGCGACTCGTTGTTGCTCACCGCCGGAAAGCTGGCGAGGCGAGTGGCTCAGGCGCTGGCCGAGGCCGACCCGTCGCAGCAGCTCGGTGGCGCGCTCACGGGCGTCGCGGCGGCCATCCAGTTCCAGGGGCAGCATGACGTTTTCCAGGGCGTTGAGGCTGTCGAGCAATTGGAAGGATTGAAACACGAACCCAACGTGCTCGGCCCTGACCCGTGCTCGCTGATCTTCATCCAGGCGACTCAAGGCCTGGCCGGCGAGGGTGACCTCACCACTGCTGGGCAGGTCGAGTCCTGCCAGCAAACCGAGCAGTGTGGATTTTCCGGAACCCGAGGCGCCGACTATGGCCAGACTGTCGCCCTGGTTCAGCTCCAGGCTGAGTTCATGAAGGATGGTCAGTTCACCTTCCGCGCTGGGAACCACTTTGCTAAGGTTCCGCGCAGTGAGAATGCTTGCGCCCATGGAGAATCCGATGCGTGTATGGTTTTTGAGTGCCGGCCTGGCCTTGATGTGCATGGCCCAGAACGCAGCGGCGGGTACGGTCCTGATCGTGGGCGATAGTATCAGTGCGGCTTTCGGCCTGGATACCCGCGAGGGGTGGGTGGCTCTGTTGGAGAAGCGGCTCAAGGACCAGGGTTTCACCGACAAAGTGATCAACGCCTCGGTCAGTGGCGACACCAGTGCCGGTGGCCTGGCGCGGCTGCCGCCGCTGCTTGCAGAGCATAAGCCTGAGGTGGTGATCCTCGAGTTGGGCGGCAACGATGGCCTGCGCGGCCAGCCGCCTCAGCAATTGCAACAAAATCTTGCGTCGATGATCGACAGTGCCCAGGCCAGTGGTGCCAAGGTGCTGCTGTTGGGCATGCAATTGCCGCCCAACTATGGTGTGCGCTACACCCAGGCGTTCGCTCAGGTTTATGGCCAGTTGGCCAGTGACAAAAAGGTGGCGCTGGTACCGTTTTTTCTTGATGGGGTCGGTGGTCATCCCGAACTGATGCAGGCAGACGGTCTGCACCCTGCAGCCGCGGCTCAGGACAAGTTGCTGGAAAATGTCTGGCCGACGCTAAAACCGCTGCTTTGACGCTTTTCTAGTGGCAGTGTTTCGGCTAATGTGGCGCCCCCGATTTGGAGCCCCCGATGCCGCGTCCCGCCTGGTCCCTGTTTGCCTATCAACTGATCGAGCCTGATGAACAGCTTGACCTGTTCGCCTGCCAGGAAGTTCGAGTGCATCTGGTGACGCGTCAGCTGGAGTTGGGTGGTTCTGCCGATCGGACCTTGTGTGGCACTTTGTTGCCCGCGCAGCCGCGCTGGTCGAGTGTGGATCGGACGATTTTCCAGGATCAACGACTCTGCCCCTTGTGCCGGGCAATCCTGGAGTCGCAAAAGCGCGGCACTCCGCCGATCTGGCCGGAGTTGCGCTTCGAGCTGTAGGCGGTCGATAGCGGACCGTTTCGACAGGGATTTCATGTGCCTGCGCTTGTGTCTCCCGCTTGGCTCCCGCAGCCAAGGGGCGGGGTGTACAATCGCGTTTCTATCACTCGTTTTTCATGCGAAGGATTATCCGGATGTTGCCGCGTCTCCCCGTCGTCACCCGCTGCCTGACACTTGCCGCATTGTGTGTGGCCGGTCCCGTTGCAGCATTGGAATTGCCTCTGCCGCCGCCCGGTGAAGATATTGTCGGTCAGGTGCAGGTGATCAAGGCCAAGTACGAAGACACCTTCGCCGACCTGGGCACTGCTCATGACCTGGGGTACCTGGAGATGGTGGCGGCCAATCCGGGAATCGACCCCTGGTTGCCGGGGGCGGGGACCGAGGTCATCTTGCCCACCCGTTTCATCCTGCCTCCCGGGCCCCGTGAGGGCATCGTGATTAACCTGGCGGAGTATCGTCTTTACTACTTCCCCAAGGGGCGGAATGTGGTTTACACCTTCCCGTTGGGCATTGGACGCGAGGGGTGGGGGTCGCCGATCGCTCATACCAGCATTACTGCGAAAACCCCGAATCCAACCTGGACTCCACCGGCGTCGATCCGGGCCGAACATGCTGCCGATGGTGATCCGCTGCCGAGCGTGGTGCCGGCAGGACCGAATAACCCGCTGGGGCCGTTCAAGTTCACCTTGGGCACGCCTGGTTACCTGATCCACGGTTCGAACAAAAAGTTCGGCATCGGCATGCGTACCAGTCATGGCTGTTTCCGTATGCTCAACAACAACGTGCTGGAAATGGCCGGGATGGTTCCGGTAGGAACTTCCGTGCGTATCATCAACGAGCCGTACAAGTTCGGTATCAGCGGTGGCAAAGTCTATCTGGAGGCGCATACACCTTTGGATGACAAGGGTAATCCTTCAGTGGTCGACAAGCACACTGCGGTGATCAATGCTTTGCTCAAGCGCGAAGATCTGGCCAACAACCTGCGCATGAACTGGGATGTGGTCAGGGATGTAGTGGCGGCCGAAGATGGCTTGCCAGTGGAGATCGCAATACCGACCACGGCGCCTGCAACATCGTTGTCCAGTGCTCCGTTCGATCTGCAGCAGTAAGGGTTAGAACAACAACCCGTCGAGACCTGCCGGTGTCGACGGGTTTTTTATTGTCAGTGGAAAATCCCAGGCAATAAAAAAGCCGATCCAAAAAATGGATCGGCTTGATAACAATCCCGAGGGACTATTACTTGCGGCTAGCTTTTTCCAGCATACGCAGAGCGCGCTCGTTAGCTTCGTCAGCAGTCTGTTGTGCTTTTTGAGCAGCAGCCAGAGCTTCATCAGCTTTACGATAGGCTTCGTCTGCACGAGCCTGAGCACGAGCTGCTGCATCTTCAGTAGCAGTCAGACGAGCTTCGGTTTCTTTGGATACGCTGCTGCAACCGGTAGCCAGAACTGCGGCCAGAGCCAGAGCAGAGAATTTCAGAACGTTGTTCATCGTGTTCCCCTTCAAGGACTTTCTATTAGTAGCTATCACCTCAGAGTGAGGAAATAGCCGGCGTACATACTACCCATTACTTGTAGTAAGTAAACTGACGTAGCGCAAGAAGCAAAAAAAATTCTAGGCGGTGATTCTTTTTCGAGCAACTTTTTAAGCGATTGTATAAAAAACATTCAGCGGCAAGGCTCTGTCAGAGGGTGCTGGTTGTTTGCCAGCATTCTCCAGGCGCTGTTTCAGAGTCTAGGCTAAAGTGGGCCTATATTCTGTCGATGGCACTTTTCTTCAGAATCTGCCCAGCCTTGGCCTATCTTTATCCATCTTGCCGGTGACTTTAAGAAACGGTGCTCGTCTTAAGTTTCAGCATCCGGCGATGTATAGCCTCAACGCATTTTTACACTGGGCCTGACGGTGCTTTCTGCAAGGCTTGCTGAGGGCGTTTTACGTTGATCTGTGACGAGTGTGGCTTGAGCATTTATGCCCAGGGCGCCTACTATTTTGTAACGTGCTCGCGATGTAAGGGGGATGCCTTCTACGGTGGTGTCCGACAGGCACGAGGTGGCGTAAGTTGTTCCTTCGCCGGAAAAACATCGGTAAGGTATGGGTCAGCATTCCAGACCCGCAAGGAGTAGTGATGAGCGAGGCGTTGTCCATCCACCATGACCAGGCTGGTCATCAGTTCGAGACCAATGTGGACGGTCATCGTGCCTACCTGACCTATATGGACCTGGGTAAGCAGACTCTGGATATCTACCGCACCTTCGTGCCCAACGCATTACGTGGGCGCGGCATTGCCGCGGCGTTGACCGAGCAGGCGCTGGAGTACGCCGAGCGTATGGGTTACACAGTGATTCCATCCTGTTCTTATGTAGAACGCTATATGGAACGCCATCAGCGTCACGCAGCAAAGCTCTGATCGGGGCGACCATAAAAAACGCCGGGCTTGGCCCGGCGTTTTTGTGTCTGGCGAAAAGGATCAGCTGCGATCACGTTTCGGCAATACGTCCTTGAGCTTGGCGTGCATGCTGCGCAGGGTTTTCTCGGTGCTTTCCCAGTCGATGCAGGCGTCGGTAATCGATACGCCGTACTGCAGGTCTGACAGGTCCTTCGGAATCGCCTGGCAACCCCAGTTCAGGTGACTTTCCACCATCAGACCGATGATCGACTGGTTGCCTTCCAGGATTTGGTTGGCAACGTTTTCCATGACTAGAGGTTGCAGCGCCGGATCCTTGTTGGAGTTGGCATGGCTGCAGTCGATCATGATGTTCGGCTTGATCTTGGCCTTGCTCAGGGCTTGTTCGCAGACAGCGACGCTCACCGAGTCGTAGTTCGGCTTACCGTTGCCGCCACGCAGCACCACGTGGCCGTAGGCGTTGCCTTTGGTGGTTACGATCGATACGCCACCTTGTGGGTTGATCCCCAGGAAGCGATGCGGGCTGGATACCGATTGCAGCGCATTGATCGCCACGGTGAGGCCACCGTCGGTGCCATTCTTGAAGCCCACGGCCGACGACAGGCCGGAAGCCATTTCCCGATGGGTCTGGGATTCAGTGGTGCGTGCACCGATGGCCGACCAACTGATCAGGTCCTGCAGATATTGCGGGGAGATCGGGTCAAGGGCTTCAGTGGCGGTAGGCAGGCCCATTTCAGCCAGGTCCAGCAACAACTGCCGCCCGATATGCAAACCGTCCTGAATCTTGAACGAGTCATCCAGGTAAGGGTCGTTGATCAGGCCTTTCCAGCCAACGGTAGTACGGGGTTTCTCGAAGTACACCCGCATTACCAGATAGAGAGTGTCAGAGACTTCCGCCGCCAGTGCCTTGAGACGTTCAGCGTACTCGTGCGCTGCCTTGATGTCGTGGATCGAGCAGGGCCCAATGACGATAAACAGACGGTGATCAGTGCCGTCGAGGATGTTGCGGATCACTTCGCGACCCTTGGTCACGGTGCGCAAGGCGGTGTCGCTAAGGGGGATGTCTCGCTTGAGTTGATCAGGGGTGATCAGGGTCTCGTTGGAGGCGACGTTAAGGTCGTTGATCGGTAAATCAGCCATCGTGTTACTCGTCAGGTCACGGGTGCCGGCCGCCAGCGATCCCCGCGCGGCGGAGCACAGCGGATTTGAGCGCGTCGGGGAGCGGAACCTTAGCGCGTTACCCGGTGACTCTACAATGGGCAGGCGGCGGTTTTATTGGGCTAAGGCTGCACAAAAGCCTGGTGTACGCGGTCCTCGGAATAGTCCTCTGCGTGCTGCTCGACCCAATTCAGGGCCAGGGCCTCGATGCATTGTTGTTCGCTCTGAGGTTCATGCAGGCGGCAGTATCGGGCGATCTGGCACACCTGTTCGCCCATGCGGGCGCCGAACAGCGTTTGCTCATCGACGAAAGCGATCCCCACCAGGTAGCCGCGCTTGCGCTTCAGGCACCAGGCGACATAGCCGTTGTAGCGCGCATTTTCCCCCAGCGTCGGCATATACACCTCTAGTGCGGTGCCGTGGCGCCAGGCGCGGTGGTAATTGCACGCCATGCCACCGAGGCTGATAGTGTGCAACCGCTGACGCGAAATGCAGGCGTATTTACGCAGGGTCAGTTCAACCGGAACATCATCAGGATGAGGCAAAAAACGTCCCATGACCGCAGACTCCGAGTGTCGTCCATTTGACATTGTTTCCCCCAGTATAGTGGTCGAATTGGAACTGACAGACTTCGATATCGACCAGCAATTGCTGGGCCTGGATGGTGTTTCCCTGGTGGTTTTCACCAGCGTTGGCTGTTCCAGTTGCCGTTGGGCGCGGGCGCAACTGCCGGGGCTGGGCTTGCCGGTCGAGCGGTTGTGCTGGGTCGATGCCGCTGACAACGGAGGCGCCGTGGAGCGCTATCAGGTGTTTCACCTGCCGGCCCTGTTTGTGGTGAGCGACGGTGAGTTTTATGGGGCGTTGCAGTCGCGGCTGACGTACAAGGAGCTCACTGAGGGCTTGCGTCAGGCGCTCAATCGAATTCCAGAGGAGTTGCCTTGATGGATGCAGGTCGTAAACCGCGTGTGGGCATTATCGGGACCGGAGCGATCGGAGGTTTTTACGGGGTGATGCTGGCGCGCGCCGGTTTCGACGTGCACTTTCTATTGCGTAGCGAGTTCTCGACGGTGGTGGAGCAGGGGCTGCAGGTCAACAGCGCTCAGTACGGGGCGTTGAGCCTGAAACCGGTGCAGGCATACGCCAGCGCTGAGGAGATGCCGCTTTGTGACTGGCTGCTGGTGGGAGCCAAGACCACCAGCAACCTCCAGTTGGCGCCGGCGATCATTCAGGCGGCGGCGCCTGATGCCAAGGTTCTGTTGCTGCAGAACGGCCTGGACGTTGAAGATGGCCTGCGCGCCGTGCTTCCTGAGTCGCTGCACCTATTGGGTGGCTTGTGCTTTATCTGTGTCCATCGTGCGGGTCCCGGCCAGATCGAGCACCAGGCTCTTGGTGCAGTCAATCTGGGTTACCACAGCGGTCCGGCAAGCGCTGATCCGGTGTTGAGCCAGGCTATTGTCGAAGAAGGGGCGGCGTTGTTTCGTGAGGCCGGGCTTGATTCCAAGGTCATGGGCAACCTGCAGCAGGCGCGTTGGCAGAAGCTGGTGTGGAATGTGCCTTACAACGGTCTGTCGGTGCTGCTCAAGGCCAGCACCACGCCGTTGATGGCCGATCCGGACAGCCGCGAGTTGATTCAGAACCTCATGCAGGAGGTGCTTCTGGGGGCTGCGGCTTGTGGTCATGTCATTCCAGATGCCTACGCACAGCAACTGTTCAAGTCCACCGAGCACATGCCCGACTATTGGCCGAGCATGTACCATGATTTCCTGCATCAGCGTCCTCTGGAGTTGGCAGCCATCTATGCCGCACCTTTGGCGGCAGCCAGGGCCGCTGGCTGTGAGCTGCCGAAAATCCAGGCGCTTTACCAAGCCTTGAGTTTCATCGACCGGCATCACGCTTGAGCTGATTACCTGAAGGGGACGGAATATGGCAAATGGCCTGGATGGCAAGCTGGTGGTGGCGATTTCGTCGCGGGCTTTGTTCGATCTGAGCGACAGCCATAAGGTCTATCTGGCCCAGGGTGTCGAGGCTTATAGGCAGTATCAGATCGAACACGAAGAGGAGATCCTCGAACCGGGCGATGCCTTCCCATTGGTGAAGAAACTGCTCAGTCTCAATGCCAGCCTGGGACGTGCGCGGGTCGAGGTGGTGCTGGTTTCACGCAACAGTGCCGACACCGGCCTACGGGTGTTCAACTCGATTCAGCATTACGGCCTGGGTATTTCCCGTGCGGCCTTCGTCGGCGGTCGCAGTCCCTATCCCTATTTGGCGGCCTTTGGCAGCGATCTGTTTCTCTCTACCCATGCCGACGATGTGCGCAGTGCTCTGGAGGCCGGGTTTGCCGCCGCGACCATCCTTTCCGGCGGCGCCCGGCGCGCCGCCAATGGCGAGTTGCGCATCGCCTTCGACGGGGACGCCGTGCTGTTTTCCGATGACTCGGAACGGGTCTATCAAACCGGTGGCCTGGAGGCCTTTCAGGCCAGTGAGCAGCAGTCGGCCCGGGAGCCATTGCCGGGCGGACCGTTCAAGGGCTTTCTGGCGGCACTCAATCTGCTTCAGGGCGAGTTTCCCAACGATGCCTGCCCGATTCGCACGGCCTTGGTCACGGCCCGTTCGGCGCCGGCCCATGAACGGGTGATACGCACCTTGCGCGAGTGGGACATTCGTCTGGACGAGTCCTTGTTTCTGGGCGGCCTGGAGAAAGCCGCCTTTCTTGAAGCCTTCGCCGCCGATGTTTTTTTTGATGATCAGGCCGGTCACTGCGAGTTGGCCCGCGAGGTGGTCGCCACCGGCCACGTGCCCCACGGCATCAGCAACGAAGCCAGGGATTGAGCCCTAAAATCCCTGGCTTGGCGTCGAACCTCCCACAGTTCCAGGCACTGCTAAGCTGAATCAATCTCCGCCATCTTGGCAGTTGAGGAGGTCATATGATTCGTTCGATGCTGTATGCCACCGACCTCGGTCTGTATGCGCCCTTTGTCATGCAGCATGCCTTGGAGCTGGCTCGAACGTTCAATGCCGACTTACATGTAGTGCACGCAGTGGAACCCATGGGGCTATTTGCCGAATCGGTATTGCAGAGTTATCTGGATGAGCAATCCTTGAACGAGTTTCACCGCCAGGGCTTGAGCACGGTAATGGCCAATATCGAGCAGCGGGTGCTGGACAGTTTTCGCGAGGAGTTGGGGGAGGGCATGCAGGACCTGACCTTGATCCAGTCGGTGCGGGTGCTTCAAGGGGACCCATCCCAGGTGATTCTGGATCAGGCGGCGAAACTCTCGGTGGATTTGCTGATCGTAGGAAGTCACAGCCACGGGGGCGGTGCGCAAACCCCTTTGGGGCGTACGGCCGCACGGGTTTTACAGCTGGCCAAAGTGCCGGTTTATCTGGTGCCTCTGGTGCAGCGTCGGCGTCAGGGGGATGTCTGAGGGCGGAATGGAAAATTCTGAATAAAAGTTCTAGATTTATTCTCCTGACCATTAATATAGTTATATACCGTCGCTGATACCCGTGGCGTCTACCTGCTTTGAGGGATTGATATGAAGCTTCAACAATTGCGCTACATCTGGGAAGTGGCGCACCACGACCTCAACGTCTCCGCTACCGCCCAAAGCCTTTACACCTCACAACCGGGTATCAGCAAGCAGATCCGTCTGCTCGAAGACGAGCTTGGGGTCGAGGTCTTCGCTCGCAGCGGCAAGCATCTGACCCGTGTGACCCCGGCCGGTGAGCGGATCATCACCACCGCCGGCGAGATCCTGCGCAAGGTCGAAAGCATCAAGCAGATCGCCCAGGAGTTCTCCAACGAGAAGAAGGGCACCCTGTCCATCGCCACCACCCATACCCAGGCACGCTACGCCCTGCCACCGGTGATCAGTAGCTTCATCAAGCAGTACCCCGATGTGGCCCTGCACATGCACCAGGGCTCGCCGATGCAGATCGCTGAGATGGCCGCTGACGGCACTGTGGATTTCGCCATCGCCACCGAGGCGCTGGAGCTGTTCGGTGATCTGGTGATGATGCCGTGCTATCGCTGGAACCGTTGCGTGGTTGTGCCTCAGGGCCACCCGCTGACCAAGCTGCCGAAGCTGACCCTGGAAACCTTGGCCGAATACCCCATCGTTACCTACGTGTTTGGTTTCACTGGCCGTTCCAAGCTTGATGAAGCCTTCAGCCATCGTGGCCTGACGCCAAAGGTGGTGTTCACTGCGGCTGACGCCGACGTGATCAAGACCTATGTGCGCCTGGGGTTGGGAGTGGGTATCGTCGCCAAGATGGCGGTCGACACCAAGCTCGACAATGACCTGGTGGTACTGGACGCCAGCGAGCTGTTCGAGTCGAGCATCACCAAGATCGGTTTCCGTCGCGGTACATTCCTGCGCGGCTTCATGTGCGACTTCATCGAGAAGTTCGCCCCGCACCTGACGCGCGAAGTCATGGCCAAGGCGATTCAATGCCATAACAAGCAGGAACTGGAAGAACTGTTCGACGGCGTCGAACTGCCGGTTCACTGATTTCAGCTAGCGGACCTCGGTGACAGTGAACTGTTGCCGGGTCCCCGCCACCACGATCTCCACCTCGTCGTCCTCGAACTTGCCCATCAGGCTCTTGCCCAGCGGTGACCGCGGGGTGATGACGGTCACCAGTTGTCCCACCACATAAACCTTCAAGCCTGCCCCGTCTGGGCCAAGAAACAGCCATTGTTCGTGGCCGTTTTCATCCTCCAGCCCCAGCAACGCACCGACCTGGATTCCGGCCTGTGGGTCGTAGGATCGCAAACTCAGGTTCTGCCAGAGACTCAATGCCTGACGGATTTCCTCGACCCGCCGAGCCTGGCCGGCCGCCAGGTAGGAGGCTTCCAGCCCCAGGGTGTCGTACTTGTTCTCGGCGATATTCTCTTCGTGAGTGGCGGTTTCGTAGGCGGTTTGCGCTGCGCGCACCGCGATCTCCAGATCCTCTTGGAGCTGTTGCAGAATCAGTTGGCAGACAGACTGTTTATTCATGATCAATTACAGAACTGCAGGACGTTGGCGCGACTCTTTTCGCTGGGCGCTGTCTGGTCCTGTTGCAACCAGAACTGGCATTTGGGATTGGACAGGTTGCGCGAGTCGCTGCGAGCGTTATCCAGGGATTGCAACTCTTCGTTCTTGCGCAGGTTTTCCTGATACTGCTCGAACAGCCGATTGGGCGGCTCAGGCGCAACCACCGGCGGCTTCGCCAATTGCTGCACGGCTTGCGCTACAGGAGCCAGTTGCTGGCTGAAGAGAAAGTGCGAGGCTAGCCAGCAGGTCAGGGCAATCGCCAGAAAACCCAGCCACAGGCCCAGGGCAATGCTGCCGCTGAGCGCCAGGGCATTGAAGCTGATGCGCAAGGAGCGACGAGCGGGCGGGCGATAAGACATGGTTGCCTCCTGGCGGGCGATAGTGGGCGAGGGCTGATTGTCGCATGAAGATTAATCGAGGTTGGCTCTTCTGCGCAGGAGCATTTATGCGGACAATCGGCGCCTTTGCCAATCGGGGACTGGAATGAAAGCCTCCTGGGATATTTTTTGCAGCGTGGTCGACAACTACGGCGACATCGGCGTGACCTGGCGCCTGGCCCGACAGTTGGTGGGCGAGCATCAATGCACGGTGCGTTTGTGGGTCGATGATCTGCGGGCCTTTGAGAAGATCTGTCCAGAGATCGACTTCCAGCGACTCAGCCAGTATCAGGATGGGGTCGAGGTGCACCACTGGCCGGCCCAGTGGCAACCTGAAGCTGCGGCCGATGTGGTGATCGCTGCGTTTGCCTGTCAATTGCCCCATGCCTATATGGAGGCCATGGCCGAGCGCCAGCGTGCACCCTTGTGGCTGAATCTGGATTACCTGAGCGCCGAGGACTGGGTCAGTGGCTGCCACGGCCTGCCATCAGTGAAGTTTCGCGGCGTACAGAAGTACTTTTTCTTCCCCGGATTCCAGGCTGGCACGGGCGGCTTGCTGCGCGAAGCCGGATTGCTCGAGCGCCGCCGGCAATTTCAGGCCGATCGCCAGGTCCAGCTGGAGTTTCTTCAGGGCCTGGGAGTCACTCCCGCCGCCGGTAGCCGCTTGATGTCACTGTTTGCCTATGAGAACGCCAGTCTTGGTGGTTGGCTGGATGCCTTGGCCCTCGATACGCAACAGACCCATTTGCTGGTGCCCGAAGGGCGCATCCTGGGAGATGTGCAGCGCTGGCTGGGAGACGCGTCGTTGAGTGTGGGCAGCCTGCAGATCCGGCAGTCCCTCACGGTCCAGGTCCTGCCTTTTGTTCGCCAGGAAGATTACGACCGTCTGTTGTGGTGCTGCGATTTCAACGCGGTGCGGGGAGAGGACTCCTTTGTTCGGGCACAATGGGCCGGGCGGCCGATGCTCTGGCATATCTACCGTCAGGACGAAGACATTCACCTGGACAAGCTCGAGGCCTTTCTCGCCTTGTACACCCGGACTCTTTCACCTGACGCCCAAGCGGCGGTGCGGGCCCTGTGGCAGGCCTGGAATACCGAGGCGGCGATGACCGACGCCTGGAAAAACCTGCTGCAACACTGGCCCGAAGTCGCCGCGCACGCCGAACAATGGTGTCTGGAACAAGGCTTGCAAGCCGATCTTGCTGCGGCGCTGGTGCAGTTTTACCTAAATTGGATATGATACGCGGCCTAGATTTTTGTAAATCCCATCCAAATTCGGATATTCGCAATGAAAACTGGTAAAGAACTCAAACCCGGTACCGTGATCCGTATCGACAACGATCCTTGGCTGGTTCAGAAAGCTGAATTCACCAAGTCCGGTCGTAACAGCGCGATCATGAAGACCAAGCTGAAGAACCTGCTGACCGGTTACAAGACCGAAACCGTTTACGGTGCGGACGACAAACTGGACGACGTGATCCTGGATCGCAAAGAAGCGACTCTGTCGTTCATCAGCGGTGACACCTACACCTTCATGGACACCACTGACTACACCATGTACGAGCTGAACGCCGAAGACATCGAGGCCGTTCTGCCGTTCATCGAAGAAGGCATGACCGACGTTTGCGAAGCCGTGTTCTTCGAAGACCGTCTGGTTTCCGTTGACCTGCCGACCACCATCGTGCGTCAGGTTGACTACACCGAAGGTTCCGCTCGCGGCGACACTTCGGGCAAGGTGATGAAGCCTGCCAAACTGAAAAACGGTACCGAGCTGAGCGTTGCGGACTTCATCGAAATCGGCGACATGATCGAGATCGATACCCGCGAAGGCGGTTCCTACAAGGGCCGCGCCAAGGTTTAATCCTGGTTCGATCTTGTCGATGAAAAAGCCCGACCTTGAGTCGGGCTTTTTTATGCCTGGCGTTTACTGTTTCAGACGTTCACGTGCAGGCGTACATCAACATTGCCACGGGTGGCGTTGGAGTAGGGGCAGACCTGATGTGCGGCATCCACCAGGCTTTGCGCCTCTTCCTGAGCCAGGCCGGGCAGGCTCACATGCAGATCGATATCCAAGCCAAAGCCGCCAGGGATCTGACCGATACCGACATGGGCGGTGATCGAGGCGTTGTCCGGGATCTTGCGCTTGCTCTGGCTGGCAACGAACTTCAGGGCACCGATAAAGCAGGCCGAATAGCCGGCGGCGAACAGCTGTTCCGGGTTGGTCGCCTGCCCACCGGCCCCGCCGAGTTCCTTGGGGGTGGCCAGTTTGATGTCGAGGATGTTGTCACTGGAAACAGCGCGGCCATCACGGCCACCGGTGGCGGTTGCAACTGCGGTGTAGAGAGTTTGCATGGTGAAAGCCTCGTGCTGGGTTGTTTTTGCGCTAATTATTTGCGCGCTAAGTAAGTGCGAAATAAATGTATCGCTCAAATATTTAGTGCGCAAGATAAATTTTATGCAAACTATTGCCCGAAGCCCTGTTTCTGGCTCAACTCATTGTTTTTTAAACATATATTTTTTTCTCAAAACCAGCCCCAGCCCCAGCCATAGGCGCTGGCTTGTCGGCGAAGCCTTAGAGACTGTCCTGCAAATGCCCCCGCAGCACCTGCAAATCTTCCTGCAGCTGCCGCAACTGCTCCACTGTCCGACCGCTGGCGCCGAGGATGCACTGTGGGATGTTCCGGGCTTGTTCGCGCATCGCTCGGCCCTGTTCCGTCAGCTCGACAATGACCACTCGCTCATCTTCCCGGCTGCGAGTGCGGTTCAGCAGACCCTCGGCTTCCAGGCGCTTGAGCAAGGGAGTCAGCGAGCCGGGGTCGGTCAGCAGGCGCTGGCTGATTTCGCCGACGGTCAGGCCATCCCGCTCCCAGAGCACCAGCATTGCCAGGTACTGCGGATAGGTCAGCCCCAGTTGCTGCAGCAACGGTTTATAGACCTTGGTCAGTAGCAGCGATGTGGAGTGCAGGGCGAAACACACTTGGTTGTCCAGCAGCAGCTGTTCGCAGGTATCCGGGGTAGAGCGGTCGGTGGTCATCTCGGGGGCCTTGGTCGTTAATGGTCCTGAATCTAGCGGGCGAGTCTTTAATGCACCAGATAAATTTCTTCGACGTCAGTTCATTGCACTCTGCAGTGCCAGGTCCCATGGCGGAACCGGACTGAAGCGACTTTTCAGGTACTCCAGCAGCAGGCGGCTACGGGCATTGGGATGCTGCTCCATGCGCAAGGCATAGATACCGGCGGTTTCCGGCTTGGGCAGACCGTTATCACAGAACAACGGCACCAGTTCTCCGCGCAACAGGTACTCACTCACCAGCCAGGTGGGCAAGTGAGCAATTCCCAGCCCAGCCAAGGCTCCCGAAAGCAGGGCTTCGGCATTGTTGGCGCTGAGGCGGATGCGTTGTGGGCGATGACTGTGCAGCTGTCCGTCCCGTTCAAAGCGCCAGGCGAACAAGGGTGCCAGGCCATCCCAGTCGAGGCCGTCGTGCTGGCTGAGCTCAGCGGGTTGAGTCGGGGTGCCACGACTCTTCAGGTAGGACGGACTGGCGCAGGCAATGCGTACGATGCTGGCCAGGGAGGTGGCCACCATCCGGGTATCCACCTGTTGCCCGGCCCGCAGTACCAGGTCCACTTTGCCCAGGTGCGAGCCCTGCATGTCGACGAAGCTGTCGATCAGATGCAGTTGTACATCCAGGCCGGGATAGAGCACCAGGAAGTCGGCGATCGCCGGTGCCAGATGACGGCGGCCGAAGGCGGCCGGGGCATCGATGCGGATCAGGCCTTCCGGCGCATGGCTCAGGGACACCGCCTCGGCCCGGGCCAGTTGCAGTTCAGCGACAATGCGCCGGGCCCGTTCGGCGAAGGCCAGGCCAGCGGCTGTGGCGACCACGGCATGGGTGGTGCGCATGAACAACGTGGTGCCCACGGCACTTTCCAGGCTGTCGATACGCCGGGCCACGGCGGAGGGCGTCAGTGGATGGCGGCGAGCCGCAGCGGAAAAACTGCCGGCTTCCAGTACATCGAGAAACAGCCCCAGTTGTTCGGTGAGAGTGTTGGGATTCATGGTCAGAGCGCTTATGCGAAAACGGCACAGCCATTGTGCGTTGCTGTGCGTTTCCGTGCCAGGGCCGACTGCGTAGCATGCAGCTCTCAGGTGAGGAGAGCGGCTGTGATCGAGTTAGTGATGTATCTGCTGTTGGGCGCGGCCCTGGGCACTGTGGGTGGTTTGTTCGGAATCGGCGGCGGCTTGATCGCGATTCCCGTGCTGGGGGTGTTGTTCGGCCTGGATCAGCAGATTGCCCAGGGCACTGCACTGGTGATGGTGGTGCCCAATGTGATGCTGGCGCTGTGGCGCTATCACCAGCGCAACCGGATTGAATTGCGCCATGCCTTGCCCCTGGCAGTGATGGGCTTTTGTTTCGCCTGGCTCGGCTCAATCTGGGCGGTGGGCATCGACGCGCAGAAGATGCGTATCGGCTTTGTCGTCTTTCTCCTGGTGCTGTCGGCCTATAACCTGCTGCGCATGTTCATGAGCAGCGCGCCGGCCAGCACGCGGATGCGTTATTCCTGGCCTTGGCTGGGGGTTCTGGGCGCCGCTTCCGGGGCCATGGGCGGGTTGTTCGGCGTAGGCGGAGCGGTAGTGGCCACGCCAGTATTGACCAGCGTCTTTGGTACCACCCAGGTGGTGGCACAAGGGCTGTCCCTGGCCCTGGCGTTGCCGAGCACCGGCGTGACCCTGGTGACCTACGGTGTCCATCATCAAGTGGACTGGATGATCGGTCTGCCGTTGGCGGTCGGCGGCCTGTTGAGCATCAGCTGGGGAGTGAAGGTGGCTCATGCTTTGCCCGAGCGCCTGCTGCGGGCGCTGTTCTGCGGTTTCCTGGTGGTGTGCGCGGTGATGCTGGCCTTCAAAGTTTGAAGCCTTCGACAATGTGCTCCGCCAGGCACTCGGTGATGGGGGAGGGCGTATTGAGGTTGCGCAGCAGCATGATGCTCGCCTCCGGCAATTGGGGCAGCCCCTCAGCCTCGCCGAGAATGCGCATGTCCGGTGTGATCAGGCTTTCCAGTTGCGCGGTGATTGCCAGTCCGGCACTGACCACGGCCATCAACGCCGCCAGGCTCGAGCTGTTGTAGGCAATCCGGTAGTCGAGTCCGGCGGCGTCCAGGGCGTTGCAGGCCCAGAGTCTGCAAAAGCAGTCGCTGTTGAACATCGCCAGGGGCAATGGCGATTGCTCGTGGGGATTGAAGCCCTGGGCCACGGCCCAGACGAAGCGCTCCTTGCGCAGCAGTTGGCCGATCTCGCTGCCCGGCTCGCGGGTGACGATGGACAGATCCAGATCCTGGCGTTGCAGCAACTGTTTGCTGGATTCGCAATGCACCTCGATCTGGATCAGCGGGTAGCTTTGGGCAAAGCGCGACAGGATTCCCGGTAGAAAGCGCATTACATAATCATCCGGAGTGCCGATGCGAACCAGGCCCACCATGTGCGGTTCGCGCAAGGTATTGAACACTTCACTGTGCAGTTTCAGGATGCGTCGGGCGTAGCCCAGCAGCACCTGGCCTTCGGCGGTGAGCTTGACCTGGCGCCCGTCGCGCTGGAACAACTGGCGTTGCAGCACATCTTCTTCCAGGCGTTTCATCTGCATGCTCACCGCCGACTGGGTGCGATTGACCCGTTCGCCGGCCCGGGTAAAACCGCCTTCATCGGCGATGGCGACAAAGGTGCGCAGGACTTCGGTGTCGATGCTGGGGAACTGGGACATTCCATCAAATCCTGAGATGAATGACATAAGAAACATTCGTTGGATTGATCTTAATCCTAAGCAGAGACTGGCGTCATCCCCACTGGAGGGCAAGATGATGAAAGGTCAAAAGGGTTATGTGCTGGTCCACAAGCTGTCGTTTCAGGCGCTGTCATTGAGCGGCTTATGGCGCAGGGTCATGCGCTGGTATGAGCTTGGCCGTGAGCGCCGGATGCTCGCCGGGCTGAGCGATGAGGCGTTGAAGGACCTGGGCCTGACGCGGGCCGATGTCGAGCATGAGCGGGTCCGCCCGTTCTGGGACGACCCGATGCATAAATAGCGGCAAGAGTGCTACACAAGCCGCTTCCCGGTGCGCTAGCGTGCGGGCAGACAAGGAGAACTCCCATGCCCGCACAATGCTCTTTCTCTCTCAAGCAGGCTCGACGTCTGGCGCTGGCCGCCCAGGGTTTCGGCGGGCGCCAGCCGTCGGCAACGATCAAGGCCGCACGCCTCAATCAGCAGATAGAACGCCTGGGTCTGTTGCAGATCGATTCGGTCAACGCCTTGGTGCGGGCCCATTACCTGCCGCTGTTTTCCCGCCTGGGCAGTTATCCACAGGCGTTGCTCGATCAGGCCGCCTGGAGTCAGGGCCGGCAACGCACGTTGTTTGAATACTGGGGGCATGAGGCGTCGTTGCTACCCATGTCCATGTACCCGCTGATGCGCTGGCGGATGCAGCGGGCAAAACAAGGGCAGGGTATCTACTCCCAGTTGACGCGCTTTGGTCAGGAGCGCCAGGCCACTGTCCGTCGGGTAATGGCCGCAGTTGAAGAGCAGGGCGCGCTAGGCGCCGGCAGCCTGTCCACCCGTGAGGAGCGTGCCGGGCCCTGGTGGGATTGGAGCGAAGAAAAGCATGCGTTGGAATGGCTGTTCGCGGCCGGTGAGGTAACGGTGGCGGGGCGCCGCGGCTTCGAGCGCCTGTACGATTTGCCGGAGCGGGTGATCGCGCCGCAGATCCTTCGGCAACCGCTGCTGGATGAGGCTCAGGCCCAGCGTCGCCTGATGCTGCATGGCGCAACCGCTCTGGGTGTGGCCACGGAAAAGGACCTTCGGGATTATTTTCGTCTCGATCCAGGCGACAGCCGTGCACGACTCGCCGAGCTGGTGGAGTCCGGTGAGTTGCTGGCCTGCGAGGTTCAGGGTTGGCGTCAGCCGGCCTATTGCCTGCCGCAGGTCAAGGTGCCGCGCAAGGTCGAGGCCAGTGCGCTGTTGTCTCCGTTCGATTCACTGATCTGGGAGCGCAGCCGCACTGAGCGACTGTTCGATTTCCGCTATCGGCTGGAGATCTATACGCCCCGGCACAAGCGGGTCTATGGCTATTACGTGCTGCCGTTCTTGCACAACGAGCGGATCGTCGCTCGGGTCGATTTGCGGGCGGAGCGAGCTCAGGGGCGTTTGGCGGTGCATGGGGTGCATGAAGAGCAGCCCGGTCTGGACGAAGAGGGCATCCGGGCATTGGCCGTGCAATTGCGCAAGATGGCCGATTGGCTGGGATTGGAGCAGATTCAGCTCAATTGCCAGCGTGATGGCGCGCGACGCCTGCGTGAGGTGCTGGCGTGAAGAGCGTCGCGGGCAAGCCCGCTCCTACACTGCCCTTGTAGGAGCGGGCTTGCCCGCGAAAGCGCTCTTAGCGTTTGACCTGCTTCAAAGTCTCGGCAATCAGGAAGGCCAGTTCCAGGGACTGGTCGGCGTTCATCCGCGGATCGCAATGGGTGTGATAGCGATCCGATAAGCCGTCTTCGGTAATGGGCCGTGCGCCGCCGATGCACTCGGTGACGTTCTGCCCGGTCATCTCGATATGAATGCCGCCGGCATAGCTGCCTTCGGCCTGGTGCACCTGGAAGAACTCCTTGACCTCGGTAAGGATCTGCGCGAAATCCCGGGTCTTGTAGCCGCTGCTGGCCTTGATGGTGTTGCCGTGCATCGGGTCCGAACTCCAGAGCACCTGCTTGCCTTCGCTTTCTACCGCACGGATCAGTTGCGGCAGATGGTCGCCGACCTTGTGGGCGCCCATGCGCACGATCAGGTTGAGGCGCCCGGGATCGTTGTCCGGGTTGAGGATGTCGATCAAGCGGATCAGTTCCTCGGTGTTCATGCTCGGGCCGACCTTGACCCCGATCGGGTTGTTCACGCCACGCAGGAACTCGACGTGGGCACCGTCGAGCTGGCGGGTACGGTCGCCGATCCACAGCATGTGCGCCGAGCAATCGTAGTAGTCGTTGGTCAGGCTGTCACGGCGGACAAAGGCCTCTTCGTAATTGAGCAGCAGCGCTTCGTGGGCGGTGAAGAAGCTGGTCTCGCGCAGTTGCGGCGAGCTGTCCATGCCGCAGGCACGCATGAAGGCCAGGGTTTCATCGATGCGGTCCGCGAGCTGGCTGTATTTCTCGGCCAGAGCCGAGTTGGCGATGAAGTCCAGGTTCCACTTGTGCACCTGGTGCAGGTCGGCAAAGCCGCCCTGGGCGAAGGCCCGCAACAGGTTCAGGGTGGCCGTGGCCTGGTGGTAGGACTGCAGCAGGCGGTCCGGGTCCGGTATCCGGCTTTTTGCATCAAAGCCGATGCCGTTGACGATGTCACCGCGATAGGCCGGCAAGGTCACGCCATTGATGGTTTCGTCGTTGGCCGAGCGCGGCTTGGCGAACTGGCCGGCCATGCGTCCGACCTTGACCACCGGGCAGCCGGCGGCAAAAGTCATGACAATGGCCATCTGCAGCAGCACCTTGAAGGTGTCGCGGATCTTCGCGGCGGAGAACTCAGCGAAGCTTTCGGCACAGTCGCCGCCCTGCAGCAGGAAGGCGCGGCCCTGGGTCACTTCGGCAAACTGGCGGCGCAACTCCCGGGCTTCACCGGCAAACACCAGCGGTGGATAACTGGCCAGGGTTTGCTCGACCTGCAGCAGATGCGCAGCGTCGGGGTACTGGGGTTGTTGCTGGATCGGCAAAGCGCGCCAGCTGTCGGGGCTCCAGGGTTGGCTCATCGCGGACTCGAGTGCGTTACGGTGGGAGGGGCATGTTAGCAGCAAATTAGTGCGTGACCTGCTCCTCTCGCTTGGCCGACAATCGCGCCTTTCCCGCTCGCTGCCGAGCGGTTGGTTTATCGCGCCGGCCCGATTGCGAGCCCCGCGACTAGGAGATGAAATGACTGAGGAGCGCGTCGAGCGTGTGCTCGCCGAGGTTCATGACCAGTTCGGCATGATTCGGGTACTGGAAGTGGCGGACTACCGCTTCCTCGAATTTGGCGACGCCATCGAGCAAAGCTGCGTGTTCACCGCCGACCCCAGCTGGCTGGAGTACGACTACACCCGGGCCATGTTGATCGGTGCCCTGTGTCATGAGGCGCCGGAGAGCGCACTGTTTCTCGGCCTGGGCGCCGGGACCCTGACCCAGGCCTGCCTGAAGTTCCTGCCCCTGGAAGACGTCGAAGCCATCGAACTGCGCCCGGATGTTCCACGCCTGGCCATCGAGTACCTGGGCCTGGACGATGATCCGCGTCTTTATATAAGAGTCGGTGACGCCCTGGAGTTGCTGGACAGTGCCGAATCCGCTGACCTGATCTTCGTCGACCTGTACACCGATGTCGGCCCGGGCGTCGGTCATCTGGCCTGGGGCTTCCTGGAAAACTGCCAGAAGCGCCTCAATCCCGGAGGTTGGCTGGTGATCAACCAGTGGGCTACCGATGACGGCAAGCCTCTGGGCGCAGCCTTGTTGCGTGGCCTTTATCACCGCCACTACTGGGAGCTGCCGGTGAAGGAGGGCAATGTGATTCTGATCGTGCCATCCGACCTGGAGCAGGACCTGGATCTGCCGAGCCTGACCGCCCGGGCTGAAGCCCTGGCCCCGCGCCTGGGCTATTCCCTGCAGTCGCTGATCAAGGCCATTCGTCCCGCCACCTGATACTTGCGCAGGAGCCGGTTTGTCGGCGAGGACGATCTGCCGGCCTCCTGGATCAGCAGCCCTTGAACACCCCCGGTCGCTTCTCGATCATCGCCCGCACGCCTTCCTTGGCGTCCTCACTGTTCATCAGTTTGTGTATCAGCGGTGGCAAGCCCTGAGCGGCCAGCGTCTCGCCTTCTAGCCTGGCCTGGCGCGCCGACATCAGCGTCGCCTGCACCCCCAGCGGCGCCTGTCGGGCAATCCGCTCGGCCAGTTCAATGGCCCGTGGCAGCAGGTCCTCACTGGCCATCACTTCCTGGACCAGCCCCAGGCGCAGGGCTTCATGGGCATCGAACTCGTCACCGGTCAGTAACCAGCGCATGGCATTGCCCCAGCCGGCCAGTTGATGCAGGCGCAGGGTTGCGCCGCCGAAGGGAAAGATGCCGCGCTGCACTTCCATCTGGGCAAAGCGCGTATTGCTGGCGCAGAGGTTGATGTCCGCCGCCAGCATCAACTCGATGCCGATGGTCAGGCAATAACCCTGTACAGCGACTATCACGGGCTTGCTTACCCGTGGTCCGGCGAACACGCCCCAGGGGTCGCAGCCGCCGGGCGGTGCCTGCCAGCCCTGAGCCAGGGTAGCGCCGACATTGGCCAGGTCCAGCCCTGCGGTAAAGTGTTCGCCGTGGCCGAACACCACGGCGATCCGCGCTTGGCTGCTGGCTTCGAACTCGCCATAGGCCAGGCTCAGCTGGTTGAGCAGCTCCAGATCGAAGGCATTGCGCTTGGCGACCCGGTCCAGGCCGATCAGGAATAGATGACCGCGCAGTTCGCGGCTGACACGGCTGGCACTGGGCTGATTCATGGGCGCGATCCTCAAGGGGGGGAAGAGGGAATGGGCAAGACGGCTTTCAAGCACCAGGGTGAATCGTTTTAGCGGTGGCGACCAACAACGGCGGGCTCAAGCAAAATAGCGCGCCCTTCGAGTCTGCGCAAAGCCCGTGACCATCGGGCGTTCAGCGGATTTTTCCGATAAAAAAACTCCCTTTTTTGAGTAATTCCGGTATAGTGCGCGCCGGCCTTTAGCCGGGCCACGTTTAGGTAATGCAATTCCCCGAAGTCAGCTTCGGCTGCTTGTCCGCTGCGCGGACTATCCTTGACGATCCATTCATCCAATCGTTTTCGCAAATCCCCGCCGACAAAGCTGCCAGGGTGACTCTTGAGTCTTACACGGCATGCGCAGCTTTGGAGCATGGGTCTTTGCGGATGCACTTAGAGGCAGACCCATGACCCAGGAAATCGGCGGCTTCGCCGCTCTTGAACTTCATCCCAATATTGTCGCTGCAGTAGTCGCTACCGGCTATGAAGAGCCTTCGGCTATTCAGCAGCAGTCGATCCCGATCATCCTTGCCGGGCACGATATGATTGGCCAGGCGCAAACCGGTACCGGTAAAACCGCTGCCTTTGCCCTGCCTATCCTGCACCGCATTGATCCGTCCAAGCGCGAGCCGCAAGCTCTGATCCTGGCCCCAACCCGTGAGTTGGCGCTGCAAGTTGCAACCGCTTTCGAAACCTACGCCAAGCAAATGCCGGGCGTGACTGTTGTGGCCGTCTACGGCGGTGCGCCGATGGGCCCACAACTGAAAGCAATCCGTAATGGCGCACAGATCGTTGTCGCCACTCCGGGCCGTCTGTGCGACCACCTGCGTCGCGACGAAAAAGTGTTGGCCACCGTGAACCACCTGGTTCTCGACGAAGCCGACGAAATGCTCAAGCTGGGCTTCATGGATGACCTGGAAGTCATCTTCAAGGCCATGCCTGAGTCCCGCCAGACCGTACTGTTCTCGGCCACTCTGCCGCAGTCGATCCGGGCCATCGCCGAGCGTCACCTGAAGGACCCGAAGCACGTCAAGATCCAGAGCAAGACCCAGACCGTCACCGCGATCGAGCAGGCTCACCTGCTGGTTCACGCTGACCAGAAGACCTCTGCTGTTCTGAGCCTGCTGGAAGTTGAAGATTTCGACGCCCTGATCATGTTCGTGCGCACCAAGCAAGCGACCCTGGACCTGGCCAGTGCCCTGGAAGCCAAAGGCTACAAAGCTGCTGCGCTGAACGGTGACATCGCCCAGAACCAGCGTGAGCGCGTGATCGACTCCCTCAAGGATGGCCGTCTGGACATCGTTGTGGCCACCGACGTCGCCGCTCGTGGTCTGGACGTACCGCGTATCACCCACGTATTCAACGTGGATATGCCGTACGACCCGGAATCCTACGTGCACCGTATCGGCCGTACCGGCCGTGCCGGTCGCGAAGGTCGTGCGCTGCTGCTGGTGACTCCGCGTGAGCGCCGCATGCTGCAAGTGATCGAGCGTGTGACCGGGCAGAAGGTTGCCGAAGTTCGCCTGCCGGACGCCCAAGCTGTTCTTGATGCGCGCATCAAGAAGCTGACCAACAGCCTGTCGCCGCTGGTAGCTGATGCTGAAGCCACCCACGGTGAGCTGCTGGATCGCCTGACTGCCGATATAGGTTGCAGCCCGCGCGCCCTGGCCGCGGCCCTGCTGCGCAAGGCCACCAACGGTCAAGCGCTGAACCTGGCAGCCATCGAGAAAGAGCGTCCACTGGTGCCCAACAGCGCGCCACGTGGCGATCGTCCTGAGCGTTCCGGCGATCGTCCTGATCGTGGTGACCGTGAGCGTCGCGCGCCAATGCCTCTGGGCGAAGGCCGTGCTCGCTGCCGTACCGCGCTGGGTGCCCGTGACGGTATCGCTGCCAAGAACCTCTTGGGCGCGATCCTCAACGAAGGCGGCCTGGCCCGTGAAGCCATCGGTCGCATCCAGGTGCGTGACAGCTTCAGTCTGGTCGAGCTGCCGGAAGACGGTCTCGACCGTCTGCTGACCAAGCTCAAGGACACTCGCGTTGCCGGCAAGCAGCTGAAGCTGCGTCGCTACCGCGAAGATTGATCCTCCCTCGGGCTGATTGATCAGGCATAAAAAATCCCCGACTGGTTCGGGGATTTTTTTGCCTGGAGTTTGGGTCGGGACTGTTCGCCGGCAAGCCGGTTCCTGCGGGGTTGTGTAGCAGTCTTGCCGTTGAGGCGTCAGCCAAAGCGGTAGATGTCCATGCCCAGGGCGCCCAGGGTGAAGCCCTGGTGGGCCACGCTGAATTCGCCACCGGCGCCTCGGGCGAAGTACAGCGGTAGCAGGTGTTCATCGCTGGGATGGCTGCGCACGGCATTCGGTGCTTGCTGCCGATAGTCATGCAGGGCTGCTTCGTCGTCGGCCGCCAGTTTTTCGATCATCCAGTCACGAAAGGCCTTGGCCCAGGGCTCGACGCTTTCCGGCCCGGCGTGCCAGTCCAGTTCCCGCAGGTTGTGGGTAATGCTGCCGGAACCGATCAGCAGCACGCCTTGTTTCCTCAGGTTCGCCAAGGCATGACCGATGCGGGTCTGCAGGGCGGGGCCCTGGTGACTGGGCAGTGACAACTGGATCACCGGGATGTCTGCTTGTGGATACATCAGCGACAGTGGCACCCAGGCGCCGTGGTCGAAAGGCCGCTGGTTGTCCAACTGCGCCGGCAGGCCGTCGGCCTTGAGCAACTCCACCACTTGCGCTGCTAGTTCAGGATCGCCGGGAGCCGGGTATTGCACGGCAAACAGTGCGGCAGGAAAGCCGCCGAAGTCATGCCAGGTTTCCGGATGAGGGTGGGAGCTGACCCGCAGATCCTGGCTTTCCCAATGGGCTGAAACCACCAGGATCGCCTTGGGGCGTGGCAGCTGTGCCGCCAGGTTGGCCAGGGCAGGACCGCTGGCACCGGGCTCCAGGGCAAGCATGGGAGAACCGTGGGAGATAAACAGGCTGGGGAGCATGAGAAGGTCCTGAAGGTTAAGATGCGCCATCTTCAATCAGATCATTGATCTAAATCTAATATAAGTTTTAGGGCTATTTGATCGAATTTTAAGGGCTTCTCATGCACGCGGACTTTTGGCAAAAACGCTGGGAGCAGGATCAGATCGGTTTTCACCTGGCAGAGGTCAACCCCTACCTGCAACGGTACTGGCCGGGTTTGGGCTTACCCACGGACGCGCGGGTGCTAGTGCCTCTGTGCGGCAAGAGCCTGGACTTGATCTGGCTTGCCAACCAGGGTTTTCAGGTGTTGGGCATCGAGTTGGCGGAGAAGGCTGTTGAAGGCTTCTTTCGCGAGCACAATCTAGAACCGCAGCTCAGCCAGCGAGGTGGCTTCAAGGTCTATGCCCATGGCCCGATCCAGCTCTGGTGCGGTGACTTCTTTGCCCTGACTGTCGAGGACGTTGCGGGTTGTACTGCACTGTACGACCGTGCCGCGATGATCGCCTTGCCCCCCGAAATGCGTCAGCGCTACGCCGCGCACCTCAATAGTCTGTTGCCCGCGGGCAGCAAGGGGCTGTTGATTGCCATGGATTACGATCAGTCTCAGCTGGACGGTCCGCCATTTGCGGTGCTCGACGATGAAGTCCGTGAGCGACTGGGGAGTGCCTGGCAGCTGGAGGTAGAGGTTGAGCGTGACATTCTGGGGGAGAGCTGGAAGTTTCTCCAGAATGGAGTCACGCGGCTGGTGGAGCGAGTCTATCGTCTGGAAAAGCAGGGCGGACGCTGACAGGTGTTTTCCCGCAGCATGCAAAAGGGCGACTTGCGTCGCCCTTTTGGGTGTTTCCGGTTGGCTGATCAGCCGCGACGACGCAGGGCGTCGATACGCTCTTCCAGCGGCGGGTGGCTCATGAACATGCGAGCCAGACCCTGTTTGATGCCGCCATTGATGCCGAAGGCGTTCAGGGTGTCGGGCATATGCACCGGCAGGCCCTGTTCCGAACGCAGGCGCTGCAGGGCACCGATCATGGCGTTGGTGCCGGCCAGGCGGGCACCGGCTTCGTCGGCACGGTATTCACGCTTGCGCGAGAACCACATGACGATGGCGCTGGCGAGAAAGCCCAGGACCAGCTCGGCGAAGATGGTCGCCACGTAGTAGGCAACGCCCTGGCCTTCTTCGTTCTTGAAGATCACCTTGTCGACGAAGTTGCCGATGATCCGCGCGAAGAACATCACGAAGGTGTTCACCACGCCCTGGATCAGCGCCAGGGTCACCATGTCGCCGTTGGCAACGTGACCGATCTCGTGGGCCAGTACGGCTTTCACTTCATCGGGCGAGAAGCGTTCCAGCAGGCCCTGGCTGACTGCCACCAGAGCGTCGTTCTTGTTCCAGCCGGTGGCGAAGGCGTTGGCCTCGTAGGCCGGGAAAATACCCACTTCGGGCATCTTGATCCCGGCTTCGCGGGACAGTTGCTCAACGGTTTGCAACAACCATTGCTCATGGCGGGTGCGCGGTTGAGTGATGATCTGCGTGCTGGTGCTCATCTTCGCCATCCACTTGGAGATGAACAGCGAGAACAGCGAACCGGCAAAACCAAAGACGGCACAGAAAATCAGCAGCTGATTGAGGTTGAGATCAACCCCATTGGCCGCCATGAACCCGTTGAAGCCGAAAAGGCTCAGGGTGATGCTGGCAATCAGCACGACCGCAAGGTTAGTGGCCAAAAACAGCAGGATTCGCATCATGGTTGTAGAAATCTCCTCAAGCTAAAGATGTAGCGTACTGCGGGGTATATAAGGTGCGGCAACGGCCTATTCAATACGGCTTCTATTTCAAACTGTGTCGTCTAGCCCCGGGGTTAGACGCTTGCATTGACGCGGCGCGGGCGATTGTCGGATGGGGCAATCAACCGGCTGCGGTGCAGGATTTGTGACAATGGGCCGGACGGAAAGTGCAAGCTTATAGAAGGGGCGTGGTGCAGGGCAGCGAAGATGTGTTGCTGAATTAATCGCAGTGCGACCGGGTAAGGATCGCACTGCGTGATTCGGATTACTGGCGGTAGGACTTGAGGAAACTTCCGATCCGTCCAATGGCCTGTTCCAGGTCATCGACCCGCGGCAGGGTGACCACGCGGAAGTGATCCGGCCAAGGCCAGTTGAAGGCGGTGCCCTGGACCACTAGGAGTTTTTCCGAAAGCAGCAGGTCGAGAACGAACTTCTCATCGTTATGGATCGGGCAGACTTTCGGGTCGATCCGGGGGAAGGCATACAGCGCGCCCATGGGTTTCACGCAACTGACCCCGGGAATGTCGTTGAGCAGCTCCCAGGTACGGTTGCGCTGTTCCAGCAGGCGGCCGGGCGGCAGCACCAGGTCATTGATGCTCTGGTAGCCGCCCAGGGCGGTCTGGATCGCGTGCTGGCTGGGCACGTTGGCGCACAGGCGCATGTTGGCCAGCATGTCGATGCCTTCGATATAGCTCAGGGCATGCTGCTTGGGACCGGAAATGGCTACCCAGCCGGAACGGAAGCCCGCCACCCGATAGGACTTGGACAGGCCGTTGAAGGTCAGGCACAGCAGGTCCGGCGCCAGGGAAGCGGTGCAGATGTGCACCGCGTCATCGTAGAGGATCTTGTCGTAGATCTCGTCCGAGAACACCACCAGGTTGTGCTGGCGGGCCAGCTCCAGCATGCCCAGCAGCACCTCCTTGGGGTACACGGCGCCGGTGGGGTTGTTCGGGTTGATGATCACCAGTGCCTTGGTGTTCGGGGTGATCTTGGCCTTGATGTCGGCCAGGTCCGGCCACCAGTTGGCCTGCTCGTCGCACAGGTAGTGCACCGGGTTGCCGCCGGCCAGGCTCACCGCGGCGGTCCACAGCGGGTAGTCCGGCGCCGGTACCAGCACTTCGTCGCCATTGTTGAGCAGGGCCTGCATGGCCATCACGATCAGTTCGGAAACACCGTTGCCCAGGTAGATGTCTTCAATGCCGATGCCTTCCACCTGCTTCTGCTGGTAGTACTGCATCACCGCCTTGCGCGCACTGAACAGGCCCTTGGAATCGCTGTAGCCCTGGGCGGTGGGCAGGTTGCGGATCACGTCCTGGAGAATCTCGTCCGGCGCCTCGAAACCAAAGGGCGCCGGGTTGCCGATGTTCAGCTTGAGGATGCGATGGCCTTCCTCTTCCAGACGCTTGGCGTGCTTGAGCACTGGGCCGCGAATGTCATAACAGACGTTGGCGAGCTTGTTCGATTTGCTGACCTGCATGGCGATGTGTTCCCGAAAATGAACGATCCAGGCGGAGGATGAACTACCGTACTGGGAATCCTGCCGTGTCACACCGGCCTGTAGCCCGCACCGGCGCGGCAAAATCCGTTTGAATGGGTGTAACGCGGCTGCCAGACTGGCGTCTGACGAGGCGCAATCATACGTGCCGCCCGATCCGTGGAAAAGACACAGATCGGGCTTTTTCCGTTGCAGAGGAAGGACCATGGAAAAGCTGGAAAAAACCCTGGAAGAGTGGCGGGCGATGCTCGATCCGGAGCAGTACAACGTCTGCCGGCTCAAAGGCACCGAACGGCCCTTCTCGGGCAAGTACAACGGCACCAAGACCGATGGGGTCTATCATTGCATCTGCTGCAATGAGCCGTTGTTCGACTCCAAGGCCAAATTCGACTCTGGGTGTGGCTGGCCGAGTTTCTTTGAACCCATCGCCGACAGTGCCATGGTCGAGATTCGTGACGTGAGCCACGGCATGATCCGGACCGAAGTGGTCTGTGCCAAATGCGATGCCCACTTGGGCCATGTTTTCCCGGACGGTCCGCCGCCCACCGGCTTGCGTTATTGCATCAATTCGGTTTGCCTGGATCTGGTTCCGCGTTGAATAGCAGGGCGATTCTTCGGAGTCGCCTTTCGGTTAATTAAATTGCGTGCAATTTAATTGATCGCTATTTTTACTGCCTCTTATCTTGAATGGAATTGCTGCCATGACCGATTCGCTGCTGACTATTCCCTGCACCACCATCAAGGGTGAACAGAAGACCCTGGCGGACTTCTCCGGCAAGGCCGTGCTGGTGGTCAACACCGCCAGCAAATGTGGCTTCACGCCCCAGTACAAGGGACTGGAGGAGTTGTGGCAGACCTACAAGGACCAGGGCCTGGTGGTACTGGGGTTTCCGTGCAACCAGTTCGGCCAGCAGGAGCCGGGTGACGAAGGGGCGATTTCCGAGTTCTGCGAGCTGAACTACGGCGTCAGCTTCCCGCTGTTCAAGAAGATCGAAGTCAATGGCGCCGCCGCTCACCCGCTGTTCGTCCAGTTGAAGAAGCGTGCGCCTGGGGTCCTGGGTTCCCAGGGCATCAAATGGAATTTCACCAAGTTCCTGATTGGCCAGGACGGCAAGCTGGTCAAGCGTTTCGCACCGACGACCAAGCCCCAGGACCTCGGCCGCGAGATTGAAGCCCTGCTCAAATGAACGACCTGTCGGCGGATTCACTGAAACTCGATTCCCAGCTGTGTTTCAAGCTGTACGCTGCCTCGCGGGCGGTGGTTCGTGGCTACAAGCCGATGCTCGACCGCCTGGGCCTGACCTATCCGCAGTACCTGGTGATGCTGGTGCTGTGGGAGTGGCAGGCGGTGCCTGTGCCGCAGCCGACGGTGAAGGCGCTGGGGGAGCGTCTGTCCCTGGATTCCGGCACCCTGACCCCATTGCTCAAGCGTCTTGAACAACTGCAACTGGTGCAGCGCCAACGCTCAGGACGTGATGAGCGGGAAGTGCACCTGAGCTTGAGTGAAACGGGTCTGGCGCTGCGCGATCAGGTGCCGCCGCTCAAGGCGGCGCTATTGTGCGAGAGCGGCGTTGACCTCAACAGCCTGGACCAGTTGCGCGACGGCCTCGATCACCTGCTGCAGCAGATCAGAGCCTTGTCGTAGTGGGCACCCACAGATCCAGCAGGGCGATCAGTTCCTCGCGGCGAAATGGCTTGGCCAGGTAGTCGCTCATGCCCGCCGCTCGGCAGCGTTCGCGCTCCTCGGGCATGGCGTTGGCGGTCAGGGCAATGATCGGCAAGTCCGGCCAGCGCCCACTGCGGCGGATCTGTCGGCTGGCTTCATAACCGTCCATGACCGGCATGTTGCAGTCCATCAGCACCAGGTCGAAGCGGTTGTGCTCCAACTGGTTGAGGGCCTCGGCGCCATGGACGGCCACGGTCACGGCACACCCGAGCTTGCTGAGCATGCCTTTGGCCACCAGTTGATTCACCGGGTTGTCTTCCACCAGCAGAATGTCTGCCCGGCGGATCTGCGCCGGCATTTCCAGCTGGGCGTCATTGAGGGTAATGGTTTCCGCCAGCAACGAGCGGCGCAGGGTCTGATACAAGGCATTGCGCGCCAAGGGGCGAGCCTGTTGCTGCAGCGGCGCCAGGGCGCTGGCCTCTTCGCTGGGCAGGAAGCTGCCATAGGCGGTCACCAGCAGGATCGGCGCGGTAATGGCCGGGCGCAGGCCGAACAGGCATTCCGGGCAATCCGTGATCAGCAGGTCGGGGTCACGCCCGGCCAGCGAGTCCTCGATGTCGTAACGCTGGTAGTCGAGCCCCCAGGTCGGCAGCAGGGAACCCAGCAGTTCAGCCAGGCCGCTGCCGGCGTCGGTGATGGCGATGATCTTGCCGGACAGCGCCGGCGGCGCAATGGCCGGGGTATGGCAGGGCAGCGGCAGATCGGCGCAGAACTGACTGCCGAAGCCCACTTCCGAGCTGATGCTCAAGCGCCCGTTCATGGCCTCGCAGAGGTTGTAGGTCAGGGCCAGGCCCAGCCCCGTGCCGCCGTATTGGCGGGTGATACCGGCGCCCGCCTGGGTGTAGGGCTGGAAGATCCGCACCTGGGCTTCCTGGGCGATGCCGATCCCGGTGTCGCAGATTTCGATACGCACCCCGTCGCCCTGGGTGCTCAGGCGCACATCGACGCGGCCGAAGCGGGTGAACTTGAGGGCATTGGACAGCAGGTTGCTGACGATCTGTCGTACCCGCATCGGGTCCCCCAGCACCAGGGCCGGAAAGTCCGGGGCGATCAGGCAGGCCAGTTCCACGCTGGCTGCCGCGTTCTGCGACAACAGGTTGGCGGTGTCTTCCACCAGCACCCCGAGGTCGAAGGGGATGCGCTCCAGCTCCAACTGCCCGGCGTCGAACTTGGACATGTCGAGAATATCGTTGAGCAGCTCCACCAGGACTTTGCCGGAGTCGTGGGCGATAGACAGTTGCTGGCGCTGTTCGGGGGTCAGCGGGCTGTCCAGGGACAGGGCGATCATCCCCAGCAGGCCGTTGAGCGGGGTGCGGATCTCGTGGCTCATGTTGGCCAGGAATGCGGCGCGGGCCTGGGCCATGTCCAGGGCAGTGCGCCGGGCGACCTCCAGCTCCTCGTTGGACTGGCTGAGCCGGGCGTTGCTGGCCTTGAGCTCGGTGGTGCGTGCCGAGACCATGTTTTCCAGCTGCCCGAGGTACTCGGTCAGGCGGTTCTCGGCATTGCGTCGTTGCTGGATCTCGGTGGCCATGATCTCGAATTGCTGGTTGGCCACCTTGACCAATACCCCGACTTCATCGTTCTCGTGGCCGTGGGGAAACTCCAGTTTGGTCTGTTGCGGGCTGCGCGGGTCACGGCTACTGAGCTCGCGGATCACCCCCACCAGAGGCTTGGTCAGCATGACGTAGAACAGTGCCAGGAGAATCCCGGTGAGGATCAGGCTACGGGCGAAGCCGTTGATCAGGGTGACCTCGGCGCGGCGCAGGAAGCGGCTGCCGAAGGCATAGGTGTCGACGTCCAGATGCAGGGTGCCGAGGGACTCCTCGGGCAGGTGGCTGAGGTACAGGCGATTTTCGAACTGCCGGTCGGCACCGAACAGGAAGTCGCTGAGGGCCCGGTAGGGGCTCTGTTGCGCGGGCCGTTCGACGTTGGCCAGCAGGGTATTGTTGTTGTCGATGAGCTGCGCACGAATGATCGCCGGGGAACGCAGCAGACCCAGGGTCAGTTCCTGGGCCAGTTCGGAGTCGATGTTGTAGGCAATGCGTGAGGCCGGGTTGTGACTGATTTCCAGCAGTGACTGAATTTCACGATTGATGGAGGCATCTTCGCTGGCATAATCGATGCCGATTTGCAGCAGACTGAGCGCGGTCCCCAGAATGAAACCCACCAGCACGGTGAGCCGGGCCTGTTTATAGGACAGGCGATTGGTGAACTTGATATCCATGGGGGGCTGAACCACTTTCGTTTCCCTTCGCTGCGCAAGCATAGCTGATCATCTTTGGTTGCCGGCCTGGCCTGGCAGCAGCTGATAAGGCAATAGACCCTTTGATCAGGACGGCGTTTGGTCTGTGTGACGCATCATTACCTTGAACGTGCCTGAGGAAAAGTCGTGGATGCCCGATTGAATGCATTTCTTGAACGTGCCGATGCCGTCCTGGCCCGAATCGAACCGCTGCTACCTGCCTTGCGTCAGAGCATCGACTGGAATCAGTGCCTGGCAGCCCGCTGGCAGCGTGAAGGCCGCAGTGGCTTCCTGCTGCCCCTGGAAGTCAGCCTGGATATGCGCCTGAGCGATCTGATCGGGGTCGACAAGCAGCGCGAGCAGTTGGCGCGCAATACCCAGCAGTTTCTTGACGGCCTGCCGGCCAACCATGCCTTGCTCTGGGGCTCGCGTGGCACCGGTAAATCCTCCCTGGTGCGAGCCTTGTTGGCCGAGCACGCCAAGGGCGGCCTGCGGTTGATCGAGATCGAGCGTGATCACCTGGCGGACCTGCCACGGGTGGTGGAGCAACTGGTCAAGCTGCCCCAGCGTTTCGTGCTGTTCTGCGACGACCTGTCGTTCGAGGCCGGCGAGGGCGACTACCGGGTGCTCAAGAGCGTACTCGACGGTTCCCTGGAGCAGGCTCCGGAAAACGTGCTGTTGTACGCCACCTCGAACCGCCGGCACCTGGTGCCGGAAAAGGAAAGTGACAACGAGAACTGGAAGCGCGTCGACGGCGAACTGCACCCCAGCGAAGCGGTGGAAGACAAGATCGCCCTGTCGGACCGCTTCGGCCTGTGGCTCTCGTTCTATCCCTTCACTCAGGAACACTTTCTCAATGTGGTGGAACACTGGATCGGCGAACTGGCGCGCAAGGCCGGCTTGAGCTGGCAGCGCACTGAAGAGCTGGACATTCTGGCGGTACGCTGGGCCACGGGCCGTGGCAACCGCAACGGCCGATGTGCCTATCAATTTGCCCGCTATTGGGTGGGCTTGCAGTTGTTGGAGCAAAAAGCATGATCGATTTACAAAGTGCCGGCCAAGGCCTGGATGGCTACGGGCTGCTGTGTGCCCAGCTGGAGTCGCTGTTGGCCGATGAGCGTGACTTCATCGCCAATGCCGCGCAGTTCTCGGCGTTCCTGTTCAGCCAGCTCGATGACCTGAACTGGGCCGGCTTCTACCTCAATCGCAACCAGGAATTGGTGCTCGGCCCGTTCCAGGGCCAGATCGCCTGCGTGCGGATACCCTTCGGTCGTGGCGTTTGCGGCACTGCCGCAGCCACCCTGCAGACTCAACGGGTAGAGGATGTGCATGCCTTTGCCGGACACATCGCCTGTGACAGCGCGTCCAACAGCGAGCTGGTGGTGCCTCTGGTCAAGGACGGCCGGTTGATCGGCGTGCTCGACCTGGACAGCCCGAAACTGGCCCGCTTCAGCCCGGCGGACCAGGCCGGGATCGAACAACTGGCGGCGATCTTCCTGCGCCTGAGTGACTGCTGACCGCCATCAGGCGGTCAAACCTGCCTTTTTCAACAGAGCGTCACGATCCACGGCATCGATCTGCTGTGGCACCAGGAAGCGCTCGGCGTAGCGCTGATAGATCTGCTCCTGAAGAAACAGCTCGAACAATTCGGGATCGATGTGGGCGTCGCGGCACATCATGGCCATGATGTTCAGCGCTTCGCTGAGGGTCTTGCCCTTCTTGTAGGGGCGGTCTGCCGCGGTCAGTGCCTCGAAGATATCGGCAATCGCCATCATCCGCGCCGGCAGGCTCATCTGTTCACGCTTGAGCTGTTTGGGGTAGCCGCTGCCGTCCATTTTCTCGTGATGGCCGCCGGCGATCTCCGCCACGTTCTGCAAGTGGCTGGGAAAGGGCAGGTGGTTGAGCATGATGATGGTCTGCACGATGTGGTGATTGATCACATAGCGCTCCTCGGCGGTCAGCGTGCCTCGGGGGATGCTCAGGTTGTACAGCTCGCCACGGTTGTACTTGTGGGCTGGCACCTGGAGCTTGAAGCCCCAGGGATTGTCCGCGGTCATGATCTCCACGGCGCTGCGCTCCAGCAGGTGTTCCGGCTTGTCCGCCAGCAGATGCTCCTGCACCGGCAGGCTGGGCGCCGGGGTGCGGTTCTGACGCTGCAGCTCCTCCCAGGAAACCCCCAGGCGATCGTCCAGGGTCCGGCTCCAGGTGCGCTGGGCGATGATCTGCAGGCGCTGCTGGTCGGCCTCGGCCATGAACTCGGCCCCCAGATTGCAATGCGCGACAAAAGCGAAATCCTCGTCCAGGGCCCGCAGGCGCTCGTCGCGCTCGGCGGCCTGGGCGGTGGCCTCGGCCCCTTCGGCCACGGCCCGCCAGTAGTCGATCCAGGCATCGCGCTTGAGCACTTCGAAGCGGGTGCGGATTTCATGAATCCGGTCATTCAGGGTTTCCAGCTTGGTGGCTTTGTCCACCACGTATTCCGGGGTCGTGACCTTACCGCAGTCATGCAGCCAGGCGGCAATATGCAAGGCTTCCCACTCGTCGTCGCTGGGTTGATAGGCGGCGAACTTCGGGTCCTGGCTGGCGGCAGCGGCTTCGGCCAGCATCAGGGTCAGGGCCGGCACGCGCTGGCAGTGGCCGCCGGTGTAGGGACTCTTGGCATCGATGGCCCCGGCCAGCAACTGGATAAAGGCGTCCAGCAGATGCTTTTGCTTGTTCTGCAGGCGCTGGCTCTCGATGCACAGCGCGGCGGTGGCGGACACCGCCTGGATAAAGGCGATACGGTCCGGGCTGAGTTTTTCCAGGTCTGCCTCGGTGCCGCTGTCCACCAGAAACAGTAGGAGCATGCCCACCGTTTCGTTGTGCCGATTGCGCAAGCGGATGCCCACCAGATGGGAGCTGGGACTGTCCAGGGCCAGCAGCACGCTTTGCAGGCTGCCGGCCTGTTCGAAGCCCAGGGTAGTGACCACGTTGTCGTTGTCGGTCAATTGATGCAGCCAGTCCGGGAGCCTCGGGTCCGTCAGGTCTTTGGTGGCGATATCGAAGCGCTGCAGGTCCTGGAGTTGTCCATCGATGATCAGGCCATAGGGTTGCAGGCGCGAACCCTTGCTTTCCGTGAGGTAGATCAGCCCGGCCTGGGCCTGGGCGATCTTCACGGTCTCGAACAGCACCCGTTGCAGCAGGGGATCGAAGCGGGTTTCGGCGGACAGGCTAGCGTTGATCTCGAAAAAACTGGCCAGGGTATCTTTCATCCGGGCCATGGACAGGCTCAGTTGGTCCACCTCCAGCACAGGTGAGCGCCGCGACACCGGGTAGTCGAAATTGAAGCTGCGGATGGCGTCCGCTTCCTGCACCAGAGCGTGCAGTGGCCGCACCAGAATGCGCGAGATCAGCCAGCCCAGGGGCAGGCACAGCAGCAGGGTGGTCAGCGTGATCAAGGCCCCTTGCCAGCGCAGGCGGTAGGCATCGACCAGCAGTTCGTCCTCGGGCACCAGCAATGCCAGTCGCAGTCCGCCGGGCCCGCCTTCGGCGATTTGGCTGCTGGCGACTATCCAGTCGCGTCCCAGGGCCTGCAAGTGACCGTCAACGGTCTGCCCCTGCAACAGGGCATCGAGCATCGGGTTCAGGTCATTGCCCTTGATCAGGCGCGCGCTGCGCTGTTCCAGGAGCAGCTTGTGGCTGTCGGGGTAGGCCACGACGTTGCCCTGGTCATCCAGCAGCGCCACCTCGGTGGCCGGTGTGACCCGGTTCTTGGCCAGGGTCGATGACAGTTGTTCGAGGGTCAGATCGGCACCGATCACTGCCATTCTGCCGCTGCGCCGGGCCAGGGTGGTGCCGACGTTGAGGGTGGAATAAAACACATAGGGCCGGGTGGTGATCTGGTCGGCATCGCCCCGGGCGCTGGAGAACCAGTCACGGGTTCTCGGGTCGTAGCGCTCGTCGGCGTGGTGCCGACGGTCGATCAGGGACAACCCGGCGTCATAGAACAGCGACTGTGAGTGAACCTGGCCGCTGCTGGCATTGCGCTCGATGCTCCAGATTTCGTAGGCGCTGTCCGGCGGGGCATGGCGCTTGTCCTTGATCTCGGCGTTGCGCAGCGGACGCACCATGAAGAAGTCGCCATTGGCATATCCCAGGTACAGCGAGGCCAGGTTCGGGTTGTCCTGCAACGACTGGCTGAACGGCTTGAGCAGCGCCAGACGCTGTTCCAGGTTTGAAGCCTGGGCCGCCGGGTTGTCCGCCAGCAGGCTGAGCAGGTGGCGTATGGGGTCATAGGTGGATTTCAGGTCGCTGCGCACATCCTGTTCGATGCGCTGGAAGAGTTTTTCACTGCTGCCCAGGATGATGCGGGTGGTCTGTTGGTAGTTGTAGATGCCCAGCACCACGCCAGTCAGGAGCAGCAGCAGGGTGAACATCACGCTGATATGGATATGGAGAGGAAAGCGGCGTTGTGTAGGTTGTGGCGTGCTCGGCATTCCAATTCTCTCCAAGGGCACATCAGGCATAGCTCAGGAACCAAGCATAGTTAAGGCCGGTATTCTCTGCCTTGGCTTTGCCTGGGGATTGAGGATGTCGGGAAGTCCATGGGCACGGACCCCATAGAGGTGGATTACTGCGCTGAAATACTGGCCTTTTGATATATGCCTGGCAAGAGGCTTGATCATCGGTGATCAGCAAGGTTCCAAGAAGCCTCCGGGGCCACGGCGGGGCAGGTGGCAGCCGGCGTCCGTTGCCGGTGCTGGTCCAGATGCTGCAGCAGGGATTGGGTAAAGCGCAGCAGGGCCCGGTCCAGGGCGTTGCTTGCGGCGCTACAGGCCTCGATCCCGGCATTGTCCTGGCAGACCCGCTCCAGGGCTTCGCAACAGGCCAGCAAAGAGGTAGCGCCGAGCATTTTCGCCGAGCCCTTGATCTTGTGTGCCAAGGCTGCCAGCGCTTGGGAATCGCCGGTCGGAATCAGTCCCAGGGCGAGGCGGTCCTCGCGACAGCACTGCAGGAGCGTCTTGAGCATGCGCAGGGCAAGCAGTGGCTGGTTGCGGGTCAGGGTGCGCAGGGTCGATATGCTGAAACTGTCCGCCCTGGGCAGCGCCTTGAGTGTCTCCAGTGTCTGGCTCAGCAGGTTCAGATCCAGGGGTTTGAGCAGGCAGTCGTGCATGCCGGCATTCATGCAGCGCTGGATCGTCTGGGTATCGTCGCTGGCGCTGCAACCGAGGAGTGTCACCGGCGGCCGTTGCTGCAGCGCTTCATGTCGACGGATGGTCTCGGCCAGTTGATAGCCGTTCATCAAGGGCATGTTGCAATCGACGATCAGCAAGTCGAAATCGCCTTCTTGCCATTGCTCGTAAGCCTGCACTCCATCCACCACGCAGGTGACCCGGTGCCCGAGGTACTCCAGTTGTTCCTGCAGCAGTGTCAGGCTGGCGCGGTGGTCGTCCGCCAGCAGGATGTCCAGAGGCAGGCGGGTGGCCTGGGGTACAGGGGCCGGACTGGCCCGGGCTGCCCCCTCCCGCGCGGCCAGGGGCAACTCCACCCGGACTTCGCTACCGGGGCCGCGGCGCCCGTGCAGGCTCAGCTTGCCCCCCATCTGCTGGCACAACTGATGGCTGATGGGCAGCCCGAGCCCGGTACTGTCCCGTGGCGACTGGCTGTGCGGGTCAACCTGGGCAAAGGGTTGCAGCAGCCGTTGCCGCTCCTCCCGGGGAATGCCTATGCCGGTGTCCAGCACCTGCAGTAGCAGCTTGTAGTGCCCCTCATGCATCGTGGGTTGCAGTTGCAATCTGACCAGGACCGTACCCTGGTGGGTGAACTTGATTGCATTGCTCAGCAGATTTGCCAGCACCTGCTTGAAACGCAGGGTGTCGATCAGCACCAGGGGCTCTGGCTCAGGGGCCTTGAACTCAAGGCTGAGGTCCAGGTTCTTCTGCCGGGCCAACGCCTGGAACACCCCCATCACCCCATCGACGCTGCCCCGCAGGCTGCTCCAAGTCGGGTTCAGTTGCAGGTGGCCGGATTCAAGCCGGCTGATGTCCAGCAGGTCTCCGAGCAACTCGCGCAAATCCCTGGCGGCGCCTAGGGCCAGTTCCAGGGAGGCGTGGTTTTGTGGATGGTCCCTGTTTCGTTGCAGGATCAGTTCCAGCAGGCCGATGAAGGCGTTCAGCGGAGTACGGATTTCATGGCTCATGCAGCCCAGGAACTGGATTTTGCACCGGTTGGCTTCTTCGGCTTGGCGCTTGCCGGTTTCCAGTGCTGCCACTGACTGTTCCAGCCTCCCGGATTGCTGCCGAAGACTGTGCCGTTGTCGGTAGAGTCGGGCCTGGTTCAGCCATGACGCCAGCAGCAGGACCAGCAGCGTGATAACGCCGGATGGCGAGAGCAGGGCCTCGATCATCGCCGCGGCGCTCGACGGGGCCAGGGCATGAGGAGCTGGCGCTTCATATCAGTTCATTGCGCTTGGCCATGTCCACCAGTTCATTCATGGAGGTGGTGGCGAGTTTTTGCATGATGCGCTTCTTGTAAGTACTGACAGTCTTGTTGCTGAGAAACATGCCCGTGGCAATTTCCTTATTGGTTTGGCCCATTGCAAAAAGCTTCAGAACCATTAACTCCCGATCATTCAGCGAGTTGAATTGCGCCAACTCCAAAGTTTCACCAAGAGCACTTCGATCAACTTGCAGCGCCTGGCTGGGAAAGTAGTTGTAGCCACTGCAGATGGCCTTGATGGCGCTGAGTAATTCACTCAGGTCTTCCTGTTTGCAGACATAGCCGCTGGCCCCGGCGCGCATGCAGCGATTGGCGAACAAGGCCGCCGACTGGGCGGTGAGGACCAGGATTCGCAAGGGCCTGGGCATGTTGCTCAAGCGCTCCAGCAGCTCCAGTCCGTCGAGTTTTGGGATGCAGATATCGAGTATGACCAGGTCCGGTTCGCCTTCACGAACCATTTGCAAGGCATCGACTCCATTATCGGTTTCCCCGAAGACTCTATAACCCTCGTGTTCCAGCAGAATACGAATGGCCATGCGTATGACAGGGTGATCATCAACGATAAGTACTGTGCCCATACTGGTCTCCTACCGATAAATGGAAGTTCGAACAGTAGCCCAGCTGATGGAATGGAAGTAGCTGTGAAAGTGTGGAAAAACCCAATCTAAGACGGGTCCTACAGCGAATAAGGGGAGGTATTACAGCCAGTTGGCATAGAAGGGAAGTTAAAGCGGGATTGACCTGCATCGGGCTGCCGGGTACAGCGGTAAAAAGTCGGCTGGCGAATGCCATCGCAGGCCGCCCCCCGGGAGGAGGGCGGCCTGAGCCTCATGGTGTTTTCTTATCGATACCGGCTTGCAGCAGCTGGCTGTCACTGTGGGCGCCGACACGCAGCGGGCCGAGGTTGAACAACTGGTCCTTCTGGGTGGCGTCATCCTGTTTGCGGGTCAATTCGGCCACGCTGCCGGTGGCAATGTTGACCGGTGACTTGGACAGGTTGGCGCCGACGTCCACGCGCAGTTCCGAGCCGGCCAGGTCGGTTCTGTTGACCTTGGATCCACCCAGCTCGACGCGGCCCTCGCTGGCCCCGATGCGTGCACCGGTAAGATTGGTTTCACCGCCGACCCGCAGGTTGACGCCCTGCTGGGTACTGATCCCCGAGGCCTGTTCCACGCGGTTCTTGCTCTCGTGGCTGACGTTCAGGTTCAAGGTCGGGGTATAGGAGGTCTTACCGCTCTTGTCGCCAAACAGCACGCCTTCAGCAGTATTGGCCACTTTGCTGCCGGCGGTGTTCTTCTCGCTGACCGAATAGCTGTCGCTGGTTTTTGGCCAGAAGCGCTCTTTCAGGCTGGAGAGACGATTGCCCACGGCGTCGGCCTTGTCGGCCAGGTAGTGCTTGGCCTTGTCCACGCCGTTGCCAATGGCGCCGCGTGGTTCAGGGTTGACGTCGTAGCTGCCGCTGCGGCTGAGTTTCTCCCCCAGGCGTTCCTTGGCTTCGCTGGCCTTGGCGACCACGCTGTCCTTGGCCGAGCTGACCTTTTCCACCCCTTTGTCGACGGCGTTTTCCAGCTTCTCGCGGTGTTTGTCGAAACCTTTCTCGGCCTTGGCCTTCAGGTCGTCCTTGAGCGGACCGGCCGGCTTGGCCAGCTTGTCCACCAGCCCCGGCTGGTTCTTCGCCACTTCCAGCTTGGCGTCGATATTGACCTGGGTGTTACGCAGCCGGTCCTGACGGCTTTCGATGTTGAGGTCGCCACCTATGGCCCCGTCGAGCCTTTGCGCGTCGATGTTGGCGCCGGCCAGATGCACGTTGCCGGCACTGTTGAGGGTCACCTGATCGGCCTTGATCAGGCTGTTGTGCTGAGTCGTGTTCTGGCGCTGATCGACGTCGATCTTGACCCGGGCATTGATCCCGCGATCGACTTTCGGCGTGTCGTGCTCACTGGCGTCGGCCAGGGTGGTCTTGCCCATGCTGCCACCGGCGCCCAGGGTCAGGCCCCAGTTGTTGTGGGCCTGGGTGGATTGCGCCGACTCCTGGTAGATGCCGCCCTGGGCCGCATCCAGCACCACCTTGGCGGCGTCGATGCGCGTGCCCTGCAGGTGAATGGCGCTGTCGCCCTCGGCTGCGCTGCCCAGTCGCACCTGGCCCTGGCTGTAGAGCTGGGCGCCGCGCTGGCTCTGGTCGTTTTCATTGACCCGGCCGATGTTGAAGTTGGCGCTGAGGTTGACGCTCTTGCCGCTGCTTTGCTCGCTGCTGGTCTTGCTGCCACCGGCCGTGAGGCCGCCACCGAGGTTGCTGCCCTGGCTGTGGTGGGTGTCCACCGCGGCTTGCAGGTCGAGCTTGCCGCCGGCGTCCAGGGTGATGTCGCCGGCCGGCCGCGCGGCGTTGCCGATCTGTGTGCCTTGCAGCGTCAGGTCGCTTGCACTCTTGAGGTTGACCGGCCCCTGGCCCTGGATGCTGGCAACCCGCGCCTGGCTGTCCTGCTGCTCGAGGCTCTTGTGATCCAGTTGCAATCCGGCGCCGACGTTGAGGTTGGTGCCGCTGCTACCCGGAGTGGTGCCCAGGGTCAGGGAGGCATCGCCGCGCAGGCTGGAGTTGCTGCTGCTCTGGCGGTCATTGGCCTGATTGAGTGCCAGCTTGCCGTCGGTCTTGATGTTGACGCCGCCCAGACCGCCATTGAACTGGCTGCCTTCGAAGCTGGCATCGCCACCGACCTTGATGTCCACGCCCTGGCTGCCGGCGTAGCTGCCGACCTGGGCCTTCTCGGAGCTGCTGGTGACGTTGCTGCTGCCACCGGCACCGCTGCCACGGATGTTCAGGTCTTCACCGGTGTTGGTGTAGACCCGTACGCCGGCCTTGGCGTCCACGGCCTGTTCGCTGCTGCTGTGGGTATCGCTGGCGGCACTGGCCACCAGGCTGCCGGCGCTGATCTGCACGGCGCCGTCGGTGGCGCGGTACTGGGTGCCCTGGTCCTTGAGTTGCCCATCGGCCTTGACCGCGACCTGGGCGCCGCTCAGCTGGCTGACCACGGCGGTGCTGGCGTTTTCGCTGCGTTGGCGGTTCTGGTGGCTGACATCCACATCGAGCCCGACATTGGGCTGTTCCAGGGCATCGAGTACCCCAGGCTGGTGGAACTTGCGCTGGGCCACGCCCTGGATGGCTTTTTCGATGGGGCGGGTGACGCCCTTGTATTCGACGTTGGCGCCGACATCCACCGCCCAGTTGTTCTCCTTGTGGCTGCTGCTTTCGTGGTTGTGCGCGGCCTGGTTGTCGATCTCGGCTGCATTGACCTGCAATGCACCGCCGGCCTTGACCTGGGCGCCTTCGGTGGTGAGGCGGTTGCCGGCATTGATGGTCAGGTTGCCGCTGGCAGCGATGTTGCTGGTCTGGGCAGTGCTCTTGCTGCTGCTGTCCTGGCTGCTGGTGTGGGCCACTTCCAGGCCATTGCCGGCGCGGTCCAGGCCGCCGGTGTAGTAGAAGCCGCCACCGGTGGTGGTGCTGTCGCTGTGCTTCTGGGTTTTGTTGTCCGCAGCCAGCAACTGCACATTCTTGCCGCTCAGGCTGGCATCGCCGGCCGTGGCCGCAAGGTCGCTGCCTTGCACCTTGAGGTCCCCGCCGGCAGTGACCGCCAGGGTGCCGCCAGTGAGGCTGGAGGCCTGTTGCCGGGTGCTGTCGCTGCTGTCGTTGCGCTGCTCATCCTGATAACGCACCCCGGCCCGGTACTGGCCGGTGCCCGGGGCGTTTTCCTTGGCGTAGGCGTCGAAGCCGCGCTTCTGGGTGCTGCTGCTGTCGTGCTGGGTGTCTGCAGCGGCCGCGACCTTAACGGTGCCCTTGGCGCTGGCGTCCAGTGCTCCCGCAGCGGCCACCTGGGAACCGCTGATGGTCAGGTCCTCGGCACTTTGCAACTTGAGGTTGCTGTCCGAGCGCACCTGGCTGCTGACGGTGGTGCTGTCCTTGTGCTGCTGACGGCTCTCATCCTTGGTGATGCCGAAGAACTTGCTGTCCTTGCTGTGGCTGTTGCGGTGGGAGGTGTCCTGCACGCCGTCGATGGTCAATGAACCCTTGTCGCTGATAACGCTGGCCTGGGTGCCGCCCCGGGCCTGGCTGCCGCTGATGCGTACGCTGTCGGCGCGCACGATCAGCTTGCCGTCGGCGATGACCTTGCTGCCCTGGTTCTCGGTCTTGCCCTGGTCCCCGTCGGCGTTCTTGCCGAAGAAACCACCGCCCACCAGGTCACCGGAGTAATGCTGGTTGCTCTGGCTCTGCCGGCGGCTGGCGCTGTTGATGTCGACGTCCTTGGCGGCCAGTTGGATGTCGCCCTGGCTGTGCAGTTCGGCGCCCTCAAGGCGCAGATTCTGCTGGCTGTCGAGTTGCAGTTGCTTGCCGCTCTTGAGCTGGCTGGTGACGCTGCGCTGCTGGCTGCTGGCGTTGTCCCAGTTTTCCTTCCACAGGTGCTTGCGGTGCTTGCCCTGGTCGCGCTGGGTCTGGGTTTCGGTGGCGGCAGTCAGTTGCAGGTCGCCGCCGCTGCGGGCGCTGAGGTTATGACCGGCTTCGACGCTGCTGCCCTGGATCTGGGTATTGGCGCCGGATTTCAGCTCGGCGTCATGCTGGGCCAGCACCTTGTTACCGTGCTGGCGTGTTTCGCTATCGGTCTGGGTAGCGTCGTAGGTCTCCCAGGTGATGCCGATGGTGCTCTTGTCCCACTGCTGGCGTTTTTCCTGGAGCTTGCGGCTTTCGATACTGCTCAGGGTCAGGTTGCGCCCGGCATCGAGCTTGACGTTGCGGCCGCTGACGTCGGTGGCGGCCAGGGTCAGGTCCTTGGCACCGTGGAGTTCGATATCACCCTGGCTGCGAACACCGGCGCGCGTGGCGTCGAGGCTGTTGGCCACGGCCTCGCCGCGGATGTCCAGATCACCGGCGGAGCTCAGCTTGACTCCGTCGCGGCCATCCACCTGGACGGCGCCCACCCGGACTCCGGCACCTTCAGCGGTGCTGACGATGTTGATCCGCCCGGCCTGCATGGCGCCGAACAGGCTGGCATCGATGCGCTGGTCCTGGGTGTGGCTGCTCGGGTCGACCTTCAGCACCTTGCCGCTGGGGTAGTCGAGCTGATTGCGGCCCACGGTCACGTTCAACTGGTCCCGGGCGGCGAGGCTGCCCTTGCTGTCGATGCGTGGGGCGATCAGGTTGATCGAGCCTTCGGCATTGCGCAGACCGCCGCCGTGGATATCCAACTGGCCCCGAGCGTCCTGGGTGTTGAGCCCCTGCAGCTTGCCGTCCTGGAGTTCCGGGCGACCCACCACCAGGCTGGCATTGGGGGTGTTGATGAAGCTGCCGCCATTGACCGAGATGCCGTTGGGGTTGGCCAGCACGAAGTCGGCGGCGCGGCCGAAGATTTCCTGGGCGCCATTGAGTTGTGAGGCGTTGCGGCTGATCACCTCGTTGAGGATCACGCTGGCCGCCTGGCCTTGGAGTTGCGCGTTGGCCGCCAGTTGTCCGGCCAGTTGCGACTGTCCGGCCTGCAGGGCGTTGTTCAAGACCACGCCTTGTTGCCCGACGTTGTAGTCCAGGAACTGGTTATGGGACAGGCCACCGGCATTGGGCGCGACGATGTTGACGATGGGCACGCCGCCCTGGTTTTGCAGTTGCGGGGTGCCGCCGGGGCCTTCGACCACGGTGATTCCGCCGGCCAGGGCCAGGGGCAGATGGGACACCAGCAGCAGGCCGGCGATGGTCCAGCGCAATGTGCCCTGGGGTGAAAGGTTGAATCTATGAGTGTTGTCAGGCATGAGAACCTCGTGCTGAGTGGGTGAGCCGGGCGTTGCTTTCTTGGGTGCAACGGCGCGTTGTGCTCAGGTTCATCGGGTGTTTCAGGCTAATCGGCGGTTGATCAAATCTGCAGGCTGAACCTGGCCAGCCAGACTTCCGGTTCCGTGCGAAAGCCCTCTGGGTTGCTGAGGCTGCGTTGGTAATCCAGGTCGATCTGGAGGTTTTTCCAGGCCAGGTTGAGGCCCAGGCTGGCACCGCCGAGATGGCGGCTCTGGGCGCCGTGCTCGGCCTTGATCCAGCCGTTGTCCAGGCCCAGGCGTGGGGTGATCTTGACCGGCAGGTCGCTGTTGAGCGGCAGACGCAGCGTGTTGCGCCACACCGCGCCGATGGCGCCGGAGGCACTGTTGATGCGGTAGCCGCGCACGGCCGAGTCATCGGTGCCCAGCAGTTGTTCGATGGCCGGCAGCGGGTCCGGGCTGTATTGGGCCGAGAGTTGACTCTGCCACTGCCAGCGCTGGTTGCCCCACTGGCCGTTGCGCCACTGGCTGAGGCCGGCGCGGTACTTGCGGAACTGCGCCTGGGGCAGGTTGCGTTGCACCTGCTGCGAGTCACGGTCGGCGCCGAACCAGGTCAGGCCCTGAGCGTAATTGACATCCAGGTTCCATACCGCGCTGTTGAGCCAGAACAGGTTGAGCCCGGCCTCGGCCACGGTCAGGGTCGGGCTCTGGATCTGCAGGTGGGCTTTTTGCAGGTAGCTGTCCACGTCCTTGTAGGCCAGTTGCAGGTTGGCGCTGAGCTGGTGGCTCTGGTCGCGCCACAGCACCCGGTCGGCGCGGCCGCTGACCATGTCGGTGCGGCCGCTGTTGTACAGGGTGGTGCGGGCCAGCTTCAGCGGGGCGCGGTATTCGGCGTGGCTGGCGAACAGGCTGTAGGTCCAGTAACCGTAGGGCACAGAGTAGAACAGGCTGCTGCTGCGGCTGTAGCGCGGGCCGTGGTTGAGGGTGTCGCTGTAGTTCAGGTTCAGCGCGTCGTTGATCTGCAACGGGCTGTCGAGATTGAGGTTGATCGACTGCCGGTCGCGGCCGGTGCCGGCGCTGCCGAGGTTATCCACACCCAGGCCGAGGCCCCAGCGTGCGGCGCTGCTGCGCGAACGCAGGATGATCCGCGAGGCGCCGGGCTGGCTGCCCGGGGCGATATCGGCGGTCAGGTCCAGGGAGCGCAGGCGGTTCAGTTGATCCAGGCCCTGCTCCAGGTCTCGCAGGTTCAGGGGCTTGCCGAGCATGCCGGGGAAGGCCCCACCCAGGGACACCGGCAGGCTCTGGTCGGCCAGTTCGATGGCTTCGACGTAGCCTTCTTCCACCAGGATATCCAGGCTGTGGCCGGCGGCCGGAGTGCTGGCCAGGTAGGGGCGGCTGGCGATGTAGCCGGCCTCGACGTAGAGACGGGTGATGGCGGCCAGCAGTTGGTTGATCTGGTTGACCCCCATGCACGGCGCCACGTACGGCTTGATGGCGTCATTGAGCCGGGTTTTGCTGAACAGGCTGACGCCGCCGATGCGGGTGCCGCTTAAGGGCCAGCAGCGGCTGTCGCTGGCGGTCTGCTCCGGCAGGTTGGGCGTGGCCGGGGTGCTGCTGAAGCTGCCGCGCTGCATCTGCCGCTGGCGCTGCTCCAGTTGCAACTGTTGCAGGTCCCGTTGCTGTTGCTGCTGCAGGCGCAGGGCTTCCTGACCCGGTTGCAGATCGTCGGCCAAGGCCGGGGCCAGGCAACTCAGACCCAGTACCAGTCCCAGGCACCAGCTGCCGGAGTGGGCAAGAAGGGAGCGGTCGGTGCGTGATGAATAGGGCACTTGGCATCCTTACTGTAAAAAGACCAAGTGACGAACAACAGAAAAGCCGATCGTTGAGGCTCAACTAGTGACGTCGCTTTAAGTTCTGCACGATGAATATGAGGTGCCGTCGATTGCTATATCGGTGGCCTATGTTCAAGTGCTCGCGAGTGACAATTCCTGAGTGAGAGCCGGGTGCTTCAATCTAAAATCAGGTATGACAAAAGGGTTGAGTGAGTTGCAGTGCAAACGTTACAGCGCAGTGTGAAATTAATTTTTCCGAGGGCGGTCAGCGGGGAAATATCTTGTTGAAATCGAGACTATCCGAAACTAAAAACTCGATTTGTACGTAAATTGTAAATGCATAGAAGGCTAACAAAAATTCCTGGCGGCCTTGATTGGCAAGGGGTTCAGGGAATTCGTGAGAATCTGCAAAGGTAGGATGTTTGGTTGAATCAAGAACAGGTGTTCGAATTTGTGAAAGCAGCGCAATATCTGCGCCCCGCACACCAAGTGTTTACGGCTAGTTGCTCTTTCTACCTGAGTAGTTGCTCTAGTCGTGTTGTTCGTTAATTGAAGTCATGTTGGTCGGGGAATGCCTTAGAGTCGGGCTCTTGAATGAAATGCCCGTAGCGCCGAGTGTTTTTCCCCTTGTACTGGCGTATATCCGGAGTTTGTCGGCTGCTGTTGCGGCGGCCTGGCTAGGGGAATCCCTTAGTTGTCGATTGGATGTTGCAGGTCATATCAAGTGCCTGGCGCAGCGGCCAGGCACTTGATGAGCGAGGGTCATTGCGGACTTGAGCGTCCGGTCATTTCCCGGGCCATTTCACTGGCGTAGCTGTCGGTCATGCCGGCGATGAAATCGATCATGCGCAGGAACGAGGTATGCAGCGGCCAGTTCGGGTCCGGCGCGTTATTGCCCAGCAGATCGAGAATCCGCCGGTTCTTGAACGAGGGGGTCTTGCCGCCGTGCTGCTCCAGTGCCGCGCCGCAAAACGAGTTCAGGAGAATTTCCAGGGTGGTGTAGGCGCCGATCTCGTGCAGGGTCTTGCGCTTGTCCTGGAAGATCTTGCGCCGCGCCACGTCCTTGGCATTGAGCACGCAACGCTTGGCCGGGCCATGCATGTGCTCCACCAGATCGCCGTGCAGGGTGCCGGCCAGCAGTGCGTCCTGCTGTTCGACAAAGGCCCGGGCGGCGGCGTTGGTCAGGTGCTCAATGGCCTTGCCCCGCAGGATCGCCAGGCGGCGCCGGCGCGAATCCCCCGGGCCCAGCTGGCGATAGGTTTCCGGCAGGTCGTCGCCCACCAGCCCCAACAGCAGGGACTCGACTTCGGCGTACTCCAAAAGGTCCATCTCCAGGCCGTCTTCCAGGTCGATCAGGGCGTAGCAGATGTCGTCCGCCGCTTCCATCAGATACACCAGCGGATGCCGGGCCCAGCGCTGTTCCTCCAACTGCGGCAGGCCCAGCTTGTGGGCGATCTGTTCCAGCAGCGGCAATTCGCTCTGGTAGCAGCCGAACTTGTGCTTCTTGTAGCCCAGGGAATCGGCGTGGCGCGCGGTCCAGGGGTACTTGAGGTAGGTGCCGAGGGTGGCGTAGGTCAGCCGGGTGCCGCCATCGAACTGGTGATATTCAAGCTGGGTCAGGACCCGGAAACCCTGGGCATTGCCTTCGAAATTGAGGAAGTCCTGGCGTTCAGCCTCGCTCATCGCGTCCAGCCAGCCACGCCCGGCGGCCTGCTGGAACCAGTGGCGGATGGCGTCTTCGCCAGAATGGCCGAAGGGCGGGTTGCCGATGTCGTGAGCCAGGCAGGCCGACTGCACGATCATCCCCAGGTCGCTGGGGTCGCACCAGTCGGGCAGGGCGCCGCGCAGGGTCTCGCCGACGCGCATGCCCAGGGAGCGACCGACGCAACTGACCTCCAGGGAGTGGGTCAGGCGAGTGTGGATATGGTCGTTGCTGGACACCGGGTGCACCTGGGTCTTGCGCCCCAGGCGGCGGAAGGCGCCGGAGAAGATGATGCGGTCATGGTCTTTATGGAAAGGGCTACGGCCGAGTTCTTCCGGGCTGTGCACTGGCTTTCCGAGGCGTTCGCGGTTGAGCAGGGTCTGCCAATCCAAGGCGGGGTCTCTCCGAAAAAAAACTGAAGGGCAGAGCTTCCGGGTTCCCGAGCGCGGCCGCAAGAGGCGCATGGTCTGCGCTGGTGCATCTATAGGGCCGACGCCTTCGCTGGCAAGCCAGCTCCTACGCGGAAATGGCGTGGCCTGCGCCCCACCTTTAGGAGCCGGCTTGCCGGCGAAAGGGCCCGCAGCCCGTGCACCCATCGTGTCGCCGCGCTCGCTGCGCTCGCCGGCAAACGGGACGGGGCTACAGGCCGGCGGCGTCGATATCGATCAGCAGCAGGCGCTGGCCGTTGTCGAAGAACTGGCCGGCAGTCAGGCAGTACTGGTTGCTGGTGGCGTCGCGGTAGGTGTTGGACAGGGTCAGGCGGCGCTCCTCCCAGCCTTCGGCCAGCAGGTGATAGAAGTACGGGCGCCAGGACCAGTTGTGGCCCACATAGCTGCTGTCGGCCTGCCAGCGGTTATGGCGCCATTCCAGATTGGGCGTCAGTTGGGTGCCGTGGCGGTCGCACTGGTAGAAACGCAGCAGCCAGGGAAAGGCCTCCACGGCGGGCAGTTGGCTGATGGGAGCCTGAGCCTGGGCCCAGGCCTGCAACAGGTTCATCAGCTCTGCCAGTTGCAGGCGCATGCGCATCAGGCGGTTGCGTTCGGCCAGCTTGTGCCGCACATAGCGCTCGCGCAGGCGGGCGAAGGGCTGGACGAAGGCATCGCTGGCGAACAGCTGTTCCTCGGCCCGGGCAAACAGGAAGCCCTGTACGTAACGCGAGCCGCACTCCAGGGCGAAATCCAGTTCGGCCTCGGTTTCCACCCCTTCGGCGATGATCCAGCAGCCGGTTTTTTCCGCCATCTGTGCCAGGGCCTTGACCACATCGCTGCTGGGCCCGCCCCGGGCTGCGGCCTGGAACAGGCGCATGTCGAGCTTGAGGATGTCCGGTTGCAGCGCCAGCACCCGGTCCAGTTGCGAGTAGCCGGCGCCGAAATCGTCGATGGCGATTCGCGCTCCCGCCTGGCGATAGCGCGCCACCACCTCGGTCAGGCGCTGGCTGTTGCCCCCCAGCTCGGTGATCTCGAAGACGATGCGCCGCGGATCGACCTCGTTTTGCTGCAACTGCTTGAGGCTGGGCAACGGCTGTCCTGGCCGCAATCGACTGATCCAGCGTGGGGAAATGTTCAGGCTCAGGAACCAGTCCGCCGGGGCTTCGTGCAGGCGGCGCAAAGCATCGTCGCGGACCAGGCGATCAAGACGGCGCAAGGCGCTGGAAGGGGTGCGGGGATCGGCGAACAGCGGCCCCACCGACGCCAGTTGCCCATTGCCCTGGCGCAGGCGGCCCAGAGCTTCGACTCCGGCAATGCGCCCGGTAGCGGTATCGATGAATGGCTGGAAGCAGGCGAGCGGTTGCCCGTCGATCACAGGGCCTCCTTATAGAGTCTTGTTGGTAGGGGGCTGTGGCTGTCGGGTAGACAGACAGGCGTCCAGGCTGGGTGAACATTGCCGTGTTCAGCAATACGGCGTTTTCACCCACCCTGGGTCGACCCCTTGGTAAAGGGGCCGATCCGGGTTGCTTAGCAAGAATGCAGCCAGATCAGCCGTTGCCTGTTGCAGGCGCTTGCCGATGCTCGCTCAGGGTTTGCGCGAGGCGCCTTGCAGCGCCAGTCTGATCAGTGGCAACAGGCTGGTGCCCAGGCGTATCAGGCGGGTGAGGCTGCTGGTGCCGCCGCTCTTGGCACCCTTGCCGGTGATGAACCCCAGCAGGGTCACCGCCGCCACGCCCCAGAGTGGGGCGTGCTTGATGCCAAAGCCTTCCTGCCAGCTTTGCCCAAGGCCGCGAACCCGTTGCAGGGGTTGCAGCAATTGCTGGGACTCGTGACGGATTTCCTGGCGGTGCATTTCCATGCGCAGGCGGATCAGTACCTTGCGCATTTCCCGGCGTGAGGTGTTCTGCGGAATGTCCGGCAACTTCATGGCAGCAGGCGCTCCCGATCATTGGCCAGCTCTTCGAGCGTGGCGTGGAAGGGCGAAGATTCATCAAAGATCGCCGACTTCAGGCGCAGGCCGCAGAACACTGCCGCCAGGGTATAGAACACGCACAGGCCGATGATCCCGGCCAGGCGATAGCTGTCCCACAGCAGGATCAGCACTAGCGCCGATAACCCCACCAGCAACAGCAGGGCAAACACCAGGGCCAGGCCGGCGAACAGCAGCAGGCTGACGGTGCGGGCTTTCTGTTCCTGTAACTCGATGCCGAACAATTCGACGTGGCTGTGCAACAGGCCCAGGACAGCGGCCCCCAGGCGCCGCGAGGACGCGCTTGGACCGCTGCCGGACGAAGTGGATTCGCCGATAGCCATATCAGCGCCGCGTCGCCAGCAGGCCGATGAGAAAGCCGACGCCGGCAGCAATCCCGACGGACTGCCAAGGGTTGCTCTGTACATAGTCTTCAGCAGCCGTGACTGCAGCCTGGCCACGCTGGCGCAGGGAGTCCTCGGTCAGTTGCAGGGTTTCCCGGGCCTTGAGCAGGCTGTCGTGGATCTGCTCGCGCAGTTCATCGGCCTGGTCGCCGGCCAGGGTCGCGGTGTGTTCCAGCAGACGCTCCGTGTCACTGACCAGTGCCTGAAAATCCGCCATCAGTACTTCTTGAGCCGTCTTCGCCGTTTTGCTGGCCATGGTTGTTTCTCCGTTGATTGCGTGTGTGAGCTATGAGTGTGAGCCCCGAGTGAAGGTTCACTGTAATTGTCTGGTACAGCTTTTGCTTTGTCCTGGTGCGCAAGGCGTGAGGCTTGCGCCGAAAACGAGCAAGGGTGGCGCTGCAGCCCGCGTAAACCCTGGCCAAAAAATCACAACCTCAGGTCAATCTCCTTCCCGTGGTTTCGCGTGCGGCCCCTGGCGCGCCAAAACGGTTCACCGATTACGCGTGATGGCGTGTCCCGGAGCCAATTTGGTGCAAGGCCGGCCGTGAAGCCGGGGAGATGATGGCCGATTTCGGATCTGCCTACTCCATGGAAAATCTGCAAAGCGCTGTGGACACCCTGGTCCACGGTTCCAACACCCTGTTCATTCTGATCGGGGCGGTCATGGTCCTGGCCATGCACGCCGGTTTTGCCTTCCTCGAAGTGGGCACGGTCCGGCAGAAGAACCAGGTCAATGCCCTGTCGAAAATCCTCAGCGACTTCGCCGTCTCGACCCTGGCCTATTTCTTTATAGGCTATTGGATCTCCTACGGCGTGAGCTTCCTGCAACCGGCGGCGGTGATCAGTGCCGACCACGGCTACGGTCTGGTGAAGTTCTTTTTCCTGCTGACCTTCGCCGCAGCGATTCCGGCGATTATCTCCGGCGGCATTGCCGAGCGTGCGCGTTTTGTACCGCAATTGTGCGCCACGGTGCTGATTGTGGCGTTCGTCTATCCATTCTTCGAGGGGCTGGTGTGGAACGGCAACTTCGGGGTGCAAGCCTGGTTGCAGCAGCGTTTTGGCGCCGGCTTCCATGATTTTGCCGGGTCGGTGGTGGTGCATGCCATGGGCGGCTGGCTGGCGCTGGCGGCGGTGCTGTTGCTGGGGCCGCGCAACGGCCGTTACCGCGACGGCAAGTTGGTGGCGTTCGCGCCGTCGAGCATTCCCTTCCTGGCGTTGGGCTCGTGGATCCTGATTGTCGGCTGGTTCGGCTTCAACGTGATGAGCGCCCAGACCCTGCAAGGGGTGAGCGGGCTGGTGGCGGTGAACTCGCTGATGGCCATGGTCGGCGGCACCGTGGCGGCGTTGATCGTCGGGCGCAACGACCCGGGCTTCCTGCACAACGGGCCGCTGGCCGGGTTGGTGGCGATCTGCGCCGGCTCCGACCTGATGCATCCGGTGGGCGCCTTGGTCACCGGGGCGATGGCCGGGGCCTTGTTCGTCTGGTGCTTCATGGCCGCCCAGAGCCGCTGGAAGATCGACGATGTGCTCGGAGTCTGGCCGCTGCATGGCCTGTGCGGTGTGTGGGGCGGGATTGCCTGCGGGATCTTCGGCCAGAGTGCATTGGGTGGGTTGGGCGGTGTCAGCCTGGCCAGCCAGTTGATTGGCACCGGCCTTGGGGTACTGGTGGCGCTGCTGGGCGGATTCGCCGTGTATGGCGTGATCAAGGTCGTCTGCGGGCTGCGCCTGACCCAGGAGCAGGAGTATTACGGCGCCGACCTGTCGCTGCACAAGATCGGTGCGGTGAGTCAGGACTGAGGGGCCACCGGCCCAGGCAGCGAACTGCTCAGGGCCGGGGCGGGACGGCCTCAACCGCCCTGCAGGCGTGCTTCGCAGGCCTCGATCGCGGCCTGGGAGCCGGACACCAGTATCCGGTCTCCGGCTCGCAGGCGCGGGGCCGGATTGAGCGGCAGTTCGCTGCCATTGCGTTGCACGCCTTGCACATCCACGCCCAGTGCTTCCAGTCCCAGCTCTTGCAGCAGTCGGTCGCAGGCGTGGGCGTCGGCGTCGAGGTTGACCGCGTGCATTTGCACCGCGGGTGGCTCGTGATTGTCCTGGGTGCTGCTTTGCGCCCCATGGTAGAAGCCGTGCAGCAGGCGATAGCGGCTGTGACGCACCTCGTCCACGGTGCGTTGTACCCGTTGCTCCGGCAGGCCAAGCATGATCAGGGCGTGGGAAGCCAGCATCAGGCTCGACTCTAAAAGCTCTGGCACCACTTCATTGGCGCCGGCGGCCTTGAGTTCCGCCAACTGGCTGTCATCCCGGGTCCGCACCAGGATCGGCACGTTGCGATCCAGGCGCCGCGCGGCCTTGAGCACCGTCAGGGCAATGTCGGTCTTGTCCACGGCAATCACCAGCAGGCGTGCCCGCTCCAGGCCCACGGCGGCCAGCAGGTCGCCACGGCGGCAATCGCCGTAATGCACGCAGCTCTCTGCCGCCGAGGCCTCCTGGACCCGCACCGGATCATCGTCCAGGGCGATGAATCGCAGTTGCTCGTGACGCAGGAAGCGGCCGATGGACTGGCCGACCCGGCCATAGCCGCAGATCACCACATGGCCCTGCAGTTCGGCGTTCTGCGCGCTGATTTCCTCCAATTGCGCGGTTTGGTTGGGCTTGCGGTGCAGACGCGCGGTGATCACCGGCGCGGCGCGCAGCAACAGTGGGGTCAGCAGCATGGAGCTGAAGGTGGCGGCCAGCAGCAGGCCACTCAAGTGCGACGGGATCATCTGGGTCAGTTGCATCTGCGCCATCAGGGCGAAGCAGAACTCGCCGCCCTGGGCCAGGGCCAGGCCGCTGCGCCAGGCCGTCTCGCCGTCGCTGCCGCGCAGCTTGAGCAGGATCGCCACCACGCTGCCCTTGATCAGTAGCAGGGCCAGGGTCAGGCCGAGGATCAACAGGCTGTGGTCGATGAACAGCTGCAGGTCGATGAGCATGCCGATGCTGACGAAGAACAGCCCCAGGAGAATGTCGCGGAACGGACGGATATCGGCTTCGATCTGGTGCCGGTAGTGGCTTTCTCCCAGCAGCATGCCGGCAAGGAAGGCCCCCAGGGCCGGCGACAGGCCCAGCAAGTGGGTGAGCCAGGCGGTCAGCAGCACAATCACCAGGGCCAGCAATACGAACAGCTCGGCAGAGTGGGAGGCGGCGACTTCGTGGAACAGCCGGGGCAGCAGCCAGCGGCTGGCCAACAGCAGGCCGAAGAACAGCACCAGGGTCTTGCCCAGGGTGACAGGCAGGGCCCAGTACCAGGCCTGGTCGCTGTGGCCGGCGAAGACCGGCACTAGGGTCAGCAACAGCACCGCCACCACGTCCTGGAACAGCAGCACGCCGATGGCATTCTGTCCGTGGCTGCTGAAGATCTCGCCGAGGCTGGTCAGCTCCTTGCTGACGATGGCGGTGGACGACAGGGCCAGGCCGGTGCCGAGCATCAGCGCCGAGGTCAGCGGCATGCCGAACAAGGCCAGGAGCACGCCGAGGATCAGGCCACTGCACAGCACTTGCAGGCTGCCCAGGCCAAACACCACGCGGCGCAGGGCGAGCATCTTCGACAGGGAGAATTCCAGGCCCAGGGAAAACAGCAGGAAGACCACCCCCAGTTCCGCCAGGTCCGGCAGGTCCTCGCTGTCATTGACCCAGTCCAGGGCGGTGGGCCCGACCATCAGCCCCACCGACAGATAGCCCAGGACCGGTGGCAGGCTCAGGCGCCGGAACAGCGCAATGACCACCAGTGATGAAGCGAGAATGATCAGCAGATTGGCAAACAACGGGCATCTCCGGACAAAGGGGCGGGCAGGGCAAAGCCTAGAGGCAAAAAGGCCGCGAGGATCGCCCGGTTGGCGGTAAATAATTCTGACTCATGTCATTTTTTGTTGAGAATTTCGCATATTCGCGAGCCTTGGCCAGGCTCAGAAGGTGTCTATCGAGGTGCTGTACGCCTGTCGGAGCATTCTCTGCGCAGGGCCGCAGAGGGGCATGGGGCCTCGGCATATCTGGACAGAGGCGGGTCGACGGCTTTCGCGCTCGGGCCTAAAATAAGCACCCGTTCTTCACACGGTTGCCCTGTCATGCCCCCTGAATGCCAATTGTTCGGCACCCTTGGTTGCCACCTGTGCGAACTGGCCGAGGCCGAGTTGATGCCGCTAGTGGAGCACGGCTTGATGGTCGAGCTGGTGGACATCGCCGAGAGTCAGGAACTGTTCGAAAGCTATGGCCTGCGTATCCCGGTGTTGCGCCGGGTGGACAATGGCGCCGAGCTCGGCTGGCCTTTCGACGCCGAGCAGGTGGTGGCGTTCCTGCGCTGACACTTGGCTTGCAACATCGGAGCTTCCGCCTGTCGCCCATGGTCGGAATTCATTGGCGAGATCTGTCGATTGGTTTACTGTATGCATATACAGCTATCGAGGAATCTCGCCATGTCTCTCACTTTCCTGACCGGTACCGAACGCTCACAGCCGTTGCCAACCTGTTTTCTGGAACTGGGTGACAGCGGCTGCGCTGCCGTTGCCAATGAGCCCACCGGTAGCGGCTTTTCCCTGGATCGGACCCTGGGTCTGGGGTCTCCCCAGATCCACGGCCTGTTGGTGGACGACGACAACCTGCTGGGGTTCGGCATCTACCCCGGGGACCGGCTGATCGTCGATCGCTCAGCCAATCCGGTGGTGGATCAGTACCTGGTGGTACGTCCCCAAGGCGCCCATGAATACTCGCTGCGCCTGCTGGCTCCCGATCCTCGTGGCGGTCTTTTGCTCAAGGCGGCGCGCCCTTCAATCCCTTCCCTGGTGCTGGATGACCTGGGCTCGATCGAGATCTGGGGCGTGGTGTTGTGGGTGGTCAGTTATGTGGGACGCAAGCAGCCCTGATGGATATGGCGGACGCTTCAAACGGTTAAAGGAATAAATGATGGTCAATGTCGAACAACTGAAAAACAGCGTGAACAGCATGTCCACCGATGTGCTCCGTGAGGCGGTGCTTGAGTTACGCCTGGATGGTTTGGTCACCGAGGGCAAGACACCCTTCAACAAGCTGCACTTCAATACCTGCTTTGCCGAGATCGAAGCCCTGTTCCAGCGAGCGGGTTACCACCGGCAGCTGGATGTGGTGGGTTATCAGGGGCTGCTCTATGCCCTCTATGATCCGGGTCGCTGGGAGGCTGTGGATGTGCTGCGCTGGCTCAAGGAGTTCACCGAGGCAGAGGCCCAGGCCAAGCACTCGTGTGCCTGAGGTCGGGCAAACTGCTTCTAGGTTCCTGAGGGGCGCTGTTGGATAATGCCGCCCTGCATTGATCTTTCGAGCTTTTGTATGCCCACCGCGAGCTTTTCCGCTGCACAGCATCAGGCCAGTACCTTGTATCTGCCTCCTGGCTCCTGGCCGACGGTGCTGGATTGCCTGTGTGATCACTTCAAGGCCATCAGTCGTGAACAATGGCTGGATCGTATCGCTCGCGGCCGAGTGCTGGACGGGCAGGGCCAGCCCATCAGTCTGGACCTGGCCTATCGCGAAGGCTTGCGGATTCATTATTTTCGTGAGGTGCCGGATGAGAAGGTGATCCCGGTGCAGGAGACCATCCTCTATGCCGACGAGCATCTGGTGGTGGCGGACAAACCGCATTTTCTGCCGGTCACCCCTGCGGGCGAGTACGTCGAGCAGACTTTGCTGCGTCGCCTTATCCGCCGCCTGGACAACCCGAATCTGGTGCCCCTGCATCGCATTGACCGGCATACGGCAGGGCTGGTGCTGTTTTCTGCCAATCCCGGCAGCCGCTCGGCCTATCAAGCGTTGTTCCCTACCCGGCAGATCGAGAAACGCTATGAAGCCATTGCCGGTGCCTTGCCACACCTGAATTTTCCCCTGGTGCACAAAAGCCGATTGGTGGACGGGGAGCCCTTCTTCCGCATGCAGGAAGGCGAGGGGGCGAGCAATACCGAAACCGCCATCGACGTCAGGGAAAGGCACTGCGATCTGTGGCGCTATGCCTTGTACCCGGTGACAGGCAAGAAGCATCAGTTGCGGGTACACATGAGTGCCCTTGGAGCCGCGATCTGCAATGACCCGTTCTACCCCGAGGTGCTCAAGGACGCCGAGGATGACTATGACAATCCACTGAAGCTGCTGGCTCAGGGCCTGCGCTTCATCGATCCGCTGACTGGGCAGGAGCGCGAGTTCGAAAGCCGTATCAGCCTGCAGTGGTGAAAAACCGTCTCGCAGAAACAATAAAACCCGCAACAGGCGGGTTTTATTACATCAGAGCAACCACCGTCGGACTTACAGCTCCTTGACGGTACGAACCTGATCCTTGTTGATGCGAGTCTGTTTGCCGTCCAGCTGTTCAAACTCGTAGAAGCCGGAATCCTTGTCGTATTCAGGGGTATCGACGGCCTGGATTTCGCGACCGTCATTCAGGGTGATCACTGTCGGCGAGGCGCAACCGGCGAGAGTGGCCAGGCCCAGTGCGAGCATGAGAGTGGCGAGGGTCCGTTGAGTCATTGTGTGTCTCCGAAATGAGTACTTTTGAGTGCTGGTCTTCAGACGTATACAACGTCTGCAAGTTCCTTGGCCAGGGACATTCTGTCACGTTGCCGGGCGGATCGCAGGCGTTGGCGGCTGCAGCTTAGCTCACAGCGCCTGTTTGTCCGCGGTCTGGCTTTCTCGACGGCTGGACTGCGTGTGCTGGCAGTCCGGGGCAAGGTGAAGGCCGGCCCCGCAGCGGCGCCGGATCAAAGCGCTGTGATATAACACCGGGCTGTGTCTCCTACCTCTGGATCGAGCCTATGAAAGCCAAGGCTGATGTACCTTTTGCTCCCCTGAATATTGCGGTGCTGACCGTCAGTGACACCCGCACCCTGGAAACCGATACCTCCGGCCAGGTCTTCGTCGAGCGCCTGGGCGCCGCGGGCCATCGTCTGGCAGCGCGGGTGTTGCTCAAGGACGATCTGTACAAGATCCGCGCCCAGGTCGCTACCTGGATCGCTGATGACGTGGTGCAGGTGGTGTTGATCACCGGCGGCACCGGTTTTACTGGTCGTGACAGTACTCCGGAAGCTGTGGCCTGCCTGCTGGACAAGCAGGTCGATGGTTTTGGCGAGCTGTTCCGGCAGATATCGGTGGCGGATATAGGTACTTCCACTGTGCAGTCCCGTGCCTTGGCCGGGCTGGCCAATGGCACCCTGGTGTGCTGCCTGCCGGGCTCCACCAATGCGGTACGTACCGGCTGGGACGCAATACTGGCCGAGCAGTTGGATTCGCGGCATCGGCCGTGCAACTTTGTCCCTCACCTGAAACAGGCGGCGCCTTGTGAATCCCGTGGGTAAGCCGGGCAAGCAGGGGGGCTTGATGCCGGTGGAGCAGGCATTGGCGCGCCTGTTGGCCATGGCCGAGGCAGCGCCCATTGTCGAGCGTGAACGGCTGCCATTGGCAGCCACTGAGGGCCGGGTCCTGGCTGAGGCGCTGGTATCCAGCCTGGATCTGCCGCCTTGGCCCAACAGCGCCATGGATGGATACGCCTTGCGCGTGGAGGACTGGAAGGGCGAGCCCTTGCCGGTCAGCCAGCGGATTTTCGCCGGGCAGTCCCCCGAGCCCTTGCAGCCGGGAACCTGTGCGCGGATCTTCACTGGCGCTCCGGTGCCGGCGGGGGCGGATTGCGTCGAGATGCAGGAAAACACCCAGGTTCAGGATGATCAGCGCGTACGTTTTACCGAGCCCTTGAAGGCCGGCCAGAACATCCGTCCCCAGGGCCAGGAAACCACCATAGGCGAGCAGGTCTTGGCTGCCGGTACGCGCTTGGGGCCCATCGAGCAGGGTCTGGCAGCGTCCTTGGGATGTGCCGAGCTTGAGGTGCTGCGTCGAGTCCGTGTGGCGGTGTTGTCCACCGGCGACGAACTGGTGGAGCCTGGTCGGCCTCTTGGTCCGGGGCAGATCTACAACAGCAATCGAGTGCTGCTGTGCAGTTGGTTGAAGCGCCTGGGTTGTGAGGTGCTGGATGCGGGAATCCTTCCCGACGATCTTCCCGCGACCCGTCAGCGCCTGGCGGAGCTGGGGGATGTGGACCTGATTCTTTCCACCGGTGGTGTCTCGGTGGGGGAGGCGGACTTTCTCGGTATCGCCCTGCGGGAAGCCGGTGAGCTGGCCCTGTGGAAACTGGCGATCAAACCTGGCAAACCCCTGACCTTCGGACATTTTCGTGGGGTACCGGTGATTGGCCTGCCGGGCAATCCGGCATCGACCCTGGTGACTTTCGCCCTGCTGGCGCGGCCTTATCTACTGCGGCGCCAGGGCGTGCAGCAGGTGCAACCATTGAGCTTCCAGGTGCCGGCAGGCTTTGTCTGGCCCCGGCCCGGCAATCGTCGCGAATACTTGCGCGGCCGCCTGGAGAATGGGCGAGCGATCATCTATCGCAATCAGAGCTCTGGCGTACTGCGCAGCGCTGCCTGGGCGGAAGGTCTGGTAGAGGTGCTGGAAGGTCGGACCCTGGAGGAAGGTGACGTGGTCAATTTCATTCCTTTGAGTGAAGTGCTGGATTGATCGGCCACGGGCCCGGTTAGGCGCCGGGTCCGTGCCTTGCTTCAGCGCAGCAGCAATAACAGCAGCAGTCCGAAACGGCTGTGGAAACCCCAGGTCACCAGCCCTGCCATTACCGAGGCCGCAAATGTCAACCAGGCCAGGCGCTTGATTATCGATAGCGGCCTGGAATGAGGCGGATGTGCTTCTGACGAGAGTGGCAGATCGAACTCCCGAAGTGGAGGAGCCGCCAGCCAGGAGCTGTCGTTGATGCGATTGAGCGTTGAATGCCCTTGTGGATAAAACCCCTTGTCGTTCATGACGGTGCACTTCCTTGTATGAGGCGTCAGCGCCTGGCATGCACAGTCACTGATTGGCTCCGCAGGGTCAATTCAGGCAAATCTCATTCTTCGGTCAGAAAATTCACTTTGAGTCCTACGTCTCTTTTCAGGCGCCTGCACTGAGGCTGCCCGACCCGTGGGCCTGGGTTTATTTATCGGGCGAGTTGCCTGACGAGCAGCGTCGTCACTTGCCGTTGTGGCAGATTCACGGGGCCAACGCTGTTTCAGGTGTTACCGGGGGCGGCGGGAGCTCGGCCATAAATGTCGTTGAAGCGCACGATGTCGTCTTCGCCCAGGTACTCCCCGCTTTGCACTTCGATTATTACCAGGTCGATCACCCCGGGATTGCTCAGTCGATGAGGGCGACCGGGCTTGATAAAGGTCGACTCATTGGTGTCGAGCAGAAACTCGTCTTCTCCGTTGGTCACCCGGGCCATGCCGCTGACCACGATCCAGTGCTCACTGCGGTGGTGGTGCCTTTGCAGCGACAGCGAGGCGCCTGGTTTGACCTCGATACGCTTGATCTTGAAGCGCGGTCCTTCCTCAAGCACGGTATAGGTGCCCCAGGGGCGGTTCACGGTGCGGTGCAGGCGGTAGGCGTCGTGGCCCAGGCGCTTGAGCTCCTGGGCGATCAGTTTGACCTCCTGGCTGCGCTTGCCGTCGGCGATCAGCAGGGCGTCCGGGGTGTCGATGATGATCAGGTTGTCCAGGCCGATACCGCCCACCAGGCGCTGGCGTGAATCGATGTAGCAGTTGCGGACATCATGCAGCACGGTCTCGCCGTTGCACTGGTTGCCGTGTATGTCCGCCGGGCTCAGCTCGCGCACTGCCTGCCAGGAGCCGATATCGCTCCACGGCGACCTCCTTCGAGCGCTCCATCGAGATGTCCGGCGCCAGGGCGAAGCTGTCGCGGTCCAGCTCCACTTGCACTTGCACTTCGCGTTGGCCTTGCCTGTGGTGGCTCTGTTCCAGGCAGCGCCTCACGGGACACCGGCCACAGGCGGGTGCCGGCGCCGCCAGCAATGATGCAGGGAATGAGCGGGCTCATTTAGAAGGCCTCGTGGATCATGATGACGGACGCAATGGTGCGGAACAGGATGTGCAGTTCAAGACAGGCTGACCAATTTTCGATGTATTCCAGGTCGAATTCGACACGTTTTTCGATTTTTTCCAGGGTATGAGGCTCGTCACGGTAGTTATTGATCGGCGCCAGCCCGGCAGCGGCAGATTGCACAGGATCAGTTGCAAGCGCAGCCGGTTGTCGAAGAGCGACTCGGCGTACTAGCTATGGAAGATTTTCCTCGTTGGCAGGCTAATCTGGGTCATCAGTGGGAGGTACGAGCCAGGCTGGCTTGGGCAAAAAAATAATCGAAGGGACAGACTTATTTCGCTGTGCCCGAGGTCAACATCCCTCAAGGAACCCATAACCGGAGTCATGGTTGATGAATGAGCGCAAGGCACTGTTGATACTGCACGGCAAGCAGGCCCTCAACGATGAGGTGCGCGCTGCGGTTGAGGCCAAGCGTGCTGCCGGCTGGGAGGTTTCGGTGCGTCTGACCTGGGAGGCGGGAGATGCCCAGCGTCTGGTGAGCGAGGCGCTGGACGCCGGGCATACCCGGCTGATTGCCGGAGGCGGCGACGGTACGCTGCGCGATATCGCCGAGGCCCTGGCCAACGCGTCGACCCAAGCCAGTCTGGCGCTGCTGCCATTGGGCACGGCCAATGACTTTGCCCGGGCTGCCGGTGTTCCCCTTGACCCGGCGGCGGCCCTGGAACTGCTGGACGTCCCGGCTCGGACGATCGACCTGGGGGAGGTTGGCGGGCAGATTTTCCTCAATATGGCCACCGGCGGCTTTGGTAGCCAGGTCACTGCCAACACCTCTGAAGACTTGAAGAAAGTCCTTGGCGGTGCCGCTTATCTGTTCACCGGGCTGTCGCGCTTTGCCGAGTTGAGTGCGGCTTATGGCGAATTGCAGGGGCCGGATTTCCATTGGCGTGGTGAGTTGCTGGCCCTGGGCATCGGCAATGGCCGGCAGGCGGGAGGCGGGCACGAGCTTTGCCCGGGAGCCATGGCCGACGACGGCTTGCTGGATATCAGCATTCTGCCGGCGCCTCAGGAGCTGGTGGGCACTCTGAAGAGTCTGCTGGCCGGTGGCCTGGGGATCGACAATATGTTTGTCCGCGCGCGTCTGCCCTGGGTCGAGATCAAGGCCTCAAGAGGCCTGGACATCAATCTTGATGGCGAACCGCTGCAGGGCGACACTTTGCGGTTTACCGCCCGTCCTGCGGCCTTGCAGGTGCATTTGCCGGCGGATTCGCCGTTGCTCGGCGCCGCTCGCTGAGTCAGTCGTCGAGGCTGATGATGCGCTCGCGCACGGCGAACAGCACCAGCCCGGCGACGTCGAAGATCTGCAGGCGTTTCATGATCTGCGAGCGATGGGTTTCCACGGTCTTGATGCTCAAACCCAGGCCCAGAGCTATCTCCCGGGTGGACTTGCCCCGCACGATCAGCCGCAGTATTTCCAGCTGGCGAGCCGTCAGGTTGTGGTTTTCCGCAGGCTGGGGCTGGTGCTTCTGGGCTCGGGTCAGCGCCTGGTTGATCACGGTGTGAGCAATGGCCGGACTCAGGTAGCGTTCGTTGTTGCGCAAGGCTTCCAGGGCGTGTTCGAGTTCGGTGGCGGTGGTGTCCTTGAGCAAATAGCCGTGGGCGCCGGATTCCAGGGCCTGCATGATCAGGGAGGGATCGGTATGCATCGACAGAATCAGGACTTTGCTCTGGGGCCGCATTGCCTTGAGCCGGCGCAGGGCGTCCAGGCCGCCGATGCGTTTCATCGACAGGTCCAGCAGGACGATGTCCGGATGCAGTTTCTCGACCATTTCCAGCAGTTGCGCGCCGTCATCGGCTTCACCGATCACCGCGTATCCGGGAATGTCCATGACCAGGGCACGCACGCCAGCCCTGATAAGCGAGTGGTCATCCACCAAGAGTAAATTACAGGTCAATGTGAAACCTTATTCGTGCTGGCCCGCTCAAGGGTGCGAGGGGCCCAGGGAAAGAGTGCTTCGATCTGGGTGCCTTGGTCGAACTCGCTGGTGACCTGCAACAGGCCACCCAACTGGCTGATTCGTTCCTGCATCCCGGCCATGCCGCGCTGGCCCAGGGCGCCGGGATCGCTGGCCGGGGCGAACCCCTGGCCATCATCGCTGATGAACAGCGAAAGGCCTTCCGGCAGTCGCTGTATTCGTACCAACAGGTTTTTCGCCTGGGCGTGGCGCAGCATGTTGGTGACCGCTTCCTGGGTGATGCGAAAGGCTGCGACGGCCATCTCTTCCGGGATTCCCGACAGGCGCTGGCGGCATTCCAGGCTCCAGTGCACCGAGGTGTTTTCCAGGGTCTTGAGCAGGTGGGCGCGCAGGCTGGCCTCCAGTCCCAGGCTGGCCAACTGCCGAGGATTGAGGATTGCGGACACGTCACGCACTTTGGCCAGGGTCTCTTCCAGAGTGGTGCCGAGCACCGCGCAGGAATCCTGCAGGTCGTCCGGCAGGCGACGCTTGAGCCAATCGGTCTGCAGTTTTGCCGCTGTCAGCAACTGGCCGATGTCATCGTGCAGTTCACGGCTGAGGCGGTGTCGCTCATTTTCCTTGACCTCTAGCAGGCGTTCGGCGAGCTCCTGGGGCTGGAAACGGATGGACTTTCGCGAATAGCCGTATTGCACCCAGATACAGGTCAGGGCCGCGATATTGAGCAGCAGCAAGATCAGCGGCAAGGGCCGGTCCAGGCAATAGATCAGTGCGTTGCCCAAGGTTGAGCAGGAACACAGCAACAGGCTGAGCCAGCGCAGATGATCTAGAGAGAGGGGCCAAGAGAAGAGTGACTTGAGGCTGGCGTACATAGCGGATGGAGCCAATGAATGTTCGCTGCGAGAGCCTTGTCAGAAGTGGATGACGAGGCTTGTTTGAGAAACGGTGTTATTTGAATACTGGGTTTCAATCAACGTTGTCTGTTTGTCTTGTACAAGCCGAGTAGTGACTGCCGACATTGGAATCAAAGTGCCATTACTGTGTCCGTTTATGGGCGACATAATACCACCGAAGATACCGTTGGTCGCGTTTATACGCACAGTTATATATGTCCTGAAAGTCAGGAATATGGATCTGCTGCACGTTTGTTCCATTTCCTCCATGGACTTCGGGAGGGCTAATGAAAGCTCGGGATGTGGGCGATGTTGCGGGCCCATGCAGGGCTATGAACAGTAAGTCCCGGGGCTGGCGCTAGTTGGAGTTGTAGAATCGGTAATGTCGCTCTTGGGTATGAAATACTCAATAACGACCAGATAGTTGACCCTGAGCCTGAAGTTCTACTGATATTTCGGGTTGGCTATTGTAACTGCGGGTTTTATCTGCCAGCCAGCGGCACAAGTGCAACTTCAATGGGTGCAGGATGGATAAGCGCAGGTACAGTTTTGCGCCACTTGATCGGTCAGTTCGTTGATCAGCAGGGCCTGTTCGCTGTCATCCAGATTGAGTTGGCCGTTGTGCGGGTCGATCAATTCCAGTTGCCAGGCCATCAGGGTCAGGCAGCTTTTCAAGGCGTCGAGGATCGGATCGTTGAGGTCCACTGGATGTGCTGTACGTTTCAACACGCCATGAATGTGCAAGGCGAATTCGGCCAGCGGGCTGATGGAATGGCGTGCTGCCGTCTGGGCCAGGCACAACAGGCTGGCGAGCAGGCAGTTGATCGCTTCTTCGTCATTCCTGATCAAGTGCAGATGGCTCAGGCAATCTTCCGATTTAGCCAGTAGAGCCTGAGCTTCAAGCAGGAACTCAGGCAGGGGGGGAGCGCACTCATGGCCGTCCTTTAGCATGCTTATCTCCATGACTTCGAGTCCGATGGCGGGATAGGGCCTTGGCTGAACGGTTTTAAGGTATGACGCGTTTTTTGCGTTTGTATATCAGATAAATCTGATTTTTTTTCAGGTGGCGCGAGCGGCTGTGAGAGTGGTTGTTCATCGCTTTTGCAAGCAACCCGAATGCCGGCCACAGCAATGCGGCGCACTTGCGCTGGGGCTTGATGGGCGTGGGTACTGAGGCTTGAAAGGGTGCTGGGCCACCTTTCTGCGATCACAAACAAAAGCCTGACTCCGTTCATGCAATGAGAATGGCGTCACATTAATGGCTATTGGATATTGCGAATATCAGGATGGTCCTGATTGTTGCTAGGGGAAACCCTTAGGCGCGGGAACTTCACGCCGCGAAGAAGGTCGCGCCGTCGGAGAGTCGTGCTGATGAATTGACCGGCTCAGTAAAGCATGATGTTAATGTGACATCAATGGCTTTCATGTGGCAATTTGCATGCGGGTCAAGATCCGGCGGATCCCGCCGATATCTGTCTTTAGTGAATTCATCAGAACAAGCCCAGGAGTCATTAATGGCCGGCATTCTCGACACGGTAGATCAACGCACGCAGCTGGTGGGTGAGAATCGCCTGGAAATCCTCATGTTCCGCCTGGCCGGTCGGCAGCTGTTCGCGATCAACGTCTTCAAGGTCCAGGAAGTCCTGCAACTGCCCAAGCTGACCCTGATGCCGCAGCGCCACCCGTTCGTTTGCGGTGTGGTCAACCTGCGTGGCCAGACCTTGCCGGTCATCGACCTGTCCCAGGCCATCGGCATGCGCCCGCTGGTTCCGGGGCCCAACAGCACCATCATCGTCACCGAGTACAACCGTTCGGTGCAGGCGTTCCTGGTGGGCGGCGTGGACCGCATCGTCAACATGAACTGGGAAGCCATCATGCCGCCGCCCACCAGCGCCGGGCGCCAGCATTACCTGACGGCCATCAGCAAGGTTGACGAGCAACTGGTGGAAATCATCGACGTCGAGAAGGTCCTGGCGGAAATCGTGCCCTACAACGCCAAGGTTTCCCGGGACAAGCTGGAAGATCCTGTGCTCGAACGTGCTCGCGGCCGTGAAGTGTTGCTGGTGGATGACTCCAACGTGGCGCTTTCACAACTGCGCGACACCCTCGGCCAGTTGGGGGTGAAGATGCACATCGCCAGCGATGGCCTCAAGGCTCTGAACATGCTCAAGGCCTGGGCCGACACCGGGGTCGACATGACCGACAAGTTGTTGATGGTATTCACCGATGCGGAAATGCCGGAGATGGACGGCTATCGCCTGACTACCGAGATCCGCAACGACCCGCGCCTGCGTGGGCTCTATGTGGTCCTGCACACATCCTTGTCCGGCAGTTTCAACGAATCGATGGTGAAGAAGGTCGGTTGCGACAACTTCCTCTCCAAGTTTCAGCCGGACAAACTGGTGGACGTGGTCCGTCAGCGTTTGATGCTGGATGAAGTCAGCGTCTGATTCATGAGGATGTCCGGCTGCTTTTCCCTTGCACCTTTGTTTCGTCGAAGCGCTGGTATAGGGTGAGGCTTTTTGCCCACACAGGGAGCTGGACATGCGTCTTAGCGCGCTTTATCGATACCCGTTGAAATCCGCAAAGGGCGAAACCCTGCAACAGATCGGCCTGGACAAGCTCGGCCTGGAGGGGGATCGCCGCTGGATGCTGGTGGACGAGGCCAGCGGGCGCTTCCTCACCCAGCGTGCCGTGGGCCGCATGAGCCAGCTCTCGGCGCTGTGCAATGACCAGGGTGGCCTGACCCTCAGCGCTCCCGGGTTTTCCACCCTTGATGTGCCCCTGCCAGCGGCCGATGCCGCACTGCGCGGCGTGACCATCTGGCATGACAGCCTGCGGGTGCCTGATGCCGGTGACGAAGCGGGCGCCTGGGTCAGTGAGTTCATCGGCAAGCCCACCCGCCTGGTGCAGGTACCCGCGGAACGGGCGCGGAGCACCGCAGCCGGTTACGGCAGGGACGATGATCAAGTGGCGTTCGCCGATGGTTTTCCACTCTTGTTGATTGGCCAGGCGTCCCTGGAGGACCTGGCCGGTCGCGTCGGGCGGCCTCTGGAGATGCTGCGTTTTCGACCCAATCTGGTGATCGAAGGCAGCGAGCCCTTTGCCGAGGACCAGTGGCGGCGCATACGGATTGGCGATGTCGAGTTTCGTGTGGTCAAGCCGTGCTCGCGCTGCATCCTGACCACCATTGACCCACAGACTGGCGAACGCAGCGCCGACCGCGAACCCCTGGCCACTTTGCAGAAATATCGCGCCCAGGCTGACGGGGCGATGTTCGGGCAGAATCTGGTCAACGACGGCAATGGTCGCTTGCAGGTGGGGATGCCAGTGACTGTCCTCGAATAGCGTTTCTTGGCTCCATGAAAAATGCCCGTCTCTTTAGGAGACGGGCATTTTTTTGTCAGCGCGACAGCCGTGACAGGTGAATCAACCGCGGTATTCGCACAGGTAGGCGGTTTCCACGGCGACTTTCAGTTGGAACTTGCTGTTGGCCGGTACGTTGAACTGGCTGCCGGCAGGAAAGGTTTCCCAGTCGGCGCTGTCGGGCAGGCGCACGGTCAGGGCGCCGGACACCACGTGCATGATTTCCCGTTGCGCCGTACCGAACTCGTATTCGCCCGGGGCCATGACGCCAATGGTGGCTGGACCTTCGGCCGTGCCGAAGGCAATCGACTTGACGGTGCCGTCGAAGTACTCGTTGACTTTAAACATGGGCGATTCCTCAAGAAAGGGTCAAAAAGGTCGGCCAGTATGCACAAGGCCTCAAAGGCCGTCACCTGCCGCCATCATGGAAGAATCAGCGGCAATAAGCGCGCTGTATTGCGTGCATCTTCCAGGGCTCGATGCTGCTGGCCGTTGAACTGCATGCCGGCCAGCTGCAAGGCTGCATTCAGGCCCAGGGGGCGCTCCAGACGCCGGGCCTTGGCAAAGCGCTGCTTGAGGTTCATGTGGGGGACGTCATTCAACAGGCTGTGCAGTTGCTGGTTGTGCCACTCCAGTTGCAGTTGCTTGCGGTCATAGTCGCCCCAACTGGCCCAGCCCTCCAGGCGCGACTGATGCTGGCCCAGCCAGCGTTCGAACAGGGTCCAGACTTCGCCCAACGGTGCGGCGCTGTCGATATTGGCCTGAGTGATATGGGTCAGCTCGCGACAGAACGGCGTCAGCCGAGGGCGTCGCAGGGGGCGGACGAAACGCTGGAAATGGTCCTGTTCCCGACCCTGGCGGTTGACCAGGGTGGCTCCGATTTCGATGATTTCCATCTCGCTTACCGGCCAGCCCCCTTCATCCGTCGTGGCTTCCAGATCTATTACCAGCCAGTGGGGCATCGCTAATTCCAGCCTTCAAGCTCCTGATGAGGCTTGAGCGTAGCCAAAGCTGAGGCATCCGCCTAGTGCTCCATTTCCGCGGCGGGGCCGGCTTGTTCCACCTCCAGCAGAATCTGCCGGTTCTTCACCTGGTCCCCGAGGTTGACCTGGACCCGGGTGATCACTCCGTCGATCCCGGCCTTGAGCGGGTGCTCCATCTTCATTGCCTCCAGCACCAGCAGCAGTTGGCCCTTGCTGACACTCATGCCCTCGCTGACCAGTACGTCGACTATGGCCCCGTCCATGGGCGCCTTGAGGGTGCCGGAATCGGTGCTCAGTTGACTCTGTACCGGCGCATGGGTGCGGTCCTGCAGATGCAGGCTGCCCTGGCGGCTGTTCAGCCAGAGTTCGCCGTCTTGCAACCGATAGGCGTAGTGCCGGCGAATGCCCGCGACCTCCAGCGTGGCCCGACGGCCATCGGCGGCCATCACCTTGATTGCCCACACGTCATCCCCCTGCTGTACGTGCAACAGGCCCGATGTCGAAGGGCTCAGCTCCAGCGACCATTGACGGTCATCCAGACCGATGCGGTAGCCCAGGGGCACACTGGCGTTATTGCGCCAGGCACTCAGGTTTGAGCGGTGTGCGCTGGCGCTGTGGTGATAGAAGAGCGCAGCGGCGATGGCCAGTTCCTCAAGGCTGGGGCACTGCGGTTGCAGGCTTAGGTCCTCGGCAAAATGTTCGGCGATGAACGCGGTGCTGAACCGACCGCTGGCAAATACCGGGTGCCTGAGCAGACCGGCCAGCAGCCGGCGATTGCTTTCAAGCCCCAGCAGCACACAGTCCTCGACCCCGCGCAACAGCTTGCGCCGGGCTTCCTCGCGGGTGGCACCGTGGGCGATCAGCTTGCCCAGCATCGGGTCGTAGAAGGGGCTGACCCATTGGCCTTCCTGCAAGCCGTGGTCGGTGCGTATCCCCGGCGCCGGCTGCCAACGCAGGACCTGGCCGGTCTGGGGCAGAAAGTTCTGCGCCGGGTCCTCGGCGTACAGGCGAACTTCGATGGCATGGCCGTTGAGCTGCACCTGCTCCTGGGTCAGGGGCAGGGGCTCGCCGGCAGCGACTTGCAACTGCAGGGCCACCAGATCCAGGCCGGTGACCAATTCCGTGACGGGATGCTCCACCTGCAGACGGGTGTTCATTTCCAGGAAGTAGAACTGACCGCGGGCGTCCAGCAGGAACTCCACAGTGCCGGCACCGACATAGTTCACCGCGCGCCCGGCCTTGAGCGCCGCTTCGCCCATGGCCCGACGCAGTTCCTCGGTCATTACCGGGCAGGGCGCCTCCTCGATGACCTTCTGATGGCGGCGCTGAATCGAGCAGTCCCGTTCACCCAGATAGATCAAGTGACCGTGCTGGTCGCCGAAGACCTGCATTTCCACGTGCCGCGGCTCGATCAGCGCCTGTTCCAGAATCAGCTCGTCGCTGCCGAAGGCATGCAGGGCTTCCGAGCGCGCGGTACGGATCTGCTCCAGCAGATCTTCGTGCTGCTGCACCAGGCGCATGCCGCGTCCGCCACCGCCGGCGCTGGCCTTGATCATCAGCGGATAGCCGATGCGCTGGGCCTCGCGCTGCAAGGTGGCGTCGTCCTGCTCCTCGCCCTGGTAACCCTGGATGCAAGGCACGCCGGCTTCGAGCATGGCGATCTTCGAGCGGCGCTTGCTGCCCATCAGTTCGATGGCGGCGGCACTGGGGCCGATGAAGGTGATACCGGCGGCGGCACAGGCCGCGGCGAACTCGGGGTTTTCCGAGAGGAAGCCGTAGCCCGGATGAATGGCGTCGGCACCGCTGCGCCGGGCAGCGTCGAGGATCGCCTCGCTGTTGAGGTAGGACTGCTGCACCTGGGACGGGCCGATGTGGATGGCTTCGTCGGCCATGTGCACATGCAGGGCCTCGGCGTCGGCGTCGCTGAATACGGCCACGGTGCGATAGCCCAGGGCCTGGGCGGTGCGCTGGATGCGGCAGGCGATTTCGCCACGGTTGGCGATCAGGATCTTGTTGAAGGTGGGCATACAGGCTCCCGGGAATCGGTGGGGGGCGTTCGCCGGCAAGCCGGCTCCTACAAGGGCTCAGCTGGCCCAGGCCGGTTTGCGTTTCTGCACAAAGGCCAGGGTGCCTTCGAGGCCTTCCGCTCCGGTGACAGCCTGGGCGAAGTCTTCGGCGGCCTGATCCAGCAGGGGCCCCAGAGGCTGGTCGACGCTGGCCAGGAGCAGGGCCTTAGTCGCAGCGTTGGCCCCGGGCGCGCAGCGCAGGACCTGCGACAACTGCTGTTCAAGGCGTTCTTCCAGGGCCCGGGGATCAGCCTCGACAAAATGCACCAGGCCCAGGTGCAGGGCCTCGGCGCCGTCGAAGCGGGCGGCGGTCAGGGTCAAGCGTCGGGCCTGGGTCAGGCCGATGCGCCGCACCACGAAAGGGGCGATCTGCGCCGGCAGCAGGCCGAGGCCGGTTTCCGGCATGCCGAACTGCGCACTGTGTTCGGCGATGGCGATATCGCTGACACACGCCAGGCCGAAGCCGCCGCCCAGCACCGCTCCTTGCAGCACGCAGACCAGCACCTGGGGCGTCTGCTGGGCTTCTTCCAGCAGCGCACCGAAGGCCCGGTTCAGTTCACGGTAGGCAGCGCTGCCTCGGGTGCGGGCGCCGGCCATGTCCTTGAGGTCGCCACCGGCACAGAAATGGCCACCGGCGCCCCGCAGGACCAAGGCGCGGATACTCCGCCGATCTCTCACGGCAGCGAGCACGGTGCGCAGTTCCGCCACCATCTGCAGGCTCATGGCGTTGCGGCTCTCGGGGCGGTTGAGGGTGATGAACAGCACACCATTGCGCGGTTCCAGCAGCAGGGTCTGGCAGGTCGGGAGCGGGCTCATTTCTTTTTCCCCGGCAGGATGCCCATGAGTTTGCAGATGATCCCCAGCATGATCTCGTCGGCGCCGCCGCCAATGGAAACCAGGCGCACATCGCGATAGGCGCGGGCCACCGGGTTGTCCCACATGAAGCCCATGCCGCCCCAGTACTGCAGGCAGCTGTCGCTGACTTCGCGACCCAGGCGCCCGGCCTTGAGCTTGGCCATGGAGGCCAGGCGAGTCACGTCCTGGCCGCGCACATACTGCTCGGTGGCCTGGTAGACCAGGGCCCGCAGGCACTCGATCTCGGTGGACAGTTCGGCCAGGCGGAAGTGGATCACCTGATTGTCGATCAGCGGGTTGCCGAAGGTGCGGCGCTCCTTGCAGTACTCGATGGTGCTGTCGACGCAGTACTCCAGGCCCTTGATCATGTTCGCTGCGCCGAACAGCCGTTCCTCCTGGAACTGCAGCATCTGCATCATGAAACCGGCGCCTTCATGACCGATTCGATTGCGCTGGGGCACCCGCACATCGTCGAAGAACACCTGGGCGGTTTCCGAGCTGCGCATGCCGAGCTTGTCCAGATGCGAACTGAGGCTGATGCCCGGGGTGTTCATCGGCACCATGATCAGCGACTTGTTGATGTGTGGCTTGTCGTCCGAGGTATTGGCCAGCAGACAGATGAAGTCGGCGCTGGGGGAGTTGGTGATCCACATCTTGCTGCCGTTGATCACGTAGTCGTCGCCGTCCTTGCGGGCGTGGGTCTTGAGCCCGGCCACATCGGAACCGGCGCCGACTTCGGAGACGCCGATGCAGCCCACCTGCTCGCCCGTGATGGCCGGGCGCAGAAACTCGTCGCGCAGCTCATCGGAACCGAAGCGCGCCAGGGCCGGGGTGCACATGTCGGTCTGTACGCCGATGGACATGGGAATACCGCCGCAATGGATGGTGCCGAACTCTTCGGCGGCGACGATGGAATAGCTGTAGTCCAGGCCCATGCCGCCGAATTTTTCCGGTTTGGAGATGCCCAGCAGCCCCAGCTCGCCGGCCTTGCGGAAAATCTCGTGGATGGGAAAGCGCCCGGCTTTCTCCCATTCCTCCACATGGGGGTTGATTTCGCGGTCGACAAATTGGCGCACCGTGCGCCGCAGTTCTTCGTGTTCCTGGGTGAAGATCATTGTTGTTCTCCTCAAGTGGGGTCAGACCGCGAAATGCCCTATCAAAACCGTGCCACACCGAAACTGTTGGGCTGCAAGACCCGGGCCTCGGCCTCATGGCAGATGTCCAGCAGGTAGCCCAGCAGCGTGCGGGTATCCCGGGGGTCGATCAGGCCGTCGTCCCACAGGTTGGCGCTGCCGTACAAGGCCGTGGACTGGCCGTCGAGTTTCTGCGCGGTGACCTGCTCCAGCATGTCGAGCATCTTCGGGTCGGCTTCCTGGCCGTTCTTCGCATGCTTGGCCTCGGTGACGATGCGCAGCACCTTGCCGGCCTGAGCGCCGCCCATCACCGCGGTACGGCTGTTGGGCCAGGCGAAGATGAAGCGCGGGTCCAGGCCACGGCCACACATCGCATAGTTGCCGGCGCCGTAGGAACCGCCGACGACGATGGTCAGCTTCGGCACCCGGGCATTGGCCACCGCCTGGATCATCTTCGCCCCATGCTTGATCACCCCTTGCTGCTCAGATTCGGTGCCCACCATGAAGCCGGTGGTGTTGTGGAAAAACAGCAGCGGCGTGCGGCTCTGATCGCAGAGCTGGATAAACTGCGCCGCCTTGCTCGCGCCCTGGGGCGTGATCGGGCCGTTGTTGCCGATAAAACCGCAGGGCCGGCCCTGGATCTGCAGGTGGCCGCACAGGGTCTGGGCATCGAACTCGCCCTTGAATTCCAGGAACTGCGAGCCGTCCGCCAGGCGGGCGATGATTTCCCGGGCGTCATAGGGCTTTTTCGGATCAGAGGGAATCAGTCCGAGCAGTTCGTCGATGGGATACAGCGGCTCGCTCCAGGTTCTGGCGGGCTGTACCGGCAATTGAGCGTTCCACGGCAACAGGCTGACGATCTCGCGGACGATGCGGATGCCGTCGGCGTCGTTCTGCGCCAGGTACTCGGCGGTACCGGCGACCTGGGCGTGCATCTCGGCGCCGCCCAGTTGTTCATCGGTGGCCACCTCGCCGGTGGCGGCTTTGAGCAGTGGTGGTCCGGCGAGAAACAGCTTGGCCTTGCCCCGTACCACCACCACGTAATCCGAGAGCCCGGGCTGGTAGGCGCCACCGGCGGTGGCCGAGCCGTGGACCACGGTGATCTGTGGCAGGCCCATGGCCGACATTCGCGCCTGATTGGCGAAACTGCGCGCGCCCTCGACGAAGATCTCCGCCGCGTAGTTGAGGTTGGCGCCCCCGCTTTCCGCCAGGGTTACCACCGGCAGCTTGTTCTCCATGGCGATCTGTTGCAGGCGCAGGGACTTCTTCAGGCCGCTGGGGGAAATGGTCCCGCCCTTGATCGCGCTGTTGTTGGCCACCACCAGCATGCGCACCCCGCACACATAGCCGATGCCGGCGATCAGGCCGCCACCGGCCTGGCTGCCGTCCTTGTCATCGTGCAGCTTGTAGCCGGCGAGGCTGGCCAGTTCAAGAAAGGGCGCGCCGGGGTCCAGCAGCAGGTTGAGGCGTTCCCGGGGCAGCAGCTGGCCGCGCTGGTCGAATTTGGCCTTGGCCTCGGCCGCCTTGTTCAGTAGGTTTTGCTGCAGGGCCTGCAACTGTTGCAAGCCCGCCAGCATCGCCTCGCGGTTCTGCGCGAACTGCGGGCTGTGGGGATCGAGCTGGGATTGGATCACCGGCATGGCTCAGTCCTCGCCTTTGAGCACATCGGGCAGGTAGGCCCGATGAAAACCGTTGTACGACTCACTGTTGCGCGCCTTGGCCAACGGCCAGGCGCGGCTGCCGAGGCTGGCGGCGCCGTCGATGCGCAAGGTGCTGCCACTGACAAAGGCCGCACCGGGGCTGAGCAGAAAGACGATGGCCGCGCTGACTTCCGATTCCGTACCGATGCGTTTGAGCGGCACGTGCTCGCGCAGGGTGGGAATGATTGCCTTGAACGCGCCTTCGTAGGTGTCCATGCCACTGGAGGCGATCCAGCCCGGTGCCACGGCGTTGACCCGGACCCCGGCGTGGCCCCATTCGTAGGCAGCGGTCTTGGTGAAGTTGTCCATCCCCGAGCGGGCCGCGCCGGAGTGGCCCATGCCGGGCATGCCGCCCCACATGTCGGCGAGCATGTTGACGATGCTGCCGCCGTGGCGGCTCATGGATTGGTTGAACACTTCCCGGGCCATCAGGAAGCCGCCCACCAGATTGGTGCGCAGCACGGTTTCGAAACCTTTCTGGTTGATCGAAGCCAGGGGCGCCGGATATTGGCCGCCGGCATTGTTCACCAGGCCGTGGATCGGACCAAAGCGCTCGACCAACTGCCCTACCAGGGCCTTGACCGCTTCTTCGTCACGAATGTCGCAGGCCTGCCAGTGGGCCTGGCCGCCGTCCTCGGCAATCTCCCCGGCAACCTTCTGCAGTTTCTCCGCCTTGCGCCCCACCAGCAGCACCTGGGCACCCAGGGCCGCCAGCTCATGGGCCGTGCAACGACCAATGCCGCTGCCACCGCCGGTGACGATGATGGTCTGGCCGGCAAACAGTTGCGCTTTGAAAATCGAGTCGTACACCACGGCAGCTCCTTTAATTGACGGCATCGGCAATGCTCTGCGGCACCGGGATCTGGATTTCCAGCAACTGCTGGGCGAAGGCCTTGCCTTGCGGGTCGATGCGCAGGCTGGCGACACCGCCGCCGCCCAGGGCGTTTTCCAGCAGGAAGTTGAGGCCATGAATGCCCGGCAGGTACCAGCGCTGGACCCGGCCGTGGACCGGGTCCAGCACATGCCCCATCCAGTCCACCAGCACTTCGGGGGTCAGGGCTTCGGCGATCCATGGCAGGTAGTCGGGATGGCGCGCCAGCACACCGATGTTGCTGTGGTTGCCCTTGTCGCCCGAGCGCGCCACCGCCAACTTGACCAGGGGCACGCTGGCATCGGGACGGCCTTGGGGCTTGGGCAGTGAATGCGGGGCGGGCAGGGCGCTGGCGTCCAGGCGGTCGACTTCGGGCAGGGCGCAGGGATGACGCTGGCCGGCGAGGTCGATTTCCAGGTGGCAGGCGTCCTTGTCCAGCAGGAAAGAAAACAGCCGGATCACCGGATACACCGTGGGTCGTCCACCGACGATGCCGGTCAGCCCTGGAGCCATGCCGGTGGCGGCCTGGGCAATCTCCCTGGAGAACAGCACCAGCGCCGCCTTGTGCGGATGGCGCACCGCCAGCTTGATCACCACTTCGCGGCTGTCCTGGCGACGGCCATGGGGGCCGTAGGTGGCTTCGCTGCCCAACAGTTCGATGTTGACTTCGCTGTAGTCCGGCCAGCCGCGCTGGCTGAACATTTCGCGGGTCTTGTCGATGATCGCCTGGCTGACCCGGCGTGCCTTGGCCACCGCGTCGATCCCGGCCATCAGGCAACTGGCGGTGCAACGGAAGCCGTCCGGGTAGGTGGCGCTGACCTTGTACTGGTGGCTCGGGGGCAGACCCTTGGCACCCTGGACCCGGACTTCATTCGGTGCCGACTGCTGTACCTGCACCTGGGAGAAATCGCACACCACATCGGGAAGCAGATAAGCCCGTGGATTGCCGATTTCGTACAGCAACTGCTCACCGACTGTCAGCGGACTGATGAGCCCACCGGTCCCCGGAGCCTTGCTGACCACGAACCCGCCGTCGGCGTCGACCTCGACGATGGGAAAGCCGATGTGCTCGTAGTCCGGCACCTCGCGCCAATCGGTGAAGTTGCCGCCACTGCACTGGGCGCCACACTCGATGATGTGTCCGGCGAGGGCCGCCTGGGCCAGGCGGTCGTAGTCCCGCCAGGACCAGGCGAATTCGTGGACCAGGGCGCCGCTGACCACCGCGCTGTCGACGCCGCGACCGGTGATCACGATATCCGCTCCCAGGCGCAGGGCCTCGACGATGCCCGGGGCGCCGAGGTAGGCATTGGTGGAGACGCACATCGGTGGCAAGGGGGCGTCACTGAACATTTCCTTGATTCCGGCGCCGGCCAGTTGCTTGAACTGCGGTTGCAGGTCGTCCCCCAGCAGCACGGCGATCTTCAGTGGCACCCCGGCCTGCTCGCAGGCGCTGCGCAAGGCACTGGCGCAGGCGTGGGGATTGACCCCGCCGGCATTGCTGATCACGCGGATCTGCTGTTCGTGGATCGACGCCAGCAGCGGCTTGAGCACCTCGACAAAATCCGTGGCGTAACCCGTGTCCGGGTCTTTCATGCGGGCCCCGGCCATGATCGACAGGGTGATCTCCGCCAGGTAATCGAACACCAGGTAATCCAGGCGTCCACCTTCCACCAGTTGCGCGGCGGCGCTGCTGGTATCGCCCCAGAAGGCGCTGGCGCAGCCGATTCGTACGGTCTTGGTCATGGCAGGGCTCTCGAGAAAAGAACTGCGAGGAGGCTACCAAGCAAGCGCTTGGTTTGTAAATGGGCGAGTGGATTCTTCGACCCAAGCGCTTGCTTGGTAGCAGTGAGGGGCTTAAATTGCGCGCGCTACAGCCGGTTTCCGGCTGAGCTTTTGACGAAGTGACGGTAGGAGAACACCGGTGGATGAGCAAAAAGCCTTGCAGGTAGTGCGCGAGCTGATCGCCAGCGGACAAGTGACCGATCCCGAGAGCGCCCGGGGCAAGCTGTTGCAGACTGCCGCGCACCTGTTTCGCAACAAGGGTTACGAACGCACCACGGTGCGCGATCTGGCCGGCGCGGTGGGTATTCAATCCGGCAGCATCTTCCACCACTTCAAGAGCAAGGACGACATCCTGCGCGCGGTGATGCAGGAAACCATTCACTACAACACCGCCTTGATGCGCGCCGAACTGGCCGAGGCCGGCAGCGTGCGCGAGCGAGTGCTGGCGCTGATCCGCTGCGAACTGCAATCGATCATGGGCGGCAGCGGCGAAGCCATGGCGGTGCTGGTCTATGAGTGGCGTTCGCTGTCCCCGGAAGGTCAGGCCGCGGTCCTGGCATTGCGGGACATCTACGAACAGATCTGGCTGCAGGTGCTGGGCGAGGCCAAGGACGCCGGATTCATCAAGGGCGATGTGTTCATTACCCGGCGCTTCCTCACTGGCGCCTTGTCCTGGACCACTACCTGGTTCCGCGCCCAGGGCAGCATGACGCTGGAGCAATTGGCCCAGGAAGCCTTGCTGTTGGTGCTCAAGGATCATTGAGGCGCTGATTTATTCTCTGCCGCGAGATTGTCGAAGCGCCTGAAAACGCCTAGCTTTACGGCATTCCTTTTCTTTTCTCCGAGGTGTGTTGCCTTGATGTCCTTGCCGCTGCGGTCAGCCTTGCGAATGCTCTTGCTGGCGCTGGCAACACTTTGGGTCTGTCCGGCCTTCTCGGCGCAGCTGGTGCGGGTCGCGGCGGCGCATTTTCCGCCCTATACCGTCCGTCCTGAAACCGGTGCCGATACCGGTTTGCTGCCGCAGTTGGTGGAAGCGCTCAACCAGTCCCAGAACGACTACCAGTTCGTCCTGGTTCCCACGTCGATTCCCCGACGCTTCCGAGACTTCGAACAAGGTCGAGTGGACCTGGCGATCTTCGAGAATCCGGCCTGGGGCTGGGAGAAGATTGCCCATACCAGTGTCGACATGGGCCTGGAAGATGCGGAGATTTTCGTTGCGCAGCGTGAGCCCGGTCGCGGCCAGGAGTATTTTGCCGAGCTCAAGGGCAAGCGCCTGGCACTGTTCAGCGGCTATCACTACGCCTTCGCCCAGTTCAATGCCGACCCCAAGTACCTGGCCGACAGCTACAACGCCACGCTCACCTATTCCCATGACAGCAACCTGCTGATGGTGCTGCGGGGCAGGGCGGACATGGCCCTGGTGACCCGTTCCTACCTCAGCGACTTCCTGGCCCGCAACGCCCAGAGCAGCGGCCAATTGCTGGTGTCCCAGCGCATCGATCAGGTCTACCACCACTACACCCTGATCCGGCCCAAGGCGCCCATCAGCGCCGAAGACTTTGCCGGGTTCCTGCAAAAACTGCGGGACAACGGCCAGATGCGCAAAATCTTCGATCCCTACCGCATCGTCGTGATGCCCGTGCCCCACGCCTGAGGCCCGGTTTTTCCCGCTTCTGCGGGGAGCGCGGCTAAATTTCTCCCGGCGGCCCACGTCACTTGGTTGAATGCCCATTGACGGTGAGCCTTGCCATGTCCCTTGTGAATCCGCTGAGTGTCGAGGCTGTGTCCGCAGGCAGGGCGCCGGTGATCGACGAGGTTGCCGGCCGGCAGCGGCTGTTCGAATGGATCTGTGCCCGAGGGGCGGCGCCCACCGATGCCCAGTCCGTCGAAGCGGCCCGGCAGGACCGGCTGGCATTCTGGCTGTCGGCGCAGGTACACGCGCTGTACCTGGACCCGCCGGGCACTCAAGCGCCCCCGGCATTCGCCCACGCCCCCGCCTGTGCCGGGCATAACCGTTGTCGGTACTGCCAGCAGGAGTTCGATCTGTTGCACAAACGTGCGGCATTGCTGGTGCTTGGCCAGAGTGGCCTGCTTGAGGTGTGAACACGGTTCAAGCCAGGTGCTGCAGGGTGCCGGTCGCAGGTCAGCGGCGGGCGAAGGTGTCGGGTCGGTTGCCCGAGACTTTGCGGCAATGCACCAGGGCATCGCGAATCATGAAGTTCACCAGGGTCGGCGAGACCCCCAGTTCCTTGGCGATGTCCTTTTGCGGAACGCCATGCAGGCGGTACATCTCGAAGGCGTAGCGCGTGCGGCTGGGCAGTTCGGTCAGGGCTTCGGCGATGTTTTCCAGGGTGGAAAAGTTCATGTGGGAGGTTTCAGGTGAAGCGCCATGAATGACCACATTCAAGCCTTCCTCTTCAGTGCCTGAATACTTCTGCTCCAAGGCCTGCTTGCGGTAGTGATCGATGGCCAGGTTGCGCACGATCTGGAACAGGTAGCTGAGCTGGGCCTTGAACGAGGAGGTGATTTGCGGCGCCGACTGCAGGCGGAAAAAGGCATCCTGGACCACATCTTCAGCCCGGGATCGGCAGCCGGTAATTCGGGCTGCGATCTTGACCAGGATCAGACGGTTGTCGACAAAAGCCTGGAGTAACGGTGAATCGCACCTGCTTGTGGATACTTGTTCCGTCATGGAAATCACCTTGTTGCAAAGAGGTAAGTGGGACGTCAGAAAAATCCGACCTGCCCTACACATCGAGCGACAAATTAGGCTGAATGATAATGATTGTCAATTGAGAAAAAGAACTAATGCTCTCTGCCGGTGAAGATTGAGAACGGCTGCTCGTTCATGGGGTGGATCAGGGCCTTGAAGGGCAGCATGCGGACTAATTATTTCAAGACGTCATCCGTTCTCATTGGAGAAAGATTCCGGGCAGCAAGCCCGGCCACGGCGCCTTCCGGATGCCCATGATTTACTTATAACTATTTGATTTATAGATAGTTTTTTAGGTTATGGCAGAGCAGGGCCCGATCTCCATTGCAAGCATAATCCTGGCAGGAAACCCCATGACGGACGCGTTCGAACTCCCCAGTACCCTGGCCCAAGCCCTTCAACGCCGGGCAGTCCTGGCACCTGATCAAGTGGCGTTGCGTTTCCTCGCCGAAGAGCAGGCGCAGAGCGTGGTCCTCAGTTATCGGGATCTGGACCTTCGCGCGCGGACCATTGCGGCCGCCCTGCAAGCCAATGCCCGGCAGGGAGATCGGGCGGTCCTGCTGTTCCCCAGTGGTCCGGACTACGTCGCGGCATTTTTCGGTTGCCTGTATGCCGGGGTGATCGCGGTGCCGGCCTACCCGCCGGAATCGACCCGTCGTCATCACCAGGAGCGCCTGATCTCGATCCTCGCCGACGCCGAGCCACGGCTGTTGCTGACCAGCGCCGGGCTGCGCGATGCGCTGTTGCAGATGGACGAACTCAAGGCCGCCGGCGCGCCGCAACTGCTCTGTGTGGACACCCTGGACGCCAGGTTGGCCGAAGACTGGCAGGCGGTTGAGCTTGAGGACCACGACATCGCCTTCCTGCAATACACCTCCGGTTCCACCGCGCTGCCCAAGGGCGTGCAGGTCAGCCACGGCAACCTGGTGGCCAACGAGCTGTTGATCCGCCGCGGTTTCGGCATTGATCTCAATCCGGACGACGTGATTGTCAGCTGGCTGCCGCTGTACCACGACATGGGCCTGATCGGTGGCCTGCTGCAACCGATCTTCAGCGGCGTGCCCTGTGTGCTGATGTCGCCGGCCTACTTCCTGGCCCGCCCCGTACGCTGGCTGGAAGCGATCAGCGAATACGGCGGCACCATCAGCGGCGGCCCGGATTTCGCCTACCGCCTGTGCAGCGAGCGAGTCAGTGAATCGGCCCTGGAGCGCCTCGACCTCAGCCGCTGGCGCGTGGCCTATTCCGGTTCCGAGCCGATCCGCCTCGACACCCTGGAAGGCTTTGCCGAAAAGTTCAGCGCCAGCGGTTTTTGTCGCGACAACTTCCTGGCTTCCTACGGCCTGGCCGAAGCCACCCTGTTCGTCGCTGGCGGCGTGCGCGGCCGCGGCATCCCGGCGTTGCGTCTGGACGACCAGGCCCTGGCGCAGAACCGTGCCGAGCCTGGGCAGGGCAGTGCGATGATGAGTTGCGGCTTCAGCCAGCCGGAGCACGCCGTGCTGGTGATGGACCCACAGCAGCTCAGCGAACTGCCTGACAACCGCATCGGCGAAGTCTGGGCCGCCGGGCCGAGCATTGCCCACGGCTACTGGCGCAATCCCGAAGCCAGCGCCAAGACCTTCGTCCAGCATGCCGGCCGTACCTGGCTGCGCACCGGCGACCTGGGTTTCATGCGTGACGGCGAGCTGTTCATCACCGGGCGCCTGAAAGACCTGCTGATCGTACGCGGGCACAACCTGTACCCCCAGGACATCGAAAAAACCATCGAGCGCGAAGTGGAAGTGGTGCGCAAGGGCCGGGTGGCGGCGTTTGCGGTCAGCGACCAGGGCCAGGAAGGCATCGGCATCGCTGCGGAAATCAGCCGCAGCGTGCAGAAGATCCTGCCCCCCGAAGCGCTGATCAAGGCCATCCGCCAGGCCGTGGCCGAAGCCTGTCAGGAAGCGCCCAGCGTGGTGGTCTTGCTCAACCCCGGGGCCCTGCCGAAAACCTCCAGCGGCAAGTTGCAGCGCTCCGCCTGCCGCACACGGTTGGTCGATGGCAGCCTGGATTACTACGCGCTGTTCCCGCAGGCCGGCAGCGAACCCGCCCGCGTCGGTGAAGGTTCTGACGATGAACTGCAAAAACTGATCGGGCGAATCTGGCAGGAGCAACTGCAATGCGCGGCAGTGGCCGCCGACGATCACTTCTTCCTCTTGGGGGGCAACTCCATCGCGGCCACCCAGGTCATGGCCCGCCTGGGGCAGGAACTGGGCCTGGAGTTGAGCCTGCGCCTGTTGTTCGAAGCGCCGACCCTGGGTGAATTCAGTGCCGCCGTGGCGCGCCTGCAACAGGACGGCGGCGTGGCCCAGGGCAGCATTCAGGCCCTGTCGCGCCAGCAGCCGCTGCCCCAATCCCTGGCGCAGAACCGCCTGTGGATCACCTGGCAACTGGACCCGCACAGCAGCGCCTACAACATTCCTGGCGGCCTGCGCCTGCGTGGCGAACTGGACGAAGACGCCCTGCGCAGCAGCTTCCAGCACCTGCTCCAGCGTCACGAAGCGCTGCGCACGCGGTTCTTCGAGCGCGACGGCCAGGCCCTGCAACAGGTGGACGCCGCCGGTGAATTCAACCTGCAGGTGATCGACATCAGCGACCTGCCTGTGGCCGAACGCGAAGCCCGGGCGCAGCAGATTCGCGAAGACGAAGCCCGCACCCAGTTCGACCTGGAGCAAGGCCCGCTGTACTGGGCGACCCTGGTGCGCCTGGACGATGAAGAGCACCAGTTGCTGCTGACCCTGCACCACATCATCGCCGACGGCTGGTCGCTGAATGTGCTGATCGACGAGTTCTCCCGGCTCTACGCCGCCGCGGCCCGGGGCCAGAGCCTGGAGCTGGCGCCCCTGAGCTTGCAGTACGCCGACTACGGCAGCTGGCAGCGCCAATGGCTGGCCCAGGGCGAAGGCCAGCGTCAGCTGGACTACTGGAAGCAGCAACTGGCCGATGAGGCCCCGGTACTCAGCCTGGCCACCGACCACCCGCGTTCGGCCCAGGTCCGCCACAGCGCCGCGCGCCACAGCCAGCGCTTGAGCGTGACCCTCAGCGAGGCGATCCGCCAGACTGCCCAGGCCCAGCAAGTGACGCCGTTCATGCTGTTGCTGGCCACCTTCCAGACCCTGCTGCACCGCTACAGCGGGCAGACCGACATCCGCATCGGCGTGCCCAACGCCAACCGTCCACGCCTGGAAACCCAGGGCCTGCTGGGCTTCTTCATCAACACCCAGGTACTGCGCGGCCAGCTGGATGCGCGCCAGACCTTCGCCGAGCTGCTGCAACAGACCCGCCGCATCGCCCTTGAAGCCCAGGCGCATCAGGACCTGCCCTTCGAACAGTTGCTCGAAGCCTTCCCCGACGCCCGCGAGCAAGGCCTGTTCCAGGTCATGTTCAACCACCAGCAGCGCGACCTCAGCGCCTTGCGCCGCTTGCCGGGGCTGCTGGCCGAAGAGCTGCCGTGGCACAGCCGCGAAGCCAAGTTCGACCTGCAACTGCACACCGAGGAAGACCGCAACGGCCGCCTGAGCCTGGCCTTCGACTACGCCGACGAGCTGTTCGACGCGACGACCATCGAGCGTCTGGCCGGGCACTTCATCAGCCTGCTGGAGCATGCCTGCCAGCAGCCGGACAGCGCCCTGGGCGACTTGCCGTTGCTCGGCAAGGTCGAAGCGGCGCAACTGCAACAATGGAGCGTGGCGCCTTGCGCGAGCGCCGAACGCTGGCTGCCGGAACGCCTGCATGAACAACTGCAGCAGACCCCGGAGCGCACCGCGCTGATCTGGAACGGCGGCCAACTGAGCTTTGCCGAACTCCATGCCCAGGCCAACCGCCTGGCCCATTACCTGCGGGACAAGGGCGTCGGCCCGGACGTGTGCGTGGCCATCGCCGCCGAGCGTTCGCCGCAACTGCTGATCGGCCTGTTGGCGATCATCAAGGCTGGTGGCGCCTACGTGCCCCTGGACCCGGACTACCCCGCCGAGCGCCTGGCCTACATGCTCGAAGACAGCGGCGTGCAACTGCTGCTGACCCAAACCCAACTGCTCGGCCAGATGCCCGAGGCCCCAGGCGTCAGCGCCATCGCCATGGACAGTCTCAAGCTCGACAGCTGGCCGAGCCAGGCTCCGGGCCTGCACTTGGACGGCGAGCACCTGGCCTATGTGATCTACACCTCCGGCTCCACCGGCCAGCCCAAGGGCGTGGGCAACACCCATCGCGCCTTGATGGAGCGCCTGCAATGGATGCAGGACAGCTATCAATTGCAGGCCGACGATGTGCTGATGCAGAAGGCTCCCATCAGCTTCGACGTGTCGGTGTGGGAGTGCTTCTGGCCGCTGATCAGCGGTTGCCGCCTGCTGCTCGCCGCCCCTGGCGAGCACCGCGACCCGCATCGCATCGCCCAGCTGGTTCAGGAGTACGGCGTGACCACGCTGCACTTCGTGCCGCCGCTGTTGCAGCTGTTCGTCGATGAACCGCTGAGCGCCGACTGCCACAGCCTGCGCCGGGTGTTCTCCGGTGGCGAAGCCTTGCCCGCCGAACTGCGCAACCGGCTGTTGGAGCAGTTGCCGAACGCGCAACTGCACAACCGCTACGGCCCCACCGAAACCGCGATCAACGTTACCCACTGGCAGTGCTCGGTGGATGACGGCGAGCGCTCGCCCATTGGCCGGCCGCTGGGCAATGTGCTGTGCCGGGTGCTGGATGCCGAGCTCAACCTGCTGCCCGCCGGGGTGCCCGGCGAGCTGTGCATCAGTGGCCAGGGCCTGGCCCGGGGTTACCTGGGACGCCCGGCGCTGACCGCCGAGCGCTTTGTGGTCGACCCGCTGAGTGAGGAGGGCGCGCGCCTGTACCGCACCGGCGATCGGGTGCGCTGGTGCGCTGACGGCGTGCTGGAGTACCTCGGCCGCCTCGACCAGCAGGTCAAGCTGCGGGGCTTTCGGGTCGAGCCGCAGGAAATCGAAGCGCGGCTGCTGGCCCAGGACGGCGTGGCCCAGGCCGCGGTGCTGGTGCGCGACACCGTCGCCGGCCCGCAGTTGATCGGCTACTACACCGCCCAGGCCAGCGACGAAGATGAAACCGAGCAACGCGCTCGGCTGACCACCGCCCTGGCCGCCGAACTGCCGGAGTACATGGTGCCGGCGCAACTGCTGCGCCTGGAGGCCATGCCCCTGAGCCCCAGCGGCAAGCTGGATCGCCGGGCCCTGCCGGAACCGCAATGGCAGGTACGCGAACACGTTGAACCGAGCACCGATCTGGAACGGCAGATCGCCCAGATCTGGCGCGAAGTGCTGGGTCAGCCACGGATCGGCCTCAAGGACGACTTCTTCGCCCTGGGCGGGCATTCCCTGCTGGCCACCCAGATCATTTCCCGCACCCGTCAGGCCTGCGATGTCGAGCTGCCGCTGCGGGCGCTGTTCGAAGCCAGCGAGCTGGGAGACTTTGCCGAGCAGGTGCTGCTGATCCAGCAGTCCGGCGCGCGCAACCAGCAGCCGCCGATTGCCCGGGTCGACCGCAGCCAGCCGGTGCCGCTGTCCTACTCCCAGCAGCGCATGTGGTTCCTCTGGCAGATGGAGCCCGACAGCCCGGCCTACAACGTCGGCGGCATGGCGCGGCTGTCCGGGGTGCTGGACGTGGGCCGCTTCGAGGCCGCGTTGCAGGCGTTGATCCTGCGCCACGAAACCCTGCGCACCACCTTCCCCAGCGTCAATGGCGTGGCCCACCAGCAGGTGCATGCCGACACCGGCCTGCGCATGGCCTGGAAGGACTTCTCGGCCCTGGCTCCGGATGCCCGGCAACAACGCCTGCAACAACTGGCGGACAGCGAAGCCCACCAGCCCTTCGACCTGGAGACCGGCCCGCTGCTGCGCGCCTGCCTGGTCAAGGCCGGCGAGCAGGAGCACTACTTCGTCCTGACCCTGCACCACATCGTCACCGAAGGCTGGGCCATGGACATCTTCGCCCGCGAGCTGGGCGCGCTGTACGAAGCCTTCCTCGACGACCGCGAATCGCCCCTGGAACCCTTGCCGGTGCAGTACCTGGACTACAGCGTGTGGCAGCGCCAGTGGCTGGAATCCGGCGAGCGCCAGCGCCAGCTGGACTACTGGACCGGGCAACTGGGCCGCGAACACCCATTGCTGGAACTGCCCAGCGACCGGCCACGCCCGGCGGTGCAAAGCCACCAGGGCGAGCTCTACCGCTTCGATTTGAGTGACGAGCTGGCGGCCCGGGTGCGGGCCTTCAATGCCGAGCACGGCCTGACCCTGTTCATGACCATGACCGCCGCGTTGTCGGTGCTGCTCTATCGCTACAGCGGCCAGACCGACCTGCGCATCGGCGCGCCGGTGGCCAACCGCATCCGCCCGGAAAGCGAAGGGCTGATCGGCGCCTTCCTCAATACCCAGGTGCTGCGTTGCCAGCTCGACGGGCAGATGAGCGTCGGCCAGTTGCTGGAGCAGGTGCGCCACACCGTGATCGAGGGCCAGTCCCACCAGGACCTGCCCTTCGACCAGCTGGTGGAAGCCTTGCAACCGCCGCGCAGCACCGCCTACAACCCGCTGTTCCAGGTGATGTGCAACGTCCAGCGCTGGGAGTTCCAGCAAAGCCGTCAACTGGCGGGCATGACCGTGGACTACCTGGTCAACGATGCCCGGGCCACCAAGTTCGACCTCAACCTGGAAGTCACCGATCTGGATCAGCGTCTGGGTTGCTGCCTGACCTACAGCACCGACCTGTTCGATGAACCACGCATTGCGCGCATGGCCGCCCATTGGCGCAACCTGCTGCAGGCCCTGATTGACGATCCGCAACGACGCTTGTGCGAACTGCCGCTGCTGCACGCCGAGGAACAGCAGCAACTGCTGGACAGCCTGAGCGTCGAGCCCGGCGAGCACCGTCTGGACCAGTGCATCCACCACCTGTTCAGCGAACAGGCCCTGGCCCGTCGCGACGCCCCGGCCCTGACCTTCGCCGGACAGACCCTGAGCTACAGCGAACTGGACAGCCGCGCCAACCGCCTGGCCTGGATGCTGCGCGAGCGTGGCGTAGGCCCGCAAGTGCGGGTCGGCCTGGCCCTGGAGCGTTCCCTGGAAATGGTTGTCGGCCTGCTGGCGATCCTCAAGGCCGGTGGCGCCTACGTGCCCCTGGACCCGGAATACCCCCTGGACCGCCTGCATTACATGATCGAAGACAGCGGCCTCGGCCTGCTGCTCAGCGATGCGCGGATGTTCGCCGCCCTGGGTGAGTTGCCGGCGAGTGTCGGTCGTTGGTGCCTGGAGGAGGACGGCGCGTTGCTGGCCAACTACCCGGCCAGCGAGCTGCCCTTGATCAGCCTGCCCCAGCATCAGGCGTACCTGATCTACACCTCCGGCTCCACCGGCCAGCCCAAGGGCGTGGTGGTGTCCCACGGGGAAATCGCCATGCACTGCCAGGCGGTGATCCGTCGTTTCGGCATGCGCGCGGATGATTGCGAGCTGCACTTCTATTCCATCAACTTCGACGCTGCCACCGAGCGCCTGCTGGTGCCGCTGCTCAGCGGCGCCCAGGTGGTACTGCGGGCCCAGGGCCAGTGGGACGCCGAGGAAATCTGCCAACTGATCCGTCAGCATCGCATCAGCATCCTCGGTTTCACCCCGAGCTACGGCAGCCAGTTGGCCCAGCATCTGGCCACCCAGCAGCAGACTCTACCGGTGCGCATGTGCATCACTGGCGGCGAGGCTCTGACCGGCGAACACCTGCAACGCATTCGCGCGGCGTTCCAGCCGAGCCTGTTCTTCAACGCCTACGGCCCCACCGAAACCGTGGTCATGCCCTTGGCCAGCCTGGCGCCGGAGCACTTGGCCGAAGGCGTGGCCAGCGTGCCCATCGGCCGTATTGTCGGGGCGCGGGTGGCTTACATTCTCGATGCCGATCTGGCGCTGGTGCCATCCGGTGCCACCGGTGAGCTGTATGTCGGCGGCGCCGGGCTGGCCCAGGGTTATCACCGTCGTCCAGGGATGAGCGCCGAGCGTTTCGTGGCCGATCCGTTCTCCGGCGATGGCGGGCGCCTGTACCGCACCGGCGATCTGGTGCGCCAGTGCGCCGATGGCCAGTTGGAGTACATCGGCCGGGTCGACCATCAGGTGAAGATTCGCGGTTTCCGCATCGAGCTGGGGGAAATCGAAACCCGTCTGCTGGATCATCCGGCCGTGCGTGAAGCGGTGGTGCTAGCTCTCGACACCCCGGCCGGCAAACAGCTGGCCGGCTATTTGGTCAGCGAAGTTGCCGAGCACAACGAGGTGCAGCAGGCCAACCTGCGTGAAGCCCTCAAGCAGCAGCTGAAAACCCAGCTGCCGGACTACATGGTGCCGACCCACCTGATCCTGCTGGAGAGCATGCCCTTGACCGCCAACGGCAAGCTCGACCGCCGGGCCTTGCCGATGCCGGACCCAGAGCTCAATCGCCAGCAGTACGTGGCGCCGAGCAATGATCTGGAGCAGACCCTGGCCAAGGTCTGGGGCGAAGTGCTGAACGTGCAGCGCGTGGGCCTTAACGACAACTTCTTCGAACTGGGGGGCGACTCGATCCTGTCGATCCAGGTGGTCAGCCGTGCCCGCCAGTTGGGGATTCACTTCACCCCGCGGGACCTGTTCCAGCACCAGACCGTGCAGACCCTGGCCCGGGTCGCCAGCCACACTCAGCGCGTCAGCGCCGAGCAGGGTCAGCTCAGTGGCGAAGCGCCGCTGACGCCGATCCAGCACTGGTTCTTCGACAGCCGCATTCCCCAGCCGCAGCACTGGAACCAGGCGCTGCTGCTGGAGCCGCTGGGCGTGCTCGATGCTCAACGGCTGGAGCAAGCGCTGCTGGCGGTGCTGGAGCAGCACGACGCCCTGCGCCTGCGTTTCTCTCAAGCGGACGGGCAGTGGCGCGCCGAGTACCTGCCGCTGTCCGACGCGCCTGTGTTGTGGCAAGTGCGGGTGCCGTCCATGGCCACCTGCGAGGCGCTGTTCGCCGACGCTCAACGCAGCCTCGACTTAGAACACGGGCCGCTGCTGCGGGCGGTGTTGGTGGACGGGCCGGAAGGCGAGCAACGCTTGTTGTTGGCCATCCACCACCTGGTGGTGGACGGTGTGTCCTGGCGTGTGCTGCTGGAGGATCTGCAGAACGCCTATCGTCAGCTGGAAGCCGGGCAGGCTCTGAACCTGCCGGCCAAGACCAGCGCCCTGCGGGACTGGTCGAGCCGCCTGCAGGCCTATGCCGGCAGCGAATCCCTGCGTGAAGAACTCGGCTGGTGGCAGCAGCAACTGGCCGGCCCAGCGGCGAAACTGCCGGGGCTCAACGCCACTGGCCGCCAGCAGCATCAGCAGGCCCGCAGCCACAGCGTGACCCTGGATGCCGAACGCACCCGCCAGCTGCTGCAACAGGCCCCGGCGGCCTACCGCACCCAGGTCAACGACCTGCTGCTGACCGCCCTGGCCCGGGTGCTGTGCCGCTGGAGCGGGCAGCCTTCGGCCCTGGTGCAACTGGAAGGCCACGGCCGCGAGGCGCTGTTCGACGAAATCGACCTGACCCGCAGCGTCGGCTGGTTCACCAGCGCCTATCCGCTGCGCCTGACCCCGTTGCAAGTGGAAGAAGCGGCCGGGCAGGGCGCCTCGATCAAGGCCATCAAGGAACAACTGCGAGCGGTGCCGCACAAGGGCCTGGGTTATGGCGTGCTGCGCTACCTGGCCGATGACGCCTGCCGCGAGGCTTTGGCGGCGCTGCCGCTGGCGCCGGTGACCTTCAACTACCTGGGCCAGTTCGACCAGAGCTTCGGCGCCGACGCATTGCTGCGTCCGCTGGATGAATCCGTCGGTCCGACCCATGCACCTGAAGCACCGTTGCCCAACGAGCTGAGCATCGACAGTCAGGTCTATGGCGGCGAGCTGGTGCTGCGCTGGACTTACAGCGGCGAACGTTTCGACGCCGAGCTGATCGGCGAACTGGCGGACGCCTACCTGGGCGAGCTGCAGAGTCTGATTGCCCATTGCCTGCGCGACGATGCCGGTGGCCTGACGCCGTCGGACTTCCCCCTGGCGCGCCTGACCCAGGCCCAACTCGATGGCCTGCCGGTGGCGGCTGTGCAGATCGAAGACGTCTACCCGCTGACCCCGATGCAGGAAGGCATGCTGCTGCACACCCTGCTGGAGCCGGGCACCGGCTTGTATTACATGCAGGATCGCTACCGCATCAACAGCGAGCTGGACCCCGAGCGTTTCGCCCAGGCCTGGCAGGCGGTGGTGGCGCGCCACGAAGCCTTGCGCGCGTCTTTTTGCTGGAACGTCGGCGAAGACATGCTGCAGGTTATCCACAAGCCGGGCCGCACCCCGATCGAGTTCCTCGACTGGAGCGCGGTGCCCGAGGCCGAGCAGGAACCCAAGCTGCAAGCCCTGCATAAACAGGAGCGCGAGGCCGGTTTCGATCTGCTCAATCAGGCGCCGTTCCACCTGCGGCTGATCCGCGTCGGTGCGGCCCGTTACTGGTTCATGATGAGCAACCACCACATCCTCATCGATGCCTGGTGCCGCTCGCTGCTGATGAACGACTTCTTCGAGATCTACACCGCTCTGGGCGAAGGCCGCGAGGCGCAGTTGGCGGTACCGCCGCGTTACCGCGACTACATCGGCTGGTTGCAACACCAGAGCCTGTCCGAGGCGCGGCAGTGGTGGCGGCAGAACCTTGAAGGCTTTGAACGCACCACGCCGATCCCCAGCGACCGGCCGTTCCTGCGAGAACACGCCGGTGACAGCGGCGGCATGATCGTCGGCGACTGCTACACCCGCCTGGATGCCCGGGACGGCGCGCAACTGCGCGAGCTGGCGCAGCAGCATCAGCTGACCGTCAACACCTTCGCCCAGGCGGCCTGGGCCCTGGTGCTGCGGCGCATGAGCGGCGATCGCGACGTATTGTTCGGCGTCACCGTGGCCGGGCGTCCGGTGGACATGCCGGAGATGCAACGCACCGTCGGCCTGTTCATCAACAGCATCGCCCTGCGGGTCAAGCTGCCCGAGGAGGGGGAGCGCTGCAGCGTGCGCCAGTGGCTCAGCGGCTTGCTCGACCGCAACATGCAACTGCGCGAATACGAATACCTGCCGCTGGTAGCGATTCAGGAGTGCAGCGAGCTGCCCAAGGGCCAACCGCTGTTCGACAGCCTGTTCGTGTTCGAAAACGCCCCGGTGGAAGTCTCGGTGCTGGACCGTGCCCAGAGTTTGAACGCCAGTTCGGATTCCGGCCGTACCCACACCAACTTCCCGATCACCGCCGTGTGCTACCCGGGGGATGACCTGGGCCTGCACCTGTCCTACGACCAGCGCTACTTCGAACAGGCGACCATCGAGCGCCTGCTCGGCGAGTTCAAGCGCCTGCTGCTGGCCCTGATGCAGGGTTTCCACGGCGACATGACCGAACTGCCGCTGCTGGGTGAAGAGGAGCAGGACTTCCTGCTGGCCGGCTGCAACCAGAGCCAGCATGAGTACCCGCTGCAGCGCAGCTACGTGGAGCTGTTCGAGGCCCAGGTGGCGGCCCATCCGCAACGCATTGCCGCCAGTTGCCTGGACCAGCGCTACAGCTACGCCGAGTTGAACCGCTGCAGCAACCGCCTGGGCCATGCCTTGATTGCCAACGGCGTGGGCTTTGACCAACCGGTGGCCTTGCTGGCCGAGCGCGGCCTGGAACTCTTGGGCATGATCATCGGCAGCTTCAAGGCCGGGGCCGGCTACCTGCCCCTGGACCCGGGCCTGCCAAGCCAGCGCCTGGGGCGCATTATCGAGCTCAGCCGCACGCCGATCCTGGTCTGCAGCGCGGCCTGCCGCGAACAGGCCCAGGCCCTGCTGGACGAGTTCGCCTGTGCCGGGCGGCCACGGTTGCTGGTCTGGGAAGAGCTGCAAGGCGCCGGGCATGCCGAGCACAATCCGGGCCGCTACAGCGCGCCGGACAACCTGGCCTACGTGATCTACACCTCCGGTTCCACCGGCCTGCCCAAGGGCGTGATGGTGGAGCAGCGCGGCATGCTCAACAACCAGCTGAGCAAGGTGCCGTACCTGCACTTAAGCGAAGCCGACGTGATCGCCCAGACCGCGTCCCAGAGCTTCGACATTTCGGTCTGGCAGTTCCTTGCCGCACCGCTGTTCGGCGCCCGGGTCGACATCGTGCCCAACGCCATCGCCCACGATCCCCAGGGCCTGTTGGCTCACGTCCAGGAGCAGGGCATCACCGTGCTGGAGAGCGTGCCGTCGCTGATCCAGGGCATGCTCGCCCAGGACGCCATTGCCCTGGATGGCCTGCGCTGGATGCTGCCCACCGGCGAGGCCATGCCACCGGAGTTGGCGCACCAATGGCTGCTGCGTTATCCACAGATCGGTTTGGTCAACGCCTACGGTCCGGCGGAATGTTCCGATGACGTGGCCTTCTTCCGGGTGGACCTGGCTTCGACCCGGGGCGCCTACCTGCCCATCGGTACGCCCACCGACAACAACCGGCTGTACCTGATGGACGAAGCCCTGGAGCTGGTACCCCTGGGCGCCGTCGGCGAGCTGTGCGTAGCGGGCACCGGTGTCGGCCGTGGCTACGTCAGCGACCCGTTGCGTACCGCGCAGGCCTTCGTGCCCCATCCGTTCGGTGCGGCGGGCGAACGCCTGTACCGCACCGGCGATCTGGCACGCCGGCGCAGCGACGGCGTACTGGAATACGTCGGCCGGATCGACCATCAGGTGAAGATCCGTGGCTATCGCATTGAACTGGGGGAAATCGAAGCGCGCCTGCACGAACAGCCGGAACTGCGCGATGCCGCCGTGGGGGTGCAGGAAGGGGTCAACGGCAAGCATCTGGTGGGCTATCTGGTGGCCAGTGACTCAAGCCTGAGCCCGAGCGAATGCCTGGAGCGGATCAAACCGCGTCTGCGCGCCGAGCTGCCGGAATACATGGTGCCGCTGCACTGGCTGTGGCTGCAGCGCCTGCCGCTCAACGCCAACGGCAAGCTCGATCGCAAGGCCCTGCCGGCCCTGGAGATCGGCCAGTTGCAGAGCCAGGACTATCAAGCCCCGAGCAGTGAGCTGGAGCAAACCCTGGCCGATATCTGGGCCGAGGTGCTCAAGGTCGAACGGGTGGGCGTGCGCGACAACTTCTTCGAATTGGGCGGGCATTCCTTGCTGGCCACGCAGATTGCCTCGCGGGTACAGAAGACCCTGCAACGCAACGTACCGCTGCGGGCCATGTTCGAATGCAGCACAGTGCAGGAGTTGGCCGCGTACATCGACGGCTTGGTCGGGAGCGAGATCAGCGAGGAGAAGGTCGACCGGCTGAGTGATCTGATGGCCGAGTTGGAGGGCTTGTAACCCAGGTGTCGGCTTCGCTGGCAAGCCAGCTCCTACAGGAGTCGGGTTGACGGTACATAGGCCCTTGGACCCTCTGTTATGATCGCGCCCGGCTCAGGTCCAAGCACCTGCGCCGGGCGTTTTCATTCAAGGACCGGAACCATGGCAGAGCCGCTTTACTGGCACGACATCGAAGATACGTTGGGCAACTGGAGTGGCCTGGGTGTCGACGTGCAGCCGGGTGCCACGGACAAACCGCCGCTGTACCTGCGCACCGGCGCCAATGCCCGGATCAAGTTGATGCACCACGACACGCCGTTGTTCTGGGCCACCCTGGCCCGCGACCACGGCGGCGTCTGGCTGGTGCGCAACCCGCTGGCGGACGGCGCCGAATGCCGGTTGCTGGCACCCATCGACTCACCCACGGTGGAGCAGCACGCGGCGCTGGCGCCCGAGCGGCGGATCAAGGCCTGGAGCCGCTATTTCGTCAGCCATCTCAGTGAAAGCGCCCGGCACTTTCTCACCCCCGGTTTCTGGCTGGCCCAGGGCCTGCTGCCGGAGCCCTCCAGCACCGCGAGCGGCCTGGACAACTGGCGCTTCAGCTCCCGCGAAGATGCCCTGACCCACGTGCCCAACTGGCGGCTGTACGGCGAGGATTTTCTCGACAACCTGCAACCCCAGACCCTGGAGTGGATCGACTGGTGGCACGGCGGCGGCAAGCTCATCGGCCTGCACCGTGTCGACCCCGAGGCTGGGCGCTTGAAGTGGTGGCGCAAGAAGGCCCGCGAAGGCAGCCTGCCGCCGATCCTGTTGTGGTACGTCGGCGGGTTGGCGTCCTACGTGGTGATCGACGGCCATTACCGTTTGCAGGCGGCCATCGCGGAAAACCTCGCGCCATCATTTATCGTCCTCAGCGCCACCCGCGAGCGCGGCTTCGCACCGAGCCTGGAGCATCAGCAACGGGTCATGGATTCACTGCGCAAGCGCGGCGACGCGGTGCCGCGCAACCCGGCCCTGAGCACCGACAACCTCAACCGGGTGCTGATCCAGGCGTTCGATGACCGGCCGCAGTACCGCAGCGCTACCCCGGCCTGGGCCGGCAATGAACCGGAGTCGCAGTGGTGTGACGAGGTGCGTCAGTGCCTGGGCGGGCAAGGGTTGGCAGACGAAGTGGACGCGGTCATTGCGCGCCATGGGTAAAGCGCCGGCCGCCTTCGCTGGCAAGCCAGCTCCTACAGGCGAATGCGCCCTCCAGCCCTCTGCTATAGTCGCGCCCGCCTGCCGCTGGGCCGGTCATTGATCAAGGATTAGGGACAATCGTGGAACAGATTTTCTGGCGTGACATCGAGGATTTGGCCGGCCACTGGAACGGCCTCGGCGTGGACGTCAAACGCCCGGCCAACGGCAAACCCAACCTGTGCCTGCTCAGTGGCAACAACTGCCGTATGCAGTTGGTGCTGGGCGACCAGACCCTGCTCTGGGGCACCATGTCCCGCTGCCTGTATGGCGTATGGCTGGTGCGCAATCACCTGCCGGAGCAACTGCCGCAAACCCTGGTGGGCCCCATCGACTCGCCTCAGGTGGAACAACAGGCGCGCCTCGACCCGGCGCTGCGCCTCAAGGCTTGGAGCCGCTTCTTCGTCGAGCAACTGATGCAGCACCAGCCGGACTTCTTTTACCCCGGCTACTGGCTGGTGCGGGCCCTGCGCCCGGCATCGCAGAAACCGATGCGGCCGCTGCTCAGCGGCACCGAAGCCTGGTACTTCAAGGGCGGTGAAGATGCCCTGAGCCATATGCCGCAGTGGGCGATCTATGGCCGCAACATCCTCGACAACCAACAGGCCGGTACGGCGCGCTGGGTCGGGTTGGGGGAGTACGGTGGCGCAGTAGTCGGCCTGCATGCCGTGGACCCGCATTCCGGGCGCTTGAAGTGGTGGCGCAAAAAAGCCCGCGAAGGCAGCTTGCCGCCGATCCTGCTGTGGTACGTCACCGGTCTGAGCTGCTATCTGATTCTCGATGGCCATTACCGCCTGCAGGCGGCCATCGATGAAAACCTGCCGCCGGAGTTTCTGGTGCTCAGCTCGCCGCGGCTCTACCGCTATCGCCCCAACCCGCAAGAGCAGCAGAAGGTGCTGGGGGCGCTGCAAGTGCAAATCCAGCGCAACAAACTCGACACCGGGCGCTTCAACCAGTTGCTGATCAGCACCTTCGACGACCGGCCGTATCACGGCTTCGGCAGCCAGTCCTGGGCGGGGATTGCCTCGGAGCAGACGTGGATCGACCAGGTCAGCGGCATCCTCAAGGAACGCGGTGACCTGAGCGATCTTGAAGAAATCCTCGAGCGCGAGGCGCCGGAAGAATACCGCTGAGTCATGCTTGCGGCTGATGCCAATCGGTTTTTTGTAGCCGCTGCCGCAGGCTGCGAACGGCTGCGCAGCAGACGCGGCGATTTCAAGGCCGCCAGCGGTCTTTGACGGGAGATCGTCAAGCAAGGTCCTGCGGACCTTTTCGCAGCTTCGCCAAGGCTCAGCAGCGGCTACAGGTCCGCAGGGCCATAGGTCCACAGGCCAATGCCGATCGGGGCAAGGTGATTTCGGAAACAGGCTGGAAGGTCGCTGGAATGGCGTTTAGTCGCTTTCTTTTGTAAGGCAAATCCGAGAAACTGCGGGCCGCTTGAATGCGCCTGGTGGGCGGGCTAGGGTTCCGGAGCCATCGCCCAATCGATGGCTCGGATGTGCAAGTCCGACTGTTACCAGACGCATAAGCGCTCAGTCATGCCTGAGCGATTTCATGTTCGCCGTGTTATGGCGGCCGTGCGCGGGAGATCTTCGGATCTGCCGGGGTTCTGGTAACTCGGTCTTGCACACCCGCGTACGGCTGCCACCTTATTCGTGTGCAAGCGAACGGTGTCAGCTCCTTGTCATTACCAGGAGTTTGACCATGAAAAAGCTCGTCCCCGATCCCCCCACTTCCTACCGCGATCCCGCCCTTAAAGCCGCCAACGCCACCCTGCGCGTGGCCCTGGCCCGGCAACCGCTGGACCCCGCGCTGTTCCAGCTCACGACCCAAGCCAACCCCGTTTCCCCCGACTCGCTGTTCAGCGTGCGCGAAGGCGTCAGCGCCGAAGAGGCCTTGGTGCATGTGGCGCTGCTGCTCAAATGCGCCGAAGAGGTCTGCGATGAAATCACCCAGCAGGGCAGCGGCCTGGAGCGCGGGCTGATCTGGTCCATGGTGCATTCGGTGGAGATGGCGCGGGCGGTGGTCGAGGCCTTGCTCGACGGCCAGCGCGGGCCTTGAATCCGGGCATTTCCTGATACGTTTTTGTCGCCCCGGTCCGATTGACTGAGCTTTTTTCACGGCACAGTCTGTCGGACCTTTTTCGTCATTTCCTGCAGGAGCTAGCCAATGCCTTTCGCGACCATCGATGGACAACCGTTGCACTACCTTGACCAGGGCCAGGGGCCGGTGGTGTTCCTGGCCGGCAGTTATTTGTGGGACACCGGCATGTGGGCGCCGCAGATCGAGGCGTTGTCGGCGCGGTACCGGGTGATTGCCGTGGACCTGTGGGGCCATGGCCAGTCCGGGCCGTTGCCGCAAGGCACCGCGTCGCTGGACGATGTGGCGCGGCAGATGCTGGCCTTGCTCGACCATTTGCAAATTGAGCAGGTGACCCTGGTGGGCTTGTCGGTGGGCGGCATGTGGGGCGCCCGTATGGCCCTGGCGGCGCCGCAGCGCATCGACGGTCTGGTGCTGATGGACACTTACCTGGGCGCCGAGCCTGAGCCGACCCGGCAGTACTACTTTTCCCTGTTCCAGCAGATCGAGGACAGCGGCCTGATCGCTGAGCCGCTGCTGGATATCGTGGTGCCGATCTTCTTCCGTCCGGGTATTGATCGGCAGTCGGCGCTGTTCCAGGATTTTCGCGCCAGCCTCGCGGCGCTGCCGGCCGAGCGCCTGCGCGCGAGCGTGATTCCCATGGGGCGCATTACCTTCAGCCGGGCGGATGTGCTGGATCAGCTGGCGCGCCTGGATCGACAGAGCACCTTGCTGCTGTGCGGCGATCAGGACCAGCCGCGGCCACCGGCGGAAACCGTCGAGATGGCCGAGCGCATCGGCTGCCCTTATCAGCTGGTGCCCGAGGCGGGGCATATCTCCAGCCGCGAGAACCCGGAGTTCGTGACCCGGGCCTTGTTGGATTTCCTGGCGACGCGCCATTCGCATTGACCCGCCAAGGGCGGTGGCGGGGGAGCTTTGGTGGCGAGGGAGCAAGCACCCTCGCCACGCAGGGGGGTTATTTCGGGCCGAGAATCTGCGTCAGCTTGCCCGGGGCAGGGGCGCCTTGCTGTTGTTGCAGTTCGCCCTTGTCGTCGAGGTAGAAGATCGCCGGGGTCGCCGACAGCTCCAGCTCTTCCATCAGTTTCATGTTGGCGTCGAGCTTGGCCTGCACCGCCGCTGGAATGCTCGCCAGGGGTTTCAGGGCGCTGGCCTTGCCGGCTTTCTCGTGGTCCTGCAGGGCCTGTTGCGGGTCCTTGGCGGCCAGCAGGGCGGCGGATTTGCCCGGGCTGTCTTCGCGGATGATGCCCACCATGATGTGCCGCAGTTGCACCTTGCCGGCGTTCACCCAGGGCCGCGCCTGTTGCCAGAACATGTTGCAGTAGGGGCAGTTGGGGTCGCTGAACAGGTAGACGATGCGCGGCGCATCGGCCTTGCCGTCGGCGATCCAGTTGCTCTTGTCCAGGTTGTTCCAGACTTCCTTGGCCATCGGTGCGTAGACCAGTTTCTGCAGCGGCTCGGCGCTGAGGTCCTTGCCGTCGGCGTCGTACAGGTTGCCCAGCAGCACGTGCTTGCCGTCCGGGGTCAGGTACAGGGCCATGCCTCGGTTCTGGTACTGCGCGGCGTAGCCCTTGAGGCCATCCGGGGCATCGAAGCTGCCGAGGATCTTGGCGCCTTTTTCTTCGATCTTGCGGATCGGTGCGGGCAGTTCTTCGGCGTGCAGCAGCGGCGCGCTGAGCAGGGCTGCGCCCAAGGACAGGCTCAGCAGGTGGCGGATGAAGGGCATGGCAGTTTCCTTGCAGGGGCGACCGGGGTCGGATGGGCGTCGTCGAAGTTTTCCAGGGCACGGGCCAGGCTGGCTTCCGAGAGTTCACCCAGGTGACTGCTCAGCAGACGGCCGTCGGCGCTGTAGAACAGTGTAGTGGGCAGGGCCATGGAGCCCACGGCCTGGCCCAGGCGGCCGCCGCTGTCGAACAGCACGTTGTTCAGGTTCAGTTCCTGGGTGGCGAGGAAGGTGGCCACGCTTTGCATGCTTTCACCCTGGTTGACGAACAGGAAGGTCAGGTCCGGACGTTGCTGCTGGGCGCGCTCCAGGACCGGCATTTCTCGCCGGCACGGCGGGCACCAGGTGGCCCAGAGGTTGATCACCAGTGGCCCACCCTGGTAGTCGGTGAGCTGCACGGTGTCGCCGGTGGCATTGCGCAGGGGCATTTCCGGCAGGCGGGTGCCCTGGTCGTAGAGCGCCAGGGACAGGCTGGCCAGCAGCCAGAAGGCCAGGCCGCTGGCGATACCGGCGCCCAGCGGGCGGCGCAGCGGTGGGCGTTTCCAGCCCCAGGCCAGGGCTGCCAGAAGCATGATGATGACCCCCGGCCAGGCCAGGAAGCCGCCGTCGCGCAGGTCGATGATCAGCCACAGGTTGTGCTGGTAGTGCTTCCAGTAAGCGATGACAAAGCAGATCCGCGCCGCGAGCATGCCCAGCAGGAACAGCATGAACAGCACCGATTCCGGATTGTCGCCGCCGCGCTTGGCCACCCGCCAGCCCACCAGGGTGGCCAGGGCCAGGGCACTGATCAGCAGCAGGTGGTTGAGGGCGATGGCGAAGGTGCCGATGGTAAAGGTCAGCATCAACGGGCTTCCCGGGTCTGAGTCCAGCGTTGCAGGAAGGCCGTGGCATCGACTTCACCGGTGATGCGCTGGCTGCGGCGTTCGCTGCCGTCCGGGCCGATCCACAGGAAGCTGGGTGGGCCGGGCACTTTGTAGCGGCTGAGCAGTTCGCGGCCGTCGGCGTTGTCATGGGTGACGTCCAGGCGCAGCAGGCGCACGTCCTTCAGGGCGTCGAGGACTTGGGGCTGGCCGAACACGGTTTTCTCCATGATCTTGCAGGACACGCACCAGTCGGCGTAGTAGTCCAGCAGCACCCATTGGCCCTGGGCCTGGGCGCTGTCCAGGGCACGTTGCAGTTCCGCAGGCGACTTGACGGTGGTGAAGGCATCGTGGGCCGTGGCGCTGCTGGCCACGCTGCCACCGCTGTAGACCTTCAGCGGTCGCCACAGGTCATCGCTGCCACCAGCGGCGCCCACCAGCAGCACGCTGCCCCACAGGCCAAACAACACGGCTGCGGCGCCAAACAGGTGCAGCAGGCGCCCGGCGATGGCGCGTTGCTGCCAGGCGCAATAGGCCAGTACCAGGGCCAGGGCGCCCCACAGACCGATCCACAGGCTGGTGTCGAGCACCGGGCGCAACATATAGATAGCGGTGCCCAGGAACAGGAAGCCGAACACGCCCTTGAGCAGGTTCATCCACGGCCCCGGCTTGGGCAGGAAGCGGTTGCCCACGGTCACCAGCAATAGCAGCGGCAGGCCAATGCCCAGGCCCAGGGCGAACAGCGCCAGGCCGCCAAACAGGGCGTTGCCGGTCTGGGCGATGTACAGCAGGCCACCGGCCAGGGGCGCGGTCATGCACGGACCTACCAACAGCGCCGACAGGGCGCCGAGAGCGCCACAGCCGATCAGGCTGCCGCCCTGGCGCTGGCGGCTGGCGCCTTCCAGGCGGTCGCGCAGAAACGCGGGCATTTGCAATTCAAAGAAGCCGAACATCGGCAGCGCCAGCAGCACGAACAACGCGGCAAAGCTGCCCAGCACCCAGGGCTGTTGCAACCAGGCCTGCAGGTTGCTGCCCAGCAGGGCGGCGATCACCCCCATGCCGGCATACACCAGGGCCATGCACAGCACGTAGCTGGAGGCCAGGGCCAAGCCTCGGCGCGGGCTGGCGCCGCTGCCGACAACGATCCCCGCGAGGATCGGCAGCATCGGCAGTGAGCAAGGGGCGAAGGCCAGCAGCAGGCCGAAACCGAAGAAGGCCAGCAGGCCCAGGCCCCAGGATTTTTGTTGCAGGTCGTTGGCCAGCAGTTGGTCCTGGGCCGTGCCAGGGCCGGCGGCGACCGGGCTGCTGGCGGCGGGCGCACCACCCAGGTCGAGTTCCAGGGTTTGCGGCGGGTAGCACAGGCCGGCGTCGGCGCAGCCCTGCCAGCCCAGCTTGACCTTGCCGCTGGCGGCGGGCGGCAGCTTCACTTCCAGGCCCTGGCGATACACGGTCTGCTCGCCGAAGAATTCGTCGCTGTGGTGTTCGCCGTCCGGCAGCGTCGGCTGATGCTCCTGGGCCAGGCCATCGAACTTCAGGCGTTTCTGGTACAGGTAGTAGCCGTCGGCAATCTGCCAGAACAGCTGGGTTTCTCCGGAAGGCAGGCGCTCGGAGGTGAAGGTGAAGGCCTTGTCCACCGGCAGGAAGTCGGGCTTGACCTCGAACGGATTGTTGCTGGCTTCTGCCAGGGTGGTGAACAGCATAAACAGCAAAATGAGCAATCGACGCATGGTCAAGCCTTAAACCGGTGCAAGTGGGATGCACAATGGCGGGTCCTGATTAACCGATGATTAACCATACTTGGGTTGTTGCACGGCGGTGGCGGGCATAATGTCCGCTTAATCCGCCGCCTGTCTAATCAACGCCTTTGTTACAGGACCGACCATGCACGTACTTGTCTGTGAAGATGATGAGCTGATTGCCAGCGGAATAGTCGCCGGCCTCACGGCCCAGGGCCTGACGGTCGAGCATGTGGCCTCCGCCTCGGCGGCGCGGGCCATGCTCGGCGTGGCCGATTTCGACGTGATGGTACTGGACTTGGGCCTGCCGGATGAAGATGGTTTGAAGTTGCTCAAGCAACAGCGCCAGCAGGGCCTGGAGATTCCGGTGCTGATCCTCACCGCCCGCGATTCGGTGACCGATCGGGTCGACGGCCTGCAGGCCGGGGCCGACGATTACCTGCTCAAGCCGTTCGACCTGCGGGAGTTGGCGGCGCGTCTGCATACCCTGTTGCGCCGGGTAGCGGGGCGCAGCGTCAACCTGATCGAGCACGGACGCCTGACCTACGACCCCAGCACCCGGGAAACCCGCCTGGGCGGCGAGCCGGTGGATCTGTCCCGGCGCGAGCAGGCGCTGCTTCAGGCCCTGCTGCACAACCGCGGCCGGGTGCTGTCCAGCGAACAGCTCAAGGACAGCGTCTACGGGTTCAACGATGAACTGGAAAGCAACGCCCTCAACGTGCACATCCACCACCTGCGGCGCAAACTGGGCAACGGCATCGTCGAGACGGTGCGCGGCCTGGGTTATCGCCTGGGGCCGGCCGATGGCCAGGAGCAGTCGTAAGTGAGGAGCCTGCGCCTGCGCCTGAGCGTGACCCTGGGCGCCGCCTTCATTCTGATCTGGACCCTGGCCGCGGCCTGGATGCTCAGCGATCTGCGTAATCAGATGATGTTTTCCCTGGATCAGCGGCTGGTGGCTTCGGCGCGCATGGTGGCCGGTCTACTGGAACAGATGCCGGCGCTGCCTTCCGATACACATGCCCATCCGATTGCCAGCGCGGCCTTGACCATTCCCGGGGGCATGGCCTGTCAGGTCAGTTCCCTGCGCGGGCAGGTCCTGGCCCGCAGCCACAGCACCCCGGAGCACACCCTGGAAGCCGAGAAGCTGGGCTTTCATGACCAGATGATCGACGGCGCGCCCTGGCGCACCTTCACCCTGGTGCGCGGTGATCTGCGCATCACCACCGCTGACCGCCAGGTGGAACGCGAGGCGCTGAACATGTCGGTGCTGCTGGCCGCTTCGGTGCCGGTGGGGGTGGCCTTGCTGGGCTGTCTGTGGCTGTTGTGGTTGGGCATCGGCCAGAGCCTGGCGCCGCTGAACCGGATTCGCGACGCGTTGATGCGCCGCAGCGCTGACTCCCTGGAGCCGTTGCAGATCCGGCCCATGCCCAGCGAATTGCGGCCGCTGGTGGACACCCAGAACCAGCTGTTCCAGCGCATCGCCAAGACCATCGAGCGCGAACGCCGTCTGACTGGCGACGCCGCCCATGAATTGCGCAGCCCGCTGACTGCGATCAAGACCCACCTGCAGGTGGCGCGCATGACCGACGGCGCGGCCCGGGATCAATCCCTGGCCCGGGCGGAGGAGGGCGCCGACCGCCTGCACCGGACCCTGGAACAACTGCTGTTGCTGGCTCGGGTCGAGGGCAGCCTGTCGTTCGATGACGGCGTGCACTGCAATGCCGAGCAAGTGGTTCGCCTGGCAATCCAGGATGCCGCCGTGGGCGCCCGGCAGCGGGTCAAGGTGCACCTGGGAGAGCACACCGCCGAGGCCCCGGTGGTCATGCCCTCGACCTTGGCAATTGCCGCCTTGCGCAACCTGTTGGACAACGCCCTGCGCCACACCCCGCAAGACTGCCCGGTGGAGTTGAACCTGGAGCTGGTGGCCGGTCGCCTGCGTTTCCAGGTGCGTGACCATGGCCCGGGGATTGCCCAGGAAGACCTGCAACACCTGACCCAGCGTTTCTGGCGCAACAGCCAGAGCACCGGGTGCGGTCTGGGCCTGGCGATTGTCCAGGCCATTGTCCAGCGTTGCGCTTGCGAGCTGCACTTCGACAGTCTTCCTGATGGCCTGCGGGTCGAGCTGACCCTGCCTGCCCACCGCGCCTGACCCATCACCGTCCCCTGTAGGCGCTGGCTTGCCAGCGAAGAGGCCCTTGAGGCCGCCTTCGCCAGCAAGCTGGCTCCTACAGTGCCTTGTACGTTCCCCCCTGCCCGCCGCAGAAGCTGGCTTGCCAGAGAAGAGGCCCCTGAGATCGCCTTCGCCAGCAAGTTGGCTCCTACGGGGCGGTATGTGCAATTTCCTCGTCCTGGGGTGTAAATCCCGACCGCGCTGATGCGTTTTTAGAACAGGAAAACCTGTCAGTGCGCACCCGCGCTTGGGCTGCGCATCCGGCCGGTGGTCGTTTTGCTCAAATTGCAGCGCGAGGGTTCGAGACATGTCAGCCGTTACCAGCCTTATGGACGATCAGCCGGTGGGCCTTGCTCCCGCCCCGGCCGAGGCGCTTTACCAGTTCGAGGAGTCGCCCCTGCTGGCCCGTCAGAGCCGTCAGGAATCCAATGCCCGCAGCTATCCGCGGCGCATTCCCCTGGCCCTGAAACGGGCCAGTGGCATTCATGTCGAGGATGTCGAAGGCCGGCGTTTCATCGATTGCCTGGCCGGGGCCGGGACCCTGGCCCTGGGCCACAACCACCCGGTGGTGATCGCCGCGATCCAGCAGGTGCTGGCCGATGAACTGCCGCTGTTGACCCTGGACCTGACCACCCCGGTCAAGGACCAGTTCGTCCAGGACCTGTTCGGCCTGTTGCCCGAGGCCCTGGCCGCCGAAGCCAAGATCCAGTTCTGCGGCCCCACCGGCACTGATGCCGTGGAAGCCGCGCTGAAGCTGGTGCGCACCGCCACCGGACGCAGCACCGTGCTGTCGTTCCAGGGCGGTTACCACGGCATGAGCCAGGGCGCGCTGAGCCTGATGGGCAGCCTGGGGCCCAAGCGTGCGTTGGCGGGACTCTTGAACAATGGTGTGCAGTTCCTGCCCTTTCCCTATGACTACCGCTGCCCGTTCGGGCTGGGGGGCGCCGAGGGGGTCAAGGTCAACCTGCATTACCTGGAAAACCTGCTGAGCGATCCTGAAGCGGGCGTGGCCCTGCCAGCGGCGGTCATCGTCGAGGCGGTGCAGGGCGAGGGCGGGGTGATTCCGGCGGACCTGGACTGGCTGCGAGGGTTGCGGCGCATCACCGAGCAGGCCGGGGTGGCGCTGATCGTCGATGAAATCCAGAGCGGCTTCGGTCGCACCGGCAAGATGTTCGCCTTCGAGCACGCCGGGATCATTCCCGATGTGGTGGTGATGTCCAAGGCCATCGGCGGCAGCCTGCCGCTGGCGGTGATGGTCTATCGCGACTGGCTCGACACCTGGCAGCCGGGGGCACACGCCGGGACCTTCCGTGGCAATCAGATGGCCATGGCCACCGGTTCCGCGGTGATGCGCTACCTCAAGCAGCACCGGCTGCCCGAGCACGCGGCGGCGATGGGCGAGCGCTTGCGCGAGCACCTGCTGATCCTGCAGCGGGACTTCCCGCAACTGGGGGATGTCCGTGGCCGTGGCCTGATGCTTGGCGTCGAGCTGGTGGACCCTGCCGGCGCCCGGGATGCCCAGGGCCATCCGCCGCAACATTTGCGCCTGGCGCCGCTGGTGCAGCGTGAATGCCTCAAGCGCGGCCTGATCCTCGAACTGGGCGGGCGCCATGGCAGCGTGGTGCGCTTCCTGCCGCCGCTGATCATCAGCGCGGCGCAGATCGATCAGGTGGCGGACATCTTCAGCAAGGCAGTGGCCGCCGCGGTGGCCAGTCTTTAATTTTTCGCGGCCCTGGTTCGTTCCTTCTACACAACTGCCACGCCTGGGGCGCGGCACACCTTATTAACGACGGAGACAAGCAATGACTTCAGTATTCGACCGTGAGGACATCCTGTTCCAGGTAGTGGTCAACCACGAAGAGCAATACTCGATCTGGCCCGACTACAAGGCCGTGCCCCAGGGCTGGCGCACTGTGGGCAAGAGCGGCTTCAAGAAAGAGTGCCTGGCCTACATCGAAGAAGTCTGGACCGACATGCGGCCCCTGAGCCTGCGCCAGAAGATGGACCAGCAGGCCGTGGCCGGCTGATCTGCAAGACCTGTAGCCGCTGCCGAGCCTGCGAGGCTGCGCAAAGGGCCGCAGGCCCTTCAGCGTTCTCAAGAGCAGCGCCTCCTGCGCAGCCGTTCGCAGCCTGCGGCAGCGGCTACAAAAAACCGGATCGGGATTGTTGTGTAGCCGCTGCTGAGCCACGGCGAAGCTGCGCAAAGGGCCGCAGGACCTTCTGCGATCTCAAGAGCAGCGCCTCCTGCGGAGCCGTTCGCAGCCTGCGGCAGCGGCTACAAAAAACCGGATCGAGATTGTTGTGTAGCCGCTGCTGAGCCACGGCGAAGCTGCGCAAAGGGCCGTAGGACCTTTTGCGATCTCAAGAGCAGCGCCTCCTGCGGAGTCGTTCGCAGCCTGCGGCAGCGGCTACAAAGGCGCTGGCGTCTTGAGCTTGGCGGTTTTTCATGCCGGGCGATCAGGCCATGCGCTTGACGGCTTGCAGGGTGTAGCTCAGTGGCAGGCGCCATGGCGCTTCCTTGAGTCGCCATTCGCCGCGTTCATCCACCACCATTTGCCCGGGCAGGGCCTCCCAGGGAATGCTCTGGTGTTCCACCAGTCCGGTGATTTCCAGGCCTTGGGCCAGCAAGGCGCTGATGATTTCCCCCAGGCCGTGATTCCACTCGTGGGTCACCGTGGCCTTGAGGCTGCTCTCGGTTTCCACGTAGGTGGTGTCCTCGTCCCAGACCAGCGGCTCGCTGCGTTCGAAGTAGGGAAACGCCACTTGCAGCGAATCGCGCTGTTCTTCATCCAGGGCCCAGAGCATTGGATGCCCCTCGCGGATAAACAGCCGGCCACCGGGCTTGAGCAGGGCGCCGACGGTCTGTGCCCAGCGCTCGATGCTCGGCAGCCAGCACAGCGCGCCGATGCCGGTGTAGACCAGATCGAATTCGCCGCGGGGCAGTACGTCGGTGGCCGCGAACACGTCCGACTCGTGGTAGTCGATAGGCGTATTGCAGCGTTGGGCCAGGGTCCGGGCTTCAGCCAGGGAGGCCGAGGAAAAATCCAACCCGCTCATCCGTGCGCCCAGGCGCGCCAGGGACAGGGTGTCGGTGCCGATATGGCATTGCAGATGCACGCCGCGCAGGCCCTGGATGTCGCCCAAGAGAGGACGGTCGAACTGCACCACGTCGGAGAGAAACTGCGGGTCGTCGACAAAGCGCTGCACCGCGTAATCCGCCGAGGCCGCGTGCAAGGGCGCGCGTTCGTCCCAATTGGTCTTGTTGAGGGTCAGGTATTCGCTCATGGCCTGGTCTTCCTGTCTGGGCATTGTTGCGACGCGCAGACTAGCACCGGGAAATGACCGCGATCTTGAGCAAATATGTAAGCGGCCCCGGTCCCCTGACCCCGACTGTAGCCGCTGCTGAGCCATGGCGAAGCTGCGCAAAGGTCCGCAGGACCTTGCCTGGCGATTGCTGTCGAGCGCCGCGTCCCTGCGCCGGAGTGTCGCCCAGACCGTTCGCAGCCTGCGGCAGCGGCTACAAAAGCCCGGATCGAGATGGGTGCTGTAGCCGCTGCTGAGCCATGGCGAAGCTGCGCAAAGGTCCGCAGGACCTTGCCTGGCGATTGTCTGTCGAGCGCCGCGTCCCTGCGCCGGAGTACCGCCCAGGCCTTCGCAGCCTGCGGCAGCGGCTACAGGGTCAGGGCCTGGGTGACTTTTTGCAGGTTGCCTTCCAGTTCGCTGAGCGGGTCGGCGCCGTCAGTTTCAAGGACCAGCAACTGGCTGCCACCGGCGCTGATGGCGGCTTTCAGTGCCTCGGACGGCTGGCGGTGGTGCAGGACCAGGGCCACGTCGTTGTCCTTGAGCCGGGCTTGCAGCTTCTGCAGCGCTTCGGGCGTCCATTCGTTGTCGGCGCGGGCGTCGACTCCCACCAGTTCCAGGTTCAGGCCACTGACCAGATAGCCAAAGTGCTCGGAGAGGCTCAGCACGCTGAGGTTGTCGGCCTCGGCCAGGCGCGCTTCGCTGTCGGCGCTGAGTTTGAGCAGGCGTTGTTTGATTCCCGCCAGGTTGCGCTCGATCTGTGGCTTGGCTTCGGGGGCCAGGCGTACCAGGTCGGCCGCGAGCACGTCGGCCATACGTCCCAGGTTGTTGCTGGACAGCCAGGGCTGGGCATTGAGCCCGTCGCTCTGGCCCGGTTGCAGGGCCACCCCGGCCAGGGCGCCATCCACCGGGCGCGCGGCATCGATCTCGACGATACGAATATTGCTGCGCCGGGCATTGGGGTACAGCGGGTCGTCCGGCCAGATCGAGCGCAGGCCGATCACCGCGTCGGCATCCAGCGCCAGCTTGCTCAGGGCCGCAGCGCCGCGCCCGGTGAAATAGGCGGTCTGCCGCGAGCCGGGAAGATTGGCCGGGGCCGCCCGTTCCAGCTTGATGTGTGTGCCTTGCAGCAGCAGCTGGCCGAGGCCGAAGGTCACCGGCAGCGAGGCCAGCACCGTCAGCGGTTTCTGCGAGGCGGCGCTGTGCAGCGCGGTATTGCCCATGCCGTGGCTGGCCACCACGCGCATCGGTTCGAAGTGGTCGCGCTCGGCCAGGGCCGGGCTGCTGATCAGGCCGCCGAGGATCAGGGCCAGGCTCAGTTGAGGCAATGACAAGTGACGCAGTGAGCTGTGCATTTATCCGATATTCCCTTTCAGGCTGGGGACGGTGCCGCGGGCGATGGCGGCCAGGGCGAAGGCCACGCCGGCCACCAGGATGATGGCCGCGCCGGAAGGCACCGGCAGGTCGAAGACGATGGGCAGCAAGATGCCGCACAAGGTGCTGACGGTGGCGATGCTCACCGAGATCCAGAAAAAGCCCTTGAGCGACTGACTGAGCAGGCGGGCCGCTGCGGCCGGAATCACCAGCAGCGCGCCCACCAGGATCGCGCCGATGACCTTCACCGCGGCCACGGTGATCAGGGTCACCAGGATCACGAACAGGTAGTCCAGGGTCTTCACCGCCACTCCGCGCACGGCCGCCAGCTGCGGATTGAAGCTGGCCAGCATGATGCGGTTGTACAGCGGCAGGCTCAGGCCCAGCACCAGGGCGCCGACGATCAACAGCACCAAGAGGTCGTTGCCGTTGACCGTGAGCACCGAGCCGAACAGCACGTTTTCCAGAATGTGCACGTTGATCTTGCCGGCCAGGATCAGCAGCAGGCTGGCGCCCAGGGCCAGAGATACCGAGAGGAACACCCCGATCAGGGTGTCCGGAGCCAGCCCGGTGCGGTTGCGCAGGTAGTTGAGGAGGATGCCGAACAGCAGGCAATAGCCGAACAGGCTGCCGTAGGGGCCGGTGTAGGGTTCGCCCAGCAGGATACCGATGGCCACCCCGGTCAGCGCCGCATGGCCCACGGCTTCGGAGAAGAAGGCGAAGCGCTTGACTACGACAAGTGTGCCCAGGCCGCCCAGGACCGGTCCGATCAGCAGGCCGGCCAGCAACGCATTGACCACAAAGCCATAGGCCAGGGCTTCGGGCAGGTAGCCGGCCGAGGCCCAACCCTGGACCATCAGGCGAAATGCTTCATAGGTCATCAGGCAGCGCTCCCGGCGGCTCGTGGATGGGTGGAGAACAGACTGAGCAGGCGCTCCGGGGTCAGGGTCTGTTGCGCCGGACCGTCGAACAGCACCCGGCGATTGAGGCCGGTGACCCGGTCCGCCAGGCGGCCCACCGCCTCAAGGTCGTGCTCGATCCACAGCAGGGTGATGCCGCTCTGTCGCCAATCGTGGAGCAGGCGTTCGAAGACCTGGATCCCGGCTTCGTCCAGGGCCGACATCGGTTCGTCCAGCACCAGCAGTTGCGGGGCCGGGATCAGGCCCTGGGCCAGCAGTACGCGCTGGCGTTCGCCCCCGGACAGGGCGCCCATGCGCCGTTTGCGCTTGTCTTGCATGCCGACCCGTTCCAGGGCTTCGCCAATCGCCTGGGCGTAATGCCGGCTCAGGCCAAGGAAGGCCGGGCGGCGCTGGCACATGGCAGCCATGAAATCGTCCACGGTCATCGGCAGGCCACGGTCGAACTCCAGGGCCTGGGGCACGTAGCCGATGGTGCCGGGAGCGCCGGGCCATTGCAGGCGCAGTTGGCCCTGGTGCGGCATCTGCCCCAGCAGGGTCTTGATCAGCGAACTCTTGCCGCCGCCGTTGGGCCCCACCAGTGCGTGCACGCTGCCGGGCTGCACCTGGAAGGTCACGCGGTCGAGGATGGTGGTGCGGCCCAGGGTCAGGCTGACCTGGTCGAACTCGATGGCCGGGCCCCGCAGCAGGGTCTCGATGGCGGTCATGCCCCGGCCTCCTGGATGGCCCGGACCACGGTGTCGAGGTTGCCTTTCATTTCCTTCTCGTATTTCTCGGCGCTGTAGTCGCCGTAGGAAATGTGCGACAGCGGGTAGAGCTTGACCCCGGATTCGCGCTGGATGGTCTCGACGTAGGTGGAGGGGAAGTCCATCTCCGAGAAGATCACCTTGACGTCCAGTTCTCGCAGTTGGTCGATGGTCTTCTTCAACTGGCTGGGGCTGGGCTCGATGCCGTGGGCCGGTTCCACCACCGCGGTGACTTGCAGGCCGAACTCGCGCAGCAGGTAGTCGTAGGCCGCGTGTACCGTGGCCACCCGCAGGTCGGCGTTGGGCGCCTGGGTCAGCTTGGCCAGGGCGTCGGCGCGCATCTGCCGCAGGCGCTTGCCGTAGGCCCGGGCGTTCTGGGTGTAGGTCTTGGCGTTGGCCGGGTCCATCTTGCCCAGCTCCCGGGCGATGTTGTTGACCTGGGCGATGGAGGCGCTGATGGACAGGAAGGTGTGCGGGTTGACCACTTTGCCGGCGCCCCGGGCGGCGACGCCGGTGGCGGCCAGCAGCGGCACGTTCTCGTTGGCTTCGATCACCGGGATGTCCGGGCGCTCGCTGGCGGCGATCATGCGGTCGGCGAAGTCATCGTGGCCCACGCCATTGAGCACGATCACGTCCAGGCTGCCGATGCGCTTGATGTCTTCGGCCCGGGGCTCGTAGGCGTGGGGGTTGAAGCCGGCGGGAATCAGCGGCACCACCTCGGCCTTGTCGCCGACAATGTTCGCCACGTAGCTGTAATAAGGGTGCAGGGTGATACCGATGCGCAGGCGCTTGGCCGGGTCGGCGCTGACCAGGGGGCTGAGCACCAGGGCCAGCAGGCTGACCAGCAGCACCCGCAGGAATGGGCGGCGTTGCGATGAAATGGGCATGGCTAGCGTTCTTCTCTCGGGTGAATGCAAAAAGATCAGTGACGATGCTGGCGAGTCACCCCGGCATCGAATTGCGCGACCACCTGTTGCCAGCCAGCGGCAGCCAGCGTCGCGTCGCTGAGATCGACCGGCACGGCGACGGACGGGGCGCGGTTGAGCCAGATGTCCACCTTGGCCTGATCTTCGGTGTCCAGGCGCATCAGGAAGGAGCCGGCCACTTGCGGGTTCTGGCTCAGGCCCAGGTAGGCCTGGTCCTGCAATTGCCAGGCATGGCCGCCGCGACTCACCGAGCTGGCGTCCTGGGCAAAGGGGGCGAAGCCTTCCTCGGCCAGTTGCTCCGGGCTTGGCAGCGTCTGGCTTTCGGCCTGCAGCAGATGGATCTCGTCGAGGGTCACTCGCAGGTCGGCGTAGATGCCTTGTTCGCCGGCGCTCAGATCGCGGCGGGCGTCGAGCTGGTGGCTGGCGACGCTGGCGGTTTCGACTGTTTCGCCGCGCCACAGCACCACGCTGCCGGCGACACACAGAATCAGCAGGCACAGCAACAGGACGTAGAGGGTTTCGTGACCGGCGCCGGCGGGGCGCACGACCTGGGTGGTGGCAGGAGTCATGGGGTCTCGATATCCGCTTGGTCGATCTCGACCACGTGACCGGGGCCGGCATCGAACAGCACGTAGAACTCGCTGGAGGGTTTCTTGAAGGTCAGGGTCGAATCGCTGCCGAGCTTGCCCGGCACGAGGATGGTTTCGTCGTAGCCGATCACGTCCAGGGTCACCCCCGGAGCGCCGCTGCCATCGGAAAAACCGCCGGTGCAGCGGATCTGCTCGGCGTCGATGGCCTTGCACTCGCACATCGGGTTGTGGGCCAGGGCGCTGTGGCTGAAGGCGGCACTCAGCAGCAACAGGGCAGCGGCGCCGAGGCGCCGGGTAGATACTGCGCGAATCATCATTTGCCTCCTTGTTTTTCGAGCCAGGCCACGGTGGCGGGGGACGCCTGGCTCAGGGGAATGGATGCCTGGTGCATGCTGCCGTCCCAGCCTTCCAGGGTGATCCACAGCTCAGCGTCGGCTTTGGTCTTTTGCGGAATCGGCAGGCTGGCCCCCATGCGGTACGGGCTGCCGAAGAAGATCACCCCGGCGGCCCGCAGGCTGCGGGGTTTGCCGATGCGCAGGTAGGTCGCCTTGACCGGTTCGATGCAGGCCTGGCACAGGGCGGCGTTGAAGCTTTTCAGGTAGCCGGCGGGGCCATCGCTGCGGGGCGCTTCGTTGCGCATCTCGGCCAGGCGCAGGCTCCAGGGGCCGACCTGGATTTCACCGATCTCCCGTTCCCCCAGGCCGCTGTCGCCGCGAAACAACGAGGCATCGGCGAGGTACTTGGGCATGAAGCCCAGGGGGATCAGCAACAGCAGGATGTTCAGGTGAAAGCGCCATTTATGCCAAAGCCGGCTCAGCTGCGAAGGCGCGGTTGCGCTGTGGGTCTGGCTCACGGGTGGCTCTCCGAAGTTTCGATGCTCATGGCCGGGGTGGGCGTCGGCACGGGTTTGCTCGCGGGACGCGCCCGGGCGGCCTTCTCCTCACGCTTGAGGGCGTTGGCGGTGGCCAGGGCGGTGCGCTTGGTCCAGATCAACAGCCCGCTGAGGACCATCATGCTCAGCACCAGACCGAAGAAGAACCAGATCAGCTTGACCCAGATCCCGCCAAAATCACCGGTGTGCAGCGGGCGCATGGACTCGGTGACGAACTCCAGGGTGCTGCGGTCCCCCAGCAGGTGAGAGGTGTCCAGGGAGCCGGTGTAGGGGTTGATGTTGGCGGTCTGGTACATCAGCGGGTACCAGCCACGACCGCCTACGTACAGGTGGCTGTAGGCATTGCTTGGCAGGCTGACGAAGCTGATGTCGAAACCGGGGATCTTCTGGGTGGCGATGCCGATGGCCTGGTCCAGGCCGATCATCGGCGCGGGGCTGCCATCGGTGGTGGTCGGCACCTGCTCCCGGGCGATGACCGGAACAATGGGTTGGCTGGAAATGCTGATGTGGTTGTCGGCGAGCACGGCCTCGATCAGGAACCAGATGCCGGTGATCGAGATCACCGTGATAAACCAGATGGACCAGATGCCGCTCAGGCGGTGGAAGTCGCCCCAGAAGATCCGTGCCCCATGGCGCAGGCGCAGGGTCGGCTTGAGAAAGCCCTTCCAGAACTTCTTGTAGACCACCAGCCCGGTGATCAACGAGATCAGCAGCGGCAGGCCGAGGAACGACACCAGGTACCAACCCCAGCTGTAGCCGTTGGTGAAGGGCACCAGCCACCAGCCATGCAGGGCCCGGGTGAAGCCCTGGAAGTCGAACACTGGGCTGGTGCCCTGGATCGCCCCGGTGTAGGGGTTGACGTACAGCGTTGGGGAACGGCCGTCCGGGTAGCTGACGCTGACACTCAGGGCGAAATGGCTTTCGTCCGGGGTCACGATGGTATCGATGCGTGTGCTGGGGTCGGCCTGCTTGATGGCCGCCACGATCTGGTCGTAATTGAGCGGCTGGGCATCATCGCTGGGTTTACTGGCTCGGATATCCGGATTGGCCAGCCATACGATCTCCTGGCTGACCACCGCAAGGGTGCCGGTGACACAGACGATCAGCACGAAGAACCAGATGGGCAGGGCCAGCCAGCTGTGCACCAGAAACCAGATTTTTGAACGGGACTTCTTCGACATGGAGTGGGCGTCTTGATTCGAGGAATGGAGCGGCACTGGAACCCTGGGCCGAGCCCGGCGCAAAGGTGCCGGGCATAGCCTTGGCCAACGCGGCCTGCTGCATCTAATTAAGACGAATGAGAATCGTAAATCCTGAAAGGCGATATGAAAGTAAATGTTACGAAGCCAGGAAAGCCCCGTGAAACGGGGATTCCTGGTCGTTCGATTTGTGCATCAGGGGCGGCTGACCGGTGTAGGAGCTGGCTTGCCAGCGAAGGGGACCGTGAGATCGCCTTCGCCGGCAAGCCGGCTCCTACAAGAGGAGGGCCGTGAGAGGGGCTTCGCCGGCTGGGCGTCAGGGCGGGTCAATGGGGTTGTTGCTGGAACATTTCCTGCGCCCGCCGGCTGATTTCCTCGGTACTCAGGTCTTCCTTGCGGCTGGCCAGGAACCACACATGGCCGAACGGGTCACGCAGGCTGCCGCTGCGGTCGCCGTAAAACTGGTCCTTGACTGCCGACACCTCGGTGCCGCCGACGGCCAATGCCCGGGCGAAGCTGCGATCGACATCTTCCACATACAGATGCAGCCCAACCGACGTCTTGTGGCTGTCCGGGCTTTCCATCGGGGTTTCCTCGCAGGGGCTGCCGAGCATGATGGCCGAGCCGCCGATGCGCAGTTCGGCATGGCCCACGCTGCCGTCGGGCATCTCCAGGCGCATGGTTTCCACCGCGCCGAAGGCCTGCTTGTAGAACTCGATGGCCTCGGCGGCGCGCTTGATGCCCAAGTAGGGAGTGACGCCGTTGAAGCCTTCGGGAATGGGTTTGACGCTCATCTGGGTTTCTCCTTGATGTTGTTGTTGGAAACGGGTCCGTCGCTGGATCGAGCAGCTCTCACTCTATACCCGGGAACCTTCGGTACCGGTGTGGGCTGACGAGGTGTCGTCCAGGCAACAGCGACTCACTGTTGGCCCAACAACAGCCCTCCAGCAATTTGTCTGGCGGCCCGCTGGGCAACCGCCAGGAACGGGCTGTAAGCCCTTGAATTCATGGGGCTGATCTTTCGGCACAGAAGCTGCAATGGCGGGTTGGAACCTTCATTCGCCCGAGAGCGCTGTATGTCTTCATTGCCTGAATCTGCCGTTTATCCCCTGCATACCCCGGCCGCCCATGTGATCCGCGATGGCGCCGAAGCGTTGATCGTGGCCCGGCGCGTGGCTGCCGTCCTGCTGGAGCAGGACGCCGAGCGCGACCGCACTCGTGAGGTGCCGTCGCAGGTGGTCGACCTGTATTCCAACAGTGGCCTGTGGGGCATCAGCGTGCCCCGGGAATATGGCGGCGCACAGGTGTCCTACGCGGTGCTGGCCGAGGTGATCGCCATCATTTCCGCCGCCGATCCGTCCCTGGGGCAGATCCCGCAGAATCACTACTGCCTGCTGGAAGACATCCGCCTGCAAGGCACCCCGGAGCAGCAGGCGCATTTTTTTGCCCTGGCCCTGCAAGGCCACCGTTTTGCCAATGCGCTGTCGGAAACCGGCGGCAAGAACGTTCAGGACATTCAGGCCAGCATCCGGCGCTCAGGTGACGGTTATGTGATCAACGGCCGCAAGGGTTACTGCACCGGTTCGCTGTACGCCCACTGGCTGGCGGTGCTGGCCCTGGACGAGCAGGGCCGCGGGCAACTGGCCTTTGTGCCCCGGGGCAGCGAAGGGCTGGTGGTGATCGATGACTGGGACAGCATCGGCCAGCGCACCACGTCCAGTGGCACGGTGCTGGCGCAAAACCTGCTGGTGCCGGCCTTCAACCTGTTCCCCACCTATCGCTCCTATGAAAGCCCGACCCTGGCCGGGCCCTTCGCCCAGCTGACCACGGCGGCCATCGACGCCGGCATCGCCCGGGCGGCGCTACGGGACACCATCGCCTTTGTTCGTCAGCACGCCCGGCCGTGGATCGACGCCGGGGTGGAAAAGGCCAGTGAAGATCCACTGACCATCATCCAGGTGGGGGCCCTGGAGATCCGCCTGGAGGCCGCCGAAGCCCTGCTGGAACGGGCCGGCCTGGCCCTGGATGCGGCGCGTCCGGCACCTGATGAAGACAGTGTCGCCCGGGCTTCCCTGGCGGTGGCCAAGGCCAAGGTGCTGACCACCGAAATCGCCATCGAGGCCAGCAACAAGCTGTTCGAGTTGGGTGGCACCCGCTCGACCCTCAAGCGCCACAACTTCGACCGCCACTGGCGCAATGCCCGGGTGCACACCCTGCACGACCCGGTGCGCTGGAAGTACCACGTGGTGGGCAACTGGCTGCTCAACGACATCAAGCCACCGCGCCACGACTGGTCCTGACGCCATGGCCGAGTGGTTCAAGAACATCTATTGGGCCGATATCGCCCAGGCCTGTCTCGACACCCTGAGCATGCTTGGTGCAGCCCTGGGCTTTACCGTGCTATTGGGGCTGCCGCTGGGGGTGCTGCTGTTTCTCACCGGCCAGCGCCAGTTGCATGAAGCCCAGGGCATCTATCGAGTGCTGTCGGTGCTGGTCAACGTGCTGCGCTCCTTGCCCTTCATTATCCTGCTGATCGTGCTGATTCCCCTGACCACGCTGCTGGTGGGCACTTCCCTCGGCGTGCCGGGCACCATCCCGCCGCTGGTGGTGGGCTGTACACCGTTCTTTGCCCGGCTGGTGGAAACCGCCCTGAGGGAGGTGGACCGTGGAGTGGTGGAGGCGACCCAGGCCATGGGCGGCAGCACCTGGCAGATCATCCGCCACACGTTGTTGCCCGAAGCCCGAGGCGGCCTGCTGGCAGCGGTCACGGTGACCGCCATCGTGCTAGTGGACTACACCGCCATGGCCGGGGTGATCGGCGCTGGCGGGTTGGGGGACCTGGCCATTCGCTACGGCTACCAGCGTTTCCAGACCGACGTGATGCTGGTCACCGTGGTCCTGCTGCTGGTGCTGGTGCAGGCCCTGCAGATGACCGGCGACCGTCTGGTGGCGCGCTACAGCCGACGTTGAATCAAACCCGTGAATAACAAACACCCAAAACACACGGCCCACGTGCGCCTCACGACGGCTGTCAGTCATCTGCCTTAGGAGCAACTCCATGAAAAAGACCCTGGCCGTATTGGCCGCTGTGCTGTCCTTGAGCGTGCATGCCAACGAGAAGCTGGTGGTGGGCGCCACCCCGGTTCCTCACGCCGAGATCCTCGAATTCGTCAAACCCGAGTTGGCCAAGGAGGGCGTGGACCTGGACATCAAGGTCTTCACCGACTTCATCCAGCCCAACCAGCAACTGGCCCTGAAGAACCTCGACGCCAACTACTACCAGTACCGGCCGTTCCTCGATGACTTCAACAAGACCCGGCACACCGACCTGGTGCCGGTGGTGGGGGTGCACATCGAGCCCTTTGGTGCCTATTCCACCAGGATCAAGCACATTGCCGAGCTCAAGGACGGCGCCACGGTGTCGATTCCCAACGACCCGGTGAACACCGGCCGTGCCCTGGTGCTGCTGCATGAGGCGGGGCTGATCAAGCTCAAGGACCCGAGCAACACCCTGGCCACCCCGCGTGACATCGTCGACAACCCCAAGCACCTGAAAATCCGTGAACTGGAAGGCGCCTTGCTGGCCCGTTCGGTGAGCCAGGTGGACCTGGCGTTCGTCTTCGCCAACTACGCCCTGGAGGCCGGGATCGACACCAACAGCGCCTTGATCGTAGAGAAGGGCAAGGACCTGTACATCGAGTTCCTGGTGGCCCGCCCGGACAACCGCAACGACCCGCGGATTCAGAAACTGGCCAAGGCGCTGAACTCCGACGCTGTGCGCCAATTCATCCTGACCCGCTACAAAGGCCAGATCGCCCCCGGCTTCTGAGCATCGCCCCGTCCCCGGCCGTAGGAGCTGGCTTGCCAGCGAAGGGGCCCGTGAGATCGCCTTCGCCGGCAAGCCGGCTCCTATGAGACAAGCCGGTTACGGGGTGGTGGCGTCGGGCTCCAGCAGGCGGGCGCCCGGGCCGGCGTCTCCCAGGGCATCTCCATGGTTGCGCAGCGGACACCCTTCCATGGACAGGCAGCCGCAACCAATGCACTGGTTCAGCCGCTCGCGCAGCAGGCTCAGTTGGCGGATGCGTTCGTCCAGTTCGCGGCTCCACTGTTCCGACAGGCGCTGCCAGTCCGCGGCAGTGGGCGCGCGGTCGGCGGGCAGGGTCGCCAGGGCCTGGCCAATCTCCGCCAGGGGAATGCCCAGGCGCTGGGCCACTTTGATCAAGGACACGCGACGCAGCACCGAGCGCGGATAGCGCCGTTGGTTGCCGGCGTTGCGGTTGCTCTTGATCAGTCCTTTGCTTTCGTAGAAGTGCAGCGCGGTCACGGCCACGCCGCTGCGAGCCGAGAGCTGGCCCACCGTCAGTTCTTTGTGGAGGGCGTCGGGTTCGATCATTAAAAGGCACCAGGATGAAAAACAGGCTTGACCTTGACTTAACTAGAGGTTTTACCCTGCAGCGCATTCAATCGCAAGATTCTGTCCGACCGCTGTAAGGAGCCGTTCATGACCGCATTTGAGAGAAACCGCAGTTTCACCCAGTTGATCGAGTTCGAGATCGAACCGCACCAGCAGGAGGCTCTGGTGTCGGCCTTGTCCGCGCAGACCGAGCGCCTGGCCCAAGGCTATGGCGGCTTTCTCAGTGCCAGTGTGCAGGCCAGCGACGACGGTCGGCGGGTGCTCAATTACCTGCAATGGCAATCCCGGGAAGCCGGCGAGGCGGCCTTCGAGCGTTTCGAAAGCGGCGAGCAGGATTTCTGGCAGTTGATCCTGACCCATCAGGCCAAGACCGTGACCTTCGGTTCGTTCCAGGTGCTGAGCAGTATTGCCCGCAGCCAGGACAATGCCTTGCACTGCAACCTGCTCTAGATCGACAACTGCAGGGTGCGTTCGCTGTGGGCGTCCACCGGGCGCCGCTTGTTGACCGCCAGTTCGCCGATCTTGATCAGCCGGGTGCGGGTGACGTTGCGGCTCAGGCCCAACAGGTTGGCGGTGTGCACCTGGTTGTAGTGGCTGAAGCGATAGGCCGCGCGCAGCAGGGCGTCCTCGACCTTTTCATGCAAGGCGCCGGCCTGCTCGGCGAAGAGTTTCTGGAAGGCGCGGTCCAGCAGCGCTTCGGCGGAGTCGTCGTGGTTGGGATGGCTGTCATCGGCACGCTCGATGCGCATGTTCGACAGGCGCAGGTCATCGCGCTCGATCACGCCGTTGCGGCAGATCAACAGGGTGTGGTGAATGACGTTTTCCAGTTCGCGGATGTTGCCCGGCCAGCTGTAGCTCTTGAGTTTGTGTTCGGCCTCTTTGCTGATGCTGATGCTGCCGTAGCCCAGGCGCTGGCTGTAGGCCTCGATGAAATGCCGGGTCAGGGGCAGGATGTCGCCGGGGCGTTCGCGCAGCGGGCTCAGTTCCAGGCTGACCACGTCCAGGCGGTAATACAGGTCCTCGCGAAAGTGCCCGGCATTGATGGCCTTTTCCAGCTGGACGTTGGTGGCGGCCAGGACCCGCACGTCGATGGGGATGCTTTTGCGCGAGCCCAGGCGCACCACTTCCCGTTCTTGCAGCACCCGCAGCAGCTTGACCTGGATGGCCATGGGCAAATCGCCGATCTCGTCGAGGAACAGGGTGCCGCCGTCGGCCTCTTCGAACCAGCCGGCCTTGGCGCTAAGGGCGCCGGTGAAAGCGCCTTTTTCATGGCCGAACAGTTCGGCCTCCACCAGGGATTCGGAGAAGGCGCCGCAGTTCACCGCCACGAACGGCCGGTTGCGCCGGGCGCTGAGGTTGTGGATATGGCGTGCTACCAGCTCCTTGCCGGTCCCGGTTTCACCGATGATCAGCACGCTGGCTTCACTGGGTGCCACCTGTTGCAGGTGCGCCAGCAGGGCCTGGGATTTCGGGTCCTCGAACACCTGGGCGGTGGCGCGGATCGAGGTCGCCAGGGCAGGCGAAGGGGGTAGGGTCAGCAGCTGCATCGGCACTCTCCGTGAACAAAAGGGCTAGGAGTAAAAAGTCGGGGTCGGCAGGGACTGGTTCAGTGCCCAGTCACCCAGCTCGTGAAGCTTGTAATCCAGCGGGTCGTGCAGGGTCTGGGTGCGCAGGTTGCGCCAATGGCGGTCCAGGCGCAGGGAGGCGTGGGTCGAGCGTGCGCCGGTGACTTCGAACAGCCGGCTGCACAGGTCCAGGCCCTGGCGGCTGGCGGCGACCTTGGCGGTGGCGATCGCCGTGGCCAGGTGCCCGCGCTCCTCGGCACTGAGGTTCGGGCCTTTGGCCCAGGCCTGGTCCAGCAGCCCGGCGGCCCGTTCCACCAGCAGGCGGATGCCTTCCAGGGCCACCCAGAATTCGCCGTAGTGGCTGAGGATGTAAGGGTCCTGGCGCACATCCTGGGCGCTGGACTTATGCCAGACCCGGGTCTCGCTCAGGGTGTATTGCCGAGCTTCCTCGAAGGCGCCTTCGGCAATGCCGAGGAACATGTGGGTAAAGGTCAGTTGGGCGATCAGCGGGCGCAGGCAGGCGAACGGGGTGCTCAGCGGGCCCGGGTCCAGCAGCAGTTCCGACTCTTCCACCCTGACCCGTTCAAAGGTGGCGCTGCCGCTGTCGGTCTGGCGCTGGCCCATGTTGTTCCAGTCGTTGTGCAGGGTGATGCCGCTGCGACCACTGGGAATGGCGGCGATCAGCAATTTGCCGCCGTTGCTCTCATCCACCGCCGAGGCGATGAGCATTTCCGAATCGCTGGCCCCGGAGCAGAAGCTCTTCTTGCCGGAGAACTCGCGCCAGCCGCCGAGGTTCTTGACCAGGGTGCGGGTGTCCAGTGGATTGAGGGCGTTGCCCCAGAACCAGTTCTTGCGCGCGGTCTGTTCGAACCAGGGTTGCCATTGTTCGGGCTTGGCGAACAGGCGCACGGTGGCCAGCATCAGGTGATGGAAGCCGAAGACGTGGGCGATGGAGCTGTCGACCCGAGCGAACTCGCGGACGATGTTCAGGGTTTCGCTCCAGGGCGCGCCGAGCCCGCCGAACTGGGTGGGGATGCTCAGGGCCAGCAGGCCACTGTGGCGCAGGGCATCACGCTCGGCTTTGGGGGTGCCGCCACGTTCATCGCGTTCGACGGCGGTGAGGGCAAACTCGGCGGCCAGTTGGCGGGCGGTCTGCAAGGGGGACAACAGGGCGCTTTGCGGTTTGGCAGTCACGCGGTGTTCCTCGTTCGTGGCCGTTGCGGCGGCCGGGAAAAGGTGCTGCGAGCTGTAGGCGCTGGCTTGCCAGCGAAGAGGGCCGGAAGATCGCCTTCGCCGGCAAGCCGGCTCCTACAACAGCTTTGGGGATTTCAGCGGCTGTTGGGCAACACGTCATTGGCGATCATTTCGCCGAACGGCCCGGTGAGGTTGGTCACACCGCGGCCGGCCAGGCTGGCATAGGGTTCCGGCAGCAGTGGGAACACCAGTTCGGCGAAGCGATAGGCCTCTTCCAGGTGCGGGTAGCCGGAGAAGATAAAGCTCTCGATCCCCAGGTCGGCGTATTCCTTGATGCGCTCGGCCACTTGTTGCGGGTTGCCCACCAGGGCGGTGCCGGCGCCACCCCGCACCAGGCCGACCCCGGCCCAGAGGTTGGGAGCAATCTGCAGTTGATCGCGGCGACCGCCGTGCAAGGCGGCCATGCGCCGCTGACCTTCGGAGTCGAAGCGCGCGAAGGATTGCTGGGCGGCGGCGATGGTGTCGTCACTGATGTGTTCGATCAGTTTGTCTGCGGCTTTCCAGGCTTCGTCCTCGGTTTCGCGGACGATCACGTGCAGGCGAATGCCGAACTTCACCGTGCGGCCCTTGCGCGCGGCGCGTTCGCGCACGTCGGCCAGCTTTTGGGCCACCGCCGTCGGAGGCTCGCCCCAGGTCAGGTACACGTCCACCTGATCGGCGGCCAATTCGTGGGCGGCCTCGGAGGAGCCGCCGAAGTACAGCGGGGGATAGGGTTTCTGCACTGGTGGATACAGGGCCTTGGCGTTCTGCACATGCAGGTGCTTGCCTTCGAAGTCCACGGCTTCGCCTTGCAGCACCCGGCGCCAGATCTGCAGGAATTCGTCAGTCACTTCGTAGCGTTCGCTGTGGCTGAGGAAGCTGCCGTCGCCACGGTTTTCGTCCGGGTCGCCACCGGTGACCACATTGATCAGCAGGCGGCCGTTGGACAGCCGGTCCAGGGTGGCGGCCATGCGCGCGGAAACAGTGGGGGAGATGATCCCCGGGCGAATCGCCACCAGATAGCGCAGGCGCTCGGTCAGCGGCACCAGGGCCGAGGCGATGACCCAGGAGTCTTCGCAGGAGCGTCCGGTGGGAATCAGCACGCCGTGATAGCCCAGGCTGTCCGCAGCCTGGGCGACTTGCTTGAGGTAGTTGAGGGTGACCGGGCGGGCGCCCTGGGCAGTGCCCAGGAAGTGGCCGTCGCCGTGGGTCGGAAGAAACCAGAACACATCCATGACAGGTCCTTAAGCGATTTTCAGCAGGTTTTTCGGGTGAGCGCCGAACAGCGGCGCGGCCCGTTCGGCGGCCAGCTGGATGCGAGCTTTCAACAGTTCGCTGGTGATCTGGTAATGGCTGAAGTCGGCTTCGGTGGCGTACACGCCAATCGGCAGGGTCAGGGCCTGGAAGAAACTGAACAGCGGACGCAACTGGTGATCCAGCACCAGGGCGTGGCGCTCGCTGCCTCCGGTTGCGGCCAGCAGCACCGGGGTATCGATCAGGGCGTTCAGGTCGATGAGGTCGAACAGGTGCTTGAGCAGGCCGGGGTAGGAGCCGCGATAGACCGGGGCGGCAACGATCAACAGGTCGGCGTTTTCGATGGCCTGGAGCTCGGCCTCGACCTCGGCCGGCAGTTCCTGGCGCGACAGGGCTGCGCCTAGCGGACGGGCAATATCGCCCAGTTCGATGAGGTGGCTGTTGATCGGCAGGTGCCCGGACAGTTCGTCCAGCAGGGCCTGGGTCAGCACCAGGGTGCGGGACGGGCGCCAGGTTCCACCGGAGAGGGCAACGACGTTCAAGGGACGGGACATGATCGGTTCCTTTTTAAACAGTGGCTCTACGAGCAATGGCAGGTGTCCTGGATCGGGAGCAAGAGCTGTACCAACCCGTTAAAGCCTTGTATTACGGGGCTTTCCGGCGATCCGGTGCGTATTGGCTGCTGTTGCGCAGGCACTGTTTTGTTGATCGACTGTTGCCGGACGAACAGTTGCCAGGGCAACAGTTGGGCAACGCAATGCAGCTGTTATAAAGGCTTGCTGTTATTCCTCAAAAGAGCTTGTTTCCATATTTATAGGTCTTTATGGAATATAAGGAGCGACTGCCAAGGCCTTGGAACGGTCAATAGCGACTATCGAGCGGGATGATTTTTGCCAGTGCCGGTGCGCGAGTAGCCTTTGTTCATTGTTCGCAACCCGCTCCAGGTGCTCGCCATGAAGGCTTCCTCCGTTGTTCTGTCGATGTTGGTTTTTAGTGTGCTGGCCGGCTGTGCCAGCCCGGGCACTCCTGAGCTGCGTCCCTACACGGCCGAGGAAACCCGCGAACTGGCGCTGGAAGCCTTGAATCGCCGCGGCTTGTCGTTCGATGAGTACCAGCAGAAAAAGGCCGAGTTGCTTGGCCGTCCTGCGGCGTTCGATAGCCAGGGCGAGATGAGCGCCCAGCGCAATATCAGTCGACACCATCCGGCCAGTTGAAGAGAACTGTACGGGTCGAAGTTTTGCGTAACTGTCCGTGGGTTTCAGGCAGGCCCTGAGTTAGGGTCGAGGCCTGATCGCCCTTGCCCAGGACCTTGCATTCATGACCCTTTCCGTTGACCTGCTGTTGGCGTTCGCCCTGTTTGCCCTGGTCACTTCCATCACGCCCGGCCCTAACAACACCATGTTGCTGGCCTCGGGGGTGAACTTCGGCTTCAACCGTTCCATTCCTCATATCCTGGGCATCAGCTGCGGTTTTTTCGTTCTGGTGCTGGCGGTTGGCCTGGGTCTGGGGGCGGTGTTCGAGGCTTATCCGTTGCTGTACAGCGTGCTGCGATATGTCGGAGCGGCGTACCTGCTGTACCTGGCATGGAAGATCGCCCGTTCCGGGCCCATGTCCGAAGAGCAGCAGGGCCAGGGGCAACCTTTGGGGTATTGGGGCGCTGCCGCGTTTCAGTGGGTCAATCCCAAGGCCTGGGTGATGGCGGTGGGGGCCATCAGCACTTACACCCCGTTGCAGGGTTATTTCACCAATGTGCTGGTGATCGCGGCGGTGTTCGCTTTGATCAACGCCCCTACGGTCAGCCTCTGGGCCGCGTGCGGCAGCCTGTTGCGCAATGTGCTGCGCAACCCTCGCTGGCTGCGCCTGTTCAATCTGGGAATGGCCGGATTGCTGGTGATTTCCCTGGCGCCCTTGTTGCTGGAGAACATCAGTTAAGCGGCGCTTCAACGCGTTGCCCCGAGCCTGTTAAGCTGCGTCCCAGGAGCGTTCCTACGCACTTTTAAACGAAGGTGTTCTTCTTTAACTGCATCCGATCGCGTATTGCTCAGTGCCCGCTGTTGACGCGCCGTTCTTGTACGGCGCGCTTGTGCATCATCTTCTCTGAGCCAATGCCGATCCTGGAACAAGCTCTGCGGGTCTTCAGTCATGAACAAACGTCCTCTTTATTTCGACTACGCCGCCACCACGCCGGTGGATGAGCGGGTCATCCAGGTCATGCTGGAATGTCTGGGTTTCAACGCCAATTTCGGCAACCCGGCGTCCAGTTCCCATGCTTTTGGCCAGGAGGCGCGGCGCAGTGTCGAGCGCGCCCGGCAGCAAGTCGCACAGTGCGTGGGCGCGCAGCCTGAACAGATCGTCTGGACTTCCGGCGCCACCGAATCCAACAACCTGGCGCTCAAGGGCGTGATGCAGGCTCGGGGCCTGAGCGGTGGGCACATCATCACCAGCCAGATCGAACACAAGGCGGTGCTCGACACCGCCCGCCAGTTGCAGGAAGCCGGCGTGGCGGTGACCTATCTGGTGCCGGACGCCGACGGGTTGATCACCGCCCAGGCGGTCAGTGAAGCCTTGCGCGACGACACTTTTCTGGTGTCGTTGATGCTGGTCAACAACGAACTGGGCACCCTCAACGACATCCCGGCGATTGGCCAGGTGGTGCGCGAGCGAGGTGCGCTGCTGCATGTGGATGCGGCCCAGGGGGCCGGCAAGGTGGCGATTGATCTTGGGCACTGGCCGGTGGACCTGATGTCGTTCTCCGCGCACAAGGTGTATGGCCCCAAGGGCATCGGCGCGCTGTATGTCGGGCCGGGGGCGCAGCAGCGGCTGCTGGCGCAGATTCATGGTGGCGGTCATGAAGGCGGATTGCGTTCCGGGACCCTGGCCACCCATCAGATCGCCGCCATGGGCGCGGCCTTTGCCCTGGCGGGTGAGTTGTTCGAGGAAGAAACCGCGGCCATCGTCCGCTTGCGCCAGCGACTGCTGGAGCAACTGGCGGGCATTGCCGGCCTGCGCTTGAATGGCAGTGTCAGCCAGCGCATTCCCCATACCTTGAGCCTGACTTTCAGCGAGGGGGGCTTCGACTCGGCAGCACTGAGTGCGTCCCTGGCGTTTTCCGCGACCTCGGCCTGCAATTCGGCGAGCAATGCGCCTTCCCATGTGCTGCTGGCCCTGGGGCACGATGCATTGCAGGCCAGTCGCACCATTCGCTTGAGCCTCGGGCGTTTTACCACCGAGGAGGATGTGGATCGCGCCGCACAATTGATCAAGGCGTCATGCGCCACTGCTCCGGCGTTCTGGGCCGGAGCCCAGTCTTGAGGGTCGAGTGATCTCGATCTTCCATAACAATGAATAAGCCGGTTAAGGAGACACAATGAGTACCCAGCCTTCGACCCAGGGAGTGGTCCCCCAGCGCTTGGCGCACGTCCGTCAGTTGATGAGCCGCGAAGGCATTCATGCCTTGTTGGTGCCGTCGGCCGACCCGCATCTCTCGGAATACCTGCCGGGTTACTGGCAGGGGCGCCAGTGGCTGTCGGGCTTCCATGGCTCGGTGGGCACGCTGATCGTGACCGCGGATTTTGCCGGAGTCTGGGCTGACAGCCGTTACTGGGAACAGGCCAGCAAGGAGCTCAAGGGCAGTGGTATCGAACTGGTGAAGTTGCAGCCGGGCCAGCCTGGCCCCCTGGACTGGCTGGCGGAGCAGACTCCGCAAGGCGCGGTGGTGGCGGTGGATGGCGCGGTGATGGCCGTGGCCTCGGCCCGCACCCTGAGTGCCAAGTTGCAGGAGCGCGGAGCCCGTCTGCGGACCGACATCGATCTGCTCCAGGAAGTGTGGAGTGATCGTCCCGCGTTGCCGGATCAGCCGGTCTATCAACACTTGCCGCCACAGGCGACGCAGAGCCGGGTGGAGAAGCTCGGCAAGCTGCGGGAAACCCTCAAGGAGCGTGGCGCGGATTGGCATTTCATCGCCACCCTCGACGATATCGCCTGGCTGTTCAACCTGCGGGGGGCGGACGTTTCGTTCAACCCGGTGTTTGTGTCCTTCGCCTTGATCAGCCAGCAGCAGGCCACTTTGTTCGTGGCCTTGAGCAAGGTCGATGACCCGCTGCGTGGGGTGCTGGAGGCGGATGGCGTGAGCCTGCGGGACTATTCGGAAGTGGCGGCGGCGCTGCGCGCAGTGCCTGAAGACGCGACCTTGCAGATTGATCCGGCACGGGTCACCAGCGGCCTGCTGGATAATCTGCTTCCCGGGGTGAAGCTGCTGGAAGGGCTCAATCCCACTACCTTGGCCAAGTCGCGCAAGAGCCTGGCGGACGCCGAGCACATTCGTCAGGCTATGGAGCAGGACGGCGCGGCCCTCTGTGAATTCTTCGCCTGGTTGGAGAGTGCCCTGGGGCGTGAACGAGTCACCGAGCTGACCATTGATGAACACCTGACCGCCGCCCGTGAGCGGCGTCCGGGTTATGTCTCCCTGAGCTTCAATACCATTGCCGCATTCAATGCCAATGGGGCGATGCCTCATTACCACGCCACACCTGAAGAACACGCGGTGATCGAGGGCGATGGCCTGTTGCTGATCGACTCCGGCGGCCAGTACCTGGGCGGCACCACCGATATCACCCGCATGGTGCCGATCGGTAAACCGAGTGCCGAGCAGAAGCGCGATTGCACCCGAGTGCTCAAGGGCGTTATCGCCTTGTCCCGGGCGCAGTTCCCTCGGGGCATTCTTTCGCCGCTGCTGGATGCCATCGCCCGTGCGCCGATCTGGGCCGAAGGCGTGGATTACGGACATGGCACCGGGCATGGTGTCGGCTACTTCCTGAACGTGCATGAGGGGCCGCAGGTGATTGCCTATCAGGCCGCACCGGCGCCGCAAACCGCGATGCAGCCGGGGATGATTACCTCCATCGAACCGGGGACCTATCGTCCCGGGCGTTGGGGGGTGCGGATCGAGAATCTGGTGTTGAACCGTGAGGCAGGTACGACCGAGTTTGGTGAGTTCCTGAAGTTTGAAACCCTGACGTTGTGCCCGATCGACAGCCGTTGCCTGGAACCGTCGTTGCTGACTCAGGATGAGCGCGAGTGGCTCAACGCTTATCACGGTGATGTTCGCAGGCGTCTCAGTCCGCTGTTGGAAGGGGCGGCGCTGGAGTGGTTGCAGGCGCGCACTGCAGCGATCTGATGCAAGGCCTCACCCGCGCAACGCGGGTGAGGTGGCTGCGGCGACTCAAGCGTCGCCGCAGATGCCGGTGGTCACTTGCTCAAGGCTTCCCGGACGAAGTCGAGCCGATCCTGACCGAAAAACAATTCCTCACCCACGAACATGCTGGGAGCACCGAATACTCCCCGCTGCAACGCCTGTTCGGTGTTGTTCCTGAGAGCGGTCTTGACGTCCTCGGCATTGCTCAGGTCGAGGATCTGCTGTGGGTCGAAACCGCCTTGTTCCAGGACCTGGGCGACGCTGGCGGCGTCGTTGAGGTTGCGTTTGTCGACCCAGAGTGCGCGGAACAGGCAGTCGATGAAATCGATGAAGCGTTCCGGTAAATGCATCTGCACTCCGGTCGTGGCGCGCATCAGCAGCAGGGTGTTGATGGGGAAGTGCGGGTTGAAATTGAGCTCCACCTGGTAGCGCTGGGCGAAGCGCGCCAAGTCCTGCAGCATGTAGCGGCCTTTGGCGGGGACGCTGATGGGGGACGCGTTGCCGGTGGTCTTGAAGACGCCGCCCAGCAGCATGGGTTGGTAGACCAGTTGACTGCCGGTCTGGGCACAGATCTTCGGCAGTTGGGTGTAGGCCAGGTATGAAGTCGGGCTGCCCAGGTCGAAGAAGAACTCCACCTTTTTATTCATGATGCAGATTCCCTGATTGTTGTTATGGAAGGGGATTACCAGCGTTCGTTCCAGGGACGCAGGTCCAGTTCGAAGGTCCAGGCATCACGGGGCTGGCTGTGCAGGTACCAGTAGTTTTCGGCGATATGCTCGGGGTTGAGGATGCCGTCCTGATCCTTGAGGGCATATTTCTCGGGAAAGCTGGTGCGGATGAAGTCGGTGTCGATGGCGCCGTCGACGATGATGTGGCCGACGTGGATGTTCAAGGGCCCCAGCTCCCGGGCCATGCTCTGGGCCAGGGCGCGGATACCGTGCTTGGCGCCGGCAAAGGCGGCAAAGCCCGCGGCGCCGCGGACCCCGGCGGTGGCGCCGGTGAACAGGATGGTGCCGCGCTTGCGGGTAACCATGCGCTTGGCCACCTCGCGGGCATTGAGGAAGCCCGAAAAACAGGCCATCTCCCAGATCTTGAAGTATTTGCGTGCGGTTTCCTCAAGGATGCTGCAAGGCACGTTGGCGCCGATGTTGAAGACGAAGGCTTCGATCGGACCGATCTGGGTTTCGATCTGTTCGATCAGTGCCACCACGTCTTCTTCTTTGCGCGCATCGCAGGCAAAACCATGGGCTTGGCTACCGGTTTGCTGGATGGCCTCCACCAGCGGCTGCAGTTTGTCCGCGCTGCGTCGGGTCACGCAGGCAGTAAAGCCTTCTGCGGCGAAACGCTTGGCAATGGCACCACCGGTGGCATCACCGGCACCGACCACCAGTACGACTTTGTTCTTGTTCGAGGCTGTAGTCATGGGAGGCTCGCTATTGGGTAAACGATCGTTAACTAAACGAACGTTATGCTATGATTTTTCTGTCGTCAAGCGAGCAGGGGAGTCCATCAGGAATGCGTTATTCAGTCGGCCATAAGCAGGAAACCCGTGAACGCCTGCTGCAGAGCAGTGCCACCCAGGCCAAGAACAACGGTTTTTCTACTGTCGGTGTGGATGCGTTGATGAAGGCCATCGGCCTCAGTGGCGGGGCTTTTTATACGCACTTCACGTCCAAGGACGAGTTGTTCGGTTCCATTGTCGAGCGCGAGTTGAGCCAGAGCCTGGAGCGCCTGGGCGGGGAGGGGCGGCAGAATCAGGCAAAGCTGCGGCGCTGTCTGAAGCAGTATTTGAGTGTGGCGCATCTGCAGCAGCCGGGAGCGGGCTGTGCGTTGCCAGCGTTGGGTGCGGAGATTGCTCGGGGCAGTGTCGAAGTCCGACAGGAGGCGCAAGACTGGATCTGCCGTTTGCATCAGGCTTGGGCGCAGACTTTAGGTAGCGAAAGCCTGGCCTGGTCGATTCTGTCGCAGTGTGTCGGCGCGTTGGTGGTGGCGCGAATGCTGGTGAGCCCGAGTATCCAGCAGCAGGTGCTGGCGTCGAGCCATGAACAGATCATTGGGCAGCTGGAAGGGCTGCCCGAAGATTGAACGGTGCCACTATTTGCAGATGATGATCATGCTGCGGCTGGTGTAACCGGCTGGGTTCAGGCCGAAGGGGTAATCCCCCGGGTCCTCCACGGCATCACCAGATTTGGCGATCACCTTGTAGCCTTTGGGGCCGCAGGACTGGGTGGCCTTGGTGTAGCACTTGTCCCAGGAAGAAGACAAACCCGAGCAGTTGATGTGGAGTCCTTTCTTACCCCGTTTGACTTCAGTTTTCGCGGTCGCAGCGCAGCCTGCAATGGCAAGTACGGCCAACATTATCAAAAATCGTTTCATCCCCGTCCTTATCGCTAGCCCCGGATCTAACGCCCGAGTGTGACTGCATTAGCTATGGTCTTTTGCGTTTGCGATATCCCTGTCTGACAACTCCATGGCTGACGTTGAGTAGCCGACTAAACATGGCCTAATTGAACGGCAATTACCAGAGTTGAATCTCAATCAACCGCAACTAATGGTTTGGACTCGCGGCGCATGGTCAGGGTTGCCCCTACGGAAGCAAGGATGATGCAGGCGATGGCCATCCATTGCGCGAGGGAAAGGTATTCGTGCAGGAACAGCAGGCCGGAAAGTGCACCGAAAGCGGGTTCGATACTCATCAGGGTGCCAAAGGTGCGCGCGGGCATGCGAGTCAGGGCGACCATCTCCAGACTATAGGGAAGCGCGGTAGACAAGATGGCCACGCCCAGGGCTACGGGGATCAAGGAAGGTGTGAGTAGTGCGGCGCCGGCGTGGACGATGCCAATAGGGGCGACGAAGAGTGCCGCGATCATGACTCCCAGGGCTGCGGTCTGGATACCGTTTTCGGCCCCGGCCTTTTGCCCGAACAGGATGTACAGTGCCCAGCAGACTCCAGCCCCGAGTGCGTAGCCTGCGCCCACTAGGTCGATGGCGGTTTCGGTAGCTCCAGTGGGAATCAGCAGTAGCAGTCCGACGATGGCCAGGGCGATCCACAGGAAGTCGATAGCCTTGCGTGAGGCGTAGATGGCCACCGCCAATGGGCCGGTGAACTCCAGAGCGACAGCGATTCCCAGGGGCACGCTTCTCAGGGACATATAGAAGAGGAAGTTCATCCCGCCCAGGGCCATGCCGTAGACAATCACGGTGCGCAGGGTATTGGCGGTGAACTTGGCGCGCCAGGGCCTTAATAGAAGCAGCATGATGATGCTGGCGAAGATCAGGCGCAGGGTGGTCGTGCCTTGGGCGCCAACGACGGGGAACATGCTCTTGGCCAGGGAGGCGCCTGATTGAATCGAGGCCATGGCAATGAGCAGTAACCCCACCGGAAACAAGGTCGAGGCAAGGCTGCGCGGTTGGTCGTTCATGCGGAGAGTCATCCAGAGTCTGAGGGGAGGAGCACGTGG
>NZ_CP087201.1:817500-4682500 GCF_026016285.1 Pseudomonas sp. B21-059 | reverse complement strand
TTAGAAATGAGCATTCTGCTTGAATGTTGATTTCTAGTCTTTTGATTAGATCGTTCTTTAAAAATTTGGGTATGTGATAGAAAGATAGACTGAACGTTACTTTCACTGGTAACGGATCAGGCTAAGGTAAAATTTGTGAGTTAAATTGCAAATTTTCGGCGAATGTCGTCTTCATAGTATAACCAGATTGCTTGGGGTTATATGGTCAAGTGAAGAAGCGCATACGGTGGATGCCTTGGCAGTCAGAGGCGATGAAAGACGTGGTAGCCTGCGATAAGCTTCGGGGAGTCGGCAAACAGACTTTGATCCGGAGATCTCTGAATGGGGGAACCCAGCCATCATAAGATGGTTATCTTGTACTGAATACATAGGTGCAAGAGGCGAACCAGGGGAACTGAAACATCTAAGTACCCTGAGGAAAAGAAATCAACCGAGATTCCCTTAGTAGTGGCGAGCGAACGGGGACTAGCCCTTAAGTGGCTTTGAGATTAGCGGAACGCTCTGGAAAGTGCGGCCATAGTGGGTGATAGCCCTGTACGCGAAAATCTCTTAGTCATGAAATCGAGTAGGACGGGGCACGAGAAACCTTGTCTGAATATGGGGGGACCATCCTCCAAGGCTAAATACTACTGACTGACCGATAGTGAACTAGTACCGTGAGGGAAAGGCGAAAAGAACCCCGGAGAGGGGAGTGAAATAGATCCTGAAACCGTATGCGTACAAGCAGTGGGAGCAGACTTTGTTCTGTGACTGCGTACCTTTTGTATAATGGGTCAGCGACTTATTTTCAGTGGCGAGCTTAACCGAATAGGGGAGGCGTAGCGAAAGCGAGTCTTAATAGGGCGTCTAGTCGCTGGGAATAGACCCGAAACCGGGCGATCTATCCATGGGCAGGTTGAAGGTTAGGTAACACTGACTGGAGGACCGAACCGACTACCGTTGAAAAGTTAGCGGATGACCTGTGGATCGGAGTGAAAGGCTAATCAAGCTCGGAGATAGCTGGTTCTCCTCGAAAGCTATTTAGGTAGCGCCTCATGTATCACTGTAGGGGGTAGAGCACTGTTTCGGCTAGGGGGTCATCCCGACTTACCAAACCGATGCAAACTCCGAATACCTACAAGTGCCGAGCATGGGAGACACACGGCGGGTGCTAACGTCCGTCGTGAAAAGGGAAACAACCCAGACCGTCAGCTAAGGTCCCAAAGTTATGGTTAAGTGGGAAACGATGTGGGAAGGCTTAGACAGCTAGGAGGTTGGCTTAGAAGCAGCCACCCTTTAAAGAAAGCGTAATAGCTCACTAGTCGAGTCGGCCTGCGCGGAAGATGTAACGGGGCTCAAACCATACACCGAAGCTACGGGTATCACGTAAGTGATGCGGTAGAGGAGCGTTCTGTAAGCCTGTGAAGGTGAGTTGAGAAGCTTGCTGGAGGTATCAGAAGTGCGAATGCTGACATGAGTAACGACAATGGGTGTGAAAAACACCCACGCCGAAAGACCAAGGTTTCCTGCGCAACGTTAATCGACGCAGGGTTAGTCGGTCCCTAAGGCGAGGCTGAAAAGCGTAGTCGATGGAAAACAGGTTAATATTCCTGTACTTCTAGTTATTGCGATGGAGGGACGGAGAAGGCTAGGCCAGCTTGGCGTTGGTTGTCCAAGTTTAAGGTGGTAGGCTGGAATCTTAGGTAAATCCGGGGTTCTAAGGCCGAGAGCTGATGACGAGTTACCTTTTAGGTGACGAAGTGGTTGATGCCATGCTTCCAAGAAAAGCTTCTAAGCTTCAGATAACTAGGAACCGTACCCCAAACCGACACAGGTGGTTGGGTAGAGAATACCAAGGCGCTTGAGAGAACTCGGGTGAAGGAACTAGGCAAAATGGCACCGTAACTTCGGGAGAAGGTGCGCCGGTGAGGGTGAAGGACTTGCTCCGTAAGCTCATGCCGGTCGAAGATACCAGGCCGCTGCGACTGTTTATTAAAAACACAGCACTCTGCAAACACGAAAGTGGACGTATAGGGTGTGACGCCTGCCCGGTGCCGGAAGGTTAATTGATGGGGTTAGCTAACGCGAAGCTCTTGATCGAAGCCCCGGTAAACGGCGGCCGTAACTATAACGGTCCTAAGGTAGCGAAATTCCTTGTCGGGTAAGTTCCGACCTGCACGAATGGCGTAACGATGGCGGCGCTGTCTCCACCCGAGACTCAGTGAAATTGAAATCGCTGTGAAGATGCAGTGTATCCGCGGCTAGACGGAAAGACCCCGTGAACCTTTACTATAGCTTTGCACTGGACTTTGAATTTGCTTGTGTAGGATAGGTGGGAGGCTTTGAAGCGTGAACGCCAGTTTGCGTGGAGCCATCCTTGAAATACCACCCTGGCAACTTTGAGGTTCTAACTCAGGTCCGTTATCCGGATCGAGGACAGTGTATGGTGGGTAGTTTGACTGGGGCGGTCTCCTCCTAAAGAGTAACGGAGGAGTACGAAGGTGCGCTCAGACCGGTCGGAAATCGGTCGTAGAGTATAAAGGCAAAAGCGCGCTTGACTGCGAGACAGACACGTCGAGCAGGTACGAAAGTAGGTCTTAGTGATCCGGTGGTTCTGTATGGAAGGGCCATCGCTCAACGGATAAAAGGTACTCCGGGGATAACAGGCTGATACCGCCCAAGAGTTCATATCGACGGCGGTGTTTGGCACCTCGATGTCGGCTCATCACATCCTGGGGCTGAAGCCGGTCCCAAGGGTATGGCTGTTCGCCATTTAAAGTGGTACGCGAGCTGGGTTTAGAACGTCGTGAGACAGTTCGGTCCCTATCTGCCGTGGACGTTTGAGATTTGAGAGGGGCTGCTCCTAGTACGAGAGGACCGGAGTGGACGAACCTCTGGTGTTCCGGTTGTCACGCCAGTGGCATTGCCGGGTAGCTATGTTCGGAAAAGATAACCGCTGAAAGCATCTAAGCGGGAAACTTGCCTCAAGATGAGATCTCACTGGGATCTTGAATCCCCTAAAGGGCCGTCGAAGACTACGACGTTGATAGGTTGGGTGTGTAAGCGCTGTGAGGCGTTGAGCTAACCAATACTAATTGCCCGTGAGGCTTGACCATATAACACCCAAGCAATTTGCGTAACTCGAAGAGACGATTGCGGTGTGTGAAGACGCTACAAACCGAAAGTTTGCACAACACACAAATCTATTACATACCCATTCGCTGGCACGTTGCATCAGCAACGGACTGGCTACCGAATTTCTTGACGACCATAGAGCGTTGGAACCACCTGATCCCATCCCGAACTCAGAAGTGAAACGATGCATCGCCGATGGTAGTGTGGGGTTTCCCCATGTGAGAGTAGGTCATCGTCAAGATTAAATTCCGAAACCCCAATTGCGAAAGCAATTGGGGTTTTGTTTTTGCGCGGAGAAAAAGCCAAGTCCTACAGCGACCAGAAAGGACATTGCCCACGCATAGCCCCACAACCGCAGTGAGGGTCAGCACCATTGATCACTCGTGATGGAAATCCCCTCAAAAACAGTGAGTGGTTTTTGCTATGGTGCAGCTCTTTTTAAGGACTTGAGTTCACCCGCACGGATCAGCGTCGACCTCTATTCAACGAGAAGTTGTAGCAATGCCCGAAGCGATTCCGATCAAGGACCACGAAAAAGAGAACCGCCTGGTCAACAAGCGCCTGCTCGCCTGCGCTATGTTGGTGGTGGCCATTACTTGCGCCTTGGTAGGGCGTATGTACTTCCTCCAGGTGGTGGAGTTCGACTATCACTCCACCGTCTCGGAAAACAACCGTGTCCACGTGCTGCCGATCACCCCGACCCGAGGGCTGATCTATGACCGCAATGGCGTGGTCCTGGCGGACAACCGCCCCAGCTTCAACCTGACCATCACCCGCGAACGCACCACCGATCTCAAAGGCGAGTTGGACACGGTGATCGACCTGCTGCACCTGCCGCCAGAGGATCGAACCCTGTTCGACAAGGAAATGAAGCAGGCCCGCCACCCCTTCGTCCCCGTGACCCTGTTCTACGAGCTCACCGAAGAGCAAATCGCCGTCCTTGCGGTCAACGAGTACCGCCTGCCAGGACTGGATGTGCAAGCCCAGTTCGTCCGCCATTACCCCATGGGCGCCCACTTTGCCCACTCCATTGGCTACGTTGGGCGGATCAACGAGAAAGAAACCAAGACCCTGGACTCGGTGGAATACCGTGGCACCCAATCCATTGGCAAGACGGGCGTCGAGAAATTCTACGAGTCCGAGTTGCACGGTCACGTCGGCTATGAAGAGGTCGAGACCAACGCCCAGGGGCGGGTCATGCGCGTGCTCAAACACACAGATCCTATCCCCGGGAAGAACATCGTCCTGAGCCTGGATATCAAGCTCCAGGAAGCTGCCGAAGAGGCCCTGGGGGACCGTCGCGGCTCAGTGGTGGCCCTCGACCCTGCCACGGGCGAAGTATTGGCCATGGTCAGCAAGCCAAGCTTTGATCCCAACCTGTTCGTCACCGGCATCAGCTTCAAGGAATACGCGGCACTGCACGACTCCATCGATCGCCCGCTGTTCAACCGGGTGCTGCGCGGCCTCTACGCACCGGGCTCCACCATCAAGCCGGAGGTGGCGATTGCCGGCCTCGACACCGGCGTGGTGACCGCCTCGACCCGAGTCTTCGATCCCGGTTACTACCAATTGCCGGACTTCGATCACAAATACCGCAACTGGAACCACAGCGGCGATGGTTGGGTGGATATGGACGCAGCGATCATGCGCTCCAACGACACCTACTTCTACGATCTGGCCCACAAGCTCGGCATCGACCGCCTGCACGACTACATGGCGATGTTCGGCCTGGGTGAGAAAGTCTCCCTGGACATGTTCGAGGAATCCCCAGGATTGATGCCATCCCAAGCCTGGAAGCGCGCCACCCGCCGCCAGCCCTGGTTCCCGGGGGAAACCGTGATCCTCGGCATTGGTCAGGGCTACATGCAGGTCACGCCGCTGCAATTGGCACAGGCCACAGCGCTGATCGCCAACAAGGGCGTGTGGAACCGCCCGCACCTGGCCAAGACCATCGATGGCGTAGCTCCGGTGGATGAGCACCCGATGCCCAACATCCTGCTGAAAAATCCCCATGACTGGGATCAGGTCAGCCACGGTATGCAGATGGTGATGCACGACCCGCGGGGCATCGCCCGCGCTGCCGCCGCCGGTGCGCAGTACCGTATCGCCGGCAAGAGCGGCACCGCCCAGGTGGTGGCGATCAAGCAGGGCGAACGCTATGACCGCCTCAAGACCCGCGAGCGCAACCGCGACAACGCCCTGTTCGTCGGCTTTGCCCCCGCCGAGCACCCACAGATCGTGATCGCGGTCATGATCGAGAACGGTGAGGCCGGCGGCCGGGTCGCAGGGCCCGTGGTGCGACAGATCATGGACGCCTGGCTGCTGGACCAGAACGGCCACCTCAAGCCGCAATACGCTACACCCGCCAAGGCCCCTGGCGATCCCCACGTCTGAGTCGTTGCAACACCGGGCTGCCCGGCATCTTGTGAGTCCGCCCGAGCGTCCCTTGCGTCACTGAGCGGTGAGGCGTTCCTGCAGCAGCTCCAGGAACAGCACCTCGGCACGGCTCATGCGTTGTTCACGGTTCCACAGCAGATGGATGTCGACATCGGCGATGCCGTCGTGGGGCGGCAGGCGCCACAGCAGCCCGGCGTCGACATCGGCGGCCACCACATGCTCTGGCAGGCAGCCGATGCCAAACCCGGCAATCACCAGGCGCCGTACTTCCTCCAGGCTTGGCGAGGAGGCGACGATGCGCCCGCTGAAGCCTTGCTGGTCACGGAAGATGGTCAGTGGCGAGAGCATGCCGCCGATCTGGTCGCTGGTGAAACTGACGAAATTCTCCCGCTGCAGGTCGCCCTCGGCCACGTCCTGGCGCCCGAACAATGGATGATGCTTGCCGCAAAAAAATGCGTAGCGCTGCCGCAGGAACAGCCGTTGTTCCAGGCGTGGCTGTGGCCGCCGATTAAGGCTCAGGCCCAGGGTCGCGGTCTTCTCCTGCAGGGCACTGACGATATCCGAACTGCGCATCACCTCGACCTCCAGGTCGACGCGCGGATGCTGGCGATGGAAGTCGGCCAGAAAGTCATCGAAACGCTCATTGAAGATCCGGCTGATGATCAACAGCCGCACCTTGCCGATCACCTCGTCGGCGGGCTGCTCCAGCACGCTGCTGACCTGGGACATCTGGCCGTAGATTTCCCCGGCCAGGGCAAAGATCTGTTCGCCCACTTCGGTCAGGGCAAAACGCGGCCCGCGTCGGGCGATCAACTGCCGTCCCAGCTGTTCTTCCAGGCGCTTGAGGGCTTGGCTCACTGCCGGTTGGGTCAGGTGCAGGCGCGCCGCTGCGCGACTGATGCTCAGTTCCTGGCCGATCACCCGGAAGGTGCGCAGCAGGTTCCAGTCGAGGCGGTCATTGAGCAGGCGTCGGGCATCGCGGTCGGACATGGCAGGGCTCTGGATCGGGATCTAGGCGAATAATAAGCCAGGATAATAATCGAGATAACCAATAGAAAATTGACTAATTATCTGGCGAAACGGATAAATCCCTCCCAGACAGGCGCCCACAGAAGCCCCTGCGCTTGACCCTTTCTCCTGCCACAAAAATAACCAAAGGAGCCAACCATGAAGCCTTCCGCTTCGCCGCAGCCACGCCGGGCCGCGGCCGCCGCCTTTATCGGCACCATGATCGAGTGGTACGACTTCTACATCTACGCCACCGCTGCGGCGCTGGTGTTCGGTGCCTTGTTCTTCCCCTCCGACGACAAACTGTTCAGCACCATGGCCGCGTTCGGGACCTTCGCTGTGGGCTTCTTCGCCCGGCCCCTGGGGGGCATCATCTTCGGCCATATCGGCGACCGTATCGGCCGCAAGAAATCCCTGGTCATCACCTTGCTGATGATGGGCGTGGTCACCGTGTGCATCGGCCTGTTGCCGACTTATGCACAGATCGGCGCCCTGGCCCCGGTGCTGCTGATCCTGCTGCGCATCGTCCAGGGCATTGCCGTGGGAGGCGAGTGGGGCGGAGCGGTGCTGATGGCCGGCGAACATGCGCCCAAGGGCCGGCGCAACTTCTTCGCCTCCTTCGCCCAATTGGGCAGCCCGGCGGGTTTGATTCTCTCGCTACTGGCCTTCAGCGCCGTGACCCGCCTGCCCGAGGACGCGTTGATGAGCTGGGGCTGGCGCCTGCCGTTCCTCGCCAGCGCGTTGTTGCTGCTGGTAGGCCTGGCGATTCGCCTGGGGGTCAACGAGTCGCCGGAGTTTCTCGCCAGCCGCGAGCAGGCGGCCAAATCGCTGCGCAAGGAACAGGCACCTGTGATGCAAGTGCTGCGCACGGCCTGGCTTCCGCTGCTGCTGTGCATCGGCGCCAATACCCTGGGGATCGCCGGGGTGTATTTCACCAACACCTTCATGATTGCCTACACCACCCAGCAACTGGAGATTCCCCGTTCGCTGATTCTCGAATGCCTGTTCGTGGTGGCGATCATCCAGTTCTGCATCCAGCCCCTGGCGGCCTGGACCGCCGAGAAAATCGGCGCCACGCGCTTTTTATGCCTGGTGTCAGTACTGGCCATGGCCTCGCCCTATCCGATGTTCGTGTTGGTGAGTTCAGGCCAAGCGCCGCTGATGATCCTCGGCATCGCCCTGGCAGTGGTGTGCATGGCCTCCTTCTACGCGGTGATCGCCGGTTACGTCAGCGGCATGTTCGAGACGCGGGTGCGCTACACCGCGATCTCCCTGGCCTATCAAGTCTGCGGTGCCCTGGCCGGTGGCCTGACCCCGCTGATCGGCACCTGGCTGGCCCACAGGTTCATCGGCCAATGGTGGCCGATGGCGCTGTTCTACAGCCTGATCGCTGCAGTATCGCTGATCTGCGTGCTGGCCCTGTCGCGCCGTCACGCCCACGCCCATCGCCTGGAAATGGCGTCCCACGCTTGATTGTCCGGAGACACGATCGATGTTGAAAATCAATGGCCAACGCCTCTGGGCGAGCCTGATGGCCATGGCCGAAATCGGCGCCACCGCTCGCGGCGGTAGCTGCCGTCTGGCCCTGAGCGATGAGGACCGGGCCGGACGCGAACTCTTCGCCCACTGGTGTACAGAAGCTGGCATGACCCTGAGCGTCGACCCCATCGGCAACCTGTTTGCCCGGCGTCCCGGCAGTGACCCGCACGCAGCCCCAGTGATGATGGGCAGCCACCTCGACACCCAGCCCGAGGGCGGGCGTTTCGACGGTGTCTACGGCGTGCTGGCCGGCTTGGAAGTGCTGCGCACGCTCAATGATCTCGGAGTCCAGACTCGCAAGCCTCTGGAGGTGGTGGTGTGGACCAACGAGGAAGGCGCGCGTTTCACCCCGGCGATGTTCGGCTCGGCGGTGTTCACCGGGATCATGTCCCTGGACGCCGCCCTGGCGGTGCGCGACGCCGATGGCATCAGCGTCGCCGAGGCCCTGCAACGCACCGGTTACGCCGGCAATCGGCCTTTGGGCGGGGCAGTGGATGCCTATTTCGAAGCCCATATCGAACAGGGCCCGATCCTTGAAGACAACGCCAAGAGCATCGGCGTGGTCAGTGGCGGTCAGGCGATCCGCTGGCTCGACGTTCAGGTTGAAGGCATGGCCGCCCACGCTGGCACTACGCCGATGCCACTGCGCAAGGATGCCCTGTATGGCGCCGCGCAGATGATCCTCGCCGTGGAGCAGGTGGCAGCGGATTTTGCCCCGCAAGGCCTGACCACTGTCGGTGAGCTGAGCGTTGCCAAGTCATCGCGCAATACCATTCCCGGGCGGCTGACCTTCACCGTCGACCTGCGCCACCACCATGATCAACAGATCGCCGCCATGGAGCAGCAGGTTGAGGAACGCCTGGAGCGCATTGCTCGGGAGCGCGGGCTCAAGGTCCGCATCGACCGCCATTGGCTCAGCCCGGCCACGCCCTTTGATGCCGAGTGCGTGGCGGCGGTGCAGCAGGCGGTGGATGGGCTTGGCTATCCTCAGCAGTCCATCGTCAGCGGCGCGGGCCACGATGCCATCCTGCTGGCGCGCTATTGCCCCACCGCCATGGTGTTCATTCCCTGTGTCGGAGGCTTGAGTCATAACGAAGCCGAAGATGTGTTGCCCGAGGACGTGTGCCAGGGCGCCGATGTATTGCTTAACGCCGTGCTGGCCCGTGCCGGCCGGGTGGCCTGAGGAGACCTTGATGCGCAGTTTTTTCCACCCTGAACAATTGCTTCACCATCCCCGCAGCTACTATTCCCGCGGCCAGATGCGCACGCCCCAGGAAGTTCCCGAGCGTGCCCGGCGCCTGGTGCAGGCCGCGCACTCCCTGGGCTTCGAGGTCAGGCAACCCGAGGACGCCGGCCTGCAACCGCTGCTGGCAGTGCACGGCGCGCCGTACCTGGCATTCCTTGAAGAGGCCCATCGACGCTGGAAGGAAATCCCCGAGGATTGGGGCGATGAAGTCATGTCCAACATCTTCGTTCGCGAGCCCAATGCCCTGCGCGGCATCCTTGCCCAGGCAGCACGTTACCTGGCGGACGGCAGTTGCCCGGTGGGCGAGCAGACCTGGCGCTCGGCCTACTGGTCGGCCCAGAGTGCCATTGCCGGGGCCCGTGCCCTGCTGGATGGCGAGCCGGCCGCCTACGCTCTGTGCCGCCCGCCGGGGCACCATGCCCGGGCCGAAGCCGCTGGCGGTTTCTGCTACCTGAACAACGCGGCGATTGCCGCCCAGGTACTGCGGGAGCGGTTTGCCCGGGTGGCTGTGCTCGATACCGACATGCACCACGGCCAGGGCATTCAGGAAATCTTCTACGAACGTGCCGACGTCCTGTATGTCTCGGTGCATGGCGACCCGACCAACTTCTACCCGGGGGTGGCCGGCTTCACCGAGGAGCGTGGCAGTGGCGCGGGGGAGGGCTATAACCTCAACCTGCCGATGGCGCATGGCGCCAGCGAAGCGGATTTCCTCGCCCGCCTGGAACAGGCCCTGGCTGCGGTGAAGGCATTCGGCGCCGAGGTGCTGGTGCTGTCCCTGGGCTTCGACATCTACGAGCTCGATCCGCAAAGCAAGGTCGCGGTGACCCGAGACGGCTTCGCCATCCTTGGCCAGCGCATCCGCAGCCTTGGCCTGCCGTGCCTGATTGTCCAGGAAGGGGGTTACCACCTGGACAGCCTGGAAGACAACGCCCGCGCCTTCTTTGCCGACAGCGCCGCCTGGGCCCTTTAGGACCAGCCGGGCGGTGTTCCGCTCAATGCCCTTTTCGCTGGCAAGCCAGCTCCTGCAGCAGGGGCTGGGAGGAGGCGTGGGGTACTTGCCATTTGCTTTACGTTAACGTCAACATGCTCGGGCGCCCGTTCCACTGGCGCAGGTTTTGCTTGATCTCGAATGACAGGGTAAGCAATGCAGGGCTGCCCGATGATCCGGACAAAGCCCCTTTACTGCCCTCTGAACCCGGTGTAGACATTGACCACGGCTTGCGTGCCTCGCGCAATCCAAGGGAGTGGAGCGGGTACAGCGGGCGGACCGATTCGGAGCGCTTGATGACTCTTATAAAAACAACAAAGGGTGAGCAGCAACACGAAGCCCGGCTGGCCCGGGAGCGGCTGCACCTGGAAGGCGAGATCCCCGATGGGGTCTTGCGTGCGGAAATCGATGCCTCATGGCGGCGCAGCCTCAGCCATGGCGTGCACTTTGGCAGTCAGCATCAACTGACCCTGGAATCCAGCGCCAGCCTCGAGGTGCTGCTGGCCAGCAATCGTCTGTTGCTGGACGCGGCAACCCCGGCCATCGACTACCTGACCCAGCATCAGGGCCAGGATGGCCTGATCATACTCGCTAACGCCGACGCCACCATCCTGGCCATCGAAGGCCGGGCCGACCGGCTCAAGGACAGCGGCGTGCAGGACATCACCCTCGGCGCCTGCTGGAGCGAGGCCACCCGTGGCACCAACGCCCTGGGCACGGCCCTGGTGGAAGCCCGGCCGACCCTGATCGATTGCGGCGAACACTACCTGGATCGCCTCAGCCATTTCTCCTGCACATCGGTGCCCATCCAATGCCCCCAGGGCGAGATCCTCGGCGTTCTTGACCTGACCCGCGAAGGCCCCCTGGGCCGCGTTCAGGACAGCACCGCGCTGTTGTCCATGGCGGTCAGCCAGATCGAGGCGCGAGTGTTCCACGCGTCCTACCCGGAGCAGATCGTCCTGGCCTTCCACAGTCGTCGGCAATACCTCGAATCGCCCTGGCAAGGCCTGCTGGCCCTGAGCCTGGGCGGGCAGATTCTTGCGGTCAGCAGCCAGGCCTGCCAGTTGCTCAACACACCGCGCGCGGCCCTGGTGGGGCGGCGTTGCGAAGAGTTCCTCGGGCTCGACGGCCTGCAACTGCTGGCCCGCCTGCAGCAAGGCGCCGTGGGCAGCCTGCAGACCGCCAAGGGCGAGCTGTTCTACAAGGCCCTGCGGGCGCCTCAACCGTCTCTGAACCTGCACCGCACGCCCCGCAGCACACCGAAAGCCACGCCCATGCCTCAGGACCTGGAAGCCCTGGCCGGGGGCAACAGCCGCTACGCCCGCACCCTGCGCATGGCCCGCCAGGGCTTGGCCAACGGCTTGCCAGTGCTGTTGCTGGGAGAAACCGGCACCGGCAAGGAAGTCCTGGCCCGGGCCCTGCATCGTGCGGGCAGTCGTGCCGAGAAACCCTTTGTCGCGGTCAACTGCGCGGCGATTCCCGAAGGCCTGATCGAGTCGGAGCTGTTCGGTTACCGCGAAGGCGCCTTCACCGGCTCGCGCCGCGGCGGCATGATCGGACGCCTGCAACAGGCCCACGGTGGCACCTTGTTCCTCGATGAGATCGGCGACATGCCCCTGGCCCTGCAAGCCCGCCTGCTGCGAGTGCTGCAAGACCGCAAGGTAGCGCCCCTGGGAGCCGGTGAGGAGCAGGACATCGACATTGCCCTGATCTGTGCCACCCACCGCGACCTCAAGCAGCAGGTGCAAGAGCAGGCCTTTCGCGAAGACCTGTTCTACCGGGTCAACGGCATCAGCGTGCTGCTGCCGGCCCTGCGTGAACGCGAAGACCTGCAGCCGCTGGTGGACAGCCTGCTGGCCAGGCTCGGCGGCGCCGACGTGAGCCTCAGCGACGAACTGCGCCGGCTGCTGACGGACTACCACTGGCCGGGCAATATCCGCCAGCTGGAGATGGTCCTGCGCACCGCCCTGGCCCTGCGCGAAGAAGGCGAGTGCCACATCGGCCTGGAACATCTGCCCGACAGCATGCTCGACGATCTGCAGGCCAGCGAGCGGCCGCAGACCGGGAGCATCCGCGAGAACGAGCTGGAGCTGATCCGCAGTGCCCTGGACAACCATCAGGGCAATGTCTCGGCGGCTGCGGACGCCCTGGGCATCAGCCGCGCGACCCTGTACCGCAAGCTCAAGCAGTTGCGCGCCTGATGCGGCGCCTGATCACCCGGCTGGTGGACAGCCGCGACCCCCAGGCCCTGAGTGCCGCCCTGGGCTGGCTCTACAGTTTCGTGCGGCCCCATCGGCTGGCCATCGGCGGCCTGCTGGGGCTGTCGGTGTGCGCCTCGTTGCTGGTGCTGGTGCAACCCTGGCTGACCAAGCTGCTGATCGACGACGGCCTGCTGGCCCGGGACTTCTCCAAACTGGTGCTGATCGCCGGCTTGATGATCCTTGCCGGTCTGCTGGGCACGCTGCTGTCCGGGGTCAATCGCTACCTGCATACGCGCCTGTCCGGACGCATCCTGTTCGCCCTGCGCGACGACCTCTATCGCCATCTGCAACGGTTGTCGCCGAACTTCTACGGGCAGCGGCGAATCGGCGACCTGATGTCGCGCCTGGACGGCGATGTGGCGGAGATCCAGCGCTTTGCCGTCGACTCATTGTTTTCCGCAGTGTCCAGCGTGATCGGTCTTGTCGTCGCCCTGGCGATGCTCCTGACCCTGTCCTGGCAACTCTCGCTGCTGGCCCTGGTGTTGATTCCCCTGGACGTGCTCTGGCTGCGCTGGATGCGGCGCAAGGTGGAGCGCGATGTACGCCAGTTGCGTGAGCGTTCCGCGGACATGTCCTCGTTCATGGTGGAAACCCTGCCAGTGATGAAATTCATCCAGAGCGCCGGCCAGCAGCAACGAGAGGCTCAGCGCCTGGACCGCCTCGGCCAGGGCTACATGAACCAGTTGCTCAAGCTGCAGGTCACCGAGTTCTTCACCCAGGCGGTGCCCGGCACCCTGACCTCATTGTCCCGGGCCTGCGCCTTCCTGATTGGCGGTTACTGGGTGGTGCAGGGCACCTGGCAACTGGGGGCGCTGATTGCCTTCTCCACCTACCTGGGCATGGCGGTGGGACCGGTGCAGAGCCTGCTGGGACTGTATGTGGCGATCCAGCGCATGACCGTGAGCCTGGGCCGGGTCATGGAACTGCGCGGTGAGGAGCCGGGCATCAGCGCCCCCACCGCGCCGTTGCCGGTGCCGGACAATGGCGAGCTGCACTTCAAGGATGTGCACTTCAGTCATCCGGGGCGCGGCTCGACCCTCAAGGGCATCGAAGCGCGGATTCCCTATGGCCTCAAGGTGGCCCTGAGCGGCACTTCGGGGGCCGGGAAAAGCACCTTGATCGACCTCTTGCAGCGTCACCATGACCCCCAGTCCGGGCAGGTGCTGCTGGGGGGCATCGACCTGCGTCAACTGGACCTGGCGCAACTGCGCCGCCAAGTGGCGGTGGTCAGCCAGGACATCGTGCTGTTTCGCGGCAGCCTGGCGGACAACCTGGCCTACAGCGTGCCCGCTGCCAGCCGCGAAGCCGTGGCCGAAGTGGCGCGGCTGGCGCAATTGCAGGGGCTGATCGAGTCCCTGCCCGAGGGCCTGGACAGCCCCCTGGGCGAGCGTGGCCAGCAGCTGTCCGGCGGGCAGAAACAACGCATCGCCATCGCCCGTGCATTGCTCCAGGACCCGATGATCCTGGTACTGGACGAAGCCACTTCGGCGGTGGACGAAGCCACCGAGCGCGAGGTGATCGAAGCCATCGACCGCCTGTTCGCCGGGCGCACGCGCATCCTGATCAGCCACCGGCCTTCGACCCTGGCCGACGCTGACCTGCGCTTCGAGTTGCTGGACGGGGTATTGCACAGCGTGGCGGTGGCCCATGAAGCCTGAGCTGCGCATCGGCGTGATCGACAGCGGCCATGCCCCCCATCAACGGGTGGCGGCCGGCCGGCGTTTCTTTCTGCTGGCGCAAGGCATGGGCGAGGGCGAGTTGCAGCAGGATACCCTTGGCCATGGCAGCGCGATCATCGAGGCCATCGAGCAGCGCGCGCCCGATGCCCAGCTGTATCTGGCCCAGGTGTTCGATCAGCGCGGGGTGACCAGCGCCGCGCAAGTCAGTGCCGCCCTGTATTGGCTGCTGGAGCAGGATGTGCGCCTGATCAACCTCAGTCTCGGGCTGCGCCAGGATCGCGATTCACTGCGCGCCGCCTGCGCCGAGGCCGTGGCACGCGGCGTGCTGCTCTGTGCGTCCAGCCCGGCCCAGGGCGAGCCGGTATTCCCGGCCCGCTATCCCGGCGTGTTGCGGGTCACCGGCGATGCGCGTTGCAGTGCGCAGCAGTGGTCCTGGCTGAACACGGCCCAGGCCGATTTCGCCGCCTGCGTGCGCGCCGGCCGCCCGGGGCCGTCCGGCGCCAGCCTGGGCTGTGCTGCCTTGAGCGGGCATATCGCCGCCTACCTCAATACCCAGCCCGGCGCGAGCAATCTGCAGGTGCGCCAGTGGCTGCAGGAGCAGGCCGCCTACCAGGGGCCCGAGCGCCGGAGCGTGCCATGCAATCGATCCTGATCCTGGGGGCGGGGCCGGCCGGCGCGGCGGTGGCCCTGGGGCTGCGGCGCCTCGGTTACCCGGTGACCCTGATCAGCGACTGGCGGCGTTTTCCGGCGCTGGAGGGGGTCTCGCTGCGGGTGCTGGAAGCCTTGCGCGGCGCCGGTCTGGAGTCGGCACTGGCCCAGGCCCTGCACCCTTCCCAGCGGCAAGTGGCGTGGAACGGCGCGCAGCATGCGCAGAACATCGAATACCTGCTGGATCGCCCGACCTTCGACCGTGGCCTGCGCGATGCCCTGCATCAGGCCGGGGTGACGCTGATCCACGGCCGCGTGCTGGGTGTGCAGTCCACGGCGCTCGGGCACCGGGTGCAGGTGCAGGGGCACGAGGAGCAGCTCGGCGAGTTCCTGGTCGAAGCCCGCGGGCGTCAGGCGCCTGCATTGGACAAGGCACTGCAGCAGGGCGTCGGGAATGGCCGGCGTGGCCCGGAAACCCTCAGCTTGCTCAACCGCTGGCAAGGGCCGTCTGGCACTGCCGCCAGTGCCGTGCACAGCCTGGAGGACGGCTGGGCCTGGATGGCCCGGCGCAGCGACGGCCAGTGCTACTGGCAACTGACCCTGGATGTGGCCAGCGCCGCACTGCCGGGCAAGGCGCAGTTGCTGGAGTACTGCCGTCAGCGCCGTCAGGCGTCAGCCCTGGCCGCGGATTTTTTTGCCGGGGGTGCCGAACAGGATCTGCAGCTGCACGCCCGTAGCAGCACGGCGATTCTCTGCCCCCAGGTGTGCGGCGCTCACTGGCTGCGGGTCGGGGATGCGGCCATGGCGGTGGACCCGCTGTCTGGCAATGGCATCTTCCAGTCCCTGTCCTCGGCGCTGCAGGCGCCGGCGGTGATCAATACCCTGTTGCAGCGTCCGGAGCGCAGAGCCCTGGCCGGGCGCTTTCATCAACAACGGGTGGAGCAGCTGTTCCTGCGGTTTGCCCGCATCGGCCGGGATTTCTACGCCGACGAGCAGCGCTGGCCCGAGCAACCGTTCTGGCAGGCCCGCCGGCACTGGCCGGACCAGCAGCCGGCACACGCGGCCGTGGACTTTGCAGCCTTGCGTATCGAGCACGCCCCGGTACTGCGCGATGGCCTGGTGGATGAGGCCGAAGTGGTGATCACCCCGGACCAGCCCCTGGGTATCTGGCATGTGCAGGGCGTGGAGCTGGCGCCGTTGTTGCGCCGCTTGCAGCACCAGCCCCCGAGCCAGGCCCTGGCGGAGCTGAGCCCGGAGCAGGGGCGGGTGGTGCGGGGCTGGTTGCTGGCCCAGGGCTATCGACCCTGAACCCGCCGTGCACAAGCGAGCGGGCTCAGGTTCACTGCCCTGAGGGTAGGTTCAGTTAGCGCTGGTACACCCGCTGGCCGCCTTTCCAGGTCTGGTAGACCTGGATGTCCCTGATGCCGGTAGCCGGGATGTTTTCGTCGAGCGGGTCCTGTTCGAGAATCACCAGGTCGGCGAAGTTGTGGTCCTGCAAGGACCCCATCCAGCGCTCGGCGTGGCATTGCCAGGCGGCATCGTAGGTGATGGCTTTCAGCGCCTCTTGGCGAGTCAGGCATTCGCCAGCGTTGAGCACCGGGTAGTCTTCAGGGTTCTGCAGGACCGGATACGGCGATTGTGCGCTACGGATGCCCTCCATCTTGCGGGTCACGGCCTGCTCCATGGAGCGCAGCGGGCCCAGTGGGGTGACCGTGCAGTCGCTGTGCAGGGAAATGCGCAGATTGTGCTTGAGGGCCGATTTGCACAGGTCGAGCATGGTCTCGGCCCGCTGCTCGAAAATCGCCTGTTGGAAGGAGTAGCCCCAGTAACCGACATGCCCGATCAGGAAGCTCGGTGACAGCCCCAGCTGGTTCATGCGCTCAAGACTGTCCGCGTTCAGCAGCGAGCAGTGTTCGATGCGATGGCGCTTTTCCAGGCCGTTGCCGTCCTTGAAGGCCCCTGCGTAGGCTTGCAGGGTGAAGTCGATGGCTCGGTCGCCGTTGGCATGAATCATCAGGGGCCAGCCGGTCTCGACCGCTTTGCTGACCAGGGTCTGGTAGGCCACGGGGAGGGTTTGCGGGTCTGGCTGCTGCTCGTCGCAGACATTGAAATTGCCCCGGCGGGGGGTGGTTTCACAGCAATAGTCCACGCTCTGGTAGCCGGTCAGGCCCTGGTTGGAGCCGTCTGATACCAGCTTCACCGAGCCCTGGTAGATGCGTTTGGCTTCTTCGCGGGTGGCGGGTCGATAGGGTGGCAGGCTTTGCAGGCTTTTGGCGGAGCCGTCGCAGGCGGCGGCGTAACCGATCCGCAGATTCCTGGGATGAGTCAGGAAGTAGGCGTCCAGCACCAGTCTTGAGATGGGGTCCATCATGGCGTCGTACAGCAGGGTAATTCCGCGTTGCGTGGCGGTGTTGAAGTAGTCTTCGAGGTGTTTGAAGATCTTCAGCATCTGCAACTGCTGCTGGACCGGAATGGAGCGAATGGCGTGGAGGATTTCACGCTCCTGCAACAGGCCTTTGTTGGCTTTGACGCCGGTCTTGCGAAAGACCGCTTCGCTCGCCGCACTGTTCATGTAGGCGGTGTGCATCGACGCACTGATCAGCAGGATCGGGCGTTCGGCGTCGATGCTGTCCAGGTTACCGATCTCTTCATCGAAGCCACAGCCCAGGGTTATGAGTTGGTTCAGGCCACCTTCCACCTTCTTGAACGGCATCAAGGCCGGATCGACCATGCGCCCGAGAATCCATGACGAAGGGTCTTTGACCGGGGCACTGCGCAGGGTCTCGACCAACCAGTTCCAATCATAGGTTTCTCGCAGGCGTTGTCGCTCTTGATCGAACGCGCCCACCGGTATCCAGTCTTCCATGGCGCAGCTCTGCACGATGTGCGCGTGGGGCTCCACCAGGCCCGGAAGCAGGGTCCTGCCTTCCAGCGACTGGACCCTGTAGGCGATGCCCAGGGCTCGCAGGCGGGATTCGACGTCGGCCAGGGTGCCTGAGGCGACCACATCGCCGGCGTGGATGCCCAGTGCCTCGACCCGCTCGTCCATGTTGCCGTTGCGTAGCGGATAGATGTGGCCATGGGTGAAGACGATGGATTCGCCACCCGTCTCAAGACCCGGGCCATGGGCGTTGGCAAGCTGGCCCGTCAGATGGCCGGTGGGGTTCAGGCTGTGCTTCAAGGCCTCCCAGATCGGGTTGTGGCATCCACACTGGATGTGGTCGTGATCATTTCCATTCGATCCCATGATGCGTTCCTCGGCGGTGCGGTGGTATGAGGGGTGCAGGAAGAGGGGCCGGGCTCCTTGTACCAGCTGTCGAGCGGGCCCGGGCTGAGCGTAGCAGCGCTTTGAGTGAAGGCCGGGGGGCGTCGAAAAAAATCTGGCGCCCCTGGCGAGGACGCTGAACGTCCGGAGGGGGGAGGCTGTGCTGGCCGTGGATCAGAGCTTGATCAGCACCGATTTCAGTTCGGTGTAATGCTCGATGGCCGCGTGGCCCATTTCCCGGCCGAGCCCGGACATCTTGTAGCCGCCAAACGGCAGTGCCGGGTCCAGGGCGCTGTGGCAGTTGACCCACACCGAGCCGGACTTGATCTTCGGAATCATCCGGTGCACCGCTGCCAGATCGTTGGACCAGATGCTTGCGCCCAGGCCATAGGGGCTGTCGTTGGCCATGCGCAGGGCGTCGGCCTCGTCGTCGAAGGGAATCGCCACCAGCACCGGGCCGAAGATTTCTTCCTGGACCAGCGAGTGCTTCTGGTCGACATCGACGATCACCGTCGGCTTGACGAAATACCCCGGGCCGAACTGCTCGCCGCCACAGGCAATGGTGGCGCCGCTGTCCCGGCCCATCTCGATGTAGCGGTAGACCCGCTCCTGCTGGCGCGCGGAAATCAGCGGGCCCATCTCGACGCTGGCGTCCAGGCCGTTGCCCAGCTTCATGGCATTGGCGATGCCGGCAATGTCGGCCACCACGTTGTCGAAGTGCTTGCGCTGCACATACAGCCGCGAACCAGCGCAACAGACCTGGCCTTGGTTGAAGAAGATCGCGCTGGCGGCCCCGGCGGCGGCACTGCCCAGGTCGGCGTCGGCCATGACGATGGTCGGCGATTTGCCCCCCAGCTCCAGGGTGACCCGGGTCATGGAGTCCATGGCGATCTTGCCGATTTCCTTACCCACGGCGGTGGAGCCGGTGAAGGTCAGTTTGTCCACCAGAGGGTTGTGGGTCAGGGCGCTGCCGGCGGTGATGCCGGTGCCGGTGACCACGTTGAACACGCCGTCGGGGTAGCCGGCTTCCTGTACCAGTTCTGCCAGTTTCAACGCACTGAGCGGGGTTTCATCCGCCGGCTTGAGCACCAGGGTGCAACCGGTGGCCAGGGCCGGGCCGAGTTTCCAGCAGGCCAGCAGCAAGGGGAAGTTCCAGGCGACGATGGCACCGACCACGCCCAGCGCTTCGCGGCGGATGAAACTGTGGAACTGATCGTCGGGCATCAGCGGCAGCGAGACCTCGACGCTGGCGCCTTCGATCTTGGTCGCCCAGCCGGCCATGTAGCGCAAGAAGTCGATGGACAATTGCACGTCCATGGCCTGGGCCACAGCCGCGCTCTTGCCGTTGTTCAGGCATTCCAGTTGGGCCAGCAGTTCGGCGTCGCGCTGCATCAGGTCGGCGAGTTTCCACAGCAGGTTCTGCCGCTCCCGGGGACGGGTGCGGGTCCAGGGCGAGTCGTCGAAAGCCTGGCGCGCTGCCAGCACTGCGCGATCGACATCGTCCACCGTGGCCCGGGGCACCAGGCACAGCTGTTCGCCGGTGGCGGGGTTGCGCAGGGGCATGGTCTGGCCATCGGCGGCCTCGACCCAGTGGGCGCCGATCAACATGCGCGGGGCGCGCTGGATAAACGCCGTGGTAGCGGCGAGCAGTGGGGCAATAGCCATGGCGAAGCCTCTTGTTGTAGGTGAGGCAGGGGCTTTCGCAATGGCTATGCCAGTTCCGTCGTGGCGGCGTGGCCTCGGGATTGCGGGGGCTTGGGCGCGCTGCCGAGGCTGGCGCGGCGGTGGCTTTTCGCAAACTGCGACAGCCCGGTGAGATTCAAGAGACGCACCGGTTCGTCGGTCTGGGCCCATTACCGCAAGCCTGGAGCGAAGCGGCTCAGAATGAAAGTTGACCATTTCGCGATAATTGAAAGGAGGTTCTCGTTAGACGGTCGCCAGTGAGGGTTTCTACAGTAGCCGCTTTGAATCCGCGAGTACTTCCCATGCCCATTTACCCAAGGCCTGCATGGGCCCTGTGCGCCCTGTTGGCCGGCTGCACCCTGGGGCCGGACCAGCCGCCCGGCAGCACCGTGCCCCTGCCTGTGAGCGGTCTGGAGATGCACGCCGAGCAGGGGCTCGACCAGTGGTGGCAGCTCTACCGTGACCCGGATCTGAACGCCGCGGTGCAGGAGGCCCTGAGCCAGAACCGCGATCTGCGGATGGCTGCGGCCAACCTGCTGCAGGCCCGGGCGCTGCTGCGCGAGACCGATACCCTGCGTCAGCCCGCCACCCAGGTGACGGCCCGGGCCGGCTACGGCAGTACTGCGGATGACCAGCTGGAAGCCGCCTTGCAGGACAGCGAGCGGATTCGCACCGGCAGCCGCTATGGGGTTGGCCTGGATGTGCAGTGGGAGGCTGACCTGTTCGGCCGTTTGCACGGTCTGGCGGATGCTACCCGGGCCGATGCCGAGGCGGCGCGGGCCGCCGAAGATGGCCTGCGGGTGGTGGTGGCCGCGGAAACCACCCGCGCCTGGTTGCAGGCTTGCAGCTACGGCCAGCGCCTGCAGGTGGCCGGCGAGTCCCTGGCGCTGGTGGAGCAGGGCCGGGCCCTGAGCGCCCAGCTGTATCAGGCCGGCGCCGCAGTAACCCTGGATGTGGTGCGCGCCGAGGGCCTGGTGGGCCAGGTGCAGGCCAGCCTTCCGCCGTTGCAGGCCGGGCGGCAGCGGGCCCTGGCTGAGCTTGCGGTACTGCTGGGGCGTCCCCCGGGCGACGCGCCGGCGGCGGCCAAGGCTTGTCACCAGGCCCCGCGCCTGGGTTCGCCCATGCCCCAAAGCGATGCCCTGGCCATGCTGCGCCGGCGTCCCGATGTGAGCCAGGCCGAGCGCCGGCTGGCAGCGGCCACGGCGCGCATCGGCGTGGCCCGGGCCGACCTCTATCCGCGGGTCAGCCTGGGGGCTGGGGTCTACACGTCGGCGCACCAGCCCTCGGGTTTCGACGAGCGCGACGCTTCGGTCTGGCAATTGGGGCCGCTGCTGTCCTGGAGCTTGCCCAACCTCAATGCCGCCCGCGCGCGCATCGCCCAGGCCGACGCCCGGGAAAGCGCGGCACTGGCGGATTTTGATCGCAGCATCCTGGCGGCCTTGAAGGAACAGCAGCAAGCCTTGAGCGACTACCAGGCCGCGTTGCAGCGCCAGGAGGCCCTGCACCTGGCGGCCGAGCGCGACCATCAGGCCTTGCACCTGGCCGGGCTGGCCCGCGCGGCCGGTGCTTCCAGCGCCCTGGATTACCTCGACGCCCAGCGCAGCGCCATGCGCACCCGGGCCGCGGCGGCGCAGGCCGATGCGGCGGTGATCGATACCCAGGTGCTGGTGTTCAAGGCCCTGGGTGGTGGCTGGCGCAGCGCGCCGCCTATTGTCTTGCCGCCGCCGAACCGGGCGGCGGCCAACCTTTTCCTGCGAACTTCCGACGAGCCTGTGCCATGACCCAGAACCCTGTTTCCGCTTCCCCGGCGCAAGCCGTCACCCGCCGTCGCTTGCTCGGTTATGCCGGGTTGGTGCTGGTGTTGTTGCTGATCCTGGCCTGGTGCCTGAACTGGTGGTTCAGCGGGCGTTTCCTGGTGGAGACCGACGACGCTTACCTGCGGGCGGACATCGTCACCATTGCGCCCCGGGTTGCCGGTTACCTGGCGACGGTCGAGGTCCAGGACAACCAGCCGCTCAAGGCCGGCGACCTGCTGGCACGGATCGATGACAGCGACTATCGGGCCCGGGTCGAACAGGCCGAGGCGGCGCTGCGCGAGGCCCTGGCCGAACAGCGTGCCGGGCAGGCGCGGCTGGCCAATCTCAAGGCCCGTCAGCAACAGCAACAGAGCCTGATCGCCGAGGCCCAGGCCCGGGTCGGCGCTGCCGAGGCCGAGGCGCAACGGGCCGGCCAGGAAGGGCGGCGCCAGCAGCACCTGGCCAGCCAGCAGGTCAGCAGCGTGCAGCAACTGGAAAACGCTGCGGCCTTGGCGCGTCAGGCCGATGCCGCGCTGGGTGCGGCCCGGGCTACGCTGGCGGCGCGGCGCCAGCAGGTGCAGGTGCTCGATACCGAGCAGCAAAGCGCCCGGGCGCAACTGGACAAGCTCGAAGCGGGCGTGGCCCGGGTCAGTGCCCTGCGGCAGCTGGCCCGTATCGATCTGGCGCGCACCTTGATCCGCAGCCCGGTGGACGGTATCGCCGGCCAGCGCCGCCTGCGTCTGGGGCAGTACGTCGAAGTCGGCGCGCCGCTCTTGGCGGTGGTGCCTGAGGACGCCTATGTGGTGGCCAACTACAAGGAAACCCAGGTTGACGGCATGCGCCCTGGGCAGCCGGCGCGGGTCGAGGTCGATGCCTTGGGCGGCCACGTGCTGCTGGGCCGGGTGGAGAGTTTTGCCCCGGCCTCCGGCGCCGAATTCGCCCTGCTGCCGGCGGACAACGCCACCGGCAACTTCACCAAGATCGTGCAGCGCATGCCGGTGCGCATTCGTCTTGATCCGGGGCAGGCGCGACAGGCGGAACTGCGCCCCGGAATGTCGGTGGTGGTGAGCGTGGATACCCGTCATGACTAGTGCCCAGGCGGTACAGGACACCGCGGGCGAGGCTGGCGCGCAGGCGATTTCCCTGCGCACCTGGGTGGCGGTGCTGGGCAGCGTGGTGGGCTGCTTCATGGCCGGGATGAACGTGCACGTGACCAACGCTTCATTGCCGGACGTACGCGGTTCCCTGGGCGCCACCTTCGAGGAGGGCTCGTGGATCACCACCGCCTACCTGGTGGCGGAGATCATCATCATTCCCATGACCGGCTGGCTGGTCTCGGTGTTTTCCATGCGCCGGGTGCTGATGGTGGGCACCGCCGGTTTCGTGCTGTTCTCGATTGCCTGCTCCCTGGCACCGAATATCCACAGCCTGATCTTCGCCCGGGTGCTGCAAGGGGCCTTTGGCGGGGTGCTGATTCCCTTGTCGTTCCAGCTGATCGTCACCGAGCTGCCGGCGGCCCGGCACCCCATGGGCATGGCCCTGTTCGCCGTGGCCAACAACGTGGCCCAGGCGGCGGGGCCGTCCCTGGGCGGCTGGCTCACCGATGCCTATTCGTGGCGCTGGATCTTCTACCTGCAAGTGCCGCCGGGGCTGTTGCTGCTGGCGGCCATCGGCTGGTCGGTGCGGCCCCAGCCCATGGTCCTGGCAACGTTGCGCCACGGCGACTGGGGCGGGATCGCCAGCATGGCCGTGGGCCTCTCGGCGTTGCAGATCATGCTGGAGGAGGGCGGCCGCCATGACTGGTTCGCCTCGGGCTTCATCCTCAACTGCGCGGTCCTGGCCACGGTCGGCCTGCTGGCTTTCGTGGCCATCGAACTGCGCCGCGAGCAGCCGCTGATCAACCTGCGCCTCTTGGGCCGCTACAACTTCGGCATCGCCAGCCTGATGCAATTCACCTTCGGTGCGGTGGTGTTCGGCGTGGTGTTCCTGGTGCCCAACTACTTTGCCCAGATCCACGGCTACAACGCCCGGCAGATCGGTTTGATGATGATTCCCTATGGCCTGATCCAGTTCGTCATGTCGTTCGCCACCCCGCGCCTGATGCGCTGGACCAGCGCCCGCACCATCATCATTGCCGGCTTCGCCATCACTGGCATCGGCTGCCTGATGAACATCCACCTCAACCCCGATGCCTCGGTCAACGTCATCGTGCCGTCGCTGGTGGTGCGCGGTATCGGCCAGTCGCTGGTGGTGGTGGCGCTGGGGGTGATGGCGATCCAGGGGCTGGAAAAGGACCAGGTGGGCTCGGCCTCCGGGCTGTTCTCCATGGTGCGCAACGTGGGTGGGGCGATTGGTATCGCGCTGTCCAGCCAGATCGTGGTGGAGCGCGAGAAGCTCCATGCCCAGCGCATTGGCGAATCCATCAACCTGTTTGCCCAGGCCACCCAGGAGCGTTTGCTGGAGCTGGTGCGGCTGCTGGCCCAGGCGCCGGTGGAGTCCGCCAGGGCCCTGCACTCGGCGGCGCTGGCGCCGTTGCGTCAGCAAGCCCTGGGCCTGATGGACAAGGTGCTGCACCGCGACGCCTTGCTGCTGGCCTACAGCGATGCCTTCCTGCTGGCGGGGCTGGCCATGCTGTTGTGCGTGGCGGCCGGCCTGTTGCTGCGCCGGGCCTGAGCCTTCAGCGGTAGAACTCCGACGGCGGTGTGCCGAACTGGCGCTTGAAGGCGGCGGCGAAGGCGCTCTGGCTGTCGTAGCCGTGTTGCAGCGCCACTTGCACCACCGGCATGCCCTCGGCCAGGCATTCCAGGGACATCAGCAGGCGCGCCTGCTGGCGCCAGCGGCCAAAGGTGATGCCGGTGTGGCGCTGGAACTGGCGATGGAAGGTCTTGGCGCTCATGGCCAGGCAGTCGCTCCATTGCTCGGCGGTGCGATTGTCCGCCGGGTCGTCCGCCAGCGCCTGGCACACCCGCAGCATGCGCGGCTCATGGGGCCAGGGCAGGCTGAACGGCAGCACCGGCAGCGAGCGCATCTCATCGAGGATCAGGCGCATCAGGCGGCCGTCGCGGCTGTCCGGCGCATACTGGGTGCCGACCTGGGCGGCGGCCAGGATCAGCTCGCGCAACAAAGGCGAGACCTCGATCACGCAGTCATGCTCGGGCAGGCCATCTATGGCATCAGCGTTGATGAACAGGCTGCGCATGCGCACTGCGCCGCGCATCCGCACCCGGTGTTCGACGCCCGCCTGCAGCCACACCCCGCGACTGGGCGGTACCACCCAGCGTCCGGATTCGGTGTCGATCACCAGCACGCCTTCGATGGCATAGGCCAGTTGTGAGCGAGGGTGACTGTGGGCCGGTATTGCATGGCCGTTGGGGTAATCCACGGCGATGCTGGTGACCGGCAGCGCCAGGCTATCGATGGACGAGACAACCAGCAGATCGGACATGCAGCGCAGCGCCTCCGGAGCGGAAGGGATCATGGGGCGACCATCATAAATTCAAATGTCCATTTCGCGACAATAAAAGGCTGTTTAGCGCAGTACATTCAGGTGACAGCCCCCTAGACTGCCAGTCATTCCTTTCTTCCAGACGGTTGCCACCGCCCATGAATCCCCGCTTGCTGACCCTGCTACTAGCCCTACCCCTGCCTTACGGCCGGGGTCTGCCGGTGCTGCCAGGAAGCTGGCACCCAGGCTGATCTCCCCCAGACTCCGGCCTCGAAGCGCTTTCCATGCTGAAAGCGGGGGAGATCCATCGCCTTCTCCATGGTTCTTTCTCCATGTTTCTTTCGAGGTCAGTATGCTCACCCATCCCCATACCAAATATCGTGCCCTTGCCCCTGTGGACCTGGACTCGCGCCAGTGGCCGTCACGCACCATCACCCAGGCTCCGATCTGGCTGTCCACCGACCTGCGCGATGGCAACCAGGCGCTGTTCGAGCCGATGAACCGCGAGCGCAAGTTGCGCCTGTTCGAGGAGCTGGTGCGCCTGGGCTTCAAGGAAATCGAAGTGGGATTCCCCGCCGCTTCGCGTACCGATTTCGAGGTGGTTCGTGAGCTTGTGGAACAGCAACGGATTCCCGCCGACGTCACGCCCATGGTGATGACCCAACTGCGCGAGGACCTGATCCGCGAAACCGTACGCAGTGTGCAGGGCGCGCGCCGGGTCATCGTCCACCTGTACAACGCCATCGCCCCCGTTTGGCGGCGGGTGGTGTTCGGGCTTTCGGTGGACGAGGTCGAGGCCCTGGTGGAGCGCCATGTAAGGCTGTTGCGCGAGTTGACCGACCAGCAGCCGGAAACCGAATGGGTGTTGCAGTACTCCCCTGAAACGTTCTGCATGGCGGAGCTTGAGGTGTCGCTGCGCATGTGCAACACCGCGATCCGCACCTGGGACGCCGGCCCCGGGCGCCCGATCATCATCAACTTGCCGACCACCGTCGAGGTGGCGACCGCCAACGTCTTTGCCGACCAGATCGAATGGATGCACAAGCGCCTGGAGCGCCGTGATCAGGTGACGTTGTCGGTGCACCCGCACAACGATCGGGGCACCGGCGTGGCCTGCGCCGAGCAGGCGCTGCTGGCCGGGGCCCAGCGGGTCGAGGGTTGCCTGTTCGGCAATGGCGAGCGCAGTGGCAACCTGGATCTGGTGACCCTGGCCCTGAATCTCTATACCCAGGGCATCAGCCCCGGGCTGGATTTTTCCGATATCGCTGCGGTGGCCCGGGTCGCCGAGGCGTGCACGGCGCTGCCGATCCACCCGCGCCATCCCTATGTCGGCGATCTGGTGTTCACCGCCTTTTCCGGCTCGCACCAGGACGCCATCGCCAAGGGCTTTGCCGCCCAGGCGGCCGACGGTTTCTGGGAGGTGCCCTACCTGCCCATCGATCCGCAGGACCTGGGGCGGACCTACGACAGCATCGTGCGCGTCAACAGCCAGTCCGGCAAAGGTGGAATCGCCTTCCTGCTGCAGCGCGACCACGGCATCGTCATGCCTCGGCGCATGCAGATCGAATTCAGCGCCATCGTGCAGAAGCTGGCCGATGCCAGTGATGCCGAGTTGAGCAGTGACGCTTTATGGGAGGTGTTCCAGCGCACCTATCTGGCTTGCACAGAGGCAACGGCCGGCCTGCAGTATCTCGGTCACCGATTGTTCGAGGCCCCCGAGGGGCAGGGCATCGAGTTGCGGATCGCCATCCCCGGAAACCCGGCGCTGTGCTTGCGTGGAGTGGGCAACGGACCTGTCGCCGCGACCTCGGCCGCCCTGGGCTTGCCGCTACGCATCGACAGTTTTGAAGAGCGCAACCTGGCAGCAGGGGCCGATGCCCAGGCGCTGGCCATTGTTGAAGCGGCGTGGCCAGGGGTTGCCGGTTCCCGCTTTGGCGCCGGGTGCCATGCCAACACCGTCACCGCTTCGGTGCAGGCGGTGATCAATGCCGCGGCGCGGTTTTATCCGGAACGAGTGCTGAGGTTCACCCCAGCCTCGGAATCCGTCCTGGAGCCCGTGACTCGCTGAGCGACTCGGGCCCGCGGTCGGCACCCTGTTGTGCCGGCCGCTGGATGCCCGGACAAAAAAAAGCCCGCTATAGAGGCGGGCCAAATGGGATTCGTTCAGGAGTAGCCATCAATCTAAGGGAGGCGAGGTGAAAGTCCTGTGAAAAAAAGGTCGTGCTGAGGAAAAAGCCTAAAGTCATTTGTCCAGATCGCACGGCGTTTTAGGATCTGTCCGATAGGACCGTCCCCAGCACCTGCGTATATTCCTCCCTGCTCGCCCAGCCAAAGGGGGTACTTCGGCTTAGGTGCCACTGCCGAAGTGATGGGCGAGCACTTTTTCCTTCCTGCTTTTTCCTGCTTCTCGTTTCCCACCTGCTGTTTCCCACCTGTTTGCTTCCCAGCTATCGCTCCTCACCTGTTGTTTCCGCTCTGATTGGCCTGCGCCAACCGTCCCGCTGCACGCTCCAGCGACATTCCTTTCAAGACCTGATCCATGCTCAGTGCCTTTATGGGCGCTCGGCTGCGTGGCGGCGCGTCCTTCAGGCCAGGTTGAGGCGGCGATGAATCTCGGCCCACAGTTGCGGGTCGTCGAAGTCCTGGATCACCCGATGGGCGCCGGCATCCAGCAGGGTCTGTGGTTGCTGACTGGTGGTCAGGCCGAAGGTGCAGATGCCGGCCTTGACCGCTGCGGTCAGCCCGGGCACCGAGTCCTCGAAGGCCAGGGAATGCTCGGCCCTGGCTTGCAGGCATTCCAGGCCGCTGAGGTAGGGCAGGGGATCGGGCTTGGCCCGGGGCAGTTCCTCGGCCACCAGGACCGTCTGGAAACGCTCCTCAAGGCCCAGCACCTTGAGCATGTGCTCGGCGTTGGCCCGCGGGGCGTTGGTCACCACACACACGCCAATGCCGTGCTCGGCGGCAAAGTCCAGCAGGCGCAGCAGGCCGGGCATGGGTTTGAGTTGGGGGGACAATTGACGAAAACGCACTTCCTTGCGTTCGGCGAAGGCTTCATGTTCCGCCACGCTGCGCTCGGGGAACAGGTAGCGGCACATGTTGGCGTTGGCCTGGCCACTGACGTGGGCGGCGAACTCTTGCTCGGTGAACACCCGGCCGTCCTCCTCCTGCAACAACTGTTGCAGGGCCAGCAGGTGCAGGGCGTCGGTGTCGGTCAGGGTGCCATCGAGGTCGAAAAGCAGAGCGTTGAGCATGGGACAGTTCCTGTCGGGCCCCATCCGGGCCGGTTGGCTGAATCGATCAAGCCCGCATCCTAGCAGGCTTGATCCCAACCGTGACCGGTGGCCTCAGCCCTGAGCGTTGTCGCCTTCGCCCTGGTCTTCTTCTTCGTCCGGTTGCGGGCAGTGCTCCTGCGGGTTGGCCGGCCACAGCACCTTGTCCTGGCCGTCACGCACCTGCTCGGCGCCGCATTCCACCTGGCTGACCTGGAAGCTCGGGGTGCCGTCCAGGCGATACAGGGCCTTGAGGCTGCGGGTCTGGTCGTCGCCCAGGCCTTCCACGGCATAGCCGAAGATCGCGCCGCGGGCTTGGTCCACCACCAGTTCCTGCCACTTGCTGGCGATCAGGCGCTTGCCCTTGAGGTCATACAGGGCCGAGGTGGCCAGGGGCGAGGTGTCGTCGGTGGCCAGCAGGTAGTGGCCGCTGGCATCCAGGTGGATGTCGACGTACTGGCCCGGCTCCACCAGCACCTTGCCGCTGGCGTCCATCAGGCCCACGGTGCGCACTTGGGTGGCCTGGCCGAACAGGGTGGCCTGCTTGGTCGGGCTGTTGGCGGTGCTGAAGACGAACAGGTCGGCGTTGATCGCACCGATCTGGGCGTAGGTGGGCTTGAACAGCTCGACGCCCTTGTCCACATCGAAGATGCCGAAGGTGGCGCTGAACACGTTCTGCAGCACCGCGACCTGGTTCAGCCCCGATACCTGCTTGAACATCCCCAGGGGGCTGAAGCCGGCTGGGTCTGCCGAGTCATAGACCGGTTGTACCTTCCACTGGCCCTGGCGGTCGATGAGCCCGGCCTTGCCGGAGCTGCCGTCGGCGTTCTTGGCGGTGACCAGCGCGCCCTGTTTGCCGAACACCTGGCAGGTGCCGAACTGGGCCTGGATCACGGTCTTGCCCTGGAAGTCCATGTAGCCGCAGGGGCTGTCGTATTGTTCGCGGAAGGCCACCAGGCCGTCACCCGGCTCGCCCATCCAGTTGTAGGTGGCGGCGCTGATCAACTGGGCCTTGGCATCGGCCAGGGCCTTGCCCTGTTCGGTGCTGACCACCAGATGCTGGTTGGCAAAGTAGTCGATGCTGTCGAAGTCGATCTTTTTCTGCTCGCCGGTCTTGAGGTTCAGCGCCCACTTGTCGCTGCCACGCTCGGCGATCATCCACCAGCCGCGCTTGGCGAAATCGTCGCGGACCATGCTGCTGTCGAACACGGCTTCGGTGATCACCTGGCCGGTGGCGCTGAGAATGCCGCGCTTGCCACCGATCTCGTAGACGATGAAATCGTCGTTGCCGCCCACGTACAGATCGTCGAAGCGCGGTGGCTGAATCTGCTGGCCGGCCTGGTCGATGATCCCCAGCTTGCCGTCCTGGCCGAAGCCGAAGAGGCCGGGGGTCAGCAGACGCAGGTCATCGGTAAAGTCTGCCTTGATGATTTGCTTGCCATCGGCGCTGGCCAGGTTCCAGGTGCCGTCCTTGGCGAACAGGAAGCTCTTTTCCAGGGGCATGGCGACCACGGCGTCGTAGTCATTGTCGGCGCTGACCAGTACCGCACCGTTCTGGTCCAGTACGGCGCATTCGCCATTGGCGCAGATCGGCATGACCATGGCCGCCGGAGCCGGGGCCGGCGCGAGGGTGGTGGTTTTGGGACTGGAGTCTTCCTTGCATCCGACCAGGGTCAGAGCAGACAACGAGAGGATCAGCGAGCCGAGACGGGCACAGGCGCTTCTATCCATGAACTTCAGGTTCCTTGTAAATGAGGGGTAGTGCAGAGCGCCCCGAAACACGGGGCGGGCAAAGCGCGGGAGATTCTGCGGTGGCGCCGGATAAATGCAAGATCCAATTGCAAAGAAAACCACAGGTACAGCGCTAAACCCTGTCTCAGACTGAGACGTTTGTCGCGAAATTGTACGTCGAGTAACACCCAGCAGCCCGATGGCGCCCCGGGCATCTGTCTAAGTCATTGATCGGGCGCTGGTTTGTAAGCTGGCACGCTCCGTGTATTGCATAGCTTCAGACGTTTCTCTTGCCTCCATGGCCGGTATCGCCGGACATGGCAGAAACCAAAAAAACGACTCGCTAAAAATAAGAAAGCACCGTGGGAGGTTCGACCCTGATGAAGAGAAAACTCCGCCTGAGGCTGAGCGCCAGCCTGCTGGCCATTGCCACCTGTAGCGCCTTGCATGCCCCTTCGAGTTTCGCCGCCCGGGATGCGCAGAGCATCCTCAAGGAAACCTGCCAGGGCTGCCACACCCCCGAGGCCGGGGGCGCCCTGAGCCGTATCAGCCATCAGCGCAAGACCCCGGAAGGCTGGCTGATGAGCATTGCCCGCATGCAGGTCATGCACGGTCTGCAAATCAGCGATGACGACCGCCGCACCCTGGTCAAGTACCTCGCCGATACCCAGGGCCTGGCCCCCAGCGAGACCGACGGCGTGCGCTACGCCCTGGAGCGGCGCTTGAACACTGTCGAGCATTTCGACGAGCAGACCACCCAGATGTGCGCTCGTTGTCACTCTGGCGCGCGCATCGCCCTGCAACGGCGTCCGGCCCAGGAATGGGAGCGCCTGGTGAACTTCCACCTCGGCCAGTGGCCGTCCCTGGAGTACCAGGCCCTGTCCCGGGACCGCGAGTGGTTGCCCACCGCCCTCAAGGAAATGGTGCCCTTGCTGGCCCAGCGTTACCCCCTCGACAACCCGGCCTGGAAGGCCTGGCAACAGGCCCGCCCGCAAGCGGCGGCACTGGCCGGCGACTGGAGCTTCAGCGGCCACCTGCCGGGCAAGGGCGAACTGGCCGGGGTGATGAGCGTCAGTGCCGGGGCAGGCGATCAGTTCAAGGTCAGCGTCAAGGGCCAGTACGCCGATGGCAGCCCGTTCAATGGCCAGGGCAGCGCGATCCTCTACAGCGGTTATGAGTGGCGCGGCAACGTCACGGTCGACGGCGTGGTCATGCGCCAGGTGTTGGCGGCCCAGGGCAACACCCTGCAAGGGCGGATGTTCGAGGCCGAGCACGACGAGCGCGGCCTGGACTTCATCGCCGCCAAGCAGGGCAGCAGCCGGCTGCTGGCGGTGCAGCCGGGTTACCTGAAGGCTGGCGAGGAGGCCGAAGTGACCCTGGTGGGCGCCGGCCTTGCGGGCACTCCGAGCTTCGGCAAGGGCGTCGAGGTGGTGCAGGTGCTGGAGCAGAGCCCGGAGCGCATTCGCCTCAAGCTCAAGGCGGCAGCCAGCGCCCAGCCGGGGCTGCGCGAAGTCAGTGTCGGCAGCCTCAAGGGCGCCACGCTGGCGGTGTACAACCGCATCGCCGAGGTCAAGGTGGTGCCGGCGTTCGCCGTGGCGCGAGTGGGTGACGGCGGCGGTTCGACGCCCAAGGTCCAGGGGCGTTTCGATGCCGAGGCCTGGGGCCAGGGCGCCGACGGCAAGGCCTATCGCATCGGCGTGATGCCGGCGCAATGGAAGGTCGAGGCCTTCGACGAGCAGGCGGCCAAGGACGAAGACGTCAAGTACGCCGGCAGCATGCAGGCCGACAGCGGGGTGTTCATCCCCGGCGATGCGGGACCCAACCCGCAGCGCAAGATGTCCACCAACAACGCCGGCAACCTCAAGGTGATCGCCGCCGTGGATGACGCCGGCAAGGCCCTGACCGGCGAGGGCCAACTGATCGTCACCGTGCAACGCTGGAACAATCCACCCATTCCCTGAGGGCCGTCGAACGCTACCGACAGACACTTTCAGGCAATGACCGCAGGCCCCGAAAGCGGGGCTTGCACAGGAGGTTGTAATGGGCGCAATTCTGAATCTGGTGGAGCGCAACCTGCATGAAGTGCAGGTGGACGCCGACCGCATGCTGTTCCATATCCCCAGCAGTTCGCTGTTCGCCAGCGATGCCTTGACCTGCAGCATCATCGATGCCCTGCGCGGGCCCGGCTGTACCCCGGAAGACTTGATCCAACAGCTGGCTGGCGCTTACGACGGCTTGGATATCAGCGACACCCTGCGTGAGCTGATCGCCCTGGAGCTGGTCAGCGACGGCTCGCCCCTGACCCCGGAAATCGGCGTCAAGCGGGTCGAGCGCACGGCGATCAATACCGTGGTGCTCAACGTCAACACTGGCTGCAACCTGAGCTGCACCTACTGCTACAAGGAAGACCTGGACAAGCCCTCGGCGGGCAAGAAGATGGGCCTGGACACGGCCATCGCCTCGGTGGATATGCTGCTTCAGGAATCCCCGGACGAAGAGCGCTACACCGTGGTGTTCTTCGGCGGCGAGCCCCTGAGCAACCGGCCGCTGATCGAGGCCATGGTGGACTACTGCGAACAGCGTTTTCGCGCGGCCGGCAAGTTCGTCGAGTTCGTCATGACCACTAACGCCACCTTGCTCACCGAAGAGGTGGTGGACTACCTCAACGCCCACCGTTTCGGGCTGTCGGTGAGCATCGACGGGCCCAAGACCGTGCACGATCGCAACCGCATCACCGTGGGCGGGCAGGGCACCTATGACGTGGTGCGGCGCAAGGCGCAGATGCTCCTGGAACGCTACAACAGCCGCCCGGTGGGGGCGCGGGTGACCCTGACCACCGGGGTCACCGACCTTGAGACCATCTGGGACCACTTGTTCAACGAGCTGGGGTTTGCCGAGGTGGGATTCGCCCCGGTGACCTCGGGCGACATCAGCAGCTTCAACCTCAGCAGCGAGGAGTTGATCGAGGTCTTCGCCAGCATGAAGCGCCTGGGGCGGCGTTACCTGGAGGCGGCCCTGGAGCACCGCAATATCGGTTTCTCCAACCTGCACCAGCTGATCACCGACATCCATGAAGGCCACAAGAAGGCGCTGCCTTGCGGTGCCGGGCTGAAGATGCTGGCGGTGGACCACAAGGGCGAACTGAACCTGTGCCACCGCTTCACCGGCTCATCCTTGCCGACCTTCGGCAACGTGCATGACGGCGGGGTCAAGCAGGTGCAACTCAACGACTTTCTGTCCCAGCGCCTGGACCGGACCCACACCGGTTGCGACAGCTGCCGCATCCGCAACCTGTGTTCCGGTGGCTGCTACCACGAGAGCTACGCCCGCTACGGCGACCCGGCGCACCCGACGTATCACTATTGCGAACTGATGCGTGACTGGGTGGATTTCGGCATCGAAGTCTACAGCCGGATCATGGCGCACAACCCTGCGTTCATCAGCAGTTACATCACTCCGCGCAAGGCCCACTGACATGAAACATCTCAAGCCAATCAATAACAAAGCTCAGAAACTGACCGAGGCTGCGGCCCAGGACCGGATCGAAGACGTGCTGGCGATGAACTCCGTGGCCGGTTGCGCTTCCACCACCGACCCAGGCTGGGAAATCGACGCCTTTGGTGGCGTCTCGTCGTTGTGCCAGCCGATGGAGGCCGACCTCTATGGCTGCTCCGACCCGTGCTGGTGGCCGGCCCAGGTGCCCGACATGATGAGCACCTACCCCGACTGGAACAAGGACGCCCAGGCTTCCAACGACAACTGGCGCAACCTCGGCACTGTCTTCCCCAAAGACAAGTGATGAACAAGAAGAAGGATTCCAGCATGCACAGCATCAAAGCCTGCGGCCTGGTCGCACTCGCGGTTCTCGGCGCCTGCTCGTTCAGCGTTCTGGCCGATGAAGGCCTGGCCCTCAACAGCGGTCACGAGTACATGGTGACCACCAATTACCCGAACAACCTGCACGTCATCGATCTGGCCAGCGACAGCCTGTACAAGACCTGCAAGATGCCCGACGCCTTCGGCCCCGGCACCGTGCAACTGTCGCCGGACCGCAAGATCGCCTACGTGTTGAACAACCACTACGCGGATGTCTACGGCGTCGAGCTCGACAGCTGCAAGCAGGTGTTCCACGCCAGCATCACCCAGCACCTGGGGGAGAAGGCGCGCTCGATGTTCGCCTTCACCGTCAGTCACGACGGCAAGGAGCTGTACACCGTGGCCAACCCGACCTTGCTGCTCAATGATCGCTACGAGGTCAAGGAACCGCGGCTGGATGTCTACGCCACCGACGCTGGGCTCAATGCCAAGCCGGTGCGCAGCTTCCCCGCGCCGCGCCAGCTGACCATCATGCAGAGCGGCGATGACGGCACCCTGTATGTGGCCGGGCCGGACATGTACAAGGTTGACGTCAAGACCGGCAAGTTCGAGGTGCTGATCCCCAGCCGCCATTGGCAACGTCCCAACTACAGCGCTCCGGACGTGCTCTACGTGTGGAACCAGCAAACCTACCGGCATGACTTCTCGCTGCTCTACACCGCCGCGAAGTTCAAGGACAAGCAGCAGGACCCGGCCACCGCCGAGCCGCTGTACGGACTGTTCAGCGTCGACCTTGCGACCGGCAAGACCGAGACCACCGACTTCGGCCCCCTGACCGAAATCTACTTCAGCGGCATGCGTTCGCCCAAGGACCCGAACCTGATGTTCGGCGTGCTCAACCGCCTGGCCAAGTACGACATCAAGCAGAAGAAGCTGCTCCAGGCCGCAACCCTGGAACACTCCTACTACTGCATCTCGTTCAACCGGGCGGGGACCAAGATCTACCTGTCGGGGACCTTCAACGACGTAGCGATCTTCGATGTGCAGAGCATGCAGCAGATCGGCAAGATCACCTTGCCCGGGGGCGACATGGCGATCACCACCGCGCAGATCTTCATCCGCTGACTGCGCCTCCCGCCGCCGGCTCCTGTGGTAGGAGCCGGCTGGCCGGCGAACAGGCCCGCACGCTGTGGGGCGTCCTCACCGATGCTTTGCGGGTAAGCCCGCACCTACTGCCTAGGCACCGGGCAGCTCAAATCCCCTTCCTCGCACTTCAGGTATTGCTTGAAGCTTTCCACCCGAGTCTTGGTCAAGGCCGTGATGCAGTTGCTGTAGGCCACCGGATACAGGCTGCCACCTTCCACCCCCGAGGTGGAAAAACGGCACTCGGCATCGCGGAACGCCAGCCAGGCGCGTTGGGCGCTGACCAGCAGCTTTTTGCTGTGTGGCTGGTCTTTCAGGCGCTGGTTGATCTGTTGGTAAAGGGTATTCAGCTCCTTGTCCGCGGCCTTGTTCAGGGCGTTGGCGCACAGGGTCATATCGGTCTGGGTGCTGCTGTTGCAGTCATAGGCCTGGGCCAATGGAGCCAGCAGCAGCGGCGCAAGGGCCAGAAGCAGGATCGGACGCATGGAAAGTCTCGCAATCGGTCAATGAGAAAAAACAGTCTAGCCGCGGCTGGGTTGCCACTCGGGCCAGCGCTCCAGCGCTTCGTCGGCCAGCCAGGGCACATCGTGGGAGGTCCAGATATGCACCTGTGGCGTCTGCCCCGGATCATCGTCCAGGGTCGCCACCCGCAGGATCACGTGGGGCTGGCCCGGCCGCTCCGCCAGCAAGTGAGAGCCGCAGACCGAGCAGAAGTGCCGCAGCTTGCCCGGCGAGGACTCGAATGCCCTCAGCAGCTCCTGGCCCCGGGTCCAGCGAAAGTGTTCGCGCATGACTCCGGCGGTGGAGGCAAAGGCCGCGGCATGGGCTTTGCGGCAGGTCTGGCAATGGCAGTGGCCGATGGGCATGTCCAGGCGCTGCACCTGATATTGCACGCCCTGGCACAGGCAGCTGCCGTTGAGTGGTCGGGCAGATGCGTGGCGTTGCGAGGCTTGTAGCAGGTCGTCGGCCATGGCCTGGATTTCATCGCCCATGTGCAGCCGGGCCAGCCAGTGCGGCGGTATCCCCTGGACCCCATAAAAGGCTCCGGCTAGCTGACCGACGATGGCGGCAGTGGTGTCGGCGTCGTCCCCCAGGTTAGTGGCGGCGAGCACCGCTGCGGCGTAGCTGTCCGTGTGCTGGAAGCACCACAGCGCGGCCTCCAGGGAGTCGACGCAGTAGCCGCTGCCGCGAATCTGCTCGCGGCTTTTCTCCAGGTAGCCGCCCTGTGCCAGGGCTGTGACCTTGGGTTGGCTGAAAGCCTGATCATCGAGCTGTTGCAGTTCCACCTTGCTGGCGCCACCCAGGGCCTTGGCGATCAGCCCGGCGAACAACTGGCAGCATTCGACGGCTTCGGCGGCGCCGTGGGTGGTGCGGGAACTGGCGCCGGCAAATTCACGGACCCGGGCCAGGTCGGGGTAGTGAAACAGCACCACGGGCGCCAGGCGCATCAACGAACCATTGCCGGCGGTTTGCGGGTCGGTTGCGCCGGCGAAGGGCTGGCCGTGTTCCTGGAAGTCGCTCAGGGCCTGGCGCACGGTCATGCCGATATCGAAGCACTCGCCGGTGGCGCTCAAATAGCCCCATTGCCACCAATTGAGGTAGCGGCCCATCTGGTCGGCCGGGTCGAAGCCGTCCTTGCGCAACAGGCTTTCCCCCAGGCACAGGGCCATGGAGGTGTCGTCGGTCCACTGTCCGGGCTTGAGGTTGAAGGGGCCGCCGCCCAGCAGATCGGTGACTGGCGTGAAGCTGCCACGGGGCTTGAATTCGACGCTGGTGCCGACGGCGTCGCCACAGGCCAGGCCCAGCAGGCTGCCGCGGTAGCGGTCGATTAGGGAGAGGGGCATGGCAGATCCTTTGCGAAGAGAGGTGCAGTTGCGCTGGCGACAGTAGCATTTTTCGTGGGGGACGATCAGTCGCGCCTTCGGCCAGATAAAGGTTGCGCTGGACTCACAGAGGTCTAAGGTCTGTACGAAAACCCGCCGAACGAAGATCAGGTAGTTTCCGTACAGAGCTAGTGCTCATCACTGGAGGTGATCCATGAACTCTTCAGATCGCATCGAACGCAAGATCCTGCTGCATGCCAGCCCGGCGCAGGTATGGGCGGCACTGAGTGAAGCCGAGACCTTCGGTCGTTGGTTCGGCGTGGCCCTGCAGGGCCAGCATTTCGCTCCCGGCCAACGCACCCGGGGGGCGGTCACTTACCCAGGTTATGAACACCTGACCTGGGATGTGCAGGTGGAGCAGATGCTGCCCGAAGAGCTGTTTTCCTTTCGCTGGCATCCCTACCCCGTTGACCCGGCCCATGACTACTCGGCGGAGCCCACCACCCTGGTGCAGTTCGAACTGGAACCCCATGGCGGCGGCACCTTGCTGCGGGTGGTCGAATCGGGCTTCGACGGCATTCCCAGCGAGCGCCGGCTCAAGGCTTTTCGCATGAACAGCCGTGGTTGGGACGAGCAGATGAGCAACATAGAAAATTACTTGCAGCTGCGCTGAAGTCGTTTGCGGCAAGCGGCACGTTGCGGATCGAGTCGTGGTGTTTGAAACTTGCCGCTTACCGCTTGGAGCTGTTCTTTTGTTCGCAACCTATCTCGAACGTTGGCGTCTGCTGCCCGATGGCGACCCCATCGTCACCCCGGGCAGCCGTTTGCTGCCCGTACGCCTGGAAGACGGCGCGCCAGCGATGCTGAAACTCGCCCTGGATGAGGACGAGCAGGGCGGTAACCGCCTGATGGCCTGGTGGGCCGGGGAGGGCGCGGCGCAGGTTTATGCCCAGGAGGATGAGGCGCTGTTGATGGAGCGCGCGCAGGGCTCGCGTTCATTGATGCGCATGGCCCTGGCGGGCGAGCACGATGCCGTCAGCCACATTGTCTGCGCCACGCTGGCGCGCCTGCATGCGCCACGTGCGCAACCCTGGCCGGCGTTGCTGCCCCTGGATCATTGGTTCAAGGATCTGCGCGAGGCAGCGCAACAGCAGGGTGGCTTGTTGCTCAATAGCCTGGCCATGGCCGAGCAACTGTTGGCCGCGCCTCGGGACCTCGTGGTACTGCACGGCGATGTGCACCACGACAATGTGCTGGACTTCGGCGAGCGCGGCTGGCGGGTGATTGACCCAAAACGCGTATACGGCGAGCGCACCTTCGACTTTGCCAACCTGATCTGCAATCCGGACTTGCCCAGCGCCACCGATCCACTGCGCTTTGCCCGGCAGGTGCAGGTGATCGCCGCGGCGGCGCAGCTCGATCCTCGACGCCTGGTGCAATGGGTGCTGGCATTCAGTGGCCTGTCCGCCGCCTGGTTCCTCCAGGACGACCACCAGGCCGGAGCCCGCCACCAGCTCAAAGTCGCGGCTTTGGCCATTCAGGCACTGGCGTGTTGAGCTAGGGGTTTGCGTAAGTGAGCTATAGCGAATTTCCTACACGCGCTGTAATTCAATGCGCCTTCTGCGCACCGGGCTTTGTGTTTAATCTTCTTTCCCACAACTGCAGCGCAGGAAGCGCTCAGGATCAAGGAAGATCGACCATTAGCACGGATGCTGCAGACAGGAAGTCATGATGGTCTTGGAAAAAACCCGCTTCGGCGGGTTTTTTTTCGTCTGCATTTTCCAGTACCGCAGTCCTCGATAAACCCTGTAGCCGGCTTGCCGGCGAAGGGGCTGTTCAGGTCGCTTTCGCCGGCAAGCCGGCTCCTACGAACAGTGGTTGAGTTCGGCGGGTGATGTGCTGGCCGCAACCCGGAGCGCTCACGCTCAGCGGGTAACTTCGTTGCGGACTTTTACCAGGGCCTGTTCCAGCAGCGGCAGGCCAATGGAGCCCAGGGCTATCCGCAAAGCCTGGGGCACGTGAGCGGTGGTGGCGAAGGGTTCTGCCGAAGTCACCGTCACCCCCTGATGCTCCAGGGCCGACACCACGGCCTCGGCTCGCAAGCCTTCAGGCAATGTCAGCCAGAGAAAATACGACGATGGCCAGGCCTGAACATCGCAGTCCTTGAGTACCCGCCTGGCCAGCTGCTGGCGGCTGCGGGCATCGTTGCGCTTCTGCTCTTCCAGGCTGTCCACCAGCCCCGACTCGATCCAGCGACAGCCCAGGGTCACGGTCAGCGACGGGGTGCTCCAGGTAGACACGCGAATGGCCCGCTCCAGGGCCGGGATCATCTCCGGCGGCGCGACGATAAACCCCAGGCGCAATCCCGAAGCGACACTTTTCGACAGCCCGGAAATGTACAGCGTGCGCTCCGGGGCCAGGGTCTGCAGCGGCGGCGGAGCCGGTTCGGCGAGGAAGGCGTAGGCGCCGTCCTCGATCAGCAGCAGGTCATGCTCGCGGGCCAGTTGCGCCAGGCGTCGACGTTCGGCCAGGGGCATCACCGTGCCCAGCGGGTTGTGCAGGGTCGGCATGCAGTACAGCGCCCGCACCGGGCGCCGGCGGCACAGGGCCTGCAGGGCGTCGAGGTCCATCTGGCCGTTGTGTTGCGGCAGTGATTCCAGGTCCAGGCGCTGGACCTGGGCCAGCGCCTTGAGGCCCGGGTAGGTCAGGGCGTCCACCGCCAGGATGTCCCCGGGCTGGAGCAGCGCCAGCAGGCTCACCGCCAGCCCCTGCTGGGCGCCGTTGACGATCAGCACCTGCTCGGCGGCGACGCGGATCTCGCGGTTGCGCAGGTGCCGCGCCGCGGTCTGGCGTTCATGGGGGCGGCCGCCCTGGGGCGCGGAATGCAGCAGGGCATCCAGGTCGCCGGAGGCGGCAATCGCCCGCAGGCCCTCGCGCAGGCTTTCCGCCTGGCCGGGCAGGGACGGGTAGTTGAACGACAAGTCCACCGAGGCGGCGCCGGCGGGGTGCTGTTCCAGGCCCATGCCCCGGGGCAGGCTGGTGTCGCGGACAAAGGTGCCGCGCCCGGGCTCGCCGACCACCAGGCCGATGGCTTCCAGCTCGTGATAGACCCGCAGCGCCGTGGCCAGGGCCACCTGTTCGCTGGCCATCAGCGTCCGCACCGTGGGCAGTTGGGTGCCCGGGCAGAGCTGGCCGCCGCGGATGCGCTGGGCGAAGTGATCGACGATGGTTTTGTAGCGGGTACGGCGCATGCTTGGCCACCTTGTGTATCTAGAACACTTTTTTGTTTGTATCAGATTGGGCGCCTAATCTAGCGGCTTTTGCGCAGGAGCGCGCACATGCCGGACCTTTCCACTCTGTCGATCTTCCTGGGCGCCGTGTTGCTGTTGCTACTGTCGCCGGGACCCAACATGGCCTTTGTCATCAGCCACGGCGCAGCCTATGGCTGGCGCGGTGGGGTGGCATCGGGGTTGGGGATCGGTGCAGCGGATATCGGCCTGACCCTGCTCACGGCCACAGGCGTCACCGCCGTGGTGGCCAGCTGGCCGCCGGCGTTCGACCTGCTCCGCTATGCCGGGGTCGCCTACCTGCTGTGGCTGGCCTGGAAAGCCCTGGCGGGTAACGGCGCCTTGAACCTCGTCGATGCCGTCCGGGTGCCGCTGTCCACGGTGTTTGTCCGGGCCCTGTACAACAGTCTGCTGAACCCCAAGGCGTTGTTGTTCTTCATGGTGTTCCTGCCGCAATTCGTCAGGCCGGATCACGGCAGCATCGCCTTGCAGCTGGTTGTCCTGGGACTGTTGCTGACCCTGGTCAGCGGAATCTTTCACACCAGCCTGGGGATCTTCGGCGCGCTCCTGGCACGGAGCTTTTCCGGCACGACGGCACGTTTTGCCCGGCTGCAATCCTGGCTGCTGGCGGCGGTGTTGCTGGCGCTGGCCTTGCGCCTGGCACTGTTGGCCCGGCCGGTCTGACTTATCACCTCAACGGAGTTCAAGCATGTACATCGCCGCCTTTATCTATAAGCCGGGCCAGCGCGACGAGGAGTTCCACCGCCTCAGCGCGCTGATCGACGAAATTGCCATCAGCTTGCCGGGCTTTGTCGGCGCCCAATCCTGGACCAGCGCGGATCAGGCGCTGATCAATGCCAGTTACTACTGGGAGGATGAGGCTTCGATCCAGGCCTTCGCCCGTCACCCCAGGCACCTGGAAGCCAAGCGCCAGTACCGGCGCTGGTACGCCGGTTATCAGGTGGTGATTTCCAAAGTCGAACGCACTTATGGTGACGGCGCCATTGCTCAGTTGCTGAGCAATGATCGCCATGGGCAGGTACGCCGCGCCTGAAGGGAGGAGGCGTTGCGCGGCTCAGCCGGTTTGCAGTCGGGCAGCCGCCCGCAGGGTGATCTCCCGGCGCTTGTGCAGGGAATCCGCTGCCCGGCTGCGGGCCTCTTGCACCACGCTGGCCGGGGCGGTGTCCGGGCTGCCGGCCTCGAACGGCGGCGCCGGGGCGTACTCCAGTTGCAGTTGCACCCGCTGCGCAGTGGCGGCGTCGAACAGTTCGGCGGCCAGGGTCAGGGCGAAGTCGATGCCGGCGGTGATGCCGCCGCCGGTCAGCAGGTTGCCGTCACGCACCACCCGCTCGCGCACCGGGATCGCCCCCAGGGGCGCCAGCAGTTCGTGGTAGGCCCAGTGGGTGGTGGCGCGCTTGCCCTGAAGCAGGCCGGCGGCGCCAAGCACCAGGGAGCCGGTGCACACCGACGTCACATACCGCGCCCGGGCCGCTTGCCGACGGATGAACGCCAGGGTCTGGGGATCTTCCATCAAGGGCCCGACACCGGCGCCCCCGGGAATGCAGAGCACATCCAGGGGCGGGCAGTCGGCAAAGTTCGTGGTGGCCTGCAGCACCATGCCAGAGCTGGCGATCACCGGCCCGGTTTCCTTCCAGAGCAGGTGCAGTTGTACGTCGGGCAGCGAGGCCAGCACGTCGTGGGGACCGGTCAGGTCCAGTTGTTGAACCTCTGGAAACAACAGAAAACCTATCTGCACTGTCATGGCCTGTTCCTTGTGTGGGTGGGGTGGACGGCTTGACTCTAGCGTTCTAGGATTTGGCGCATACGCCAACCTGCCCTCGATTTACGCCAATCATGTCCAGCTCCGCGAAAAACGTGTTTGTCCTGGCCTTTGCCAATGCTCAGTTGCTGGATGTCACCGGCCCGTTGCAGGTGTTTGCCTCGGCCAATGACCGGGCCCGTGGCCTGGGCTTGCCCTTGCCCTACAACCCTCGGGTCATTGCCAACCCGGGCGGGGCAACCCTGAGTTCATCGGGGCTGGCGCTGCTGGCCGAGGCCCTGCCGGCGCCGGAGGTGGCCTGCGATACCTTGATCATTGCCGGCGGTTGGGGCGTCTATGAGGCGGCTCGGGACCCGCAGTTGGTGGCCTGGGTCGCGCAGCGCGCAACGGTCTCGCGGCGGGTGGCCTCGGTCTGCACTGGCGCTTTTTTGCTGGCCGCCAGTGGCTGGCTGGACGGGCGCCGGGTGGTGACCCACTGGACCCGCTGCGATCAACTGGCCGAGCAATACCCGCAGCTGCGGGTGGAGCCCAATCCGATCTTCATCAACGATGGCCCGGTATGGACCTCGGCCGGAGTCACCGCCGGTATCGACCTGGCCCTGGCCCTGGTGGAGGCCGACCTGGGGCGCGAGGCGGCGCTGGATGTGGCCCGGCAACTGGTGGTGTTTCTCAAGCGCCCGGGCGGCCAGTCGCAGTTCAGCGTGACCCTGTCGCTGCAAAACAAGGGCGGGCGTTTCGATGGGCTGCACGCCTGGATTGCCGAGAATCTCAGTCGCGAACTGACCTTGCCGATCCTGGCCCAGCAGGCGGGCATGAGCGAGCGCAGCTTCGTCCGTCACTACCGCGCCGACACCGGCCAGACCCCGGCCCGAGCCATCGAACTGATCCGCGTGGAAACCGCCCGGCGCCTGCTGGCCGATACCGGCCTGCCGATCAAGCGCATCGCCGCCCAATGCGGTTTTGGCAGTGAAGAGACCCTGCGCCGCAGCCTGCTGCGAGCCCTGGGGGTGACGCCCCAGGCCTACCGCGAACGTTTTGCCAGCACCGAGCAGGCCTGAGCCCGGGGCGCGCGGTTCAGCCTTCGACCAGGCTCAGCTGGCCGTCGCTATACAGCACTTCGCGGCCGACCCAGGCCGGGTCCACTTGCGGCAGCACCGCCGACGGCTTGCGCAGTTCCCGCAGTAGCGTGGAGCCGTGGGACAGGCGCCCACCCATGCGCGCGATCACGGCCCGGGCCGCTTGGTAGTGAGCGTGGCGCCCGGGATCGAGGGTGTCCTCCAGGAGGATATCGACCCCCAAGACGCCCTGTACCTGCCCCGGATAGATCATGAAGCCCGCGGCCTGCTCGCTGCCTTCGCGGCCGTCCTGCCAGAAGCTGCCGCCGCGGCTGCGCGGATGCTCGTGGGGGGCGAACCAGTAGTCGCGATCGGCCTCGGGCACGGCGTGGTGCAGGCGGAAAAAGATCCGCATCAGGTTGTCCCGGTACCACTCGCGCACTTGCAGGTAGAAGCCGCGCATGCCCGGCAAACCCAGGCGATGGGCCAGGGTGATGGCCGGGCTCCAGTGCGGGAAAGCCTGCAACGGCAACTCGGCGCACGGCGGGCGCGGGGTGCCGGGGTCGGTTTCCCAGGGCAGGCGGTGGGGGCTGTTGTCCAGGTTGTCGTAGGCGGTGGGCGGGCGCCCCAACAGCGCGCCGCCGCTGCTGGCCAGGGCGGTGGCGATGCACAGGTTGCCCTGCACCACGAACACATAGAAACGGCTGAACCAGTCCGCCAGTTGCTGGCCATCGGCAGCGCTCTGGTGCAACTGCGCCAACTCGTCATCGAAGCCCCGCAGGCCGCGTTCCAGGGTCAGCAGATGGCCTCGTGCGACGTGCTGCATGCGCAGGAAACGCGGCAGCGAGCGCAGCAGCCGCAGCGGGCGCAGGGGCAGCTCCGGGGTGGCGCCACCGACTTCCCCGGCGTAGCTGGAGGAGGGCAGGCCCCAATCGGCCAGGCGCGCCAGGAACAGGTCGTTGTTGATATAGGAGGCGCCGCCGAACACCGCGGTGAAGGGTTCGTTGTCCTGCAGCACTCGGCTGTCCCAGCGGGCCATGATCGCCGGGATGCTCGCCGCTGCCCGGCGCTGGCCGTACTCGACGAAGCGGCTGGGTTGCGGCGGCAGGATCTCGGCGATATTGGCCGCGGTCAGGTGCCGGCGCCAGCCGTAGTCGCTGATGGGCCGGTACTGCAGCAGCCAGAGTTGCTGGCCGTCCCAGGCCCATTCCACATCGCCGGGCACATAGTGGAAGACCTTCAGCACCCCTTGCAGGAAGTCCCACAAGGCACTGGCGTCGAGTCCCTGGGTGCTGGCGAAGTGGCCACTTTCCCAGGCACTGCCCAGACGCGACAGCACCGCCCGCTGGGGGCTGACCTGACCGTCGGCGAGGCTTTCCAGATGGCCTTCGACCCACTCCAGCTCCACCGCGAGATGACGCACGAAGGCGATCCCCGACAGGGTCGGCTGGATGAAGCGCTGCACCACCACTTCCTCGACGCCGGCGTCCCGCAGTTCACCGATGCGCGCAGCCACCTGATCCCGGGGGACCCGCAGGTAAGTGGTGCTCAGCCCGGCATTGGCCGAGTCGGCCTGATCCTCGCCGTAGCTGGAAGAGCGCACCGCCCACAGGGCCTCCGGCTGGCTGGCGAGCAGGGTCGGCAAGCGCGGGTCGCCGGCGCTGTCCAGGGACAGGGCGCTGGGCACCGGCTGGCCGGCCAGCTCTGCCAGGCGCAGGCGGCCGCCCTTGGTGTGGGCGACAAAACCCGGGTCGCCGGACTCCAGCCAGTCGACGAACGCCGCCGGCGCATCGATCCAGGGGTAATGGCCCCAGCCCGGCTTGAGGCTGATCCGCAGGTCGGCCCGGGCCAGGATTGCCGACCAGGCCGCAGCCTGGGCCATCCCCAGCAGTCGGTCCTGGTCGCCCCAGACCAGTTGCACCGGGTCCTTGATCCACTCCAGCAGCGGCAGCGCGGTGTCGGCCCGCAGCTGTTCCCACAGGGGCACGAAAGCCCGGCAGCGGGCATAGCCTGAACCCATGCGCTGGTACTGCTGCGGCGTCCACGGCTGGCGCGAGAATTTACCGGCGAACAAAGTCGGTTTATGGCTGAGCAAGCCATGAATCAGCAGGCGCGCCGGCAGCGGCGACATCAGCGCCGGCAGGCGCCGTTGCCAGAGAAAGGCCCCTACCGGCGACAGCAGCACACTGCGCGAGAAATGCCCGGGGCGGCGTTGCAAGGCGTGCAGCACGATCAACGCGCTGACCCCCACCGCGACAATTCCCTGGCCCGGCTCGGTCATGCCCAGCAAGGCCTCGGCGTATTCAGCGAGGTCATTGCAAGGAGGCAGCGGGTTGTCGCCAAACCCCGGCAGTTCCAGCGGCTGCACCTGATAGCGCTGAAAGTGCGGCAGGGCATCGTTCCACCAGTCGGCGGCGCTGCCATTGCCCGCCAGCAGGTACAACAGGGGCTTGCTCATGGGCATTCCTCAGCTCAGGTCAGGTCGCGCAGGGCGGCGTCCAGGGTCGGGTAACGGAAGCGGTAGCCGGCCTGCAGCAGGCGCGCGGGCACCACCTTCTGGCCGTCGAAGAACAGCTCGGCCATTTCCCCGGCCAGGGCCCGCACCGGCGCGGCCGGCACATGCAGCCACACCGGACGCTTGAGCACCTTGCCGACGGTGGTGGCGAAGGTGCCCTGGCTCACCGCTTCCGGCGCCACCATGTTGTAGGTGCCGGACAGAGAGGCGTCGTTGATGGCCCGGGCCATCACTTGCAAGACGTCGTCGCGGTGCACCCAGCTCATGATCTGCTGGCCATCGCCCATGCGTCCGCCAAAGCCGAAATGGAAGGGCAGCAGCAGGGGTTTCAGGGCGCCGCCGGGACCGAACACGATGCCTAAGCGCAGCACCACCTGGCGCACGCCGAAGCGCGTCGCCGGTTCCGCCGAGGATTCCCAGCGCGCGCACAGATCGGCCATGAAGCCTTCACCGCGCTCGGCGTTTTCATCCAGGCTCTGGCTGGCGTCGCGCACCCCGTAGAAACCGATGGCCGACGCCTGGATCCACAGCTCCGGCTTGTGCTGGGCGTGCTGCAGCCAGTTGAGCAGGGCTTCGGTGGTGCCAACCCGGCTGGCCAACAGTTGCGCTTGACGCTTGGCCGACCAGCGCGGCCCGGCCACCGGGGCGCCGGCCAGATTGATGATCACGTCGAAGGCCTCGCCATGGCCCAGCTTGCTCAACGAGCGCAGGCAGCGGGCACGACCGTCGAACAGGTAGGCGGCGCGCAGCGGATCGCGGGCCAGCACGCTGACGGTGTGCCCGGCATCCAGCAGTTGGTTGACCAGGGTTTCACCGATAAAGCCGGTGCCACCGGTGACCAGCACCCGTTTGCCGCGGCCACCGGCAAAGGGATTGGCGCCCTGGCCCTGGCGTTGCAAGCGCAACGCCGCCAGGCCATCACGAATGCCCGACGCTGTCACGCCGACGGCAAACAGGCTCAGGGCCCAGCCTTGCCAACCCAGATCGATGGGGTTCAAGGCGCTGGGCAGGCGCGACCACTCCAGCAGTTGCAGGCCATACAAGGCGAAGAAGGCCCCGGCATTGATCGCCAGCACGGTGTGCATGATGCGTTCGATGGCCGGCAGCTTGCGGCTGCGGTCCTCGACCACGAAGTCCCACAGGGTCAGGCCGATTTCCAGGGCGAACAGCACCGCGATCACCAGGGCCCAGATGCCCTGGAACGCCAGGTGGGCGATGCCCATGAACAGCACGCCGTAGAAGCACGAGCGCAGGGCATGGATCGCCAGCTCCTTGCGCGCGCCGTGGCGTTGCGGCAGGGCCACGGTGAGTTCGTGATGGTAGATCGTGTCCAGGGCGCCGAGCACGCCCTGGGCGAGCAACAGGGCGATGGCCCACTGCAGGATTGGCAAATCAGCCACGATGGTGAAGTCCTTTTACGAGGGAAGACGAGAGGTACGGCGGTCGTGGCGCTGCAGCCACAGTAACGGTGGCAGCAGCACCAGCAGGGCGAAGCTGTCGATCCACAGGTGCGCGGTCATGTTCATCTGCCACGACAACCACATGTCCTGGGGCGCCCACAGCACAATCCCGGCCATCAGCCAGGCCCAGGCCGCCGGGGCCCGCAGGCGGTTGCCCAGGTGCACCAGGCCCAGCAGGTACAACGAATAGCTTTGCAGGGTGGCGCCGAACAGACCCAGCCACCAGATCTGCTGGGCCCGGGCCGGCGCCGGTGCGGCGGCGCCCCAGAAGGCCTGTTCGATGCTGGCCAGGTAGTCGTTGAACAGGCCGCTGTGGCCGGCCCAGGTCAGCAGCAGTCCGGCCAGCAGGTGGCCGGCACCTACGGCGTACAGCCAAAGCACCAGGGCCCGGCGCAGGCCGGGCCGGGGGGAAGTCGTGGCGGGTAACATTCCATGTCCTGTGGGGGATCAAAGGCGCGAAGTGTACCGATTTTTCCCCGGCATGGCGTGCAGCCTGCGGCTCTTCTCAGGCGTTCTGGAGCAACTCCAGCAGCGCGTCGAGGGTGGCTTGCGGGGCTTCCTGGGGCAGGTTATGGCCGACGCCGGGCAAGATCCTGCGCTGATAGGGCCCGCTGAACAGGCCGATATCGGGGTCCGGCTCGGTGGCCGGGCCGACCCCGTCATCGGCGCCACAGAGGGCGATGGTCGGCACCTGGATCGGCGGTTGTGCCTGCAACGCCTGCTCGATGCTTTCCAGGCTGGGGTCGCCGGGTACGTAGCCGAAGCGATGGCGGTAGGAATGGATCACCACTTCGACAAAGTCCGGGTTGTCGAAGGACGGCGCGCTCAGGCCATAGCACTGCGGTCCCTGGTTCCAGGTCGGCGACCACTGGCGCCACAACAGCTCGCAGAACGCCCGGCGATTGGCGGTCAGCCCATCCACCCCGCGCTGGGTATTGAAGTAGTACTGGTACCACAACCGGTGCTCGGTCTCTGGCGCCCTGGGTTCGCAGGCCCCGGGGATGTCCTGGATGTTGTAGCCGTCGGCGCTCATCAGGCCCTTGACCCGCTGCGGCCACAGGGCGGCGACGATGCAGGCGGCGCGACCGCCCCAGTCGTAGCCGGCGAGGGTGGCCCGGGGCAACTGCAGTGCGTCCATCAGCTCCAGCAGGTCCCGGGCCAGGGCGGCCTGCTGCCCGGAGCGCATGATCTGCTCGCTGACAAAGCGCGTCGGGCCGTAGCCCCGCAGGTAGGGAACGATGACCCGATAGCCGCGCTCGGCCAGCGGCGGGGCGATCTCGTCGTAGGCCCGCACGTCGTAGGGAAAACCGTGGAGCAGGATCACCGGTTCGGCGTTGGCCGGGCCGTGTTCTTCATAGGCAAGGTGCAGGCTGGGGGTAGTGACCTGACGCAGGGAGACTGAGCTGGGCATGGTGGCTCCGGGGTTCGGTGGCTTGAAACACCCTAGCTCAAAACGGTTACGGCTGATCTAGAGCGACTCGTACTGGCCGTCCTGGTCGACGTAGAACACCTCGCTGAGGTACCAGCGCTGGCCGCTGAAGATCAGGTGGTAGTGGTAATCGGCGGCAAAGCCCTCGCCGGGGCTGATTGCCCGGGTTTTCACTAGTGCGCGATCCGCGGTTCGGCTGCTGGAGAGGATCTGCTCATACGCCGTGCCGTGGCTGGCCGGGGAACTGAAGGCAATGGGCTGGCCCTGAAAGCCCGGCAGGCAGAACTTGGCCAGCAACCGGGCGTACTCCTGCTGCGCCAGATCCATCGATTGCATGGGCGCGTTGTCCGCTTGGCGTGCACTGGCCCTGTCGCTCCACTGTTGATAGTCGGCGATGAACTGCCGGACCAGCGCTTCGGGCGAATCGCTGAACGAGGCGCACAAGGCGGGGTTGCAGAACAACAGAGCAAGCAGGGCGACAAATTTTTTCATGGGTGGGGAGTCACTTGCGTTTTGGTAGGCGAACGGCGCGAAGGCGCGGAGTCTAGCGCTGCTTGGCACCTGGCGTATCGATGGCCTCACACTGCCTTTGCCGGCACGCCGGCTTCTACAGTTCGTCGCTGCGGATCAGGTGCTTGAAGTGATGCCGCCACAGGTCAATACCCAGGCCGCCGCTGCGGTCCAGGGATGAGCCCACCGTCAGGTCGGTAAGCAGGGTCGGCTGCAATCCGGCATCGAACAGGGCAAAGCCGGCGGCCAGCACGCAGGTGTCGGTCTGGATGCCGCACACCAGCACGCGTTCGGGACAGAGGCTTTTCAGGTAGTCGAGTAGCTCTGCCGTTGGCCCATAGCCGTGCTTGATGAAAACCTTATCGGCGGCCACCAGGCTCTGGTCGTCCGCCGCCGGTTGCCAGCCCAGTTGCCGGGCGAAGGGCGTGCGGCTTTCATCATGGCGTTCCACCGTGGCCACCGAGGGCATCTGTCCCAGCAGTGCGTTGATGCCTTCCACCAGCCATGGCGGTGGGTTGAAACAGGGTTGCACATCAATGATCAGCAGCACCTGATGCATGCCGTTTCTCCTTGGGGCTCGGGTGAAAAGCTCGTCAGTGTGCCGCCAGTTAACGCGTCAGGCGAGCGTCGCTGGCTGGCGCAGGCCAATGCAGTTGCCCCAGGGGTCCTGCACCTGGCAGATCCATTCACCACCTTCGATGGCCAGGGGGCCGCGATACAGGTGCCCGCCCAGGGCCACCAGGCGCTGCACCTCGGCGGACAGGTCGCTGACCTGCCAATACACCACTGTGCCCGCCGGGCCCTGGCCCACCTTGGCGTCGCTGGGGACGATTTCCAGAGACAGGCCATCGAGCTGCAAATGGCCGAAATCATCCGGCTCGTGCAGCACCCGGCGGGCCTGGGGAAAGGCCTGGGCGTACCACAGGGTCGCAGCGCGCCAGTCGGCGGCGTGGATCATCACGGCGATGATCGGAGAGTCGGGCATGGGGCCAATTCCGTTTCTGGCGGGCACAAAGGGCTGAGCGCTTCGGTCAGCACCGGAGCCGGGCTCAGGGTGTCAGAGCGTTCAGTTCGGTTGCTGCCGCCGCAGCCCGCGCAGCAGCAGCTCAAGCCCCTGCAGCGACTCATCGAGGCGGGCCTCAGGCTGCTCGGCGGCGGCAATCCACAGCGCTGCCTCCACCAGGCTGCCGTTGATCAATCGCGCCAGGGCCTGGGGCGACGCCGGTTCGATCACCTGCTCCTGGATCAGCCGGCTCAGCAGGGCGCCAAGGGTGTCGATGCACTGATCCTCGCCGGCCTGGGTGACGTCCCCCAGCACCGCCCGTGCGTCCTGCAGGACGATGCGTTGGATTTCCGGCTCCAGCGCCATCTCCAGATAGGCCTGGCAACGCTGGCAGAAAGCCTCCCAGGGATCGGCAACCTCGCGGGAGATGGCCTCCAGGCGTTGATCCATTTCCCCGTCGATCTGCTCCACCACCGCCGCCAACAGGCCCTGCTTGTCACCGAAGTGGTGATACAACGCGCCGCGGGTCAGGCCGGCCTCGGCGGTCAGGTCGTCCATGGACGTCTTGGCATAGCCCAGGCGGGCAAAGGCCTGGCGCGCGCTGGCAATCAGCCTGGCGCGGGTGGCTTCGATCATCTCGGCGCGAGGGCGGCTGCTCATGATCACAGTTCTCCAACAAAGGGTGGGTTGACATACGCGGCGTATGTTTACATGATTTTTGACATACGCGGCGTATGTATTTCTACTGCGCGAGCACTTTGTGGCAAGTTGCAGCCCCCCAAGGAGTCGTTGTAAATGGCAAACCCCTATCGCGAACTGTTCAAGGCCCCCGGCAGCCGGGCGTTCGTCCTGGCCGGAATGATCGCGCGCATGCCGATCTCCATGACCGGCATCGGCCTGATCACCATGCTCGCGCAGCTCCATGGCGGTTATGCCCTGGCCGGTTCCGTGGCGGCCACCTTCGCCTTGGCCACGGCCTTCTGCGCGCCCCAGGTGTCACGCTGGGTGGACCGCTTCGGCCAGGGCAGGGTGCTGCCCCTGGCCGCGGGCCTTGGAGGTGGCGCCTTGCTGGCCCTGCTGCTGTGCACGCGTTTGCAGGCCCCGCACTGGACACTGTTCATCTGCGCCGCCCTGGCCGGTTGCATGCCCAGCATGTCGGCCATGGTCCGCGCCCGCTGGACCGAGCTGTACCGTGGCCAACCGCAGTTGCAGACCGCCTACGCCCTGGAATCGGTGCTCGATGAGGTCTGCTTTATCATCGGTCCCCCGGTGTCGGTGGGCCTGTGCGTGGGGCTGTTCCCCGAGGCCGGGCCCCTGGCCGCGCTGTTGATGCTGGCCCTGGGGGTCAGTGTGTTCGTCATGCAGAAAAGCACCGAGCCGCCGGTGCACCCCCACGAGGAGGGGCATACAGGCTCGATCATTCGCTCCGCTGAAATCCGCCTGCTGATCCTGTTGATGGTGGCCATGGGCACCATAGTCGGCGTGGTGGATGTGGTCAGCGTGGCCTTCGCCCAGCACCAGGGGCAGCCGGCGGCGGCGAGTGTCGTGCTCTCGGTGTACGCCATCGGCTCGTGCCTGGCGGGCATTGCCTTCGGCGCGCTGAAACTGGCCACGCCCTTGCCCCGGCTGTTCATGTACGGCGGTATCGCCACGGCCCTGGCCACCTTGCCGCTGCTCTGGGCGAGCAACATCTTTGGCCTGTCCCTGGCGGTGTTCGTCGCCGGGCTGTTTTTCTCCCCGACCCTGATCGTCGCCATGGCCCTGGTGGAACGCATCGTGCCCCCGGCCAAGCTCACCGAGGGCCTGACCTGGCTGGTCACCGGCCTGAGCATTGGCGTGGCCCTGGGGGCGGCGGGGTCCGGGCTCCTGGTGGACCATTTCGGCGCCCGCAGCGGCTTCTGGCTGGCCCTGGGCGGCGGCGCGGTGGTGCTGGGGGCGGCGTTGCAAAGTTATCGACGCCTGATGCGCGATGCCCCTGAGCTGGATGCCACCTGAGTCCGACGTCAGCTGAATCCGACGTCGCCTCAAAACCACCAGCAAGCGTGCGGCCTGAGTGGGCGCCTCCTGCTGGCGTGCGCCTGAGCGTGGTCGGTGCGTTCATCCGGCCAGGCGAAGTGGGTGTTTCCCGACCATACTTTCCCCACGTTGCCTGACCTGTGCGTCGCGGCCGCGTTTTTTCTGGCCGGGAATTGCACATGAATTATTTCAGCATACGAGCACGGCTCATTGTTCTTATCGTTCTGATGCTGGTGGGCAGCCTGGCGATAGGGGTTTCGGGTCTGCTAGGGGTAGAGGGGGTTCTGGGGCGGCTCAACAGCGTCTATCTGGATCGTGTAGTGCCCTTGCGGGACTTGAAGCAGGTGGCTGATCTGTACGCGGTGAATATCGTGGACAGCAGTCACAAGGCTCGCAATGGCAGCTTGTCATTCAAGGAAGCTCTGCAGCGGGTGGAGGAGGCCGAGCAGCAGATCGCGGACATCTGGAAGGCCTACAAGGCCACGTTGCTGATCGATGAAGAGGTGCGCCTGATCGAGCGCATCGAGCCCTTGATGGCCCAGGCCAAGCAGCCATTGCACAAGCTCAAGACCTTGCTCGGCAGCGAAGACAAGGCCGGCTTGGCGCTGTTCACCGCCCAGGAACTGTATCCGGTGATTGATCCGCTGTCAGAGGACTTCAATCAACTGATTGCCGTGCAACTGCAAGAGTCGTCTCGCAGTTACGAACAAGGCAAGCGGGTCTACGAGAACAATGTGCTGTTCACCTGGGGACTGCTGCTGATTCTCCTGTGTGGCGGTGGCGGCTTTGCGTGGTTGCTCAGCCGCAGCATTACCCAGCGCTTGGACGGCCTGCAAAAGACGGTGGCCCGCACCGCCTCGGGGGATTTGCGTGAGCCGGTGAAGGTCGCCGGTCGCGACGAGATCAGTCAGGTCCAGCTGTCGCTGCAGAGCATGCAGAACACCTTGCGCGATACCTTGCAGGCGATTCAGGCCACCGCTACGCAATTGCACAAGCAAGCCCAGGGGCTGCGTGTGACCGCGACCAGCAACAAACAGGGCATCAGCCAGCAGAACCAGGAAATCGAGCTGGCCGCTAAAGCGGTCAACCAGATGTCCCTGGCGGTGGATCAGGTCGCTCGCAACGCCAACCTGACCTTCGACTCCACCCGTGATGCGCAGCGCGAGGCCCGTTCAGGGCGTGAACAGGTGGGGCAGACCTGCCTCACCATCGAACAGCTGGGACAGCGGCTGCAGACGACGTCGGGCACCATCACGCGGCTGGCCGATGAAGTGTTGTCCATCAGCCGAGTGCTGGAAGTGATTCGCGCCATTGCCGAGCAGATCAACCTGCTGGCCCTCAATGCGGCCATCGAGGCCGCCCGGGCAGGCGAGCAGGGGCGTGGGTTTGCCGTCGTCGCCGACGAAGTCCGAGCGCTGGCGCAACGCACCCAGAGCTCCACTGCGGAAATCGAAGGCATGATCACCTCCGTTCAGGCCACCAGCCGTGAGGCGGTGCAGGCGATGGTCGCGAACAATGAGTACGTCGAACGCAGCAACGCGAAGGCCTTGGAGGCTGACGGGGTGCTGGCGCAGATTGCCGAGCGCATCGTTCAGATCAACGAAATGAACCAGGCGATTGCCAGCACCGCAGAGCAACAGGCGCTGGTTTCCCGGGAAGTCGATCAGAATCTGCTGGCGATTCGCGACGTGGCGGCACACAACGTCGACAGCGCGGCACAGACTTCCAGCGTCAGCGACCACTTGGCGAGCCTGGCGGGAGACCTGCATGGCCAGGTCCAGCGCTTCCAGCTATGAGCACCTTGGGCCGGCTCGCCACGCTTACGCTGCGGCGCAGACAACCGGTTAGCGCCGGCCCATGGGTTGCCGTCCGCTTGCCGGGGGCGAGCGCGCCCTAATTTGTCCGCCTTGCACTGCGTTTCCTTAACAGATCATCTGTCGAGGGATAAACCGTGACCCAATTGAACCTGCTGTGCCTGCCGTATTCCGGCGCCAGCGCCATGGTCTACAGCCGCTGGCGGCGCAAGCTGCCCCAGTGGCTGCACCTGACGCCCGTGGAACTGCCCGGGCGCGGCGCCCGTTACACCGAGCCCCTGCACACCGACATGCGGGTGCTGGCGATGCAGCTTGCCCGGGAAATCCAGAGCACGTTGCGCGCGCCCTATGCCCTGTTCGGCCACAGCCTGGGGGCCTTGCTGGCCTGTGAGCTGGCCCACGCCCTGCGCGCCCTGGGGTGTCCGGAACCGGTGGCGCTGTTCGCTTCCGGGACAGCGGCACCGACCTTGCGCAGCGAATACGACCGAGGGTTTGCCGAGGCCAAGACTGACCAACAGCTGATCGAGCAGCTGCGCACCCTCAATGGCACCAGCGAAGAGGTGCTGGCCAACCAGGAACTGATGAGCCTGACCTTGCCGATCCTGCGGGCCGACTTCCTGTTGTGCGGGCGTTTTCGTCCGCTGCAGCGCCCGTTGCTCAATTGCCCAGTGCATGTGCTGGGGGGCACGACCGACCGCGCCACCACCGAACAACTGATTGGCTGGAGCCAGGAAACCTGCGGCAGCTTCTCCGTGGACATGCTCGCGGGCGGGCACTTCTTCATCCACGAACAGGAAACCAAGGTGCTGAGCCTGATCAAGGGCCACCTGGAAGTGCACCGCCGGCGCCACCTGCAACCGGTAGCCGCGCTTTCCTAGCGGCTACAGGCATGCTTCCTGTAGCCGCTGCCGCAGGCTGCGCACGGCCCGCAGGGACGCAAAAAACCTGAGGGCTCCAAAGGTTCGACTGGCGATCGCCAAGCAAGGCCCTTCGGGCCTTTGCGCAGCTTCGCGGGCTCGGCAGCGGCTATAGGGAATAGGGGGCGGTTGGTGGGCTCAACCCAGGGACATACCCAGGCGCCAGTAACCCATCAGGGTCAGGTTGCGCCGCTCCTGGCCGCGCTCGTTGATCAGGTGGCGGCGGATGCTCATCACCGTCGCCGACTCGCCGGCTACCCAGGCATAGAAATGGTTGTCTGCCGGCGCTGCGGTGTCCCAAAGCCGTTGCGCGTCGTGGCGCTCGGAGACCTTGAGCGGCCGTCGGCCGCTATTGGCCGGTGGCAGCTCGGCCAGCTCCCGGGCGGCATGGATCAGGGTTTCACCGTGTTGGGCATTGAGTACGTCCCGAGGCAGCCAGTTGACCCGGGTCTGCGGATTGCAGCGCAGGTCGATGCAGTCGCTTTCGTAGGGCACCTCGATGAACACCTGCACGTCCGGGTAATCCGGGTAATCCTGCAACTCCTCCAGAATCCCGGCGATGGCGGGCAGGGCGGTTTCATCGCCCATCAGCAGCACCTTGCGAATCCCCGCCGGCGGCAGCCACTCATAACCGCCGGGGTCGCCGCTGTAGGCCTTGTTCGGCACCACCATCTGCAGGCGGTCGCCGGGCCGGGCGTGGGTGGCCCAGGCGGAGGCCGGCCCGTTGACCCCGTGCAGCACGAAATCCACATCCATCTCTGCCGGCTGCATGCGCAAGGCACGAATGGTGTAAGTGCGCATCGGTGGCTGCTGCTCGGCCGGCAACTGGCGCCGGGCCGCTTGCCAGTCGCCGTCCGCTGGCAATTGCGCAGGCGTGCCGTCGGCCCCAGGAAACAGCAGCTTGATGCGCTGGTCCGGGGCCAGGCTGCGGGCCTGGGCGATGTCCTCGCCGCCGAACACCAGGCGGGTCATGGAGGGGCTGAGGTCGATGCGTTGCTTGAGTTCGACGTTGATCAGCCGGTAGCTCCGGGGTTGTTGGGCGCCGGCACCTACCAGCTTGCGCAAGCCATTTGCCAGTGAGCTGGCCAGGGAAGTGGCTGAGGACATGATCGCGACCTTATTAAGGGGAAGGTCCTGATTTGACGAGCCGCAAGCGCTGGAATTTACCGTGCAAGCCCTGATCTGCCTGTCGCGCAGGGGTTAATTTTTCACCAGGCCCGTCCGTTTCGTAGGGATAGCCGAGCCAACGCTCGATACCCAACATGTACGGATGAATCCAGATGAACGCTGAAAAGTCCCTGAAACTTGCACGCCGATTTATCGAGCTGCCGCTGGAGAAGCGCCGGTTGTTCCTCGATAGTCTGCGGGCGGAAAACATCGACTTTTCGTTGTTTCCAATCCCGGCCGACGTGGCCGTGGAGGACCGGCAGGATCTGTCCTACGCGCAGCGGCGCATGTGGTTCCTGTGGCAGCTGGACCCCGAGAGTGGCGCCTACAACCTGCCGGGGGCGGTGCGCCTGACGGGGGCGCTGAATCACCAGGCGCTGGAGCAGGCCTTCGCCGCCCTGGTGGCACGCCACGAGACCCTGCGCACGGTGTTCAAGCGCCACGCCGACGATCGTCTGGAGCAGGCTGCGGCAGAGGTCGAGCTGGCCGTGCAATACCTGGATCTGAGTGCAACCGACGCATCGGAACAGGAGCGGGCGGTGGCGGCACAGGCGCAGCAGCAGTCGCTGCAGCCGTTCGACCTGGCAACCGGTCCGTTGCTGCGGGTCAAGCTGATCAGGCTGGCCGCCGAGGAGCATGTGTTGCTCCTGACCTTGCACCATATCGTCTCTGACGGCTGGTCGATGAACGTGCTGATCGACGAGTTCATCCGTTGCTACGACGCCTTCGAACGGGGTGATCAGCCGCAACTGCCGGCGTTGCCAATCCAGTACAGCGACTATGCCCTGTGGCAGCGGCGCTGGCTGGAGGCGGGGGAGCAGGCACGGCAGCTGGAGTACTGGCAGGCGCAGTTGGGGAGCGAGCATCCGGTGCTGGAACTGCCCACTGACCATGGACGCCCGGCGATGCCCAGCTACCGTGGCACCCGCTATGACTTTGCCGTGGCGCCGGAGCTGGCCGAGCAGCTGCGGGCCCTGGCCAAACAGCACAACGTCACCCTGTTCATGCTGTTGCTCGGGGCCTTCAATGTGCTGCTGCACCGTTACAGCGGCCAGGGCGATATTCGCGTCGGCGTGCCCATCGCCAACCGCAACCGCGCCGAGGTCGAAGGCCTGATCGGCTTTTTCGTCAACACCCAGGTGCTGCGTACCCAGCTCACCGGCCAGACCCGGGTCAGCGAACTGCTGCAGGCCGTCAAAGAAGCGGCGCTGGGTGCCCAGGCTCATCAGGACCTGCCGTTCGAGCAACTGGTTGAAGCCTTGAAGCTGGAGCGCAACCTGAGCCACGCACCGCTGTTCCAGGTGATGTACAACCACCAGCCCCAGGTGGCGGATATCAGCACGGTACAGACGGCGTCCGGGCTGGAGCTGGGCCTGGTGCAATGGCAGAGCCGCACCACCCAGTTCGACCTGACCCTGGACACCTACGAGAAGTCCGGCAAGCTGCACGCCGCCCTGACCTACGCCGATGATCTGTTTGACGCCGGCACCATCGCGCGCATGGCGCGGCATTGGACCGCGCTGCTGCAAGGCATGCTGGAGGATGCCGAGCAGCGCATCGGCGAGTTGCCGATGCTCGATGCCCGGGAGCGCCAGACCCTGGTGCACGACTGGAACGCTACGGCGCAGGCTTACCCCACCGGGTTGAGCATGCCGCAACTGATCGAAGCTCAGGTCCGGCGTACCCCCGAGGCCTGCGCCTTGGTGTTCGGCGAGCAGCAACTGAGCTACGCCGAACTGGATGCCCGAGCCAATCGGCTGGCTCGCTTGCTGCGTGAGCAGGGTGTGGCGGCGGATGTGCTGGTGGGCATCTGCATCGAACGCTCCATCGAAATGGTCGTGGGCCTGCTGGCGATCCACAAGGCCGGTGGCGCCTACGTGCCCCTGGACCCGGAATACCCCCGGGACCGCTTGGCCTACATGATCGAGGACAGCGGCATCCGCCTCTTGCTGAGCCAGCGTTCGCTGCTGCCGCTGCTGGATTTCCAAGCCGATGCAGAGGCGCTCAAGGTCATCCTCCTGGACCAGGATCAGGACGCGCTGCTGGCTTATGACAGCGGCCCGCTGGAGACGTTGGTCGACCCGCTGAACCTGGCCTATGTGATCTACACCTCGGGTTCCACCGGCAAGCCCAAGGGGGCGGGCAACAGCCACGCGGCGCTGGTCAACCGTCTGTACTGGATGCAGCAGGCCTATGGCCTGGACGCCAGTGACGCGGTGCTGCAGAAAACCCCGTTCAGTTTCGACGTCTCGGTCTGGGAATTTTTCTGGCCGCTGATGACCGGTGCCCGGCTGGTGGTGGCGGCCCCGGGGGCTCACCGTGAGCCGGCGTGCCTGATCGACACCATCATCGACCACGGCATCAGCACCCTGCACTTTGTGCCCTCGATGCTCCAGGCCTTCATCCATGAGCAGGGCGTGTCGGCCTGCGCCAGCCTCAAACGCATCGTCTGCAGTGGCGAGGCCTTGCCCCTGGATGCCCAGCAGCAGGTCTTCGCCCGATTGCCGGGCGCTGGCCTGTACAACCTCTACGGCCCGACCGAGGCGGCAATCGACGTCACCCACTGGACCTGTGTCGACGAAGGCGCAAGCAGCGTGCCGATCGGCCAGCCGATCGCCAACCTGCGCACCCATGTTCTGGATGCCCAGTTGCAACCGGTACCGGCGGGTGTTGCCGGTGAGCTCTATCTGGGCGGCCTCGGGCTGGCTCGCTGTTATCACCGGCGCCCGGCCCTGACCGCCGAGCGCTTTGTACCTTGCCCCTTCCATCAGGGGGCGCGGCTGTATCGCACCGGCGACCGGGTGCGCCAGCGGGCCGATGGGGTGATCGAATACCTGGGCCGCCTGGACCATCAGGTCAAGCTGCGGGGCCTGCGCATCGAGCTGGGTGAAATCGAAGCCCGGCTGATGCAGCACCCGAGCGTGCGTGAGGCCGTGGTGCTGGTGCAGAACGCCAAGCACCTGGTGGCGTATCTGGTGTTGCAAGAGGGCGCCCAGGCCCAGGCCCAGGGGTTAACCGACGAACTCAAGGCCTGGCTGGCCAGCAGTCTGCCGGAGTACATGGTGCCCCATCACCTGCTGGCCCTGGATCGCTTGCCGGTGACCGCCAATGGCAAGCTCGATCGCAGGGCCTTGCCGCTGCCCGAGGCGGCGCCGCAACTGGCCTACGTGGCCCCGGAAAGCGCCATGCAGAAGGCCCTGGCGGGCATCTGGTGCGATGTGCTGGGGCTGGCCCAGGTGGGTCTTGACGATAATTTCTTTGAACTTGGCGGTGATTCGATCATCTCGATCCAGGTGGTCAGTCGCGCCCGTCAGGCCGGGGTCCGTCTGGCGCCCCGGGACCTGTTCCAGTACCAGAGCGTGCGCAGCCTGGCCCAGGTCGCGGTCCTCGACGATCAGCCGCAGATCGACCAGGGACCAGTGACCGGTGAGGTGCCGTTGACCCCGGTACAGCACTGGTTCCTGGCTCAGGAGGTGCCTCGACCGGGGCACTGGAACCAGTCGTTGCTGCTGGACCCGCGCCAGCCCTTGCAGCCAGCGCTGTTGCAGGCGGCGCTGTTGCAGGTGGTCAATCATCACGATGCCTTGCGCCTGCGCTTTGTCGGCACGCAGCAGGGTTGGCAGCAGGCCTATGCCGAGCCTGCCAGCCACTTCGACCTGTGGCAGTGCCGGGTCGAGCATGACCAGGCCCTGGCGGCAGTGTGCGACGAGGCCCAGCGCAGCCTGGACCTGCAAGCCGGCCCGCTGGTGCGCGCGGTCCTGGTGGAGCGCGAGTCGGGTCGCCAACAACTGTTGCTGGTGATCCACCACCTGGTGGTGGATGGGGTGTCCTGGCGGGTGCTGTTGGAGGACCTGCAACAGGCCTACCGGCAGTTGGCGGAGGCTCAGACGGTGCAACTGCCGCCCAAGACCAGCGCCTATCAGGCCTGGGCCCGGCGTTTGCAGGAGCATGCGCCGCAGCGCGAGACCGAAATGCCGTACTGGCTGGCGCAGCAGAGCGGAGCCGGCGACTTGCCCTGCGACAACCCGGCGGGCGGCCTGCAGAACCGTCATGGCCGCAAGATCGAGTCGCGACTGGATGTGGGATTGACCCGCAAACTGCTGCAGCAGGCTGCGAGCGCCTATCGCACCCAGGTCAACGACCTGCTGTTGACCGCCCTGGCTCGCGTACTGTGCCGCTGGACCGGGCAGGCTTCGGCCCTGATCCAGTTGGAAGGGCATGGCCGCGAGGACCTGTTCGACGATCTGGACCTGACCCGCACCCTGGGCTGGTTCACCAGCCTGTACCCGGTGCGCCTGCAGCCAGCCGAGCAAGCCGGGGCCGCGATCAAGGGGATCAAGGAGCAGTTGCGCGCGATCCCCGGCAAGGGGCTGGGCTACGGCTTGCTGCGCTACCTGGGCAGCCCGGCCCAGCGTCAGGCGCTGGCGGCATTGCCGCAGCCACGCATCACCTTCAACTACCTGGGCCAGTTCGACCGCCAGTTCGATGAGCAGGCGTTGTGGACGCCGGCCAGCCAGAGCAGCGGGCAGGCCCAGGACCCACAGGCCCCCTTGGCCAACTGGTTGACCCTGGAGGGCCAGGTCTACGGCGGCGAACTGGCGTTGCAGTGGGGCTACAGCGAGGAAATGTTCAGCGACGCCAGCATCCAGCAGCTGGCCGATGACTACCTCGCCGAGCTGCGCCTGCTGATCGAGCACTGCTGCGGGCTGGACCAGGCTCAGGCTACGCCTTCGGACTTCCCGCTGGCACGCATCTCCCAGCAACAGCTCGACGCGCTGCCGGTGCCGGCGGCCGCCATCGAGGACCTGTATCCGCTGACGCCGATGCAGCAGGGCATGCTGTTCCATACCCTCTACGAGCCCCAGGAACAGGCGTACATCAACCAGTTGCGCCTGGACATCCACGGCCTTGATCCCCAGCGTTTTGCCGATGCCTGGCAGAGTGCCCTGGATCGCCACCCGATCCTGCGCAGCAGCGTGCACTGGGAAGGGCTGGACAGCGCCCATCAGTTGGTCAGGAACCGGGTCAAGGTGCCGTTGCAGGTCTTGGCATCGGCCCCGGCGGATCTCGATCGATTGGCCGCGCAAGAGCGTTCCCGGGGGTTCGAGCTGGACCGGGCGCCCTTGCTGCGCCTGCTGCTGGTGCCCATCGTCGACAACCACTGGCACCTGATCTACACCTGCCACCACCTGCTGCTCGATGGCTGGAGCAATGCCAGCCTGCTGGCCGAAGTGATCCAGTTGTACGGCGGGGCCCGCTTGCCGGCGCCCCAAGGCCGCTATCGCGACTACCTGGGCTGGTTGCAGCAGCAGTCGGCCCCGGCTGCACAACAGTTCTGGAGCGAGCGCCTGCATGCCATGGACTCGCCGACCTTGCTCGCCGACGGAGTGCGCAGGCCGGTGTCGGGCAGCGGCCATGGGCAGTACCTGGAAGGGTTCGACCAGGCGCTGACACAGCGCCTGGGCAGCTTTGCCCGGCAGCAGAAGGTCACCCTCAACACCGTGCTGCAAGCCGCCTGGGCGCTGTTGCTCCAGCGGTACTGCGCGCAGCAGTGCGTAATCTTCGGTGCCACCGTGGCGGGGCGTTCGGCGCCGCTGCCGGGTATCGAGCAGCAGTTGGGGCTGTTCATCAACACCTTGCCGATCATTTGCCAGCCACGTTCGCAGTGCAGCGTGGGGCAATGGCTGGAGCAGATGCAGGCGCTCAATCTGGGCCTGCGCGAACACGAGCACGTGCCGCTCTACGAGATCCAGGGTTGGGCCGGGCACCAGGGCGCCCCCTTGTTCGACAGCCTGCTGGTGTTCGAGAACTTCCCCGTGGCCCAGGCCCTCAAGGAGGGGGCTCCGGCCGGGCTGCAGTTCTCCGGCCTGGCCAACCACGAGCAGACCAGCTATCCGCTGACCCTGGGCATCGAGTTGGGCGAGCACCTGAGCCTGGACTTCAGCTATGACCGCAGTCGTTTCAGTCCCGATCAGGTCCAGGGCTTCTGTGCCCAGCTGCGGCATTTGCTGCTGCAGTTCATGGCCGATCCCGACGCGGCCCTGGGGGGCTTGCAGTTGTTGAGCGAACAGGCGCGCCAGGACTTGCTGCAGCACAGCCAGCTGGCCGAGGTGGTGCCCGCCCAGGCGCCGCTGGTGCACCAGCGGATCGCGGCGCAGGCGGCGGCCACGCCCGAGGCGCTGGCGCTGGTGGTCGATGGCGAGCAACTGGACTATGGCCAGTTGAACGCCCAGGCCAACCGCCTGGCCCATTGTCTGCAAGCCCAGGGGATTGGCCCGGGGGATCGGGTCGGCCTGGCACTCAAGCGCGGCCCGCAACTGATCGTCAGCCTGCTGGCGGTGCTCAAGAGTGGCGCGGCCTATGTGCCCCTGGACCCGCAATACCCGCAAGAGCGTCTGGCGTTCATGATTGCCGACAGCCGCCTGAGCCTGCTGCTCAGCGACACCGGCACCTGGGCCGCGCCGCTGCTGCCCGACAGCGTGCTGCATTGGGATCTACCGAGCCTGGCGCAACGCTTGAGCCACTGCTCCGGCGCCGATCCGCAGAACCGCGCCAGCCCGCAAGACCTGGCCTATGTGATCTACACCTCGGGCTCCACCGGGGTCCCCAAGGGCGTGGCCATCGATCACCGGGCCTTGTCGGCGTTCTGCGAAGCGGCGGCTGATTATTCGGCGCTCACCGCTACCGACAAGGTGCTGCAATTCGCCACCTTCAGCTTCGACGGTTTCGTCGAGCAGTGTTACCCAGCCCTGTGCCTCGGCGCGGCCCTGGTGATGCGCGGCGACGAGCCCTGGGCCGTCGAGCAACTGGCGGCGGTGATCGTCAGCCAGGGCGTGACCCTGGCTGACCTGCCGGCGGCTTACTGGCACTTGCTGGCCAAGCAGTGCATGGCCGACGGTATCCGCAGCCTGGGGCGCCTGCGCCAGGTGCATGTCGGTGGCGAGGCGATGTCGGTGGAGGGCTTGCGCCTGTGGCACGCCGCTGGGCTTGGGGGTGTACGCCTGCTCAATACCTACGGCCCGACCGAGGCCACCGTGGTCTCCAGTGTCCACGACTGCCGGGAGCAGGATGCCAGCGAGGTCTACGGCATCCCGATCGGCCAGCCGATCATCGGCCGCGCCCTGCGGATCATCGACGGCGACCTCAATCTGCTGCCCGAAGGCGGCACCGGGGAGCTGTGCATCGGCTCTGCATCGAGTCTGGCCCAGGGTTATTTTGACCGGCCGGGACTGACTGCCGAACGCTTCATTCCCGACCCCTTTGCCGGTCAGCCAGGCGCCCGGCTGTATCGCAGTGGCGACCTGGCGCGTTACAACCCGCAAGGGGCGATCGAGTACATCGGCCGCATCGATCATCAGGTGAAGATCCGCGGCTTCCGCATCGAACTGGGGGAAATCGAGGCGCGCCTGTCGGCTCGGCCAGATGTGCGTGAGGCGGTGGTGCTGGCCGTGCCGGCCAACAACGGCATGCAACTGGTGGCCTATGTGGTGCCCTCTGCGTTGCCTGGGGATACCGACGACGGCCTGGGCAATGCTCAGGCACAGGCCGAGCGTTGCGCGCTGATCAAGGCCGGGCTCAAGGAAACGCTGCCGGATTACATGTTGCCCAGCCACGTGCTGCTGTTGCCGCGCCTGCCCCTCAACCCGAACGGCAAGCTGGACCGCAAGGCCCTGCCCAAGCTGGACTTGAGTGCCTTGCAACAAGCCTATGTGGCCCCGCACAGCAAACTGCAGCAGCAGGTGGCGGCGATCTGGCAGGGTGTGCTCGAAGTCGAGCGGGTCGGCCTGCAGGACAACTTCTTCGCCCTGGGCGGGCACTCGTTGCTGGCCACCCAGGTCATAAGCCGGGTGCGGCATGAGCTGGGCTTGCAGGCGGCGCTGCGAACCCTGTTCGATGCGCCCGACCTGCAGGCCTTTGTCGCCGCCCTGGGCGTCACTGAGGCTCCGGAGGCGGCCCCGGCCTTGTGTCGGGTGGATGACTCGCGGCCACAGCCGTTGTCCTTTGCCCAGCAGCGCTTGTGGTTCCTCTGGCAGTTGGAGCCGCAGAGCTCGATGTACAACATCGCCCGGGCCCTGGAGTTGCGTGGCGAACTGGACATCGAGGCAGTGCGGCAAGCCTTCGAATCGCTGATGCAGCGGCATTCGGTATTGCGTACCACCTACAGCGAGGTCGAAGGCGAGAGCTGGCAGCACGTCCATCGCCACCTGCCGCTGTCGTTCGTGTTCGATGACCTGTGCGCCTTGCCAGTGGCCGAGCGCGAGATCATGGCCCAGCAGCAGTTGCAGCAACAGGCCGCGGAGCCCTTCGACCTGATCGCCGGTCCGCCGATGCGTGTACGCCTGCTGCGGCTGGAGCCGCAACGGCACCTGCTGCTCATGACCCTGCACCACATCGTCGCCGACCACTGGTCGTTCGGCATTCTGCCGACCGAGTTCGTAAGCCTGTATCACGCCCATCGGACCGCCACGGCCAGCCCGTTGCCGGAGCCGGCCCTGCATTACGTGGACTTCGCTGTCTGGCAGCGGCAATGGCTCGAAGGCGGTGAACTGCAGCGTCAGCTCGATTACTGGCGTGATGTCCTGGGCGATGACCATCACCTCACACGCTTGCCCGCCAGTGCCACGGTGCAGCCAGGGCAGGCGCCGTCACCCTTGTGCGATCTCCACGAGTTCCATTTTTCGGCGGCTCAGAGCCAGGCGCTGCGTGCCTTTGCCAGTGCCCAGGGGGTGACCTTGTACATGCTGCTGCTGGCAGGTTTTGCCCTGGTGGTGGGGCAGCGCAGCGACAGTTCGCGGGTGCGTCTGGGGACCGATATCGCCAACCGCAATCACGCCGGCGTTGAAGATCTGGTGGGCTTCTTCGTTAACCAACTGGTATTGCAGATAAGTGTCGAGGAACAACAGTGCGTCAGCGACTTGTTGCAGGTGACACGGAGCACGGTCATCGGTGCCTCGGATCACCAGGACCTGCCTTTCGAGCGCCTGGTGGAGGCGCTGCGTGTGGTCCGGCGCGCCGGTCGTTCGCCGTTGTTCAGCATCAAGTTCATCTATCAGGAAAGCCTCGATCAGCCCTTGTCGATCGACGGCCTGGACGTGCAGCCGGTGGCTGCCGGCAGGGCCGCGGCGGAGCTGGACCTGGTGGCCGAGTTCGTCAATGCGCCACAGGGCATCTACCTCGGCCTGAAGTGCGATGCAGGGCTCTACACCGCCGCGGACATGGCGTGCTTGTTCGAGCAGTTGCAGGCGGTGTTCGAGTTGATGGTGATTGATACCCAGGCGCCGCTGGCGGCGTTGCTGAACCAGGCACGGGATATCCAATACCTGCGTGAGCGAGACCAGCTGCAACAGCGCCAGGCCCTGCTCAAGCAACAGCACCCGATTCAGCGGCGCCGTCCAGGACGGGTGCCGGTCGAGTGAAGCCATATTGAAGAATCATGCAGGCGCGTGCGATCGCCGCGCCTGATACCGCGAATCGGAGGTGGGTCATGTCGAAATTCGAGTCTCAAGCCATACCGGCATTGGGCAAGGGACGGCGCAAGAGCTTGAGCCTGGACCAATCCAGCCTGGTGACGTTTACGCCGCTGTTCGAGAACAGCTCGATTCCCCTGTTGTGTACGCCGAACGTTCCTGGCGTGGGGCTGGCGCAGTGGGCCGGGGAAAACCGCGAGCTGCTCCAGGAAAAGCTCGACCGGCACGCAACGTTGTTGTTCCGCGGCTTCGCGGTGCAGGACATCACCGAATTCAACCAGTGCGTCGATTCGATTTCCGGTGGGGCCCTGGAGTACCTGTTCCGGGCCTCGCCGCGGACCCAGATCACCAAGAAACTCAATGTCTACAGCTCCACCGACTACCCGGCCGTGGAAAAGATCTTCCCCCACAACGAGCACTCCTATTCCCCGGTGTTTCCGCTGCACCTGTATTTCTACTGCGACGTGCCGTCGACCACCGGCGGCGAGACGCCATTTGGCGACACCCGGCATTTGCTGGCGCGGATCGATCCGCAGGTGCGCGAAGAGTTCCAACACAAGCGCGTGCTCTATGTGCGCAACTATGGCGACGGCATGGGGCTGCCCTGGCAGACCGTGTTCCAGACCGACAACCGCGCCGAGGTCGAGGCCTATTGCGCGAAGATCGGCGTGACCCCTGAGTGGAAATCCGGCAACCGCCTGCGCACCCGGCAACAGGGCCCGGCCATGGTCCGGCATCCGCGTACCGGCGAGAGCGTGTGGTTCAACCATGCGACGTTCTTCAATGCCCTGACCCTGCCAGAGAGCATCCGCGACAGCCTGCTGGCGGAGTTCGCGCCCGAGGACCTACCGCAAAACACCTTCTTTGGCGATGGCAGCCCGATCCCCGATGACTACATCACCCATCTGCAACAGCTCTATCGCGAGGTGATGGTGGAGTTTCCCTGGGAGAAGGGCGACGTCGTGATGCTCGACAACATCCTCACCCTGCACGCCCGCAACGAATATTCAGGCCCGCGCAAAATACTCACAGCCATGGCCGTCCCGCTGAAAAGCACCGACGTGGCCATTGGTTAAGGACATCAGCATGACCGACTTTTCCCCAGCAGAGACGTTTCAGATTTCGGCCCAGCAGGCCGCGATTCTTTCCCAGCAGCAGTACCTGGGCCAGCCGCTGGCGGCGCAGGCGCTCCTGTCCTTCGACACGCCGCCCGAGCGTGCTGTGCTGGAGGCCGCACTGAACGAGGTGTGCCAGCGCCACGAAATCCTGCGCACCCGCTACCGGCAGGTGCCCGGCTTCAAGCAACCGGTGCAGGAAATCACCCCCCAGGTGCGCCTGCGCCTGTCGCTGGAAACGGGGCGCAGCCTGCAACAGGCCCGTGCCGAGGATCGCCTGGCCCTGACCGAGGTGCCCCTGGTGGCCTCGCTGCTGGATCGCCAGTTGCTGGTCAGCGTGGCCCTGGCCAGCTGTGACCGCCAGTCTTTGGCATTGCTGATGACCGAACTGCAGCAACTGTGCGCGGGAGGGCAGTTGCCAGCGTTCGACAGCCTGCAGTACGCCGATTACGCCGCCTGGCAGAGCGAGCTGGGGGAGGAGGCGATCGGTCGCGAAGGCCTGCAGTTCTGGCGCACTCTGTATGCCGGACAGCAGCCGGGCGTGCGCCTGCCGTTCGAGCGCCGCCTGGACTTTACGCCGCAGTTGCAGGAATGCCGCCTGGACACCGATCTGGCACCGGCATTGCGCCAATTGGCCAGTGCGGCCGAGCTGAGTGTCGAGGACAGCCTGCTGTTCCTCTGGGCCGGTTTCCTCGCCGGGCTGAGCCAGCAGGACTCGCTGTTGGTGGCGCTGACCGTGGACGGTCGCAGCGACCAGTTGCAGCAGACCCTGGGCCATTTCAGCCGGCGCCTGCCCGTGGCCGTCACGTTGCAGCCCCAAGCCACCTTGCAGGACAACCTGCAGGCGTTCCGTCATCAGCTGGACCTGAGCCGCTCCTGGCAGGATTGCCTGAACGAGCTGGAAGCGTTCGGCGCCGAGCAACCCCGTCCCCTGGACCTGGGTTGCTCCTACAGCGAAGGCGCCGAGGTGCAGGAGCTGTTCCTCGATCAGGCGTGCTTCGAGAAGTTGCACCTGCAGGCCCGGGCCGAGGCCGACCAGCTGTCGCTGCAACTGAGCTGGCAGCCCCATCTGCTGCCCGACGGCCTGCCAGCCGCCTGGCTCGAACAATTCGCCCAGTGGCTCAAAGCGGCCGCTGCGGACAGCAGTCTCAGCCTTGAGCAATTGCCGTTGGTCAGCGCTGATCAGGCGCAACGCCTGTTGCAGGATTTCGATCGCAGCACGGACCTGAGCGCCGCCGATGCACCACTGCTGCACCAGCTGTTCGAAGAGGCGGCCCGGGCCTTTCCCGAGCGTGCCGCGATCCATGTCGATGGCCGGGAAATCACTTACGCCGAGCTCGACCGTCAGGCCAATCAGCTGGCCCACACCTTGCGCCAGCAAGGGGTTGCCAGCGATGCCATCGTCGGGGTCTATGGGGCGCGTTCCATCGAAATCGTGGTGGCCCTGCTGGGGATTCTCAAGGCCGGTGGCGCCTACCTGCCGCTGGACCCGGCCTATCCCAGCGAGCGCCTGTCCTTCATGCTCGAGGACGCAGCGGTGCGCTGCCTGATCAGCCTGCAACCCTTGCACCCGGACATCGTCTTGCCGGCCGAGCTGCCCCAGATCAGCCTGGACCCGCAGCTGTTGAGCGGCAGCGCCCAAGCGCTGCCGAGCCGCAGCACAGGCGATAACCTGGCGTACGTCATCTACACCTCGGGCTCCACCGGCAAACCCAAGGGCGTGATGGTGTCCCACACCAATGCCAGCACCTCGACCCTGGCCCGCGGCGCGTTCTACCAGGCGCCCCTGGACCGTTTCCTGATGCTGTCCTCGTTCTCCTTCGACAGCTCCGTGGCGGGGATCTTCTGGACCCTGAGCCAGGGCGCGACCTTGTACCTGCCCAGCGAAGAGCAGCACAAGGACCCGCAGCAGGTCGCCGAACTCATCGACGCGCAGCGGATTTCCCACTTCCTGGCCCTGCCATCGTTCTATGCGCAAATCCTCGAAGCCCTGCAGCAGCCATCACTGCGCTGTGTGATCGTGGCCGGCGAAGCCTGTCCGGTGGAGCTGGCCCTGCGGCACCGGGAACGGCTGCCCGAGACCTTGCTGGTCAATGAATACGGCCCTTCGGAAAGTGCGGTCTGGTGTTCGGCCTTCGCGGTGGAGCAGCCGCCTGTGGATGAGCGGGTGGCCATCGGTGGCGCTATCGCCGGTACGCGCCTGCGGGTGCTGGATGAAGAAGCCGAACTGGCCGGTATCGGTCGCGAGGGCGAGTTGTTCATCGGCGGTCCGGGCCTGGCCCGTGGCTACCTCAAGCGTCCGGCCCTGACTGCCAGCCGCTTCCTCCCTGACCCGTTCGCCAGCACCCCCGGCGCGCGTCTGTATCGCACCGGGGATCGGGTCAGCAGCTTGCCCCAGGGCACGCTGGACTACCTCGGCCGGATTGACTTCCAGCTGAAGATCCGTGGCTTTCGCATTGAGCTGGGCGAGATCGAGAGCCTGCTCGGGCAAGCTGCCAATGTGCGCGAAGCCGCTGTCGTGGCCCGGGACACGGCGGCCGGCAAACAGTTGGTGGCCTATGTGGTGCTGGCCCAGGTCGACGACCGCGAGGCCCAGGAGCAGGCCCTGCTGGCCCAGCTGCGCGAGCAGTTGCCCGAGTACATGGTGCCGTCGTTCCTCAGTGTCCTGGAGCGTTTCCCCCTGACCCCCAACGGCAAGCTGGACCGGAACGCCCTGAGCGCCCTGGAGTTGCAAGGCAGCGCCTATGTGGCGCCGCGCAACGAGCTGGAGGCCACCCTGGCCGCCATCTGGCAAGAGGCGCTGCAACTGGAGCGGGTCGGTGTGCATGACAACTTCTTTGCCCTGGGCGGCCACTCACTGCTGGCCACGCGCATTCGCTCCAAGGTGCAAAGCGAGCTCAACCTGTCCTTGCCGCTGCGGGTGTTCTTCGAGGGCGAAACGGTGGAGCTGCTGGCCCGACAGGTCGAGCTGCATCGTGATTCCGGGGTGACAGGGGACAAGGTCGATGCCTTGGAAGCCCTGTTTGCGGAGGCCCAGGAGTGATGAATCCGTTACCCGAGCGCATGCTGGCGCTGTCCAAGCGGTTCGCCGCGTTCAGCCCCCAGGAGCGTAGCGCCTTGCAGCGCAAGATGATCGAGCAGGGGCTGTCCCTGGACCTGTTGCCGATCCCTGGGCGCAGCCAGGACCAGACGCTGATGTGCGCGTCCTATGCCCAGCAGCGCCTGTGGTTTCTCTGGCAACTGGAGCCGACCTCCAGCGCCTACAACCAATTGGCGGTGCTGCGCTTGCAGGGCGACCTGCAGGACGCCGATCTGCAACGCAGTATCCAGTACCTGATCGACCGCCATGAGGTGCTGCGCAGCACCTTCAGCCTGCACGGCCAGCAAGTGATGCAGGTGATTCATCCGCAGCGCGAGTTCCTCCTGCAGCGCTTGGATTACAGCCACCTTGAGGAGGCCGGCCCGCAGGTGGCCGAACAGGTGGCGGAGCAGGGCGAACGCCCCTTCGACCTGGAGCACGACCTGCTGTTGCGGGCGACCCTGATCAAACTCGGGCCCCAGGAACATGTGCTGCTGTTCTGTACCCATCACATCATCAGTGATGCCTGGTCGCTGCCGATCCTGGTGGGCGAGGTGACCAGCGCCTATGAGCACTGGCGCCAATACCAGCGCGCGCCGGACCTGGCGCCGCTGGCGGTGCAGTACGCCGACTTCGCCGTTTGGCAGCGCCTGTGGCTGGAAGCCGGTGAAGCCGAGCGGCAGTTGCAGTACTGGCGCGAGCGCCTGGGCAGCGAACCCTTGACCCTGGAACTGCCTCTGGACCGGCCGCGCCCGCCGGTGCGCAGTGCCCGGGGCGGGCGTCACGCCATGGTCTTCGATCAGGACCTGGACCGCGGTGTGCGCGAACTGGCCGCGAGTACCGGCTGCACCCTGTTCATGGTGCTGCTGGCGTCCCTGCAGGCGCTGCTGCAGCGCTACAGCGGTGCCCGCAGCATTCGCGTGGGCACGCCGGTGGCCAACCGCACGCGGGCCGAAGTCGAGGGGCTGATCGGCTTTTTCGTCAACACCCAGGTGCTGCAGGCCGAGATCGACCCGCAGCAGTCATTCAGTGCCTTGCTGGCCCAGGTCAAGACCCGGGTGCTGGAGGCCCAGGCGCATCAGGACCTGCCGTTCGAGCAACTGGTCGATGCCCTGCAGCCTGAGCGCAGCTTGAACCAGAGCCCATTGTTCCAGGTGCTCTACAACCACCTGGCGGGGGACAATGAAGGCGCGCGGGTGGAGATTCCCGGGCTGAAGATCGAGGCCCTGGCCAGCGACAGCGAATCCGTGCGCTTCGACCTGACCTTCAACACTCATGAAGAAGGCGGGCGCCTGCAGGGGGCGCTGGTCTACGCCAGCGACCTGTTCGACCCGCAGACCATCGAGCAGATGGCCCGGCATTGGCACAACCTGTTGCAGGCGGTGGTGCGCGAACCGCAGCGTCGCCTGGGCGAACTGCCCATGCTCGATGCTGCAGAGCGCACGCAGATACTGGAGCAGTGGAACCTCGGCAGCGCCTTTGAGCGTCCACCCCTGTCGGTACCGGCCTGTGTCGAGGCACATGCGCTGCGCAGCCCCGATGCGCCGGCCGTGGTCTGCGCCGGTCAGCAACTGACGTATCAACAGCTCAATACGCAGGCCAACCGCCTGGCGCGTCAGCTGCGCGAGCGCGGCGTGGGGCCGGATGTGCTGGTGGGCATTGCCGCGCAACGCTCGATCGAGATGATCGTGGGCCTGCTGGCGGTGCTCAAGGCCGGCGGCGCTTACGTGCCTCTGGACCCCGAATACCCCCAGGAACGCCTAAACGGCATGATCGAGGACAGCGGGATTACCCAGTTGCTGGCCCAACAGCAGCTGATCGGGCGTTTTGCCGATCTGCCCGGGCTCTGTATCGAGCCCCTTGAGGATTCGCCGGCACGCCAGGCCCTGAGTGGCGACAACCTCGAACCCCTGACGGCTCCCGGGCACCTGGCGTATGTGATCTTCACGTCCGGCTCCACGGGTCGGGCCAAGGGCGTGACCATCAGCCACGGCGCCCTGGCCAACTACGTGGCGGCCATTCATCAGCGTCTGCCGCTGGCGTCGGCCCGCAGCATGGCGCTGGTGTCCACGCCGGCGGCGGACCTTGGGCACACGGTGCTGTTCGGTGCCCTGTGCGGCGGCCAGGCGCTGCATGTGATCAGCGCCGATCTGGCGGTGGACGGTGCGGGCCTGGGCCAGTACCTGCAACAGCAACAGATCGATGTGCTGAAAATTGTCCCCTCGCACCTGGCGGCGCTGTTGGGTGAGGACAATGGCGCGGTGTTGCCACGTCAGTGCCTGGTGCTGGGTGGCGAAGCCTGCCCGGTGAGCCTGGTTGAGCGCATACAACGCCTGGCGCCGCAGTGCCGGATCGTCAACCACTACGGGCCGACCGAAAGCACCGTGGGCGCGCTGACCCAGGCCGTGGAGGGCGACTGGTCCCAGGCCGCGTCGATTCCCCTTGGCCGGCCACTGGCCAATGTCCGCGCCTATGTGCTGGACAGCGAAGGCCAGCCGGCCGCCGTCGGCAGCCTGGGCGAACTGTATCTGGCCGGTGCCGGACTGGCCCGTGATTACCATCGGCGTCCTGAGCTGACCGCTGCCAGCTTCATCCCCGATCCTTTCGACCCGCAGGGCGGTGCCCGTCTGTACCGTACCGGCGATCAGGTGCGCTACCGCCGCGACGGCAGCATCGAGTTCTGCGGGCGCATCGACCAGCAGATCAAGATTCGTGGCTTCCGGGTCGAGCCGGGAGAGATCCAGGCCTGCCTGCACAGTCATCCCTGGGTGCGCGAGTGTGCGGTACTGGCTCTGGATGGACCCCAGGGCAAGCAGTTGGTGGCCTATCTGGTGTGCCAGCCCGGGCTCGACCCGGATCAGTGCAAGGAAGGGCTCAAGCAGCACATGAATGCGCAGCTGTCGGCCCATCAGGTGCCCAGCCACCTGCTGTTGCTGCCGGCGCTGCCCCTGAGCCCCAACGGCAAGCTCGATCGCCAGGCCCTGCCGCGCCCTGAGCAGGGCCGTCCGCAGGACCTCTACCGTGCGGCACAGAACCCCGTGCAACAGACACTGGTGGATATCTGGCAGGAGGTCTTGAACCAGCCGCGGATCGGTATCAACGACAACTTCTTCGAACTGGGTGGCGACTCGATCATTGCCATCCAGATGGTCAGCCGGGCACGCCAGGCGGGCTTGCAGATTTCCTCCCGGGACGTGTTCCGCTGCCAGAGCATTCTTGAACTGGCAGCGGTGGCCAAGCAAGGCACGGCCTTGCTCATCGATCAGGGGCCGGTGCGTGGCCCGATGCCGCTGACGCCGATCCAGCAGGTGTTTTTTGCCAGTGACATTCCCCAGCGCCAGCACTGGAACCAGTCGCTGCTGCTGACCCCACGCGAGCCGCTGCAGGTGCCGCTGCTGGAGCGCACCCTGAACCAACTGCTGGTGCAGCACGATGCCTTGCGCCTGAGGTATCGGCAGCACGCCGGCCTCTGGCAGGCCGAACACCAGGAGCATCCCGAGCCGGTCAGCCTCTGGCGGCAGCGGGTGGCGGATGCCGCAGCGATTCAGGCACTGGGCCAACAGGCCCAGAGCAGCCTTGACCTGGAACATGGACCGTTGTTGCGCGCGGTGCTGATGGACCTGGACGATGGCAGCCAGCGTTTGTTGCTGGTCATCCATCACCTGGTGGTGGACGGCGTGTCCTGGCGGATTCTGCTGGAGGACCTGCAAAGCCTTTATCGGCAGTTGGCCGAGGGTGCGGCGCCGGTCCTGCCGTCCAAGACCAGTGCTTTCCAGGATTGGGCCGTGCACCTGCAAGACTGGGCGCAGCGCCTTGGGCACACCGACGAACTCGATTACTGGTGCCGGCAACTGGAGCAGGCGCCCCAGGGCCTGCCCCTGGACTATCCCGCCGGGGCGAACCTGGCGTGCCATGGCACGGCGATCAATGCCCGGCTGCCTCGGGAGCTGACCAGCCAGCTGTTGCAGGAAGCCCCCAAGGCCTATCGCACGCAGATCAACGATCTGTTGCTGGCCGCCCTGGCGCGGGTGATCTGCCGTTGGACCGGGCATTCGCAAATGCTGGTGCAGTTGGAAGGTCACGGGCGTGAGGAACTGTTTGCCGATGTCGATCTGTCGCGTTCGGTGGGCTGGTTCACCAGTCTCTATCCGCTGTGCCTGACGCCGGCGCAGTCACTCTCGGATTCGATCAAGGCGGTCAAGGAGGACTTGCGTCGGGTCCCGGCCAATGGCCTGGGTTATGGCGCGTTGCGTTACCTGGGGCAGGACGCGGTCCGCGAACGCCTGCAGGGGCTTGCGCAGCCGCGGATCACCTTCAACTACCTGGGGCAGTTCGACCAGAGCTTCGACTCGCAGTCACTTTTGGCTCCGGCGCCGGAAGCGGCCGGTGACGAACGTCACCACGAGGCGCCACTGAGCAATTGGTTGACGGTCAACAGCCAGGTCTATGGGGGCGAACTGTCCCTGAGCTGGAGCTTCAGCCATCAGTTGTTCAAGCCGCAGACGGTTCAGCGCCTGGCCGATGATTACCTGTTGGAACTGCAGGCACTGATCGAGCATTGCACCCTGGACACCTCGGCTGGTGTCTCGCCGTCGGACTTCCCCCTGGCCGGGTTGAACCAGGCTCAGCTGGATGCGCTGCCGGTGGCCCCACGAACCATCGTCGACCTGTATCCCTTGTCGCCGATGCAGCAGGGCATGCTGTTCCACACCCTCTACGAGCAGGCCAGCGACGATTACGTCAATCAGGTCCGGGTGTCGGTGCAGGGCTTGGACCCGCAGCGTTTCCGCCGGGCCTGGGAAGATGCCCTGCAGGCCCATGACATCCTGCGTACCTCTTTCCACTGGCAAGCGGAGCTGGAGCAACCGGTGCAGATTGTCCAGCGTCAGCTGGCGCTGCCGTTCCGGGTGCTCGACTGGTCGGCCGGGCAGGCCACCGAGCCGGCCCTTGAAGCGCTGGCCGGCGAAGAGCGCAGCCTGTGTGCGCATTTCGATCGTGCACCGCTGTTGCGCCTGTGCCTGGTACAGACCACGGCCCAGGACTACCAACTGATCTACACCAACCACCACATCCTGATGGATGGGTGGAGCAGTTCGCAGTTGATGAGCGAGGTCCTGCAACGCTACGCCGGGGTGGTGCCGCCACAGGCTCCGGGGCGTTATCGCGACTACATCCAGTGGCTGCAACGCCAGGACCTGAGCGCCTGTGAAAGTTTCTGGCGCGAGCAACTGGGGCGTTTGTCGACCCCGACCCGCCTGGCGGGCAGCATCGCCCTGGAGAACCCGGGCGCGGATGCCGGCCATGGCGAGCTCCACCATGATTGGACCCAGCCGTGGACCGAGCGCCTGGTGGCCTTCGCCCGGCAGCAGAAAATCACCGCCAACACCCTGTTGCAGGCGGCCTGGCTCCTGCTGTTGCAGCGCTATACCGGACAGAGCACCGTGGCCTTTGGCGCGACGGTGGCGGGGCGTCCTTCGGAGCTGCCGGGGATCGAGCAGCAGATCGGTCTGTTCATCAATACCTTGCCGGTGATCGCCACCCCCGATGCGCAGATGAGCGTGGCGCAGTGGCTGCAACAGGTGCAGGCGCACAATCTGCAACTGCGCGAATACGAACATACGCCGCTCAACGATATCCAGCGCTGGGCCGGCAGCAGCGGTGAAGCGCTGTTCGATACCCTGCTGGTTTTCGACAACTACCCGGTGGCCCAGGCCCTGGAGCAGGAGGAGGCTTCCAGCGTGCGCTTCGGTGCCGTGCACAGTCGTGAACGCACCAACTATCCGTTGTCGGTGGCGGTGGCGCTGGAGCAGCGCCTGAGCATCAGCTACGGCTATGCCCGGGAGGCCTTCAGCGCGGCGGTGATCGAGCGCCTCAACGGCCATCTGCTGCACCTGCTGGCGCAGCTGATTGATAACCCCCAGTTGCAACTGGGCGCCATCGAGCTGCTGACCCCGGCCGAGACGGCGAGCCAATGCGTAGCGCCCGTCGCGCCGGGGATCGAGCCGGCGGTACACGAGAGCATCGGTGCCCTCGCACAACGCTGGCCGGAGCGTCAGGCGGTGCTGTTTGCCGGGCAGCGCTTCACTTACGGTGAACTGGATCGCCGGGCCAACCGCCTGGCCCATGAACTGGTGGCCCGCGGGGTCGGCCAGGAGGTCCGGGTCGGCGTGGCCCTGCCCCGGGGCGAGGGGCTGCTGGTGGCCTTGCTGGCGGTGCTCAAGGCCGGCGGTGCCTTCGTGCCGCTGGACCTGAGCTACCCAGCCGACCGCCTGGCCTACCTCATGGCGGATTCCGGCATGGCCCTGTTGCTCAGTGACAGCGAGTCGTTGCAGCGCCTGCCTTCGGCCGCCGGTCTGGCGGTGCTCGATCTGTCGCGCCTGGAGGTCGGGCAGCATCCGCTGACCGCGCCTGCGGTGACGGTGGCGCCAGAGAGCCTGGCGTATGTGATCTACACCTCGGGCTCCACCGGGCAGCCCAAGGGCGTGACCGTGGCCCATGGTCCGCTGGCGATGCACTGTCGCACCACCGGCGAACGCTATGGCATGACGCCCGATGACTGTGAACTGCACTTCCTGTCGTTTTCCTTCGACGGCGCCCATGAACGCTGGCTGACCGCCTTTGTCTGCGGTGCCAGCCTGCTGCTGCGTGACGACAGCCTGTGGACCCCGGAGCAGACCTGTGAAGCGATTCGCAGCCATGGCGTGACCATGGCCGGCTTCCCGCCGGCGTACCTGCATCAGTTGGCGGAGCATGTGCAGCGGGTCGGCAATCCGCCGCCCATGCGCCTCTACAGCTTTGGCGGCGATGCCATGCCTCAGGCCAGCTTCGAGCTGGTCCAGCAGGTGTTGCGTCCCCAGTACATGATCAACGGTTACGGGCCCACCGAAACCGTGGTCACGCCGCTGGTGTGGAAAACCGCTGCCGGTGAGCCTTGCAAGGCTGCTTATGCGCCCATCGGCCATTGCGTCGGCGAGCGCAGCGCCTATGTCCTGGATGCCGATCTCAATCCCTTGCCAGTGGGGGTCGCCGGAGAGCTGTACATCGGCGGCAATGGCTTGGCGCGAGGCTACCTGAAGCGTTTCGCCCAGACCGCCGAGCGCTTTGTTCCCGATCCCTACAGCCCCTTGGGGGGACGTCTGTATCGCACCGGGGACGTGGTGCGCCAGGGCAGTGACGGGGTGTTCGAGTACCTGGGGCGTATCGACAACCAGGTGAAGATCCGCGGCTTCCGCATCGAGCTGGGTGAAATCGAAGCGCGGCTGATGGCCCATGAGCAGGTCAGCGAGGCGGTGGTTCTGGCCCAGGACACCGCCCATGGCCGGCGTCTGGTGGCTTATCTGGTGACGGCCGCGACCGCGCGTGAGGACGAGCAAGACCAGGAAAGGTTGCGTGAAACCCTGCGCCAGACGTTGAAGGCCTGCCTGCCCGATTACATGGTGCCGTCCTATTGGCTGTTCCTCGAACGCTTGCCGCTGTCGCCCAATGGCAAGCTGGATCGCAAGGCGCTGCCCATGCCGGAAATGGCCCAGGCCAGCCACGCCTATGTGGCACCGCGCAGCGATCTGGAGAAGCGCCTTGCACAGATCTGGCAGGACGTGCTGAAGCTGGCGCAGGTCGGTCTGACCGACAACTTCTTCGAGCTGGGTGGGGACTCGATCATCTCCCTGCAGTTGGTCAGTCGAGCGCGTCAGGCCTCGATCCGCTTTACCCCCAAGGACCTGTTCGAGCAACAGACCATCGGAGGGCTGGCGGCGGTGGCGCAGTGCGGGGTGCAGGACGACATCGACCAGGGACCGGTGACCGGCGACATGCCGCTGCTGCCGATCCAGCGTCTGTTCTTTGCCGAGCCGATTCCCCAGCGGCACCATTTCAATCAGTCGGTGCTGCTGATTCCGGCCACGCCCTTGAACCCGCTGGCCCTGAAGCAGGGCTTGCGGGCCTTGCTTGAACATCACGACGGATTGCGTCTGCAGTTCCAGCAGGGGAGCGCAGGCTGGAGTGCCAGCCATGGTTCGCTGGATCAGTCCGGGCCCGGTCCGGACCTGTTGTGGCAGGCCGAAGCCGCCAACGCCGCCGAGCTGGAGCAGCTCTGCGAGAAGGTCCAGTGCAGCCTCGACCTGCAGCGCGGGCCTTTGTTGCGGGCGCTGTTGGTGACCCTGGCGGACTCCACTCAGCGCTTGTTGCTGGTGGCCCATCACCTGGTGGTGGATGGCGTGTCCTGGCGCCTGCTGTTCGAAGACCTGCAAAGTGCCTACACCCAGGCGCTGGCCGGGCAAGCGCTGCAGTTGCCTGCCAAGAGCAGTTCTTATCAGGCCTTTGGCCGACGCCTGCAAGCGTATGCCCATGGGCCCGAGGCCCAGGCCGAGCTGGCCTACTGGCGCGCGCAACTTGCGGGCGCACAGGCATCGTTGCCTGGGGTTGAACCCGGCACCCAGGCCTTGAGCCGCGACGCCGGCAGCGTGCAGGTCCAGCTCGATGCCGCGACCACCCAACGCTTGCTGCAACGCGCTCCGGCCGCCTACCGGACCCAGGTCAACGACCTGTTGCTGGCGGCCCTGGCCCAGGTCATGGGGCAGTGGACCGGACAGCCTTCGACCCTGATCCAGCTGGAAGGCCACGGGCGTGAGCAACTCTTCGAGGACCTGGACCTGAGCCGCACCGTGGGCTGGTTCACCTCGGTGTTCCCGGTGCGCCTGAGCGCCGGGGATAGCGCCGAGTCTTCGATCAAGCGGATCAAGGAACAGCTGCGGGCGATCCCCAACAAGGGGATCGGCTACGGTGCCCTGCGTTACCTGGGGGATACCGCCAGTCGCGAGGCGTTGCAGGGGCTTGCCCAGCCTCGGGTCACCTTCAACTACCTGGGGCAGTTCGACGGCAGTTTCGATGATCCTCAGGCGCTGTTCATTCCGGCGCCCGAGGCCCATGGCGCGGATGCCAGTATCGATGCGCCCCTGGGCAACTGGCTGTCCATCAGCGGCAAGGTGTACGACGGTCAATTGCGCCTGGACTGGAGCTTCAGTCAGCGCATGTTCGACAGTGCGCAGATCGAGTCACTGGCCCAGGACTATATCCAGGCGCTGCAGGCACTGGTGGAGCATTGCTGCCAGGCCCGCGGCGGCGTCACGCCATCGGACTTCCCGCTGGCGCGGCTGACTCAGGAACAGCTCGACGCCCTGACGCTGGTGCCGGCGCAGATCGAGGACATCTACCCATTGGCGCCGATGCAGCAGGCCTTGTTGCAGCATGAGTTGCAGGACCATGAGGCGGGGGATTTCGTCAACCAGATGTGCATGGATGTGCAAGGCGTCGACCCGCAGCGACTGCGTCAGGCCTGGCAGCAGGCCATGGATACCCATGAGATCCTGCGCAGCCGTTTTGTCTGGGGCGGGTCCCTGGTGCAGCCGCTGCAGGTGGTCCACAAGCAGGTCGAGGTGCCGTTCCAGGAGCTCGACGGCACTGTGTTGAGCAGCGATGCGCTGGAGCGTCTGGCCCTGGCTGACCGGCTAAAGGGCTTCGACCTGGCCCAGGCGCCGTTGCTGCGTCTGCAGGCGATCAAGCTGGGGGAGGGACGCTACCGGCTGATCTGTACCAACCATCACATCCTGTTGGACGGCTGGAGCGGGTTCCAGTTGTTCAACGATGTGCTGGCGGCCTACACCGGGCAGGCCATCAGTCACCGACCGGCTGGCTACCATGACTACATTGCCTGGCTGCAGGCCCGTGACCAGCAGGCCGACGAATGCTTCTGGCGTGAACAGCTCAAGCCACTGAAGGTGCCGACCTTGCTCAGTGCCTGTGCGATGGCCCAGGGTGATCGGCAGCGGGGTGGGCATCGCCAGCATTACTTCGAGTTCGACGAGGCCCAGACCGAGCAACTGACTCGTTTCGCCCGGCAGCAGAAGATCACCGCCAACACCCTGGTGCAGGCGGCCTGGCTGTTGCTCCTGCATGTGCATTGCGGTCAGTCGACGGTGGCCTGCGGCGCCACCATCGCCGGACGCCCGCCACAGCTCAAGGGCATTGAGCAGCAGTTGGGGATGTACATCAACGATGTGCCGCTGGTGGCCCGTATCGAGCCAGAGCAGAGCGTGGGTGACTGGCTGCAAGCGCTGCAAGGACGCAACTTGCTGATGCGTGAGCATGGCTACAGTGCCTTGAGCGATATCGAACGCTGGGCCGGGTTGCCGGGCGGGGAGTTGAGCGACACGGTGATCGTGTTCGAGAACTATCCGGTCAGTGCGGCGTCGGCCGGTGGTGATGTCGGTGATTTGCGTCTGGAGAGCATGCACAGTTTCGAGCAGACCAGTTCGGCGTTGACCTTGTATGTCGAGCTCAAGGGGCAGTTGCAGTTCCACTATGACCATCGGCTTGAGGCCTTTAGCGAGGCGGCGGTGCAGGGGGTGAATCTGCAACTGGTGCAGTTGCTTGGGGTGTTGGCAGATGGTTCGCCGGCGCGCTCGCTGGCGCAGGTGTTGGCGCAGCTGGGTGGGACTCGGTCTCAGCGGGAGGTGCGGGTGGGGGCTTAGGCATAGGACATTGGAGTGAAGGGCGGGAGGGCAGGTGACTGTTCTCCCGTTTTTTTTTGATTGGGGAAATCTGGTGGTGGTTGGGCTTTTGCGGCGGGGGTTGGAGTGCAGATCCATTGCTGCGGGGGTGGTGGCTGGCGGTTAGGGGGCTTATCCATTGCTGCGGGTGCGGCGGCTGGCGGTTTCGCCCTTACGGCGAGTCACTTTGGGGCCCCAAAGTAACCAAAGGGCTTTACCCCTCCACTCGGTGCCTCGCCTAGGCTCGGCATGCCCGAACGCAGGCATTGATCCGTGGGCCGCCGCCACCGGCCATCCTTGGCCGGGTGGCGGCTAACCCGGCATCCCTGCCGGGTTACCCACGGCTCAATGCCTGCGTTCGGCCATCGTGGTTAACGGGGCGTTCAGATCAAGATCAAGAGCGTGACGGCGGCCTGCCGGCCGGCCTGAAGCTAAGGGTGGGGTGCGTTTGTGTAGGAGCTGGCTTGCCAGCGAAGGCGTCCGCCCAGGCGACGCATGACTTGCGGGCCTCTTCGCCGGCAAGCCGGCTCCTACGAAAATCCAATACCAATGCGTATGCCGAAGACTGAGGGCGAGACATCAGGTCGATGCTGGCGCCTCGGGCAAAAAAAATCCCCGCACCGGTGACCGGGGCGGGGAGGGGTTCAACCAAGGGGAATCAGAAGCTGTATTTGACGTTGAACATGACGTTGCGCGGGTCGCCGTAGTAGACCGAGTTGTAGGTGCCGATACCGCTGTAGTAGTTGCGGTCGAAGACGTTGTTCAGGTTGACCGTGGCCTTGAGGTTCTGGTTGAAGTCGTAGCTGCTCATCAGGCCCACCACGGCGTAGCTGGCACGGGTGAATTTGTGGCTGGGCAGTTGGTTGTAGGCGGCATCGACGAAGCTGTTGTCGACGAAGGAGGTCGAGCTCTGCCATTGCATGTTGCCGCCTACGGTGACTTTGTTCAGTTCGGCAGGCAGGCGATAGGTGGTGGCTACCTTGAACAAGTGCTGTGGCTGGGTGGTGGCCACGCGCTTGTTCTTGGCGTCGTAGGATTCCTGGTAGACGTAGCCGGCGTTGACGTTCCAGTCCGGCAGCACTTCACCGGCCATTTCCAGTTCGATGCCGTTGGTGGTGGCACCCTTGATCGCGCGCATGGCCTCGAAGCCGTCAACGCCCATGACGCCGGTATTCTCGCCCAGGTTGTCCTGCTTGAGCTGGAACAGCGCCAGGCTGGCGTTCAGGCGACGGTCGAAGTATTCACCCTTGACCCCCACTTCGTAGCTCTGCCCGGTGAGCGGCTCCAGGGACTTGCCGCTGACGTCCAGGCTGTAGGGCTGTGGCTTGAAGATGTCGGTGTAGCTGGCGTAGACCGTGTGGTAGTCGTCCAGGTCATAGGTGATACCGGCATAGGGAATGACTTCCCCGGAGTTGGTGGTGGAGATGCGCGGCAGTTGGCGCAGGGCGTTGACCCGATCGATCTGCCAGTCGTAGTCGGTGACCCGGGCACCGAGTATGAAGTTCAGGGCGTCGGTGGGTTTGAGGATCACCGCTGCGTAGGAGACTTTCTGGGTGCTCTTGATGTCGAAGGTCGACCACCAGGCCCAGTCGGTCGGGTAGGGCATGCTGTTGTTCCAGTTCAGCACGTCGTCGATGACTCCAGTGGTGGTGCCGTCGATACGCTTGGAGCGGGTGGTGGCGTGGGAATAGTTGTAGCCCAGCACCAGTTCGTGGGTGCGCCCAAACAGCGCGAACGGACCCTTGGCGTAGGCATCGAAGGACTTCTCGTCGCTGTTGGAGCCGAAGTTGGCCACGCCGCCCGGCGGCAGGTAGCCATAGTCCTGGCTGTTGTCGAGGTTGACGTGCTCGCTGGACATGCCGGCGATGATTTCCCGCGAGGTGTACTTGCGTGTGTTGACCGTCGCCTTGAAGGTCCAGTCGTTGTCGAACTGGTGATCGAGGCCGACAAAGGCGTGCTGGGTTTCCTGGTTGCGGTAGGCGAACTTGTCCGCCGGGTTGGTGGAACGGGAGAACTTGATCCGATTACCGTTCTTGTAGAACACCGGCAAGCTGGTGTTGGTCGTGGCGTCGTTGTTGTTCTTCTGGTAGTCGTAGCCGACGCTGAGGGTGGTGGCGTCGCTCAGGTCGCCTTCGAGAATGCCGTAGAAGACGTTCTGCTCACCTTTCTGATAGTCGATGAAGCTGTTGCGCTTGCCGGTGCCGGCCACCATCCGTCCGCGTATCGCACCGCCTTCCACCAGCGGGCCGGAAACGTCCACTTCGCTGGTGTAGCGGTCCCAGGAACCGGCGCCAGCGGCGACGTGGCCCTGGAATTCCCGGGTGGGGCGCTTGCGCACCATGTTGATCACCCCGGACGGATAGCCGATGCCGTTGACCAGGCCGGTGGCGCCCTTGAGCACTTCGATGCGGTCGTAGATCAGGGTGTTGCCGATGCTGTAGTTGTCGCGGATGTTGCCGCCGTCGGTGCCCAGGCTGGGAATGCCGTCGTACTGGAAGTTCTGGATTTCAAAGCCCCGCGAGTAATACACGTAGCCTTCGGAGCTCTCGCGGTTGACCGTGATCCCGGGGGTCTGCTGCATGACGTGCGCCAGTTCGGTCAACCCTTGGTCATCCATCTGCTGGCGGGTGATGACGCTCACCGACTGCGGCGTTTCACGCAGGGACAGGTCCATGCGCGTGGCCGAGTTGCTTTGCCCGGTGGTGTAGGAACCAGTCCCCTCAGTGGTGCTCCCCAGCCCCTGAGTGGAAATGTTCATGGTCCCCAGCTCCACAGCCCCACTGCTTTGCACCAGGGTCACGGTGTTGCCTTGGCGCTGATAACTCACCCCGGTCCCGCGCAGCAGTTGCGACAGGGCCTGGTCGGGCTGCAAGGCGCCCTTGATCGCCGTGCTGCGCTTGCCCTGGACGCTGTCCTGGTTGTAGAGCACTTGCAGGTCGGCTTGCTGGCCGAATGTCTGCAAGGCGCTGCCCAGTGACTGTGCAGGAATATCGAAATTGGCTTGCTGGGCCTGTACCTGGGCGGCACAGGGCAGCGCCAATACGGCCCCAAGCAGATAGGGACGCAAGCTCGGCCGCAGCGCATGGCGCATGAGCAGGGCTGTTTTCAGGGGGGTGAGTCCAAGAGGTGCTGGCATGTTCATTTGCTCTTATTAAGCGGCAATGGGAATTCGTTTTAAATGTGAATGTTTCTCAAACTTGTTATGAGACGTTCGACTTCCCGAAAACCGGAAAGCCGAGACGAAAAAAATCAAGCCGGTTCGAGTTCGCAACTGACCTTGCCCGCTTCCATGCGCACCAACTGGTCGGCAATGTCGAAATAGCGATCGTCGTGGGAGATGACGATGATGGTCTTGCCCAGGCGTTTGAGGTCCGGCAGCAGCTCGGTGTAGAAAATGCGCCGGAAGGTCGGGTCCTGGTCGGCGGCCCATTCGTCGAACACCAGCACCGGGCGTTCTTCGATCCAGGCGTTGACCAGCGCCAGTCGCTTGCGTTGCCCGGTGGACAGGTCGGTGGTGGTGAAGGCCCCGTCGCGGATGCTCACCTTGTGCCCGATCTCCAGGCGGCGCAGATACTGTTCGGCCTCTTCGGGCAGTTGTTCGCCACCCTGGACCAGGTCGTCGAACAGGTAGTAGTCGGCAAAGATGGTGGTGAACAGTTGCCGATAGTCGTCGCGGGTCTGGGCGGTGACCGCGTGGCCGTTGAGGCGGATCTCGCCTTCCTGGGGTCGGTACAGGCCCAGTAGCAGCTTGATCAGGGTGGTCTTGCCGCAGCCGTTCTCGCCAACGATGAAGACGATGTCGCCCTGCTTGATCCGCAGGTTCACCGGGCCCAGGGCAAAGGGCGCGCTGCCTTCGACGGCCGGGAAGGCGTAGCGCACATCGTGCAGTTCCAGGCTGTGCACAGTCTGGGCTTGGCTCGCGGTTTCACTGAGCAGCAGGTGCGGTTCGGGGGAGGAGAAGCGCTCGGACAGTTCGGCGATGCGGCGGAAGGCCACCTGGGCGCGGCTGACAATCGGCAGGTTGCCGATCAGCAACTCCAGGGGGCCCTTCATGTACAGCAGCACCAGGACGAAACCGCTCATCACTGCGCGGTCGTTGTTGGGCCAGAAGGACTGCAGGGCCAGGGCCAGGCCGATGACCACGAAAAACAGCATGGAGCCGAAGGTCTTGGCGACGATGAAAATGTTCACCGACTCGATCTGTTTGTTGCAGATGTGCTCGGCGCTGTGCTTGATCCGCTGGTTGAACATGCGGTTGCGGCGAGGCCGGTGGATGCGCAGTTCCTTGGCGCCGTCGGCAATGGCGTTGTAGTGCTTTTGCAGGTTGTCCTCTTCATCCCGGGCGTCCATGAAGCCCTTGATGCCCTTGGTCTGCGCGACAAACTGCACGCTGCAGCCAATCACGATGGCCACCAGCATCAGCAGGAACATCGGCCATGAGAGCAGGGCCAGGTAACCCAGGCAGCCCAGGGTCACGGTCAGGGAAATGGCCAGTGGCGCAAAGGCGAAGGCGAAGTCGCTGATGGTGTCGATGTCGTGGGTCAGTACCGGGATCAGGCGATGGCTGCGATAGCGTTCGATCTGCTCGATGGGCGCGCTGAGGACTTTTTCCCCCAGGTCTTTGCGCAGCTTGCTGATGATGTGCTGGCCGACGTAGTTGCTGCCGATGTCCGACAGAATCGAACACAGCAGCGCCAGCAGGCACAGCCCGGCGAAGGTCAGGACCACGCCGCGACTGAGGCCGTCGGCGCCGTTCAGGGCCTGGTTGATGGTCGCCAACAGGACGGTGATGCTCAGGCCGCCGATGATGCCCAGCACGATCGATACGGCCACGGTGGGCCAGAAAGGTTTGAGCAGGCCCAGCAGGTCACGGATGGCGCTGCGGCTACGCGGAGGGCTGTTCATGATGACTCCTGGTTCAAGCACGGATAAGGGCGGGTGAGAGGCGGTTTGCGTTGGGGCATGGGGGCCGGGGTGCAGCCGTCGGGTTCATCTGGTGCGCTTCCTCTGGAATGGATCGAGATACGGGCAAGGGGCCGGGGTGCACAGCGCGACGCGGCGTGCAGTGCCGTGCGCTTCAATGCCGGGCTTGAGGAGGCTGTCGCGTTCGGGACGGGGCTTGACTCAAGACCGTTGCAGAGAAGACGAAGTGGCGCTGGGGGGATTTAGCGCAGGCCTGGCGTCGCGCCGTGCGTCGGTCGCTGCAGGGAGGCTGCAGCGACCGCTGGATCAGCTCAAAGTGGTCGATCGAAGAAGAACTCGCGCTCCAGGCGCAGCAGGGCGGCTTTCTTGTGGGCCAGTTGAATATCCTTCAAGTGACCGAAGCCCTGGGACTTGAGGAAGTCGATCTGCCGGTCATGGTCGATGCGCGGTTCGCCAAGGATGCGTTGGGTGCGTGGATCATCCAGGAACATGTAGTGCATCAGCGAATTGAACCAGCCCTTGAGCTTGCCGATGCCCTGGTGCTTGTTCTCGCCCACCACCACGTGCCAGCCGCGGTCGTGGTCCTGCACGTCGTAGTAGGGGGCGATGCGGTCTTCCTTGCACCAGTAGACTTCGAAGTAGGCGAAAGGCTCGTCGTCGTAGCAGCCGATCAACGGATGGACCCGCGGGTCGGCGAGCATGTCTTGCAGATAGGCGGCGTGCTCGTCGAGGCTGCCGGCCTGCTCCCAGAAGAACGCCACCTGCTCCAGGTTCATCCAGCGATTGAAGGCTTGCAGGTCACGGTCCGGATCGATGGTGCGCAGGCTGAACTCGGTGTTGAGCCCCGGCAGTCGACGGCGGTACACCTCGCCCTGGGGCAGTGGCGGGCGTTGTGGGTGACGTTTCTCGCCGCTGAACTGGTAGAAGGGCGCGGTGTGGGCGCTGGCCGGAGCGCTGAGCCAGGGCAGCGGGTGCTGCCAGAAGGTGCTGCGTCGGCACTGTAGCTCCACCTGGTGGGCATCGGCGGCGAGCAAGGTGTCAAAGACCCCCTGGCGGATGGCTGACACGGCAAAGTCGCGGCTGCCACGCAGGCGAACCCGCACCTGGGCGGACTTTTTCTTGTAGCAGAAATGCCCGCCCAACAAGGCCAGCAGCGCGCTGGCCGGGTAGTTGGGGGCAATCTCGCCGGCGATCTCGATCAGTTCGCCATCGCTGCGAAAGGTCAGTGCCGCGAAGCCCTCGGTGTGCAGGCTGCCCTGGTTCTCTTCGGCGTCATGCACGCTGGCGGTGGAACCGTCGCTCAGCGACAGGGTGAACAAAGCTGCTTTCATGATGTGTCTCCGTCAGGCGATGAGGGGGAAGGTCAAAGGTCGCGGGCAACCCGGAACCCCAGCCAGTCACCACGATCGGTGGGGTAGATGTTGTTGCGGTTGCCTGAGCGGGAAAATATCGGCGCTTCGGTCCAATCGTTGCCGCGCATCTGCAGGACGCTGCAGTTGGGCTCGGTCCAGGCGCTGCCGTCGGTGGGGGCGCCGACATAGTTTTCATGCCAGCAGTCGGGGGTGAACTCGTAGACATTGCCGTGCATGTCGTAGACGCCGAAGGCGTTGGCGGGGAAGGAGCCGGCGGGCGAAGTGAAGCTGAAGCCGTCTTCCGGGCCGTAGGTGTTGGCGTGCTTGGCGATGCTGTACTCCTTGCCCTCGTCGAAAGGGAAGGGGAAGGGGCCGGTGCTGCCGGCGCGGGCCGCGTATTCGCGCATGGCTTCGCTGACGATGAAGTAGTGCTGGCCGGTGCGCTTGGACAGCCAGGCGGTGTAGGCCTGGGCTTCGTTGAAGTCCATGCATACCGCCGGTTGGCGCGGACCGACTTCGTAGCGGGGTTTGCCGGCCTTGCATTCGCGGCCAGGGCGCGTGTCGCCGTCGGGCATCTGGTAGCCGGTTTCCTTCAGGTAGGTCGCCCATTCGCCGGCCAGGACCTGGAAGCGTCCGATGGCGAATGGCTTGGCGAAGGTCACTTCATGCATCGGACCTTCGTCCTCCTGGCGGCCGACCTCGTCAGCGGGGGTGCCCATGGTGAAGGTGCCGGCGGGCAGCACCACCATTTCCGGACAGTCCTTGCAGTCCTTGAACACCTTGCCCGGCTGGGGCGAGGCGGCGGCCTGGGCGGCGGTCGGCAGGAACAGGCTCAACAGCAGGGCCAGGGAGAAGCTGGCCAGGGGCGGGCGGAGGGCGGTGCTCAGTGAATGCTGTTTCATCATGACTCTCTTTTTAAAAGTGACGCAGGGCGCAAGGAGGAGCGGTTTCAGACCTTTTTGCGCAGCAGGTCCATGAAGCGATCGATCTGTTGTTCGTCGTTGAGCAGGCCAGGCGCGGTACGGATCACCGGACCGACGTCGCGGTCCACGGCATCGACCACCACCCGATTGGCCATCAGGTAGGCGGCGAATTTGTCGCAGTCCTGATTCTTGATCCGGAAGAAGGTGAAGCCCGCTGACAGCTCGGGGCTCAGGGGGGTGACCAGCTCCACTTGGGGCAGCTCCTGCAGACGTTGCTTGAGGTAGTTGTTGAGGGCGTGGATGCGCGCCTGGACCTGGGCCTTGCCCAATTGCAAATGCAGCTTGAAGGCTTCATCCAGGGCCCAGCGGTGTTCAAAGGCGTGGTAGCCGCCGGGGGTCATGCTGGTGGCGAAATTGTTGTCCTCGGAAAAGGTCGGCACGCTGGGGGTAACGTCCTTGAGCTCCTCGGAACGGGCACAGATGATCCCGGTGCCGCGAGGGCCGAACATCCACTTGTGGGTGCCGGAAATGAAGTAGTCGCAGTGCATGTCGGGGAAGTCCAGGTTGTCCACGCCAAACCCGTGGACCCCATCCACCACATAGATGATTCGGTCTTTGTCGTCGCGGTTGCGGTTGAACTCGTCCACCAACTGGCCGATCTCGCCGATCGGCAGTTTCACGCCGCTGCCCGACTGCACCCAGGTCATGCCCAGGACTCGGGTATTGGGGCGGATACTGCGCTTGATCGAGTCGAGGATTTCATCTTTGGACACCCGGTGCGGGTCCTTGAACAGGCTGATCTTGCGCACCTGGGTGCCTTGCTTGCGCACGCGATATTCCAGGCTGTACTCGGTGGCGTAGTGTTCGTGCACCGTGGTCAGGATCTCCTGATCGGGCCGCACGTGAAGGCCGCCATAGATCATCGCCAGGCCTTCGCTGGTGCTGCCGGTGAGGGCGATCTGGCCGGGCTTGGCTTGCAGGTAGCGACCCGCCCATCGACGCACCTCGGCCTCGCGTTTCCAGGGTTCCTGCAGGTCCCAGTCCATGGCCAGCCCGGGGTTGCGGTCGATATTGGCGCGATGCCGTTCGATGGCTTCACGTACGGGCCTTGGGTGCGAGGTCACCAGGAAGTTGGAAAAGTGAATGGAGTCCGGGTCCTGGTCGAACAGCAGGCGCAGTTGCGCCCATGGGTCCTTGGGCGTGGGCGCCGGGGCGCTAGCGCTGGTGCCGGACGCGGCCAGGGCGCCGGCGCCCAGAGGCAGGCCGGCGGCGAGGATGCCGGCCTGTTTGAGAAATGTACGGCGATCGGTCATGAGCTCATTTCACTGGTTGGCAAAAGGGGGGATCAGCGATTGGCCAGGGGCTTGGCGGATTTCTGCACCTGCTCCCAGACCCGCAGGAAGTTGCCGCCCCAGAGCTTGGCGATATCTGCTTCGCTGTAGCCGCGCTGCAGCAGTTCGGCGGTGACGTTGCGGCCCTCGCTGACATCCTTCCAGCCGTCCAGGCCGCCGCCGTCGTTGAAGTCCGAACTGATGCCGACGTGGTCGATGCCGATCTTCTTCACGGCGTAATCGATGGCGTCGCCGAAGTCCTTGAGGGTGGCCTTGGGTTCCGCTTCGACAATGCTGTACAGCTCGCCGGCGTATTCGCCGAAACGCTGTTCGGGCCACACGGTGATGATGGCGTCGCCGGGCATCAGGGCCATTTCCAGCCCGGTCAAGGGTTGCAGGTCGAAACGCGCGCGCAGGGCGTTGAGCTTGTCCCGGGTCGCTTGGCTCAGGGGGCGCAGGTAGGTGGGGAAACCGACGATCTGCACCACGCCGCCGCTGTCCTTGATCAGCTGCATTTCCTTGTCGCTGAGGTTGCGCGGGATATCCACCAGGGCCCGGGGCGCCGAGTGCGAAGCGACGAAGGGCGCGCGGCTGAGCTGGCTGACCTGCTCCAGGGCCTTGGTCGACATCTGCGAAACATCGATGATCACCCCCAGGTCGTTGAGCCGGCGCACGGCCTGCCGGCCCAGGTCGGACAGGCCGCCGAGGGCGTCCGGGGTGTCGTTGAAGAACGGCAGCGGGCGCGAGGAGTCGGACCAGGCGTTGTTGCCCACGTAGCTGAAACCGAACATGCGCATGCCCCGGGCCGCCCAGAGATCGAGCTGGTCGAGATCGGTGCCCAGGGGGTAGGCGTTGAGCATGCTGAGGAACACCGCGAACTTGCCTTCACCATTGAGGCGGCGGAACTCTTCCGGGGTGTGGGCAATGGCCACCTGGTTGGGGAAGTCGCGGACCATGCCGGTGAGGATCTTGTAGCGCGCTTCCTGCTCGTTGCGCGCGGCGTCGACAAAGCCCGCCGTGGGACGATGAGGGGCATTTGCGCCGTTCCAGATTTCCGGCCAGCCAAAGATCGTCAGGGCTGCGCCGGACAGGCGCCCGCGTCCGGCCTTGGCTAGGTCGAACTGGCCGCTGCCGTCCTTGTCGGCCTCGTTGCCGGCACTGCCGAAATCCAGGGGCACGGTAATGTGGCTGTCGAAGGAGAGGATGCGCTCCTGCAGTTCTTCTGCCTGCTTCATCACCTTGACCGGGTAGCCCGGGTTGTCCCTGAACCAGTAGTCCCAGGCCAGGAAGCCGGCGCCGGCGCCAATCGCCAGGGCCAGCGGCAGGCCGATGTAAAGAGCCTTCTTCGAACGTGGTTTTGTCATTGCCATCTCAGTCGGTTTCGCCGTCAAGGTGCAGGCACAGGGGCCTTTGCTATCTGGGAAGAACGAGCCAGTGACGAAGAAATTTAAGCCCCCTGCGCGGGCGGTAAATTTCCGTGGGCAATAAACGTTCTAGCTTGGATAAAGCCTGCATCAGGGCTGACACAGGTAGGGCAATGACGATTTCTCGACGAGGGTTCATGGCGGGCTTGGCGCTGACTGGCGCTGCAGTGCCGGCGGCGTTTTATGTGCATCGCGAGTTGACGCGTGAGGAATTCCCGATCACCCCGGGCGAGGCCACAGTGGAGCTGGCGGATACCGCCGGGCAACGCCTGGCGGACCAGTTGCGGGGCATCTGGAGCATTCGCTTTGAAGGTGCCGATGCCGGGCTCGATGGCTTGGGGCGCCAGGACTTGGAAGTGTTTCTCGACATCGCCCAGCGCGGGCGTGGCCTGCGCGGTTACCTGGACACCGCCGAGGGCCTGCGCGGCGCCGCCGAGCCGCGCTACCGGATCGTTGCCGACCTGGTGAACCCGCAGCCGGGTGAAATGTACTGGCGGTTGATTCCTGCCACGGCGGTGGACGGTGCCGCCACTTATGAGTTCAAGATGAGCCTGGATGAAGTCTGGGCCGATTTCGCCAACGCCGGCAGCGGCACCCTGAGCGGCCGGGTCGAGCGCCTGGACCGGCCCCTGGCGCTGCCCGCCTTGGACAACCGCTTTGTCGCCACCAAGCAGATGTTTCCCGAGGCTCGCCAGCGTATCGGCCTGAACCCGACGCTGCAGGCCTGGCTGGTGTCGCCCGAGCATCGGTTGTTCCACCAGCTGTGGCACGCGACCCGGGACAAGTGGCACCGGCTGTCCGAAGAGAAGCGTGACGCCCTACGCGGCATCGGCTGGCAGCCCGGTCCCCGGGGGCAGGAGCGCGATGCGCGCGGTCCGAAGAAGGATCGCAACGGCTCTGGCATCGATTTCTTCTTCATGCACCGGCACATGCTGGGCACGGCGCGTTCCATGCAGGACTTGCCGTCCTGGCAGCATTTCCCCCTGCCGCAGCCGGAACTGCTGCGTGATCGCCTGGGTTTCGCCCGCTATTTCGACAACCATGACGGCGGTTCCCTGCCGCCGGCGTGGCTGGCTGATGACGATGACGACTACAGCCAGTGGGTCAGCGACATCAAGGCCGGCGAGACCTATCACAGCAACTTCCAGGTCTGGGAGTCGCAGTATCGCAACCCGCGCTACCTGGCGAACCTGACCCTGGGCCAGTTCGGCTCGGAGATTGAACTGGGCCTGCACGACTGGCTGCACATGCGCTGGGCCTCGGTGCCGCGTGATCCTTCCAGCGGTGCACCGGTGCCCATGGCCCGCGATCCGGCGGACTTTTCCCCGCGTTGGTACCAGCCGGAAAACGACTTTCTCGGCGATCCGTTTTCGTCCCATGTCAGCCCGGTGTTCTGGCGTTTCCATGGCTGGATCGACGACCGCCTGGAGGACTGGTTCCGCGCCCACGAGCGTTTCCATCCCGGCGAGCTCAAGCGCCTGGAAGTCAATGGCGTGCCCTGGTTCGCCCCGGGGCGCTGGGTCGAGGCCGGCGATCCCTGGCTGGGGCCGGTGACCCACGGTTGCAGCACTATCCCTGGATTGCAGACCGGCAAGACCGTGGAGATGGACCCGGAAACCATGAAGCTGGCCCTGCGCATCACCTTTATCGAGGATGAAAAGCAGTTGGCCGATCTGCTGCGCAAGGTGCCGCGCCGGCCCTGGTATGCGCGGCATCTGAAGGTCAGGCAGCGGCTGCTATAGCGGCGCCGGACTGATCGCGAACTTCGAGTCTGGAGGTCGTTGCTAGGGGTGTTCAGATCGAAAGGGCCACTTCGGCCAGGAAGCTGAACAGTTCTGGGTATCCGGTCTGCTGCCATGCTTGGGTTTCATGATCAAAAAAGCACACCTCTGCCAGGCATTGGTTTTTTTCAATCCGGAATCCGTAGAAGTCGCCGCAGCCGTTCTCTGAAAACAACAGATGACACTTGCCAATCAGTGGGTGTTGTCGATTGATTCTGGCCAGGTTGAAATCGCTGTCTCTGTCCAGTGAGTAGACGATTCCCAAGGCAAAGTAGCCGCCCCCATGCTTCAGCAGGAACTGGCGGTACTCGACAGGAAGTCGCAGCGCCAGGTCATTTTGAGTCTCGGTGATGTCCTCCTCGGTGGCGGCGCTGTCCGAAGGGAGCTCAAACCAGATCGGATGGAGGTTCTTCTTGGCATTCAGCAGTTGTTCAAATTCACTGAAGTTCATTGTCCTGGTCTTCTTGAGGGGCGAGGCATCAGGTGTCGGCCAGTGTTTCAGACGCTCCGTGATGGTTCAGGAGCCGAGTTAGCGATGCTATCTCCTGAGCTTTCGGTTTCTTGCTGGTCACGGCCTCGTAGATCTCGTTGAGGACCAGATCCGGGTCCTTGTGGGTGAGCTGTGAGATGACATTCGCCAGGTTTCGATCTGACAGATGTTCATATAGCGCTGCCAGAAGAGGGCGGTAATCGGTTGGGCTGACTCCGTTCGGGAATGCTCTTTTCAGCATCGACAGTACGTCTGCCAGGGAGGCGTCCAGCTCGGTTCCGATGGGCATGGTGGGGGTGTTGCTCGCGTCTGTTGGTGGTCGGACGATTCTAGGTCATCAGGGTCCTGGCCGTCGCTGCGACGATGGCCAGTGGTGATGCCGCCGGCCATGCGAGACTTTGGTGATTCATTGATTCCAGCCGCCGCCCAGGGCCTTGTACAGGGCAATGCTCGACTGCAGCCGTGACAGCCGCAGTTGCACGTTCTGATCCTGGGCGGCGTACAGGGTGCGCTGGGTTTCCAGCACGGTCAGCAGGTCTTCGGCGCCGGCCTGGTAGCGGCTCTGGGCAATCTCGAAGGCCCGTTGCGCCTGATTCAACTCCTCGCTCTGCCACTGGCGTTGCTGGTCCAGGCCGCGAATGCTGTTGAGGGCTTTTTCCACATCGGCAAAACCATTGATGATCGCCCCCCGATAGCTTTCCAGCAGTTCTTCTTGGCGGGCCGTGGCTTTGTCCCGTTCGGCGCTCAGGCGTCCGGCGTTGAAGATCGGCGCCACCAGCCCGGCGCCGAGGTTGTAGAAGGGACTGCGCAGCAGATCCGGGGCGTGGCTGGCACCGGAGCCGAGGCTGGCGCTCAGGGTCACGCTGGGCAACATGGCCGCCCGCGCCACTTTGACGTCGGCCTGGGCTGCGGCCAGTTTGGCCTCAGCACTGGCAATGTCCGGGCGCCGGGTCAGCAGGTCGCTGGGGACGCCGGCATTGATGCTCGGCCATTGCAGTTGGGCGAAGTCCTGGTGACCCAGGTTGAGCGCCTGCACCGGTTGCCCGAGCAGGGCGGCGAGGGTGATCCGGGCTTCCTCGGCCTGTTGCTGCGCCAGGGGCAACTGGCGTTGCTGGGCGGCGACCAGGCTGCGTTGCTGGGCCAGTTCCAGGGCGGTGGCCGAGCCCGAGTCGTAGCGGGTCTGCACCAGCTTGAGCACGTTCAGGGCGTTGTCCAGATTCAGCTGGGCGATCCGGCTTTGTTCGCTCAGCGCCAGGGCCTGGGTGTAGCTGTTGGCGACGCCGCTGAGCAGGGTCAGTTCCACGGTGGCCCGGTCGAACTCGCTGGCCTTGACCCCCAGCAGGGCGCTGTCGCGGGCGGCGTGGCGGCCGCCCCAGAAGTCGATCTCGTAGCTGGCGCTGAGGCTGGCGTCGAAATAGTCCACGGCCTGGTTGTCGCTGGTGGCGTCCAACTTGCTGTAGCCCTTGCCGCGCAGCAGTTTCTGCCGGTTGGCGTTGAGCCCGCCCTTGAGCTCGGGCAGCAGTGGCGCGCCGGCGATCACGGCGCTGGTCTGGGCCTGGCGTACCCGCGCCATGGCCGCGGCGAGGTCGAAGCTGCCATCGCGGGCCTGGGCGATCAGGCGGTCCAGGTCCGGGCTGGCGAACTGGCTCCACCATTGCCGGTTGTCGGCCTGGGCGGCGGGGGGGGTGGCTGTTTGCCAGGTGGCGGGTGCTTGCAGGCCGCTGTCCGGGCGCGGTGCGGGGCTGCTGCAGGCGGCCAGCAGGATGCAGGCGGCCAGAAGGCTCAGGGGTGTTTTCATCGTTCGATCATTCACTGGTAAGGGCCGTGACCGGGTCGAGCCGGGCAGCTTTGCGGGCCGGCATGAAGCCGAAGATGACGCCGGTGACCAGGGCGCAGCCGAAGGCGCCGAGGACGGCGACCAGGGAGAAGGCGATCGCCACTTCACTGAGGATCAGTACGCCACCGATCAGCAGTGCCAGGGCGATGCCGGTCAGGCCGCCGACCACCGAGAGCATCACCGCTTCGGTGAGGAACTGGCGCAGGATGTCGCGCTGGCGAGCGCCGGTGGCCATGCGGATGCCGATCTCCCGGGTGCGTTCGCGCACGGTCATGAGCATGATGTTCATCACCCCGATACCGCCCACCAGCAGCGAGATCGCGGCAATGGCGCCGAGCATCAGGGACAGGGTGTTCTGGGTGCGGGCCTCGGCCTGGATCATCGCCGCGTTGTTGGTCAGCTCATAGTCGCGCTTGCCGTTGTGCAGGCGCAGCATCAGTTGGTCGATGGCTTGCTCGGCTTCCTTGACCTTGCTGGCGTCCGCCGCGGCGATGGCCACGTACTCCGGATTGCGACTGCCGAACAGGCGGGTGCTGGCGGCGGAGTAGGGCACTGCGATGCGATCGTCGCTGTCCTGGTCGCCGGAGCTGGCGCCTTTGCCCATCAGTACGCCGACCACCTGGAAGGGGGCGTTTTCGATCAGGATGTACTGGCCGATGGGGTTGGCAACGTCCTTGAGCAGTTTTTCCCGGACCTTCTTGCCGATCACCGCGACCGCGGCGCCGGCTCGTTCGTCGGCCTCGGTGAAGTAGCTGCCTTCGACCACCGGCCAGTTGAAAATGTGCGGGAAGTTGGTGTCGTTGCCCCCTACGTAGCTCATGTGATCGGCATTGCCGAAACGCACCACGGCTTCCGAGCCGTTGACCGGCATGATGCGCTTGACCTGGGGCAGGGTGGCCACGGCGGCGACGTCGTCGAGGCTGATGACGCCTTGCGGTGCGCGCGGGTTGGGCGCGTGTCCGCTGAGGTAAAGGATGTTCGAACCGAAGGCCCCCATTTGCGCCATCACCTGGCGCTTGCTGCCTTCGCCCACCGCCAGCATCACCACCACCGAAGCGACGCCGATGACGATCCCCAGCAGGGTCAGGGCGGTGCGGAAGCGGTTGATCCACATCACCCGCCAGGCGGCCTGCACTGCTTCCAGCAGCTCGCCTTTCCAGGCGCCGGTGGCTTCGCTGCCGTCGGCCAGGCGCTGGCGCAGGTCCACTGCCTGCAGGGCGCCGGCGTTGGCGCTCAGTTGCACCGACGGGTCGTGGTGGGCAGTGTCGCTGATGATTTCGCCGTCGCGGATCTCAATGATGCGCTTGGCCCGGGCCGCCACTTCACGGTCATGGGTGATGAGGATCACCACGTGGCCCTGGCTGGCCAGTTCGTCCAGCAGGGCCATGACTTCGGCGCCGCTGTGGCTGTCCAGGGCGCCGGTGGGTTCGTCGGCGAGGATGATGTGGCCGCCGTTCATCAGGGCGCGGGCGATGGACACCCGTTGCTGCTGACCGCCGGACAGTTGATGCGGGCGGTTGCCGCTGCGACTGGCCAGGCCCAGGCGCTCCAGCAGGGCGGCGGCGCGGGCGTGGCGTTCGGCGGTCGGGGTGCCGGCGTAGATGGCCGGCATCTCGACGTTTTCCTGGGCCGAGGCCGAGGGGATCAGGTGGTAGCCCTGGAACACGAAGCCAAAGGCTTCGCGGCGCAGCCAGGCCAGTTCGTCGCTGTCGAGCTGGGCGACGTTCTCTCCGGCAAACAGGTACTCGCCGGACGTGGGGCGATCCAGGCAGCCGAGGATGTTCATCAGGGTCGACTTGCCGGAGCCCGAGGCGCCGACGATGGCGACGAATTCCCCAGCGTGGATCGACAGGTCGATGCCGCGTAGGACATCGACTTGTGGGCTGTCGCCGCCGCCATAGGATTTGCGGATGTCTCTGAGGTCGATCAGCGGAGTCTGCATTCAACCCTCGCTGCTGTTGGCCGGGCCGATCAGCAGGTGATCACCCTCGTTCAAGCCGTCGAGGATCTGGATGCGCAGGCGGTCACTGATACCGACCCGGACCTTGCGCTCGTCGATCGAACCGTTCTTGGCTACCACCCGGGCAATCTGCAGGTCCGGCTCAGTACTGCCCTGCAGGGCGGCGATGGGGGCGGTGAGGACATTTTTTGCCTGGTTGGCGACGAAAAACACCTGGGTGGTCATTTCCGCCATCAGCGCGTTGTCGGCGTTGTCCACGTCCAGCAGCACGGTGTAGAGCACTACCCGGCCGCTGCCGCTCTTGCTGGTGCTGGTGGGGCTGCCGCTGCCCTGGCTGGTTTCGTTCAGCGGCTTGGGCGGAATGGGCAGGATCTGCCGCACGGTGCTGGTCCAGCGCCGGTTGCCACCGCTCAGGGTGGTGAAGTAGGCCTGCATGCCGGGTTTGACGTGGCCGATATCGGCTTCCGAGACTTCGGCCCAGACGGTCATGGGCGAGAGTTTGGCGATGCGCAGGATCAACGGCGTCTGCTGCTGGGCGTTGAGGGTCTGGCCTTCGCGGGCATCCACCGCCACCACGGTGCCGGACATAGGAGCGTAGATGCGCGTATAGCCCAGCTCCGCCTGGTCGCTGCGCAAACTGGCCTGGGCCTGGCGGATCTGCGCCTTGTACATGTCGATGCGCGCCTGGGTGGCCTTGAGTTCGGCCTGGGCGGTCTGTACGTCTTCTTCGCGAGTGGCGCCGCCGGCTGCCAGGTTCTGCTGGCGCTGGTATTTCTGCCGGGCCAGCTGGTTCTGGGCGTACTGCTCCTGCAACTGGGCCTGCAGGTTCTCGATGGCGAAACGGCTGGCGTCGAGCTTGGCCTGCTGGGTGGCGGGGTCGATCTCCACCAGCAATTGGCCTTCCTTGACGGTGTCGCCGGCCTCGACGTGGATCTTGCGGATCTGCCCGGAGGCCTGGGCGCCGACGTCGACATAGCGTCGGGGCTGCAGGGTGCCCAGGGCGGTGACGCTGCTTTCGATATCGCCACGGCTGACTTGCACCGTCGCGAACTGATCGCGTCCAGGGGGAATGAAGGTCCAGGCAGTGATGGCTACAACGGGAATCAAGCAGAGTGCTGCAAGCAGGGCGCGTCGGGTATGTCGGGGACGTTTCATGCAGGGTTCCGGCCAGGGGAAATCGGCCCGTCATCCAGCCGTTGCTGCTTCATGAGGCAAGGCCGGGCGCTGCCGTCGGGGCGGCAGATACGGGGAGCTGTCAGGTAAACGAGAAGCGCGTGGGGGAATTTAACTCCCGACACATGGGGTTACAGCTGCTTGAACACGAAATATCAGCGTATCGCAGCAGCAGTACTTTAAATCTATATGAGAATTACTATAAATTACGTCGCTCCTAAACTGCCATCATTGAATGACTGGATCAGTCCCCTTGCCACGGATCTTGTTCAAGGACAGAAATCACCCACCTGGGTCGGGAGTCATGTTGGAAAGTTACTACCGCGAGCTGATGGGCTTCCTCAACGCCAGGCTTGGCAACCGCCAGGTCGCCGAGGACGTTGCCCATGACGCCTTTGTGCGGGTGCTGGAGCGCCCCAGCGCTCCTCCCATCGAGCAGCCGCGGGCCTTCCTTTATCGCACGGCGCTGAATCTGGTGATCGACGACCATCGGCGTAACCAGCTGCGTCAATCCGAACCCCTGGAAGCACTCGACCAGCAAGAGCACTGCTTCAGTCCGTCACCGCAGGCGAGCCTGGATCAGGGGCAGCGCCTGGAGATGCTCCAGCGAGCCCTGGCGGAACTGCCCCGGCTGTGCCGCGAGAGTTTTCTGCTGCGCAAGCTTGAAGGTCTGTCCCATGTGCAGATTGCCGAGCATCTGGGCATTTCCCGCAGCCTGGTGGAAAAACACATCGTCAATGCCATGAAGCATTGCCGGGTGCGCCTGCGTCAGTGGGAAGCTCAGTGACCAGCGGCGCACGCTGGCGGCACTGAGCCTGGTGTAGTGGCGGCTGACTTTTGTTTGCCGGACCGCCGGGGCAGTGGGTTAAATTTTTTTTCATCGTCCTCGTTCCTACTCAACAGACGACCTGTTGGCCCTCAGGGGCCGGCCAGGTCACCGGCGTAATTCCCCGCGTTGAGGGGCTTCTCCAGAGGACACTGGACATGACACAGGCAATGGCATCGGCCATCGTTCACGATTTGATTGGTATCGGTTTTGGTCCCTCGAACCTGGCGCTGGCCATTGCGCTGGAGGAGCGCGGCCAGGTTCAGGGTCCTCTGGACGTGCTGTTTCTCGACAAACAGGCCGATTATCGCTGGCACGGCAATACCCTGGTGACCCAGAGTGAACTGCAGATTTCCTTCCTCAAGGATCTGGTCACCCTGCGCAACCCCACCAGCCCTTACTCGTTCGTCAACTACCTCAAGCACCATGGACGCCTGGTGGACTTCATCAACCTCGGGACCTTTTATCCGTGCCGCATGGAGTTCAACGACTATCTGCGCTGGGTCGCCGCTCAATTCAAGGACCAGAGCCGCTACGGCGAGGAGGTTCTGGCCATCGAGCCGCTGCTGCACAACCAGCACGTCGAGGCGCTGCGGGTCATCTCGCGCAATGCCCAGGGGGAAGAGTTCATCCGCAGCACTCGCTCGGTGGTGGTCAGCGCCGGTGGAACACCGCGGATTCCCGAGACCTTCAAGGCGCTCAAGGGCGACCCTCGGGTGTTCCACCATTCTCAGTACCTGGAGCGCATGGCTGAACAACCTTGTGTCGCCGGCAAGAAGATGAAAATCGCCATCATTGGTGGCGGTCAGAGTGCGGCGGAGGCCTTCATTGATCTGAATGACAGTTTCCCGTCGGTGCAGGTGGACATGATGATCCGTGGCTCGGCACTCAAGCCAGCCGACGACAGTCCCTTTGTCAACGAAGTGTTCTCGCCCGAGTTCACCGACCTGGTGTTCCAGCAAGCCAGCAGTGAACGTGAGCGCCTGGTCAACGAGTACCACAACACCAACTATTCGGTGGTGGACATCGACCTGATCGAACGCATCTACGGGATCTTCTATCGCCAGAAAGTCTCGGGGATCGCCCGTCACGCATTCCGCACCCTGACCCTGGTGGAAAAAGCCGTGGCTTCCGATCAAGGCATCGAGTTGGTGCTGCGCAACAATGCCACCGGCGCCTGCACCACTGAAAACTACGACGCGGTAGTGCTGGCCACCGGTTATGAGCGCCAGATGCATCGGCAGTTGCTGGCGCCTCTGCAGGAATACCTGGGCGACTTCGAAGTGGACCGCAACTATCGGGTGATCACCGACGAACGCTGCAAGGCCGGTATCTACATGCAGGGCTTCAGCCAGGCCAGCCATGGCCTGAGCGACACCTTGCTGTCGGTGCTGCCGATTCGTGCCCAGGAGATTGCCGATTCGCTGTATGAACATGGCAAGACCCGCGGTCACAGTCGCTCGGTCCGCGACCTGCTGCTGGCCAACGCCAGCTGAGGGGCGCCACGGCCGCTCTTGCGTGGCCTGCGCGGACGGGCGCCAAGGCATTCTTGCAGAGCTCTTCGCCGGCAAGCCGGCTCCTGCCGTTCGGGGTTATCCCGGGTGTTTTTTGCAGGAGCCGGCTTGCCGGCGAAGGCGTTCCTGAACCTTGGCTTGAGAACTTTTCGATTCCTCTTGCCGCGTCGTGGTGGCCCGCGGCAAGTTTCGGGTTTGCGGCGTACTGCTTGTAACTTGCTGCTTGTAGCTTGCCGCTAGTCGCCAAGAGGATTTTCGCCATGCAGGCCCTGCACAACATCAACCTGGACTCGCTGATCGATACCCTGGTCAGCCTCAGCGCGGCTTTTATCCTTGGTGGCCTGATCGGCTTTGAACGCCAGTACCGGCAGCGCACCGCGGGCTTGCGCACCAACGTGCTGGTGGCGGTGGGCGCGGCGATTTTCGTCGACATGGCCAACCGCCTGGGCGGTGCCGACGGCGCGGTGCGGGTGGTGGCCTACGTGGTGTCGGGCATCGGCTTTCTCGGCGCCGGGGTGATCATGCGCGAGGAGGGCAAAGTCCGCGGGCTGAACACCGCCGCCACCCTTTGGGCTTCGGCGGCGGTGGGCGCCTGTGCCGGTGCCGATCTGGTTCTCGAAGCCCTGCTGGGCACCCTGTTCGTGCTGGCCGCCAATACCCTGTTGCGGCCCATCGTCAACAACATCAACCGCCAGCCACTGGACGTGATCTCCGCCGAGGTCACCAACATCGTCTACGTCATTGCCCAGCGTTCGAACCAGAAGGCCGTGTTCGCCTTGCTGGAAGCCGAGCTGACGCGCAGCAATTACCCGGCCAGCGATGTCGATGTGCATGCTTTTGGCAACGATGAAGTGGAAATCGAGGCGACTCTGGCCAGCACCTCGGTGGACGGTGAAGAACTGGATGCGCTGGTGGCGCGGCTGTCCACTTCGGCCCTGGTGCAGCAGGCATTCTGGAGCCCGAGCACCACCGAGTGATAGGGGCTCGATGATGGCTAGCCTGTTGTCTTTTGCTGTTCTCAGAGACCTGTAGTGGGTTCTGGGAAAAGCCTTACAAAACAACAAGACCTTTCAGTCTCCTACCCCTCTGCTAAAAAAACCGGGCGGCGATTAAGGTAGTCAGCGACTTAGAAAGAGCTAGCGGTTGGGCTTGTGCACTAGCTGACTTGTCCGAAAAAAACTACGGCAAGAGCACGCTGGACATGGTTTTCAGAATACTCCTAGAGAAAACCTACAGGCACTTCCCTAGCCTTCTAGCGACCTAGGAGGAAAGGCCGGCAGCCGCCGGTCGTAGTCTCAAAAGCAGGATCCAGAAATGTCCAATAGAGCGCTGCGCATACTGATTGCCGATGATCAACATTTTCATCGGATGCAGATCGAACGAACCTTGAATCAACTGAGTTATTACCGCATTGCCCCCGTGCACACGCTGGAGGAGCTGCTTTCGCTGGTGGAGTACGCCTGCGATCCGTTCGACCTGCTGATCATCAACGGCAGCCTGGCCATCCACAGCGGTTTCGATCTGCTGGACTTCTGCCTGGACAACCCTCAGCTCGGTCACGCCTTGATCTATGACAGCCAGCGCTTTCCACCCATCCCCAGCAGCCTGCGGCACCGGATCCAGGCCAGCCGCGCCCAGTTGCCCGACAGCGAGGCGATCCGCCGCTTGATGCTGCAGATCGATCCCCCAGTGTTCAGGGGCGCCAGATCAGGCATTCAGTGGCTGCCGGAACTGCAGCACGGCGGCTGGCGCGTCAGTGCCAATTGATTGAACCGCGCTCTATGCAAAACGGCATCCCCAGGGGATGCCGTTTTACGTTGCGCTTCGGGCAAGGCGTCGCTGAGCAGGCGAGGCCGGGTTCAGGCCATGTCGCTGTGGCTGAACTCCTCGCCGAGAAAGTCGATCAGGCTGCGCACCGAAGGCAGCAGACCGCGGCGTGACGGGAAGATGGCGTGGACGATCCCGCAGCGCGGCGCCCAGCCGGGCACCAGTTCCAGCAGGCGCCCGGCGTCCAGGTCCTCGCGGACCACCACCTTGGGCAGATGGGCGATGCCGACGCCCGCCAGCACCGCATGGCGCAGGGCCAGCAAGTCGTCGGTGACCATCCGCGGCCGATGGCGGATCAAGGCTTCGGCGCCGTCGGGCCCCAGCAACTGCCATTGGTATTCGCGTTGCGCCGCTCCCCAGTGCAGGCTCGGCAGGCCACTGAGATCCGCCGGTGTGGCCGGGCTCGACAGGCGCTGGAGAAAGTCCGGATGGCCGACCAGGCTCTGGGTGCTGTTGCCCAGTACCTTCATCACCAGATCGGTGTTTTCCAGGGGCGGGAAGCGCACCCGCAGGGCAATGTCGAAGCCCTCGTGGATCAGGTCGACCCGGCGGTTGGTGCTTTCGATGAACAGCTCGACCAAGGGGTACTTGAGCATGAAGCGGGTAAGCATCGGCCCGACCCAGGAATTGAGCAGGGCCGTGGGGCAGGCCACGCGCACCAGGCCTTGAGGTTCGGAGCGATTGCGTTCGATGACTTCCGCCGCGCCCTCGGCTTCCACCCGCATGGCCAGGCAGCGCTGGTAATACTCCTGGCCGATCTCGGTCAGCGAACAGTGGCGGCTGGTGCGCTGGATCAGGCGCACGCCGAGGCGCTCCTCCAGCTGGGCAATCCGTCGGCTGAGCTTGGACTTGGGCATGTCCAGGGCGCGCCCGGCGGCGGCGAATCCTCGGTGCTCCACCACTTGGGTGAAGTAGTAGAGGGTATTCAGGTCTTCCAAGATCGTTCTCCAAATAGAACGCTAAGGGCGATTTTTGCAGTCTAGCGCGGCAAAGGTGTGAGTTTTAAGGTGTGTCCATCAGATAGTTCTGGAGGACGACATGAAAAACATCATCGGCATCTACACCAGCCCCCGGCCTCATTGGGTCGGTGACGGCTTCCCGGTCCGCACCCTGTTTTCCTACGACAACCTGGGTCAGCACATCAGCCCGTTCCTGCTGCTGGATCACGCCGGCCCCGCCCAGTTCAGCCCCACCAGCACCCGCCGTGGGGTCGGTGAACATCCCCATCGCGGCTTCGAGACAGTGACCATCGTCTACGACGGCGAAGTGGAACACCGTGATTCCACCGGCAGCGGCGGCAAGATCGGTCCGGGCGACGTGCAGTGGATGACCGCCGCTTCGGGGATTCTCCACGAGGAGTTCCACTCCGCCGATTTCGCCCGGCGTGGCGGCAATCTGGAAATGGTCCAGCTGTGGGTCAACCTGCCGGCGAAGGACAAGCTCGCAGCCCCCGGTTACCAGACCATCGTCGCGGCGGATATTGCGCAGCTCCCGCTGCCCGGCCATGCCGGCAGCCTGCGCCTGATCGCCGGTGAGTTCGCCGGCCAGCGCGGCCCGGCGCGGACCTTCACCCCCATTGACGTCTGGGACATGCGCCTGCTGGCCGGCAAACACCTGGAGCTGCCCCTGCCCCCAGGGCGCAACACCGCTTTGGTGGTGCTGCGTGGCACGCTGCAGGTCAATGGCCAGGAGCGTGTCGCGCAAGGACAGTTGGCACTGTTGGAACGCGAGGGCGACCTGATCAGCCTGCAAGCCGACAGCGACGCGATTGTGCTGTTGCTCAGCGGCGAGCCCATCGACGAGCCCATCGTCGGTCACGGCCCGTTCGTGATGAACAGCGAAGAGGAGATTCATCAGGCCTTCGTCGATTTTCAATCGGGACGCTTCGGCCAGATGGACGCTACCGGTCACTGACCGGCAGCGCTGGCGCGGCGCGCTTGGCCGACTAGGCTCTGCGAGTCGCGCGCTACCCCCCAATGTCCGCCCTCACGCAGCAGGCGCGGCCATGGGTTTAACCCCAGCCGGGTTACCCGGCATCGATCATTAACGAGGACTTACCATGACTAACGCCTACAAACGTCTCGACAAGGAAAATGCCGCTGTTCTGCTGGTTGATCACCAGGCCGGCCTGCTGTCGCTGGTCCGCGATATCGAGCCTGATCGCTTCAAGAACAACGTGCTGGCCCTGGCCGACCTGGCCAAGTACTTCAAGCTGCCGACCATCCTCACCACCAGTTTCGAAACCGGCCCCAACGGCCCGCTGGTGCCGGAGCTCAAGGCACTGTTTCCCGACGCGCCGTACATTGCCCGTCCCGGCCAGATCAACGCCTGGGACAACGAAGACTTCGTCAAGGCGATCAAGGCCACCGGCAAGAAACAACTGATCATTGCTGGGGTGGTCACCGAAGTCTGCGTGGCGTTCCCGGCGCTCTCGGCCCTGGAAGAAGGCTTTGAAGTCTTTGTGGTCACCGATGCCTCCGGCACCTTCAATGCACTGACCCGGGACTCGGCCTGGAACCGCATGTCCAACGCTGGCGCGCAATTGATGACCTGGTTTGGCCTGGCCTGCGAGCTGCATCGCGACTGGCGCAACGACGTGGAAGGCCTGGCGACCCTGTTCTCCAACCACATCCCGGACTACCGCAACCTGATGACCAGCTACAACACCCTGACCCAGGGCAAATAAGCTCCTGGCGCGGCGGATGGCCGCCCAGCGCCGGAGCCTGCGAAAACTAACCGGCGGTGAGGGCGTGCATGCCCTCACCGTCGGTTGTGTGTTGGCCATGCGCGGCACAGTCTGGCGCTGGCGGCGGGCTCCGCGCTCCGCGCCCTGGGCCTTTCCGGCTATACCTGCTCCTGTACCTTTCGTGCGATCTTGCCGCCATTGTCCTGCTGGAGTTGCTCGATGCTTGCCCCATTCGCCGATCACCTGCTGTTGGCCGCGATGACGCTGTTGCTGCTGGACCTTGCCCTGTGGCACCTGATCGGTACCCAGGGCGATCGCTGGAAGCTGGCGGTGCGGGTGCTGATCTTTTGCCTGTACAGCCTGATGCTGTTCAACCAGGGCCTGAGCCCCATGCAGACGGCGCCCTGGCCGGACGATGTGCCGTTGCACCTGGCGGCCACCGGTTTGCAGATCGGCTGGTGGCTGTTCGGCGCCCGGACCCTGACGGTGTTGCTGGGAACCCTGATGATGCAGCGGGTCGGTCACACCGGGCGGCTGTTGCAGGACTTGATGGGCGCGGTGATCTTCCTGATCGCCATCATCGCCGCCCTGGCCTACGTGCTGGACCTGCCGGTCAAGGGCGTACTGGCCACCTCCGGGGCGCTGGCAATCATCGTCGGCCTGGCCCTGCAAAGCACCCTCAGCGATCTGTTTTCCGGCCTGGTCCTCAATACCACCAAGCCCTATCAGATCGATGACTGGATCGCCATCGACGGCACCGAAGGCCGGGTAGTGGACATCGATTGGCGGGCGACCCGGCTGCAGACCTCTCAGGGCAGCATGGTGGTGATCCCCAACTCCCTGGCGTCCAAGGCCAAGATCACCAACTTCAGCCGCCCCAGCGATATCTATGGTTTATCCATCAGCGTGCAGGTCAGCCCCCACGCTCGCCCGCAGAAGGTCATCGAGGCCCTGGAGCGGGCCATGCTCGGCTGCCGTTTCCTGCTCGGCACCCCGGCCCCCAGCGTGGCCCTGAAAAGCTCAGGCAGCAGCGGCGCGGAATACGAGATCAGCGGCTTCGTCGCCACCATGGGGCAGAAGCGCGAAGTGCGAAACCAGCTGTTCGACTTGGCCTTCCGTCATCTGCAGGCCAGCGGCATCAGCCTGCTGTCCAGTGACGAGCCGGTGCAGAACCCGGCGCTGTCCCGACCTCGGGCGCTGCTGGACGCCTCCAGTATCTTTTCCACCCTGCGGCAGGAAGAGAAGGACACCTTCAGCCAGAACATGCAGTTGCAGACCTTCCGTGCCGGCGAAACCATCCTGCCGGCGGGGGCGGTCAGCGATCACCTGTTCATCATCGAGTCCGGTGTGGTGTCGGTGACCATGCAGCGTGACGGCAAGCCCTTCGAAGCCGGGCGCATGGGCCCGGGTGAAGTGATCGGCGAGGCGGGCGTGGTGGCCGAGCAGGCCACGATCGCGGAGTTTTCCGCCAAGACCTTCTGCAGCCTGTACCGCATCGACAACGAGTTCCTCAAACCCTGCCTGGATGCCCGTCACGACATCGGCGACGCCATGAAGACCCTGCTGGACTTCCGCCAGCACATTGCCCAGAGCCTGGCCCAGTCGCCGCCCAAGCCTGTGGCCAAGAAGGGCTTTCTGCAGTGGTTGCGCAGCCGCACCTGAGGTGCCCCGTCGCGGTTTCTCATTTGAAGTAGGCCCGGGGCGTGGTGCCGGTCATGGCCTTGAAGAAGGCGATAAAGATGCTGTCACTGGCAAAGCCCAGTTCGAAGGCCGTGTAGCCGATGCTGCGGCCGGTGGCCAGCAACTCGATGGCGCGCATCAGCCGCCATTGCTGACGCCATTGCTGGTAACCCAGGCCGGTCTCGCGCTGAAAGATGCGGCCGATGGTGCGGCTGCTGGCGCCGACCCGGGTGGCCAGCACCTTTAGCTCCGGTGGCAGGTGCTGCAGGTCTTCCAGCAGCGGCTGCGGGCGCTTGTCCCGGGGCAGGGGCAAGGACAGCGGCTGGTGCAGCGCAGCGCCGATTTCCTCCAGGCACAGGCCCAGCAGGTGTGGGTAGCGGCCCTGGCTCCAGTCGCAATCGAACGCCGCCAGGGCCATGGGTTCCAGCACGGCGCGCAGCAGGGGACTGACATCGATCACCGCCACGTCCGCCGGCAGGCGCGGACTGAGTTCGACACTGAAATACAGCGAGCGGTAATCCACGCTCTGTTGCATTTGCGCCCGGTGCTGCACCCCACCGGGAATCCAGGCCGCCCGCGAGGGGGGCAGCAGGCACAGGCGGTCGGCGAGGGTGATTCGGGTGCAGCCCTGGCGGGTGTACAGCAGTTGCCCGCGACGGTGCCGGTGCAGGCCAGAGTCATGATCGCCGAGGGTGGCGGCAACGCCGATCACCGGTGCGCTGAAGGGGTCCGGGTCGAAGCGTGCCTGGGGATCGAGCCATGCCATCTTTGTCCGATTTCCGCTGTTTGTTGGCCGGATTGCGATAATACGCCAGCCGCGCCTGCCTAGAATCGCCGGCATGTTTTTTTGCCGAGCACCCACCTGATGAATCCCCGTTCCCTGTTGCCCCTGGCCATGGCCCTGCTGATGTTCCCGCAGATCGCCCAAACCCTCTTCAGCCCGGCCCTGACCGATATCGGCCGGGCCTTTGGCGTCCCGGCGCAGCAGGCGGCCCAGAGCCTGTCGGTGTTTATCCTGGGGTTCGCGCCGGGGGTGGTGCTCTGGGGACGCCTGAGCGATCGCTGGGGGCGGCGCCCGGCCTTGCTTGGCGGGCTGGCGCTGTATGCCCTGGCGCTGGTCCTGGAGTTGCAGGCCCGCAGCTTTGCCCAGCTGTTGCTGTGCCAGGGCCTGGCTGCCCTGGGCGTGGCTGCCGGTTCGGTGGTGACCCAGACCCTGCTGCGGGACCTGTTCCAGGGCCGCGAACTGATCCGGGTGTTCTCGCTGATGGGCATGGTGCTGGCGGCCAGTCCCGCTATCGGCCTGTTCGCGGGAGCGGCCCTGAGCCGCGCTTTTGGCTATCAGGGCGCACTGACGGGGTTGCTGTTGCTGGCCCTGGCGTTGTTCTGCTGGTGCGCCCGGGCCTTGCCGGAAACCCGTCCGCCTGCGCAGCCTCTGGCGCCTTTGGCCGGCACCTTGTGGCAGATGCTGCGGGACCCCGCGATCTGGCGCTCGGCGCTGCTGGTGGCGGTGTTCAACCTGGCCTTGCTCAGCTATTACAGCCTCGGGCCCTTTGTGTTCCGTAGCCTGGGGCAGGGCGCGCAATGGTTCGGTTACAGCGGTGCGTTGCTGGCCCTGGGGTCCGGCCTGGGCGCCTGGCTCAATCGCCGGCTGTTGGGCCGGGGCTGGCACAGCGAGCGGCTACTGATGTTGGCAGCCCTGGCGGTGTTGGCCGGGGGCGGCGGGGTCCTGGCCTTGCAGCACAGCCTGTGGCTGGTGCTGCCGATGCTCGGGGTGGTGCTGGGCTTTGGCCTGGCGATCCCGAACATTCTCGGCTCGGCCCTGGCGGCCTACAGCGACCGGTTGGGCAGCGCCGGGGCCTGGTTCGGCTTGTTCTATTACCTGCTGATCGGCGCCGGCCTGCTGCTGGTGGGTTGGGGGCAGGCCCTGGGCCCGAGCCTTTGCCTGTGCGGCGCGGCGGCCCTGTTGCTGTGCCTGGGTGCGCGCCACCGCACATGAAAGCCGGGTTTGCGACACGCGGTCGCCGCACCGTCCCTGAAGGGTCCATTGTTTGACCATGATCAAGCCGTTGCCCGGCGCATCCGCGCAGCCTGTCGGCAGATCTGTGCAACGGCGCAGCCCCTTCCCGGAAATGGAGATCGGCAACATGGCCAAGATGAAAGCCGCGGTATTCGTGGAAAAGAACCGCATCGTCCTGGAAGACAAGGACATCCCCGAAATCGGTCCGCTGGACGCCCTGGTGCGCATCACCACCACGACGATCTGCGGCACCGACGTGCACATCCTGCGCGGCGAATACCCGGTGGCCAAGGGCCTGACCATCGGCCATGAACCGGTGGGCGTGATCGAGCGCCTGGGCTCCCAGGTCCGCGGTTTCCATGAGGGCCAGCGGGTGATCGCCGGGGCCATCACCCCCAGCGGCCAGAGCTACGCCTGCCTCTGTGGCTGCGGCTCCCAGGATGGGCCCGACACCCGCCATGGCTTTCGCGCCACGGGCGGCTGGAAGTTCGGCAACACCATCGACGGCTGCCAGGCCGAGTACGTGCGAGTGCCGGACGCCCTGGCCAACCTGTGCCCGATTCCCGACGGTCTGAGTGACGAAGAAGTACTGATGTGCCCGGACATCATGTCCACCGGCTTCTCCGGCGCCGAGCGCGCCGAAGTCAACATCGGCGACAGCGTGGCGGTGTTTGCCCTGGGGCCCATCGGCCTGTGCGCGGTGGCCGGGGCCCGGCTCAAGGGCGCCACCACCATCATCGGCGTCGACACCGTGGCCGCGCGCATGAGCGTGGCGCGCGGGTTGGGAGCGACCCATGTGGTGGACTTCAAGCAGGGCGATGTGGTGAAGCAGATCATGGACCTCACCGACGGCCGCGGGGTCGATGTGTCCATCGAGGCCCTGGGCACCCAGGGCACTTTCGAATCGGCGCTGCGGGTGCTGCGCCCGGGCGGCAAGCTATCGAGCCTGGGGGTCTATTCCTCCGACCTGCGCATCCCGCTGGACGCCTACGCCGCCGGCCTCGGCGACCTGAGCATCCTCAGTACCCTGTGCCCCGGCGGCAAGGAGCGCATGCGCCGCTTGATGGAGGTGGTCGCCAGTGGCCAGGTGGACCTCAAGCCCCTGGTTACCCACCGCTTCAAGCTGGATGACATCGAAGCCGCCTACGAACTGTTCGCCAGCCAGCGCGACGGCGTAATGAAGATCGCCATCACACCATGATCCGAGCACCGGGTGGCCTTGATGCATATCAAGGCGCCCGGGGCCGTCTGCCTCGACACTCAGGCCCATCAACGTCCAAGGAGGTCAACCATGAGCCAGTACCAGCGTCTGTTGCTGATTGCCGATCCCCAACAGCATCAGTCTCCCGCGGCGCGCCGCGCTGCCGCCCTGGCCAAGGCCAGCGGAGCGGCCTTGCATGCCCTGGTGTTCGTCGAACCACCGGCGCGTACCTACCTGTGGGAAGAGCACCTGGAGGAGAGTGAACGCCAGGCCTACCTGCAACGCCATGAGCGCTGGCTGCAGGTGGAAGCCGAATGGATGCGCGAGCAGGGCGTGGAAGTCACCACCCAGGTGATCTGGAGCACCCAGGTGCTCAAGGACATGCTGGCCTACATCAACGAATTCCAGCCTGACCTGCTGATCAAGGACGTGACCCTGGAATCGGCCCTCAAGCGGGTTTTCGTCACCCCCCTGGATTGCCACCTGCTGCGTGAAGCCCCGGTGCCGGTGCATCTGGTCAACGACGCTCCGCACAAACTGCCCCGGCGCATCGTCGCCGCCGTCGACCCGGCCCAGTCCGACACCCAGATCAGCGGCCTCAACGGCCTGATCATCCAGACCGCCAACGCCCTGGCCCTGCAATGCGATGCGCAATTGCACCTGCTGTATGCCTACGACCTGATGCCGATGCTCGATGGCGTCGCCCCGGTGGCGTCCACCGCCTGGAGCGTCAACTGCCTGGACGAGTTGCGCGACTCCCTGCACAAGGAATTCGAGCGCCTGGGCGATGAACACAACGTGCCCCAGGAATTTCGCCACTTCATCATGGGCCCGCCGGTGCCAGGCATTGCTCAGTTCGTCGACGAGTACCTGGTGGACGTGGTGGTCATGGGCACCGTGCACCGCACCGGCTTTGGCCGGCTGATCGGCAGCACAACCGAGCGTGCCCTGTATTCGATGCCGGGTAGCATCCTGGCGGTGAAGGCGCTGAGCCCGAACTGAAATCCCCGCTCTGACCCCGCCAGCGGCGAGCCTCAGCCCGGCTCGTCGCGCTGGCTGCCCGGCAGGTACGGCAGCAGCCGCGCGGTCTCCTTGCGCACCACCGCGTAGCACTCGCAGCTGTGCTGTTCCAGGCGCGGCCGGTCGAGGACGTTGATGCGCCCCCGGCTGTACTCGATGATGCCCTGGCGCTGCAGTTTGCCGGCGGCCTCGGTGACCCCTTCACGGCGCACCCCGAGCATGTTGGCGATCAACTCCTGGGTCATCACCAACTGGTTGCCCGGCAGGCGGTCCAGGGACAGCAGCAGCCAGCGGCACAGTTGCTGGTCGATGGAGTGGTGCCGGTTGCACACCGCGGTCTGGGCCATCTGGGTGATCAGCGACTGGGTGTAGCGCAGCATCAGCAGGAGCATCTCGCCGTGGCGGTTGAACTCGTCCTTGAGACGCTGCCCGGGCAGGCGCAAGGCATGCCCGGCGCTCTGCACGATGGCCCGGCTGGTGGTGCTCTCGCCGCCCATGACCAGGGACACGCCCACCAGCCCTTCGTTGCCCACCACGGCGATTTCCGCCGAGGCGCCGTTCTCCATCAGGTACAGCAGCGACACCACCGCGTCCGTGGGGAAATACACGTGGCGCGGGATATCCCCGGACTCGTAGAGCACCTGGCCCAGGGCCAGGGGCACCGGCTTGAGGTGGGGTAGCAGGCGCTCCTGCACCTCGGCCGGCAGTGCGTTGAGCAAGTGATTGGGCCCGAGCCCAAGGTTGTCGAACATCTCAGAACCACCGGATGGCAAGGCGTCAGCGCTCACTCAGGGTAGTCCAGGGCGTTGCCCGGTGTCTGTCATGGCGCCGACTCGGTGATGGCCGCTGTCGGGGAATGCCCGGTCTGCGGCGGTGGGACACTGACGGGCCAAGTGAGCAACACCCGGCGCGTGGTGCCGTCGTCCAGCAGCGGGATGGCCAGCCCCGGCAGGGGGCGGCCGTCCAGGCTCAGGCTGAGGTTGGCGCCTGGAGTCTGCTGCACCTCGATGTGGTAGACCGTCGCGCCAAACCGGTAGTCCAGGCTGTAGCCCGGCCAGTGGGCCGGGATCACCGGTTCGATGTACAGCTGCTCGCCTTCGCGGCGCAGCCCCAGCAACGACTCGACGATCAGTCGGTACATCCAGCCCGCCGAGCCGGTGTACCAGCTCCAGCCGCCGCGTCCGGTGTGGGGCGCCACGCCATAGACGTCGGCGGCCATCACATAAGGTTCGACCCGGTAGGTGGCCACCTGCTCGGCGCTGCGTCGGCTCACCGGGTTGATCATGTGCAGCAGCTCCCAGGCCCGGGCGCTGTCCCCCAGGCGGGCGAAGGCCATGCTGGCCCAGATCGCCGCGTGGGTGTATTGGCCGCCGTTCTCCCGCACCCCGGGCACATAGCCCTTGATGTAGCCCGGGTCCAGGGGACTGTGGGCGAACGGCGGGTCCAGCAGCAGCACCACGCCGCTGTCGCGGCGCACCAGATGCCGGTCCAGGGACTCCATGGCCTGATGCTGGCGGACGTCACTGGCGGCAGCGGAGAGCACCGACCAGCTCTGGGCGATGGAGTCGATGCGGCATTCCTGGTTGTCGGCGGAGCCCAGGATCTGGCCGTCGTCGAACCAGGCCCGGCGATACCACTGTCCGTCCCAGGCCTGGCTGTCGAGGGCGGCGCGCAAGGCCAGGGCCTGCTCGCGACAGGTCCGGGCGAAGGCCGGGTCGTCGTGCTGTTCGGCGGTGACGGCGAACCGCTGCAGCACCTCGTGGCTGAAGAACCCCAGCCACACGCTTTCCCCCAGGCCCCGCTCGCCGACCCGGTTCATGCCGTCATTCCAGTCCCCGGTGCCCATCAGCGGCAAACCGTGGACGCCGCGCCGGCTGCCGTGCTCGATGGCCCGTTGGCAGTGGCGGTAGAGGCTCTCCCGCAGTCCGCTGGCCTGGGGCAGGTCGTAGTAGGACTCTTCCCCGGGGTTGAGCTGGCGACCTTCCAGGTAACCCACTTCAACCTCCAGCACACTGCGGTCGCCGGTGATCTGCACGTAGCGGCTGGTGGCCAGGGGCAGCCAGAGGAAGTCATCGGAGCAGCCGGTGCGCACCCCGCGATTCTGTGGCGGGTGCCACCAGTGCTGGACGTCGCCCTCGGGGTACTGGTGGGCGGCGCAGAGCAGCAGGTGCTCGCGGGCCAGGGTCGGCTCGGCGTGGATCATTGCCATGCTGTCCTGCAACTGGTCGCGAAAACCGATGGCGCCACCGGACTGGTAGAAACCGCTGCGAGCCCAGAAGCGGCAGGCGATGGTCTGGTACATCAGCCAGCCGTTGGCCATGACATCGACGGCCGGGTCCGGGGTATGCACTTGCAGTGTGCCCAGGCTGTCCTGCCAGTGCTGGTGCACGGCGGCCAGTTCGCTCTGCGCCATCTGCGTGCCGCGGTACTGCAGGACCCGCCGGGTTGCGGCCTTGGCATCCACCTCGGCCCCCAGGCGGAACAGCACTTCCTGGCTCTGGCCGTCCGCCAGCTCCAGCGCCACCTGCATCGCCGCGCACGGATCGAAACCGGCGCCGGAACGCCCGGACAGACGCCCCCGAGTCAACGCGGCCGGCGCCGCGAGGCTGCCGTTGCGGCCAATGAACTCGCTGCGGTCGCCGGTGAAACTGCGCACCGCCGAGTCGGTGTCGAGAAACGCCACATGCCCGGAAAACTCCATGTTGTAGGGGTTGCGGGCGAACAGCGCGCCACTGACCGGATCGCTTTCAGTGACCACATGCATGGCCGAGCGGCCGCGCAATTCCCCCAGCACCCATTCCACGTAGCAGGTCACTGTGAGGCGCCGTGGCCGGCCGCTGCGGTTGCGGATCTTCAACCGCGAGAACTTGATCGGCGCCTGCAGCGCCACATAGATCGTCAGCTCGCTGTGAATGCCGTTCTCCTCATGCTCGAACACGCTGTAGCCGAAGCCATGGCGGGTGCGATAGCTGCCGTTGCCGGGGCAGGGCTGGGGAGTGGGCGACCAGACCTGGCCGCTGTCTTCGTCACGCAGGTACAGGGCTTCGCCGCTGGGGTCGCTGACCGGGTCGTCGTGCCAGGGGCTGAGGCGGTACTCGTGGGCGTTTTCGCGCCAGCTGTAGGCGCCGCCGCTTTCCGAGATCACCGTGCCGAACAGCGGGTTGGCGAGCACGTTGGCCCAGGGCGCCGGGGTCGGTTGCCCGGGGTTGAGGGTGATCAGGTATTCGCGGCCGTCGCTGCTGAAGCCGCCGTAGGGCGTTTCCAGGATCAGTTCCGGCAGCGGGGCGGGCGGGGCACTGCTGGCCGTTTGTGGCAGGCGCACCAGGGGCGCTTCCAGGCGCGGCAGCGACGGATCGGCGCGGCGCCGGTGGACCTGCTCGGCGAGGCTGCCGCGGCTGTCGCTGATCACCAGGCGCGCCACCGCCAGCATCAGCACGCGGTCTTCGCCCGACAGTTGCTGGGCCGGACGCACGAAGATGCCCCCGGGACGGTCGATCAGGCTGGCTTCGCTGCCGGAGGTCACCAGGCCCATGATCAGGTCCTGGAGCTGCTGGCGGTAGCCGACCTGATCCTCGTTCCAGATCACCAGGTCCACCGCCAGGCCTTTCTGTCGCCAGTAGGCGTGGGCCTTGATCAGTTGCTGCACCAGGGTGATGTTGGCCAGGTCACCCACTTGCAAAAGGACGATCGGCAGGTCGCCGGAAATGCCCTGGCCCCAGAGCCCGGACTGGCTGCGGCGGTTGGCCAGCAGCAGGCTGCTGTCGGCCCGCAGGCTGGCGTTGGCGTAGAGCAGCGAGGCGGCCATCTGTTGGAACAGCCGGGCTTCGGCCAGCGAGGCGTTGAGCTGGCGCAACAGCACCTGGCTGTGGGTCCAGGCCAGGTCGAAGACCCGGTCCGCCAGGTGCCGGTCACGGTATTTGTGGATCAGTTGCAGGCAGTGTTCGCGGCTCTCGGCGACCCCGGTCACCAGGTCGATGGTGGCGCTCTGGCCGGGGTCGAGGGTGATCCGGCAGCGGATCGCCACGATCGGGTCGAGCACCGGTCCGTCGGTCCCCGAGAGTCGTTCGACCTGCGGGTCCAGGGCCTGGGGCGCGGCCAGATCCCGGCCGCGGCCGATAAAGCGTGCGCGGTCGGTTTCATAGGAGATGGCGTCGATGTCCACGCCGTGGGCCGCCAGCAGGTGGCACAGCCACGGCACTGGCTGCTCCTGGGCCCGTGGCCGGCGGCTGCAGACGATGGCCTGCAGGCTGGGCAGCAGTTCGGTTTCGATGAACAGGTTGCTGAAGGCCGGGTGGGCCGCATCGCTCTGGGCCGGGGCCAGGACCACCTCGGCGTAGCTGGTGAGCTCGATGCTGCGGCGCCCCCGGGCCCGGTTGCACAGGTGCAGGCGGCGCAGTTCGATGGGGTCCTCGGGGGACACGACGATTTCCAGGTGGCTGTCGAAGTCCCGTTCACGCACGCGGAATTCGGCCCGGGCATCGGTGAAGATCGCCTCGAAATGCTCTGGGCGGTGGCGGGTTGGCTGGTAGGCCGCGGACCAGAAGTCGCCGCTGGCCACGTCCCGCAGGTAGCAGAACTGCCCCCAGTGATCGCGGGTCGGGTCTTCGTGCCAGCGGGTCACTGCCAGTTCGTTGCAGCGGCTGTAGCCACCACCGGCACTGCTGAGCATCAGGTGGTAGTGACCGTTGGACAGCAGTTGCACGGCCGGGCGCTTGCGGTCCGGGTCGGCGAATACCCGCAGTTTGTTTTCATGGGCCCGGGCCGCTTCGTCGGCTTCCGGAGCACCGGCGGCGTGCAGGTACTGGGCGGCGGTTTTCGGCACCCGTTCCTGCAGTAGCAGGGCGATGGCCTGGAACTGCGGATCGGATTCGAAGCGCCGTTGCATGGGTTGATCCAGCAGCAACCAGGCCAGGGCCAGCAGGCTCATACCCTGGTGGTGAGCCATGAACGACCGCACCACGGCATGGTCCTGGCCCCGGGGCAGGCGCGACTCGGTGTAGTCCACGGCTTCATAGAGGCCGAAGCGTCCACCCAGCCCCAGCTGTGCCAGGCGCTGCAGGTTCTGGCAGGCGGCCTGGGGCGCCACCATCAGCGCCAGGACACTGGCGTAGGGCGCCACCACCCGTTCCGCGCCGAGGCCACGCTTGAGCCCCAGGCCCGGTACGCCGAACGCCCGGTACTGGTAGTTGAACTGACTGTCGAGGGTGTTGTAGCCCGACTCGGACACGCCCCAAGGCAGGCCCAGTTGCTGGCCGTGCTCGATCTGCAGGGCCACCGCGGCGCGGCAGGTCTGGTCCAGCAGGGTGCCCTGGTAGCTGGGCATCACCAGCATCGGCATCAGGTACTCGAACATCGAGCCGGTCCAGGACAGCAGCACCGGGGTGCCGGCGCTGCTGGTGAGCAGGCGGCCCAGGGCGAACCAGCTTTCCTGGGGCAACTGTCCCTGGGCGATGGCGACAAAGTGGGTCAGGCGCACTTCCGAGGCCAAGAGGTCGTAGTAACCGGCATCCAGGCGGTGCTCATCGGCGTTGTAGCCGATCACCAGCAAGTGACGACGGGTGTCGTAGAGAAAGCCGAAGTCCATCTGCGCCATGCTGGCTACCGCTTCCAGCAATCGACTGAGGCAACTGATGCGCTCCAGGGCCAGCTCCTGCACGGCGGCGATCCGCTCGTGGTGCATCGGCAACCAATACCCGGCGTCCAACTGGGCCAACTGGCGCCAGCTCAGGGTGCCGAAGCGGCGGCCATCGGCCATGGGCGGCAGGCAGCGCCATTGCAGTTCGTCATGCAGGTCACGGCATTGCGCGGCCAGTGCCTGGCGCCAGAAGTCCACATCGTCCGTTGTGCCGGTCTGCGCCTGCTCGACGCTGTCGGCAATCCGTTGCAGCAGCCCCAGCAAGGCATCCGGAGCCACATCGGCATGCAGGCTCAGGTGCTCATGCACGGCGCGGGTTTCCAGGCGCCAGCGCAGCACTGGGGCGGTGTCCTGGCCGGCCGCCGTGAGGGCGTCTTGGAACACATCGAGGCTGTCCAGCAGGCCGTTGGCGATCTGCAGCAGCGCCGGAGGACTGTCCACCAGGGCCTGCAGGCCGGGGCGCAGGGTCAGCAGCATGCCCACCAGATTGCCGCTGTCCACGGTGGACACATAGCGCGGCGGCAAGGGTTGCAGGCTCTGGGTGTCGTACCAGTTGTAGAAGTGCCCGCGATAGCGTTCCAGCCGGCCCATGCTGGCCAGCATCTGCTCCAGGCGTTGCATCAGCCGGCGGCTGCTCAGGTAGCCGAAGTCGTGGGCCGCCAGATGGGCCAGCAGGGCCAGCCCGAGGTTGGTCGGCGAGGTGCGATGGGCGATGCGCTGCTGGGGCTGTTCCTGCAGATTGTCCGGAGCCAGCCAGTTGTCATCGGGGCCGACGTACTGGTCGAAAAAGCCCCAGGTGCGGCGGGCCAGGCTCTGCAGGAAACGCCGTTGGCCGCTGGAAGGCTCGAACGCCACCTGGCTTGCCGGGCGGCTGAGCCACCAGGCCAGGGCCGGGCCGGCCAGCCAGGCCAGGAGCAGGGGGGCGGCCATCAGCAGTTGCGGCCGCGGCCACAGTAGCGCCGTCAGCAGCAGGGCCAGCAACGGGCCGATCCACATCCGCCGGTACAGCTGCAGCAGGTTGTCATCCGGACCGCGCTCGGCTTCCCGGGACGGTTGCCACTGCAGGCGATGAGCTTTGCTGATGCCCATGCGCCACAACGCGCGGGCCATGGCGTCCAGGCTGTAGGCGACCTCATAGGGCAGCCAGGCCAGGGGCAACAGGGCCCGGGACAGGTGCTGGCCGGCGCTGCCCAGGGCGGCGCTCAGTTGTTGCAGCAACGGCACTTCCGGGGTGTTGTGCACCAGCTCGCGCAAGGCGGCGGACAGGGGCAGCACCAGCAGCACAATCAGCACCGCCAGGGTCCAGGCCAGGGGCTGGGTGGAGCCCAGCCAGCCCCACAGCAGCATGCTCAGCAAGGCCAGGGGTTCGAGGCTGCGACGCAGGTTGTCGAGGATTTTCCAGCGTGCCAGCGGGCTCAGGCGATTGCTTTCCAGGCCGCCGGCGGCCTTGGGCGACCAGGGTAGGAGCCAGGGCAGCAGTTGCCAGTCGCCGCGAATCCAGCGCTGGCGGCGCTTGACGTCGGCGCTGTAGCGCGCCGGGTATTCCTCGAACAGCTGCACATCACTGAGCAGCCCGGAACGGGCATAGCAGCCCTCGATCAGGTCGTGGCTGAGAATCCGGTTGTCGGCAAAGCGCCCGCCCAGGGTCTGCTCGAAGGTGTCCAGGGCATAGATGCCCTTGCCGACGAAGGAACCTTCCTGGAACAGGTCCTGGTAGACGTCCGACACCGCGCGGGTATAGGGATCGATCCCGGCATCGCTGGCGAACAGCCGGGAATAGGCGCTGCGCGCGGTGCTCGACAGGCTGATGCCGACCCGCGGCTGGAGAATCCCGTAGCCGCTGACGATGCGCCCGCTGAGCGGATCGGTCTGGGGCCGGTTCAGCGGATGGTCCATGGCGCCCACGCATTGCTGGGCCACGTCCCGGGGCAGTTGGGTGTCGCTGTCCAGGGTGATGACGTAGGTGATCTCGGGCAGGGCCTGGATATCGCCGACGATCAGCGAGAAGCGTTCCTGGCCCCGGCCGCGCAGCAGGGCGTTGAGGTCTTCGAGCTTGCCGCGTTTGCGCTCGTGGCCCATCCAGCAATGTTCGGCGGCGTTCCACAGCCGTGGCCGGTGCAGCAGGTAGAAGCGATCCACCGCCTCTTCGGGGTACTTCAGGTTCAGCGCCTCAATGCCTTGTCGGGCCAGCGCCAGCAGGGCGGTGTCGCCGTCCTGGGTTTCGCTGGGGGCGTCGAGAAAGTCGCTGAGCAGGGCGAAGTACAGCTGGGCATCGCGGTTGGCCAGAAAGCGCACTTCCAGGCCTTCCACCAGCTCTTCGACATCCACCGCGTTGCCGAACAGGCAGGGCACCGCCACCAGGGTCCGGGCCCGGGGCGCAATGCCTTCGCTGTAGTCCAGGCGCGGCAGAATGCCCGGGGCCACGGTCAGGGTCACCAGGCCGTTGATCAGGCCGATGGCCAGGCGGCTGGCCAGCAGCAACGCCGGCACCGCCCACAGTGCCAGCCAGTAATGGCCGGGGCTGGCTTCCTGATACAGGGCATCGAGAAACGGCCAGGCGAACAGCGCCGAGAGCAGCATCACCGGCCCCAGGAAAAAGCCCAGGGGCGCCTGGGTCAGCAGGCGCCGGCCGCGTTCGGCCAGGGGCACTCGGGCGCCGATCTGTTGTTCCAGAGTGCGGCGTCCGGCGCCGATCAGGTAATGCCCGACATGGCCGGCCACGGCTTCCGGGGCCTCGGCGCGGTAGTGGGCCCGGGCCAGTTCGATGCACTGGCGGGCCACCTGGTCTTCACTCAGGGGGCAGTGGCGGGTCAGGCGTTCGAGCACATGCCGGTAATGGTCACGGGTGGCGAAATCCATGCGCCGGTAGACCTTGGCCGGGTCGTCCTGGAGCACCTGTTCGACCCGGCTCATCAGTTCGACGAACTCGCGCCAGTTGCTGGCCGAGAGCAGGCGCAGGCTGGAAATGCTGTTGCTGATGGACACCTGATCGGCGGCTTGCTGTTGGGCGTCGAGCTGCACCAGGCGCTCGATGTTCAGCCCGGTTTCCCCCAGCAGTTGCTCGATCCAGGCCAGGGGCAGCACCAGGGCGGCGTTCTGGCCCTGCAGACGCCGCGCCAGTTCAGCGACGAAGGCGGCACTCATGGGCGGTGCCGAGCGCGCCATGTCGGCCACCGCCAGCACCACGCTCTTGGCGTCCTGCTCGGCGGTTTCCATCAGACGGTCGGCCCAGTCGTTGGCCAGATTGCGCTCGCTCCAGTTGGCCATGACCCGGAAGGCCACGCGCCGCAGGTTCTCGATCAAGGCCAGGCGCAGCATGATCGGAATCGCCCACAGCTCGCCGAGCTTGAGCGGGGTGACGCTCTGGTAGCTGTCGACGAAACGCCCCAGGCTTTCGCTGTCGACCCGGCCGTCGCCGTGGGAAATGGTTTCCAGGGCGATGTCGTAGACCCGTGGCAGGCCCGCCGACTGGCCGTTGGCCAGGCGCGGCAATTGCCGGCTGTAGCCCCGGGGCAGGTGAGTGCGGGTGATGCGGATCTGTTCTTCCAGCAGGTAGTAGTTGTCCAGCAGCCATTCGGCGGCGGGGGTGGCCCGGGGCGAGCTGCCGGTGGCGGCGGTCAGGCTTTTGCAGCAACTGGCCAGGGCGCTGGCGTTGTCCGACAGGCGTGCCAGCAGCCAGTCGGGGTTGCGGCTTTGGCTCAGGCGGTGCTGGTGCGCCAGCAGGGTGCCGTGGCTGGCCATCTGTTCACTGCTGAACAATTCCGAGCGCAGCGGCGCTTCGTATTCGACGCTGTTGCGCGAGGCCTTCCATTGGCCGTATCTGGCGGCGGGCAGACGGCAGAACCTCAGGAATGTGTGGGTCCAATGACTGTCCATGTTTTCCTTGGCATAACAGAGCCGTCCCTCGGCACGGGGTGCGAGGGAGGGCCGGGAGCGGGGCGTGCGGTCAAATCGATGCACCGTCGCGACGAACGTTTCAGGCAAAAAGCTGCAACCTTGACGGTGGCGGGCGTGGGGGAGGGTGTCTGTGCGTTGGGGCACATAGGCGGGCGATCGGCATTTCTGTTGGGTGGGGGGCTTGTTGTGGTGAGGGGGGGGTGTTCCTGTTTGGGGGCGTGGTGGTCGTGGAGCATGAGGGGGCGGTCTTGTTGGTGGGCATGTCCGTTGCTGCGGGTGTGGTTGCTGGCGGTTTCGCTCTTACAGCGGTGGGCGGTGTACATATCCGTTGCTGCGGTAACGGCCACTTATGGTTTCGCTCTTACAGCGACTCACTTTTGAAAAGCGCAAAAGTAAGCAAAACGCTCTGCCCCTCCACTCGGTGCCTCGCCTAGGCTCGGCATGCCCTCACTCCGGCATTGATCCGTGGGCCGCCGCCACCGGCCATCCATGGCCGGGTGGCGGCTAACCCGGCATCCCTGCCGGGTTACCCACGGCTCAATGCCTGCGTTCGGCCATCGTGGTTAACGGGGCGTTCAGATCAAGATCAAGATCAAGAGCCAGACGGCGGCCTTGCGGCCGGCCTGGAGCGGGAATGGGGGGGAGCACCTTCCCTTGTAGGAGCTGCCGAAGGCTGCGAACGGGCGAGCATCGCCCGGCCAGTTGGCGCGGTGCATCAGGTACATCGCAGATACGAAAACAAGGCGGCGGGACGGTGAGCGGGCTGGTTGCTGACAAGCTAACCCGCCGGGGGAAAACGCTATCGCCACAAATCTTTGGCTGTTTCAGAGAGTGCTGAAAGGTGCTTGGAACTACGCCCATTCGCTTTCTTTTGTAAGGCAAATCCGAGAAACTGCCGGCCGCTTGAATGCGCCTGGTGGGCGGGCTAGGGTGCTGGAGCCATCGCCAAATCGATGGCTCGGATGTGCAAGTCCGAACTCTGCAAAGGCGCACAAACGATCAGCACTGATTGGTCGTTTTCATGTCCGCTGCGTTATGGCGGCCGTGCGTGGGAGATCTTCGGATCTGCCGGGTGTCCTTGCAGACTCGGTCTTGCACACCTGCGTACGGCTGCCACCTTATTCGTGTGCAAGCGAACGGTGTTGGCTCCTTTTATCTGCAAGGAGTTAGACCATGAAAAAGCTCGTCCCCGATCCCCCCACGTCCTATCGCGATCCCGAACTCAAGGCCGCCAACGCCACCTTGCGCGTGGCTCTGGCTCGACAACCGCAGGACCCCGCGCTGTTCCAGCGCAACACCCAAGCCAAACCTGTTTCTGCCGACTCGCTGTTCAGCGTGCGCCCAGGCGTCAGTGCTGAAGAGGCATTGGTGCATGTGTCGTTGTTGCTCAAATGCGCCGAGGAGGTCTGCGATGAAATCACCCAGCAGGGCAGCGGCATCGAGCGCGGGCTGATCTGGTCCATGGTGCATTCCGTGGAGATGGCCCGGGCGGTGGTGGAGGCGTTGCTGGACGCTAGCCCGCGAGGTGTCTGCTCATGCTCGGACGAGCCGCGCTCGTAAAGCCTGAGTCCCCGGTCTTCTTCAAATCAAAGTATGCTGGCCGTCGGCGAAGTGGCGACAAGGATGGGGAGACATGCCCGTTGCTGCGGTAACGCCGGCTTAGGATTTCGCCGCTACGGCCAGCCCTTTCAGGGTCTTTGCTCAAGGCTGCTTCTGCAGTATTGCAGCCTTGAGCATCCGGTCATTGCCATCGCTTTAAGGCGTCGATACCGGACGCAGGCGAATTGAATCGATGATGGCATCCCACAGCGCAAGTGCTGCTTTATCGGACTTGAAAGCCGGATCTGGTGGGGTGCCATCGTCATCGACGTCAGCTTCCTCCACGCTCAGTTCCGCCTTGAGGTGGGGCTCGTAGACCGACTCGTCCTTGCCCTGTGCTTCCCAGAGGAAGGTGTAGGTGCGTTGCCCCTTTGCGCTGCCCGCCAGCAGGTACTCATCGGCGGGAATGGCACCGTCACGCTCTCTTTTGCGCAGGGTTTCGATGCCCGCAACCATCTTCAGCGCGCCCATCAAAAAGCCACTCACTCGATCCAGTAACCGATCACGTTCGGCTCCAGTGCTGGATCTGAATGCCAAAAAGGTTCTCGGGTGTTCCGGGAAGGTCACGCCAATTCCGAAGCCTTCACTTTGAAAGCTGTCACCCGCGATGTAGGCACGGTCGATACAGAATCCTGGTTCGGTGGGGATTTCGTTGGGGGCACGAGAGCGTAGGTTGCGGGCTAAATCATTAACTATTTCTAATCCTCTTTTCTCTCTGTCATATGTAACTTTCCCAGAATAGTAATAAACAGAGCCTCTCGGTGGAGCCACCAAGTATGAGTCAACTTTATATGACAAGTTGCTAGCCGTTGAGCCCCATGACCACAGGCTAATTGAACCGTTTTGATGTTCAGTCCGCCTTAAAAACATGCTCTCTTGTATCTTTCTGTGGCGTTCACTTTTTAGTGTCTGTTCACGCTTATCGATTCTGATTGCTAGGGCGGCAGGGGTATCGTCGAGCGCTTTGATATTGTCGCCCCACAGGTAGTAGCCAGCATTGATCTCTGCCTGGGGCGGTAAATCAATTAGAAAGCGTCCGTAGCAATGAGTAATCCATCCACTCTTGTCCATGGCCGGGCTCCGAGAGGAAAAAATCGATGTGCAACTGATAACGCTAGTCATAGCGATTAGACCAAGGATCGTTATTAGGCAACGAGCGCGCTTCATAAACCCTCCTTGGCATCCAGCTGGCAGTCAGCCAGTTGAGTGATCTTGATCACGTCGGATAGTGCGGCCCATTGGCGAGTGTGCTGTGGTAGCGCGCGCTTCCTTAGGAAACTCACAAATCATCCATCCAGTTATCTTTGGGCTTCAGCTCAGCGAGGAACTCTCCCAGGGCGTAGTCATCATCTACCGCTGAGCTGTTGGCCATCCGTTGCGGGCCTGTAGGCGGGGAGGGTGGGCCAGCATTGTCGTTGCGCCCAGACGCCGATACCGGTCGTAGGCGAATCGAATCGATGATGGCATCCCACAGTTCCAGTGCGGCTTTATCGGACTTGAAAGCGGGAGCCGGTGGCTTGCCATCGTCATCGACATCAGCTTCCTCCACGCTCAGTTCTACCTTGAGATGGGGCTCGTTGATCGACTCGTCCTTGCCCTGAGCTTCCCAGAGGAAGGTGTAGGTGCGCTGGCCCTTTGCGCTGCCTGCCAGCAGGTACTCATCGGCGGGAATGGCACCGCCGCGCTCTCTTTTGCGCAGGGTCTCGATGCCTGCAACCATCTTTGCCGCGCCCATCAGAAAGCCACTTACTCGATCCAGTAACCGATCACGTTCGGCTCCGGTGCTGGATCTGAATGCCAAAAAGGTTCTAGGGTGTTCCGGAAATGTCACGCCAATCCCGAAGTTTTCACTTTGAAAGCTATCACCCGCGATATAAGCCCGGTCGATACAGAATCCTGGTTCGGTGGGGATTTCGTAGGGGGCGCGAGAGCGTAGGTTACGAGCCAGAGAGGTAGCGATTTCAATGCCGCGATGTTCTCTGTCTGGAGACATTTCAACTCTCCAAGAATATGGTTGCCATGTCGGTTTAGAAAGAACGTAGGTACTCAAGTAATAAGTCTCTATGCTGGCGTCGGAAGCCCAGGACAACAATCCAGTTGAGCCTCCACCAAGATCTAGCCGACGAAGAAACATGCTGCCCTTCGTATCATGCTGTTGCCCTTTTAGCTCCTTCTCCCGTTGATCAATTCTGGTAGCCAAGGTTGCTGCAGTGTCGTCGAGTGCTTTGATGCTGCTGCCCCATAGGCCATACCCTGCTTTGACCTTTGCCTGGGGTGGTAAATCAATTAGAAAGCGTCCATAGCAATGAGTAATCCATCCGGTTTTGTCCATGGTGGGACTCCGAGAAGATGAAAACGAAGTACAACTGGCCACACTGGTTAAAGCGACCAGGCCAAGAACAGTAAGTAAGCGACGAGTGAGCGTCATAAGCCCCCCTGGTCGTCAGGGTGCCAGTCAGCCAACTGAGCGATCTTGATCACGCCATAAAGCGCGGCCCATTGGGCTCGCCTGTCGTTGTAGCTTTCTTGGTGTTCGTAACCCTTGTCGGTGTTGTACTGCCCCGCGCCCTTGCCGCCCTGGCGGAAACTGGCCTTGACCCCCGCTTTCTTGTGGGCTTGACCTGAGTCGGTTGGCACGGTGCCATCGCCACCACTGCCAGACTGGTCCTCCTCCTTGACCGTCCAGTTTTCAAGCGTAGGTACGATGACGGGCAGGCCACGGCGAAACCAACTGCTGTAGCTGCCGGTCTCGTTATCCTTGAGCGCGGAACCGGGTGTTTCCAGAGGAGCAGGATCGCCTTGCCAAATCATGTCTCGCCAGCTGTGGCGGTCATCGTCTGCTGCATAGTGGGCATAGGTTTCCGGGTGGTAGCTCGATGCGGCTAACTCACGGTGGAACTTCGCTACGGCATCAATTCGCTTTCTGAAAATAGCTCGTGGACCGTTTAGGTTGTTCGTGTTGGCACTATCTGACATATCCAAATACTGAGTGTTCTGCTCCGGCACCAACCCATACCAGGCGGTGCTCTTATAGATTTCCTCGTAGGGGTCCTGGTTCTGCGGATAGGCGCGGGGTTTACCGTCCATATCCTTGATGACCTGCCCCTGGGCATCGCACAGGAACAACCAGGGGCGACCTTCCCGATACTCGTTGCTAGGTGTCAGTTCCAGCGCCCCTGGGGCATTGGCCACCACTGCGGTCACTTCGCCTGCGTTGTAGCCAAGGATGATGCTGGCAATACCTTCATAGCCGCAGCGCATGTGGTGGTAGATGGCCGATGAACCGATTGACGGTTGCACGCCATGGACCACGCCAAGCACTCGTTTGTAACCGTGCAATTGGGTCAGGGAGCGTGCAACCAGCCCACCCATTGAGTGGGTGACCAGGATGACCTTCATCTGATCCGCCTGCTCAGGGCTGACGCTTGCGTGTTCGCGGTAGTGGGCGAGGACGGTGTTCTCGATGTAGTCACGCACATCCAGGGCGGACTGCCGGTTGGATTGCAGCCAGTTGTAACCGGCGCACCAGACGTCGAATTGATACTTGCCCGCTTGTTTCAGTTCGTCTTCGCTGAGGGGCGTCGCTTGCCCCAGTTCTTCGCCATAGGCTGCGGGTTCATGCAGGCTTTCAGTGTTCCACCATGGCTGGATTTGTTGTCGGCTGACGATGCTGTCCAAGCGGCCCTCCATCAGGGCCATGAACGGGTTGTAGGCGCTGCGCATCACCGTCCCCCAGCCACGAATGCGCGCCGCCTCTTTGCTCAGGCCGGATGAGCACGTATCAATCGAGCCTCGATCATCCACCTCGACGTTTTCCGGCATTAGCAGTATCTGTCGATCCTTGGGGCCGCGGCCCCACCAGACAGCCAAGGCTGCGAGAGCGGGGAAGATATCAGTGGGCCAAAAGCTGGCATTCGGCGGACTCCAGACCTTGCTCTGGTCCTCCTTGTTACGCAGGTTGCTGCCCATGATGCCTGGAATGAAGATCACCGGAATCGGCGCGGCCTGCCTCGCCAGCAGGACCTTTTCACGCTGGTCCTCGGTGCGGGTCAGTTGGGTCTTGTAGACCGGTCGCCCCAGATTGTCGCGCGAGCGAGGAATGATGACGTCCTCAGTGTTATCGGCTGCTTGGCTGCTCATGCAGTGGACTCCCTGTCGTCGTTGGAGCTATTTCCCTTGGCCAGAATGCGCATCTGGACTTGATCCATGGCCAGGTCCTGCTGCCTGGGCAGACGGCCTTGTCCATCGGTCGTGAGGGTGGTGACCCCACCGTCGCCGCGCCGCAGTTCTACGGTGGTGTTTGCCAGAGGCTCAAGGGTGATTTCATCACGCAGCACATAGGCGTCATTGAACGGGGTCGACTCCCATGAGTTGAACGTGGTCGAGGCATGTGCGGGACCGATAGAGGAGTGCTTGGCTGCCTTGACTGTGAAATTACCCGGCATGCCCAGCTCGATATTGCCGCCCTTGAGCGTCAGGTAAGCCCCGCCGCACATCAGGGTGATGTGCTCCTTGGCAGACACCAGTACGTGCTGCTGGCCCGCGCTGACCTCCACACTCTGATCCGCCTCCAGGCGAATGCTGTTCTGTTGCGCCTGCAGCAGCATCGGCCCCTGGTGGGTGATGTGGCGCATCTCGCCGCTCTGGGCGAACAGGCCCAGGTCGCTACCGGCATTGACCACGAATTTCTGTCCCGAGGTGAGCTGCTGATTCTGCTGGGCGACGCTGTCGATATGCTCGCCCGCCGCCAGGGTGACGCTCTTGGGCGATACCGCGGCGATGCCCGCCTGGCCACTCAGGGCAATGGCCGGGTTGCCGCCGTTGCTCTGCTGCGACTCGTCGTTGGCGCCATGCCCCAGGTCGCGCACCGCTTCGCTGAGGGTTTTCTGTGGCTCGGTGTCGTGCCCGACGCCTTGATGGTCTTCGGCATAGTCGCCCAGCCCCTTGGCCAGTTGCAGCGCGGCCTCCAGTACCTGGATGGCCGCGCCACGCTGCAGCTGCCCGGCATTGGCCTGCAGTTGCGCTTCGGTGCTGAGCAGCAGCCCCCTGGCCGCGCGCAAGGCGCCGCGCTCGTCGGTGCGCAGTTCAAAGCCCTCGCCACGGGGTGCGCCCCCTTCGGGCCGGGGGTGGGTCAGGTACCCCAGGTGCAAGGCGCTGCTGCCGTGGTCGCTCATCAAGGCCGCACTGATCTGCTGGGTGGTGTCATCGATGCGCAGTTCGTTGGCCCGACTGCCCTTGTGTTCCTTGCTCTTGAGGGTGTTGAGCGTCTTGTGATCCGGCAGGCGGTAGGGCGGCATATGGCTGGCCCGGTAGGTGCGTCCGGTGATGATCGGCTGGTCACAGTCGCCATCCAGGTAATCGACTATGACTTCCTGGCCAATGCGCGGGATCGCCATATGGCCCCAGTCCGCCCCCGCCCAGTTCTGTGAAACCCGGACCCAGCAGGAACTGAAGCCGTTGTGCTTGCCCTCGCGGTCCCAGGGGAACTGAATTTTCACCCGGCCATATTCGTCAGTGTGGATTTCCTCGCCTTCCGGGCCTACCACTGTGGCTATCTGCGGGCCGTCAATGACCGGCTTGGGCAGTGGTCTCGGGCGCCATTCGCAGTCCTCGGCAATGATCTGGGCGCTGAAGTCGTAACTCACGCCCATCTCGGCACCGGCAGCCTCTTCTTGCTGGCTGGCGTGCTGTATCCCTTTGTGGATGATGCGCACCGAGCGCCACCAGCGGTTGAAGTCACCCCGTGGGTGCCCGGTCAGTTGGAAGGAAAACCCCGGAATCAGCCGCGGATCATCCCCTTCCACCGTCGCCATCCGGGCATCGCGACGATGGCCCAGCAGGCGGTTTTGGGTGAAGGGTTGGCCGACGGCGCTGCTCTTGTAGCGGCCTGGGTAATCGTAGCGCTCATAGCGCTGGGCCTGATGCTCAAGGTCATCGCCGAGCTGTCGCTGCTGCTGGTCGAAGGCCGGGCGCTTGAAGCTGTAGTCGCGCTGCGTCTGCTCGGCGGTACGCACGTTTTCCGTGTAGCTGAAGGCGTACAGCACCGGTTGCGGGGCATCCCCGGCCGGCTGGGTGGAGTACAGCACCGGCCCGCCCTGGATGCGCTCCTGGACGTACAACTTGTCACCCTGGACCAGGGTGTGGGCGTTGGCATCGTGTTTGAAGAAATAGAACAGGCCTTCCTCGGTGGACAGGCGGTCGAACAGATAGAGGTCGGTGTCTCCGGCCTGGACGCAGTACTCACGTGGCGCATGCTGGGTGTGGATATAAGGTTTGTAATCAAGGACGCCGTGCTCGTCCAACACCGACTTGAGGATCTCGGGCACCGTTTTGTGCTGAAAAATACGCCAGTCGGAACTCAGGGCCAGCCGTGCCAGTTGCGGCTCCACCAGCAGGCGGTAACGGGTGCGACGAAACCCGGTTTTACCCTGGGTGAAGCTGCTGACCAAGCCATGGACATGCCGCACCTGCAGGCCGCCCTGCCAGATCGTCAGCAAGGCCGGCTGGTCGAGGATCTGGCCAAAATCGATGGCACCGTTGTCGCTGGCCAGTTCGAGCGTCAGGCGAAAAGGCTCGGACAAGGCCTCTTCCAGAGTGAACTCGACAACCTCGAACGCCACCTGCGCGGTCAGCACGGAAAACGTGAACTGCAAATCCCTTTGACGCATGACACACACCTCCACTTCGTGAAGTGCTCATCCCCCCTGACAGCACGAGCGATCAGGGAGTGTGCAGTCGGTGCTCGGTTTTCCCGAGCCTCATCCCATCCAACGGATGACCGGTGTGCCTCCTCAGGCGTGCCTGGGAGCGCGAACCCCATCGATCAGCCCGGCTGACCGATGGGTTGGAACCTGCCGCTGGATTTAGCCGGCGACCGGGGTACGCCAGTCATCGGAGCCGGAAGTGCCCGACACTTCATGGGTCCAGGTGATCTTGCGGTAGGTGAACTCGACGTCCTCCAGGTGGGTGAAATGCGCGTTCGACGGGTCCTGGCAGTTGTGCATGTAGTCCTTGATGTCGACGATGATCGCGTCTTCCAGGGTGGTGGTGAAGTAGTGCTCCTGGGTGCCGGCGGCGGAGGTCCGGAACCACTGGATTTCGATCTTGCTCAGACGCTCACCGGAGGTCAGGGCCGCGAGCAGCAGCGGTGAAGCCTTGTCGAAAACCTTGGTGATCTTCACCGGTTTGTGTACCCGCTGGCCGGTGGGCTGACCGGACTGCGGATCGCGGGGGATGATCACTTCATGGCTGAAGCCCTGGACCATGACTTGATCTTCGTGACCTTCCTGGTAGGTGTTGCCAACGGAGTCAGCGGTGAAGGCACCGGCGGTGATCAGACCTTGTTTGGTACCGGTGACGGACATGTACGCTGGGGTTGCCATTGTTGCTCTCCTTGCTTGGATATACGGAAAACCCGGAGGCCTGAATGGCCGGCCGGGCTCCAGGGATATCTCAAGAGTCATGCCAACTTGCCAATACCCTTTGCAAATCAATCACTTGATGGAAATTCAAGGTTCAACAGGCTGTTTCCAGCCTGAATTCCTATAGAAAGTGCGCAAGAAGTTGCGCAGTACTGCGCAACTTCTTGCGCACTCCTCTGTAGAGCCCTGACCGTCATGCTTACAGCGATGTGCCCACAGGCTTACTCACATTTGAGTGCGCAACTTCTTGCGCATCAAGGCCAAAAGCCATCATGGGCATAGGCGGCATTGTTCCGCCCAGGCGCGGGCTCACCTGGCGACTTTAGTTCTGGTCCGATCCTTCGCGCTTCGCGAGTCGGCTATAAAGCTCGCCACAACCTCACCGCAGGCGGGCCCATGAGTTTCGCTCGCCATGCATGGGTGATTTTCCAGTGCGTTTTTCACTGTTAACCTTGCCGCCATGACCCATTCTTCCGCACATCGCCCTCACATTGCCTGGACGCTGTATTTCTGCGTGCTGTTCAACGTGTTCGTCTGCGGTCTGGGTCATGGACAGATGGCTGCACTGGAAATCACCGGCGTGGGTGGGCAGTTCTGTCACGCCATGGGCGAATCTGCATCGACTCTGGATGACAGCTCCAGCGACAAGACTGGCCCCAGCACCATGGGGGCTTTTGTCTGCCCCCTGTGCTCGGCGGTGAGCCTGGGCCTGGGGCTGCTGTTCTGTCTGGCCTGGCTGCTGCTGGTACGGCACTCGGCGCGGGTCAAGGTCGAGCGGGGCAGCAAGGCGCCGCCGCGTTACTCCTGGCCGTCACTCAATCCTCGGGCTCCCCCTCTGAGCGCCTAGCGCTGCTTCGCGATTGCCTTGGCGTCGCGTCTTTTTCATCTCCCGGTACTTAAGTCTGCGGTCGCGATGGCGACGGCGGCCGGGGTGTTTGATGATTTTTTCGAGTCCGAGTCCATGAAGTTCCTGTATCGCTCCCCCAGTTGCGCGGCGCTGTGCTGTGCCCTGTCGTTCAATGCCCTGGCCGAGGGCACGCTGCAATTGCCGCAGACGCGCATCAGCGCCGATGAAGTGCAACCCACTGGTCTGCAACTGGATACCCAGACCACCACCGGCTCGCGCCTGGGCCTGACCCCGCGGGAAACCCCGGCCACGGTCAATGTGGTCAACCGCCAGCAGATCGAGCAGCGCGGCGCCGCCAACACCCAGGACATACTGGCCAGCGTGCCGGGAATGAACGCCGCGGCATCCCCGGGCATTCCGGGGTTCGTTTCCTATCGCGGGTTCTCCGGGCCGCAGATCACCCAGCTGTTCAACGGCATCAGCGTGCAATACGACTCCATCGCCGCCCGTCCCGTGGACAGCTGGATCTACGACCGGGTCGAGGCGGTCGGCGGGCCGTCGAGCTTTCTCTACGGCACTGGCGCGGTGGGCGGTTCCATCAACTACATCACCAAACTGCCTTCGCGCACCGAGTCATTCAATGAAGGGCGGGTCAGCTATGGCTCCTTCGACAGCCGCGAAACCTCCTTGGGTTTCAACCATGCGCTGAACGACGGCGCCGGGCCGCGCCACTACGCGCGTTTCGATGTCAGCCACACCACCAGCAACGGTTATGTCGACCGCGAACAGCGCGATGCCTGGACCACGGCGTTTTCCCTGCTGACGGATTTCAACGACCAGCTGTCCCACACCCTGGCCTACGAGTACCAGAATGAAAGCGTCGACAGCCCTTACTGGGGCACGCCGGCGCTGAACCCACTGGGGGGCAAGATGGAAGTGGACAAGAGCCGGCGCTTCGAGAACTACAACGTCAGCGACGGTCGCTATGAACAGCGGGTGCAATGGCTGCGTTCGATCATCGACTATCAGGTCAATGACCGCACTTCCGTGCGCAACACCCTGTACCACTACAACGCCGATCGCGAATACCGCAACCTGGAAAACTACGCCTACAAGAGTGACAACAGCCAGGTGGTGCGCTCTGGCATTCTGCTCCAGCGCCACGCCCAGGAACTCAACGGCAACCGTTTCGAACTGCTGCACCACAACAGTCTGTTCGGCCTCGACAGCCAGTGGTCGGCGGGTATCGATTACAGCCACAACGTGATGAGCAACTACCCGCGCTCGGTGTCGGGCTCGCTGCCTGGGGTCGATCCGGACGCTTTTGCTCCGGGCAGCTTCTGGGACTTGCCAGACATGCAGCGCGGCTTCGAGAAGAACCGCCGCAACCAGGTGGACACCTGGGCCCTGTTCCTGGAAAACCGCCTGCAACTGACCGATCGCCTGTCCCTGCTCAGCGGCCTGCGCCACGATCAGATCGACCTGCAAGTGACCAATTACCGCGCCGTCACCGAGGCCAATCCGGCGTTCTTCCAGCGTAAATACCGGCCCACCACCGGGCGCCTGGGGCTGGTCTATGAGTTGACCCCGGCGGCCAACGTCTATGTGCAATACAGCACCGCTGCCGATCCACCGGCAGGCATCCTGACCACCGCCAGCTACGGTCAGGTGCGCGACTTTGACCTCAGCACCGGCAATCAGTGGGAGATCGGCAGCAAGTTCGATTTCCTCGACGGCCGTGGTTCGGCGACCCTGGCCGCCTACCGCATCGAACGCAAGAACCTGTCCACCGCCGATCCGAGCAACCCCGGCAGCAGCCAGCCGGTGGGCCAGCAATCGTCCCGGGGCGTGGAGCTGGCGGGCTCGTTGCAGGTCACGCCCAAGCTGTTGGCCGAAGGCAACTTCGCTTATGTCGACGCCCAGTACGACGAGTTCTATGAAAACGTCGGCGGCCGGCCGGTGTCGCGCAAGGGCAACAGCCCCACCAACACCCCGGACAAGGTAGGCAACCTGTGGCTGAGCTATGACATTGCGCCGTCTTGGCAGGTCGGTGGCGATGCACGCTACGTGTCGTCGATGTACGCCAATGCGGCCAACACCCGCTATGCGCCGGCCTATACGATCTTCGGCGCGTTCGTCGGCTACCAGTTGAATGCCGATACGCGGATCACCGGCCGGGTGCGCAACCTGACCGATCAGGTCTACGCCCGTACTACCGCACCCACCCAGCTCTACCTGGGGGCGCCGCGGACCTTCGAGCTGGCGCTGCAAACGCGCTTTTAACCTGAGACCGCGGGGCGTCCGATGGCGCCCCGCGCATTTGCGAGCAGCCTGTGATGAAGCGTTATCTGTACCTCTGGCACCGCTGGTTGGGCATTGTTGCCTGCCTGTTCATGGCCCTGTGGTTTATCTCCGGGGTGGTGATGCTGTATGTCGGCTACCCCAAACTGACCCCCGCCGAATACTGGTCACGCTTGCCTGTGCTGCAACTGGATGATGCACCCATTGAGCTGAAGCAGGTGCTGCACGCTGCTGATCCCGAGCTGGCGCCGTCAAGCATTCGCTTGACCACGGTGGCCGGTGCCCCGCGCTATATCCTCGAATACCCAGGACCGCGCAAGGTGGCGATCGAGGCCGATAGCGGCCTGCGGGCGCTGCCCACTGACCGGGTCGAGGCCCTGGCCGCGGCCCGGCAGTTTGCCCCCGGTGTGGCGGTGCGTGATCGCGGGACAGTGAATGGCGACATGTGGAGCCAGTCCCGGGCCCTGGACGCCGACCGCCCCTTGCTGCGGGTGGCCACCGCCGATGCCGAACGACGTCTGCTGTATGTCTCCGGCACCACGGGCGAGGTGGTGCGCGATGCCACTGCCACCGAGCGTGGCTGGAACTGGATCGGTGCCTGGCTGCACTGGCTGTACCCGCTGCGGGGCATCGGCATCGATGGCGCCTGGGGGCCGATCGTCACTTACCTGTCCCTGGCCGCGACCCTGATGGCCGTGCTCGGCCTGGCGGTGGGCGTGCTGCGCTGGCGTTTCAAGCGCACCTATCGCAATGGTTCGCACTCGCCGTACCAGGGCTTTGCCCGCTGGCATCATGTGGGCGGCATGCTGTTCGGCGTGCTGCTGATCACCTGGATCTTCAGCGGCCTGATGTCGATGAACCCGTGGAAAATCTTCAGCAGCTCCCAGCCCCTGTCGGTGGCGGCCTATCAAGGCGCACCGCTGCACGCCGCGGCCTTTCCCCTGAGCGCGGCCCAGGCCCTGCAACGCTTTGCCGATGACGGCCTGCAGGCCCGGGAACTGGAGTGGCGGATGATCGGCGGCAAGGGGTATGTGATCGGCTACGACGGTGCCGGACGCACGCGGATTCTGGCCATGGACGATCAGCAGGTGCTGCGCCAGTTCAACCCCGACACCTTGCGCCAAGCGGCCTGGGCCATTCGTCCCGAGCGGCCGATGGTTGTCCAGCAATTGGCTGCCTACGATTTCTATTATTACGCCCGCGAGCCCCACAGCATGATGGGCCACTTGCAGCAGCGCCTGCCGGTACTGCGGGTGCGCTTCGACGACCCGGCCCAGACCTGGCTGCACCTGGACCTGCACACCGGTGCCATCGTCGGGCAACTGGACCAGCCGCGCCGCGCCTCGCGCTGGCTGTTCGGCCTGCTGCACAGCTGGGACTGGCTGCCGCTGCTGGCCAACCGCCCCTTGTGGGACCTGTGGATGATCCTGTTCAGCGCCGGAGGCTTGCTGATCAGCGTCAGCGGTGTGGTGCTGGGCTGGCGCCGCCTGGGGCGTGCATTGCGTGCGCGTCGGCGTTGAGGCGGGGGAGGGCGCAATACCGCGACCTGGATCAGGGTTATGCAGTATTTCTGCCCTTCGCCGACGATTTAAGCCACCGCTCCCGGTCCCAGCGGTGATAATGCCCGCCTGCTCATTTCCCTACTGCTTCCGGAGCCCATCGCACCCATGTTCGTCATCACCCCGCAGGACCCCGAACTCTACCGTCGGCAAACCCGCCGCAGCACCCTGATCATCGCCCTGGTGTTCATCGCCCTGGCCATGCTGTTTTCCAGCGCTGCGGTGGCGGTGTTCGGCCAGCCCGGTGGCGATAACCTGGTGTGGAATGCCGGCGGCGTGTTCACCGGGCTGGTGATCAGCGCCGTGCTATTGCGCACGGTGTTCTGGACCCAGCCGTGGATGGCCTCGGCGGTCTATGGCTGGCGCCTCAAGCGCAGCCTTATGCGGGTGACCAATGTCATGCATCATGTCACCGCCGGGGTGGCGGCGGGCGATCCGGCAGCCCTCAAGCTGCTGCGTTTCTATCACCTGGGGTTGACCCAGATGCATCAGCTGGACGCCAACTCCAGTGCCCACGGACAGATGCTGGGTGAAGTGGAGCGCCACCTGGCGTTGCTGGCCGAGCAGGGCATCGACCCACAGCAGGAGCGCCTGGAGGCGCAGTGGCTGGAAGCGGTCAAGGTGCACCAGCCGCGCTGAGGTTCAGGTTGATCCGCTGGCCCCTCCTCAAGGCTGCGGATCATCCAGGTAACGCCACAAGGCCTCGGCCATTTCGTTGGACTGGCCACTGCGGCCAAACAGCTGCTGGCCGATATGCAGCCCCAGCTGGCGATAACTCTCGAACTGCGCCTCGTCGAAGAACTGATCCACCGTGCTCTGGTTGGGAAAGCCCGGGTTGGCCCGGGCGTAGTTGACGACGTCCGGTGTCAGCCCGGCGATCAGCCGCGGCTTGAGCACCAGGATCCGGCAGTGGGGCGTGGCCGCGATGTCCGCCTGGGTGTCGGGGCTATGGGCGTAGACGTTCAGCAGCAAGGCGCACTTGTGACTGTCGGCGCTCGGTGGCTGGCGAAACTCTTCCAGACTGCCGAACAGCGCCTTGAGTTGGGGGTGGGCCAGTACCCCCGGGTCTTCGCGGATCTCCAGGGCCTGGTCGATGCGCGCCAGGCGCACCAGATTGGCCAGGTCGTCGAACTGGTAATCCGGATCGCAGCCGCTGTCGCAGGTGACGATCAGTTCCACCCCGCGCCCCTCACGCAGCAACTCGTAGGTGGCGGTGTTTTCGAAATGCCCGCCGTCGGACAGGTACTGGTAGTCGCGTCGATGTCCATGAAACCGCGAGGTCAGCTCATAGAACAGGTAGGCCTGGGTGCCGAAGTAGGTCCAGGGCTTCAGGTCACGGGGCTTCCAGTGCTGTTGCCCGGGATCGAGGAAGTGGCTGGGCCACCAGATGCCCAGGCGTATGTTGGCCAGCCCCAGGATCAGCGACATGCCCAGGCTGTTGGCTCGCCCCAGGCCGGTGCTGAAGGCGGCGCCGGAGACGCCGATCCACTGGCCCAGGCTCAGGGGGCTCATGATTTCCGAGGCCGGGCCCTGGCTCAGGTCACGGCGGTAGGGCTTGCCATCGAGGGTGTAGCGTTCCGCCGGACCGTCGCTGGCGACGCTGCCTTCGGTTGACGGGGCCCAGTTCGGCGCGATGCACAAAGGCTTGCCCTTGCGGTCGCGCTGCACCAGTTGCTCGGCGGGGTCCACCGTCAGGTTCATGGTGACGTTGATCAGGTGCACCGGCCCGGCACTGGGGGTGGCGTAGTACTGCTGCAGCGACAGGTCGTCGCTGGACATCGGCTCGGCCACGCTGAGGTAGGTGCGGCGCTGCTGTGGCGGGCCGTTGAAGCGCCGGCCATTGGACGCGCCGAGGTAGGCGCGGGTCAGCCGGGCGCTGTAGAAGGCCTGGAGCGACGAGGTGTTGAGAAAGCCGATGAAGCGCCCGCTGACGCAGACCAGCAAGGCGGTCACCAGGCTCAGGGCCAGCAGGCGCCAGGCAGCGGCGGCGCTGTAGCTGATGGCGCCAGCATCATGGGCGACCCATTGCACCAGCAGCGCCCAGCACAGGCACAGCAGGCTCATCAGCAGGCATCCGGCAACCAGCGCCAGGACATCCAGGGGCAGTTTGCGCATCCAGTCGGGCAGCGGCTTTTCATCCTTGAGCAGCACCAGGCGGCGCACCAGCCACATCAGCAGCGCCAGCAGCAGGGGCGTGGCCAGGGCCTGATAGTCCAGCAGGTAGCGATACAACGCTTCGGCACCGGTCACCAGCAGGGCCAGGAAAGCGAGAATGGCCACTGCCGCCATGGCTCGCCCCAGGGCGCGGGTGATCTGCACCCGGTAGTTGCGCACGCAGTTGTTGCAGGTGCTGTCCTTGGCCGGGTCTCGGTGATCCGCCAGCCGACGGACCAGCCGGTGGGTGATCAGCAGCGCGTTGCTGCCGACCAGGGCGGCCCCAAGGGCCAGGGTGCCCACCACCTGCCATTGGGCCACGTCATAGGCCAGGGCGCCGCCGATCCACAGGCCGGTGACGATCGCCAGCATGAAGCGCAAGGCCGGGTTGCCAAGGTTTGGCGGCTGGTCCAGATCGCCTTGGGGGATCACCAGCCAGTACGCCACGGCGCAGGGCAGGGCGAACAGCAGGGCGGCCATCAGCGGCCACAACAGCAGGCTGGCCTGACTCAACACCTGGAACAGGGTCAGCAGGCTGAGCATCAACAGGATCGGCATGCCGATCATGGCGTGCAGCGACAGCCAGTTGCGCCAGGTCATGGCCAGGGCATAGAGCATGTCGCCGGAGCCGGTGGGCGTCAGGTAGCGGCCGTTTTCCCGCAGCCAGGCGCCCGGGCCCTGGCCCACGGGCTGCTGGGCGTAGTCGACGCCGGTGCTGATACGTCCCGGCGGCTCGAAGCGCAGCGCCTGGTAGGCATCGCGGGCGGCCTGGCCCACCGGGTCCTGGGGATCGGGCTCGCGCAGGCGGCCGGGAAGGAACAGGCTGGAGAAGAAACTGCCGATATAGCCGCCGCCACTGACCGTGGACAGGTAGTCGATGCGTGACAGCAGACTGTGCTCGGTGGCGGTTTCAGGCGCGGGCTGGAGTGGGGCCGTGGAGGCCGTCGCCGGTGCCGGCGCCCGGGCCATGGCTTGCAGGACGCCGAGGCAGAAGGTGGCGCTGCGGATGCCGCCCCCGGACAACGCCAGGCCCCAGTTGCCACGCTGCGGCGTGCTGGGTCCGGGGGCTTGCTGATGCAGGCTCAGGCGTCTGAAACGGATGCGCTGTTGCTCGATCTGGTAGAGGGTCGAGTCGGGTGTCATGGGCCTTCCTTGGAAAACGAAAGGGGCGGGACCTGAGTGAGCTCAGGATCGGTTGCCCCGGCGAGCGCCCAGCAGAATACCGGATGCGCAGGTTGCGGTGTATGTCACCGGGGGTTCAGGGAGGGCTGGATGGGTATGTGGCGGATGCAAGGGCTGGGGGCGCTGGATGCGTCTGGCGCATGGAAAAAATGGCCCTGGTTATAACGTTAGATTTTATTCATATAAATGGACATAAGCTTTAGCCGCTATGCTGCCGCCAGTTTTTTACCTGGCCGTGTGATTTGTAGGGTTTTATTGATGGATGTGGGTAATTTCGGTTTTGTCATCGCAGGCCTGGTAGTGGGATTCATCGTGGGCATGACGGGGGTGGGCGGCGGCTCGCTGATGACCCCGATCCTGCTCTGGTTCGGCATCAACCCGGCCACCGCCGTGGGCACTGATCTGCTGTACGCTGCCATCACCAAGTCCGGTGGGGTGCTGGTGCATCAGAAGAACCGCAATATCGACTGGCGCATCACCGGCTGGCTGACTCTGGGCAGCGTGCCGGCGGTACTGGCCACCCTAGGGTTCTTGAACAACCTGGACTCCGATCCCCAAGCCTTGAACTCGGTGATCAAGCAAGGGCTGGGCTTCGTCCTGCTGCTCACGGCCCTGGCCATCGTCTTCAAGAAGAAGCTCATGGCCTTCGCCCAGCGCCACGGCAGCGATTATCAGCCAAGCCCCCGCGGCCTTAACGGCCTGACCGTAGTCACCGGGCTGATCCTCGGCACCATGGTCGCGCTGACCTCCATCGGCGCCGGCGCCCTGGGCACTGTGGCGCTGTTCATCCTCTATCCGTTCCTGGCCACCAAGCGCCTGGTGGGCACCGAAATCGCCCACGCCGTGCCCCTGACCCTGGTGGCCGGCCTGGGTCATGCCAGCATGGGCAACATGGACTGGCACCTGCTGGGGTTCCTGTTGATGGGCTCACTGCCGGGGATCTGGATCGGCAGCCACATGACCGGGCGGATCTCCGACGAGATCCTGCGCCCGTGCCTGGCGGTCATGCTGTTCTCCATCGGCTACAAGCTGGCCTTCTGAGGCCCACAGCCGGGCCATGCTCGCCGTCACCTGCTAACTTCCGTGGATTCCAGGGGTCAGTTATCCTGCGCAGGCCTTTGATGGGCGGCGCAGCCCCTTTTCCCCTTGTGTGATGCAGTCCATGACTATTTCCTCTGCTGATGGTGCCGCCCCCCAGACCTGGCGCGGCGGCGAGACCGGTGCCGCCATCCGCCAGTTCGATTGGTCGCAGACCTCGGTGGGACCCCGGGAGCACTGGCCCAGCCTGCTGCACAGCACCTTGAGCCTGGTGCTCGAATCCCCTGAAAGCCTGTACCTGCTATGGGGCCCGCAGAAGCAGTTCTTCTTCAATGACGCCTATCGTCCGGTGCTGGGGCCGCGCCTGGCCCATGCCCTGGGGCAGACCATCGAGACTCTTTGGGCCGATGCCTGGCCGGATGTGCAGCCCATGGTCGAGCAGGCGTTTCGCGGCCAGGCCTGCCGTCATGAAGACCTGCCGGTGAACATGCAGCGCTATCCCGGAGAGGAACTGACCTGGTGGTCGTTTTCCATGAGCCCGATATTCGACGAGCGCCAGGAGCAGGTGCTGGGGGTGCTTTGTCACACAGTGGAAACCACCGCGCGGGTGCGCCTGGGGCTGCACGCCCGGCTCACCGAGTCGCGCCTGCGCGAGACCCGCGAGCTCAATACCCGGGTGCTGGCCAGCAGCAATGACTGCATCAAGGTGCTGGATCTCGATGGTCAGTTGTCGTTCATGAGCGAGGGTGGCCTGCGGGTCATGGAGGTCAGCGACTTCAACGCCATTGCCGGCTGCCCCTGGCCGGACTTCTGGCAGGGCCAGGGCAACCTTGACGCCCAGGCCGCCATCGCCGCTGCCCAGGCCGGGGAATCGGCGCGGTTCCAGGGCGCCGCCAACACCCTGGCCGGCAACGCCAAGTGGTGGGATGTGCAGGTCACGCCGATGCTCGATGAGGCCGGTCAGCCGGAGAAGATCCTCTGCATCTCCCGGGACATTACCGCCACCCGCGAGGCCGAGGAACAATTACGCCGCCTCAACGAGTCCCTGGAGCAGCGGGTCCAGGAGCGCACCCAGGAGCGCGACCGGATCTGGCAACTGTCCACCGACCTGATGCTGGTGGCGGATTTCAACGGGCGCATCGTCGCCGTGAACCCGGCCTGGACCCGACTGCTGGGCTGGCAGCGGCACGAACTCGAAGGCAGCAGCTTCTACGATTTCATCCACCCCCAGGACAGTGTGGCGGCGGTCAACGCCTGTACCGAACTGGCGCTGGGTCAGAGTTTTTCACGGGTGGAAAACCGCTTTCGGCACAAGGACGGCAGCTATCGCTGGGTGTCCTGGAGTGCCGTGCCCGACCCCCAGCATCTGCATGCCGTGGGGCGTGACATTCAGGCCGAGCGTGAAGCCGCGCAGGCGCTGCGCAAGACCGAAGACATCTTGCGCCAGGCACAGAAGATGGAGGCGGTGGGGCAACTGACGGGTGGGGTCGCCCACGACTTCAATAACCTGCTGACGGTGATCCGCTCGTCCACCGACCTGCTGCGACGCAACCTCAGCGAGGAGCGCCGGCAGCTGTACATCGATGCGATTTCCGACACCGTGGACCGCGCCAGCAAGCTCACCGCCCAGCTCCTGGCCTATGCCCGCCAGCAGAACCTGCGCCCGGAAACCTTCGACGTCGGCGTCAGCGTGCAACTGCTGGCACAAATGATCAATCCGCTGATCGGCGCCTGCATCGAACTGCGTATCGAACTGCCGCAGCAAGCGTGCTGCATCCATGCCGACGCCGGCCAGTTCGATACCGCGCTGATCAACATGGCGGTCAATGCCCGGGACGCCATGCAGGGCGAGGGCCTGCTGGTGATTGCCGTGGAGCGGGTGGCGCAGATTCCCGCCAGCGCCAGCCAGGGTGCCCAGAGCGGCGACTTTGTCGCGGTGTCCCTGACCGACACCGGTGCCGGCATCGACCCGCAGCAGATCGAGCGGATCTTCGAGCCCTTCTTCACCACCAAGGAGGTGGGCAAGGGCACTGGGCTGGGCCTGTCCCAGGTGTTCGGTTTTGCCAAGCAGTCTGGCGGTGGCCTGGTGGTCCACAGTCAGCCGGGGCAGGGCACGCGCTTTACCTTGTACCTGCCGCGCTCTGAAGCTGTGGTCAGCCCGGTAGCGGCCCCTCGCCCGGGGCCGCTGCAGGTGGATGGCCAGGGGGCCACGCTGCTGGTGGTGGAAGACAATCCCGAGGTGGGCGTGCTGCTGGCCCAGGCCTTGAACGAGCTGGGCTACCAGACCGAATGGGCCACCAGCGCTATCGAGGCGCTGCGTCGCCTGAGCCAGGAGCCGGGGGTGTTCCAGGCGGTGTTTTCCGATGTGGTGATGCCCGGCATGAGCGGCATCGAACTGGCCACTCGCATCCGCAGCGATTACCCCGGGCTGCCGGTGATCCTCACCAGCGGCTACAGCCCGGCCCTGGCCCAGGGCCAGACCCGGGAGTTCGTGTTCCTGCAGAAACCCTACTCGGTGGCGGCCCTGGCCCAGGCCTTGAGTGCCGCGATCGGCAACGACCCGCCGCTGTGATGCGGGCCGCCGCCGTCTATGGCTGGTGGCTGCCCTTCATCCACTCCTGGGCCGAGCGCCACAGGCAGATCCCCAGGAAGTAGGCGGAAGCCGCCAGCCACAGGCCCATGATCGACGGGCTGTGCAATGGGTGGCTGAGGATCAGCAGCGCGCCACTGAGCAGCCAGACGAAGGTCACGATGATGTTCAGCCCCATCCACTTGCGCACCCGGAACGGATGCAGGAACTGCACCCGAGTGGCGGTCAGCAGGGCCAGGGCGAAGATGCTCAGCAAGCTCAGCCAGGGGCCGGGCTCGATCAGGTAGAAGCACAGGGCGACCACGTTCCAGGCGGCGGGAAAACCCTGGAAGTAGTTGTCGTGGCTCTTCATGTTGACGTTGCAGAAGCACAGCAGCGACGACAGCAGGATCAGCGAGGTGGCCAGCAGCGCGCTGTACTCCGGCAGGGGAATGTAGCGGTAGATGAACAGCGCCGGGATGAACACATAGGTCAGGTAGTCGATCACCAGATCCAGCACCGAGCCGTCGATATTGGGCAGCACCGAGCGGGTGTTGACCTTGCGCGCCAGGGAGCCGTCGACGCCATCCACCAGCAGCGCCACCCCCAGCCACAGCAGGCAGGCCTTGGGCTGGTTTTCAAACAGTGCCAGGGTGGCGAGCAGGGCGCTGACCACGCCGGTGGCGGTGAAGCCATGGGCGCCCCAGGCTTTGATTCTGGCGATTTGCAGGGTCGATATCACGGGGCTTTTCTCCGGCGGCTGTGGTTCCCGGACACCCCGCGGTGTGCAAGCGGCGGCGCTGGTCCAGGTTGCAGTTATCGACCGAAAAGCCTGGCAGAAGGTTCAGCCCCACCCCTGAATCAGGCTCAATGCGGGCCTTGTCGCCCTCCAGGGAATCGGGTGTTGCACAGCTGGCTGAGGTCAACGGTCGAAGGGATTTCCTGATTCTAGGCGCCATGGCCCAAGCAACAAGAAAAACGCCACTTGGCGTTGCAGGCCGGTGGCGTTTTTTATCGGGCGCCCCAGGGGGCACGGTGTTGTGCAGCTCGGTTACTTTGCCGCCTCCAGGGCGCTGAGCAGCGCATGGGCGGCCTTGATCCGTTCCTCGTTGGGGTAGTTCTTGTTAGCCAGCATGACAATGCCGATCTGCTGGCTGGGGACAAACAGTACATAGGCGCCGAAGCCGCTGGTGGAACCGGTCTTGTTGTACAAGGCGTCGGCCTGGGGCGGTTGGGCCGGAGTCAGCCACTCTACCGGGTGCGGTTCGAGGGCCATTGGCGTCGAGTTGCCCGCCACCAGCCGCGCCAGCGGCACCGGGTAGGCGTAGCGCTCCCAGCCCAGGCCCTGGGTCAGGTCGCCGACCCGGTAATAGCCGCTCTGGGTGCTGGTGATGGCTTTTTGTAGCGTGTCGTCCAACGGCTGCGGTTGCAGGTTGTCGGCAATGAACTGCAGCAGGTCCGGGGCACTGGTCTTGACCCCGTAGGCCTCGGCGTCCAAGGGACCTGGGCTGACCCGGATCGGCTTGTTCTGCTTGTCATAGCCCTGGGCGTAGTGGGCCTGCTGGTCCTTGGGCACCTTGATGTAGCTGTGCTTGAGCCCCAGTTTGGGGAACAGGCTCTTTTCCAGCAGTTGATCGTAGGGCTGGCCCAGGCTGCGGGCGGCGAGGTAGCCGAGCAGGCCGATGCTGGGGTTGGAGTACAGGCGCTGGGTGCCCGGGCTGAAGGTGGGCTTCCAGGTGTTGTAGTAATCCAGGATCTTGTCTTCGCCCTGGACCTCATCGGGGAACTGCAGCGGCAGGCCACCGGCACTGTAGGTGCCCAACTGCAACAGGCTGATGCCGTCGAAGGCACTGCCGCGCAGGGCCGGCCAGTACTGGCTGGCGTGGTCCTCGAGGGCCAGCTTGCCGCTGGCCTGGGCGTAGCCGGCCAGGGTCGCGCTGAAGGTCTTGCTCACCGAACCCACTTCGAACAGGGTGTCGTTGTCCACCGGCTGTTGATTGTCCTTGGAGGCAAGGCCGTAGTTAAAGTAATGTCGCTTGCCGTTGGCGATGATCGCCACTGCCATGCCGGGAATGCCCTGCTGCTGCATCAGCGGACGGATGGTGGCATCCACGGTGGTTTTCAGATGGCTGTCCTGGGGGTTCTCGGCCAGGGCGTCGACGCTGCCGAGGAGCAGTGCGCAGGCGCTGATGATGCCTAATCCGGTTGAGGTTTTATGGCGCATGATGGGCTGTTTTCCATGGGTTCTGATTTTTTTGCCGCCTATTCCCAGCGACTTTCCGGCTTCGGGGTTCTTTGCGGGAACCCTGGGGCGCAGTGCTCGCGGAGTCTTCCCGGGAAGGGAGAACGTGGTCAGCGCTGCGCGAGCGAGGCCAATGTAGGCAGTCTGCGCAGGATCGGCAAACGACGATATTTCGCAGGAGCCATTAGAAAAACTAGGGAATGCCCATGCTCCGTCCACACCTGCCCTTGAACGCGCTGCGGGCTTTCGAAGCCTCGGCCCGTCATTTGAGTTTCACCCGCGCCGCCATCGAACTCTGTGTGACCCAGGCGGCGGTCAGCCATCAGGTCAAGAGCCTGGAGGCCCAGCTCAACGTCACCCTGTTCAAGCGCTTGCCCCGGGGGCTGATGCTGACCAGCGAAGGCGAGACCCTGCTGCCGGTGCTGCGTGAGTGCTTTGATCGCATCGCCCAGACCCTGGGGCGTTTCGAGGGCGGGCACTACCGCGAAGTGCTGACGGTGGGGGCCGTAGGCACCTTTGCCGTGGGCTGGCTGTTGCCGCGCCTGGGGGATTTCCAGGCGCGCTATCCCTTTGTCGACTTGCGCCTGAGCACCAACAACAACCGTGTCGACGTGGCCGCCGAAGGCCTGGACTACGCCATCCGTTTTGGCACGGGAGCCTGGCACGGCATCGAGGCCCTGGAGCTGTTGCAGGCGCCGCTGTCGGTACTGTGCATACCGCAGATCGCCCATCAGTTGCACAGCCCGGCGGACCTGTTGGGCCAGACCCTGTTGCGCTCCTATCGCACCGATGAATGGCCGCAATGGTTCCAGGAGGCGGGACTGGGCGGCGGCAGTCCCTTGCCCCAGAGCATTGTCTTCGACTCCTCCCTGGGCATGCTCGAAGCGGCCCTGCAAGGCCTGGGAGTGGCCCTGGCGCCGCCGCTGATGTTCGAGCGGCAACTGGCCAGCGGGGCGGTGGTGCAGCCGTTCGACATCGGCATCGTCACCGGTAGCTATTGGCTGACCCGTTTGCAGTCGCGGGCGCAAACCCCGGCCATGAGCGCCTTCAAGGCCTGGCTGCTGGAGGCGGTGGCCGCAGGCCCTCATCAATAGCGCCAATGCCCCGGCGTCCAGAGCCGCTGGCCGGCGTGGTCAGTGGCTTGGCTCAGCCCCGTGGGCCCGGCACAATCCTCGACCTTGCAGGGCAGGCGCCGGCATCGTGCCGATGGCCGGCATGCCCTGGGAGTGTGGAGGAAGGTGGATGCCCGTCTTGAAACAGCAGGACCAGGACCCGGACGCGATTGCACGTCCGGTATGTGCCCTGCGCATCTCGATGCAAGAAGAGCGCTGGGAACGGCCGTGGCACAGCCATCGCAAGGCCCAGTTGCTGTTTCCCGCGGGCGGTGTGCTCAGTTGCGAGAGCGCCGAGGGCCTGTGGCTGGCGCCGCCGCAGTGCGCGGTGTGGATTCCCAGCGCGATCGAGCATCGGGTCCAGGGGCTGGAGAACGCCCAGGGTTATTGCCTGTTGGTCGAGCCCGAGCACGCCCGGTCGTTGCCGCAGGCCTGCTGCACCCTGGTGATGTCGCCGCTGTTGCAGGAGTTGCTCAAGCGCTGTGCGCAACTGCCGTTCCTGTATGACCAGGACGGCGCCGCCGGGCGCCTGGTCGCGGTGACCCTGGATGAGCTGGCGGTCGCGCCCCGTGAGCAGATCCACCTGCCCATGCCCCGGCACGCACAGCTGCGGCGTCTGGCCCAGCAGATCCTTGAACAGCCGGAACGGCGCCTGAGCCTTGGGCAATGGGGCGAGCAGATCGGCCTCAGTGAACGCAGCCTGAGCCGCTTGATCGTGGCCGAGACCGGCCTGAGTTTCGGCCGCTGGCAGCGCCAGTTGCACATCCTCCTGGGACTCAAGCAATTGGGCCGGGGCGACTCGGTGGAGTGTGTGGCGCTGACCCTGGGCTATGACAGCGCCAGCGCCTTTATCCGCATGTTCAAGAAAGCCGTGGGCCAGCCGCCGGGGCGATTTTTTGCCGAGCGTCGCCAAGCCCTGGAAAACCACGCCCTGTAGCCGCTGCCGAGCCCGCGAGGCTGCGAAAAGGCCCGCAGGGCCTTGCCTGGCGATGCCTCGTCAAACTCAAGATCGCGGTGGCCGCGACGTCGGAGTACCGCCCAACCCGTTCGCGGCCCAGGCGGTGGTGACATTTGGCTGGATTAATCAATCTCTTGTCGATCTCGGCTGATGCGGACAATGGTTGGCGGGAAGATGATAAGCATTCTTGTTTGTCAGCTTCTGGAGGTGTTCCCATGTACTTCGATCATCAGCATTTTCCCCTGGTCTGGATGCGGCGCGCCGAAGGCGCAGGACAGCCGGTAGTCGACCCTTACCAGCAGTTGGAGGCGCTGACGCAGCGTGCCCAGGCTTTTGTCCTGATGAGCGATCTGATACCTGAGCCCGAGCAGCGCAACAGCGCTCAGGGCAAGGCGTTGCTCAAGCAGGGCTCGATATGGACCAAGTGCAACAAGGCGGCGATCCGCCGCTGGATCAAGGCGATGATCGTCATCGCCCCGCAGCCGGAGAACCAGGCGCAGGTCGAGGCTTTTGCCAGGACCTATGAACAGTTCTGGGGCTACCCACTGCTGCACAGTGCCTCGCCGCTGGCCGCCGTCAGTCTGGCCCAGCAACTGCTGGCGCCGCCGCGCAGCAACCTGCACAACTGGTAAAGGCGGCGAGGTCGCCGTCAGCCGCTCCGGTGCTCCGGGAGGTTGGCGGTGATCACCTTGCCCATGCTGACCCGGGGTTCAATCTTGGTGGCCCGGCCAGGTTTCGGTTGGGAAATACGCCTCCAGGCCCGGCTCGCGGTGGTCCACCCCGTCCTTGGTCCAGTAGCAAGACAAGCGCGAGTAGTTGTCCAGGTCACCGCGCACCAGGCAGGTGGCGGCGTGCCCTGGCCAGTTGAAACGCAAGACATCGGCCTCGGCCATGCGGGCACGTTCCACTTTGCCGATGGCGGTGGTGGTCTTGCCGTTGACGGTCTTGACCAGGGTCAGGGCCTGGTTCTCGTAGCGGATCTGCGCGGTGCCGGAGTAGGTCGGGCCGCCGTCCGGCTGCTTGCCGATCAGCATGAACTGGCCGGGCACCATGCTGTAGTAGATGTGCGGCTCCTGGTCCTGCTTTGGCGCGGCCTGGGCCGCGAGGCTGGCCAGCAGCAGGCCGAGAAGGGGGGCGCGGGAGAACGGCGGCATCGGTGCTCACTCCTGTTGAGGCGGGGGGGCCATGATTCCAGACTTGGCGTGGCAGATAAATGCCTGGGCGGCTAGCGATGTTCGGTAGGTGTTCCACGGTGCACGGCAAATGAGGCTTAGCGGCAAGCGGCAAGCGGCAAGCGGCAAGCGGCAAGCTTGGCGCGGAGGCGGGCTTAAAGGTCGTTGAAACGGGGTTTGGTCGCTTTCTTTTGTAAGGCAAATCCGAGAAACTGCGGGCCGCTTGAATGCGCCTGGTGGGCGGGCTAGGGTGCCTGGGCCATCGCCAAATCGATGGCTCGGATGTGCAAGTCCGATTCCCAATCTGGTGCATAAACGCTCAGCGTTAATTGAGCGTTTTTTGTGTCCGCTGTGTTATGGCGGTCGTACGCGGGAGATCTCCGGATCTGCCGAGTGTGCCAGTGGGCTCGGTCTTGCACACCTGCGTACGGCTGCCACCTTATTTCGTGTGCAAGCGAACGGTGTCGGCTCCTTTAATTCACTGGAGTTTGACCATGAAAAAGATCGTTCCCGATCCACCGACTTCCTATCGCGATCCCCAGCTCAAGGCCGCCAATGCTTCGTTGCGTGAAGCGCTGCCCCGGCATCCATTGGACCCTGCGATGTTCCAGTTCAAGACCACGGCCCAGGCCGTTGCTCCCGACTCGCTGTTCAGCGTGCGCCCGGGCGTCAGCGTCGAGGAGGCGCTGGTGCATGTGGCGTTGCTGCTTAAATGCGCGGAGGAGGTCAGTGATGAAATCACCCGGCAGGGTAGTGGCCTGGAGACCGGGTTGATCTGGTCCATGGTGCATTCGGTGGAGATGGCGCGGGCGGTGGTGGAGGCATTGCTCGATGGTGCTCCGAGAGACGCTGTTGGCCTGGGTTCTCCGGCGTTATTGGAGTAGGCGGAGGTTGTTGATGGGCGGCTAGCTCGGCATCCATGCCGAGCTGCCCCCTGCGCAATGCCTGCACTCGGCCTCCTGAAGGGGCAGGAAGATCAAAAGCCACAGTCACAGCCGCAAGCCGCAAGCCGCAAGCTTGGAGCTTGGAGCTTGGAGCTTGCTAGAGCTTGAGTACTCTGCCGCTGGCGGCCACTGCCAAGAGCAGCACGGCGATCAGGCCGAAGGCCGCGCTCAGGCTGCTGCCATGGGCGATGAAGCCGATCACCGCCGGGCCGGCCAGGATGCCGGCATAACCCAGGGTGGTGATGGCTGGCACGGCGATGCTTTCCGGCATGACCTTCTGCTTGCCCACGGCGGTGTAGAGCACCGGCACGATGTTCGAGCAACCCGCGCCTACCAGGGCATACCCCAGCAGCGCCGCTTCCCAGGCCGGGGCCAGGGTCGCCAGCAGCAGGCCGGCGGCCGCGGTACTGCCGCCGATGATGATCACCCGCCGGGCGCCCAGGCGGTGGACGATGGCATCGCCGGTCAGCCGGCCCAGGGTCATGGTCAGGGCGAAGGCGGCGTAACCGAGGCCGGCGTAGGCCGCATCCAGGTTGCGCTCGGCGCTGAGAAACACTGCGCTCCAGTCCAGCACCGCGCCTTCGGCGAGGAACACCACAAAGCACAGGCAGCCAATGAACAGCACCACACCGTGGGGCACGGCAAAGGCCGGGCCCGAACTCTGGCTGCCGTAGGGCAGCATGTGCGGCGCGGCCTTGAGCAGGGCCACCAGCATCAGGGCAATCACCACCAGGGTTGCCCCCAGAGGCGACAGGCCCAGGCCCAGCAGGGCGCTGACGCCGGCGGCGCCGACAATCCCGCCGAGGCTGAACAGCCCGTGGAAGCCCGACATCATGGTTTTGCCGCTGGCGCGCTCGACGATCACCGCTTGCAGGTTGACCGTGGAATCCACACCACCCAGGCCGGCACCGAACAGGAACAGCGCCGCCATCAGCAGCGGAATCGAGGTTAGGGTCGCCAGCAGCGGCAAGGCCAGGCAGATCAGCAAGGTGCCACCGGCCATCACCCGACGGCAGCCAAAGCGCCCGGCCAGGGCCCCGGCAATCGGCATCGCCAGGATCGAACCCACGCCCAGGCACAACAGCAGCAGGCCCAGGGTGCCTTCGTCGAGCCCGGCCCGGGCCTTGGCGTAGGGCACCAGCGGGGCCCAGGCGGCGATGCCGAAACCGGCGATGAAAAAGGCGATGCGCGTGGACATCTGTTCGAGGCGGCCGGGGGTGGCCTGCAGGTGAGTGTTACTGGCAGTCATAAAAATCCTTGGCGGTCAGGTGCCAGCGAGGGGGGCAACGCTGGCTGACCGGTTGTGCTGTCGCACCGATCCCTTGTTCTTGCAGCCTGGTATCGGTGGTGCCTTCAGAAGGCTTCGAGGGTGGCCGGGGGGATTGTGACAAAACTATCGGTTGAAGGTTGCAGAAAAACCCAACCGGGCCCATGAACGGAACGTTCATCGCCGCCTCGGCAATGCTTGAGGCATTCCACGGCCGCTGCTGTTGGCGGAAATATTAGTGCGCAGGGGGCGCATCTATTGCGCATAATCGGCGGCTTTTGCACAAAAACATTCCACTGTGCGCCGTTGTTTTCCGGAGTTGCGCCGTTCATGAACACCAGTCTCGATGCCTATGACCTGAAGTTGCTCGCCGAGCTGCAACGCGATGCCAGTACCGCACAGAGCGAACTGGGCCTGCGGGTTAACCTGTCCACGGCGGCGGTCAATCGGCGGCTCAAGCGCCTGATGGACGAGGGTGTGATCGAGCGCTACACCGCGCAAGTCGCCCCGGATGCCCTCGGCCATGAGCTGAGCATCATCGTCGAGGTGGAAGTGGAAAGTGAGCGCATCGACCAGATCGATGCGCTCAAGCGCAGCTTCCAGGCCTGCCCCCAGGTCCAGCAGTGCTACTACGTGGCCGGTGAATGCGATTTCGTGCTGATTTTCTGCGTGCGCAACATGGCCCAGTACACCCAGCTGACCCGTGAGCTGTTCTTTGGCAATGACAACGTCAAGCGCTTCAAGACCCTGGTGGCGATGAACCGGGTCAAGGTCGGGCTCCAGGTGCCCACCGACGGTTGAGGCTCAAGGGGTCTGCAGCGCCTCCACCAGAAAATCGATGAACACCCGGACTTTCTGTGACAGGTGGCGCTGGCTGGGATACAGCGCGTAGATCTGGCGGCTGGGCAGGCGTTGTTCCGGTAACACGCGCAGCAGTTGGCCGCTGTCCAGGAGCGGTTGGGCGACAAAGCCGGGCAGGGCGCCGATGCCCAGGCCGGCCACCAGCATGTCGCCGAGCAGCAGGCTGTTGTCCACGGCAAAGTGCACCGGCAGCTCCAGCCGGGTCTGGCCTTCCGGGCCCTCCAGTTGCCAGCGCCCAGGATGCTCCGCCAGCCGGTAGGCCAGGCAGCGGTGGCGATGCAGGTCGGCAATGGCGCTGGGCGTGCCCTGGGCCTGGAGGTAGGCCGGCGCGGCGCAGATCACCTGCTCAACCTGACCCAGGTGACGCGCGATCAAGGTCGAATCCTCCAGTTGCCGGCGAATCCGCAGTGACACGTCGAAGCCTTCGCCCACCACGTCCAGCACCTGATCGTTGAGGGTCAGGTCCACCTGCAATTGCGGGTAGCGCTGCATGAAGTCCACCAGGATCGGCGACAGCACCTTGAGCCCGAAGGACAGCGGCGCATTGATCCGCAGGCGGCCACCGGGTTCGTGGCTGCCGGCCTGGGTGGCGCGCTCCAGGGCGTCCAGCTCATCCAGCAGATGACAGCATTCATTGAAGTAACTCTGCCCGGCTTCCGAGAGGCTCATGCGTCGGGTGGTGCGCAGGATCAGCAGGCTGCCCAGGCGCTCTTCCAGTTGCCGCACCTGCTTGCTGACGGCGGCGGTGGATTGCCCGAGGTCGGCGGCGGCCTGGCTGAAGCTGGCCCGTTCCACCACCCGGCGAAAGGTGCGCATGGCCATCAGTACGTCCATATTGTTTCCCCTGGGTTGAATATCTATCCACGAATCGGCTGATTATCTCTGATTGATCCCTCAATACCATGGGCACTTCATTTCACAGGAGTGTTGTCATGGCTCATCACGCAATGTCGAAGATCCTTCCCGGGGTGCTCGCCCTGGCCCTTTTCAGCGGTGGTTGCAGTGCCGCCACTGCGGCCCGTGCCGAGGTGGGGATCAGCCCTTGGGGGCCCAAGGATGAGATCGGTCGCTTGAACCTGATCACCCCCGAGTCCCGGGCGGCGATCATGGCCCGGGTCAGCGGCGAGCAGGCCTACGACCTGGCCGTGGATTATTTTGTCGGCATGCCCAGCTGGCAGGCCGCTGGAGATCCGCCCTATCAGATGTGGATGACCCACACGCCCCACGGCAATGTGGTCGCCGATCCGATGCAGGTCGGCGAACCGATGAACCAGCACGTCAGTTACAGCGGTTCGGCGGTGTCGATGTACGCCCATATGGGCACCCATATCGACGCCCTCAACCACTTTGGCCTCAACGGCAAGATCTGGAACGGCTACCGCGCCGATCAGCATCTGGGGGATCGGGGCTGGAACGTCACCGGGGCGGAAAAACTGCCGCCGATCATTGCCCGCGGAGTGCTGATCGATGTGGCTGCGGCCAAGGGGCTGGAACAGCTGGCGGACAGCTACCGAGTGACCCGCGCCGACCTGCAACAGGCCCTGGCCAAACAGAAGGTGGCGCTGGAGAAGGGCGACGTGGTGCTGATCCGCACCGGGCGCATGCGTGACTACGACAATGCCCAGCGCTATATGGCCAACCCGCCGGGGCTGAGCCTGGATGCGGCGAAGTTCCTGGTGGAAGAGGGCGGCGCCATGGTGGTGGGGGCGGACAACCTCAGCTTTGAAACCTTCCCTTCCGAGGTCGAGGGCAATTACCTGCCGTTGCACACTTACCTGCTGGCGATGCAGGGCGCGCCGATCCTGGAGCTGGTGAACCTGGAAGGCTTGTCCCGGGACAAGGTCTATCAGTTCGCCTTTATCGGTGCCTCACTCAAACTGCGGGGTGCCGACGCGGCGCCGATCCGGCCCATGGCCTTGCCCATTCGCTAGCCTGGCGGATGGTTGTTCTTCAGCTGCGCGCGATGTCCACCCGGGTTGCTTAGTCCCCTCTGGTCGAGCCGCTGGATTGCCCGTAATGTCAGCGGCTCGGTTTTTTTTCTGGAGGCGGTGTGATGGCGGCGTTCTACGATGCCCGGGGCAATATCTATGGCGTGGTGTCGCCCGAGGCGCTGCGCAGCCTGGGCATTGCCTTGCCCGACACGGCGGCGCAGGCGGCCCTGGACCGGCGACGGTGGGCTGTGCAGGCCATCGCCGCGCTGTGTGACTGGGCGCCGGGAGCTCGGCCGCAAGGGGCCAAGGCTCATCGCTGTGACGGCTTGCTGGTGGGGCCGTTCCAGGCCGGTGCGCCTTTCGATCTGCTGATCGTCAATACCGACGGCACCCTGGCCGAGCGCAGCGGCAATGGCCTGACGATTTTTTCCCAAGCCCTCACCGAACAAGGGCTGATGGCGGTCGAAGGCGAGACGCTATTGCGGGTGCATCATGACCAGCCCGGTGGCGACTCGCCGGTGATCACGGCGGTGGAGCCGGCGCGGGTGGCGGGGGTGTCGGGGTTCTGGCTGGACCTCGGGCAGCCGAGCTTCGGACCTGAGGCGGTGGCAGCTGATGGGGTGCAAAGCCTGACCTTCAATGGCTGCCAACTGAGCCGGGTCGCGCCCTTGCAAGCGTTGAATGCACAGTGGCAGCACAGCCAGTTCGTGCGTATCGGCAATCCCCATTGCGTGACCCTGGTGGAGGCGGCCGATGCTTTGCCGAGCAACCCGCAGATGCTCGAACCGCCGCTGTTCGAGGGCCTGACCCGTATCGCGTTCGCCCGGCCCATCGGCAACGGCGAGCCCTGCCCGGCCGGGGTCAACCTGCAATGGGCCATGCGCGCAGGTGAAGGGCGCATCGCGGCCCGGGTTTTCGAGCGTGGCGAAGGTCCCACCGCGTCGTCCGGCACCAGCGCCAGCGCTGTGGCTTGTGCGGCCTGGCGGGTGGGCTGGGTCCAGGCCGGACGGGTCGAAGTGCTGATGCCGGGCGGTACCGCGCCCTTGCTGTTGCAAGAGATCGACGGGGTGTTAACCCGGGTGAGCCTGTTTGGCACGGCGCGGGCCCTGGCTGACTGAGCAGGGCACCGCCGTGGCGCTGGCCGGGTGCAAAACGGCTGGGGTTTATGTAGCGTGGCGGCAGTCGTGGCCTATCTCCCGATACCGCCCGCATTCATGGAAGGGATTCGACATGCAAAAAGGAATGCCCCGCCGCGCCTTGCTCAAAGGCTCGGTTATGGCTCTGGGGGCTTTAGTCGCTGGCAGCCTTGGCGGTTGCCTGACCAGCCAGCTGTACGAAAGCCGCGCCAGCAATGAGGTCTATACGGAAACCGTGAGCCAGTTCTACATCACGGCGGACGCGCAGAGCTTTGTCATCCTGGGCAAGAAGTACCACTACTTCGTGATAGTCGATCCTGAGTTGCTCAAGGCCATCAAGTCGGACCTGCACGGAAAAATGCAGGCCGAGTTTTCGCAGATCCTCGTCAATGCGGGGCAGAACCTGGACGGTAAACTGCTCCTGAGAATTCCCGGGTTGGACCAGCTCGACGCCCAGCAGATCGAGGCAGCCAAGGCCTTGGGTTTCGTGGTGGCGAGGTCGCAGAACGCCCTGTTGCACCGCTATGCCATTCGCGGCAGCCGCTTTAAGTCCAAGCGGGATATCAGCGCCTATCAGGCCAACCCGTTGAACAGCACCTACACCCTGAACTTCTCGGCGTACCGGGAGAAGAGCAAGGTCGGCCAGGTGCTGTTGACGCCGGTGACCCTCACCGCAGACGGGGTGTTGACGATCCTCGCCCTGCCGCTGTTGCCGGTGGCGTTCATGGCGGCCCAGCCGTTTCGGGTCAAATAAGCGTCGCCACCGTCAGTCGCCGGCCAGTTGCACCTGGGCCATCTGCCGCTGCATCAGCACCTTGCCGTGGCGGATCGAATACAGCGCCAAGCCCTGGCTGCGGAGCATTTCGTAGTCGCTGTCGGCAGACAGGATCAGCAGGTTCGCCGGGCGACCTTCTTCAAGGCCGTAACCCTCGCCCAGGGCCAGGGCCTTGGCGCTGTTGTCGGTGACCAGGTCCAGGGCGCTTTGCAGGTTGCTGTAGCCGAGCATGTGGCAGATGTGCAGGCCGGCTTCGAGCACCCGCAGGATGTTGCCATTGCCCAGGGGGTACCAGGGGTCGACGATCGAGTCCTGGCCGAAGCAGACGTTCATCCCGGCATCCAGCAGCTCCTTGACCCGGGTCACGCCGCGGCGTTTCGGGAAGCTGTCGAAGCGCCCCTGCAGGTGGATGCTTTCGGTGGGGCAGGAGACAAAGCTGATGCCGGAATGCCCCAGCAGGCGAAACAGCTTGGCGCAGTAGGCGTTGTCGTAGGAACCCATGGCGGTGGTGTGGCTGGCGCTGACCCGCGAGCCCATGCCGCGGCTGCGGGCTTCTTCGGCCAGCACTTCGAGAAAGCGCGAGTGCGGGTCGTCGGTTTCGTCGCAGTGCACGTCCACCAGGCAGCCTGTGCGTTCGGCCAGGTCCATGAGGAATTTCACCGAGCTCACGCCCTGGTCCCGGGTGTATTCGAAATGCGGAATGCCGCCCACCACATCGGCGCCCAGGCGGATGGCTTCTTCCATCAGCTCGCGACCGTTGCGGAACGATTCGATGCCCTCTTGAGGGAAGGCGACGATCTGCAGGTCGATCAGGTGCGCGCTTTGCTCGCGCACTTCCAGCATGGCCTTGAGGGCAGTGAGGTCCGGGTCGGTAACGTCGACGTGGGTGCGCACGTGCTGGATGCCGTGGGCCGCCAGGGCGCGGATGGTCTTGTGGGCGCGGGTGCGCGTGTCTTCGGCGGTGATGGTGGCCTTGCGTTCGCCCCAACACTCGATGCCTTCGAACAGGGTGCCGCTCATGTTCCAGCGCGGCTCGCCGGCGGTCAGGGTGGCGTCCAGGTGAATGTGTGGTTCGACGAAGGGCGGCACCACCAGGTTGCCGCCGGCATCCAGGTGTTCGGGGCCGAAGGCCGGGACGGTGCCGGAGGCGTCGGCGCCTTGCAGGACAATGCGGGCGATGCGGCCGTTTTCCAGGTGCAGTTGGTACAGACCTTCACGGTGGCGCAGGCGGGCGTTGGTGATCAGCATCGGAGCAGTTCCTCGGGTCGGGCAATCAGTGGTTCAGCCGTCGGATCAGGGCAGGTCCTTGTCCCACGGTCGTTGGACGGCCCCCGGTCAGGCGTTAATGCGCGGTGCGGCAGGGGGCAGGGTGTTGCGTGACCGGGCCATGATAGACCCGGAAGCTGCCGGGTGAGCAAATCAGGCCTGGATGTCGGCGGCCTGGGGGGCGCGCGCGCCCAGCATCGCGCTCAACAGGATGTAGCTCAGGCCGGCAGCCGCGATGCCCACCAGGGGCGCGACCCAGGGCGAGCAGAAAGCCGCCAGGGTGCCCAGGCCATAGGCGCACAGCCCTGGCCAGTTCCAGGCCGGCAACTGGCTGTCGGCCAGGCGCGGGTAGCGGCCGCGCCAGCGATAGAAAAAGTCGGCCATGATCACCCCGCCAATCGGCGGAATCACCGTGCCCAGCAACACCAGGTAGGGCACCAGCAAGTCGTACATGCCGAGCATCGCCAGTAGGGTGCCGATCAGTGCGCCCACCAGGGTCACGGTCTTGCGCCGCTGGGTGCGCAGCAGGTTGCAGCCGGCCACGGCGAAGTTGTAGATGGTGTTGTCCTGGGTGCTCCAGATGTTCAACAGCAGCATGGCCATGGCCGCCATGGCGAAGCCTTGCAGCAGCAAGACTTCCACCACGTCCGGCTGCTGGTAGACGATGGCGCCGTAGGCACCGATCAGCACCATCAGGCCGTTGCCGATGAAGAAACCGATCAGGCTGGCGCTCACCGCCACCCGCGCCGAGCGGGAGAAACGGGTCCAGTTGGTGGCCTGGGTCGCACCGCTGACAAAGGTGCCGAACACCAGGGTCAGGGCGGTGGACAGGTCCATGGTGGCGCTGGGGCTGAGGGCCAGCAGGCCGTCGAGACCACCGACCTGGATGCTTGCCACCCCCATCGACAGCACCAGCAACAGGCCCATGGCCGGCACCGCGATCCACGACAGGATCTCCAGGCCGCGGTAGCCGATGTAGGCCGTGGCGCAAAAGGCCATGCCGAACAGCAGCATCAGCCCCAGTACCGCGCCTTGATCCAGCTGGAAATACTTGCCCAGCACCACCGCCGCGGTGGCGGTGCCCCAGGCGTACCAGCCCACCTGGGTCAGGCCGAGGATCAGGTCGCTGAGCTTGCTGCCCCGTTCACCAAAGCAGAAGCGCCCCATCAGCACCGTATTCAGCCCGCTCTTGAAGGCGATGTAGCCCAGGCTTGCGGCATAGACCCCGAGCAACAGGTTACCCAGGACGATGACCGCCAGCAGGGTCGGGAAGTCGAACGCCACCCCCAGCTTGCCGCCGGCGAACATGGTGGCGGTGAAGAAGGTGAAGCCCAGCAGCACCATGGCCATGGAGGCCAGGCCCTTGCGGGCGTGCGCTGGAACTTCGCTCAAGGGGTAGTCGTTGCCGGGTTCGTGCTGGGTCATGGGCCTGTCCCTGGTCGGAGTGATAGCCGGTTGTTGCAGCCAGCGTGCCAAGCGGCCTGACAACCGGGGGCTGCCCGGCAGGTATAGACGATGACAGGTATTCAGCCACAGGTAAGCGCCGGCACCGGCACGAAAGCGGTGCAGACGGCGTCATCTTGAGTCACGCCACGCGGGGTGCGGATCAGTCGAACATGACCTGGGTGGTCCGGCCCTGATGAAAATCGAAGGCTTCGCGGATATCCCGTTCCACGGTGCGGCCCTGGGACAGGGGCGGTAACTGGTCGGGGGCGAAGAAGCCGGCCTCGGTGGCTTCACTGCCGGCCAAAGGGGGCTGGGTTCCCTGGCGTTCACAGAGAAAGTACAGCTTGTAGAAGTCGCGGTGATCAGCCTTGTAGGGGCCCTTGGCCTTGTGCCGGACGCCGTACAAGGCGCGTACCGACACCTCGAGCCCGGCTTCTTCGTGGATTTCCTTGATCACGTTTTCGCTGGCCGACAGGCCGACATCGGCATAGCCCCCGGGCAGGGCCCAGAGGCCGTCGTGCTGTTCGCGCACCAGGAGGATCTTGCCGTCCTCGATCAGCGCGCCGCGCACTTCCACCATCGGCGTCGAATAGCGCTGGGCAAAGTCCGAGACCAGATCGGTGATGCGCTCCAGGGGCACGTTGCCCAGCTGCGCCAGCATGCCGTGGGCGATGTCGGCGATTTCCTGGTAGCGCTCGCGGTCGTGCACGTCCTTACAGAAGTGCAGGCCGGTGGAGGCGATGGCTTGCAAGCGTTTGGCGTGGGTCAGCCAATGGCTTTCCATGGGTGGGGTTCCTGCAACGTCAGAGAGAAGGCGCTTGTTTTAAGCCCTTGGCGAGCAGGGAGCAAGCACCACGCCGCGGCCGGCGGCGTGGTGCGCTTGGATCACCCGGTGAGGTGTTGCAGATGGCAACGCACTTGCTGCGTCGCATCGCCCAGCAGCTGTTGCGGCTGTTCGCAGCCCGGGCCGCGCCGGCTGCAGCGGTCGAAGAAGAAGCAGCCGGCGGGCAGCTTGCGGTTGCCCGGCAGTTCGGTGGGGGCCGAGACCTGGCTGTCCGCCAGGGGCGCACCCAGGCGTGGCACCGCATCCAGCAGCAGTTGGGTGTAGGGATGGCGCGGTCGCTCCAGCACTTGCTCGGCGCTGCCCAGTTCGACGATCTGTCCCAGGTACATCACCGCCACCCGGTCGGCCATGTGTCGCACCACCGAAACGTTGTGGGATATCAGCACAAAGGTCAGGCCGCGGCTGCGTTGCAGGTCTGCCAGCAGGTTGAGGATCTGCGCCTGCACCGAGATGTCCAGGGCCGAGGTCGGCTCGTCGAGGACGATGATGTCCGGGTTCGACGCCAGGGCCCGGGCAATGGCGATGCGCTGGCGCTGGCCGCCGGAGAACTGGTGCGGGTAGCGCTCCAGGTATTCGCCGCGAATGCCCACCTGCTGCGCGACCTTGGCGGCGATCTCGCGCATCTGTGCGGCCGGGGTGGTGCCCAGGGCGAACAGCGGCTCGGTGATGATCTTCCAGATCGGCAGGCGCGGGTCGAGGGACGACTGCGGGTCCTGGAACACGATCTGCACGTGGCTGTGGCGCTCGCGGTCGCTGGCGTAGGCCCAGCGCAGGTCGCCGCTGCTGGGCTGGACCAGGCCCATAAGCAGCTGCGCCAGGGTGCTTTTGCCGCAGCCGGACTCGCCGACGATGCCCAGGGTTTCCCCGGGGCGCAGTTCCAGGTCGATGCCGTTCAGCGCGTGGGCGAAGGCCCGGGGCCGGCCCAGCCAGTCATTGCTCAGGGGGAAACGCACTTGCACATCGTTGAGGCGCAGCAGCGGCGCGTTACCGGTTTGGGAGTGGGTGGCGGTCATTGGGCGGACTCCGGGGCGGCCAGCCAGCAGGCGCTCTTGCGCTGCTCACAGGCGTTGATCGAATGCAGCGGGGGCCGTTGGGCACACACCGCCATGGCCTGCGGGCAGCGTTCGCGAAAGGTGCAGCCAGCGGGCAGGTGGGCGAGGTTCGGCACCTGCCCGGGAATGGTCAGCAGTGGCGCGCCGGGGGCCACCTGTTCCGGCAGGCCGCTGAGCAGGCCGCGGGTGTAGGGATGCTGCGGGTCGAGCATGACCTGGGCGGTGCTGCCTTGCTCCACCACGGCGCCGGTGTACATCACATAGACCCGGTCGCAGAACTGCGAGACCACCGCCATGTCGTGGGTGATCAACAGGATCGCGGTGCCCCGTTGCCGGGCCTTCTCGCGCAGCAACAGCAGCACCTGGCGCTGCACCGTGACGTCCAGGGCGGTGGTCGGCTCGTCGGCAATCAGCAGTTGCGGATCGCAGGAAAATGCCAGGGCGATCATCACCCGCTGGCGCATGCCTCCGGACAGCTCGAAGGGGTAGGCCTGGAGTACCTGCTCGGGGTCGGCGATGTGCATGTCCCGCAGCAGGGCGATGGCCTTGGCCCGGGCCTCGTCCTGACTCAGGCGCTGGTGATGGATGATCACGTCGAGCATCTGCCGGCCGATGCGCCGGGTCGGGTTGAGGGCGGTCATCGGTTCCTGGAAGATCATCGCCGCGTCGCGGCCACGGATCTGCAGCAGCTGTTTTTCCGGGGTGGTGAGCATGTCGCGGCCCAGCAGGCTGAGGCTGCCGGAGGTGATGCGGTAGCTGCGCTCGGGCAGCAGGCGCAGGCTGAGCATGGCGGTCACCGACTTGCCCGAACCGGACTCGCCGACCACGCCGACGATTTCCCCCGGGTTGACGTGCAGCGACACGCCGTTGAGGGCCTGCACGTTGCTGCGATAGGCGGGGAATTCCAGGCTCAGGTTGTCGATGTTGAGAACGGCGGATGAGCTCATGGTCATTTCCCCTGTTGCCGTGGATCGAGCAGGTCACGGATGCCGTCACCCAGCAGGTTGAAGCCGGTGGCGGTGAACAGGATCGCCAGCCCGGGAAAGGTCGAGTACCACCAGTTGTCGAGGATGAAGTTGCGCCCGGTGGCCACCATCGCCCCCCATTCGGCGGTGGGCTGTTGCGCCCCCAGGCCGATGAAGCCCAGGGCCGAGGCCATGAGGATGGCGCTGCCGATGTCCAGGCTCAGTTGCACCAGCAACGGCGGCATGGCGTTGCGCCCCACGTGCCAGCTGACGATGTGCCAGCGCCCGGCGCCGTAGGTCTGGGCCGCCTTGACGTAGCCCATCTGGCGGATGCTCAGGGCCTGGCCCCGGGCCAGGCGCACGTAGAACGGAATGCGCACCAGGGTGATCGCCAGCATGGCGTTGAACAGGCTCGGGCCCAGGGCGGCTGCCAGGGCCATGATCAGCACCAGGGACGGCACCGAGAGCATGATGTCCATCAGGCGCATGATCAGGCTGTCGAAGCGCCCGCCGATGATTCCCGACAGGCAGCCCAGCAGGCCCCCGGCCAGGCACGAGGCGAAGGCCACAAACAGGCCCACGCCCACCGACTGGCGGCTGCCGTGGAGCACCCGGCTGAACAGGTCGCGGCCGACTTCGTCGGTGCCGAACCAGTGGGCGGCGCTGGGGGCGGCCAGGCGCTGGGCCAGGTTCAGGGCATTGGGATCATGGCTCGACAGCCAGGGGGCGAAGGCCATGCACAGCAGCACCAGCAGGGTCATGCACAGCCCGGCGATGGTCAGCGGACTTTGCCGCACGCGGTAGCCCAGGTAGGCCAGGCGCGCGCGCCAGCCGCTGGCTTGGGCCGCAGGGACTGGCAGGGGAACGATCAAGGGAGCGGACATCTCAATTTACCTCGCCAATGCGCGGGTCGATCACCCGGTACAACAGGTCGATCGCCATGTTCAGCAGCACATATATGAACGACACCAGGATGGCGAAGCCCATCACCGCCGGGAAATCCAGGGCCTGGATCGACTTCACCACGTAGGCGCCCATGCCCGGCCAGGCGAACACCGTTTCGGTCAGCACCGCGCCGTACAGCAGATCGCCCAGGGTCAGTCCGAGCACCGTCACCGAGGGGATCAGCGCGTTGGGCAGGGCGTGGCGCAGGATCACCGCCCAGCGCGACAGGCCGTAGGCCCGGGCGGTGCGGATGTAGTCCTCGCCGAGCTGGTCGAGCATCGCCGAGCGGATCTGCCGCGCCACCACCCCGAGGTTGACGAAGCCCAGGGTCACCGCCGGCAGGATCAGGTGCTGCAGGGCATTGAGGAACAGCGGAATATCCCCGGCCAGCAGCGAGTCGATCAGGTAGAAGCCGCTGATGGTTGGCGGCGGCTCCAGGCCTTCGTCCAGGCGCCCGCTGCCGGGCAGCCAGCCCAGGTTGCCGTAGAACAGCAGGATCAGCCCCAAGCCCAGCCAGAACGCCGGGGTGGAAATCCCGGTGACCGCCAGGGTGCGAGCGATCTGGTCGATAAAGCGGTTGTGATAGACCGCCGACAACACCCCCAGCGGCACGCCCACCAGCACCGACAGCAGCAGCGCTGCCAGAGCCAGCTCCAGGGTGGCCGGGAAGAAGGTCTGCAGGTCCTCCAGCACCGGGCGGCTGGTGCGGATCGAGGTGCCCAGGTCGCCGTGCAGCAGGTCGAGCATGTAGCGCCCATATTGCTGGTACAGCGGCAGGTCCAGGCCCAGCTGGTGGCGGATGTTCTGCACGATGGCATCGCTGGCCCGGTCGCCGGCGATCAGCCGCGCCGGGTCACCGGGAATCAGGTGCGAGATGGTGAAGGTAATCAGCGAAACCCCGATCACGACCAGCAACAGGCCGAGCAGGCGTTTGCGCAACATATTCAGGAAGGCCATGAGGCAACCTCGTTAACGCTTGACGAACGGCAGGGGCAATAACGGCCCCGCAGCGGGGACACGGCAACCCGGTGCCGGCCCGGTTCAGGGGCCGGCGACGGGGATCGCAGGGCCGGTCCTACTTGCTGATTTCGGCGATGTTGAACACCTGTTCCAGCATCGGATGGAACACGTAGCCCTTCACCGAATCGCGCATCGGCAGGCTGTAGTTCTTCTGGTACAGGTAGGCGTAGACGTTGTCCTTGAGGACGATCTTCTGCGCCTTCTGGTACAGCTCGATGCGCTGGGCGGTGTCGTTGGTGGCCGCCGCTTCACGGATCAGGCTGTCCACTTCCGGGTTGCTGTAGAACGAGCGGTTGCCCGGCAAGCCCTGCAGGCTGGAGTCGAACCAGAAGTTCATGAACATGTAGGGGTCGGCGAAGTCCGGGCTCCAGGAGCCGATGGCCACGTCGTAGTCACCCTTGCCGACCCGTTCACGCATGGTGGCGTTGGCCAGTTTTTCCATCTTCAGGTTGATGCCCAGGGGCGCCAGGCCCGCTTGCAGGGTCAGGCCGATGGACTCCCAGTTGGCGTCCTTGTCCGAGTACAGGTAGGTCAGGTTGCTGATCTTCTGCGGGACCTTGGCCAGGCTGGCCTTGGCGCCGTCGAGGTTCTGCTGCATCAGCGGCAGGCTCGGGTCGTGGGCCCACATGCCGTCGGGGATCGGCCCGTTCATCAGCTTGGCCTGGCCCTTGAGGATGCCGTCGACGATGCCTTTGTAGTCGATGGCCTGGACCAGTGCCTGGCGCGCTTCGACGTTGTTCAGGGGCGCGCGCTGGTTGTTCAGGTAGAGGTAGTTGACCCGCAGCGAGGGGAAGGTCTGGATCACCACCCCGGACTTGCCGGCCAGGGTGCCGAGCTGGTCTTCGGGCATGTCCTCGATGATGTCCAGGTCGCCGCGTTCCAGTTGCAGGCGGCGCACCGAGGCCTCGCTGATGATCTTGATCACCACCTTGTTCAGGCTCGGCTTGGGCCCGGCGTAATAGCTATTGGGCTCCAGCGTCAGCGACTGGCCCTTCTGCCAGTTGCTCAGGCGGAAGGCCCCGGAGCCGGCGGTGTGGGTCGAGAGGTAGGCGTTGACGTCCTCGCCCTTGTTGGCCACGTCCGGGTTGATGATGCCGCCGCCGTTGTGGGCCAGGGTGTAGAGGAACGGCGCGTAGGGCTTCTTCAGGGTGAAGCGCACGGTCAGCGGGTCGACCACGGCCACGCTCATGTCATCCGGGAAGGCTCCGGACGGGCCCTGCTTGAGCTGCATCAGCCGGTCGAAGGAGAACTTCACTGCGGCGGCGTCCACCGGCTTGCCGTCGTCGAACTTGTTGCCGGGCTTGAGCTTGAAGTCCCAGGTCAGGTTGTCGGCGGAAGTGCTCCAGCTCTCGGCCAGGTCGCCCTGGACTTCGGTGCTGCCCTTGCCGTTCTCGACCTTGTAGGTCACCAGCTTCTGGTAGGCCGGGTAGGTCACGGCCCAGTCGTTGTTGTCGATGGTCACGGCCGGGTCGAGGGTCTGCGGATCGGCGGCCTTGCCGATCATCAGGGTGTCCTTGGGCGCAGCGGCGCTGGCCGCCTGCCAGGCCCCCAGGCTCAGGGCGGCGCATAGCAGCGACAGGGCGACACGGGTGGACAGACGCACATCAGGGTTATTGCGCAGATTGGGGGTCATGCCGGTTTCCTTGATCATTCGATGTTGGGAAGTTCGTCAGGTTTTTTATAAAAGCTATAACCGGGCAGTTGGAGCTGAAGCGGTGTTGCAGTACGACCGGCTTGGGGCAGTGAGCTGCCTGTTGTTGTGGCCGGCTGGGGAACGGGAGATCAGTGTTCGAAGGGCTGGTCGTGCTCCTGGATCAGGGGGAAGTCTTCGGCGTTGGGCAACTCGTAGTGCCACCACTCGGTGGGGATCGCCTCGAAGCCGGCGCTGAGCATGATCCCCAGCAGCATCAGGCGATTGCGCTGCACCTGGGGCGGCAGGTCGCTGTAGAACTGGTGCGACTTGGGCTCCATGGCATCGAAAGCGGTGCCCATGTCCAGCGGTTGGCCGCTTTCATCCACCAGGGTCAGGTCCACGGCCACGCCGCGGGTGTGGTGCGAGCCCAGGCGCGGATCGCGCACGTAGTCCGGGTTGGGCAGGGCCTGCCACAGCAGTTGCTGGGCGTAGGCCGGGCGATAGGCGTCGTAGATGCGCAGGCCCAGGCCGGCCATGCGCGCCAGCTGGCTGGCCTTGTACAGGCAGGCCGCGGCGTCCTTGTGCAGCAGGCAGCGGGCGTTGCGGTAGATCACCTGGCCGGCCAGGTTGTCGGCGCTGGCGTAGACCAGGTCGATTTCCAGTTGGTGGCGCTGGGCGTCGATTTCGACAAGGGGGCTGTTGTTCACTCACTCACTCCATCTTGGGGCACGCTTGAAGGTCAGGATTCGAACTGGCCGAAGGCTTCCTGCAACGCTCGGTTCTTCGCCAGGCGCTCATCCAGGCGCTCGCCGTAGCCCTCGGCCACCGCGGACACCATCAGGTTGAACAGGCAGGTCAACGGCGCCAGGGAATCCCAGAACTGGCCGACATCGGTTTTCAGTTGCAGCAGGTCCAGCGGGTAGTCCCGGGCCCAGGGGCATTGCAGGTCGGTGACCAGGGCCAGGGGCAGGGCGTTGGCGTTGGCTACTTCACAGAAGGTCTGGGTGACGGCGGAGTATGCGCGAAAATCGGAAATGATCGCGTAGGGCTTGGCGAAGCCCGAGTTCAGGGTTTCCGCATAGATGCCCGAGAGGCCATCGACGTAGTAGACCTTGGGCCGGATGTATTCCAGGTGGCTGTGGAAGGCGTTGAGGATGCCCCGGGTCGACTGGATGCCGATGATGAACACCGCGTCGGCCTCGACGATCTGCCGCACGATGTCGGCGAACACCTGGCTGCGGGCCAGGCCGTAGGCGTGCTGGATGGCCTCGATCTCGCGGTGCATCGAGCGCTCAAGGGCGTCGTCCTGATGGGCTTCGCTGCGAAAGGCGCCGAGCCGGTCGGTGATCAGCCAGGAGGCCGGGGCATCGCCGCGCAGGCCTTGCTTGACGTCATCCAGGTTGCGGTAGCCCAGGGAGCGCAGGAAGCGCCCCACGGAAATGCCGGTGGTGCCGGCTTGCTGGGCGATGCTGTCGGCGGTTTCGAAAGGCAACTGCTGGAGGTTGGCCAGCAGGTAGGTGGCGATGCGCTTGCCGGTGGGCGTCAGGCTTGCAAACTGCTGTTCCAGGGTGATTTGGAAACTGTTCTTGTCCATGACCATCTCGCCAGGCGTTCGCGGAAAATGTTATTGAAGTTTCATTTTTGTAATTCGTGTTAGAAACATAACATCGGCTTTCGCGACAAAACAAGGCTTTTGTCCGACGGGGTCGTTTTCGGCAGAAAGTGACGCTGCTGGTTATCTTCAGTGGGCCGCAGGGGCTGCGTTCAACCAGTGCCCGAGGTCACGGATGGCTGTTTCCACACAGGTGCTACGGCCGCTCCAGGTGCAGGCCAGCATCAGGTTGCGCGGCAGGTTGAAATCTTCCACCGCAAAGCCCTGGGCATCGCGGCCCTGGGCGTCGTGGGGTACTTGCTGGCGCAGGGTCGCGGGGCCGCTGAAGTAGGCCCACACCGGCTTGCCCAGGGCGATGGCCGCGCCCACTTCGAAGGCGGTGCCGGAATCCGGCTCCAGGCCGCGAAAGTCGTTGAGGTTGGCCAGCAGGGCGTCGCAGTCGCGGATCATGGCCAGGTTCTGCTGGCAGATCCACTGCGCGGTGGCTTCTGGCGAGAGCTTCTGCGGGGCCTGGTTATCCAGGGGGAACAGACCGTGCAGGCCCTGGGCGCTGCACAGTTGCTTGAGGTATTGGCCATGGGCCTGGGCGTCGGCGCGAAACACATCGAAACCGGCGAGGTAGATACGTGGGCTCATGGGGCAGCTTCCTTGCGACCTGTAGATGGCTCGGCTTATTCGCCGCGATAGATGCAGCCGCTGGTGCAGGTTTCGTGGATGCGAATCGCCGAAAGCTCCGGCAGCAGCGGCTTGAGTTCGTTCCAGATCCACTTGGCCAGGACTTCGCTGGTGGGGTTTTCCAGGCCGGGGATGTCGTTCAGGTAGTTGTGGTCCAGGCGCTCGTAGAGCGGCTTGAAGATGGCCTTGATTTCCGAGAAGTCGCGAATCCAGCCGGTGTGCGCGTCGACCTCGCCGCTGAGGTGGATCGCCACCTTGAACGAGTGGCCATGCAGGCGGCCGCACTTGTGGCCCTCGGGCACGAAAGGCAGGCGATGGGCGGATTCGAAGGTAAATTCTTTGAAGATTTCCACAGTGTCGGTCAGCTCTATCAGGTGGCGTCGCCCGCGGGCGAGTTGAGGCAGTCGGCGAGTTTATCAGCTTGGCTCCCGGGCTGCGGAAAAACCCTGACTAAAGGGTCAGTGCGCGGCCTGGGGCAGCCTCACAGGCTTTGCAGGCGTTCGCCCAGGCGGTTCTGCGCTGCCAGTTCGAGGAATTCATCGCCCAGGCGCCGGCTTTCGTCCATGGCGCTGCGCCAGTATTTTTGCCGGCCGGCGTCGTCGCCCATGAAGCGCTTGAAGTCGTTGCGGTCCGGCAGCTTGCCGTAGGGCAGGCGCGCCAGGTATTCCTTCGACGGCGCCAGCAGCAGGACGTCGCGCAGGCGCTCCGGGCTGGCCCGGCGCCAGGGCAGGGTCTTGTCGAACCAGCCGGGAATCACCCGGTCGGTGAAGTGCGGGTAGAGCACGATGTCGCTGCCGCTGTAGGGCAGGTCCAGGTGGTAGTCCAGCAGGCCGCCGTCGCGGAAGGTGCCGGCCCCGGCGCCGGGCAGTTCGCGCACGCCCTGCATGACCATGGGGATCGAGCCCGAGGCCAGCAGCGCCTGGCGCAGGTTGCTGCGGTCCAGGGGCACGAAGCGCGAAGGGAAGTCTTCCAGGGCGTGTAGCGGCGGTGCCAGGCGCGGGTCATGCAGCACCAGGCGTTCGAAGTGCCGCGACAGGCGCGCGCGGCCGCGCAGGTTGTCGGCGATCACCGAAGACAGGCCCAGGCCTAGGCGCCCGCGGTGATCGTCTGCCAGCAGGCCGTGGCTTTTGACCACCATGATGTTCAGTCGGTAGTGAGGGTTGTCGAGGATCGACGCGTCGCGGCCATCGAGTAGCTCATCGAGCATGCGCAGGGAGCTTTGGCTGATCTGCGCCATGGTCACGCCCTTGGCGAAACTCTGGGCGTTGTACAGCTGACCGAGGCGGCGGATGCCTTCGGCGGCGTCCGGCAGGCAGGCACTGGCAAAGCGCCAGGAACCCACCGAGGCGCCGATCAGCGAACGCTCACGGGGCACCGCCGGCAGCCATTCACCGAACAGCGCCAGGTCCAGGCCCTGAATGCCCAGGGCCTTGGGGCCGCCGGCGGCGCCCGGCAAGGTGCCGACTTCGCCGGCGTGCAGGCCTTGGCGGCGGATGCGGGCCAGGGCGCGGGGGCCGGCCTTGAGGGTCAGGGCGGGAAACTTGATATGGATGGCGGTCATACCGGGCTCACTCTTGAATCAGCCGCCGAGTATAGAGAACCCGGGCGCTTCGGGCCGAGTGAAACTTGTGTCAGGGCCATGATGGCGATTCAGTTTCAATTAAGTTGCCTTGGGTATCGTCGGCGCCATCGGCCTTTGGCCACTGACCTTGGAGACCTGTCATGAAAACCCTGACCGCGCTGTTCAGCGCCAGCCTCATCGCTCTGACCACCAGCCTGGCCCATGCCCGCGACCTGGGTCCCGACGAAGCCCTGCGGCTGCGCGACGCTGGTACCATTGTGTCCTTTGAAAAACTCAATGCCACGGCCCTGTCCCGGCATCCTGGGGCGAGCATCAGTGAAACCGAGCTGGAAGAGGAGTACGGCAAGTACATCTACCAGGTTGAACTGCGTGACCCGCAAGGGCTGGAGTGGGACCTGGAGCTGGACGCCGTGACCGGCCAGGTACTCAAGGATCATCAGGACACTTAATGAACTCGACGATGCGCGCCGGCAGCCGGGTGGCCCTGGCGCTGTTGCTATTCTGCTCCCTGGCAGTGGCCCGTGACCTGGACCAGGACGAGGCCCTGCGCCTGCGCCAGCGGGGGGTGATCCTGCCCCTGGAGCAACTCCTGCAGCAAGCCATGGACCGCTATCCCGGCGCCAAGTTGCTGGAAGCCGAACTGGAAGAAAAACATGATGTGTACATTTATGAGGTTGAGCTGTTGACCCTGGACGGCGTGGTCCGCGAGCTGGACCTGGATGCCGCCACTGGGCGCCTGTTGAAAGATGAGGAAGACGACTGATGCGCCTGCTTGTGGTGGAAGATCACGTATCCCTGGCCGATGAACTGCTGGAGGGCCTGAAACTCCAGGGCTACGCGGTGGACTGGCTGGCCGACGGCCGCGATGCCCTGTACCAGGGTGCCAGTGAACCCTATGACCTGATCATTCTCGACCTTGGCCTGCCCGGGGTCCCGGGGCTTGAGGTGCTGCGTCAATGGCGCGCCGGTGGCCTGGCGACCCCGGTGCTGATCCTCACCGCCCGCGGCTCCTGGGCCGAGCGCATCGAGGGCCTGAAGGCTGGCGCCGACGATTACCTGAGCAAGCCTTTTCACCCCGAGGAGTTGCACCTGCGGGTGCAGGCGCTGTTGCGTCGCTCCCACGGCCAGGCCAATCAGCAGACCTTGCAGGCCGCCGGGCTGCACCTGGATGAAGGTCGCCAATGCGTGGTCCGTGATGGCCAGGACGTGTTGCTGACCGCCGCGGAATTTCGCCTGTTGCGCTATTTCATGCTGCACCCGCAGCAGATCCTGTCCAAAAGCCATCTGGCCGAGCACCTGTACGACGGTGAAACCGAACGCGACTCCAATGTCCTTGAAGTCCACGTCAATCACCTGCGGCGCAAGTTGGGGCGCAGCGTGATCGAAACCCGCCGCGGCCAGGGCTACCTGTTCGGCGGGAGTGATTCGTGAGGTCGATCCAGCGGCGCCTGAGTCTGGGCCTGATCACGGTGATGCTGGTGGTCGGCCTGGTATTGGCGCAGACCAGCCTCTGGCTGTTTGAGGTGGGCCTGCAGCGTTACCTGGAGGCGGGACTTCAGGAAGACAGTGAAAGCCTGCTGCTGGCGCTGGTCCGTGGTCCTCAAGGTTTGCAACTGGACGAGCGTCGTCTGTCGCCTGCCTATCAACGGCCCTTTTCCGGGCATTACTTCCGTATCGATTTCGCTGATGTGCATTGGCGTTCCCGTTCCCTGTGGGATCAGGAGCTGCCGCAGCTGCAGCGCGCCGGCCTGCAAAGCGACCTGCAACTGGGGCCGGAAGGCCAGCAACTGCTGGTGCTGCGCAGCGACTACAAGCGCCTCGGGCAATCGATCTCCATCAGCGTGGCCCAGGATTACACCCCGGTGCGCGAGAGCTTCCAGCGCATGCGTCAGGTCGGTCTTGGCCTGGGGCTGGCCGGGTTGCTGCTGATTCTGCTGCTGCAGCGGATTACCGTGCGCCGCGCCTTGCGTCCCCTGGAGACCGCACGGGAGCAGATCGCCCAGTTGCAGCAGGGCCAGCGCTCGCAGTTGGACGCCCAGGTGCCGGTTGAACTGGAGCCGCTGGTGGCGCAGATCAACCATTTGCTGGCCCACACCGAAGACAGCCTGAACCGCTCGCGCAACGCCCTGGGCAACCTTGGCCACGCCTTGAAAACCCCTCTGGCGGTACTCCTGAGTCTGGCTTCGGGGCCCAAGCTCGAGGGCCACCCCGAGGTACGCAGGGTGCTGCTGGAGCAATTGCAGCAAGTGCAGCAACGCCTCAATCGCGAACTCAACCGCGCGCGGCTGGCGGGGGATGCACTGCCCGGGGTGCTGTTTGAATGCGATGCCGAACTGCCGGGTTTGCTGGCGACCTTGAACATGATCCATGGCGAGCACCTGGACTTGAGTTACCAGGCGCCACCGGGGCTGCGCCTGCCTTGGGACCGGGAAGACCTGCTGGAGCTGCTGGGCAATCTGCTGGACAACGCCTGTAAATGGGCCGATGCCCAGGTGCGCCTGAGCGTCGAGGAGCGGCCGCAGGGCTTTTGCCTGCGGGTGGAGGACGACGGCCCGGGCATTCCCGAAGCGCGGCGTAACGAGGTGTTCAGTCGTGGCGCACGGCTGGATGAACAAACCGATGGCCACGGGCTGGGCCTGGGCATCGTGCGCGACATAGTCGATGCTTGCGGCGGCACGCTGAGCCTGGGGGACAGCGAGTGGGGCGGCTTGCGGGTGGAGGTCGAACTGCCCAAGCGCTGAACGCGCCGGGCGCTAGGTTCGGCGCCCGTGACGGCTGTCGATCAACCGTCGAACCTTGGCGCCCTCTGTAGCCGCTGCCGAGCAACAGCGAGGCTGCGACAAGGCCCGAAGGGCCTTCGGCGTCCTCAAGGGCGGTGCCCTCTTGGGGGCCATCGCAGCCTGCGGCAGCGGCTACACCAACCCGGTTCGACCCCGATCTATAACGGCGAGGCTGCGACAAGGCCCGAAGGGCCTTCGGCGTGCTCAAGGGCGACCCCCTCTTGGGGGCCATCGCAGCCTGCGGCAGCGGCTACAGGTCAGACGCGGAACTGGTCCATCAGGCTCTGTTGCTGGTTGGCCAGGCTGTTGAGGGACTGGCTGACCCGCGCCGACTCATTGGCCTGTTCCGACAGCGATTCGGTGACGTCTCGGATGGTCGCCACGTTGCTGTTGATCTCCTCGGCCACTGCGCTCTGCTGCTCGGCGGCGCTGGCGATCTGCAGGTTCATGTCGCTGATCACCGTCACCGCGTCGCCGATCTGGCGCAGGGCGGTCACGGCTTGACCCACTTGTTCGACGCTGCCCTGGGCCTGGCGGTGGCTGCTGTTCATGGAGCCCACCACGTCCCGGGTGCCGGTTTGCAGTTGCTCGATCACTTGGCGGGTTTCCTCCACCGATTCCTGGGTGCGTTGGGCCAGGTTGCGCACCTCGTCGGCGACCACCGCAAAACCGCGCCCGGCCTCTCCGGCGCGGGCCGCTTCGATGGCAGCGTTGAGGGCCAGCAGGTTGGTCTGCTCGGCAATCGAACGAATCACTTCCAGTACCGTGCCTATCTGTTCGCTGTTGGCGGCCAGACCTTCGACCTGGGTCATGGCGGCGCTCATGTCGGCGGCCAGTTGATCGATGCTGCGGGTGGTGCGGTCTATCACGGTCAGGCCCTGTTGCGTGGCCTGGTCGGCATCCCGCGCCGCCTGGGCCGCCTGGGCCGCACTGCGGGCCACGTCCTGGGCGGTGGCGCTCATCTCGTGGGAAGCAGTGGCCACTTGGTCCACCTGACGATACTGCTGTTCCATGCCGGCGCTGGTCTGGGTGGCGATGGCCGATGACTGGTCGGCGGTGCCGCGGGCGTCCTGCACCGAGCGTTTCACTTCGGCAATGATCGGTTGCAGCTTGTCGAGGAAACGGTTGAACCAACCGGCCAGTTGCCCCAGCTCGTCCTTGTTGTTGTACGCCAGGCGCCGGGTCAGGTCGCCTTCACCGCTGGCAATGTCTTCGAGCATGTGGGCCACGCCGAGAATCGGCCGGGTCACGCTGCGCGCCATCAGCCACACCAGCAGCAGGCCCACCACGGCAGCCAGCAGGCCCAGGCCCAGCTCCATCAGGGTGCCGCTGTTGTTGCTGGCGTCCAGTTCGCTTTTCAAGGCTTCGGCCGGACCCACCAGGACCTTTTCCGGCACATCCAGCAGCACGCCCCAGGGCTTGCCGCCAGGGATCGGGGTGAAGGGGGCGAGGACCTTGAGTTTCTCCTGGCTGTGCAGGCTGTGGGTCTGGGTGCTATCGGCCAGTTGGCGGATCAGTTCGGCGCCGTTGACGCTGTCGACACTGTCCAGGCGCTGGCTGAGCTTGCTGGCATCCGGGCTATAGCCGGCCAGCAGGCCTGCGGGGCTGAGGATACTGACGCTGGTCTGGCCGGCGTAGAGCTTCTGGCTGGCATCGCGGCTGATGGCCTGCAGGCTGTTGAGGTTGATGTCCACCGACAGCGAGGCGATGACTTTGCCGTTGACCAGCAGCGGGAAGACGATGCTGGTCATCAGCACCTTCTGGCCGTCGATGTCATAGAAGTAGGGCTCGATCACGCAGGGCTTGAGGGTGCTGCGCGGGCAGGTGAACCAGGCATTGGCCGGTTGGCCGCTGGGTCCGCTGCGGGTGTCGCTCATGTCGCTTTCCGGCAACGCCATGGAGGTCAGCTGGCCCGGGGTGGGCTGGGACCAGTACAGGGCGAAGCGGCCTTTTTCGTTGCTGCCCAATTCGCTCTGGCCGCTGAACAACTCGTCCTTGCCATCCAGGGCGTTGGCTTCGAACACCAGGGACAGGCCCAGCAAGTCGGGGTTGGCCTGCAGCGCCGACTTGACCTGGCGGGTCAGGTCTTCACGCAGGTCGAAGGCGTCGAGGAAGCGTTTCTCGGCCTGTTCCCGCAGGAACAGCACCTGGCGGGAAAAGCCGTGGCCGTATTGATAGGCGTCCATGAACTGTTGGCGAATGCCCAGTGCCTGGACTTCACCCTGGGCTTCGATCCGCGCCTGGGCTGCTTCGTTGAGCATCTCCATGCTCGACGCTTTCACCAGCTCGGAGCTGTGCTCCATGCGATACAGCGAAAGCCCCACCAACAGTGACACGATGCCCAACAGGCAGAGTCCGGCCAGCAGGGTGATCTTCCATTGGATGGAAAGTTGTCTGAGCGACATGGAGGCGTCCTTTATTCGATAAATATCTGAGACTTTGCACTGTAACGGCCGACGAACGGCGTTCTTTAAACGCTTGTTCGAAATAAGCCGTGAGGCTCTGGGGCTGCCCTGCAGCCCGACGGGAACGAGCGCCCTCGCCACGGGTACGGGGGGCTTGGGTGCTTCGCGAGCAAGCTTGCTCCTGCGGGCGGCGGGGTGCGGGTTTTGACAAGCTGGTTGCGCTGCTGCAAAGTGCGCGCCCTCTAATAAGAACCTCTTTCATCTCGATGTCGGCAGCCCGCTGCCTTCCGGTCGGTCACAGGCTTTTGCGCCTTTTTTAGCGGCGCAGTAATGAGGTAACGATGATTAACGCAGTAATTGCCGCGGTTGGCGTGATGCTGGTGCTCAGCCTGTCCCGCGTGCATGTAGTGATCGCCCTGATCATTGGTGCCCTGGTGGGCGGTTTGACGGGTGGCCTGGGGATCGAGGCTACCCTCAAGGCGTTCAACAGTGGTCTGGGTGGCGGTGCCACCGTGGCCCTGTCCTACGCCTTGCTTGGCGCCTTCGCCGTGGCCATCGCCAAGTCCGGCCTGGCCCATGCCCTGGCGGACAAGATCCTGATATTGGTGGATCGCCAGGACGCCCACGGCGGCGGCCAGGTCAAATGGCTGCTGATCGGCCTGTTGTGGGTGGTGGCGATTGCTTCGCAGAACATTCTGCCGATCCACATTGCCTTCATCCCACTGTTGGTGCCGCCGCTGCTCTATGTACTGACCAAGTTGCAACTGGACCGGCGGCTGATCGCCTGCGTCATCACCTTCGGCCTGATCACCCCCTACATGTTCTTGCCGGTGGGCTTCGGCAACATCTTCCTCAATGAGATCCTCCTGGCCAACGTGGCCCGCAGCGGGGTGGATATCAGCCAGGTCAACGTCACCCACGCCATGGGCATTCCCGCCCTGGGCATGCTCTGCGGCTTGCTGCTGGCCTTTGTCAGCTACCGCAAGAAGCGCGTGTATAACCTGGATCGGATCGAGAAAGTCGAGCAGGTGGCGGTGCAGTACAACCCGCGGACCCTGCTGGTGGCGGGGGCGGCTATCGTCGCTGCGTTCGTGATCCAGTTGCTGCTGGACTCGATGATTATCGGGGCTTTGTGCGGCTTCCTGATTTTCTCGGTGTCGGGCATCGTGCGCTGGCGCGAGACTGACGACCTGTTCACCGAAGGCATGAAGATGATGGCCATGATCGGCTTCATCATGATCGCCGCCTCCGGGTTCGCCGAAGTGATGAAGGCCACCGGCGAGGTCAACTCCCTGGTGCAAGCCTCGGCGGCGTGGATCGGCCACAGCAAGGGCGTGGGCGCCTTGCTGATGTTGCTGGTGGGGCTGTTGGTGACCATGGGCATCGGTTCGTCGTTTTCCACGGTGCCGATCCTGGCGGCGATCTTCGTGCCCTTGTGCGTGCAGCTGGGGTTCAGCCCGTTGGCGATTGTCTGCATCGTGGGCACCGCCGGGGCGCTGGGGGATGCAGGCTCGCCGGCCTCGGATTCGACCCTGGGCCCGACCTCGGGGCTGAACATTGACGGTCAGCACCATCACATCTGGGACACCGTGGTCCCGACCTTCCTGCATTACAACCTGCCGCTGCTGGCCTTTGGCTGGGTCGCGGCCATGGTCCTCTGATTCCATCCCTCTCTATGCCGGAGACGGTTTGCCGGTGAAGGCGTCCTTCAAGGCGCTGCAGGGTCTGCCGGCCCTCTAACCGGCAGGCCCGCTCCTGTGAGGTCGGGCTCAACTTTTGTTTTGGCGTGCCGTTAACGCGGTTATCACGCCAATAAAAAACCAAGAGTGAGCCCACTATGCGCTTGAGCCTGAAGGCCAAAGTCCTGTCCCTGGCGGTACTCCCGGTACTGCTGTTCGCGCTGGTGATCAGCCTGAGCACGGTGTTCATGTTGCGCCAGCAGGCCCAGAAAGAGGTTGAGGAAACCCGTAGTCGTCTGCTGGGCGAGGCCAAGACCACGCTGCAGAGCTATGTCGAAGTCGCCCTGAACACGGTCAAACCCCTGTATGACGCGGCGGCGCCCGGGGATCAGGCAGCCCGGGCCGAGGTGGTCAAGCTGCTGTCGAACATCACTTACGGCAAGGACGGCTACTTCTTTGGCTACGACTCCGAGACCGTGCGCCTGTTCAAGGGCAACAGCCCGGACGGCGTGGGCAAGAGCTTCAAGGACAATCGCGACCCCAACGGCGTTTACGTCAACCGCGAACTGGTGCGTGTGGGCAAGGACGGCAGTCATTACGTGCAATACAGCTCCACTCAGCCGGGTAGCGACGTGCTGGTGCCCAAGCTGGGTTACACCGAGTACTTGCCCAAGTGGGACATGGTGCTGGGCACCTCGGTCAATCTCGACGGCATCGACGCCCAGGTGGCGGCAGTCCAGGACAGCGTCAACCAACGCATGGAAGGCATGGTCCTGAGCATCCTCGGGATCGCCGCGGTGGTGCTGCTGGTGATTGCGGCCCTGGGCCTGCTGGTGGCCAACACCATGCTGCGGCCGCTGAACCTGATGAAGGCCAACCTGGATGACATCGCCGCCGGCGAAGGCGACCTGACCCGGCGTCTGGCGATCACCAGCCAGGACGAACTGGGGGAACTGGCCGGTTCGTTCAACCGTTTTGTCGACAAGATCCACGGTCTGGTGCGCCAGATCACCGAGATGACCGGGCAGCTCACCGAGCTGGTGACCCAGGTTTCGGATCAGGCCCAGCGTTCGGAACAGGCCATGGAGCGTCAGCGTCACGAGACCGATCAGGTGGCCACGGCGATCAATGAAATGTCTTCGGCTGCCCAGGAAGTGGCGCGCAGTGCCCAGGGGGCGGCGGTGGCGGCGCAACAGACCGATGAGGAAGGCCAGGCGGCCAAGCGCGTGGTGGATGGCAGCATCCAGCAGATCCATGCCCTGGTCAGCGATATTCGCAACAGCGGCACTTCCCTGGACAGCTTGCAGCAGGACGTGGCGTCGATCGTCAGCGTGTTGGATGTGATCCGCTCAATCGCCGAGCAGACCAACCTGCTGGCCTTGAACGCGGCCATCGAAGCGGCCCGGGCCGGGGAGGCCGGGCGTGGTTTTGCCGTGGTCGCCGACGAAGTGCGGGCCCTGGCCAGCCGTACCCAGCAAAGCACCCAGGAAATCCAGGGCATGATTGATCGTCTGCAGCAGGGTACTCGGGTGGCGGTGGACGCCATGCGCCGCTCCAGCGATGCCGGCGATGGCACCTCGGTGAAAGCCAACGAGGCCGGTGCTTCGCTGGACACCATGGCCCAGCTGATTGGCACCATCAATTCGATGAACGCACAAATCGCCAGTGCGGCAGAGGAGCAGACCGCGGTGGCTGAGGAGATCAACCGCAGCGTGCACCAGATTGCCGTGGCGGTGGACAGCGTGGCCGATGAAACCCAGCGCGGCGCCCAGACGTCACGCAGTCTGGCGGACCTGGGGCAGCGCCTGGGTCGGTTGGTGGGGCAGTTCCGGATCTGATGTTGTGCTCAGCCAGCCGCCTGGGGCGGCTGGCAAGAGCGCTGCCCCTCAGGCGCTGATGTCGCGCATCAACAGACCAAAGCGCAGGTCCACCTGATCGGGGATCGGCAGGTACACGGTGTGGCCATCCCCCGGGGCGACTTCGATGGTTTCGCCCTTGGCGTTCTGCAGTTCGTGCAGATCGAAATGGAAGTTGCCCTTGGGGGTCATCAGTTCCATGTGATCGCCCAGGGCGAAACGGTTCTTCACCTTCACTTCTGCCAGACGGTCACGGCGTTCGCCGGTGAGTTCGCCGACGAACTGCTGGCGTTCCGACACCGAGCTGCCGTTCTGGTAGTTCTGGTACTCGTCATGTACATGGCGGCGCAGGAAGCCTTCGGTGTAGCCGCGCTGGGCCAGGGACTCCAGATCGTTCATCAGGCTGCGGTCGAACTCGCGCCCGGCCGCCGCGTCGTCGATGGCCCGGCGGTACACCTGGGTGGTGCGCGCGCAGTAGAAGTGGGATTTGGTCCGGCCCTCGATCTTCAGCGAGTGCACACCCATGCGGGTCAGGCGCTCCACGTGCTGCACCGCCCGCAGGTCCTTGGCATTCATGATGTAGGTGCCGTGCTCGTCCTCGAAGGCCGGCATCAGCTCGTCCGGGCGATTGGCTTCCTGGAGCAGGAACACCTGGTCGGTGGGCGCCCCCAGGCCCAGGGTCGGCTCTGGCTGGAAGGTCTGGACGATGTCCCCGAGGTTGTTCTCGGTGGCTGCTTCGGCCTTGTATTTCCAGCGGCAGGCGTTGGTGCAGGTGCCCTGGTTGGCGTCGCGCTTGTTCATGTAGCCCGAGAGCAGGCAGCGTCCGGAATAGGCCATGCACAGGGCGCCGTGGACGAAGACTTCCAGCTCCATGGCCGGCACTTTCTGGCGGATTTCCTCGATTTCTTCCAGGGACAGTTCCCGGGACAGGATGATCCGGGTCAGCCCTTGCAGTTGCCAGAATTCGACGCTGGCCCAGTTCACCGTGTTGGCCTGCACCGAGAGGTGGATCGGCATGGCCGGGAAGTGCCGGCGCACCAGCATGATCAGCCCCGGGTCGGACATGATCAGCGCATCCGGGGCCATCTCGATGACAGGCTCCAGGTCCTTGAGAAAGGTCTTGAGCTTGGCGTTGTGCGGGGCGATGTTGACCACCACGTAGAAACGCTTGCCCTGGGCCTGGGCCTCGCGGATACCGAGGGCCAGGTTGGCGTGGTCGAATTCGTTGTTGCGCACCCGCAGGCTGTAGCGCGGTTGGCCGGCGTACACCGCATCGGCGCCGTAGGCGAAGGCGTAGCGCATGTTTTTCAGGGTGCCGGCGGGGGCCAGGAGTTCGGGCTTGGCGAGGAGCGTCATGGGGCTGTCGGTCGCAAAAGGTCGCGAGGGTAAGCCAGTGCTGGCGGGCATTCATTGATCTGGATCTATGTCTGATGCAGAAAAAAACGCACTCGGCATCACGGCTGCGGACTAACCTCAGGACGCCGTGATGGGGCGTTGACTGATCTGGATCGGACATGAATCAAAACAACCTGCAAAACAAAAGCCTGCTGCTGTTACTGGTCCTGGTGACGGTGGCGTTCATCTGGATTTTGCTGCCGTTCTACGGAGCACTGTTCTGGGCGGTGATCCTGGGCATCGTCTTTGCTCCCTTGCAGCGCCGCCTGCAATTGAAGTTCGGCTGGCCGCGCAATCTCACGGCCTTGTGCACCCTGCTGATCTGCCTGGTGATCGCCATCTTGCCGGTGATCATCACCAGTGTGTTGCTGGTCCAGGAAGGGGCCGAGCTGTACAAGAAGATCGAAAGCGGTCAGTTGGACATCGCCGGCTACCTGGCCCAGTTCAAGCACAGCCTGCCACCCTACTTTCAGCACCTGCTGGATCGCTTGGGCCTTGGCGAGCTCAAGGGCTTGCAGGAGAAGACGGTCAAGAGCGCGATGCAGGGTAGTCAGTACCTGGCGACCCAGGCGTTCAGCTTCGGTCAGGGCACCTTCGAGTTCGTGGTGAGCTTCTTCATCATGCTCTACCTGCTGTTCTTCTTTTTGCGTGATGGCGCCGAACTGGCGCGCAAGATCCGCACCGCCGTGCCCCTGGCCGAGTACCAGAAACGCCGGCTGCAACTGAAGTTCAATCGGGTGGTAAGGGCTACGGTCAAGGGCAATGTGCTGGTGGCGGTGACCCAGGGCGCCCTGGGGGGAATGATCTTCTGGTTCCTGGATATTCCCAGTGCCCTGTTGTGGGCGGTGCTGATGGCATTTCTGTCGTTGCTGCCGGCGGTGGGGGCGGGGATTGTCTGGGGGCCGGTGGCGGCGTACTTCCTGATCAGCGGAGCGATCTGGCAAGGGGTAGTGCTGGGGGTGTTCGGAGTGTTCGTGATCGGCCTGGTGGACAACCTGCTGCGACCCATCCTGGTGGGCAAGGACACCAAGATGCCGGACTACCTGATCCTGATCTCGACCCTGGGCGGGCTGGCGATCTTCGGCCTCAACGGCTTTGTCATCGGGCCCTTGATCGCCGCGCTGTTCATGTCCAGTTGGGCGCTGTTCGTCGAAACCCGGCCTCGGGTGCAGTTGCCTTAGCAGTGGGCCCTGTGCAGATCGAGTTGCCTGGACAGGGCCTGGGCGGCGGGCAGGGAGGTCAGCGGGCCGCTGACGGCTTCGCCGTCGCGTACCAGGTACCAGCAGGCCAGCAAGCCCAGTTCCCTGAGCGACGCGGGGACGGCACTGCCGATGACGGACATGATCTGGACCTTGGGCATGACAACCTCCTCGATGGGCGAGGAGTTACCTTACAAAGCCTCAAGTGCTACGAAAAATCACCCAGTCTGATAGTGGACATTGATGCCGGTGCTAGCGGTTGCGGTGGTTCAGTCCACCACCTGATCGAGCATGTGCAGCACTTCCTGCTCATTGAGCAGGCCCTTGCGCACCAGGTTCTGGGCCAGCAGCGAGAGAAACTTGGCGCAGCGATGGCCTTCCAGATGCTTGAGTTCGGTCAGGGCGTCGTACACCCGGCTGGAGGTGCAGAGGCCTTCGACGCGGTGGGGGTTTTGCGTGGGCATGGGGTCGTCCTTGTTGTTATGGGCCTGTGGCGAGCGGACTGGATCGATCTTGCAGTCCTTGAATGACACAAACATGACAGTCCCGCGTTGCTCAGGGCCGTCGTGGGATCAGCACACTATTCCCGGATTTGCAGGCAAATACTGTTCCAGTCGCGACATTGTTCGGGATTATTCAGACATCCGGGTGATGGCAAAATGCAACAGGCCCCGCTTCGAGGGCGGGGCCTGTGGCTGTTTCAGTGGACGGTTACCAGCGGCCGGGACGTGGGCCGTAGTAGTAATGAGGGTGGCCGTAGTAGCCCCGTGGCGGGCCGTAGTACACCGGCGCCGGGCGGTAGTAGACCGGTTGTTGGACATAGACCGGTGCCGGCTGGTAGTAGACCGGCGGTGGTGGCGCGGCATACACCGGCTGGGGTTGCACATACACCGGCGCCTGCTGCACGTAGACCGGACGATCCTGATTGGCGATCACCGAGCCCACAACGGCTGCACCGACAACTGCGCCCAGTGCCGCGGGGCCGGCCCAGCCACCACCGTGGGCCGATGCCTGGCCGGCGACAGCCAGTGCACCTATGAGCAGGGCAATCTTGGGGATTTTGGAAATCATGGTTGGTCCTCGGTTCAACCCCTGCGTTTATGGTCTGCACCAGACTCAAGAACTGACGCGGGGATACTGCTAAGACAGCGGTTTCTGGAAAATCTGCACAGCCGCTGAGTAAATATTGTGTAAGGTCTGTACCGGCCTCTTTACCGTCATCCCTGGGCGCTGCAGGGGCCTGCAAACCAGCGCCGATATGATCAGGCACAAGGGGCTTGGCTGACCAAGCCCGTCTATCCGAAAGTGCCCAGCGAGGAGATGAATATGCAAATGAACCCCAACAAAGACACCCAGTTGTGCATGTCGCTGTCCGGGCGTCCGGGGAACTTCGGCCTGCGTTTTCACAATCATCTGTACGAGCAGTTGGGGCTCAATTTCTACTACAAGGCCTTCAGCAGTCAGGACCTGCCCGGTGCGGTGCGGGGGATACGTGCGTTGGGGATTCGCGGCTGCGGCGTGTCCATGCCGTTCAAGGAGGACTGCATCGCCCTGGTGGATGAGCTGGATGCCTCGGCCAGGGCCATCGCTTCGATCAACACCATCGTCAACACCGATGGCCACCTGAAGGCCTACAACACCGATTACATTGCCGTGGCTCAGTTGCTGGCCGAGCACGACGTGCCACGGGAATCGACTTTCGCCCTGCGCGGCAGCGGCGGCATGGCCAAGGCGGTGGCCAGTGCCTTGCGTGATGGCGGTTATGCCCAGGGCGTGATCGTCGCGCGCAATGAAGTCACCGGGCGCGCCCTGGCCAGTGCCTTGGGATATGAGTGGCGGGCGGAGTTGGGCAGCCTGCGGCCGCAGATGCTGATCAACGTGACCCCGATCGGCATGAGCGGTGGCCCGCAAGCGCAGCAGCTGGCGTTCGAGGCCGAGGCGATTGCTGCGGCGGACCGGGTGTTCGATGTGGTGGCCGTACCGTCGGAGACGCCGTTGATCTTGCGGGCCAGGGCCGAAGGCAAGCAGGTCATCACCGGGCTGGAGGTGATTGCGATTCAGGCCCTGGAGCAGTTTGTGCTGTATACCGGCGTGCGCCCGAGCGAGGAGCAGTTCCACAAGGCGGTGGCCTTCGCTCGGGCTTGAGCCGGCATTGTCGTCAGCGGCCCATGAGGACGCGTCAGCTCAGCCTTCGAGCTGGGCCAGACGTTCTTCCAGGGCGGCGATCCGCGCTTCCAGTTCTTCGATGCGCTCCACTGAAACCGCGCCGCCGGCGCTGCGCTCCACCGGGTTGCCGCGGGCGGCGAGGATCGCTTCGATATCCGCCGGGTCGCCCAGGGCGTGGGTGTAGCGGTCCTCGCGCTGGCCGGCCTGACGCGGGATGTGCAGGGCCAGGCCCCGGGCGATCAGGCGTTCGAGCTGGTGCAGGACTTGCTCGCTGTCTTCGAAATCGTGCATGCGCCCGCTGCGAGTCAGCAGTTCGTTGACCGTCTGCGGACCGCGCAGAAACATCAGGCCGCACAGGATCAACTGCGCCGGCACCAGTTCCAGGGCCTTGTCCAGGCGCTGTTCCCAGCGGTCGGCGCGGCTGCCCATGACCAACCGAGTGAAGCCCCGGGCCTCAAGGGCGCGCAGGCTCTGGCCGACCTGGCCCTGGGTCAGGTTCATCACCGGTTCGCGGCTGGTTTTCTGATTGCAGGCGATCACCAGGGCATTGAGGGTCAGGGGATAGGTTTCCGGGCTGGTGGCCTGCTTTTCGATCAACGAACCCAGAACGCGGATGTCGGTACTGCTCAGGCGCAGTGCTTCGTTGGGGGTGTCGTGCTCGTTGCTCATAAGTGCTGGTCCCTTGGTCACTGATGGATGAGGTCGTGGAAAACCCGGTGCAGGGCGCGCTAGGGCGGTCTTGAGTTTTCCGTGGCCGAGTCGGCCTTCTTCGAGGGGCTCTGTTTTACCTTCACAAGCCGGTTCTGACCATCAGAACTTGGTGGGGCGGAGATCGGGTTGCGGCGTTCAAGCAAGGCAAGGCCGCCGCGCAGTCGGCGCGGCGGCAGGTTTCAGCTGGATTGCGCAGCTTGTGCCGGTTCGGCTGCGGTCCGCGGCGTGGACGGCGCAGGGGGACTGGTGACGGGTTCCAGGCACCGCTGGGCAAACCGGGCGATGCTGCGCAGGGCGTTCCTGGCAGAGCGCAGATAGAAGGCCTGCAACTGGAAGACATGCCAGCGCCCGTCGTGAATTTCCAGCTGGCAGGGTACGCCGGACGCCCGTGCCCGTTCGGCCAGGCGGAGGGAGTCGGACAGCAGCAGTTCCTGGTCGCCGACCTGGACCAGCATCGGCGGCAGGCCGCGCAGGTCCGCTTCCAGGGGGCGATGTGAAAGCGTCTGCGCAGGGACGGCGTAGGCCTTGAGGGCCTGCTCCAGCCAGTCGCGGCGGATCATCGGGTCGACCGCGGTTCGGGATTGAAGGCGGTCTGCGCCCAGGTCGGGATCGGTAACCGGCGAGAGCAGTATCAGCCCGGCCGCGAACGGCTCGCCGCGTTGCTTCAAGGTCAGCGCCAGTGCCAGCGCCAGGGCGCCCCCGGCAGAGTCACCGGCAATCAGCAGCTGTTGCGCCGCGCAGCCCTGGGCACGGATCGCGTCATAACAGGCCAGGCAGTCGTCCAGCGCGGCCGGGTAGGGATGCTCCGGTGCCAGTCGGTAGTCGGGCGCCCAGACGCGGCAGCCAGTCTCCCTGGCCAGGCGGCTGGTGACGCTGTAGTGGGTGTCCGGGTTGCCCAGGCAGAAGGCGCCGCCGTGCAGGTAGAGGATGACCGCGTTCGAGGTCCGGGCCTTGGGCTCGACGCACTGCACCGCCAACTGACCCAGGCTCGTGCGCTTGCGGGTTACGCCCAGGCCGCCGGGCATCAGCCAGGAGAGAGCGTTGACGAGCTTGCGCTGGCTCACCAGCTGCCGCGGCGGGCCGATCAGGGTCCTGAAACTGGCTCTCAGGAAAAGCCGCAAGAAAGCCGCGTTGCACCGTTCCAGCCAATCCCCGGGTGGGGCCACTCGCTGTCCATCGCTGGGCGAAAACGGCGCGTCCAGGGGGCTGGCAAATCGGTAGGCGGACAGTCCGCCATAGCGGGTCAGCCATCTGTAGCTCCAGGTGAAACCGGGCCAGTTGGTGCTGTTGTGCCCCTGTGCGTCGACATACCAGCTCTGGCAGCCGCTCCACACCGAGGTGGCCAGGCGGCGCTGGATGCGCCACTGAAAACGCTGGTAGGGCGACTCGTCCACCTCCAGCGTTTTCGCCGCGCTTTTGAGCAGCGCCCGGCGGGCCTTGATCACGTGGGATATCTGGCTTTCCAGCATGTGGATGATGGAGTTGTGGCCCAGGTTGGTGTTGGGCCCGTAGAGCATGAAGAAGTTGGGGAAGCCGGGCACGCTGAGCCCCAGGTAGGCTGCCGCGCCATGTTGCCAGGCCTGGTTCAGGTCGACCCCGCCGCGGCCGCTGATGCGCATCGGCGAAAGGAATTCGGTGGCGGCGAAGCCGGTGCCATAGATGATGGCGTCCACCGGGTGCTGCTGGCCGTCGAGGGTTGTGATGCCGTGCTCGGTAATGCGCTCGATGCCCTGGGTCAACAGCTCGACATGGGGCTTGGCGAAGGTTTTCAGGTAGTCGTTGGACAGCAGGATGCGTTTGCAGCCGATGGGATAGTCCGGGGTCATGCGCTGGCGCAGTTCGGGGTTGGGCACCGAGGCATTCAGCAGCTTGCGAAAAGGAATACCGACCACCCATTGGGTCAGGCTCTTGAGGCGGGTAAAGCCCAGGGCCCGGGATTCGAAATGCAGGTAGTGGGCGGCGCGCACCAGTTTGGCCCATAGCGGATGGCGGGCGAATCGCTGTTTTTCCTCCGGGCGGTAGGCGCGGTCGGCCTTGGGCATGATGTAGGCCGGGGAGCGTTGGAAGACCTTGAGCGCGGCCACCTGATCGGCGATCTGCGGAACGAACTGGATGGCCGAGGCGCCGGTGCCGATCACCGCCACCCGCTTGTTGGCCAGAGGGTAGTGATGGTCCCAGGCTGCGGAGTGGAATACATGACCCTGGAAACTGTCCAGGCCCGGCAGATTGGGCAGGGCGGGGCGGCTCAGTTGGCCAGTGGCGCTGATCAGCAGGCGGCTGAAGTGCGCCTGGCCATCGCGGCAGATGACCTGCCAGCAACTGCTGGTTTCATCGAACCGGGCGTGGCGCACTTCGCTGCCAAAGTGGATGTGGCGCAGCAGGTCGTAGCGCTGGGCGCAATGCTGCAGGTAGTCGTGGATCTCTGCCTGGGGGGCGAAAACCCGGGACCAGTTCGGGTTGGGCTCGAAGGAAAACGAGTACAGGTGCGAAGGCACGTCGCAGGCGGCGCCGGGGTAGGTGTTGTCGCGCCAGACGCCACCAACGTCCTGGCCTTTCTCAAGAAGGATGAACTGATCGACCCCGGCCTTGCGCAGGGCGATGGCCATGCCCAGGCCGCCGAAGCCGCTGCCGATGATCAGGGCCTCAAGGGGCGCGGTTGAGCTGGAGGGTGGGGTACAGGCAGGTGCTGATTGGGGCATGACGACCTCGTTGTTATTGTTGTGCGGCACTGGGTTGATCCTCCCGAGGCCACGTCCTTGTTTCTGTGGTGCAGCCCCGATCAGTGAAGCATGCAGGGAATAAAGTGCAGGCCCCATGCTGTAACGGGACAAGTGCTTTAGTATTTGGGCCAAATCAGCGGTTCATGAGTCCGGCCCATGAGTATCCAGACCTACACCCGAGGACCTTCCAGCGCCTTGCTGCTGGTGAGCTTCGGCCGCGAAAAGGGCTTGCCAGTGGCGAGTTTGCTGGCCGGTTCGGGGTTGTCCCTGGAGCAGTTGCAGGACCCCAACAGCCTGTTGACGGCGGCTCAGGAACTGCAACTGGTGAGCAATCTGCTGGGTTTGCTGGGCAATCCCCGGGGCTTGGGTTACGTCGTGGGCGCGCGCTATCACTTCTCCAGCTACGGCCTGTTTGGCTATGGCCTGATCAGCAGTACGACCGCGGCGGATGCCTTGAACCTGGCCTTGCGCTTCTTACCCCTGACTTATGCCTTTGCCACGATCGGCTATCGAGTGGAGCAGGAGCTGGGCGTGCTGACGTTTGCTGAGCCTGCGGTGGCGGACCCGGCGGTACGGGAGTTTCTGCTGCAGCGGGACATGGCCGCTGCGGCGGTATTGATGAAGGAGATTGTGGGCCCGGACTTTCGCCTGACGCGGTTTACCCGGTGCAATGGCCGTCCTGTGGCGCGCAGCACGGGGGAGGTGGAGCAGATCCTGGGCCTGAGTCCCGCCTATCGGGCCGAGCAGCATGGCCTGGCCTTCGACCGGCGCTTCCTGACCCGGGCCTTGCCCCAGGCCAATCCACTGACGGTGTCGATGTGCGAGCAGATGTGTGCACAGTTGCTGGAGCGTCGTTCAGCGCCTCAGGGGGCTACGGCCCTGGTGCGCCAGTATCTTGAGGCCGCCCCCTCCGGCAGCGTACCGGACCTGCCGAGCATGGCGCGGTTGAGTCGGACCAGCGTGCGCACCCTCAAGCGTCGTTTGCAGGAGGAGGGCACGTCGTACCGGCAATTACAGAGCCAGCACCGCAGCGCCCGGGCCTTGGAGCTATTGGGCAACCCGGCCTTGAGCCTGACGCAGATCGCCGAGCGGCTGGGCTTCAGCGACCTGTCGAGTTTTTCCCAGAGCTTCAAGCGCTGGTTTGGCGTCGCGCCCAGCGCCTATCGCCAAGGGCCGCCGGGATAAAGGCCCCGGGGTCGGCCGCTGTGGCTATAATCCCTGCTCGTTGTATTTCCGCCATCCATGTCGAGACTGTCATGACTATTTCCCTGTACGCCGCTTCCGTTCCTGTCTTCAAGCAAATGCTCAACGCCTTGAGCGATGTACTGCACAAGGCCGAAGCTCACGCCACGGCGAAGAATATCGAACCCAATGCCCTGCTCCAGGCGCGCCTGTATCCGGACATGTTCCCGCTGGTGCGTCAGGTGCAGATCGCCGTGGACTTCGCCAAGGGCGTGTCGGCTCGCCTGGCCGAGGTCGAGCTGCCCAAGTACGACGATACTGAAGTCACCTTCGCCGACCTGCAGGCGCTGATTGCCAAGGTCCTGGCCTTTATCGAAGGCATCCAGCCTTCGCAGATCGACGGCAAGGAAGGCATCGAGATCGTCACCCGTCCGGGCACTCCGAAAGAGAAGCGCTTCAGTGGCCAGTCCTACCTGCTGACCTACGGCCTGCCGCAGTTCTTCTTCCACGTCACCACCACCTACGCGATCCTGCGTCACAACGGTGTGGAAGTGGGCAAGCGCGACTACATGGGCGCGTTCTAAGGCGTCCTGCTGAAGAGCGGCACGAGCCTTTCAGCACGCATAAAAAAGCCCGGCCAGGTTGACCCTGGCCGGGCTTTTTAGTGGCCGTGAATCAGGCTGAGGCTTGCGCCTTGTCTTCCTGGGCCATGCACGCGGCGGCGGTGAAGAGCACGTCGGTGGAGGAGTTCAGCGCAGTTTCCGCCGAGTCCTGCAGCACGCCGATGATGAAGCCCACGGCCACCACCTGCATGGCGATTTCGCTAGGGATGCCGAACAGGCTGCAGGCCAGTGGAATCAGCAGCAGCGAGCCACCGGCGACACCGGAAGCGCCGCAAGCGCAGATCGCTGCCACCACACTGAGGAGCACGGCGGTCGGCAGGTCGACGGCGATGCCCAGGGTGTGCACGGCGGCCAGGGTCAGCACGGTGATAGTGATCGCCGCGCCGGCCATGTTGATGGTGGCGCCCAGGGGGATGGACACCGAATAGGTGTCTTCATGCAGGCCCAGGCGCTTGCTCAGCTCCAGGTTGACTGGAATGTTGGCCGCCGAACTGCGGGTGAAGAACGCGGTGATGCCGCTCTCGCGCAGGCAGGTCAGTACCAGTGGGAAGGGGTTGCGGCGGATCTTCCAGAACACGATCAGCGGGTTCATCACCAGGGCCACGAACAGCATGCAGCCGATCAGTACCGCCAGCAGGTGCAGGTAGCCCAGCAGCGCATCGAAGCCTGAAGTGGCCAGGGTCGAGGCCACCAGGCCGAAAATCCCCAGGGGTGCGAAGCGGATCACCACACGCACGATGACGGTGACCCCGTTGGACAGGTCGTCGAGCACCGTGCGGGTGGTCTGGCCGGCGTGGCGGATGGCCACGCCCATGCCGATGGCCCAGGCCAGGATACCGATGAAGTTGGCGTTCATCAGGGCGCTGACCGGGTTGTCCACCACACTCAGCAGCAGGCTTTGCAGCACTTCGCTGATGCCGCCGGGAGCGGTGATGGCGACGTCCTGGGTCGACAGCACCAGGGCGGAAGGGAACAGGCTGCTGGCGATCACGGCTACCACGGCGGCAGCGAAGGTGCCCAGCAGGTAGAGCACCAGGATCGGCCGGATATGGGTTTCCTGGCCGTGCTTGTGGTTGGCGATTGAGGCCATCACCAGCACGAACACCAGGATCGGCGCCACGGCCTTGAGCGCCGAGACGAAGACCTTGCCAATGAAGGTGGTGGACTTCGCGGCCTCGGGTGCCAGCAGGGCCAGGGCGATACCGGCAATCAGGCCGATAACGATCTGCGTGACCAGGCTGAGGCGTTTGAGGGATTGCAGAAAGGAAGGGGGGGAAGCGCTCATAGCGGTATCTCTGTTTATTTTAATGTGCAGTGCATGCCGGGTACCCCGGGCCTAAAGTGGCCCGGGCTGCAGCGGCACCCATGGCTGCGGTGGTCAATGGCAACCGGCGATCGGGCGACTTGAGTGGCTGTGCGCGATCAGGCCTGTTTTTGGCAGGGGGCGGACTTTATCACAGCAGCCAGTGCTTCCCGCGTCGATGTGACGATCTGCCACTTGGCGCAGCAAGAAAAGCGGCGACGTGGCGGTTGCCCTGACCCGTACTCACTCTGTTAACATTCGCCACCCCCTTTTCCTATCCAGTCAGCGGGCCCTTCGGGCTATCGCTGCTGTCGCCGTTTCTGGAGTTCTTGATGTTGTTGCCCATCCTGCTGTTGTCGGCCGCGGGTTTTACCGTGCTGACCACGGAATTCATCATCGTCGGCCTGTTGCCGTCGATTGCCCGGGACTTGCAGGTCAGCGTGTCCCAGGCCGGTTTGCTGGTGACCCTGTTCGCATTCACCGTCGCCGCTTTCGGGCCCTTCCTGACCGCCTACTTCGCGCGTTTTCCGCGCAAGCAGCTGTTTATCAGCGTGCTGTTGATGTTTGGCCTGGCCAATACCCTGGCGGCGCTCGCGCCGAATATCTGGGTGATGTCCCTGGCGCGACTGGTGCCGGCCCTGGGGTTGCCGGTGTTCTGGGCCCTGGCCAGCGAAACGGCAGTGGATATCGTCGGCCCGGACTATGCCGGGCGCGCCATTGCCAAGATCGGCTTCGGCATTGTTTGCGCCACGGTGTTCGGGATTCCCGTGGGCACCCTGATCGCCGATGCCTTTGGCTGGCGCAGCGCCTTTGGCCTCCTCGCTGTGGTGGCCTTCGGCAAGGCCTTGCTGCTGTGGGTCTACCTGCCGACAACCAAGCCGCATAACCAACAGGCAAGCCTGCGTTCGCAGTTTCGCATCCTGCGCAGCCCGCTGATGCAGGGGCATGTACTGCTGTCGATTCTGGTGTTCAGCGGCATGTTCACTGCCTATACCTACCTGGCGGATATTCTCGAGCGCCTGGCGGGCTTTAACGGCACCGTGGTGGGCTGGTGCCTGATGGGCTTTGGCGCGGTGGGGTTGATCGGCAATTCCCTGGGCGGCCGGGCTGTGGACCGGCATCCGCTGATCGCTTCCATGGTGTTCTGTGGGTTGATGATCGGCGGCATGCTGGCCTTGGTGCCGAGCATTCATTCGACCCTGGGGTTGGCGGCAGCCATGGGTGTCTGGGGCGTGACCCAGGCAGCCCTGTTCCTGGTCAGCCATGTGCGGCTGATCAAGGCGGCGCCGCAAGCGCCGGCGTTCGCTGCGTCGCTGAACATCGCCGGGGCCAACCTGGGGATCGGCCTGGGGGCTATGGTCGGCGGTCGGGTGATCGACACCTTGGGGCTGGGTAGCCTGGGATTTGCAGCGTCCTGCTTCATTGTGCTGTCCATTGCCCTGGCGTTGCTGCTGATGAAGCTCAAGGCGCCGCACGCCTGTCCTTCCTGATCAGTGGTTGATGGAGGTGAACAGTTCCCGTCGGGCGCCTTCGGTAATGGCGACAATGCCGGGGTGCTTGACCTTGCGCTCCACGGAAATGGCGTAGAACGATTCGGTCACGGCATCGGTCTGGCCAATCAGATGCACGCCGTACTGTTGCCGGACCTCATCGGCAATCACGCTGGGGGCGATAAAGATCCCACTGCCGGACTGGCCGAAGGCCTGCATCAGAGCGCTGTCATCGAATTCGCCGATGATGCGCGGTTGCAATTGCTGTTCGGCGAACCAGCGCAGTAGGCGGCTGCGGACCACGGTTTCCTGGCCCGGGATCAGCAGCGGGGCGCCGTGCAGGCCCCGGGGAAAGTCCGTGCCGTGCAATCGCGCCAGTTCCTCGGTGGCGAAGAAACTGACGCCACATTCTCCGAGTTTCTGGCTGTAGCCCTTGATGTCCAGATGCGAGGGCATGGGGCTGTCGGAGATCACCAGGTCCAGGCGCTGGATGGCCAGGTCTGCCAGCAGGCGCTCTAGTTTGTCTTCGCGGCAGGTCAGGCGAATCGGGTCGCTGAGTTCCATGGTGGGCGCGATCAGGCGATAGACGATGGACTTGGGCACCACGTCTGCCACGCCGACGCGGAATTGGATCTGTTGCTCGTCGGGTCTGGCCCGAAGCATGGCTTCCAGTTCACCACCGAGCTGGAACATCTGTTCGGCGTAGGGCAGGGCCTGGCGCCCGGCTTCGCTCAGTTCCAGTTGGCGTCCGACCCGGTGAAACAGTTCGATGCCATAGGTCTGCTCCAGCAGGCTGATCTGGCCGCTGATGGTTTGTGGAGTCAGGTTGAGCTGCTCGCAGGCGCGGACGATGCTGCCGGTCTTGGCTACAACCCAGAAATAATGCAGTTGTCGGTAGTTGAGCATGGCGACTATCAGTTCGTGAAAATCGAAGTATAACTGCTAAAAATACGAATTTTCCTGAAGTATTACTCTCCTTAGAATGCCCCGCTATCGACGGGGCCCCACTTGGCCACGCCCGTTCTATCGAGGAATACGGTATGTCATTCAAAAAACTGGGTGTAGCGTCGCTGCTGGCACTGTCTATGCTGACCCTGGCAGCTTGCGATCAGGCGGAAAAAAGCGCGCAACAGGTGCTGGACAAGGCGGCCGAGACTGCCAAGCAAGCCATCGACGATACTCACAAGGCCGCAGAGCAAGCGTTGAGTGACGCCACGCAAAGTGTGACCGGCAAGGAAAAACCACAGGAAGACGCGGCGAAGAAGCCGGAGTCGTCCCAGGAAATCTGATCTTTCATACAACCGATTCAGGATTGACCCATGGATTACCTCTTACAACTCGCTGCTAGCCCCACTGCTTGGGTCGCCCTGGCCACCCTGGTGGTGATGGAAATCGTGCTCGGCATCGATAACCTGATCTTTATTTCCATCCTCACCAACAAGTTGCCGGAAAAGCATCGGGCCAAGGCGCGGCGCATTGGTATTGGCATGGCGTTGTTCCTGCGTCTGGCGCTGCTCAGCACCATCGCCTTCATCGTCCAGCTCACCGAGCCGGTGATCGACGTCATGGGGCAGAGCTTCTCCTGGAAGGACATGATCCTGATTGCCGGTGGCCTGTTCCTGGTGTGGAAAGCCACCACGGAGATTCACCACAGCATGACTCCGGAGCCTGAGGCGGACAAAACTCAGACATCGGGCGTGGCGATCGGCTTTGCTGCTGCGATTGGCCAGATCCTGTTGCTGGACATGGTGTTTTCCATCGACAGCATCATTACTGCCGTGGGCATGACCGAGCACTTGCCGATCATGATCATTGCCGTGGTGGCGTCGGTACTGGTGATGCTGCTGGCTGCCGAGCCGTTGGCCAAGTTCATCAATGACAACCCGACCGTGGTGATGCTGGCCCTGGGCTTCCTGATCATGATCGGCATGACCCTGATCGCCGAAGGTTTCGGCGCCCATGTACCCAAAGGGTATGTGTATGCGGCGATGGCGTTCTCGGCTGCCATTGAAAGCCTGAACATACTGGCCCGTCGGGTCCGCCAGAAGCGTCAGGCGGCGCAGGCCGAGGGCTGACTCACAACCATGACGAACGGCCGTCTGTACTCCTTGGAGTCAGGCGGCCGTGTTGTTTTCGGCAGGGCGGGAATGTTGATCAGTGAGCAGTGGCTGGGCGCCGGGCGGCTTTTCCAGTCTTGATGTCAGGGGTGGACTGCTGGGGCCGATGATGGTGACGGCGGGTGATGCGTAGCACGCCCCAGAGCATTGCGGCGGCTACGGCCAGCCAGCTCAGGATCAGCATCACTATCGTCGTTGTCAGGCTCATAAGTGCCTCCTTGATGCCCTGTCCAGGGCACACACTCTTACCAATGGTTAGTCTAGTAGTCTCTGTGTTTCAGGCTATTGACCAATAGTCGAGAGTCTTCGAACACTTCGCTCTATGGTTTTCAATTAACTGCCGCCTAACGCTATACCCTCGCCCGTGAGCGCCCTATGATCAAGGCCCCAGCCGGGACCGGGTCGTCCGGCGTTTGAATATAGAGAGCGATGATGGTGCGGGTATTTCCTCGATTTCGAGCGGCGTTGCTGGTCAGCGCCTGTGTCTTGAGCCTGGTCGGTTGTGCTGGCAGCGTGCAACCCGAGATCCAGCGCCTGCCGGAGCGGGTGGAGCTCAACAGCGTGCCGTTTTTCCGTGGAGAGATGTACCAAAGTGGCCCCGCAGCCTTGGCCGGTATGCTGTCGCAACAGGGCGTCGTGATTACTCCGGGGTTGCTGGACAAACCCTTGCACCTGCCTGGCGCCGAGGCGCAATTGCAGCAGAACATGATAAGCCTGGCGCGTGAGTACGGCATGGTGGTCTATCCCCTGGACGATCATCTAGCGTCCCTGCTGACCCAGGTGGCGGCAGGTTATCCGGTACTGGTGCGCTTTACCGAAGGTTCGACGTTCTGGGCTGAGCCGCGTTATGCGGTGTTGGCCGGCTACAACCGGGACAAGCAAACCGTGTTGCTGCGTGGAGCGAAAAGCCGTCGGCAACTGATGAGCTTTCGTGAGTTCGAGTCGTCCTGGAAGAGCGCCGGGAGCTTTGCGGTATTGATTCAGGCGCCCAACCAGTTGCCAGCCAAGGTCGATCGCCAGCGCTGGTTGAAAGCGGCCAATGAACTGGGGCAGGCCGGTCAGGAACAAGCAGCAGCCAGGGCCAGCAAAGCGCTCGATAGCCACTGAAGCCTGCAGACAACAACGGCGCCATTGGGCGCCGTTGTTGTGCTTGAGTATCAGTGCGAGGCCTGAGGGGCTGCAGTCTGGCGGTTCTTGAGGTTCTTATCGGCCTTGTAGCGCAAGGCAACGTCCGGTACCGAGCCGCTCTTGCCGGTTTCTACCCAGTTGCGGATGCGGCTGGCGTCGGCAAAGTGGGTGTACTTGCCGAAGGCATCGAGAATCACCAGGGCTACCGGGCGATTGCCCATGCTGGTGACCAGCACCAGGCAGTGACCGGCCTGATTGGTGAAGCCGGTCTTGGTGATCTTGATGTCCCATTTCTCCTTGTTGACCAGGTGGTTGGTGTTGCGAAAGCCCAGGGTGTAGTTGGGCTTGCGGAATGCCACGGTCTTTTCCTTGGTGGTACTCAGCTCGCTCAGTAGAGGGTACTTGCGGGCAGCCACCAGCAATTTGCTCAGGTCGCGAGCCGTGGAAACGTTATGGATCGACAGGCCGGTGGGTTCCACATAGCGGGTGTGGGTCATTCCCAGTGACTTGGCCTTGGCGTTCATGGCGGCGATGAAGGCCGGATAGCCTCCCGGGTAATAATGGGCCAGGCTGGCCGCGGCGCGGTTTTCCGAGGACATCAGGGCAATCAGCAGGGTGTCTCGACGGCTTAGTTCGCTTTTGAGCTTGACCCGGGAGAACACGCCCTTCATTTCCGGGGTGTCGCTGATGTTCATGGAGATGTGTTCGTCCAGCGGCAGCTTGGCGTCCAGAACCACCATGGCGGTCATCAGTTTGGTCACCGAAGCGATGGGCACCACAACGTCCGGATTGCTGGAATAGATGACTTTGTTGGTTTGCAGGTCCAGCAGCAGGGCGCTGCCGGATGCAATATGCAATTGTGAAGTGTCTCTTGGCGCCGCGGTGGTTTCGCTGGCGTCGACGCTGTGCGCGATCAAGGTGCCGGACACAGCAAACAATAAGCTGAGGATGGAGAGACGAATTTTCACGCGGGCGGACTCGATAATAATGGATATGCCGTTTGGCAACGGGCTTTTTCGGAAAAGCGTTACATTTTATGAGTATGGCTGAAGAACTGTCGATTGTTCTTCAGCGGTCAGTCGAAAACCCTTAAAAACCAAGAAAAAACACCGTTTTTTCCTGAGCGCTACTGCGGTTTCAGAATAGGCTGAGCGGGGTCCTGAACGCTAAGATTCAGGGGCGATAAAGAGCGCCGGGACGTTGTAGCGTTGGCGCATAAAAAAACCCGCCATTGGCGGGTTTTTGTGCGCTGTCGAAAACTCAGCTGTGCAGCGATTCTGCGGCGTACAGGGTGTTTTCCAGCAGGCAGGCGCGGGTCATGGGGCCTACGCCACCAGGCACTGGAGTGATCCAGCCCGCGCGGGGCAGGGCGGTTTCATAAACCACGTCGCCCACCAGCTTGCCGTCTTCCTGGCGATTGATGCCGACGTCGATGACGATAGCGCCTTCCTTGATCCACTCGCCCTTGACCAGGCCTGGCTTGCCAGCAGCAACGACAACCAGGTCGGCCCGGCCGACATGGCCAGCCAGATCCTTGGTGAAGCGGTGAGTGACGGTCACGGTGCAGCCAGCCAGCAGCAACTCCATGGCCATCGGGCGCCCAACGATGTTGGATGCGCCGACCACTACTGCATCCATGCCATACAGGTCGGCACCGGTGCTTTCCAGCAGGGTCATGATGCCTTTGGGAGTGCAGGGGCGCAGCAGGGGAATGCGTTGGGCCAAACGACCAACGTTATAAGGATGGAAGCCATCCACGTCTTTGTCCGGACGAATGCGTTCTAGTAGTAGAGAGGCATCCAGGTGCTCAGGGAGTGGCAGCTGTAGCAGGACACCGTCGATGTTCGGGTCATCATTGAGGCGATCAATCAAGCCCGCCAGTGCTTCTTGAGTGGTGTCGGCGGGCAAGTCATAGGCTTGTGAAAGGAAGCCGACCTCTTCGCAGTCTTTACGCTTGTGCGAGACATAAACCTGAGAGGCCGGGTCGCTGCCGACCAGAATCACCGCGAGGCCCGGAGTACGCAGGCCTTGCTGGCGACGCTCGGCGACACGTTTGGCGATCTGCTGGCGCAGGCTAGCGGCGATCGCTTTGCCGTCGATTAGTTGTGCAGTCATGACGCGTGATTAACCATCGAGAGGGAGAGAAAAAGAGAACGTATTCTCGCATGTCGGAACGTGAGGGCAAAGGCGCTTGGTCTGCAAATTCCCCTAACTCCTTTAATTAAATGAATTTTTTTCAAAAAAGAGTTGACGACCTAAAGGCTCGCCTATAACATTCGTCGCACTTGTCGGGCACAGCCTAGCACTGGTTAAGAAAGTCGGGCAGAGTTGATGTTTAGCTCATAACGACTGAAAGCAATTAGTTTGTAATCGTTAAAGAATACAGATTAATAAGGCGCCCGTAGCTCAGCTGGATAGAGCATCCGCCTTCTAAGCGGATGGTCGCAGGTTCGAGTCCTGCCGGGTGCGCCATTAGGCAGCTTTGGCACAAGTAACGCAATATGGTGGGCGTAGCTCAGTTGGTAGAGCACAGGATTGTGACTCCTGTTGTCGTGGGTTCGATCCCCATCGTCCACCCCATATTCGAAGAAGGCGCCAGATTAATAGTCTGGCGCCTTTGCTTTAAAAGATTGTTAAGCGGACGTGGTGGAATTGGTAGACACACTGGATTTAGGTTCCAGCGCCGCAAGGTGTAAGAGTTCGAGTCTCTTCGTCCGCACCAATAAAGTAGCTAGTTAATAGCATATTACGGCGCAGCACCTGAAAAGGGCTGCGCCGTTTTCGTTTCTGGGTCCGATATGTCTGGTGTTTCCACGAGCGGTGGGGCGGCTGGGTTGGGCAATGGTTGGCCTTTGGTCGCTGGATGCTGGGATCTTGGCTATTGGTTGGTGTTTGTCAGGGAAGCTCTGGCCGGCTCCTTCTATATATAGAAGGGTTGGCGTAGAGGCTCTGGTTGGATTCGTAGTATTTGCTCTCATGGCGAGGCTCAACCCTTTGTCCTCGCCTTCACATTGTCGGCCGTTTTTTACCCGTTTTCAGTAGGGTGACTTCTTGAGTTTGACCCACTAGAATGCATGCCCTTGATTCTGGGGTCGGAAAACGGCCGGCTAACGTCTGTGCAACGAGGAATATCCATGCAAGTTTCTGTTGAAAATACTTCTGCTCTTGAGCGCCGCATGAGCATCACCGTGCCGGCTGAGCGCATCGAGAGCCAGGTCAACAAGCGTCTGCAGCAGACTGCCCAAAAGGCCAAAATTGCGGGCTTCCGTCCTGGCAAGGTTCCAATGAGCGTGATTCGTCAGCGTTATGAGGCTGATGCGCGCCAAGAAGCAGTGGGTGATGTGATCCAGGCTTCCTTCTATGAGGCCGTTGTTGAGCAGAAGCTGAACCCAGCTGGCGCTCCTTCGGTCGAGCCTAAAGTGCTGGAGAAGGGCAAGGATCTGGAATACGTTGCCACTTTCGAAGTCTTCCCAGAGTTCACGGTTGCCGGTTTCGAAAGCATCGCTGTTGAGCGTCTGAGCGCTGACGTAGCTGATGCTGATCTGGACAACATGCTGGAGATCCTGCGTAAGCAGAATGTTCGCTTTGAAGTTGTTGATCGCGCTGCGCAGAACGATGATCAACTGAACATCGACTTCGTGGGTAAGGTTGATGGTGAAGCTTTTGCAGGCGGTTCGGCTAAAGGCACTCAGTTGGTACTGGGCTCCGGCCGCATGATCCCTGGCTTCGAAGACGGTCTGGTTGGCGCCAAGGCTGGTGAAGAGCGTGTCCTGAACCTGACTTTCCCTGAGAACTATCAGAACCTGGATCTGGCCAACAAGGCTGCCGAGTTCACCGTGACTGTTAACAGCGTTTCCGAGCCTAAGCTGCCTGAGCTGACTGAAGAGTTCTTTGCTCAATTTGGTATCAAGGAAGCCGGCCTGGAAGGTTTCCGTGCCGAAGTTCGCAAGAACATGGAGCGTGAGCTGCGTCAGGCCATCAAGTCCAAAGTGAAGAATCAGGTAATGGACGGTCTGCTGGCCTCCAACCCGATCGAAGTGCCAAAGGCGCTGCTGGACAACGAAGTTAATCGTCTGCGCGTTCAGGCTGTCCAGCAATTCGGTGGCAACATCAAGCCGGATCAGCTGCCTGCCGAGCTGTTCGAAGAGCAAGCCAAGCGCCGTGTAGTGCTGGGGCTGATCGTTGCTGAAGTTGTTAAGCAATTCGATCTGAAGCCTGATGAAGACCGCGTTCGCGAGCTGATTCAGGAAATGGCTTCGGCTTACCAGGAGCCTGAGCAGGTCGTGTCCTGGTACTACAAGAACGAGCAGCAATTGAACGAAGTCCGTTCGGTTGTGCTGGAAGAACAAGTTGTGGATACTGTTCTGCAGAAAGCTAGCGTGACCGACAAATCGGTCTCTTACGAAGAAGCGGTCAAGCCGGTAGAAGCACCTCAAGCCGACTGATTTTCTTCTCGTTCGAAGCACACACCATAAGCCAGCCTTCGCGCTGGCTTATGCGTATTCAAGACGTGACTATTTGGGAGTGACTGCAGAGCATGTTCCGTAATTCGTATATTCAGCAGAACTCTGATATCCAGGCCGCAGGCGGCCTGGTCCCGATGGTTGTCGAGCAGTCCGCTCGTGGCGAGCGCGCCTACGACATCTACTCGCGCCTCCTCAAGGAGCGAGTGATCTTTCTGGTAGGTCCTGTAGAAGACTACATGGCCAACCTGATTTGTGCGCAACTGCTATTCCTTGAAGCGGAAAACCCGGACAAGGACATCCATCTCTATATCAACTCCCCGGGCGGCTCGGTAACGGCTGGCATGTCGATCTACGACACCATGCAGTTCATCAAGCCTAACGTTTCAACCACCTGTATTGGTCAGGCATGCAGCATGGGTGCCTTCTTGCTGACGGCCGGTGCCCCTGGCAAGCGTTTCTGCCTGCCAAACTCCCGAGTGATGATTCACCAGCCCCTGGGCGGTTTCCAAGGCCAAGCGTCGGATATAGAAATCCATGCCAAGGAAATCCTCTTCATCCGTGAGCGTCTCAACACGCTGATGGCCAAGCATAGCGGGCGCACTCTGGAAGAAATCGAGCGCGATACCAATCGTGATAACTTCATGAGCGCCGAAGCAGCGCGTGAGTACGGGTTGATCGATGAAGTAATCAACCAGCGCCCCGCTTAAAATAAGCAGCTCAAAATAGGCTTGGTCAGTTGTTCTGATCAGTGGCGGGCTTGAAAAAGCCCGCAATAGCCTTCATCTTGTGTTGCAAGCCTATCGGATTTGGATCGAACGAATGACTGACACCCGCAACGGCGAGGACAACGGCAAACTGCTTTATTGCTCCTTCTGTGGCAAAAGCCAGCATGAAGTACGCAAATTGATTGCCGGCCCCTCGGTCTTTATCTGCGACGAGTGCGTCGACTTGTGCAATGACATCATCCGTGAGGAGGTGCAGGAAGCACAGGCCGAGAGCAGCGCGCATAAACTGCCTTCGCCTAAAGAAATCAGCGGCATCCTTGATCAATATGTGATTGGTCAGGAACGTGCAAAAAAGGTTCTAGCTGTAGCGGTGTACAACCACTACAAGCGTCTGAATCAGCGTGACAAGAAAAGTGACGACGTCGAGCTTGGCAAGAGCAACATCTTGCTGATCGGCCCTACAGGTTCGGGTAAGACGCTGCTGGCGGAAACCCTGGCCCGTCTGTTGAATGTACCGTTCACGATCGCCGATGCAACCACCCTGACCGAAGCTGGTTATGTGGGTGAGGACGTCGAGAACATCATTCAGAAGTTGCTGCAGAAGTGCGATTACGACGTAGAAAAAGCTCAAATGGGCATCGTCTACATCGATGAAATCGATAAGATTTCCCGCAAGTCTGACAACCCTTCGATTACTCGGGATGTTTCCGGTGAAGGTGTTCAGCAAGCCCTGTTGAAGTTGATTGAAGGCACGGTTGCTTCCGTTCCGCCACAAGGTGGTCGCAAGCACCCGCAGCAGGAATTCCTGCAAGTCGATACTCGTAACATCCTGTTCATCTGTGGTGGCGCGTTCTCCGGGCTGGAAAAGGTTATTCAAAACCGCTCTACCCGTGGCGGCATTGGTTTCAATGCTGAAGTGCGTAGCAAGGAAGAGGGCAAGAAGGTTGGTGAGTCCCTACGTGAAGTCGAGCCTGACGATTTGGTCAAGTTCGGTCTGATCCCGGAGTTCGTTGGCCGTCTGCCAGTCCTGGCGACCCTGGATGAGTTGGATGAAGCTGCATTGATTCAGATTCTCACTGAACCGAAGAATGCCTTGACCAAGCAGTACGCCAAGTTGTTCGAGATGGAAGGTGTTGATCTGGAGTTCCGCACTGACGCCTTGAAGTCAGTCGCCAAGCGCGCACTTGAACGCAAGACAGGTGCTCGTGGTCTGCGTTCGATTCTCGAAGGTGTTCTGCTCGACACTATGTACGAGATCCCCTCGCAATCCGAGGTGAGTAAAGTAGTGATCGATGAAAGCGTCATTGAAGGCAAGTCCCAGCCACTGTACATCTATGAAAACAGTGAGCCGACGGCCAAGGCGGCGCCAGACGCGTAAGCGTCGCGCTGTTGGATTGAAAGAAGGGGCCTTCGGGCCCCTTTGCTTTTAGCGTCTTAAAGTGCTGTCTTTAAGCTTGTTTTTTTTACAGGCAGCCCCCATCTTGGTTTCAAGCTTACTTCCATCTGTTTACGGCCGTACGGCCGCCGTAGAGGCGAAATCATGAAGACAACCATCGAATTGCCTCTCCTGCCATTGCGTGATGTTGTGGTTTATCCGCACATGGTTATCCCGCTGTTCGTGGGGCGCGAGAAGTCGATCGAAGCCCTCGAGGCAGCGATGACGGGCGACAAGCAGATTCTCTTGCTGGCACAGAGAAACCCTGCTGATGACGATCCCGGTGAAGATGCACTCTATCGCGTAGGTACCATTGCAACTGTCTTGCAGTTGCTCAAGTTGCCTGATGGCACCGTCAAGGTGTTGGTTGAAGGCGAGCAACGCGGCGCTGTCGAACGCTTCAGTGAAGTTGATGGTCATTGCCGTGCCGAAGTCTCCCTGATTGACGAAGTAGATGCTCCTGATCGTGAGTCAGAGGTGTTTGTTCGCAGTCTGCTGTCCCAGTTCGAGCAGTATGTGCAACTGGGCAAGAAAGTTCCTGCCGAGGTGTTGTCCTCCCTCAACAGTATCGACGAGCCAAGCCGCCTGGTGGATACCATGGCCGCGCATATGGCGTTGAAGATCGAGCAGAAACAGGAAATCCTCGAGATCATTGATCTGTCTGCGCGGGTCGAGCACGTCCTGGCATTGCTGGACGCCGAGATCGACCTGCTGCAAGTTGAAAAGCGCATTCGTGGCCGCGTCAAAAAGCAAATGGAACGCAGCCAGCGCGAGTACTACCTGAATGAGCAGATGAAGGCCATTCAGAAGGAGCTGGGTGATGGTGACGAGGGTCACAATGAAATCGAAGAGCTGAAAAAGCGCATCGATGCAGCCGGCCTGCCAAAAGATGCGATGACCAAAGCTCAGGCCGAGCTCAACAAGCTCAAGCAGATGTCGCCGATGTCTGCCGAGGCTACGGTGGTTCGCTCCTATATCGATTGGCTGGTTCAAGTGCCTTGGAAGGCCCAGAGCAAGGTGCGTCTCGACCTGGCGCGTGCCGAGGATATTCTCGACGCCGATCACTATGGTCTGGAAGAGGTCAAAGAGCGGATTCTCGAATACCTCGCCGTACAAAAGCGCGTGAAGAAGATTCGTGGTCCGGTGCTGTGCCTCGTCGGTCCTCCTGGGGTAGGTAAGACCTCTCTTGCGGAGTCGATCGCCAATGCGACCAACCGTAAGTTTGTGCGTATGGCGCTGGGTGGCGTACGTGATGAAGCGGAAATCCGTGGACATCGTCGAACTTACATCGGTTCGATGCCAGGAAGATTGATTCAAAAGATGACAAAGGTTGGCGTTCGCAACCCGCTGTTCCTGCTCGACGAAATCGACAAGATGGGCAGTGATATGCGTGGTGATCCGGCGTCGGCGTTGCTGGAGGTTCTGGACCCTGAGCAGAACCACAACTTCAACGATCATTATCTGGAAGTTGATTACGACTTGTCCGATGTGATGTTCCTTTGCACCTCCAACTCGATGAATATTCCCCCAGCATTGCTGGATCGGATGGAGGTGATTCGTCTGCCTGGCTACACCGAGGACGAGAAGATCAACATCGCGGTCAAGTACCTGTCGCCCAAGCAGATTCAGGCCAATGGACTGAAGAAAGGCGAGCTGGAATTCGACCCCGATGCGATTCGCGACATCATCCGCTACTACACCCGCGAAGCCGGTGTGCGGGGCCTCGAGCGTCAGATCGCCAAGGTCTGCCGCAAGGCGGTGAAAGAGCATGCGATGGAAAAACGCTTCTCTGTTAAGGTCACTTCCGATCTGCTGGAACACTTCCTGGGCGTGCGTAAATTCCGCTACGGCCTGGCCGAGCAGCAGGATCAGATCGGCCAAGTGACCGGCCTGGCCTGGACTCAGGTAGGCGGTGAGTTGCTGACGATCGAAGCCGCTGTGGTTCCAGGCAAGGGTCAGTTGATCAAGACCGGCTCCCTGGGCGATGTCATGGTCGAGTCGATCACTGCCGCGCTGACCGTGGTACGCAGTCGTGCCAAGAGCCTGGGTATTCCCTTGGACTTCCACGAGAAGCGCGACACCCACATCCACATGCCGGAAGGGGCTACCCCTAAAGACGGCCCTAGCGCGGGCATAGGCATGTGCACGGCGTTGGTTTCGGCGCTGACCGGCATTCCGGTGCGGGCTGATGTAGCGATGACAGGGGAAATCACCCTGCGCGGTCAGGTATTGGCCATCGGCGGGCTGAAAGAGAAATTACTTGCAGCTCATCGGGGTGGAATCAAGACGGTGATCATTCCTGAAGAGAATGTTCGCGATTTGAAAGAAATTCCTGACAATATCAAGCAGGATCTGCAGATTAAACCAGTTAAATGGATTGACGAAGTCCTGCAAATTGCGCTGCAATACGCGCCGGAGCCCTTGCCGGATGTGGCTCCCGAGATAGTTGCAAAGGACGAAAAACGCGAGTCTGACTCTAAGGAAAGAATTAGCACGCATTAGTACGCATTAGCCTGGGGGGCTTCCTTGACAGCTTTTTAGAGCCCTTGTTATAAAGCGGCTCTTAAGTGTCTGTAGGCCATTCAGCACTCGTTTTTGCTTTCACCAAAAAACTTAGAATCATACTCATAGATATGTAAGGGGACTTAGAGTGAACAAGTCGGAACTGATTGATGCTATCGCTGCATCTGCTGATCTCCCGAAAGCTGCTGCTGGCCGTGCGCTGGACGCAGTAATCGAATCCGTTACTGGCGCTCTGAAGGCCGGTGACTCTGTTGTTCTGGTTGGTTTCGGTACTTTCTCCGTAACGGATCGTCCAGCTCGTATCGGTCGCAACCCACAGACCGGTAAGACTCTGGAAATCGCTGCTGCTAAAAAGCCAGGTTTCAAAGCCGGTAAAGCACTGAAAGAAGCCGTAAACTAAGTTTCTTCAGGGTCTTTGCCCATCCGGGTCGGGGTCATGCCTGATCTGGCAGCGGGGCGCCAGTAGGCCGGTGCATCACCGGCCAATGCCGAGGGTCGCAGGTTCAGCTCTCGTCCGCTCCGCCAGTTACGAGAAGGCGCATCCTCGGATGCGCCTTTCTTCTATCCGGACTCTACCCACACTCCACGGTTGCTTAAATTGAAGTACAGCCGTTTCTGGGGGACGCATGCTGCAGAATATCAGGGACAACTCACAAGGCTGGATTGCCAAAACCATCATCGGGGTCATCGTCGCATTGCTGGCGTTGACCGGTTTCGATGCCATTTTCCAGGCCACTACCCATAACCAGGACGCGGCCAAGGTCAACGGCGAGGAAATCACTCAGAACGAGTTGAGCCAGGCCGTCGACATGCAACGTCGTCAACTGATGCAACAGTTGGGCAAAGATTTCGATGCCTCCCTGCTGGATGAGAAGATGCTGCGCGAAGCCGCTTTGAAAGGGCTGATCGACCGCAAACTGTTGCTGCAAGGTGCACAGGATTCCAAGTTTGCCTTCTCCGAGGGCGCGCTGGATCAGGTGATCCTGCAAACGCCGGAATTCCAGGTTGAAGGCAAATTCAGCCCTGAGCGTTTCGATCAGGTGATTCGTCAGTTGGGCTACACCCGTCTGCAATTCCGCCAGATGCTGGCTCAGGAAATGCTGATCGGTCAGGTGCGTGCCGGTCTGGCGGGCAGTGGTTTCGTGACCGATGCTCAGGTACTGGCGTTCGCTCGTCTGGAAAAACAGACCCGAGATTTCGCTTCACTGAGCATCAAGGCTGATCCGGCAGCGATCAAAGTGACCGATGACGAGGTCAAGGCCTATTACGATCAGCACGCCAAGGAGTTCATGACTCCCGACCAAGTGGTGATTGATTACATCGAGCTGAAGAAGGCTGCCTTCTTTGATCAGGTCAGTGTCAAGGACGAGGACCTGCAGGCGCTGTATCAGAAGGAAATCGCCAACCTGTCCGAGCAACGTCGTGCCGCGCACATCCTGATCGAAGTCAACGACAAGGTGAACGAGGCTCAGGCCAAGGCCAAGGTCGAAGAGATCCAGGCGCGTCTGGCCAAAGGCGAAAGCTTCGAGGCACTGGCCAAGGAATTCTCCCAGGATCCAGGCTCGGCTAATAACGGTGGCGACTTGGGCTACGCCGGTCCAGGTGTTTATGACCCAACCTTCGAGAAGGCGCTGTATGCGCTGAATAAGGATCAGGTCTCGGCTCCGGTGCGTACGGACTTCGGTTTCCACCTGATCAAGCTGTTGGGCATCGAAGCACCGGAAGTGCCGAGCTTCGCCAGTCTCAAGGACAAGCTGACCCGCGACTTGAAAACTCAGCAGGTCGAGCAGCGTTTCGTTGAGGCGACCAAGCAGCTGGAGGACTCTTCGTTCGAAGCCTCCGATCTGGCACAACCGGCTCAGGAGCTGAAGCTGACTGTTCACACCTCCGCGCCGTTCGGCCGTGACGGTGGCGACGGTATCGCTGCCAACCGTGCAGTGGTGCAAGCAGCGTTCAGCACCGAAGTCCTCGACGAGGGTTCCAACAGCACCGCCATCGAACTGGACCCGGAAACTGTCGTGGTGCTGCGAGCCAAAGAGCATCGCAAACCTGAGCAACTGCCTCTGGAAAGCGTCGCCAGTGCCATTCGCACGCAATTGGCCAAGGAGCACGCCAGTGCTGCGGCCAAGACCAAGGCTGAAGAGCTGATTGCCAGCTTGCGTGATGGCAAGACCGCGCTGAACAAGCCGGTTGATGGCCAGAATTGGAAAGTCGCACAAGCGGTGACCCGTGGTCAGGATGGTATCGATCCAACTGTTCTGCAGGCGTTGTTCCGCATGAGCAAGCCTGAGTCCAAGGACAAACCGACCTTCACTAGCGTGACCCTGCCTAACGGCAATCTGCTGGTGCTGCAGCTCAATGCCGTCAATGAAGCCGCTGCGCCGACCGAGGAAGAGAAGGCTCAATACCGTCGCTTCCTGGCCTCGCGGGTAGGGCAGCAAGATTTTGCCGCCTACCGCAAGCAGCTGGAAAACCAGGCGGACATCAAGCGTTACTAATGCCTGAACCGCAGTGTTGAAAAGACCCCGGCCGCAATGCCGGGGTCTTTTTTTGAGCTCGGATAAACCTCAGGTGCCGGTGGTGTGCCAGCGCTTGCGCGCATGCAGATAGGCCGCCTGATCGTTGTAGCCCAGCTGTAGCGCAATCTGCGTCCGGGATTCGCCTTGCAATTCCAGATGCATTTCCAGCTCGGCGCGGGTCTGGTCCAGCAACTGGCGAAAACTCAGCCCCTGTTCCGCGAGACGTCGCCGCAGCGTGCGTGGGGTTTGATGCAGATGGGCACAAAGGCTTTCCAGGGTTACTGGATGGCCCGCCGCCAGGGCCTGACGACAGGCCCTGGCCACCTTGGCTGCCCAACCGCTCAGCCGTTGGTGCAGGGCCACCCGTCGATCCAGCTCTTCGCTCAACAGGTCGAGCATGCCGGCGTGGCGGGTCTGCAGTGGCAGTTGCAGGCTGTGCGGGTCGAAGTAGAAACGGTTGGCCCGGCAATCGAATTCGATACGGTCGCCAAACCAATGCTGGTATTGCGCGTGATAGTCGGGACGCGAATGGCTGAAGCAGGCCAGCACGGGCCGAACCGCAAGACCAGTGCCACGCCGCAGTTGAGTGATGGACATGACTCCATAGTGTTCGATCAGGTAACGGCTCAACTCCGCCGAGGTGTCGATATGGATTTCAACACCAGAACCTCGGGCATCCGTCACCCGTTGCACGCGATCGGTGTCCGAGCCCAACGGCGCATAGCGAACCCAGAATGCCATGGACGCGGCAACATCCGGGCAGTAGAGGCTGGCATGGGCAATAACGTGCCAGTCCTGGGGCGTGAAGCGTTCGAACAGTTTGAGGCCTATGGCCGGCTCCAACGCCGCCGCCGCGCGCCATAGCTGTTCCAGGTGCAGCAGGTTGTAGTCCTGGTGCGTGGCGGCGCTCTGGTCATTGAGGAAGCGTTGCAAGACTTCACCGAGGCGTCCTCGATGAAAGCGCGGGGCCGCTCGGTTGGCCGGATCTCGCTGGATTCTGTCCATTTCGCGCATAGAGAGGGCTGCCTTGCTGATCTCTAATGGTCGGGCGTTGCCCATAAGGATAAGAGCGAGAATGCCATGAACCACGATCTGATGACCAACAACCCCCTGTTGATCGTTTCGGCGATCTTTGTGTTTTTCATCCTCCTGGAAATAGCTTGTTCAGCCTTTCGCCAACCCCGTGGCCAGCGCCGCGACGTGCTGATCGAGGCGGTGGGCTCAAGCCTGTTGCTCGGCGTGACCTTTCCCCTGGTGATGTGGGCCAGCGGTGCGCTCATGGGCCTGGCACTGCCACAAGCCAAGGGCATGCTGGCGGATACGCCCTGGGTGCTTGGTCTGCTGTTGTTCCTGATCTTCGATGACATGACCCAATACTGGTGGCACCGCCTGACCCATCGTCTCCCCGCGCTGTATGCGCTGCACCGGGCTCACCATTCAGCGCCCTACATGAGCATTCGCATCGTTTATCGCAACAACAGCTTCTATTACCTGCTGATGCCCGGAATCTGGTTCTCCGGGGTGCTGATCTACCTGGGGCTGGCGCCGGTCTATTACGGTTACCTGATTCTCAAGATGACGGTGATCTTCGCCGCACACAGCAGCGTGGCCTGGGACGACAAGCTGTACCGCATCGGTTTTCTCCGGCCACTGACGTGGCTGGTTGAGCGAGTCTTTTCAACACCTTCGACCCATTCGGCTCACCATGGCCTGAGCGCCGAGGATGGCGTGACCCACTACAAGGGCAACTTCGGTAACTTGCTGTTCCTCTGGGATGTGCTGTTTGGCACCGCGAAGATCACCCGCCGCCGGCCCGTTACCTTCGGTATCGAGCACTTGGCGTCGGTGAGCTGGAAGGAGGAGCTGTTCTGGCCGTTGGTACGCAGTCGCAAAGCCCGATCCGCTGCGCACGCAAAAGTGGATACTGCTTTGCAGACTGGCGCTTCGGCTGAAGGCTAGCGACCTGGCAGGCTCTGTTGCCGCGAGAACGCCCGGTTGCCAAGGCTTGGGTCGAGGATCAGCGTCTGACTGGAAAGCCCTGGTGCCGGGCGTTCACCGCCACCACCAGGCTGATCAGCAACAGCGCGGCGATCACCCAGGGGAAGATCGCCACTCCCGGCCCTTGCAGCAGCAAGGCGCCACCCAGGCCGCCACCGGCGATCGCCAGGTTCCATAGGGTGACCAGCATCGACTGCGCGGTGTCAGCGTGCTCGCCTGCGGCCTTGGCCAGTGCGGTTTGCAGCAGGGTGGCCATGCCGCCGAAGGACAGCCCCCAGATAGCGGTCGCCCCATAGATCGCCACTGGCCAGTCACCCAGCAGCCCCAGCATCAGGGTCGAGCCGATGAACAGCAGGCAACTGACTAGTACCAGTTGACGCAGCCAGCGATCGATCAGCAGGCCAACCAGCCAGATGCTCAACAATGCGGCCAGGCCAAATACCAGCAACACCCGCTCGATCTGCTCACCAAGCCCGACCGGCTGAAGAAAGGGCGCGATGTAGGTGTAGAGAATGTTGTGTCCCAGCACATAGGCAAAAGTCACGAACAGCACTGGTCGGATTCCCGGCAAGGCCAGGACTCGAGCCAGCGACAAGCGCTTCTGTGCGCGCAGCCCCGGGAAGTCCGGCACCTGAACCAGTACCCAGCCAATTAGCCCCAGGGTCAGCAAGGTCATGACAGCAAAGCTCATGCGCCAGCCCACCAGGTTGCCCAGCCAGGTTCCAGCGGGCATTCCCACCGACAGAGCCACCGGCGCGCCGAGCATGGCCAGCGTGATTGCCCGTCCTTGCAAGTGGGGCGCCACCATACGGCTGGCATACCCGGCCAGCAAGGCCCAGAGCAGGCCGGCGAAGACCCCGGCGAAAAAGCGTGCCACCAGAATCGGGCTGTAGTCACTGGAGAGAGCGGTAACACTGTTGACCAGGGCAAAGCCGGCGATGGCCAGCAACAGCAAGGGGCGCCGCCGCCAGCCCTGGGTGAGGATGATCAGCGGGATGGCGGCCAGTAGCGAACCCAGGGCATAGAAGGTCACCAGCTGGCCAATCAGTGCAGGTGAGACGCCAAGGTTGGCACTCATTTGTGGCAGCAGCCCGGCCGGCAGGGTCTCGGTCATCAGGGTAATGAAACCGGCGCTGGCGAGAGCCAGCAGGCCGCCGACAGGCAGGCGTTCGCGGGTCTCGGCGGGTGCTTGTAGCAGTTCACAGGCATTGGCGGAGTTGCTCATGGTCGGGCACCGTTGTGCAGGGGCAGAAATGAAGCTCACAGGGTAGGGTTCTGTTCATGGCGGAAAAATAGGCTAAGGTTCCGAACTTATCGGACACAGAAGTCCTTAATCGCAGGAGGCAGAATGGACTGGCTGGGCAGTATTCCGGTGTTCATGCAGGTGGCCGAGACACGTAGCTTTACCGAAGCGGGGCGGCTATTGGGAGTGTCCTCTTCAGCCGTGGGCAAGAGCATCGCGCGGCTTGAGGAGCGTCTGGAGACGCGCCTGTTCCATCGCACCACCCGCAGTATCAGCCTGACCGCCGAGGGGGCCGGGTTCCTCGAGCGCTGCCGCCGGATAGCTACCGAAGCGGAGGCTGCGGAGTTCCAGCTGTGCGATTCCTCCAGTGCGCCTGTAGGTAAGTTGCGGATCAGCGCTCCCCAAGTTCACGGGCTGTTGATGCCGGTACTGGCGGAGTTCATGCAGCTCTATCCACAGATCGAGCTGGACGTGGACCTTTCCGATCGCATGGTGGACGTGGTGGAGGAGGGGTTTGACCTGGTAGTGCGCACGGGCAATCCCAAGGACTCCCGGCTCCTGGCCCGACAATTGGGGCGCTTTCATATGGTGCTGGTGGGCAGTCCCGACTATTTCAAGCAGCGCGGCTTGCCGCAATGCCCCCAGCAACTGCGCGAGCACGCCTGCCTGCGGCACACCTTTCACCACACCGGCAAACTTGAGCCCTGGCCGTTCAAGCCCCAGGCCTACTTACCGGAACCGCTGCTGCCGACCCGCTTGACCAGCAGCTCCATCGAGGCTGTGGAACACGCTGCCCGCAGCGGTTTGGGTATCGCCTGTTTGCCGGATTTCATGGTTCAGGCGGCGGTTAGCCGGGGAGCGTTGCAGACAGTGCTCGACGAGTACCTGGAACACAGCGGCACGTTCTGGGTGCTGTGGCCATCGAGCCGGCATGCAGCGGCCAAGCTGAGGGTGTTGATCGAGCACTTGAGCGAGCGACTTTTTCCGGCAAACAACGGTCAGTAAACTTGTGTGAAATTTAAGACACCAATTACCTGCGCGGTGTGGCATTGATCTGTTGCACAATACGCGCCGGAGCGTTTTCCTCAGGATTTTCGATGTTTAGATCATTTCATCTGCGCGCCGCAGCCACGGCATTGCTGCTGTCCGCTGTCGCCGGTTGTTCGACGCACAAGACCGCTATCTACGAGCATGAAAGCTTCGATGATTCCGGCACTTTTTCGCGCAATTACCCGGTCAGCGATACCGCTTCCTGTGAAGCCGCACGCCGGGCTCTGCTGAGCCAGGGCTACATCATCACCAGCAACGACCCGAAGCTGGTCAGTGGCCACAAGAGCTTCCAGCAGACCGGTGAGACCCATCTGGAGATCAGCTTCAATGTGGTCTGTGCCCAGGATGGCAGCGGCGACCAACGTTCGACGGTGTTTGCCAACGCCTTGCAGGACCGTTATGCACTCAAGAAGGTGAACAACTCGGCGAGCCTGGGCGTCGGAGTGCTGGGTTCGGTGTCAATGCCGATCGGTTCCACCGACGATTCCATGGTCAAGGTGGCCAGTGAGACGGTGTCGTCCGCCAAGTTCTATGAGCGCTACTTCGCCCTGGTCGAGCTGTTTTTGCCCCAGGAAGTGAAGAAGGCTGCACATATCGAAGAGAAGCCCAAGGCTGATCTGGGGGTTCCTGAAAACAAGCCCGAGGCGGAACCCAAGCCTGAGTCCAAGCCACAGAGCCCAGTGATCGAGCCGAGTGCTGTGGTCGCGCCGCTGGTGCCCGCCAATGAGCCTGAGCCAACGTTCTCCCAGCCCGTGGCTCCACCAGCGGAAGTCGCGCCGATTGTGCCGGCTGCCAGCAGCGAGCCGGCGCCTGCCAATCAAGCCGTCACTGCGCCCCCCGCCAGCAGTCTGCCGCCGCCGACCGAGCCGATTCCCGCTCTGCCGGGCAGCGGGCACTGATCGGTTCTAGGGTGCTCGGGCCGACTCTTTAAAGTCGGCCCGATGTTTACATCGCGCTCGCCTTCGACTGCAATCATTGCCGTTGCGTAGGTATCCACAGCTTAAATTTCTCACGGGCTGTTACGTTTTAACGACATAAATCTTGACCGGAGGGGTAGTATTTTTTCTGTCATCCCGGCACTTTATGCTGGTCCCGACAGTCATTAGGCACAGGGTTATTCAATCAACGGAAAAGGAGTCCGCCATGGACGAATACCAAGAGGAACTGCTGGAGTATCAAGCTTTCGAGCTCGATCCCCTGGAACCAGCAGAAGACGCCACCGAGCTGTAACGCCGGTGGCGTTTTTTTTTAGCCGAATTGTCGGTGGCTGCGCCGGAATTCCCCCGGGGTCTGCCCGTTCCAACGCTTGAAAGCCCGTTGAAATGCCTCGGCTGAGGCAAAGCCCAACAGATAGGCGATCTCGCCGAATGCCAGTTCGGTATCGCGGATATAGGTCATGGCCAGGTCGCGGCGAGTGTCGTTGAGAATCGCTCGAAACTGCGTCCCTTCTTCCGCCAGCTTGCGCCGCAGGGTCCAGGTCGGCAGCTTCAGGCGCATCGCCACTTCTTCCAGGTCCGGCTCACGGCCACCGTTGAGCAGAGGGCCCAACAGCTGAATGATGCGTTCGCGCAGGCTGCGGGTCCGGGTCAACTGTTCCAGTTCTCTTTCACATAGCTGCACCAGATGCCGCCAGGTGCTGGGGCAATGCTCCGGATTGCGCAGGGCCAGGTTGGCCTGGCTCAAGCGCAGCTGGTTCTGTTCAGCACCGAACTGGATGGGCGTTGGGCCGAGCAGGGCATAGGCGTCGTGATAGTCCGGGCGCTCGAACTCGATGTCGATCTGCTCGGCATGAATGGCCTGGCCGCAAAGGCTCGACAGCTGCTGAAGCCAGCCGGACATGATCGAGTCCACGACGAAACGGTTGTAGGCGTTGTAGGGGCTGATGGAGTAAAAGCGCAGCCAGGCACCGTTGGCGTCTTCGTGAAAGCTCGACTGGCCGCGATAGTTGGAGCCGTACAAGGCCTCGAAACGGGTCAGGCAGCGAGCCGCTTCGCGCACGGTAGGGGCTTGCGCGGCAGTCACCCCAGCAAGGCCCATCTGGCTCAGGCGACTCAGGCGGCCCATGCGCAGACCCAGTGCCGGGTCACCGGTCAGCTGGATCGCCCCGTGGCCCAGGCGCATGTAGCGGGGGATCGACAAGCGTGCTCCGGCTTCCCCCAGCCTGGCGGCGTCCAGTGCGTATTGTTCCAGCAACGGTGTCGGGTCCAGCCCATGACTGCGTACCGCGTCCACCAGGCTGTGGACGAACCCCACCGAGAGGTCTCCCAGGCGCATCGGCGGCGTCTTCATCGACTACAACCAGATGTTCAGCAAGCGAGCACCCTGGGTGCCCTCGTCGGCAAAGGTCTGGCCATTGCTGTTGATAAAGCTCTGGCCGCTGCTGCGCTGGTCCCAGAACTGGCCACGCAGGAACACGCTGACCCCGGCACTGGCCAGGCTGCTGGGCGGGCGGGCAGTGAGGGTCAGGCGATGCCAGGCCTCGCCTTCGCTGGCTTCCTCGGGCTTGAGGCTGACTTCACTGGGGGTGGCGATGCTCTTGTAACCGCGCCAGGGTTTGTCCCAGCCGTCGCGGCCCATGACAAAGGCCGGAACCGCCACCAATTGAGTGCTCTGCTCATTGAGCTTGCGATAGTTTTCCGGGTACCAGCTGTCGCTGCCGATCAGTACGCCGAGCCGTCCGGCGGGGGTATCGATCACCCGTAGCGCTGTATCGGTATCGCCCTTCAGGTAGCCGCTTTTGGCATAGGTCGGATAGATCTGCCGCTGGGGCTGGCCCATGGGCAGGCCATCGCTGCCGAACACCAGGCTGCTGTTGTACAGGGCGCCGCTGCCAATCTGCAGGGTGCCCTGACTGACACTGGGCTCCGGCAGAATGATGGTGCCGGCCACCAGGGTCACCTGGAACTCCTTGGCCAGGCCGCCGAACAGCCACTGATAGTCCTTGGCCATTTTCTTCGCCTTCATGCGCAGATACGCATCGTCCAGGCGACTGTCGCCCCTGGCGCTGATCAGCGCCTTGAGAAACGGCAAGGGGTTGCTCACGGCCAGCCAGTTCATCGCTTCTTTCAAGGAGGCGGCCTGGTACAGCTCGTTCTTTTCACCACTGACCATCAGCCAGGTGCCGATATGCTCCGGTAGCACGACGATGGTCTTGGCGTTGACCAGGCCTTTGTCAGTGGCTTGCTGCAAGTAGGCCGCCAGCTTGCGATGCAGGCGTTCGATGTTCTGGTAGTCGGTGGGGAACAGCTCAGGCTGAATCGCCAGCAGGTTGCCATGATCGGCTGGCACGCCTTGATCTACCGCGAGCTGGATGCGCAGGTCCGACAGGTAGTGCGCCTCTGGACGGTCGCGAGTCCAGATTGCGTAGCGGGTGGCGGCTGCAAGCAGGGCCAGAGTGAGGATGATGTAGAGAAGTTTGCGCATGGGGAAACAGTCAGCGGCCGTGTGCAGGAGTCGTCGACTAGGGTAGGGCCCGGGCCGACGCTTGCCAAGGGGCGCTGTGCGTTTGGATCAATAAGTTGTCAGTTACGGTCATTGAGCACCGGGTACTGTGCTCTTAGTCTGTGGAGCACTACCGATGGAAGACGCAGAGCTTCCACACTTTCCGTGATTGCCCGATCTGGAGTGACACCATGGCTGCCGCACCTTACCCGCACTTGCTGGCCCCCCTCGACCTGGGGTTCACCACCCTGCGCAACCGTACCCTGATGGGGTCCATGCACACCGGTCTGGAAGAGAAGCCCGGCGGTTTCGAGCGCATGGCGGCGTATTTTGCCGAGCGTGCCCGCGGCGGTGTGGGCCTGATGGTCACCGGCGGTATCGGTCCCAACGACGAGGGCGGGGTGTATTCCGGCGCCGCCAAGCTGACCACCGAGGAAGAGGCCCTCAAGCACCAGATCGTCACTCGTGCGGTGCACGAGGCGGGTGGCAAGATCTGCATGCAGATTCTCCACGCCGGGCGTTATGCCTACAGCCCCAAGCAGGTCGCCCCCAGCGCGATCCAGGCGCCGATCAACCCGTTCAAGCCCAAGGAGCTGGACGAGGAAGGCATCGAGAAGCAGATCCGCGACTTCGTCACCTGCTCGACCCTGGCCCAGAAAGCCGAGTACGACGGCGTCGAAATCATGGGCTCGGAAGGTTATTTCATTAACCAGTTCCTGGCGGCCCACACCAACCACCGTACCGACCGCTGGGGTGGCAGCTACGAAAACCGCATGCGCCTGCCGGTGGAAATCGTTCGCCGGGTGCGTGAGGCGGTCGGTCCGAACTTCATCATCATCTTCCGCCTGTCGATGCTCGACCTGGTGGAAGGCGGCAGCACCTGGGAAGAAATCGTGCAACTGGCCCAGGCCATCGAACAGGCCGGCGCCACCCTCATCAATACCGGGATCGGCTGGCACGAAGCGCGAATTCCCACCATCGCCACCAAGGTGCCTCGCGCCGCATTCAGCAAAGTCACGGCCAAGCTGCGCGGTTCGGTGAGCATTCCGCTGATCACCACCAACCGCATCAACACCCCGGAAATCGCCGAGCAGATCCTCGCCGAGGGCGATGCCGACATGGTTTCCATGGCTCGGCCGTTCCTCGCCGATCCAGACTTCGTCAATAAAGCCGCCGCCGGTCGCGCCGACGAGATCAACACCTGCATCGGCTGTAACCAGGCGTGCCTGGACCATACCTTCGGCGGCAAGCTCACCAGTTGCCTGGTCAACCCCCGTGCCTGCCACGAGACCGAGCTGAACTACCTGCCGGTCACGCAGATCAAGAAGATTGCCGTAGTGGGGGCCGGCCCGGCAGGCCTGTCCGCCGCGACCGTGGCCGCTGAACGTGGCCATCAGGTGACCCTGTTCGACTCCGCCAGCGAGATCGGTGGCCAGTTCAACATCGCCAAGCGGGTGCCGGGCAAGGAGGAGTTCTATGAAACCCTGCGTTACTTCAAGCGCAAGCTGCAGACCAGTCATGTCGAGCTGTGCCTGAACACTCGGGTGGATGTGGAGCAACTGGTGGCCGGCGGTTTTGACGAAATCATCCTGGCCACCGGTATCGCCCCGCGTGTGCCGGCGATTCCCGGGGTGGAGCATTCCAAGGTCCTGAGCTACCTGGACGTGCTGCTCGAGCGCAAGCCGGTCGGCAAGAGCGTGGCAGTGATCGGTGCCGGTGGCATTGGCTTCGACGTTTCCGAGTTCCTGGTGCACCAGGGCGTGGCCACCAGCCAGGACCGTGAAGCGTTCTGGAAGGAATGGGGCATCGATACCCAGCTCGAAGCCCGTGGTGGCGTAGCGGGAATCAAGGCTGAGCCCCATGCACCGGCCCGCCAAGTGTTCCTGCTGCAGCGCAAGAAAACCAAGGTCGGCGACGGCCTGGGCAAGACCACCGGCTGGATTCACCGCACCGGGTTGAAGAACAAGCAGGTACAGATGCTCAACAGCGTCGAGTACCTGAAGATCGACGACGCCGGTCTGCATATCCGCATTGGCGAGGCAGGAGAACCCCAGGTGCTGCCGGTCGACAACATCGTCATCTGCGCCGGTCAGGACCCGCTGCGTGAGCTGCAGGACGGCCTGCTGGCCGCCGGGCAGAATGTGCACTTGATCGGCGGCGCCGATGTGGCCGCGGAGCTCGACGCCAAGCGTGCCATCAATCAGGGCTCGCGCCTGGCGGCACAGCTGTAACGGCGTCAGCGACACGCAGCGGGCAAAGAGGCGCACTGGTAGACTGCGCCTCTTTGCATGTTGAACCTGACGCCGATGTCCTTTCCCGATTCCTTCGATTGGCTGCCCCAGGCACCGCTGCAACGGCTGGACCTGGACTGGCTGTCTCAAGCCGGGGTCGAGGTGGCGGTGCTGCGCCTGGACCTGATCGATCCGCTGATCAGCGGCAACAAGTGGTTCAAGCTGACCGGACACCTGGCAACCGCACGCCAGTGTGGTGCCGCCGGCATCATCAGCCTGGGCGGTGCCCATTCCAATCATTTGCACGCCCTGGCCGCTGCCGGTCGGCGTTTTGCCTTCCCCACGGTCGGGCTGTTGCGCGGCCATCCACAAGACACCCCGACCGTGCGCGACCTGCAGCGTTTCGGCATGCAGGTGCACTGGCTGGGTTACGCCGGTTACCGGGAGCGCCATGCCCCCGGTTTCTGGGCGCCTTGGCAGGCGCAGTACCCCGAGCTGTATCCGGTGCCCGAAGGGGGCGGTGGCCTGGCGGGGGCTTCAGGCTGCCGGCCGTTGCTACAACAGGTGCAGCAACAGTTACCGGCCTTGGGCTGGAGCGACTATCACGGTTGGTGGCTGGCCGTCGGTACTGGCACCACCCTGGCCGGGCTGGTGCTGGCGGAGGCTGGCGCGCACCCGGTGTATGGCGCACTGGCGGTGCCTGCGGATCACGGGGTGGCGCAGCAGGTTGCGGATATTTTGCAGGAGGCCGGGCTGAACAGTGGCCGTTATGAGCTGCTGGACAGCAGTCGTGGCGGTTTTGCCAAGGTCGACGCAGAGTTGCGGGAGTTCATCCAACTGAGTGAGCGATACAGCGGCTTGCCATTGGAACCGCTGTACACCGGCAAGGCCCTGCTGGCCTTGCAGGCGCAGGTCCTGGCCGGGCGCTTTGCCGCGGGTAGCCGGTTGATCTTCGTGCATACCGGCGGCTTGCAAGGCCGCCGTGGATTCGCCGATCAGGCCTGATCCGCTTTGCGCCACATGCGTTGCAGGGTGTTATCGCGCATCACGTAGTGGTGATAGAGCCCGGCCAGGGCATGCAGTCCGATCAGCCAGTAGCCGAAGGTACCCAGCAGTTCGTGCCAGCCCTGGAGTTGTTTGGCCAGGTTTTTGTCCTCTGCCACCAGCAGCGGCAGATCGAAACCGTAGAACATCACTTGATGCCCCTTGGCGCTGGTGGTCAGCCAACCGAGCAGCGGCATGGCGATCATGAACAGGTAGAGCGCCCAGTGCATGAGCGTCGCCAGCAGCCTTTGCCACTGCGGCGGGTTGGGCACGATCTTCGGTGCTACGCCCTGGGTGCGCGCGAACAGCCGCAGCCAGACCAGAACGAACACCGTCAGGCCGAGCATGAAGTGGGCTTCGACAATCAGCGTGCGAGCGCCGCTGCCCTTGGGAAAGATGCCGCGAAATTCGATACAGGCGTAAACCACCGCCAAGAGCACCAGCATCAACCAGTGCAGGGTGATCGTCATGCTGCTGTAGCGAGACTCAGTGTTTTTCCAGAGCATACGGGACATCCTCGGTCATCAGGTCTGAAGCCTCCGTTCTTGCATGACGGAGTGCTGTAACTGTAATCCGCTATCCGAGGGTTTGCCTGAGTCGACAGGGGCTTTTATCGCCCTTGCCAGGGCCCTGGCGGGGCAATGCCCGATAAAAAAACGGCGGTGCCAGGAGCGCCGCCGTTTAGTTGTGGAGCTGGGGCCTGATCAGTGGCTCTGGGGCATCTCTCCTCGGGCCAGGCGCTGGTTGATGTCGGCGATGACCTGAGGCAGATCGGCAATGGTGTCGATCATGTAGTGCGGGCGCGAAGCCTCGAACAGTTTATGGATGCGCTTGCGCTCGCTGGCCAGGGTGTCGCTGGCCAGGGCACGGAAGCCGTCATAGCTCAGGCCCAGGGCGTTGCCCGAGCAGATCAGGGCCACGGTCCACATGCCGGCGCGCCGGCCTTCGAGAATCCCTGGCACGGTGTCGTCGATCTTCACGCAGGCGGCAACATCATCGATGCCCAGGGCGATCACATTGGCCAGGGCCTGGGCCGGCCAGGGGCGACCGTTGGGCACTTCGTCGGTGGCCACTACATGGTCGGCGACGTAGCCGTTGCTGGCGGCCAGGGCCACCACCTTGTCCATCACCTGCTTGGGGTAGCCGGAGCAGGAGCCGATCTTGATGCCTTGCTCGCGCAGCTTGGCAATCACTTCCAGGGCGCCAGGAATCAGTGCCGAGTGCTCGGCGATTTTCTCGATCTGCAATGGCATGAAGCGCTCGTAGATGGCTGTGACGTCGGCATCGGTGGGCGTACGGCCGAAGACTTTGCGGTAGCGCTCGGCCACCTCCGGCAGGTCGCACAGGGTGCGGATATGGTCCCACTTACCCATGCCCATGGGGCCGCGGGCTTCTTCGATAGACACCTGCACATCGAATTCGGCAAAGGCTTCGACAAAGATCTGCGTCGGAGCGAAGGAGCCGAAGTCCACCACGGTGCCGGCCCAGTCGAGGATCGCCGCTTGCAGCTGAGAAGGGTTGCTGTAGTTCATGGTTTCAATGCCTGTGTGGGAGCGAGCTTGCTCGCGAAAAAAGGTTCGGGATCGCATCGCCTGTTTCGCGAGCAAGCTCGCTCCTGCAGGCACGGCGGGGAGTCAGATGTTCTCGACTTCCATTTCCTGCAGTACCTCGGCGATGGCGGCGACGGCGGCCTGCATGCCGCGGCGGTCGACGTGACCGATGCAGCCCACGCGGAAGGTTTCGACTTGGGTCAGCTTGCCCGGGTAGAGGATGTAGCCCTTGGCCTTGACCCGTTCATAGAAATCCTTGAACTGGTAACGCGGGTCTTGCGGGGCATGGAAGGTGACGATGATCGGCGCCTGGATTGCTTCCGGCAGAAAGCTGCGCAAGCCCAAGTTCCCCATGCCTTCCAGCAGTGTCCGACAGTTGTCGGCGTAGCGCGCATGGCGTGCCGGCAGGCCGCCTTCCTCGTTGTACTGCAGCAGGGCTTCATGTAACGCAGCGACCACGTGGGTCGGTGGGGTGAAGCGCCACTGGCCGGTCTTGGCCATGTAGCTGTGCTGGTCGTGCAAGTCCATGGCCAGGGAATGGGCGTTGCCCGCCGCCTGGGCCAGGGACTCCTTGCGGGTGAAGACAAAACCCATGCCGGGCACGCCTTCCAGGCATTTGCCGGAGGCGGCGATCAGCGCCTCGAAGGGGATTTCCCGGGCATCGATGGGCAGGGCGCCAAAGGAGCTCATGGCGTCGATGATCAGGCGTTTGCCGTGGCGGGCCACCACCTGGGCGATCTCCGGCAGCGGGTTGAGGATGCCGGTGCTGGTTTCGCAGTGGATCAGGGCCACGTGGCTGATGCGGTGGTCGGCCTGGAGCAGGCGCTCGACGTCGGCGGCGGTGGTGGGTTCGTCCTCGGCGGTTTCAAAGGTGCTGAAGTCGCGGCCGAGCACTTCGCAGATTTTCGCCAGGCGCTTGCCGTAGGCACCGTTGATCAGCACCAGGACCTTGCCGTTGCGGGGCACCAGGGTGCCGATGGCGGCTTCCACGGCAAAGGTGCCGCTGCCTTGCAGGGGGACGCAGTGGTGGCTGTCGGCGCCGTTGACGATGGCCAGCAGTTGCTGGCACAGGCTGGCTGTCAGTTGGTTGAAGCGGTCATCCCATGAACCCCAGTCCACCAGCATCGCCTGGCGGGTGCGGGCGGATGTGGTCAGGGGCCCGGGGGTAAGCAGGATTGGCTCGGCGATGCTCATGCTGTGTCCTCGAAAGTGATGGGATGAAGCTACGGGGACTAAATTGCAGTTTGCCTTGTCATCAATCAAATTGTTTGTTGTTATGCCAGCCATCAGTGAGGCCGATAGCTATGAACCTGTTTCAACTCCGCGCATTCGACGCCGTGGCCCGTGAAGGCAGCTTCACCCGGGCCGCTGGGCGGCTGTTTATCAGCCAGCCGGCGGTGACCGGGCATATCAAGGCCCTGGAAGAGCATTACCAGATCACCCTGCTGCGGCGCACTGCGCGCCGGGTGGAACTGACCGAGGAAGGCATCAAGCTGGCGGCCATCACCCGGGCCATGTTCGGCCTGGCCGAAGAGGCCCAGGCCATGCTCGAGGCCAACCGGCAATTGCTGACCGGGCGCCTGGAAGTGGCGGCGGACGGCCCGCACATGGTGATGCCGATGCTGGCCAGCCTGCGGGCGAAGTATCCGGGGGTGACGGTCAACCTGCGCCTGGGCAATGCCCAGGAAACCCTGGCGGCGCTGCTGTCGGAACACGCCGACGTGGCGGTGCTGACCGAAGTCGAGCCGCGCAAGGGCCTGCACCTGCAAAGCCTGGGTGAGTCGCGGATGTGTGCCCTGGTGCCCCAGGGGCATCCCTGGCTGGAGCTGCCCGAAGGCATTGCCATCGAACAACTGGATCAGGTGATCATGGTGCTGCGCGAACCCAGTTCCATCACCCGGCGCACCTTTGATGAGGCTTGCGTGCTGGCCAGGGTCCAGCCCCGCGTGCTGCTGGAACTGGACAGCCGCGAGGCGGTGACCGAAGCGGTGGCGGCGCAGTTGGGGGTCGGGATCGTCAGTTCAGTGGAAGTGGGGCACGACCCGCGGGTGTGCACGGTGCCGATACGTGGTGCTGGCCTGATCAACCGGCACATGCTCGGTTGCATGGAACGGCGCCGTGACCTGCGCTTGATCCAGGCGTTTTTCGCCCTGGCTCCTTGACCGCCCCGTAGGAGCTGGCTTGCCAGCGAAGAGGCCCCAGGGATCGCCTTCGCCGGCAAGCCAGACTCCTACGGTAGCGGTGCCTGGGAGATCGCCTTCGCCGGCAAGCCGGCTCCTACGGTAGTGGTGCCTGGAGATCGCTTTCGCCGGCAAGCCGGCGCCTACGGGGCGGTGGGGGAGGCCAGGCTTTCGCGTACCAGATCGAGAAAGGTCGCGACGATCCGCCGTGAACTCTGCTCGCGCAGGCACACCAGGGTTTCGGTCATGCGCCGCTGACAGTCGATGATCGGCAGGGCGCAGACCCGGGAGTCGGCGCCGAACTCCGCCGCCGAGACCACCCCCACGCCAATCCCCACCACTACCGCCTCCCGCGCCGCTTCCCGGCCTTCCACCTGGATGGTTGGGCGAATCCGCAGGCCGGCCCGATTCATTTCCTCTTCCAGGGTCTGCCGGGTTACCGAGCCGACTTCCCGCAGCACCAGGGGCGTGTCATCCAGGTCGGCCAGGCAGATGGACTGGCGATCGGCCCAGGGATGATTGCGCGAGACAAAGGCCACCATCGGGTCGTTGCGCAGGGTCAAGGACAGCAGGCGCTCGTCGTCCACCTCGCGTCCCAGCAGGGCCAGGTCGGCCTGGTAGTTGAACAGGCGCAGCAGGGATTCGTCGGTGTTGCCGGTCTCGATCTTCACATTGATCCCGGGGTACAGCTCGCAGAACCGGGCGATCTGCGGCAGCACATGCACCGGGGCATCCACCGCCAGTACCAGGCTGCCGGTCTGCAAGGCTTGGGAGTCCTGCAGCAGTTCCTTGACTTCGGCCTCCACCACGAACAGGCGCTGGGTGATGGCCAGCAGGCGTTCTCCCAGATCCGTGAGGCGTACCGAGCGTTTGTTGCGATGGAACAGGATGACGCCGAAGCGCTCTTCGAGCTTGCGCACCTGATCGGAAATCGCCGGCTGGGTGAGGAACAGGCGTTCGGCGGCCTTGGTGAAGTTGCCGTGCACGGCCACCGCATGAAAGGCCTTCAACTGTGCGTGGGAAACCGACATGGGCAGATCCTCTTACAAGCTGGACTTATATTTGAAATACGATAAATCGATTTCACTTATTAGTTGGTAATTGCTTCCATCTTTCAAGGCCGGGTGACCCGTCAGTCGACCCGTACCCGGCCCTGATGCCTGTGCGTGCACCCCCAAGTCCCGAAACAGGGAAAGCAACAGGACTCATCTGACCAGCAGTGCCTGCCTCAAGGGCTCTGCTGCAGTGCTCAACAATAAAAAACACAGGCGTTTGCTCCTCATTCTGCCGGCACACTCACCCTGAGGTCAGAACCACAATGAATAAGCACAACGGCACCATCAAACGTTGGCGCGTGCAGATTTTCGCCATCACCTGGATCGCCTACGCGGCGTTCTACTTCACCCGCAAAGCCTTTTCCGTCGCCAAACTGGGGATCGCCGACGATCCCGACTTCACTCTCGACAAGATGGCCATGGCCAACCTCGACGCCATCTACCTGGCGGCCTACGCCGTGGGCCAGTTCACCTGGGGAATCTTCGCCGACCGTTTCGGCCCGCGGGTGGTAGTGCTGGGCGGCCTGCTGATCTCCGCGGCCGCGGCCCTGGTCATGGGCAGCTTCGCCACCTTGCCGGTGTTCGCCACGTGCATGCTGATCCAGGGGCTGGCGCAGTCCACCGGCTGGTCCGGGCTGTGCAAGAACATGGGCAGTTTCTTTCCTGCCCGGGAGCGTGGCCGGGTCCTGGGGCTATGGAGTTCCTGCTACGCCTTTGGCGGGCTGGTGGCGTCGCCCTTTGCCGGCTGGTGGGCCTATACCCTGATCGGCACCTGGCATGCGGCGTTCATCTCCAGTGCCGTGGTGGTGGGGCTGACGGCGGTGCTGTTTTTTATCTTCCAGCGCAACACCCCGCAGGATGTGGGTTTGCCGGCGGTGGAGCCATTGGCGCCACAGAGTGCCGAGGAGGAGGCCGCCGAGCGCCGCCTGAGTGTCTGGGAGCCGTTGCGGGAGATCCTGCGCAATCGCACGGTGCTGGTTCTCGGCCTGTCGTACTTCCTGCTCAAACCGGCGCGCTACGCGATTCTGCTGTGGGGACCGGTGATCGTTTATGAGCAGATGCCGTCGGTGGGCAAGGTGGGGGCGGCGATCGTGCCCACCACCTTCGAGCTGGCCGGGCTGCTGGGGCCGATCATGATCGGCCTGGCCTCGGACAAGCTGTTCGGTGCCCGGCGCATGCCGGCCTGTGTCCTCAGCCTCTTGGCGCTGACGGTGTCCCTGGCGCTGTTCATGGGGGCGCTGCACACCGGCAGCGTGCTGCTGGTGATGCTGCTGCTGTTTTTCATGGGGCTGACCCTGTACGGGCCGGACTCGATGATCAGCGGCGCGGCGGCCATTGATTTCGGTTCGGCCAAGGCCGGGGCCACGGCGGCAGGCTTCGTCAATGGCTGTGGCTCGGTGGGGGCGGTACTGGGGGGCTTGTTGCCGGGCTATTTCGACACGGTGACGGTGTTCATCGTGTTTGCCGGGTGTGCCCTGGTCTCGGCGCTGTTGCTCATGCCGTTCTGGAACAGCCGACCCCATGGGGGCGAGCCGGTGCGCGGGCTCGTTCCCAATGGACCGTTGTTGATCAAGCCGTTGCGTTCCTGACTTTTCTGCCTCTTCGCCGGCAAGCCGGCTCCTACGAAGTGTTGTAGGCGCTGGCTTGCCAGCGCATCCACTTGCCGTTTTTTTTCCTGGAGACTTACCCATGCGACCTTTCTGGTTGGAACAGGCCCTGCAACAGGAAACCCTGGACCCCTGTCCGCCTCTGCAAGGCGATACCACCTGCGAGGTGGCCATTGTCGGCGGCGGCTACACCGGTTTGTGGACAGCCATCATGCTCAAGGAGCAGAACCCCGGGCTGGATGTGCTGCTGATCGAGGCGGATATCTGCGGCGCCGGTGCCAGTGGGCGCAATGGCGGCTGTGCGCTGTCCTGGTCGGCCAAGTACTTCACCCTGGAGCGTCTGTTCGGCATCGAGGAGGCGGTGCGCCTGGTCAAGGAGTCGGAGCGCAGCATCCATGCCATCGGCGCATTCTGCGAGCGTTATGGAGTGGAGGCTCACTATCGCCTCGACGGTACCTTGTACACCGCCACCAACCAGGCCCAGGTCGGCTCCACCGACGGGGTGATCGCGGCCCTGGAACGCCGGGGCATCAATTCCTTCGAGAAGCGTCCCTTGGCCGATGTGCAGCGCATGGCCGGTTCCAGCCAGCACCTGGAAGGCTGGTACTCGCCGGCCGCCGCCAGTGTGCAGCCGGGGTTGCTGGTGCGTGGCTTGCGTCGGGTGGCCTTGCAATTGGGGGTCAGAATCCATGAGCACAGCGCCATGACCGGATTGGAAGAAGGGCGCCCGGCGCTGTTGCGCACCCCTTTGGGACAGATCCGTGCCCAGCGCGTGGTGTTGGCGATGAACGCCTGGATGGCCCGGGCCTTCCCGCAGTTCGAACGCAGTGTGGCGATTGTTTCCAGTGACATGCTGATCACCGAGCCGCGTCCGCAGTTGCTGCAGCAGATCGGCTTGACCAGCGGGGTGACGGTGCTGGATTCGCGGATCTTCGTGCACTACTACCACAACACCCCGGACGGCCGGATCATGCTCGGCAAGGGCGGCAACACCTTTGCCTACGGTGGGCGCATGCTGCCGGTGTTCGACCAGCCGTCGCCCTATGCCGGGTTGCTGCACAAGAGCCTGGGGCAGTTCTTCCCGGCCTTTGCCGAGGTGCCGGTGGCTGCGACCTGGAACGGTCCGTCGGATCGCTCGGTCACCGGGTTGCCGTTCTTCGGTCAGATGAGCCGCGCTGGCAATCTCTTCTATGGGTTCGGCTATTCCGGCAGCGGCGTGGGCCCCTGTCATATGGGAGGGCAGATCCTCGCTTCCCTGGTCCAGGGCCTGGACAATCCCTGGACCCGTTCGCCCCTGGTCAACGGTCCCTTGGGTTACTTCCCCCCGGAGCCGATCCGCTACCTGGGCTCGCTCATGGTGCGCAACGCCATTCGCCGCAAGGAGCGTGCCGAGGATCATGGGCGTCGGCCGCGGCATCTGGATGTGCGTCTGGCGCGTTTCGCCGCGGCCGCCGGCAAGGCCGACAAGGGCTGAAGCCTGGCGGGGTAGGGCCGGTCGCTGACTTTTTGGTCGATCAGGGCCCTGAGGACGTATAAACTTGCCCATCGCGTCGGCCAAATCCAACTCGACGCCATAGATCAAGAGAGTGAGTAATGGGCGCACAGTGGAAGGTTAAACACAAAGAAGCGGCAGCCAACGCCAAGGGCAAGATTTTCGGCAAGCTGGTGAAAGAGATCACCATTGCCGCACGTAACGGCGCTGACGTCGCCACCAACGCCCACCTGCGGCTGGTGGTGGAGCAGGCGAAAAAGGCTTCGATGCCCCGCGAGACCCTTGAGCGCGCCATCAAGAAAGGTTCGGGCCAACTGGGCGAGACCGTGCAGTACCACCGCGTGACCTACGAAGGTTTTGCCCCGCACCAGGTGCCGCTGATCGTTGAATGCGTGACCGATAACATCAACCGCACCGTGGCGGAAATCCGTGTGGCCTTCCGCAAGGGCCAACTGGGCGCTTCGGGCTCGGTGTCCTGGGACTTCAACCACGTGGGCATGATCGAAGCCTCGCCGGACAGCCCGGACGCCGATCCGGAACTGGCCGCCATCGAAGCCGGAGCCCAGGATTTCGAGCCGGGCGAAGAGGGCGCGACCCTGTTCCTGACCGAGCCTGCGGACCTGGATGCCGTACAAAAGGCATTGCCCGAGCAAGGTTTCACCGTGTTGTCGGCCAAGCTGGGCTATCAGCCGAAGAACCCGGTGAGCGGCCTGAGCGATGAGCAGATGGCTGAAGTCGAGGCCTTCCTCGAAGGCCTGGACAACCATGACGACGTGCAGGACATGTTCGTCGGCCTGGCGGGTTAAGACCGTCATTCGCCGGCCAGCCGGCTCCTGCATACCTCTGTAGGAGCCGGCTGGCCGGCGAAGCTGTTTTAAAGCCCCGCCAATTCCTCACAGACCTGGGCAAAGTCCGGTCGTGCCAGCACCTCTGGCCGACAGCAGCGCTGCACCAGCGCCGCCAGTTTCTGCCGCTGTTCCAGGCTCAGCGAGCCATCCCCGCGCTCCAGCAATTCTTCCAGCAAGATACCGAAGGCCCGCACTTCCAGGCGTTGCAGCGCCCGGCTCTCTGGGGTGTCGTCCTTGGCATGGAAGGACGCCGCGCCAAAATCCCCCAGCAGGCAGTCGCCTTGTTCATTCCACAGGGTGTTGTGGCCGTAGAGGTCGCCGTGGGTAATGCCCTGGGCATGCAGGTGGGCGCCCACCGAAGCGATGCCGCGGGCGATTCGCAGAATCACGCCGGCACGGTAGTGCGCGTTATCCGGGTAGATATCCCGGGAGCAGGAATCCAGGCTCGGCAGCGCCGCAAGGTTGCGGTAGCTGGGGGCGATCAGTTGCATCACCAGTCCGTTCTGGCCCTGGGGATGCTCGACAATGCGGCCCTCGACCCGGATCAGGTTCGGATGCAACCCGGCACTGATACAGGCGTTCATTTCATGCAGCGGCGAGCCGTCGCTGGTCATCTCGCCCTTGTACAGCTTGACCGCCACCGCGCGCGGCGGCTGCCCGGCGGGTTGCCACTGGGCCTGGTGAATCACTCCCGAGGCGCCTTCGCCCAGGCGCTGCTCCAGGGTCAGTTCGCTCCAGGGAATGCTTGGCGTGGATGCCAGCGCCGTGGCGTCGGCTTCCGACTCCAGCGGATTGCCGGCGTAGGCCAGCCAGGTCAGGCGTGGCAGGGCCAGGAGGAACGGCGGCAGCTCGGTCAGGCGGTTGGCGGCGATCCGCAGCAGCTCCAGGTTGTGGCACTGGCCCAGGCTCTGGGGCAGGGTGGTCAGGCGGTTGCCGGCCAGCATGAGCTTTTGCAACAGCGGGCGCTTACCCAGCTCTTCGGGCAGTTCACTGATGCAGTTGTCGGTGAGGATCAGCCAGCGCAACTGCGGCGGCAGGGCGGCGGCCGGGACCCGTTCGATGCGGTTGGCCTTGAAGCCGATCATGCTCAGCTGCGCACATTGGCCGAGGCAGGCCGGTACTTCACTGAACTGGTTGTCCGAGCAGAACAGGATGCGCAGGCGGGTCAGGCGATGCAGGTCGTCGGGCAGGCTACTCAGGGCGTTGCCGCTGAGGTTGAGGATCTCCAGCGAGTCGGCGAGATCGAAGATCTCCCGGGGGAACTCGGTCAGTCCACAGGACAGGTCCAGGCGCTTGATTCCGGCCAGCTGGCCGGCCCGCAGTTGAGCAAGGGTATCCATGAACAGCGTCAGTACTCGAAAGAAGGAAAAGGGGCAGCAGAATAAAGGAGATCGGTGGGTTTTGCTGCTGGATAGGCCATTTGCCGACGGGGCCGAGGGTTACTGTGTTTCCAACAGCCTGAACGTCAGGGCTGCTGCCTCCTGTTTTTCCGAGTAGTCGGCCATCAGGGTGAGATCCGTCCTCTGGCCTGCGGACCATAGCTGGCACGCCACTCGCCTCGATTGTGGATCGTCCTCTGTCGGGTAAACGTCCAGAGGAACTCGGCCGCTGCTGTCGGGCTTGAAGGCCAGGTGATAAGGCGGGACCGTCAGGTTCGTAACCTGCTCCCCCGAGTACTCCAGCTCCTCGATGATTTCCTCATGAATGGCCGGGCTCACTGCAAATGCCGATAACGCGGGTCGCTCGCCGTTTTGAATGGCTTTGAGCAGAGCGGCTATGAGTCGATAGATTTCATCGCGATCAAATGATTGCATCATTCATTTCTCTAGCCAGCCTGCGGAACGCGGCGGGTTGCTTGGTATTTCTGGTGTCGCGCAAGATCAACGCCAGGCTGTAGTGTTCAAAGGTCTTTTTGACTGACTCGGTGGCCATCCTGCCCGAGGGGTTGCTTGAGTCAAAGTCGCTTTCCAGGGTGGCAATCAGATAGGCGCCTCTGGCGCTCCATTGGTTGAAACGCATCACATGCCGGTCATCCAGAATCACTGCGCCTTCTTTCTTGTCGTGCGAGAAGTAAAAGGCCAGGCTGTGGCCCGGTTTGGTCCAACCTTTGAGGTACTTGAGCAAGGTTGTAAGGCGGACGCCGCACACCAGGTTGAAGCCACTGTCAATCCGTTGCTGGCCGAAGAAGTAGCACTTGAAAATCACCTCCAGCGTTCGCTGGTGGTAATCCGTCAAGTGGCTCTTTTCGTAGAAGTGAAAGTCCGTGGGCTCGCCGATCAGTTCGTAGCCCTTTGCCGCGAATTCGGCGGGGGAGAACGCCAGCAGGCCAAACCGGCACGGATGTTCGAGCGTCAAGTTGCTCAGGTGCAGGTCAAGCAGCTGGAAAAAAGTCAGCGGCAGCCTGTGCATGCAGGTGTGCGCTGGCTCAGCCATGGGCCGGCCCGGGACCGATTTCCCGCAGTTGCCCGAGGCGGCTGCGGGTGCGCGCCAGGTCGATGGCGTGGCCGCCGAGACATTCGTGCAGCGGGCGCTGGCCGATCAGCAGCAGGCGTTTGTCCTGGTCGTAGAGCACGTCGATCAGGTTGATGAAGCGTTGCTGGGCGGCGATCGAGCATTCTCCCAGCTCCGGCAGTTCGTCGATGATCCAGGTGTCGAAGTGGCGACTCAGTTCCAGGTAGTCCATGACGGCCGTGGGCTGTTCGCACACATCGTTGAATTCAAAACGGATGCTGCGCTGCTGGATCTGGCGCACGGTTAGTTGCCGGGCGCCTACTGTCAGTTGCGCCGCTGCGGCATGGCGCTCGGGCAGTTCCAGGGCCTGGCGCTGGGCCGGGGTGCCGGGCCACACATAGTGACCCTGGGTGAAGAGCTGCTGATCGTGGGAGCGGGCCTGGCTCCGGTAGTCGTGGGGGCCTCCCACCTCCATCACCTGCATGCGCCCGTTGATCAGTTCGATCACCGGCTTGAAGCGGGCGTGGTACAGCGGGTTGGGCAGCAGGCCCTCGGGGGCGTAGTTGGAGGTCAGTAACAGCGTGATGCCGCGGTTGAACAGGGCCTTGAACAGCCGGGTGATCAGCATCGCATCGCCAATGTCATGGACATGGAACTCATCGAAGCACAGCACTCGGCACTGGTTGAGCAGTTCATCCAGGGTGGCTTCCAGAGCGTCGGCCTGCTGCTGATGGCGGAACATGCCCTGGTGCAACTGGGCGAAGAAGTCGTGGAAGTGCAGGCGCTGTTTTTCGGCGATGGGCAAGGCGCGGAAGAAGCCGTCCAGCAACCAGCTCTTGCCCCGGCCGACGGCGCCGTACAGGTACAGGCTCTGGGCCTTGCCAGGGGGTTGCATCAGGTCGTCGGCCTGCCGGGCCATGCAGTCGATGACCCGCAATTGGCTGTGGCTGAGGGTGTATCCCAGGTCCTGGGCCTTGTGGCGAAAGTAGTCATGGATCACACCACCGGCACCGTTCGGGCGGCGCAAGGCTCGGGCGAACAGGCGTCGCCAGGGTGATTGAGTCTGTGCAGGTGTTGGCGGTAAAGCGGCCAATGGTGGTTACCCCGATGATTCCAGGCCGCCTACCTTAAAAGCGGCGCGACAATTTAACCAATAGAAAACCCAACAGCCAGTGATCTCGAAAAGGCATGGCGGCGATAGACGGTCATTCACACCGGGCAGGTCGATTAATACGCTAACTGGCAGTTTCGCCCGCGGTTGCTAACCTGATTTCAGCGAATGCTCCTCATAAGGATTGAGGCCTTGAATGGATATAAGGGTTTGGCAGTCATGAGCGCGTTGCTCAGCACGACGGCGGGGGCCGCGGATTTGCAGGTGCAGGTCCGGGTCGATGTGCAGCGTGGCTGCCAGTTGGTGGGTCAGCAGCGGGAGGCGGGTGTCGAGCAACTCGGCACCTTGGACTTTGGCAGTACTGCGCGCCTGAACGATCCGGCGGGGCCTTTGGCTGCGGCATTGGTCAGTGGTCGTCTGCCACGTCTGGAGTGCAATCCCGATACCCCTTATCAGATGCGCGTCGACGGTGGCCTGCATGGCGGTGTCGGCGAGGTGCGTTACCTGGCCAGCAACCGTGCGTTGGGCAAACCCATTCCTTATCGCCTCTACCAGGACTCGGCCCGGCGCATTGCGTTGCCGGTGAATGTCCCGGTCAGTGGACGGGTGCCGGACTCCGGCACTGTGGATTTGCCCCTGTACGGGCGCATTGAACCTCTGGCCGAGATTCCCCAGGCCGGGGGCTATTCCGATGTATTGAAGGTGACCCTGACCTGGTGAGGTCGGGGGTATGACAGCTGCCACGGGGGACCCGGGCAGAGCAGGGACAGCCGTTCAGGTTGAACGGCTCACGTGGGAGTCCTGATGGAACCGGGATGGGTGCAATGAAAGGCAGGACCTGGACGATCGTCGCCCTGGGCTCGCTGTGTCTGCTGGTTGATGATGCCCAGGCGGCGATCAGCGGGCAGATCCAGGCGCGCCTGGTGATCACTGCCAGTTGTCAGGTGAGCAGTGGCGGCAGCGCGCCCTCCACGAACCCCATCAGCAACCTGGGCATGCTCGACTTCGGGCAGCAGGGGCCGACCTGGGTCAACCCCATCAAGGCCAGCCTCACCGACAGTGCCGAAGGCCAGTTGCAGGTGGCCTGCAATCCCTCGGTCACCGGTTTCACCGTGACCATCAATGGCGGCCTCAACGGCGACGGTACAACCCGGCGTTTGAGCAACGGACGCCAGACCATTCCCTATCGATTGTTTGTCGATGCATCCGGTAGCGACAGCTACAGCATCGGCCAGCAGCGCAATTTCGCAGTGAGCAGCGGCAGGCGGATTCCCATTCCGGTGTTCGGCTCTGTGGTCGCGAATACCCGCGCGGTTCCGGCAGGGGTCTACACCGACACCCTGACCATCACGCTGGATTGGTAACTCACGAGAGGACGCACATCATGCACGCGCTTGTATCCAGGATTGGCTGGCCCTTGTTGGGACTGGTCATGGTTTCCACGGCCAACGCCGCCACTACGGTCACCGGTCAGATCAGCTCGACCCTGATCCTCACCAGCAGTTGCCAGGTCAACGGGGTGGGCGGCAGCACCGGTCTGAACTTCGGCGCCTTGAACTTCGGCACCACCAACAGCCTGTTTACGACGGCCACTGGCCAGGTGCTGGGGGGCGGTGGCGGGGCTCTGTCGATTCTCTGCTCCAGCGGCACCACACCCAGCCTGACCATCCAGGGCGGCAACAATGACGGTATGTCCTCGGGTGGCACCCGGGCGTTGTACGACGGGGTGGCCAACTATGTGCCCTACGACCTGTACACCGACTCCGGCCACTCGCAGATCGTGGCGATCAATGGGGTGATCAACCTGGCGCCGAGCACCGGGGTCGCGCAGACCGTGAACCTCTATGGTCAGGCCGTGGGCAAGGCCGGGCTGCCGGCCGGCACCTACACCGATACGGTGTCCGTGCAGCTGACCTTCTGATGCCATGGCCAGCCAAGGTCTTGCGCTGTTTGCCCTGATCTGCGCCAGTGCCTGGCCGGCGTGGATCTGGGCGGCCACCAGCCAGAACTTCCAGGTCAGTGCCACCATCACCGCCGGTTGTCTGGTGGTAGGCGGTGTCAGCAACTACGGCAGCCTGTCCTTCGGCAGCCAGTCGGCGTTGTCCACCAGCACCGTGCGAGTGGCGTTGATCGGGGGCGTGCAATTGCAGTGCACACCGGGAGTGGCCCTGAACATGACCGTGGACGGCGGTCAGTACAACAGCAGCGGGCGACATATGCAGCTCAATAGCGGCAGTGCCCGGGTGGCCTATCAGTTGTTTCGCGATGCGGCGTACAGCCAGAGCCTGGGCATAGGCCAGAGCGTGGCCGTGGCTTACAGCGATGCCAATAACATCAGCCTGCCGATTTACGGGCAGGTGCAGTTGCCGGGCAATCAGCCTGGGGGGACTTACAGCGATGTGCTGCAGGTGCAGCTGTCGTGGTGATGGGGCGAGTCGACAACCAGTCGGCAGGCGGACAAGGAGTAGCAGTATGCATTTACCTTTGCGGGGCCTTTGGGCCACCGGTTACCTGATACTGGCCGGCGTGTTGTCCGGCGTGCCCAGGGTCCAGGCCGCCAGCTCGGTGCTGATCTGGCCGATCGATCCGGTTCTGGAGGCGGATCAGCAAGCCAGTGCACTGTGGCTGGAAAACCGCGGTACTGAAACCGCCAACCTGCAGATCCGGGTGTTTGCCTGGAGCCAGAGCGGTTTTGCCGACCAGTATCAGAACCAGCGTGACGTCATCGGCAGCCCGCCGGTGGCGAAGATCGAACCCGGGCAGAAGCAACTGGTGCGCCTGACCCGAACCCGTGAGGTGCCGCCGGGGCAGGAGCTGGCGTACCGGATCATCATCGACGAGATTCCTTCGGCCAAGCCCATCACCCCGGAAGAGGGGGCCAAGAGTGCGGCGGCGATCCGCTTCCAGATGCGTTACTCGGTGCCGTTGTTCGCCTATGGCGCCGGGCTCTGGAGCAAGGAAGACACTTCCCGCCCTCGCGATCCCAAGGGCGCCGGGGTGCCGGACCTGAGCTGGCGCAAAGTGGCGGTGGACGGCAAGACGTTTTTCGAGCTGCGTAACCAGGGGGCAGTGCACGCACGCCTGACCGATGTGGCGTTCAAGCAAGGCGGGCAGACCCGGCCGCTGGCGCCGGGCTTACTCGGTTACGTGCTGCCCGGGGCAGTCATGCGCTGGCCGGTGACGGACCCCCTGACAATGGATTCGACCCTGCAACTGCGGGTCAATGGCGCGCCGCAGGTGCAGAGTCTGGCGCCTGCGCACTGATCCACTGCAGTCATGCAAGCGCCTGCCAGGTGGCGGTAGGAAGAGGTACGGACGGATGTGAGCGCGGTGACGCATCCGCCTTGGGATGGAGATGTCCATAGATGGACTTGAACCCGCCATGAGCCAGGACGCTGCTCGTTGTTTGCGCTGCTGGAAAGGACTGATGGCTGGCCTGTGCGGTCTGATGCTGGCGCCTTTTTGCCAAGCTGGCGAGCTGCCGCCACCGCCCAGCAGCCTGGAGTCGCTGGCCGATGCACAGTTGTTTCTGGAACTGGTGATCAATCAGATGAACACAGGGAAGGTGGTGGCGGTGGAGCAGCGTGCCGGACGATTGTTCATGCCGGTGCAGACGCTGCGGGAAACCGGCATCAAGCTGCCGGAGGGGCTGGGCAGCGAAGTCGATCTGGACAGCCTGCCGGGCCTGCACAGCGATTACGACAGTCAGGGCCAGCGCCTGCTGATTGATGTGCCGCCGGATTGGCTGCCGGAGCAGTTCATCGGCAGTCGCCAGGCCTATCCGCGGACACCGGCCCTGAGCAGCTTCGGCGCGCTGCTCAACTACGATCTGTACCTCAATGACACCGATGAAGGCGGCACCTACCTGGCGGCCTGGAATGAAGTGCGGCTGTTCGATACCTGGGGCACCTTGTCCAATACCGGGCAGTACCGGCGGACCTTGTCCGGCGTTGCCAGCAGCTCGTTGAACAATGGGTATCGGCGTTATGACACCACCTGGCGTTTTTCCGATGAAGAACGCCTGCTGACTTATGAGGCGGGTGACGTGGTGAGCAGCGCCTTGCCCTGGAGCAGTTCGGTGCGTCTGGGTGGGGTCCAGCTGTCTCGGGATTTCGCCGTACGCCCGGACCTGGTGACCTATCCCTTGCCGCAGTTTGCCGGTGAAGCGGCGGTGCCATCCTCCCTGGACCTGTTCATCAATGGCTACAAGTCCAGCAGCAGCGAGGTGCAGCCGGGGCCCTACACCCTGACCAACATTCCCTTTATCAACGGGGCGGGGGAGGCGGTGGTGGTGACCACGGACGCCCTGGGGCGGCAAGTGTCGACCACGGTGCCGTTCTACGTCACCAGCAGCCTGCTGCAGAAGGGCCTGACGGATTTCTCGGTGGCCGCAGGGAACCTGCGCCGGGACTACACCCTGCGTGATTTTGGCTATGGCCCGGGTGTCACCTCCGGCAGCCTGCGCCATGGCCTGAGCGACAGCCTGACCCTGGAAGCGCATGCCGAGGCCTCGGACTCCCTGACGCTGGGCGGGGTGGGCGGCAATCTGCGCCTGGGCAACTTCGGCGTGCTCAACACGGCGCTCAGCCAGAGCCGTTTTGACGGCAGCGGCGGTCAGCAGTTCAGCTTCGGCTACCAGTACAACAACCAGCGTTTCAGCCTGGCGTACCAGCGCATGCAACGTCGTGACCAGTATGCCGACCTGACGGTGGTCGACAGCCCCTACATCAGCCTCAGCCAGCGCAGCGAGCAACTGACCCTGAGCCTCAACCTGGATCGCTACGGCAGCCTGGGGGCCGGCTACTTCGATGTGCGGGCCGCCGACTCGAGCCGCACCCGGTTGTTGAACCTGACCTGGAGCAAGCCGCTGTGGCACAACAGCAGCTTCTACCTGTCGGCCAACCGGGAGATCGGCGACAGCCAGTGGGCGATGCAGGCGCAGCTGGTGATTCCCTTCGACTTGCACGGCAGCCTGAGCCTGAGCAACGAACGCAGCAAGACGGGGGAAAACCGCCAGCGGGTCAATTTCAGTCGTTCGGTGCCCCTGGAGGGCGGGGTTGGCTACAACCTGGGTTATGCCACGGGCAATGGCGCCGACTATCGCCAGGCGGATGCCACCTGGCGCCTGCAGTCGGTGCGCCTGCAGGCGGGGGTCTATGGCACCCGCGATGCCGAGACCCGCTGGGCCGATGCCAGTGGCTCGCTGGTGTGGATGGACCGCCAGGTGTTCGCCGCCAACCAGATCGACGATGCCTTCGTGGTGGTCAGCACCGATGGTTACCAGGACATCCCGGTGCGCTATGAAAACCAGTTGGTGGGGCAGACCGACAAGAACGGACACTTGCTGGTGCCCTGGAGCAGTGCCTATTACCGGGGCAAGTACGAGATCGATCCGTTGAACCTGCCGGCCAACGTCCAGACGCCGAATGTGGAGCAGCGAGTGGCGGTGCGTCGTGGCAGCGGCTATTTGCTGGAGTTTCCACTGACCCGGATCATCGCCGCCAGCGTGGTGCTGGTGGACGCCCAGCAACGGGAACTGCCCCTGGGCAGCACCGTGACCCATGAGCAGAGCGGGGCTCGGGCGGTGGTCGGCTGGGATGGGCTGGTGTATCTGGAGAATCTTTCGCAACACAACAGCCTGCAAGTCAGCCTGGCTGATGGCCAGAACTGCCGTGCGCAGTTCGACATGGATCTGCAACAGCAGCAGGTGCCGTTGATCGGCCCGCTGGTCTGCCAGTAGTTGTGGCGTCACGAGGCAAGGGAGTGCTGAGGGTGGACAGGTTCAAGGGATGGCAACAGACAATAGTGGGGCTGCTGGCGAGTCTGCTGACGCTGCAGGCCCAGGCGCTGTGTAACACCGTCAGCACCGCACCGGCGGGGTTCGGGACCGTCAGCTCGATCCTGGTGCGTACCACTTCGCAGCCGGCTTCCACCACCAATGCGGGCTTGAGCTGTACCGGCTCGCTGTTGAGCCTGCTGGCCAGCAACGACCACTTCTACGCCACCATCACTTCCAGCACCAGCGGTATGGTCGGCCCCACGGGCGATGTCATCGGCTACACCCTGTACGCCAACAACAGCACCAGCTATCCGATCACTCGGGGCGTGCAGTTCGACTTCGCGCGCAACTCGATCATCGACCTCCTGGGCTTGCTGGGCAGCGCCACCGTGGCCAAGACCGTGCCCATCTACATGGGGACCATCACCGGCAGCAACGTAGCGGCAGGGGTCTACACCGAGAACCTGAGCATCTTCTGGAGCTGGAACTATTGCGCCGGGATCGGCGCGCTGGGGATCTGTCTGGGACGGGACATCGGCAGCGGCACCCAGGCCCTTACGGTGAACATGACGGTGTCCAACGATTGCGTGATCACCGCGCCGAACATCAGTTTTGGCAGTGCGCCGGTGGTCAGTGCGTTCGCCACGGTCACCGGGCAGACCATCAACCTGTCCTGCACCAAGGGCAGTGCCTATACCGTGGGCTTGAGCGACGGCCAGCAACCCGTGAGCGCAGGAGGGCGACGGCGGATGATTTCCGGCAGCAACTACCTGGCCTACGACATTTTCAAAAGTGCCGGCAACACCCGTTGGGGCAGCGTCGGCAGTGCCCGGCGCTCCAGCACCGATGCCGAAGTGAACCCGGGCAATGGCCTGGGTACCGGCAGCCAGATCTTCAACTACAACGCCAGGATCTACACCGACCAGAACACGCCACCCGCGGGCACCTACATCGACAACGTGGTGCTGGACGTGGGGTTCTGAAGGCCTACAGGGGAATTTCCACTGGGCCGACCATGGCGTAGTTGTAGCCCCCGCCGGACCAGTACTGTGCCTGCAACGGGCCGTCACGGCGGCTGCCACGGGGTAGCAGGGTGTTTTGCGGTCCTGGCGGGCGGATGTAGAAGCTGACTTTGCGCCCCTCGCGATCCTGGTACAGAACCATTGCCGCCGGCCCTTGTTCGGTACTGAGCAGGCGCCCGCTGACCGCTTTGAAGCCAGCGTCGTGCAGGTCCGGCAGCGGGCTGGCCTGGGTGAAGTAGCGATCCAGCCAGGCTTGCATGGCGCCGTTGTCCTGGACCTTGAAGTCCGCCGGCAGGATGCCTTGCTCGGCGAACAGGCGATACGCCTGGAGGGCATCGGTCATCGGCAGCTCGCTGTTGCCGGCCAGGGTCAGCTCCCGGGCCTGCCAGCCGCTCAGACCGCCAACCCCGACCGCCACGAGCAGTGCCGCGGCACTGGCCAGGCGCCGCAAGCCCCGCTGCTGGTGGCGCGCACGGATCAGCGTCGGCTCCAGCGCCGGGTTGGGCGCTTGCAGCAGGGCGCCACCGAGGGCGGCCCGCAGGTGCTGGGCATCCTGCTGCCAGGCCTGGACCTGGGCCGCCGTCTGCGGATGGTTGGCCAGGTAACTGTCCAGCACCCGGCGGTCCGCTTCGCTGAGTTGGTGATCGACGTAGGCGTGCAGGTCGCTGTCGCTGGGGGGCAGGCTGATCATTTGAGTATCCGTAGAGAGGGGCTGCTGATTTCGCCGTCGCTGAGTTGGCGCAGCGCCTGGCGGGCCCTGGACAGGCGCGACATCACGGTGCCGACGGGGACCTGGAGGATCTCTGCCACTTCCTTGTAGCTCAAGCCCTCCACCGAGACCCAGAGCAGCAGGGCGCGTTGCTCGGCGTTCAGGCGCTCGAAGGCTGCCAGGGTCGACTGGGCGACTACGGTGCGCTCCACCGAAGGCTGGGCGTCGTCACGGCCGGTAAAGAATTCGAGCATGCGTGCGTAACGCCGGGAGCGTCGGTGGGCATCAAGAAACTGCCGGTAGAGGATGGAAAACAGCCAGGCTCGCAAATCGCCTTCGGGGCGTTTATGGGCCCGACTCGACAAGGCGCGCTCCAGGCAGGACTGCACCAGATCGTCGGCGCTGCTGGGCTGGCGCGTCAGGGACAGGGCAAAGCGCCTGAGGCGGGGGAGCAGCAGGCGTAGCTGTTCGTCGAAATCGTTCATGAAGTCCTGCAGGTGCTGGGCCAGTCACTAGGCTTGGGACTAGGAAGACGCGCCGTGCTGCAGGTTATTCCAGTCGCGGAAAAATAAATATCGGCGTCTGGAATAACCGGTACCGGGTTGCGTCTGACAGGTCCTTGCCCCTTTGGCCCCGCGTACTGGAGATGTCCATGGTTGCCCCATCCTCGCCACCCGATCGTCCGCCCTTGAGTGCTGTCAGCCTGAGCTTGCGCCTGGGGGCCATTGCCTGGGTGGTGGCCGCCGCTGCCGCGGCGCTGGCCTACGTGCACGGCAGTTTCGACCCGCAACGCCTGACCCCCAAGGCCCTGGTGGATGTGCTGGAGACCAATAACGGCGTGCATCCGGGGTTTCGCCGCAACCACGCCAAGGGCGTGTGTGTCATCGGTTACTTCCAGAGCAGTGGCGAGGCCCGGGCCTATTCCACGGCACAGGTGTTCAGCGAGGCGCAAACGCCGGTGGTGGGGCGTTTTGCCTTGCCCAGCGGCAACCCCTATGCGCCGGACAGCAGCGTGCCGATCCGCAGCCTGGCGTTGCGTTTCCTCCAGGCCAACGGCCAGCAGTGGCGCACGGGAATGAACAGCATGCCGGTGTTTCCGGTGGGCACTCCCGAGGCGTTCTATCAACTGCAGCAGGCCAGCTCCCCTGATCCGGCCACGGGCAAGCCGGACCCGACCAGGGTGCCGGCGTTCTTTGCCGCTCACCCCGAGGCTGAGCCCTTCCTGCAATGGGTCAAGAGCGCCAAGCCTTCAGCCAGCTACGCCAGTGAAAGCTACAACGGGATCAATGCCTTCTACCTGGTCAATGCCAGTGGCCAGCGCCAGGCGGTGCGTTGGGGCGTGGTCCCCGAGACCGGTGAGGCGCCAGCCCCGGGCAGTGCTCCGCAAGGCGCGGACTACCTGGAACAGGACCTGACGCAGCGCCTGGCTCAAGGGCCGTTGCGCTGGCGTTTGCAGATCACCCTGGCGGCGCCCGATGACCCCACCAATGACGCCAGCAAGGCCTGGCCCGCAGAGCGTCCGGTGATCAATGCCGGGACCCTGGTGCTGCAAGGCACCCAGCCGCAGAACAGTGGCCAGTGCCGGGACATCAATTACGACCCGCTGGTCCTGCCCAATGGCATCCAGGCCTCCGATGATCCCCTGCTGGCGGCACGCTCTGCCGCCTACGCCAGTTCCTACCTGCGTCGCACCAGTGAAGTCAGTCAATTGCCCTCCGCCCAGGAACCGCGTCCATGAATAGCCAACCTCAACACTTCGCCCCGCTGGCGCGTCTGCTGCACTGGCTGATGGCGCTGATGATCATTGCCATGCTGTTTATCGGTGCCGGCATGGTGACCTCGGTGTCCGCCCGTCATGAGTGGCTGATCCACCTGCACAAGCCGTTGGGCATCGCCATTCTGCTGTTGGCGGCGGTGCGCCTGTTTGTGCGTTTTTCCACTCGACAACCGCCGCTGCCGGCAGACTTGCCGGGCTGGCAGGTGTTGGCGGCCAAAGCCTCACATGTGCTGCTGTACGCCCTGATGCTGGGCTTGCCGGTACTGGGCTGGGCCATGATTTCGGCGGCCGGGGACCCGGTGATGCTGAGCGGTTCGTTGCAGTTGCCGGCGATCCTGCCGGCCAATGCCCAGGTGTTCGCTCTCTTGCGCAAGGCCCATGGCTACCTGGCTTATCTGCTGTTCCTGACGGTGTTGCTGCATCTGGCGGCGGCACTGTTCCATGGCTGGGTCCGCCGAGACGGGGTATTGCAGAGCATGCTGCGGGGGCGTGGTTGAGTCCCCCTTGAGCAAACCTGCTGTGTCGTTCAAATGGCACAGCGAGCCTCGGCCCGGGCTTTCCCGGGGTTCAGGCTCCACAGCCAATAGACCAGTGCCAGGCTGTTGATAGCGGCTCCCAGCAGGCAGACACCGATCCAGCCAGCCCAGGCGTAGGTGGCGGTGGCGGCAATCGAGCCGCCGGCGCTGCCCAGGGAGTAGAACAGCATGTAACCGGCGGCCAAGCGGCTCTGGGCTTGCGGGCGCACGCTGTAGATCAGGCTCTGGCTGGTGACGTGGACGGCCTGCAAGCCCAGGTCGAAGGTGATGACTCCCAGTAGCAGTGCCCACAGGGACGATTGGGTAAAGGCGATGGGCAGCCAGGACAGCAACATCAACGCCAGGGCCAGGCCGCTGGTCCACTGTGCCAGGCCGCGATCCGCCCAGTGCCCGGCCCGTGCTGCGCCCAGGGCGCCGGCGGCCCCGGCCAGGCCAAACAGGCCGATTTCGGTGTGAGACAGCGACAGCGGCGGGGCGCTCAGAGGCAGCACCAACGGGGTCCACAAGACGGTGCCTGCGGCGAAGATCAACATCGCCAGCACTGCACGGTCGCGCAGCACTTTTTCTTCCCTGAACAGTTGCAACAGTGAGCCGAGCAATTGCCCGTAGCGTTGCACCGCGGGTGGCTGTTCAACTCTGGGCAGCACTCTCCACAGGGTCAGGGCCACCAGCAGGGTCAAGCCGGCCGACAACAGATAGACCGAACGCCAGCCGGCCAGATCGGCCATGGTTCCGGCCACGGTGCGGGCCAGCAGAATGCCCACCACGATGCCGCTGGTCACCATGCCGACCACCTGTCCACGCTGGGCTGTGGGTGCCAGGTTCGCGGCATAGGCCACCAGAGTTTGGGTCACCACCGCCAGCAGGCCGGTGCTGGCCATGCCCAACAGCAGCCAGGCGCTGTTGGGGGCCAGGGCCACCATTAGCAAGGCCAGCACTGACAGCAGAGTCTGGGTGACGATCAGTCGCCGGCGGTTGAGCAGGTCGCCCAAAGGCACCAGCAACAGCAGCCCCAGGCCGTAGCCCACCTGGGTCAGGGTGATGATGATGCCCACCGTGGCCGGCGGCAGGTCGAAGGTTCGGGCCATGGCGTCCAGAAGCGGCTGGGCGTAGTAGACGTTGCCCACCGCCAGGCCACAGGCGATGGCGAACAGCAGCACCACCCGTGGTGAAAGAGTCGAGGGGGCAGGAGGGGAAGGATCGCGTGACATGTCGGGCTCCGTATCTGGTTTCGTTATAAAACCAGTTGTACGGTAGAGGTCGTGGTTTTATATTGCAACCACTTTTCTGTGGCCCGAACGGAGACTGCCCAGCATGGTTAAACGCACCAGCCTGCAAGATGCCGAGTGCCCGGTGGCCCGCTCACTGGACGCCATCGGTGATTGGTGGTCGTTGCTGATTGTGCGGGATGCCTTTGACGGCATCCGTCGCTTTGGCGAGTTCCAGCGCAACCTCGGCATGGCCAAGAACATTCTTGCCGCACGTTTGCGCACCCTGGTGGAACACGGGGTTTTTGAAGTGGTGCCGGCCTCGGATGGCAGTGCCTACCAGGAGTACGTGCTGACGCCAAAGGGCAAGGGGCTGTTTCCCCTGATCATCGGCTTGCGTCAATGGGGCGAGGCGTTTTTCTACGAGGAGGGCGAGGCGCATTCGCGAATGGTCGACCGGGAAACCGGGCAACCGTTACGTGCGCTGGAACTGCGTGCGGCGGATGGGCGCTTGCTGGGGCCGGAGGATTGCCGACGGGTGCCGGCTGGCGCCGATGAGTGACGACTGCGCACAGGCTCGCGCAGCCGTCAGTCGGGTTCAGCGCAGGTGGTCCACTAGGTCGGCGAGGGTGCTCATGACATCCTTGCCCAGCTGCATGGAGCGCTTGCCGGACCAGCCGGTGACGGGGTTGGGGTTATCGTCGTGGTCCTTGAAAGGCATCTCCAGGGTCAGCGCCAGGCAGTCGTATTTCTCCCCGACGGCATTGCAGGCCAGGGTCATGTTGGCCTCTCCGGGATTGTCCCGGGCGTAGCCGTGGGTAGTCTGGAAGTCTCGGGTCTGGCGCTTCAAGTGGCTGCGAAAATGCTCTTCGAGTCCAGCCAGGCGTTGCGTGTAGCCCGGGTTGCCCTCGCAGCCGGCGGTGAAGACGTGAGGGATTTCTTCATCGCCGTGCACATCAAGAAACAGGTCGACGCCGTACTTTTCCATCTGCTGCTGGACGAACAGCACCTCCGGGCTCAGTTCCTGGCTGGCGTTCTGCCAGGCGCGATTCAGGTCCTGGCCCTTGGCGTTGGTGCGCAGGTGGCCGTGGAACGCGCCGTCCGGGTTCATGTTGGGCACCAGGTACAGATCGGCCTTGGCCAGCAGCGAGTTGAGCTCCGGGTCATCCCGGTGTTGCAGGCGCTCGATCACACCTTCCATGAACCATTCGGCCATGTGCTCGCCGGGATGCTGTTGGGCAATGATCCAGATCTTGCGCTGCCCTTCCTTGCCGCTGCCCTTGCGCAGAAGCTGGATATCCCGGCCTTCGACGCTTTTGCCCACTGCCAACAGTTCGGTGTCGGCCTTGCTCAGGGCTTGATCGATCAGCCAGTCGTGGCGCCCGCGACTGTAGGGCTCGAAGTAGGCGAACCAGACGTGAGTCTGGGTGGCCTCCAGATTGAAACGCAGGGCGTCACCTTCGAAGATCGTCGGTACGCGAAACCAGTTCACATGGTCATAGGAAGCGACGGCCTGGTAGCCGGTCCAGGCTTTGTTGTAGGAGGACTGGCTGGCGTTGGTCAGGCGGAACCAATGTTCCTGGCCGACATGCAGGCCGCTGACCTTGAAGTGAAACCACTGGAAGTGCGGACTCTGGGTATCCGGGCGGATGGCCAGCAGTGCCTGCAGCGGATTGCTGATGTCCAGCACGTTGATATTGCCGCTGTCGAAGTCGGCAGTAATTTGAAACGAAGTGTGATTACCCACGGTCATGGTCGGTCCCTGTATAGGATTGTTATGACCGCTACTCTACACACTGAGGGGGGTAATAGAAGGGGGGGCGTCGTCCTTGACGCAGAAGCAGCTTAGTGGCTATGCGATTGATTCTCAAGCGCTACTTTTGTCTTTCCTGGCCATTTAGCACGGCTGCTATCTTGCAAAAGGACATTCTTTTGCTATTATCGCCGCCATTATTTTAGCTGCATCCACGTCTTCATTAGCCTGAAGCCAAGCCAGAAAACTGGCAAAAAAAAGACCCGGCAAAAAGCCGGGTCAAAAACCGTGATTAGCCTGATGAGGAGATAATCCAAAGGTCCGACCTAAGGTCCTTTGGGCTATCGACTGATCTCGCGATCAGTTGCTTGCAATAATAATCATTATCATTTGCAAGTCAAATGTTTTTCCCTGCCCTTCGGAAAATATTTTTCCATTTCTCCTGTTTCCGCTGTTTATTCCTTGCCGGCGCCTCAGCTGGACTCAAAGCGCTGACTTTCCAGGGACTTGTCCACCAGGGCTTTGGCCAGGTCGATCATGTGCACCACGGAAAAAGCCAGGTCACGCTTGGCCCCCCGCAGATTGTCGGCCGCGTCATAGGCGGTGGCTGCTGCACAGCGCAGCAGATCGGATGCATGGATCATGGCTTCCTCGCTGCTGAGGTTGCGCCTGACCTCGAAAAACTTCTCTTCCTTGTCCGATCCGGTTAGCGCGGGCTTCAAGTAGTAGTCCATCGCCCGTCGTGCTGCGTGGCTGCCCTTGAGTGAATTCAATGTGGTCTCTGTATCGAGCTCCGGCACGTCCTTGCTGCTTGCGTTCATAAAGTGTTCCGTCCTGTTTGAGAAAAGGAAAGAGGGGTATGAACTAGATTAATACGTATTGTAATTGTGACGAGATTTCAAATACTACAAGTTGTGTGTTGAGGCGGGAAATACACAACGTATTGTTCAGTCCATGGACAAATGGATCGAGTTGGTCAAAGCCAACATGAAAGGCCGCAAGGTCACACAGGAAAAACTCGCCGAGCGTCTGGGCATGTCTCAAGGTGGTATCGGTCATTGGTTGAGCAAACGCCGTCAGCCAAAGATCGAAGACATGAATCGGGTGCTTGAAGAGATCGGCATGGGCTTTCTGGAAGTTGCCCTGGTGGTCCGCGAGAAACCCATGCTCGGTGACGATGGCGAACCCCTGGTGAACGAGCCTTCACTGTTGCACAAGTACAATCCGTATTTCCGTTATCCGGTGAGCGATTGGCGAGCTGCTGGGGAAGTTCGTGAAGATGGCAAGTCAGCCTATGTACCGGAGCGCTATGAGCTTTCCGATTATCAGGCTCAAGGCGCGGCGTTCTGGCTGGTGGTAGTCGGTGACGCAATGATTGCGCCCAGCGGCTTGAGCATCAGTCAGGACATGCTGATTCTGGTGGACCCGGCTATTACCGCCGAACCTGGGAAGTTGGTGGTCGTACAGTGTCCCGGTAATGCCGAGGCGATCTTTCGTAAGTGGGTGAAAGAGGGCAGTCAGCATTATCTGGTTCCCCTCAATCCCACCTATCCGAAGATGCTCTACAGCGACGAGTGCCGGGTTATTGGTGTAGTCGTACAAGCTACTGCGAAGTTTTAACTTGCTTGAAAGGCCCCTTCCTACAGCTAGGAAGGGGCTTTCTTATTAGTGGGTTTACTCCAACTCTACCAACGCACTGCCTTCACTAACCATTTCGCCTTCCTGGCAATACAGTGCCTTGATGACGCCTGCCTGGGGCGCGCGGATGCTGTGTTCCATCTTCATCGCCTCCAGCACCACCAGTTGCGCACCGGCTTCGACGCTTTGTCCGGCGCTGACCAGCACCCGCACGATGCTGCCGTTCATGGGCGCAGTAAGTCCGCCCTGGTGGCTGTGACTGGCATCGGCTGCAGCAATCGGATCGTAAGCCGTGACGCTGTGCATCTCGCCCTGCCAGTGCAGGTACAGAGTGTCACCACGGCGAATGGCGCGATGTTCACGACGCAACCCCTGTTGCTCTACCCATAGGTGTTCACCTTGCAACTGGAAGGCTGGCGAGCGAGCGCCCAGGCTGATGGCCTGATCCTGTCCGGCACAGCTCAGGTGCAGGCTGGTCTGGGCCGGTAACGCGCTGCGCCAGCCATTGACTGCCGACCATGGGGACTGCAGGTCGTCGCTACGCACCCGTTCCGGCTGGCTTTGTGTAAACGCCTGTGCGGCCGCTTGCCAGAAGTCCGCGCCGAGTTCGCTGGGCGCTGGCAGTAATTGTTCCTGATAGCGTGGGATAAATCCGGTATCCAGTTGCGCCTCGGCGAACGCTGGATGGGCAATGATGCGCCGCAGGAACGCCAGGTTGGTTTTCAGGCCACCGATGGCGAACTCGTCCAGCATGCTTAACAGGCGCAGACGAGCCTGCTCGCGGTTTTCGCCCCAGGCGATCAGCTTGCCCAGCATCGGATCGTAGAAGGGCGACACGCTATCGCCTTCCTCGACCCCGCTGTCTACCCGACGGCCCGGGCCAGCGGCGGATTCGCGATACAACTCCAGGCGCCCGGTCGCGGGAAGGAAGTCGTTGCCCGGATCTTCGGCATACAAGCGCACTTCAATGGCGTGCCCCAGCAGCGGGACCTGTTCCTGGCTGATGGGCAGGGCTTCACCCTGGGCCACGCGTATTTGCCAGGCCACCAGATCGAGGCCGGTAATGGCTTCGGTAACCGGGTGTTCCACCTGCAGCCGGGTATTCATTTCCATGAAGAAGAATTCGCCGCGAGCATCCAGGAGAAATTCCACGGTGCCGGCGCCGACGTAGCCGATGGCCTGGGCCGCGCGCACGGCGGCTTCGCCCATGGCCTTGCGCAACTCGGGGCTGAGGCCGGGAGCGGGGGCTTCTTCGACCACTTTCTGGTGACGCCGCTGGATCGAGCAGTCGCGCTCGTTGAGGTACAGGCAGTTGCCGTGTTGGTCGGCGAACACCTGGATCTCCACGTGGCGGGGCTTGAGCAGGTACTTTTCCACCAGCATCCGCGAATCGCCAAAGGACGATTGGGCTTCACGTTGGGCCGAGGCCAGGGCTTCGGCCAACTGGCTGACGTCCTCGACCACTTTCATGCCCTTGCCGCCGCCGCCAGCGGTGGCCTTGAGCAGCACCGGGTAACCGATGCGCTCGGCGGCACTGCGGAAGGTTTCCAGGTCCTGGGCTTCGCCGTGATAACCCGGCACCAGAGGTACGCCAGCGGTTTCCATCAGTGCCTTGGCCGCCGACTTGCTGCCCATGGCGTCAATGGCCGAGGCGGGCGGGCCGAGAAAGATCAGGCCCGCCGCTTCGATGGCTCGGGCAAAACCGGCGTTTTCCGAGAGAAATCCGTAACCGGGGTGGATGGCCTGGGCGCCGCTGGCCTTGGCCGCAGCGATCAGCTTGTCGATCTGCAAGTAACTGTCGGCGGCCTTGCTGCCCCCCAGGTCAACGCGGATATCTGCCTCGCGGCTGTGCCGGGCATCGCGGTCGGTTGCGCTGTGCACGGCCACGGTGGTCAGGCCCAAGGCCTTGGCGGTGCGCATCACGCGGCAGGCGATCTCGCCACGGTTGGCCACCAGTAAAGTGTCTAGAACAGGGGCGCTCATCAGCGGGACTCCTTGGTCGTGGTCTCGGACTGCCAACTGGGCGGGCGTTTTTCCAGGAAGGCCCGCAGGCCTTCCTGGCCTTCGGCGCTGACCCGAATCCGCGCGATGGCATTTTCGCAGTAGCGACGCAGGGCTGTGGTGAGGGCGCCATTGCCCACTTCTCGCAGCAGGTCCTTGCTGGCACGCATGGCTTGGGGGCTGTTGAGCAGCAGATTGTCGATCCATTGGGTGACTTGCTGTTCCAGCTCGGCAGCCGGGTAACTCTCCGCCAGCAAGCCGATTTCCCGTGCCCGTTGGCCGCCAAAGCGCTCGGCGGTGAGGGCATAACGTCGGGCGGCGCGCTCGCCAATGGCCTGGACCACAAAGGGACTGATGACCGCTGGCGCCAGGCCAATGCGGACTTCCGACAAGCAGAACTGCGCATCGTCGGTACCGATTGCCATGTCGCAGCAACTGATCAGGCCCAGGGCGCCACCAAATGCTGCGCCTTGCACCACGGCCAGGGTCGGGATCTTCAGCTTGGCCAGGTTGTACATCAACTCCGCCAGTTCCCGGGCATCGTCGAGGTTGGTCTGGTAGTCGAGTTCGGCGGACTGCTGCATCCAGGCCAGGTCGGCGCCGGCACTGAAGTGCTTGCCGCGTCCGCGCAGCAGCAAGAAGCGCAGGCTCGGGTCGCCCTGCACCTGATCCAGGGCCAGGATCAGCTCGCGGATCATCTCGGCGTTGAAGGCGTTGTTCTTGGTTTCGCGGCTGAGCCACAGGGTGGCGAAGCCACGAGGGTCACGCAGCAGTTCCAGGGTATTGAAGTCGCTCATGTTCTTCTCGCGCAGGATTACATGCGGAACACGCCGAAGCGGCTCTGTTCGATGGGGGCATTAAGGGCCGCAGACAGGGCCAGGGCCAGGACGTCACGGGTCTGTGCCGGGTCGATGACGCCGTCGTCCCACAGCCGGGCGCTGGAGTAGTAAGGGTGCCCCTGGTGCTCGTATTGATCGAGGATCGGCTGTTTGATCTCGGCTTCCTGGGCGGCGTCGAAAGGGTGTCCGCCGCGTTCCGCCTGCTCGCGCTTGACCTGGACCAGCACCCCGGCCGCCTGTTCGGCACCCATCACGCCAATCCGCGCGTTGGGCCACATCCACAGAAAGCGTGGATCGTAGGCGCGACCGCACATGCCGTAGTTACCGGCACCGAAGCTGCCGCCGATGATCACGGTAAATTTCGGCACCTTGGCGCAGGCCACCGCAGTGACCAGTTTGGCGCCGTGCTTGGCGATGCCGCCAGCCTCGTATTTCTGGCCCACCATGAAGCCGGTGATGTTCTGCAGGAACAGCAGGGGAATCCCGCGCTGGCAGGCCAGTTCGATGAAGTGCGCGCCTTTTTGCGCGGCTTCGGCGAAGAGGATGCCGTTGTTGGCGAGGATGGCGACAGGGTAGCCATGCAGGTGAGCGAAACCGCAGACCAGGGTGGTGCCGAACAGGGCCTTGAATTCATCGAACAACGAGCCGTCCACCAGCCTGCTGATGACTTCGCGTACATCGAAGGGCTGCTTGGGATCGGCCGGCACTACGCCGTAAAGCTCTTCACGGGCATACAGCGGAGCGATCGGGGTGCGTTGCTGCAACTGGCCCTGCTTGTGCCAGTTGAGGTTGGCCACGCTGCGCCGGGCCAGGGCCAGGGCGTGTTCATCGCTGTCGGCGTAGTGGTCGGCAACCCCGGAAATCTTGCAGTGCACGTCGGCGCCGCCCAACTCTTCGGCACTCACCACCTCGCCGGTGGCGGCTTTTACCAGGGGCGGGCCGGCGAGGAAAATGGTGGCCTGTTCACGGACCATGATGGCTTCGTCGGCCATGGCCGGCACATAGGCGCCGCCGGCGGTGCAGGAGCCCATGACCACGGCGATCTGCGGGATGCCCTGGGCGCTCATGTTGGCCTGGTTGAAGAAGATCCGGCCGAAGTGCTCGCGGTCCGGGAATACTTCGTCCTGGCGCGGCAGGTTGGCGCCGCCGGAGTCCACCAGGTAGATGCAGGGCAGGCGGTTCTGTTGGGCGATGGTCTGGGCCCGCAGGTGCTTTTTTACCGTCAGCGGGTAGTAGGAGCCGCCTTTCACCGTGGCGTCGTTGGCCACGATCATGCATTCGATACCTTCTACCCGGCCGATGCCGGCAATCACGCCGGCGGCGGGCACGTCTTCGCCATAGACCTCGTAGGCGGCCAGGGGGCTGACTTCGAGAAACGGCGAGCCAGGATCGAGCAGGCGGTTGATGCGTTCCCGAGGCAGCAGTTTGCCCCGGGATGTGTGGCGCTCCTGGGCCTTGGCGCCGCCGCCTTGCTGGACTTGGGCGAGCAGGGTGTGCAAGGCGTCGACCTGGGCCAGCATGCTGGCAGCGTTCTGCGCGAATTCGGGTGATTTCGGGTTGAGCTGAGACTTCAGAATCATCGGTGCTCCCAGCGCAGCTCGAAGCCATAAGCTTCAAGCTGCAAGAGTAAGTCGGTGTTACGGCAGTTGTGGCTTGCCGCGCGTAGCTCGCAACTTGCGGCTGCTCTTACTTGGTTTCGTTGAACAGTTCGCGACCGATCAGCATGCGGCGGATTTCGCTGGTGCCGGCGCCGATTTCGTAGAGCTTGGCGTCACGCAGCAGGCGGCCCGCAGGGAATTCGTTGATGTAGCCGTTGCCCCCCAGAATCTGGATCGCATCCAGGGCCATCTGGGTCGCGCGCTCGGCGCTGTAGAGAATCACCCCGGCGGCGTCCTTGCGGGTGGTTTCGCCACGCTCACAGGCCTGGGCCACGGCATACAGGTAGGCGCGGCTGGCGTTGAGCTGGGTGTACATGTCGGCGATCTTGCCCTGGATCAACTGGAACTCGCCGATGCTCTGACCGAACTGCTTGCGGTCGTGGATGTAGGGCACCACCAGGTCCATGCAGGCCTGCATGATCCCGGTCGGGCCGCCGGAGAGCACCACGCGCTCGTAGTCCAGGCCGCTCATCAGCACTTTGACCCCGCCGTTGAGCACGCCGAGGATGTTTTCCTCCGGCACTTCCACGTCATCGAAGAACAGCTCGCAAGTGTTGGAGCCGCGCATGCCCAGCTTGTCGAACTTGTTGCTGCGGCTGAAGCCTTTCCAGTCACGCTCGACGATGAAGGCGGTGATGCCGTGAGAGCCCTTTTCCAGGTCGGTCTTGGCGTAGATCACGTAGGTGTTGGCGTCGGGGCCGTTGGTGATCCAGGTCTTGCTGCCGTTGAGGACGAAGTGGTCACCGCGCTTGTCGGCGCGCAGCTTCATCGACACCACGTCGGAGCCGGCGTTGGGTTCGCTCATGGCCAGGGCGCCAATGTGTTCGCCGCTGATCAGCTTGGGCAGGTATTTGCTCTTTTGCTCATGGTTGCCGTTGCGGTTGATCTGGTTCACGCAGAGGTTGGAGTGGGCACCGTAGGACAGTGCCACCGAGGCGGAGCCGCGGCTGATCTCTTCCATGGCCACCACGTGGGCCAGGTAACCCAGCCCGGCGCCGCCGTATTCTTCCGCTACGGTAATGCCCAAGAGACCCATGTCGCCGAACTTGCGCCACATGTCGGCGGGGAACAGGTTGTCGACATCGATCTGTGCCGCCCGAGGAGCCAGTTCCGCCTTGACGAAGGCCTGGACCTGTTGGCGCAGCATGTCAATGGTTTCACCGAGGGCGAAGTTCAGGGTCGGGTAACTCATGGCGGGGCACCTTCAAACTTGTTTTTATTGAGGGAATGGGCTGCAGAGAGCGGCGCTGTCTAGCTCTCACCTTTACGTTAACGTAAACCTGCGACCGAAGGCTGTCAATCGCCCTTTACGTAAACGTCAACTTGCGCCAGAGTAGCAGGGCTTTCGATTGGAGCCAGGCTTTTTCGCACCATCGGCCAGGCTCCTGAACACCCACTAATAAAGACAATAGGGGTCGTCATGGAACACTCGGGTTTCCAGCCGGATCGCAGTTACACCCGTGGTACGCAAGACAAGCCATTGCTGGCGCTGACCATCGGTCAGGCCTTCGACAACACCGTCGCTGCCTATCCCCAGGGGGAAGCCCTGGTGGTGCGTCATCAGCAGTTGCGCTACAGCTGGCAGCAACTGCGCGAGGCAGTCGACCTGCATGCCAGGGCGCTGCTGGCCTTGGGGCTGAATACGGGGGATCGACTGGGGATCTGGGCCCCCAACTGCGCCCAGTGGTGCATCGCCCAATTTGCCAGTGCCAAGATCGGCGCGATCCTGGTGAACATCAACCCGGCCTATCGCAGTTCCGAGCTGGAATATGTGCTCAAGCAGTCCGGCTGCCAGTGGCTGATCTGCGCCGGAGCCTTCAAGACCTCTGACTACCACGGCATGCTGCAGGGGCTGATCCCCGAATTGGCGGAGCAATCCATCGGTCAATTGCACTGTGAGCGCCTGCCGGAGTTGCGTGGAGTGATCAGCCTGGATGCCCAGCCGCCCTCCGGCTTTCTGCCCTGGTCGCAACTGACGGCCCTGGCTGCTGGAGCCACCGCCGAGCAATTGCAGGCGCGCCAGGACAGCCTGGATTTCGATCAGCCGGTGAATATCCAGTACACCTCCGGCACCACCGGTTTCCCCAAGGGTGCGACCCTGAGTCACTACAACATCCTCAATAACGGTTACATGGTGGGGGAGAGCCTGGGCCTCACCGCGGCAGATCGGCTGGTGATCCCGGTGCCGCTGTATCACTGCTTCGGCATGGTCATGGGCAACCTGGGCTGTATCACCCACGGCACCACCATGATCTACCCCAACGATGCCTTCGACCCGTTGCTGACCCTCAGTACCGTGGCCGAGGAGCGGGCTACCGGCCTGTATGGGGTACCCACCATGTTCATCGCCATGCTCGACCAGCCCAGGCGTGGTGAGTTCGACCTGTCGAGCCTGCGTACCGGGATCATGGCCGGTGCCACTTGTCCGATCGAGGTGATGCGCCGGGTCATCAGCGAGATGCACATGAGCGAGGTGCAGATCGCCTACGGCATGACGGAGACCAGTCCGGTGTCGTTGCAGACCGGTCCTGCCGATGATCTGGAGTTGCGGGTCACCACCGTGGGCCGTACCCAGCCGCACCTGGAGAGCAAGATCATCGACGAGGCCGGCAATCTGGTGCCCCGGGGCACCATCGGTGAACTCTGCACCCGGGGTTACAGCGTCATGCTCGGTTACTGGAACAACCCCCAGGGCACCAGCGAGTCCATCGATCAGGCAGGCTGGATGCACACCGGCGACCTGGCCACCATGAACGAGCAGGGTTATGTGTGCATTGCCGGGCGCAACAAGGACATGATCATCCGCGGTGGCGAGAACATTTACCCGCGGGAGCTGGAAGAGTTTTTCTTCACCCATCCTGCCGTGGCCGATGTACAGGTGATCGGCATTCCCTGCGCCAGGTACGGTGAGGAAATCGTCGCCTGGATCAAGTTTCATCCCGGGCATTGCGCCAATGAAGTCGAGCTGCAGGCCTGGTGCAAGGAGCGCATCGCCCACTTCAAGACGCCGCGTTACTTCAAGTTCGTCGAGGAGTTTCCGATGACGGTAACCGGCAAGATCCAGAAATTCCGCATGCGCGAAATCAGCATCGAGGAGTTGCGCGAGCAGGTGAGCAGGGTGTGAGCATGGTTGGAGCGTGCATCTGGACGGGTGCACGCTTTATGGGCGAGAAGGGCAGGCAAAAGCTAAATCGCAGAAAGCACAAAGGGGAGCCGAAGCTCCCCTTTAATTTGTCGTTGCGTGCTCTTTTTTTATTATTGAGGGGCGGTCTATTGTTGTTTTTGGCAACCGTGGCCCTTTACCGCTGTTTTTGGCGATCCCCATCCGGGATCAAGAGCAAACGTATTTTTTTGAGCGCTGATCTAACGTGTCGCCAGGGCGATCCAACCAGTTCGGGAGCTACCTCAGGGTAGTTTTATTGTTCTCTGACCGGTTGCGGGTGGCTCTTGCAAGCCCTCCTGCACATCACATCCTCTCCAAAAAAATCTGTTAGCTGCGTCTCTGCCGTGTTGTTTTTGTTATGTCAGAGTCGTTACGTCTTATTTTTATTAGGTTTGCTGCTTTTTATTCTTGTTATGCCATAGAGATAGCAGGAGCCGTGCCAACTTTTTAAAGTCCTTTAAAATCAACATCTTGATGTTTTTGTAGGACAATCTGCATCGCAATAAAATCGACAAACTGTTTCCGTGTTACTCGTTCCCGCCACCGTTTAGAGCGGCCGGTAACACCCGGCCGCACATTGGCTCACCCGGCGCTACGTGCCTTGGCCACACGAGAACCGCTGGGGCGGCCCAGCACCGCGCAGATCTGCCGGCCAGCATCGATCAGGCGATCCATGTCGATACCGCTGTGTATGCCCAGGCCGTTGAGCAGGTACAGCACATCCTCGGTAGCAACGTTACCGCTAGCGCCCTTGGCATAGGGGCAGCCGCCGAGGCCGGCGATCGAACTGTCGAACACCGCGATGCCCTCCAGCAGACTGGCGTAGACGTTGGCCAGGGCTTGGCCATAAGTGTCGTGAAAGTGGCCGGCGAGCTTCTCCCGTGGCACCTGGGCGCCCACCACTTCGAACATTCTGCGGGTGGCGCCGGCGGTGCCGGTGCCGATGGTGTCGCCCAAGGACACTTCGTAGCAGCCCATGGCGTACAGCTCACGGGCCACCAGGGCCACTTGCTCCGGGGCTACCTCACCTTCGTAAGGGCAGCCCAGCACACAGGACACATACCCACGCACGCTGACGCCATGCTGCTTGGCGGCCTCCATGATCGGCACGAAGCGCTGCAGGCTTTCGCTGATGGAACAGTTGATGTTGCGCTGGGAGAAGGACTCCGATGCGGCGGCGAATACCGCGACTTCCTTGACTCCCGCCGCCAGGGCGTCTTCGAAGCCCCGCAGGTTCGGCGCCAGCGCGCCGTAGACCACCCCCGGCTTGCGCTGGATGCGGGCGAAGACCTCGGCCGAACCGGCCATCTGCGGTACCCACTTGGGCGAGACGAAACTGCCGACTTCTATATAGCCCAGGCCTGCCGCCGTCAGGGCATCGACCAATTGCACCTTGTCCTCGACGCTGATGGGCTGGGCTTCGTTCTGCAGACCGTCGCGGGGGCCCACTTCGATCAGGCGTACATGGCTGGGGAGTGACATTCAGGTTCACCTTCTATGAGGGAGGGCGGATGCCGGCGCGAGCGGCGCAGGTGTCCCAAGGATTATTGTGCGGTGCTTTTCTGGTTCTGGATGGTTTGTTCCAGCGCCTGGGTACAGCGCTCTTCGGCGGTGTCCAGTTCCAGCTTCATCTGTTCGATGTCGAGCAACTGCTGTTCGAGCTGCTCTCGCCGTTCGCCGATTTTCGCCAGCATGCTGTGCAACTGCTTCAGGTTGCCGCTGCTGGGGTCGTAGAGCTCGATGAGTTCACGGCATTCGGCCAGGGAAAAGCCGATGCGCTTGCCCCGCAGGATCAGCTTCAGGCTGACTTTGTCTCGGGGGGAGTAGATGCGTTCCTGGCCGCGACGCTCAGGGGCCAGCAGGCCCTGCTCTTCATAGAAGCGTATGGCCCGGGTGGTGATGTCGAGCTCGCGGGCGAGGTCGGAGATGCTGTAGGTCTGGCTGCTCATGGAGGCGCTCAAGGTGGGACTTGGCGCTAAGCTAAAGGCAGGTTTACGTATACGTCAAGCAATCCGCGTCGATCCCGTTCGCCGGCAAGCCGGCTCCTCCAGTGAGGGCTTGCCGGCGAAGGGGTCAGGCTGTCTGCTGGTCGAGTTTCTTTTCGTGGGCGGTCACCTGTTGGCACAACTCGATCATCTGTTCGCGCATCCAACGGTTAGCCGGGTCCTGGTCGGTGCTTTCGTGCCAATAGAGGTGGGTTTCCACCGGTGGTACATCATTGACCGGCAGATTGAAGGCCTGCAGGTCATGGCGTCGGGCAAAACGTTCCGGGACGGTCATGACCATGTCGGTTTGTTGCAACACTTGTGAAGCCATCAGGTAGTGCTGGGAGCGCAGGGTGATCTTGCGCTGGATGCCCATCTTGCCCAGCGCCAGGTCGACATGGCCCAGGCCGCTGCGACGGCTGGAAATATGGATGTGGGTCAGGGACAGGTAGTCGTCCAGGGTGAACTTTTCCTTGCCGGCCAGGGGGTGCCCCTTGCGCATGGCGCACACGTAACGGTCTTCCATGAGCTTGACGTGGCGCACCTGGGGGTCGGTGTTGAGGGGGGCGTCCACGGCAAAGTCCAGGCGCCCGGCTGCCAGTTCCTTGGTGGTCTCCCGGCGCTTGGAGAGGAAACTCTCGATGATCACCGCCGGTGCCAGGCGACGCAGGCGTTGGAACAGGGGGGGCAGGATCACTGCCTCGGTCAGGTCGGTCATGCTGATGCGGTAGGTCTTGACCGCTTGCAGAGGGTTGAAAATCCGACTTTCCTGGACTGAAACCCGCAGCAGTGACAATGCATTGCGCACCGGGCCGATGATGTTCTGTGCCATGGGGGTGGGCACCATGCCCTGGGCGGTCCTGACGAACAGCGGATCATTGAAGGTCTCGCGCAGACGCGCCAGCGCGTTGGACACCGCCGGTTGGGTGATGCCGACGATCTGCCCGGCGCGGGTCAGGTTGGCTTCGGTGTAGATCGCGTCGAAAACGATGAAGAGGTTGAGGTCGACCTTGCTCAGATTCATGGCGCTGCACTCTTATTGTTAGGGCCTGTGAGGGAGGCTCGGAGGCCTTTCGGATCAGCCGATCATATATCGGTGATGAATGTTAATACACGCCGAGAATAGGCTAGGTAAATTTTCGTAGCTGATCTAGCATCGATTTCAGTCCCCCAACACCCGTTCTTCAAAAAGGTAGAACTGCCCATGGAATTCGCCTATTCCCCCAAGGTTCAAGAGCTGCGTGAGCGCGTCACCGCGTTCATGGATGCCTATGTTTATCCGGCTGAAGCGGTCTTCGAGCGTCAGGTTGCCGAAGGTGATCGTTGGCAGCCGACCGCCATCATGGAAGAGCTCAAACTCAAGGCCAAGGCTGAAGGTCTGTGGAATTTGTTTCTGCCTGAGTCGGAACTGGGGGCCGGCCTGACCAACCTTGAATATGCGCCACTGGCGGAGATCATGGGCCGATCGCTGCTGGGTCCCGAGCCGTTCAACTGCTCGGCGCCGGATACCGGCAACATGGAAGTGCTGGTGCGTTATGCCAGCGAAGAACAGAAGCAGCGCTGGCTGGAGCCGCTGCTGCGTGGCGAGATCCGCTCCGCGTTCGCCATGACCGAGCCGGATGTGGCTTCCTCCGACGCCACCAACATGGCGGCCCGCGCGGTGCGCGACGGCGATCAGTGGGTCATCAACGGCAAGAAGTGGTGGACCTCGGGCGCCTGTGATCCGCGTTGCAAGATTCTGATCTTCATGGGCCTGAGCAATCCGGATGCGCCGCGTCATCAGCAGCACTCGATGATCCTGGTGCCGGTGGATACCCCCGGGGTGAAGATCGTCCGTCCACTGCCGGTGTTTGGCTACGACGATGCGCCGCATGGTCACGCCGAAGTGTTGTTCGACAACGTCCGCGTACCTTATGAGAACGTGCTGCTGGGAGAGGGGCGTGGCTTCGAGATTGCCCAGGGCCGCCTCGGCCCGGGCCGCATTCACCACTGCATGCGTTCCATTGGCATGGCCGAGCGGGCGCTGGAATTGATGTGCAAGCGTGCGGTGAATCGCACTGCGTTCGGCAAACCGCTGGCTCGCCTGGGGGGCAATATCGACAAGATCGCCGACTCGCGGATGGAGATCGACATGGCTCGGCTGCTGACCCTCAAGGCGGCCTACATGATGGACACCGTGGGTAACAAAGTGGCCAAGAGCGAGATTGCCCAGATCAAGGTGGTGGCGCCGAATGTGGCCCTGCGGGTGATCGACCGGGCGATCCAGATTCACGGTGGGGCCGGGGTATCCAATGACTTCCCATTGGCCTACATGTACGCCATGCAGCGCACCTTGCGCCTGGCCGATGGCCCGGATGAAGTACACCGCGCGGCCATTGGCAAGTACGAAATCGGCAAGTATGTGCCGAAGGAAATGCTGCGCAGCAGCCATTGATGATCATGCAGCCGGCCTGCCGGGCGACGCCTGTGGCAGGCCGGTTGCTGTGTATTCAGTACACCCAGACTTCTACGCGCCGGTTCTTGATCCGGCCCTCGTCGGCGTTGTTGGCCGCCACTGGCAGCTCAGCGCCGAAACCGCGGATCTCGCGAAACACCACGCCGCTTTTTACCAGTTCCCTGCGCACTGTCATGGCCCGCAGCTTGGACAGCAGTGCAGCGCGTGCCGGGTCGCTCTTGGCATCCCCGAATCCGGCCAGAGTGACGTGCCGGTTCATCTTGCCGTGTTGGCGCAGGTAATCCAGGACGCGATTCAGGTCCTGGCGTGCCTTGTTGTCCAGATTGGCGCTGCCTTCCTCGAAGCGAAAGTTCACGCTCAGGCGTTGCGCGTCCCGGCTCAGTTGCTGGTAGGTCTTGGGCATCTGTGGGCTGGGCGTTACCCGCATGGCTTGCACGGTCTGGGCGACAAAGCCGTTGGCGGCGACGATGGCCTGGCCTTTGGCGCTCTGGGAAAAACTCACCAGGGCGTCCGCCCAGGGGTTCTGCCCATTGGGCGGCAAGTACAGGTACAGACGCCGCGACAGTGGGTAGTCCTCAGTGGCGATCAGACTGTTGAGGGGCGGCATGGGTTGGGAGTCACCGTCGATAATCGCCACGGCCTTGGCCTGGCGTACGTAGGGCAGGCCGATGAAGCCGATGCCTTGAGGGTCCCGGCTCACCGCGTCCGACAGCTGTTCGCTGGATTCGAAACGCTTGGCCGCCGGGTTCAACGCCTTGCCGCGACGGCTGAGGACCAGCTCCTTGAAGGTGTCGTAGGTGCCGGACTGATCATCCCGGGCATACAGGTGGACCGGCCCGCCCGTGCTTCCCAGCTCTTCCCAGGTCTTGATCTCGCCACTGAACAGGCGGGCCAGTTGCTCGGTGCTTAGCTGGCTCAGCGGATTGCGCGGATGAAGGATGATTGCCAGCCCGTCGATGGCGATGACCTGTTCGGCGCCAGGGCTTTTCAGGTCCCCCAGGCTTTCCAGCTCCACCAGTTCGCTGTCCTTGATCGGTCGGGAGGCGGCCGCAATATCGGCCTGGGCGTTTTTCAGTGCGCTAAAGCCGGTGCTCGAACCGTGGGCGGCAACGTCCACTCTGACTGTCCGACCTTGGGCGCTCTGTCCTAGAACGCGTTTCTCATTGTCCTTGCCACCGCCCTCAATCCTGACGTTGTGCAGACCCTGTTGTTCAAGCAAGCCCTTGACCAGCGCCGGGCCAAGCTGGGCGCCAATGGTGTTGGAGCCCTGGATACGCAGCACGGCGGCATTGTCGGGCGCCAGGGGCAAGGCGGCAAACACCGACCAAGGCAGGGCATAGCAAACAAAGCCGATCAGAAACAGGCTGATGGTCCGGCACCAGATATCTCGTTCACTGACGGTGGAAGCGCGGGGCATGGCGGCACTGGCCTTCTATTGAGAAAGAGGAGAGTGCTGGCGAGATTAAGTCAGGGAGGTGACAGGTATGTGACGGGTAGCACTTTCTGGCGATAAATGGCGAAAGTCCTACATCGTAAATATCTGTTTTCTCTAGATTTTTTGAGACTTGTCCTAAAGACCAGTCTTCGGAGGCTGCGTAGAGTTGGCAACTTTGTCTGGCGGGGATTGGGGCGACTGCCAACGCGTCATCCCCCCGCAGATGCCCCGGCAGTGTTGTGCTGCTATTTCGTAGTAAGCAAAGGAGTTACAAATGAGTGCCTGGTTCGAGCTGAAGCAGTATGGCAGTGGTGCATGCAGATTCTTGCTGAAGACAAAGGAGGCGCAGACCATGCTTCAAAGCGACCGATTCCCTTGCCGGGACAGTGCCGAGGCGGCTCTCGGCCTGTTCCGCGCACACTGCGCTTCTCCTGAGCGCTACGTCAAGAAAATTTCATCGGGCGGTAAACCTTATTTCAAGCTCAAGGCCGGCAAGGAAGTGATTCTGGTCAGCCATTTGTACGATTCGGAGCCCACTCTCGAGAGCGCCATCAACGCCATCGCAGCAGCCGGCACCACTGAACGGGTTGAAGTGGTCCACATGTAAGCGGTAGTAAAAAGCCCATCTTGCGATGGGCTTTTTTGTGCCTGTGAATCAGCTCAACTCGAGCCAGATCGGCGCATGGTCAGAGGGCTTTTCCATGCCCCGCAGTTCATAGTCGACGCCGGCGTCCTTGACCCGGGGCAGCAGCCCCTGGGATGCCATGATCAGATCGATGCGCAGGCCACGCTTGGGTTCGTCCTCGAAGCCGCGACTGCGGTAGTCGAACCAGCTGAAGCGATCGTTCACCTCGGGGTTCAGGTGACGGAAGCTGTCTACTAGGCCCCAGTTCTTCAAGCGTGCCATCCACTCACGCTCTTCCGGCAGGAAGCTGCATTTGCCGGTCTTGAGCCAGCGCTTGGCATTTTCGGCGCCGATGCCGATGTCGCAGTCTTCCGGGGAAATATTCACGTCACCCATGACCACCAGGGGCTGGTCGTTGCTAAAGCGATTTTCCAGCAGGTGCTGCAGGTCGCTGTAGAAGCGTTCCTTGGCCGGGAACTTGGTGGGATGGTCGCGGCTTTCACCTTGGGGGAAGTAGCCGTTCATGATGGTCACCGGCGTGCCGTTGGCATCGGCGAAAGTACCCCAGATAAAACGCCGCTGGGCGTCTTCGTCATCGCCCTCGAAACCTTTATGCACGGCCAGTGGTGCCTGGCGCGAGAGCAGGGCGACACCGTAATGGCCCTTCTGGCCGTGGTAGTGCACGTGGTAGCCCAGGGCCTGGACGTCGGCGAGGGGAAACTGCTCGTCGGCGACCTTGGTTTCCTGCAGGCCGATCACGTCCGGCTGGTGTTTGTCGATCAGCGCCGCCAGCTGATGGGGGCGGGCGCGCAGCCCGTTGATATTGAACGAGACGATCTTCATGGTCGGCGGTCCTGGCAAAACAGCGATGCTAGCTGACTACGCCCGGGTCGACCAGCATGGCAGCCCCGCGAATGCGCTGCTAATGTCCTTGAGCGTGGGAACGATCAGCGCCGCGCCAGGTTCGTAATAACAAGAGCGCGGCCATTCGAGCCGGGCCCAGGGGAGAGTGACCGACATGCCTGATACCGCCAACGCCATCGCCGATATCCATATGCTCGACAGCGGCTATTCCCGTGAAGCGCGGTCGCTGCTGTACCAGGCCTATCGCCATGAGCCGACCTTCGGTTTCATTTTCGAATCCGAGCGTGCCGGTTATGAACAGCGGGTGCGGGCCACGGTGCGTGAGCTGGTGAAACAGCATTTTCTGCAAGACCTGCCGGCCATCGGCCTACTGGTCAACGATCGCTTGATCGGCATTGCCCTGATCGCCCCACCGCAACGCCGCCTGGGCATTACCGAAAGCTGGGCCTGGCGGCTGCGCATGGTGCTGAGTACCGGGTTTCGTTGCACGCGGCGCTATCTGGAGTACCACGAGGCGGTGCAGGCCTGCCTGCCCGGCGATGCGGTCCATGTGTTGCCGTTGCTAGGCGTGCACCCGCAATTCCAGGGGCAGCATTTCGGCGAACAGCTGCTGGAGGCGGTGCACAATTGGTGTGCTGTGGATGAGCATTCCCAGGGCGTGGTGCTGGATACGGGTAATCCGCGCTATCTGGAGTTCTATAAACGCCAGGGTTATGAAGAGATTGGAGAGATCGCGGTAGGGCCGGTCCGCGAGCACGTATTCTTTCATCCGAACCCGCAACTCTTACAAAGAGCAACAGCCTGATATAGAACTTTCCCAGCACTTGAGCGCTCTATCGCCCCCCCAAGCTCGTGATAGCATCCGCGCCTATGAAGTTTCCAGGAAGATTTACCAGCGGCTTTTTGCTGTTGTTCACAAGCTGTGCGGCGCTGGCGCAGAGCGAATTGGATGTCAGGGTAAAGCCCGCCAATGACGAGCTGAAAGCCAATGTGGAAGGTTACATTGGCGGTGTCGGTGATCGCGATGAAGAAGCCCTGCTGCGATTCAGCCGGGGCGCCGAGGAGCAGGCGAAGAAAGCCGCCCAGGCATTGGGCTACTACCAGCCCCGTATCGAAAGCGAAGTGCGCGGCGGCGAGAAACCCCGCCTGTTGTTGCGTATCGACCCCGGCGAGCCGGTGCATCTGCGCAACGTGACGATCCGGGTCGAAGGCCCGGCAGCGTCCCTCAAGTCCTTCCGCACCCCTGACAGTGACCAGCTCAAGCCTGGCGCTGTGCTCAATCATGGCCGTTACGAAGATGCCAAGCGCCTGATCCAAAACCAGGCCTCGCGCTACGGTTTTTTCAGCGGGCGTTTTACCCGCCAGCAATTGTCGGTAGACCCTCTGGCCGGGGTGGCGGACATCGAACTGGTGTATGACAGCGGTCCGCGTTATGCCCTGGGCAAGGTCAGCTTCACCGGGGATTCTTTGTTCGACGAAGACCTGTTGCGGCGCATGGTGCCCTTCAAGAGCGGCGCCCCCTACGACTCCGAGCTGATTGCCGAACTCAACCAGGCGCTACAGTCCAGCGGCTATTTCGAGGGTGTGCGGGTCGATGCCGCGCCCACGGCTGCCGAGCACGAGGTGATTCCAGTGGCGGTCCTGCTGGAAACCCGCAAGCCCCGGACCATGGGGCTTGGCCTGGGCTACTCCACCGACGTCGGCCCCCGGGTCAAGGCCAACTGGACCCGGCACTGGGTCAATCCACAGGGTCACAGTTATGGCTGGGAGGCCGAAGTCTCGGCGCCCCGGCAGAACGTCGGCCTGTGGTATGACATTCCCCTGGACCCGCCCCTGACCGACAAGCTGCGCTTCGCCGGTGGTTATCAGAATGAAGAAATCTCCGGCACCGATACCCTGAGTAAGCTGCTCACAGTGGGCCCCGAGTGGCACAGCAAGTTGCCCAGCGGATGGCAGCGCGTGGTCTCGCTGAAGTATCAACGTGAGGAGTATCGCCTTGGGGACGACTCGGGCCTGAGTAATCTGCTGATGCCTGGCCTGACCTATTCCTACCTGCGTAGCGACAATCGTATCGATCCGCACAATGGTTATCGCATTCAATTCGATACCAAGCTGGCCAAGGAAGGCGTGGGCTCCGACACCAACCTGTTGTACGGAACGGTCCTGCTCAAAGGCCTGACCACGGCCTGGGACAATCACCGCTTTCTGGGGCGTGTGCAGTTTGGAGGCAGCGCCACCAACGGTTACAAGTCCATTCCGCCGTCCTTGCGCTTCTTCGCCGGTGGCGACCAGAGCGTGCGTGGCTACGACTACCAGACCCTGTCCCCGAAGAACTCCGAAGGGGATCGCATCGGCGGGCGTTACATGGTGGCTGGCAGTGTCGAGTATCAGTACTCCATTGCCGAGAAATGGCGGATCGCGACCTTTGTCGATCAGGGCAACTCGTTCAACAAACTGGAGCTACCGAACCTCAAGACCGGGGTCGGTGTGGGGCTGCGCTGGGTGTCGCCGGTAGGTCCGATCCGGGTCGACCTGGCCCACGCGATGAATGACGACGGTGGGATTCGCTTGCACTTTTCCATGGGGCCAGAGCTTTGAAGCGCACCTTGAAGATTACGCTGCTGGCGATTCTTGCGCTGGTGATCCTGACCCTTCTGGCCTTGACCACGGTGCTGGGGACCCAGGCCGGCAGCCGCTGGGCCCTGGGCCTGGTGCCGGGGCTGACCCTGGACAATTTCCAGGGCCATCTGGGTGGCCAATGGAGCACAGACCATCTGCTCTGGCAGCAGGACGGCAGTCGGGTCGAGCTCGATTCGGTGAAATTTGCCTGGTCTCCTGCCTGCCTGTTGCGCATGACCCTGTGCATTGAGCAGTTGGAGGCCGATCAGGTCAGCCTGCAGTTCGCTCCCAGCAACGATACCGAAGAAAGCACAGGGCCCATCAGCCTGCCGGAACTGCGTCTGCCCGTGGCCATCGAGCTGGGACAGGTACGGGTCGGCCGCTTGTTGTTCAACGGCAGTGAAGAACTCAAGGGGCTGCAACTGGCGGCGCACTGGACCGCTCAGGGCTTGCAGATCGACTCGGTGCACCTGCAGCGCGATGACCTGAGCCTCGACCTGTCCGGCCTGTTGCAACCCAGTGGCGACTGGCCCCTGACGGCTCAGGGCACCCTCGGCTTGCCCGCTCCTGGCGGTGGTCCCTGGGCCCTGGCTATGCAGGTCGAAGGCGATCTGCTCAAGACCCTGAAACTCAAGGCCGACAGCAGTGGCTATCTGCAAGGGCAGTTGAGCGGTGAGCTGCAACCTCTGGTGGAGAACCTGCCGGCGCAAGTGCGGATCATTGCCAGTGGCTTCAAGGCCAGCGCCGACTTGCCGGACACCCTGCAACTGGATCAGTTGGAACTGACCGGCAAGGGGGACTTGAAAAACGGCTATCAGCTCGACGGCAAGGCCAGTCTGCCGGCGGAGCAAGGGCCGGTGGCTCTGCTGTTGCAAGGCAAGGTCGACGCCAAGGGCGCGCAGATCGCCACGCTGGACCTGCGAGCCAACGACAAGCAGAGCCTCAATCTCAGCGGTCAGCTTGATTGGAGCCAAGGCTTTTCGGCCGAGGCCAAGCTTGCCTGGCTGGATTTTCCCTGGCATCGCCTTTACCCATTGATCGAAGAACCGGCCGTGGCGCTGCGCAGCTTCAATGCAGAAGTGGCCTACCGGGATGGCAACTACCTGGGCAATTTCAAGGGTGACCTGGATGGCCCGGCAGGCGCCTTCAGCTTGAGCAGTCCCTTCAGCGGCGACCTGAGCAAGATCTTCCTGCCGCAATTCCAGCTCACGGCCGGACAAGGCAAGGCCCAGGGGCACCTGAACCTGCAATTTGCCGACGGTGTGGCCTGGGATACGGCGCTGGAACTGTCGGCCATCAACCCGGCCTATTGGCTGGCCGAGTTGCCCGGTACCCTGGCCGGCCCCTTGCGCAGCCAGGGGGAAATGAAGAACGAACAGCTCAAGGTCACAGGCGACCTCGACCTCAAGGGGCGCCTGCGGGGGCAGCCGGCCGTGCTGCTGGCCAAGGCCGACGGAGCCGGGGAGCAGTGGAACCTGAGTGCCCTGGATATCCGCCTGGGGGACAACCGCATCAATGGCTCCGGTAGCCTGCAGCAGAAAATCGCCGGCCAGCTGGACATCAAGCTGCCGCGTCTGGGCCTGCTATGGCCGCAGTTGCGCGGGCAACTCAATGGCCGGGTAGATCTGGCAGGCACACTCAAGGCGCCACAGGGCAAGGTGGACCTCTCGGGGCAGCAACTGGCCTTTGCCGACAACCGCCTGCAAAGCCTCAAACTGGGGGCGACTCTCGACGGCGCACAACAGGCCCAGGTGGATCTCAAGGGCAGTGGAATTCAGGCCGGAGACACCCAGCTTGGCACCCTGACCCTGGCCGGCCAGGGCGATATCAAGAAACAGAAACTGCAACTGGACCTGCAAGGCCCACTGTTGAAACTGGCCCTGGGGCTGGATGGCGCGCTGGATCAAGGCAACTGGCGGGGGCGCCTGGCCAGTGGCGATGTACAGACCGGCGGCCAGGACTGGAAACTGCAGAACCCGGCGAAGCTGGAGCGTTTGGCCAATGGCACCCTCAACTTTGGCGCCCATTGCTGGACCAGCGGCGATGCCAGTTTGTGTGGCGAAGACCAGCGATTGATGCCCGATCCGAAGCTGCGTTATCACCTCAAGCGTTTCCCCATCGACAGCCTGGCTCAATGGCTGCCCAAGGATTTCGCCTGGAAGGGCATGCTCAATGCCGAGGTACAGTTGGACCTGCCGGCCAGCGGTCCCAAAGGCCAGATCCTGCTGGATGCCAGTGGTGGCACCCTGCGGGTCAAGGACAAGGGCCAATGGCTGGACTTCCCCTATCAGGCGTTGAAGCTCGATACCCGCCTCAACCCGCGACGCATCGATACCCAGCTGCAGTTCGACGGCGGCAAGTTGGGCGAACTGATGGTCCAGGCACAGATCAATCCGTTGCCCAAAAGCAAACCGTTGTCCGGGGAGTTCCGCCTCAGTGGTCTGGATCTGTCCGTGGCACGGCCGTTTGTGCCCATGGTGGAGAAACTCAGTGGCAACCTGAACGGCAGTGGACGCTTGTCTGGCGGGCTGTTGGCGCCTCAGGTCAACGGCAATCTGCAACTCAGTGGCGGTGAGGTCTCTGGTTCCGAGCTGCCCATCAGCCTTGAAGACTTGCAATTGAGCGCGCAGATCATGGGCGAGAGCGTGCAACTCAACGGCGGCTGGAAAAGCGGCAAGGCCGGGCAGGGCAACCTCAATGGCAATATCGCCTGGGGGCGAGCCTTGGCGGTGGACCTGAGCCTCAAGGGCACGCAGTTGCCCGTCACTGTCGAGCCCTATGCCGCGCTGGAAATGGCTCCGGACCTGAAGATCTCACTGCAAGACGACAAGCTGGCAATCGACGGCAAGGTGCTGATCCCCAAGGGGCAGATCACCGTACGCGAATTGCCGCCCTCGACGGTCAAGGTTTCCGATGACACGGTCATCGTCGGCCAGCAGACCGACGAGGGTAAGAAGCCCATGGCCATGGCGATGAACATCGATGTGGAAGTGGGCCAGGACAAGCTCAGCTTTGCCGGGTTCGGCCTTACCGCCAACCTGCGGGGGCATGTGCACATTGGCGACAACATGGATACCCGCGGCGAGCTGTGGCTCAACGACGGTCGTTACCGGGCCTATGGCCAGCGCCTGACGGTGCGTCGTGCACGGTTGCTGTTTGCCGGCCCCATCGACCAGCCGTACCTGGATATCGAGGCAGTGCGCCAGACCGACGACGTGATTGCCGGCATCCGCCTCAGTGGCAGCGCCGAGCAACCGGCGACGCAGATCTTCTCCGAACCGGCCATGAGTCAGGAACAGGCCTTGTCCTACCTGGTACTGGGGCGGCCGCTGAGCTCCACCGGTGAAGACAACAACATGCTGGCCCAGGCCGCCCTGGGCCTGGGGTTGATGGGCAGTGCCGAGCTTACCGGCGGCATTGCCAAGAACCTGGGCATCCAGGACTTTCAGCTGGACACCCAAGGCAGTGGCAACAGCACCAGCGTGGTGGCCAGCGGCAATATTTCCGAGAAACTCAGTCTGCGTTATGGCGTCGGGGTCTTCGAACCCGCCAGCACCATTGCCTTGCGCTACAAACTGAGCAAGAAGGTCTACCTGGAAGCGGCCAGCGGTTTTGCCAGCTCCCTGGACATCTTCTACAAGCGCGACTTCTAAGGCTCGCCGCCAAAGGGGGCATGGCCCCCTTCTTGTCCACGCCACCTCTCCCTGATCGAACAAGGCGCCCGCCGGTTTTCAAACCGGCGGCGCTGCGCCGTTGATCAACCAAATAAACAGCAAGCTAATCACTGCGTTGACATTGGCTGCCTAGGCAGTAATATCTCGACACACACTCTCTGCCTAGGCAGCTAACTGGTGGTCAGATGAAGCATTTCAAACCCGACGACTTTCACAATTGCCATCTCGGCTTGCTGCTGGGGCGTGCCGCCCTGCTCAAGGACCGGATCATCGACACCCACATGGAGCCCCACGGCATCACTGCCGCGCAGTTCAAGGTGCTGATCATCATGGCCCAGTTCGGCGTCGATACCCCGGCCGAATTGTGCCGCCACCTGTCCCTGGACAGCGGTTCGATGACCCGCATGCTCGACCGCCTGCAGCAGAAGGACTTCCTGGCGCGTCAACGCTCGGAGGACGACCGGCGCCAGGTGCGCCTGGTGCTGACCGAGGAAGGTCGCAAGCTTGCTGATCGGCTGCCTTACATCGGTGCCAATGCAATGAACCAATTGGCGGGTGCCATCTCTCCCGAGGAGTTGCGCACCCTTGAGCAGATTCTCAAGAAAATTTTGCTGGCTGCCGGTGACCCGATCACCATCCTGCGTTTAGGTGAAAAATGAGCAGTAAAACCTCGCGTACCCGCCTCAGCCTGGTGCTGTTGGCCATGAGTCTGGCCGGTTGTGCCAATTACAGCGGCCTGGATACCTCCGGCGTAAGCCTTGAGGCGAAAAGCCTCGCAGCGGGACAGTCTCTCAACGGTGTGACTTTGTCGCCGGCAGCCTGGCCACAAAGTGACTGGTGGAAAAGCCTGGGCGATACCCAGCTTGACGGGCTGATCCAGGAAGCCCTGCGGGACAGCCCGGACATGCAGATCGCCAGTGCCCGTGCCCATCAGGCCAATGCTGCGGCCTATGCCGCGGATGCCGAGCGGATGCCGACCCTGGATGCCAGTGCCGGTATCAGCCGCTCGCGCCTGGCCCGTGACCAGGACCCGCTGGGGCAGGGCGGGGCTTATTCCACGGTGCGCAACATTGGCGCCAGCTTCAATTACAACTTCGATCTCTGGGGGGGCCAGCGCGCGGCCTGGGAAGCAGCGCTGGGGCAGGCCCGAGCCGCTGAAGTCGACCGCCAGGCAGCGAGTCTAACCCTGGCCGCCGATGTAGCGCGTGCCTACAGCGACCTGGGGCGTGCGCATATCGTGTACGACCTGGCGAACGAGGACCTCAAGCGTACCCGGCAGATGCTCGACCTGAGTCGCCGTCGCCTGGACTCCGGGATCGACAGTCAGTACCAGTACCAGCAGACCGAAAGTCTGGAGGCCAGCTCCCAGGCCAGCCTGATCGACGCCGAGAAGCAATTGCAGAGCGCGAAGATCGCCTTGGCCGTGTTGCTCGGCAAGGGTCCGGATCGGGCCGATGACATCTCCCGACCCAAGGTCCTGCAAGCCAGCGCCGTAGCCCTGCCTTCGACGCTGCCTGCTGAACTGCTGGGGCGCCGGCCTGATCTGGTGGCGGCTCGCTGGCGGGTGGAAGCGGCGAGCAAGAACATCGATGCCAGCAAGACCCGTTTCTACCCCAACCTCAACCTCAGTGCGCGAGCGGGCACCGAGGCGTTGCTGGGGGATGCGCTGTTCGGTTCCGCCAGTCGCTTCTTCAGTATCGCGCCGACTGTCTCGCTGCCGATTTTCGACGGCGGGCGGCTGCGGGCTGACCTGGACGCCCGGGATGCCGACTACGACCTGGCAGTCGCGCAATACAACAAGACCCTGGTGGCTGCCCTGGGGGATGTCAGCGACAGCATCTCCCAACTGCGGGAAATCGGACGGCAGATCGTCGCTCAGCAGCACGCCACCGACATCGCTCAGGACTCTTACAACACCGTGGTCCAGCGTTTCGGCTCCGGGATCGGCAACTACCTGGACGTGCTGAGTATTGAGCAGCAACTGCTGCAGGCCCAGCGCCAGCTGGCCACGCTGAATGCTCAGCAGATCGATCTGTCGATTCAATTGATGCAGGCGTTGGGGGGCGGCTTCGGTGCCCAGAACCTGGCTTCGGCCGACCCAGCCCCAGCTCCTCAGACTAAATAATTCGAGGTATTTGTCATGGCCACTGTCGACACTCAAGCAACCGAAAACACCCCGGACGCCGGTAACTCCCGCAAGCGCAAAGTCATGCTCCTGGGGCTGACGGCCATCGTCATTCTCGGCGGTCTGGGCGTGTTCGCCTGGCACGAACTTTATGGGCGCTGGAATGAAAGCACCGACGATGCCTATGTCAACGGCAACGTCGTGGAGATCACCCCGCTGGTCACCGGCACGGTGGTCAGCATCGGCGCCGACGATGGCGATCTGGTGCATGAGGGCCAGGTGCTGATCAACTTCGACCCCAACGATGCCCAGGTCGGCCTGCAAAGTGCCGAGGCCAATCTGGCCCGCACCGTACGCCAGGTGCGCGGCTTGTACAGCAATGTTGATGGCATGCGGGCCCAAGTGGCGGCGCAGAAGGCCGAAGTGCAGAAAGCCCAGGACAACTTCAATCGCCGCAAGAACCTCGCGGCCAGCGGAGCGATTTCCCAGGAGGAACTGTCCCACGCTCGTGATGACCTGACCTCGGCGCAAAATGCCCTGGCCAACGCCCAGCAGCAGCTCAACACCACCAATGCCCTGGTGGACGACACCGTAGTCTCCAATCACCCGGATGTGCAGGCCGCGGCCGCACAGTTGCGCCAGGCCTACCTGAACAACGCCCGCAGCACGCTGATTGCGCCAGTGACCGGTTATGTGGCCAAGCGCACCGTGCAACTGGGCCAGCGGGTCCAGCCGGGCACTGCACTGATGGCGGTGATTCCCCTGGACCAGCTGTGGATCGACGCCAACTTCAAGGAAACCCAGCTGCGTGACATGCGCATTGGCCAGCCGGTAGACATCGAGGCCGACATCTATGGCAGCGATGTGAAGTACAGCGGCACCATCGATAGCCTCGGCGCCGGCACCGGTAGCGCCTTTGCCCTGTTGCCGGCGCAGAACGCCACCGGTAACTGGATCAAGATCGTGCAGCGTGTGCCGGTGCGTATCCACATCAATGCCGATGAGCTGGCCAAGCACCCGCTGCGGGTCGGCCTGTCGACCCTGGTGAACGTCAACCTGCGGGATCAGAGCGGCCCGGTACTGGCCCAGCAACCACCGCAAAAGGCTTCCTTCAGCACCAACGTCTATGACCGTCAGTTGGGCGAGGCCGATGCCCTGATCGCCCGTCTGATCCACGACAACAGCGCGACCATCGGCAAGACGGCCCAGCGCTGATTCGCCAATCCGTCAACCCTGGTGTCGTCTAGAGACCAGGGTGCCAGCCCAGTTCCTAAGGATTCGCGATGAGCAATAACGCGTCTTTCACGCCTCCCAGCCTGCTGCTGAGTACCATCGGCCTGTCACTGGCGACCTTCATGCAGGTGCTCGATACCACCATCGCCAACGTGGCGTTGCCGACCATCTCTGGCAACCTCGGGGTGAGTTCGGAGCAGGGCACCTGGGTCATTACCTCGTTCGCCGTGAGTAACGCCATTGCCTTGCCACTGACCGGCTGGCTGAGCCGGCGTTTCGGTGAAGTGAAGCTGTTTATCTGGGCCACCCTGCTGTTTGTGCTGGCCTCGTTTCTCTGCGGTATTTCCACCTCGATGCCCGAGCTTGTTGGCTTTCGGGTGCTGCAAGGGGTGGTAGCAGGTCCCCTGTATCCCATGACCCAGACCCTGCTGATTGCCGTCTACCCGCCCGCGAAGAGGGGGATGGCCCTGGCGCTGCTGGCCATGGTCACGGTGGTGGCGCCGATTGCCGGGCCGATACTCGGTGGCTGGATCACCGACAGCTACAGCTGGCCGTGGATCTTCTTTATCAATGTGCCGATCGGCCTGTTTGCTGCCTGGGTGGTTCAGCAGCAACTGAAGGCGCGACCGGTGGTGACCAGTCGCCAGCCGATGGACTATATCGGCCTGCTGAGCCTGATCGTCGGGGTCGGTGCCTTGCAGATCGTCCTCGACAAGGGCAACGACCTGGACTGGTTCGAGTCCAACTTCATCATCGCCGGCACGCTGATCTCGGTGATTGCCCTGGCGGTGTTCGTGATCTGGGAAATGACGGATCGGCATCCGGTGGTCAACTTGCGGCTGTTCGCCCATCGCAACTTCCGCATCGGCACCATCGTGCTGGTGGGCGGTTACGCCGGGTTCTTCGGGATCAACCTGATCCTGCCGCAATGGTTGCAGACCCAGATGGGCTACACCGCCACTTGGGCCGGTCTGGCCGTGGCACCGATTGGCATTTTGCCGGTGCTGATGTCGCCCTTTGTCGGCAAGTACGCCCACAAGTTCGACCTGCGCCTGCTGGCTGGCCTGGCGTTCCTGGCCATTGGCCTGAGCTGCTTCATGCGTGCCGGATTCACCAATGAGGTGGACTTCCAGCACATCGCCCTGGTGCAGCTGTTCATGGGGATTGGCGTGGCGCTGTTCTTCATGCCGACCCTGAGCATCCTCATGTCCGACCTGCCGCCGCACCAGATCGCCGACGGCGCCGGCCTGGCGACCTTCCTGCGGACGCTGGGGGGTAGCTTTGCGGCGTCGCTGACGACCTGGATCTGGATTCGTCGGGCGGATCAGCACCATGCCTACATGAGCGAAAGCATGAGCATCTTCGATCCGGTCACCCGGGATGCGTTGAACAACCTCGGCGGTGCCAGCACCCAAGCCTACGCGCAGTTGGACCAAGTGCTCACCAGCCAGGCTTACATGCTCTCGACCGTGGACTATTTCACCTTGCTGGGCTGGGGCTTCATGGGCCTGATTCTGTTGGTGTGGTTGGCCAAGCCACCGTTTGCCGCCAAGGCCGGCCCGGCGTCGGCGGGGCATTGATGCCCAATGTCGTATGAGCTGGCTTGCCAGCGAAGGCGTCCGTAAGGGCGATGCAAGGCTTGCTGGCCACTTCGCCGGCAAGCCGGTTCCTACGGTGTGGCATTTGTTGTAGGGGCTACTTGCCAGCGAAGGCGTCTGTTCAGGACGAACCGGGCAACGCCAGCTGCGTGGGTACGAAATCGAACGCAGCCAGTTGGAAACCCTGCTCGTCCACCTGCAATGCCCAGCCCTGTCGATCCCAATCCCCCAGCACGATGCGTTTGGCGGCCTGTTGGCCAATCTGCAACTTGTGAATCGCCGGGCGGTGGGTATGGCCATGAACCAGGGTGCCCACTCCATGTTCGCGCATGACCCGCGGTATTTCGTCCGGGGTCACATCGACAATGTCGTTGGCTTTCATGCGCGTCTGGGCGCGGCTTTCGTTGCGCAGCTTGCGCGCCAGCTTGCGCCGGGTGCGCAAGGGCAGATGCCGCAGAATCCACAGGCTCAACGGGTTGCGCAGGTAACGACGCATGCGCATGTAGGCTTCGTCGCGGGTGCACAGGCTGTCGCCGTGCATCAGCAGTACCGGCTCACCGTAGAAGTCGACGACGCTGGGGTCCTTGAGCAGGGTGGCGCCGGCTGCCTTGCAAAAGGCCTGGCCGAGCATGAAGTCGCGATTGCCATGCATCAGGAAGACCTGCGTGCCGCTGTCGCTGAGCTCGCGCAGTGCCTGGCAAATGGAAAGCTGGTAGGGGGTCATGGCATCGTCGCCGATCCATACCTCGAAGAAGTCCCCGAGGATGTACAGCGCCTCGGCGGCGCGGGCGCGCCCACCGAGTAAATCCAGAAACGCCCGGGTAATGTCCGGGCGTTCCTCTTCCAGATGCAAATCTGAAATCAGCAGTATCACTCAATGATCTCGGCTTTCTCGATGATCACGTCTTCTGCGGGTACGTCCTGGTGGCCGGATTTCATGGTGGTGGCCACGCCTTTGATCTTGTCGACCACTTCAGTGCCGGCGATCACTTTGCCGAATACTGCGTAGCCCCAGCCTTGAACGGTCTTGCCGCTGTGGTTGAGGAAGCTGTTGTCGGCGACGTTGATGAAGAACTGCGCGGAGGCCGAATGCGGCTCCATGGTACGGGCCATGGCGACGGTGTACTTGTCGTTGGAAAGGCCGTTGTCCGCTTCGTTCTGGATGCTTGGACGCTTGTCTTTCTTTTCTTTCATGCCAGGTTCGAAGCCGCCGCCCTGGATCATGAAGTTACCGATGACGCGGTGAAACACGGTGTTCTCGTAGTGCCCGGCTTTCACGTATTCGACGAAGTTGGCCACGGTCAACGGGGCTTTCTCGGCGTTCAATTCCAGCACGATCTCGCCGTGGTTGGTGGTCAGTTTGACTTGGGTCATGGTCGGTACTCTTTATAAGGAGAAGCGTTTTCAAGAAAATCCTGGGTGGCGGGGCACGCATGCGGTCCGCACCGATTTGGCCATCCTGCAGCCAAGGAGCGCAGTTTAGCGTGACCGCCATGAATTTCGAGGCTGTTTTTTCACTTGCACGCTATTAATAGCCGCAGTTTTAAAGCTGCGCTCTGTCAGGCACTTGACAGCATCGGCTATGATACTCGTTTTGATTTATCAGGCCGCACCCGGCCGCGCACTTGTACGTTCAAGGATCCTATGAGCAAGCCCACTGTCGACCCTACCTCGAATTCCAAGACTGGACCGGCCGTACCGGTCAACTTCCTGCGCCCGATCATCCAGGCGGACCTGGACTCGGGTAAGCACACACAGATCGTGACCCGCTTCCCTCCGGAGCCCAACGGTTACCTGCACATCGGTCACGCCAAGTCGATCTGTGTGAATTTCGGCCTGGCTCAGGAGTTCGGTGGTGTCACCCACCTGCGCTTTGACGACACCAACCCGGCCAAGGAAGACCAGGAGTACATCGACGCCATCGAAAGCGACGTCAAGTGGCTGGGTTTTGAGTGGTCCGGTGAAGTGCGCTATGCCTCGCAATATTTCGACCAATTGCACGACTGGGCCGTGGAACTGATCAAGGCAGGCAAGGCCTACGTCTGCGACCTGACTCCCGAGCAAGCCAGGGAGTACCGCGGTAGCCTCACCGAAGCGGGCAAGAACAGCCCGTTCCGCGAGCGTTCGGTTGAAGAGAACCTGGACTGGTTCGCCCGCATGCGTGCCGGCGAATTCCCAGACGGTGCACGGGTGCTGCGGGCCAAGATCGACATGGCCTCGCCGAACATGAACCTGCGCGACCCGATCATGTATCGCATCCGCCATGCCCATCACCACCAGACCGGTGACAAGTGGTGCATCTACCCCAACTACGACTTCACCCACGGTCAGTCGGACGCCATCGAAGGCATCACCCATTCGATCTGCACCCTGGAATTCGAAAGCCACCGTCCGCTGTACGAATGGTTCCTCGAGCACTTGCCGGTGCCGGCGCACCCGCGTCAGTACGAATTCAGCCGCCTGAACCTGAACTACACCATCACCAGCAAGCGCAAGCTCAAGCAACTGGTGGACGAGCAGCACGTGAATGGTTGGGACGACCCGCGCATGTCGACCCTGTCGGGCTTCCGCCGCCGCGGCTACACCCCGGCATCGATCCGCAATTTCTGCGAGATGGTTGGCACCAACCGCTCTGACGGCGTGGTCGACTACGGCATGCTGGAATTCAGCATCCGCCAGGACCTCGACGCGAATGCCCCGCGCGCCATGTGCGTGCTGCGTCCGTTGAAAGTCGTGATCACCAACTACCCGGAAGACCAGGTCGAGAACCTCGAACTGCCGCGTCATCCGCAGAAAGAAGAACTGGGCGTGCGCAAGCTGCCGTTCGCCCGTGAAATCTACATCGACCGTGATGACTTCATGGAAGAGCCGCCAAAGGGCTACAAGCGCCTGGAGCCCAACGGTGAAGTACGGCTGCGCGGCAGCTACGTGATCCGTGCTGACGAAGCGATCAAGGATGCCGAGGGCAATGTCGTCGAGCTGCGTTGCTCCTACGATCCGGACACCCTGGGCAAGAACCCTGAAGGCCGCAAGGTCAAGGGCGTGATCCACTGGGTGCCGGCTGCCGCCAGCGTCGAGTGCGAAGTGCGCCTGTACGATCGTCTGTTCCGTTCTCCGAACCCGGAGAAGGCCGAGGACAGCGCGAGTTTCCTGGACAACATCAACCCTGACTCCCTGCAAGTGCTCACTGGTTGTCGTGCCGAACCCTCGCTGGGCAACGCACAGCCGGAAGACCGTTTCCAGTTCGAGCGCGAAGGCTACTTCTGCGCGGATATCAAGGACTCGAAACCCGGTGCTCCGGTATTCAACCGTACCGTGACCCTGCGCGACTCCTGGGGTCAGTGATTCAGTCAAGGAACTAACGTGCTAACGATCTACAACACGCTCACCAAGAGCAAAGAAGTCTTCAAGCCTTTGGATGGCAACAAGGTGCGCATGTACGTGTGCGGCATGACCGTGTACGACTACTGCCACCTTGGGCACGGCCGCAGCATGGTGGCCTTCGACCTGATTACCCGCTGGCTGCGTTTCAGCGGTTATGACCTGACGTACGTGCGCAACATCACCGATATCGATGACAAGATCATCAATCGTGCCAATGAGAACGGTGAGTCCTTCGAGGCCTTGACCGAGCGTATGATCGCGGCGATGCACGAGGACGAGGCGCGGCTGAATATCCGCAAGCCGGACATGGAGCCGCGGGCCACCGACCATATCCCTGGCATGCACGCGATGATCCAGACCCTGATCGACAAGGGTTATGCCTACGCTCCGGGCAATGGCGACGTGTACTACCGCGTCGGTAAGTTCATGGGCTATGGCAAGCTGTCGCGCAAGAAGATCGAAGACCTGCGCATCGGTGCGCGGATCGAAGTGGATGAGTCGAAGCAGGATCCGCTGGACTTCGTGCTGTGGAAAGCCGCCAAGCCGGGCGAGCCGAGCTGGGAGTCGCCGTGGGGTGCTGGTCGTCCGGGCTGGCATATCGAGTGCTCGGTGATGTCCACCTGCTGCCTGGGTGAGACCTTCGACATTCATGGCGGTGGCAGCGATCTGGAGTTCCCGCACCACGAGAACGAGATTGCCCAGAGCGAGGCGGCGACCGGCAAGACCTACGCCAATGCCTGGATGCACTGCGGCATGATCCGCATCAATGGCGAGAAGATGTCCAAGTCCTTGAACAACTTCTTCACCATTCGCGACGTGCTCGACAAGTACCATCCGGAAGTGGTGCGTTACCTGCTGGTGGCCAGCCACTACCGCAGCGCCATCAACTACTCGGAAGACAATCTCAAGGACGCCAAGGGCGCGCTGGAGCGTTTCTATCACGCGCTCAAGGGCCTGCCAAAGGTCGCTCCGGCCGGTGGCGAAGCCTTCGTCGAACGTTTCACCCAGGTGATGAACGACGACTTCGGTACTCCGGAAGCCTGTGCCGTACTGTTCGAGATGGTGCGTGAGATCAACCGCCTGCGTGAGAGCGATATCGATGCGGCGGCGGGTCTGGCAGCGCGTCTGAAAGAGCTGGCCAGCGTGCTGGGCGTGCTGCAACTGGAAGCCGATGACTTCCTGCAGGCCGGTGCCGAAGGTCGGGTCGATGGGGCACAGGTCGAGGCGCTGATCCAGGCCCGTCTGGCAGCCCGTGCCAACAAGGATTGGGCTGAGTCCGACCGTATTCGCGATCAGATCACCGCCATGGGCGTGATTCTGGAAGACGGCAAGGGCGGTACGACCTGGCGCCTGGCTGACTAAGCTGGCGTTTGCTGCAACAAGAAACCCGCCTGGTGCGGGTTTTTTGTTGCCCTTCGAACAGTGCCGGATCAGGCCAGCGAGGCGAGGCGCTCCACTGTGTCCGGGTAGCGTTCCACCAGGCGCATCAAGGTCGTGGCCTGGGCGTTGGGTGTGGCGCGGCCTTGTTCCCAGTTTTCCAGGGTACGGGTGTTGGTGCGCAGGTACATGGCGAATACTGAACGCGAGAGGTTGAGTTGCTGGCGGATGTTCATCACCTCGGTGGCAGTGATGGGGGGCAGTTTGTCCAGCTTCACTTTATGGCTGCGCAGGGTGATCTTGCCCTGGCGCTCCTGGGTGAGGGCGTCGATGCCTTCTACCAGTTCGGAAAAGATGTCACGTTTGGTCATGTCTTCTGGCCTCGATTTCACGTTCCAGCAGTTGTTTGAGCTGTTGTCGCTGCTGCGGTAGCAGGTCGTCCATCTGCTCCTTGTCGAACAGGGTGAAGAGCCAGAACTGCGCCCCTCCGGACCACCAGTAATAAACCACTCTCAGCCCGCCACGCCTGCCCTTGTTGCGTCGCTCATCGACGAAACGCATCTTGCGCAAGCCGCCAGTGCCCTGAATCAGAACTCCTGCGTGCGGGTGGCGCAGCAACTCGATCTGCAGTTCGCAGAACAACTCGTCGTCAAGGAAGTCCTTTCGGTACCGTGCAAATGCCGGTAGTTCAATAAACAGAGCATTCATTTCATACGCTTCCTGCGTATAGAGTGGATGACGCTGCAGCTTTGGTCAAGGCCCGCTGAGCGCCGCGTTTGATCTGGCAACAGTCTATGCCTGCGGCATTGGGCTGAATGTCGGACCGGGCCGACGTGACAGGAAGGGCGATTCCGAGTTTCGCTGGGAAGAGGGGAGGGCAGGGCCCCGAAATGCAAAACGGCACCCGAAGGTGCCGTTCTGTTTGTTGCGTTGAAACCTAAGCGATCAACCCGCCAGGCCGGAGTGCTGGACCAGGGTCAGCAGTGGCTGTGGGTATACGCCGAGGAAGAACGCCAGGACCGCGATGGCCAGCAGCATGACGCCACCGGCTTTCTGTTCCCAGTGCAGTTGGGCATCGACGCGGCGCAGGTTCGGCTCGATCAGGTACAGGGTGACCATCACTCGCAGGTAGTAGAAGACGCCGATGGCGCTGCCCATGACCAGGGAACCGACCAGCCACCATTGGTGCGCTTCGACACCGGTAGCGATGATGTAGAACTTGCCGATGAAGCCCGCGGTCAGCGGGATACCGGCCAGGGACAGCATCATCACGGTGAGGACGGCGGTCAGGTACGGACGGCGCCAGAACAGGCCGCGGTACTCGTACAGGGCGTCGGCATCACGGCCTTTGTACGGCGAAGACATCAGGGTGATCACACCGAAGGCGCCAAGGCTGGTGATCACGTAGGTGACCAGGTACACGCCGATGGCTTCCATGGCCAGGCCCTTGCTCGCCACCAGGGCGATCAGCAGGTAACCGAAGTGGGCGATGGACGAGTAACCCAGCAGACGCTTGAGGTTGCTCTGGGTCAGCGCCAACAGGTTGCCCACCAGGATCGAGGCGATGGCGATCACGGTCAGCACGTTGCTCAGGACACCGCTGCTGGCCACTGGCGAGAGCTGGAACAGACGCACCAGCACTGCGAACACCGCCACCTTGCTGGCGGTGGCCAGGAAGGCCGCCACCGGAGCTGGAGCGCCTTCGTAGACGTCCGGGGTCCACAGGTGGAACGGTACCAACGACAGCTTGAAAGCCAGGCCGATCAGCATCATGCCCAGGCCCAGTTGCGCCAGCGGGCTTGGCAACCCGGTGGCGGCCAGGGCTTGACCGATACCGCTGAAGCTCAGGCTGCCGGCTTCTGCGTAGAGCAAGGCCATGCCGAACAACAGGAAGCCCGAACCGGCGGCCGACAGCACCATGTACTTGATGCCGGCTTCCAGGGAGCGCTTGTTGAAGAAGGCATAGGCCACCAGGCCGTAGACCGGTACCGAGAGCAGCTCCAGGCCGATGAACAGGCCGGCCAGGTTCTGCGCGCTGACCAGCACCAGGCCACCGGCGGCGGCCAGCAGGATCAGCAGGTACAGCTCTTCACGGTTGCCCGGGTAGCCGCTGCTGCCGTCGCCCAGGTAGGCGTGGGCCAGGGTGACGCAGGCCAAGGTGGCCACCAGGATCAGGGCCATGTAGAGGCAGGCGAACTGGTCGATCTGCAACAGCGGGGTGACCGCCAGGGGTGCCACTTTCAGCACCGGGAAGATCGACAGCAATGCCAGGTTCAGACCGGCCACCGACAGCAGGAAGGTCTGGGCGTGGTTGCGCCGCCAGGCGATCGCCAACATCACCACCACAAGGGTGGCGCTGGTGATCAGCAGCGGCGCCAGGGCTATAAAGTGTTGAATCGTAAAGTCCATAGCGCTCTTACCGGGCCGAAGCGAGTTGAGTGAAGGCGGTGCTGAGCCATTGCTGCACGCCATGCATGGTGGCGGCAGAGGTATCGAGGAACGGTTGCGGGTACACGCCGATGTAGATCAGCAGGACCGCCAGTCCCAGCACCATGATCAGTTCGCGAGCATCCATGCCGTGCAGCACCGCGTCCGATTTGGACGGGCCGAAGTAGGCACGGTGGATCATGATCAGCGAGTAGACTGAGCCGAACACCAGGCCGGACGTCGCGATCGCGGTGATCCATGGCGCACTGACGAAGGTGCCGATCAGGATCAGGAACTCGCCGACAAAGTTACCGGTGCCCGGCAGGCCCAGAGAAGCGGCTGCAAAGAACAGGCTGATGGCCGGCAGGTAGGCGATACGCGACCACAGGCCGCCCATTTCACGCATGTCGCGGGTATGGGTGCGTTCGTACAGCTGGCCGCTGAGGATAAACAGCGCGGCTGCCGAAACACCGTGGGCCAGCATCTGGATCACCGCGCCCTGCAGGGCCTGCTGGCTGCCGGAGTAGATACCGATCAGCACGAAGCCCATGTGGGAAACGCTGGAGAAGGCGATCAGACGCTTGATGTCGGTCTGGGCGAAGGCCAGGAAGGCGCCGTAGAAGATCCCGATCAGACCCAGGGTCATGGCGATCGGTGCGAACTCTGCCGAGGCGTTGGGGAACAGTGGCAGGGCGAAACGCAGCAGGCCGTAGGCCGCCGTCTTCAACAGGATGCCCGCCAGGTCCACGGAACCGGCGGTCGGTGCCTGGGCGTGAGCGTCAGGCAGCCAGGAGTGGAACGGCACCACGGGCAGCTTCACCGCGAAGGCGATGAAGAAGCCGAGCATCAGGATGTACTCGGTGGCGGTGGACATCTTGGTCTTCAGCAACTGGGCGTAATCGAAGGTGATCACCCCGGTGTTGTTGAAGTTGACCAGCACCAGACCCAGGATCGCCACCAGCATGATCAGGCCGGAAGCCTGAGTGAAGATGAAGAACTTGGTTGCTGCGTAAATCCGGGTTTTCTTGCCGTCTGCCGAGCTGTGACCCCAGAGCGCGATGAGGAAGTACATCGGCACCAGCATCATTTCCCAGAAGAAGAAGAACATGAACAGGTCCAGCGCCAGGAACACGCCGACCACACCGCCCAGGATCCACATCAGGTTCAGGTGGAAGAAGCCCACGTGACGCTGAATCTCTTTCCAGGAGCAGAGTACCGAGAGGATACCCAGCAGGCCGGTCAGCAGGATCATCAACAGCGACAGGCCGTCCAGGGCCAGGTGCACGTTGATGCCGAAGCGCTCGATCCAGACATGCTTGAACTCGATGGCCCAAGTTGGATCGGCGCCAGGCGCCGGAGCAAATGAATAGTTACCGTGGGCCCACAGCCAGAGGCCGAGAGCGAGTTCCAGGGTCATGGTCAACAGCGCAATCCAGCGGGGGAGGGTGGCGCCGAAGCGCTCACCCAGCCAGCACAGCAGGCCGCCGATGAAGGGGATCAGGATTAGCCAAGGCAGAATCATGACGGGCTCAATTCCTTTCGCAAGTTCGCAAGGTTCATATCAGACCGCTACCAGCACAATGGCGCCGATGACCAGCACGGCACCGGCTGCCATCGAGGCGGCGTACCAACGCAGTTGACCGGTCTCGGTACGGCTCAGGGAGTTGTGACCCCCTTTGGCCATACGCGGGATCAAACCGATGGTTTGATCGAGCGGGTCCTTGCGCAGTACATGGCTGATGGCCAGGTATGGCTTGACGAACAGTTTGTCGTAGATCCAGTCGAAGCCCCAGGCGGCGAACCACCAGGCCGAGAGCAGACGCCCGATGCCGCTGTTGGCGATGGCGGTCACAACGCGACGCTTGCCAAGGAACAACAGGGCGGCCAGCAGGATACCGGCCAGGGCGATGGCGCCCGAGGCGATTTCCAGGCTGTGCTTGGCTTCGCCACCGGCATGACCGGCGCTCAGCGGCAGTACACCATGCAGGGGCGGAGTGATCATCGCGCCGATCCCGGTGGACAGCACGATCAGCACCACCAGCGGCAGCCAGTGGGAGATACCGTGGCCGGCGTGGGCTTCGGTCTTGGCTTCACCGTGGAAGGTGATGAAGATCAGGCGGAAGGTGTACAGCGAGGTCATGAACGCACCCACCAGACCGGCGTACAGCAGGCCATGGTTGCCACTGGCGAAGGCTTCCCAGAGGATCTCGTCCTTGGAGTAGAAGCCCGCGGTCACCAGAGGCAGGGCCGCCAGGGCGGCGCCACCGACGATGAAGCTGGCGTAGGCCAGAGGCAGTTTCTTCCACAGGCCGCCCATCTTGAAGATGTTCTGCTCGTGGTGGCAGGCAACGATCACCGCACCGGAAGCCAGGAACAGCAGGGCCTTGAAGAAGGCGTGGGTCATCAGGTGGAAAATCGCACCGTCCCAGGCGCCAACGCCCAGGGCCAGGAACATGTAGCCGATCTGGCTCATGGTGGAGTAGGCGAGGATCCGCTTGATGTCGGTCTGCACCAGCGCGGCGAAGCCGGCCAGTACCAGGGTCACGCCGCCCACCAGGCCTACCAGGTGCAGGACTTCCGGCGCCAGGGTGAACAGACCGTGGGTACGGGCGATCAGGTAGACGCCGGCGGTGACCATGGTCGCGGCGTGGATCAGTGCCGAAACCGGGGTCGGGCCGGCCATCGCGTCCGCCAGCCAAGTCTGCAGCGGCAGTTGCGCGGATTTACCCACGGCGCCGCCCAGCAGCATCAGGGTCGCCAGGGTGATCCAGAAGTCGCCGGCCTGGAATTTCTGCGGTGCCAGCACCAGCAGTTCCTGGACGTTCAGCGTGCCCACCTGTTGGAACAGGATGAACAGGCCGATGGCCATGAACACGTCGCCGATACGGGTGACGATAAAGGCCTTGAGTGCGGCGTTACCGTTGTTGCGGTTGCTGTAGTAGAAACCGATCAACAGATAGCTGCACAGGCCCACGCCTTCCCAGCCGAAGTACAGGAACAACAGGTTATCGCCCAGCACCAGGAACAGCATGCTGGCGATAAACAGGTTGGTGTAGGCGAAGAAGCGCGAGTAGCCGGCTTCACCGCGCATGTACCAGGACGCGAACAGGTGGATCAAAAAGCCCACGCCCACCACCACACCCAGCATGGTCACGGACAGACCATCCAGGTACAGGGCGAAGTTCGGCGCGAAACCGTCCACCGACATCCACTGCCACAGCACCTGGGTGTAGTGACCACCCTCGGGCGGCGCGACGTTGAATTGCCAAATCACGTAGGCGGCCACGATGGCCGATAGGCCAATGGAGCCGACGCCGATCAGGGCCGAGAGGTTTTCCGAGAGGCGTCCCCGGGAGAACGACAGCAGCAGGAAACCGATCAGGGGGAATACGAAAGTCAGAAAGAGAAGGTTCATCCGCGCATCTCGCTGGCTGCATCGATATCGAGAGTGTGGAAGCGGCGGTACAGCTGCAGCAGGATCGCCAGGCCAATACTGGCCTCGGCGGCTGCCAGGCTGATCACCAGGATGAACATCACTTGTCCATCCGGTTGCGCCCAGCGGGCGCCCGCAACGATGAAGGCCAATGCCGAGGCGTTCATCATCACTTCCAGGCTCATCAATACGAAGAGGATGTTACGGCGGACCATCAGGCCGACCAGACCGAGGCAGAACAGGATGCCGGCAACTGCCAGGCCATGTTCCATCGGGATAGTACCGAGAGGGATAGTAGGCATCGTGTTACTCCTTCGCCTCGTTGCGGCCCAAGTGGAACGCCGTGACGGCTGCGGCGAGCAGCAGCATCGAGGCGAGTTCGACCACCAGTAGGTAAGGGCCGAACAGGCTGATGCCCACGGCCTTGGCGTCGACGGTGGTTTGACCGATACCGGCACCGCTCTGGTGGCTGAACAATACGTACAGCAGTTCAGCCAGCAGCAAGGCGGCGAGAATCACCGGGCCGATCCAGATGCCGGGCGTGAGCCAGATGCGCTCCTGCTGGGCCGCGGCCGGGCCGAGGTTGAGCATCATCACCACGAACACGAACAGCACCATGATGGCGCCGGCGTAGGCGATCACTTCCAGGGCACCGGCGAACGGTGCGCCGAGGCTGAAGAAGGTCATGGCCACGGCGATCAACGAAATGATCAGGTAGAGCAGGGCGTGCACAGGGTTGGTGTTGGTGACCACGCGCAGCGTGGAAACAACGGCAACACCTGATGCGAAATAGAAAGCGAATTCCATCGTTCTTCCTTAAGGCAGCAAGCTCTTCACGTTGATCGGCTCGGCTTCATTCTGCGCGGAGCCTTTTGGCTTACCGGCAATGGCCATACCTGCAACACGATAGAAGTTGTAGTCAGGGTTCTTTCCGGGACCGGAGATCAAGAGATCCTCTTTCTCGTAAACCAGGTCCTGACGTTTGAACTCGGCCATCTCGAAATCCGGTGTCAGCTGGATTGCGGTGGTCGGACAGGCTTCCTCGCAGAGGCCGCAGAAAATGCAGCGCGAGAAGTTGATGCGGAAGAAGTCCGGGTACCAGCGACCGTCTTCGGTTTCAGCTTTCTGCAGCGAGATGCAACCCACAGGGCAGGCCACGGCGCACAGGTTGCAGGCTACGCAACGCTCTTCGCCATCGGGGTCGCGAGTCAGGACGATACGGCCACGGTAGCGTGGCGGCAGGTACACCGGCTCTTCGGGGTATTGCAGGGTGTCGCGTTTGCGAAAGCCGTGACCGAACACCATCACCAGGCTGCGCAACTGGGTACCAGTACCCTTAACGATGTCGCCAATATATTTGAACATGGGTCAAATCCTCACTGAACCGCGCCCGCAGGCGTGTTCAACAACACAAGCGCAGCGGTCACCAGCAAATTGATCAGGGTCAGCGGCAGGCAGAATTTCCAGCTGAAGTCCATCACCTGGTCATAACGCGGGCGCGGGATAGAGGCGCGCAGCAGGATGAACAGCATGATGAAGAACGCGGTCTTCAAGGCGAACCAGACGAAGGACAGTTGCGGCAGGATGCCGAACGGACCGTGCCAGCCACCGAAGAACAGGGTGACCAACAGTGCCGAGATCAAGATGATGCCGATGTACTCACCAACGAAGAACATGCCCCATTTCATGCCGGCGTATTCAATGTGGTAACCGTCGGCCAGTTCCTGCTCCGCTTCCGGCTGGTCGAAGGGGTGACGGTGAGTCACGGCCACGCCAGCGATGAAGAAGGTACAGAAGCCGAAGAACTGCGGAATGATGAACCACAGGTTCTGCGCCTGGTACTCGACGATGTCGCGCATGTTGAAGGAACCGACCTGAGCCACGATGCCCATCAGCGCCAGGCCCATGAACACTTCGTAGGACACGGTCTGGGCCGAAGCCCGCAAGCTGCCCAGCAGGGCGAACTTGTTGTTACTCGACCAGCCGGCGAACAGCACCGCGTAGACCGACAGGCCCGCCATGGCGAAGAAGAACAGCAGGCCGATGTTCAGGTCCGCGACGCCCCAGGTCGGGGTGATCGGGATGATCGCGAAGGCGATCAGCAGGGCGGACATGGCGACCACCGGTGCCAGGGTGAAGATCACCTTGTCGGCAAACGGCGGGGTCCAGTCTTCCTTGAAGAACATCTTCAGCATGTCGGCGGCGATCTGGAACATGCCGAACGGGCCAACGCGGTTCGGACCGTAACGGTCCTGCCACCAGCCCAGCAGGCGACGTTCGACGAAGCTCAGCAGCGCACCGGCGATTACCACCGCCAGCAGGATCACGACGGCCTTGACGACCGTCAGGATCACGTCGATCACTTCAGGGGTAAACCAACTCATTGCGCCGCCTCCTGCAGACCGTCAACGGATTTGCCAAAGAACGCCGGAGGAATCCCCGCCAGACCGGCAGGCAGCCCCACCAGGCCAGCACCCAGCTCTTCGTTGATGCGCAGTGGCAGACGCAGGGTCTGGCCGGCTACGTTCACCGCGAGCAGGGCACCGTCGTTGACACCCAGGCGATCGGCTTCGGACTTGGCCAGGGCCACGTAGGCCGCCGGAATGCGTTCCTGTACCGGAGCGGCTTTCGAAGAGTTCTCTTCGCTGCCGAACAGGTGATAGAACGGCACCGCTTGCCAGGTGCCCTGAGCCGGAGAGAAGGCCCGCGGTACGCTGGAGAACCAGTTGAGACGGTCGCCCTGGCTTTCGATCAGGCGAGTACCCGGATCACCGGCACGCAGATGGCCGCCGACTTCGTCCTGGAACTTGTTCCAGGCTTGCGGCGAGTTCCAGCCCGGCGACCAGGCGAACGGCACTTGCGAGCGCGGTTCGGCGGAGCCCGAGTAACCTTCCATGGAGTAGGCGAAGGCGGTATCCGGGTCTTGCGGGGTGCGCGGTTCATGCACGCTCTGGTTGGCGCGCATGGCGGTACGGCCGCTGTAGCGCAGCGGTTCGCGGGCCAGTTTCAGGCCTTTGATACGGAACGCTGCGGAAGGTGCTGCGTCGATGATGGAAGCCAGTTGCGGGGTGCTCGCGGCGCAGGCAGCGGTCACGTGGTCCAGCTGGGTCCAGTCCACCGGCTTGTTCAGCAGAGTGCTGCGCAGGGCGTGCAGCCAGCGCCAGCCTTCGTGGACCATGATGCTGGCGTCCAGGTAGGTCGGATCGAAGACCTGGAAGAAGCGCTGGGCGCGGCCTTCCTGGCTGACCAGGGTGCCATCGCCTTCGGCGAAGCTGGCCGCCGACAGCACCAAGTGTGCACGCTCAAGGGTGGCGGTCTGTTGATGATCGGCAACGATCACCACCTTGGCCGCGTTCAGTGCGGCATCCACCTTGGCTGCGTCGGTGCGGGTGTACAGGTCGTTTTCCAGCACCACGATGGCGTCGGCCTTACCGTCGATCACCGTCTGCAGGGCCGCGTCCACGGATTCGCCACCGAGCATGGCCAGGCCGAGGCTGTTGGCCTCTGGCACGATCAGGCTGATGGAGCCGGCTTTCTCGCGCAGCTTCAAGGCCTTGGCGATGTTCGCCGCAGCTTCGATCAGCGCCTTGGACCCCAGGGAGGTACCGGAAATGATCAGTGGGCGCTTGGCCGCCAGCAGAGCGTCGGCAATGCGCTTGGCCAGTTCCAGGGCTTCACTGTCCAGGCCTTCCACGGCAGGGGCGCTGGCGTCGATGGCGTGGGCCACGGCGAAACCGATGCGCGCCAGGTCGTCTGGAGCGGCGTGTACACACTCCTCGGCCACGTCGTCGAGCTTGGTTTCAGCCAGGCTGGCAATGAACAGCGGGTTCAGCGCGTGCTGGCCGATGTTCTTCACGGCGGCGTCGAGCCAAGGCTGGACGCGCATGGCGTCGGCCATTTCCTCGGCCTTGCCCTTGACCGACTGGCGCAGGGCCAGGGCCATGCGTGCGGCGGTTTGGGTCAGGTCTTCGCCAAGGACGAAGATGGCATCGTGGTCTTCGATCTCGCGCATGTTCGGAACCGGCAGCGGACTGTCGTTCAGAACCTGCAGAACCAGGCGGATGCGCTCCAGTTCAGAAGCTTCGATACCACTGTAGAAGTGCTCGGCACCGACCAGCTCACGCAGGGCGTAGTTGCTTTCCAGGCTGGCGCGAGGCGAGCCGATACCGACGATGTTGCGACCGCGTAGCAGGTCGGCCGCCTGGTCCAGCGCCTGGTCCAGAGTCAGCTGGGTGCCATCGGCCAGGCGTGGCTGGCGCGGACGGTCCTTGCGGTTGACGTAGCCGTAGCCAAAACGGCCACGGTCGCAGAGGAAATACTGGTTCACCGAACCGTTGTAGCGGTTCTCGATGCGCCGCAGCTCGCCGTAGCGCTCGCCCGGGGAGATGTTGCAACCGCTGGAGCAGCCATGGCAGATGCTCGGCGAGAACTGCATGTCCCACTTGCGGTTGTAGCGCTCGGAGTGAGTCTTGTCGGTGAACACACCGGTCGGGCAGACCTCGGTGAGGTTGCCGGAGAACTCGCTTTCCAGGGTGCCGTCTTCAACGCGACCGAAGTACACGTTGTCGTGGGCGCCGTAGACGCCCAGGTCGGTGCCGCCGGCGTAGTCCTTGTAGAAGCGCACGCAGCGATAGCAGGCGATGCAGCGGTTCATTTCGTGGGAAATGAACGGGCCGAGGTCCTGGTTCTGGTGGGTGCGCTTGGTGAAGCGATAACGGCGCTCGTTGTGGCCGGTCATCACCGTCATGTCTTGCAGGTGGCAGTGACCGCCTTCCTCACAGACCGGGCAGTCGTGGGGGTGGTTGGTCATCAGCCACTCGACAACACTGGCGCGGAAGGCCTTGGATTCTTCATCGTCGATGGAGATCCAGGTGTTGTCAGTGGCTGGGGTCATGCAGGACATGACGATACGACCACGGGTGTCGTTCTCGTCGGTGTACTGCTTGACCGCGCACTGGCGACAGGCACCGACGCTACCGAGAGCGGGGTGCCAGCAGAAATAAGGGATGTCGAGGCCTAGTGACAGACAAGCCTGTAACAGGTTGTCCGCCCCATCGACTTCGAGCGCTTTGCCGTCTACGTGGATAGTGGCCATGGTTCAAAGTTCTTCGTTGGCCCGGTGTCAGCGGGCGTGGCTAATGGAATCTTGTTATGCGTGCGAATCAACACAGCCGTTCACGGCGTCATCGCACGTCGAGCGCAGGGCACGGACCCTGCGCCCTCATCTAAGCGTTACGCGCCGACTACGATCGGTCGGGCCAGAGGCGGGACGGCGGCGCTGGTGGGCGCGATGCCGGCTTCGAACTCTGGACGGAAATACTTGATGGCACTGCCCAACGGCTCCACGGCACCCGGTGCGTGAGCACAGAAGGTCTTGCCTGGGCCGAGGAACCCCACCAGACCCAGCAGGGTCTCGATGTCGCCTTGCTGGCCCTGGCCGTTCTCCAGAGCCATCAGCAGTTTGACGCTCCATGGCAGGCCATCACGGCAAGGGGTGCAGAAGCCGCAGGATTCACGGGCGAAGAATTGCTCCATGTTGCGCAACAGCGACACCATGTTGATGCTGTCGTCCACCGCCATGGCCAGGCCGGTACCCATGCGGGTGCCCACTTTGGCGATGCCGCCGGCATACATTTGCGCATCCAGGTGTTCTGGCAGCAGGAAGCCGGTACCGGCGCCGCCTGGCTGCCAGCACTTGAGCTTGAAGCCGTCGCGCATGCCGCCGGCGTAGTCTTCGAACAGCTCGCGTGCGGTCACGCCGAAGGGCAGCTCCCACAGGCCAGGGTTCTTCACTTTGCCGGAGAAGCCCATCAGCTTGGTGCCGTGGTCTTCGCTGCCTTCGCGGGCCAGGGATTTGTACCACTCCACGCCGTCGCCGATGATCGCCGGCACGTTGCACAGGGTCTCGACGTTGTTCACGCACGTCGGCTTGCCCCACACGCCTACGGCCGCAGGGAAGGGCGGCTTGGAGCGTGGGTTGGCGCGACGGCCTTCCAGGGAGTTGATCAGTGCGGTTTCTTCACCGCAGATGTAACGCCCGGCGCCGGTGTGGACGAACAGCTCGAAATCGAAACCGCTGCCCAGGATGTTCTTGCCCAACAGGCCTGCGGCCTTGGCTTCTTCCACGGCACGCCGCAGGTGCTTGGCGGCGGTGGTGTATTCGCCGCGCAGGAAGATGTAGCCGCGGTAGGTTTTCAGTGCGCGGGCACTGATCAGCATGCCTTCGATCAGCAGATGGGGCAGTTGCTCCATCAGCATGCGGTCCTTCCAGGTGTTGGGTTCCATTTCGTCCGCGTTGCACAGCAGGTAGCGGATGTTCATGGACTCGTCTTTGGGCATCAGGCCCCACTTCACGCCGGTGGGGAAGCCCGCACCGCCGCGACCCTTGAGGCCGGCATCCTTGACGGTCTGGACGATATCGTCCTGGGACAGGTCGGCGAAAGCCTTGCGGGCCGCCGCGTAACCGTTCTTGGCCTGGTACTCGTCGAACCATACAGGCTCGCCGTCGTCACGCAGACGCCAGGTCAGTGGGTGGGTTTCTGCGGTACGCGCAATGCGGTTCGCAGGGCCGAAAGAGGTCAGGGTCATACGTAGCCCTCCAACAGTTTGGCCACGCCAGCAGGCTGTACGTCGCCGAAAGTGTCGTCGTCGATCATCAGCGCCGGGGCCTTGTCGCAGTTGCCCAGGCAGCACACCGGCAGCAGGGTGAAGCGGCCGTCGGCGGTGGTCTGGCCGAGGCCGATGCCCAGCTCGCTCTGAATCTGGCTGACCACGGACTCGTGGCCGCCGATGTAGCAGACCATGCTGTCGCAGACGCGAATGATGTGGCGGCCCACTGGCTGACGGAAGATCTGGCTGTAGAACGTCGCCACGCCTTCAACGTCGCTGGCGGGGATGCCAAGGATCTCGCCGATGGCGTAGACCGCGCCGTCCGGCACCCAGCCACGTTCCTTCTGGACGATCTTCAGGGCTTCGATCGACGCCGCGCGCGGGTCTTCGTAGTGATGCATCTCGTGCTCGATGGCCGAGCGCTCGGTTTCGCTCAGGGCGAAACGGTCTGTCTGGATAAGCGTGCTGTTCATGCTTAGCGGTCCACGTCGGCCATAACGAAGTCGATACTACCCAGGTACGCGATCAAGTCCGCGACCATGCTGCCGCGGATCACCGAAGGGATCTGCTGCAGGTGGGCGAAGCTTGGGGTGCGAATCCGGGTGCGGTAGCTCATGGTGCCGCCATCGCTCGTCAGGTAATAACTGTTGATGCCCTTGGTCGCTTCGATCATCTGGAAGGATTCGTTGGCCGGCATCACCGGGCCCCACGAAACCTGCAGGAAGTGCGTGATCAAGGTTTCGATGTGCTGCAGGGTGCGCTCTTTCGGCGGCGGCGTGGTCAGCGGGTGATCCGCCTTGTACGGGCCTTCCGGCATATTGCGCAGGCACTGGTCGATGATCTTGATGCTCTGGCGCATCTCCTCGACGCGAACCATGCAGCGGTCGTAGGCGTCACCGTTGGCCGCCAGTGGAACTTCGAACTCGAAGTTCTCGTAGCCGGAGTACGGACGAGCCTTGCGCAGGTCGAAATCGCAGCCGGTGGAACGCAGGCCGGCACCGGTGACGCCCCATTCCAGGGCTTCCTTGGTGTTGTAGGCGGCAACGCCGATGGTCCGACCCTTGAGGATGCTGTTCTGCAGGGCGGCCTTGGTGTATTCGTCGAGGCGCTTGGGCAGCCATTCAACGAAGTCCTTGACCAGCTTTTCCCAGCCGCGGGGCAGGTCGTGGGCGACGCCGCCGATGCGGTACCAGGCCGGGTGCAGGCGGAAGCCGGTGATGGCTTCGATCACGGTGTAGGCACGCTGGCGGTCGGTGAAGGTGAAGAACACCGGGGTCATGGCACCGACGTCCTGGATGTAGGTACCCAGGAACAGCAGGTGGCTGGTGATGCGGAAGAACTCGGCCATCATGATGCGGATGACGTCGACCTTCTCCGGTACCTTGATGCCGGCCAGCTTCTCGACCGAGAGCACGTACGGCAGGTTGTTCATCACCCCGCCGAGGTAGTCGATACGGTCGGTGTAAGGGATGAAGCTGTGCCAGGACTGACGCTCGGCCATCTTCTCGGCACCACGGTGGTGGTAGCCGATGTCCGGAACGCAGTCGACGATCTCTTCACCGTCCAACTGCAGGATGATGCGGAAGGCACCGTGGGCCGATGGGTGGTTCGGGCCCAGGTTGAGGAACATGTAGTCCTCGTTGGCACCGGAACGCTTCATGCCCCAGTCTTCCGGACGGAAGCGTGCGGCTTCTTCTTCCAGCTGCTGCTTGGCCAGGGTCAGGCTGAACGGGTCGAACTCGGTGGCGCGGGCCGGGAAGTCCTTGCGCAGCGGGTGACCTTCCCAGGTCGGCGGCATCATGATCCGCGAAAGGTGAGGGTGACCGGCAAAGTCGATGCCGAACATGTCCCAGACTTCACGCTCGTACCAGTTGGCATTGGGCCAGATACCGGTGACGGTCGGCAGGCTGAGATCGCCTTCGGACAGGGCCACTTTGATCATCACGTCGCTGTTACGTTCGATCGACAGCAAGTGGTAGAACACACTGAAATCGGCACTCGGCAGGCCTTGACGCTTGGTGCGCAGGCGCTCGTCCACGCCATGCAGGTCATAGAGCATGACGTACGGCTTGGGCAGGTTGCGCAGGAAGGTCAGGATTTCAACGAGTTTGGAGCGGGTAACCCACAGCACCGGCATGCCGGTGCGGGTGGCCTGGGCGGTGAACGCCTCAGGGCCAAAACGGTTATTGAGTTCGACAACCACATCCTGGTCGTCAGCCTTATAAGGCGGGATGTACAGAGCACTGCCTGTAGTCATGGTTTTTTATCGCTTTCGGTCAACGTAAAGAGTGAAGCCAGTGTCGTTTCTTTGTCAGAACAGATCTGGATCAGACTTCGTCAGGGCTGCGCAGGTTGGTGACCTGAATACGCTGTTCGCGGCGCTGCTCCTTTTGCGACGGCATTTCGGCGCGGTACACGCCTTGATCACCGACGACCCAGGAAAGTGGGCGACGCTCCTGGCCAATGGATTCTTGCAAGAGCATCAAGCCTTGCAGGAACGCTTCAGGGCGGGGCGGGCAGCCAGGTACGTAGACGTCCACGGGCAGGAACTTGTCCACCCCCTGAACTACGGAGTAGATGTCGTACATGCCACCGGAGTTGGCGCACGAACCCATGGAGATAACCCATTTAGGCTCGAGCATTTGCTCATAGAGACGCTGGATGATCGGCGCCATCTTGATGAAGCAGGTGCCGGCAATAACCATGAAATCCGCCTGACGCGGCGATGCCCGGATAACCTCGGCGCCAAAGCGCGCGATGTCGTGGGGCGCCGTGAAGGCAGTGGTCATTTCCACGTAGCAGCAGGACAGACCGAAGTTGTACGGCCACAGGGAGTTCTTACGCCCCCAGTTGACCGCGCCGCTCAGCACGTCTTCCAGCTTGCCCATGAAGATGTTTTTGTGGACCTGATCCTCTAACGGATCGGAAACGGTTTCCCGTTCGCCGATCGGGTACTGATCGTTAGGAGCATCGGGGTCGATCCTGGTGAGATTGTATTGCATCGCCAAAGCCTCATTGTTTTAGCTTCGCCTGCCGCTTACGACGACCTTCCGGAGCCCAGTCAAGAGCCCCCACTCGCCAAAGGTAGACAAGACCTGCCAACAGAATTGCTATGAAAACGAGAGCTTCGACGAATCCGGTCCAGCCGCTTTCGCGGACGGACACAGACCAGGCAAAGAGAAAGAGGGCTTCGATATCGAAGATCACGAAGAGCATCGCGACCAGATAGAATTTGGCTGAGAGCCGCAAGCGGGCGCCACCGGTAGGTAGCATGCCGGACTCGAACGGTTCGTTTTTGCTGCGGCCCCAGGCTTTTGACCCGAGGAGGCTGGAGACGCCGAGCATGAAGGCGCAAAGGCCGACAACACCCAGAAGGAAAATGGCAAAGCCCCAGTTGTGGGCCATGAGTCCTGTCGCTTCGGGCATGCTGGTAATCCTTAACAGAGAGCAAGAGTCTCTGAGCTTGATAAAGAAATAAAGCAGTGACGATATGTCGCAGCGCAATCAATCGCGCTGATTTTATGGCTAAACACCGGGCAAGTAAAATTTCTAAAGCGAAATTGTTTATCGTAATAAGGACATAGCTCACCCCTGTAGCCCCGTAAGCCGCGGCCTGTGGGCATTAGGGGAGGTTTTGTTAATTATGTTTTGTTGCAGCTGCAACGAAAGTTATAGCGGCTAAATGATAATCAATATTGTTTAGGTGTTGTTTTAATCTGCTTTCCTTCGGGGAGTGGGAAAGTTGTTTGTTATATCCCTGTTACTGCAAGTAGCAGGGGCGCACCTTTTAACCTGTTTCGCTCTGGGTAACACCGCTCTGGATCAATGTTTGGCGAGCTTTTTTGCAGGGGCCGGGCGCCTCGAGGTTTTTGAGGGGGCCGCAGGGGAGCGGTTCGCCGGCAAGCTGGCTGCTGCAGGTTTGGCGGGCAAAAAAACGCCCCGAACCAGTCGGGGCGTCAGTTGTACAGCAATGCAGTTGTTTTTACCGGGCCTGCATTGGCCGCTCGATCAAGGCGCGAGGCCTGGAATCAGTGGAACTGCTCTTCTTCGGTGGAACCGGTCAGAGCAGTTACCGAGGACGAACCACCCTGGATCACGGTAGTCATGTCGTCGAAGTAGCCGGTGCCCACTTCCTGCTGGTGCGCCACGAAGGTGTAGCCTTTGGCGGCGTCAGCGAACTCCTGCTCTTGCAGCTTCACGTAGGCGGTCATGTCGTTGCGGGCGTAGTCGTGCGCCAGGTTGAACATGCTGTGCCACATGTTGTGGATACCGGCCAGGGTGATGAACTGGTGCTTGTAACCCATGGCGGACAGTTCGCGCTGGAACTTGGCGATGGTGGCGTCGTCCAGGTTCTTCTTCCAGTTGAAGGAAGGCGAGCAGTTGTACGACAGGATTTGGTCCGGGTATTCCTTCTTGATTGCTTCGGCGAAGCGACGAGCTTCGTCCAGGTCCGGCTTGGCGGTTTCGCACCAGATCAGGTCGGCGTACGGAGCGTAAGCCAGGCCGCGGGCGATCGCTTGATCCAGACCGGCTTTTACTTTGTAGAAGCCTTCCTGGGTGCGGGTGCCGGTCACGAACGGCTGGTCGTACGGGTCGCAGTCCGAAGTCAGCAGGTCAGCAGCGTTGGCGTCGGTACGGGCCAGGATGATGGTCGGTACACCGGCAACGTCGGCCGCCAGGCGGGCAGCGGTCAGCTTCTGTACGGCTTCCTGGGTTGGAACCAGCACCTTGCCGCCCATGTGGCCGCACTTCTTCACGGAAGCCAGCTGGTCTTCGAAGTGAACGCCGGCGGCGCCCGCTTCGATCATGCTCTTCATCAGCTCGTAGGCGTTCAGTACGCCGCCGAAACCGGCTTCAGCGTCAGCTACGATAGGTGCGAAGTAGTCGATGTAGCCGTCGTCGCCCGGATTCTTGCCGGCTTTCCACTGGATCTGGTCGGCACGACGGAACGAGTTGTTGATGCGCTTGACCACGGTCGGAACCGAATCCACCGGGTACAGCGACTGGTCGGGGTACATGGATTCGGCGGAGTTGTTGTCCGCAGCCACTTGCCAGCCGGACAGGTAGATTGCCTGGATGCCGGCTTTGACCTGTTGAACAGCCTGGCCGCCGGTCAGGGCGCCCATGCAGTTGACGAAATCTTTCTCAGGACGGAAGGACGGCTTGGCACCTTGGGTGACCAGGTTCCAGAGCTTCTCGGCGCCCATGCGTGCCAGGGTGTGCTCGGGTTGGACCGAACCACGCAGACGGACCACGTCGGCAGCGGAATAAGTGCGAGTCACGCCTTTCCAGCGCGGGTTTTCAGCCCAGTCTTTTTCAAGGGCTGCAATTTGCTGTTCGCGTGTCAGTGCCATGGAGATAAACCTCGTCGCGTCTTGTGTAAAAAGTCGTTCTTGGTTGGAGAATTCCGGCTCCGCCGATCACGCGTCGTAACGTTGCGTGGAAGGCTGCTCGCTGACCAGGAAGCTTAGGCGGTCCAGTCGGGTCTGGCGGGGATGGCGACGGGTGAACGATGGGCTCGAGGGGAGAGTGAGCAGGTGAAGGCGAGCTGCGGTGCGCATGCGGGCGTCGTGGGCCTTGGTGCGTTCCATCAGTGTGTTGCCGATCGACCTAAATACGCTTCCGTCCCTCGGGACAACTTCGTTCCAGTCGCAATCTCGTCAAACACACCTTGTGGGCAGTACAGACACGAATCGGCTCAGGTGGGTAGGTTAGAGCGGCGATCCGAAGGCCCTTGCCAGGGCCCCTGATTAGCGGGAGCGAGGCCATCATGCCCGCGGTTTTTTGGCTCGTCAAATGTTTTGTAGTGCTTTTTTTATGGCACTACATCTTTGGTCTAATACGACTAATCAGTCAGTTTTTGGTGCTTTAGTCCAAGGCGTCGACCTTGACGCGCAAGGTCATGTCATCCCGTCCTTGAGTCGAGTAGCTGCGGCCCAGGGCCTGCTTGTCGGCCTGGGTCTGGCGATTGACCCCGGCCAGGGTGATCCACTCGCCGAGGCGCCCACTGACAGTTGTGTCGGTACTTTGCACGTTCACTACATCAGGGCGTTCCTGGCTCATGCGGTCGCGGTTGGTGCTGATACTCAGGTGCACGGTCTCGCCGGTGACGCTGGCTGTCACGTAGAAGCCCTGGGTGACGTTGCGGTATTGAGTCTGGTTTTGCAGGCGACCGTAAGGATCGGTCTGGGTGGTGGTCAGGGGCACGCTCTGGCCAACCTGGATCAGCGCCGGCACGCCTTCGCTGGCCTGGACCTGTTGGATGCCGCCATCGCGGCTCTCGGTGCTGCGATTGATGATGCGCGTTTGCGGTGCACCATTGACCGAATAACCCTGGTTGTCCTGGAAGTTGTTCTCGTTGGTGTCGACGGTGATCAGCAGGCGCTTGGCAGCGGTATCCAGTTGCGCAATGAAGGCCCGCAGTTCGGCGATCTTGCCCGGCTCGGCGTTGACGATCAGTTGGTTGCCATAGGCGCTGACCTTGCCGTCCTTGCCCAGAAAATTCTGCGCCACCGGCAGCAGGTCGGCGCTGGTGCGGTTGTTGAGGGGCACGATCTCGGTGGCGGCCATGACCGAGCAGCTGAAGGTCAGCAGCAGCGTCGTGAGCAAGGTGCGTAGGGACATATCCGTTATCTCCGCGAGTAGCTGGCGTAAAGCCTTGAGTTTGACACTTTGTCGGCTTTGGGTGGGGCAAGTTGAATCCTAGACGGCAAAACGCCCCGGCATCCTGGTCTTGCGCCTGGTAGGCGCAAGGGGATGGCGGGGCGTTCGCTCTGGCCATTGCCGCTGGGGCTTGTCGGTCAGGCGCCGCGAACCATGTCGACGTGGGGGATTCCCGCTTCGAGGAATTCCTCGCTGACAATCGAGAAGCCCAGGCGCTCGTAGAACGGCGTGGCCTGGACCTGGGCGCTGAGCATCTGTTGCTTCAGGCCGCGCTTCTCGGCTTCGTCGATCACTGCACGCATCAGCGCATCGCCGACCTTGAGGCCGCGCCAGTCCTTGAGTACCGAGACCCGGCCGACATGGCCGTCCGGCAGCAGGCGCGCGGTACCGATAGGGAAATCACCCTCGCAGGCCAGAAAGTGCACCGCGCTGTCGTCGTCGGCATCCCACTCCAGCTCGGGCGGAACCGATTGCTCGGCAATGAACACTGCTTCACGAATGCGCCGGATCTCGGCGTTATCCTTTTGCCAGTCTGCGACACGTACGTGAATCTTATTCATCGGCAAACCCCAGGCTCCCTTGCTTGACCAGTTCACACAGCAGGCCGCGCCCATCTTCATCCGCCAGCCAAGGGCCGAGGTTGTCGATATGCAGGGCGTCGGCGGCGCAAATCATTTTCAGCAGCTCGCGCAGTTTACCGGGAAGCAGGCGACTTTGGCCGCTGGCGAACAGCAACAGGTCTTCATCGACTTCCGACCAGGCCAGGCGCGCGCTTGGATTGCGGATCAGGATAGCGCCCTGTTCCAGGCTGCCCAGCAGGTCGTCCTCTTCCAGTTCCGGGCCGACCACCAGTTCCGGGTAGCGTGGCTCGGTCATGAACTGGCCGAACCAGGTCAGCAGCAGGCGTTCGTCGCTCATGTGCTCGGCCAGCAGGCCTTTGAGGCGATCGAGGGCATCCTGCTGGATCTGGTGCGGGTCGCTGGCCGGCTGCACGTCGGCGTCGGTGTAGCGCTCTTCGTCCGGCAGGAACTGGCCGAGGAAGTCGGTGAAGTGAGTCAGCACTTCAGCGGCGCTCGGGGCGCGGAAGCCCACCGAGTAGGTCATGCAGTCGTTCAGCGCGACACCGTAGTGGGCCAGGCGTGGGGGCAGGTAGAGCATATCGCCCGGCTCCAGGACCCAGCTTTCGGTCTCTTCGAATTCGGCGAGGATGCGCAGGTCCGCGTGCTGCAGCAGCGGGCTCTCGGAGTCGCACATCTGGCCGATCTTCCAGTTGCGCTTGCCGTGGCCTTGCAGCAGGAACACGTCGTAGTTGTCAAAGTGCGGGCCGACGTTACCGCCCGGTGCGGCGAAGCTGATCATCACGTCATCGATGCGCCAGCTCGGCAGGAAGCGGAAGTGCTCCAGCAGCTCGGCGACTTCCGGGACGAACTGGTCCACGGCCTGGACCAGCAGGGTCCAGTCGCGCTCCGGCAGCTTGCTGAATTCGTCTTCGGCGAACGGGCCGCGACGCAGCTCCCAGGGGCGTTCGCCTTTCTCGATCACCAGGCGCGATTCGACTTCTTCTTCCAGGGCCAGGCCGGCCAGTTCGTCAGGTTCGATCGGGCTTTCGAAGTCAGGCAGGGCCTGACGGATCAGCAGGGGCTTCTTCTGCCAGTAGTCACGCAGAAATTCCCGTGCAGTGATGCCGCCCAGAAGTTGAAGTGGAATGTCAGGATTCATTTGTAACCTATTGAAAAAGTTTACTTTTCTAGCAGGAATAAAAACGCCCGGCGCGGCCGGGCGTCAAAAGGTCGAGCAGTCGGTCAGATGCGCTTGGCCTGGACCACGGCATTGCCGATGTAACTGGCCGGGGTGAGCTGCTTCAGCTCGGCCTTGGCCGCGGCCGGCATGTCCAGCCCGTCGATGAAAGTCTGCAGCGCTTCAGGGCTGATGCCCTTGCCGCGGGTCAGTTCCTTGAGCTTTTCGTACGGATTTTCGATGTTGTAGCGACGCATCACGGTCTGAATCGGCTCGGCCAGGACTTCCCAGCAAGCGTCCAGGTCTTCAGCGATCTTCTGGGCGTTGAGCTCCAGTTTGCTGATGCCTTTGAGGCTGGCTTCGTAGGCGATCACGCTGTGAGCGAAGCCCACGCCCAGGTTGCGCAAGACGGTGGAGTCGGTCAGGTCGCGCTGCCAGCGGGAGATCGGCAGCTTGCTCGCCAGGTGCTGGAACAGGGCGTTGGCGATCCCGAGGTTGCCTTCGGAGTTTTCGAAGTCGATCGGGTTGACCTTGTGCGGCATGGTCGAGGAACCGATTTCGCCGGCAATGGTGCGCTGCTTGAAGTAGCCCAGGGAGATGTAGCCCCAGATATCGCGATCGAAGTCGATCAGGATAGTGTTGAAGCGGGCGATGGCGTCGAACAGCTCGGCGATGTAGTCGTGCGGCTCGATCTGCGTGGTGTAGGGGTTGAAGGCCAGGCCCAGTTCGTCTTCGATGAAGGCGCGGGCGTTGGCTTCCCAGTCGATGTCCGGGTAGGCCGACAGATGGGCGTTGTAGTTGCCCACGGCGCCGTTGATCTTGCCCAGCAGCGGCACGGCGGCGACCTGAGCGATCTGACGCTCCAGGCGGTACACGACGTTGGCCAGCTCTTTGCCCAGGGTGGTCGGCGAGGCCGGCTGACCGTGGGTACGCGACAGCATCGGCACTTCGGCGAAACGGATCGCCAGTTCGCGGATGGCGTTGGCGGTCTGGCGCATCAGCGGCAGCATCACTTCATCACGGCCTTCGCGCAGCATCAGGGCGTGGGACAGGTTGTTGATGTCCTCGCTGGTGCAGGCGAAGTGGATGAATTCACTGACGTTGGCCAGCTCAGGCAGCTTGGCGGCTTGTTCCTTGAGCAGGTACTCGATGGCCTTGACGTCGTGGTTGGTGGTGCGTTCGATCTCTTTGACACGCTCGGCGTGCTCCAGGGAGAAGTTCTCTGCCAGGGCATTGAGGACGGCGTTGGCTTCGGCGGAGAACGCCGGCACTTCGCTGATGGCGCTGTGGGCGGCCAGGCGCTGGAGCCAGCGCACTTCAACGAGGACGCGAGCACGGATCAGGCCGTATTCGCTGAAAATGGGGCGCAGGGCCTGGGTTTTGCCGGCGTAGCGGCCGTCAACAGGGGAAACCGCAGTGAGCGAAGAGAGCTGCATGGGGTGTTCTCGGACAGTCGGGCAACGAAATGGGGCGCGTATCATACATGAAAATATCCGCAGGTCCGTTGCCAACTGACCAGCGTCTTACGCGCAGCTCTTGAAAAATCAGGCGCAGCTCAGCTGCTGCGCATCAATGGATAAAGCTCTTTGAGCAATTTGCGCCGGCTGATCACCAGTTGCCAGCGATGGCCGCCCAACTGGCGCCACAGGCGTGCGGAACGAATGCCGGCCAGCAGCAGGGCGCGAATTTTCGAGGCATTGCTCGGTTGCTGCAGGTTGCGCATGTCGCCATGTACCTGAATGCGCTGGCGCAGGGTGCTCAGGGTGTCCTGGTACAGCCCGCCGCACGCGGCAATGACGTTTTCGTGGGCCGGGCCGAAGTGTTCGACCTGGGACTGGATCTGCGGCAGGCGCTTGCCGATGGTTTCCAGCAGGTCTTCGCGCTTGGCCAGCTGACGTTCCAGGCCAAGCATCGACAAGGCGTAGCGCAGCGGCTCGCGTTGCAGCGTGCTGGGGTCGCGCTCCAGGGCGCCGATCAGGGCGCGGTAGCCCTCGCGCAGGTTGATGTCGTCGCCGCCATAGACTTCCAGGGTGTCCTTCGGATCACGGATCAGCAGGCTGCCGAGCATGCAGCTCAAGGCCGCTTCGCTGACTTGACCTGTCTTGGCAATACGATCCACCAGCACTGCTGCGAGGAATACGCCGCCCAGTGCCGTCAGTTGCTCCTGAATCGGGCTCATGGACGGACGTCCTTGCTGCTCCAGGGTTCGGCCACTTCGATGACGCCGCCACCGAGGCAGATTTCACCGTCGTAGAACACCACCGACTGGCCGGGAGTTACGGCGCGTTGCGGGTCGTCGAAGGTGGCGCGGTAGCCGTTGGCGGTCTTTTCCAGGGTGCAGGGCTGGTCGCTCTGGCGGTAGCGCACCTTGGCGGTCAGGCGCCGTGGCTGGCTCAGGTCGATAGGGTTGACCCAATAGATGTCGGAGGCCAGCAGGGCGTGGGAGAACAGCCAGGGGTGATCGTTGCCCTGGCCAACGATCAACTCGTTGTGCTCCAGGTCCTTGATCAGCACGTACCACGGCTCTTCGCCGGCGTCTTTCAGGCCGCCGATGCCCAGGCCCTGGCGTTGGCCGATGGTGTGGTACATCAGGCCGTGGTGGCGGCCGATGACTTCACCTTCGGTGGTCTTGATCTCGCCGGGCTGGGCCGGCAGGTATTGCTTGAGGAAGTCGCTGAAGCGCCGCTCACCGATAAAGCAGATGCCGGTGGAGTCTTTCTTCTTTGCAGTAGCCAGGTCGTGTTTCTCGGCGATGGCGCGTACTTCGGGTTTTTCCAGCTCGCCCACCGGGAACAGGGTCTTGGCGATCTGCTCGCCGCCAACGGCATGCAGGAAATAGCTCTGGTCCTTGTTCGGGTCCAGGCCCTTGAGCAGTTCGGTGCGGCCGTCGATGTCGCGGCGGCGCACATAGTGGCCGGTGGCGATCAGGTCGGCGCCGAGCATCATGGCGTAGTCGAGGAACGCCTTGAACTTGATTTCGCGGTTGCAGAGGATGTCCGGGTTCGGCGTGCGACCGGCCTTGTACTCGGCCAGAAAGTGCTCGAACACGTTGTCCCAGTACTCGGCGGCGAAGTTGGCGGTGTGCAGCTTGATGCCAAGCTTGTCGCACACGGCCTGGGCATCCGCCAGGTCGTCCATGGCGGTGCAGTACTCGGTTCCGTCGTCTTCCTCCCAGTTCTTCATGAACAGGCCTTCCACCTGGTATCCCTGCTCCATCAGCAGGAGGGCGGAAACGGAAGAATCCACGCCGCCGGACATGCCGACAATGACGCGCTTCTTTTGGGTGTCAGAAGGGGCTGGATCACGCATAGGAATTCAATGGGTGTCTTGAAAAAGGACGCGATTCTAACAGGCTGAGGCCTGCAAGGCTAAAACTGCGGTTAAAGCATTGGTCGGATCAGCGCCAGGCTGTGCAGTTGGCCGTCCAGGTAGTCGTCCAGGCACTGCAGGATCAGTTCACTGCGCCAGTTGGCCCGTTGCTCCAGCAGTTGCTCGCGGCTCAGCCAGCGTGGGCCGATGATGCCGTCGTCCAGTTGATAGTCCGGATGATGGCGCAGCGGCTTGGCGGCAAAGCACACGCGCTGGTAGGTCACGCCGTTGCTGGGGGCGGTGTACAGGTAGATGCCGACCACGCCGGTCAACTCCACGTCCCAGCCGGTTTCCTCCAGGGTTTCGCGGATGGCCGCCTGGAGCAGGCTTTCATTGGCATCCAGGTGCCCGGCGGGCTGATTGAGCACGGCCTGTTCGCCCGAGTACTCCTCGACGAACAGGAAGCGGCCCTGGTCCTCGACGATGGTGGCGACAGTGATATGCGGTTGCCATTCCATAAAGGCACTCCTTTATAAAGGGTGAGCATTGTAGGAGCCGGCTTGCCGGCGAAGCGAGCGCTGTCTGTTTCGTCGGCAGGCCGGCTCCTGCGGACTCCAGAAGCACAAACCCCGGCGCGGGGCCGGGGTTCGTGTGTTCGCTCGTGCTTACACCAGCGCAGCGATGGCCGCGTTGAGAGTGGCGCTCGGGCGCATGGCCTGGCTCACCAGCTCAGGGTTGGCGCTGTAGTAGCCACCGATGTCCACAGGCTTGCCCTGTACGGCGTTGAGCTCGGCGACGATGGTCGCTTCGTTCTCGGTCAGGGTCTTGGCCAGGGTGCTGAACTGTGCTTGCAGGGCAGTGTCCTCGGTCTGGGCGGCCAGGGCTTGTGCCCAGTACAGCGCCAGGTAGAAGTGGCTGCCGCGGTTGTCGATGTTGCCGACTTTGCGCGATGGCGACTTGTTGTTGTCGAGGAACTGACCGGTAGCCTGGTCCAGGGTCTTGGCCAGTACCAGGGCTTTCGGGTTGTTGTAGGTGTTGCCCAGGTGCTCCAGGGAAGCGGCCAGGGCCAGGAACTCACCCAGGGAGTCCCAGCGCAGGAAGTTCTCTTCCAGCAGCTGTTGCACGTGCTTCGGAGCCGAACCGCCGGCGCCGGTTTCGAACAGGCCGCCACCGTTCATCAGTGGCACGATCGACAGCATCTTGGCGCTGGTGCCCAGTTCCATGATCGGGAACAGGTCGGTCAGGTAGTCGCGCAGTACGTTGCCGGTCACCGAGATGGTGTCCTTGCCGTCACGGGTGCGGGCCAGGGTGAACTTCATGGCTTCAACCGGGGACATGATGCGGATGTCCAGGTCGCTGGTGTCGTGATCTTTCAGGTAGGCCTGAACTTTTTCGATCATCACGCCGTCGTGGGCGCGCATCGGGTCCAGCCAGAAGATCGCTGGGGTGCTGCTGGCGCGAGCACGGTTGACTGCCAGCTTGACCCAGTCCTGGATCGGCGCGTCTTTGGTCTGGCACATGCGGAAGATGTCGCCGGCTTCGACTTTCTGCTCCAGCAGCAGCTTGCCTTGGCTGTCGGTCACGCGAACCACGCCATCAGCCTTGATTTCGAAGGTCTTGTCGTGGGAGCCGTACTCTTCGGCTTTTTTCGCCATCAGGCCAACGTTCGGCACGCTGCCCATGGTGGTCGGATCGAACGCGCCGTTGGCTTTGCAGTCTTCGATCACGGCCTGGTAGATGGTGGCGTAGCAACGATCCGGGATCACTGCCTTGGTGTCGTGCAGCTGGCCGTCGGTGCCCCACATCTTGCCGGAGTCACGGATCATGGCCGGCATCGAGGCGTCGACGATCACGTCGCTCGGCACGTGCAGGTTGGTGATGCCTTTGTCGGAGTTGACCATGGCCAGGGCAGGGCGGGCAGCGTAGACGGCCTGGATGTCGGCTTCGATCGCAGCTTGCTGCTCGGCCGGCAGGGCCTTGATGCGGGCGTACAGGTCGCCGATACCGTTGTTCAGGTTGAAGCCGATTTCTTGCAGGACGGCGGCGTGCTTGCTCAGGGCGTCCTGATAGAACTCGGCAACGATCTGGCCGAACATGATCGGGTCGGAGACCTTCATCATGGTGGCTTTGAGGTGCACTGACAGCAGTACGCCTTGCTTCTTGGCGTCTTCGATTTCAGCGGCGATGAAGGTGCGCAGGGCCTTTTTGCTCATCACGGCGCAGTCGAGGATTTCACCGGCTTGCACGGTGGTTTTTTCTTTCAGGACGGTGGCTGTGCCGTCTTGGGCGATCAGTTCGATCTTGACGCTGTCTGCGGCTTCGATCAGGGCGGCTTTTTCGCTGCCGTAGAAGTCGCCGTTGCTCATGTGGGCAACGTGGGACTTGGAGTCCTTGGCCCAGGCGCCCATCTTGTGCGGGTGCTTGCGCGCGTAGTTCTTCACCGACAGCGGAGCGCGGCGGTCGGAGTTGCCTTCACGCAGAACCGGGTTCACGGCGCTGCCCTTGACCTTGTCGTAACGCGCCTTGGCGTCTTTGTCGGCGTCGCAGGTCACGGTTTCTGGATAGTCCGGCAGGGCGTAGCCCTGGGCCTGCAGTTCCTTGATCGCGGCTTGCAGTTGCGGTACCGAGGCGCTGATGTTCGGCAGCTTGATGATGTTGGCTTCCGGGGTAACGGCCAGTTCGCCCAGTTCGGCGAGGTGGTCCGGTACCGCTTTGGCACCCAACTGCTCAGGGAAGCTGGCGAGGATGCGGCCGGCCAGGGAGATGTCGCGGGTTTCCACGGCGATATCAGCCGAAGCGGTGAAGGCTTCTACGATAGGCAGCAGGGAATAGGTGGCGAGGGCCGGGGCTTCGTCGGTGAAGGTGTAGATGATCTTCGAGCGGGTGGGCATATTCGGATTAACTCTCTTCTTTGCTAAAGCGTGCGCAGAAACTCGAGGTGCGCCGGGTAAGCGCTTTCGTTCAAAGGTCATCCATGAGCCGAATGTCGAGGTTTCTTCGCGGTGATGTTGGGTGCATCAGTCGAGCGTCAAGCGGGTGGGCTGCGGTAACAACCCGGCTTTGGGCGGCCATTCTCGGCTTGTTTTTTTCGGTAGCAGAGCGTTCGGCCGTCGTGACTCTGTGGTCAGCGGCGGCATTATACATAGGTAGCTAGCAAAACGCCGATGCTTCATAGGAGCCCGTTCTCGTCCATTGGTCTAAAGGTCGCAGGCGGGGGGTAGGCGTAGAGTCGCTCGAGGTGCTCGATTTTGGCACTTTTCCCTTTGCTTTCAGGCTTGTAGGCCGCGGACTGTACAGCTTTCACGGCATATGGGTGGAACATGAGGTTCCCGTCCAGATTCAACTGGGTTACGCTCGAACGCAGCCAGATGTTCAATCCACACAACGGAGTTCAGCATGGGATACAAGAAGATTCAGGTTCCAGCAGTCGGCGACAAAATCACCGTCAACGCAGACCATTCTCTCAATGTTCCTAACAACCCGATTATTCCTTTCATCGAAGGCGACGGTATTGGTGTTGATATCAGCCCGGTCATGATCAAGGTTGTCGATGCTGCGGTTAAGAAGGCTTACGGCGGCGAACGCAAGATTTCCTGGATGGAAGTGTATGCCGGGGAAAAAGCGACTCAAGTGTACGACCAGGATACCTGGCTGCCTCAGGAAACCCTGGACGCGGTAAAGGACTACGTGGTTTCCATCAAGGGCCCGCTGACCACTCCGGTCGGTGGTGGCATCCGTTCCCTGAACGTGGCCCTGCGTCAACAGTTGGACCTGTATGTGTGCCTGCGCCCGGTGCGCTGGTTCGAAGGCGTGCCCAGCCCGGTGAAAAAGCCTGGCGATGTGGACATGACCATCTTCCGTGAAAACTCCGAAGACATTTACGCCGGTATCGAGTGGAAGGCCGGTACGGCAGAAGCCACCAAGGTCATCAAGTTCCTTAAAGAAGAAATGGGCGTCACCAAGATCCGTTTCGACGAAAACTGCGGCATCGGTGTCAAGCCGGTTTCCCTGCAGGGCACCAAGCGTCTGGCGCGCAAGGCGCTGCAGTATGTAGTGGATAACGACCGCGACTCGCTGACCATCGTCCACAAAGGCAATATCATGAAGTTCACCGAAGGTGCCTTCAAAGAGTGGGCCTATGAAGTGGCGGCTGAAGAGTTCGGCGCAACCCTGCTGGACGGCGGTCCTTGGATGCAGTTCAAGAACCCGAAAACAGGCAAGAACGTCATCGTCAAGGATGCTATCGCTGACGCCATGCTCCAGCAGATCCTGCTGCGCCCGGCCGAATACGATGTGATCGCCACCCTCAACCTCAACGGTGACTACCTGTCCGACGCCCTGGCGGCGGAAGTGGGTGGTATCGGTATCGCTCCGGGTGCCAACCTTTCTGACACCGTGGCCATGTTCGAAGCGACCCACGGTACCGCGCCCAAGTATGCCGGCAAGGACCAGGTCAATCCGGGTTCGCTGATTCTCTCCGCGGAGATGATGCTGCGCCACATGGGCTGGACCGAAGCGGCCGACCTGATCATCAAGGGCACCAACGGCGCCATCTCGGCCAAGACCGTGACTTATGACTTCGAGCGTCTGATGGAGGGAGCGACCCTGCTGTCTTCGTCGGCATTCGGTGATGCACTGATCTCGCACATGTAAGCGAATTTGGGCTGAAAGCAAACCGGCCGACTCAATCCCTTGAGTCGGCCGGTTTTTTATGACTGGATGTTGGATGAATCAGCTCAGGGCGCTTTCGGTCTGGACCTCGGCGGTGACGATTTCGCCGGGTACCTTCAAGGCGCTGATTTTGATTGCATGCAGCCCCTTGGGGCCTTGGATGATCTCGAAGCTCACTGCCTGCCCGGCTTTCAAGGTCTTGTAGCCATCCATATCGATGGCCGAGTAATGGGCAAACAGATCGTCAGTCTTGCCCTCCTCATTAATAAAGCCATAGCCCTTGGCATTGTTGAACCACTTGACCTTACCGCTAGCCATACTCATATCCCTCTGCAACAGACTCCATCACTGGAGTATCATCCAGTTCATCCGCCGCCAAACTTGGTAAAAAGGTTGACGCCGCGGACGTTTATTACCCAATGTGGGCCCTATTGGTTGTAACACCGTTTTGCCGATAGTCAAGGTGACCCGGCAGTCGGAGTTGAATTCCGTCCAGGGCGCCCCCACCACTGTATTTGCACAACTGACGAACCTTTCTTTCCATGCATGCAATCAGCCAGATTCGACTAACATTCAATCAGGATCGCCCGGACTTGCACGACGACGATTCCGCTGGCTTGGCTGTACAGGAAGCTAAGCCTGCGTTACAGGCGCCGCCGATGTACAAGGTGGTTTTGTTCAACGATGACTACACCCCGATGGATTTCGTCGTCGAAGTGCTCGAGATGTTTTTTAACCTGAATCGCGAGCTGGCGACCAAGGTCATGCTGGCCGTCCATACCGAAGGGCGGGCAGTGTGTGGATTGTTTACCCGCGACATCGCCGAGACCAAGGCCATGCAGGTCAACCAGTACGCCCGGGAAAGCCAGCATCCGCTACTCTGTGAAATCGAGAAGGACGGTTAACGCCGACCACTTGGGTATGAGGTGAAGCTATGTTAAACCGCGAGCTCGAAGTCACCCTCAATCTCGCCTTCAAGGAGGCCCGTTCGAAGCGTCATGAATTCATGACCGTCGAGCACCTTCTGTTGGCTCTTTTGGATAATGAGGCCGCCGCCACCGTTTTACGTGCCTGCGGAGCAAACCTCGACAAACTCAAGCACGACCTGCAGGAGTTCATCGACTCCACCACGCCGCTGATTCCTGTGCACGACGAGGATCGCGAGACTCAGCCAACCCTGGGTTTCCAGCGTGTGCTGCAACGTGCTGTCTTTCATGTACAGAGCTCGGGCAAGCGTGAAGTCACCGGCGCCAATGTGCTGGTGGCAATCTTCAGTGAGCAAGAGAGTCAGGCCGTGTTCCTGCTGAAACAGCAGAGCGTTGCCCGTATCGATGTGGTCAATTACATCGCCCATGGCATTTCCAAGGTGCCTGGGCATGGTGATCATTCTGAAGGTGAACAGGATATGCAGGACGAAGAGGGTGGTGAGTCGTCTTCTTCGGGCAATCCTCTGGATGCCTATGCCAGCAACCTCAATGAATTGGCCCGTCAAGGGCGGATTGATCCGTTGGTGGGTCGCGAGCAGGAGGTGGAGCGCGTTGCGCAGATCCTCGCTCGTCGACGCAAGAACAATCCGTTATTGGTAGGTGAAGCGGGTGTGGGCAAGACCGCCATTGCCGAAGGCTTGGCCAAGCGCATTGTCGATAATCAGGTTCCAGACCTGTTGGCCAACAGCGTTGTCTACTCCCTGGATCTCGGGGCGTTGCTGGCGGGTACCAAATACCGTGGCGATTTCGAGAAGCGCTTCAAGGCGTTGCTGGGCGAATTGAAGAAGCGTCCTCAGGCGATTCTGTTCATTGACGAGATTCATACCATCATCGGTGCCGGTGCGGCTTCCGGCGGGGTAATGGATGCCTCGAACCTGCTCAAGCCGCTGCTGTCCTCGGGTGATATCCGTTGCATCGGTTCGACCACCTTCCAGGAATTTCGTGGCATCTTCGAGAAGGACCGGGCCCTGGCTCGGCGCTTCCAGAAGGTCGATGTGTCCGAGCCCTCGGTCGAGGACACCATTGGCATCCTGCGCGGTCTCAAAGGTCGTTTCGAGCAGCATCACAGCATCGAATACAGTGATGAAGCCCTGCGCGCCGCAGCGGAGCTGGCCTCGCGCTACATCAATGACCGGCATATGCCGGACAAGGCTATCGACGTCATCGACGAAGCGGGTGCCTACCAGCGTCTGCAACCGGCCGAGAAGCGCGTGAAGCGCATCGAGGTGGCTCAGGTCGAGGACATCGTGGCGAAAATTGCCCGTATTCCGCCCAAGCATGTCACCAGCTCCGATAAAGAGCTGCTGCGCAACCTTGAACGCGATCTCAAGTTGACGGTGTTTGGCCAGGATGCGGCGATTGATTCGCTGTCTACCGCCATCAAGTTGTCCCGTGCGGGCCTGAAGTCTCCGGACAAGCCGGTGGGTTCGTTCCTGTTTGCCGGTCCTACCGGTGTCGGCAAGACCGAAGCGGCTCGGCAGTTGGCCAAGGCTATGGGTATCGAGCTGGTGCGCTTCGACATGTCCGAGTACATGGAGCGGCACACCGTATCGCGCTTGATTGGTGCGCCTCCCGGCTATGTCGGTTTCGACCAGGGTGGCTTGCTGACCGAAGCGATCACCAAGCAGCCGCATTGCGTATTGCTGCTCGATGAAATCGAGAAGGCGCATCCGGAAGTCTTCAACCTGCTGCTGCAGGTGATGGATCACGGCACCCTGACCGACAACAACGGGCGCAAGGCGGATTTCCGCAATGTGATCGTCATCATGACCACCAACGCCGGTGCTGAAACCGCGGCGCGAGCCTCTATCGGCTTCACTCATCAGGATCACTCTTCCGATGCCATGGAAGTGATCAAGAAGAGCTTTACGCCAGAGTTCCGCAACCGTCTGGACACCATTATCCAGTTCGGTCGCCTGAGTCACGAAGTGATCAAGAGCGTGGTGGACAAGTTCCTTACCGAGCTTCAAGCGCAGTTGGAAGACAAGCGCGTACAGTTGGAAGTGACCGATGCCGCTCGCAGCTGGCTGGCCGCCGGTGGTTACGACGTGGCCATGGGTGCACGCCCGATGGCGCGTTTGATCCAGGACAAGATCAAACGTCCCCTGGCCGAGGAGATCCTGTTTGGCGAATTGTCCGATCATGGCGGTGTGGTACACATCGACATCAAGGATGGCGAGTTGACCTTCGATTTCGAGACCACGGCGGAAATGGCTTGATGGCCGCGTAACGCAGCAGTACCGCCAAAGGCACCGGAGGGTGCCTTTGTGCTATCTGGGGGTTGAACAGTTTTTTGCCGACGAACAAAAACGCCCGGCATAACCGGGCGTCTTGTATTGACTTGCTTAGCGAGCGCGGTAAGTGATGCGCCCTTTGCTCAAGTCATAGGGCGTCAGCTCGACGCGCACTTTGTCACCGGTAAGAATACGAATGTAGTTCTTGCGCATCTTGCCGGAAATATGCGCGGTTACGACGTGCCCATTTTCCAACTCCACACGAAACATGGTGTTGGGCAGGGTGTCGACGACAGTGCCTTCCATTTCGAAGCTGTCTTCTTTCGACATGCAGTAAAGCCCTCGGTGTCCAATGAATGGCCCGGTGCAACTGCGCCAGGCAAAAGCGGCGTGCATTGTGCCCGAAAAGTGGGGTTTAAGCCAAGACCTTCTAGTTGAGGATCACCCATCTCTGGTTAACCAGCAGCTCTATGGGGCGATATTGGGTCTTGTAGTTCATCTTTTTGCAGTTTTTGATCCAGTAGCCGAGGTACACCGCGTCCAGCCCCAGGCGCAGGGTTTCGCCGATTTGCCAGAGGATCGCGTAGCGCCCCAGGCTGCGGCGCTCTTCATCGGGTTCATAGAAGGTGTAGACCGCCGAAAGCCCGTTGGGCAATAGGTCGGTAACGGCCACCGCCAGCAGGCGCCCCTCCAGGCGGAACTCGTAGAAGCGGGAAAACGGCAGGTCACGCACCAGGAAGGTCGAGAACTGGTCGCGGCTGGGGGGGAACATGTCGCCGTCGGCGTGGCGTTGCTCGATGTAGCGTTGGTAAAGGTCGAAGTACTCTTCGCTGAAGCCAGGTTTGGCCGCTTGTACGCTCAGGTCGCTGTTGCGTTTGAGAATGCGTTTTTGCTGACGATTGGGTAGGAACTGCGCCACTGGAATGCGCGCCGGGACGCAAGCGTTGCAGTTTTGGCAGTGGGGGCGGTACAGGTGATCGCCGCTGCGACGAAACCCCATTTCCGACAGATCTGCGTAGACATGCACGTCCATGGGCTGGCTGGGATCGAGGAACAAGGTGGTGGCCTGTTCGTCGGGCAGGTAGCTGCAAGAATGGGGTTGAGTGGCATAAAACTTCAGGCGCGCCAACTCGGTCATGAGTCAACCCTCGGAATAAGCTTTGAAATTAAGTGTAAGCCACAGCCGTCAAACCCGCCTAGGAAACCCATATGGCGCGGCTCGGCTGATCCAGGTGACGCGCGAGGTAGTCGGCGAACTCGGGTCGGGAAATGGAGCGTGCACCCAGGCTGTGCAGATGCTCGGTAGGCATCTGGCAGTCGATCAATACAAATCCCCACTCCTTCAGATGCTGTACCAGAGTGGCGAATCCGAATTTCGAGGCGTTGTCGGCACGGCTGAACATCGATTCGCCAAAAAACAGTTGGCCCATGGCCAGGCCGTATAGCCCTCCCACCAACATGCCTTGATCCCAGACTTCCACCGAATGGGCATAGCCGCGCTGATGCAATTGCAAATAGGCCTGTTGCATCGCCTCGCTGATCCAGGTGCCGTCGGCATAAGCCCGAGGTGCTGCGCAGGCGCTGATGACCGCAGCGAAGTCCTGGTCGAACGTCACTTGATAGCGCTGTTTGCGCAACAGCTTGCCCAGGCTGCGGGAGACATGCAGCTCGTCCGGCAGTAGCACGGTGCGTGGGTCGGGGGACCACCAGAGGATCGGTTGACCCTCGGAAAACCAAGGGAAGCAGCCGTGACGATAGGCCTGAATCAGGCGATCGGCGGACAGATCACCGCCCGCAGCCAGCAGCCCGTTGGGCTCGCGCATGGCCTTTTCCAATGGGGGGAAATCAAGCTTGTTGCGTTGTAACCAGGTCAGCATGGCATCCAGACTTACGGCAGGGGAGGGCGGTGGCGGGCCGATGATGGCCCGCCACAAGCGTAGGGCGAGGGCTTAGTTGTCGTCGAGGAATTTTTCTGCATCCAGAGCTGCCATGCAGCCGGCACCGGCGGACGTAATGGCCTGGCGGTAGACGTGATCGGCCACATCGCCGGCGGCGAATACTCCCGGGATGCCGGTGGCGGTGGCATTGCCTTCGCTGCCACCCTTGATCAGCAGGTAGCCGTCACGCATCTCCAGTTGCCCCTGGAACAGCTCTGTATTGGGCTTGTGGCCGATGGCGATAAACACTCCAGCCAGTGCCAGATCCTTGGTTTCTCCGCTGTGGCTGTCCTTGAGGCGGGCGCCGGTCACGCCGCTGGCATCACCCAGCACCTCGTCCAGATGCTGGTTCCAATGCAGGCGGATATTGCCGTTGGTGGCCTTGTCGAACAGTTTGTCCTGGAGGATTTTCTCTGCGCGGAGCTTGTCGCGGCGGTGCACCAAGTGCACTTCCTTGGCGATGTTGGACAGGTACAGGGCCTCTTCAACGGCGGTATTGCCACCACCCACCACGGCCACCACCTGATTGCGATAGAAAAAGCCGTCGCAGGTGGCGCAGGCGGAAACCCCTTTGCCGGCAAACGCTTCTTCCGATGGCAGGCCCAAGTACTGCGCCGACGCGCCGGTGGCGATGATCAGCGCGTCGCAACTGTAGGTGCCGCTGTCGCCGATGAGGATAAACGGCCGTTGCTGCAACTGAGCGGTGTGGATGTGGTCATAGACGATCTGGGTGTCGAAGCGCTCCGCATGTTTCTGCATGCGCTCCATCAGCACCGGGCCGGTCAGGCCTTCGACGTCACCAGGCCAGTTGTCGACGTCGGTGGTGGTGGTCAGTTGGCCACCGGCTTGCAAGCCGGTGATCACTGTCGGTTTGAGGTTGGCACGCGCGGCATAAACGGCGGCGCTGTAACCGGCAGGGCCAGAGCCCAGAATGATCAGGCGTGAATGCTTCGCTTGGTTCATAAAAACACCTCATAAGCCTTTGTCACAAAAGAGAATGCATGCTCCAATTGAACAGTGCGTATTACGCAATTGGCTATGCTTAACAGACTGTTCTGACGTGGCATGGTGTGAACAAACCCGTACAATACGACGATGTACCAGGCTTATTCAGAATTGCACCGTTTCAGAAGCAAGGGGCAGAGTGTTAAAAGTAGCCCCAGTTACGCCGGTCAACTTTATTTACCTGCTCGGATTGAGCAGTATCTTGTAGTCAATCACCCGTTGGACGCGCTTATGGCGCAGGAAAAGACGCGTTTTGAAGAAATCCACCGCAGCACCTAAACCTGTTGTTCCGCTCTGGCGTCAGCAATTGCACTACCGGCTCAAGGAAGGTGCATTGATCGCCATTGGAGCCCTGTGCCTGTTCTTGATGATGGCACTTCTGACCTACGGTAAAGATGATCCGGGTTGGAGTCATAACAGCAAGATCGAAGATGTGCAGAACTTCGGCGGTCCGGCAGGCTCTTACAGCGCCGATATCCTGTTTATGGTGTTGGGTTACTTCGCCTATATCTTCCCGTTGCTGTTGGCGATCAAGACTTACCAGATCTTCCGCCAGCGCCATGAACCCTGGCAGTGGAGCGGCTGGCTGTTTTCCTGGCGGCTGATTGGCCTGGTGTTCCTGGTGCTGTCCGGCGCTGCCTTGGCACATATTCACTTCCATGCTGCCACGGGCCTGCCGGCCGGTGCCGGTGGTGCTCTGGGCGAGAGCCTGGGCGACCTGGCCAAGAATGCACTGAACGTGCAGGGCAGTACCCTGATGTTCATTGCCCTGTTCCTGTTCGGCCTGACGGTGTTCACCGACCTGTCGTGGTTCAAGGTGATGGACGTCACAGGCAAGATCACACTTGACCTGTTCGAACTGTTCCAGAGCGCCGCCAATCGTTGGTGGGATGCTCGCGTCGAGCGCAAGCAACTGGTGGCGCAATTGCGCGAAGTGGATGCCCGGGTCGATGAGGTGGTGTCCCCGAGCATTGCCGACAAGCGCGAGCAGGCCAAGGTCAAGGAGCGTCTTATCGAGCGCGAACAGGCCTTGAGCAAGCACATGTCCGAGCGCGAGAAGCAGGTGCCGCCGGTGATCACTCCTGTGGTCACCAAGGCGCCGGAACCGAGCAAGCGCGTGCAGAAAGAGAAGCAGGCACCGCTGTTCGTCGACAGCGCGGTGGAAGGCACCTTGCCGCCGATCTCGATCCTCGATCCGGCGGAAAAGAAACAGCTCAATTACTCCCCCGAATCCCTGGCGGCCGTCGGCCATCTGCTGGAAATCAAGCTCAAGGAATTCGGCGTCGAAGTTGCGGTGGATTCCATCCATCCCGGCCCAGTGATTACCCGTTACGAAATCCAGCCGGCGGCCGGGGTGAAAGTCAGCCGTATCGCCAACCTGGCCAAGGACCTGGCCCGCTCCCTGGCCGTGACCAGCGTGCGGGTGGTGGAAGTGATTCCCGGCAAGACCACCGTGGGCATCGAGATTCCCAACGAAGACCGGCAGATCGTGCGCTTCTCCGAAGTGCTCTCGACGCCGGAATACGACAACTTCAAATCCCCGGTCACCCTGGCCCTGGGTCACGACATCGGCGGCAAGCCGATCATCACCGACCTGGCGAAAATGCCTCACCTGCTGGTGGCCGGTACCACCGGTTCCGGTAAGTCGGTGGGGGTCAACGCGATGATCCTGTCGATCCTGTTCAAGTCCGGCCCGGAAGACGCCAAGCTGATCATGATCGACCCGAAGATGCTCGAACTGTCGATTTACGAAGGCATTCCGCACCTGCTGTGCCCGGTGGTCACCGACATGAAGGACGCGGCCAACGCCCTGCGTTGGAGCGTGGCGGAGATGGAGCGCCGCTACAAGCTCATGGCCAAGATGGGCGTGCGCAACCTCTCGGGCTTCAACGCCAAGGTCAAGGAAGCCATTGAAGCCGGTACGCCGCTGGCGGACCCGCTGTACAACCGCGAAAGCATCCACGACGAAGCGCCGCTGCTGACCAAGCTGCCGACCATCGTGGTGGTGGTGGACGAATTCGCCGACATGATGATGATTGTCGGCAAGAAGGTTGAAGAACTGATCGCCCGTATCGCCCAGAAGGCCCGGGCCGCCGGTATCCACTTGATTCTCGCGACCCAGCGGCCGTCGGTGGACGTGATCACCGGCCTGATCAAGGCCAACATCCCGACCCGCATGGCGTTCCAGGTGTCGAGCAAGATCGACTCGCGGACCATCATCGACCAGGGCGGCGCCGAACAGCTGCTGGGCCACGGTGACATGCTCTACATGCCACCGGGCACCAGTCTGCCGATTCGCGTCCACGGCGCCTTCGTCTCCGACGATGAAGTGCACCGCGTGGTGGAGGCCTGGAAGCTGCGGGGCGCGCCGGAATACAACGACGACATCCTCAACGGTGTCGAAGAGGCGGGCAGCGGTTTCGAAGGCAGTAGCGGCGGTGGCGACGGTGATGATCCGGAAGCTGACGCGCTCTACGACGAAGCCGTGCAGTTCGTCCTGGAAAGCCGCCGGGCCTCGATCTCGGCGGTACAGCGCAAGCTGAAGATTGGCTACAACCGCGCTGCCCGGATGATCGAAGCCATGGAAATGGCCGGGGTGGTGACGGCGATGAACACCAACGGCTCCCGCGAAGTGCTGGCGCCGGGCCCGATGCGCGACTGATCCCTGTTTCGTTTTCAGCGGCGTGATGCCACGCCGCTCGCATACCCATCCAATTTATGAGGAATTCCATGCGCCTGATTCGCATGTTGCTGCTGCCGGTACTGGCTGTGACCTCCCTGTCGGCCCACGCCGACCCCAAAGATGTGGCCCGCCTGACCCAGTTGCTGGAAAAGTCCCAGACCCTGACCGCGCGTTTCTCCCAGCTGACCCTGGACGGCAGCGGCACCCAGTTGCAGGAAACCGCCGGCGAGATGTCCCTGCAGCGCCCGGGCCTGTTCTACTGGCACACCGATGCGCCACAAGAACAGTTGATGGTTTCCGACGGCCAGAAAGTTTCCCTGTGGGACCCGGACCTGGAGCAGGTGACCATCAAGAAGCTCGACCAGCGCCTGACCCAGACCCCAGCCTTGCTGCTGTCCGGTGACGTGTCGAAGATCAGCGAAAGCTTCGACATCACCTCCAAGGAGGCCGGTGGCGTGATGGACTTCACCCTCAAGCCGAAAACCCGCGACACCCTGTTCGACAGCCTGCGCCTGTCGTTCCGCAACGGCATGATCAACGACATGCAGTTGATCGACAGCGTCGGCCAGCGCACCAATATCCTGTTCACCGGGGTCAAGGCCAACGAAGCGATCCCGGCGTCCAAGTTCAAGTTCGACATCCCCAAGGGTGCCGATGTGATCCAAGAGTAAGCAGCCGCAACCGCAAGGTTTCGAAGGTAGTCCATGGACCTGTTTCGTAGTGCCCCGATCGCCCAGCCACTGGCCGCACGCTTGCGTGCGACCAACCTGGACGAGTACGTCGGTCAGCAGCACCTGCTGGCTCGGGGCAAGCCGCTGCGTGAGGCCTTGGAGCAGGGTGCCCTGCATTCGATGATCTTCTGGGGCCCTCCGGGAGTGGGTAAGACCACCCTGGCGCGGCTGCTGGCGGAAGTCTCGGATGCTCACTTCGAAACCGTCTCGGCGGTGCTGGCCGGGGTCAAGGAGATCCGCCAGGCGGTGGAAATCGCCAAGCAGCAGGCCGGGCAATACGGGCGGCGGACCATCCTTTTCGTCGATGAAGTGCATCGTTTCAACAAGTCCCAGCAGGATGCCTTCCTGCCCTACGTGGAAGACGGCACGCTGATTTTTATCGGCGCCACCACGGAAAACCCGTCCTTCGAACTCAACAACGCCTTGCTCTCCCGGGCCCGGGTCTATGTGCTCAAGAGCCTGGATGAAGCGGCCCTGGGCACCCTGGTACAGCGCGCCCTGACCGAAGAACGCGGTCTGGGCAAGCGCCAGTTGCGCCTGAGCGACGAAGGTTTCCAGATGCTGCTGTCGGCGGCCGATGGCGATGGCCGGCGCATGCTCAATCTGCTGGAGAACGCCTCGGACCTGGCCGAAGACGGCGGCGAGATCAGTGTCGATCTGTTGCAAAGCCTGTTAGGGGATACCCGCCGCCGTTTCGACAAGGGCGGCGAGGCGTTCTATGACCAGATTTCCGCGTTGCACAAATCCGTGCGCGGCTCCAACCCCGACGGCGCCCTGTATTGGTTTGCACGCATGCTTGATGGCGGTTGCGACCCGCTGTACCTGGCCCGGCGCGTGGTGCGCATGGCCAGCGAAGACATCGGCAACGCCGACCCGCGGGCGCTGAGCCTGTGCCTGGCGGCCTGGGATGTGCAGGAGCGCCTGGGCAGCCCCGAAGGCGAGCTGGCGGTGGCCCAGGCCATTACCTACCTGGCCTGCGCGCCGAAAAGCAACGCCGTGTACATGGGCTTCAAGGCCGCCATGCGCGCCGCTGCCGAGCACGGTTCCCTGGAAGTGCCGATCCATCTGCGCAACGCCCCGACCAAGCTGATGAAGCAGTTGGGTTACGGCGACGAGTACCGCTACGCCCACGACGAGCCGGATGCCTACGCCGCCGGTGAAGATTACTTTCCCGAAGAACTCGAACCCTTGCCGCTCTACCAGCCGGTGCCCCGTGGCCTGGAACTGAAGATCGGCGAGAAGCTCAAGCACCTGGCCGCCCTGGACCGGGCCAGCCCCCTGCAGCGGAGAAAACCTTGATCCCCCTGATCCTCGCAGTTTCCGCCGGCGGCGTGGCCGGTACCCTGTTGCGCTTCACCACGGGCAACTGGATCAACGCCAATTGGCCGCGGCACTTCTATACCGCGACGCTGGCCGTTAATATCGTGGGCTGCCTGCTGATCGGCGTGTTTTACGGACTGTTCCTGGTCCGTCCGGAAGTGCCGATCGAAGTGCGTGCCGGTTTGATAGTGGGCTTCCTCGGTGGCCTGACGACTTTTTCATCCTTTTCACTGGATACCGTGCGTCTGCTGGAAAGCGGACAAGTGGCGCTGGCCCTGGGCTATGCGGCACTGAGCGTATTCGGCGGGCTGCTTGCTACCTGGGCCGGCCTGTCCTTGACCAAACTTTGATAAACGAGAGAACGACATGCTCGATTCCAAACTGTTACGTAGCAACCTCCAGGACGTAGCGGATCGTCTGGCATCCCGCGGCTTTGCCCTGGATGTGGCACGCATCGAAGCGCTGGAAGAACAGCGCAAGACCGTGCAGACCCGCACCGAGCAACTGCAGGCTGAACGTAACGCGCGCTCCAAGTCCATCGGCCAGGCCAAGCAACGCGGCGAAGACATCGCCCCGCTGATGGCCGACGTTGAGCGCATGGGGAACGAGCTGAGCACCGGCAAGGTGGAGCTGGAAAACATCCAGAGCGAACTGGATTCGATCCTGTTCGGCATTCCCAACCTGCCTCACGAATCGGTGCCGGTCGGCGAAGACGAAGACGGCAACGTTGAAGTGCGCCGCTGGGGCACCCCGACCACCTTCGACTTCCCGATCAAGGACCACGTGGCCCTGGGCGAAACCCACGGCTGGCTGGATTTTGAAACCGCGGCCAAGCTGTCCGGCGCGCGCTTCGCCCTGTTGCGCGGCCCTATCGCCCGTCTGCACCGCGCCCTGGCGCAGTTCATGATCAACCTGCACACCGGCGAGCACGGCTACGAAGAGGCCTACACCCCGTACCTGGTGCAGGCTCCGGCCCTGGTGGGCACCAGCCAGCTGCCGAAGTTCGAGGAAGACCTGTTCAAGATCACTCGCGAAGGCGAAGCCGATCTGTACCTGATCCCGACCGCCGAAGTGTCCCTGACCAACATCGTGGCCGGCGAGATCCTCGATCCGAAGCAACTGCCGCTGAAGTTCGTCGCCCACACCCCGTGCTTTCGCAGTGAAGCCGGTGCTTCGGGCCGCGACACCCGCGGCATGATCCGCCAGCACCAGTTCGACAAGGTCGAGATGGTCCAGGTGGTCGAGCCGTCGACTTCGATGGAAGCCCTGGAAGGCCTGACCGCCAACGCCGAAAAGGTCCTGCAACTGCTGCAACTGCCGTACCGCGTACTGGCCCTGTGCACCGGCGACATGGGCTTCAGCGCGGTCAAGACCTACGACCTGGAAGTCTGGGTGCCGAGCCAGGACAAGTACCGCGAGATCTCCTCGTGCTCCAACTGCGGCGACTTCCAGGCCCGTCGCATGCAGGCACGCTTCCGCAACCCGGAAACCGGCAAGCCGGAGCTGGTGCACACCCTCAACGGTTCCGGCCTGGCCGTGGGCCGCACCCTGGTGGCGGTGCTGGAGAACTACCAGCAGGCCGACGGCTCGATCCGTGTGCCGGACGTGCTGAAGCCTTACATGGGCGGCCTTGAGGTCATCGGCTAAATGGAATATCTGCCGCTGTTTCACAACCTTCGCGGCAGTCGTGTGTTGGTGGTCGGTGGAGGGGAGATTGCCTTGCGCAAATCCCGTCTGCTGGCCGATGCCGGTGCGCAGCTGCGAGTGGTCGCACCTGAAATAGAAGCGCAATTGCAGGAACTGATCGTCGCCAGCGGCGGTGAGTCCCTGCTGCGCGGGTATGTCGAGGCCGACCTCGACGGCTGCACCCTGATCATCGCCGCCACCGACGACGAATCCCTCAATGCCCAGGTTTCCGCCGATGCCCATCGGCGTTGCGTCCCGGTCAATGTGGTGGACGCGCCGGCCCTGTGCAGCGTGATCTTTCCCGCTATCGTCGACCGTTCGCCGCTGGTCATCGCGGTCTCCAGCGGCGGCGATGCACCGGTGCTGGCGCGGTTGATCCGGGCCAAGCTGGAAACCTGGATTCCCTCCACTTATGGCCAACTGGCCGGGTTGGCGGCGCGTTTTCGGGCACAGGTCAAAGGCCTGTTTCCGGATGTGCAGCAGCGCCGGGCGTTCTGGGAGGACGTATTCCAGGGTCCTATCGCCGATCGCCAACTGGCGGGGCAGGGTGCGGAAGCCGAACGTCTGTTGCAGGCCAAGATTGCCGGCAAGGCGCCTCATGCGCCGGGCGAGGTGTATCTGGTGGGCGCGGGCCCGGGTGATCCGGACCTGCTGACCTTTCGCGCCCTGCGCCTGATGCAACAGGCCGACGTGGTGCTCTACGACCGTCTGGTGGCACCGGCGATTCTCGACCTGTGCCGCCGCGATGCCGAGCGCATCTACGTTGGCAAGCGCCGCGCCAATCATGCCGTGCCTCAGGAGCAGATCAACCAGCAACTGGTGAACCTGGCCCGGCAAGGCAAGCGCGTGGTGCGGCTCAAGGGTGGCGATCCGTTCATCTTTGGCCGTGGCGGCGAAGAGATCGAAGAACTGGCGGCCCACGGCATTCCATTCCAGGTGGTGCCGGGGATTACCGCGGCCAGTGGTTGCTCGGCCTATGCCGGGATTCCCCTGACTCACCGCGACTACGCCCAGTCGGTGCGCTTTGTCACCGGTCACCTCAAGGACGGCACCAGCAACCTGCCCTGGAGCGACCTGGTGGCACCGGCCCAGACCCTGGTGTTCTACATGGGCCTGGTGGGCTTGCCGACCATCTGCGAGCAACTGATCAAGCACGGGCGCAGCGCCGACACGCCGGCGGCCCTGGTTCAGCAGGGCACCACCAGCAACCAGCGAGTCTTCACCGGCACCCTGGCCAACCTGCCGACGCTGGTGGCGGAGCACGAAGTGCACGCGCCGACCCTGGTGATCGTTGGCGAAGTGGTCCAGCTACGCGAGAAGCTGGCCTGGTTCGAAGGCGCTCAGTCCGAGGTCTGAAAAGCTTCGCCGCCAAGCCGACTCCTACAGGATCGATGTAGGAGCTGGCTTGCCAGCGAAAGCGTTCTCAACCCCTGCACCAAACCCCTTGTCCGCTCAACCGTTGCCGATCATGTGCGCGGCTGAAGTCCTGCTGCGGCCCCTTTGGCACAATTCCGGTCGGATTGATGGTGCTATGGCTGGCGTAGTAGTGCCCCTTGATATGGGCAAAATCCACCGTCTCGGCAATCCCCGGCCACTGGTACAACTCCCGCAGCCAGTTCGACAGGTTCGGGTAATCGGCAATCCGCCGCAGGTTGCACTTGAAGTGGCCGTGGTACACCGCATCGAAACGGATCAGCGTGGTGAACAGCCGTACATCGGCTTCAGTCAGATACTCGCCAACCAAGTAGCGCTGTTTACCCAGCAACGCTTCCAAAGCGTCCAGCTCGGCAAAGACATCATCGAACGCCGTCTCATAGGCCTGTTGTGAAGTGGCAAACCCGGCGCGGTACACGCCATTGTTCAGCGCGGGGTAGATGCGTGCGTTGAGTTCATCGATGCGTGCGCGCAATGGCTGCGGATAAAAATCCAGGTCATTGCCGGTCAGGCCGTCAAAGGCGCTGTTGAACATGCGGATGATCTCCGCCGACTCGTTGCTGACGATGCGCTGTTGCTGCTTGTCCCACAGCACCGGCACGGTGACGCGACCGGTGTAGTCGGCGCTGTCGGCGGTATAACGCTGGTGCATGAAATCAAAGTGATCCAGCGCATCACCGCTGGAGCCGAAGGCGCTGTCGAAGGTCCAGCCGTGCTCGCGCATCAGCCAGCTGACCACCGAGACGTCGATCAGCGGTTCCAGGCCTTTGAGCTTGCGCAGGATCAGCGTGCGGTGGGCCCAGGGGCAGGCCAGGGAGACATACAGGTGATAGCGCCCGGCCGCGGCGGCAAAGCCGCCTTCGCCACTGGGGCCGGGACTGCCATCGGCGGTCACCCAGTGGCGGCGTTGCGCCTGTTCCCGTTGGAAGGCGCCGTCCTTGCCGCTTTCGTACCACTGGTCATGCCAGCGCCCATCGATCAGCAGTCCCATTGAATGCTCCTCAGCTATTTCGCGTTGGAGTGCAGTCTATGCCGCTGGGTTCGAACAAAAAGCGCAAAGCGTGGGCGGTTTTGATCGATTAAATCGATCTGTCCCGGGCATCCCAATACTGCTGGGCCAGCGCGAAGGCCTGCTCTCGCGGCGTGCCCAAGCCGCGCAAGGCCAGGGCCATGGTCGCCAGCAGGGCCAGTTGCGGGTAACTGTCCTCAACATCACCGCGCCACAGCGCCAGGAGGTGCTCGGGTTCCAGGCTGGCCGGTTTCACATGGCGTTGTGCCGACAGTGCCGGCCATTCCTCGTCCCAGCTGACGCCACCGGTGCTGCCGTACAGATGGCTGGTGGTGTCCGGGTTGATCTCGATCTCGCCGCCGTCGCCCTTGATCACGATGACGTTGTCCCCCAGCAGGCCGCTGGCATCGCGGTGCACTGCCTGGTAGCCGGGGTGGAAGATGCTCTGCAGGCCGCAACGGGCGCCCAGGGGATTGAGAATGCGCGCCAGGGAGTGGATCGGTGAGCGCAGGCCGAGGATGTTGCGCAAATCGATCATCCGTTGCAGCTGGGGCGCCCAGTCGCCTAGCGGCATGAAGGCCAGGTTGCCCTGGTCCAGTGCTTTGCCGACCGATGGCCAGTCACGGCACAGGGGAATCCCCAGGGGCTCCAGCAACTGTTCGGTGTACAGGCGCCCGGCGGTATGGGCGCCGCCGCCGTGGAGCAGGATGCGCACGCCGTTCTGCGCCAGGCACTTGGCCGCAAGCAGGTACCAGGGCAGGTGGCGCTTCTTGCCGGCGTAGGTCGGCCAGTCGAGGTCCAGGGCAATGGCCGGGGTGTTGAGGCGTTCGCGCAAGGCCTCGGTGAAGCCCGCCAGCTCTTCCGGGCTTTCTTCCTTGTGCCGCAGCAGCATGAGGAAGGCGCCGAGCTGGGTGTCCTCGACCTTGCCGTCCAGCAGCATGCCCATGGCTTCCCGGGCTTCCTCGCGAGTCAGGTTGCGCGCGCCGCGCTTGCCCTTGCCAAGGATGCGCACGAACTGGGCGAACGGGTGCTCTTGCGGGGTCTGGGTGAGCAGGGGGGCGAAATCGTTCATAGGCAATTGGTCGGCTTCGGCAGGCCCGCCAGCTTGGCGGCAAGTTTGGCGGGAGTGCCTTTGAACAGACGGTTCAGGTGCAGGCTGTTGCCCTTGTCCGGGCCCAGCTTGAGGGCGGTGTACTTGATCAGCGGGCGGGTGGCCGGGGACAACTGGAACTCCTTGTAGAAGCCCTGCAGCAGTTCGAGGATTTCCCAGTGTTCCGGGCTCAGCTCCAGCTCTTCGTTGGCGGCCAGGGCTTGGGCCACGTCGGCGGACCAGTCGTCGAGGTTGACCAGGTAACCGTCCTTGTCCAGTTCGATGGCGCGAGCGCCCACAGTCAGGGTACTCATAGCCAGGTGTTGACCTTGTCATGCTCAATCGACAGCTCGACGAAGCCCGGGTAATCCACCGCACGGGCCCAGGTCGGCAGCTCCAGGCCCCGGGCTTGCAAGTCCTCTTCCAGCACATACAGCTTCAAGCCGCTGCGGGCGCCCAGTTCGCCGTAAAGAGTGGTGCCCGGCTGCAGGGCATAGGCGGCATCACCGCACAGCAGCAGGCCATCGGCGCTGCCCAGCAGACGCAGGCAACTGCTCAGGCGGGTGTCGGTGAAGGGCGAGTGGGACAACACGTGCAAGGTCGACATCAGAGGGTAATCACCTGGTCAAAACGGTCGATGATCCCGGCCAGTTCCGGGGCGTTGAGCAGCTGTACCGCGTCAAGGCTCAAGGTTGCCGGGTCCAGGCCACGAGCAGCTAGGCTGGCGCTGCAGGCAAACAGTTCGTCGACGCCGAACAGCGACAACGCCTGCAGGTTGGCGCTCAGGTCCTTTTGCCGCAGCAAGGAAGCCTTTTGCCCCGGCGCCAGTTGCAGCACGCCATCGTCGAGAAACAGCAGGCCGATCGGCAGGTCGAAGGCGCCGCCGGCCAGGACGATATCCAGGGCCTCCCGGGCACCAGGGCCGGACCAGGGCGCCTGACGGCTGATCAACAACAGGGATTTGGCCATCTCACGCCCCTCCAAAACAGATCAGGCGGTCGGCGGCCTGTACCGCGTCATGCAATTGCCCGAGCCCCGACAGCTCCCACGGCGCCTCGACGCTCACCGCCGTGCGCTGATAGCGCTGGGCTTCGTCGGCATTCAACACGCCGCGGCGCAGGGCCGCGGCGATGCACACCACGCCATCGAGCTGATGCTGCTCGATAAATTCGCGCCATTCCCGGGGCATGTCCTGTTCGTCCTGGGGCGTGACGATGCTGTTGGCGGCGTTGTAGACGCCGTCCTGGTAGAAAAACAGCCGGACAATCTCATGCCCGCCTGCCAGCGCCGCCTGGGCGAACAGCAGGGCGCGGCGCGAGGACGGCGCGTGAGCGGCGGAGAACAGGGCGATGGCGAACTTCATGACGGACTCGATGGATAAAACTGCGGCCATGATAAAGCTTTCTCCTTGGATCGGCTAAACCCCTTTCGCCCCGAAGGCTCTGGCTCCGGGAGCCCAGGACATATCGGGTAAAGCTTTGCCCGGGCCCTGAAGCAGCAACCAGGGATAGACTCGCGCCTTCAATCAACCTGGGACAAGGAGCAAGGGATGATGGATTTGAATTCGGCGGTGGTGGTGGTCACCGGTGCCGGTCGTGGTTTGGGCGCGGCACTGGCCATCAGTCTGGCGGACCTGGGCTGCAAGCTGATTCTCTGTGGGCGCAATGCCGAGGCCCTGGCGCAGGTGAGTGCGGCCATCGAGACGCGCACCGGCCAGGCTGCCGATTGCGTGGTGGTGGATCTGGCCAACAGCGACAGCGTCAAGGCGGCCCTGGCGGAGATTCATGTGCGCCAGCCCCAGGTGGACATTCTGATCAATAACGGTGCCATGTGGTTGGAGGCCAGCGAGCAGCCCCACAGCGCGGCCGAGGTCACCGGAGTGATCGATGCGGCCCTGACGGGCACCTTCCTCCTGACCCAGGGCCTGATGCCGGCGCTCAAGGCCTCCACGCGTCCGGACATCGTCACCATCGGCTCCATCAGCGGCTTGCCCAATGCACCCCTGCACAGCGTGTCGCTGCCGTTCTACGCGGCCAAGCACGGGCAACTGGCCCTGGCCGACGGTCTGCGCCAGGTGCTCAAGGGCACGCCGGTGCGCTCGCTGTGTGTGCATCCGCCGTATCTGGAGGACATTTCGCCGCTGGACCCGGCCTGGCAGCAGGTTCCGGCACGACAGAAGGGCGAGCAGGGCACCAACCGCGACGTGGTGGAAGCGGTGGTCTTCGCCCTGACCCGGCCGCGGCACATCAGCCTGTCATCGATCGTCATCGATACCGACAGCGGCGGTCTGTTCGACTGATGGAAGTACAGGTCAGCGGGTCTTGTAGCCCAGTTGCCAGCGGCGCGGAATCTTCAATGACGCCACCCCTAGCAACGCTGCAAACAACCCGCTGACATACAGCGCCTTGAGCCCCAGGTGTTGTTCCAGCAGGGCACCCAGCACCGCTCCGGCGAACATCCCGCTCCAAGGCACCAGTTGCACTCGCCAGCCGTTGCGCCGATCACCGAGCATCCAACGCCCCAGCCCACGGCCAAAGCGCGACAGGGCCCCGGTGACATAGGTCAGGCCAATGGGCAGGCCGTTCACTTCCTCCACTGCCGCATTGAGCATGCCCATGGCGATAATGGCCGCCAGCAGGGCCGGCAGATGCTGCTCGAAGGGCCAGGCGGCGGACGCGCAGAGCAATGCGCCGATGCTTAGCAGCAAGGGCAGGGCGCGGTGCCCGGCCAGGCGGCTGACCACCACGCCCAGGGCGTTACCGACGATAAAGGTCGCCACCAACAGCAGCAGGCGCAGCACCAGGCCCAGCTCGCCATTGCTGATGGCCACCGCCATGCGCGTGGTGTTGCCGCTCATGAAGGACACGAAATCGCCAGTGGCCATGAAGCCGATGGCGTCGGTCATGCCAGCCAGCACCGAAAGGCAAGCCACCAGCCCGAGGCCGACCCGCCCACGCCATTTCTGCGTGTGCTGCAGGGAGGCGCTGGCCGATTGGGTGGAAGTCGAAGGCAACATCGTCGGTTCTCCTGAACAGGGACTACGGGGGACGCGTGCGGGTCAAGGTTGTGGATCGAGAGGATGCAGGGCGCAGTATTCATCCCACGGCATGCCGGCCATTTCCGCCACTTCCCTGTGCACTTCAAGGCGCTGGGCGTGGAATTCCTCGGGGCTGGCGGCGGTCAGTTGCAGGCTCAACTCCCAGGCGAACAGCCCCAGGCGCTCGGCTTCGGCTTCAAAGGCTTCATGCAGGCGTTCGTTGCGGTACTGCTCGGGCGTCTCGCCCTTGACCTGGGCCTCCAGCGGATTGAGCTTGTCCAGGGCTTCGCGCAGTTCGGGGCGGGCGGCGAGAAATCTTTCCAAGGCTATTTCGTGGTGCAGGGCATCGGCGGGCATCGGGGCTCCTTGAGGGGAACGGGCAGTCTTCAGGCATCAAGCCCGGGACAGGGGATGTTCTGGCATTTCACTGCGTATCTGCTGCAGATCCTTGTGCGGGATCACGTAGGTGCGGGCGAGCATATCGCCTATTCGCTGGCAGCGGCTTGATTCCGCGCAGGCCATCAGCGGGACAAAGGCGAACGCGGCCTCCAGATGGCGGGTGGCGCTTCTGATCAGTACCTGGATCAGCGTCGGCGGCGTCCCGGCGGCGTTGATCACCACCAGGCCCAGGGCGCACTTGCCGGGCGTGCGGCCCTTGAAGAAATACTCCCAGGCCACGAAGTACAAGGGCCAGACCAGCATGAACAGCATTGAGTGCAGGTAGGGCTCCAGCGCCGTCTGTTGCTCGAGGTCGAGCAAGCGTCTGACCGGCTGCAACGCCAGCACCCCGTGCAGGCTCAGCGACAGGAGCACATACACTGCCAGCGCCAGCACCTGGTCGAGCATGAAGGCGGCGGCGCGGCGCAGGATCAGTTGGGTTCTTGAGACTTCCATGGTCGATTCCAGAGTTTTTTCCATCACATCGGGCGCAGTGTAATCCCCGCAGGGCGGGGTGTAGCAGTGGTTTTGACGGGGGCCTACTGCACCCGCACCGAGTCAGCTGACCACGGGCTGTTCGCGACCGATCTCGCTGCGCAACTGGGCAATCAGGTGCAGGCAGTGGGTGAGCCCCGGCGACGGCTCGCCGACCCGGCGGCTGAGGATTATTGGCGAAGTGGCCTCGGGTTCCTGCAGCGGGCAAAAACCGATGTCGTCGCGATGCAGCACCTGCACCGAGGCCGGCACCAGGGTGATGCCGATGCCGGCGCCCACCAGGCCGATGGCGGTCTGCAATTCGTTGGTCCACTGGGCGATCTTCAGGTTCAGGCCGCGGGCACTGAACAGCGCGATCACATGGTCGGCGTAGCTCGGGCGCGGGTTGGCCGGATACAGCACGAAGGGCTCGTTGGCCAGTTGCTCAAGGCTCACCTCTTGTCCCAGCAAGGGATGGCCGGCGGGCAGGGCGACCACCAGTCGGTCCTCGGTCAGCACCCTCTGCACAATGGCCGGGTCGTCGATGTGAATCCGCCCGAAGCCGATGTCGATGCGTCCTGCCTTCAAGGCTTCCACCTGTTGCAGGGTGGTCATTTCCGACAATCCCAGTTCCAGCTCCAGGGTTTCGTTGCTGCGCAGGCGGCGGATCAGTTGCGGCAGCACGCCGTACAGGGTCGAGGGGGCAAAACCGATGCCCAGCCAGGTCTTGTGCCCCAGGCCAATGCGCCGGGTGTTGTCGCAGACCTTGCCCAACTGCTCCAGCACCCGGTTGGAATGTTCATAGAAAAACCGCCCGGCGGCGGTCAGGCGCAGCGGTCGGCTGCGTTCCAGCAACAGCACCCCCAACTCGTCCTCCAACTGCTGGATCTGCCGGCTCAAAGGCGGTTGGGCGATGTGCAGGCGTTCGGCGGCGCGGGTGAAATTGAGGGTTTCCCCCAGCACCTGGAAGTAGCGCAGATGACGCAATTCCATGACAGCTCCCCTGTAGAGATATGCATACCTTTAAGGTATCAAGCCAGACCAATTCTATATTGGAACCCCGGAAAAAGCCGGGACAGAATCGAGCGCAGAACTTCAAGAACCTCACGGGTATGGACATGCACGCTTCTGCCATTGAATCGATCGAAACGATCATCGTCGATCTGCCGACCATTCGCCCCCACAAGCTGGCCATGCACACCATGCAGAACCAGACCCTGGTGCTGATCCGCCTGCGCTGCGCCGACGGCATCGAAGGCCTGGGGGAATCCACCACCATCGGCGGCCTGGCCTATGGCAACGAAAGCCCGGACAGCATCAAGACCAACATCGACCGCTTCTTCACCCCGCTGCTGATCGGCCAGGACGCTAGCAACATCAACGCCGCCATGCTGCGCCTGGAGCAGAGCATCCGCGGCAACACCTTCGCCAAGTCCGGCATCGAAAGCGCCTTGCTCGACGCCCAGGGCAAGCGCCTCGGCCTGCCGGTCAGCGAACTGCTGGGCGGCCGCGTACGCGATGCGCTGCCGGTGGCCTGGACCCTGGCCAGCGGCGACACCGCCAAGGACATCGCCGAAGCCGAGAAGATGCTCGACCTGCGCCGCCACCGGATCTTCAAGCTGAAGATCGGCGCCGGTGAAGTGGACCGCGACCTGGCTCACGTGATCGCCATCAAGAAGGCCCTGGGCGATCGCGCCAGCGTGCGGGTCGACGTCAACCAGGCCTGGGACGAAGCCGTGGCCCTGCGCGCCTGCCGCATCCTCGGCGGCAACGGCATCGACCTGATCGAGCAACCGATTTCCCGCAACAACCGCGCCGGCATGGTGCGCCTGAATGCCAGCAGCCCGGCGCCGATCATGGCCGACGAATCCATCGAATGCGTGGAAGACGCCTTCAACCTGGCCCGGGAAGGCGCTGCTTCGGTGTTCGCCCTGAAGATCGCCAAGAACGGCGGCCCCCGCGCCACCCTGCGCACCGCGGCGATTGCCGAGGCGGCGGGCATCGGCCTGTACGGCGGCACCATGCTCGAAGGCGGCATCGGCACCCTGGCCTCGGCCCACGCCTTCCTGACCTTGAACAAACTGAGCTGGGACACCGAGCTGTTCGGCCCGCTGCTGCTGACCGAGGACATCCTCGCCGAGCCGCCGGTGTACCGGGATTTCCACCTGCATGTCTCACGGGCACCGGGCCTCGGCCTGAGCCTGGACGAAGAGCGCCTGGCGTTCTTCCGTCGCGACAAAACCACCCCCGTGCTGCATCACACCTGAGGAGGGCTGCATGCTATTCCACGTGAAAATGACCGTGAACCTGCCGGTCGACATGAACCCCGAGCGCGCCGCGCAACTGAAAGCCGAGGAAAAGGCCCTGGCCCAGCGCCTGCAGGCCGAAGGCAAGTGGCGTCACCTGTGGCGCATCGCCGGGCTGTACGCCAACTACAGCGTGTTCGACGTCGACAGCGTGCAGGAACTGCACGACACCCTGATGCAATTGCCGCTGTACCCGTACATGGCCATCGAAGTTAACGCCCTGTGCAGGCATCCTTCGTCCATTCATGAGGATGACCGCTGAGTTCGCATCAGCCCGTTCACCACTCTAATAAATACAAGATGAGGATTAATCATGAACGTCAGAATTTCCCAGACTGCCAGCGCCCAACGCTTTCTTGAAGAAGCCAGCGGCCAGTTCACCGAAGGCGGCAACCCTCGGGCCAAGGCCATCGTCTACCGCATCCTGCGGGACACCGTGAACATCATCGAAGACCTGAACGTCACCCCGGAAGAATTCTGGAAAGCCGTCAACTACCTCAACGTCCTCGGCGCCCGCCAGGAAGCCGGCCTGCTGGCCGCGGGCTTGGGCCTGGAACACTACCTGGACCTGCTGATGGACGCCGCCGACGAACAGGCCGGCAAGACCGGCGGCACCCCGCGCACCATTGAAGGCCCGCTGTACGTGGCCGGCGCGCCCCTGAGCCAGGGTGAAGCGCGCCTGGACGACGGCCTCGACCCGGGCGTGGTGCTGTTCATGCAAGGGCAAGTGACCAACACTGCCGGCGAACCCCTGGCCGGCGCCATTGTCGACGTCTGGCACGCCAACACCGGCGGCACCTATTCCTACTTCGACGGCAGCCAGTCGGAGTTCAACCTGCGCCGGCGCATCGTCACCGACGCCGAGGGCCGCTACCGTTTTCGCAGCATCGTGCCGTCCGGCTACGGCTGCCCGCCGGAAGGCCCGACCCAGCAACTGCTGGATCAACTGGGGCGTCACGGCCAGCGCCCGGCGCACATCCACTTCTTCATCTCGGCCGATGACCATCGCCACCTGACCACCCAGATCAACCTGGACGGCGACCCGTACCTGCACGACGACTTCGCCTATGCCACCCGCGACGAGCTGATCGCCAAGATCACCTTCAGCGAAGACCAGGCCCGGGCCAAGGAACTGGGCGTGAGTGGCCGCTTCGCGGAAATTCACTTCGACTTCACCCTGCAGTCTTCGGCCCAGCCGCAAGAGCAGCAGCGCCACGAACGGGTGCGTGCCCTGGAGGCCTGACTCCAGCACGGCAAGACCGAGCCACGGACGCCTTGTGCGGCCCGTGGCTTTTGTCGTTGTCGGCCCGGGCTTTTTGACCTTGCGTGATTGCCTGCCTGCGCGGCCTGCCACCGCGCGGTGCAGCCCCAACAAGAACAATCAGAGTGACCCGATTATGCAAATGCATCTGTTGAGTGAACGCAGCCGCGTGTTTGTTCAAGCCGATCCCCATGCCGTGTCCGGTTACGTCAATCAGCACGTGGGCAGCCACTGCATCCGCCTACCGCGTGCCGGCCAGCCCCAGGCCAGCCTGCAGCACCGGGCCCTGGCCAGCCTGGATTTGTGCAGCATCAGCTACGGCGGCAGCGTGCGCGTCACCTCGCCGGCCCTGGAAAGCATCTACCACCTGCAAGTGCTGCTGCGGGGTCACTGCCTGTGGCGCGGCCGTGGCCAGGAACACTACTTCACCCCGGGGGAACTGCTGCTGATCAACCCCGACGACCCGGTGGACCTGACCTATTCCGACGACTGCGAAAAATTCATCATCAAGATTCCCACCCGCTTGCTGGAAACTGCCTGCCAGGAACAGCGCTGGCAGTACCCGGGGCAGGGCGTGCGCTTTCTGCGCCAGCGCTATCAACTGCAGGAACTGGAAGGCTTCATCCCCTTGCTGAGCCTGCTATGCCAGGAAGCCGAAGCCCTGGAAAGCATGCCCAAGGTCCAGGAGCACTACGCGCACATTCTGGTGGGCAAACTGCTGGGCCTGATGCAGACCAACGTCCAGCGCGGCACCCTGAGCGCCTCGGCGGCGACCTTCGAACGGATTGCCGACTACATCGAACGCAACCTCAAGCACGACATCGGCTGCGAAGAACTGGCGCAACAGGCGCGCATGAGCCTGCGCTCGCTGTACGCGCTGTTCGAACGCAATGCCCGCACCACGCCGAAGAACTACATCCGCCAGCAGAAACTGCAACGGGTGCACGCCTGCCTCAGCGACCCGTACAGCCCGGTGCGCAACGTCACCGAACTGGCCCTGGATTTCGGCTTCCTGCACCTTGGGCGTTTTGCCCAAAGCTACCGCCAGCAATATGGCGAACTGCCCTCCGACACCCTCAAGCGTCGCCACTGACCGGCCCGCCCCGCTATGGGCATCCGTTCCGACCTGTGCCTGGCGATCATCCGGCAGACCTTCGGCGTCCTTGGGATCCCTGCGCCTCCTGCGGAGCCGTTCGCAGCCTGCGGCAGCGGCTACATACCCCTGTAGCCGCTGCCGAGCCTGCGAGGCTGCGAAAAGGTCCGCAGGACCTTGCCTGGCGATCGCCAGTCGAACCTCCAGCGGCCTTGAGATCCTTGCGTCCCTTCGGGCCGTTCGCAGCCTGCGGCAGCGGCTACACGCCCCTGTAGCCGCTGCCGAGCCTGCGAGGCTGCGAAAAGGTCCGCAGGACCTTGCCTGGCGATCGCCAGCCGGACTTCCAGCGGCCTTGAGATCCTTGCGTCCCTTCGGGCCGTTTGCAGCCTGCGGCAGCGGCTACAGAGCAATCTGCAGAAAACGGATACAGGTCTGCACGCATTGGCTATTGCCCGTTCCAAGCCCGCCCTAGCATGGCCCTGCCTGAATAAAAACAATGGAGGCGGCGGCCATGTCCCTGCGACCCGAATACCTGCATTCCCTGCTTGAAGAAGACCCCGACCAGGGCGTCTACCGCTGCAAGCGGGAGATGTTCACCGACCCCCGGCTGTTCGATCTGGAGATGCAGCACATCTTCGAAGGCAACTGGCTGTACCTGGCCCACGACAGCCAGATCCCCAACCCCAACGACTACTACAGCACCACCATGGGCCGGCAGCCGGTGTTCATCGCGCGCAACAAGAACGGTGAGCTCAACGCCTTCATCAACGCCTGCAGCCATCGCGGCGCCATGCTCTGCCGGCACAAGACTGGCAACAAGGCGTCCTTCACCTGCCCGTTCCACGGCTGGACCTTCAACAACACCGGCAAGCTGCTCAAGGTCAAGGACCCGGCCGCCGCCGGCTACCCGGCCAGCTTCAACTGCGAAGGCTCCCACGACCTGACCCGCGTCGCGCGCTTCGAGTCCTATCGCGGCTTTCTGTTCGGCAGCCTCAACCCCGACGTGTTGCCCCTGGTGGAGCACCTGGGGGAGTCGGCGAAGATCATCGACATGATCGTCGACCAGTCCGCCGACGGCCTGGAAGTGCTGCGCGGCTCTTCCAGCTACATCTACGAAGGCAACTGGAAGCTCACCGCCGAGAACGGCGCCGACGGCTACCACGTCAGCTCGGTGCACTGGAACTACGCCGCCACCCAGAACCAGCGCAAGCAGCGCGAGGCCGGGGAAGACATCCGCACCATGAGCGCCGGCACCTGGGCCAAGCAGGGCGGTGGCTTCTACTCCTTCGACAAGGGCCACATGCTGCTCTGGACCCGCTGGTCCAACCCCGAGGACCGCCCACTCTACGAACGCCGCGACGAGCTGGCCCGGGACTTCGGTCAGGCCCGGGCCGACTGGATGATCGAGAACTCGCGCAACCTGTGCCTGTATCCGAACCTCTACCTGATGGACCAGTTCAGCTCGCAGATCCGCATTGCCCGGCCGATCTCCGTGGACCGCACCGAAATCACCATCTACTGCATCGCGCCCAAGGGCGAGAGCGACGAAGCCCGGGCCCGGCGCATCCGCCAGTACGAGGACTTCTTCAACGTCAGCGGCATGGCCACCCCGGACGACCTGGAGGAATTCCGCTCCTGCCAACTCGGCTACCAGGGCAGCAACACAGCCTGGAACGACATGTCCCGCGGCGCCGAGCACTGGGTCCAGGGTGCGGACGACGCAGCGAAAGAAATTGACCTGCAGCCGATCCTCAGCGGCGTGCGCACCGAGGACGAGGGCCTGTTCGTGATGCAGCACAAGTACTGGCAGCAAACCCTGCTCGCGGCCCTGGAGCGTGAAGCCTCACGGCAGATCGATGTGGAGGCCGTGCAATGAATATTTCCTACGATGCCGTGCGCGATTTTCTGTACCGCGAAGCCCGCTACCTGGACGACAAGGACTGGGACAGCTGGCTGGAGCTCTACGCCCCGGACGCCACCTTCTGGATGCCCTCCTGGGACGACAGCGACCAGTTGACCGAAGACCCGCAGCGGGAAATCTCGCTGATCTGGTACGGCAACCGCAGCGGCCTGGAAGACCGGGTGTTCCGCATCAAGACCGAGCGCTCCAGCGCCAGCATTCCCGACACCCGCACCTCCCACAACCTGAGCAATATCGAGCTGCTGGAGCAGGGCGACGGCCTGTGCAAGCTGCGCTTCAACTGGCACACCCTGAGCTTTCGCTACAAGACCGTGGACAGCTACTTCGGCTGCAGCTTCTACACCCTGGATGTGCGCGGCGATAACCCGCTGATCCTGGCCAAGAAAGTCATCCTGAAGAACGACTACGTTCGCCAGGTCGTCGATATCTACCACCTCTGAGGCGACCGCCATGAGCCATCAAATCGCACTCAACTTCGAAGACGGCGTCACCCGTTTCGTCAACGCCAACCCGGGCGAAAGCGTAGCCGACGCCGCCTACCGCCAAGGCATCAACATCCCCCTGGACTGCCGCGACGGCGCCTGTGGCACCTGCAAGTGCTTTGCCGAAGCCGGGCGCTACGAGCTGGGGGAGGACTACATCGAAGACGCTCTGAGCGCCGATGAGGCCGAGCAGGGTTTTGTCCTCACCTGCCAGATGCGCGCCCTCGGTGATTGCGTGGTGCGGGTGCCGGCTTCGTCCCAGGTCTGCCGCGCCGGGCAGGCCATCTTTCAGGCCAACATCAGCGCGGTGCGCCAGCTGTCCGACAGCACCATTGCCCTGTCGATCAAGGGTGAAGCCCTGAGCCAGCTGGCGTTCCTGCCGGGGCAATACGTCAACCTCGGGGTGCCCGGCAGCGAACAAACCCGGGCCTATTCCTTCAGCTCGCTGCAGCGCGACGGCGAGGTCAGCTTCCTGATCCGCAATGTGCCCGGCGGCCTGATGAGCAGCTTCCTCACCGGTCTCGCCAAAGCCGGTGACAGCCTGACCCTGGCCGGGCCCCTGGGCAGCTTCTACCTGCGGGATATTCGCCGGCCCTTGCTGTTGCTGGCCGGCGGCACCGGGCTGGCGCCGTTCACCGCGATGCTGGAGAAAATTGCCGAGCAGGGCAGTGAGCATCCGCTGCATTTGATCTACGGCGTGACCAACGATTTCGACCTGGTGGAACTGGATCGCCTGGAAGACTTTGCCGCGCGCATCCCCCACTTCAGCTTCAGCGCCTGCGTGGCCAACCCTGAAAGCCACTACCCGCGCAAGGGCTACGTGACCCAGCACATCGAACCGGCGCACCTCAACCAGGGTGATGTGGACGTGTACCTGTGCGGCCCGCCGCCGATGGTCGAGGCGGTGAGCCAGTTCATCCGCGAGCAGGGCATCGCCCCGGCGAATTTCTACTACGAGAAATTTGCCGCCAGCGCTGCCTGAAGGACGCCTCGCCGCTGTAGGAGCTGGCTTGCCAGCGAAGGCGTCCACAAGAGCGCTGCTAGGCTCAAGGGCCTCTTCGCCGGCAAGCCGGCTCCTACGTCGGGTGGCGTTCTCTCCATCTTTTTGCATTCACGAGGTTTCCATGAACCGTTTCCACAACCAAGTCGCCCTGGTCACCGGCGCCGCCCAAGGCATCGGCCGTCGCGTTGCCGAACGCCTGGCCGAAGAGGGCGCTCGCGTGGTGCTGGTGGACCGCTCCGAACTGGTCTTCGAACTGGCCGCCGAACTGAGCCCCTGCTACCCGGTCCTGGCCCTGTCCGCCGACCTGGAGCAGTACAGCGAATGCAGCCGAATCATGGCGGCGGCCATCGCCCACTTCGGCCGCCTCGACATCCTCATCAACAACGTCGGCGGCACCATCTGGGCCAAGCCCTTCGAACACTACGAGCCCGCGCAGATCGAAGCCGAAGTCCGTCGCTCATTGTTCCCCACTCTGTGGTGCTGCCACGCCGCCTTGCCGCAGATGCTGGAGCAGGGCAGCGGGGCCATCGTCAACGTCTCGTCCATCGCCACCCGCAGCCTCAATCGCGTGCCTTACGGTGCGGCCAAGGGTGGGATCAACGCGCTCACCGCCTGCCTGGCCTTCGAAACCGCCGGCCGTGGCGTGCGGGTCAACGCCACCGCTCCGGGCGGCACCGAAGCCCCGCCGCGGCGCATTCCGCGCAACAGCGCTGAACAAAGCCCCGAGGAGCAAGTCTGGTACCAGCAGATCGTCGATCAGACCCTCGACAGCAGCCTGATGAAACGCTACGCCAGCGTCGACGAACAAGCCGCAGCCATCCTGTTTCTGGCCTCCGCCGAAGCCTCCTACATCACCGGCACAGTGCTGCCGGTGGGCGGCGGCGACCAGGGCTGAGGAGCAACCTCCTGCTGAATGACCGACCTGTAGGAGCCGGCTTGCCGGCGAATGCGTCCGCGAGATCGCTTTCGCCGGCAAGCCGGCTCTTACGGTAATCGCGTATTGGGTTGGCTTGCGCACGAGAGGTAGGTTGGGGATTGTGTGCGCCGAAAATTAATCCTATGGATTTATTATTAATCCAAGGGTTGAATTTTTATCGGCAGATGGTTCTCAATGCACCACACAGGCAACGGCTATTCATGGGAATCCCCGGCCGGCCGTGAATGCTCAAGGACGCGAGGCATACATGAACCCAACCCTTCCTTTGTTTCACCAGCAACCCTACCTGCAAACCGTGCAATGCCAGATCCACCGGCTTGAACGGGACGATTCGGGTGCGCCCTTCGCTCTATTGAGCGAGACGGTGTTCTATCCCCAGGGCGGCGGCCAACTGGGGGATCGGGGGCTGCTGACCCTCAGCGAACCCGGGGCCGGTGATGTGCCGCAGGTGATCGAGATCACCACCACCAAAAGGAAGGACGACGAGATCAGGCATTACCTGAAGCTGGATGACGCCGGGTTCGGGCAGTTGCAATCACTCGTGCCGGGGCAGAGGGTGACGGCGACCCTGGATTGGTCCCTGCGCTATCAGCAGATGCGCATTCATTCGGCCATGCACCTGATGCACTGCCTGCTGGAGCAGACGCTGGGGCGCTCGATTCCACACCCGGTCCGCTCGCCGTTGAATGACCAGGGCGGGGAAAACCACTATGAGTTCATGGGCGAGTTCGATGAGCAGAGCCTTGAGCGTGCGACACAAGAGTTGAATCGCTTTTGCGCGGCCGGTCATGCCGTCAGAACCCAGGCCGATACCGGCAAAGGTCCAGGCTATCGCTGGTGGCAATGCGGCGAATGGTCAATCCCCTGTGGCGGCGTGCATGTCGGCAATACGCGAGAGATAGGGGCCGTCACTGCCAGCATGAAAATCAGGAAAAACACCACCCGGGTTGCTGTCTCGTTCGCGGTAGAGGCTGAATAAATGTCGGAGAACCAGCAGGCCTTTGGCGCGTTTCTCACCCAGTTGCGCCTCGAAAGCGGCCACCTGAAGATTTCAACTTTTCTGGAAACCGTGAACATTCCGTTTTCCGCCAACCACTACCGGGACGTCGAGGCAGGGCGCAAGCACCTGAGCCTTGAGTCAGCCGTCGAACTGCATGACCAACTGGGCATCGTCCCCGCCAGCAAGTCGAGCTTCGATTACTACTGGCATTACTTTCGCGACTTGTTGCCGGCCCCCGTGCACGAAATGCTGTTTGGCAAAGGGGTGGAGGTCAAGGATCTTTCCGCCATGCTCGAGGTGCGCGAGCACGACTCCAAGCTACTGCGCCGCGCCTTGAGCTTGAGCCGCTACGAACGTGAGTTCATCGTCACCGAAGAGATCATTGCAGCCTTCAAGGAACACTTCGAACTGCTGCCGTTGATGACCTATCTGTACATGGTGGACAGCGCCTCGGTGGCCGAAATCCAGGCGGTGTGCCAGCAGCTCGGCCTGGCCTACGACGCGCGTACCGAAGCCTTCCTGAGCCTTGTGGCCAAGGAGCGCAGCACCCCGCAGTCACCCTTCGTGCGCCATGCCCCGACCTTGAGAATGCCCAGAACCGCAGAGGCCCTGGCGCTCAAGGACCGGTTCCTGCGTCACGAGATCGACCGATCGTTGACCAAGCCCGAGCAAAGCGAATATTTCAATGTGTCCGGATCATTCAAGTACAGCGCGATGGTTACGCTCAAAGCGGCGGAAATCGAAGAGATCCAGGACCGTCTTGTCGATCTGTTTTCAGTGATCGAAGTGCACAACAAATCTTCCGGACAGCTGGAAGACACAGGGGCTGATCCCTACTTCTTCGGGCTGGTGGTGTCGGGCCGCCCGGAATATGACGGGCGCGCGGGGCGATCGAAGAAAAAGAGCCGGGGATGAAGCGGACTAAGGCCGCTGCCACCCATGGCCACAGCCGAGCACTGGGTGGAGACGGCCCAAGCGGCGCTATGACCTGTTCTGGGGAATGGCATAGGGCAGGGTGATGGGCGGCGCGTCCTGCAAAGGCCGCGAAGACTTCGCCATCAGATAGCCGATGATCTGCGCCGAGCTGAGCTCGATATGCAACAGGTCTTCATCGTCAAACCACGCGTTGGGCCAGAAGATCAGGTCCGAGGCATTGGCCTCGGGGAAGTTGGTTTCCAGCAGGCTCAGGGCGTAGTCCGTATCAGACTCCGTGCCCTCGCCTTGGCAGATGAAATCCGCCACGGCGCACGCTTCGTCGAAGCTCAGGTCATCAACGTAGCGCTTCTGATGAAAGGCGGTGCGCAGAAAGTTCTCCGCGCTGGTATGGCTGTGCATCACGAGAAACTCGTGGAACTCGAAGGGCCGGCCGGCGTGGCTGTTCCACTGCTGGATCAGCGCATTGATCTCGGGGCTTTCCCGGCCTTGGTTGTCCCAGATCCGGTCGAGGATCTGCTCCAGCAGGTCCTTCATCAACGCATTTGTTTTCGGCATCGGTGGTGTTGGTTTCAGCCGTTCCGGCATGGCCATGGGTATCTCCTTGATTGTCATTTCATGCGGCTGGCAGGGGGCCGCGAGATCGCCCTCGCCGGCAAGCCGGCTCCTACGGGGGATGGTGCGTGCTTGTGTAGGAGCTGGCTTGCCAGCGAAGACGCCCGCCAGACCATCCTCATTCCCGAGCGGCGCACAGGATAGGCCCTTCGCGCCGCCGACTAAAGCGCTGGCCCCAGCAACAACAACGCACACAACCCGCCCTCAGGCCGATTGCGCAGCTCCAGACGGCCACCGATCTTGCTGACGATCATCTGCACAATCGCCAGCCCTAGCCCGGCGCCATGGGCATTGCCCTGGCTGTAGAAGCGCTCCAGCAAACGCCCGCGCTCCTCTTCGTTGATGCCGGGCCCGGCATCTTCCACGCACAGGTGCATCGCGCCATCGGCCTGGGGCCGCAGGCCGACCCGCACCTCGCTGCCCGCGGGGGCAAAGTTCAGAGCGTTGGTCACCAGGTTCTGCAGGGCAATGGCCAAAGCCACCGGGTCGGTGTCGATCAGGCAGCCTTCGTCACCTTCCAGCACCAGTTCAACATCCTTCTCCAGGGCCAAAGGCGTCAGCTCCGCCAGCTCTTCGCGCACCAGGGCGCTGAGGTCGATGCGGCTCAGGCGCGGGTTGCTCAGCTGAGGCTCGATGCGCGCCATGGTCAGCAGCTGACTGCCTATGCGGGTGGCGCGGTCGACGCCGCTCAGCAAAAAGTCCAGGGCTTCCTGGCGTTGCTCCGGGCTGCCGGCGCTCTGGGCGTTCTGCGCGTGAATCCGCAGGATCGCCAGGGGCGTGCGCAGTTCATGGGCGGCGTCGGCGATAAAGCGTCGCTCGCGCTCCAGCAGGCTGTCGATCTGCGCCAACAACTGGTTGAGGGCGGTCTGCATCGGCTCCAGGTCCTGGGGCAGGGGCTTGAGCCCGAGCGGCTGCAAGGTGTCGCTGCTGCGCCCGCGAATGGCCCGGGCCATGGCCCGCAGTGGCGCCAGGCCCCAGCCGATGGTCAGCCAGATCAGCAGCGCCAGCAGCGGCACGCCGATCAGGGTCGGCCACAGGGTATGGCGCACGATGCGCTGGATCAGGTCCTGGCGGATGTCATCGCGCTCGCCAACCCAGATCAGCAAGCCCTGTTGCGGGTCGGCCAGCAGAAAGGCGCACCAGTCCTTGCCGTTTTCCAGGATGTCGTGTGCGCCCAGGGTGGTGGGCGGTGCCTCCAGCAGCGGGGCCTCAGCGGAGCGCATCAGCAACTGGCCGTCGTCGCGCCAGACCTGGAAGGTCAGGCGGGTTTCATAAGGGTGGGCGGCGCCGTCCACGCCGACCCGGCTCATGGCCTGGTCGAAGGCCTGGTGCAGGCGCTCCCAGTCCGCTGCGTCCGGCTTTTGAGCCGGGTCGCGCTGGCGCAGCACCCCTTGCAGCAGGCGCGCGCTCTGGGCCAGCTGGGCGTCGTAGACCTCTTCGATTTCATGGTGGCTGTCGCGCAGCACCAGCCAGCTGATCAGCAAATCCCCCAGCAACACCAGGACCAGGACCGGCAGCAGAATCCGCGTGCGCACCGAGTTCATGGCTTGAGCGCCAGCACGTAACCGACGCCGCGCACGGTGCGGATCAGCTCGCTGCAGAGCTTCTTGCGCAGGTTGTGGATCAGCACTTCCAGGGTGTTGCTCTCGACCCGGTCCTGCCAGCCGTACAGCGCCCGGGACAGGCGCTCGCGGGTCACCACTTTGCCTGGGCGCACCATCAGCTGGTGCAGCAACTGGTATTCCATGGGCGTCAGCACCACTTCGTTGTCTTGGTAGTGCACCTGCTGGTTGGCCGGGTCGAGGCGGATGCCGGCATGTTCCAGCAGCGGCTGGGCACGGCCCTGGCTGCGGCGCAGCAGGGCGCGGACCCGGGCCTTGAATTCCTCGACATCGAAGGGCTTGACCAGGTAGTCGTCGGCCCCGGCATCCAGCCCGGCGATGCGCTCGGCGGTGCCATCGCGGGCGGTGAGAATCAGCACCGGCAGGTCCTGCTGGGCGGCGCGCAATTGCTGCAACAACTCCAGGCCGTCGAGCCGCGGCAGGCCCAGGTCCAACAGCAACAGGTCGAAGCTTTCCGTGCGCAGGGCGTGCAGGGCGCTGGCGCCGTCCTGCAGCCAGTCCAGGGTGTAGCCTTCGGCGCTCAGCGCCACGCGGATGCCCTGGCCGAGGGCACGATCATCTTCGACAAGCAGCAGGCGCATGGGTGGTTCTCGGTCGGGCGAGGGGGCAGGGAAGGGGCGCATGATGACGCCGGCCAGGGTCCGTCGGCAGGGGTTTTTGGTGGGGAAAATGTTACCGCGCGTTGCCAACTAAGCTTTCACTAAGCTTGGTTTTGCACAGTGCAATCTCCCCCATTACCGGAGCGTTTATCTATGCGCAAAGTCCTGCTGCTGTCCCTGGTTCTCGCCAGCCCCCTGGCCATCGCCGGCCCGCAATGCACCACCGCCGAACGTTCGCAATGGCAAGACCCGCAAGCCTTCCAGGACCAGCTCAAGGCCCAGGGCTACCAGATCAGCAAGTTCAAGGTCACTGACGGCAACTGCTACGAGATCTACGGCTTCGACAAGGACCAGCGCAAGGTCGAGATCTACCACGACCCGGTCACCGGCAAAGCGGTGAAGACCGAGATCAAAGGCTGATGCCGCACGCTTCCCTGCGGCTGTGGGACCCGCTGGTGCGACTGTTTCACCTGTCCATCGCCGGGGTCTTTATCGGCAACTACTTCTTCAATGAAGCCGGTGACGACTGGCATGTCTGGCTCGGCTACTACGCCATGGCCTGGCTGCTGTTGCGCACGCTGTGGGGATTTGTCGGGCCGCGCAGTGCGCGCTGGTCCGACTTCTGGCCGACCCGGGCCCGGCTGGCGGGGCATCTGCGCTCGCTGCTGGCCGGGCGCCCCGAGCATCGCCTGGGGCATTCACCCCTCGGGGCCTTAGTGATGCTGCTGATGCTGCTGGCGCTGTTGCTGATCGGCATCAGCGGTTTTCTGATGGAAGAGGTCGATGCCCTGTGGGGCGCCGACTGGCCGCTGCAGGTGCACGAAACCAGCGCCGATGTGCTGCTGGGGCTGGTGCTGCTGCATATGTGCGCGGCGATTTTTGAAAGCTTCCAAGTGCGCGACAACCTGCCGTTGTCGATGCTCACCGGCCGCCGCCGACCCTTGCCGGACAGTGATCGGCACTAATGGTTTTTCCCTTGTACCCCACCCAGAATTTGCCACGGGCTCCTGTATGCGTGCGCTGTCCTTTCGCCTGAGCTTCATCTGCAGCAGCCTGCTCTTGGCCGCCGTCTTTATCGCCGCCTGGCGCAGCCATCCTCCCCATCAGCTGGCGCCGTTTGCCCAGGCTGTGGTCAGCAGCGATACGGCTACGACCAACAGTACGCCGCAATACAACAGCCGCTTCGTCTCCTCGGACCTGGATGACTTCGTGCATTCGTCCTCGGTGACCGCCTTGCCCGGCGGCGACCTGATGGCCGTGTGGTTCGCCGGCTCCCGGGAAGGCGCCGCCGACGTCCAGGTGCGCAGCGCACGCTTTGACGCCAAGACTGGCGAGTGGGGCGCCGAGCAGGTGCTGGCCACCCGCGAATCGACCCGCGCTGGCACCGGGCGCTATATCCGCAAGCTCGGCAACCCGGTGATCGCCCTGGGCCCGGATCAGCGCCTGTGGATGTTCTACGTCTCGGTGTCGGTGGGCGGCTGGGCCACCAGCGCCATCAACCTGATGGTTTCCGACGACCTGGGGCGCAGTTGGTCGGCGCCGCGACAGCTGGTGACCTCGCCGTTCTTCAACATCAGCACCCTGGTGCGCGCCGCGCCGGTGTTCCATGCCGACGGCTCGATCGGCCTGCCGGTGTACCACGAGTTCATGGGCAAGTTCGCCGAGTATCTGTACCTGAGCGCCGATGGCGCGGTGATCGACAAATTCCGCATCAGCCGCGGCAAGCATTCCCTGCAACCGACCATCGTGCCCCTGGACGAACGCCGCGCCGTGGCCATGCTGCGCTACGCCGGCGACACCCACCACAAGGTCCTGGCCAGCCGCACCGAAGACGCCGGGCAGACCTGGAGCGAGCCCTATCCGCTGCAACCGTCCAACCCCAACTCGTCCCTGGCGGCGGTGGGCACCGACGATGAGGGCCTGCTGGTGGCCCTCAACGACCTGCAGGACGGGCGCTTCAAACTCAGCCTGTACGGCACCGACGCCGGCCTTAGCCAATGGCGCCCGCTGGTGGAACTGGACCAGTCCCCCGACCCCCTGGGCCAGCCGTTTTCCCACGAGGCCTACAAGGACATCATCGGCGAAGGTTTCCGCGCCTCCAGCGGCGCCCGGCGCCTGCCCCTGGAACAGCGCTTTTTGAGCAACCTCGACTACCGGGTGTGCAAGCCCCAGGGCTGCGACTTCGAGTACGAATACCCCTACTTCAGCCGCGGGACGGACGGCCTGTACCACCTGGTCTATTCCTGGAACAACACCTTTATCAAGCACGTCAGCTTCAACGCGGCGTGGCTGGCGGAGCGCTTGTGATGATGTCGCTATGGCAAGCCCACCTGAGTTTTATCCTCCTGGGCTTTGTGCTGCTTGGCAGCCTGCGCCTGACCGCGCCCTGGCGGCCCTGGCTGCTGCCCGTGCTGGCGCTGGTCAGCTTTATTCCACTGAACCAGCTGCCGCTGGCGGCCTATGTGCGCAGCTTCACCGATGATCTGGCCATCAGCACCCTGGTGCTGCTGGGCTGGGTCAGCCTGCGGCACTTGGGGGTGATTGCGCCCTTGCCAGCCAAACACCGGGTGCAGGTCCTGCTGCTGTTTATCGGCCTGACCCTGAGCCTGTACCCCGCGACCCTGGGCCTGACCTACCTCGACCCCTACCGCTGGGGCTACAACCCACGGCCGATGATCGTGCTGATGGGCCTGGCGGCGCTGGTGCTGCTGTGGCAGCGCAACCTGCTGGGGGTACTGATGCTGGCAGCCGGGACCCTGGCCTTTGCCCTGCGCCTCAAGCCCTCGGAAAACTACTGGGACTACCTGCTGGACCCACTGCTGGCGGGCTACTGCCTGATCGCCGGCAGCGGCGGGCTGCTGCTGTGGCTGTGGCGCCGCGTCACCCAGCGCAGCCGCGGGCAGCCCCTTGCCGGGTAAACCAACAGGCCGCGCCGCGGCCTTCGACAACACCAGACAGAGGTCAATGATGGGCGGGTTGCAATCACGCCGCCTGCGCTACGGCGTGGGCGCAATCGGGCTGGTATTCGGCTTGCTGGCACTGCTGCGGCTGCTGTTCGCCGTGGGTTTTTCCGGGGTGGACCTGAGCGCCGCCGACCAGCGCGAGGCCATCCTCCAGACCCTCGGCATCGGCCTGCGCTTCGACCTGCGCCTGACCTTGCTGATACTGCTGCCCCTGGCCCTGCTGGCCTGGCTGCCGCGCTGGAACCTGCTGCGCCTGCCAACTTTGCGCTGGCTGGCCCGGGCCTACCTGCTGCTGGTGCTGGGCGGGGTAGGGCTGCTGTACATCATCGACTTCGGCCACTACGCCTACCTGGGCGTACGCATCAACGCCACGGTGCTGCGCTACCTGGACGACGCACAGATCTCCCAGCAAATGCTCTGGGAAAGCTACCCGGTGCTGTGGATCGTCCTCGCCTGGGGCAGCGCCCTGAGCCTGTGGTGCTACGCCTTGCTGCGCCTGGAACGCCTGACCCTAGACCGCCCGGCGCAACCCCTGGGCCGCTGGTCCCTGGCCAGCGTCAGCGCCCTGGGCATCGCCGCCGTGTTCCTCGCCCTGCTGGGCCGGGTAGAAAACCTCAACCTGGAGAACCCCGTGCCCTTGCGCTGGAGCGATGCCTACTTCTCCGGCAACAGCCAGATCGCCGCCCTGGGCCTCAACCCCGTGCTGTTCTTCTACGACACCCTCAAGGCCGGCCAAGCCCAGTACGACGAAGCCCAAGTGCGCCAACACTATCCGGCCCTGGCCCGCTACCTCGGCGTCGACCACCCGGACCCGCAGCGCCTGAGCTTCACCCGCCAACAAGACGTGCAGCCATACCGCATCGACCGCCCCCGGCCGCCCAACGTCATCTTCGTCATGCTCGAATCCCTCGGCACCAGCGCCGTGGGCGCCTACGGCAACCCGCTCAACCCCACCCCCAACCTCGACCGCCTGGCCAGCCAGAGCTGGTTCTTCAAACACTTCTACGTCCCGGTCACCGGCACCGCCAAAACCGTGTGGGCCAGCATCACCGGTGTGCCCGACGTCACCCGCCAAGAGACCGCCACCCGCCAGCCCCTGATCACTCGGCAACACAGCCTGATCAACGCCTTCAGCGACTACCACAAGCTCTACCTGATCGGCGGCAACGCCGGCTGGGCCAACATCAACGGCCTGATCCGCCAGAGCATCGACAACGTGCGCCTGTACGACGAAAGCCACTGGCAATCGCCCCAGGTGGACGTCTGGGGCATCTCCGACCTCGACCTGTTCAAGGAAAGCGACCGCCTGCTGCGCGCCATCCCCCAGGACCAACCGTTCTTTGCCTACCTGCAAACCTCCGGCAATCACCGCCCCTTCACCATCCCCAAGGACAACGACGGCTTCCAAGTTCAAGACCTGCCTCTGGAACAAGTCCAGGCCGCCGGTTCCCGCAGCCTGGAGCAATACAACGCCGTGCGCCTGCTGGACTTCAACATCGGTCGGCTGATGGAGATCGCCAAAGCGGGGGGCTACTACGACAACACGATTTTCGTGTTCTTCGGCGACCACAACACCCGCATCAGCCAGATCCCCCACATGGCCCCCGCCTTTGAACAGCTGGGGCTGGAAAGCAACAACGTACCGCTGCTGATCCATGCCCCGGGGATGTTGCAGCCCAGAGTGATCGAAGAAGCCGTCGGCCTCGCCGACCTGCTGCCCACCGTAGCTGGCATGGCCGGGATGCCCTTCACCAATGGCGCCATGGGGCGGGACATTCAACAGCCCGCGCCGGAGGGGGAGCGGGTGGTGCCGCTGGTATTGAGGGAAGGGACCTTCCCGGTGATTGGCGGCGTGACCAAGGACTTTTTGTTGCAGATGCAGCACGACGGCAGTGGCGCGACTTTGCATGATTTGGCGTCGAATACCCCGCGAGAGGATGTGGCGCAGGAGCATCCGCAGGAGTTTGAACGGTTGCTGGAGTTGACCCGGGGATGCATGAGGGGGCGCGGTTGATGCTTTATCGGAATGTTCGTTAATACAGCTTTGCTGAATCGTTATTTTCTCTTTTATGTACAAACGTAGCATTGCATTTAGCCTCTGACTGAGTACTAAAGCCAGATGCTTAAACAGCAGAGATGAGCCAGGGCGGGTGCTTTAGCATCAATTATGGGACGTTAAAGTGAACGACCAATCGTCGACGAAGTGAGGAAAACGATAACGTGGCGGCACTTTGCCTTTACCTGGCTTCGTGTGCTGGATATTGTGACGGCCATCAAATTCCAAGCAGACCGTTGTTTTCCAAGGATGGCATCTCGAACGCTCTGAAATATCGGTAGCGTCCCCCCAAAGCCTCTCTTGTTATCGCGGCCAGCTGAAGCTGAGCATCGGTTTACCGTGCTCAGGAAAAATTCATAAGGCAGTTGCCCCAACACATTAGCGGTGATCGACGTGAACTCAGGCCCTGAATCTTTGGCTACCCAACGCCATGAACTTGTTCGTCAATGGATATTGGAGCTAGTCCCAGCGGACGGCACGGCTGTTGGCAATAAGTCACTGAGAGATCGGATTGATCGACGGGCGGAACTGCAAAATTTCTCTGTCTCTGAGGAGGAGTATTGGAGCCTCCGTGATGAGCTCATTGCAAAGGGGGTGCTCAATAAGGGGGCCGGTCGCGGGGGCTCGGTTTATCGGTTCGATGCTGAAGCGAACGAGCATGCCAAGTCCGCTGAGTCTGAGCCACTTGCGGACTGGGATGACCTTGATACTCCTCCAAGTGAGATACCCGATAGTTTGGAGAAACTACGTAGCAGGCTTCTTGATCTCAGTGCCCGTAATCGACTGTTGAACTTCTCACATGCACGCTCCAAGCGCTTCGTTCGGATTATTGATGAGCTGCCGGACCATTTGTTTGAGTCTTTGGCAGATGAAAAATCCATGCGGTTCGCCGCAGTCCCTGAGCCTACCGAGAGGCAGCTGCTTACCCATGGTTTTTTAAAGTTAGACGAGAAGACAGGGGCTGTTGTTGAGCTGAAGAAACAGCCAACAGCGGAAGCTTGGGCACAGATTCTGGGGATGGCCACAAGTTATGAACTTCCGCTGCCTTCAGAGAACAGCAGATCAGGCAAGCATTCTGATGATGCAATTCAGACGCTTTATTACCCTGCAGAGATGGAATCACGATTACAGATTTTGCACGCCCAATCACGATCGGCTCTGGAGGAGACGGGGGCGAATATCCTTTATCTGGCACTCGGTTTTCTAGAGTGGGATGAGTCGGTAGCAGGTAAAGACAGCAGCCGTTTAGCGCCATTGATGCTGGTGCCAGTCAATTTGGAGAAGGGTAAACTCAACCCCCAAACTGCAACATTCGAGTACCGCGTCCATCCAACCGGTGAGGACATTCTTACCAACCTGTCATTGCGTGAAAAACTTCGCGTCGACTTTGGTATCGCGTTGCCACGAATCACCGATGACAGCACGCCTGAGGAGTACTTCGAGCGCATCGTTGAAACTGTATTGAAGATTAAGCCTGATTGGAAGGTGCATCGTTATGCATCTCTTGGCTTGTTCGAGTTTGGCAAGTTGATGATGTATCTCGACCTTGATCCTGGTCGGTGGAAAGAGCAGTCACTGTTGGATCATGGCCTGGTTCAGCGACTAACAGGAATGGACGGCTTACCGGCCAACTCGTCAGGAAAACAGGGTGCGTTTTGCGTTGAGCACTCAATTGACGAGATTGAGCAAGTCCACCAACAGTTCCCGCTAATTGACGATGCTGATAGCTCTCAGCACAGCGCCTTGATAGATGTAATTCGGGGTGATGACTTGGTGATTGAAGGGCCGCCGGGCACGGGTAAGTCCCAAACCATCACTAACATGATTGCCGCGGCGCTGGCTCAAGGTAAAAAGGTGTTATTTGTTGCCGAGAAGCGTGCCGCACTCGAAGTGGTAAAAAGCCGCCTGACCAGGGCTGGTCTGGGCGATTTTTGTTTAGAGCTGCACAGCCATAAGAGTCAAAAGAGCTCAGTCATCGATAGCATCCGGCAGCGAATCCAGAACAGCGGTGTTTTTTGCTCACCCAAGCAGCTGGCGGATCTGATTGCCAACTATGAGCGATTGAAGCAGCAGCTGAATAAACACGTACATCATCTGCATGCCTCTTTTGAAGAGTCAGGTATGACCGTTCATGAAGTGCTGATGCAGGCGACTCGTTTGCGTGAAGCGCTAACGATCAGACCTTCTGATCTGCATCCGCAGTCAGAGGCGAAAATCGACAAAGAGCACTTGCAAGAGCAAGCCGGTTTTTATGCTCATATTTATCGCAAGACCGCCGAAGAGGCTGGTCAGGCAGGCAGGTTGGAAACCCATCCTTGGTTTGGCAGTACAAAGACTCGATTGGTAGGTGCCGAGCGTTCTGCGCTTCTAGAGCATCTGTCTCATGCCCAGCAGGCACTCAGCCGTTTGGCTGCTCTTCGTCCTCAATTGTCACTGCAGCTACAGGCGGTTGTTTTGGAAGCCTACAGCCCAGATCAGTTAGGCGCTTTGGCCGCTTCAATTCCAGTACTCGCATTGCCTAAAGGTGATGAGGATTGGGACCTGTTAGGGCGGTTGGATATAGAGTCATGCGAGGCATTGAGGCTTTGGCTTCAGGGAATGGATTCGTTGTTGGATCAGCAGACGACTTTGACTCGCTCTCTGCGAGCCGACGTCATCAGTTCTGGGGCAGCGATAGCGGCTGTAAAGCAGGCCAGTGCAGCTATACGTTTGCACAATGCTGATGAAGCACTCTCCCTCAACGCCCTGCTGGATGTAATCGAAGAAGCAGAGGATCTATTGGAGTTAGCGCCGCGGGTTCAGCGGCTGATTCAGTTGTTGCAGGAGGGAGCTACGGTTGAGGGGTTACGAAGCGACTTCACTGGTATCGAACAGCTAGTTCTGTTTCTGCAAATGCTCACAGCAATGCCGGCGGATCTGGTTTCTCTTCGGCATAAGCGCTTTGAAGATGAGGCTTTGGATGAAGTCATTGCAGAACTGGATATCGAAGTTCCAGCTATCAAGAAACTGCAGGAGCAAACTGCGGATCACTTCACTCTAGATCGCTTGCCTAGCTATACGCGGCTTGAGGATTTGAGTCGGGTTCTGGCTGATAAATCACTCTTTCGTTGGTTCAAGGGGCAATGGCGCTCAGCAAAAAATGAAGTTATGGCCATGGCACGGCCAGGCATCAAATTAAAGCAGTTACAGCCGGTCCTACCTGATGCAATTGCCTACCTGAAAAAACACGCTCAACTCAATGACAACAAAGTTCTCAGTGATAAGTTGGGCGAGCATTTTCAAGGATTGGATACGCCGGTCGACTCACTCAAACGCTTGCGAGGCTGGTACAAAACGTTGCGGGCTGAGTGCGGACGTGGATTCGGTGCAAAGGTCTGGATAGCAGAGTATCTGCTTAAAACTGATGGGGAGTTACTAGCTGGGGTTTCTGGCGATAGTGCTGAGCTCGAATCCTATTTGCTCGATGTACTTGAGCATTGCCTGGACCTGGAAGACCTGTTGCCTTTCGACAGTCATGACTTACGTTCAGAGGACTTACTTGCCCCACAGGGCCTGTATGTTCGCCTTGTCAGGGATGTTGGGATCCCGCTGCGTTCGCTGTTACCTGTGATTAGCGAAGAAGCGCCCACTATGGGGCGGTTGCTTCAGTTGATTCAGGCCGTGGAAAGTTGGCAGTCCCGTTCGACAGCACTGCAAAGTGATGCTGTTCTGCAAACCTGCCTGCTAGGTGAGGAACTCCCTCGGATAGACAACCTTTCGGCTGCGCGCCCTCGCTTGACCACCTGGCGGCACACTGTTGCTTTCGTCCAGCCGATTTTGGCTTTACCGATTCGAGACATCCTCATTCCGCAGCTAACCGCCTGCACACCTAAGGAAGCTGAGGAACTCATACTTCATTGGCATCAACAAGGCGCAGTGCTCTCCAAGGTCGTGGAGTCTTGGCAGCTAGCACAGGAAGCATTTTTCCAAAGCGCTGCGGTTGTGGGTAGTCAGTGGTGGCAGTCCGTTGAAACAGCTGACTTTGAGCCTATGGCTGATCGATTAGCCTGGGCCGCGCAAAACCCTGACTTGCTTGACCATTGGTTTGAATACCGCCGTTTGCGTTCGCATTTGGTTGAGCTGGGTTTCGAGACTGTAGTCGAAGCAATCGAAACGCAACAATTGGAGTCTGAGCGCTGTATCGATGCCTGTTTGCTTGGTCTTCTTGATAGCTGGGCGTTAAAAATCCTTGAGCTTGATCCTGCATTAGGACAGTTCTCGGGCAAGGAGCAGGAGGCTATTCGTACGCGTTTTGCTGAGATTGACGAGCAACTCAAGCGTCTGCAGCGTGAGCAGGTTTCGTCACGTATAAGTCAGAACAGCGTTCCTGCTGGCAATAGTCATGGCGCGGTCAGGGACTTTACGCAATTGGCGTTATTGCAGCGTGAGGCTGAGAAAAAAACTCGACACGTACCGATTCGTAGCCTGATGAATCGTGCAGCGGAAGCGCTACAGGGTCTCAAACCCTGCTTCATGATGTCGCCAATGGCTGTCGCTCAATACTTGCCGGCTGGGCATATCGAGTTTGATTTGGTCGTAATGGACGAAGCCTCTCAAATGCGTCCGGAGGAGGCGTTGGGCAGTATTGCGCGTGGCAAACAGTTGGTAGTTGTAGGAGATCCAAAACAGCTGCCACCGACTAACTTTTTCTCCCGTAATGGGGGCGACTCGGATGCCGACGATGCGGATGCTTCATTGGCCGAAGACTCGGAAAGCATTTTGGAAGCGGCGATGCCGTTGTTCAAACTGCGTCGTCTACGTTGGCACTACCGTTCACGTCACGAGAGCCTCATTGCCTTCTCTAACAAAGCTTTCTATGAAAGCAACTTGGTGGTCTATCCCTCGCCTCATCGTGAGTCCGCAGAGTTCGGGGTTAAGTTTGTAAGGGTTCCCCGTGGACGCTTTGTTGAACAGCGCAATATCGAAGAAGCGGAGGTAGTCGCCAAGGCTATCGAGCACCATGTGATTCATCGCCCTGATGAATCCTTGGGGGTGGTGGCAATGAACGTCAAGCAAGCTGAGCAGATCGAGAGGATGCTTGAGCTACTTGCCAAGCAAAGTCCCCAGCTACAAGTCGCGCTGGATCGCAATCAAAGCCTGGGTGAGCCGCTGTTTATCAAGAACTTGGAAAACGTTCAAGGTGACGAGCGCGATGTAATTTACATCTCTGGTACTTATGGTCCGATGGAAGTAGGCGGTACCGTACCACAGCGTTTCGGTCCTATTAACGGTGCCAGCGGATGGCGGCGTTTGAACGTGCTGTACACCCGTTCCAAGAAGCGCATGCAGGTATTTTCCTCGTTTGGGTCGAGCGATGTACTGGTGACCAGTACTTCCAGTCGTGGCGTGCAGGCACTGCGAGATTTTCTGCACTTTGCTGAATCTGGTCGTATGCCCCATATCAAGGAAACTGAGCGAGCACCGGATAGTGATTTTGAGGTCGCTGTTATTGAGATGCTGGCGCGCCACGGCTATCAATGTGAGCCCCAGGTGGGTGTAGCCGGATTCTTCATCGATCTGGCGGTACGTGATCCCGGGCAACCAGGCCGCTATTTGATGGGAATTGAGTGCGATGGCGCGGCCTATCATTCAGCGAAGTCGGCGCGAGACCGTGATCGCTTGCGCCAAAGTGTATTGGAGCAGTTGGGTTGGAATATTCGTCGTATTTGGTCAGTGGACTGGTTCCGCAATGCCCGGGTGCAGATTGAACCCATTCTTCAGGAACTGGCGCGGTTACGAACCGAACCGGTGGAAAAAGTAGAAGAGGCCAAGGAAGAGTCTGAGGAGCTTTCAAGCCAACAAGTGGCCGATGAGCAACGAGAGCACGCTGAGAGCATTACCCTTGAGGGTAACTACAGCTTGCGAGAGAAGCTGGTATGGCTGGAGGAAAATGTTATTCGGCCGAACTTGCCAGATGTGCCGGCTAATCAACGATTGCTGAGGCCCGCGATGTTGGAGGCTTTGCTTGAGTTCCTTCCCGCCGACCGTACTGAGTTTCAGCAGATGATTCCTGGGTATTTGCGTAATGGCACCCATGGTGCTGAAGGGCGGTATATCGACGATGTGTTGCTTGTGATCGGTGAGCAATAATTGTGCGGGTAGAGCTGTGATGGAAAACGGGGTAAGTCACGCCTTACCCCGTTTTCTTGTCTTACATCTGCGTGGCGTTTAATCCGTTACCGAGGCTTCGGTCGGCTTATTTGCATCCAGCAACGAATCCACCACTGCTCTAGCCATCTCCACCGAATGGATCATCGACCAAATCAACCCACGCTCCACACCGCTGGCGCGCTCGGTAATTTCATCGCTGACCTGTACCGCACAGTCCAGCAGCAACGACACATGCACCAACGCTTCTTCGGCATTGATGCCGGGGCGGACACTGAACATGGATTGATGACCTACGGACGTAGACACGGTGTCTTTCAGGTTGTTGAGGATCGAGGTTTCAGCGCTATGCGCCGCCAAGGCCAAGCGAATGCGCTGGGTGTCGATATCGTGTTCGGGGGTTCTGAATTGCCCAGGCAAGGACATGGGCGGATCGGGAACGAGCTTTTTCATGGTGCATCTCCAATGTGAATGGAGCTGCCAGCGATCGCTGCTAAACGAAGGAGTGGCAGCTGTACGCAGGTTAGCAGACCGGTCACATTGGAAACCGGCGCACCCGAAGGTGCCCTGCGCACAGCCACCATAAAAAGCAGAAGAAAAACTCTGCCAACAGGTGACGTCGATGCGCCCAATGTGATGTTTCGAGCTGCTAAACCCGATCACTGATATGCAGTGATGAACCGAGCCTAGACAGCTGCTTTCACAGGCGCAAGCGGTCTGGATTCTCTAGGAAAAGTCGCTTAATAGAAAGGGACTGGCCTTACATTGGGCATCGAAGGACGGGAAGTTTTTGCGACGCCTCGTGATTTTTCGCCGACTCAAGCCTGGGTTCTGACGAAAAGCCATCAGCCCGGTATCATGCAGTCCATCTTTAACCAGCCTCAGGGGTTGGTTTTTCATTTTTGTTGCGCAACTCATCTGCGTTGAAGGTAGGAATTTGTCCATGACGGATCAAAAGACTGGCAAACAGGCTGCTATCAGCCTCGCCGAGCAAGCATTGAACGAAGCCCGAGCGCGTTACACACCAAACGAATCCCCCGAAGGCCTGGAGGCTGAACCGGCTAAAAAAAAGCCAGGACGTAAAGCCAAGGCAGCGGTCAAGACCACCAACAACACGCTGCAAGACCTACAAAAAACCCTGTGGGCCACCGCCGACAAGATGCGCGCCAATATGGACGCCGCCGAGTACAAGCACATCGTTCTCGGTTTGATCTTTCTCAAGTACATCTCCGACAGCTTCGCCGGCCGGAGTGCCGAGCTGAAGCGTCGTTTTACCGATGCCAACGATGATTACTACCTGGGCAGCGACGACGCCGAACTGTTAGCCCAAGAGCTGGAAGAGCGTGACTACTACACCGAAGTCAACGTGTTCTGGGTGCCGGAAGTGGCGCGTTGGGAGTCACTGCGCGCTGCTGCTAAGCAGGTCGATATTGGCAAACGTATTGATGAAGCATTGGCCGCCATCGAAGCGGAAAACGCTAGCCTGAAAAATATCCTCGACAAGCGTTACGCCCGTGCCCAGTTGCCGGACGGCAAGCTTGGTGAGTTGGTCGATTTGATATCGACCATCGGTTTCGGTGGCGACGCCAACCAGGCTCGCGATCTGCTGGGCCAGGTGTATGAATACTTCCTTGGTCAATTCGCCAGTGCCGAAGGTAAAAAAGGCGGGCAGTTCTACACGCCGGCCAGCATCGTTAAAACCTTGGTTGCGGTGCTTAACCCGCATCATGGCAAGGTCTACGACCCATGCTGCGGTTCGGGCGGCATGTTTGTGCAGTCGGAAAAGTTTATTGAGGCTCACGGTGGAAAATTGGGTGACGTCTCCATTTATGGCCAGGAGTCCAATCCGACTACCTGGCGTCTAGCGGCAATGAACCTGGCAATTCGTGGCATTGACTTCAACCTCGGCAAAGAGCCAGCCGACACCTTTATCCGTAACCAACACAGCGATCTGCGCGCAGACTTTGTGCTGGCCAATCCACCATTCAATATCAGCGACTGGTGGCATGGCAGCTTGGACGGTGACCCGCGCTGGGTGTACGGCACGCCACCGCAGGGCAACGCTAACTTCGCGTGGCTGCAACATATGCTTTTTCACCTCAAATCAAGCGGTCGTGCCGGTATTGTCTTGGCCAATGGCTCGATGAGCTCCAATCAGAACACTGAAGGTGACATTCGTAAGGCCATGGTCGAGGCGGATGTAGTGGAAGTGATGATTGCACTGCCTGGTCAGTTATTTTTCAACACACAGATCCCTGCTTGCTTGTGGTTCCTCACGAAAAAGAAAGCTACTCGTCCTGGCGAGGTGCTGTTTATAGATGCACGTAAGCTAGGTAAAAATATCAGTCGAGTGCAGATTGAGCTGCTCGATAGCGACATCGAATGTATTGCTCAGACCGTGGCTAACTGGCGCGGCGAACCGTTGGATATAGGCGGTGATATTACTGAGTACTCTGATGTCGCTGGTTTCTGCCGCAGCGTGACTTTAGCTGAGATCGCTGAACATCAACATGTGCTTACCCCTGGGCGCTATGTGGGGGCGCAGGTAGTGGAAGAAGATGATCAAGATTTTACTGAAAAAATGCAGAGCCTTACTGTCTTATTGGGAGAGCAGATGGTCAAAGGAGAGGAACTCGACCAATTGATCCGCCAGAAACTTGGAGGGTTGGGTTATGAGTTTTGAATGGATTCCGTTTACAGAATTATTGTTATCGATTGTTGATAATAGAGGTAGAACCTGTCCGGTTGGTGACTCCGGAATACCCCTGATTGCAACGAATTGTATTAGTAATAACTCGCTATACCCTGCGTGTGAAACAGTGCGATTTGTAGATGACGAAACTTATCGGACTTGGTTTCGAGGGCATCCAAAGCCGGGCGATATTTTGTTTGTCTGTAAAGGCAGTCCAGGTAGGACAAATTGGGTTCCAGATCCTGTGGGTTTTTGCATTGCTCAGGATATGGTTGCCGTTAGAGCGGACTCGTCCAAGATCTATCCAAAGTATCTTTTTGCTGTGTTGCGCTCTTCGATTGTTCAGGCTCAAATTGATAATATGCACGTTGGGAGTATGATTCCTCACTTTAAGAAAGGGGATTTTAATAAATTAAATATTCCTGTGCCTGATCAAGAAAGGCAGGAGTTTATTGGGGATTACTATTTTGCTATTTCTGAGCGAATTTCCCTGTTGCGTGAAACAAACTCCACTCTAGAGGCTGTCGCTCGAGCATTTTTCAAGTCTTGGTTTGTCGATTTTGACCCTGTGCGGCTCAAGGCAGAAGGGCTTGAGCCTGAGGGTTTGGACGCTGCTACTTCAGCATTATTCCCCAATAGTTTTGATGAATCCGATCTAGGTTTGGTACCTATGGGGTGGACTACGCGACCTATCTATGAAATGGCTTCTTACATTAACGGAGCTGCTTATAAAACGTTTGAACCTAATTCGGAACGTCGCGGATTACCAATCATCAAGATTGCGGAGCTGAAGTCAGGCGTTACCTCGCAAACAGCATTTTCAGATATTGATATGCCAGCTAAGTATCTAATTGATACAGGTGATATCCTTTTTTCTTGGTCTGGTAATCCAGATACCTCCATTGATACTTTTGTTTGGGGGTATGAGCCGGCTCTACTTAATCAGCATATATTTCGTGTTTTGCCGCATGACCCTATTGATCGTTCTTTTGTTCTCCAGGTACTTAAAAATCTAAAGCCGGTATTTGCTGAGCTTGCGCGTAACAAACAGACAACTGGACTTGGTCATGTCACTGTGGCTGACTTAAAGCGCCTTCATATTGTTTATCCACCGAAAGCGATTATTGAGCAGTTCAATAGTATTGTTGAACCGATTCATCAGATGATTTTCGGTAATGAACAGCGAGCCCACACCCTCACCCAGCTCCGCGACACCCTTCTACCCCGTTTAATCTCCGGCCAACTGCGCCTACCAGAAGCGACAGCCGCTACGGAAAAGATCCTGTCGGAGGCTATCTAACATGGCTCTTAACCTGCGCGAACGCGTCATCGAACGCCTGCAAAGCCAGCCCGACACCCAACACACCGCCCGTGAACTGGCGCAGTGGATATTCGAGCAGTTCCCCGCCGAATGTGCAGTCAAGAAAGCCGGCAGCGGCAGCCATATTCAGACCGACGCTGACCTTGTACAGCAACTGGCGGCCGAAATCGCGGGCTCGCGTCCTCGCTGGCAAAAGCAGCACCCGCAGCTGAAAACCACAGAAGGCCGGCCACGTCACTATTACTGGTCGGAGTTGGACGCCAATGCCGAGGTCGCGGCGGCGGAGGGCCTCTCACCCGAAATCACAGAATTGCCCGAGTCCTCGCGGTTACGTGAGCACGCGCTCTATCCCTTGCTGGCGCGGTACCTGCTTTCAGAAGAGCAGTGCGTGAATGCCATGCGTATCAACGAAAAGCGCTCCTCCAACCGCGCCGGCAGCGGTGGCAATGAATGGCTGCACCCGGATCTGGTCGGGCTGGAAAACCTGACCGCCGACTGGACGGCGGATGTGCGTGAGTGCGTTCGTGTATTGGGTGAGCGACGCGCTCGGTTGTGGTCGTTCGAGGTCAAGTTGCTGCTCAACCGCTCCAATGCCCGCAAGTGTTTTTTCCAGACGGTGTCCAATTCCTCCTGGGCGCATTTTGGCTACTTGGTGGCTGCTACGGTGGAAGGCGATGGCACGCTCAAAGAGCTGCGTATGCTCGCCGCTGCCCATGGCATTGGGGTGATCCAATTGGATGTGGAGAACCCCACGGAAAGCCAGATTCTGATTCCAGCGCGGGAACGCAGTGATATCGACTGGGACATGTGCAACCGCCTCAGCGAAGAAAATGGCGATTTTGCCGAGTTCCTCGGACGTGTTCGGCGCTTCCACCAAACCGGCGAGTTAACCGCCAAAGAATGGGAGGCCTCTGCGTGAGCAGTCCCAAGCCTCTGGTCGAGCGGTGGCCTAGCCCATGAGCCGCTATCAGCCGCCGTTGACCCTGACCCCAACCATGCTCGTGCTTGTTGCGCAGATCAGCGAGCAGGTGGGGCGGTTGTCGGCGCGGCATGAGGCAGTCCTGACGCCGCAGCTGCGACGGGGTAATCGCATTCGCACTATCCAAGCTTCGCTGGCCATCGAGAACAACACGCTGAGCCTGGAGCAGGTGACGGCCGTTCTGGAGGGGCGGCGGGTATTAGGCCTGCCCCGGGAGATCCAGGAAGTGCGTAATGCTTTTGCCGCTTATGAGGCCATGCCTGGCTGGCGCCCGGCGTTGCGCGAGCATTTGCTGGAGGCTCATGCCCTGTTGATGCACGGGCTTATCGACGATGCCGGGCAGTTTCGCCGTGCTGGGGTCGGTATCTATCGCGAGCATAAGCTGGTGCATATGGCCCCGCCGGCTAGCCGTGTACCCACCTTGGTGGACGACCTGCTCAGTTGGCTGTCCAGCACGGATCTGCACCCACTGCTGGCGAGCTGTGTCTTTCACTACGAATTCGAGTTCATCCACCCGTTCGCCGATGGCAACGGGCGGATGGGGCGCTTGTGGCAAACGCTGATTCTTAGTCTATGGCGTCCCGTTTTGGCCTGGCTGCCCGTGGAGACGGTGATTCGCGAGCAGCAAGAGGCTTATTACGCTGCGCTGAGTACCGCGGATCAACGCAGCGAGGCCACGCCTTTTGTGGAGTTCATGTTGCAAGCCTTGCACCAGGCCTTGCTCGATTGTGGCCAAAGCGACCAAGTAACCGATCAAGTAAGCGACCAAGTAGCCCGCCTGCTCCACGTGCTGGGTGGCGGTGTTGCCCTGAAAGCGGGAGAGCTGATGCAGCAGTTGCAATTGGCCCATCGCCCGACCTTCCGTAACAACTACTTGAACCCGGCATTAGTGGCCGGGTTGATCGAAATGACTCACCCCGATTCGCCACGCAGCCCGGCACAGAAGTACCGATTGACTGCACAAGGGGCGACGTGGGTGGCCAATAACTAGATGACCCGCCTGTGAGGTTGGGGAAGCGACTTAATTGGGCAGCCTGCTGCTGGCCAATGTCGAGGATTGATAAGGGACTAATGCCGTAATGACCGAAGACCAACTGGAGCAGGAAACCCTCGGCTGGCTGGAAGAGGTGGGTTACACCCGTTTGTACGGGCCAGATATCGCCCACGACGGAGAACACCCTGAGCGTGATAATTACCGGCAAGTGGTGTTGGTAGAGCGCTTACGCAGTGCGATGGCCAAGCTCAATCCCAAGGTGCCATTGGCAGCCCGTGAAGATGCCCTTAAGCAGGTGCTGGAATTGGGTTTGCCAGTGCAGCTTTCGGCCAACCGCTTGTTCCATCGCCTACTGGTCAGTGGCGTACCGGTGCAGTACCAGAAGGACGGCGAAACCCGCGGCGATTTCGTGCGTTTGATCGATTGGGCTGAGGTCAAAGCCAATGATTGGCTGGCCATCAATCAGTTCCGCATCCAAGGGCCGAAAAAACTTCGTCGGCCGGACATCATCTTGTTCATTAACGGGTTGCCGCTGGTCTTGTTGGAGTTGAAAAACCCGGCTGACGTAAACGCAGATATCGGTAAAGCCTTTGAGCAGCTTCAGACCTACAAGGAGCAGATTCCGGACGTGTTCCAGTACAACGAAATCCTGGTGATTTCCGATGGTACTGAAGCTCGAATGGGGTCGCTGTCGGCAGACATCGAGCGCTTTATGAACTGGCGCACCATCGACGGTGAAACCCTCGATCCGCTGGGGCAATTCAGTGAGCTTGAAACCTTAGTCCGTGGTGCGCTGGCGCCAGAGATGTTGCTCGATTACCTGCGCTATTTTGTGTTGTTCGAAGATGACGGCCGTTTGGTGAAGAAGATTGCCGGTTATCACCAGTTCCATGCCGTGCGCGCCGCCATCCAGCAGGTGGTCGTGGCTTCGCGTCCTGGCGGTAGCCATAAGGGCGGTGTGGTTTGGCACACCCAGGGCTCGGGCAAGAGCATCACCATGACCTGCTTCGCCGCTCGGGTGATGCAGGAAACGGCGATGGAGAACCCCACCATTGTGGTCATCACCGACCGCAACGATCTGGACGGCCAGCTGTTTGGGGTGTTCTCCCTGTCTCAGGATTTGCTTCGGGAACAGCCGGTTCAGGTGGAGTCCCGTGGTGATCTGCGGACCAAGCTGGCCAACCGGCCCAGTGGCGGCATTGTGTTCGCCACCATTCAAAAGTTTATGCCAGGCGTGGATGAAGACAGCTTTCCGGTGCTGTCCCTGCGCTCCAATATCGTGGTTATCGCCGACGAGGCTCATCGCACTCAATACGGCTTTAATGCCGAGCTCAAAGCCCCCGCTGGCCTGCAGGCAGCAGACAGCCGGGCGCGCTATGAAGTGGGCTATGCCCAGCACCTGCGCGATGCACTGCCGAACGCTACATTCGTGGCCTTTACCGGCACTCCGGTGTCCAGCGAAGACCGCGATACCCGTTCGGTGTTCGGTGAGTACATCCATGTTTACGACATGCAGCAGGCCACAGAAGACGGCGCCACCGTCGCCATCTACTACGAGTCACGCCTGGCCAAGCTGTCCTTGAAAGAAAGCGAACTGCCGCACATCGACGATCAGGTAGATGAGCTGGCCGAAGATGAAGAAGACGAGCAACAGTCACGCTTGAAAAGTCGCTGGGCTGCGTTGGAAAAGGTAGTGGGCGCCTCGCCGCGTATTCACAGCGTGGCGGCGGATATGGTCACGCACTTTGAGGAGCGCAATCTGGGGCTGGTCGGCATGGGGCAGATGCCCGGCAAAGCCATGGTGGTCGCCATGAGCCGCGAAATCTGTGTGCATCTGTACAACGAAATCGTTGCCCTGCGCCCTGACTGGCACCACGAAGACCCGGAGAAAGGCGCGATCAAGATCGTGATGACCGGCAGCGCTTCGGACAAGGCCTTGTTGCAGCCGCATATCTACTCTGGCCAGGTCAAAAAGCGCCTGGAAAAACGCTTCAAAGATCCCCTCGATCCGCTCAAGTTGGTGATCGTCCGGGATATGTGGCTGACCGGATTCGATGCGCCTTGTGTTCATACGCTGTATGTCGACAAGCCGATGAAGGGCCACAACCTGATGCAGGCCATCGCCCGGGTTAACCGAGTATTCAAGGACAAGCAGGGCGGCCTGGTGGTGGACTACATCGGTATCGCCAACGAGTTGAAAGCGGCGCTTAAGGAATACACCGGCAGCAAGGGCAAAGGGCGCCCAACGGTGGATGCTCATGAAGCCTACGCGGTGTTGGAGGAGCGGCTCGATGTCCTGCGCAGCTTGTTGCACGGTTTTGATTACAGCGATTTTCTAACCGGAGGCCACAAGCTATTGGCGGGAGCCGCCAACCATGTGTTGGGTTTGGAGGACGGTAAGAAGCGTTTTGCTGACAACGCGCTGGCCATGAGTAAGGCGTTCACCTTGTGCTGCACTTTGGATGCAGCCAAGGCAGTGCGTGAGGAGGTGGCTTTTTTCCAAGCGATCAAGGTGATTTTGATCAAGCGCGATGTCAGTCAGCAGAAGAAAACCGATGAAGAGCGTGAGTTGGCGATTCGCCAGATCATCGGTAATGCCGTGGTCTCTGGGGATGTGGTGGACATCTTCGAAGCAGTGGGGCTGGACAAGCCTAATATCGGCCTGCTCGATGAGGCTTTTCTTGCCGATGTACGCAACCTGCCGGAGAAGAACCTTGCGGTAGAGCTGCTGGAACGCTTGCTCGAAGGTGAAATTAAGAGCCGCTACAGCTCCAACTTGGTCCAAGAAAAGAAGTTCTCCGAGCTGCTCGCCAATGTCATCAAGCGCTACCAAAACCGCTCGATCGAAACGGCTCAGGTGATCGAAGAGTTGATCGAGATGGCCAAGAAATTTGCCGCTGCCAGCAAGCGTGGCGAGAAGCTTGGGCTCAATGAGGATGAGTTAGCGTTTTACGATGCCCTGGCTACCAATGAAGCCTCGGTGCGTGAACTGGGCGATGAGATTTTGGCGAAAATTGCTCATGAGCTGACGGCGAGCTTGCGCGCCAATGTCAGTGTCGATTGGAGCCGGCGCGAGAGTGTGCGGGCTAAGTTGCGGATTTTGGTGCGGCGGATTTTACGTCATTACAAGTACCCGCCCGACAAGGCCGAGGATGCCGCGCAGATGATTCTCGACCAAACGGAAAAACTTTGTGAGGGGTGGTTCTAGGGTTTTTGGAGTTAGTTGTTATCTAACGATCTTCAGGGAGAGGGGACTTTGCTATCTAGCGCCCCTTTCCCCTACAACTAGGAGTATCCGACATGAGCCAGTCCACTGATAGCTGTACATAACCAATGGCTTGCGGGTTTCTTGTAACGCCGGCCCCACCTTCTATCCCGCTACATCAATGCTTGTCACCACTCAATGCTCAGCCAATTCCTGCTCTATCTGCTCGATGCTAGGCAAGGTCGATTGCAACTCCGCCGGTAGCGCCGACCTCAGTTGATACTCCGCTACGCCCATGGGTTTGGCGCTGTCACGCAATGCGTACTCCGCCACGACCTTGTTTTTGCTTTTGCACAACAGCAAACCGATGCTGGGGGCGTCTTTCCGGCTTTTTATCTGGCTGTCCACGACTGTCAGGTAGAAGCCCAACTGGCCCAGGTGTTCAGGTTTGAACTTGTCAGATTTCAGTTCGATGACCACATAGCAGTGCAGTTTGAGGTGATAAAAAAGCAGGTCGATGAAGAAGTCTTCTCCACCCACTTCCAGTGCCACTTGCCGACCAACAAAGGCAAAACCTGCCCCTAATTCCAGCAGAAATCGTGTGACATGCTGTACCAGGGCATGTTCGATATCGCGCTCGTTTGCCTCCCGGCTCACATCGAGAAAGTCGAATACATAAGGGTCTTTCAACAGCTGTTGGGCCAGGTCCGAGTTTGGGGTCGGCAACTGCGTTGAAAAGTTGGTTTGTGCCATGCCTTCACGCTCCAGCAAGCGAGTCTCGATGTGCATGCCCAGCACGTTTCGGGACCAGCCGTATTCAACGGCCCGTTGGGCGTAGACCAGGCGCTCTTGTGGAGCTTTCAGCTTGGTGATCAGCAGCAGATTGTGGCCCCACGGCAATTGTCCAACAGCCTGTTGGACAATTTCAGAATCGGGCCAGGCCTCGGCAAAGGCGCGCATGTACATCAGGTTGGCGCGGGAGAAACCCTTCATATCGGGGAAGGTTGCACGCAAGTCCTGAGCCAGTCGTTCGATGATTTTGGCACCCCAGCCTTCGCGGTTCTGGCGTTGGAGTATGTCGTGGCCGATGTGCCAATAGAGTGCGACTAACTCGCGGTTCACTGTCCGCATGGCACGTTGCTGCGCTTGGTGAATACGGGTTTTCAACTCCGCCAGCCAGTCGCTGTAGCCAACGGGTGGGGTGGTCAGCGAGAGGGGGCGAGAGTCGGTCATGTGGCCTCTTTCTGGGGTTTCAGATCAGTGCGGGTTTTGATTGCCGAGAGGGCCGGGGAACGAAGTATCAGGATGGAGGCCGGTAGGGCTTTTCATCAAGTCTGAAACTGTAGGCAGGGCATTTCTTTGGTACAACGGCAGCGCTGTAAGGCAGGTCTGGTTTGCGCGTAAGGGGTTACTGTTTTATCGATCCGCTACACACAAGGTGCTTGAAACCAGCAAGGTGGATATCGGCTATAGAGTGACCTTGGCAAAACCATCTGACCTTCAATCGATTTTGCTATCCTGCCCCCCTTTTCCCCACCGCAAGGAACGCAGGCATGACCCAGCCCATTGGCAGTAGTTCGCAAACAAGGGCTGGCCAACAGCGTCACCTGCAACAGCTCCTGTTCCGCCTGACCGCCGCACTCTTGCTCGGCCTCGGGCTCCTCACCCCAACCGCCCAAGCCAACCCCACCACCACCTACCGCGGCACCCTCGGCGACACGCCGGTTGAACTGGCGCTCACCTACGACTCCCAATACGGCGGCGGTATGTCCGGCTATTGGTTCTCCGAGTCCGAGCGCTTGCCCATGGCGTTGGAATCCACCCCTTTCCACCCTGGCTCCGCGCTCTTGATCAACATCATGGACAACCCGACCCTGCCGGCGACGGCGGTGTCGTTGCAGCCTTTCGCCGAGGGGGCGGAGGCGCTGCAGGGCAGTCTGGTGGATTTGCGTACGGGCACGCAGCAGCCGTTGCAGTTGCAGCGGGTGACACGTTTTGGCGACAGTCAGCGGCAGGCGTTTGAGGGGGAGTTGCTGCAGCCGGTGTTCGATCGGGATTTCTATTTCAGTGTGCATGCCGCGCGCAAGGCCGGGGAGGAGGTGGCGCAGGTGGACAGTATCCGGGTGATCAGCCGGGCCACCGGTAAGCGGGTGCAGGAGATTAGCGGGCAGTGGTGTCTGTCGTCCGTGGGCACCAGGACGCTGACCTTCGGGCATTTTCATGCCGAGGCGCGGATGGATTTTCAGGTCCAGGGCTATCGCGTGGGCGAGGCGGATGGCCGGGTGTGGTGCTCGCCCACGCAGTATTACCTGTACAGCCGGGATCTGCGGACCTATCGGCGTCATCCGCAGTTGGAGCAGTTCGCGGTGGAGGGTGATCTGCGCTTTTCCCCCAGTGGCCAGATGGAGTTCAGCAAGCAGGACTTCATCAACTACGACAAGCGCACTCGGCGTTGGGATTATTACCGGGTGATCACCCCTGAGCGTTTGGAATATCTGTCGTCGGGCGAGGAGCGTTTCTGATGCGTGGGTTTGATGTTGCTCGTGGGCTGATGGTGCTGGTGTTGGCGCTGTGGCTGTTGCCGGCGCAGGCGTCCCACGGGGTGTATGAGGGGACCTTGGGCAAGCAGGCGGTTGTCTTGACTCTGGGTAGCCAGAATGCGGTCTACCAGGGCACCTATGCCTATCAGCGCTATCGCACGCCGATCCGCCTCAAGCCGACCTTCAGCTACAGCAACAAGACGCTGGCCATGGATGAGCTGGACGAGCAGGGCTTGCCGGTGGCGCGTCTGCAGTTCAATGACTTGCTGAACTCCCGCCAGCAGGAGCAGGTGCGCGGCACCTGGACCAGTTATCGCACGGGCAAGACCTTGCCCATTGCGCTGAAGCTGGTGGGCCTGGTGGATTCGGATCGCTCGTGGCCGCAGCCGGTCACCACGCTGTTGCAGAGTGCTTCCACCAAACGCTGGTATTTCCAGGTGCCGATGCCGGGTAGTGATCGGCGGATCACGACGGTGGAGGTGATGGACAAGGCCAGTGGCAAGTTGCTGCAGAGCCTGGCGGTTGCGGCGCCGGGGTGTCGCAACCTGGGGGTGGATACCTTGCAGGTGCAGGCTGAGGGGGAGCAACTGCGGATTGGCTTTCAGGACTGCAAGTTGCCGGGGTTTGCGTGGAATGCGGGCAGTGGGCGTTTTGAGCCGTTGCCTTGAGGCAGGGGATGGAAGCGTTGGGTAATAGAACAAGGATCAGGTGTTGAACCTGGAAACTGCGGAGCCTCGTATGGATGACAAGCAATCCCCTGTGCTGATCCAGGTGTACATGGCCGATGACGATGGCGCCGTTCGCGAGGAGTTGCTGGCGCGGCAGATCGATGAGCATACCTACGAGTTGCTGTCCTCGCCGGGGCTGGCACAGAACCTGGCGCGGGGCGATATCGTTTCAATCCGCAATCCCGATGCTCCGGCGCAAGTGCTGAAGCGGGGCGGGAATTTCTGCATTCAGATCTATGCCGATTACATTGATCCGACGGTGATCAGTGAACTTGAAAACGAGGTCGCTGGTGAGCTGGGCGGAACCCTGGATGGGCTGTTCGAAGGGAACCTGTCATTTGCTGTTCCTGCAAGGAATGGCATGGACCCTATCAATGCGGTGTTCGATCGCTTCCGCGAGCAAACCGGGATCGAGTGGTACTACGCCAATGTCTATAAAAACCTCGACGACGATGAGGACGAGACGCTGTTGAACTGGTGGTTGGACTGCTGATCTTCCCCGGGGCCTGGGCATGCCACCCAACAAACCGACCAAGTAAGCGATCAAGTCAGCACCCGGTAGTGCTACAGCGGCCGTTCTGTGGGGCGGGTCTGCATTTGGGTGTGCTTTCTGCTGGCGAGGGCGGTCTTGAGGACGCCTTCGCCGGCAAGCCGGCTCCTACGGTAGAGGTAGGAAGGGGCCGTCTGCATCAGAAATTCACCGAAGCACTCAACCGCGCCGTCAGCGGCGCGCCCTGGAACAGGTAGTCGTCGCCCATGTATTCCCCTGCATCGCGCCAGTAGCGTTTGTCGAACAGGTTGTCCACGGTCAGGCGGAACACGGTTTCGTAGCCATCAATGCGCGTGCTGTAGCGGCTGCCGATGTTGAAGATGGCGTAGGCGCCGGTGGCGACGTTGCCCTGGCGGTCGGCGTACTTGCTGCCGCTGTATTGCATGCCGCCCAGCAGGGCCAGGCCGTCGAGCCAGGGCAGGGCGTAGTCGCCTTGGAGGCTGGCCCGCAGGCGGGGGACGTTGAGGGTTTGGTGGCCTTCGTAGGCCGGGGTGCCGGTGTCCTCGACCCGGGAGCGAATCGCCGCGACGCTGGCGGCAATCTGCAGGCGCTGGGTGGCCCAGCCGTTGGCGGAGAGCTCCAGGCCGGTGTTCTTTTGCTGGCCCTGCTGGACGTAGGTGAAACCGCCGGCAGCGTCGGGGCGCGAGTACTGGTAGGCCTGGCGCATCTGGAACAGGGCGGCGGTAAAACTCATGCGCTGCCAGTCGTATTTGATCCCGGTTTCGATTTGGCGGGAGACGGTGGGGGCCAGGGTGTCGCCACTGTTGCTGGCGAACCAGGGGGCCTGGCCACCCAGGCTCAGGCCCTTGCTGTATTGGGTGTACAGCGACAGTTCGCTGATCGGTTTGTAGATCAACGCGGCCTGGGGCAGGAATACATAGCGCTGGGTGTGGCGATCGCGCACGCCGTCCTTGTCGAAGCTCTCTTCGTCGAGGCGTACTTCGCGTCCGCCGATGACGGTCTGCCACTGTTCGTTGAAGCTGATGCGGTCGCTGAGGAACAGGCCGTATTGGCGGCTGTCGAGGCGTTTGTGGGTGTCGTTGAGGGCGCCGTTGTAGCGGTCGAAGTTTTCCGGCTCGCTCTGGATATTGCCCGTGCCAACCCATTGATTGATGGACTCGCGCCGGTCCACCACGCGGCGAAATGCACTGGTCCCCACGCTCAACTCATGGCCCAGGCCTGCGGTGTCGAAACGACCGTTGAGCACCGCCTGCACTTCATCGTTGCGCCGGGTGTCGTCGGGGCTGCGGAAGTCGTAGATGTCGTAGTTGCCTTCCGGGCTGAAGTAGTTGCCGTTGGCATTGATGCAGCCGGTGGTGCAGCCGCCCCAGGCAAACGAACTGTAGTCATCGATCACCACCTTGCTGCGCGACGCACTGAGGTTGCCCTTCCAGTCGTCGTTGAAGCGGTATTCGAAACTGCCGCCGATGTTCAGCGATTCATTGGTCACCGGCTTTGAGCCGCTCTGGTGTCCCAGGAGTTTTTTCGGCGAGGCGTGGTGGGGCAGGCTGGAGCCGCCCAGCAGTTGATAGCCCGGTGCCGAGCGTTGTTGCTTGTTCTGGTATTCGATATCCAGTTGCAGCAGGGCATCGGGGCTGATGTTCCAGTCGAAGGCCAGGGAGGCGAAGTCGCGCTGGCCGTTGGTGTGCTCGACATAGGAGTGCAGGTCTTCATGGGCCAGGTTGGCGCGCAGGCCGAACTGCTGTTCGCTGCCGAACCAGCCGCCGACGTCGGTGGCCAGGTAACCGCTGCCGCGATCGTCGGTGGAGACGGTCACCGAGCGGATATCCGTGGGCCGCTTGGTCACGTAGTTGATCAAGCCACCCGGTTCGCTGACCCCGCTTTGCAGGCCGGAAAGGCCCTTGAGCAGTTCCACCCGCTGTTTGTTTTCCAGGGCGACGTTCTGTTCGCCGGTGATGGTGCGGTTGTTGATCTTGTAGCTGCTGGCCGCGTTCAGGGAGAAGCCGCGCACCTCGAAGTTTTCGTAGTAGCCCACCGGCGCGTAGCTCTGGCCCACCGAGGCGTCGTTCTTCAGCACGTCGCTGAGCAGCCGGGCCTGCTGGTCCTTGATCAGCTCTTCGTTGATCACGCTGATGGAGGCCGGGGTGTCCAGCAGCGGTGTTTCGCTGAAGCCGCCCACCGAGGCGCTGTCGGCGCGATAGCCGTATTGCTCTTCGCCACTGACGGTCTGGGTCGGTAACTGGGTGCCGCTGGCGTTGGCCACCGCGTGGCTACCGGCCAGCAACAGGCCCAGGGTCAGGCGGTTGAAAGGCAATCCTGTGGAGCTGGCGCGTGTGAGGGGCGTCGGGTGAGTCCGGCTCATGAACAATCCTAGAAGGCGACGCGGTCCCCATGGCAGAAGCCGGGGGAGGTTCCTGAGAAGGCTACGATCGTCGACCTGAGTGTGTAGTGAGGAACAGCGCGGGAGCCCTGCGGGCATCAGGCAAGGGCCTGGCGGTTGCCGCTGGGTGCTGTCGGGCAGGCGCCATCATACAAGCTGCGGCGCGGGGGTAAAGGCGGGAGAGGGATTGGCTCAGGTTACCGAGGGGGGCGGCCCTGATGCATGAAAAGAAACGGCGTTACCGGTCAGGTTCAGGGGCGTTCATTTGCAGGGATTCGATCTGTTGTTCCAGGGTTGCAATCTTGCCCAGCAGGATGTTGATGAGTTTCTTGTCGTGGCTACGGACTTCGGTGGCGACCAGCGACTTTTCCAGCCGGTCGACGATTTCATTGTTCATGCTGCGGTTTTCCTGCTTGGCGATGCGCTTGACTTGGGTGTGAAGCTCACCAGGCAGGCGAACGATGAATTTTTGAGCGGGTGCGCACATGCCGGACCTCGGGTGATATCAAAAAGAAACATCATAGAAAGGTCGGGGCAGGCAGGGCTTCAAGAAAATTCTGAAAAAACAGCAAGATCGGGCTTAGTTTCGCTGAGCAGGGTGGGCGACTCGCTGAGCGAATCAGGGCATTGCGCTGCCTAAAGCCAGGCCGCTCAATCAAGAACTGGCGCAGAGGGTGTCAGCCCCCTCGCCAGTGCTGAATGTCCGTTGGCATCAGGGCCTGGCCGGCGGCTCAAGCCCCGTACCCGGCCTTAACGCCGATCCAGCCACACCGTCTGCGCATTGCAGAACTCGCGCACGCCGAAGTGCGACAGCTCGCGACCGAAGCCGCTTTTTTTCACCCCGCCGAAGGTCACCCGAGGGTCGCTGGCGCTGTAGCCGTTGATGAACACGCCGCCGGTTTCCAGTTCGTCGGTCATCTGCCGGGCCCGTTCCAGGTCCTGGGTGAAGATCGTCGCGGTAAGGCCGAACTCGCTGTCGTTGGCCAGTGCCAGGGCGTGCTCGGCATCCCGGGCGCTGATGATGGCGGCCACTGGGCCGAACAGTTCCTGCTTGAAGGCGGTCATCTGCTCGGTGACGTCCGCCAGCACTGTGGGCTGATAGTAGTTGCCGGCGCCTACGACCTTGTCGCCCCCCAGCAGCAGGGTGGCGCCTTCGGTCAGGGTCGCCTGGACTTGCTGGTGCAGCTCGTCGCGCAGGTCGAAGCGGGCCATGGGGCCGAGGTAGGTGTCGCTGGCCAGCGGGTCGCCCATCACCAGGGCACGAGTGGCTTCGACGAATTTGCGGGTGAACTCCGCGACCACCCCTTGTTCGATGATCAGGCGCTTGGCGGCGGCGCAGACCTGGCCGGTGTTCTGATAGCGGCCGATCACTGCGGCCTTGACCGCTTCGTCCAGATCGGCGTCGTTGAGCACGATAAAGGGATCGGAGCCGCCCAGTTCCAGCACGCATTTCTTCAGCGCAGCGCCGGCCTGGGCGCCGATGGCGCTGCCGGCGCGCACGCTGCCAGTGAGGGTCACGGCGGCGATGCGGCGGTCGGCGATGGCGCGGGACACGCCGTCCGGGGTGACGTTGAGTAGCTCGAACACCCCTTCAGGGAAGCCGGCGCGCTGCAGAGTTTGCAGCAGCAGGTAGGCGCTGCCCATGACGTTCGGGGCGTGTTTGAGCACATAGGTGTTGCCGGCCAGCAGTGCCGGCACCGCGCCGCGCAGCACCTGCCAGATCGGGAAGTTCCACGGCATCACCGCCAGCAGCGGGCCCAGGGGGCGGTACTCGATGCGCGCCTTGTTGTTTTCCACCAGGGTCGCTTCCGGGGCCAGCATGGCCGGGCCGTGCTCGGCGTACCACAGGCACAGCTGGGCGCATTTTTCGATTTCGCCGCGGGCCTGGGGCAGGGGCTTGCCCATTTCCAGGCTGATCATCCGTGCCATGGCCTCGCTGTTGTCCCGCAGGGCCTGGGCCAGTGCCGTCAGGTGCGCGGCGCGGGCGGCGACGCTCTGGCGTTTCCACTGGGCGAAACCGCGGGCGGCGCGCTCCAGGGTGGCGTCCTGTTCCGCTTCGGACTGGTAGGGGTAGGCGCCAATCTGCTCGCCGGTGGCGGGGTTGATCGACAAGGCGTGGGTATGGCTGGAAACAAGGCTCATGGCACCGTCCTGCTGGGTGGGAATGACGGCAGGTTACGGTGCTGGATCTTTGCTGAAAACTGAATAATATTAAGTTAGTCGTTCACGTTTGGAGAATGAAGTGGATCTGGTCCAGCTGGAAATTTTCAAGGCCGTTGCCGAGCAGGGCAGCATCAGCGCCGCCGCGCAATTGATCCACCGGGTGCCGTCGAACCTGACCACGCGGATCAAGCAACTGGAGCAGGACCTGGGGGTGGAGTTGTTTATCCGCGAGAAGAGCCGCCTGCGCCTGTCACCCGCCGGGTGGAACTTCCTCGACTACGCCCGGCGCATTCTCGACCTGGTGGCCGAAGCCCGCTTGACCGTGGCCGGCGAGGAACCCCAGGGCCCGTTTGCCCTGGGTTCCCTGGAAAGCACGGCGGCGGTGCGCATTCCGGCCTTGCTCGCGGCCTACAACCAGCAATACGCCAAGGTCGAACTGGACCTGTCCACCGGCCCCTCGGGGACCATGATCGAAGGCGTGCTCTCCGGGCGTCTGGTGGCGGCCTTCGTCGACGGCCCGGTGCGCCATCCTGCCCTGGAAGGGCTGCCGGTGTTCGAGGAAGAAATGGTGCTGATTGCGCCCCTGGGGCACGCGCCGATTACCCGAGCGCGGGAGGTCAACGGCGAAAGCATCTACGCCTTTCGCGCCAACTGTTCCTACCGTCATCACTTCGAAAGCTGGTTCACCCAGGACGCCGCGGTGCCGGGCAAGATCCACGAAATGGAGTCCTACCACGGCATGCTGGCTTGCGTCAGCGCCGGTGCCGGGCTGGCGCTGATGCCCCGCAGCATGCTGGAAAGCATGCCCGGCTGCGCCACGGTCAGCGTCTGGCCGCTGTCGCCGCGCTTTCGCTTCCTGCGCACCTGGCTGGTCTGGCGGCGCGGCACCGTGTCCCAGAGTTTGAGCAGTTTTGTGAAGTTGCTGGAAGAGCGTGGGGCGGTGCTGGCTGAGGTTTGAGGGGAGCGATGTTCAACGCCTGCTCAAGGCCAGGCGAGCCGCGAACAGCACGAAGATCATCCCTGTGGTGCGGTCCATCCACTGGATCACCTTTTCCCGCTGCAGCACCCCGCTCAGGGAGCGGGTGGCGCCAATCAGCAGCAGGGACCAGATCAGCCCCAGCACCACGTGGATGCTCACCAGACCAAAGGTCCAGAGCACCAGCGGCTGTCCCTGGGGAATGAACTGCGGCAGAAAGGACACGTAGAAAACCCCCACCTTGGGGTTGAGCACGTTGCCCAGCATGCCCTTGAGAAACCAGTTGGCCCCGGGATTGCCGTCTGCGTCTGCCGGAGCAAACGAGCGGCGTGGGCGCAACAGCATGTTCAGCCCCAGCCAGGCCAGGTAGGCCGCGCCGCAGTATTTCAGCAGGTTGAAGGCCAGTTCCGACACCGCAATCAAGGCCCCCAGGCCGAAAGCCACGGCCGCGCCCCAAAGCAGGCAACCGGCGTTGATCCCCAGCGCCGCGCGTAGCGCCTGTTGCTTGCCTTCCACGGTGGCGGTGCGCAGCACCAGGGCGGTGTCCAGGCCCGGGGTCAGGGTCAGCAGGGTAGTGGCGAAGGTGAAGGCCAGGAGGTTGTCGGTGATGGACATGGGCAGGGTTTCAAGCCGGGACGTTGGCGAACGTTAGCACAGCCGCGAAGCACTGATGCGCTCCACGGCGGTGTGGGTAAACCGCAGCGGTTTGGGCTCTGCAGGCAAGCCTCAGGCCTTGCACCGGACCAGTGCCAGATACACCCCCGAGCCTTTCCCAGGTTCGATGTAATTCGCGCTGTCCAGATTGGTTATCTGGGTCGGTTTCATCTCCAGTTCCAGCTCCGGTGCGTCGGCGTACCACTCGTTGTTGTCGTTCAGGCCATTCTCGAAAGCGTCGAGAAACGCCTGGCAACTGTCGAACTTGCCATAGCTGTAGTTGCCTTGCTGGTCACTGTAGAAGCGTGAGTAGCTCAGCAGCACGATGCCCCAGCGCTCGATGCGCTCATCGGGACTGGTGCGGGGTATCTGCTTGACCAGGTCCTTGCGGATTTCCCAGATCTTTGAATGGGCGTTCTTGTTGTTGTGCACCACCTTGAACTCGATGGCGGTCGAGGCCTTTTCGCCGTAGCTGTCCTCGACCCAGATATCCACCTTGCGCCGCTCGGCGGCGATCAGCCAGCGCGGGACGTTGCAGCGAGGAACGCTGATGTGGCTGGGGCGGTAGTCGTCGCGTTCATCCAACTGGCCGCCGAGGCCGAAATGCTCGCGATTGATGTCCAGCAATGCCGCCGATTCCAGGCTCAGCCACAGTTCCGGAGCGACGCTGACAACAATCGATTTGAGAATGCGCTGGCGTTCTTCCTGTTGCAGGTGCGTCAGCAGCAGTTCGGTAAAGCGGGGAACAAAGGACATGGGATCTCCTTATCAGGTCCGAATAGGTGGAACGGTCAGATTAATGCCCATCTGTAGGAGCGAGCTTGCTCGCGATGCTTTCCAAAGCGCCGCCTATTCCCGGTGAGTGCGGGTTATCGTTGACGTCCTCGGCGAGCAAGCGCGCTCCTACGACAGGGCGGCGGTTAGAACGGGCCGCAGGGTTCAGGGATGCCCAGTTGCTGTTGTCGGGCTTCGAGCTGTTTGTCCACGGCGCGTTTGCCACTGAGCAGCTTGAGGTGCTGGACGCTGGGCGGTAGCTGGCTGTCGATCAGTGTCAGCAGATCCATCTGTGGGGCCTTGATGATGCGCAGGTCGGCGATGTTCGAGGTGTTCAGGCCGCTGAGTTCCTTCAAGGCCTTGAGATTGGCCAAGCGCAGCCTGCGCAGATGCGCAGTGTCGCCCAGCGCCAGCCGGCTCAATTGCGCCTGATCCTCGATCTGCAGCACTTGCAGCTGTGGAAACCCGTCCAGGTCCAGGCGGTTGAGGCCACGGACCCGCAGGATATCCAGTTCCTTAACGTACGGGTTGCGCAGTTCCGGCATGCCCTCGCGGCTGCCGAAGCTCACCGACAGGCTGTGCAGGCCGGACATACGGGCCACCATGCCCAGGGGCGTCTTGGCCGGCATGCGGTGCAAGTTCAGGGTGGCGATGTTCGGGCACTGGCTCAGGACGTCCAGGTTGTGGCTTTGCACACTGATGGATAGCTGGTGCAGGTCGGGCATCTGGTCGATGGGCGCGAGGTCGATGGCGGGGCCCTTGTCCAGGGAGAGCCGCAGTTGTTGCAGGTGCTTGAGGTTGGGCAGGGCCAGCAGCCCGGGCAGGTCGGCGCTGATCACCTGCAGGGCAAACTCCCGAAGCAGGGGCAGGCGACCGATGGCCTTGTAGTGATCCAGGGTGTCGAGGCAGTCCAGGCTCAGGGACTGCACATGGGGCAGGACCAGCAACACCCGGGCATCAAACGCACTGCCCGGGTAATGGCTATAGAAACGCACGGTGAGGCGTTCACCGAAACGGGCGCAGAGCGTGTCGAGCTGACTCAGCAGTTCGCCGTCGTACTGTTCGGCCTTGGCGAACTGGACGATGACCTGGGCCTGGTCATCGGCCTCCAGGCGGGCGCTAACCTGCAGTTCCAGGTCGGCCTGGCTGGGGGCTTGAATTCGATGGGGAAACATCAGCGGTCCTTGATGATTTTCGCCGCGGCATCATGCCATTGCGCACGCTTCATCACCATCTGCGCGCAGGCCCGGCCAGTTGCCGGGCCGCCTTGCAGGAAAGGTTACGGGTCGACCTGGCCCATCAGCTCGGCCACCGATTCCGGACGCTTGGCGTAGCGCTGGGCCAGCACCGCGCAGACCATCAGCTGGATCTGGTGGAACAGCATCAAGGGCAGAATCAGCACGCCCATGGTGCTGCCGGCGAACAGCACCTGGGCCATGGGCACGCCGGTGGCCAGGCTCTTTTTCGAACCGCAGAAGAGGATGGTGATGCGGTCTTCCTGGTCGAAGCCGAACAGCTTGCCGAGAAAGCTCGAGGCCAGCAGCACCAGGGCCAGGAGGATGCAGCAGGCCACCAGCAGCCCGCCCAGTTCCCACAGCGGGATCTGCTGCCAGATGCCTTCGTTCACCGCCTCGCTGAAGGCGCCGTAGACCACCAGCAGGATCGAGCCCTGGTCGACGAAACGCAGCCAGTTCTTGTTGCGCCCGACCCAGGCGCCGATCCAGCGTCGGGCAATTTGCCCGGCGATAAAGGGCAGCAGCAACTGCACGCTGATCTTGAGGATCGCATCCAGGGTCGAGCCGCCTTCACCGTGCACGTTCAGCAGCAGGGTCACCAAGAGCGGGGTGAGGAAGATCCCGAACAGGCTGGACGCCGCAGCGCTGCAGATGGCCGCCGGGATATTGCCCCGGGCCAGGGAGGTGAAGGCGATGGCCGATTGCACCGTGGCCGGCAGGGCGCACAGATACAGCATGCCCAGGTACAGGTCGTTGCCCACCAGCGGCGACAGCAGCGGCTTGAGCGCCAGCCCCAGCAGCGGGAAGAGCACGAAGGTCAGGCTGAACACCAGCAGATGCAGGCGCCAGTGGCCGGCTCCGGCGATGATCGCCTCGCGCGACAGCTTGGCGCCGTGGAGGAAGAACAGCAGGCCGATGGCGATATTGGTCAGCCAGCCGAAGCCGACCGCCACCTGGCCGCTGGCGGGCAGGAAGCTGGCCAGCAGCACCACGCCGATCAGGGTCAGGGTGAAGTTGTCGGGCAAAAGACGCGAGCGAGTCATAGCGGGATCATCCGGGGGTTGCCAAGTGCGGTGGGGCGACTCTAACGTGGCTGGAATTTACCGACTAACGCCAAGGAGCCCATTAATGCCGCCTAAAGGACATGAGAAAATCGTCCGCCGCAGTATTCCCGGGCTGCCGAGTCTGCCGCGACCGGTGTACGGGCGCACTGAATCCTTGCCCAACCGCGCCTTGACCCGGCGCCACAGCCACCCCTGGGTGCAGTTGTCCTACGCGATTGCCGGGGTGCTGGAGATCCAGACCAGCGCCGGGCGTTTTATCGCTCCGCCGCAGCGCGCAGTATGGATTCCCGCCGGGGTGCCGCACCGGGTGTTCAGCTCGCCGCGCACCGAGATGCGCAGCCTGTACCTCGATTGCAGCGTTACCACCTGGGCGGCGCCAGACAGCTGCCAGGTGCTGGCGGTCAGCAGCCTGCTGCGGGAGCTGATCCGCGCCTTCAGCGAATTGCCGGTGGAGTATGTCGAGGACAGCGCCGACGGGCGCCTGGCCCAGGTGCTGCTGGACCAGCTGGCCGCCGCGCCGCAACTGGACCTGATGCTGCCGCTGCCCCTGGACCCGCGCTTGCGGGCGATCTACCGCAGCTTGCAGGCGCACCCGGAGCAGCCGACCACCCTGGGGCAATGGAGCCAGAAGCTCGGGGTCACGGAGAAGACCCTCAGCCGCCTGTTTCTCAAGGACACCGGGCTGACCTTCCGTGCCTGGCGCCAGCGTCTGCGCCTGCTCGGCGCGCTGACCCCGCTGGAGCAGGGCGAGCGGGTTACCGATGTTGCGCTGGCCTGTGGCTATGACTCGACCTCGGCGTTTATCGCCGCGTTTCGCCAGCAGTTCGATGCCACCCCCGGCGAGTTCTTCCGCGACCTCTGAAACCCCGCGATTCCTGTAGCCGCTGCCGCAGGCTGCGAACGGTCGCGAAGCGGCCGCTGCGTTACATCAGCAAGCCGGTTTGGGTCTGCTGCGCAGCCCATCGCAGCCTGCGGCAGCGGCTACAGGGTGCGACGATGCGGCAGGTGCGGCAGTACGGCAAGGTACCGCATGGTGCGGCGGCGCGGCAGGTCAGGCCCTGGATGGGCGCAGCAGTTCGATGCGCTCCGGCGGCACCAGGGTGCGCAGGGTCTTGTACAGGGCCCGGGTTTCCAGCAGGTTCCAGATCCGCAGCAGGGTTTCCAGGGCGTCCAGCGGCTTGCTGATGAAGTCCCGGGCGCCCAGGGCCAAGGCCCGCAGGCGGGTGTCGCGGGTGGCGTCGGCGGTGAGCACCAGAATGGGCAGGTAGTCGTTGGCCGGAATTCGCCGGTTCAGTTGCTCCAACACCGCAAAGCCGTCGAACTCGGGCATGTGCAGATCGAGAATCACCAGGTCCGGCTCGAAGCTGTTGAACAGTTCCAGGGTGCGCAGCGGCTGGGTGCTGCTCAGGACGTTGTGCAACCCTTCACGGGCCAGCAGTTGTTCCATCAGGTCGAGGTTGGGACGTTGGTCGTCGACAATCAGGATGCGCATATCGGCAGTCATACGGGCTCCGCTAGGCAGGCTTGGAGGTGGGCAAGGAACGCCGGTACATGGATCGGCTTGGTGAGGATCGCCGTCGCCCCGGCTTCTCGCAGGGTGCGCTGGGTCAGCTCGCTGGCGTCGGCAGTAATCATCAGGATCGGTGTGGTGGCGGTGATGGCGGAGGCTCGCAGGCGTTGCAGCACTTCCAGGCCCTGCAGGTCCGGCAGGTTGACGTCCAGCAGGATCATCTGCGGTGCGTGCTGGCGGGCCAGATCCAGGCCCATCTGCCCCTGCATGCTCGACAGCAACTGAATCCCCGGCCGGCGCTGCAGCAGGGTTTCGATCAGCGCCAGGCTTTGCAGGTTGTCTTCGATGCAGAGGATCTTGCCCTGGTGCCGGGCCGGCGCCTGGGGCGTCGGCAGGCTCAGTGCCGGAGCGGCAAAAGGCGTTGCGGCGGGGGCATCGGGCAGGCGCACGAAGGGCAGCTCCAGGCTGAAGCGACAGCCGCTGCCCAGGGTGCTCTGCACGCTGAGGTCGCCGTCCATCATTTCCAGCAGGCTCTTGCTCAGGGCCAGGCCCAGGCCGGTGCCTTCGACCTTGGGGTCGGCATCCAGGCGTTCGAACGGCTTGAACAGGCGCTCCAGATGATCAGGGGCAATGCCGCCGCCGGTGTCGATGACGCTGATACGCAGGCGCGCTCCGTTGATCGCCACCTCGATGCTCACCTGGCCGGCGCTGCGGTTGTACTTGATGGCATTGGACAGCAGGTTGAGCAGCACCTGGATCAGCCGCTGGCGGTCGGCGATCACCCCGCTGTCCACCGGCAGTTCCGGCAGCGGTGCCAGGTGAATGCCGGCGTCGGCGGCCATCGGCGACACCAGGGTCAGGGCTTCATGCAGCACCGCCGCCAGGGGCATGGGCTCGACGTTCAGCGGCAGGCGCCCGGCTTCAATGCGAGCGATGTCCAGCACCTCGTTGATCAGCGCCAGCAGGTGCTGGCCGGCCCGCAGGATATGCCCGACCTGGGGCCGCTGGCCGGCGCTGGAATCCATGTCCAGCAGTTGCGCGAAGCCGAGGATGGCATTGAGCGGGGTGCGCAGTTCGTGGCTCATGCGCGAGAGGAACTCGCTCTTGGCACGGCTGGCGCTTTCGGCTTCTTCGCGGGCGGTGCCCAGGGCGATTTCCGCGGCGCGGCGGTCGGTGATGTCCCGGGTGATCTTGGAAAACCCCCGCAGGGCGCCGCTGGCGTCGTATTGCGCAGTGATCACCACGCTGGCCCAGAAGCGGCTGCCGTCCTTGCGGCAGCGCCAGCCTTCTTCCATGTAGTGGCCGTGGGCGGTGGCTTCGCGCAGGGCCATGTCCGGGTGCTGCGGGCATTCTTCCGGCAGGTAGAACAGGGAGAAATGGCGGCCGATGATTTCCTGGTCGCGGTAGCCCTTGATCCGTTCGGCACCGAAGTTCCAGGTGGTGACCATGCCGGCGGTGTCCAGGGCAAAGATCCCGTAGTCCTTGACCCCGTCGATGATCAGGCGCAGGCGTTCTTCGTTGTCGCGCAGGGCGCGCTCGCGCTCGGCCAGCAGTTGCCCGGCTTCCACCAGGCGCGTGCCCAGCTGGCCGATTTCATCCAGCTCCGGGGCTTGCGGTAGCAGCGGCTGACCCAGGGCCAGGCGCTGGGCGTTGCCCTGGACCTGCTGCACCCGAGTGACGATGCCCCGGGACAGCAGCAGCACCGCAACGATGGCGCCAAACAGCCCGCAACCGGCGGCCAGCAGGGTGGCGAACAGCAGGCGCATGCGGGTTGCCGCCGCGGCCGCGGTGCGTTCGGCCAGCAGCGCGTCCTCGTGGATGCGCATGGCGCTGATCTGTTCACGCAGCACGTCCAGCACCTGCTTGTTGTCGATGAGGATCGCGGTCACCGTGGCGCTGTCGTCGCGGCTGCCGTTGCGCAGGGCCACCAGGCCTTCGAGCTTGGTCTGGATCAACGGGGTGATGGTGTGCAGGTACTCGCGCATGCGCGTGTCGCGCACGTTGCGGTCCAGGCGTTGCAAGGCGGCTTCAATCTGCGGGCGGGCCTGGAGGTAGGCGGGCAGGAAGTCCTCGCTGCGGGTCAGCAGGTAACCGCGCACGCTGGCCGCGGCCTCGGCCAGCAGGGTGTGCACGGTCTGGATGTCGCCCTGCACCAGCAGCACCCGGCGTACGTCTTCTTCGGCGCGGGCGGTCTGGCGTTCGGCGCTGTAGATCAGCACCAGCGACAGCAGCAGGATCACCAGCGGTAGGGAGATCACCACCAGCGCCTTGCCCCGCAGCGGCAGGTCGGCCCAGCGCCGGGCGCTGCGCAGGTTCATGGCCACTGCCCGCTGGGCTGGGTCACCAGCCCCAGGGCAATGCCGCGCACCGCCGCCTGGGTGCGGTCGGAGGCGCCGAGCTTGCCGATCACCCGCTCGACGTGGGCCTTGGCGGTGCCGGTGGTGATGCCGAGCTTTTCGCCGATCTCGCGGTTGCTGAAGCCGCCGGCCACCAGCCCCAGCACCTGGCGCTCGCGGGCGGTCAGGGCCTGGACCTGAGGCGCCTGGCCGTTGCCGCGTTCGGTCATGCGCCGCAGCAGGCGCGCGCTGACCGCGCTGTTGAGGGCTTCCTCGCCCTGGGCCACCCGTTGCAGGGCGCCGATCACTTCGTCGCGGCTGGCGTCCTTGAGCAGGTAGCCCACGGCGCCGGCGGTCATGGCCGCTTCCAGGTGATCGGGGCTGTCGTCCATGGTGAAGATCACCACCTTGACCTCGGGCTGGCGCTGCTGCAGAAGGCGCGCGGCCCCCAGGCCATTGAGCCGCGGCATGCGGATGTCGAGGATGGCGATGTCCGGGCGCAGTTGTTCGCACAGGGCCAGGGCTTCTTCACCGTCCCTGGCCTGGCCCACCACTTCGAACTCCGGATTGCCCGCCAGCAGGGCGACGAAACCGGTGCGGGTCACTTCATGATCGTCCGCCAGGACCAGGCGTATCAGCGTACTCATAGCGCTGGCTCCAAAGGCTGGACGGGAACCCGGGCCAGTAGCCGGGTGCCATTGCCGGGCCGGCTGTCGCAGCTGAAGTAGCCGCCCAGCAGATGGGCGCGTTCGTGCATGGCGACCTGACCCAACTGTTCGGCCACCGGGGCCGGCGAGCTGATGAAGCCGCAACCGTCGTCGCTGACCCCGAGCAGCGCCTGGCCGTCCTCCAGGGCCAGGCTCAGGTGCACCTGCGAGGCCCGGGCGTGTTTGAGAATATTGTTGATGGCTTCCTGGGCGATGCGGAACAGGGCGATTTCCACCGCGTCGGGCAGGCGCTGCGGCGCGCGCTGTCCCCAGTACACCAGCAGACCGGCGTCGCGCAGGCGGTCGGCCTCGCGGTCGATGGCCCGCAGCAGGCCGAAGTCGTCGAGCACGTGAGGGCGCAAGCCGCCGATCAGCTGCCGGCCCTCGCCGACGCAGCCCTGGGCCAGTTGCAGGATGGTCTGCAGGTCCTGCTGCAGCTCGGCGGACAACGGCGGACAGCGCCCGGCGAAGCCCTGCAGGCGCTGATGGAGTCCGGCCAGGGTTTGCGCCAGGCCGTCGTGCAGGTCATAGGCGACCCGCTTGCGTTCGTCTTCCTGGGCGCTGAACAGACGCTGCACCAGTTCCGACATGCTGCGCTCCCGGGCTTGCAGGTCGCGCAGCAGGCGCTGGTTTTCCAGGTGCGCGGCCAGCAGGGTGGCCAGCAGTTGCAGGGATTCCAGGTCTTCGCTGTCCGGGGGGCTGATGGGCACGCTGTTGGCCAGCAGCAGGGCGCCGAAGGCCCGGCCGTCGGCGCGGTGCAAGAGCACGCGCAGCACGGCGCTGTCCGGGGTCGGCGGCGGCTCCGGCCACTGCGGGTGATCGGCCAGGGCGCGCAGGCCTTGCAGGCGTTCTTCATGGCCCTGGGCGGCGCGGGTGTGGATCACACCGTCTTCGGCCCATTCCAGCAGCAGCCCGTGGTCCATGGCGGCAAAGGCACAGGCCCGTTGCACCACCCGCTGGCGCATCTGCTCGGGGGGCAGTTGCAGCAGCTCCTGGCCGGTGTCCACCAGCAGCCGCAGGCGCGCGGCGCGGCTCTGGGACTGTCGATACTGGCTGCGCAGGGCCAGGGCGCTGGCGGGGTCGAAGGATGGGGTGGACATGGCGGGGCTCCAGTGTGGCGGCGCTGCTGTTGAACAAAAGCGGGCATTAGACCCGCTGCTGCACGTCACGCCTATCTGCCAAATGGCATAGGCCAAAAGCTCCAGTTGGCCGATGGCGCGGGGGACGGCGATGGGCAAAGTGTGGCTCATTGAAACCCACTGGAGAAATCGTATGAAACTGAAAACCACTGCCCTGGCCCTGTTTTTTGCCTTCACCGCTCCATTGGCGGTGGCCGCCGAGGTCAAGCCCTATGTCTATAGCGCCGTTGCCGAGCAGCCGCAAGCGGCCCAGGACCGTGAGATCGCCGGCCTGTTCGACCGCTGGAACAGCGCCCTGCAGACCGGCAATCCGCAGTCGGTGGTGAGCCTGTATGCGCCGAACGCGGTGTTGCAGCCGACCGTGTCGAACCAGGTGCGCAGCACTCACGCACAGATCCAGGACTACTTCGAGCACTTCCTGGCGTCCAAGCCGGTGGGGCAGATCAACTACCGTGAAATCCGTCACCTGGGCCCCGATGCCGCCCTGGACAGCGGCGTCTACACCTTCACCCTGACCGATGCGTCGGGCAAGGCCGAGAAGGTCCAGGCGCGCTACACCTTCCTGTACGAGCGTATCGATGGCCAGTGGAAGATCCTCAACCATCACTCCTCGGCCATGCCGGAAGTCCAGCCGCAGCTGGCCGCTCACTGATCCACCTTGCGTTCCCTTCACGCCGAGCTTTCGCTCGGCGTTGTCGTTCCCGCAGCTCACTGCTCGCGGTAGCGCCCCGGGGTCATGCCGAACCAGCGCAGGCAGGCCTTGTGAAAGCTGCTCTGGTCGCGAAAGCCCAATAGCGCGCCGATGTACTTGACGCTGCGCATGGAGTTGCGCAGGAAGCTGTGGGCCAGCATCAAGCGGGCTTCGTCCAGCAAGGCGGAGAAATGCACGTCTTCGTGTCCCAGGCGGCGTTGCAGGCTGCGGGTGCTGACCCCGACGATCTGGGCAATGTTCGGCAGGTCGCTCGGCGCGCCCTGGGCCAGGCGTTCGGACAGCGCTCGGCGGACCCGGGCGGTCATCGAACCGTTGTGCAGCAGGTTGAGGCGATTGCGCGCGTACTCCAGGTGCAGCACATCCAGGGCCGGGTCGGCGGTGGGCAGGGCAATGGCGCAATCCTGGCTGCTGAAGGACAGGCTGTTGTAGGGCGCGCAAAACTGCAGGTTGTCTCCCAGCAGTTGGCGCAGTGACCCGGTGTCCAGCGGCTCCTCGTAGGTGAAGGTGGCCGCCAGGGGCCGCAGTTTGTGCTGCGGCAACAGCCAGTGCAGCAGGCCCAGGGTCTGGGCCGCGCCGGCGTCGATAAAGGCCCGGGGCATCATCGAGGGTTCGCTGGCCACGTCGAAGCCGATCAGGGTCAGCATCTGCGGTTTGCGTTCCAGGCACATGCAGAAGCCGTTGCTGATCAGCGCGTGGTAATCCACCAGGCGTTGCAGCGCGATGCCCAGGGTGGCGCAGGACATCACCGCATAGCCCAATGCCTCCAGGTTGGCCGGATGGGCCTTGCTGTAGGCCAGCAGGCCCAGGTCCGGCTTGCCGGTGCGGCGCACGGCTTCCTGTATCACCTGATAGACCAGTTCCAGCCTCACGCCCTTGGGGTTTTCATACACATCCCGCAGGCTGCTGCCCAATTGCTTGAGCAAGGTTTCGACGTGGGCGCCGCCCTCATTCATGACATCGGCAAGCACCCGAAAGCTGGCGCTGGTCATTCTATGCATAGGTCTTCCTGGACTGATGGCTAAGTGATATCGGAGAGGCCATTGGCATGATTGCAATAAACACGGGGCCACAGACGATTCGGCAGTGCCGCGCGTTTCCGAGGACAAGCGAAAGGTATCCAGGAACACTTCCTCAAGGCCTGTGCCAGGGTCGATCATGCTCGGCCAGGGCCCTTGGGAAGGGTGACGGCCAGCGCGTCGCATCCGGTTCGCCGCGAGGGTGCCGTTGTCTTGCCCGGGGAGTTGTCATGCAAAGCGTCAGAGACTTTTATCGTGAACTGGCCCAGGGCCGCCTGATGCTGGCGTTCCAACCGGTGGTGTGGCTGCCCGACAGCAGCCGGGTGCTGTACCACGAAGGCTTGCTGCGCCACATCGATGCCCAGGGCGGCGAAGTCTATCCTCTGGCGCTGCTGGAAAAACACCAACTGATGCGCGAGCTCGATCACAGCGTGGTGCGCTGCGTGATCGAGGCGCTGCACCGTGATGAACGCCTGCGCCTGGGCTGCAACATTTCCGCCCAGAGCGCGATCATCGACGGCTTCTGGTTGCCGATTCTGCAGGTGCTGCGCGACTCACCTTCAGTGGCTGCGCGACTGGTGATCGAGATCACCGAAAGCGCCACGCCGCCGAGCATCGAGGCGGCCAGCGAATTCGTCCTGTGCCTGCGCGAAATGGGCTGCCGGGTGGCCATCGACGATTTCGGCGCGGGCCTGGGCACCCTGGAGTTCATTCGCCAGACCCGGCCGGACATCGTCAAGATCGACAAGGGCTACATCCAGCGTGCCCGTGGCGAACTCAACAGCGCCCAGACCCTCAGCCACCTGGTGCAGCTGTGCAAGACCCTGGCGCCGTGCGTGATCATCGAAGGGGTGGAGACGGGCAGCGACCAGAACCTGGCCACCGCCTGTGGTGGCGAGTGGGGGCAGGGCTATCTGTTCGGTCGCCCGCAGGTGGATCGGCTGGGGCGGCGCTGCTGCCTGGAGCAGCGCAGGGCAGCGCTGTGCGCGTCGGATCAGGCGTAGCCCGGTTGCGCCAAGGCACGGCGCATGCCCGCCTGAAGGGGGTCAATCAGCCTGCGGGGTGATGGGCGGGGTGTGGGCCGTTGGGTCTTGCACCTCGGCACTGATGGGCAATGCCGGCAGCTCTTCCTCGGGAATCTCCTTCTTCTTCACGTGCCTGTTGCGCTTGGGCCGCTCCGGCTGGAACGCGTCGTAGGGCAGCAGCACGGTGTCGAGCGCCGCATCCAGGGGCAGGCTGGCCACCAGCAGGATCGGGCACACCACCGTCACCCAGCAGCCGCCGGTGATCATGCGTGCGTAGCCCATGTCATAGCCGGTGAGCACTTGGGCGTTGGTCTTGACGCTGCGGTAGTAGCGGTCGTCGCGAAAGTCCAGGGCATTGCCGCGAGTCATGTAGGTGCCGCAGCCGGACAGCAGCAGGGTGTTGAGCAACAACAGGTAATGGAGGATTCGGATGATCGGGCTTCCACGCAGGGGCGAAACAGGGTCGGGCGCGAATCAGTGACTCATCGCGTCATAGGGCAGCAGCGCGGTGTCGGCCACGGCATCCACCGGCAGGCTGACGATGGCCACCACCGGGCAGACGATGCTGACCCAGCAGAAGACCGTGGCGTAGCCGTCGTAGCCACTGGAGCCACGCATGGTCAGCAGCTCGATATTGGCCTGGGTGCCTTTGTAGTAGTCGTAGCCGCTATGGGCGTTGGGCGTGCGGGCGATCAGGGTGCCGCAGCCCGTCAGGGACAGCAGGGACAACAGAAGTACAGCGTTGAGGGCTTTGATGATGCCATTCCTTAGCGAGCAGATTTTTGCCGCGCGCATCGTCGCAGAAGCCAGGGGCACACGCTAGATAGGCTCGAACAAATAATCGGCGCCCGATCAGAGCGCTGATGGAATCAACAGCAGCAGATCGGTATCGCCGATATCCACGCCGGCTTGGGTCAGCAGGGTGCTGGCCTGGCCCCGGTGATGGGTCTGATGATTGAAAAAATGCACCAGCAGGGCATACACATTGCGCTCGGCGACCACGCCCCGGGTGTTGGTGTAATGCAGGCTGCTGTCCAGGTCGGCGTCGCTCAGGGACTGGCTGAAGTCGAGGATCAACTGGTCCAGCCATTGGCGCTGCTGCCAGAGCCCGTCGAGGTTTGGGAACAGCAGGGTCTTGAGGTCCTGGGGCAGGGCCACCTGCTGCAGCGGGGCCAGCGCCGGATGCTGCGTCGGGTGTTGGGCAAAGCGCTTGAGCCAGATGGTGTCACCGGCCAGCAGGTGATTGAGGGTGCCGAGGATCGAGCCGAAAAAACGCCTGGCGGTCCAGGACGATCTGTCCCTCGGGCAGGCTCATGGCGGCGTTGTACAGCTTGGCGTTCATCCATTGGTTGTAGCGGGCCATCAGGCCCAGGTGCTCGGTGCGGTTCATGGCCGTTCCTGGTGGTGGTGTGGGGCGCTCGATCAGGCGGTCGTCAGCTTCGCAAGGTGCATGGCCGGCGCGCAAGGGCGGCTTGAAAATCTCCGTGCGATGGGTGTTTTTCCGGCCGACGAGGCATTAAAAAAAACGCCCCTTTGGCCCCGATAACATCGTTTCTCGGGGCTTGGGCTTTTCTCTATATTGGCCACCAGATCCAGCGCGGCAAGAGGCCGCGCGCCCTCTATGGTGAGCCGTTGCAATGAATAAAAAACCTGAACGCACAGGGCTGGAAAATCCCGGGACCGCCACTCGCGTGGTCTGGGGCGGGGAGCAGATCCGTCATCCCTACAACGCCACGCAAACGCCGATTGTTGCCAGCGCCGCCTATGGCTACGACGACATCGACCAATGGTACGACGTGGCCCTGGGCAAGGCCCCGGGCTTTATCTACAGCCGCATGAGCAACCCCACGGTGGAAACCCTGGAAGCCAAGCTGCGGGACCTGGAAAACGCCGAGTCGGCGGTGGCCTTCAGCAGCGGCATGGCAGCCATCAGCGGCGTGCTCTACAGCTTCCTGCGCCACGGCCAGCGGGTGGTGTCGACCAAGGACAGCTACGGCGGCACCAACAAGATTTTCGAAGAGTTCCTGCCGCGCATGGGCGTGGCCGTGACCCTCTGCGAAACCTTCGACCAGCAGCAGATCGAAGCCGAGATCGCCCAGGGTTGCGACCTGCTGTACCTGGAGACCCCGACTAACCCGACCCTGAAGATCGTCGACATCCAGCGTCTGGTGAGTGCGGCGAAGAAGGTCGGCGCCCTGGTGGTAGCGGACAACACCTTTGCCACGCCGCTGAATCAGAACCCCCTGGCCCTGGGCGTGGACGTGGTGATCCACAGCGCCACCAAGTTCCTCAGCGGTCACGGCGACGTGCTCGGTGGCGTGGCCTGCGGCAGCGAAGCGCTGATGAGCCAGGTGCGCCATTACCGGGAAATCAACGGCGCCAGCCTCGATCCGTTCTCGGCCTACCTGATCATCCGCGGGATCAAGACCCTGGCCCTGCGCATGCGTCAGCAACAGCACAGCGCGGCGCAACTGGCGCAGTTCCTGCTCAACGAGCCGCTGGTGGAAGCGGTGAATTACCCAGGGTTGCCCAGCCACCCGAACCACGCTGTGGCCTGTGCGCAGATGCGCGGTTTCGGCGCCATCGTCAGTTTTGTCCTGGTGGGCGGCATGGACAGCGTCAAGCAACTGTTGCCACGCCTGCGCTACGCCCACTGCGCCGGCAACCTGGGGGCGGTGGAAACCATCTACGGCCCGGCGCGCACCACCAGCCATGTGGAGAACACCCTGGAAGAGCGCCAGGCCCTGGGCATTTCCGAAGGCCTGGTGCGGATCTCGGTGGGCATCGAAGATACCGATGACCTGCTGGCCGACCTGCAACAGGCTTTTGCCTGGCTGCGCCAATCCCTCAAGCACAACCCGGCGTCCGACGCCGTCCCTTCCCTGAATGCCCGGGCCGAGGTCGCCCACTGAAAGAGCGCGCAACACCCCCACAGCAAGGCAGCCCGTGGGGGCTTCATGAAGAGGAATAACAATAAAAACCTGGTGGCATCCGATTTGTTTTCTGCCCATTTCCACAGTCGCAGAAATTGAGACTTGCCCTGACAACTTTCATGAGAACCATCATGTCCCTACAAGAACAACAGGCCGACTTGCGCGGCGGCTTCAAGCAAGAAATGCAGACCCGGCACATCGTCATGCTCGCCCTCGGCGGGGTGATCGGCACCGGGCTGTTCCTCACCTCCGGCTACACGGTGAACCAGGCCGGCCCGCTGGGCGCGGTGATCGCCTACATCATCGGCGCGCTGATGGTGTACATGGTGATGATGTGCCTCGGCGAGCTGGCGGTGCAGATGCCCGAGACCGGCTCCTTCAGCACCTACGCCACGCGCTTTCTCGGCCCTGGCACCGGCTACACCGTGGCCTGGCTGTACTGGCTGACCTGGACCGTGGCCATCGGCTCGGAATTCACCGCCGCCGGTATCCTCATGACCCGCTGGTTTCCCGACACCCCGGTGTGGATCTGGAGCGCGCTGTTCGCCCTGGTGGTGTTTTTGTCGAACGTGGTCTCGGTGCGGCTGTTCGCCGAGACCGAGTTCTGGCTGTCGCTGGTCAAGGTGATCACCGTGCTGGTGTTCCTGGTGGTGGGTGGCGGGGCAATCCTGGGCCTGTTGAACATCGATCAGGCCCACAGCATCGGCTTGAGCAACTTCACCCGCGAGGGGCTGTTCCCCACCGGCTTCATGCCGATTGCCATGACCCTGCTGGCGGTGTCCTTCGCCTTCTCCGGCACTGAGCTGATCGGCATTGCCGCCGGTGAAACCCGCGACCCGCAACGCAATGTGCCACGGGCGATCCGCACCACGGTGCTGCGCCTGGCGATCTTCTTCGTCGGCACTATCTTCGTCCTCGCCACCCTGTTGCCCCGGGAGCAGGCCGGTTTGGTGGAAAGCCCGTTCGTCACGGTGTTCACCTACATCGGCATTCCGTACTCGGCGGACATCATGAACTTCGTGATCATCAGCGCGCTGCTGTCCGCCGCCAACTCCGGGCTGTACGCCGCCTCGCGGATGCTCTGGACCCTGAGCGACCAGGGCCACCTGCCCAAGCAGTTCTCGGCCCTGACCCGCATGGGCACGCCGCTCAACGCGATCATCGTGAGCATGGCCGGCGGTGCGGCCTCGTTGCTCAGCAGTGTGTTCGCCCCGGACACCATCTACCTGGCCCTGGTGTCGATTTCCGGGCTGGCGGTGGTGGTGGTGTGGATGAGCATCGCCGCCAGCCAGATCGCCTTCCGCCGTCACTACGTGGCCAATGGCGGTGATGTGCGCGAGCTCAAGTTCCGTGTCCGCGGCTACCCCTGGGTGCCGCTGGGGGCCTTGTTCTGCTGCGCCCTGGCCTGTGTCGGCATCGGCTTCGATCCCGAGCAGCGGGTGGCCCTGTACTTCGGTGTGCCCTTCATCGCCTGGTGCTACTTCGTGTATTACATTACCCGCAGTAGCCGCCAGCGGCGCCTGGCCCTGGCACCTCTGGCACGCTCGTCCGATGCCCTTCAGGGCTGAAGAACGGGAGCGGTCTCCAGGGTGTCCATGAGAGTCAGGCCATGAAGCAGAAAAGCTTGCCCCCGCTGAACTGGCTGCGCGCCTTCGAAGTGTCCGCCCGCTGCCTGAACTTCACCCACGCCGCCGAGGAACTGTTCCTCACCCAGGGTGCGGTGAGCCAGCAGATCCGCCAACTGGAAAGCCACCTCGGGGTGGCGCTGTTCAAGCGCCTGCCCCGGGGCCTGGACCTGACCGAGGAAGGGCGCTCCTACCTGCCGGTGGTGCAGGACGCCATTACCCGGCTGGCGGTGGGCACCAACGAGATCTTCGGCCAGCACCAGCACCGGCCGATCAAGGTGCGCGGCAGCCTGGCGTTCTTCGTCCACTGGCTGGCGCCCAAGCTGGTGACCTTCCAGCAGGCCCAGCCCCAGGTGGACCTGCGCTACATCAGCAATATCTGGGTCAAGGAACTGGACGGCGAGGACGACATGGAGATCCGCTGGGGCCGAGGTCATTGGCCGGGGCTGGTGGCCCAGCGCCTGACCTGGGACAGCCTGTTCCCGGTCTGCGCCCCGGCCTTGCTGGCGCGCTTGCCGCTGCAGGTGCCGGACGATCTGGCCCGGCATCAACTGCTGCATGTACTGGGCTATGAGGAGGGCTGGGGCTACTGGCTCAAGCGCGCTGGCGCCAGTGGCGTGGACTCGTCCCGGGGCATGCAGTTCGACACCCTGATCTCGACCCTGCGCATGGCCGAACTGGGCCAGGGCGTGGCCCTGGCCCGTTCCTCGATGGTTGCTGAAATGCTGGCCGACGGGCGTCTGGTGGAGCCCTTCGAGCAGCGTATCGAGGCCAGCGAATCCTTTTATCTGGTGCGCGGCGCTGACGCCGAGCAACACCCCGATGCGCTGAAGTTTTCCACCTGGCTGGTGGAGCAGGCCCATCGCTACAAATGACTGGCCGGAGCCAAGCATGCGTTATGTGAGTACCCGCAGTGCCACCGAGCAGGTGGATTTTGCAACCGTGGTCCTGTCCGGCGTGGCTGCCGATGGCGGGCTTTATGTGCCGCAGCAACTGCCGAGTTTCAGCCCCCAGGAAATCGCCAACTGGTCGACCCTGGATTACCCCGAACTGGCCTTTCGCGTGCTCAGTCCCTTTGTCGGCGACAGCCTGCCCGAGGCCGACTTCAAGCATCTGCTTGGCCAGGCCTACAGCGGTTTTGGCCATCGCGCGGTGGCGCCGCTGCGCCAGATCGATCGCAACGAATGGCTGCTGGAGCTGTTTCATGGCCCCAGCGGTTCGGCCAAGGACTTTGCCGCACGCCTGCAGGCTCAACTGGTGGGCTACTTTCTCCAGCGCCGGCAGCGGCGTGGGGTGCTGGTGGGGGCCACCAATGGCGACACCGGGCTGGCGGCCATCGAGGCCTTCAAGGACTGCCCGCAGACGCGAGTGCTGGTGTTCTATCCGCAGCACGGCGTGCCGGAACAGCAGGGGCGGCAGTTGCAGGCGGCGCACCACCCGGGCCTGTGGCGCTTCGCTGTGGAGGGCAGCTTCGATGATTGCCAGACCCTGGTCAGCCGCTTGCTGCGCCAGTGGCCGTTGGCCGAGCACGAGGTGATCGGCTTCAACTCCAGCAACTGGGTCGGGGTCATGGCCCAGCTGGTGCTGTATTTCCATGCCGTGCTGCAACTGGGCGGGGGCCAGCGGCCCATCGGCTTCAGCGTACCGGCGGCCAGTTTCGCCGAGGTCTATGCCGGCTACATCGTGCAGAAAATGGGCCTGCCCATCACCCAGATGATCGTGGCCACCAACCGCAATGACGCCCTGCACCAACTGTTCCTGAAGAACCAGTATTCTCGGGGGCAGGCTAGCCAGAGCCTGTCGCCGGCCATGGACCTGTCGCTGTTCGCCAACCTGGAGCGCCTGGTCTGGGAACTGTATGGCCAGGACCCGCAGGCGGTGGCGGCGCTGATGCAGGGCTTCGAGGACAGCGGCGAGATGACCCTGGACAACGAGGCCTGGCTGCAGGCGCGGATGATCATCGACTCCTATTCGGTCAGTGATGAAGAGACCGGCAAGGAGATCGTCAGCCTGTACCGGGACACCGGCTACGTCATTGATCCCCATGCCGCCACCGGCGTCCTGGCGGCGCGCCTGTACCGCCGCAGCCTGGTGGCACCGATGGTCACCCTGGGGGAGATTGCACCGGCCAAGTCGGCGCGCCTGCTGAGCTCGCTGGGCATCCCCGGCTTACCGCAGGAGCCGGTGGCACCGCCTTCGACGCTGCAGTGGCAGAGGCTGGCCGCGGATGACTTTGGCGCGCTGCTGCACTGCCTGGAGTCCTGGTGATGGGCCGTTGCAAGGTGAGCCCATGAAGCGGATTCTTGATCCTCTGGACGAGCGCATCCTGGCCGAACTGACCCTCAATGCCCGGGCCGCCCACGCCGAGCTGGCGGCCAAGGTCAACCTGTCGCGCAATGCCGTGCGCCAGCGCATCGAACGCCTGGAGCGCGACGGCGCGATCCAGGGCTACACCATTCGCCTGGGCGAGGGGCGCGGGGCGGAGACCCGGATCAATGCGCTGATCTTCGTCTACCGCTACGACCGCATGCGCGGCGCCGAGGTATTGCAGGCCTTGCGGGCGATGCCGGAGATCGTCCAGTGCGAAGTGCTCAGCGGCGAGTTCGATGTACTGGTGCGGGTCAGCGCCGCCAGTGCGGAGCGGGTGCACCGGGTGTGGAATGACATCGCCGCCTTGCCCGGGGTGGAAAACACCGTGACGTCCTTTGTTTTGTCCTCTGTGGCCTGAGCGCAGAGCCGGATCTTCTGGCCTCCTGTAGCCGCTGGCGCAGCCTGCGAAAAGGCCCGAAGGGGCTTCAGCGTTGGTGGGGGCGCTGCGGGCCCAAGGCCCGTTCGCAGCCTTCGGCAGCGGCTACACGATCTATAGCCCCAGCAATCCCTGTAGCCGCTGCCGAGCCTTTGGCGAGGCTGCGAAAAGGGCCGAAGGGCCTTCCTGCGCCGTCAATCAGCATGTTGCGATGAATGGAACCCTGTGTGTTGTCCTGATGGGCCGCACCGCCAGGTTTGGCGTCTCCTGCGGAGCCGATCGCAGCCTTCGGCAGCGGCTACAGGGGCAGCCTTGGTTGCGGGTTTTGCGTAGCCAGCGCCTGTGAGCGCAGCCTTCGGCAGCTGTCACGGGCGCTGGGCAAAATGCTCAGCAAATACAGCAAAACGGCATATTTCACTGCCCGGGCCAGCCCCCTAACCTTGTGTCCATCAGCTTCTCAACCCGGATGGAACACAACAAAAATGACTGAATACAACATTGCCCTGGTGGGCTTCGGCGGGGTCAATCGGGCCCTGGCGCAATTGATTGCCGAGCGCAATCAGGCATGGAAAAAACAGCTGGGTTTCAGTTTGAAAATCGTCGGCATCAGCGATCTGTTCCTCGGCTCTATCGTTGCTCCGCAGGGGCTGGACGCCGGCCTGCTGAGTCAGCTGCCAGCGACCAAAGGCGCTTTGGCGCAACTGCCGGGCGGCCAGGTGGAGGCGCTCAACGAGCAGGTGATCAAGGACTCTGGCGCCGACATCATTGCCGAGGCCACCTTCACCAATCCGGTGGACGGCGAGCCGGCCACGACTTTCTGCCGCTGGGCCCTGGAGCAGGGCAAGCATGTGGTGACTACCAACAAGGGGCCGATTGCCTTGCACGGCGCCGAGCTCAAGGCTTTGGCCCAGCGTAATCAGGCGGCGTTCGAGTACGAAGGCGCGGTGATGAGCGGCACTCCGGTGATCCGCCTGGCCCAGCAGTCCCTGGCCGGCAGCGAGCTGCTGGGGTTCGAGGGCATTCTCAACGGCACCTCGAATTTCGTCCTGACCCGCATGGAGGGCGGACTGGGCTTTGCCGAGGCAGTAGCCGAGGCTCAGGCACTGGGGTATGCCGAGGCTGATCCGACGGCGGATGTCGAAGGCTTTGATGTGCGCTTGAAGGTGGTGATCCTGGCCAATGAGCTGCTCGGTGCACAGTTGACCGTCAGCGATGTCAGCTGCCGGGGCATCTCCGGCCTGACGGCGGCGGACCTGGAGCAGGCTCGGGCCGAGGGTGCGCGCTGGAAGCTGATCGGTTCGGCCCAACGCCTGGCCGATGGTTCGCTGCAGGCCAGCGTCGAGCCGCGGTTGTTGCCGCTGGCCCATCCGCTGGCGGGTATTTCCGGGGCGATCAACGCGGTGTCGTTCAACACCGAACTGCTGGGCGCGGTGACGGTGTCCGGGCCGGGCGCCGGGCGTATCGAGACCGCCTTTGCCTTGCTCTCGGACATCATCCACATCCACCAGTCGCGCTCGAGCCGCTAGGAGCCTGCCCATGAATCTGTCACGCCTGGCGCCGGTCGCCGATTCGATTGACGTCTGCAGCCCTTTCGATGGCCGCGTCATTGGTGCGGTGCCACGCCTTGAGGCCGGTGCCGTACCGTACCTGTTGCAGCAGGCCCGCGAGGGCGTAAAGGACTGCGCTGCGCTGCCGCGTTATCAGCGGGCGAGGATTCTGGAGCGGGCGGCCTTGAACATCGAGCGCGACGCCGAGCATTTTGCCCGGCTGATCGTCGACGAAGCGGGCAAGACCCTGAAGCAGGCGCAGAAGGAGGTCAAACGTTGCGTCAATACCCTCAAGCTGTCGGCGGAAGAGGCCAAGCGCAATGCCGGCGAGGTGCTGCCGTTCGATGCCTATGAAGGCTCGGAAAACCGCCAGGGCTGGTTCTCTCGCGAACCTCTGGGGCTGATTCTGGCGATCACCCCTTACAACGATCCGCTGAACCTGGTGGCGCACAAGCTGGGCCCGGCCATCGCCGGGGGCAACGGGGTGATTCTCAAACCGTCGGAGTTGGCGCCGCTGTCGGCGATCAAGCTGGTGGACTACTTGCGCGATGCCGGGCTGCCGGCTTCGGTGGTGACCCTGGCCACCGGCGGCGCGGAGTTGGGCAAGGCCCTGGTGGCGGCGCGCGAGGTGCGGATGATTTCCTTCACCGGCGGCTTTGTCACCGGTGAGCAGATCGCCCGCAGCGCCGGCCTGAAGAAGCTGGCCATGGACCTAGGAGGCAATGCCCCGGTGATCGTCATGGCCGATTGTGATCTGCAGGCCACGGTACAGAGCTGCGTGTCGGGGGCGTTCTGGGCGGCGGGGCAGAACTGCATCGGCACCCAGCGCCTGCTGGTCCAGGCCTCGATCTATGAGGCGTTTCGCGAGGCCTTTGTGCGCCTGGCCCGGGAGCAGGTCAGTGGCGACCCATTGGCCGACAGCACGGATATCGGGCCGATGATCAGCCTGCAGGCGGCACAGAACGCGCAGAAGGTCGTGGATGAAGCGCTACAGCAGGGCGCGCGGCTGCTCTGCGGGCATCAGCGCCGGGGTTCCTGCTACGCCGCCACGGTGCTGGAGAATGTCGACCATGGCAGTCGCCTGTGGCAGGACGAAGTCTTTGCGCCAGTGGTGGTCTTGCAGCCGTTCGACGATCTGGATCAGGCCATCGCACTGGCCAACCAGCCCGAATACAGCCTGCATGCGGGGATCTTCACCAACGATCTGCGCACCGCCATGGACGCCGCGCGGCGGATCGAGGCGGGCGGGGTGATGATCAACGATTCGTCCGATTACCGTTTCGATGCCATGCCGTTTGGCGGCTTCAAGTACGGCAGCCTGGGCCGCGAGGGGGTGCGTTTCGCCTATGAGGAAATGACCCAGCCCAAGGTGGTGTGCCTCAACAGTCTGGGCTGAGGCCGATTGCAGCAACACGACAGGTCGTCGGGCACCGGGCAGGTTTGGTCACCTGCCCGGTGTTTTTTGCCTGTGGCCAAGGCACGGCCGTGGCCATCCGGGGAGCGCGGATCAGACCACTTCGTCGATCAATGAGGTTTTTGGCGCCGTGACCGTGACCGGTGGCTGAGGCTGTTCCTTGGCCTTGTCTCTGAGTTTTTCCAGCGCCTCTTTCTGTTCCGCCGTCAGGGGCGGAGGGGTCAGCACCTTGCCCGAGTCAGGCAGCTTGATGCCGGGCTGGGAGCCGCCGGCGGTCAGTGGCGGGAGGGGACGGTTGTTTATTTCCATGTCACTGCATCCTTGAGTGGGGTGAATAAAAGATAACGACCGCTTTGCGCTGATCTTTAGAGCCAATGCTCTAGGCCGCCAGCTGAACCTTCTTTCCAGGAGGGCTTGATTTGATGTTGATAATTATTCTTGTTTGCAAATAAGATATGTTATTACATTTTAAGATCGCCCCAAGGAGCCTCTCCCATGAAAGTCCTGTCCTCCCTCAAAGAAGCCAAGAACCGTCACCGCGACTGCCAGATCGTCAAGCGTCGCGGGCGGATCTACGTGATCTGCAAATCCAACCCTCGCTTCAAGGCGCGCCAGGGCGGGGCGAAAAACCGCAACAAGGGCTGATCCGCCGCTTGCTCCTGTCCAGGACAGGGCGCCCGATACGTGGCAAGCACCGTCGGGCGCCTTGGCGGCTTATCTGCCGAGGCGGGCGATCAGGGGCTCAAGCGTCGGGCGTTTGCTCTGCCACTCCGCTTTGGTGATGCCCAGCAGGACCACGTCCATGCGTTGGCCATCCTTGAGAATGTTTTGGCGCCGCAACCCCTCCTGTTGGAAACCGAATTTCAAATGCATGTTGATGACGGCAGGGTTGCAGGCCAGCACCTCGCAGTTGAGTTTTTCAAGACCGGCTTCGGTGAAGGCGTAGTCCAGCATCCAGAACTCGATCAGGCTGCCCAGGCCTTTGCCTTGCTGCTTGGCGTCCAGGTAGAACGCCCAGTCGGCGGTCTTCTGTCGGGCATTGATGGCATTCAGCGAAACGATGCCCAGGGCCTGGCCTTCGTCCATGACGACAAACACTGCCTGGGCCGGATTGCCCTGCAAGGAACTCAGCCAGCGCTGGTGTTCCTGTTCACTGATTTCATGGGAGGTGTACATGTACTTGCGCACCTGTTCCTGGTTGCGCAGCGTGCGTACATGGGCCTGAGTGGCGGGATCGGCATCGACTAGCGGGATGAACTGCATCCTGATGTCCTTCTCGGATGGGGGAGCGGTGGTGGCGCATGATGGCATATCCACTGCCATCGCATGGATTTGTCTCCCTGGGCAAGAACCGGTAGAAAGAACCCTCGCATTCAGAAAACAGATACCTGCATGAGCGATATTGAGAAACCCAATAGCCGCCTGTTCGACCTCGACTTGCTGCGCGCCATGGTCACGGTGGCCGATTGCGGCAGCTTCACCACGGCCGCCAGTCGCCTGCACTCGACCCAGTCCACCGTCAGCCAGAAGATTCGCCGCCTGGAAGACATGGCCGGGCATCGGCTCCTGGAACGCGGCAACCGCGACGTGCTGCCCACCGATGCCGGCGAGACCTTGCTGGGCTATGCCCGGCGGCTGTTGGCGCTGAACGACGAGATGCTCGAGGCACTGTCCGGGGCCACGGTGGCGCTGACGGTGCGTATCGGCGTACCGGACGATTTCGCCGCGGGGCGCACCACAGAGCAACTGGCGGCGTTCAACCGGCGCTACCCCCAGGTCAAGTTGGAAGTCACCAGCGGCATGAGCCGCGACCTGAGTGGCAGTTATGACCGTGGCGAACTGGATCTGGTGGTGCTCAAGCAATTGCGCAACAGCCGTGAGGCCGTGGCGTGCTGGCCCGAGAAGACCCGCTGGGTGGACAGTGCGAAAAACCCCTGCATCGACCTCGACCCGTTGCCCATCGTCACCTTCCCGCCTCGCGGGGTGTATCGCGATGAAATGATCAATGCCCTGGAAACCATCGGCCGGCGCTGGCACATCAGTTTCACCAGCTCCAGTCTCAGTGGCCTGCAGTCGGCCATTGCCGATGGCATGGGCATCGGCCTGCTGCCGCTGCGGGCGGTGACGGCGGGGCATGAGGTGCTGGCCAAAAGCATCGGGCTGCCATCGGTGGATGTGTTCGAGGTGGCGCTGCTGCACCGTCCGGCTGCCGATCCCATGGTCAAGGAGCTGGCGCGGGTATTGTCACGGGTGCTGGCCCAGGACACCCGTGGCTGAATCCGCTTGGCATTCGATAAATGAATGTGCCGTAGTTCGGTATTTAATTTGTGCATGAAAGCGACGCTGGATATCGTGATGGTCAGCAGCGATCCGCAGCATTGCCTGACGCGTCGCTCCGCAGATTTGTTCACCCCGGCGGCGCTGCTGCGCGGGGCAGCAAAACAACAATGAGGAGAGTCTCCATGTCCAAAACCACTTATTACGCACCCCACGGCGGGCACCCGGCGCAGACCGAAATGCTCACCGACCGCGCCATGTTCACCGAAGCCTATGCGGTGATCCCCAAGGGCGTGATGCGTGACATCGTCACCAGCCACCTGCCGCACTGGGACAACATGCGCATGTGGGTCATCGCCCGTCCGCTGTCGGGTTTCGCCGAAACCTTTTCCCAGTACATCGTGGAAGTGGGCGCCAACGGCGGCAGCGACAAGCCCGAGCAGGACCCCAACGCCGAAGCCGTGCTGTTTGTCGTCGAAGGCGAAGTCAACCTGACCCTGCAAGGCCAGGTGCACGTCCTCAAGCCCGGCGGCTATGCCTTTATCCCACCGGGCGCCGACTGGAAGCTGCGCAATACCAGCGGCACCGAAGCGCGTTTCCACTGGATCCGCAAGCACTACCAGAAAGTCGACGGCGTGCCTTACCCGGACGCGTTCGTCACCAACGAGCAGGACATCGAGCCGCGGGTGATGCCTGACACCGAAGGCCGCTGGAGCACCACCCGTTTCGTCGACATGAGCGACATGCGTCACGACATGCACGTCAACATCGTCAACTTCGAGCCGGGCGGTGTTATTCCCTTTGCCGAAACCCACGTCATGGAGCACGGCCTGTATGTTCTGGAAGGCAAGGCGGTGTATCGCTTGAACCAGGATTGGGTCGAGGTTGAGGCCGGCGACTTCATGTGGCTGCGCGCGTTCTGCCCGCAGGCCTGCTACTCCGGTGGCCCGGGTCGCTTCCGCTACCTGCTGTACAAGGATGTGAACCGCCAGATGCGCCTGACCCTGAACGCGCCGCATTGATACGAAGGTGGGGCAGGGGGCGCTCAAGGCCTCTGCAGCGGCGAGGGATGAAAACCGGCGAATATTCGCCGGTTTTTTTTGCTTCGCAGCAAGGCAGGCGCCGGATGGTCGCGCCAGGTTGTTTCGCGTCGAGGTTCACTTAGCAATTGATGATTAGTACGGCCTGTCGAACTGAGGGCCGAAAGTGGGCTCAGGGGAGTTGCAACTTATCAACGTTGAGCCAAGGCCGCCGACGGCAGCCTTGGCTGCTGTTAGTGCCTTAGGCAACCGGGTGAATAGTCTCACCGTGGTCTTTCACGGTGCTGCTATCAACTTCGATCTTGCTCGTGGCCTGTACATAGTAAGGCGCCTGGGTGCCGTTTCTTTTCAGGGACAGCACAAAGCCACGGTCGTCCGATCGGTCCCAGCTTTCCTGCTTGCCGCTGTCGACTCCAAAGAAGGTGGTGTCGCCGTCGCTGCCCCATTTGTTGATCGAGACTTCAATCTTTTTCGATGATTTGTTGGTAACGGTAATACCCATCTCTATATTCCTTTTAGATTGAGGTTTAGTTGATCTGGCTATTGACTGCTATCCAATGCTTACAGTCGTTATGTTGTTCCATACAACCTAACTAGAACTGCCAGTCAATGCAGGTGAAGCGCCCTGAAGTCTAGATACTATTTTGCTATCAGCAAGGCAGTGCTCAACAACTTTCTTGAGTCGGTCCTTGATTTGACTACTTGCGTCCCGAGCCTTGAAGAGAGGAATGACGCTATTCATAGCGTGTCTGCGGTCATATGGGATATGAAAGGGCTGGGTTCTGGGGAGAGCATCGATCAATAACCGCAGTGAAAAAATCCGATGATCCTGGACCTGGCCATCTGGTTGTAGTGGTACCGTCTGCGCTGCAAAACCTGGAGTCTGCTAGATGCATCGTCAAAGCCCACCTCAGCTTGTCGCAACGCCTCTAGCCGCGCCAAGTACTGAAAACCCTGCCGTCCACTCACCTATCTGGCATCGCGGCCCGGACTTACTGACCATTGGAAGCACGGGTGCGGCCATTTTGGGTTTCTGCTTTGTGGTGCTTGGGTTGTTGCCGGGTTTAGTGCTGACGATACTGCTCCTTCTCGGTTTCGAAGCGATGCCAGGTGAACCGAGCAGCGATGGGTCTAGCCTCACAACGTCGTTGCTCATCCAGTTCCTGTGTGGTTCTGTTGTGCTCATGGGGCTGGTCTTTGCGTGGATCTTCTCTGCGCCTAGAGTGCTGGCCTTCACGTTCGACGAAAACCAGCAACTGCTGACCCTCACTGTCACCCGTCGCGGTCGTAAGCCCACCGAAGTGCAGGTGCCATTTAGCGACATTATTTGCATCTGCCCTTACGTGCTCGCCAGTTATGACCGCGATGGCCATTTGAGTGTCGTGTGTCAGGGACCGAGGGACAAGGAGTTCGTATATCGATTGGCTGAGGGTACTTCTCTGGAAAAAATGGAGTTTCATGCTGCGTGGTTGCGAGGAATCATTGGCTCACGGATGCAGGAACTACTGAATCTGGACAAATGAAGGAAGCGCGTCCAGGCGTTTCGATGGGTTATCGACAGGCGGGTGATGCAAATGCCAGTTTTTGCTACAGAGCCTAGAGACTAAATGATTGGTCTCTGCCGCGTTTTTTAGCTGCATAGAGCGCTTTATCGGCTTGAGCCAGTAATACGTTAGACGGGTGTAGCGGACCAAATGTATGAACTGAAAAACCGATGCTTATGGTTAAGTATCCCGTGCTGGAGGCGGCGTGCGGTATTTTTAGATCCCGAACTCGTTGGCATAGTGTTTTGACGTACAGAGAGGCTTGCTCTTGGGTCATGCCATTGGACAGGATTACAAATTCTTCGCCGCCATACCTGGCTGCAAAGTCAGAGCCACGCTGAAAGGATTTATTCAAACTGTCAGCGACGCGTATGAGCGCTTCATCACCCGCTTGATGCCCATAAATATCATTGAAGGATTTGAAGTGATCAATATCAATCATGGCAAGAGTCAATGAGTCGCCATTGCGGCAGGCAATTTTCCATTGGATTTCGAACTGTGTATCAAAAAAACGGCGATTGTATATTCCCGTGAGCCCGTATTTTATGGACAGTTGCTCGAAGTGTATTTTCATTTCCTCGAGAGACTGATGCTCGTCGCGAAGTTGCTGCTGTATTATCACCCTCGATGTTACATCTTTTTGGATGCCGATAAAGTTAGTGACAGTCCCGTTCTCATCATGGATTGGCGATATGCTTAACTCATTCCAAAACATGGTTCCATCCTTGCGGTAGTTTCGCAAGGTTACAAGGCAGTACTCGCCTTTTTTTACAGCGTCGTGAATAAGCTCCAGTTCAGGTTGATCTCTGTCGTTTCTTTGTAGATATCGACAGTTGATGTTGGTGATTTCTTCGGATGAGTAGCCGGTCATCCGCTCAAAAGCAGGGTTTACAAATATCAACGGATTGTCGTCAATGCAGTTGTCGGAGATGGTGATCCCGTCTCGCGAATCCATAACTGCTTGTTTAAGTATTTCAATCTTCATACATGATCCATTAATAGGAGCGAAGGATAAGGATTGTTTTTAAGTGCTGTAATGCCGAGGCGTGACAAGTGGTGAGTGTTCTATTTTTTCATTGTAGTCGCTGAAGAACTCAATGCCTGTTTTTCTATGCGCTCTATAGTAATTACGATTGAGTTCAGTAAAAAAGCGCTGCTGAAATGCCGACAGCTGCGCTGAATCTCTTCAAAAGTGACGAATTTTTTGGGGGAAGGGCACTATCTTTGCCAGCGACTTAACGTATCTTTTTTTTTCGTGCGACCGCTTGGTAGTCGGTAGATTTTGGCCATTGCGTGAACATTTCCCGCCCTCTCGTTGGTGATTATGAACAAGCGAGCTGTTCGAGTCGCACTCCAAATCGGACAGTTGGATTGAAAACAGTTCGCCATGGCCGCTAGCGCAATTGCCGTGGTGTTGCGTTCAGCATCTTTTTCATCAGTCGCCGCAGGGAGGTGGCGTCTTTGTATCCGACGTGTTCGGCAATGGTGTCGATTGAATATTTACTGTTTGCCAGCAGTTCTCGGGCTTTATTGGCCTGGACGCGTTGGATCAGCCGTAACGGGCTATAACCGGTTGCCTTGTGGACGTGTCGAGACAAGGTCCGTTCTGACAAACCAAAGCTGGAGGCGAGTGCACCGACACTGATAGTCGCTGGTAGCGAGTCTTCAATATGGGCCGTCAACTGTGCGATCAATTCGTTCCCCTGAGCCATCATTGCCGGAACCATGAAAGGCGATTGTAGTTGCCTGCCATCTATCAGTAGCGCCCTTGCAACGGCATCCGCCAAAGCAGGTGAGAAGCGGCTTCGCAGAAGATGCAACATCAGATCACTATGACCCAGTGCTGCGCCCGCAGTGATCAACGGCGGGTCGATGATGACCATGCGATCGGCATCTACCTGGCACTCAGGTGCCCACTGCCGGAGCAAGGGGGCCAGCCACCAGGAAGTGGTCACACAGTGCCCGGCGAGCAGGTTCGCAGCCTGCAGGACGAATACCCCAGAACAGGATGCGGCTACGTCGCCCCCTGATTGCACGTGGGAGAGTAGTGCCGGAATCAACAGCGCAATATCCGCCTGTTTTAATCGGTGTTCGAGTGAAAGGGCATCGGCGACTCCGATGCCGGGGATAATCCAGCAAGAGCGGTCATCGAATCGAGTGGTCAATGGCTGAACGGCAATTTGCATGCCGTGGCCGAGTGTCACGCAATCGGTGTCCACCCCGCAGATCTCCCAGCGTGGTACGGCAGTGCCTTGTCGCTGAGCGATTACGGCTGCTGTCGAAAGGATGTCCAGAGTCAGGGCGACACTGGAGGCGAAGGCGCCATTGGCGACCAAAATCGTGAAGTCGTTCATTGGCTGATTATGCATGAAAGATGTCAAATCGGTCTCTGGTTGCAGTGTTGCATGACAGGCTTAATGACGCCTCCATTTCATCGAGCGTTAACCGGTATGCCAAATATTCTGATCAAAGTGCCCCAAGGTTCTTTTTCTCCCGAGCAACGGGCACGGCTTTGCGAAGAGGTTACGAAAGTGGCCGTGGCAGTCGAACAAATCGGCGATGATCCTCGTCAACAGGGGCTGTGTTGGACGCTCATTGATGAAGTGTCTGCAGGCGCCTGGACATGCGGCGCGATGGATATCAGCGCTCAGGCCATTCCCTGCATCGTGCAGGTCAAGGTTCCTGACGGCGTGTTGAATGAGGCGATGCGAAGCGACTATGTGAAGCGTTTGCATCAGGCTGTCAGCCAGGCGCGAGCAGCCGGCGATCAACGGATCATCATGACTTCTATCATCCTTGATGAAGTCAAAGATGGTTTATGGGCTGCGAATGGAGAGATTTGGCACTTGGCTGATTTCATTCAAGCGGCTGGATACCGACACCTGCAAGGACCGGCATAGGAGAAAGACAGCGCACTGGGCTTGTGGCAGTTATGGGGCGCAAGCGACCCGTCATGAAAATGAAATCAAATAGTAGGCTAAGGTAAATGTTCGTTGCACTTGGCCTATCTCGTTGTCGTTCGCACATGAAGGACGTGCTTAAGGTCGTTGCTTGATCTAACCCAGCAATCTCTCGACGAGGCTGCTCTGAATGTCATTTGTGAACAAGTTTGTGGCCGAGATATTGACCCTCCAAGTTGCGCTTTATCACGCGCAGGCACGCCTGGAGTGTCGTACCGACAATGAGGCTTTGCACGATCTCAGAATAGCCGTCAGGAAGATTAGAAGCCTGCTGAAGCCATTTCGTTTATTGAATGAAGTGGCTGCGTTAAACGACGCGGCGGCAGAGGTCGGCAGAGAAATGACCCCGGCCCGGGATCTGGAAGTGATGATCCTGGAGCTTCAGGAGAGGGGGTTTGCCGGGCTGGCGCAAACCAGGGCGTCTCGATTGGATTCAAGCTACGAAAGCATTCTCAATGGGCAGTCCATCAAGAGCCTCTTGGTTCGGCTGGATAAATGGCCATCAAGCTTTCGCTTGATTGAAGCCAATGGCGAATTGAAAGGTATTGAGACGCAAATTAAGACGGCGCTTCGCAAGCAGATCGACCGATTGCATGCTGCCGTGGATGACTCCCAATATGATCGCCACGAGCTGAGAATACTGGTCAAGCGGACCCGTTATCTGACGGAGGCCTTCCCCGAACTGTCTCCACTGTCAAAAAAGTCAGCCAGGGCTCTCAAGGAATTGCAGTCGGCATTGGGCGCCTGGCATGACCATTACCAGTGGTGTCAAAAAGCTCAGATTGAAACCGACCTGCGGCCTCTGAAGCAGGTCTGGTTGTCTGCTGCCGCTACAGCACTGCAAAAGGCTGAGGTCCAATTGGTCAATCTGGCAAAGCGGCTCCCAAAACCTGCGGGCAAAAAAAGCTGCCTTAGGTGGCAGCCGGAAAAAAAGCACGCTTTGTATGCGGAATATTGCTGCTGAATTTTTACACAATGATGTCAGGCAGAACGCCTTAGAAGGGTGTTGAGTTGCGGAAATCAGCGAAAAGATGCGGAAACGCCATGCATCACTGCGCCAGGAATGCCAAACGCCAGACACAGAAAAGCCCTGAAAAATCAGGGCTTTCTCGTTGAGATTTGGCGGAGGCGTAGAGATTCGAACTCTAGGACCTGTTACAGTCGGCGGTTTTCAAGACCGCTGCCTTAAACCACTCGGCCACACCTCCAGATCGCATTGCGGGCGCCATAATACCCGAATGAAACACACTGTCAAACTCTCTGCATCGCGAGTTACAGAGCCTCTGTTATCATCCTTGCCACTAAATGTTTCCCCCAACAGGAGTGTCGCCATGCGCGAACAGGATTACGCAGTTAACAACGGCGTGCAGGCCGAGCAGCTAGAGGTTAGCCGCGTCCTGCGCAACACTTATGGCTTGCTGGCTCTGACCCTCGCGTTCAGTGGTGTCATGGCTTATGTGGCGCAGCAGATGCGCGTCGGCTACCCGAACATCTTCGTGGTGCTGATCGGCTTCTACGGTCTGTTCTTCCTCACCAACAAACTCCGTGACTCGGCCTGGGGCCTGGTCTCGGCTTTCGCCCTGACCGGTTTCATGGGCTTTTTGCTCGGCCCGATCCTCAACCGTTACCTGGGTATGCAGGGCGGCGCTGAAGTGGTCAGTTCGGCCTTCGCCATGACGGCGCTGGTGTTTGGCGGTCTGTCGGCCTACGTGCTGATCACCCGCAAGGACATGAGCTTCCTCGGTGGTTTCATCACCGCTGGTTTCTTCGTGTTGATGGGCGCCGTGCTGGCCAGCCTGTTCTTCCAGATCAGCGGTCTGCAGTTGGCGATCAGCGCCGGTTTCGTGCTGTTCTCCTCGGTGTGCATCCTGTTCCAGACCAGCGCCATCATCCATGGCGGCGAACGTAACTACATCATGGCCACCATCAGCCTGTATGTATCGATCTACAACCTGTTCGTCAGCCTGCTGCAGCTGTTCGGCATCATGGGCCGCGATGACTGAATCCGGTTGTTGAGCCAATAAAAAAAGCCCGCTTCGGCGGGCTTTTTGTTGTCCAGGTTTCAAGCGTGACAAGGTTTCAAGGGCTGTGCAGCTGCAAGCGTGCGCTGGCCATGGCGTCCTTGTTGACCTCGATGGAGAACGACAGCACGGCGACTTGCTGCTGCTCCAACTGGTCGATCCAGGTGATCAGGCCGTTGAGAGGCCCCTCCAGACTGAGGTTGACCCGTCCTTCATCCTCCTGGTCCATGCGTTCCAGGTTGAGCCCGGCCTGGCTGCTGGAGCGTGCCAGCATGCCCGGCAGGGCATCACCGGAAATGACTGGGCCACGAAGTGCGGAGGTGCTGACGGGCAGCCGTTGTAGATCTAAAAGCAATTGCGTTTCCTCGGTATAGCGTTGCTCGGCCAGGGCCAGAGCCTGTTGTTGCGGTTGCCAGAGTAGATAGAGACTGGTCAGGCCAGCGAAGACCACCAGGGCTTGTACTGCCCGTTGTTCGCGCTTTGCCAGACGCTGCCAGCGTTGTCGGAGTGGGTTCGCCAGGGCGGTCCTGGTCGGAGTCGTGGCGCTGGATGGATTCACGTCTTACTCCTTGATTTGAAAGCGCGCGGAGACGCCTTGAGCGTCCCGCACGGATGAGTCGGTGCTGACGCTCAGGCCCTGGTTGATCAGGCCCTCGCGCAGCATTTGCAGATCGGCAAAGGCCGGGGCGCTCACTTGCAGGCTCCAGCCTTCCTCGGCCTGGTAATCCAGACGCTGGATCATCGACAGCGCGCCGCCACTGGCGACCCATTGCTCCGCCAGTTGCGACAGACGCAGGGCTACGCCCGGTGTTTCCTGCACCTGTTGGCGTTGCTTGAGCCGCACCTGACGCGCCAGATCGGCGGTAACCGGTTCATCGGCAAAGCGTTCTTGCCACAGACTCTGGCTGGCGGCGTGCAACTGATCGCTGCGTTGCTCCAGGTACAGCCGGTGCCCGATGTTCTGCAGCAGATGGGCGCCGCCGGCAATCGCCAGCACCAGTAGCGCCAGGCGCCAGGGCCTCGCTTTGCGGGTGCGGCGCTGGAATTGGCCCTGGCACAGGTCGATTGCCTGCAGGCTGCCCTGGCTGAGCACTTGCCAAGGCTGCTCCTCGGCCTGCCAGTGCTGCGGTTCCAGGCCGTCGATGCCTGGGGCCTGGGCGCCTTGCCAGAGCAGCCCGTCCGGCACCAACCGATTCAGGTCACCGAGCTCCTGGTCGCTGAGGGTCAGGCGCAGTGGGGCGCTGCCGCCCAACAGCCAGCGGCCGTCCCAGGCCAGGGCTCGTGGCCGGTCCTGGGGCAGACAGTCGGCATCGATGTGCATGCGCGACGGTTGCAGTCCGTGTTCGGCCAGGCGCTTGAGGCACCGCTGCAGGCGCTCGCGATTGATGACCAGCACCGAGCAGTGACGTCGCTCGCGCAACGGGCCATGGGCCATGTGCAAGTGCTCGACGTCGTCGATCAAGTGTTCTTCCAGGGCACTGTGCAGCGCCTGGCGCAACCAGCGACCGCTGCGGGCCGGGACGCTGACTTGATGAAAACTGGCCATTTCCATCGGCAGCAGCAGGACAAATCCATGCTCGCGAAGGTGTTCGGCGGCCTGTTCCAGGCTGCCTTGCTGGGGCGTGCTGCCGGCTGACCACCAGTGGCAACGCCACGGTGTGTCGCCGGTGGTATGGGGCGAAAGGTAAAGCCAATGGCTCATCAATGGTTACTCGGTAAGCAGATGGGCGTTGGACGGTCCGGGGAGCAGCGTGCGCTGTTGCACCCGGACCTGTTCAGCGTTCATGACGCGCAGGTCGCTGACCAGGCGCAGGCGTCGGCCATGCAGTTCAACGTCGATGGTGGCGCGGAACTGGCGACTGTTGACGCTCAGCCCGCGAGGGGTAATGTCCCGGCCCTGGAGCATGGGGTTGGCGAGGAACGCGGCGACCGTGGGATAGCCCTTGCTCGGGCGCGATTGGGCCAGGGTCTGGGCGGTCGGCAGGTCGATGCCTTCGATGCTGGCCAGCACCAGGGCGCTGGCGGTATTGAGGTTGATGTGGGCTTGTTCATAGGCCGCGACCAGTGGCGACAGGCGTTGCAGGGTGTCACGGTCGACTTCCGGCAATTGTCGCAGCTCGCTGATGTCGCTCAGGGGCAATGGGCGGCCCAGGCGATCAAGAGGGCGCGACAGCGCCGCCGGGTCGTGGGGCTTGATCTGGGCCAGGGCCAGCAGCCGCTGGTAGCGGGCACGGGGGATGACATCGTCCTGCACCAGCGCGCTGTTGAGGTTGAGGCGCGCGCCCAGATCGACGATCTGGATCGCAATCCTGCCACCCTCGATCGGGAACGCCGGGGCCGGTCGGGCCCAATGCTGGCCCAGATGGGTCACCAGCAGGCCGCCTTCGCTGCGGGCATCTTCCTGCAACTGGCTACGGGCCCAGCTTTCGCCACTCAGGGCCAGTTGCCAGAGCTGCTGGTGTTGCACCAGGTGGCTGCTGCTGGCGAGGCTGAGTCGCTGGCGGGCGAGCATATTGCTCACCACCAGGGTCACCAGCGCGGTGATCAGCAACACGCTGAGCAAGGCAACGCCGCGCTGTGCACGAGGCTTATTCACGGGGTGCGTCCTCGTCCACTTCGGCGCCGCCGGGCAGCAGAATGACCCGGCGGATATGCGGGAAGCCGGGCGCGCTCAGCTCAATGTCCACGGCGGCCGGCAGGCTCAGGGCCTCGCTGCCGATGGGCCAGCTGTCATGGGGCTGGCCCAGGGCGTCGATGAAGCGCAAGTGGATCAGCTCGACCCCACTGAGCAAGGGTTGCACCTGGCTGAGGCTGTCTCGTTCCAGGCCCTGGGTTTCGCGAATCCACGCGCCGTCGCTCAAGCGATGATTGACCTGCAACAGATCGCTGCGCGGAGCGTCCAGGGGGTTGCGCCAGCCGCCGCGCAGCAGGCGCAGCCCCTGATGCTGGCTGATCAGCGCCTGGCTATGGCTGTGGTCGTCCTTGAGGGCGTGACGCTGCACTTGCACCAGATCACGCTCCAGCAGACTCAGGGCCCGTTGCAGGTGGCGCAACTGCTGTTCCTGGTTCTGGATGCGCTGGTCGCTGCGCATCACCCGATCCAGCAACTGATAGGTCGCCAACCCCAGGAGGCTGAAGATGGCGATGGCCACCACCACTTCCAGCAAGGTGAAGCCGCGCTGGTTCATGGGTTGGCCTCGATGTAACCCAGCAGTTGCGCGCGGCTGTATTGCCGGGCCCGTTGCGGGTCCTGCTCGGCCGAGACCCGCAGGTTGACCTTGAGCAACCGCGAGTCCGGGGCCGCTTCGATCTCGCTGAACAGCCACCAGTTGCGCCCGCCAAACTCGACCTGCCGTTGCTGGCGCCCAAGGGTGCGCGGCTGCATGCCGCTGCGCAGTTCATTCAGGTAGTTGTCGGCAATCCAAGTGGCTTGGGTGCGTTCGGCCAGATTGCCGCTGTTGATGGCCACATGCTGAATAGCACTGAACAGCGCAATCGACACCGTGGCGAAAATCGCCAGCGCCACCATGACTTCCAGCAAGGTAAAACCCTGCTCAGTTCGAGGTTTCAAGTCGAGGCTCCTGTATGCCGTCGCTGGACAGGGTCAGCAACGGAGTGTTGCGGTGCTCGATCCACAGGGTGAAGGCACTGGTTTCATCGCTGGACAGCACCAGCAGTTGGGGCAGGGCGCTGTGACTAACCGCTTGGCCCAGGGCCGGGCCGGCTTCGGCAACCTCAAGGCGCAGGCGCAGGTTGTCGGGCAGGCTCTGGGCCCGCCAGTCGCGGTCGGCCAGCCACTGCCCCTGTTCATCCAGGCGCAGTACGGAGTAGGCGTCGGGTTCGATGCGCAGGCCGTAGTCGCTGTTGCTCAACACCGCCTGCTGGCGCAGCAGTTGCAGCAGCGCCAGCAGGCGATCGCCTTCACGGCGCGCCTGACGGCTGGCGGAGTCGGGGTTGATCAGGCCGATCATGCCCGCGGACAGGGCGATGATCAGCACCACCACCAGTACTTCGACCAGAGTGAAGCCCTTGGCGTGGGAGCGTTGCACCGCTCAGCGGTCCCAGTTGCCGATCTCGGCGTTCAGGCCGTCACCGCCGAGCTTGCCGTCGGCGCCAAAGGAGAACAGGTCATAGCCCGTGCCGCGGGCGCCTGGCACGCGGTATTGATAGGCATTGCCCCAGGGATCGATAGGCAGGCGCTTGAGGTAACCGTCGGGGTTCCAGTTGCGTGCCGGCGGGTTGCCGCTGGGCTTGCTGACCAGAGCTTCGAGCCCTTGCTGGCTGCTGGGGTACTGGTGGTTGTCGAGCTTGTAGATGTCCAGGGCCATGGCAATGGCCTTGATATCGCTCTGGGCGGCGGCGCCCTTGGCCTGGTCGGGACGGCTCATGATCTGGGGCACCACCAGGGCCGCGAGGACCCCGAGAATGACCACCACCACCATGATTTCAATCAGGGTAAAACCGCGTTGTTTGTTCTGAGTCTGCACGTAGGGGGTTCCGCATTCAGGTAATCAATTGGTTCAGGCTGAGGATCGGCATCAGGATCGCCAGCACGATGATCAGCACCGAGGCGCCCATGAACACCAGCATGGCCGGTTCGAACAGGCCCACCAGCAAGGCAATGCGGTTGGCCAGTTGTTCTTCCTGCTGCTTGGCGGCGCGTTCGAGCATGCTGTCCAGCTCGCCGGAGCGTTCACCGCTGGCGATCATGTAGAGCATCATCGGTGGGAAACTGCCGTTGAGTTCCAGGGCCCGGGTCAGGCTGATACCTTCGCGTACCCCCCGGACAATGTCTTTCAGACCGGTACGAATTTTCTGATTGGCCACCACTTCGCTGGCGATGGACAGGGCGTCCAGCAGTGGCACGCCACTGCGTCCGAGAATCGCCAGGGTGCTGACAAAACGCGTGCAGTTGCTGGCCCGGATCAGCCGGCCCAGCAGCGGCAGTTGCAGTACCAGGGCATGCCAGCGCTCGCGGGTGGCCGGGTTGCGGACGGCGCCGCGGGCGGCCAGGACCAGGGCCGCTATCACCAGCAGCATGAGCAGGCCATAGTCCTGCAGGAGGGCGCTGCTGGCGATCAGGCCGCGGGTCAGCAGCGGCAGTTCCTGGCCACTGTCGATAAACACCTTGACCACATCGGGCACCACGAAGCCCAGCAGGAAGCCGACGATGCTGACGGCCGCCAGCATCAGGATGCTCGGGTAGAGCATGGCCAGCTGGATCTGCTGACGGGCCGCTTGCTGGGCCTCGGTGTAGTCGGCCAGGTTCATCAGCACCTGACCCAGGTGTCCGGAGCGTTCGCCGGCGGCCACCGTGGCCCGGTACAGATCCGGGAAGGCCCGCGGGTAGGCCGCCAGGGCCACCGCCAGGCTATAGCCCTCCAGGACCCGGGAGCGGATGGCCAGGAGCATGCTCTTGATCCGCTGTTTCTCGCACTGCGCGGCGACCGCGGCCAGCACCTCCTCCAGGGGCAGGGCGGCTTGGACCAGGGTCGACAACTGGCGGGTGAGCAAGGCCAGTTCGGCGCTGCTCAAGCCGCCGCCGGACACCTGCAGCAAGCCTTTGCCAAGCACGCGCTTGCTCTGCGCGACGCTGACCTTGAGGATCACCAGCTGGCGCTCGCGCAACAGTTGCCGGGCATGGCGCGGGCTGTCGGCTTCCACCACGCCGGTGGATTTTTTGCCGGCGGCGCACATGGCCAGGTATTCGTAAGCGGCCATGATCAGTCCCTCTGGGTCACGCGTAGCAGTTCTTCCAGGCTGGTCTGCCCTTGCAACACCATGGCCTGGCCGTCGTCGAACAGGCTGGCGCTGTGCTTGCGTGCATGCTCCAGCAGTTCGTACTCGCCGGCGCCGGTGTGGATCAGCTGGCGCAAGGTGTCGTCGAACAGCACCAGTTCATAGATGCCCCGGCGCCCGCGATACCCCGAGTGCTGGCAGGCGCTGCAGCCTTTGGGTCGGTACAACTGCGGCGCTGCGTCGGCGCTCAGCCCCAGGCGTTCGCAGGCGGCGGCATCGGCGCTGTGGGGCTCCTTGCACTCCGGGCACAGCAGGCGCACCAGGCGCTGGGACAATACCCCCAGCAGCGAGGTGCAGAGCAGGAAGGGTTCGATGCCCATGTCCACCAACCGGGTCACCGCGCCGATGGCGCTGTTGGTGTGCAGGGTCGAGAGCACCAGGTGTCCGGTGAGGGAAGCCTGCACGGCAATTTCCGCGGTTTCGCGGTCGCGGATCTCGCCCACCATCACCACGTCCGGGTCCTGACGCAGGATGGCCCGCAAGCCCCGGGCGAAAGTCATGTCGACCTTGGCGTTGACCTGAGTCTGGCCGATCCCGGTGAGGTGATACTCCACCGGGTCCTCGATGGTCAGGATGTTGCGCTCCAGGCTGTTGAGGCTGGCCAGCCCGGCATACAGCGTGGTGGTCTTGCCGGAGCCGGTGGGGCCGGTGACCAGGAGAATGCCGTGGGGTTTGTGCAGGGCGATTTCCAGGCGCTGGCGCACCGTCTCGTTCATCCCCAGGTGGCTCAGATTGAGGCGCCCGGCCTGTTTGTCCAGGAGGCGCATCACCACCCGTTCGCCATGACTGGAGGGCAGGGTAGAGACCCGCACATCCACCTCGTGGCCGGCGATGCGCAAGGCGATCCGGCCGTCCTGAGGGATGCGCTTCTCGGCGATGTCCAGCTTGGCCATGACCTTGATCCGCGACACCAGCAGGGTCGCCAGTTCGCGGCGCGGGCGCAGCACTTCACGCAGCAGGCCGTCGACCCGCAGGCGCACCGACAGGTGTTCTTCGAAGGCTTCCAGGTGCACGTCGGAGGCCTTGCTCTTGACCGCCTCGCTGAGGATCGCGTTGATCAGGCGGATGATCGGCGCGTCATCTTCCTGTTCCAGCAGGTCGGTGGTCTTGGGCAGTTGCTCGGCCAGGCTGTTGAGATCGAACTCTTCGTCGAACTGTTCGCCCAGGCCGTCGGCCACCTGCTTGGCGCCGTTCTGCCCGTCGCGGTAGTGAGCGGCGAGGCGCTGGGCGAAGGCCTCGTCGTCCAGCACCTCGCTGCGCAGCAGCGCACCGTTGAAGCGGCGCACTTCGGCCACCACCGACAACGGCGTACTGGCGCGGCAATACAGCACCGCGCCGTCCGGCTGATGGTCCAGCACCACACCGTGGCGGCGCGCGTAGGCAAAGGCCAGACGCGCGTCTTCGGCAGTGGCGATCATGGTTGCCGCTGGGCGCCGGGGGCGCGCATGTCGATCAGGCCCGCATCGCCCTGGCGGTTGGCGTCGAACAGGCGGTTGGCGTCAGCAGGCAACTGGCCGCCGGTCTTGCCGTCCGGGCTGCGCAGCGAGCGCATGTTGTTGTACTTGTGCTGGCTCATCTGCTCGGTGCTGGCGGCGTTGCGCAGCAGGGTTGGACGCAGGAACACCATCAGGTTGGTCTTCTCGTTGACTTCCTTGCTGCTGCTGAACAGACGGCCGACCCAGGGAATGTCCCCCAGCAGCGGCACCTTGCTGACCTGGACCTTGACGTTGTCCTTGATCAGCCCGCCGAGGACGATGATCTGCCCGTCGTTGGCCAGGATGGTGCTCTTGACCGAGCGCTTGTTGGTGATCACGTCGCTGGTGTTGATGCCCGGCGGCGCGGCGGCCAGTTCAGAGCTTTCCTGCTCGACATTCAGGCGCAGGAAGTTGCCCTCATTGATATGCGGCGTGACCTTGAGAGTGATCCCCACATCCTTGCGTTCCACCGTGGTGAAGGGGTTGCTGGCACCGGCGGTGTCGGTGGTGTAGGAGCCGGTCTGGAACGGCACGTTCTGGCCGACGAGGATTTCCGCCGCTTCGTTGTCCAGGGTCAGCAGGCTCGGGGTGGACAGCAGGTTGTTGTTGGAGTCGCTGGACAGTGCGGTGATCAGCGCGCCGAAGTTGCTGCCGCCGATGCCGATGATCGCGCCATCGGGCAGGTTCGGGCGCTTTTCGTCCTGCAGGCTGTTGAGCAGGGTGCCGATGGACAGGCCAGCGCTATTGAAGTTGGCAGCGGCGGACAGCTTGCCGCGGTTGCCGGCCCATTGCACGCCCAGGGCCTGGTTGATGTCGCCGCTGACTTCGACGATTGCCGCTTCTACCAGCACCTGGGCCCGGGGCCGGTCCAGCTCATTGATGATGCTTTCGAAGGTCGCCAGCTGGGCCGGCGAGGCCATCAGCACCAGGGCGTTCTGGCTGGTGTCGGCGCTGACCAGCACTGGGCTGTCGGGTTTCTGGCTGTCGCTGCCACGGTTGCCGGATTCCATGCGCTTGCCAATGCCGCTGAGCAGTTCTTCGAGCTTCTTCGCATCGCTGTGGTTGAGGCGGCGTACCCGCGCGGTGTCGCCGACATTGGTCGGCACATCCAGGCTTTGCGCCAGACGCTGCATCTGCTGGCGGATCGGCGCCGGGCCCACCAGGATCAGGCGGTTGCTGCGCGAGTCGCCAATGGCCTTGGCGCTGGTCATCGCGCTGTTGCTGTCGGCCAGGCTGTCGGTCAGGGTCTTGGCCACTTCGGTGGCCCAGGCATGCTTGAGCTGCACGATGCTGAACTGCCGGCCACCGGCGTTATCCAGCTCGTTGATCACCATACGCACCCGCTCGACGTTGTTGGCGCTGTCGGAAATCACCAGGGCGTTGGAGGTGGTGGAAGGTGCCATGTAGGCGTCCGCGGCCACCAGCGGGCGCACCGCGCTGGCCACTTCGCTGGCGTTGGCGTTGTTCAGTTCGATGACCTGGGTCACGAACTCTTCGCTGGCGCCGCTGGGCTCGGCGTGGGCCTTGGTCTTGGCTTCGGCCACCGGCAGGATCAGCACCCGGTCGCCCTGGTCCATGGCGACAAAACCCTGGCTGCGCAGGGCGGTGAGAAACAGCGAGTAGATGCCCTGCTGATCCATGGCGGTGCTGGACTGCACCGTGACCTTGCCGTTCAGGCGCGGGTCCAGAATCATCGTCTTGCCGGTGATCTGGCCCACTTCGTTGACCAGGTCGCGCAGCTCGGCGTCCTTCATGTTCAGGGTCCATTGCTGGGCCGCGGTGGTTTTTTCCGTGGCGTACACGGGATTGATCAGGGTGCCCAGGGTCAGCAGGGACCCGGCGATAAATGCTCGATTCATGATGCTCCAGGGGGTTGCAGAGACGGTTGCAGCAGGCTCCCGCTGCCTGGCTGTGGATGGGGTTGGGCCGCGGCGGTGTCCTGGTCCTGCGGGGTCAGCAATGGCGTTTCGTGCTGGGGCAGGCTCAGGATCAGTTCCTCGCCAAAGCGTTGCACCCGCACTTGGTCGGTGCCGATCTGGCGCAGGCTGCCACCGCCGGGCAGGGGCTCGCCGATGCCATAGAAGCGGCGGCCTTCGGGCGATTCGATCAGGGCCCGGGACTGTTCCGGTTGCCCGGCCACCAGGCTGGCCACCAGGTTCAGCGGCACCCGGGGCAGGTCGCTGGAATGCTCCGGCAACTGCACGCCGAACAGCCGGGCGATGGCTTGCGGGTCGGGCTGGGCCCGGGGCGTCGGCGGCGCGACGGAGGGTGCCTGCAGGCTCGCCGGGTTCAGGCTTTGCCGGAACTGCCAGCTGCTGTAGGCCAGCCAAGTCAGCCAGGCCGCCAGAAACGACAAGGCGCCGACCAGCAGGCCAGCGCGAAGTGAGAGGCGAAGGGCGCTCATAAGCACATGCGCCTGGGCAGGTTTTCACCCTGCCAGTGCAGCAGCACATGGGTTCTTGAATAGGGGGTTGAGCTCATGGGGGGGCTTGACCGCTAACAAGGAGCGTGGCGCCGTGGCGCCACGCTCGGGTGGTTGACGCGATTGAGTTACTTGACGTTCCAGGCCGACTGCCAGGCGAAACCTACGCCCGGCTCGTAGGCATTGGCGCTGCTGGTCCACTGGGTGCACCAGCCGGCGACGGCGCCTGGCTTGCACTCATAGGTCTTGCCGTCCTTGGGTTGCAGGACCACGGTGCCGGCCTTGTAGGATTTCAGGCCATTGGGGAACACGTAGTCGTACTTGGCGCCGCCTTCACCGCCGTTTCCGCCTTCGTTGCCACCTTCACCACCGCCGGCTTCGGCCTTGAGGGTGAAGCGGGCGCCATCTTGCAGCACTTCACCTTTCTTCGAGGTGGCCACGACCACCAGGTCGTAGACCCCGGGGCTGACATTGTTCAGCGGGATGGAGAAGTGCGGGGTGTTGCCGGCCGGCGCTTGCTGGAAGGTCACGCTTTCGCCTTTGGCGTTGAGCACGGTGGCCTTCACGGTGTAGTCGCCGCCCTTGGCGATGGCGTTGAAGTGCAGTTCGGTCTTGCCGTCTTTCAGGGTGTATTCGGTCTGCATGCCGGTGATCGACAGCTGGCCCGGTTTGGCGGCCTGTTCCTTGTCGATCATCACGTTGACGATGTCGCTGCCTTTCTTGACCAGGATTTCGTTCCTGCCGAAATTCGGCACCACTTCGTCCTTGTCGTTGAGCAGGCCCATCTGGTAGCCCTGCTTGGCGGCATTGACCTTCTTCGCCAGCGCGTGCGGCCAGACGTCGGCCTTGGCCAGTTCGGCGCTATCGATGTTCAGCACCACTTGCTTGGCGTTGAGCTCGCCCTGTGCGTTGAAGACGCGAGTCTTGACCTTGTCGCCGATGCTCAGGGCTTCAGGTTGTACCGCGCCCACGGTGTTCCAGTTCGACGGGATGACCTCGCCATTGTCGATGTTCAGGTCGACCACGCTGTAGAAGGTGGCGTCGGTGTCGTTGACTTTCCAGGTGGCCAGTAGCACGTGGTAACCGGAGCGGTCAGACGGGATGTTCACGGTGTGATGGGTTTCGCCGTTGGCCGGGGCCGGGACGGTGCCAGACGGCCATGGCTGATCCAGCAGTGGGGTCATTTCGAACGAGTCGCGGGTCAGCGGCTGGTTCGGATTCCAGTCTTTTTTGGTGATGTAGAACTGCCAGTAGCGGGTGGCGTGACCGGCTTTGTAGTGCCAGGTGAAGTTCTGCGGGCCCGGCTTGATGGTGGTCTTGGCCCAGCGGGTAGCACTCTGCTCGTTGATCGGGGAGAAGCGCACCAGGCCGCCGGCGGCGATGGTGCCGTCGGCCGGGCCGCATACCTTGAAGTCGCCGGTGCAGGCCTGGGCGTTGCTTGGAAAGTGTTCGAGATCGTTACGGCCAGGCACGCCGATGTACTCGGTGCTTTGTGGCTCGTACATCACCGGGCCGCAGTTGACGTTCAGTCTGCCGCCATCGGAATGGCACATGAAGGCGCGGGACTTGGGGCTCTCGATATAACCGTGGGCGGAGGCTTGCTGGGCGGCCAGTCCCGCCGTCGCCATGGCGATGACGATTGGCAGCTTGAGGAAGGAGCGAGTCCGGTTGGAGTTGATCATGGTGTATGCCTTGAGCAATTAAAAAATGAGTGTTGAAGCGCTGCGAGGGGCCGGTGATGGGGCACAGGGACACCCGTGATGTCCGCTGCTCCGGCAGCCTTGCCAGCGAGCACAGGCTACGTGCTGCTCCAGGGTGTTCACATGGGACGAGTACGAGAGTCGGAAGGCTCTAGAACAGGTTTTTTGCCGGATCTGGCGAGGGCTGGCGCGGCACGTCGAGTGAGCCTTTGCGGCCTTGCGCACGCGAGCCGACGGGAAAAAAAATGAGCGTGACGCTTGCGCGTCACGCCCCAAGGAGCAACTGGGGAGTTGCAGGATTACTGGCGGGTCCAGGCCATTTCCCAGTGAGAACCGATGCCCGGCTCGTAGTGAGTCGCGCCGGCCTTCCACTGCACGCAGTAGCCGCTATAAGGGAACGGCTTGCACTGGTAGGTCTTGCCGTCCTTGGGTTGCAGCACCCGTGTGCCGGCCTTGTAGGCCTTCAAGCCCTCAGGGAACACGTGGTCGTACTTGGCCGGGGTCTCGGGGGTGGTGCCGCCATCATTGCCGCCACCGCCCGGGGTTTCCTCGACCACCGGCTCGGCCTTGAGGTTGAAGCTGATGGTCTGTTGCAGCAGCTCGCCTTTCTTCGACGTGGCCAGCACCACCAGATCGTACTGGCCCGCTGTCAGGCCTTTGAGCGCGAGGCTGAAGTGCGGCGCATTGTTGCCACTGTCGGCTTGCTGGTGAGCGACGGTTTCACCCTTGGCATTGAGCACGCTGGCGGTGATGGTGAAGTCGCCGTTCAGAGCGATGGCGTTGAAGTGCAGGTCGACCTTGCCGTCCTTGAGGCTGTACTCGGACTGCATGCCGGTGACCTTGAGTTCGCCCGGCTTGGCGGCTTGTTCCTTGGCGATCAGCACGCTGTTGATGTCACTGTTCTTGTCGACAAAGATGCTGTTCTTGCCGAACTGCGGCACCACCTGGTCCTTGTCGTTGAGCTCACCGATCTGATAGCCGAGCTTGGCCCGGTTGACCTTTTCGGCCAGGGCCTTGGGCCAGATACTGTCCTTGGCCAGTTCGGCGCTGTCGATGTTCAGGGTGATCTGCTTGGCCGACAGTTCGCCCTGGTCGTTGAACACCCGGGTCATGACCTTGTCGCCGATGCTCAGGGCCTGGGGTTGAACGGCACCGATGTTCTTCCAGTTCGAAGGCGCGACTTCGCTGTTCTCGATGTTCACGTCCACCACCTGATAGAAGGTGTTGGTGTTGTCGCCCACCATCCAGGTGCCGAGGACGATGTGGTAGCCGCTGCGGTCGGCCGGAATGTTGACCTTGTGGCTGGTGGTGCCGCCGGTCTTGGTCGGCAGGGTGTTGTTCCAGTTGTCGGTCAGCAGTGGCACCGGTTCGAACGAGTCGCGGGTCAGCGGCTGGTTGGGATTCCAGTCTTTCTTGGTGATGTAGAACTGCCAGTTACGGGTGGCGTGCACCGCGGTGTAGCGCCAGTCGAAGGTGTTCAGTCCGGGCTTGATGTTGACCTTGGTCCAGCGGTTGGCGGTCTGTTCGTTGAGGCCGGCGAAGTTGCGCAGGCCACCGGCGGCAATGGTGCCATCTGCGGGGCCGCACTTGGTGAACTCGCCGTGGCAGGCCTGGGCGGTGCTCGGGTAGCCGTCGCGGCTGCCGTTGGCCAGGTATTCGACGCTCTGCGGCTCGTAGGTCACGCCGCCGCAGTTGCTGTTCAGGTTGCCACCCAGGTTGCTGCACATGAAGGCGCGGGATTTCGGTTTTTCGATGTAACCGTGCGCCGCCGCCTGTTGCGCGCTGAGTGCCGCCAGGCCGATGGCCATCGCCAGCGGAAGCTTGAGGAATGAATGGAGGGTATGCCGCGTGATCATCGATTGTTCCCTGATTGGACGTTATTGGATTCAACAAGCAATCGAGAGCTGGCGTAGCGACTCACCGGGAGTCTGGCGCCATTGACTGTCAGTACTCGAAAGCCGGCGCAAGGTTAGGCAGGCGGGGTCGGCGGTTGAATGAGACAAGTACGAGAATGGCGGCAGTGCCGGGCCGGGGCGCGCAGCCCGGCGCCCCGGCGTCCGCCTCAGGGAGGCTAGCCCTGGACCTGGGGTGTCTGGGGCAGAGGCGGGCTGTCGGCGTCGGGCGCTTCGCGCAGGCTGGCCAGCTGCTTGCGGGCCTCTTCGTAAACCTGCTCCATGGCGTTGAGCAGCGCTTGCTGGCAGTTGCGCACGGACGGCAGATGGGTCACGTCGACCTTTCTCAGGGCGTCGCAGGTTCTGGCCATGTCCTGCGCGTTGATCAGGCAGGCCACGCCGCTCAGGCGATGGGTCAGGTCGTTGATCAGGTGCGGGGTATTGGCCAGGACGCAGGTGCGCAGTTCGGCGATTTCCTGCTGCAGGTTCTTGGTCAGTTCGTTGAGGATGCGCCGGTGCAGGGTCGGACTGTTTTCCCCCAGGTCCCTGAGGTGGTCGATGTCGAAGGCGCGCACCCGCTCTTCGCCAGCGCCGGTGTGGCTGCCAAGTACTTCCTGCAGCCGGGCCAGGGTCACGGGCTTGATCATCAGATCGTTCATCCCGGCGTTGGAGCACTGGGTCGCTTCGTTGCTCAGGGCGCTGGCGGTGTAGCCGACGATCAGGCGCGGCGGGGCACCGCTCTGTTGTTCGGCTTCACGCACCGCACGGGCCAGGCTGTAGCCGTCCATGCCCGGCATGTTGCAGTCACTGATCAACACGTCGTAGTGGCGGTGGCGCAGTAACTGCAGGGCTTCTTCGCCACTGCTGACGTGTTCTGCAACGTGGCCGATGCGCTCCAGCTGCAAGGTCAGCACCAGGCCATTGGTGGAGACGTCGTCCACCACCAGCACCCGCAAGGCTTTGCCGGTGATCGGTTTCACCTCCGGTTGTTCCGCCACTTCCGCGTTCGCCGTCTGCCAGCTCACCGGCAGTTCGACGTGAATGCAGCAGCCTTGTCCGGGTTCGCTTTCCAGCCAGATGCGGCCCCCCATCAATTGCACCAGCTGATGGCAGATGCTCAGGCCCAGTCCCGAGCCGCCGTACAGGTGTGCCGTGCGCGCGGTGGCCTGGCGGTAGGGCTCGAAAATCCCCGCCTGATTGGCCAGGGGAATGCCGATGCCGGTATCGCGCACACTTAGGGTCAGCAGGCTGTTGCTGTCCTGTACATGGGTTTCGCGCAGGGTGACCTGGATGTGGCCGCGGTCGGTGAACTTCAAGGCATTGCTCAAGAGGTTGTGCAGAATCTGCTGCAGGCGTAGCGAGTCGACCCAGTACAGCCGGTTGGGGCTGGCCTGATAGTCGAAGTTCAGTTGCAGGCGTTTCTCCCGGGCCTGCACGGCAAACAGCCCGAGACCGTTGGCCAAGAGGGGTTCCAGGGCGGTGGGGTGGGGCGCTAGTTGCATCAGGCCACTCTCTATTTTGTCCAGATCCAGGATGTTGCCGATCAGGTCGATCATCGAGGTCGCCGATTGCTGGGCAACCCGCAGATTGTGCGAGGGCGCCTGGCTGGCGCTGGTCTCCAGTTCCAGCAGACCGACCAGGGCATTGAGCGGGGTGCGCAGTTCGTGGCTCATGGAGGCGAGGAACTCGCTTTTGGCAGCACTGGCTTTTTGCGCAACCTGCTTGGCCTCGCGCAATTTGAGTTCCAGGTTCTTGCGCTCGGAGATGTCCAGCCAGCCCCCCAGCAACCCTTGCAGGACTCCGCGCGCGTTGTAGAACGGCACCAGCCATTGGTACAGGCAGAATTGCTGCTCGTTGATCCACAGGCTGGTGTCGAGAAAGCGGGGCCGGTGATTGGCCAGCAGCAGTTGATGCTCCTCTTGCAGCACCTCGGCGAACTCGCGCGGCATGTTCGGCTGCTCGGTGGGCAGGCAGCCCTCGACCTGTTCCTGGGAGGTGGCGAAGAACTCTTCATAGGCGCGGTTGCAGGTGCTCAACCGGCCGTCCAGGTCGCAGACATACAGCGGTGTCGGCAGGCCATTGAGCAGGGAGAACTGAAACGCCAGCTTGTCCTGCAGGCGGGTCTGCGCGCAGATGGTTTCCCGCACCTGGATCTTCAGGCGCCAGTTCCAGATCAGCGACAGCACGAAGATGATCAGGATCACCACACCCACATGCCAGGCCTGTTCGACGACCCAGCTCCAGAGCGCGGTGCTGGAGTGTTGTTCGGCGATCAGTTGGATGTCGCTTTGCGGATTCCTGGCCATGGAATCGAGCAGCTTGTCGAGCACGCTCAGCAACTCTCTGGAACCTGGGGCCACGGCAAAGCGATGGGGGGCGGGCAGGGCGTCGAAGGCCAGGCCGAACTGCAGCCCGGAACCGGACAACGCCTCGGTGCCCACCGGGGTATCCAGGGTGGCGTCGACCTCACGTTGCAGCACCAGGTTCAGGGCCTGGCGATGATCGTCGGTGAGCACCAGATGGATATCCGGGTAGCGCTGTTTCAGGTGTTCGAGCAGCGGGTGGTTGCGCGGCAGCGCCAGGTGTCGCCCCAGCATGGCGTCCAGGGAACTGGGGGAGCTGTCGCCATGGCGCACCACAAAGGCCCAGTTGCGAGTGCCGTAGCTCTGGCTCAGGCCGATGCCCCGGGCATTGTCGGGCAGACCCAGGTCGCGGGTGGTCAGATCGGCGTTGCCGGCGGCCAGTTGTTCCAGGTCATCGGTCCTGGAACGACTGGGCAGGATGTTGAGTTGCAGGCGAAACGAGTCGGCCAGGGTGCGCAGGATATCGATGCTCAGTCCGGCCCATTGGCCCTCGGCATTGCGGTAGATGTAGGGCGGCGCTTCTTCCACCAACAGATTGATCTGCCGGTGCGCGGTGAGCCAGCTCAGTTCGCTGGGGGTCAGGGAAAACGACTCGGTCGGCGCGAAGGGAAAGGGCTCCTGGCTCGACTGGTTCTGGATCTGGCGTTTGTGCTCCTCGGGAATGGCGTTGAGCACGTAGTCGATCAGTGCCCGCAGGGTGGCATCCTCGCGTCGCACGGCGAAGGCGAAGCCGGCGTCGGGCAATTGCGCAGAAAACTTGCTGTGCAGCCGCAGATCCGGGCGGGCCTGCATGTACAGGGTGGTGCGGAAACGGTCGCTGATAAAGGCGTCGGCCTGTTTGCCTGCCAGTTGCTCAAGGGCCAGGGCGGTGGTGTGCACGCCGCTGACGTCGGCCCGTGGATAGGTCTTTCTGACGGTCTTGAGGTCCAGGTAGTTGTCCAGTACCAGCACCCGCTTGTCTTCCAGGTCCGGTGGCAGGCTCTTGTCGTTGATGCGCCCGACAATGATCGGCTGGTTGTTCAGGTACGCGCGGCTGAGGGACAGGCCGGGGGTCCGTGCTTCAAGCGCGGTGGCCCGTGGCAGCAGGTCGATACGGTGTTCGAGCAGGGCTCGGATCGCGTCCTGGGGCGAGGCCAGTTCGATGTACTCAAAGCGCAGGTCAAGCTGCTTGCCGATGAGCTTGAGGTACTCGTCGGAGATCACTTTGAGCACCTGGTTGCCGGCACTTTCCAGAGGCCGCTCAGGGGGCACGATGGTTGCTACCCGCAGCACCTTGTGGGGCAGGGCGCTGCGCATGTCCAGCAGTCGGGTCAACGACGGGTTGCCAGGCTCTTGCGACGTGGCGCAGTGCGCGGGCAGGCTGAAAAACAGGCTGACCAGCACCATGAAGCTGAACAGCAGGCAGACACGTATCAGCCTCCAGAATTGGGGGGGGCGGGAAATCAGGGGCATAGGGGGGAAGCTCCAGAATTTTTCAGGACAGCTCAGCTCAGGCCGTGTTCCTGGATGTACAGAAACAGGCTGGCCGAGGTGTCCAGGCCTAGCTTGCGCATGGCGCTGCTCTTTTGCGTGCTGATGGTCTGTTTGCTGCGGCACAAGTGTTGGGCGATGGCGCCGATGCTCATGCCGGTGCCGTACAGACGCAGCACCTCGATCTCTCTGGCCGACAACTGCTCGGGCTGCAGCAGCGGCTTGCCATGCAAGGCGGTGCTGGTGTCCAGCAGATGCTGGATCGACGGTGACACGAAAGGTGCCCGCGGGTGGGCGGCAATCGCCTTGGGCAGGTCGTTGAGCAAACCGCGCTTGCTCACCAAGCCTTGGATTCCGAGCTTGAGCAGGCTGCTGATCAGCGCCGGGTTGTCGAGCATGGTGATCACCACGATGGCCAACTCCGGGTAGCGTGAACGCAGTCGCCTGATCAGACGAATCCCATCCACCTGATCGCCGCCGGGCATCATCAGGTCGGTCAGCAGCAGGTCGCAGGGCTGGCGCTGCAGGTTTTCCAACAAGGCTTCCACGCTGTGGGCCTGGGCAACGATTTCCAGTTCGGCGCGGTTTTCCAGCAGGGTATGAATCCCAATCAGGGTCAAGGGATGGTCATCGGCTATCTGGACGCGGATCGGCATGGGTTCTTGTACTCGGCTTTTCGACAGGCATGAGCCCACAACAATGCGCAGCTTCCGCAAAGGAGCAGGCATTTTGCTAGTGGGGTCGTCAGAGGATTCGCAGGGTATCACTGAAATTGACGCCAAAAAGACGTCTGGGGGATTTTAAGAATCGTCTTATGTCTGATGGGAAGCTTTCTGAAAAGCGGCCTAGAAGTCGGGTAAGTTTTTGTAAGAAACGCCTCTAGAACGGCCGCTCCAGAGGGAAATTTCTTGCTTGTTCCAGGGGCTTTTTCTGGGGTGAAGACGCCCAATTCACGGTCTTAATCCAGGGGGGGCAAACGCCGCTTGATCGGCGATTTCTTGATGATCGCGGTGTTGGTTTCGGCGAAATGGTTGAGGCGGTCCAGCAGGCTGTCCAGCTGTTCCATGGAGCGCACTTGAAGGCGGGCGATAAAGCAGTCGTCACCGGTGACCTTGTCGCATTCGGTGAACTCGGCAATCGCCAGGATCTGCCGTTCCACTTCCTGCAGTTTGCCCGGCAAGGGGCGAATGCGGACGATGGCCTGCAACTGGTAGCCAAGAAGTTTTGGATCGATCTCCAAGGTATAAGCGCTGATCACGCCGCGTTCTTCCAATCTTTTCAAGCGCTCGGCAACGCTGGGGGCGGATAGCCCGCTGATCTGCGCCAGGGCCTTGAGGGAGCGGCGGGAGTCCTGCATCAGGGCACTGATCAGTGCCTGGTCGATGGCATCAAGCATGGCGATCTCGTTAGGTAGGATGGCTGTTTTGCCTTGATAAAAAAGGCCTTGATTGAGTCTAGCCTAGGTTTTGAACTGGCGATGGGCTGGTTGCGCTGGGCATAATTTGGCCACTGTTAGAGGAGATTGATGATGGATGCACTGACGCGCCGCGGCTCGCTGGAAATGACCGCCGCCATGCTGATTTCCGGAACCATCGGCTGGTTCGTCCTGGTGTCCGGGCAACCGGTGCTGGACGTGGTGTTCTGGCGTTGCCTGTTCGGCGCCGGGACTTTGCTACTTATTTGTGGCGCTTTCGGTTTTCTTCGTAAGAACATTCTGACCAAGCGTGCGCTGATCCTGGCGGTGCTCAGCGGCGTGGCCATTGTCGGTAACTGGGTGCTGTTGTTCGGCTCCTATTCCCGAGCCTCGATCGCCATCGGCACCGCGGTGTACAACGTCCAGCCTTTTATCCTGGTGGCCCTGGGGGCGCTGTTCCTGGGGGAGAAGATCACCCCGCAGAAGCTGTTCTGGCTGTGCCTGTCCTTTGCCGGAATGCTGGCCATCGTCAGCGCCCACGGCACCCAGGGCGAAACCGGCAACGACTACCTGCTGGGCATCGCCCTGGCCCTGGGCGCCGCCTTGCTGTACGCCTTTGCCGCGCTGCTGATCAAGCGCCTGAGCGGCACGCCGCCACACCTGATCGCGCTGATCCAGGTGTGCACCGGGGTGCTGTTGCTGGCGCCCTGGGCCAACCTCGGCGCACCGCCCCAGCAGGCCACGGCCTGGGCCAGCCTGCTGACCCTGGGCATCGTGCATACCGGGGTGATGTACGTGCTGTTGTATGGGGCGATCCAGAAGTTGCCGACGGCGTTGACCGGGGCCTTGTCCTTCATCTATCCGATTGCGGCGATCTTCGTCGACTGGCTGGCCTTCGGGCATCGCCTGGGCCTGCTGCAATGGGTGGGCGTCGGCGCGATTCTGCTGGCCGCCGCCGGCATGCAGCAGGGCTGGACCCTCAAGCGTCGGCGCAGCGTTTTGCAATGAGCGCGGGGGGCGCTGGGCGGGGGCCTGCAAAGGGTTTCACGCCAGCCTTCCAGCGGCAGCAAGCGCCCTCGCCACGGCCACAATCTGCTATTTTCCTGTCGGTGATTTTTCCGACCGCAGCCTGTGGAAGCCATAATGACCCAGCCTTACTCCCTGGCCGAGCGCAAGCCCGAGCCGCAAGCCATCTGCAACCCCATCACCCGTAGCGCCATCTTTATCGTCGCCACCCTGGCCCCCGGCGCCAGCGCGGCGAAAACCGTGCGTGAGTGGTGCGCCGATGTCGCCGCCCTGACCCGTTCGGTGGGCAAGCGCGTGCCGGGGGGCAATCTGTCCTGTGTCTGCGGTTTTGGCTCCAGTGCCTGGGACCGGTTGTTCGGCGGCCCGCGTCCGGCTGCGTTGCACGCTTTCCGTGAAGTGGGTGTGGAAGGGCGCCGCGCGCCATCCACCCCGGGCGACCTGCTGCTGCACATCCGCGCCGAGCAGATGGACCTGTGCTTCGAACTGGCCACGCAACTGCTCAAGCCTCTGGGGGATGCGGTCAAGGTGGTGGACGAGGTCCAGGGCTTTCGTTATTTCGACATGCGCAGCATGGTCGGCTTCGTCGACGGCACCGAGAACCCGGAAGGCCGCGAGGCCGTGGATTTCACCCTGATCGGCGATGAGGACCCGCCGTTCTGCAATGGCAGCTACGTGCTGGTGCAGAAGTACCTGCACAACATGGCGGCCTGGAACGAGCTGACGGTGGAGGCTCAGGAACGCATCATCGGCCGCACCAAGCTGGCGGATATCGAGCTGGATGATTCAGTCAAACCCAGCTGTTCCCACAGCTCCCTGACCACCCTGGAAGAGAACGGCGAGGAAGTGAAGATCCTGCGCGACAACATGCCCTTTGGCCGTCCGGGCGCCGGGGAATTCGGCACCTACTTCATCGGCTACGCCCGCTCGCCACGGCCGGTGGAGCAGATGCTGGAGAACATGTTCGTCGGTCGCCCGGCGGGCAACTACGATCGCCTGCTGGATTTCAGTACGGCGGTCACCGGCGGGCTGTTCTTCGTGCCATCTGCCGATCTGCTGGAAGACCTGGCCGAGCGCGCTGCAGCCGGCCAGTAAACGGCAAAACCCCGGCACGCTGCTGCGGGTCGGGGTTCCAGGCGTTATACCCATCCTCAGTGGCTGTGCATTCCGGCGGCCTGCATCAGCAGCCGCAACAGGCCGGCCACCAGCCCCAGGCCGATCACACTGGCCAGCCAGATGCCGAGCATCCACAGCAGGCGCTGCCAGCCGGGTGCCGGTTGCGCAGGTTGGGTCGTGACCTTATCCATGAGCCAGCTCCAGCATCAGTGCACCGCTGCAGGCGAGCATCAGCACCAGGCCAAAGAACAGCAGACTCAACTGCGCCACTTGCCGGTGCCAGGGCTGGCTGGTCAGGGGCTTTGCTCGATCAATGGTAGCCATCGCCAATCCTCACTTTGCCGCGGAACACGTAGTAGCTCCAGCAGGTGTACATCAGGATGATCGGCAGGATGAACAGGGTGCCGATCAGGATGAACAACTGGCTGGACAGGGGCGATGCCGCGTCCCACAGGCTGATGGACGGCGGCACGATGTTCGGCCAGATGCTGAACGCCAGGCCGATGTAGCCGAGGAACACCAGCACCAGGGTGAACACGAAGGGCCAGTGGGAATGATGCTGGCGCAAGGTGCCCAGCAGTCCGCACAACGCCAGCAGGCCCAGCACCAGCAGCGCACTGAAGATCACGATATGGGCATGGCTGAACCAGCGGGTGGCAATCTCCGGGTGCAGCAGCGGGGTCCAGACGCACAACACCGCCACCACGGCCATCAGCGCGAACGCCAGAGGCCGGGTGTAGTGGCGCATGCGCGCTTCGAGCATGCCTTCGGTCTTGACCAGCAGCCAGGTGCTGCCCAGCAGCGCATAGGCCACGATCAGACCCAGGCCGCAGAACAGCGGGAAGGGCGCCAGCCAGTCCAGGGAACCGCCGGCGAACTGGCGATTGACCACCGGGATGCCGGAAATGTAAGTGCCGATCACGATGCCCTGGCACAGGGTCGCCAGCAGCGAGCCGCCGATAAAGGCCCAGTCCCAGATGTGGCGTTTTTGCGGGCTGGCCTTGAAGCGGAACTCGAAGGCCACGCCGCGGAAGATCAGCCCCGCCAGCATGAAGATCAGCGGCAGGTACAGGGCTTCGAGAATCACCGAGTAGGCCAGGGGAAAGGCACCGTACAGCGCTGCGCCACCGAGGATCAGCCAGGTCTCGTTACCGTCCCAGACCGGGGCCACGGTGTTCATCATCACGTCCCGTTCCCGGGCATCGGGGATCAGCGGGAAGAGAATCCCCAGCCCCAGGTCGAAGCCGTCCATGATCACGTACATCATCACCCCGAAGGCAATGATCACGCCCCAGATCAACGACAGGTCTATGCCTTGAATCGTCATGTCGATATCCCTTGTTTCAGTGGTGGTGGTCGCTGGACGCAAAGGTCTCGGCGATGGCGGACAGTGGACGGCGCGGCGTTGGCTCCTGGCCGACAGGGTGGGTCGGCGGGTGCTCGTGGTGGGGCTGCGGGCCCTTGCGCACCAGCTTCATCATGTAGCCGATGCCCACCGCGAACACCGAGAAGTAGATCACCACGAACAGCGCCAGGGAGATGCTCAGTTGGGTCACGCTGTGGTTGGACGCGGCGTCGCTGGTGCGCAGCAGGCCGTACACCACCCAGGGCTGGCGCCCGACTTCGGTGGTGATCCAGCCCGCCAGCATGGCGATCAGGCCGGTGGGGCCCATCCACAGCACCAGGCGCAGGAACAGGCGGTTGCGGTACAGCGCGTCGTTACGCCGCAACAGCAGGCCCAGCACCCCGGTGAGGATCATCAACATGCCCAGCCCGGCCATGATGCGGAAGCTGAAGAACACGATGGCCGAGTTGGGACGGTCTTCCTTGGGGAAGCTCTTGAGTGCAGGGATCTGTTTGTCCAGGCTGTGGGTCAGGATCAGGCTGCCCAGGTAGGGCACTTCCACGGCGTAGTCGGTTTTTTCGCCGTCCATGTTGGGAATGCCGAACAGCACCAGGGGCGAGGGTTCGCTGCCGTGGTTTTCCCAGTGGCCTTCGATAGCGGCGATTTTTGCCGGTTGATGTTCCAGGGTGTTGAGGCCGTGGGCGTCACCGACCACCGCCTGGATCGGCGCCACGATCAGCGCCATCCACAGCGCCATGGACAACATCTTGCGTACTGGCGGCGTGTTGTTGCCCCGCAGCAGGTGCCAGGCGGCGCTTGATCCGACGAAGAACGCCGTGGCGACGAACGCAGCAATCGCCATGTGCGCCAGGCGGAAGGGGAACGACGGGTTGAAGACGATCGCCAGCCAGTCCATGGGCATGATCCGCCCATCGACGATGGAGAAGCCCTGGGGCGTCTGCATCCAGCTGTTGGAGGCGAGAATCCAGAAGGTCGAGATCAGGGTGCCGATGGCCACCATCACCGTGGCGAAGAAGTGCAGCCCGCGGCCGACCCGGTTCCAGCCGAACAGCATGACCCCGAGAAAGCCCGCTTCAAGGAAGAACGCGGTCAGCACCTCGTAGGTCAGCAGGGGGCCGGTGATGCTCCCGGCAAAGTCCGAGAAGCGGCTCCAGTTGGTGCCGAACTCGTAAGCCATGACCAGCCCGGAGACCACGCCCATGCCGAAGTTGACGGCGAAGATCTTCGACCAGAAGTGATACAGGTCCTTGTAAGTGCTGTTGTGGGTCTTGAGCCACAGCCCTTCGAGCACCGCCAGGAAACTGGCCAGGCCGATGGTGATGGCGGGAAAGATGATGTGGAACGAGACCGTGAACGCGAACTGGATGCGTGCAAGGTCGAGCGCCTGTAGATGAAACATGACGATACCCTCGTAATGGCTTGATGCCCGAGCAGGCACTGCGCGGCCGTCGCGAACCCGTGGGCTCGCGGCGGGGGCAGGGGCGCTGTGCGGGTGAAGGCTGGGGTGGTGGTCGCACCGCCCCAGGCTGGGTCACACGCCGACGGACTGGATCAGGTTGCTGGCCGCAGCCGGCTCCAGGCGGATGGCGATGAACTTGGAGGTCGGCGTGTAGGTGCGGTCGCCATAGCTTTCCAGGGGCACCAAGGGGTTGGTTTCCGGGTAGTAGGCGGCGGACTGGCCAGCGGGAATGTCGTAGGCGATCAGGGTGAAACCGCTGACCCGACGCTCCCGGCCGTCGTCCCATAGCGAGACGATGTCGACCTTCTGCCCCGGCTCGAAACCCAGCTGGCGAATGTCCTGTTCGTTGGCGAACAGCACCTCGCGCATGCCGTAGACCCCGCGATAGCGGTCATCCAGGCCATACAGGGTGGTGTTGTACTGGTCGTGGGAACGCATGGTCTGCAGGATCAGGTCCGGCTTGACCTTGAGCTTGCGCACCCCGGCACTGATCAGGTGCTCGGGCAGCACGCTGGGGATGAAGCGCGCCTTGCCGGTGGCGGTGTTCCAGCGCCGCTGGGTGGCGTCGTTGCCCAGGTGGAAGCCGCCGGGGTGCAGCAGCTTGAGATTGAAGTCCTCGAACCCCGGGATGGTGTCGGCGATCAGGTCGCGGATGCGTCCGTAGTCTTCGATGGTCCACAGCCAGTCGATGGGGTGCTGGCCCAGGGTGGCGTTGGCGATGCCGGCAATGATTGCCGGTTCCGAGCGCAGGTGCGGCGACTTGGGTTTCAGTTGGCCATGGGAGATGTGCACCATGCTGAAGGTGTCTTCCACGGTGATGCCTTGGGGGCCATTGGCCTGGATATCGATATCGGTGCGGCCCAGGCACGGCAGGATCAGCGCCTCGCGACCGGTCACCAGATGGCTGCGGTTGAGCTTGGTGGCAATGTGCACAGTGAGCTCGCAGTTGCGCAGGGCGGCGTGGGTGCGCGGGGTGTCCGGGGTGGCCTGGGCGAAGTTGCCCCCCAGGCCGATGAACACCTTGGCCCGGCCCTGTTCCATGGCCGAGATCGCCATCACTGTGTTGTGCCCGTGCTCCCGTGGCGGCTTGAAGCCAAAGCGCGTTTCCAGGGCATCCAGCAGCTCGGTGGGCGCCAGTTCGTTGATGCCCATGGTGCGGTCGCCCTGCACGTTGCTGTGGCCGCGCACCGGCGACAGGCCGGCGCCGGGGCGGCCGATATTGCCCCGCAGCAACAGCACGTTGATCACTTCCTGGATAGTCGGCACCGAATGGGTGTGCTGGGTCAGGCCCATGGCCCAGCACATGATTGCGCGCTTGGCCTTGCGGTACATGCGCGCCGCTAGCTCGATGTCGGCCAGCGTCAGCCCGGACTGCTCGACGATGTGGTTCCAGGACGTGGCATCGACCTCGGCCAGGTAGCTGTCCAGGCCCGAGGTGTGCTCGGCGATAAAGGCCCGGTCGAACACCGCTTCGCCATTGTTGGCCAGGGCCTCGCGCTCCCAGCGCAGGAGGAACTTGGCGATGCCGCGAAAGGCCGCCATGTCGCCGCCCAGGGCCGGGCGGAAGTAGGCCGAGGAGGTGGGCTCGGAGCCGTTGGTGAGCATCTCCAGCGGGTGCTGCGGATGCTGGAAGCGTTCCAGACCGCGCTCCTTGAGCGGGTTGAAGCAGATCACCTGGGCACCGCGTTTCACCGCCTCGCGCAGCGGCTCCAGCATCCGTGGGTGGTTGGTGCCGGGGTTCTGGCCGATGACAAAGATCGCATCGGCTTGCTCCAGGTCATGGAACACTACCGTGCCCTTGCCCACGCCAACGCTTTCGAACATGCCCACGGCACTGGCCTCGTGGCACATGTTCGAGCAGTCGGGAAAGTTGTTGGTGCCATAGGCGCGCACGAACAGCTGATACAGATAGGCCGCCTCGTTGCTGGCCCGGCCCGAAGTGTAGAACTCCGCCTGGTTCGGCGAGTCCAGGCCCTTGAGGTGGCTGGCGATCAGCTCGAAGGCTTCGTCCCAGGTGGTTTCCACATAGCGGTCCTGGGACGCGTCGTAGCGCATCGGGTGGGTCAGGCGGCCCTGGTATTCGAGCCAGTAGTCGCTCTGCGCGGCCAGGGCCGAGACCGTGTATTTGTTGAAGAAGGCCGGGTTCACCAGGCGCCCGGTGGCTTCCCAGTTGACCGCCTTGGCGCCGTTCTCGCAGAACTTGACCATGCCGTTTTCCGGCGATTCGCCCCAGGCGCAGCCCGGGCAGTCGAAGCCGCCGTTCTGGTTGGTCTTGAGCATGGCGCGGATGTTCTTGAAGGCGTTTTCACTGCCCAGCCAGTTCCTGGTCACCGCGATCAGTGCCCCCCAACCGGCGGCCGCCCCCTTGTAGGGTTTATATCGATCAACTTCGCTCATGATATTTCTCCAATACAGCGCACGCAGGCAACCGCCCGACAATGAATCAATGTCAGTGATTGTTTTACTGCACAGGCTAAATGCGGTTTTGTGGTGAAGCCGTTTAAGTTCGGATCTGTTTGGGGCAACGGAGTCACTTATAGGGCCCGTTTCATGGGCCACGAATAAAGCCTATTCGGCGCCTGTATGGGCTGTCTAATCGCAATTAATGACCGGCTGATCGAAAGCCTCTATCACGAATTAAAAGTCATGATAATCAATGATTTGAGTTGAATTACTGTTGCTGATTGCGGGCGGTTTTTTCGTTGATAGAGTGCATCGATCAATCAGTCGTAAATAGCGATTGGACGCAACTTTTAATTGCTCTTAGTCTTGCCGGCAACAACTCCTTAACGGTCGTTTTTGGCCGAGAACTACAACTAAGACCTATAAGTCGAATCCGTCGAAAGAGGCTGTTATGTCAGATCAAGTATTGGTGGATGGCTTTGCTCGACGGGTCGACTATTTACGTATGTCGGTGACCGATCGTTGCGATTTTCGTTGCGTGTATTGCATGGCCGAGGACATGCAGTTTCTGCCGCGCCAACGCATCCTGACCCTGGAAGAGCTGTACCAGCTGGCGCAGCGTTTCGTCGCCCTGGGTACGCGCAAGATCCGCCTCACCGGTGGCGAGCCGCTGATCCGTCCCGGGGTGGTGCAACTGTGCGAGCGCATCGGGCAATTGCCGGGGCTGCGGGAGCTGTGCATGACCACCAATGGCTCGCAACTGGGCAAGCTGGCAGCGCCGCTGTTCGAGGCCGGGCTCAAGCGCCTGAACATCAGCCTCGACAGCCTGGACCCGAAGCTGTTTCGCCAACTGACCCGCACCGGAGACCTGGCCCAGGTCATCGCCGGCATCGATGCGGCCAACGCTGCGGGTTTTGCGCGCACCAAGCTCAACTGCGTGGTGATGAAAGGGCGCAACGACCAGGAGATCAACGAACTGGTGGCGTTCGCCATCGACCGCAGCCTGGACCTCTCGTTTATCGAGGAGATGCCCCTGGGCAGCATCAGCGAGCACAGCCGCAGCGATGCGTTCTTTTCCAGCGCCCAGGTCCGTGAGCGGATCGCCGAGCGCTACACCCTGATGGAGTCCGCCGAGTCGACCCAGGGGCCGTCGCGCTACTGGCGCCTGGCCGAGGCGCCGCAGATCCGCCTGGGCTTCATCTCGCCCCACAGCCACAACTTCTGCGGCACCTGCAACCGCGTACGGCTGACAGTGGAAGGGCGCTTGCTGCTGTGCCTGGGCAACGAACACTCGGTGGACCTCAAGGCCGTGCTGCGCGCCCATCCCGGCGACGCCGAGCACCTGCAGCGGGCCATTGTCGAGGCGATGAAGCTCAAGCCCTATCGCCACCATTTCGAGCTCAACGACGAGGTCCAGGTGGTGCGTTTCATGAACATGACCGGCGGCTGATCGGTCCGCCATCTCCGCCTTCTTTGCTTTACAGGCCGTGCCCCGATGATCGTCAGATCCAAACCCAACCTGATCAGCGTGCTGATCTCCCTCAAGGGCTCGATTGCCAAGCGCATCGCCCTGCGCAGTCTGCTGGTGACCCTGCTGGCCTCGGCCATCGTGCTGATCGAAACCCTGCACCCGGCATACTTTTCCAAGGTCAACGCCACGCCCTTCACCTTGCTCGGGCTGTCGCTGTCGATCTTCATGAGCTTTCGCAACAACGCCTGTTACGACCGCTGGTACGAAGGGCGCAAGGCCCTGGGCGCGGTGCTCACCGAGGTGCGCTCGCTGATCCGCGAAACCCAGGTGCTCGGCGATGCCCAGGCCCGCAGCAGCATCCTGCGGGACCTGTGCGGTTTCGCCCACGCCCTCAAGGCCCGGCTGCGCCAGGAAGACGAGCTCAGCGCGGCAGGCACCTGGCTCAGCCATTGGCCGGCGGCCCGGACGCCGAACCTGCCGGACAGCATCCTGCGCCAGGTGTCGCGCCAGTGCTCGGCCCTGGCGACTTCGGGCGTGATCAGCGAGTGGCGCTACCTGCTGATCGCCAATCTGCTGTCCGGGATCACCGCCGCGCAAACCACCTGCGAGCGGATCAAGGGCACGCCGCTGCCGTTCCCCTACACCTTGCTGCTGCACCGCACCAGCTACATGTTCTGCATCCTCTTGCCCTTTGCCATGGCCGAGCCCCTGGGCTGGCTGACGCCGATCTTCACCGCCATCGTCAGTTACACCTTCTTTGGCCTGGACGCCATTGGCGACGAGCTGGAAGACCCCTTTGGCCACGACGAGAACGACCTGCCGATGGACGCCCTGGTGCGCACCCTCGAACGCGAGATTCTCGACGCCCTGGGGGCCACTGAACTGCCGCCGGCCCTGGTGCCGGTGGACTATGTCCTGAGCTGATCCACTGTCTTTATCCGAGGTTGCACATGAACGAACTCACTCACCTGGACGCCCAGGGCCGGGCCAGCATGGTGGATGTCACCTGCAAGGCCGCAACCGAGCGCGAAGCCCAGGCCCAGGCCTGGGTGCGCATGCTCCCGGCGACCCTGCAACTGATCCAGGACAACGGCCATCCCAAGGGCGACGTGTTCGCCGTGGCGCGCATCGCCGGGATCATGGCGGCGAAGAAGACCTACGAACTGATTCCCCTGTGTCATCCGCTGCTGCTCAGCGGCATCCGCGTCGAACTGCAAGCGCTGCCGCCGGACCGGGTACGGATCACCACCTGCTGCCGGCTCAACGGCGCCACCGGGGTCGAGCTGGAAGCCATGACCGCCGCCAGCGTGGCGGCGCTGACGATCTACGACATGTGCAAGGCGGTGGACCGGAGCATGGTCATCGAGGGCCTGCAACTGCTGAAGAAGCAGGGCGGCAAATCAGGGCTGTTCATCGCTGGAGAAACGCAATGATTCTGGTCAATTACTTTGCCCGCTACCGCGAACAGCTGGGCAGCGGCGGCGAGAAACTGCCCCTGGACGCCGACCTGCACACCGTCGATGACGTGCGCCAGTTGCTGATGGCCCGGGGTGAAACCTGGGCCACGGTGCTGGGGGAAAGCAGCCTGATGTGCGCGCTGAACCAGGACCTGTGCAAGCTCGATGCGGTCATCGAGGACTTCGATGAAATCGCCTTCTTTCCTCAAGTGACCGGGGGCTGAGGCATGAGCGTTCAGGTGCAGACCCAGGCCTTCAACCTTGATCAACTCAGCGTCGGCCTGCAGGCCGGCGATAGCCGTGTCGGCGCGGTGGTGACCTTTGTCGGTTATGTGCGCGACCTCAACCTGGGGGAGGCGGTACAGAGCTTGTACCTGGAACACTACCCGGGCATGACCGAGCGCTCGCTGCAGGGCATCGTGCAACAGGCCCGGGAGCGTTGGCCGCTGAACCGGGTGAGCCTGGTGCATCGGGTAGGGTTGCTGCAGGTGGGCGAGCCCATCGTCTTTGTCGGCGTGGCCAGTGCCCACCGGCAAGCCGCCTTCGAGGCCTGCGCCTTCATCATGGATTACCTCAAGACCCGCGCCCCGTTCTGGAAGCGCGAAGTCACCCCCGGCGGCGAACGCTGGATCGACGGACGCGAGAGCGACCGGCGGGCTGCCGAACGTTGGGTTGCAGAACGTTGAGCGGCAGAACGTTGAGCTTATGCCGGTGAGTGAGGCTTGAGGAAAGGTGGGGAACAACGCCGGATGCCTGTCATCCGGCGTTGTGCATTTACACCGGGCTGTAGATCCGCGGGGCGTTGCGGTGGGGCACGTGAATCAGGTTCAGGTGGTGCTTGTTGGCCCATTGCACGGTCAGTGCGGTAGGCGCGGAGAGGCTGACCAGGGTGCCGAGACGGGCGCGCACGGCCTTGTGGATCAACTCCAGGCTGCAGCGGCTGGTGACCACGGTGAACCCCGTGCGGCCATCGATCCCGGCGTTCAGCAGGGCGCCGATCAGCTTGTCCAGGGCGTTGTGGCGGCCGATGTCTTCCTGGCACAGGCGCACTTCACCCTGTTCGTCGAAATACAGCGCCGCATGCAGGGCGCCGCTGCTGCGGGCCATGTGCTGGGCCTGTTCGATGCGCTCGCGCAGGCCCTGCAGATGCTCGGCGGGGGGCAGCGATGAAGGTTCGAGGCTCTGCAGTTGCGGCAGCGCCTGTTCCAGGGCTTCCACGCCGCATAACCCGCAGCCGCTGGTTCCGGCCATTTGCCGGCGATGGTCCTTGAGGGCCCAGAAGGCCCGGCTGGAAATCTGCACATCGGCCTGGCAGGCCTGGGGAAAGTGGCTCAGGCGGATGTCGTAGATTTCGCTGAGGTCGCTGACGATGTCGTTGGTGATGCTGAAGCCGCGAATGAAATCCTCCAGGTTGCCGGGAGACACCATCATCACCGCCTGGCTCAGGCCGTTGTAGGTGATGGCCAGGGCAATCTCCGCGGCCAGCGGCGCCTCGGCCACCCCGCCCTCGGGGCTGTATTCGCGATAGGTCACGCGCTGCGGCGCGGGCGCCGGAGCATTGGCCTCGGGCTGTTGCTCCGATTGTTCGATACGGCAAACCATGACGACACCTCAATACAGTCGATTCACTCCGGGGCACGCTGGCTCCGGGGGCGTTCATTCGCCCTTGATGGCAAAGAGTTTCCTGGCTTCGGCAAAGCACTTTTCGGCAATCGCCGAGCGCGGCTCGGTCTTGCGCATCACCAGGCCCAGGGGCGCCAGCACGCTGGCATCCGGCAGCTGGATAAAGGCCAGGTTGTCGATGGGCGAATCCAGGCCGCTGTCCAACGGCATGATCGAGCAGCAGAAGCCTTCGTGAATGGCCTGGAACAGCTGGTAGGTGGAATCGCTCTCCAGGATCGGCGTCGGGTTGAGGCCACGGCTGCGAAAGCTCAGGTCGATGGACTTGCGATAGTGCATGCCGGTGCTGAGCATCCCCAGGGGCAGCTCGGCGGCGTCCTCCCAGCTCATCTCGCTGCCTTCGAAATGAAAGTGCCGGGTGTCATAGAGCAGGCCGACCCGGGTCTCGCCGATCTCGAAGAAGTCCAGGTAGTTGGGGTTGACGTGGTCCAGGTAGCAGACCCCCAGGTCCAGCTGGTTGTTGCCGATGTCCTCGATGATCCGGTCGGAGCTGGCGGACGACAGGCTGAACTTGAGTTCGGGAAAGCTCGCCGACAGCTTCTGTACATAGCTGATGGGGTTGAAGCCGCTCAGCGGCACCAGGCCCAGGCGCAGGTTGCCCACCAATTGCCCGCGACAAGCAGCGGCTTCGGCGAACAGCCCGTCATGGGCCGCCAGCAGGGTCTTGGCCCAGGCCAGCACCCGTTCACCGGCCTCGGTGAAGCCTTCGAAGCGCTGGCCCCGGGTCACCAGGATCAGGTCCAGTTCGTCCTCCAGGTTGCGCAGGCGCATGGACAGGGTCGGCTGGGTGATGTGGCAGCGCGCGGCGGCCTGGCCGAAGTGTCGGGTCTGTTCCAGGGCGATGAGAAACTTGAGTTGCTTGATGTCCACAATGGCACCTGTGGTGAGGAAATCGGAGTCAGTAGTAACGCAGGTGTCCGGTCTGTGGAAAGACGTTCAGTCTTCCCGAGCCAGACCCTCGGGGCACACCTTCGGCGTTCAGGCCAAGGGCCCGGAGTCTGTTTCAGACAGTAGTTCAGGGGTGTTGAAATTGCTCAGTCGCGGGTCGTCCGCGGCGCAGGGCAGGGCGCTCAGTCCATGGGGTGCCAGGGCCCGCAGCAGGCTGCGTTCACCCAGGTGCCAGGCTTGGCGCAAGCTCGCTGCCAGCTCCGTGGGAATCAGGCTGAACATGGGTTGCCAGTAGCCGGCCTGCCGCACCATCAGCGGATGAGGGGCGTGCGCTGCGCGGGCATCCAGCAGGGCCTGGATCAGCGCGCTGTCGATCCGCGGCGCGTCGCAGGCCAGCACCAACAGCCAGGGATGCCGGGCCACCGCCAGGCCCGCCAGCACGCCCGCCAGAGGGCCGGGAAAGTCCTCCTGCTCATCCGCCACCAAACGATCGGCATAGGGCCGGTACTGCTCGGCGTTGCGGTTGCAGGAAATGATCAGGTCATCGCTGAAGGGCCGCACCACCTTCTGCACATGGGCAATCAGCGGCTGGCCGTGCCAGGTCACCAGGCCCTTGTCGCGACCGCCCATGCGCGAGCCGCGGCCACCGGCCAGCAGCAGGATCGAGCAGGGCAGGGAACAGGCGGGTGCAGGCTGGATCGGGGTCATGGCGGGACGCATATCAAGTAGGTGGCGCAAACGATGGCATTGTCCTTCGGGCACGTCCAATCGGAAGTGTTGAATGGCCGATTGATGGGCTTTATCAACCGCCACGCCAAACCGCGGTTGACGATAGAGCGCCTCGATAATCCGGTCAGCCAGAACGATTAGACAGCCGCGGTTTCGGGCCTTTAGCCTGCATCCATGGTTTTTATCTTGCCGGTCGGAGAATGACATGAGCGTGAAGTCGGATGCGTTGTTTGTACCCTTGAACATGGCCGTGCTGACGGTCAGCGATACCCGGGAATACGCCACGGACACCTCCGGGCAACTGCTGGTCAGTCGCCTGCTGGAAGCCGGCCACACCCTGAGCGAACGCAACCTGCTCAAGGACGATCTGTACAAGATCCGCGCCCAGGTGGCGACCTGGATCGCCGACGAGCGCATCCAGGTGGTGTTGATCACCGGCGGCACCGGCTTCACCGGTCGCGACAGCACCCCCGAAGCCGTGAGTTGCCTGCTGGACAAGCATATCGACGGTTTCGGCGAGCTGTTCCGCGCCATCTCGATCCTCGATATCGGCACCTCCACGGTACAGAGCCGGGCCCTGGCCGGGCTGGCCAACGGCACCCTGGTGTGTTGCCTACCGGGCTCCACCGGGGCCTGCCGCACCGCCTGGGAAGGCATCCTCGCCGAGCAGCTGGATGCCCGCCATCGGCCGTGCAATTTCGTGCCGCACCTCAAGCCGGTGCAGGCCTGCGAGTCCCGGGGATGAGCCAGGGCCACTTGATGCCGCTGGAAGAAGCACTGGCCAGCCTGCTGGCCATGGCCGATACCCAACGTCTGACGCAAAGCGAAACCCTGGCCCTGGACCATGCCCGGCAACGGGTGCTGGCCAGCGATCTGTTGGCGACCCTGGACCTGCCGCCCTGGGCCAACAGCGCCATGGACGGTTATGCCCTCAACCTGCAGCACTGGGACGGCCAGCCACTGGTGGTGTCACAGACGATCTTTGCCGGTCAGCCCGGCGACCCCTTGCAGCCGGGCACCTGTGCGCGGATCTTCACCGGCGCCCCGGTGCCTGCCGGCGCTGACTGCGTGGAGATGCAGGAGAACGTCGAGTTGCTGGAGGATGGCCGGGCGCGCTTCACCCAGGCGCTGAAACCGGGACAGAACATCCGTCCCCAAGGCCAGGAGAACCGGGCCGGTGATGTGCTGTTGCAAGCCGGCAAGCGCCTGGGGCCTTTCGAACTGGCGGTGGCCGCCGCTCAGGGCTGCACCGAGCTGCAAGTGGTGCGCCGTCCGCGAGTGGCGTTGCTGTCCACCGGCGATGAACTGCTGGAACCGGGCATGCCCATGCGCCCGGGTTGCATCTACAACAGCAACCGCACCTTGCTCCGCCACTGGCTCGACAGCCTGGGCTGCGAGGTCATCGACGCCGGGATTCTTCCCGACCAGCCACAGCAGACCCGGTTCAGGCTGGAACAGTTGCAGCACGGCGCGGACCTGATCCTGACCACCGGCGGGGTCTCGGCGGGGGATGCCGACTGCCTGGGCCAGGTGCTGAGGAGCGATGGTCGACCGCTGTTCTGGAAGCTCGCCATCAAACCCGGAAAACCGCTGACGGTGGGCCACTTCGGCCAGGTGCCGGTGATCGGCCTGCCGGGCAATCCGGCCTCGGCCCTGGTGACCTTCGGCCTGCTGGCCCGGGCCTACCTGTTGCGGATTCAGGGAGTGGAGCAGGTTGCGCCCTTGAGTGTGCCGGTCAGCGTGGCCTTCAACTGGCCCAAGGCCGGCAGCCGCCGGGAATACCTGCGGGCGCGCCTGGAAAACGGCCGCGCCGTGCTCTATCCGAACCAGAGCTCGGGGGTATTGCTGGGAGCCTCCTGGGCCGATGGCCTGGTGGAGATCCTTGAAGGCCACACCCTGCAGGTGGGCGACGCGGCGCGTTTCATTCCCTTTAGCGAGTTGTTTTAAATCTTCCAGTGCCGGGCGCTTTTGGCCAGTCGCTGGCGCATTTCGCCCAGGGTCGCGGCCAACTGCCGGGTGAGCAGCCGGTAACCGTCAAGGGGCGAATACACCGGCGCCTCCAGGGCCTTGTCGGCATGGCCTTCCAGGGGTTTGTCCAGGCGCTGGGTGCCCCCCGTTTGCAGGGCCCGGGCCATGCCGATCAACTGCACGCGGATCTGCCGGTGCTCGGCCTTGAGTGCCAGTTGCATCTGCGCCATGGCCTGCCGGTCGCTGGCATCGGGGCGGGTGTTGCCGAGGATCTCCAGGGTGCTGATGCACATCCGCAGATTGCGCTGGATGGCGTCCAGCTCGGTCATGGAAATCCGTACTTCCTTGGACACCGAAGGCATCAGCGAACGCAGTTGCAGCATGGCGGCGTTGACCCGGCCCAGGAGCTTGAGGTGTTCGTCGTCGGTCACCGACTGGCCCTGGATGATCCGTCCATACAACTGGGCGCAGTCGCGCAGGGCGCTGGCCAGGGTGTAGCGCCAGGAATACACCGCGTACAGCGGAATGGCGAAGGAAAACGCCAGGGCCAGGGCAATGCCGATGAGAATGTCCACCGCGCGCCACAGGCCGTCGCTGATCTGGTTGTCGCCATGGCCGGCGACGATGAACACGGTGATCGCTGCCAGCAGCGCGGTATACCCGCCCTTGCCGATGGCGTGGTAGGAAAAGTAGCCGCACACCGCCGACATGCCCAGGTAGGTCAGCCAGGGATGGCCGAAGTACGCCTGCTGCACCACCAGCACCAGGCCGACCCCGGCGCCCACCAGGGTGCCGATGGCCCGCTCGGCGGCCTTCTTGCCGATGTTGCCGTGGTGCTGCAGGCCGCCGATCACCACCAGCATGGTCACCGACGCCCACTCGCCGTGGGGCAGGTTGAGGCCGGTGGTCAGGAGAATGGTGGCGATCAGGCCGAGGGCGACCCGCACCGCGTGGATCAGGCGGGCGTGACGGTAGCGCCGGTACGGGTCCAGCAGGGGACGCAGCAGGCGCTGCAGCAAGGGCGGCAGGTGGATGCCCCGCAGGTGTTTGAACGGGCCCAGACCGGTTTCTCCAATAGCTGATGAGTGGCTGAATCAGTAGCCGCGACTCGCCGCGTGGCGAGCCCCGGCCAGGCGCTTCAGAAAATGTAGTCGGTGGTCAGGAAGCTGGAGTCGCGATTGCGGATGATGTCGCTGATCAGCTGTTTGTTGCGCTCCTGGAACTTGGTCGCCACCAGGGTGCGGATCGAGAAGGTGCGCAACGCATCATGCACCGACAGCGTGCCCTCGGCGGAGTTCTTGCGACCGTTGAAGGGGAAGGTGTCCGGGCCGCGCTGGCACTGGGCGTTGATGTTGATCCGCCCGACCTGGTTGGCGAAGGTGTCCACCAGCCGGCCGATCACTGCCGGGTCGCTGCCGAACAGGCTCAGTTGCTGGCCGAAGTCCGATTCCAGGACGTAGTCGATCACCGTGTCCAGGTCGCGGTAGGGCACGATGGGCACCACCGGGCCGAACTGTTCCTCGTGGTAGACGCGCATCTGCGGGTTCACCGGGTACAGCACCGCCGGGTAGAAGAACGACGCCCGGGACTCGCCGCCATGGGGGTTCACCACCTGGGCGCCGTGGGCCTGGGCATCGGCCACCAGGGCGTGCAGGTAATCGACCTTGGTGTTTTCCGGCAGTGGCGTCAGGGCCACGCCCGGCTCCCAGGGCATGCCCGGCTTGAGGCCTTGCAGCTTGGCGTTGAACTGCTGGATAAAGCGCTCCACCACGCTTTCATGGACGAACAGGATCTTCAGCGCGGTGCAGCGCTGGCCGTTGAACGACAGCGCGCCGGTAACGGCCTCGCTGACCGCGTTGTCCAGGTCGGCATCGGGCAGCACGATTCCCGGGTTCTTCGCGTCCAGGCCCAGGGCCGCGCGCAGGCGGTGCGGCTTGGGGTGGAGTTTCTTCAGGTCGCTGGCGGCCTTGTTGGTGCCGATGAAGGCGAAGATGTCGATCTTGCCGCTGGCCATCAGCGCGCTGACGGTCTCGCGGCCGCTGCCGTAGATGACGTTGATCACCCCGGCCGGGAAGCTGTCGCGGAAGGCTTCGAGCAACGGCCGGATCAGCAGCACGCCGAGCTTGGCCGGCTTGAACACCACGGTGTTGCCCATGATCAGCGCCGGGATCAGGGTGGTGAAGGTTTCGTTCAGCGGGTAGTTGTAGGGGCCCATGCACAGGGCCACGCCCAGGGGCACGCGGCGGATCTGGCCGAGGGTGTCCTGTTCCAGTTCGAAGCGGCTGGAGCGCCGGTCCAGTTCCTTGAGCGCGCCGATGGTGTCGACGATGTAGTCGCAGGTGCGGTCGAACTCCTTTTCCGAGTCCTTGAGGTTCTTGCCGATTTCCCACATCAGCAACTTGACCACTGCTGTGCGCTGTTCGCGCATGCGCGCCAGGAAGGCTTCCACGTGCTGGATGCGCTCAGCCACGCGCATCGTTGGCCAGGCGCCCTGGCCGCGGTCGTAGGCGCGCACGGCGGCGTCCAGGGCGGTGAGGGCGGTATCAGCGTCCAGCAGCGGCGTGCTGCCGAGAATCACTTGCTGGTCGCCGTCGGCGCCGCTCAAGTAGATCGGGCTGCGGACCTGGGCCAGGGGGCCGTTCCAGGTGCGCAGTTCACCGTCTACCAGGTAGTCGCGCTGCTCCACCGGATCGGGCAGGCGATAGGCTTCGGGGATGTCGGCGGCAGCAGGAAACAGGTTGTTGAGGACATTGGCTGTGGTCATGACTCTACCCCGTGTTGGAAATGGCTGCGGCGCGGATGACAGTGGCGCCATCGCTCCAAGGTTTATACGCCTGAATGGCCTGCGGCTTTAGCGCTTTGTGCAGTTGGCACACCCGCGGTCATGGTTCGAGGTTAAACGTTTCAGCTGTCGCCCAGCAACTGCCGGATCAGGGTCGGGGTGCTGCCGGTCCAGCGCTTGAAGGAGCGGCGGAAGTTGGCCGGGTCATTGAAGTTCAGGTACTCGGCCACTGCCTCGTTGCTCCAGCCCTTGATCTGGTACAGGTACAGGGCCACGTGTTTGCGCACCCGATCCACTTGCTGCTGGTAGCCGCTGTGGTGCTTGCTCAGCTTGCGCTTGAGGGTCGCCGGGCTCATTACAAAGGCCTGGGCCGCCTGTTCCAGGCTTGGCGCACTGCGCACATTGGCTTGCAGGTAGCGGTACAGGGCGTCGAGGAAGCTCGTGGAAAACCCCAACTGCCGCAGGTGCTCGGCGGCTTCCTGGCGCGCCACTTGGCCGGCGGTGGCCGAGGTGCCGGGCCAGGGCCGGGTCAGGTATTCCCGAGGAATGCGCATCAGGTCCAGGGGGCGCTGGAACTGGGTCTGTTCCCCCAGGTGCACCCAGTACTGCTCGACGTAGCGCGGCTCGGCATGGCTGAAGCTGCATTCCCAGGGCAGGCGCTGGCCGGCCAGCCACTGACTCATGGCCACCAGCGAAGTCATGCTGGCTTCCAGCAGGAAGCGCCCGTGCTCGCCGGCGCCGCAGCTGTCCAGCCAGTAGCAATAGGCATGCTGCTCATCCAGCACCAGGCGTGGGCTCAGCAGGGGGCTGAGCAGGGCCTGCTGCTGCACCAGGGTGTCCAGGGCCTGATGCAGGTTCTGGGCATGGCGCAAGGCATGGCTGGCGGCGCCGTAGTGCCCGGGCAGCAGGCGCTGGCCAAACAGGAAACTGCTGTCGTCGGCGTCCAGCAGGCGCCGGCTGTTGCCGATCAGCGCCAGGAACTGCTGCGGGCTGAGACGGGTCTGGCCGGCGAGGATGTCCTCGTGGAACAGCCCGGTGCCGCGCAGCAGGCGATGGCTGTCGATGTCCCGCGACAGCGCCAGGTCGATCAGCGCCGCCGGTTGATAGTGCCCGGGGATGAAGCGGGTATCGGCTTCGTACCAGTGGGTCTTCACGGTCATGATGGCGCCTCAGGCGGTTTTCGCCAGGGGCTGCTTGGCTCGGGCCAGGGCCAGATTGAGGCGTTTGAGCAGGACCTCCGGGGTCTCCTCCAGGGCCATCACCACCGCGGTGCTGGCCGCCAGGTGCAGGCGCTCGCCGTGTTGCCGGGTCTTGTGCGCCAGTCCCTGAACCGCCTGTTGCAGTTCCAGGGCCAGCAGTCGCGCCTGGCTCTCGCCGGTGTTGGGCAGCAGCACCACGAAGCGGTCGCCGGCCAGCCGGCACAGCAGGTCCTGGCGTCGCAGGTTGAGCAGCAGCACATGGCTCAGGGCTTGCAGCACCGCATCCCCTTCGGCGTGGCCGTAGTCCTGGTTGATCGCGGCGAAGTGGTCCAGGTCCAGGGCCAGCAGCGACAAGGGCTGCTGTTGGCGGCGACTGTCTTGCAGGCTGGCGGCCAGCTCGCGCTTGAGGTAGTCGGCGCCGGCTAGCGGGGTGAGCTTGTCGAACTGGCGGTGCTCGCGAAACAGCCGTTCCTTCTTTTCCATCTGCGCGCTGATGGCCAGCTGTTCGCGGTGCCAATGGTAGATGCCGATGGTCAGCAGGATCATGCCGATGGGCATCGGCGCCGATTCCAGCCAGTGGTCCCAGGTGATGCTGGGAGGCAGGCGGATGAACTCGTCGAGGCTGTCGATCCACCAGGAAAAGAAAATGCAGCTCAGGCCCAGGGCCAGGTAGTGGGTGACCCGCCCGGCAGGGCGGCTCTTGAGCACCAGCGCGAGCCAGACCAGGGCCAGCAGCGCCGAACCGCCTTCGCCGATGATGTCCAGCCATTGCCACTCGCTGACCGGTTTCAGCGTGCCGCAAGCCAGATGCAACAGCAGCCCGGCGTTGGCCGCCAGCAACAGCGCGGCCAGTTTCCAACGGTGGGGGTTGAGCACGCAGAACATGGCCGCGATCCTTTTGCCGGGAGTGAGAGGGCGCCAGCACAGCAGATGTTTGTGACAGTGCGGTGACGTCGGGAGAAACCGCTGAGAGGTCGAATCAGCTCACGCCGGTGGCGTTTTTTTTGCCGACACAAGCCTCGCTGAATTCGCCTTAGGTGGCGAGGATGCCTGCTCATACTGGCGTGCGCAGCGCACCTAAAGCCTGCCCGCGACTGCTCCAGCCAGCCACCGCAATTGCCCGGCAGCCGCCGCGGCGCAAACGGTCGCGAGCCCAGTCCCAGTCTGCTATCAGACGCTGAATCACAGGTCATTTCAGCTCATTGTGCCGACCGATCTGCGGGCAAAAGGGTGTTTACGTTACCCGTCGCTCGACCCTGTCACAGAACCGTCATTCGCCATCCCTAGCGTGCCCTCCCAGTTGCCGGGCCCCTTGCCCGGCGTTAGCGGACTCTTGGGGGAGGACCATCATGTACAAGCGCAGCAGTCCCGGGCTTGTCAGCTTTACCTTGACCGCGCTGGCCATGGCCATCGCCAGTGAACGCTTGAGCGCCGCCGAAACGGCCGCCACCGAGCACGTGCAAGTGGTAGGCCAGGCGGCCAGCATCGATCAGGCGCTCAAGGAGCAACGACGTTCGGACAGCATCGAAAGCGTGGTGCACGCCGACGGCGTGGCCCAGTTGCCGGACCAGAACGTTGCCGAGGCGGCGCAGCGCCTGCCGGGCATCAGCATCGAGCGCGACCAGGGCGAAGGGCGCTTTGTCAGCGTCCGCGGCCTGGGCCCGGACCTCAACAGCGTGACCATCAACGGCACCCTGGTGCCCTCGCCGGAAAGCGCGCGCCGCGCCGTGGCCCTGGATGTACTGCCCTCGGAGCTGGTGCAGTCGCTGTCGGTGATCAAGACCCTGACCCCGGACATGGACGCCAACTCCCTGGGCGGCACCGTGGACGTGAAAAGCCTCTCGGCCTTCGACCACAAGGGCCTGTTCTACAGCGGCAGCAGCGAGGCCAGCTACGACCAGAACACCCGCCAGACCAGCCCGAAATTCTCCGGCGCGGCGAGCAACCGCTTCAGCCTCGGCGACGGCGTCGACAACTTCGGCGTGGCCGCGGCCCTGAGCTGGCAGAAACGCGATTTCGGCTCCGACAACGTCGAGACCGGCGGCGCCTGGGACTTCGAACAAGGCGCCAAGCTGCAGGAATTCGAGCAGCGCGACTACGCCATCAGCCGCGAGCGTGCCGGTGGCGGCCTGAACTTCGACTACAAGCCCGACGACAGCAGCAGCTACTACTTGCGTACCCTGTACAGCCGCTACAAGGACAGCGAAACCCGCAACTCCACCAGCATCGAGTTCGCCGACCCCCTGGCCGCCGGGGAGCGCGGCGACGCCGAGGCCAAGCGCAAGCTCAAGCAGCGCGAGGAAACCCAGGAGATCCAGTCCTACGTGTTCGGCGGCGAGCGCCAGCTGGGCCTGTGGACCCTCAGCGGCCAGACCGGCTACAGCCGCTCCAGCGAAGACAGCCCGGCGCATATCGCCGGAGCCACCTTCAAGGGCAACAGCGATTTTTCCGACAGCGGCTTCTACGACAACGGCAAGCCGCGCCCGGTGATCGGCGCCGGTTTCTATGACCCGGCCAACTTCACCCTGGACAAGGTCGACTGGGAACAGCAGAAGACCACCGACACCGAGAAGAACCTGCGCCTGGACCTGGCCCGGGACTATGACTTGAGTGGCTACGCCGCGCAGTTCAAGTTCGGTGGCAAGCTCAGCCGGCGCAACAAGGACAACGACCTGGAAGCCTGGGTCTACAAGGACTTCGACACCCTGGGCTTTACCGACCAGCAGCTCAACCTCGGGCAGTTCCAGAAAGGCAGCGTGGACTATTCCCTCGGCCGCTTCGGCCCGGGCATCAGCGGCGGCGCCATCAAGCAACTGATCGGCGGCCTGAATCAGGCGGCCTTCTACGACGAGGAAGAATCCCGGGTCAACGACTTCAAGATCCGCGAAGACATCAACGCCGGCTACTTCATGAACACCCTGGACATCGACGACTGGCGCTTCATCGCCGGCCTGCGCTACGAGGGCACCGAGTTCGAGGCCAAGGGCACCGGGGTCACCGACGGCGCCTTCACCGCCACCGACACCCAACGCCGCTACCAGCACTGGCTGCCGGGGCTGCATGCGCGCTACCAGCTGGACAAGAACACCCAGCTGCGCGCGGCCTGGACCAAGAGCGTGGTGCGCCCGACCTTCGGCCAACTGGCCCCGGGCTTTGTCATCGACGGCGACGAGGCGACCTTCGGCAACCCCGACCTCAAGCCCCTGGAGTCGAGCAACCTGGACCTGGGCATCGAGCACTACATGGGCCGCGCCGGCAGCGTCTCGGCCTTCGTGTTCTACAAGGACATCCAGAACTTCGTCTACAACACCGACCTGGCCGGCACCGGCGCCTGGAGCGGGTTCTCCGAGGCGCACACCTTCGCCAACGGCGACAGCGCCAAGCTGTACGGCCTGGAACTGGCCTATTCGCAGAAATTCGACTGGCTGCCGGCGCCGTGGAACGGCCTGCTGCTGGGCGCCAACAGCACCTTCAGCCGCTCCAGCGCGAGCATCGAGGGCTTCGACCAGAAGGCCGGGGTCAACCGCAAGCGCGACATCGACCTGCCCAACCAGTCGGACACCGTGGGCAACCTGATGCTCGGCTGGGAAGACGACAAGCTCAGCCTGCGCCTGTCGGCCAACTACAAGTCGGCCTACCTCTATGAACTGGCCTCCATCAGCGACAAGGCCCACGACCTGCACGTGGACGCCCAGACCTTCGTCGACTTCAGCGCCAAGTACGCCCTGACCAAGCACCTGCAACTGAGTTTCGAGGCGCAGAACCTCACCGACCAGCCGTACTTCGTCTACACCGGCAACCGCTCCTACAACGCCCAGTACGAGGAATACGGCCCGACCTACAAGCTCGGCCTGACCTTCACCCATTTCTAAGTAGCGGGCCCTTGCCCGACAGCACACTCAAGGATTGTGATGAGCACTGTATTGACTGCAAGAAACCGCCTGCTGGGCCTGTGCATTGGCTTGACCGGTGGCGTCGCCTTGGCCAGCAGCATGGCCCTGGCCGCCCCCAGCGTGCCGGGCCTGAACCTCAAACCCTGGGCCGAGCAGACCTCGGGCGTCACCGGCCTGGGCTTTGTGCCTGCGGGCACGGGCACCGACCGGTTGCTGGCCAGTGAACGCGAAGGCCTGTTGCTGCTGGATGAACAGGGCCGTCAGCTGGCCCGCTTCAAGGGCTCGTTCAACGGCCTGGACAGCCGCGCCGCCGGCCAGCAAATGCTGGTGGCCAGCCTCGACAACCAGCGTCAGCAAGCGCTGCTGGTGAGCCTTGACCCGGCCACCCGCACCTGGGGCCAGCCGCTGTACCTGCCCACCCGGGACTACCCGGTCAACGGCCTGTGTCTGTACCGCGACGAGGCCAGCAACCTGTTCCTGTTCCTGGTGGGCGAGGAGGGCAAGGGCGAGCAATGGCTGGTGGGCCATGGCGCACAACTGAGCACCGAGCCGCAGCGGGTGCGTGGCTTGCCACTGCCGCCAGAGGCCAAGTTCTGCCAGGTGGACGACGCCGCCCAGCAACTGCTGGTCAATGAACAGAATGTCGGCTGGTGGGCCTACCCGGCCCATGCCGAAGCCGACACCCTGCGTCAGCCGGTGGCCCTACGCGCGCCTTTCGGCGAGATCAAGAAAAGCGCCGGGGCCATGGCCCTGGTGCCGGGTGGGGTGCTGGGCCTGGACCCGAAAGCCGCGCAACTGCACCTTTATCAGCAACAGGAAAAGGGCTGGGCCGCCCAGGCCACGCTGCCCCTGAGCGGCCTCAAGGAGCCGGAAAACATTGCCCTGCGTACCAGCGCCAAGGGCCTGCAGGTGCTTCTGCGTGACGATGAAGACGGGCGCCTGTACCAGGGCCAGTTGAACTGGCGGGCCACCCCGATGGCCTTGCCGCCGGTACTGCCCATCGTGCAGGCGGCGGTGCAGAGCGAGCCGGTGGGGCGCCAGGGCGATGCCGCTGATGATCCGGCGATCTGGGTCCACCCGCAGCAGCCGTCCCTGAGCCGAGTGCTGGGCACCAACAAGAAGCAGGGCCTGCTGGCCTACGACCTGCAGGGCAAGCTGCTGCAGGAACTGGCAGTGGGGCGTTTGAACAACGTCGACGTGCGCCCCAACTTCAAGCTCGGCGAGCAGGCCGTGGACCTGGCCGTGGCCAGCAATCGCGATCACAACAGCCTCAGCCTGTTCGCCATTGACCGCGCCAGCGGCGAGTTGCGCGAAGCCGGGGAGATCGCCACGCCGCTCAAGGACATCTACGGCATTTGCCTGTTCCAGCCCGCCAGCGGCGAGCTCTATGCCATTGCCAACGACAAGGACGGCACCTTCCTCCAGTACCGCCTGAGTGCACCGTCCGGCATTGCCCAGGGCGAGCTGGTGCGCCAGTTCAAGGTGGCCAGCCAGCCCGAGGGCTGTGTCGCCGATGACCAGCGCCAGCGGCTGTTCCTCGGTGAGGAGGATGTTGGCGTCTGGGCCCTGGACGCCCGGCCCGAGCAGCCGGCGACCCTGCACAGCGTGATCAAGGTCGGCGGCCTGTTGCAGGCCGATGTCGAGGGCCTGGCGCTGTATCAGAGCAGCGCTCGGGATTATCTGGTGATTTCCAGCCAGGGCAACGACAGCTACCTGGTGCTGGACGCCGAGCCACCGTACGCCTCCCATGGCGCGTTCCGGGTCAGCCTCAACGCCCAGGCGGGGATCGACGGCGCCTCGGAAACCGATGGCCTGGAAGTCACCTCGGCCAACCTCGGCGGGCCTTGGAGCCAGGGTTTGCTGGTGGTCCAGGACGGGCGAAAGCGCATGCCCGAGCAGACCCAGAACTTCAAGTTCGTGCCCTGGGCCGAGGTTACCCAGGCCCTGAAACTGCCCTGAGCCGGTTGTCATCACCCGGTCATTTGAATGTCATCGAATAGCCCCGCCAGCCCTGGCGGGCAGCCGAGAAGGAGTTTCACCATGCAGGCCACACTCGAACACATGAGCATCTGGGGGCTGATCAGCGATGCCAGTTTGTTGGTCAAGGCGGTCATGCTGACCTTGCTCCTGGCGTCCCTGCTCAGCTGGTACCTGATCATCCAGCGCGGCGCCGTGCTGCGCGCCTGTGAACGCCGCTGCAACACCTTCGTCCAACGCTTTCGCGCCGCGCCCGAGCTGCTGCCGCTGTACCGCGAAGTGGCCCCGCAGGCTGATGGCGAAGGCGGCGTGGAGCCGATCTTCGTCGCCGGCTACCAGGAATTTGGCCACCTGCGCGGCCAGTCCGGCGGTAACGGCGAAGGCGTGCTGGAAGGCGTGGAGCGGGCCCTGTACGTGGCCATCAGCGAACAGGAAACCCGCTTGGAACAAGGCCTGCAGTTTCTCGCCACGGTGGGTTCGGTGAGCCCCTATATCGGCCTGTTCGGCACCGTATGGGGGATCATGAATTCCTTCCTCGGCTTGTCCCAGGTGCAACAGGCGACCCTGTCCACCGTGGCCCCGGGCATCGCCGAGGCGCTGATCGCCACCGCCATCGGCCTGTTCGCGGCGATTCCCGCGGTGATCGCCTACAACCGCTTCTCGGCCCGCAGCCAGACCCTGCTGACCCGCTACTACGCCTTTGGCAACGAACTGCAGGTGCGCCTGCACCGCACCTTGCAGGGCACCCCGAGCCACTTGGCCGTGGCGGCCTGAGAGAAGGAGCAAGCCGATGTTAGTCAGGCCGCAACGCAAGCACGGACCCAAGGCGGAAATGAACGTGGTGCCCTACATCGATGTGATGCTGGTGCTGCTGGTGATCTTCATGGTCACCGCGCCGATGCTCACCCAGGGGGTGAAGATCGAATTGCCCAAGGTCGCCAGCGAGGCCCTGGCCACCGACAGCCGCCAGCAGATCCTCACTCTGTCGGTGAAAGCCGAGGGTGGTTACTACTGGAACCTGGGCAGCGAACTGGACACTCGGCACCAGACCGACAGCGCCGTGGACCTGGAGCAGATGCGCGCCAAGGTGGCCCAGGTGATTGCCCAGCGCGGCGATACCCAGGTGTACATCCGCGCCGATCAGGACGCCGCCTATTCCAGCGTGGTGGCGGCCATGGCGGCGTTGCAGCAGGGCGGGGTGCACAACCTGGGGCTGGTGACCGAGGCCCCGCAATGACGGCGATGATCATGCACAACCCCACCGCGATGCCCCTGCGGCCCGAGGCATCCGGTTTCTGGCGCAACAGCCTGGCGGCCAGCCTGGCCCTGGCCCTGCACGCCGGAGTGCTGGTGGCGCTGGTGCTGGGCTGGTCGGTGGACAAACCGCAGGTCGAGGCGCCGGCGGTACTGACCACCCAACTGGTGATGCTGGCGCCGCCTGCCGCCCCCGCGGAACCGCTGCCGGCGCTGGCCGAGGTGGCGCCGCCGCCACCGCCACTGCCACTGCCCGCGGCTGCGCCGGAGCCGGTCAGGCCCCGGGTAGACCCCCAGGTGCAGGCGCAGAAGCTGGAGCAGGCGGCCCTGGCGCGCAAGCGGGTGGAAGACAAGAAACGTGAGCAGCTGCAAGAGCAGCAGCGCCAGCAGCGCGAGCGCCTGGAGGCCGAGCAGCGCCAGCGCGATACCGAGCAACGTGTGGCCCAGGAACAAGCACAGGCCCAGCGCGCCGAACAGTCGCGGCTGGCCGCCGAGCGCGCGCGCCGGCAGGCGGCCCAGGCGGCGGCCGACAGTCGCCAGTACCAGCCCCTGAGCAAGGAGGCCCCGGACTACCCGCAACGGGCCCTGGACAAGAACCTGGAAGGCGACTGCACCGTGGAATACAGCGTCAATCCCCAGGGGCGGGTGGAGAACCCCAGGGTCATCGACGGTTGCCATCCGCTGTTCATGCGCCCGTCCCTGGCGGCGGTGGCGACTTTCCGTTACCAGCCACGGCTGATCGATGGCCAGGCGGTGACGGTGCCGGCGGTGCGCAACACCTTCCACTATCGGATCCAGTAAGGCGCGGGGGCGGCGTGCGTCCGTTACCGTCCAGGCAGCCTCCTGGCGGACCGACTCAGCTCCCTTGGCTGGCCGACCCTGCACCCTTGGCTGGCCGCCAATGCCCTCAACCCCAGGGGGCGGGTGTCTTAGTGTTGCCCAGTAGGGGCCGCCTCTGTTGTCGGGGCGGGCCCTTTGCCCTGGCCGCACTGAGGACCACCGATGCCCACTGTCACCCCCGCCTGTTCGCGCCCGTTGCGGCGTCCCTCTTGCCTGCTGATTCGCAGCGCCCTGGGCCTGGTTCTGGGCCTGCTGCTGAGCGCTTGCGGCGAGGCTGAACCGCCTGCCGCCGTGCGCCTCGACGCTGCGCCACTCGACGCTGCGCGTCTGAGCCCGGCCGACCCGGCCCTGGCCCAGGTCTACGCCAGCAGCTGCCAGCTGTGCCACGCTAACCCGGCCTCCGGTGCGCCCCTGGCCGGCGACGCCAAGGCCTGGGCCCCGCGCCTGGCCCAGGGCGCCGAGACCCTGCTCGATCACAGCATCAACGGCTACCAGGGCATGCCGCCCATGGGCCTGTGCATGCAGTGCAGCGAAGCGCAGTTCCTGGCCCTGATCAGCTTCATGTCCGGCCATTCATTCCAATAAAAAGACAAGGTCTTCGTTTATGCACATGCACCTCTCTCGACGCCGGCTGCTGCAAGGCGCCGGTGCCCTCGGCGCCTTCGGCGCGCTGTGCAGCAACCCGCTGCTGGCCGAGCTGGCCCGGCCCCCGCGGCTGATCCCTTGGCGCAATTGGTCCGGCGCGCAAAGCTGCCTGCCCGCAGCGCGGCTGGCGCCCAAGGACCTGGATGAGTTGCGCCAGTCGATCCGCCAGGCCCCGGGCAAGATCCGTCCGGTGGGTTCCGGCCACTCCTTCAGCGCCCTGGTGCCCACCGACGGCACCTTGCTGTCCCTGGCCTATTTCAATGGCCTGCTGGCCCACGATCCGCAGACCCTGCAAGCCGAGTTCGCCGCCGGCACGCCGATGTCGCTGATGGGCCCGGCGCTCAAGGAGGTGGGGCAGGCGTTGTGGAACATGGCGGATATCGACTACCAGACCCTGGCCGGTGCCATTGCCACCTCGACCCACGGCACCGGGATCGGCTTTGGCTCCTATTCGTCCCAGGTCTGCGGGCTGCAACTGGTGACCGCCAGCGGCGAGGTGCTGGACTGCGATCCCCAGCGCAACGCCGAGGTGTTCCACGCCGCCCGGGTGTCCCTCGGGGCACTGGGGGTGGCGACCCGGGTGCGCCTGCAGAACCGCGCCGCCTATCGCCTGCGGGAAAAACAATGGATCGCCAGGACCGATGAACTGCTGGAAGACATGGCCAACAACCTTCGCGACAACCAGCACTGGGAAATGCTCGTGGTCACCCATTCCGACTACGCCCTGGCGGTGGCCCTGAATGAGACCGACGACCCGGCGACCCCACCCAGGGACCCGGCCGAGGAGGGCGGCAACGAGTTCGTCAGCCTGATCGAGAACCTCGACAAGTACGTCAGCGACTTCCCCGACACTCGCCGCCACCTGCTCAACAGCCTGCGCTGGCTGGCCCGGTTCGATGAGCGGGTGGGGGATTCCTATCAGGTCTACGCCAATGTGCGCAGCGTGCGTTTCAACGAGATGGAGTACTCGGTGCCGGCGCACCTGGGGCCGCAGTGCCTGCGGGAGATCCTGGCGCTGATCCGCGACAAGGACCTGCGCACCTGGTTTCCCATCGAGTACCGCTACGTCAAGGCCGACGACATTCCCCTGAGCATGTTCGAGGGGCGCGACAGTTGCTCGATCTCGGTGCATCAGCACTACAGCATGGATCACCACAACTTCTTCGCCGCGGTGGAGCCGATCTTCTGGAAGTACCAGGGGCGTCCGCACTGGGGCAAGCACCACAGCCTCAATGCCCGCACCCTGCAGGGGCTGTACCCGCAATGGTCGGCCTTCGCCAAGGTGCGTCAGGCGCTGGACCCGCAAGGCAAATTCATCAACGCCCACCTGGCCTCGGTGCTGGGTGTGGCGTGAACAGGAGATCAGACCCATGAACCGTCGTCATTTCATGGCCGGCACCCTGGGGGCCGGTGTGTTGCTGGCCGGTGTCGGTGCCTGGCTGCGGCCCGGCGACCGGGGAGCGCCCTACAGCCCGTATTTCGCCGAACTCAATCGCGAGCTCAAGGCCAACGGGCCGATGCAGCCGGTGATGCTGATCGACCTGGATCGCCTGGACCACAACATCGATGTGGTCATGCAATCGGTGCAGCGCGGCGGCAAGCACCTGCGCCTGGTGGAAAAATCCCTGCCGTCGCCGGGGCTCCTGGCCTATATCGCCCAGCGTGCCGGCACCCGGCGCCTGATGTCCTTCCACCAGCCGTTTCTCAACCATGACGCCGAGGTGTTTGCCGACGCCGATATCCTCCTGGGCAAACCCTTGCCGATCCGCGCCGCCGAGCGCTTCTACCAGCAGCTCAAGGGCCCGTTCGACCCGCGCCGGCAACTGCAATGGCTGCTCGATACCCCCGAACGCCTGCAGCAATACCTCGGGCTGGCCCAGGGCCTGGGCACGCGGATGCGCATCAACATCGAGCTGGATGTGGGGCTGCATCGCGGTGGCGTGGCGGACCACGCCGTGCTCGGGCGGATGCTGGCGCTGATCAGCGCCAACCCCCGGCACCTGGAGTTTGCCGGGTTCATGGGCTACGACCCCTTTGTCGACATGGGCGTACCGGGGATTCTCGGGTCGCCGCAAAGCCTGTTCGATAAGGTCATGCAGCGCTACAACGGCTTTGCCGATTTCACCCGTCAGCAGTACCCGGCGCTGTGGCAGGCCGAGCTGACCCTGAACACCGCCGGCAGCCCCAGCTATCGCCGGCACGAGCAGGAACGCCTGAGCAGCGAGGTCTCGGTGGGCACTGCGCTGCTCAAGCCCAGTCACTACGACCTGCCCTCCCTGGAGCAGCATGTGCCGGCTGCCTTTATCGCCACCCCGGTGCTCAAGAGCACCGGGCCGGTGCGGATTCCGGCCCTGGACGACCAGTCGCGGCTGTTGTCCTGGTGGGACCGCAACCAGCGCCAGACTTTCTTTATCTATGGCGGCCACTGGCTGGCGGATTTCGAATCGCCGGCAGGCTTGCAGAGCAACCAGCTGTTCGGTCGCAGCTCCAACCAGGAGATGGTCAACGGCTCCCGCGCCGTGGGCCTGCAGGTGGACGACCAGGTCTTCCTGCGTCCGCAGCAGAGCGAAGCGGTGCTCCTGCAATTTGGCGACCTGCTGGCGCTGCGCGGCGGGCGCATCGTCGACCGCTGGCCGGTGTACTGATCCCACGCCCTGTAGGCGCTGCCGAGCTTTGGCGAGGCTGCGCAAAGGCCTGCAGGGCCTTGCTTGGCGATCTGTCGCCGAACCTCGAGCGGCCTCAATATCCCCGCGTCTCCTTCGGAGCCGTTCGCAGCCTGCGGCAGCGGCTACACGAAACGCGGTCCGGCAACCGCCTGTAGCCGCTGCCGAGCTCTGGCGAGGCTGCGCAAAGGCCCGCAGGGCCTTGCCTGGCGGCCTCTCGCCGAACCTCGAGCGGCCTCACGATCTCTGCGTCTCCTTCGGAGCCGTTCGCAGCCTGCGGCAGCGGCTACACGAAACGCGGCACGGCAATCGTCTGTAGCCGCTGCCGAGCTTTGGCGAGGCTGCGCAAAGGCCCGCAGGGCCTTGCCTGGCGATCTCCCGCCGAACCCGTAGCGGCTTCAAGTCTGCCGCGGGTTTCACAGGGCAAAAGGAATGCTCAGCTTGGCCCAGAGCATGTCGCCCTCGGGGCGGTTTTCCACGTCGAATTCCTTGGCCCAGCGGATTTCGGCGCTGGCGTATTCAAGAAAGCGCAGGTGCAGCGCCGGGCCGATGGCGAACACTTGCCCGCGCACCCCGTCACTCACGTCCTCGCCCATGAAGGTCACGGTCTTGCCGTATTGCTTGTCGTCGCTGGTCTGCTTCAGGTAGTAGCCGTTGAGCCCCAGGCTCAGGTTGTCGGTCAGGCGGTAGCTGGCCGAGTAGTCGAAGTGGAAGATCTGCCCGGAACGGTAGTCGGTGGCGTGGTTTTCCCGGTTGAAGCTGTAGGTGATCTTGAACGACAGCTCGGTGCGTTCGCTGGGCAGCCAGGTCATGGAGAACAGCGGCTTGTAGGTGGTGAAGTTGTTGCTGGTGTTGGCCAGTCGCTCGGCATCGTATTGGCCCGTGGGCAGGGTCACTTCCACGGCCGCGCCCAGGGTCAGGCTGGGCCCCAGGTCCCAGAGAATGATCGGCGCAAAGGTGGTGTCACCCATGCTTTCGCGGCGGTCGCTCTGGCCGTACAGCGACACCTGTTGGCGCAGGTAGGGCTGGGCCACGTAGCCCCCCAGGCGGCCGCCGAAGACCCGCAGCGGGCTCAGGTAATCCAGGCGCGGGATGATCGCGTCGGAGGTGATCTTGACTTCCTGCACCTTGCCGCCAAAGGCGCTGATGTCGAGCTTCTTGGCCTGGTAGTGGTTGTAGTAGAGGTTGAAGGCGAACATGTGTTCCGGGAGCTGGTCGGGGCTCAGGGGCAGCACGTAGAAGCCGTCGGTGCCGGGGCCGATGTTGTCGACCCCGGATTCGCTGGCCAGGGCATTCAGGCTGGCGCAGGTGGCCAGGGCTACGCCCAGGTGCAGGGGCAGAGAGCGAGTGAGGCGGGTCGGGTGCATGGTTGGGCTCATTCTTATTGTTAGTGAGGAGCGCGGCGGCAGGCGCGCCGCAGGCCCCATAGAAATAAGCCTTGGGCCGGGCGTGGGGCAGGGTATTGGCGGACAGGGAGGGGAACTTTGTCGGACAGGCCGCAATGCTTTGTTACATTCCTCCGTAAAACCCCGTGGGACGGGATATGCTGCAGCGGTCGGTGATGCCTTGGCACCGGCCGTAGCAGACAATAAAAACAGCCGCTCAAGCGGCCCGGAAGCCGATACCCATGCACATCAAAGCCGTCGATCCCCACGACCAGCTGGCCCTGGTTTCACCCTTCCTGTTGCAGACCCTGGCGGACGTCGCCACTGACAAAGGGATCAGCGCCGAACGCCTGTGTCGCGGCCTGGGCTTCACCCTGGAAGACCTGCAGGACCCGACCCTGCGCATCTCCTACCGCCAGGCGGTGGCGATGATCGAGCGCGCCCTGGCGGCGCTGCCCCAGCAGGGGCTGGGGCTCTGGGTCGGCAGCCGCAATGTGCTGGGCACCCTGGGCTTGCTGGGGCATGCCCTGTCCCTGTGCCGGACCCTGGGGGACGCCTTCGAGCTGGGCATCCGTCATCAGCACACCTCTGGGACCATCGTCAGCGCCGATCTCGGGCGTCAGGGCCAGGAGTTCTTTGTCGAGTTGCAATGCCGCCTGCCCTACGGCGAGGTGCAGATCTTTGCTGCGGAAGAGTTCTTCGCCAGCCTGCTGATTTATGGCCGTGCCCTGCTGAGCAGGGATTTCCAGGCCTTGCGGGTTGAGTTCATGCATGCCGCGCCGGCCTACGCCGAGCTCTACGGGCAGTTGCTGGGCCCCCATGTCCGCTTCGGCTGCCTGCACGCGCGCATGGTGATCGAGGCTCGCTGGCTGCAGATGCCCTTGCCCAATCATCACCCGGTGGCCCTGCGCCAGGCCCTCAAGCTGCTGGAGCTGGAAAGCGCCCAGGTGCACCAGAAGATGGACCTGATCCAGGCGGTGGAGCGCGCCCTGAGCCGGGACCTGCGGGCCGGCAGCCATATCGAGCAGGTGGCGGGGGACCTGAACATGAGCGGGCGCACCCTGCGCCGGCGCCTGACCGAACACGGCCTGACCTTCGAAGCCCTGCTGGAGCGGGTGCGCCAGGCGCGGACCCTGAACCTCTTGGGCAACCCGGAGCTGTCCATCGAACGCATCACCGAAGAGGTGGGTTACAGCGACGTGCGCAGTTTCCGCCGGGCCTTCAAGCGCTGGACCGGGCTGAGCCCCAGCGCCTTTCGCGAAGAAGCGGCGCTGCATTGAAGACCGCCCTTGTAGCCGCTGCCGAGCCCGCGAGGCTGCGCAAAGGCCCGCAGGGCCTTGCTTGGCGATCGCCCGTCGAACCTCCAGCGGCCTTGAGAGGCTGGCGGCCCTTCGAGCCGTTCGCAGCCTGCGGCAGCGGCTACACAGATCCCGGCCCGGCATTTTCACCATGACCTTGCATCGCCGCTGCGCGCCTGTCTGTATCGACGCTGACGCCGACAGCTCAGGACGGTAAACTCGCGGCCTTTATTCAGGAGTTCCCATGAGTTACTACCAGCCCGGCATCCTCGCTGCACCCGTTCCGTCCCAGGCCCGTCACCTGTTCTTTGCCCTTGAGTCCATCGAGGCGTTGCCCCAGGCCCTTGACCAGTTGCTGGCACGGGTCGACGGCGCAACGGCGGTGGCAGGCTTTGGCGCCTCGCTGGTCAAGGCCCTGGGCGCTCGGGTGCAAGGGCTCAAGGCGTTTCCGGCGCTGACCGGCGTCGGCGTCGACAACCCTTCGACCCAGCACGCGCTGTGGGTCTGGCTGCACGGTGACGAGCGCGGCGAGCTGCTGCACCGCAGCAACGAGCTGGAGGTCGCGCTGGCCCCGGCCTTTCGTCTGGTCGGCATGCAGGAAGCCTTCCGCCACAAGAGCGGTCACGACCTGACCGGTTATGAAGATGGCACCGAGAACCCTCATGAAGAGGCCGCCGTGGCTGCGGCGCTGGCCGAGGGTGAAGACGGCCTGCGCGGTGGCAGTTTTGCCGCGATCCAGCAGTGGCAGCACGACTTCAAGGGCTTTGCCGCGATGCACCAGCAAGAGCGCGACCACATCATCGGCCGGCGCCTGAGCGATAACGAAGAACTGGACGATGCCCCGGAATCGGCCCACGTCAAGCGCACCGCCCAGGAAAGCTTCACCCCGGAGGCCTTCATGGTGCGCCGTTCGATGCCCTGGATCGAAGGTGACAAGGGCGGCCTGATGTTCCTCGCCTTCGGTCACAGCCTGAACGCCTTCGAAGTCCAGCTGCGGCGCATGAGCGGCCTGGAAGACGGCATCGTCGACGGCCTGTACCGCATGAGCCGGCCGATCACCGGTGGCTACTACTGGTGCCCGCCGCTGCACAACGGTCAGCTCGATCTGCGCGCGCTGCAAGCGCCGAAATGAACACCGAGGCCGGGTCGCTGCCCACCTTACGCTGGGGCATGATCGGTTGCGGCAGTGTCACCGAGCGCAAGAGCGGCCCGGCCTTCTACAAGGTTCCGGGTTCGGCGCTGGTGGCGGTGATGGGCCGCCGCCCCGAGGCGGTGCGCGACTATGCGCAGCGCCACGGCATTGCCCGCTGGTACACCGATGCCCAGGCCCTGATCGACGACCCCGAGGTGGACGCGGTGTACATCGCCACGCCCCCCGACAGCCATTACGCCTACGGCCTGCAAGTGGCCGCCGCCGGCAAGCATTGCTGCGTGGAAAAGCCCATGGCCCTGCATGCCGGGCAGAGCCTGGCCATGCAGCAGGCCTTTGAGCAGGCCGGACTGCACCTGTTCGTGGCCTATTACCGGCGTTCCCTGCCGCGCTTTGCGCAGGTGCGGCAATGGCTGGCGAACGGGCGCATCGGTGAGGTCCGGCACCTGCATTGGAGCCTGAGCAAGGCCGCTTCCGAGGCCGACCGCAGCGGCGCGGCCAACTGGCGGACCGACCCACAGATTGCCGGTGGCGGTTATTTCGCCGACCTGGCCAGCCATGGCCTGGACCTGTTCCAGTACCTGCTGGGCGACATCGTCGAGGTGGCCGGCATCAGCTCTCGCCAGGCCGGGCTGTATGCCGCCGAGGATGCAGTCAGCGCCAGCTGGCGCTTCGCTTGCGGGGCCCTGGGCAGCGGCGCCTGGAACTTCGTCGCCGACCGCCGGGTGGACCGCGTGGAGATCATCGGCAGCCAGGGGCGCATCAGCTTTTCCGTGTTCGACGAGCATCCGCTGCAACTTGAAGCCCAAGAGTCCCTGAGCCTGGTCATCGACAACCCCGTGCACATCCAGTGGCATCACGTGCAGGGCATGAACGCCCATATTCGCGGCCAGACCCGGCACCCGGCCCTGGCCAGCGAAGCCCTGAAGACCGATTGGGTGATGGACCAGATCCTGCGGCGCGGCTGATCCCGGGGCGCCTGCCTTTCGGGCTTCTTCACCGGCAAGCCGGCTCTTACGGGGGGCAGGGCATTTCCGTGTAGGAGCTGGCTTGCCAGCGAAGGCGTTCTTGAGGCGGGTGCCAGTCACGCGGGCCGCTTCGCCAAAGTGTCTTTGGGAAAACCGCAGTGTGTCGACGATGTCGGTTCGGGCTGCATTGGAAATCCGCTACTGGACCCTCTCAGTGTTGCTCTTGATCCGTGGCGACCGCTTCCCGTCCCAGCTCATCCAGGTATTGCTGCAGGTTTTCTTCCCGCACCTGGCTGAAGCGTCCTTGTTGCAGATCCGCGATACCGATCGCAGTGGCTTGGCGCAACGCCTCGATTTTCGCCGCGTCCTCGGCAACCCGTTGTTCCAGCAGACGCAAACCTTCGCGCATGACCTCGCTAGCGTTCTGATAGCGACCGGATTTGACCAGGTTGTTGATGAGCTGCTCTTGGTGGGCGGTGAGGACAACGTTTCGCGTTGGCATGCCGTGCTCCTGGGCTGGGCGTGTGAGGAAGGACGTTGGCTGGCGGCCGGATTCAGCCGTGAAGGGTGTTTGACGACCGCTGGCTGCGGGCGTTCATCGACTTCTACGCTGGTTTCTCGCGGGACTGATTGGCGGTTCTTGTCAGATAAATCCGAGAGGAGTACAAATGTACTCCATGACGACTTTATCTCCCCGCCGCAGTGCCATCCTGACCTTTATCCGCGAACGCATCGCCGATCACGGCCAGCCCCCGAGCCTCGCTGAAATCAGCGAGTCGTTCGGTTTTGCCTCGCGCAGCGTGGCGCGCAAGCATGTGCTGGCGCTGACCGAGGCCGGGTTTATCGAGGTCAACCCCCATCAGGCCCGGGGCATTCGCCTGCTCAATCAGCCGCGGCGCCCGGAGCTGCTGGAGATCCCGGTGCTGGGGCGGGTGGCCGCCGGTGCGCCGATTGGCGTCGATGCCGAAATACACGGTCAGTTGTGGCTGGACCCGGGGATGTTCTCCCGCACTCCGGATTATTTGCTGCGGGTCCAGGGCGATTCGATGATCGATGACGGCATCCTCGACGGCGATCTGGTGGCGGTGCGCCGCAGCAGTGAGGTGCGCAACGGCCAGACGGTGATCGCCCGCCTGGACGGCGAGGTCACCATCAAGCGTTTCGAGCGCAAGGGGCAGGGCATTCGCCTGTTGCCGCGCAACCCGGCCTATCAGCCGATCGAGGTTACCGACGACCACGAACTGTTTATCGAAGGTGTGTTCTGCGGTCTGGTGAGGCCAGGCTGATGGGCGCCGTGGTCGCACTGGATGCCCTGTTCAATGGCGGGCGGGTGTGGAAAGGCCGCCCGGCGGCTGCGCCGGTCAGCCTGCACCCGACGGGGCATGCTGCTTTGGATGCGGTGCTGCCCACGGGCGGCTGGCCGGAGGCGGCGCTGACGGAAATCCTCATCGCCGCCCAGGGCCTGGGCGAGCTGCAGTTGCTGTGGCCGAGCCTGGCGCGGCTGACCGTAGCGGGGGAGCGGGTGGTGCTGGTGGCGCCACCGTTCGTGCCCTATCCCCAGGCCTGGCAGAACGCCGGGGTGGATGTGCGCCAGCTGTCGATCATCCAGGCCGGGGAGCGCGATGCCTTGTGGGCCGCCGAGCAATGCCTGCGTTCTGGCAGTTGCGGCGCGGTGCTGTGCTGGCCGCAACAAGTCGACGACCGCGCCCTGCGGCGCTTGCAGGTGGCGGCGGAAAGCGGCCAGACCCTGGCCTTCGCCTACCGGCCCCTGGACGCCGCGCACAACCCCTCGCCGGCGGCCTTGAGGATCAGCGTGCAGGGTCGCCCTGTGCAGTTGCAGGTGCTCAAGTGCCGGGGCGGGCTGGCCCATCCGGCGCCTATTGCCTGGCCCGCCGGGCACTGAGGTTGGCATGCGTTGGGTGTGCATTCTGTTCCCGCAATTGGCGCTGGACGCGGTGTTGCGTCAGCGCGCCGAACCCGAGGCGCCCCTGGCGCTGCTCAGTGGCACCCCGCAGCGTCGAGTGATCCAGGCGGTGAATGGCGCCGCCCGCGAGCTGGGCCTGCGCCCCGGGCAATCGCTGACCGCTGCCCAGGCCCTGACCAAGGCTTTTGCCAGCGCCGAATACGACCCGCAGCAGATCGAGCACTGGCAGCAGTTTCTGGCCGCCTGGGCCTACGGTTTCAGCTCCCAGGTCAGCGTTGCCTACCCTCGTACCTTGGTGCTGGAGATCGAGTCCAGCCTGGGCCTGTTCGGCCCCTGGCCGCAGTTGGAGGCGCGCCTGCGCCGGGAGTTGCAGGCCCTGGGTTTTCGTCATCGCATCGTCGCCGCGCCCAACCCGGCGGCGGCCCGGGTCCTGGCCAATGCCTATGACGGCTTGGCGGTGGCCGACTGCGCGGCCCTGGTCCAGGCCCTGGGGGCCATGCCCATCGAGCGCCTGGGCCTGGCCCCGGAGCAGGCCACGGCCCTGTCGCGCATGGGGGTGCGCAGCTTCGAGCAACTGCGCGAGCTGCCCCGGTCCAGCCTGGCCCGGCGTTTTGACGGCCGCTTGCTCAAGCACCTGGACACCTTGCTCGGCGAGCGTCCGCTGGGGCTGGCGTTCTATCAGCCGCCGGATCGTTTCGACCTGCGCATCGAGCTGAATTTCGATGTGCTGTCTCATCAGGCGCTGCTGTTCCCCTTGCGTCGGCTGACCGCCGATCTGGCGGCATTTCTCTGTGGCCGCGACAGCGGGGTGCAGCGTTTCGCACTGCACCTGGAACATGCCGAAGGCGCCGACACCCTGATCCCGGTGGGGTTGCTCAGTGCCGAGCGCGATCCGGCGATGCTGTTTGAACTGGCCCGCGGGCGCCTGGAGCAGATCCAGGTGCCGGCGCCGGTGCGCAACCTGCGGCTGGTGGCCGAGGACTTGCCGCTGTTCGTGCCCCAGCACACTGAACTGTTCGATCCGCGTCCGCAGCAGAACTTGCCCTGGGAGCAGTTGCGCGAACGCCTGCGGGCCCGCCTGGGGGATGACGCGGTGCAGGGCCTGGGGCATCGCGCCGATCACCGGCCGGAGCGCAGTTGGCAGCCCCAGACTGATCCGCGCCCCTGTCCGGCCAGCCCCGGGTTGCGCCGTCCTGGCTGGCTGTTCACTGAACCCCAGGCCCTGAACGAAGGCAGCGTGCGGATTCTCATGGGCCCGGAGCGCATCGAGTCCGGCTGGTGGGACGGCGCCGATGTGCGCCGCGACTATTACCTGATCGAAACCTGCGCCGGCCAGCAGGGCTGGGCCTATCGTCAGGTCGGCGAGCCCGGGCCCTTGCTGCTGCAAGGCTGGTTCGCATGAGCGCTTACGCCGAGCTGCACTGCCTGTCCAACTTCAGTTTCCAGCGCGGCGCCTCCAGTGCCGCCGAATTGTTCCAGCGCGCCGCGGCCTTGGGTTACCAGGCCCTGGCGATCACTGATGAATGCACCCTGGCGGGGATTGTCCGGGCCTGGCAGGCCTCACGCGATAGTGGCCTCAAGCTGATCATCGGCAGCGAAATGCAGGTCGAGGACGGCCCGCGCCTGGTGCTGCTGGTGGAGGACCTGGCGGGTTACCAGGGCCTGTGCCGGTTGATCACCCGGGCCCGGCGCCGGGCCGAGAAGGGCAGCTATCGCCTGCTGCGCGAAGACTTTGCCGAACCGCTGCCGGGGCTGCTGGCCCTGTGGCTGGCGGACGATGGCCCGGCGGCGGAGCACGGCCACTGGCTGCGCCAGATATTCCCCGAGCGCCTGTGGCTGGCGCTGGAACTGCATTGCGGCCAGGACGATGCCCAGCGCCTGCAACAGCGGCGGGCCCTGGCCGCGCAATGGGGGCTGCCGGCCGTGGCCTGTGGCGATGTGCACATGCATGTGCGCGGGCGCCGGGCGCTGCAGGACACCATGACCGCGATCCGCCATCACCTGCCGGTGGCCGAGGCCGGGCAGCGCCTGTTCGCCAATGGCGAGCGTCACCTGCGGCCCATCGAAGTGCTGCAAGGGCTGTATCCCCAAACCCTGCTCGACGAGTCGCTGACCATCGCCGGGCGTTGCGCTTTCGATCTCGGCCAACTGCGCTACCAATACCCCCGGGAGCTGGTGCCCGAGGGGCATGACGCCGGGTCCTGGCTGCGGGTGCTGACCCAGCGCGGCATTTTGCGGCGCTGGCCGGCCGGGGCCCGGGCCGAGGTGCTGAAGCAGATCGACAAGGAGCTCACGCTGATTTGCGACCTGGGCTACGAGAGTTATTTCCTCACCGTGCACGACATCGTCGATTTTGCCCGGCGCCAGCACATTCTCTGCCAGGGCCGGGGCTCGGCGGCCAACTCAGTGGTGTGTTTCGCCCTCGGTATCACCGAGATCGATCCGGATCGCTCGACCCTGTTGTTCGAGCGCTTCCTGTCCAGGGAACGCAACGAGCCGCCGGACATCGACGTCGATTTCGAGCACGAGCGCCGCGAAGAGGTGCTGCAGTACGTGTTCCAGCGTTACGGCCGGCACCGCGCGGCACTGACCGCGGTGGTCAGCACCTACCACGGCGCCGGGGCGGTGCGCGATGTGGCCAAGGCCCTGGGCCTGCCGCCGGATCAGGTCAATGCCCTGGCCGACTGCTGCGGCCATTGGAGCGATACGCCGCCCAGTGTCGAGCGCCTGCAGGAGGCCGGGTTCGATCCCGAGAGCCCGGTGCTGCGCCGGGTCCTGAGCCTGACCGGGCAGTTGATCGGCTTTCCCCGGCACCTGTCCCAGCACCCCGGTGGCTTCGTGATTTCCGAGCAGCCCCTGGACCATCTGGTGCCAGTGGAAAACGCGACGATGGCCGAGCGCACGGTGATCCAGTGGGACAAGGACGACCTGGACATGGTCGGCCTGCTCAAGGTGGACATCCTGGCCCTGGGCATGCTCAGCGCCATCCGCCGTTGCTTCGACCTGATCCACGGCTACCGCGGCCAGCGCTACAGCCTCGCCAGCATTCCGCCTGAAGATCCGGCCACCTACGCGATGATCGGCCGCGCCGACACCATTGGCGTGTTCCAGATCGAGTCCCGGGCGCAGATGTCGATGCTGCCCCGGCTCAAGCCGCAGAACTTCTATGACCTGGTGATCGAGGTGGCCATCGTCCGCCCCGGGCCGATCCAGGGTGGCATGGTGCATCCCTACCTGCGTCGGCGTAACCGTGAAGAGCCGGAGACTTATCCGTCGCCGAAGTTGGAAGCGGTGCTCAAGCGAACTCTGGGCGTGCCGCTGTTTCAGGAGCAGGTGATGCAGATCGCCATTGTCGCTGCCGACTACACCCCGGGGGAGGCCGACCAGTTGCGCCGTTCCATGGCCGCCTGGAAGCGCCATGGCGGCCTGGAGCCGCACCGCGAACGGCTGCGCAAAGGCATGCGCAAGAACGGTTACAGCGACGAGTTCGCGGCGCAGATCTTCGAGCAGATCAAGGGCTTTGGCAGCTACGGCTTTCCCGAATCCCATGCCGCCAGTTTTGCCTTGCTGACCTACGCCAGTTGCTGGCTCAAGTGCCACGAACCGGCGGCCTTCGCCTGCGCCCTGATCAACAGCTGGCCCATGGGTTTCTACAGTCCGGACCAGATCCTCCAGGACGCTCGGCGCCACGGTCTGCAGATCCTGCCGGTGGATGTGAGCGCCAGTGACTGGGACTGCAGCCTGGAGCCGCTCCCTGCCCAACCCGGACGCGCTGAAAAGGGCCTGTCCGGGCAGCCGGCCGTGCGCCTGGGGCTGCGCATGATCAAGGGCTTTCGCCAGGAGGACGGCCGGTGCATCGAAAGCGCCCGGCAGCAGCGGGCCTTTGTCGATATTGCCGACCTGGCCGAGCGCGCCCGGCTGGATGTCCGCGCCCAGGAGCTGCTGGCGGATGCCGGCGCCTTGCGGGCGCTGGCCGGGGATCGCTATCGGGCGCGCTGGGAAGTGGCCGGGGTGGAGAAGCAACTGGGGCTGTTTGCCGAGCTGCCACGCCAGGAGGAAGCCCCGGTGAGCCTGCCCCGGCCCAGCGTCGGCGAAGACTTGCAGGCCGATTACCACAGCCTCGGCACCACCCTGGGGCCCCATCCTTTGGCGCTGCTGCGCGCGCAGCTCAAGGCCCGGCGCTGCCGCAGTTCCCGGGAACTGCTGGAGGTGGAGCACGGGCGTTCGGTGAGCGTGGCCGGGCTGGTCACCGGGCGCCAGCGCCCGGGCACTGCTAGCGGGGTGACCTTCGTCACCCTGGAAGACGAGTTCGGCAACGTCAATGTAGTGGTCTGGCGCGACCTGGCCGAACGCCAGCGTCGGATACTGGTGGGTTCGCAGTTGCTTAAGGTCGACGGCACCCTGGAAACCGTGGGTGAAGTGCGCCACCTGATTGCCGGGCGCCTGACGGATCTGAGCCCGTTGCTGGATGGCATCAGCGTGCGCAGTCGGGACTTTCGCTGACTGCCGCCGAGTCTCTAGCGATCTCAGGACTTTGCGTCTCCTACGGAGCCGTTCGCAGTCTGCGGCAGCGGCGACACAGATCCCGGCCCGAGGTTTTGCGAGCGATCACAGGTGGACGCTAATGATTTTTTATTCCTTTTCGGCATGATGGCGCTTTGGCATAATCGCCGCCGATGATGCCCCCTGCATCAAGTTTCAGAACGTCCCGCCGATGCTTTTCGAGCCCGCACAGACTGGGGTCAGAGACTTACGGCAGGGCGAAAGTGCATCTACACGGTGCACCCAAATGGATACTCAAAAAGGAACCTAGAGTGAGAGTGATCTCGAAGTTGATGTTGTCCGCTGCAGCACTGGCGGTGCTGACGGGCATGAGCGGTTGCGCCACTGAAAGCTCCCGTGCCTTGCCGGTGGAAAAGGTCCAGAGCGCCAGCCAGGTGTGGACCGGGGCCCGGGTGCCGATGGCGGTGGGCAAGTTCGATAACCGTTCCAGCTACATGCGCGGGATTTTCTCCGACGGCGTCGACCGCCTCGGCGGTCAGGCCAAGACCATCCTCATCACCCACCTGCAGCAGACCAACCGTTTCAACGTGCTGGACCGCGACAACATGGGCGAGATCCAGCAGGAAGCGGCGATCAAGGGCCAGGCGCAGAAACTCAAGGGCGCGGATTTCGTGGTCACCGGCGACGTCACCGAGTTCGGCCGCAAGGAAACCGGCGACCACCAGCTGTTCGGTATTCTCGGCCGCGGCAAGACCCAGGTGGCCTACGCCAAGGTGGCGTTGAACATCGTCAATATCAGCACTTCCGAAGTGGTGTATTCGACCCAGGGCGCCGGCGAGTACGCCCTGTCCAACCGTGAAGTGATCGGCTTTGGCGGCACCGCTTCCTACGACTCGACCCTCAACGGCAAGGTGCTGGACCTGGCCATGCGCGAGGCGGTCAACCGCATGGTCGAAGCCATCGATACCGGGGCCTGGAAACCCGGCCGCTGATCAATATTGCTGACAGGGAGACGTAAGCATGTTCAAGACCATCACCGCGCGGCCACTGCTGGCCGGCGCCTTGCTGGGCAGCGTTTTGCTGGCCGGTTGCAGCGGGCCGAAGACGCTGTACCAGTGGGAAACCTATCAGGCCCAGACCTACGAATACTTCAAGGGCGAGGAAGCCCGCGAGGCCCAGGTCGAAGCGCTGGAGCGCGACCTGCAGAAGATCAAGTCCACCGGCAAGGCGGTGCCGCCGGGTTACCACGCCCACCTGGGCATGCTCTATGCGGGCCTGGGCAAGGATGACCAGATGGTGCAGCAGTTCAATACCGAGAAGGCGTTGTTCCCCGAGTCCGCCTCGTACATGGACTTTCTGTTGAAGAACGCCAAGCAGGGAGCCGCCCAATGAACTTCACCACCTTGCGCAACCTCCTGGGCCTGTTGAGTGTCAGCTTGCTGGTGGGCTGCGCCGCGCCCAAGACCGTGGACTATTCGGCCTACAAGCAGGCCCGGCCGAAGTCGATCCTGGTGCTGCCGCCGCTCAATGAGTCGCCGGACGTCAAGGCCACCTACAGCATGCTGTCCCAGGTGACCTTTCCCCTGGCCGAAGCCGGTTACTACGTGATGCCGATTGCCGTGGTGGATGAAACCTTCCGCCACAACGGCCTGACCAACCCCGCGGACATCCACGGCCTGTCGCCGGCCAAGCTCAACCAGATCTTCGGTGCCGACGCCGGGCTGTACATCACGGTCAAGGAATACGGCACCAGCTACATGCTGATCAGCAGCGAGACCGTGGTCACCGCCAGCGCCACCCTGGTCGATCTCAAGACCGGCACTACCCTGTGGACCGGCAGCGCTCGCGCCTCCAGCGAGGAAGGCAACAGCGGCAACAGCGGCGGCCTGGTGGGCATGCTGATCACTGCCGCGGTGAAGCAGATCATCAACACCTCCACCGACGCCGGGCACCCGATCGCCGGCATCACCAGCCAGCGCCTGCTGTCGGCCGGGCAACGCACCGGTCTGCTGTACGGTCCGCGCTCGCCGAAATACGGCACCGACTGAGGTCCTTGCGGGCGGGCAATCCGCCCATTGTCTGGGAGGCGCTTGCTGGCGTCCTCCTGGACTGGCCGGGATCGCCTATCCTGTCTCTTCAGTGCTGTTGAACCGGGCGTGTCCAGGTTTTCCGGTCCAGGGCTGAAAACCGTGAAACCATCCGCCCGGGCCGTGCTCAAAGGCTCTGGAGGCTGTGCGCAACCTCTTGAAAACCCATGCTGTATCACGTTTTTCGTAGAGTCCGTTCATGCCGTTCTTATCAGATCATCACGGGTGCCAGGGGTGGAAAGGCGAGATGGCCGAACGCATCCGTGCCTTCGACTGGTCCGTCACCAGCCTGGGTTCATTGCAGCACTGGAGCCATAGCCTGCGCAGCACGGTGCAACTGATGCTCGGCTCGCCGGTGCCGATGGTGATGCTCTGGGGGCCGCTGGGCTACATGATCTACAACGATGCCTACGCGGTGTTCGCTGGCGGGCGCCACCCTTATCTGCTGGGCTGCGCGGTGGAGCTGGGCTGGCCGGAAGTGGCCGAGTTCAATCGCGGCGTGATGAACACCTGCCTCAGTGGCGGCACCTTGTCCTACCGCAACAAGGAACTGGTGCTGCTGCGCAACGGCGAACCGGAAAACGTCTGGCTGGACCTCTACTACAGCCCGGTGGCCGGTGACGACCAGGCACCCGCCGGGGTCATTGCCATCGTCGTGGAAACCACCGCCCATGTGATTTCCGAGCAGCGCCGGCAGGCCGCCGAAGATGATCTGCGGCAAATGACCCGCAACCTTGAGCAGCGGGTGCTGGAAGAGGTCAATGCACGCCTGAGCGCCGAGGAGCAGTTGCGTCAAGCACAGAAGCTTGAAGCCATTGGCGGCCTCACCGGTGGCGTGGCCCATGACTTCAATAACCTGCTGCAAGTGATTTCCGGCAACTTGCACCTGCTGGCCCGCCATGAGCCGGACAACGCCAATGTGCAGCGCCGTACTGGGGCCGCACTGGCGGCGGTGGAGCGCGGGGCCAAGCTGTCGGCCCAACTGTTGGCCTTTGCCCGGCGCCAGCCGTTGTCGCCGGCGATCTACAACCCGCGCCATCTGTACGAGGGGCTGGGTGAACTGCTGCAGCGCGCCCTGGGTGAAACCATTGCTATCAAGGTGCAACTGCCCGACCAACCCTGGTGCATCCATGTGGACCGCAATCAGTTGGAAAACGCCGTGCTCAACCTGGCAATCAATGCCCGGGACGCCATGGGCGGCGAGGGCACCATCAGCATCAGCGCGGAGAATCTGCTGCTGGACCGCAGCTTCTGTACCGGCAAGGACATCAACCCCGGCGAGTACCTGCGCCTGACCGTGGCCGACAGCGGCAGCGGCATGTCCCCTGAAGTGCTCAAGCAGGCTTTCGAGCCGTTTTTCACCACCAAGTCCGACGGCCATGGCACGGGCCTGGGCCTGAGCATGGTGTTCGGGTTCGTCAAGCAGAGCGGCGGCCATATCGACATCCTCAGTCTTCCCGGGCAAGGCACCCGGGTGCAGATGTATTTCGCCCGCAGTGCCGCTCAGGAGGCCCAGCGTGCATCGGCCTGCCCGGCGCGTGGGCCAACAGGGCAGGAACGCATCCTGGTGGTGGAGGACAACGCCGATGTGCGCAGTGCGGCGGTGGAAATGCTCAAGCACGAGGGCTACTGGGTGCGTACCGCGGCCAATGGCGATGCCGCCATGCAATTGCTGATGGCAGGGCTCAAGGTCGACCTGATCTTCACCGATGTGGTGATGCCCGGTCTGATCAAGAGCACCGATCTGGCCACCTGGGCCAGGACCCAGGCACCGCCGATAGCGGTGCTGTTCACTTCGGGGCACACCCGGGACATGATTTCGCGCAATCATCAGCTCAGCCCGGACACTCATCTGTTGAGCAAGCCTTACGGCCCCGAGGACCTGAGCGCCATGGTGCGCTCCTTGCTGGGGGCCTGAGTCCTTTCCGCGCCGCCGCTTCAGGGCTTGCCCCGGCACCTGCAGGTTGTGTGATGATCGCCGCTCGCGCCGTTTGCGACACTTCCCGAATTTCGACTCCAGGCAGGTCCATGACTTCTTCGCGCAACGCCCCCCGTGATCCCCTGACGAGCACGCTGCCCACCCACAGTTCCGGCTTTGTCCGGGTGCGCGGCGCCCGCGAACACAACCTGAAGAATGTCGACGTGGACATTCCCCGGGATGCCCTGGTGGTGTTCAGTGGGGTGTCCGGCTCGGGCAAGTCGTCCCTGGCCTTCTCGACCCTGTACGCCGAGGCCCAGCGCCGCTACTTCGAATCGGTGGCGCCCTATGCCCGACGGCTGATCGATCAGGTGGGGGTGCCGGATGTGGACCGGATCGACGGCCTGCCGCCGGCGGTGGCCCTGCAACAGCAGCGCGGTACGCCGAGCACGCGTTCTTCGGTGGGCAGCGTGACCACCTTGTCCAGCCTGGTGCGCATGCTCTATTCCCGGGCCGGCAGTTACCCGCCGGGGCAGGCGATGCTGTATGCCGAGGACTTCTCGCCGAACACACCCCAGGGTGCCTGCCCCGAGTGTCACGGCCTGGGCCGGGTGTATGAGGTCAACGAAGCGACCATGGTCCCGGACCCTTCGCTGACCATCCGCCAGCGCGCCGTGGCTTCCTGGCCCTTGGCCTGGCAGGGGCAGAACCTGCGGGACATCCTGGTGACCCTGGGCTACGACGTGGACATTCCCTGGCGCGACCTGCCGAAAAAGCAGCGCGACTGGATTCTCTTCACCGAGGAAACCCCCACGGTGCCGGTGTACGCCGGGCTGACGCCGGAGCAGACCCGCGAAGCCCTAAAGCGTCAACAGGAGCCCAGCTACATGGGCACCTTCAGTGGTGCCCGGCGCTACGTGTTGCACACCTTCACCCACACCCAGAGTGCGCTGATGAAAAAGCGCGTGTCGCAATTCATGCGCGGCAGCCCGTGCCCGCTGTGCGCAGGCAAGCGCCTCAAGCGCGAGGCGCTGGCGGTGACCTTTGCCGGGCTGGATATTGGCGAACTGTCGCGCCTGCCGTTGCTGCAACTGGCCGAGGTGCTCCGGCCTGTGGCGGCGGCCGACTACCTGGAGCAGGCGGCGGCCGGTGATGAGGTGCTGAGCCAGGCGCAGACCCAGGCTGCGCGCCAGCAGCGCCATGCCCAGGGTGCCCCGGAGCACCGTGGCGCGCCGGATGTGCGGCATACCCCCAACCTGTCCCTGGAGAAGCGCCTGGCCGCGCAACGCATCGCCCAGGATCTGCTGGAACGGGTCAGCACCCTGACTGACCTGGGGCTGGGTTACCTGGCCCTGGAGCGCAGCACCCCGACCCTGTCGTCCGGCGAGTTGCAGCGCCTGCGCCTGGCCACGCAATTGGGGTCGCAGTTGTTCGGGGTGATCTATGTGCTGGATGAGCCTTCGGCGGGCCTGCACCCGGCGGACGCGCAGGCCCTGTTCGAGGCCTTGCAGCGACTCAAGGCCGCGGGCAACTCAGTGTTTGTGGTGGAGCACGATGTGCAGACCATGCGCCGCGCCGACTGGCTGGTGGACGTTGGCCCGGCGGCGGGGGAGCGCGGCGGCCAGGTGCTGTATAGCGGGCCGCCAGCCGGGTTGGCAGCCGTCGAAGCCTCCCAGACCCGGGCCTATCTGTTTGCCGAACAGGCCCCGGCCCGGCGTACTCCGCGCCAGCCCCGGGGCTGGCTGCGCCTGGAGGGCATCACCCGCAATAACCTCAAGGACCTGGACGCGGCGTTTCCCCTGGGCTGTTTCACCGCCGTGACCGGGGTTTCCGGGTCCGGTAAATCCAGCCTGGTGAGTCAGGCCCTGCTGGAACTGGTGGGGGCCCACCTGGGTAAGGTGGCCGGCGGCGAGGAGGCGCCGCAGCTGGACCTGGAAGACGATGAACCGCAGAGCAGCGGCGGCCGGGTCAGTGCCGGCCTGGAGCAGATCAAGCGCCTGGTGCAGGTGGACCAGAAACCCATTGGCCGTACCCCGCGCTCCAATCTGGCGACCTACACCGGGTTGTTCGATCAGGTGCGCAAGTTGTTTGCCGCCACCCCCGCCGCCCGGGAGCGCGGCTTTGACGCCGGGCAGTTTTCCTTCAACGTGGCCAAGGGCCGTTGCTCGGCCTGCGAGGGCGAAGGCTTTGTCAGCGTCGAGTTGCTGTTCATGCCCAGCGTCTTCGCCCCGTGCCCCACTTGCCATGGGGCCCGTTACCACCCCGAGACTCTGGCCGTGACCTGGCAGGGCCTGAACATCGCCCAGGTACTGCAACTGAGTGTGGAGCAGGCCTTGCCGGTGTTCGCCGAGCAGCCGGGCATTCGCCGCGCCCTGGAAGTCCTGCGGGACATCGGCCTGGACTACCTGCGCCTGGGCCAGCCGGCCACCGAGCTCTCCGGCGGCGAGGCCCAGCGCATCAAGCTGGCCACCGAGCTGCAACGCAATGCCCGGGGCGCCACCCTGTACGTGCTGGACGAACCCACCACCGGCCTGCACCCACGGGATGTGGACCGTCTGCTGGAACAGTTGGACAAACTGGTGGAGGCGGGCCACAGCGTGGTGGTGGTCGAGCATGACATGCGCCTGGTGGCCCAGGCCGACTGGGTCATGGACATCGGCCCGGGCGCGGGCGACCAGGGCGGCACCCTGGTGGCCTGCGGCACGCCGGCGCATGTGGCCACGCAGCGCAACAGCCGTACCGCGGCGTTTCTGGCCCAGGCCCTGGCCGGAAATTGATCCAGAACAGGGGCCCGTGACGAACGGTTACCGCTGGTCTGATTGGCGGTCGACAGACCCGGGGCGCCAAGCCCATTCTGATCACTGGCAGGGGCGTAATGAAGCCCTTGTTGCCATCAACCACGGAGGTGTTCCATGCCGGTGATCCACGACCTTTACCAGGACCTGAGCTGCAGCAAAGAGGACATTCAACAGCGTCGGGCCAGTGACCCCCACCTGAATGCGCTGTTCGACAAGTACACCAGCATCGACAACCAGGTGCTCAAGGCCGAAGCAGCCGCCGCCGCAGACGACGAACTGAAGAAACTCAAGGAAAAGCGCCTGCTGATCAAGGATGAGATCTCCGAGAAACTCACCGCCCGTTCCTGACCTCCCAAACCGTTGCGAGGGAGCTTGCTCCCCCAGGGCGGCTTGCCGCCCTAACTTCTGCAGCGCGGCTTGTCGCCCTAACTTCTACAGTGCGGCTTGCCGCCTAAACTTCTAGCAGCCTGGCTTGTCGCCCTGACTTCTCCTAGCGCGGCTCGTCCGCCCTGACCCCCGCAGTGGCTCCCCGCAACTCTAACGCTCAAGGCGCCAGCGCCTCCTTCAATGGCAGCCGCGCCATATGGCTGGCACTCAAGGAGCCCAGGTACAAGTCGTCTCCATATTCGCGCACCGTGGTGATCGGCGAGTAGTTGCCGCTGCTGCCATCCTGCAGGTTGGCAATCACCCGGCCCTGGGTATCCAGGCCCAGGACAAAGCCGCGCTTTTCCACCGGTTTGGGCAACACGGTCATGGCCCGCACCAGCATCTTGCGCACGAAGGAATAGGCCGCGGTGCCATCGAGCAGGGCATTGCGCGGCGCATACAGGGCCACCCAGAAGCGCTCCCGGCCATTGAAACTGAGGTTGTCCGGCAGCCCCGGCAGGTTGTCGATGAACAGGTCATGGCTGCCGGCCTTGTCGCCCTTGAGCCAGTAACGACTGATGCGGTAGGCCCCGGTTTCATTGACCAGGACAAACGCCTCGTCCGGTCCCAGGGCAATGCCGTTGGCAAATTCCAGGCCTTCCAGCAACACCTCGGTGGTGCCGCTCTGGAAGTCGTAGCGCAACAGGCGGCCGTCGCCGCCATGCTCGATCACCGCCTCGCCGTCGTGGCCATAACCCCAGCGGCTGCTGGCGTCGCTGAAATAGGCATAGCGCCCAGCGGCGTCCACCGCCACGTCATCGGTGAAACCGAATTTCAGGCCATTGGCTTCGGTGCTCAGGGTCTGCAACTGGCCTTGCGGGTCCAGGGCCAGCAGGCCCTTGATGGCATCAGCGATGATCAGGCGTCCATCCGGATGCCGGGCCAGGCCCAGGGGCCGGCCGCCGGTGTTGACCAGCACCTTGAGGGCGCTGCCGTCGAGGCTGGTTTGGATCACCCGACCGTCATGCAGGCCGGTGATCAGTTGGTCCTTCTCCAGAAGCAGGGCCTCGGGCCCGTCGATGTCCCGGGCGCCCACGGGCTGCACCGCGTTGAGCTTGTGGTTCTCGGCATAGATGCCCTGGCTCAGTGAGGGGGCGGGGGCCGGGGTCCAGGCCACCGGCTGGACCCGGGTCGGTGCCAGTAGCAGGAACGCCAGGATCGCGACCACCAGCAGCAGGAGGAGGCGGCCGGGGGAAAAACGTCGGGGGGCAATCTGATTCATGCAAGGACTCCTGTCAGGGTCGGCTTCAGGATGGGCTGCTGGCCGGGGCGGTGGTTGTCAGCGGGATGGCCTGTTGGGCCGTCTCGCACAATGCCAGCAATGACGCGGCGGATTCTCGCTCTATCCGCCGTTTGAATAACAGCTGATTGCCCAGGCGCATCAGCAGGTTGTCGAAGCGGTATTCCAGGGTCCGCACAAAGCGCGTGCGTTCGCCCGTCAGCGCTTGGCACTCATAGGTCACTTGCAGCTCCAGGCCATGATCGCCCCGGGCGGTGGCACGCCAGCGGTGCCCCGGCAGGTACTCCCGGACCTGCCAGCTCAGGTGGCCGCTGCGTCCGCCGGCATGGATGTCTTCCTCGAAACCCTGCCCGGCGAACAGGGGGCCATCGTCACTCAACACTTTGAGAGAGGATGGATGCCATTGTGGCCAGCAGCGTGGGCTGGCGGCGTAGGCCAGGGTGGCGACAGCACTGCGGGGGATCTCGATCTGATGCTGCATGCGGGTCATGGGCGTGGACTCGTCAGGAAGGGGAGCGGGGGCCGGTACTTCTTCCGGTTGCCAGTGCAAGGTGCCGAACAGCCAGTCCATCAGCGGCAGGACGATGTTGAAGTTGCGCTCCTGCATCAGCTCCCGGCGGTGATGCAGTTCGTGCAGGCGGCGCATCTGCCGCACCCAGGGCAGGCGCGCCAGGGGATGGCTGGCGGGCAAGTGCTCGCAGGCATGGAAAACTTCATAGGCCAGGTAGCCGACCAAGGTGCAACTGGCGAACAGCGCCGCGACGTTGCCGTTCCACAGGCGCAGCAGCGCCCACAGGGGCAGGGCGAACAGCAGGCTGTGGACCACGATCAGCCAGGCCGGAAACAGAATCACCCGCCAGTCTTTGCGGCCTTCATAGGTCATCAGTCCCGGGGTGAAGAAACTGTGGTGGTCGCCGGTATGCCGGGCATAGAACAGCCGGGCGAAAGGCTGCTTGTGATGCCCCAGCCAGCGATGCACCACGTAGATGCACAGGTTGAAGAACAGCAGCGACACCGGCACCGCCAGCCATTCCAGGGGCTGCACCCGCTCCAGGGTGCTGCACAGCACCGCAATGCACAGCGCGCCGTAGGCGAGGACGAAGCCGCCATGCAGCCAGGGGTTGTAGCGCGGACTGACCGCGGCTCGATACTGCTCGCGAAAGTGTTGGGTGGTGGTTCGCACAGCACTGTTTCCCGTTGTTGTTCTTGTGGGCAGCAGCGTAGCCGTCGACCCTTTATCCAGCCAATGGACAGTGGGATTGAGCGGTATTCATCAAGCCGAACCGGCGGTGAAAAGCGGCGCGGGAAAGGGGGGCGAGGCGGTAGCGAGGCGAATGAAAGATTGACGCCAGAATAGTGGCTATTTAGTATTTTGCCATCAAATTGATATCACTTTTGCTGATGTTCTGTTTCTTTTGACCCGCTTTTCTCTGCTGCGGATCGATGGATTACCAGTTCGATCTTGCCTCGCGAAATCAATTATCGCTCGCCGTGGGACTTCGGGATGAAGGCCTTTGGGGTTTTTTGCTCCTGCATTGTTGAGAGACTGACATGGACGTTCGCCAACTCGCCTTTATGGCCCGCCAGCCTTCGGCTGCCCTGCAATCGCGTGACTCTTTCTGCGGCTTTTCCAAGCGCAGCCTGGCATTCATTCTCGCCAACATGATGTTCTGGCAGCCGCTGGTGGTGATGGCCGACGGCATCGTGGTCAACGGCAGCGGTACCACACTGGGTCAGGCCGGCAATGGCGTGCCCATCGTCAACATTGCCGCGCCCAATGGCAGCGGTCTGTCCCATAACACGTTCAGCGATTACAACGTCGGCCAGCAGGGCGTGATCCTCAACAACGCCACCAACCGTACCCAGTCCACCCAATTGGGGGGGATCATCCTCGGCAACGCCAATTTGGGTGGCCGCGCGGCCAATGTGATCCTCAACGAGGTCAACGGCGGCAGCCCCAGCCAGCTCAAGGGCTACACCGAAGTGGCCGGGCAATCGGCCCATGTCATCGTTGCCAACCCTTACGGGGTGAGCTGCAACGGCTGCGGCTTCATCAACACCCCGAAAGCCACCCTGACCACCGGCAAACCGGTGATCGAGAACGGCCAGATCCAGCGTTACCAGGTGGATCAAGGCAGCGTCGCCATTGAAGGCGCGGGGCTCAACGCGAGCAATATCGACCAGTTCGAAATCATCACCCGCAGCGCGAAAATCAACGCCGAGATCCAGGCCCAGCACCTGGCGGTGATCGCCGGGGCCAACGACGTTGACGCCAAGACCTTGAACGCCACGGCGCGGACCGCCAACCCGGCGGGCGCACCGCAACTGGCCATCGACTCATCAGCCCTGGGCGGCATGTACGCCGGGGCCATCAAGCTGGTGGGCACCGAGGCTGGGGTCGGGGTCAAACTCGACGGCAAATTGATCGCCAGTGGCGGCGATATTCAGCTGGATGCCGACGGCCAGTTGCGCATGGCTGACGCCACCGCCGAAAAGGGCGCAGTGGCGATCAAGGCCGGCAGCCTCGATGCCCAGGGCGCGGTCTACGCCGGCAGCGAGCTCAAGGTGCAGACCCGGGGCGACCTGAGCAGCCAGAAAACCCTCGCCGCCCGGGACCGCATCAGCCTCGACAGCGGTGGCCAGTTGACCAACCAGGGCATCATCGAGGCCGGGGTCAATGCCGACAACAGCCGCAACCCCGACGCGGACATCACCCTTACTGCCCAGAATCTGGACAACCGCGGCAAGAGCATCGTCGCCAGCCGCGATCTGACGATCACTACCGCCCAGACCCTGGACAATCGGGGCGGTACCTTGAGCGGGCAACGTCAGGTGACGCTCGGTGCCGGCACCCTGGACAACCAGAATCAGGGCCGGGTGCTCAGTAGCGATGCGTTGGTGCTGCAAGCCGGGCAACTGCTGAATCACAACGCCTTGATCACCAGTGATGGCGAGCTCAAGGCCCATGTCGGCCACCTGGGCAATGACCAGGGTGAGCTGAGCAGCCTGACCCAACTCACCCTGCAAGTGACCTCGCTGGACAACGTCGCCGGGCTGGTGATGGCGGGCGACACCCTGGACATCAGCGCCAGCGGGAAGATCAGCAACCAGGGCGGGGCCCTGGGGGCGGAGCGCCTGCTGAAGGTGCGTGCGGGGGCCCTGGACAACAGCAAGGCCGGCAATCTGCGCAGCGAGGGGCGTCTCAGTGCCGAGGTCGCCGGGCGTCTCGACAATCAGGACAAGGGACTGATCCAGGCCACCGGAGTCGTTGAGGTACAGGCCGGGCATCTGGATAACCGCAAGGGCAGGATTTCCGCCGGCGACACCTTGCAGGTCAGTGGCGAGACGGCGGACAACCGCGGCGGGGTGATGCGGGCGGACCAGGCCCTGAACCTGCTGAGCCGCGAGCTGGACAACCGGGACAAGGGCCGCCTGGAAAGCCAGGCCGCGGTGACGGTAGAAGGTCGCCGGCTGGACAACAGCGGCGGCCTGCTCAGCGCCACCTCCGGCCTGGCGCTCAATACCCGGGAAGTGCTCAACAACGGTGGCCGTATCGCCAGCAAGAGCGACCTGCAGGCCCAGGTCGACAGCCTGCGCCAGCAGGGCGGCGAACTGGTGGCCGAAGGTGACCTGCACCTCACAGGCCAGCACCTGGACAACCGCGACAAAGGCCTGGTGGCGTCCCTCAAGTCCCTGACCCTGGACGTCGCTGAGGTGGACAACCGTGGCGGTGCGCTGTCGGGCCGGGGCGAGCTGCAGATCAACGGCCAGGGGCTGAACAACAGCGACGGCGGCAAGGTCCTGGCCGATGATCGCCTGTTGCTCAAGGTGGCCCGGGTGATCAACCAGAACCAGGGGCTACTGTTCAGCAAGCAGGGTCTGAATCTCAGCGGCAGTAGCCTGGACAACAGCGGCGGCCAGCTGGTGAGTCAGCAGCCCTTGCTGCTGACCCTGAGCGCAGCCCTGGACAACCAGCGAGGCCTGATCAGCGGCGAAGACCTGCTGACCCTCAAGGTGGGCAGCCTGGACAACCGGGGCGGCCGCCTGACCGGCGCCCAGGCCCTGAGCATCGACAGCAGCGGGGCGCTGCTCAACCAGGCTGGCGCCATCGTCGCCGAGCAAGGCCTGGCCCTGGACAGCGCCAGCCTGGACAACAGCGCCAAGGGTGTGATCAGCGCCAAGGCCGACGCGCGCCTGAGCACCGGAGACTTCGACAACAGCCAGGGCGGCAGCTTCACCAGCGCCGGGCAGTTGCGCCTGACCACCGCACAACTGACGAACCACCAGGGTCGGATCGGCAGCGATCAGGCACTGAGCGCCAGTGTCAGTGGTCTGGATCAGCAGGGCGGCGAGCTGTTCAGCAACGCCGACCTGACCCTGGACCTCAACCACGGACAGTTGAACAACCAGGGCGGCAATCTTCACACCCCCGGGCAACTGCTGTTGCGCAACCTCGATCAGGTGGACAACCGCGGTGGCGAGATCTCCGGGGCCAAGGCCTTCAACCTGAACGCGCGGCAACTGGACAACAGTGGCGGCAAGGTCCTGAGCAACCAGGCGCTGACCCTGCGCATCGAACAGGCCCTGGTCAACGTCAAGGGCCTGATGGCGGCAGCGGCGCTGGACAGCCGCAGCACCCGCCTGGACAACCGCGAGGGTGAGCTGCACAGCCGTGGCGACCTGCAGTTGCAGGTCACCGAGGCGGCCGACAACCAGGGCGGAGTGATCCTGGCCGACACCCAACTGACTCTCAAGGCCGGCACCCTGGATAACCGCCAGGACGGCCTGCTGGGGGCGACCCGGCAGCTTGACCTGAACATCGGGCAACTGGACAACCGTGGCGGTGAGCTGTCCAGCCAGCAGATCGGCCTGGTCGGCGAGCGCCTGGACAACAGTGCTGCCGGGCGGGTACTGGCCAGCGGCGACCTGACGCTGACCGTGGCCCAGGTCATCAACCAGAGCCTGGGGCTGATTAGCGCGGACCAGGGCCTGAGCCTCAACGGCACGAGCCTGGACAACCAGGGCGGGGATCTGGTGGGGCTGCAGCGCCTGGACCTGGCGCTTGCCGGCGACCTCGACAACCATCAAGGCCGCATCAGCAGCGAAGGCGGCCTGGGCATCCAGGTGCGCAACCTCGGCAATCGCCAGGGCAGTCTGTCCAGCGCGGGCGCCCTGCAGATCAGCGCCCGGGAGGCCCTGGACAACCGCGGCGGCAAGCTGCTGAGCGACGCTGCGCTGACCCTGTCCAGCGCGCGCCTGGACAACCAGCAACAGGGCGTTATCAGCAGCAAGGCCAAGCTGGCACTGGACACTGGCGAACTGGACAACAGCCAGGGCGGCAACCTCAACAGCGGTGATGCACTGAACCTTACCGCGACCCAGGTCAACAACGACCAGGGCAGCATCGGCAGCGCCAAGGCCTTGCAGGCCTCGGTCAGTGGCCTGCAGCAGCAAGGCGGCAAGCTGTTCAGCAAGACCGCCCTGAGCCTGGACCTCAATCACGGCACGCTGAACAACCAGGGCGGCTTCATCAACGCCCCCGGTCCACTGGTGCTGAGCAACCTGGGCACGGTGAACAACCGCCAGGGTGAAATCTCCAGCGAGCAGGCCTTCGAGCTGGCGGCGCAAAGCCTGGACAACAGCGCCGGGCAACTGCTCAGCCATCAGGCGCTGACCCTGCGTATCGACGGCGCGCTGACCGCGCTCAAGGGCAAGATTGCCGCTGCCGCCCTGCAGATCGATGCCGGCAGCCTGGACAACAGCGGCTCGCTACTCAGCGACCACGACCTGGGCCTGAGGGTCGCCGGTCCGCTGCACAACCAAGGGCTGATCCAGTCCGCCGGGCACTTGCAACTCAGCGCCAAGGGCCTGGGCAATCAGGGCGGCAAGCTGTTGGGTGGCACGGGATTGAGCATCGACCTCGGACCACAGACCTCGGACCTGGACAACCGCCAGGGCCTGATCAACACCCAGGGCGTGCTGAGCATCGCCCACCTGCGGGACCTGCAGAACCGCGAAGGTGAAATCTCCAGCGCCCAGGGCTTCAACCTGGCCGGGCGCAACCTGGACAACAGCGCCGGCACGCTGATCAGCCAGCAGCAGCTAGGGGTCGAGGCTGCGCAGCTGACCAACCAGCAGGGGCTGGTCTCCGGCTGGCAGGGGCTCAACCTCAGCGGTGGCAGCCTGGACAACCGCCAGCAAGGCACCCTGTCGAGCCTGCTGGGGGAGCTGAATATCGACCTCAGCGGCGCCTTGCTCAACAGTGCGCAAGGCGGGCTGGCCAGCCAGGGTCGGCTGACCCTCAAGGCCGCCAGCCTGGACAACAGCGACAAGGGCATCGTCACCAGCAAGGGCGAGCAGCAACTGATCCTTGGCAGTGGCGGTTTGAACAACGCCCGGGGCGGGCTGATTGAAAGCAGCGCCAGCCTCGACATCGCCGCCGGCGACCTGGACAACCAAGGCGGCCGCCTCAGCGCCTTGGGCGCCCTGAACTTCACCGGCAACAGCCTGAACAACCAGGGTGGCAACCTGCGCAGCGAAGGCGCGGTGACCCTCGACCTGCTGGGCGCCCTGGTCAATGCCCAGGGCCAGCTGGCCGCCAGTGGTCCGCTGCTGCTCAAGCGTTCGAGCCGGATCGACAACCAGGGCGGGCAACTGATCAGCCAGAACCTGATGACCCTGTTCAGCGCCAGCCTGGACAACAGCAATCGCGGCACCCTGGCCGCCAACGGTGCGCTGCAAGTCACCACCACTGGCCAATTGAGCAACCAGGGTGATGGCCTGATCTATAGCCGCGATGCCGGCTTGAGTCTCAATGCCGGCAGCCTGAACAATGCCCAGGGAGCGATCCAGAGCGCCAAGGCCCAGACCCTGGCCATGACCGGGGACATCGACAACCAGGGCGGCAAGCTGATCGCCGAAGACGGCGACCTGCGTATCCAGGGCGCCAACCTGGACAGCCGCGGCGGGGTGCTGTCGAGCCTCAAGGGGCTGTTTGAGGCACGTGTCAGGGGGCAACTGAACAACCATGGCGGCCAGGTCGAGGCCCGGAGCCTGGACCTGCAGGCCCTGGCCGGGATCGATAACGGTAGCGGGCGCATGGCGGCCAAGGGCGGCGACCTGCTGCTCGATACCGGTGGCGCGGGGGTGGATAACAGCAACGGCGGGCTGTACGCCAGCGGGCGAGTCAAGGCCAGCGGCCACTCGTTGAACAACGGTGTGGGGCAGATCAACGGCCAGCACATCGACCTGGACTTCAAGGGGCCAGTGAACAACCGTGGCGGCCTGATTGAAAGCCGCGAGAGCCTGGCCCTGCGAGGTGCCAGCCTCGACAACCAGGGCGGCAAGCTGCGGGCCCTGGCGACCGGGGGCAAGACCGAACTGCAGATCGGTGGCCAGTTCGACAACCGCAACGGCCTGCTGGAAACCGCCAACACCGACCTGACCCTGGCGGCGTCGGGTTTCCTCAATCAGGGCGGCAGCCTGCTGCACCTGGGCGAAGGTAACTTCGATATCGCCACCGGCAATGTGATCAATGCCGGCGGCAGCCTGATCACCCGTGGCGGCCTGACCCTCACTGCCGACAGCTGGACCAACAGCAGCGTGATCCAGGCCGGACGCCTGAACCTCAACGTCAACCAATTCGCCCAGACCGCCAGCGGCCAACTGTTGGCCAGCCAGCACTTGCAGGCCCGGGGCGGCAACTGGAGCAACGACGGGTTGCTGGCCAGCGATGGCAGCCTGGACCTGCAGATCGGCGGCACCTATTCAGGCAATGGCCGGGTGTCCAGCCTGGGCGACATGACCTTCGCTGCTGCCCAGGTGAACCTGGGCAGTGCCGGCAGCATCGCCGGCGGCGCTGATACCCGGGTCAACATCGGCGGGCAACTGAACAACGCCGGGCGCCTGACTTCCAACGCCACACTCACGGTAAATGCCGGCGGCGTGCTCAACACCGGCACCCTGGGCGGCGCCCAGGGCCTGAGCCTGACCACCCCGACCCTGGTCAACGACCATGGATTTGTCTTCAGCGGCCAGAACGCCAGCCTCAACGTCAACACCCTGACCAACAGCTATGGCGAGTTCTATAGCCTGGGCGGCCTGACCGTGGCCGGCATGGCGGCCGGCACCTCGGCCCAAAGCCTGAAGAACATCTCCGGCAACATCCAGAGCGGTGGCGATATCAATATTGCTGCCCTGGATCTGGTCAACGATCGTGAAAAATACGAGGCCAGCCAGCAGATCACCGATGGCCGCATGACCATCCGCTGCGCCCAGCACTGTGGCGGCGGCGCCAGTTGGGTCCGGGGGCCGGTGTTTATCTACCGGACGGTGGAAGGCGTGGTGACAAGCGACTCGCCGCAGTCGACCCTGAATGCGGGGGGCAACCTGACGGTCAACAGCAGCAGTTTCCTCAACCGCTACAGCACCGTCTCGGCAGGCAATGACCTGACCATCACCAGCGGCGCTATCACCAACCAGGCCTCCTTGGTGGCGTCCGGTTCTTCCGGCTATGAAGTCGGCGCTGGGGTCAAGATCAAGCGCGGGCTGTTCTTCCAGCTGGCCCGTGACGTGCAGGCCTATGATCGGGCGCACCCCCAGGGCAGTGCCTTCAACCAGCAGGATTTCGCGGCCCTGGTGGCCAAGTTCAACCCGGGGATCTTCTATGGCATCGACCGGCCGGTAGAGACCTCGACCCTGAGTTCTTCCTCCGCGCCGGCCATCATCCAGGCCGGCGGCAAGGCCCGGCTCACGGCGGCCAACGACATCAGCAACATCAGCGTGATCAAGAGCGCCATTGCTGTGGGCGATCGCGCCCGGGACACCGGCGTGGGGGCGGCGAGCAAGCCGCTGATGGTGGTGCTCAACTCCCAGCTGCCGCCGGACCTGGCGCAGCAGCAGGTCAATCCCCTGAGCCTGCCGAACTTCAGCCTGCCTTCGGGGCAGAACGGGCTGTTTCGCTTGAGTGGCCAGGGGGGCACCGCGCAGCCTGCGGGCCCGGCGCAAAGCTGGAACATGGGCGGTGCCAGCCTGGAACTGACCTCGCGTCAGGCCGGGCCGGAGCCGATCCGCCCTCGGGACCTGAGCAGTCAACCGCTGCCGCAGGTGGCCCTGGGCGCCCGTGAGCTGAATCTGCAGGATCACCAGGCCACCGGCGTCGATGGCCGCACCGCAGCGGTCCAGGTCAGCGCGACGGCGGCGGACTCGCCGCTGGGCGTGCTGCCCGTGGGCGGCACCGGCAACCAGAGCGTCAGCCGGGTCCAGGGCCTGCCGGACAGCAGCGTGCGCAGCAATCCCCACAAATACCTGATCGAAACCAACCCGCTGCTCACCGACCTCAAGCAGTTCATGAGCTCCGATTATCTGCTGTCGAACCTCGGGTATGACCCGGACCAGAGTGCCAAGCGCCTGGGTGACGGCTTCTATGAGCAGCGGCTGATCCAGCAGGCAGTGACGGCGCGCACCGGCCAGCGGTTCCTCGATGGCCAGAACAGCGACGAGGGCATGTTCAAGTACCTGATGAACAACGCCATCGCCAGCAAGGACTCGCTCAACCTCGCGGTGGGCGTGACCCTGACCTCCCAGCAAGTGGCGGCCCTGACCCACGACATCGTCTGGCTCGAAGAGCAGGAGGTGAACGGCGAGAAGGTGCTGGTGCCGGTGCTGTACCTGGCCAACGCCAACAACCGCCTGGCGGCCAACGGCGCCCTGGTCCAGGGCCGGGACGTGACCCTGATCGCCGGCAAGGACCTGGTCAACTCCGGGACTTTGCGTGCCAGTGAGAACCTGAGTGCGACCACCGGCAACAACCTGGTCAATGGTGGCCTGATCGAGGCCGGCGAGCGCCTCAACCTGCTGGCCGGGGACAATCTGGTCAACCGCGCGGGCGGCATCATTGCCGGGCGCGATGTGACGGTCCGCGCCCTGGGCGGGGACGTGATCAACGAGCGCAGCATCAGCACGTTCCAGAGTAACCCTGGGAGCACCACCCAGCGCCTGGACTACGCCAACAACGCGGCGCGGATCGAGGCCGGCAATAACCTGAGTGTGCAGGCGGGCCGCGATATCAATAACGTCGGCGGGGTGCTCAGCAGTGGTGCCGACATCGCCCTGGTGGCGGGGCGCGACGTCAACCTGACGTCGACCCGGGAGCACGACAAAATCACCCGCGATCGTTACCTGAACGAAAGCGTCACTCAGCATGGTTCCAGCGTCAGTGCCGGGCGTGACATCGCAGTCAGCGCCGGACGCGACCTGACGGCAGTCGCCAGCCAGATCGAGGCCAAGCGGACCATCGCCATGGATGCCGTGGGGGACATGACCCTGGCCTCGGCCGCGGATGAGCAGCACAGCTACTCCAAGACCAAGAAGGTCACCCGCCAGGAAGATCATGAGCGTCAGGTCGGCACTTCTCTCACTGCCGGGGCCGATGTGGTGCTCAGTGCGGGCAAGGACCTGAGCCTGATCTCCAGTCGCATCAGCGCCGGCAACGAAGCCTACCTGGTGGCCGGTGACGACCTGGAACTGCTGGCCGCCCAGGACAGCGACTACTCGCTGTACGACATGAAGAAGAAGGGCAGTTGGGGGCGCAAGAAAGCGCGCCACGACGAGGTGACCCAGGTCACCCACGTTGGCAGCCAGATCAGCACTGGCGGCGACCTGACCCTCAAGAGCGGCGGCGACCAGAAGTACCAGGTGGCCAAGCTGGAAAGCGCCAAGGACCTGACCCTGGACAGTGGCGGCGCGATCACCTTCGAGGGGGTCAAGGACCTGCATGACGAGACCCATACCAAGAGCAAGAGCGATCTCTCCTGGTACTCGATGAAGGGCAAGGGCCGCACCGATGAAACCCTGCGCCAGAGCACCCTGGTGGCCCAGGGCAATCTGCTGATCAAGGCGGCCGATGGCATGCGCATCGATATCCGCCAGGTCGACCAGCAGACGGTCAGCCAGACCATCGATGCCATGGTTCAGGCCGATCCGGGCCTGGTGTGGATGAAGGACGCCCAGGCGCGTGGGGATATCGACTGGCGCCAGGTCAAGGAAATCCACGAAAGCTTCAAATACGACTCCTCGGGCCTCGGCGCGGGGGCCAAGCTGGTGGTCGCGATTCTGATGTCCCTGGCCATGGGCCCGGCGGGCCTTGGCCTGGCAGCGCCCCAGGCGGCGGTGGCCGGCAGCCTGGCCACCACCGGGGTCAGCAGCACCATCAGCAACAAGGGCAACCTGGGCTTGGCACTCAAGGAAACCTTCAGCGCCGACAGCCTGAAAAACGCCGCCATTGCCGGGTTCACCGCCGGTGCCTTCGAGTACGCCGATGCCAACTGGTTCGGCGGTGCGGACAGCGCCGGAGCGGGTACCGCAGTCCCGGGCACCGAGGGCAGCACGGCCTCGACCTTGCAGAATGCCAACCCGTCCAAGGACATCTTCCGCTGGAGCACGGCGGCCGACACCGTGACCCGCACCACGGGCCGGGCGCTGATCTCCAGCGGCATCTCCACGGCGATCGGGGGCGGCAGTTTTGGCGACAACTTTGGTGCGGCCTTGCTCGGCGAGGCGGGCAACGTGGCCATGGCGACAGGGTTCAACTGGGTCGGCGACAACGTCCGCTTCCCCAATGGCGGTCTCGAGAAGATCGTCGCCCATGCCCTGATGGGCGGTCTGCTGGCGGAAGCCACGGGCGGCGATTTCAAGACCGGCGCCGCGGCAGCCGGTTTGAACGAGGCCCTGATCAACCAACTGGCGAGCGTGGCCGACGGCAACAAGGACCTGCAGTTGGCGCTGTCACAATTGACCGGTCTGGTGGCAGCTGCGGCAGTCGGCAAGGACCTGGACAAAGGGGCGCAGATTGCCCAGATGGCCACGGCCTACAACTATCTGTTCCACGAGGAAATACTCGAGAAAGACCGCAAGCTGAGTGCTTGTACGACGAAAACCGAATGCGACGGCATTCGCGACTACTACCGCAATCTGGATGAGACCCGGAACAAGGAGTTTCCGCAGCTTTGCCAGCAGAACCCGACACTGTGCCAGGCGGTATTCGAGCGCCTCAGGTCCGAGGAAGGGACCAATCAGCAATGGATGAGCGACCTGCGCAAATCGGACCGGCCCGACCTGTTTGCTCAGTTGACCGATCTGTATCTTGTCATGGGCAACAATCAGGTCGCGCTCAATCGCTACATTGCCAACGCTCAGCGGGACAAGTATGGAACCCTGGGGGTGGTGGCTGCCGACTACATCCTCGAGGCCGCGGACCCCAGGTCAAAACTCTTCACCCCGGGCGGTGGCGCCAAGGGGCTGGCGGATGGGATCAAGCGCGGTATCGTTGGCGGCGGGGCCGGCCAGAGCGGCGGCATCAAGCATGTCTATGATTCGCTGCGCAAAGCGCCGGAGTACCCCGTGGGCTTCAAGGAGCGCACCGGAGGAACCACCCGCAATGCGGTCAAGAACGTGGAGGCGCTGGCTGACTTGCGCAAGGTGGAGCCCGGCAAGTGGAGCAAGGTGTACAAGGATGGTTTCGATAACGCGGGTGCACGTGTCTCGGTGCACTATTTCCAGAGTGAAAGTGGCAAGGTCTTCAACGTGAAGACCAAGAACGGTTGGAGTAATACCCGGTGAAGGAAATATCGTTGATGGTTGAAGCTCTGGGCTCTGAACAGGCCACCCGGCTGGTGTGCACGCTGGCGATTGGCTTGTTGACGTCGTTACGCACCGAGGCCATCTCCCTGGAGGAGGCCGAGTGGATCCTGTTCACGCCGCGTACCGCAAGCATTTTGCAGAACAAGGGGCTATCGCCCGAGCTCTGTAGTCTGATCATGGAGGCATGCGAACTGGAGGATGTGCAGAGCTTGAGGCCGGATCGCCTGGAGGCCAATGTGCAACAACTGACCGAACGTTTTGCATCGATCCTGCAAAGCGATCCCGGTTATGCCCGGAGAGCCAGTGAAAAGATCCGTCGGGAAGACTTGTATGTCATCCGTTAGCCCTCGGCCTGCTGAACTTCGTGTTGCTGCTTGCTCATCTGATCAGCAATCCGCGCTTGCTTGGCGAAGTCAGGAGAAGGGGAGCTGTTGCTGATGCCCGTGTTGGCGCCGCTAGTGACGCTGTTGCTGATCTTCCTGGCCGCCGCCATGACCTGCTGGCTGACCGCGCGTTTGTTCCTGCCGCAGCAGGATCCGGATCCCGCCCTGGCCAAGTGATTCACGTGCCCCCGGTTGCCGTTACTGACAGCCTGGGGGGCGCCACGAAGTATCCAGCGCTCGGATCGCCGCTGGAGATTGTCCTGGGAGCGGCCAAGGTCCGGCGTCTCAACCTGATCTGGCATCGCCAGTAACAGCTGGCGTCGGGGGGCAGTGGTTGCACGGAAATATCAGCGCGATTGCCCCTGCGGCGCGGGTATGAAGAGCACAGGCTCGGCCCCGAAAAAAGCCACTGGCGCGGGCTTCTTAGTTGTTGCAGGCCACTCGGGCCAAGGCTTTCGGGGGGCTCGAGGCCGAACGTCTTGATGGGCCTGCGGTTTGCAATCAAGAGCCTTCTCGGTAGCGCCCGAGAGTCGTCCTATCTCATTTACAAGCTAACGTTTGTAGGCTTTCCCGGCCTTGAGGAACAAGGCAAACGTCAAACTCGAGATAGGAAAAAACCAATGCAATTGATCAAGTCCGCACTGTCTGTCGCTGTGTGCTGTATCGCTGCCCAGGCCATGGCGGCAGACGGCGAAATCAACTTCACCGGCTCGATCACCGCCAACACCTGTTTGGTGAGTGTCGGCGATCTCAATGGCGCTGCTGGCACGAATGTGTCCTTGGGCAATGCGCCGTCCCTGTCGCTGAAAATTGGCGCAGCAGCGCCCAATGCTCCCTCTCTCCTTATTGGGCAAGGCAAGTGTCCGTGCTGATTTAATATTCAATTACCGCTAACCCCTGCGATTGCCCGCTTTTAGCAAGTAACTGGTCACCATCGGAAATATCCAATCTAAATTTAAGAAGTGTCCTGAGTTCAGTTGAAGCTGTTTTGGATAGGATGCTTTTTTCTCCGGAGCCGCTTTGATGTCGACGCTGAGCGTACTGCTGCTGTGTTCGAACGCTTTTCGCGTTCGACGGTTTTCCAGAATATTGGCAGCTTCGGGCTTTGCCCGGGTGCAGGTGGTCAGCCAGGAAAATGACTGGACCCAATTCCCACCGGAACTGGGTGAACTGGACCTGGTGATCTGCGATTCGCTGCACTCCCTGACGGCCATTTATTACCTGCGCCGGCTCTGCGAACACTACGGTTTCTTCTCGATGATCGAGTGCGAAGCCCTGGAAGCGCCCATTCGCTGGGGGCTGGCGAACTTTCGCGTGCGTTCCGGCAAGTATTGCGTCGGCAGCTACAGCGATCTGGACACGGTGCAGATCAGTGGCTTGTTGCTCAAGGCGCTGACCGTCAAGCGCACGGTGAAAAATCACTCGCGCAGCAGACTGGCGGCCGATCGGCGCGCCCCTGCCAGCAATGACTGGAGGGCGCAGCTGGATGTTGCCCAGGCGCTGGAACAGCAACAGATCGTTGCCTATTTCCAGCCCCAGGTGTGCCTGAAGACCCGGCGTATCACCGGCGCCGAGGTCCTGGCCCGTTGGCAGCATCCGCACAGGGGCGTGCTGGGACCGCAGTCGTTCCTCGATCTGGTCGACAGCCCGGAGCGCCATCGACAGCTGTTCGACTGCCTGTTGCAACAGGGCCTGATGCTGCAGCGGCAACTGCAGGCCCACACCCAGGGTGATGCCCTGGTGTTCTCCTACAACATTGAGGCCAGCCAGCTGACTGATCCCGAGTTTGCCGCCCAGATGCTGCTGCAGGTCGAGGAGGCGGGTGTGCCCAAGAAGCAGGTCACCCTGGAAATCACCGAGCGCCAGGCTCTGGTTCTGGACATGCAGAGCATCGAAAACATCAGCGTTCTGGTCAAAGGCGGTGTGCGCCTGTCCCTTGACGATTTCGGTACCGGTCACTCGTCGATCATGCGCCTGGCGGGTATTCCCTTCGGCCAGATCAAGCTCGACTCGGGTTTTGTCGCCAACGCCCTGGGGCTCAAGGAAACCCGGATCATCGAGGCGGTGGTGGGGCTGGCGCGTTCGCTCAATCTGGAACTGGTGGCTGAGGGCGTCGAGACGGAGAAACAACGCGCGCATTTACAGCGCCTGGGGGTCGATGCGGCCCAGGGCTATCTGTTCCACAAGCCGATGCGGGGTCAGGCGCTGCTCCAGGTACTGAACGCGAGCCACGCGCCGCTGCGGCTGATTCGTCAGGGCTAGCTGCGCAGCGGGCCGGCGCTCCTCATATCAGGTTCAATTGCCTGGCGATGGTGGCCAGTTCGATGGTGGTCCGCACCCCAAGCTTTTTCAGCACGTTGATCTTGTGACCGCTGATGGTCTTGTTGCTCAGGTTGAGCTTGGTGGCGATCTCCAGGTTGGTGTGGCCGTTGGCAAGCAACTGCAGGACCACCAACTCCTTGTTGGTCAGGTTGCTCAGCGCATCGCTCGGGTCGTGGCCGGTTCCCCGGTACATCTCCAGCACTTCCTTGGGAAAGTACAAGTAGCCGTCGGCCAGGGCATCGAGGCCCTTGACCAGTTCCTTCAGTCCGGCGCTCTTGTTGATGAAGCCCATGGCCCCGGCTTGCATGCAGCGCACGCCATAGGTACTGGCGCGGCTGGCGGTGAATACCAGGGTCTTGACCTCCAGTTGGTCCACTGCAATGCGTTGCAGGACCGACAGCCCATCCAGGTTGTCCAGGGAAATGTCCAGCAGCATGTAGTCCGGGCGCAGCTTGTGAATCTTGTCCAGTGCGTCGAAGCCGTCGGAGGATTCACCGATGGGCTTGTAGCCGTTCTCTTCAAGCAGCTCGCTGACCGCGGCGCAGATGATGGGATGGTCGTCGACGATAAGCACGCGTCTTTTTTTCATGGGGTCCTCGGAAGAAACCCTGGTCAGAGCTGTTAGGGCTCGTTGCGTAAAATGGGTCACTCGGCAGTCACTGCTTTTATTGTGGAAGTCATAGGCCCAATGACTCTTTTGCATGGGGTCAACGATGTTTTGCAGGTCCGCGAAGAGCGCGGCATAACCCCAAGAGAGTGAAGGCTTGGTAAACAGCGCAAGCATGTTAGTTCAGAAAAACGGGCAAAAGATTGGCGCAAGAAGCGACTGGTAAATATCCAAGACGCTTCTTGCCAGGGCGCGCGCGCAGTCTATGAGGGCTGTACTCAAGTGGGAAGTTTGCGCAGTGTCCTCAGCCGCTCGGGGCTGAGGATGGCGGGGCGACAGGTCCTGGGCGCCGTTCAGGCTATTACGGCGCCTTGAGCATCACATAGGCTTCACCACCACGGCGATCGTGCATGATGATGAACGTCTGGCCCTCGAGGGTGATCCGCGCTGGCACGCTCTGCGCCACCGGTGTGCTGGAAAACTTGCCGACGCTGCTCAAGAACTGCTGGGTCAGCGAGCTGTCGTTCTGGCTCGGGGTGGTGATCGCACATTCCTTGTTGGCCTGGACCTGGACCCCCAGGGTTTGATCCTGGTCCATGCCCATCTTGGCGAAACCGGCGTCGGTAAGCTCAACGATGCCATAGGACCGGGCGGCGGTTTCAGCACCGGCGAAAGACGGAGCGGACTTCAGGCAGATATCGCGAAAGGCCAGGATGCCGGCGGAGGTGATGGTGGGTTCAGGGTCGATCTTGCGGGTGACACTGGAGCAGGCGCTCAGCAGCGTCAGGGCTGCGAGCAGCAGGGCTAGCGGTGCAGTGTGGGGCAGCGTAGTCATGGAAAATCCTTGGCAACAGGTCGGCAGGGGCGCCGGAAGTGGTTCGTGTACCATTGCGCAATCGGCTGTTTAGCAGGGTAGGCATGGCGGGCGTGCAGATCAATATTTTGTAGGCGGGCGCCGGGGCATTCCAAGTGCTCTGGCGCAGTAATTGCGTGTTTCACGGATCTGTTCAGCGATGGGGCGAGCGACCATGCAGTTACGAGCGTTGCGTTATTTTCACGAGGTGGCCCGTTGTGCCTCCCTGCGCCAGGCGGCGGAGCGGCTGTACGTGACCCCCACCGCCGTGAGCCGGCAGATCGAGCAGTTGGAGCACTTCTTCGGCACCGCGCTGATCGAGCGCGGCCCGCGGGGCATCCGCCTGACGTTGGAAGGCGAGTGCCTGGCCGAGCAGGTCAGTTCCACCTTGCGCGGCTTCGATCAGGTGCGCGACGTGATCGCCAGCCGGCAGAGCCAGGTAGCGGGTAACGTCAGCATCCATGTGTCGGAAAGTATCGTTTCCAGCGTGTTGGCGCCGGTACTGGCGGCGTTCAACCGGGCCCACCCCAAAGTCACCTTCAACATTGTCATCGCCAGTGCCGGCGCCACCCTGGATGCCCTGTGCAGCGGCGAGGCCGATCTGGGCCTGGCCTTCTACCTGCAAGAGCGCGCCGAGGTCGAAGTGACCGCCCATTGCCAACTGTGGCACCGGGTGCTGGTGAGTGCCGAGCACCCGTTTGCCCAGTGCCCGAGCATTCGCCTGGAGGACCTGCAGGGCCAGCCCCTGGCCATTCCCGATTCGGCCTACGGCGTGCGCCAGGCCCTGGAGGGTGCGGCGAAGAAGCGTGGGGTGAATATCCTGCCGGTGTTTACCACCAGTTCCCTGGAGGTACAGAAAAGCCTGGCTCGCCAGCGCGCGGCGGTGCTGATCCTGCCCCAGGTGGATGCCGAGGCGCGGGACCTGGGGGATGGCTTGGTGGCCGTGCCGATCGATGACGAACACCTGGAGCGGATCCGCGTGGATCTGTGCGTGGTGCGCAACCGCCCCTTGTCGGTGGCCACCCTGAAATGCCAGGAAATGCTTGCCCGGGCGATGCAGCACTACGCCCTGGTCGATTGACAGCCTGGAGGAGGGGCCGCGTTGCCTGGGGGCCGCCTGCCGGCTGCCGCTGGCGGCCTTGAGATCGCCGCGTCTGCTGCGCAGCCGTACGCAGCCTGCGGCAGTGGCTACAGGATTGCCAGGGGTTGCTGTAGCCGCTGCCGAGCCTGTGGCGAGGCTGCGCAAAGGCCCGCAGGGCCTTGCTTGGCGATCTCCCGTCAATGACCTCTGGCGGCCTTGAGAACGCCGCGTCCGCGGCAGCGGCCACGGGGGCTTGCGCTGCAGCGTGTTTCAGAACAGGTTGAACGGGAAATTCCCCACCAGGCGGAATTCGTCGTAGCTGCCGTCGATCTGCCCGCCGCTGGCGCGATGGTTGTAGACGATGGTGCGCAGCACTGCGTCCTTGAGTCGCCCGGACTGCACCACATACGCCAGCATCAGGCCGTTTTCGTTGTGCTTGGCGCCGTCCAGGCCGCGCACGTTGTAGCCGCGGTTGCGGCCATCGCGATCACCATCATAGTGCGTGCCGTCGATGCCCCAGCCCTTGGCGTGCCACAGGCTGGCGCTCAGCCCCGGCACGCCATAGGCGGCAAAATCCAGGTCATAACGCAACTGCCAGGACTTTTCATTGGGGCCGTTGTAGTCCGAGTACAGGGAGTTGGCCATGTAGTTGCCGGTGGACTCCCAGACATAGTCGAAGTACTCGTTGCCGAACACTTGCTGCCAGGCCAGGGTCAGGCTGTGGGCCTGATGGCTGCCGGTCAGCGCCAGGCTCAAGGCGTCGTTGTCGATGTAGCCCAGGCGCTGCTGGCCCTGGTCCCGGGTGTGGTAGTAGTTGAACGCGGTCTTCAGCGCCAGCTGGCTTTTGTCTCCGGCGCGGTGGGTCAGGCCCAGGTAGTACTGGTCCCACATGTTCTCGAAGCGCGAGGCGTAGAGGCTGCCTTCCAGGCCCAGGCCGGGTTTGACGGTCGCCCCCAGGTAGCTGATGCGCTCGCCGCTGTAGGCGCGGTTGCCGAAGGTGGTGGTCAGGCGCTCGCTGCCGGTGCCGGTGCGCGGGATGGCCCGGTCGAAACTGCCGGCCTGCACCGACAACCAGTCGGTTTCATTGCTGTACAGGCCCACGCCCTGAAAGCTTGAGGGCAGGGCGCGGTTGTCCTTGTAGCGCAGCACCGGGTTGTCAGTCATCAGGCGCCCGGCCTTGAGCTCGGTGTTGGACAGGCGCAGGCGCACATCGCCGATGCCCAGGCGGCTCCAGGTGGGCAGGGCGTCGCCGTCGCTGTCCACCAGCACCCGGTCGCCACCGTTGGCCACCCGGCCGTGACCGCGTTCCAGGTTGACTGCGCTGAACAGCGCCGCATCCACGCCCAAGCCGATCAGGCCCTGGGTGTAGCCCGAGCTGTACTTGAGCATGCCGGTCTGTACCCAGGTTTCCCTGACCCGGGTGCGCTCGATGCCGTCGGGCTTCTTGATGCTCAGGTAGGTGTCGCGCTGGGTGTGCTGGTTGGAATAGTAGTGGCGCAGGTTGAGGTCCAGGTGGCTGCCCTCGATGAATCCCGGCGCTTGCTCCTGCTGGCTCGGGCGCGGGTTGTCCTGGGCCAGCAGTGTGCCGCTGGCGCTCATGGCCAGGACGCAAAGTACGAGCTGTTTCATGTTGCTTCCCCACAAATCAAAGGCGTCAAGCCACCGCCCGACCGCGGCTGTGCGCGGCCGGCAGGGTAGAGAAAAACGCGGTGGCGCAAAAGAGTGCTGGGCAGTGCCAAGCGGGATCAGCGGGCGCGGGCTTCTGCGAGCCGTTGGCCGGGGTGGCTGCACCCGGGTGTTTGTGGGCGGGTTTCCTTGGCGAACCAGGCCGCGGTCAGGCACACCAGGTTGGCCACCAGCAGGTAGCCCACCGGTGACATCGGGTTGCCGGTGGTGCCGATCAGCCAGGTGATGATGATCTGCGCGGTGCCGCCGAAGGCCGCCACGCCAAAGGCGTAGACGATGGAGAAACCGGTGGAGCGCACCGCCTTGGGAAAACTCTCCACCAGCAGCACGATCAGCGCCGCGCCGCTCATGCCGTGCAAGCCGGAGAGCACCGCCAGGGTCAGCAGGAACGTCGCCGGGCTGGGATGCTCGGTCATCAATTGCAAGGCCGGGAACAGCACCAGCAACAGCACCACTCTTGGCGCCATGAGGATGGTGCGGCGGCCGAAGCGGTCGCAGAGCATGCCGCCGGCAATCGCGCACACCGCCATCGCCGCGCCGGCCACCAGGGTCGAGAGCATGGAGATGCTGGTGGGCAGTTTCAGTTCGGTGAGGGCGAAGGTGGTCATGTAGTTGATGAAGTACTGGGTGATGGTGCTGCCCGACAGAATCAGCAGCCCCAGCACCAGGGCCCGGCGATGCTCGCCGAACACCTGGCGCACCAGGCTGCCGGTGCTGGCCTCTTCGCCCTGGCCGTGGAAGGTTTCCGCCAGGTTGCGGCGAATGTAGATGCCGATTGGCAGCACCAGCAGGCCGAACACGAAGGGCACGCGCCAGCCCCAGGTGTTGAGGTCTTCGGGCGACAGCACCTGGGTCAGGGTGTAGCCCACGGTGCCGGCGGCCATGGCGGCCACGCCCTGGGCCACCACCTGCCAGCAGGCATAGGTGCCGCGCTTGTGCGGAGGTGCGGCTTCAAGGATGTAGGTGGTGGCTGGGCCGGCCTCGCCGCCCCAGGCCAGGCCCTGGATCAGCCGGGTGATTACCAGCAGGATCGGCGCGGCGATGCCGATGCTCTCGTAGCTGGGCAGGATGGCGATGCTGCCGGTGCCCACGGCCATCATCACCAGGGTCAGGAGCATCGCCGGCTTGCGCCCGACGCGGTCGGCGTAGGCGCCGATCAGCACGGCCCCCAGAGGCCGCACGATAAAGCCGACGCCGAAGGCGGTGACCGACAGCATCAGGCTGACAAAGGCGCTGTCGGAGGGAAAGAAGGTGTGGCCGATCATCACCGCGAAGGTGGCGTAGACCCCGAAATCGAAGAACTCCACGGCGTTGCCGAGGATCACCGCGAACACGCTGCGCTTGCCCCCCGCCGCGTTGGGCGTTTCGGGCTCGGGTGTGGCGGATGGATTGGACGCTTGGCTGTGCATACTGGCCCCTCGAATTTTTATTCATAGGTTGCCCAGGCCCCGGGCGGCGGGGCCCGGGGCTGGGGTGAAGGTGGCAGTTTCGGTGTGTCAGTGGGACGGCGGATTCGGCCAGCTGTGGATTGCTCCGCGCCAGCTCTCATAGGTCTTGGCCACTTGCAGCAGCCATTGATCGGCAAAGCGCGGGGCGATCATCTGCAGGCCGATGGGCAGGCCATCGGCGGCGAAACCGCAGTTGATCGACAGCGCCGGTTGTTCGCCCATGTTCCAGGGCAGGGTGAAGACGATGTGCTCGAATGGTTGCTGCGGGTCGTTGCTCGGCGACGGCCAATGGGCGGGAAAACTGTTGACCTGGTTGGTCGGCGAGAGCACCAGGTCGAACTCACTGAACACCTGGGCGGCGCGGCGGCGCATCTCGAAGGTCTGGTTGAAACCCAGCACCGCCTCGACCCCGGACAGGTCGGCCCCCGGCGCTGCCCAGTCGCGGATGTAGGGCAGTACCTTGGCGAACTGCTCGGCACCCAGGGCCGAGAGTTCAGCCCATTGCCGGGCACGCCAGAAACGGTCCAGGCCGTCCAGTTGCGCGCGATCCATGATCGGCGCCAGGCTGCGGACCTGGGCGCCGTGGCTTTCGAACAACCGCGCGGCCTGTTCCACTGCTGCGCAGACAAAGCCTTCCGGTTGCAGCCCCGCGCCGGGTTCCAGCATCAGGCCGATCTTCAAACCGTTGACCGACACCGGCGCATCGCTCCAGTCGCTGGTCAAGGGCGGCAGGCTGGTGGCGTCCCGGGCATCGGGCTTGGCCAGGTAGCGCATCATCAGCACCGCGTCGTCGACGCTGCGGGTCATGGGGCCTGCGCAACGCCCGGTGTAATACGGGTCGATGGGAATCCGCCCCAGGGTCGGCTTGAACCCCACCAGCCCGCACCAGGCGGCCGGCAGGCGCACCGAGCCGCCGATGTCGGTGCCGATGTGCAGCGGCCCGTAACCGGCCGCTGCGGCCGCAGCGGCGCCGGAACTGGAGCCGCCGGTATTGCAGGCGGTGTTCCAGGGGTTGCGGGTAATGCCGTGGAAGCTCGACAGCCCCGAGGACAACATGCCGAAGTCCGGCACCGCGGTCTTGGCCAGGATGATCGCTCCGGCTTCACGCATCCGCGCGGCGGGTGGAGCATCCTGCAACGCCGGCTTCAGCGTGGTGGCCGCGCTGCCCAGCGGAATCGGCGTGCCTTGGGTGGCGATCAGCTCCTTGATCGTCACTGGAATCCCGTCCAGCGGGCCGTTGGGGGCGCCCTTGTTCCAGCGCTCGGTGGCGGCCCGGGCCTGCAGGCGCACCTGCTCCGGATCGAAGGCGTAGAGCGCACGGATATGCGGCTCCCAGCGCCCGATATGGGCCAGCAGGTGCTCGTAATAGTCCAGGGGCGAGAGGGTGCGGCTGGCGAATTGCGCCAGCAGCTGGGTGGTGGATAGATCGTGCAAATCAGTCATCGAACGCATCCTTGTGTCGGGCGTCAGTCGGGTTGCTGATGACCCGACTGTAGCGCTTGCACCTTAGCCCAACCATCACAAAGGACGCAGTGTGGTGTTGCGTTTTTGTGAGCACTGGGGCGGCGTGTTTCCTTGCCTCTTCGCCGGCAAGCCGGCGCGGGGTCAAGGACGCTGTGCTTGCAACTGGCGGCCCAGCACATCCAGTACATCGCAGCCATCGCGCAGCGGAATGGCGCAAACCAATGCCAGCTCTTGCAGCACCACGGCATCGCCGGGGATGTCGGGGCGGGCGGCGAAGTTTTCCAGCAGTTGAGTGACGGCGCGGATGCGATAGGCGGCCGCTTCGTACAGCACATCGGCAGGGGCCTGGGTATCGATCAGCAGGGAAGGGATGGTGCAGTCGTGGCCGGTGATCGGCATGTAGCGATTCATGAGTCCAACTCCATTCAGGGGTGAGCGCCGCTACTCATTCGTCGCCAAACAAAAGGGTGGCAGCTGTACGCGGGTTGGCGAGCCGGGAATGGATGAACCGACAGACCCTAAGGTCTCCCACGCACAGCCGCCATCAAGCGGTCATGCGCTAACAAAGTCCCTGACTCATCTGCCAGAACCTTGCTTCGTTCCATTCACCGGGTCGCCAAACCCGTTCGTCATCAGGACGACCCGGGACTATAGGCATGCACTCCAGAACGGGACAAGGCACCGGCAGGACAGGACTTTCTGAGTTTGCTGTAGGACTCAGGAGCGCGAGTGTGGATCAAGCGCGCCACAGGTTCAATGCGGGGCCTCAGTCGAAGCCGAGGCTTGCGCTGTGGCGGGTTTCAGTTCCCTGGCTGCGCCTTCAGTTTTTCCGCGACATCGGACACCACCCAATTCAGCGTGGCGATCGGAACCGTGATCGCCTTGCCATCGGCGTAGAGCGCACAGAAGGATGCCGAGCACTGCATGACCCGGTAAGTGCCCTTATGCCCATCCGGGTCGTTGACGGTCACTTGGGGTGAGTCTTTGAAGCCGTTTTTCAGATCCTCGGCCGCCGAGTCTTTGCCGATCAGTACAAAGGGGGTGATGGTGATCATCAAGATAAAGGAGATGAAAAACATCGCCACAAACAGGCCGTAGCTGGGGATGAAGATGTACAACGCACATTTGCCTATCTCCTTGAAGAAGGAGGGGGCGGCAACGGTGGCCTGCGGTTGCTTGGCGGACTGCTTCTTGTCAGTGATTTTTTTGTTGAACAAGGCGATCAGATAGTTGAGGCCGCCGAACACCAGGATGCTCAGTACGCAGACGATTGCGGCCCATAGCCAGTGTTGTCCGATGAACTCCAACCCGCCTTTCAAACCGTTGGTCATGGCGTGATACCAGGCCAGAACTGCGTTGACGAAGGTGGTGGAGGTGTCCATGGGAAACATCGAGGTTTCCAGCTGAAAGTAGCCGAGGTAACCATCGTGGTAGGCCTTGCCGTTCAAATAGAAGAACGGAGTGGTGATTGCCAGAATCACCGAGCCGATCATGCCCCAGGCAATCGGGCTTTTACCGGTCTTTTCCTGGGCTTCTTCTGTGTTCTTGACCTTGGCGTTCATCGTCTTTCCTTAGATTTTTCCAATGGTGTCTTCAACTCTGCGATCCGCGCGGGGCGAAATCGTGGCAGCGGCTTTCTTTCTTGCTATCAGGCAAACGGGGGGAAGCTGGGGCAGCAGGCTGGGATGCGTCGCCTATCAGCAATACCAATGAGGCACATCCCTGGAAAAACCGGCGAAGTCCTCCCAGACCTCTTGTGTGCGTTGCAGGCTGGCGTGGATTTCCTGCTCGCCGAAGGCCATGGCCCAGAGCACGCTGAAGAAGCTGTCAAACGCGGCGTAGAAGGCCATGCGGGTGAGAAAAACCGGCTCGGGATGGCCTGCACAGTAGCCGTCGATCTGGCCGCGGGCGAAGTCGCTGCTGAGGTTGCAGGAAAACAGCGCCAGCCGATTGAAGTCCCGCGCCGGATCTCCGAAACGGCAGCGGTTGAAGTCGATGATCGACAACTGGTCATTGGCGCCCACGATCATGTTGTTCAGGTGATAGTCACCGTGGAGAAACACCAGCGGCGTGTCCGCCAGCAGATGAAAGTGCTGTTCGAGAAACTGCAGGAAGTCTTGCTCATGGGCCACCTTGTGGCCACAGCTCCGGTACTGTTTGAGCTTTTTACGGTAGATGGCTCGCATCTGCTGTTCGGCGTTTTCAGTGCCCTCAGGCGCAGCAACGCTGTGGATCTGCTGGAGTATTTGACCGGCTTGCAGGCCAAGCTCATAACAGGCGGCGGCAGGCTGCTCGGCAACCCATTGCGCGCCATCCTTGCCTTCGATCCACGACAACAACGAGTAAACCTGGCGTCCTGAATCAAACAGACCGAAGTCCAAGGGTTGGGACATGGCGATGCCCTTTGCCGCCAGATGCTGGGTCCACTGGAACTCGTCGCGTTTGTTGACGTACTGGGATGAATCGTTGGTGCGCAACAGCAGGTGTTGGCCTTGTTCGTCGACGATATGAAAGATTCGATCGCTGGACCAGCCCTGGGTTTGTGCTTCGATGCTGCGCCACGTGGCGTGGCCTGGAATGTCTTGCATGCTCGCCTCCTTGCAAACGATTGCCGCCCCTGGGGGCGGCAACAAAAGGCGGCGAATGGTACGTGGCCTGGCGGTCCTTTGAAAGCCTGCCGCTCAGGCGGTGAATCAGCCCACCAGGGCGATGTCCTGGGGCTTGGCCCAGGCTTCGATCAGTCGCTCTGGTGTGCAGCAGGTCTTGCGCTTGTAGACGAAGTTGCTGCACTTCTCGGCGAAGCCCTTGCGGTTTTGCACCATGTCCATGTGCATCTCTTCCAGCTCGGCGTTGCGGCAGTGCTGCATCAACTGTGGGTCGGCATCCAGCTTGCGCTGGCGCAGGTGCTGGTAGCGCGGGTCGGTGAGGACACCATTGGCCCGTTGCAGCAGCCACAGGCCGAACTCGTCCGGGCAGCGCGGGCCGATCTCCTGGACCATGCCCATCTGCAGGGCCTGGAGGGCGCTGATGGGCAGGCAGGCTTCGGTCAGTTGCTTGGCCATGGCCTGGCCGACGGCGCGGGGCAGGCTGTAGGTCCAGTACTCGGAGCCGTACAGGCCCATGCTCTTGTAGTGCGGGTTGTACACGGTGTCGGCGCGGGCCAGGACCACGTCCGCGGCCAGGGCCAGCATCAGGCCGCCAGCGCCGGCATTGCCGGTCAGGCCGCTGACCACCAGTTGGCGGGCGGTGAGCAGCTCCAGGCAGACATCGTCGATGGCCTGGATGTTGGCCCAGGCTTCCAGGCCCGGCACTTCGGCGGCCTGGATCACATTCAGGTGCACGCCGTTGCTGAAGGCGCCGCGGCCACCGCGTACCAGCAGCACCTGGGTGTCCCGGGCCTTGGCCCAGCGCAGGGCGCTGACCAGGCGCTGGCATTGCTCAGTGCTCATGGCGCCGTTGTAGAACTCGAAGGTCAGCTCACCGACTCGGCCGGACTCGCGGTAGCGGATCGGTTGGTAGGCTTCGGTGCTGAACGGGCTGCTGGATACCGACCAGTCCAGCACCGGTACATCGGCCAGGCGTTCGCCGAGTACGTGGCGCGCCGGGCGCTTGAAGGTTTCCTCGCCAGGCTGGGGCTTGAGGCGCAGGGAGCCGATCCACAGGCTGTGATCACCGCAGGCCACCAGCACCGCATCGTCGTGCACCGCCAGCAGTTGCCCGGGCATGCCGGTGCGTGAGTCCAGGTGGGCGTCGTACACGTAGTACTGACCGCCGGCGAGGCTGGCCAGGACGCCGGGCTGGCCGTCAGCGGCGTCGATGCTGCGCTTGATGAACTGCGCGCTGTCGTGCCAGCTGAAGGTGCGGTCGCACTGCTTCATGTTCGGTTGCAGGCGGCCAAGCACCGCGGGGTTGTCGTAGTCCAGGGGCACAGGACGGAAGCCGTTGCGGAATTTTTCCACCACGTCGCGGATGCAATGGATGGCGGCGTCGCTGACCAGGCCGTTGTACAGCTCGGATTTGCGCAGTCCGCTGGGCAGGTTGAATTCATGGGTCGACCAGATCGGACCGGCGTCCATTTCTTCCACCGCCTGCAACGCGGTGACGCCCCAGCGCTTGAGTTCCTTGCTGATGGCCCAGTCCAAGGCGCTGGCGCCACGGTCGCCGACAATCCCCGGGTGAATGATCACCACCGGACGCTTGGCGTTGCTCCACAGCTGCTGTGGAACACGGTCCTTGAGGAAGGGGCAGATCACCAGGTCGGCTTGGGCTTCTTCGATCTGCCGGCAGACCTCTTCTTCACCGGTGAACAGCACCACGCTGGGGCGATGCCCGGCCTGGCGCAGGTCGAGCCAGGCCCGTTGGGTCAGACCGTTGAAGGCGGTGGACAGCAGGATGATCTTCAGTGATCGCATAAGCGGACTCTTCCGTGAGTGATAGCGGTGTGGCAAAGGGCTCCGGCTGTGCCGTCCCTGGCCGCAATGGAGGCGCAAGAGTAGATGGGGGTTGCGGGGCGCAAGCTGACCGAGATCAATCAAGCGTGCGGCCGGGAGACTGAGCCGCCCAGTGGTATTGACCCAGGGCAAAGCGGCGGGCTAGAGGCGTTGCGTGGTGCAGAAACGACAAATCCCGCCACAGGGGCGGGATTTGTCTACAGCCGGACCTTGCGGGTCTTAGGCTGGGAACAGCTCGCTCAGTTTCATGGCCAGCATCATGTCGCCTTCGGCGCGCAGTTTGCCGCCCATGAAGGCTTGCATGCCGTCGGTTTCGCCGCTGACGATGCCGTCCAGGGTTTCGCCGTCCATCACCAGGGTGACTTGTGCGTCTGGGTTCTCGCCTTCCTTGAGTTCACAGGTGCTGTCCTTGACGACCAGCGAAAAGTGCTTGGAGTCATCGATGCGGAAACCGAAAACCAGGTCCAGGCCGGCAGCGGCAGCTGGGTTGAACTTGGCTTGCATGGCTTGTACGGCGTCAGCTACGGAGGTCATGGTTCGATCCTTTTATGGGTGGTTACAGCAAGGGTCACAGTAAGCCGGGCTCAACGGAAAGTGATGAGCTCCGGGGCCTTCAACAGTTGCAGATGGGCATGACCGTTGAAGGAAGCCAAAGACACCTCGCGCCCGCGGAACTTCAGCTGGTTGAGCGAGGTGTTGACGATTTGCCAATTCAGTTCGAACGCCTGCTGGGCAGGTATCCGGGTGATCAGGTGCAGCAGGGCGGTAATGGTGCCGCCGGAGGTGAACACGGCGATCTTGTGCTGGTTGTCCGCTGCTTCGAGAATCCGCTGCAGACCGCCCTGGACGCGCTCGACGAATCCCAGCCAGCTTTCCAGCCCGGGAGGATCGTAGGTGCCGGCCAGCCAGCGCTGGATGATCAGGGCGAAGATGCGTTGGAACTCGGCGCGGTTCTGCGCGGCGTTGCGCAGGATGTTCAGGGCTTCGGGTTCCTGGGGCAACAGGTCTGGGAGCAGGGCGCGGATGATGGCATCGGCGTCGAACTCGTTGAAGGCTGAATCGATTTCCAATGGCGGGTGGTCAAACCCGGCGGCGCTCATCTGTTCCATCGCGGCCTGCGCGGTGTGCTGCTGGCGCCGCAGGTCGCCGGACAGGCAGCGATCAAAGCTGACGCCCAGCGCCGCCAGATGCTCGCCGAGCACGGCAGCCTGGCGCACGCCGGTGGCAGACAGCACGTCGTAGTCGTCTGCACCGAAAGAGGCTTGGCCATGTCGAATCAAATAGATGCTGCCCACGTCCGTGTCGTCCCGGTACGTTGAAAGTTTTGCGAGGTTATGAGGATGCCAGTGAGCTGTCAATGAAAAAACATACGCTTGTTTGAAATGCTTGTTGGAGCCTCGTAACACGAGGTTTCGCGACTGGTGGCCGACCGGTCGCGCCGGTATGCTTGAGCCCATTGCGCTGCTGGTTGGCAGCGGTTCATGTTTGAGGAGTCCCTGTGGAGTTTTTCGCCGAATACGCCAGTTTTCTGGCCAAGACCGTGACCCTGGTGGTCGCCATCCTGGTGGTGCTGATCACTGCCGCTGCGCTGCGCAGCAAGGGCCGCCGCAAAGGCACCGGGCAGTTGCAGGTCAGCAAGCTGAATGATTTCTACAAGGACCTGCGCGAGCGGCTGGAGCAGAGCCTGCTGGACAAGGATCAGCTCAAGGCCTTGCGCAAGGCCCAGGGCAAGACCGAGAAGAAACAGAAGAAACAACCGGCCGAGGCCAAGCCCCGGGTGTTCGTGCTGGACTTCAATGGCGATATCAAGGCTTCGGCGACCGAAGGCCTGCGCCATGAGATCACCGCCTTGCTGAGCCTGGCCACGCCCAAGGATGAAGTGGTGCTGCGTCTGGAAAGCGGTGGCGGTATGGTGCACAGCTATGGTCTGGCTTCGTCGCAACTGGCGCGTATTCGCCAGGCCGGGGTGCCTTTGACCGTGTGCATCGACAAGGTGGCGGCCAGCGGCGGCTACATGATGGCCTGCATCGGCGAGAAGATTATCAGCGCGCCGTTCGCCATCCTCGGCTCCATCGGCGTGGTGGCCCAGTTGCCCAACGTCAATCGACTGCTGAAGAAACACGACATCGATTTTGAAGTGCTGACGGCCGGTGAGTACAAGCGCACCCTGACGGTGTTTGGCGAAAACACCGAGAAGGGCCGGGAGAAGTTCCAGGAAGACCTGGATGTGACCCATCAGTTGTTCAAGAACTTCGTGTCCCGCTATCGCCCGCAATTGGCCATTGATGAGGTGGCCACCGGTGAAGTCTGGTTGGGCGTGGCGGCGCAGGAGAAGCTGCTGGTGGACGAGCTGAAAACCAGCGATGAGTACCTGGCGGACAAAGCCAAGAATGCCGAGGTGTTCCACCTGCACTATGCCGAGCGCAAGAGCTTGCAGGAGCGTGTCGGGCTGGCAGCCAGCGGTTCCATCGACCGCGTGCTGCTGACCTGGTGGAGCCGCCTGACCCAGCAGCGTTTCTGGTAAGCCACCACTTGCAGAAGCCGGCAAGCCGGCTTTTGCGCCAGGGTCGGAAGCAGGTACAAAAAAGCCCTGAACCGGGAAACCGGTTCAGGGCTTTTTGTTGGCGCCAGGGCTTAGCGGCGACGGAACAGCGGCAGCGGTTCGTCGGTAGCGGCCTGGTAGGTCACCGAGAAGTCCTTGAGACTTTCCAGGGCTTCGTAGGGGTCCTTGTCGGCCCGCAGCGCGTAGGCGTCGAAGCCGCAGCGGTGCAGGTAAAACAGCTGGTCGCGCAACACGTCGCCAATCGCTCGCAGTTCGCCTTTGTAGCCATAACGGTCACGCAGCAGGCGGGCGTTAGAGTAGTTGCGGCCATCGGTAAAGGCCGGGAAGTTCAGGGCAATCACCTGGAAATGCTCGACGTCGTCACCGATTTCCTCGGCTTCTTCGTCCGCATCCAGCCACACGCCCAGGCCGCCATCGCGAGCCTTGAGGGCATGGGCGTGATCGCGCCACAGAGCCAGCGGCACGATCAGGTCGTCGCAGTTGGAGATGCCGTCGAGGGTCGCGTCCTTGGGCAGCAAGTGCCAGGTTTCGTCGATGACCTCGTTGTTCTTAATGATTCGCTGCATAGACGCGCTCCTTGAAGAGGTCGATGCCAATACGTTGATAGGTGTCGATGAAGCGTTCGTCTTCGGTACGTTGTTCCACGTACACGTCGATCAGCTTCGAGATCACGTCGGGCATGTCGTCCTGGGCGAAGGACGGGCCGAGGATCTTGCCCAGGCTCGCGTCGCGGCTGGCGCTGCCGCCCAGGGACACCTGGTAGAACTCCTCGCCTTTCTTGTCTACCCCGAGGATGCCGATGTGGCCCACGTGGTGGTGACCACAGGCGTTCATGCAGCCGGAGATGTTCAGGTCCAGCTCGCCGATGTCGAACAGGTAGTCCAGGTCGTCGAAGCGGCGCTGGATGGATTCGGCGATCGGGATCGACTTGGCGTTGGCCAGGGAGCAGAAGTCACCGCCCGGGCAGCAGATGATGTCGGTCAAGAGGCCGATGTTCGGCGTGGCGAAGCCGTTTTCACGCAGCTCGCCCCACAGGGTGAACAGTTGGCTTTGCTCGACGTCCGCCAGAATCACGTTTTGCTCGTGGGACGTGCGCAGTTGGCCGAAGCTGTAGCGGTCGGCCAGATCGGCGATGGCGTCGAACTGCTTGTCGGTGACATCCCCAGGCGCTACGCCGGTTGGTTTGAGCGACAGGGTGACGGCGACATAACCCGGCTTCTTATGGGCCAGGGTATTGCGTGCGCGCCAGCGGGCGAAACCTGGGTGCTGCTGATCCAGGGCAGCCAGTTCGCTGTCCTGGTTGCTCAGGGTCTTGTAGTCAGGGTCGACGAAGTGCTTGGCCACACGGTGCACTTCGGCTTCGGTCAGGGTGGTCTGGCCGCCGCGCAGGTGGACCATTTCCGCCTCGACCTTCTCGGCGAACACTTCCGGCGTCAGGGCCTTGACCAGGATCTTGATCCGCGCCTTGTACTTATTGTCACGACGGCCATAGCGGTTGTAGACCCGCAGGATGGCGTCGAGGTAGCTCAACAGGTCCTGCCAGGGCAGGAACTCGTTGATGAAGGCGCCGACCACCGGGGTACGGCCCAGACCGCCACCGACCAGCACGCGGAAACCCAGCTCGCCGGCAGCGTTGTACACCGGCTCCAGGCCAATGTCGTGGACCTCGATGGCTGCGCGGTCGGAAGTCGAGCCGTTGATGGCGATCTTGAACTTGCGCGGCAGATAGGCGAATTCGGGGTGGAAGGTGGTCCATTGACGGACGATCTCGCACCAGGGGCGCGGGTCGATCAACTCGTCGGCGGCGACACCGGCAAACTGGTCGGTGGTGACGTTACGCAGGCAGTTGCCGCTGGTCTGGATGGCGTGCATCTGCACGGTGGCCAGCTCGGCCAGGATGTCCGGCACGTCTTCCAGGGCTGGCCAGTTGAACTGCACGTTTTGCCGGGTGCTGATGTGCGCATAGCCCTTGTCGTAGTCGCGGGCGATCTTGGCCATCATCCGCGCCTGGCGCGAGGTCAATTGGCCGTAAGGCACGGCTACCCGCAGCATTGGGGCAAAACGTTGGATATAAAGGCCATTCTGCAGGCGCAGGGGACGGAATTCCTCTTCGCTCAGCTCGCCTGCCAGATAGCGTCGGGTCTGATCACGGAACTGCTTGACGCGGTCCTCGATGATCCGCTGATCGTACTCGTCGTATACGTACATATAGGTCCAGTTCTCAGGCTACAGGTGGCGCCAAAGCGCACTTGGCAAATACTGCGGTGAACGGCTTCGGTACGTTGCTTCGACTGGCGTCGACCGGGGCTTGTCGCCGGTTTCACCTCGTCCTGCCTTCGTTCTCGCTCAACCCCACCCATGTAAGCAAATCTGCGCGCACGGCCGCGCACTCCGGTCGGAGCCGCCGAACGATACCAGTTTGTGGTTATGCGCAAAAGTGATGTTTGAGTATATGCAAAGAACCAAAACGACTAACGGTAGGGGTATATGAGTATCCACATTTGAGGTGGGGACAATCCTGGTCTTAACTGTGGTCGTGTCTTTGAGCAGTCACCGACAAAATCTACTAGAGGCGATGCTATGAGCCATCCAACCAAAGTAAGGAAAAGTGACAGTAGCGTTGATGCTTGGGCCATTCTCTTTCTGATCATACTGGTCGTGGGTACGGCCGTGTTTTGGGTCAGCCACCAGTAGTCGAGCGTAAAAGAAGAGCCCGAATTGTCGGACAATCAGGACAATTTGCCGCCGTTGGCCAGCAATTTGCCAGTTATACTGCCTGGGATAATCCAGGGGCTCTTTTTACAATGTTCAAGGTTCTGTGCAAGTGGGTGATTTGTCTGAGTTTGCCGTTCTGGGCGGTGGCTCAAGCAACGTCGGTGGTGTTTCTCAACCCCGGTAATTCAACGGAAACCTTCTGGGTCAGTTATTCGCGGTTCATGCAGGCAGCCGCCCGGGATCTGGGCATGGACCTGCAAATTCTCTATGGCGAACGCAATCCCCAGAACTCTCTCGATCAGGCTCGGGAGCTGTTTCAGCGAGCGCAAAAGCCCGATTACCTGATATTGGTCAACGAACAGTATGTCGCTCCGCAGATCCTGCGCATGTCTCAGGGTTCCGGGGTCAAGCTGTTTATCGTCAACAGCCCACTGACCGAGGATCAGCGGGCATTGATTCGCCAAAGCCGCAGCAGTTACTCCGATTGGATCGGCAGCATGATGAGCAACGATGAAGAGGCCGGTTATCGGATGCTCAAGGAGTTGTTGCGCCAGCATGGCCCTTTGCCTGCCGGGCAAACAATCGATTTGCTGGCCTTTTCCGGGGTGAAAGTCACACCGGCGGCGCAGTTGCGCGAGCAAGGGCTGCACCGGGCCCTGGCGGAAAATCCTCAGGTGCGTCTGCGCCAGCTCGTGTATGGCGAATGGAACCGGCAGCGGGCGCACGAACAAGCACAACAGCTGTTGCAGCGCTATCCACAGACGCAACTGATCTGGTCGGCTAACGACGAAATGGCTCTGGGGGCCATGCAGGCTGCCCGGGAGTTGGGCCGCAAGCCGGGGCGCGATCTGCTGTTCAGTGGACTCAACAGTTCGCCCGAAGCCTTGCAGGCATTGATCGACGGGGAGTTGTCGGTGCTGATGGCCGGACATTTCACCAGCGGCGGCTGGGCTCTGGTGGCCCTGCATGATGATGCGCTGGGGCTCGATGCCCGACGTCTGGGAGGGCCGGACTGGCATTTGTCGCTGTTCCAGTCATTGACCCGTGACCAGGCCCGGCAACTAATGCGCCTGGGCGATCAGGTCGGTGCCCGGGTCGATTTTCGCGGGCTGTCCGCCCAAGGCAAGCCGGACAGCTACCGCTATCCCTTCAGTTTGCAGCTGCTGCTGCACTGACGCCGTTTCAGACTCCCGCCAGGTGCATCGCCAGGTTGGCGATACCCAGCAGCACCAGCACGAACAGGGTGGTAAAGAGAATGCCCAGCACGATGAAGTGACTGGGTTTGCCGTGACTGAAGTCCCGGGCGCGATTTTTCCCGCTTTGTACGCCGAAGGCGGCCGCCAGCACGCTTTGCAGCATCTGCAGGAAGGTTGGGGGCTGATTGTCGCTGCTTGGATCGTCCATAAATCCCTCGACACGGTTGGGTGTCAACAGAGCATAGACAATGTCGCCTGTGATGGCGGGCTGGTGTAGGAGCCGGCGGGCCGGCTCCTACAGAGTCTGGGTCAGTTGTCGTAGCCCAGGTTCGGCGCCAGCCAGCGTTCGCTTACGGCCAGGTCCTGGCCCTTGCGCTCGGTGTAGCTCTGCACCTGGTCCTTGTCGACCTTGCCCACCGCAAAGTACTGCGCCTGCGGGTGGGCGAAGTACCAGCCGCTGACTGCAGCCGCCGGGAACATGGCGAAGTGTTCGGTGAGGAACACGCCGCTGCGGCCGGCGCGGCCTTCGCTGGCCTCGGGGTCGAGCAGGGCGAACAGGGTGCTCTTCTCGGTGTGATCCGGGCAGGCCGGATAACCCGGGGCAGGGCGGATGCCGCTGTACTGCTCCTTGATCAGCGCCTCGTTGTCCAGCTGCTCATCCTGGGCATAGCCCCAGTAGTCTTTACGCACCTGCTGGTGCAGCCACTCGGCGCAGGCTTCGGCTAGGCGATCGGCCAGGGCCTTGACCATGATCGAGTTGTAGTCGTCGCCGGCATCCTGGTAGGCCTTGGCCACTTCCTCGGCGCCGATCCCGGCGGTGGTGATGAAGCCGCCGACATAGTCAGTGATGCCGCTGTCTTTGGGCGCGACGAAGTCGGCCAGGGAGAAGTTCGGCTTGCCGTCAGTCTTGATGATCTGCTGGCGCAGGTGATGCAGACGGGCCAGGGGCTGGCCGTCGTCGCCGTAGACTTCCAGGTCGTCGTCCTGCACCTGGTTGGCCGGCCAGAAGCCGAATACCGCCCGGGCGCTGATCAGTTTTTCATTGATCAGCTTGTCGAGCATCTCCCGGGCGTCCTTATACAGGGCGGTAGCGGCTTCACCGACCACTTCGTCTTCGAGGATGCGCGGGTACTTGCCGGCCAGGTCCCAGGAGATGAAGAACGGCGTCCAGTCGATGTACTCGGCCAGCACCTTGAGGTCGATGTTGTCCAGCACTCGGGCGCCGGTGAAGGTCGGTTTGACTGGCTGGTAGCCGGCCCAGTCGAACTGCGGCTTCTTGGCGATGGCCGCGGCGTAGCTCAAGCGCTCGGTACGGGCGCTGCGGTTGGCAGTGCGCTCGCGCACCTCCACGTACTCCTCCCGGGTCTTCTCGACGAAGCCAGCCTTGAGCTCCTTGGACAGCAACTGGGTGGCCACGCCCACGGCGCGGGAGGCGTCGGTGACGTAGACCACCGCGTCATTGCTGTACTTGGGCTCGATCTTCACCGCGGTGTGGGCCTTGGAGGTGGTGGCGCCACCGATCATCAGCGGCAGGTGGAAATCCTGGCGTTGCATCTCGCGGGCGACGTGGACCATCTCGTCCAGGGACGGGGTGATCAGCCCGGACAGGCCGATGATGTCGCACTTCTGCTCCTTGGCCACCTGGAGGATCTTCTCCGCCGGTACCATCACCCCGAGGTCGACGATGTCGTAGCCGTTACAGCCCAGAACCACGCCGACGATGTTCTTGCCGATGTCGTGCACGTCGCCCTTGACCGTGGCCATGAGGATCTTGCCCTTGGCCTCCGGCTTGTCGCCTTTCTCCAGTTCGATGAACGGAATCAGGTGGGCTACTGCCTGTTTCATCACCCGGGCGGACTTCACCACCTGGGGCAGGAACATCTTGCCGGCGCCGAACAGGTCGCCGACCACGTTCATGCCGGACATCAGCGGGCCTTCGATCACTTCGATCGGGCGGCTGAAACTCAGGCGCGACTCTTCGGTGTCTTCGACGATATGGCTGGTGATGCCCTTGACCAGGGCGTGCTCCAGGCGCTTGTTGACGTCCCAGTTGCGCCATTCCTCGGTTTCCGCTTCCTTGACGCTGCCATCGCCCTTGAACTGGTCGGCGATGGCCAGCAGCGCGTCGGTGCCGTTTGGCGTGCGGTTGAGCACCACGTCTTCCACGGCATCGCGCAGCTGCTGTGGGATCTGGTCGTAGATCTCCAACTGGCCGGCGTTGACGATGCCCATGGTCAGGCCGTTGCGGATCGCGTACAGCAGGAACACCGAGTGGATCGCCTCACGTACCGGGTTGTTGCCGCGGAACGAGAACGACACGTTGGACACGCCGCCGGAGCTCAGGGCGTAGGGCAGTTCATCGCGGATGTAGGCGCAGGCGTTGATGAAGTCCACTGCGTAGTTGTTGTGTTCCTCGATGCCGGTGGCCACGGCGAAGATGTTCGGGTCGAAGATGATGTCTTCCGGCGGGAAGCCCACTTCATTGACCAGGATGTCGTAGGAGCGCTTGCAGATTTCCTTCTTGCGCGCCTCGGTGTCGGCCTGGCCGACCTCGTCGAAGGCCATCACCACAACGGCGGCGCCGTAGCGCTTGCACAACTTGGCGTGGTGAATGAACTGCTCGACGCCTTCTTTCATGCTGATGGAGTTGACGATGCCCTTGCCCTGGATGCACTTGAGGCCGGCTTCGATCACTTCCCACTTGGAGGAGTCGATCATGATCGGTACGCGGGAGATGTCCGGCTCGCCAGCGATCAGATTGAGGAAGGTGACCATGGCCTTCTTCGAATCCAGCATCCCTTCGTCCATGTTGATGTCGATCACCTGGGCGCCGGCTTCCACCTGCTGCAGGGCGACTTCCAGGGCCTCGGTGTAGTTGTCTTCGCGGATCAGCCGGGCGAACTTGGCCGAACCGGTGATGTTGGTGCGCTCACCAACGTTCACGAACAGCGAGTTGCGATCGATGGTGAAGGGCTCCAGGCCCGACAGGCGGCAGGCCTTGGGAATGTCCGGGATCTGTCGCGGGGCATAACCGGCCACGGCTTTGGCGATGGCGGCAATGTGCCCCGGGGTGGTGCCGCAGCAGCCGCCGACGATATTCAGGAAGCCGCTCTGGGCGAATTCCTCGATGACCTTGGCGGTTTGCTCCGGCAGTTCGTCGTATTCGCCGAATTCGTTGGGCAGGCCGGCGTTGGGGTGCGCCGAGACGTAGGTGCTGGCCTTGTTCGACAGCTCTTCCAGGTACGGACGCAGCTCGCTGGCGCCCAGGGCGCAGTTCAGGCCCACCGAGATCGGCTTGGCGTGGGCCACGGAGTTCCAGAAGGCCTCGGTGGTCTGGCCCGACAGGGTGCGGCCGGAGGCATCGGTGATGGTCCCGGAAATCATGATCGGCAGCTCGACGCCCAACTCTTCGAACACGCCCTGTACGGCGAAGATCGCCGCCTTGGCGTTCAAGGTGTCGAAGATGGTCTCGATCAGGATCAGGTCGGCGCCGCCTTCGATCAGGCCCTTGGTGGACTCGGTGTAGTTCTCCACCAGTTCATCGAAGGTGACGTTGCGGTAGCCGGGGTTGTTGACGTCGGGCGACAGCGAGCAGGTACGGCTGGTCGGGCCCAGGACGCCGGCGACGAAGCGCGGCTTGTCCGGGTTCTCCTGGGTCTTGGCGTCGGCCACCTTGCGGGCCAGGCGTGCGCCCTCTACGTTTAATTCGTAGGCCAGTTCTTCCATGCCGTAATCGGCCATGGAAATGCGCGTGGCGTTGAAGGTGTTGGTTTCCAGGATGTCGGCGCCGGCATCCAGATAGGCTTTTTCGATGCCACCGATCACGTCCGGACGGGTGATCACCAGCAGGTCGTTGTTGCCCTTGACGTCGCTGGGCCAGTCGGCGAAACGCTTGCCACGGTAGTCCTGTTCTTCGAGCTTGTAGCTCTGGATCATGGTGCCCATGCCGCCATCGAGAATCAGAATGCGCTCTTTGAGGGCTTGCTGGAGAGCGTGGAGGCGAGCACTGCGATCAGACATGAGAACTACCTGGTAGGGCCATAACGAAGGGCGTGGATCATAGCAAACCTGCATGGATTTGCGGCATGTACGGGTTTTACATGAATATCGCTCACGTTGGTCGTGGGGCGAGATCGGTAGAATTGCGGCGTTTTTTCTTTCGGGACCAGGGACATGCCGTTTCGTTTTATCGTCAGCAGCGCGCTGCTGCTTCTCAGTTCAGTGTGCATGGCCCAAGGTCCGGCTCCGGCGATTTCCTACACCCGCGACATCCAGCCGATCTTCACCGAGAAGTGCGTGGCCTGTCATGCCTGCTACGACTCCGCCTGTCAGCTCAACCTGGGCAGCGGCGAAGGGGCCGGTCGCGGTGCTTCGAAGATTCCGGTGTACGACGGCGAGCGGAGTCAGGCGCAGGCGCCTACCCGGCTGTTCTATGACGCCAGCGGCAAGGCGGCCTGGCAGCGCCATGGGTTTTTTTCGGTGCTCGACGCCCAGGGCAGCCAGGCCGCACTGATGGCGCGCATGCTCGAACTCGGTCATCGCACCCCGCTGCAGCCTAATGCCAAGTTGCCCAGCGAGATCGTCCTGGGCCTGAGCCGGGAGAACATGTGCCCGCAGCCGGCGGAGTTCGACGCCTATGCCGGTGCGCACCCGAAAGAGGGCATGCCCCTGGCGGTCACCGGTCTCACCGAGCAGCAATACCAGACCCTGCAACGCTGGTTGGCCTCCGGTGCGCCCATCGACGAGCAGGGCCTGGCCCCCAGTGCCCGGGAAAGCCTGCAAGTGGCCCAGTGGGAGAACCTGCTCAACGCCCCCGGCGCTCGGGAAAGCCTGGTGGCGCGCTGGCTCTACGAACACTGGTTCCTGGCCCATGTCTATTTCGAAGGCGGCGAGCCGGGGCACTTCTTCCAGTGGGTGCGCTCGCGGACCCCCAGCGGCCAGCCCATCGACCTGATCAACACCCGTCGCCCCAACGACGACCCGGGCACCCAGGTGTATTACCGCCTGTGGCCGGTGCAAGGGGTGATCGTGCACAAGACCCACATCACCTACCCGCTGAGCGCGGCGAAGATGGCCCGGGTCAAGACCCTGTTCTACAGCGGCGACTGGCAGGTCAGCGCCTTGCCGGGCTACGGACCAGGGCGCCGGGCCAATCCGTTCGAGACCTTCGAGGCGATTCCGGCCAAGGCCCGCTACCAGTTCATGCTCGATAACGCCGAATACTTCGTGCGCACCTTCATTCGTGGCCCGGTGTGCCGCGGGCAGATCGCCACCGATGTGATCCGCGACAACTTCTGGGCGCTGTTCCAGGCCCCGGAACACGATCTGTACATCACCGATCCGGCCTATCGCGGCCAAGCCACACCGCTGTTGGCCATGCCCGGGCAGAACGACGATGTCGGCAGCGTGCTCAGCCTGTGGCTGTCCTATCGCGACAAGCGCAACGAGTACGAAGCCCTGCGCCGCGACTTCTATGCCGATTCTCCGGCCCCCAGCTGGTCGACCCTGTGGGCCGGCAACGACAACGCGCTGCTGAGCATCTTCCGCCACTTCGACAGTGCTTCGGTGAGCAAGGGCCTGATCGGCGAGGTGCCGCAGACGATGTGGCTGTTCGATTACCCGCTGCTGGAGCGCACCTATTATCAGCTGGCGGTGAATTTTGACGTGTTCGGCAACGTCTCCCACCAGGCCCAGACCCGGTTGTACTTCGACCTGATCCGCAACGGTGCCGAGCAGAACTTCCTGCGCCTGATGCCTGCTGGCACCCGTGAGGATTTCCTTGACGATTGGTACCAGAACAGCGGCAAGTTCAAGATGTGGCTGGATTACGAGTCCATCGACGACGACAAGCGCAGCGCCCTGAAACTGGACCCCAAGGACCCGAAGAAAGACTTCGCCCATCAGTTGCTGGCCCGCTATGGCGAGCTCAACGCCAAGCCGGACCCGATCAATCGCTGTGACAGTGCCTATTGCTCGCGGCCCAATATCGACCCGGCGTTGCAGGATGCCGATCAGGCCCTGAGCCGCCTGGCGTCGCGTCCGGCGGCGGGACTCAAGGTCATCGAGCAGTTGCCGGAAGCTACCTTGCTGCGGGTCCAGGCCCCGAGCGGCAAGCGCGAGTTCTACAGCATGCTGCGCAATCGCGCCCACAGTAACGTGGCCTTCATGCTGGGCGAGTCGCTACGCTACCAGCCGGGCCTGGACACCCTGACCATTTTTCCGGGCATTCTCAGCAGTTATCCGAACTTCATGTTCAACGTTCCAAGCGAGCAGGTGCCGGCATTTGTCCAGGCCATGCAAGCGGCCAGGGACGCCGCCGGCTTCGAGAAGATCGTCGATCGCTGGGGGATTCGCCGCAGTCATCCGCAGTTCTGGCAGTACTTCCACGACCAGACCCGTTATCTGCAGGAAGTCGACCCGGTCGAGGCCGGAGTCATGGACATGAACCGTTACGAAAACCTCTGATACAGGGCCGCTATCTGTCCTCGGGACGCCCGCTGGCGGGCCCCGGGGAAGCCCTATACCAAGGTCTATCCCGACAAAAATACTAGGACTTTGTCAGCGGCGTCGATTGGCGTAAACTGCGCCCACGTCTGCGAGGAACCACCATGAGCGCCATAACCATTACCGACGCCGCCCACGATTATCTGGCTGATCTGCTATCCAAGCAGAACACCCCGGGGATTGGCATCCGCATCTTCATTACCCAGCCAGGGACTCAGTACGCCGAGACCTGCATCGCCTATTGCAAGCCGGGCGAAGAGAAACCCGAAGACAAGGCCCTTGGCCTGAAGAGCTTCACCGCCTACATCGACGCCTTCAGCGAAGGTTTCCTCGATGACGCGGTGGTCGACTACGCCACCGACCGCATGGGCGGCCAGCTGACCATCAAGGCGCCCAACGCCAAGGTGCCGATGGTCAATGCCGACAGTCCGGTCAACGAACGCATCAACTACTACCTGCAAACCGAGATCAACCCCGGGCTGGCCAGCCACGGCGGTCAGGTCAGCCTGATCGACGTCGTTGACGACGGCATCGCCGTGCTGCAATTCGGTGGCGGTTGCCAGGGTTGCGGCCAGGCCGACGTGACCTTGAAGGAAGGTATCGAGCGCACCCTGCTCGAGCGCATCCCCGAGCTTAAGGGCGTGCGCGACGTCACCGACCACACGCAGAAAGAAAACGCCTACTACTAAGGCGTTCGCTGCGAACAAAAAACGGCGCCCCGTGAGCGCCGTTTTTTTATGCCCGCAAACCAGCTCCCCGCAAAAAAGCCTCCGTAGGAGCCGGCTTGCCGGCGAATGGGTCCTCAAGCCTTGCACGATGCCAAGACCGCCTTCGCTGGCAAGCCAGCCCCTACACAGCGTGTGTGTCAGGGGCGATAGAGGTGCGCGTGCCCGGCGCGGTACAGCGATGATTCGCTGAACGCGTCCGTGGCCAGCACCCGGCCCACCAGGATCAGCGCCGTGCGCCGGAAACCCTTGGCCGCGACTTTATCGGCAATGTCCGCCAGGGTGCCCAGGACCCAGTCCTGATCCGGCCAGGTGGCTCGGTGTACCACGGCAATCGGGCAGTCGGCGCCGTAGTGCGGCAGCAGCTCTGTGACTATCTTCTCCAGGTGGTTGACCCCCAGGTGAATCGCCATGGTGGCGCCGTGGGCCGCGAGGCTAGCGAATTCTTCACCGGCCGGCATGGCGGTCTTGTCCGCATAGCGGGTCAGGATCACGCTCTGGGACACATCCGGCAGGGTCAATTCGGCTCCCAGCAGGGCGGCACAGGCGGCGGTGGCGGTGACGCCAGGGATGATCTCGAAGGGAATACCCAGCTCCCGCAGGCAGCGAATCTGCTCGCCAATGGCGCCATACAGGCTCGGATCGCCGGAATGTACCCGGGCTACATCCTGACCCTGGTCGTGCGCGTGCTTGATCGCCTCGATGATCTGTTCCAGATGCAGCTCGGCGCTGTTGATCACTCGTATCGCGCTGTGGCCTTCGAGGACGGCCTCGGGCACCAGCGAGCCGGCGTAGATGATCACCGGGCAGCGATGGATCAGGCGCTGGCCCTTGACCGTGATCAGTTCCGGATCGCCGGGACCGGCACCGATGAAATAGACAGTCATGGCTGTGTCCTGTGAAAAAGGGGCTGGAGCCAGCTTCAAATGAAGATTGCTCATGATCAAGGCGGCGGATTATCGAGGATTTTACCGGCAAGCGGCCATTGCCAGGGTGGCCTGGGCGAATTTCTGACGAGGGATCAGCAGTTTGGCCGGGCCGGGATGCAGCTGTTCAGCCATGGCCAGGGCGGCACTTTCGGCAACGCCGTAGCAGCCGGTGCGTTCAAAGGCGATCTGTGAACGGTGGCTCAGGCGCAAAGCATAAGGCGCCAACTGCGTGCTGCTGAAACAGGTCAGCGGCAATGCCAGTTGTTCGGCCAACTCCAGCAGTCCGGGCTCGGCCCGTTTCAGGTCGATGCTCGCCAGGGCGAAAACCTGCTGCGTATCGATGCGATGGGCTTCCAGCACCTGATCCAGCAGCGCGCGCAGCGTGGTCGCCGGGCAGCCTTTCTGGCAGCCCAGGCCGACCACCAGGGTCGACGCTGCGCGCACCTCGATCATGCCGAGTACGGATCCGTGTTCTTGCGCCGGAACAGCCAGGCGCTGATCAGCCCGAGGGCCAGCCAGAAGGCGGCGTTGGTCAACTGTGAAGCGATTTTGAACTGGGTCTCCAGTGCTTGCGGGGCCAGCATCGAATGCACTTCCGGTTGTGGTGCGCCGATCACGTGAGGCACGGCGATGATGGCGGCGCCCAGCAGTTTCAGCAGCCAGTTGCCTGCGAACACGATCAGGGCAAGGCCCACGGCGGTGGAAGCGGCGGCGCCGATCCACCAGACCTGGCGCTGCACCAGATCGGCGGCAGCGGTGCCCGGCAACTCCGGCGGCAGGCCCAGGGTCGGCGCCAGGCAGAAGGTCGCATAACCGGCCAGGCCCCAGAGCAGGCCCTGGGAAGTGCGGCTGGGCGCCCGCAGGGTATAGAGCCCGGCCAGCATCAGGGCGAAGCCGACGGCCACCACCAGGTTGCCACCGGTGGTGGACAGCACCCGCTGCCAGCCATCTTCCGGTTCCCAGGCTTCGGCGTCGTGGCTGTGGCCGGCCATGGCGCCTGCGGCGTGTTCATGAGCCTCCACGGCCGGGGCCTGTTCATAGGTTTCCGCCTGCAGAATCAGCGGGGCCACCCAGAAGCTCTGCAGCAGGGTCAGCAGCAAGGCCGCCAGCAACCCGCTGAAGCCTGCGGTTTGTGCAATACGCTTGATCATGTCGGCAGGTCTCAGTGGCAAGGGAAAGCAGCGCTGTGACGAGTGTCGTGGGCGGCGTTGTGCACCGCTTCGATATGGGAGAAACCGGCGAAGTACACCAGGCAGGCGCCCAGCAGCGAAGCGCCGATGGCGGCCACCAGGCGCTGGCTCAGGGTGGAGGTGCTGCTGGCGGAGTGGCTGGTGCTGCTGATGATCGACATGGCGCTTCCCTTTGGAGTGTCGGCGGGGGAGGAGCGCAGGAAAACCCCGCGTGAGGAGCGCGCAGGGTTTGCAACAGCGCCCGCCCACCGCGGGTTTGTTATGTGTGTGTTGCGGGCCGGTCTCCGGGCTTGCGAGGGGCAAGGCTGTGTCATGCCGTGCCGACAAGTGTCGCCTTCCCATGCCTTGGCACAGTGGATCTGACACTTCGCTCGCTTACCGTTGCGGGGGCAGCACCGGACTGGTCACGACTTTTTAGTAAAGCACGTGATTCACCGGTTTCCCGTTTCACCCTGTGAAGGGCACCCGTAACAAGGCGCGTAGCAAATCATGGGCGGGGTAACGTCGTCAATTGCGGATGCCGGTGTATTGCCGATTGACCGTCCCCCGCGCTCTGCGTAGCCTTGCGCCTTCGAGGTTCTTCGGCCAGCGGTCGAAGCTAAGAAGGGAACGCGGTCGATGCCGCGGCTGCCCCCGCAACTGTGAAGGGTTTCATTTCTGCAAGGCCACTGCATTGGCGTTCGTAACGCCTGCGGGAAGGCGCAGAAACCGCCAGTCCAATGACTGGCAAGCCCCCAGCCAGGAGACCTGCCTCGATCCCAGATTCTCACTACAACCGGGCGGGGTGATCCGGTGGCGAAATCTCCGCGCGCCTCTGCGCTGCGGCTCTCGTCCCGTATGCCCGCCACCTTTGCCAAGGGGCATCCGATGAAAACACTGGCCAAACTTCCCGTCACCATCGTCACCGGCTTCCTTGGCTCGGGTAAGACCACCTTGCTCCGGCACATGCTGGACAACGCCCAGGGCCGGCGCATCGCGGTGATCGTCAACGAGTTCGGCGAGCTGGGCATCGATGGCGAGATCCTCAAGCAATGCTCCATCGGCTGCACCGAGGAAGAGGCCAGCGGCCGGGTCTACGAGCTGGCCAACGGCTGCCTGTGCTGCACCGTGCAGGAAGAGTTCTTCCCGGTGATGCGCGAACTGGTGGCGCGCCGTGGCGACCTGGACCACATCCTTATCGAAACCTCCGGCCTGGCCTTGCCCAAGCCCCTGGTCCAGGCCTTCCAGTGGCCGGAAATCCGCAGCGCCTGCACCGTCGACGCGGTGATCACCGTGGTCGACAGCCCGGCCGTGGCCGCTGGCACCTTTGCCGCGTTCCCCGATCAAGTGGACGCCCAGCGCAAGCTCGACCCCAACCTGGACCACGAATCGCCGCTGCACGAGCTGTTCGCCGACCAGCTGTCCAGCGCCGACCTGGTGATCCTCAACAAGACCGACCTGATCAACCCCGAAGACCTGGCCAAGGTGCGCCTGGAAGTGGCCGAAGAGCTGCCGCCGGCGGTCAAGGTCATCGAAGCCAGCAGCGGCCGCCTGCCCCTGGACGTACTGCTGGGCCTGGGTGCCGGCTCCGAGGAACACATCGACGGTCGCCACAGCCACCACGATCACCACCACGACGGTGACGACGACCACGACGATCACGATCACGACGCCTTCGACTCCATCTCCATCGAACTGCCCCAGGCCGACGAAAGCCTGCTGCTGGACGCCCTGACCCAGCTGGTGGTCAAGCACGGCATCCTGCGGGTCAAGGGCTTTGCCGCGATCCCCAACAAGCCGATGCGTTTGCTGATCCAGGGCGTGGGCACGCGCTTCGACAAGCACTTCGACCGCAAGTGGGGCGCTGACGAAGCCCGGACCACGCGCCTGGTGCTGATCGGCCAGGAACTGGACGCCGCCCAACTCGAAGCGCAACTGCGCGCCGCCCTCAGCGTGTAAGCCATGCACCTGCTCAGGACCCAGCCCGGCGGTTTCGTGTCGGATGACAACATTGCCGACCTTGGACAAACCCCCGCCGAGCTGGTGATCCTGTGCAGCGGCGACTCCAGCCTGGCGCTGCTGGCCGATGCCGCCGAGCAGTTGCCCGAGGATTACCCCAGCTTTCGTTTGGCCAACCCGATGCAGGTGCAGAACCACGCTTCGGTGGATCTGTATGTGGACCAGGTGCTGCGCCACGCCAAGGTGATCCTGATTTCCCTGCACGGCGGCATCGGCTACTGGCGCTACGGCGTCGAGCGGCTGGTGGAGCTGTCCCAGCGCGGGGTGCAACTGATTCTGGTGCCGGGGGACGATCGTCCGGACCCGGAGCTCAGCGACCTGAGCACCGTGGGCCCCGTCGAGCGCGATCGCCTGTGGCAGTTCCTGCGCCAGGGCGGGCGCGACAACGCGCTGAATTTCTACCGCTGCCTGGCCAGCGGCCTGCTGGGGCGCGACTACCCCTGGAGCGAGCCGCAGACCCTGCCACGCACGGCGATTTACCACCCGCACAAGAGCCAGGCCACTCTCAGCGACTGGCAGGCCGATTGGCAGCAAGGGCAAGCAGTGGCGGCGCTGTTGTTCTACCGCTCCCACCTGCAGGCGGCCAACACCGGCTTTATCGACCTGTTCTGCCAGCGCTTGCAGGCGGCGGGGCTCAACCCCTTGCCGATCGCCGTGGCCAGCCTCAAGGAGCCCGGCTGCCTGAGCCAGGTGGAAGAGTGGCTGGAGGCAACCGCGGCCGGGGTGATCCTCAACACCACCGGCTTTGCCCAGTCCAGCCCCGAAGCCCCGCACCTGCGGCCGTTCCGCCGCAACATTCCGGTGATCCAGGCCATCTGCGCCCAGGACAACGAACCCGGCTGGCGCGACAGCGAGCAAGGCCTGGGCCCGCGGGACCTGGCCATGCACATCGCCTTGCCGGAACTGGACGGGCGCATCATCAGCCGGCCCATCAGCTTCAAGGACCTGGCCTGGCGCAGCGAGCGCAGCCAGTCGGACGTGGTCTGCTATCGCGGTCAGCCCGAGCGCATGGACTTTGTCGCCGAACTGGCCCGGCGCTGGGTCGAGCTGGGGCGCCTGGACAACGGCTACAAGCGCATCGCCCTGGTGCTGGCCAACTACCCGACCCGCGACGGGCGCATCGGCAACGGCGTCGGCCTGGACACTCCGGCTGCGGCGCTGAACATCCTCAAGGCCCTGCACGCCGAAGGCTACCCGCTGCCGGCCGAGTTGCCCGCCAGCGGCAGTGAGCTGATCCGGCAACTGCTGGGCGGGGTCAGCAATGATCTGGACAGCCTCGACCAGCGCCCGTGCCAGCAAAGCCTGGCCCTGGACGACTACGCGCTGATGTTCCAGGCCCTGCCGGAAGCCAACCGTCAGGCAGTGCTGGCGCGCTGGGGCGCACCGCAGCAAGACCCGATGTTCCGCGACGGGCGGATGATGATTGCCGGCCTGCGCTTTGGCCTGACCTTCGTCGGCATCCAGCCGGCCCGGGGTTATCAGGTGGACCCCAGCGCGGTCTACCACGACCCGGACCTGGTGCCGCCCCACGGCTACCTGGCGTTCTACTTCTGGCTGCGCCAGACCTACGGCGCCCATGCGCTGATCCACGTCGGCAAGCACGGCAACCTGGAATGGCTGCCGGGCAAGGGTGTCGGCCTCTCGGAGAACTGCTGGCCGGATGCGTTGCTGGGGCCGCTGCCGAACATCTACCCGTTCATCGTCAACGACCCGGGGGAGGGCGCCCAGGCCAAGCGCCGCACCCAGGCAGTGATCATCGACCACCTGATGCCGCCCCTGACCCGTGCCGAAACCTACGGCCCGCTGCGTAACCTGGAGCTGCTGGCGGACGAGTACTACGAAGCCCAGCTGCTGGACCCACGTCGCGCTCGGGAGCTGCAACGGGACATCCTGCAACTGGTGCGCGAGACCCACATCGACCGTGAGTTGCAACTGGGCGAACAGCTGGACAGCGACGCCGACGCGGCGATCTGGCTGCCGCGCCTGGACACTTACCTGTGCGACCTCAAGGAATCGCAGATCCGCGATGGCCTGCACGTGTTCGGCGAATCCCCCGGCGGCCGACTGCGCATCGACACCCTGCTGGCCCTGCTGCGCATTCCCCGGGGCGATGGCAAGGGCGCTCATGCCAGTCTGCTGCGGGCCTTGGCCAAGGCTTTCGACCTGGGCTTCGATCCGCTGGACTGCGCCCTGGCCGAACCCTGGACCGGGCGTCGCCCGCAGCCGTTGCGACAGCTCAGCGATGCCTTGTGGCGCACGGCGGGCGATGTGCGCGAACGCCTGGAACTGTACGCCGCAGCATTGATCGAAGCCGCGCTCCAGGGCCCGGTGGCGCAGTTGGATGAGCCGGGCTGGGAGCCGGTACGGGTCATCATCGACGCCTTGCGCGAAGTGGTCGCGCCGCGCCTGGACGCATGCGGCCCGGCGGAAATGCGTGGCCTGCTGGACGCCTTGAACGGGCGTTTCGTCCCCGCAGGGCCCAGCGGTGCACCCAGCCGCGGGCGTCTGGACGTGCTGCCCACCGGACGCAACTTCTATTCGGTGGACGTGCGCAACCTGCCCACCACCACCGCCTGGCGCATCGGTTTCCAGTCGGCGAACCTGATTCTCGAACGCCACCTGCAGGACCACGGCGATCACCTGTTGCAACTGGGCCTGTCGGTCTGGGGCACCGCCACCATGCGCACCGGCGGCGACGACATTGCCCAGGCCATGGCCCTGATGGGCGTGCGCCCGGTGTGGGCCACCGGCAGCCAGCGGGTGGACGATTTCGAGATCCTGCCCCTGAGCCTGCTGGACCGGCCGCGGGTCGACGTGACCCTGCGGGTGTCCGGGTTCTTCCGCGACGCCTTCGCCAACCTGATCCGCCTGTTCGACGCAGCGGTGCAAGCGGTGGCGGCCCTCGATGAGCCTGAGGACATGAACCCCCTGGCGGCCAGGGTTCGCGCCGAGCGCGAGGCCTTGATCGCCTCCGGCCTGGAGCAGGACGCGGCCGCGCGTCAGGCTGGCTGGCGGATCTTCGGCGCCAAGCCCGGGGCCTATGGCGCCGGGGTCCAGGGTGCCATCGACGGTCGCCTGTGGCAGAGCCGCGAGGACCTGGCCGAGGTCTACCTGAACTGGGGCGGCTATGCCTATGGCGGCAACGACGAAGGCACCGCCGCCCGCGAGCAGTTCGCCACCCGCCTGAGCCAGGTGCAGGCGGTGTTGCAGAACCAGGACAACCGCGAGCACGACCTGCTGGATTCCAACGACTACTACCAGTTCCAGGGTGGCATGTTGGCCGCGGTGGAAAGCCTCAGCGGGGCCAAGGCTGCCAGCTACCACGGCGACCACAGCCAGCCGGACCTGCCGAAGATCCGCACCCTCAAGGAAGAACTGAATCGGGTGATCCGCTCCCGGGCGGCCAATCCGAAGTGGATCGAAGGGGTCAAGCGCCATGGCTACAAGGGCGCCTTTGAAATGGCCGCGACCCTGGACAATCTGTTCGCCTTCGACGCCACCACCGAGCTGATCGACGATCACCAGTACGCCTTGCTGGCGGACGCCTACCTGCTGGACGACTCGACCCGCGAGTTCGTCCGCCAGCATAATCCCCACGCCCTGCGCGACATGACCGAGCGCCTGCTGGAAGCCCAGCAGCGAGGCCTGTGGCAAGAGCCCGGCGATTATCGTGAAGCCCTGGAGCACCTGTTGCTGGATATTGAAGAAGACAGCTGAGCCTGTAGCCGCTGCTGCAGGCTGCGAACGCCGACGACGTCGACGTCACGTGCGACCGCCCCGAACCTCTTCGCGACGGCTCTGCGGTGCCGATCGCAACTTGTAGCAGCCGCCACCCCCTGATGTTTGCACAACCCTTGAGCGAGACCCCGACATGAGCGACACCCCCCATTTTCCGCTGTCCGCCGTGGTCGGCGCCGAAAGCCTGAAACTGGCCCTGTGCCTGACCGCCATCGACCCGAAGATCGGCGGTGTGCTGATCGAAGGTCCGCGGGGCATGGCCAAGTCGACCCTGGCTCGGGGCCTGGCCGATCTCTTGGCCAGCGGCCAGTTCGTCACCTTGCCCCTGGGCGCCACCGAAGAGCGCCTGGTGGGCACCCTGGATCTGGACGCCGCCCTGGGCGAAGGCCGGGCGCAGTTCTCTCCGGGGGTTCTGGCCAAGGCCGACGGTGGTGTGCTCTATGTCGATGAAGTCAACCTGCTGCCCGATCACCTGGTGGACCTGCTGCTGGACGTGGCCGCCAGCGGCACCAACCTGATCGAGCGCGACGGTATTTCCCATCGCCATTCGGCGAAGTTCGTACTGATCGGCACCATGAACCCGGAAGAGGGCGAACTGCGTCCGCAACTGCTGGACCGCTTCGGCCTCAACGTCGCCTTGAGCGGCCAGCCCGCGCCGCAGGAGCGCGGGCAGATCATCCGCCGGCGCCTGGATTTCGACAGCGATCCCCAGGGCTTCTGCGGCCAATGGGCCGAGGCGCAAACGGCGTTGCGCGAGCGTTGCCAGCAGGCCCGAGCGCTGCTGCCGGCCATCGCCCTCGATGACCTGTCCCTGGAGCTGATCACCGAGCGTTGCTTCGCTGCAGGCGTCGACGGCCTGCGCGCCGACCTGGTGTGGTTGCGAGCCGCCCGGGCCCACGCCGCCTGGCGCGGTGCCAGCGCCATCGCCGAGCAAGACATCGACGCGGTCGCCGAGTTTGCCTTGCGCCACCGCCGCCGAGAGACGGCGCCCAGTGCGCCGCAATCGGAGTCCAGCCCCCAGACGCCGGCGTCAGCCAACGCCAACCCCAGTGAAGGCCAGGGCCAATGGGGCGAAATGCCGGCCCAGGCGTTGCCCACCGGCGCCCGGCGTGAAGTGCCCAGCTGGCCAAAAAAGCCCTAGGCATTCGTCCCCGCACTGATCGGGGGGCGGATGCCAAGCCCCGGGCGGGGCACCTGGATCATGGCCGGCAAGGCAAAGGCCGCGAGGCCCGCGCCGGTTCCATCAACTGGCCCGGCACCTTGCTCAAGGGCCGGCCGCGCTTGCGCCAAGACCTGCTGTTTCGCCTGCGCAGCCGCGCGCCCCATGAACTGTGGCTGGTGATCGTCGACGCCTCGGCCTCGACCCGCCGCCACAGCGCCCTGAGCGACGCCAAGGGTTTGCTGGCACAACTGTTCGACGACGCCTACCGCCAGCGCGCGCGCTTGGCCCTGCTTACCGCCAGTGGCCGCGCACCGAGCTGGCAGGTCCAGGGCCTGAAAGCCTCCAAGGACCTGCGGCACTGGCTCGATGGCCTCGGTGCTGCTGGCGGCACGCCCTTGCCACAAGCCCTGAGCGAAGCGGCCCAGTGGCTGGAACAGCGCCAGCGGCGCCTGCCGGCGGAACAGCAGCGCGTACTGCTGATCACCGACGGCCGCCTGAAAACCCTGCCGCTGTTGCAGCCCCTGAACTGCCCGACCCTATTGCTCGACATTGAACGCGGCCCGATCCGCCTGGGCCGCGCCCGCGAACTGGCGACACGCCTCAACGCCGCCTACCACCACCTCGATCTGTAGCCTCTAACCCTCTAATCCTCTAACCCTCTAACCCTGTAGCCGCTGCTGAGCCTGCGAAGCTGCGACCGCCGACGCAGTCGGCGCAAAGGCCCCCAATCCTTCCCAGAAACAACGCGGAGCCTGCCCCTGCGAGCCCTTCGGGCCCGTTCGCAGCCTGCGGCAGCGGCTACACTGCCAGCGCCAACACAGGAGTGAAGCGATGCGGGTACTGGTGCGTAACGATAAGGACGATTTCCGGGTCAAGGCCTATGCCGGGACCAATGGGGTGTTGCTGGCCATGGATCTGGATGCGTCACGGCGCAAGGGGCTGCTGGGCTTCGCCATCGAGAAGCAGGTCGGCAGCAAGCCCTGGCTGTTTCTGTTCAATAGCCTGACCTTCCCCGGCAAGACCCATACCTTCCCCCAATACAACGCCACCCCCAGCGATCAGGCGCCGCTGCAGAAATTTCGCTGGGCCGACTACGCGGTCCGCCCCGGCACCACCCTCAACTATCGGGTGCATCTGGCCTACGGCAGCCCCGATGCGCCGCAACTGGGGGAGGCCCTGGAACTGAGCATCACCGCCGACAACGGCCAGCCGCCGGGGCAGCAGGTGATCTTCAACCGTGCCGTGGCCGCCAGCCAGGCCTTCTCGCGCAAGTTTCCGGAACTGGATGCGTTGCTCAGCAACAACAAGAAACTGCCCATCGAGTCCTGGCCCGACGCCCCGCGGCAATGGCTGGAAAACGGTCTGCTGGAGGCGCTTCTGGGGTTTATCCAGCGCGCCACGGATGCCAGCTGGAGCCTGGACATCGCCATCTACGAGTACCAGTTGCAGGCCGTCGTTGACGCGGTCAACGCCGCCTTCGACCGTGGCGTGCAAGTGCGGGTGCTGTACCACGCCGGCCCCGGGGACGACGACACCACGCAGAACCAGGCCAGCCTGCAGCACCTGCCCGAGCACAGCAAACGTGGGCGGGTGACCCACGGGATCTTCCATGACAAGTTCATCGTCCTCAGCCGCCTCGACGCCGCCGGCCAGCGTCAGCCCGAAGCGGTGCTCTGCGGCAGCACCAACTTCACCGCCAACGGGGTCTACCGCCAGGCCAATGTGCTGCACAGCCTCGATCACCCGGACATTGCCGGGCGCTATCTACAGGTGTTCGAGCAGATCTGGCAGGCGCCGACGGACGTGGGCGCCACCCGCAAATGGCTGACCCAGGACAATCCCATGCAGCCGGATGCGCCGCTGTTCGCCGGTTTTTCCCCGCGCAGGGGGCAGGGCGATCTCAGTGAGTTCGTCGACATCATCAACGGCGCCCGCCGCGACCTGCTGTTCGTCACCGCCTTTGCCTTGCCCGACAGGATTCTCGACGCCTTGCTCGGCCAGCCCCACGACGATGTGCTGCGTTATGGCCTGCAAAACACGGCCAGTCGCATCACCGGCTTCCACGCCGATCGCACCGCCGAGTTTGCCGCCACCGCCTTGCTCAACAAGGGCCTGGAAGGCTGGCTCAAGGAGGGTCTGAAGGGCCAGAGGGGTAACCTGCTGGTGCACACCAAGGCGCTGGTGACCGACTTCACCAGCGAGGCTCCGGTGATCATCAGCGGCAGCCACAACCTCAGCGTCGGCGCCAGCCAGAGCAATGACGAGAACTACCTGATCATCCGTGGCGACACCGATCTGGCGGATCGCTACGGCCTGGAACTGCTGCGCTTCTATGAGCATTACCGGTTTCGCTACTTCGCCAGGCAGTTGGCCCTCAAGCAGGTCCGGCCCCTGGCGGTGGACGACCACTGGAGTGATGACTATTACCTGGAAGGCGACTTGCGCCAGCTGTCGCGCCTGCGTTTTTCCGGGCGCTGAACCGAGCCGCCGAACGGCCTGCCATCGGTCCGCTTTTACCAGGGCCGGGCAGGCAGATTGATATCACCTGATCTAGCGTTGCCAGCGGAGCGAGCGCTCTCTCCGCAACGGAGCCTTTTCAGGGAGATAAATCATGGTTTATATACGGCGTGATGTAGGGAAATTGAGCGGCGATTGGGACCCGACCCTGTTGTGGTATGCCAGGGCGGTTGGCGTCCTGCTCCAGCGCCCGATCACCGATCGCACCAGTTGGCGATTCCTCGCGGCGATTCACGGATTCTCCGAGTCGTGGTGGAGGATGGACGGCTACCTCAAGGCCGGTGAGGCACTGCCCAATGAGGCGGAACAGCTGCTGTACTGGGACCAGTGCCAGCATGGCAACTGGTTCTTCCTGCCCTGGCACCGCGGTTACCTGGCGTCCTTCGAACAGATCGTCCGCGATGTGGTCGTCCAGCTGGGTGGTCCCAAGGATTGGGCGCTGCCTTACTGGAATTACAACGAGGGGCAGCAGTCCCTGCACCTGCCCGCGTGCTTTGCCGCCAAGACCCTGCCAAACAATGAGGGGCCCAACCCGCTGTATGTTGAAAAGCGCTTTGGCCTTTTGGGCGACGGCAACGTCGTGCTCGATGGCAGCCTGATCGGTCTCGGCTGTCTGGACGACCCGAGGTACGAGGGCGGCAGCGAAGGCAGCCCGCCCGGCTTTGGCGGTACCCCGAAAACCCTGCTTAGAAGCGGTGTCACAGGCGGCCTGGAGTCGTGCCCGCACAACGTCGTGCATACCGAAGTCGGTGGCCGCGATCAGGTGCGAACCGCTCCCGACGGTTCTCGGTATACGGTTCGTGGCCTGATGAGCTATCCCAATACCGCCGCGCTGGACCCGATCTTCTGGCTGCATCATGCCAATATCGACCGCTTGTGGCAGGTCTGGCTGGACAGCCCCGAGGAGCACAGCAACCCCGACAAGTCCAACTGGTACAACGGCCCCGACAAACTGAGCCGGCCCTTTATCGTGCCCCAGGTCGATGGCGAACCATGGAAATTCAAGGTGGCGGAGGTGCTCGATACCCTGGCGCCCAGGCTCAACTATCGATACGACACCACGGCTCCCGCCAAGAGCCAGGGCAACCGTCTGCACCAGCGCTTGCAGCGCCTGGGGCTGGCAACCGATCAATTGCAGAACTTCAGCGCCAGCGGAGCATTGATGGCCAAGGAACCGGAAACAGAAGTGATAGGGGCCAATCGTGCGCCGCTGGAAATCGTCGGGCACTCGGTGCAGACCTCAGTGCAACTGGACAAGCAGGGCGCGCAACAGGTGTTCAGCAGCCTGAAGTCGAACCTGTTCGCGGCCAGCTTCACGCCGCCGGACCGGGTATTTCTCAACCTGGAGAATATTCGCGGCAACAGCGATGCGGTGTTGCTGGAGGTCTATGTCAACCTGCCGGCCGATGCCGATCCGGCTCAGCATCCGGAGCTGCGGGCCGGGGTCTTGTCGTTGTTCGGCGTGAGCGATGCCAGTCGTACCGACCACGAGCACGGCGGGCACGGCATCACCGAGGTGTTCGAGATCACCGATATCATCGATGCCCTGCACCTGGGGGGTATCACCTCGGCGGATCAGTTGAATATCCGCCTGGTGTCCAGGGCGGCGGTGCCTGCCGAGGACCAGATCACGGTAGCGCGGGTCAGCCTCACCCGGCTGGGCGGTTGAGGGGCGTGCTACGTGGCCTGCGACCCTTGGGCCAGAACCCGCGTCCCTGGTTGCTGCTGATCAGCCTGGTGGGGTGGGGGTGGTTGCTGGGGTCGACGGCGATGCTGTCGATTCCGGCGTTCTGCGGCAGCCTGTCGTTGTCCGGTTATGCCTTGGGCTGGCGGGGCATCGAGCAGGCGTTGCTGTTCAATCCACCGCAGCAATTGTTGCAGGGCTGGTGGCTGATGCTGCTTGCCATGCTGCCACTGCTGTTGGTGCAGCCCTTGCTCTACGTCTGGCACCGTAGCTTGCGGCGCAAGCGTTGGCAGGGCGTTGCCCTGTTCGTGCTGGGCTTCGGCGCGGTCTGGAGCCTGGCAGGCGTGGTGCTGATGGGGCTGGTGGTGGCGGTCCGGGTGTGGTTCGGCCTGAGTGCGTGGCAGGGTTTTTTCGCCGTGTTGCTGTTGTGCCTGGTCTGGCAGGCCTCGCCGTTCAAGCAACATTGCCTGAACCAGTGCCACCGGCAGCCGCGGATCTGTGCCTTTGGCCTGGGCTATCTGAGGGACTGCCTGGGTTTTGGCCTGTCCGCCGGGGCTTGGTGCGTAGGTTCCTGCTGGCCGCTGATGCTGTTGCCGGTGCTGCTGGAGCAGGGGCATGTGGCGCTGATGCTGCTGGGCATGCTGTGGATGCTCTACGAACGCCTGTTGCGGCCTCGGGGCTTGCGCTGGTACTGGCCCTGGCCTCGTCATCCGCGGGGTTTGTCCTAGTCGTTGCCTGAGGTTGCCCAGGGGCAGGGTCGCCCGCGGTTGCGATCCCGCCCCTGGTAGCCTTTGCCTCAGGCCTACAACCGCGGCGCCGGGCTCACCGTGGCATTGCGCCAGGCGGTTTGCAGTTGTTCTTCGAGCAACGCCGGGACCTGTTTGCCGGGCTGGTTTTCCAGGCTCAGCTTCAGGCCGTTGAGGGAGCGGCCGCTGAGGCGGTTGCCCGCCAGATCCTCACGAAACACCTGTTCCGCCTCGGTATAGCGTTTCTGCGCCAGCAAGGCATAACCCAGGGACTCGCGCAGGGTGTAGTACCAGTCCGGCGGCTCGTTGTAGGCCAGGGCGTCTTGCACCTCCACCGCCTTGCGCCAGGCGGCAATCTGCTGCTCGCCGGCATTGCCGGTCAGGGCCTGCAGGTCAGCGTTGAGGCCCTCTTTGGCGTTGTTGAATACCTGGTTGCCCAGGTTTTTGAGGGCTGCGAGATCCAGTGGGCCGACGGCACGGGTCAGGGCGCGGTCGAGCAGGGTCAGGTTGGCGATGCGCAGCAGCTGCAGCGCGGGATTGTTGCCATATTGCAGGGCGTCCTTGCCGGTCAGGGGCTGGGGCGAGGCGGCGACCGCCTGCCAGAAACCCTTGAGGGCATCGCGGGCCTGGTCCTGGTTCAGGTTCTGGGCGCTCAGTTGCCGGTACGCCAGGGCATAGGCCTTCATCAGTTGGGTGTAGGGCTTGGTCAAGTCCTGCCAGGGCTTGTCCGTTCCCTGGTTGGCCTCGCGGCAGGTCTGGTTGAGGGTGGCCAGGCCGGCGTCGATCTTCGGTTCGATCCGTGCCAGGGCGTCCCAGTCCTCGAAGCGCACGGCGAAGTAGTAGGGCACCGCGTAGAAGTAGTCGCTCTTGGTCTTGAGCTCTTCGGGGTACTGCTGGCAAAGGAAGGGCACGGCCGCGTAGCGGGTGGTGTTCTCCACCAGTTCCTCGGCCATGTTCATGGATTCGTTCTGCCGGCCTTCGATGGACAGGGTCCAGGTCAGGAAGTGGATGTTGTGCCCCAGGTAGTGCAAGGCGTAGGGGCTTTGCGGCTGGACCTGATGGGCGTAGGCGCGGTCCACCGAGACGGCGGTGTAGTTGGCCACGCTGGCCAGGTTGTTGTTGCCGGTGCGCTGGTAGATGTGCGAGGCCATGTGCACCAGATGGCCGATGGCCGGGTTCTGGTCGCGGAAGCGATTGGCCATGGGCAGGCCGCTGTCGGGGAAGGGTGATTCCTCGATGGCGTGGATGTAGAAGTGATTGGCCCCGGTGTGCTGCTGGTCCTGGACCAGCACCCGGTTGAGCACTTGCAGGGCCTCGTAGGCGGCGTCGGTCGGCTTGACCTGATTGGATACGGCCTCGGTGCCGTCCCACCATTTCCACGGGTCGCGGCTGAGCAGGGCGTCGGCGTACAGGGTCGCGGCATCCAGGTCGTCAAAGTAGTCTTCCGACAGTTTTTTCATGGCGTCGGCGTAGCGCTTGTTGCCCTCATCGCCAAGGCTGACCTGGCCGTCCTTTTCGCTATACAGGCTCAGCAGCGCCTTGGCGTAGTCCACCTCGCGCTGCAACTGACGCTGGCTGAAGGTGGCTTGTGCGGCGCTGTCCTTGAGCCGGGCGCTGGCGTGCTCCAGGGCGATCTGAACCGAGCGGTAGGCCAACTGGTTGCAACCGGTGGTGGCGACACTGTTGATGTTGGAGTTGGCCGACAGCGCGATGCCCCAATAGGGCATGGCCGAGCCTTCGTCGAAGCGGCTGGCCTGGTAGAAGGCGCGGATCGCCGCGGAGAAATTGAAACCGTATTGCAGGGCCATGCCCTGGCTGTAGAAGGCCTGGACCTGCTCCGGCTGCTTGAGGCTGACCAGGGGGTAACGGGTGCCGCCCAGGCCCGAGAGCAGTTGGTCGCCCTCGGTGTCCTGGGGGCTGACGCACTTGTGCAGCACTTGCAGGTAGGGCGTGTCCGGCGGCACCGGGGTGAAGCCGCCACTGTGTTCATCGCTGCCGTGGTTCATGGTGTGGGCCAGGGCGCTGGCGCTGGCCAGCAGCAGGCCGGCGGCCAGGGTCGAGCGCAGGAAGGGGACGTCCATGCTGTGTTGCTCCTTGCAGGAAACGCTGGGTTGGAGCCGGCTTGCCGAGGTGTGGGCTGGCAAGCCGGCTCCTGCAGCGCGAGGGTTCAGTCGTTGTCGTTGTCGTTGTCGTGGCTGTGACGGGCGACGAACGACGGGCCGTCCGGCTTGGCCAGGCGCTTGATCTGCGGTGCCAGGTCCTGCCGGGGAATCACCACCTGGATCAGCGCCGGGCGGTCCTTGATCTGCAGCAGTTGCGGCAGCAACTGTTCCAGCCCGGCCCGGGTCGAGACCTTGAAACCCTCGGCGCCAAACCCCTTGGCCAGGGCCAGGTAGTCCCAGGTCGGCAGGGTGTCGAACGGGGCGAACTGGCCGCCGGGTTCGAAGGCATCGATATCGACGAACGCCTGTTCGATGGCGTAGACCTCGTTGCTCATGACGAACACCAGGGCGTTGATCCGGTTGCGTGCCAGGGTCGACAGCGACTGGCAGATCATCATGAAGCCGCCGTCGCCGGCCACCACGATCGGCCGCCGACCGCTGCCCATGGCCACCCCCAGGGCGCAGCCGGTTTCATGGCCCAGGGAACCCCAGATGGCATCGGCGACAAAGCTGTCCCGAGGCAGGCCGTTGATGTTGCTGGCGGCATACAGGGCCGAGCTTTCACCGAGGATCAGGCTGCTGCCCGGCCACAGGTTCTGTTGCCGGGCAAAACCGTCGAGTATCTCCAGGAACAGGTCATAACCCAGTGCATCGTCGGGTGCGCCCTGTTGCAGCAGCGGCGGGCGCGCGGGTTCAGGAACGTGGTTGCGCAGGGGGTAGTCGCTGTCCAGGCCCAGGGCCCCCAGCAGCCGTTGCACGTACTCCGGCAGCGGTACGTGGGGGTAGTACTGCAGGCCGGTGCGGGCCAGTTGGCTGTTGACCAGGATGATCCGGCTGAAGTCCTGGTTCAGCAGTTGCAGGTAGTCGTCGGTGAAGATCACCCCCAGGGCGAGGATGCAGTCCACGTCCTGCATGAAAGCCTGGGTCCACAGGCGCGAAGCGGTGCCGGCGTAGGTGCCGATGAACTGCGGGTGACTTTCGTCGACCACGGTCTTGGCTTCCAGGCTGGTGGTGAAGGGCAGGCCGCTGGCCTCGATCAGGCGCATTACCTGCTCCTGCAGGCCGCAGCGGGCCACCTCGATGCCGAGCATGATCAGCGGCGAGCGGGCGCTGCCCAGGCGCAGCAGGCTGGCCTCGATGGCGGCGCGCATCGAGTCCTCGTCGCAGCGGGCGGGCAGCGGTTGCAGTTCGCCCTGAGGGCGCGGGCAAGGTTCGCCCCAGACGTTCTGCCAGGCTTCCAGGTAGATCGGCCGGCGCTCGCTGATGGCCTTGACCAGCGCCTCGTCGATCAGCGCCGGGGCGCGCAGGCTGTCGTCAAGAATCAGGCTGGCCACGGTCACCGGCTCGAAGACCTTGCGGCCCACATCCAGATCACCTGTGGAGTGGTGGAACAGCACATCCTGGGACCAGATCAGGTCACGGTTCTGCGCCGACGGGCTGGCGCTGATCAGCACCAGCGGATTGCGTTCGACATAGGCGCCGGCAATGGCATTCAGGGCACTGAAGGTGCCGACGCTGTATTGCAGCGATACCGCGCCGATCCCGGTGTAACGGGCATAGCCGTCGGCCGCGTAGGCGGCGGCCATCTCGTTGACTTCGCCCACCGCGTCGATGCCGTCGAAGTCGTCCAGGGCCGACATGAAGTGCGAGACGTAGTCCCCCGGCACCTGGAACACCTTGGTCAGGCCCAGTTGCTGCAGGCGGGTCAGCAGGTAGTCGGCGACGCTGAAGGGGTCATTGCTGGCCATGGGCGATCCCCTCGTAGGCGAACTGGGTGACGCCGTCCAGGGTCTTGGCGCAGTTCTGGCAGGGCAGCGGCTGGTCGCCGGGCAGGGTGCAGCCGTCCGGGGTCGGCACCGGCAGCAGGGCATAGTCCTTGGGCAGCCAGTTGGGGCGCTTGAGGCCAAAGAAATCCTGCAGGGTCGACTCGGCCACGGTCAGCGCGCCTTCCACCCAGCCCTGGCCCATGGAGTAGGCCTCGCCGACGATATGGATCTGCTGGTCGGCCACCGGTTTGCGCATGCGGCACAGGATCTGGTCGATCCGGTAGTTGGCCTTCCATTCGTGCCAGCCGCCGCCATAGGGATCGGCATCCCAGGCGTGGTAGACCGCCGAATAGGGACGTGGCAGCTCCACCTGGTCATGCAGTTGAGTGACTTGCATCTGCGCCACCCGGACCATTTCGTCGCTGACCTGGAACTCGCTTTTGGGCACCACTGCTGCGGCTTGCAACTGCCCGGCGAGGCTGGCCGGCACATGGCCGACAAAGGGCGCACCGCCTTCGAGGCCTTTCCAGAAGGGCACGGTGCCGATGTCGTTGTAGGAGGCCATCAACAGCGAGTTGAGATTCGGCTGGCCGCCGGGCTGTTCGCACTCGGTGCCCATGTAGTAGACCTGGCGCACCGGCAGGTCGGTGACCGAGCGCCCGGCCACCAGCCCGAGGCTACGCCACCAGGGCTGTTCGTAGGCCAGAAACAGCTTGAACGCCGACTGCATCAGCACCGAGCCGAGGTTCTCCTTGAGCCAGGGATCGTCGAACAGCGGCGCATCGATCAGCTCCAGGGCACGACGGGGCATGGCCAGGATGATCTGCTTCGCCTTGACCACCTGGCTGCCGTCGATGTCCCGGGTGCTGCCCTGTTCGGTGACGGTGCTCTGGAAATGCAGGCGATAGGGGAAGTCGCGGTCCTTGGCGTAGCTGATCTGCACCAGGCGCTGGTTCATCTGCACGCGTTGGGCGCCGGGCAAGATTCCCGGCAGCTTGCGGAACTTGGCCTCCAGGGTCAGGGGCAGGCTCTGGAAACCCTTGGTCAGGGTGAGGAACTCGGTGTCGTCGCTGTATTCGGTGGCGGGCAGCTGGGTGACTGCGCTGGCGTTGGCGACGTTGGCGTCGTAGCCGCCGGCGTCCTTCATGAACTGGTAGCCCTCATTGCTCATGACCCGGTACAGCAGGTCCCAGAAGCCGTAGCGCCAGATTTCCTTGCCGAACACCTTGACCTGCATCTGCTGGCACAGGCTGAGCTGGTCGAAGCCCGGGTAGACGTAGTTCATCACCTTGACTTGCAGGTCCTCGGGGCCGAAGCCGCGCTCGGACCAGGCCAGGTCGTAGGGGATCTTGTGTGGCGCTTCCTTGAAGTCGCGATAACGAAAGCGCTTGCCCCGCAGGTAGAACAGGTTGTTCAGCGAGCCCACCGGGGGCGGCGCGCCCATGGGGAATTTCTGGCTTGGCAGGCGCAACTGCTTGACCAGGCTGTCTACCAGCACATGGCCGGTGGGGCCGGGGATATAGCGCATGCCGCCGACTTCCGCGACCACGTTGGGCAGCCCCGGCAGGTTGATGCTGAACAGCCGGCCGCCGATGCGGTCGCCGTATTCGAACAGGCCGATACGCAGTTTTTCACCTTGTTCATGCTGCAGGCGCCAGGCGCTGTAGGTGCCGGACACACCCCCACCGACCACCGCGACATCGAGTTCGAGTTCTTGAGGTTTCATGCTGAAGTCCTTTTCGCTGGGAGGCGGACAGGGAGGTCCGTCGCGACCAGTATTGTCCAGTTTTGGCGAAATGCCAGTTTGCCATTAGTGCATGTTTCGGCCTGTGTATACGGGGCTTTTACGATTATTGTCGGACAATATACGGGCCTGCTGGCGGGGCGCTCTGCGAGGGGCTTGAAGCGTCGCAGCAGCGTTGGACAGGGCGGCGCCAACTGCGTAGTTTTCACGCACTGCGCACAAGGACTCCGCCATGTCTCCGGACCTGACTTCCATCGAGCTGTTTCTCAAGGCCCTGACCCTGGGCAACCTGTCCCGGGCCGCCGAGCAGTCGCACCTGTCGCTGTCGGCCGCCAGCCGGCGTCTGTCGCTGCTGGAGCAACACTTCAAGGTGGCGCTGCTGACCCGCACCTCCACCGGGGTGCAGCCGACGGCGGCGGGGCAGGCCCTGGCCGAACATGCACGCAGCCTCCTGCGGGCGGTGGATGTGATGCACGCTGACCTGGCCGACTTTGCCAAGGGCGCCACCGGCCGGGTCAGCCTGTACGCCAACAGCTCGGCGATGAGCCAGGAACTGCCCCGGCAGTTGACCCAGTGGAGCGACCTGCACCCGGGGATTCGCGTGGACATTCGCGAAGAGCGCAGCCGCGAGATTCTTCTGGCGGTGCGCGACGGCATCGCCGATGTGGGCATCGTCACCACCTTGCCCCAGGCCCGGGACCTGTACTTCAAGCCCTATTGCCGTGACCGCCTGTGCCTGATCGTGCCCCAGGCTCATCCGTTCAAGATGAGCCATGCGCGCTTCCAGGACTTGCTGGGCTACGACTTCGTCGGTCTGGAAGACAACGCCGCCATCACTCCGTTGATCACCGAGGCTGCGGCTGCGGTGAGCATGCCCCTGCGCCTGCGAGTGCAGGTGCGCAGCTTCGAGGCGGTGTGCCGGCTGATCGCCGCCGGGCAGGGCGTGGGGGTGTTGCCCCAGGGCGCGGTGCAGATCTTTCGCAAGGAGATGGCCTTGCGTTTTATCGAAATCGACGACCCCTGGGCCGATCGTCAGATGTTCCTGTGCCGACGCCGGGAGCAACCTTCCCTGGCCAGCCGCGAGCTCTTCGACTACCTGGCTGACTGCGATCGCAGCGCGGCGCCGCCGCTCTAGTCGCGGCCCCCTGGCAGCTTGGCGCCGCGAGCCTTCGAATTTTGCGAAGGCGGTTTCCACAATGAGCAATTCCCCTGGGCGCTTCCCCGTGCCCAGAATGGGCTCGCCCGTGCGCTTGACCTGCCTCGATAACAACAACACGTCAGACCAGGAGATACGGCTTGTCCAGGATCAATCCCGCTGTAAAACCTCCCCATCGCATCGCGGTGATCGCCGGTGACGGCATCGGCCGCGAAGTGGTTCCCGAAGGCCTGCGCGTGCTGGAAGCCGTCAGCCGGCGCTTCGGCATCGATCTTCAGTTCGATCATTTCAACTGGTGCAGCGAGCACTACCAGGCCCACGGCAGCATGATGCCCGAGGACTGGGCCGAGCAGATCGGCGACCACGAGGCGATCTTCTTCGGCGCCGTCGGCGCCCCGGACATCGTCCCCGACCATATTGCGGTCTGGGATTCGCTGCTGAAGATCCGCCGCCAGTTCGACCAATACGTGAATATCCGTCCGGTGCGCCTGATGCCCGGGGTGCCGTGCCCGCTGGCCGGACGGGTGCCGGGGGACATCGATTTCATCGTGGTGCGGGAAAACACCGAAGGCGAGTACTCCAGCGTCGGTGGGCGGATGTGGGAGGGCACCCCGCGGGAGATTGCCTTGCAGGAGTCGGTGTTTTCCCGTCACGGCGTGGACCGGGTGGTGAAGTACGCCTTCGAGCTGGCCAGCCGCCGTCCCCGGCGTAACCTGGTGGCGGCCACCAAGTCCAATGGCATCGCCATCACCATGCCGTTCTGGGACGAGCGGGTGGAGGCGCTGGCCAAGGCCTATCCCCAGGTCGAGACGCGCAAGTTCCACATCGACATTCTCTGCGCGCACTTCGTCCAGCACCCGGACTGGTTCGATGTGGTGGTGGCCTCCAATCTGTTCGGCGACATCCTCTCCGACCTGGGACCGGCCTGCACCGGCACCATCGGCATCGCGCCCTCGGCCAACCTCAACCCCGAGCGTCTGTACCCTTCGCTGTTCGAACCGGTGCATGGCTCGGCGCCAGATATCGCCGGGCTGGGGGTGGCCAACCCGATTGGTCAGATCTGGTCGGCGGCGCTGATGATCGAGCACCTGGGGCAGGGGGATGAGCTCTACCAGCGGGCCGCGGCAGCGATTGTCGCCAGCATCGAGACGGTGCTCGCCGAAGGCCCGCGCACCCGGGAAATGGGCGGCAATGCCAGTACCGTGGAAGTCGGGCGGGCCATAGCCGAATGTCTGGCTGGAAACAGGAACTGATGAACATGAGCCTCGAACACTACATCGACAACCAATGGCAAGCCTCGTCCTGGGCCGAGGACATTCCCGTACTCGACCCCAGCACCGGCATCGCCTATGCGCACATCGCCCGGGGCACCGCCGAGGACATCGACCTGGCGGTGCAGGCCGCGCAACGGGCCCTGGGGGACAACTTCGACGGGCCCTGGGGCAGCCTTTGCGCCCTGGAGCGTGGGCGCCTGCTGGCCCGCCTGGGACACGCAGTGCTGGAGCACCATGAAGAGCTGGCGCAGATCGAGGCCCGGGACACCGGCAAGGCGCTGAAGGTGGCCCGAGCCGACGCCACCGCCCTGGCGCGCTACTTCGAGTACTACGCCGGGGCCGCCGACAAACTCCATGGCGACACCTTGCCCTATCAGGCCGGCTACACCGTGCTCACGGTGCGCGAGCCCCACGGCGTCACCGGGCACATCATTCCCTGGAACTACCCGATGCAGATCTTCGGCCGCAGCATCGGCGCCGCCCTGGCGGCGGGCAACGCCTGTGTGGTCAAGCCCGCCGAGGACGCCAGCCTGTCGCTGCTGCGCCTGGCGGAACTGGCGGCCAAGGTCGGCTTCCCGGCAGGCACGATCAACGTGGTGAGCGGCTATGGCCACGAAGCCGGCGCCGCGTTGTGCGCCCATCCTGGCATCGCGCATATCTCCTTTACCGGTTCCACCGGCACCGGCGCACTGGTGGCCAAGGCCGCCGCCGAACGCCATTGCCCGGTAACCCTGGAGCTGGGGGGCAAGTCGCCGCAGATCGTGTTTGCCGACGCTGATGTGGAGCGGGCGCTGCCGGTGCTGATCAACGCCATCGTGCAGAACTGCGGCCAGACCTGTTCCGCCGGCAGCCGCCTGCTGGTGCAGCGCAGCCTCTATGAACCGCTGCTGGAACGCCTGGCCCAGTGCTTTGGCCAACTGCGCGCCGGGCCCTCGGAGCTGGACCTGGACATGGGCCCGCTGATCAATCAGAAGCAACTGCGCCAGGTGCGCGAATTCGTCCGCGAAGCCGAGGCCGCCGGTATCCCGGTGGCGGCGCGCGGGCAGGTGGTGCCCGAGGCCGGCAACGGCGGCTATTTCCAGGAGGCGGTGCTGTTTCGCGATGTGCCGCCAGACAGCCGTCTGGCCCGGGAGGAAGTGTTCGGCCCGGTGCTGGCGGTGCTGCCCTTCGAGGACGAAGCCGAAGCCATTCGCCTGGCTAACGACAGCGCCTTCGGCCTGGTGGCCGGGGTCTGGACCCGCGACGGCGCGCGGCAATTGCGCATGGCCCACAAGCTGCGCTGCGGCCAGGTGTTCATCAACAACTACGGCGCCGGTGGCGGTGTCGAACTGCCCTTCGGCGGGGTCAAGGCCAGCGGGTATGGCCGGGAGAAGGGCTTCGAGGCGCTGCTGGGTTTCACCACCTTGAAGACCATCGCCATTCGTCACGACTGATGGCCGCCACGACGGCGGCCCATAACAACAAAAACAGGAGTCACTCCCATGCGTCTAGCCAACAAGACTGCCATCGTCACCGGCGCCGGTTCCGGCTTTGGTGAGGGCATCGCCAAGACCTTCGCCCAGCAGGGCGCCCGGGTCATCGTCGCCGACATGAACGCCACGGGCGGCCAGCGGGTGGTGGACGAGATCCGCGCCGCCGGCGGCCAGGCCCACTTCATCGAGGTCAACGTGGCCCAGGACGCCAGCGTTGGCGCCTTGCTGCGCAATACCCTGGAGCACTACGGCGGCCTGGACATCGTGGTCAACAACGCCGGCACCACCCATCGCAACCGGCCGATGCTGGAAGTGGACGAGGCCGAGTTCGACCGGGTGTTTGCGGTCAACGTGAAGAGCATCTATCTGAGCGCCAAGTACTTCGTGCCGCATTTTCGCGGTCAGGGCGGCGGGGTGTTCATCAACATTGCCTCCACCGCGGCGATCCGGCCGCGCCCGGGGCTGGTCTGGTACAACGGCAGCAAGGGCGCGGTGGTAGTGATGAGCAAGACCATGGCCGCCGAGCTCGGGCCGGACAACATCCGTGTCAACTGCGTCAACCCGGTGGTCGGCGCCACGGCCCTGCTCAGTGAGTTCATGGGCGTGCCGGACACCCCGGAGAACCGCCAGAAATTCATGGCGAGCATTCCCCTGGGGCGCTTCTCCACCCCCCAGGACGTGGCCAACGCCTGCCTGTACCTGGCCTCCGACGAAGCCGCGTTCATCACTGGCACCTGCCTGGAAGTGGATGGTGGACGTTGCGTGTGATGATCTGTAAAACCCTCCAGGCCCGCGGGTAATCCGTGCTTTGTGTAGCCGCTGCCGCAGGCTGCGAACGGCCCGCAGGGCCGCAAAGTTCCAGCGGGCGCCGGGGCTTGACGGTTGATCGCCAGGCAAGGCCCTGCGGGCCTTTTCGCAGCCTCGCCGTGGCTCGGCAGCGGCTACAGCCAATGTCAATCCGGACTGGTGTAGCCGCTGCCGCAGGCTGCGAACGGCCCGCAGGGCCGCAAAGTTCCAGCGGGCGCCTGGGGTTGACGGTTGATCGCCGGGCAAGGCCCTGCGGGCCTTTTCGCAGCCTCGCCGTGGCTCGGCAGCGGCTACAGCCAGTGTCAATCCGGGCTGGTGTAGCCGCTGCCGCAGGCTGCGAACGGCCCGCAGGGCCGCAAAGTTCCAGCGGGCGCCGGGGCTTGACGGTTGATCACCCAAGCAAGGCCCTGCGGGCATTTTCGCCCGTTTCAACCCAATCAATGGAGTGCATTCGACATGTGTGGGATCGATAACAACACCAGCCACCCCAATACCAAGCAGCTGCTTGAAGGCCTGCCAAAGAACTGGGGCAAGTGGGGCCCGGACGACGAGGTCGGCGCCCTCAACTACCTGCAACAGGCCGAGGTGCTGCGCGGTGTTGCTGCGGTGCGCCAGGGCAAGACCTTCACCCTGCAGGTGCAGATCGGCCACCCCGGCGGCGACCCGATGTGGCCGGCGCGCAACCCCTCGATGCGCTTCAACACCCTGGACCGCAGCCACTATCAGGCCGGCAAGCAGCCGTCCATGACCGGGGGTGCCGAGTACTGCGACGACGTGATCTTCATGCAACTGCAGGGCTCGACCCAGTACGACGCCCTGGGCCACGCCTGGTACGACAACCAGTTGTGGAACGGCTACGACGCCAGCAGCACCGTCGGCGGCATGGCCAAGGCCAGCGTGCTGCCGATTGCCGAGCGCGGCGTGGTGGGTCGCGCGGTGCTGATCGACATGGCCCGGCACCGCGGCAAGAAGTACCTGGGCCGCGGCGAAACCTTCAATCACCTGGACCTGCTGGCCGCCGCCAAGGCCCAGGGCGTGGCCATCGAGAAGCGCGACATCCTGATCATCCGCACCGGTTCCATGGGCGCCTTCTACGAATACGGCAAGACCGAGTTCTTCAAGGACCTGGTGGAGCCGGGGCTGACCTACAGTCGCGAACTGGTGGACTGGTTCAACCAGATGGAAATCCCCAATCTGGTGACCGACACCATCGCCAACGAAGTGATCACCGACCCGGTGTCCGGGGTGCAGATTCCGCTGCACTGCGCGTTGATGCGCAACCTGGGGATCGCCTTCACCGAGATCGTGCTGCTCGAAGACCTGGCCGAGGATTGCGCCGCCGACGGCCAGTGGACCTTCCTCTACACCGCCGCGCCGTTGAAGATCGTCGGCGGCAGCGGGGCACCGGTGAACCCCATCGTCATCAAGTAACCGGCGCTTGCTGGTGGAGAGGCGGGCGCAGGGTTTATCCTGCGCCCCCTCACCAAGACCGATAGGGATCATCGACCGATCATGCATGACGATTCGCACTCGCCGGACTGCAGCTGCTGCCTGGATCACGCCAATGCCCATCAGGGCGTACTCGATACCCTGGGGTTGATGGCCGACCACCCCGAGGCCAGCGAGGACGACATCGTCCAACTGCTGCAGGCGCGTGGCTACTCGGCCATCGCCGCGGAAAAACTCAACGCCTTCGTGCCATCGGCCCTGGCCTGGATCGTGCTCAAGCGCCTGGGGGTGAAACACCTGCCCAACCACTTCATCGCCCTGGATGAGAAGGGTGAAGAGGTCCGGGTTCCGGTGGCCGGCCAGCACTACTTCACCGCCGCGCTGACCCTTGCCTACGACACCTTTGAAAACGGCTGGAGCGAGGTGCTGCCGCGCAAGACCTACGAGCTCGTCGCCAACAGAAGCGCCGAAATGGCCGCTGCCAATCAGCTGCTGTTTGCGGGTGAATCACTGCAGGGCACCACGCTGGGGGCTTCGCGTCTGCTGCGCATGAGCGCCAGCGAGCTGCTGGCTTAGCGGCAGGCGCCGCTGGGTGGCGCTTCAACGGATGTAGATGATCTTCGACACCAGCTCGGCGCTGTTCTTGGCCTGCAGCTTCTTCATCAGGCGCGCGCGGTGCACCTCCACCGTGCGATGGGAAATCGCCAGTTTGCGCGCCACTTCCTTGCAGGTCAGGCCGTTGACGATGTGCAGGGAAATTTCCCGCTCGCGAGGGGTCAGGCGCACGGTCGGCGCCAACGGCCGGTCCAGGCGTTCGAAGTGCCAGATCATCAGCCCGAACGGATCGTCCGGGGTCAGGGAAAAGCCGTGGGCCCGGGCCCAGAACACTTCGCCGTTGCGGTGCTGCATAAAGCGTTCGTCCGTGTAGGACGCGCCCTGGCCGTTGCGCAGCCAGTGTTCGCTGCGTTCGCCAATGCTCTGGTAATCGGCCTGGGAGGGATACAGCAACAGGGTCAGGTGATCCAGCAGCTGTTCGCGCTCATAGCCGAACAGGCGCAGGAAGGCCTGGTTGCAATCGAGCATGCGCCGATGCCCGGTGATCAACTGCGGTGCGGGTGAAACCTGAAAGGCCAGGCGCTCGAGGTCCTGGAGCTGCTGGGCATATACGGTCATGGGGCATCCTGCCTCGTGGAAGTCGGTGCGCCGCTCTGGCGAGCGGGGTACTACTTACTGCTGTACGTAGTTGCCCCAACTAGCGTCTGATTTCGGCGCTCGCCATTGTATGGAATGCCCGCTTCAAGCACAGAAGAAAATCACCATGACCCATGCTTCCGTATCCATTGTTGCTGCTGCCCACACGTCTTTCGGCCGTCTGCAGGGTTCGACCCTCGAGGACCTGATTGTCCAGGTCACTCGTGAAGCCCTGGCGGATGCTGCGATTGACGCCGCCGAGATCGACGCCCTGTTCCTCGGACACTTCAACTCAGGCCTGGTGCCGGACGGTTTCCCGGCCTCGCTGATGCTGCAGGCCGACCCGCAATTGCGCTTCAAACCGGCCACCCGCTGCGAGAACGCCTGCGCCTCGGGCTCGGCGGGGATTCAGGCCGGGGTCAACGCGATCCGCAGCGGCGCCGCTGAACTGGTGCTGGTGGTGGGGGCGGAAAAGATGACCGGCAACTCCACCGCCGAGGTCACCCAAGCCCTGGCCGGAGCCGGTTACCAAAATGATCCGCAGGAGGCCGGCCTGAGCTTTGCGCAGCTGTTTGCCCGGGTCGCGCAGCAGTACACCGAGCGCTACCACAGCCCGCTGGCCTCGATGGCGGCGATTGCGGTGAAGAACCACGCCAATGCCATGGCCAACCCGCTGGCGCAGATGCATCGGCCGATGGACTTCGAGCATTGCAACAATGTGTCCCAGAGCAATCCGCTGATCGCGCCGTCGCTGCGCCTCACCGACTGCTCGCTGATCAGTGACGGCGCGGCGGCCATTGTCCTGGCGTCACCGCAGCGCGCCCGCTCGTTCCGGCGCGAGGTGGCGATCCGCTCCCTGAGCCAGGTCAATGACCTGCTGCCGATGGCCAGTCGCGACATCCTCGCCTTCGACGGCCCGCAGCGGGCCATCCACGGCGCCTTGCGCGAGGCCGGGGTGAGCCTGGGGGACATGAACTTCGCCGAGGTCCATGACTGCTTCACCATCGCCGAGCTGTTGATCTACGAGGCCATGGGCCTGGCGCCCAAGGGCGAAGGCCATCGGGCGCTGGATGAGGGCATCGTGCGCCAGGGCGGTCGTTTGCCGGTCAACCTGTCCGGTGGGCTCAAGGCCAAGGGCCACCCGGTGGGCGCCACCGGGGTCTCGATGCATGCCCTGGGCTTTCGCCAATTGATCGGCGAGCCCATTGGCCTGGGCGTGCCCCGTGCCGAGTTCGGCTTGCTGTTCAACATGGGCGGGATGGCGGTGGCCAACTACGCCTCGGTCCTGCAAGCGGTCAGGACCTGAGCATGAACATCGCTCATTGGCTGCTGGATGCGGCTCAACGCTGGCCTCAGCGTCCAGCGTTGTTCGAGGGCTGCCGCCAGGTGGCCGACTATCAGGACTTCGCAACCCGGGTCCGGGCTCGGGCCCTGCAGTTGCGCCACGGCCATGGCATCGCCCCGGGGGAGCGGGTGGCGTTGCTGATGAAGAACAGTTGCGACTACCTGGAACTGCTCTACGCCATCTGGTGGAGCGGGGCGGTGGCGGTGCCGGTCAACAGCAAGCTGCATCCGCGGGAGGCGGCCTGGATCGTCGGCAACGCCGGGGCTCGGGCGATCTATACCGACAGCGGGCGGACTTTCGAGCTTAAGGACTTGCCGGACAACTGCCGCGAGTTGCCCGGTTACGCCAGCCCCGCGCCGGCGCCAGCCCCGGACCACGAGCTGCTGGAGCCCTGTCCGCGCAGGGACGATGATCTGGCCTGGCTGTTTTACACCTCGGGCACCACCGGCCGTTCCAAGGGGGTGATGCTGTCGCACGGCAACCTGATGGCCATGTCGCTGTGCTACCCGCTGGATGTGGACCCGGTGCAGGCCACTGATGCGGTGGTCTATGCCGCGCCGATGTCTCACGGGGCCGGGCTCTACAACTTCATTCACGTGCGCTGCGGGGCCCGGCATGTGGTGCCGGAGTCACGGGGGTTCGATGCGCAGGAGCTGTTCGGGTTGGCGCAGGAACTGGGGCAGGTCAGCCTGTTTGCCGCCCCGACCATGGTCAAGCGCATGGTCGAGCAGGCCCGGCAGCAAGGCTATGACGGCGCGGGGATCAAGACCCTTGTCTACGGTGGGGCCCCCATGTACCTGGCGGACCTGGGCCAGGCCCTGGATACCTTCGGCCCGCGGTTGGTGCAGATCTACGGCCAGGGCGAGTGTCCGATGACCATCAGCGCCCTGTCCCGGGAGCAGATCGCCGACCGCGAGCACCCCGACTGGCCCGCAATCGCGGCCTCGGTGGGGCGGCCGCAGTCCTGTGTGGAGGTGCGGATAGTCGATGCCGATGGACAGCGCCTGGGCCCCGGCGAACCCGGGGAAATCGCTGTGCGCGGGGCCCCGGTGATGCACGGCTACTGGGACAACCCATCAGCTACTCAGGCGACCCTGGTGGACGGCTGGTTGCTCACCGGCGATATCGGCTTTCTCGACAGTCGCGGGTTGCTGACCCTCACGGACCGCTCCAAGGACGTGATCATTTCCGGCGGCAGCAATATCTACCCACGGGAGGTGGAAGAGGTGCTGATGCAGCATCCCGGGGTGTTCGAGGTCTGCGTGGTGGGGCAGGCGGATGCCGAGTGGGGCGAGTCGGTGGTGGCTTTCGTGGTGCTGCGCTGCCCAGGCGGCCTCGATGCTCAGGCACTCAACCAATGGTTCGTGACCCGCATGGCCTCGTTCAAGAAGCCCAGGAAATACCTGTTTTGCCGCGAGCTGCCCAAGAACAGCTACGGCAAGATTCTCAAGACCCGCTTGCGCCAGTGGTTGCAGGACCCCACAGGGTCCATCGCCGACCTCTGAAAGATTTTTTCCATGGACAGCAATACGACAGGAGTCTCCCAACATGGACATGACCTCTTGCAACCCCCAGCGCCAGCGGCGCCGGGCCTTTATCGGCGCGACCTCGGGCCACTTGATCGAGTGGTACGACTACGGCGTCTATGGGTTCCTGGCGCTGTACATCGGCAAGGCGTTCTTCGTCTCCGATGACCCCACCAGCAGCCTCTTGGCGAGCTTTGCGGCCTTTGCCCTGAGCTTTTTCATCCGTCCCCTGGGCGGGCTGTTCTTCGGCCCCCTGGCGGACAAGATCGGGCGGCGCAAGACCCTGATCACCGTACTGATGCTGATGGCCGGTTCCACCTGCCTGCTGGGCCTGCTGCCGACCTACGCCAGCATCGGCATCGCCGCGCCGATCCTCCTGGTGCTGATCCGCTGCGTGCAGGGGTTTTCCGCCGGAGGCGAGATCGGCACCATCACCAGCTTCATTTCCGAGTACGCCGGGCCCGGGCGCCGGGGCTTCGCCACCTGCTGGCTGATGGTCACCGCGGTGCTCGGCCTGTTGCTGGGCGGCGCCGTGGCCAATGGCATGACCTGGGCCCTGGGGGCCGAGTTGATGCAGGACTGGGGCTGGCGAATTCCGTTCCTGATCGCCGGCCCCCTGGGGTTCATCTCGCTGTACATCCGCCTGAAGCTCGAAGACAGCCCGGAGTTCCTGGCCCTGGTGCACGCCGGAGAGACCTCCAAGGCACCGCTGCGGGAGGTCTGGCAGTGGAAGCGCTCGATTGCCCTGGTGTTCTTCATCATCACCCTGCACAGCTCGATCTTTTACCTGGTGCTGACCTTCGCCTCGACCTACATGTCCAACACCCTCAAGTTCGACAGCGGCACTACCTTGCTCTATGTGTTCGTCGCCAGCCTCTCGGCGGCGCTGGTCATGCCCCTGGGCGGCGCCTTCACCGACCGCTACGGACGCAAGCCGTTCCTGATGGTGATCGGCACCCTGGCCACCCTGGCCATGTACTGGTTCTTCAAGTCGGCGCCCAACGCCACCCCGGCCACGCTGTTCTGGCCGCTGATGGCGGTGGCGATCCTGTTCGGACTCTACGCCTCCTCGACCTATGCCCTGATGAGCGAACTGCTGCCGACCCGCATCCGCTCCACCGGGATTGCCGTGGCCTACAACATTCCCGTGGCGGTGTTCGGTGGCAGTGCACCGCTGATCTCCACCTGGCTGATCAAGCTCACCGGAGACATCACCTCGCCCTGGTATTTCTACGTGGCCACCGGGGTGGTGTCCCTGATTGCCCTGGTGGTGCTGCGCAAGGAGGACTTTGTCGCCTGCGCTCCTGGCTTGCAGAACCAAGACAGCCTGGCACCCTCGTTGATGGTCAACCCGGCGCCCTGAGCCTGCGGCCTGGGGGTTCAGCAGTTGGGGGGATTCAGGAGCCTTGGGGTTTCCAGCATGCCGCCGGTGGCGCGGCACCGGCACAGGCGCGGTTTTGGCCATACAGCGGTTTTGCCGGCTTGCGGGTTACCGCGCTGTTGCGGGTCCTGATGCAGGTGCGGGTATAGCGGTGCATCTGGTTCAGCGCCAGGTTGCGCAGCCCCTTGGGGCAGATCAACAGGGCCTCGCCGAAAGAGAAGAGTTGAAAGCCTTGAACTTCCAGGCGCCGCTCAGAGGTCTGGCGGGTGTTCCACATCAGTGGGTCCAGGTCATGCAGTTCGAGGTCATCGTGCAGCACGAATCGTTCGATTCCGTCCTGACGCACATCCAGGCTGCCGGCGGCCTTGTAGGTGATCTGGCTCATGGCTCCGGGCAGCACCAGAAGAAAGGCTGCGGTCAGGAGCAGGGTGCACATCAGGGCATAGAAGACCCGTTTGTAGGGACTACCGGCCTTGCAGTAGAAGAACACGATGGGCAGCAAGGAGAAGAGCAGCCCCAGGAAGTTCAACAAGGCCGGTAAGTGTGGCGAGTCATTGGACACTTCGTTGTTGTAGGCATTGATGATCAGCAGGCTGGTGAAGATCCCCGAGATCACCGTGCCCAGCAGGCAGAGTGTCAGGGTCACGAACAGGCCACCCCAGGTGCCCCTGCCCGCAGCGGGGTGTTTCTCCAGACTGCTGTGGATCACGCGTTTGAACGCGGGGCGTGACATCACCAGCGCTGTCACCAGTACCACCACCGCCACCAGTATCAGCGACGCCAGTGCCTCACCCAGATGCACGTAGTAGCTGAGCACGATCAGGGTCAGGAAGCCTGCCAGGACCGGCAAGGTCAGCCATACCACCACATCGTTCATGTGTTCTGGAGTGTTGCGAAACACATCGTTTGCCAGCCCGAACAGCAGGGTGGTGACCGTAAGCAGCAGCAAGTAGATCAGCATGAGAAACAGCACCATGACCAGCCAGACCACCAGCGCCGATCTGGCATCGATGGAGGCCATGAACAGGTCGGTGCGGCCGATGGCCCGGGTGTACATGTACAGGCTGAACAGCCCCAGCGCGGCGGCGCTCAGGCCGATGACGGTGCCGATCTGGCTCCAGTAGTTGAGGACGCGTTTGAGGTTTTTCCTGAACACCTCTTCAAAGGTGGGTCCTGCGACTTGCATGTGAGCACTCCCTGGCAACGGCGATGGCGGCGGGAGTAGAACAAGACGAGGGGGGCTCTGTCGATGCTTTTGCACGCAGGACCGGGCTCCGACAGGGCCGCTCCCTGGCCAAGTCTTTCAGGCTCGCGCCTCAGCGGTATTGCGCCGCCGCTTGCACTGGTGTCCGCCCCTTGCGCCCGGCCGTCAGGCGATAGGCAATGGCCAGCCAGACGAACCACGCCGGCATCACGCACAGGGCCAGGCGGGTATCCGGGCGCAGGGCCAGCAAGGCCAGGACGAACAGCAGGAACGCCAGGGCGAACCAGGCCATGGGCACGCCGCCCGGCATCTTGTACTGGGAACCGGCGTGCAGTTCAGGGTGCTTTTTGCGGTAGGCGATGTAGGACGCGAGGATGGTCGACCAGGTGAAGATCACCAGGATCGCCGACACCGTCGACACCAGGGTGAAGGCGGTCATCACCTCCGGAACCACGTACAGCAACAGCACCCCCAGCAGCATCAGCAGGCTGGTGAAGGCCAGGCTGATCACCGGCACGCTATGCCCTGACAGGCGTTTGAACACGCGTGGTGCGTTGCCCTGGTCCGCCAGGCCGAAGAGCATGCGACTGGCGGAGAACACGCCGCTGTTGGCCGAGGAAGCCGCGGAGGTCAGCACCACGAAATTGACGATGCCCGCCGCAGCCGGGAAGCCGGCGATCAGGAACAACTCCACGAACGGGCTCTTGCTCGGCGACACCTGCTGCCAGGAGGTCACGGCGATGATGCATGCCAGGGCCAGCACATAGAACAGGATGATGCGCAGCGGAATCGCGTTGATGGCCTTGGGCAGGGTCCGGCGCGGGTCGCGGGTCTCCGCCGCGGCGGTGCCGATCAGCTCGGTGCCGGCAAAGGAGAAGATCGCCATCTGGAAACCGGCGAAGAAGCCCAGCAGGCCGTTGGGAAAGGCGGCCTGGCGGTCCAGCAGGTGGTTCAGGGAGGCGCTCACCCCGGACGGCGAGACAAAGGCGGTGGCGATCAGCACCAGGCTCACCGCGATCAGAGTGACCACGGCGATGATCTTGATGATGGCGAACCAGAACTCCACCTCGCCGAACAGTTTCACCGTCAGCACGTTGAGGGCGAACAGGGTCAGCATCATGGCGATGGCGGGAACCCAGGCCGGTACATCGGGGAACCAGTACTGGAAGAAACCGCCCACCACCACGGCATCGCCCACCACCGCGACACTCCAGCTCAGCCAGTAGGACCAGCCGAGGAAGAACGCCGCCTGGGGCCCCAGATAGGCACCGGCGAAATCGGCAAAGCTCTTGAAGTTCAGGTTCGACAGCAGCAGCTCGCCCATGGCGCGCATCACCAGGTACACGAACAGGCCGATGATCATGTAGATCAGGATGATCGAGGTGCCGGACATGGCGATGATCTTGCCCGAGCCCATGAACAGCCCGGTGCCGATGGCGCCGCCCATGGCCATGAGCTGGATATGACGGTTATGCAGGGTGCGTTGCAGCGTCGGGTGCTCGCAGGCCCCGAAGGTATCTGGAATCATCACAAAACCTCTTGATTTTATAGTTGTCGAGTTTTGGCAGTGGAAGGTCGTTGGGGGGCTGCGGTCTGTGATTGTTGTGGTGCAGCCGGGTCAGGTATTGCCCGTGAACAGGGGCACCAGGCCGGTTCCCTGTTCATGGGCCACAGGAGCGCTCTTTCAGCCGGCGGTGATCCGTCGTGGTGCCGTCGCCAGGGGGGCGGGGCGCTGTTGCAGCAACTGGTACAGGTCCTTGATATTGGCCGGCGTGGGCACCAGCTGAATCTGCTCGCCGATGCCGTGCTGGCGTGCCAGGTCATGCAGGTAGCGCAGGGACGCGAAGTCTTCCAGGGCGAAACCCACCGAGTCGAACACCGTGACCTGGGCCTCATGCTCGCGGCCCGGCGCCAGGCCCTGGGCAATGCGGAAGTACTCGGTGACCGGGAAGTGCGCCGGCATCTGCTGGATATCGCCTTCGATGCGGGTCTGGGGTTCGAATTCGACGATCACCCGGGCGTTGCGCAGGATGTCCGCGTGCAGCTCGGTCTTGCCCGGGCAATCGCCGCCCACGGCGTTGAGGTGCATGCCTGGCTCGATCAGTTCGGGGGTGAGGATGGTGGCGTAGGCCTTGTCCGCGGTGACCGTGGTCACGATGTCCGCGCCCTTGACCGCATCGGCCACCGAGTCGGCGATGCGCACCTCGAGCCCCGGCCAGGCCTGCAGGTTGTGCTTGAGCTTGTGGGAGGCTTCGACGTCGATGTCGAAGATCCGCAGCTCGCTGATGCCGAGCATTTCATGAAAGGCGATGGCCTGGAATTCACTCTGGGCGCCGTTGCCGATGAGCGCCATGCGGCGGGCGTCCTTGCGGGCCAGGGATTGTGCCACCAGCGCTGAAGTGGCGGCGGTGCGCATCGCGGTGGTCAGGGTCAGCTCGCTGAGCAGCACCGGGTAGCCGCTGTCGACCTGGGCCAGCACGCCGAAAGCCATCACCGTCAGCAGGTGCCGGGCGGGATTGCCGGGGTGGCCATTGACGTACTTGAACGCGTACTGCTGGCCATCGTCGGCGGGCATCAGCTCGATGACGCCAGTGGCGGAGTGATTGGCGGTGCGCGGGGATTTCTCGAAGGCTTGCCAGCGCTGGTAGTCGGCCTGGATGTAGCCGGCCATTTCCCGGATCGCCCGGCCTATGCCCAGGCGTGAATACAGGTCCGCTGCGTGATCCACATCGATGAACAAGGTCATGTCTTTTCCCTCTCGGTCAGAACGTTGAAAACTGCTGGGCAGTGCGACGCTGGTGCATTAGCGGTTGGCATGGCCGTGGAGCACATTGACCGCGTTGATGCCGATCTCATCCACCATGTAGCCGCCCTCCATGACGAACAACGTGGGTACGCCCACGCCGGCGATGACCTGGCCCATGCCGAGGAAATCCTCGCTTTCCAGAAGGAAGTGGCTGATGGGATCGTCCTTGAAGGTGTCGACGCCCAGGGACACCACCAGCAGCTCCGGGGAGAACTCGCGAAGCCGGGCGCAGGCCTGGATCAGTGCTTCCCGGTAGCGCTGCCAGGTGGTGCCTCGGGGCAGGGGGAAGTTCAGGTTGCAGCCTTCGCCGGCGCCGGCCCCACGCTCCGCGGCGAACCCCGAGTAGTAGGGGTAGGAGACCGCCGGATCGCCGTGCAGCGAGACGAACAGGACGTCATCACGCTGGTAGAAAATGTTCTGGGTGCCGTTGCCGTGGTGGAAGTCCACGTCCAGCACCGCTACGCGTTTCGCGCCCCGGGTCACGGCGTGTTGCGCGGCAATGGCGGCGTTGTTCAGGTAGCAGTAGCCCCCCATGTATTCCCGTGCCGCGTGATGGCCCGGCGGACGGCACAGGGCAAAGGCGCTGTCCTGGCCTTCGTCGATCAGCGCCAGGCCGGTGAGGGCAATATCGGCGCTGGTGCGCACGGCATTCCAGGTGGTGGCGGTGATGGGCGAGCCGGCATCCATGGCGAAGAAGCCCAGCTTGCCGTCGATGAACTCCGGCACCTGCTGGTTGGCCAGGTCGCGTACCGGCCACACCAGGGGCAGGGCGTCGTGGCTGCGGCCGGTGGCGCGCCATTCGCTCCAGGCGCTTTCCAGGAAGGTCACGTAGCGTTCGCTGTGGGCGGCGACGTAGCAGGAGCGGTCGAAACGGCGGGGGACGATGATGTCGCCAAGCCCCACGTGCCTGACCCGGTCGCGGACCGTATCGGCTCGGCTGGGTTGCTCGAAGGAGGGCTTGAGCACCCCATCCTTCAACTCGGTGCCGTGGTGCAGGCGGTGGGATTCGCTGAAGACGGTAAGCATGCTGAACGCATCCATTGTTGTTGTCCGGTGCAAATAGTTTGTTCCGGCATGGCTGCGACTTCTTTGCTTTTTGTTCTGATGGAATTAGAGTTTTGGGTAATATTTTTCCATTGAGTGGCTACTTGTGAAAAAAATGACTCGAAGGGTGTCCCTGGACGAAACCGACCTGGCAATCCTCGCCCTGTTGCAGCAGGACGCGAGCATTTCCAACGCCGAACTCAGCGAGCGCCTGTCCCTGAGCCTCACCCCCTGCTGGCGCCGGCGCAAACGCATGGAAGAGGAGGGGGTGATCAAGGATTACCAGGCCAACCTCGACCGGCGCCTGCTGGGGCTGGACATCATGGCCTTCGTGCATGTGCGTTTTGCCACCCACTCCGACCAGACTCCGGATGACTTCGAGGCGGTGATCATGCGTCTGCCCGAGGTCCAGGCCTGCCACAAGATCACCGGTGACGCCGACTACCTGTTGCAGGTGCTGGCCCAGGACCTGGACAGCTACAGCGATTTTGTCGAGCAGGTGCTCAGGCGCCAGCCGGGCATCGCCTCGATCCAGTCGAGCCTGGCGCTGCGGGAGATCAAGGCCACCAGTCGCCTGGCGATTGCCCCGGCACCGGCTCGTTGAGTCGAACCCCGGTTACTGGAATTCTCCGCTGATCAGGTGGCCGTCTTCTAGGCGACTTCACGGCTGTCGGGCGTTGTGCGCCGCCTGCAAGGCCCGGCGCACGCCTTCGGCATAGGACGTCTTGGCGATGGGCCCGATCAAGCCTTGCAGGGCCGAGTCATCGAGGATCAGCGGCGAGCTGATCAGGTAGTGCATCTCCACCATCTCCCGCAGCAGCGGATCGAACAGCCCCAGCAGGCGCAGCAGGGGCTTGAGGGCGCTTTTGAAGCGGGGCTGCGGTGCTTGCTGCGCTGCGCAGTGCTCAGTCGGCAGCGCCGAGCATGGCGGCAAAGCGCTGCGCCGACCACTCCTTGCGGTCCGATACCTGACCGTCTCCCAGTTCCACCAGACGCAGCACGCCGTCGGCCCGCAAGACCACATCCACCGAAAAAAACCGGCTGTCGATCAGCGCAGCACACTCGCTCACCAGTGCCGGCACCTCGCCTTGTGCAGCATGGGCCTTGCCGTTGAGCACGAAGTAGCGCCGTTCGCTGTCCTCCAGGTAGTCCTCCCGGCGCCGGACACAGATGCCTCCCTCGATCTGGCCGCGATACTGACGCATGCGCTCTACCAATGGGGCTATGTCTGCCGGCGAATCCACCAGGCTGCCGCTGCCGGTGTTCAGCGACTTGACGTAGTCCTTGATGAAATAACCCGGCCAGTTCAGGTCTGCCAGTGCCTGGATAAAGTCGGTGTCGGGCGCCAGTACCCGGGTCTCGCTGGTGTACCGGGCCAGCAGCGGATACCACTCTGGCAGGTGATGGCAGTGCCGGTAGTGGGCCTGGGAGGTGAACTCCTTGGCGTCCTTGGCGTGCAAGTGCTCGAGCAGTGCGCCGTAGCCCTCGGGCGTCAACATCCAGCCGCGGTAGAGCACTGGCTCGTCGGCTGGCAGGGCCGGGGAAGCCTTGAAACGGCCGCTTTCGAAATCCTCGAAAGAGAACAGCGAGGCGTTCAGGCCAGCGGCCAGCACCGCCTCGTACTCGTCCAGGTAGTGCTCGTCCGGGCGTTTGGGGGCGAACGGGTCGCTGGGATACAGCAGGTGCATGGCAGGTTCCATCGAGTGAAAGTGGGGCCGGGTCGAGGGACGCGGTGAGGATGGCGTTCGAGCGGTGGATGATAACGGCATTTTTGCAGGCTTTGTTCCCGGGCCTGCAGCGCCTCATATCCCTGCACGTTTATTCACAGAAAATCACTGACTGCAGACAGATTCCAATGTTTGCCATGGGGATACTGGTGCGCCTTCCGAGGAGCCTCCCAAGGAGCCTGAAGGATCGACGTGACCAGAGGAAAACCCCCATGCGTTCCATGCTTGCAACCTTGCTGATCAGCACTTTGGGCGCGATGCCCCTGGCCCATGCCACCGAGCCTCTGGCGTTTCACGAGGTGTTCGACGACATCAAGCCTGACCAGCCCGGTTGCGCCGCCGGGGTGATGCGCGGCGCCAAAACGATCTGGAGCGCAGAGTACGGCGCTGCCGACCTGGCCACGGGCCGGGCGATCCAGGCCGATACCCTGTTCAACCTGGCCTCGGTGTCCAAGCAGTTCACCGGTTTTGCCATCCTTGAGCTCGAAGCCCAAGGCCGCCTGGATCTGGATGACTCGATCCGGCGCTTTGTGCCGGAGCTGCCGGCCTATGCCGAGGGCATCCAGATCCGTCATCTGCTGCACCACACCTCGGGCCTGCAGGACTACATGCTGCTGGCGGAGTTGGCGGGGATTCCCCTGACCCAGCGCTTCACCCAGCAACAGGCCCTGGATCTGCTGTTCAAGCAGAACGCCCTGATGTTTCCCCCCGGCAGCGAATTCAGCTACAGCAACAGCGGTTATGTACTGTTGTCGAGCATCGCCGAGCGAGCCGCCGGCATGCCCCTCAAGGACTACAGTCGAGCCCATCTGTTCGAGCCCCTGGGCATGAGTCGCTCGAGCATTGTCGATCAGTACCCGGTGCAGTTGCCGAACCTGGCCCAGGGCTATGAACAGGACGAGCCGTCCAAGGGCCCCGAAGCCGTGGACGCCCGCTGGGAACAGACCGGCGACGGTCAGGTGCACAGCACTGTGGCGGACCTGATGCTGTGGTTGCGCAACCTGTCCACGGGGCGGGTCGGGGGCACGGCGCTGGTGGAGAAGATGCGCCAGACCGAGCCCTTCAACGACGGTGACCCGGGCTATTACGGCATGGGCCTGGCCAACCGCAGTTATCGGGGCCTGCAAGAGGTGTCCCACAGCGGCAGTTGGGCCGGTTTCAGCACCGATGTGGCCTGGTACCCGAAGCTGGATGTGGCCACTGTGGTCCTGTGCAACAGCACGGAAGGGGAGGCGTCGGAGCGCGGGCATCGCTTGCTGGATGTCCTGCTGGGCCCGTCCTGGTTGCCCCGGGACACGGGCATTCCGGCGCCGCCGCCGAGCATCAAGGCGGTGCCCAAGGCGTTCTTGAATACCTTGGTGGCCGGCACCTACCTGGATGATCTCGGTCATCAGTTCCAGCTGCAACGCACCGGCAAGGGGTTTGTCCTGGACACCTTTCATGAGGTCCTGCCGTTGCTCCGCCAGAGCGATCAACTGATGGTGGCGGACAACGACGGCATCCCGATCTATCTCGCGGCGGCACCGGGGGCACGGATCGTCAGCAACAACCCGGCCTCGACCTACGTCCTGGCCTCGGCTTGGAAACCCGAGGATATTCGTCGTTATGTCGGCCTCTACGCACTGCAAACCAGCCCCGGACAGCTCAAGGTCTACCCCCGGCAAGGCAAGCTCTACGTACGTATCGGCCAGCACAGCTACCCTTTGCAGCCGCTGACGACGGAGCGCTTTCGCGCCGGTGAACTGGGGGTGATCAGCTTTGCCGAGGAGGGTGCCGTGTTGACCAGCAGCGTGGCGCGCAATCTGCGCTTCAGGAAGGTGACGGGGCAATAGCCTCGGGCCGCATGCTGGTAACGGACAGTCGGGGCCTTCTTGCAGCCTTTTGAGGCGAGCATTTTAGACCTGGAAGCCCCACCACCTGGCCAGCACCTCGGACCAGGACCTTTGGGGGACTACCAGTGGTCAACCAGTTGCTTGACCTGCGACGCATCGTGGCACCGCAGCAGCGCCTGACGAAAGCGTGGATTGGAGAATAGCCGGGCAGTGTCCGCCAGCAGTTCCAGGTGTTGCTGATCGGCGGGGGCGGGCACCAGCAGCACGAGGATATCGCTCACCGGCTGCTGGTCGGGGGCGGCAAAGGCCATGGCGGTCTGCGGCCGCAGGTACAGCGCATGGATGCTGTCGAGCTCGGCGAGCCGCGCATGGGGCACGGCCACACCATCGCCGATGGCGGTACTGGCGGCCAGTTCCCGGCGCCACAGACTGGCCGTGACCCAATCGCCGGGCAGTTGCCGGGTCTCTTGAAGATGCTGGCCAACCTGATCGAACAGGCGCTGTTTGTTCGAGACATTGACGTCGAGGAGGATGTCCTCGACCTGCAGATAGCGGGCAAGCTTACTCATGGGCTTCTCCGGGCGTTTCAGGCTTGGCTCAAGGAGAATTGAAGCGCATTTGCCTGGCTGGGTCAGTGGCGGCCGGGCAGTCTTTACGAACTCTTTAGGTGGGGGCTGGCGGATGGTAAGGGAGTGGCCGAGGAGGGTGGAGTTCTTGTGGGGGATCTGTTCAAAGACGATGGCGCCGTTGGTGTAGATGGGCGCGGCTTTGCTCGGTCAGCAAGCTGAGGTGGTTGTAGTGCTGTTGCAGATTGAAGCCGGCGGTGCTGCGCTGGATGTTGTACACGCTTGAACTGATAGTTATAAATTTATTTATGTGGTGTCAAAAATAAAAATACAACAAGTCGATTAGTTGTTTTTCAATAATTTCCGTCTGCGATACACGTCGTATCGCTATAAGGTAAGGTGGTGTTTTTACTTGGCTCCAAAATCGATGAGGTCATTTATTTAATTTTGTCAGGTTGATAGATATCTATTGGATATAATGTTGATTATAGAACGGTTTAAGTAAAAATAACTGTGCTTATTTTAAGGGAAGATTAAAAATCTATTTCCTTAAGATTTTAGAATGAGGTCGCGCCAGTAGATTTTCTCTTCTATTCTGTCTAATAGAGATAGAGCTATAGTATTCATAAGCTCTTTGTGTTCACAGATTGATTTATATAAAATTTCAGGGGGTTGAGTTCTTGTGTTTTTATGTGTGGCGTCGTAGTCAATGATTATTAGTTTGCCGGAACTTATTTTGCCATGGCATCTTTATTGTTTTTCCTGGTTTTTCTTTAAATAATCTTGAGATATGTAGGAATAATTTTTCCCACTCATTCACGTAGTTTGTTTTTTTTATTTTTACCTTGAAGCTAGGTGCTGGCTTATCTCCTTTGCCTTTGCTGATTTCATTGCCCTCTGTATATGAGAGGCCGATTAGGGTTTCGTCAATTGTATAGTGTAAGTAAGTGTCGCGACCTTGCTCGCAGAACCAAATATAATCTTTTCCAATCCATCCTGACTTTGCCCTTTGAATCGAATCTACAATTTCTTCGAAATTGACAGTCAGGTCAGGGTATATGTCGAGGTATATCTTGTGCTTGCTGTTCAGCTCTAAAGTAATCTCACCATCAATGTATTGCCTTAATTCTTCTAGGTGGTATTGGAATGGAGTTAATTCTTCATCAATGAACTCATCAGCTTCGCCTGGTGTTTTTTTGTTTTTTATTTCTAAAATAATTTTCATGTTTTAATCGCCAAGTACGTAAGGGTATGCGGTAGTGGGTCCCTTTCTTTCGCTTATTATAGCTCTAACTATGTTTGTTGTTTTTGTTGTTCCGTCCGGATAGTAAGCGTTCGATTGTTTTGATACGTGTACGTCATGAACTCCAGGTGTTGTTGGGGCTTTTTCAAATGCTTCTTCAATCATTCTATTTTCACTAAAATGACCCTGCGGCTTCGGATCTTTAGGGTTTTTAGCTCGGTCCATCAATTCTTGAGCTTTTCTTTGCGAGCCATGTTCACTTCGAGCGTGCCCATACTTCTTCGAGCTTTTACCCGCGCCGTGATCTGGCTTATCAATACAATCTCCAGCCAAACCTAGCGGGTCAACCCAGCTCAAAGGATTATGCACATACCCCTGCGGCCTAACCCCACCCGCGAGCCCCAGCGGATCCGGACTCAAATACTGCGCCGTCTCCGGATCGTAGTACCGGTGCCGATTGTAGTGCAGGCCGCTTTCTTCGTCGTAGTACTGACCCGGAAAGCAAATCGGGCAGGTGGTCTTGTTGATCGGCACCACGTTGCTGCTGGCGAACTCGTCATTCGCGGCTTGCCATAGCCGTGCCTGGCCCCAGACGTTGGGGCTATTGCTCCAGCCCAGTTGGCCGCTTTCGTCCAGTAGCTCTCGGGGCGTGCCGAGGTGGTCGGTGACGATGTACCAGAGTTTTTCGCCTTGCTGTTGCGCCAGCGGGGTGATGCCGCCCGGGGCGTAGCTCCAGCGGGTGGCGTGTTCGAAGGCGACGGTGCCGTCGGCGTAGATGGGCGCGGCTTCGAGCAGTTGTTCACCGCTCCACAGGTATTCCTCGCCGATGATGTGTTGTTCGCTGTGGGCGTAGATCGAGTTGCGTTTGTTGCTGCGGCTGAAGTTGAACTTGCGCGTGCGACGGCCAAAGGCGTCGTACTCGTAGCGCCAGTGTTCGTTGTTGGGGGTGTAGAGGTCGGTGAGGCGGTTGTCGCTGTTCCAGCGGTATTGCCAGCGCTGGGGGCGGAAGCCGTGGCGGTCGACGATTTTCTCGGCCAGGCGGCCGCAGGCGTCGTAGCGGTAGCGGTTGGCCCCGGACTTGACCACGCGCCCGCCTTGTTGTTCGGCATGGATGCCCATGCCCTTGGCGCTGTGGATCTGGCCTTCGCTGAGCAGGTTGAGGGCGTTGTCGTAGCACCACTGTTGTGGCTGGCCCTGGCCCAATTGAAGTGTTCTCAGTACAACAACCCCGCTCACCACAAGTAACTAAACGAGGTAGTTACTATGGCTAAGCACGATTCTAAGTCAGACGCTGCTATAAATAAATCGGCTAAAGCAGAACGTTATTGCCGGGGGGGGTTATTGCCCCAATGGCGGCACTAAAAAGCCCGCACCACAACTGATTATTAAGGGGTATTGGTTTGGAGTAGCACGGTTTTTTAACTGGCCAGCCAGTAATGGTGAATATTGAACAGGGTAGATTAATTATTCAGGTGGGGATCATGTATGAACGGCGTTAATATAACAGGCACCACCGCCGATGAGTTTATTTTCTAGCTGATTATCGATGGTGAGGATGTTATTAGAGCAGGGTTTACGCCCGGCGCTGTATTTAAGATAGAAAAGTTCCGGAATGGACTGATAATTACCTTTGCCACCGATGAGGCGGAGATTAAACGGTTATTATTGTAGGTGGGCGCTCAGCCGCATGTCGGCGTTGACTGGCTGACACAAAGCTGCCTGACCGGGCAACCGCTGGATATCAGCGTGATGCCCTGTCAGGTGGTGAATCGGGCAAAAGTAACTAAACATATGGATATTTTAAATCCTTCAAGGCTATAAATAGAAATGCCGGAAAGTGTAAAATAATCCACCGGCATTTTATTGGTTACAGTTTATATGAAAAAATAAAAAGACTCATCATTAATAGATACAACATAACTGGGGGACTCATCGAAAACTGGTGATATCAATAGATTCCTCAAGTCATTGCTTTCGATTGATTTTGCTAAAAAATCAATCAAATCGTTCCTGTATGAAACGACTAATTCACCATTAAATAAAACCTTTTTTCCTTTGCGAAAAACAAGATTGTGGGCGATGTAATATTGATTGTCAGGCAGTTTATCTTCCAGCTCGACAAACGTATCCACTGGGTATACAGTACCACACTTGGTTAACTCCAACATAGAAAAGAACAAATCACTCTTGTTCGAGCCAGAGTAGATTTCCTTTCTCGTAAGAAGCTCAAATGAATAATTATTTTTCATCATTAATTCGGTATATCATAGAAAATATGACCATCCGTTTCATTATTGTACCACTTGATATGTGGTGAGTCGCCGAATCCGCCTTCCGGCCCCATATGTTGTTCATAACCTTTAGGGTACTTTGGAATACCATCAGCACGTGCACTTTGTGTATGGGCTTTATAACGGTTCATGTTGCCTTGAGACTCTTGTAAAAATGCTTTTGCGTCAGTACTTGACTGCACTTTAACCTGGAATTTATCACCATTAGCAAGAGCGATTTTCGAATCTTTTATCGCTTGATTCCATTCTTTACTTCCTCTAACTAATGGCTTCATTTCGGAAGCTTTGCTACTGAGTTTTCCTTTATATGCACTACACCCAGCCAGCCCCAGTGGATCAACCCAACTCAACGGATTATCCACATACCCCTGCGGCCGAATCCCACCCGCGAGTCCTATCGGATCCGGACTCAAATACTGCGCCGTCTCCGGATCGTAGTATCGGTGCCGATTGTAGTGCAGCCCACTCTCTTCGTCGTAGTACTGGCCCGGAAAGCGAATCGGGCAGGTGGTCTTGTTGATCGGCACCACGTTGCTGCTGGCGAACTCGTCATTCGCGGCTTGCCATAGCCGTGACTGGCCCCAGACGTTGGGGCTATTGCTCCAGCCCAGTTGGCCGCTTTCGTCCAGTAGCTCTCGGGGCGTGCCGAGGTGGTCGGTGACGATGTACCAGAGTTTGTCGCCTTGTTGTTGCGCCAGCGGGGTGATGCCACCCGGGGCGTAGCTCCAGCGGGTGGCGTGTTCGAAGGCGACGGTGCCGTCGGCGTAGATGGGCGCGGCTTCGAGCAGTTGTTCGCCGCTCCACAGGTATTCCTCGCCGATGATGTGTTGTTCGCTGTGGGCGTAGATCGAGTTGCGTTTGTTGCTGCGGCTGAAGTTGAACTTGCGCGTGCGGCGGCCAAAGGCGTCGTACTCGTAGCGCCAGTGTTCGTTGTTGGGGGTGTAGAGGTCGGTGAGGCGGTTGTCGCTGTTCCAGCGGTATTGCCAGCGCTGGGGGCGGAAGCCGTGGCGGTCGACGATTTTTTCGGCCAGGCGGCCGCAGGGGTCGTAGCGGTAGCGGTTGGCCCCGGATTTGACCACGCGCCCGCCTTTTTGCTCGGCCTTGACGCCCATGCCCTTTGCGCTGTGGATCTGCCCTTCGCTGAGCAGGTTGAGGGCGTTGTCGTAGAGCCATTGCTGCGGCTGGCCCTGGCCCAGGTGGGCGGCGATCAGTTGCTGGTTGGCGTTGTAGCGGTACTGGCTCTGGCCCCAGCGGTTGTCGTCGATCTGGATCGGGTTGAAGGCTTTGTCGTAGCGGTAGTGGCGTTCGACAAAGGAGGTCGCTGCTGCGCCGGCCTTTTGCTCGGTCAGCAAGCTGAGGCTGTTGTAGTGCTGATGCAGGTTGAAGCCGGCGGCGCTAGTGCGCTGAATGTCGCGGCCCAGGGCGTCGCGGCTGATCTGCAGCGGTGCATGGCCGGCGATCAGCAGTTGCGCCAGGCCGCCATTGCGGTCGTGCTGCCACTGCACCTGGGGCAGCGCGGCGAAGGCTTCCTGGGCGTTGGCCTGTTCGGCGATGGCACCGGCTTGCTGGCCGATGGGCATGCCCCTGGCGGGGTCGTACTGGTGTTCGATCAGGCGGCCATTGATGCGTTCGCTGAGCAGGCGGCCCACGGCGTCGCGTTGGTATTCGATACGGGCGCCCGGGCTGTTGACGCGGATCAGGTGTCCGACGTCGTTGTAGTTGAACTCGGTCTGTTCGCTCAGTTCGCCGTTGGCCCGGTAGTGAGCGATGTTCAGCAGGCGCGCACTGGCGATGTCGTAGTGATAGGCCACGCGGGCGCCGTCGGCGCAGTGTTTTTCGCTGAGCCAACCGACGGCGTTGTAGCAATAGCGGGTGAGGGTGCCGGCGAAGTCGCGTTCGGCGATCAAGCGCCCGGCCTTGTCGTAGGCGTATTGATACACGTCGCCGACGCCATTGGTCAGGCGGGTCAAGCGGGTGAGTCTGTCGTAGCCCAGGGCCAGGCTTTGCCCGCCGGGGTAGGTGAGCTTTTCCAGCAGGTCGAAGGCGCCGTAGGCGTAGCGGGTGCGATGACCTTCGCCATCGATGAAGCTGGCCAGTCGGTGTTCGCTGTCGTAAGCCCAGTGTTGTTCGGTGCCATCGGCCAGGGTCACGCCGCTGAGGGAACCTCGGGGATGGGCGTGCTGGCTGTGGTAGGCATAACGGGTGATCTGGCCCAGCGCGTCTTGCTGCTGGAGAGGGCGGCCCAGGGTGTCCAGCTGTACGCGGCTGATCTGGCCGTCCGGTTGCTGGATTTCGCTCAGGCGCTGTTTGCGGTCGTAGCGGTAAAGGGTCTGGGTGCCCTCCGGCCAGGTCAGGCTCAGCAACTCGCCATGGGCCCCGTGTTGGTAAGTGGTGGTACGCCCATCGGGGTCTTTGACGCTGCTGAGGTTGCTCTGGGCGTCGTACTTCATTTGCCAGGTGACACCGTCGGCGGCGACGTAGCGTGTCAGCAGGCCTTGGGTGTTGTAGTCAAAGGTGTGCCGGGTGCCGTCCGGGTTGATCTGAGTCAGCAGCTCGCCGAAGTCGCTGTAGCGGTAGGTGGTGGTGCGACCCAGAGGGTCGGTGGTGGCGACCTTGTTGGTGTATTCGTCCCACTCGGTCAGCCATTCGTGGCCCAGCGCATCGATTTTGCGCACCACCAGGAAGTCGCTGTTGTAGTAGTGCCGGCTGCTACCGCCTTCAGCGTCGTGGTAGTCGGTGCAGCGGTTGGCCTCGTGGTACTCGAAGCGGTCGGTGTAATGCCCGCTGTCGGCATGGGTGCGAATGACTCGCCCTTTGGCGTCGTAGGCAATGTGGAAATGGGTCTTGTCGGTGTCGTGCCACTGGGTCATGTGGCCGGCGTTGTCGTAAGCGTGATACAGGGTGCCGAACTGATGGCTGGCGCAGTCGGTCAGCATGCTGTGTTGCTCATAGCGGCAACTGAGCAAGCGGCGCGGGTGTTGTTCGCCGTCGTGCAGGGTGATGCCTGTCAGATGGCCTGTGCTGCTGAGCTCGATGTGCAACTGATAGCCGTCGCTGTGTTCGACGCGCTGCAACCGCTGCTGTGGACCGTAGATAAAGCGGATGCGGTTGCCGTTGCTGTCTTCGATCGCGGTCAGGGGGCGAGTGTGGTTCGGGCTGTGGGCAAAGCTCAGGGTTTGCTGGGTCGCGCGGTCATACAGGCGCAAGGTGCCCGAACGTTGGCCGCTGAGCAGGTAGCGCCCGTTACGTCGGTTATGGGCCTGGACTTCGTCGTCCGGCGCCTCGTAGTCCAGGGTGCTGCCGTCGACCGTGTGATAGGTAATGCGCTGGTGATCGAGCACCAGGTGCTGGGACCAATCGTCCGCCCATTTCCACCCAAATAGCCCGCGAAAGTCTGCCCGCGAGCGATACAGGCGCGAGAGTTTCAGCGGGAGGCTGCCGGGGATCTCCAGCACTGGCCAGGTTTGCAGGTAGTCACCGGTAGCGACGTCCACCGGCTCGCCTTCAAGACTGCATTTGCTGGTTTCGCAGTTTTTGCCGCTGTCGGAGGTCCTCCCGGTTTTCACGTCTTCTGCGCTGCCGTGGGCGGCACCTTGGGGTCTGACGTGAACGCCGTCGCCGGCATGGGCGACGGTTTCAGTGCGGTTGGCGTTTTTCAAGGCATTGGCGGCTTTGGCCGCTTCCGCAGCCTTGCCTGCCTTGAACAGCGTCCAGGGCAAGGTCAGGATCTCCACGCCCGCCCGGGTCACGGCCTCGATGTGATTGCCCTTGGACCAGGCATCGGTGACTGGTTTGACCAAGGCAGAACCCACGGCCTTGGCTCCGTTGCTGATGCTTGTTCCGACAGTCCCCGGGGTGATGTTGCCCAGGCGCATGTTCTCCGCGAGGATCTGCGCATCCAAGGCACGGCCGCGCAGACCATCGGCGGTGTAGTTGCTCTGCAGGCTCTTGGCTTGATGCTTGGCCCCGGTGTAGGCCAGTTCGCCGATTCCCATGACCGTGTCTTTGGCAAACCCGGTCACGCCACGAGTGACTTGCGCATCGGCGTCCGCTACCGCCGGAAAGTAATGGGCAATCAGCGGACCCATGGGCGTCGAGCCCAGCACCGCCCCTTGCTTGATGCTGGCGATGCCTTCATCGGCGCTTTTGTTCCAGCCGTCAAAATCGATGTACTTATCCAGCCCATCGATGTCGAGTTGCTGCTGTTTCAGGGCTTCGCGCTCGGCCTCCAATGCTTGCAGGCGTTCGCTGGTGCGTTCTCCGGGAGGGGCCAGGTCACTCGTCTCGCTGGCAGCCGCAGTGGCCGACTGGGCCGTTGTCACAATCTTGCCCAGGGTGCCGCCTACACCGGCGGCGTTGCAGTTGATCAGGCAGGCGCTGTCATGCCGGGCCAGCGGCAGGCCATTGACCTTGACGTTGCCGTGGCCCTCCAGCAGCTTGACGTTGCCCGCGCCCAGCGAGGTACCGGCCACCACATGGGCGCCGGCATCGGCCTGGACCTGATTGAAGAGGTCCCCCAGCCGATAGACCTTGGTGCCACGGGCCTTGACGTCGCTGGAAGCCAGCACCGGTCTGTCCAATGTCGCGAACGAGTCGAAAGCCACCACCACCGGTCCGACCCAGCAGAAGTCCGGCACACTGCACACGGCTTGCCATTCACTGCTGTCATGGGCGACGTGGCGCTTGCTGCCCCCTTTGGCGGTGGCGGCCGCGTCCCTATCCACCGGCGCCGACTCGGCGGCTACCGCTTGAGTGGCGGCGGCTTTTTGCGCGTCCAGCTCAGCTTTCAGCTGCTGCAACTCACTGAGCCTGCGCTCATCCATCAAGCGTTGTTCCGCTGCCGCATCATCGGCGCTGTCGGAGATCGTCAATCTGTCCGTCATGTTCAAGCCTTCCCTGGCAACGCGGCGGTGCCAACCAGCGCCATGGTTATCTGGCTGATACCCGCCGTCACGGGCAGGCGCCACAGCAGCACGGCCTGGCGCTGGTCCAGGTCAAGGCGCAGGGTGTCGAGCACCGGCACGCTGACGAAGGGCTCAGCGTCCGTGCTTTCACACACCACCAGCGGTGCAACTCCGGGCAAATGCATGAGGTAGTCGCCCTCGCTCAGGCAGCCCTTGAGCCGCACGCTCTCATCACCGGTCAGATAGGGCACGGCCACCTGATCGGCCGGGGCGCTCTGGTAAAAGCGTGGGTCGAAGTCGTCCGGCAGCAGTGGATAGCGTTCAGCGAACCATTGCGCGTCCAGCGTGCCTTGCAAGCCCACGCGCGGCTGCCACCAGCGCGCCAGCGCGGTCAGGCCCACGGGCTGCAAACGCTGCGAGGGGGCTTTGTAGGGATGTGCTGGGTCTTCAATCTGAGGGGCGGGCAGGCTGTCCAACTGCGCGATCTGTGCCTCGATGCGTTGGCGCACCGAAGCCTCCAGGGTGTTCAATTCAGCCGCGCTCGGCAGCCAGCCACAACCGGCTGTGTTGCTGGGGTAGCTGACGCTGGGAATCGGCGTCTGCCCGGGTGATGGCTCGGGGTCGTAGAAGCAGCCGCCAAACGCCAGGCGGTAATCCAGCGTGACCTTTTCCACTTTATCGGGGGCACTCAGCGTCCAGCCCATCAGCCCCTTGTGCACGGTGCGCGGACCATGGACCTGCAAGTTCTTGCGCACAGCTCCGACCTGCACCTCGACCGGCCAGTTCGTGCGCCACTGCCCCTCAGCACTGTGCACGCTGCCTTGCAGCAGCACATCGGTGCCGGGCTTGCCCAACAGCAGATCGCCTTCTTCGGCGATCACCGCCTGCAAGGGAAAAGTGGCTATCGGTCCATCGAAGCGATCGCCGAGGACAATCGCGCTCTGATCTGCACTCAAGGGCATGGCCAAGCCCTGCGCAAAATCAAAGGTGCCGCGAATCACCAGGATGTCCATGGGCACGCCCGCCGGGGTGGTTTTTTCATACAGCAGGTGTGGCAGCCCGGTGTGGTTCTCGATGTGGATGACACCCATCACCAGCTACCGTCGATCAAGAGCGGCATGGCATCGGTCACATCCAGGCCTTTGAGCTGGGTGGTTTCGGCGTCCACCGGCAGGTTCGGCGCCGGTTGTGCGGTGCCGCTGTTGAGGTGCACGTCTGCGGGGGCATCGGCGTTGACCGTGTTGCCTGCCACCAGATGAATGTCCGGTCCGTCGAGGTAGATCCCGGCATCGGTGATCACCACTTTCGAGCGTCCGACCTGCAAGGTGATGCTTTCACCGTCCAGCTTGATGCTCGATCCTGGTCCGCTGGCCTCCGGCGCAGGCTCCTCACCCGCAGGCGGTGCGGCACTTTGCACGCTGCCATCGCCGACCTTGAGGCTGTAGGACGTGCCCACCACCGTGCTCTGGCTACGGCCCACCTGGGTGCTCTGGTTGATTCCCACCAGGGTGTTCATGTGCAGGCCGACGTTCTGGCTGTAGACCGTGCCGATGTTCATCATCTTGGCCAGCCCGACGTTTTGCAGAGAGGCCAGGTTGATGGTCTCGGTCTTGAAGCAGTCGACATTGATCGACCAGTTGCGCTTGATGCGATCACGTTCGTGGCGGTCGATGGTCTTGGTGCGATCACGTCCCACCCAGTGGGTTTCGTCGTGTTCGACTTCGATGTTCTGATCCCTCTCCGCGTGGACGTAGATCTCTTCGGCGCCCTTTTTGTCCTCGATGCGCAACTCGTTGGAGCCATTGCCGCCCAGGCTGCTGCGGGTCTTGAACACGCTGCGGGTCTTGTTTGCAGGCAACGGATAAGGCACGGGCGTGTGCTGGTTCGGTACGCAGCCGGTCACCAAGGGCTGTTCGGGATCACCGCCGATAAAGCTGACCAGCACTTCCATGCCGATCCGCGGGATGATCACGTGGCCAAAGCCTTCACCGGCCCAACTGGTGGCCACCCGCACCCAGCAGCTGGAGAACTCGTTGCGCTCGCCTTCGCGGTCCCAATGAAATTGAATCTTTATCCGTGAGAATTCGTCACACCAGATTTCCTCACCGGCAGGACCGGTCACCAGCGCGGTCTGGCTGCTCAGGCGGGGCTTGGGGGCGGGCTCTTGCGGCCGAAAGAAGGTGTCCCAGGGGATGGCGCTGAAGCGGTTACGGTAACCCTGGGTAAAGCCGCCGTGGCGCTCGTCGCTGGTGACCGACTCTTCCAGCACCTGCGGTTGTCGACCCTCATGCTCAACGCTGACCAGCAGCCACATCTGGTTGTATTCGCCGCGCGGATGCTCGCTGAGGGTGACCAGATGGCCGCAGCGAAAGCTCGACAGATCGCTCTGCCCCTTGGCCAACTGGTAATCGGTGCGATGGCCTTCAAGGGCGATCTGGCTCAGTTGCTGGCCCACCGCGCCGGTGCTGTAGCGGCCCGGGTAGCGATAGTCCTCAAGGATTGGTAGCGCCTCGCTCTGTGCGCAGCTGTGCAGGGTGCTGGGCACCGGATCGAGCGGGGCGCCGCTGGAGGCGCTGCGCGGGTCGGGCTTTTTCAGGTTGTAGTCGCGGCGCACCACCTGGCTGGTGCGGGTGCTGAAACGCACCGCGAAATGGCTGACCACCGGGTCTTCGGCGGCCAGGCCACTGCCTTGCTGATAGCGCGCGGTGGCGAGGATCGGGTAGTCGGTCTGGTTGTCGGAAAATACCAGCAGGTGCTGGTCGAGGCTGTGTTCGTGGTGCCAGTGAATGCCGTCTTCAAAGCACAGGCGTTGCACAAACTGGAAATCCGTCTCCCCGTATTGCACGCAATACACCCTGGGTACTGAAGGCTTGGGAGCAATGTTGAAGCGGTATTGGTCGGCGAGGATGCCGTGTTCCTTGAGCACCTTGGCAATGATCTGCGGCACCGTCAGGTTCTGATAGACCCGTTGGTTGTGGCGGTGCTGCAACTGATAAAGGTGAGGACGCAGGATCAGGTGATAGCGGGTCATGCGCTTGCCGCTGTCGCCGATTTCGATGTCGTCGATCAGGCCGTGGATGCCTTCACCCTTGAGGCCGAACTGCAGGAACGCCGGCTGGTTGAGCAGGCTTTCCAGATCGACGTTGGGGTTGTCCGAAACTAGCTCGATGTGGATCGCATACAGCTCGCTGATGGCTTCGCGGCCCTTGAAGGCCAGCACCTTGAAGTCGTGGCGAACGGCAGGGATGGACAGCACGAAATGCGCAGTGTCGGCCGGCGCGAACATAGGCTCATCCTTAAGCGTGAGAGAGGCCAGACCCGCGCCGTACCTGGCCCGGGTGCAAAGTGGCGCTCAACCTAGCAAAGGGTGCGCAAAAACTAATATGGGATGAGTCTGGAAAGTCGCTTGAAATTTCCGGACCTGACTTTGCTGTCCGCAACCAGGAGCCAGGGATGGCTGAGCCACTCAGGTCATGACCCGGCTCAAGCTCACGGGTGGCTTGATTCGAAGAACGGACACCCGATGACGAGCCCGCTGAACCCCGTCAGCCCAGACGTGCCGGGCGGCACGAGGCAAGCTCGGCAGAGCATTGGCCCAGCAGCAACTCCTGGCTGACCAGGCGGCCGACGGTGGGCGCCAGGGTCACCCCGGCATGCATCACCGCCAGGTACAGGCCCAGGCACTGCTGGCTCGGGCCAATGATCGGCAACTGATCACAGGGCATTGGGCGTTGACCGACCTCAACGCTGCGCAGGGCTATCTTCTCGGCGCCGCGGAACAGGCGGCGGATCGTGGCCATGGCTTGCTGCGCTATGGCCTCGGGCCCTTGAGGACCGCTGTCGTCGATGTAGTCTTCCGCCGCCAGCAGGCTGCCGTCCGCCGCTTCGCGAATCTCCAGCAGGCTGTTGGAAACCAGGGTCTTGACCAGGCCGCGCGGGGCATCGAAGCGGATCAGGATCGACGGCGAGGCCTGCACCGGCAGCTGGATTCCCAGGGGCGCCAACAGGGCAGGGGTGGCGCAGCCCGCTGCCAGGACGATGTGCTCGGCTAGGTAAGGCCCGGCCGCAGTGGTGATGCCGAGCACGCGCCGGCCCTCCACCAGCAACCCCTGTACCGGCGTCTGGGTAAGCACCCGGGCGCCGTGGGCCCGGGCCCCTTCGAGCAGCGTCTGGGTGGTGGCTACCGGGTCGAGGCTGCCTTCGCCGTGGGCGTACCGGGCTCGTTGCGGTAGTTCCTGCAGATTGGGTTCAAGTTCACCGATCCGGTCACGGTCGATCCAATGGGCGGACGACATCGGCCCCTGGGTATCGGTGTCTGTCGAGTCCGGGCCGGTTTCGGCATAAGTCAGTGCTCCGGTCCATTGAATCTGCAACTGGGGCAACTCCTGCTGCAGGCGTCGATAGTCCGCCAGCGCCAGGGAGCGCAGCGGCCGAGCGGCTGCCGGGAATTCGCCGTGTGGGTTGATCCAGGCAAAGGAATGGCGAGTGACCCCGGAACCGGGACTGGCTTGCTCGACTACCGTGACCTGCGCGCCCTGTCTGGCCAGGTGGTAGGCGATGGATGCACCGACAATGCCGGCACCGACCACAATCACGTTTGTAGGCTTCACACTGACCTCGTCTGCTGAAGGCCGTACCTTAGCCGGCCATTTGTTGTTCAAGCCATTTGTTTATTGTTCTGAAATTGCAAGCAGCGGGCCGCTGCCCACCTTGGCGGCGGCCCAGAGAGCCAATCGGCATCCCCATGCTTCATTGGGTTTTCAGCACCAGGCCTTGGGCCTGGGGCAGGGGGTTGCGCATCAACCGGCCCACCACCAGGGCCCCCAGCAGGGCGAGAATGCCTGCCACCGTCAGTACCAACCCGAAACCGCCGACAAAGGCTTGCTGGGCCAGGGGTTCAACCAGGGCGCGGGTGCTTTCCGGCAGGCTCGCCAAGGCGCCCTGCATATCCCCGGCCACCACCCGCGAGGCGATGTCCGGCGCCTGGGCCAGCCAAGGCCCGGGCACCTGGCTGAGGCTGCCTTGCAGCCGTTGCAGGGTATGGCTGGCCAATAGCGCACCGAACACGCCGATGGCCAGCATGATGGCGCTGAAGCGCATGGTGGTGCTCATGCCCGAGGCCATGCCGGTGCGTTCCCGGGGCACGCAGGCCATGATGTTTTTCTGCGTGTCGCCGTTGAGCAGGCCGGCCCCGGCACCGGTCACGGCAATCGCCGCCGCGAAGCTCAGGTAGCCCCCGGCATGCACCGCCCAGGCACTGAGCAGATTGCCGCAGCCCACCAGGGTCAGCCCGGCGGCCATCAGGGCGGCGGGGCTGTAGCGCCCGGCAAGGCGGGCACCGATGCGTGGGCAGATCAGCATGGTCAGGGCAAAGGGCAGCATGCCCAGGCCTGAGGCAATGGCGGAGAAGCCCAGACCGTTCTGCAAGTAGAAGGGCAGCAGGGTCATCATCACCTGGGCACAGCCGGCGTAGGCGAACATGCCCAGCAGGGCGCCGATGAACCGCGGATGGCGAAACAGTTGCAGATCGACCATGGGCCGGCGTTGCAGGCGCTCGATCAGCACGAACAGCCCCAGCAGCGCCACTCCGGCCAACAGGCGGGTGGAGGTGGCTGGGTGGCTCCAGCCGATGCGGTTGGCTTCGATCAGGCCCCAGATCAGGCACAGCAGGCTGGCGCTGAAGGCCAGGCTGCCCCAGGGGTCCAGGCGCGCCGCCTGGGTATCCCGGGATTCCGGCACGTTGCGCAGCACGCTCCACAGCAGCAGGGCGCCTACCGGCAGGTTGAAGTAGAAGATCCAGCGCCAGCCGAAGTATTCGGTGATCAAGCCGCCGACCGTGGGCGCAGCGGTCATGGCCATGCCCATGCAGGCCCCCCAGAAGGCCCAGGCCTTGGCCCGTTCCGCTTCGTCATGGAAGGTATGGCCGATGGAGGCCAGGGCCGAGGTTAGAAGCAGCGCCGCGCCCACGCCTTTGAGGGCCCGAGCGAGGTCGAGCAGCAGGGCGTTGGGGGCGGCGCCGCAGCCCAGGGAGGCAAGGATGAACAGGCCCAGGCCGCAGAGCAGGGTCCTCTTGCGTCCGAAGCGGTCCGCCAGGCTGCCCGCCGGCAGCAGCAGGGCGGCGAAGGCCAGCATGTAGGCACTGACCACCCATTCGATATCGGCGAAGTTGGCCCCCAGGTCGCGGGCGATGCTCGGCAGGGCCACGGCGACGATGTTGGTGTCCAGGACGATCAGCGAGCAGACCCCGGAAGCAGTCAGCAGGGTCAGGCGGGGATTGATGAGGCGGCTCATGGCGCTGTCCGCCGACTGAGGATGGACGGTGCTGTCAGTTCGATGCTCGCCACCACCGGTACCCCGTCATCGAGGATGACCACTGCACAGGGGCAGCCTTTGGCCTGGGTGGTTTGCTGGCCGGCCTTGAGCGGGATTGGGGGGCTGTTCAAAGGCAGGATTGCTTTGTGGGCAACGTTGGCTTGGATCTCTGCGGCCACGGCGCTCTGCAGGCAGCAGCAGGCGATCATTGCCAGAATCAGGGGTTTGACGCGCATGGCAAAGGCTCTCTACTGTGAAGGTCCGCTCAGCTTATCCCGGCCTTTGTGGGTCTTTGTTAGCTGCTGGCGGTCAGTTCGTTACCTTTGAGCTAATGCCTTTTATGGAAATTCGTCACTTTCGCTACTTCCTGGCGGTGGCCCGGCAGCGCAATTTTACCCGCGCGGCCGAGCAACTGGGGATTGCCCCGCCGACCTTGAGCCGACAGATCCAGGACATGGAGAAGACCCTCGGTACGCGGCTGTTTTTGCGCCAGCAGCGCGAGGTCAGTCTCACCGAGGCCGGTGCCACTTTGCTCCTGGAAGCCGAAGCCACGGTGCGCCAGTTCGAGTTCGCCCAGCGCAACGCCCAGCGCGCCGGGCGCGGAGAGATCGGCCACATCGAGCTGGGCTATGTGGCCTCGGCGGTGTATTCCGGGTTGTTGCAGAAGCAGGTGCAGAGCTTCAGCCGCGACTGCCCGGACGTCAGCCTGAATGTGCGCGAGTGTCCGATGGCAACCCTGCCGGCGCGGATTGCCGACGGACGCCTGGACGTCGGCTACATTCGTTCGCCCATGACCCTGCCCGACGGCGTGGAGGCCATTCGCCTGGACGCCGAGGGGTTTGTCCTGGCGCTGTCCGCCGAGTCCTGGCTGTGCCGGCTGCCGCAGATCGCCTCCGAGCACCTGCTCAATGAAACCTTCATCCTTCCTGAGCAGATCAGCGGCACCTTGCAAGTGGCGGCCCAGGGGGCCTATGCCCCCAAGCTCGGTGCCCAGCCCGGCGGCCTGGTGGCGGTGCTGGCCCTGGTTTCCCTGGGGCAGGGCGTGGCGGTGGTGCCCGAATCGGTGGTGGGGCATTTGAGCCTGCCCCATGTGGTGTACCGGCCGATCGGCGGCAGTTCGGCGTCGTCCTGGCTGTCGCTGATTTACCGGCGTTTCGAGCAGGCGCCGGCGGTGGTGCGCTACATCGACCAGGTCAAGCGCGAGTACCGGCGTTCGGCCTGATACGGCATGTTCAGCACTGCGCCCGGCGAGCATAATCCGCCGGGCTATTTCTATTCCTTCAGGAGCTGCGTCCTCGATGATCGACCACCTTGACCACCTGGTACTGACCACCATCGATCCTGTGGCCGCCGAGGACTTTTACGTTCGGGTGCTAGGCATGCAACTGCAAACCTTTGCCGGCGGGCGCAAGGCCTTCAAGTACGGCCAACAGAAGATCAACCTGCATGTGCGTGGCCAGGAATTCGAACCCAAGGCCCACCTGCCGGTACCGGGAGCGCTGGACCTGTGCTTTATCGCCAGCGTGCCGCTGGAGCAGGTGATTGCCCATCTGCGCCGAGTCAACTGGCCGATCATCGAAGGCCCGGTGGCGCGCACCGGAGCCACGGGACCGATCCGCTCGGTGTACCTGCGGGACCCGGACTTGAACCTCATCGAGATTGCCGAGCGGGTGTAGGCGGTTTGAGGGGGGGCGGATAAACTTTTGTAATGATTTCCCGCTGGGGAAAAGTGCCGCTGCCCCTGTAACCTCCAAATCCGTTTTTTCACTCAGGACTTGCATGAACACGCTCTCGGAGCCCCCCAGTCGGCGCTCTTTCTTCGCTTTGCCCCATGACTTCTCGCGCCATCCGGCCCCATTGAGACGCAGACGCTCAGGCAGTCATTCTCCCGGCCGCACGTCCCCGGCCTTTGCCACTTCCCGCACTGACCAGCCCGTCACCCAGGTTGCACCTGTCCTGCACCTTGGTGCTTCGTCGCGCCTGGCCGTTTGAATTTTCTGGAGAACTTGAGTCGTCGTTATGGAATGGATCGCAGACCCCACGGCCTGGCTTGGCCTTTTGACCCTGATTGTTCTGGAGCTGGTGCTGGGCATCGACAACCTGGTGTTTATCGCCATCCTCGCGGACAAGCTGCCGCCGGAGCAGCGTGACCGCGCCCGCTTGATCGGCCTGTCCCTGGCATTGCTGATGCGCCTGGGCCTGCTGGCCAGCATCTCCTGGATGGTGACCCTGACCCAGCCGCTGTTCGAGGTGTTCGACAAGAGCTTTTCCGGCCGCGACCTGATCATGCTGTTCGGTGGTGTGTTCCTGTTGTTCAAGGCCACCATGGAGCTGCACGAACGCCTGGAGGGTCATGTCAGTCAGCGGGCCGGCAGTGCGACCTACGCCTTGTTCTGGCCGATCGTGGCGCAGATTGTGGTGCTTGACGCAGTGTTTTCCCTGGATGCGGTGATTACCGCCGTGGGCATGGTGGAACATCTGTCGGTGATGATGATCGCGGTGGTGGTTTCCATCGGTGTGATGATCGTCGCCAGCAAGCCGCTGACCCGTTTCGTCAACGAACACCCGACAGTGATCATGCTGTGCCTGGGCTTTTTGATGATGATCGGCTTCAGCCTGACCGCCGAAGGCCTGGGCTTCCATATTCCCAAGGGCTACCTGTACGCGGCCATCGGCTTCTCGATTCTGATCGAGGTGTTCAACCAGATCGCCCGGGCCCGCCGCAAGAAGTCCATGCAGGGCCTGCGCCCGATGCGTGAGCGCACGGCCTATGCAGTGATGCGCCTGCTGGGTGGCCGCAAGCTGGCGGCAGAAGAGGTGGGTGAGGAAATCGCCGATTTGCTGGAAGACGGTGATGCACCGAGCAGCGAGCTGTTCGACCGCCGCGAACGGGTGATGATCAGCGGCGTACTGCAGTTGGCGGAGCGGCCGATCCGTACGCTGATGACGGTGCGGGCCGAGGTCGACTCCATCGACCTGACGGACAGCCCGGAGAGCATCCGGACCAAGTTGATGCACTCGTCCTATTCGCGCCTGCCGCTGATTCGCGATGGGGCGGTGGATGAGCCGCTGGGCTTCGTGCACAAGAAGGAGTTGCTCAAGGAATACCTGGCCGGCAACGAGCCGAACCTTGAGCACCTGGCGCGCAAGACCATCAACCTGCTGGACAGTTTTTCGATCCTCAACGCCCTGGAACAGATGCGCAAGGCGTCGACCCACATCGCCTTCGTGATCAACGAGTTTGGCGACTTCATGGGCATCCTGACCATGACCGACATTCTCGAATCCATTGCCGGCGAGCTGCCGGATGCCAGCGAGGTCGAAGGGCCGGATGTGGTGGAGCAAGAGGGTGGGTTCCTGGTCAATGGTGCCTTGAACCTGCCCCAGGTGCGCCAGCGTACCGGCTTTGGCGCCGAGCCTACCGAGGACTACCAGACCCTGGCCGGGCTGGTGATGAGCCTGCTGGACCGTCTGCCGGTCAAGGGCGACCGCTTGGAATGGGAGGGCTGGAACATTCAGGTGATGGCGGTGGAAGAGCGCCGCGTGACCCAGGTCCAGCTGTCTCGGCAGGTGCCTGCCTGACGGGAGAAATCCTGGAGTTGGCGCTGCAAGGTGCTATGCCGTTGCGTGGCTTGAGCGCAGAGGTTCAGGCCCAGATTCATGCCCTGCCACGCAGGGCTTTTGCCTCCAGCCAGGTGTACAGGCGGCGAGCGATGCGTTCACTGGCATGGCCGTCGCCATAGGGGCTGTGTGCTCGGCTCATGCGGGCATAGAGCTCGGCATCGTCCAGCAGTTCGCTGGCATGGTGCACGATGCGTTCGCGGTCGGTGCCCACCAGCAACACGGTGCCGCCCTCTGGTTCCGGTGGCCGTTCGGTAACGTCCCGCAGTACCAGTAGCGGCTTGCCGATGGCCGGTGCTTCTTCCTGGATGCCGCCGGAGTCGCTGAGGATGAGGTGCGAGCGCCCCATCAGCCAGACGAAATGCTGATAGTCCTGAGGCGCTATCAGGTAGATGTTGGGCGTGTCCGAGAGCACGCCATAGACCGCACTCTGCACCTGCGGATTGAGGTGCACGGGGTACACGAATTGCACGTCCGGGTAGCGCCGGGCCAAGGTCGCCACGGCTTCGCAGATGTTGTGCAAACCGTCGCCGAAATTCTCCCGGCGATGGCCGGTAATCAGCACCATGCGCCGCTGGTGTTCCAGCACCGCCAGGGGCGAATCGGCGGCGGGGCGCCACTGGGTCTGTTGCTGGTGATGCCGCATCCACAGCAGCGCATCGACCCCCGTGTTGCCGGTGACCTCGATGGTGTCGGCGGGCACGTTTTCCCGCAGCAGGTTGGTCCGGGCCTCGGCGGTCGGAGCGAAGTGCAGGTCGGCGATGACTCCGGTCAGGCGCCGATTGGCTTCCTCGGGCCAGGGCGCCCTGAGGTTGCCGGTACGCAGCCCGGCTTCGACATGGCCGATGGGCAACTGGCGGTGGAAAGCGGCGAGGGCGGCGATAAAGCTGGTGGTGGTATCGCCATGCACCAGGACGATGTCCGGTTGCAGGCGTTCGAAGGTGGTATCCAGATGGATCAGCAGTTGCTGCGAGAGGCCGTTGAGGGACTGGCCCTGGGTCATCACTTCCAGGTCTTTGTCGACTTGCAGCTCGAAGGAGTCCAGTACCTGCTTGAGCATGTCCCGGTGCTGACCGGTGGAGCAAATGTGCAGTTGCAGACCTGGCCAGTGTTTTAGCACCCTGGCCAGTGGCGCCATCTTGATGGCTTCAGGGCGTGTACCGAAAACCATCACGACTTTAAAAGGCATGTTCCCCTCCTTGGGTGCGATGCGATCGGAACGAAGGTTGAATCAAAGCAGCGGGAACTGCTCTTGTCCAGCCAGGGCGTTTGGGACAAATGCCTGGAGCTGGTTGGCGGTCAATGGCTCCAGGCGTTGAGTCGCATCAATGTGGCACAGGTTTTTGTACACGTCTGTTGCTGTCTGTATGCTCTCGGTCCGATGAATGAAGTGATCTGCTCCGGGGCATCGAAGCGGATGCAATCCACCATGTCTTGCCGCTCCCTATCATGCGGAGGCGGTCCGCTGGAGAAAATCAATCAATGTCCGGGCCAACTGTCAGGGTGCTGTTGCCGCGCAAGATCGATGGCTTGGTCGAAAGCCTGGTGCGCGCCTGCTTGGCCGAGGTTGCAGATCAGCCCTGGGCGGGTAGGGGGGCGTTCTTTATTGAAGGCAGTCCCATGCTTTGCGCGCTGGGGGCCGACTATCCGGAGGAACTGGCGGAATATGCCGGGCTGGCCGGGGAGCTTGGATGGCTCCCTGAAGGCATCCTGAGCCTGGCGGCCATGGATAAAGATCAGTTGGATCACCAACGACTAGGACAGGCGGCGCTGGCGTTGGTCCGTCGTCTGGATGGCGTGGTGGCCTTCTGCGCCAGTATCCATACCTACACTCGGGATGCCGAATTTCTGGCGGGGCTGGCGATCATCGAGCATGAGGGTGAGAGCATTTTCAGCGCCGCGGACTTTGCGGCTTGGTTGGGCCACCGGGATTTTCGACTGGTGAAATAGTCCACGGCTACATGCCCGCACTGCCGCCCCACCCACCACCTTCCGTAGGAGCTGGCTTGCCAGCGAAGGCGGCCGTGAGATCGCTTTCGCCGGCAAGCCGGCTCCTACAAGGGAGAGGTCAGATCTTCTGCTGGTGCTCGGCGGCATGCATGCCGAGGTAGGCGCGAAGGTTGTCGTCGTTGATGCCCAGGGTGCCGAGAATCTGCGCCATGAAACTCACCGGCGCGCTGCCTGGAGCGGTGATCACGCGCTGGTCCGCTACCGCGTGGGGCACATCCTGGTAGTGCGCGGCGCCGGCATAACCGACTGCCAGCAGGTTGGCCGCCGAATTGGAGGTGTGCTTCACCGCGTCCAGCACCCCGGCCCGAGCCAATTCGCGGGTGCCGTCGCAAATGCCGGCGATCACAAGGTGGCGTGCCTGGGCGGCGCGCAGCAGGTCGCCGATGTCCGGCGCCTTGTCGCTTTGCCAGACGCTCCCGCCGCAAACCATCAGCAGATCCACTTCGTCCAGACGAATGTCTTCCAACGCCAGGTCCGGGGTCACCCGCAGGCCGCCCATGGAGGTCACGATAGCGCCCTTGGGGGAAGCGTAACGGCAGTCGAAGCCATAGTAGCCACGGCCGGTGGCGTTGATCAGGGCGGTTTCCCAGTCGGCGAAGTTGTCGCAGATGATAGTGATGGCGCGGGTCATGGAGCTTCCTTGCTTGGGGCGATGAGCGGGTGGGGAGCGCCAGGGTAACCCGTTTTTGCCGGGCACCTGGAGAAGCTTTTACAGCTTTGGCGACAATCGCCGGCTTGGAGGAGCGATGGTCATCGCCGGCAATTGTCGTTGGCTTTCAACCAGCGAGCGGCCTTAGGATCCAGGGCAGATACTGGGTTTTGCGCTCGAGCAGGGCAAGGTGCCGCCGATCCATGCCAGCATGTTTTACACGCCGTGGAAAGGCGGGCCGAAGCCACGCTGACGTCACGTCGCCAGGCAGGCGCCTCGTCAAATAATTGCTCCCCGGCTCTTTACATCCACGCCGTCATTCCCCATTATCCGCGCCGTCTAAGTTTCGCTGCTGACCAGACAATTCCAGCCACCAAAAGGGTGGTTGTTTTGTTGCGTCCAAGAAAAGCAGTTGAAAATGACCAAGACTCCTCTGAAAAGAATTCAGCACAAGCTCGCCCGTTCCGGGGTGGCCATCGAACGCCTGAATTCCAATTCCCTCTCTATCTCTTCGATCAATGACGCCGGGCTCAAGGTGGATCTGCTGCTGCCCGATAGCTTTGCCATCGAAGAGAAAGCCATCCTCCAACTGATGGATTTCGCCAAGGTCGCCCATCCCCATGGCGGTGAAGTGAAGTGCGCCTGCGCCACGCCGGACTTTCACACCGGCAGCCCGATTCCGGTGGGCAGTGTGATTGTCACCAGCCACGACATGGTGGTGCCGCAAGCCATCGGCACCGACATCAATTGCGGCATGCGCCTGCACAAGCTGGGGCTGAACTACGAACAGTTCATGGCCCAGAAAGCCAAGTGGACCGCCCTGGTACGTGGTGATTTGCTGGAGGGTACGCGCAACATTCCCACCAGCCCAACGGCCATGACCGCGCTGTTTCAAGCGGGACTGGGTGACTTCTGGGCCCAGGTGCAGCAGCAGGACCCCATCGGGCTGTTCGCCGGGGCGGATTTCGCCCAATTGCAGCGAGAGCTGTCGGGCCTGCATGAGTCGTCGTTCGCCCGCGGCAGCGCCGACTATGCGCCTGAAGCCCTGCAGGACCGCTCGCGGAAAATCCTCCGCGACCCGGGCCTGGGCTCCCTGGGCGGCGGCAACCACTTTGTCGAGATCCAGGTGGTCACCGAGTTGGTGGATCGTCAGGCCTGCTTTGCTCAGGGCCTGTCCGTGGGGCAGGTGGTGATGATGATTCACACCGGCTCCCGGGACGTGGGCTTCTATGTGGGGCGACGCTGGATGGACAAGGCCAAGGCCCTGTGGCCAGAAGGGATCAAGCATCCCGACTCGAAGATCTTCGCCCTGTTCGGCGAGATGGCTGATGAGTACCTGCTGGCCATGCACAGCGCCGCCCATTACGCCGACGCCAACCGCGCGCTGATCGCGGAAATGGTCCGCCAGCGTACCCGGCAAGTGTTTGGCGCGGGCATCGAAGCGCCGCTGATTGTCGATGTGCCGCACAACATCGTGCTGCGCGAAGAGGGCGGCAATGTGCATCGCAAAGGCGCGACACCGGCCTATGCCGGGCAGCCGCTGCTGATTCCGGGAAGCATGGGGCATGACTCCTACCTGCTCACCGGGCTGGGCAATGAGCGCTGGCTGCGTTCGGCCAGTCACGGCGCCGGGCGCTCGATGTCGCGCAGCGAGATTGTGTTCAAGGCCAAGAAGGACAAGGCTTTCCTCGGTTTGCAGGGGGTGGAGTGCATCACCACCAAGGAAGAGCGGATGATCGAAGAGGCGCCAGGGGCCTACAAGGAAATTGGCCAGGTGATTCGTTCCCAGGTGGAAGAAGGGACGGTATCGGTGATGGCGCGGTTTTCGCCGATCTTGACCTTCAAGGCGTAAGCACGAAGGAGCTGTGGGGCGGGGATGGTTTTCGGGTTTGCCGTGCAACAGTGCGGCCGATACATTGTCGTCCCCCCGGCCTGTTCGATTTGAGTGGTGCCGTTGAAGTTATCTGTGGAAGGGACGTCATCAGATCGTGAAGCGGGTTAAAAAAGCTGTTTGGTTTGTGTTGTGCATGGGGTCGATGCTCTTGATGGGCGCCGGCCTTTATCAATTCATGCTGCCTAAAGGTGATCCCAGCCTGGCGTTGATGCTGGTGCTGATTGCGCTTATTTCTGGTTTTTATCTGCGGCCGCAAAAGCCCAGGGCACGGTAGTCGCTCTGGTGATTGCCTGTTTGTGGCCAAAGTCGGGTGCTCGATCATGAATCAAGATGAAAGTCTGAAGCGCGATGCTGTAGTGCCATTTACCGGTGCCAGCGAGTTCGTCGTCGACAAGCAACCCCTTGTCGAACTGCTTGCCGTGCTTGCTGAATGCGGCGAGGTGGTGTCCAGCTTCTTCAAGCCAGATCCTTCAATCAAGGCGTTGGATGAGAGAACGCGACTGGCCGAGTTTCTGGAACGTTTCAGCAACCTCGCCAGGTCGACGGCTATTGGGCAGATCGAGCCTGAGTTCGGGCCCTTTTCCGTGTTGAATCGATATGAGTTCGAGGGCTCGTTGCTGGCGGTGGTGCTGCGGGGCGGGTGTCATCACGCGACCCGTGGATTGAGCCTGGCCAACGCTCGGAAGTTGGTGGATGAGGCGCTGGAGGCGGTGTTTCCGGCTCCGTTTTCCGAGCTGGTGGTGTATCGGTTCGATAGTTCCGATTGGTCTGAGTTGACCAGGGATTCGACTATTTCTTCTGCCTATGTCGCCTGCCAGGGGGCGCGGAATCTTTGGTGGGTGTTGTGCGTTGCTGACTTTGATTGATGGCTTGTGGGTGCCAGGCTTTCCATGGGGGAAGTCGTTTGCCCACATGGGTAACAGTCTGGGTCAGGCACGGGGGTGACACCCACGATGGGGCTTCTTGTGTAGGCGCTGGCTTGCCAGCGAAAGCGGCATCGAGGACACCGATGGATTGGGTGTTGTAGGTGGCGGTTGCTGCGCTGTCACCCAGTTGTCAGCCATGGCAACACAAGCTCTGTGGCGAGGGAGCTTGCTCTCGGTCGATCGGCTGGCGTTTCGGCGCGCGTAAACCTGAGTCCCCGATTTGGCAGGTGTACATATCCGTTGCTTTGGGTGTGGCCACTGGCGGTTTCGCCCTTACGGCGAGTCCCTTTTGTCAAACGACACAAAAGGAACCAAAAAGTCTTGCCCCTCCACTCGGTGCCTCGCCGAGGCTCGGCATTCCCTCTCTCCGGCATTGATCCGTGGGCCGCCGCCACCGGCCGTCCCTGGCCGGATGGCGGCTAACCCGGCGTCCTGCCGGGTTAGCCCACGGCTCAATGCCTGCGTTCGGCCATCGTGGTTAACGGGGCGCTTAGGATCAAAAGCCAAGGCAAAGCAGAGCGGGAGCCTTGGCTGTGCCTTGGGTTACTGCTCCGGCAGTTGCAGCGCTTGTTGTTCCGCCACGTGCAACACATGGATATTCGAACGACCAAACCCGGTCGCGGGCTGCCGCGACGCAACGGGATGTAGAGGGTGGCGAGCGTCGTCACAAGTCACTTGAGCGTGCTCTCCGCAAATACAGAAATGCCTGACATAGCCTGACGACTGTTTCTAATACTCTCTCATTCCTCGTTGCGGAAAGTTTTGCCATTCCCCCTGTTATCTCCTTTGTTCTCCATGGCACACTCGGGCACGAATTCCGTTATTTCATATTTTATTCCGCTGTAGCGGAATTCTTTAGGCGGAGTTTCTTTGTTTAGAGCCTTGGCGTTTTCCAGGCCATCGTTGTTTTCTGCGGTATTGACTGCGCAGCAACGCACGGTGAGTGGGACAGCGTTCTTGGGCATGGCCGTCAAGATGGCCAACCTTCAACCAGGAGAATCTCTCATGAGCATCACCCGTTACGGCACCGGCAGCACCGCAGGCGGTGGCCAGCCGCGTCCTTTCGCTCGTGCCGTCGAAGCCGATGGCTGGCTGCATGTATCCGGCCAGGTGCCGGCGCTGGATGGCGAGATCATTCACGGTGGGATCGTCGAGCAGACGCATCAGACGATGCGCAATCTGCTGGCCATTCTCGAAGAGGCCGGGTACGGCCTGGAGGATGTGGTGCGGGTTGGCGTGTGGCTGGAAGACCCGCGGGATTTCTGGAGTTTCAACAAGGTGTTCGGCGAGTACTTCAAGCCCGAACACGCGCCGGCCCGGGCCTGTGTGCAGGCCAGCATGATGGTGGACTGCAAGGTCGAGATCGATTGTGTGGCCTACAAGAAGAAGCCTTGAGTGCGCTTCTGTAGCCGCTGCCGAGCCTGGGCGAGGCTGCGATCGACCGCAACGCGGGCGCAGGGTGATGAGATCGCTGCGGCCCCTGCGACGGCGTGTCGCTCAGGGCGTTCGCAGCCTGCGGCAGCGGCTACAGGAATTGTGTTTTGCATAGGGGTGGGTAGATGACTGAAGACAGCATCAAGCGCCGGGCCAAGGGCCTGGATCGGGCGTTCGATATTCTCGATTTCCTCAAGGAGATCGGTCAGCCGCTGCGGCCCAACGATATCGCCAAGGGCATTGGCAGTCCCAAGTCCACGGTTTATGAGTTGGTGGCGTCCTTGCTGGAGCGGCGGGTTCTGGAGCCGGTGGGCAAGGACGGTCATGTGTATCTGGGCCGCCAGCTGTATTTTCTCGGGCAGGCTCATTTGCGCCATTTCGATCTGAGCCGCGAGGCTGATCAGGCGTTGCAGGAAATTGTCAGCCAGACCCGGGAAACCGCGCAGATGTGCCTGCTCAACGGGCGCAAATACACCGTGGCGCTGATGAAGGAGGGCGAGCGGAATTTCCGCATTACCTCGGACATTGGCGAGAACGCGCCGATCCCCTGGACCGCTTCCGGGCGGTTGCTGTTGGGGCATATGAGCGATGAGCAGATCGTTGAGATGATCGATGACCAGGACTTCATGCTGCCTAATGGTGAGCGGCTGCCGCTGGAGACCTTTCTCAAGGAAATCCGTCAGGCCACCGAGGAGGGGTTCTTTTCCTTCGACAGCGTCGCCGACACCTTCACCCATTGTTTTGCCGCGCCGGTGCGCGATGAGCACGGGGTGTGCATCTGCACCCTGTGCATCGTCGCGCCCAGGGCCGATGCGCAGAGCCATTACCAGGACTATCGCCGGGTGCTGATCGACAGCGCCAACCGCCTGGCCCGGCGTATCAACGATTGATGACTTTGTCGCGGCTGTGCGCAGCCGCCTTGATAAGGAGTGCCAACATGTCTTCTGCTTTGAATCTGACCCTGGTGGAAAAGGGCGCCGCTGCTATCGGCGCGAGTCTGCTGAGCGACGTCAGCCTGCCGGCCCTGGTGCTGCACCGCGAGGCGCTGGAACACAACATTCGCTGGATGCAGAAGTTTGTCAGTGACAGCGGCGCCGAGCTGGCGCCCCACGGCAAGACCAGCATGATGCCCGCGCTGTTTCAGCGGCAGTTGGACGCCGGCGCCTGGGGCATCACCCTGGCCACGGCAGTACAGACTCGCGCCGCCTACGCCCATGGCGCGCGCCGGGTGTTGATGGCCAACCAACTGGTGGGGGCGCCGAACATGGCGCTGATCGCCGAGCTGTTGGCGGACGCGGATTTCGATTTCTATTGCATGGTGGATCACCCGGACAACGTGGCCGATCTGGGGGCGTTTTTTGCCCAGCGTGGCGTCACCCTCAAGGTGATGATCGAGTACGGCGTGGTGGGCGGTCGTTGCGGTTGCCGCAGCGAGCAGGAAGTACTGGCCCTGGCCAAGGCGATCCAGGCGCAGCCAGCTTTGGCGTTGTGCGGTATCGAAGGTTACGAAGGGGTGATCCACGGCGACCAGGCCATCAGTGGCATTCGCCAGTTTGCCGATTCCCTGGTGCGTCTGGCGGTGGATCTGCACAACGATGGTTTGTTTGCCATCGAGCGGCCGATCATCACCGCTTCGGGTTCGGCCTGGTACGACCTGATCGCCGAGTCCTTCGAGACCCATAACGCCAAGGGGCGTTTCCTCAGCGTGCTGCGTCCGGGCAGTTATGTCGCCCATGACCACGGCATCTACAAAGAGGCTCAGTGCTGTGTGTTGGATCGACGCAGTGATCTGCACGAAGGCCTGCGTCCGGCGATGGAGGTCTGGGCCCATGTGCAGTCGCTGCCGGAGCCGGGGTTTGCGGTGGTGGCCCTGGGCAAGCGCGATGTCGCCTATGACGCTGGCTTGCCGGTGCCGCTGCGGCGTTACCGCGCGGGAGCCGAGGCCGGCGCCAGTGATGATGTGGGGGCGTGCAAGGTGACGGCGGTGATGGATCAGCACGCGTTTCTCACCGTGGCGCCGGGAGTGGAGCTGCGTATTGGCGACATCATTTCCTTTGGTACATCGCACCCGTGCCTGACCTTCGACAAGTGGCGCACCGGTTTGCTGGTGGATGAGCGCCTGCAGGTGATCGAGAGTCTGGAAACCTGCTTCTGAACGTAGCAGCCGGCCCGCCGACGAACAGACCCTGGGTTAGGGCGCAACTCTGAGGGCGCTTTCGTTGGCAAGCCAGGTTCTACAAGGTGGTGTGTGCTTTGAGGGGAGGTCAAGAATATGAACGGGAAGCAGCGCATTGCCGCCATTGGCGAATGCATGATCGAGCTGCAACAGCGTCACGACGGCAGTCTGCAACAGAGCTTTGGTGGCGATACCTTGAACACTGCGGTGTATCTGTGCCGGGAGCTCGGGCAGCAGGCGCAGGTGGATTACGTGACTGCCCTGGGCTACGACAGCTTCAGCGATGCCATGTGCCAGAGCTGGGCGCAGGAGGGTATCGGCCTGGGAAAGGTTCAGCGCCTGCCCGGGCGTTTGCCGGGGTTGTATTGCATTCAGACCGATGCCCGGGGGGAGCGGCGTTTTCTGTATTGGCGCAATGAGGCGGCGGTACGAGACTGCTTCAACACCGCGGCGGCGGGGCCGATCCTGGCGGACTTGTGCGATTACGATGTGTTGTATTTCAGCGGCATCACCCTGGCGGTGCTCGGGGAGGTGGGACGCAAAAAGCTGATTGACCTGCTGGTGGAAGCGCGCATCCGTCGGGCGCAGATCGTGTTTGACAACAACTATCGGCCAAGGCTCTGGGCCTCGGTGGAGCAGGCGCGAGCGGCCTATCTGCAGGTACTGGAGCATGTGGATCTGGCGCTGTTGACCCTGGAGGACGAGCAGGCGCTGTTTGGCCATGACTATGCCCATGGCGTGTTCGCGGCCTACCCGAACATTGCCGAGGTGGTGGTCAAGCGCGGGGCGGATTCGTGCCTGGTGCGTTGCGGCGGCGAGAGTCATGAGATACCGGCGCTGCCAGTGGCGCAGGTGGTGGACACCACGGCGGCGGGAGACTCCTTCAGCGCGGCTTATCTGGCCTGTCGTTTGCGCGGCGGCAGCCCGGTGCAGGCCGCAGAGGCCGGGCATCGATTGGCGAGTCGGGTGATTCAGCATCCCGGGGCGTTGCTTCCCCGGGAGCCCGCGTTGTAGGAGCCGGCTGGCCGACGAACAGGCCTTTGCCGGTTGCGGGCGCTTCGGCTGGCACGCCAGCTCCCACAGAGCGGGGCTTGAGTGGTCAGTCGCGGAAGAACACCTGCACCAGGTGATAGCCGAATTTGCTCTTGATCGGGCCGTGCACGGTGCGCAGGGGCTTCTTGAAAATCACCTGATCAATGGCGCCGACCATCTGCCCCGGACGCACTTCCCCCAGGTCGCCGCCGCGCTTGCCCGACGGGCAGGTGGAGTATTTCTTGGCCAGCACGTCGAAGGCTTCGCCCTTGGCGATGCGCTGCTTGAGCTGCTCGGCTTCTTCGGCGGTTTTCACCAGGATGTGGCGGGCTTGGGCTTTCATGATGGCGTGACCTTGTAGCGGGAAATCGGCGGCCGCGGATTATGCCTGAATTCAGGACTCGCGGCCGATCATCTGGCGAATCTTCTGCGCCAGTTCTTCGATGGAAAACGGCTTGGCCATCAGGTCCATGCCCGGCTCCAGAAAGCCCTGGCGCTCGGCGGCCTTTTCCGCGTAGCCGGTCATGAACAGTACCTTGAGCCCCGGGCGCTGTTGGCGGGCGATTTCCGCCAGTTGTCGGCCGTTCATGCCCGGCAGGCCGACGTCGGTCACCAGCAGGTCGACGCGCAGTGGCGACTCCAGCAACGGCAGGGCGCTGCGTGCATCCTCGGCCTCGATGGCGCGGTAGCCCAGTTCGCTGAGGACGTTGAGCACCAGCATGCGCACCGCCGGGTCGTCCTCCACCACCATCACGCTTTCCCCGGCCATGGCCTGGGGCGCCTCGCTGCTGCCCGTGGGTTGCAGCGGTTCCAGGGGCGCGCTGTGCAGGCGCGGCAGGTACAGGCGCACACAGGTGCCCTGGCCCGGCTCGCTGCTGATGGTCACGTGGCCGCCGGACTGCTGGGCAAAACCATAGATCATCGACAGCCCGAGGCCCGTGCCCTGGCCGATGGGCTTGGTGGTGAAGAAGGGGTCGAAGGCCTTGGCCAGAATCCGTGGGCTCATGCCGGCGCCGTTGTCGCTGACCCCCAGCATCACGTAGTCGCCGGCCTTGACCGGCTCCAGGGTGCTGATGTCGCTGCCGTCGAGGTAACTGTTGGCGGTCTCGATCAGCAGTCGGCCGCCGTCGGGCATGGCGTCGCGGGCGTTGATCACCAGATTGAGCAAGGCGTTTTCCAGCTGGCTGGCATCGGTGTTTACCGGCCACACCTCGTCCGCCAGTTGCATCTGCAGCTGGATGTGTTCGCCCTTGGTGTGGTTGAACAGCTCCTGCAGCGAGCGCACCAGCTGGTTCGGGTCCAGGGGCTGGCGGTCCAGGGACTGGCGTCGGGAGAAGGCCAGCAGGCGGTGGGTCAGGGACGCGGCACGTTTGGCCGAGGACATGGCGGCTTCGGTGAAACGACCGATCTCATCGCTGCGGCCGTTGTCGATGTAGCGCTGCATCAGGTCCAGGCTGCCGATGATGCCGGTGAGCATGTTGTTGAAGTCGTGAGCGATGCCGCCAGTGAGCTGGCCCACAGCCTCCATCTTCTGCGCGTGGCGCAGGGCGTCCTCGGCGCGTTCGCGCTCGAACATTTCGTTTTGCAGGCGCTGGTTGACGGCGGCCAGCGCCTCGGTGCGGCGGTTGACCCGTTCTTCCAGGGTTTCGTTGAGGTTGCGCAGAGCCTCCTCGGTCTGTCTGCGCTCGGTTTCATCGATGACGAAAATGTAGAAACCGTTGATGGCACCGTCGGCGCCATGGCGGGGCAGGTACTTCATCAGGGCGTGGCGCGGGCGGCCGTCGCGGTGGGGCGAGTTGGCTTCGAAGCTGCAAGGCTTGCCCGCCAATGCGGCGGCAATGTTCTCGGCGCGGGTGGCGTAGATCTCGTCGCCCACCACTTCGCGGATGGTCTTGCCGTACAGCTCCTGCGGGGTCAGGCCGTACCAGTCCAGATAAGCGCTGTTGTTCAGGCGAAAGCGCTCTTCGTGGTCGACATAACCGATCAGCACTGGCATGGCGTTGATGATCAGTTGCAGTTCGGTCTGGCTCTGGCGCAGTGCTTGCTCCATCTGCTTGCGTTCGGTCAGGTCCAGGGCGGCGCCGAGAAAGCGCGTCGGCCGGCCGTGGTGATCCTTGTAGCAGCGACCCCGGGCGAACACCCAGCGCACCTGGCCGTCGGCCAGTTGCAGGCGGTATTCCTCGGCGTATTCGCTGCCCTGGGTGATGCAGTGCTTGATGCTCCGGGCCACCATGGCCCGGTCTTCCGGGTGCACGCCTTTGAGGTACTCACTGATGGGCAGTTGTCGGGATAGCTGCGGGTCGACGCTGTGCAGCTGGGCAAAATGGGTATCGGCGATAAAGCGATCTTCGCCAATGTCCCAATCCCAGGTGCCCACCGCATCGGTGGCCGCCAGGGCCAGTTGCAGGCGCTCCTCGGTCTCGTGCTGGGCCCGCAGGCTATCGTCGGAGCGCTGCTGCAGTTCGAGGGCGATGCGCCGGCGCTCGTTGGTCTCGATGGCGGTCACCAGGATTCCGGCAACGTCGCCGCGTTCATCGCGGATCGGGCTGTAGGTCAGGTCCAGCCACAGGTCGTGTGCAGTGCCGTCGCTGCGTTGCAGGCTGAAGCGCTGCTCGCTGAAGCTGCGCACCTGGCCGTTGAGCACCGCGCGGTAGACCGGGTCGGTGAAGTCCATCAGCTCTGGCCAGATCAGGTGCGCCGGCTGGCCGAAGGCCTGGGGGTGCTTGTTGCCTGCCAGCAGGGCGAAGCCGTCGTTGTAGATCTGGGTCAGCTCGGAGCCCCACAGCAGCAACATCGGCATCGGCGAATGGATCACGATGTCCACGGCGGTGCGCAGGCTCTGGGGCCAGTGGCCGGATTCACCGAGGGCCGTGGCGGACCAGTCCAGACGGGCTATCAGGTGGGCGGCTTCGCTGCCGGAGTGGGGGGCATTCATCTCGGGTGTGTCCTGGGCGCAGCGGTGTTACGCGGCAAGGTCATGGCTCGCGTACTGGAAAAGTCGCATGGACATGCCGTGCATATTCAAACGGATGGATTGTAGGTGTTTCTGGCGGGGTTATTTTCACCTGCTTTTGCGGCAGATGACCAGTCTAGAGGGGCTGAACGGTCTCTGTAGCCGCTGCCGCAGGCTGCGAACGCTCTGGGCGGCACTGCGTCGCAGGAAGCGCTGCTCTTGAGATCGCTGAAGGTCCTGCGGCCCTTTGCGCAGCCTCGCGGGCTCGGCAGCGGCTACAGGTCCTGCGTCGCGAAGGGCTGCGCCGGCGGTGGTTGGCCGTCGTCAGTGGCGCAATTCCTCGCGGTCGCGGAACTGCTCCAGGGCTTCGGGGTTGGCCAGGGCGTCGGTATTCTTCACCGGCAGGCCATGCACCACATTGCGCACCGCCAACTCCACGATCTTGCCGCTGATGGTCCGGGGAATGTCGGTCACTGCGAGGATCTTCGCCGGCACATGGCGCGGCGTGGTGTTGCTGCGGATCACCTGGCGAATCCGCTCCTGCAACGGCTCATCGAGCACCACGCCATCCTGCAGGCGTACGAACAGCACCACCCGCACGTCATGTTCCCAGCTCTGGCCGATGGCCAGGCTTTCCAGCACCTGTTCCAGTTTCTCCACCTGGCGGTAGATTTCCGCGGTGCCAATCCGCACTCCACCCGGGTTGAGCACCGCATCCGAGCGTCCGTGAATCAGCCAGCCGCCATGGGGCAGCTGTTCGGCGTAGTCGCCCTGGGCCCAGACCCCGGGAAACAGGCTGAAGTACGAGGCCTTGAGCTTGCTCTGGTCCGGGTCGTGCCACAGGCTCACCGGAATGCTCGGAAAGTGCCGGGTGCACACCAGTTCGCCTTTTTCGCCGGTCACCGGCTGGCCCTGGTCGTTCCACACTTCGATGGCCATGCCCAGGCTCTTGCCCTGCATCTCGCCTCGGCGCACCGGCTGGATCGGGTTGCCGGCGAGGAAGCAGGCGACGATGTCGGTGCCGCCGGACATCGAGGCCAGGCACAGGTCGCTTTTGATCTCGCGGTACACGTAGTCGTAGCTCTGTGGCGACAGCGGCGAGCCGGTGCAGAGTAGGGTCTTGAGGCTGTCCAGGCGGTGGCTGAGGCGCGGTCGGCTGCCGGCCTTTTCCAGGGCGGCCAGGTACTTGGGGCTGGTGCCGAAGACGCTGATGCCTTCGCTATCGATCAGGTCGATCAGGCGCTCGTTGGTGGGATGGAAGGGCGATCCGTCGTAGAGCACCAGGCTGGCGCCGGTGGCCAGGGCCGAGACCAGCCAGTTCCACATCATCCAGCCGCAGGTGGTGTAGTAGAACAATCGCTCGCCGGGCCCGAGATCAGCGTGCAGGCCGTGTTCCTTGAGGTGCTGCAGCAAGACCCCGCCAGCGCCGTGGACGATGCACTTGGGCACCCCGGTGGTGCCGCTGGAATAGAGGATGTACAGCGGATGGGCGAAGGGCACCGGGACGAATTCGGGTTCGCCGCCGGGCTGATAGAAGTTGTCCCAGAGGCTGATCCGGGCCTGGGTACGGTAGTCCTCGACCCGCGTCTGCGGACGGGCGTAGGGCACGATGAGCAACTGCTCCAGGGACGGCAGGCGCTCAAGGATCTCGTTGACCTTGGCGGTCTGGTCGATGTCCTTGCCGGCGTAGCGATAGCCGGCGCAGGTGATCAGCACCTTGGGTTCGATCTGGCCAAAACGGTCGATCACCCCCTGGGTGCCGAAATCCGGCGAACAGCTGGACCACACCGCGCCGAGGCTGGTGCTGGCCAGCATGCCCACCAGGGTCTGCCAGGTGTTGGGCATGCAGGCGGCAACTCGGTCGCCGAGGCCGACCCCGGCAGCCCGCAGGCTGCGCTGCAGGCCGGCGACCTGGGCCGCCAGTTCGGCGTAGGTCAGTGGTTCGCGCTGGCCGTTCTCGTTAATTGCCACCACCGCCACGGCGTCGTCCCGGCGCTTGAGCAGGTGCTCGGCGAAGTTCAGCGTGGCCCCTGGAAACCATTGGGCGCTGGGCATTTGCGGGCCTTCGCGCAGCACAGATTCAGCGGGCTGGTGAAAGCTGACCTCGAAGAAGTCGACGATGGCCTGCCAGAAGCTTTCTCGCTGGTCGATGCTCCACTGGTGCAGGGCGGGAAAGTCGGCCAGGTTGAGGTCGTGACGGTGGTTGACCAGGCGCCGGAAGGCTTCCATACGGGTCTTGCTGATACGCTCGGCGCTGGGTTGCCAGAGTATTTCGGACATGGGATGCCTCTTATTTTTCTTGAATTGCACGCAAACCGATTTTAATGCCGGATGCAGGGCGTGGGGTTATTGCGCCAACCACCCGCCATCGATATTCCACGCTGCGCCACGCACCTGGGCGCCGGCTTCGCTGCACAAAAATAGCACCAGCTCGCCCAGTTGCGACGGGGTGACGAATTCCAGGGACGGCTGCTTTTCCGCCAGCAGATCATGCTGGGCCTGTTGCGGGTCAGCCCCGGCCGCTACCCGGTCGTCGATCTGCTTCTGCACCAGCGGGGTCAGCACCCAGCCGGGGCAGATGGCGTTGCAGGTGACGTTGCTGGTGGCGGTTTCCAGGCCCACCACCTTGGTCAGGCCGATCACCCCGTGCTTGGCCGCGACGTAGGCGGCCTTGCCCACCGAACCCACCTGGCCGTGCACCGAGGCGATATTGACGATCCGTCCCCAGCCCTTGGCACGCATCCCCGGCAGCCCCAGGCGGGTGCTGTGGAACACTGAGGACAGGTTGATGGCGATGATCGAATCCCAGCGCTCCACGGGGAATTCCTCCACCGCCGCCACGTGCTGGATGCCGGCGTTGTTCACCAGGATATCGACGCCGCCAAACTCCCGTTCGGCGTAGGCGAACAGTTCGGCGATCTGTGCCGGGTCGCTGACGTCCGCCGGGTGATGGCCGACCTGGCCGCCGACTTGTGCGACCTCGGCGATGGCCTTCGAGGCATCGCCAAAGCCGTTGAGAATCAGCTTGGCCCCGGCCTTGGCCAGGACCAGGGCGATGCCCAGGCCAATGCCGCTGGTGGAGCCGGTGACCAGGGCGGTCTTGCCAGAAAGAGTGGTCATGAATACCTCACACAATGCCGGTGGCGTAGAAAGTGGCGATGACGACGAAGACCGCCAGGGTCTTGATCAGGGTGATGCAGAAAATGTCCTTGTAGGCTTCGCGGTGGGTCAGCCCGGTGACTGCCAGCAGGGTGATCACCGCGCCGTTGTGGGGCAGGGTGTCCATGCCGCCGCTGGCCATGGAGGCCACCCGATGCAGCACTTCCAGGGGGATGTTGGCGGCATGGGCGGCGCTGATGAAGCTTTCGGACATGGCCGCCAGGGCGATGCTCATGCCTCCCGAGGCCGAGCCGGTGATGCCCGCCAGCAGGGTCACGGTAATGGCTTCGTTGACCAGTGGGTTGGGAATGTTTTTCAGCCAGTCCGCCAGCACCAGAAACCCTGGCAGGGAGGCGATTACCGCACCGAAACCGTATTCAGAGGCGGTGTTCATGGCGGCCAGCAAGGCGCCGCTGACCGCGCTTTTGCTGCCTTCGGCGAGCTTGCTGCGAATCGCCGAGTAGCCGCACACCAGCACCATCACAATGCCCACCAGCAACGCAGCCTGCACCGCCCAGATGGCGGTCAGCTTGGCGATTTCACTGGTGACCGGCGCCGCCATGCCCGGCAGGCTGAGGCTGTGGGTCTTGCCGTACCACTGGGGAATCCAGTGGGTGAACAGCAGGTTCATGATGCCCACCAGCAGCAGCGGCGACAGCGCCAGCCAGGGGTTGGGTAGCTTCAGGTCTTCGGCGGTTTCCGGCTCGTTGCGCAGCTCGGTGCCGTAGCCTTCACCGGCCTTCTGCGCCTTGTTGCGCTGGCGCTGGAGGAACAGCATGCCGGCGCAGAACACGAAAATGGTACCGATCACTCCCAGCCAGGGCGCGGCCCAGGCGGTGGTGTTGAAGAAGGTGCTGGGGATGATGTTCTGGATCTGCGGGGTGCCGGGTAGCGCATCCATGGTGAAGGAGAATGCACCCAAGGCGATGGTGGCCGGGATCAGGCGCTTGGGGATATTGCTCTGGCGGAACATCTCGGCGGCGAACGGGTAGACCGCGAACACCACCACGAACAGCGAAACCCCGCCGTAGGTCAGCAGGGCGCAGACCAAAACGATCACCAGTATCGCCTGGCGGGTGCCCAGCAGGCGGATCGCGGCGGCGACGATGGAGCGGGAAAAGCCCGACAGCTCGATCAGCTTGCCGAACACCGCGCCCAGCAGGAATACCGGGAAATACAGTTTGATGAAGCCGACCATCTTCTCCATGAACACCCCGGTAAAGGCGGGCGCCACGGCAGAGGGATCGGTGAGCAGCACCGCGCCGAGGGCGGCGATGGGGGCAAAGAGGATAACGCTGTAGCCACGGTAGGCAGCCAGCATCAGCAGCGCCAGGGCTGCCAAGGCAATGATCACACTCATGGTGTGTCTCTCCAGGATTGTTATTTTTGTCGGGTGTTGCGTGTGGAGAGCGTTATAGCGAGAACTGTGCCAAATGGATAAGTCATTGAGATATATGAGTATTTTTTATTTTTTTGAGTGTTGTCCAGATTTTATTCTCCAAATAGAGACAGTGAGTCGAAAGTGCAGGCTCCCGCTGGAGTGCGCGGCACTCCCCAGGCTGGCCGTCGGGTTGTATCAGAAAGACCGCAATCAAAGGGTTTGGGGGCACTGTCCGGCCCAGTGGGAGTAAACCCCTCGCGACAAAAGCAGCTATCTCTAAACCGGGATTTATGTCTCGTTATTGAGACTCGGCGATTCCCAGCGCCGCCATCTTCTTGTACAGCGTCGAGCGCCCCAGCCCCAGGCGTCGGGCCGCTTCATCCACCTTGCCGGCGCATTGCGCCAGGGTGGTGCTGATCAATTGCCGATCGAATCGCTCCCGGGCGGCGGCGAAGGTGTCCTGGTTCGGCGACTCGGCCGGCACCGGGGCCGCATTGCGTTGCACCGGGCTGAAGCTGCCAATCGCCGCGCGAATGTCCGCAGCATTGAGTATCAGGTCGTCGCTGAGCAGCGCCGCGCGCTCCAGCACGTTGCGCAGTTCGCGGATATTCCCCGGCCAGGCATGTTGCGCCAGCAGGGCCAGGGCTTCGCGATCCAGTTCATGCTGGCTGCGCAGCTCTTCGAGAATCCCTTCGCTCAGGGCCGGCAGATCGTCCAGGCGTTCGCGCAGGGCCGGCACCTGGATGGGCAGCACGTTGAGCCGGTAGTACAGGTCGGCCCGGAACTCGCCGCGCTTGATCGCCGCTTCCAGGTCGGAGGAGGTGGCGGCGATCACCCGCACATCGCTATGAATCACTTCGTTGGAGCCCACCGGCTCGAACTCTTTTTCCTGCAGCACTCGCAGCAACTTGCTTTGCAGGGGCAGGGGCATGTCGCCGATTTCATCGAGGAACAGGGTGCCGCCCTGGGCGATCTGCAACTTGCCGGCGCGGCCCTTGCGGTCGGCGCCGGTGAAGGCCCCAGGGGCGGTGCCGAAGAACTCCGCCTCCAGCAGCGCCTCGGGAATCGCCGCGCTGTTGATGCTGACAAAGGGCTTGTGGGCTCGGGGCGACGCGGCATGAATGGCCTGGGCCAGCAGTTCCTTGCCGGTGCCGGTCTCGCCTTGCAGCAGTACCGGGGATTCGGCGCTGGCGCTGCGTCGGGCCCGGCGTTTGACTTCCAGGCTGGCGGCGCTGGTGCCGATGAAATGGGCGAAGTTGTACTTGGTCTGCCGGGCCCGCAACAGAGAGCGGGTGGAGGCCAATTCTTCCTGCATGCTCAGGTAGCGCTTGAGCATCGGCGACAGGCTGCGCAATTCGTCGAACAGGGCAAAGCCGATGGCGCCGATCACTGTGCCGGCGGCGTCGTGGATCGGCAGGCGCATCACCACCAGCGGTTCCTTGGGGGTGTCCTGCATGTCCAGCAGGATCGGGCGGCCGGTGCGTACCACTTCCCGCAGCAGGCTGCCGGGGATCACGCTTTCGCAGGGCTTGCCGATGGCGAAGGCCGCCGATTCCAGGCCGAAGCGCCGGGCGTAGCGCTCGTTCATCCAGACGATATTGGCGTCGCGATCGACGATCACCGTGCCTTCGCTGGACTGCTCGATGATCTCGAACAGCGAACGGATCGCCAGTTGGCGCACACGCTGGTAATCCTTGAGGCTTTCGCTGTCGTTCATGGCGGCATCCTGAAAATGGGCGCAGGGATTATGCCCGATTTGTAGGAACCGGCTTGCCGGCGAAGGGGGCCTCGGGCGGTGTGGTGGTCTTGCGGACGTCTTCGCTGGCAAGCCAGCTCCTACGGTGGCGGTGAATGTGTTCGCCCGTGTAGGAGCCGGCTTGCCGGCGAAGGGGCCCTTGGGTCAGCCGGGGTGGGCGGCGGCCAGCAGTTCCTGGGTGTAGGGGTGTTGCGGGTTGGCGAATACTTCATGGCTGGCGCCGCGCTCCACCACCTGGCCGTCCTTGATCACGATCATGTCGTGGGCCAGGGCCCGCACCACCGCCAAATCATGGCTGATGAACAGGTAGGTCAGGCCGTACTTTTCCTGCAACTGGCGCAGCAGGGCCACCACCTGTTTCTGCACGGTGCGGTCCAGGGCCGAGGTCGGTTCGTCCAGCAGGATCAGCGCCGGTTTGAGCACCAGGGCCCGGGCAATGGCGATGCGCTGGCGTTGGCCGCCGGAGAACTCGTGGGGGTAGCGGTGGCGGCTGCCGGGGTCGAGGCCGACTTCCTCCAGGGCGCGGATCACCTGTTCGTCGCATTGGCGGGCGTCGTACTGGCTGTGCACTTCCAGGCCTTCGCTGATGATCTGCGCCACCGACATGCGCGGGCTGAGGCTGCCGAAGGGGTCCTGGAACACCACCTGCATCTGCTTGCGCCAGGGCCGCAGTTGCTTCTGGTTGAGGCTATCCAGGGCCTGGCCCTGGAAGCGGATGCTGCCTTGGGAATCCAGCAGCCGCAGGATCGCCTGGCCCAGGGTGGACTTGCCCGAGCCGGACTCGCCGACGATGCCCAGGGTCTTGCCTTGCTCCACGCTGAGGCTGATGTCGTCCACTGCCCGCAGGTATTCCTTGCGCCGGAACAGGCCGCCGCCTATCTGGAAGTCAACGCTGAGATTGTTCACTTCCAGCACGGTTTCGCGGCTGTCGCGGCACAACGGTCGGCCCTCGGGCTCGGCGTGCAGCAGTTCGCAGCTGTAGGGGTGTTGTGGGGCGTTGAACAGGGTGTCGCAGTCGGCCTGCTCGACGATCTCTCCAGCCTTCATCACGCACACCCGCTGGGCGATGCGCCGCACCAGGTTGAGGTCGTGGCTGATCAGCAACAGAGACATGCCCAGGCGCTGTTGCAGGGATTTGAGCAGCAGCAGGATCTTGCGCTGCACGGTCACGTCCAGGGCTGTGGTGGGTTCGTCGGCAATCAGCAGCTCCGGCTCGCAGGCCAGGGCCATGGCGATCATCACCCGCTGGCGCTGGCCGCCGGAAAGCTGGTGCGGGTAGGCCTTGAGTCGCTCCTTGGGTTTCTGGATGCCCACCAGTTCCAGCAGTTCGAGAATTCGCGCCTGGGCCTCCTTGCCCCCCAGTCCCCGGTGCAGGAGCAGGGTTTCGCCGATCTGCTTCTCCACGCTGTGCAGCGGGTTGAGGGAGGTCATGGGCTCTTGGAAGATCATGGCGATGCGGTTGCCCCGCAGTTTTTGCAGGGTTGCCGGATCGCAGCCCATCAGCTCCTGGCCGCGGTAGCGCACGCTGCCGGAGCTGCTACAGCCGGTCTGCGGCAGCAGTTGCAGGATCGAGTGGGCGGTCACCGACTTGCCCGAGCCGGACTCGCCCACCAGGGCCAGGCATTCGCCGGGGCGGATGTCCAGGCTCAGGTCGCGGACCACGGTCTGCTCGCCGAAGGTGACCTTGAGCTGGCGGATTTCGATAAGGTTGTCAGGCATTTCTACAGTCCGCTTCAAGATCGTGGATCAAAGGCATCGCGCAACGCTTCGCCGATAAACACCAGCAGCGAAAGGATCAGCGCCAGGGTGAAAAACGCCGTCAGCCCCAGCCATGGCGCCTGCAGGTTCTGCTTGCCCTGGCCGATCAGTTCGCCCAGGGAAGCGCTGCCCGCAGGCATGCCGAAGCCGAGGAAGTCCAGGGCGGTGAGGGTCGAGATGGCGCCGGTGAGGATGAACGGCAGGTAGCTCAGGGTGGCGTTCATGGCATTGGGCAGGATGTGCCGCAGGATCACCTTGCGGTCGCTCAGGCCCAGGGCCCGGGCGGCCTTGACGTATTCCAGGTTGCGCCCACGGAGGAACTCGGCGCGCACCACGTCCACCAGAGCCAGCCAGGAAAACAGCGCCATGATTCCCAGCAGCCACCAGAAGTTCGGCTCGACGAAGCCCGAGAGGATGATCAGCAGGTAGAGCACCGGCAGCCCGGACCAGACTTCCAGCAGGCGCTGGCCCAAGAGGTCGACCCAGCCGCCGTAATAGCCTTGCAGGGCGCCGGCGGCGATGCCGATCAGGGCGCTGATGGCGGTCAGCGCCAGGGCGAACAGGATCGATACCCGGGCGCCGTAGATCACCCGCGCGGCCACATCCCGGGCCTGGTCGTCGGTGCCCAGCCAGTTGACCTGGCTCGGTGGGCTGGGGGCCGGCTGGGTCAGGTCGTAGTTGGGCGTGTCTTCGCTGAAGGGGATCGGCGGGAACAGCAGCCAGCCACCGTCCTTGCGGATCAGCTGCTGCACGTAATCGCTGCGATAGTCGGCCTGGAACGGCAGTTGGCCGCCGAATTCCTGCTCGGTGTAGCGCTTGAACACCGGGAAGTACAGCGAGCCCTGGTAACTGACCACCAGGGGTTTGTCGTTGGCGATCAGCTCGCCGCCCAGGGTCAGGATGAACAGGCCGATGAACAGCCACAGCGACCACCAGCCGCGGCGGTTTTTCTTGAAGCGGTCCAAGCGTCGACGGGCGACGGGAGAAAGCTTGAGCATCAGGCATTCCTCGCGGCGAAGTCGATACGCGGGTCGACCAGGGTGTAGCACAGGTCGCCGATGAGTTTTATCAGGAGGCCAAACAGGGTGAAGATGAACAGCGAACCGAACACCACCGGATAATCCCGGGACACCGCCGCCTCGTAGCTCATGCGCCCCAGGCCGTCGAGGGAGAAGATCACCTCGATCAGCAAGGAACCGGCGAAAAACACGCTGATAAAGGCCTGGGGAATCCCCGAGACCACCAGCAGCATGGCGTTGCGGAACACGTGGCCATAGAGCACGCGGCGCTCGCTCAGGCCCTTGGCCCGGGCGGTGACCACGTACTGGCGGGTGATCTCGTTGAGGAAGGAGTTCTTGGTGAGGATGGTCAGGGTGGCGAAGCCACCGATCACCAGGGAGCTGACCGGCAATACCAGGTGCCAGAAGTAGTCGGCGATCTTGCCCAGGGTACTTAGCTGTTCGAAGTTGTCCGAGACCAGGCCGCGTACCGGGAACCAGTTCAGCGAGGTGCCGCCAGCGAACAGCACGATCAGGAACATGGCGAACAGAAAGGCCGGCATGGCGTAGCCGATGATGATCGCGGTGCTGCTCCAGATGTCGAAATGGCTGCCGTGGTGCACGGCCTTGCGAATCCCCAGGGGGATCGACACCAGGTAGGTGATCAAGGTCGCCCAGAGACCGAGGGAAATGGTCACCGGCATTTTCTCCAGGATCAGGTCGGTGACCGTGGCGCCGCGGAAGAAGCTCTTGCCGAAGTCCAGTTGGGCGTAGTTCTTGAGCATCAGCCACAGGCGTTCATGGGCCGGCTTGTCGAAGCCGTACTGTTTTTCGATGTCCTGGATCAGCTTGGGATCGAGCCCGCGGCTGGCCCGGGAGCCGCTGCTGCTCATGGCATCGGCGGAGCCGCCGACGCTGCCGCCACCACCAATGCCTTGCAGGCGGGCGATGGCCTGTTCCACCGGGCCGCCGGGGGCCGCCTGGACGATGACGAAGTTGACCAGGAGGATGATCAGCAGGGTCGGAATGATCAGCAGCAGGCGCCGCAGAATGTAGGCCAGCATCAGTGGCGTCCTCCGGGTTTGCCACGGCGGATCAGCTCGGCGGCCATTTGTTCATTGGTCAGCGCGGTGCTGCTGACTTCCCACCAGCTTTCGATGGCTTCGTCGTTGCTTGCCGGCACCTTGGGGATGCCGAAGCGGTTCCACCACACCGTGGAGGTGCCGGGCGGGTAGTAGTTGGCGATCCAGTAGTAGTTCCACTGCAGCACCCGGTCCAGGGCGTGGGCGTAGCGCAGCATCTCCGGCTGGCTGGTGGCCTTCACCAGGCCGTTGAGCAGGCGGTCCACTGCCGGGTTCTTGAGCACCATGTAGTTGTTGGAGCCCGGATCGTTGGCCGCCGCCGAACCGAAGTAGTTGTACAGCTCCATGCCCGGCGAAGTGGTCACCGGGTAGCCGGTGACGATCATGTCGTAGTCCCGGGCCATCAGGCGGTTGACGTACTGCGAGGAGTCGATGCGGCGGATGTTCAGGCTGATGCCGATCTGCGCCAGGTTGCGCTTGTAGGGCAGCAGCAGGCGCTCGATGGAACCTTGGGTGATGAGGAAGGTGAAACTCAGGGGCTCGCCTTCGGCGTTGACCAGTTTGTCGCCTTCGGCTTTCCAGCCGGCCTGTTCCAGCAGGGCCAGGGCTTGCAGTTGCTTGTCGCGGATCACGCCGCTGCCGTCGGTTTTTGGCGCTTGGAAAACCTGGGTGAAGACTTCGTCGGGGATCTGTCCGCGCAGGGGTTCGAGGATCTTCAGCTCCTCGGCGTCCGGCAGGCTGCGGGCGGCCAGGGGCGTGTTGGAGAAGAAGCTCTGCTGGCGGATGTAGAGGTTGCGCATCATCTGCCGGTTGCTCCATTCGAAGTCCCAGAGCAGGGCCAGGGCCTGGCGCACCCGGCGGTCCTGGAACACCGGCCGGTCGAGATTGAACACATAGCCCTGGGCCGGTTGCGGCGCCGACTGAGCCAGGTGGGCCTTTTGCAGGCGGCCGTCGTTCAGGGCCGGACTGTCGTAGCCGATGGAATAGCCGGTGGCGGAGAACTCGCGGTTGTAGTCGTAGGCGCCGCCGCGCAGCACCTGGCGGGCGACATCGATGTCGCCGAAGTACTCGACGCTGAAATGATCGAAGTTGTACAAGCCGCGGCTGACCGGCAGGTCCTTGCCCCACCAGTCGGGGTTGCGGGCGAAGGTGATGCTGTTGCCCGAATCCACTTTGGCCACGCGATAGGGGCCACTGCCCAGGGGGGCTTCGTAACCGCCGCCACCCGCGAAGTCGCGACTCTTCCACCAGTGTTCGGGGAACACCGGCAGGGTCGCGATATCCAGGGGCAGGGTGCGGTTTTCATTGCTTTTGAAGTCGAAGCGCACCACTCGTGGCGATTCCACGGTGACGCCTTTGACGTCTTCGAACTGGGTGCGGTAGCGCATGCTGCCCTGGGTCATCAGCAGGTCATAGCTGTAGCGCACGTCCTCGGCGGTGATCGCGGTGCCGTCGGCAAAGCGCGCCTTGGGGTTGAGGTAGAAACGCAGCCACAGGCCGTCTTCAGCGCGCTCCATCTTTTCGGCCACCAGACCGTAGACGGTGTAGGGCTCATCCAGGGAGCGCAGGGCCAGGGGCGAATAGACCAGGCCGTCGAGCTGGGACACGCCGATGCCTTTGTCTATATAAGGCAGAACGTGGTCGAAGCGCCCGATCTCGATGGCCGAGCGGCGCAGGGTCCCGCCTTTGGGGGCCAGGGGATTGACGTAGTCGAAGTGGCTGAAGCCCTGGGGGTACTTGGCTGGTTCGCCGTAGACGGTCATGGCGTGTTGCGGGGCCGCCTGGGCACCCGTGGCCCCCAGCAACAGGACGGTGAAAAGCACGGTGGGGAAAAGCAGTCGCATTGTCAGCCTTACGAGCCGGGTGATCGATGACCACGATTTGTACGCTAGCGGCGCGTGACTGGCCAGCCGCTTTCACAAACACAACGGCCCACCAGGAGGCGGGCCGTTGAGCAGACGCAGTCGCGAGGGGATCAGTCCTGGCGGCTGGTGACTTCCAGCAGGTGGTAACCGAACTGGGTTTTCACCGGACCTTGCACGACGTTCACGGGAGCGCTGAACACCACGGTATCGAATTCCTTGACCATCTGGCCCGGGCCGAAGGAGCCCAGGTTGCCGCCGTCACGGCTGGACGGGCAGGTGGAGTTCTTTTTCGCGACTTCGGCGAAGTCGGCGCCGGCTTCGATCTCGGCTTTGAGTTCGTTGCACTTGGCTTCGCTGGCAACCAGGATGTGACGGGCAGTGGCTTTGGCCATGGATGTTGCTCCTTTCAAGAAAGTTGAGAGCCTACCGGATTCAGGTGGCTATTTCTTCTCAAAGTTCCTTCAAGGCGTTGCCGTCTGGCGCCTTCGCGGGCTGCCACGCTCCTGCGGGCGCGGCAGGTGTTACAGAAGCCGGCTTGCTGGCGAAGAAGTCGCTGCTCTTGGGGACGTCTTCGCTGGCAAGCCAGTGCCTGCAGCAGGGGCAGTCAGGCGGGGACGGCAGCGACCTTGTGTGCGTGCTGCAGTTGTTGCGCGGCATTGCGCAGCAATTGCTCGGTCGCGCTCCAGCCCAGGCAGCCGTCGGTCACCGAGACGCCGTAGCGCAGCTGGCCGCTCAGTGGCTGGCAGCCTTCGAACAGGTGGCTTTCCAGCATCACCCCCATCAGCGAAGTGTCGCCCTGCAGGCGTTGCTCCAGTACGTCGTTGAATACGGCCGGTTGGCGCAGTGGGTCCTTGCCGCTGTTGGCGTGGCTGCAGTCCACCATGATCCGCGCCGGTATCTTCAGCTTGTGCAGGTCGCGCTGGACCTGGGCCACGCTTTGGCGGTCGTAGTTCGAGCCGCTGTGGCCGCCGCGCAATACCAGATGAGTGTTGGGGTTGCCCGGAGTCTGGATGATCGCCGGATGGCCCTGGCTGTCGACGCCGAAATGGCGGTGGGGGTGGGCAGCCGAACGCATGGCATCACAGGCGATGGCGACGCCGCCGTCGGTGCCGTTCTTGAAGCCTACGGGCATCTCCAGGCCGCTGGCCATCTCGCGGTGGATCTGCGATTCGGTGGTGCGGGCGCCAATGGCGACCCAGCTCAACAGGTCGTCGAAGTAGCCGGCGGCCATGGGCTGCAGCAATTCGGTGGCAATCGGCAGGCCCAGGCGCAGCATTTCGCGCATCAGCTCCCGGGACAGGGTCAGGCCGCCGGCCATGTCGTCGCTGCCATCCAGGTCCGGGTCGTAGGCCAGGCCTTTCCAGCCCACGGTGGTGCGGGGCTTTTCGACGTAGGCACGCATCACCAGGAGCATCTGGTCGCTCACCTCTTCGGCCAGGCGGGCCAGGTTGGCGGCGTATTCCAGGGCTGATTGCGGGTCATGGATGGAGCAGGGACCGACGACTACCAGCAGGCGGTGGTCTTGTCCTTCGAGAATGGCGCGTATCGCCAGGCGGTGGTTGGCGACCTGCTGGCTCAGGGCCAGTGACAGGGGCAATTGCTGCTTGAGCTCCAGAGAGCTGGGCAGGCGCTGGGTCAGGGTTTCGTTGGCGCTGACTTGGGCGGACAGGGGCAGAGCGGATACGGACGAGTTCATGTTCGGTCTTCCTGGGCGGGCGGCGGGTGATGTCCCGCGCGCGGCCCTACTGGGGTGTTCGACAATTGGCCGTACTGGCCACAAGTGTGCAATTGCCACCGGAAGGTGACCGATCGGAGGCGGCAGGCTGTCCCGAGCGGAGGCTGCTAAATCGCCAGGTGGAGAACATGTCGTAGCGGTAATAGGTGGCGTAGTTCATGGGGCAAATCCTCGGTAAGTTCGGTGTGTTGCTGAAAGTCGTGGTTAAAAACGTTGGGCCTGAAAAAACAAAACCCCCGGTCGGGAGGCCGACCGGGGGTTGAGAATTCTCTGGTAGGCGACCCGTTAAAGTGGGCGCCGGTTGGGTATCAGGCGCGCCAGTGGCTAAACCAATACCCAAAATAAAAGCTCGCCGGAGCGCTGGTGCCGTCGACCCGAGCAGCCGCAACCGAACGCAGTGCGCTGGCGGTGTGGCGATGCAGGGAAAGGGTCTGGGACAACATGAGTTTCTCCGTGAAGTGGGGCGAGCTTACTAGAGGCCGGGGCCGCGATTCAATCAGTAATTTCTATGGAAGCTGATGCAATGAGCCATGGATTAAGCCGTGAGAGGATTTATGCCACACTCGCCGCTGCCTCTCGTTGTCTCGCCAAGGAACGTTCATGACCGTGCTGACCCTCGCTGCCGCCCAATCGGTGTCCATTGCTGGAGACTTGTCGGCGAATCTGGCCCGACATCAGCATTTGATGGGGTTGGCAGCGCAGCAGGGGGTGCAGTTGCTGGTGTTTCCTGAGCTGTCCCTGACTGGTTATGAACCGCAGTTGGTCGCTGAACTGGCGCTGCCGCCCGACTCCCCGCGGCTGCAGCCACTGCGCAATCTGGCCCGCGAGTTGAAGCTGACGACGGTGGTGGGCATGCCGATTCGCTTGTCCGTCGATGGACCGGTGCTGATTGGCGCACTGGTGCTGGGGGCGGACGGCTCGCTGGCGGTTTATAGCAAGCAGCATCTGCACCCTGGAGAGGAGCGGTTTTTTGCTCCGGGTAGCGGTGGTGTGCCGTTGCAGTTGGGGAATGAGGTCCTGGCCTTGGCGGTATGCGCGGATTTCTGTCATGCCAGCCATGTGCAGGCTGCGGTGGACGCTGGCGCCGGCATCTACGCCGCCGGGGTGTTGATCAGTGAAGGCGGGTATGCCGTCGACAGTGCTCTGTTGCAAGGATATGCCCGGGACCACGGGATTCTGGTGCTGATGGCCAACCATGGCGGCCCCAGCGGCGGCTGGTCCTGTGCCGGGCGCAGCGCAATCTGGGGCGCCCAGGGACAATTGCTGGGTGCTGTGGAAGGTGTCGGCGAAGCGCTGCTGATCGCCCGGCGCGATGGAGGGCAATGGCGGGTCGAAGCGCGGGCGGTTGCGGGTTGATGAGCGCCTTTCAATTGCGTCCGGCGGCTGAGGCGGATTTGGCCTTCGCCCGGGATCTGACGCGTTCCACGATGCTGCGCTACTACATTCGCAATGATCTGTTGTGGCTTGACGAGGCGTTTGATGTGGCGTGGGGCGGTCGCGAGAATCTTTTGATTTGCTCGGGAGCCGAGGTTTTGGGGTTTGTCAGCCTGAGCAGGGACCTGCGCGCCGTCTATATCCGTGAGTTGCACGTACTGGAGGCGTGGCGGGGGCAGGGAGCCGGAGCCTGGACGCTGTTGCAGGTGATGGAAAAGGCCCGCTCGGAGCGGCGGGGCTTGTTGCGTCTGACAGTGTTCAAAGGCAACCCGGCACAGCGTCTATACGAGCGGGTGGGGTTGAAGGTGGTGGGTGAGGAGGAGTGCTTTTTGCGGATGGAATGCTCATGCGCCTCAGATCCTCTGGAAGGCTCCTGCGGCAATTGAGCGCAACCTTGTGGGTTCAATCCCATTTGCTGTTCTTGCAGCCCGCCAGAGGTGGGAAGGTATGCGCGGGATCGAGCCTCTGCCAGTGGGAAAAGTGTTGAACCGATTTACCTTGAAGTTCGCGCCTGGCTTGGCTTGTGCGGCAATGCGGATACCGGGCATAGTTCAAAACCGTTCAAATTGCTGGAGGGTACTGTTCAAGGACGATCAGAGGGCAATCTTTCGTCTGACCAGGACCCTGGCGAGTTGTCGTAGATCCAGAGTCTGCGCAAAAAGCCCCTGATCGCCGAGCCCTGAAGCCAGAGCGTTTTCTTGCTTCTGGTTGGCGGCGTCTCTTATCGCTTGCCGATGTTTTTTATATAGCGCTTGTGATTAGGTTTGTACGTCGCTTTTTGCTAAGGTATCCGGCAACCTATAAAGACCAAATCGCGAGGTGTCTGCTTGATTAGGGTGCTAGTAGTCGATGACCATGATCTCGTTCGTACGGGCATTACACGAATGTTGGCTGACATCGATGGCCTGCAAGTAGTCGGGCAGGCGGAGTCAGGGGAAGAATCCCTGCTCAAGGCTCGGGAGTTGAAGCCCGATGTGGTCCTGATGGACGTAAAGATGCCCGGGATCGGCGGCCTTGAGGCCACGCGCAAATTGCTGCGCAGTCATCCGGATATCAAGGTCGTGGCGGTGACTGTCTGCGAGGAAGATCCTTTTCCGACGCGGTTGCTGCAGGCCGGTGCGGCGGGCTACCTGACCAAGGGCGCGGGCCTCAATGAAATGGTTCAGGCCATTCGCCTGGTTTTTGCTGGTCAGCGCTACATCAGCCCGCAGATTGCTCAGCAACTGGTGTTCAAATCGTTCCAGCCTTCCAGTGATTCCCCGTTCGATGCCTTGTCGGAGCGGGAAATTCAGATTGCGCTGATGATTGTCGGTTGCCAGAAGGTGCAGATCATCTCCGACAAGTTGTGCCTGTCGCCGAAAACCGTGAACACCTACCGCTATCGTATTTTCGAGAAGCTGTCGATCAGTAGTGATGTCGAGTTGACGCTGCTGGCGGTTCGTCATGGCATGGTTGATGCCAGCCTCTGAAATGACTGACCTGTTTGATCCCAGTGCTTTTCTTTCTACCTGCAGTGGCCGTCCCGGCGTGTATCGCATGTTCGACAGCGATGCACGCCTGCTTTACGTGGGCAAAGCCAAGAATCTGAAAAACCGGCTGTCCAGCTATTTCCGCAAGACCGGCCAGGCACCGAAGACCGCAGCCCTGGTGGCGCGTATCGCGCAGATCGAAACCACCATTACCGCCAACGAGACCGAAGCGCTGCTGCTGGAGCAGACGCTGATCAAGGAGTGGCGGCCGCCCTACAACATTCTCTTGCGCGACGATAAGTCCTATCCCTATGTGTTTCTTTCGGATGGCGATTTTCCGCGTTTCAGCATCCATCGCGGGGCGAAGAAGCACAAGGGCAAGTATTTTGGGCCATACCCCAGTGCCGGTGCCATTCGTGAAAGCCTCAGCCTGTTGCAGAAGACCTTCATGGTTCGCCAGTGCGAGGACAGCTATTACAAAAACCGCACGCGGCCCTGCCTGCAGTACCAGATCAAACGCTGCAAGGCACCTTGCGTCGGTCTGGTGGAACCCGAGATCTATGCCGAAGACGTGCGCCACTCGGTCATGTTCCTGGAGGGTCGTAGCAATGCCTTGACCGACGAACTTTCCAGTGCCATGGAGGCGGCCGCCGGCACTCTGGATTTTGAAAAGGCCGCTGAGTTGCGGGACCAGATTTCCCTGCTGCGCCGAGTCCAGGACCAGCAAAGCATGGAAGGTGGCACCGGTGATGTGGATGTGGTCGCGGCCTTCGTCAACCCGGGTGGCGCCTGCGTGCACCTGATCAGCGTGCGTGGCGGTCGGGTGCTGGGTAGCAAGAACTTCTTTCCCCAGGTGGGCATCGAGGAAGACGTGGCGCAAGTCATGTCGGCCTTTCTGGGTCAGTATTTTGTCAGCAGTCCTGAGCGCGATCTGCCTGCGGAGTTGATCGTCAACGTGGTGCACGAAGACTTTCCGACGCTGGTCGCCGCCATTTACGAACTGCGGGGCCGCGAGCTGACCATCAGTCACCGGGTCCGTGGCACCCGTGCCCGCTGGCAGCAACTGGCGGTGACCAATGCCGAACAGGCTCTGAGTGCACGCTTGGCCAACCGCCAGCACGTAGCCGCGCGCTTTGAAGCCCTGGCTGAAGTTCTGAACCTGGACGAGCCACCGCAGCGCCTGGAGTGCTACGACATCAGCCATTCCAGCGGCGAGGCGACTGTGGCTTCCTGTGTGGTGTTCGGCCCGGAAGGGCCACTTAAATCCGATTACCGACGTTACAACATTGAAGGTGTCACTGCCGGCGACGACTATGCGGCCATGCATCAGGCTCTTACCCGGCGCTTCAGCAAGCTCAAGGAAGGCGAAGGCAAGCTGCCGGATATCCTTCTGGTGGATGGCGGCAAGGGGCAGTTGTCCATGGCTCGCGACGTGCTCAATGAACTGGCGGTACCGGACCTTATCCTCCTCGGCGTAGCCAAGGGGGCGACCCGCAAGGCGGGTTTCGAGACCTTGTACCTGAATGACGCCGCCCACGAGTTCACCCTCAAAGGCGACTCACCGGCGTTACACCTGATTCAGCAAATCCGCGATGAGGCTCACCGCTTCGCGATCACCGGTCACCGTGCTCGACGTGGCAAGACCCGGCGTACCTCGACCCTGGAAGGGGTGGCGGGCGTTGGCCCGAAGCGTCGGCGGGACCTTCTTAAACATTTTGGTGGATTGCAAGAACTGTCTCGTGCCAGCATCGACGAGATAGCCAAAGCACCGGGAATCAGTAAAAAGCTCGCAGAGTTGATTTATGCAAACCTGCACAGCGAGTAGAATGCCCAATCACCTCGTAGCCAGTTGTGCCGATGAATATCCCTAATCTGATCACCGTTCTACGCGTCCTGCTCATCCCGATTTTCATATTGCTGTTCTATTTGCCCTATAGCTGGAGCTACATGGCGGCCAGTTCAGTCTTTGCCTTCGCGGCTGCCACTGACTGGTTAGATGGCTACCTGGCGCGACGCCTGCAGCAGAGCACGCCGTTTGGCGCGTTCCTCGACCCTGTAGCCGACAAGCTGATGGTGGCGGTGGCTCTGGTGCTGCTGGTGCAAGAGCACGGCAACCTGTGGTTGACCTTGCCGGCAGCCGTGATCATCGGCCGCGAGATTGTTGTTTCGGCACTGCGCGAATGGATGGCCGAACTTGGCGCCCGGGCCCAGGTGGCAGTGTCCAATATGGGCAAATGGAAAACAGCAGCGCAGATGCTGGCGCTGGTGATCCTCCTGGCCAACCCTTCGGACTTCAGCTTCTGGGTCTTGGTGGGCTATGCCTTGCTGCTGGTAGCGGCGGGGCTAACCTTGTGGTCGATGCTGCAGTATCTGCGGGCCGCTTGGCCGCATCTGAAAATCGACAACGAGAAAAAATAAGTATTTTTGAATCAAAGGCTTGACGCGCATTCGGATTTCTATAGAATGCGCAACACCAAGACGATGCGGGAATAGCTCAGTTGGTAGAGCACGACCTTGCCAAGGTCGGGGTCGCGAGTTCGAGTCTCGTTTCCCGCTCCAAATATAGCGTTGTAGAATTCAGTTGATTTCTACTGCGATCGAAAAAAGGACCTCCGGGTCCTTTTTTCGTTTCTGTGGTTTTCACTCAAATCCAGCACCATCCAGTGCGTTTAAGTCCAGAATTGAGTACGTTTCAAACGCTCAAATCTGGTCAAGTGCTGAATACGGTTTGTTGTCGGCGCATACCGATTTAGGTTATCCCCGCCCATCAACTCAATCGGACCTTGCGTGGGAAATCGCCCCACCGCGGGATCGTCTTACTGAAGGTTCTATAGTTCAGTCCTCTTTCCCAAACGTGATCCTCCCTGAAAACACAGATTCTGCTCCATCCGATTCTGCGATAACGTTCTCCTCATGCTTTGTAGTACGCGCGACACCTCGAGTCCTCCGACATCGGTCATTTCCTGCGGTGTGCCGATCTGGTTGGTATGGAAGTTGTAGGTCTGGCTGGGAAGGCCGAGGGCGTTTTCGATGCGCGGCTGATCAGATTGCCTCATGGCCAAGTTTCTCGCTGGCATAGCGGGTCATGCATTTACCGCAGTCGCCGATTTCGATGATTGTTGATCAGGCTGTGGATGCCTTCACCGTCCAGGCCGAACTACAAGAACGCCGGTTGGTTGAGTAGGCTTTTCAGCTCGACATTAGGCTCTGTCCGAAAGTTTCAAGACGAAGGTCAGGCAAGGCGAAAACGGTCGAGGAACGGCCGGGGTCGCGTTCGACTTTACGGGGTGTAAATGAGCCTTCCGATCGGACTCGCGCACGAGACCGTTTTCAACGCAGCATCACCGAGTATCAAGGGTTTTCGTACAAAGCCTAGGGTTGTCCGAAATCAGCTCGATACGGATCGCATACAGCTCGCAGATGGCTTCGCAACCCTTGAAGGCCAGCCCCTTGAAGTCGTGGCGAACGGCAGGGATGGACAGCACAAAATGTGCAGTGTCGACTGACGCGAACATAGACTCATCCTTAAGCTTTAGAGAGGCCTGACCCGCACCTTGCCTGGCTCGGATGCAAGATGGCGCTCAACCTGGCAAAGCGTGCGCAAACGCTAATATGAGACCGGTCTGTAAAGTCAGTTGAAACTTCTGAGCCTAAAAGCTGCCCTCAATTAAGAACGGTGATGTTTAGGCCTAGGGCTCCGTCCAACATTCAAACGCCATGATCAAACAACACATCAGGACCATTTTGGGTAAGTAAAAACATGGCCCATGTCCGGTGCTACAACAACGCAAAGCCAGCACTCTCATAATGAATCGCCGAGCAGTTTCCATTTTTTTGGAAGCTGTTGTACCGCTATTTCAGGGAGTTACACCTTGAGCCGAGTGTTCCTCTTGTTGGGCGCGACCTTTAAAGGAGGTTGTGTTTTGGTTTCTAAGTAATTTTCTTATGTTGTTGATAAATATGAACTAATTATATTTCTCTCTCGGTGCGCCGTTAGCTGAATAAGGTTGTCTCGCCCCGATTTTACTTTCTGATACAGCATGGTTAATGGAGGTATATATCTGTGGCAATGCATCGTGACGGCACTGCATCAGCGAAAAGGCCGGTAACAAAGGTCCTAGCGCGGAGTGCGCTTGTAGGAAAAATTGAAACGGTAAGGGAATTATTCTCGTAAGTTTAGGATTTTTCTTAAATTAATACTTATGGGTTAGGGGTTATATTTTTAAAGCTCTAGCCATTTGTTCTGCGGCAAAGCTTTAAACAGGTCATGGATGAACTACTCAAATAAACTGTCTGCTCATTATCTTGAGATCGCCAAAGTCTCTATTTCCAAAGAGAGTTTTGCGGGCGCGGATGTTCGCTTTTCGAGTGAATACGAAGCCCTTGAAAACGAGCTGGCCAAAGCCCAGTCCATGCATGAAAGCGGTCAGATCGACTGGCTGAAAGTTCTTGAAAACAGTGAAAACCTGCTACGTGTGCAGTCCAAGGATCTGCGGGTGGCCGCCTGGCTCACTTGGGCGCTGTATCAGCGCGAGTCCTTCGCAGGATTGCTGGCGGGTTCCAGCCTCTTGCAGTACCTGTGTGAACAGCATTGGGTCGAGGTCCACCCCAATAAACTGCGTACCCGTGGTGCCGCCATCAGTTGGCTGGTGCCTCGACTGGAGCAGGCGTTAAGCGAAAACATCGCGATCAAGGAACAGTTACCGCTGTTTCGTCGATTGGTGCTGAATCTGGAAAAGCTTGATGCAGTACTGACCCAGCATCTTGGCGATGACGCTCCTTTGTTGCTGCCCATCTGTCGGCGGCTGTCGAGCATGATCCAGCGTGCCGTCGAGCATCAGCCAGAGCCAGGCGCCGTCGGCACGGTGGTAGCACAGGTCAAGCAGGCAGCGACCCAGCTCTTCTCATCGGCCTCGTCGATCGATAACGAAAAGGATGCTCAGAGGGTCCTGCGTGCGCTGCAGGAGCATGCCCGACCTCTGTGCGCCTGGTGGCTCAAACAGAAGGCTACCGACATGCGCTCCCTGCGCCTGAACCGCACCATGCTGTGGTTGCCCATCGATAGTGTCCCGGAGCGTAACGCTGAACAGGTCACGGCATTGCGAGGGCTGCCAGGGGACAAACTCAAGGCTTACCAGGAACGCTTTGCCGGTGGTCAGTTCGCTGATTTGTTGCTGGAGCTCGAAGCCAGCCTGTCCAGGGCACCCTTTTGGTTCGACGGGCAGCGCATGGTTTGGGAGTGCTTGCAAGCGTTGAACGCCGATCAGGCCATGCGTGAAGTCGAATTTCACTTTGCGCTCTTGCTGCAGCGTCTGCCGGGAGTGGTGGAGTTGCGCTTTCACGACGGCACTCCCTTCGCCGATCCGGCCACTCGAAGCTGGATCAGCGCCCATGTCATGCCTCACCTATCCGCCACCAGCGCACCGCGTCAGGTCGACGCCAGCTCCAGCCAGCCGATTTGGGAGGAGGCCCTGGAAGAGGTCTTGCCGATCCTGCGCAAGGATGGCCTCAAGGCGGCGGTGCAAGTACTCAAGCCAGGCCTGCAGAGTGCGCGTGGCGGTCGCGTGAGGTTCTTCTGGCATTTCAGCCTGGCGCGGCTGTGTTTCATCGCCAAGAAGTACGAGCTGGCCAAGACCCAGCTGGAAACCCTTGATCAAGAATTGCAGAACTCAGGCTTGCACGCCTGGGAGCCGGATCTTGCGTTGGAAGTGCTGCACCTCCTGCATAGCTGCTGTGAGTTGTTGCCGCAGAACCACGCAGTGCGAGAACGCAAGGAAGAGATTTATCGCAGGCTGTGCCATCTCGACCTCGAGGTGGTACTCGAATAGGCCCACGGGCCGACAATCGCAAGGAAAGGACCATGGCCAAAGAAGGCTCTGTAGCCCCTAAGGAACGCATCAACGTCACCTTCAAACCCGCGACCGGCGGAGCCCAGGAGGAGATTGAGCTACCGCTGAAACTGCTGGCGATCGGCGATTACACCCAGCGTCCGGATGAACGCAAGGTGGAAGATCGCAAGCCGATCAGTATCGACAAAATGACCTTCGACGAAGTCTTGGCCAAGCAGGATCTGAGTCTGACGCTCAGCGTGCCTAACCGTCTTCAGGAGGACAGTGACGCTGATGAGCTGGCGGTCAGTCTGCGGGTCAGCTCGATGAAGGACTTCAACCCGGCCAGCTTGGTAGAGCAGGTGCCCGAGTTGAAAAAGCTGATGGAGCTGCGCGATGCCTTGGTGGCACTCAAGGGGCCTCTGGGTAATGCACCTGCGTTTCGCAAAGCCATCGAAGGCGTTCTCGCCGACGACGAATCCCGCGTTCGCGTGCTCGGTGAGCTGGGCCTGAACGCCGCCGCCCCAGACGCCTGACCCATCAGACAAGGAAGCCACAACACATGACTACCCGTGCCGCGCAACACCAAAGCAACGAGAGCAGCGAGTACAGCATTCTCGACGGCATCATCGCCGAAACCCGTCTGACTCCGAACGACGAAGCCTACGATATCGCCAAGCGCGGAGTGTCAGCCTTCATCGAGGAGCTGCTCAAGCCGCAGAACAGCGGCGAGCCGGTCAAGAAGGCCATGGTCGATCGCATGATCGCCGAGATCGATGCCAAGCTCAGCCAGCAGATGGATGAGATTCTCCACCACGAAGACTTTCAGTCGCTGGAGTCCGCCTGGCGGGGGCTGCAGTTACTGGTGGAACGCACCAATTTCCGTGAAAACATCAAGATAGAAATCCTCAACGTCTCCAAGCAGGACCTGCTGGACGACTTCGAAGATTCGCCGGAAGTGATGCAGGCCGGCCTTTACAAACACATCTACACCGCGGAGTACGGCCAGTTTGGTGGCCAGCCAGTCGGCGCTATCATCGCCAACTACTTCATGTCGCCCAGTTCTCCTGACGTGAAGTTGATGCAGTACGTCTCCAGCGTTGCCTGCATGTCACATGCGCCGTTCATTGCCGCCGCAGGCCCGAACTTCTTTGGCCTGGAAAGCTTCACTGGCCTGCCGGACCTGAAGGATCTGAAGGATCATTTCGAAGGCCCGCAATTTGCCAAGTGGCAGAGTTTCCGGCAATCGGAAGACTCTCGCTACATTGCCCTGACCTTGCCGCGGTTCCTGCTGCGCAATCCCTATGATCCGGAAGAAAACCCGGTCAAGTCCTTCGTCTACAAGGAAACCGTTGCCAACAACCACGAGCACTACCTGTGGGGCAATACCGCGTATGCGTTCGGCACCAAGTTGACCGACAGCTTCGCCAAGTTCCGCTGGTGCCCGAACATCATCGGTCCGCAGAGCGGTGGCGCGGTGGAAGACTTGCCGCTGCACCATTTCGAAAGCATGGGTGAAATCGAAACCAAGATCCCGACTGAAGTGCTGGTTTCAGATCGTCGTGAGTACGAATTGGCCGAGGAGGGCTTCATCTCCCTGACCATGCGCAAGGGCAGTGACAACGCCGCGTTCTTCTCTGCCAACTCGGTACAGAAGCCGAAGTTCTTTGGCATCAGCGCTGAAGGCAAGACGGCGGAGCTGAACTACAAGCTTGGCACCCAACTGCCCTACATGATGATCGTCAACCGCCTGGCTCACTACCTGAAGGTGCTGCAGCGTGAACAGCTCGGCTCATGGAAGGAGCGTACCGATCTTGAGCTGGAGCTCAATAAATGGATCCGTCAGTACGTGGCTGACCAGGAAAACCCCAGTGCCGAAGTCCGTGGCCGTCGTCCGCTGCGCGCTGCGCAGATCATCGTCAGCGATGTGGAAGGCGAGCCGGGCTGGTATCGCGTGAGCCTGAACGTGCGCCCGCACTTCAAGTACATGGGGGCCGACTTCACGCTTTCTCTGGTTGGCAAACTGGATAAAGAGTAACCGGGAGCCAGGTCATGAGCGGATACGGCAGCCTGTTTGAACGCCTGAGCGCAGAGGCCGACCAGCGTGTCGGCTGGAGCCGCGAGGTCGGCGCGATGGCATCGGTGGCTGCCCATCTGGGCAAGATGCTCAGCACCCGTGCGGGGAGCGTGCAAACGCTTTCCGACTACGGGTTGCCCGATCTCAACGACATGCGCTTGAGCTTGCACGATGCCCTGAGCCAGGCCCGCTTGGCCATCGAGCACTTCATCGAAGCCTACGAGCCGCGGCTCAGTCAGGTGCGTGTTGTTTCTCTGCCGCGTGATCATGACCCGCTCAAGCTGGCGTTCAGCATTGAAGGCTTGCTTGAGGTGGAAGGGATCAAGCGTCAGGTCAGTTTTTCCGCCCGCCTGGATGGCAGCGGGCAAGTCAAGGTCAGTTAAGGAGACGACGATGACAGCAAACCACGCAGTCTGCGCCAGCCGGGTTGTTGGCTGCCCAGGCCACGACCTTTGTTGGCTATCCGGTACGCGCCGCGAACACGGCAGGGATCTTTGGAGAGTGGGGTAACGCGGCGCGGCTACTGGCAACGCGTTCCACCGCAGTGATCCATGACTCTTACTACCAGGCACTGAGCCCATGTCCTTTAACCACTACTACCAAAGTGAGCTTACCGCGCTGCGCCAGCTGGGCCGTCGTTTTGCCGAGCGCAGTCCGGCCTTGGCACCTTTTCTGGGGGAGGCCGGACGAGACCCGGATGTGGAGCGCCTGCTCGAAGGGTTTGCGTTTCTGACGGGACGTCTGCGCCAGAAGCTCGACGACGAACTGCCCGAGCTGAGCCACTCGCTGATGCACCTGCTGTGGCCGAACTACATGCGGCCATTGCCAGCGTTCAGCATCTTGCAGTTCGACCCCCTGCAGCAGTCCGGACCCGCCCAGCGCATACCGCGAGATACGCCGGTAGAGAGCAAGCCCATCGATGATGTCTGCTGCCGATTTCGCACCTGCTATCCGACCGATGTGCTGCCTCTGGATCTGAAGGCATTGAGTTACTCGGTCAAGGGTGACGGTGCACTGTTGAGCCTGCGTCTGGAAATGAGTTGCGACGGTCATATTGGTGAACTGAACCTGGAGCGTCTGCGCCTGCACCTGGCCGGTGAGCGCTACATCAGTCAGATGCTTTACCTCAGCCTGCTGCGCAACCTTGAAGGCATCGAGCTGGTGCCGTTGGGGGTGGACGGCGAGCCGCTGGCCGGAGTCAACGGCGTTGGGATGTCCTTCAAGATACCGGGCAATCGTGTACAGCCTGTGGGCTTTGCTGAAGAAGAGGCCTTGATCCCGTACCCGCTGAATACCTTCCGCGGTTATCGCTATTTGCAGGAGTATTTTGCGCTCCAGGATAAGTTCCTGTTTGTCGATCTCAGTGGTCTGGATCTGCTGCAGAGGTTGGCCCAAGACATCCTTCAGCGCATGCACGGTTTGGAGTTGCGCTTCGATATTCGCAACAGTGGGGTGCAACGTCTGCGTCCGACACTGGACAACGTGAAGCTCTACTGCACGCCTATCGTCAACCTGTTCAAGCACGATGCCTTGCCGATTCGTCTCGACGGCAAGCAGGACGAGTACCTGCTGCTGCCGGCCAAGTACGAACTGGAACATTGCGGCGTGTTTTCCATTGAAAGCGTCACCGGCTGGAAGCCGGGCGGCCTGGGTTATCAGGCGTATGTACCCTTCGAGTCGTTCGAGCATGATCCGAGCTTCGACGTGCCCCACAGCCGTCCGCACTACAGCATTCGCCAGCGCTCATCATTGCTGCACGACGGCCTCGATACCTACCTGAGCTTCGGCATCCGTCACACCGATGCTCAGGAAACCCTGTCGATCGAGCTGATGTGCACCAACCAGAACCTGCCGCGTCGGCTCAAGCTCGGCGACATCAACCAGTTGTGCGAGGAAACCCCGGAGTTTCTCAGCTTCCGCAATATCACACCGGTCACGTCGAGCTACGCGCCGCCGCTGAACCGCGATTTTCTGTGGAAGCTCATCAGCAACATGTCGCTCAACTATCTGTCGCTGGCCAACGTCGATGCGTTGAAGGTGATCCTCGAAACCTACGACTTGCCACGCTACTACGACCAGCATCTGGAGAAGGTCAGCAAGCGTTTGCTGGGCGGGCTCAAGTCGATACGTCACGAGCACGTCGACCGCCTGCACCGAGGCTTGCCGCTGCGTGGATTGCGCACCGAGCTGAGTATCGATCCCCAAGGCTATATCGGTGAAGGCGACCTGTTCGTTTTCGCGTCGGTTCTTAACGAGTTTTTTGCTCTTTACGCCAGTCTCAATTCCTACCATGAGCTGCGGGTAAAAAGTACACAGGGAGAGGTGTACAAATGGGCTCCACGCATGGGGCTGCAGCCCCTGCTTTAAGCAGACTGAGCACGGTAATACGAGAGTATTCGCTGTTTCAGGCCGTACTGTTGGTCGTCGATCGCTTGCGTGATGCCCATCCGTACCTGAGTGAAGAGGAACTCTACGATCAGTTGGAGTTCCAGGCCAATCCGAGCCTGGGTTTCCCTGGCAGCGATGTTGATCGCGTGGAGTTTTTTGAAGAGCGCGGCCAGATGCGTGCACGTTTGCGTTTCAACCTGATCGGGTTGTTTGGCGCGGGCTCGCCCTTGCCGGCCTTCTATGGCGAGCAGGCCCTGGGCGATGGCGAGGAGGGCAACCCGACACGCAACTTCCTCGATCTGTTCCATCACCGCCTGCAACGCCTGATGCTGCCGATCTGGAGTAAATACCGCTACCGCGCCAGCTTCAAGAGTGGTGCCCTGGACCCGTTTTCAGCTCATTTGTTTGCCTTGATCGGCCTGGGTGGCGAAGAGATCCGCAAGGCCAAGGAACTGAACTGGAAACGCTTGCTGCCATACCTGGGATTGCTCAGCTTGCGCGCCCATTCGGCGGCGCTGATCGAGGCGGTGCTGCGCTACTACTTCAAGCACGCAGACCTGGTGATCGAGCAGTGCATCGAGCGCCGGGTAGAGATTCTCGACGAGCAGCGCAATTGCCTGGGGCAGGCCAACAGCCTGCTCGCTGAGGACCTGGTACTGGGCGAGCGGGTGCGCGACCGCAGCGGCAAGTTCCGCATTCATATCAGCCAGCTCGACTGGCAACGCTTCCACGAGTTCCTGCCGATCGGATTCGGTTACCAGCCCTTGTGCGCGCTGGTGCGGTTCACCCTGCGCGATCCGCTGGACTACGACATTCGCCTGGTGCTGCGCCAGGAGGAAATCCGCGAACTGTGCATCGGTGAACAGAACACTTGTCGTCTGGGGTGGACCAGTTGGCTCGGTCATGAAAAGGCCGACGGCGTGGTGACCCTGGGCAGCAAAATTCATTAAGGACAGATGACCCATGATCAACCTAGACCTGCAACAACTTATCCAGGCACTGGACGCTGAAACCCGCCGCGACCTGGAGCGTTCCGCTGAGCGCTGCGTCGCCCGTGGCGGCAACAAGGTGCTGGTCGAAGACCTGCTGCTGGGTTTGCTGGAGCGTCCCCAGGGTCTGCTTGCCCGGGCGTTGCAGGACGCGCAAGTCGAGGCCGGCGAGTTGATTGAGGCACTGCAATCGCAAGTCGGCGATAGCGGCTCGCGCAGCCCGGTGTTCGCTCCGGAACTGGTGCAGTGGCTGCAGGACGCATTGCTGGTGGCCAATCTTGAACTGGGTCAAAGCCAGGTCGAGCAGGCGGCCTTGATTCTGGCCTTGCTGCGCAACCCGATGCGTTATGCCGGCAGTCGCTACCAGCCGTTGCTGGCGAAGCTGGACATCGAACGCCTGAAGGATTTTGCCCTGTCACAACAGCAACGAACCTCCGGCGGCGGGCCGGCGGCAGCGGGGGAGTCGCTGTTGCAGCGTTTCACTCATAACCTCACCCAACAGGCGCGAGACGGCCAGCTCGACCCGGTGCTGTGCCGCGACGATGCGATCCGGCAGATGGTCGACATCCTCGCCCGTCGCCGCAAGAACAACCCGATTGTGGTCGGTGAGGCCGGTGTCGGTAAAACCGCGGTCGTCGAAGGCCTGGCCTCGCGCATCGCCGCCGGAGAAGTACCGCCCGTGCTCAAGGACATTGAGCTGCTCTCGCTGGACATGGGGCTGCTGCAAGCGGGCGCCAGCGTCAAAGGTGAATTCGAGCGGCGCCTCAAAGGGGTGATTGACGAGGTCAAAGCCTCGCCCAAACCTATCATCCTGTTCATCGATGAGGCTCATACCCTGATCGGCGCGGGCGGCAATGCCGGAGGCTCCGATGCGGCCAACCTGCTCAAGCCGGCCCTGGCCCGCGGTGAGCTACGGACCATTGCGGCCACCACCTGGAGCGAATACAAAAAATACTTCGAGAAAGATCCGGCCCTGGCCCGGCGTTTCCAACCCGTGCAATTGCACGAACCCACCGTTGCCGAGGCGGTGACCATTCTGCGAGGCCTGGCCCAGGTCTATGAGAAGAGCCACGGTATCTACCTGCGTGATGACGCAGTGGTGGCCGCCGCCGAGCTCTCGGCCCGCTACCTCGCCGGGCGCCAGTTGCCGGACAAGGCCGTCGATGTCCTCGACACCGCCTGTGCCCGGGTTCGCATCAGCCTTGCAGCGGCGCCTGAGCGTCTGGAGCGTCTGCGTGGCGAGTGTGCTGAGGGACGGCGTCAGTGCCAGGCTCTGCGGCGCGATGCCGAAGCCGGACTGAAGATCGACCAGGAGGTCCTGGACAGCCTGGAAGCGCGGCTGGCCGATGCCGCGGAGCAACAGCAGGCCCTGGAAACACTCTGGCATGAGCAACGCACATTGGCCGAGCGCCTGCTGCAGTTACGTGTGCAATTGGCCAGGGCCCGCGACGCCAGCCCCCTGCGCTCGACACAAGACAGCGAAGGCTCGCCGGATGCCGGCCGGGAGACTGATGTACAAGCCGGGCCTGGCGTGGTGGAGCTGGAGTCGGCACTCAACGACACCCATCGCGCCCTGAGCGATGCGCAAACCCGGGAGCGGCTGGTCAGCTTCGAGGTCTGTCCACGCCTGGTGGCTGAAGTCATCAGCGCCTGGACCGGCGTACCGCTGGCGCAACTGGCCCGTGAGCACAACGCCAAGGTGGCGAGTTTCGCCACTGACCTGAGTGCCCGTATTCGCGGTCAGGACCAGGCGGTACAGGTTCTGGATCGTTCGATGCGTGCCGTGGCCGCAGGCCTGAATAAACCAGACGCACCAGTCGGCGTATTTCTCCTGGTGGGCCCCAGCGGTGTGGGCAAGACCGAAACCGCCCTGGCCCTGGCAGACCTGCTGTATGGCGGTGAGCGTTTCATCACCACCATCAACATGTCCGAGTTCCAGGAGAAACACACCGTTTCACGCTTGATTGGCGCTCCGCCGGGTTATGTCGGCTATGGCGAAGGCGGCATGCTCACCGAAGCGGTGCGGCAAAAACCCTACTCCGTGGTGCTGCTCGATGAAGTCGAGAAAGCCGATCCGGATGTGCTCAACCTGTTCTATCAGATCTTCGACAAGGGCGTGGCCAACGATGGCGAAGGGCGTGAGATCGATTTTCGCAACACGCTGATACTGATGACCTCGAACCTGGGCAGCGAGAGGATCAGCGCGCTATGCGAGAACGGCGAGCGCCCGAGTGTCGACACCCTGGAGCAGACGATCCGTCCGGTATTGAGCAAGCATTTCAAACCGGCGCTGCTGGCACGTATGCGCGTGGTGCCTTACTACCCGGTGAGTGGCCCGGTGCTGCGTGAACTGATCGAAATCAAGTTGGCGCGACTGGGTGAGCGGCTGAACGCTCGGCAGCTGGAGTTCAGCCACTGCCAGGCGTTGGTCGATCACTTGGCCGAACGCTGTACTCAGAGCGAAAGCGGTGCACGCCTGATCGACTACTTGCTCGACCTGCACGTCCTGCCGTTGGTGGCCGACCGCCTGCTGGCGGCCATGGCCACCGGCGAGAACCTCAAACGTGTGTACGCAACGCTCGATAGCAGCGGTGGCGTGGCCTGCGAGTTCACCTGAGGTGGGCGTCATGTTCACTCGGGTGCCGCAGCCGCTGGCCTATGCAGAGGCACTGCTGGCGCAATTTTCCGCTTTGTCCCGGGCGGTGGAAGGCGCTGTGCTGCTTGAAGACTTTGTGCGAGGCGCAGCACAGCTCACTGGCTGTGAACTGAGTCAGCTGTATCTGCTCGATGCCACCCATAGCTGCCTGCAACTGCGCGCTGAATGCCTCGGCGGCCTTTTACAACCGCGGGAAGTGATCAGCCTGCCGAGCGATTACAGCGGTGAGCAGCTACTGCAGTTTGCCCTGTGCCAGAACCGGGTGGTGAGCCTGGTGGGTCTGAACCACAGCCTCCACGACACCAGCTTCCTGCCCGTGCACAGCGCTGCGTGGCAGTCACTGTTATGCGTACCGCTGGTCAACGCGCGCAAGGCTGTCGAAGGCTTGCTGTTGTGTGCCAGCCCGCAACAGCAAGACCTGCAAGCCTTTGCCCAGTCGTTGGGCCAACTGGGGGCGTTTGTCCTTGGACAATGGGCGTTGCTCCAGCGTTTGCGCCTGCCCGCGGGCGAGCCTGCGCCGCTTCTGCCCCCCGAGGTCATCACCAGTGGTTATGGCCTGATCGGCACCAGTCCGGCGATGCGCCAGGCCTATCAGTTGATCAGCAAGGTCCTGCACAGCCCTTACACCGTGTTGCTGCGTGGCGAAACCGGTACCGGCAAGGAAGTGGTGGCGCGTGCCATTCATGATTACGGCCCGCGTCGTTCCCAGGCATTTGTGGTGCAGAACTGCGCGGCGTTTCCGGAAAACCTGCTGGAAAGCGAGTTGTTCGGTTATCGCAAGGGTGCGTTCACGGGCGCTGACCGCGATCGCCCCGGACTGTTTGATGCGGCCAATGGCGGCACTCTGTTGCTGGACGAAATCGGCGACATGCCGCTGTCCCTGCAAGCCAAACTGCTTCGGGTCCTGCAGGACGGCGAGATCCGCCCGTTGGGCTCCAACGACACGCACACCATCGACGTGCGCATCATCGCCGCCACCCACCGCGATCTGGCGGCGCTGGTGGGCGAAGGCAAGTTCCGTGAGGACCTGTATTACCGCCTGGCTCAGTTCCCCATCGAGTTGCCAGCTTTGCGACAGCGTGAAGGCGACATTCTCGACCTGGCCCGGCATTTCGCCGACAAGGCCTGTGCCTTCCTGCAAAAGGACCCGGTGAGCTGGTCGCCGACGGCCCTCAATCATCTGTCCGGTTACGCCTTTCCAGGCAACGTGCGCGAGCTCAAGGGGCTGGTGGAGCGTGCAGTGCTGCTCTGTGAAGACGGTGAACTGATGGCCGAGCATTTCTCCCTGAACGTTGAAGTCATGCCCGAAGAGCCGGGGCTGAACCTGCGCGAGCAGTTGGAAAAAGTCGAACGCCACCTGTTGCTCGATTGCCTGCGCAAGAACGACGGCAATCAGACCCTGGCGGCCCGGGAGCTGGGATTGCCCCGTCGCACGCTGCTGTACCGCCTGGGGCGCCTGAACATCAATCTTGACGACTTTGTGGTCTAGCGAGGCATGCAGCCTTGGCTGGTTTTTCGTACTTCTGGGCGCGCCTGCAAGGGAGGGCGTTTTGTGCACTGTCTACCTATGGAGACCTTCTGATGTCTGTTCGTCACTGGCAAGCCGTCCTCTTGACCCTGGTTGTTGTGGTCGGCCTCGGCGCCTGCAGCGGCAATTACAAATTCAACGATGACACCTATCGCCCGCTGGGTGATCCGCAGGCGGTCAATCGCGGCAAGTGAGCGCAAGGAGCAGCATCATGGAACTGGTTTTTGAAGTGCTCAATGCCAAGCAATTCGTGCCGGCGGACTTGAGCAGCAAAACTTTCAGGCGGGCGGGTGGCACCATCGGCCGGGCAGGGGATTGCGAGTGGCAGATTCCGGATAGCAACCGTCATCTGTCCAACCATCATGCGCTGGTCAGCTATCGCGATGGCCAGTTTTTCCTCACCGATACCAGCAGCAACGGTATTCAGGACCTTGGCAGTGGCGCGCGTCTGCGCAAGGGCCAAGCCCAGCGTATCGAGCAGGGCAGTGTCTACCTGCTGGGGGATTTCGAGATCCGTGCACGCCTGGTGCAAGCCCCGGAGGCCTTCGCCGTTGAAGCCGGTCGTCCACAAGCGGCCGGCAGCATCATTCCGGATAACGCATTCATAGACCTCGACCCGCTCAACGCATTGGACCAGCAGGAACACAGTGGGGCAGAGCTTGACGAGCTGAGCGCGCTTGATGTGCCACACCAGGAGCCTGGGCAGCGAGCTGACTATGCCCGCATCGATAGGGAATGCCTGTTGGTCCCGGAACTGGTGGCCCCCCCCGAGCCGCAGGCGCTACCCGAGCCCAAGGCGCCGGCCTGCCAAAGTGAGGCTTTCTGGGCGCGTTTTGGCGCGGTCCTGGGGGTGGATCTGCAGGCGCTCGATAACGATCAGCGCGAGGCCTTGGCAGTCAATGTCGCGGGGCTGTTCAAGCAGAGCATGGGGGGCTTGCAGCAGAGCTTGCGAACCCGTAGCGAGCTGAAAAACGAGTTGCGCCTGGCCCTCACCTCGGCCCAAGGCAACAGTCAGAACCCGCTCAAGTTCGCCGTGGATTGCGAAGCGCTACTGGGCATCCTGCTGCTGGACCACAAGCCAGGGCAATTGTCTGCCGAGCAGGCGATTTCCCGCGCTTTTCGCGACCTGCAGGCGCACCAGGTGGCGCTGCTCAGCGCCAGCCGCGCCGCAGTGCGTAGCACCCTCGAACACTTTTCGCCGCAACAGCTGACGCTACGTTTCGAGCGCGATGGCCAGCAACCGTTGCTGGCGACTTCCGGTAGCCGCTGGCGAGCGTACCGCCGCTATCACCAGGCGCTGTGTCAGGACGACGACTGGAACGAGCGCCTGCTGGCGCGGGATTTTGCTCAGGCCTATGAAGAGCAGATCCGCCTGATCTCCACCCTCCACCTCGATGATCAAGGATGACCTGCATGTCTCGCCGTACCCACCCATTACTCAAGGTCCTGATGCTGCTCATGGCCTTGGCGCTGTTGACCGGCTGCGCATCGATGTCGCCGTATTCGACCCTGACCAAGCTGAACCTGAAGCTCAGTGCCAGCGACCGGCTCAACCCCGACCTCAATGGGCGTGCGTCGCCGATCGTGGTGCGGTTGATGGAACTCAAGCATCCCGTCGCGTTCGAGAACGCCGACTTCTTCAGTCTCTACGAGCGCGCCAGGGAGTCCCTGGCACCGGATCTGGTGGCCAGTGAAGAGCTGGAGTTGCGTCCGGGGGAAAGCCTCGAATTCAAGTTGCGGGTCGAGGACGGGAGCCGTTTCGTCGGCGTGCTTGCGGCTTATCGTGATTTGCCGGAAAGCCAGTGGCGTTATGTGGTGCAGCTCACCCCGCAGGAGGTGACCGAGGTCGGCCTGATCCTCGACCAGTCCGGCATCCGCAACAGCAACGATGTGTCCACCCAAGCGGATGACAATTGATGAACGTGCATAAAATCATTTGGCAGGAAGGCATGTTGCTGCGGCCTCAGCATTTCCAGCACAACGATCGTTACTACGATTACCAGATGAAAACCCGTACCCAGCTGCTGGGTAGTTACAGTTGGGGATTTCTGGCGCTGGAGATCGATCTGCAGTTTCTCAACATGGGCAAGCTGGTGATCAGCCGGGCCTCCGGTATCTTGCCGGACGGCAGCCTGTTCGAGCTGGGGGACGATACCGAGCCACTGGCCCTGGATGTACCGCCCAACACGGGGAGCACCCCGGTCTACCTGGCTTTGCCGCTGGTCACGGGCAACCACATCGAAGCGCGGCGCGCAGAGCAATCCGATGTGCTGGCGCGCTACATCGTCTACGAGGCGGAAATCGCCGACTCCAACGCCGGTGATGATTCCAGCAGCCAGCTCAGCTGTGCCCGTCCGGACTTCCGTCTGCTCCTGGGCGAGCAGCAGAGCGGGCAGGCCTACGTGAAGTTGAAAGTCTGTGAAGTGCTGGATGCCACCTCCGATGGCGTGATCAGCCTCGATCCGGATTTCGTGCCGACCTTCCTGCACACCCATGCCAGCACCTATCTGCTTTCGTGCCTGAAAGAGATCATCAGCATGCTCAGTCATCGGGGGGACACCATCGCCGAGCGGATTCGCTCCAACGGCAAGGTCGGTGGTGCCGAGGTGGGCGACTTCATGATGCTGCAACTGATCAACCGCACCGAACTGCTGTTGCGCCATTACCTGGATCTTGAACATGTCCATCCGGAGGAGCTCTATCGCTCGCTGCTGGTCATGCTCGGGGAGCTGGCGACTTTCGCCAGTGACAGCAAGCGCCCTCGGCTGGACAGCCGCTATCAGCACAGCGACCAGGGGGCGAGCTTTCGCAAACTGATGGACGCCATTCGCCAGGTACTGTCGATGGTGCTTGAGCAGCACGCCATCGAACTGGTGCTGCAGGCCCGTCAGTACGGGGTGCTGGTGTCGCCGCTGCATGATCACAAGCTGTTGGAGTCGGCCTCGTTCGTGCTTGCGGCCAGTGCCAACTGCGACTCTGAAGAACTGCGTCATCGCTTGCCGTCGCACCTCAAGGTCGGGCCGGTGGAAAGCATTCGGCAACTGGTCAACCTGCATCTGCCGGGGATCAAGGTCCGGCCCTTGCCGGTGGCGCCGCGACAGATCGCATTCCACTCCAACAAGACCTATTTCATCCTCGACCTCAGTCCCGAGGACTTGGCGCAACTGGAGCGTTCGGGCGGTTTCGCCTTCCACGTCTCCGGTGAGTTCGCCGAGCTTGAACTGAAATTCTGGGCCATCAGGAACTGAACGACATGATCAAGGATCTGGAACACCCTCAGGACGATAAAACCGTTTTGCTTGACCGCCTTGGGCATGGCCCGGCGCGCAACCCGCTGACCGACTTCGCCGATCCCCCGCGTTTCGAGCAGTTAGAGGAACGGATGATCTATGCCGCACGCCTGGGCCCTGCGCAATCCTTCAGCGTCAGCCTCAACCCGCTCGTGGCGGCGGCGTCCGACCTGCTGTCGGAAGTGGTTCGCCTCAAGCACAGCGAGGCGGCTGAAGACTTGCGTGCACTCAATACGCGCCTGAGTGCCGGCCTCAGGCAGTTCGACGCGCGAGCCCTGCAGGACGGTGCGCTGAGCAGCCAGGTGATGGCCGCCCGCTATGTGCTGTGCACCGTAGTCGACGAGGCGGTGGTGAGCACCTCTTGGGGCAATGAAAGCCAGTGGTCGCAAATGAGTCTGCTCAGCAGCTTTCACAACGAAACCTTCGGCGGCGAAAAGTTCTTCCAACTGCTGGATCGGCTGTCGAAGAACCCGGTCAAGCATCTGCCGATGCTGGAGCTGATGTACCTGTGCCTGTCGTTGGGGTTCGAGGGCAAGTACCGGGTCATTCCCCGCGGCGTGCTCGAGCTTGAGGGGATTCGCGACGCCTTGTACCGGCAGATCCGCCAGCTGCGTGGCGATGTGCCTCGTGAGCTGTCGCCACATTGGGAAGGGCTCGGCGATCAGCGTCGCAGCCTGGTGCGCATTGTGCCGGGGTGGATGGTTGCGCTGTTCACCGTGGTTTGCCTGCTGGTGATGTACTCGGGGTTTGCCTGGGTGCTGGGCCAGCAGCGCGAAAGCCTGTTGCAGACGTATCAACCGCTTGACCCGGTGGTGGTCCAGCCCCAGCAGTAAGACAGGGACGTGTGATGAAAAACTTCTTCAAGAAAGCCGGCGCCTTGCTGCGTCAGACCTGGGTCTGGACGCTGCTGTTGGTGCTGAGTGTGGCATTGCTGGTGTGGTTCGTCGGGCCGCTACTGGCCGTCAACGACAACAAGTTCTGGGCCAGCGCAACCTCGCGTCTGCTGACCATCAGTGCGTTGTTCCTGATCTGGGGCCTGGCGATGGTCTTTGTCAGCTGGCGCGCCGGTGTCCGCAAGAAAGCCGTCGAGGACAGCGAGGCCGGACAAGAGCGCATGCAGCGCGACGAGTTGATCGACCAAGAGCACAAAGAGCTCCATGAGCGCTTCAAGGACGCGCTGCGCACCCTCAAGACCTCAAGCCTGTACCGCGGTCGCAGCGAGCGTTGGCGCAGTGACCTGCCCTGGTACCTGCTGCTCGGTCCACAAGGCAGCGGCAAGACCAGCCTGCTGGACTTTTCGGGCCTGGAGTTTCCACTCAACAAAATGGGCCGCAAGCTGACCCGCGACACCAGCGGCACCCGTCACTGCGACTGGTACTTCGCCGAACATGGCGTGCTGATCGACACGGCCGGCCGCTACCTGAGCCAAGGCGCCGCCGACGTCGACGCCAGTGCCTGGAACACCTTGCTGGGTCTGTTGCGCAAGCGACGTCGTGGCCGCCCGCTCAATGGTGTGCTGGTGACGGTTCCGGTAGCGGCACTGCTGAGCGCCGACGAGCAGGAACTGGAGACTCTGGCGCAGCAGGTGCGTATGCGCTTGCAGGATGTTCATCAGAAATTGCATGTCGATGTCCCGGTCTACCTGGTGCTCAGCAAGGCCGACCAACTGGCGGGGTTTGACGAGTTCTTTGATCACATGAGCCGTGAGGAAAGCGATCAGGTACTCGGCGCCAGCTTTGGCAAGGAACAAAGCGGCACCGATGTGGCAGTTCTTCGCCAGGAGTTCGAGGAGTTGCTGCGGCGCTTGAACAGCCAGGTGATCATGCGCATGCATCAGGAGCGAGACACCCAGCGGCGTGGGCGCATTCTCGACTTCCCACACCAATTGGGACAGATCGGAGAGCGCTTGTGCCTGTTCGTCGACATGGCATTCACCGGCAACCGCTATCAGCGGCCCAGCCAGCTGCGGGGCTTCTACCTGACCAGTGCGCCGCACCTGATCGAACAGCTCGATCAAGACACGGCCAGTATCGGCGCGACCCTGGGCATGTCGGCTGCCGTCCTGCCGACCCTGCGCGGCGGTCGCTCGCGCTTTATTCATCACCTGTTGAGCCGGGTGATTTTTCCCGAGGCCGATTTGGCCGGCCTGGACCAACGCGAGCGCCGACGCATTCACTGGGGCCAGCGCGCCCTGTACGTGGGCGCCCTGGCGGCCCTGGCGGTGTTTGGCATGCTGTGGGCCGGGAGCTTCTCGGCCAACCACGGGCGCCTGGAGCAACTGCGTTCACTGGCGCAGAGCTGGAGTGAGCAACGCGCGGCCTTGAGTGCGCGGGATGACGCGCAGGCCCTGCTCAAACCCCTCGACACTCGTTATGCGGCCACCCAGGTCTTTGCGCCCGGGGGCGAGGTGGCGCTGCATGAGCGTGTCGGGCTGTATCAAGGCGATGTCAGTCGTCCGGTGCTCTTGCGTGCCTATGAGCGTGAGTTGCAGGAGCAACTGTTGCCAAGGGTTGCGCAGATGCTCGAAGGGCAGGTTCGCGCCAACATGCGCGATCGCGAACGCCTGCTCAACAGCTTGCGCGCGTATCTGATGCTGAACCTGCAGGATCGCCGTGATCCGTCCTTGCTCAAGGACTGGGTGGCGCGAGAATGGTCGAGCCGCTACGCCGGCAACAGCGCCTTGCAGAACGGTCTGAATGGACACTTCGAACGCCTGCTCCAATTGCCATTCAGCTATCCGCTCAACGAGGCTCTGGTGAGCCAGGCCCGTCAGGTGTTGCGCAGCGAATCGTTGGCCAACGTGGTCTACCGAGTGCTGCGCGAGCAGGCTCGCAGCTTGCCGCAATACCGTTTGAGCCAGCACCTGGGGCCACAAGGCAATCTGTTTGTCGGCACTGACTATGTGATCCCGGGTTTTTATACCCAGCAGGGTTATCAGCAGTATTTTTCGATCCAGGGCACGGCGCTGGTCACCGATATCCTGCGTGACAACTGGGTGCTGGGCGAAGGTTCGGGAATCAGTGGCATGGATCTGCGTCGGCTGATGGTCGAGCTGGAGCAACTGTACTTTCGCGACTACGCCAACCACTGGAGCGAAGCCCTGGGTCGGGTCAGCCTGCCGCCGTTCAACGATGCTGGCGATGGGGCCGAACAACTGGCCAGTCTGACCGCGGCCAACTCGCCGCTCTTGCAATTGCTGGTGGAGATCCGGGAGAACACCCGCTTCCAGAGCGTGCTGGAGCCTGCCGACGAGACGGCGCAGGCAGGCAAGGCCGGGGATGCAGCGCCGGGTGCGCAGGGCGAGGGGCTGGCCGCTGTCGCAGGTAAGGCCCGCCAGGCCCTGGCCAAGAGTCTGCCGGATACGGCGAAGAAGGCGCTGCAACGTCGCTTCGAACCGCTGCACCGCTTGCTGGACGACAACAACGGCCCGGCGGCGGACCTGACCCCGGCGTTGCTGGCAATCAACGACCTGCAGCTGCAGTTGTCCAGCCTGGCGCGGGCCAGCCAGCCTGATCAGGCTGCCTTTGAAATGGCCAAGGCGCGCATGAGCGGCCAGCGCGATGCCCTGAGCAGCCTGCGCAATGCCTCGGTGCGCCTGCCGCGTCCGGTGAGCCTGTGGTTCAACACGCTGGCCGAGGACGCCTGGCGCCTGGTGCTCAATGATTCGTACCAGTACCTCAACCAGCGATACCAGAGCGAGCTGTACAGTTTCTACGGTAAGGCGATCCGCAAGCGCTATCCGTTCAATGCCCATAGCACCAGCGATGTGGCCATCAACGATTTTCGCGAGTTCTTCAAGGCTCAGGGCATCGCCGAGCGCTTCTTCGACACTTACATACGACCTTTCGTCAGTGGTGATCCGGGTAGCTACCGCTTGCGCAGCATCGACGGCCAAAGCCTGCCGATCAACAAGGCGTACCTTGAGCAGATGGTCGCCGCGCAAGTGATTCGCCAGGGATTCTTCGCCGAGAACCCGGCCGAGCCCCAGGTGCAGTTCAGGCTTGAGCCCTACACCCTCGACCCTGCGGTGAGTCGTGCCGAGTTCCGTTTTGGCAACCGGCAACTGGAATACCGGCATGGCCCTATTGTGCCGATGTCCTTCAAGTGGCCCACCGATGCTGAAGAAGGGCGTGCCAGCCTGGTGTTGGACAAGATGGTCGGCCGGCCCATCGGTATCGAGAAGAACACCGGGCCCTGGTCGTTGTTCCGTCTGCTCGACCTGATGCAGACCGAATACCTGACCGGTCGTGATGTGCTGGTACTCAAGGCTGAGCTGGGTGGCTTGCGTGCCAACTATCTGCTGCTGAGCCAGCGCACGCCGAATCCGTTCGACATGGGCGTGCTGCGCTCATTCCGTATGCCGGCGCAGCTCTGATGTCGGTTGCCGGCACCTGGCGCAGCGCCGCACGGACCGACCCGGGCAAGGTGCGGCTGCGCAATGAAGATGCCTTTCTCGATAGCCCGGAGCAGGGGCTCTGGGTGGTCGCCGATGGCATGGGCGGTCACCAGTGCGGAGATGTTGCCAGCCAGCTGATTGTCGCCAGCCTGGCGGAGCTGTCGCTGCATGACAGTTTCGAGGGGCGGCTCAATGACTTGCGCCAATGCCTGCACTGGCTCAACCGGCGCCTTGGCCAGGAGTTGACGGTCAGTGTGGGGCGCCAAGACAGCATTGTTGGCAGCACCGTGGTGGCGCTGTTGCTGCAAGGCAACCGCGCGGCCTGTATCTGGGCGGGCGACAGCCGCTGTTATCTGTGGCGTGGGCAGTGCCTGTATCAACTGTCCAAGGATCACTCGCTGAGGCAGCAATTGGTGGACGAGCAGCGGATGAGCCCGGAGCAGGCCAGTGCTCATCCCGACGCCAATGCCCTGACTCGTGCGGTGGGCGCCAGCGAGCGGTTGGCCCTGGATGTGCTGGAGTTCGAGGTCCATGCGGGCGATGTTTTTCTGCTGTGCAGCGATGGTCTTTACCAAGGACTTAGCGGAGATGCCTTGGGCCGGGCGCTGAGCCTTGCGTCGCCACGGATTGCCCTGGAGCGCCTGTTTGAAGGGGCATTGCGCGGCGCAGCCAGAGACAACCTGACGGCCGTGGTGATCCGCCAATGACGGATATGAAGCCCGATATGCAGCGCATCCTGGCCGGTGAGGCTGAGGCCGGCGACCTGACCTATTTCGCCTTCGTCAAACCCCCACCTGCTGCGCCTGCCGTGGCGCGTCCCAGGGGCAAGGGCCGCAGCCGGGCGCGAAAGCGTGGCAAAGCCAAACCTGCGCAAACTGCGCCGGTAGGTACGCTGCCGCGATTGCTGGCGGGTCGCTATCGTCTTGAGCGGCTGCTCGGTGCTGGAGGCATGGGCACGGTTTATCGCGCGCGCGACCTGCTGCATGAACAGTTTGGCGACCCCGACCCCTACATCGCCCTCAAGGTGTTGAGCGAGGAGTTTTCCGAGTCGCCGGATGCGGGCCTGGTGCTGTATAGCGAGTTTGCCCTGACGCGCCGCTTGCGCCACCCGAACATCGTGCGTTTGCACAGCTTTGAAGTGGATGCCCAATGTCACTGTGCGTTCATCACCATGGAGCTGATGCGCGGGCTGACGCTGGACAAGCTGCTCTGCGAGCACCCGACGGGCCTGCCGTGGACAGCCTTGCAGGAGGTGGCCGTGCCGCTGCTTGACGCCCTGGCTTACAGCCACGGGCGCGGCGTGCTGCATGGGGATCTGAAACCGAGCAACGTGATGCTCGGTGAAGAGGGCGTGCGCCTGTTCGACTTCGGCCTGGGTCAGGCCGAGGTAGGTGTCTTGCCTGGCCTGCCTCACTTGAGCCGCAGTCGCTTCAATGCCTGGACGCCGGGCTACGCTGCCCCCGAATTGCTGGAGGGCGGTGCCTTGTCGGCCGCTGCCGATCTGTATGCCGTTGCTTGCGTGATCTTTGAACTGGCCTCTGGCAAGCATCCCTTCCGAGGCTTGCCGTCGACCCAGGCGCGTGATCAGCGACTGGAGCGCACCCTGCAGGCGCCCAAGCATCTTCCGGGGCATTGCTGGCCCGCCCTGCGAGCGGCGTTGGCCTTCAATGTGGAGGAACGTAGCGGCGGCCTTCAGGCACTGCGTGAGGCGCTGGGCGCGCAACCGTCCTGGATATCGCGCTGGATGTCGCGATGCAGAAGATAGCCCGTGAGTGGGGAGGGTTCCGGTCTTTTTCGTCGGGCTCGGAAGGCCAATGGTTCTCTAAGTGGAGATGTGTGTCATGCGCCAAAGGGATTTGCAGTTCACGTTTTCCGTGCTGACCGCACAGGTGGCGTTCGAGGTCGTCGAGTTCACCCTGGAAGAAGCCTTGTCCGAGCCTTTTCGCCTGACGCTCGAACTGGCCAGCGACAACGGTGCCATCGATTTTGGCCAGATCCTCGACCAGCCGGCCTTGCTGACGATCTGGCAGGGCGGCCTGCAGGTGCGGCATGTCCACGGCTTGGTCAGCAGCTTCACCCAGGGTAAAACCGGGTTTCGCCGCACCCGTTACCGCCTGCTGGTGGAGCCGCAACTGGCACGCCTTGCCCTGAGCTCCGACTGGCGTATTTTTCAGCAGAAAACGGTGCCCGAGATCCTCAAGTCGGTGTTGGACGAGCACGGCGTTCTTGATTACCAGCCCTACATCCACACCCCGCATGCGCCGCGTGAATACTGCGTCCAGGCCGGTGATACCGACCTCTATCTGTTCGACCGCCTGTCCACCGAGGAAGGCCTGTTCTATTTCTTCAAACACGATGCCAACGCCCACACCCTGGTCCAGGGTGACAAGTTGTACGTCCAGGAGCGCATCCAGGGCGGGCCGGTGCTGTACTCCACCCAACCGGCCGGGGATGCCCCGCAACCGGTGCTGTACGCCTTCAGCTACACGGAAAACGTGCGTACCGCCGAGCAGACGCAGCGTGACTACAGCTTCAAGCGCCCGGCCTTCGACCAGCAGCAGCGACAGCTCGGCGATGACCTTGAGCATCAGGCCCAGCGCTATGAGCGCTACGATTACCCAGGCCGCTACAAGAGCAGCGCCGTCGGCCAACCCTTCACCCAAAACCGCCTGTTGGGCCATCGTCGCGATGCCCGGGTGGCGACGGTGGAAGGGGATGATCCGCGGTTGATTCCTGGGTTTTCCTTCCAACTGACCGGGCACCCACGGGGTGACTTCAACCGCTGGTGGCGCTCGGTGCGCATCATCCACAAAGGGATACAGCACGCCAGCCAGCAAGAGGAGGCTGCCGGTGCCGAGATGGGCGTGAGTTACGACTTCAGCGCCCAGATCATTGCCGAGGACTGCGAATGGCGCCCGAGACCACTGCCCAAGCCGGTCATTGACGGCCCGCAGATAGCCACAGTGGTAGGCCCGGAAGGCGAGGAAATCCACACTGACGAATATGGCCGGGTGAAAATTCAGTTCCCCTGGGACCGCGAGGGCAAGCACAACGGCTTCAGCTCCTGCTGGGTCCGGGTCTCACAGAACTGGGCGGGGGCGCAGTGGGGCCATATGGCAATCCCGCGCATTGGCCAGGAAGTCATAGTCGACTACCTGGATGGCGACTGTGACCAGCCGATCATCACCGGACGCACCTACCGGGCCAGCCACATGCCGCCCTACCGCCTGCCGGATCACAAGACGCTCAACACCCTCAAGAGCAAGGAACACAAGGGCAGCCGGGCCAACGAACTGCGCATCGATGACACCACCCAGCAGATCAGTGCGGCCTTGATGAGCGACCACGGCAGCAGCGCCTTGCACCTGGGGTACCTGACCCATCCCCGGCCTGAAGGGGGCGCACCCCGTGGCGAAGGCTTTGAACTGCGCACCGACGAGCACGGCGCCTTGCGCGCGGCCAAAGGGCTGCTGCTCAGCACCGAAGCGCAACTGCAGGCCAATGCCGGGCAACTGCAGCGTGGCGCCGCCATCCAGGTGCTGGAAGCCGCGCTGCAACTGGCCAAGGGGCTGGGCGACTATGCCGAAGACCATCAAGGCGTCGGGCACGACACCGAGCCACAGAAAACCCTCAGCGAAGCGGTGCGCGACCTGGGGCATGGCGCCAACGACGAGTCGCAGCAGAGCAACGGCGGCAACCCGGCCATTGCCCTGAGTGGCCAGGCGGGCATCGCCGCGGTATCGCCCAAGAGCGTCACCCTGGCGGCGGGCGAGCATATCGACAGCGTCGCCCAGCAGAATCAGCAGCTCACCTCGGGACAGAAATTCGTGGTCAATGCCGGTAGCGACCTGGGCCTGTTCGCCCAGAGCGGCGAGATGCGCCACATCACCCACCAGGGGCCGATGCTGCTGCAGGCGCAACAGAACAGCATTCGCCTGGAGGCGGATCAGAGTGTGGAGGTCAGCGCGGGCCAGCAGCACGTGCTGGTGTCTGCCAAGGAGCACATCACCCTGATGTGCGGCGGGGCCTACCTGACGCTCAAGGGCGGCAATATCGAGCTGGGCATGCCGGGGAATTTTACGGTCAAGGCGGCCAAGCACAGCCTCGTGGGCGGGGCCAGTCTTGCGGCGCAGTTGCCGAACTTCAACGTGGGCGATACCCAGCGGCGCTTCATGCTCAAACAGATCGATGGTCAGTCGGCCATGCCCAACGTGCCCTACACGATCACCCTGGCCAATGGCGAAATCGTCGAAGGCGTGACCGATGCGCAAGGCGCAACGCAGCTGCTGCAGAAAGATGCCATGAGTATTGCCAAGGTGAGCATGAAGCGTTCGAGCAAGCCGCTGGTTACGGCCGCTGCAGCAGTGGGAGCGGTCGCTCTCGTGGCAAAGGTTTTCTCCGAACCGGATAGTGAAAAAGGGCGGGCCCTGACGGAGGGAGAAATCACTCTGGCGAAACGTGTGTTTGGCGACTCTATCGATTACGACAAGGTGCGCTTGCGTGATGAGGACTATGTGCCGTGGCAGGGGGCAACTTATGCCATTTCACCCAATGGGCATATTTACTTTGGAGAAAGCTTGCGTGGCGTTTCCGACTGGAGCCTTGAGGAGCCGGAATCACAGGGATTCTTCATTCACGAAATGACTCATGTCTGGCAACACCAACACGGAGTGAACGTACTGTTAGTGGGTGCCTATCAACAGGTAAAACAATTTTTGGTAAGCAATCAATACGCTTACCACCTAGAGCCAGGAAAAACTCTCAAAGACTTCAATATCGAGCAGCAAGGCGACATCGTCCGCGACTACTTTATGGCAATGATTAAAGGGACAGCTGAGCCGATAGCCAAATTTGCATCCACATTAAAAAACTTTCCGGCAGGGTACTAAGTCATGAAAAAACAATTATCTCTTTTACTCATGACAACGGTCCTGATTACAACGCCTGTCCATGCCATTTCCAAAATGCCGCCAGCAACCCCTGTATTGATCAAGGATAACCAGCCTGTTGTTGATCTTCGGCCCTTGCTGGCTGGAACCAACAATGTAGAGATTACACATGTGTTTCTCTGTCGCCTTACTGCGCTGCGCTGCGCTGAAACGATATGGGACATTGATCTTCCTGCTGGCTGGCAGCAGCCGGAAATCACTTTGCTTGGCGACTATTCGGGAGCCATCGTAAGAGTGCTCAGAAAGGAGGCTTTACAACCAGGAGGCAGTTACAACCTTTTTATTAACTTTAACGAGCGGAGCCGACGGCATCAGCAGACCGTTGACAACACGGTTACCGAGTTTTGTCTGGAAAGAAAAACGGGCGCCTTGCAAGTCCTATCCCGGAAAGATTGCCGAGCCCGAAGAATCGCCGAACAACAAGGAACGCGCCAATGAACGGTGTGGCTATCAGGGCAAGCGCTCAAGAAGTTCAACAACGAGCAGCAAGGCGACATGTGCGTGACTACTACCAGGGCCCGGATTTGGGATACATCGAGGCACAGGCGCAGTTTCATCGAGTGCTGGACAATTTTTCGCTTGGGTACTGAATCATGAGGTACTCGATACGGGCTGCGTTGTGTGTTGCGTTGTTCATGCCATCAGTAGCAGAGGCCGTGTCCAAGCGTCCTCCGGATATTCCCGTGATGATGGAACTCGGGCGCCCAGTGGCAGACCTTGGACTTTTGTTGGCCAACACCAAAAATCTAGAAATCACTCATGTATTTCTCTGCCGTCGGACCGCCAGCAAGTGTTACGAAACGCTATGGGACATTGATCTTCCTGATGGGTGGATTCAATCCCGAATAGTGTTGTTAGGGGACTACCCAGGTGCGGTTGTCAGAACGATGAACCCCGAAGCGTTGCAGCCGGGAGGCAGTTACAACCTTGGTATTTACTTCAATGAGCGCAGTCGCTGGCACAAACAGACGGTCTCTAGCACCTTCTTGGAGTTTTGCGTGATAGAAGACGACGGCGTGTGGCAAATCCAGGATCCGACGCTCTGCCTGGCTCGAAGAAATGCCGAAGAGCGTAAGTCTCGCCGCTGATATTGATTGGATGTAACCCCGTGGCGAGGCCTGGAAGCTCGCTATCGATGCCATCAAGGAGGAACTGCACGATGAACGACGCGCTTCGCACCAGGACCATTTGCACCGGCCAGGCAATCACTATGCCGGGCGGTGGCGACGTACACCTGATCGCGCCGCCGCCCAAGCCCTGCGTGACCATCGTGGTGCATGGCGTCAACGACCTTGCCGGCTGCTACGAGCGCATCGAGCGCGGCCTGTGCGAGGGGCTCAACGAGCGCCTGGACATGTCGCCGACCCTGCCCAATGGCGTGAGCAATCCGGGCTTTCTGCGTCCGGCCGGCTACAGCTTGCCCGAGGACGATGAGGGCAAGGCCAGCAACCCCGACGCGGTGTACTACCGACGCAAGTTCGCCGCGGCGTCCAACGGCACCGACGCCCGCAGCGTGGTCATTCCGTTCTACTGGGGCTTTCGCGAGGAAGAGCGGCACATCATCAAGGATGCGCCCCACGGCGAGTGGATGGATCGCAACAGAAACCGCCTGGACAAGGCGGGCACCCTGGAGGGTGGGCACTTCGTCAATGCCACCACCAACCTGCCGGACATGTGGGGCAAGGGTTTCAACGGCAAGCTGTTTGGTTTCATTTCCCTGGATCTGTTTGCCGGAGAGCTGACTCACCCATTGTTCTCCGCGCCTGGACGCCGCTATATGGTGCTGGCGGCGATGCGTCTGGCGATGCTGATCAGGATCATCCGCAAGCGCTACCCCAACGACACGGTGAATGTGGTGGGCCACAGCCAAGGCACGCTCATCACGTTATTGGCCCATGCCTTTCTCAATGAAGACAAGGTGCGGCCGGCCGACGGCGTGGTGATGATCAACTCGCCCTACAGCCTGCGCGAACCCAACATGGAGAAGCTTCAGGGCTTCGGCGCGCAGCAGACGGCCGAGGCCCGCCTGGCGACCCTTGACGCGATCCTGAAGTTCATTGCCGCAGCGCCCAATCCGTACCCGGCCTTGACGAGTATTGCCCTCAAGAACTGCCAGGGTTATGGCGCTATTGGCGGGCCTGGCTGGAGCGGTGGCAGCGCCTGCGAAACCACGATTGACGCCAAGCGCATTGCCTTCAACGAGCGCGATAACCGAGGCAGTGTCTACCTGTATTTCACCCCGCAGGACCAGACCGTTGGCCTGGCCAACGTCCAGGGAATCGGCTGGCAGGGCGTTGACGAGCAGCTGTATGGCAAGCCCCTGCGCCGGACCTTACCGCTGAGTTTCCACCAGCGAATCTTTACCCTGCGCAAGCGCGGTGGCGAAAAGGAACTGATCGGTTTGCACACGCCGCCCCATGCCTACCCATTGCTGCTTCAGGGGGAGGACACCTGGGAAGACACCGGTCTGCCTTGCCTGCAGCAGATGTCCGTGGCCCGCGCCTCCCTTGAGCAAGGGAAGTCGGTGATGCTGACCGCACCGTTATTGCCAGTGCCCGTTGAAACCAACTTTGACGCCGATGGCACAGTGGTCATGCCGGGAGCGGACTCCAACAGCGGTGTCTATCAGATCAAGGACAAACTGGCGCCCATCGACGCCGCGATTGCGATCAGCAATAAAGCCTGGACCCCGAAAGCACCCGGCACACCCGGCTGGAGGCGATCGACGAGGCCGTCGCCTTCAAGCACGGACGCGACATTGGCAGCGTTCAAAAGGCCCTCAACGAAGGCAAGGAGATATCTGAAACCACCCACGTGTTTGCCGCCCGAGCGACCGATGACGGCAAGGTGCTGGTGACGCGTTCGGAAACTCCCTACGAGGCACGCATGCGCTTGCAAAGTGGCGGCAAGGACAAGGAGCACGAAGAGGCGCTGTCTTTCCACTCGGCCATTCCAAACAACCCTGAACATAGCCGGCGAGTGCTGGCGTATGACGTGGCGATAGGGGCGGGGGAGAGCGTGGATGATGTGACGTTTTATGCGTATTTGTGTCGGGTGGCGGATTGGCGGTTGGATTGGAGGAGCAAGCGGGCCAAAGGAAGGGCACAGGCTGATTCAGATTTAGATAATGATCTTCCAGACGAAGCTGTACAGACCTTCCTTCGAGCGGAGACCGATAAAGACCGCGATCTGATCGTCTCTACAGTGACGTACCGCACAACTGGCACGCTACCAACCACGGTCGTGAACGACATGCCCTCTTTGGTGTTCTCGCAGACCTTGGCGGAGCGAAAAGCTGGCAAGCCTATTCGCCAGGGAGGCGAAGTAATCTGATGCGCTCGATATTTACCAGTTTGAGCATTGCCTGCCTGCTGCTGGTCAGTTTTTCAACGTTGGCCGCGCAATCTCCATTAACGCTGACCCGCTGTTTTGCCAACCCAGCGACGCCCGTGCCTGCCTACCCTCTAACCAAGAAGACCGCTGATATGTCTGCTGATACTCGCTACCAAGCACCGACTACCTCACCTCGTCTAGAAACCCTGGATGTGCTCAGCATCGGCATAAGCCTGGATGTATTTCGTCAAGGGCAGACCTGGCAGGCTTTGCAAGAGCAGAGTGCGAAGCAAACGGAGTCACTGCACGTAGGCAGTATCTTGCCCATGGATCCAAATAAGTACCCAGTCACTGCTGACGACAAAGACACGGCCTCTGAAAAACGTGAAGCCGATGCACTTGAGTTAGGGCTCAGGGACTTTCTGGAGAAATGGCCGATTCCTACCGTCACTGTGGTTCGAGGTTGGGACTCAAAAGCCCCCAAACTACGCTTTACGCCCGAAGAAACTCAAGAGAGTTTATCTGTGATGGTCAACGACATGCGAACCCCTGCTGGACTACATTGGCATCGTATTCGTAACTTACAGGACGGCATTGTCTGCAACGACACCCCCGAGGGCGTCATGGAGTCCCTGTTCCAACTATTCGAACAGCACCCAGACCTCCCGGCGCTGCTGGTGTACGTCAATGAAGGCTTCAACATGGCGTTGTCATTGACAACGAAAGGCAATAAGCCAATAGGACTTGGAACCGGCCCTCGTCAACCTGGGGAGCTCACCGACTCAATGGTCGCCCTAGTCGTCGGTCGCCCCGAACGTGTCGAGTGGCTGCGCTATTACGCTCCCTTCACCAAGGTCAACAAGAACAAGATCGACCCCGAATTCACCGGTTGGGGCTGGCGTAAACCTGCTTTCGAATTCCAACCTTCGGAATTCATCCCGCAACCTTGGACCGAGCGCGCTTTTGAACAGTGGGACGCCTTGCCAGTACTGGCCCGGATTCATCGCCCGGTCACGGTTTCCCTGCAGCGCCCGGATAACGGCGAGCGCCTCAAGCGCGAAGCCTTGACCGCTCAACTGGCCGCTGGCTGGAGCAAAGCCACTGATGCCGTTACACCAGCAGCCCGGGTGTTCTACGACGGCGGCCTGAACAGCACGCCACTGGCCGAATTGCTTCCTGCGCTGACGGCTGCTCGCAGCTCTCTGGACCTGCTCGACTCCCGCGAGGGCTACGACCTGACCCAGCGCCTGGGCGATACCGGCGCCGCCTCGCCGTTCGTGGGGATCGCTTTGGCCACTATGGCCAGTTATTTGAACGCCGATACCAGCGTGGTCGTGCCCATGCGCCGTCAAGATCAGGCGACGATTATTGCCATCACCTCGCCGACACCGGGAAAAAAACCGGCTAATCAGTATTTTGGTGTGAGGTTGATGCCGCAGACCGCCAGTAGTGACGACGGCGCCCCGGTAAACCCTGCACCAGTTGCTCCTGCCGCATCGCGGAGGCCGGTTGTGGAAGAGGACTACACGCTGGAAGAGTTTCTGGCCGAGCTGAGGCCCAAGGACAATTGGATGGATGACCTTTAAGGTCGCTAAGGAGTGGACATGGACATTATTCGACTTGGGGACAGTACCAGTCATGGCGGTTCTGTCATTGAGGCATTCAGCCAGACCGACTTGAACGGTAAACCCATGGCGGGTGTCGGGCACAAGGTTGCGTGCCCGTTGTGCAAAGGGGTGTTTCCTATTGCAGAAGGCAGTGCCCTGTTGGATGTCGGTGGTATTGCAGTGGCCCTTGACGGTATGAAGACCGCGTGTGGCGCCAGCCTGATCGCGAGCGGTCCCAAAGCAAGCGCGGCGTGTTAGCCGGGTAACGGCGTCGAAGTGTTCAAGAGCGCAGGGGGGCTGGCGCTGATCGATGAGCCACGGTCACGGCTTCTCAGGCCGGGCCATAGAGTGCCGTGGCGCTTGCCTTCTGCTGAGCTGACCGCTCAATGGGTCATGCGTGGTAACGATGCCAGGGATGAGCATTGCGATTGTCGTGCGAAGTCGATCCCGTGATGCTGCAGGCAGGCGTCTTCATAGGCAATCTGGTCATCGTCAGCGATCGAGCAAAGGTAGGCGTCTATAGGTTCGAAGCGGCACTCTGGCGCTATATCAACCGAGAAGAGCGACAGGCTATGACTCACTGAACACTGGGCACCCAACTGTTGCAGTGTCTTGATGATGTTGGCTTTGTCCTGTGCATTTTCAGCGAAGACTCTGAGGGTGGAGTGGCCTCCTTGTTGAATAACGACGGTAGCGATCAGCTCGTTGTTTTCCTGTCGCGTATCAATCAGGTCGCCTTTGCTGAGTCCATAAATGTAATAGGGCGTGTTGTCGACGATGTAGGTCGTTTCGCCTTGTTTGATGCCCCAAAGGGATTCGGCAGCGACGGGTGGGTAACCGTCATCGTCCTGTTTCAGGAGGATGGTGATCTTGTGAAAGACTTCGGGGTGATGCTGTTTCATGCCCATGGACTCCGCCCGCTCGAACGTGTCCGAGAGTAGTGATAGCTGATTCGTGCCGAAGAATACCTTATCCAATCGCTCCATCAGGACAGATTCCAGCGGCTATGTGGGGGGCACTTCAATGGTGCTCCTGAAGAATCCGGGGCCTCGAATCGCAGCGGGGGCAAGCGACTGCGTTGGCCATCACACGGGGCGCACTTGGCGTTTGAATAATCTCGGGAATAATGCTGTGATTGCGCCCGTCGCGCCCCCGGGTGGCCGCGCTTTTTTCAGAGATTCAGTGAAATGGATAGCCAAGCAATGACAACCAGGACGTCGCAGCTGCCTCCCGGCAGCGATAGGCGCGAGCGCCTGGTGGGTATCGCAGCCCATACCGCGCTGGTGTTGGAGACCAACAACCTGCGTGGCGGCAAGGATGCACAGGAGGCCTTGAACAGCCTCAAGCGGCTGATCGCACGCCTTGCCCTGCAGAGCCTGCCACCCCAGAGCTTGGCCCAGTGGGTCATCACCCACGATGGCCTCGATCCTGTGGCGCGCCAGGCCCTGTGTGCACTGGCCGGACGAGAGCTGGACTTCGTCGAGATCGATACCCTCACCGGTTACTACGATGCCAAGAATGTCGGTTTCGACGCGGTCGACCAGGGGCGCTGCCAGTACGTGGTCTTTGCTGATGCCGATTGCATTCCCTGTAGCCATTGGCTGGAGCAGTTGCTCGTGCCTTTCGCCGAGGACGACGCGCCATTGGCGGTTGCCGGGCGTACCAGTTATGCGCCCAGCGTCGCCGGCAGTGCCCTGACCGCCATCGACTTCATGTACTTCCCCAGCCCCTTGCGCCGCGGCGCCACGCGTAATTTCTACGCCAACAACGTGGCCTTTCGCTGTGACACCTTCGAGCAATATCGCTATGAGCCGCTCGATGGCATCTATCGCGCCCATTGCCAGGTCATGGGCCTGCGCTTGCAAGCGGCGGGCGTGGCGGTGGTCTATGCGCCAGGCGCCCATACCGAGCATCGACTGCCCGACAGCCAGGGCGAAGTGCTCAAGCTGCGCTGGCTCAGGGGCGGTGACAGCGTCGGCCTGACCCCCTATCTGGTCCGTGCCTATATGCCGGGCTGGCTGCAATGGCTTGGGCGCAGTGGTCCGATCGGCCCTCTGTGCGTGATGCTCGGGCGCCTCGGCTACAGCCTGCGGGCCCTCAACCATCAGGACTTGCCGCCCTTGCGCGGGCTCCGACGTCTTGGGGCGATGCTGGTGGTCATCGGCATGTCGTTGCTCGACACCGCCGGCGCTGTGGTGCGTGGCATGGGCATCAGTGTCGGGCGCCGCAGCGCCGCTCACAGTGAAGCCTTGTCGTATCACCGCAACCTGGATTGACCCCCGTCGCGCCGTATCGTCGCACGCAGGCTGCGTGCCCACAGGACTTCCCCATGAAAACACCTTCGCTCGCTTCATTCGGCTACTCCCTGGCCTGCCTGGCATTGCTGGCTTTGAGCGGCCAGGCCAATGCCGCGCCTTCCGAGTTCAGTGGTCGCGGGGTGTTTCACTTCGCCTCGGACAGTGGCTGCGCGACCGTCACCCGCAGCACCGACCGCGACTGCAACCGGATTGCCCTGGATGTGGCAGATGCCCAGGCCAGCGTCGACCCGCAAACCCACGCCATCGTGATTGGCGCTGACGACCACCATGACAGCAAGACGGTGATCGGCGACGTGCTGCTGCACGGCAGTGGCATCGCCGCCGATGGCCAGCGCGTGCCGCTGAGCCTGCAGGTGCTGTTGCGGCGCTCGGGCACGAAGTGGAAGTCCGACACCTATGTGCACTCGCCCGTGCGCGGCAAGTTCCGCGACATCGTCCTCGACCCCTATCAGATCAGCGTCCGTGAAGGCGCCGGCGAGCGTGTGCTGTTCACCGCCGAGCAGGCGCGCAAGGTCCTGGCACAGCCGTCAATCGCCGCACGAGTGGCCAGCTACTTCGTGGTCGTGCGTCCCAGCGATGCTCAGAACCCGGCGGCCGACGACATCACCATCGGCCTGGGTGTCGGACGACTGTCCAAGTCGGTGATGCGTGCCAGCTTCACCGCGGCGCAACCGGGCACTGGCGAACTGGATGCGTTGCTGGCAACGGGCACCTGGAACCTTAACCTGCAGGCCCTGAGCGGCCAGATTCCGTTGTGGGTGGTTCAGCGCCAATTGTTCGTGTTCGGCCTCGAAGACAGTCCTCTGCTCAAGGAGGTACGCCAACGCGGCCTGAACAAGCGCGACGTCCTCGAGTTGGGGGCGGTCAACGGCAAGGGCTACCTGCGTTACAACGGCCATGAACAACCCTTTGCCAATGCCGGGGCGTCCGGAACGGCCTTTATGCGTGACAGCTTTATCGGCCTGATCCTGGCCTGGCATCGCAGCCAGCAGGTAGCCACGGTATCCGCCACTGCCCCGCAGCCTGCGCAATGAGTGGGGGTGAAGCAGTCGCCACCGAGGCGGACTTCAGCTGCCTGAGCATGCCTCAGGCCCAGGGCCTGGGGGCGGTGCAGGCGCGCCTGGTGGATCGCATCAAGCGCGCTGCGCTGCGACGCCTGCACCGTAGCCCCCACGGGGAGCGCTTGTTGTTGCGCATGTACCTGGCCGGCGAAGACGCCACCGAGCGCACGCTGCTGGAAGACTTGCTCCCCCAGTCGCCGCCCTGGCTTGAGCGTCAGGTACAACAGCACCTGGCCGATGAGCGTCGCCATGTGACGCTGTTTGCCGACGCTTTGCGCGGCCTGGGCGACGACGGCTCGGTGCGCCTGGAACCGGACTGGCTCAGCCGGCGCAAGATCCGCCGCTGGCAGCGCCTGGCCCATCGCTATGCGGCACATTTCGAGCATGGCCTGCTGGTGCCGGCCTACGCCACCGGGCTCTGTGCCGAGCAGATGGCCCAGCGGGTATTGAGCCGCCACTGTGCGGTGATCGGCACCGGGCATGAGCTGTATCCGTTGCTGTCGCGGGTCCTGACCGACGAGAAGGCCCACGTGCGCTTGTGCGAGAACACCTTGCGCCGCATCGTCGCGCCCCATGAGTTTGTACACCTGGACCTGTTGCTCAAGGACATTCGCGCAGTGGATGTCAGTTTCGGCGTGACCGGTGCCCTGGCCATGTACGTCGCCGGTTGGGTCCTGGGCGGTGTGGGCAGCGCGGCCCGATGAGTAAACGGATTCTTTATCTGGCGACCGCCGATGCCCGTGGCCACCTGATGCGTGCGCAGTTGCTGGTGCATGCCCTGCGCGAGGCGGGGGCCCAGGTCGAGGTGCTGACGACCTCGGAGCAGGGGCAGCACTTTCTGCAACGCTTCGGCATCGAGGCCGAGCTGCTGTCCACGCACTATGCGGTGCAGTTCGACAGCGAGCAGAACATGCTGCGCCAAGCCACCAATCGCAATGTCGCCCATTACCTGTTTCGTCCCGGGCGGATGCTGCGGGACATTCTGCGTCTGGGGCGCAGGTTGCGCAGTGTGGATCTGGTGATCAACGACTCCTTCCATCCGGCGCTGCTGTACATGGGCATGCTGCCGGGATGGCGACGCAAGGTCGTGCACGTGTACGGCGCGAGCCTCAAGGTGGCACTGCTGAACAATTTCGCGGGCATGTGGCCGCGGCAGTTCGGGCGGTTGTTCGGTTGGATTGTCGACCGCCAGATCAACGCGGCGCGAGCCCGCATCGAGCATGATTTCGCCTATGAAGTGGACGACGCCCAGGCGCCGTTGCTGTATCGCCTGCCGACTCCGGTGGCCCTGGCGGCGGTGATGCCGGAACCTGCGGCCCCCGGGGCTGCGGTGTACCTCAATCCGCATTTCAGCGAGCCCAGCCTGGCCGATGCCTTGGGTGCGGGCCTGGAGGACGCCGGCCTGGACGCGCATCGGGTGGGCGAGGGCTATGCCGGGCGCCATGGCTGGCTCGGGGTCGACCCGCACTGGGCCAGCCGCGCCGCCCAGGCCCGGCTGATAGTGTCAGCGCCGGGCATGGCGGCACTGTCCATCGCTCGGGTCTATCAGCGGCCGATCATCCTGGTGCTCAGCGATCAGCCCGAGCAGACCAGCAATGCGGCGCGTGCCGCCCAGCTACAGCTGCTGCATCGGGTGGTGACCTGGCGCGGCGATGCCGCGGATTTTCGCCGCCAGGTGGCTGCAGCGGCGCAGCAATTGACCGCAGCGGCGGGGGCCGAGTCGACAGCGGCTGCCGGTCGGGCGCGGGCCCAGGGGCGGATCGACGCCTGGGTCAGCCGCCTGCTCAGCCTGTGAACACGCCGCTGTGGGCCGTGATCCACTCTTGCATCCACTAAGCGAGCAGCCATGAGCAATCCCTTGCCCAGCCCGACCCCGAGAGCCAGCTATCGACAGACGCTGGTTGCGCTGCTGGGCCTGTTGCTGGGCCTGAGCATTTTCATCGGCGTGCAGCGACTGATCACGCCGCGCTACACCTGGGTCACGCCGCTGGATGAATGGATTCCTTTCATTGCCCAGTCCTGGTGGCTGTACGTGCTGTTCTTTCCCTTCGTGCTGCTGGCGGCGACCTACGCCAGTGCCGAAGCGTTCAGGATGTTCAAGAACGCCACGGGGATGGCTTTCGCCATTGCCCTCCTGTGTTTCTGGCTGTTCCCCGAACACTTGCCCAGGCCCGATCTTGGCAACCTCGACAATGCCTTTTTGCATCAGCGCCTGAGCCGCATGTGGCAGCTGGACCTGGCGTCCAACGGCTGTCCCAGCCTGCATGTGGCGGTAACGTGCCTGGCCTGCCGTGCGCTCTGGTCCCACCCTGGCAAATGGCTGATCGGCATCACCGGCCTGTTGATCTGCCTGTCGACCCTGACCCTCAAGCAACACACGTTGCTGGATGTCGCAGGCGGCCTCCTGCTGGCCCTGGCCTGCGCCCTGGCCACCCAACGACAAGGAACCCATGCCCGTGTCCCAGCCTAATGCCCGCGCCGGCGACAATCAGGCGCTCAAGGCCTTTGTCCCGGCCGCCGAGCTGTTTGTCCTCAAGCCCTGGATCGGGATGCTGGCGCTGCTGGCCGACTGGCTGCTGATCGCTGCCGCGTTGGTCTGTGCCGCACGCTGGCCGCACCCGGTCACCTACCTGTTGGCGGCGCTGATCATTGCCCGCAGCCAGTTGGCCCTGGCGGTGATCATGCATGAGAGTGCCCACGGCCTGCTCCTGCGCCGGCAGGCACTCAATGATGGCGTGGGTCAGCTGTTGGCGGCTGGCCCGCTGTTTCTTTCCATGGCCACCTACCGCGCCGGCCACCTGAAGCACCACCGGCAGCCGATGCTGCATGACGACCCGGTGATGGCGGTGTTTGGCATGGGGGACTACCCGCTGCCTCGGGGCAAGCTGGCCAGGCGCTTGCTGGCGGACCTGTTTGGGGTGGGCTACTTCATCAGTGCCTGCAAATTTGCCCGGGGTGATTACCGCACCATCATGCCCAAGGTCGACAAGTCTGCGAGGCAGGTGTCCTGGGAGACCTGTTCAATGCTGCTGGCCAACGGCGTGCTGTTCGGCTTGCTGAGTGCGTTCGGGCACCCCTGGCTCTACCTGGGTTTGTGGTTGTTGCCGGCCATCACTTTGCTGCCCTTGATGGGCCGGGTCCGGGCGCTGATGGAGCACGCCGGCTTGCCCGCTCATGCTGACCAGAGCCAGAACGCCCGCAGCATCGTGCGTCCGAACGGGCAGACCTTCTTCTTCGGCCCCCATGGGATTCACTACCACATCGAGCATCACCTCTATGTACGCGTGCCGTTCTACCATTTGCGCCGCCTGCATGAACAACTGGCAGCGCGGCAGTTGCTGCCTGCGGCGAATCTCTATGGCGGCTACATCGGGGTACTGCGGGATGTCAGCTACCCGGCGTTGAAGCCGCCGGCGGCCTGACTCTCTGCGACGTCCCCGGTCCCATCCCCCGGATGCTGATCGATGAACTCCCGCAGTTGCTGAATGCTCATCGGGCGGCCGAACAGCCAGCCTTGGGCATACTGCACGCCATGTTTGCGCAAAATGTCGCGCTGGAGCGGATTTTCGACGCCCTCGGCAATCATCTGCAGGCCCAGGGAGCGGGCCAGTTCGATGATGTGCATCGTCACCAGGCTGGTGGGGGCGTCGGTGCCCAGGGTGTCGACAAACATCTTGTCGATCTTCAGGTAGTCCAACTCATAGGTGGCCAGGTACGACAGGCTGGAATGACCGGTGCCGAAGTCGTCGATGGCCACCTGGAAACCGTTGGCCCTGACCGCCAGTAGTACGGCGCGGGACTTGTCGGGGTCCATCAGGCCGCGCTCGGTGATTTCCACCATCAGGCTGCGCGGTCCCATGCCGGCTTCTTCGGAGAGTTTCTTCAAGCGCTGTTCGGCGTCCTGAGTCTTCAGATCCTCGCTGGAAAGGTTGATGGCGATGTGCAGGCGTTCATCGGCGCGCAGCAGTTCCGCGGCATCGCGCACCACGATTTCCATGACCCGGGCGGTGATGCGCTGGATCAGTCCGTTGGCTTCGGCCATGGGGATGAAGACACTGGGGCTGATCAGCTTGCCGCCCTGGGTGCGCCAGCGCGCCAGGGCCTCGGCACCGACGCAGCGGCCATTGTGCAAGTCGATGATGGGCTGGTACTCGATGAAAAACTCGTCGCGTTCCAAGGCCGCTTGCAACTCCCCCTTCAGGGACAGGCGGCGCCGGGCCAGATAGGCGACCAGAGCGGCCAACAGCAGGCCCAGCACCAGTCCCAAAGGCGCGATGATCAGCGCGAGGCGCCGTACCCGCTCGGCCACCACCGATGAGGATTGGGCGGCCAATGCCGCGGTTTCGCTGTTGGACGCCGGCACAATGACGACGAAGTAGCCGTCATCTTCGAATTCCAGCGCTTTGCCATCGCCGCTGTAGCGCTGTACCCATTGCTCCTTCACCACGCCGCGCTGGCCGATGATGCTGCGCAGCCGGGTTTGCAGGAAGGCGCTGGACACCGATGACTGCTGATTCAGCAGGTCCAGGGCAAAGTCGGGGTGAATGATGGCGGCGTAGTTGTCCCGGGCCACCACGGCAAACACCTGATCCGGCAGACCGGGCAGTTGTACTTTGTTCCAGAAGCGCAGGCCGCTGGGGTCCGGGCCCGAAAAAGCGCCCAACGCCAGGGGTTCGGTTTGGGCTTGCAGGGTGTTGCACAGCAGCGTCGAGCCGGCCATGCCGGCCATGCCCACGATGTGGCGATAGCCCAGTACCAGTCTGTGCATGTCTTGGAGCTGTTGGCTGGAACAGAAGGCTTGAGGAGGTTGCTGGTTGAGCTGGCTGATGGCGGCATTGATCTGCGCGCGCTGCAGGCGGGCACGCTCCAGAACGTCGTTGGCCACCTCGTGCAACGAGGACATGACCGCTTCACGGCCCTGGCTTTGGGCCAGGTAGAGGGACAGCGACAGGGGCGCAAGCAGCGCCAGTAGGCCGACGGTGCAGGCCAGCAGGAGGACACCCAGCTTGTTCATTGAACTCTCCGTGACCCACTGACGGCCTCGCAAACGCTTGGCTGGGCCTTGATGACGTTCGGAAAAATGGACAGGAAAATGCCGAATGGCTTATGGGAGGGGAGTATAGAAGGCGCTGGGCAATCAATCGGAACAAGGTCATCGGACCCGCCATTGCAGCGGGTCCGACAGGTGTGTCAAAGCTTGGGCAGTTGCCCGATACGCCCGACCATCTCGGTGACGATCTGCAAGTCCAGGAGGAACTGGTCCACGGTCTTGAACTCGTTGTCGGTGTGGCCGGTGTACTTGACTTCGGGCCGCGCCAGGCCGAATTGCACGCCGTTGGGCAGTTCATGCACCGAGGTGGCACCGGCGGAGGTGCCGAACTGGTGTTGCATGCCCAGGTTCTCGCTGGCCACCGCCAGCAAGGCCTTGACCCATTCGCCTTCGGGGTTGCGGTACATCGGTGCGGCGATGGAGGTGTCGAGCGTCACCGCCACCTGGGTCTTCTTGCTCCAGGCCGCCAGCTTGTCGGTGATTTCAGCCTTCAGCACGTCCGGGGTCTTGCCCTTGGGCACTCGCAGGTTGACCGCCAGCTTGAAGGCTTTGTCATCCACGCCGACGAAGGTCGGGGAGGTGGTCAGCGGGCCCATGAAGGCGTCGGCGAAACCGATGCCCAGCTTGTTCCCCAGGTAGTCCAGGCCCCAGTTGTCGGCGGCGTAGCGGGCACCGTCGGTGAACGCGTTGTGCTTGAGAGCGATCTTGCCGTCGAGGCTGTTGATGAAGTCCAGCATCCGCGCCACCGGGTTGACCCCGGACTCGGGTTCGGAGGAGTGGGCGGACACGCCGGTGACGGTCAACTGCACATCCTTGTCCACCACCTTGGCGGTGACCTGGAAGTTGCCGCCGTTGGCCTTGGCATAGGCGGCACCGGCTTGCTGCAGGCTGGCCACCAGTTCGGCGGGGGTGTCGGTCTTGAAGGTGGCCACCGAGGTGGAAGGAATCTGGTTGGTGGCCAGGCCACCGGTCAGCCCGGTCATTTCCGCGCCCTTGCCTTCGGCGGCACGCCGGGCAAAGGTCGCCATCACCGTGCCGTAGCCTTTCTCGGCGATCACCACCGGGTAGCCGCCATCCAGCGCCAGGTTGTAGTTGGGCGTCGGGTTGCGTTCGAAGTAGTAGGGGATGGCGTCGCCGCTGGTTTCCTCGGTGGTGTCCACCAGCAGTTTGAAGTTGCGCGCCAGGGGCAGCTTCTCTTCCTTGATGATCTTCATGGCGTAGAGCGCGACCACGATGCCGTTCTTGTCGTCCTCGGTGCCGCGGCCGTACATGCGGTCGCCGATCAGGGTGACCTTGAACGGGTCGAGGCGGGTGCCGTCTTCCAGCACCCAGTTTTCCGGGGTCACCGGCACCACGTCGGCGTGGGCGTGGATGCCGACCACTTCGTCGCCGGTGCCGTCCAGGGAGATCTCGTAGACCCGGTTGTCGATGTTGCGAAAGTTCAGGTTGAAGGCCTTGGCCAGGCCCTGGATCTTCTCGGCGATCTTGAGAAACTCGGGGTTCTTGTACTGCGGCACACCGTCGATGTTGAAGGTGGGAATGGCCACCAGTTCACGCAGGGTCTCGGTGGCGGCCTTGCCGTACTTCACCCGGGCGTAGAGGCCCAGCAGGCGATGGATTTCGTTCTGCTGTTCGGCGGACAGGCTCTTGTTGTCGAGAAAGGCGCTGATGGCCGGGCCCAGGTTGGCGTCCTTGCCCGCTTCGCTCTTGGCCAGGCTGCCGAGGAACTGACGGAAGTCGCTGACCGAGTGGTCACTGAAGGACTTGAGGATGGCCGCGCTCTGTTGCGGGGTGATATTGGCCTGGGCGGCGTTGGAAAACGCGGACAGGCTGGCGAGCATCAGGGTGGCCGCAGCCAGGTGCTTGAGAGAAAAATCCATTGTTGAGGGCATTCCTTTGCAGGTGATGAGTGGGAAGTGTCTGATGTTTCAGACAGAAACGTTCCCAAGCTAACACTACGAAGGAGGGCGGCGGGAGTCCCGGATGTGGGATCTGTCGCACAGAAATGCAAAAGCGGCGCACAAACGAAAGATGTTGCAGGGCGGGGAACAGCGGGCGCCTGGGTCGGCGCCCGCTGTGGGTGGGGCAGGATCAGATGGCGGCGTCCCAAGGACGGTCGCCATGCTCGTCCTTGATGCGGGTCGGCAGGCCCATCACGTCCAGCGCCTTGAGGAACGGCTTGGCCGCCAGCTCCTCAACGTTGACCATGCGTTGCACGTCCCACTCGCCACGGGCGACCAGCAGGGCGGCAGCCACTGGCGGTACACCGGCGGTGTAGGAAATGCCCTGGCTGTCAGTCTCGGCGTAGGCTTCTTCGTGGTCAGCCACGTTGTAGATGAAGACTTCGCGCGGCTGGCCATCCTTGGTGCCCTTGACCAGGTCACCGATGCAGGTCTTGCCGGTGTAGCCCGGGGCCAGGGAGGCCGGATCAGGCAGCACGGCCTTGACCACTTTGAGCGGCACCACTTCCAGGCCTTCGGCGGTCTTGACCGGTTGCTCGGAGAGCAGGCCGAGGTTGCGCAGCACGGTAAACACGTTGATGTAGTGCTCGCCGAAGCTCATCCAGAAGCGCACGTTGGGCACGTCGAGGTTTTTCGACAGCGAGTGCACTTCGTCGTGGCCGGTCAGGTACAGGTTCTGCGAGCCGACCACGGGCAGGTCGTCGGTACGCTTGACTTCGAACATGGTGTTGCTGGTCCACTGGCTGTCCTGCCAGCTCCACACCTGTCCGGTGAATTCGCGGAAGTTGATTTCCGGGTCGAAATTGGTGGCGAAGTATTTGCCGTGGGAACCGGCATTGACGTCGAGAATGTCGATGGAATCAATGCGGTCGAAATGTTCTTGCTTGGCCAGGGCGGCATAGGCGTTGACCACGCCCGGATCGAAGCCCACGCCGAGAATGGCGGTGACTTTCTTCTCCTGGCATTCCTCGAGGTGCTTCCACTCGTAGTTGCCGTACCAGGGTGGGGTCTCGCAGATCTTGCCCGGCTCTTCGTGGATCGCGGTGTCCAGGTAGGCCACACCGGTATCGATGCAGGCACGCAGCACCGACATGTTGAGGAACGCGGAGCCGACGTTGATGACGATCTGCGATTCGGTTTCGCGGATCAGCGCCTTGGTCGCTTCGATGTCCAGCGCGTTGAGGGCGAAGGCTTTTATTTCAGCGGGCTGTTTGAGGCTGCCCTTGGCCTTGACGCTGTCGATGATGGCCTGGCATTTGGAGATGTTGCGCGACGCGATAGCAATACGACCGAGTTCGTCGTTGTGCTGCGCGCACTTGTGGGCCACCACCTTGGCGACACCTCCTGCACCAATGATAAGAACATTCTTCTTCAATTTATTTACTTCTCCTCGTGTCTGTCCGCTCAGGAAAGGCTGGACAGGTAGTCTTCGAAACCAAACTCGCGCACCACGTCGATGCTGCCATCGAGTTGTTTCACGACAATGGACGGCATTTTCAGACCGTTGAACCAGTTTTTCTTGACCATGGTGTAACCCGCAGCGTCGATGAACGACAGTCGATCGCCGATGGCCAGCGGACGATCAAATTGGTATTCGCCGAAGATGTCCCCGGCCAGGCAGGATTTGCCACACACCATGTAGGTATGTTCACCCGTGCTTGGTGACAGCTTGGCGTTCAAGCGATAAATCAGCAGGTCGAGCATGTGGGCTTCGATGGAACTGTCCACCACCGCCAGGTGCTTGCCGTTGTACAGGGTGTCGAGCACGGTCACTTCCAGGGACGCGCTCTGGGTGATGGCGGCTTCGCCCGGCTCCAGGTAGACCTGCACGCCGTACTTCTCGGAGAAAGCCTTGAGGCGCGCGCAGAAGGCGTCCAGGGCGTAGTCCTCGCCGGTGAAGTGAATGCCGCCGCCGAGGCTGACCCATTCGACCTTGTGCAGCAGGTGGCCGAAGCGCTCTTCGATGGTGGTCAACATCTGGTCGAACAGGCCGAAGTCGCCGTTCTCGCAGTTGTTGTGGAACATGAAGCCGGAGATCTGTTCGATCACGCCTTCGATCTTCGCCGGGTCCCACTCGCCCAGGCGGCTGAACGGGCGCGCCGGGTCGGCCAGCAGGTAGTCCGAGCTGCTCACCTGGGGGTTGACCCGCAGGCCGCGGACCTTGCCGCTGGAGGCATCGGCAAAGCGCTGCAGCTGGCTGATGGAGTTGAAGATGATCTTGTCGCAGTTGGCGAGCATGTCCTCGATCTCATCGTCGGCCCAGGCCACGCTGTAGGCATGGGTTTCGCCTGCGAACTTCTGCCGGCCGAGCTTGAGCTCGTACAGCGACGAGGAGGTGGTGCCGTCCATGTACTGCTGCATCAGGTCGAACACCGACCAGGTGGCGAAGCACTTGAGGGCCAGCAGGGCCTTGGCGCCGGACTGCTCGCGCACGTAGGCGATCTTCTGCATGTTGCTCAAAAGCTTCTGCTTGTCGATGAGGTAGTACGGCGTCTTGATCATTTCAGGGTCTCCGGCAGGGCCAGCCAAAAAGGTAGGCATTGTGCCCTCAGTGCCTGCAGATCGAAAGCACGGAAATGCATTTTCGCCGGGTAATCATCTGAACGGCCAAACTGATCAGTCTGATGGCCGCGGGTTAACGCCCGGACGTCCCCGATCACAGTCCGGCCTCGTGCAACCCTGGGCCGCAGGCCCTCGTGCTGCCTCGTTTTTTCTTATCCAGGGAGCACATTTTTAGTCATTTTCCTTCGCCGACGTCTGTCGCACCATCTGCTGCATCCGACTCACACCCGGGTTCTGAACCAGGTGTCCAGCGCTTGCGCTGACGCCCTTCGTCTTGCAGAAGGACACACACATGACCGTAGAACAAATACAAGTGGATACCTTGGTGGTCGGCGCGGGCCAGGCCGGCGTGGCCATGAGCGAACACCTGAGCAAGCTCGGGGTGCCCCATCTGGTGCTGGAGCGCAGCCGCATCGCCGAGGCCTGGCGCACCGGACGCTGGGACTCGCTGGTGGCCAACGGGCCGGCCTGGCATGACCGCTTTCCCGGCCTGGAATTCGATACCCCTGCCGATGCCTTCCCGGCCAAGGATCAGGTGGCGGACTACTTCGAGGCCTATGCCCGCCAGTTCAATGCGCCGATCCGCACCGGTGTGGAAGTGCGCAAGGTGCAGCGCAATGTCGGACGCCCCGGCTTCACCGTCGAGACCTCCGAGGGGGTGATCCAGGCCCAGCGCGTGGTGGCCGCCACCGGACCTTTCCAGCGCCCGGTGATTCCGCCGATTGCGCCCAAGGATGCACGGGTTGAGCAGATCCATTCCGCCGCCTACCGCAATCCGCAGCAACTGCCGGCGGGTGCGGTGCTGGTGGTGGGGGCGGGTTCCTCCGGCGTGCAGATCGCCGATGAGCTGCAGCGAGCGGGGCGCCAGGTCTACCTGTCGGTGGGCGCCCATGACCGTCCGCCGCGGGCCTACCGTGGCCGGGACTTCTGCTGGTGGCTCGGGGTGCTGGGGGAGTGGGATGCGGAGATTGCCAAACCGGGCCGGGAGCACGTGACCATTGCTGTCAGTGGTGCCCGCGGCGGCCAGACCATCGACTTCCGCGCCCTGGCCCATCAAGGCATCACCCTGGTGGGGCTGACCCAGGCCTTCGACGGTGAACGCGTGACCTTCCGGGCTGACCTGGTGGACAACCTGGCCCGAGGCGACGAGAACTACCTGGCGCTGCTGGACGCGGCCGATGCCTATATCGCCCGCAACGGCCTCGACCTGCCGCCGGAGCCCGAGGCTCGGCAGCGTGTCCCTGATCCGCAGTGCGTGAAGCAGCCGATCCTGCAGCTGGACCTGCTGGAGGCGGGGATCACCTCGATCATCTGGGCCACCGGCTATGCCGTGGACTTTTCCTGGCTGCAGGTGGACACCTTCAGCGAACAGGGCAAGCCCCTGCACCAGCGCGGTGTGTCCCGCGAGCCCGGGGTCTATTTCCTCGGCCTGCCCTGGCTGTCGCGTCGGGGTTCCTCCTTTATCTGGGGCGTCTGGCACGACGCCAAGCACGTCGCCGATCACATCGCGACCCAGCGCAAATACCTGGCCTACAGCCAAGCCCGGCAGTCCTCGACGCAGACTTCAGCGCAACCAGAGACACCGATCCACAACCTCGACAGCGTGGGAGCCCACTGATGCCTACTCATACCCGTATTCGCATGTTCAACACCAAGGACACCTATCCCAACCAGTCCCTGGACAATGACCTGTGCCAGGCGGTGCGTGCCGGCAACACGGTGTATGTGCGCGGTCAGGTCGGCACTGATTTCGACGGTCGGCTGGTGGGCCTCGGCGACCCGCGAGCCCAGGCCGAACAGGCGATGAAAAACGTCAAGCAACTGCTGGAAGAAGCCGGCAGCGACCTGTCCCATATCGTCAAGACCACCACCTACCTCACCGACCCGCGTTACCGCGAGCCGGTCTATCAGGAGGTGGGCAAGTGGCTCAAGGGCGTATTCCCGATTTCCACTGGCCTGGTGGTCTCGGCCCTCGGCCAGCCGCAGTGGCTCATGGAAATCGACGTGATCGCGGTCATTCCCGAGTGACCCCTGTGCGGTTGTTTCCAGCGGCGCCGAGTCGAGCGTCCATGCAGGCCCAGTGGGCCAAGGAGTTGCCATGACTTTTTCCATCGTTGGCCGCTGTGCCGAAACCGGCCAGTTGGGCATCGCCATCAGTTCGTCGAGCATCGCCGTCGGCGCTCGTTGCCCCTGGGTGCGAGCGGGAGTGGGGGCGGTGGCCACCCAGAACGTGACCCTGCCGGCCCTGGGGCCGCAGATTCTCGACCTGCTGGAGAACCACAAGCTCGATCCCGGCACGGCCCTGGACAAGGCCCTGGGCAGCAACGGCTGGAGCCAGTACCGCCAGGTGACGGTGATCGACGGCCAGGGGCGCACGGCGCTGTTCAGTGGCCAGCAAGCCCTGGGCCTGCACAACGCGGTGGCGGGCGAACAATGCGTGGCCGCCGGCAACCTGCTGGCGGGCACAGGAGTGATCGAGGCCATGGTCGAGGCGTTCGAACAGACGCCGGGCATTCTCGTCGAGCGCCTGCTGGCGGCCATGCACGCGGCGATGGCTGCCGGGGGCGAGGCGGGGCCGGTGCACTCGGCGGCGCTGAGCGTGGTAGACGACCTGACCTGGCCCATCGTCGACCTGCGGGTGGACTGGGCCGATGAAGACCCCATCGGTCAGTTGGCCGGTCTCTGGCAGGCTTATCGGCCGCAGATGCAGGACTACCTGACCCGGGCACTGGACCCCACGGCGGCGCCCAGCTACGGAGTGCCGGGCAATGAGTGAGCATTCGAGCCGCGAGCTGCTGGCGCGGCTGGTGGGTTTTGCCACGGTCAGCCGCGACTCCAACCTGGAGCTGATCGGTTTTATCCGCGACTACCTGATGAGTCATGGGGTGGACAGCGAGCTGATCTACAACCCGCAGCGCACCAAGGCCAATCTGTTTGCCAGCATCGGCCCCAGCGATCGCAGCGGTGTGGTGCTGTCCGGGCACACCGACGTGGTGCCGGTGGATGGCCAGGCCTGGAGCGTCGAGCCGTTTGTCTTGAGCGAGCGGGAAGGGCGCCTGTACGGCCGTGGCACCGCTGACATGAAGGGCTTTATCGCCTCGGTGCTGGCGGCGGTGCCGGGCTTGGTCCGGCGAGAGCTGCGCATACCGATCCACCTGGCCTTTTCCTACGACGAGGAGGTGGGCTGCCTGGGCGTGCGGCCGATGCTCGAACGATTGCAGCAGCGCCCGCACAAGCCATTGCTGTGCCTGATCGGCGAGCCCACCGAACTGCGCCCGGTGCTGGGCCACAAGGGCAAGCTGGCCATGCGTTGCCAGGTGCGTGGCGCGGCCTGTCATTCGGCCTATGCGCCCTACGGGGTCAACGCCATCGAGTACGCGGCGCGGCTGATCGGCAAGCTGGGGGAGATCGGCGGCCAACTGGCCCGTCCCGAACACCACGACCCGCGCTTCGATCCGCCGTTCTCCACGGTGCAGACCGGCACCATCAAGGGCGGCCGGGCGCTGAACATCGTGCCGGCGGACTGCGAGTTCGATTTCGAGGTGCGCACCCTGCCGGAGTTCGATGCCCAGGCGGTGGTGGATGAACTGCAGCGTTATGCCCAAGACCAATTGCTGCCGCAGATGCAGGCGGTACAGGCCGACACCGGGATCGCCCTGCAACCCTTGAGCGCCTACCCCGGGCTGGCCACCGCCGCCGACAGCGAGGCCGCCGAACTGCTGGCACTGCTCAGTGGTTCGCGGGCGTTCGGCACTGTGGCGTTCGGCACCGAGGGCGGGCTGTTTCATCAGGCCGGTATCCCTACGGTGGTCTGTGGCCCGGGCAGCATGGACCAGGGGCACAAGCCGGACGAGTTCATCAGCCTTGAGCAGTTGCACGCCTGCGACGCCATGCTGCGGCGCCTGGGGGATTGGCTGGAGCGTCCGACCTGAGCTTGCCCAGCGGTTGACGGGCTCCGTTTCACGCCCCAGGCCATCTCCCGGATGGCCTGGGCGTTGGCGTTTGTGCGGCCCGGCCCAGGGCCTTGGCTACAGAGCTTTTTCATGGTGCCGGAGCATATTTTTAGTATTTTTCCTCTCGCTCGCGGTGACGCACCATCCTCCCTACCTACCTAACAACCAGGCCGTTACAACGGTCGACGAGGGAGTGCAGCGTGTTCGATCTCGGTTACTGGCAGCAGCGAGCTGCCCGGCAAACATTCATTGACCAGGCGCTGATCGGCGGCCAACGGTTGTCCGCCCAGTCCGGCGCCACGTTCGATGCCATCAACCCCGCCACCAATCAACGCTTGGCCCGGGTCAGCGCCTGTGGCGCCGCCGAGGTGGACCTGGCGGTGGCCGCCGCGCGCCGGGCCTTCGACCATGGGCCCTGGGCGCGCATGGCCCCGGTGGAACGCAAGAAGGTACTGCTGCGTCTGGCCGAGTTGATGCTCGCCCACCGCGAGGAGCTGGCCCTGCTGGAATCCCTGAACATGGGCAAGCCGGTGATGGATGCCTGGAACATTGACGTGCCCGGCGCCGCCAACGTCTTCGCCTGGTACGCCGAAAGCGTCGACAAGCTCTACGATCAGGTGGCCCCCGGCGCCCGCACCAGCCACGCCAGCATCAGCCGTGAAGCCTTGGGGGTGATCGGCGCCGTGGTGCCCTGGAACTTCCCCCTGGACATGGCGGCCTGGAAGCTGGCACCGGCCCTGGCGGTGGGCAACTCGGTGGTGCTCAAGCCCGCCGAGCAGTCGCCGTTCTCGGCCCTGCGCCTGGCCGAATTGGCCCTCGAGGCCGGGTTGCCGGAAGGGGTGCTCAACGTGGTGCCGGGCCTGGGCGTCGAGGCCGGTCGCGCCCTGGGCCTGCACCCGGATGTGGATTGCCTGGTGTTCACCGGCTCCACCGAAGTGGGCAAGTATTTCATGCAGTATTCGGCCCAATCCAACCTCAAGCAGGTCTGGCTGGAATGTGGCGGCAAGAGCCCGAACCTGGTGTTCGCCGACTGCCAGGACCTGGACCTGGCCGCGGAAAAAGCCGCCTTTGGCATCTTCTTCAACCAGGGCGAGGTGTGTTCGGCCAACTCGCGGCTGCTGGTGGAACGTAGCATTCATGACCAGTTCGTCGAACGCCTGCAAGCCAAGGCTCGGGACTGGCGGCCGGGCAATCCCCTGGACCCGGCCAGCCGTGCCGGGGCCATGGTCGATGCCCGTCAGACCGCCAGCGTCATGGGCTATATCAAGGGCGCCCGGGAGCAGGGCGCCGAGCTGGCGTGCGGCGGCCGGCAACTGATCATCGATGGCAGCGACAACTACATCGAACCGACCATTTTCACTGGCGTGGATCGCCAGATGACCCTGTTCCGCGAAGAGCTGTTTGGCCCAGTGCTGGCGGTGACCGCCTTTGACCACGAGGAACAGGCTGTAGCGTTGGCCAACGACAGCGTCTATGGCCTGGCGGCGTCGCTGTGGAGCGATGACCTCAACCGTGCCCACCGGGTGGCCCGGCAACTGCGGGCCGGCACCGTGTCGGTGAACACCGTGGACGCCCTGGACGTCACCGTGCCCTTTGGCGGCGGTCGGCAATCGGGGTTTGGTCGCGACCTGTCGCTGCACGCTTTCGACAAGTACACCCAACTGAAAACCACCTGGTTCCAGTTGCGCTGAGCCATGCCTTGCGACCTGCTCGCCAGGTCCAGTGCCGCGCCGTCAGAGCGCGTCTTTACCTGCCGCTTCGGCGGCAGGCCCACAACAATAAAAATCGGAGTGTGTGCCATGACTGCAAGTGTCTCCATCGGGGCCGCAAGCCCCTTGCAACGCGGCGGTTTGCGCCGGGTCCTGGGCCTGGGTTCGCTGGTCTCGGTGGCCGTCGGCCTGGTGGTGTCCCAGGGGGTGATGGTGCTGATGCTGCAAGGGGCGGGGATGGCCGGGCTGGGCTTCTTCATGCCCCTGCTGCTGGCCTATCTGATGGCCCTGACCTACGCGCTGTCCTTTTCCGAGCTGGCGTTGATGGTGCCTCGGGCCGGCAGCTTGAGCAGCTACACCGAAGTGGCCATCGGGCACTTCCCGGCGATCCTCGCCACCTTCTCCGGCTACATGGTGGTGGCGATGTTCGCCCTGTCCGCCGAACTGCTGCTCCTGGACCTGATCATCGGCAAGGTCTACCCCGGCGCGCTGCCGCCGATGCTGGTGGCCTATGGCGTGCTGGGCACCTTCACCTTGCTCAATCTGCTGGGCATTGACGTCTTCGCCAAGCTGCAGACGGTCCTGGCGGTGGTGATGGTGGTGATTCTGCTGACCCTGGGCCTGGGCGCCATCGGCAGCGCGCAGGCGGATCTGCAACTGCCGCTGGATCAGGGCTGGAACCCGATGGAAGTGGGGGCGCTGGCGTTGGCCGCGATGGCCATCTGGGGCTTTGTCGGTGCCGAGTTCGTCTGCCCGCTGGTGGAGGAAACCCGCAACCCGGAACGCAATATCCCGCGCTCGATGATCATTGGCCTGAGCATCATTTTCCTGGTGATCACTCTGTATTGCCTCGGCGCACTGCTGTGCATTCCCCGGGAGCAACTGGCGAGCAACCCGCTGCCGCATTTCCTTTTCGCCACCTCGGTGTTCGGTGAGGCCGGCAAGCTGTTCCTGGTGGGCGCGGTGATCACCGCGACCTGCAGCACGGTCAATTCGTCCCTGGCGGCGCTGCCGCGCATGCTCTACGGCATGGCGCAGAACGGCCAGGCCTTTCCCCAGTTCAAGCGCCTGAGTCCGCGCACCCGTACGCCCTGGGTGGCGGTGCTGTTCATTGCCGCCCTCACGGGCCTGCCGATCCTGCTGCTGGGCCAGGACCCGGATTCCATCAGCCTGCTGCTGTTGGCCGCGGCCCTGGCCTGGCTCTTGGCCTACATCATCGTGCACATCGACGTGATCGCCCTGCGGCGTCGCTACCCCGAGGCGCCACGGCCGTTCCGTTCACCCTTCTACCCCTGGCCTCAGGTGCTGGGCATCGTCGGCATGCTGTTTGCGATCTATCACGTCTCACCGTCGCCGCAGATGACCGCGCGGATCTTCGGCAGCGCCGGGGTGGTGCTCGGGGTGATCTCGGTGATCGCCGTGCTCTGGATCAAGCTGGTGATGCGCAAGCCACTGTTTGTTCCCGAGCCGCTGTTGCCCCTCGAACCGGGGCCCGCTGCAACCTCTTCCCTTGAACCCACTTGCTGTGCAGGAGAATGACCATGAGTGCTTCCAACCCTCAGCCAGACAACGCCCCGCAACGCAGTACCCAGGACTACCAGGCCGCCGACGCCGCGCACCATATCCATGCCTTTCTCGACCAGAAGGCGCTGAATGCCGAAGGCCCGCGGGTCATCGTCCGTGGCCAGGGCCTGCACCTGTGGGACAACGACGGCAAGCGCTACCTGGACGGCATGTCCGGCCTGTGGTGCACCAACCTCGGCTACGGCCGCAAGGACCTGGCGGCCGCCGCCAGCGCCCAGCTGGAACAGCTGCCGTACTACAACATGTTCTTCCACACCACCCACCCGGCGGTGGTGGAGCTGTCGGAGTTGCTGTTCAGCCTGCTGCCGGGGCACTACAGCCACGCCATCTACACCAACTCCGGTTCCGAGGCCAACGAGGTGCTGATCCGTAGCGTGCGCCGCTACTGGCAGATCCTCGGCCAGCCACAGAAGAAGGTGATGATCGGCCGCTGGAACGGCTATCACGGCTCGACCCTGGCGGCCACCGCCCTGGGCGGGATGAAGTTCATGCACGACATGGGTGGCTTGATCCCGGACGTGGCGCATATCGACGAGCCTTACTGGTTCGCCCACGAAGGCAACCTGACGCCCGCCGAATTCGGTCTGCGCTGCGCCCGCCAGCTGGAAGAAAAAATCCTCGAACTGGGGGCCGAGAACGTCGCCGGTTTCATCGCCGAGCCGTTCCAGGGCGCGGGCGGCATGATCTTCCCGCCGGACAGCTACTGGCCGGAGATCCAGCGCATCTGTCGCCAGTACGACGTGCTGCTGTGTGCCGACGAAGTGATCGGTGGTTTCGGCCGTACTGGCGAATGGTTCGCCCACCAGCACTTCGGTTTCGAGCCCGATACCCTGTCGATCGCCAAGGGCCTGACCTCGGGCTACATCCCCATGGGCGGCCTGGTGCTGAGCAAACGCATCGCCCAGGTGCTGGTGGAGCAGGGCGGGGTGTTCGCCCATGGCCTGACCTATTCCGGGCACCCGGTGGCGGCCGCCGTGGCCATCGCCAACCTCAAGGCCCTGCGCGATGAAGGCGTGGTGAGCCAGGTCAAGAACGACACCGGTCCCTACCTGCAGCAATGCCTGCGCGAAGTGTTCGGCAAGCATCCGCTGATTGGCGAGATCCAGGGCACCGGGCTGGTGGCGGCCCTGCAGTTCGCCGAGGACAAGGCCACGCGCAAACGCTTTGCCAACGAGAACGACATCGCCTGGCGCTGTCGCACCCTGGGCTTCGAAGAAGGCGTGATCATTCGCTCGACCTTCGGGCGGATGATCATGGCCCCGGCCCTGGTGGCCACCCGCGGTGATATCGATGAGTTGATCGACAAGACCCGGCGCGCGGTGGAGCGCACGACCCAGGAAATCGAGGCCGGGCAACTGCCGACGGCCTGAGGACTGCTGCTGGATCGAGCGCTTGTCGGCGCTGTTAAAACACAACACCCCGCCAGAGTCGGACTCTGGCGGGGTGTTGTTTTGTTGTCGTGGCTCAAGGGGAGCCATTTCCATCTGTGGGGTTTAGCCCTGGGCCACTAATCTGTGGCCAGGGTTCAGAACTTACCGTTGAGACCCAGGCGGAAGGTGTCGTTGCGTTCGTCCGAGCCCAGGGCGGTCTTGTACGAGACGCCCAGTTGCCAGGCGCGTCCTAGGTTGAAGTCCACCCCCATGTCCAGGCTGGCGAAATCGCTGTCCAGGGCATCGGGTTTGAGCCGGTACAGGGTGCCTTCGTCGCCCTGGTCGGTGTAGCGCATCTTGTAGTCACTGCTGTTACTGAAGTTGTGGCCCCAGGCCAGGCCGACCTTGGGCGTGACCACACCGATAGGGGTCATCAGGTCGTAGCCCGAGCGCACGCCGAGGTAGGAGGTGAAGTTCTGCTGGCGCTGCTCGTCGTAGGACAGGCCATAAATGCCGCCGCCACTTTCACGGTAGGCGTCCAGGCGGGTGGTGCTGGCATTCAGGCGGCTGTAAGGGGTCAGCGACAACGGACCCTGGCGGTACTCGTAGCTGGCGGTCAGGGAGGCGAACAACTGGTCGGCATCCCGCGAGCCACGGGCATAGTCATCGGCACTGCCGGTGATGTAGCGGCGTGAGTCGAAGCTGATGCGGTTGTAGCCCAGCAGGCCGTCGACATACACCTGCGGGGCCAGGTTCAGGCTCAGGTAGGTGGCGATGCCGATGGCGTCCGCGTCGCTGCGGGTGTGGTTCTTGCCGATGTCACTGCGGTCGTTGCCGTAGCCGAAACCGATCCCGGCAACGGCCGTGGGCGACAGGCGATAGTCGACCCCGGCGCTCAGGCCCAGGGTGGTAAAGCTGTTGTCCCGGGCGCCCCGTGCGTGGGTCGAGCCGACGTTGACGAAGCCGTCGCTCCAGAACGCCAGGGCATCCTGTTGGCAATTGTCTTTGAGGGCGGCAGCGGCTTCGCGTTTTTCCTGCTCGGTCTGGTTGGCCGAGGCCCCCAGTTGGTCCTGGACGGCCTTGGCGATCTCGCCCAGCGGCACTTCGCGGCCTTCCTTGCGCAGGCTGGCGTTGAACGAATTGCGGTCGCAACTGATCTGGTGCAGTTGCTCCAGACGCCGGTTGAAGTTGTCCATCTGGGTGCTGGCAAAGCGTTCCGCGGCCCGGGTCTGGGCGTTGAGCAGGCCAATCACTTCGGCGTCCTTGGTGGGGTCCGAACGTTCCTGGATGGTGAAGGTGATGGTGCTCGAGGCGCTGGAGCCGCTGCCGTTTTGCAGGCTGAAGCTGACGATCGCGGTGCCGGCGAAAGCGGCCGACGGTACGAAGCGCATCGAGAACGGGCCCATCATCCTCGCCCGGCCGGCCGAGGCCGGGGTGACCGAGCCCAGGACGGCCTGGGTGAATGGACCGCCGGTGGCGCCTTGGGTCAGGTCGACGGTGGCCGACTGGCCCGCAGCGAGGATCTGGCTGGAGGCGGGCACGCTGATTGCCACCGCGGCGATGGTGATCGAGTAGGCCTGGGAGCCGGTAGCGCCGTTGGCATCGGTGGCGGTGATGGTCAGGTTGGCAGTGCCGCTGGTGCTGGGCGTACCGCTGATCAAGCCGCTGGCGGTGTTCAGGCTCAGGCCCGCCGGCAGGCTGCCGCTGCTGATGCTGTAGCTGTAGGGCGCCGTGCCGCCGGAGACGCTAAGAGTCGCGCTGTAGGCACTGCCCGCGGTACCGGCGCCGAGGGAGGCTGGGGTCAGCACCAGGGTCGGCGCGCTGACGGTGATGGTCACCGTGGCCGGGCTGGAAGTGCCACTGGCGTTGGTGGCGGTGTAGGTGAAGCTGTCGGCGCCGGAGAAGCCGGCGGTCGGGGTGTAGGTGATGCTGGTGCCGCTGGCGCTGGCGGTGCCATGGCTGGCCGCACTGGCGACGGCCACGCTGGTGGCGGCGCCACCGCTGAGGTTGAGGGTGATCGGGTTGGCGCTGCTGTTGGCCGCCACCGTGGCGCTGACGGCGCCTGCCACCGGTGCCTGGGCGCCGATGGTGATGGAATAGGCCTGGGAGCCGGTGGCGCTGTTGGCGTCAGTGGCGGTGATGGTCAGGTTGAAGGTGCCGCTGGCGCTCGGCGTACCGCTGATTGCACCGGTGCTGGTGTTCAGGCTCAGGCCGGTCGGCAGGGTGCCGGCGGTGATGGTGTAGCTGTAGGGCGCGGCGCCGCCCGAAGCACTGAGGCTGGCGCTGTAGGCCGTGCCGACGGTGCCGTTGCTCAGGGAGCCGGGGCTCAAGACGATGCTCGGCGCGCTGACGGTGATGGTCACCGTAGCCGGGCTGGAGGTGCCGCTGGCGTTGGTGGCGGTGTAGGTGAAGCTGTCGGAACCGGAGAAACCGGCAGTCGGGGTGTAGGTGATGCTGGTGCCGCTGGCGGTGGCGGTGCCATGGCTGGCCGCGCTGGCCACGGCCACGCTGGTGGCGGCGCCACCGCTGAGGTTGAGGGTGATCGGGTTGGCGCTGCTGTTGGCCGCCACCGTGGCGCTGACGGCGCCTGCCACCGGTGCCTGGGCGCCGATGGTGATGGAATAGGCCTGGGAGCCGGTGGCGCTGTTGGCATCAGTGGCGGTGATGGTCAGGTTGAAGGTGCCGCTGGCGCTCGGCGTGCCGCTGATTGCACCGGTGCTGGTGTTCAGGCTCAGGCCGGTCGGCAGGGTGCCGGCGGTGATGGCGTAGCTGTAGGGCGCGGCGCCGCCCGAAGCACTGAGGCTGGCGCTGTAGGCCGTGCCGACGGTGCCGTTGCTCAGGGAGCCGGGGCTGAGGACGATGCTCGGCGCGCTGACGGTGATGGTCACCGTGGCCGGGCTGGAAGTGCCGCTGGCGTTGGTGGCGGTGTAGGTGAAGCTGTCGGAACCGGAGAAACCGGCGGTCGGGGTGTAGGTGATGCTGGTGCCGCTGGCGCTGGCGGTGCCATGGCTGGCTGCACTGGCCACGGCGACGCTGGTGGCAGCGCCGCCGGTGATGTTCAAAGTGATCGGGTTGGCGCTGCTGTTGGCCGCGACGGTGGCGCTGACGGCGTTGGCAACCGGCGCCAGGCCGTTGATCACCAGACTGTAGGCGCGGGAACCGGTGGCGCTGTTGGCGTCAGTGGCGGTGACGGTCAGGTTGCTGGTGCCACTGGCGCTCGGCGTGCCGCTGATCACGCCTGTGCTGGTGTTCAGGCTCAGGCCGGCCGGCAAGCTGCCGGCGCTGATCGCGTAGGTGTACGGCGCGGTACCGCCGGTGGCGCTCAGGGTCTGGCTGTAGGCTGCGCCCTGGGTACCGTCGGGCAGCGTCGTCGGCGTTATCGCCAGGGTCGGCGGGGTGACGGTGATGGTCACCGTTGCCGGGCTGGAAGTGCCGCTGGTGTTGGTGGCGGTGTAGGTAAAACTGTCGGAACCGGAGAAACCGGCGGTCGGGGTGTAGGTGATGCTGGTGCCGCTGGCGGTGGCGGTGCCATGGCTGGCCGCGCTGGCCACGGCGACGCTGGTGGCCGCGCCGCCGCTGAGGCTCAGGGTGATCGGGTTGGCGCTGCTGTTGGCCGCCACCGTGGCGCTGACCGGGCCGACGGTAGGGGCCGGCACGGCGTAGGTATAGCCATTGGTCAGGGTGGCGCTGCCCCCCGGTGTGGTGACTGCAACGTTGACCGCCCCTGCAGCATGGGCCGGGGTGGTGGCGGTGATGGTGGTGGCGTTGTTGACGATGTAACCGGTGGCGGCTGTCCCGCCAAAGCTCACCGCTGTGGCGCCGGTAAAATTGGTGCCGGTAAGGGTGACGGAGGTGGCGCCTGCGGTGCTGCCGGTGTTCGGGGTGACCGAGGTCAGGGTCGGAGTCGCGGAGCTGGTGACCAGCAGGTTGTAGGTGGCGACCCCGCCATCGTTGTTGCCGTCATTGAGGGTGATGCTGAAGGTGTAGTTACCGGCGGTGGTCGGGGTGCCGTGCAACACCGTGGTCGCGCTGCCGGGGGACGCATCGAGGATCAGGCCCGGTGGCAGGCAGGGGGTCACACCATCGTAGTCAGGATCGTTGGCGTCGCACTCCACCCAGCGGTCCAGGGGCATGGTGCCGCCGACAGAGCTGATGGTGATGCTCATGCTCTGACCCACCGCGATGGTGGGCAAGGTGCTGCCGGAGGCCGGGTTGGTGATCACGGGGGCAACCGCCATGGCCTGGCTGCTCATGCTCAGCATGACCAGCAACAGAAACAGTGAAATCAGCGGGCGTGTCAGCCAGTTACCTGGCGCGGTCAGCGGTGTTCTCATGAGGGCTTCCTGCCTTGCGACCGGTTTGAGGGTCGTGTCCAGCGTAAGTGTTGATAAAGGTCCAGCGGTTACAGCACGGCTACAGCCGGCCCCTTGGGGGGCAGGTATTACTTGATGCTCAGGGACTGTCGATCTCTTCCCGGGCGGCCATCCGCGCGGGACGCTGCATTTGGGTGTACAGGCCACTGTCGGCACCGGCCCGGAAGCCCAGCCGCTCATACAGCCGGCGGGCACGGCTGCCCTGTTCGACGCTCAGGCTGCAGCTCTGACGCTGGGCGTCGGCCTTGGCCAGTACCGTGCGCAGCAACTGGGTGCCGATGCCCCGGCCATGCCAGTCCGGTAGCAGGGCAATATCGACAATGCGCACATCGTCGGCCGCGTACTGCACACACAGGCGCCCGATCGGGCTGCCGGCCTGTTCGACGATCAGAAAGTCCGCGGCGGGAAAGTGTTTTTCATAATGCTGGCGTTGCAGCTCGGCCTGGGAGTGCAGGAAAGCCCGGCGCTGGGCGTCGTTCCAGCCAGGCACTGCACTGACTTCGGCCCAGCGGCGTGAGGCGTACAGCGCCTGGAGAAATCCCAGGTCATGGCTGTTCTGCTTGCGCAGTACAGCCACGTTGCCTGCCGGCAAATGGAGAGCGGTGATGTGAGTCATGAGCTTCTGATCGGGTACTCGCCATCCAGGCAGATGCAGTAGGACAGTGTCTGGAAGGGTTGCATGGTGTTGCGCAAGGCCGTCGACGTTGCGCCGCTACCGGTGTCGCCCACCGTGGTGGCCGCCAGTGTCTGGTTTGTCGCCGTTGGTGCGGTGTTGTTGTACAGGCGGACGTTGCGCGGTTGTGCCAGGTAGGCGGTGTTGTTGGGAATATCCAGAGCGGCCGCCGATTCGCTGCCGTCCTTGGCCAACACCTGATGGGTATGCGGGGCGAAGTTGCTGGCCACCATGGTTATCCGGTCGGCTCCCACGGCCGTGCCAACGGGCCTGTCGGTCAGCCCGGGGCCGGGCCCGGCCCCCATGGCCACGCGCCCGTTGAGATTGGGCAGATTGAAGTTCTGTCCGGGAGTGCCGCCATACAGGTTGCCAATCACCGAATAGAGGGCTGGATTCTGCTGGACGGTGATGAGCGAGCCATCGCAGTACGCCCAGTTTTGCGGGACGAAGTTGTAGGGGAACAGTCTGATTTCACCGGTAAAAGCGTCCATGATCGGTCATTCCAGATTGAGTGAGGGGGTCACTGCTGTCGGGTCGGATAGAGGCCGACCAGGCAAATGATGTAGTTGATCGCCAACGAACCCATCAGGTTGCTGTGGGGGGTCGTGGCGCCACCGCTCGGGGTCAGTGCCGAGTCGAGAAACTGCGGGTTCATCGCAACGGTGACGGATGTTCCGGTTCCTGCGCTGTACAGTCCGGTGATGATCCCCGCGCCCGGGAATTTGCCAAAGGTCATGCTATTGGCCGTTGCGGCTGGGGATGGGACCGGCGACGTGGCATCTTGGGCGCTCACCATAAAGCCATGGGTGTGGGGGGCAGTGTTTTCCGGCCTCATGGTCACGGTTTCCACGCCAAACTTCTGCGTTAGTGTCCTTGGGGTCAGTCCGGTGCCGGCGCCTTGGCCCACGGGGAGCCGGCCACGGTAGTCCGGGAGACCGAAGTTGGTGCTGCCGTTGCCGCCGTACAGGGTGCCCAGTAACGAGTAGAGGACCTGGAAGTTGCTGATGGGCATCAGCGAACCGTCACAGAACGCCCAATTCTCTGGCGCATAGTTGCCGGCGAACATGCGGATTTCTCCGACGAAAGCTTCAGACATGTCAGTTTCCTTGCTTGAGGGTCTGTAGACAGCCGTTACTGGCGCGGCGGGTAGATGCCCGTCGTAGCGATGCAGAAATAGCCCACGATGGAGGGCTGCACATTCGGCATGGGCATGCCTGGCGTTGGGGTGACGGTCGCGCTGTTGAGGGCGATCAGAGTGCCGGTTGCCGGGGTATAGGTCGGTTTTGCCGGGACCCCCTTGGTGTTCGAGCTGACAGCGGGAATATTGCCGCCCGGGTCATCGTTGCCCGGATCGTTGGAGACGTGCGTGGCGTGGTTATGCTTTGCCACCGAGTTTTGCGGCATCGTCACGGTTTCGCTACCGCCTTTGGTGCCCAGCGCGTGCACATCCATGATCGGATCGACAGTGGAGGCCCTGTAGTTCTGCCCCAGAGCGACCCGGCCACGCAGATCCGGCAGGCCGAACGTCGTACTGCCGTCACCGCCATAGGTTCTGCCCAGTAGGGAAGCCAGCGCCACGTGGGTGTTGATGGGTAGAACCTGGCCCTCGCAAGGGAGCCAACCCTCAGGTGCCCAGCCCCAGGGGAACAAGCGAATTTCTCCGATAAAAGGATCCACGTTCTTTTCTCCTTGAACAAGTTTTTGACGCCGGGAATCCGTCTCTTACTAATAGGCTAGCAAGTGCGTAGGCGCACAATAAACAAAAGTGAATTTAGTGTGCAAATGTTATTTCAAGTTGTTTGGTGGTAATTAACGGAGGGGGTGTCTATTAGCAGGTAGTTGACTATTTGGCTAAGAGATTTCAAGAGGGAAGTCTTTCACAGTGTTGCTGGTTGTCGCTCGGTTCAGGGCGTTATGTCCAACGGCGGCGGGGGTGAAGGCGGGATGTTCAGGCAGGGTGCAGGCTTTTGAGTTCGGATTTTCGGAATCGTAAGTTCATTGTCAAGTAACTAAGCGTGCTAACGATCTACGCCGAAAGTATTGCTTGTCTAGTCTGGGTTTTGGCGGATTTACAGCATGCTTGAAGTGTTGCGGTAACAGGTCTTAGTTGCTGTTGTGGGGTGGTTATTCCCAAGTTGATAAGTAGGGTATTATTTTTGCGGGGGGGCGGAGTAGTAAAGTTTTTTGCTCTAAGACCCTGTTTTGTTTGAGGTTATTGTTTTTTTTGACGCCAGCGGGACGCCGCTCCCCGGGGAGGAGCGGCGCGCCGTTACCGGCTTACAGCCCGGCGCTTTCTGCCGCTACGCTCTTGGGCTTGCCGTAATGCCATTCATAGACCACGAACTTGAAGTCCTTGAGGTCGCCTTTCTCGTCGAAGCTCAGGTCGCCGGTGGGGGTCTTGAAGGTGCCTTTGTGGATCGCCTCGGCGACTTTCTCCGGGTCTTCGCTCTTGGCCGCGGCGATGCCCCCGGCAATCACTTCCACGGCCGAGTAGGACGGCAGCACGAACGGGCCGCTGGGGTTTTCCTTCTTGGCTTCGAAGGCTTCCACCAGGGACTTGTTGGCCGGGTCCTGGTCGAAGGACTTGGGCAGGGTCACCAGCATGCCTTCGGAAGCGTCCTTGGCGATCTGCGAGATCGAGTCGTTGCCTACGCCTTCAGGGCCCATGAAGCGCGCGGTCAGGCCCTTTTCCTTGGCCTGGCGCAGCAGCAGGCCCATTTCCGGGTGGTAGCCGCCGAAGTACACGAAATCGACATTGGCCTGCTTGAGCTTGGCCAGGATCGATGAGTAGTCGCGCTCGCCGACGTTGATGCCTTCGAACATCGCGACCTTGATGCCTTCCTTGCCGAGGATGTCCTTGACCGAGCTGGCGATGCCTTCACCGTACTGCTGCTTGTCGTGCAGCACCGCCACATTGGTCGGTTTCAGCTGGGCGATGTAGCGTGCCGCCGCCGGGCCCTGGGCGTTGTCCAGGCCGATGGTGCGGAACACCATCTTGTAGCCCCGGGCCGTCAGCTCCGGGCTGGTGGCCGCCGGGGTGATCATCACGATGCCTTCATCTTCGTAGATGTCGGACGCCGGCTGAGTGGAGCTGGAGCACAGGTGCCCGACCACGAACTTGACGCCGTCATTCACCACTTTGTTGGCCACGGCCACCGCTTGCTTGGGGTCGCAGGCATCGTCGTATTCCACGGCCACCAGTTGCTTGCCGTCGACGCCACCCTTGGCGTTGATCTGCTCGATGGCCATGCGCGCGCCGCTGAACTGCATGTCACCGTATTGCGCCACCGGGCCGGTCTTGGCCCCGGCGATGCCGATCCGGATGCTGTCGGCTGCCAGGGAATGGCAGGCGAGACCGGCAAGGATCATGGCGCTGAGCAGTTGGGTGGCTTTGTTATTGATACGACTCATATGTTGTTCCACTCCTGTGGGTAACGATTCAAAGGGTGTTGCGGGTGTTGCTTGGATGCATGATGCGCCGCAGGCAGCGGCGCATCGGCAACTCGGGGTTGTAGACCGGACAGCCCGGAACGGCGTTGACCCGGCTCAAGGAAGGGCCTTGCCGATCCTGGCCACGGCCTCGACGGCCGGTAGCGGCGCCGCGGGTTCGACACAGGCATCCAGGGCCTGGGCGAGATCGGCCAGCAGGTCGGCGATGTCTTCCAGGCCCACCGACAGGCGCACCAGGCCTTCGGCAATGCCGTGTTCGGCCCGTTCTTCCGGGGTGTAGGTGGAATGGGTCATGCTCGCCGGGTGCTGGGCCAGGGACTCGGCGTCCCCCAGGCTCACTGCGCGACTGAACAGTTGCAGGGCGTTCATGAAGCGGCTGCCGGTGGCCAGGCCGCCCTTGAGTTCAAAGGCGAGCATGCCGCCGGGCAATTTCATCTGCTGTTGCGCCAGGCTGTATTGCGCGAAGGACGGCAGGCCGGGGTAGGCGACCCACTGCACCCGCGGATGCTCTTGCAGGTACTCGGCGATGATCTGGGCGTTGCTACAGTGGCGCTCCATGCGCAGGGCCAGGGTCTTGAGGCCGCGCATGAGGAGAAAGGCGTCCTGCGGCGAAAGCACGGCGCCGGTGAGGTCCTTCAGGCCCTGCAGGCGAATGCGCTCCGCCAGGCTCTGGCGGGTGACCACGATACCGGCGGTGATGTCACCGTGGCCGTTGAGGTATTTGGTCGCCGAATGCACCACCAGATCGGCCCCCAGCTCCAGTGGACGCTGCAGGTAAGGGGTGCAATAGGTGTTGTCCACGGCAAAGGTGATGCGCGGATGCTGGCGGGCGATTTCGGCCACGGCGGCAATGTCCACCAGTTGCATGTTGGGATTGGCCGGGGACTCGCAATAGATCATGCGTGTGGCCGGGCTGATGGCGGCCCGCAGGTTGCCCAGATCGCTCATGTCCACATGGCGCACCTTGACCCCGAACTCGGCCAGACCGTGGTGCAGGAGCGCGAAGGTGCAGCCATACAAGGTCCGGCAGACGATGATTTCGTCGGTGGGGCGCAGCAGGGTCCACAAGGTGGCGGCAATGGCGCCCATGCCGGAACCGAAGGCCACTGCGGCCTCGCCATTTTCCAGGGCCGCCATGCGCGCTTCCAGCAACGCCAGGGTCGGGTTGCCGATGCGGGTGTAGAAGTAGCCGGGTTCTTCGCCGGCAAAGCAGCCAGCGCCATATTCGGTGGTGGCGAAGGTAAAGGTGGAGGTCAGGTAGATCGGCGGAATCAGCGCGCCCTGATGCTCCTGAGGGTTATAGCCGTGGTGGATGGCTCGGGTGGAAAAACCAAGGTCACTGTTTTTATTGTTCATGGTGAACACTCTCGGATTTTCCCTAATGCTATGCTCAAATCCGGCGCAATAAATTCTAATCTGGCTCCAAAAAAAGCACTTGATTGGAATAAATCATCATAAAAACAAGATAAAGAGGCAAAACATGCCCCAGAGCCTGGATCGTACGGACAAAGCCCTGCTGATTGCCCTGCAAGACAATGCCCGGCTGACCAATGCCGAGCTGGCGGACAGCGTGGCCCTCACCACCTCGCCGTGCTGGCGCCGGGTCAAGTTGCTGGAAGAGAGCGGGGTGATCACCGGCTACCAGGCGATCCTCTCGCCCAAGGCGCTGGGCTATGGGGTCACTGCCTTTGTCAGCGTGATGATGGAGTCCCATTCCCGGGAGACGGCTCGGGCTTTCGAGCAGCGGCTGCTGGAAATCCCGGAAATCATCGCCTGCCACAACGTCTCCGGGCGCTATGACTTTCTTCTCGAGGTGCTGGCCAAGGACCTGGAGTCCTTCGGCGAATTTGCCCGAGAGGTGCTGCAGACCCTGCCGGCGGTAAAGGAAATCTACTCGAGCTTTTCCTTCAAGTCGGTGAAGCCGTTGCGGCAGATTCCGGTACAAGAGTAAGGAGGGAGGTGCGGCCGTTTGGCGGCTATCGGCGGCGTCGTGGATCGGCACTATCGCCAAGAGGCTGCGGTAACCGCGTCTGTCTGATTTGCAAGCAAGCCAGTGGCCTGCAACAGGCCCTCAGCGAAAGAGCACCGCGCAGCTCAAGGCTTCAAACCGAGCCATGGGCTGCGAGGTTGCAATACTGCCCTTTGAAATACAGCAATGGCTGCGCAGCCGCCGCTTGTTGCAGGTTCAACGCTTTCACTTCACCAATCACGATCAGGTGATCACCTGCGGCGTGTTCGGCGTGAATTTCACAATCCAGCCAATGCAGGCTGCCGGCAATGATCGGATTACCCAGCGGCGATTCCTGCCATTGGACGCCATGCCACTTGTCCGTGCCTTTGCGAGCGAACTGGTTGGAAATCCTGACCTGCTCACCGGACAGGATATTGACCGCGAATCGCCCCGCCTGGCGAATCTTGGGATAGCTGGCCGAGCCGGACATGACGCTGAATGACACCAGTGGCGGGCTCATCGACACGCTATAAAACGACTGGCAGGTAAAGCCGATCGGCTCGCCAGCAACCTGCGAGGTAATCACCGTGATACCGGATGCGTAGTGCCCGAGCGCTTCGCGAAAGCTCAATGGCTCGATAGCCGTTCTGGGAAGTGACATGGAGGGTCCTAAATATCGGGTGCTGCTCGAAAGTGTCGAGGAGGGCCTGAAGCAGCCCGGTAACTTTTTAATCCACTGCTTCAATCCTCCCGCACAGCATTTCCGGCTTCAGCTCAGCACGGGTTCGAGAGTTCTCTTCGGATAATGTCTGCACCAGCGCTTAACGCCTTTAGCTTGCCTCTTGCCACTCCACGAGCTAATGGCGCCATGCCACAGTTGGTGCATGGATAGAGTTTGTCGGCCTCTACGAACTGCAGTGCTTTGCGTAGGGTATTGGCCACTTCCTCTGGTGTTTCAATGGTGTTGGAGGCCACGTCAATGGCCCCGACCATCACTTTTTTGCCTCTGATGAGTTCAATGAGATCCATTGGGACATGAGAGTTGTGACATTCCAGCGAGACTATATCGATACTGGATTTTTGCAGCTTGGGGAAAGCCTCTTCATATTGTCGCCACTCTGATCCCAGAGTCTTTTTCCAATCTGTGTTGGCCTTGATACCGTAGCCATAGCAAATATGGACCGCCGTTTCACACTTGAGGCCTTCAATGGCCCTTTCCAGGGTGGCCACTCCCCAATCATTCACCTCATCAAAGAAAACGTTAAAGGCGGGCTCATCAAACTGGATGATATCCACACCGGCAGCCTCTAACTCTCGGGCTTCCTGATTGAGGATCTTGGCGAATTCCCAAGCCAGTTTTTCGCGACTTTTATAATGGCTGTCATAAAGCGTGTCGATCATGGTCATGGGGCCTGGCAGCGCCCATTTTATGGGTTGTTTGGTTTGCTGACGTAAAAACTTGGCATCTTCAACAAATACCGGTTTTTGCCGAGCAACAGCACCCACCACCGTTGGCACGCTCGCATCATAGCGATCACGAATTCTAACGGTTTCACGTTTTGCAAAATCAACGCCGCTGAGGTGTTCAATAAAGGTAGTGACAAAGTGTTGGCGCGTTTGTTCGCCATCACTGACGATATCAATACCGGCCTGTTGTTGTTCCTGCAGTGACAAACGTAAAGCATCGTGTTTGCCCTCGACCAATTCCTCGCCTTGCAACTTCCAGGGCGACCACAGTGTTTCAGGTTGTGCAAGCCAGGAGGGTTTAGGCAAGCTGCCGGCAGTTGAGGTGGGTAACAGTTTTTTCATCATCAATGGCCTTGTGATTTCAATGAGTCAAAGAGCGCAATGGGCGGACCACTGCTCAAGGATGGCCTGGTACGGCTTGATGAAGTTCTCCTCAACAAACTGCCCCTGCTCAATAGCTAGGCGGCTACGTTCCTCTCGGTCATAGACGATACGAGTCAGTGAGTAATCCTGGTGCTTCAGACTTGGTTGATAGGATTTTCCTGCCGCAGAATTGGCATTGTAGATTTCAGGGCGGTAAATCTTCTGGAAGGTGTCCATCGTGCTGATGGTGCTGATCAACTCAAGATTGGTGTAGTCACTGAGCAAGTCGCCGACGAAATAGAAAGCCAAAGGCGCAACGCTGTTTGCAGGCATGAAGTAGCGAACTTTCAATCCCATCTTCTTGAAGTAATCATCGGTTAAAGAATATTCATCCTGCTGGTATTCAAAACCCAAGACAGGGTGCTGGTTCTCAGTCCGATGATAGGTTCGGCTGCTGGAAACACTGAGGCAAATAACCGGTGGTTTGCTAAAGTTTTCTTTGTAGGCGCTTGAGTGGATGAAGTGCTTGAACAGCTTTCCATGCAGCTCTCCAAAGTTGTCGGGAGTGCTGAATTCTGGCTGGTCCTTGTTGTGGTTCAATAACAGAACGCTAAAGTCATAATCTCGTACGTAAGAGGAGAAGTTGTTTCCGACAATGCCTTCCAGGCGCTCATTGGTCTTTCGGTCGAAAATGTTCGTTTTCAGTATTTCAATCAAAGGGATGGCGTTGCCACTGTTTTCAGTATCAATGTCCATTTCAACGGAAACGATTTCAAGTTCGACAGCGTAACGATCGCCTTTGGGGTTGTCCCAATGCGCCAAGGCATTGAAGCGGTTGTCAATCATTTTCAACGTGTTGCGCAAGTTGTCTTGGCGGCTTTTGCCACGGGCCAAGTTAGCGAAATTGGTAGTGATACGGGTGTTTTCGGAGGGGTGATAATTTTCGTCGAAGCAAATGCTTTTGATGGTAAATGTAAGCTCTTTGTTCATGGCGTCCTGGTTTCCGAGATGGAACCTGAGTTTATTTATCGGTTCTCTGTACTTTCCAATGTTATTGCTAGGTTCTTTTGCTTAGTGGTGTTTCTAAGCTATCGATCATTGAGCTGCAGTTTATGCTGGGCTATTAATTGAGGGGTAATGAATTGATTTCACTGAGTCTTTAGTCACATTCATGATGTGCTGTTCATTCAGTTGTAGAAGGCTATTGCCCGCAGGACTCATTGATAGGCGAAACCAACAACTGAACGTGTGCGAGCTGGCGAGTGTGTGGAGAGCGCCATGCGCTTCCCGTTCATGTACCCGGCGCGTTCGCGTTTGCAGAACGGCGCCATCCCTGGCAAGCCAGCTGCTACCGGTGATCAGCCCGCCCCCAAAGCATTTTCCGCACACCGATGATTGACGTGGCAACAGCTGCTCCCTATTCTTTGTCGACCAACAAAGAATAGGGAGCAATTCGATGAAAACCCTCAAGGGCCCCAGCCTGCACCTGGCACAGTTCAGTGCCGATAGCGCCCCCTTCAACAGCCTGTCGGGCATTGCCCAGTGGGCTGCTGATCTGGGTTTCAAGGCACTGCAGATTCCTGCCTGGGATGCGCGTCTGTTCGACGTCGCCACCGCGGCGGACAGCCAGGATTACTGCGATGACCTCAAGGGTCAGTTGGCGCAAAAGGGTCTGGTGATCAGTGAGCTGACCAGCCATATCTTCGGCCAGCTGGTGGCGGTGCATCCGGCCTACGACGCAATGTGCGACAACTTCGCGCCCCAGGCGCTGCGGGGCAATCCCCAAGCCAGAACAGCCTGGGCCATAGAGCAGATGAAGCTGGCGGCCAAGGCCTCGCGCCGCCTGGGGCTCGGTGACATGGGCACCTTTTCCGGGTCCCTGGCCTGGCCTTATCTGTTTCCCTTTCCGCAACGTCCAGAAGGTTTGATCGAGGCCGCTTTCGAGGAGCTGGCGCGACGCTGGCGGCCGATCCTCGATGTGTGCGACGAGCAGGGGGTCAACCTGTGCTACGAGATCCATCCCAGCGAGGACCTGCACGATGGCACCAGCTTCGAACGCTTCTATGAATTGGTCGACCGTCACCCGCGCTGCAACATCCTCTTCGACCCCAGCCATTTCGTGCTGCAGCAGTTGGACTACCTGAGTTACCTGGACATCTACCACGAGCGCATCCGCATGTTTCACGTCAAGGATGCCGAGTTCAATCCCAGCGGCCGCCAGGGCATCTACGGCGGCTACAGTTCCTGGGTCGAGCGGGCCGGGCGCTTCCGTTCCCTGGGCGACGGCCAGGTCGACTTCAAGGGGATCTTTGCCAAGCTGGCGCAATACGACTACCCGGGCTGGGCGACCCTGGAGTGGGAGTGCTGCCTCAAGGATCAGGAGGACGGCGCCCGGGAAGGTGTCGAGTTCATCAACCGCCACATGATCCAGGTCACCGAGCGGATCTTCGACGACTTCGCCGGGGCCGGGATCGACCGCCAACAGATCAACCGCATGCTCGGCATTGCCTGAACCCTTCATCAAGAGAACCCCCATGACTGCATTCACCGACAACACCCAGGCCGACACTGGCGGCCTGACCCATCGCTATGTGCGCATCGACGGCCAGCGCATCCACTGTGTCAGCGCCGGCACGGGCCGGCCGGTGCTGCTGATTCCCGGCTGGCCGCAGACCTGGTACGCCTGGCGCGAAGTGATCCAGGCCCTGGCTGCCCGGGGCTTCCAGGCCATTGCTGTGGACCCGCCGGGCAGCGGCCACTCCGACCGCCCGGAGCAGGGCTACGACACCGGCCATGTGGCCGGGGTGCTGCACCAGGTGATGGGGCAGTTGGGCTTCGAGCGCTACAGCGTGGTCGGCCACGACGTCGGCATGTGGATCGCCTACGCCCTGGCCAGCGATCATCCGCAGGCGGTGGAGCGCCTGGCGCTGACCGAAGCGGTGATCCCGGGGCTGGCGGCGGCGCCGCCGATCTTCGTCGCGCCAGAGCAGAACATCTTTCTCTGGCACTTCATGTTCAACCAGCTGCGTGATTTGCCGGAAGCCTTGATCGCCGGACGCGAGCGGGCCTACCTGAATTACATCTTCGATCACTGGTCCCATCGCCGCGAGGCGGTGGCCGCCGAGGTCTATATCGAGGCCTACGCGGCGCCGGGCGGCCTGCGTGCGGGTTTTGCCTACTACCGGGCGATTCCCGAGACCGTGCGCCAGAATCAGTTGCGCGCGCAGCGACCGCTGGCAATGCCGGTGCTGGCCATTGGCGCCGAGCACGCCACCAACGATGCGCCCTTGCTGACCCTGCAGGGCCACGCCACGGATCTGCGTGGCGCCATCGTGCCCGACTGCGGGCACTTCATCATGGAAGAGGCGCCGGAGGAGTTCCTCGCTCACCTGCTGCCCTTTCTTCAGGAGGGCGCCGACTGAAGAAAGGGCAGGCGGTCCCGGGCCATGGAAAATGGCCGGGGCTGGTGCAAATCTAATATCATTTCGTCGCGGCGCCTTGCGCCAACCCACTGACCGGCCCCTGCCGGTCAGTTTCCTTGTCCTGACGAGATACCCGACCCCCATGGCTGGAAGACCCCGCGAATTCGATCGCAACCAGGCGTTGCGCCAAGCGCTTGAGCTGTTCTGGGCCCGTGGATTTGAAACCACCTCCATGGCCGATCTGGTGGCGGCCCTGGGGATCGCCTCGGCGCGGATCTACGCCGCCTTCGGTTCCAAGGAGGCGCTGTTTCGCGAGGCCATCGAACTCTATGAAAGCCACGAGGGCGGTTTTGCCGACCAGGCCCTGGGCGAAGCCAGCGCCTATGTCGCCATCGAGCGCATGCTCAAGGAGGCGGTGGCGCTCTACACCCGGGCCGGTCATCCCCAGGGCTGCATGGTGGTGTCCTCGGCGGTGAACTGCTCCAGCGACAACGACGGCGTGCGTGAGTGGCTGGCCGAGCATCGCCGGGCCCGTACCGCGAGCATCATCCAGCGCCTGGAAGCGGCGGTGCAGTCCGGCGAACTGCCGGCACACACCGATGCAACTTCCCTGGGGGATTATTACTCTACGGTGCTGCACGGGCTGTCGGTTCAGGCCCGGGACGGGGTCCCCCAGGCGCGCCTGCTCAAAGGGGTGGCGCTGGCCATGACGGTCTTTGAGGCGGCGCAGGGCAACTGACCAGGCGCCTGCCAGCCTGTGTCGCGCAAAAAACAGGCAGCGACACCGCGCGCCAGCTGCGCAAGAGGGCAGCCCCCGGTCATGGTTCCTGGCCCGGGTTGTGCATTTTTATCGGGTCCTGGACCTGTTCGATCATCGATAGAGTATTACGACCCGCCCATGAGCAACTCCGCGGCTACACCTCAAGGTAACTGGCAGCCGGTCATCGCGTTGGCGCTGGCGGCCTTTGTCTTCAACACGACGGAATTCGTGCCGGTGGGGCTGCTCAGCGCCATCGGCGCCAGCTTCGACCTGCCTACCGCGCGGGTCGGGCTGATGCTGACCATCTACGCCTGGATCGTGTCCCTGACCTCGCTGCCGGTGATGCTGCTGACCCGCAACGTCGAGCGGCGCCGGTTGCTTACGGTGCTGTTCGGGCTGTTCATCGTCAGCCATGTGCTGTCCAGCCTGGCCAACAGCTTCGGCCTGTTGATGCTCAGCCGCATCGGCGTGGCCCTGGCCCATGCCCTGTTCTGGTCCATCACCGCGTCACTGGCGGTGCGCCTGGCGCCGCCGGGCAAGCAAGTGCAGGCCCTGGGCCTGCTGGCCACCGGCACTTCCCTGGCCATGGTCCTGGGCATTCCCCTGGGGCGCCTGCTGGGCGAGGCCCTGGGTTGGCGTACCACTTTCGGCGTGATCGCGGCCATGGCCGGCTTGCTGGTGCTGTGGTTGATCCGCACCTTGCCGCTGCTGCCCAGCCAGAACTCCGGCTCCCTGCGCAGCCTGCCGCTGCTGTTCAAACGCCCGGCGCTGGTGGCGATCTACGGGCTGACGGCCCTGGTGGTCACCGCGCAGTTCACCGCCTACAGCTACATCGAGCCGTTCATCAAGGTAGCGGCGGGCCTGGGGGGCGATGTGGTGACCCTGATCCTGCTGGTGTTCGGCGGTGCCGGGATCATCGGCTCGCTGCTGTTCAGCTGGTTGCACCGCCACAGTCCCCAGGGCTTCCTGCTGACGGCGGTGACCCTGCTGGCGCTGTGCCTGAGCCTGCTGTTGCCCCTCAACGGCCATGTCTGGTCACTGGTGGTGCTGAGCGTGGTCTGGGGCATGGCGATCATGGGCTTCGGCCTGGCCCTGCAATCCAAGGTGCTGGTGCTGGCGTCGGACGCCACCGACGTGGCGATGGCGATGTTCTCCGGGATCTACAACATCGGCATCGGCGGTGGTGCGTTGCTGGGCAGCTGGGTCGGCGGACAGTTGGGTTTTGCCTATGTCGGGCTGGCGGGCGGCGCCCTGGCGGGCCTGGCCTTGCTGCTCTACAGCCTGGCCCTGCGGCGCATGGCCCGCAGCAACGTGTAGCCGCTGCCGCAGGCTGCGAACGGACGGCATTGTGACCTGGCAGACGCGGCGATCTTGAGGCCGATAGAGGTTCGGCGGGAGATTGCCAGGCAAGGTCCTGCGGACCTTTTCGCAGCCTCGCCACAGGCTCGGCAGCGGCTACAGGGACCGCGCTGCCTTTGTCATGTGTAGCCGCTGCTGAGCCCCGGCGAAGCTGCGAAAAGGCCCTGCGGGCCTTGCTTGGCGATCGACCACCGAACCTGTTTTGTCTTGCAGATCTTTGCGAGCGCTATGTCGGAATGCCGCCCAAGCCGTTCGCCCGCCAAGGTCAGCGGCGTCGGGTTTCAGGCCAGCAGGCCACCAGCAACAACAGCAACGCCGCCAGCAGGTAGGGCAGGCGCGGCTCCACCGCGTAGATCAGGGTGCCCGCCAAGGGCCCGACCACCACCCCCAGGCCCTGGGCGGCACCGACTGAACCGGCGGTGGCGCCTTGCTCGGCAGCGTCCACTGCGTTGCTGGCCAGGGCAGCGAAGGAGGGGAAGATCCAGCCCATGCCGGCGGCCGAGACAAAGAACCCCAGCCACAGCACCCAGGCGTGAGCGGCGAGGATGCTCGCGGCAAAGCCCATTGCGGCCACCAGGGCGCCGACGCGGATCATCCGCAGTGGCGGCCACTCCAGCTTGCGCACCAGCAGTTGCGAGGCAATCAACGCCAGCCCCACCAGGGTCAGGGCGACACCGGCGGTCTGCGCCGCCTCCGCCGGACCCATGCCCAGGCGGTCGAGGGCGAAGAAGCCGACGGTGATCTGCGCCATGGCCACGCACAGCATCGAGACAAACGCCACCAGCAGCGGCCGGCGCAGGCGCGGGTCCGTCAGGCTCACCGACTTGGGCGGTTGCTTGAGGTGCAGCTCCTGACGCGGCAGCCGCGCCTTGAGGAAGGCGAAGCCCAGCAGCGGCAGCAGTGCCAGCACATAGAACGGCAGGCTCAGGCTGTAGCGGGCCAGCAGCGCGGCAATCGCCGGGCCCAGGACCAGGCCGCAAGCGTTGGCCGCCCCCAGCGAGGCCATGGCCCGGGCCCGGTGCTCGGGCTCGATGTTGTCGGCGATCAGCGCGTAGCCGCCCACCGGAATCGCCGCGTAGAACACCCCGATCAGGCCGCGTCCCAGCAGCAGCCCGGCAAAGGCCAGGATGGCCGAGGGCAGGGCGTGCAGCGCCAGGTCGATGAATAGGCTCAGGGCGAGAAAGGCCAGGGTGAAGCCGCCGGTGCCCAGCAGCAGGATCTGCCGTCGGCCCAGGCGGTCACTGGCCCGGCCCCAGGGCCGGGCCAGGAGCATCCAGATCACCCCGGAGACGGTCACCGCCATGCCCGCTTGCCAGGTGGCCAGGCCAAGAATCCGTGCGATGGGACCGATCAGCGAGACAAAGGCCATCATCGCCATGGTGCAGGCCAGGTTGGCCACCAACAGCGGACGCAGGTCGAAGGCCGGGGCGGCCTGGGGCGTGTCCAGGGTGTCGAGGGGCAACTGTTGTGAGTGGGTCATGGTTTATCCCAGGGCTGAGTGAAAGGGCAGGCGGCCGTCGACCATCACCAGCGGTCGACCGCGCACCTGTTCCAGCCGCCCGTCGACGCCATAGACGTCGCGCAGCAGCTGTTGGTTGATCACCTCCAGGGCCGGTCCGGCGGCGGCCAGACGGCCGTTGTGCAGGACCACCACCTGCTGGCTGAAACCCAGGGCCAGGTTGATGTCGTGGACCACCACCAGGGTGATCAACTGGCGTTCGCGGGTGGCCCGGGTAATGGCCTCCACCACCTGGCACTGGTGGTACAGGTCCAGGGCGCTGGTGGGTTCGTCCAGCAGCAGTACCCGAGGCTGGCGCACCAGGGCCTGGGCCAGCCCCACCAACTGGCGCTGGCCGCCGGAGAGGGCATCGATGGGACGGTCGGCCAGGGCGGTGAGGTCCAGGTCCCGGAGCACCTGTTCGACCCCGTGCAGCACCGCGGCGCTGGGTCGGCCGGGGGCGAAGCCGGCACCGCGATGCCCGGCCATGGCCGCGCTGAGCACCGCTTCGAAGGCGCACAGGCGCGTGCGTTCCGGCAGGCTCTGGGGCAGGTAGACGATGTGTTGCGCGCGCTCGACCTGGGGCAGGCGGTTGAGGTCGACGCCATCGAGCAGCACCTGCCCGGTGGTTTTCTGCAACCCGGCGATGCCCCGCAGCAGGGTCGATTTGCCCGCCGCGTTGGGGCCGATCAGCGCGGTCAGGGTGCCGGGGGCCAGGGGCGGCAGGCTCACGTCGCGCAGTACCTGGTGGCTGCCGTAATGCATGTTCAGGCCGGCTGTGCACAGCCCGGGCGTCGAGGGGGCGTTAAGGCTCACAGGACACCTCGGCGGTTGCGCATGACGATGGCCATGAAAAACGGAATGCCCACCAGGGCGGTGACGATGCCCACCGGCACCAGCACCCCGGGGATCAGGGCCTTGCTGGCGATGGAGGCCATGGACAGGATCAGCCCGCCGCTGAGCACGCTGGCCGGCAGGAACAGCCGATGGTCCTCGCCCACCAGCAGCCGGGCGATGTGCGGGGCGATCAGGCCGATAAAACCGATGGTGCCGACAAAGGACACCGCCAGGGCCGACAGCAGGCTGATGCGCAGCAGCGCCAGCAGGCGCAGGCGGCCGACGTCGATGCCGAAGCTGCGGGCCCGTTCCTCGCCCAGGGTCAGGGCGGTCAGGGCCCAGCTCTGGCGCAGGGAAAACGGCAGGCATAGCAACAGCGCTACGGCCAGCACCCCGAGTTTTTCCCAGGAGGCCCGGGCCAGGCTGCCCAGGGTCCAGAACACCAGTTGCTGCAGGCTGTCCTGGGTGGCGACGAATTGCAGCAGGGCCACCAGGGCGTTGAAGGCGAACACCAGGGCGATGCCGAACAGCACCAGGCTTTCCACGCCGAAGCCACGCCAGCGCGCCAGCAGGTAGAGCAAGGCCACCGAGGCCAGGGCAAACAGGAAGGCATTGGCCGAGATCAGGTACTGCGCCGGCACCCCGGGAAGGCCCAGGCCCAGGACAATGGCCAGGGCCGCGCCAAAGGCTGCGGCGGCGGACACGCCGAGGGTGAAGGGGCTGGCCAGGGGGTTGTCGAGCACGGTCTGCATCTCCGCTCCGGCCAGGGCCAGGGCGGCACCCACCAGCACCGCCATCAGGGCGTAGGGCAGGCGCACGTTCCACACGATCACCGCCTCGACCCGGGGCATCGAGCCCGGGTCCCAGAGCACCTGCAGCAGGCGCGAGAGGCTCATGCCCGAAGGCCCGGTGGTGATGTCCAGGGCCAGGGACAGCAGCAAGGCCAGGGCCAGAGCGGACAACAGCAGCACCCGGCGGCCATGGCGTCTTTGGTAATGCCCTGAGGCAACGCGCTGCTGCACGTCGGTGGCAGCCTGGGTCATGGTTGCAGGCTCGTAGCGAACACGCCGCTGGCGGGAATCGGCATGAAGCGCTGGTACAGCTCGCGGCGGGTCTGGTCCGGGTCCAGGTCCTTGAACAGCTCCGGGTGCAGCCACTTGGCCAGGGCCTGGACCGCGATCAGGTGCTCCGGCGAGTCATAGAAAATGTGCCACAGGCCATGCACATTGCCCTCGCGCACCGCCCGCAACTCGTTCAGCGGCGGGCGCTGGGCGGCCTGGCGCAGGCTGTCCCGAGCCTGTTGCAGGGTGGCGGAATAACCCAGGGTCACGCCGCCCTGGCCGGCAGCGAACACCCCGGTGGCCACGTACACATCCGGATCGCTGGAAAGGATGTACTCCACGTTGAGCACGCCAATGGGCCCGGGAATGCGCCCGTCGGCGATGTTGCGCCCGCCCGCCAGCTTGATCATTTCGCCGAAGTTGCCGGTGCCCGGGGAGCCGCAGCAATCCTGCAAGCCGGCGAGCATGTCGACGAAGATCTTCGGCTGCTGGACCTTGCCTGCCTTGGCCAGGGTGTCGCTGACCCGGGCCAGGGACTGCTGGTAGAAGGCGATGAACGCCTCGGCCTGCTGTTCACGGCCCAGGGCTTGGCCCAGCAGGCGCATGCTGGGCACGGTGTTGCTCAGGGGATGGTCGCTGAAGTCGACGAAGATCACCGCCACCCCAGCCGCTTCCAGCTGCTTCACCGCTTCGCTGTCGGGGCTGGGCCCGTGGCCGCCGCTCAGGGCCATGATCGCCAGGTCCGGGTGCACCGCCAGGGCCTTTTCGACGCTGAAGGTTTCGGCGGACGTGCCGCCTACCAGCGGCACCTTGTCCGCCTCGGGAAAGGCCTTGTGGTAGGCCTCGTAGCCCTGCACGTCGAGGCCGCGAAAGTCCCCTTGCCAACCGGCGAGACGGGCGAAGGGGTTCTGGCCTTCGAGCAGCGACAGGGAATAGATCATCCGGCCTTCCCCCAGGAGGATGTGTTCGACCTTGTCCGGCACCTGGACCTGGCGTCCGGCCAGATCGGTGAGGGTCGCGGCGCTGGCCGTGGCGGCCCACAGCAGGCCCAGGGGCAGCAGGCCGAGCAAGAGCCCGCGCTGGGCGCGGCGCAAGAAATCACGGTGTGTCATGTAAGGTTTCCTTGAACGATTGAACGGCCCGGCGAGCGAGGCGCTTGCGCCACCACAACAACAGGCCGGTGATGTACAGCAGGGGTAACGAAATACCGCAGAGAAAAGCCAGCCAGGCGCCGGGTGTGCCCAGCAGCAAATGCCCGTGGGCGGCGGAGAACAGCGGCTTGACCGCCATCGGCGTGGCTGTGAGCCAGCCAAACAGCTCCGGGCGCGCGAGCCAGGCACCGCTGGCGGCGATCAGCAGCAGGGGCAGGCTCAGCCACGCGGCGGCGAGGTTGTGCCATTCGCGCAGGCGCCGGGTACCCTGGCTACCGGGGCGCAGGCTGGCGGCTTTCCACCAGCTGCGACGGCCCGGCCACCACAGGTACAGGCCGCTGCCCAGGGAGCCCAGCAGCACCAGGCCGCACACCAGCACCAGGGTCGAGCCCCAGGCCTGCGGCAACAGCAGGCTGCGGTGCAGCGCCACCAGCTTGGCCAGCCACAGGTCCTCGAAGACGAAGAAGCCCCGGGGCGCGCCGTTGTAGGGATCGATCATGGCGATGCCGGTGCCGGGACGCTCCTTGAGGGCACCGAAGACGATCACGTTGTCCGATTCGAGAAAGCCCTGGCGCGGAGGGGCTGCGCCGAAGACTTTGTGCAACTGCGGGTAGGCGTCGGAGGCGGCCTTGATCCAGGCGTCCTGTTCCAGCCGCGTGCCGTGCTCGCCGGGGGCCAGTTGCAGCATCGTTGCACCGACCTCCCAGCGCAGGATCGGTCCCTTGAGCTCCAGCAAGGCGCCGCTCAGGCCCAGTAACGCCAGGAGCAGCCCCAGGCTCAGGGCCAGCCAGCGATGCAGCCGCAGCCAGAGTTCACGCATGGGCAGCATCGGCGGCTTACCAGCGGTAGCGCAGGCTGGCGATGACGCTGCGGTCATAACCGGCGCTGCAATTGGTCAGCGAGCAGCCTTCGTAGTAGCGCTTGTCGGTGAGGTTGGTGGCGTTCACCGCCAGGCGCAGGCCCTTGGCCGCCGGGATCAGCTTGTCGAAGTCGTAGTGCACCGCCGCGTCCAGCAGGGTGTAGGAGGGCACGCTGACGGTGTTGGCGGCGTCGGCTTGGGTAGACCCGATGTAGCGCACGCCGGCGCCAAAGCCGAGGCCGCCGAGCGGGCCTTCGGGCAGGGTGTAGTCGGCCCACAGCGAGGCCATCTTTTCCGGGGTGTCGGTGGGGCGCTGGCCTTTCTCCTGCGGGTTGTTGCTCTTGCTCACCTCGGCGTCGTTGTAGGTCAGCGCCGCCAGCAGGTCCAGGCCCCGGGCCAGGCTGGCCTTGCCTTCAAGCTCGATGCCGCGCACGTTCACTTCGCCGGTCTGCAGGGTGTTCAGGCGTTGGGCCGGGTCGGCGGTCTTGACGTTTTCCTGGGTCAGGTCAAACAGCGACAGGGTGATGTAGCTGTCGATCCCCGGTGGCTGGTACTTGACCCCCACTTCCGATTGCTTGGCGCTGGTGGGCTTGTACGGCGTGCCGTAGAAGTTGGTGCCCAGTACCGGGTCGAAGGACGTGGAGTAGCTGATGTACGGCGCCAGGCCGTTGTCCGCCAGGTACACCAGGCCGGTGCGGTAGGTGAACTTCTCGTCGTTCTGCTTGCTGCCGCTGTCGTTCATGCGGTTATCGGTACGGGCGCTGGAGCGGTCCTGGCGGCCACCGACGCTGAGCACCCAATGCTCGTCGAAGGTGAACTGCTGCTGGGCGTAGACCCCGACCTGATCGGCGCGCTGCACGGTGTTGGTGAACGGCGTGCTGGGGTTGAACACGCCGCCATGCACCGGGTTGTAGATGTCGATGGACGAGGCAGCGCCGCCGCGCAGGTAGTAGTCCTCGCGGGTGCGCCGGTAGTCGACCCCCAAAAGCGACACCATGTGCGTATTGCCCAGGTTCCAGCGGGCCTGGAGGTTGTTGTCCAGGGAGTAGGTGTCGCCGACGATGCGGAAGCGATAGGCGGCGCGGTTCAAGGTGCGCAGGTCCGGGGCCAGGGACATGCCGCTGGCGGTGTTGGTCAGCAGGTTGACGTGGCCGTAGCGGGCGCTGGAATTGAGGCTCCAGACATCGTTCAGACGCTGCTCCAGCAAGTAGCCCAGTGAGTACTGGGTGCGGTCGTTGTCCAGCCCCGGTTCATCGAGGAAGACGTTGTGCTTGAGCTTGCCATTGGGGTTGCCGAGCAGGGTGCCTTGGGCCGGCAGGGACACCCTGGGCGCGCCGAACGCATCCTGGGTGTAGTCGGCCAGCAGGGTCAGGCGGGTGTCGTCGTTGGGCTTCCAGGTGAAGGAGGGCGCGAAGTACTGCTTGTCGTCCTTGATGTGATCGAACTGGGTGCCGCTGTCGCGCTCCAGGCCTACCAGGCGGTAGAGGAACTGCCCCTCATCGTCCAGCGGGCCGCTGAAGTCGAACTGGCCCTGGGCCCGGTCGAAGCTGCCGCCCTGGATCTGCACTTCATGGAAGGGCTGCTCCAGCGGGCGCTTGCTGATCTGGTTGACCACGCCCCCCGGCGAGTTCTGGCCGAACAGCACCGAGGCCGGGCCCTTGAGCACATCGATGCGTTCCAGGCCATAGGCTTCGACCTTGGGCCAGGCCTGGGCGGTGTTGCCCTTGAGGCCATCGCGGAGCATGCCGGTGGTGACGTCGAAACCGCGGATCGAGATCGTGTCGAAACGCTGGCTGGCGGCGGTGGTATTGGCCTGCACCCCGGCGGTGTAGCGCAGCGCCTCGTTCACCGACTGCACCTGCTGGGCATCCATCTGGTCGCGGGTGATCACGGAAATCGACTGGGGAATCTCACTCAACGAGGCATCGGTCTTGGTCCCGCTGAGGCTGCGCTTGGCCACGTAGCCGCTTTGCTGGCCAGTAGGGGAGTCGACCTGGGTGGCGCTGATCACGCTGGTGTCCAGGGTCAGCGGCTGCTGCGGCTCGCGCTCGGCGTCCGCGGCCAGCGCGCTACCAGCCTGGGTCAACGACAGGCCCAGGGCCAGGCCGTGGATCAGGCACGCCAGCGGACTGCGGCGCAGGGGCGGGCGAGGAACTGCAGAATCGACTGGCCAACCTGAGGTGTTTCGGTGCGCAACGCTGGTGCCCATGCTTCACTCCGTGATGGGGATTAAATGAGAATGCAAACGTATCTCATTTGTGAGCATGGGTTAGGGCCTAAAACTTTGGCTTGAGCGATCATTTCTTTCGTTTGCGGTACGGCGGGGCAAGGTCAAGGGCAAGCGCGCCGGACTCAGCGCAGGGACTTGGGCGAAACCCCGAAGCGCTTGCGAAAGGCGGTGGAGAAATGCGCCGGGCTGTAGCCGACCCGATAGGCCGCGCTGGAGACATTGGTCTCGCCACTGGCCAGCAAACGGTAAGCCTCGCCCAGGCGCTGCTCCTGCAGGTAGGCATAGACGCTGGTGCCGAACACCTGGCGAAAGCCGGCGGTGAGCTTGCGCGGATTCAGACCCACCTGACGCGACAGCTCCGACAGCGACGGCGAGTCCTGCAATGAGTTGAGCAGCAGGTCCCGAGCGGCGTGGATACGTTCGATGTCCGCCGCGCTGCCGGGGCTGTCCTGCAGCGGCCGCGACTCGGCATGGGCGAGGATGCCCTCGACCCCCAGGGCGGTGAGCTCCAGGGCCTTGCCTCCCAGGTAGAAGGAGCGGGTCGGGCCTTGCAGTGGGCAGGTGAAGATTTGCTGGGCCAGGGCCAGCAGTGGCTTGCTGGCCGGCTGGCAGAACAGCATCGGCCCGCCGCCTCGCGGGTCCAGCAGGCGCTCGGGTTCCAGGCCGGCATTGCGGATCGACGGGAAGTCCAGCTGCACCGTGGTGTAGCGCACCGGTACGCCACGGGCGAACAGGTGGTCGCCGCAGTGCTCGCCCTGGTTGGCCACGGCGCACAGGGTCGGGCCGCGAATTTCCACTTCCGGCTGGCCCTCGACCCGGCAATTGAGCTGGCCGCTGAGCACCAGGATGATTTTCAAACCTTGCCAGAGCGGCTCTTGCATCCACATCTGGCTGTCCATCAGCACAGTCCCGGTGGACAAGGTGATTTCCGGCACCACCGCCGCCGTGCCGGCGTGCTGCGGATTGGGAAACTGCAGGGTGAAATCCCTTTGGACAGGCTGCGGCGCAGCGTGGGGGCTGAGCATGGCGAACTCCCTGTGAACCCGAAAAAGAGGCCATAAGCTATCAGGAAAATCCGCCCCTGTAATTAAGAATGATTATCCTTTAGCTTTCCAGCCCCGTCCTGTCAGGGCCTGCCGGGGCCGCGCCGCGCAATCAAAAGAAAAAGCCGCGCAAACGAATGTCCTGCCGATTGCCGGGCCTTGGAAATTGCCGGTTAATAATCACTCTCATTTGCAAGCACGGCAGCCCTTCATGGACGACACCCCACGCAACAGCACCGCAGGAGCGCCTGTGGAGCTTCATTTCCTTCCGCGCTGACGACGTTTTCCCGTTCATTCCAAGGGCCTGGCACCTCAGGTCCAGGGCCGCTTTTTGCGTCAAAAAACTCAGGAGACAGCATGTCCACTTTCGATGATCTGCAGGATTGCCCCTCTTGGCCCGAGGCGTTTGCCCAGCGCTACCGCCAGGCCGGTTACTGGCGCGAGGAAACCTTTGGCGACCTGCTGCGGGTGGCGGCCCAGGCTTTTGCCGAGCGCGAGGCGCTGACCGATGGCGAACAGCGCCTGAGCTATCGGCAGTTGGACCTGCGGGTCGATCAACTGGCCGCCGGCCTGTACCGCCTGGGCTTGCGGGCCGGGGACAATGTGGTCCTGCAATTGCCCAATCGCAGCGCTTTCGTCGAAACCTGCTTTGCCCTGTACCGCCTCGGCGTGCGGCCGATCTTCGCTTTGCCGGCGCACCGGCATCTGGAGATCGGTCGTTTCTGCGAATTCGCCCAGGCCCGGGCCTACCTGTGCACCGACTGTGACGCCGGCTTCGATTACCGGGCCATGGCCCGGGATCTCAAGGCCGGTCATCCGCACCTGGAGTGGGTGATAGTGGCCGGCGAGGCCGAGGAATTCACTGCCCTTGATGGCCTGTATGACCCGGCCCCGTCGCCGGCTTTCCCGGCGCCGAGTGCCGATGCCGTGGCCTGCTTCCAGTTGTCCGGCGGCTCCACCGGGATTCCCAAGCTGATCCCGCGGCGGCACAACGAATACCTCTACAACCTGCGGGCCAGCGTCGAGCGCTGCGGTTTGTCCAGTGCCAGCGTGTACCTGGCGGTGCTGCCCATGGCCCACAACTTTCCCATGTGCTGCCCGGGGTTCATGGGCACCTTGTCGGTCGGCGGGCGCGTGGTGCTCGGCCACTCGCCAAGCCCGGAGGTCTGTTTCGAACTGATCGAGCGCGAAGCCGTGACCCATACCGCCCTGGTGCCGCCCCTGGCCCTGGTCTGGATGGAGGCAGCCCAGGCTCGCGGACGGGGTCTTTCGTCGTTGCAGCTATTGCAGGTGGGCGGGGCCAAGCTCAGTTTCGAGGCCGCGCGGCGTATCGAACCGGTGCTCGGTTGCCGCCTGCAGCAAGTGTTCGGCATGGCCGAAGGGCTGATCTGCTACACCGACCCGCAAGACCCGCCCCAGCGGGTGCTGCACACCCAGGGTCGGCCCCTGTCGCCGGCGGACGAAATCCGCGTGGTGGACGAGCAGGACCAGCCCGTCCCGGTGGGGCAGGTGGGCCAGTTGCTGACCCGTGGCCCCTACACCATCCGCGGCTATTACCGCTATCCCGAGCACAATGCCCAGGCCTTCACCGCCGACGGCTTCTATCGCACCGGTGACCGGGTGCAGCTCACCGCCGACGGCTACCTGATGGTGGAAGGGCGGGACAAGGACCTGATCAACCGCGGCGGCGAGAAGATCGCCGCCGAAGAAGTGGAGAACCTGTTGCTGAGCCATCCGGCGGTGGCCGACATCGCCCTGGTGGCGATGCCCGATGCCTTCCTCGGCGAGCGCACCTGCGCCTTCGTCATTGCCCGTGGCCAGGCGCCCCGGGCTGTGGAACTGCTGCGCCATCTGCGGGCCCAGGGCCTGGCGGCCTTCAAGCTGCCGGATCGCTTCGAGTTCATCCCGGCCTTTCCCCAGACCGGGGTCGGCAAGGTCAGCCGCAAACACCTGCGTGAGGCCATTCAGGCCTTGTACTTCGGTGCTGAGGCCCAAACCCGGGTGGGAACTGATGCCCGTGGCTGAACAACCAGGATTGACTGAACTGTTGCAACCGGTGCGCGGGCGTCTGCTGGCGGCGATGCTGCTGCAGGTGCTGGCGGCGCTGGTGGGCCTGCTGCCGCTGATCGCCGTGGCCGAACTGGCGCCGCTGCTGCTGGCGGGTGAGCTGGACGTGGACCGCGCTGGCTTCTGGCTGCTGGCCGGGGGCGGGGCCTTGCTCCTGCGTCTGTTGGGGCTGGCGGCGGGGTTGCAGATCACCCATCTGGCCGACAGTGACCTGCAGCGCCATCTGCGCCAGCGCATCGCTGCCCATCTGGCGCGGGTGCCCCTGGCCTGGCTGGATGGGCAGCGGCAAACCGCCGAGCGGGTGTTGCTGGAGGATGTCGGCGCCCTGCATCAGTTGGTGGCGCACCTGCCCAACAATCTGGTGGCGGCCCTGGTGGTGCCCTTGGCCAGCCTGATCTACCTGTTGACGGTGAGCCTGCCCATGACCCTGGTGGTGCTGGCGCCGCCGCTGGTTGCGCTGTGGCGCCTGCGGGTGATGCGTACCCCGGCGTACCACGCCGAGCGCCAGCGCTTGGGCGCGGCCATGGGCGCGCTGTCGACGGCGACCCTGAACTTTGTGCAGAGCATCGCCATGGTCAAATCCTTTGGCCGGGTGGAGCGGGTGCAGGACGACTTTTTCCAGGCCGTAGAGGATTTCGGCCGTTTCTTCTCCCAGTGGGTCGAGCGCTGGGCCGGCCTGGGGGCCAGTGTCGAAGTGCTGCTCTCGCCTCTGCTGGTGCTGGCTCTGGTGCTGGTGGGCGGGGTGGCGCTGATTGCCGGCGGCTGGTTGCAGCCGGCGCAGTTGCTGGCGTTTGCCTTGCTGGGCCCGGCCCTGGCGGCGCCGGTGGCGGCCCTGGGCCATGGCGCCGACTCCCTGGTCCAGGGTCGGGCGGCGGCGCAGCGCATCAGCGCGGTACTGAGCACGCCGGTGCTGGCGCAGCCGGCGTTCTCCCGAGAGCCCGAAGGCGCCCTGGTGACCTTCGATTCTGTGGACTTCAGCTACCCCGACGGCACTCAGGTGCTGCGGGGCATCGATCTGCGCCTGCAGCCCGGCACCCTGACCGCCCTGGTGGGGGATTCCGGGGCCGGCAAATCCACCCTGGCCACCTTGCTTGCGCGCTTTGCCGATGTCAGCGCCGGGGCGATCCGCATCGGCGGTGTCGACCTGCGGGACATGGACGGCGCGACCCTGTATCGCCAGGTGGCCTTTGTCTTTCAAGAGGTGCGTCTGCTGCGCGCCAGCGTCCTCGATAACCTGCGCCTGGGGCGCCCCGAGGCCAGCCTCGCAGAGGTCGAAGAGGCGGCTCGGGCCGCGCAGATCCACGAACGCATCTGCGCCTTGCCCAAGGGCTATGACACCCTGCTGGGCACCGGCGTGCAGTTGTCCGGCGGCGAGGTCCAGCGCCTGGGCATTGCCCGGGCCATGCTCAGCCAGGCACCGATCCTGGTGCTCGACGAGGCCACCGCGGCCAGCGATCCGCAATCGGAAGCGGCGATCCAGCAGGCGCTGTCGCGGTTGGCGGCGGGGCGCACGGTGCTGGTGATCGCCCATCGCTTGAGCAGCATTCAGGACGCCGACCAGATCGCCGTGCTCCAGGGCGGGCAATTGCGCGAGTGCGGTCGGCACCAGGCCCTGCTGGATCAGCAGGGGGTGTATGCCGGGCTGTGGGCGGCGGAGCAGTTTGGCGCGGCCCCGTTGACGAGGGCCCTGTCATGATCGCTGCCCTGTTACGCAGCTTGCAGCCCAAGGAAGCCGGCCTGCTGCGCCGGGCGCTGCTGGCCATGGCGGGCAGTGCCTTGGCCCAGGGCCTGGCGCTGGCCTTGCTGCCCATGGCGTTTGCCGGGGTCTTCGACGCCGCGTCGGGCAAGGCGCCCTGGATCTGGGCTGGGGCTTTTACCGGGTTCGCCGGGCTGTGCCTGGGGTTGCGCCGCCATGCCCAGCTGGCCGGCTACAGGGCCGGGGCGGCGGCCGCGCAGTCGCTGAACCTGCGCATCGGCCAGCAGTTGGCGCGCCTGCCCCTGGAGTGGTTCGTCGAGCGGCGCGGCGCCGAACTCAACCGCATGGTGACCCACACCGTGGCGCAGATCATGAGTGCCCCGGCGCACCTGCTGCAGCCCATGGCCAACGCCTTGCTCACACCCCTGGCGTTGCTGCTGGCGCTGTTTTTCTACGACCGCTCCATGGCCCTGGCCGCCTTGGCCAGTGTGCCCCTGCTGCTGTTGTTCTATCACTGGGGCGTGCGTTGGGGCGGGCAGGCCGAGCGCCTCAGCGAAGCGGCGGCCGGCGAAGCGGCGGCGCGGGTCCTGGAGTTCCTGCGGCAGCAGCCGCTGTTGCGCTCCAGCGGGCGCAACGGTGAAGGCTTCAGCCTGCTGGGCGAGGCTTTGCAGCAACAGCGTCAGGCCCAGCGCCGGGCCCATTGGCGCACTTTTCCGGCGGCCCTGGGGCTGGTGGTGGTGCTCCAGGCCGGCTACACCGCTGTGTTGCTGTGCGGGCTCTACGCGGTCCTCGGTGGCAGTCTCGGGGCCGTGCAGTACCTGGCCCTGGCGGTGCTCGCCACTTGCCTGGTGGAGCCCATGGGTGCCTTGGTCAATCTGGGCACCACCTTGCGCCAGACCCGCCACGGCGTGGACAGCCTGTGCCAGTTGCTGAACCTGCCGCCCCTGCCGGAGCCGAGCGAGCCCCAGACGCCGCAGGGGCAACGGGTCGAGGTGCGGGAGCTGGGGCTGGTGCGCCAGGGCCGAGCGCTGCTGCAGGACATCAGCTTCGAGCTGGAACCGGGCTCCCTGAACCTGCTGGTGGGGGCCTCGGGCTCCGGCAAGTCGAGCCTGTTGCGCTTGCTGGCGCGCTTTTGCGATGTCAGCAGCGGCGCCATCCTGCTGGGGGGCGTGGACCTGCGCCAGCTCTCGGCCCGGCAGCGCGACCAGGACATTGCCCTGATGTTCCAGGACTGTCCGCCGCTGGCCGCCAGCCTGCTGGACAACCTGCGCCTGGGCCGCCCCGAGGCCAGTGAGGCACAACTGATGGCCGCCGCCCACGCCACCGGCCTTGACCGCCTGGCCCAGCGCCTGCCCCAGGGCTGGCAGACCCGGGTGGGCGAGGGCGGTGTCAGCCTCTCCGGTGGCGAACGCCAGTGCCTGGCCCTGGCCCGGGTCATGCTCAAGGACGCCACGCTGATCCTGCTGGATGAACCCACCGCCGCCCTGGACGCCATCAGCGAGGCGCGGGTCAACCGCAGCCTGCTGCAACTGGCGCGCAAGCACACGGTGCTGCTGGTGACCCACAAGCCGACCCTGGCCCCTCATGCCGCGCAGATCCTTCTGCTGGACCAGGGCCGCCTGGCCCAGCGCGGCACCCATGCCCAACTGATGGCGGCTACCGGCCGTTATCGCGAACTGTTCCACGAGCGCGAGGCGATCAATCGCTGGCGCTTGCGACCTACCCCTTCCGTACCCCATAGGACCGTCCACCATGACTGATAACCCAGCACTGGCACGCGCTCATCCAGCGCACGCCGGCCTGAGTCATTCACCCCAAGGCCTCTGCGCGGGCATAGCCCGGCTGCTCGACTACGCGCCCGAGGAGCTTGAGGCGGATGTTTCGCTGATCGAGCAGGGTCTCGATTCGGTGAGCATCATGCGCCTGCCGGCGTTGCTGGCCGCCGAGGGCGTGACCCTGAGTTTTGCCGAACTCATCCAGCAGCCGACCCTGGACGCCTGGTGGGCGCTGATCGAGGCCCGTCGCGGCCTTGCGGCGCCGCGTCTGCAGGCTGTGGCCAGCGCCCCTTCCAGCGCCCCGGAGAGCGGCGATTTTGCCCTGAGTCCGTTGCAGCAGGCCTACTGGTTCGGTCGCGATCCGGGCATGCCCCTGGGGGGCGTGGGTTGCCACCTGTATCAGGAACTGGATGGCCAGGGCCTGGAACCCCAGCGCCTGGAGCAGGCCGTGCGCCGCCTGTGCCAGCGCCACCCGATGCTGCGGGCCTGTTTCATCAATGAAACCTGCCAGCGCATCCTGCCCCACAGCCCCTGGCCCGGGCTGACCGTCCACGACCTGCGCCAGGCGTCCCGTGTGGGCGTCGCCGAGGCCCTTGAGCAGATCCGTGAGCAACTGTCGCACCGCTGCCTGGAGGTCAGCAGCGGGGAAGTCTTCGATGTGCAACTGAGCCTGCTGCCCGAAGGCCGTAGCCGTCTGCACCTGAACATCGACCTGCTGGTGGCGGATGTCCTGAGCATCGGCATCCTGCTGCGAGATCTGGCCCTGATCCATGCCGGTCTCGAACAGCAACTGCCGGTGCTGGAGTGGGACTTTGCCCATTACCTGAAAGCCGAGCAGGCGGCCCGGGCGCCGCAACTGGCGGCGGCCCGGGACTACTGGCTGCCGCGCCTGGAGGAGTTGCCCGACGGCCCGCAATTGCCCCTGGCCCGGGAGCCGCAGCAACTGGGTAGGCCACGCTTCCAGCGTCTGGCCATGCGCCTGGATAAAGGCCAGTTGCAGGCCCTGGAGCACAAGGGCCGGCAGCACGGCCTGACCCTGGCCAGCGTGCTGGCCTGCGCCTATGCCCAGGTGCTGGGGCGCTGGAGTGCCAGTCAGCATTTCCTGCTCAACGTGCCGCTGTTCAACCGTCAGGAATTGCACCCTTGCGTGCCCCACCTGCTGGCGGACTTCTCCAATCTGGTGCTGCTGGAAGTGGATCAGCGCCAGCCCCTGGATTTCTGCCAGCAGGCCCTGGCGCTGCAGGCTCAGTTGCACCGGGATATCGCCCACAGCGCCTGGCCCGGGGTCGAGGTGCTGCGCGAGCGTGCGCGCCTGCGTCAGGGCGGCGGTCAGGGGGCGCCGGTGGTGTTTGCCTGCAACCTGGGCCCGGCCTTTGTCGATGACACTTGCCGCCAGCAACTGGGCGAGCCCGGCTGGGCGTTGTCGCAGACGCCCCAGGTGTGGCTGGATCACCAGAGCTACCCCATGGCCGACGGCCTGCTGCTGAACTGGGACGCGGTGCAGGGGCTGTTCCCCGAGGGCCTGCTGGAGCAGATGTTCGAGGCCTATCGCAATCTGCTGCTGTGGCTTTGCGAGCATGACTGGCAACAGGTGGCGCCGTTGCCCCTGCCGGCCGACCAGCAGCGGGTGCGCAGCGCGGTCAACGACTGCCGGCACGCGACCCCGGCCCGGCTGTTGCACCAGGGTTTCTTCCAGCAGGCCGAGGCCCATCCCGAGCGGCTGGCGCTGATCTGTGACCAGGGCCAGCTGAGTTATGCCGAGCTGGCCCGGCAAGCCCTGCAACTGGCGGGCGCCCTGGTGGAGTGGGGCGTACAGCCCGGCGAGGCGGTGGCGATCACCCTGCCCAAGGGCCGCGAACAAGTGATCGCGGTGCTGGGGATTCTCGCGGCCGGCGCGGTCTACGTGCCGGTGGGCATCGAGCAGCCACCGGCCCGACGCGACATGATCTATCAGCGTGCCGGGGTGCGCGTGGTACTCACCGACACGGCTCACCGCGACGGCGGCATCTGGCTCGCCGCACTGCGGGTGGTGACCCTGGCCCAGGCGCGCCCGGCAGCCGCCCTGGCGCAGCCTTTGCCGCTTGCGGCGGATGCCCTGGCGTATGTGATCTTCACCTCCGGCACCACCGGTGAACCCAAGGGGGTGGAGCTGTCGCACCAGGCGGCGATGAACACCATCGAGGCGCTCAACCGGCGTTATCGGGTCAGCGCCGAGGATCGGATGCTGGGCGTCTCGGCCCTGGATTTCGACCTGTCGGTGTACGACCTGTTCGGCCTCTTGAGTGTCGGTGGCGCCCTGGTACTGCCGGCCGACGCTTTGCGCAAGGAGCCTCAGGAATGGCTGCGCCTGATCCGCGAACAGCGGGTCACCCTGTGGAACTCGGTGCCGGCGCTGCTGGACATGCTGACCTTGCAGGTACGGGACGCTGGCGGCCTGGCGTCGTTGCGCCTGGCCATGGTTTCCGGGGACTGGGTCGGCCTCGACCTGCCACGCCGTTTGCGAGAGGCGGCGGGGCGTGAGCTGCAGTTCGTGGCCCTGGGCGGCGCCACCGAGGCGGCGATCTGGTCGAACTGCCAGGACGTGGACGCGGTGCCCGGGCACTGGCGTTCGATCCCTTATGGCCGGCCCCTGGACAACCAGTGCTTTCGGGTGGTGGACAGCCAGGGCCGGGATTGCCCGGACTGGGTGCCCGGCGAGCTGTGGATCGGCGGCGCCGGGGTTGCCGCGGGCTATCGCGGCCTGCCCAGCCTGAGTGCCCAGCGCTTTGTCGAGCATGACGGCGGGCGCTGGTACCGCACCGGCGACCAGGGTCGCTACTGGGCCGACGGCACCCTGGAGTTCCTCGGACGCCTGGACCATCAGGTCAAGGTCCGCGGCTTTCGCATCGAACTGGCGGAAATCGACCTGGCCCTGGAGCGCCACCCGGCCATCAGCCGTGCCCTGAGCCTGGTGCTGCCCGGCAGCGAGCCGCAGCTGGCGGTGGTGCTGGTGGCCCATGAGCCGCTGCCCTCGACCCAGGCCCTGCGGCAGTGGCTGGGCCAATGGCTGCCCGAACACATGCTCCCGGACAGCTGGCTGACCCTGGCCGAGCTGCCGCTGAGCAGCAACGGCAAGGTCGATCGCGCGGCCTTGCTGTGGCTGCTGCAGGAGCAGCGGCGCGGCATCGCGCCGCACAGCGCCGAGCCTCCTCAAGGGGAGTGGGAAGAGGCCGTGGCCGCCCTTTGGCAGGAGTTGCTGGAGGTGCCACAGGTGGGCCGGCACCAGGGCTTTTTCGCCTTGGGTGGCAACAGCCTGCTGGCCGCCCGCTTGATCGAACGCATCGCTCGGCAGTTCCAGCTGGAACTGTCGCTCAAGGACTTTTTCAACGCGGCCACCGTGGCCCTGCAGGGGCAGTTGCTCGCCTCGCGCCGGGAACAGCGGCCCGTCACTCAGAACGCAATGGTGGAGGGCGTGTTATGACGCTGCAGCAACTGCAACAGGATCTGCAACAACTGGGCGTGGAGCTCTGGGAAGAACAGGGCCGCCTGCGTTATCGGGCCCCGGCCGGGGTCATGGACGACGCGCGCCTGCAGCAACTTCGGCAACACAAGGACGCGCTGCTGCAACAGCTGCAGGCGGCGCAGATGCCGACCCTGGAGGCCGACCTGCCGGCCCGGGAAGAACCCTTCCCGCTGACCGATGTGCAGGCGGCCTATCTGCTGGGCCGCACCACGGCCTTCAGCTTTGGCGGCGTGGCCTGTCACGGTTATCTGGAGTTCGCCCAGCAGGACCTCGACCCGCTGCGTCTGGAACAGGCCTGGAACCAGCTGATCGCCCGTCACGAGATGCTCCGCGCCGTGGTGCTGGAGGAGGGCTACCAGCGCATCCTGCCCCAGGTGCCCCATTACGCCATTGCGAACCACGACCTGAGCCAGGACGACGGCAGTGCCTTGCAGGCCCTGCGCGAGCGCATGGAACTGCGCCGCGCCACGCCTCAGCAATGGCCCTTGATCGAATTGTGCGTGAGCCAGGGCCGCGACACCTCGCGCCTGCACCTGTCGGTGGACCTGCTGGTGTGCGACTACCAGAGCGTGCGCATGCTGCTGGCCGAGTTGCAGCAGCTGTACCGCGGTGAGGCCCTGCCGGCCCCGGCGCAGATCAGCTTCCGCGACTACGTGCTGGGCGAGCGGCGCCTGCGCGAGCAACCGCGCTACCAGCGCGACCGTGACTACTGGTGGGCGCGGGTCGACAGCCTGCCGGGGGCACCGGAGCTGCCGTTGCTGGGGGCACCCACCGGGCCACGCTTCCAGCGCCGGGCCATGAGCCTGGAAGCGCGGGACTGCAACGCCCTGCGCCTGAATGCGGCCGCCGCCGGGGTCGGCGTGTCGGCGGCGATTCTCTCGGCCTATGCCGAAACCCTGGGCCGCTGGAGTCGGCGCGGACACTTCTGCCTGAGCCTGACCCTGCTCAATCGCCTATCCCTGCACCCTCAGGTCGACCGCTTGGTGGGGGATTTCAGCTCGGTGGAACTGCTGGAAGTGCAGACCCTGCAAGGGGGCAGTTTCGGCCAGCGCAGCCAGCAGTTGCAGGAGCGGCTGTGGCAGGACATGGACCATCGCCTGTGCTCGGGCATCGAAGTGCTGCGCGAGCTGGCGCGGCGCAAGGGCCAGGATGCGGCGCTGATGCCGTACGCCTTCACCAGCACCCTGGGCGCTGGTGGCGAAAGCGGCGGCGGGGCCTTCATGCCAGGGGCCGAGCTGGTGTTCGGCATCAGCCAGACGCCCCAGGTGCTGATCGATTGCCAGGTCAGCGAACGGGACAACGGCCTGGCGATCAACTGGGACATTCGCGAAGGGGTATTCAGCGAGGCGCTGCTCGACGACTTGTTCGATACCTTTGAACGGCTGCTCAAGCGCCTGGCCCGGGAACCCTCGGCCTGGACCCTGGACGATTGCCTGGAATTGCCGGCGGCCCAGCGCCTGCAACGCGAGCTGGTGAACCAGACAGCGGCGCCGTTGCCCACCGGCGGGTTGCATGAGCCGTTCTGGCGTCAGGCAGCTGCTGCGCCCCAGCGTGTGGCCTTGATCCAGGGTGCCGGGCAACTGAGCTACGGCGAGCTGGCCGGACGCGCCGAAGCCGTGGCCGAGGCCCTGCTGAACGCCGGCTGCCAGCCGGGAGAGCGGGTCGCGGTGTGCATGGACAAGGGCCTGGAGCAGGTGATCGCGGTGCTGGGCATTCTGCGGGCGGGGGCGGCCTATCTGCCCCTGGACACCAACCAGCCCGAGGCCCGGCGCCAGTTGATCCTGGATAACGCCGAGGTCGGCCGGGTGCTCAGTCAGTCCTGGTTGAGCGATGAGTTGTGCTGGCCGGCGCGGGTGATCCAGGTGATCCAGGTCGATCAGGGCCCGCTGGCGGCGCAAGCTCCGTTGTCGGTGCTGGACATCGATCCGCAGCAGCTGGCCTACGTGATCTATACCTCCGGCTCCACCGGGGTGCCCAAGGGCGTGATGATCAGCCATCAGGCGGCGCTCAATACCATCGTCGACATCAACCAGCGCTTTGCCATCGGCGCCGAGGATCGGGTCCTGGCCCTGGCCAGCCTGGGCTTCGACCTGTCGGTGTATGACCTCTTCGGCCTGCTGGCCGTGGGCGGCGCCCTGGTGCTGCCCGACCCGCAACGCCGCGCCGATCCTTCGCACTGGGCGGCGTGTGCCCGGGAGCACGGGGTCACGCTGTGGAACTCGGTGCCGGCGCAATTGCAGATGCTTACCCACTACCTGCAGGCGGTGCCGTCGATGGCCCCCGGAGCCTTGCGCCTGGCGCTGCTGTCGGGGGACTGGATTCCCCTGAACCTGCCGGCGGAGGCTGCCCAGCTGTTGCCGCAGTTGCGGCTGATCAGCCTCGGGGGGGCCACGGAAGCGGCCATCTGGTCGATCTACTATCCGATCACCCAGGTCGATCCGCAGTGGCGCAGCATTCCTTACGGCGCGCCCCTGGCCAACCAGCGCTTCATGGTCCTCGACGAGCAGGGCCGCGACCGTCCTCAAGGGGTGGCCGGCGAGCTGTACATCGCCGGTAGCGGCCTGGCCCTGGGTTACCTGGGGGATGCCGAGAAAACCGCCGAGCGCTTTGTCGATCACCCTCGCAGCGGCGAGCGCCTGTACCGCACCGGCGACCTGGGCCGCTACCGGGAAGATGGCCTGATCGAGTTCCTTGGTCGCGAGGATTTCCAGGTCAAGGTGCGCGGTCATCGCATCGAGTTGGCGGAGGTGGAAAGTGCACTGCTCAGCCATCCCCATGTGGAGTCCGCGGTGGTGGTGGCCGCAGGCGAAGGGGCCTTCGAACGGCGGCTGCAGGCCTGTCTGCGGGCCAGTTTGCGGGACATGCCGCTGGCCTGGCCGGAGCAGCTGGAGGCGCGTACCCAGGCCGCGGCCCAGGCCGTGCGCGGTGACCTGAGCGATGCCCTGGTCAGCGAGATGTCGGCCTGTGTCGAGCGCGCCGCGCTGCTGTCCATGGGCCTGGCCCTACAGCGTCCCGGGCTGTTCCAGCAGGCGGGGCAGCGTCACTCCCTGGAAGAAGTGTGGGCCTTGAGCGAGGTCGCGCCGCGCAACCAGCGCTTGATCCGGCGCTGGTTGCAGGCCCTGGCCCAAGAAGGGCTGGTGCAGCATGACCGGCAGTCCGGTGGCTACTCGGACCTGCGGGTGCAGCGCGAGGAATACCTTCAGCTGTGGCAGCGCATCGAAGCCTTGGAGCCTTGCGTAGGCTGGGGCGCCGAGGTCCTGCGTTATCTGCGCGAGAGCCAGGAGCAACTGCCGGCGCTGATGAGCGACCAGCTGGACCCGCTGCACCTGCTGTTCCCCGAGGGCCGTACCGATACCGCCGAGGGCGCCTACCGCAAGAACCTGATCAGCCAGTACCTGAACCAGGCGGTGTGCGCCGCGGTGCAGGAGATCATCCGCCAGCGTCCTGCCGGTCAGCGCCTGCGCCTGCTGGAAATCGGCGCCGGGGTCGGCGGCACCAGCGCCGATTTGATCCCGGCCCTGGACGGCCTGCCGGTGAACTACCAGTTCACCGACCTGTCGCAGTTCTTCCTCAACGAGGCCCGGGAACATTTCGCCGCCTATCCCTGGGTCAGCTACGGGCTGTTCGACCTCAACCAGGACCACTGGACCCAGGGCGTGGCCGCCAACTCCCTGGACGTGATTCTCTGCGCCAACGTGCTGCACAACTCGCGGCATGCCAGCCGGGTGCTGGCGCGGCTGCGGGAGATGCTGGCCCCGGGCGGCTGGCTGATCTTCATCGAGGCCACCCGCGACACTTACCAGATCATGGCCTCCATGGAATTCAAGGAAGGCCTGACCGCGTTCGAGGATTTCCGTGCGGAACTGGACACCACCTTCATCCGGCGCGAGCAGTGGCAGCAGTTGCTGCTGGAGGCCGGGGGCGAAACCCCGCTGTGCCTGCCCAAGGCCGATGACGCCATGTCGCAGATCGGTCAGCACCTGTTCATCACCCGCTTCAAGAGCGAGCGCCAGACCCTGGAGCCCGAGCCACTGCGTGCCCATCTGGCCCAGCGTCTGCCGGACTACATGATCCCGGCGGACTGGCAGATCCTCGATGAGATGCCCCTGACCGCCAACGGCAAGGTCGACCGCCAGGCCCTGGCCCGGATCGGCATGGCCGGGCCCGAGCAACAGGTCAACAGCGGCGCGGCGCCGGTGGACGATCTGGAACGCAGCATCGCCGAGGTCTGGCAGACCCTGTTGCGGGTGCCGGCGGTGGGCCGCGAGCAGGGCTTCTTCGAACTGGGCGGCGACTCGTTGCTGGTGGCGCAAGTGGTGGGTCGCCTGCGCGAAGCCTTGCCCCAGGCCCGGCAGTTGCCCTGGAGCGACTTGCTGCGGCAGTTGATCAACCAGCCCACCGTGGCGGCCCTGGCCGACTACCTGCGCGGGCAGGGTGGGCAAGGCGATTCACCGCTGGTGCGCATCAGCGACAAGGTGCAGGGCCCGACGCGGATCTTCGTCCACGATGGCAGCGGCACCCTGGCGCCGTATCGCGCGCTGTTCGCTGCCCTGGGGGAAGACGCGCCCCTGGAAGGGTTGGTGCTCAACGACGTGCCGGGGTATCTGGCGCTGGAGCCGGCCACGGCGATTCGCCGGTTGGCCGAGCGCTATGCCGACACCCTGCAGGCCGAAGGCCGGCGCCAGGTGAGCATCGTCGGCTACTGCCTGGGCGGGTTGCTGGCCACCGAACTGGCGGCATGCCTGGCGGCGCGTTCCATCGAGGTGCTGCAGCTGAGCGTGATCAGCAGCTACCGGGTGCCGTTCATGATCGAGGACGACCTCTTGGCCGAGTACGTGTTCGCCCGGGTGATGCAGGCCGATCCGCTGGTGCTGGGGTATCCCGAGGACGAGCAGGCCATGGAGCGCAGCATCGCCCGGGTCCTGGCCCAGACCCCAGGACGGGTGCCCCAGGGTTCGCTGTTGGCCTTGAGCGACGATGGCCAATGCACCTCGGCCCTGGCCTGTCTGCGGCGCCTGGCAGAGAAGACCCCCGAGCAGCGCCTGCAGGCGATTGCCGAAGCCATGCGCCACGCCGGTTCGCAGTTGAGTGACCTGGACTGGCTGCGCGAGCAATTGCAGGTGTTGCGTCACAGTCTGGCGGCGGTGGCCCTGCATGAGGCCACGCCGTATCAGGGCGACTTGCTGTTCATTCGCCAGAGCGGCGAGGTCCAGGTGCTGCCGGGCATGCACCGCGACATGAGCGCTTACTGGCAGGCCCTGTGCCTGGGCGAACTGCGGGTGGTGGATGTGCCCGGGGATCACTTCAGTTGCATGCAGCAGCCCCAGGTGCAAGCCGTGGCCCGGGCCTTCGACGCCGCCGAGGTGGCGGCATGAGTGGGGCGCTCATTGGTCTGGTCGGCGCGTATGGCAGCGTCGGCCGTCAGGTGGCGCAACTGCTGGCACCCAGGCTTGCCTTGCGCCTGGGCGGACGCGACCGTCAGCAGGCCGAGCAGTTGAACCAGCAGTTGGGGGCGTGCGCCGACGTGCGCGCCCTGGACCTGTGGGATGAGCAAAGCCTGGCCAGCTTTTGCGCCGGCTGCACCCTGGTGATCAACTGCGCCGGGCCCAGCTACCGGATTCTCGATCGGGTGGCCCGGGCCGCGCTGGCGGCGGGCGCCGATTACCTGGATGTGGGCGGCGACGACCCGGTGCACGAGCGTCTGGCCGGTCAAGTGCCCGCAGGGCGCCGGGTGCTGTTGTCGGCGGGCATGCTGCCGGGGCTGTCGGGGGTGTTTCCGCGGTTGCTGGCGCAGTCCTTCCAGCGAGTCGACGAGATGCGCTGCTATGCCGGCGGCCTGGGACGGCTGTCCGTCACGGCCGCCGAGGACTTCCTGCTGAGCCTGGGCAATGGCTTCGGCCAGGCCCAGTGCGGCTGGCGCGAGGGACAGGTGGAGCGCAGCACGGGCAGCGCCCGGCAGCCTCTGCAACGGGACTGGCTGCCGGTGGCCGGGGTACAGGCCTATCCCTACCTGAGCACCGAGCAGCAGCGCTTGTTCAGTGACCTGCAAGTGCCCCATGGACAGGGCTTCAACCTGTTCGAGGGCGGGCAACTGGCGGCGACTTTGCAGCGTATCCAGGGCTCGGCGCCAGAGGCGCGCAACACGCCGCAGAACATCGCCGCGCTGGTCCAGGCCAGTGCCCTGGATGTCGCCGGACGGCGGCCATACCAACTGCTGGCGGTGGAGGTCGACGGCCTGCGTGATGGCCGCCCGCAGCAGGCCAGTGCCTGGTTGCGTGCCGGAGACGGTTCGCGGTTGACCGGCAGCGTCGCGGCGTTTTGCGCGCTGCATTGGCAGCTATTGCCCCAAGGCCTGCATTACGCGGCCCAGGTGCTGGATGCCCAAGCCTGCCTGGAGCAGGTCTGTCAGTGGTTGCCGGACACCCGGGTCAGCCTGGGCCACAGCGTCGGTAACCCACTGGCCGAGCTAGAGGAGGGTGTGCTGTGAGAAAGGCTCCCAGTGCCTGGCTGCGCCGTTACCCGCAGCCGCAACCGCCGCGCTGCCGGCTGGTGTGCCTGCCCCATGCCGGGGGCAGCGCGAGTTTTTTCAATGACTGGCGGGCGGGGTTGCCCGCCGATATCGAGTTGATCAGCGTGCAGTACCCGGGGCGTGAAGAGCGCCTCAACGAGACCTGGCCCGGCAGCCTGGAGTGGATGGCGGGCACTATCACCCGGGCCCTGTCGGACCTGGTGGACCGGCCCCTGGTGCTGTTCGGCCACAGCATGGGCGCGGCCCTGGCCTATGAAGTGGCGGGGCGCATGCAGCAGCAAGGCTCGGCCCCTCAGCGCCTGATTGTGTCGGCACACCCGGCGCCCCATCGCCAGCGCCACAGCGAGCTGCACCTGGGGTCGGACGAGGCGTTGCTGGCGGATGTACGGCGCCTGTCCGATGGTGCGCCGTCCCTGTTGGACGACCCGACGCTGCGGGACCTGTACCTGCCGGCACTGCGTAACGACTATCGGCTGATCGAGTCCTATCGCGGCGACATCGGCCGCGCCCTGGACCTGCCCCTGAGCGTGTGCCTGGGGGGCCAGGACCCGGAAGTCGATGCGGACGAAGCCTATGCCTGGGCCGAGGTCAGCGCCCAGGTCACCGACTTCCAGAGTTTCCCCGGTGCTCACTTCTATCTGCGCGAGCAGCAGGCCGAAGTGCTGCGGCACCTGACCCGGCTGCTGGCCGGCCACGGCGAGCAGCCGTGGCACTGCTGGCCCTCGACCCCGTGAATTTTCCCTTGGTAGTCATCAACATGAAAACCCCCGAGCAATGCAGCGCCCTGGAAGACATCCGCTGGGCGATCGACACCCTGGACCAGCAGATCATCCAGGCCCTCGGCCAGCGCCTGGCCTACGTCAAGGCGGCCGCGCAATTCAAGCCGACCCAGGACAGCATCGCCGCGCCGGAGCGGGTTGCGGCGATGCTCCCGCAGCGTCAGCAATGGGCGGAGCAGGCGGACCTGGACCCGATGTTCGTGGTGCCGCTGTTTGCCCAGATCATCCACTGGAACATCGCCCAGCAAGTGCGCCACTGGCGCGTTCAGCGCGGGCTTGAGCAAGGAGTCGGTAATGAATGAGTCGTGCCTGTCCGGGCTGACCCAGGCCCTGCGTGAAGGCGAGGCCCAGGCTCGGCGCAAGAGTCGCGCGGTACTGGTGGTGTTCAGCCTGGCCGCCGAGCGCCTGGAGCCACTGCGGCTGTTTGCCGCCAACCGTCAGGTGTTCGGCCAGAGCCTGTTCTGGTCCAGCGACCAGGGCGCTCTGGCCCTGGCCGGGTTCGGCTGCACCGAGGAAATCAGCCCGCCGGCCGCCGAGCGCTTTGCCGCCAGTACCCAGGCCTGGCGCCAACTGCTGGAGCAGGCCCATCAGGTCGGCCCGCGCAAGGCTTATCTGTGCGGCGGCTTCGCCTTCGATCCCCAGGCGCCGCGCAGTACCCAGTGGCAGTCGTTCGTCGCCACCTCCCTGGTGCTGCCACGGATTCTGTTGTTGCGCGAAGGCGAACAGCAGCACTGGCTGTTCAGCCTGTGGATCGAGCCGGGCGCCGATGTGGCCCATTGCGCTGCCGGCCTTGCGGCGGAATGGAACCTGCTGCAGGTCCGCTACGCCCATGCACCGTCACTGCAGGTGCCGGTGGGCACCCGGCAGGACGACGACGCCCTGGGCGCCGAGCAGTGGCAGGCCACCGTCGCCGGCGCCATCGGCCGGATCAACGCCGGTGAACTGAGCAAAGTGGTGCTGGCCCGGGAAGTCTGCTTGCGGGCCCCGCGCAGCATTCCCTGCGGCCCCTTGCTGGAGAACCTCAGGGCGGCCTATCCCCAGGCCTTTCTGTTTGCCTTCAGCCGCGGCGACAGTTGCTTCCTCGGCGCCACCCCCGAACGTCTGGTGCGCGTGGCCCGGGGCACCTTGAGCACCGTGGCCCTGGCCGGCACCTGCGCCCGCGGTCAGCACGAGCAACAGGACGCCGAACTGGGCCAGGGCCTGATGGACAGCGCCAAGGATCGCCACGAGCACGCCCTGGTGGTGCAGACCCTGCGCGAAGCGCTGCAGCCCTATTGCGCCATGCTGGAGATTCCTGCGCAGCCGCAACTGCACCGCCTGGCCCACGTCCAGCACCTGCTGACCCCGGTGCTGGGGCGGTTGCGGCCCCAGGTGGACCTGCTGCAACTGGTCGACGCCCTGCACCCGACCCCGGCGGTGGGCGGCCTGCCTCGGGCCAAGGCCCTGGGGTATATCCGCGAGCATGAGCAACTGGACCGTGGCTGGTACGCCGCCCCGGTGGGCTGGCTCAACGCCGAGGGTGATGGCGAATTTGCCGTGGCCCTGCGCTCGGCCTTGATTCGCGGCAACCAGGCGCACCTGTTTGCCGGCTGCGGGATTGTGGGCGAGTCGGACCCAGCGAGTGAGTACCAGGAAACCTGCCTGAAGTTGCGCACCATTGGCGACGCGTTGTGTCCGCCAGCGGCCTTGCCGAGCGTGGCAGTGAGCGCCGGACAAAGCGCCTTGTAGACGCTGGCGCAGGCTCGCAGCGATCCTGAGGGCGCCGAGGCCCCTTCGGTGCCTTGCGCAGCCTGCGGCAGCGGCTACACAGAGGGTTTCCTGTAGCCGCTGCTGAGCCTGCGAAGCTGCGAAAAGGCCGGGCCGCGTTCGGTACACAGGGCCTTGCCTGGCGAGCGCTTGGAGCCCTGGTCTGCAGGTTCAGCCAGTGGGCACCGTGACCGCTGCCGGGCCGGCGATGCTGGACGCCGGCCTGGTCCGCAGCAGGGCATTGATCGCCTGGCCGTAGTCCTTGCCCGCCAGGCGCATGCTGTTGTTGTGGGTGCCGCCGGGCACCAGCAGCAGTTTCTTCGGCTCCAGGGCGGCCTTGAACAGTTGCTGGCTCAGGCGCGGCGGTACGTAGTCGTCGTTGAGGCCGTGCACCACTAGCAGCGGCATGCCGATGTCGCCGATCTTGTCGATGGAGTCGAACTTCTGTGACAGCAGCCAGCGTACCGGCAGCGAGGTCTTGGTCGCTGCGGCAGCGGCATCGGCCAGGGTGGTGAAGGTGGATTCGACGATCAGCCCGCGAGCGGCAATCGGGGTCTTTTCGGCGGCAGCATTGCGCCCCAGTTCGGCAGCCAGGTCGATGGCCACCGCCCCTCCCAGGGAGTGGCCGTAGATCAGGCGTTTGCTGGCATCGGGTTGCAGCACCTTGAGCCGCTCCCAGGCGACGCGCGCGTCTTCATACACGCTGCTTTCCGAGGGCAGGTCGCCATGGCTCTGGCCGAACCCCCGGTAATCGATGGCCAGCACCGAGTAGCCCAGGGCGTGCAGTTGCTCGATGCGAAACAACTGGCCGGTGAGGTTCCAGCGCACGCCGTGCAGGTAGAGGATCGCCGGGGCATCGGCGCGTTTGGCCGGCCACCACCAGGCGTGGATGTTCTGTCCGGGCTTGAAGCTTTGCGGTTTGAGTTGCAGTTCCTGCACTGTGCTGGGCAGACCGCGATACCAGCCGGCGTTGCCCGGCTCGATGCGAAACACCAGTTGGCGCTCCTTGTGTTCGAGCACCGCACAGCTCACCGGCAGGCCGACGATCAGTGTGGCCAGGCACAGCAGCGCAAACCAGCGACGGCGCAGGCGCTGGGACAGGGATGGGGACATGCAGGGCTTCACCACAGGACGGACGACAGCGCGTTTTTAACAGATGTGCCGGGATGACGGCACTCATTTTCAGCGCAGCGGTCGGCGGCAAAGGTTAGAAAATGCTACGGGGGGAGGGGTAACAGACGTCGTGGCCAGCCGCTGGTGGGACGGGCCACGACGAGGGGCTGCTTTAGAAGTTCCAGCGAGTGCTGAGCATCACATTCCGCGGGTCGCCGTAGTACGACGAGTTGTAGAAGCCGATGTTGGTGAAGTACTTCTTGTCGAACAGGTTGTTGACGTTGAGGGTGGCCGAGACGTTCTCGGTGATCTGGTAGCGGGCCATCAGATCCACCAGCCAGTAAGGGTCCTGGGCGAATTTTTCCTCGGTGCCCTTGCCGTAGTTGCTGAGTATCTTCCACCCGGTGCCCTGCCAGCGGACGCCGCTGCCCAGGGTCAGCTTGTCCAGGCTGCCGGTCAGTTTGTAGCTGGTGTAGAGGTTGACCTGATCTTCCGGTTCCCAGGTGGAGACCTTGGCCCCGCTCTGGTCGCGAATGATCTTGTGGGTGTAACCGGCCTGCAGCTGCCAGCCGGGGGCGAGCTCTCCGGAGATTTCCGCTTCATAACCCTTGGCCTTGGACTTGATGCCCTTGGAGGCATAGTCCAGCCCGGGGGTGGTGGGGTTGGCGTTATAGGCCAGGTCATCCACGGGCCGGTTTTCTTCATGCACCTCGAAGTAGGCCAGGCTGGAGTTCAGGCGACCGTCGAAGAACTCGCCCTTGAGGCCCACCTCGTAGTTGGTGCCTTCGTCGGGCTTGAGCACCTTGTCGTTGCGGTCGCGGTAGTCGTCCTGGGGCAGGTAGATCTCGGTATAGCTGGCATAGACGGAGAAGTTCTGGTCGAGGTCGTAGACCACCCCGGCGTAGGGAATGACCTTGCCGGTGTCCTTGGTCCGGCTGGTGCCGCTGACCTCGTAGTTGTTGACCCGGCTGCCCAGCAGCAACGAAAGATCATCGTTGAGGCTAAAGCGCGCGGTCATGTAGCCGGCACTCTGGCGGGTGGTCTCGTCGTTCTTTTTGGTGATGCGGCCCCAATCGGGCTTGGGGCTGTGCCCGTCCCAGTTGAAGTAGTCGTAGAAATTGTTGTGATTGGTGGCGCTGGTGAAGTCCCGGCCTTTCCAGTGCGAGTTGGAGATCGAGGCCCCGACCACCAGCTGATGCTCGCGCCCCAGCAGGTCGAAGGGGCCCGTGGCGTAGAGGTCGCCGCTGTCGCTGACGGTCTCGCCGGTGTACTTGCGGGTCAGCAGCGAGGCGATGCCGGTCTCGGCATTGGGCGACATCAACGAACCCAAGGGGGCGTTGTAGCCATTGATCTGGTGGTTGTACTGGGCCTTGGCCACCCAGCCGTTGGCAAAGCTGTGCTCCAGGGTGGTGAACGCGGTACGGGTGTATTGCGACCAGCGGCTCCAGCTCGCGCCGTTGTTGTAGGAGCGCGAGGTGCTGATGGCATTGCCCTTGGAGTCGTACAGCGAGCTGCTGCCCGACCAGCTGGAACCCTTGGGGTCGTTGTCCTGATAGTCGGCGCCGACGGTCAGCAGGGTGTCCGGTGACAGGTCGAACTCCAGGATGCCGTAGTAGACGCTGGTCTGGCGCTGGTAGTGGTCAAGGAAGGATTTCTTGTCCTGATAGGCGGCGACCATCCGTCCGCGGACATTGCCGCTGTCGGTCAGGGGGCCACTGACATCGACCTGCGAGCGGTAGTTGTCCCAGGAACCGGCCCCCAGGTCGATATGCCCGGCGAATTCGGCGGTGGGTTTCTTGCGCACCATGTTGATGGTGCCGCCGGGGCCACCGGCACCGGTGAGCAGGCCGGTGGCGCCCTTGAGTATTTCCACGCGGTCGTAGATCACCGTGTCGGTGAGGGTGTGGCCCGAGGAGTACTGCGCGTCCTGCAGGATCGGAATCCCGTCGTACTGGAAGTTCTGAATGGCAAAGCCGCGAGAGAAGTAGCTGGTGCGGTCACTGTCGTAGGTGGCCACGGTGATGCCCGGGGTATGGCGCATCACGTCGTCGATGGAGTTGAGGCCGAAATCGTCCATGGCCTGGCGGGTGACCACCGAGATCGACTGCGGGGTTTCCCGGGGTGTCAGCACCAACCGGGTGGCGGTGGCGATGGTGCCGGGGGTGTAGGAGCCGGAGCCTTCGGTGATGGTTCCCAACTGGTTGGTGCTGACGGTGGTGGTGCCGAGTTCCACGCGTTCGCCGCCGGCCCTGAGCACTCGATAGCCCGCCCCTTCGGCCACCGCTTGCAGGCCCAGGGGCGCCAGCAGGCGTTGCAGGCCTTCACCGATGGCGAAGCGGCCGCTCAGGCCTGGGCTGTGCTTGCCGGCGCTGAGGCTGGCATCGACGGCGATCATGGCCCCGGATTGCTGGCCGAAGGCGCCCAGTACCTGATCCAGGTTGCCTGGGGCGATTGCGTAGTCGTGGCGCTGGCTGTCAGCCACTTCGGCGTTGGCCTCGGCGGCCAGCAGCGGCAGGCTGGTGCTGGCGATCGACAGGCCGATGAGGAACGGGCGCAGGGCCGCGGCAAGGGGCGTGAGGCGGATGTGCATAAGAAAGTCCATGGGTTGGGAAGGGTTGGCGCTGAGCTGTTTTCCAGCTTCTTCCCTGGTCTTGATGCGTGAGATTGGAAAAACTGCCGCCTTCCTGGAAAAAAATCAGGCCGCCGTCACTGAGGCCCAATAGCCCATGACCCGCTGAATGCGAATGGGCAGGGTTCGGGCCAGCAAGTTGAGGCTGGCGTCCGGCTGGTCGAGGGAGAACGAACCGGACACCCGCAGCCCGGCGACCTCGGCGGCGCAGCGCAGCAGGCCCGGACGATAGCGGTCGAGTTCGGCGATCACCTCGGCCAATGGCATGCGTTCGGCGATCAGCAGGCCCTGGGTCCAGGCGCTGGCTGCGGCGGCCACTGGCGTTACGGGGCTCATGCGTTGCTCGATGTCCACCTGCTGGCGCGGGCCCAGGACCTGTCCGGGCCCCTGACCCAGGCTGACCGAGGCACTGCCGCTCAGCAGTTGCACCCGGGTGCCGCGGTGTCCCGGCAAGCCGACGCTGACCATCAACTGCGACAGCGGTGCCAGGTGGATCCTGGCTTCGGCGGTGACGACCCGCACTGGCGCCGCGTTGCCCAGGGTCAGCAGCAGGCGTCCACTGTTGAGCCGTAGTTGCGGTCCTTGCACACGGTCCTGAAGATCCAGAGTGGTGCGGGTGTCCAGCTGCAGCGCCGTGCCGACCGCCAGTTGCAGTTGGCGGCGTTCGCCGGTGGCGGTGTGGTAGTCGCTGAACAACTGCGGCAACAGCAGCCGCTCGCGCACGCTCCAACTGCTGGCGGCCACCACTCCAAGGCCGACGACGCCCTTGAGCAAGGTGCGCCGCGAAGGGTGGCTGCGGGCCTGGAGCAACTGCCGGGTGCGAGCGGCGGGCAGGCTGCGGGTGCTGTCGCGCAGGTCCTGCCCGAGTCCGGCCAGGCGTTGCCAGGCCAATTCATGTTGCGGGTCGGCCCGGCGCCAGGCCAGGCACCCGGCCTGTTGCTCGGCGCTGCTGGTGCCCGACTGCAGGAGCACCAGCCATTCCAGGGCCTGGTCCAGTACGCGGTGGTCCACCGCGCCCTGATCGTCCATGGGCTTAAAGGCGCTCATGCCGGGTACACCGCCGCATAGCAGTGGCGGTAGGCCTTGAGCATGGCTTTCTGTACCACGTTGACCGAGAGCTGCAGGCGCTCGGCAATCTGCGGGTAGGTCAGGCCTTCGAGCTGGGACAGCAGAAACACGTCCCGCACCCGATGGCCCAGACCGTCCAGCACCTGACCCACGGCGTCCAGGGCTTCGAGCACCAGCAGGCGGGCTTCCGGTGAGGGCTGGTGTTGCGGTTCCAACTGCGCCAGGGATTCAAGGTAGGCCCGCTCCAGGGCCTGGCGGCGGAAATACTGGCCGCACAGTCGGCTGGCCACGGTGTTCAGATAGGCCCGGGGTTCACGCAGTACCGGCAGTTGTTCGCTGCGCAGAATCCGCAGGAAGGTGTCCTGTGCCAGGTCCATGGCCTGGTCCTGGTTACCGAGCTTGCGTCGCAGCAGTTGCACCACCCAGTTGTGATGCTGGACGTAGAGCTCGCCCACGGCGTGCTGTAGCGAAGAGTTGGGCACCATCGATAGGGGTTCCGGGACCGAGGCGGGCGAAAAGGGTGTTTATGGTAATGCTTCTCATTAGTGGGCGCTCAAGTTTTTATCGCTGCCGGCCAGGGCCCGAGCACGCGGGGCTTGTCTGTCATATAGTTGTAGGTTGCAACTAAATATTCCACGAGAGAGGTCACCTTCATGTCGAGCCCATCCGCAGGTTTCATCCCGCAATTGCGCCAGGCTTCCCGGCAGATGGTCCGTGAGCTGGGCTTCATGCACAGCACCCTGGCCGCCACCGACTACTCGCCCTCGGCAGTGCATGCGTTGCTGGAGATCGGCCAGGGCAATGCCTTGACCGCTGGCGATCTGGTGACGCTGCTGGGGCTGGAAAAATCCAGCGTCAGTCGTCTGGTGCGCAAGCTGGTGGAGGCCGGCGAGATCCGCGAACAGGCCGATGCACAGGATGCCCGCTCGAAGCGCCTGCACCTCACCGCCCAGGGACGCCAGACCCTGAGCGGTATCGACCGTTTTGCCCAGGCCCAGGTGGCCGCAGCACTGGTGCACCTGAGCGCGGACCAGCAGCTTTGCGCCTCGACGGGCATCGCCGACTACGCCCGGGCACTGCGTGCGGTGCGCCTGGGCGAGGCGCCCGAGCCGCCCGCGTGCTGGTCCATCGCTCGTGGCTATAGACCGGGGGTGATTGGCCGTATTGCCGAAATGCATGCCTGCTACTACGCCGCCCGCGCCGGTTTCGGCCAGGCCTTTGAAAGCCTGGTGGCAGCGGACATGGCTGAGCTGATGGGACGTTTGCACAACCCGCGCAATCAGGTCTGGGTGGCGCTGCAGGGTGAGCGGATTGTTGGTTCCATCGCCATTGACGGGGAGGGCGCGGACGGCGAGGCGATCCTGCGTTGCTTCATCCTCGATGATTCGGCGCGTGGCCAGGGTTTGGGCCGACGGCTGCTGGTCGAGGCCCTGGGGTTCTGTGACCAGTGGGGTTTTACAGCCACCCGCTTGTGGACCTTCAAGGGTCTGGATGCGGCGCGCACGCTGTATGAGCAACAGGGTTTCGTCCTGGTGCAGGAGCAGGTGGGCGAGCAGTGGGGCGCGGCGGTGACCGAGCAGTGTTTTGTGCGAGCCAGGCGGGCGGAGCACGCCGGAACTCGCTGAGCGTTGTAGCCGCTGCTGAGCCCGCGAAGCTGCGCAAAGGCCCGCAGGGCCTTGCTTGGCAGTCCCGAGCCGAGCCTCTAGCGGCACTGAAAACCTGCGTCTCCTGCGCAGCCGTTCGCAGCCTTCGGCAGCGGCTACAGATAGCCGGTATTGGTGGTAGGGTTAGCCCCCTGATGATTATCGATCTGTGGAGAAGCATCCCATGCAAGCCATCAAGCTCAGCCTGCCGGCATCCCTGGACAACCTTAAAATCGTGGAACTGGCCGATCCCGGGCAACCCGGCGCCGGGCAGATCCGCGTGCGTCTGCATGCCTGTTCCCTGAATTTCCACGACTACGCCGTGGTCACCGGCGCGCTGCCCACCGCCGATGGGCGGATTCCCATGGCCGACGGCGCCGGGGTGGTGGAGGCGGTGGGCGAGGGCGTCAGCGAGTTCAAGGTCGGTGATGCGGTGGTGTCGTGCTTCTTCCCCCATTGGCACGATGGCGGCCCGGCCATCGCCGACTTCAGCACCACCCCGGGCGATGGCGTCGACGGTTATGCCCGTGAAGTGGTGATCCAGCCCAGCCACTGGTTCACCCATGCGCCCAAGGGCTACAGCCATGCCGAAGCGGCGACCCTGACCACCGCCGGTCTCACGGCCTGGCGTGCCCTGGTGGTGGACGGCGGGCTCAAGGCCGGGGAAACCGTGTTGGTACTGGGCACCGGCGGCGTGTCGATCTTCGCCCTGCAACTGGCCAAGGCCATGGGCGCTACGGTGATTGCCACCTCTTCGTCGGACGCCAAGCTGGCCAAGGTTCGCGAGCTGGGCGCCGACCACACCCTCAACTACCGCACCCAGCCTGAATGGGGCAACGAAGTGCTCAAGCTGACTGGCGGCCGAGGCGTCGACCATGTGGTGGAAGTCGGCGGCCCGGGCACCTTGCCGCAGTCCATCACCGCTTGCCGTATCGGCGGGCATATCGCCCTGATCGGCGTGCTCACCGGTTGGGCCGGACCGGTGCCGACCGCGGCGCTGATGGCCAAGCAGCAGCGCCTGCAGGGCCTGATCGTCGGCAGTCGCCAGCAACAGGTGGAGATGATTCGTGGCCTGGAGGCGACGGGGATCAAGCCAATCATCGACAGCACCTTCCCCCTGGCCGAGATCGCCAAGGCCTTCGCCCATGAAGCCTCGGGCGCGCACCTAGGGAAAATCTGCCTGACGTTCTGATGGAGCCTAATCCGTTTCGCAGTTGATTCCCTGTGCTGGGCTCACATCTGACCGTCGATGATGGCGCCGGCCACCGTCTGGCAGAACCAGCGCAGGGCGGCGGAACTGTCGCTGTTGGGGTGCCAGTGCAGGGACACTTCGAACTCGCCCACCGGGAACGGCAGTTCAAGCTGTTTCAGGCCGCCCTCCAGGGTGAACAGCCGGGCGATCTGCGCCGGCAGTACCGCCAGCAGCTCGGTGCCGGGCAAGACCTTGGGCAGCACCGAGAAGTGCGGCACATGCAGGCTGATCCGGCGCTGCAGGTTCATCTGCTTGAGGACGTCTTCGACGCTGCCGTGGCCGGTGGCCCGGGTCACGGCGATGTGCCGCTCGGCGAGGAACTGCTCCAGGCTCAATAGCTCGTCGATCCGTGGATGGCGATCGCTGAGCAGGCACACGTAACGTTCGCGAATCAGCACCTGGCTGCGGGCCCCGGGCACGTTCTTGCGGCAGATCAGGGCGTCCACCTTGCCGCTGCTCAACCAGTCCCCGGCCTGGTCCACCTGCAAGGGCAGCACCTCCACTTCGGCCTCCGGCGCCTCGCGGTTCAGACGCGCGAGGATCAGCGGCAGAAAGCCCATTTCCCCGAGGTCCGAAAGGGCAATGCGAAAGCGCCGCTCGGTGGTGGCCGGGTCGAAGCGGCGGGTGCTGTGCACGGCATTTTCAATCCGCGTCAGGGACTCACTGAACCCCCGGTACAGCTCATCGGCCAGATGGGTCGGCTGGATGCCGTCGCGGGTGCGGCTGAACAGGGCATCGTCGAACAGCTCCCGCAGCCGTGCCAGGCCGTAGCTGACCGAGGGCTGGGTGACGAACAGGCGCTCGGCAGCCAGGGTCACGCTGCGGGCCTCGTAGAGAGTGACGAAGGTACGGATCAGGTTCAGATCGATGTGGCTCATGGTGCCTCACGGATATAGACGGGTCTTATTTTTGATAGAGATAGTATCAATTTGATCAATCTGGCGGCGGCTGCAAGAGTCACTCAAATTCTAAAAAAGCAGCGGCAAGGGTCTTTATGCAAACCGTCCATAGCGCCTCCTACGACATTCTCCGGCAACAGGGCCTGACCACCGTGTTCGGCAATCCGGGTTCCAACGAGTTGCCCTTTCTCAAGGGCTTTCCCGAAGACTTTCGCTACATCCTCGGCCTGCATGAAGGCGCCGTCGTGGGCATGGCCGACGGCTTCGCCCTGGCCAGTGGCAAGCCGGCTTTCGTCAACCTGCATGCGGCCGCCGGCACCGGCAATGGCATGGGCGCGCTGACCAATGCCTGGTACTCCCACAGCCCATTGGTGATCACCGCCGGCCAGCAGGTGCGGTCGATGATCGGTGTCGAGGCGATGCTGGCCAACGTCGATGCGCCGCAGTTGCCCAAGCCCCTGGTCAAATGGAGCCATGAGCCGGCCTGTGCCGAGGACGTGCCTCGGGCCTTGAGCCAGGCCATTCACCTGGCCAACCAGGCGCCCAAGGGCCCGGTGTATCTGTCGATTCCCTATGACGATTGGGCCCGCGCCGCACCGGCTGGGGTCGAGCACCTGGCGCGGCGCCAGGTGGCCAGCGCCGGGCTGCCTTCGGCGGCGCAACTGCGCAGCCTGGTGCAGCGTCTGGTGGCGGCGCGCAACCCGGTGCTGGTGCTGGGGCCGGATGTGGACGGCAGCCAGAGCAACGCGCTGGCGGTGCAGTTGGCGGAGAAACTGCGGATGACGGCCTGGGTGGCGCCTTCCGCGTCCCGTTGCCCGTTTCCAACTCGCCACCCGAGTTTTCGCGGGGTGCTGCCGGCGGCCATTGCCGGCATCAGCCGCTGCCTGGCCGCCCATGACCTGATCCTGGTCGTGGGCGCCCCGGTGTTCCGTTATCACCAGTACGCGCCGGGAGACTACCTGCCTGACGGCACGCAGTTGCTGCACATCACCTGCGATGCCGGTGAAGCGGCCCGGGCGCCCATGGGTGATGCGCTGGTGGGGGACATCGCCGAAACCCTGCAGGCCCTGGTCTGGGCCTTGCCGGACAGCGATCGCCAGCCGCCCCAGGCCTTGGCGCGGCCAACGCCGATCCAGGAACAGGGTGGGTTGCTGCGTCCGGAAACCGTGTTCGATGTGATCAACGAGCTGGCCCCCAGGGATGCAATCTACGTCAAGGAGTCCACGTCCACGGTGGGCGCCTTCTGGCAGCGGGTGGAGATGAGCGAGCCCGGCAGCTATTTCTTTCCGGCGGCAGGGGGCCTGGGTTTTGGCCTGCCGGCGGCGGTGGGGGTGCAACTGGCCCGCCCCGAACGTCGGGTGATCGGCATCATCGGCGACGGCTCGGCCAACTACGGCATCACCGCGCTGTGGACCGCGGCCCAGTACCAGATTCCGGTGGTGTTCATCATCCTCAAGAACGGCACCTACGGCGCCTTGCGCTGGTTCGCCGATGTCCTGCAGGTCGATGACGCACCGGGGCTGGATGTGCCCGGCCTGGACTTCTGCGCCATCGGCCGCGGTTATGGCGTGCACGCCGTGCAGGCCACGACCCGTGAGGCATTCGCCGAGGCTTTCAGCGCAGCGCTGGCGGGCAAGCGCCCGGTGCTGATCGAGGTGCCGACCCTGACCATCGAACCCTGAGGGTGCCATCGCCGCCGGGCACGGGGCCCGGCGGCGCCAGCCGTTTTCAACGCAGCATCACCGAGTATCGAGGCTTTTCGTACAAAGCCTGCGGATACACCACAACAATAAAAAGAGGTGGTTATGAACACGACATCCGTCAGCCAAGTGCTGGGGGGAGCCTCCCTGCCAGTGCGTCCCGTATCCGGCAACGCCGATATCGGCACCTTGCTGGATGAGGGCCCCTATACCCGCATGCAGAAGATCGTGGTGCTGTTGGCCGCGCTGTCCATCGTCATGGACGGCTTCGACGGGCAGCTCATCGGCTTTGCCATACCGCTGATGATCAAGGAGTGGGGCATCACCCGCGAAGCCTTCGCGCCGGCGGTGGCGGCCGGGCTGATCGGCATGGGCATTGGCAGTGCCTGTGCCGGTCTGTTCGCCGACCGGTTCGGACGGCGCATGGCGGTGATCGCCAGTGTCTTTGTGTTCGGCACCGCGACTTGTGCCATTGGCCTGGCACCGGATGCGCTGGCGGTGGCCGTGCTGCGGTTTATCGCCGGGCTGGGCATTGGCGGGGCATTGCCCAGTGCCACCACCATGACCGCGGAGTTCACCCCGGCGCGCCGCCGCACCCTGGCGGTGACCGCCACGATTGTCTGCGTGCCCCTGGGCGGAATGCTCGCCGGCTTGTTCGCCTCCCAGGTGTTGCCGGTGTATGGCTGGCGCACACTGTTTTTCCTCGGCGGCAGCCTGCCCATCGTCTTCGGTTTCTTGCTCTTGGCGACACTGCCGGAATCGCCACGTTTCCTGGCCCGTCGGCCCCAGCGCTGGGGTGAGTTGAGCGCCTTGCTGGGGCGCATGGGGCGGCCCATGGCCGAGGGCGTTCGCTATACCGATGCCCTGGAGCAGAAGAGCGAGCAGCAGGGCGGTTTTCGTGCCTTGTTCGCCATCGGCTACGGCCGCGACACCCTGGCCGTGTGGGTGGCGTTCTTCATGTGCCTGACTGCGGTCTACAGCGCCTTCAGCTGGTTGCCCACCATGCTGCAGTCCACGGGGCTGCCGCTGGCGGTGGCCAGCTCCGGCCTCACCGCCTACAACCTGGGCGGGGTGATCGGGGCGCTGGTTTGCGCGGTGGCCATGACCCGCTGGGGGTCGTTCTGGCCGCTGGCGATCTGTTGCGCCGGGGGCGCGGCCAGCGCCTTCACTTTGCAGGCGGTGGACATCCACCAGAACACCAGCTTGCTGATTTTCGGCATCGGCGTGCATGGCCTGTTCGTCAACGCCGTGCAATCCACCTTGTATGCCCTGTGTGCCTTTATCTATCCCACTGGGGTACGTGCCACTGGCACCGCCTCGGCCCTGGCCTTTGGCCGCCTTGGAGCGATTCTCAGTGCCTTCGCCGGCGCCACGGTGATCACTCAGGGCGGGGCACAGGGCTACCTGACGTTGCTGGGCTCGGTGATGGTGCTGGCCCTGATCGCCCTGCTGATCGTGCGTCGGCACATTCCCCGGCGCAGGCCGGGAGCGGCATGAGTGCCTCGCCACACAGGGAGGGCCTGGCCGGTGAACAATGATCTTGAGAAGGGCAATTCGATGAATATTTCCATCCTGGGAGCGGGCGCCATGGGCTCGCTGTTCGGCGGCCTGCTGGCAGAAAGCGGGCAGAAGGTCAGGCTGCTGGATATTGACGAGCGGCACCTTGAGGCCATCCGCCGCCAGGGCTTGCGCCTGGAGACCGATAGCGGCGACCGGCGCATCGACGGCCTCGCGGCGTGCCGTCCGGAGCAGGCCCCCGGGCACGCGGATCTGTTGCTGGTGTTCACCAAGACCCTGCATACCGAGCGTGCATTGCGCAGCGCGGCTGGCCATATCGGCGCGCAAACCCTGGTGCTGACCTTGCAGAACGGCCTGGGCAATGCCGAGGCGGTCAGCCGTCACGTCGCCCGGGAACGGGTGCTGATCGGCATGACCAACTGGCCCGCCGATCTGTTGGGGCCTGGGCATGTGCGCTCCCATGGTGAGGGCGTGGTCCGGGTCCTGGGGCTGGAAGGGGGGGCGTCTCGGGGCGCCAGCCAGGTTGCCCAGGTGCTCGATGGCGCGGGACTGCAATGCCGGGTGGACCGGGACGTCTGGACCTCGATCTGGGAAAAGGTGGCGTTCAACGCCGCCTTGAACAGCCTGTGCGCCGCCAGTGGTTGTACGGTGGGGCAACTGGGAGCCGCGCCCGAGGGCGTAGCCCTGGCCAGGCACATGGTCCTGGAGGTGCTGGCGGTGGCTCGGGCGGCCGGGGTGGCGGTGGATGAGCAGCGTTGCCTGGACTCGGTGGCGTTCGCCATGGCCAATCACCGGGATCACAAACCGTCCATGTTGCAGGACGTGCTGGCCGGCAGAGCGACGGAGATCGGCGCGATCAACGGTGAGGTGCTGGCTCGGGCACGGCAGGCCGGTATTGCCGTGCCCCACACCGAAACCCTGCTCGGGCTGCTGCGCCTGATCGAAGCCCGAATGTAGGAGCCGGTTTGCTGGCGAAGGGCGCGCGAGTCTTGTGTGGGGCTTGAGGACGCTTTCGCTGGCAAGCCGGCTCCTGCGGTTGGGGGAGGGATCAGCCGCCGCAAACAGGGGTATTTGATTGCTGTTATTTGACTGCTGTTATTTGAAGAGGTGTGTCATGAGCGATTCCAAAGCTGTCTATTGCGATCTGCATCTGCAACCCATCGCCGGAACCTGGCGCATCGGCGCTGCGGGCAAAACCCTGGCGGTGAGCAATCCGTTCGACGGTTCGTTGTTGCTGGAAGTGGTCCAGGCCAACCGCAGTGACCTGGATGCCGCCTACGCGAAAGCCGCGCAAGTGCAGCCGCAATGGGCCGCGCTCGGCCCGTCGGAGCGGGCGGCGGTGCTGCATCGGGCGGTGGCGATCTTCGACCAGCGCCAGGAAGAGATCGTCGACTGGATCATTCGCGAATCCGGCAGTACCCGAATCAAGGCGCTGGCCGAGTGGGGCGCGGCGCGGGCCATCACCCTGGAGTCGGCGTCGTTTCCGGCGCGGGTTCATGGGCGCATTGTCGAGTCCGATGTCCCGGGCAAGGAAAGCCGGGTCTATCGCAGCGCCCTGGGGGTCGTGGGGGTGATCAGCCCGTGGAACTTCCCGCTGCACCTGACCCAGCGATCCATCGCGCCGGCCCTGGCCTTGGGCAATGCGGTGGTGGTCAAGCCGGCCAGTGATACGCCGGTGTGCGGTGGCCTGTTGCTGGCGCGGATCTTCGAAGAGGCAGGCTTGCCCGCCGGGGTGTTCAGTGTGGTGGTGGGGGCCGGCAGCGAGATCGGCGATGCCTTCGTCGAGCACCCGGTGCCTTCCCTGATCACCTTTACCGGCTCGACTCCGGTGGGGCGCGGCATAGGCCGTATCGCCAGTGGCGGCGAGCACCTCAAGCCTGTGGCCCTGGAGCTGGGAGGCAACAGCCCGTTCGTGGTGCTGGACGACGCCGACCTTGAGCAAGCGGTGAATGCCGCGGTGTTTGGCAAGTTCCTGCACCAGGGGCAGATCTGCATGGCGATCAACCGGATCATCGTTGACCAGTCGCTGTATGACGCCTTTGCCGAGCGCTTCGTGGCGCGGGTCAGGCAGCTCAAGGTCGGCGATCCGCAATCGCTGGAAACGGTGATCGGCCCGGTGATCAATGCCCGACAACTGCAAGGCTTGCAGGACAAGATCGCCCTGGCCCGAGAAGAGGGGGCCGAGCCGCTGTACGAAGGCGGAGTCAGCGGCAACCTGCTGGCGCCCCATGTGTATGGCGAGGTTCGCGCCGACATGGATCTGGCCCGCAATGAAATCTTCGGGCCTCTGGTGGGGCTGCTGCGGGCCCGGGATGAAGCCCATGCCCTGGAGTTGGCCAATGCCAGCGAGTTCGGCCTGTCCAGCGCCGTGTTTACCCGCAACCTGGAGCGCGGGGTGAACTTTGCCCGCCAGGTGCGGGCCGGCATGACCCATATCAACGATGTACCGGTGAACGACGAAGCCAATGCGCCGTTCGGGGGCGAGAAGAACTCCGGGCTGGGCCGCTTCAACGGCGACTGGGCCATCGACGAGTTCACCCGGGATCAGTGGATCAGCCTGCAGCATCGGCCGCGTCAGTACCCCTTCTGACCCAGTGCCCTGAATGACCCCCGGCCGTCCTGGCCGGGTTTTCTGCGCATCCTTGACGCACAGACCGGCAACGGCCTGTCGGGGTACGGCTGCGCCAAAAAAACGGAGAACAATAATAATGAACGACCGTCAGCCAATGCTTTGCCGCTCCCTGTTCGGGGCCTCTTTGTCACTGGGACTGTGTGGCGCTTGCTGGGCCGATGACAGCGGATTTGTCGAGGGCGCCCGGAGCGATCTGCTGTTGCGCAACTACTACTTCAATCGGGACTTTCGCGATCACGATGCGCCCAAGGGGCACGTGGAGGAGTGGGCCCAGGGCTTTATTTTCAAGTTCAGTTCCGGCTACACCCCGGGCACCGTGGGGGTTGGTCTGGACGCCATTGGCTTGTTCGGTCTCAAGCTCGACAGCGGCCGTGGGGTCAGTGGCTCGCAGTTGCTGCCAGTGCACGATGACGGGCGGGCGGCCGACAACTTCGGGCGCGCCGGGGCGGCCTTGAAGGCTCGGATTTCGGCCACTGAACTGAAGGTGGGGGAGTTGCTGCCGGATGTTCCATTGCTGCGTTATGACGACGGACGCCTGCTGCCCCAGACCTTTCGCGGGGCGATGCTGGTGTCCCGGGAGATCTCCGGGCTGGGCCTGCAGGCCGGGCAATACCGTGCGGTCAGCCTGCGCGACTCTTCGGACATGCAGGACCTTGCGGCCTGGGCGGCCCCCGGGGTGAAGTCCGATGGTTTCAACTATGCCGGTGCCGAGTACCGCTTCAATCAGCAGCGCACACTGTTGGGTGTCTGGCATTCGCAGCTGGAGGATATCTATCGGCAGAGCTACTTCAACGTGCTGCATAAGCAGCCGGTAGGCGACTGGGTGCTGGGGGCCAACCTGGGTTATTTCATCGACCGCGAGGAGGGTCGCGCGCGCATCGGCAAGGTCGACAGTCACACCGCCTATGGCCTGTTTTCTGCCTCCCGTGCTGGACATGCCTTGTACCTGGGATGGCAGAAAGTCAGCGGTGACAGCCCGTGGATGTCGGTCTATGGCAGCAGTGGACGGACCCTGGGCAACGACATGTTCAACGGCAACTTCAGCAATGCCGGCGAGCGTTCCTGGCAACTGCGCTACGACTACGATTTTGCCGCCGCCGGCATTCCCGGGTTGCTGGCCATGGTGCGCTATGGCCGTGGCGACAGTGCCACGACCCGGTTCGGCAACGACGGTCAGGAGTGGGAGCGGGACACCGAGCTGGGCTACACCCTGCAAAACGGTCGTCTGAAAAACCTCAACCTGCGGCTGAACAACGCGACCACCCGGCGCAGCTTCAGCAGTGACTTCGACCAGACCCGGCTGATCGTCAGCTATCCGCTGTCCTTCTGAGCTGGCGCCTGCGTCGACCTGATGGCCGCAGCCGCTGATCGGCTGCGGTACAGAGGCTGTCGGGCCCTGATCCCGGCGAGGGTTCCGAGCCGCCTGGCTCAGCGTCGCTGCAGGCTTTGCTCCATGCGTTGGATGCCTTCTTCCAGCAAGGCACGGGGGCAACCGAAGTTCAGGCGCACGAATTGCCCGCAGTCGTCACCGAACTCGAGTCCGGCGCTGAGGCCGACCTTGGCTTCCTTGAGGAAATAGCCGTGGGGATCGTCCAGCCCCAGCTCGCTGCAGTCGAGCCAGGCCAGGTAAGTGCCCTGGGGCGCATGCATGCGGATGCCCGGCAGGCGGGTCTGCACCGCGTGCAGCAGGTAGTCGCGGTTGGCTTGCAGGTAGCCGAGCAGCGCCTGGAGCCAGGGGCCGCCGTGGGTCAGGGCGGCGTGGGTCGCCTCCAGGCCCAGGGGGCTGACGCTGTCCACCATGCCGGCGCGGGCGTTGTTGAAGGCCAGGCGGGTGGCCGGGTCCTGGACGATGGCGAAGCAGGTCTTCATCCCGGCGATGTTGTAGGCCTTGCTCGCCGACATCAGGGTGATGGTGCGCCGGGCGATCTCCGGGCTCAGGGACGCGGTGGGAATATGCCGGCGTCCGTCGAAGCACAGCTGGGCATGGATCTCGTCGGAAATGATCAGTGCGCCCTGGTCCAGGCAGGCGTTGGCCACGGCTTGCAGTTCTTCCCGGGGGAAGACCTTGCCCAAGGGATTGTGGGGGTTGCTCAGGAGCATCGCCCCAGCACCTTGCAAGGCCTGGCGCAGTGCGTCCATGGGGGTGACATAGGTGCCTTGCTCGGTGAGCTGGAACGGCACTTCGACCTTGTCCAGGCGCCAGTTGTCCGGGGCCATGCGCAGCGGGCGGTAGTTGGGGGTCTGTACCAGCACTGTTTGCCCGGGCTGGACGAAGGCGTGCAGGGCCATGTTGAACCCGGGCTCGACCCCGGGCAGGAAGATCAACTCGTCGGGCTGCACGCGCCAGGCGTACTTGTTCCAGAGGTCGGCGACCACGGCTTCGCGCAGTTCATCCCGGGCCACGCTGTAGCCCAGCAGCGGGTGCTCGAGGCGTTGGTGCAAGGCCTGGAGAATGCTGTCCGCCACGGCAAAGTCCATGTCCGCCACCCACATGGGCAGGACGTCCTCGGGGTAGCGGCTCCACTTGGTGCTGCCGGTGCCCTGGCGCGGATGCAGGGTATCGAAATCGAAGCTCATGAGCGGGTCTCGTCGAATCGCATGGGGAAGGTGGAGGGATTCTAGCCTTCCCTGAGGGTGGCCGGCAGGCTGGGTTGGGCCAGGCCCGGGCAAAGGGGGGATTCAAGGTGAGGGAGTGGGTGCGAAAAATGTCGGTTGTTTGCAGGCTGAAATATTGAAGTTGAAACGGGTGTTTATTTAAAGCGGAGTATTGTTTTTCTTTTGTTTTATGGGGTTTGTGTCAAGGCACTTTTTTCTGTTTATTTGTCATTGTTTGTTTCTGGATTTTTTAAGGATTGTCTTGGGTTGTGTTTTTTAGTTGGTGTTATATGGTGTGGCGGCTATTGGAGTTGTTCAAGGTTTAAACCTAAGTGGGTATAACAATAATCGAACCGCCAAGGAGCAGGACAATGACGGCTGAAAGTGGAATTCGCTATCGTGATTATTCGGTCCCCTATCTAGTGGATGAAACCCTTCGGGAAGGAATTGAACGCACGGCCTTTCCCATTTCCGTGGACGCCAAGGTGGCGCTTCTCAAGTCCATGGCAGCAGCAGGTTTGAGAGATTTCGTGGTGGGCTGCGGGCCTGAAGAGCCGCTGGTCTGGGACCGTCTGCATCAGGCCCGGGAAGCCCATGAACTGCCCGCCGATACCCGCGCTACCTTCATCATTCTGCTCAACTGCTGGGAGACTGCTTTCGCTAACTTCCAGTCCCGCCAGCAACATCGCCAGTGGATCGCCGACACCGTGTTCAGCTTCGGCATGATCACCTACAGACAGGGCAAGCGGGAGTTCGAGCGGGCCATCGAGGCGTTCCGCAGCATCGGTGCCGTCCGATTCAAGGCCAGCGTGCTCAATAATTTTCGCCAGGGCGTGTCTGAGCAGCGCTATGGCGAAATCTGCCGGCAAATCGACTGGGCTGCCAGCCTGGGGGTGGAGATCATCAGGATCAACGATTCGGTGGGCTCGCTGCAGCCCCATGTGACCCAGTGGCTGTGTTCGAAGCTGGTCAAGGATTACCCCGGCTGGTGTTTTGCCTGCATGCCCATAACGACAACGGACTGGCCCTTGCCAATACCATGCAAGCCATTCACTCGGGCTTTCAGATGGTTGAAGGGGCGCTCGCCGGTTTTGGCAATAGATCGGGTATTGCGCCCTTGGAACAAGTGGTCAAGTTGTGCAAGACCAATAATATAACTCTGGGCTCCTGTGAACTTGATCTGGATAAGTTGATCGATGCAGCTCATCAGTGTGAAGACGCCTTCTTGCAAGTGCCCAGTGTTTATCGGCCGGTGAGTGGCAAGTTGGAAACACTTTCCAATTACGGTGTTCTGAATATTCCGGACTTTCTTGAAACTCAGGATGAGAAGAGTTACTTCGTCAACTATGTCGGCCTGCATCCGCAAACCATTCGCCAGGCCCTGAGACACTATTCAACGGCAGGGCTGAATGTGGCGACGATGGCCGATGCGGACCTGTGGCCCATAGTGGAGAGCCTGAAAGTGGAGATGCGGGCCTCGATGAAGGACATCGAGTCCCACTATCGGCGGGTCATGGGCGGGGTGATGGATTTCTACCGCGCCTCGACCTACACCCCCCGGCAACTGGCGCAGTATGCCGAACGGTGGATTGTTCGGGGGCATGCTGCTCATGGATAAGGTCTTTACGGTGGTGATGCCCTTGTTTGCCATGATCTTCGCCGGCTATTGGATAGTGCGGATCGGGGTCATCGGCAAGGAAACGGTAAAGGGCCTGGTGGGCGTCGTGTTCTGGCTGTTCCTGCCATGCTTCATTTTCATCAAGACCCTGGGCACTCGGGACCATGGCGAGCTGGATTGGGGGCTGCTCAGCGCCTACTACCTGGCTTGCCTGGTGACCTTCATCATCGCTGCGGTAGGTGGCTGGCTGATCTGGGGCGGCAATGGGCGCGTAGCCGGCCTGCGTGGGTTGTCGTCCATCTCGGGGGTAGTGGGGTACATGGGCTTGCCCCTGATGGTCATGGCTTTTGGCGATGAGGCGGCCTTGCCAACGTTGATGATCACCATGGCCGATAACCTGGTGATCCTGGCGGGTGGCGCATTGATCATGGAGCTCACCGCGCAACAGGAGGTGCAGGCCAAGCCGGATATCGGCCGCGTGCTGCTCACCACGACCCGCTCCATTGTCACCAACCCGCTGATCCTAGCGGTGCTGCTGGCCGTGCTGTTCATTGTCCTGCAATGGCAGTTGCCCAGTCCGCTGCAGATTTTCGCCACGCAGATGACCAACGCCACCGGACCTTTGGCCCTGGTAGCCCTGGGCGCCGCCTTTGCCGTGCATCGCAATCAGAGCCTGATCAAGGGCGACGCCCTGGCGCTGGCACTGTTGAAGGTGGTGGTGCTGCCGGTGCTGGTGTTCGTTTCCGCCCGGTATGTGTTTGGCCTCAGCGACTTTCTGATCAAGATTGCGGTGATCATGGCGGCGCTGCCGGTGGCGGTTAACGTTTTCATCCTGGCGTCGCGCTACAAGACCTATGAGACGGAGGTCTCCAGCAGCATGCTGCTCTCCGCGGTGATGGGCATCGGGGTGATCTCGGGGTTGCTGGTCGTGCTGGACTGATGCTCAAGCCTGCCGGCACATGACCGGCCATTGCACCCTGCAAGCGTTAGGCGCTTGCGGGGTGTTTTGTTTGCCTGTCCTGCGGCGTTCGCTGCAGGGCTGATGATCCCTGCGAAAACCTGCAGCAGCTTCCCGCAAAGCAGCTTTTCCCTTGCCTGTGCCTCACAAAAACCTCGTTTCGCAACGTTCCGGGTTATGGAAACAATGAACCCCTGCATACGCCTGCCCGACTGCCACGGGCGCCTGCGGCGATGCACTGCCGATCGATTTGTTCTTCCTACAAAAACAACAGGGAGCAAGCGATGAACCGCCATTCGAGCAAGACCGCGTCCGCTCACCCCGGACCGGTTGCAAACACTCCAAGCGAACGGGGCCACAGAGCCCGCAACGGTGACGATCCGGCTACCTGGCCTGTGCTGCCAGGCGCCTTGCACCGCTGACCAAGACTCGTAGTGCCTGGTGCAGTACCGCCCGTGAATACGGTCGCTTCCAGGCTCCTGCTGTGCGGGTTCGTGCGGGCGAGCCGGCTTTCTTGAGGATGGGTTTTATGTCCAACACCTTGCGTTGCGGCGTTGCATTGTCGTGGGTTCTGCTGTGCACCGGGGCTTGGGCCCAACCGCAGAACCTCACCGTCATTTCCTTTGGCGGAGCCACCAAACAGGCTCAGGAAAAAGCCTATTTCCAACCCTTCAACCAGAGCGGGGCGGCCCGGGTGGTGGCGGGGGAGTACAACGGTGAACTGTCGAAGATCAAGGCCATGGTCGATGTCGGCAAGACCAGCTGGGATGTGGTCGAAGTGGAGAGCCCGGAGCTGTTGCGCGGCTGTGACGAGGGCTTGTTCGAACCTTTGGACCTGGCTCGCTTTGGTGATCCGGCGCAGTTCGTCCCGGGCACCCTGAGCGAGTGCGGCGTGGCCACCTACGTCTGGTCAATGGTCATGGCCTTTGCTCCGCAAAAGCTGGCCAAGGCGCCCGGGTCCTGGGCCGACTTCTGGAACCTCAAGGACTTCCCCGGCAAGCGCGGTTTGCGCAAGAGCGCCAAGTACACCCTGGAAATCGCCCTGCTGGCGGACGGTGTGGCGCCGGCCCAGTTGTATCAGGTGCTCAACACCCCGCAAGGCGTGACCCGGGCCTTCGCCAAGCTGGATCAGATCAAGCCCTACATCCAGTGGTGGGAAGCCGGGGCTCAACCTCCGCAATGGCTGGTGGCCGGTGATGTGGTGATGAGCGCGGCCTACAACGGACGCATTGCCATGGCCCAGAAGGAGGGCATGCAGTTGAGTATCCTCTGGCCCCAGAGCCTGTACGATCCGGAGTACTGGGCGGTAGTCAAAGGCTCGCCGAACAAGGCCCTGGCCGAAGATTTCATCCTGTTCGCCAGCCAGCCCCAGGCGCAGAAGGTGTTCTCGCAGAACATTCCCTATGGACCGGTGCATCGTCAGGCACTGCCCCTGTTGCCTGAGGCGGTGCAGCAGCAACTGCCGACCTACGAGGCCAACCTGCGGGGCGCGCGGGCGGTGGATGCGGCGTTCTGGGTCGACCATGGCGAGGAGCTGGAGCAGCGCTTCAACGCCTGGGCGGCCCGTTGAATGCATCACTGATGCACTGAGGAAAAAAGGGCCTGCACAAGCTGTGCAGGCCCTGGTCCGATTTCCGGGATCTGACGGCGTTGCCGGGGCGGCGGCGAGCTGGACACACCCGTCGGCTCAATGGGCGGGGGCTTGAGGGCGCTGGGTCAGCCAGTCGATAAACAACGAAAACAGCTCCGCCTGGGAACTGATGGTCAGCTTGGTATAGAGATTCTTACGGTGCATGCGCACGGTTTCCGGAGAGATTTCCAACACCTTGGCCGTGGATTTCACCGAGTGACCGCGCAGGATCAGGTGGGCGATCTCCCGTTCACGCACCGTCAGTAGCGGAGTGCCGAAGCTCATGAAGGCGGCTTCGATCTGTTGGTTGAGGTCGGCCGGTGCCTGGGCCGGCAGCGAACCCTGAGTCGCGTGCCGCACCAGTTGCTGCAGGCCGCCGGCACTGCCGAAACGACGGATCAGCTCGCGCACCAGCGGCTCCACCGCCCGCAGTAGCGCCAAGGGTTCGCTGGCGAAGCGTGCACCACTCAAGCCTTGGAACATGCACAGGGAAATCTTGCTGTGCGGGTCGAGGTCGACGATGTAGTAACTGTCTTCGGCGCCCCCGGTCTTGAGGTAGTAGGTCTTGTAGTACTCGCTGGCGAAGAAGTCGTCCGGGGCGATTTCCGAGAGGTGGTAGAAACCTTCCGCCAGACCGTTTTCCACCGCCAGGCAAAAGGGGTCGAGCAGGTAGCCGCGGGAGAAATAGCGGTTGATGATCTCGTCGCGGTACGCGCCGACAATGCCTTGCTCATGCAGCAACTGGGGTGGCAAGCCTTTGCGTTCCAGGCTGATCATCATGGATTCGATGGGGGTCAGGGCATTCAGCGCTGCCGCCAGATGGCTGAGGAAGGCCTCATCGTCCACGCTGTCGAATGCCTTGGCCAAGCCGGCATGCCAGGCCTGCAGGGCATCGAGGGAGAGTGGGGCGTTGGGGGGATTGGCAGATGCGCTCATGCCCGGCAGTTTAACTGCCGGGCGCAGGCCGGGTAAGACCCCGATTCGCAGTGCTGTCGGTGCCCGTTGTCGATTCATCAACCCAGGTACTGGCCGTCACGGCGCAGCTCGGCTGCAGCCTCGAGGATGCATTCGCGCAAGGTATCGACGATTTCGTCGATCTGCGCACGGGTGATGATCAACGGTGGCGACATGACGTTGAGATGGCCGATGGGACGCACCAGCAAGCCCTTGGCCTGGGCTCGCAGGTGGATGCGTTCGGCAATGTTCAGGGCCTCCGGCAACAGGCTCTTGCTGTGCTTGTCGGCGACGAACTCGACGCAGGCCATCAGCCGCTTGCAGCGTACATTGCCGACCAGGGGCAACTGCGCCAGGGTCTGCAGGCGTTGCTCCATGTAGACCCCCACCTCCTCGACATGGGCCAGCAGGTTTTCCCGCTCGATGATCTCGATGTTCTTCAGCGCCGCGACGCAACTGACTGGGTGCCCGCTGTAGGTGAAGCCGTGGGTGAAGCAACGGCCCTTGCCCGGCTCGCCGATCACCTGCCAGATGCGTTCGGAGAAAATGCAGGCCCCCAGGGGCAGGTAGCCCGAGGTCAGGCCCTTGGCGGTGGTGATGATGTCCGGCTGCATGCCGAACACGTCCTGGGAGGCGAAAAAGGTGCCCAGGCGACCGAACGAGGTCACCACCTCATCGGCGACATACAGCAGGTCGTAGCGTTGGCAGATTTCCCACATCCGCCGGTGATAGCCCTCGGGCGGAATGATCACTCCGCCTGAGCCCATGATGGGTTCGGCGAAGAAGGCGGCCACCTTGTCCGGGCCGATGGTGAGGATCTTGTCCTCGAACTCGGCCACCAGAAAATCGAGGAAATCCGCCTCGCTCATACCTGCCGGGGCACGGTAGTAGTTGGGGCAGGAGATGTGGTGAAACAGGTCGCTCATGAAGTCGAATTCGGGAGCTCGGTCGGCGGCCTTGTTGCCGATGGACATGGTCAGGAAGGTCGAGCCGTGGTACGCATTGATCCGCGAGATCACATGCTTCTTCTCATGTTTGCCACGACTGTTCTGATAGAACTGCACCAGGCGGTAGGCGGTGTCTACTGCAGTGGAGCCGCCAGTGGTGAGGAACACGTGGTTCAGGTCCCCCGGTGCCAGGCTGGCGAGTTTTTCACAGAGCTGGATGGCGCTGACATTGGCCATGTCGCAGAACGGATTGGAGTAGGCCAACTGCCTTACCTGATCGGCAATCGCTTCGGCCATTTCCTCGCGGCCCAGGCCGATGTTGGTGCACCACATGCCGCCGACCGCATCCAGGTAGCGCCGGCCGGCGGTGTCATAGATATAGGCACCGTCACCGGCAGCGATGTTCAGCGAGCCCTGCTCGCGGTGCTCGTCGAACATATGAAAGCCGTGCATGTAATGGGCCTTGTCGGCGGCCACCAGTTGTGGGTCGTCGAACTGTTGAAAAAAGGCTTCGGGTTGGATGGCCATGGGCTTCACCTCGGGTTGAACCATTGGACGCAACGTCCGTGGAATGGGTAGGCATGGATCACTTGCCGATCTTCACCATGTTCCAGGTGCGGGTGATCAGGCGGGTGCTGGCGGGAGACTGGATTTTCTGGGTGAACAGTCGCTCCCGGGTCTGGGCATCGGGGTAGATCGCCGGGTTGTCACGCACCTCGGCAGCGAGCAGCGGGGTGGCCTTGAGGTTGGCATTGGCATAGCGGATGTAGTCGCTGACCTCGGCCATCACCTGCGGCTGCAACAGGTATTCGATAAAGGCATGGGCATTGGCCACATTCGGCGCATCGGCGGGAATGTAGAAGTTGTCGAACCAGATCAGCGAACCTTCTTTGGGAATGAAATAGTCGAGCTTGACCGGTGCCCCCGCTTCATTGGCCCGGGCCTGGGCGGTGGCGTAATCGCCGGACCAGGTCGCACTCAGGCACAGGTCGCCATTGGCCAGGCCATTGAGGTAGCTGGTGGAGTCGAACTTGCGGATATAGGGTCGTATGGCCATCAAGGCATCTTGCGCGGCCTTGAGATCTGCAGGCTCGGCGCTATTGGGGTTGCGCCCCAGCCAGGCCAGCACCAGCGGCAGAATGTCCGTGGGCGAGTCCTGCAGCGTCACTCCGCAATCAGCGAAGCGCGACACCACCTTGGGATCGAACAGCATTGCCAGGGAACCAATGGGCGCGTCCGGCATCCGCTCACGGATCTTGTCGACGTTATAGGTCACCCCATTGCTGCCCCAGGTATAGGGCGCCGAGTACTGCACCCCGGCGTCGTAGTTCTCCAGGCTTGTCAGCACCTGGGGATCGAGATTCTGCCAACTGGGCAACCACTGCTTGTTCAGCGGCTGGAATACCTGCGCCTTGATCAAGGGCGGCACTAGCGCCGCATTGAGTACCACCAGATCGTAGCCGGAGCGCCCGGGCAGCAACTTGCCCTGAACGGTTTCATAGGAGTCGAAGGTGTCGTAGATCACCTTGATGCCGCTGGCCTTCTCGAAGCCGGCGAGGGTGTTCTCGCCGATATAGTCCGACCAGTTGTACAGCCGCAGCGTCTTGCTTGCGGGCTCCTCGGCCTGCACCCAGGCTGCCGCCACTATCAGAACCACGCCAAACACCGCAGGGAATGCTGTACGCATGCTGGAATTCCGCCTTGAACCTGATGGGAGGAGCCCGGGTCGAGCCGTTGGCGCTACTGTCCGCGAGCGGCCGCACACACGCCATAACCCGATCGGGTAGGTGAGCGAGGAACAGGCAAGGGCGAGCTATCGGACTTGATTTATGCAATCATCCAGCCCCGTCGGCGACTTCGAGGCGTATTTGCCCGCCCGGAAACCTGTAGAAACAGCCCGGCAGAAAAAATATCGAATAGGAGTTGCCAGGAATGGAAAACATGTCCATAATTGCGACCATTCCTCAGCGAGGAAACGGAAAAACTCTTTAGAAATCAAAGAGTTGCGAGATGAGGTTGATCTCGAAAACCGTTCTAGTTTGTATGTGGCCAGTGTTGTTTTTCAGGCATTGGACATTTGGGGCCGAGTAGCAAAATGGTTATGCAGCGGATTGCAAATCCGCCTACGCCGGTTCGATTCCGACCTCGGCCTCCACCCTTGAAAACCCCGTAGATTAACGTCTACGGGGTTTTTTATTGCCTGGGATTTGGGCAATCGCTTCCGCAGTTTTTTAGATCACTTCCGCAACTCGCCTGTTTTTGGCATCGCACTGAAGAGCATTTCCCTTCTCGGAGTGCGGACTGGTGATGGTTCTCGGCTAAGATGTTTTCCCTTCGTTCCTACGGATCTTTCTGACTTGGCGATAAGGAATCGCGCTATGAAAGCACCAGTAGCTGCCGCGGTCGTACATCTCGGCGGGAAAATTCTTATCACACGCAGAGCTCCAGGCCAGAAGCTGGCAGGCATGTGGGAGTTTCCTGGCGGCAAGCTTGAGCATGGCGAAACACCGCAGGACTGTATCACCCGCGAACTACTTGAAGAGTTGGGTGTTGAGTCCGACGCCGGCGAGATTCTCACTTCTTCGATTTATACCTATCCCGGCGGCACGATCGAACTGATCGCCGTCAGCGTCGTTTTGCAATCCACCCAATTTGTTCTGCAGGTACATGACCTGGTCGAGTGGGTAAGCCCTTGCGAATTGCTGCAATACGACCTTGCTCCTGCTGATGTTCCAATTGCTGAAGAGATCATCCGAACATATGGTTAATTTTGTTCCTCCAGTCCCAGGCTCTAATCTCAATAACGACGATCTGACGCAGTTGTTTCAATGCAGTCCGCAAGGTGGGATGCGCCGCTCAAATCGTACTAACACCCTCGTCATCGTTTCGAACCATGTGGCGTCCATTTATGACGATCGCTGGGTTAATGATGTGCTGCACTACACCGGTATGGGTCAGCAGGGTGATCAGTCGCTGGAATTTAACCAAAACAGAACGCTGAATGAGTCTCGTGCCAACGGCGTATCCGTGCATCTGTTCGAGGTATTCACTGCTAAAACCTATACCTACATGGCTGAGGTGGAGCTGGCTGATGAGCCTTATCAGGAGAGGCAGCCTGACGTTAAGGGGCGGGAGCGCTCTGTATGGATATTCCCGCTTCGCCTGAAGTCAGGTGCTCTGCCGGCCATACCAGATTCCACGCTGCAACAGCTAAACCAGGTGAAGGAGAAGCAGGCTCGTAAGTTGAGTGATGCGGAGGTGGAGGCGCTTGCTCGGCGACAGGGGCGGATCAGTGTCGGAAAGCGCAGTGCCAAAGTTATCCAGCATCAACGTTCAGCCTGGGTCGCGGAGCATGCCAAGCGCAGATCCAAGGGGCGGTGTGACTTGTGCCAAGAAGCTGCACCGTTCAACAAGAAAGACGGAGCCCCTTTTCTGGAGACGCACCACATTGTTTGGCTTGTAAAAGGCGGGGCCGATACGGTGGAGAACACTGCTGCGCTTTGCCCCAACTGCCACCGCAGAATGCATGTGCTGGATGATGATGCAGACAGGGAAATATTGACCGCACGGTTGAGCAGTCTTTAATTCAGGAGCTGTAAATGGAAGAAGAAATTAGTTTTGAGCATGAGGGTGTGACGTATACCAGCTACTACATAGTTCAAGGAGACGATTTGGTCGTTTATCTTCCTGATGGCAGCCAGCGGACAACTACTCTGCGTGGTCTTGATCCTGAAATGGCAGCACTGACCCACTTGCGTGGATTTGTGCTGAGCTCGCACAAGGCTAGATTGAGTGAAAAGTAAATGCTCTTGTTGGCATAAACTTCCTTAGTTTCTAAGCATGTCAGCATTCAGATTGCGTTTTTTGGGCGCGACCGCTTTCAGCCAGTTGTGGAAGTCCAAATTTGTCCGCCTTAGACTCCAACGGATTGTTGGGGGAGACACTCTGACTCGGTTTTCACAGACTCGCCGCTCACAGCAAAATGAGCAGATACTCTTCAGCCATGATAGAGGAATGGAGTCTATGTATGTTTCTAAAATCAAGGAACTAGTGGGTGAAGCTACAAAAGCTACACCTTCGATTAAAGAAGGCTTACGCAGCTAATGTGCTGCGCTTGCATCAGCTCAAGATCCGACTGGAACACTGGCGGCTGCGTCATGGATTGAAGTTTGCAGTGCTTACTCTGCTGACTGCGGTGCTTTTTAGTGTGTTCTCGATGCCGTTTCTACAGTGCGTGGCCGGAGGTTATTTCAGTAGTCAAGAGAGCTTAGCCGCGCTCAGGAGTCTGCTGGGCGGCACAGGAGCAGCGCTGATCGGAGCCGCAGCTATTGCGTTCTCGCTCGTCGTTTTCGCGATGCAGACTAATGTGGAGCGCATGCCGCATGGCTTGTTCAGGCAGTTAAGTTCCGACACGAGGTTGCTCGGTTCGTTTCTCGGATCTTTCCTAACGGCGATAGTCGTCGCTGGGACGTCGCTGATTCCAGACGGAACCTGGGCCATTCCTGCGATCATTACAGCGATCTGGGGAATCGCCGTGATTGTACTGCTGTTTCTTTACGCATACCGGCGAGCTCTCCAGCTCATTAATCCGATCGAGCAACTCACGATCATGTCGAGGGTGATTCAGCGGGACTTGCAAAGATGGAGCCGGTTGGCAGACAAAGCCGCAATCCTGATAAGGGAGGAGCGGCAGACGGCCATCTTTGACGCTGACGAAGAATTCCATTTCAACGCCCCTAAGGCACGGTTTTACCAAGACAACGCATACTGGACCGTATCCGCGGGGCAAGCGATCCACTACGCCATTTCTTATGCAAAGCGCTTCGCGGAACAGGGCGACTACGAGGTTACGGATTCAGCGTTCATGCACATGATGCTGATTAACGTCGCTTATTGCGAAGCGAAGCGCGGTACTTTCGTCGGAGTCAATCCTTTCTTCGAGACGCCAGGCTCTACCGACGGCTTCATCAACACCTCGTTAGAGCAACTTCGGCAAACGATGCAGGCCGCGTTAGCGAGGGGGGACGAGCGTTTGGCGGAAAGCACGCTGCGTGCCATTGAGCGACTCTATGGAGTGTATCTGCGGATCGAGTATCCGGGCCGAGACCGGCGTAAGCACCACGCGCTACTTGCATCCGGCTACATGGAGTCCGCTATTGAGTCCGTCATTTCGCACAACATGCCTGACCTCATGATGGAGGGCATCCGATTGATGGGGCGCGCGTCAAAAATTTCGCTTGACCACACCAGCCCGACCGAGATTGTCGGTATGGCAGAGAAGATCGCATCCCTTTCCTATGTCGGCGTACTCAAAACAAGTCATCAACCAGTCACGCTGACCGCATTTGAGCAGCTTGCAGACTTCACCTATGACCTGTTGGTAAAGGGAAAGAACGAACTCGGCTACCCCGTAAGCCAATTGCGTTCTGCTGTGACCGAAGCAGCGAAACGATTTCTGGAGACGCCCGACACGCCACTAGGCTCCAGGCACCGAAATACACTTGGCCCCTACTTTTCTAGCACAAGCGCTTCTTCACTCCTGCAAAGGCTCAAATTGCTGGTCAATCAGCTATTGGGAGCTTCCGCGGACAATGTGCGTGCCAGCGAAATTATCCACAATATCGAGAGTTGGGCAGATCAGATCTATATCCCGCAGAAGGAGCTTCTCCTGCTTGCCATACAGAAGCGGTCCTCCTTTACCTTTGATGCCGTCGGTTGGATTGTTGGGATCTCTGAGTTACTGAACGCACTATCGAACGCACCTGCCTGTACGGAACACCTGAGGGACAACCTGAGGAGGCATGCTTTCTGGCTTGTTTCGATGTTGTCATGGCTCCCAGACGATAGGGAATCCGTAATTTTTGCCGAAAACTACTCCGTTACCGAGAGCCTTTTTGAGGCAGCTTCGAACGGATATCAGCAGGACTGTTTGGAGTTCTATGAAAGATGCCAAAAGCTCTTGATAGCATGGGCAAAGAAGGGTGGAAGACACGAAACTGGTTGGGGGATTTTGGAAGCGTCGATCAAAGCGTTGACCGCCCTGGCGATTGACGAGGGGACCCACGGGGCCATGACTGTGCTCAAGGCTCGGTTTCGTGAGATGCTCGCTAGCGAAGGCGCTCCTTCTGCGGAAGTGCGTGTCCGTGCCGCAACTAATCTGGCAAGGAACGCCAACCAGATGCGGCGCACTCACGCTGTTTGCTCGGTTGATCGCGCTCTTGCGCAGCAAGACCAAGTCGCAGTGCGCGAGTTACTGCTTGAGATGGCAGGCGTTCTGACTGTCGAACAGCCGATACATTGAGGTGCAGACTACGGCAGCCTTGACTTGCAATTTTTGTATAAAAGAGCACTTTCGAACAGCCGCTTCTGGCTGTTTGCTTCCAATCATGATCTTGGTAGCACGCGGCTATTTTGTAGGTTTAACGATTTCTCCAACTCGCCGATAGACCTTCTTGGTCATCTCCTCGGTCGAGTGCCCAAGCAACCGACTTGCATGCGTCAGCTCAATCTCACTAGCCGCCTTCGGCCGAATGTCCTTGAACTGAAATTGCCGAATGCTGAACGCCAGTGCCGGATCACCACCGGCCGCAGCTTTGATGGCAGCCGTCTCCCGTGCATCGTCCCAGCGGTTGCGCAGCATCTGCTGGCTCATTCGTAGTCCCGACGTGTTGGTGATCAGCGTCGAGGTCCTGATGCCGTTGATGCTCCTACGCTCCTGTAGATCCTTGATAAAGGCGCTCAAACCTGACTGGACGCCTTCTACCTCCAGGCGCAGGCGCAGGCGTTTTTCGGTCTTGCCCTGGCCTATCAGTAAGAAGCCGTTGTTCAGGTCGGTGGCGGCGATCTTGAGCACGTCTGCGGGGCGTTGGCCGGTCAGGTAGGCCAGGTCCATCGCGTCCTTCAGCTCCTGCACTGCCTCGGCGTAGACCGCATTCCATACGGTCTCGCCGGCGTAGTAGTCCCTGGGTTTTTCCTTGTTACGGCGAACGCCGAAGCACGGGTTGGCTTTGTCGGTCAGGCCCCACTCTCGGGCAATGGTGAACGCGTGAGAGAGCAGGGCGATTTCTCGATTGGCCCGGACCTTGGCGGTTCTGGCATCGCGGTACTGGGCGATCACCTGGGGGGTGATCGACTCGATAGGTGCGTTCTCAAAGGCTCTCCTGAGCTGCTTGAGTTCCTTGCGGTTGTCCGACTGGGTGCGGATCGATTTGCCGGGGATGATCTCCTTTTCGTACCGATCGAACACGTAGCTCATCAGGTGGTTGGGCTTGGGTGGTGCTCTGTGCTCCAGCCTGGCCCATTCCACCTTGGCCTGATCGAGGTCGGTGCCCAGCGGGATCTCCTTGCGTTTGCCGGCGGCGTCCCTGCCGTCGTAGTAGTACGCCGTCCAGATCTGGCCGTTCTTGCCCTTTCTGATACGGCGCACCATGCGTGGCGGCAGGTCGCGGTTGGCTGTGGTTCTCTTGCGCACGGGTCAGCTCACATTCGCAAGGTTGAGCGACCAAACTTCAGTCACGGCACTAGCTGCAGAGGGTTTAACTCCAGCTAACTTCATCCTGGCGTAAACCCGGCCAACGATGGGTCGCCGTGCACCGGTCAGAACAAACTCCCAATGGTTGTTGGTCAGCCATTGGATTTGTTTGGACGGGAGCTGATAACCCGGTAATGGTGTGCAGTTCGTCCTGGTCAAGTGTTTCACTCTGCAGTGCGTTAACTGTATTTAGGGCGTTGTTAGTGGTCATGCGGCCACCTCACTTGGAAAGTGCATAAAAAGCTGTTGCTGCCACTCGCGGAACTTGGCCATTTCCAATGGCGCGATGTCTGTCCATTGCAATGGCCAGTCCATCAACCACTCGCTGAACTCGGGGTTGTGCCTCCCTCCAGGCAGCAAGCCCAGAAGGGTTAAGTGCTCGGGCAGGCGTACACCCCGCGAAGACTTTTCGGCTCTCTTCCTGGCGGTCTCTGGTAGAACGCTGCCTTTCCCGTCCGAAGCCGTTGGCGTCGGCCACAATCCAGATACGGTCCCTTCTGTGATCGTGGGCAGCCGCATCAGCACATCTTTGAGATAGGCATACGGATCATGGCCATTCAGCCGTGCAGACTGGATCAAACTCATAATCGCCGCCACATGGGGCAAAAATGGGGCAATCCGTACGCCAATCAATGCCATTTAATGCCAAGTGGCACTATCTCTAGCTTTGTCAAAAAAGCCCTACAGCCCTTATTTCTCGGGGCTGTAGGGCTTTTTTGCGTTAATACCCGAGCACAATCGGCGTATGATTCTTTCTTTTCGACCCAATTCGGACAATCGCGAACAGCGTTAAAAATCGACCGGTGGCTAGCTCGGAACGACGCTTTCTCTCAGGAAAAAATTGGCTTAATGATGCGAGTAGACTGACTTATCTACGCCATCAAAGCGATCATCTCCAAGTACCACAACGTGTAGTTGTTCGACGAGCATATCTTCAATGAGTCTCACTAACTCATACATTTTGCGCAAGTGGGTATGATGCAAGCTACTCTCGCTCCGGTTTTTGATGCCTAGACACTGCGATGATGCTGGGTTATTGTCGAAAGGCTAAGAATCCGCTTGTTCATAGACTGTATGCATTTCACTGAATACTAGGAAATTACTGCAAGATGCAAATAAACTAATAATGGAACTATCTGTTTATGTCTGATTTTACAGTTGCTGAGTTGGCAAACGAGGTTGGGGTTTCTGTAGAGCGGTTTCTCGAGCAACTGGCTAGTGCAGGTCTAAATCATACCGAAGCGAATGATGTCGTATCAGATCAGGACAAAATTATTCTTCTAGGCTACTTGAAAAGCTCTAGCAGGAGGGGTAGTGCTCGCGGAGAAAGACCGTCGTCGAATAAGAAGACTTCAACTTTGCGTATTGCTGGAAGTAAGTCGATCTCTGTTGAGGTGCGAAAAAAGAAAATATTTGTGCAGCGCCTATCTCCTGCAGAAGTTTCCGAGCCCGCGGATATTTCAAGTCTTATAGCATTCAATGGTGACAATAGTGAAGAAATCGCTAAGGCAGATCGATGGTCGAAGCTTTCAGTAGTAGAGATTAAAAACTTTAAGGCGATAAAGAGCTTAAGGTTACCCTTGGCGGACGTAACTATACTGGTAGGTCCGAACGGCTCTGGAAAATCTTCGGCGCTACAAGCAATACATTGGGCTGCCCGAGCTGCAAGCTACATCGAGCCAAGAAAGCAGTCAGAAGTTATTTCATTTGACCGCTTGGACTATTCCCCCTCCAGCGAGCCACTCAAAACTGCTCATAAAAGCGAGCTTTCCTCTGCTAGAGATAGCGATCCTACTCTCGTTAATTTTATAATTTCCGAAAAAGAGGACGAAGCTAGCTCTTTGGCCAGCGTGAAGATATGGGCAGCTAGAAATAGAAGCGGTGTATCAGTGAGTATAGATGGCGGCGTAGCCGTAACTCCCTTCAAACAAAGAACAGAGTTAATTACCGCATATATTCCGGGGCTTGCAGGGCTTGCAGAGAAGGAAACAATTTTAGTTCAGCCCCTCCTCAGACGGCAGGCCGCTAGCGGTGATGCAGGAGGGGTGCTACGTAACGTACTTTTTAACTTAGCAAGCCGGCAGCCAGGAGAGGACGATACCAGCTATGCTGCGCAACGGATACAGAAACTCAGCCAGCTTGTTCAGATGGTTCACCCTGGAGTCGAGATCGAAACGGCATTTGATGAACGCGAAGATTTTCATATCAACGCAATGTTTGTGGACGAACGATTGGGCGTGGAGAAGCGCCCATTAGAAAGTGCTGCAACTGGAATATTACAGGTTGTTCAGATTTTTGCTTACCTCATCCTATTCAGGCCAAAACTTTTATTGATCGATGAGCCAGATGCTCACCTCCATCCAGACAAGCAAGAAAGGCTTATCGAGGCTCTTGAACGTGCGGCCGGAGACTTCAATATTCAAGTGATCTTATCTACACATAGTCCTAATATAGCAAGGGCAGCGTCCCATCGCTCAAAGTTGTTATGGCTGAGAGACGGAGAGGTTGTAAATGAAGATGATGAAGTTATCACGGCCTTGCTTGGCTGGGGAGGCCTCGATAAAAAAATACTTTTCTTTGTCGAGGATGAGGATGCTCAACCCATAATCTCGATACTTCGACAGTGGCCTAGCTTGTACAGACAAGTTGCCGTGTGCAGGTGTTTTGGCATTGACAACTTACCCAAAAATTCGCTTCTGAAAGGTTTTATTGGTGATAATAACTTTGGAATGAAGGTGCTAATCCATCGAGATCGAGACTTTATGACTGAGCAGGACGTTGCTTTATGGGTGTCTCGCTATGACACTAAAGATGTGGGTGTCTGGGTGACGGATTTTGTAGATGCCGAAGCGTATTTTTGTCAGCCAGAGTATTTAGCCTCCGTATTTTCGGTTGAAGAGGAGCAGGCTAGAAAATGGCTAAATGCAGCTGTAGATGCTTGTGGAGAAGGCGCGAAAAAAATATTTAAAGAAAAGCGCAAATTGACTATACGTACTCTGTACGAAGATGGTGGCGGTGTAATAACTGAAGAGTTATGGGAGCAGCTTGGAGCGATTGGGCCTAAAACTATAGTTGGAAAAAAATTGCATAAGGCTCTGAAAGTTGAAGTTAAAAAAAGTGGGTGCGATGATCGTGTCTTAGATAAATTTGTAATATCCAAAAACTTTGAGGTGGCCATTTCATTGAAGACGCACCTCGAAAATTTACTTCAGTAATTCTTGAGTAGGCAATTTGGTGATTTTCTCCAGTTGCGCAGAGTCCAGCAGTGTAATGCCGGCATCATGAGATTGCCGCTTTGAAAAGCTGATCAGGATATGCGCCGGGAAAGCATAGCAAGTTGGGGGGGCTCTACAGCTCCTGTTTTTGGTCGGTTCCTGTCGGTCATCTAATGGAGTTTGCGGGGCGCCGTCTTGGCCCATGAGGGGGGAGCACGTTAATTGGAAGCAACCATTTCAATCAGCTTATGGCACGTGTCTTTTACCATGAAGGTTTACCCTCCGAGATTGTCATAGAAGTAAACTTCTTCGCTTGGGTCTGAAATGGGGACTCGCAAGTCGGTCATACCTCTGTCGACGCAACCAGTCCCAATGGTTCCGTCCAGATGGCGGAATTCCCACTGAAGTTACGTCGTGACTAGACCCAATATCCAGATCGGATTGATTGAGCTTGCAGGATTCAGGAGGAGGGGTAGAGGAGCCTTGAGGACTGCGACTGTCACTGGGCTCTGAACCGCTAAGGGCGCAGTGAAATCAGTTCCGCAATCAAAATCACGACCCGCGTAGGCCGTGGGTTACAGTCTTTCTAGGCGCTGGCATTTGCGGAACGGATCTATCACTAACTAACTGAAAAACATGAAATTTTATCTGGATTGCAAATCCGCCTACGCCGGTTCGCCGACCTCGGCCTCCATCCTTGAAAACCCCTTAGATTAACGTCTACGGGGTTTTTTATTGTCTGGGATTTGGGCAATCACTTCCGCAAATTTTTGGATCGCTTCTGCAGATCGCGGGTTTTAGCGTCGAATTTAAGAAAAATCTCCCTGCATTGAGCGTGAGATGTTGAGCGTTTTGGCTGTGAGTTGTCTGAGTGCTCTGTCATTGCGGTATTCAGATTGGGAGGCGGGCCGCAGCAGTGCGGATGGATGCTGACCCGACTGAACGGAGCCATTAGCGAGATTACCGGTGCCGCCTCGGAGCTGGAGAACATCCCGTTTGTGGGGCTTGAGATGGGCGCCAAGCTCCAGCGGACCCTGCGCCGCATCACCGTGCAGTCCGTTGTCGGCGAGGTGTTGGCTAAGCACAGCCAGGCGGTGACGGCGGTGGGGCAGATCCAGTAGCGCCTCGGTACGCTGCAGGAGCAGACCGCCAAGGCCAGCGCTGCGATCAACCGGATCGGAGGGCAAGTCAGTCCTTCCTTGGGCAACATCCTTCCGACTGGATCATTCGTTAACTTGGGCACCCCGGCGGCCGAGGCGGTGAAGCCGTTCCCGCACTTGCTGATCATCCACCCGCTTAAGACTGGCGGACAGCCGTACTACTTCAACCTTGACACTGCAGCCTTTGAAGAATTGCGTCGTCTGGCGGGGTTCCGCTGGGCTGGCCAGGAACACCTGACCCGCAGCATCGCGCAGCAGGCAGTGGGGCAGGGCGACGACAAGATCACCCGCAAGGGTGGGGTGTTTCCTGGGTTCAAGGGGGGGGGGCTGGGTCAGTTGCAAAAACTGCGTAGCATCGGGCGACGGCTGCAGCCGCTGAGCCTGACCACGGGCTATGGCGAAGTGCTGGGCACCTGGTGCATGACCAGCCTTGAGGAAGAACAGAGCTACCTGCTGGCCGGGGGCATCCCGCGTAAGCAGGGCTTTTCAATGGAGTTCGTGAGCTATGGCGACGACATGCAGAACGTCTGACGGGGATCTGCTGGACACCCTGTGTCACCAGTATTACGGGCACTTGAATGGCAGTGTCGAAGCGGTGCTCGATGCCAACCAGGGGCTGGCCGATGAGCCCCAGCCGTTCCGGGCTGGCGTGTTGATTGTGCTGCCGGATTTGCCGGCCGATGCTGAGACCGTGGTGCAGCTTTGGGCATAAGGAAGGAAATACAGAGGCATTGTTGGTAACATGCGCCCGTTTTTTAGATCGGATAGGGATATTGCTGATGAGTAACAAGAAAATAATAACCCCAGGGCGGGTAATATTAATTATTGCTGTATTGGTAGGAGTTTTGTCATGGGTAACTGATAGGAAGCTTGCGAGCGAGCCTGAGTATCCTGCCGGTGCGAGTAATGAGCTGAAAGCCAAATTGCTGCTGATTCATCGGATCACTGTTGCAAGTGATGAGCTGGCTGATGTTTTTGTTGGCGATAACTGGATTAGAGTTACATATAAGCCGAAATATACTCATGATGGAGAAGGTTGGGTTCTGAGAACGTTTTCTTCAACGAAAAAGGCACTAGTTGCTATTAAAGGCACAGGTCTTGATAAGTATTCGAAAGTTATATTTCAATCTCAGCTACAGGTATCTGCTCCAGGGGGACCGACTAGATATACTAACGGGTTGATTATGGAGTATAACTTGGATGGTATGAAAGATGTTGAATATGAGAGGTTGCTTACCGGTGATTTAGGTGAGTTGCCTTATAATATAACTTTTCGGCGATTTGGCTTGGAGTCAGCCTTGGAATATTGTGCTGTTGAAAAGAACTTGAAAAGGTCGCCAGTTTTTTGTCGTCGCGCAGAAGCTGCTCGTTAAAGTATTGTTTATAATAAAAGCTATGCGCTGATTTTTGACTTTTCTTGATTTGGATGAATTTTTAAAAGCGCTCCTAATTTTAGTTTGTACTTTTACCAATAAGCCCCGCCATTCGCGGGGCTTTTTTAGAGTTTTACTTATGTGTTCGATATTTCGGATCGTTGTCGATGGTCGAGATATTCTGGTCCTAATAAGTGACCGTCTGTTAGCTCTACGCACCTCGGATGAGTTTGGGATGGAGTCGGACGAGCTTCAGGTAGGCACAAGTTTCGCAAGTTCACGAATCAACGAAATGACAGGTTTGATAGCTGGGTACGTTAAAAGGATGGGGGATGGAATTGTGAGGCGTTTGCGGCGCTTGAGAGTTAATTACTTCACGTTTCGATCAGCACAACACTTGTTAGTACAGTATGCCGATCAGAGTCTGGCCGATAAGCCCCAGCCGTTCCGGGCTGGGTGCTTGTCGTGCTGTCTGAGCTGCTGGCGGTGACCCATGCCGCACTGCAGCTGTGGTATTAGCCGGCGGCCTTGGCGCATTCCTTGGCTGCGGATAGGTAGGACATATGGTCATTGGAGTACTCCCGGGCGTCCTGGGAAATCATTCCTTGCCAGGAGCTTTCGGCATTGAGTGCGGCCAAGCGGCATTTAGCGAAGGGGGCAAATAGTGTTCCAAAGCGATCGGCTTCGTCCCTTAGCTTCTTCAGGGCAATGGCCTGGTCGCGAGCTTGCTCGTCATCCATGGTGCCGGACGCAGCCATGGTTTGCCCCTTCTCAACGGTCTTGTTGAGACGTTTTAGGAAGTCGCGGGCTTCCTTGGGCTTGATCTTCTTGGCGGCTTCTTGGGCTGCAATGGCCTGCCTGCCGCGCTCTGCAGCCTCTGCGCTCACGGGCGCATCGTCACTCAAGTCTATAACACGCAGTTTCTGCTCTGCCTGGGCCATCGAAGCGCTCAGTAGGCACAGCGTCAATCCGAAAATCTTTTTCACTTTATCAACTCCTGTAGGGACGGCGGCCGGGGATTCTAAGAAGTCCCGGTCGCTGTGTCACCTAGGAGGGAGGTTTACTGCATGACGCCTGTATTCCGAATCGTTGCGGACGGTAAGAACATCACCGCACTGATCAATGACCGGCTGTTGACCCTGCGTACCTCTGACAAGCCCGGCATGGAGTCTGACGAGTTTGAGCTGCGCATCGACGACCGCGACGGCGCTGTGGCGCTGCCCAACCGGGGCGCGAGCATCGAGGTGTTCATGGGCTACACCGGTCAGTCACTGACCCGCCTTGGGCGCTACACGGTGGACGAGGTCGTGGTGACGGGCCCGCCTGATTCTATCGAGATCCGGGGCAAGGCCAGCGACATGCGCGGTAGTGGCAAGACCACCCGCAGCGGGAGCTGGGAAAACGTCCCGCTGCAGCAGATCGTGCACGATGTGGCGACCCGCAATGGCTGGCAACCGGTGTGCCCGGTGACCACCAAGGTGCCCCGGGTCGATCAGCTCAATGAATCCGACTTCAGCTTCATTACCCGCCTGGCCAAGCAGTACGACTGCACGGCCAAGGTGGCCGACGGCAAGCTGCTGGTGCTGCCTCGGCAGGCCGGGCAGAGCGCCAGCGGCAAGGCCCTTGGTCCTGTCACCATCACTCGCCGCGACGTGAGCCGCTATCAGTTCCGACTGGGGGACAAAAGCACCCACAAGGCGGTGCAGACCAAGCACCAGGACAAGAAGAGCGGAAAGCTGCGGGTCGTCGACCTGGGCAACGATGACTCACCGGACGGCCTGCCGCCGGTGCACACCGATCGCCACATCTACCCGAACAAGTTCGCTGCCGAGCAGGCCGCCAAGGCCCGTCTGGCGGCATTCAACCGCAGCACCGCCGGTGTACGCCTGGAGATGCCCGGCCGAACCGATCTATTCGCTGAACGCATGATCAATGCCCGGGGCTTCAAGGTCGGCCTCGATGGCGAGTACCTGGTGGACTCGGTCGAGCAGGTATTCACCCAGTCCGGGTGGAGCACCACGGTCGAGTGCAACGGCGGCAAGAAGGGCAAGGCGAAAACACCGCTGCCTCGGGTGGTAGCGGTGGGATGTCAGCCACCGCCGGCACCTGCGGCGTGGTTCATGGAAGAGCGCGAGCCGAACTTGCCCCAGCGGCTGCTCAACGAATTGTCACCATCGCCGGAGACGGTGACCAAGGATTGATCGCTTTGGCGGCCTGCCAGAGCTACATCAAAGAAATCGTTTCAACGAAGTGAAAAGGAGCGGTCGGGCCAGATGCGTCAACATCTAACCCGGCCGCTGTCCTCGCAGAATGCTTCTGCAAGTCCCGCAAAGGCTCTTGCTCTGTACACAAAGCGCGGCGAGATGAGGTGCTTCGGTCCATCGGAAGCATCCCGCCTGCGCAGGCCGAAGCAAACCACTGCACCGCTCTGGAAACTCCAGCCATAGCCCCCCTTCACGAAGAGCAATCAGCCCCCGGCAAAACCGGCGCGGTTCATCACCCGTTGGTGAACAGAATCTGCTGCACGCGGGTCGTATACTTGCCAATATCGATCACCGTCTGCCGGTTTCTGACCGTATCATAGGTATGATATTCATCCATCAATTTCAGGCAACGTCGCGCCACCCGCATATCCCTGAGAAGCGCCAGGGTCGGGTAGAGTTCCATGTGATCGATCACGTCCCAATTGATGGCGGGTTTCAATGATTCCGTCCAAGCATCATAGGTGTTCGCGGTGACGGATCCGCCAATCTTGGTCAGGGACGTATTCTCGTACTTGCTGATATTCGATTCCGATTCCTCATGGCCTTCGCTATGGGTGTAGTCCGAGCCACCACCGAAGCCCTTGATGGCCAACTTGAAGCCGACCGAGAACTCCTTTTCCTCCGACCGGGATTCCGTGTATTCCGATACCTCGGCGTTTTCCTCGCTGACCAGCATGCCGCCCAGGGTGAAGGTCCGAGCGACATAGTAGCCGCGGCTGTTCAAGGTTTCGATCAAGTTGACATAGGCGTCAATTTCGTAGCTTGGCGAGATGGCCGTGGCGATGGCGCTTTCGAAATCGGAAACCAGGACGAGGTTCGCGCGCTCTTGGGAGAGGGCGACCTTATTCACCATGTACTTGCCAAGCAGGTACTGTTTTACTTTTTTCGATGTCGTCGTATGGGATTGGGCATAGGAGAAGTCGGTCTGGCCTCCGCCGATGGGGGTTGTCACCGATACCGAGCTTTTGTCGGAAGTGGTCAGGGCCAAGGTGTTCCCCACCTCGGAAAAGGTGGATATGACGCGGTTCTCGCTCATGTAGGTGGGCTTGGTCGACGCGGGGAGCTGGTTGGCGTTCCATGAGGCGATACAGGGCTTGAAGGTCCGATAAAACCCCTTGTCTTCCGCCGCCGTGATGCCCCGATAGATTTCAATCTCGTTGAACAGGGCCAGCTTTTGGCTGGTGGTGAGATGATTGTAACGGTCCACCGTCTTGTCCGGATCCTCCAGGCCCGTCGACGCCACGCCAATCATGAGCGTGCCGGAGCCATCGGCGCCGACCAAGGCCGACAAGTGCACGTCGTCTTCGTCATCCCGATCGACCGGGGCGCCGCGGAGAAGAAAATCATCGGCGGAGGTCATAAGCTCTTTGCTGGTCAGAACCTCGCGGGTTGCCGTTAATGAGGCGTTCAGATCCAGGGCCACGTTGCGACGTTGACCATCGGTGCGTTCGACTAAAACAAGTGTAGTTGCCATATGTCTTATTCCTTTTTTATGTGTATCTTTAAAGGGGATAATCCAATTACCCTAGAGGTGGTAAGTATCGTGGTGGGCGGTAGGGCGCGTTCATCTCATTTGATATGAGGTGCAGTGATCGCTTTCAATCCACGGCCCAAGGACCGGGCGTGTTCAGGACATTAATGACCTTGTCAGCGGATTCCTTGTCCTTGAAGACGAAGAAGTAAAAGATAACCGCGCCAATGACTTTCTGGTTGGGGTCATCTTCTTTGAGAACCTGGATCGAGCCGAAAGTTTGGTCTGATTGGGGGCCGCGCGAGGGGGCGCCCGTCTCGATGGAATCGCCCGGTACGTAGATATCCCCGGACGGGTCTCCTGGAGTGAATCGCTCGTTCGCCGCCACGCTCTTGAGATTTAGGCTCGCGCCCTGAAAAGCCATCGATCGGGGGGCGGTGGGCGCGGGCGCTTCCATGTTACTGGTGTAGGTTTTGCCATTTTTTTTATAACTAGTAAGACGCCATGTTTTCACCGTAATTTTTTGGTAATACACAACTTCCTGTGTTGGTATGTTGAGTGATGCCGTACTTTCAATTTGGATAGAATTATTAGAGCTTTGATAGCGTCTCAGGGTACTGAAGGATTGATGGTTGGGGTTGTCCCCATATGTATTGTAGAGGGAACTGCAGATAGTGTCCTTTTCGCTGCTCACCGAATAACCAAAGCCAGCCGCGCCCCAGGAACTGATTTCGAAGTTCACCACTGAGCCTTTCTCGCAGATGACAACCCGATCGTAGAAGGCGTTGCTCTGCTCGTTGGTCGGTTGAACATCCCTCAGCATGATGGGATCGAATTTTCCCTGGTTGGCGGTTATGGCCTTGCTGTCACTCTTATTCAGAGTGATCCGAACCCCGGCGTTCCGGTTGTAGAGCCAATCCGTCTGGGTGCCAAAAAGGTCGGTCTTGTTTCCGGCCACCAAAGCCATTTGCACGATGGTGTTGGTGTTTGTCGTGGGGTCGGGAAAGGCAATGCTTGAAATGGGCTTGCGGGCCTCTACGGAGCGATCGTTCAGGATGGTTTTTTGTTCAGTGAACCCATTGTAATATATGAAGTTGTAATCATCCGCCGCCGCCCCGATCTTGTTTCGAAGCACGGAAAGGTAGTCTGTGGGGAGGGCATCAACAATACGTTTGTTACCGCTCAAATAGACGGAGTACTGTGACATGGGATATTGCTTCCTAGTTTGATGGATTCCCTAGGATAGTACATATACAAATTGGACTTGCCCCTACAAAACCGGACACCAACTCCCCGTTAAACTGATGCAGCTGCCAAGCGCCTGAACTCCCTCGGCGAGCGATAGTTCAATGCGCTGTGCGGATGCTGCTCATTGTAATGCTCAAATTCAATTGCCAGGTTACGCAGCGCCGTTTCTCGATCCGGCTTGGGCATGTGCGCGACGTAATCCCGCTTGATCGTCTTCACGAAGCTCTCGGCCATGCCATTGCTCTGCGGGCTGCGCACCGGCGTGGTCACTGGCTGCAAACCGATCTGTCGAGCAAACAGGCGCGTCTGTTCGGCGGTGTAGGCCACCTCGGCGCGGACGTTGGAATCAACCCGAATGCCGCCCGCCTCGTCCAGGTAGTCGCTCACCCGCAGGCGGCAAATCTCTGTAACCGTCATGCCGGTGCCGAAACACGTCAACAGCAAGGCCGCGTCTCGGGTGCCATTCTCGGGACTACTGACCCTGGCGACCTTCACCGCATGCTCCAGCTGCTGATCCTCGATCACTATCGCCTTGGGCATTGTTCACTCTACGACGTGATTTTCGATTAATCCCGACATAGTATGGCGACAAAAAAGCCGGGGATAGCCACGACCCTTTTGATTTCGCGGTGTTCACGGAAAATGAGAGGGGGCCTATAGGGATATAGGTGTAAGCAATAAGCCAGAATGACTTTAGATATGCAGTCGTATGCTGTGAGCCTTGACTATCGGGCTGAACCAGAACCGCGTCTGCGGTCCGCTTTTGGCCGATACCGGCCTTTAAATACGGTAGTAAGGAGGGGGTGGATGCCTATCCTCTCTGGAGTTTCTTTGATCGGACAGACTCTGATCGGAATGGCGTTCTTTGCTGCTTCCCTGCTTAAGTTTTGCTACAGCAAGGATTATTTTTATTATAAATATATGAAATATAAGTAATTTTAAATTTGGTATGCCTGATCCATCATCGGAAAGCGGAAGCGTCTAAATCAGTGCCGATAGGTTACTAAAATCGGCACTGATTTAGAGATGCTCTTATGCCTCGGATGGAAGCTTGACCTGGCGATACTCAATTGGAAGATTCAATTTTACCTTTAGGTATATGAGGTATCTCTCGTCCTCAGGGCTCAACGCAGTCCGACCAACCGCAACTAGCCTAACTGCTTTTGCTGGCAGATTGTCCCAGTAGTATGCGTATTCGAGTAGCTGACCAATCGCCAAGCGCAGAACCCTACGGGTACAGAAATCTGACTTAATCTCGAAGAGGATTTTCTCCATTTCCGTTGTTACGGTGACATCTACAAAATTTTCCTCAAAGAGGATATTCGCCTCTGGATATTCGATCTTCAGTTCCTCATGCAGAGCAGCCTGCATTATTCCATGCTCCGGTGAGCATTCCCGTCCCGAGCCGCCACTCCTGAAATAGCTGTCTTGTATGGGAGGAAGATTCTGTCCTTTTCGAGCCGGGCGGTGTGTATTCACCGTTTCTGGCAGGGAGGCCTCGTGATCAAGCTCAATGAGCTGATAGCGGTTGTAGTGCTGTACGGGGTCACCAGCCTCAGCAAACGTGTTTGGCGGGTACCACTCAACGTCTTCTGGGCGAAAACGAACATTCAACACGTAAGGCGCCCACTCACCGTTCCCTAAGCCACTTCTATCGCCATTTACAGCATCTATTTCCTCCAGCATGCGGTCATACCATCCAAGCCGCTTGTAATGATCCAAGGCCGCGATACTTTGAGTGTCATCTAGGAATTCGATATGGCGAATACGGGCCACATAACGGCGCCCATCAGGAGTAAGGGTGAAGAGCACAACATCACCGGCACGCTCACCACGTGCGAGCCGTGATTCCCAGCCCCTGTTTACTCCTTGAAGAAAGCCATATTGCCAGCCGCCAATTTGCCATTCGAATCGAAAGAGCCATTCCTCATGGCCATAGCCGTGCTGGGAAGAAAAGGTATTTGATGCTTCAGCTGCAGTCCTTGTGGGGTACTGCCAATTGGAGTCGTTTTGACAGATGCGGGTGATATAGCTCATTGCGGTCCTTGTCGATGGCTTGCGGCAAATTGCCATCATGTAGGATGACAAAAACCAAACGTCATTCCAAGCACTCTCCGAAAGCAGCTCAATGTCTTGTACGGCATGGTGCCAGTTGAGGAGAGAGGGGCTGAGAATGAGGCAAAAACCGTTCCGCAATTCAAAACTGGACCCTTGAAGGATGTGGTCTGCAGGTCGTTAAAAATCAGTAGTTTGCGGAACGAGAACCATGTTAACCAGTTGATCTACTAAGCCTTTTTTGCGGATTGCAAATTCGCCTACGCCGGTTCGACTCCGACTTCGGCCTCCACCCTTGAAAACCCCGTAGATTAACGTCTACGGGGTTCTTTATTGCCCGCTTGAAAGTGCTGGCGTACCAAAACTTTCCTATTTCGTCGGGTTCGCGATGTCTCGGACGCGAACGTAAATCTTCTTCGTAGTCTCCTGTTTCAAGTGTCCGAGAAACCGGCTTGCATCGCCTAGATCGAGAATTTTAAGCGCTTACGCAAACATCTCGACACATGCAAAGGCCCTGAAGGCATGAGGGTTTGTGACCTGGCTGGTGCCGCCAGAGCCAGATGCCTGCGACTCTTATTCAGCCCAAAAAAGAAAAAGAAGAAAGGTCGCAGTGTGATCACTGTCGGCGGCGGTGCTTTCGGTCTTGGGAGGAGGCCGCAAGCAATAAATTAGTCAGTTTCCTATTTGCTCTTCAATGCTGCAGGCGCCGCCCTCCGTGACCGGTGGTGGCAATTTGATTTGGATTGGGGGATTACGGGAAACCGTGGATCTAGAGAATTAAAGTTGTCGCCGGAGCCGGCTAGATCCGTTCTGCCGACTCCTGCTTTCGCAACTGGCTCCGCGTCCACCCTTGACCCTACAACGAGCCGCTCAGGCACAGAAAGCGAGGCGCCGTCCTTTGGGGAGTCCTCGCCTCTGATGGGTGAACACCGAGGGAAAGACGCAACTATAGGTGGAAATCGCCCGCAGCCTCCGGCTGGTAAAGCACTTTCCTGATCTCAATTCGGCGGGTCCGATCAGAAATCCGCCAGTCGATGGTGTCCCCCTCCTGATAGCCAAGGATGGCGGCGCCTATATCGGAATACACTGAATGCTTCCCTGCGTTGCTGTCCGCGTCTTCCGGGTAGACCAAGGCCACTTCGATCTCTTCGTCGTCCAGTTGCAGCAAGGCCTTGGAGTTCATCGTGACCACATTGCGTGCAACCTGCTGCGGCTTGACGACAATGGCTCGCTCAAGCTCATGTTCGAGTTCAAAAACGGCCGGGCCTTGCTCGAGCGCGATCAGGCTCTCGAGCCTGGCCTTGTCAATTTCGGTGATGTAGATCTCAGTGGCGTCGGAAACGGTACCTTCGCGCAATAACTGGAGATAGCGCCCGGCCGTCATGGAAAATGATTTCAATGTCGGCGTTTCGCTTTCAAGCAGAAAGCCGCTGCGCTGAAAGGCTTTCAGCGAGCGCGTGTTATCCGGGTGGATCTTGGCGATGAGCTTCTCGGCCCGCATGTCGAGGAAGGCCAGTTTCATGCCTTCGCGGATGGTGCGAGCGCCAAGGTTTCGGCCCCATTTGTCGCTGTCTCCGATGACCAGAACTATCTCGCAATTGGAGCCGGTCTTGATCAGGCGGACAAAGCCCACCGGCGCGTCATGCCGGTCATAGGCCATGAAAAATCGGCCGCCCCGGTTGAACAGATGGGTCAGGATCGGCAATTGAGTTCGATCGATGACTTGCTCGATGGAGCGAGAGACATCGCGTGAATCGCTCAGATAGCAGGTAACGCGCTCATCCTCCAACCAATCCATCAACGTCAGCGCGTGCGCCCGAGTAATTTCAGGGCACAGCGAAATGAAAGGCTTGTTCATCTTAACCACACTTATTAATGGAAGCCCTCGATGGCTATGGTCATTACGGTTCGTCGGCAGCCTGCCATTCTAAGATATACCGCGAGTAATGGCGAATATCCCGGCGAGTTCGAGGAAATCATCGTTTTGCCGAGCACGAGCCAGTCAAGCGCTCAAGCCTCGATGAAGCCGACTACATTCAGAATGATCAGCTCTGTATCGTTCTGCCCCTTGATGCGGTACCACACCAGCCGAGACACCTTTCTGGTGGAAGTCGGCAAGAAAATGAAGTTCGGCGAAGAGAGGACTCGTCAGCTCTGGAAGGCCTGCATGGCTTGGATGGACGGTGCTCTGGAGGTTCGTCGAGAGGCCGCGTAGTTCATTTCAATTATGATCTTTGAGTGGAGTTTTCTATCAAGGGAGGGAAGGGGAATGTCCAGTTCAGGAGGGTCATCAGCCAAGTATCGAAGGCAAACTTTTGGTGCAGCCTCGGTAGGCCGGGCCAAGCCTCGAGCGGCAAAGCCCTTGGCTCCGTCACCATCACCCGTGGCGACGTAAGCCGCTATCAGTTACGCCTGGCTGCGTTTCAGCGCAGCACCGCCGATGTGCGCCTGGAGATGCCCGGCCTGGCCGATCTATCCAGTGCTCTTCAGTTTCAAAGCAAAAAAGAACACAGCGTATGAGAAACGCAAAGTTTTCATCTGATTGACGTTGCTGTTTCTCTACCGCCCAGAGTTCTAGTGCAAGCTTTCTCCGGAGATCTCCATCGCTTTCTATACGCTCTCGCAGGATACTTTCTTCGATATATGGAATCAGCACCTTCAACTTAGAATCAGAAATGGTAGCAAGTACACCACCGTCAATCAGGCTGAGCAAATAGCGAGCGTACTGACGTGTCATTTCGCCGAAAGACACGCTCGCTTCAAGTAACGCCTCCTCAAGGCAATCAAACTCTTGAACCTCCAGGCGATCAATCATTATACAGCTCCATCTTTTACTCTCATCGCGCAGCAGCAATCGGCCTAAAGCGGCTTGAGCAGATTCGGGAAGGGGTTCGAATCCCTATTTTTGCAACCCTGGTTGCATTTGGCGAACTGGTTGTTGGCTAGGGAGGTGAGGTTGTGGGGCAAAAATGAGCAATCCATACGCCAAACTGAATCGCCCCTGCGCATCGTGCAGCTCGTGCACCGTCGATGTTGGTTAGAATGGCGTGTTGAAGTCTATTGCTCGCAAGGGAATCCAATGAGCACTGAAAAGCCAGAACTTTTGTTCATCCTTCAAAGGTTTCTAGATAATGTTTATGAGAGGGCTTCGAAAAGTCAGAGTGTTTTACTCAAAAGGAATCATGGCCACTACACATACGCGGATGAAATACTCTTCGTCTACGTGACGATCTTCCCTAAAGAGGTTGAGCTTGTTTTTGAGAGCAAGCAGGTAAGTAGCGGGTTTTTTAGTATTGCTTTGGATATGTGCATGTCCAGTGGAGAAGTACTGGCTGGCGACCTGCTGTCTCTGAATGGGAGATGCGAGGAGATCAGCGCGGCATTGGCTTCGCAAGAAGACTGGGTGTTGGCCCTGTTGTTAAAGTGTTTGGGCAACTGAGTCTTTTTTCAGGAGCGTGGACAACGCAGGCGTTCCGGTTGGTTTGCCGGTTCGCGAGCGCGAAGTTTATGCAGTGACCGCTCCTGGCCCAGAGTATGTAAAAACAGCTTCCAAGACCGACGGAGTATGTTTCAGGAGAGGAGTTGAAAACAGCCTGGAAATTCTTGGTATGGTGCGAGAAGGCTTCCTCTTATTAGGACAAAAAATGATTTCACATGTATTCATCGGAGTGAATGACTTCAATCGAGCACTTGTGTTTTATCAAGGAGTCATGCAGATGCTCGGACTTGAGCTCAAGTTCACAGACCTTGAACGCCCATGGGCGGGCTGGAAACACCCCGACACTGCACGCCCTCTTTTCGTAGTGGGCAAGCCGTTCGACGGCGAATCTGCGGCGCTAGGCAATGGGCAAATGATTGCTCTGCTGGCACCTAATCGACAGATCGTAGACAACGCCCATGCCCTGGCGTTGGCATTGGATGGAACATGTGAAGGCGCTCCGGGCTTGCGACCCGAATACCACCCGAATTTTTATGGGGCGTATTTTCGAGACCCTGAAGGAAACAAGCTTTGCGTCTGTTGTCACGATCCGGAGTAGGTCAAGTGTAGGATCTATTTTTGGCCTGAAATCGTGAACAAAACATTGTCGAGAACCCCGGCGCCTGGAGCGAGAGGCTCAACGCAATTTCACCAGGCCAAACTGAAGCGGCGAACGGAAGAAATTGAATCGAGCATCAACCGTTACCTGACGGCACTTGATGCTGCCGATCGGCAGGAACCAACAGTCTCCGAGCCCAACGCCGTGCGGCTGGAAGAGAAAATCGCCAAGTTGAAGACGCAAATGAAAGAGCTTCAAGCAATTGAAGTTCAGCTCAACGAATCGCCGGAGCTGAAAGCAGCCGTTCATGACTGACCCCTTTTGAGCATTGGAAGCCCCTAAGAAATCAGTTCCGCAATCAAAATCCTGCCCCGCATACCTCCGGACTTGCCTTACTTGGACAGCGACAACGGCACACCCCAGATGGGATCTTCCATGCCTTGTTTGCCCAGCGGCGTGATCTGCATGGGCTGGAGCCTGGACAGCAGTTGCCGGTGCTTCTCGCTCAGGTTGCGCTGCTCGATGAGGTGCTGCGAAAAGCTCATGGGTGCCGGCCAGGTGTAGACGGTCAGGTTGTCGAGCGGACACTCGATTTTTTTCGGATCGATCGCTCGGCACTTCGACTGCTGGTACTTGTAGCCAGGGGTCTTCAGATGCATGCGCGGGGCCAGCAGCAATTGCCCGCCCTGGATGGTGAAACTGGCGAGCGCCTTGTCGACCGGCAGGCGCGCCTGGACCTTGATCGCGGGAATGTCGCGAGAGTCGGTCTGTTGGTAATAACCGGCCGGGGAGCCCGCCGTCGTCTGGGTATATTGCTGTTCACCCCAGCTCACGCAGGCACCCGAGGCCCTGACTACAGCGGTACAGACACGCTCGGTCTTGGTCTCGCTGCCATAGGTAGCGTCCTTCCAGACCTCTTCCCTGTAGTACTCGCGATACAGTTCGGGGGACAGGTAGGCGGTCCCGCTGGCGCCACGGCCCGAACCGGGTGGACCGCTGCGGGCGCCGACCTGGTCAAGCAAACCGCGGAGCTGGTAGTCATCGCCGCCGGTCAGCAAGTATTTGCCGGGTGGCAGGATATGCACCTCGAAGGCCTTGAACAGGTAGGTTTCGCCAGGCGGTCTCTGCAGCGCGTTGGTCTGGAACTTGCGGCCGAAGGTCACCTTCGGATCTTTCTCGTATTCCCAGATCACCGTTGGCGTCCATTGCGTCATGGTCAGCGCATCGCTCAGCGACTTGTGCGGCATCACGTCCGCCACCAGCACTACCGCCATGTTCGCCTTGAGTGCTGCGTCCACTTGGTCCAACAGCTGCGCGTAGCGCGGATCGTCCATGCTGCCGTAGGCACCCGAATCGAGATCGGAGACGCAGCCGGAGAGAGATAGGGAGAGAAGCAACGCCGTGGGAAGGGCAAAACGCAGTCGGAACAGTCTCATGTATCAGTCCTTGAACTATCTATGTCGGGCCAGCCACTAAGGCGCCAAGGCCACGCCCGTGCAGCGGCCACGAATGGAGAAGTCCTTGATCTGTCTGGCCTTGTCGACAGTCATGGAGAGGGTGCAGCCGCTCGTGTGAGTGACATCGTCCCAGTAGTTAGTGTGGACCATCACGCCGCCCTGCATCTCACTGGAGCTGCCGACCACTTCCTTTTTCACGTAGGAAGTGTCGCGGTACCACTGCATTTGCACTTCGCTGCGGTCGGGCGAGGGCTGCATGCGTCCGGGCGGGCCGAAGAAGTCGATGGCTTCCTTGGCATCGCGTCCCTTCCATTGCTGGCCGGCCCTGTATTCCGGGAGGGTGGGAATGCAGCCGCTCAGCAAAGGCAACAGCAGGCCGAGGGCAAGTAGGTGCCGGGTCATGACGGCCTCCTTCATTGCGCGCTGTTGCCGAGCATTGCGTCCAGGCTCTGCACGGCCTCGCTGTTGGCCTGGATGCCGTACAGTTGCTGGAACATGGCCTGGACGGTCTCGACCATGCGGCCGGCGGCCATTTTGCCCATTGGCAGCATCTGGTTGTTCTCGCGGTTGCCTGCAGCGCAGACGAAGGCGAAGGTGCGCTGCAGCCAGTAGTCTTTCGGGGCGATCCAGCCCTGCGCAGTGGTCACGTCCTTCATGGCGTGGTCGAAGCGGCGCATGGCGCGGGCGCTGTCGAAGCGCACTTTGCGCTCCTTGCACTTGTACTGGATCTCGTAGGCCGCCAGCACGGGCATCGCCGGGTCTTCGAAGATCTGCATGATCATGGCCGACTGCACCCCCTGGGGCTTTTGCAGGATGCCGGCGGCATCGGCGACGAATACCTCGTTGTGGTAACGCTCGCCCTTGCCGTAAACGATCCAGTATTCACCTTGAGGCGTGGCGAGTGCCGTGCAGCTGGTACACAGCAGGATGAGTGATAGCGGCAACCATCTGGCGCGGGGGAATGGAATCGCCATGATATTTCCTTCCTTGGTGGGGCTTGTCCGTGGCCGCATGGGACCGTCCAGAAGAAGGAATATAGGTCTGGCCGGCAGTAGCGGTCGATTAGGGCGGATGTGCTAATGGCGCATTGCCGTTATCGATCGGGTCAACGAAACCTGTGAGTGGCGGTCGTCTGCATGATCAGAACCTTGGGCATGCACAGGTGCGGTGTTAAAGTGCCGCCACTGAAAAGGGAGAGCGGGATGCGGGGCCAGATACTGGATATCTCGACAGAGGTCGAATCGTTGCTCCTGCAGCTGGGGGCATCAGGCCGAGGTCTGCATGAAAAACTGAGTTCCATTGAGGGAATGATCAGCCCGCCAATGGCGAAAAAGATCCGCTGGATTGCGAGCGTGCGCAACAAGGCGGTTCATGAGCGTGTTGTCGAGGTGGATCTTGAAGACTTCAGCAAGGGCGGGGCGCAAGTAGTCGCTTATCTGAAGCAGCTTGTTGCTTCGATCACACCTAAGCAGACCCAGCACAAAGAACCGCAAGGTTCGCCTGAGCCAGGCAAGTCCTGGGCCGAGAAGGATGGTTGGGAGAAGACCAAGACGGTCGGTACCTATATGGCGGCCGGCGCAGCTGTGGTCGCTTGGTTGTTCATGTCCTCCAAATGAGTCTTCACGATTGCTTATGGCCCGGTTCTCTTGCCGGGCTTTTTCGTTTTCGGCGGCCTGATGCTGGAAACTGTGGTTCTGGAAAGACGCGGTATTGCTGAGTATTGGGCGTTGTGTCACTGAGTGCTGAGTTGCCTGACCATCACATCTCAATGGTCGGCATGGTGCTTTTGCCGCAACTTATCAGTTGTCCCGCCGTGACCTGCAGTCCAGTTGTTGGTTTTGCCGCGTACCCGGCAAAGAAGCCGACGGACACCAAGGCAATGTAGAGGACGGTTTTTCTCAGGGCCATGCTGGCACTCGCTCACTGTTTGATAGGGAAATGCCCAGCACTGATCCTCATTGTGGGAAAAGGTTCCAGGTGACCGATTTTGCGCGTGCTCCACTAGGGGCGATGCAAGCTCGGCCATTGGCGGTGATTCGGCCCCGGGCTCAACTTGCCACGGGGTGGCAAGTTGCTCTATTCAGCAAAGGCTATCGGCAGGAGAGGGTAGGGACAGGGGTGGAAGGCCCATGTCGCGAATGGCCGCGGCGAGTTTGTCCTGATAGATCGTCAGAATCGAGTAATCCAGCTTTTGGGTGATGTTGGCGCCGCCTGCGCAGTTGGCCAGGAGTTCATCCAGGGCGCCGGCCACCAGGTCTGCGGTGACTTGCAGGACATTCAATCCAAAGCGGTTATCGACAATGACCAGATTCGTTAAGTCGTACATACAGCCCCTATGGTCACTGTGCTTATGAGTAGTGGCTATGAGCCATGATTATTTTAACTAAACGGCAGGTGCGCTGTCATCGGGAGAAGATGGGCGGTGTCGCGGGCTGATAGGCGTTTGCGCTTCTGAATTTTCAGCACGCCTGTGGCAGCCCTGTGTACCATTGTTGCCCGCGAAAAAAGCACCAGAGGCAATCTGCATGCTGATATTGAAAAAGGGCGACAACCAGGGCTTGAGGGTAGGGCCGCGCTGGCCGTCCGCAAAGGTGTTGATGGAGCGCGAAGTCTTTGTGCAACTGCTCAAGGTCCAGTCCAGCCTGCCGCGTTCGGTGCAGTTGCTGGTGACCCGGGGCTACGAGCGCAAGAGCAGTTACCTGGGGTTTTTCAGGACGCTGTCACGCTGGCTGGGGATCAGGTTGTTCTGCCTGTGTTATCCGGGGCGTAAAGAGGAGCTGGAGGATATCTTCGGTTCCAATGGCCATGATGTGGATGGCACTCATATCGATGTGTCCATTGTCTTCAATGGCAAGCGCCTGCGCTTTTTGCCACTGGGGGTGTTTACCCCGCCGGCGCGCCAGCAACAGTTGCAAGGGCGGTACTCGGCTGTCGTTGATGAGGTCAAGAACCTGTTGAAGCGTCACGGTTTCGAGATTCATCGCAATCACACGGAAAGCCTGCAGATTCATTGCGACTACAAGGCCTGATAGCCAGCAACCGCCGTCCTGGGCTCGGCTGCCGAGTCCATAGCGCTCATGTCATGAACGTAATAAGGAAGTTATGTGTTGCGAAGTCTGTTGTTGCTGGTGTTGATCTTTGTCTTGAGTGGATGCACGGCCCTGATGACTCGCACTACTCCCATGAGTTGCCCCTATATCGGCGTGCGCATGGATTGGGCATTGGCTAAGGAGAACAACGGTGTGCTCTGGCCTTTTCTGGCGTTGGATGCTCCATTCTCCGGCGTGGTGGATACGTTGATGTTTCCCTTCGAGTATCAGTACAGCTGCACGCTTTGATCTTGAGCTGGCCGATGACCTGCCGCTCACTCATGGCGGCCTCTATGTGTCTGACCTTCGATCACTGACAGAGACGACCGTCTACAGTTAAGTGTGACCTTGGCTTCCTAAAGAGAACCGACATGCTCAAGTCTCGCTCGTTGATCGCTGTTCTTGCCGGCGTGCTCCTGGCTGGCGCTTCCCCTCTGGCATTGGCCGACCCCGGAAATGGCAAGGGGCAGGGGCATTCCAAACACAGTTCTCAGGGTGACCAGGGGGGGCATGGCAAGGGGAAGAAGTCAGGCGCCGATGACTGGAGTCATGGCCCCAGTGTCGATCGCGGCAGTGTCCTGGGCATATTGGGTGGGCACCGTGACTACTGGAGCCCGGGACCGGCACTGCCTCCAGGCATTCAGAAAAACCTGGCTCGGGGCAAACCTCTGCCCCCGGGAATTGCCAAGAAGCTGGACCACCGGCTATTGGGGCAGCTTCCTCGCTATGACGGTTATGAATGGCGGCAGGCCGGAACCGACCTGATTCTGGTGGCTATCGCCAGCGGGATCATCTACGAAGTGCTCAATGACGTCCTCAACTGATTGGCGGGCCTGTTGAGGTTTCAGCCTGTCGTGGCTGAAATCTCAACATCGAGTCCGTCTTCTCGAAGCGTTATTGCCAGCGCTTGAACAGCACGCTGGCATTGACCCCACCAAAGCCGAAACCATTGGACAGTGCGTATTCCATGGCCATTTTGCGTGCCTGGTTGCGCACCAGATCAAGGCCCTCGGCGGCGCTGTCCGGGTTGTCCAGGTTGAGGGTTGCGGGCGCGATCTGGTCACGCAGGGCGAGGATGGCAAAGATCGCCTCGATGCCGCCGGCGGCACCCAGCAGATGCCCGGTGGCGGACTTGGTGGCGCTGATGGCCAGGCCGCTGCCGGTGCCGAATACAGTCCTGATGGCAGCCAGTTCGCCCTTGTCGCCCACTGGCGTGGAGGTGGCATGGGCATTCAGGTGCTGGACCTGAGAGGCTTGCACGCCGGCCTGGCGCAAGGCTTGCTGCATGGCACGCCGGGCGCCGTCGCCATCTTCCGGACCCGCGGTCATGTGGTAGGCGTCGGCGCTGGTGCCATAGCCCACCAGCTCCGCAATGGGCTGTGCGCCCCGAGCCAGGGCATGTTCCAGCTCTTCGATGACCAGCAGTCCGGCGCCTTCACCCATGACAAAGCCATCCCGTGCCTGATCGAAGGGGCGTGAAGCCCGTTCCGGGGTGTCGTTGTACTCGCTGGACAGCGCGCGGGCTGCGGCGAAGCCACCCAGGCTGACCCGATGGATCGCCGCCTCAGCTCCACCACAGACAGCGATGTCGATTTCACCGGCGCGGATCATCCGCGCGGCGTCGCCAATGGCCTGGACTCCGGCAGCACAGGCAGTGACTGGCGCTCCCAGTGGGCCCTTGAGGCCGTGGCGGATCGAAACGTGACCTGCCGCCATATTGCTCAGGAATGACGGAATGGTGAACGGCGACAGGCGCCGCGGGCCCTTGCTGTCGGTGGTTCGCACGGCATCGGCGATGGCCGGGAAGCCGCCTACACCAGAGGCAATGATGGTGGCTGTACGTTCCTGGGCCTGGGGACTATCGGGTTTCCAGTTGGCCTGGGCCAGGGCTTCTTCGGCCGCTGCCAGGGCGAAGAGGATGAAACGGTCCATCTTGCGCTGTTCCTTGGGGGCCAGCAGCCGGTCCGGGTCGAAGCCTGCCTGGGGATCCTCGAGCGCGCCGGGCACCTGGCCGCCAATGGTGGTGGGCAGATCCTGGATAAACTCTTCGGGCAATTGACGGATTCCGGATTGTCCCGCCAGCAGGCGCTGCCAGACCTGCTCGACCCCACAACCCAGTGGAGTGATTGCGCCCATACCGGTGACTACGATGCGTTTACTCATGCGGGTCCTGCTCCTTAGTTGGTTTGCGTGGGGAACAACGAAACGTGGACGATACTATCATCATGAAAGTAACATCCGAATCCACAAATACTGAGGTGCATCGCAGGAGCCAGCCATGCAACGAAAAAGTCTGATCGACGCTGAATGTCCCATTGCCCGCAGCCTGGAGCGAGTCGGCGAATGGTGGAGCATCTTGATCATGCGCGACGCGCTGCATGGCCTGAGGCGCTTCGACGAATTCTCCCGCAGCCTGGAGATCGCCCCGAACATGCTGACCCGACGCTTGAACTCACTGGTGGAGGCGGGGCTGTTGGAGCGCCAGGCCTACAGCGAGCGCCCCTTGCGCTATCAATATGTGCCTACAGCCAAGGGCGAGGATTTCCGTGTCGTACTCATGGCCTTTGTAGCTTGGGGCAATCGCCACTACGCGCCCGAGGGCGAAAGCGTGCAACTGGTCGAGCGTGAGAGCGGACGACCTGTGCAGCCAGTGATGGTGGATGTTGCCGATGGTCATCTGGTGCCGTTGCAGGCGTGCACGGTACAGGCGGGACCTGCTGCCAGCGTCGGCATGCGTCAGCGACTGATGGCTATGGTGGAGTGAGTCCGGTTTGGGGCTGGCTCCGTGGAGCGGCTGCGCTGCCGGGCGGCTCGCTCTGGACGGTGGGTCCCGGGAGAAGGACGGAAGGATTGAGGTTACTGGGGATCAATTTGCCCACCACGTAGCCGCTGTGGCTGATCAGGGCCAGCAACAGCAGTGTGTTATGCAGTTTCGGCAACACCTCCAGCACCCAACTGCCTGAGCCCAGGCTATGGCCGACGGCGGCGCCATAGACAAACACCACCACCATGGTGATCAGCAGCATCTGCAGGCGTGGCAGGTCGACGATGACGCCATTGCTCACGTCCTCGCCGCGAATCAGGTCGGCCAATCGCGCATCCTTCGGGTCACTCTTCATCAGCACCTGGCCCTTGGCCGACGGCAGAGCGACCAGGCTCTGGCTGTCGAGCAACTGCTGGCCGGTGGTTGCCAGAGCGCTGGTGTCTGCAGGCTGCTCGGCCTTGCGGTTCAAGGCCATGGGGGCTGTGACGAAGCTGGCCAGGCTGAAGCCCATCAACGCGATCAGGTTGTAGTCCAAGTCCACCATCAGCGCTGTAGTGGCGTTTCCCCGGACAATGTTGCCGATGTACACCGTATACAGAGTGGCCAGTACCAGCAGTGTCCACAGGGTCATTTGCAGGCGTGACAGCGAATACCGATTGCGCTCGTCAATCAGCACCCCAAGCACCCGGCCGCGAATTCGTAGACCGGCGAGGACGAACAAGACGAACAGGCCGGCCAGGCAACTGGCCCAGGCGCCCAGGCGTGGCCAGTCCAAAGCAGGTGCAACTGTCAGGTATGGGGGAGGGCTGGGGTGACTCAGAAGTAGGGCGGCGGGTGCGCCGGTCGCGAGCAACACGGCCAGCGTACGCAGCAGATAGCCATTGTTTTTCATCGTGGCAGGCCCTCTCCTTGTGTAGGCGGCTGTTTTTCCTTGGTCTGCGAGGCCGCTCTTGTCCCCAGGCTGCTTGACGTCGCGGGCGCCCTCCGGCTCATGGCCGCTGGGGCGCCTGCTGTTGGGTATAGCGAATCTTTTTCCTGGCCGTTTGCCGTTGGTCGGGTGTTTTGTAGGGGGCGGCGGGTGTCAGCGAGCCCCAAGCCCGCGGCGCCAGGCCGGGTGGAAGTGTCGCCAGTGGGCGTCCTGTGCCGCCGCCAGGAGCTCGCGGTCACCCCGGGTATCGCCCCAGGCCCTGAGTCGATATTGGTTCAATGGGCCGTAGACACTTTCCAGGCGCAGTACCTTGTTTTCGCAACGGCAATTGTGGCCGGCGATGCGGCCGGTCAGCACGCCATCGACCACCTCCAGTTCGGTTCCGATCAGCCTGATGCCCAAGCGTGTGGCGAAAGGCTGCAGCACCAGGGCCGGCGACGCCGAGCACAGGGTCACCAGCGCTCCGGAACGCAGTTCCCCGGCTACGGCTTGCAGCCCACTCGGGCGCATCAGTCGGGTCCAGGATTTCAGACAGAAGGCTTCGGCCTGTTGCTGGAGCCACGCCGCCTCGATGCCCTTGAGAAAGGTGCTGATCAATTGCGCCTTGAGTCGGTCGCGGTCAACGCGACGAGTCAGGTAGCCCAGACTGGGTAGCGCCAGCTTGAGTATCCGTTGGTTGAACCCGCGTTGCCCGAAGGCAAACTTCAGAAAGGGCACAAAACTGTCGTGGCGAGTGAGGGTTCCGTCGAAGTCGAATACCGAAAGCACTGGGTTGGCATCGGCGTTGAGTCCAACGGTGTCCGGGGGTAGCGGCTGTGTTTCAGCCTCAGCGCTCAGGGGCGGCAGGGTCTTAGGGTGGGGCGACATAGCTGTTCTCGGTGGTTGCAGCCGCTTGATTCGCGGCCGGTATTGCCAGTAATGGATGCAGTTTACGCGCTCCAGCCTTTAGCCGCGGGCCGGATAGCCGGAGGATCAGAGGCGCAGCATGGGCAAAGGTTTCCACGGGCGGATCAGCAGTTGCTTGAAAGACAGCTGAGCCAGGCGCAGATGAAAGCCGGCATCAGGAAAGGCTGAAAGTACCCGGCGGCGATCGTCTCGCGAGAGGCCGAAACTCAACATTCCCAGCGACACATCTATCCAGTCGGCTCGGCGAAAACTTTCCACCAGGCTGCCTGGGTGTGGGGCGGCGGTGATCTTGTGGTGCTGTTCGATCATTGCCAGCACTTCGGCTTTCCACTCGGACCTGTCTATTTCATCCAGATGGTTTTCAGCCAGGCGCAGCGATGGCGGTAGGTAGTCGAACGTCTTGGCGGTCCAGATGCCCAGGTCGTGGAAGGCGCCGGCTATGGCCAGTTTCTGCAACTGCTGGGCATCGGCATTGATGAGCAGGTTGCAGAAGTTGATGACCCGGTACACATGGTTGCGATAGCCGGTGAAGTCCTTGCCCAACTCTTGGCGATAGCGTTCCAGCAATTGATCCAGCGGTTCCAATCGTGTCAGCAACATTGCTTTTCCCTTGCAGGACTGGCGCTGGGGCCGGTCATTGATATCCGGGCAGTGGCTCATTGGGTTGCAGAGGTGCTGGCGCGTGCTCTTTCAACCATGGCCACGATGGTGGCGCAGAGTTCTTCCTGGGCTTGTGCGGGGGTGATTTCTCCCAGCGCCGCCGCGTGGGAAACCGCTTCGGCCGCACCCAGCATGGCGCGCAGCCCGGCCCTTGCGATCACGGCTCCGGCGGCGAAGGGTTCCAGAGCATGACGGCATTTCTCTAGGAATATTGCCTGGTAGTCGCGCTTGATGATCTCAAGCTCCGGCGAACTGGCCAGGGCGGCAATCACCCCGGGGATTTCGCGACCCTGCAACAACACGCAGTCGACGTAGGACGTGGCAATGACCGCTGCGCGGGCGGCAAGGGTCGGTTCGCTGGTTTGCAGGGCCTGTTCCATCAGCAGTGTCTGGCGCTGGTCGAAGTCCTGATACAGCGCCGCCAGGAGCACCGCTCGAGTGCCGAAATGGTCGTAGACCACCGGCTTGGTGACGCCGGCCTGTTCCGCCAGATATCCCAGGGTGAGCGCCTCGGTGCCGTGCTCACGGACAATCTGCCAGGCTACGGCCATCAGTTGTTGCAGGCGTTGCTCCCGCGACAGGCGCCGTCGCGGCGATGAAGTGGAATCGGTTTTCTGACTGCTTGACATGTCTATATACCAAAAGTAACTTATCGGCAGTAACTTACTAAAAGTATATAAAGCTCAATCCCCCAGCGCAATCCGTCCGCAGGAGTACTCGCCATGCATGCACTTATTGTTGTCGCCCATCATGATCCCAAGTCTCTCACCCATAGCCTCGCGGCGCAGATTGCCGAGGGGGTGGGGCGCGGTTCCGGGCATTCATTCGAGATTGCCGATCTCTGGGCTGAAGGGTTCGAACCACGCTTCGGTGCTGCCGATATTGCTGTGCATCGTACCCAGGTGCTTCCTCCCGCCGATGTGCTCGCCGAACAGGCACGGATCGACCGCGCCGATGCTCTGGTGCTGGTCTACCCGGTTTATTGGTGGTCCATGCCGGCGCTGCTCAAGGGCTGGATTGATCGCGTGTTCTCCAATGGCTGGGCCTTCGATTTTCGCGCGGACGCCAAGCTGGAGAAGAAGCTAGGGCGTCTGAGCGTGCACCTGATAGGCGTTGCCGGGGCCGACGTTGGCACTTATGAGCGACATGGTTATCTCGGCGCGATGCAGACCCAGATCGACCATGGAATCTTCGACTACTGCGGCGCCAGGGTGCTGACCTCGCAACTGATGTTTGACTCGGAGAGTGGCGATGTGGCGCCTTGCCTGGAGCGGGCACGAGCGCTAGGGCAGGCACTGTTCAGTACCAGCGCAGTCGTCGAGTCGGCGTGAGAAGGGGGCTGGAACCGTTTTCAACGCAGCCTCACCGAGTATCAAGGCTTTTCGTACAAAGCCTAGCCCCAGCAACACCAGGCAAAGGTGGACAGGCACAGCATCAGGGGCAGAGCGTCGAGAAAGTCATTCATACCCACACATTCCATTCAGGCAAGTGCCGGCAATTTAAGGTGAGCAACGTTGTCTGTCTGTTGCGATTCTGTGAATTTTCAGCGCATTTTCGTTTAACGGTGGACGGGCTCTCGCACTGCGGTGATGGGCAATTCAGGCGCATCATCTTGGCGCCTAAAAAGGTGCGAGAAGGCGTGACATGAAACTCAAATACTCAAAAAAAGTGTGGATATTTAATGACTTAGGTGATTTTATTTGCGTTTTTTTCTTCAAAATATCTTGTTACAGAATGTACTGTTCCGTTACTATAGCCCCGCGTTCACCTACCACGGTTTATGCATTTTTAGCCCCAAGTGTCCATCAGCTACTTGGGCTTTTTTTTGCCTGAAATTTGTCTCCGCCGCCTTTCTCGACGCACCCTTCCTACGCAAGCTTCAGAAGCCGGCCCGGCATCGCGGGCGACAATCCCGCAATTCAGTACTCCAGGATGTGCAGTCCTTCTTCCGTCTGTGGAAGCTCGAAGTAACGGCAGATCAGCTCGAATTGTTCCTTGCTGGTACTAAAGGGGTGGTCTCCCAGGCTGTTACGTTCCCGCAGTCTTGTCAGGCAGACATCCTCATCGACATTCAACAGGTGCAGTCGATGCTCGACCTGTGCTTGATCTGCCAAGGCTCGCAACCAGGCGCGTTGGGCCAAGGTATTGGCGGGGAAGTCCAGCACGACATTGTTGCCACCACGCAACAGACTGATCAGCAAAGGCTCCAATGCGTTTTTCAGGCGCTGGGCATGCAGCGCATAGTCAGCAACTGAATGAATAAGGCCCGGATACAACTGCGCCAGCCATTGGTCCTCACAGATCAACACGCTGCCGGGAGCCTGGGCCAGTCGCTTGGCCAGTGTGGATTTACCCGAGGCGATCTTGCCGCACAGCAGGTGTAGAACAGCAGGGGATGAGTGGCTCATGCTTGTCTCCTGGGGGGTTGCGCTTCAGAAGACGGGTGATAAAACCCGCCTCTGAGGCGGGTTGATTAGGGGTTGAACGACCGCTAGCCCACCTTGCTGGTGCAGGCGGTCATAATCGCGGCGGGGCGGGACTGAAGATTCAGGTTCATAGGCTTGAAACTTACACAACTGACGGAAAAAAGCACAGCGCAGAATAACGCTGGAGAAGCAGGTAGGCCCAGGCGATCAGAGCGTGGCCTGGCGCAGAAACTGCGCAGTAGAACTGAGAGGTAGTTAGCATTTGTTGTGTGTTTTTTCGATACAAAGGATCAGGTGCTGACCTATTCTGAATGGGAAAAATCCACAAAATTCCACACAGGCGATAAGCCATGCTCTCCACCAGCGAGCTTTGTCACATCTTGGAGTCCGGCTTTCTCCCGCTTTCCTGCGTCTGCAGCGTGCATCCCAGCGGCTCCCTGACGATCAAGATCTACGATGCCGATTCAGGCCGGGTGGATTTATTGTTAACCGGAGTCTCGACTGCCGAACTCACCAGTGTGCGCGACATCTCCAACCTGATCGGCGAGTTGCGTACTGAGCTCCGGGCAGGGCGCAGAGGCTTTGCCGGTGGTTTTACCAACTACGCTGGTTAACATCCCCCGGTTGTCATTGGTGACAGTTGAACATGTCATTCTGAACGCATAGTTTTGTGGCGTTCGCCCGGTATCTATGACTCTTTACCGGTTCATGGATGGCGAGGTCATGTGTACTGGGCGAACTCCGTTGGCTATCGATGTGCTTATTTCCAGCCCAGAGTCTGTAGTATCCCATTGCAGCGTCAGTATCTGGTCAATGAACCGGGACGCGGCATGCCATGACTTTTGACTCTTCGATCTGTCCTTGCGGATTGACTCGATATCAAGGAAGACCTACATGAACATAGGCAATACGCCTCCCGCCAATTACACCTACGCACAACTGTCAAAGGTGCTGGAAAACAACCGCACAGTGACCCAGGTCAAGGGCCCCGAGGCGCCAGTGGAACAGGCGTTTTCGACTCACCTGGAAACCGAGTTGACCGCCCCCCAGGACGACCCGCTTAAACTCAAACTATCGTTGAATTTTCTGGCTGAAGCTTGAGACCTGCCAAGGGCCCGCTTCGCGCTGAACGCATTGCATGGTTTGACTGGCGCCCCTCTCGAATGAGCTTGTGGTTGGTGATAAGTCTTTATAAATCAGTTGGTTGGATAAATTCTCCGTGTTAGTCTTGGCGCCGTTTAACAAGTCGACGCGATGTTTGGTGACCCTATCCAGGATGATCAGACCGCCGCTGTAGGCTGCTGATTTACTGGGTTTTTTTACACAGGACTCAGAGTGAAGGGAGAGGTTTTTTTGCCTGCTTCGACCTTGCTTCACAAGGACTGGATGTATATATTCCACACCCTGCTTTAAGCACTGGCCGGCCTGATGCCGATTGACTGTTCCAGTGCCGCGTGATCGCGCTACCGCCCGAATGGCGAAACTGGTAGACGCATGGGACTTAAAATCCCCCGCTCGTAAGGGCGTGCCGGTTCGATTCCGGCTTCGGGCACCATCTATTTCAAGGGCTTGCACGGTTTTTTTGAGTGAGCCTTATCCTGAACTGCTCCGCAATTTCAAATACTGCTCCGCAATTCACTTTGTAGGCGAGACCTTCTTACCTATCAGATTGCGAATGTAATGCTCGGTCATGACGACAGTTGTGTGCCCAAGCTGGTCGCGTGCCTGCAGAATATCTCCGCTAGCTTCGAACTTGTCCGTGCCTGCTTTTGCGCGCAGATCCCTCATTTGAAAATCAGCCTTTTTAACCCCGGCCGCCTCTCGAGCAAGGTCGAATCTTCTTCGTAGCATGGCCACCGTCAATGGTGTGCCATCTTCCAAAACGATCAGCCGCGTCGAGCGGAATTGGTGGGAGTCCTTCCTCGCCATTATTCGATCAAGAACAATCTTCAGTTCGCCAGTGATTTCGATGCGGCGCTTTGCTTTGATCTTTCCTTGCTGAACAGCTAAGCGGCCATCGCGAATATCGCGTTCATCCATTTTCAATGTGTCGGCAATGCGCTGACCGGTCAGATAGAAGAGGTCCATTGCGTCCTGGAGCCCGGCATCAGCTTTTTCGTAAACCCTCTGGAATAGTTCGTCTTCAACGTAGTTGTCTCGCCCCGTCTCCTTGTTACCCTTGATCCCTGTGCAGGGGTTGGCGAGAGCTGTATAGCCCTTGTTACGGGCATAGTTCCAGATCGCACTAAATAGAGCCTTCTCCCGATTGGCGCGTACAGGCGCCGATTCACGCCTGGTCAGATACTGCCTAATGTGTATCGGCTCGATGTTATCGAGTGGGCCTGGTGGATCATCGAAGAAGGCGAGAAGGTTTTTCATCTCTCTGAGGTTATCCTTTTGGGTGTTTACGCCCTTTGTCGGAACAATCTCCACTAGATATTTTTCTGCCATATATCGAAAGGTAATGACCTTTGCTACGGCCGCTGCTGAAGTCCGATCTCGCTCGAGGCGTGCGTACTCCATGATTGCAACCCCGTAGTCCTTTCCCAGGTAAATCTCTTTGCGCGGCTTGCCACCCAGTTCGTAAGTGAAACACACCAACTTGCCGCGCTTCCTTGTTTTACGACTCAGCTGGCTTGGGCCGTGACGGTTTTGTTGAATTTAGGTAACTTGGCATTTTCCCTTCACGGATGACGGATTCATGCCAAGGACGAATCGTATTGCAAAAAATGCCCTGAGCATCTCGCTGCTGGGCCTACTAGTCACTAGCACATTGGCCTTGGCAGAAACTCAAAAGGTGACCGATCTGTTAAGCAGTGGCTATGAGATCAAAGCCGCCTACCAGTCGCCAGCAAGAGTCGGCACGGTTCACTTTCTAATCTTGCAAAAAGGCTCGTCTGCGTTCCAATGTATGAGCTACGGCTCCGAATTAAGGCCGAAATTCTTCGACTATTCCAACACCTACTCTTGCGCAGAAGTTCAGGATCTGATTCCCGTCCAGCCTAACCTCGGGCAATGAACCAAAAGTGCATTTACGGTTATGGGTAACGCTGGATTTGGTCTAGGCCGCGCAGGTTCGGCAACGTCATTTATGGCCTTGGCCCCGTGTAGATGTTCCAGGCGAGGTAGAGCAGGGCGGGGAGGGTCATGGCTGCACCTCCAGATCGCGGCGGACTTGGCTGTATTTCTCGACATGCCCGCAAGGGTTGATCCAGCTGTGAACGGCCAGCTGATGGCTGCCGTCCCAACTGATGGCTGAGTAGGGTTCGCCGCGCGGGCCGTCGCACTGCTGGTAAATCCATGGGAGCGTCACGGTGATTGAGGCTTGGCCCGCGTGCTGCTCCCGGGCCGGGATGGTTACCGTTCTTTCTTCAGGCATGACTTCGTCCTTGGCCGCTATAGCGGCTGAATTAAATGTGGGGGAGGGGTTACTGCTGGGGAGGGGTGGGCAGCCGCTGCTAAGGGGAATTAAGGGGTGGTGAAAGAGGGCATGCTTCGACAAAAATCCACCCTGGAACTACTGTAATTGAAAGCGGCAAGGGTGGCCTCATCATGTTCAATCAATATCCAAATCAAAAATTTGCTCGGCGGCTGTTCTTTACAGGGGGGCTATTGATGCTGGGCGTAGCGATCGCCGTCCTTGTTAGTACTGATTGGGTTGGATTTTTATTGACTGTTGTGGTTTCGGGCATCTTTTTCATACCCGCGTTCATCCTTAGCGAAAAGGCCTTTGACCGCTTTGTAAAATCTGTGGACAAGATCAGCTTTCTAGCTCCCGTCATTCGATTTTTCAGCGGCTGAGTTAGATGAGAGTTCGATTTTTATGAGTGGAGTACAAATGTACTCCTGTCAGGATTTGGCTGGTTCAGCTTTCACGGCCAGGCCCTCTACCGCCTTTCTGTAGATGAACTTGATTTGGTCCCACGGGATGGTGTGTTTTTGCCCGTACTCGCCTTCAGCGTTGCAGATGTCGCAGCCCTCTGTGGGTTCCTCCAGCTCGCAGCATTCAGGGCATTCTGTGATAACTCGAAGCTTGAACTCCCCAAGTAGCAGGGCCTTGGCGCCGTTCTCCGCTGTAAGGTGGCGGGGCATGATGCGGTAGCCGTCGGGCACAACCGCAACCGGCGCGCTCGGCTCAACACCTCGTCCGCCGTCGCAGTTCTGCGCGTTGGTAGCCTTTCGGGGCTATCGGATCGCCGGTCGCCGTTAGTGGCAGCACGATTTTGTTCACCTGACTTTCTCTCACCCCACAGGTGTGGCCGGGGGCTGACCTCCCAGCGAATCGCCGGATAATCGTTAACGGCAGAGGTTGTTAAAGAGCGGCGCGGCTTTCGCTGCTGGGCCGGTATTGCGTTGGCTTGGAAGAAGTATTAGTCATAGGCTAATTTTATGTGGTTAGTTAATGCATAGCTATTTTCGATTAGGCATGAAAAAGCCCGCGCTAGGCGGGCTTTGCATTTCTGAAAATTCTTAACTGCAGCCTTTCAATCCGAATTGAATGACAGAAAGCGGAGTTGCTGACGTGTCTTGTGGCTGCAAAAATACCTTCCCATTCGAGGTTTCTGCCTTGTAGGAGATAGCGACCGCAGCGCCATTGTTTCCTGAGATGTAAAGAGTTGCTGTACCCTTTTTCGCTAGCAGCCAATCGCTATCAATGGATACCGAGTCTATTCGTGCATTTGCCATGCAGGATGTATTCAGCTTTCCAAGGTTCAGGACTATTGAGGTGCCAAGCTGGCGGACCAGCTTCTCGCTGGTTGTTTCAAAATCGTTGTGTTCGCTCCATGCTCTTGCCAGGAAGCCACAGATGATCAACAGGACCAGGAAAGCCCCAAGCTTTTTTATGAGAGACACTGATCAAGCTCCGTCTAAATCAAGGTGTCGCGATGATATCACCGCCAGCGTGACCTCGGTTTCCTGGAAGGAGAGGGCGATCTTCATCAGATCGTTGGTGCCTTGCTCATCCGCGCCGGCCTGCAGCAACCCGCCCCACCAAACCACGCGCTTGCTCAAATTTCTCTACACAGCCCCAAGCACCAGCCAGGTTGCCCATAAAAATGGCTCAACGTCATCAGCTCAAGCACGACAACCATCACACAGAAAGCTAAAAACCCACGTGTGAAGACGCGGCGAGGTTTTTGATAGGGTTGGTAATTGCAGAGTGAGCTGCAAAGATTTCCCAAGAACTCTAGAAACTCCATCAGGAATTAGCCCTACCTCATCAACTCACCCAAAAAGCGCGCGCTGCCATTGCTGCTCGCCGATGATGGCGATAGGTGTTCCAGTCTCTCTCAACTCCACCGCCTTCATTATTTTTGTCCCATAGGAACTGTGGCGCCATTGGTCATTTCCAATGCTGCCAACCACTAGGTAGTGAGTTTTTTTACTTACCCCTCCACCGATGATGCCGCCACGCTCTTCTACTAAGGCCTGGCAGTCTTTTCGAGGTCCGTAGGCCATGATTCCAGTGAAAACGAACAATCTGCCGTCCCAAGTGAGATCTGGTTCTGGACGATTGAAGGGAAGGTCGTTGGGCGTGCTGAAGGTTTGATCGCTAGCCTTTGGCTTTTCGGCACTCAGGCCCGAAAAGCTCTGCAGCAAGCCGATAAGCTCAAGGGACTCCTCTGGGTCTAGCACCCCATCCAAGAGCATGTTAGAGAGCCGCGAATACAGCAGGTTGATGACAGGATCATCAAGGTGAGTGAGATTCGTTTCAAGCCAGTCCTTGAGGAATAAGCCTTCGGCGGTAGACACGACACCGTCGGCGGCGAGGCCTGCTGCCAAGCCAACGAGAGCGTCAGCTGAGCGTCTATCTATCCTGGAGCTATGGAAATACTTGCTCCGCTCGAATTCACTGTGAATGTCAGTCATCTCAGTTCCTTTTAGATGATGCGCGATAGCGACTATAAATCCCTGCAACGACAGACGATTCCGTTCAGCAGGGGGAATCTGTAAGCCTCAATGCTTTTAACTGTGTTGAGCCGCGCTCCTTAATGAAGCGTCCTAACCTTGCGACTTTCGCCGATCCTGATTCGATCCAAGGCCCTGTTTAATCCATCCAGTGCGTCCAGGAGGGCTTTCGCTTCGACCTCCCTACCTTCACCCCAAAGCCTCTCGGCCATTCTGTTGAGGGCCTGGATGGATCGCTCGATATCAGCAGCAGTTGCTGCTTTGCTGTGCGATGGTTGTTTCTTTGGCATTCAACACTTCCGTGGAGCTTGAGGGTCAGCGAGCAAACATCCCCCACCAGAACACATGGCCCAGGATCGAAATTTGTTGCTCCTGGGCTTCGGCGAAGGTGTAGTCCTCATCCGGATGCTCGTCACGATTGAAGCTTCGCAGACGCAAACCAGTAGGCAGGCGGTAGACCTGCTTCACGCGTAGCTGGCCGTTGTGGTTGATCGCGTAGAGGTCACCGTCGACGATATCGCCAAACGAGTTCTTGCCGGTGTTCACGCCGACTGTAGCGCCATCACGTAGCACGGGGAACATACTGTTGCCGCGGGCGATCACACACTTTGCGTTGCTGAACTGCACATTATTACGGCGCAGATCGCTCTTGAAGAAGCGCAGCTTGGCGGTGTCACTTTCTTCGATCACAAACCGTCCAGAGCCAGCCGCCAGTTCCACTTCCCGCAGGAAAGGGACGTAGACCTCATCGTCATGGAGCGGGGTTGCGTCATCCCAGGTCTCGATGTTGGAGAGCTTGACGCCTGCCTTTCGTGAGGAGTCGTTGGTCACTGGAGCTTCAGCGACGCTCAGAATATCCCCCATCCGCTCACTCAACCCCCAGTGCGCAGGCGTAACGACATCCGAGAAATAAGCAATCAGCTCCATGAGCTTAGATTTGTCGATTCGCCCCGTCTTTACCCAGCCTTGGACAGAGGGGCCCGCCACGCCGAAATCTTCGGCGAGCTTTTTCTTTGTAACGCCTTTGGCGACCCGAGCTTGCTCGATGGCTGCGCCTAATTCTATTCCTGTAAGCATTGCCTAATTAAGCCTAGTCGGTTGTTGAGTAGGCAATGGCTTTTTATGGTTAGCTAATGCCTTTTTTAGCGCGTGACAAACCGGAGAAAATCCATGACACCAGCAGAAGCGGTTCGGAAGGCAGCCGGGATTTTGGGCAGCCAAATAGCGCTGGCCAGCCGTCTTGATGTTCGAACCCCAACTGTTAGCCAGTGGTGTTCGGGGGATCGGCCTGTTCCGGTAGCAAGGGCGCTTCAGATCGAAGCGCTCACATGCGGTGAAGTTAAGAGGGAGCAGCTTTGTCCCTCGTTTTCCTGGGGCGAGATGGTCGCCTGAGCGACTGCCCATCAGCCTACTCAGTAAATCCAGATTAGAAGAGAGCGAGCTCCATGGAAACGTCCAGTTCCAGACATGCCTTACAAACCCGTGATCAGGTTCTGGTCGCCCACGCTCAAAACCAGATCGCCCGCATCAGCTTGAGCCAGGACGATTTCGCCCAAGCATTGAGCCGGGAGATTTGCCTGCGAGTTCCCGCCGCGAAGATCGTTCAGACCAAGGTCCCGGACTTCGAGGAGCTCGTTCGCCTAGACGACGTAAGCGAGTTCGTGAAGGCCACCGGCCGCTGGCTGTCTGGTGATCAGGAGATTCCGTCCTGGTTGGAGGAACCGTGGGTCAACGCGTTGGAGCCGAAGTTCCGCGATTACTGCATCAACGAACTGGCCTGCCGCCACGGCTTGATCGGCGCCCGCCAAATGCAGAGCGAGCAGTGGGCCAATAAAAGCTTCGGCGCGTTGGTTAGTGCGCTGGGTGACGTGATCGATACCAGCAGCGAAGTTTTCGATGACCAGATCATGAGTGAAGAGGACATACCGCACCTACCGGCGTTCGCCAGGGAATGTCGGCAGGTTGAAGCGCGGCAGAGGAGTTAGGGCGTAAGGACGGCTGGTTCTACAAAACCATGGAGGAGTGGGAGGCCGACACGGGGGTGACGCGTTCGGACCAGGAGAGTGCGCGCAAGAAGTTGGTCAAGGTAGGGGCGCTGCAGGAGATGAAAAAGGGCGTCCCGTGCCGTCTGTTTTACCGGGTCAACATCGACGCCATTCGCGCAAACTTGTCTGCGGAAAACCCGCAATCCAGTTTGCAGGAATCCTGCAAACAAGGATGCAGCAAGCCTGCAAGCAAGCGTGCTAGAAAGCCGCAGGCTATTACAGAGATTACCCCAGAGATTACGGCAGATACTTTGCCGCCCAGCTCTGGCGAGCCGGCCGCATCCGGCGGGTTGGTGGTACTTGATCGCATTGAGGTGCCCCGAATCGAAGTTCCCGCCGACATGCCGGGCCCGAAAGACCAGGCCTGCAAAACCTTCAAGACCTGGGCGAACTACGCCATGGTTTAGGTCGGTCCACTGCGCGCTCTGCGCACCTGGCCACGATCGGCAAGGTACTGCGCGCCATCGACACGCTGCCGTTCCAGGTGCAGAAGTTCGGGCACTACCTGCACCACCCGGTGATGAACATGAAGCACCTGCTGAACGCAGTCCTGCTGAAGTAACGCGAAACGCACACAAAACCCTGAACCCGGCCACTGCGCCGGGTTTTTTATTGCTCCGATTTCACCTGTAGCCAGGACAGTCCTCGGGATAGCCTGGACGTCGATAGCCGGATAGTGTGACGTACGGAATCAACACAGGCAGCCCGCGCACTCTGCTCCATCAACGCTTACAGTGTGGCGCGAGACTGGAGTTGCGAGATCGATGCGCTGAGGTGTCGACGCCGGGAATTTTATCGAAAGAATGAGATTTATAGGGATGAAACGTATCTCGTAAAATACTGGTTGAATAGACAGTGTTTTGTTGAGATAGTCACTCCACTCCTCGAGTACATAGGATGCGAGTATCAGCTTTATGAAGGTGCTGATCTGCATGTGACCGAGTGAAGGCTTTGAGCCTCGAGCTATCGCCCTTGAGCGACATGAAAGCGGAATCATCCGCGACAAATCATTCGACTCAATAGGGCAATCCAAATGAAAAAGATTATCAGTGTTTCCCTGCTCGGTTTGTTGGCGCTTTTTGGTGCCAGCATGAGTGCCTTTGCTGACACAGCAATGTCCTGGAACTTGGCAAGGGATGTAATTCTGGCAAAGGAGAGTGCCCCACAAGGTTCTCCTTGGTCGTTTATGCAGAACTCGTCTGGTGTGAACAAGGCCGAAAACTACGTCCCGCTGCCGTACTTCAAAGCCGACTCATGCAGCAACCTCCCGGCTACATGCTGGATGGATCAAGTATCTGGGGCACATGTGTCGGTTCACCTGAAACCTTACACCTACACGGCAAACGGCAGCTTTACCATTGCAGCTGGTGACGTGGCATTTCACCCAGGCCAGAGCAGCCAGACCGTCATCCGTTGGACCAGTCCTGTGGTGGGCGAGGTCAATATTCTCGGGCGAGTAAGCAGTATTCACAATAGTTGTGGTGATGGCGTTGCCTGGTCTTTGAATCAGGGGGATACGGTTCTTCAGTCCGGTAGCTTGGGCAGAGGTAACGGTGCTGTCTTTTCGGCCAGCAAAGTGCCTGTCACCAAAGGTTCTGCTCTCTACGTGGTCCTCGACAAGAAGGCCAACTACGTCTGCGACACCAGCACCATCGACATGCTCATCACCAGATAAACAGATGGTGCTCAGCCGTATCAGGCTGTAGTCGCCAACTGACTGAAAGCCAAGAGCTTCAAGCCATCGCCTTTGAGCGACATGAAAGCGGCACTATCCGCACCACTCATTTCACTCAAAAGGTATATCTCATGACTCAAGTTACTGTGGGTAGCAAGTTCATCAACCAAGTAGGTTACAGGCAATACGTCAATGCTCTTGTAGAGCCTGCGGCAAACACTACTGGCATCGTCATTCGTACGGTCTCAGCATGCGGTGGCCGTTTGTATGCGGATACCGTGAAGCCGCCTCTCAGCCATCGAATGGATAGCTACCCTGCAATTTTTGCGGCGTCGTCCGGTTCCAACTTCGACACTCTTCCTTATGAGCTGGTGGTTCCGGCTGGGCTTGGTATTTTCTGGGCCCCTGGGAATGACAACTCCAGCGTATGGATGACCTACGACAACCTGTAAGCGTTCATGAGCGTCCGGCTTTTGTGCCGGACGTTCTGCTTCCTGCAAAAAAAGCATGAAATGCTCAATCCCATTGAGCTTCCGATGCCCCCCTTTTTTCTCGAATCATGCCCACGGAGTCGAGCGCATGGAGTTTCTGTACCGCCTGCTCGACAGGCTTGATACGCGGTTTACCGCGGGATTGGTTGGTGCGTTCGCCGCGAGCTGGTGGCACCGCGATGACCTAGTGGACCGAAAAGCCTGGGCCGTCTTCATTTTCTCGGGTGCTGTTTGCGCCCATTATTTGACTGGACTGGTAAGCGCTTACCTGGGAGTGGTTGAGCCCCGCAGCGTTGCCGGTATCGGTTTTCTGCTCGGCACCTTCGGCGGCTCGTTGATCGCTGCCATTACCCGAGCAATCAAAGCTGCTGACCTTTGGGCGTTCATTCGTTCGAAGTTTGGGGGAGGTGGCACATGATCCTGGAACACGTTGCAACGTGGTCGGCTGGCCTGATCGCGCTATGGGCGACTTGGTGCTGCTTGAGTGGGAAGGTCCGCGACGGGGTGCTAGGGAAGTTGATCTACGCGACTATCGCGCTGAGCGGCTACGCGCTCCTGGTACGCAACGATAGGCTGATCATGTCCCAGTCGGTGGCCGAGGCGACCTTATACGCCTCCCTGGCCTTGGCCGGCGTTCGGCACGTCTTCATGGTCACGTACTGGCAGAGGGTGAAGGTCTGGCTGTGCCGGGCTCTGAACTGCGAGCACTGTTTGAAGGATTACCGGTATGGGCCAGATGGTGTTGAGCGGCGTCGTTCACGTTAGCTGATGACGCCCTCAAACGGACCTTCCCATGGTCAGCCTCGGGTACGTATCCACTCATCTGCTACATCGCCCATCGTCACTGGCTCGCCGCTTTTGATCCAAGCCATGAAGGTGCGATTGAATTTGAATGCGTCGCCGCACTCTCCAGTCAGGAACTGTCGCACCTTTTGCGTATTTCGATAGTTCTTGTCCAGCGGCGTGTTACGGGTAATTGGCCCTGCGTGCCAGTCGAAGCTCATTTCCTTTTCCTTGGATGGCGGCATAAGTCGCGAGCTTAACAGCGCCCGCACCACAAATCACGGATGCGCCATTTTGTGGTGCGGATATCGCGAGAGGTAACTTCTATGCTGCATGGGCACGTCCACACACAGACCCAGATCATGGTGAGTGGTAGTGGGGAGCATTAGTAGGGCGATGAGGATGATTGCTTTAGTCGAGCGCTGCATTATCGATTTCCTGTGATTTAAGAACTCGATACCCAGTATCTAGATCAACAGAACTGGAATAACTCAACTCAATGCAGTTTATCGATGTTGGGCTATCCCACAATTCAGAGGCAATTTAATGACAACCAAGCAACCCGACTGGGAGGTGACCGAACGAGCCTCCCGGACAGGGCTCCAGTCATGTCTGAGATCGTCCTGATTCACGTATGCGACACTGTGCTATCTCACGGGAATGGAATGTTTACAAATGGTCCAACTGTTAGCGGTGTCCGGAAGCATTCGCGCAGCATCTTCTAACTCCGCACTGCTACGTGCGGCTGAGGTGCTGAGCCCTGAGGGGGTGTCGATCAAGCACTATCTGGCGGTCGGTCAATTACCGCACTTCGATCCGGACCTGGCTGATGATCCGCCGCAGATCGTCGCAGAGTTACGGGCTTTGGTGGGTAAGGTAGATGGCATCCTTATTTCGTGCCCTGAGTATGCTCGTGGAATACCTGGTTCTTTCAAGAACGCCTTAGATTGGCTTGTGGCCAGCCATGAATTTCCTGATAAGCCGGTTGCACTGTTTAACGCTTCACCTCGTGCGAGTCATGCCCAAGCGGCGCTTCGGTTGGTGCTGAACACCATGTCCGCAATAGTTGTCGAGCCTGCGTCGATAACTGTGAATCTGCTCGCTAAAGGAATGGATGAGGCGGGCATCGCAGAGAACCTAGAGATCAGTAAGCAGATCGTCTCAGCATTGGTTGCATTCAAGAGCCACATTGAGGTCATGTCGGAATCGCGAAGGTGAGCGAATGAACAGGCCTGTGCCTACCCTCTCACTGCTTGAGCTAACCAATCTGTCCGACCTCGGTATCCGCTTGGCCCCAGCCCTTGAAGTGTGGGAGTGGATCCAAACCGAGATCCTCGCCCACATCGGCAGCATCCACAACGAAGACCATACCCACCTACTGGATGCAGACATCCGGGTTATGTGGGCATCGTCGAGCTTCGAGAAGCAGGGGCGGATAGTTCTTGGCCAGGCCGAGCAGGTAGCGTTCCGCGCCGGCGGTTGGGTTCCCAGGCAGACCAACAGTACGCCGTTGCTGAGTACAAGCTGGAGCCAGACGAGAATGTCCCCGCTACCCCGCACCTATGAAGCGCCGGTAAGGCTGACGCCAAAACAGGCGAACATTTACGTGTGGGGCTTCCAGCGTAGTGCGTGGTTCCGCGATGCCGTGTGTGGTCGCCGATTTGGTAAGACCTTCCTCGGCAAGGCAGAGATGCGCCGCGCGGCCCGCCTGGCTGCGGAGTGGGGCGAAAGCGTCGAGGATGAAATATGGTACGCCGCCCCAACACAGAAACAGGCTCGCCGGGTCTTCTGGCGTCGGCTCAAGCAGGCTATCCCCCGTGAGTGGCGTGAGTACAAGCCGAACGAGTCGGGCATGCTGATCACGCTCAAGAGCGGGCACCTGATTCGCTGTGCCGGCTTGATGGTCAATATCGACCAGTGCCCTCAGCTCACTCTCTGCCTCGAGCGGCAGACCTACAACGACAAGGGCGAGCCTGACAAAGATCCGAAGAAGGGGCACGACCACATGAACGATGCTGCTGGCTACTTCATTGCCAAGCGTTATCCGATCAAAGCGATCGTCACCTCTATCAAAATGGGATACGCCCGATGAGCAACGACGTCTCCTTCAAGCGGGCGGATTACATATGCGCAGCCCTTGCCCAATACGCTGGTCAAGGAGGCCATGGCCGACAAGAACCAGATGATGATCGAGTTGGGTGCTCGCATGGTCGTGGCGTCTCTGTCATCCAAAACGGCAACCGAGGCCCGCGGCGATCAGTCTGCATCGACTTCGGTCCTTGCCGGGTGTGTGGCCAACGCCAGCGAGGCCTACACCAGGGCGCTCATGTGGTGCTGCGCGTACATGGGCATCACTGACAAGAAGGTCGCCTACCAGGTCAACCAAGAGTTCGTGGAGCTGACAGCTGATCTGCAGATGATCACCACGCTCGTCGGGCTCTGGCAGAACGGCGGATTCGCGAAGGCTGATCTGCGGGTCTACCTGCGTAAGCAGGGGCTGATCGCTCCTGAACGCACGGACCAGTAGCACTGTCTTCAGAGGTGCTGTACATGAGGGCTGCTACGGCCAGCAAGGGTCAATTGTGCACTGCATGTGGAACTCGCCGGAGACCACATATGACGGTGTTTACAGCACGCCCCCCCCCAGGGGTTCATGTCGCTGCTTTCAGATCGCATGCCTTCTTGTTCGTACATAGACACTGCTGAATACCCATACCCGTTCAATCCACAGCTGTAACTACAGCGTTCGAATGCGCCCGCCCAGTCGCGGGCGTTTTTGTTCCTACGCTCAACCGCGCCATGGCCCGCTGGAAGATCGATTCCCGCCTGCGTCAGGCTGCGTTTCTGGCGCAGGTCGGTCATGAGTCGGGCCAACTGTGCAACCTTGTGGAAAACCTCAACTACCGCGCCGACCGTATCCGCCAGATAGGCCAGGCCTCCGCTGTTGGCAGCCGGTGGCGCTCGTTGGTGCTGCGGGCGGATGAACTGGGCGGCAAGCCGGAGCACTTCGGCGATGCTGTTTACGGCGGGCATATGGGCAATGGCCCGGAGGCCTCTGGCGATGGTTTCCGTTACCGCGGGCGCGGGCTGATTCAACTCACCGGCCGCAGCAACTACCGCGCAGCCGGTGAAGGCCTGGGCCTGCCGCTTGAAATCCAGCCCGAACTGCTTGAGCAACCAGAGCAGGCCGCTCAGTCTGCCGCGTGGTGGTGGGCGCAGCATGGGCTCAACGAGCTCGCCGACGCCGGCCGCTTTCCAGACATTGGCAGCATCATCAACACCGGGCAGCCAGGGCGGATTCCAAATGGCGCTGCAGATCGCAAGGAGCTGTATGACCTGGCGCTGAAGGTGCTGGTATGAACGCCCTGGCGATAAAGGTTGGCGGGGTCGCTCTGGTGCTGCTACTGCTTGCCCTGGCAGGTTGGGCGCTGACGGACTCATACAACCAAGGCCTGTTGGCAAAGGACAAAGAGTGGCAAGCGCGCTGGAATGCCCGTGACGCCGGCGACAAACAGGCTTGGGCCCTGGTCTTTCCTTGCTTAACAGTCTGACGGCCACGCACGACACCTTCAAAGTGGAGCATTCCCTTGAGCTGACGCTTGCTGAAGTCACGTAGCGCCGCACCAGCGCGGTATATGCTCATTGTTACCCCAGACACGTCCATCGGCGGCGACCCAGCCGGCCACGGTCTCGATGCTCGCGGCTTCTGGGGATTGCTGCATCACGACTTTTTTCAGAAATGACTTCGTCCTTGGCCGCTATACCGTCTATGCAGTGGAGAAGGGAGGGAGGTATCGTGTCCTTGGGCAAACAGCAGCTGCGAGTTGGTTGTTATAACTTCGTCACTCAATATTAAGGATTGATCTTGTGCCGAACTCAGTGATTATCAAGAGGAAGGTATTGTTCGGCGACTGTGATCCGGAGGGGATTGTCTATACACCTAGGTTTTCGTACTTTGTGGTTGAGGCCGTTCATGATGCACTTACAGTTTGGCTGTCCGGTCCCGGATTAAGAACGCTGCTAGGTTTTAATTTACTGCCTCCAGCAAGGGCCTTCTCGCTAGAGTTTCTTCATCCGGTCACTTGGGATGACGAGCTTTCAATTAAGGTAAGTGTTTCCAGTGTTGGGCTTCACTCGTTCACATTTTTAGTCGAGGGCAGTTTGACACCAGATGTTATGGCATTTACTTCTAGCCTTACACACGTTTGCGTCTCACCGATTACCAGAGAAGTTATTGAGGTTCCTTTGCAACTGCGGGCGTTACTCCAGCCATGAGCGTTATAGTCGATTGGACGAGACAGACTGGGCGTGGCGCGTGCGGGCTTAACCTTTTTCCAGCTCACCCAGTTTCCTGGCGTGCAGCGCGTCACCACTGAATTGCGTGCTGCTGATGCCGTCGGCCAGTTCTAGAGGGGATTGTTCATTAGCCTTTCTGGACGATCGTTGCACGCAAGAGCGTCTCGAAGGAGAATGGCGGGCTTCTAATCACGGTCATTAGGATCAGTTCTGTTAAATCAACGAGCTGATATCAGGCTAGTGGTCGGGCATGTCAAGCGAAATACCGTTTGGTCTGAAGTTTACTTCTCGGGGGGTAAGCACCTTGCTAATGAATAATCTCGGTCTAGATGTTCTCGAGAGAGTTGAGTGTTGTAGAGGTATGACCGGGGTTTTCCTGCGATTCAGATCTTGTTTGTCCAATAAGGCCACATAAAAAATGAAAGCAAAAGTAGTGCTCATCGTTTCGCTAGGGGTTATGTCGTTGATTCAAGCATCCCTATCCTTCGCGGATAATGCCAATGGAAAAAATCTCTATCTGCAGCGATGCGCTATGTGTCACGGAGCAGATATCAAGGGGACGGGGCCATTGGCAAATAAAAGCAATCCGCCCACGCCTGATCTAACGACATCCGCATTTAAAAAGCGCCTAAATGATTATCCAGGCGTTATTGTTTCATCAGTAATACTGCGACCCAATGGCGACTTGATTCCAAGAACTTTACGGGAGAATGGTGTAAAGCTATCGCCATTCTCTTGGCGGGTTAATGATTTTCGCGATTTAAATCAATATATGAGTGGTGTGATTTTAAAAAGCCGATGATTTTTAGAGGAGGCGCGGGTACAGAGCTCTAAGGGGGCGCGGCATCCTTCATTGCCAGTGACTGATCATGTACAAGTGCATGAGATACTCGGGTGTGCAAGGCTCACAGATCTATGGTGAGTGCTCTGCTGGAGTCAAGGGCTCACGAGCAACCGAGATTGGTTTGCGAGAAGTCCAGGTTCGCGGTGAGCTTGAAATAGACAGGAAGTGTATTGGTGGTGCATAGCTGAATGCTCCTGTATGTGAAATGCAAAGCCCGGCCAAATGCCGGGCTTTTGTATTAATCAAAGCGACTCGGCTTCTCTATTTTGTAGAGCAGGTACTCTTGAGTGCGATCAGTGAGTTGTCTGATGGCGCGATGGGAGAGGCGCCCGCCGATTTTTTCCATGGCGCGTTGAGAGCGAACGTTCTGGCTGTCAACGTGAAACCAAACAGTGTCCACCCATTGAAATGCATGGGGCAGCATTAAATGTTTCAACTCTCTATTGGTTTCGCCTCCCCAACGATCACGAGCCAGGAAGGTGTACCCGATCGTCACTTCTCGTTTCTTCTCATCGAATTCGTAATAGCGAGAGGAGCCAATCACTTGGTTATGGCTGCGATCGATAACGATAAGCGCGCCTTTTGAAGCAAGTGCCTCGTTAAACCAATGGTGAAAAACGGACTCCTGATAGCGCGTTGGACAAGGTCTTAGCCTATCCGATAGGAATGATGACTTCGGATCCGCTTCGCCTCTGGCGCGACAATACACCGCACTGGCGCAACCGACGTGACTGGTCTTTTCTGTTTCGGGTCCTTTGGCGTGCTCGCGGACCGATCTGGCGGTAGGTGCGTGAGGGACGGGTGTTTGAGCCTTCAGCGGGTAATGGCCTGGCTACAGGGGCGAACACGGATAGTTATCATTGTTTCGATCAAGGAGATCACATTGAAAAGGAAAATGTTGGCGGCTTCGCTGCTGTTGTGGATGTTCTCACTGACGGCGCAGGCGGATTGCGCCGTACTGGGGCCTGGGGAAGATCCCTGTGCGGGACCGGTTCTAGGGCCTACGGTTTGCGAATGTCCCTGATATTGGCTTGTGCCCTCGACAGGGGGGGCATGGATTGCTCGTCTACTGACCAGGAGGTTACAAATGAAGAAAGTCATGTTGGCTGTACTGCTGCTTTGTGGTTTTTCCCTGACTGCCCAGGCCGCGTGCCCGGTATTTGGCCCATCCAAGGACCCGTGCAGTGGCCCGGTGTTTGGTCCGTCTACCTGTGAATGCCCTTAGGCAGGTCATCTGGCAGGTCCGGTTGAATCCGGACCTGCTTTCTGAAGCTGGTACTGTCCACTCCCGAGCAGGCTTTTAAGCGGCTCCCTTAGAACCCGCCCTGAGCGGGTTCTTTATTGCCTTGAGAAAACATCGGCAGGCGCTCCAACCGAGCGCGGTAGACGGTATGTGGTGTTGACTGCACTTAAACGGAGAGTTTCTGATTAAATGAGGCTGGTTTTTTCAGGAGGTTCTTTTGTTATGGAAAATGTGTTCCGGCAGCCATTGTTCGTAGTTGGCATGACCTTGCTTGCTGTAGGGATGGGAACCTCGAACCCCGGTTTTTGGATACCCGGGAGCGTCTTTATGATTATCGGTTGGTCGCAACGGCAGAAGGATTGAGGTGGCTGCTGTGTGAGTGCGTTGACAGTTACGCGCTAGTCAGAGCTCATCAGGTAGTTGTATCGGCTAAATCGGTCCTGCTTTTCACTGAACCTCATTCACGGAGCAAAACATGAGTGCTATCAACCGCGCGGTCCTGGACGACCTGGCACCGCAAGGCGTGCTGCGGGCCGCGATTAACTTTGGCAACCCAGTCCTGGCGCAAAAAGGTAGCGATGGTTCGCCGCAAGGTGTGTCGGTCGCCTTGGCAGAAGCTCTGGCTGAAGAACTCGGCGTAAGTTTGCAGTGCGCCACTTTCGATGCTGCCGGCAAGGTCTTTGCGGCGCTGGAGGAGGGCGTCTGGGATGTCGCTTTTCTGGCTATCGAGCCGGTGCGTGAGGAGCAGATCGCCTTCAGCGAGCCATACGTCATCATTGAGGGCACCTATCTGGTGGCGGCGGATTCACCTTTCCAGGCGGTCGAGGATCTCGACCAGCCAGGCCTGCGGTTGGCAGTGGGCAAAGGCGCGGCCTATGACCTGTTTCTGTCGCGTACGTTGAAACATGCTCAGCTTGAACGGGCGGAAACCTCGGCGGGTGCGATCGATCTTTATCTTCACCAGCATCTGGATGCGGCGGCCGGCGTGCGCCAACCCCTGGAACAGATGGCGGCAAACACTGCGGGTTATCGTGTACTGGAGGGTGCGTTTACGGCTATTCGTCAGGCCATGGCAGTGCCGCGGCAGCGGGAAGCAGGCGCGACCTATGTCAGGGACTTCATCAAGCGCAAGAAGGCCGAAGGATTCGTCAAGGCCGCACTGGCCCGGAGCGGGCAGGCCGATGTGACTGTCGCGCCTCTTCAATAGCGGCGTATTGGTCATATCAGATCCATGTCGACGGCAGGTGCGTTTCTCTTGCAGGACCTGTGGGGGAGGGGAGTGACTGTTGGAGACGTCCTCCCAATCAGGATTTCAAGAGCGTTCAACCTTCTTCGCAACTCAGGGCTTTTTGCGTGAAGGCAGCAGCATGCCAACCTGCTGTTTATAAGCCAGGTACTGCTTGCCAAAGACTCTGGCCATGTCTTTCTCTTCGAGATGGGTTCCCACGAATATGTAAGCGGTGCAGGTCAGTGCGAACACGAGGTGTCCGATAGTCATCTCAGGCGTTGCCCAGAAGGCGATGAGAAAACCCAGGTACATGGGGTGGCGAACAACTTTGTAGAGACAAGGCGTAATGAAGTTCAGGGGCTCGGGCTGAGTTTTGTAGAAACCACGGAAAGCCTGTTTCAAACCAAACAACTCCAAATGACTGATCAGAAACGTCGTCAGTAATGCGAGTCCCCATCCCGCCCAGTACAAGCCGTTCAACAACGCCCTGAGCACCTCGGACTGAGCGCTCCATACCTTGGCCGGGATGGGTTGCCACAGGATGAACAAGAGGATCAGCATCAGGCTGCTGCATAGAACATAAGTCGCTCGCTCTATGGGGGCGGGAATGATCCTGGTTATTTTTTTCTTGAAGCCTTCGCGGGCCATGACGCTGTGCTGGACCGCGAACAGGGTGATAAGGGCGATATCTATAACTGTTGCAACCAGCCCATGGCGATATACCCCTGAGTCAATGTTTTTTGGTACCAACAACGAACCGAGAAAACCAATCAAGTAGAGGAAGGTCAGGAGAAAAATCACGTAGCTGCAGATGCTGTAGAGCAGATAAAGCAGGTTTTTGGCAGTGTTTCCGGTTGTTTTTTTCGGTTTGTAGTCCGCGTTCATGAACGATTCCTTTCGGTCATGGCGGAGACTGCAAACTTGCGCCCAAAGTGGAAACTCAATTAATCGACGCTTAAACCTAGCACTGATTGTCGCTTGCTGTTCCTTGGCTGTTTCAGCGTTGTCCCGGATCCGGCTGCACTAGATGCCGCCAGGGAAATACTTGCCGGGCAAAATGCTTTCTCTCCTGCTTCCTCCATCAGCATGCCGGCTTTCTGGATCAGCGAGGCATTGTGATCCTGGGGCTCGCTGGGGCGAACCGACAGCGACCTGAGAATGGGAAAGTTCACGTCGCTGTCCAACAAGGGCGTGAACTCCCATTCGCGGGTGCCGTTTGCCCCTTGGTCCGGGCCGGAAAAGGCCAGGGAACTGAGGGTGTCGGCCACTGCCTGGTCGGCGAGGCATTCCAGGGTCCAGGCAAAGGGCTCTTCCCACAGCTCGCCATGAAACTCCAGATGCAGGCCACCACGTATCGGGGCCAGGGCCAGGTAGTTGTAGTCACTGACCCACAGCGGCCCCGTCAGGTCTTCTGGGTGGTCGTCGCGCTCGGTTGCCTGGTCCCGGGTGAAGTCATGGATGCGTTGCTGTAGGGCCAGCAAACGCTGGTAGCCCGGCGAAGACAGAGGGGTGGACATGGTTGGAATCCGCTGCTGGGTGGGGCCGGGCTGAGCCGCTGGCGAGGGGCGTCGATGATAAGTCCTGGCGCCTGCCTGAGTCTTGGTCTGGCAGAGTGCCTTACACATTTTTTCAACAAATTAGCCATGCCCCCGGTTGCACAGGGAGCGCTAGGATCGCCTTTTCATGCTCGGGTCTTGTGGCCCTTTCGGAGCGTTACCCCATGCAACAAGGACCATTGCCTCATTCATCCACTGGACTGTTAGTCAGGGAGATCACCTTGGTGGATGTCGAGCGGTTGCAGGCGTTCTTCGTTGAGAATCCGGACTACTTCCACATTGTTCACGGCTGTGCACCGCAGCCGGACGAAGCCCGCGATGAAATCGATGACCGCTTGCCAGAGGGCTGGTCCTTCACTCGCAAGTGGAAGATCGGTTACTTCGACGGGACAGGTGCCCTGGTGGCCATGGTCAGTATCGTCAGCGATCTGCTGGCGCCCGGGGTCTGGCACGTGGGTCTGTTCATGGTGGCCAGTTCGCTGCGGGGCCGGGGCATTGCCCGGCAGCTGCATCGCGAGCTTGAAGACTGGGCGGCCGGAATGGGCGCGCGCTGGCTGCGCCTGAGCGTGGTGTTCGCGAACGTGCGGGCCGAGGGCTTCTGGAGAGCCTGTGGCTATGTTGAGGCTCGTACCCGCGATGGGATCGAGCTAGGCCAGTTACGGCACCGGGTGCGCATCATGATCAAGCCGCTGTCCTGGAACGGTTCGCAGCGCAGGGTGAAGCCTCTCGGGCATGAACTAAAATCGCTGTCACCAGTCCCATGGGGCATCTTTGACCAATCGGGGGAAATACCGTGAAAACTCGTCTCGCAACGCTCTGCGCCGCAGCTCTGGCTTCGGCCCTGCCGATTTTGACCGAGGCTGCCCAGGCGCAGGCGCCCGCCCCTGAGCCGACCTATCAGAGCCAGGTGGCGCGCTATCAGTGCGAGGGTAATGTCCGCATCGATGCGGCCTATCTGAATATCGACAATGGCACCTCGTTTGCCACGCTCTACTACAAGGACCAATTGATTCCCATGCACATTGCTCGCTCGGCTTCCGGCGCGCTGTATGTGGCAGACGACGAACAGAACAGCTTTCGCTGGCACACCAAGGGCAAGCTGGGCGTGTTGTCGTTCCTGGAGGCAGATCACACCGCCAAGGAGCAGCAACTGCTCAAGGACTGCCAGGAGATTGATCCGCAGTAACAGCTCCCCCGCAGAGGGGCTTGAGGCAAAAAAAAGCCCGCGCGAGCGCGCGGGCGAACTGTAGTTGCTTGAATGAGCGAAGCAACTATACGCAGACGGAGTTAGCGTCTGGGTGAAAGAAGTTTCATCTTGCTCAGGGTGTGTTTTGTCGGCAAAAACGAGCCGTTGCCGGATCTGTTCTAACCTGAAATGGCGAGTTAAAAATCCCTTCAGGAAGAGAGGTGGGCATGGCAACACAACAGCAACGCCCTTATGAGCAGGAGCGCAGTGACGAGGCGGCGCAGTACCAGGTCGAACACAAGGAGCCGCCACCGCAAACCTGGAAACACCCGGACGATGGCAAGAGCCTGTCGGAACTGGACGAAGAACGGCCCTTGAAGCCCTGATCCCAAGCCCCGCTCCAGAGCGGGGCTGTTGTGTGTGGCGACGCCATTGTTGCCCATGACCGACCCTCACCGTCGCTCTGATACCATCGCCAGCCTTAATGTCCCGGGAATTCGGGACGGAATGTCTGTTCAAGGGAGAAATACATGATTGTCACCACCACCGCCCATATCGAAGGTCGGGAAATTGCCGCGTATCTGGATATCGTCAGTGCTGAATCCGTCCAGGGTATCAACGTGGTCCGCGATCTCTTTGCCGGCATGCGCGACTTCTTTGGTGGTCGCTCTCAGACCTTGGAGCGCGCCTTGAAGGAAGCGCGGATCCAGGCCACCAGTGAAATCAAGGAGCGGGCCCGTCAGTTCAACGCCGACGCAGTGGTCGGCGTGGATTTCGAGATCAGCATGCCTTCAGGGCGTGGCGGCATGGTGGTGGTGTTTGCCACCGGGACCGCCGTCAAGCTCAAGTAACGTTCTGCCCGACTTCCTGCTGCCCGACTTCCTCCCGTCCTCCCTGGACTCAAGCACCCACTGGGGTGCAGAGCTCCACCAGGGTGCCATCCGGACAACGCACGTAGGACACCGTCTGCCCCCAGGGTTTGCTGCTGGGGGCCGCAAGTTCCTGTGCGCCCTGTTCCAGGGCTCGGGCATGGGCTGCATGGACGTCGTCGGTCACCAGTCCCAGTTCCATGCCCAGGGGTTGCGGCGAGGAATGGGCGGCGACGTGGCCGGCCTTGAAGTTCAGTTCTGCCAGGTCGTGATCGGCGAAGGCCAGGGAATCTTCGACCTTGGGCACATAGATGATGGTGTAGCCGAACTGCATGGCGTGACGCTCCTTGTCTATGGATAAGAGGACGTGAACCTAGCATGGGCACGCGCCTGTCCGCGGTTTTTTGCGGTAAGGCACTGTGTTATTGGCGACGCTCCAGTAACTCCCAGCCCCGTGGGGACCATTGCAGCTCATGGGTCGGTGCCAGGGCCTGGAGGAAGTCCTGATCGTGGGACGCCACTACCAGTGCCCCGGGGTAGTCCCGCAGGGCTTGTTCAAAGGCCTGTACCGATTCCAGGTCCAGGTGATTGGTTGGCTCGTCGAGCAGCAGCAAGCGCGCCGGGCTGCCCCCCCACAATGCCAGCGCCAACGCCGCTTTCAGTCGCTCTCCGCCGCTCAACAGGGCGCAGGGTTGCTGCACCCGCCGAGCATCCAGTTGCAGGCGTGCCAGGCAGGTGCGCAAGGCACTTTCCTCCAGTGGTGTAGCGGCCTTGGCCAGTTGCTCCAGCAATGAGGTGCCGGGGGCCAGTTGCAGCAGGTGCTGGTCCAAATAGGCGCTGTTCACCGTCACCCGGCAGTCGCCGCTCAGGGGTTGCAATTGACCGGCGAGCATCTTCAGCAATGTGGATTTACCACAACCGTTGGGGCCGACCAGGGCAATGCGCGCCGGTCCGCTGACGTTGCAGGTGAGACAGGACGCCGGCGACCGGCGGTCTAGCCAGGGCAATTGCGCCTGCTGCAGGTTGAGCACTGGCTGGCCTGCCTGCAGGGTGGTATCGGGCAGGGTCAGCAGGGTCGGTTGTTGCGCGGCAACCCGGGCATAGGCACTGCGTACTTGCTCATCAAGGGCGCTCTTGTGCCCCTGATGGTTGTGACGCACCTGGCCCATGATGTCCCGGGCGGCGCCCAGTATCTTGGCTCGCTCGAAGCTGGAGATGTTGGCGGTCTTGGCGTATTTACGCGATGTAGCGGCGTGGCGCTGGATGGTGTCGTGCTCGCGTTGCAGACGCTTGTGTTCACGGCTGCGCTGGGTGCGGGCGTGTTCCAGTGCCGCCTGGGCGGCATCGTCATGGGCCTGACGCTGAGCCTGGTACAGCGCGTAGTTGCCGCCGTAGACCTGGGCTCCCTGGGGACTGAGCTCAACGATGCGTTGTACCTGCATCAGCAGCTGGCGGTCATGGCTGACCAGGATCAAGCCGCCGCGCCAGTGGCGCAGTTGCTCCATCAGCCAGCGGCGTCCGGCACGGTCCAGGTGGTTGCTGGGCTCGTCGAGCAACAGCAGCTCGGCGTCGCTGAGCAGAGCACCGACCAGCACCACTCGGGCCAGTTGCCCGCCGCTCAGGTTCGCTGCCGGATGATCCGGTTCCAGGTGTTGCAAGCCGGCCTCATCCAGAGCCTGACGCAGGCGCTCGGCCAGGTCCCAGCGGTCATCCACCCGCAGCAGGTCCTCCGGGTCGGCGTTACCGGCTGCCAGGCGCTGCAGGGCCCGCAGGGTTTCAGCGACGCCTGCGACTTGGGCCACCGTCTGCTGCGGAGCAGGCAGCGGGTCCTGGGGGACATAGGCGAGGCTGGCGGCGCAATTGAGGCTGCCGGAAGAGGGCTGCAGTTCTCCGGCGATCAGGCGCAGCAACAGGGATTTACCCATGCCATTCCGCCCGACTATGGCCGTGGGCAGGCGATCGAAGCTGAGGGTCAGGGCATCGAGCAAGGTTTCGCCATTGGCGAATTGATAAGTCAGCTGGTTCAGTGAGACCAGCGCAGGCAGCCGGGTGACGTGAGTCATCAGCACCTCCGGAAAATGTGTTAGCAGGCCAATGAGCACTTGCAGGGCTCATTGCGAAGACATTTTGGGAAGGCTTAGTTGTTCACGTCGGCAATCGTCCAGGGACGGGAAAGAAGGTGCGTAGCCTAACCGCGGAATTATCTGGCTGACAAGCCCGCTGATTCGCCGACGGGAACTTTCATATGGATTGCGCCGTTTGCTTCAGGTCCCGCAGAAGGCTCCTCAGCCCTGGAGCGAGACTGGGAATTATCAATGTGAAAGTTTTTTTATTCTTTGTTGTTATTGTTTTAATTGCAGTTTTTTGATCTTTGGGTTGTTCGGGTTTTGTTGGGTTGACTAAGTTTGAGGTGCGAACTTTAATTCAGGTGGTGAATCCCCGGAATTTATTGTTCGAGGTAACTGACATGCAAAACAACGTTACTAATAATTGTGAAGAATGCTCGTCCAGTAGTAGACGTACGGTGTTGAAAACAGCGCTGGGTTTGACTGCTGTCAGTATTGTCACAGGGGCGGGGCTGGGTATATCAAGTTTTTCCTATGCCGCGTCCTTGAGCAAGGAAGAGCGCGATAACATGACGCCGGATCAAGTCATTGCCGGTATGAAGGAAGGCAACCTGCGCTTTCGCAACGGAAAAATGGATCAACACGACTATCTGGCACAGAAAAGAGCCAGTGCGAGTGGGCAGTTTCCGGCGGCGGTGATCCTCAGTTGCATTGATTCACGGGCGCCGGCGGAGATCATTCTGGATGCCGGGATTGGCGATACCTTCAATGCCCGTATCGCCGGGAATGTCGCCAACAGTGACCTGATCGGCAGTCTGGAGTTCGCCTGTGCGGCCGCCGGGGCCAAAGTCATTCTGGTGATGGGGCATACCGCATGTGGCGCCATCAAAGGTGCTATCGACAATGTCGAATTGGGTAGCCTGACCGGGCTGCTGAACAAGATCAAACCGGCCATCGGTGCAACTAAGTACGCTGGAGAACGCAGCAGTAAGAACGATGAGTTTGTGGATGCAGTGGCCAAGACCAACGTGCAGAACACCATCAATGAAATTCGCCAGGAAAGTTCCATACTGAGCCAGTTGGAAAAAGAAGGGAAAATAAAAATAGTCGGTGCCATGTATCACTTGAACGGCGGAGTGGTTGAATTTACTACCTGAACTATTTCCCTCTGAAACAGTGTCGTCATTTGTCGTAGTTGCTCGATGGATCGAGAGTCCCGGGCAACTACGATGAAGTAATCGAACTCGTTCTAGTGTAATGACCTCTTTTTTATACCCAGGCGCGTTTCAACGTGAAGCTCAGGCGATCGGTGCCGGTTCGGCGCGCATGCCAGAGGGCTGGCTTGCCCGGTGTCATGCCAGTACCGCCACCGCCTTGATCTGCGCCCAGAGTTGTTGGCCGGGGTGCAGGTCGAGCTGATCCCGGGAGTAGCGGGTGATGCGGGCCAGCAGCGGGGTGCCGGCCGCGTCCAGGCGTACCAGGACGTGGGCGGCGTTATCTGCGGGAATCTCGTCGCTGACGGTCACCGGCAGGCGATTGAGAATGCTGCTGTGTTCGCTGGCCTGCAGGCTCAGGCTGACGTCCCGGGCCTGGACCTTGAAGCGCAGGGATTTGCCCAGCGCCAGAGGCTGGTGGGCCACGCGCACCTGTAATTGACTGTCGGGCAGTTGCAGGGTCAGCAGTTGGTAGGTCGCGTCATAGTCGCTGACCCGGCCTTCCACCACGACCCCGGCGTCATCCCCCAGAGCCAGGGGCAGATCCAGTCGTGCCAGGGTTTGCCCGATGGGACCGCTGGCCAGGGCGCGGCCGTCGCTGAGCAGCACGATATGGTCGGCCAGCCGCGCCACTTCATCCTGGGAGTGGCTGACGTACAGCACCGGGATATCCAGCTCGTCGTGCAGCCGCTCCAGATAGGGCAGGATTTCACCTTTGCGTTTCGAGTCCAGGGCCGCCAGGGGTTCGTCCATCAGCAGCAGCCGTGGGCTGGTGAGCAGGGCTCGAGCGATGCCGATGCGCTGGCGTTCGCCGCCCGAGAGGTTCTGCGGGTGGCGCTGGAGCAGGTGGCCGATGCCCAGCAACTCGGTGGCCTGGGCCATGTCCACCCGGCGCTGCTGCCGGGGAATGCGGCGCAGGCCGAACTCCAGGTTGGCCTGGACCGACAGGTGGGGAAACAGGCTGGCCTCCTGGAATACATAACCCAAGGAGCGCTTGTGGGGCGGGACGAACAGCTTGCGCTGGCTGTCCTGCCAGATTTCATCGTTGATCTGGATCCGCCCACGTCCGGCCTTTTCCAGGCCGGCAATGCAGCGCAGGCAAGTGGTCTTGCCCGAGCCCGAATGGCCATAGAGCGCGGTGACGCCGCGCCCCGGCAGTTGCAGGTCGAGGTCCAGGGCAAAGTCGTGGTAGTCCAGGTTCAGCTTGACGTGAATGCTCATCGACTCAGCTCCAGCCAGCACGGGTCTTGCGGCTGGAGTACAGCGCCAGCAGCACCAGGAACGAGAACACCAGCATGGCTCCGGCCAGCCAGTGGGCCTGGGCGTATTCCATGGCCTCGACGTGATCGTAGATCTGCACCGAGACCACCCGGGTCTTGTCAGGGATGTTGCCGCCGATCATCAGCACCACGCCGAACTCGCCGACGGTGTGGGCAAAGCCGAGAATCGAGGCGGTGATGAAGCCCGGCCGGGCCAGGGGCAGGATCACCGAGAAGAAAGTGTCCCAGGGATTGGCGCGCAGGGTGGCGGCCACTTCCAGAGGGCGGCTGCCAATGGCAGAAAAGGCGTTTTGCAGCGGTTGCACCACAAAGGGCATGGAATAGATCACCGAGCCCAGCACCAGGCCGCTGAAACTGAAGGTCAGGGTGCCCAGCCCCAGGGACTGGGTGAACTGGCCGAAGAAGCCGTTGGGCCCGAGGGCCAGCAGCAGATAGAAACCTATCACCGTAGGTGGCAATACCAGGGGCAGTGCCACCACGGCGCCGATCGGCCCGCGCAACCAGGAGCGGGTGCGCGACAGCCACAACGCAATCGGAGTACCGATGACCAGCAGGATGAGGGTCGTCAGGGACGCCAGTTTAAGGGTCAGCCAGATGGCGGAAAAATCGGCACTCGAAAGGCTCATTTACAGTTGATAACCGTAGGATTTGATGACGGCGGCGGCTTTGGGTCCCTTGAGGTAGTCAACCAGCGCCTTGGCGGCCGGGTTGTCCTTGCCCTTGTTGAGGATCACCGCATCCTGCTTGATCGGATCATGCATCTGGGCCGGGACTATCCAGGCTGAGCCGCTGGTGACTTTGCCGTCTTTATAGATCTGCGACAAGGCGACAAAGCCCAGTTCGGCGTTGCCGGTGGAGACGAACTGATAGGCCTGGGTGATGTTCTGGCCCTCGACGATCTTGGCCTTGACCTTGTCGGTCAGGCCCAGCTTGGCCAGCACCTGGGTCGCGGCCAGGCCGTAAGGCGCCGCCTTGGGGTTGGCAATGGACAGGTGCTGGTACTGATTGTCCTTGAGTACCTGGCCTTGGCTGTCGACGTAGCCGTCCTTGGCCGACCACAGGGCCAGGGTGCCGATGGCGTAGGTGAAGCGCGAGCCCTTGACGATATCGCCCTCGCTTTCGAGCTTCTGCGGGGTGCTGTCGTCGGCAGAGAGGAAGACCTCGAAAGGCGCGCCGTTCTTGATCTGGGCGTAGAACTGCCCGGTGGCACCGTAGGCGGCCACCAGCTTGTGGCCCGTGTCTTTTTCGAAGTCGGCGGCGATGGCCTGGATCGGTGCGGTGAAGTTGGCAGCGACCGCCACCTGGACTTCAGCGGCCTGGGCCGAGCCGAAGGCGAAGAGGGCGAGCAGGCTAGCGAGGCAAGTCGGGGCAAAACCTGAAGCACGAAGGTTCATCGAACAGCTCCATTGGAGAGAAGGGCGCGTTGGGCAGCGAATGCTCGGAGGGAATCTGCACCCAGGGCAGCGAGTGTCGCTGTATAGCGAAATATATAGCGAATTCTCGATCAGCGGAACTGTGCCGCAGGCCTCGCTGGCAAAGGGCTGCAACCGGCACATTAACCGGTGCGGTAACCAGCACCGCGACCGTGGTCGCGGCGCCGGACGGTCAGCGCCGCTTGAGCTGCACCAGGGCCTGTTCGGCCAGGCGCAGGGTCAGCTCGTAGGCTGGCAGCTCCACGCCCAGGCGCAGGGCCTGGCCGGACCAGAGATTGGCGAAGTCGGCATCGTCCTTGGCCTTCAGCGGCAGCAAGGCTCCGCCGGCGCGGGGAAACGCTGGCGCCAGGGAACTGATGGGGCCGATTTCGCGCATCACCCGGTTAACGATGCCTCTAGCGGGGCGGCCGGTGAACAGGTTGGTCAGTGCGGTCTGGCTTTCCTTGGCGGTGCGCAGCGCCCGGTGATGGGCGGCGCTGATGTTGGCTTCCGGAGTGAACAGGTAGGCAGTGCCCAGCTGGACCGCCGACGCGCCCAGAGCCAGGGCCGCGACAATGCCCCGGGCGTCGCCGATGCCACCGGCGGCGAGCACCGGTACCTTCAGTGCATCGACGATCTGCGGCACCAAGGCCATGGTGCCCACCTGGGTGTTGAGGTCGTCGCTGAGGAAGATTGCCCGGTGGCCACCGGCTTCGTAGCCCATGGCAATCACCGCGTCGCAGCCACGCGCTTCGAGCCATAGGGCTTCGTCCACGGTGCTGGCCGAAGAGAGCACCCTGGCCCCGGTGGCCTTGACCCGGGCCAGCAGCGCCGGCTCCGGCAATCCGAAGTGAAAACTCACCACCTCGGGCCGCAGCTCTTCCACCAACTGGCAACCCGCTTCGTCGAAGGGCGCCCGATTGCTGACCGGCGTCGGTGCATCGAAGTCGGCGCCCAGTTCCCGGTAGTAGGGTTGCAGGGCGTTCTTCCAGCGGCTCTCCTGCGCGCTGTCCACGGCCTGTGCCTGATGGCAGAAGAAGTTCAGGTTCAGCGGCTGCCGAGTGGCCGAGCGAATGACCTGCACTTCCTGGCGGATCTGTTCCGGGGTGAGCATGGCGCATGGCAACGAGCCCAGACCGCCAGCCCGGGACACGGCAATCACCATGGCGGAGTCGTTGGCGCCCGCCATGGGGGCTTGAATGATGGGCAGGTCGATGCCCAGCAGATCGAGGAGGCGACTATCGGTCCATTGGCTCATGTGCATGATTCTCCGGCGGCAGGATTGGACGAGGCAGCCGGTGGTTTTTAGCAGGAGAGGGGCGTCCTCGGCCAGCTGACTTTTCCCGGGGGCGCTCAAGATCGGGCATTTGCCACGGACTTTGAGGTCTATACCAGCGCCGATTCGCTGGCGATCTCCATCGGGACTCAGGCCTCGGACAGCGTTTCGCGCTCCAGCAACTGACGCTTGCGCTCCACGCCCCAGCGGTAGCCGGAAAGATTGCCGTCGCTACGCACCACCCGGTGGCAGGGGATCGCCACCGCCAGGGTGTTGGCCGCGCAGGCCTGGGCCACTGCGCGCATGGCCTTGGGGGCACCGATGCGCTGGGCGATCTCGGCGTAGCTGGCGGTGCTGCCGACGGGAATGCTTTGCAGGGCCTGCCACACTCGTTCCTGGAAGGCGGTGCCGCGCAGGTCCAGGGGCAGGTCCAGGCCGATGGCCGGCGCCTCGACAAAGCCCACGACCTGGGCGACCAGGCGTTCGAAATCTGCGTCGGCACCGATCAGGTTGGCGCGGGGAAACTTGTCCTGCAGTTCCTCCACCAACGGGGTGGGGTCGTCCCCGAGGAGGATGGCGCAGACGCCCCGGTGACTCTGGGCCACCAGGATCGCGCCCAGGGAGCACTGGCCCACGGCGAAGCGGATATCGGTGTTGGGCCCGCCGGCGCGGTAGTCACTGGGTTTCATGCCCAGCAACTGATCTGCAGCTTCATAGAAACGGCTGTTGGAGTTGAAGCCGGCGTCGTACAGGGCGGTGGTCACCGTGTGCCCGCTTTGCAGATGGCTGCGGACTTTGCGCGAGCGTTGCGCATTGGCGTAGCCCCGCGGTGTAAGTCCGGTGGCGGCCTTGAATACCCGGTGAAAGTGGTAGCTGCTGACGCCCGCATGCTGCGCCAGTTGCTCCAGGCTGGGGGCCGACTCGGCGGCCTCGATCTGCCGACAAGCCGCGGCCACCAGTGCCGCATGGTGCGCGGCGACCTGGGTCTGGTCGCTGGCCTGACGCTTGCTCGGGCGATAACCCGCCGCCTCGGCCTCTTGGGCGCTGTCGAAGAACTCGACGTTTTCCGCCTTTGGCAGGCGCGACAGGCTGCTGGGGCGGCAGTACACCCCGGTGGTCCGGACGGCATAGACGAACGTCGCATCGGCGCGGGCGTCGCGTTTGAGCACGGCTTGCCAGCGTGGGTCCTGTTCAATCTGTTGTTTGCGTGTCAGGGCATTCATGGTCGGTGCTCGGCGCGGAGTGGCGGCCAGATTAACGGCCCGGTGCCTGATCGGCACTCCGGGGCTTGCGGTTGAACTCTACCTCTTAACCGGCACGGCGAAAGGTCAGGTTGATCCGTTGCTGGCCGAGCAGGGGATGGCTGCCGTCCTTGAGGGGCAGCACCCCGTGATAGCGCAGGCGATCGACGCCGCCCCAGACCACCACATCGCCGTGCAGCAATGGCACCCGCTGGCTTTTGTCTTTGCGCTGCTGGCCGCCGAAAAGGAACATTGCCGGCAGACCCAGGGACAGGGAGACGATGGGGGCGCTGAAGTCGCGTTCGTTCTTGTCCTGGTGCAGGGACATCTTCGCGCCGGGCCGGTAGCAGTTGATCAGGCACGAGTCGGGGTTGAAGCCTTTGAAGCCGGCGGTTTCGGCTGCCGTCTGCGCCAACTGGCGGAACACCTCGGGCATTGCCGGCCAGGGACGCAGGCTTTGCGGATCAATGGGGCTGTAGCGATAGCCGTTGCTGTCGCTGGTCCAGCCCAACTGACCGCAACTGCTCAAGCCGACGGACATGGTAAAGCCGCCGGGTGTGATCATGTGGCGAAACGGCGCCGCGGCCAGCACTTCCTCAAGTTGTGGCAGTAGCCCTTCGATCCGCGGCAGGGCGAAGCCGCGCAGGACGCGTGACTGGGGGCCAAGCACCTCGATGCGTGCCGGCTGTTGCAGATCGCTTTCATCGAAAAGCCCGAGGTTGCCGGGCGGCTCATGGCTACAAGGCATCGTGAAAAATCACTCCAAGGGTGTGGCGCTGGCCGCTGTGCACGCGACTGACACCATGGCGCAGGGTGACTCGATAGTACCCGCGGGAACCTTTTACCGGCCGATGATGCACGGCGAATATCACCCCATCACCTTGCTTCAGACCAATGACCTGTGGCCGTGACTGCATACGCGGACGCTGCTCGGTGAGTACCAGTTCGCCGCCGGTGAACTCCGTTCCAGGCTGGGACAGGAGGAAGGCCGCTTGCAAGGGAAATACGTGCTCGCCATACAGATCCTGATGCAGGCAGTTGTAGTCCTCGGGGCCGTACTGCAGCAACAGCGCAGTGGGGCGCTGTTGTCCCGCGCTCTGGCAACGCTGGATGAATGCCGAATGTTCTGCCGGGTAGCGGATGTCGATATTCAGGCTCTGGTTCCAACGATTGGCCTGGTCCACCAGATACGGATACAGCTGCTGGCGCAACTCGGCAACCGGCTCCGGCAAGGGGTAACGGAAGTACTGGTACTGGCCACGGCCGAATCCATGGCGGGCCATTATCACTTTCGAGCGAAACAGCGCAGGGTGTTTGTACAGGTCCCTGAGGGACTGGCATTGGCCGGCCGTCAGCAGGCCTTCGAGGCGGGCGCAGCCGTCCTCGTCGAGGGCCTGCTCAATACGGGCCCAGTCCAGTTGTCGCAGGCGATCCTGGAGCGAGGAAACAGGCATGGCGGGAGTGTCCTGGGTGCAAGAGATTTCCTCCAGTCTGGGGCTCAGGCACCCCATGCACACTCCGCTGCTTGCGCTTGAATCGGTCTTGGGCAAAGACGGCCTACAAGGCCTTGCTGACACTGACGTCGCTGATGACGTCGTCAGACTGGCCATGCAGGGCTTCCAGGGCGGCCCGGGCCTCTTCCTGGGTACCGTTTTCAAGCTGGGCAAATTCGAAGCGGCGCTCACCATTGAGCTTGTATTTGATGACGTATTTGGTGGTCTGAGGCACGGGGTTACCTGTTGTAGCGAGGAGGTTGGGGCTTAGCGCAGTTTCGAGCTGGAGCGACGAATGATGCGGATCGAGTGAGTCAGGTTCGGCTTGCGGGTCACGCTGATGGGGCGCCGGTTGACGGTGTCGATGGTGATGTTCCAGAAGCCGGTGCTGGGGGCGGTGATCTTGGCGGGGAACTTGTCGAAGGCTCCGCCGTGATAGGTGTGACGACCGCCATTCTTGAAGCTGCGGAAGTTGGCGTCGCTCATCAGGCGAATGTTGCAGACCTGGGAGCATTCGATGACGACGATATCGTCTTCGTTCAGGTGCTCGCGCTGGTGGATGAATTTCATGGGCGCCTCCAGAAGGGCTATATCTACAAAAACAAAACGTTGGCGTGGGCGATGGCGCAGTTTATCAGGCCCAAAGGGTTATTATTCGGCCCCGGCCTCGGGCTTTGACAATTTAAAACAGTTATTTGGATTTTTATCGGCGATAAAGCCGTGCCTCTGGAGAAAAGCAGCGCCTGTGCTGTCGGATGGATTTTTATTGGAGATTTTATATGAAGCGCTGGGTGTGGGTTCTGGCCATGGCCATCAGCGGTTGTGCCTCCGTCTCGGATATCAACCAGACGCCGCCGACCCTGAGTGTCATCTCTGGCAAGAAGCCCCAGGAGTACGCCAATTGCCTGTCCGGGAAACTTTCCGGCAGCCGTGGCGCACTGCAGGTTGAGCCGCGCAAGGAAGGTTACCGGGTGATCGTCCCGCAGAGCCTGTCGGCGGCTCCGGCGGCGGTGTTCTACATCGATGAGCGTTCCGGCGGCAGCAGCATCAAGCTGCACGAGCAAATGTCCAACAACCCCCTGCGGCCACAGGATGTGCGCAAGGCGGGGGAGGCCTGCATCTCCGGCTGACCCCAAGCCCAGGGCCGCGCCAGGGCCCGAAACGGCTCTCGTGAGCAGCATCAGATACCCGCACCAATTTCGCATTGTCGCTATGGATCGATTGCCCTACTATTTGTGTGCTTATGCCCGCTGGGTCTAAGCATATAACTAGAATAATGGAGTCCATATGATCCCACTGGATCGAATGCTATTGAGTGGCCTGATGCTACTGATTGCACAATCTGCCCACGCCGTGGATGGGCAGAAAGTCTTCACCCAAGGCGGCACCCAGCCAGGGGCAACAGCTTGTCTGGCCTGTCATGGAGCGGACGCGATGGGCCTGGCCCCCGCCGGGTTCCCGCGTCTTGCCGGCTTGCCGGCGGGCTATCTGGCCAAGCAGTTGCACGACTTTCGCAGCGGTGCACGCAGCAGTCCGGTCATGCAGCCTCTGGCCGAGGCGTTGAGCGAAGATGAAATCACCGCCGTGACCGGTACCCTCGCAGCCATGCCCGGGCCGAAAACCCAAGCGATCGGCCGTAGCCAGGCCGCCAGCGGTGTCGGTGAGCGCCTGGCCTTGCGGGGCGCCTGGGAGCGGCAGGTTCCCGAATGCGTCAGTTGTCACGGGCCTGGCGGTGTCGGTGTCGGTGTGGCTTTTCCGCCCCTGGCCGGACAGCCGGCAGGCTACCTGGTGGCGCAACTCAATGCCTGGCGCGATGGCAGTCGGCACAACGACCCCAATGACCTGATGGGGCATGTCGCCAAGTCCTTGAGTGCCGAAGAAGTCACCGCAGTGGCGGACTACTTTGCCAGCTTGCAACCTCAGGAGGCGCGGCCATGAAACTATTGATTGCCGGGCCGTTGATGGCGTTGCTTGCCGTTCAAGTTCAGGCCGCCTCCATCGCCATGGAGGATCAGTCGCAGATACCGGCGCCAAACGCTTCCGCTCATACCCAGTACTTCCAGCCGCCGGCCGAGAGCGAGTTACCGGACAATGCCTACGGCAAGCTGGTGCGCGAAGGTCATGCCTTGTTTGTCGACACCAAGCGCCTGGCGCCGCAGTACGTGGGCAACGGGCTCAATTGCAGCAACTGTCACCTTGACCAGGGCCGCCTGGCCAACTCCGCGCCGCTTTGGGGCGCCTATCCGATGTATCCCGCCTACCGCAAGAAGAACGACAAGGTGAACACCTTTGCCGAACGCTTGCAGGGCTGCTTCCAGTTCAGCATGAATGGTGGCAAGCCGCCGGCGGCGGACAGTCCGGAGATTACTGCGCTGTCGGTCTATGCGTACTGGCTGGCGAGCAAGGCGCCCCTGGGCGTGGAGCTGCCTGGAAGGGGGTATCCGGATGTGGCCCAGCCTGCCAAGGGCTATGACCTGAAGCAGGGCGCGGCGGTGTATCAGGCGCAATGCGCGGTCTGCCATGGCGAGCAAGGTCAGGGCCAGAAGGCTGGTGCGGACTATGTGATGCCGCCGCTCTGGGGCAAGGATTCCTACAACTGGGGCGCGGGGATGCATCGGATCAATACGGCGGCGTCCTTTATCAAGCACAACATGCCCCTAGGCAAGGGCGGCAGCCTGAGCGACCAGCAGGCCTGGGATGTGGCGGCCTTCGTCAACAGCCACGAGCGGCCCCAGGACCCGCGTCTGGTGGAGGGCTCCATCGAGAAGACCCGAATCAAGTTTCACGCCAATGACGGGGTAAATTTGTACGGTCAGACAGTAGAGGGCGTGCTGATAGGCCAGGGCATCCGATAAACTATCTCCTATCGTCAACGATGCCGCCCGGGTTCAAGCCTTGGCGGCATCGTCTTTTTGGGAGAAAGCATGAAGCGGGAACACGTCAGGGAAAAGCATGCAGAGGGCTTGATCTCTGCCACTCATGTGATTCAGAACCCGGCCAACTCCGGGGAATGGATTGTGTTTTTCAAGAAGAGTGCCGGACGCAGCTACTTTCTGGTGGATGAGAGCGACGAGGTGGAATCCTTTTCCCGTCTTGACGATCTGATCGAAACCATTCGCGGCCTGGGCATCAAGTTTGCCGAGATTCACATGTAGTGGGGTGCTTGCCCGCTACTTGCAGACGACTACCACGCTGCGGCTTTTGTAGTTGCCAACGTCGACTCCCAGGGTCTTGTCGCTTTCCTTGGGGGCGGGTGTGCCTTCGGTGCTGACGATCTGATAGCCCGTGCCGGCGCAGGACGCTTCGGCTTTTTCATAGCAGCTGGCCCAGGAGCCGGCTTCCCCGGAGCAGTCGATGCTCAGGCCTTGTTCGCCATTGGTCAGATAGGTGTTGGAAGCCGTGGCGCATCCGGTCAGAGCCAGTACAGCGGTGACTGCGAGAAGTCTGTTCATGGGGGGATTTCGTCGTCTGGGATGGGGATGTATTGATAGGCGGGTATCGATGTGGCGATGCTATAGCTAATGGCCATTTCGGTACAGCGCATCACCTTAGTCCGCAGGCATTGCCGAAAAGTGCCGCATCTGGATATGGCAGCTCTTGTGTCGGGAATCCAAGGGTTATTTCGCCGCCGTCGACGGTGCCATCAGTGTTGCGTGGACAATGCAATTGTCTGTGCCTTTGCGGGCTCGCATGGGAAGCACTCGATCTGGCTGGCCAAGGCTCCAGGCGGCGGTTTACAAGCCCTGTGAGGTGATGAAGGTTTACGCCGTGCGCTATCTGGAGGATGCTGCGGAACTATCTGGCGCTTTATTTCTCTATGATGGCAGCGGTTAGCCAGCGCGGGGCATTGTAAGGTGCACGCGGCCTGATTAGACTGCGCCGAAACTCGTACGCACAGCCTTTTTAAGGACTCATATGATCAAGAAATGCTTGTTCCCAGCAGCCGGTTACGGTACTCGCTTCCTGCCAGCGACTAAAGCCATGCCTAAAGAAATGCTGCCGGTGGTGAACAAGCCACTGATCCAGTACGGCGTTGAAGAAGCGCTGGATGCTGGACTGACTGAAATCTCCATCGTGACCGGCCGTGGCAAACGCGCCCTCGAAGACCACTTCGACATCAGTTACGAGTTGGAAAACCAGATCAAGGGCACCGATAAGGAAAAGTACCTGGTTGGTATCCGCAAACTGCTGGATGAGTGCTCGTTCTCCTACACTCGCCAGACCGAAATGAAAGGCCTGGGCCACGCGATTCTGACCGGTCGCCCGCTGATCGGTGATGAACCCTTCGCCGTGGTACTGGCGGACGACCTGTGCGTCAATCTTGAAGGCGACGGCGTACTGACCCAGATGGTCAAGCTGTACAAGCAGTTCCGCTGCTCGATCGTGGCCATCCAGGAAGTCGACCCGCAGGAAACCAACAAGTACGGCGTGATCGCCGGCGAGATGATTCGCGACGACATTTATCGCGTTCACAGCATGGTCGAGAAGCCAAAGCCGGAAGACGCTCCGTCGAACCTGGCGATCATCGGTCGTTACATCCTGACGCCGGACATCTTCGATCTGATCGAGCAGACCGAGCCGGGCAAGGGGGGTGAAATCCAGATCACCGACGCCCTGATGAAGCAGGCGCAGAACGGTTGTGTAATGGCCTACAAGTTCAAGGGCACGCGTTTTGACTGCGGTGGCGCCGAGGGTTACATCGACGCGACCAACTTCTGCTTCGAGAACTTCTACAAGACCGGCAAGGCGTACTGATAGTCGCCTCGCGGGGTTGTCGGAAAAAGCCACCTTCGGGTGGCTTTTTCATTGCCCGCCCTTATGTAAAGCCAGGCGCTGACCCGATCGCCATCTGCGGTTATGCTGTCAGCCTGCCTGGGAGAGTGAAATGGCCTACGATTTTGATCTTTATGTAATTGGTGCCGGTTCCGGCGGTGTACGTTGCGCACGCTTTGCTGCGGGTTTCGGGGCGAAAGTCGCGGTGGCCGAGAGCCGCTATCTGGGCGGTACCTGTGTCAACGTCGGCTGCGTACCCAAAAAACTCCTGGTGTACGGAGCCCACTTCGCCGAAGACTTCGAGCAGGCCTCGGGTTTTGGCTGGTCACTGGGCGAGGCGAACTTTGATTGGGCGACCCTGATCGCCAACAAGGATCGCGAAATCAATCGCCTTAATGGCATCTACCGTAATCTGCTGGTCAACAGTGGCGTGACCCTGCACGAAGGCCATGCCAAGTTGATCGACCCTCATCAGGTGGAGGTCAATGGGCAGCGCTACAGTGCCAGGCACATCCTGATTGCCACAGGCGGCTGGCCGCAGATTCCGGATATTCCCGGCCGCGAGCATGCCATCAGTTCCAATGAGGCGTTTTTCCTCAAGGCTTTGCCAAAGCGTGTCCTGGTGGTGGGCGGTGGTTACATTGCGGTGGAGTTTGCCGGGATCTTCCACGGCCTGGGTGCCGATACCCAGTTGCTGTATCGCGGTGATCTGTTCCTGCGTGGCTTTGATGGCGCGGTGCGCAAGCACTTGCAGGAAGAGCTGACCAAGCGCGGCCTGGGGCTGCAATTCAATGCGGATATCGAACGCATCGACAAGCAGGCCGATGGCAGTCTGGAGGTCACCCTCAAGGACGGTCGCAAGCTAGCAACAGATTGCGTGTTCTACGCCACTGGGCGTCGGCCGATGCTCGACAACCTGGGGCTGGAGAATACCGGTGTCAAACTCGATAAGCGCGGCTTTATCGAGGTCGACGACCAGTACCAGAGCAGCGAGCCGTCGATCCTGGCCATTGGCGATGTAATTGGTCGCGTGCAACTGACACCTGTGGCCTTGGCCGAAGGCATGGCTGTGGCTCGGCGTCTGTTCAAGCCGGAACAGTATCGCCCGGTGGATTATCGGATGATTCCGACGGCGGTCTTCAGCTTGCCGAATATCGGCACTGTTGGCTTGACCGAAGAGCAGGCGCGCGAGGCGGGGCACAAGGTGCAGATCTTCGAAAGCCGTTTCCGGCCGATGAAGCTGACCCTGACTGACTGCCAGGAGCGCACCCTGATGAAGCTGGTGGTGGATGCCGAGAGCGACAGGGTGCTGGGGTGCCACATGGTTGGACCTGATGCCGGGGAAATCGTCCAGGGCCTGGCGATTGCCCTGAAGGCGGGAGCCACCAAGCGCGACTTCGACGAAACCATCGGCGTGCATCCGACGGCTGCCGAAGAGTTCGTTACCCTGCGTACCCCTGTCGCGGACTGATCACGCGTCTGCAGGCGTGTCTGGCTGCGCCTTGGTTGCCGCAGCCAGGCGCAGCGCCTCAAGGCCGGCCTCGGCCTTGGCGGCGCGCAACTCCATCTCCTTGCTCAATCGAGCCTGGTTGTCGGCTCTTTCCTTGAGTGCCTGAATCTCCTCCGAGGCTACGCGCAAGCGTTCCTGGAGCAGGGTGACGGCGCTGTCCTGGCGCGCCAGCTGCTCGCTGAGCAGTGCCTGCGATACGGTGCTCTTGCTCGCGGCGTCCTGGGCCAGCTTAAGCTCCTTGTGGGTGACTCGCTGCTCGCTGAGCAGACGTTCATTGTCACGATGCAGTTGGGTGATTTCGTCCTGGCGTACCAGTGCGCTCTGCTGAGCCTGGCGCAGCTCCATTTGCACCTGTTGGATCTGGCCTTCGTGGCGACGCTGTTCCTGTTCGCGTTGTTCCTTGCTGGCGGCGCGATAGTGCTCCAGGGCGTCCCGGGCATGCAGGTGCTTTTCTTCCAGGGAGCGGATCTGTTGCTCCTTGTCTTCCAGGCGCAGATGGCAATCCTTCAAGGCCTGATTGAGTTCGGCGTTGCGGGTCTGTTCGCTCTGCAGCATGGAGCGGGTGTCTTGCAGGGCGGCACTTTCCCCGGCCAGGGCGCTGGCCTGGATCTGTAGCTGCTGTTGCAGTTGCTCTTGGGTCTGCCGCGCTTGCTCCAATTGCTGCTCGAAGGCCTGCTTCTGTTGTTCGGAGTGGGCGAGGGCCTGTTCCAGAGGTTCCTGGGCCTGCTCCTGCAGGCGTTGAGCCAGTCGTCCCACCAGTTCGCTCAACTCTTCATCCAGCGGCATCGGGCCCGCATCTCGGCGGCTGGTGCCGTCATCCAGCTCCTTCAAATAGCGGTGGATGGTGGTTTTCGAACCGGTATTGCCCATTTCTATGCGTACTGCATCGATGCTGGGGTGTTCGCCGCGGGCAAGAATCGCCTGACGCGCTTTCTTCACCACCGCCTTGTTTATGCCTCCGCGAGCCATGGCTCCTCCAACGATTTGATACTGTGATACATGGTATGTAATTGATAGTGATTGTACAGATGGATGAAGCTGCTAGATAGAGAAAATATGACCTGGGATATTGTAGTATTACCCAGTGTCACGGGGCATGCGGCGCTTCTTTGTCTTTTATGGCCGTACATCTGCCGGGGTTGAATTGTCATGAGTGAACTGGATCGTTACCTGCAAGCCGCTACCCGCGATAACACCCGTCGCAGTTATCGGGCAGCGATTGAGCATTTCGAGGTGCAGTGGGGCGGGTTCCTGCCGACGACGGCGGAGAGCGTGGCCCGTTATCTCGCGGCCTACGCCGGGGAGTTGTCGATCAACACCCTGAAGTTGCGCCTTTCTGCCCTGGCTCAATGGCACAACAGCCAGGGCTTTGCCGATCCGACCAAGGCGCCAGTGGTACGCCAAGTGTTCAAGGGCATTCGTGCATTGCATCCAGTGCGTGAGAAACAAGCCGAGCCCTTGCAGTTACGACACCTGGAGCAGGTGATTGGCTGGCTTGACGAGGAGGGCGCAGCCGCTGCCGCCGAAGGCCGTCAGGCCGACCTGTTGCGAGCACGCCGCGACCGGGCGCTGATCCTGCTGGGGTTCTGGCGGGGTTTTCGCAGTGACGAACTGTGCCGCTTGCAGATCGAGCATGTGCAGGCTGTGGCCGGTTCCGGCATCAGCCTCTATCTGCCGCGCAGCAAGGGTGATCGCGACAACCTGGGGCGCACTTTTCACACGCCGGCGCTGCAGCGCTTATGCCCGGTGCAGGCCTATGTCGACTGGATCAACAGCGCCGCACTGGTGCGCGGTCCGGTGTTTCGCAGCATCGACCGCTGGGGTCACCTGAGCGAACAGGGGTTGCACGCCAATAGCGTGATTCCATTGCTGCGCCAGGCCCTGGAGCGCGCCGGCATTGATGCCGAGCATTACACCAGCCATTCGTTGCGCCGTGGTTTTGCCACCTGGGCCCATCGCAGCGGGTGGGACCTGAAGTCCCTGATGAGCTATGTGGGCTGGAAGGACCTGAAGTCCGCCATGCGCTACGTGGAGGCCAGCCCGTTCATGGGCATGGCGTTGATTGACCCGCAGCCGGTCCGTCGGTAGTCAAAGGTTTCTTCTATTAATACTGTCGGCTGATAGTCAAAGCCAATCGATAGCATCAGGTTTGCCAATGAGCCAAGCGGCAAGTCATTGGTTAGGATTCTCCCCATCAAGTTTTCACCCAATGTTTTCAACCACTGATGGAGAGTCAACGATGCCTATCATCAACAGCCAAGTTAAACCGTTCAAAGCTACCGCATTCAAAAACGGCGCATTCGTCGAAGTGTCGGACGCTGATCTGAAAGGCAAATGGTCTGTCGTGTTCTTCTACCCGGCTGACTTCACCTTCGTTTGCCCAACCGAGCTGGAAGACCTGGCCGACAACTACGCCGAATTCCAGAAGCTGGGCGTTGAGATCTACAGCGTTTCCACCGACACCCACTTTGCTCACGCTGCCTGGCACAACACTTCGCCAGCCATCGGCAAGATCCAGTACACCATGATCGGTGACCCGACCCTGGCCATCTCCCGCAACTTCGACGTGCTGATCGAAGAAGCCGGTCTGGCTGACCGCGGCACCTTCGTGATCAACCCGGAAGGCCAGATCAAGATCGTTGAAATCAACGATGGCGGCGTAGGCCGTGACGCTTCCGAGCTGCTGCGCAAGATCAAGGCCGCTCAGTACGTTGCCGCTCACCCAGGCGAAGTCTGCCCAGCCAAGTGGAAAGAAGGCGAGGCCACTCTGGCTCCGTCCCTGGACCTGGTTGGCAAGATCTAAGTCCATGCATTACCCAAGGGCGGTGATCCGCACTTAAGTCAGCTGCACCGCCCCCAAAACGCCCGGGCGAGATTCGCTCGGGCGTTTTTTTTTACCGAACCATCTCTTTATTCAGAACATGGAAATCGCCCGTATGTTGGACGCCAATCTTAAAGCTCAGTTGAAGTCATACCTGGAACGGGTCACCCAGCCGATCGAGATCGTCGCCTCCCTCGACGACGGTGCGAAATCCCAGGAAATGCTCGCGTTACTCAAAGACATTGTCAGTCTTTCCAACCAGATTACGTTGCTCGACAACGGTACCGATGGGCGCAAGCCGTCGTTCACGTTGAATCGCCCAGGAGGCGATATCAGCCTGCGTTTCGCCGGCATTCCCATGGGCCACGAATTCACTTCCCTGGTGCTGGCCCTGCTGCAAGTGGGCGGCCATCCGTCGAAAGCCAGTGCTGAAGTGATCGAGCAGGTTCGCTCGCTCAAAGGCGAGTTCAACTTCGAAACCTACTTCTCGCTGTCCTGTCAGAACTGCCCGGACGTGGTCCAGGCCTTGAACCTGATGGCGGTGCTCAACCCGAACATCCGTCATGTGGCGATCGACGGCGCGCTGTTCCAGGCCGAAGTCGATGAGCGCAAGGTCATGGCGGTGCCCAGTGTCTACCTCAATGGCGTGAACTTCGGCCAGGGCCGCATGGGGTTGGAAGAGATCCTCGCCAAGCTCGACAGCGGTGCGGTAGAGAAGCAAGCGCAGAAGCTCAACGCCAAAGAGGCCTTTGATGTGCTGGTGGTCGGCGGCGGTCCAGCCGGTGCTTCGGCAGCCATCTACGCCGCTCGTAAAGGCATTCGTACCGGGGTCGCGGCCGAGCGCTTCGGCGGCCAGGTACTGGATACCATGGCCATCGAGAACTTTGTTTCGGTGAAAGAGACCGAAGGGCCAAAACTGGCCGCGGCACTGGAAGAGCACGTCAAGCAATACGACGTCGACATCATGAACCTGCAGCGAGCCAGTGCCCTGGTGCCGGCCAAGGAAGTGGGCGGCCTGCATGAGATTCAGTTTGAAAGCGGCGCAAGCCTGAAGGCCAAGTCGGTGATCCTGGCGACAGGTGCCCGCTGGCGTGAAATGGGTGTGCCGGGTGAGCAGGAGTACAAGGCCAAGGGCGTGTGTTTCTGCCCGCACTGCGATGGTCCGCTGTTCAAAGGCAAACGGGTGGCGGTGATTGGTGGCGGTAACTCCGGCGTCGAAGCGGCTATCGACCTGGCGGGTATCGTCAGCCACGTCACCTTGCTGGAGTTCGACAGCAAGCTGCGGGCCGACGCCGTGTTGCAGCGCAAGCTGTACAGCCTGCCCAACGTCAAGGTCATCACCAGTGCCCTGACCAGTGAAGTGAAGGGTGATGGGCAGAAGGTCACCGGCCTGGCCTACAAGGATCGCGATTCGGGTGAATTCCACACGGTGGACCTGGAAGGCATCTTTGTGCAGATCGGCCTGTTGCCCAACACCGACTGGCTCAAGGGCTCGGTAGAACTGTCGCCTCGTGGCGAGATCATCGTCGATGCCCGTGGCGAGACTTCGCTGCCCGGCGTATTTGCTGCCGGAGACGTGACCACAGTGCCCTACAAGCAGATCGTGATTGCGGTGGGCGAGGGCGCCAAGGCTTCCCTCAGTGCATTCGATCACTTGATCCGCACATCAGCACCGGCTTGATCGGCCGCTGAACAAACAAAACCCCATGAGCCTGGCTCATGGGGTTTTTTTATGGCTGCCTGGGTCGGCGCCGGTTTGCCAGTGAAGAGGTTGTTGGGCCTGGCGCAGTCCTTGCGGATGCGTTCGCTGGCAATCCAGTTCCTACGCAGGCCAGCTCTGCACCTGCGCCGGGTTACAGCGGCGCTGGCTGAATGATCTCGACCCAGTAGCCATCCGGGTCCTTGATGAAGGCCAGGCTCTTCATACGGCCGTCATTCAGGCGCTTCTGGAAGTCGCAGCCCAGGGTCTCGAAACGTTCGCAGGCGGCGACAATATCCGGCACCGAGATGCAGATATGGCCGAAGCCACGCGGGTCGGTGTTGCCGTTGTGGTAGGCGAAATCCGGATCGTTCTCGGTGCCGTGGTTGTGGGTCAGTTCGAGAATTCCGGGGATCGACTTCATCCATTCGGTACGGGCGGCAGCGTCGGCCGGAATCTGTGCCTTGTCCACCAGTGCGAGGAAGTACAGGCTGAATTCGGCTTCGGGGAAATCACGTTTTTCCACCAGGGAAAAGCCCAGGACCCGAGTGTAGAAGTCCAGGGAGCGAGTGATGTCCTTGACCCGCAGCATGGTGTGGTTGAAGACGAAACGAGCAGTGGCTGCGTCCGGTTGGGCGGTCACGCCAGGGAAAGTGTTGAGTTCGTTGAGGCTCATGGGCCCTCCAGAAGAAAGTGCGGCAAAGGCTGCCCGCGAGGGCGGGGAAGTCCTTGTCTGGCAATGGTTCGGACATCCTTGGAAGCGGGCAATGATACGCAACTGGACAGGATGGCGCCAAACCCAAAGCTCCTGATCTATTGCCCATTCCTGGCGCCGGGCTCAGACTTCAAGGCCAGTTTCTTTAGTGTGCCAATCCATGATCGAGTCGCTTAGAACCCAGGCTGTGGCCGTTTTGCTGTTGATGTTTGCGGGCGTTGTCCAGGCGCAACCGGAGGTGGCCTGGCCCGAGGGCTGGACTGTGGAGCCAGTGCCGGTCCAGGAGGCGGATCAGGCTGCCCAGGTTTCCCGGCAGCGGGCGGTGAAGAACGATGCCGCGGGCAATCCGCAACTGGTCATGGAGTTGACCATGACCCAGGTGGAACGTGGGCATGTAGTCAATCTTCAAGGGGTATTGCTAGAGATGCGCAAGTCAGTGCAGAAGGACTTTGCCCGCAGTGGATATCAGAGTGTCTGTAACAAGATTCATGCTGCGCAGTTGAGTCGTCTGGACGCTCTGGAGACCACTTGTACCATTACCCAGAATGGGCGACATGTGTTGTCGCAAACACTGGTGGCGGCACTGGATGAGGATAAGGCTTATGTACTTTCATACGCCGGTCAGGCGGCGGCTTATGCCGATAGTCAGGATCAGATACTGGCTGTACGAAATAGCCTCAAACTTTAAGGAAAAATCTGAAACAGTCGGTTTGCTTTTCGCGTGTAGCGAGTTCGTTTTCGAGAAAGGCATTAAGCGAGTAGTTGCTTTGGGGTCTGGCTTTATAGCAAGGCCTATCGCGGGATGGCTGATTGCCATCAGTTGGGCTGGATCTTCCCTTAGATTCAAGTCGTAATAAGAATATTCTTATCAATGTAAAAGGCCCTGCATATGCAGGGCCTTTTTCAGGTGGCGGCTTTGTTCAAGCGCGCAGCCAGGAATCCACAGTGGCAGCACCGTACTGTTCTTTCCAGGCTTTCAGGCCGCGATGATTGCCGCCCTTGGTTTCAATCAGTTCACCGGTGTGCGGGTTCTGATAGACCTTCACCACGCGTGCGCGGCGCTGTTTAGGGGCGTTGGCTTGTGGCAGGCCGCTTTTGCCCAGGTTGGGATCAAGGATTGCGATGATGTCACGCAAACTCTTGTCGTAGGATTTCATCAGGGCCTGAAGTTTCTCTTCGAACTCGATTTCCTTTTTGAGGCCGGCGTCGTTCTTCAGGGATTCAAGCTGCGCGAGCTGTTCTTGAAGTGCTTTTTCTGCAGCACGAAATTCAGCAAGTCTGGACAATATCTTCACTCCAATAGTCTATTTTGGCTGATACAAACCACAAACAAAGCTATAAGCCATAAGCCGGTTAAGGCTCGATTAAGTGGCCTACCTGTGAATCTTGTACAGGCGGGAAAAATTGTAGTAGTTAATGGCGCGAGAGTAAATCAGGTTGTTCTTGTTCAAGCCTGTATTTGCCAATTGAATCAAATTGGTGCGTATCCCGAGTTACCGTAGTCGAGCACTTAATGTTCTGACATGGCTATTTAATGGCGCGCCAGGGCCGCAACAAATTCTGCACTGGGCATGGGGCGCCCAAATAAATAACCCTGCAGGAAATCCACGCCTTGAGCCGCCAGGTAATCCCGCTGCTCGGCAGTTTCAATACCTTCGGCGACGATGCCCAGATCGAGTTTGGCCGAGAGTTGAATAATGCTGTCGAGTATATGCAGCGACAGTGCGTCGGCACCGATCATGGCGACAAAGCTTTGATCGATCTTCAAGTAATCGACATTGAACTGACGCAGATAACCCAGGCTGGAATGCCCGGTGCCGAAGTCGTCGATGGCGATCATTACCCCGAGTTCATGCAGAGCGGCAAACAGCTGCTGGGTGGTGGCCGTGGGCACGATCAGTTCGCGTTCGGTCAACTCCAGCACCAGGATCACCTTGCCGGGAGGGAAGGCGGCGAGAAACTCCCGGCAGTCCTCCAGCAACTGCAAGTCATGGCAGTGACTGGCAGTGATGTTGATGCCGATATGAAAACCATCGGTGAAGCCGGCGGCGTGGGGAGCCAGCACCTGCATCGTCTGCTGCATCAGCGAACGGGTCATGGGCACGATCAGCCCCGAATGTTCGGCGAAAGGGATGAACAGGTCCGGACGCACGAGTCCCTCTCGCGGATGTTGCCAGCGCATCAGCACTTCAATGCCGGCCCATTGCAGCGTGTCACCGCGCACCACCGGCTGAAAGTATGGAATGAACTCCCGGGCTTCCAGTGCCCGGCGCAATTCATGGCTGGGAGAGGCGGAGCGCTTCTGTAACCAGTGGGCCAGGACACCAGCGCCGGCACCGAGAAAGACCAGCAGGCTGAACAACGCCGGGTACTGGCTTTTCATGTATTTCCAGATGTCCCCCTCGGGAAATCCTGTACTGACGCTGTAGGGATAACGCGATGAACTCAGATGCTGGGGGGCCACTGCTGCCAGTGGCGGTGCGCCGTCGTGGACCCCGCCATCACTGGACAGCCAATGCTCGCCCACCTGCAGCCGCAAATGGGCGAAGCGGCTGATCAGGCGCAGGGCGTTGGTCAGGTGATAACCGTCGATGGTCGCCAGGGCCGAGCGCTCGCCCTCACTCAAGCGGTAGACCAGCAGCGCGGTGTTGGGGGTGACGGGATTGCCACTCATGAGCCAGAGCCGGCCGTCAACGTAATCCCGGGGATCGAGGGGCACCGAATAGCTGCCCAGCAATGAACTGCAATAGTTGTTGTTGCGCCACACCAGGTTGGTCGAGCGCACGAATGGTCGGCGAGTCACTTGGTCCCTCAGGGCCAGTTGCCGCACCTCGTCGCACTCCAGGCCTGCCTGGGGCAGCAGGGCCCTGGCGGCAATATCGGTGTTGTCCAGCATCAGGTCGAACTGGCGGATGGCTTCCTCGGCGGTTTCCAGGCTGCTGCGCACCAGCGCTCGTTCGGCCTGGGCGTAGAAAATGACGGCCCCCAGTCCGATGGGAAGCACAATCGCCAACACTGTCCAGAGTCTGCGGGTAGAACGCTTGAGCGGACCTTTGGCGGTCAGGGGCATGGATCGAACCTGTGGCGGAGGAGGGGCGGGCCAGCGTCTGGCTGCCGCAGCGGGGGCGGCAGCCTCCTGACGTTGTCTGGATCATCGCAGGATAGACGGCTTTGGATGACGATACAGACGTTGCGCATGCTGGATGAAGGCCAGTGTCGCCGGCGATGCCTGGCGCCGATCGAGCACGGCGATCCCCACTTGGCGCCGCACCGGCGGCGACAGAGGCTTGCTCCCATAGCGGGCGTCCGCAGTCGGGGGCAAGGACAGCTCGGCCAGAATGCTCAAGGCTTCACCCCGGGCCACGGTTTCCAGGGTGCTGAGCAGTTGCGAACTGCGGTAGCGGATGTTGGGGCTCAGGCCGGCGCCGATGAACAAGCGCGTAACCAGCTCGGCCGAGCCGGCTTCGGTCAGCACGAAGGGATCGTGACACAGCTGTTCGAGGCGGATCTCTTGCTCCCGGGCCAGGGCATGGCCTGCGGGAATCAGCGCCATCAACTGGTCCTCGATCAGGGCGAAGGTGTCGAAACGCTCCTCGGGCAACACCACGAAGCCCACGTCGACCCGTCGCTCCTCCAGCCATTGCAGCACCTGGCGATCCGGCCCCTCGTCGATATGCACCTCGATTCCCGGATGCTCGCGCCGGTACTCCTCGAGGATGGATGGCAACAGGCGCATGGAGGAAGTGGGGCCAAAGGAGCCGATGCGCAAGGTGCCGCGCTTCATGCCCCGAGCATCGGCGGCCTCCTGTTCCAAGGCCGCCGCCAGCCCCAGCATGGCCCGGGCCCGCAGCAACAGTTGGCCACCAATATCGGTGAGTTCGACTTGGGCCTGATGGCGGCGGAACAGTTCGACCCCCAGTTCCTGTTCCAGGGACTTGATGGCGTGGGACACGGCCGACTGGGTGATGCCCAGGCGCGTGGCGGCGCTGGTAAAACCCGCCAGTTCGGCCACCCGGGAGAAGATCTCCAATTGGGTCAGGGTCATGAGTAAAAGCTCATTTTACGATGATGGGCTATTAGACAAAGAATGATCTCACAGCACAAATCCACAGCCACCGAGCAGCATGAACATGAATGAAAGCGGTATTAGCGGCCCCCTGGCGGCCGATCACGGGGACCTGGCGGTCTATTGCAAACTGGCGGCAGTGACCATGATCTGGGGCGGCACCTTCGTCGCCGGGCGTTACCTGGCCGGTGGGCTTTCGCCCTGGCTGGCTGCCAGTCTGCGCTTCTTGCTCGCCAGCCTGGCCCTGCTTGGCTTCATGGCGGTGGCGCGCATTGCCCTGGCCCGACCCAGCCTCAAGCAGCTCGGCCAACTGGCGCTCCTGGGGTTCTTCGGCATCTTCTTCTACAACCTGTGCTTCTTCCTCGGCTTGCAACAGGTCAACGCCTCGCGGGCGTCCTTGATCGTGGCGCTCAATCCTGCGGTGATTGCCCTGGCGTCCTGGGCACTGTTCAAGGAGCGCCTGAGCCGGCGCAAGTTGTTGGGCATCCTGTCGTGCCTGAGTGGCGCGGCCCTGGTGATCTGCAGTCGCGATCCTTCGGCCCTGGCTGCCGGGGCAGGGGGCTGGTATGGCGACCTGCTGATACTCGGCTGCGTCCTGGGTTGGGGGGTGTACTCGCTGTTTTCCAAAGGCCTCAATCAGCACCTTGGCCCGTTGCAGACCGTTACCTATTCGATCCTGATGGGAACCCTGATGCTGTGGGTTGCAACCCTGGCCCGGGGCGAGTTCGACCTGCACGCCATTGCCCGCCTGGACCTGAGCCAGGGCTTGAGCCTGCTGTACCTGGGCGTCCTGGGGTCCGCGCTGGCCTACATCTGGTACTACGACGGCCTGCGACGCATTGGTGCCACCCGCTCCGGAGTGTTCATTGCCCTCAACCCGCTGACGGCAGTGCTGCTGGGCGCACTGTTGCTGGGAGAGCAACTGAGCCTGGTGATGGGATTGGGCGGGGTGTTGATTCTCGGCGGCATCTACCAGTGCAACAAACCCCTTGCGGGCCAGGCGAAAAAGGCGATTTTATAGAGAATGCGGACAAAGGCTTTTACGCTGTGTAGAATCCGGTTACGCATACAATAATAAAGTCTTCTGGCAGCAGAAGCCTCGTCCCCCAGCCTGTAAGACAGGGTCGAAATGAAGATTCTCGGGTTTCAACTGATCTACGGTGACTTCCTCGCCCGCAGCGTGCGGGGCATCTCCTGCGCACCGCCTTCTTTCCTCAGCATTGATAGCAACTAACGATCCGTTAATTCTAAAAATATGATGAGGCGCCAACCATGGCAGATATCTTCGAAAACCCAATGGGCCTGATGGGCTTTGAATTCATCGAATTCGCATCGCCTACCCCCAATACCCTCGAACCGATCTTCGAGATCATGGGTTTCACCAAAGTCGCGACCCATCGTTCAAAAGACGTGCATCTGTACCGCCAGGGTGCGATCAACCTGATCCTCAACAACGAACCCCACAGCGTCGCCTCGTACTTCGCCGCTGAACACGGCCCGTCGGTATGCGGCATGGCGTTCCGGGTCAAGGATTCGCAAAAGGCCTACAAGCGCGCCCTGGAACTGGGCGCCCAGCCGATCCACATTGAAACCGGGCCGATGGAGTTGAACCTGCCGGCAATCAAGGGCATCGGCGGCGCGCCGTTGTACCTGATCGACCGTTTCGGTGAAGGCAGCTCGATCTATGACATCGACTTCGTGTTCCTCGAAGGCGTGGACCGCAACCCACCGGGTGCCGGCCTGAAGATCATCGACCACCTGACCCACAACGTGTATCGCGGGCGCATGGCCTATTGGGCCGGCTTCTACGAGAAGCTGTTCAACTTCCGCGAGATCCGTTACTTCGACATCAAGGGCGAATACACCGGCCTGACCTCCAAGGCCATGACCGCTCCGGATGGCATGATCCGCATCCCGCTGAACGAGGAATCGTCCAAGGGCGCCGGGCAGATCGAAGAGTTCCTGATGCAGTTCAACGGCGAGGGCATCCAGCACGTGGCCTTCCTCACCGACGATTTGGTGAAGACCTGGGACGCGCTGAAGAAGATCGGCATGCGCTTCATGACCGCGCCGCCGGAAACCTACTACGAGATGCTCGAAGGCCGCCTGCCGAACCACGGCGAGCCGGTCAACGAGTTGCAGTCCCGCGGCATCCTGCTGGACGGCTCTTCGGAAGCTGGCGACAAGCGCCTGCTGCTGCAGATCTTCTCGGAAACCCTGATGGGGCCGGTATTCTTCGAATTCATCCAGCGTAAAGGCGACGATGGTTTCGGCGAGGGCAACTTCAAGGCACTGTTCGAATCGATCGAACGCGACCAGGTGCGTCGTGGGGTACTGGCCACCGAGTAACCCTCGGCAGGCTTGAACACAGAGCCCGATCAGGTCTTGCCTGATCGGGCTTTATATTGCCTGTCGGTTGGCGATAGTGAATGTGTTAATGTTTCCGCCTTTGTTTCCCAGCCCTTGACCGATGCCTCGATGAACACACCCAGACCGTCCCTGACCTTGACCCTGTTGCAGGCCCGTGAGGCCGCCATGGCCTTTTTCCGCCCCTCGCTGAACCAGCACGACTTGACCGAGCAGCAATGGCGGGTCATCCGCATCCTGCGCCAGAACGGTGAGCTGGAGAGCCACCAACTGGCAAAGATGGCCTGCATCCTGCCGCCGAGCATGACCGGCGTGCTGACCCGCCTGGAGCGTGACGAGTACGTCAGCCGCCGCAAATCCCCGGAAGACCAGCGCCGCCTGTTCATCACCCTGACCGATAAGGGCCAGGCCTGTTTCGAGTCCATGAGCGGCGACATGGAAATCAACTACCAGAAAATCCAGCAGCAATTTGGCGAGGACAAGATGCAAGCCTTGTTGGCCCTGCTCAATGAGCTCAAGCAGATCAAGCCCTGATCCCCAGCGGCGCCCGAACCTGGCCTGCCCAGGCCCATCCGGGCGCGTCGATCAGTTGCGGCGCTGGCGCAGCAGGTGCCTGACCCCTTCGAGCACCAGCACCAGCACCGCCAGCCAGACCGGGATGTATGTCAGCCATTCCCCGGCCTTGATGCTTTCCCCGAGCAGCAGGGCGACAAACAGCAGCAACACCGGCTCTACATAACTGAGCAGGCCGAACAGGCTGAAGGCCAGCAAGCGACTGGCGATGACGTAGCACGCCAGCGCCGAGGCGCTGATCACCCCCAGCAGAGGAATCAGCAGGTATAGGCCGGGATGGCTGTCCACCACGGCAAATCCCTGTTCGCCGCCTTGCACAAACCACAGTGCCACCGGGATCAATAGCGCCATGTCCAGCCACAGGCCACCCAGATGATCGGTGCCCAGGCGACGCCGCAGGACGAAATACACCGGGTAGCCCACGGCCACCACCAGGGTCGCCCAGGAAAAACTGCCCACTTGATACAGCTCGTTGAGCACCCCGAGGCAGGCCAGCAGCGTGGCCACTTTCTGCAGGCGCGACAGACGCTCGCCATACACGATGCGTCCGGTCAGGACCATGGTCAGCGGCAGCAGGAAGTACCCCAGTGACACATCCAGGCTGTAGCCGTTGAGTGGCGCCCACATGAACAGCCAGAGCTGCACCCCCACCAGGGCCGACGACAGCAGCAGCACCAAGCTCAGCAGCGGTTTGCTTGCCACCTGACGCAGCACTTGGCCGACCCGGTGCCACTCGCCGCTGAAGATCATGAACAGGGTCATGCAGGGCAGGGTCAGCAGCATCCGCCAGCCGAAAATCTCCACCCCGGTCAGGGGCGTCAGCAGGGAGGTGTAGAAATACATGACGGCAAACAGCACCGACGCCAGGACCGATAACGCAATTCCTTTAGACACACTGTCCTCGTAATACCCGAACGCTCGGGACACATAGAAATAGGGGGGAGAAGCGAGGGGGAATATAGAGGGTCAGGCGCGAGTTTTTTGCTCTGATTGCGCCATCGCGGCGGGATTTTTTCTCGTTTATGGCCACAGTGCCGCCGAGCCTGCTGAGCCCAAGGCCGGTGGCGCGCGCCTTTGCGCCGCCACCGGCAGCGTTCAGCCCAGGTGCGGAAAACGACCGGAGACGAAATGACTCACATCGTTGAAGCCCGGGGTCGAGGCGTGCCCCGGGGTCACCAGGGCGTCGATGAAGGCTTCGTCCTCAGGGCTGATCTTCACCTGAAGGGCCCGGGTGTAAGCGTCCCACTGGGCTTCGGTGCGCGGGCCGACAATCGCCGAACTCACTGCCTGGTTGTTCAGCACCCAGGCGATGGCGAACTCGACGATGCCGACCCCGCGGCCCTGGGTGTATGCCTGGATCTGCTGGGCGATGCGCAGGGATTCCACCCGCCACTCGGTTTCCAGGATGCGCTTGTCCTGGCGTCCGGCGCGGCTGCCGCTGTCCGGGGCCACGTCCGGCGCGTACTTGCCGCTGAGCACGCCACGGGCCAGGGGGCTGTAAGGCACCACGCCGAGGCCATAGGCCTTGGCCGCGGTGATCTGCTCGGCCTCGGCCTGGCGGTTGACGATGTTGTACAGCGGCTGGCTGATGACCGGGCGGTCCACACCCAACTGGTCGGCCACGCGAATGGCCTCGGCAATCCGCCAGCCGCGGTAGTTGGACAGGCCCCAGTAGCGGATTTTGCCCTGGCGCAGCAGGTCGCCGATGGCCGAGAGGCTCACCTCCAGCGGGGTGTTGTGGTCCTCGCGGTGCAGGTAGTAGATGTCCAGGTAATCGGTGCCCAGGCGGGTCAGGCTGGCCTCGATGCCGTTGAAGATGTGCTTGCGGCTCAGGCCGCTGCGGTTGGGCAGGCCGTCCACCGGGCCGAACCCCACCTTGGACGCCAGCACCCACTCATGGCGGTGGCGGGCGATGGCTTCACCGACGATTTCCTCGGAGCGGCCCTGGGTGTAGACGTCCGCGGTGTCGATGAAGTTGATCCCCTGGTCCCAAGCCTTGTCGATGATGCGCAGCGAGTCTTCGGTGCTGGTCTGCTCGCCGAACATCATGGTGCCCAGGGTCAGGCTGGAAACCTTGAGACCGGAGTGGCCGAGGGTGCGATAGCTCATGGGCGAAATCCTTGTGCTAGAAGGGTGGCCGGGGCATCTCCGGCCATGGGGGGCGATCATCAAATACCACAACGCCGGGCTAGCGCAATGCCTGAATGGCGCCTCCTCGCCGGGGCCGGCTTTTCGGCAAAGAGGTCCGTGAGATCGCCTGCAAGGACTTTGCGCAGGAGCCGGCTTGCCGGCGAACCGCGCAGCGGCCAGTTGCCCCGGGCCGGTGCTGGTCAGGGGCACAGCGCCCGACAGCGCTGCAACACAAAGCTGTGCAGCAGGCGCACCCGCTCGGAAACCTGCAGGCGATGTGGACACAGCAGATTGAACGGCGCCAGTTCCCCTTGCCAGTCGCCGAGCAGCGGCACCAGGCGCCCGGCGCGAATGTCCTCGGCCACGTCCAGCCGGGCCTTGTAGACGATGCCGTGGCCGGCCAGGGCCCAGCGCCGGGCCACTTCGCCGTCGTCGCACAGGTAGTCGCCGCGCACGGGCACCTCGCGCGTCTCGTCGCCACGGCTGAAGCGCCAGCTGTCATAGGGCTGGCCGTTACGCAGGTAGAGCAGGGCACTGTGGTGCGACAGGTCTTCGGGGGACTGCGGGGTGCCGCAACGGGCCAGGTAAGCCGGGCTAGCGCACACCAGGCGACGATGTTCGGGGAGGATCGGCAGGGCCACCAGGCTCGAGTCCGCCGGCACGCCAAAGCGCAGGGCCACATCCACGGTGTCGCGGAACAGGTCGGCATGGCGATCGTTGAGCCGCAGTTGCAGGCGCAGTTGCGGGTGCTCGGCCTTGAATTCGTCAAGCCAGGGCAGCAGCGCGTTGCGTCCGAAATCCGAGGGCGCCGACAGTTGCAGCACACCGGCCAGGCCCTGGCTCTGCTGCTTGAGCGCCTGTTCACCGTCCTCCAGGTTGGCCAGGGCCAGACGCACGCTTTCCAGGTAGCGGCGCCCCTCTTCGGTCAGGCGCATGCTGCGGGTGGAGCGCGCCAGCAGGCGGCTGCCCAGGCGGGTTTCCAGGCGCTTGAGGGCGATGCTGGCCGCAGCGGCCGTCATGCCCAGGGAGCGGGCGGCGGCGGAAATGCTCCCGGAATCGGCCGTGCGCACGAAAATTTCCAGGTCGAGGATTGAGCTCATTAGTAAAAATCCTTTAAAGATCTTTGCGTTTTAGCGGGATTTTTCCTCGATTGGCAAGCTGTGAAGATGCAATCACCTTTACATGACCCAGGTGATCGCAATGACTCTTTCCAATCCAAGCTTGCAGCACAAGACCGTGGTGGTGATTGGCGCCGGCAGCGGCATCGGTGCTGCCGTGGCCCGTCAGGCGGCCGCACGCGGGGCCAAGGTGGTGCTCGCCGGGCGCAGCCTCGAAGCCTTGCAACGGCAGCAGGCGCAGTTACCGGCATCGGCGTCGGCCCGCAGCCTCGCCGTGGACATCACCGACGCCGCCAGCCTCGGTGATCTGTTCAGCGCCGTGGGCGCCTTTGACCATCTGGTGATCAGTGCCGGTCCGGCGATCACCGCCAAGCCCCTGGCCGACACCGATCTGCTGGATGCCCAGCGGGCGTTCGAGGTGAAGTTCTGGGGCGTGTGGCGCGCGGTCCAGGCGGCGCTGCCCCATCTGGCGGCTCAAGGCAGCATCGGCCTGACCTCAGGTTTGCTGTCACGCAAAATGGTCCCCGGACAAGTGCTCAAGACCACCCTCAATGCCGCCCTCGAAGCCCTGGGCAAGCACCTGGCCAAGGAGCTGGCGCCACGCCGGGTGAATGTCATCAGCCCTGGGGTCACTGCCACCGAAGCCTATGCCGGGATGCCCGAGGAGGCGCGTCAGGCGATGTTTGCGCGCACCGCCGCCAGCCTGCCGGTGGGCCGTGTCGGCCAGCCGGATGACATCGCCGCGGCCTTTATCCTGGCCATGGAGAACGGCTTTATCAGCGGCAGCCTGATCGACGTCGATGGCGGTGGCCTGCTATGAGCTGGCGCTTCGATCACCTGGCGTTCAACTGTGCCCAGGGCCAGGCGTTGCAGCAGGCATTCGCCGATCTGTTGGGCCTGCAAGCGGGACGGCGTCCACCGTTTCCCTTTCCCGGACGCTGGCTGTATCAGGACCGGCAGGCGCTGGTCCACGTCATCGAACAGGCCGATAGCCCAGAGCCGCAACTGAGTCACATCGCCTTCAGCACCCAGGAGGCGGCCGAAGCCGTGTTGCAGCGGGTGCAAGCCAGTGGCCTGGAGCATCAGGTGGCGCAGGTCCCGGAAGACGGCATCTGGCAGATCTTTGTCCGTCTGCCCGGCGGCCTGGTGCTGGAGCTGGATGCCCCGGCGGCGGGGGAGTTGAGCATCAGCCACGACTACGCCCGGCGCGGTGGCGCCCCGAGCTGAGGCCGGCCATGAAAAAGCCCGTTGGAGCAGAGGCTCGAACGGGCTTTTTTCGTTGTTGGGCGGTGTGTTGCCGGGGTTCAGCGGTTCAGGGTGCGGGTCATGCGCAGCGCCAGCAGGCTACCGCCGACAATCACCCCGGCCAGCAGGTACAGCGCGGCATCGGTGGAGCCGGTGCTGTCCTTGACCCAACCGACCAGGTAGGGGCTGAGGAAGCCGGCCATCTGGCCCATGGAGTTGATCAGCGCCAGGCCACCGGCCGCGGCTCCGGCACTGAGCAGGGCGGTGGGCACCGGCCAGAACATCGGCAGGCCGGTGAGGGCGCCCATGGTGGCGAGGGTCAGGCCGAGGATGGCCAGGGCCGGGGTGCTGGCGAAGTTCACCGCGATCAGCAGGCCCACGGCGCCCATCAGCATCGGCACCACAAGGTGCCAGCGGCGCTCCTTGCGCAGGTCCGCCGAACGGCCCACCAGCAGCATGAACACCGCCGCCAGCAGGTAGGGAATCGCACTCAGCCAGCCGATCACCAGATTGTCGGCAAAGCCCAGGTTCTTGATGATCGACGGCAGCCAGAAGTTGATCGCGTAGACCCCGCTCTGTATGCAGAAATAGATCAGGCCGAAGGCCCAGATCGCCGGATTCTTGAACACGGCCGCCAGGGAATCGCTGGCGGTTTTCGGCTGGTTGGCGGCGTCCGCGGCCTGGTCGGCCTCCAGCACCGCGCGTTCAGCCGGCGTCAGCCACTTGGCGTGGGCGAAGCTGTCGCTGAGCAGGAAGAACGCCAGGGCGCCGAGTACCACCGTGGGAACGCCCTGCAGCAGGAACATCCACTGCCAGCCGGCGAGGCCGCCTTGTCCGGCCGCGAAGTGATTGAGAATCCAGCCGGAAAACGGGCTGCCCAACAACCCTGAGACCGGGATCGCCGACATGAACAGGGCCATGATCCGGCCCCGGCGGAAGGTCGGGAACCACTGCGAAAGGTACAGCACCACCCCGGGGAAGAAGCCGGCTTCGGCGGCTCCGGTGAACAGGCGCAAGGTATAGAACTGGGTCGGCGTGGTGACGAACAGCAGGCAGGTGGACAGGGTGCCCCAGGTGATCATCATCAGCGCGATCCAGCGCCGTGGGCCGAACCGGTTCAGCGCCAGGTTGCTCGGTACGCCGCACAGCACGTAACCGATAAAGAAGATCCCGGCGCCCAGGCCGTAGACCGTTTCACTGAATTTCAGGGCATCGAGCATCTGCAACTTGGCGAAGCCAACGTTGACCCGGTCGAGGTAGTTGAACAGATAGCAAACGAAGATGAAGGGGATCAGGCGCAGGGTGATGCGCTTGTAGACGGCGTGCTTGTCGTCAGCCTGGGCCAGTGGGGCAGCGGCGCTCTGTGACATGGAGTGTCTCTCTTTATTATGATTTTTTGCGGTGCAAGGGTAACGTTGACCGCCCCGAGAGTCTCAGTCACACCGAGGTCGCTGTCTTTGTGCCGGCGCACAGCGATTGGCCGCCGACCCTGTGCCACTGAACAACGTCCAAGGACCTTCCCTCTATGTTCGAACTCGATCATGACCTGGCGCAGGACATCGTCGACCGCACGATGGCCATCCTGCCCTACAACGTCAACGTCATGGACAGCCAGGGCTTGATCCTGGGCAGCGGCGAGCCGGAGCGCATCAACACCCGCCACGAAGGCGCGCAACTGGTGCTGGCCAACGGCCGGGTGGTGGAGATCGACGAGCCCACCGCGCGCCAGCTCAAGGGGGTGCAGCCGGGGATCAACCTGCCATTGCTGCACGACCAGCGGCTGATCGGCGTGCTGGGCATCACCGGCGATCCGGCCTTGCTGCGCACCTACGCCGAACTGGTGCGCATGACCGCCGAGATGCTGGTGAGCCAGCGCCACCAGCAGGCCGAACAGCAATGGCGGCGCCAGCGTTGTGACGATCTGCTGGCCCTGCTGTTGAGCGACAGCGGCGACTCGCCACGGCTGGTGGATGAAGCCCGGCAGATGGGCCTCAAGCCGCAATTGGCGCGCACCCCTTACCTGTTCGAACTGGCGCCGGAGCAGCCCGTGGGGCAGGGCGTCGAGACCCTCAGCACCTGGCTGATGAGCCGCTACCCGGACAGCTGGTGCGTCAGTTCGTCAAAGACCTCCCTGCTCTGGTGTCGCCCGGCGAACTTCAGCCTGGACAACCCGCGCCTGCTGGAAAAACTCGACGGCCAGGGCTGGAACATCCTGCGGGTTGCCGTGGGCGGGCAGGCTGAGGGCCTGGCCGGATTGCGCCGTTGCTATCGTCGGGTCGGTGACCTGCTGGCCTACGGCCGCGACCTGCTGCCGGACTCGCGCCTGCTGACCCTCAACCGCTACCGCCTGCCGGTGATGCTCTGGCGCCACCGCAACGACGACGCCCTGGACGAGTTGCTGACACCGTTGCGCAAGGTGCTGGCCAAGGACAGCAACGGCCAGTTGCTGGCGACCTTGCGCAGCTGGTGCGACCACGATGGCCAGAGCCAGGCCTGCGCCGACGCCTTGGGCATTCACCGCAACAGCCTGCGCTACCGCATGGAGCGGATTGCCGAACTCAGCGGCGTCGACCCCTTGCGCCTGGACGGCATGCTGGCCCTGTACCTGGGGGTGCAATTGCTGCCCCCCAACACCGCTCAACACAATCCCCTGTAGCCGCTGCCGAGCCATGGCGAGGCTGCGCAAAGGCCCGCAGGGCCTTGCCTGGCAATCTCCCGTCAAACCTGTATCGCCTTCAAAACCCTCGCGAGCGCTCCGCGCCCGTTCGCAGCCTGCGGCAGCGGCTACAGAGTCCAGGAGGATTTAACTGGTGTAGCCGCTGCCGAGCCATGGCGAGGCTGCGCAAAGGCCCGCAGGGCCTTGCTTGGCAATCTCCCGTCAAACCTGCATCGCCTTCAAGCCCCTCGCGAGCTCTCCGCGCCCGTTCGCAGTCTGCGGCAGCGGTTTCAACGCTAGGCGAGGTTGCGCCGTTGTAGCAATGAACAATAAAGCGCCCCCGGACTTGTGCAGCGGACCGGGGCCAGCGCCTGCGCCAAGTGGCAGCATGGCGGCACAAGAACCGGAGAACACCCCATGAAGATCATCATCGCCCCCGACTCGTTCAAGGACAGCCTGAGTGCCGAAGGCGTGGCCCAGGCCATTGCCCTGGGGCTGGCCGAGGTCTGGCCCGACGCCGAGCTACGTCAATGCCCGATGGCCGACGGCGGCGAGGGCACGGTGGAGTCGATTCTCGCCGCTTGTGACGGGCAACTGCGCAGCCATCGGGTCCAGGGGCCGCTGGGGGCGACGGTCGAAGCCCGCTGGGGCTGGCTGCCCCAGAGCCACACGGCAATCATTGAAATGGCCGAGGCCAGCGGCCTGCAATTACTGGCGCTGGACCAGCGCGATGCCTGCAACAGCAGCACCTTCGGGACGGGGGAACTGATCCTGGCCGCGCTGGAGGCCGGGGCCCAGCGCATCATCCTGGCCATCGGCGGCAGCGCCACCAACGACGGTGGCGCCGGTGCCCTGCAAGCCCTGGGTCTCAAATTGCTGGATCGCCAGGGCCAGGTACTGCCCCGGGGTGGTCTGGCCCTGGCTGATCTGGCCGGTATTGAGCTCGATGGCATGGACCCGCGTCTGGCCCAGGTGCGTTTTGAAATCGCCGCCGACGTCAACAACCCGCTGTGTGGCGAGCACGGTGCCTCGGCGATCTTCGGCCCGCAGAAAGGTGCTTCGCCGCAACAGGTGCAAGCGCTGGACCGTGCCTTGGGGCACTTCGCCGACCTGTGTGCCCAGGTATTGCCCAAGGACCTGCGTGACGAACCCGGCAGCGGCGCGGCGGGCGGCCTGGGGTTTGCCGCCAAGGCGTTCCTCGGCGCGCAATTTCGCCCGGGGGTGGAAGTGGTGGCGGAGCTGGTGGGCCTGGAGCAGGCCATGCAGGGTGCCGATCTGGTGATTACCGGCGAAGGGCGTTTCGACGCCCAGACCCTGCGCGGCAAGACCCCCTTTGGCGTCGCACGTATTGCCCGGGAGCAGGGCGTTCCGGTGATCGTGATTGCCGGCACCCTGGGCGAGGGTTACCAGCAGATGTACGCCCACGGTGTGGACGCAGCCTTCGCCCTGACCAGCGGTCCCATGAGCCTGGAACAGGCCTGCCGCGAGGCCCCGCGCCTGCTGCGCGAACGCGCCGCCGACATCGCCCGCGTCTGGCGCCTGGCCCGCAACGCCCGCTAGACACTCGCTGGAGCTGGTCAGCGAAGTTCGTTAATTAGGGCCGGTGGTGGGCATATCCGCTGCTGCGGTAATGGCTGCTTAGGGTGTCGCTCTCACGGTGGCGGTTTGGGGGGCATATCCATTTCTGCGGGGGCGGCGGCTGGCGGTTTCGCCCTTACGGCGAGTCACTTTGGGGCCCCAAAGTAACCAAAGGGCTTTGCCCCTCCACTCGGTGCCTCGCCTAGGCTCGGCATGCCCGAACTCCGGCATTGATCCGTGGGCCGCCGCCACCGGCCATCCATGGCCGGGTGGCCGCTAACCCGGCATCCTTGCCGGGTTACCCACGGCTCAATGCCTGCGTTCGGCCATCGTGGTTAACGGGGCGTTCAGATCAAGATCAAGATCAAGATCAAGAGCCAGACGGCGGCCTTGCGGCCGGCCTGAAGCAGGGGGGCGGGGTGTTCCCAGTGAGCTGGCTGGCCAGCGAAGAGGCTGCCAGCCAGCGTTCGTCAGTAGACCCCGCCTTCGCTCGTGGGGGCGTCCAGGGTCTTGTACTGGCCGACCAGGCTCTGCAGGCCTTTCATCAGCACTGTGGTGTCCACCCCCACGGCCACGAAGTTGGCCCCCAGTTCGATGCAACGCCGTGCCAGACGCTGATCGGCACTGAGAATCCCCGCGGCCTTGCCCGCCTGACGAATTCGCACGATGGCGTCTTCAATCGCGGCCACCACCTCGGGGTGCCCGGGGTTGCCCCGCTGGCCCATGGCCGCCGACAGATCCGCCGGGCCGATAAACACGCCGTCGACTCCGTCCACCGCGAGAATCTCATCCAGGTTGCGCAGGCCTTCGAGGTTCTCGATCTGCACCAGCAGGCACATCTGCTCGTCCGCCTGATCCAGGTAGCCGGCGATGCTGTTCCAGCGCGATGCCCGGGCCAGGGCGCTGCCGACCCCGCGCACCCCCAGCGGCGGATAGTGCATGGCGCGCACCAGCTGACGTGCCTGTTCGGCGCTTTCCACCATGGGAATCAGCAGGGTCTGGGCGCCGATGTCCAGCAATTGCTTGATCAGCGCGGTATCGCCGATGGGTGGGCGGATGATGCCCTGGGCTGCATAGGGCGCGATGGCCTGCAATTGCGCCAGCAGGCTGCGCAGATCGTTGGGCGCGTGTTCGCCGTCCAGCAACAGCCAGTCGAAACCGGCGTTGGCCGCCAGCTCGGCGCAGTAGCCGTCGGCCAACCCCAGCCACAGGCCGATCTGTGGTTCGCTGTGTTGCAGGCGTTGTTTGAACAGGTTTATCGGCATGTCCATGGTGGTCTCCTCAGACAAAGCGGCAGGCGATGCTGCCCAACTGATCGTAGTCCACGTGGAAGACATCCCCGGGACGGGCGGCCACCGGGCGCGTGAAGGAGCCGCCGAGAATGATCTGCCCGGCTTCCAGGCCGACGTCGTAGGCCGCGAGCTTGTTGGCCAGCCAGGCCACGCCCTTGGCCGGGTGGTTGAGTACCGCGGCAGAGACCCCGGACTCCTCGATCACGCCATTGCGGTAGAGCACCGCCGGCACCTTGCGCAAGTCCACATCCCCGGGGCGCACGGCGCGGCCACCCATTACCACCCCGGCGTTGGCGGCGTTATCGGAGATGGTGTCGAACACCTTGCGGGTGGCCTGGGTCTGCGGGTCCACTTGCTGGATGCGCGCGTCGATGATCTCCAGGGCCGGGATCACCCAGTCGGTGGCGTCCAGCACATCGAACAGCGTGCAGTGGGGGCCTTTCAAGGGTTTGCCGAGGATGAACGCCAGCTCCACCTCGACCCGGGGCACAATAAAGCGCTGAAAGGGAATGTCCGTGCCTTCATCGAACAGCATGTCGTCCAGCAAGGCGCCGAAATCCGGCTCGGTGATGTTGGACGATACCTGCATCGCCCGGGACGTCAGGCCGATCTTGTGGCCCACCAGCTTGCGGCCGTCGCGGATCTTCTGCTCCACCCAGCTGCGCTGGATGGCGTAGGCATCCTCGATGCTGATGTCGGGGTATTGCAGGGACAACTGGCCGATCTGCTCGCGGCTGCGTTCGGCAGCGTTGAGGCGCGCGGCGGCTTCTTGGATATCCGAAGGGCTGAGCATGGTTATTTCTCCCGAGGGTTGACGATATGGGCAGGCACCCGCAGCACCAGCCAGGCGCCCAGGGCGATCAGCAGGGCCAGGGCATAGAGGGCGAGGCTGGCGCTTTGGGTGGCGTCGCGCACCACGCCAATCAGGTAGGGCGCGAGGAAGGCGGCCACACTGCCGAAGGAACTGATCAGGGCAATGCCCGCGGCCTGGGTGCTGCTGGCGAGAAAGGCCGGTGGCAACTGCCAGAACATCGGCAGCGCCGCGCTGGCGCCCATGCCCGCCACCAGCAGGCCGAACATCACCAGCCAGGGGTCGCCCGGGGCCAGCCCGGTGAGGGTCAGGCCGAGGCTGGACATCAATAGCGGTATTGCCAAATGCCAGCGGCGTTCGCGCAGGCGGTCCGAGGAACGGCCAACGCCGAGCATGAACAGGCAACCGGCCAGATAGGGCAGGGCGCTGAGCAGGCCGACGTTGCTGTCCCGGGCGATGCCGGCGTGGTGGATCAGGGTCGGCATCCAGAAGGCGATGGTGTTCACCGCCAGCATCACCGCGAAGTAGATGCACACCAGCAGCCAGACATGGCGCTCCGTGAGGATGTCGCTGAAGCGGTTGATGGACTTGCGCTGTTCTTCCTGTTGCAGGGCCTGCAACAGCTGGGCTTTCTGCGCCGGGGTCAGCCAGTCCACCTGCTCGATGCTTTCCGGCAGGGCCTTGAGCACCACTAGACCCAGCAACACCACGGGCAAGCCTTCAATGAGGAACATCCACTGCCAGCCGCGCAGGCCGCCGACGTCGTGGAAGCTTTCCAGAATCCACCCCGACAGGGGCCCGCCAATCACCCCGGCCATGGGCACGGCAATGGCGAACAGCGCGGTCACCTGACCGCGGCGGCTGGCCGGGAACCAGCGGTTGAGCAGCACCAGGATGCCAGGGAAGAACCCCGCCTCGGCGACCCCCAGCAGAAAGCGCAGCACATAGAAGCCCCAGGCGCTGTCCACCAGCATCAGGGCACTGGACAGCAGGCCCCAGACCAGCATCAGCAAGGCGATCCAGCGCCGTGGCCCGACCCGCTCCAGGGCCAGGTTGCTGGGCACCCCGAACAGCGCGTAGGCCACGAAGAACAGCCCGGCGCCGAGGCCGTAGACGCTGTCGCTGAAGCCCAGGTCCTGGGTCATCTGCAACTTGGCGAAGCCGATATTGATGCGGTCCAGGTGGGCGAAGATGTAGCAGACGAACAACAGCGGCATCAGCCGCCAGGTGATCTTGCGATAGCAGTCGTTGACCTCGGCCACAGGAGCCTCGGCGATTGCGGGATGGGACATGGGGAGATCTCGTTATTGTTCTTGTGTGGGTCGGCTTGCCAGCGAAGTCTGCCTCGGGGCTGGCGCCTGGCTTGCGGGCCTGTTCGCTGGCAAGCCAGCTCCTACGGGTGGCATGGGCGTTGTGTAGGAGCCGGCTTGCCGGCGAAAGGGCCGGCACAATGCTCAGGCCTGTCCGCGCAGAAACTCATGCACGTTGTTGTGCTTGAAGTTCAGCTCGGCATCCAGCTCGCTCATCTCGAACGACAGGGCCAGCAAGCGCTGGGCCTGTAGCTCGGCAAAGTGCGCCTTGATGATGTCGAACAGGCCCTCGGCCACTTGGCGCCGGGTCGCCAGGTCGCGCCCGGCCCCTACTTGCAGGCGCATATGAACAAAGGCGTAGTCGTGCTTGCCGTCGGCCATGCGCCAAGTGTCCAGGCGCACGCCGCGGCTGCGAATGCCCCCAAGGGGGAACACGCCCGTGGCGCCCAGGTAGTCATGAACCTTGCTGAACAGCCCCGGCAGATCGGCGGCCTGTTCGATGTTGTCGGTGTACTCAGCGATGAAATGCGGCACGGGAAGCCTCCTTGGGAGGCAGCGGCAAGCGTCAAGCTGCAAGCCACAAGAGCGGACTCCTGTGACTTGAGGCTGGTGGCTTGGCACTGCTTTCGATTGTGTCTTGCAGCGAGTGGCTGGAACTTGCCGCTGCTTCTAGAAGATGGCGTTGATCTGGCCGGTGCCGGAGCTGCCGAACAGCGGCGTGATGATCTCCGCCGGGCGCTGGTGTTCCGGCCCGCCCAGCAGCCCCAGGAGCATTGCCGTGTCGTGCATGCCGCCCTCGCCGTGGCAGCTGCTGGCGTAGTCCGGGAGCATGGCGCAGAACTCGCGAAAGCGACCTTGCTGCCACAGTTCCACCACCCGCTGGTCCACCTGCTTGTCGAATTCCCGGGTCCAGTTGTGGATGTTGGCTTCGGCTTCGCGGTCGTTGGAGAAACGGTGGGACAGGGAGCCGGAGGCCAGCACCAGGACCTTACGGTCGCTCTTCTCGATGGCGCGGCGTACCGCGGCGCCGAAGGTGAAGCTGTCCTCCAGTTTGTGCCAAGCGCACCAGGCGGCGATGGACACCACCTTGAAATGCTCGGCGGCGGGTACATCCATGTGCATGTAGCGCATGGGCACCAGGGTCCCGTACTCCAGCTCCAGGCTGGGGATGTTGTGGGCCAGGGTGCGCACGTCGGCGGCGTTGGCCTCGGCGGCGATCAGTTCCCCCAGCTCCGGGCAGCCCTGGTAGTCGTAGGTCATGTTCTTGATGAAGTGCGGCAGCTCGTTGCTGGTGTAGGTGCCGTTGAAGGCTTCACCACAGTTGATGTGGTAACCGCTGTTGACCAGCCAGTGCACATCGAACACCACCGCGGTGTCGGCCCCCAGCGCCCGGGCGCGGCGAGCAATTTCCTTGTGCCCGGCAATGGCCGCCTCACGGCAGCCGTGGTGCTTGCCCGGCAGTTCGGACAGGTACATCGATGGAACGTGGCAGACCTTGGCGGCCATGACGACTTCGCCCATGGTGCTTCTCCTGAAACATCTTCTTGTTGGCGTGATCCGGGACGGTTGTAAACCTTACACGCCCCAGCGCGGGATGTGATGGCTGCCCATGGAGAGGCAGACGTTCTTGATCTCGGCAAACACTTCGAAGCTGTATTCGCCGCCTTCGCGGCCGGTGCCCGAGCCCTTGACGCCACCAAACGGCTGGCGCAGGTCGCGGACGTTCTGGCTGTTGATGAACACCATGCCGGCCTCGATGCCCCGGGCCAGGCGATGGGCCTTGCCGATGTCCTGGGTCCAGATGTAGGAAGCCAGGCCGTACTCGGTGTCGTTGGCCAGTTGCAGGGCCTGGGCCTCGTCCTTGAACGGGATCAGGCACACCACCGGGCCGAAGATCTCTTCCTGGGCGATGCGCATCCGGTTGTCCACGTCGGCGAACACCGTGGGCTGGATGAACTGCCCGCGAGCCAGGTGTGCCGGCAGGTTGGCCGGGCGTTCCAGGCCGCCGGCCAGCAAGGTCGCGCCTTCTTCCAGGCCGATGCGGATGTAGCCGGTGACCTTGTCGTAGTGGGCCTGGGTGATCATCGAGCCGACCTGGGTCTTGGGGTCCTGCGGGTCACCGACGATCAGGCGCTTGGCTCGGGCGGCGAACTCCTTGACGAACTGCGGGTAGACGCTTTCCTGGATGAAGATCCGGCTACCGGCGGTGCAGCGCTCGCCGTTCAGGGAAAAGATGGTGAACAGCGCGGCGTCCAGGGCCCGCTCCAGATCAGCGTCCTCGAAGATCAGCACCGGCGACTTGCCCCCCAGTTCCATGGAGTACTTCTTCAGGCCGGCGGTCTGCATGATCTTCTTGCCGGTGGCGGTGCCGCCGGTGAAGGAGATTGCCCGCACGTCCGGGTGGCGCACCAGGGCGTCGCCGGCAGTGGCGCCGTAGCCCTGGACGATGTTCAGTACCCCGGCGGGAATCCCGGCTTCCAGCGCCAGCCGGCCCAGCTCATTGGCGGTCAGTGGCGACAGTTCGCTCATCTTCAGCACCGCGGTATTGCCCAGGGCCAGGCACGGCGCGGTCTTCCAGGTGGCGGTCATGAACGGCACGTTCCATGGCGACACCAGGGCGCACACGCCCACCGGCTGGTACAGGGTGTAGTTGAGCATCTGGTCGTCCACCGGATAGCTGTGGCCATCCATGCGGGTGCAGACCTCGGCGAAGAAATCGAAGTTGTGCGAGGCCCGGGGAATCAGCACGTTGCGGGTCTGGTGGATCGGCAACCCGGTGTCCAGGGTTTCCAGCTCCGCCAGGTGCGGCACGTTCTCCTCGATCAGCGCACCCAGGCGGCGCATCAGCCGGGCGCGCTCCTTGGCCGGGGTATTGGCCCATTTCGGAAAGGCGTCCTTGGCCGCCGCTACCGCCTGGGCGATTTCCTCGGCGCCGCCGCTGGCCACCTCGCCAATGGCTTCACCGGTGGCGGGGTTGTAGTTGGTGAACACTTCACGGCTTTCGACTTCGCGGCCGTTGATCCAGTGTTTGATCATTTATGCGTGCTCCTTGGCCACGGCGGTGGGCTCTGGGTGGGCGTGATGGGCGAAGAATTCGCTTTCGCTGACGATGCGGTTGACCAGCCGGCCGACACCTTCGATTTCCACCACCACCTCATCGCCGGGCACTACATCGCTGAGGCCTTCGGGGGTGCCGGTGGCGATCATGTCCCCCGGTTGCAGGGTCATGAAGCCGGACAGGTATTCGATCAGGTAGGGGATGTCGAAGATCATGTCGGCGGTGCTGCCTTGCTGGCGCAGCTCGCCGTTGACCCAGGTGCGCAGGGTCAGCTTGTTGGGCTCCGGCACTTCGGCGGCGTCGATGATCCACGGGCCGACCGGGGTGGTGGCGTCGCGGTTCTTCACCCGCAGGTTGGGCCGGTAGTAGTTCTCCAGGTAATCGCGGATCGCGTAGTCGTTGCACAGGGTGTAGCCGGCCAGGTAGTCCAGGGCGTCCTCGCGCTTGACGTTGCGCGCAGTCTTGCCGATCACCGCCACCAGCTCGCACTCGTAGTGCATGTAGGCGACGTTGTCCGGGCGCCAGGTCACCTGGTTGTGTCCGGTGTAGGTGCCAGGGGACTTGATGAACACCAAGGGCTCGGCGGGCGGCTTGAAGGCCAGTTCGGCGGCGTGGTCGGCGTAGTTCAGGCCCAGGGCGAACATGGTCCCGGTGGCCGGGGGCAGCCACTGCACCTGATCCTCGGCCAGGGTCCGGCCGTCTTCCAGTTGCAGGGTATTGGGGCCGGTGACCCGAGCGTCGTGGACCTGGCCCTGATAGCGGATGCGCGCGTGTTTCATGTCGGTTCCTTATTCGGCAACGATGCTGTTGGCCAGACGGCCCAGGCCGCTGATCTGTACTTCGACCCGGTCGCCGGGGCGCACATCGACCCGGCCCTCGGGAGTGCCGGTGATCAGCACGTCTCCGGCATGCAGGGTCATGAATTCGCTGATCTCGGCAATCAGCTGGGGGATGTTGCGCACCAGATTGGCGGTGCTGTTGTGCTGCACCCGCTCGCCGTTGACGAACAGCTCCAGGCTCAGGTCGTGGGGATCGCTGATCTGGGCGGCCGGCACCAGCTGCGGGCCGATGGCGCAGAAGCCGTCGCGGCATTTGGCCTTGACTGCCGGGCGGTAGTAGCTGTCTTCCGGCAGGCTGAACTCGTTGACGATGGTGTAGCCGGCCACATGTTCCAGGGCGTTTTCCAGGCTCACCCGGCTGGCGCGCTTGCCGATCACCACCCCCAGGGCCGGGCCCGGTTGCAGGCGTTCGACGTCCTTGGGGAACACCACGGGCGCTTCATGGCTGTTGCGGGTGTTGGGGGTCTTGATGAACAGCACCGGCTTCACCGGAGGCTTCTGGTAGGGCGGCTGGGTGAAGCTTTGCAGATGGCTGTGCAGCAACCCCTGGTAGTTCAGCGCAACGCCGAACAGGGTGCCGCCGGCGTGATCGTTCAGTGCACGGCTCATCGAGCGTCTCCTGGTTCCTGGTGTCGGGGCCCGTAGTGGCGCTTGCCGCTCGCGGGGTGAATTCGTTAATGTATTAACGTTATATTTAATATGTTAATGATCGTCAAGCGCCAGCCTGAACGATTGCGTCTTGCCCTGGCGGGCAAGCCGCGAATCGCGCAGGATGCCAACGCTCTGCGTGCTGAAAAATAAAAAACAGAAGGGTGCCATGAACCCACGTCAACCCATTCCCAACATCAACATCGGCCAGGTCTACGATCAGCGCTACGCCGATGCCCAGGTGCATTACGACAAGCTCAGCAACCTCGCCGGCTTCTTCGGGCGCAACATGCCCGTGCATCGCCACGACCGCTTCTTCCAGGTGCATTACGTGCAAAGCGGCGCGGTGCGGGTCTACCTCGACGACCAGCAATACCTGGAGTCGGGACCGATGTTCTTCCTCACTCCGCCGACCATTCCCCATGCCTTCGTCACCGAAGCCGACAGCGAGGGCCACGTGCTCACCGTGCGCCAGCAACTGGTGTGGGAGTTGATCGGTGCCGATCCGACGCTGGCCCCCGCGCCCCAGGTACCGCCGGTGTGCGTGGCACTGGCGCGCCTGGGGCCGGAGTTTGCCAATGAAGTACAGCGCCTGGAGTCCCTGTTCCAGGCGTTGCAGCAGGAAATCGGCGGGCAGGGGGCTGGGCGCGAGCCGGCCCTGGAAGCCCTGACCCGGTTGCTGATGATCAGCCTGCTCAGGCTTTCGGCCAATTCCCTCAAGGCCCGTCCGGCACGGCATGAAGACTTGCAGATCTTCCATCGCTTCAACGAGTTGATCGAGGCCCGCTACCTGGAGCACTGGCCCCTGGCGCGCTACGCCAGCGCCTTGGGGGTCACCGAAGCGCGGCTCAACGACGTCTGCCGACGCATCGCCGACCTGCCGTCCAAGCGCCTGGTGTACGAACGCCTGATGCAGGAATCCAAGCGCTTGCTGCTGTTCACTGCCAGTTCGGTGAATGAAATCTGCTACCAGCTGGGCTTCAAGGACCCGGCCTATTTCAGCCGGTTTTTCCAGCGTTACGCCAAGCTCGCGCCGGGGGAGTACCGGGCGCGCCAGGGGCAGACCAACCCGCCTGCGGCCGAGACGCCGAAGCGCCCCTGAGCCCCGGCTCAAGTGCATGTTGCGCCTTGAGGCATGCTGCGCGGTTGCGCGGGTGCCGTACCCAGCAATAGGTCCGCGGCCTTTTCGCCGATCATGATCGCTGCCGCGTTGGTGTTGCCGGTGATCAGGCTCGGCATGATCGAGGCGTCCGCCACCCGCAGCCCCTGGAGGCCGTGGACCCGCAGTTGGTCGTCCACCACTGCCAACTCGTCGTGGCCCATCTTGCAGCTGCCCACCGGGTGGAACACCGTGCCCAGGTGCTGACGAATCCACTGCTCGATCTGCTCCTGGCTCTGTACCTGCGGGCCGGGCACCAGCTCGCCTCGCAAGCGTTGGGAGAAGGCCCGGGTCGCCGCCAGCTGGCGCACCAGGCGCAAGCCGGCCACCAGCTTGCGCAGGTCCTCCGGGTGGCTGAGGAAGTTGGCCTCGATCAGCGGTTTGTCGTGCGGGTCGGCGGAGTTCAGGCGCACCCGGCCACGGCTTTGCGGGTGCATCACCGCCACGTGCAGGCTGATGCCATGGCCCACGGGAATCAGGCGCTGCGGCTGGTTCTTCAGGGCCGGGGCGACGATCAACCCCAGCTCCGGCACCGGGTCCTCGGGCGTAAGGCGCAGAAATGCTCCGGACTCGACGGTGTTGGAGGTCAGCGGTCCCTGGCGCCGGGTCAGGTACTGCCAGGGCGAACGGGCCAGGGGCAGCAGGCCCTTGGGCGAAAGACCGTAGCCCAGTTCGGGGTCGCTGCGGTACATCAGCACGATGTCCTGGTGGTCCTGCAGGTTCAGGCCGACCCCCGGCAACGGGTGGCGCGGCAGGATGCCGTGGGCTTTCAGTTCCTCCGCCGGGCCGATGCCGGAGAGCAGCAGCAACTGCGGCGAGTTGATTGCCCCGGCGCAGAGGATCACCTCCCGACGCGCCTGCAACTGGCGGACCTGGCCGTTGTGGCTGATCTCCACGCCGCTGGCGCGAGTGCCTTGCAGCAGCACCCGGTGGGTCAGGGTGCTGCTCAGCACGGTCAGGTTCGGCCGCTGCAGGATCGGGTGCAGAAAGGCCCGGGCGGCGCTGCAACGCTCGCCGTTGATCTGGGTGACATGGAAGGGCCCGAAACCTTCCTGTTCCGGGCCGTTGAAGTCCGGGTTGTAGCTCCAGCCCAGCTCCGTGGCCGCCTCATAGAACACCTGATTGACCGGGCTCGGGCTGCGCTGCTCGGCCACGTTGAGCTCGCCGTGCTGGCCATGCCAGGGCGAGTCGCCGGGTTCGAAATGCTCCGAACGCTTGAAATAGGGCAGCAGCTCGTCGTGGCTCCAGCCCTGGTTGCCGGCGGCGGCCCAGCGGTCGAAGTCCTGCCGGTGACCACGGATGTAGATCATGCCGTTGATGGCGCTGGAGCCGCCCCAGACCCGGCCGCGGGGGCAGGGGATGGGCACCTCGCCGCTGCCGGCCTGGGGGCTGAATTGATGCATCCAGTTCCAGCGCGGGTTGGCGATCAGGCGGATGATCCCTGCCGGGGTGCGCACATAGGCGGCGGGCAGCAGGGTGCGGTCGCTGGGCCCGGCCTCGATCAGGCACACCTTGAGCTTGGGGTCGGCGGACAGACGGTTGGCCAGCACGCAACCGGCGGAGCCGGCGCCGACCACTATGTAGTCGAAGGTTTGCGTGGTGTGTTCAGTCATGGGGGATACCTCTTGGGCAGTCACAAAAATCCATCTCACAGCCCCAGCAGCGAGCCGACGTCGAGGGTCACTTGCAGGCCGACGACAAAGCCGTTGCCGCTCAGCTCGCGGGCCTCGGGGTTGTAGAAATTGTCCGGGTTGATCAGGTACTGGACGCTGGGTTCCAGGGCCAGTTGCCGGGTCAGGGCGATGTGGGCGTTGGCTTCCAGGGCATAGACATTGCGCTCGCCCTGGCGCGGGTCGCCGCCGTTGGCGGTCCGTGCCTGTTGCTGGAAGCGCAGCTGGTGATCGTTGAGGCGCAGGTAGCTGGCCTTGAGGTTGAGCTTGTCCCGGGGCCGGTCGAAGGGCGCCAGATAGGTCAGCCCGGCTTCGGCGAAGTGGCTGAAGGGCTGCTTGTCATCGGCCGCCGCCGACAGCGAGCCGAACAACAGCAGGGCCTGGGGCGCGCTGCCCGATCCGGCGTCGGCGCGCCACAGCGACTGCTGGAACTTGAAGAAGGCGCCGCCGCTGCCGAACGCCATGGCCCCGGTCAGCGGGTCCACCTGCTTGGAGGTGTTGTAGAAACCGTTGAGTTCGTAGTGGGAGCTGTAGGCATCGCGGTTCTGGCTGCCGATGCCCAGCAGCAGGCTGGTGCCGCTGGCGTCGTCGGTGCTGAGGTCCAGGCCCTTGCGCTCCTTCAGGTAGTCCACCGGGTTGGATTCGAAGGCGCCGCCGTGCACGTACCACTGGGGCGTCAGCTGGTACTTCAGGTAGCCGCCCCAACTGCCGTAGGGCGGCGGCAGGATGCCGGTGGAAGAGTCGATGATCGGGTCGTTGCAGGTGATGGTGCTTTCGCAGTTGTAGATGTAGAAGTAGCGCCGGGCGTTGGTCCGCCCCAGGCTCAGGTCGACCCGGCCATCGAGCCAGGTCTGCTGGTAGGTCAGCAGGCTCAACTGGTTGCTGGTGAGGTCGTTGTGGATCGGCGCGCCGCCAAAGTAGCTGCCGGCGGCGCCTTGCCAGTTGCGTGAGGTGGGCACGCCGGTCTGGTGATCGAGGATGAACAGGGTCTGCTCGAAGTGCAGCGCCGCGCCGTCGAGCCCGGCGAAGGTCCCCAGGTCGATATCGGCGCCCACGAACAGGTCGCCGCTGTTGCCAAAACTGTGGGGCCGCGGGCCGGTGTCGAGGTTCTTCATGGCCAGGCTGAGGAACTGCACATGGGGCGTAATGCCCTGGTCGGCCAGGTAATCGCCCAGGCCGGACAGCGGCCCGCTGCGGGGCGCAGCCGGGGCATCGGCGAAGCCATCAAGGGGCAGCAGCAGGGCTGCCAGCAGCGGGCACAGCGCATAGGAAGCATTCATGTCGGGTACTCGTTTCTTGTTGTTTTTGTCTTGAGTGTTGAAAGCGAGGGGTCAGGCCTCGGCCAGGGCCGGTGTCGGGTTGACCAGCACCTTGATCTGGCTTTTGTCCTGCAACAGCGCCTCGAAGCCCTGTTCCACGGCCTGCTCCAGGGCCAGGCAGCGGGTCACCACCCGCGACAGGTCCAGGCGTCCGCTGGCCAGCAGCTCGATCAACTCGGGATACACATGGCGGTAGCCGACGCTGCTGAGCAGGCGCAGTTCGTTGTTCACTAGGTGGAAGGCGTCGACCTGCACTTCGCCCATCAGGCCCACCAGCACGGCTTCACCGCCCTTGCGCAGGCAGTGCAGGGCATGGCTCAGGGTCTGCTGGGTGCCGGCGGCCTCAAAGGCTGTGTCGAGGCCGCCGTCGCTCAGTTGCCGCAGGCGCTCCTGCAACTGTGGGTCGGCGCCGTCCAGGGCGGCGCTAGCGCCGAGTTCCAGGGCCAGGCGCCGGCGCTCGGGGTCCAGGTCCACGGCGTAGATGCGTTCCACGCCCCGCAGCCGGGCCAGCAGGACCAGCAGCAGGCCGATGGGGCCCAGCCCGAACACCACGCAACTGTCGCCGGCCAGCAGGCTGCTCTGGTTCAGGGCGTGGTAGGCCACCGCCGCCGGCTCCAGCACGGCGGCCTGCTTGAAGCTGACGCGCTCTGGCAGCCGGTGCAGCATGTAGGCGGGCACCAGCGCCTGTTCGGCAAAGCCGCCGTCGCCCATCAGGCCGATAAAACCCATGGATTCACAGAGGTTGTACTGGCCCATGCGGCAGTACTGGCATTCACCGCAGCGATACTCCGGCTCCACGGCCACCCGTTGCCCCAGCAGGCTCGGGTCGACGCCGGGGCCCAGGGCCACCACCTGGCCGCAGAACTCATGGCCCAGAGTCAGTGGCGCCCGGCAGCCGGACAGCGGATGGGCCGCGTGCTGGGGAATCGAGTGCGGCCCATCGGCGTACTCATGCAGGTCACTGCCACAGATACCGCAGTAGGCCACCTGCAGCAGGACTTCCCCGGGGCCGGGCTGGCGCGGTTGCACCTGGCTCAGGCGCAGGTCTCGGGCGGCATGCCAACGCAGTGCGTTCATGGCTGGTTTCCTTGCAGGACAGAGGAGGCGTGCTGGCGCTGTTGACGGGCCAGCACCGCTGGGGCGGTTTCCTTGAGAAACAGCGCCAGTACCGCTGCCAGCAAGGCGCCGCCACAGGACATCCACATGACGATGGACAGGCCGAAGCGGTCGGCGGCGAACCCGGCGATGGTCGGGGCGACGAAGCCGCCCACCAGTTCACCGATGCCCATGATCATGCCCAGGGCCGTGGCCATGACTTCACGGGGCACGGTCTCTGCCGGAATGGTGGCCATGAACAGGGTGAAGCAGCCCAGGCCGGTGTAGGTCAGCAGCATCAGTACGCCGAGCATCCAGGGCGAAGACGCGTAGAGCAGGGCCATGGGGCAGCAGGCGGCGATCAGCGAGAACAGCACCAGGGTCGGGCGTCGACCGATGCGGTCGGAGATCGCTGGCACGCCGAAGCCCCAGAGCACCCAGGCGCCGCCCAGGCAGCTCATCACCGTGCCCATGCTGGCCGGGCTGTAGTCGCGGACCTTGACCAGAAAGGTCGGGGTGAAGGAAATCAGAATGATGAACCAGGTCAGGAACACACAGCTGATCAGGGTGCAGAGCACGATGTTGCGGCTTTTCAGCAAGGCCAGCCGATGTCCGCCGCCGTTGCTCGGTGCGGCGTTTGTCCGGGGCTCGCTCCGTGGCGGGTCCGGGTGCACATAGCGCCAGATCAGCAGGGCGATCAGCAGGCCGGGTACCAGCGAGATGATAAAGGCATGGCGCCAGCCATAGGCTTCGGCCAGGGCGATCAGCACCGGTGGTCCGATCACCGCCCCCAGCAAACCGGCGGCCGAGCCTTGCAGCAGGCCCATGTTCAGGCCCCGGCGCTGGGGCGACGAAGCCTCCACCATCAAGGATTGCGAGAGCGGCAGGATTGGCCCTTCGGCCAGCCCCATGATGGCGCGAAACAGCAGCAGGCTGAGGAAACCGGTGACCAGCCCGGAAAGGGCCGAGCACAGGGAAAACAGGATCACCGCGACAATCAGCAGCGGCTTGCGCATGCCACGGCGGTCCGACCAGGCGCCCACCAGGGCGCCGGACACCGCCCAGGCCAGGGCCAGCACCGACGACAGCATGCCCAGGTGGCGGTTGCTCAATTGCAGTTCGTCGGCCATGAAAGGGAACAGGAAGGACAGCGCCAGACGATCGAAAAAGACGAAGCCGAAGGTCAGGAACAGCACCCCCAGCAAGGTGTTCTCGTAACCGGCTTTGTTGTTTTTATAAGCCATGGTGGTTCTCCGAGGAGGCGTGAGCTACGTCGATCAGCGGAACAGGGTGTCGATATGGGCCGCGCCCAGGCCGATCTTTTCGTAGTGTTCGCGGCACAGGGCGATGTAGGAGTGCACGTCGAAGTAGCCGTCGGGCTCGCCCTGTTCGTCGAGCCAGATCAGCGGGCCCTTGACGATGAAGAACACCCGCATCGGCTGCTCGTGCTCGTAGGCCACCAGGGTGTGGCCTTCGCCCGGGGTTTCGTAGACGAAGTCGCCAGCGGTGGCTGTCCACTCATGCTCCAGGTAGCCCCACTTGCCGGACAGGGTGTAGGCGAAGACTTCGTGGGGGTGGTAGTGGCGGTTGACCAGCCCGGCGCTGCGGGCCATGAGAATGTCGCACCAGCGGTTCTCGCTGGGGGAAATCCACAGCGGTCGCGAAGACACGGTTTCGGTGAAGGGCACGTACAGGCTCAGGTCGTCGCTGGCGGCATTCGGCAGGTAGACCTCGGGCTTGGCGTCGGGTTTGAAACAGTGGGCGATGGGCTGCAGGTCTTTCCAGAACTCACGGGTGGCGGCTTCAGGCATGGTCGACCTCGATTGTTGTTATAGGGGGCGTCATGGGGATGACTGAGGCGACTTTAGGCCCACGGCTGGACGCCGGTTTGATTGAATCGGACCGATTTGTTGTCTGTTTCGGACGGGGATTTTTCCTACCGAAAATAGCGAGGTGACGAGGCGGTTCCGGCGAACGGCTCTCACTGCGTTTCAAGTTGACAGGCTATATAGTTCAGATGTTAATGAATGGCCGCAGCCCGCAGATCATGCGGCCCCAGGTGCCCGGACACGGCCTTGCCGTCCGGGGAATATCCAGCCGCCCATGAGAAGAACAACAATGTCTCCATGCGCCTTGCTCGAAACCCGGCACGCCAGCACCCAGGCGGTCGACCCGGATCACCGCCTGAGCTTCTGGGAGGACTACAACGCCAGCACCCTGGTGGGGCTCAAGTGCAACTCCTACGCCGACGACGGTTTCACCGCCCGCCAGGACAACCTGCAGTTGGGTGCCATGCGCCTGGCGCGCATCGTGGGCAATGAACACGTGGTGGAACGCGACACGTCGATGATCCGCGGTGTACCCAAGGATTCGATCTTCGTGTCCCTGGTCACCGGCAGCGGTTCGTTCTTCTATCAGGACGGCGCCTGCCAGGTACTGGAACCGGGGGAGCTGGTGGTCTACCGCACCGACAAGCCTTACCTGTTCGGCTTCTGCGGGGCGATGCGCCAGTTCATTTTCGACATTCCCCAGGAGCAGTTTGCCGAGCGCTGCCTGAAGCGTTTCGACCGGACGCTGAAGATCAGCGTGCACAGCGGAGTCCAGCGCTTGCTGTTGCGCACCCTTGGCGAGCGCACCCGGACGTTTTTCCAGCAGCCGCTGTGTGGCGAGGCCGAGGCCTACCAGGAGCAGGCCTTCGAACTGCTGGCCAGCATCATCGCCGGGCAGATTGGAGAACGGCCCATCAATGCCCTGAGTGCTTCCTACCTGCTGGCGGCCAAACAGTGCATCCATGAACAGTTGGGGGACCCGTCCCTGAGCTGCGAACGGGTCGCGGCCCAGACCGGCATTTCCACCCGGCACCTGGCCCGGCTGTTCGCCATGGAGAACACCGTGCCCAGCCGCTTCATCCTGGAAAAACGCCTGCAGCAGGCCCGCCAGCTGCTTTGCAGCAGCCAGGGGGCAAGCCTGGACATCAGTGAAATCGCCTACCGTCATGGCTTTGTCAGCCAGGCGCATTTTGCTCGGGCGTTCAAGGCCCGTTATCAGCAGACACCCAGTGAGGCCCGGGCCCTGGAGCTGTTATAGCCAGGGCATTGCCCGCGGTGCTTCAGTCCGCCGGTTCCGTCGGCGGCGTGCTCCCGGCGGCCCCGTGCCCGGGTGGCGCAGCCTGTTCGGAACCGCGACGCAGTGCGGCCAGGCCGCAGCTGTGCAACAGATCGTCCAGCGGTTCCTTGGCGGTATCGGCTACGGTGGTTTCCCTTGGGCCAGGGGGAGGTTCGTGAAGTTGTGCCGCTTGCTGCAACAGGCGGGCGCGGGCCCTCTGCCAGAAGTAGATCTCGTCGAGGTATTGCTTGGTCTTGCGGTCCATGGACATCTCCTTTGTCTCAGCGGATAGGCAAGCCCCCGATCAGTGGGAAATCCCGGCAACCGGGGATAGCGGGCAAGCAGACGGACAGGCCCCGGCGCACGACACACCCGATCCCGAAGGCAAAGGCGCGTTGCTACGGCACGCGAGAGTTCTTCCTGGGGTGAACGGCGAAAAAACGGACCCGTGGGTCAGGTTATTGAGGAGAGAATAGAAAATCTTTGGCCATCGTCAGGGCGAATGTGTCGCAGGGCTGCGCGAGGCAGCAGGCAGAGGAGCGGGGCCGCGGCTCTTGGCGTGGCGCAATAACGCGTGCGAGAGGTGATAAGGCAGGCAGTGGCTGATGTCCGGCGTCAGGCCGCTGAACATCAGCCCTGGGAGGGCGCCGGGCGGGTCAGCGAGCGGCGGTCGCTATGGCCACGGCCTGACGGTCCAGCAACTGGCGCTGAAAGGCCGCGAAGTCCTGCTTGGGCTGCTGCTGGCGCACGAACTCCAGCATCGGGTCCTGCACCGCGGTACGGATGCCCGACAGTGCTTCCAGGGTCGCCAGCCCGCAAAAAGGCACATAGGCCTCGGAGTAGCCGCCTTCGTGCACCAGCACCAGGCGTCCCCGGCACAGGCGTTCGGCAGCGTCGCGCAGGCACTGGGTCATCTCGCGGAAGGAGTCGCTGTGCAGCAGCATCCGCGCCAATGGGTCCACGGCGTTGGCGTCATAGCCGCAGGCGACGATGATCAGCTCGGGTTCGAAGCGTTCCAGGGCCGGCACCACGATGCGCTGCATGGCGTACAGGTAGGCATCATGGCCACCACCGGGCAGCAGCGGGACGTTGATGTTGCAACCCAGGCCTGCGCCGCGGCCATGGTCTTGCTCACCGCCGTAACCCGGTGGAAAGCAGCCGTCCTGATGCAGGGACAGGGTCAACACGTCGGCCCGCTCTTCGTAGATCGACTGGGTGCCGTTGCCATGGTGCACGTCCCAGTCGATGACCGCTACCTTGCCCAGGCCATGGCGGACCTTGGCGGCCTCGATGGCAATGGCGATGTTGGCCAGGAAGCAGAAGCCCATGGCCTGATCGCGGGTGCAGTGGTGTCCCGGTGGACGGGACAGCGAGTAGGCGTTGTCGGCTTCACCGCTGAGCACGGCGTCCACGGCGGCCAGGGCCAGCCCGGCGGACAGCTTGGCGATTTCATAGCTGCCGGGCCCCACAGGCGCCTCGTCGCCCAGCTGACCACCGCCGGCATCGCTCAAGGCCTTGAAACGTTGCAGGTAGGCGGCACTGTGGACCCGTAGCAGATCGTCCTCGGTGGCCGCAGGGGCACTGCGCAGATGCAACTGTCGGGTCAGGCCGGAGACATCCATCAGGCTTTTCAGCCGGCGCTTGGTTTCCGGTGATTCAGCATGCCCGGCGGCAGACGGCGGCTGGACCCAGCCGCCTACCGGGAGCGTCAGGACGTGGGGGCTGCCGCTGTGCCACAGGCAGCGTTCATCGAAGAAAAAAGCCGTTCTACAGGTCATGGTGATATCCATTTTTCAAGGAAAGTGTTGTTCAAGGACGCGCTGGCGCTGCCCGCTGGCAGTCATCGCCCCTGGGGCTGGGAAGGGGCCTGGAGGGCGGGCCGGCAACTGAGTACCAGCGCCAGGGACAGCAAAGTGATGACGGCACCCCCCAGCAACAGGCCCTGGAAGCCGCCGCTGCTTTCGATCAGGCGCCCGGCGAGGGTCGGGCCTATGGCCAGGCCGGCGCTGATCACCAGATTGGAGGCGTTCATCAACCGCCCGCTGCGATCCATCTCGGCCATGCGCGCCAGGATCAGCGGCAGGATGAAGGTCCAGGTGAACTTGAACACCAGCGCCGCCAGCGCGAAGCGCGCCAGCTGCGGCTGGCCCAGAAGCGCCAGCACCGAGCCCGCCATCAGGCCGTAGCCCAGCAGGAGCAGGGCGCTGCGGGGCAGGCGGTCGCCGAACAGGGTGGCGCACAACGCGCCGACGATGCCCATCAAGGTGGCGATGGCCAGGATGTCGCCGTTGGTCTGCGCCGAGAGGCCGGACTGGCTGCCGATGGCGCCGATGAAGGTCCAGACCCCGCTGAGGCTGATGTAGAAGGTGAGGATGCCGAGTATTCCCAGGCTCGCCTTGAGCCAGGAGATCGCTGGGGCTTGCGCGGCGTCGGCGGCCGGGCGCGCAGCGCCTGCTGGAAAGCAACGGGCCAGGGGCAGGCACAGGGTCATCAGCAGCGCCAGGATCAGGTAGCAGGCGCCCAGGCCGAAGCGTTGGAAGAGCATGGGCAACAGGCTCAGGCCGACCGCGCCCAGCACCAGCTGGCCCATCACCCAGAAGCCGTAGGCGCGGCTGGGACTGGGGCTGGCGGCGGCGCTGGCCAGGCAGATGATCATCAGCGAGCCGCCCGCCAGTGCGCTGCCAAAGCGCGCCATCAGCAACAATGAATAGTCGTGGGCCAGCATCGACAGCAGGTTGGCAACGATGAACAGCACGGCGCTGCACAGTGCGGCGCGCCGCCAGTCGATGTGTTTCAGCCACCAGATGGCCGGCAACGTGGCCAGGCTCATGGCCCCCAGCTCGGCGGAGAACAGGTCGCCGATCTGTGTGGGGCTCAAGTGCCACTGGCTGGCCAGTTGGGCGGCAATGGCCGGGGCCATCAGCAGTACGGCGGGAGTGATGGCGGCGAACAGCACTATGGCGGCCAGCAGCCCCAGGGGTTGGCGAGTAGCTGGCGCGGTGGCGCTCAAAACGGCGTTCTGGGTGTTCATGGACAGGCTCCAAAGGCAAGGGGTTCAGAACACGTGGACCAGGCGCAGCAAGGCGTCGGTGCCGGCAAAACCGTTATCGGTGGCGACGTTCTGCGACAGGCTGAACATCAGCTGGTTGCGCTTGTCCAGCCAGTGCCCGACCTCGAATCCGGCCTGGGTGTAGCGCTTGTGGGTGTCGTTGATCCGTCGGTCGTTGATCCGCAGTTCGCCGCCATCGGCGTGGATCAGGCGCAGGGCGCCGTAGGTCGCAGGGGTGAAGTCGTAGGAGGCGAAGGCTTGCAGGCGATAGAGCGGGTCCTGCTTCAGGTCGCTGCCGAAATAGTCGTCGTTGGTGCCGTACAACTGGGCTTCGAGGTTGGCCTCCAGCACCCATTTTTCCCCCAGGCCCTGGGTGTAGTTGTAGACAAAGGTCGCGCCCCAGCGATTGGCCCCCGGGGAGACGTCCGGGTTGCGGCTGTGGTACTCGCCCAGCGGCAGCGTGATCAGGGTCAACAGGCCGCTGTAGGTGCGGGTTTGCGGCTGGTTGATGAAAAACAGCGTGCCCCCCACCTGGGGATCGCCGAAGCCGCTTTCCCCGGTATGGCGTTCGGCGCCGGGCAAGCGAGCGTTGATGTCGGCGAAGGGCACGATGAACTGCGGGGTGCACAGGGTGCCGCACAGGTCGCTGAAGAACACCTGGCGGTAGGCCATGGCATTGACTCGCAGCTCGGCCTTGCCGGTGCTGTCGGCCGGGCCGTGAAAGTCACCGGCGCGGGTGGCCGGGAGGTACAGCACCCCCAGGCTGGTGCCCACGGGGGCGGCGAAAAAATCCCGGGCGTTGAGGTCCGCGGCGTTGAGCGACAGGCTGGCCAGGGTGCCAGCCAGGGCCAGGGTGGTGCGGGTAATGAGCCTTGTCATGGGCGGTGCGTCTCTTGTTGGAGTTGTTGTTCGGCGAAGGGCTCGCCGGCACACGGCAGTGGGGCAAAAAAAGGGCAAAGGCTGCCCGTGGCCGTCAAATACGACGGCGCAAATCAGCGCAGGTCAGGGGTTGGGGTCAGTCGGGCGGGGCGTGGAGCAACTGGGCGATGCGCGCCTTGTCCTTGACCCCGAGCTTGCTGTAGATGGCGCGGATGTGATGGCGCACGGTGTTGGGCGACATGCCCAGGTCCCGAGCCACTTCCTTGTAGGTCTTGCCATCACCGAAGCACTGGGCGACGGCGTTTTCCCGGGGGCTGAGCTTGGGCAGCAGGCTGCGGCTGCGGGCCGCCAGCAGGTACAGGTCGCCCACGGCCGAGCAGTCGATCTGCAGGCGCTTGCCCTCAAAACCGTTGCCATCGAGCTTCATGGGCAGTTGCGGACCGTTCCACTGCGGCCATTCATGCAGCAGCAGATCGACAAAACCGCGCTCGGCGCACTGCAGCACGCCGCGCTGGTCGCACACGGCCAGGGCCAGATTGCGCGGGCGGGTGAGTTTCTCGCGCATGGCCACCAGGGTGCGGATCTGATTGGCCGACACCGCTGCCACCAGGTGCAGCATCAGGTTGTTCAGCACATGGCAATCGTCCCGGGTAAAGGCCGGGGCGCCAGGGGCACGGTACAGGGCCAGGTGGTTGCTCAGTTGGGTATGGGGATCGATGTGCACCACGCATAGCAGCTCGCCGATGTTGTACTGGCGCCCCAGCCAGTTGAGCCCGGGGCCGTTGTGCGGATCGGTCATGTCGACGATCACCGCCCGTCCCGGCACTTCGTGCACCCGGTTCACGGTGACGTCGATGTGGCGGATCGATTGCCAGTCCGCCAGGTAGCTCGGTGGCAGGCGGTACAGGTAGCAACTGTGTTCATCCGGCAAGCCGTCGACCAATGCGGCGCGGCCCCACCAGGCACTGTCGAAGGGCAAGAGTTTGCAGATGCGCGCCAGGGCATGCTGGTGAAGGTTTTCGATGTCCTTGTTCTGCGCCAGTTGTTGCAGTTCCAGGGTCAGCTCGCTGAAGGCCTGCAACAGGCTGGCCGGAGCGTGATCGAGTCGGTTCATGGGTCTGTACCTCTGTGCGACGTTGTTATTGTTTTCGTCACGGAAGGGGTTGAGGACCATTACGCCTGGGGGACGTGGGCAGGGCCTGGTGCGAGTATCGATGGCTTGGCAACACCGCGCCATCCTACAGATGCAGGAGGTGGCCCATGGCCCGGATGCGGCGAGGCAGCCGGGCGTTGGCAGGGAAGGAGCTAGGGCAGGATCAGGCGGCGGGGCAAGGGTGCTGCAAACGGTGAAAGCAACGGCTGAAATACACCAGCGAGTCGCCTTGCTCGCGCACGCTGATTTCATCCAGTTCCACCAGCATCACCGAGTGGGTGCCGATTTCCTGGACCTCGGTGATGCGTCCCTGGAGGCTGGCCAGGGCGCCGTCCAGCACCGGCAGGGCCTGCAGGCCGTCGCGCCAGGGGTGCAGGCCGAAGCGCTGGTCCATGGCCACCCCGGTCATGCCGGCAAAATGCCGCGCCACGTCCTCGTGTTCGCCGCTGAGGACGTTGATGCACAAATGGCCGTTGCCCTTGAACACCGGGTTCAGGGCACTGTTGCGGTTGACGCAGACCATCAGGGTCGGCGGGCTGTCGGTGACCGAGCAGACCGCGGTGGCGGTGATGCCGCAACGGCCGGCGGGGCCGTTGCTGGTGATGACGTTGACCGCAGCGGTCATGTGAGCCATGGCGTTGCGGAAGGCGAGTTGCTTGGGATCGAGTACAGACATGACGAATTCCTCGTGGGCGCAGGGCATTGCGCTGCAGGAGCCAGCTTGCCGACGAAGAGGACCTTGTGGTGCTCTGGCGGGCGCTTTCGCTGGCAAGCCAGCTCCTACGACAACAGGTGGACATTGGCCTTTTCCGTAGGAGCCGGCTTCGTGGCTACTGGCGGATGCGGTCCAGCATGTTGATGTCGTCGGGGTTGCTCAGGTGCGGCACGGTCCAGCCATCGAGGTCGTAGTCGCCGAGGCACTTGTCCACCAGGTCGGTCATGGCCTTCATTGAGCCGCTGGCCTGGGCGTGGCGCAGGCACTGCATGCGGATTTCGTCCTGGCTGCCGGCGTAGTTGATCTCGTACAGCTCGTGGCGACCGCCGAACTCGGTGCCGATGGCATCCCACAGCAGCTTGAGGATCTTGATCCGCTCTTCGTGGCCCATGCCCCCCGAGCCGCGGCAGTAGGTGCCGAGATACTGGTTGAGCACCGGGTCCTTGAGATCGCGGGAGCCGGAGGGCAGGTAGATCAGGCCGCTGGCCACCACCTGCTCGATGATCTTCTTGATGTCGGTGTAGGCCTGGGGCGCCAGCACCCGGTACGCCTGCAGGGCCTGGGTGCTGGGCAGGTAGACGCCGTTCATCCATTCGCTGGCGTTACCGTGCATGGCGTCGGTCAGCGACCAGAACAGGTTGCGCCAGGCCACCACTTCGCCGACCTGGGCCTGGACCCCGCGAAACTCCAGGGAGCCGGTGCATTGCAGGGCCTTGACCAGCAACCCGGTGATGAAATCGAGCTTGACCGCCAGCCGGGTGCAGCCCTGCATCGGGAACAGCCGGCCGAAACCGCCTTGCGGGAACCACTGGCGGCAGCGCTCGAAGTCGCGGTAGATCAGCACGTTCTCCCAGGGGATGAACACCTTGTCCATGATCAGGATCGCGTCGTTCTCATCGAAGCGGCTGGACAGCGGGTAGTCGAAGGGCGAACCGGTCATGCCGGCCTGCAATTCGTAGGAAGGGCGGCAGATCAGCTTCATGCCGCGGGTGTTCATTGGCGCGATGAACATCAGGGCGAAGTCGGTGTTGTCCCCCAGCAACTGGGCCGAGCCCTGGCCGACGAAGTTGTAGTGGGTCAGGGCCGAGTTGGTGGCCACCACCTTGGCGCCGCTGACGATGATCCCGCCCTCGACTTCCTCGTCCACCGAGATGAACACGTCCTTGACCTGATCCACTGGTTTGTCGCGGTCGATGGGCGGATTGACGATGGCGTGGTTGAGGTACAGGCAGGCTTCCTGGATGCGCTTGTACCAGGTGCGGGCGTTGTCGGCGAAGCGCCCGTAGAACTCCGGGTTGGCCCCCAGGGCACTGCCGAAGGCGGCCTTGTAGTCGGGGCTGCGGCCCATCCAGCCATAGGTCAGGCGCGACCAGTCGGCGATGGCATCGCGCTGCTGGCGCAGTTCATCGGGGCTTTTCGCCGAGCGAAAGAATTTGTGGGTGTAGCCGCCGTTGCCGGTGTCGGTGTCCCAGCACAGTTGTGACTGGGTGGCCGGGTCGTGCAGGGCGTCGTACAGGCGGGCCATGGAGGCCGCCGAGTTGCGGAAGGCCGGGTGGGTGGTGACGTCCTTGACCCGGTCGCCATAAATGTAGATTTCACGATCATCGCGCAGGCTGGCCAGGTATTCGGCACCGGTCAGCGGGCGGTGGGTTGCGGCACGAAAGTCTTCAGGTTTCATATCCAGTCTCGGCGTTGTTTTTATTGACTGGGGCCATGATGGGCAGGGGCGGGCGCTGAAAAAATGGCTTTTACGGCGAATGAATTGCACTTTTCATAGGGCGCGTTGGCGCTCTCGGGCGGGGTACGGCGCACTGTTCTGGAGCGGCGAATCACGGCTTTATCGATTCACTTCGCGTTGTCTTGTCTCAGGCCTGAAACAGGGGGCACATTTTGAAATATTTTTGCCAATCAGACAGATGAAAGCTCAAGTTCGGCCGATATCTCTGATAGGCCCATGGACGCTCTTTCCGTGGTGTCCCTCGTCGATGCAGTCCTGATGCGTCGGCCGATCAAGGGCATGGATGCTCGCCGCCCCGTTCTCCTTCGAGACTCGTCCTATGTCCTTGCGTAACCTGAATATCGCCCCGCGTGCTTTCCTCGGTTTTGCCTTTATTGCCTTGCTGGTCATGGTGTTGGGCGTGTTTGCGGTGAACCGCATGTCGATCATCCGCGACGCGTCCCTGGAAATGGAAAGCAATCAGCTGCCCAGCGTCGGGTATCTGGGCAACCTGACCGAGAACGTCCTGCGCTTGCGGATTCTGTCATTTCGCGTGCTGGTGAACCGCGAGCCGGCCGGCCTTGCCGAAGCCCAGACCCGCATCGGCGTGCTGGTGGACAAGGCCAGGCAGGCCCAGGCCAGCTACGCGGCGTTGCCGGCGGGCCCGGAGGAAGTGGCGCTGTACAAGACCTTCAGCGCGACCCTGGACAATTACCTGCAGGCGCAGAAGGAGATGCTCGAGCTGTCACGCCAGGACAAGCTGGAAGAGCTGCGCACCCTGATCAACACCCGGATCAAGGACGGCACCGACCAGATGGGCGAGCAGTTGAACAAGCTCATCGCGATCAATGCCGCGGGCGCCAAGAGTGCCTCCAAGGCGGCCGGCGAGCACTACGACAGTGCCATTGCCGGGATCGTCATCGTCGCGCTGCTGGCCGCATTGCTGACCATCGTGCTGGCGCTGTTGTTGACCCGCAGCATCGTCACCCCCCTGAACAAGGCCCTCAACGTCGCCGAGGTGATCGCCGGCGGCAATCTGCGCCAGGCCATCGAGGTCGACGGTCAGGACGAGCCGGCACGCCTGTTGCGCGCCCTGGCGCAGATGCAGGCCAGCCTGCGCCGCACCATCGAGCAGATCGCCGGCTCGGCGACCCAGCTGGCTTCGGCCTCGGAAGAACTCAGCGCAGTGACCGAGGAAGCCTCTCGCGGCGTGCAGCAGCAGAACACCGAGATCGAGCAGGCCGCCACCGCAGTCAACGAAATGACCGCAGCGGTGGAAGAGGTGGCACGCAACGCAGTGTCCACTTCCGAGGCGTCCCAGCAGTCGACCCAGGCCGCCCGCGAAGGCCGCGACCGTGTGGTGCAGACCGTCGAGGCGATCCAGACCATGGCCCATGACGTGCAAAACACCTCGGTGATGATCGAAGGCCTGGCGACCCAGGGCCGGGACATCGGCAAGGTGCTGGACGTGATTCGCGCCATCGCCGAGCAGACCAACCTGCTGGCGCTTAACGCCGCCATCGAAGCGGCCCGTGCCGGCGAGGCCGGGCGTGGCTTTGCCGTGGTGGCCGACGAGGTGCGGGCCCTGGCCCATCGCACCGCCCAGTCGACCCAGGAAATCGAGAAGATGGTGGCCGGTATCCAGAACGGCACCGGCGAAGCGGTGGAGTCCATGCAGCAGAGCAACCGGCGGACCCAGAGCACCCTGGAGCTGGCCCGCGCCGCTGGCGAGTCCCTGGAGCAGATCGCCGAATCCATCAATCAGATCAACGAGCGCAACCTGGTGATCGCCAGTGCCTCGGAAGAACAGGCCCAGGTGTCCCGCGAGGTGGACCGCAACCTGGTGAACATCCGTGACCTGGCGATCCAGTCGGCGGCCGGGGCCAACCAGACCAGTTCAGCCAGTCATGAACTGTCGCGCCTGGCGGTGGATCTCAACGCCATGGTGGCGCGCTTCGTGGTCTGAGGGCGCGAACGGTGGGGTGGGGCGCTCGACGAGTGCCCCGCCAGCACCTAGGGTTTTGGCTGAAGCATCTTTCATGGAGAAAGCGATGCGCTACTCAGCCCTGACCCAACGGATTGTCGGAGAAGGTTCCGCAGCCTGGAACATCCACTACCGGGCCCTGGCCCTGCGCGAGCAGGGGCGGGATGTGTTGCTGCTGACCATCGGCGACCCGGATTTCGATACCCCCAAGCCTGTGGTCCAGGCTGCGATCGACAGCCTGCTGGCCGGCGATACCCACTATTCGGACGTGCGCGGCAACCTGGCGCTGCGCAGCTGCATTGCCCGGCGCCATCATCAGCGCTGCGGACAGATTGTCGACGCCGAGCATGTGGTGGTTTTGCCGGGCGCCCAATGCGCGGTGTTTTCCGTGGCCCAGTGCCTGCTCAATCCCGGGGACGAAGTGCTGGTGGCCGAGCCCATGTACGTCACCTACGAAGGCGTGTTCGGCGCCTGCGGGGCCCGCATCGTGCCGGTGCCGGTGCGGGCCGAGCAGGGCTTTCGCGTCGATCCGCGGGACATGGCGGCGCGGATCACCCCGCGCACCCGGGCCATGTTGCTTAACAGCCCGAACAACCCGTCGGGCGCGAGCCTGTCCCTCGACGACTGGCAAGCCCTGGCGCGGCTGTGCTTTGCCCACGACTTGTGGCTGATTTCCGATGAGGTCTATTGCGACCTGCTGTACGAGGGCCAGCACTTTAGCCCCGGCAGCCTGCCGCGCATGGGCGAGCGCACGGCCACCATCAACAGCCTGTCCAAGTCCCATGCCATGAGTGGCTGGCGGGTGGGCTGGGTGATTGCCCCGCCGACCCTGGCCGGGCACCTGAGCAACCTGGCCCTGTGCATGCTGTACGGCCTGCCGGATTTTGTGCAGAACGCCGCAGTGGTGGCCCTGGACAGCGACCTGCCGGAGCTGGCACAGATGCGCGACGAGTACCGACGGCGCCGGGACCTGGTGTGCGCGCTGCTGGGCCAGTGTCCGGGGCTGACCCCGATCTGCCCGGATGGCGGCATGTTCGTCATGGTGGATGTACGCCGCACCGGGCTGGACGCCCAGCGCTTTGCCGACCGCTTGCTGGACGACCATGGCGTTTCGGTACTGGCCGGTGAAGCCTTCGGCCCCAGCGCTGCGGGCCACATTCGCATCGGCCTGGTGCTGGACTGCGAGCGCCTGGCCGAGGCCTGCCGGCGCATTGCCCGCTGCACCGAGCAGATTCTCGAACAACGCCCCGCAACCCTCCACCTGTAGGCGCCGGCTTGCATGTCATGCACCGCCCTGGCGAACGCGTTTGCCGGCAAGCCCGCGTCTGCAGAGGTGCTCGCCAGGGGCACGCGGCGGTTAGGCCTGGCGCTGTGATGGAGCGGTCCAGGCGGCGGTGTTCACCAGATTGGCTGGGCGCTGCCCCGACAGGGCCGCCAGCAGGTTGTCCACCGCGCAGCGGGCCATGGCTTCACGGGTTTCGTGGGTGGCCGAACCGATGTGCGGCGTGGCCACCACATTGGGCAATTGCAGCAGCGGTGAGCGGTGGTCCAGCGGTTCGCGCTCGAACACGTCCAGCCCGGCGCCGCGGATCCGTCGTTCCTGCAAGGCTTCGATCAAGGCCGCTTCGTCCACCACCTTGCCTCGGGAAATATTGATGAAGATGCTTTGCGGGCGCATCAGCGCCAGTTCACGACGGCCAATCAGCCCTTGGGTTTTCTCGGTCAAGGGCAAGGTCAGGCAGATGAAGTCGGCCTCTTGCAGCAGTTGCTCCAGGCTGCGGTAGCGGGCATTGAAACGTTGCTCCACCGCCGGCTTGGGGCTGTTGCTGTGGTAGATCAGCGGCATGCCGAAGCCGAAATGCCCACGCTGGGCCAACGCCTCGCCAATGCGCCCCATGCCGATGATGCCCAGGGTCTTGCCGTGCACGTCGCTGCCGAAATGCAGCGGTCCGATGTTGCGGTTCCATTGCCCGGCGCGAACCATGTTGGCCAGTTCCACCACGCGCCGGGCGGTGGCCAGGATCAGGGCGAAACCGGTGTCGGCGGTGGTTTCGGTGAGCACGTCCGGGGTGTTGCTCAGCAGAATCCCGCGTTGGGTCAGGTAGTCGATGTCGTAGTTGTCGACCCCCACCGAGACACTGGCCACCGCTTGCAGGCGCGGCGCCAGGTCCAGCAGCTCGGCGTCCAGGCGCAGGCTCGCCCCGAGCAGGCCGTCGGCGCTGGGCAGGGCCTGGCGCAGGGCCTTGAGGCCGGTTGGGCCCAGGTCCTCGATCAGGGTGACCTCGGTCTGTTCCTGCAGGCGGGCCATCAGCGACGGCGAGAGTTTCTTGTACAGCACCAGGTGTTTTTTCATGACGGTTCTCTGTGGCAGTTCAGGAGTGGGCCAGGCGGCGCGGCAGTGGCAGGCCCTTGGCCCGAGGCGCTCCGGCGCCGGGTGTCAGCAGCAGGGTCAGCAGCACCGAGAGCAGCAGGGCGCCGCTCATCAGCAGGTAGGACATCCCCGGCGAGCCGGTGGCGCTGTTCAGGTAACCCACCAGATAGGAGCCGCCGAAGGAACCCAGGGCGCCCATGCTGTTGATCAGCGCCATGGCGCCGCCGGCGACGTTGGCCGGGAGAATCTCCGGAACGATGGCGAAGAACGGCCCATAGGGCGCGTACATGCAGGCTCCGGCGATTACCAGCAGCCCGTAGGACCACCAGAAGTGTTCGGCACCCAGCAGGTAGGAGGCGTAGAAGGCGATGGCGGCCACCAGCAGCGGCGGCCAGACGAAGCGCTTGCGTTTCTGGGTCCGGTCCGAGCCCCAGGACACCCCGAGCATGGCGATCACCGCCGCCAGATAGGGCAGGGCCGAGAGCCAGCCGGCCTCCACCATGTCCATTTGCGCGCCGTGCTTGAGGATCGAAGGCAACCACAGGACGAAACCGTAGACCCCGATGCTCCAGCAGAAAAACTGCAGGGCGAGGATGATCACCTTGGGCGAGCGGAAGGCTTCGGCGTAGTTCTTCACCGCCTTGATGCCTTGCTGTTCGGCGGCCAGGGCGCTTTCCAGGTCCTGCTTCTCCTGGTCGCTGAGCCACTGGGCCTGGCTGGGCCGGTCATCGGCCAGGCGCCACCAGATAAAGGCCCAGAGCACCGCCGGCAAACCCTCGATGATGAACATCCAGCGCCAGCTGAAATGCTCCACCAGATAGCCTGAGACCACCGACATCCAAAGCATGGTCACCGGGTTGCCGAGGATCAGGAAGGTGTTGGCCCGGGAGCGTTCGGCCCGGGTGAACCAGTGGCACAGGTACACCAGCATCGCCGGCATCACCGCGGCCTCCACCACCCCGAGCATGAAGCGGATGGCGATCAGCGTGTAGGCGTTGGACACGATCCCGGTGAGGGTGGCCAGGCCGCCCCAGAGGATCAGGCTGACGAAGATCAGCTTCTTCACGCTGCGTTTTTGCGCGTAGATCGCCCCCGGCACCTGGAAGAAGAAGTAGCCGAGGAAGAACAGTGCCCCCAAAAGCGAGGACAGCCCCGGGGTGATCTGTAAGTCGTCGGCCATCCCGGAGGCGGCGGCAAAGCCGTAGTTGGCGCGGTCCAGGTAGGCCAGGCTGTAGGTGATGAAGACGATGGGCATGATGTACCACCAGCGGCGGGCGGCGAGTTTGAGCGTGTCCATGAAAGTTCTCCTGAGCTTGTTGTTTTTGTCGCAACAGGTGGTTCTGGGTGTTCGTTTCCCGGTGCCAGCTCCTACGAGGCGCAGGCGGTTTTCAGGGGCGCTGCCTGGTCCGGCAGTTCGTGGCGTCTGGGCAGGCCTTCCATGTCGCCACGGCTTTGTACTGCGCGGCTGCCCAGCCAATTGGCCCGCTGCACCGCCTCGCTTACGCTGAGGCTTTCCAGCAGGGCGCTGATCAGGCCCACGGCGAAGGCATCGCCGGCACCTACGGTGTCCACCACCTGGGCCACCGGCACACCGTCGACGAAGCCGGCGTCCAGATGGGTGCGGTAGTAGGCGCCATGGGCCCCGAGCTTGATCACCACCGCTTCGGCGCCCTGGTCCAGGTAGAAGGCGGCGATGTCCGCCGGGTCGTCACGCCCGGTGAGCAGGCGTCCCTCGCCGAGGCCCGGCAGCACCCAGTGAGCCAGGGCCGCCAGGCGGTTGATCTCGCGGATCATCTGGGACTCGCTGGGCCACAGGCCGGGACGCAGATTGGGGTCGAAGGACAGGCTGCGGCCGCTGGCGCGCTGGGTCTGCATCAGGTGGCCGGACAGTTCCCGGGCCGAGTCCGAAAGGGCCGGGGGAATGCCGGTGGCGTGCAGATGGCGGGCCTGGAGCAGGGCCGGAGCCAGGTCGTCGAGGCTCAGGTGGCTGGCGGCCGAGCCGCGGCGGAAATACTCGACCCGCGGGTCGTCGCCGGTTTCTTCCCGGGACTTGAGCTGAAAGCCGGTAGGGTGCAGCGGGTCGCGGCGCACGAAGCGGCAGTCCAGGCCCTCGGCCTGCAAGGTGTCGAGCACGAAACGCCCGAGAGAGTCGTTGCCGACCCGGCTCAGCCAGGCCACCTTGAAACCCAGGCGCGACAGGCCGATGGCCACGTTGCTGTCGGCCCCGGCAATGCGCTTGTGAAAGTGTTCGACCTGGGCCAGGTCACCGCTGTGCTCGGCGACGAACATGGCCATGGTTTCCCCGAAGGACAGAACATCGATCTCAGACATGGGCTGGCTCCAGTCGCGACTGGCCGAGGCGGGCCAGCAAGCCGACCTGCTCGGCGCTCACCTGCAGCAGGTCGTCGCCTTGCAGGGGGTATTCCACGGCCCGGGTAAGACCTTGAGTCATGTGCTGCAGCAGGTGTTCCCACTGCTGCAACTCCGGGGTGCCGGGCGGTAGGGCCACCCGCTTGCCGTCGCCCCGCAGGCGTACCGCCTTGCAGTGCACGTAGTCCACATGCCGGCCCAACAGGCGCGCGGCCGTCAGCGCCGACTGCTCTTGCCACTCCCAGTTGCCGATATCGAAGGTCATGCGCAGGGGCAGGTTCCACCCTTGCACGGCGTTGAAAAAAACCTGGAAGGGCTCGATGCGTCCGCCATGCACGGTCTGGTCGTTTTCCACCAGCAGGGTGAGGGGCTGGCCTGACAGCAGGCTGGCCAGGCTGCCCAGATCGTGATGTTCGGTGAACTGACCGAGGGACACTTTCAGACGCTTGGCGCCGAACGCCCGGGCCCGTTGCAAGGTGGCGGACAGCTCGGGGTTGGGTTCGTAGCCCTCGGCCAGCCACAGCTCCAGGGGCGAGGAAAATACGCTTTCCAGGCCGTGCTCCCGGGCGCTGCGGGCCAGTTCCTCGGGCTTCTCGTGGGTCAGCAGTTCTTCGCGCCACTCGATGCACGAAGCGCCGGCGGCGGCCACCAGGGGAATGAAATGGCCCTGGCCGTGCTGGCGGACCAGATCCGCGCCGTAGCTGGACAGACTGATGGAGACGGTTGATTGATGCATGCTTCAGACCTCTGAAACCGGTTTCATTTTTATTCGAGAAAACCCGGGACACGCTGCGATGCAGGGTGCTCGGGATTACACAGGGTGTTTTCGGGTGGAGCCGCGAACCATCAGTTGCGCCGCAAAGTCCAGTACTCGCGCCGGGCCGGCATCACCTCGCAGGCGCTTGAGCAGGCATTGGAAAGCGGCGGTGCCTATGGCCTCGGTGGGCTGGGCCAGGGCCGTGATGCCGCTGCCCACCAGGGGGTACCAGTCCAGGTCGTCGAGGGCGATCAGGCCGATGCCTTCGAACAAGGGGCAATCCAGTTCACGCAGGACCCGGGTCGCCGCCAGGGCCGCCACGCCGTTGGCGCAGAACAGCGCCTTGGGGCCAGGGCCGGGAGCGTCGAGAAAGTCTTTCAGGTGGCGGGCCAGGGCCGCGCCGGTCTCCAGTGACTGGCCGCGCAAGGCCGGGCGCCGGGCGACTTCGTCCTGGAAGGCGGCGCTGCGTTCGAGTCGTGAGCTGGTGCCGTCATGGGGTTCGCTGACCAGCAGCAGGTCGCGATAACCCTGCTGCTCCAGGTGCTCGATGGCGCTGTGCACCGCCGCCGGGTTGTCCAGGCCCACCAGATCGGCGTGCAGTGATTCAAGCTTGCGGTCCACCAGGACCATGGGCATTTCCTGCTGCAACTCCAGCAACTGCTCCAGGTGATGACCCAGGGTGTTCACGATCAGGCCTTCGATGTTGTAGGCCCGCAGGTTGGCCAGGTGCTGGGCTTCCTGCTGATCGTCACGGTCGGTGTTGCACACCACCAGGCTATAGCCATGCTGGCGGCAGGCGGTTTCCACGCCATGCATCACGGCAATCGAGTAGGGGTTGCGGATATCGGCCACCAGCATGCCGATCAGGCGGGTGCGCCCGCGTTTCAGACCGCGGGCCATCTGGTTCGGGCGGTAGCCCAGCGCGCTGATGGCCTGCTCGATACGCAAGGCAATGGCATCGGAGAGCAGGGCGCGGTCTTCGCCGATAAAGCGCGACACGCTGGCCTTGGAGACCCCGGCGTGGCGGGCGACATCGAGCATGGTGACGCGGCTGCGCTGGGCGGCGGAAAACTGATTCACGGGCAACGACCTTATTCTTGGAATTATCGGTTTGCAGTGCTTCCGGGTACGGTTCTGAAACCGGTTTCAGGAAACCGCAAAACCCATTCTGCCGTCAAGGGCGCAACGTCGATAAATCGCTATCAGGGCTCAAGTTGGCTGACCAACGGTAGGGGCTCAGGCTGGCTCAAGAAACTCGCGCAGGGCCCGCAGTAGGGCGTCGTACAGCCCATCGACTTCCGCCGCCAGCCCTCTGGCCCGCAGGCAGCCATGCACCAGGCCCAGGCCCGGGTACAGCTGGCTGGCGACGCCGGCCTGCAGCAGGCGCTGGTGATAGCACTGGCCGTCGTCGCGCAAGGGGTCGAACTGTGCCTGCGCGATAAAGGCCGGCGGCAGGTGAATGAAGTCCTCTGCCAGCAGCGGCCGGGCATAGGGCGAGGTGGGTTCGGGCTCCGGCAGGTACAGCGCCTGGAAACACTCCAGGTCACTGCTGCTGAGCAGCGGGGCATCGGCGCACTGGCTGCGCGAGGGCAGGTTGGCGGCACCGCCGAGCCCGGGATAGACCAGCACCTGGGCGGCGGGCAAGGGTTCACCGGCATCCCGCAGGGCCAGGCACAGGGCCGCCGCCAGATTGCCCCCGGCGCTGTCGCCCATCACCAGCCGACGGCGGTGATCCAGAGGCACAGGGCCCAGCCCCTGCTCCAGAGCCCGCCATACCGCCAGGCAATCGTCGAAGGCGGCCGGGAACGGGTGTTCCGGGGCCAGCCGGTAGTCCACCGCGATCACCAGCGCCTGCAACTCGTGGGCCAGATGGGCGGTGATGAAATCGTGGGAATCCAGGCTGCCCAGCACCCAGCCGCCACCGTGCAGGTACAGCAGCCAGGGCCAGCCACACTCCGGGGCGGCGCGGTCGGGGTGATAGAAACGCAGCGGCACCTGGGCCAGTTGCCGTTGATGCACGGCGAGGCCGGGCGGATGGGCCGGAGTGAAGTCCCGGCACATGCGCTCATAGCTGTCGCGCAGGCCCTTGAGGCTGCTGTCGGCGCTGGTGTAGCTCAGGGTGCGCTGGACGAAGGCCGCCAGTTCGGCAGAAAGCGGGTAATGGCTCATGGACAGTCCTGGAGGGTAGGCGCCGGGCGGTTACAGGTTCGCTTTGACCGCAGCCACACCATCGCGGCCGTCGAAGGTGGTGACCCCCGTCAGCCAGCGCTGCAGGTCTTCGGGGTGCTCGCGCAGCCACTGGCGGGCCACGTCCTGGGGCGCCTTGCGCTGCATGATCGGCACCATCAGCTGGCTTTCCTGGGCGGCGCTGAAGGTCAGGTTCTGCAGCAGCCGATGCACGTTGGGGCAGCGCTCGGCGTAGTCCGGCGCGGTGACTGTGGACACCGTGGCCGCCCCCTCGTTGGGGCCGTACACGTCTTCGCTGCCGGTGAGGTAGGTGATGGCCATGTTGATGTTCATCGGGTGCGGGGTCCAGCCGACGAACACCACGAACTCCTTGCGATTGATCGCCCGTTGCACCGCCGCCAGCATCCCGGCCTCGCCGGACTCGATCAGCTTGAAGCCCTTGAGGCCGAAGTGGTCGGTGTCGATCAGGGTCTTGATCGTGGTGTTGGCGCCGCTACCGGGCTCGATGCCGTAGATCTTGCCCCCCAGCTGGTCCTTGAAACGGGCGATGTCGGCGAAGGTTTTCAGGCCCGCCTGGGCCACGTAGTCCGGCACCGCCAGCGTTGCCTGGGCATCGACGAGGCTGGGCTGGGCCATGACCTTGACCTGCCCGGCCTCGAGGAAGGGCGCGATGTTCTGGTCCATGGCGGGCTTCCAGTAGCCGAGGAAGATGTCCAGGCGCTGGTCGCGGATGCCGGCGAAGATGATCTGCTGCACCGCGCTGGTCTGCTTGCTGTCATAGCCCAGACCACCCAGCAGCACATCGGCCACGGCGCTGGTGGCGATCACATCAGTCCAGTTGACCACCCCCATGCGCACGGTCTTGCAGGACGCAGGCTCGGCGGCCCAGGTGGGGGAACTGAGCAGTGCAGTGGCGCAGAGGAGCAGGAAACAACGCTTGAACGGTGTTTTCATCAGAGGATCTCTTCCGGCAGGTGGCTTGTTGTTCAGAGCGGCGTCTTGTTGCGCCGTACTGGCCACCTTACGTGGCCCTGATGGTCCGGGAAGCGCTCTGTAGCGACCGGCTTTTGCCCTGTGGCGACTGCCCGGGCGCACTTCACGCCCGCAGGCTCATCCAGGTTGCGATCAGCAGCAGCCCTGGCGGTTGGCCGTTGTGCCAGGGCTGGGGTGTTGCAGTGTGGTGCAGCCTCAGTTGGGCTGATAGGCAATACCGCGAAACAGGGCCGGGGCCGCTATCAGAACTGATAGGTAAAGGCGGTTTGAATACCGGTCGTGTCGTTGCCGCCTGGTTCCTGTGTCCAGAACACACCGGCATGCACGGCGCTGTTCTGGTCCAAGGCATAGCTTGCCCCGGTGCTCGCGGCAAAACGCGTGTAGTGCTGTTTATCGGCCTGGTAGGTATAGCGTCCCAAGTAGTCCATGCGGGCTTGAAAGGCATCCTGGTCTTTGTTCAGGTCCTGGATCAGGCCCAGGTTGGCATTGAGCTCCAGCTGTTTTGTCAGGCGCTTGGCTGTTCGTACGCCGGCGTTCAGGCTGGTCACCGAACGGTCCATTTTTGCGTAGCTGGCCGCCATGACGGCGCCGCTGTCCTCGCTATAGCCTTGGCGGCTGACTTGGGTCTGGCTGAGGCCGATATAAGGGGTGACGGTCAGGCTATCGAGCCTCAGGCCATAGGCCCCCTCTATGCTGAAGGCCCTGCCACGCAGGCTCGAACGTCCTTTACCGGCTTCGGTATAAGCCAGTTGCTCACGGCGGATATCGACCTTGGACGACAGATAGGCCGCAGCCAGACGCCCCTGCCAACCCAGGCCCTGGCCCGATTCGTCCACGGCAACGAACATCGCCACTGCGGGTGCGTTGGACCCTGCCTTGGTGTAGTTGTCCGGCAACTGTTGATCGAGGTTCTGATCCAGGGTGATGCCTACGCGCAGATGTTCGCTGGGACGGGCGCCCAGGGTCAGGCTCGTGGAGGTCTGGCGGGTCTCGCGGTTTCTGCTGTAGCTCGGACCAACACCTATACAGAACGAGCCGCTGTCGATCTGGCACTCCTGGCTCATCAACCGATCCAGTTGTGCACTGCGCAGGTCCAGGACTCCCCATGCCTGATTGGCGCTTTTGGCCATCGCGGTCCGGGTGTTGTCCAGATCAAGGAGGTGAGTGCCGGTTTCCGTGATCTTCCACAGCGCGGCGTGTACGGCGCCACTCGCCGTGAGGCTAAGACCCACGACAATATTGCCGTCGGCGGACACGGCAGATGCTGCCGAATGTTGCCCACCTAAAGTGCCCATATCGATCATGCCGCCAGCATCGGTGTGTCTGAACGCGTGGCTATCACCCTGTGCGGTGATGGCGCTCCCGACGATAACGCTGCCGTCGGCGGAGGCTGCGTAAGCGCTGGAGTTGCCGCCCCAGGAAGCGAGCTCGACCATGCCGTTGGCGTCAGTGTGTTTAAACGCTTGAGTGCCACCGGTGATTGTTTGTGAACTGCCCACGACAACCTGGCCATCGGCAGATACACCCAAAGCCAGGGAGGACTCTCCGCCGAGGGTGCCCAGGTCGACCATGCCGCTTGCATCGGTATGTTTGAACGCGTGTTGTATGCCCGAAACCGTATCGATGTCCGCCTGCCCCACGACCACGCGACCGTCGCCGGACACCGCAGATGCATAGGACTTGCCACTGTTGCTTGCATTCAAGGTACCCAGATCGACCATCCCGGTTGCCTCCGTGTGCTTGAAGGCACGCATGTTCCCCTGGAGATTCAAGGAGTCGCCAACCACCACGGCGCCGTCAGCGGATACGCCATTGGCGCTGGATGCCGCGCCGCCCAATGTGCCTAGATCGATCATGCCGGTCGCATCGGAGTGCTTGAAGGCGTGAATTGAGTCAGGGGTGGCGGCCTTTCCCACGACCACATTGCCGTCGGCGGATATGGCATGGGCAAAGGCATAGTCTCCGCCCAAGGTGCCCAGATCGACCATGCCAGTCTCATCGCTGTATTTGAAGGCGCGATCTTCGTTTGTGTCTGACGTTACGTTTATGGCAACTAGACGACCGTCAGCGGATACGCCAAAGGCCATGGAAAATCCTGGATTCGAAGAACTTAAGTCAATGGTGTCGATCGTAGTTAGTGCATGAGACTGGTTTGAGTAAACAGCACTGCATAGCAGAGTGATCGCTGTTATCACGGATGGGTATTTCAATTCCATAACCTTTTTGCGAAGCAGAAAACATAACAGCCTGTAGAAATTACAGGCTGCTTTTGGGTTTGGCTGATTGCTTTGGAACCATGGATTGAGCATGCGAGCTCTGTAGTGCAGGTGGTCTCGTCATTTGGGTATGACGAGGCTGGCGAACTTCAAGAGTGGAGCAGGGATGTGAAGTTACTTGAAAGCTCGAAACTAACTTTAAGAAGTTAGTTAACTAAATCCATGATTGCAAAAGTCGGCAATTTTATTTTAAGTAAGAGGGCGGGTCTTTAAGATGATTCTTAAATTAGTCTTAAGGTGGTGGGGCGGCTTTTTTGGGGCAGATTGATCTGTGCAACTGGTTTTAGTTGATTAGTTTTGGCAGTCGTTCGACTTAGATCAAGTGCTGTCACCCATCCTGACACTCGCTATATGGCTTTCGGAGGAAGCTGTCGCGATTTTTACCGACGAACTAGCGAGGGGCCAGGACTGGGTTCTAGCCGTTATGTAAAGGTTCAGCTGAACAGCCCGGCGGCGATATTGATGGAAAAGCCGAGGATCGCGGTGTTGAACACAAAGCCGATCAACGATTGGGCGAGGACGATCTTGCGCAGCTCGCGGGTGGCCACGCCGACGTCCGAAGTTTGCACCGCCACGCCGATGGTGAAGGAGAAGTAGAGGAAGTCCCAATAGTTCGGCGTGGTCAGTTCCTCGGCAAAGCGCAGGGCCGGTTCCTTGCCATTCCAGGTGTAGTAAAGGCGGGCGTAATGCACGCTGAAGATCACCCCCACCAGCAACCAGGAACCGATCACCGTGAACCCGGTGAAGCCGTAATGCAGCAGACGCTGAGGGGTATCCAGGTCCTTGCTGCCCACCAGTTCCAGGGTAATGGTCACCAGACTGGCGATGGCGGCGACGCAGACGATCAACAGCACCAGCCCGGCGTTTTCGTCCTCGGTTTCGGCGATGCGTTTCACGTCCTCGGCCCGGGCCCGCACGGTCAGCCAGAACATCAGCGCCAGGTAGGTCCAGACCGCGGCGTTCCAGCCGATGAGGAGCTTGCCGGTCAGGGTTTGCGCGGGGGCGAGGATGCCGACGGCGCAGCCGATCAGCACGCCGAAGGTCAGGCGGGGGTGGGTTCGGATCACGAAAGACATAGGGGCTCGCAGCTTCTGGGCAGAGGGGGAACACTAGCATGTGGGGGGATTTGGATATGGGGGGGATAGCGGTTGCTGCGGGGGTGGCGGCTGGCGGGTTTGTCTTGATGGTTTGGGGTTTGGGGGGTGGGTACATATCCATTCCTGCGGTCACGGCCACTTAGGGTTTCGCCCTTACGGCGAGTCCCTTTTTACAAACGCCTAAAAAGGAACCAAAAACGCTTGCCCCTCCATGGGCCCCTCGCTGGGGCTCGGGGTTCCCTCGCTTCGGCATTGCTCCGGGGGCCCGCCGCCAACCGGCCATCCATGGCCGGGTGGCGGCTAGCTCGGCATCCATGCCGAGCTGCCCCCTACGCAACGCCTACGCTCGGCCGGCTGGGAAGGGGCCGGAAGATCAAGAGCAAGAGCAAGAGCAAAAGCAAAAGCCAAGGTGCGCAGGCCGGCTCCTTGTAGCCGCTGCCGAAGGCTGCGAAACCAGGCGACGCGATATGTCAGGAATATCGGGGAGGCAGGTTTAGCGTCTCCTGCGGAGCCGGTCGCAGCCTTCGGCAGCGGCTACAGGTAACGCGAACGGCAATGAAACAGGTCGGCCGGCAGGCCGCCGTCAGATTTTGATCTTGCTTTTGATTTTGATCTGAGCGCCCCGTTAACCACGATGGCCGAACGCAGGCATTGAGCCGTGGGTAACCCGGCAGGACGCCGGGTTAGCCGCACTGGGCCATGGATGGCCCATTGCGGCGGCCCACGGATCAATGCCGGAGTTCGGGCATGCCGAGCCTAAGCGAGGCACCGAGTGGAGGGGCAGAGCGTTTTGCTTACTTTTGCGCTTTTCAAAAGTGAGCCGCTGTAAGAGCGGAACCGCCAGCGGCCGCACCCGCAGGAACGGATATGTACCCAACCCCGCTGTAAGAGCGGAACCGTAAGCCGCCGCACCCGCAGGAACGGATATGTACCCAACCCCGCTGTAAAAGCGAAACCACCAGAGGCTACACCCGCAGCCCTGGATATGTACCCAACCCCACAACAAAAACTCACGCCAAAGTCTTGGCCATGACCCCCACAAACAACTCCGATTCAAGAAACCCCCGCAACCACTCCTGCAACGCACGATAAGGCGTCTGCGCAAACCACTCCCGGTCCACATGAGCAAACTGGCGAACAAACGGCAGCAGGGCCATGTCCGCCAAGCTCGGATGCGCCGCCAGCAGATAGCGTCGCTCCTGCAGCAGGCGATCCAACTGCGCCAGAAACACCTCGCCCTGGGCCCGGTAATGCTCCATGGGCGCTTCGGGATAACGCTCGGCGTACTTGTAGCGATTGAGGTGCACCTTGAACACCTGATCATTCTCGGCAATCAAGGCCGCCATCTGCGTCTGGGCCTCGGGGGCGCCGATGAGCCGCCAGTTGTCCGGATCATGCTGCTCCAGCGCCCAGTGCATGATCTCCAGGCTCTCATCGATCACCCGCCCCTGCAGATCCAGCACCGGCACCGTGCCCTTGGCCGACAGTGCGAGCATCTCGGGTGGCTTGGCCTTGAGGCTGACCTCGACGATCCGCACCGGCACCCGGGCATAGCGCAGCGCCAGGCGTGCACGCATGGCATAGGGGCAGCGGCGGAACGAGTAGAGGGTCACCTCTGGCGTGTCCATGCTGCTCATTTCACCTCCAGGGTGCTCAGGCCATTGCCCTGGCGGCTGACCTTGATCTGCACCGGAATCCGTTCGTGCATTTCCTGCACGTGGGAAATCACCGCCACTTTGCGTCCCTGGGCCTGCAGGCCGTCGAGGGCGTCCATGGCCAGTTGCAGGGACTCGGGGTCGAGGCTGCCGAAGCCTTCGTCGATAAACAGCGATTCGATCTTCAGGGTGCTGGACGCCATGGAGGCCAGCCCAAGGGCCAGGGCCAGGGACACCAGGAAGGTCTCGCCACCGGACAGCGAGTGCACCGAGCGCAGCTCGTCGCCCATCTCGGTGTCCAGCACCAGCAGGCCGAGCATGCTGCCGCCGCGCTTGAGGCGGTAGCGCCGCACCAGTTGGCGCAACTGGGCGTTGGCGTGGTGCACCAGCAGGTCGAGGTTGTAGGCCTGGGCGATCTTGCGGAAGGTGTCGCCGGTGGCCGAGCCGATCAGGGCATTCAGGCGGGCCCAGCGCTGCCATTGGTTGTAGGCCTCGTTGATGCGCTGGCTCAGGGCCTGGTTGGCTTCCTGGCGGCGCTGGTCCTCGCTTTGTCGGGCGCGCAGTTCCGCTACGTGCTGCTCGCTGGCGAGGGCTTGTTGCTGCAGCTGTTCAAGGGCCTGGAGCAGTTGTCCGGCTTCCAGGTTGCCGTTGTGCTGGGCCTGGTGCTGTTGCAGGCGCTGCTGACGCTCCTGGAGCAGGACCTTGGCTTGTTCGATGGCCTTGTCGTTGGCCTGCAGGCGCTGGCGCAGTTGCTGGATCTGCTCCTCATCCAGTTCCAGCAACTGTTGCAGGCCGGCGTCATCCAGTTCCGGGTGCTGGGCGCGCCATTGCTCGATGCTGCCGGCCAGTTGCTGCTGTTCGCTGTCCAGGGCTTGCAGACGCTCTTGCCGGGCCTTGAGTTCGGCGCTCAGTTGGATCAGTTGCTGCTGCAGCTCGTGCTGCTCGTGCTGGGCCTTGGCCTGGGCGGTGCGGGCCTGTTCCACGGCTTGATCGAGCTGTTGCTGCCAGAGTTCGGCGCTAGGGTGCGACCCCAGCAGGGCGGCCAGCCGGTCCTGGCAGGCCTGCTGCTGTTGGCTCAGGGCGTCGAGCTGCTGCTGAGCGTCGCTCAGTTGCTGCTGGCGGGTCAGTTGGCGGTCCTGTTCCTTGTCCAGCAGCAGTTGGCGCTGCTGTTGTTCTTCGGTTTCGTCCTGGCGCTCGCGCAGTTGTTCGATGCGCTGCAGGACCTGCTGGTCCAGTTGCATGAAGGTGCTGGCCGGATCACGGCGCAGGCCTTCGAGCACCTCGGCCGGCAGCAGGTTGTTGAAGCTGGCCAGTTCTTCCTCCAGACGCTGCTGGTCGGCGGCCAATTGCTCCTGCTGCTTGTGCAGTTGCTGGGCTGCCTGCTGGCTGGCGTCTTGTGCTTGCTGCAACTGCTGCTGGAGCCGCGTGGCGTCCTTTTGCAAGGTCAGCAAGGCATCCAGGCGGCTCTCATCCTGGGTGATGCTCTGTTGCAACTGTTCCAGTTGCTGGCGTAGCCAGGCATCGCGTCGAGCCGGGTCCTGGTCCAGCAGGCTGGCACTCTGCGGATGGGCTTGCAGGCTGGGGGCCAGCGCCTGTTGCTGGCTGGCCAGCTGTTCCTGTTGCTGGAGGAATTCCTTCTGCTGGGCGATCAGGCCCTGGACCTGGGCCCGCAGTTCGTTGAGCTGTTCCTTGAGCCTGTCCACCGCCTGACGGGCGTTGGCTTCTTCGCTTTCGTCATGGCGCCCCAGGCTTTGCAGCAGGGCTTCGGGCTGGTGATAGGGGTGCTCGACGCTGCCGCACACCGGGCAGGGCTGATCGTCCTGCAACTGCTCGCGCAGTTCCTCGACACTGGCACTGCGGGCCAGGCGCTGACGCTCCAGCAAGGCCTGGGTGACGCTCAGGGTCTGCTCGGCGACGCTCAGTTCGGCCTTGGCTTGCAGGCCGGCCTGGTTCAGTGCTTCACGCTGGGCGGCCACGGCTTGTTGCTTGTCTTGCAGGGCGCGGCCGCGCAGGTCCAGTTCCTGTTGCTGGGCCCAGAGCCGTGCCAGCTCTTCGGTGGCCCGTTGTTGCTTGCGGTTGTCCTTGAGCAAGCCGTCCAGCAATTGGATCTGCTCGGCCACGGCCTGGGGTTCGGCACCGGCTTCGCTGTAGAGCAATTCAAGGTGGGTACGTTGTTCGGCCAGTTGCTGAGCCGCGCTGCCGGCCCGCTGTTCCAGGGCCGGCAGTTCGGCCTGGCCCTGATTCAGGCGGTTGCCGATCAGCATCAGTTGCTGCAAGCGTTCGCGGTAGAGCGTCCAGGCTTCGCTCAAGGGGGCGAGGGCGGCGCTGTGCGCCAGCTGCCCGGCAATCCGCTCCAGGCGCTCACCCACCAGACGCTGCTTCTCCAGCAGTTCGGCAATGCTTTGCTGGCCTTGGGTACTGGCGCTTTGCGCGCGGTCACGGGTTTCGCCGGCGTCGCTCAGGCTCTGGCCAAGACGGCTCAGGTTGCCCTGTTCGGCAAAGGCTTCGCGCAGTAGCGGGACGCTGTCGCTGTGCTGGCTCTGGGCCTGGGTCAGGGCGCTGTCGGCGTCGAGCACTTGCTGTTGCAGCTGTTGGTGACGTTGTTGCAGCTCAACCTGTTGCGCGGCCTGCTGCTCGATCTGTTGGCGCAGGGGCTCCAGCGCTTGGCGCAGCTCGATCTGGCGCAGGAATTGGTGACGCTGCGGCGCCAGTTGCTCCAGCCGTTGCAGGCGCAGGCGCTCCGGAGCCAGGGTCTGAGCCTCCTGCTCGGCCTGTTGCAACTGCTCGGTGGCGTCCTGCTGCGCCTCCTGCCATTGGCGCAATTCCTTGAGCCAGCTGTGCTGGGCTTCCAGTTGCTTGAGCTGGGCCTGCTGGGTCTTGAGCTGTTGCTGGGCGTCGTTGAACTGCTGGTCCAGTTCGGCCCGGGCCTCGGGGTCCAGGGGGACGATGCCGCTGGCCTGGGCCTGGAGCGCCTTGTGGGCCTCGTCGGCTTCCTTGCTCTTGCTGTAGGCCCGGCGCCCCAGCTGGCTGTAGATCGCGGTGTTGGTGAGCTTTTCCAGCAGCTCGCTGCGCTCCTTGTCGTCGGCCTTGAGAAAGGCGCTGAACTCGCTCTGGGCCAGCATCACCGCGCGGGTGAATTGCTCGAAGTTGAGGCCCAGCTTGGATTCGATCAGCTGTTCGTAGTCGCGCTTGCTACTGGCCAGCAATTGATTGCTGTCCAGGTCGGTGAGGCTCTGCCGGCTGGCTTGCAGCTTGCCGTTGGCCTTGTCGCGGGCGCGGTTGGCTTCCCAGCGGGCGCGGTAGCGGCGCCGGTCGATGCCGACAAAGTCCACTTCGGCGAACCCGCTGCCGGTGCCACGGCGCAGTAGGGTGCGTGGGTCGCCGGTGGAGATATCGCTGTCGACCTCGGGAACCTTGTTTTCCTTGGCGATCTTGTTCAGTCGCGGCACCGCGCCGAACAACGCCAGGCACAGGGCGTCCAGCAGAGTGCTCTTGCCGGCGCCGGTGGGCCCGGTAATGGCGAACAGGCCGGCGCTGGCCAGGGGCTCGGCGGTGAAATCGATTTCGAACGGGCCGGCCAGGGAGGCCAGGTTCTTCAGGCGGATGGCCAGGATCTTCATGGCTGTTCACCTTCTTGCTGAACGTCCTGCAACAGCAGGGCGAAATCCTTGAGGGTGGCGTCGTCCACTTCGTTGGCGTAGGCGTCGCGCCAGGCCCGGCGGAACAGTTCTTCGGGGCTCAGTTGATCCAGTTCGATCAGCTCGGCAGTCTCGTCCTCGCCATCGCGGCCGCCATTGCCGGCGTATTCGGCGGCAATCCGTACCAGACGCACGGCCTTGCCTTGCAGGGCGCTTTCCACTTGCTGGCGCAGGTCCGGTTGCGGCTCGTCCAGGCGCACCCGCACTTCCAGCCAGGGCTGGCGCTGTTCTTCGGCCAACAGGTCGATGTCCGGCAGCTCGCCGAGCTGGGTCAGGATCTGCCCCAGGGGCGCCGGGCCCAGGCGTTGCAGGTTGACTGCCCGGGGAATCAGCCGCGGTTCGACGCTGACCAGGGTCTGGCCGTCCAGGCGCACATCGAGGATCTGGTGCGGGTAGTCGATTTCGGAAAACGACAGGGGAATCGGCGAGCCGCTGTAGCGGATGCGCTCCTCGCCATTGACCTTCTGCGGCTTGTGCAGGTGCCCCAGGGCCACGTAGCTGACGTCCGCGCCGAACAGGCTGGCGGGCAGCGCCTCGGCATTGCCGATGATCAGGCTGCGCTCGGAGTCTTCGGACACCGAGCCGCCGGCCATGTGCGCGTGGCTCACGGCGATCAGGGCCTGGCCCGGCTGGCGCTTGGCATTGGCCGCGGCGATCAGCCATTCATGGACCTGGGCGATGCCCTTGAGGTAGTCGTCTCCCAACTGCGGGCCGGTGACTTCCGCCGGACGCAGGAAGGGCAGGGCCAGGCACCAGCCGACAATCGCGCCGCTGGCGTCGGGCAGGGGCAGCAGCAGGCGCTCGGCGTCCAGCTGGCCGTCGTCCAGCCACAGCACCCGGCCCAGGGCGTGGGTGCGCAGGCGGCGCATCAAGGGGGCGGGCAGTTCGATACGCGAACCGGAATCGTGGTTGCCGGCGATCATCACGATGGTCAGGGCCGGCAGCTGCTCGTGGGCGCTGACGATGAAGTCGTAGAGGCGTTCCTGGGCTTTGACCGGCGGGTTGACGGTATCGAAGATATCGCCGGCGATCAGCAGCACGTCCGGTTGCTCGTGCTTGAGCTGGCGCAACAGCCACTCCAGAAAGCAGGCATGTTCGAAGTCGCGCTCCTGGCCGTGGAGGTTCTGGCCCAGGTGCCAGTCGGAGGTGTGAAACAGACGCAAGGCAAACTCCGCATGAAAAAGGCTGGCCGCACAGAAGATGACCGCGGCGAAAGGGTCGAGAGTTTACTGGCAAACGCGTGTTTATGCCCGACGCTGCGGCAAATGCAGGCGCGATTGGCCCAGCGGCTTGGCTCCAGGGAGGTGGCTGTAGGAGCTGGCTTGCCAGCGAAAGGGCCCGCCCAGGCGCGGCATGACTTACGGGCCTCTTCGCCGGCAAGCAGGCTCCTACGCGGCAGGGGGCTGCACGGCTGCTGTTACTTGGGGTACAGCGGCGGCAGGCTGGTGGTGTCCGCCACCGGGTCCTGCACTCGCTCGTTGATGGGGATGGCGCGGATCGCTCGCCAGAGTTCCTCACCTTGCCAATATTGGCCGGTCTCGCTGTAGAGGGCGCCGTTGAGGCCGTCCAGGGCATCGGACAGGGGGATGAAACGCGCGGCCATGTCGGCCAGGGTTTCCGGTTGCTGGCGCGCCCAGGCATCCAGGGCCTGGCGGGTGGTCTGTGGGTCGTTGGCCTGGCAGGCGCGCTTGAGGTCGTCCAGCAGCGAGCGTGGGCTGGGGCCGGTCTGGGCCGCCCGCAGCACCGCCGGTTGCGATCGCGCGCGCCACCACAGGCCAAAGCCCAGCAGGGTGGTGCAGGCCAGCAGCAGGGTGCTCAGCTGCCACAGCCACAGGTCGCTGTTATCGACACTGGCCTGGGGCGTGCCGGCTGGGGTGTCCACCACCAGGCTCGGGTTGTTCGCCACTTGCAGGGTCCGCGCCGGCAGGCTGGTCTGTTCCAGGCGATCTTCCAGGGTGTTCCACCAAGTGATCTCCAGGGCCGGCAGTTCGAGGTCACCGGTGCGGGTCGGCACCAGGGCCTGGCGCTCTTCGCGAGTCCCCAGCAGGCCGTGCTCGATGTGCTGGTTGCTCAGTTGCGGCTGGTCCGGGTAGCTGCGCAGGCCATTGATCTCGGCCTGGGGCAGCGGTGGCAGTTGGGCGCTGGACAAGCCCTCGGCACTCAGGGTCAGGCTGCGAGTCAGGGAGTCGCCGACCTGCGGGTGATCGGGCTCCGGGCTCCAGCTTTCACTCAGGCTCAGGCTGCGGGCCGGCAGCCAGGGGGCATCGGCGGGGTAGGCGGCAGGCTTGGCCAGCACCTGCAGGCTCAGTTCGGCGGAGCTGACGTGGATCAGCTTGCCGGGCTTGGGTGCCTGGGACGCGGGCTCTTCTGTGCCTGTGCCCGGGTTGGCCGGGGTGGCGGTGAAGGTCAGCGCCGGGATCAGCAGTTCGCCGCTGCGCTGGGGATAGACGGCGTAGCGCATCTCGATCACGCCATGGCGCACGCCATTGATGAGTTTTTCGTAGGTGCGCGGCTCTCCCAGTTGCTCGATCCGGGCATCGCTCAGTTGCAACGGGCTCAGGCTGCTGTCGTCGAACAGCGGCACCGAATGGTAGATGTGCAGGGTCAGCAGGGCCTGGGCCTGGACATAGACCTTGGGCTGATCGAGTTCGGCGTTGATGAACACCGGTTCCAGGCGGCTGTCCTGATCCTGCACCGGGCTGGCGTTGACTTGCAGGGTCAGGGCCTGGCTCTGCAGGTTGCCCAGTTGCAGCGGGGCGATCTCCAGGGTGCCGGTGTGGCGCGGCAGCAAGGTGACGATCCAGCGGGTGCTGGCGTGGCTGTCGCCGAGGCTGTTGAGCTGGTTGACCTGGCGCGTACCGCGCACTTCGAACTGGCTGTCCAGGGACGTCAGGTCGGGCTTGCCGAACTGGGTGACGTCGGTGGACTCCAGGGTCAGCTCGACAGTCTCGCCGGAGTTCACCTGGTTGCGGTCCAGGCTGGCGAGCAGCCCGGCAGCCTGGGACGCCGAGGTCCAGAGCGCGAGGGCGAGCAGAAGGGCGGTGCAGCGGGTCATCGAAGTTTTCCCTGATCCTGATGTTGTTGCTGTTCGTACCAGAATTTACGCCTCAGCAGTTCCCCCGGGTCGTCCGGGATCTTGCGCAGCCATTGCTCCAGTGCCTGCTGGTGTTCGGCGTCCAGGCTGTCCTGGGCCGGACGCAGGGGCGTGGTGGTGTGCTGGTCGTCCAGCTCACTGCCGGGCACTTCACTGTAGCCGTTGCGCTGCGGGTCGGGCGCTGTGGCCTGGCCCTCGTTGGCCGCAGGCTGTCCGGGGTTGTCCGGCGGGGCGCTGGCGGTGCTCGGCGGGGTGGCCGTCGCGCTGGGTCCGGGGGGGTTGCTGTCGTCGCTGTCGGGGTTTTCCGGCTGCTGCGGCGGTGTTGGCGGGGTGGCTTGCTGCTGTTGCAACAGGCTTTCCACCAGGGCCTTGTTGTGTAGCGCCGGCTGCAGCTCGGGCTGGCGTTCCAGGGCCTGTTCGTAGGCGTCGATGGCGGCTTCCAGCTCACCACTGCGCGCCAGGGCATTGCCGCGATTGTAGTGGGCGCGGGCGTCGTTGCCTTCGGCAAAACGCTCGGCGGCGGCATTGTAGTTGCCGGCCTCGTACAAGGCCACGCCTTGCCATTGCGGGTCCTGGAAGTGTCGTGCAGCCTCGGCCGGGCGCTGCTGTTGCAGCAGGCGCTGGCCTTGCTGGTCGGGGCGCAGCCACAGGTCGTTGAAGTCGAAGGCGTAGCTGGGTTGCGGCGCGGCCAGTAGCAGCAGCGGCAGGCAGAACAGCCAGCCCCGGCGTCCGGCGCAGGCCGCCAGCAGCAACAGGGGCAGCAGCAGCCAATAGCCCTGGTCGGCCCAGGTGTCCAGGCGCAGGGTCTGGCCGTCGCTGCGCACGCCTTGCGGCCCGCCCGTCAGGCCCAGGCCCTTGAGGTCGCTGTCGTCCAGGCGCGCCTGACGGTAACGGCCGCCCACCTCGCCAATGAACTGCTTGAGGTCCGGGCTGTCCAGGCGCGACACCAGGATCGCCCCCAGGTCGTCCTTGAGGTAGCTGCCGTCTTCCAGGGTCACCGGGGCACCGTCGCGGCTGCCGAGGCCGAGCATCAGCAATTGCGGTGTTTCACCGTCAAGCGCCTGGCGGATGCCCTGGCGTTCCTGTTCGCTGAGGGAGGAGGCCATCAGCAACACCCGGCCCTGGCCCAGGGCACCCTGGTCCAGCAGCTTGAGGGCCTTGAGCAGGGCCAGGTCGGCGCGCTGCCCGGCCTGGGGCATGATCGATGGCTTGAGGGCGTCCAGCAGGTTGCGGCTGGTGGCCAGATCATCGGACAGCGGCACCAGGGTGTGGGCGCTGCCGGCGTAGACCACGATCGCGGTCTGGGCGTCGCTGCGCAATTGCAGCAGGTCCAGCAGTTTGTGCCGGGCCTGTTCCAGGCGATTGGGCGGCACATCGTTGGCGAGCATTTGCGGGGTCAGCTCCAGCAGCACCACCAGCGGGTCGGCGGGTTTCTGGCTGGTTTGCTCCACCCGCTGCCAGCTGGGGCCCAGCAGTGCCAGTACCGCCAGCAGCCAGGCCAGGCCCAGGGCCACCCAGGGCAGTTTGCTTTCGCGGCCGTTGCCGCCGCTGAGCAGGGCAGCGTGAAAGGCCGGTGGCAGGATCATCTGCCAGCGTCCGGCGCGCTTCTGTCGGTGCCAGAGCTTCCACAGCAGCAGCGCCAGCAGTGGCAGCACCAGCAACCACCCGGGACGGAACCAATGGGGCCAGAGACTGATCATCGACGCCTCCGCAAGCGCAGGCGCTTGAGCCGCTGGCGCCAGTCATGGGCAGGCAGCAGGAAGTTCGACTCGGTGAAGAAGCGCTGCAGCGGGTTGTGCGGCCAGCGCTCGCGCAGCACCAGCAGCACGCTGAGCAGCAGCGCCGTGGCCAGGGGCCAGTGGTACAGGGCTTGGGCCGGGCGAGCCTGGGTCGGCTGCTGGGCCACCGGCTCCAGTTGGTCGAGGGTGTCCTTGATGGCTTGCAGCTCCTGACCGTCACGGGCACGGAAGTAGCGCCCGCCGGTGACTTCGGCCAGTTCCTTGAGGGCCGGCTCGTCCAGGTCCAGGCTCGGGTTGAGCCCCAGCAGGCCGAGGGTCGCGCCCTGGTCCGGGTCGGCCCCGATGCCGATGGGGTAGATTTTCACCCCTTCCTCGGCGGCCAGGCGTGCAGCGGTAATGGGCGGGATTTCGCCGCCGTTATTGGCGCCGTCGGTGACCAAAATCAGCACCCGGCTCTGCGCCGGGCGCTGGCGCAGGCGTTTGAGGGCCAGGCCGATGGCGTCGCCAATGGCGGTGTTCTTGCCGGCGATGCCGATCTTCGCTTCATCCAGCCAGATCCGCACCGTGCGCCGGTCGAAGGTCAGGGGCGCTTGCAGGTAGGCCTTGCTGCCGAACAGGATCAGGCCGACCCGGTCGCCTTCGCGGTGTTCGAGAAAGTCTCCCAGCAGGTGCTTGACCAGGCTCAGGCGGCTGACGTCTTCGTCCTGCCATTGCATGTCGGGAAAGTCCATGGAACCGGAGACGTCCACCGCCACCAGCAGATCGCGGCCGCTGGCGGCCACCGGCAGCGGTTCCCCCAGCCATTGCGGGCGTGCCGCGGCCAACAGCAACAGGACCCAGAGCAGGATGAAGCGGGCCTGCTGGCGCCAGGCCGGCAGGTGGGCCCGGGCCCGGCGCTTGGAAAGGCCTTCCAGGTCACTGAGGAAGCTCACCTTCAGCGCCGGCTCGCCGCTGTCGGCCACCGGCAGCACCAGGCGCAGCAGCCAGGGCAGCGGCAGCAGGGCGAAGATCCACGGCCAGGCGAACTCAAACATGCTTGCGAATCCAGGTGTCCACCGCCTGGGTCAGGCCGGCGATGGCTTTGTCGTCGAGCTTGCACTCGGGTTTGTAGGCGCCTTCCACCAGCACCATCCAGCGGGTCAGGCCGGCGGCCGGGCAGCGGTTGTCGAGAAACGCCAGCCACTTGCGGCCATTGAGGGTGTGGCTCTGGCTGTAGGGATAGTGGTTGCGGCACAGGCGCTTGAGCAGGGCGTTGAGGGCCTGCAGCCAGGCGCCGGCCGGGGCGCCGTCATAGGGCTTGGGCAACAGCGCCAGTTCCGCCAGGGCGGCCAGGCGCACCGGGTCCAGGGGCTGTTCGCTGCGTGCGCGCGCAGCTTTGCGCGGCCACAGATGACGCCAACGCCAGGCCGCGAAGCCGAGCACCGGCAGTAGCAGCGCCAGCAGCCACCAGCCTGGTGCTGGCGGCCATAGGCCGATATCGGGCGGCAGCAGCAGCGGTTGCAGTTGTTCCAGGCTGCTCATCGGCCGGCTCCCGGACGCTGCGGATTGAGGTACTCGCGCAACTGCTCGACCATTTCGCTCTGGGTGCTCAGGGGCATCAGCAGCACCCGCAGTTTTTGCGCCAGGCGTTCCCAGCGGGCGATGCGCGCTTCGCTCTGGGCCCGGTAGGCCTGGCGCAGTTCGTAGTTCAGGGTGTCCAGTTCCAACTGCGCGCCGCGCTCGGCAAAGCGCAACAGGCCGGCGGCGGGCAAGGCATGGTCCAGGGGGTCGGACAGCGGCATCAGCAGCAGGTCGCAGTGCCGCGACAGCAGGCTCAGCTGTTGTTCGGCGGCGTCGCTCAAGGCGCGCTCGTCGCAGATCACGATCACCAGGCTGCCGGGGCGCAGCACTTCACGGCCGCGCAGCAGCGCGGTGCCCAGGGCATCGCGCTGGGGCTGGGCTTCGCTGTGCAGCGACTGGTTGACCCGCACCAGGCGGTTGAGCAGTTGCAACAGGCTCTGCTTGCTGCGTCGCGGTTTGATCTCGTAGTGCTCGTCGTCGCCGTAGACCAGGCCGCCGACCCGGTCGTTATGACCCAGGGCGGCCCAGCCGATCATGCTCGCGGCCTGGGCGGCGAGCACCGACTTGAACATCAGCCCGGAACCGAAGAACAGCTGGCGGCTCTGCTCGACCATGATGAAGATCGGCCGCTCGCGCTCCTCGTGGAACAGCTTGGTGTGGGGTTCCTGGGTGCGGGCGGTGACCCGCCAGTCGATGGTGCGCACGTCGTCGCCGGCCTGATAGACCCGCACCTGATCGAAGTCCACACCGCGTCCGCGCAGCTTGGAGTGATGCAAGCCGATCAGCGGGCTGCGCTGGCTGGGGGTGGAGAACAGCTGCACCTCGCGCACGCGATGGCGCATCTCGATCAGCTCGCCGAGGGTGATGCGAATGCCGGGTTCGGCGATGGCTTGAGTCATGGAGATCAGGCGACGGCAACGACGTCGAGGATGCGCTGTACCACACGGTCCTGGTCGATGCCTGCCGCTTCAGCCTCGAAGGACAGAATGATGCGGTGGCGCAGCACGTCGAACAGCACCGCCTGGATGTCTTCCGGGCTGACGAAATCGCGCCCGGCGAGCCAGGCGTGGGCCCGGGCGCAGCGGTCCAGGGCAATGGAGCCGCGGGGGCTGGCGCCGTAGGCGATCCACTCGGCCATTTCCGGGTCGAACTTGGCCGGGGTGCGGGTGGCCATCACCAGTTGCACCAGGTATTCCTCCACCGCGTCGGCCATGTACAGGCCGAGGATTTCCTTGCGCGCGGCGAAGATCGCCTGCTGGCTGACCCGACGCTCGGGCTTGGTTTCGCCATTCAAGGCTTCGCCGCGGGCCTGCTGGAGAATGCGGCGCTCCACGGCGGCGTCCGGGAAGCCGATCTTGACGTGCATCAGGAAGCGGTCCAGCTGGGCTTCGGGCAGGGGATAGGTGCCTTCCTGCTCGATGGGGTTCTGGGTCGCCATCACCAGGAACAGGGGCGACAGTTCATAGGTGCTGCGCCCGACACTGACCTGACGCTCGGCCATGGCCTCCAGCAGCGCCGACTGGACCTTGGCCGGGGCGCGGTTGATTTCGTCCGCCAGCACCAGGTTGTGGAAGATCGGGCCTTGCTGGAACACGAAGCTGCCGGTTTCCGGGCGATAGATCTCGGTGCCGGTGATGTCGGCGGGCAGCAGGTCGGGGGTGAACTGAATCCGATGGAATTGCGCTTCAATGCCTTCGGCCAACTCTTTGATGGCCTTGGTCTTGGCCAGTCCTGGAGCGCCTTCGACCAGCATGTGGCCGTCGGCGAGCAGGGCGATGAGCAAGCGCTCGATGAGTTTTTCCTGGCCGAGAATCTGCGTTGAAAGAAAGGTTCGCAGCGCCAATAGCGCTTCACGATGTTCCATCGGTGACTGTTCCTGGAGAGGGTGCGCCCCGGGCGTTGAACTAACGTCGGGGCTGGGGGCGATACTTTAATCCATAGCGGGGGTCGGCGACTAACGGGGAAAACCTGATTTAGCCAATTAGTCGAAAAAAAACACCGCCACCCACCGATTCCCGCGGGCGGTTCCTGTAGCCGCTGCCGCAGGCTGCGAACGGCTTGGGCGGCATACCGACGCAGGAGACGCTGGGATCTGGAGGGCCGCCGAGGTTTGGCGGGAGGCCGTCAGGCAAGGTCCTGCGGACCTTATCGCAGCCTCGCCACAGGCTCGGCAGCGGCTACAGGCGTTGCCAGGATGTGCGGCTGTTGTAGCCGCTGCCGCAGGCTGCGAACGGCTTGGGCGGCATACCGACGCAGGAGACGCGGGGATCTTGAGGGCGCCGCAGGTTTGACGGCGGGTCAGGGCAGCTGGCTGATGTAGGTGCCGGTGCCCTTGAGGATGTTCTGCAGGGTCAGTTCCACTTCGGCCAGGTCCGAGGCGGCGGTGCTGTGGCGGATTTCCAGGTGGTCAGAACCGTTCAGGGCGTCGGCGTCGGCCGCGGCGATTTCGATCAGCAGGGTGGTCGGGCTCAGGGTGACCTTGACGCCATCGAGGGTCGAGGGCTCGCCGTCGAGGGTGATCTCCAGCTCGTCCTCGTCCGGGTAGCGGCTCATCAGGAACATCTCGCCCTGGCTGCTGTGGCAGCAGAGCATGGCCATGTTGTCTTCTTCGTCGTCGCAAGGGTTGGCGATCAGGTGGGCAGTGGTCATGAGCATGGGGGCATTCCTGGGGCGGGGGCCGGCAGCGGCCGGACAGGGCAAAAAGAAACAATTCTGCCAGCCCGAGGGAATTTCTGCTGGCTTGTCTGTCAGAGAACAGGTCGTGAACAGTCATCACCTGCAGCGTCACTTCTGGTACGCAAGTACCGTGAAACCGGGGAAAAACCCTGGTTTTTCTCCGTCGCCTGCTAGTGTTGTTCAGGGCACCGTCCGCCAGTTGCGTGCCGTTGACCGAATATGTCGCAGCATCGCAAGCAGCTGTCGCGTTCCACTCGTTAAGCTGCGCAGCGGACAATTTGTTCTCAAGTGCAATAGGTTGCGTCTGATTTGCGATGGTCACCTGTAAAGGCATTGCGCGCTCTGAAAGCGCCAGTCGTTTTTGCAGATGCCCATCCCGGGAAGGTGAATGTGACCTGTGCGTCTCGTCCAGCTTCACCCACCTGGCATCCTGCAACCTCTGCCCGAGACCAGGAGCAGGATGCACCACCGCCCCGCAAGGGGTTTGCACGCGACGCTACCATCAATAACAAGCCCAAGCGGAGTACCACAGATGGCGTTCTTCACCGCAGCCAGCAAGGCCGACTTCCAGCACCAACTGCAAGCGGCACTGGCCCAGCACATCAGTGAACAGGCACTGCCACAAGTGGCGCTGTTCGCTGAACAATTCTTCGGCATCATTTCCCTGGACGAACTCACCCAGCGTCGCATGTCCGACCTGGCGGGCTGCACCCTTTCTGCCTGGCGCCTGCTTGAGCGCTTCGATCACGCGCAACCGCAAGTGCGCGTCTACAACCCCGATTACGAACGTCATGGCTGGCAGTCGACCCACACCGCGGTGGAAGTCCTGCACCACGACCTGCCGTTTTTGGTGGACTCGGTCCGTACCGAGCTCAACCGTCGCGGCTACAGCATCCACACCCTGCAGACCACCGTGCTCAGCGTGCGCCGCGGCAGCAAGGGCGAGCTGCAAGAAATCCTGCCCAAGGGCACCCAGGGCGAGGGCGTGCAGCAAGAGTCGCTGATGTACCTGGAGATCGACCGCTGCGCCAACGCCGCCGAACTCAGCGTACTGGGCAAGGAGCTGGAACAGGTACTGGGTGAAGTGCGGGTCGCCGTGGCCGACTTCGAGCCGATGAAGGCCAAGGTCCAGGAACTGATCGAAAGCATCGACAACAGCCAGTTCGCCATCGCTGCCGATGAAAAGACCGAGATCAAGAGCTTTCTGGAATGGCTGGTGGGCAACCACTTCACCTTCCTCGGCTACGAAGAGTTCGTGGTCGGCACCGATCAGGAAGGCGGGCATATCGACTATGACCCAAGCTCCTTCCTCGGCCTGGCCAAGCTGCTGCGCGCCGGCCTCACCAGCGATGACCTGCGCATCGAAGACTATGCCGTCAACTACCTGCGCGAACCGACGCCGCTGTCGTTCGCCAAGGCCGCGCACCCCAGCCGCGTGCACCGTCCGGCCTACCCGGACTTCGTCTCGATCCGCCAGATCGATGCCGACGGCAAGGTGATCAAGGAATGCCGCTTCATGGGCCTCTACACCTCCTCGGTGTACGGCGAAAGCGTGCGGGTGATTCCCTACATCCGCCGCAAGGTCGAAGTCATCGAGCAGCGCTCGGGCTTCCAGGCCAAGGCGCACCTGGGCAAGGAACTGGCCCAGGTCCTGGAAGTGCTGCCACGCGACGATCTGTTCCAGACCCCGGTGGACGAGCTGTTCAGCACCGTGATGTCCATCGTGCAGATCCAGGAACGCAACAAGATCCGCGTGTTCCTGCGCAAGGACCCTTACGGCCGTTTCGCCTACTGCCTGGCCTATGTGCCGCGCGACATCTATTCCACCGAAGTGCGGCAAAAGATCCAGCAAGTGCTGATGGATCGCCTGCAAGCCACTGACTGCGAGTTCTGGACCTTCTTCTCCGAGTCGGTGCTGGCCCGCGTGCAGCTGATCCTGCGAGTGGACCCGAAACAACGCATCGACATCGACCCGCTGCTGCTGGAAAAAGAAGTGGTGCAGGCCTGCCGCAGCTGGCAGGACGACTACGCCAGCCTGGTGGTGGAAAGCTTCGGCGAAGCCCACGGCACCAACGTGCTGGCGGACTTCCCCAAAGGCTTCCCGGCCGGCTACCGCGAGCGCTTTGCCGCGCACTCGGCGGTGGTGGACATGCAGCACCTGCTGAGCCTGACCGAAGCCAACCCGCTGGTGATGAGCTTCTACCAGCCCCTGGGCCAGGTCTCCGGCCAGCGCGAGCTGCATTGCAAGCTGTACCACGCCGACACCCCGCTGGCGCTGTCCGACGTGCTGCCGATCCTGGAAAACCTCGGCCTGCGCGTGCTGGGTGAGTTCCCGTACCGCCTGCGCCACAACAACGGCCGCGAGTACTGGATCCACGACTTCGCCTTCACCGCCGCCGAAGGCCTGGACCTGGACATCCAGCAGCTCAACGACACGCTGCAGGACGCCTTCGTCCACATCGTCCGTGGCGATGCCGAGAACGATGCCTTCAACCGCCTGGTGCTGACTGCCGGCCTGCCATGGCGCGACGTGGCGCTGCTGCGTGCCTACGCCCGCTACCTGAAGCAGATCCGCCTGGGCTTCGACCTGGGCTACATCGCCAGCACCCTGAACAACCACACCGACATCGCCCGCGAGTTGACCCGGCTGTTCAAGACCCGTTTCTACCTGGCGCGCAAGCTCACCAGTGAAGACCTGGAAGACAAGCAGCAGCGTCTGGAACAAGCGATCCTCACTGCCCTGGACGACGTTCAGGTGCTCAACGAAGACCGCATCCTGCGACGCTACCTGGACCTGATCAAGGCCACCCTGCGGACCAACTTCTACCAGACCGACGCCAACGGCCAGAACAAGTCCTACTTCAGCTTCAAGTTCAACCCGCACCTGATCCCCGAGCTGCCCAAGCCGGTGCCCAAGTTCGAAATCTTCGTCTACTCGCCACGGGTTGAAGGCGTGCACCTGCGCTTTGGCAACGTCGCTCGCGGCGGCCTGCGCTGGTCCGACCGTGAAGAAGACTTCCGTACCGAAGTCCTGGGCCTGGTAAAAGCCCAGCAAGTGAAGAACTCGGTGATCGTGCCGGTGGGCGCCAAGGGCGGCTTCCTGCCCCGTCGCCTGCCACTGGGCGGCAGCCGGGACGAGATCGCGGCCGAAGGCATCGCCTGCTACCGCATCTTCATTTCCGGCTTGCTGGACATCACCGACAACCTGAAAGACGGCGCCCTGGTGCCACCGGCCAACGTGGTGCGGCATGACGACGATGACCCGTACCTGGTGGTGGCGGCGGACAAGGGCACTGCGACCTTCTCCGACATCGCCAACGGCATTGCCATCGACTACGGCTTCTGGCTCGGCGACGCCTTCGCCTCCGGCGGTTCCGCCGGTTACGACCACAAGAAGATGGGCATCACCGCCAAGGGCGCGTGGGTCGGCGTGCAGCGCCACTTCCGCGAGCGCGGCATCAATGTCCAGGAAGACAGCATCACCGTGGTCGGCATCGGCGACATGGCCGGCGACGTGTTCGGCAACGGCCTGTTGATGTCCGACAAGCTGCAACTGGTGGCGGCGTTCAACCACCTGCACATCTTCATCGACCCGAACCCGGACCCGGCCACCAGCTTCGTCGAGCGCAAGCGCATGTTCGAGCTGCCGCGTTCGGCCTGGACCGACTACGACACGAGCATCATGTCCGAAGGCGGCGGCATCTTCTCGCGCAGCGCGAAGAGCATCGCCATCTCGCCGCAGATGAAAGAACGCTTCGACATCCAGGCCGACAAGCTGACCCCGACCGAGCTGCTCAACGCCTTGCTCAAGGCGCCGGTGGACCTGTTGTGGAACGGCGGTATCGGCACCTACGTCAAGGCCAGCACCGAGAGCCACGCTGACGTCGGCGACAAGGCCAACGACGCCCTGCGCGTCAACGGCAACGAGCTGCGCTGCAAAGTGGTGGGCGAGGGCGGCAACCTGGGCATGACCCAACTGGGTCGTGTGGAGTTCGGCCTCAATGGCGGCGGTTCCAACACCGACTTCATCGACAACGCCGGTGGCGTGGACTGCTCCGACCACGAAGTGAACATCAAGATCCTGCTCAACGAAGTGGTGCAGGCCGGCGACATGACTGACAAGCAGCGCAACCAGCTGCTGGCCAGCATGACCGACGAAGTCGGCGGCCTGGTGTTGGGCAACAACTACAAGCAGACCCAGGCCCTGTCCCTGGCCGCGCGCCGTGCCTACGAGCGTGCTGCCGAGTACAAGCGCCTGATGAGCGACCTGGAAGGCCGCGGCAAGCTGGATCGCGCCATCGAGTACCTGCCGACCGAGGAGCAGCTCACCGAGCGCGCCGCCACCGGCAAGGGCCTGACCCGTCCCGAGCTGTCGGTGCTGATTTCCTACAGCAAGATCGACCTCAAGGAAGCCCTGCTCAAGTCCCTGGTGCCGGATGACGACTACCTGACCCGTGACATGGAGACCGCGTTCCCGCCGAGCCTGGTGGCCAAGTTCTCCGAAGCCATGCGTCGCCACCGCCTGAAGCGCGAGATCGTCAGCACCCAGATCGCCAACGACCTGGTCAACCACATGGGCATCACCTTCGTGCAGCGCCTGAAGGAGTCCACCGGCATGAGCCCGGCGAACGTCGCCGGTGCCTATGTGATCGTGCGGGACATCTTCCACCTGCCGCACTGGTTCCGTCAGATCGAAGCCCTGGATCACCAGGTCTCGGCCCAGGTGCAACTGGAGCTGATGGACGAGCTGATGCGTCTGGGCCGTCGGGCCACCCGCTGGTTCCTGCGCAGCCGGCGCAACGAGCAGGATGCCGCGCGCGATGTCGCGCACTTCGGTCCGCACCTGGCGGCGCTGGGCCTCAAGCTCGACGAACTGCTGGAAGGCCCGACCCGCGAAGGCTGGCAGAACCGTTACCAGGCCTATGTCGAAGCCGGCGTACCGGAGTTGCTGGCGCGCATGGTTGCAGGCACCACTCACCTGTACACCCTGCTGCCGATCATCGAAGCGGCCGACGTGACCGGTCAGAGCGCGGCCGATGTGGCCAAGGCCTACTTCGCCGTGGGCAGCGCCCTGGACCTGCCGTGGTACCTGCAGCAGATCAGCGATCTGCCGGTGGGCAACAACTGGCAGGCCCAGGCCCGTGAAGCCTTCCGCGATGACGTGGACTGGCAGCAACGGGCGATCACCATCAAGGTGCTGCAGATGGCCGATGCGCCGGACGACATGGAAGCCCGCGTGGCGCTGTGGCTGGAGCAGAACGCGAGCATGGCTGATCGCTGGCGCGCCATGATGGTGGAAATCCGTGCCGCTAGCGGCACCGACTACGCCATGTATGCCGTGGCCAACCGGGAACTGCTGGACCTGGCCATGAGCGGTCAGTCGGTGCTGTAACGGCCTGACCCCGCCCCAAGCAAAAAAGCCCCGTATCGCAAGATACGGGGCTTTTTTATTGCCTGGCGTCGGTGCCGGCAGGCGGTTGTCGGGTAAGGCTTAGCGGGTCTTGGCCGAGGCGTCCTGCTCGACCACCATGTCCAGCACGTAGACCGTGGACGGGGCGTCGGCGGGCGGGTTCTTCCATTCGTATTGCTTGACCCGCAGCACGTTGCGCACGCCGTCCTGGTGCTCGTAACCCTCGATGGACTGGTACAGCGGATGCCAGGCGTCCTGGGTTGGCAGTTGCAGGCCGGCGGCATCGTAGCGGCGCTCACGCACTTGCAGGCACTGGAAGTCGGGGATCAGCGGGTGGCTGCATTTGACGGTCTGGGCCGCCACTTCCAGGAAGCGCGTCTGGCCCTGGCTGCCGTAGCGGGTTTCGGGGGTGGGCTGGCCTACGAACTTGAGCTGGGTGCCGTCCTGGGTGGTCAGTTGCAGGGTCGGAGTCGATTCGTCGCCGCCGAAGGTGGTGCGCAGGTCGCCCTTGAACAGGCGGCCGACTTCGGTATCCAGGCTCATCAGGCTGGGGTCGCAGGCCATCATGGTCGAGGCCAGGGACTGGACCTTGAGCACGCCGTTTTCAGACTGGAAACCGCCGAACTGGCGGTTGCAGCCGCCGCTGATGTTGAGGTTCTGCCCGGTGAAGGTCAGGCGCAGCTGGCGCTCGATGCCCTTGTCCAGGGCGGCAACGGGTTTGCCCGCCGCGTCGCTGGCCGAGACCAGTTGCCAGTAGTAGGCGGCCAGTGCGGGTTGGGCGCTGACGGAGGCAGTGCTGGCGGGCATGGAAGAGGATCCTTCAGGGGGAGTGGACGCCGGGGTGCAGGCCTGGAGCAGGGCGGCACAGACGGATACGAGGAGGATGTTTTGCTTCATGGTTCGCTCTTTCAGCCTTGATGGAGTATGGCCTGGCGCATGGGCGGCAGGCCCAGGCCGGTAACCTGTGGCAGTGATGCGCGGCGCCCGCCACCTGGGCCGGGCGCCGCCGGACGACCGCTGCCGTTACCGATTGCGATGTGACAGCACTGTGCCAGTTCGGTTTCATGGCCGCTGGCCAGCGGGAGTGTTACCAAATCTTGCACACGCGTTGCAAGCAGCGCCCCGGATTGCCCGCCGCCCAGTGTCCCGGGCTTACCAGAACCAGTAAGGCAGGAATTTGGGCGTTGGCTCATTGGCCAGTTCCAGGTGATAGGTGATGGCGTTGAAAAAGAACCCATCGAGCAAGAGAAACGCCGCCACGCCGAACGCCAGGACGATCACCTCGTAATGCCGGTGCTCGGCGTATTGCCGGCCGATCCAGTAGCGCACGCCGCTGAGCAGGACAAAGCTTGCGAACACCCCGGCGAAGTTGGGCTGCAAGGGCCGCGCGGCAAAGCTGTTGTAGCCCAGCACCAGCAGCGCCAGGACCGCGCCGCTGGCCGGCAGGTTCAGGCACAGACGCAGCAGGCGTTTGCGGGTGGCGCTGAACAGGCCGTTGGGGTCGATGAATATATAGGCCGCCAGCAGGGAAATGGCCGGGGTGATGGACACGATGTAACGCGCCTTCTTCGAGTTGGGAATGCTGAAGAACAGGATCAGCACCAAGAACCAGGCGCCCAGGTACAGCAGCAGGCGCGGTGCCGACGGCGGCGGCGCGCTGAACCCCTGCCTGGCGCTTCTGACCATGACGCACAGGGCGTAGAACGCGGTGAAGCTGTAGGTGATCAGCCCGACGCTGAAGTAGAAGTAATAGCGTGGCGAGTGATTGCTGGCGATCCGGCCCAGGCCCTGCATCTCCAGCACTTGCTGCATGAAGGCGTCACCGCCCTGCACGTGGGCGGCCCAGGCCAGCAGGGCGACCCCGGCGGCGAACAGCAGGCCGCTCAGCAGCGAGAACCCGACCAGGGTCCGCCACTGCCGGCTCAGCAGGTAATAGGTGCCGACCACCAGTGCCGGGCCGATCATGCCGATCGGTCCACGCAGGGCAAAGCCCAGGATCAGCCCAAGCAATACCAGCGCCAGGCGTGCGCGCTGTTGCTTGAGATCGGCGGTGTAGGCCAGGTAGAAGCAGCCCGCGGTGATCAGGGCGGGGTAGATGTCCAGGGCCAGGGAGTTGACGCTGTCCAGGAACGCCCAGGTGAACAGCGCAAAGAGCACGCCGCAGACGCCCCATTTCTGCTCATGCAGGGCCCCCAGTTTGTAGATGAACACCAGCATCAGCGACGCGGCAATGCACAAGGGCAGGCCCATCGACAGCACGGACAGCTGGCCGAAGGGTAGCGACGCCAGGTAGACCAGCAGCGTGTTGACAACGGTGTAGTCGGGATACGGCTGCAGATCGTCGGCGATGGGGAACAGCGTCATGCCGTGCTGCAGCATGTACTCGGCGAAGTCGACGAAGCGCGTGGTGTAGTTGAGGACGGCCGGTTTGTATTGCAGGCCCATGAACAGCACCAGGGCCACCAGGAAAATACTCAGGCCGGGTCGTTGCCAGATTTGTTTTTGAACGCTTTCCATGTTCACAACACACAAAAAAAGCCGACGGTATGGTGGCCAGCACTCGAACGCGTGCACGAATGGCGGCGTGGCAGGTTGCTGGCACCGGTTTTTGGGTGCAGCAATCTAGCGCGGCCGAGGTTAACGGCCGGTATAGGGGCGCAGTCCCGGCAGTGGCCGCTTCAGGCCCGAGGAGCTGGCCCTCAGGGCCGTTGCGGCTTGACCGAAGTGCCGAAGGTATTACCCATGCGCACGCTGGTGGCGGCCGGTGTCGAGAGCCCGACCTGGTTCGGCGGGCGCTTGTGCACCGGGTCCTCCATGGCCTGTTGATTGGCCTGGGCCGCCTTGACGGCGTCCGGGTCGTTGCCCATCTGTTTGCTCAGGCAGTTGTAGTCGGGGGCCTTGTAGCCGCCGACGCTGACTTCCACGCAACCCTCGCGGGCCTCCTCGGCCTGCAGCGTCCAGGGCAGGGCGCACAGCAGCAACAAGGTGGCGGCGTATTGGCTTGAACGATTCATCCTGGCCTCCTGGCAGGCCCGGGAAAGCGAGCCTCGATGCCGGCCGAGTGTAGTGCAAACCGATGACTGAAAAAGTGATGGTTTTTTTGCCGTGGCCGTAACACCAGATTCATAAACTGGCCTCAGGATGACGCTTTTAGGGATTGGACTGCAGTGCAGCGACGCAGCGCGCAGGTCGGGCGATGGACTTCATTGCACGGGGGCTTGGCGACCTGTGTGCTGGGGTTCGTGCTGCTGGCGCCGATGCCGCAGGGCTGGGGCCAGCCCGCTGTCGAGGGACCGCCCCGGGTGGATTCCCAGGCCTTGCTGACGCTGGAGATTCCGGCGCAGAACCTGGTGGATGCCCTGGAGTTGTTCAGTCGCGCCACAGGAATGGCGGTGCTGGTGGATCGGGAGTTGACCCGGGGGCGGCGGTCGGTGGGGATCAAGGGCCGCTACAGCGCTCAGGAGGGCTTGAGTCGCCTGCTGGCGGGCAGTGGCCTGATGGCCCGTTATGCCCGCAGCGATGCCTTCACCCTGCAGGTGCCGCAGGCCACGCCGGCCACGCCGCTACCGGGTGCGGGAAGCAGCCGGGCGGCGCGGCTCAACAGCAGTTATGCCAGTGCCGTGCAACAGGCGGTGGAGCACAGTCTGTGTGGTTCGGCGCTGACCCGTCCGGGCCGCTTTCGCGCCTTGCTGCAACTGTGGATCGGCGCCGATGGCCGGGTGCAGCACAGCCGCCTGGTGAGCTCCACCGGCGATCTGCAGCGCGATGAAGCCTTGGTGCAGCGCCTGGCGGACACCCGGGTTCAGCGCCAGGCGCCCAGCTCGCTGCGCCAGCCGCTGACCTTACTCTTGATACCGGACACAACAGGGAAACGCATGGACTGCAGGGAATGGGAAGGAGCTTCCGGGGTATGAAAAATACCGCACAGAGTGCGATGGTCAGGCTGTTCCTGACGTCCTACGAGGACTTTCGGGTGCGCTTGCGCAGGCGCCTGGGCTCCGAGGACCTGGCCAACGACGTCCTGCATGAAACCTACCTGCGGGTCGACCGCATGGAAGAGCCGCCCAACCTGCTGCAACCCAATGCCTACCTCTATCGCATGGCCCTGAACATTGCCGCCGACCGCCGCCAGTCCGACGCCCGGCTGCTGACCGGCGACGAGGTCGAGGAACTGCTGCACATCGCCGATGACACCCAGGACCCGTCGCGGGTGGTGGGCGGCCAGAAAGAAATCCAGACCCTGCTCAAAGCCCTCTACGAACTGCCGGCGCGGCGGCGCAAGATCTTTATCGCCGCGCGCCTGGAAGAGGCGCCGCACCTGGAAATTTCCCAGCGTTTCGGCATTTCCACACGGATGGTGGAGAAAGAAATCAAGGCTGCCCTGGGCCATTGCGCCTTGCGCCTTGAAAGAAAAGTCATTCAGCGGTTCGGTCCCGGGGCCGGAAAACTGTCCTAGACAAAGAGTCCCTGATCAATCCGTGAGTACCTGCGCGCTTGAACATTTTTAGCATCTGCACCCCCCAGGCCTCGGCGGACCCGCAACTGTTGAGGGAAGCCCAGGACTGGCTGGTCCTCCTGACTTCGGGTCGGGCCACCGTGGCCGACGCCCGGGCGCTGCGCCAATGGTGCGCACAAAGCCCGCAGCACGCGGCCGCCTTCGAGCACACCAAGGCCCTGTGGCACTGTCTGCAACCGGCAGCCCAGCAGCTGGAGCAACAGTCCCGGCCCCGGCACTTGGGGCGTCGGGCGTTTCTGGGTGGCGCGATTGCGGCGTCGGCGGCGCTGTTCATGGTGCGGTTCACTGTCCCGGGCGGCTTTGCCGGGCTGACCGCGGATTTCGCCACCGACGTCGGTGAGCAGCGGCGGGTGGACCTGGCCGAGGGCGTGAGCCTGGAGCTCAATACCCAGACCCGCATCAGCCGCCGCGACCCGGGCGCGGGCGAGCAGGGCATCGAGCTGCTGGAGGGCGAGGTGGAAGTCTTCAGCCACAGCACCCAGGCGCTCAAGGTCCAGGCCGGTGATGGTTGGCTGAGTGCGCGCCAGGCGCGCTTCAATTTGCGCAACACCGATCATCAGGTGTGCGTGACCTGCATCGAAGGCAGCCTGCAAGTGGCAGTGGCGGGGCGCAGCATTCGCCTGGACAGCGGCCGGCAACTGACCTACGACGCCAGGGCGGTGGGCGAGCCGATCGCCGTGGACCCCCGCAGCGTGATCGCCTGGCGCGAGCAGGTGCTGGTGTTCGACAACGCCAGCCTCAACACCGTGATCAGCGAGATCAACCGCTATCGTCCGGGGATGCTGGTGCTGCTCAATGCCGAGTTGGGCCAGCGCAAGGTCCAGGCGCGCTTCAACCTCAACCAGTTGGCGGGCGTTGCCTTGCTGATCCGCGACGCCTATGGCGCCAAATGCACCGAGCTGCCCGGTGGCGTGGTACTGCTCAGCTGACACCCCGCGATATCCCTGCGTCTCCTGCGTCGCAATGCCGCCCAAGCCGTTCGCAGCCTGCGGCAGCGGCTACACAAACTCCGGATCGACATTGGCCCTGTAGCCGCTGCCGAGCCCGTGGCGAGGCTGCGCGAAGGTCCGCAGGACCTTGCCTGGCGATCTTGCGTCGAACCCTCAGCGTTTCGAACTCGCAGCGTCACCGACGCAGCCGTTCGCAGCGTGTTAGAGCAAGGGCCCTAGCACTTGCCGGTAGCGCTCTTCGCCCTGGGGCGTTTGCCGCACCAGGCGGATCTCAAGGCCCGGGGGATTGTCCTGGCGATTGCCACTGAGTTGACGCCAGCCTTTGTCAGGGTTCCAGACCCGTACCTGCAAGTCGCTGACCCGGCCGAGCACGGCCACTCCGTTCTTGGGCGCCGGCAAGGGATAGCGGTCCCGAACCTCGGCCTCGGCGCGGTACAGGGTGTCGCCCTTGAGCCACCAGCGCACGCGTTGCAAGCCTACCCCCGGGGCGGGGGCGCTGCGGATCACTTCCAGGCGAAAGCCCTTGCTGTCGGAACTGCGCACGCTCAGCGGGGCGGGGCTGTCGGGTTCGGCCTCGTCGGTCTCTCCCAGGCTCGGTTCGCGCAACTGGGAAGCGGCCCGCAAGGCCACGTCGCGCTCCAGCTGATTGAGGCTGCGCAGCAGTTCCTCGGTCTGTTCGGTGCTGGCCCGCAGATGGCTGTCGGCCCGGGTGACGCTGTCCAGGCCGCGCCAGGCAATCAGGCTGACCAGCGCCATGAGCATGATCGCCACCATCACCTCGATCAGGGTAAAGCCGCGTTGTGTCGTCATGGCTGGCTCACCACTCGCAACTGGCCGCTGGCGCTGCGTTCTACCCGCAAGCTGTTCTGGCCGTCGGACAGCACCACCTGCAGCGGCGGGTTGATCCATTCGGCGTTCAGTACCAGGCGCTGCCTGGGCTCGATATGCACCTGCAGCGCCGGGCTTAGCCACTGCCGTGGCCGCAGTTGCCGGTCGTGGCGAAAGTCGTCGATGCCGCTGCTCTCGTCTTCGCGGCGGCTGAAGCTATAGCCCTTGGCCGTGGCCCGCCAGGTGATCGGCCGGCCGTCGGCCCGGGCTTCGGCCTGGGCCACTTGCAGCAACTGGGCCAGGCCCTCGGCGTCCTTGCGCAGGGTCTGCAGCGGATCGGGGCGGATGCTCAAGCCCACGGCGGCGCTGGCGATGCCGATGATCACCAGCACCACCATCAGTTCGATCAGGGTGAAGCCCTGTTGCTTGCCTGTGTGTCGCACCTTGTGCTCCTTGGCGACGGGACGGGCGCGCCCGACGCAGATGATCGTGCAGTGAAATAAAACCGTGAGAATTGAGCTGTAGGCTGTGGCAACGGACAAACAGGAGGTCCCGCCGATGCTACGTGCCATGTCATTTCCGTCGCGCCTTGACACCCCCCGGTTGCTGCAATACGCGGCGTTGCTGGCGGCCCTGGCCGGTGTTGCCACCTGGTCGTCGCTGCTGCTGACCCCGGCGCAATCCCAACCCCCGGCAGTGGCGCCCCAGGTGCTCGCCGCGCGCTCCGACAACCCGGCCTTGCAGTGGTTTGCCAACCAGCCGGTGCAGGTGGATATCAAGGTGTCCGGGGTCATGGCCGGCGCCCGTGGCGCGGTGGCGATCCTGAGCCTGAACGACGGTCCGCCGCGCAGCTTCCTGGCCGGCGAGCAACTGACCCAGGGGGTGCGCCTGGCCGCCGTCGAGGCCGACGGCGTGCTGATCGAGCGCGGCGGCGAACAGTCGCGGATCAAGGTCAGCAAGCTGCCGGACTCGCCGCTGCTGCCACGGCTGACACGCTGACCCTCACTGGCGCGGCACCTGGGGCCGGCTGACCAGGGTTTCCAGGCGGGCCAGGGGCGGCGCCTCGCGGCTGCGCTCGCGCACCTGGACGCTGACCCGCAACAGCCCGGGCGCGGTCGCCGCGCCAATCGCCTGTTCGCAGCGCAGCTGCAGGCGCCCCTGATCGCAATCGACGCTCTTCAATCCGCTGGGCAAACGACCTTCCAGGCGCAACTCGGCGAGCCGGCTCTGCGCCGCCAGCAAGGCCAGGGACTTGTCCCGCAGCAGGCCGTTGCTCTGGGTCATCAGCCCGGCCACGCGCACTGCCGAGGCCATCGCCACGGCAATGATGGCCAGGGCCACCAGCACCTCGATCAGGGTAAATCCAGCTTGTTTGGACACGGCTCGCATGGGCCCCTCGCGACTGGGAAACAGCCTCGCAGACTAGCCTGCGGGCTTGACCGAATGGCGACTGAAACTCCCGAGGTTTTTCAATACCACTGACATATCTTCTTGCAACACTGCGCGACGAATCGAACTCAAGCCAAGGAATGTCGAGATGGATATCGCGCCTGTCACCTCAACCGCTGCACCCCGAAGCCAGCGTGGCTTCACCCTGATCGAGATCATGGTGGTGGTGGTCATCCTCGGGATTCTGGCCGCGATGGTGGTGCCCAAGGTCCTGGACCGTCCCGATCAAGCCCGGGCCACGGCGGCCAAGCAGGACATCGCCGGCCTGATGCAAGCCTTGAAGCTGTATCGCCTCGACCACGGCAGCTACCCGAACATGAACCAGGGCCTCAAGGTGCTGGTGGAGCGTCCGGCCAATGCCAAGGACAGCAACTGGCGCTCCTACCTGGAGCGGCTGCCCAATGATCCCTGGGGCCGTCCCTATCACTACCTCAACCCGGGGGCCAATGGTGAGGTGGACGTGTTCTCCCTCGGCGCCGACGGCCAGCCCGATGGCGACGGCGTGAATGCCGATATCGGCTCCTGGCAGCTGTAAGGCCGGCCATGAACAGCCATTCGCCCCATGCGGCGAAGCAGCGTGGCATGGCCATCATCAGCGCCTTGCTGATCGCCGCGGTGGTGGCGGTGCTGGCCGCCGCCATGCTCTCCCGGCAAAGCACCTTGACCCGCAGCGTGGAAGCCGAGCAGGCGCGGGTGGTGGGGATCGGGGTGTTGCAGGGCGGCCTGGAATACAGCCGGCAATTGCTCTGGGACGCCCGTCAGCGCGACGTCCTGACCCGACTCGACCAGGCCTGGGCACGGCCCATCGGCGATCAGGCCCTGGGCGGCTTCAACGCGGGGTTCCAGGGCCGCCTGCAAGACCTGCAAGGCAAGTTCAACCTGCGCAATCTGGTGTTCAACCAGCAAGTGGACCCGGTGCAGTTGCAGGCCTTCGAACAACTGTGTCAGCTGATCGGCATCGACAGCGCCCTGAGCCGACGCATCAGCCAGCGGGTGATCGCTTCCTATCCCCAGCGCTTGGGCAGCACAGCGTCCGCCGCCAGCCAACCGGGCGCCTTCAACAGCGGTCGCCTGACGTCTCCGGGCGCGGCGACCCAGACCTTGCCGCCCCGTCAGCCGATGCTGCGCAGCCTGGACGACCTGCTGGGCATCCAGGGTCTGGACGAGGCCCGGTTGGCCCGTCTTGAACCCTACGTCAGCATCCTGCCGGGCAACACCTGGATCAACGGCAATACCGCCAGCGCCGAGGTACTGACGGCGGCGGTGCCGGGGCTGCCACTGTCCCGGGCCAAGGCCCTGGTGGCGGAACGCGATGCCGGGCACTGGTTCATCAACCGTGGCGACTTCCTCAACCGTCTACGCATGCCCCATCTTGCGGTAGAGCAGATCAAGGTCGGCATCACCAGCGAATGGTTCCTGCTCCAGGGCCGGGCTCGCCGCGATCAGCGCCGGGTCAGCCTGGAGGCCCTGTTGCACCGTCCCGAGGACCGCATGCCCCAGGTGATCTGGTCGCGGGTGGGGGCATGAGTCGCTTGCGCATCGCCTTGCCGCCCCTGGCCGAGTTGATTGCGGCTGAAGCGCCATTGGCCTGCCCGGTGGACTTCGCCCGGCTCGATCGCAGTGGGCGGGTCGGGGAGATCGGCCGCTGTCCCCTGGGGCAACTGGCCCAGGGCGGCAAACCGGTGCCGGTGGAGTGCTTCCTGCATCCGTTGGACAGCCTGCTGACCCATATCGAGTTGCCTCAGTTGCCGGCGGCGCGGATCAAGGCCGCGGTGGACTGCGCCGCCCAGGCGCTGATCCTCGGCCCCAGTGAGCAGATGCACGTGGCCCATGGCACCCGGGATGCCCAGGGGCAGGTGGCCCTGAGCTGGTTGCCCAAGACCGCATTGCAAGCCCTGGGGCGTCTGTTGGCACAGGCCGGCCTGAAGCTTCAGGGGCTGTACCCGGCGCCTTATGCCTTGCCGGTGCCGCCGCCGGGGCAAGCCAACCTGTGCCTGCTCGATGGCCAGCTGCTGCTGCGCCAGAGCAGCGGGCAGGGCAGCGTGCAGCCGCTGGTGGAAGAAACCCTGGAGCAGTTGCGGGCTTCGGGCTGCGAGGTGGGCTGGATCGGCGATGCCGCGCCGCCGGTCTGCCAGCTGCTGCCGGGCGAGCAACGCTGGAGTGGCCCGCTGCCGGGATGGGGCTTGCACGCCGGCGCGGTGGCGGGGGGCGTGAAGGTCCAAGGCTGGGGCCGGGCCCTGGGGTGCTGCGCCCTGGCCGTGCTGGTCTGGGTCGTGGGGCTGAACCTGTATGCCGCCCGTGAGGCCGAGCAGGGCCAGCGGCTCAAGGCGCAGATGAGTCAGCGGGTCAAGCAGGTGTTCCCGCAGTTGCCGGTAGTGCTCAATCCCCTGCAACAGGCCCGCCAGCAACTGGCGGCGCAGCAGAGCGGGGCGGCTGACCCGACCCAGGTGTTCAGCCGTCTGTTGCAGCAGGCCGGCAGTGCCATGCCCTTTATGGTGGGCAGCGTGCAGAGCCTGAGTTTCGCCGAGGACCGCTTGCAGCTGGAGCTGCTGCCGGACACCCCGAAGAGCGCCGACAGCGCCTGGCAGGGCGCCTTGACCCAGGCCGGCTACAGCGTCCAGGCGCAGGGCAACGGCTGGAGCCTGAGCCCGGCCGCAGACGAGCCGGCCAACGTCGCCGACAACACCTCGGGAGCTGAAGATGAATAAGGCCAGGCTGGCGCAGTATCAGGCGCGCTGGTCGCGCCTGCGGACCCAGGTCCATATCCAGGTCCAGGGCCAGGGCCATTGGAACACGCTGGCACCAAGGGAAAAACGCCTGTTGAGCGCCACCGCCCTGGGCGTGCTGGGGCTGTTGCTGTGGTGGCTGCTGATCCAGCCGCCGCTGAAGACGATCGATTATTGGCAAGCCGAGACGCCGAAGCTGCGCGCCCAGGCCGAGGCCCTGGAAGTGTTGTTGCACGAGGCGGCGGCAGGCAGTAACAGCCGGGGCGCGAGCCTTGAACACTCCTTGCGCCAGACCCTGGACGGCGCCGGGCTCAAGGACCACTACCAGTTGCAACAGCCTGATGAAGCCGGCCCCGAGAGCTGGCGGTTGACCTTTGAGCAGGCCCCGGCGGATGCCGTGGTCGGCTGGCTGCTGGGGGCTCCCCGGCAGCTTTCACTGCAGGTGGTGGAGGCCCGTCTGCAACGCGCAGCCGCGGCCGCCGCCCAAGACTCGGCAGGCACACTGTCCGGGACCGTTCGCATGGATCAGGCGCAGGGCGCTAAGGAAGCTTCATGAAGTGGTCAGGTTGCAATTACGTGCGCCAGTGTCGCAAGGCCGCACCTTTTCTGCTGCTGGCGTTGGGGGCCTGCAGCAACACCCCGTCCACCACGCCGCCGCCCTTGCTGGTGGACAGCGAACTGGGCCAGCCCCTGGCCAATACCCAGCGCAGCGGCGATGCCCTGCTGGATCGCCAACGCTTGCAGGCGCAACAGGCTCAACGGCCGAAAGTGCTGCACCCGGTGACCAACAGCAGTCGCGGCCACAGCAGCCCGCGCAGCACCAGTGTGCCGCGCAGCCCCCTGGGTAATCAGCCGGTGCAACTGAACTTCGTCGACGCCGATATCCAGGCGGTGGTGCGGGCCTTGTCCCGCTCCACCGGCCAGCAGTTCCTGGTGGACCCACGGGTCAAGGGCAGCCTGACCCTGGTCAGCGAAGGCCAGGTGCCGGCCCACCAGGCCTACGACATGCTGCTGGCGGCGCTGCGCATGCAGGGCTTTTCCGTGGTGGACGTGGGCGGCGTGGCCCAGGTGGTGCCCGAGGCTGATGCCAAGCTGCTGGGCGGACCGATCTACAGCGCCGACAAGCCAGCGGGCAACGGCATGCTGACCCGCACCTTTCGCCTGCAATACGAAAATGCGGTGAACCTGATCCCGGTGCTGCGGCCTATCGTTTCGCCAAACAACCCGATCAACGCCTACCCGGGCAACAACAGCATCGTGGTCACCGACTATGCCGAGAACCTGCAGCGTGTCGCGCAGATTATCGACGGCATCGACACCCCCAGCGCCATCGACACCGATGTGGTAGCGGTGCAGAACGGCATCGCCGTGGACATCGCGACCATGGTGGCCGAACTGCTGGAAACCCAGGGCGCCGACCAGACCCAGAAAATCAGCGTGATTGGCGACCCGCGCTCCAACTCCATCATCATCCGTGCCGGCAGCCCGGAGCGCACCGAGCTGGCGCGCAACCTGATCTACAAACTGGACAACGCCCAGAGCAACCCGAGCAACCTGCACGTGGTCTACCTGCGCAACGCCCAGGCCGGCAAACTGGCCCAGGCCCTGCGCGGGCTGCTGACCGGCGAAAGCGACAGCGGCGGCAACGACGGCGCCCGGGCCATGCTCAGCGGCATGGGCGGCAACAGCCAGAGCGGCCAGAGCCCAACCCAGAACAGCAGCGGCACGCCCACCGGCAGCGGCAACGTCAGCAACAGTGGCAGCAGTGCCTACGGCCAGGGCAGCAATTCCGGCAGCGGCTTGAGCGGCACTGGCCAGTCAGCGGATCAGAACACCGCCTTCAGCGCCGGCGGGGTCACCATCCAGGCCGACGCCACCACCAACACCTTGCTGATTTCCGCCCCGGACCCGCTGTACCGCAACCTGCGGGAAGTCATTGACCAGCTCGACCAGCGGCGCGCCCAAGTGGTGATCGAAAGCCTGATCGTCGAAGTGGGCGAGGACGACGCCAGCGAATTCGGCGTGCAATGGCAGGCCGGCAACCTCGGTGGACGTGGCGGCTTTGGCGGGGTCAACCTGGGCGGCAGCGGGCTGGTGGGGACACCGACCAGCAAGACCAGCATCGACGTCTTGCCCAAGGGCCTGAACATCGGCGTGGTCAACGGCACCGTGGACATCCCGGGGATCGGCAAGGTGTTGGACCTCAAGGTCCTGGCCCGGGCGTTGAAGAGCAAGGGCGGGACCAACGTGTTGTCGACGCCGAATCTTTTGACCCTGGACAACGAGGCGGCGAGCATTTTTGTTGGCCAGACCATTCCCTTTGTCACCGGCAGCTATGTCACCGGAGGCGGCGGCACCAGCAACAACCCGTTCCAGACCGTGCAGCGTGAAGAAGTGGGCCTGAAGCTCAATGTGCGGCCGCAGATTTCCGAGGGTGGCACGGTCAAGCTGGACATCTACCAGGAAGTCAGCAGCGTCGACCCTCGCGCCTCGGTGGATGCCGGGACCGTGACCAACAAACGCGCCATTGATACCAGCATCCTCTTGGATGACGGGCAGATCATGGTGCTGGGGGGGCTGCTGCAGGACGGTTACAGCCAGAGCAATGACGCGGTGCCGTGGCTGTCGAGTATTCCCGGGCTTGGGGCATTGTTTCGCAATGAGAAGCGCAGCATTACCAAGACCAACCTGATGGTGTTCCTGCGGCCCTACATCATTCGTGACAGTGGCGCGGGGCGCAGCATTACCCTCAATCGTTACGACTTCATGCGCCGGGCGCAGGGGGAGTTGCAGCCGGAGCGCAGTTGGGCGATGCCGGATATGCAGGCGCCGCAGTTGCCTTCGGCGGCGAAGGCGATTCCGGGGGCGGTGCCGGTGTCGTTGCAGACGCCTGGGGTTGGGCAGGGGCCGCGGGCGACGATCAGGGCGGTGCCGGTGCAATGAAGGTGTTCATTCAGAGGCATGGAGCCTATGTCCGTTGTTGTGGTCATGGCCACTTTTGCAGGGGCTTTGACGGCCAATGGAGGGGGTACATATCCGTTGCTGCGGGTGTGGCTACTTATGGTTTCGCCCTTACGGCGAGTCCCTTTTTTTCAAACGCCAAAAAAAGGAACCAAAAAACGCTTGCCCCTCCATGGGCCCCTCGCTGGGGCTCGGGGTTCCCTCGCTTCGGCATTGCTCCGGGGGGCCGCCGCCAACCGGCCATCCATGGCCGGGTGGCGGCTAGCTCGGCATCCATGCCGAGCTGCCCCCTACGCAATGCCTACGCTCGGCCGGCTGGGAAGGGGCCGGAAGATCAAGATCAAGATCAAGATCAAGATCAAGATCAAGATCAAGATCAAGATCAAGATCAAAAGCCAAAGCCAAGGTGCGCAGGCCGGCTCTTTGTAGCCGCTGCCGAAGGCTGCGAAAGAGGGCGACGTGATATGTCAGGAATATCGGGGAGGCAGGTTTAGCGTCTCCTGCGGAGCCGGTCGCAGCCTTCGGCAGCGGCTACAGGTAACGCGAGCGGCAATGAAACAGGCCGGCCGGCAGGCCGCCGTCAGATGTTGATCTTGCTCTGGCTTTTGATCTTGATCTGTTAGCCCCGTTAACCACGATGGCCGAACGCAGGCATTGAGCCGTGGGTAACCCGGCAGGACGCCGGGTTAGCCGCCACCCGGCCAGGGATGGCCGGTGGCGGCGGCCCACGGATCAATGCCGGAGTGAGGGCATGCCGAGCCTAGGCGAGGCACCGAGTGGAGGGGCAGAGCGTTTTGCTTACTTTTGCGCTTTTCAAAAGTGAGCCGCTGTAAGAGCGGAACCGCCAGCGGCCGCACCCGCAAGAACGGATATGTACCCAAAGCCGCTGTAAGAGCGGAACCGTAAGCCGCCGCACCCGCAAGAACGGATATGTACCCAAACCCACGGTAAGAACAAAAACCGTAATCAGCCACACCCGCAGTCCCGGATATGCACCCCACCAGGAGACACAAGCATGACCACCCAGCTCCCCTACGCCTGGGCCAAATCCCAACGCATTCTCCTGCGTCACAGCGAGCAGGGCGCCACCCTGCTGGTCTGCCCCTCGACCCCCGGCTGGTCCATCAGCGAAGCCCGCCGCCAGTTCGGCCCCGCACGCCTGGAACGCATCCGCGACGACGAACTCGACGGTCTATTGGCCACGGCCTACGCCGACACCGGCAGCGCCGCAGCGGTGGTCGGGGCCGCGGAGAACGAGGTGGACCTGGACCGCCTGATGCAGGACATGCCGGAAATCACCGACCTGCTGGACACCCAGGACGGCGCCCCGGTGATCCGCATGATCAACGCCTTGCTCACCCAGGCCGCGCGGGACGAGGCCAGTGATATCCATATCGAGCCCTTTGAAACCCACTCGGTGGTGCGCTACCGGGTCGACGGCACCCTGCGCGACGTGGTCTCGCCGCGCAAGGCGCTGCACGGGGCGCTGGTGTCGCGGATCAAGATCATGGCCCAGTTGGATATCGCCGAAAAACGCTTGCCCCAGGACGGGCGCATCGCCTTGCGGGTGGCCGGGCGGCCCATCGACATTCGGGTGTCCACGGTGCCCACCGGCCATGGCGAGCGGGTGGTGATGCGGCTGCTGGACAAGCAGGCCGGGCGCCTGCAACTGGAAACCCTGGGCATGGACCCGGACCTGCTGGCGCGTCTGGATGGCCTGATCCGCCAGCCCCACGGCATCGTCCTGGTCACCGGGCCCACCGGCAGCGGCAAGACCACCAGCCTCTACGCCGCCCTGGCCCGGCTGGATGCCAGCACCAGCAATATCCTCACCGTCGAAGACCCGGTGGAATACGACCTGCCGGGCATCAGCCAGATCCAGGTCAACGCCAAGATCGACATGACCTTCGCCCTGGCCCTGCGGGCGATCCTGCGCCAGGACCCGGACGTGATCATGATCGGCGAGATCCGCGACCTGGAAACCGCGCAGATCGCGGTCCAGGCCTCGCTTACCGGGCACTTGGTGCTGGCCACCCTGCACACCAACGACGCGGTGTCGGCGGTCAACCGCCTGATCGACATGGGGGTGGAGCCGTTCCTCCTGGCCTCGTCGATGCTCGGGGTGCTGGCCCAGCGGCTGGTGCGGCGCTTGTGCAACCAGTGCAAGCAAGCCGATCCGGCCAATCCCGGCACCTGGCACCCGGTGGGTTGCCCGGCCTGTAACCACATCGGCTACAGCGGCCGCACCGGGATTCATGAGCTGTTCTGCATCGACGATGACATCCGCAGCCTGATCCACCAGGGCGCTGACGAGCAGGCCCTGCGGGCCGCAGCGCGGCGAGCCGGGATGCTGAGCATGCGTGAGGACGGCGAGCGCTGGGTACGCAGCGGCGCCACCGCACCGGAAGAAATCCTACGTGTGACACGGGACGCCTGATGAATCGCTATCGCTACGAAGCCGCCGATGCCCTCGGCAAGATCGAATCCGGACACCTGGAAGCCGACAGCCAGGGCGCGGCTTTCGCCAGCCTGCGCAGCCGCGGCCTGACCGCACTGCAGGTGCAACTGGACAGCAACCCTGGCAGCGGCGCAGCTGGGGGGCTCTTCAGCCCCAGGCTCAGCGACAACGACCTGGCCTGGGCCACGCGCCAGCTGGCCAGCCTGCTGGGGGCCAGTCTGCCTCTGGAGGCGGCGCTCAGCGCCACGGTGGAGCAGGCCGAGCGCAAGCACATTGCCCAGACCCTGAGCGCGGTGCGCGCGGATGTGCGCAGCGGCATGCGCCTGGCCGAGGCCCTGGCGGCGCGTCCCCGGGACTTTCCGGAAATCTACCGGGCACTGATTGCCGCAGGTGAAGAATCCGGTGACCTGGCCCAGGTCATGGAGCGGCTGGCGGACTATATCGAGGAGCGCAACGGCCTGCGGGGCAAGATCCTCACCGCCTTTATCTACCCCGGGGTGGTGGGCCTGGTGTCCATCGGCATCGTGATCTTTCTGCTCAGTTATGTGGTGCCCCAGGTGGTCAGCGCCTTTTCCCAGGCCCGCCAGGACCTGCCGGGGCTGACCCTGGCCATGCTCAATGCCAGCGACTTCATTCGTGCCTGGGGCATCCAGTGTTTCGGCGCCCTGGTGGCGGGGTTCTGGGGGTGGCGGCTGTACCTGCGCAACCCCCGGGCACGCTTGAGCTGGCACAGCCGGATTCTGCGCCTGCCGCTGTTCGGGCGTTTTGTCCTGGGGTTGAACACCGCGCGTTTCGCCTCGACCCTGGCGATTCTCAGTGGCGCCGGGGTGCCGCTGCTGCGGGCCCTGGACGCGGCGCGCCAGACCCTGTCCAACGACCGCCTGAGCCAGAGCGTCAGCGAGGCCACGGCCAAGGTGCGCGAGGGGGCCAACCTCGCGGCTGCGCTGCGGGTGGAGAAAGTCTTCCCGCCGGTACTGATCCACCTGATCGCCAGTGGTGAAAAGACCGGGGCCTTGCCGCCGATGCTGGAGCGGGCGGCCCTGACCCTGTCGCGGGATATCGAACGCCGGGCCATGGGCATGACCGCGTTGCTCGAACCGCTGATGATCGTGGTCATGGGCGGTGTGGTGCTGGTGATCGTGATGGCGGTGATGCTGCCGATCATCGAGATCAACCAACTGGTGACCTGAACCGCACAACCCGACCCGACCTGACCTCGTCCGGCCTGGCTCCTACGAGGGGCGTAGCGAAGGTGTGGTCCGAAGCGCAGGGCAGGGCAGCCAGAAAATTTCACGCGGCCTGCCTCACTCCCGACCCGGCAATCGGCCAAGCTCGGGTTCCTTGTTCTGTCATGTTCCGGCGCTGTCTGCACTCGCTTCGGCGCTTGCAGAGCGATGCCGGCGCCAGCTCGGGCAACCTGGCGCTCACCTACCCGGGAAAGGCCCGGAAAACGGCGCCAAACACCCGAGAATCTTTTGCCAAAACAGTCGGTTTCTCCCGAGGTTTTTTCCTTTATCTGTCACCGGAAGCTGCGAACTTCTCTCTCCATGGCCTCACCCCTCAAGCCCTCTGGATCAAGGCTTCTGGCCCGAGTGCCATGGCGTCATGCAAGAGCTATTCACCCAACGTACGAACACGACGAAAGGAGATTCTTCATGTTTAAGCGCAACGTTCTCGCGGCATCCCTGACCCTGGCTGCCCTGTGCTCGGCACAGGCTGCCCTGGCTGATATCAACGGCGGTGGCGCCACCCTGCCACAACCGCTGTACCAGACCGCTGGCGTACTGACCGCCGGCTTCGCTCCCTACATCGGCGTAGGCAGCGGCAACGGCAAGGCTGCCTTCCTGAACAACGACTACACCAAGTTCGTGGCCGGCACTACCGGCAAGAACGTGCACTGGGCCGGTAGCGATTCCAAGCTCTCTGCCGCTGAACTGAGCGCCTACGCCACCGGTCACGAAGCGGCCTGGGGCAAACTGATCCAGGTGCCTTCGGTGGCCACTTCGGTTGCCATTCCGTTCAACAAGGCCGGCACTGCTGCGGTCAACCTGAGCGTCAATGACCTGTGCGGCGTGTTCTCCGGCCGTGTTTCCGACTGGAGCCAGATCGCCGGTTCAGGCCGTACTGGCGCCATCACCGTGGTTTACCGCAACGAAAGCAGCGGCACCACCGAGCTGTTCACCCGCTTCCTGAACGCCAAATGCGCCGAGACCGGCACCTTCGGCGTGACCACCAACTTCGCTACCAGCTACACCGGTGGCCTGCCTGCCGGCGCTGTGGCCGCAGTGGGCAGCCAAGGCGTGATGGATGCCCTGAACGCCGGCGAAGGCCGCATCACCTACATGAGCCCGGACTACGCCGCGCCAAGCCTGGCCGGTCTGGACGACGCCACCAAGGTGGCCAAGGTGGCCGGCGTTTCGCCTGCACCTGCCAACGTTTCCGCCGCCATCGGTGGCGTTCCGGTTCCAGCTGCGGCCGATCGCGGCAATCCGGACAAGTGGGTACCTGTCTTCGGCAAGGCCGGCGCAACCGGCACCGTGCCTTATCCCGATACTGGCTACCCAATCCTGGGCTTCACCAACCTGATCTTCAGCCAGTGCTATGCCGACGCCACTCAGAGCGGCCAGGTGCGTGACTTCTTCGCCCGTCACTACGGCGCGACCACCAACAACGACGCGGCCATCACCGCCAACCGTTTCGTACCACTGCCTACCGCTTGGAAAACCGCGATCCGCACCACCTTCGTGACCGCTTCCAACACCCTGAGCATCGGCAACACCAACGTCTGCAACAACATCGGTCGTCCGCTGTAACGGCGAACCCCACCGAGCGGCAACACCCGATCAGCAACGGTTTCGGCCGTTGCTGATTTTTTTCATCCAGCATCTGTTCAGAGCGCGCATCCAGCGGGCTTACGCCCTCCGAACGGCCAGTGACATCACCGGATAGGACAGGAGTCTTGTCATGCCCAAAGCTCAATGGTTGATCGCTTCACTGTTATACGGCGCGTTCTGCGTCCAGCAGGCCCAGGCGGATATCAACGGTGGAGGCTCGACCTTTACCCGACCGCTGTATCAGACCGCCGGGGTGTTGACCGCGGGGTTTGCGCCCTACATTGGCGCGGATCAGGGCCGGGACAAGGTGGCTTTTCTACAGAACAACTACAGCGTGCTGGTGCCTGGCGCAGCCCCCAAGACCGTGCATTGGGTGGCCAGTGAGTCGAGGCTTAGCGCGGTGGAACTGAGCAACTACGCCTTGGCCCATCAGGCGCAGTTCGGCAAGCTGATCCAGGTGCCTTCGGCAGCGACGAGCGTTGCAATTCCGTTCAACAAGCCCGGCAGCCATGAACTGGACCTGAGCATCGACACCTTGTGTGGGGTGTTCTCGGGGCGTCTGTCCCGCTGGGAGTTGATCCAGGGTTCCGCACGTAGCGGCCCGATCACTGTGGTTTATCCCAAAGGTAGCAGCGGCTTCACCGAGCTGTTCACGCGTTTCCTGAATGCCAAGTGCAATGAAACCGGGACCTTTGCCGTGACCACCTACTTTGATTCCAGCTATTCGGGCGGGCTGCCGGCCGGCGCGCTGGCGGCCAATAGCGGTGACGCCATCATGACGGCGGTGAATGCCTGGGATGGCGCCATCACTTTCATGAGCCCGGCCCTTGCGGCACCGACCCTGGCCGGTCTGGATGACGGGAACAAGGTGGCCAGGATTACCGGCGTCTCGCCGGCGCCGGCCAACATTGTCAATGCCATCAACAGCGTTGCGCTGCCTCCCATCGCCGAGCGCAGTAACCCGGACAAGTGGGTGCCGGTGTTCGGCAGGAACTGGGAACAGGGCGTCTTGCCTTATCCGCAGAGCGGCTATCCGATCCTGGGCTACACCAACCTGATCTTCAGCCAGTGCTATGCCGATGCCACTCAAAGCAATCAGGTCCGTGACTTCTTGGCTCGCCACTATGGCGCGCTTGAGGCCCGAAACAATGACCAGGCAATCAGGGCTCAGGGCATGCTGCCCTTGCACCCGTCCTGGAAAGTCGCCGTGCGTTCCAGCTTCCTGAGCGCCACCAATGCCTTGAGCATCGGCAATCCCAACGTCTGCAACGGCATCGGCCGGCCACTGTGAGCTGGCTCCGGCAGCGGCTTGGGCCGTTGCCGGAGCCCAACGTCGCCTGCATTACACCCGCTAGATGAATTTTCCGTGACATCCGTTCGGTCGCGCCCCGCGCCAACGGCCTATCCCCTAAAGCAGTGACGCGTGCCCTGGGCCCTATCAGCGTCGCGCTCCCGTGGGCGTCATAACAAAGGATGAGTAGTCATGGTTCGCTGCAAACCACCGGTCAAATCCCCAGCCCTGCGCCTTGATGGCGAGATGCCGAGCCTGCGGCTCAAGCCCCTGGCCCAGGCCATTGCCTTGCTGATGGTGGCGGGCAGTGCCCATGGCGCCACGGCCTTCAGTTCCGGCTGGTTCGCCGCCAAGGGCGCGTCCCAGGCCGCCACCGCCGCGCGCACCAACGGCCAGGTGCCGGGGATTCCGTCGTTGTCCCAGCAGACCCGGGCCAACCAGCAGTTGCAGCGTTCCTTGAGCAATCTCAACGCCAGCGTCGCCGCCATTGCCGCCCAGCAGGCGGCCCAGGCCGCAGCGCGTCAGGCGGCGTTCGGCACGGTGAGCCAGATTCCCGATGGCCTCGGCCAGGGCGGGCTCAAGGTCGACAACAGCCTGGCCCAGGGCTGGATCAACGCCAAGGGTCCGGTGCAGAGCCAGTCCGGCGGCAAGACCACGGTGACCATCGAACAGACCGCCGACAAAGCCATCCTCAACTGGGAGACCTTCAACGTCGGGCGCAACACCACCGTGGATTTCCAGCAGCAGTCCAACTGGGCGCTGCTGAACAAGGTCAACGACCCCAACGGTCGGCCCAGCGAGATCCAGGGCCAGATCAAGGGTGCCGGTACGGTGATGATCATGAACCGCAACGGGGTGATCTTCAGCGGCACCAGCCAGGTCAACGTGCGCAACCTGGTGGCGGCTGCGGCCACCATCAGCGACGAGCAGTTCACCAAGCAAGGCCTTTATGTGGACGCCAACGGCACCCAGCCGACCTTCACCGATGCCCTGGGCAAGGTCCAGGTGCAGCGCGGTGCGCTGATCCAGACCCACCCGGCGGCCAGCTCCACCGAGTCCGGTGGCTACGCCTTGCTGCTGGGGTCGGAAGTGGAAAACGCCGGCACCATCGTCACCGCCAAGGGCCAGACCACCCTGGCTGCCGGCGACAGTTTCTACATCCGCCGCGGGGTCGGCACCAGCGGCAACCAGCACTCGACGACACGGGGCAACGAGGTCGCCACCTCGCTCAAGCCCGGCAGCACGGCGGGCACGGTCAACAACACTGGCCTGATCATGGCGTCCACCGGCGACATCACCCTGACCGGGCACCGGGTGCAACAGAACGGCGTGGCCCTGGCCAGCACCTCGGTGGACACTCGCGGCACCATCCATTTGCTCAACGCCGCCAGCGACAGCACCGGCAGCGTGACCCTGGGGCAGGGCAGCACCACCGCGATCCTGCTGGACAGCAGTGGCAACACCGCCCTGGACAGCCAGCGTAACAATGGCCTGATCAACCTCGACGGCACCCCGACCAACCTGATCACCGGGCAGTTCAACAACTTGAGCAGCGTGGCCGACCGCAGCGACCAGTCGCGGGTGGAGATCGTCAGCGGCGGCACCGTGGACTTCCAGAACGGCTCCATCACCCTGGCCACCGGTGGTCAGGTGGCGGTCAGTGCCGGGCAGCGCAGTCTGGTGCGCGACGGCGCGGTGATCGACGTGGCCGGCGCGGTCGGGGTCAAGGTGGCGATGGAGTCCAACACCATCAAGATCAACGTCCAGGGCAACGAGCAGCGCGACTCGGCGGGCAACCGCGACAGCGGCCAGTTGATCAACAACGACGTCTGGGTCGACCTGCGCGAGCTGGTGTTCGTTCCGGCGGGTACCAACGGCTATGCCACTGATCGCTGGTACACCGCCGGCGGCCTGCTGGAAGTGGGCGGCTACCTGGGCACCCAGGGCCACAACATTGGCGAGTGGATGGCCCAGGGCGGCACCCTGACCTTCACCGGCAAGGAGGTGGTGACCCAGTCCGGGGCCCAGTTGAACCTGTCCGGCGGCACCGTCGACGTGCAGGCCGGCTACATCCAGCAGACCTGGCTCAAGGGCGTTGACGGGCGCCTGTACGAGCTGTCCCGAGCCCCGGGGGATTTGCTCTACACCGGCATCTACAAGGGCTACGTGGACAGCAGCCCGCGCTGGGGCCGCACCGATTACTACTACAACCCGCTGATTGCCCAGCAGCGCCGCTACGAGGCCGGTTATACCGTGGGCCGCGACGCCGGCAAGCTGGTGATCGGCACCGGCAATGCAGTGCTTGAAGGCCAGCTGGTCAGCGAAGTGTTCAAGGGCGACCGCCAGACCCAGGCGCCCAACGTCAACCTCGACGGCTACCAGCAATCGCACAAGGCCGCGGCCCAGCGCGCGCAACTGATCATTGGCAACTACACGCCGATCTACAACAAGGCCAGCGGCACCCTGCGCTATGCCCTGAGCCCGACCGTGGACAAGGTGCTGATCGAGGCCAACCAGCAGCAGATTGCCGCCGGCCTGGACCTCACCACAGCCCTGCCGGCCAACCGCCAGGGCCAGCTGGTGCTCGACAGCGACACCCTCAACGGCTTCCAGTTGGGGGCGATCAAGGTCGGCGCCAAACAGCAGATTCAGGTCAACGGCGCGCTGCAGGTGGCGCACGGTGGCGACATCACTCTGTTCGGGCCAGAGGTCCAGCTCAACGCCAACCTCACGGCCCACGGCGGCAGCATCAACGCCGGCAACGTGCTGAACCAGGTGGATGTGAACCGCAACTTTGTGGTCGGCGATGTGATCCTCGCGCCCAGCGGCGGCGCCCAGGCCCGGGTCAATGTGGCCGATGGGGTCAAGCTGGATGTCAGCGGACGCTGGAGCAACCTGGCCCTGGACCCGTCGGACAGCAGCGGCCTGGCCTTTATCAACGGTGGCAAGCTGTCGTTGCGCAGCAGCGGCGACCTCAACCTGGGCAACGGCACCCTGGTGGATGCCAGCTCCGGCGCCAGCCTCGGCTATGACGGCAAGGCCAGCGGTGGCAAGGGCGGCGACGTGACCCTGGCCGCCGACGGCCAGCTCGACCTCAAGGGCGAGCTGCGCGGCCATGGAGTCAACGGTGGCGGCGCCCTGGCCCTGCAGGCGCACAAGGTGCTGATCGGCGCCAAGGACGTGGCCCCGCAAGCCGGAACCTTGCAACTGGCGGGGGACTTCTTCAACAAGGGTTTCGGTGCCTACGACATCACCGGCAATGAAGGCCTGACGGTGGCCGACGGCGCCCAGGTCGAGGTCAAGATGCCGGTCTACCGCTTCGCTGCCCAGGCTGGCAGCAGTGCCACTGGCAGCGATCCGGCCAGCGTTCTGCAGCCCTGGCTGCCGGACCTGTACCAGCAGGACGCGGCCAAGGGCGTGCTGACCCAGCGCCGTGGCGCCGGGTTGACCCTGAGCGCCGGCAATCAGTACTCCACGGCTGCCCAGTTGGCCACCACGGCGTTGACCGTGGGGCAGGGCGCGGTGATCAGTGTCGACCCGGGGCAGGCCATCAACCTGCGCAGCGTCGGTCAACTGACGATGAACGGCACCCTCAATGCCTGGGGTGGCAGCGTCAGCCTCGGTGGTTTGACCGTGGCCAGTTCCGAGGCCGCCAATGCCGCCGGCCACGGGCGTTCGATCTGGGTCGGCGAGCAGGCGCTGATCGACGTGGCGGCGCGGGCGGTGAGCGCGGTGGACAATCGCGGGCGCCTTTACGGTCAGGTGCGCAATGGCGGCAAGATCGCCATCGGCGGCGAGATCGACCTGGCCAGCGGCATTGCCAAGGCCAGCGACCTGTTTGTGGTGGTGCGCGACGGTGCGCGTCTTGACGCTTCCGGGGCCCAGGCGGCCCTGGACATTCCCGGCCAGGGCCGGGTGCAGGTGGCCAGCAACGGTGGCAGCATCAGCTTCGCCTCCAACAACGGCCTGTACCTGGACGGCAGCTTCGTCGCCCGGGCCGGGGGCGCCGGCGCGGCGGGGGGCACCTTGTCCCTGGCCCTGGAAAGCCCGTACTACATCAAGAACGCGGTCAACGACCGGGTGCTCAAGGCGCGGGAGCTGGTGCTCAGCCAGATCCACCAGGGCAGTGGGCTACCCGCCAGCGCCGACGCCGCAGCCGCCAGCCTGGAGTACGGCCATGGCCGTCTCGGGGTGGATCAGGTCACGGCTGGCGGTTTCGACAATCTGGCGCTATTGAGCAACGGCCTGCTGAGTTTCGACGGCGATGTGTCGCTGAACATGGGCCAGAGCCTGCGCCTGTACAGCGGCGCGCTGAACCTGAGCGAGAGTGCCGCGGCCAACGCCCGGGTCAATCTGTCGGCGCCCTACCTGTTGCTGGCGGGCATCCTCGCGCCACTGGAAGCCAAGGACCAGTACCTGCGGCCGGTGTCCACCGGCACGCCGTCGCAACGGGCCACCCAGGCGCAGTTCAATGCCAGCGCCAACCTGATCGATGTGCGCGGCAACGTGGTGTTCGGCAGCAAGGGCAGCTTGCGCCAGGCCGACAACAGCCTGCTGAGCGTCGAGCGCCGTGGCTTCGACCATGTGCAACTGACCAGCCAGGGCGATATGCGTTTCCTCGCCGGGGCCGGTGCCGATGTGATCGCCAAGGGCATCAGCACGCAGTTGCTGACCCAGGGCGACATGACCCTGCGGGCCGCGCAGCTGTACCCGGCCACCGAGGTCGGGGCCCGGGTGATTGCCGGTTACCTCAACGATATCTCCGGCACCCGCATCAACTTCGACCCCAGCCGTACCCTGACCATCGGCCGCACCGGAAATGGCGACCCGGCGGTGCCGTACTCGGCCTTCGGCCGCCTGCAACTGGGCGCGGCCACCATCAAGCAGGGCGGGGTGATCCGTGCGCCCCTGGGCCTGATCGAGATCGGCAACCTGGGCGCCAGCCAGGTGGAGTTGCTGCCCGGCAGCCTGACCTCGGTCAGCGGCAAGGGCCTGGTATTGCCTTACGGCGGCACCGTCGACGGTCAGGTCTACAAGTACAACGGCAAGACCGTGACCTTCCTCGGCCAGGGCGCCCTGGTGAATGAGAACAGCGACCTGAGCGTCGGGGTGATCCTCGGGGGCCAGTCGGTGCAGGTGCAACCCAATGCCACCGTGGACCTGTCCGGTGGCGGCGAGCTGCTGGGGGCCGGGTTCATTTCCGGGCGCGGCGGTTCCACCGATGCGCGCTACAGCCCGCTGGTGCAGATCGGCGCCAACGGCAGCTTCATCCTGCCGGGCCTGGGCAGTAACCCGATCTACGCCATTGTCCCCGGGGCACAGCCAGGCTATGCGCCGGTGGCCCCGGAAGGCGGCGCGGTGGACCCGTTGATCGGCCAGCAGATCACCATCGGCAGTGGCGTGCCGGGGCTGGCGGCGGGCACCTACACCCTGATGCCGTCCACCTATGCGCTGATGCCGGGGGCCTTTCGCGTCGAAATCAACGGCTTGGCCGGGCTTGGCAGCGAAAGCGCGGCCCAGCAGCTGCGCAATGGCTCCTGGTCCACTGCCGGGCGCCTGTCGATCGCCAACACCGGGATCAGCAACAGCGTGGCCAGCCAGTTGATCCTGACCTCGGCCGATACCCTGCGGCGTTATTCCCAGTACAACGAAACCGGCTACGCCCAGTTCGCCCTGGCCGATGCGGCGCGCCTCGGGGTGCCCCGGCCGATGCTGCCGGTGGACGCCAAGACCCTGAAGCTGGCGCTGCAAGCGGGGGCCGGGGCGGAGGCTTTCTCGTTCCGCGGCATCGGTCGCTTCGACGCCGCCCAGGGCGGCTACGGCGGCACCGTGGCGATCTTGAACATGGGCAGCGGCGGCATTGAAGTGGTGACCAGCGGCAAGTCGGCCACCAGCGGCTTCAGCGGCGTCACCCTGGACGCGGACAGCCTCAATAACCTGGGCGCGGCGCGGCTGATGCTCGGTGGCCTGACGCTGGTCAAATACGGCCAGGGCGGCAACTACATCACCCTGGCCGAAGGCATCAACACGCCCAAGGGCTCCATCACCTTGCGCGAAGGCGTGACCCTGGCCGCGCCGGAAGTGTTCCTGGTGAGCAACAGCGGCGAGATCGTCCTGGAGCAGGGCGCCTCCATCAACACCTTGGGTCGCGGCAAGGCCAGCTATGACGCCCGGGACGGCTTCACCTACCAGGTGGCCAATATGCTGGCGGTGTCCAATGGCCTGCTCAATGTCATCAGCAAGGTCCAGGCCGGCGGGCAAAGCAGCGGCGGCATCAAGGTCGGTTCCTGCGCCAGCGCGCCCTGCAGCGGGCAGACCGCGCTGTATTCCGAAGGCAGCATCGTCGCCCTGACCGACAACACCTTCGAACTGGGCGATCAGGTGCGCTACGGCACCCGCCACCTGAACCTGGGCCTGAACAACATCAATGTCGGCAGCCCCGAAGCCCTGGCGGCCGCGGCGGCGGGCAACCGCCTGCCCAGTGGCATGACCCTGACCCAGCAGGTACTGGACCGCCTGCTGCGCGGCGACACCCAGTTCGGTGCGCCGGCCCTGGAGACCCTGCAGCTCTCGGCGCGGGATGGTTTCAACTTCTACGGCAGCGCCACCCTGGACACCTACGACCCGCTGACCGGCAAGTCGCTGCTGAGCAACCTGATGCTCTCCACTCCGGCGATCTACGGCGCGGGCGGGGCCAATGACGTGGCCAGCATCCACACCGCCAACCTAATCTGGCAGGGCGCCGTGACCCCGGCCGGGGCGGTGGTGGCCGGAGGGGCCGGGACCGGCAGCGGGCGCCTTGCGATCGACGCCGAGCGCATCGAGTTCGGCTACGGCGCCTTCGCCCAGCCCAGCACCACCCAGAGCTTCGACCGCCTGGCCCTGGGCTTTGCCAACGTCAACCTGAATGCCAGCCAGCGCATCACCGCCAACCACAAGGGCAGCCTGGCGGTCTACCAGAGCCAGGGCGCCTTCGACCCGCTCAGCGGCTTTGCCTACAGTGGTGGCAACCTGAATATCCTCACCCCGCTGATGACTGGCGAGGCCGGCTCGGTGAACCGCATCACTGCCGGTGGCGCCATCGACATCGGTGCCTCGGCGGGCCCCCGTAGCGCGGCCAATGGCCAGGGCGCGGAACTGTCCCTGCAGGGCGACAGCATCCGTCTGGCCAGCGCCGTGGTCCTGCCCAGCGGCAAGGTGACCCTGGGCGCCCGTGGCGATGTGCTGCTGACCGACGCGGCGCGGGTCGATGTGGCCGGTCGCGCCATCGCGTTCAACGACCTGACCCGATACGGCGCCGGCGGCGAAGTGCTGCTGCAAAGCCGCAGCGGCAACGTGCTGCAGGCGGCCGGCTCGACCATCGATCTTTCGGCCAGCCACAACCAGGCCGGCAAGCTGCGGGTGGTGGCGCTGGACAGCGCGGCCGGGCGGGTCGACCTGGCGGGCAGCATCCTCGGCGGCAGCAGTGGCCAGTACGATGCCGGCGGCACCCTGGTGCCGTTCCTCGGCGGCGCGGTGGAAATCCAGGCCCAGCACCTGGGCAGCAGCGGCAGCCTGGACGAGCAGTTCGCCGCCCTCAACCAGCGCCTGAACCAGGGGCAGGTCTTTGGCGCCCGCAGCTTCCAGCTCAAGCAGGGCGACCTGAGCATTGGCGACGGGGTCAAGGCCAGCAGCGTCAACGTCTCGCTGGACCACGGCAGCCTGCGAGTCACCGGGCGGGTGGACGCCAGTGGCGCACGGGTCGGCAGCATCAACCTGGCGGCCAGCCAGGGCCTGACCCTGGACAGCGGCGCGCTGCTGGACGCCCACGGCAGCACGCTGCGAGTCGACAGCTTCGGCAAGATCATCGACTCGCCGAACCGCGCCAGCGTGGTCCTGAGCTCGGGCCAGGGCCGCCTGACCCTGGCCGACGGCGCACGCATCGACCTGCGCCACGGCACCGATGTGGCGTCGGGCAGCGCCCCGGGGCAGAACGACGGCCGCAGCCGCGGCACCCTGGAGCTGAACGCGCCGCGCATCGTCCAGGCGGACCAGAGCAGCAATGACATCGACATCGAGGCTCGTGGCCGCCTGGATATCCAGGGTGCGCGCTCGATCGCGGTCAACGGCATGATCAGCTACGACGATGCCCCGGAAAAAACCGACACCACCGCCAGCGGGCGTCCTTACCAGGAGATCACCCAGGCCTACCTGGATGCCAAGCACCTGCAAAGCACTGCCTTTATCAACGCTGCGCTGCAGAACAACGACCTGCTGCACAACAAGCTGGCCGGCCTGAACAACGCCACCTACGCCGATGCCTTGCACTTGCGGCCCGGGGTGCAGATCGTCAGCAAGACCGCCGACGGCGACCTGGTGGTGCAGGGCGACCTGGACCTGTCCGGCTACCGTTACGCCAGCCTCAACCCCCACACCCAGAAGGACGACAACGTCTACGGCTCCGGTGAAGTGGGCAGCCTGAGCCTGCGCGCCGGTGGCGACCTGAACGTCTACGGCAGCATCAACGATGGTTTCGCGCCGCCGCCGGGCACCGATGACGACAATGGCTGGATTTTGCGGGCCGGCATCGACTTCACCGGTGGCGATATCGTGATTCCGGGGGGCGGCCTGTCCCTGGCCGACGGCACCCTGTTCCCCGGGGGCAGCACCCTCAACTACGACTTGCCGATCAAGGCCCTGATCCTGCCGCAGGGCACGCGCCTGCCAGTGGCGGCAACCCTCAGCGAGAGCCTGGTGCTGCCGGCGGGCACGGTGCTGGCCGCCGCGGTGCGCGACAGCAACGGTACGCTGCTGTTCGCCGCCGGCACCCTGTTGAACCAGAGCCTGACCCTGAACCCGGGCAGCGTGCTGGAGGCCGGCACCCTGCTGACCGCCAATACCGCGGTGAATGCCCTGACCTGGCCCAAGGGCGTGCCCCTGCCGGGCGTAGCCGGGGCGCGTAACCTGGTGGTGCTCGACGGTGGCAAAGACCTGTCCCGTGGGGCGCTGATTCCTTCGGGCACCGATATCAAGCTGCCGGGCGGGGTGGCCTCGGTGCTGTTGCGGCCGGAAAACGGCGGGCGCCAGGGCAAGCTCTGGGCCATCGCGCCGATGCTGACAGAGGGTGCACAGTCCTGGTCCCTGCGCCTGGTGGCCGGGGCCGACACCGCGGCGGCCGACAGCCGCGTGCTGCAGAGCCAGCCCACGGCCGGCAACCTGCACCTGGCGGACAGCCATTACGGGATGTTCGGCCAGGCGCAGTATGTCTGGACCGAAGAGGGCTCCCTGGACTTCTTCGGCGACGACAGCATGGTCGGCCAGCCGGTCAACTTCGACGAGTTCGGTGACCCTGCGCTGTGTGATAACACCCCCAGCTACTGCGCCGTTGGCGATTCCTACACCCTGGTGCCCAGCAGCACCCGGTTCAGCGTCGTGCGCACCGGCGCCGCCGACCTCGACCTGCTGGCGGCGGGCAACCTGAGCATGGATTCGCTGTTCGGCGTGTACACCGCCGGCACCTCCTCCAGTGCCACCTCGGCCAGCGATCCCTACAACCTGGCGCGGGGAGGCAACGGCCAGAAAGTGCTGAACAACGTCGCTGGCGGCTACGAGTCCCTGGTGGACGGTGGCGCTGGCAGTGTCTACCGGGCCTGGTACCCGGACGGCGGCGGCAACCTGCGGATCAAGGTCGGGGCGAACCTCGGTGGCAACATCGTGACCCTGCCCAACCAACTGCCCCCGGGCCGCCCGGTGGCCAGCGACACCGGCAACGACTCCAGCAACGTGGGCAACTGGCTGTGGCGCCAGGGCAACGACCTGAACGGCGGCGTGGCGCGGGACACCGCCTGGTGGATCAACTTCGGCACCTACACCGCCAACAGCGCCGGCGGCGCCGATCAGATGGTCGGCTTCACCGGCTTCGGCACCCTGGGCGGCGGCAACCTGGAGGTCGAGGTCGGCGGTGATGCCGGTGCCCTGGCGCCCATGGCAGCGCCGGTCTACGCCAGCTACGTCAACCCGCGCAGTACCGGGCTGATCCTGGCGGTGGGCAGCACCGGCCGGGTGGCCGCCGATGGCAGTCGGCAAGTGACCGGCGGTGGCGACCTGACCCTGCGCGTCGGCGGGCAGGTCAACCCCTACAGCCAGGTCGGCTTTGGCGTGTTCAACGGCGCCCTGGTGAACCTGCGCGGCCATGCGCAACTGAGCAGCGCGGCCCTGGGCAGCCTGAACCTGCACTACGGCGCCCAGGCGGCGGACCAGAGCCGCAGCGAAACCCGGGCCTTCGAGCCGCAGCGGGCGACCCTGGCGGTGGCCGCAGGCGGCATGACCCTGATGCCGGGCGATGCCACCTTCAGCCTGTCGACCCGTGGCGACCTGGTGCTGCAGACCGTGGCCGACCCCGGGCGCGCGCCCCTGGCCAATGGCTGGGCTTACCAGAGCGCCAGCGGGGCCACCGGCATCGGCCAGAGCTGGTTCTCCTTGTGGACCGAGCGCAGCGCCATCGACCTGTACTCGGCCGGGGGCAACCTCACGCCGTTGACCAGGGGCACGGAAACCGACATGGCCACCGTCTACCCGCCGACCTTGCGCGCCGTGGCGGCCAGCGGCAGCCTCTACTACGGCCAATCCAGCCTGTATGAGGCGGGGGCGGCGGTGGTTCCGGCGGCACTGGTGCTGGCGCCTTCGCTGAACGGTCAGTTGCAGCTGCTGGCCGGTGACTCGATCTACGGTGGCGAGTTGACCGTCAGCCGCTCCAGCGCCTCGGCGCAGGCGCTGGCGACCCCCGAGCACCCAGCCTTCATGGCCACCAGCGCGACCCTGGAAGGGATTCCCCTGGCGGCCAGCGGCAATCTCTCCGCCGATGGCAACCGAGCCCGCGGCGGGGTGTTCCCGCTGTTTGCCTTCGGCCCCAACACGGCGACCAACCAGTGGGCGGGCAACACCGAGCCGTCGCGGTTCTATGCCATCAACGGCGACTTGCTGGGGGTCAGCAGCGGCCGCGTCCTGACCCTCACCACGGCGTCCGACCCACGCCTGGGGCAGACCTACTATGAAGGCGGTGGCGCAGTCTGGATGAAGGCCGGCCAGGACATCGTCAGCAGCGGCACCGGTCTTGGCGGGGCCAAGGGCGGCAACAGCACCTATGGCGAATACACCTTCAGCGGCAACCTGTTCGTGCACCACAACCCCAGCGACATCTCCATCGCCAGTGCCGGGCGCGACATCCTCTACAGCAGCTTCAACGTTGCCGGCCCCGGGACCCTGGAGCTGACCGCGGGGCGCAACATCTTCATGGAAGATCGGGTCAGCGTCACCAGCCTCGGCGCCGTGGCGGCGGGGGACAGCCGTCCCGGGGCGAGCATCGTGATGCAGGCCGGGGTCGGTGCCAGCGGCCCGGATTATCGACGCTTTGTCGAGGGCTATCTGGACCCGAGCCGCCTGGCTCAGCCTGGCGAAAGCCTCTCGGCGGGCAAGGTAGCCAAGACCTACGAGGGTGAGCTGGCGGACTGGCTGGCGCAGCGCTTCGATTTTGTCGGCGACAGCGCCCAGGCCCGGGCCTACTACGCGGCCTTGCCGGCGGAGCAGCAGCGGGTGTTTGCCCGGGAGGTGTATTTTGCCGAGCTCAAGGCCGCCGGCCGCGAGTACACCCAGGACGGCGGGATACGCCAGGGCAGCTACGCCCGGGGCCGGGCGGCGATTGCCGGGCTGTTCCCGAGTACCGATGTGGCCGGCAACCCGATCACCTACAAGGGCGATATCACCCTGTTCGGCGGTGCCGGGGTGCACACCGATTTCGGCGGCAATATCCAGATGCTGACCCCGGGTGGCCACCAGACCTTCGGCATCGAAGGCACCGCGCCGCCGGCCTCGGCCGGGGTCATCACCCAGGGCGCGGGGGACATCCAGCTGTACTCCCTGGGTAGCATCCTCCTGGGCCAGAGCCGGATCATGACCACCTTCGGCGGCTCGATCATGGGCTGGTCGGCGGCGGGCGACATCAACGCCGGCCGGGGCTCCAAGACCACCGTGGTCTACACCCCGCCCAAGCGGGTCTACGACACCTGGGGCAATGTCAGCCTGTCGCCGTCGGTGCCCAGCACCGGGGCCGGGATCGCCACCCTCAACCCGATTCCCGAGGTGGCGGCCGGCGACATCGACCTGATCGCGCCCCTGGGCACAATCGATGCCGGCGAGGCGGGTATCCGGGTCTCGGGCAACGTCAACATCGCCGCCCTGCGAGTGGTCAACGCGGCGAACATCCAGACCCAGGGCAAGTCGTCCGGGGTGCCGGTCACGGCGGCGGTCAACACCGGCGCCATGAGCTCGGCCAGTGCCGCAGGCTCGGCGGCGTCCCAGGCAGCGGAGGACGCGGCGCGCAATCAGCAAGCGGCAGCGAAGCAGGGCCGGGCGTCCATCGTCACCGTGGAAGTGCTGGGCTTTGGTTCCGAACCGGTGCAGCGCCAGCGTGAAGAAGCCAGCCGCACCCCGGGCTACAACCCCGACAGCCCGGTGCAGGTACTGGGGGCCGGGCCCTTGAGCGAACAGGCCCGGGCGCGCCTGACCGATGAGGAGCGTGGGCAACTGACGCTGTAAGGTTCTCTCGTGGTAGCAAGGCGTGGGATGAAGGTGCTGCCCAGGGGGCGTATGGCCCTGGGCAGCGACGGCCCCGCCGTGGCGGGGCCGTTTTGCAGCGGGTGGTCAAACCGTGGCGATCATGCAGCCTATGGCGCCGGATTCCTGGTAGATGACCCGGGTGTTGTGGGCGTTGGCGAAGTCCCGCAAGCCACGTTTGGCGACGTCGCTGTACCCCACGGCCACAGCCCAGCGTGCCGCGACGGGGCTGGTGTACTTGGTGAGTTTTTCGATGTCCTTCTGGGTTTCGGCCAGCAGCTTGTTGCCGGCGTTGGTGGCACTTTCCACCTTCAGCTCAATGGCGTAGTTCTCACCGTTTTGCTGGGCCAGCACGTCCAGGCGCAGGCCTGAATTCGGATTGGGATAGGGCACTTCGCGGGCGGCGGCCACATGGGCCGAACGCAGCAGCATCAGAAACTCCACTTGAAACCACACCTCCCAGGCAGCGCCAGTGCTGATGGCGGCTTCGATGCGGGCGTGGTCGCTGAGGATGAGTTGGCTGAGGTCGGTGTTTTTCATCGGGTATTCCTCTTTGTTGGGGGTGCAAAGAGGAACGTGCGGAAGGTGGCGGGTGTGAATCTGCTGGCCAGATCATGGGTGGGGTGGGCTATTCTTCGCGGCCCGCAATGAACAGTGCCGGTCATTACCCCATGGCGCCAAATGAAGGTTCTACCTGCGGATTCCGGCAGTCATCAACGAAGCACACGGGTTGGATATGGACATCGAACGTCTCCTGAAAAAACGTCAGCTCAATGTTCAGGAACAAAACACTCTCAGAGCCTACGAACTGGAATGCACCGCAAGGAGCTGGCGGGACGAGGGTGTGCCCCAGGCCTTGTTGGATTACGCCGAGTCACAGGGAGTCGACTGGTCGGCAACCATCGTCCTCAATTTGGATATCGACTTTCCCGGAATGTCCAGTCTGTTTGGCTTGTTGTTGACCCAGGACGAGCGCTTCATCGATTTTGAAATCGAAACCGACCCCACTCACCGGCAGGTTGAAGCGGTGGAGTGCTGGAATGACATCACCGCCACTCTGAATCATTCGACGTGTAACCGAGGTACAGGCAAGGGCTTTGCGGCCATCGCGCTGCAAGTCCGGCGCGAGTTGCTGGGACAGGTCGATCACGGGTGATTGGCGAGTGGAGGGTTTTCTGCCCCATGATGACTGGCTTTTATGCCTGAGCGAGTACGCCGCCTGCGAGCGGATTTCATTGACGTCCTGGATGAAGTGTCACCCTTGCTGGCCCGTGCCTATGAGCAACTCGGACCCGTACCCGGGATCAAGCCTCAATCCGCCTTCCTGGCTACAGGCTGGCTCAAGTTGGCCGCGCCCAGGCAGTAGAACAGCCCCCCGGCGACTATGAACGCCCCCAGCATGTAGAAGATCCAGTGCGCCGGCTGGCTGGCCAGGACCATGCCGCAGAGTATCGGGCCCAGGGCGCCGCCGAGGCTGGAGAGGTTCTGGGCGCCGTAGTACAGGCCCCGCAACGGCTCAGGGGCAATCAGGTCGATGAACATGTACTCGGCGGGAAACACGATGATTTCCCCCAGGGTGAACACCACCATCGACAGTACCCACAGCGGCAGGCTGGTGGACAGGCCAAACCCGCTGATCCCCAGCAGGAACAGCCCCAGCCCGGTTGCCAGCCAGCGGTTCAGATGGCGCGGGGAAATCCTGCGGCCAATGCTGTACTGCAAGGCGATCACCAGTAGGGCGTTGGTCGCCACCAGGGTGCTGATGATGCGGTAGGTGGCCTCCGGGGACGTGGTGACCACCAGGTACTGCGAGAGGTAGGCCGAGAACTGGCCAAAGACCACGGCGCTGAGCAGGCCGCCGAGGGTGAAGCACACCAGGCGGTAGTCCCGCAGCAGCTGTTTGCCCAGGGTCAGGAAGGAGAGTGGCGTGGCTGTGGCGCCAGCGGCATCCAGCTGTCTGTCGCCCCAGATGTGATGGATTGCCAGGAACCCGGCGCCCAGGGCGGCGGATATCAGGAACGGCAGGCTGATACTCAGGTGCGCCAGCCCGGCGCCGAGAAACGGGCCCACGGCGTAGCCGATATTGGTCAGGGTGTACTTGATCGAAAAGGCTTCGCTGCGTTGCTCCACCGGCAGGCGCTGGGCAAAGCCGGCCTTGATCGCGATGTCGATCACCGCGTAGGCCAGGTTGATCAGCACCAGGCACAGGTAGAACAGCCACAGCTGGCGGGCGGTGAAGGTGCCGACAAAACCCAGGGTGAACAGCGCGCAGCAGCCGAGGATCAGGCGGTGGCTGGGGGTCCTGTCCACCAGGAATCCGCCATACAGGCTCAGCAGCGAACCGAGGATCAGGCTGCTGCCGATCACCAGGCCGATGTCGCTGACCGGCAGGCCGAAAGCACTGTTCAGGTAGATCACCAGATAGGGCAGGGTGATGGCCCGGGCCAGGGTCAGCACCAGGGTGCCGGTGAGCAGCAGGTTGATCGCCTTTGGGTAGCCTTTCAGGGTGCGCAGCATCCGTGCCTCATCGTCTGTAGCAGGGTCTTGGGAGAATGCCAGCCAGCTTACTGGGGAATCTGATTCTGTTTTATGATGATTTTTACCCAATGAATGGAATCAGATTCATGAATGCGAGGCACCGATGTTTTCTTCCGAACGCTTGAAGGGGATCGATGTATTTGTCTGCGTCGCCGACTGCGGCAGCTTCAAGGCCGCCGCCGAGCGCCTCAACCTCACGGCCTCGGCAGTCAGCAAGGCGATTGCCCGGCTGGAAGGGCGGTTGCAGGCGCGGCTGTTCCAGCGCACCACTCGAAGCCTGGCGCTGACCGACGCGGGGACGGCTTTCTACCGCACCTGCAGCGGTGTGCTGGCCGATCTGGAAGAGGCCGAGCTGGCATTGAACGCGGAACACACCGAGCTGCGGGGGCGGGTGCGCATCGATCTGCCCGGGACCTTTGGCCGCTCCCAGGTACTGGCTGCCGTGTTGCGGTTTGCCCGGGAACACCCCGGCTTGCAGCCGCACATCACCTTTTCCGATTCTGGCATCGACCCCCTCGAAGCCGGCGTGGACATTGCTGTGCGCCTCGGTGGTTCTGAGCTGTGGCCGGCGGCACTGGGGCATCGCTGCCTGGGCCGCGAGTGGCACCTGTTCTGCGCCTCTCCCGATTACTTGCGGCGCCATGGCACGCCGCTGACCGACCAGGACCTGGAACGGCACCAGTGCATTGCCTATGGCTGGGTGGACGGCCGGGTCAGCCCCTGGAACTTTGCGACCGGGCGTCCGGGCGAGAGCGAGCGCCGGGTCATGTCCGCCAGTTGCGTGGTGGGGGATGGCGAGGGGCTGTTGATGACCGTGCTGGACGGTTACGGCATCGCGCAGTTGCCGTCGTGGCTGGTCAAGCAGCAGCTGGCGCAAGGCACCCTGGTCGAAGTGCTGCCGCAGTGGGCCAGCGAAGGGCAGGCGATTCATCTGCTGTGGCTGAAAAGCCGGCAGGGGTTGCCCAAGGTCAGTGCATTGCTGGAGGTGCTGGAACGGAGTCTGGGGGGATGAACATGAAGAAAAATGGCAGGGGCGGCTGGATTCGAACCAACGCATGGCAGGATCAAAACCTGCTGCCTTACCGCTTGGCGACGCCCCTGTAGCTGTTGCGACGTTACTTGCTTTGACTGCCGGCCCGGGGAGGGCCGCTGCAAGAACGGGCGCAAATTTATCAATTTCTGCGCGGGCTGTGAAGCCCCAAAAGCAAAAAAATGAGTTTGAAAACAGCTGCTTAGTCTTTTTCAGTGCTCTTTTGCTGTCGGTAGGGCTCAGCTCGTCAGGTAAGCGGCCTGTGAATCCGTCAAGGGTTGGGCCCTGTCCAGGGCGCGGCGGATGGCCCGCAACTCTGCGCCTTCAAGGGCGCGGCGGCCCAATTCATAGTCGTCACCCCCGGGGCCAAGGTGCACCGAAAACAGCCCAAACAGTTGCTCGCCCACGGCTTCGAGGAAGATTTCCATATAGGTTTCGTCGCGGCGGTAGGCGCTGAGGTAGATCAGCCCCTGGACCTCGGCGCGACCACAGTCATGGATGGCATCCCAGGTCAGGCAACTACCCTGTTCGCTCTCGATCAGGGGCATGGACCAGGCGTCCTGTGCCAGCGGTTGGGCGCGCAGGGCCGCCGGCAGTGGCTGGCAGGACAGGACCAGGAAGCGGTACCTCGGCCGGCCATGGTGGATGGCATTGCGTGGTGCCGGCGGCTCGGGCGCCGGGCCGGTGATCCGGACCTGCAGCAGCTGGCTCAGGGCAATTTCCGAAGGCTGTTCGTTCCAGCCATTGAGGTCGGCAACCGGCGGGCACCAGATCAGTTGCAGGGTTTCGCCGATCAAGATGCCGTCCCGGTGCTGGAAGAAGGCCGAGTGTTCCTCGCCCACCACGGGCAGCAAATCGTGCAGGTGCAGGGTCGGCGCGCCGTAGTCGATGCCCAGGTCGGTGGACCAGAACAGCGGGGCGCAGGTTTTCAGGGTTGCCGGCATGGACGCGAGCCTGTGATGGGGAGGGGAGGATTCTTCGGTAACTGGCGCCGGATGTCACCTGTGCCTGACTCAATCGGCTACATCCTCTGGCGCGATGCGACCGTGACAGCGTTCAGCCGCGCACTAGTATAGGGAGCCTGAAGCAAGACCTATAAGAACAGCACAAGGACACACGTATGCGACGCTGGAACGGCTGGGGGGATGCATCCACGGTGGTCGAATTGCCGGCCCAGGGCGCGGGGTTTCTCGCCGAGCGCCTGGGGCCGGGGCGCCGCTTGCCGGAGGCGACTCTGGAGCAGGCGCTGGCCAAGGTGCCGGCCTCACGCCTTGCTGCCCACCCGCTGTATTGCATCGATCCCCAGGAGCGCCTGCTGCATGCCCGCGGCCAGAGCCTGCCGGATTGGCTGGCCCTACGCGAAGGCGAGCTGGGGGTTTATCCGGATGCCGTGGCCTTTCCGGAAACCGCCGAGCAGATCCGCCAGTTGCTGGCCCTGGCCGAGGACCGGGACCTGTGCCTGATTCCCTACGGCGGCGGCACCTCGGTGGCCGGGCACATCAATCCAGGCTGGTCCGAGCGGCCGGTGCTGACGGTGTCCCTGGCGCGCATGAGTCGCCTGTTGGAGCTGGACGAAGACAGCCAGCTGGCGACCTTCGGCCCTGGGGCCAGTGGCCCGCAGGTGGAGAGCCAGCTGCGCGCCCGGGGTTACACCCTGGGGCACTTCCCCCAGTCCTGGGAGCTGTCGACCCTCGGGGGCTGGGTGGCCAGCCGCTCCAGTGGCCAGCAGTCGCTGCGCTATGGGCGCATCGAGCAGCTGTTCGCCGGGGGCACCCTGGAAACCTTTGCCGGGCCGATGCCCATCGCGACCTTTCCGGCGTCTGCGGCCGGGCCGGATCTGCGGGAAGTGGTACTGGGCAGCGAAGGGCGCTTCGGGATCATTTCCGAGGTCAAGGTCAGGGTCAGCCGCTTGCCGGACGACGAGCGCTTCTATGGGGTGTTCCTGCCGGACTGGACCCAGGCGCTGCAAGCGGTGCGCGCCCTGGCCCAGGCCCGGGTGCCGCTGTCGATGCTGCGCCTGTCCAATGCCCTGGAGACCGAAACCCAATTGGCCCTGGCCGGCCATCCCACGCAGATCGCCTGGCTGGAAAAATACCTGGCCCTGCGCGGCGCGGGGCCGGGCAAGTGCCTGCTGACTTTCGGCGTGACCGGCAATCGCCAGCAGAACGCCTTGTCCCTGCGTCACGCCCGGCGCCAGCTCAAGGGGTTTGGCGGGGTCTTTACCGGGACGTTGCTGGGCAAGAAGTGGGCGCAGAACCGTTTTCGCTTTCCCTACCTGCGCGAAAGCCTGTGGAACGCCGGCTACCTGGTGGACACCCTGGAAACCGCCACCGACTGGAGCAACGTTGACCGCCTGTTGCAACGCATCGAGGGCAGCCTGCGTGATGGCCTGGCCGCCGAGGGCGAGCAGGTGCATGTGTTCACCCACCTGTCCCACGTCTATGGCGAAGGGTCGAGCATCTACACCACTTACGTATTCCGCCCCGACGCCCAGTACCCGGCGACCCTGGCGCGCTGGCAGGCCCTCAAGCACGCCGCCAGCCAGACCATCGTCAACCACCACGGCACCATCAGTCATCAGCACGGGGTGGGCAAGGACCATGCGCCGTACCTGCGGCGGGAGAAGGGCGCGCTGGCCATCGACACCCTGCAGGCCTTGAGCCGCCACTTCGATCCCGCCGGGCGCCTCAACCCCGGCACCCTGCTGGAGCAGTGACGCCATGAGCCAGGACTGGAACGGCCAGTGGCGCCAACAGGCGCTGCCCGGGCTGGGGGCGCAACCCTGGGACCTGATCGTGATCGGCGGCGGCATCAGCGGCGCCGGCATCCTGCGGGAAGCGGCGCGGCGCGGCTGGCGTTGCCTGTTGCTGGAGCAGCGGGACTTTGCCTGGGGCACCTCCAGCCGCTCCTCGAAGATGGTCCATGGCGGCTTGCGCTACATCGCCAAGGGCCAGTGGCGCCTGACCCGGGACTCGGTACGCGAGCGCCAGCGCCTGCTGCAGGAAGCCCCCGGGCTGGTGGAGCCCATGAGTTTCCTGATGCCCCATTACCGCGGCAAGTTTCCCGGACCCAAGGTGTTCGGCGGCCTGTTGACCCTGTATGACGCCCTGGCCGGGCGCCGCAACCACTGCTTTCACGATGCCGCGCACCTGCGCTTCCTGGCTCCGGGGGTGAAGGAGCCGGGCCTGCTGGGGGGCACCAGTTTCCTGGATGCCCTGACCGACGATGCGCGCCTGGTGATGCGGGTGCTGGCCGAAGCCCGGGCCGATGGCGCCGTGGCCATCAATGGCCTGCGGGTGACCCGCCTGCTGCGGGAGAACGGGCGGGTCTGCGGGGTGGCGATCGAGGACAGTGAAACGGGTGCAGTGCAAACCCTTGGCTGCGCGGCCCTGGCGGTGGCCACCGGAGCCTGGGCCGAGCGCCTGCGCCCGGCCCAGGCTCCGCGCCAACTGCGCCCCTTGCGCGGCAGTCATTTGCTGTTGCCGGGTTGGCGCCTGCCGGTGGCCCAGGCCTTGAGCTTCATGCATGCCGAGGACGGTCGGCCGGTGTTCGTCTTCCCCTGGGAAGGCGCCACGGTGGTGGGCACTACCGATCTTGATCACCGCGACGATCTGGACCAGAGCGCCAGCATCAGCCAGGAAGAGCTCAAGTACCTGCTGGCCGCCTGCGCCCAGCAGTTTCCCCAGGCTCAGGTCAGCGCCGCCGATGTGCTCTCGACCTGGGCCGGGGTGCGCCCGGTGGTGGCCGGCGCGGGCGGGGAGCAACAGGGCAAGCCGTCCAACGAAACCCGCGAGCATGTGCTGTGGCAGGAGCCGGGCTGCGTGACCCTGGCCGGCGGCAAGCTCACCACCTTCCGGCCCCAGGCCATCGAGGTGCTGCAAGCCTGTGGCGCCATGCTCGGGCGCAACGTGGAGGACGACGGCGAACCGGTGTTCGCCCCCCAGGCGTCGGTGGATATTCCCGGGCTCAGCGCGGCTCAAGTGCGGCGCCTGGCCGGGCGCCATGGCCGCGACTTGCCCCGCGTAGCGCAGCGGGTGGCCGAGCTGGGCGGCGATTGCGTCGGCGCCAGCGACACCCTGTGGGCCGAGCTGGCCTTTGCCGCCGAGGCGGAAATGGTCCTGCACCTGGACGACCTGCTGCTGCGCCGTACCCGGCTCGGTCTGTTGCTGGCCGAAGGCGCGGCGCAGTACTTGCCGGCCATCCGCCGCCTGTGCCAGCCCCGCCTGGGCTGGGACGATGCGCGCTGGCTGGCCGAAGAACAGCGCTATCGCGACCTGTGGCAGCGCCATCACAGCCTGCCCCCCGTCACCGATTGAGCCCCAACCAAGAGAGCCCCATGGACAACCACAACAACAATAAGCAGGACTACCTGCTGGCGATCGACAACGGCACCCAAAGTGTGCGCGCGCTGCTGTTCGACCTGTCGGGCAACTTGCTGGGCAAGGGCAAGGTGGAGCTGGAGGCCTATTTTTCGACCCAGCCCGGCTGGGCCGAACAGCACCCGGACTATTACTGGGCCAAGCTCGGCGAAGCCTGCCAATTGCTCTGGCAGCAGACCGGTATCGACCGTTCGCAGATCCGCGGCGTGTCCCTGACCACCCAGCGCGGCACCCTGATCAATGTCGACGCCCAGGGCAAGGCCCTGCGTCCGGCCATTCTCTGGCTCGACCAGCGCCAGGCCGAGGTCGAAGGCCGCATCAAGGGACCTTGGGGCTGGCTGTTCAAGCTGATCGGCGCCGAGGCCACAGTGGACTATTTTCGGGCCCAGGCCGAAGCCAACTGGGTGGCCCAGCAGCAACCGGAGGTGTGGGCCGCCACTGACAAGTTCCTGCTGCTGTCGGGCTTTCTCACCCATCGCCTGACCGGCAACTTCGTCGACTCCGTCGGCTGTTGCGTGGCGTACCTGCCGTTCGACTACAAGCGCCTGCGCTGGGCCGCCCCCAGCGACTGGAAATGGCAGGCCCTGGCGGTGCGTCAGGAGCAGTTGCCGACCCTGCTCAAACCCGGTGAAACCCTGGGCCGGATCAGCGCCGAAGCGAGCCGCCACACCGGTATTCCCGAGGGCCTGCCGCTGATTGCCGCCGGTGCCGACAAGGCTTGCGAAGTCCTGGGCTCGGGCGTCCAGGATTCCACCACGGCCTGCCTGTCCTACGGCACCACGGCGACCATCACCACCACCCGTTCCCGCTATCTGGAAGTGGTGCCGCTGATCCCGCCGTACCCGGCGGCGGTGCCGAACCACTACAACTGCGAGGTGATGATCTTCCGCGGTTACTGGATGGTCAGTTGGTTCAAGCAACAGTTCGGCCTGCGGGAAGTGCAGCAGGCGGCCGAGCAGGGGCTGGAGGCGGAACAGCTGTTTGATGCCCTGGTCCAGGCGGTGCCGCCCGGGTCCATGGGCCTGACCCTGCAACCCTACTGGTCGCCGGGCATCCGCGAGCCGGGCATGGAAGCCAAGGGCGCGATGATCGGCTTTGGCGACGTGCACACCCGGGCCCATATCTACCGGGCCATCCTTGAAGGCCTGGCTTACGCCTTGCGCCAGGGCATGGAGCGCATGGAGAAACGCTCCAAGCTGAAGATCACTCGCCTGCGGGTGGCCGGTGGTGGCTCCCAGAGCGATGCGGCGATGCAACTGACGGCGGACATCTTCGGCCTGCCGGTAGAGCGCCCCCATGTCTATGAAGCCTCGGGGCTGGGGGCGGTGATCGCCTGTGCGGTGGGCCTGGGCCTGTACCCGGACTTTCCCACGGCCATCAGCGCCATGACCCGGGTCGGCGCGGTATTCGAGCCACAGCCGCAAGCGCAGCAGATGTATCAGCGGCTGTACAGCGAGGTCTACCTGCGCATGTACCGCCAGCTCAAGCCGCTGTATCAGAGCATCCGCGAGATCACCGGGTATCCGGCCTGAGGACACGGCAGGCGCAGGTCGCAGGGGCAAGGATTCCCTGGCGAAAAAAAAGGTCCTGCCGGGCAAGGCTCATCTATCGTCATCAAGGTAGACGGATCTCTCCGAAAACCTGAACCGACGAGCTGAACATGAACCGCCAGGAAGCACTGAACATCCTATGGAAGCGACTGTTCATCATCTTTGTGCTGCTGTTGGCGGCGTCCCTGGGAGCGGTCGCCATGGCCGACGGTTACACCATCCCCTCGGTGGTGTTCATCGTCGGCAATATTGGTGGTTATGTGGGGTTTCACCGGCAACTGTCACACCTTTGCGAGGAGGAGATCATCAGCCTGTGCAGTTCCTGGTTCAATGTGCTGCTGCCGTCGTTCATTGGCGGCATCCTGGCGGGCTTGCTGTACATCCTGTTCATCTCCGGCGTGGTGCAAGGGGAGCTGTTTCCCGAGATCGTCAGGGACAAGAGTTGCAACTACCCCGAGAACAGCTTCTATGTGATTTTCTGCCAGCACGCTGACGGCTACGCCGCCTATGGCAAGTTGCTGTTCTGGTCCTTTGTTGCGGGTTTCAACCAGAACTACGTGGTCGATCTGATCGAAAACATCAAGGGCAGTAAAAAAGCGCAGGGTGAAGCATGAGCGAAGACAACAAGAGCCAAGCCAGCCAGGTCAAAGGCCCGGCGTCGTACTTTCCTTCCATTGAAAAAAACTACGGTCAGCCCATCAGCCACTGGCTGGAGCTGCTTGGCGCCCTCAGCGGCAAGAAGCACATGGAACTGGTGGCCTGGCTCAAGTCCGAACACGGCATGGGCCATGGTCATGCCAATGCCTTGGTGGCGCACTTTCTGGCGGGGGCCAAGAACCCTTAGCGCTGCGTGCTGGACGCTGTGGCTTCGCCAGTGAAGGCGTGACTGCCGACATCCGCTTTCCTGGCGAAAAAAAGCCCAATTCCCCTGTGTTCTCTTGGTTCTTTCCTGCGTCGCAACTTGCATTGCCCCCTTTCTGCCTGTCGGAGTTTTCTCGATGTCTTCGCCAAAATCCTTGCCCACGGCCCTGTTGGGCCTGGCCCTTGCCTGCCCGGCAATCGCCGAGACCCGGAGCGTGGAGCTGGCCCCGGCGCAGGTCCTGGGGCAGGAGCAGGGCGCTGAGGGACAGCGGGTGGAAGAGGCCGAGGCGCGGCTGGCCCAGGTGCCGGGCGCCGGCAATGTGGTGGACATGCGCCGGCCGCTGCAGGGGCGGGTGGCCAGCAACCAGGATGTGCTGGCCTATCAGCCCGGGGTCTACGCCCAGTCCGCCGGGAACGAAGGGGTGAAGATCTCGATCCGTGGTTCGGGCATCAACCGCGCGCCGGGGGCCCATGCCTCGGGGCTGTACACCATGCTCGACGGCTTGCCCCTGACCGGCCCCGGCGGCACCCCCTATGAGTTGCTGGAGCCCCTGTGGGTCGATCACGTAGAGGTGCTGCGCGGCGCCAATGGTTTCGACCGTGGCGCCCTGGCCCTGGGGGGCGCCATCGACTACATCAGCCACACCGGCTACGACGCACCACTGTTGCAGGTGCGCTACGCCACCGGCAGCCACGGTTATCAGCAGCGTCAGCTCAGTTCCGGGCAAGTGCTGGGGAATTTCGACTACTACGTGTCGTTGACCGACGCCAACGCCGACGGCTACCAGGACCACACCCGCAGCCAGAGCAAGGGGGTGATTGGCAACTTCGGCTACCGCTTCAACCCGAACCTGGAGACGCGTTTCTACCTGCGCTACCGCGAGACCGACAACGATCTGGCCGGGCGGGTCAGCAAACGCTCCATCGAGCACGACCCGCGGGCGGCCAACCCGCTGTATGTCAGCCGCGATGACCGGCGCAAGCAACCGGGCAGCACCTTTGTCGGCAACAAGACCACCTACTACATCGACGACGATTCGAGCATCCAGACCGGTCTGGTCTACCACGACTACCCCATGGACCTGCGCGAAGGCCCCAACCGCCTGAAGGTGGCCTACAGCGACGTCAGCGGCACCTTCGACTACAAGCGCCGCGACAGCCTTTGGGGCCGGGAAAGCCGCAGCACCCTGGGCCTGCGGGTCACCAAGCACCTGCCCAATGACGGGGCCAGCGAGTTTGTGCGGATTCCCACAGGCAACACCGCCAGCTATGCGCCAGGCACGCGAATCCGCAACTTCACTTACCAGGGCTCGGATACGGTCCTGCACTTTGGCAATGATCTGGAGATCGCCGATGACCTGTGGCTGACCACGGGGCTGGCGGCCATCTACACCCGGCGCGAAAGCGCGGTGACCTACCCCGAGGGCGGCGGCAAGACCAGCCTCGGCGATTGGGACTACGCGCCGCGATTGGGCCTGCGCTACCAACTGACACCGAATGTGCAGCTGTTTGGCAACCTCAGCCGCTCGGTGGAAGCACCGCACCCTTGGTCGTTGATCTACAGCTCGAACCTGCGCTTCCCGGCTGGCAGCGGCGTTGCCACGGGCGCCCAGCGCGATCCGATCGAGCTGCGCAACCAGACCGCCACCACCCTGGAGCTGGGCGGCCGCGGCGATAGTAGCCTGGGCGAGTGGAGCCTGGCCTGGTACTACGCCCAGGTGCGCCACGAACTGCTCTCGGTGTTGCCGGACCCCAGCGCCACCACGCCCTATGAACTCAACGCCAGCCCCACAGTGCACCAGGGCGTGGAGGCCAGCCTGCTGAGTGAGCTGTGGTCGCAGCCGGGCGTCGGCCGCTTGAGCCTGCGCCAGGCCTACACCTTCAGCGACTTCCACTACCGCGACGATTCGCGCTTTGGCGACAACCGCCTACCGGGCCTGCCGATGCACTATTACCAGGGCGAGCTGCGCTACGACTGGCCCCTGGGTTTCTTCGCCGCCGTCAACACCCAACTGGTGTCCAAGGTGGCGGTGGATTACGCCAACAGTTACTACGCCGATCCTTACGCGCTGTTCGGCGCCACCCTGGGCTACAACGCGCCAAAGAACGACTGGCAGACCTGGGTCGATGTGCGCAACCTGACTGACAAACGCTACGCCGCCACCGTGACTCCGGGCTACGACGACAAGGGGCTGGACGCGGCGCGCTCGACGCCGGGAGAAGGCTTGGGGGTGTACCTGGGCGTGTCCTGGAGCCTGCGCTGACAGCCGGGCGCCCAGAGCAAAAAAGTGCCCGCAGTAGCGGGCACTCTGTTCCTGCCTGGCAGCGTCAGCCCAGGCAGACGCGGCTTACCACTGACCCGAGAAGACGCAGGTCAGGGCTTCGATGGCGCTGAATTTCCACAACGAATCGCCGCAGTCGCTGGCGAAGGCGTGGGCGTTGGAGGCCGTGAGCGCCAGGGCGATGGCCGAGGCGTAGACGATTTTCTTGAGTGACATGGGAAAGCTCCTTGTTATGAATCCGCACGTTCTTGTGAGCGCCATCCTGAAGGGGGTGGTGGTGCGGACTATAAGCTCGCCCTGGGCCAGGGACCATTAGCCCGAGTGTGCTAATGGCCCATTCCCATTATTGCGTCTGGCGCTGACTCAGTTACGAAAATACAGCTCGTCCAGCTGCCGCCGGCGGATCACCAGGTACTCCTCCCAGACCTTGGGAAAGTCCTCGTCCCGGGTGAAGGGAAAGGTCAGGTAGACGGTGCGACCGATGACACTGATGTACTCCCGCACCCGCTTGTACGCCGGTTGCTCCAGCAGCGAAATGTATTCGTCATAGGCGTAGTGGTAGTGGGAAATCGTCACCCGGTGGGGCGCGATCATGCCGCGGGAAAAGTCGATCACCCAACCGTGACTCATACCGTTGCCCAGGTACCCGTAGACCCCGTCCTCGGACAGGCTGATGTGATTTCGTGCCTGCTCGCCATCCTCGTCGTTGACCAGCACGATCTGGGTTTCGAAATAGCGGATGGCCTGTTGCTCGGGGCCGCGCAGGTGCAGGTTCCAGCTGATGGCGCCCATGCGGAATTCACCTTGTTCGGCAAATTCGGCAATCCAGCCGTTGGCGAGGGTAATGCGGTGTGTGGTCATGGTGAGTAGTCCGGCTCGGGCGGTGCATGGGGGAAGGGCGCTAGTGGCGTGGCGCGGGGATTGTAACCACCAGGCTGGGGGCATGGCTTTATATCAGGGGAGAAAATGGAGCGCTGCAAACAATGCTTCTATAGTGTTTTTGCAGCATAAAAAAAGCTGAAAACAAACCCCCAACGGTTGCCGATAGCAAAGAGTCTCTCCTTTAGCAGGATGCGCCCATGTTCAATACTCGTTTGAAAATGCAGTTGCAGTCTCTTCAGTCGGAGCTTTCAGTGGCTCGACAGTTGCTCAACGGGATTGAGACTTGCCTTGTGCGTGCGGTCCTTGACGCCAACTACAACGTTATAGATGCCAATGAAGGCTTTCTGAACATGTTGGGGTGTGGCGCCAACCAAGTGCTGAACAAACCGCTCGACAATTTCATTCCGCAGTATGTGCGGCAGATGGATTGTTATCGTCGTTTGCTCGACAGCGTGAACAACCACGACGCGGTTATCGATACTTACCGTTTTCAGCGTCCCGATGGCGGACTGTCGTGGTTTCGTGGCCTCTGGCAACCGATTGTCAATCAACAGGGGCAATTGGAAAGTATCCATGCCTTTGGTTCGAACATCACCGAGACCGTTGACACTTCGGCGGAGAATTCGGCGTTCATTCAAGCGCTGCTGCGCTCCACCGCGGTGATCGAGTTCGATCTTCAAGGCCATATCCTGCAAGCAAACGAGCAGTTTCTGCGCTCAATGGGCTATGAACTTGGGCAAATCAAAGGCAAGCACCACAGCATGTTCTGTGACCCAGCCGATGCCGCGTCCAGTCATTACAAGGAGTTCTGGGCGACCCTCAATCGCGGTGAATTCGTGGCTGACCGTTTCAAGCGCGTCGATGCCCACGGTCGAGTCGTTTGGCTGGAAGCGACCTACAACCCGGTGCACAACGCACAGGGCGTCCTTTACAAGGTGGTCAAGTTCGCCACGGTCATTACCGAGCAAGTGGCTCGCGAGCAGCAGGTGAACGAGGCGGCGACCATCGCGTTCGAGATCTCCCAACAAACCGACATCAGCGCCCGCCGAGGCGCCGACGTGGTGCAGAACACCGTGCAAACGATGCGCATGATCTCGGATGAAATGCAGGCGGCATCCGCCGGGATTGAAGCCTTGGGCAAGCAATCACTGCTGATCAGCTCGATTGTCCAGACCATTGGCGGCATTGCCCAACAGACCAACTTGCTCGCGCTCAACGCAGCAATCGAGGCGGCGCGGGCCGGTGAGCAGGGCCGGGGGTTTGCCGTGGTCGCCGATGAAGTGAGGCAGTTGGCGGGGCGCACCAGTGCCGCTACCGAAGAAATCGTCAGCGTTGTACAGCAGAACCAGAGTCTGGCGGATGCAGCCGTAAGCGGCATGGCCAACAGTCGCGGGCAGGCTGAAGAAGGCCTGGCACTTGCCAACGAGGCCGGCTCGGTGATTCTCGAAATCCAGGAGGGTGCGCGCCAGGTTGTGGGGGCCGTGGGGCGTTTCGCCAATCAGCTGAAATAGCCTGCGCAGCATACCGTCGCGCGCCCCTGGCGGTGCATCGCTGTGGTGCGTTGTCAGGCTGGTAAAGGCCCGGGGCGCCTCATGGGCGCCCCGGGCCTTTGCGCTTAGCGAGCGGGTGACAAGGCCGGCGTGCGTGGTGGAATCAGGCGCTTGCTGCCGGTGGATTCGAAGGCCGACGCCAGGCGCAGCAGGCTCGAATCGTCATAGGCGCGGCCGGCGAAGGTCAGGCCGACCGGCATGCCGATGTCTGCCATCACGCCCATCGGCACGGTCACCGTGGGCACGCCCAGGTGGCGGATCGCAAGGTTGCCGTTGGCCACCCACACGCCGTTGCTCCAGGCAATGTCCGCCGACTCGGGGTTGATGTCGGCATCGGCCGGGCCAACGTCGGCCACGGTGGGGAACAGCACGGCGTCCAGCCCCAGGCGATCCATCCACTCTTCCAGGTCGATGCGCCGGGTCTGCTCCAGGCCGCGCAGGCCGTCGGCCAGGGAGGCGATCTGGTCCCAGGTCTTGAGCCCGCGCTTGGCCATGGTTACGTACTGGTCCATGCCGGCGGCCAGGTCGTCTTCGCGGTTGGGCAGGGTGCCGGGGTCGTGGGGGAAGATCTGCGGCCCGTCGACATCCGCCAGGCGGTTGAGCTTGGGATCGTCGTTGGCCCGCAGGAAGTCGTCGAAGGCCCAGCCCGAGAGTTCCCACAGTTCGTCATGCAGGAACTCCTTGCTGACCAAACCGCGGTTGTACACCGTCGGAGCCCCGGGGCGGTCGCCTTCGCAGTTGGACACCAGCGGGAAATCCACTTCCAGGACTTCGGCGCCGGCGGCTTCCAGGGCGCGACGCGCCTGTTCCCAGAGGCTGATCACCGACGGCCGGGTGTGGATGCGCTGGCCGGTGGGGCCGCCGATGCCGGGCTTGTCGCTGGTGCCGGCTTCCGGGTCAGCGTTGATGTACATGCGTGGTACGCCAAAGCGCTTGCCCTTGAGCGCCGCGGCATCGGCCGCCAGTTGCGGGTAGGACGCAGGGCGCACCGAGCTCACGCTGGGAATCGGCACCCAGGGTTGCAGGCGCCACAGGTCGCCGCGGGTGTCCGGGTCTTCGGCCACCACCACATCCAGCACTTGCAGCAGGTCGGCCATGGTCCGGGCGAAGGGCACCACCACGTCCATGGTCGGGGTCAGCGGCCAGTTGCCGCGCACCGAAATCACCCCACGCGATGGTGTGTAGGCGCACAGGCCATTGTTGGAGGCCGGGCCACGCCCGCTGGACCAGGTTTCCTCGGCCAGGCCGAAGGCGGCGAAGCTGGCGGCGGTGGCCGTGCCGGCGCCATTGGAGGAGCCCGAGGCAAAGGGCGCGGTCAGGTAAGCGGCGTTGTAGGGGCTTTCCGCGCGGCCATACACCCCGCGCTGCATGCCGCCGTTGGCCATGGGCGGCATATTGGTCTTGCCCAGGCAGATGGCCCCGGCGCCCCGCAGGCGCTCGATGGTGAAGGCATCGCGGTAGGCCACCAGCTCGGCGAAGGCCGGGCTGCCCGATGCAGCCGTCAGGCCCTTGACCAGGTAGCTGTCCTTGGCGGTGTAGGGAATGCCATCCAGCGGGCCCAGGGTCTGGCCGTTGGCGCGACGCTCATCGGACGCTTCGGCCTCCTTCAGGGCCTCGGGGTTGCGCACCACCACGGCGTTGAGGGCGGTGGCGGTATCGGGGCCATCGTAGGCGTCGATCCGCGCCAGATAAGCCTGGACCAGTTCCACGGCAGTGGTCCGGCCCGATTCCAGGGCGGCGCGCAGTTCGGCAATGGAAACTTCGGTGACTTCGATCATGGGGCTACCGCCGTTGGCTGGTGGGTGATGAGGTAAAGAGGGCGCAACGGAGCGCGGGTGTTCGGGTAATGGCTGTGCATGGTGATTCTCGTGGTACGGCTGGGCACGACAAGGGGTGCAAGGGAAACTGTGGGCCTTTTTAGCATCTAGTGCGGGGTAGAGGAACCGTTGAACTCGCCCAGGTAGTCCAGTGTCGGCGTGCTTTGCGGCGGGCGCTGATTGGGCCCGGAGGCAACCGATCGCTGGTCGCCATCAATCGACTCGCTGCCGACGATGATGAAGTGGCTGTAATGCGCCTTGATCCGCGAGCGCAGCCGCTGTTGCTCGGCATCACTGCGGATCAGCGAGTCCAGGTATTGCGGGCAGTCGTCTTTGCCGATCAGCTCGACGAAATCGGCGTCCATGTAGTAGCCCAATTCCTGCCTGAGGCGCCAGCTGGGATTGCGCGCTTCCCAGGCGCTGAATTCGGCGTCGCTGGCATCCGCCGCAGGTTCGGGCTCCCACTGTTCGAAGGCGAACCGTTCAGCCTCGGCCTGGCTGGGGAAGTGGGCGGCGAACAGGTGAAAGGCGAAGTAGGCCTCGGCGGCTTCGAGCAGGGCCAGGTTGGCGGACTCGGCCTGTTCCTGGGGCTGGGCCGGATCGAGCGTTGCATCCTCTTCATGGGGCGCCTGGAGTGTGTCAGTGGCCGACGGTGCTGGATTTTCGAGAGGGTCGAACAAGGTGCTGAAGACGCTCATGGACGGTCCTTGCGATCAGTGATGCGGGCGGTTGGGGGGCAACCCTGGCCTGGGGTGGCGCATTGTGCCGGGTTGGGGCGGGTCTGAACACCACGGGCCGTGCGCCACTGGACGCCTGGTCATTTTATCGATTGCCAATCGGAGCAACCCGGGTAGACTGCGCGGCTCTAACACCTGACGCCTTTATAGCCAAACAGTGCAGGCGTTTCGACGATGTTCGACGGATGATTATCCATGTGACTAGGGCGCACGGACGTGAATGATCCATAGCCGGCAGGCAGTTGGCGCAACATCGAAATCCACTGTCTGCTTGCTCATCCGGACTTTTTTACATGCCTACCCGGCCCAAGCCCAAGCTTAATCTTCGTGTGCTGATTCTGGTCTTCGTACTGTTTGCAGCATTAGCCACCCTGGCCAACAGCTTCTGGGTCATGTTCAAGATCCAGAAGCAGGAACTCATCGAAAACGCCCTGCAAGTCAACCAGGCCTATGCCGCTCGGATCGCCTCCGGTGTGGAGCAGGTGCTCAGTTCCGATCAGGAACGCTTGAAGTATGCCGCCGCTGTCCTGGGCGGGGACTTTGACGACTCGCAACGACTGGCCGGCGAAGCCCGGCGCTTGCTGGGGCAGGACAACAGCTTCAACTCGGTACTGATCACCAACGCGACCGGCACCATCATCGCCTCAATGCCCGAGCACCTGAATCTCAATGGCCAGTCCCTGCAAGACCAGACACCGCTCAGGCTGCGTCAACCGATCATCAGCAAGGCCTTCAAGTCCATTGCCGGCAATCTGCTGGTTTTTGTATCCCAGCCGGTGTTTGACGGCAAAGGGCGGTACTTGGGGCTGGTCGGCGGCAGCATCCGGCTTGAACAGAAGAACGCCCTTCAAGATTTGATGGACCGGCAGGTACGTGAGGATGGCGCCCATGTCTATCTGGTGGACAGTAATCGGCGGGTTCTCTATCACCCCTATCCCGAGCAAATCGGCCAGATCGTTGCCGAGGACCCGATCGTCGATGCGGCCTTGAGCCAGGGCGGAGGTTCATTGCAGGCGCTGGATGCCCAGGGCGTGGAAATGCTCGCGGGTTTCACCCATGTGCCCAGCAGCGGTTGGGGGGTGATCGCCCAGCAGCCCCTCGGCAACATCCAGGCCACGCTGCAGGTAACCATGTCCAAAGTCGCCAAGGGCATACTGCCGCTGGCGCTATTCGGCCTGGTGCTGATCTGGTGGTTGGGGACGAGGATTTCGGCGCCGCTGTCGCGGCTGGCCGAGAGTGCCAAGCGCCTGGACAGCCCTGAGAGCTATGAGCGCATCAGCGCGATCCCGGCGCAGTATTCTGAAAGTTGGCAGATTCGTCGGGCGCTGCTGCTGGGCACCAGCCTGCTCCAGGAAAAGATCGGCCGGCTCAACCAGCAGGCGCAAAGTGACGCGCTGACCGGGCTGGCCAACCGGCGGGCGATGCAGGACACCCTGGCGCACTGGCAACAGGCCAATCAGCCGTTCGCCATTGTTTCCATGGACATCGATCACTTCAAACGGGTGAACGACACCTTCGGCCATGGCGTGGGGGATGAAACCCTGAGAGCGATTGCCGACCTGATGAAGCAAAACTCGCGCACTGACGACCTGCCGTGCCGGGTGGGCGGCGAGGAGTTTGTCCTGCTCTTGCCGAACAGTTCGCTACGGGCTGCAACCGATGTCGCAGAGCGCCTGCGAGCCTCGATCGCCGCGGCGCAGATCGATACCGTCGGGCACATTACGGTTTCGTTGGGCGTCAGCGTGTGGCAGCCGGGAAGTGGTTCGATCACCGCTGCGTTGGAAAAGGCCGACCAGTTGTTGTATCAGGCCAAGCAGAAGGGACGTAATTGCGTGGTAGCCGAACAGCGCTCGCTAGCCGTCAGTTGAACACGGCGGCTGCCGTCGGCTTGCTTGCACAGCGGCCAGTACCGGAGAATCCACCCGGTCCGATACCCAGCAGAGGCAAGCCGCATGCATTACCCGAAACAACTCAGCCCGGAGTTTTCCGGGGCGTTGCGCACCTTCAGTTTCTGGGTCGCCAACGGCACCCTCGGCTACCCGCTGCTGGAAGGCGTCGACTATCGCAGTTGCCTGAGCGAAGAGCCGAGCATGCTGGAGATGGCCTACGCGATTTTTGCCAATGTGCTGGAGCTGGACGAAGAGGGCGTACCGGTGAATGCCAAGTACGCCGAGTACCGTGCCGCTCAATACATTCGCCAGTATTGCGATCCGGGATACAGCGCATCGCCGGCGTTCGAGGACTGGGAGCAGGAGCTGTATGGCCCGCCCGAGCGAGAAGACCGCAAGCCCTGGCCGCCGGGGATGCGCAATGGCTAACGGGTCGCTGTCGGAGCGAGCAAACGCGCTCCTCAGGTATCTGCTTGTGTGATCAGCCAGGGGGCGTCTGGCTAGTTGTGGGAGCGAGCAGGCTGGCGATGGCCGTCAACGAAAACGCCGCGCTCACTGGGTGAACGCGGCGTTTTTGAGTGCTTCGCGAGCAAGCTCGCTCCTACGGGTACAGGCAGAGGCGGGCGCTGTGTCAGCGGTTGGCTGCGCTCCACTTGGCCCGTGCCGCGTGCAGCTTCTTGTAGCTGTCGATCAGCCGCAGGTGACGGTCCAGGCCTTCGAGCTGCAGGTTGGTCGGGGTCAGGCCGTAGAAGCGCACGCTACCGTCCACCGAGCCGATCACCGCGTCCATCCGTTCGTTGCCGAACATGCGGCGCAGATTGGCTTCGTAGTCGCCCAGCTCCAGTTCGTCGTCCAGCTCCACTTCCAGCACCGCGTTCAAGGCCTGATAGAACAGCCCGCGCTCGACGGTGTTGTCGTTGTATTGCAGGAACATCTCCACCAACTCCTTGGCCGGGTCGAACTGCCCCAGGGCCACGTGGAGCAGCAGCTTGAGTTCGAGGATGGTCAACTGGCCCCAGGCCGTGTTGTCGTCGAACTCGATGCCGATCAGGGTGGTGATGTCGGTGTAGTCGTCCAGCTCGCTTTCTTCCAGGCGCTCCAGCAGTGAGCGCAAACCGTCTTCGTCCAGGCTGTGCAGGTTGAGGATGTCTTCACGGAAGAACAGCGCCTTGTTGGTGTTGTCCCAGATCAGGTCGTCCACCGGGTAGATTTCCGAATAGTCCGGCACCAGGATGCGGCAGGCGGTGGCCCCCAGGTGCTGGTACACCGCCATGTAGACTTCCTTGCCCAGGCCTTCGAGGATGCCGAACAGGGTCGCGGCTTCCTCGGCGCTGGCTTTTTCCCTTTCACTGAAGCCGCTCTGGCTGGTGAAGTCCCACTCGACGAATTCGAAGTCCGCCTTGGCACTGAAGAAACGCCACGACACCACGCCGCTGGAATCGATGAAGTGCTCGACGAAGTTGTTCGGCTCCATCAGCGCCTGGCTTTCAAAGGTCGGCTGCGGCAGGTCGTTCAAGCCTTCGAAGCTGCGGCCCTGGAGCAGTTCGGTGAGGCTGCGCTCCAGCGCCACCTCGAAGCTCGGGTGAGCACCGAACGAAGCAAACACGCCGCCGGTGCGCGGGTTCATCAGGGTCACGCACATCACCGGGAATTCACCGCCCAGGGACGCGTCCTTGACCAGCACCGGGAAGCCTTGCTCTTCCAGGCCCTGGATGCCCGCCAGAATGCTCGGGTACTTGGCCAGCACTTCCTGGGGCACGTCCGGCAGGGCCAGCTCGCCTTCGAGGATCTGGCGCTTGACCGCCCGCTCGAAGATCTCCGACAGGCACTGCACCTGGGCTTCGGCCAGGGTGTTGCCGGCGCTCATGCCGTTGCTCAGGTACAGGTTCTCGATCAGGTTGGAGGGGAAGTACACCACCTCGCCGTCGGACTGGCGCACGTAGGGCAGGCAGCAGATGCCGCGCTCGATATTGCCCGAGTTGGTGTCGTACAGGTGGGAGCCGCGCAGCTCGCCATCCGGGTTGTAGATGGCCAGGCAGTGCGCGTCGAGGATCTCCTTGGGCAGCTCATCCTTGCGCCCCGGCTGGAACCAGCGCTCGTCCGGGTAGTGCACGAATTCGGCGTTGGCGATTTCCTCGCCCCAGAACTGGTCGTTGTAGAAGAAGTTGCAGTTCAGGCGCTCGATGAACTCGCCCAGGGCCGAGGCCAGGGCACTTTCCTTGGTCGCGCCCTTGCCGTTGGTGAAGCACATCGGCGACTGCGCATCGCGGATATGCAGCGACCAGACGTTGGGCACGATATTGCGCCACGAAGCGATTTCGATCTTCATCCCCAGACCCGCGAGAATCCCGGACATGTTGGCGATGGTCTGCTCCAGGGGCAGGTCCTTGCCGGCAATGTAGGTGCCTGCGCTGGCGCCCGATTGCGGCATCAACAGCGCCTGGGCATCGGCGTCGAGGTTTTCCACTTCCTCGATGATGAACTCGGGGCCGGTCTGCACCACCTTCTTCACGGTGCAACGGTCGATGGAGCGCAGGATGCCCTGGCGGTCCTTGTCGGAGATGTCCGCCGGCAGTTCGACCTGGATCTTGAAGATCTGGTTGTAGCGGTTTTCCGGATCGACAATGTTGTTCTGCGACAGGCGGATATTGTCGGTGGGGATGTTGCGGGTCTGGCAGTACAGCTTGACGAAGTACGCCGCGCACAGTGCCGAAGAAGCCAGGAAATAGTCGAACGGACCCGGCGCCGAACCATCGCCCTTGTAGCGGATCGGTTGGTCGGCCACCACCGTGAAGTCGTCGAACTTGGCTTCAAGTCGAAGGTTGTCGAGAAAGTTGACCTTGATTTCCATGGGGGGCACCGGCATCACAAAGCAAAAAATGGCGGGCATTATCCGGGTTTTTGCGCGGCAGTGGGGCGGTTTTTGGGCCGGCGCGTACCCACGGGCGCCAAGCGGTGGCCTTGATCCGATGAACAGGGCGTTTGGCGGATGTTAATCTGCGCCTCCCGGACAAACGGTGGGCCAGTGGATGCAGAGGATGTTGAGTGAAGCCGAGCTTTACAAGGTGCTGGAAGCGATCGAAAGCGACGCCTGCCATGACCTGAATCGTCTGTATGACGGGATGCAGATAGACCGGTGTGCTCTTTTCAATCAAGTCGCCATGGCGGTGGCCCGGCTCTTTATCGAGGGGCGGCGCGACTTTCATTACGGTGATGCGGTCATGAATACCTTGTTCAGTGACATGGTTGATCTGTCCTTGAACGCTGACATGCCCGAGCCGGCCTTTTCCATCTACCTCGCGTTTGATGCCGGAGAGTATCGTCACCCGGGGGATGGGCAGGATGAGTTGCCTTGGGAAAAGTGGACGCGGCCGGCGCTTGAACGGATTCTGCGCGAAGCCGATGAGGGGGCGTCGGCCGAGGTTTAGCCGGCCTGGGTTGTCGCCAGAAAAGCCGACGGACCTACGGCTCCAGCATCAAGCGGCGCCAAAGGATCTGTGGCGGCGCAACAGCATCCGCCGGCACTTGCGGTGCAGGTTTGTCCGGCGCCTGCGCTGGCGTTGCCTCGTCGGGTTCAGGGGCTGTCGTCGATTCAGTCGGGTCATCGGTAGGCGCTGTGGTCATTTGATCTTGATCACCACCTTGCCCTTGGCTCGTCCCTGCTCGACGTACTGCAAGGCCTCTGCCGTCGATTCGAAACTGAAGCTGCGGTCAACCACGGGCTTGATGATGCCGGCCTCGATCAGCGCGGTGATCTGTTGCAGCTGGGCGCCATCGGCCCGCATGAACACAAAGGCGTAGCGGACATCCCGCTGGCGCGCCTTGCGCCGGATACCGAAGCTCAAGAGGCGCATGACCTGCTGCAACGGCCAGGCCAGCCCTTGCTCCTGGGCGAACTGCACCGTGGGTGGCCCGGAGATGGAAATCAGCTGGCCACCGGGCTTGAGCACCTGGAGTGATTTCTTCAGCACGTCGTCGCCGAGGCTGTTGAGCACCACGTCGTAGCCGTGCAGGACGTCTTCGAAGTGCTGCTGCGTGTAGTCGATCACCTGATCGGCCCCCAGCGCTTTGACCCATTGGACATTCCCCGTGCTGGTGGTGGTCGCGACAAAGGCGCCAAGGTGCTTGGCAAGTTGGATGGCCAGGGTGCCGACGCCGCCTGAGCCTGCATGGATCAGCACTTTCTGGCCTTTTTTCAGTTGCGCGGTTTCCACCAGCACTTGCCAGGCAGTCAGGGCCACCAGGGGAATGGACGCGGCTTGCGCCATGTCGATGTTGGCCGGCTTGAGAGCGACCGCGTCCTGATGCACGGCGATCCATTGGGCAAAGGTGCCGATCCGCGTTTGCGGCGGGCGAGCATAAACGGCATCGCCGGGTTTGAAACGCCGCACTTGCGGGCCGACTTCGACCACGACCCCTGCCAGGTCATTGCCCAATATCAGCGGCAATTTATAAGGCAGGATCAGCTTGAATTCGCCCTGGCGGATTTTCGAATCCAGCAGGTTGACGCTGCTGGCATGAACCTCGATCAATACATCGTGGGGCCCCACCTCGGGCGTGGGGACTTCGCTCAGGCGTCCGCTGTTCTTGCCGTAGCGATCAATTGAAAATGCCTTCATGGGGGTGCGGCTCTATTGGGTTGGCGTCAGTAGGGGGTGTTCTGTTGCGGTTGCGGCCAGGTGCTGTCAGTCATCAAGGAACGTCAATGCCCGGGTCACGAAGTCCGTGTGGTGCTGGAAAATACTGCCGTGGCCGGCGTCCTCATACAGCACAAGCTGCGCATGGGGGATGCGCTCAGCCAGGGCGCGCGAGTTGACGCTGGGCACCATGAGGTCGTTGTCGCCGTTGACCACCAGCGTCGGCGTTTTCAGGTGTTGCAGATCGTGCGGCGTCTGTTTGCCCCATGCCGTGATGGCCTGCAACTGCCGCAGGAAAGCCCTCGGCGTCGGGCCCTTGTCGCGATTTTTTCGGCGTGCTTTGAGCCGTTGCAGATACGCCGAGGCGGCTCGGCGACCATTGTCCGTCGACGTGAAGAACAGGTAGACCTTGGGATCGCGCAAGGTCAGCAAGCCTTTGAGCATCAAGGGCCAGGTCACCGAGCCGACCTTGTCGATACCGCTGCCGCCGGCCGGTCCGGTGCCGGTGAGAATCAAGCGGCGCACCAATTCGGGGGCCTTGAGGGCGATGTCCTGAGCAACGAAGCCGCCGAGTGAAAAGCCCAGTACATCGACGCTCTTGAACCCCAGGGCCTGGATCAACTCAATGGCGTCTTGCGCCATTTCGCCGATCGTCCGGGGGGCGACGCCACCCGAGCCGCCGATGCCGCGATAGTCGGTGGTGATGACTCGTCGGGTCTGTGCCAGCCCATCGATGATGGCCGGGTCGAAGTTGTCCAGCACCGCGCCCCAATGGTTGAACAGCACCAGGGGCACGCCGCCCGCGGGACCGGTATCGCGATAGGCGAAGGGAATGCCCCTGACCGTGATCGACTGGTTCGCCGCGTTGATGAACGACGTCTGCAAAGCCGGGGGGAGAGTTGTCTGTGTTGGGTTCATTACTACTCCGAACAGCGGACCGGATTCGTCGCAGTACCTGCCGCGAATCCGCCGCGAAAGCTCGCTACCTGAAGATCACTGTTGGGACTGGTAACGCTGGGCAACCTCGGACTGGCGGACCTGCCCGAGCAGGGCTTGACGCGCGTTCTGCAGGTCATCCCAGCGCTCAGCCTGTTGCAGCGGCGGGATGGTCACCGCTTCGCGCCGATCAAAGCCGACCAGTGCGGCGTCCACCAGATCGCCCACTTCCATGATTTCGTCCAGGGTGTTGATGTCGATGCCGGAGCGGTCCCAGATTTCCGTGCGGGTGGCCGCCGGTAGCACGGCTTGCACGTACACGCCCAGGGGCGACAGCTCCAGGCTCAGGCCCTGGGACAGGAACAACACGAAGGCCTTGGTGGCGCCATAGACCGACATGCCGAACTCCGGTGCCAGGCTCACCACCGAACCGATGTTGATGATCGCGCCGGCGCCTGCTTCGGCCAGACGCGGGGCGATGGCCCTGGACAGGCGTACCAGCGCCGTGGTGTTGAGGGCCACCAGTTGCGCCATGTGATCAGCGTTTTGCTCGGTGAAGCGGCCGGACAGCGCGGCGCCGGCGTTGTTGACCAGGATGTCGATCTGGGCGTCGTCGCGCAGGCGGGCTTCCACCGCCGTCAGATCGCCGGGCTGGGTCAGGTCCGCGACCATGACATCAATGGCGACCTGGTGTTCGTCTCGTAGCTTGGCGGCCAGTGCGTCCAGGCGCGCCTGATCGCGGGCGACCAGCACCAGGTCGTGGCCGCGTTGTGCAAAGCGCTCGGCGTAGGTGGCGCCAATGCCGCTGGAGGCGCCGGTGATGAGAACGGTAGGGCGAGTGTTCATGGGGGGATCTCTCTTTCAGGAAAGGGACAGACAGCTGGTGTGAGCGGGTAGGGCTCAGTTGGCGCGGGTGCCCGACTCGGCCAAGGTCGGGTAGTCGATATAGCCCGTCGCGCCGCCGCCATAGAGCGTGGCGGGATTGAAGGCGGACAGCGGCGCACCGCTTTGCAGGCGCTCCACCAGATCCGGGTTAGCAATGAACGGGCGACCGAAGGCGATCAGATCGGCCTGGTCTTCGGCGAGCCGCGAGGTCGCCAGCTCCAGGTCATAGCCGTTGTTGGCGATGTAGGTGTTTTTGAAGCGCTGGCGCAGGGCGGCGAAATCCAATGGCGCCACGTCACGCGGGCCACCGGTCGCGCCTTCGACCATGTGCAGGTAAACCACGCCGAGGGCGTCGAGTTGATCGACGAGGTAATCGAATTGCGCCTGCGCATTGCTGCTGGAGACACCGTTGGCCGGCGACACCGGCGACAAGCGCACCCCGGTGCGATCTGCGCCGATTTCATTGATCACGGCTGCGGTGACTTCGAGCAACAGGCGCGCACGGTTTTCAATCGAGCCGCCGTAAGCATCGGTGCGCACGTTGGCGCTGTCCTTGAGGAACTGATCCAGCAAGTAGCCGTTCGCGCCGTGAATTTCCACGCCGTCAAACCCGGCGGCAATGGCGTTTGCCGCGGCCTGGCGGAAGTCGGTGACTATCCCCGGCAGTTCGCTGATGTCCAGTGCGCGAGGCTCGCTGGCGTCTTCAAAGTGGTTATTGACGAACACCTGGGTGGCCGCGCGCAACGCGGAAGGAGCCACGGGGGCGGCGCCGTTTTCTTGCAGGTCAACGTGGGACACGCGGCCGACATGCCACAGTTGCGCAAAGATCTTTGCGCCCTTGGCGTGCACGGCGTCGGTCACGGTGCGCCAGCCCTCAATCTGCGCCTGGGTGTAGATCCCGGGGGTGTCCTGATAGCCCTGGCCCTGTTGGGAAATCTGCGTGGCTTCGCTGATCAGCAAGCCGGCGCTAGCGCGTTGGCTGTAATAGGTGGCGGCGAATTCGCTGGGAACAGAGCCTGCGCCGGCGCGGTTGCGGGTCAGTGGCGCGAGGACGATGCGGTTCGACAGCGCGAGGGCGCCGAGGGTGTAAGGGGTGAACAGGTTCTGATCGGTCATCTGGTGTCTCTTGCGTGCCCGTGGGTGGAGGTCGGTGGTGCGTGCAATTAGGATGATGATCGAAATCTAAGCTGTCAACGGTTTTGATTATGGTCGACATCTATGTATGATCGGCCCCATGATTTTCCGATGCATAGGAGGTATTGCAGGTGAGAGTGAGCAAGGCCCAGGCGCAGGCCAATCGAGAGCACATCGTTGAAACGGCTTCTGAGTTGTTCCGTGAGCGCGGCTTCGACGGTGTGGGGGTGTCGGACCTCATGGCGGCGGCCGGTTTCACCCATGGAGGTTTCTACAAGCATTTCGGTTCGAAGGCCGATCTCATGGCCGAGGCCTCGGCCTGCAGCCTTGCCAAGTCGCTGACTGGCCTGCAAGCGCTCGATGTGCCTGGCTTCATCGACGTCTATGTGACCCGAGAACACCGCGACGAACGTGGCGGCGGTTGCACCATGGCCGCATTGGGTGGCGACGCGGCGCGTCAATCGGATGATGTGAAAGCGAGGTTTGCCGAAGGGATCGAGCACACCCTGAAAACCCTGGGGGACAAGTATCCGACCCGGCCGGATGCCGCACCGGGTGAGGGCAGGCAGAAAATGATCGACCTGCTGTCGCGTGCGGTCGGTGCGATTATTTTGTCCCGTGCCTGCCCGGATGATTCCGCGCTGGCGGATGAGATTCTTGAGGTGTGCCGCGCTGAGATGTTTGCTTCGTTGCCGGTTGATAAAGACCAGCCGGCGTGAAGGGCGACGATTCAAGCCGATAGTGGTGTGGCGCACCAGCACCCGCAGCAGCCCCGGCGGTGGACTCACCCGCGCGAACGGTTAACGGCTGAACCATTGAGGCTGCTGTGCTCTGCTTGCTCTTAGAGCTTCATGCCCACCGCCAGTCGGTTAAAGGCATTCATCAAGGACACGGCCAACGTCAGATCGGAAATTTCGACGTCACTGAAGTGCGCTTTCAGGGGATCGTACAGCGCGTCGGGTGCGCCCTTGTCGTGAACGTAGGTGAGGGTCTCGGTCCATGCCAGGGCGGCGCGCTCGCGGTCGTTGAACAGTTCGCTGACGCGCCAGCCGGCGAGGCAATCCAGCTTTTCCTGGGCGACTCCACATTCACGCAGGGTCTGCGAGTGCTTGCCCAGGCAGAACGAGCAGCCGTTGATCTGCGACACGCGCAAAAACACCAGTTCCACCAGGGGCAAGCCCAGGGGGCTGGCGACCAGGGCGGTGTTGGTGGCGAGCAGGCCTTGATAGGCAGCAGGCGACAAAGTGGCAAAGGGCAGTCTGAGTTGGCTCATGGTGAAACTCCGATAGGGAAAAAAGTGATCAGGCACAAACGAGGGGGTTGAACAGGGGCTGCAAGGACAGTGCGCTGCGGGCCTCGTCGAGGGTTGCACGCACGGCCTCGTCACCGAATACCAAGCCCTGCAGATAGGTGAACTGCAGGTCGAACAGGCCGAGGGTGTTCAACACCTGGCGCAGGTAAGGCGTCAGAAAGTCCGGTTGGCGTGCCCGTTCGCCCTGGTGAAAACCGCCGGAACTGACCAGGACATGCACCGGGCGGTCCTTCAATAGCCCGACCTTGCCCTCCGGGCCGGAGCTGAAGGTTCGGTGAATGCGCAGCACATAGTCGATCCACAGCTTGAGCGCGGCCGGCAGGGTGAAGTTGTGCATGGGCGTGGCAATCAGCAGCACATCGCAGCGTTCCAGCTCACGAATCAGCTCTTCGGATACCTCGAACAGTGGCGCGTCGAAGGGCGTGGCGGTGGTCAGAGCGTGGGCGTAGTCCATGCCCAGCGGCGGCAACGGATTGGCCCCCAGATCGCGCTCGACCCGTTCCAGGTGCGGATAGCGTTGGCGTAGGGCGCTCACCAGTTCCAATGCCAACTGGTGGCCATGGGAAACCTGGCCACGGGGACTGGCGTTGATCAGCAGCAGGTTGTTCATGCCGGCTCCCCACCCTGAAGTCGCTGAGTGAAATGCATGCCCCGGGCCAGCAGCCCCTGGCGGAAATAGAAGCGCTGGGCCAGGGGCATATGCAGGCCGGTATCCAGGACCAAGTGCTCGCATTGACGCTGCACGGCCTCATCCCGCACCGCGCTCAACAGCCGCGCTCCCAAGCCGCTGCGCTGAAGCTCCGGGCTCACGACCAGGTCATCGACGTAGATGAAACGCCCGTAGAGCAGGTTTTCCAGCTCGCGGTAACCCGCCAGGCCGACGATGCGCTCAGCGTCCCATGCGGCGAGCAAGCGATAGCCCTGCTCGGTTTGCCGGGCTACTTGGGCGACATAGGCTGCCGGGCTGGTGAGGTGCGGGCGCAAGACACGCATCAAGTCGAAACTGGCCGCCAGGGCCGCTTCGCTGTCGAGGTGTTGAAGGGGGTAGGGCATGGTCGTCATCCGCTGCAAAAAGATGACCCACTGTAGAAGGTCAATGGCTTAAGCTACAGGGCCAAAAAATGCATAAATGACTAGGCCATGATCCTTCCTTTCGAATTGGACCGCAGCCAGACGGCGCCGATCTATCGCCAGCTTTACCAGCGGTTTCGCGAGTCGATTGCCGATGGCCGCCTGCGTCCGGGAGACCGCGTGCCTGCCGTTCGCGCCTTGGCGGCGGAGCTGAACCTGGCGCGAGGCACCGTGGAAGCGGCCTATCAACTGCTGATAGGCGAGGGCTACCTGACTGCTCGCGGGGCCGCCGGGACCATTGTCACCCCGCAACTGGCGCCGGTTTGCGCGCCCGTGCAGCGCGTCCCAGTGGCTGCAACGACCTACCAGGCCACCCATGCCGGCACATCGCCCTTGGCACTGCAAATGGGCCTGCCAGCGCTGGACGCTTTTCCGCGCAAGCTCTGGACGCGACTGGCGGGCCGGCAACTGCGCCAGACGGGCTTGGAAGGTCTCGTCTACCCGGACGCGCAGGGCTATGCACCGTTGCGCGCAGCCATCGCGTCCTACCTGGGGATTTCCCGGGGGATCACCTGTCATCCGCAGCAGATTTTCGTCTGCGCCGGCTACCGCGCCTGCCTCGACCTGATCAGCCACACGCTGATGGGCCCGGGCGCCACCTGCTGGCTGGAAGAGCCCGGCTACTTCATGGCCAGGAACGCGCTGCTGGAAGCCGGCGCACAGTTGGTGCCGGTGCCCGTGGACGATCAGGGCCTGGATGTCGCCCAAGGCATCGCCCGCGCCCCAGAGGCCGGCTTTGCCGTGGTCACCCCGACCCATCAGAGCCCGCTGGGGATGTCGCTGTCCCTGCCGCGGCGCCTGGCCCTGTTGGACTGGGCCAACCGCCAAGGCAGCTGGATCATCGAGGACGATTACGACAGTGAGTTCCGCTACCAAGGCAAACCCTTGCCCGCCCTCAAGAGCCTCGACCAGCAGGGCCGCGTGCTCTACACCGGCACCTTCAGCAAAGTCCTGTTTCCAGGGCTGCGCCTGGCCTACCTGGTGGTGCCCGCCGAACAGACCCCAGCGTTCGCCCGCCAGGCGGATCGTCTGCACAATCACTGCCCGCATCTACTTCAAGCGACCGTCACCGCCTTCCTCAACGAGGGTCACTTCGCACGGCATCTAAATAAAATGCGCGGCCTCTACGCGCGACGCCGTCAATGGCTGATCGATGCGTTGCATCAACAGTTTGCCGAGGGTTTACAGATAAACCCTCAAGCAGGCGGCATGCACTTGGTCGCCGGTCTTGGGCAAGGGAATGATGTCGAGCTCGCCCAGCGCGCCCGGGCGGTGGGCATCGCGGTTGAGCCGCTGTCACAGTGGTACCTGGAAGCCCGGTCCAGGCAGGGGCTGGGGATGGGCTTCACCAACGTTGCCAGTGCCGAACAGGCATCGACGCTGGCGCTGCGTTTGGCGCAAGTCATCCAGTGAAGAATGGAGCTGATTGTTACTGGCGCGAAATGGCCCGCAGCAAGGTTTGAGTCGCAACAGTCCCGCCGGGACCACTTCGCGATGGAGCATTTTTTTCTGAGCTTGAAAATGGAACGCATGTGGCGGTGTGGTTATACCAACCCTGCCGAAGCAAGCAGCGACATCGCTGAACGAGGTGTCTGTTTGCCGCGGCGTTGCTGCGTATCGCAAGGTTGGATGTTCTGGTATAGAAACACTCCACTCAAGCCAAGGACGACGACTGTGCAGATACGCAAGATGACTCACGAAGACCTGCCGAGCGCCGCTGCCCTTTGCCTGGAAGCGTTCATGCTGGCGGTTGCGCCTTCGCTCTCAGCGCAGGGTGTGGAAACCTTCGCCAAGGTAGCGGCAAAGGAGGCGTTTGCCGAACGAATGGCGAGCGACAACCTGATGCTGGTTTGTGTCGCAGAGGGAACCCTGGTCGGACTGATCGAGCTCAAGGAAGGACGCCATGTGGCGATGCTGTTCGTTGCGCCGCTGTGGCAGCGTCGCGGCGTTGGCAAACGCTTGGTGAACGCAGCTCTGGAGCAGGCCAGAGCCGATGTGGTAACCGTCAGAGCGTCTCTGTCCTCAGTGGCAGCTTACGAAGGTTACGGTTTTGCCTTGGCTGGGGAGGAGGGTGAGTTTGCCGGGCTGATCTATCAGCCGATGGAGAAGCGGCTGAGCCTGTGAATCCACCCCCTTTCTCCGAGCGTCATTCCACGTAGCGCAGCCACAGGTGTGTCCGCTCGCGGATCGCCTGGACGACCGCTGAAATCACCGCTTGCCGGTTCTCATCAGGGGTGTTGTAGAGCGCACAAAAATCCTTCGCCACGGCGTTGGCGACGTGCAGGTCGGCAGGCGCTGCACGCAGGAAACCGAGGTAAGACGCGCCAACCCCCATCAATTCATAACCGTGGGCCTGGGCAAAATGGCGCGCTAGCGCATAGTTTTGCGCGGGGCCCAGGTCGCAACTGAAATAGCCGTTGGGAAACGCAGCCAGTGCCTGGCAGGCATGCTCGACCGGAACCAGGAGCGCCGAGAGAGGTTGGTCGAGCAGTGAAACCGGATTGTCCTGATAGTCCATCCATTCCTGCAGGGCGGTCTGGTCAAGGGTCAGGCCGTGGGCGCAAGCATCTTCGAACGAGCTGCCGGCCACCAGCTCGGTGAAGTTGCGCAAGCAGATTGCGAACTCGGCTTTGGTGGTGGGATAGCCCAGGTATTCGCCCTGTTCGAAGCATTCGGCTGGTAACTGGGCGATGTCCTGTTCCGAGGCCTCGTCCAGTCCCAGGTTGTTGCGGGCATGCCCGCAGGTGTAGCGAGCCTGGGGCAGATCATCCAGCGAGAAGAGGGGCCTGAAGCCTGGGTGGTTGCCGGCGATCTGGCGGTAGGCGTCGATTAGCTCATCCAGGCTGGAAATGCCGCTCAGGCTGTACTCATCGCAGGTGCCGGCAGCGGGGTTGCCAGGCATTGCGTTACCGCGAAATTGCATATCCATCGAAGTGCTCCCTGCTTAGGCTCTGTACGAAAAGTTTTGAGACGAAGGTCAGGCAAGGCGAAAACGGTCGAGGAAGCGGAGTTTACGGGTTGTAAATGAGCATTCCGATCGGACTCGCGCACGAGACCGTTTTCAACGCAGCATCACCGAGTATCAAGGCTTTTCGTACAGAGCCTAGGGTTGATGTTCAGGTCAATGATTCAGCTTTTCTGCGCGCCAGCGCACCACCTGCCAGCACCGCCGGCATGATGGCCAGGCAGCAGCTGATATGCACCCAGCTTATCTGGCTCAAGGAGAAGATCCCCACGGGAACGCCCCAGACCAACAAAATGATGACCCCGACCCAGATGGCGGGACGCAAGGAGCGGGTCGCGTGGGTCCGGGTGCTGACAAATCCCCCCAGCCCTGCCATGAGGGCCCAGCTCAGCACCGTCAGCCATTGAACGCTATGCAGGCTGACCAGTTGATTGTGCTGTTGTTTCCAACCCGGTTCGCCAAGGGCAACGAACGCAGGCGGGAGAAACTGTGCAATGACCAGCCCGAAAACAGGCAGCATCAGGGCGCAGGAGAGCAGGCCGAAGAGAATGGCTTTAAACATGGGGTGTTCGACATCCGTGTTGAGAGGGGCTTGGAGGGTGTTGCTGATGGGATGCGGGGTTCGTGAGGCATCCAGGCTATGCAGTGGTTTGCTTACGGTTTCCCGGCAGGGATCGTCATCGAGGTCGATAGCGTCAAGAGAGAACATCCTGTTTTGGCATGAAGAATCGAGCGAAGAGTTCGGATTGCGACTTGATGTTCAGCTTGGCGTAAATGTTGCGACGGTGAACCTTTATCGTCTCTGCCGAGAGGGAAAGTTTGCCAGCGATCTCCTTGTTGGAAAAGCCACTGAGCAACAGCCTGAGTACATCGCTCTCGCGGGTGGTTATTTGTGTGCCTAGCTGGCTAATGGTTTCGGGCCATTGCGGCGGGGCGCTGAGGTTTTTCTCGACATCCGTTTCAAAGCACATGCGCTGATGCATCAATGCAGTGACCCACGGCTTGATCAGATCCAGCATCGTGATCTGTTCTTGATTGAAGTGCACGCCGCTGCCAATGGAGATGCACAGGGTTCTGTCGGCATCGAGCTGGATGTTGTATTGCACTTCATCGACAGAAATGTATTGCGCAAAGTACTTGTGGTAGTACTCGGTTTCCCGAAAGTACTCCGGCGCAATATCCAGCAGGTGAAAGAAACCGCTCTGCGGGTTTTCTCGATTGGCGATATAAAAGGGGTCCAGCAGATATAGCCCCTTTACATACAGGTGAATAAACGCATCCACCTCTTCCACATCGGCTACTTCGGGAAGGCTGACCACTTGTACTTGTTGATTGCTGAAGATCAGCACGACCCAGTTATCGATCTGCACATATTCATTGAGTGTGCGAATAAGCGAACTCCAGAAGTCTGGACGGTTCAGCTGCATGATCAGTTTTCCAATCGAGCGGTGCCAAGCCAGGCTATGCAGGTCGAGTGGCATTTTCTACCCCTTTAGGGTTAGGGAGTCGTAGGTAAAAGGTAAGTAATCGTAGGTATTTACTATTGCCCAAGGCTCGGTATATTCGCCTTCAAGGTTTACGACAGCCATGAGGGCACGTCGTCTAGACAGGGATGTTGCATGAGAAAATCACCTTTGCGAACCGTTTTTTCGGTCGCGTTGCTCTGCGCCGGAATCAGTACATCCGCGGGTGCAGTAGAGCCAGGGATGTACCTGTACAACTGGTTCGGGCTGCTGGCTCCGGAAACGCCAAAAGAGTTCGAACAGGCCACGGGCACCCGAATTCACATGGATGCCTTCGACAGCGCCGAGATCATGCAGAGCAAGGTCATGGCCGGACGCACCGGCTATGACGTGGTGGTGGCGACCTCCAATGTGTTGCCCAGCCTGATCGAGGCGGGGGTGCTGCAGCCGCTGGACCCTGCCCAACTGAGTAACCTGTCCCACGTCGACCCGGCCATCCTGGCCCAACTTGCGGTCAACGACCCTGGCAATCGCTACGCTGTGCCTTATTTGTGGGGCACCACCGGCATTGGCTATGACGTGGATAAAGTCAAAGCGGCATTGGGTGATCATGCGCCGGTCGATAGTTGGGACTTGATCTTCAAGGAAGAGAACATCAGCAAGCTCAAGTCTTGCGGTGTGGCCATGCTTGATTCGCCCAGCGAGATCATTTCGATTGCCTTGAATTACCTTGGGCTCCCCAGCAATAGCAAGAACCCGGATGATTACCAGAAGGCTCAGGAACTGCTGTTGAAGATCCGGCCTTATATCGTTTATTTCGATTCCTCCAGAATTGATACTGACTTGGCGGGCGGCAATATCTGTGTCGTGGTGGGTTGGGCCAATGGTGCCCTGGCGGCGCAGGCTGCCAACGAGAGTGCCAATACCGGACGCACGATCAGCTACAGCCTGCCTCGCGAAGGCGCGTTGGTCTGGTCGGAAAACCTGGTGCTGCTCAAAGACGCCCCTCACCCAAAAGAAGGCCTGGCGTTTATCAATTACATGATGCGTCCGGAAGTGATTGCCAAAACGTCAAATCACACGCTGTATCCTAATGCCAATAAGGATGCCACCGAGTTTGTCCAGCAGAAGTTGCGCGATAACCCATGGATATATCCAGACAAGGCAACCGTCGCAACACTGGTTCCGCTTGAACCGCTGCCATTGAAGTTGGAGCGCATCCGGACGCGGGTCTGGACTAAGGTGAAGAGCAGTATCTGATCGGGTTTGACTCTTCCTCTCCTGCGCCATGCACGTTTTATAGCGAGTGCGGGCTCATTATTTAAAACATTCGTTGAAATGTATTCGTCATGCGGGAAATTAACTTTCCCGCATGGCGGTATGCGCCTGTGTCCATTCAATACCTGATCCAAGAGGAGCACAGTGGATGTTCAGCCCAGCCAATCAAACGCACTTCTGTTTGACCATCGACGGTTTTGCGCATGAGGTTCAAGTGCTCGCATTCACCGGGGAAGAGGCGATCAGCAAGCCTTACTTTTTCAAGGTGGAGTGTGTGAGTGAGCGACCCGACCTGGAACTGCAAAGCCTCGTCGACAGGGAGGCCTTCCTGGCTTTCGATGGCCACGGCAATGGCATTCACGGGCGCATCTATCACATCGCCCAATGTGCGGACACCCAGTGCTACAACCTGGCCCTGGTTCCGCACCTGTCCTATTTGCGCCACCGCACCAACCAGAGGATCTATCAGCAGTTTTCGGTGCCGGCCATCGTTGCCCTGATTCTCGAAGAGCACGGGATTCTGGGCGATGCCTACCGCTTTGAGTTGGACTCGACCTACCCCGAGCGTGATTGCTGTACCCAGTTTGGTGAAACGGATTTGCACTTCATCCAGCGCTTGTGTGAGGAGGAGGGGATTCACTTTCACTTCCAGCACAGTGCTCAAGGTCATGTGCTGGTGTTTGGCGATCATCAGGCGGTTTTTCCCAGGATCGAGCAAGCCACGGCTGTCGCCCCCGAGGGCGACAGGCGGGCCAACGAGCGACTGATCAAGCCCGCCAGGCAGCTCACCCCGCAGGCCGGTGAGCACCGCCGCGCGGCTTACCGTCCGCTTGAAAGCCAAGGTCAGCAAACCGGGTTAGCCAGTGGTCATGTTCTGGAAATTCCCGGCCCGCCGGGCCAAGAGCGCAATGAGCCATGGCTTCTGACTCGGGTCATCCATGAAGGCAGACAGCCACAGGTATTGAATGAGTACGCCAGTGGCGACCCGGCTGACGATGACCGGCATCCGGGTTACTGCAATCGCTTCATGCTTGTGCCGGGGGATGCGCTCTATCGTCCGCCTTTGGCTCACGAGAAACCGCAGGTGCCCAGCCAGACTGCGCTGGTTATCGCCATGGAAGATGAAGCGCTGCGCACTGATGGGCGCTGCGCGAGGCTCAAGGTCAAGTTTCCCTGGGATCGGGAAGGTCGGTTTGACGACAAAAGCAGCTGTTGGCTAGGAGGCGCTGCCAATTGGCAGTGCGAATTGACGCCACTGCGAACGGGGGTGGAAGTCAGGGTCACCTTTCTTGAAAGCGACCCCGATCAACCGTTGATCAGCGGTTGCCTGTGCTGTCAGTGATTCGATGCTGAGCATGCCTTGCTCGCTCATACGCAGCGCAACTGGCGGGTTTTTGCGGCGGGTTGACGGACCTGTGGTCAACGAAGACCAGCTGGCCGCCAGCGTTTACCGCGCCGTCGCTGTTTTCAGTTGCCACGGTTTGAAACTCAGCCACAGCAACACCCCAGGTACCTGCAACGCAATCATCACCCCCAGCGACCACTGATAAGCCTCCACCGGATGCCCTTGTCCATTGGCCGGCCACAGGTTCAGGATCTCTCCCATCAACCATTGCAAGGCGAACGCCAGCACGAACACCACCAGGTTGAACGACGAGCTGACCCGCCCGGCCAGTTCAGGCGATACCGACTGGGCTACGATCGCGTAGTTCATGGTGGTGGAGGTGCCGAAGAAGCTGAACCCCATGGCAATCAGCAGCGGCGACACCGGCAGTCCGCTGATCATCAGCGATTGAAACACGATGAAGATCGCAACCCCGGCGCCGCACACCATGATCGGCTGCACACCAAAGCGGCGCAGGTAGTCGGTGATCGAGCCGAAGGCCAGCGAACCTGCCACCATCGCCACGGTGCCCCAGAGCAAGGTATTGGCCATGCTCGACTCGCTGAGCTGGGCGACATCGCGTAGCCACGGTCCCATCCACAGCGACAGCACCGACATGTAGATCGCATGGGCAAACACCGAGTACAACGCCAGTCGCCAGAATACCCACGAGGAGTAAAGCGTCCCCACGGCCTTGGACATTTCGGCCAGAGTGGTGTGCTTGGGTTTGTAGGTGCGCGGCACGCTCAGGTGAATGACCGCGCTGACGAACAGAGTCAACAGCGCCAGAATCAAGAACGCTTCACGCCATGAGATCCACTTGAGCAGTTCATGCAGCGGCGTGGTGGACGCCATGGCGCCCAGGCCACCTACCGACAACAGGCACGCCGTACTCAGCGGCAGACGCTCGACCGGCAGCCAGATGGTGCACGCCTTGATCGCACTCATCAGCGAACCGGCAACCCCCAGGCCGATCAGGCCGCGACCGATGATCAGACCCAGCTCAGTATGGGAGAAGCTGAAAATCAGCGAGCCCAATACCGCGAACAACAGCATGGGGGCCTGCACGCTGCGCGGACCGTAGCGGTCGAGCATGACGCCGAGCGGAATCTGCGCCGCGGCGAAGGTCAGAAAGTACACGCCGGTCAGCAGGCCCATGCTGCTGGCCGGCAGGTGCAGTTCCTGCTCCAGGTCCACATAGATCAAAGCGTTGACCGTGCGAAACAGGTACGAGACGAAATGGCCGAGGCCAAAGGGAATGAATATGGTCAAAAACAGGTACACAAACGTGTGCTTTATTTCCTGGTCGGCCTTGGCGCAAGAGGCTGTATTTTCTTTACTCATGTCGCAAGAGCCTCGCATGTGGAAAAGGTTGTGCGTATTTCACAGCAGAAACGCCCCCGTGCCTCTTCAAGCCAAAGTTCATCGGGGCACGGTCGCATTTCCGAGAACTTGACGTGGCCAGCGTTCTTCAGCGCATTGCTGATGCCGTCGAAGGACAAAGGGTTGTCGAAGTCGAGGAACAGCGGTTTGGGTTCGGTATCGATCTTGACGAAGGCATAGCGGGGCAAACCGTGAGCGCCAGCCCAGGCACGCCATTGCAGGGTGTGTTCAAGCTCGTCGATCGAGCCCTTCGGTTCCGGCAGGCGATCGCGGGCAAATAGCCAGGAAGCGCGCTTGTAGAGGGTCCGGCCCAACCAGATACGGCGGTGATCGTGTTTGGCCACGGCGCTACCGGCCAGGGCGAAGCCCAGCCGATGCAAGGGCGTGGAATACACGCACAGCAAGTCTTCGCTGAACTGACCCAGGGCGTCGACCACTTGCAGGCGACCGTTCACCCGCAGCACTTTTGCCCTGCCGGCGGCAAACTGCTGGTGCGCTGCGACACAACCGCCGCCAGACGGCAGCACCAATTGCAGGTAGGAGGGCTGCAATGGCCAGTCGATGTGGGAGCGCTGATAGCTCTCGGGCGAGTCAGCCAGTACCAGGCGAGGGCGTTGGAAAATCGCCTCCACCTGTTGGTTTATCTGCGTATTGAAGGGGCCGAACGGGGCGGCAACGGGCTGGCTCAGCGTATGAACTGCCGGGTGCACTTCACCGACGATGATTTCGTAGTCGCCGCGATTGAAAGCCTCGACCGACGCGCTGGAGAGCAGGATATCCGGAGAGTGAAAGTCGCTGCCGAACACCTCGAAGCCTTCGACATCCAGACGGCTGTTCAGCAGGCTGATCAGGCGCTCGACGTCCGCAGCACACAGACGCACTTCGGCATGCCCCGGGAAGTCCTGCAGCAGTTGCGCCCAAGCGGTTTCCAGGCACTGATCGAGGTCGCCGATGATGCGCGCTTCAAGTGCAGGCAACAGAGGGGCAAGGGTGTTGAGCAGGTCGAGAAAATCAACCGGTTTGCCGGGGTTGGCCACCTGGCGCTGCTCCCAGACCTCAATGAAGGCCTGATTGAGCTGGTGCGCGATGGCTTTGATCAGCCACTGATTGATGCGCATCAGCGGCGCCAGTTCTTGGTTGACTTGGTCGAGCATGGCTTGCCCAAGGCTGATGTTCATGTTTCTCGAACAATCTTCGTACAGCGGGTAACGCCCAACATACATGGCGCCGGTTTCTCGGCTGAGGTCGACCCCGGCCTCGCCAAGCAGTTGGTTCAAGCGCTCAAGGCATTCGGTCCGACGCATCAGGTCGCCGTGGGCATAGTCACGGCGCAAGCCCTCCAGCGCTTCAAGGCGCGATTGCCAGAGCTGGTTGAACGGGTCGGATACCCCCGCGTTGGCCAAACAGCGTTGCAGCTGCACGATGGGGTGACGCTCACGGGGCGACATTTGCCAGCCTCGGCGCACGATACGTTTGCTCACCAGGTGCTCCAGCAGATCGCGCAATGTGCCAGCCGCGTCTTGCGGACAGTTGTTCAATATCCCCGCATAAGTGGCGGCTCGATCCTGCTGCTCGCTGATGTACTGCAGTACCTGGGCGGTTTGCGGGTTGAGGCGCTGGCTTTTGCCAATCGGCATGAACAGGGTCTGTTCGTGCAGGTAGCAACCGGTATTGAGCTGCAAGGGCATAAGGTCGGTGTCTGGGCATTGCTGGTTGATCTGTTCGACCAACCGCTGTACCACCCAATTCTCGAAGAAGGTGTGGCGATCCTTGATCCACGCCGTGTCATCCTGGGTCAGATGCACATTGGCCGTCTGCCGGGTATCGAACCGGCCCCAGGCCAAAGGTCCGAAAAAACTGGAGGTATCGTTCTTGGCGCAGAAACGTTGCGCGTAACTCCAGCCCAAGCGCAGCTTCTGCTTTTTGCGGGTGTCGTTCCTGCTGTGCCGATCCCTGATCAGCTCACGGATGCGTGTCAACGCCGACGGGTTGGAGATGAACAAGGCCTCGGCCACCGCCTCGTCATCCAGGAAGTCGATCAGCCCTTGGCGGGCGCTCTCCAGATAGGCGTCATATTCCCGGGCGGCTTCTTCAGGCGCTGACGTTCGCGCCAGCAAAGCATTCCAGTGTTGCAAAGCCTCACCGAGAGGTTCGCGCAGTACTTCTGGCAGATCGGTGGGTTGCAGGGCCTGGTTCTCGTTGAGTTTGCGGATGAATTTGCGGCAGGCCTGGGGCGAATGCGCGTTGGCCTTTTCAAGTAGCGTCGCCTTCAGCGCCTGCAAGGAGCGGAAGTCTTGCTCGAAGGCGCGGCACGCCGGCAGGTCGGCGAATCGGCCCAGATCCGTCAAGTGATGAATGGGGAAGCCGGTCGAGCGCAGCCAGAAGTACTGTGAGCTTTCCATGGTCTAGGCCGGCATCCTGATGGCGTTGAGTCGATGCAGCTTGTCGAGCAGTGCCAAGTCTTCGCCGCTGGGTTGTGCGGCGCTGGAACCCAGTATCTGCATCAAGCTTGCGAGTGACTGCGGTTGCTCCAGGCAGTGATAGAGGTACGCAGCGCGCGGGCTGATCAGGGTGAATTTGTGGCGCGCCTCAGGGGTGGGCAAATACACCAAGATGTGCTCGCTGGCTTCCTCCGGTCTGCTACGCCCGAGCAGGCTTTTATCACGCAACCAGTGCGACAGCGCATAGCGGCTCTGGTAAATGCGTGCACCGTCGGTGCGTTGATAAGTGCCCGGCACTGCGGCACTGGTTTCCACCAGCCCGATGTAGAGGCGCACAGATTCGCGCTCAAGGCCCATCAGGTCGCGAATCTGCGGGTAGTCGGCGAGTTCCTGGCGCTCGAGCAGAAAGCCCAATGCCGCATCGCAATAGCCATACACTCTTGGCCCGTAGTCGAACCACTCTTGTTGGCGCAGGAATGCCTTGGACAGTGCCGGCAGGTCCAGGTCGATGTTGAGCAGCGCGCGCAGCGTCAATGGCGCGCCGGTTTCCAGCGCATTGATAAAGGAATTGACCAAGCGGAACTGATAGTTTTCGACGAACCATTTCACTCTTTCAAACTGACTGCCATAGGCCTGCAGAATCACCCGCTCGTTATCAGGAAAGTGTTCCAGCCATTGAGTCGCGCCTTGAGCTTCGAACAACTGCTGCTGCAGTGTTTCATCGCGTAGCAGGCGTCGCCACAGCTTCCAGACCTGCTCAGCATCCATGCGTCAGCTCCTGTGCCGCTTTTGTGTAGTGATTCCAGATGTTCTGTGCGCGCCGCACATCGGTGACGATCATGTGTTCGTCGTTGGCGTCCATCACGCGTGTCAGTGCGTGGTGAGCCTGCCCCTGGTATTCGAGGATGATCGCCGAGGGTTGGCAGCGGGACATGAGTTCCTGGTACAGATCCCAAACAGGTTCGGGCACACACGAGTCATGCCAGTCGTGGTAGAGCCCCTCATGCCAGCTGCCACCTGCCAGATGTACAGAGATCACCTTGTCCAACGGCAAGGTGTCGAGGTAGTCGCGCAAGTCGAAGTTTTTCAGGTTCAGGTGGTTGGTGTAGATGTTGTGCAAGTCCAGGTGCAAGAAGGTGCCGGACTGCTGCACGAGACGGGCCAGGAACTCGGCTTCGCGCATTTCTGCACCCGGGCATTGCAAGTAATAAGCGGCGTTTTCATGGGCCAGTGGCATCCCATAATGTGCCTGCAAAGCCTTCGCGCGTTCGGCGCAGCGCAGAACCTCTGCATTGGAAAACTGCAGCGGGCTGCTCCAGATATCCAGCCAGGAGTTGTCGCCATAAAAACAATGGTTGGCGACCCATGGGCTGTTCAGCATCTTGGCCAGGGGCACATGGCGTTGCACAGCGGCGGTTTCTTCAAGCGGGCTGAAACCAAAGTCGCAACCGTAGTTGGAATGCGCCAGCAAGGTGAATTTCTCAGCCAGCCGATTGATCATCGCCTGGGCCGCGGGCTTGATGATCTGCGGGCCATCCATAGGGGCCATGATGTTGTCGAGCAGTATTTCCAGCACATCGACTTCGATGTCCTCAAATGGAAACCAGTCGAGGATCTCGGGGTTGTACTGGATACCCACACCAATCGGTTCGGGCTTAACGAAGTGAGCCATGTGGTTGCCCAGTTTGAGGAAGGGGAGGCTCCCTCGACGTCAAGCCGAGGAAGCCCGGAGCGATCAGGCGAAAACTTTGCTTTCGATGATTTCGATATCGTCGAGGTCGAACTCCTCGAACGGTGCATCGGTAAGGGCTTGCGGCGCGACGTCGGCCGGGGCGGTTGTGGTGGTGGGTTCATCCATGGTGGCAATAGCCGGAGTCACTGTAGGTTGAGTCATGACACTGTCCTTATGGGTGGTTGAAAAGGCGAATCAGGGTGGCTGCGATGAAGCTCCAGGCGATGACCCAGCCCAGGCAGGTCAACAGGAATGTGCTCCAGTAGAGCCTGCGCAATGCAGGGGAAAGGCTTTCCTGCGGCGCGCTGCGCCAATGGCGCTTTACATAGTTGAAAGCACGCTGGCGCAGGCGCGGTTGCCCCAGCACTTCGGTAATCGCCAGGTAGGTGTCGCCATTGAAGATGGGCAGCAGGGTGGGGATGAGGGAAATGCACGAAGCCACGATCATCACCACGAAAAGGGCGGGTAAAACCCCTTGGGTGTCACGGAACATCGCCCACAGGGCAATGCCCACTCCCGCATACAGAAGGCTGAGCAAGGGGCCTGCCAGAATGGTGATCACCCGTTGGTTCAGCGGTAGCTGCGACCATTGCGTCTGCACCGGACGTACCCAACCGGTGGCGAGCAACAAGTAGATGCCGATCCCGAAATCGTTGACCTTGACCCCATAGTGACGACAGGCCATCGCGTGCCCCAGTTCGTGAAGGGCGATGGAGGTCAAGATCACCGGGAAGTGCCAGAGCAGCCAGCGGTAACTCTGGATATAGGTGGCGCTGACATCGGCCATGAAGCTGTCCAAGTGCGCGCCCAGGTACACGAAGCTCAACAGGGACAAGGCCAGCAGCGGCAAAATGAATGCCGCGCGGCAGCACCAGGGCGCCAACCGGTAAAGATGATCAAGCAATGGCTGCGGGTTGGTTTTAACCAGGTTAATCAGCAAATGCTCTTTCAGCGGGCCATAGGTTATGCCCGTGGCGGGATCGCGCAGGTCCTTTTTATGATCCGTTTGCTCGCTGCTCAGCAGTTTCAGGTTGAGCAGTTTGCGCTCGAACTGCGCAAGCTTCTCAGGGCTGACCTTGATTCGATGCTGCGCCAGGGCGGCGTCGACAATCGCTTGCAGGTTTCGCTGGCCATCGAACAGCAAGGCAAGTGAGTACTCGGCCTGGCCCAGTTCAAAACCGATATCACTATGGGGGTCGTAGAGGTTGTAGCGCCGGGTGACCGCGTCTGCTGGCGGTGGTGTCACGACCAGATCATCCCTGAAACAGGAATGGACGCGGGCACTCGACTTTTCGAGGGCATAGGCCGAGGCACTCATGTGCGGGGTCGCATCGAGTGCAGGCTTGGCATGTAGGACTCCTGCAGTGCCTTGCGGCCCTGAGCCTTGATGCTATCGAGGTGCTCGGTGGCAGGCTGGGCACAGGCTCGCCCCAGTACAAACACCGCCCCCGGTCGGGTCGGCCCGCACACGGGCTCATGGGTGGTCTGGATCGGCTCCCAACCATGCCGGTACATCAGGTGCTCGATACTGCTGGCACTCAAGTAGCGGCGATGGTTATGGGTTAGAAACCCTTGTTTGATGCCATAACCCAACGCGCGACCTTCAATCAGCAGCAATCCGTCCTCGGCACTGGCCTGCCGGCAAAGCTGCATGACCTGGTTGACGTCATGAACATGCTCCAGCGAACCATTGATGATGATCAGGTTGTAATCACCCGTGGGGCTCATGTGTTCGGCGCCCACCAGGTCGATGTCCAGGCCGATATTCTTGCCGTATTCGACGTAGGCCCGGTCGGGGTCATTGCCTCTGACTGTCCAGCCGCGCTTGGCAAAAGGAATCATCAGGCCGCCGGCGGAGCAACCGACGTCAAGCATTTTGCCTTTGGCGGGAAGCACATCTTGCAGGTACTGATACAGGTGTTCGCCGCGGCGTACCTGGTCCAGAAAGAAGGCGCGCTCCGGCTCCGTATTGCCGAACAAACTCAGGCGGTAGAACTTGTCGTAGTAAGCGCTGTAGAAGGCTTCGTCGAAGCGGTATTGCTGGAAAATGTGCCCACAATCCTGGCAGCCGAGCACTGGCAATGCCACCGCCTGGTCACCGGGCCCCTGGACACTTTCCAGCAAAACCCGATGATCTTTGGAGTTGCAAAGTTCACAATCAATTTTCTGCGCACGAAAGGTTTCAGGCATTTGCAATAGTTGCAAATACTGTTGTTCTATAGTTGTACTCACAATGAAGCTCCATTCACTTAATGCAGAAGAAGCCTTCAAAGCAAATATATTTGAAAATACTGGTTATATCCTTGAAGCCGGCGCGGGATAACATGTCGATATTGCCGGCTGTGGAAAAAGGTTCAAGTACACCTTTCAAACTTCTGGTCTTCGCCAGGATTTCCTCGGCGTTATAACCTTGGTCGCGCTTATAATCTACATACAGGCTGCTGAGGATGTCTTGAAAGCGTGCGTCTGGGCCGCGTACTTTTTCAAACATGATAAAAGCACCGCCCCAGTTCAAGCTCTCGTAGATACGATCGAACAAGGCTTGGCGAATGCGCGGGTGCACGAACTGAATAGTGTAATAAGCAACTATCAGATCACTTTTTTCATAGGGAAAGGTCAGGATATCGTCGGTAACGAAGCTGACGTTGTGCTGCGGCGACGCGCTCAAGAGCTCATTCGCCTTGCGCGTCATGGCCTCTTCCACATCAATGCCCACCCACTTCACCGAGGCGCAGTGGCGCTGTGCAAGTTGCCGAGTGAGGGTGCCGGTGGAACTACCCAGTTCGTAGCAGGTGCTATCACTCTTTACAAAAAAGTCGCTGAGCGACAGCACGATGTTATGCCCGTCCTTATATTTAGGTACGGACTTCGAAACATGGGAGTCAAAGTGTTGCGGGGTACTGCCTCCGAAACTCCATGAGGCATTACTCGACTCTACGCCGTCACCGACGGTTTCGTAGAGAGTGGCAGGCGAGGTAATTAGGGAAGACATGTATGTCACATCCTTGTCCGATACCAATAGGGGTGTACTAGTACAACGAGATTCCTTTCTCTTGGACGGGAGAGTATCCAGTCTTAGTTAACGTGTCATCATTTTTTTTTGCGAACAATAAAGGTGCGGGCGCACCAAAAAGGTGCGATAAATCGCTGTTGAGAATAGTCCGCAGTACACACCGATTGTTGATGTTCTCGGTACTTGAGGTTGCACTGTTTGAGGCGATGGATCTTCCATCGCCTTGAAGGCGCATCAAGCCGCCAGGCAGAGGGCTCGGACCGCGCTCGATAGTGATGCGTTGTTTGACATCATCGGCCTGATTCCCGGTATCGATCTTGAGGCCAGGGCTTTTTCATGACTGTTTGGCAGCGTAGGTCTCGCCCGTCAGCAGCATGACGCCTTCTTTTGAGCTGACGCGGGTGATGCTGTTGATCACGACATTAAGGCCGCTTGAATGCGGGAACAGCGAAAACAACAACTCGAAATACAGGTAGTCCTGCACCAGGCGCGCCGCCAGATCGGGATGGCCTTGCAAGAGCGCCCTGAAGCTTGGGTAGCCCAGCTGTGCAAGCTCCGGAATGTCGACAAAACCCTGGTCGATATCGTCGGTTTTGCATTCGGCGGCAAAGGTGTCGGCGCAGTCAAGAAAACACTGCGGCAGATCGTGGTGGTGGATGCGCAGTTCATAGGGCGTTGCTGGGATCGTCAGTGCCTCGCCGAAGCCCAGGCTGCGATAGCCGATGGTTTTTGGGTCGATGAGTTGGTCGGCTGAGGTGAACTTCATGGGGATTGGCGTCTGATGGTCCACGACGGCTGTGCCGGTTCTATTGGCCAGTTGTTCGGGAGTGAAGTGAGTGTCATCCATGATTTGCAATCGTCAGAGAAGCCGAGAAGGGACTGTACTGTGTCCGATGTATAGTGGCGAGCGGCAGTTAACGGATGCTGCGCCCATGACTGATCGGAACGATACGGATGTTTGATGAGCTGACGTTTACCTGTGAAGTACCTGAGAAAAAAGATGCTTATGTCGGTGCTGGGGCCTGCCTGCCCACTGATCTGGCTTGGCCCTGTTCGCCTGATGGAGTGCCGCTGACACACCTCATGGCCTTGCCAGGAAGCTGGTTTTCAGGAGCCTTGATCGACAGGAATTATTGGGTTTCGGTTTTTATGCCTTACCAGCCGGGTGAAGTGGCTCACTATCGAAAGCTGCGCGCCATTGACGGTCGTTCGCAAGCAGTTGTCATGGGCTACGTTCGAGCCGGTTCCGAGCGGAATGAGGCGGCTCAGCCGATTTCAGATCGCGGGACGGTGCGGCTGGGGGTGAACGCCGACGTGGACGATGATGAAAACCTGGCCTCGAAGTTGGATGGCGTGGACGCCTGGCTACAGTCGCCTGTTTTATCGGGGACAGGGCGCAGAAGGATTTCCATTTATGGGGGCGATCTGGATAGAGCGCTGCCTGAGCACAAAGGCGTGCTTTCGGATGGCATGGGGTATCTGTTTCTGGATGAGGACTTTTCAGAGAGGACAGGCGCGGGGATTGGTCGGTTCTTTTTGCAGTTGGGGTAGGGCGATACGGCGCTATTGAACTGATGCTCAGAAAGGCAGCATGGAAACGCCCTATCACTTGGTCGGAGCTTTGCCTAAGTGTCTGCGGCTTTTGGAAGCTACCCGTTTGGACTCGCCGGTATCGGCACTTTGCTCTGGGCGTAAGTTCCTGGAGATGTTGCGAACGCGGTGATGGGCTGGCGTTTTCTTGGCCTTCGTCCGAACGGTTTCGAGTGGCGGCGCCTTTCCCGAAGCGGCCGATACGAACGCCCTAGGCTCCATCGAAAATCGCTCTGCCAGCGCGTATGCCATCTTGTGACTGATGGGGCGATCTCCACTGAGTACCTTGGATACCGCTGTTTTATCGCCAATTTCAGGGAGGTCAGAGCCCGTGAGCCCGAGCGTTTCCATTAGATCCTTGATCAACTGCACGGGGGTGCAGGTCGCCTCAAATGCGGCGTTCGATTCGCGAAACTGCTCGGAGTGGCGATGGTAGGCCAGGATTTCATCCTCAAGTTCGACAAGAACTTTCTCTTCGACCTTGCTCAGCTCGCGCCCGTCAGTGAGTTCATCGAGCAGGTCGGTCGCACGCTCATAGTCGGCGGGGGTCTTGATGCCGTGCACAAACTCACCACGCAGGCGCTCCAGTACCGCGTGCAGTTCGCCAAGCGTTGCGATCACGGTTTGAAGTTCGTTTCGGGCTTGGCTCATCGTTTTACCCCTTGGTTTCTTGCATACCAGGCGTTGGCAAGGTCGTAGTCGGCATGTGTGTAGATGTGTTTGACGTAAAACTTCTGTCGGGTGTAGTTGACGCCGCCGATCACCCTGAGATTGTTGCCGCCTACGTCGATCACGACCCAGTTCGCTGCGGCTCTCGGTTTGAACAAGTCGATCCCTTGCGTACCGAAAAGCTTTTGCAGGTCTGCGAATCCTTTCGGGCGTGCCATCCTCAAAATCCGCAGGCAACGATCAAGCCCGGCCTTGTCGTTCGGATACAAAATCGCAAGTTGCGACCGTCGCGCAGAGTCATTTCAGCGATCTTGGTGATGTGCTGCCGGTTGGTGTCGTCAGCATTTTTTCGGTGCGCGAGATGCGCTCGAAACGCGGGTTGGCGAACCGAGAGAGACTATGGGCGTTGGGTCCCGGAAGGGACAAGTCAGACGCGTCTGTAAGTTTTGTAGGATTGCAATATGGGGCTTGGCGGTTTGAGAACGGGTCAGTAAATAAATGAAATTCAATGACGGTGACAGGGTAAAAGTTAAGCCCCACGTGTGGTGGCCGAATGGCGGGGTTGGAGTGGTTTCGTTACCCCCAGAATATGTGAAGGAAGCCTTGGGTGGTGAAGTGGCGCTCTCTAGTACTCAACGAACTATGGCTGGAAAAGACAGGATTATTACCTGTGTATGGATTGATTTTGACGAGCCGGCAATGGATTGCAGTGATGACGGCCCTTACATCGGCGGAGAGGTTCTCTTGGAGTACCTGGAACATATATAGGGTGGAATTTAAAAAGTAAGACGGTCTGGCAGATTGCACTTCGCTTGTTTTTGTCCGCGAAAATGCTCGCGGCCACTTGCGGACGTTCCTCGGCCACCATGGCCAACGCAATGGCCCACCTGGCGGCGCAGCGAGGGTTCCGCAGGCTTGCTCCATGGGGGGCTTGCGACCGCTGTTCTCGTCAAAGACATAGGACGGATGTGCTAGATAGCCCTTTGCTACATGTTCAGGGTGCGAAGCTATTGCCTTCAAAAACAACGGCAAAGGACCGCCCCCATGATCGCTTTTACAAGGCAGCTTTTGCCTGCCGCATTACTGTGTAGTGCCCTCGCTGCCCAGGCGAGCGAAGTGCTGAAGGGCGACTTCTGGGTCGTTCACTACCAGGGTGCCTTGGGCAAGAATCAGGTGTTCATCGCCGACGGCGACCCCACTCACATCATCAATCGTCCAGGTGGCGCGAAATCATTGGGTGTCTATCAACTTTACGAAGAGCCCGGCAAACCCAACTTCACCTCTTACGATGTCGAAATCGATTGTGCGAAGAACCGCGTGCGCATCATGGATGCGGCGGATTTCCACAGCGTGTTCAATGAATTTCGCAATGCGAAGTATTCCAGCCAATGGCAGAGCAAACCTGACGCCTGGCTGGCACAAAGCCGTGACTTTGTCTGTAAGCCGACTGAACGCCAAGCCAAGAAGATGGAGCACTTGGGTGTGATGTCTGCGTCGCAAATGAGCAAGGCAGGGCCGCAGTTCTTCGAGATATTGAACCGCGAGGCGGCCAAGGCGGCCATCATGCAGAAGATAGATGAAGGGTTCGCGCAGATGTCTGCCAAGTAACGCGGCCTTCAGGGAGAAGACCTTATGAACCGATTGTTTATGTTGGCCCTGCTCGCCACCTTGCTCAGTGGCTGCGCATCATTGTCGGCCAGCAGTGCCTGGAAAGATCGCCCGGTGGGCGAACTGATCGACTTCTTCGGCGTGCCAAGGCAGATCATGGTGGCGCCGAAGGAAGATATGGTCGTGCTCAGATATGTACGTGACAGTAGCTATGTTTCACGTGAAGCAGCGGGTACTTATACGGGGCCGCAGAACGGGCAACTTGTGCACGCAGAATACTGGGAAGACGTGCAGCACTCAGGCAGTTGCGAAATCAATGTGTTCGTCAACAGAGCGCGACTGGTGGAGAAGGTGCGAACTAAAGGGCGTTGTGTAGCGGTCGAGATGGGGCCGGCAGGGTAGGAGTGGGCCACTGGCGAGAGCAGATTCCACGAACAGGCACATCAAGACAGTGGTCGTCGACCTGCGCTACGGGCGCGTGTATGGCCCACTTTGGGGTTTGAAGAGATCGGCAACCCTGTACCAGGTCTCATCCGAGAACTCGTAACGTTTTGCAATTGCAGAATTCCTTCTCGTGGAGGAGTAGGGGCTCTACAAAAACTGAGCTAACGAGGGTGCATGATTGGAGTTCCGGGTTTTTGTACAGAGTCTCCCAAAGCTGCCCTTCACGTAGGGCAGGAACCGGCCAGGAGCGGACATTCTCCAAGGTTCTATTTTGAGATTTGGGGGCGCCTACAAAGCCGGGGGCGGTTCACTGGTTGCTGATTTGGGCTTTAGCGTAGTTTGAGGCAGTGCTTAGCCACCTGAAGCAAGCTTGAGGGATGGCACTCTGGTATCATTCTGTGATTTTTTATTGGATCGCATACAGTACCAGGGAGGCTTGTGGTCGAGAATGGATGGGGCAGATTCGAACACTGTTCATGACGCATCGGCGGCTGCGCTGGGGTTTTACTATCAGAGCCAGTATGCGCTACTGATGTTGGTACAGCTGAGAACAGATGATGCTGCTGTGGCCATTGAGCGGCTTGATGACATTGAAATCAAGGCCAATGGACAGTCCTTGCTGTACCAGCTCAAGCACTCCATCCAGGAAAACCCGCCTCCAGTCACCCTCGCATGTGTGGCGCTATGGAAGACCATCAAGGTATGGATCGACGCCATTCCGCTAGTGTCGCTCGCTGATACGAGGTTCCACCTCGTCGCAGTGGGCCCAGTCCCCGACGGCTCTCCGTTGATGGCACTGTGCGACAAGGAAACTGATCGAGAGCCCTTACTCAAGGCAATGCTTGAGGAGGCGGAGAGAGTTGTCGCAGAGCGCGCTGACGACAGAGCAAACAACGTCAGCCTTCGCCATGCTGCTCGTGCCAAAGGCTGTGAGGCCTTCCTCGCGCTTGACCCGACCATCAGATCCAGTCTGTTCAAACGAATCTTTATAAAGCCTGATGAAGTCACGGTCAGTGAAATTCCTGCTGACTTATCCCGACACATGCATTTATTGCCCAAAGAGCACCGTCTACGCGCGGCTGAGAGCCTCCTTGCATGGTGGGATCTGCAAGTGGTCTACACGTTGTGTGGTAAACGCGATCGGGTCATTTACCGCAGTGAAGTGGAGCACACCCTCTCTTCGATTATCCCGCAGTTGGACGAGGATAGGCTGACCGCTGACTTCGATATGGTGAACCATCCGGACGACTATGAGGCTGACAGCATGCTTTACCGTCAGATCGCTTTGGTCGGCGGCAAGCCCTCGGACATCAGCAAAGCCGTTCGCGAGCAATGGCGGGCGGTAAACCAGCGAGCAAAATGGATTCTCGAAAAGCCTCAGCTGCGCTCAAAGATCGCCTCGTACGACGCCAAGCTCCAGGAGTCCTGGTCGGATATTCACACCCGGATGGTCGAAGATTGCGAAGCGTGCAGCTCCGAAGAGATTGCATGCATGGGGCTGGATGTCTTGCGCTGGACTCACGATTCTGCGCCTAAAGAAGTCGAGCCGATCTCATCAAGCTGGAGCGGTCACTACTATGTGCGAGGAACATATCAGCTATTGGCCATCGATCTGAAGGTGGGGTGGCACGCCCAGTACCTGAAGCTTCTGAAGGAATAGGGAATGGTCATCACACACGATATCTATGCCGAAACTAACCCGGCATATTGCGCCGCATTACTGACCCATTTCGTAGCAGGGTACTTGTCGTTTGGAACCAGCGCTCCTGACATCACGTTGTGCTACGCGGCTCTGCCGATAGCACTCTCGGGTGACCTGGCTTCGACCTTTGATCGTACCAACCGAAGCACAGGCCTGTTGGAGTGGCTGCACCGTAGCCCAGTCATTCAGATCCGGCTCGCGGACAGGATTAACGGCTCATTGGAGATTGTGACCGAAGCAATCCAATTCGCCTGCTTCAGCCAGTTGTTAGCGCTCAACCCCGAAGGCGATGTAATCCAAGGGGCGTCCTCAATGCCTAGACATCTCATCGCGCAATTGAGTGAGGACACTCAACAAATCTTCAAGAAAATTCACCGCTTGGGTTACTGGTTTGCCTCGGCGGGTACTACACGGACAGTATTCGACATGATGGGGCTGGAGCTATGAGCCGCTGGAATATCTCAAATATTTTTTTCATCGGCGAAGGTGGTCGGGTACGCGACCTTCCGCTGAAATTGGGAGAAGTGAACATCTTCACCGGTGCATCCGGTACGGGTAAATCGACCCTGATCAAGACTATCGATTACTGCCTTGGCTCCAGCAAGTGCGAGCTGGCAGCGCACGTGAAACGACATAGTCTCGCGGTGGGGGTGAAATGGGTGCTCGGAGATGCGCAGATGATTACTGCGCGGATAGTCCCGCCTGTGGGGCAGGCCACCAGCACTAAAATGTACGTGAGCAACGGGCGGAATCTGCCAATCCCAAGCCATGTCGAGCAGCTTCAAGGCTTAACGACACTTGAGGCAGCAAAAGGCTTCATCGAGCGCGCCTTTGGGATTGCTGGTGTGCCCGATGCTTCCGATGACAAAACCGCCCGTAAATGGCGTCCCACGGTACGTCACGCGACGGCTTACATGTTCGTGCCCAAGGATGTCATCTATAACGAAACTGCCCTGCTGCATGGGCTAGATCAGGCTGATGAAGCCCCGGCCATCGTCGAAACGATGCCCTACTTCCTTCGTGTTGTGAGCGAAGACTCGGTGCTCCAGGAACGGCGTCTGCGTGACCTTCGCAAGCAGCTTGAGCGAGAGGAGCGGCAGCAACGGGTTCGCCATACAGCCGGCAGCGACTACAAAAAACACGCCTTGCGTTTGCTGCATGATGCAAGCCGAAGTGGCCTGTGCGACACGCCATCCCAGGAGTCCTCCGAAAAAGAATTGGAGGGCGTCCTCAAACGTGTTCAGCGCTCTGCCAGCAGAACCGGTTCGAACCCGAATGAGAGTGAACTCGGCAAGTTATACGACACTCGTCGTAGTTTGCTGAGCACCCTCGAAAAAACGAAAAGGCAATCACGTGCGACCAGCTCAGCTCTACAGGACATGGTGGGGTTCGAGGGAACGGTACGACGCCAATATGAAAAGTTGAAAATTGCGGAGCATCTCAAGCCGACAGCAGACACGTGCCCGGTGTGTGACAGTCCGACTGAGCGTGGTGCTGCAATTTCCGAGGCTATCCGCCACTCCATGGCCGTCATTCGGTCGGAGAGTGTCGCGGTTGAGAACGTGCGTCCTCGACTGATCGAGCACCAAGACTCGTTGGGCATGGAAATTGATCGCCTGAACCGCCAACTGAGTGAGGTTGATGAGCGCATCAAGACTTGGATTCGGCAGAGTGAGGAGGCCAAGCAGCTGAACACCTTGGCCGAGTACCATGCGAACCTGCAGGGCAAGGTTTCACAATTTCTGGAGATGAATCCGACTACGCCGCAGCCTGGGTCAGACCTGGGTGTCCTGAAAGACCAAATCCAGAGCTTGGAAGGGCAAATCGACACCGAAGCCAAGGAAAAACTGCTGCGGTTTGCCGAGCGCAAAGTGTCCGAATACCTGTCGGAGGCGTTCGGCCAGTTGCCTACGGTGGCCCCCTGTATCGGGGCAGACCTTCAGTTTTCCTCCAGACCACCAGATGTCGCGATCATCGAGCAAGGCTCCAGGGCTGTGTTGCGGCTGCATGACGCCGGGTCGGACGAAAACTATCTGGCTATTCACGTTGCCCTGTCTTTCGCGATGCAGAAGTACCTGGGAGAGATCAACGCCCCGGTACCTGCCTTTCTCGCGTTTGACCAGATCAGTCGGCCCTATTACCCGCAACGAGGGGAAGACGAGTCGACCATCGAGGAGAACGAAGAAGTATCAGCCATGCGCCGGCACCTCGACTTCCTTTTTGATGAGACAGCTGCTCAAAAGGGTCTACAGGTGTTGCTGATTGAGCACGCGTTCTTCGGTGACGACCCCCGGTACGTCAAGGCCACTCGTATGCGATGGAACAAGAAGTCAGAGGATGCTCTGATTCCTCGAAATTGGCCTAGGCGGCCAGACACTATTTGACAGGCAGCAACTGCGCCCGTCATGCGGCGAGCGCTTTGGTAGCCCATGCTGGGAATAGTCCCGTGGCTGGATCGCGGGTTTCCAGCATGGCAGAGCAGAACAAGTAATCGCTAATGATGAGATTCAACCCAATGATCATGAGCGACTGAAGCTCAACGAAGACTGCGAGGTAAACAAGGATGGTGGACTTCAACAAACTCAGATCGCAGTCTCAGCGACCGGCACCGATAGATCCCCTTGAAATCTTCAGGCGCATGCCCAAGCCTCAGGGCATCAATGATCTGTACACCAGTCAAGCTGAGGTGCTGGAGGCATGGTTCGAGCGAAAGGATGAGCGTGACACGGTGGTCAAACTCCACACTGGGGGCGGGAAGACTCTGGTTGGTCTGCTGATTGCTCAGTCGACCCTGAATGACCTCAAAGAGCCCGTTCTGTATCTGGCTCCGACCACACAGTTAGTCAAACAGACCTTGGAGAAAGCGAAATCGCTGGGGATTCTCGCTGTCCCATATACCCGAGGTCAGCCCCTGCACGACGACTTTGTGAACGGCAAGGCTGTCATGGTCGCCTCGTACAAAGCCTTGTTCAACGGCCATAGCAAGTTTGGGGTTCGTGGGCAAAAAATGCCCATCAGAGTGGGTGCAATCATCCTCGATGACGCCCACGTAGCATTCTCTGTGGTGCGCGAGTCGTTCACCCTTGAGGTTTCCTCTAAGGATGACAACGAAACGTATAAGGCGTTGTGCACCTTGTTCCGCAATGCTTTTCGAGACATCGATCGACTAGGCACCTTTGACGATACCGTTTCAGGGCTGAATAACGGCGTCGTGGAAGTGCCTTATTGGGCCTGGAATGAGCAGTTGGATACCGTAAGAGGAATGTTGCGAGGCGACGGTGTGAACGTTCCCTTTGCTTGGCCATTGCTGCGAGACAATCTGCATCTGTGCCATGCGCTGATCAGTAGCAAAGCCTTCACCATTACGAGCGTTCTGCCCCAGGTCAACAATTTCCCCACATTTGCTGATGCCCCTCGGCGTATCTATATGTCGGCAACCATCGCTGACGATAGCGAAATTGTCCGCACATTCGACGCCGATCCTCAGCTTGTGAACAACGCTTTAACCTCTAGGTCTCTCGCGGGGATCAGTGAGCGGATGATCCTGATCCCTAGTCTGATGCCGTTCGATTTCGACCCGCAACAGGTCGCTAAGTCAACTCTTAAGCAAGTGGCTGGGATGAACCTGGGGGCTGTTGCGTTGGTGCATGCCAACTATGCCGCGCAGGCATGGACTGACACTGCGCAGTTCGCCGAAGGCTCAGACCAGGTGGAGAATGCGATCGAGGCGTTGCAATCGCGTAGAACCAATGGGCCGTTCGTATTTGCCAACCGTTACGATGGAATCGATCTACCAGGTGACTCTTGCAGAGTCCTGGTGATGGAAGGGCTTCCCTCCGGCACGTCTGATTATGAGCTTTTACGTGCTGCGATCCTCTACGGTGGAGCTACCATCAGTCGCATGCTCGCTCAGCGCATAGAGCAGGGGATCGGACGCGGAGCACGTGGGGCGGGTGACCATTGCGTAGTACTGCTTCTTGGCTCGGATTTAGCCGGCTGGATTGCCAAGGACGCGAACTTCAGGCTGCTCACGAGCGCGACTCGGGCACAGCTCGAAATGGGGTCGACAGTCAGCAAGGAAGTCAGTGACGTCAACGATTTGACCAATACAATCGCGCTCAGCATCAATCGGGACATCAGATGGATTGAGTACCATGCTGCTACCCTCGCGGAGAACGTGGGGCCAGAGGCGCCAGATCCGAAGCGGTTCAATACGGCCTCAACAGAACGCAAGGCCTTCAATCTGTGGGCCGATGGCTTTTATGACAAGGCGATCGCGCGCCTGGATCAGGTAGCGGGCTCTCAGGACGCGGTGGATGACCAGACGCGCGGTTGGCTGTACCAATTGGCAGGCCGTATCGCGGATAACTGGGGACAAGCCGAGCGCAGTGACGAGCTTCAACGATCGGCATTTTCCGCTAACCGTAACCTTTTACGCCCGCGCACTTCTCCTCCCTACCGCCCCCTGCAGTCTCCCGGTGCACAAGGCGCAGCGATTGCCGCTCAGCTCCGTGGATACCGGATCAGACGTGGCCTGCTTCAACGCTTCGAGGAGGTGGTGTCCAAGTTACACGGCAACGCTTCTGCCAATCAGTTCGAGCAGGCGCTTGCAGACCTTGGTAGCTTGATAGGGCTTACTACAGAGCGCCATGATGTCGGCGGGGAAGGGCCTGATGTTCTTTGGCTTTTACCCAACAAGGCTGCTCTGATCCTGGAAGCAAAAAGTCGCAAACAGGACAAAAATCCGTTGACCAAGGAGGAGCATGGTCAGCTTCTGGTCGCAGAACAGTGGTTTGTTCAAAACTACCCCGGCTACTCAAGTCACCGTGTGGTTGTGCACCCCACTAACAAGGCAACCGCTGCAGCATCAGCGCACGAGAGCTATGCGCTCACGCTTGATCGGTTGAATCAACTGGTTGCCGAATCCCGGGTATTGCTGAGAGAGCTATGTGAGTCTCAATTAACTGACATCGAGCTTGAAGGGCAGTGTCAGCATTCAATCGAGCACTCGCCAATACGGGCAGATAGGTTGGTCAACTATCTGATGCCTTTCGTGGAGGGGTAGTAGATATCCAGGCAAAGCACTTCTGACATCAGTGCACGGCGGGCGCAGGCTGCGTCAGTCGTGCAGGTCCGCGCTTCCTGTTCGATGGCAGGCGTTCTTGGCAGGCTGCTTATGGCCGATTGCAGCCACTTTTAAAAGACTTTTTCCCCCTAAAAAGTCCAAGGCCCCATTTGAAACGCTCCGCGCTACCAAGCAGCGCGGAGCGCTCAGGCGTCAGGCTTGAAGGCGCCAGCCCATCACTCCCAACAGGTCGCAACTGTCACGCAGCAGAATCGCCGCTGCGTTGGAGATATGTTGCAGATCGGTGTCGTCAGCACTCTTGAACTCTGCGCGGGAGAGGCTTTCCAGCAGTTGAGTCACTGCCAGTAAACGTGCGGCGCCGTTGGCATGCAGCACGTCCAATGGGGCGGTCTTGTCGATAAACAGGCAGGGAATCAGGCAGTCGATGCCAGTGATGGGAATAAATCGTTGGTTCATGAGGATCACTCCGCTGTTGGTTAAGGGAGCTGCTCAGATCGTCGCCAAACGAAAGGGTGGCAGCTGTACGCAGGTTGGCGAACCGGATTAACCAACAGAAAACCGGCAGACCCTGAAGGTCTCCCGCGCACAGCCACCATAGAAAAGCAGCCGTGACCATAAATGTTCGACGGCTAGCGCTGCAAGCGTGACTGCCTGTTGGTTGATTTCCAGGTCGCCAAACCCGGTCGCCATTGGGGCGAGTGGGGACTATGGATGTTGGGTCTTAGGGGGACAAGTCAGACGCGTCTGCAAGTTTTGTAGGATTGCTGAGGGGGACTTGGCGGCCTGCGAGCCGGCCAGTCTTTCTGGGTTGTTGGGGGTACATATCCATTCCTGCGGGTGCGGCCGCTGGCGGTTTCGCTCTTACAGCGAGTCACTTTTACCAAACGCCGTAAAAGTAACCAAAAGGGCTTGCCCCTCCATGGGCCCCTCGCTAAGGCTCGGGGTTCCCTCTCTCCGGCATTGCTCCGGGGGCCGCCGCCAACCGGCCATCCATGGCCGGGTGGCGGCTAGCTCGGCATCCCTGCCGAGCTGCCCCCTACGCAACGCCTGCGTTCGGCCGGCTGGGAAGGGGCTTGAAGATCAAGATCAAAAGCCAAAGCCAAAGCCACGGTAAACGGCGCGCCCGTCCGGGCGGCGCATTTCTCAGCCTTCTCCAGCTCAACAATTCCTTCCCGTAGGAGCCGGCTTGCCGGCGAGGAGGGCGGTCTGGTCGTGCGCGGAATAAAGACAGGTCAGCGCTGTCCTGGCGGCGGTTTTCGCCGGCAAGCCGGCTCCTACAACGTTCGCGCGTTCCTCTTGTGAATGAAGCTTTTATGACAAAAGTTCGGTAGCACATGGCCACGCACGTCTTGGGTATGTAACGCGCTTGAGGGGGCCGCCAGGCCACTTTTTTAAGCCGAGGCGGGACGCCGGGAGTGAGGCTATGGGGACTATGGAACGCTACTCGAAAGTGGGCATGCAGGAGCTGGATCAACGGCTGTCGAAGATTGTCGAGGCGGCGCGCAAGAAGCCGGTGTCGGTCTATCGCTACGGCGCGCCGTGGGTCTGGATCGTGTCCCAGGATGATTGGCAGGGCGCCTTGAAGGAGGTGGCCAGCTATATCCCGCCGGGGCATTCGCTGGTGCTGCTGCGTCCGCAGATCGATGAGTTGCTGGATCAGCACCGCGATCTGCTCCAGGGCCTCAATGCCGAGCCCGGCATGCTGATCGCGCCGCGTACGGTGATGCACATTCTGTTGCTGCAGTTGCTGTATTCGGTGCCCAGTGAGCAGCAGCTCTATGAACAGCTCAGTTACAACCTGTTGTTCCGTTGGTTCGTGGGTCTTGATCTGAACCAGAAGGTCTGGAGCTTCAGTGTCCTGAGTCGTGACATCGCCACGCTGTTGAACAACCCGCGGGCGGTGCAGTTGATCCAGAAAATCATCGGTGAAGTGTTTTGCGGCGCTCTGCTGCAAATGCCCGAGTTCTCGCTGAATTTTGCGCTGTTGCACACCTGGCTGGCGCGCCACGAAAACACCTCGATCAGCAGCAATTGAAGCGGCCAAACGCTGTGCAGACGGCGACGGCAATGCGCGTACGCGCGCCAATTTTCAGTTTTTTAGGGGGCGGTGTGGAGCATCTGGGCAAATCAGGGCGACCCGGCAGTGGCGGGCGCTGGTGGCCGTTGTGCGGCTGGTTGACGTTGCTGGCGCTGGCGCCAGCGGTGCAGGCCGAGGAGGGCGAGCCGGTTGCGGTTGAAGCCACGGCGGCGCGCTTGGTGGACGTCAATGAATACTTCGTGCGCGGCAATACGGTGCTCGATGCCCGGGCCATCGAGGAGGCGGTGTACCCGTTCCTCGGCCCGCAAAAAGCCCTGGCCGATATCGAAGGCGCCCGGGATGCGCTGCAGAAGGTCTATCAGGAGCGCGGCTACCAGTCGGTGTTCGTCGAGCTGCCGGAGCAGAAGGTCGAGGACGGCATCGTCTACCTGCAGGTCAGTGAAACCAAGGTCGGTCGGGTGCGGGTGGTGGGGGCCAAGCATTACTCGCCAGTGGAGATCCGCGATCAGGTGCCGGCGCTGCAAGAAGGCCAGGTACCGGATTTTGCCACGGTGCAGACCCAGTTGGCCGGGCTCAATCGTGGCGCCGGGCGCCAGGTCATGCCGCTGGTGCGTGAAGGCCAGCGCCCGGGGACCATGGATGTGGACCTGCAAGTGGAAGACCAGAACCCCTGGCACGCCAGCGTCGGCCTGAACAACGACTACAGCGCCGACACCGAGAAGCTGCGCACGGTGGTCAATGTCGGCTACGACAACCTCTGGCAACTGGGCCACAGCATTTCCCTGACCTATTTCACCGCGCCCCAGGACACCGACAACGCCAAGGTCTGGTCTGGCTCCTACAGCGCGCCTTTGAGCGAGCGCTGGGCCTTGCAGTTCTCCGGTTACCAGTCCGACAGCAACATCGCCACCATCGGTGGCAGCAACGTGCTGGGAAAGGGCCATTCCTACGGGGTGTCGGCGATCTACACCTTGCCCGCGGCCGGCAACTGGGCCAACTCGCTGTCGGTGGGCGTGGACTTCAAGGACTTCGAGGAAGAGATGCGCTTTGGCCGCAGCAGCGACCAGATTCCGTTGAAGTACGCCCCGGTGACCTTTGGCTACAACGGCTACCGCTACAGCGAAAAATCCCAGCTCGGCCTGGGCCTGAACCTGATCGTTGGCACCCGGCGCTTCTTCGGCTACGGCAGCGACGCCGAGGAGTTCCACTACAAGCGCGATGAGGCCAGCGCCAGTTTCTCGGTGCTCAAGGGCGACCTGAATTTCACCTACACCTTTGCCAACGACTGGCAGTCGGCGTCCAAGACCGCCTTCCAGCTGGCCTCGGGGCCCTTGGTGTCCAACGAGCAGTATTCCGCTGGCGGCGCCACGTCGGTACGCGGCTATCTGGCCGCCGAGCGCACCGGGGATGAGGGCTATCTGTTCTCCCAGGAGCTGCGCACGCCGTCCCTGGCCAAGTTCCTCGGCAGCTACGTGCAGGAGTGGCGCTTCTATGCCTTTGCCGAAGGCGCGCACCTGTCCCTGCACGACCCGCTGCCCGAGCAGGAGGACGAATACAGCCTGGCCAGCGTTGGCCTGGGCACCCGCGCCAGTTTGAGCAAGTGGCTGTCCGGCAGCCTCGACTGGGGCTACCCGCTCAAGGACGGCCCCAACACCCAGAAATACGACCCGCGCCTGCACTTCAGTGTGCAAGCGACGTTCTGACTTTACGGAGACCCTTCACATGCAACGCTTATTCCTGAGCCTGTTGATCTGCCTGGGCTTCGTGCTCCCGGCCACGGCCCATGCCTGGTGGCAGGACGACTGGCATTACCGCAAGCAGATCAGCGTGGACACCACCCCGCAAGGCGCCGCCATCAACGAGGCCCTGGGCCGCACCGCGTTGCTGGTGCGCCTGCACACCGGCAACTTCACCTTCGACGGGGTCAAGGAAGACGGCGCCGACCTGCGCTTTGTCGCCGCCGATGACAAGACCCTGCTCAATCACCAGATCGAAAGCTTCGACCCGCTGATGGGCATGGCGCTGATCTGGGTCGATGTGCCCAAGGTCGAAGGCGGCCAGCGCCAGGACATCTGGATGTACTACGGCAACCAGAAGGCCCCGAGCACCGCCAATGGCCAGCTGACCTTTGACCCCAGCTACACCGCGATCTACCACTTCGACGGCAGCAACGGCACTCCGGCCAAAGACACCACGGCCTACGGCAACACCGCGCAGAACGCCACCGGCGCGGCGATTGACGGGGTCATCGGCCGGGCCTTGCAGTTCAGCGGCCAGCCGCTGTTGCTGCCGGCCAGCCCGTCGCTGCAGCACAACGCCGGCGGCGCCTTCACCTTCAGCGCCTGGGTGCGCCTGGATCAGGCCAGCGGCGAACAATTGCTGCTGGCCCGCCGCGAAGGCGCCGGCAGCTTGCTGATCGGCATCAACCAGGGCCTGCCCTTCGTCGAAGTGGACGGCCAGCGCGCCGCCTCCACCCAGCCGCTGAACCCGGGGCAGTGGCAGCACCTGGCCCTGAGCGGCGAGGGCAGCCGACTCGCGCTGTACGTCAACGGCCGCGAAACCGCGAGCCTGGCCCAGGCTATTCCCACCTTCAATTCGCCGTTGGCCATCGGTGCCGACTTGCCGCCGGCTGCCGGGGCCGAGGCCAGCCACTTCCAGCCGTTCACCGGGGCCCTGGACGAGCTGCGCCTGTCCAAGGTGGCGCGTCCGGCGGCGCTGATCCTGGCCGATGCCAGCGCCCAGGGCGCCGAGTCGAAGCTGGTGGCTTATGGCGTCGATGAAGAACAGTCGGGTTTTGGTTTTGGCAGCCTGGGCTTCTTGCTCAAAGCGGTGCCGGTGGATGCCTGGGTGATCATCCTGGTGCTGGTGGGGATGATGATCCAGTCCTGGGTGATCATGCTGCGCAAGAACCGCATGGTCGGCCGGGTCAGCGCCGCCAATGCGCTGTTTCGCGAGCAGTTCGCCAAGGTCGGTACGCGCCTGGAGATGTTCGCCGACGATCAGGTCCTGGCCAGTCGCCTGGAGCACTCCTCGCTGTGGCGCCTGTACCTGGTGGCGGTGAAAGAGATCCGCACCCGCCGCGAGCAGGGCGCCGATACCTCCTCGGTGTCGGCGGCCACCATCGAGGCTATCCGCTGCTCCATGGACGGGGTGCGTACCCGGGAAAACCAGCAGCTGAGTTCCAAGCTCTCGACCCTGTCCAACGCCATTGCCGGCGGCCCCTACATCGGCCTGTTGGGCACGGTGCTGGGGATCATGGTGGTGTTCCTCGGCACCGCCATGGCCGGTGACGTCAACATCAACGCCATCGCCCCGGGCATGGCCGCGGCCTTGCTGGCCACCGCCATGGGCCTGTTCGTCGCGATTCCGGCGCTGTTTGGCTACAACCGCCTGATCACCCGCAACAAGGAAGTCGGCGCCGACATGCGGGTGTTCGTCGACGAGTTCATCACCCGGCTGGCGGAGCTGCATGGCGAGAGCCAGCACAGCGAGAACGCCCACTGGCGGGTCAGTCACAGCAACGCGTCGGTTCCGGCCTGAGGAGAACTGCCATGGCTTCCGTGAACGCCTCCCATGACGACGAAGACGATGCCGCCGTCGACAGCATCAACATCACGCCCCTGGTGGACGTGCTGATGGTGGTGCTGGTGATGTTCATCCTCACCGCCACCGCCCAGGTCTCGGGCATCCAGATCCACCTGCCCAAGGCCAGCGCTTCGGTGTCGCTGTCCGAGGCCAAGACCAAGGCCATTTCGGTGAACGACGGCGGCCAGGTATTCCTCGATGCCTACCCGGTGACCCTGGGCGAGCTGGAAGAGCGCCTGCGCATCGAGAAGGCGCAGAACCCGGACTTCCCGATCATCGTCCGTGGCGATGCCACGGTGCAGTACCAGAAGGTCATCGAAGTCCTCGACCTGCTGCGCCGCCTGGAGTTGTCCCAGGTCGGCCTGGTCACCGGCAAACCGAGCCAGGGCTGAGCCATGACTGCACAACAACCCATCGAACTGCCTCCGGTGCAGAACAAACCGCGAGCCGTGCAGCTGCTGAAGTGGGGCGCCGGATTGCTGCTGGGGGCCGTGGCCGCCTGGTTTTTGTGGCAGTGGGCCAATGACATGGCCGGGGTGCGCCGGGAGGCGCCCAAAGTGCCAACCATCATCCCGCTGCCGCCGCCTCCGGAAACGCCGCCACCGCCGCCGGAAAAACCCAAGGAGCCGGAGCCGGTGGAAGAAAAGATCCCGGAACCCGAACCCACGCCCACCCCCGAGGAGGTCAAGCCGGAGGAAGAAGCACCGCCATCGCCGGCGGACGACCTGGCCAACCCGATGCAGATGGACGGCGATGCCCAGGCCGGCAACGACGGCTTCAACGTCGGTGCCGGCAAGGGCGGCGGCATGGCCGGCGCCGGTGGCGGCGGGCTGGGCACCGGCACCTACAAGCAGTACCTGGCGGCGACCTTCCAGCGTGCGCTGCGCGAGGACCCGGAGCTGCGCAAGAAGGCTTATGCGCTGCAGGTGGACCTGTGGCTCGGCGCCGACGGCCAAGTGACCCGCGCCGAACTGGCCGGCTCCAGCGGCAATCCCGAGACCGACCAGCAGGTGCTGGCGGCACTGCGGGCCACGCCGCGCCTGAAAGAGCGCATGCCGGCCTCCCTGACCTTGCCGGTGCGCCTGTCCCTCAAGGGCCGGCGTCCGGAATGAGCGAACCCCTATTTGCAGTTTCTACAGGAGTTGTGTGCAGATGATTTCCACCGTGAATCGATTGACCCTGGCGCTCGGCATGGTCGCCCTGACCTTGGCCGGACAGGCCGCGGCTGCTGCCGCGCCTTCGGAGAACGCCACGATCAACCTGATCCGTCTGTTGGTGCAGCAGGGGGTATTGAAGCAGGAACAGGCCGACGGGCTGATTGCCCAGGCCGAGAAAGAGGCCCAGCAGGCCCGCGCCGCCACCGCCGTGGCCGCTACCGGCCCCGCTGCGGCGCCCGGTGATGTGCGGGTGCAATACGTACCGGCCATCGTCCGCGAGCAGATCCGCGATCAGGTCAAGGCCGAGGTCATGGCCACCGCCAAGCAGGAAAACTGGGCCCAGCCCAACACCTTTCCGGACTGGGTCTCGCGCATCAGCTTTGACGGTGACATCCGCCTGCGCCAGGAATCGCGGTTCTTTGCCGACAACAACAGCAACGAGCTTGTCGACTACGCCAAGCTCAACGACAACGGCCCCTACGACGTCAACAAGGACACCAACAGCAAGCTGCCGCCGCTGCTCAACAGCCGTGAGGACCGCGACAACCTGTTCCGCCTGCGGGCGCGCCTGGGGATGAAGGCGGTGATCTCGCCGGAATGGACCGCCGGCATCCGCATCGGCACCGGCTCGGACAACAACCCGGTGTCCACCACCCAGACCCTGGGCGGCGGCTTCGGCAAGAAGGACATCTGGCTCGACCAGGGCTACCTGACCTGGAAGGCCACCCAGGACCTGACCCTGACCGGCGGGCGGATCGCCAACCCGTTCTATGCAACCGACATGCTGTATTCCAACGACCTGAACTTCGACGGCGTGGCGGCGATCTTCAACCACAAGCTGGGCAGCGACTGGGGCCTGTTCGGCACCCTGGGCGCCTTCCCGGTGGAGTACACCAACGACACCGCCACCAGCAACGGCTTCGACAAGAACGAGAGCGACACCAAGTGGCTGTTCGGCGGGCAGATCGGCGCCAACTGGAAGATCAACCGCAGCAACAGCCTCAAAGGCGCCTTGGCCTACTACCGCTTCGACGACATCGAAGGCCAGCGCTCCAGTCCCTGCGCGCCCTGGGCCGGGGCTCCGGGCTGCGACACCGACGGCTCGCGGGTGGCCTTCATGCAGAAGGGCAACAGCGTGTTCCTGCTGCGCGACATCACCCCCAACCCGGCCACCCCGGGCCTGACCCCGCAGCCGCAGTTCGTCGGCCTGGCCTCCAAGTTCGACGTGCTCGACCTGAACCTCGCCTGGGACACCGAATTGCCGGACGACCTGCGCCTGCGCAGCCAGACCAACTTCATCCGCAACCTGGCCTACGACAAGGGCGAGATGCTCAAGCGCAGCGAGGGCGAGATCGTCAACAACATCAACCGCAACGGCCAGTTCGAAAGCGGCGGCAATGCGTTGATGGTGCAGTTCACCCTGGGCAACGCCCTGGAGATGAAGAAGTCCGGCGATTGGAACCTGCTGGCTGGTTACAAGTACATCCAGCCCGATGCCTTGCCCGACGGTTTCAACGATTCCTCGTTCCATCTGGGCGGCACCAACGCCAAGGGCTATTTCGTCGGCGGCAACTACGGCATCGACAAGAACATCTACGCCACGGCCCGCTACATGAGCGCCTCGGAAGTCTACGGGCCGCGTTATGAAGTCGATGTCATGCAGCTTGAACTCAATACGCGCTTCTAAGCATCAGGAGGAAGGTTATGAACAGCCGAGCGAGGGCAGGGGCGGTCAGCCTGTTAGTGGCCTGTGGCGTGCTGGCCAGCGCCAGCGCTAGCGCCGAAGGCATGGAAGAACGCCTGCGCACCCAGTTGCGCAGCACCACCCAGCAGTTGCAGGCCCTGCAAAGCGAGCAGGCCCAGGCCGCGGCGGCGCGGATTGCCGCCGAGAACGCGGCCAAGCAAGCCCAGGCCGAGGTCAAGCAACTGAGCGCCGAGCTGGCCAAGACCCGCGGCGTGGCCGAGCAACTGGCCAGCCAGCAGCAGAACCTGCAAAGCCAGGCCCAAGCCCAGGCGGCGGCCAGCAGCGAGCAGTTGGGCAAGTTCAAGAAAGCCTACGAGGACCTGCTGGTGCTGGCCCGGGGCAAGGAGGCCGAGCGGGCGAAATTGCAGGCGCAATTGAGCGAACGTGACACACAAGTGCAGCAATGCGCGGTCAAGAATCAACAGATGTACGGCATCGCCAAACAGATCCTGGCGGCCTACGAAAAAATCGATGTGGCTGAGCTGGTGAAAATCCGTCAGCCCTTCGCCGGCAGCGCCCGGGTCAAGTTCGAGGAACTGGCCCAGGGCTTTGGCGACGAGCTTTACCAGACCCAGTTCGACGCCCCGCAGGCGGCGAGCGCCCACTGATCACCAGGGAAGAGATGACCATGACTTTGATTACCAGCGTCACCACCGACAGCCTCACCGACCTGCTGCAAGGCGCCGGCTACCGGGTCAACCAGACCGAACAGAACGGCATCGTGCAACTGCTCAGCGCCAGCCAGGGCATCGGCTACGCCGTGCGTTTCGGCAACCCGGGCAGCGAAGCCGGGCACTATGTGGACTTCACCTACAGCTGCGCCTTGCGGGTGCAGGGTGAGCTGCCGGCGGGGCTGGCGCAATTGTGGAACGCTTCGCGGCGCTTTGCCCGGCTGTCGCTGCAGGGCGAATTCCTGGTGATGGAGATGGACGTGGTGGTGGCCGGGGTCGGCGAGACTCACCTGCGCAGCCAGCTGGAGTTGTGGGATCGGTTGCTGCAGGAGTTCATCGTCTACCTGCGCGAATACAGCCAGCAGGCGGCGCGCTTGCAGGAGCAGGTCGAGCAGCCTCAGACGTCGGCGGAGCAACCCCGTGAAGAGGCGGTGAGCCTGTGAAAAAGCCGACCCTGGTGGTCGGTGCCGGGGCACTGACCTTGCTCGGCCTGGCGCTGGGGCTGGCCCTGCGCCCGGGCAACGACCCGGTGGCGGCGCAGCAGCCGGCGCCGGCCGTGTTGCAGCAGCAACTGGCGACAACACCGGCGGTGGCACGCCTGGGCAACCAGCAGGTGGCGGCCGAGGAACTCAAGGCGCTGTTCGCCAGCCTGCCCGAGGAGTCCCGCGGGCAATTGCGCGGCAATCGCCCGGCGCTGGAAGCCTGGATTCGCTCGCGACTGGCAGAAAAGGCCGTGCTGGAACAGGCCGATGCCCAGGGCTGGCGCCAGCGCCCGGAGGTGGAGCGGCAGACCCGCGCCGCCACCGAACAGATCGTGTTTCGCGACTACCTGCAGTCGGTCAGCCAGGTCCCCGCGGACTACCCCAGCGCGGCGGAATTGCAGCAGGCCTATGACAGCGGCAAGTCGGCGTGGCTGACCCCGCCGCTGTACCGGGTCAGCCAGATCTTCCTCGCCGTCGCCGACCCGCAGGCTGTCGAGCCGGTACGCCGCCAGGCGCAGGAACTGAGCCGCAAGGCCCAGGCCGCGCCGGGGGAGTTTGCCGCGCTGGCGGCGCAGTACTCCCAGGACCGGGACAGCGCCCAGCGCGGTGGCGACTCGGGGCTGCAACCCTTGCAGCAACTGGTACCGGAAGTGCGCAGCGCCGTGGCCCGGCTCAAGGTCGGTGGCGTCTCTGAGGTGGTGCAGAGCGCGGCGGGCTTCCACGTGCTCAAGCTCACCGAACAGCAACCGGCGCGCACTGCCAGCCTGGACGAACTGCGTGATCGCCTGACCCAGGCCCTGCGCGCCCAGCGCCAGGAGCAGATCGCCAAGGCCTACCTGGAAGGCATGCTCAACACCGCGACCCTGAGCATCGACGGCGCCGTACTGAACCAGGTCCTGGAGGACAAGCTGTAGGAGCCGGCTTGCCAGCGAAGGCGATCTCACGGGCCCCTTCGCCGGCAAGCCGGCTCCTACGGGGCAACACGCAGCACCGGCAACTGTAGGCGCTGGCTTGCCAGCGAAGGCGGTCTCACGGTCCCCGCCGCCCGCCAAGGAAGCAACACTCAACAAGACAGGGAGTCACCAATGTCATTTCTCGAACCCGCTCCACACCAGGGTGTCGCACCCTACGTTGCGCCCCAGGAACCCCGGGAAGCCTGGCTGGCCCTGGCCGCCGGGGTCGATCCTGAGGTCGCCCAGTATTTCCTGGTCAGTGCCCGCTGCGGTTGCTTCATGCAGGCAGCCCGCAGCCTGAACATCAAGGCCACGCTGTTGCGCAAGCAACTGGCCTTGCTGGAAGAGCACCTGCGCCGTTCACTGTTCTGTTATCAGGGGAGTGCCTTGAGCCTGAGCCGCGAGGGCCTGCAACTGCAGGCACAACTGATTGCCCTGGCCCACCAGCGGCGGCTGCCGGTGATCGAGCAGCCGTTGATTCGGGTTGCCGTGGCGCAAACCATTCTCCACGACATTCTCGGTCGCGACCTGATCGCCTTGCTGCGGCGCAATGCCAGCGCCCGCCTGGAGATCATCTCCATCGACAGCGACCTGTCCCTGCAAGCCCTGAGCGCCGATCTGGTGCTGTGGCTGGCGGCCGAAGACTCACCGCTGCCGGGGCCCAGTTTCGCCACCCGCGAGCCGCTGCCCCTGGCGCGCATCGACTACCTGCCACACATCGCCAAGCGCTACTCGCGGGTGGCGGCCCGTCCCGACAGCCTCGACGACCTGGCCGACTACATGCTGGTGCAGTGGCAGCACGACTGTCAGGTAGAGCCGTTCCGGCCCTGGAACAGCTTGGTGGAACAACGCCTGGCAGGGGTGGTGCACGTCCATGTCTATGAACTGATGCTGGAGATGATCCGCTGCAGCGCTTGCATCGGCTTGCTGCCTCAGTACATCAGCCATTTCGACCGCGGCCTGACTGCCTTGCCGGGGTTGTTCAGCGAGCCCATGCAGCGCCGGGCCTGGCTGGCGGTGAATGCCCAGGTGCAGCATGAGGAACAGGTGCAGCAACTGGTGGAGCTGATCCTCAACACCTTCAGCGAGCGTGAGGATTGGTTTGTTTGAGGCGCGCGGCCTCGTGGGAGTGGCCCGGTCCGAACGCCTGGCGCTGTCCGGACCGGGCACTCAGGCTCATGCCTTGGTTTCAGGGGGCATGAGATCCTCCCAGTCGTCTGGCATGTCGGCGGTGCTGGTGTTCTTGTCGGGGAAGTGGGCGATGTTCCACTGGGTGTCGGTACTGAACTCGTCGCCGAGCAGGTCTTTGGCGATAGCGTTGGCTTTGATGGCCTCCTGCCGGTTTGCCGGCACGTCACCCTCAAGGTCCTCGCCCTCTGGGTTGATCCATACCCCTGGCACCGGGTTGACGCCAGGGTCACCGGCGTAGGCGTCTTGCAGGCGCTTGCGCTCTGCCACGATCTCGGCTGCTTCAGCCCGGGGAATGCCACGGGCCACAAGCAGTGCTTGTTCCATGGCGTCGATTTGCCGTTGTTTGAGCTCAAATGCGTCGTTGTCATCTTTGTAGGACATCGGGTGGTTCCTTGTGCATTGCTTGTTCAGTGGATGGGGTCCACCGAGGCGGTTTGTGACTGACCTCGGAGGCCCGACACGTTAATTGATGGCCGCGCCCCAATTTGTGCAATTCAACGAGGGGATGACGGGAAAATGTTGTAGCGCCACGACGAACCTCTCAGGATGGGCGCAGAACAACGGAGGGTGGGCGCGGTTTGATTAACAGGATTCCCAAGTTTCACGAAGTCATCGAGCTGTTTTACGAGCGTGCAGTGTTCAAAAGGTCGAAGGAGCCCTTGCCACGGCAGGGCCAAAGCCTGGAGCAGCGCCAGAAGCGCGAGGCGGCAATGCTTGACGTAGTGACACGGCGAATCACGGGCGGGACCGATGATCCGCTGCTGACCCCGGTGTTGGGCAATGTGCGGGAGATTCACAAGCACCTGGGGGTTGTGGCCCTGTTTCCCGACAAGGACGTAGGTGCTGCGCACTTGTATTTCTGGCTGATCGTGTGGCCACAGCTTGAGCAGATGTTTGAGGACGCGCTGGAGAACGAGCAGGCATCGATCCCATTGCGCTATCTGGCACGTTGCCATGAGTGCTATGGGGACCGGCTGTTCGGCGACCCGGAGGCGACCCGGGAGGCCATTCTGGCGAGCCTGGAAGCGTCTCTGCTACAGGTCGCGCAGGGCTTGAAGATTCCCCAGCAAAGGGCGCTGGTGGCTGTCTTGCAGTTCCTGCGATGCTTGGGGCGCCTGATTCGTCATGATTCGTTTCCCGCTAGAACTTCGGTCGACGCGCCCTTGAAGGCGTTGGAGTTGGCATTGGGTCGACCGCTGAAGAAAGCCCAGGCCGTCATCCAGCAACTGGAGCAGTTGCTCGAAGGTGCCAAGGTGCTGCATGCCGCTGGTCGCTGGTCGTTGCCGGAGCCCCGGCCGGTGCTGCCTGATGAGTTGCACGAAGTACACCGCAACCTTTATCGGCAGGCCAGGCGTGATGCCAGGGTTGGCGGACGCTTGCCGAGCTTGCAGTTCGGCACCCTGGTGAGCCTTTTCAAAGCCCGGATCAAGCATGTGGAACCCGGTGACTTTCTGTCGCAACACGCCAGGCAAGTAGGGCGCTCAAAGGCGACTCGCAGCCTGATCGAGCACAATGCCGGGCAGTTCCATGCCTATGTCTTGCTGGAGCAGATCAAGAGTGACCTTGATGTCGGGCGCCGGCTGCAACGGGTCGAAAACAGTGTTCAGGTGTTGGTTAGGAGATACGGGGCAGACCGGGAGCACTGGCTGGCACTGTTCCAGGACATGCCGTTGTCGCTGTTCCTGCTCAACGCAATCTTTTCTTCTTCCTTGACCCTGATTCAGCGGCTTCTGGGTGAGGAGGCGTTCGCAAAGGCCGCGTTGGCCCTCAGGCCCCTGGTCGAGGCTGCACAAACCGAAGGGCCGCAGCGTGAGCAACTGCTTGCAGTGGCGGCTCAACAGCAGATCAAGGCGCTCAAGATGCTGTTGGATACCTATCACGCCCAGCATCACCTGGGGTGGCTGGCGATGGAGCTCCTTGCCTTCGTCTATGCCTTCAAATACAAGTACGACCCAGGGTTCCAGCCCCATGCCACGGACAAGCTGGAGGCGATTCTCGATGACTGTGTCGATCAACGGGACATCCGTCACCGGATTGCCTATGAAACCCAATTCGGCCGTTGTACGCGCACCCTGAGCCCGATGGGCACGGATGTGGCGCTCATCATGATCCACCAATACAACCGCTACATCCTCGCTCACTGTGAACACCCGCTTGAGTACCTGTGCAATCCGTTGCAGCGCCTGAGCGAGCTTCTGCAGGCTGCCTTGAGCGCCGCCAGTGCCGAGGGGGAGATCGAGGCGGCGATCCTCAAGCGCTGCATCAATGCAGCGTTCGGAACGGGCAAGGATAAGTCGGTCATGCGCATTGGCGGCCTGCGTCCTTACGAGTGCCTGCGTGATGTGCGCTTCTATCTGTCGGCATTGCACCTGGCCCCGCTAGAAACCTTGAACCCGGGGGTGTTTCGCTACCTGGCATTGCCAGATGCCTTGCAACGCTTGGTTTTGCAATGGCTTTCACCTGCACGCTACGCCGAGGATCTGCGGCGCCAGCACAGTCAGTCGCCCGAGCTGCAGGGCAATGGTTTCTGAGGCCTGTGCCGCTCTGCGCTTGAGTGCCTCGCCAGAGTCGCACTCATGCCCTTACACTCGATGGCCATTTCCACTTCAAGGAAGACCGGCCATGCCTAACGCCAACCCCACTATCGTTATCGAGCGTTGCACCGAAGCCCATATCGAGGGTCTGACGGCGCTGTACAGCGAACCCAGCGTGGCGGCCCAGACCCTGCAACTGCCTTACCAGTCCCGCGAGTTGTGGCGCAAGCGCGTGGGGCTGGGGCAGGACAATGAAGGGCTGGTGGCCCTGGTGGCCCTGCACCAGGGCGCGGTGATCGGCAGTTGCAGCCTGCTGCAGGTGGCGCGGGTGCGCCGCGCCCATTGCGCGGACGTAGCCATGGGGGTGTCCCCGGCCTGGCAGCGCCAGGGCGTCGGCAGCCGTCTGCTGGCGGCGGTGCTGGAGGTGGCGGATAACTGGATGAACCTGCGCCGGGTCGAACTCACGGTGTATGCCGACAACCAGGCGGCCATCGGCCTGTACCAGAAGTTCGGCTTTGAAACCGAAGGCCAGCTGCGGGACTACGCCATCCGTGGCGGGCAATACGTCGACGTGCTGAGCATGGCCCGTCTGCGTCGTTGAGGCCGGGTTTGTGTAGCCGCTGCCGCAGGCTGCGATCGGCTCCGCAGGAGACGCGGGGATCTTGAGTCTGCCCCAGGTTCGGCAGGTGATCGCCAAGCAAGGCCCTGCGGGCCTTTGCGCAGCCTCGCCAGGGCTCGGCAGCGGCTACAGGTCAGTGCCGAGCCATTTTGTAGCCGCTGCCGCAGGCTGCGGTCGGCTCCGCAGGAGACGCGGGGATCTTGAGGCCGCCCGAAGTTCGGCAGGCGATCGCCAAGCAAGGCCCTGCGGGCCTTGAGGTTCACTCCAGCAAAGCAAAATCCACCGCCGCCCGGGCATGTAATTCGGTGGTGTCGAGCAGGGGCAGGGGGCTGTGCTCTGGCTTGAGCAGCAGGCCGATTTCCGTGCAGCCGAGGATGATGGCCTGGGCGCCGCGGGCCCTGAGTGATTCGATCACCTGCTGGTACACCCGGCGCGACGCGTCGCTGATGACCCCCACGCACAATTCCTCGTAGATGATCCGGTGCACCGCCTGGCGCTCCTGCGCATCGGGCACCAGCACATTCAGTCCTTGTTGGCTCAGGCGGCTCTTGAGGAACTCCTGCTCCATGGTGAAGGCGGTGCCCAGCAGCCCGACGTTCAGGGTGCCGGCCGCGAGAGCGGCCTGGGCCGTGGGGTCGGCGATATGCAGGAAGGGCACGGCAGTGGCCGCCTGAATCTGCTCGGCCACCTTGTGCATGGTGTTGGTACAGAGCACCAGGCACTCGGCGCCGCCGTCCTGCAATCGCTGGGCGGCGTCTATCAGAATCCGCGCCGCCTCATCCCAGCGCCCGGCGTGCTGGGCCTGTTCGACAGGCCCGAAGTCGACGCTGTACATTAGCAACCGCGCCGAGCGCAGCGGCCCCAATTGATCGCGAACCTGCTGATTGATCAGGCGGTAGTATTCAGCGCTGGACTCCCAGCTCATGCCGCCGATCAGGCCGATGGTGCGCATGGGCAACTCCTCTGTGGTGTGGGTGAGTGAGCTTCAGTTTCGTCTCGCCTGAGCTGGCGATCTATCAGGAAATTTCACATGCCCGAGGTCCTCGAACACCGTCTGCTGGGCGGTCGGCTGCTTCTGCAACTGTTGCCCGCAGCCGCCTACAGCGCGCGCGATCCGGCGCAGTGGCAGACCCTGGGTGTGACCCTGGAACGCCAGCGCGGGGTGCATGCCATCGACTCCGATCGGCGCGAGGATTTCGACACCTGGCCCGGCACCCTGGCCTTGACGCCCAAGGGCGTTGAGGTGTTCTCCGAATCTGCCCGTGGCGGCGAATACCTGCTGGCGCGCTGGCAGGAGCAGACGCCGCTGATCCCCGGCGAGCGCCGCCTGCAGCGTCCGGGGCATGCCGAGGCCCTGGCCCTGGGGCGTGAAGCCCGGCGCCTGCTGTTGGCGCCTGTCATCGATGAGTTGTCCCTGGAGCACTGTGCCCTGGCCTTTGTCGGCCTGTCCCAGTCCCGCCAGCGCCCCACCGCAGCGTTACCACGCCTGAGCCAGGTGCTGGAGCAGATCGCCGACCAGTACGCCCAGCCCTTGTCCCTGGCGCAATTGGCACTCACTTACGGTCACAACGAACTGCGCCTGCTGCGGGACTTTCGCCGCGCCGTCGGCCTGACGCCCCATGCCTGGATCACCGAGGTGCGGTTGCAGGCAGCCCGGCGCTTGCTGGAACGCACGGACCTGCCCCTGGCGGCCATTGCCCACGACAGCGGCTTTGCCCACCAATCGCACCTGGGCAGCGCCTTGCGCAAAAGCCTCGGCCTGACCCCGCGCCAGTACCGGCTGCGTTTTCACTCCTGTCTCCCTGTACCTGTCCGGTATCCCAGCCGCGGGCAGTAAACGGCCCGCAGCGACATGCCGGGGCAAGGCCGGTGCCAGCGGCTAGAGGAATGGGCTGGCCCTGGGGTAAACACCCCAACGCCCGGGACCGGCATCTGCCATGATCAATACCGGCGACCTGCAGTTCCCAAAGGTCGATGCCAGGGACACACCGCAATGGACGATATCCAGCAACTGGGCGAGATGCTCCGCCACTACGCCGCCAGCGAAGCCCACAAGAAGCAGCTGTTCGACAGCCAGTCGGTGGTTTGGGCCCGGCGTATTCATGAGCTGTTCGGGCAGATTGAACAGTGGTTGGCACCGGTGCTGCTGCCGGATCTGCTGGAGCTGCACCGCGAGCCTTATGTGGCCTTCAGCCCGGCATTGCCGTTGGAAAGCTCCAGCTTCTACAGCGAGAAGCTGACCATCGTCATCGCTGGCAAACCAGTGGAGTTCGTCCCGGATGTGATGGGGCCCAATGGGCAGATTTCCCTGGCGGTGATCGGCCTGACGGCGGCGCGCCTGGGCAGTGTTTCCCTGGTGGGCGAGGCCAGTGGCGCCTGGCAATGGCGCAAGACCAACGGCCTCAAGGACCCCGACACCTTCGTTTTCGACGGCAATTTCCTGGCGGCCCAATTGCAGAGCCTGATCCCCCGCGAGCGCGCCTGATGCAGGCGCTGGCTCGCCGGCGAAAGCGAGCGCCGGCCATGTGCAGGTCTTGCGGGCCCCTTCGCCGGCAAGCCGGCTCTTATGGGTAACACGCAGCACCGGCAACTTTAGGCGCTGGCTTGCCAGCGAAAGCGGCCTCCGGCCATGTACAAGTCTTGCGGGCCTCTTTGCCGGCAAACCGGCTCCTACGGAGTGCGTTACATGTCCAGGTTGATCCATCCCGGCTTGGGCTCTTCCGGCGCCACGGCGTTGATCTTCTTGCCAGTGGCCAATTCCACGCGATGCGCCACGTCGGGGTCGTCGGCAAAGGGAATCAGGCTGGCGTCATCCAGGCTCTTGGCGCTCTGGTGGCGCAGGCAGTACTCGATGCTGAGGTAGAGAAACGCCACCCCCAGCAGATTGAACAGAATATCCATCGCTCATCCGGCTCCCTAAAAAAGCCGCCGGTCACTGGGACCGGCGGGCAATGCCTGGCTCAGGCGATCTGCGCGTCGCTCAGGGCCAGATCTTCATCGGCCACGCGTACGGTGCGCCAGGTGTTGTAGGCCATCAGCAGCATGCCGCTGAGGAAGAACACACCACCGGCAAAACGCACCACGAACCCCGGATGGCTGGCCACCAGGGCCTCGACGAAGGAGTAGGTGAGGGTGCCGTCTTCGTTGACCGCGCGCCACATCAGGCCCTGGGTGATGCCGTTGACCCACATTGAAGCGATGTAGAGCACGGTGCCGATGGTGGCCAGCCAGAAGTGCAGGTTGATCAGCGGCACGCTGTACATCTGCTCGCGGCCGAAGACCTTGGGCACCATGTGGTAGATCGCACCGAAGGTGATCATTGCCACCCAGCCCAGGGCCCCGGCGTGCACATGGCCGATGGTCCAGTCGGTGTAGTGGGACAGGGCGTTGACGGTCTTGATCGCCATCATCGGGCCTTCGAAGGTCGACATGCCGTAGAACGCCAGGGACAGCACCAGAAAGCGCAGGATCGGGTCGGTGCGCAACTTATGCCAGGCGCCCGAGAGGGTCATCATGCCGTTGATCATGCCGCCCCAGCTGGGGGCCAGGAGGATCAGCGACATGGCCATGCCCAGGGACTGCGCCCAGTCCGGCAGGGCGGTGTAGTGCAAGTGGTGCGGGCCAGCCCAGATGTACAGGGTGATCAGCGCCCAGAAGTGCACGATGGACAGGCGATAGGAATACACCGGGCGTCCCACTTGCTTGGGCACGAAGTAGTACATCATCCCGAGAAAGCCGGTGGTCAGGAAGAAGCCCACGGCGTTGTGCCCGTACCACCACTGGACCATGGCGTCGGTGGCGCCGGAATACACCGGGTAGGACTTGAACCAGTCCACCGGGATCGACAGGTGGTTGACCACATGAAGCATGGCGATCACCAGGATGAAGGCGCCGAAGAACCAGTTGCCGACATAGATGTGCTGGCTCTTGCGCCGCACCACGGTGGTGAAGAAGACGATGGCATAGGCCACCCAGACCACCGCCATCCACACCGCGCCGGCGAATTCGATCTCGGCGTATTCCTTGGTGGTGGTGTAGCCCAGGGGCAGGGTGATCAGCATGATCACGATCACCGACTGCCAGCCCCAGAAGGTGAAGGCGGCCAGGGTGTCGGAGTACAGCCGCACCTGGCAGGTACGCTGTACGGCGTAGTAGCTGGCGGCGAACTGGGCGCTGCCGGCAAAGCCGAAGATCACCAGGCTGGTGTGCAGCGGCCGCAGGCGGCCGAAGGTGCTCCAGGGCAGATCGAGGTTCATCTCCGGCCACACCAGTTGCGAGGCGATCCACACCCCCATGGCCATGCCGATCACGCCCCATACCACGGTTGCGACGACGAATTGGCGAACCACCTTGTAGTTGTAAGCCTGTCCGATTGTTGCTGAGTTCATGGTCAATGCTTCCACGTTTGCAAAGTCTTGCCAGGCCACCCGGTCTGGCACGGGGTGCACTGTAGGAATCAGCGGGGAAACAAAACAGGCTCAGAAAAACTGCATTAATACGGATCAGATTTATCTCATGTCCACGGCGCTATGGTGGCGGCTGATATGGTTTTTTAGTTTTTACCTGAATCTGTAACGTTCTGCGCCGTACGCGCATAGTCGCCCCCTCACAATACGCGCCGTTTCGAGCACGACCAGCACCGATGAGGATGAGGTAGGCACATGTATCAGTACGACGACTATGACCGGGCCCTGGTCTTTGAGCGGGTGGCGCAGTTTCGTGATCAGGTCGAGCGCTTCATGGGCGGCCAACTGAGTGAGGAGGAGTTCCTGCCCCTGCGCCTGCAGAACGGCCTGTATATGCAGAAGCACGCCTACATGCTGCGGGTGGCGATTCCCTACGGCACCCTGAGTGCCCGGCAGATGCGCACCCTGGCCAGCATCGCCCGGGATTTCGACCGCGGCTACGGTCACTTCACCACCCGGCAGAACCTGCAGTTCAACTGGATCGAGCTGGCCCAGGTGCCGGACATCCTGCAGCGCCTGGCCGAGGTGGAGATGCACGCCATCCAGACCTCCGGCAACTGCGTACGCAACATCACCACCGAGGCCTTTGCCGGGGTCGCCGCCGATGAGTACCTGGACCCGCGCCCCCTGGCGGAGATCCTGCGCCAGTGGTCCACCATCAACCCGGAATTCCTGTTCCTGCCACGCAAGTTCAAGATCGCCATCTGCTCGGCCAGGCAGGACCGCGCGGCGATCATGATGCATGACATCGGCCTGTATCTTTATCGTGCCCGCAGCGGCGAAATGCTTTTGCGCGTGATCGTCGGCGGGGGCCTGGGGCGCACGCCGATCCTTGGCCTGCAGATTCGTGACGGGCTGCCCTGGCAGCACCTGCTGTCCTACGTCGAGGCGGTGCTGCGGGTCTACAACCGCTATGGCCGGCGTGACAACAAGTACAAGGCGCGGATCAAGATCTTGGTCAAGGCCCTGGGCATCGAGGCCTTCGCCAAGGAAGTGGAGGAGGAGTGGCAGCACCTCAAGGACGGTCCGGCGCAGCTCACCGACGAAGAGTACCAGCGGGTCGCCAGCGCCTTCGTGCCGCCGATCTACGAGCGCCTGGCGGACACCGATCTGGATTACGGCAGCCACCTGGCCGAGTCGCCGGCCTTCGCCCGCTGGGTGGCGCGCAATGTGCACCCGCACAAGGTGCCGGGTTACACCTGCGTGGTGCTGTCCACCAAACCGGGGCCAAGCTCGCCGCCGGGGGACGTCACCGGTCAGCAGATGGAGGCGGTGGCCGACTGGTCCGAGCGTTTCGGCTTCGGCGAGATCCGTATTGCCCATGAACAGAACATCGTCTTGCCGGATGTGCCCAAGTCGCAGCTGTTCGAGCTTTGGCAGTGTGCCTCTGAGCACGGCCTGGGCACCGCCAACGCGGGCTTGCTGACCGACATCATCGCCTGCCCGGGCGGCGACTTCTGCGCCCTGGCCAACGCCCGGTCGCTGCCGATTACCCTGGCCATCCAGCAGCGCTTCGAGGACCTGGACTACCTCCATGACCTGGGGGACATCAGCCTGAACATCTCCGGCTGCATGAACGCCTGCGGCCACCACCACATCGGCAATATCGGCATCCTCGGGGTCGACAAGAACGGCAGCGAGTGGTTCCAGGTCACCCTGGGCGGCGCCAAGGGCCGTGACAGCGCCCTGGGCAAGGTGATCGGGCCGTCCTTCAGCGCCGAGGAAATCCCCGAAGTGATCGAGCGCATCATCGCCACCTTCGTGCGCTACCGCGAAAGCGACGAACCCTTCGTCGAGACCCTGCAGCGCATCGGCCTGGAGCCGTTCAAGGAGCGGGTCTATCCCAAGGCCCTGGAGGCGCTGGCATGAACAATCTGCTGCGGCTGTGCGAGGGCGAAGCCCAATTGGTCGAGGACGATGCCTGGAGCCTGGTGCGCGGGGTTGACGATACGCTGCCCGACGGGCCGCTGATCCTGCCCCTGGCTCTGTGGCTGATGCGTCGCATCGAGCATCACCCGGCCCGGGACGGCGTATGGATCGGCCCGGATGACGAAGTGGAAAGCCTCAAGCCCTGGCTCAAGCTGATCCCGCTGATTGCCGTGGACTTCCCGAGCTTTCGTGATGGCCGGGGCTACAGCCAGGCCTACCTGCTGCGTACCCGCCTGGGCTGGATGGGCGAGTTGCGGGCCATTGGCGACGTGCTGCGCGATCAACTGAGCCATATGCGCCAGTGCGGCTTCGACAGCTTTGCCGTGCGCGAAGACAAATGCGCCCTGGACGCTCTCAAGGGACTGGTGGGCATGAGCGTGCTCTATGGCCGCTCAGTGATCGAGCCGCGGCCGCTGTTCCGCCGTCGGTAACCGCCGGCACCTTCTCCGTAGGAGTCGGCTTGCCGGCGAAGGGGCCCCGAAGATGGCTTTCGCCGGGGCCCCTGGGGCCTTTCCATCCTAAAAACACCCTGCCCAGCGACAAACTTTTGGCTATACCTGTAACTCCCCTGGCCAGTTCCTGGCTGTTTCACCTACAGGAGTTACCCATGAAACTTGCATTGATGATCGGCACGGCGTGCCTTGCCTCTTTGGCCATGGTCGGCTGCTCCAGCAACGTGACCCAGCCCGACGAATACTCCGGGTTTCTCCAGGATTACAGCCGACTCAAGGAGGCCAAGTCGCCCTCCGGGGTGGAGGTGATGCGCTGGATCGATCCCAAGCTGGATACCGACCGGTACCGGGCGATCTACATCGAACCCACCCAGTTCTATCCGCAGCCACAAGCCACGGCGAAGATTCCCCAGAGCACCCTCGACGGCATCAATCAGTACTACGACCAGGCCCTCAGGCGTGAGGCGGCGCGCAGCCTGCCCCTGGCTCAAGGCCCCGGGCCGGGGGTGCTAGTGGTGCGGGCGGCAATCACGGCGGTCAGCAGTAAAACCGAAGGCCTGAAGCCTTATGAAATCATTCCTGTGGCCCTGGTGGCAGCGGCGGTCAGCACCGCCAGCGGAATTCGCGACCAGCAAACCACGCTGGGCACCGAGGCAGTGTTTCTCGATGGCAGCAGCGGCAAGGTCATTGCCCAGGTGGTGCGCAAGGGCACTGGCAAGCCCCTGGAAAACGACACGCAAGTGATGAAGGCCGATGACGTGAAGAACGTCATCGACGGTTGGGCGGCGGACTTCCACCAGTCTTTCGCCAAGTTCAAGGGGCGTTAGGGCCTGGCTGTCCGGCGGCGGCCAACAGCGCCGCTGCCGCTTCAATAGTCCATCTGGGCCTGCTTGTTGTAGTAGCTGAGCAGCGAGTCGTAGGCCCGCATGATGGCGTGATAGTCCTCGCTCAGATGCTGTGGCTCAGCCTGTTTCTGCCAGTCCTGCTGCAGGGCGAGCAGGGCTTGCTGGTAGCGCTGCGCTGGCCGCGTGATCTGGCTCCATAGGTAATAGGCCGGTTGGGTGCGGCTGCTCTGTGGTCGGTTGCGCAAGGGCTGCCCGGCATCCCAGGCCTGTTGCAGATACTGGCTGGCTTGCGCCAGTTGCTCCGGGGTCAGGGTTTTCTCGCGCATGCCCTGGCTGATCTGCTCCACTGTGAGCCGCGCCTGGATCATGTAGTCCAGCAGGTGCCAGTGGATGTCCTGCCCCAGGCGTTGCTCAAGCAGCCGCTGTTGCTCGCGTCGGGCGCCGATGTCTGCGCTCGCCAGGGCCGCGCGCAGGTCGGCGGAGGCTTGCAGATAGTGGTCGAACTTGGGCTTGAGCAGGGCAACAGTGGCCGCGTCTTCCTCGGCCGGCATGTAAGCACCGGGTACGGCGCTGGAATGAGCGCGACGGGCCAGGTTGGCCTGGTGCAGTGCGTCGATGTAGCGCTCGGCCAGGCCGATCAGCGGGGCGTCGGGTTGCAGGTGGCGCAGCCGATAGAGCATGCGCGGTTCGCAGTCGCGGGCGGGCAGGGTATCCATGTCGGTCTTCGCGCCGTCTGCGAAGTCCTTGGCATTGTTCAGCAGGTCGGTGAACGCCGCGCGCCAGGCCGCTTGAGTGCCGTAGGTGTAGTAGCCCAGGCGCCAAGGCACATCGTATTGGTTGACGCAGTCGATCAGCGGCGCCCTGGCCGCGGCCTGGGCGCTGGCGGGGCTGTCCAGGCCGGCCAGCCACAGTTCGAAGCGGGCGATCGGGGCTCCGGCAGCCAGGAGCGCAAACAAGCCGAAAATCAGCGTGCAACCGAAAAGCAACAAGGGGCGTTGGCTCATGGCCGCTCCTCCTTGGGGTACCACTGCTCCTGGGTGGCCGGTGCTGCGCACTCGGGGGTATCGGCCGGCATGCGCGCGCACAGCCGTTCGGTCCAGGGCTGCAGGCCCTGATAACGCCCGGCGGTGTAGCGCTCGTCGAACCACTTGAGGGTGGCGATGACGGCCACCAGCAGCACCAGTCCTGTGCCCAGCAGCAGGCGACGCGGCCAGGGGTTGATGCGTTGCCAGGCGTTCAGCGGGTCGATCTGGCGCTGACGGGCCAGGGCCACCAGCAGCAGGACCCCGAGATAAGTGATAGTGGCTACTGGGTGGATCGCCACGCCCAGCAGTGCGCCCAGTAGCGCCGCGGGCAGCAGGTCGCGGATCAGCTGCACGTCGTGATAGGGCGTCTGGTGCCGAGGCAGGTGTTGGCTGAGGCGCTCGTCCCACTGGAACAGGCGTTGGCTCAGGGGGCGCCAAAGTCGCTGCAGCCCTTCGCCCGCGGCGCAGAAGCACAGGGCCCAGACCAGCGTGACGCCGACAATCTCCCAGGGGCTGGCGTCTTGCCCGCTGTACTGGCTCACGGCGCCGGTCAGGCAGGCCAGGACCACCCCCAGGAGCATCGGCCAGCTGTTGATCGCGTGTTCCCAGTCCCGCCAGAAGTAGGGATTGCTGGCGGGCATGCCGGCGGCGACTTGCGGGTAGTCTGCCGCCAGGCTTGCGGCCAGCTTGTGGCAGGCCTGCCAGTCCAGGTTGCCCAGGTGTCGGGCCCAGGCGCGGCGCTGACTGAAGCTCAGGGGCGCGAGTAACAAGCGTGCCGCACGGTGTTCCGGGGTGCTCGGCGGTTCGCTCGCCAGTTGTTGCTGGTGGGCCAGGTACAGCGGTGCCTGATGGCGTTTCAACAGCCGCGGCCAGAGCTGTTCCGGGCAGTTGTCTGCACTGTTGGTGTGCCAGCCTTGGCCGGCACAGACCGCCTGGAACACCGCCACCGACCAATAAGGACTGTTGGCCAGTGTTTGTGCCAGCCATTGGTTGAACCATTGTCGGTGTTGCAGGTGCAGCAGCCAGGCATGGGCTGAACGCTGGGCGTAGGCCTTCAGGAACGCCGCTTCATCCTTGGCCTCCAGGGCTGCGGCCAGTGGCTCTTGTACTCGCTGATAGAGCTGCTGCTGCAACTCCTGCACCAGATACTCCGGCAGATCCAGGCGTTGCCAGGCACTCATCCAGCGCAGACGCTCGAACCCCCAGTGCAACACCGCGTCGGCTTGCGCCGGGTGTTCGACGCAATAGCGCAGCAGGGCTAGTTCGAACTCATAGGCACACGCCTGCTCCTGGGCCTGCTGATAGCGCTGGTCGAGCTGATCGACAGGCAGCTCCTTGAGCAACATGGCCACCCGCTGCACCGGTGACAGCGCCAAGGTTGCCGGCGCGTTGTCTGCCCAGGTCTCGAGCGTCTCCAGGGGCTCGTTCTGTTGCTCCCAATCCTTATGGGCCAGTGCCTCTTCATAGGCGTCGCGCAAGCGTTGGAAACCTTGCGGGTCTTCATCCGGACGGGTCTGCTTGAGCAGCCTGGCGTAGTGGCGCTTGATGGTCCGGGTATCTGCGGTGGCGGGCAGGCCGAGTAGGGTCCAGCAACTCATTGGGCGGTAAAACTCCGTGCAACCGGCAGCAACATCCAGTAATGGATGGAGGAAATTGCGCACCCTACCGGTTTCCCGGATAAAAGTCCCCGACTCGAATCTGTCTATTGAAAAGCAGGAAGGCCAGGACGGTTCAGCGTTGGCCGTAGGGGGCGGCAGGGATCGGGTCTGCGCTGATTTGCCATGCGCGGAAGCTGTGCTCCGAGCTGTATGGGGCTGCTCGAAGGGAATGGGCAACCTCAAGTTATTTATGACTATTACCTTGTTATTTATAAGGTTAAGTTAATGTTGTTTGTAGAATAATAAAGCCAATAAAAACAACTAGTTATAGGATTATCCTAATCCGTTATGTGATGTGTATTCTGGTTGAGGAAGGAGCCTTCAGGTATGCCCGTAGTTGAACGCACGACTTTTCTGGCAGGTTGCAGCCCGGCTCAGGTCCTGGATTTCTGTCTTGAGGGGGCCAACTTTCCGAAGATCTTTCCCGAGCCCGTCACGCCCTTGGGGGCATCGATCTGCACGATCTGCGGATCAGCGCCGGGCGCCAGTTCAGCTTCAGGCACTGGATGTGGGGTGTCATTCCGGCGACATGGACGGTGGTTATACGTGAGGTGAGCGACCGGCATTTTGTCGATGAAATGCTCAAGGGGCCGTTGCGAGCCTTTCGCCATGAGCATCGGGTGGAGGCCGCCGAAGGGGGGACCCTGTACACCGACCGGGTGACCTATCGGGCCATCGGCGGTGCACCTTTGGAACGGTTGGTGGTCAACGCCTACATGGCGCGTATTTTCGATGCCCGGCACCGCAACATGGTGCGCTTGCTGAGCGTCGAGCCGTCTTCGTGATTCTCTGTGTGGATAGCCAAGGAGCATGCCGTGAGCAAGAAAATTCTGGTGGTCCTGACCAGCGTGGCCAAGTACCCGACCTTGAACCGTGCCACCGGCCTGTGGCTGGGTGAGGCGGTGCACTTTGTGAAAAAGGTCGAGGCGGCAGGGTTCGAGGTGGATTACGTCAGCCCCAAGGGCGGCTATGTGCCCATCGATCCCCACAGCCTGGCCATGGCGGACGACACCGACTGGCAGTGGTACCAGGACAGCGCTTTCATGAGCCGCCTGGGCGCGACCCTGAAGCCGGAGCAGGTCCGCTCCGAGGATTACCTGGCTATCTATTACGCCGGCGGGCATGGCGTGGTTTGGGATTTTCCCGACAACCCCGAGTTGCAGGCCCTGAGCCGTGACATCTACGAGCAGGGTGGTTATGTCAGTTCGGTCTGCCATGGCGCGGCGGGCTTGCTCAACATCAAGCTGGGGGACGGTTCGTTGCTGATCGCTGGCAAGCAGGTCACCGGGTTCTCCAATGAAGAGGAAAAGCTGGCCGAGCTGGACCAATACGTGCTGTACCTGACGGAAACCGAACTGGTCAAGCGCGGTGCCCTGTACCAGAAGGCCGCCGCGCCCTGGGCACCATTTGCCGTACAGGATCAGCGGGTGATCACCGGGCAGAACCCGGCCTCCGGCGGCCCGGTAGCGGACTTGCTGCTGGCGCACCTGTAGGAGCCGGCTTGCCGGCGAAAGGGCCCTTGAGCCTTGCGGTGCTCTTGCGGACGTCTTCGCTGGCAAGCCAGCTCCTACGATTACCGATTACCGATTACCGATTACCGATTACCGATTACCGATTACCGATTACCGATTACCGATTGCCGATCCACGATCCACGATCATTGCGCGGCTCGCCGGGGCGCTGCTGAAGCGGTTTGTTGGACAATTTATCCGCCCGGCAATAGGTGCCTGCGCCGTTTCATGCTTAACTTCGGCCTCTCAAGAATTTCTCATTGCTGTTCCATCATCACTGTTCAATAAAGGACTCCGTTCATGGCTCAAGTCACTCTCAAAGGCAACCCGGTTCAGGTCAACGGCCAACTGCCGCAAGTGGGTTCCAAAGCCCCTGCGTTCTCCCTGGTAGGCGCCGGTCTGGCCGATGTTTCCCTGAGCAGCCTCGCCGGCAAGCGCAAGGTGCTGAACATCTTCCCAAGCGTCGACACCCCGACCTGCGCCACCTCGGTACGCAAGTTCAACGCCCAGGCCAACGAGTTGGCCAACACCGTGGTGCTGTGCATCTCCGCTGACCTGCCGTTCGCCCAGGCCCGTTTCTGCGGCGCCGAAGGCCTGGAAAACGTGCAGAACCTGTCGACCCTGCGCGGTCGCGAGTTCATCGAAAACTACGGCGTAGCCATCGCCGACGGCCCGCTGGCCGGTCTGACCGCCCGCGCCGTGGTGGTGCTGGATGAAAACGACACCGTGCTGCACAGCGAGCTGGTCAAGGAAATCGCCGAAGAGCCGAACTACGACGCGGCCCTGGCCGTGCTCAAGTAACAGGTTTTACAATTATTCACGGCCTGGCTCTGTCCAGGCCGTTTTTATTTGTGCTTCAGTGGCTTAGCGCCGCACCTTGAAACGTCAGTCAAAGGTAAATTGCCGGTAAAGGCGCTTTGCTAAAACCGCTCTAGTGCTTATCTTTCAGCCTTCCCCAAAGAAGACTCCCACGCGCCCAATGGTTGATCACTCCATGCAATCCTCTGCTCCCCGCAACTCTCGTCGCTGGCTGTTCGGCCTGTTTGTCCTGCTGCTGGTGATCGGCCTGTGCTGGAAATTCTGGCCCGCCGGCAGCGCCCCCAAAGAGGGTGCTCAGGCGAAGGCCGCGGCCGGGCATACCGGACGCAGCGGCAGCCTGCGCCCTGGCTTCGGCGGTGCCAGCGGGCCGATCCCGGTGCGGGTGGCGCCGGTGACTCAGGGCGACTTCCCGCTGTACTACAAGGCCCTGGGCACGGTGACGGCACTCAACACCATCAATGTGCGCAGCCGGGTAGCGGGGGAGTTGGTCAAGGTCAACTTCGAGGAAGGGCAGATGGTCAAGGCCGGCGACCTGCTGGCGCAGATCGATCCGCGTCCTTATCAGAATGCCTTGCTCCAGGCCGAGGGCACCCTGCTGCAGAACCAGGCCCAGCTGAAGAACGCCCAGGTCGACCTTGAGCGTTATCGCGGCCTGTACGCCCAGGACAGCATCGCCAAACAGACCCTGGACACCGCTGCGGCGCTGGTGGGCCAGTACCAGGGTACGGTCAAGACCAATCAGGCGGCGGTCAACGACGCCAAGCTCAACCTCGAATTCACCAATATCCGTGCGCCCATCGCCGGACGCGTGGGCCTGCGTCAGCTGGACGTGGGCAACCTGGTGTCGGCCAACGACACCACGGCACTGGTGATCATCACCCAGACCCAGCCCATCAGCGTGGCCTTCACCCTGCCGGAGAACAGCCTGGACACCGTGCTCAAGCGCTACCACAGCGGCGCCAAGCTGCCGGTGGAAGCCTGGGACCGTGGCGATGTGAAATTGCAGGCCAGCGGCATGCTGCAAAGCCTGGACAACCAGATCGACACCACCACCGGCACCCTGAAGTTCAAGGCGCGCTTCGATAACCGCGACCAGGGCCTGTTCCCCAATCAGTTCGTCAATGTACGGCTGCTGGCCGACACCCTGAAGAATGTGGTGCTGGCACCTTCGGCCGCGATCCAGTTCGGCACCAACGGCACCTTCGTCTACGCCCTGGATGGTGATAACAAGGTGAAGATCCGCCAACTGCAGGTGAGCGACAGCAACGGCGAGCTGACGGTGATCAAGGACGGCCTCAAGGCCGGTGACCGGGTGGTGATGGAAGGCACCGACCGCCTCAAGGACGGCAGCGAGGTGGAAGTGGTCAACGACAGCAGTGAAGTGCCCACCAGCCCCACCGAACACCTGCTGGGCAAGCCCGCCGCTGCACCGGCCGCGGATGGCAAGCCGGCTGATGGCAAGGCGCAAAAGGTCGGCGCATGAATTTCTCGCGACTGTTCATCCTGCGTCCGGTAGCCACCACCCTGAGCATGCTGGCCATTGTCCTGGCCGGCCTGATCGCCTATCGCCTGTTGCCGGTCTCGGCCTTGCCCCAGGTGGACTACCCGACTATCCGGGTCATGACCCTGTACCCCGGGGCCAGCCCGGACGTGATGACCAGCGCGGTCACCGCGCCCCTGGAGCGCCAGTTCGGGCAGATGCCCGGCCTGACCCAAATGGCCTCCACCAGCTCCGGTGGCGCCTCGGTGCTGACCCTGCGGTTCAGCCTCGACATCAATATGGACGTGGCCGAGCAACAGGTGCAGGCGGCCATTAACGCCGCCACCAACTTGTTGCCCAAGGACCTGCCGGCGCCGCCGGTGTACAACAAGGTCAACCCGGCGGACACCCCGGTGCTGACCCTGGCCATCACCTCCAAGACCATGCTGTTGCCCAAGCTCAATGACTTGGTCGACACCCGCATGGCACAGAAGATCGCCCAGATCAGCGGCGTCGGCATGGTCAGCATCGCCGGGGGCCAGCGCCAGGCGGTGCGGATCAAGGTCAACCCCGAGGCTTTGGCGGCCAACGGCCTGAACCTGGCGGACGTGCGCACCCTGATTGCCGCGTCCAACGTCAATCAGCCCAAGGGCAACTTCGACGGCCCGACCCGGGTCTCGATGCTCGATGCCAACGACCAGCTGACCTCGCCCAAGGATTACGCCGAGCTGATTCTGGCCTACAAAAATGGCGCACCGCTGCGCCTGAAGGATGTCGCCGAGATCGTCGACGGCGCCGAGAACGAGCGGCTGGCGGCCTGGGCCAACGAAAACCAGGCAGTGCTGCTCAATATCCAGCGCCAGCCCGGGGCCAACGTGATCGAGGTGGTGGACCGGATCAAGGCGCTGCTGCCGAGCATCACCGACAACCTGCCGGCGGGCCTGGACGTCACGGTGCTCACCGACCGCACCCAGACCATCCGCGCCTCGGTCAAGGATGTGCAGCACGAGCTTTTCATCGCCATCGCCCTGGTGGTGATGGTGACCTTCCTCTTTCTGCGTCGGGCCAGCGCCACCCTCATTCCGTCGATTGCCGTGCCGCTGTCGCTGATCGGCACCTTCGGGGTGATGTACCTGGCCGGTTTTTCGGTGAACAACCTGACCCTGATGGCCCTGACCATCGCCACCGGTTTCGTGGTGGACGATGCCATCGTCATGCTGGAGAACATCTCGCGCTTTATCGAGGAGGGCGACAGCCCGATGCAGGCGGCGCTCAAGGGCGCCAAGCAGATCGGCTTCACCCTGATCTCCCTGACCCTGTCGCTGATCGCGGTGCTGATCCCGCTGCTGTTCATGGCGGATGTGGTGGGCCGGCTGTTCCGCGAATTCGCCATCACCCTGGCGGTGGCGATCCTGATTTCCCTGGTGGTGTCCCTGACCCTGACGCCGATGATGTGCGCGCGGCTGCTCAAGCGTGAGCCCAAGCCTGAAGAGCAGGGGCGTTTCTACCGCGCCAGCGGCGCCTGGATCGACTGGTTGATCGAAAGCTACGGGCGCAAGTTGCAATGGGTGCTCAAGCACCAGTTCCTGACCCTGATGGTGGCCGTCGGCACCCTGGGCCTGACCGTGTTCCTGTACCTGGTGGTGCCCAAGGGCTTCTTCCCGGTGCAGGACACCGGGGTCATCCAGGGCATTTCCGAGGCGCCGCAGTCGGTGTCCTTCGCCGCCATGAGCCAACGCCAGCAAGACCTGGCGAAGATCATCCTGCAGGACCCGGCCGTGGAAAGCCTGTCGTCCTACATCGGCGTCGACGGCGACAATGCGACCCTCAACAGTGGCCGTCTGCTGATCAACCTCAAGCCCCACAACCAGCGTGACCTGAGCGCGGCCCAGGTGATTGCGCGGATTCAGCCTGAGGTGGACAAACTGCTGGGCATCCGCCTGTTCATGCAGCCGGTGCAGGATCTGACCATCGAGGACCGGGTCAGTCGTACCCAGTACCAGTTCAGCCTGTCTTCGCCGGACGCCGAGCTGCTGGCCCTGTGGAGCGGGCGCCTGAGCGAAGCCCTGGCCCAGCGCCCGGAACTCACCGACGTGGCCAGCGACCTGCAGGACAAGGGCCTGCAGGTGTACCTGGTGATCGACCGCGATGCGGCGTCCCGGGTCGGGGTTTCGGTGGCCAACATCACCGACGCCCTGTATGACGCCTTCGGCCAGCGGCAGATTTCCACCATCTATACCCAGGCCAGCCAGTACCGGGTGGTGCTCCAGGCCCAGGCCGGCGAGCGCATCGGCCCCCAGGCCCTGGAGCAGATCCACGTCAAGACCACCGACGGCGGGCAAGTGCGGCTGTCGAGCCTGGCCCATGTCGAGGAGCGCCAGGCGCAACTGGCCATCGCCCATATCGGCCAGTTCCCGGCGGTGATGATGTCCTTCAACCTGGCGCCCGGAGTGGCCCTGGGGGAGGCGGTTAACGTCATCGAACAGGTGCAGCAGGACATTGGCATGCCAGTGGGGGTGCAGACCCGCTTCCAGGGCGCCGCCGAGGCCTTCCAGGCCTCGCTGTCGAGCACCTTGCTGCTGATCCTGGCGGCGGTGGTGACCATGTACATCGTGCTCGGCGTGCTCTACGAGAGCTACATCCACCCGATCACCATTCTCTCCACCTTGCCTTCGGCGGCGGTGGGGGCCTTGCTGGCGCTGATCCTCAGCGGCAATGACCTGGGCATGATCGCGATCATCGGCATCATCCTGCTGATCGGCATCGTCAAGAAAAACGCGATCATGATGATCGACTTCGCCCTCGACGCCGAACGCCACCAGGGCATGGCCCCGGAACAGGCTATCTACCAGGCGGCGCTGCTGCGGTTCCGGCCGATCCTGATGACCACCCTGGCGGCGCTGTTCGGTGCCGTACCGCTGATGCTGGCCACGGGTTCGGGTGCCGAGCTGCGCCAGCCCCTGGGCCTGGTGATGGTCGGCGGCCTGCTGGTGAGCCAGGTGCTGACCCTGTTCACCACGCCGGTGATCTACCTGTACTTCGACCGCCTGGGCCGGCGCTTCGGCAAAGGTGAAGACGCCCAAGAGGTGGAGGCATGAAGGGCCGCAGCCAGCCTCCAGCCCGGGGTGTTCAGCCATGAACCTGTCCGGACCTTTCATCAAACGCCCGGTGGCGACCATGCTGCTGTCGTTGGCGATCATGCTGCTGGGCGGTGTCAGCTTCGGCCTGCTGCCGGTGTCGCCGCTGCCGCAGATGGATTTCCCGGTGATCGTGGTCCAGGCCAGCCTGCCCGGGGCCAGCCCCGAGGTCATGGCGTCCACCGTGGCCACGCCGCTTGAGCGCTCGTTCGGCGCGATTGCCGGGGTCAACACCATGAGCAGCCGCTCCAGCCAGGGCTCGACCCGGGTGATCCTGCAGTTCGACCTGGACCGCGACATCAACGGCGCAGCCCGGGAAGTGCAGGCGGCCATCAACGCCTCGCGCAACCTGCTGCCCAGCGGCATGCGCAGCATGCCCACCTACAAGAAGGTCAACCCGTCCCAGGCGCCGATCATGGTGCTGTCGCTGACCTCCGATGTGCTGGAGAAGGGCCAGCTCTACGACCTGGCCTCGACCATCCTGTCCCAGAGCCTGTCCCAGGTGCAGGGCGTGGGCGAAGTGCAGATCGGCGGCAGCTCCTTGCCGGCGGTGCGCATCGAGCTGGAGCCGCAACTGCTCAACCAGTACGGCGTGGCCCTGGACGACGTGCGCAACGCCATTGCCAACGCCAACCAGCGTCGGCCCAAGGGTTCGGTGGAGGATGACCAGCGGCTGTGGCAGATCCAGGCCAACGATCAGCTGGAAAAGGCCCGCGACTACGAGCCGCTGATCATCCACTACAAGGACGGTGCGGCCCTGCGTCTGAAAGACGTGGCCAAGGTCAGCGACGGCGTGGAAGACCGCTATAACAGCGGTTTCTTCAACGACGATGCGGCGGTGCTGCTGGTGATCAACCGTCAGGCCGGGGCCAACATCATCGAGACGGTGAACGAGATCAAGGCCCAGTTGCCGGCGTTGCAGGCGGTGCTGCCGGCCAGCGTCAAGCTCAACCTGGCCATGGACCGTTCGCCGGTGATCAAGGCCACCCTGCACGAGGCGGAGATGACCCTGTTGATCGCCGTGGCCCTGGTGATCCTGGTGGTGTTCCTGTTCCTTGGCAATTTCCGCGCGTCGGTGATCCCGACCCTGGCGGTGCCGGTGTCCCTGGTGGGCACGTTCGCCATCATGTACCTGTACGGGTTCTCCCTGAACAACCTGTCGCTGATGGCGCTGATCCTCGCCACCGGGCTGGTGGTGGACGACGCCATCGTGGTCCTGGAGAACATTTCCCGGCACATCGACGAAGGTATCGCGCCGATGAAGGCGGCGTACCTGGGGGCCAAGGAGGTGGGCTTCACCCTGCTGTCGATGAACGTGTCGCTGGTGGCGGTGTTCCTGTCGATCCTGTTCATGGGCGGGATCATCGAGAGCCTGTTTCGTGAGTTCTCCATCACCCTGGCAGCGGCCATCGTGGTGTCCCTGGTGGTGTCCCTGACCCTGACCCCGATGCTCTGCGCCCGTTGGCTCAAGCCCCACACCCCGGGCCAGGAAAACGCCTTGCAACGCTGGAGCCGGCGCAGCAACGAGTGGATGGTGGGCAAGTACGCCACCAGCCTGGACTGGGTGCTGCGGCACAAGCGCCTGACTCTGCTCAGCCTGCTGGTCACCATCGGCGTCAACGTGGCCCTGTACGTGGTGGTGCCCAAGACCTTCATGCCGCAGCAGGACACCGGCCAGTTGATCGGCTTCGTGCGCGGCGACGACGGCCTGTCCTTCAGCGTGATGCAGCCGAAGATGGAGATCTTCCGCCGCGCGGTGCTCAAGGACGCCGCGGTGGAAAGCGTGGCCGGCTTTATCGGCGGCAGCAACGGCACCAACAACGCCTTCATGCTGGTGCGCCTCAAGCCGATCAAGGAGCGCGACATCTCGGCGCAGAAGGTCATCGAGCGTTTGCGCAAGGAAATGCCCAAGGTGCCCGGCGCGCAACTGATGCTGATGGCCGATCAGGACCTGCAGTTCGGCGGCGGCCGCGAGCAGACCACCTCGCAGTACTCCTACATCCTGCAAAGCGGCGATCTGGGCGAGCTGCGCCAGTGGTACCCGAAAGTGGTGACCGCGCTGCGCGCCTTGCCTGAGCTGACCGCCATCGACGCCCGCGAAGGCCACGGCGCCCAGCAAGTGACTCTGATCGTCGACCGTGACCAGGCCAAGCGCCTGGGGGTGGACATGGACATGGTCACCGCCGTGCTCAACAACGCCTACAGCCAGCGGCAGATCTCCACCATCTACGACAGCCTCAACCAGTATCAGGTGGTGATGGAGGTCAACCCGAAATACGCCCGGGACCCGATTACCCTGAATCAGGTGCAGGTGATCACCAGCGAGGGCGCGCGGATTCCCTTGTCGACCATCGCCCACTATGAAAACAGCCTGGAAGACGACCGGGTCAGCCACGAAGGGCAGTTCGCCTCGGAAAGCATTTCCTTCGACATGGCCGAAGGCGTGACGGTGGAGCAGGGCACCGCGGCCATCGAGCGGGCGATTGCCAAGCTGGGCATGCCCGAGGACGTGATCGTCAAGATGGCCGGCACCGCCGACGCCTTCGCCGCCACCCAGAAGAGCCAGCCGTTCATGATTCTCGGGGCATTGCTGGCGGTGTACCTGGTGCTCGGGGTGCTCTATGAAAGCTACATTCACCCGCTGACCATCCTCTCCACCCTGCCGTCGGCCGGGGTCGGTGCCTTGCTCTCGATCTACGTGCTGGGCGGCGAGTTCAGCCTGATCTCGCTGCTGGGGCTGTTCCTGCTGATCGGGGTGGTGAAGAAGAACGCGATCCTGATGATCGACCTGGCGCTGCAACTGGAGCGCCACCAGGGCCTGGACCCGCTGCAATCGATCCGCAGTGCCTGCCTGCAACGCCTGCGGCCGATCCTGATGACCACCCTGGCGGCGATCCTGGGTGCCTTGCCCTTGTTGCTGGGCAACGCCGAAGGCTCGGAAATGCGCCAGCCCCTGGGCCTGACCATCATTGGCGGCCTGGTCTTCAGCCAGATCCTGACCCTTTACACCACCCCGGTGGTCTACCTCTACCTCGATCGCCTGCGCCACAAGTTCAACCACTGGCGTGGGGTCCGTACCGATGCCGCTCTGGAAACGCCGCTATGACCGACCAATCGTCCCGTCCTGTTTCTCCGCTGTCCGCCCAGCGCCTGGCCATGGCCCGGGGTTCGCGGGCCTTGAGCCTGGGCCTGTGCGTGGCGCTGCTCAGTGCCTGCGCCATCGGTCCCGACTATCAGCGGCCCCAGGTGGCCGAACCGGTGCAGTACAAGGAGGCCCAGGGCTGGCGTCAGGCCAACCCCAGCGATGCCCTGGCCCGTGGCGCCTGGTGGGAGCTGTACGGCGACACCCAGCTCAATGGCCTGATCGAGAAGCTCAACAACTCCAACCAGAGCGTCGCTCAATCGGAAGCGCAATACCGTCAGGCCCAGGCCCTGGTGCGCAGCTCCCGGGGGGCGTTCTTTCCCAGTGTCGACTTGAGCGCCGGCAAGACCCGGGCCAGCCAGGGCACCGGCAGCAGCAACTCGGGGCTGAGCAGTTCCAGCAGCGGCATTCGTGACACCTACAACACCCAATTGGGGGTGAGCTGGGAGGCGGACATCTGGGGCAAGCTGCGCCGCGGCCTGGAAGCCAATCAAGCCAGTGCCGAGGCGAGCTTCGCCGATCTGGCGGCCATGCGCCTGAGCCAGCAGTCGGAGCTGGTGCAGAACTACCTGCAACTGCGGGTGATCGATGAGCAGAAGCGCTTGCTGGAAGCCACGGTGGCGGCTTACCAGCGCTCCCTGACCATGACCCAGAACCAGTATCAGGCCGGGGTGTCCGGCAAGGATGCGGTGGCCCAGGCCCAGACCCAGCTCAAAAGCACCCAGGCCGACCTGATCGACCTGATCTGGCAGCGGGCGCAGTTCGAGAACGCCATCGCAGTGTTGATCGGCGTGCCGCCGGCGCAGTTCAACCTGGCAGAAACCTCGCAGATTCCGGCGCTGCCCCAGGTGCCCCTAGCGCTGCCCTCGCAGTTGCTGGAGCGGCGTCCGGACATCGCCTCGGCGGAGCGTTCGGTGATCGCGGCCAACGCCAATATCGGCGTGGCCAAGGCCGCCTATTACCCGGACCTGACCCTGAGCCTGGCCGGAGGCTACAGCAGCAGTACCTACGCCGACTGGATCAGCGTGCCGAACCGGTTCTGGTCGGTGGGGCCGAAACTGGCCATGACCCTGTTCGATGGTGGCCAGCGCTCGGCGGAAGTGGATCGCACTGAAGCCGCCTACGACCAGACCGTGGCCAAGTACCGACAGACTGTGCTCGACGGTTTCCGCGAGGTGGAGAACTACATGATCCAGCTCAAGGTTCTGGAAGACGAAGCCCAGGTGCGCCAGCAGGCCCTGGATTCGGCGCGTGAGGCCCTGCGCCTGACCGAGAACCAGTACAAGGCCGGATTGATCGCCTACCTGGACGTGGTCACCAGCCAGGCCACTGCCCTGAGCAACGAACGCAGCGTCCTCAGCCTGCTGCAGAGCCGGCTGATTGCCAGCGTGCAATTGATCGCCGCGCTGGGGGGTGGCTGGGATGGTCAGGTGCAGGGCGAAGAGCAGAAATAGGCCGCCGCCAGGGCTTTGCGCAGGGGGAGATGCAGGCCCCCTGCGACATGGGCAAAGCCTTTGGCCACAAGGGCTGTAGGGGTATTAAGGGCCCGTGCCAGACGTTCTGTCTGGCTACTGGCTTTTTGCTCACTTTGTAGATGCGTTCTTCTACGCAATCAGTACAATCTGCGCTTTTTCCCGCCGAGCAAACTGTCGGCACAACGACCAAGAGATGCCCCATGCTCATCGGTAGTTACTCCCCCGCACTGGTCGTGATTTCCATTTTCGTGGCGATCCTCGCTTCCTATACCGCCCTTGATCTCACCGGTCGCATTGCCACCACCAAAGGCCGTGCAGCCTATCTATGGATGTGCGGCGGAGCCCTGGCCATGGGCGTTGGTGTGTGGTCGATGCACTTTATCGGCATGCTCGCGTTCGAGCTGCCCATCGACCTGGGCTACGACATCGTGCTGACCGCCTTGTCGTTGCTGATTTCCATCCTGTCCTGTGGTTTTGCCCTGTGGCTGGTGAGCCAGCCGCGCCTGCCGTTGGGGCAATTGCTGTTCGGCGCCTTGATCATGGGCACCGGCATCAGCGGCATGCACTACACCGGCATGGCGGCCATGCGCATGCAGCCGGGTATCGACTACGACCCGAGCCTGTTCAGCGCCTCGTTGCTGATTGCCTTTGGTGCTTCGCTGGCGGCGCTGTGGATTGCCTTTCGCCTGCGCCAGAACACGCCCCATGTGCGCCTTGCCCGTATCGGCGCGGCGATTGTGATGGGCTTTGCCATTGTCGGTATGCACTACACCGGCATGGCCGCGGCGCGTTTCGCCGATGGCAGCTTCTGCGGTGCGCTGGGCAGTGGCTTGAGCGGCAACGGCCTGGACAATCTGGTGCTGATCACCACCCTGGCGGTGCTGATCATTGCCTTGCTGACCTCGGTGCTGGATGCGCGCCTGGAAGCCCGCACCGCAGTGCTGGCGCAGTCCTTGACCGAGGCCAACAAAGAACTGACCCAGCTGGCCCTGCACGACACCCTGACCGGGTTGCCCAATCGCATCCTGCTGGCGGACCGCATCGATCAGGCCATGCACCGGGTCACCGCCCATGGTGGCTGCTTTGCGCTGATGTTCATCGATCTGGACGGCTTCAAGCCGGTCAATGACGCCTTCGGTCACCACATGGGCGACCAGTTGCTGCGAGAAGTGGCCCAGCGCCTGCGCGAGGACCTGCGCACTGAGGACACCCTGGCGCGGATCGGTGGCGACGAGTTCGTGCTGCTGGTACAGCTCGGTGAGCCGGAAGATGCCCTGCGGCTGGCGGCACGCCAGGTGGGCCTGGTGTCCCGTTCGTTCCGCGTGGCCGACCACGATTTGCAGATCTCCGCCAGCATCGGCATCGCGGTGTATCCGGGCAATGGCCTGACCGCCCAGGAACTGTTGATGAACGCCGACGCGGCCATGTATCACGCCAAGGCCACCGGCAAGAACGGCTACAGCTTTTTCGACGCTTCGATGAACACCAATGCCCGGCGTCAACTGCAGTTGCTTCAGGACCTGCGCAATGCCCTGGAGCATCAGCAGTTCCGCCTGTATTACCAACCCAAGTTCGATGCCAGCAATGGTCGTCCGGTGGGGGCCGAGGCCCTGTTGCGCTGGGAACATCCGCAGCACGGCCTGCTGCTGCCGGACAAGTTCATCGAACTGGCGGAGAAGAGCGGGCTGATCATCGCCATCGGCGACTGGGTGCTGCAGGAAGCCTGCCGACAGATGCGCGAGTGGTATGTCCTGGGCTATACCCACTGGCGGATCGCGGTGAACCTCTCGGCCCTGCAGTTCTGTCACGTGGGGCTGGTCAAGAGCGTGCAGGAGGCCTTGCAGCGCTACCAGTTGCCGGCCAATAACCTGACCCTGGAGATCACCGAGACCACGGCGATGAACGACGCCGACGTCAGCATGATCGTCCTGCAGCAGTTGGCGGACATGGGGGTGGACCTGTCCATCGACGACTTCGGCACTGGCTATTCGAGCCTGATGTACCTCAAGCGCCTGCCGGCCAACGAGCTGAAGATCGACCGTGGCTTTGTCCGCGACCTGGAGCACGACAGCGACGACGCCGCCATCGTCTCGGCGATTGTCGCCCTGGGGCAGGCCCTGGGCCTGCGCATCGTCGCCGAGGGGGTGGAAACCGGGGTGCAGCAGACCTTCCTCACCCAACTGGGCTGCGATTCGTTGCAGGGCTATTACCTGGGCCAGCCATTGCCGCCCGAAGGCTTCATGCAGGGCATTCAGCTGGCTGAACACAAGTCCTGAGCAGGGCCCTGACCGTATCCCTGGCTGCAGTTCCTGCGACCTTTGGATAGGGGCTGATTGATGTCACTGCGGTTTTCATCGCTGCCGGTGCAGTGTTTAATGACGGGCGTTGAAACGATCAGTCAGGGAGTCGGCAGCATGGACAAAGTCATCGTCATCACCGGTGGCGGGCGGGGAATCGGCGCAGCCACGGCGTTGCTGGCTGCTCAGCAGGGTTTCAAGGTGTGCATCAACTATCAGGCCGATGAACAGTCGGCTCAGCAGGTTCTGGAGCAGGTCCGTGCCCTGGGCGCCCAGGCCATTGCGGTGCGGGCCGATGTCAGCATCGAGGACGAGGTCATTGGCCTGTTTCACCGGGTCGACAACGAACTGGGCCGGGTCACTGCCCTGGTCAACAACGCTGGCACCGTGGGGCACAAGTCCCGTCTCGACGAAATGTCCGAATTCCGTATCCAGAAGATCATGAAGACCAATGTCATGGGGCCGATCCTCTGCGCCAAGCACGCGGTGCTGCGCATGTCGCCGCGCCATGGCGGGCAGGGTGGCAGCATCGTCAACGTGTCGTCGGTGGCCGCGCGCCTGGGGGCTCCCGGCGAGTACGTCGACTACGCCGCCTCCAAGGGCGCGCTGGACACCTTTACCATCGGCCTGTCCAAGGAAGTGGCGGGCGAGGGCATCCGCGTCAATGCGGTGCGCCCGGGCTACATCTACACCGATTTTCATGCCCTGAGCGGCGATGCCGACCGGGTCAGCAAACTGGAGTCGGCGATTCCCATGGGGCGTGGCGGACGTCCCGACGAAGTGGCCGAAGCCATTCTCTGGCTGCTGTCGGACAAGGCTTCCTACGCCACCGGCACCTTCGTCGACCTGGGCGGCGGCCGCTGAGCCCCCGCAAGTCTGCGGCCTATCCCGTAGGGGCCGGCGTGCCGGCGAAGGGGCCCTCAAGCCTTGCGCCGACCTCGCAGGCGCCTTCGCTGGCAAGCCAGCTCCTACGGTTTTCTCAGCGGGCGCGGCGGCGGCCGGGGCCGATCAGCAGGGCCAGCAGCAGCCCCAGCACGCTGATGCCAAAGCTCATCAACTGTGGCATCAGGTAGCCCTGGGTTTCCCCTGGGCGGGTGCAGCTGTAGCCATATCCATTGCCTTGTTCATGGGCCCAGACGCCGGGTGTGCTGCTCACGTCCACAGGCGCCGAAGGTGCGGGTTGCTCATTGGAGAGCCCCAGGTTCGAATGGCTCGCGCTGCGCCTTTCCAGCTGTTCGATGGCCTGCAGCTGAGCGTCGTTGCAGCGGTTATGCGCCCAATTGCCGACCACCACCAGGACGGACAGCAGAAGCAGCAGCGGCACCGGGTAGTAACGCCGGGTCCGCAGCAGGGGCGCCACCACCAGCCCGGCCAGGAAACCCGCCAGCAGCAGATTGACCCAGAACCACGGGCCGCCTTCCCAGCTCGGCGGTATCAGCTGCACCAGCAGCGGGGGCAGCACAACGCGGGCGAACAGCAGGCACAGGGCGGCCGCGAGCAGGGTGATCAGCAGGGTCTTGATCCAGGATTTCATGGGCAATGCATAACCTTTAAGCAGGGGCGGTAAACGGGGGGCTATCAGTGCTGCGCCAGCTGTTGGGGAATCGGCGGCGGGGTAAAGCGCCGGGCGTATTCGAGCATCTCCTGGGGGAAGATCATGTGCTTGACCGCGCTGTCGTCCAGGCCGTACAGGTAGGCCACTGCCGCGGCTTCAAAGGCCCAGTAGCCGAAGTAGGATTCACCGTCCAGGTGGGAGTCGTGCCATGGGGCCTGTTCGAACGCCTCGTACCACTGGTCGCAGTACTCCACCAGCAGCTCGCGGGCCTCGTCCGCTTGATCGGCGTAGATGGCCCTGATCAGCGGCGTATAGACCGGGTGGTACCACTCATCGATGTCTGCGCGGCCCGGCAGGCAGGGCTTGAGCAGGTCCTCGACCAGGGTGTCCTCGGCGTGGAAGCCGGCGCGGTCCTGCAGCGCCACCATGCGCGGCAGCAGGTCGCGGCGTTGCAGCAGGATGCACAGGCTGATGACCTGCACGTATTCCTCGTACTGGTCGAGGTAGTCCTCGATGTTCAGCGGCGCGATATCGGGCACCTCGTTGCACAGGGCCAAGGTGCGCTGATGCTCCTCGTAGCTGGCGATCAGTGCGTCCAGCTCCTGGGCCAGCTCCGGCATGGCCTTGCCGCCGGTGTAGCCCAGGATCAGATGGTCCAGGCGTGCTCGCTTGACCTCATAGGCCTTGAGCGAGGCTTCCTGCCCGGGGTAGTCCTCTTCCATAGAATGTGTCTGCCAATGGGCTTCGGTACCCGCCAGGAACTCCAGGAGGATGTGGTACTGCTTCGGGTCGAGGAACACTTGCCTGCGTTGCATGTCAGTACCTGGTCTCAGTGGAAGGGCATCGGCGGCGGGGTAAAGCGCCGGGCGTAGTCGAGCATCTCCCGGGGGAAGATCATGTGCTTGACCGCGCTGTCGTCCAGGCCATACAGGTAGGCCACAGCAGCCGCTTCAAAGGCCCAGTAGCCGAAATAGGAACCCTCGTCGCCGTCCAGGTGGCTGTCGTGCCATGGGGCCTGTTCGAACGCCTCGTACCACTGGTTGCAGTACTCCACCAGCAGCTCCCGGGGTTCATCCGGATCTTCGGTGTAGATGGCCCGGATCAGGGGCGTGGAGACGTCGTGGAACCACTGATCAACGTCTTCACGATCCGGCAGGTAGGCCTTGAGCAGGTCCTCGATCAGGGTGTCCTGGCCGCCAAAGCCGGCACGGTCCTGCAGCAGCACCAGACGCGGTAGCAGGTCGCTGCGTTGCAGCAGGATGCACAGGCTGATGACCTGGACATATTCCTCGTACTCGTCGGGGTAGTCTTGGATGTTCAGCGGCGCGACATCCGGCCGTTCTTCATAAACCCCCATCTTGCGCTGGTAGTCCTCGTAGCCTTCGATCACCCCATCCAGCTCCCGGGCCAGTTGCTCCATGGGGGCACCGCCGGTGTAGCCCAGGATCAGGTGGTGCAGGCGCGCGCGGCACACATTGGAGGCCTTGAGGGAGGCTTCCTGCTCGGGGCTGTCGGACATCATCGAATGGGCCTGCCAATGGGCCTCTTCGCCGGCCAGGCTTTCGAGGAGGTCGTGGTACTGCTTGTGGCTGAGAAACACTTGTCTGCGGTTCATGTCGGTGCCTTGGCTCGGTAGACGCGAATCAGGGATAAGGGCGCCCGCGAGTGGGCTGGCCCGCAGGGCTGGATCGAGGATGGAATGGGGCACTCATCGCCGGCAGGAGGCGTGTTTCAGTCCTGCGCCGCCTGCTGGGGAATCGGCGGCGGGGTAAAGCGCCGGGCGTAGTCGAGCAGGTCCCGGGGGAAGACCATGTGCTTGACCGCACTGTCGTCCAGGCCATACAGGTAGGCCACCGCCGCGGCCTCGAAGGCCCAGTAGCCGAAGTAGTAACCACCCTCGTCCATGTCCAGGTGGCTGTCGTACCACGAGGCGTGCTCGAAGGACTGGTACCACTGGTTGCAGTACTCCACCAGCAGGTCCCGAGGTTCGTCCGGGTCTTCGCTGTAGATCGCCCAGATCAGGGGCGAGTAGAGGGTGTGGTACCACTCATCGAGGTCGGCGCGATCCGGCAGGTAGGGCTTGAGCAGATCCTCGATCAGGGTGTCCTCGGCATGGTAGCCGGCACGGTCCTGCAACAGCGCCACCCGGGGCAGCAGGTCGCCGCGTTGCAGCAGGATGCACAGGCTGATGACCTGTACATATTCTTCGTAATCGTGGGGGTAGTCGTCGATGTTCAGCGGCGCGATATTCGGCAGTTCTTCACAAAGCCCCAGCTTGCGCTGGTAGTCCTCGTAGCCCTCGATCACCCCGTCCAGCTCCTGGGCCAACGCCTCCATGGATGCACCGCCGGTGTAGTTCAGGATCAGATGATGCAGGCGCGCGTCCTTGACTTCCGCGGCCTTGAGGGCGGCTTCTTGCTCGGGGCTGTCGGCCGTCATCGAGTGCATCTGCCAGCGGGCTTCGGTGCCCGCCAGGCTTTCCAGGTAGCGGTGGTAATGGGCGTGGCTGAGAAACACTTGTCTGCGGTTCATCTTGGCGCCTTGTCTCAGTAGACGGGAATCAGGGTGAAGGGCGCCTTGCGCTGCGAGGTTTCCAGCAGCAGGGTCGCCAGGTCCACTTCGGCCGGCTCCAGGTCGAGCTGCTCCAGTTCCTCTTCCAGCTGCTGTGCATTGGCGGGAAGGGCCGAGATCGGCTGGCGCAGGTAGGGGCGCGGGTCTTCGCCGTAATACACCTTGGCCGGACCGGGAGGAATGCCCTCCAGGCGGGCGAAGCCCTCTTCGTCAAGGTTGCCTTCGGCTTGCGAGCCGTCGCTGAAGATCACTCGGTAGGCGGCGCCGGACACCGGTTCCAGGTTGGGGTAGTGCAGGTTCAGCTCCAGCCAGTGGTCTTCGCCGGTGAGCTGTTCCATACCCTGGTTGACGTCCCGGGTGATGCGCGCGGCATCGCGGGTTTCAGGCTGCGCAGCGCGGTTGATGGTTGGCGTGCCGGCTTCCAGGGAGGACTGTGGCTTGGGCTGCAGGGCCGGGCCGCGGCTGTGGGCGGCGGCCGAGTTGTTGCGCTGTTCGGCGATCCACGGGGCGATGCGCTCTTGCACCGTCACCATGAGGAAGTCGGTGTGTTCGCAGGCTTCGTTGAGGTTGTGCAGCACCAGGCGCTGCTGCTGGGGCGTGAGGCCGTTGAAGGTGGTGGAGGCGCTCACGCCGCGGATGATCTCGGGCAGCTCTTCGGCCAGGCGCACGGGGTCCAGGCACTTTTCCAGCAGTTGTTCGGGGCTGGTTTTCAGGCGGCAGGCCAAGAGGGTGTGGCGGATCAGGTCGAAGAGTTTTTCGGCGTGGCGCTGGGGCGCGCGGTTGATCAGGCGCAGGAGGATCTTCAGGCCGTGCCCGGGGCCGGGAATCCAGCCGATCAGGGCCAGGGCCAGGTCGAAGAAGGCGTCTTCCTCGTCCTTGGGGTTGTTGATGGCGTCCAGTTCGAAGATCGCCTGGATGCAGTCGTAGGCGTTGAGTTCCTGGGTCAGCAGTGGCAGGCGGCCGCGTTCGATGGCCTTGATCAGTTCGGCCTTGGCCTCTGGGTAATCGTCGTAATACAGGTCTTCGACCATGACGTGTTCCTTTCCCTGGAAAATTGGAGCGCGGATGCTGAATGAATTGAGGGGGTGGGGCAAGGTGCTTTGGCGGTTTTTTTATGTTGGGAGGTGTTCATTGTTGTGGTGAGGGGGACGTTTGGTTTTGTGTGGGGGGGTGAGGGGGATATCCGTTGCTGCGGGTGGGGCGGTTGGCGGTTTCGCTCTTACAGCGACTCACTTTTGAAGAGCGCAAAAGTGAGCAAAACGCTTCTGCCCCTCCACTCGGTGCCTCGCCTAGGCTCGGCATGCCCGAACTCCGGCATTGATCCGTGGGCCGCCGCCACCGGCCATCCCTGGCCGGGTGGCGGCTAACCCGGCGTCCTGCCGGGTTACCCACGGCTCAATGCCTGCGTTCGGCCATCGTGGTTAACGGGGCGTTCAGATCAAGATCAAGAGCAAGACGGCGGCCTGGCGGCCGGCCTTGTTTCATTTGTCCTTTACAGGGCGACGTTGCTCTTGGCAGGGGCGAAGGTCCTGCGGACCTTTTCGCAGCTTCGCAGGCTCAGCAGCGGCTACAGAACGCACCTACTCTGTAGCCGCTGCCGCAGGCTGCGAACGGCTCCGCAGGAGACGCTACGATCTTTAGGTTGCTGTGCGTTCGACAGGTGATCGCCAAGCAAGGTCCTGCGGACCTTTGCGCAGCTTCGCCGTGGCTCAGCAGCGGCTACAGGGCCAATGCCGATCGGGGATTTGTGTAGACGCTGCCGCAGGCTGCGAACGGCTTGGGCGGCATTCCGAGGCAGCAGACGCTAAACCTGCTACCCCCTGCGCCGCACCACTCAAAAGGAGCGGATGATCCGCCCCAGGGTTTCCATGGCCTGTTCCGCCGCTTCGTTCCAGGGGCTGCCGTAGTTCAGGCGGATGCAGTTGCGAAAGCGCTGGGTCGGGGAAAAGATCGGCCCGGGGGCGATGCTGATGCCCTGGGCCAGGGCCATCTGGAACAGTTTCAACGAGTCCATCTGCGGTGGCAGTTCCAGCCACAGGAAGTAGCCGCCCGCCGGCTGGCTGACCCGGGTCTGCGCCGGGAAATAGCGGGCAATCGCCGCCAGCATGGCGCTCTGCTGTTCTTCCAGGGCGTAGCGCAGTTTGCGCAGGTGGCGGTCGTAGCCGCCGTGCTGCAGGTAGTCGGCAATCGCCGCCTGGGCCGGCATCGAGGCGCACAGTGAGGTCATGAGTTTCAGCCGTTCGATTTTCTGCGCGTAACGCCCGGCGGCCACCCAGCCGATGCGGTAGCCGGGGGCCAGGCTCTTGGCGAAGGAGCCGCAGTGCATCACCAGGCCTTCGGTGTCGAAGGCCTTGGCCGGTTTTGGCGCTTGCTGGCCGTAGTACAGCTCGGCGTAGACGTCGTCTTCGATCAGTGGCACTTGATGCTGGCGCAGCAGTTCCACCAGTTCCTGCTTCTTGGCCTCGGGCATGCTCGCGCCCATGGGGTTCTGGAAGTTGGTCATGCACCAGCAGGCCTTGATCGGGTGCCGCTCCAGGGTCTGGGCCAGGACCCCAAGGTCGATGCCGTCTCGCGGGTGCACGGGTATTTCCACCGCCTTGAGCTTGAGCCGTTCCAGCACTTGCAGGCTGGCATAGAAGGCCGGGGCCTCGATGGCCACCAGGTCGCCGGGCTCGGTCACGGCCTGCAGGCACAGGTTCAGGGCCTCCAGGGCGCCGTTGGTGATCAGCAGCTCCTCCATGGGCAGCATCAGCCCGGCCACCATGTAGCGCAGGGCGATCTGGCGGCGCAGTTGCGGGTTGCCCGGGGACATGTCGGTGACCACCACCCGCGGGTCCATCTCGCGGCTGGCGCTGGCCAGGGAGCGGGACAGGCGTTGCAAGGGGAACAGGGTCGGGCTGGGGAAGGCCGAGCCGAAGGGCACGGTGCTCGGGTCCTTGATCGAGTCGAGCACCGAGAACACCAGTTCGCTGACATCGACTTCGGTGGATTCGTTGACTTCGCTGCTGATCACCGGCTCGGAGAACGGGCTCGGTGCGTGAGCATTGACGAAGTAGCCGGAGCGCGGGCGGGCACGGATCAGGCCGCGACGCTCCAGCAGGTAATAGGCCTGAAACACGGTTGACGGGCTGACCCCGTAGGTCTGGCTGGCGTAGCGCACCGAAGGCACGCGCTGGCCAGGGCCCAGGACCCCGGAGCGGATCAGTTCGGCGATGTCGTCGGCGAATTTTTCGTAGCGTTTCATCTGCGGTGCAAGATCCAGTCTGGTCATCGGGTCTAGGTGTTCAGATTCGCAAGGGAAGGCTCGACGGCCAGGGTGGGGCCCATGGCGGCGTCGAGTACAGGGTTCCCGTGGCCGAGGGACGGCAGCAGGCTCCCTGGCCACGGCATTCTAGAGGCTCAGCGGTTCATCGGCGCAACAAAACGGCTTTTGGCGATGGCGTAGACGCTTGGCTCATCGCTGTCGGCGACCTTGAAGCTGATGGCCTGGGAGCTGCTTTGTGGGCGGTCCTGGGTCATCGCCACCGAGACCGGCAGGTCGGTGATTTCGCCCGGGGCCAGGCTCAGTTCGGTCTTGCCCTGCAGTTCGAAACCATCGCCATCCACCAGGGCCAGGCGGTAGTTCTGGCGCTCCTGGGTCTTGTTGATGATCTTCAGGCTGTAGATGTTCTCGATCTGCCCCAAGGCGTTTTCGCGGAACAGGCCACGGTCCTTGCTCACGTCCAGGGACACCATCGGCCGTTGTACCAGGGCCAGGGCCAGGGCGCCGATCATCACCAGCAGCACCGCGCTGTAGCCCACCAGGCGCGGCCGCAGCAGGTGAGTCTTGCCCCCTTGCAGTTGGTGTTCCGAGGTGTAGGCGATCAGGCCCCGGGCATAGCCCATCTTGTCCATGATCGAGTCGCAGGCGTCGATGCAGGCGGCGCAGCCGATGCATTCCATCTGCAGGCCGTCGCGAATGTCGATGCCGGTAGGGCAGACCTGCACGCACACCTGGCAGTCGATGCAGTCGCCCAGGCCGACGTCGGCGGGCTTGACGTCACGCTTGCGCGGGCCGCGGCTTTCACCGCGCACCGGGTTGTAGGAGATGGTCAGGGTGTCCTTGTCGAACATCACGCTCTGGAAGCGCGCATAAGGGCACATGTGCATGCACACCGCCTCACGCAGCCAGCCGGCGTTGATGTAGGTGGCCGCAGCGAAGAACAGCACCCAGAACAGACTCAGGCCACCGATCTGCAGGGTCAGCAGTTCCTGGGCCAGAGGGCGGATCGGGGTGAAGTAGCCAACGAAGGTCAGACCGGTGAGCAGGCTGATGCCCAGCCACAAGGTGTGCTTCATGGCCCGGCGGGCCAGCTTGTTCAGGCCCCAGGGCGCAGCTTGCAGCTTGATGCGCTGGTTGCGTTCACCTTCAGTGACCTTCTCGCACCACATGAACAGCCAGGTCCATGAACTTTGCGGGCAGGTGTAGCCGCACCAGACCCGGCCGGCGAACACCGTGATGGCGAACAGGCCGAAGGCGCAGATGATCAGCAGCGCCGAGAGGAGGATGAAGTCCTGAGGCCAGAAGGTCGCGCCGAAGATGTGGAACTTGCTTTCGGCCAGGTCCCAGAGCACCGCCTGGCGGCCGCCCCAGTTCAACCAGACCGTGCCGAAGAACAGCAGGAACAGGAAACCTGCGCCGGTCATGCGCAGGGTACGGAACAAACCGGTGAAGCTGCGGGTGTAAACGTGTTTGTCGGTGGTCTTCGACTTCATCTGTTTAGGGGGTGAAGGTTCGAAGGTCTCTACTAATCGGACGGGGATTCTTTCGCTCATGGTCGTTCGCTCATCAGCCTCCATCAGGCCGCGCAACTATGACCACGGATCTGTTTGCATAACAGACTCAGGTATTTGATAAAAAACCGTATCAGATGAGCCTTTACGGTGCCCCTGCGACAACTTGCTGCACCCCCTCAAGAGCCACCAGGGAAGGCCGCAGGGGCCTCTGGCACAGGCCTTCGCGGCGAGCCCTGATCCAGATCAGTCAAATCACCGAATCACCGTCGGTGGCCTTCAGATGGCGCCGACCGTCGGTGGCGCCTGCTACGGTCAAAGCATCGGCTTCTGCTTCGGTGACGTAGATGCGTTCTCCCGCCAGCTCCACCGCCGACATGGATTTGGCAGCGTCGGTGATGACGGTCAGGGCGCTGGCGGGAAGGCGTTGGTGGAGGGTGTCGGTGTCGATGTAGCAGGTCTGGTTTTCGATGCGCAGGCTCATGATGCGTACCTCTTGGCAATGGGCGTACAGATTAGGCTGCAGGGCCTGGCCAGGGTTCGGCAGCGGCGATCAACGGTGGTCGTTGCAGGCCGGCGGGTGCAGGAGCCGGCTGCCGGCGAACAGGCCCGTGAAGAGGGCGGGTGTTTTGGCCGGCAAGCTGGCTGCTGTGGTGTCAGCGGGTCGACGCTCCATGCGTGACCACCACCGGCGGCATGGTATTGGGAGGATCGCCCTTGGGCGGTGGGGTGGTCTCTGGTGGTTCCTGCTCGGGAACCGGTTGCGGCTCGCTGGGGGCAGGGTCGGTTGGTCGATGTTCGGATCGGGAGTTTCTGCCGGGATCGGGATATTCATCGCTGTGGCCTCCTTTGTGCTTGTCGATGCACGGGCTCTCTGGGTGGACCCTGGGAGCAGGGAATTGATTCCCGTCGATTTGGCCAGCGATCGCGGTGAACTTTCGCCGATGCCGGTGGCTCGGAAACAAGGTGCATTGATTCATCGGGGCGCTGGGCGCCCTGCGACCAGAGCGTCCATGGCGCGTTAAAGGGGTGATGCTCAATGACTGCAGAAAAACCGACTGAACAGCAATTCCAGGCGCAGTTGCCCTTGTCTCAGGCCTTGTTGCTGCCGCGCATTGCCATCGAGAACACCCGCCCGGTCCTCGACGGCGGGCAGTTCGCGGTCAAGGCGGTGGCCGGCCAAGAGGTCGAGGTGACGTGCAAGGTGTTCGCCGACGGCCACGACAAACTGGCCGTGCGGGTGCGCTGGCGCGAGGAGCAGCAGGACGCCTGGAGCAGCCAGGCCCTTGAGGATCAGGGCAACGACGGCTGGCTGGGGCGCTTTCCCGTGCCCACCGTGGGCCGCTATCGTTTTTGTATCGAAGCCTGGATCGATCAGTTCGCCAGCTTCTGTTACGAACTGGAGAAAAAACACCGGGCCGGGGTGCCGGTGAGCCTGGAGTTGCAAGAGGGGCGGACTTCGGTGCAGCAAGCCGCCGAGCGTAGCGAAGGGCCGTTGCGCGAGCGGTTGCTGGCGCTGCAACAACAGCTTGCCGGCTTGCTGGAGACCGAGCAGGTCGCCTTGTTTCTCAAGGATTCCAGTGCCCGGCTGATGGCCGAGGCCGACCACCGGCCCTACCTGAGCCTGAGCCCCGAGTACCCGCTGGATGTGGAGCGGGTACAGGCGCAGTTCGCCAGTTGGTACGAGCTGTTTCCGCGCTCGATCACCGAGCATCCGTCCCGCCATGGCACTTTCAACGACGTCCACTCGCGACTGTCGATGATCCATGACATGGGCTTCGACGTGCTGTATTTTCCGCCCATCCATCCCATTGGCCGCAGCCACCGCAAGGGGCGCAACAACGCGTTGACGGCGGCCCCGGGCGATCCCGGCAGTCCCTACGCGATTGGCAGCGAGGAGGGCGGCCACGAGGCGATCCATCCGCAGTTGGGCAGCCTGGATGACTTCCGTCGTCTGGTAGCCGCCGCTGCCGACCACGGCCTGGAGATCGCCCTGGATTTCGCCATCCAGTGTTCCCAGGACCATCCCTGGCTCAAGCAGCACCCGGGCTGGTTCAACTGGCGCCCGGACGGCACCATCAAGTACGCCGAGAACCCACCGAAGAAGTATCAGGACATCGTCAACCTCGACTTCTATGCCGCTGACGCCATACCCAGCCTGTGGCTGGAACTGCGGGACATCGTCATCGGCTGGGTCGAGGAGGGGGTCAAGACCTTTCGCGTGGACAACCCCCACACCAAGCCGCTGCCGTTCTGGCAATGGCTGATCGGCGACGTGCGCCGCCAGTACCCGGAGGTGATCTTCCTCGCCGAGGCCTTTACCACCCCGGCGATGATGGCGCGCCTGGGCAAGGTCGGTTACACCCAGAGCTACACCTACTTCACCTGGCGCAACACCAAGAGCGAGCTGGCCAGCTACTTCAGCGAGCTCAATCAGTCGCCGTGGCGCGAGTGCTTCCGGCCGAACTTCTTCGTCAACACCCCGGACATCAATCCGACGTTTCTGCATGACTCGGGGCGCCCGGGGTTTCTGATCCGCGCGGTGCTGGCCAGCATGGGCTCGGGACTGTGGGGCATGTACTCCGGGTTTGAACTCTGTGAATCGGCGCCGGTGCCGGGCAAGGAGGAGTATCTGGATTCGGAGAAGTACGAGATCCGGCCCCGGGATTTCAACGCCGCCGGCAACATCATTGCCGAGATCGCCCAGCTCAACCGCATCCGTCGGCAGAACCCGGCGCTGCACAGTCACCTGGGGCTCAAGCTGTACAACGCCTGGAACGATCAGATCCTGTATTTCGGCAAACGCAACGCCGAGGGCGACAACTTCGTCCTGGTGGCGGTCAGCCTCGATCCCTTCAATGCCCAGGAGGCCCATTTCGAACTGCCGCTGTGGGAGCTGGGGCTGGCTGACGATGCCGCCACCCAGGGGGAGGACCTGATGAACGGCCATCGCTGGACCTGGTACGGCAAGACCCAATTCATGCGCCTGGAGCCGGCGCAACCCTTCGGCATCTGGCGCATCAGTCCCCTGTAGGAGCCGGCTTGCCGGCGAAGAGGCCCGTGAGCCTTGCGCCGGGCTGGCTGACGCCTTCGCTGGCAAGCCAGCTCCTACGGTTGTCGTGGCGCATCGGCAGGTGCGTCGGCGCTCATTCATTTTTTCAGGAGTCCGACATGGCCAAGAAACCCCGCTCAGCGACCTTTATCAAGGACCCGCTCTGGTACAGGGACGCGGTGATCTACCAGGTGCATGTGAAGTCCTATTTCGATTCCAATAACGACGGAATCGGCGACTTTCCCGGGCTGATCGCCAAGCTCGACTACATCAAGGAGCTGGGGGTCAACACCCTCTGGCTGTTGCCGTTCTACCCCTCGCCACGCCGTGACGACGGCTACGACATCGCCGAGTACCGCGGGGTCAGCCCCGACTACGGCACCCTGGCCGACGTCCGGCGCTTTATCGCCGAGGCCCACAAGCGCGAGCTGCGGGTGATCACCGAGCTGGTGATCAATCACACCTCGGACCAGCACCCCTGGTTCCAGCGGGCGCGCAAGGCCCGGCCCGGTTCGGCGGCGCGCAACTTTTACGTGTGGTCCGACGACGAGCAGAAATACGCCGGCACGCGGATCATCTTCCTGGATACCGAAACGTCCAACTGGACCTGGGACCCGGTGGCCGGCCAGTACTTCTGGCACCGCTTCTATTCCCACCAGCCGGACCTCAATTTCGACAATCCCCAGGTGATGAAGGCGGTGCTCTCGGTGATGCGCTACTGGCTGGACATGGGCATCGACGGCCTGCGCCTGGACGCCATTCCCTACCTGATCGAGCGCGATGGCACCCACAACGAGAACCTGCCCGAGACCCACGACGTGCTCAAGCAGATCCGCGCCGAGATCGACGCCCACTACCCGGACCGCATGCTCCTGGCCGAGGCCAACCAGTGGCCGGAGGACACCCAGCTGTACTTTGGCCAATCAACCAATGGCGACGACGGCGACGAATGCCACATGGCTTTCCACTTTCCACTCATGCCGCGCATGTACATGGCCCTGGCCCAGGAAGACCGCTTCCCCATTACCGATATCCTGCGCCAGACCCCGGAGATTCCGGCCCACTGCCAGTGGGCGATCTTTCTGCGCAACCACGATGAGCTGACCCTGGAAATGGTCACCGACAAGGAGCGTGACTATCTGTGGAACTACTACGCCGCCGACCGCCGGGCGCGGATCAACCTGGGGATTCGCCGGCGCCTGGCGCCGCTGATGGAGCGCGACCGGCGGCGCATCGAACTGCTCAACAGTCTGCTGCTGTCGATGCCTGGCACCCCGACCCTGTATTACGGCGACGAGATCGGCATGGGCGACAACATCTACCTGGGGGACCGCGACGGCGTGCGCACGCCGATGCAGTGGTCCATCGACCGCAATGGCGGCTTTTCCCGCGCCGACCCGGCGAGCCTGGTGCTGCCGCCGATCATGGACCCGCTGTATGGCTATCAGTCGGTCAACGTCGAGACCCAGTCCGGCGATCCCCACTCGTTGCTCAACTGGACCCGGCGCATGCTGGCGGTGCGCAAGCAGTCCAAGGCTTTTGGCCGGGGCACGCTGAAGATGCTGTCGCCGAGCAACCGGCGGATTCTGGCCTATACCCGGGAATACACGGGGCCTGACGGCAAGCAGGAAATCATCCTCTGCGTGGCCAACGTCTCGCGCAGTGCCCAGGCGGCGGAACTGGACCTGTCGGCCTTCGCTGGCATGGTGCCGGTGGAGATGCTCGGCGGAAATGCCTTTCCTCCCATCGGCCAGTTGAGTTTCCTCCTGACCCTGGCGCCCTACGGCTTCTACTGGTTCGTTCTGGCGGCAGAAAACCAGATGCCCAGCTGGCATGTGGAACCGGCCCAGAGCCTGCCGGACTTCACCACCCTGGTGCTGAAAAAACGCCTCGAAGAATTGCTCGAAGCGCCATCGCGCACCACGCTGGAGCACAGCGTCTTGCCTCACTGGCTGCCCAAGCGCCGCTGGTTCGCTGGCAAGGACAGCGCCATCGAGCAGGTACAGATCGCCTACGGCGTAGGTTTTGGCGATCCCCAGCATCCGGTGCTGCTCAGCGAGATCGAGGTCACCAGCGATGGGCAGCGCCAGCGCTATCAACTGCCCTTCGGCCTGCTCGCGGAAGAGCCGCTCGGCAGTGCCTTGCCTCAGCAACTGGCCATGGCCCGGGTGCGGCGCGGGCGCCAGGTCGGGCTGATCACCGACGCCTTCGCCCTCGACAGTTTCGTGCGCAGCGTGCTGCAGGCCCTGCAGGCGCAGACCCGGCTGGACAGTGCTGCCGGGCAGATCCGTTTCGACGGCACCGAGCTGTTGGCCGAGTTGGGGCTGACCGGCGACTCCGAGGTGCGCTACCTCTCGGCGCAACAGTCCAACAGCTCGGTGGTGGTGGGGGGCAGCCTGGTGCTCAAGCTGATTCGCAGGGTGGAAGGAGGCATTCACCCGGAACTGGAAATGGGCGCCTTCCTCACGGCCGCCGGATTCCGCCATATCTCGCCCTTGCTGGGCTCGGTGGTGCGCCGCGATGAGCAGGGCGAGGATCATCTGCTGATGATCGCCCAGGGCTACCTGAGCAATCAGGGGGATGCCTGGGAGTGGACCCAGAACAACCTGGAACGGGCCATCCGCGATGAGTGGGCGCAGGCCATGTCCGAGCAGGAACAACACTACAACGCCCTCGGGGAGCTTGAGGATTTCGCCGGCCTGCTGGGGCAGCGCCTGGGAGAAATGCACCTGTTGCTGGCGGCCCCCGACAGCCCACCGGACTTTGCACCGCAAGTGAGCACCCTCAAGGACACCCAGGCCTGGAATCGTCAGGTGGCGGCACAAGTGGAACGGGGGTTGCAGTTGCTCCAGCAGCGTCAGGGCGAGCTGAGTCCTGGCGACCAGAAACGGGTGAGCCGATTGTTGCAGCACAAGACGAAAATCCTCGGTCACATCCAGCAACTGGCCAGGCAGTTGGTGGGTGGGCTGCGGATCCGGGTGCATGGTGACCTGCATCTGGGGCAGGTGCTGGTGGTCAAAGGCGATGCCTACCTGATCGACTTCGAGGGTGAGCCGGCGCGGCCTCTGGCAGAGCGTCGGGGCAAGCACAGCCCGTACAAGGATGTCAGCGGGGTGTTGCGCTCCTTCGACTACGCTGCCGCCATGGCCCTGGAGACGCCAGCGGTGGAGGGCGCGCAGATGGCCGAGCAGGCCCGGCAACGGGTGGTTCGTCGTTATCTGCAGGAGGCGCGGCAAGCCTTTGTCCAGGCGTATCGGCTGGCGACGGCTAGTCTTGCCCATGAGTGGCAGGACCCGGCGGCTGCGGATGCCGCACTGGCCCTGTTCAGTCTGGAGAAGGCCGCCTATGAGCTGGCCTATGAAGCGGAAAACCGGCCCACCTGGCTGCCTGTGCCCTTGCACGGCCTGGTGGGACTGTTGCGTGAACTGGAACCCTTTTCCGATCTTGAGCGTGATGGAGAGCAGTCATGAGTGTCTCGAACAAGGAACAGGGAAAGAACCAACCGGCATTGCTCCCTTCAGCCGAGGTCATCGATGCCTTGGTGCGGGCCGAGCATCCTGATCCGTTCGCTGTGCTCGGGCCCCACGGAGACGGTGCCGGCGGGCAATTCATCCGGGCCTATCTGCCCGGCGCCCTGAGCGTGCAGGTGCTGGACCGGGAGCAGCAGCAAGTGCTCGGCAGCCTCCACGCCGCCGAAGTGCCCGGGCTGTTTGCCGGGCATTTCAGCCAGGGCCGGCCCTATCTGCTGCGGGTGCAGTGGGCCGGTGGCGAGCAGGTCAGTGAAGACCCCTACAGCTTCGGCCCGTTGCTGGGGGAGATGGATCTGTATCTGTTTGCCGAAGGCAATCATCGGGACCTCGGCTCCTGCCTGGGGGCGCAACCGACCACCGTGGACGGCGTCCAGGGCGTGCGCTTTGCAGTCTGGGCGCCCAACGCCCGGCGGGTCTCGGTGGTGGGGGACTTCAATATCTGGGACGGGCGGCGCCACCCTATGCGCCTGCGGCATCCCTCCGGGGTCTGGGAGCTGTTCGTTCCGCGCCTGCAACCTGGAGAGGCCTACAAGTACGAGATTCTCGGGCCCCAGGGCATCCTGCCGCTCAAGGCCGACCCCATGGCCCTGGCCACCCAGTTGCCGCCGGACACCGCGTCCAGGGTCGCCGAGCCCTTGCAATTCCACTGGCAGGACCAGGCATGGATGCAGGCCAGGGGCGAACATCAGCGAACCGATGCGCCCTTGTCCATCTACGAGTTGCACGCCGGCTCCTGGCAGTGCGAAGTGGATGACCTTGGGGAAGTGGCCCGCCAGTACAGTTGGGCCGAGCTGGCCGAACGCCTGATCCCCTACGTCAAGGACCTGGGCTTCACCCATATCGAGCTGATGCCGATCATGGAACACCCCTTCGGCGGCTCCTGGGGGTATCAACCGCTGTCACAGTTCGCCCCCAGTGCCCGCTATGGCTCGCCCCAGGATTTCGCCGCTTTTGTCGATGCCTGCCACCAAGCGGATATCGGCGTGATCCTCGACTGGGTGCCGGCGCACTTTCCCACCGATACCCATGGCCTGGCCCAGTTCGACGGCACCGCGCTCTATGAGTACGGCAACCCCCTGGAGGGCTTTCACCAGGACTGGGACACCCTGATCTACAACCTCGGGCGCACGGAAGTGCACGGTTTCATGCTGGCCTCGGCGCTGCACTGGCTCAAGCATTTCCATGTCGACGGTCTGCGGGTGGATGCGGTGGCCTCGATGCTCTATCGCGACTATTCGCGCAAGGCCGGTGAATGGGTGCCGAACCGCCACGGTGGCCGCGAGAATCTGGAAGCCATCGACTTTCTGCGCCACCTCAACGATGTGGTGGCCCTGGAAGCGCCGGGCGCCCTGGTGATTGCCGAGGAATCCACCGCCTGGCCCGGGGTCAGCCAGCGCACCGACCAGAGCGGCCTGGGCTTTGCCTACAAATGGAACATGGGCTGGATGCACGACTCCCTGCATTACATCCAGCAGGACCCGGTGTACCGCGCCCATCACCACAACGAACTGAGCTTCGGCCTGGTGTACGCCTGGTCCGAGCGTTTCATCCTGCCGATCTCCCATGACGAGGTGGTGCACGGCAAGCATTCGCTGATCGACAAGATGCCAGGCGATCGCTGGCAGAAGTTCGCCAACCTGCGAGCGTACCTGAGCTTCATGTGGGCCCATCCGGGCAAGAAACTGCTGTTCATGGGCTGCGAGTTCGGCCAGTGGCGTGAGTGGAACCACGACCAGCAACTGGACTGGTACCTGCTGCAGTACCCGGAGCACCGGGGCGTGCAGCAATTGGTGGGCGACCTCAACCGGCTGTATCGCCAGTACCCGGCGTTGCATGACCAGGACGACGTGCCCCAGGGTTTCCAGTGGCTGATCGGCGACGATGCGATCAACAGCGTCTATGCCTGGTTGCGCTGGAGCAAAACCGGTGAGCCCTTGCTGGTGGTGGCCAACTTCACCCCGGTGCCGCGCCAGGCCTACCGCGTCGGCGTGCCGCTGGCGGGACGCTGGAGCGAGCTGCTCAACAGCGATTCGCAACTCTATGCCGGTTCCAACTATGGCAATGGCGGCGAAGCCTTCAGTGAAGAACAGGGCAGCCATGGCCAGGCCCTGTCCCTGGTGCTCAACCTGCCGCCCCTGGCGGTGTTGATCCTGCGCCCCGACAGCCTTTAGCCGCGGGTGGCCGGTAATGGTCAACATCAGGCCATTACCGGCACCGTCCTGGGTGCATCACCAACGCATGCGCACGCCCAGGCTGCCGATCAGGCCGTTGAGGTCGTTGTCATCCACATCGCTGCTGTAGTCGGCACTGACGTACAGGCTCACGGCGGGGGTGACCCTGGCCACCAGCCCCAGGCCAACCTCTACGGTGGAGGATTTGCGGCTGCTGCTGATCTTGTCCACCTGGTCCAGGCTCAGGGTCTCGCCGCTGTAGACCGTATGCCAGAGGTTGGTGCGCACATAGGGTTCCAGGGGCAGGCCGTGGACGTCATAGCGCCCTTGCAGGCGCGCGCCGACCCGGCCGCTCCAGGCGTTGAGGTCGTTACTGCTATTGCCACCGTCCAGGCGAATGCGTTGGTTGATCACCTGGGCCTGGGGTTCGATCACCCAGTTGTCACTCAGGCCTATGGCCACGCCGCCCTGCACGGAAAAGGTCATGGCGTTGCCTTCGGTGGTCATGCCCCGGCCCTGCTCATTGCGACTGAAACCGCTGACCCGGCCGCCGCTGGCGGACATGTCCAGGTGCCAGCCCTCGGCACCCTGCAGCCTCCAGAAGGCGCCCAGGCCTTGCCCCTGGACGCTGAGCCCGGCATTGCGTGGGTCGTTGACGGTGCTCGGGGCGCTGCCTTGGGTGAGGGTGTAGGTGTTGGGGGTACTCAGCAGGCCGATCTGTTGGGTGGTGCCGTTGTTCTGGATGCTGTAGAGCAGGGGGCCTTTGCGCGGTTCGCCGCCAGCGCCGGGCAGCGCCAGGTAGCCGACTTCAAGGTGCGTCGGCAGTCCGGGCCGGTCCAGGACCGCGAAGTCGCTCGGTCGCGGGCTGCCCAGGGGTGGGGCGCTGATCGGCAGGCTGCTCAGGGTTGAGGGGTACCCGGTGTTGTCGGTGTCCTCCCCCGGGGACGCCGCGACCTCCATGGAGCACAACAGCAAGGATGTGTACAGGCTGCACAAGGCGAACGGCAGAGGGCTTGAGGTGAGTGAGGTATTCATGGAGGCCTACCTTGCAAATGCATGCTTTATCTCGTTGGGGGCGCCTCTCCCACCCCCGTTCGAGAGGCAGCCGGATTCAATCGGGTAAAGTCCGCCGACCCGCTCTGCAGCAGGTTTTTTCGGCCTTTTCCCGGTTACTTTTTCCAGGGGTGGTCATTGGTAGCTAAGGAGAGAGCAGGGGGCTCGTCAAGAAAATGACTGACAAACGGAAGGGTTATTTTTGGGCGGCCAAATCACTGAAAAATGGCACTTTGTCCGGATGCCAGGGATGTGAGGTGGGCAGGGGGATCAGGGGCGACTCCAGCGCGTGGATTTGCTCGTCGCCAGGGTTCAGCAGGTCGACCAGACCTGCTGCCACTGGGCGGCACCGCCCCGGAATCCGTGAGCCGGGACGATCGCGGTTTCAGCGTTCATCGCTCGATGTCCGCGGTGCGGCCACGGGCGGCAGTTGCACCTCCACCGCCAGGGGCAGGTGATCGGAGAGGTGGGTCCAGGGCTTGTTGCCGAGGATCTGTGGCCGGTGGCTGCTGGCATTGCGCAGGTAGACCCGGTCCAGGCGCAGCAAGGGCCAGCGCGCGGGGTAGGTCTTGGCCGGGCGGCCGTGATGGCGTTCGAAGGCTTCGTGCAGGTCGTCGCGCCGGCCCAGGGCGACATTGCCGTGCATCTGCCAGTCGTTGAAGTCGCCGGCAATGATCACCGGCGCGTCCTCGGGCAGGGATTCGAGCAGCTGGCAGAGCAGCGCCAGCTGCAGTTGCCGGTGGCTTTCCAACAGGCCGAGGTGCACGCAGATGGCGTGCACCTCGGCGTATCCGGGTACATCCAGGACACAGTGCAGCAAGCCGCGGCGCTCGGGGCCGGTGATGGAAACATCCAGGTTGCGGTACTGGCGGATCGGGTACTTGGACAACAGGGCGTTGCCGTGATGACCGTCGGGGTACACCGCATTGCGTCCGTAGGCGTAATCGCTCCACATGCTGTCGGCGAGAAACTCGTACTGCGACTGCTGCGGCCAGTTGTCCAGGCGCGACGCATGGCGTTCATGCTCGCCCAGCACTTCCTGGAGAAACACCAGGTCGGCCTGGGTGCTGCGTACCGCTTCGCGCAGCTCCGGGAGAATGAAACGTCGGTTGAGGGCGGTGAAACCCTTGTGGGTGTTGACGGTCAGGATCTGCAGACGCTGGATGCTTCCCGGCTGGGGCTGGCGGGTGGACTCGCTGCTCACGCTCACTCCTGTGAATCAGTGACGGTTTCTCATGGGACTGATGGCCGGCACTCGCGTTCAGGTTATTTTCCGCCCGGGCCCGGCCTACATCAGGATGATTTCGTAGGGCAGGCGCAGGCGCTCCAGCAGAATCGGCGACAGCGACGGTTCCAGGCCGATTTCCGGTTCGCCCTGCAGCTGGCTGGCGTAGGCGTGGGCCGCGTGGCGCTTGCGGGCCACGGTCCAGGTGTCCAGGCGCAGCTTGCGTGCCCGCTGCCAGGGAATCTGGTGCTCCTCGCGCGAGGACCAGTGCCAGGCCCAGATCGGAATCTCGTAGAAGCGCGCGCCTACCTGGCCGGCAGCCTTGGCCGCGGCCCGGCCCACGGCTTCGTGATCGAGGTTGCCGTCGCCGCGCCAGGTGCTGAACACCACATCGCTGTCGCGCAGGTAACGGCTGATGAATGGTGCCAATTGCTGTTCGCGCTCGCTCAGGGCGCTGTCGGCAAAGCCACCACGAATCCACTTCAGGCTGTGCAGGGGCAGCCCCAGGCGGCGCAGGGCCTCGGCGCTTTCCTGGGGCCGGAACACGCTGAGGCGGCGCTTGGGCCACAGCTCGGAACCTGGGTGACTGGCGCTGCCGTCGCTGATGGAGATCAGTTGCAGGGGGTGGCCATGGTGGGCCAGCACTTGCAGCAGGCCGCCGCTGGCCACCACTTCATCGCCGGGGTGGGGGGCGATGATCACGGCCCGGGAGCCGGGTGGAACCAGATTGCCGAGGTTGATGGGGGGAACGTCGGCCAGGTGGCGGGCACCGTTCCAGATCTGGCTGGGCCAGCTGTTGTCTATTGCGGTTATGGCTTTCATGAGGTGTCACATCCCTGTTTTCCGGGTCACGGCAATGAGGCCTGAACATCCGTTCAGTGGCGACCCTGGGTTTGCACGTACGCTGATTCCATGGCATCTGCCTCAGCGTCATGTACCGGTGCTCCATACCTTTGGGGCACCCTGATCCGAGCGCAATCATACTCAGCCCGTGGCTGCCTACACAGAGGGTTGAGTTGAATTTGTCGATTGCGACCCGTTTCTCAGGGTAGTCGCATTTTGTTGCCAGGCCCGAACTCCTGACGAATACCTGGAATTTGCCGACGCTTGGCTTGTCGGCCAAGGCGGCATCGAGGGCGCGCTGCAAGGCTGGCGCTCAGTCGTCCTGTTCATGCTCAAGCTCGAAGAACAGCAGCGATCGCCCGGTCACCGAGTACTCGTGGCCAAAGGCGAAGCGCTCCTGGCCGTGCACCGCCGGCTGGTGGGTGTCGAGCATGCAGGTCCAGAACTCACCGGCCGGCACTTGCGGCAGACGGAAGTTGACGATGTCGTGGTGGGCGTTGACCACCAGCAGCACCGTGGCGTCGGACCCGGGGCGGCGGATGCCGGTTTCCTGGGCGCGGCCGTCCAGCAGCATGCCCAGGCAGCGGCCATGGGCATCCTGCCAGTGCTCGGTGGTCATTTCGTTGCCATCGGGAGCCAGCCAGGTGACGTCCTTGACGCCGATGTCCTCGTTGTAGTTGCCCACCAGGAAACGCCCGCGGCGCAGGATCGGGTAGCTCAGGCGCAGCTTGATCAGGCGCTTGACGAACTTGAGCAGCGACTTGCCGTCGGCATCCAGGTTCCAGTTGATCCAGCCGATCTCGCTGTCCTGGCAGTAGGCGTTGTTGTTGCCGTGCTGGGTGCGGGCGAATTCGTCGCCGGCCACCAGCATCGGCGTCCCCTGGGCCAGCAGCAGGGTGGCGAAGAAGTTGCGCATCTGGCGCAGGCGCAAGGCATTGATCTCGGGATCGTCGCTGGGACCTTCGACGCCATGGTTCCAGGACAGGTTGTTGTTGCTGCCGTCCTGGTTGTTCTCGTCATTGGCCTGGTTGTGCTTGTCGTTGTAGGACACCAGATCGCGGAGGGTGAAACCGTCGTGGGCGGTGACGAAGTTGAGCGAGGCATAGGGGCGGCGGCCGCGCTGGTTGAACATCTCCCCAGAGGCGGTCAGGCGTCCCGCAAAGTCCGCCAACTGGCCGTCGTCGCCTTTCCAGAAGGCCCGCACCGTGTCGCGGAAACGATCATTCCACTCCACCCAGCCCGGTGGGAAATTGCCCACCTGATAGCCGCCGGGGCCACAGTCCCAGGGTTCGGCGATCATTTTCACCTGGCGCAGCACCGGGTCCTGGCGGCAAGCCACGAGAAAGCTGTGGCGCTCGTCGAAACCATCGTGGTAGCGGCCGAGGATGGTCGCCAGGTCGAAGCGGAAGCCGTCCACGTGCATTTCCGTGGCCCAGTAGCGCAGTGAGTCGGTGACCATCTGCAGCACGCAGGGATGGCTCAGGTCCAGGGTGTTGCCGGTGCCGGAATCGTTGATGTAGAAGCGCTTGTCGTCGGGCATCAGGCGGTAGTAGGAGGCGTTGTCGATGCCGCGCATGGACAGGGTCGGGCCTTGCTCGTTGCCTTCGGCGGTGTGGTTGTAGACCACGTCCAGCAGCACCTCCAGCCCGGCCTCATGCAGGTGCGCGACCATTTCCTTGAACTCGGCGATCTTGCCGCTGGACAGGTAGCGCGGGTCCGGGGCGAAGAAGGCGATGCTGTTGTAGCCCCAGTAGTTGGTCATGCCCTTGTGCAGCAGGTGCTGGTCGTTGACGAAGGCATGGATCGGCAGCAGCTCCACCGACGAGACGCCAAGCTTGCGGATGTGCTCCAGCACGTCGTCCACCATCAGCCCGGCAAAGGTTCCCCGCAGGTGTTCCGGCACTGCGGGGTGGGTCATGGTGAAGCCGCGCACGTGGGTCTCGTAGAGGATGGTCTTGTCCCAGGGCACGCTGACCCGATGGTCGTGGCCCCAGGTATGGGCCGGGTCGATGACTTTGCACTTGGGCACGAAGGGCGCGCTGTCCCGTTCATCAAAGCTGAGGTCGGCGTCAGGATGGCCGATGGTGTAGCCGAACAGCGCCTCGGACCATTTCAATTGGCCCACCAGCTGCTTGGCATAGGGGTCGATCAACAGTTTGTTGGGGTTGAAACGGTGACCGTTGGCCGGCTCATAGGGACCGTGCACTCGGTAGCCGTAGATCAGCCCGGGGTGAGCGTCGGGCAGGTAGCCATGGAAGATTTCGTCGGTGTATTCGGGCAGTTCGATACGTTCGAGCTCCACTTCGCCGGCAGCGTCGAACAGGCACAGTTCGACCTTGGTGGCATTGGCCGAGAACAGTGCGAAGTTGACGCCCAGGCCATCCCAGGTGGCGCCCAGAGGGAAGGGCAGGCCTTCACGGATGCGCGAGGGTTCGTTCTCGGGAGTCGGCGGAGTCTGCTTGGATCTGCTCATGGTTGCTCCTGCAAAAAGGATCAGGGGGCCCGCCGTGGGTTTTCCAGGGCGAAGCCATCCAGGGTGGCGTGCGGGCGCGCCACCGGTTCAGGGCGATAGAGGGGCGGGAGTGTCGTCAGTGGGCTGGCGGCTTGCGCGGTGCCCGGGGTTTCTTCGGCGCCGCAGGCTTCTCTCCCGGCGGCACTACCACCGCGGCGGCCGACTTGGCCTTGGGTTTGCTGGTGCTCTTGCCGGGCGGACTGGCGGCGGCAGATTTGCTCTTGGCGCCCTTGGGCGGCTGGCTCGGGGCCAGGGCCTCGGCCTCGGCGAGCTTGCGGGCCATTTCCCAGTGTCGGGCTTCGTGGCCCTCCGGTTTCCCTTCCGACTCCCAGATCTGATAGGCGAATTCACGTATGCGTTTGTCGTCGGTACTCATCGCAATGCTCCTGGACTGAACTCAATGTTGAATCAAAAGGTTGAGTGGAAAGTCTTGCAATACGGCGCTGATCAGCAATTCCTTGTGGGGTGTGACTGCTCCGGTTGAAAAAAGTCCATTCAGGTTGCGGCCCGAAGCGGTGAACGGTAGTTGCACCCGGGTATCGCCCCATCGCTGCGCATCCACCTTGGGGATTGCACTGTCATCCAGCAGGCCGGCGACCTGGATCGGCACTATCACCACGGCTCGTTGCTCCTGGTATTCACGCATGAACGCCAGCACCCGGCCGGCTTCCTGCCCCAGCACCGTCAGCGGCTGGTAGCTGCCGCGCTGGAACAGCTGCGGGTACTGACCGCGCAGGCCCAGGGTGCGGGCAATCAGGCCCTGCTTGATACGTCCGTCACGCCACTGGGCCAGCCACTGCCGAGGATCGCGCGGGCTGTCCAGGGCCCGGTGCCGGGCCGGGTAGTCCGGCAGTCGGCGGTTGTCCGGGTCCACCAGGCTGAAGTCCCAGAAGTCGTTGCCCTGATACAGGTCCGGCACCCCTGGTACGGTCATGCGCAGCAAAGTTTGCGCCAGGCTGTTGAGGGCGCCGCCAGGGGCGATGCTGTTGGCTGCCGCCGCAAGCGACTGGCGCAGGGCCAGGCCTTGCGGCGAGACCAGCACGGCGCTGACAAACGCCTGAACGCTCTCTTCGTAATCAGGATTGGGGGCTGCCCAACTGCTGTGCAGCTTGGCTTCACGCAGGGCCTTGAGTTGCCATTGCCAGATGCGCTGGGCATAGCGCTCCAGGCCCGGCTGATCCTCGGCCTGCAAATCCAGGGGCCAACTGCCCAGCAGGGTCTGATAGAGGATCAGTTCATCGCCTGCCGAAGGGGCGTCGGGGTGCTGGTGCAAGGGGGCAGCCAACAGCCGCCAGCTGGCCACTTGGCGGGCATACCAGGGGGCCCGCTCACTGAGCAGGGCCAGGCGCGCGCGGCTGTCTTCGCCACGCTTGTGGTCATGGGTGGCGCTGGTCAGCAGGTTGTCGGGGAAGCTGTCCAGGCGCTGCTGGCAAGCGCTGTGGAAGGCCGAGATCGGCGCGCTGAACTGTTCGCTGTTGAAGCCCACGTCATTGCGCGCCAGGAGCACCGCGGAGCGGTAGAAGGCGGTGTCTTCCACGGCCTTGGCCGCGGCCGGCGAGGTCAGTTGCTGGAAGCGCACGCAGGCGTGGCGCAGCAGCTTGCGCGCCCGGCCCGGGGGTTGCCGGCGCCAGCCCTGGCCGCCGAGCCAGCGCTCCAGGCAATCGAGTACCGGCCAGTCGGTTTCGCTCAGGCGGCCTCGGGCGCCGTCCATGGCCTGTTGGAAAAACCGCTGGTCCTGAGGCCCGCGGCCCTGGGCACCGATGTAGGTGCGGTACACCGGAAAGTACACGATCAGCTCCTGCAGCGCCCGGCGGATGGCCCCCAGGGTCAGGTCGCGGCTCATCAGGTCCAGCCGCGCCACTTGCAGCAGCGCCTGGGCCACGTTTTCAAAGTCACCGGCCAGGGAACCGTTGAGGATCTGCTGGCGTGCCTGCAGGGCTTCCTCGCCGAACTGCGGCGTCCGCTGGCTGTGCCGGCTCCACAGCTCTGCCAGCAGCGGCTGGCCGGCGGGGGCCTGTTGCAACAGCGACAGCTGGTTCATGAATTCGTAGCCGGTGCTGCCGTCCACGCCCCAGTCGCGATGCAGGGTCTCGTCCGCGCCGAGGATCTTCTCGACGTAGATCGGCAGGTGCTGGCCCGGACGCAGGCGGTCGACCCGGCGCCGCAGCTTGCGGCAGTAACCCCGGGGATCGGCCAGGCCATCGATGTGGTCGATGCGCAGGCCATCCACCAGGTTTTCTTCGATCAGCTGGAAGACCTTGGCGTGGGTGGCTTCGAACACGGCCGGGCGTTCGACCCGCAGGCCCCCCAGTTCATTGACGTCGAAGAAACGCCGCCAATTGATGTCATCGGCTGCGGTGCGCCAGCTGGCCAGACGGTAGCTCTGTTGTTCCAGCAACTGATGCAAACGCGTGAAGCCGCAGGCCTGGCGCGCGTCGTAGCCTTGCAAGTGGGCGTCGATGGCCTGGCGCACTGACGGCTGGCGCAGTTGGTGTGCCAGGGCTTGTTGCAGGGGCCGGGCCTGGGCATGGGCGGCGCCGTTGAAGCGTAACGCCGCAAAACCGTCGGCCAGGGATTTCAGGGCGCCGCTGGACTCGGCGTCCAGCGGCTCCGGAAGTCGCAGCAGTGGTGCGTAGTCCCAGGGGCAGATGGGAAAGCAATGTTCGTGGTGCTGTACGTGAAAGCCCCCCAGGTCGTCGTCCAGGCGCAGCTTCAAGCGGCCTTCCTGCAGCGCCACGCCATAGTCGCTGTCGAGGAACGGCAGGAGCAACTGGCCTTCCATCAGCGGGTCCGCGGAGTGCCACTGGATATCGAAGAATTCGCCGTAGGGGCTCAGCCGCCCCCATTGCAGCAGGTCCAGCCACCAGGGGTTGTCGCTGCCGCCCACGGCCATGTGGTTGGACACGATGTCGAGGATCAGCCCCATCCCTTGTTGACGCAGGGCCGCCACCAGGCGCCGCAGGGCCGCTTCGCCCCCCAGCTCCGGGTTGATCTGGGTCGGGTCCACCACGTCATAGCCGTGCTGGGAGCCGGCCCGGGCCCGGAGCAGGGGTGAGGCATAGAGATGGCTGATGCCCAGGCGGGCGAAGTAGGGCACCAGGGGTACGGCGTCGTCGAGGGTGAAGCCTTGATGAAACTGCAGGCGCAGGCTGGCCCGCAGCAAGGGCAGGGACGGCAGGTTCATCGGTCACGCTCTAGGGCTTGTTGCCGGGCACAGGCCAGCAGTTCCAGGCGCCGGGCGGCATCGCTGTCGTCCAGCAGGCGTCGGCTGGCACTGGCCAGGCGGCGGCGCCAGTTGGGGTGGCTGTCGAGGGTGCCGGGCAGGTTGGCCTGTTCATCGATGCCCAGGGCATCTTCCAGGGGCAGCAGCACCAGGGGCGCACGGGTATGGCCAAGAAAGCGCACGCTGGCGTCCAGCACTTGGTCGGCTTCGTGGGCCTCTTGGTGAAAGTTCTGTGGGTCCTGGGCCAGGGCCTGGCGCAGGCCGTCACGCTCGCGCTGGCGGTGTTCGCGCCATTGTCGCGCGCCCTGTTCATCCACCATGCCCAGGCGCAGGTTCCAGTCGATGTCGCGGCCCTGCCACCAGCCGTTGAGGGTGGGCAGATCGTGGGTGCTGGTGGTGGCCAGGGCGTTGTCCGGCCAGTCCAGGATCGGCTTGAAGTGGCAGCCGTGGTCCTGTTCGAACAAAAGCACGCGCATGCCGAGCATGGCCCGGGCGGCGAGCTTTTCCCGCAGGCCGTCGGGCACCGTCCCCAGGTCCTCGCCGAGGACAATGGCCTGGTGCCGATGGGATTCGAGGGTCAGCAGGCGCAGCAGATCGTCCACCGGGTAGTACAGGTAGGCGCCGTCGCAGGGCGGCGCTCCCGACGGGATCACCCAGAGCCGTTGCAAGCCCATCACATGGTCAATGCGCAAGCCGCCGGCATGGGCGAAGTTGGCCCGGAGCATTTCGATGAAGGCGCGATAACCATGGCGCTGCAAACCTTCGGGAGAGAAGGCGCAGATGCCCCAGCCCTGGCCCTGGCGATTGAGGATGTCCGGTGGCGCACCCACGGTCAGGGACGCCAGCAACTGCTCCTGGCGGCTCCAGGCCTGGCTGCCACCGCCGTCGGCGCCCACCGCCAGGTCGGCGATCAGGCCGATGCCCATGCCGCTGCTGTGGGCCGCGCTCTGCGCCCGTTCCAGGCTGCGGGCGATCAGCCACTGGCAGAAGGCATGGAAGCCGATTTCATGGGCCTGCTCCTCGGCGAACCGGGCTAGGGCCGGGCTCGCCGGGTTACGCCAGTGTTGCGGCCAGTGACGCCAGTCCAGGTCTTCGCCGCGGGCGGCGCGCTCGGCCTGGATGGCCTCGAACCGGCAGTGGTTTTCCAGGGCTTCGCCGGCGCTGCGGCGATAGCTGGCGAAGTCCTCGTGCAGGGGGTGCTGGCCGTGGCAGAAGCCTTCGTACAGGGCGCGCAGTGCTTGTTGCTTGGCCTGGGCCGCCTGGGGCCAGTCGATCAGTGGTTGCTGTTCCAGGGCTTGCAAGGTCTGGCCAAGGCCACAGGATTCGATGGCGCTGCGCCAGGCCCGGTCGCCGAGAATGGCCCCGGGAGCGGCGTACAGGCTGTTGAGAAACAGCCGGCTGGAGGGCGAGTAGGGGCTGTAGCGCTGAGGATCGCTGTTGAACATGGCGTGCAGCGGGCTGATGGCCAGGGCATCGGCGCCGCGCTCGGCGGCTTGCCGGGCCAGCTCTTCCAGTGCCTGGGTATCGCCGAATCCACCGTCACCGGGGCGGCGCAGGGCATACAGCTGTACGCTCAGGCCCCAGGCTCGCGGGGTCGGCTGGCCCACGGCGTCGGCCACGCTGTAGCAGCGTGCGGGGGCCACCGCGAGGGTGAAGTGTTCCTCCTCGATGCGCACCGAGTGGTAACCCACCGGGATCTGCCCTGGCAGCACGCTCTGTTCATCGAGCTGCAACGACAGTGGTTCGCCGTTTTCCAGCTCGATGGCACAGCGGGTCCCGGGTGCGAAGTACCGGGCCAGGTCCAGGCCCTGGCCGACGTCGGCGGTCAGCAGCGGTGGCAGGTGCCGGCTTTGCTGCAGTTGGTGCAACTGCTGCAGGCTGTCGGCGATTTCCTGGTCGCTGTCGGCGGGGTGGCCCAGGCCCGCCAGCACGGCCCGCAACACCCGCGCCTCAACCTTTTGCGGTCGGCCGTTGGCGTCGATCCAATCCACTGCCAGGCCGGCGCGGCTGGCGAGTATTTCCAGTTGCGCATCGCTCATCGGCGTTCTCCATCGGGGGCGGTGGGGCAAGGCCCGCTGTCCAGTTGCACCACTGCGCTGAAGGCGGGTAACCAGCCCTGCTGCCAGTGTTCAAGTGCTCGCGGTGGGTGTTCAAACCACAGTTGTGCTGTTGCTTCGGGCTCCAGTTCGACCCGGTGTGGGCTGAGGTTGAGGTCGATGCGCAGCAGGCTGCCGTCACCCAGGCGCCAGCGTGCGCTCAGGGCGCCTTCGGCCAGCACCCGGGTGTCCAGGGCCTGGGCGCCGGGCAGGCGTGGGATCAGTTCGCGGTGGCGGATACGCAGCAGGCTGCGGTACAGCTCACGGGTCGTTTCGGCCTGTTGCGACTGGGGCCGGGGCCGTGATGCCTGGAAGGTCGAGGGGGCGTTGGGATCGGGGATGCGCTGGCGCTGGGCGGCGTCGGCAAAGGCGCTGAAGGCGGCGAACTCGTTGCGCCGGCCCTGGCGCACGGCCTCGGCCAGTTCCCCCTGGTGGCTGGTGAAGAACAGGAACGGCTCCTGGGCCGCCACTTCATCGCCCATGAACAGCAGCGGGATCATCGGCGACAACAGCAGCAACACCGTGGCCGCCTGCAGCGCCTGGGTCGGCGCCAGCTGGTTGAGGCGCTCGCCAAAGGCCCGGTTGCCGATCTGGTCGTGGTTTTGCAGGAACAGCACAAAGGCGCTGGGGGGCAGGTGGCCGCTGGGTTCGCCCCGGGATTGGCCGTGGCGGTTGGCATGGCCCTGGAAGGCGAAGCCCTGGCTCAGGCAGCGGGCCAGTTGCGCGGTGGGGTCGTCGGCGAAGTCGGCGTAGTAAGCGTCGGTTTCCCCGGTGAGCAGCACGTGCAGGGCGTTGTGCCCGTCGTCGTTCCACTGGGCGTCGAAACCCCGCTGCAGCAGGCTGGCCTGGTTGAACTCGTTTTCCAGGTTGAGCCACACCTGGCGCGACGCCGGCACCGCCTGGCGTACCCGCTGGGCCAGTTCATGGAGAAAGTCCGGGTCGTCGATGGCGTGCACGGCGTCCAGGCGCAGGCCGTCGAAACGGTACTCCAGCAGCCACATCAGGGCGTTGTCGATAAAGAAGTCGCGTACTTGCCGCCGGCGGAAGTCGATGGCCGCGCCCCAGGGGGTGTGCAGATCCTCGCGGAAGAAGCCCTTGGCGTAGCGCTGCAGGTGGTTGCCGTCGGGGCCGAAGTGGTTGTAGACCACGTCGAGGATCACCGCCAGGCCCAGACCGTGGGCGGCGTCGATCAGGGCCTTGAGGTCGTCGGGAGCACCGTAGGAGGCTTCCGGGGCGTAGGGCAGGACGCCGTCGTAGCCCCAGTTGCGCTCGCCGGGGAACTCCGCCAGGGGCATCAGCTCGATGGCGGTCACCCCCAGGTCCACCAGGGCCGGCAGGGCCTGCTGCACCGCCAGGTAGCCGCCCATGACCCCGACATGCAGTTCGTAGATCACCGCCTCGTGCCAGGGCCGGCCACGCCACTGGGGCTGCTGCCAGGCGTAGGCGTTGTGGTCGACCACCAGGCTGGGGCCATGTACATCGCCGTCCTGGGCCCGGGAGGCCGGGTCCGGCACCTGGATCTGCCGATCGATGGTGTAGCGGTAGCGGCTGCCCGCCGGGCAGCGCGCCTGAGTCACGAACCAGCCGTCGGCCTCGGGCCGCATCGGCAGTGATTGGCCGTCCGCCAGTGCAACGCTGACTTCACGGGCATCCGGGGCCCACAGGGCGAACCGGGTGTGCTCGCTATCCAGCATCACTGCGCCGTGGGTCCAGCTGTGCAGGGTGCTTGATGGCATGGGTCCAGGCCCCTTTATTGTCGGGTGGCCTGCCCCAGGGCCTTGGCCACCAGTTGTTCGTAGAGTTCGGCGTAGGGTTCCACCGCCTTGCACCAGTTGAACGGGGCGGCCATGGCCCGGCAGCGCATGGCGTTGAGCAACGCTGGATAGGCGAAGACCTTGAACGCCCGGGTCAGCGCCTCCTGGTAGCTGGCGACCGTGGATTCGTCGAACAGAAAGCCGGTGACACCATTCTCGATGGTGTCCGCCAGGCCGCCGGTGTTGCGCGCCACCGGCAGCGAACCGAAGCGCTGGGCGTACATCTGGCTCAGCCCGCAGGGCTCGTAGCGTGACGGCATGAGCAGAAAGTCGCTGCCGGCGAACATGCGCCGGGCGTCGGTTTCATTGAAGCCGATATTGACCCCGATGCGCCCGGGAAAACGCCGGGCCAGGGCGCGCATGGATTGTTCCTCTTCCGGTTCCCCGCGGCCGATGATGGCGATCTGGCCGCCGTTGGCGACGATGAATTCGGCCACGCCCTCGGTGAGGTCCAGGCCCTTCTGGTAGACCAGCCGCGAGACCACGGCGAACAGCGGGCCGTTGCTGGGGTCGAGACCGAACATCTGCCGCACATGGGCGGCGTTGGCCGCTTTGCCGTCCCAATCACCCATGCTGAAGGGGCAGAACAGGTGCGCATCGGTGGCTGCGTCCCAGCTTTCGTCGATGCCGTTGGGGATGCCACTGAGCAAGCCTTGCTGGGTCTTGCTGGCGAGAAAACCGTCGAGGCCGCACCCGAAGGCCGGGGTAGTGATTTCCTGGGCGTAGGTGGCGCTCACAGTGGTGATGTGGCTGGCGTAGGCCATGCCGGCCTTGAGGAACGACAGCTTGCCGTAGAACTCCATGCCTTCCTGTTGCAGGGCGTGTTCGGGGATGCCCAGCTCCGGGCACGAGGCCAGGCTGACCACGCCCTGGTAGGCCAGGTTATGGATGGTGAACAGGGTCGGGGTGCGCTGCCCGCGCCAGTGCATGTAGGCCGGGGCCAGCCCGGCGGGCCAGTCGTGCGCGTGCACCAGGTCGGGGCACCAGTGGATCTGCGCCAGGTTGGCGGCGATGTCGGCGGCGGCCAGCCCCAGGCGGGCAAAGCGAATGTGGTTGTCGGGCCAGTCGCGGCCATTGTTGGCGCCGTAGGGCGTGCCTTCGCGCTCGTACAGCTCCGGGCAGATCAGCACATAGATCACCAGGCCGTCGGGCATGTCCATGCGCCCGATCTTGCAGGCCGGCAGCGCCGCGTGGCCCCCCAGCTCGCCGATGATATGGATGGGGTTCTCGCTGTGCAGCACCTGGGGATAGCCGGGAATCAGCACCCGCACATCGTGCAGGTGGGCCATGGCCCGGGGCAGGGCGGCGGAGACGTCGCCCAGGCCGCCGGTTTTCACCAGATCGGCGATTTCCGAAGTGACGAACAGCACCCGCTTGCGGTTGGGATTCTGACGAGCCAGCGGCAGCAGGGTCTTGCCTCCAGGGATGGAAATCGCCTGGGGGGCACGTTCACCGGCCTGCTGTTGAGGATGCTCTCCCTGAGTGTCCAATGCGGCGCTGATCATAGGTCTCTCCCGTTTTATTGATCTGTTCTGCTGTCTCAAGCGCTGCTGTCGGGCCATTCCTGTGGCCGGGCGCAATTGCGCCACACATCGATCAGCCTGAGCTGCTCGAGCGCTGCAGCAGAAAGGGTGGAGGAGCCGTTGCAAGGAATGCACCAGTGGCAGCGACCCTACCTTTAACCTGACCTTGGGCCGACGCGAAAAGTTTCGACTTTTTCAATGCCAAAGTGACCGCTCGGTCACAATGCGAAAATCAGTCTAGGACAGAACCTAGAGCAGCGTCGGGCAGGGCGGGGCGTTGATTCGGCGCGGGCGCAGGGCGACGGATCTATCCCGACGAAAGGTCGGCCGTGCACCGCAGCAGAGCGCGGGTGAAATGGCCTCGGCGCGAAAACGGTGAGGGCGCGCCAGGGGTTGGTGCAGATCGCTGGTGGCCTTGCCCGAAAATGGGCAGGGCCCCGGGGATTTGTTAGCGACCCAAGGCCCGGTTGAGCGCGAGCGGCTCAGCCGAGCCAGCCCAGGGTCAGCCACACCAGCACGGCGTAGCGGGCGCCTTTGGCCAGGCTGACGATCAGCAGGAAACGCTTGAGGGGTTCGCCCATGACGCCTGCCACCAGGGTCAGCGGATCGCCGATCACCGGCATCCAGCTCAGCAGCAGCGTCCAGTGGCCGTAACGCTGGTAGTGCACCCGGGCCCGCTCCAGGTGCTTCGGACTAACGGGAAACCAGCGACGCTCCTTGTAGGTGTCAAGGCGCTGCCCCAGCCACCAGTTGACCAGGGAGCCCAGGACGTTGCCCAGGGTTGCCACCAGCCAGAGCCCGAGTACCGTCAGCTGGCTGTTGTGCAGCAGGCCCACCAGCAGCGCTTCCGACTGCAGGGGCAGCAGGGTGGCGGCGGCGAAGGCGGCGAGAAACAGGCCGAGGTAGGCGCTGGCGATCAACGGGCCGGGTAGTCCGCTACCACGACATCCTGGCCGTCACGGGTCAGGCCGATGACTTGGAAGGCGTCGGCGCCCATGCCGTCCATTTCCATGCCGGGGGAGCCCATGGGCATGCCCGGGGCGGCGATGCCCAGCAGGTCGTCGCGCTTGCGCAAGGCCAGGACCTGTTCAGCAGGCACGTGGCCTTCGACGAACTTGCCGTCGATCACCGCGGTGTGACAGGAGCCCAGGCGCGGGGCCACGCCCAAGCGCTGTTTGACCGCGCTCATGTTGCTTTCCACGTGGTCGGTGACGGCAAAGCCGTTGTCCTGCAGGTGCTCGATCCACTTTTTGCAGCAGCCGCAGTTGGCGTCGCGGTGCACGTCGATGGGGATCAGTTCGCCCGCCTGAGCCAGGGAGCCGATCAGCAGGGCGGACAGGGCCGCCAGACGCAGTGAAGTTTTCATCGAAAGTCTCGTTGTCGCTGTTGAATAAGGGGCGCTGGCAGGGCCGGCCCTTGTGGGGACACGCTGGGGGTGGTGCATTTTGCGGCTTTTTTTGCCAGCTGCCGGCGGCTTTTGTTTCAAGTTGATACCAAGCCCCGGGCGCGGAGCAAGGGTTCTAGAACCACATTCGCAGCCCCAGCACCAGGCGAGCGCCGTTGTCCGGTTCGCCGTCGTTGCGGGCGTAGTCGGCGGTCCGCCCATGGCTGCGGTTCCAGGTCACACCTATATAAGGTGCGAATTCCCGGCGCAGTTCATAGCGCAGCCGCAGGCCGATTTCGCTTTCGGCCAGGCCGGCGCCCTGGCCCCGTTGCGGATCGTTGCGGCCGTACAGGTTGAGTTGCGCCGACGGCTGCAGGATCAGGCGCTGGGTCAGCAGCAGGTCGTAGTCGGCCTCGACCCGCAAGGCGCTCTGGCCGCCTTCTCCAAGATAGGCGGTGACCTGGCTTTCGACGTTGTACAGCGCCATGCCTTGCAGGCCCAGGGCTGCCCAGGTCTGGGCCGTGCCGGGCTTGAAGTCCTGACGCAAGCCGCTGACCAGATCCCACCAGGGGCTGATGGCGTGTCCCCAGAGGGCTTGCAGCTCGGCATGCTCAGTGACGCCCCGGGTGCGTTCACCCTCGCTGCGCAGCCACAGCCGGTCACGGTCGCCACCTATCCAGCCATTGACCTCCCAGCCCAGGCTCGTGCCGCGCTCGGCGTCCTGCCATTCGAGCCGCTCCACCAGGAAAAAACTGTTCAGCGACTTGCCGTGGAGGACGTGACCGGCCGCGCTTGGGTAGACCGCCCGGCGATCGGCATCGGTCAACGGCGCAATCGGTGTACGGCTTTGCAAGGGGGCTGCGACTTGCAGGCCCGGCATCGCTGAGTGATCCATGCCGCGCATGTCGTGTCCGGGCATCTGTTGTGGTGCCCGGGTGTCGTGGTCCATGCCGGGCATGGACTGACCATGGGCCGGGGTACCGGGCCAGGCCAGCAGGACGATGCCCAGGCCGAGACCGGTCAGCCCGCCCGGCAGCAGTGGCAGCAGGGGCGTCTCAATCGGCATGGGGCACCTCCCGTTCTTCGACCCGGACTTCGCGGAACATGCCGCTCTCCATGTGGTACAGCAGATGGCAGTGGTAGGCCCAGCGCCCCAGGGCATCGGCCGTGACCCGGTAGCAGCGGCGGGTGCCCGGCGGCATGTCGATGGTGTGCTTGCGCACCTGGAAACGGCCGTGTTCGTCCTCAAGGTCGCTCCACATGCCATGCAGGTGGATGGGGTGGCTCATCATGCTGTCGTTCACCAGTTCAATCCGCACCCGCTCGCCATACTCCAGGCGCAGGGGCTCGGCCTCGGCAAAGGCGATGCCGTCGAAAGACCAGGCGAACTTTTCCATATGGCCGGTCAGGTGCAGGGTCAGGGTACGGCTCGGTTCGCGGCCGTCGGGGTCGGCGAAGGTGCTTTTCAGATCGGCGTAGGTCAGCACTCGACGGCCGTTGTGGCGCAGGCCGAGGCCAGGGTCGTCCAGGCGTGGCTGGGGATTCATGGCTTGCATGTCCACCAGCGGGTTGGCGGTTTCCGAGGCTGGATGGGGGATCTGGCTGCTCATCGCGCCGTGGTCCATGCCGGGCATGGCCATCGACTGGTGCGGCAGGCCCGGCATCTCCGCGTGGTCCATGCCGGGCATCGAGGCCATACCCATGTCGTCCAGGGTCAGCAGCGGCCGGGGGTCCAGGGCCGGCGCACGGGCCTTGAGGCCGGGGACGCTGCTCAGGGAACCCAGCGCGTAGCCGCTGCGGTCCATGGCCTGAGCGAACAGACTATGGGCACCGGCGCTGGGCTGCACCAGCACGTCGAAGGTTTCTGCCACGGCGATCCGCAGCTCATCCACCGATACCGGCTCCACGTGCTGGCCATCGGCGGCCACCACGGTCATTTTCACGCCGGGAATGCGCAGGTCGAAGTAGGTCATGGCCGAGGCATTGATCAGCCGCAGGCGCAGGCGTTCGCCGGGGCGGAACAGTCCGGTCCAGTGGTTGTCCGGTGCCTGGCCATTGAGCAGGTAGGTGTAGGTGGCGCCGCTGACGTCGGCAAGGTCGGTGGGGGTCATGTTCATCTGCGCCCACATTGTGCGCTCGGCCACAGTGGCGGCCCAGCCGTCGCGGCCGACGTCTTCGATGAAGTCAGCGAGGGTGCGTTTGTGCCGGTTGTAGTAGTCGGACTGCTTTTTCAGGGTGCGCAGGATCTGTTCCGGCGCCTCGTCGCTCCAGTCCGACAGCAGCACCACGTAGTCGCGGTCGTAGGTGAAGGGCTCCGGCTCCCGGGCGTCGATCACCAGTGCCCCGTACACCCCCAGTTGTTCCTGGAGCCCGGAATGGCTGTGGTACCAGTAGGTGCCATGCTGCTTGACCGGGAATGAATAGCGGTACAGACCGCCGGGCTCGATGCCTTCGAAGCTCAGGCCGGGTACGCCGTCCATATCGGCGGGCAGGATGATCCCGTGCCAGTGGATCGACGTCATCTGGTGCAGCCGGTTGCGCACCCGCAGGGTGACCCGGTCGCCCTCGCGCCAGCGCAGCAGGGGGCCGGGCAGGCTGCCGTTGACCGTCATGGCCTGGCGCGGCTGGCCGCTGAAGTTCACCGGCAACTGGCCAATGGACAGGTCGAAATCGGTGCCTGCCGCGACCTCGGGCTGACCCGGACTGCTGATGGCCCAGACCGGATTGCGCCACAGCCCCAGACCGACGAGAACGCCTCCGGCCGCCAGGGCCTTGACGAAGGTGCGTCGGGACGGGCTGTGTCTTGATGGGGGGAACGGCATGGCAGGCTTCCAGTCGGTCAGCGGATTGGAGGGGACTCTAATCAGCGCTGGCTGTCAGGAAACTGAGGCGGGCATTACAGATTTGTCAGTCGCCCGGATGCTCCAGGCGTTGCTTGAGATTGCCCAGGGCCTGGGTCGACAGTTGTTCCATGCGCGCCCGCAGGCCGCTCAGTTGCAGGTCGGTGCAATAGTCCAGCGTGTGCCGCAACAGCGTACCGTCGCTCTGCTTGTTCAGTTGGTAATGGACAGTGCCGTCCAGGGCCGCGGAGCTGAAGACGGCCTTGAACTCCTTGGGAAATACCGCGTTCAGCACGCGATAGCTCATGGGGATCTGTACTCCGAGGAGATTCATGACTTCGCTGAAGCGGTGACCCGCCGGCAGCGAGCCACAAAAGCCGGTGTCGGCCCGCAGGCAGGAGGGCTGCCACTCCGGCCAGCGGTCCGGCTGGGTCACGTAGTAATAGACAGTGTCGATATCGGCCTGGATATACAGCTCGTGGCTGAGCCGCTCTTGCAGCAGATGTGATTGGCGCTGACCCATGATGCACCCCACTTCCTTGTGACCGGAGCCTCCAATATAGTCCCGCCGCCTGGGGGTGCCAGCGGCGGCGGCAGACCGTTCAGCGGACTTTGAAGCGGCTCATCAGGTGGCTGACCTGGGCATTGGCCTGCAGCAGGCTCTGGGTATTGCTTTCACCGGCTCGGGCACTCTCCACCAGCTCCTCGACCATGTGTCGGATGCTGACCATGCTGCGGTTGATCTCCTCGGTCACCGCGCTCTGCTGTTCGGCGGCGGTGGCGATCTGGGTGCTCAGGCTGTTGATCTGGTTCACCGAGTCGGCCATTTCATCCAGGCCGCTGTTGACCCGGGCCGTGGCATCCGCCGCGGACTGGCAACTGGCCTGGGTGTTTTCCATGGCGCTGACCGAGGAGCTCACGCCCTGGGTCAGGCGGCTGAGCATTTCGTTGATTTGCGAGGTGCTGTCCTGGGTCCGCGCGGCCAGGGCCCGGACCTCATCGGCGACCACGGCAAAGCCGCGTCCCTGTTCCCCAGCCCGGGCCGCCTCGATGGCGGCGTTGAGGGCCAGCAGGTTGGTCTGCCCGGCGATCGCGCCGATCACCCCGAGGATCTCGGTGATGCGCTGGGCGTCGGCTTGCATGGCCTCGACCTTGTGGGTGGCATCGGCCACTTCGTCGATCAGCGCAATCACGCTGCCGGAGGCTTCGCCCACCACCACCCGCGAGTGTTCGGCATGCTCGTTGGCGCGCCGGGTGAAGTCCGCGGTCTGGGCGGCGTTGGCCGCGACGCTGTCGGCCGTGCTGCTCATCTCGGTGATGGCGGTCACGGTCTGGTCGGTTTCCGAGGCGTGGCGCATCAGGATCTGCTGGCTGTGGGCCGAGGTCTGCTGCAACTGCGCCAGGCTGCCGGCCATGGCTTCGGTGGCCTGGGTGACTTCGCCGATCATGTTCTGCAGGTACTGGATGAAGTGGTTGACCGAGTGCCCGATGGCCCCCAGTTCGTCCTCGGCGCGGATCACGATGCGCCGGGTCAGGTCGGCGTCACCGGTGGCCAGGGCATCGATATTGCCCTTGAGGATCTTCATCCGCTGCACCAGTTGGCGGATCGCATAGACCTGCAGCAGCACCAGCAGGATCACCATGGGGATCTGCAACAGGCTCAGGGTGCTCAGCACATCGTCGCGCTGGGCGGTGATCAGGTGGGTGGGCAGGGCGCTGGCGAGGAACCACGGGGTGCCTTCGATGGCGCGCATGAAGAAGGTGCTGGGCACCCCGGCGTTATCGAACTCGATACGTTGGGCGCTGTTGTCGCGACGTTCCAGGGCGCTCTTGACCTGGGCTGCGAAGGGCGAGCCGGCGGCCAGTTCCCGGATGTTCTTCAGCACGATCGGGCCATTGATCCGCGAGCTGTTGCTGATGACCTTGCCGTCGGCCTCGACGATCAGCATTTGGGCGTCGAGCTCTTTCTCCTGGCGGGCCACCAGGTCGTTGAAGAAACCCAGGGTGACGTCGATGGTGGCCACGCCCCAGGGTTGGCCGTCGCGGCGGATGGTCATGGCGCAGTTGGTGCGTGGCTCGGCGCTGGCGTCGTCCTTGTAGGCCGCGGCCCAGGCGCACTGGCCGGGAGCGCTCTGCAGGCCGCCTTTGTACCAGGACTGGTCGTAGTAGTTGGGGGCCGGATCGCTGTTCCAGAAGGTGTTGACCACCAGCTGGCCCGACGCATCACGGTGCCAGAAGGTGCTGTGCTTGTTGCGCCCCGCAGTGCGCTGGCCGGGCAGGGGCCAGATCCCGCCGCCGAAGACCTTCTGCTCGCCGTACTGGTCCACCAGGCCGGGCAGGACCTTGTCGATGCTGTCGCTGTCGAGCAGGGGCACGGTCTGGGTGATGCTGCGTTGCTGGGCCTGGACCTTGTTCAACTCGCCCTGAATGCGCTGCGCCACTTCGGCGATGCGATTGAGGACCACCTGTTCCTCGGTATGGCGCAACTTGGGCGCCACCATTTGGCTGATGCCCACGACTGTGAGTACCAGCATCAGGACAATGAACAGGACCAGAAAGAGCGTGTAGCGGGCTTGAATCGTGCGCAAAGCGGGCATGGGACCTGTCCTTACCGAGCGTTTTTTATTATTTGGAGAGGGGGGAGCCTTGTCGGGGCATCCTCAGGATGTCGGCGCGGTTTTTCTGCTCTTTAGTACGATCGTCCAAAAAACTTCGATGTCGTTGAAAAAGTGTCGCAGGTGACACAGAGGAGGGTCAGACAGCCGCTGAACGGTTCGATTGCGAGCAGGAAAAGATCAGGGTTTGCGGGTGCTGCAAACAGCCGGCGCCGCTTAAATCGGGCCTTCTGGCTAATTGTGTCGAGTTTGTACAGAAATTGTAATTTGTGGAAATAAAGCGTTGTTGGGAGGTCGTCCTGGCGTTGATACTTGCGCCCATTCAGATGATTCAACACGGCTTGCACCCAGTTTCAGACGCCAGGTAAGACTTTTCCGGTCCTCTCTGAGCCAGGCTGAACAGGAGGATTGGCAAGCCGGACTACAGGAGTGTCAGCATGGCAATCGGATACGTTGGAGGCTGGACCAGCAAGGCGGGTCTGTTGGTGCAGGACGGCGGTGGCAGCGGTTCCTCCAAGCCGGTCTCGCAAAGTGCCAAGGTACGGCAGATGTTGAGCCTGGTGGGAAGCAACCCCACCGTGCTGGATATCCGCAAGATGGACCAGTTGAAGCTTCACAAGCAGATCAAGGGTTTCGACCCGACCAACGTGACCACCAAGTCCCTGGGTGGCATGAGTACCTTCCTCAAGAACAACGGCCTGATTTCCGACATCACCGCGTTGAACCTGATCAACGCCGGCGACAAGTTCGACCGTTTCGGCATTCCGAAGAACCCGGATGAGCCGTTCAATGCCCTGGAATACTTCGCGATGAAGCTCGATGACATCCAGAACAACAACATCAAGGGCAACAAGTACGCCAACTACCTGGTTCCCGAGTACAAGAAGGCCATCTACGTCCTGCAGAGCTTGCAGAACTATGGCAAGGGCAACGGCACTACGGTGACCGACAAGAACGTCTCCGCCAAAGCCTGATCCAGCCGCGGCGCGCGCTCTTGCCGAGCCCGCGCCGCGTTCCTTGCGTTAGCGATCCAGCAGCGCCATCACCTCCTCGGTGTACCGGGGACCTGCGGTGGCCTGCGGGCTGAAAATGCCCTCCAGCGAAGCCAGCTCCGCGGCACTCAGGCGGATCTGCAGCGCTGCCACGTTTTCCTCCAGATAGCGCCGTTGCTTGGTTCCGGGAATCGGGATCAGGTAGTCGCCCTGTGCCAGCACCCAGGCCAGGGCCAGTTGCCCGGCGCTGACCTGTTTGTCCGCCGCCAGTTGCTGCACCTGCTTCACCAGTTGCAGGTTGCGCTGGAAATTCTCGCCTTGGAAACGCGGGTTGGAACGCCGGAAATCGTCGGCGGCAAAGTCATCAGGACTTTTCAGGGCGCCGGTCAGAAAACCACGGCCCAGCGGGCTGTAGGGGACAAAGGCGATTCCCAGGCGCTGGCAGGCGGCCAGGCAGCCGTTGTCTTCCTGATCCCGGCTCCACAGCGAGTATTCACTTTGCAGGGCGCTGATGGGATGCACCTTATGAGCGCGCTCAAGCGTGCTGGCCGAGGCTTCGCTCAAGCCCAAATAGCGCACCTTGCCGGCCTGGACCAGCTCCGCCATGGCGCCGACGGTTTCTTCGATGGCCACGTCCGGGTCGACCCGATGCAGGTAATACAGGTCCAGGGTTTCCACGCCCAGGCGCCGCAGGCTGCCGTCGATGGATGCGCGCACGTATTCGGGACGGCCGTTGACGCCGCGAGCCTGCGCATCGCCCGGATCGCGGACGATGCCGAACTTGCTGGCCAGGAACACTTGCTGGCGCTTGCCGCGAATCGCCTGGCCGATCAGTTCCTCGTTGCTGTGGGGGCCGTACATATCGGCGGTGTCCAGCAGGTTGATCCCCAGTTCCAGGGCGCGGTGCAGGGTGGCAATGGCCTCCTTGGGGTCGTTGCCGGTGGTGTAGAAATCGCTCATGCCCATGCAGCCCAGGCCAATGGCAGAAACCTGCGGTCCCTGATGGCCCAGTTGTCGAGTGTGCATCGCTCAATACTCCGATGAGGGGGAAAGAGCGCTCAGTGTGCTACTCGACAAAAACTGTATAAACAGGCTAAAAGCGCTATCACTATTATCATTATCTAAATAATCCTGAGCCTGTTTCATGGACCGTTTCAACGCCATGCGTGTCTTCACCCGAATTGTCGAGCTGGGCGGCTTTGCCAGGGCCGCCGAGGATCTGCACATGCCGGCGGCCTCGGTCACCATCCTGATCAAGCAACTGGAAGCTCACCTGGGCGTGCAGCTTCTGCACCGCACTACCCGTCAGGTGAGCCCGACCCTGGACGGCGCCGCCTATTACCAGCGCTGCGTGCGCCTGCTGGCGGACCTGGAGGAGGCCGAAGCGGCATTTTCGGTGACCCGGCACAACCCTCGGGGGCTCTTGCGCATCGATATGCCGGTGGGCATCGGTCGGCTGATCGTGATTCCCGCGTTACCGGAGTTTTCCGCCCGCTACCCGCTGATCGAACTGGAGATCGGCCTCAATGACCGCCCCGTGGACCTGATCCGGGAGGGCGTGGATTGCGCCTTGCGGGGCGGCCCGACCCTGGATGACAGCCTGGTGGCCCGGCCGCTGGTGCAGTTGCAGCAAGTGACGTGCGCCAGCCCGGGCTACCTGCAGCAACAGGGAACGCCCCAGTCGCTGGCCGACCTGCAAGGGCATCGGATGGTGGAGTATTTCTCCAGTGTCAGCGGCAAGCGTTATGGCCTGGAGTTCTACATCGATGGCCAGTTGCGCCCGATGGAGTTGCCCAAGCAGGTGGCGGTCAACAGCGCCGACGGCTACCTGGCGGCCTGCGAAGCCGGTTACGGACTGGTGCAGACGCCGTATTACAACGTTGCCCGACAGTTGCGGGCCGGGGTCTTGCGCGAGGTCCTGGAGGATTTTCCGGTGCCGTCGCTGCCGCTGACCGCGATGTATCCGCCTCAGCGTCATCTGTCCACCCGGGTGCGGGTCTTCGTCGACTGGCTGCTGGAGTTGTTCGCCCGCCCTGGCAATGGCACCTCGCGACCCTGAAGGTTTGTCACAAAGAGCAGAACGCCCGCAGCGGGGCGGGCGTTGGTTGGGGGAGTGGCAGATTCAGCGGGGCCGATGGACTGGCCGAATGACTCAGCGGTGGTAGTAGCCCGGACCGCCGTCGTAGTAACGGTGATGCCCGCCATCGCGGGGCATGATGATGCAGCCTGACAGGGTCAGGATCGCCAGCAGGGGAATCAGCAGTGTGATTCGACGGAACATTTCTCAATCCTCAAAGGGCACAGGGAACTCGACAGGACGATGAAGGAGAAAAATCTCTTTCGCGCCTGTACCATGTGACCCCGATTTCCCCGGCGCATCCCCGAATCCGGGTAGGTGCTTGGCATCGTTCTTGATACACGGCGGATACATTTTCAGCTTCAGGACCCCGCAATGACCCAGTCACAACGCTTGAAATACTCGATCCTGATTTCCCTGGTGGTACTGGGGATCATGCTTGGCCTTTCCTACCTGCAGAACCACGGCGTCATCAGTGAAAAACTGTTCCAGTACATCGCCATTGGCGTGGCGGTGGTCGTGGTGGTGATCAATGGCGTGATGCGCCGCAAGGTCAAGCCCTGAGCCGTGGCTCGACCGTCTCAGGAGAGACCGTCGAGCACTGCCGCAGCCTGCTGATGCAGGCTGTAGCTCTTGTCGGCGTTGAGGGTCAGCACGCCCTCGCTGCACAGGCGCTTCAAGACTTCCCGCACGCTTAAGAACGACAGCGGAATATCCAGCTCCAGCAGTTGACTGTGGACCCCCCGCACACCCAGGGAGCGCTCGCTCTGGGCGGCGGTGAGCAGGGCGTCGATGACTTTCAGGCGAATCAGGCTGGTGCGCAGGCCAAAGCTTTTCAGCAGCTGCTTGATCCGTTCGTTACTGTTGCGCTCGGCGTTCTTGCCGAAGACACCGGCGCCGGCATTCAGGGAAGGCGTGTTGTTCACGGTGATGCCGTCCATTGGCAGTTGCGGGTTGTACATGCAAAAACTCCTTAGCAGAGCCGTATCAGGAAAAGAATGATGGGTGCTCTAGTAACTAGACGAACGAGCACGGCAAATCATGAAGCCCGGGATGTAGAAAAATTGTCGGTATCAAGTCGCTGACCTGTCAGCGCCAGGTCGGTGATGACCTCCGGGGGGTAATTTTTTCGGCGGCCATTCGTCCATAGGGGCAGGCAGGCGTCGGTTGATCCGTGCGCGGCCGGATTCCCAGACTGGCGGCGTTGCCAAACCCTTCCTGCACACCAGTCCTGGTTCTGTATTTTTGCATCAGGAGTCGGCGTGATCATTTCCAGGCAGTTACCGCATTTTTGCCTTGCAGCCCTGTTTCTAAGTCTCAGTTGCGGTGCCCATGCACAGGCGCAGCCCGAACCGACCCGCGCCGAGATTCGCCGCACCAGCTTTGGTGTCCCGCATATCCGTGCCAGCGACGAGCGCGGCCTGGGCTATGGCATCGGTTACGCCTACGCCCAGGACAATCTGTGCCTGATGGCCAATGAAGTGCTGACGGTGAACGCCGAGCGGGCCCGGTACTTCGGTGCCGAAGGTCAGACTCTGGAGCAACGGGACAACCTGAGCAGCGATGTGTTTTTCAGTTGGCTGAACACGCCCCAGGCGGTGGCGGGCTTTTGGCAGGCGCAGCCGCCGGCGGTGCGTGAGCGCATGCAGGGTTATGTCGAGGGCTACAACCGCCAGTTGGCGGAGCGCCGGGTTCGGGGGCTGCCCGAGCAGTGCCAGGGCGACTGGGTACGGCCGCTGGCCACCTCGGACCTGGTGAAGCTGACCCGGCGCTTGCTGGTGGAAGGCGGCGCAGGGCAGTTCGCCGAGGCCCTGGCGGGAGCCACGCCACCGGGCGTCACGGCCCAGGCGGCGCTGAGCGAGGGGCACTGGCAACTGGCGGCAGCCCGCCAGCAAGGTTTCGCCCTGGACCGTGGCAGCAATGCGGTGGCCATCGGCAGCGAGCGTTCGTTCAACGGTCGCGGCCTGCTGCTGGCCAACCCGCATTTCCCCTGGATCGGCGCCATGCGTTTCTATCAGATGCACCTGACCATTCCCGGCCAGCTGGATGTGATGGGGGCCGCCTTGCCCGGCCTGCCGCTGATCAATATAGGTTTCAACCAGCACTTGGCCTGGACCCACACGGTGGATGCATCCAAGCATTTCACCCTGTACCGCCTGCAATTGGACCCCAAGGACCCGACCCGCTATTTGCTGGACGGCCGCTCGCAACCCCTGGAGCGCCAGAGTGTGACGGTGCAGGTCAAAGGCGCGGATGGTCAGTTGCATAGCGAGTCGCGGACCCTCTACAGCTCGGTCTTCGGCCCGGTGGTGCAGTGGCCGGGGGAGCTGGACTGGGACCGCGAACATGCCTACAGCCTGCGTGATGCCAACCTCGACAACACCCGGGTGCTGGCCCAGTGGTACGCGATGAACCAGGCCGACAGCGTGACGGGCCTGCAAGACAGCGTGCATCAGTTGCAGGGCATTCCCTGGGTCAACACCCTGGCGGCAGATGACCAGGGCCGTGCGCTGTACATGAACCAGTCGGTGGTGCCCAACGTCACCCAGGCCAAGCTCGCCCAATGCAGCGATCCACGGGTCGGCACCCAGGTCATCGTCCTTGATGGTTCCCGCAGCACCTGCGCCTGGGACATCGACCCGGCGGCGGCCCAGCCGGGGATCTTCGCTGCCGGCCAATTGCCGCAACTGGCGCGCAACGATTACCTGCAGCACTCCAACGACTCGGCCTGGATGGTCAATCCGGCGGCGCCGCTGCAGGGCTTTTCGCCGGTGATCAGCCAGCAGGACGTACCCCTGAAGATGCGTGCGCGTTTCGCCCTGGATCGCTTGAGCCGGATGCCCAAGGCCCAGGTCAGCGATCTGCAGCATATGGTCACCGATGATCAGGTGTACCTGGCCGGTCAGGTGATGCCGGACCTGCTGCAATTCTGCGCGCAGGACCTGGGGCCCGACGCCCAGCGACTGGCCGCGCTGTGCGCCAGCCTCAAGTCCTGGGACCGCAGCGCCGGGTTGCAGACGGGCCTGGGCTTCGTGCATTTCCAGGGCATCATGCAGCCGCTGTTGCAGCGTCCGGATATCTGGCGTGTCGCCTTCGACCCCAAGGACCCGCAGCACACGCCACGGGGCCTGGCCATCAGCCGTCCAGCAGTGGCCCAGGTCCTGCGTGAGGCGATGCTGGCCTCGGCGCAGCAAGTGACGCAGGCCGGGCTGGGCGCCGATGTGCGCTGGGGCGATATCCAGCAGGTGAGCCAGGGCGGGCGGCCGACCCCGGTGCCTGGCGGCCCGGAAAGCCTGGGGGTGTACAACGCTATCCAGAGCGTGCCGGGCGCCGACGGCAAGCGCGAGGTGGTGAGCGGCACCAGCTACCTGAATGTGGTCAGTTTCGATGAGCAGGGGCCGCGGGCCCTGGGCCTGCTGGCGTTTTCCCTGTCCAGCGATCCGGCGTCGCCGCACTTTCGCGACCAGACCGAGGCCTTTGCCCGGAATCAGTGGAGTGTGCTGCCCTTTACCGAGGCGCAGATCCGCGCCGATGGCCAGTATCAGTCGCAACTGATCCAGGAGCCGCGCCAGGATTCGCAGCCATTGGCCAAGTAGTGGGTGTCAGAGGTTGACAGGAATCGAGGCCGCCCCCGTAACGGGGCGGCCTTCAGCTTTTTGGCGGGGACTGAGGCAACGAATTGATCACCGGGTTACCGTCGCGATTGCGCGTCAGGTAGACCGGCAGCACCTTGGGCAACGAAGTCAGGAGGCTCCTGATTTCCCGGGTGTTGTAGATGCCGCCCACGCGGATCTTGCCGGTCGAGCTGTCAGCCAGCTGCACCGGGGTGTCCAGGTAGCGATTGATCAGTGGCAGGGCATCGCTGAGGGCCAGGTTGTCCAGCACCAGTTTGCCGTTGCGCCAGGCCAGGGAACTGTCGTTGCTGTAGGTCTGGCTGATCTGCGGCGCGTAGTCGCCATCCTTGTAGTGGGCCTGCATGCCCGGTTCCAGGCGGAAACCTTCGCCGGGCAGCGCGGTATTGCTGGTGACCAGCACCGAGCCCTGAAGCAGGGTGACCCGTACCTGATCCTCATACATCCACACGTTGAACTGGGTGCCGGTGACCTTGATCTGGCCTTGGGCGGCCTTGACCACGAACGGATGGCTGCTGTCGTGGCTGACCTTGAAGAACGCCTCGCCCTTCTTCAGGGTGACCCGGCGCTGATCCTTGTAGTTGCTGTAGGTCAGGCTGCTGCCCAGGTTCAGTTCCACCTGGCTGCCGTCGGCCAGGGTCACGTTGCGCAGGCTGTCGCCGGCTTCGAAATGTTCGTAGGACGATGGCAGCCAGCCCAGTTCCCAACCGCTGTAGGCGGCCAGGGGCAGGGCGCACAGGGCGACGGCCGCGGCCGCACCGTAATGCTGCCAGGTGCGCCGGGGGGCAGGCTTGACCGGAGCCGGCGCCAGAGTGGAGGGCGGCAGTTGATCGGCCACTTCCCATATCTCCCGCATCGCCTCGTATTCGAAAGCGTGCAGGGGGTCGGCATCATGCCATTGCTGAAAGGCCAGACGCTCCGCATCGCTGCAGTCGGCTTCATGCAAACGCATGCACCATTGCGCGGCAGCTTGGGTAATGGCGTCGTATTCGGCTTCTGAGAGGATCTGTTCGCTCATTGACTCTTCCTGATTTCCCGCATTCTACCCTCCGGCGCAAGGCTTGTAGAACAGCCGTCATGGCTAATGCGCATCAAAGTGAACTTATTTTCATCGGCCACGCCCTGAAAACCCGCTGTGTATCGAAAGTGTCTACAAATGGGCACGCCTTGCGGCCGTGTCTGTTGGCCAGCAACTCTGGCACCTTCCTTGCGAGCCGTGGGATCGGGTTGACAGGGCCAACAGTCAGCGTTGTTTAATCGCCGGGTCACACGCTGTCGCCCCCTCCAATAATTACTCTGGAGCTTCAGATGTCTGCATCGTCCCTGGTTGTTGAAACGCCTTGCCAATACCTCTCTCTGCCGGCCCTGGTGCAGTTGCTGGAGACGATTTTCCTGCGTCATGGCTGCCGCGCCGAAGTGGCCCGTTGCCTGGCCGAGAACTGCGCCGCCGCTGAGCGCGACGGTGCCCAGAGTCATGGTGTGTTTCGTATCCCCGGCTATGTCTCGACCCTGGCCAGTGGCTGGGTCGATGGTCGGGCGGTGCCTGTGGTGGAAGACGTTGCGGCGGCCTTTGTCCGGGTCGACGCTGGCAACGGCTTTGCCCAACCGGCCCTGGCGGCCGCTCGCGAGCTGCTGGTCAGCAAGGCCCGCAACGCCGGGATCGCGGTGCTGGCGATCCGTAACTCGCACCATTTCGCCGCACTCTGGCCTGATGTCGAGCCCTTTGCCGAAGAGGGGCTGGTGGCCCTGAGCGTGGTCAACAGCATGACCTGTGTCGTGCCTTACGGCGCCGACCGGCCGTTGTTCGGCACCAATCCGATTGCCTTCGCCGCGCCCCAGGCCCAGGGCCAGCCGATCGTCTTCGACCTGGCCACCAGTGCCATCGCCCACGGCGATGTGCAGATCGCCGCGCGCAAGGGCGAGCGCTTGCCCCTTGGCATCGGCGTCGACAGCCTGGGGCAGCCGACCCAGGACCCCAAGGCGATTCTCGAAGGTGGCGCCTTGCTGCCGTTTGGCGGCCACAAAGGTTCGGCCCTGTCGATGATGGTGGAGTTGCTGGCCGCGGCCCTGACCGGAGGTCACTTCTCCTTCGAGTTCGACTGGTCCAACCATCCTGGGGCCAAGACGCCCTGGACCGGGCAGTTGCTGATCGTCATCGATCCGAGCAAGGCCGCCGGACAGAGCTTCGCCGAGCGCAGCCAGGAACTGGTGCGGCAGATGCACGCGGTGGGACTCAAGCGCCTACCGGGGGATCGTCGGCATCAGCAGCGCGAACGTTCGCTGCAAAAGGGAATCGCCATTGGCGTGGAGCAACTGCAGCAGCTGCGGGCGCTGGCGCAGGCCTGAAACGAAAAAAGGCCAGGCCGCCACTGGCGCACCTGGCCCTGGAGCGAGCGGGGCGGTTACGAGCGCCGGCCCAGCAGCAGGCCGACCACCAGGCCAACGCCGGCGGAGATGGCCACGGTCTGCCACGGGTGGCCACCGATGTATTGCTCGGTGGCATCCACCACCGGCTTGCTGCGCTCGCGCACGTTGTTCACCGAGTCCAGCGCCTGCTTGAGTTTGAGGCTCACTTGCTGGCGCAAGCTTTCACCTTCTTCGCCCACCAGGCTGGCGCTGCCCTTGAGCAGCTTTTCCGATTCTTCGATCAGCGCCTGCAGTTCGCTGAAGGCCTGGTCCTTGATTTGATCGTTTTCCGCTTGCGCGGCAGATTTGCGAGCCATGAAGTTTTTCCTTGGAAATGTGGTCGGTGGTGCAAGGGCACGCCTGCGGTATCAGGCGTATTGCCCAAGTCGCTAGCAGCCTGCGGCAGCGGCTGCAGTCATCGGGTACAAGCAATGGAGTCCGGCGCTGGGGCAAAAGTTGCAGCCATTTTGCACCTTGCTCGCCACCCTTGAGTAAAACCGTCAGCCCCTACAGTGTAAGATGGCGCCTATTTTACGCAGCAGGAATTTCCCATGAGTTTCAATCTGGCTAACAAGACCCTGGCCGAACGCGCCGCCATCGAGGACGAGAAGTCCCGTCTGTTCGACTTGTGGCAGAGCAACCTGGGCAAGGCCAAGGGCGAGGCGGCACGGTTGTTCGGCGAGCGCGGCAAGCGCAAGGGCAAGTGGGCCGAGTGGGTGCGCGCGGAACTGGACGGCATGTCGCCGCCGGAGTACTCCAACATGGTGCGCAGTGAAGTCAATCGGCTGATGGCGGCGAACAAGTAACCGCGAAACACTCGACAATCGCTTCACGTACCTTTACCAGCAGCGGGTCTATCTGCGGGCTGGTGCGCCAACCCAGTTCGATCGGATAGCGCGGCAGCGCCAGGGGGCAGGGCAGCAGCTGCAGGCCGGTGAACTCGGCGATGCGCCGTGCGGCATGGGCAGGAATGGTCGCCACCGCCTGGCTGCCCTTGAGCAGAAAGGGCAGCGCGGCAAAATGCGTGGTCGAGGCGCAGACCTGGCGACTGAGTCCCAGATTCGCCAATCCTTCATCGGTGATGCCGATAAACCCTTGTGACGACACCAGCAGGTGTTCGCGCCGAACGAACTCCTCAAGGTCGATCTGTCGTTGCCCGGGGGCCAGGCTGGCCGGGTCCGCCAGGCACAGGTAGTCGCCTTCCCCCAGCACCTGCCGACTGAGCAGGCGCTCGGCAAAGCCACCGGCGCTGATGGCCAGGTCGACGCTGCGCTGCAACAGCGCCTCGGCGACGATCTGGCTGTGGGTCTGGCGGAAGATCAGCCGCAACTTGGGCGCGCGGCGGGCCACGGCTTCGATCAGGCGCCGGCCGTAGGCAATCTCGAAATCATCCGACAGGCCGAGCGTCACCGAGCGTCCCTGATAATCGGCGCTGTGCGGGGCAACCATGGCCAGGCTCTGGCGACATTTGTTCAGGGCCTCAGTGACCACCGGCTTCAATTGATTGGCCTTGAGGGTCGGCGCCAGGCCGCGGCCGGTGCGAACGAACAATTGATCGCCATACAACTCGCGCAAGCGGCGCAAGGCTGCACTCATGGCCGATTGGGTCACTCCCAGGCGCAGGGCTGCGCGGCTGGCGCTGGACTCGTCATGCAGGGCTTCGAAGGCCTTGAGCAGGTTGAGGTCGACGCTGGCGATATTCATCTGGTTCATATCATTAAGCACTGGGTTGGGGTTTATCGATGATCAGCGGCGGCAGGACAATGCGCAACACCTGATCGTTCGAGGAGTCATGTCATGCCCAAGTCCATCGTCGCCGCGCTGCAAATCGGGGCCTTGCCAGAAGGCAAGGCCGCCACCCTGGAGCAGATCCTCTCCTATGAGGGCGCCATCATCGAAGCGGGGGCGCAGTTGGTGGTGATGCCCGAAGCGCTGCTGGGGGGCTATCCCAAGGGCGAAGGCTTCGGCACCCAACTGGGTTATCGCCTGCCGGAGGGGCGCGAAGCCTTTGCCCGTTACTTTGCCAATGCCATCGATGTGCCGGGTGCGGAGACCGAGGCGCTGGCTGGGCTGTCGGCCCGTACCGGAGCCCATCTGGTGCTGGGGGTGATTGAGCGCAGTGGCAGCACCCTGTATTGCACGGCGCTGTATTTCGATCCACAGCAGGGGCTGGTGGCCAAGCATCGCAAGTTGATGCCCACCGGCACCGAGCGCCTGATCTGGGGCCAGGGTGACGGCTCGACCCTGCCGGTGCTGGACACCCAGGTGGGACGGGTCGGCGCGGTGATCTGCTGGGAAAACATGATGCCGTTGCTGCGCACCGCGATGTACGCCCAGGGCATCGAAGTCTGGTGTGCGCCCACGGTGGACGAGCGCGAGATGTGGCAGGTGAGCATGCGTCACATCGCCCATGAAGGTCGTTGTTTCGTGGTCAGCGCCTGTCAGGTCCAGGCCTCGCCCCAGGAACTGGGGCTGGAGATTGCCAATTGGCCGGCAGAGCGTCCGCTGATTGCCGGTGGCAGCGTCATCGTGGGGCCCATGGGCGATGTATTGGCCGGGCCGCTGGTGGGCAGCGCCGGGCTGATCAGCGCCGAGATCGACACGGCTGACCTGGTGAAGGCCCGCTATGACTACGACGTGGTCGGCCACTATGCGCGTCCGGATGTGTTTGAACTGAGCGTGGACCAGCGCCCCCGATCCGGGGTGCGCTTTACCTGAGTCGCCGGTGTCGATCAGCGTCGGCGGCGCCACTGCTCGCGGGTGATTTCCCAGATGTCCAGGGGGAAATGCCCGCCGACGAAGTCGCCACTCTCGGAGCGCACCAGGCGCATGCCGCCACGCTCGGAGATGCGCCGCGAGCCCCGGTTCGGCGCAGCCTTGGGCACCCGCATCAGCGGTCGTTGCAGCACTTCGAACCAGAACTCGTCGACCACGGTGCAGGCTTCGCTCATGTAGCCCTGGCCTTGCCAGGTCGGGGCCAGCCAGAAACCGCGGTTGTTGTCGGCTTCGTCCATCAGGCTGATGCTGCCGATCATTTGCTTAGGCTCGCTGCGCAAACGGATTGTCCAGTGCCATTCTGTGCCCCGGGCCATGGCCGGCAGGGCCATGTCCCGCAGGTAGTTCAGGGCGCCGTCGGCCGGGTAGGGCCAGGGCACCACGGCATTGAGGTAGCGCACCACTTCCCACTGCGGAAAAAGCTGCTGGATGGCCTCGGCGTCCGCCAGTTCCAGGGGGCGCAGCAGCAGGCGTTCGGTGTGCAGGGTGGGAACAGGGTCGATCATGAGCGGGACTCCTTGTGGGCGTTGCCTAGCCTCAGTCGCTGGCTGAGAAAGTCGACGAAGACCCGCAATTTTGGCAGCAAGTGCCGGCTGCTGGGCCAGAGAATGGAGAACTTGCCGCGCTCTTGCTGATAGTCGTCCAGCACCGAGATCAGGCTGCCGTCTGCCAGGGCGCCGCAAACCACGAATTCGGGCACGTAGGCGATGCCCAGGCCCTGGCTTGCGGCGTGGATCAATGACTCCAGGTTGTTGCTGGTCAGGGCGCTGCCCAGTACCAGCGGCGGCGCGCCGTCGGGCAGGCGCAGATTCCATGGCTGCAGCACGCTGCCGCCGGGGAACTTGTAGCGCAGGCAGGCGTGCCGCTCCAGGTCCTGGGGGGTGTGCGGGATGCCGCGCTGGGCAAAGTAGCCGGGGGCGCCGATCAGCACGAAGCCGAAGGGACCGAGGCTCCTGGACTTGAGTTGGGAGTCTGGCAGCTCGCCGCTGCGGATCACCGCGTCGACGCCTTCGGCGATCACGTCGATCAGCCGGTCGTTGAAGTCCAGGTCCAGCTCGATGTCCGGATAGCGCGCGGCGAATTCCGGCAGGATCGGCAGCAGCATGCGATAGCCGATGGCGGGCAGGCTGACCCGCAGCCGGCCCCGGGGCTTGTCGCTGATCCGCGCCAGCTCGGCCTCGGCCTCCAGCACCTCGTCGACGATACGCTGGCCGCGCTCGTAGAACAGCGCGCCTTCGTCGGTCAGGCTCAGGCGCCGGGTGCTGCGATTGAGCAGGCGCACACCGAGTCGTTGTTCCAGGCGCGCCAGGGCCTTGCCCACCGCTGAGGCGGACAGTCCAAGACGCTCGCCGGCCCCCACCAGGCTGCCGCTGCGGACCACGCAGACAAACACCTGCAGGCCGTTAAGGTTGTCCATCGCTCACCTCGATTACAGCGTTTTTGTCCGTAAAGAGCGGAAGAATGCCTGGTTTTTCGCCTATTGCGGCACACCTATCATGGATTTTTCTGCAAATCGCCCGGGTTGCCAGGGCTGAGAGGTGTGTGTGAATCCTGAACTCGAATTGTCCCTGGGGCAGCCGGCCCGTGCTCGCGAGCGGGCTTCCTATGGCGTACTGGCTGCGGTCTGTCTGGCGGCCTTGATGTTGCCCCTGACTTTTGTCGGCGTGGCGGTGGCGACCCCGGCCATTGGCCGCGAACTGGGGGGCAGCCCGCTGGCCCTGAGCTGGACCACCAACGCCTTCATGCTGACCTTTGGCAGTGTGCTGATGGCGGCCGGCACCCTGGCCGACGAGTACGGTCGCAAGCGTTTGTTCAGCCTGGGGGTGGCGCTGTTCGGCCTGAGCTCCCTGGCCCTGGTGTTCGTGCCGTCGCTGCTGTGGCTCAACCTGTTGCGCGGGGTCCAGGGGCTGGCAGGCGCCGCTGCCCTGGCCGGTGGCTCGGCCGCCCTGGCCCAGGCCTTCGAAGGGCCTGCGCGAACCCGCGTCTTCAGCCTGCTGGGCACCACCTTCGGCGTCGGTCTGGCCTTTGGGCCGATCCTTGCCGGGGTCCTGATCGAGCACAGCGGCTGGCGCGGGATCTTTGTCTCCGGAGCGCTGATCGGCGGTCTGGCCCTGGGCTTTGGCGTGCCGCGCATGGAGGAATCCCGGGACCCCGAGGCCCGGGGCGTGGACTGGCCCGGCACCTTGAGTTTCACCCTGGCCCTGGTGCTGCTCACCTGGGGCATTCTGCTGGCGCCCCAGAGTGGTTGGGACAGCCCCTGGGTCCTGTTGTTGCTGGCGGGAGCGCTGCTGGCGCTGGGGCTGTTCATTGTTGTGGAGCGCCGGGCCTCGCGGCCGATGCTTGACCTGTCGCTGTTTCGCTACCCGCGCTTTGTCGGGGTGCAAGTGCTGCCCATCGCCACCTGCTACTGCTACGTGGTGCTGCTGATCCTGCTGCCGATCCGCTTTATCGGCGTCGAAGGCTACAGCGAGATCGACGCCGGAATCCTGATGATGGCCCTGTCGGCGCCGATGTTGGTGGTGCCCTTTGCCGCGGGCTGGCTCAACCGCTGGTTCAGCGCCGGCAACCTGTCGAGCCTGGGTTTGCTGGTGGCTGCCGGCGGGCTGTTTTGGCTCAGTCGGGTCGAGCCGGGGCAGGCCGCGGTCGAGCGGGTCTGGCCATTACTGGTGATCGGCCTGGGCAGCGGATTGCCCTGGGGCTTGATGGATGGGCTGTCGGTGAGCGTGGTGCCCAAGGAGCGGGCCGGCATGGCCAGTGGCATCTTCAGTACCACCCGGGTGGCGGGTGAGGGCATTGCCCTGGCCTTGGTGGTGGCGCTGCTGGCAGGGCTGTTGCAGCACGGCCTTGCAAGCCTGGCACCGCCGGGGGAGTCGCTGCTGGCCGCGCGGCAGTTGGCCGGTGGCGATCTGGCGGCCAGTGCCGGGTCCTTGCCGACGTTGTCCCGGGAAGGGTTGCTGCACATCTACTCCCAGGCGTTCAGCCAGCTGTTGCAGGTGTTGATGGTCATCACCCTGCTGGCGGCCCTGGTGGTGAGGGTGGCGTTGCATGAGCCGCGCCACCCGTGTCAGGCCCGTGACTGATCAGCGGAACTCGAAGAACTCGTAGTGCAGGTTGCCTTCGGGAATCCGGTACTCGTTCATCAACTCCCGCACCTGGGCCAGCAGGCCCTTGGGTCCGCAGAAGCTGATCTGGATCTGCTGCGGGTCGGTTTCCGTGGCTGTGCGCTTGAGGGTCTGGGCCAGGGACTCGGTGCCGCCGCTGTTGGCGACGAAGTCCACACCACGGGCCTGGGCCATGCCTTGCAGGGTGTCGACGCTGGGAAAGGCCCGGGACGGGTTGTAGCAGTACACCAGGGTCGCCTTGTCGAACTGCCCGGCGGCCGAATCCTGCAGCCAGGAAATGAACGGCGAGATGCCCACGCCGCCGCCGATCCAGATTTCCCGAGCCGCTTCTTGGGGCCGCTTGAAGCGACCATAAGGCGCGTAGAGGTCAGCACGCATGCCGGGTTGCACCTGCTTGCGCAGCCGTTGGGTGTAGTCGCCGAGGGCGCGGATCACGAATTCGATACGCCCGTCTTCGCTCTGGGCGCTGGCGATGGTGAAGGGGTGCGGCTCGCGCAGGCCCTTTTCCTGCATCGACAAAAAGGCGAACTGGCCGGCCTTGAACGGAAAGCCCCGACCCAGGGGCGTCAGTTCCAGGTGCAGGGAGTTCTTCTCCACCTTGACCGCGCTCACCTGGTACTCGCCGACCTTGGCCACGAAAGGGTAGAGCAGCAGCTTGTACAGGGCCCCGAGCACCCCGAGGATGCACAGCGCGCCGAGCCAGATACCCGAGGGCGAGTCCAGGGTGATGGGCGACTTGAAGCTCAGCCCGTGCAGGATGACGATCAGAAACAGCGGTCCGGACAGCTTGTGCCACCAGCGCCACTGGCTGTAGGGAATGTTGCGGTTCAGCGCCAGGAGCACGATCAGGCCCAGGGCCACGTAGCTCAGCTGGCGCACCAGGCGTGTCCAGTACTTCGACAGTTCGAGGATCGGCACGCTGTTCCATTCTTCCAGGTTGGCCTTGAACACCAGGTGATAGCTGGCGAACGCCAGGGCCCAGATGCCCAGCCATTTATGCACCTCATAGACCCGGTCGAGGCCGCCGAACAGGCGCTCGACCAAGCCCCAGCGGGCGGCCAGCAAGCAGGACAGGGCCATGTAGGCCAAGGCCGTGCTGCCCAGGATCATGCTCAGGGTGGCGGAGGTCAGCCAGGTGGCGGAAGGAATCTCCAGCAGGAGGGTGAAGGTGGTGATCAGCAGGACACCGACGATCGTGTGCCAGGTTTTCAAGGGTGCATGACTCCGCTCAGGAAATGCCGTCATGGCATGAACATCGACTGCCGCAAAGGGCCCCTTTGCAACGGGTGGGCGCTGCCAAAGGGAGCGATGCATGGAATGGTGTGGCGCTGGGGCAAAGCTGGATGTGACAGGTTTTTGTGCGCGTGACCGAGTGCCATTCTAGCGCTTGAACCTTAATTCAAGCTGATGTTGGTCATCGATCCGGTGTTTTATGACTGCTGAAAATGATCGAATCTCAATTGCATTTCGATTTCATGTGCTGGGCATTGCTGCAACTGGCGAGTAGCAGCCGGCTTGCCGGCGAAGGGCCCCTCGGGACCTGTGCAGGGCTTGGATTGTTTTCGCCGGCAAGCCAGCTCCTACGCGATGGCGTTGGCCCGGCTAGCGCCTGCGAGGTGCGGAGGATTTGCACGCGGGTGTGCTGCGCAGGCTCTGGCGCGCGTCTAGCAGCCATAGCCCCGCAGCCGTATCGGGGCCCGTGACGATGAGCCCGACCATGCAAGCCCTGTTGAACCAGATCCTCGATGAAGTCCGCCCCCTGATCGGCCAAGGCCAGGTCGCCAACTACATTCCCGCCCTGGCCGATGTGCCAGCCAACCAGCTGGGGATTGCCGTGTATGGCAACGACGGCCAGGTGTTCAGCGCCGGTGACGCCGACACGCCGTTCTCGGTGCAGAGTATTTCCAAGGTCTTCAGTCTGGTGCAGGCCATCGGTCACTCCGGCGAGGCGATCTGGGAGCGCCTGGGTCATGAGCCTTCGGGGCAGCCGTTCAACTCCCTGGTGCAGCTGGAGTTCGAGCGGGGTCGGCCGCGCAACCCCTTTATCAATGCCGGGGCGCTGGTGATCTGCGACATCAACCAGTCGCGCTTCGCCGCGCCGGCCTTGTCCATGCGCGACTTTGTCCGGCGCCTGTCGGGCAACAGTCAGGTGATGGTGGATGGCCGCGTGGCCGATTCGGAATACCAGCATCGCGCCCGCAACGCGGCCATGGCCTACCTGATGCAGTCCTTTGGCAACTTCCATAACGATGTGGAGGCGGTGCTGCGCAGTTATTTCAGCCACTGCGCCTTGCGCATGAGCTGCGTCGATCTGGCCCGGGCGTTCTGCTTTCTGGCTAACGACGGTTTCTGCAAGCACAGCGGTGAACAGATCCTCACCCGGCGCCAGACCCAGCAGGTCAACTCGATCATGGCCACCAGCGGGCTGTACGACGAAGCCGGCAATTTCGCCTATCGGGTCGGCTTGCCGGGCAAGAGCGGGGTGGGCGGGGGGATTGTCGCGGTGGTGCCGGGGCAGTTCACGGTGTGCGTGTGGTCACCGGAGCTCAACAGCGCCGGCAACTCCCTGGTGGGCATGGCGGCCTTGGAGCTGCTCAGCCAACGCATCGGCTGGTCGGTGTTCTAGGACTTACCGGGCGCCCGGGTTGCTCAGGCTGATTTGCCCGCGATCGATGAAACGCTGGGTGCCGAACAGGCCGCCGGCCAGCTTGCCTCGCAGTACGTAGGGCAGGTTGTCCAAGGTCTGGGTCTGGCTCAGGCCCAGGGTTTGGCGCAGGACGGAAAACGCCGAGACGCTCACCGGAATCACCAGGATGTCCTCCGAGTAACGGCCGATATGCCCGCGCTGGTCGCTGACCCCGGACGCCAGCGGGCGGCCGTTGACTTCCAGGTCCAGGGCGACGCCGTTGTAGTCGATGGCATTTTCGTTGGGGTTCTGCAGGCGCAGCTTCACCGCGAAGCGCATTTCCAGCTCCTGGCTGGGCAGTGGCTCGATGCCCACCACGTTGATCGCCAGCGGGTCGCGGTTGGGCAACAGCGCACAGGCGCTGAGACTGAGCAGTACCAGGGTCAAGGCGATCAATCTACGCATGGCATACCTGTCGGCAATGGAAATGAATGGCGGACCGGCACCTTGTAGCTGCTGCCGAGCCTGCGAGGCTGCGACAAGGCCCGCAGGGCCTTGCCTGGAAAGCCCCCGACCAACCTCCAAGGCCGAGAGTCCATCACCCGCGCACGCAGCATAGACGCCCGCCAGCCTCAGGAGTTCGCTTTAGCGCTCATGTCCGGGTCTTGCATCACCTTGAGGGTCGCCGCTTCGGGGTCGAACTCATCCTCTTCCAGCTCAAGGAATTCCTCCGGCAGGAAAATGTTGAGGAAGATCGCGCAGAAAGCGCCCACGGTAATCGGCGACTCGAAGATATTGTGCAGCGCCTTGGGCAGCTCACGCAGCACTTCCGGCACCGCCGCCACCCCCAGGCCCATGCCTAAGGAAATGGCCACGATCAGCACGTTGCGCCGATGCAGGCCGGCTTCGGCGAGGATCTTGATCCCGGCCACGGCCACGGTGCCGAACATGATCAGGGTGGCGCCGCCCAGGACCGGTTTGGGCATCAGTTGCAGCACCGCGCCGATCACCGGGAACAGCCCCAGCAACACCAGCAGCCCGGCAATGAAGTAGGCCACGTAGCGGCTGGCGACGCCGGTCAGCTGGATCACCCCGTTGTTCTGGGCAAAGGTCACCATCGGCAAGCTGTTGAACACCGCCGCCACCGCCGAGTTGAAACCATCCGCCAGCAGCCCGGACTTGATGCGCTTGATGTACAGCGGGCCTTTCACCGGCTGCTGGGAAATCATCGAGTTGGCGGTCAGGTCGCCGGCCGCTTCCAGGGGCGAAATCAGGAAGATCACCGCCAGCGGAATAAAGGCAATCAGGTCGAAGGAAAAACCGTACTTGAACGGCACCGGCACGCTCACCAGTGGCACCTCGGGCATGGCCGCCATGTCCACCCGGCCCAGCATCCAGGCCACCACGAAGCCCAGGGTCAGGCCGATGACGATCGAGCCCAGGCGCAGCATCGGGTGATTGAAACGGTTGAGCACGACAATGGTCAGCAGCACCAGGGCCGCCAGCCCCAGGTTGCTCGCCGCGCCCAGGTCGCTGGCGCCGTAGCCGCCGGCCATGTCGGTGACTGCCACCTTGATCAGCGACAGGCCCATCAGGGTGATGATGGTACCGGTGACCACCGGGGTGATCAGCTTGCGCAGCTTGCCGATGAATTGGCTGAGGAACATCTCGATAAAGGCCGCGACAAAGCAGATGCCGAAGATGGTGGAGAGGATCTCATTGGTGTCGCCGCCACGGCCCTTGACCATGAAGCCGGCGCTGAGCAGCACGCTGATAAACGAGAAGCTGGTGCCCTGCACGCACAGCAGCCCCGAGCCGATGGGCCCCAGGCGCCGGGCCTGGACGAAGGTGCCCAGGCCGGAGACGAACAGCGCCATGCTGATCAGGTAGGGCAGTTCGCTCTCAAGGCCCAGCACGCCGCCGAAGATCAGGGTTGGACTGATGATGCCGACAAAACTGGCCAGCACATGTTGCAGGGCGGCGAAGATCGCCGCGCTGAAATGCGGACGGTCATTGAGGCCGTAGATCAGGTCGGACTTGTAGCGGGGAGGGGAACGATCAGGTGCGGTCATGGGAGAAGGCCTGCCAGTGGCGTGCGAAAACGCCAGGGCGCACGCCGGAAAGTGGACGGGACTTGGGCCGCAATGTCATGGCATCAGACAAGACTTGCGCACCCGGTCAGAAAAAGGAGGCGCAGGATGCCAGAAAGGTCCTGTTGTCAGAAGGGCAAACAGGCGCAAAGGGTCAATTTTGCAGGGATACGAAAGATACTGTTTCTCATTTGCCGTTGTGGAATAATCCGCCTCCCCGATTTGCGGACCTTCCCTCGATGCTGCCCATACCCAGCCTGCTGCGCAGCTTTCAAGAGCACTACGACGATCTGCTGAAGTTTCTCACCCGGCGCATGAGCGATCGCCAACGGGCGGCGGACGTGGCCCAGGACACCTATCTCAAGCTGCTCAAGGTCGACCAGCAGACGGTGGAGGTGCACAACGATCGCCGTTTCATTTTTCGCGTTGCCGGCAACCTGGCCATCGATACCCTGCGCCGCGAGCAGCGTCTGGCGGCCAATCTCAGCGACACTGAGCAACACAGTGAAGTGGTGGACCCGGCACCGGCGCCGGAAGCGGTGCTGCTGGCCAAGGAACGCCTGGCGGTGCTCGACGAGGCCCTGGCGCAACTCTCGGACAACGCCCGCCAGGCCTTGCTGCTCAATCGCCTGGAAGGCCTGACTCAGGCGCAGATTGCGTTACGCCTGGGCGTTTCCGAAAGCATGGTGGCAAAATACATCGGCCAGGCCCTGCGCCATTGCCGCGACTGGCTGCAACAGCATCATGAGTGATTCCCCCTTGCCCGCCGCCGACATCCCCATGACCGAACACTCCCAAAGCCTTGAAGACGCTGCACTCGAATGGCAGGTGTTGCTGCATTCCGGCAACGCCACGGCGGCCCAGCGCATGGCCTATCAGCAATGGCGCCAGACCAGCCCGGCCCACGCGGCAGCAGCGCAAGAGGCGCAGCAGCTGTGGGGCGACCTGGGCCAGACCCGGGCCGCCGAACAGCACCGGGCGGCGACAGCCACCGGTTCCTGGCGTGGTTGGCCGGCGCTGGTGGCGTCCCTGGTACTGGCCGTGGCCAGCGGCGTCGGTTGGTGGCAGTGGCCGGCCCTGACCTCGGACTACCACACCGCGGTCGGCCAGCAACAGCACATCACCCTGGCGGACGGTTCCAGGGTCACGCTCAACAGCGGTAGCGCATTGTCGGTGGCGTACTCGGCGGGCGAGCGCCGGGTGATCCTGCAATCTGGCGAGGCGCTGTTCGAGCCGGTTGCCGACCCGCGACGGCCGTTTGTGGTGCAGGCCGACGCCCAATACCTGCACAGTGCCGCCAGCGCCTTCAGCCTGCGCCGCGACGGCAGCCGGTTGACGGTGGTGGTGCGTGAAGGCCAGGTGCAGTTCACTGGTGATCATGCGCCAGTGCTGCTCCAGGCCGATCAGCGTCTGCAGTATCAATCCGGCCAGCCGCTGCTGGCCCAGCAAGCCGTGGACGCTGCCAGTCTCACCGCCTGGCAGCGGGGCAAGCTGATCTTCAACGGTCGCCCCCTGGGGGAGGTGATTGGCGAGCTGGAGCGTTATCAGCATGGTCGCATTCTGATCTCCGATAGCCAGTTGGCGGCCCTGGCCATCAGCGGTGTGTTCGATCTGCACGACCCGCAGGGTTCGCTGCAGGCCTTGCAGCAGCGCTATCCGCTGCAGGTTACCTACCTGCCGTGGCTGGCGGTTTTGCACTGAGTGGATTTTTTTGCTTGGGGCACTGCAAGTTCTTTCCCGGCCAATCGTCGTAGTGAGACTGAGAAGACAATCATTCTCATTGACGTCATTTCAACGGGCTGGGAAGGAACACGTGAAAGCTATGTTCAAGCTGTCGATACTGGGGCGCGGTCAACACCTCATGCGCCGCACATTACTGGCCCAGGCGCTGTTCGCCGGTGCCTTGAGCCCACTGCTGGCCCAGGCGCAGGACGCCAGCTCCACCAGCCAGGGCAGCAGCACCCAGGAGCGCCGGGTGGCGCTCAAGCTGGTGGCCCAGCCCCTGGATCAGGCGCTGACCCGTTTTGCCGATCAGGCCGACCTGCGCCTGCTGTACACCACCGCTGATGTGGACGGCCTGCAAGCACCGGCCCTGAATGGCGAGGTCACGGTGGCCCAGGCCCTGCAGACACTGCTGGCCGGCAGCGGCATGAGCTGGTCCTTCAGTGATTCGCGTACTGTGATCCTGCGCCGCGCGGCGCCGGCCGCCAGCCTCAACCTCAAGCCGACCCAGGTCAGCGTGGCGTCGCGCACCAGCACCGCCATCAGTGAGATCCCCGGCACGGTGTGGGTGGTGGAGCAGAGCCAGCTGCGCGAGCAACTGAGCACTGGCGTCAGCCTCAAGGAAGCCATTGGCAAGCTGGTGCCGGGCCTCGACCTGGCCCCTGAAGGGCGCACCAACTATGGCCAGAACATGCGCGGGCGCAACGTCTTGGTGATGATCGACGGGGTCAGCCAGAACAGTTCCCGGGGCCTGTCCCGGCAGTTCGACAGCATTTCGCCGTTCAACGTCGAGCGCGTCGAAGTGCTGTCCGGGGCCAGCGCCATCTACGGCGGCGGCGCCACCGGCGGCATCATCAATATCGTCACCAAGAAAGGCGAACCGGGCCCGGCGCGGTTCGAGACCCAGCTGGGGGCCAGCAGTGGCTTCAACAACAGCGACGACCTGAGCACCCGCGTCGCCCAGTCGGTGAGCGGCGGCAACGAAGCCATCAGCGGCCGGCTGGCGGTGGCGGGGGAGCAGAACCAGGCGTTCTATGACGGCGCCGGCAAACAGATCTTCATCGACAACACCCAGACCGACCTGCAGTACAACCGCACCCTGGACCTGATGGGCAGCCTGGCCCTGCAGTTCAATGACGAGCAGAGCCTGGACCTGCTGGCCCAGTACTACGACTCGGGCAACCACGGCAGCACCGGGATCTATTTCCCCAACCTCAAGTACCGGGCACCGTCCAACCTGGAAAACGCCGAGCTGCGGGGCGGCTATTCCACCGACCTGGAGCCGCGTACCAAGCGCCTGCTGCTCAACGCCAACTATCACCACAGCGATGTGCTGGGCCAGGACTTCTACCTGCAGGCCTCGTACCGCAAGGAAGACAACAACTTCTTCCCGTTCCCCTACTACAACAGCGGCAGTCCCGCGGGCTCCAAGGGCGTGTACTTTGCCGCGTCGCAGCAGAATTTCGAGGTCACCAGCCTCAAGGCGCTGTTCGCCAAGGAGCTCGATGCCTTCAAGCTCACCTACGGCGTTGACCTGGACCGGGAGCGCTTCAACGCCGAGCAGAGCACCTTCGATCAGCAGATTTCCTCGGACAGTGGCGGTCTGGATCTGGTGACCCTGAGCAAGGCGCCGCGCTATCCCAGCTATCGGGTCGACGGCCTGTCCGGCTACGCCCAGCTGGACTGGCATGCCACCGACAACCTGACGGTTTCCGGCGGCTACCGGCGTCAGCAGATGGACGTGGATGTCGGCCGCTTCAAGAACGTCCCCGGTGGCAGCAACCAATATGCGGTCAACCTGTACAACCTGGGCAGCATCTACGACTTCAAGAACGGTCATCAGGTCTGGGTCAACTACGGCGAGGGCTTCGATCTGCCGGACCCGGCCAAGTTCTACGGCAAGCCGGGCCTGAGCGTCGACGACAACCCCCTGGCCGGGATCAAGAGCCGCCAGGTGGAGACCGGCTGGCGCTTCTCCGATAGCGACTGGGAGGCCCAGGCGGCGCTGTACTACATCTGGTCGGACAAGGTGATCAGCACCGACCAGGCCACCCTGACCATTGACGTCAAGGATCAGAAAAGCCGCGACTACGGCTTTGAGAGCGCCCTGACCCGGCACTTCCAGAGTGGCTGGGAAGTGGGCGGCACCCTGCATGCCGTGCGTTCCGAGGAGGAGAACAAGAACGGCGGCTGGAGCAAGCGCGACGCCCGTTATGCCTCGCTGTCGAAACTCACCGCCTTCGTCGGCTGGAAGGGTGACAGCAGCAACGTTCGCTTGCAGGGCAACCACGCCTTCACCCTCAAGGACGATGCGGTCAAGGTCATCGACGCCACTCACAGCGTTGATGCCCCCAACACCATCGACGGCTACACCACCTTCGACCTGCTGGGCAGCCACGACACCGACTTCGGCACCTTCAGCGGCGGTATCCAGAACCTGCTGGACAAGCAATACAGCACCGTCTGGGGCCAGCGCGCCAAGCTGTTCTACTCACCGACCTATGGGCCGGACTACTTGTATGACTACCAGGGTCGTGGCCGCACCTACACCCTGAGCTGGAGCATGACCTACTGAGGGGCCATGCCCCGGGATCGGCACGGCCCAGGCAAAGGCCCGCAGCAGGTCTTCCTCGGTGGCGTGCCCTTCGACACCGGCACCACCAGCCGTTGCGGAGCACGCTTCGGGCCCGTGGCATCCGTGGACATTGCCTGTCTCGCCTCGCAAGCCTCCTGACACTGACTGTCAGGAGGCTCTGATATTCTGCGCCGGTGTTTTTTCTCCGGAGTCCACCCAAGGTGTCGCGAGCCAGCCGTTTACTCACCCTGTTGCAGATGCTGCGGGGCAAGAGCCGTCCCGTTACCGCAGCCACCCTGGCGGCGGAGCTGGAGGTGTCCGAGCGCACCCTGTACCGCGATATCGCCGAGCTCACTTCACTGGGCGCGCCGATCTACGGTGAGGCGGGCATCGGCTATGTGTTGCGCAGCGGGCTGTTCCTGCCGCCCTTGATGCTCAATGCCGACGAGACCGAGGCCGTGGTCCTGGGCTTGCGTTATGTCGATCAGCGTGGCGACGAGGTGCTGAGCAAGGCCGCGGCCGATGCCATGGCCAAGATCGCCGCGGTGCTGGCCCCGGCGGCCCAGGATGCCCTGCGCAATCCGACCTTGCTGCCGGGCCCCGCGGGCTGGGGCTTTCCCGACAACAGCGTGTCGTTGAACGTGTTCCGCCAGGCGATCCGGCACCAGGCCAAGCTGTTGATCGACTATGCCGACGTCAATCGCAACCCCAGCCAGCGGCTGATCTGGCCCTTGGCTCTGGGGTTTCTCAACGAGGCCCGGGTGATCGTTGCCTGGTGTGAGCTGCGGGGCGATTACCGGACCTTTCGTACCGACCGCATTGCCGCGGCCCAGGAGCAGGGACAGGCCTATCCGGGGCGGCGCAGCGATTGGCTGCGGGCCTGGCGCCAGTGCCTGCAAAAGGACGAGCAGGGCGGTCAATTCACTCCTGACAGGAAATGACACGCGGGGCTTTTAACATGGCGCGATCATCGACTCATCAGGAGCTTTTCTCATGTCAGGTATCGACGTTTCACTGGCCCCGGCGATCCGCGCCTACGTGATGGCGGCCAACACTGGCGACAGCTCGGTGGCGGCGGCGATCTTTGCCGCCGAGGCCCAGGTGTTCGACGAGCGAGAACACCGGGTCGGGCCGCAGGAGATTGCCCGCTGGATGGACGCCAGCCATCGCGTGCGTCCGCGACTGCAGATCCTCGGGGTCCAGCAGCGCACCGGCAAGGTGTTGCTGGACAGCCTGGTCTGCGGGGATTTTTCCGCCAGCCCCCAGACGCTGCGCTACACCTTTCGCCTGGACCCGCAGGGACGGATTGCACGGCTGGATATCTCCCGCTGAGGCTTGTCGACCGGTGTGTCGAGCGGTTCGTCGGCAAGCCGGTTCCTCCATGGAGTGGGGCGCGGTGGCATACTGCGGCTTTTTTGCCGGGAGGCCCGCGGCCCATGCCATTCGATTCCCCCTTGAGCGCCTATCGGCATGCCCTGGAGCAGGACGGCTTCGTCGCCGACGAGGCACAGGCGCGGGCCGTGCAAGCCTTGCAGAACTGCCACGAGGCCCTGCATCAGGGGCGTACAGCGGTGCAAGGGGTCTATCTGTGGGGGGCGGTCGGGCGGGGCAAGACCTGGCTCATGGATCAGTTCTACCAGAGCCTGCGGGTGCCGGCGCGGCGTCAGCACTTTCATCACTTCATGGGCTGGGTGCACCAACGTTCGTTCCAGCTCACCGGCACCGCCGATCCCTTGCAAGCCCTGGCCCGAGAGCTCGCCGAAGAGGTGCGGGTGCTGTGCTTCGATGAGTTGTTCGTCAACGATATCGGTGATGCGATCATTCTCGGGCGCCTGTTCCAGGTGATGTTCGAGCAGGGCGTGGTCATGGTCTGCACCTCCAACCAGCCTCCCGAGCAGCTGTATGCCGAGGGCTTCAATCGTGAACGTTTCCTGCCGGCCATCAGCGCCATCAGCCAGCATATGCAAGTGGTGGCGGTGGACGGCGAGCAGGATCACCGTCTGCACCCGGGGGCTGCCGCGCAGCGCTACTGGCTCAGTGCCGAGGGCCAGCCCAGCGCCCTGGAACCCTTGTTCCAGCAGTTGAGCGGCGGCCAGGCGGTCTCCACTGAGCCGCTGCTGATCGGCTATCGGCCGGTGCAGGTGGTCAAGGCCGCCGGCAGCGTGATCTGGTGCCGTTTTGCCGATCTGTGCGAACAGCCGTTTTCCGCCATGGACTTCATGGCGCTGTGTGACAGGTTCAGCGCAATCCTCCTCAGCCAGGTTCCCAACCTCAGTGCCCAGCAACGCCCGGGACGCATTGCCCGAGGCACCGAGGATGGCGCCCAGCGGGTGGTGGCAGGGGATCGCGAATTGCCGCAACTGTCGATCCATGACGACAGCGTGCGCCGCTTCATTGCCCTGGTGGATGAATGTTACGACCGCAAGGTGCCGCTCTATCTGGAGGCCCAGGTACCGATGGAGCAGCTGTACACCGAGGGTTACCTGGAGTTTCCCTTCCGCCGCACCTTGAGCCGCCTGCAGGAAATGCAGTTGCAACGGTTTGCCAGCCAGCCTCGCGCTTGAGGGGAAGGGCTTCCGGCTGTGGTTCATCCTGGCCAATCATTAGGATTTTTCTGCAGAAGGAGGGAGAAAAATCTTCGTTTGGTCAAATCCCCCAGCCTACAATCGAGGCTGCCTGAGCCCTGAACGCTCACTTTCACTGCATTGATCGAGGATGAACATGGACGTTGCCGATGTCGTGGTGCTGCAAGCCAGTTACAGCAACCCGGTGCATGCCGAAGCCATAGGTGTGCTGCTCAATCATTACGCCCAGGACCCCATGGGCGGCGGCCAGGCCCTGGCGCCGGACCAGCTTCAGCAACTGCCGGCAGAGCTGGCCAAGCGACCTCAGGCGTTCAGCGTACTGGCCTTTGCCGGTGGCCAGCCGGTGGGGCTGGTGAACTGCTTCGAGGGCTTTTCCACCTTTGCCTGCCGGCCTCTGGTGAATGTCCATGATGTGGTGGTGCTGGACAGCTTTCGTGGCCAGGGCCTGAGCAAGCGGATGCTGCAGAAGGTCGAGGACATTGCCCGGCAACGGGGTTGCTGCAAGATCACCCTGGAAGTGCTGGAAGGCAACGCCCAGGCCCAGGCCGCCTACCAGGCCTGCGGTTTCGCCAATGCCATGCTCGATCCCGCCCATGGCCGCATGCTGTTCTGGAGCAAAGCTTTGTAATGTCCGATGTCAGGCCCCGCCCTGGTGCTGTAGGGGAGCGGGGCTGACTGCTCTAAGCGTCGTGCAATGCCGGGTCGAGCTTGGGGAACACCAGGCGGAACTCGGTGAGGCTGTCCGGTACGCTGTCGACCTCGGTGCGGCCCTGATGCAGGTTCATGATCGAGCGCACGATTGCCAGGCCCAGCCCGGTGCCGCCTTCGGCTCGGGCGCGACTGCTGTCGACCCGATAGAAACGCTCGAACAGATGGGGCAGGTGGCAGGCGGCGATGCCCGGCCCGGGATTGCCCACGGCGAGGCTCACGCTCTGCAGTTGGCGCTCGATCCGCAGCTCGATCCGGCCCTGATCCGGGCAATGGCGGATGGCGTTGGACAACAGGTTGGAAATGGCCCGCTGGATCATCAGGCGATCCCCCAGCACCCAGGCGTCACCGCGCAGTTCCAGCTGCAGTTGCTTGTCCTCGGCGCTGAGGGCAAACAGGTCCATGACCCGCCGCGCCTCCTCGCCCAGAGACACCCGGGCAAAGCGGGCCTGGGAAGCCGGCTGGCTGACCTGAGCCAGGAACAGCATGTCGGCGACGATTCGTGTGACCCGCTCCAGCTCCTCGATGCTGGCCTCCAGCACGGCCTTGTATTCCTCTGGGGGACGTTCCCGGGACAGGGTCACTTGGGCCTTGCCCATCAGGTTGCTGATGGGCGAGCGCAGTTCGTGGGCCAGGTCATCGGAGAACTGCGACAGGCGCTGCACCCCGCCATCCAGGCGCTGCAGCATGACGTTGATGCCCTGGCCCAGTTCCGCCAGTTCCCGGGGCAGCTTGTCCAGGTTCAGGCGATGGGTCAGGTCCTGGGTGGTGACCTTGGCGGCGACCCGGGTGAACTGCTGCAGGGGCAGCAGGCCCCTTTGCACCAGCCACCAGGCACCCATGCCGATCAGCAGCAGCAACAGGGGCAGGGCAATCACCGTGGAGCGCAGGTAGGCGCTGAGCAGTGCCTGGTCATTGCCACGGTCCAGGCTCAACACCACTCGCACCGGCTCGCCATTGCGCAGGTTCATTTGCCGGGTGGCGCTGAGCAAGGGATTGCCGCGGCTGTCGCGCCAGTCGAGGTAACCCTCGGCGCTGCTCTCCCTCAGGGCCCGGGGCAGCGGTTGCTCAGCGATGCCGCCAACATTGAGCAAGGGTTCGGCCAGAGGGGCGCTGCTCAGGATGTTCAATTGCAGATTGTCGTGGCCCATCACCAGGTCCAGCAGGGAGTGGGGGCGGGCGGCCAGGTCGCTGCTCTTGAGGTCGCTGGTGAGGCTGTGCTGGATCTGTTCCAGCTTGCTCTCCAGGCCCTTGCGCGCCAGGTTGTCCAACTCGTGGTTCAGGGCCAGATAGGCCAGGGTCGCCAGCAGCAGGACCAGGGCCGCCCCCATCAGGCTGACGGTCAGCCCCAGGCGCATGGACAGGCTGCTGTTGGTCGGCGCCGCCGGCTGGTGCGTCATTGGCGCACTTCCAGGACATAACCGACACCGCGCAGGGTGTGGATCAGCTTGACCTCACTGGCATCATCGATCTTGGCCCGCAGGCGGCTGATGGAGACTTCCACCACATTGGTGTCGCAGTCGAAGTTCATGTCCCAGACCAGGGAAATGATTTGCGTGCGGGTCAGCACTTCCCCCGAGTGGCGCATCAATACATGCAACAGGGTGAATTCCTTGGTCGTGAGATCTATCCGGCGGTCACCGCGATAAGCCCGATGCCGGCGAGGATCAAGTTGCAAGTCGGCCACTTGCAATACTTGCGGCTGGGACACGGGTTCGCTGCGGCGAATCAAGGTCCGGACCCGGGCCAGCAACTCGGGAAATTGAAAAGGTTTGACCAGATAATCATCGGCGCCCATATCCAGCCCTTTGACTTTGTCTTCCAGGCGCCCGCGAGCGGTCAACATCATGACCCGGGCCGGAGAATGTCCGCGCATATGTTCCAACACTTGCCAGCCATCTTGGCCCGGCAGGTTTATATCCAGGATCACCAACTCGTAAGGTTGTTGCTGTATCAGGTGCAGGCCGTCCACGCCATTGTTGGCGCGGTCCACGACATAACCACTTTCACTCAGGCCTTGATGCAGGTAGTCCGCTGTTTTGGGTTCGTCTTCAACCACCAGAATACGCATTGCCAGATCCTCTCCAAACCGCTTGGGCATTATCGAATGAGTGCAGGGTGAAGCCTGAAGTAGCTACAGGGTCAAGAAAATTAATCAGCTAATTCATAGGATTAGCCAGGTCACCCGATAGCGGGTGAGTGCTTGGGCGCAGGCATGCTAGTTGATTGCACGCAGGGAAAGTGGCGGATGACAGAGTTGTAATATTCCTGTCATTGGCGTGACAGTGAGGGCCTGCCAGCGGATAAAAAAAGGCGCCCTATAGAGGGCGCCAAACGTCCATCTCTGCCAAAGGAGCACATTGTCCAGAGTGGGTACTGCGTTGAAGAGGTATCAGGCGCCGGGCTGTTGTTGCTTGGCGTCCGGTGCGGAATAGTGGGTACCGGCCTTGTCTTGCTCGGTCTTGGCGAGGTTCTGGTTTTTATCGCCGTGAATCTGTTGCTGATTGACCCGGAAGTTCTCGTAAAAGCGTTGCATATGCTCGGCTCCGCCTTCGGCAAAGGCTGCACTGGAAGTGGCGAGAATCAAACCGCTAAATACCAAAGTTGAAAGTTTCATACTGCGTTTCCTACTTAAGAGTGTTCGGTAACTTGTTTCGTCCCTGCACAAGAAGTGATGGGGCAAGTTTCAGCGAAGTGTATTAAGTGAGGGTTAACGTCAGCCTGAGCGGGATATTACATTCTTGACATTATGTGTCTGCAGGCAGTCACAGCCTGTGTCTGCAGACAATCAAAGCCTGTAGCAGCTGGTTGGCCAGCGAGGGCGTCGCAGAGCTCGCTGCAAGGCAGGATGGCGCCTTCGCCGGCACGCCGGGCCCCTGCAGGTAAGGGGCCGTTGCGGCCCCCGAGTCGGGTTCTTATTTCTGGACCACGGTCGCTTCCGTCGGCGCTTTGGGTTTCATCAGGCTGAAGTCGATCAGCGCCTTGCTCTGGCGCGAGTAGGGGTCGCCAATCAGCAGCGGGCGCGGCTTGAAGCTGTCGCTGACCAGGCTGCGGCTGTGGTCCAGCTGGTCGAAACTCAAGCCCGCCAGATCGGCCCAGGTATGAATCAGCTGGGAGCTGCTGTAAGGGCGGCTGAGGTCGGAAGCAAAGTTCCAGTCGTGGGTTTGCCGCCACTTCGGCGAGGCCCAGGCCATGAACGGGATGGTGTACATCGGCGCCGTGGGCTTGCCTTCGTTGCGTCCCAGGGTGTCGTGGCCGGCGGAGTCGAAGACGTCTTCGCCGTGGTCCGACAGGTACAGCAGGAAACCGTTGGGGTCGGTCTTGGCGTAATCCTTGATCAGGCTGGAGACCACGAAGTCGTTGTACAGCACCGCGTTGTCGTAGCTGTTGTAGGTCGGCAGTTGATCGTCACGCACACCGGCCGGCACGCCCTGGCGATCGGTGAATTTGTCGTAGCTTGGCGGGTAGCGGTACTGGTAGCTCATGTGGGTGCCCAGCAGGTGGACCACGATGAACTTGCGCGGGGCGCTGTCGGCCAGGGCCTTGGAGAAGGGCTCGAGCACGTCGCCGTCGTACTGGCGGGCGTTCTGGTTGCGGTTGTTGTTCAGGTACACCTGCTCGTCCGCCTGCTCGGAGAAGGTGGTGAGCATGGTGTTGCGCTTGGTCATGGTCTGCTGGTTAGTGATCCAGTAGGTCTTGTAGCCCGCCTGCTTCATCACGCTGACCAGGGACGGCGTCTTGAGGTAGAGATCGGGGTTTTCTTCGTCGGCGAAGGTCAGCACCTGTTGCAACGCCTCGATGGTGTAGGGGCGCGGGGTGATGACGTTGTCGAACACCGCCAGCTGGTCCTTGAGCTTGTCCAGCTCCGGGGTGGTCTGGCGCGGGTAGCCGTAGAGGCTCATGCGCTGGCGGTTGGTGGACTCGCCGATCACCAGCACCAGGGTGGCCGGCTGGTTGGCCATGCTGTCCTTGAGGTTGGTCAGCGGCGGGATCTTGCTGACGCTGTCGAGCATGCCCTGCATGCCGTTCAGTTGCTCACGGTAGCGGCGATAAGCGACCACCATCTGCCACGGCACGGCGGGTTCGATACGGGTTTCGAATTTCTCCAGGCCGTCGGCCAGGGTGTCGGTGCGAGCGATTTGCTTGATCAGCGGGTAGCCGACAATCGCCACCAGGATTGCCACGGCAGCCGCCAGGGCCTGGCCCCGGGGCAGGTACACCGGGCGCAGGCGGGTCCAGAGGAAGAGGGCGAAGGCGGTGTGGGCCAGGAACGCCAGGAGCATCCACCAGGCAAAGTACTGCGTCAGGTATTCACCGGCCTCCGAGGGGTTGGACTCGAACATGATGAAGATGACGCTTTGCGAGAACTCCTGCTGATAGACGAAGAAATAGCCCAGGCTGGCCATGGAGCAGGCCCAGAGCACCACGCCGATCACTGCCGCCATGACTCTGGTGCGTGCCGGGAACAGCAGCATCGGCGCCAGCCAGATGGCGCTCATGAAGAACGCCTGGCGGAAACCGGCGAAGCCGGACGTGTCCGTCAGTTGAATCAGCAGTTGGGTGATGCCGGAGAAATACCAGAAGAACAGGAACAGCCAGAGCAGCCCCATCCAGTCAAAACCTGTCGCAGACGTGTTACTGCGTTTGAACAATGCCATTCAGCGCTCCCCGCCGTTCCGTGATCATTGCGCGCCGGTTCAGCGCTGCGAATGAAGGCCGCCGTCTGTAACAAGACGGCCACAATGGCCGGGAGTATCGATAGGCAAGTGTGAAAAGTTCGTTAGCGCAGCGTTGGATTTTTGTCCGGCGTAGCAGGCGGCGGGATCAGGTGTGGCGGGAGATAGGTGGCAGGAAAGGGAGCGGGTAGAGCGGTGAACGCAGGCCGGGCCTGCGTTCCGGGGCACAGCTGAGGTTGCTCAGGGGCGCTGCAGCGCTACGGCAGGGGCTTGTCCCTGGTTCTGCAACATCAGGCGCAATTGGGCGAGTTCCCGTTGCAGTTGATCGCGCTCGTCTTTGAGTTGGCGCAATTCGTCACGACGAATGGTCACGTAGAGAGTCTGTGCTGGTCGTGCCGGTAGTACTGTGCCCATTGCTTCACCTCGCAAATGGAGTGCCTCAACTATGCTTCGCTGGTCGCATCCCTTGCGCAAAGCACTATCGTCGGCAGCGCGAAAATGACGGTGTCAGGCAACCGTCTTGCCTTCACTCGTGACGTTTTCACGCAGCCTGAAGGCGGCAATTTTATTTCTTTTTAGCGCAATTGGAACTTTTTTATTTTTCGTGGTCGTTGTGCCTTCCTGGTGTTTTGCGTCGTTATCCCCCCAGTTTCTGAGAAACTTCGCCCCCAGTGCCGGGACTAATCTCCACGCGGTTCGCGCCGGCCGAGGGGCAAGAGATCGGGCTTGGGCGCGCTGCGTTGCGCGCAGGTGGCCGCAAAAACTGGCGTTATGTCTGAAGATTGCGCTGTCTTGAAGCGTCTCGCCTTGTATAGTTGCGCCCCTCGACGTTTGCACCCAGCCCTTTGGGCTATACATTTTTGATCTGAATTTTTTGCAGTAGGAGCATCAGCACATGCAACTGGGGATTATTGGACTGGGCCGCATGGGCGGCAACATTGCACGGCGCCTGATGCTCAATGGGCACGAGACCGTAGTCTTTGACCGCAACACCGATTTCGTCAGCACCCTGGCCGCCGAAGGCGCCAAGGGCGTCGCCGACCTGCCGGCCCTGGTGGCCGGCCTGGAAAAACCCCGCGCGGTCTGGGTCATGCTGCCCGCCGGCGCACCCACCGAAGAGACCATCGACACCCTGAGCCAGTTGCTGGAACCGGGTGATGTGATCATCGACGGCGGCAACACCTACTATAAGGACGACATCCGCCGTGCCCGGGACCTGGCGCAAAAGGGCCTGAAGTACATCGATGTCGGCACCTCCGGCGGCGTCTGGGGCCTGGAGCGCGGCTACTGCATGATGATCGGCGGCGATGCCGATGAAGTGCTGCGCCTGGACCCGCTGTTCGCGGCCCTGGCCCCTGGCCTGGGTTCGATTCCACGGACCAAGGACCGCGTTTCTGATGACGACCGTGCCGAGCGTGGCTATATCCATGCCGGTCCTGCCGGTGCCGGGCATTTCGTCAAGATGATCCACAACGGCATCGAGTACGGGATGATGCAGGCCTTCGCCGAGGGCTTTGACATTCTCAAGACCAAGTCTTCGGACATCTTGCCGGAGGATCAGCGCTTCGACCTCAATGTGGCGGACATCGCCGAAGTCTGGCGGCGTGGCAGCGTAGTGTCCTCCTGGTTGCTGGACCTGACCGCCGATGCCCTGGCCGGCGATCCGAAGCTCGACGGTTTTTCCGGTGCCGTGGCCGACAGTGGCGAAGGGCGCTGGACCATCGAAGCAGCCATGGAGCAGGCGGTGCCGGTTCCGGTGCTGTCCAACTCGTTGTTCTCCCGCTACCGCTCCCGCGGCCAGGGCACCTACGGCGACAAGCTGCTGTCGGCCATGCGCTTCGGCTTTGGCGGCCACGTGGAGACCGGTAAGAAATGACCTCTACGCGAAAGAAGTCCAAGGCGTTGCCCGCGCCGCCGACCACGCTGTTCCTGTTCGGCGCCCGCGGTGATCTGGTCAAGCGCCTGTTGACGCCGGCGCTGTACAACCTGAGCCGCGACGGTCTGCTGGATGAGGGGCTGCGGATTGTCGGCGTCGACCACAACGCGGTGAGCGACGCTGAGTTCGCCACCTTGCTGGAAGACTTCCTTCGCGATGAAGTGCTGAGCAAACAAGGCCAGGGGGCGTCCGTGGACGCCGCCGTCTGGGCCCGCCTGACCCGTGGCATCAGCTACGTCCAGGGCGACTTCCTCGACGACTCCACCTATGCCGAACTGGCGGCGCGAATTGCCGCCAGCGGCACCGGCAACGCGGTGTTCTACCTGGCCACCGCGCCGCGCTTCTTCAGTGAAGTGGTGCAGCGCCTGGGGGCTTCGGGGTTGCTTGCGGAGGGGCCGGAGGCCTTTCGCCGGGTGGTCATCGAGAAGCCCTTCGGCTCCGATCTGCAGAGCGCCGAGGCCGTCAATGCCTGCTTGCTCAAGGTCATGAGCGAGAAGCAGATCTATCGCATCGACCATTACCTGGGCAAGGAAACGGTCCAGAACATCCTGGTCAGCCGTTTTTCCAACAGCCTGTTCGAGGCGTTCTGGAACAACCATTACATCGACCACGTGCAGATCACCGCGGCGGAAACCGTCGGGGTCCAAACCCGTGGCAGCTTTTATGAACACACCGGCGCCCTGCGAGACATGGTGCCCAACCACCTGTTCCAACTCCTGGCGATGGTGGCCATGGAGCCTCCAGCGGCCTTTGGCGCCGATGCAGTGCGCGGCGAGAAGGCCAAGGTGGTGGGGGCGATCCGCCCCTGGTCCCTGGAGGAGGCGCGGGCCAACTCGGTGCGCGGCCAGTACCGCGCCGCCGAAGTGGCGGGCAAGGCCCTGGCGGGTTACCGCGAAGAAGCTAATGTCGCGCCGGACAGCAACACCGAAACCTATGTCGCGCTGAAGGTGATGATCGACAACTGGCGCTGGGTCGGGGTGCCGTTCTACCTGCGCACCGGCAAGCGCATGAGCGTGCGCGACACCGAAATCGTCATCTGCTTCAAGCCGGCACCCTACGCGCAGTTTCGCGATACCGAAGTCGATCAGCTGTCGCCGACTTACCTGCGGATTCAGATCCAGCCCAATGAAGGCATGTGGTTCGACCTGCTGGCGAAAAAGCCCGGGCCGAGCCTGGACATGGCCAATATCGAACTGGGCTTCGCCTATCGGGATTTCTTCGAAATGCAGCCGTCCACCGGCTACGAGACGCTGATCTACGACTGCCTGGTCGGTGACCAGACGCTGTTTCAGCGGGCGGACAATATCGAGAACGGTTGGCGCGCCGTACAGCCTTTCCTCGATGCCTGGAAGCAGGACGCGAGCGTGCAGACTTACCCTGCGGGTGAGGATGGCCCGGATGCCGCTGATGAGTTGCTGGCCCGGGATGGCCGCGTCTGGCACGCCCTCGGGTGAAGGGGGGCAAGGTGCGGTCCATCGCGTTCCTGCTCAGCGATATGGACGGCACCCTGTTGCACCCGGATCAGCGCTTTAGCCCTTAAAACATCCTCCAGCGCTACAACCAGTAACTCACCGCATACCAGCCCAGCAGGCCCATCACCACGGTGTAGGGCAGGGCCATCCACACCATCCGTCCGTAGGACAGGCGCACCAGCGGCGCAATCGCCGAGGTCAGCAGAAACAGGAAGGCGGCCTGGCCATTGGGCGTGGCGACGCTAGGCAGGTTGGTGCCGGTGTTGATGGCGATCGCCAGGGTCTCGAAGTGTTCGCGACTCATCTGCCCGGAAACAAAGGCCTGTTTCACCTCGGTGATGTAGATGGTGGCGACGAACACGTTGTCGCTGATGGCCGACAGCAGGCCATTGGCAATGAACAGCATGCCTGGCTGCTGGTCCGCCGGTAGCGCCAGCACCCACTGGATCAGCGGCACGAACAGCTGTTGCTGGTGAATCACCGCCACCACGGCAAAAAACACCACCAGCAGGGCGGTGAAGGGCATGGCGTCCTTGAAGGCGTTGCCCAGGCGGTGCTCGTCGGTAATCCCGGTGAAGGCGGTGATCAGCACTATCACCATCAGGCCGATCAGCCCGACTTCCGCGACGTGCAGGGCCAGGCCGACAATCAGGATCAGCGCCGCCAGCCCCTGGACCAGCAACGCCGCCCGCTGCCGCGCGGTGCGCTGGGCGTCGTCTTCGGCCGCGTAGTTGGCCAGTACCTTGCGCACGTTGTCCGGCAGCAGCGTGCCGTAGCCGAACCAGCGCAGTTTTTCCAGGAGTACGCAGGTCACCAGTCCGGCGGCCAGCACCGGCAGGGAAACCGGCGCCACCTTGAGGAAGAACTCGGCGAAGTGCCAGCCCATCTCATGGCCGATCAGCAGGTTCTGTGGTTCGCCCACCAGGGTGCATACGCCTCCCAGCGCCGTGCCCACGGCACCGTGCATCAACAGGCTGCGCAGAAAGGCGCGGAACTGCTCCAGGTCGTCGTGGTGCAGGGTTGGCAGATGCTGATCGTCGCCATAGCCGCTGTCCTGGCGCGGGTCATTGCCGGAGGCTACCCGGTGGTACACCGAGTAGAAGCCCACCGCGGCGCTGATGATCACCGCGGTCACGGTCAGGGCGTCGAGAAAGGCCGAGAGGAAGGCCGACAGAAAGCAGAACAGCAGCCCCAAAAGCGCCTTGGAGCGCACTCCCAGCAGCAGCCGGGAGAACAGGAACAGCAGCAGTTCTTTCATGAAGTAGATGCCGGCCACCATGAACATCAGCAGCAGGATCACCGGGAAATTGTGCACCAGCTCGTCGTACAGCGCCTGGGGCGTGGCCATGCCCAGCAATAGCGCTTGCACCAACAGCAGGCCACCGGGCATCAAGGGGTAGCACTTGAGGGCCATGGCCAGGGTGAAGATGAACTCGATCACCAGGCACCAGCCCGCTGCGGCCGGGCTGACCGCGAAGAACAGCAGCGGATTGAGCAGCAGGAACGCGACAATGCTTGCCTTGTACCAGCGGGGTGAGTGGCCGAGAAAATTGTGCGCGAACGCCTGGGCCATTGAGCCGGACATGGGCTGCTCCTAATAGTGAGAAGCGCGCAACTTGCCGCAAGCCGGATTGAGAATCAAGAACCCATGAAATCTTTTGCCACAATCTGCCCCACCCAAGCATCCGCACGAGCGCCGGCACCCACTTTTAGGAGCCAGCTAGCTGGCGAAGGCGTTCCCAAGGACGACAGCGTCGTGAGGGCCATTCGCCGGCAAGCCAGCTCCTACAGCGGGTGGTGTTGCGGCCAGTTCTTGTAGGAGCCAGCTGGCTGGCGAAGGTGTTCTCAAGAGCGACAGCGTCGTGAGGGCCATTTGCTCGCAAGCCGGCGCCTGCGGTCAGGGGGTGCGCTTGGCAACCAGGGTCAGGATGTCGTAGCTGGCCACCAGCTCACCCAGTTGATTGGTCACTTCCACGTCCCAGGCCACCACCCCCTGCGGCGTGCCCTGGGGGCTCTGTTTACCCTGGTCGATCTTGCGCTTGCAGGTCAGCCGCGCTTGCAGGGTGTCGCCAATGCCCACCGGGCTGATGAAGCGCAGGCTGTCCAGGCCATAGTTGGCCAGCACCGGGCCCGGCGCCGGGGACACGAACAGCCCGGCCGCCGCCGAGAGCACGAAGTAGCCGTGGGCAATACGCTTGCCGAATTGGGAGTCCTTGGCGGCGATCTCGTCGAAGTGCATATAGAAGTGGTCCCCGGACAGGCAGCCGAAGTTCACCAGATCGGCCTCGGTCACGGTGCGGCGGTGGGTCAGCAGGGACTCGCCGATCTGCAGGTCCTGGAAGTGCCGGCGGAACGGGTGGACCTCGGTTTCGATGACCTTGGCGCCGCGCACGTATTCACCGGTCACTGCCGCCAGCATGCTCGGCGAGCCCTGGACAGCCGCCCGCTGCAGGTAGTGCTTGACCGCCCGCAGGCCGCCCAGCTCTTCACCGCCACCGGCGCGACCGGGGCCACCGTGCTTGAGTTGCGGCAATGGCGAGCCGTGGCCGGTGGATTCGCCGGCGCACTCGCGGTCCAGCACCAGCAGCCGGCCATGCCAGGCCGCTGCCCGGGGAATGACCTGGGCGGCGATGCCCGGGTCCTTGGTCACCAGGCTGGCCACCAGGCTGCCCTTGCCGCGAGCGGCCAGGTCCAGGGCCTGGTCCAGGGCCTGGTCCAGGTCGTCGTAGGCCATCAAGGTGCTGACCGGGCCAAAGGCCTCGATATCGTGGGCGCCGCCCTGTGCCAGGGGATCACGGCACAGCAGCAGGGTTGGGGCAAAGAACGCGCCCTGGCTGACGTTGTTGCCCCGGGGCTCGAAGCCGTCCCGGGCGCCGAACAACAGATCGCTGCTGTGCAGCAGGCTCTCCAGGCGTTCGGCCACGTCCCGCTGTTGCTCATGGGAGGCCAGGGCGCCCATGCGTACGCCTTCCACCGACGGATCGCCGACCACCACCTTCGACAGGCGCTCGCGCAAGCCCGTGGCCACGGCGTCCAGCTGTTTGGCCGGAACGATGGCGCGGCGGATGGCGGTGCATTTCTGACCGGCCTTGACCGTCATTTCCCGCACCACTTCCTTGATGAACAGCTCGAATTCCGGGTCGTCCGGGGTCACGTCCGGCGCCAGGATCGCGCAGTTCAGCGAGTCGGCTTCGGCATTGAAAGGCACCGAGTGGCGGATCAGGTTGGGGTTGGATCGCAGTTTGCCGGCGGTGACGGCGGAACCGGTGAACGTCACCAGGTCCTGGCCTTGCAGGCGATCCAGCAGGTCGCCGGTGCCGCCGATCACCAGTTGCAGGCTGCCTTCGGGCAGCAAGCCGGATTCCTGCATCAGGCGCACGGCGGCCTCGGTCAGGTAGCTGGTAGCGCTGGCGGGCTTGACGATGCACGGCATGCCGGCAAGGAAGCAGGGGGCGAACTTCTCCAGCATGCCCCAGATGGGAAAGTTGAACGCGTTGATGTGCACCGCCACGCCGCCGCGGGGCACCAGGATATGGGTGCCGGCAAAGCTGCCGAGCTTGCTCAGGGATTGCGCCGGGCCTTCGTGCAGCAGGTTGCCCGAGGGCAGCTCGCGGGCGCCAAGTCCGGCGTAGCTGAACAAGGTGCTGTTGCCGCCTTCGATGTCGATCCAGCTGTCGGCCCGGGTCGCGCCGCTGTGGTGGGACAGGGCGTACAGCTGTTCCTTGCGTTCGCCAAGGTACAGCGCCAGGGCCTTGAGGCGCTGGGCCCGCTGCTGGAAATCCAGGGCCAGCAGGGCCCGGGCGCCGTTCACGCGCCCATGTTGCAGCGCTTCGGCGAAGTCCAGGGGCTCTTCATGGGTACGCGCCACTTCATGGCCATCGATGGCGCTGCGCAAGGCCTGGGCCGGGTGCTGGCCGATCCAGCGGCCGCCGATAAAGCTTTGCAGGGTAGGAGACTGTGGCATGGGAGAAAGGCTCCGAAGGGTCAATTGAGGGCCGGCGCAGCGTACTGGGCGCCGGGAGGCAACTCAGGGATGGCTGGCGCCGGAGGCGCCGATGCCGGTCATGGAACGGATGAACTGCGCCAGGTAGCGGCCGCGCTCCAGCTCGGCCCGGGGCGAGCGGTCGCTGACGGACAAGGCCCAAGCGGCAAAGAACGCCAGGCTCATGGAGAACAGCGCCGGGTTGGCGTAGGGAAACAGCGCCTGGGGGTGGTGCAGCACATTGACCCAGACCGCCGGGCTGAGGATCAGCAGGACAATCGCCGAGATCAGCCCGGCCAGGCTGCCGCCCACCGCGCCCCGGGTGGTCAGGCCTTTCCAGAACATGGAAAGAAACAGCACCGGGAAATTCACCGACGCGGCTATCGCCAGCACCAGCCCCGAGAGAAAGGCGATGTTCTGCGACTCGAACAACAGCCCCAGCAGCACCGCCAGGACACCGATGCACAAGGTGGCGATCTTCGAGATGCGCATTTCCTGCTGGGTGCTGGCCTGGCCTTTGCGCATCACGCAGGCATACAGGTCATGGGACACCGCCGAGGCGCCGGACAGCGCCAGCCCGGCCACCACCGCGAGAATGGTGGCGAAGGCCACGGCCGAGATGAAACCCAGGAACAGGTTGCCACCCACCGCCTGGGCCAGATGCACCGCGATCATGTTGGCGCCGCCGATGATGGCGCCGCTGGCGTCGCGATACTCGGGCTCGGTGCCGACCATGACGATCGCGCCGAAGCCGACCACGATCAGCAACAGATAGAAGTAGCCGATGAAGCCAGTGGCATAGAGCACGCTCTTGCGCGCTTCCCGCGCGTCGCTGACGGTGAAGAAGCGCATGAGGATATGGGGCAGCCCGGCGGTGCCGAACATCATTCCCAGGCCCAGGGAAATGGCGTCGATGGGGTTCGACAGCAGCCCGCCGGGGGCCATGATCGCGCTGCCTTTGGCGTGTACCGCACTGGCTCGGGCGAACAGCGCCTCGGTGCTGAAACCGAAGTGCTTGAGCACCATGAAGGCCATGAAACTGGTGCCCGACAGCAGCATCACCGCCTTGATGATCTGCACCCAGGTGGTGGCCAGCATGCCGCCGAAGGTCACGTAGCAGACCATCAGCAGGCCCACCAGCATCACTGCATGGAGGTAGCTGAGGCCGAACAGCAGTTCGATCAACTTGCCGGCGCCGACCATCTGCGCCACCAGGTACATCAGGGCCACGGTCAGGGTGCCGAACGCCGAGGTCAGGCGCACCGGGGTCTGGGCCAGGCGATAGGAGACCACGTCGGCGAAGGTGTAGGTGCCCAGGTTGCGCAAGCGTTCGGCGATCAGAAACAGGATGATCGGCCAGCCGGCCAGGACCCCCAGGGCGTACAGCAGGCCGTCGTAGCCATTGAGGAACATCATCGCCGAGATGCCGAGGAAGGACGCCGCGGAGATCATGTCACCGGCAATCGCCAGGCCGTTCTGCAGGCCGCTCATGCCGCCGCCGGCGGTGTAGAAGTCCTTGGCCGAGCGGGTACGCAAGGCGGCCCAGCGGGTGATCCCCAGGGTCAGTAGGACGAACACCAGGAACATGCCGATGGCGTTCCAGTTCAGCGCGCGGGCGCTGTCGTCGGCGGCCAGGGCCAGGTCCGAGGCCAGCAGGCAGGGCAGCAGGATGACTCCTGCACCGCGCTTCATGACCGGTACTCGCGCTTGAGTTTGTCGTTCAGCGGGTCCAGCCGCTGGTTGGCTCGGTAAACGTAGAAGCCGGTCAGGGCGAAGGCCAGGACGATCATCGCCACCCCCACTGGCATGCCGACGCTGGTGGCCCCGCCGGACAGCGACTGGCCCAGCAGGCCGGGGTGAAAGGCCACCAGCAGGACGAAGCCGTAGTAGGCCAGGAGCATGATCAGGGTCAGTGACCAGTAGAGTCGCTGTTTGCGCCGCACCAGCTGGATAAAGTCCGGGTGGCAGGTGATGCGGTCTATCTCTTGTGGGCTCATGAGGTTTTCTCTGTTGTTCTTGTTATGGGCACGCGCACTACCGGTTCGCTCAGAGCTGGTCGAAGTCCAGCACCACCTTGTCGCTGACCGGGAACGACTGGCAGGCAAGGACGTAACCGGCCGCCACTTCGTAGTCTTCCAGGGCGTGGTTGCTGTCCATTTCCACCTCACCTTCGACGACCTTGCATTTGCAGGTGGAGCAGACCCCGGCCTTGCACGAATAGGGCAGTTCGGCGCCCTGGGCGTTGCCGGCATCTAGCAGGCTCAGGCTGTTGCGCGGCAGGTCGAAGGCCAGGGCCCGGCCATCGCTGATCACAGTGATCTGGCTGACCTGCGGGTCCTGGGCGCGGGCGGCTTCCCGGGCCTGGCGCTTCTGGCTGTCACCGGCGGCGTGGAACAGTTCGAAGTGGATGCGCTCGGCGCCCATGCCGGCGGCCTTGAGGCTGTCGCGCACGGTTTCGGTCATGGCCTGGGGGCCGCAGATGAAGGCCGCGTCCAATTGGCTGACGTCGAGCCAGCGGGTAAATAGCTGCTGGCACTTTTCCTGGTTGATGCGGCCGTTGTAGAGGTCGACGTCCTGCTGCTCGCGGCTGAAGACGAACACCAGGTTCAAGCGCTGCAGGTAGCGGTTTTTCAGGTCTTCCAGCTGTTCGCGAAACAGTGCCGAGGCGCTGGAGCGGTTGCCGTAGAGCAGGGTGAAGCGGCTGAGCGGCTCGCCTTCCAGGGTGCTCTTGATGATCGACAGGATCGGCGTGATGCCGCTGCCTGCGGCCACCGCCAGGTAGTGGCCGTGACGCGCCGGATCAAGCTCGACATGGAAGCGGCCTGCGGGGGGCATGACGTCCAGCGACTGCCCGGGTTTGAGCTGTTCGTTGGCAAACGCCGAAAAGCGCCCGCCGACGACGCGCTTCACCGCGATGCGCAGTTCGCCGTCATTGACGCCGCTGCAGATCGAATAAGAGCGCCGTACCTCCTCGCCCTCAAGCTCGGCGCGCAGCACCAGATGCTGGCCCTGGGTGAAGTGGAACTGCGCTTGCAGGTGCTGGGGTATGTCGAAGGCGATGGACACCGCATCGCGGGTTTCGCTGCGCACGTCCTTGATAGTCAGGGGATGGAACTGGCTCATGATGGTTCTCCTCTGAGGCGGCGAGCGGCTCAGATGCACTTGAAATAGTCGAAGGGTTCCAGGCAGTCGCGGCAGCGGTACAGGGCCTTGCAGGCGGTGGAACCGAACTCGCTGAGGCGTTCGCTATGGGCGCTGCCGCATTGCGGGCAGAGCACCTGGGGCGCGTCCCCCAGCAGGCTGCGCTTGCTGCTGCCCGAGGGCGGCGCGATGCCATAGGCCTGCAGGCGCTGGCGACCGCGCTCGGTGATCCAGTCGGTGGTCCAGGCCGGGGTCAGCTGGCGTATCAGCCGCGGGGCCTGGAAACCGGCCTGTTCCAGGGCCTGGCGGATATCGCTCTCGATCACTTCGGTGGCCGGGCAGCCGGAGTAGGTCGGCGTGACCGCCACCTGCAAATGGCCGGCCTGCCAGCCCAGGTCGCGCACGATACCCAGGTCGAGCACGCTGACCACTGGCACCTCCGGGTCCATGACCTGATCCAGGGTGCTCCAGGCCAGCTCCAGATCGCCTTGTTGCAGCGCGCGCGCACCCTGGTCGCTGCCGATCAATTCACCAGACCGCATCGGGATAGGCCCTCGGCAGGAATTGCATCTGGGCCAGCAGCGGGCCCAGGTGCTCGGTGTGCAGGCCCTGGCGCGCATCCAGGTAGAAGTGGCTCGGGGCTTCGGGCACGGGCAGGGTGGCGCGGGCGAACAGGGTTTCGACGCAGGCGCGCCAGGCGTCGGCCACCTGGGCCGGATCGGCCCACAGGCCGGCCCGGTGCAGTTCGATTTCAGCGGCGTGTTGGTCGATCAGCTCGCCAGTGAAGCGCCACAGCCGCGGGATCGCCTGGAGCATGCGCTGGTGGCTTTCCTCGGTGCCGTCTCCCAGGCGCTCGACCCATTCGCTGGAGCGGCGCAGGTGGTAGGTGACTTCCTTGAGCGCTTTGGCGGCGATGCCGGCCATCCGTTCATCCGTTGATTGGCTCAGGCCCTTGAGGGTTTCCAGGTGCCAGGCGTCGTAGAAAAACTGCTTGAGCAGGGTCACCGCGAAATCGCCATTGGGCTGCTCCACCAGCAACAGGTTGCGGTAGGCCCGCTCGTCCCGGCGGAAGGCCAGGTGATCGGCGTCGCGCCCATCGGCCAGCAGTTCGGCGGCATAGTCCAGCCAGTTGCGGGCCTGGCCCACCAGATCGAGGCCGACATTCATCAGCGCCAGTTCTTCTTCCAGGGCCGGGGCCCGGCCGCACCATTCGCACAGGCGCTGGCCCTGGATCAGGGCGCTGTCGCCGAGGCGCAGCAGGTGGTTGATCAGATCGTTTGCAGGGTTCATGGCCGGCCTCACATGTGTCCGACTTCGGGGGGCAACTGATAGAAGCTGGCGTGGCGGTAGACCTTGTCGTCCGCAGGGTCGAACAGCGGGTCCTTGTCATCCGGGGAGGAGGCGACGATCTGCGCCGAGGGCACCACCCACAGGCTGACGCCTTCGCTGCGTCGGGTGTACAGGTCCCGGGCATTGTTCATGGCCATGGCGTCGTCGGCGGCATGCACGCTGCCCACATGTTTGTGATTGAGGCCGTGCTTGCTGCGCACGAAGACTTCGTAAAGGGTCCATTCAGACATGGCATTGACTCCGGATCAGGCTGGGCGCGCTCAGGCGGCGTTCTTGTTGGCTTTCTTCTGGGCTTTCTTCTGGGCGTGGGCCACGGCGGCGGCCCGCACCCAGGCACCGTCGTCGATGGCTTGGCGACGAGTCTCCAGGCGCTCCTGGTTGCACGGGCCGTTGCCCTTGAGCACCTCGTAGAATTCCTGCCACTGGATTTCGCCGAAGTCGTAATGACCGCGCTCGGCGTTCCACTTCAGCTCCGGGTCGGGGCAGGTGCAGCCCAGCAATTCCAGCTGCGGGATGGTCTGGTCGATGAAGCGCTGGCGCAGTTCGTCGTTGCTCTGGCGCTTGATCTTCCAGGCCATGGACTGGGCACTGTTGGGGGAGTGTTCGTCGCTGGGGCCGAACATCATCAGCGCTGGCCACCAGAGGCGGTTGATGGCGTCCTGGACCATCTCCCGCTGTGCCGGGTTGCCCTCGCGCATCATGGTCAGGAGGATTTCGTAGCCCTGGCGCTGGTGGAAGCTCTCTTCCTTGCAGATGCGCACCATGGCCCGGGAGTAGGGGCCATAGGAGGTGCGTTGCAGCACCACCTGATTGACGATGGCGGCACCGTCCACCAGCCAGCCCACGGCGCCCATGTCGGCCCAGTTCAGCGTCGGGTAGTTGAAGATGCTCGAATACTTGGCCCGGCCGCTGTGGAGCTTGGCGATTTCCTCGTCGCGATCGGCGCCGAGGGTTTCCATGGCGCTGTACAGGTACAGGCCGTGGCCGGCTTCGTCCTGGATCTTGGCCATCAGTTGCAGCTTGCGCTTGAGGGTCGGGGCGCGGGTGACCCAGTTGCCTTCGGGCAACATGCCGACGATTTCCGAGTGGGCGTGCTGGGAAATCTGCCGGATCAGGGTCTGGCGGTAGGCATCGGGCATCCAGTTCTTGGCCTCGATCTTGATTTCCCCGTCGATCTTTTCCTGGAAGGTGCGCTCCTGCTCGGACATTTCTGCCAGCGGCTTGATGCGCTTGATCCCCGTCTCTACCAGCTGTGCGTACATGAGTGTCTCCCGGGTTGCAGGTGTGGGTGAGGCTGTGAATGTTTATATGTGATACATAAATAAATATCAAACACAAAATAACGTGTCATGTTTTGTTTCTGTATCGCTTTGCCTCGCGGCTTGAATGGCGGGCGAAAAAAAGCCCCGTCATGGCGGGGCTCCAGTGCTTGCGTCAACGTTATTTGCGGCGGTCGACCACTCGGCAGGCCTTGCCTTCCGAACGCTTGATGCTGAAGGGGGGCTGTAAAACGATACGTGAGCTGATGCCGATATGGGTCTTTATGTGGCGACTGAGCTCGCTGCAGATGGCCCTCTGCTGTTCATCCCCTAGTTGCTGATGCTCGCTCTTGAGCTCGACGTGAATGTCGACGCTGTCGAGGTTGCCGTGGCGATACAGATGGATCTCGTAACAGGGGGCCAGGTGCACGGCTTTGAGCACTTGCTCCTCCACCTGGGTGGGAAACACATTGACCCCGCGAATGATCAGCATGTCGTCGCTGCGCCCGGTGATCTTGTCGATGCGCCGCATGGGCCGCGCCGTCCCCGGCAGCAGGCGGGTCAGATCGCGGGTGCGGTAACGGATCATCGGCAGTGCCTCCTTGCTCAGGGAGGTGAGCACCAGCTCGCCCATTTCGCCATCGGGCAGCACCTGAGCGGTCAGCGGGTCGATGATTTCGGGGTAGAAATGATCTTCCCAGAGGGTCGGGCCGTCGCGGGTCTCGGCGCATTCCATGGCCACTCCCGGACCGATGATCTCCGACAGCCCGTAGATATCCAGGGCGCGGATGCCCAGGCGCTGCTCGATGGCGCTGCGCAGTTCGTCGGTCCAGGGTTCGGCACCGAAGATTCCCAGGCGCAGGGCCAGCTTGTGGGGATCGAGGCCCTGGCGTTCGATCTCGTCGGCGATGTTGAGCATGTAGGACGGCGTGACCATGATGATGTCCGGCTGGAAATCCTTGATCAGTTGCACCTGCTTCTCGGTCTGGCCGCCGGACATGGGAATCACGGTGCACCCCAGGCGTTCGGCACCGTAGTGTGCCCCCAGGCCGCCAGTGAACAGGCCGTAGCCATAGGAAACATGCACCTTGTCGCCGGGCCGGCCGCCGGCCGCGCGGATCGACCGGGCCACCACCTGGGCCCAGGTGTCGATGTCGTTGCGGGTATAGCCCACCACCGTGGGCTTGCCGGTGGTGCCGCTGGAGGCATGCAGGCGTACCACCTCCTGCATGGGCACCGCGAACATGCCGTAGGGGTAGTTGTCCCGCAGGTCGGACTTGGTGGTGAAGGGCAGTTGGGCAAGGTCCTCCAGGCGCTGTATGTCCTGGGGGTGCACGCCCAGGGCGTCGAAGCGCTGGCGATACAGGGGGACGTTGGCGTAGGCGTGGTTCAGGCTCCAGCGCAGGCGCTCCAGCTGATGCTGGCGCAAGTGGTCGATGCTGGCGGTTTCCATCGGGTCCAGCGGCGCTTCGGGCACGGTTCTGGCTATCGGCATGTTCATGGTGTCACTCGTATTGTTGTTGTCGTTCAACCCGTCACTGCGGGTTCTGAGTGCATGACCCGCAAGAGGCACGAAGGGCTTGCGGGGAGTTCAGCAGGCGCGGGTTGGCGCCTCTGGAGGATCAGGGGGGGGCCATGCCCCGGCACCCACTGCGGCAGTCTCTGCGGTACGACGCAGCGGGGCCATGTCAGCGCCCCTTGAACACAGGAGGGCGCTTGTCCATGAAGGCGCTGACACCTTCTCGATAGTCTTCGCTGCGTCCCGCCAGGCGTTGCAGGTCGCGCTCCAGCTCCAGTTGCTGGTCGAAGCTGTTGTGCAGGCTGGCATTCAGGCTGCGCTTGATCAGCGCCAGGCCATAGGTGGGTTGAGTCGCCAGGTGTCGGGCCAGGCTCAGGGCTTCATCGCGCAACAAGGCGTCGTCCACGCACTGGTAGATCAGTCCCCATTGCTCGGCCTGTTCGGCGCTCAGGCGGTTGCCGAGCAGGGCCAGGGCCTTGGCCCGGGCCATGCCCACCAGCCGTGGCAGCAGCCAGGTGCCGCCGGAATCGGGAATCAGCCCGAGTTTGCAGAAGGCCTGGATAAAGCTCGCGGAGCGCGCTGCCAGTACCAGGTCGCAGGCCAGGGGCAGGTTGGCGCCAGCGCCGGCGGCCACGCCATTGACCGCACAGATCACCGGCAATGGCAGGTCGCGCAGCTCACGCACCAGCGGGTTGTAGAACTGTTCGATGGATTCCCCCAGGTCAGGCGCTGCATCGCCGGGGGCGACGTCGCGCTCGCCAAGGTCTTGCCCCGCGCAGAAGCCGCGGCCTTCGCCGGTCAGGAGCAGGACCCGCACCTCGGGGTTGTTGCGCACGTGCTTGAGGGCCGCCTGCACCTCGCCATGCATCTGTGGGTTGAAACTGTTGAGTTGTTCGGGACGGTTGAGGCTGAGGAGGGCGACGCCCTCGCTGATGGAGAACAGGATGGTGGCAAAGTTCATGGTCGGGTGTTGAGGCATGGTGGATGTCCTCGGAGTGATGCGGCCGGTTGCCGGCTCGATTGTCGGGTCGGCCCGGGAGCCGGTTTTCGCCGAGTATATCGCCAATGTGATACATAAAATCAAGATTAATAGATTGTTAATGTGTCCTATCTTTCGGCTTCAGCTGCGTTCTATTCGGGGCGGCAGGTCGATGGGATGCTGCCTTGGGCCGGTAATTGAGGCCGTATCCTTTATGCTTTGCGGGTTGTGGCGCCTGTGGCGAGTCAGGCCTGTGTCTTGGAGAACGGTTGTGTACCGAGAATAACCTGATACAAAATGCCGTCCGCGTTGTATCGGTATCCTGGATTGGGTGGCGTCGTGCATTCTCGGCGTTGTATTCGCGGGCAAGTGCAGCGCCCCCCAGCCGCTCCAACAACAGCAGTTTCTGCTGATCAGAGAGGGAAGCAGCATGACGTGCTACAGCCTTGATGGCTTGATTCCGGTGGTCGATCCCAGTGCCTATGTGCACCCTTCGGCGGTGCTGATCGGCGATGTGATAGTCGGCCCCCATTGCTATGTCGGCCCCCTGGCCAGCCTGCGGGGGGATTTTGGCCGGATTGTCCTCGAAGAGGGGGCCAATCTGCAGGACACCTGTGTGATGCATGGTTTCCCCGATAGCGACACGGTGGTGGAGCGCAATGGCCATGTCGGCCATGGCGCAGTGTTGCACGGTTGCCGGATTGGCGCCGACGCGCTGGTGGGCATGAATGCGGTGGTGATGGACAACGCCTTCATTGCGCCGCGTTCCTTCGTTTCGGCGGCGGCGCTGGTCAAGGCCGGTTTCGAATGCGCGCCGCAATCGCTGGTGATGGGCGCGCCGGCGCGGGTCACGCGTCAGTTGAGCGACGAGGAAGTGGCCTGGAAGCTGGCCGGCACTCGGGAGTACCAGCACTTGACCCGTCGCTGCCTGGAGCAGATGCAAGTCTGTGAGCCGCTGTCTCGGGTCGAGGACGACCGGCCGCGAATCGCCGACGGCGGCTTTCGTCCCAAGGCCGGCCAATGAACACCCCGGGCCGCTGCGACGGCCTGAAACCGGCTATATTCCTTCCTTTTTTTCCGGTACGCCCATGTCGTCCCTAGCGCCACTGAACCATCTGATCAAACGCTTTCAGGAGCAGACCCCGATCCGCGCCAGTTCGCTGATCATCACCCTGTACGGCGATGCCATCGAACCCCATGGCGGCACCGTCTGGCTGGGCAGCCTGATTCAACTGCTGGAGCCCATGGGGATCAACGAGCGGCTGATCCGCACTTCGATCTTCCGCCTGAGCAAGGAGGGGTGGCTGACTGCCGAAAAGGTCGGGCGCCGCAGTTACTACAGCCTGACCCTGGCCGGTCGCCGACGATTCGACAAGGCGTTCAAGCGGGTCTACAGCGCCGGTGTGCCGGCCTGGGATGGTTCCTGGAGCCTGGTAATGCTCGGACAACTGCAACCGGAGTTGCGCAAGCAAGTGCGTGAAGAGTTGGAGTGGCAGGGGTTTGCCGCGATGTCGCCGCTGATGCTGGCGTGCCCGCGCAGCGATCGCGCCGATATCAATGCCACCTTGCTGGAGCTTGGCGCCCAGGACGACACCATTGTCTTTGCCACTGCACCCGAGGACGTGCTCGGCTCCAGAGCCCTGCGCCAGCAGGTGCGCGAGAGCTGGAACATTGACGAACTGGCAGCCCATTACAGTGAATTCATCCAACTGTTTCGCCCCCTCTGGCAGGCCCTGCGCGAGCAGGAGCAGTTGCAACCATCCGACTGTTTCCTGGCTCGCCTGCTGCTGATTCATGAGTACCGCAAGCTGTTGCTGCGCGACCCGCAGTTGCCGGACGAACTGCTTCCCGGCGATTGGGAGGGTCGTGCTGCGCGCCAGCTGTGTCGCAACATCTATCGCTTGATCCAGGCCAAGGCCGAGGAGTGGCTGGCCACGGCTCTGGAGAGCGCTGATGGTCCGCTACCGGATGTGGGGGAAAGCTTCTATCGGCGCTTCGGTGGGCTGCTCTAGCTTGAATAAGGATTGACCTTGGAATTTGTCTTGTTCTAGGGTCGCCAGAGTCCGCTGGGCAACTAAGGTTGAGTGTTTCAGGCTTGTTGCAGTGAGATGAAGTTCAGGTGATTGGCAGTAGTGAGTGCACGGCCAGGAGGGAGTATCCGGTCTTGCAGGGAAAGCAGGCAGATAAAGGAACTATCAATGAGATCGATACGCAAGGTGGCAGTGCAACTATGTTTGGCTGGAGTCTTAGTTGCTTTTGGGAGTCTGGCCAGTGCCTCGCAACTTGTTCCGGCGCTGGGGCTGGCCAATGATCAATATGCCAAGTCTCCAGGGCCCTACAAGGTCACTACCAATGCGGTCTTGAGTGACTGTCGCGGTCTGTTGGGTGTATTGGCAAGGATCATGCTGCTGGACAACAGCGTTCAATGCAATTCGTCCTTTCCCTATGGGTTTGCCAGTCCGGTTTCCACCAGTGTTTATTATCCGAGCAATATAGGGGCTCTGGACAAGTTGCCGGTGGTCAACTTTGTTGGCGGCATCCTTTCCAATCAGGGGCAATACACCGATTTGATGAGGCTGTGGGCGAGTTACGGCTTTATCGTGATCATCTCCTCCGACTTCATCAATACCGCGCCCACCATGCATGTCCTGGGTGCCCTTGAGCTGAGCAAGCTCAACCAGGACCCAACCTCACCGTTGTTCGGCAAGGTCGATCTGTCTCGCACGATAGTGGCGGGGCATTCCGCTGGCGGCGGGGCGTCGATCCTCTCGTCGAGCCTGCTGCCTGGCACCTTGCAGGGCATCGATCCACAGCTGCGCTACATCGGCTCGCTGCCCATCGAACCCGGGCCCATAGGCCTGGGCTCCACCGTCAAGACCCCGACCCTGGTGCTTACCGGGGCCGCGGATGTGGTGGTGCCGGCCTGGGCCTGGCCGCGACTCTGGCAGGGCGGGTTGATCAAGGCGGTGCCGGGATGGAGTGCCACGGCCCATAACGCCACCCATTTCAGTCCGGTGCGCAGTGTCCGGGAAAACGAGTTCGCCGGTATTACAACGGCCTGGATTCTATATCTCGGCAAGAATGATCCGGGGGCCAAGGAGTACTTTGTCGGTCCGAACTACAAACTCGCGCGGGACCCGCAGTTTATCCGGCTGGCGTTCAATCCGTTGCGGGTTCAACGCAATGAAGTGGCGGACAATCTTCAGTAAGGCAACGGGTCGATATTGTTTCTGGACCTGGCTGTTGATGAAAAGTTTGCAGGCTCGGGTGTTTTCTTCATAAAACATTCTTTTGCAAACTTGAAAACATGGTCAATTTGCGAAGTCGCAGGTCTGGGCAATATCGGCTTGATGCAATTGCAATGGCAATGTCACTGCCTTGTTATTTGAAATGAATACTTTTGCTTGCAGCGTCATATATCGCGCTGCAACCACAAGGATTCAAAGACCCATGCCCAGTCTTTCACGCAGGAAGCTATTGCAAGCGGCCGCTATCGGTTCATTCTTTTCATCCTTGCCCCTGGCTATTCGCCAAGCCCTGGCCATACCGGCGAATAACCGTACGGGGACGATCATGGATGTCGAACACGTAGTGATCCTGATGCAGGAAAATCGCTCTTTCGATCATTACTTCGGTACTTTTCCCGGGGTACGGGGCTTCAGCGACCGCTTTACCATTCCACTGCCCGGTCAGCGCACGGTCTGGGAGCAACAGGGTAAGGGCCGGCTGGTGATGCCCTATCACCTGGACAGCAGCAAAGGCAACGCCCAGCGCGTCAGTGGCACGCCTCATTCATGGGTGGATGCCCATTCGGCCTGGGACAATGGCCGCATGAGTGCCTGGCCGACCCACAAGACAGCGACGTCCATGGGCTATTACCGTGAGCAGGAGCTGCCATTCCAGTTCGCCCTGGCCAATACCTTCACCCTGTGCGACGCCTATCACTGTTCGGTACACGCCGGGACCAACCCCAATCGGTTGTTTCTCTGGACCGGCAGCAACGGCCCGAGCGCGGCAAAGGTCGCCGCGGTGGTCAATGAATGGGATGGCCCGGGTGCGGTAAACGTCGGCTACAGCTGGAAGACCTATCCCGAACGCCTGGAAGAGCAGGGTGTCAGTTGGAAGGTCTACCAGCACCTGCCGGACAATTTCGGCGACAACCCCCTGGCCGGCTTCCGTCAGTACCGCGCCGCCAGCGTACAGGTGGGCAATCCGGCCCAACCGCCCAAGGACTTCAATGCCTTTGTGCCTTACAGCGATGCCTTGAACGCCGTCGCTGCGTTGTACAAGGGCAATGGCAATACCTTGCCGGCCAGCAGCGGCAGCAATCTGGAGGCGATCATTGGTGGATTTCGCAATGACGTGCAGGCCGGCAAGTTGCCCCAGGTCAGCTGGATTGTGGCGCCGGCCGCCTATTCCGAGCATCCCGGCCCATCGAGTCCGGTCCAGGGCGGCTGGTTCACCCAGGAGATTCTCCTGGCGTTGACTCGCAATCCCGAGGTCTGGAGCAAGACCGTGCTGTTGCTGACCTACGATGAAAACGATGGCTTCTTCGATCATATGCCGTCGCCGTCGGCACCTTCCCAGCGTCAGGATGGCAGCTTTGCCGGCAAGTCCACGCTGGGTTTCGACAGCGAACTGTTCAAGCATCCGGCGCCACCCGGTTCGACCCAGCAACCGCTGCCCGATGGCGGCGTGTATGGCCCCGGGCCGCGGGTGCCGATGCTGGTGCTGTCTCCCTGGAGCCGGGGAGGCTGGGTCAACTCCCAGGTGTTCGATCACACCTCGGTGCTGCAATTTCTCGAGAAACGCTTTGGCGTGCGCGAGCCCAATATCAGTGCATGGCGGCGGGCGGTATGTGGCGACCTGACGTCGGCGTTGAATTTCGTCGACCCCAACCATGAGCCATTGCCGGCGCTGCAGACCACCACCCGGCAGGCCGCCGACGCTTTGCGTCAGCGCCAGGAGAAGCTGCTCCAGGTGCCGCTACCCTTGGCCAGCCAGCAGTTGCCACCGCACCAGCCGCGGCTGGCCCGACCTTCACGGGCACTGCCTTATCGTCTGCATGTCGACAGCCAGGTGGACCCCAAGGCCAAGACCCTGTCCCTGAGCCTGCAGAACACTGGCGAGCAGGGCGCGGTGTTCCATGTCTACGACGGCCTGCACCTGAGCGATATCCCGCGGCGCTACACGGTGGAGGCCGGCAAGGCGCTGCAGGACAGCTGGCCAGTGGTGGAGCGCTACCAACTGTGGGTATTGGGTCCCAATGGCTTCCACCGCAGCTTCAGCGGCCAACTGCAACAGCTCCAGCCTGAGCTGTTGGTGACGTCCAGCAATAACCAACTGCAGTTCACCCTGAGCAATCCGGGGACGCGTGGGGTATCGGTCACTATCGATCGCTGCCCTTATACCCAACAGGGACCATGGACCCTGGTCGTGCCTGGGGGGGCAGAGGTGCGCCAGGTTTTCGCCTGTGAGTCCAGCGGTGGCTGGTATGACTTGACCCTGCGCAGTGACGCAGGCTGGTTGCGCAGGGTAGCCGGACGACTGGAAACCGGGGCACACAGTATCAGTGACCCGCTGATGGGGCGGCCCTGATAGGGCATCGATGAAGCAAAAGGGACACTGGTTGGAAATAGCGAGGAGGTGCAGCTTCTGCACTAGCGAAAACAACCACTACGCTGAAGATAAAAGTTGCAGCGAGGGAAAAATAGATAGCGTGCTTAGTTGTTTTGCCTAAATAGCGGATCACCTGTTCGGGTGATCCGCTAACAGCATCACTTACTTGGGCATGGCCCAGGACTGCAAGATATAACCTTCCTGGCTCAGTTCAGCGCGGGCTTGTTTGAGCAGGTCTTCCAGTTGGGCTGGATCGGAGTAGGCACTGCTGGGAATCTGGGTGTGACCGATACGGGTACTGGTGCGGTCGATGACGCTCAGGCTGAGCTCGCCGTTCCCGTCCTGTGGGGCCCAGGCCACGCATTGAAAAGGCTTGAATGCGCGGTCGGCGATCAAAAGTGCTTCGTTTCTACGGAGCGGGGCGTTCATGGGGTCTTCTCTCTATGTGCCCAATCAGATGATGTGCCGTCGGTTGGGCTTACCGTTCGGCTGGTCACTTGTACTGATGCACTGAGGTAGTGATCGGGTCACACTGAAAAACAAGTTTTTACAACTTTCGTACGTGGGCCCTGTGACAACACCATTAGTTACGGGGTTCTTAAAAAAAGACTGCGACAATCAGTCGCTCGGGGCGAAGTTCTGGCTGCGCGTTAGTTCCTTTGGTAAGCAGCGCTATAAGCAATTGATACATTCAAGCGTCAAGTTCTTGCTAACGTTACAGCCAGGTTTGCCAAACCACTGTTTCTAATAACTTTTCCCTCTTTTGGCGCCAAGGACCAGTCATGCTCGAAGCTCCCGTGCAGCGCCGCTTGCTGGTGGTCGACCCCTGTGATGACTGCCATCGTCTTCTGCCCGGGCTGCGCGCTATTGGCTGGGATGTGGACAGCTGTGACCTGGAGTCTGCCCGCGAGCGCTCCTGCGATGTCGGCTTGCTGCGCCTGCAACCCTTTCACCTGGAGCGTCCGGAAGCGGTCAAGGACCTGATCAGCCACAGCGGCACCGAGTGGATCGCGGTGCTGAGTCCGGAAGTCCTGCGCCTGCAAAAGGTCGGTGACTTTGTCTGTGAATGGTTTTTCGACTTCCATACCCTGCCGTTCGACGTCTCCCGGGTCCAGGTGACCCTTGGACGGGCCTTCGGCATGGCCCGCCTCAGGGGCCAGGGCGCGGTCCATGTGGACCAGCCCGAGCACGAGTTGTTGGGGAGCAGCCGGCCCATCCGCGACCTGCGCAAGCTGCTGAGCAAGCTGGCGCCCACCGAGTCGCCGGTACTGATCCGCGGCGAGAGCGGCACCGGCAAGGAGCTGGTGGCGCGTACCCTGCATCGCCAGTCCCAGCGTCACGACAAGCCATTTGTGGCGATCAACTGCGGGGCGATTCCCGAACACCTGATCCAGTCCGAACTCTTCGGCCATGAAAAGGGCGCTTTTACCGGGGCGCACCAGCGCAAGGTCGGGCGCATCGAGGCGGCCCACGGCGGCACTTTGTTCCTCGATGAGATCGGCGATCTGCCGCTGGAGCTGCAAGCCAATCTGCTGCGCTTCCTGCAGGAAAAGCACATCGAGCGTGTGGGCGGCAGCCAGCCGATACCGGTGGATGTCAGGGTCCTGGCTGCGACCCACGTGGACCTTGAGGCGGCCATCACCAGCGGTCGTTTTCGTGAGGACCTGTATTACCGGTTGAACGTGCTGCAGGTGATTACCGCGCCACTGCGTGAGCGTCATGGCGATTTAGGGATGCTGGCCAGCCACTTTGCCCACTTCTACAGCCAGGAAACCGGACGCCGGCCACGCAGTTTCAGTGAGGACGCCCTGGTGGCCATGGGCAAGCACGACTGGCCGGGCAATGTCCGCGAACTGGCCAACCGGGTGCGCCGGGGCCTGGTACTGGCCGAGGGCCGGCAGATTCAGGCCAGTGATCTGGGCTTGCAAGGCCTGCAAGCCCAGGATCTGCCCATGGGCACCCTGGAGGACTACAAGCACCGCGCCGAGCGTCAGGCCCTGTGCGACGTGCTCAACCGGCACAGTGACAACCTCAGCGTTGCCGCCCGGGTCCTGGGCATCTCGCGTCCGACTTTCTACCGTTTGCTGCACAAACACCGGATCCGCTAGGGCGGCAAGAACGCCAAGGCCCGCTGCGATTGGGGAATCGCCGCGGGCCTTGGCGTTTTTGCCGGTGGATCAGAAGTAGTAAGGGAATTTCAGGCTGAAGGTGAAGGCCGGGGCGTCCTCGGTCATGCCGATGGACAGGTTGGGCACAATGGTCAGGTTGTCGGTGGCCGCAATGGTCATGCCGACGTTGAAGTAACCGGCGTTGGCGTCGCTGGAAACCACCGACTGCCAATCGCCGCCATCCTGCTTGAGTTTGCTCTTGCGCTGTATCAGGTCGGACACCGAGAAGGACATGCTCATCTTCTCGTTGAGGGCGAAAGCCACACCGGCGCCGATCTGGAAGCTGTCGCCCAGGCGGACTTTGCCAGGGGTCTTGCTGCCAACCGTGGAACTGATGTCGTCAAACGACTCTTCCAGGTTGTGGGTGTAGGCCAAGGTGCCGAACAGCACCGCCGGATCGAAAGTCTTGACCAGGGAGATCCCGGGGGTGATCGACCAGACACCGTTACCGGTCGGCAGGCTTTCAGGCACGTACAGGTTGTTGTTGCCCGCAGATTGCACCAGCTTGATCCCGAACGGTTCCTTGCCGGTGGGGGCCTTGACTCGCAGGGTCGCCACGGCGTCGGGCCAGAACTCCGATTCGTCGAGGAATTTGTAAGCCACGCCGAAGTTCACGTCCCCCAATGTCGGGTCACGGGTCACCGATTCTTCGGTGGTCTGGGTGCCGGCACCGCCGCCGCCACCGGACTGGAAGGTGGACTCGCGATACAGCACGGGGGCGTTGATGTCGAATTGCCAGCGGTTGTTGAGGTTATAGCGAGCGGTCAGGTCCAGGGTCCAGGTATCGGACTTGATCCGGTCCAGGTTGATGTTGCCGAGAAAGATCGAGTCCAGCGCAAGGAAGCCGTTGACCGTGAGTTGCCGAGCGTCGTAGCGGGCGTAGGTCAAGCCGGTCTCGACGCTGAACTTGCCGCCACCGAAGAAGCCACTGGCCTCGTCGTACAGGTTGCTGACGCTTTGGGCCGGAGCCGAATCATCCTTGAGCGACTGACCGTAGGAAGCGCCCCCGGCTGCTCCTCCGGACGCCGCTGCGGCGCCAGTGCCGGCAACCTGTTGATTGCCTCTGAGATCAGCTGGCGATTTGGCCAGGCGCTTGGGCGGTGGTGCCGCGGGTTGATCTTCTACCTGCCGGACTCGCTGCTCCAGTACCGCCAGGGCCTTCTGCTGCACTTCGTAACGTTGCTTGAGCTCCAGAAGTTCGCGTTTCAGGGTCTCTACATCGGCATCCGGCGCGGCTTGAACCAGCGCCGCTGGAAATAGAGTGCTTAAACACATGACTGCGCGCAGTGAAACCGATCGATACATGAAATAAACCGTCCCTTTTGAACCCCAATGGTCGAGAATCAGCGTAGTTCAAGATCAGAATTTGCGTAGAGCGTCTAGCGTTGTCAGGTTGCAGTCCAAAACACCGTTGCTGGGCCCGTTGTTTCTGAGCACCACATTGAGTTGAGTCAGGTTGTTGACCAGGTTGCTGTTACCCATCAACTGGGTGTTCTGCAACAGATTGCCCTGGGCCACTTGCTGCAGGGCGCTGCCCTGATTGCCGTTGGCCTGTATCGCCATCTGGATACCGCCATTGAGGGCCGATACTGCCACGCTACCGGCGGCGTTGCTGCCGGTGATGGTCTGGCCGCTCATCAAGGCCTGGCCGGCCCCAGCGGCCAAGGCGGGCGCCTGGTTAGCCTCTGTGACATTGATGCTGATGTTGTTGTAGGCAGAGTTGCCATCACCGGCGGCTCTCACGCTCTGGGTCACGCCCTGGCCATTGGCCAGGCCTGCGCCGCCGATCACATTGCCGGTGCCTGGGGGCGGCGTGGTGCCGTCACCGGTCTGGGTGATGGTGGAGACGTAGAATTCCGGTTTGATGGTGGCTTGCTGGATCTGCAGCGAGGTGGTCGCACCGATCAGGTCACCGCTGGCGTTGCGCCAGGTACTGCTCATGACAATGCCGAAGCTGATAATCCGCCCCGGCATCACGTAACGGCCCCGTAACTGCGATAATTCCTGATCCTGGATAAGTTCGGGCTTGAAACCAGCATGGGCTGGAAGAGCTGCTGCCAGGCAGGCGGCTGCCAGCCAGTATGAAGTCTTCATCTGCTTGCTGCTCCCGGAGCGTCCTGCCCCTTTATGATTGTTCGGGCTTCTAGAAGAAGTCGCTCTGGATAAAACCGAAGTCCATCAGGTCCGTGTCTTTGACCGGGTAGAAACCATCGAGCTTGTTTTTCGCGGTCAGCGGGGCAGGCGGGTCGAGCAAGGCATTGGTCTTGTCGTAGCCGGGACCGATGATGGCGAACACGATTCCATTCCAGCCTTTGACGAAGTCTTCATGGGAGTAACGCTTGTGACCCAATACCGGGTCACCGATGTAGACCCAGCCTTTCTGGGCCCGCTGCATCACCACGAAGTGCTTGTAGCCGCGAATTTCCATCAGTACCACCACCGGAATGGTCACCGCTTCGAGCTTGTCGGGCGGAATCCGGTAGCCTCGGGCGCGCATGCCGATGCTTTCCACGTAGCGCTTCATATCGAGCATGGAAAAACCCTGGGTGCGGACCAGATTCTGATCTGAATTGACCAGCATGCCCTTGATGACGTGCTCCTCATCGACGTCAAGCCAGTAGGCCTGGCGCAGAACGGTCGCCAGCGCGGCGGCGGCGCAACTGAAGTCGGTCTTCTGCTCGACGATGTCGCTGAACTTGCGTTCACGTACGCTCTGCACCTGTTTGAAGATCAGGTTGCCACCGGGCAGGCCGGCGACGGCCATCTGCGCAGCCTCAACGGGAACACAGAGGCACAGCAGGAGGGAGAGGATCGCAGTACGCATGATCGTTACGCCTGAGTCGGACTGTGGAAAAGCCCCGTTTCCGGGGCTTTCGTTACGATCGCGATTACATGCAGGCTTTGCAGCCAGCGGCGATGGACAGCGAGTTGCTTTGTTGGTTGCCCACACCAGCCGAGACGTTGGCGCCGCCGTTGCCGGAGAAGCCGTTCATCGAGTTGGTCATGCTGGCGTTGTTGACCACTGGGTTTTTCCAGCCGTCTTTGGTCAGCACTTGCTGGGTCCAGTAGCCAGCCAGTTCGATGGTGCCTTGTTCCTTGAAGGTGAATTTTTGATCGTCGTTGTCGTGGCCACCACCGCGGTTGTTGTTGCCATGGCCGCCGCCGTGACCATCGTCGCCTTCGATCTTGCCGCTGCCGGTGCCTTTGTAGGTGCCGTAGGCCACGAAGCCGCCCGAGAGGGTGTCTTTTTTGTAGGCCTGGACGCCTTTGTTCTCTACGACCAGATTGGTCGTAGACTGGTTGGCCGCCGCTGCTGCGGTTGCCACGCGACCGCCGGACACGGCGATGGCCAGGTTGTTTTTCTGTTGGTTGAAGTTGCCGGCGGTGACGTTGATGCCGATGTTGCCGGAACCGTTGTTGCCGGAGTTGTTCAACACAGCGTTGTTCTGTGTCGAAGAGTTTTTCACATGGTTGTTGCTATTGATCTGGGTGGCGCTGGAAGCCGCCACGGCGCTGCCGAAGATGAAGCTTTCGTCAGCGGTTGCCAGGGCAGCGGCGTTGTCTTGTTGGTTGCCGTCGCCGGCGGCGACGTTGGCGCCCATGTTGCCGTTGGAGTTGTTGAGGGAGTTGTCCATCTTGGCGTTGTTGTTGGTGCCCTGGTTTTTCACCACGTTGGAGGTGCTGGTCTGCACGTCGATCACTGCAGCACCGGCCCCGGCGGTGATTTGCAGCAGAGTGCCGAGATCTGGACCTCTATCATGATCGCCATGGCCATTGCCATGACCGCCGTTGTGACCGTTGTTATTTCCACCTGCCTGGGCGGCCATTGCCATGACTGCGGCCAGTGCGAAAACCAGTGGTTTGAGAGCCATTGTAGGTTTCATGGTGTTTCTCCGGTGCTTATTAGTTGGTTAAGTGTTGGTACTTTCTAATTGCACTACGAGGGGTCAATCTGCGACCCGTATGCTCAGGGTGTTAGCCATTCGGTTCCCCACCCCGGCACTCTGGTTCACCTGAATCACTCCACGGCTGCCGGTGAAGGCCTGGTCGCTGGTAACGACCTGGCGGCTGCCTTGTTGAGTGCCAGTTGCTCCCGAGTTTGGTAACAGCGCCACGTTCTGTTGGGACAGGGCGCTGTCGTCAATGCTTTGCGGATTGGCGCTGATGCTGATCCGCAGGGCATTGGCCATCTGGTTGTTGGCCCCGGCCGACTGGTTCACGCCCAGTGCGCCGCTGCCGTTGCTGAAAGAGTTGCCGCCGATGGTGCTGCTGGTATTGACCGAGCGGTCGGCTGGCGTGGTGATGCGTTGGTTGACGCTGGTGGTGGCCGTGGCGTTGGTGCCGATGGCAATGGCCCGCACGTTGGTCTGTTGTTGCTGGTCGCCGGCGGCCTGGTTGACGTTGAAGTTGCCTGTGTAGCCGGTGCCGGAGTTCTGGATGCTGGAGGTGGCGGCGGCTTGATTGGTGGAGTCGGCCATGGCCCCGGAGCAGGCGAGCAAGGCAAGGAACAGGACTGAGCGATTCATCTTATTGGCCCCCGATATTTTTCAAGGGAGCCATGCCGGTGTTGATGCTCCGATTGATCGAGCCGGAAATACTGGCCCCGGCGCCGCCACCATGACCCACTGCCATGCCTGGCAGGCCATGGCTATTGCTGTTGCTCAGGACATTCATCCCCGGTACACCGCTGTTGCCGGACAGCACGGTGCCGCGGATCAGCGCGCCAGTCCTGATGCCGGCGAAATCGCCATCGGTCATTTCATTGCCGGTCATCTGATTGACCAACGTTGAAGGGTTGGTATTGACCGAAACAGGATTGGGATCTTTCTGCAGAGGCGCACGGCCAAGGGGCTGTGCCTGTAAGGTGCGCTGGATGATGATCTCGCCATTGCCCGCCGCCAGAACCGGAAGACTGGACACCGCGCTGACGGCACAGCCGATCAGCAGTAAGCGGGTGAAACTTTTGTTCAGAGTCCCCACGGCGGTATTCCTTCTTCTCAGTGCTGGCCCTAGTCAGCGTTGAGAGGGAGAGAGCAGAAGCCGTGCCGCTTTTGATTTCTTGCGAAGAATCAATGGGTTGGGAAAATGCTGGGAAAAAGGGCGCAGCAGGTGTTTCAGGATTGAGACAGACACCACCGACGGCCATTGGCCATAACCGGGACAATGCTCTGGAACAAGGGTTGCTGCGGGGGTGTATCAGTGGCGCAACAGTTTCGCCGACAGTGGGCGCCGCCCCCGAAAATGGCGGCCTGATCGCCAGGGGAGTGTTTCAGGAATGGACACTCTGCGGGGGGCGCACCTGCGGCGGGATCAGTCCAGCAGCAGTTGTCGAACCAGGGCGAAGGCCTGCTGCCGGCGCTCCTGCCAATCGCCGCGAATGACCCGATAAGGCTGCGCGTGCAGGTCCAGCCACTGCTGCGTGGCGTCGAAGAAAGCCTGACGCTGCGCCAGTTGCGGCTGGCAGCGCTGACCGTCGTCGCTCCAGGCCACATCCTCCGGGGACAGCAGCAGGTGCAGGTGGTAATGCCGGGCCAGCAACTGGGTTTCCAGCCACGGCGGGCAGTCGCCGAACAGGGTCCGGCTCCACAGCAGGTTGCTCAGCAGGTGGGTGTCGAGAATCAGCAGGGCGGGTTGCCGGGCCCGGGCCTGGTCCTCCCAGGCCAACTGGCCACGGGCGATCTCGGGGATGTCCGCCAGGCAGGTATCGCGGCACTCCTGCTCGATGAAGTGGCGCACGTACTCACCCACCTGGAGGCCGCCGAAGTGCGCTTGCAGCTCGGCCGCCAGCCAGCTTTTGCCACTGGACTCGGGGCCGGTCAGCACCAGTACCTTCACGACTGCAACGCCGGGTCGGCGCGCCAGGTGCGCCAGCCCTGGACCGCCAGCAGGGTGAACAGGGCGTAGAGGGCCGCGGTCAGGTACAGCTCCTTGTAGATGAACAGACCCACGAAGATCACATCCACGGCGATCCACAGCGGCCAGCATTGCACGCGCTTCTGCGCCATCCACCATTGGGCTACCAGGCTGAAGGCGGTCAGGGCGGCGTCGAGCCAGGGTTGCGCGGCATCGGTCCAGTGGGCCATGGCCGCTCCCAGCATCAGGCTGCCCAGTGCGCCGAGGGTCAGGCCCTGGAGCAAGCCGACGGGCTGCAACTGGCTGACCGGGCGCCCCTGATGGCGGTCGCCGCCCCGTGTCCACTGCCACCAGCCATAGAGCTGCAGCACGGCGTAGACCACCTGCAGCAGCATGTCGGAATAGAGTTTGACCTCGTAGAAGATCCAGCTGTAGAGCAACACCATGACCAGGCCGATGGGCCAGCACCAGGGGTTCTGTTTAACCGTCAGCCAGACGGCGATGACGCCTAGCGCAGCGGCAAACAGTTCAAGCCCGGACATGGCGGTTCCTTGGGGAAGTGGAGGAGGGGGCGGATTGTACCCAGTCTGGGCCCTGGGCGTCAGCCCGGGGCCCAGACCCTGAAGTGACTCAGACGCGGAACTGACGCAGCAGGCCATTGAGCTGTTCCGACAGCTCCTTGAGGTGGCGGCTGGCGGCGCTGGAGTGCTGGGCCGCCAGAGCGGTGCCCTGGGACAGGCCTGCCGCCTGGCCGACGTTGTGGTTGATGTCTTCCACCACATGGGCCTGTTGCAGGGTGGCGCTGGCAATCGAGGCGTTCAGGCCGTTGAGGGTACGCAGTGCCTGGCCGATGGCATTGAGGCTGGTACCGGCCAGGCCCGCCTGCTCGATGGTCAACTGCGACGCGCGGCTGCTGTCGCCAATCACCTTGACCGCCGCTTCCGAGTGATTCTGCAAGCGCTCGATCATGCCCTGGATTTCTGCGGTCGATTGCTGGGTGCGCTGGGCCAGCAGGCGCACCTCGTCGGCCACCACGGCAAAACCCCGACCCTGTTCCCCGGCCCGCGCCGCCTCGATGGCGGCGTTCAGGGCCAGCAGGTTGGTCTGTTCGGCAATGGAGCGGATCACTTCCAGTACGGTGCCGATCTGGGTGCTTTCTGCCGCCAGGGTGCGGATCACTTCCACCGCCTGATCGATGGTGCTCGACAGCTGATCGATCTGCTGCAGGCTGCCGTCGATATTGACCTGGCCTTGCTGGGCCTGGGCTTCGGCCTCGCGCACTTCACTGGCGGCGTGCTCGGCATTTCTCGCAACATCCTGAACGCCACTGGTGACCTGACTGATGGCTGCGGCCACCTGTTCCATCTGCTGGGACTGTTGCTGGCTGCGCTCCTGGGCCTCGGCGGCGTTGCTGCCCAGCTCGTTGGAGGACTGTTCCAGGGCCGCGGCGCTGGTCTGCAACTGCGTGACGACCCCACGCAATTTGGCGGTGAAACCGTTGAAGTGTCGGGCCAGCTCGGTGACTTCATCCTGGCCATGGGTATCCAGGCTGCGGGTCAGGTCGCTTTCGCCGCTGGCGATATTGGCCATGGCGTGCACGGTCTCGCGCAGCGGGCTGACGATGCTGCGCACGATCAGCACCACCAGGCCCGCCATCAGCAGGGCAATCACCAGGCCGACAGAGGAGGCCCGCAGTACCTGGGCATAGAACTCCTGTTGCAGGTCATCGATGTAGATCCCGGAGCCGATGATCCAGCCCCAGGGCTGGAACAGCTGGATATAGGAGGTCTTCTGCACCGGCTGCTCGGCCCCGGGCTTGGGCCAGCGATAGTCCACCATGCCGGCGCCCTTGGACTTGGCCAGGGCCACCATTTCGTTGAAGACTTCGAAGCCGTCCGGGTCCTTGACTGCCGCCAGGTTCTGTCCGTCGAGCTTGGGGTTGGCCGGGTGCATGATCATGACCGGCGTCAGATCGTTGATCCAGAAGTAGTCGTTCTGGTTGTAGCGCAGCCCGCGAATCACCTGCAGCGCCTGTTTCTGTGCCTGTTCGCGGCTCATGCTGCCGGCGGCTTCCAGGCCCTGGTAGTAAGTGAGCACGCCGGCGGCGGTCTGCACCACGTGCTGGGTCTTCTGCGCCTTGGCCTGGTACAGGTCGCCATGAATCTGCTTGAGCATCATCACGCCCAGGGTCACCAGGGTCAGCACCGCCACGATCAGGATCAGCCACAAACGCTGACTGATGGACATCTTGCGTAAGCTATTCATCATCCGGTCACTCCAGATTCTTGTTCTTGTCATAAAAGGCCGTGAGCATCCAAGCACGCCTGCCTTCGAGCGCCAACCCTACGGAAGTCCAATAACACCACAGGCGCATTTTGCGCCTGTCTGTTAGGATTTCGGCGCCTTCACGCAAAACCTGAACCTTTCTGAATTTTTCACAGAATTTTCATAGGTTTGTGTTGATCTTATGGGCGCCGAAAACTCGGCTACGCTCGTCGCAGTAATGGCTTTGAATACTTAAAAAAGAGGCATGCCTGGAGCATCGCCTTATGGGGGATTGATGGATTTTTGGACCGCCGCGCAGGCATTGATACTTGGGATTGTCGAAGGCCTGACCGAGTTTTTACCCATCAGCAGTACCGGGCACCAGATCATCGTCGCCGACTTGCTCGACTTCGGGGGCGAGCGGGCGATGGCCTTCAACATCATCATTCAACTGGGGGCGATTCTTGCGGTTGTCTGGGAATTTCGGCGCAAGATCTTCGATGTGGTACTGGGCTTGCCCACCCAACCCAAGGCCCAGCGCTTCACCGTCAACCTGCTGATCGCTTTCCTGCCAGCGGTGGTGCTGGGGGTGATCTTCGCCGACCTGATTCACGCTTACCTGTTCAACCCCATCACCGTGGCTTCGGCCCTGGTGGTTGGCGGCATCATCATGTTGTGGGCCGAGCGCCGGCAGCATCAGGTACATGCCGAGACGGTGGACGACATTACCTGGAAGGACGCGCTCAAGGTCGGTTGCGCCCAATGCCTGGCAATGATCCCGGGGACCTCGCGTTCCGGCTCGACCATCATTGGCGGGCTGCTGTTCGGCCTGTCGCGCAAGACCGCCACCGAGTTCTCGTTCTTCCTGGCGATGCCCACCATGGTGGGGGCCGCGGTGTACTCCGGCTACAAGTACCGCGACCTGTTCCAGCCGGATGATTTTCCGGTGTTCGCCATCGGCTTCGTCACGGCCTTCATCTTCGCCATGATCGCGGTCAAGGGCCTGCTGAAGTTCATTGCCAGCCACAGCTATGCGGCGTTTGCCTGGTATCGCATTGCCTTCGGCCTGCTGATCCTGGCGACCTGGCAGTTCGGTTGGGTCGACTGGACGGCGGTCCAGCCGTGACGACGGGCCGCAGCGAACCGCGCGCCGGCAGTGGCGCGCGCATCCACAATCTGAAGCTCAAGTTGCTGGTATGGGGCCTGCTGTGCGCACTGCCGTTGTTCGGCTCGTTATCCCTGTGGTGGCGAGCAATCTCGATCATCCCCCTGGTCGCCTATGGCGCCGTCAGCCTGTTGACCTTCCTGCTGTACTGGCACGACAAGCGCCGGGCCAGGGCCGAGGGGCAGCGCACGCCGGAGAAGGTCCTGCACGCTCTGGAGCTGGCCGGTGGCTGGCCCGGTGCCTTGCTGGCTCAGCAACTGTTGCGGCACAAGACCCGCAAGGTGTCCTATCAGGCGCTGTTCTGGCTGATCGTGGCCTTGCATCAGGTCTATTGGATTGATCGGTTGTTCCTGGAAAGCGGGCTGCTGAGCCTGTTCTAGAGCAGCAGGCCGACCTGGGTGCGCTTGGGCAGCTTGCTCACCACCAATTGATGGGACGCTTGCAGCAGGGCTTTGAGTTCATCGGCCCCCAGCGGGTAGGGGCTGTGCATGATGATCCAGTGAGCCCGGGCCAGGTAGGGCGCCGGGGCAATGCCCGGACGGTCGACATGGCCAAGAAACAGTTCCCGGTCGACCTTGAAGGCCAGGGACTCGCCCCGCAGGTTCTGCAACGCAAACATCTTGTTGCCGGCAATCGAGAATACCCGCACGCCGCCCCATTTGTAGTCTTCCCGCGCGCCTGGCAGGCCCAGGCAGAATTGCGCCACTTGCTCTTCATTCAGGGTTGCAGCTTTCACAGGGCACGTTCTCCACAACGTTCGAAGGATTCACTCAGGTGTTCGATCCAGGCCCGCACGGCCGGCAGCACACCCCGGCGGTGAGGATACACCGCTTGCAGCCAGCCGCCGGGCAGTGACCACTGGGGGAGCAGTTGCACCAGCTGACCGCTGGCCAGTTCGGCCTCGCAGTACAGCATCGGTAGCACGGTGCAGCCCAGGCCGGCGAGGGCGCAGGCGCGACGGACGATGAAGTCATCGATGCCCAGGCGCGCTTCCAGGGCCAGGTCGCAGGCGTTGCCCTGTTGATCCAGCAGCCGCAGGTGTACCAGCCGGTCGGCTTCCAGGGCGCCGAGTATGGGCAGGTGCCTCAGGTCTTGCGGGTGGGTCACCGGGTTGTCCCGCAGGAAGGCCGGGGAGGCGACCATCGCCGTTTGCGCCGGGCGCAGGCGCCGGGTGACCAACAAAGGGTCTTCGTCGCCTTGCTCGCGTACTCGCAGGGCCACATCTATGCCTTCGGTCACCAGGTCGACACGGCGGTTGAGCAACAGCATCTCCAGCTGCACCTGCGGGTATTTCTCCAGAAAGCTGCTCACCAGTGGCGTCAGCAATTCATGGGCCAGGCCCACCGGGCTCGACACCCGCAGGCGTCCCCGGGGTTCGCTGGCCATGCTGGCCACGGCTTCGTCGGCCATCTCCGCTTCCAGCAACATGGCCTGGCAATGGCGCAGGTAGCGCTCGCCCACGGCGGTGAGCTTGAGCTGCCGGGTCGTGCGCTGCAGCAGCCGGGCCTTGAGGCGCTCCTCCAGTTCGGCGATACGCCGCGACAGACGCGACTTGGGAATGCCCAATTGGCGCCCGGCGGCGGCGAAGCCACCGGCTTCCACCACTTTGGCGAAGTAATAGAGATCGTTGAGGTCTTGCATGGGGAAAGGCTCGATTGTCCTGCTGATGGGACGAACTATCGCATTTATGCCGACTAATCAGCTATTGAATTCACCTGTAGGATTGCCAGCATCCGATCGCCCAGTGGCGGTCCTCACTTGGAGATCCCACATGAAACTCTTGCATATCGATTCCAGCATCCTGGGTGACAACTCGGCGTCTCGCCAACTGAGCCACGCCGTGGTCCAGGCCTGGAAAACCGCCCAGCCTGACCTGGCAGTGACCTATCGCGACCTGGCCGGCGATGCCATCAGCCACTTCTCCGCTGCGACCCTGGTGGCCGCCGGCACCGCCGCCGAGCTGCGTGATGCTGCGCAAAAGCACGAAGCCGAACTCAGCGCCCAGGCCCTGGCCGAATTCCAGGCCGCCGACGCGGTGGTGATCGCGGCGCCCATGTACAACTTCACCATCCCGACCCAGCTCAAGGCCTGGATCGACCGCATTGCCGTGGCCGGCCAGACCTTCCGCTACACCGAAGCCGGCCCGCAAGGCCTGTGCGGCGGCAAGAAGGTCATAGTGGTCTCCACCTCCGGCGGCTTGCATGTCGGCCAGGCCACTGGGGCGGCTCATGAGGACTACCTCAAGGTGCTGTTCGGCTTCCTCGGTATCACCGATATCGAATTCGTTCGTGCCCACGGTCTGGCCTACGGTGAAGACGTGCGCAACAAAGCCATGAGCGACGCCCAGGCGCAGATCAGCGAACAGCTCTTCGCCGCGGCGTAAGGCTTGTGTAAAGACGCTTTCCGGTACGGCAAGCGCCACTAGACTCCGTATTCTGATGACTGCTTGAAGTGATCAGAATGCGGAGTTTTTTTGTGGGCGTTTTCAGTGTTGCTGGCCCAGGTTATGCAGGTTTTTCGAGGCCGGGAGTCGTGCTCCCTGGCGGTGCATTCGCATTGATGGGCCAATCTTGCTTCAAGGCCTTGGCAGCAAGGGATGGCAGGGGTAACGGGCTTTCTCGATCCGGCGGCAAAGGTGGGCGTGTGATGAAGCGTGTTTGTGCAGTGTTACTGATGTGCCTGCTCGGCAGCCCGATTTCAGTGCAGGCCGCTCCCGCGCCACACCCGCACTGGAGCGTCGGCTTCCATGAGATGAGCTTTCTCGATCCCCTGGACCTGCAGCCGATGCGCGCCATTGCCTTTTACCCGTCCACCGGCATCGAGCACCCCAGTCGGGTCGAGGGGTATCAGATCGCCGCATCCCGGGATGCCAAGGTCGCCATCGGCCGCTTCCCGATGCTGATGCTGTCCCACGGCAATACCGGTACACCCCTGGCCCTGCATGACCTGGCGACGTCCCTGGCACGCAAGGGTTTTGTCGTGGTGGCGGTGATTCATCCCGGTGACAACTCCAAGGACCACAGCCGCCTGGGCACCTTGAGCAACCTCTACGGACGGCCGATCCAGATTTCCGAAGCCATAACCGCCACCCTTGGCGACCCGATGCTGTCGCCCTTCGTCAATGCCGATCAGGTCGGGGTCATCGGTTATTCCGCCGGCGGCGAGACCGCCTTGATCCTGTCCGGCGCCACGCCTGACCTGGACCGCCTGCGGCGTTACTGCCAGGAACGTCCCGATGATCGCGATGCCTGCAATACCCAGGGCGAACTGATTGTCGACCGCGAGGATCTGCAGCCAGTGGCCGACCCGCGGGTGCATGCACTGATGCTGATGGCGCCCCTGAGCCTGAAATTCGGTCGCCAGACCCTGGCCGGGGTGCATGTGCCTGTGCTGCTCTACAGCGGCGATGGCGACCAGCTGGTGGCTCTGGACAAGAATGCCGCGGCCCTGGCGCGCAAGCTGCCCGTGGCTCCGGACTTCAAGCTGCTGGCCGGCGCCGGGCACTTCGTGTTCATGGCGCCGTGCAGCGCCGAGCAGTTGGCGGCCATGCCGGCCCTGTGCACCGATGCCGACGGCGTCGACCGCGAGGATATCCATCGCAACCTGATTGCCGAGGCCGGCAGGTTCTTCACCCATACCCTGGGCCGGCCGAGCCGGGCAGGGATGCAGACCGCCGACCAGTAACTCAGGCACCGGCCCGGCGCTTGAGCAGCAGCGTCAGTCCCAGGCCGGTGATCGAGAGCAGGGCGGCGCAGAAGAAAATCCACGAATACCCCAGGTTCAGGGCCACCGCGCCCATCAAGGGGCCAGCGATGGCCAGGGCCAGATCGAAAAACACCGCATAGGCACTCAAACCGGCACCGCGGCTGCTGTTGGGCACTTGCTTGATGGCTTCCACCCCCAGCGCCGGGTACACCAGCGACAAGCCGAAGCCGGTGAGCCCGGCGCCGATCAGCGCCCAGGCCGTGGACGGCGCCAGCCAGAGCAGGGTCAGCCCAAGGGTTTCGACGCACATGCAGGCAATGGCCGAGCGAAAGCCGCCAAAGCGGCTGATGCTGGAGATGAACAGCAACCGCGAGCAGATGAAGCACACCCCGAACACCGTCAGGCAATAGGCGGCGCCGGTCCAGCCGCGGCTCAGGTAGAACAAGGTAATGAAGGTGGTCAGGGTGCCATAGCCGATGGAGGCCAGGCTGAGGCTGGCGCCGAAGGGGGCAATGCGCCCGAAGACCGCCCAGAACGGCAGGCGCTCGCCGCGAATCACCGGCACCGAGGGTTTGTTGCGAATCAGCAGCAGGGCCAGCACCGCCAGAACCGACAGGGCGATGCCCAGGCTGGTGAAACCGTATTGCTCAACCATCACCACCCCCAGCGGCGCGCCGATGGCAATGGCGCCGTAAGAGGCAATGCCGTTCCAGGAAATCGAGCGTGCCGTGTGTTCCGCGCCCACCTGGCCCATGCACCAGCTGATGGTGCCGACCCCGATCAAGCCCTGGGCCACGCCCAGCAGCAGGCGTCCCCCCAACAGCACGGCAAGGCTCAGAAGTGGCCAGTGTTCCAGCCACACTGAAATCAGGGTCAAAAGCCCGCTGAGGAGAATCCCCAGCAAGCCGTAGATGATCGAGCGCTTGGTGCCCACGGTGTCGGACATGCGCCCGGCCATGGGCCGGCTGAGCAGGGTGGCCAGGTATTGCGCGCCGATGGTCAGCCCGGCAATCACCGCGCTGAAGCCCAGCTGTTCGTGGACGTAGCCCGGCAGCACGGCGATTGGCAGGCCGATGCAGAGGAAGGCGATAAAGGTATAGAAGACGATGGAGACGATCTGCAGGGTGATCGCCATGGAGCTTTGAGCGGAGGTCTGTGGCTCGGGCATGAAGGCTCGTTCGCGGGCGGCGGTTAGAGATCCGCATCATCGCGTGCCGCGATCATAAAAGGAAGCAGGCTAACTATCTTGCCCCTCCGCCCCGTAGGAGCTGGCTTGCCAGCGAAGGCGTTCTCAGGGGCAATGCCGACTCAAGGGCCTTTTCGCCGGCAAGCCGGCTCCTACGAGAGGGGGGCGCATACGAAAAAGCCCCGTCACAACGGACGGGGCTTCTCTTGACGCTTGTGGCTTGAAACAGGCTGCTGCTTTAGAACATCACGCCCTGGCTACGCAGATAGTCGTCGTAGGTGCCGCTGAAGTCGGTCACGCCGCTTGGGCTCAACTCGATGATGCGAGTGGCCAGGGACGAGACGAACTCACGGTCGTGGCTGACGAAGATCAGGGTGCCCGGGTAGTTTTCCAGGGCCAGGTTCAAGGCCTCGATGGATTCCATGTCCAAGTGGTTGGTCGGTTCGTCCATCACCAGCACGTTGGGCTTTTGCAGGATCAGCTTGCCGAACAGCATGCGGCCTTGCTCACCACCGGAAATCACCTTCACCGACTTGAGGATCTCGTCGTTGGAGAACAGCATGCGGCCCAGGGTGCCACGGATCATCTGCTCGCCCTGGGTCCACTGGCCCATCCAGTCGAACAGGCTGACGTCGTCTTCGAAGTCATGGGCGTGGTCCTGGGCGTAGTAGCCGATTTCCGCGCTTTCAGTCCACTTGACGGTACCGGCGTCCGGGGTCAGCTCGCCCACCAGGGTGCGCAGCAGGGTGGTCTTGCCGATACCGTTGGGGCCGATGATCGCCACGCGCTCGCCGGCTTCGATGGTGAAGCTGAAGTTCTGGAACAGGGTCTTGCCATCGAAACCCTTGGACATGCGCTCCAGGGTCACCGCCTGGCGGTGCAGCTTCTTGGTCTGTTCGAAGCGGATGAACGGGCTGACCCGGCTCGATGGCTTGACTTCGGCCAGCTGGATCTTGTCGATCTGCTTGGCCCGGGAAGTGGCCTGCTTGGCTTTCGAGGCGTTGGCCGAGAAGCGGCTGACGAAGGTCTGCAGTTCGGCGATCTGGGCTTTCTTCTTGGCGTTGTCCGACAGCAGCTGCTCGCGGGACTGGGTCGCAGCGATCATGTACTCGTCGTAGTTGCCCGGGAACAGGCGCAGCTCGCCGTAGTCCAGGTCGGCCATGTGGGTGCAGACGCTGTTGAGGAAGTGCCGGTCGTGGGAAATGATGATCATGGTGCTGTTACGCGCCGTGAGAATGTTTTCCAGCCAGCGGATGGTGTTGATGTCCAGGTGGTTGGTCGGTTCGTCCAGCAGCAGCACTTCCGGATCGGAGAACAGCGCCTGGGCCAGCAGCACCCGCAGCTTCCAGCCCGGAGCGACTTCGGTCATCGGGCCGAAATGCTGTTCCAGGGGAATGCCCAGGCCCAGCAGCAGCTCACCGGCGCGGGATTCGGCGGTGTAGCCGTCCATCTCGGCGAATTCGGTTTCCAGCTCGGCCACGGCCATGCCGTCTTCTTCGGTCATTTCCGGCAGCGAGTAGATGCGGTCGCGCTCGGCCTTGACCTTCCACAGCTCTTCGTGACCCATGATCACGGTGTCGATCACGGTGAATTCTTCGTAGGCGAACTGGTCCTGGCGCAGTTTACCCAGGCGCACGTTCGGCTCCAGCATGACCTGGCCGCCGGACGGCTCGAGGTCGCCACCGAGGATTTTCATGAAGGTCGACTTGCCGCAACCGTTGGCGCCGATCAGGCCGTAACGGTTGCCACCGTTGAACTTGACCGAAACGTTCTCGAACAGTGGCTTGGCGCCGAACTGCATGGTGATGTTAGCTGTGGAGATCAATTACTTACCTACCAATGATTTAGCGCCAGCCTTGAATCCACGAAGCGCGATCTGGAGCCTTCCAGGTCGGGCCGGTCTGGGTGTGGAACTGAGCCAGCGGGCGTACGTCGAGCGCAACATTCCGGCGACGGGGCCGGGTTGCTGAGCAAAGAGTGCGGGGTGCATGTTGGAATTTGTGCGCATTGTCGCATATGTAACCGAGCAGTTGTATGACGCTCGGGTAGGGATTTTCGCCGCAATGGCCGATGTTCAACTGCCGTTAAGTGCAACCCGGGCCTGAGCCAACTCGTGCATGAACCGCTGCAAGTGCACGGCGGCCTCAGTGGGTGCGGCCTGAAGCAGGCAGTGGGGGCCGTCTATGGCCACCAGTCGGGCGTCCTTGCGCAGTTGCCGGATCAGGATGGATGCCGAGGCCGGCACCAGCCGGTCGTGGCGGGCCTGGAGGTAAAGCAGCGGTACATCCGTGGCCACCAGGGCCTGGCTAGCATCCACCGCAATCACTGACTGCAACCGGGCCCGCAGTACTTGGGGCGTCACCTGGGCGATGGCTGCCGCCAGGGCACTGCGCAGGGAGGCAGTGGAAAAGCCGCCGAGCAACAAGGCATCCATCGGCCAGAATGGCAGGTGTCGCAAGGGCAGCAGCTTGAGCAACGGTGACAGCGGCGCCAGTGCCGAACGTGGATTGCGCACAAAACTGCTGCACAGCACCAGCCCCAGCAAGGCGCTGGGTCGTCGGGCGGCGATGCTGACGGCCACCGGCCCGGAAAACGACTCGCCCAGCAACACGAAAGGACGGTCCAGCGGCAGTTGTTGCCATACCCGCTCTACCAGGGCGGGGTAGTCCAGCACCTGATCGGTGGGATAGCGCAGCACCTGCACCGCTACGTTCGGGGGCAGGGCGTGGAGCAGGGGGTCGAACAGCCTGCCGGTGCCATCCATTCCAGGCAGCAGGACCAGGATCGGGAGCGGTGTGGGGTCTATCAATTCAGCGATCCTTGCCGGGTACAAAGAAAAAAAGCGCCCGGCAGGATACCTCGGGAGTCCGGCCAACACAGCTCGTTTGTGCCGGCCAGAGCGCTGGAGGGCATTTTATTGAGCTGAAGCAAAACCTGGCGCAATACAGGCAAATTTCGACAGAAGTCGCGCAGCTTTTCACAAATTTGAGTTAACCATTGGTTACAAACTGTGGCTAAAATGCGATCCGACGGCCGGACGCCGAGGGTCGGATCGACGACGAAGATGTTCGCCGATTGCGCTTTTTTCAACTCAGACGCTGCCATTTGCCTTTGGCCCTTCGGGCTTTCAGGGGCGCAGCATGCTCTCTTCTGAAGTGTGACAATTTCCGTGAAACTCATCATTGCCGCTGTATACGTTTTATCCATTGCGTACGTACACCTGCGGGGGCGCGTGCGCCACAAGCTGGGTCGCCAACTGAGTGATCACTCCACCTTCCTGGCCCCCATCAACTGCTTCCTTTATCTGTTCTCCAAGTTTCCCAACCGGCCCTACCTGGACCCGGCCGACTTTCCCGAGATGAACAAGCTGCAGGAACACTGGGAAGAGATTCGTGCCGAGGGCCAGAACCTGTTGCAGGCCGGTGAGATCAAGCGCTCGGATCAGTACAACGATGTGGGTTTCAACTCGTTCTTCAAGACCGGCTGGAAACGCTTCTATCTGAAGTGGTACGGCGACAGCCACCCTTCGGCGATGAAGCTGTGCCCGCGCACCACCGAGCTGGTGCAGAGCATCGGCTCGATCAAGGCAGCGATGTTTGCCGAGCTGCCACCGGGCTCCAAGCTGGTGCGTCACCGCGATCCGTATGCCGGTTCCTATCGCTACCATCTGGGGCTGTCCACGCCGAACAACGAAGGCTGCTACATCGAGGTCGATGGCGAGCGCTATCACTGGCGCGACGGCGAAGCGGTAATGTTCGACGAGACCTACATCCACTACGCGGAAAACACCACCGATCAGAACCGCATCATTCTGTTCTGCGACGTGGAGCGGCCGATGAAGTATCGCTGGGCTGCGGCGTTCAACGGCTGGTTCAGCCGCACGGTGATGTCCGCTGCCGGTTCGCCCAACGATGCCGGGGACAAGACCGGTGGCCTGAACCGTGCCTTCAACAAGCTGTACAAGATCCGCCTGCGGGGCAAGGAACTGAAGAAGCGCAACCGCACCCGTTACTACCTGGAAAAGTGGGCGATCTTCGCCGCACTGCTGTTGCTGTTCATCTATATCTGATGGGCCATCCGCCTTCTGCACAGCGGTAACGCGGCGCCGCCAATGGCGGGCCGCGGATACCGGGTGTTACATGTTCTGCAGGATTATTTAATTAACAAAGCCGAACCCTGGGCGTAGCGTGGAATCGTATTCGATACCTTGTCGCTCTTCAGGAGGCTTGTCATGAACAGTCTGGCTCGCAGGTTTGCCGCATTCATCGCGCTGAGTTGGGCCAGTGGCGCCGTCTGGGCCGCCGCTCCTGAACCGCTCCCGTCCCCGCACTTGCCCAGCACTCTGCTGCTGGCGCAGAACCTGCCCAACAGCGGCAACAACGATCCCTACAGCAACCCCATTCGCCGGGCCAATCCCAACAGCATGCAGGGCACCCAGCCCATCAGCCCGCCTGTGCGCGGCCCTAGCACCGCCCCCAGCGTCCGGCGGCCCACCCTGGAGAACGGTGGTATCGGCAACGGTTATCCCCGGGGCGGCGTGCAGCGCCCCAACCCCGATCCCCGAGTGCAAAGCCCCCGAGCCAACGATCCGAACAACCGGCGCTAAGATGCCGGTGTACTGCGTTGTCGGCGCCGCCTGCCTGGGGGCGCGAAGGAATTTCTTGATCCACAGAAGGAAGCGAGCATGTTGCGTAAAACCCTTTTCGCCACCTTGTGCGCCAGCGTCCTGCTGGGCAGCGCGTTGCCGGTCTCGGCGGCGGGCGAACAGTCGTTTCCCAGCGAGCAGGGCACTCTGAGCCTGACGCCGCTGGTGCAAGGTTTGAACCACCCCTGGGCCCTGGCCTTCCTGCCGGATCGCCAAGGCATGCTGGTCACCGAGCGTCCCGGCAGCCTGCGGCTGGTGAGCCCGGACGGCAAGCTTTCGGCCCCCTTGAACGGGGTGCCCAAGGTCTGGGCCAATGGCCAGGGCGGCTTGCTGGACGTGGTGCTGTCGCCGGACTTCAAGCAGGACCGCCTGGTGTATCTGTCCTACGCCGAAGGCGGTGGCGAGAACGGCACAGCCGGCACTGCGGTCGGCCGGGGCCGATTGGCCGACGACCTGAGCGGGCTCAAGGACTTCAAGGTGATCTTCCGCCAGGAGCCGAAGCTGTCCACCGGCAACCACTTCGGTTCTCGCCTGGTGTTCGACCGCGACGGCTACTTGTTCATCACCCTGGGCGAGAACAACAACCGGGCCACCGCCCAGGACCTGGACAAACTCCAGGGCAAGATCGTGCGCCTGTACGCCGATGGCCGGGTGCCGGACGACAACCCCTTTGTCGGCCAGCCCGGGGTGCGTCCGGAGATCTGGAGCTACGGCCACCGCAATCCACAGGGCGCGACGCTCAACCCCTGGAGCGGCACCTTGTGGGAGAACGAGCACGGACCCAAGGGCGGTGACGAGATCAACCTCATCGAACGGGCCAAGAACTACGGCTGGCCTCTGGCGACTCACGGGGTCAACTACTCCGGCCAACCGATTCCCGAGGCCGGCGGCCAGACAGCGCCAGGCACCGTGGGGCCTCATCATGTCTGGGAGAAGTCACCCGGCATCAGCGGCATGGCGTTCTATGACGGTGATCGCTTCAAACCCTGGCAGCACAACCTGTTTATCGGCGCCCTGGCCAGCCGTGAACTGATCCGCCTGCAATTTGATGGCGACCGTGTCACCCATGAAGAGCGCCTGCTGGGCGACCTCAATGCGCGTATCCGTGACGTGCGCCAGGGCCCGGACGGTTATCTCTACATCCTCACCGACGAGGATCAGGGCGGCCTGTACAAGGTTGGCCTGGAATAATCCGCGCCATCCCCATCCCCGAGCCAGCTCGCTGCTGTAGCGGGCTCGCCAACCAAGGGGCGGCGAGGGCAGGGCCGCTGCGCCGGCAAGCCGGCTCCTACGCTTGGGCGCGCGTGGAGAGGATGACGGCGGCCCGCAGTTTGCTGCTGCCGAAGCTGCACATTTTGTCGAACTCGCTGTGGCTGACCGGCAGGTGCTGGCAGTCCATCGGTTGGCGATGCTGGCTATGGTCGACATCCGGGTCATGCAGGTAGACGAAGTCCTCGTCGCAATCGGTGACTATCACCCAATGGGGCGCCTTGGAGCGGGTCAGGCGATAGCTGCTGATCAGCACCAGGGGCTGGCCGCCCGCACTCAGTAACCTCGGCAGGTCCAGAGGGCCACCCAGTACCTGTTGCACATCGCTGGCATCCAGCTCCTTGCAGAACTCGTCGTGGACCAGGCGCATGACGTCCTTTTTATGCTCGTCGCGCACGCCGCTGAGGAACAATGGCCCGGCGCTGTTGACCTGCAGGCGCACGGCAAAGCCGCGGCGCCAGGCGGACAGCGCCAGGCCCTGGGGGCTGCAGCCGCCATGGCCGGCGGTCATGAATACGGTGGTGGCTTCACGCCAGATCTGCAGTTCCTCTCGGCGCTCCAGGGGCCGCGATGGCTGCAGGGCGGCCATGGCCATCAGCAAGCAGGCCGGACCGCAGGTGAAGTCGGTGGTCTGCTGGTAGTAGGGCACGCGGATGCTGCGGGTCTCACGGTGCTGGAGAATGCGTTTCTCCAGGCGCAAAGCGTCGGCGTGGTCTTCGTAGTAGTCGTGGATGCGGGCAAAACGCCGGTAGCCATGGCGTTCGTACAGGGCAATCGCGGCCGGGTTGTCGGTGCGCACTTCCAGGCGCAGATAGGCGCAGTCGTGTTCCAGGGCACAGGCCTCGATCCGTTGCAGCAGGCGCCGGCCCAGGCCAAGGCCCCGGGCGTCTTCGGCAATGGCGATGGAATACAGCCGCGCCAGCGAGGTGCCGCGATGAAACAGCACCACGGCATAGCCCAGCAATCGCGCTTGATGCTCGGCCACCAGCAGTTGCCCGTGGGCGCGGCTGATCATCCATTGGAAGCTGCGTGGAGTCAGCCGGTCGCTGGTGAAACATTGCTGTTCCAGGGCCACCAGCGCCGGCAGATCGTCGGGGGTTGCAGTGCGAAAGACAAGATCCATATAACCGCCGTAAAAGTTGCGTAACGAAACGAGACTTCGAAAAAAGTTCGTGCTTAATAGAAAGGGTCAGGTTCTTAAGCGAGAGCGAACTTTATGTCAGCGGTACAAGGTCATTGGCGAGAAGTATCCGAGCAAAGTTTGCCGGCGACAATCACTTCGGCAAGTTATTTTTCCCCTGGGGATAAAGCTTCAAGTCAGGTGATTATCATTGTCGAACGCAAGGAAGACTGGGCTTCCTACTTTCCCAGTGAAGATATTCTCACGGCCCAGGAGTACCTCGAGCAGAGCCGCGAACGTGCTCCGGGAAAACGGGTTCAGGTGATCAACCTGTGCCGCAGCTACAAGTACCTGGGACACGGCTACTACTGCTCGCTGCTGGCTGAAGCCCGCGGCCACCGGGTGATTCCATCGGTACGGACCATCAGTGAACTGACCCGCAAGGCCCTCTATGGATTGGCCCTGGACGACCTGGACAAGGCCCTGGAAAAAGCCCTGAGCAATCACCTCTACAGTGATACCGAAGGTTTTACCCTGACGCTGTATTTTGGCCGGACCCATATCGAGCCCTTGCAGGAACTGGCTCGTCAGTTGTTCGAGCTGTTTCCGTGTCCGATCTTGTTAGTTGATTTCAAACGAACTAACACATGGCGTATCGAAGGCGTGAAGTCCGGGGCCTTGCATAAGTTGCGAGAGGATCAGGAAGATCAGTTCGCCAACTCTCTGGACAGTTTCAGTCGCAAGGTCTGGCGTATTCCACGCTCAAGGCAGTTGGCCCGTTATGACCTGGCGATACTTCACGATCCCCAAGAAGTCCTGCCGCCTTCCAATGCCCGGGCGCTGGAAAGCTTCATCCGGGTTGGCAAGGGGCTGGGCATCGATGTGGAGTTGATCGAGAAGAAGGATTACTCCCGTCTTGCCGAATACGATGCGTTGCTGATTCGCGAAACCACCAGCGTCGACAACCACACCTATCGTTTTGCCAAGAAGGCCGAGAGTGAAGGGCTGGTGGTGATGGATGACCCCACCTCGATCCTGCGCTGCACCAACAAGGTCTACCTCACTGACCTGCTCAAGGGCCATCAGTTGGGGATGCCCGCCACCGAGATCCTCTACAAGGAGCGACCGGAAGACTTCGAACGGGTCGGCGAACGCCTGGGCTTTCCCCTGGTGCTGAAGATTCCCGATGGCTGTTTCTCGCGAGGCGTGATCAAGGTCGAGAGCCAACAGGCCTTGCTGGCGGCCACCGCCGAACTGTTCGAGCACTCGGTGCTGCTGCTGGCCCAGGAGTTCTTCTACACCGAGTACGACTGGCGCATTGGCGTGCTCAACCGCAAGCCGATCTTTGCCTGCCAGTACTTCATGTCCAAGGGCCACTGGCAGATCTACAACCACAAGGCCAAGGGCCAGGACATCAACGGCGAGTGCCGCACCCTGGCGGTACACGAGGCGCCGCGGGCCGTGGTGGAGCTGGCTGTGAAGACGGCCAACCTGATCGGCGACGGTCTGTACGGGGTCGATCTCAAGCAGTCCGGCGACAAGGTGGTGGTGATCGAGGTCAACGACAACCCCAATCTCGACGCCGGTATCGAGGACGCCTACCTGCAGGACGACCTGTATTCCCTGGTACTGGAAGAGTTCGTGCGCCGCCTGGAGCTCAAGCGTCGCGGCCAGGCCTGGTGAGGCGGCGATGATCCACAGCTATCGACTGGCCCATGGCGGCCTGCAAGCCGTCCCGGAACTGGATGCCCAGGTCATGCTGTTCAGCAACCCGGACCTGGCAGAGCGTGATTTGCTGCACAGTGCCTTCAAGCTCGATGAGCACGCCCTGGCCTCGGCGCTGGACCCGGACGAGGTGTCGCGCATCGAGTTTCATCCCGATTACCTGTTCCTGATCTGGAAGCGCCCGGAAAACTATTCCGGCGGCGGTAGCCTGTCCTTCGAGGTGTCGTCCTGCGGCCTGCTGTTTTCTGCGGACCGGTTGCTGGTGATCGCTCCCGACGATACGCCGCTCCAGGGGCTGGGGGCGCGGCACAACCTGCACAGCCCGCTGGATGTGCTGCTGGACCTGCTGTTCAACAACATCCATCACTACCTGGGCCACCTCAAGGTGATCAAGCTGGTGGCCCGGGAGCTGCAGCACAAGTTCAACAGCTCGATGGAAAACCGCCACCTGATGCAGATGTTCAATCTCAGCGAGAGCCTGATCTATTACCTCAATGCCTTGCACAGCAACGGCGCGCTGCTGACCCGCCTGCGCAACCACGCCGAGAAGGAGCAGTTCGGCAGCCAGGCCATCGGCCTGATCGACGACCTGATCATCGAGAACAACCAGTGTTACAAGCAGGCGGAGATCTACTCCACGGTGTTCGCCGGGCTGATGGATGCCCGGGGCAATCTGATGAACAACAGCACCAACCAGTTGCTGCGCAAACTGACCCTGATCAACGTGGTGTTCCTGCCGCTCAACCTGATTGCCAGCATCGGCGGCATGTCCGAATTCAGCATGATGACCGCAGGCACGCCGTGGTGGATCGCGTACTCGCTGTTGCTGCTGGCCATGTTGCTGGCCGCTGGGGCCATGTCCCTGGGGCTGCGCCGGCTCACCGGCCATGGCGACAAGGTCATGTGAGCCTTAAGACGCTTGCAGGGTCAGCACTTCGAAACCGTCGCGGGTCACCGCCACCGTGTGTTCCCACTGGGCGGAAAGGCCATGGTCGCGGGTGACCACGGTCCAGCCGTCCTTGAGCCCGCGGACCCGGGCACTGCCCTGGTTGAGCATGGGTTCGATGGTGAAGACCATGCCTTCGCGCAGTTCCAGGCCGGTGCCAGGGCGGCCGAAGTGCAGGATCTGCGGTTCTTCGTGCATCTGCCGGCCAATGCCGTGGCCGCAGTATTCGCGGACCACGCTGTAACCCCTGGCTTCGGCGTGAGACTGGATGGCATGACCGATGTCGCCGAGGCGAGCGCCCGGGCGCACCACCTTGATCGCCGCCCACATGGCCTCGAAGGTGGTGTCGACCAGGCGTTGAGCCTTGGGGCCGACCTGGCCGATCAGGTACATCTTGCTGGCGTCGGCGATGTAGCCGTGCTTCTCCAGGGTGATGTCGATGTTGACGATATCCCCGTCCTTGAGCACCGCCTTGGGGTGCGGCATGCCGTGGCACACCACTTCGTTGATCGAGGTGTTGATGCAGTAGGGGTAGTTGTACTGACCCTTGCTCGCCGGGCGTGCCTTGAGCTCATGGCGGATGAAATGTTCCACCGCGCTGTCCAGCTCCAGGGTGGACAGGCCGGCGGCGACAAAACCGTCGAGAAAGTCGAACACCTGGGCTAGCAGGCGCCCGGATTCGCGCATCAGTGCCAGTTGTTCCGGGGTCTTGATCAGGGCCTGGGTCATGGGCGCCCCCTGAGCAGGTCGGGTTTGTTCAGCAGCAGTTTGTTGATCAGGTCGTTATAGGCCAGGTGTGGGTTGAGCTCGGCCAAGAGACCGATCTTGATCCAGAATTCGGCCTGGGCGTTGATCGAGCGGTCCATGGCGGCACTGGCGACGCGGATCTGCTGGTGCAGTTCATCGGAGATTTTGACGATACCCATGTGGATAGGGGGCTCTCTTGAGGGAATATATGAATCGTATATGTTTCGTATAGTCAGCCGCAAGCGGGGAGCAGGTGGGGGAGCGGTGTTGCTGTGCGTGAGCCTCGCAGAAATGCGTTGACCGCCAGGGGCTGGCGCGGTTAGTTTCCGGTCCATGACTTTTTCTGCCAATCGTTCCCAGCCAAGCATTATTACCGCCATTCCTGATTGGCGGGCTTGCTGACGACTGCACCCAACCCGCCCTGGAGGCGGGTTTTTTCTCTCTGTCTCCCGGGCTCCGAACACAGCCAGGAGATCCATCATGCATTGCCCCAGCCGTCTTGCCAGCACGCCCCAGCCCAGCGCCGACATGGCCCTGCTGGAACGCTATGTGAAGATGATCCTCGCCGCGCCGGTCTACGACCTGGCGATCTGCACGCCGCTGCAGGCGGCGCCCGCCTTGTCGCAGCGGCTGGGCAACCAGATCCTGCTCAAGCGCGAAGACCTGCAGCCGACCTTTTCCTTCAAGATCCGCGGCGCCTATAACCGTCTGGCCCAGCTCACCGCCGAGCAAAGGCAGCGCGGGGTGGTCACCGCGTCCGCCGGCAATCATGCCCAGGGGGTGGCCCTGGCCGCGCGGGAGCTGGGGATCAAGGCCAGCATCGTCATGCCCGACAGCACTCCTGAGCTCAAGGTATTGGGCGTAAGCAGTCGTGGCGCCGAGGCGATCCTGCATGGCGAAAGCTTTCCCTTTGCCCTGGCCCACGCCCTGAGCCTGGCCCAGCGCACTGGGGGCACCTTTATTTCACCTTTCGATGACCCCCATGTGATTGCCGGCCAAGGCACCGTGGCCATGGAGATCCTGCGCCAGCAACAGGGGGCGCTGGACGCGATCTTCGTCCCGGTGGGCGGTGGTGGGTTGATCGCCGGGATCGCTGCCTACGTCAAATACCTGCGGCCGGAGATCCGTATCGTGGGTGTCGAATCCGAGCATTCCAATTGCCTGCAACAGGCGCTCGCCGCGGGGGAACGGGTGGTATTGCCCCGGGTCGGGACCTTTGCCGACGGCGTTGCAGTGGCGCAGATCGGCGAGCATGGCTTCCAGATCTGCCGCCATCACGTGGATCAGGTGATCAGCGTCAGCAACGACCAGTTGTGCGCCGCGATCAAGGACATCTACGACGACACCCGCTCCATCACCGAGCCGTCGGGCGCCCTGGCGGTGGCCGGGATCAAGGAATACGTAGCCCGCAGCGGCAGCAGCGGCCAGACCCTGGTGGCCATCGACTCCGGCGCCAACATCAATTTCGACAGCCTGCGCCACGTCGTCGAACGCGCCGCCTTGAGCAGCCTGCCGATGTAGACGCGAGCTTGCCAACGAAGATGCCGGCTAGGGCGGCACCCGCCTTTCAGGCCTCTTCGCCGGCAAGCGGAACACTGCCCGGCAGGTTCTTAGGAGAGCAGCGGGCGCAGGAAGCTGCGCTCGTAACTGAGGATGAATTTTTTCTTCATCACCGACGCCACCAGGGCCACGCTGTCCGGATCGCTCAGAGCGCTCTGGCGGTAGGCTTCGTAATCGGCCAGGGACGGGAAGCTGAACAGGCAATAGGCAATGTTGCTGGCCCCTTCCGAGGGCAGGAAATAGCCATGATGGGTGCCGCCCAAACGCCTGACCACAGCGATCCAGGCTTTGGAATAGGCTTCGAACTCGGCCAGTTGGTAGGGATCGATCACGTATTTGACATGGCAGGTAATCAAGGAGGGAACTCCGGGCGAGGGCAAGGATCAGCCTTGTATCAGGTGTGACTCTTCGAGCGGGCCACGCTGTTGAGCAAGGCTGGCACAACGACCCGGGCATTCTGCGGGGCGGCAAACCAACAGCGCAACCGCCTGCCATTCCCGGCGTTAAAGTCAAAACCCCTGGTACTGAGAGCGAAATCGAATTTAGCAAGGTCGCCAAAGCCGCTTACTCTGTAGTCTGGCTCCGTCTGTCAGGACAAAACGGACCTGAGCCAGAATCGCTAGCGAACATGGACGTCGCGGCCAGCAGGCATTCGCCCAATCATTGGTCGTGTTGAATAAAAGGAGAGCGTCAGCATGTTTTTATCTGCCCTGGAACTGCGCAACATCATTGAGAGCAGCTTTCTGCCCAAACGCTGCCAATGCACCCTGAGCCCGGACCTGTCGATGACGGTCAAGGTCTATGGTGACCATGAAACCGACCGGGTCGAGCTGGTGGTCAGCGGTATCGACGCTGCGCAGCTCAATGGCTGCCGGGAAATCAACGAACTGATCGCCGAACTGCGCTACGACCTGGCCAATGCCCCGGGCGGGCTGTCTGGACTCAAGCGCAGGGCCCATTGAGCGCGGTCCCCTGACAACGCTCACCAGCGCGGGCCGCTCTGGCTAGGGCACGGCGCATCAGTTTTCGTACATGCAGGCATGGGCGTGCTTCTGGTAGGAGATTTCCGCCAGTTCTCCAGCCTTGTTGATGTAGCGCATATTGGCGGTCACGACTTCACAGCGGCTGGTCGGCGGCTCGGTCATGGAGATGACCTTGGCGACGTCCAGGCGCATGCCGTACTCATAGGGCACCACCTCGACATTGACATCCGAGGCCTGGGCCAGGCCGCTGAATCCGCACAGGGCCAGGGCGGCCAGGGCAAAGCGCTTGTGTGTGTTCATACTGGTTCTCCATTACAGGCAATGACGGTTCAGTCTGGGGACTGAACCCGCTGCACGAAGCCCTGAAAGCGTTGCGGGCCAGTGCGCTCCGGAACAGAGTGCTGATTTAGGATTAATCTATCATTAAGAGATCATTGATAGATTTTGAAATATTTAGTTCCCGTCCCATATACGATCCAGCGACCGAATGCTCCCGGGTCACGCCCGGTCCGCTTTCACAGTTCGCTGTAGGCAATCCGCTGATGACTGGGCAAGGCGCGGTTCAACAGTTGCTCCAGGGATTGTTCCGGGGGCAGGTAATCGTCGCCAAAATCGCCGTCGGCCAACTGCGTCGGGTGGGCCACCACTTCGACCACCCCCTCGGGGATGAAGCCGTCCAGCAGATCCTTCGGCGTACACACCGTGTTCACCCAGCGTCCCGCGAGCCAGCCAATGCGCCGGTTCAACGCACTTTTGAACAGGCGCTTGAGGGGGCCGATATTGCCGCCGACATTGCGCGCCAGGCGCACCGGCACCCCTTGGCGGGCGGCGAAGCGGGCAACGATGGCCGCCACCGGCCATAGATTGTGCACGTGCTGGTGGGAGTCGATATGACTGGGCCGCAGCCCCTGGTCGACACAGCGCTGCCATTGCGCCGCCAGTTCCTGCCACACGGCCTCGGCGGCTGCCGGCGGCAGGCGCAGGACGGAGCGCGGCAGGTTCAGGTCGAACTGCCCCTGGGCATTGCAGAACAGTGCCTGGCTGCGGATGCCCTGGCTCAGGGGCGCGCCGTAGGTGAGGTTGAAATGCAGGCCTATGCGTCCTAGCAAGGCGTGCTCGTGGCTCAAGCGACAGGCATCCTCGAAGGCCGGCATGTTGGCCATCAGGGTGGCGGAGCTGATCACCCCGCGTTGGAAGGCACGCAGGGTCAGTTGGTTGTAGTCCAGGTCGAGGCCGAAGTCGTCGGCGTTGACGATGACCCGCTGCGCTCGGGTGACGGCCGGGGTGTGTTTCATGGGCGAGCCCCTTGTGCGGTGGTGGTCTGGCGGCGCTCGCGCCAGGCCTTGAGATGAGGTTTGAGCTGTTGCCAGAGGCGCTCGGCAACACCGGCCAGCAGGCCCCGGGGACGCCAGGAGTAGAAGCTCCAGCGCTGGTGCTCCACCAGGCCGCTCATGCGTTCATGCAACTGATGGCTGGAGCGGCTGAGGCTGACCCTGGAGGCGTCCACCCACTGCCAGCCTTCCTCCAGGCCCCAGCGAATCCATTCGTCCAGCAGCAGGCGGCCACTGCCCAGGTTGGCGTAGTCGGCGAGGAAGGCGATGTTGTAGTCATACAGGCGACCGCGCTCCAGCAGGCCCAGGCGATAGCTGATGCAGCGGCCCTGGTGTTCCAGCATCACCACCCGCACGCAACCCTCGGCCGCCAGGCCATGCAACGCCGTGTGCATCCACTGTTGGCGTTGTGCTCCAGAGAAGATCCCCAGGCCGTCGGCGCCTTTCCAGCTGGCTTGTTCCACCTCGCGGAGCATGTCCAGTACCGCATCGATACCGTCGGCCTGGGGCGTCACGCGGATCACCCGGGCGTCAATCTCCGCACAGCGCTTTTTGGCCCGGCGCAGCTCGTAACGCAGGGTGCCGCTGGCTTCTTCCTGGTCGCTGGGGACGATCAGGTGTTCTGGCGCGCGGCAGCTCAGGGACTGTTCGCTGTACCCGCTTGCCCGGCGCCAGGGCGCCAGCAGGGGGGCGGCATCCACCAGTTCATGGAATTGCAGCAGGTCATGGGGCAGTTGCCGGCGGATTTCCCGCAGGGCCGCGGGCATGGCGTCTTGTGCTTGAGCGGCCACCAGCAGCGCTAGGCGGTCGCTCAAGGGATGGCCCAGGTGGCGGACCACCTGCAGGGTCAGCCCGGCCCTGGATTCGCGGCCGCGGATCAGCGGCAGGCACAGCAGCAGGCGCTGGTCCTGCCAGCCCAGCAGAATCTGCAGCTGCTGATCCTGCAGTGCCTGTTCGGCGCCTCGCAACCAGCTCAAACGATTGAACGGCGTGGCCTGCTCGACGGTTTGTCGCAGCTGTTCATAGGCCTTTACGGGGAAATCCTGGGCACTCAGGCTGGTGCACCATTGCCAACGCAGGTTCACGTCCGCTCCTTGTCTATTTCAGTGGCTGGGGCCGGTGACTCGGCCAGGCGACCCCGGCGCAAGTGATGCAGGCGCGTCTGGTGATAAGGGCGACGCCGGTGGAAATGCAGGCAGCGCAGCAGGCAGTAGACGTGCAGGGATTCGCCGACTTCCTGGAAACCCAGGCGCATGTGCATCTTCAGCGCCGGCTCGTTGCGCACATTGACCAGGGCCCGGGTGGCTTTGAAGCCCCGCTCGCGGTACTCGTCCCAGAGCATCTTCTGCGCCAGGATCACCACCCCCGAGCCGCGAAACGGCGGCGCGCATTCACCGGCGAACTGATACAGGCAGCCCGGCGGCATGCGCATCCAGCAGCGGTACAGCTGATCGTCGTAGTAATCGCGCTCGCTGACCCAGACCATCATCATCACGTTGCCGTCGGGGTCCAGGTGCGCGCTGCCCCGGTTGCCCTTGTCCAGCAGGCCGCGAATGGCCGGCAGCTGGGCCTTGAAGTACTTGTCGAAGGCCGGCAGCAACTCCCGGGTAATGGGCACCTGGGGCCAGCGGCTGGGGTTGATGGGGCAGGGCACCGGCAAGGCCAGGGAGCGCTCCAGGGTCAGCAGCTCCCAGTGGTAATAGAAGAAGCGTTCAGAAAAGACCCGCAGGCTGCCCCGCAGGCCCTTGCGGCGGATTTTGGCCAGCAGGCCGGTCAAGCGACTCATAGGGTTTTCCAGGTCAAGGCAAACAGGGTTTCACCGGGCACTTGGAAGCTGGCCCGGCCATCGCTGCAGTGCAGCTCGGTGTGACGGCTGCGGCCATCGGCGCCCAGCAGTTCGAGGGTGGGGTTCGCTTGGCAGATGCTGGCGTCGCCCAGTTCGACGTTTTGCGTGCGCGGCGTCTTGGCCACCCCCAACAGGCTGTGGCGCTGACCGTCGCGCAGGGCCAGGGCATCCACCTCAAAGGAGGGGTTGTCCAGGGCCTGGACCTGGCCCAGCCAATGCTGCCGGATGAACTGCTGGGCCACGGCCACCGGCTTCAGGCTGAAGCGCTGGGCATCCTGCTGGGACAGCATGCCCTTGGGGTATTCGGGTTCGTCGGCGGCCTGAAACCAGTTGAGCATGTCCAGCAGACCGTCCTGGGAGGCGTTGATCACCACCGAGGTCCACCACAGCGCGGCGTAGTGGGTGTCCTGCTGATAGGGGCTCAGGTCCGGGCCACTGGAGATGTTGGTCTGGCTCAGCAACAGCGCCTTGCGTGGCCGGCCCTGCTCATCGAGGCCCACCAGATCGGCGGCGGCGCGCACGCTGGTGCGATAGCGACGGGTGGCCAGCAGGTCGCGGACCATCCATTCGTGCCAGGCCAGGGCATCGATGTCGGCACCGTGTTTGGCCAGCAACTGCCGGGCCCAGTCGATGCCCCGGCGTTGCCCGGCGCCAATGCGAAAGGGACCGTCCAGCAGTCGTGAACTCACCGGCATGGCAATGCGCACTCCGGCGGCGCGGGCGTCGGAGTTGGCCTTGGTGTGTTCCAGCATTTGCGCAAAATAGGCGGCAAACGCTGCGTAGCTGGGGAAGTTGAGGTTGGGTTCGTCGGCAAAGGCCAGGTAATGCAGGCCCTGGTTGCCCAGCCGCACGCTGTCCGCCAGCCAGGCGTCGAGCCCGGCCAGGGTGGCGCTGTCGGCGTCCAGCACGGCCCGGCGGCCGGTGCCGGCCAGCAAGGTGATGTCGCGCTCGATCTTGAAGTCTTCGCGGTACAGCCGGCGAAAGGTGATTTCCCGCTGGGGTTCTTGCTGGATCACATCGACGAAGCTGTAGAAGTTGGCAGCCTGCGGGCCCAGGGCGCGCAGCAGTTCGAAGGTCGACGACGGTGGTTCGGCATAGGGCAGGGCGATCCCCAGGTGCGGGCTGGGACCGCGCACCTGGGGTTTGAGGCGCAGCTCGACCCGCGCCGGGGTCCATTGCAGCGGGTGCAGCTGACGCAGGTCCTGGGCGAACAGGTTGGCAGTGCCGTCGAGCCAGAACGCCACCTTGCCGGAGCCGCCCAGGGACAGGCGCCAGACTTCGTCCTGCTGGGCCACCGGCAAGGCGCTCTGGTCGAACTGCCCATAGTGCGGGTGCTCCACCAACGGCAGGCGTACCTGCTGGCCGTCGCTCAGGCGCGTGGCCTGAAGCACGCTGACCCCGCCGTAGTATTTGCCCGCCAGCTGCGCCTGCTCTCCGGCGGCCACGCGAAAGTACAGCTCGACGCCGCTGGGCACATCGGCACTGAAATGCACCTTGGCCGGCTCGAACTGGGCCAGGGTCGAACGGTCGTGGCCGACCTTGAAGTTGCGAAAGCTGTAGCCCGGCACTTGCAGGCGATAGTCGCCGCGGGCGGCGGGCAGCTGGATCTCCCGCTGGCCGTAAGGTTGGTCGGCGCGGATGTCCAGCTGTTGCAGCAACTGGCCGTCCGGTTGCAGCAGGTACAGCTGTTCCTGGTTGGCGTCGCTTTGCCAGGCCGGGCTCCAGCGCAGTTGCAGGGTGTCGGCGCTGTCGGCTTGCAGATACAGGCTGCCGTCGCGGATATCCCCCCATTGCATGGGCTCCGCGTGCAGGGATGAGGCCGCCGCGATCAGCATCAGGGCGAGCAGGGAACAGGGTTTCATCAGGCCGTTTCCTTAGGGCGCAGTAGATGGCGCACGTAGACAATGTCTCCAGGTAGCAGGATCAGGGTGCGGTACCAGGCCACGCCGCTGAGGTGGCAGTACAGGCCGAGCATCACCAGGCTCACCGCCAGGTAGGCCATCGACGAGGCCAGGCCGGCGCCGACGATGCCCAGTGGCGCAATCAATACCGCGTTGAGGATCAGGTTCAGCAGGGCGCCCCCGGCCAGCAGCAGCGACAGGCTGCCGGGGCGCTGTTTGCCCAGCAGGTCCAGGCGCAGGATGCTGGCGTAGCACAGGCCGAACAGCCCTGGCAGCAGGGCCAGCAGCGCGTCGTAGGCTGGGGCGTAGGCGGCGCCGAACAGGGTGACGATCAGCCACTGGCCGATCAGCGCCATGCCCAGGCAGGCGCCAAGCATTACCGTGGCCGTCAGGCGCAGGGCCAGGGCCGTCAGTTCTTCGATACCGGAACCTTGTTGCAGCAGGCGTTTCATCAGCGGCGTGGTCACCGCCTCGGGAATGATCAGCAGCAGTTCGGCGGCCGCGCTGGCCATGGCGTACCAGCCCAGGGCGACGGGGTCCAGCAGGGCGCCGATGAACAGGTAGTCCGAGCGCAGCATCAACTGTTGCGACAACACCCCCGGGTGGCTCTGGGCGCTGTAGCGCAGCAGCTTGCCCTGCTCACCGGCCTGCCAGCGCAAGCGCAGGTCATGCCAGCGGCGCAGCCAGCACCAGCCGACCACCACCACCAGCACGGTGCCGCCCAGCCAGCTGACCAGGGCCGCCGACAGCGGCTGGTCGCGCCAGATCCACCACAGCCCGACGAACAGCAGCAGTGGCACCAGGGATTCCAGCAGACGCAGGGCATTGAAGGCTTCGACCCGACCGTCCGCGTTGTGCAGGGTCAACAGACCGCTCTTGAGCACGGTGATCGGCACCGCCAGCAACAACAGCCAGGCCAGGTCGCCCAGTTGCAGGCTCAGTTCCCAGTGGCTGCCCCAGGTGTTCATCAGGGCCAGCCCGGCCAGCGTCAGCAGGCTGGCCAGCAGGCAGCCGTAGACCAGCACCTGAGTCAGCAACAGTCCCATGGGGCGTTGGCGGGCGGCTTCATAGCCGACGGCGGTATTGAGGCCGCCGCTGGTCAGGGCCGCGATCAGGTCCGGCAGGGTGCTGAGCAGGGCGAACAGGCCGCGATCCGCCGGGCCCAGCAGGCGCGCCAGCAACACGTTGCGCAGCAGCCGCAGGCCGATCATCGCCAGTCGGGTGCCCATGCTCAGGGCCAGGTGCCAGAGGTAGCTGCCGCGCTTCATGCCCGGGCTCCCTGGAGCAGGCGCCAGGCCAGCAGCCCGGGGCGTCCGGCGCTGGCGTGGCTGACATCGATGCGGGGCAGGGCCAGCAGCGGATTGCCATCGGCCTCGATCAGCCCCGGGCGGGTGCCCAGGGCATAGCGATAACCCAGTTCGGCCACCGCTGCGCGCACCTCGGGATTGTGATCGCCATTGGGGTAGCAATAGACCTCCAGCGGCGCCTGACAGTGCTCCTGCAAGGCGTGGTGGGAGCGCTGCAGATCGGCCCGCATCGCGGCGCCGTCAAGCCGGGTGAGAATGCCGTGGCTGGCACCATGGGGACCAAAGCGCACCAGTGCCGAGCGTTCCAGGCGCTGGACCTGGGCCCAGTCCAGGCTGTGGGGCGCGCTGTCGTCGGGGCAACTGTCGGCCAGGGCTTGCAGGGTCTGGGGCGGCAGGCCTTTGAGCTGTTGCAGGTAGCCCCCGAGGATGCCGCTGCGAGCGCGGCTGGCGCCGGGTTGCAATAGCTCCGGTGGTGGTGCCAGCGCCAGGGCCCGCAACTGTGTCAACAGCGGTTGAGCGGCGGCGCTGTCGGCCTGTTGCCACAGGGTTTCACCAATGGACTCCCACCAGAAACCCTGGCGCTTGCCGATGAAGTCCGTGGACAGGAAGATGCTCGCCGGCATCTCGTAGCGCTCCAGCAGGGGATAGGCGACCTCGGCATTGTCCCGCCAGCCATCGTCGAAGGTCAGGGCCACCCGGGGCCGGTCGCCCGCAGGCAACTCCAGCAGGTGCTGCAAGGGCACACAGTCGAAGTGCCGACGCAGCCAGCGCAGCAAGTGTTCGAAATGCCCCTGGCCGACGCACAGCGGCGCCCGATGGGGCAGGCTGGCGTCCGTGGAATCGGCCACTACCCGGTGCAGCATCAGCACCGCGCCGGCGTCGCTCAGGCGGATACGGCCGAAGCTGTGCAGATAGGCGCTGCCCAGCAGGCGCTTGAAGGATTGTTTGATGGCCATGTCAGCGATTCTGTTGTGGGTTCCACAGGGCGTAGCGCCGCCCGCGGAGAAACTGCCAGAGGCCCATGCTCATGCCGGCCAGGGTCACCAGCACGAAGCCGGCGAGACGAAATACCTTGGGCAGGCGCCCGCGACTGTCCAGCAGCCCCATCACGCCGGCCGCGTAACCCAGCAGTTGGGCCGCCAGGCCCAGGCTGTAGAAAGCGCCGGCGTTCCACAGCCACAGATTGCTCAACAGCAATGGCAGCAACAGCACCGGGGCCAGGCGGCGGATCAGCTTGTGGCTGATCAGGGCAATGGCGTAGGCCCCGTGGCGCAAGGGGTTCATCAGCTCGCGGCGCTGAGCCAGGCTCTGCAGGCCGCCGACCGTGACCCGCAGGCGCCGGCGATATTGCTTGCCGGCTTCGTCCACGCCCTGGTCCAGGACCTGGGCCTCCTCCACATAGACGATGCGCTTGCCGGCCACCGGGGCGCAGGTGCTGATGAAGAAGTCATCGTTGACCTCGGCGGGAATGTGCTGGAACAGCTCGCGGCGCAGGGCCAGCAGCGCGCCGTCGGCGGACACCATGCAGCCGGTGCGGTTCTCGGCCTGGCGCAACCAGGCTTCGTAGTGCCGGTACAGGCTGTCGCCCAGGCTCAGGTTGTGCCCCGGGTCGGGGATGATCATGTGCCCGCCGCAGGCGCCGACCTGTGGGTCGGCCAGGGGCGCCAGGAGCTTGCCCAGGGTGTCGCCGGACCATTGGTTGTCGGCGTCGGTGAACACCAGGATGTCGTTGCGCGCCAGTTCCACTGCGGCGTTCAGGGCCCCGGCCTTGCCCACCCGGGGCAGGTCCAGGACCAGCACCCGCGAGTCGCGCACCGCCAGGGCGGTGGCCACGGTATCGTCGCTGGAACCGTCGCTGGCGAGGATGATCTGCAGGTCCGTGGCCGGGTAGTCCTGCTGCAGCAAGGTGCGCAGCTTGTGCTCGATGTGCGGGCCTTCGTTGTGGGCGGCGATGATCACGCTGACCGACAGCGGCTCACCCGTCTGCAGTGGGCGCGGCCGCACGAACAGGCTGAGCAGGGCCAGCAGCAGGGGATAACCGATCCAGGCATAGAAGGGCAGTAACAGGCACAGCCAGAAAATAGTTTTAGCCACGGTCAGGTCTCACGACAGAACGGTTGAACAGACCCTGCACCAGGGCCACGGCGCCCAGGTGCAAGCGCACCCAATGCAGCAGCCAGAGTTGCAGGACAAACAGCAGATCGCGCTGGCGCAGCCCCTGGCGCAGGGCCAGGACCAGGGGCGCCAGGGAACCCAGCAGCAGGCATAGCGCGGCGCCGCCCGGCTGGCCCAGCAGCAGGCCGAACAGCGCCAGCAGGCTCAGCAAGGCGCAGGCCAGGCACAGCAGGGGAAAGCGCAACAGACGCAGGTTGAGGCCGCCCCCCTTGAGCAGCTGCAGGTGGCTGCCCTGGCGCCAGCGCTCCTTGCCGGCCCATTCGCCCCAGCTGCCTTCAAAGCCCCAATGCAGCACCTGGGGCTCAGACAGGCTCAACTGGCGGGCTCCGGCAGCGTGCAGCCGCAGACCGAAGTCCTTGTCTTCGCCGGTGCGCAAGTGTTCGTCGAAGCCGCCGACCCGCTCGAACCAGACCCGTTTCAGGCACAGGTTGGGGGTTGGCATCCAATGCAGCAGGCGCGCCGGCTGACTGCCCGCCAGGCTGCGGCGCTGCCAGGCCCGGGCGAACCAGGGCGCGCAGTCCGGGGCGGCGCAGTCCAGGGCAAAGACCTCGGCGCGGTTGTCCGCCAGGGCCTGCTGCCAGAGTTGCAGCCAGTTGCCGGGCACCTCGATGTCGGCGTCGAGAAACGCCAGGCAATCGCCAGTGGCCACGGCGGCGCCGCGATTGCGCAAGGCGCCGATGCCCAGGCCCGGGCACAGCAGCACTCGCGCCCCCAGCTCACGGGCCCGTTGCGGCCCCTGGTCGGTGGAGCCGTTGTCCACCACGATCAACTCGTAGTCGATGGCTGCGACCCGGGCGGCGAGGATCACGCTGTCCAGGGTCCGGGTGATGTGACGTGCCTCGTTGTACATGGGCACGATCACGCTGATCCTTTGCATCTTTGCCTCCCTTGGCCAGGTTTGCATTTATGAGGTGGGCGCCGGATCTTCTTCGGCTTCGAGCCGTAGCACGCTGGACAGGGCCAGGAAGATCCACAGGTACTTGTGGTTCGGCGCGCTGAGAAACAGCAGGAACAGCGCCATGGCCAACAGGCTCAGGCCCAGGTGGGTGGCGATGTCCGCCTGTTCACGCTGGCCCCGGGCGAGGAAGCCCTGGCGCGCCCGCTCGAAGTTGCGCAGGCCCATGAGCATCAGCACCACGAAGCTCAAGCCGCCGGGAATGCCCAGTTCGCTGAACAGTTCCAGGTAGGTGTTGTGGGCCCGGCGGAACAGGTCGGGCTCGTTCATGTTTTCCGAGAAGCTGCTGGCGAAGCCGGTCTGCGCGTAATGAATCGGGAAGGTGCCCAGGCCCGAGCCCAGCAGCGGGTTCTCGCGGATCATCTGGCCGCCCACCACCAGGTAGGAAGTCCGTCGGCCCAGGGAGGTGTCCGCCGAATGCGCGCCGGACTTGAGCATGCTCAGGGACTGAATTCGCGCCACGTATTCGGCTGGCAGCACGGCGATGCCCAGGGGCACGACGATCGCCACGGCGAACATGGCGAACCCCAGGTGCTTGGGCCGCAGGCCCTTGAGCCGGTCGCGGTAGTGCCACAGGCCAATGGCGATGGTGAACAGCACCACCAACAGGCCGGAGCGCGAGTCGGTCTTGGTCATCCCGGCCATCAGGGTCAGGCTGATGCCGACCCAGAACAGCCGCCCCGGCCAGTGGGGCGAGCGCAGGGCGAGGAGGATCGCCGGCGGCACCGCCATGGCGATCAGCAGGGCGAAGTAGTTGGCGTCCTGCAGCAGGCCGATGGCCCGGCCGCCGACCTGATACTTGGCGGAGATCAGCGCGATCACGCAGGTGATGGCCACGCTGACCGCCAGCAGGCGGCAGAGCATCAGCAGGTTGGTTTCCCGGGCGATCAGCAAGGTGACGAAGAACAGCACCAGGCCCACGGCCAGCTCCCGCAGGCTGTCCAGGGACACCAGCAGGTTCTCGCTGTACATCAGGCTCAGCAGCAGGCACAGCAGGAACGGCCCCAGGGCCCGCCACAGGTTGCTGCGCAGGCGGGTATCGGGGATGTGCCGCAACAGCAGCTTGAACAGCATGATCAGGATCAGCGAGGCCCCCAGTAGCTTGGCCCCGGAGAACGCGCTGTCCTTGAACAGGCCCTCGAAGGGCACCAGGGCGCAGATGCCCAGCAGGCCCCAGCCCGGGCGGCGATAGAGCAGGGCCAGGCCCACCAGCCCGACCACCACCAGCGGCGCCAGAAACGGCCAGGGGCTGGCGAGCAGCAGCAGGCTGGCCAGGCCCAGCAGGAGGCCGAGAAACGGGGCGGCGATCATACCGGGGTGCTCTCCCTGGCCAGGCGATACAGCTCATCCCAACTGCGGGCCAGGGTGGGCAGGTGATAGTGCTTGCGCTGGGTGACGCGGGCGGCCTGGGCCAGTTCCTCGGCCAGGGCCGGCTGATCCAGCAATTGGCCGATGCGCCGCTCCAGGTCAACGCTGTCCAGGGGCTTGGCCAGCAAGCCGTTCTGCCGGTGTTGCAGGACATCGGGAATGCCGCCCACGGCAAAGGCCACCACCGGGGTGCCGGCCTGCATGGCTTCCAGCAGGATCATCGGCGTGCCTTCGGTGCGCGAACTGAGCACCAGCACATTCAAGCGCTTGAGCCAGGGCTGCATGTCCTGCTGGTAACCGGGCAACAGAATCCGCAGCGACAGCCCGGCAGCGTCGATGCGCTGGCGCAGGGCCTGGTTCTGTTCGCCATCACCGAGCAACACCGCCTTGAGCGTGGGGCGCTGCCGGCACAGGCTGATCAGTGCGTCGAGAAACAGGTCCGGGCCCTTTTCCGCGCTCAGGCGTCCGACGAAGCCCACCATCGGCTCCATCTCGTCGCGGCGTATTTCGGCCTCCCGCAGCGGCGGCCCATCCTGGTTCACCGGCAGCACCCGCTTGGGCTCGGGCAGGCCGTTGGGAATGACCCGCAGCTTGCCCTCGGCCACGCCGGCCTGGCGGTGCAACTGGGCAATGCTTTGGGCCACACAGGCCACCCGGCGCACCTGAGGGCTGCGGCACAGGCGCAGGCTGATCCAGGTGTAGAGCTTCTGTTTCAGGCTGCGCGGCGTGAAGCCGTGCTGGGTCAGCACCAGGGGCAGTTGCAGGCGCCGGGCACAGACCCAGGCGAACACCTGGGCCTTGAAGTTGTGGGCGTTGAGCAGGCCGGGCTGCTGCCGCAGATGGGCCAGCAGCGCCTTCAAGCAGTGGCAGTTATGGCTGGGCACTCCGGCCTCGTTGAACCGCTGCAGCAAGCTCTGCGGGGCATTGATGAACACCACCCGATGCTGTCCCGGAGTGATCCGGCAATGATCCAGCAGCATGCGTTCGGCGCCATAGAAGCCGCCGCTGTGGATCAGGTGCACGATAGGCTGTGCGGCCAGGCTCAGGTCGTTCACTGTTTGGCCCAATACCAGGCCCAGCGCCAGGTCCAGCGTGGATAGGGATTGACCTGTTGCTCTTCAACCGCGTTGAGCACCATCAGCACCGGCAGGCCAAGGTGATCACTGACCTGGGCCGGGTGCTTGAAGCGGTGATCGAAGAACTCGTAGACATAACCCAGGGCAATCGCCAGCAGCAGGCCGGTGAGCAGGCCCAGGGGAATGATCAGCATCGGCTTGGGAAAGGCCGCTTCGCTGGGTTCGTAAGGCTGGCTGAGCACCCGGGCGTTGGACAGCTCGCCACTGATCAGGCGCTCGCCGCGGCTCTCTTCGTAGCGCTGGGTGTAGGTGAAGAAGGCTTTGTGCAAGGCGTCGATTTCAGTGTCCAGTTGGCGCAGCTTGCTCAGCACTTCCTGCAGGTCGCGGACTCGGGCCTTGTAGTCGTTGATGCGCGCGGTTTTCTGCGCGATCACCGATTGGGTGATCTGCAGGTCGCTGCTGCGCTCGCGAACACGGTTTTCCACCACTTTGAGGAACTGCGCCCGGGCCCGCACGATCTGCTCGCGCTGCTGCTGCATCGGCACGCTGTCGGCGCGGTAGGTGTCGGCGGTGGTGCCGTACTGGCTGACCAGATTGGTCAGTTGTTCGCCCAGTTGCTTGATCTCGCGGTCTTCGTAGGCAACGTTGTCCACGGTGTTGGCGAAGGCGAAGGGGAAGGTGTAGTCGGTGATGCCGGCCTTGCGTGCGGCGCTCAGGTTCTTCTGCAGGTAATCCAGGCGGCGCTGGTTCTCCAGGGCCTGGTCGCGGTAGCCGTTGAGGGACTGTTCCTCGGTGTTGATGGCATTGAGGCGGAAGGTGATCTCTTCCTTGGGGTCGGAGGCATGGGCCGCTTCCAGCAGGGCCTGGCGCTTGCCTTCCAGGTCATCCAGGCGCGACTGGTACTGGGCCTTCTTCTGCTCGTAGAAGGCTTCGGGCAGTTCGTTGGATTGCAGGTCCTGGCGGTTCTTCAGGTAGTTGGCCAGCAGGCGCTCGACGAAGCGCGTGCCTTCGGCGGCATTGGGGCTGGCGTAGACGATGGAGATCACATTGGAGCCGGGCAGGGTGCCGATCTTCAGATCCTTGACCGCCTGATCGGTGAAGGCATCCAGGCTGGTGTCACGCACCGGGTCCACGGCCAGGCCGAAGAAACCGCGTACCGGGTTGAACACATGGTTGCGCAGCGGATCGATCAGGCCATTGCGGATGGGCTTGAAGATCAGCCGGGTCAACAGGCCTTCGCTGCCGCCGAACTGGCCTTCGCGGCGCAGCTGGTCGATGGTGTCGCGAATCAGGGTCGGCGAGCGCAGGATGTTGCTCTCGGTCTCCATGTCCGCCAGGGACGGCGGGATGAACTTGTCGCTGTCCGGGGTGAGCACGGTGTTGGCGTCGGTCTGCGACAGTTTCTTGGACTGCACAATGACTTCGGCGGTGATCTCGAAGCTCTGCTTGAGCACCAGCGGCAGCACCAGCGCAATCAGGGCGAAACCGAGGAACACCCGCTTGATCAGGCGTCGATTGACAAAGAACACGAGCAGAAACTCGTGCAGGTAGTTTTCGATCTTGGTCATCAAGAGGGAACTCAGTTGTTGTTCGTTTCTTTGTTGTCGACGCGGTAGCCGAAGCTGAACCCGACACCCTGGAACATGATCACGTCCGCCAGCTGCTTGCTCAGGGCCCCGGCCTTGGCCAGGCGGGTCTTGGGCACGTAGAGCATGTCGTCCGGTTGCAGGTAGGCGAACTGCAGGGCCTTGCCGTCCAGCGCCGCATCGGCGTCATAGACCCGGGCTTCGACCTGATTGCCCTTGCGCCGCATGATCACCACCGAGTCCAGGCGCGCGGTGGGTCCGGCGCCCTTGGCCAGGGTCAGGGCTTCAAGCACCGAGATCGGCCGGCGGATCGGGTAGGCCCCGGGCTGGCCCACTTCGCCCATCACGAACACTTCGTTGGCGGCGGTGGTCTTGAGCAGCACATCGACGCTGACCTGGCCCACTTCCTTGGCGTAGCGCTGGTTGATCAGGGTCTGCAGCTCACTGAGGCTCTTGCCCTGCAAGGACAGGCTGCCCAGCAGCGGAAAGCTGGCGCGGCCATCGGAACCCACCACGATCTCCCGGCTCAGGCCGGTGGCCGGGTTGGTCAGGCTGGTGCGCAGGTTGTCCAGCTGGGCCATGGCGTGGGAGATCGAGAAGGTGATCTGCGGCTTCTTCAGCACCTTGGCGTACTGGGCTTCCAGGGCCTGGCGCGCCTGTTCGGCGGACAGCCCGGCGACCTGGAGATTGCCCACGTAGGGCATGTCGATGCTGCCGTCGGGCAGCACCAGCTTGCTGCCCCCCAGTTCCGGGGCAGTGAGGAAGCTCACGTCCACCTGATCGCCGGGCTGCACCCGATACGGCTGCTGGCTGGTGGTGCCGATATGGAAGATCACGTCCAGCACGTCCTGCGGGCGCAGCACCTGTTCGATGGGCATGACCTCGGTGAGCTGGGCCTGGTCGGCCGGGGCGCTGAGGATCTGCACCGGCATCTGCTGCGGCTCGCGGTTGACGCAGCCGCCGAGGGCGGCCAGCAACGACAGGCCCAGCAGGGAGAGTCTTGGCTTGTTCATGGTTACACGGTCCTTGTGCCGGTCAGAGACGGTCATAAACCCACTTGGGCATGTAGTACTTGCGGGCGTTGAACACGCTGCCGATCAGCTTCGCCTCGGCCTGGATCAAGCGCTGCGCCGCGGCCTGGGCCACTTCCCAGCGGGTTTCCTCGCTGCGTACCACCAGCACCACGCCGTCCACCTGAGTGCTCAGGGTGAGGATGTCGCCGCTGCTGTACACCGGATCGCCGTCGATGATCACGAAGCGATAGTCCGCGGCCAGGGCCTGCAACAGTTCCTGCAGCAGTTCCGGGGTCAGGCGCTCGGCGTATTGCTGGCGGCGGCCCAGTGGCAGGAAATCGAAGCCCAGTTCATCGCTGCTTTCGATGCACTGCGCCAGGAGCGGCGGGGTATCGGCCAGGGCCAGGTCGAGAAAGCCCGGGCGTTCGCCCAGGTCCAGGCGCCGGGTCAGGCTGTTGTCCGAAAGGCTGGTGTCCACCAGCAGGACCCGGCCGCGGCTGGTGCGCGCCAGTTCGCTGGCCATGCTCAGGCTGCTGCTGGTGATGCCGCTGTTGCGGTTGGCCGCCGTCAGCAGGATCACCCGCAGCTCGCGGTCGAGCACGGTCACCGCCAGGTTGCTTTCGCTGGGACGCTGGATCTTCAGACTGGCTAGGGTTGCTGCCGCCATTTCAACTTGCTCCATGGCCATTGAGGACCTTGAAAGGGGTTTTGATCAGGATCTTCAGGTCGAGCCAGGGGCTCTGCTGGAAGATGTAGGTCATGTCGAGGGTGACCCGACCGTCGAAGTCCACGTCGCTGCGTCCGGACACTTGCCACAGGCCGGTGATCCCGGGGTAGATGCTCAGGCGTCCGAGGTGGTGTTCCTTGTAGGTCTGGGCGTGGAACGAGGTCGGGCGCGGGCCGACGATGCGCATCTGGCCGAGTACCACGTTGATCAGGTTCGGCAATTCGTCGAGGCTGGTGCGCCGCAGGAAACCGCCGATGCCGGTGATCCGCGGGTCGCGGTCGATCTTGAAATCCACCGAATCCGGGCCGTGCTTGTTCAGGTGGCGCACCGAGTCCTTCAAGGCTTCGGCGTTGACCACCATGGTGCGGAATTTGTACATGCCGAAGCGCCGGCCACGAAAACCGGTGCGCAACTGGACGAAGAACACCGGCCCGGGGCTGCTGAGCTTGATCAACAGCGCGACCGTCAACAGCACCGGCGACAGCAGCACCAGCAGCGTCGCCGCCAGCAGCGCCGAGGTCAGGCGCTTGCTGCGTGACAGGGTCCAGGGCCGGCCGCCGTCGCGGCCACTGATCCAGCCATGCTGTTGCAGCTCGATGGCGGCCTGGACTTTGCGCCGGAACGGATCGTTGCGCCGGTCGATGCGAGCAGGCGCCGGCACCTCGGTTGCAGGCAATGAGAAGGGTCTTTCCATATCCACCGGGAATACTTCCATAGCAAAGGTTGGGTAAAAACGCCCAGGGGCGCGGGCTCAGGACGCGCCGCCCGGGTAGTAGCTCAGGTACCACTGGACGAAGTGCTTCAGGCCCTCTTCCAGGGTCACCTGGGGGCCGAAGCCGGTGAGGTTTTCCAGGGCACTGACGTCGGCGCAGGTGTTGAGCACGTCACCGGGCTGCAGGGGCAGGTACTCCACCTGGGCCTGGCGTCCGAGGAGCTTTTCCAGGGTTGCCACGTACTCCTTGAGTTCCACCGGACGCTGGCCGCCGATGTTGAACAGCCGCCAGGGCGCCATGCTGGTGGACGGGTCCGGTTGTTCGCGGTCCCACAGCGGGTCGCGCACCGGCGGCTTGCCCAGCAGGCGTACCAGGGACTCGACGATGTCGTCGACATAGGTGAAGTCGCGCTGGTGCAGGCCGTAGTTGAACAGCTTCAACGGCCGGCCCTGGCTGATGGCGTCGGCGAACAGGATCGGCGACATGTCCGGCCGGCCCCAGGGACCGTAGACGGTGAAGAAGCGCAGGCCGGTGGCCGGCACCCCGAACAGGTGGCTGTAACTGTGGGCCATCAGCTCGTTGGCTTTCTTGCTCGCCGCGTACAGCGACAGCGGGTGGTCGACGTTGTCGCTGACCTTGTACGGCGTCTGCTGGTTGGCCCCGTACACCGAGCTCGATGAGGCGTAGATCAGGTGCTCCACCGGGTAGCGCCGGCACATTTCCAGCAGGTTGAGGAAGCCTGAAAGGTTGCTGTCCAGGTAGGCCTTGGGGTTTTCCAGGGAGTAGCGCACCCCGGCCTGGGCGGCGAGGTTGATCACCACCTGGGGCCGGACTTCGGCGAACAGCCGCTCCAGGCCCTCGCTGTCCGCCAGGTCCAGGCGTTGCAGGGGGAAGTGTCCCACTTGCTGTTCGACCCAGCGCACCCGGTCGCGTTTGAGCTGGGGGTCGTAGTAGTCGTTGAAATTATCCAGTCCGGTGACCTGATGCCCATCCTTGAGCAAGCGCAGTGCGGTATGGGCGCCGATGAAACCGGCGGCCCCGGTGATCAGGATATTCATGCGCGCAGCGCCTCCGGTACGCGGTAGGGCAGGCCGATGCTCAGGTAATGCAGGCCGGCGTCCGCTGCCTGTTGCGGGTTGTACAGGTTGCGGCCGTCAACGATCAGGCGATCGTTGAGGGTGTCGTGCAGCAGCTTGAAGTCCACCACGCGAAAGGCTTTCCACTCGGTGCAGATCACCAGGGCGTCTGCGCCTTGCAGGGTGTCGTCACGGGTTGCGCACAGCTGCAGGTCGTCGCGGTAGCCGTACAACCGTCGGCATTCGGTCATGGCTTCCGGGTCATAGGCATGGACCTTGGCCCCGGCCTGCCACAGCGCTTCCATCAGGTAGCGGCTGGTGGCTTCGCGCATGTCATCGGTGTTGGGCTTGAAAGCCAGCCCCCACAACGCAATGACCTTGCCCTTGAGGTTGTCCCCCAAGTGCGCCTTGAGCTTGCGAAACAGCACATGGCGCTGCTGTTCATTGACGTCACGCACGGTCTTGAGCATGTGCGGCTCCAGCCCGTGGCTTTCCGCGGTGTGGATCAGCGCCCGCAGGTCCTTGGGGAAGCACGAGCCGCCGAAACCGGCGCCGGGATAAATGAAGTGGTAGCCGATGCGCGGGTCGGCGCCGATGCCTTTGCGCACAGCATTGATGTCCACCCCCAGGCGCTCCGCCAGGTTGGCCATCTCGTTCATGAAGCTGATGCGAGTGGCAAGCATCGCGTTGGCGGCGTACTTGACCAGTTCGGCGCTGCGGTTATCCATGAACATCAGGCGGTCATGGTTGTGGTTGAACGGTGCGTACAGCTCGCTCAACTGCTGGCGGGGCCGTTCGTGGGAACAGCCGACGACGATCCGGTCCGGACGCATGCAGTCGGCCACCGCCGAGCCCTCCTTGAGAAACTCCGGATTGGAGGCCACGTGCACCCGCAGTTGGGACTTGCCCAGGTCCGCCAGTTGTTCGGCGACCGTCTCGATCACCAGGTCAGCAGTACCCACCGGTACGGTGGATTTGATCACCAGGGTCTTGTCGCTGTGCATCAGACTGGCAATGTTGCGGGCCACCGCCAGGACATGGTCCAGGTCCGCCGAGCCGTCTTCGTTGGAGGGCGTGCCGACTGCGATGAAAATCACCTGGCCATGGCCCACTGCATCGCTGGCCTGGGTGGTGAAGTGCAGTCGGCCGGCCTTTTGATTCTCTTCGATCAGGGTCGCCAGACCCGGCTCGTGAATCGGAGGAATGGAACGTTGCAGCTGGGCAATCTTATGGCTGTCGATATCGACACAGACCACGTTATGCCCGACATCGGCGAGGGCAACTGCTTGCACCAGGCCAACATAGCCAGTACCAAAAACGCTGACTTCCAAGGGAACGACCTCGTCCATGATGAGTGTTGGGTGAGGGCATGCCTCACCTTCTGAAAAAGGCGTGTGGCACATGGCCGCTATCACGCTCTTTTTTTGACACTATCATAAGGTTGAGACGGTTAATTGACGTTTTGCAGTGATGCATAAATGACGCTGGCGTTTTCGGCGAATCTTTTATTGATAGAAAATCCTTTTAAAACAGTAAGTTAAAGTGATTGATGATGGTCATAATGGAAAGCGTCAAATACTTGATCAGTTGTTCAGAAAGGATAATAAAACCGACGAACGGTAGGTAAAAACGTAAAAAATATGATGCTTTTTCGCCACTATTGACTACTGCGCTGTCTTGGTCAGGTGGTTTTCTGATTATTTAGTCAGGTTTTTTGACCGGTCTTATCGTGCTGAAATTTGCCAAAATTGACAGCTTTTCTGCTGGTTATGGCTGTTCGACGGCTTGGGCAGTGAGTGCAGTCGCGGCGACTGGGGGAGTCAGACTAAAGTCGGGTTGGGGGCAGGGCGGGCCATCTGCCATCATTGCCGACCTTCATTGATTCAATCAATTCAGCCTGCGACTTTTGATTCGTGGGATGGATTTCACCTGGGTCTTTCTTTACCTCGCGTCACTGATTTTCTGCTGGAGCCCGTTCATGCGTCCCCCTTTTGCGTTACTCAATCCGTGCCCACTCCTGGGCCTCGGAGCTGTCGTCCTGTGCGCAGGATTTGCCCCGCTGGCCCAGGCCGGTGGTTTTATCGAGGACAGCAGCGCCAAGCTGGAGTCACGCACGGTCTACTTCAATCGGGACTTTCGCGACGGTCACACCCGCACTGATCAGGGGGCTTCCAAGCGTGAAGAGTCGGCCCAGGGTTTCATCCTCAACCTGCAATCGGGCTACACCGAAGGCACCGTGGGTGTTGGCCTGGATGCCTTGGGCATGTTGGGTATCAAGCTGGATTCCAGCCCTGACCGCAGCAACAGTGGTCTCTTGCCTTCCAGCGGACACGACCCACGGGGTTCTGCGGATCAGTACGCCAAGCTGGGCTTGACCGCCAAGGTGCGAATGTCCCGGACGGTGTTCAAATACGGTGCGCAACTGCCGGACCTGCCATTGCTCAAGTACAACGACGGACGCCTGCTGCCGACGATGTTCAACGGTGCCGTGCTCACGTCCAAGGAGGTCAAGGGCCTGACCCTGACGGCTGCGCGCTTGAACCGCTACACCGCCCGGGACTCCACCGATGCCCAGGACATTCGCGTGCACTGCAAGAACAAGCGCTATGCCTGCAACACCACCGCGGACCACTTCGACACCTATGGCGTGGACTACCAGTTCAATGAGCGCCTCACGGGCCAGTACCACTACGCCGAGCTGGAAGACATCTACCGCCAGCATTTTGTCGGCCTGTTGGCCAACCAGCCGCTGGGGCCCGGGGTATTGAAGGGCGACTTGCGCCTGCTCAAGAGCGCCGACAGTGGCGCCGAGCGCGCCGGCAGCATCGATAACCGTGCCTTGAGCACCCTCTTGGGCTACAGCCTGGGCGGCCATGTGTTCAGTGCCGGCTGGCAGCGCATGTATGGCGACAACTCGATGCCCTACCTGGATGGCAGCAACCCGTACCTGGTGAACTACGTCCAGGTCAACGACTTCGCCGCGATCCAGGAACGTTCCTGGCAACTGCGCTACGACTACGACTTCAAGGCACTCGGCCTCAATGGCTTGAGCTTCCTGACCCGGTACGTCAGCGGTGACCACATCAAGGTGCCGGGCAGCCTGCGTGAAGGTCGCGAGTGGGAGCGCGACAGCGAGCTCAAGTACGTGGTGCAGAGCGGCACCTTCAAGGACGTGAGCCTGCGCTTGCGTAACGCCACTTACCGCAGCAACTACCAGAAGATCGCCCGTGACATGGACGAGACCCGCCTGATCGTCAGCTACAACTTCTCGTTGCTCTGACCAAGGCCCAGGAAAAGCACCACGGTGGCGCTGAATGTTGTAGGAGCTGGCTTGCCAGCGAAGGCGTCGCCCGAATCGGCGCAAGGCTGACGGGCCTCTTCGCCGGCAAGCCGGCTCCTACAGCGGTTGCAGTTGATGGCGGTAGGGCAGGTCCGGGCCGGTGCGGGTGCAGGTCAGCGCCGCGGCCTGGACGGCAAATCGCAGCAGGCTGTCGATCTGGGCAGGGGTCAGTTGCCCCAGGCCCTGAGGCGAGTCCAGGCCCTGTTCGGTGAGCCAGGCGATCAACGCCGCCTGGAAGGTGTCACCGGCGCCCACGGTGTCGGCCACGACCACCGTCTGCGCCGCTACCGACCAACTGCCATGGTCGCGACTGAACACCGTCGCTCCCTGGCTGCCCCGGGTCAGGAACACCAACTGCGCATGCTCTTGCAGCCAGCCCTGGATCAGTTCCTCGGGCGCCTGCCCGGGATACAACTGGGCCAGGTCCTCGTCGCTGACCTTGATCAGGTCGGCATGCTGCACCAGTTCACCGATACGCTGGCGCCACAGCTGGATATCCGGCTGCGGGTTGAGTCGCACATTGGGGTCGAGACTGATCAGGCGTCGCCCCCGCTCACGAAGCACCAGGGCCAGCAGGGTGTCGGCAATCGGCTGCACCACCAGGGAAAACGAGCCGATGTGCAAGCCGCGCACGCTCGGCTCCAGCTCCGGCAGGTGCTCCTGCAGAAGCTGGCGATCGGCACAGCCTTCACCACGGAAGCTGTAGTGGGGCGAGCCGTCGGCGCCGACCGCCACCATGGCCAGGGTGGTGGGGGCGTCGAACTCCTGCAGGTATCGGGTGTTGACCCCTTCGTCCTGCAGTACCCGTCGCAGGCGTTGGCCCAGGTGATCCCGCGACAGCCCGGCCAGCAGGGCCACGTCAATGCCCATTCGGCGCAGGCCCAGCGCCACGTTGAAGGGCGAGCCCCCGGCAATGGCCTGGAACTGCACTTTATTGGCTTGGGTACTTGCGTCATCGACGCTGAAACAATCGAACAGCGCTTCGCCACACACCAGATACATAGTCATTCGCTCTTCAAAGGGTTGCCAGATGCTGTTGATAGCGCGCATACGCCGGCTCGTAGGCCTTCACCTGTTCGGCCTGGGGCCAGGTCTGGCTGTCGAGGTCGAGGCTTACGCAGCGTTCACAGAGTTGCGCCAGGCTAAAGGCCGGGTCCGTCTGCCGTCCATGGCACCAGGCCGCCTGGATCGCCGCACCCAGGGCGGCGGCTTCGGCTTCACGGGTGCAGATCACCGGGGTGTGCATGATATCGGCGACCATCTGCCGCCATAGCGGACTCTTCGAGCCGCCGCCAATCAGGCGGATGCTCTGGCTTTGCAAGCCATTGGCCCGCAACAGGTCGAGGCCGTAGCGCAGGCCGAAGGTGGTGCCCTCCAGCACCGCGCGGCACAGGTTGGCCTGGGTCAGGTTGTCCAGGGTCATGCCCAGCAGGCTGCCACGGGCCTGGGGCAGGGCGGGGACCCGCTCGCCATTGAAGAACGGCAGCAGGCACAAGCCTTCGGCGCCGATTGGCGCCTGGCCCGCCAAGCGGTTGAAGCTGTCCAGGTCCAGCTCCAGCAGTTGGCGCACCAGGGTGGTGGCGTTGGTCAGGTTCATGGTGCAGATCAGCGGCAGCCAGCCACCGCTGGACGAGCAGAAGGACGCCACCGACGCGTGGCTGACCAGCGGCTGCTCGGCATAGGCATACAGGGTGCCGGAAGAGCCCAGGCTCAGGGTGATGATGCCGGGCTCGATATTGCCGGTGCCGATGGCCCCGAGCATGTTGTCGCCACCGCCGCTGGCCACCAGGGCCTGGGGGTTGATGCCCAGGAGCCCGGCCATCTGCGGCAGTATCGGCCCCACCGGCTGTTGGGCCTGGATCAGTTCCGGCAAGGCACGCTCCAGGCGGCCCTCGGGGTCGATGTGGGCCAACAGGGCCCGGTCCCAGTCACGCCGGCGGACATTGAAGTAACCGGTGCCGGAGGCATCGCCATATTCGCTGCAGCAGCGCCCGGTCAGCCAGAAGTTGAGGTAATCGTGGGGCAGCAGGATATGGGCGATGCGCTGGAACAAGGTGGGGTGCTGTTCCCGGGTCCACAGCAGCTTCGACAGGGTGTACCCCGGCGCCAGGGCGATACCCAGGCGCTCCAGGGACCCTTGTTCGCCCCCCAGGTGATCCAGCAGGCGCTGGTTCTCGGCCACGGTTTCGGTGTCGCACCAGAGCTTTGCCGGACGCAGCACCTGGCCTTGGTCATCCAGCAGCACCAGGCCGTGCTGCTGGCCGGAGACCGCAAGGCCAAGAATGTCCCGGCCATCGACCCCGGCCGCCTGCAACGCCTGGTGGGTGGCGCTGATGCAGGCTTGCAGCCATTGCCCGGGGTCTTGCTCGCGTCGGCCGTTGGCGCCGCTGATCAGGCTGTGGGGCGCGGCGCCCAGGCCCAGGACGGCGCCGCTGTGGCTGTCGAGGATCAGGGCCTTGGTGCCCTGGGTGCCACAATCAAGACCCAGGTACAGCGCGGCTGTGCTCATCCTGCGCTCCGCGCTAGACGCGCTGGCTTGGCCAGCAGGCGTTCCAGGGTCCGGCTGACGCCATGCTCGCGCAGGCTGTTGAAGCAGTGCTCAAAGGCGTCGACGAACTCGGCGGACCTGGGGATCGCCGGGCCGAAGATTTCCTCCACTCCCAGCAGGCGCTGGGTCAGCAGGGTGTCGTCCGCCACCAGGGCCTGGCAGAACTCGGCCCGCGGATCGGCAATCGTGTAGCGCACGCCGTTTTCGTCCACGCCCCGCAGGTACAGGGCCCAGGCGGCCACCACCAGGGCCGCCCGCTCGGTATCGCGGCCCTCGGCGATCAGGCGGTTGAGGGTGGGCACGGTGAACTTGGGAAATTTCGACGAGCCGTCGCTGCACACCCGCTCCAGCTGGTCGGCGATGGCCTGGTTGGAAAAGCGCTGGACCAGCGTGTCCTTGTAGGCCGCCAGGTCGATGCCCGGCACCGGCGCCAGTTGCGGGGTCACGTCCAGGTCCATGTAGGCGCGCATGTAGGCGACGAACAGCGGGTCGTTCATGGTTTCGTGGACGAAGCGGTAGCCTTTGAGAAAGCCCAGGTAGGTCAGGGCCAGGTGGCTGCCGTTGAGCAGCTTGATCTTCATCTCTTCGTAGGGCGTGACGTCGTCGGTGAACTGCACGCCCACCTGTTCCCAGGCCGGGCGGCCGTTGACGAACTGGTCTTCCAGGACCCATTGCACAAAGGGCTCGCACACCACCGGCCAGGCATCGTCGATGCCGTGCTGGTCGTGCAGTTGCAGGCGGTGGGCGGTGCTGGTCATGGGGGTGATGCGGTCCACCATGGCATTGGGGAAGCTCACTCGGCTGGCGATCCAGTCGTGCAGGTCGGCGTCGCGCCGGGCGGCAAACGCCAGCAGTGCCTTGCGGGTCACGGCGCCGTTGTGGGGCAGGTTATCGCAGGACATCAGGGTGAAAGCCGCAATGCCCGCGGCGCGACGCTTGGCCAGGGCGGCACAGAGGAAGCCGAACACCGTGCGTGGCTGCTGGGGGTGGGCCAGGTCGTGCTGGATCTGCGGCAGGTGGAGCATGAACTCGCCGCTGCTGTCATCGATGCAGTAACCGCCCTCGGTGATGGTCAGGGAGACGATGCGGATCTCTGGGCTGGCCAGCTTGTCGATCAGCGCCTGGGGGCCGTCTTCGGCCAGCAGCATCTGGCTGATGGAGCCGATCACCCGCACTTCGTGGTCGTCACCGTCCCCCAGTTCGAACAGGGTGTAGAGGCAGTCCTGGCCCGCCAGGTCGTCCCGGGCGCGGCGGTCCTCGGGGCGCAGGCCGATCCCGCAGATGCTCCAGTCCAGGCCCTGGCCCTGATTCATCAGGGCGTCGGTGTAGTAGGCCTGGTGCGCCCGGTGAAAACCGCCGACGCCGATGTGCACGATGCCTTGGCGGGTGTCGGCGGCACTGTAGGCCGGCACCTGCACCTGGGGCGGGAGCTGGCTGAGGTTGAAGCGATTGAGTTTCATGCAAGGGCTCTCGGTAATCGGGCGGCGGCCATCAGGCGGCGGCGCGCAGGGAACGGGGAACAGCGACGCCTTGGGCATCGAACAGGTGACAGTGCTCGGGGTCCAGGCGCAGGTGCAGTTGCTCGCCGCAGCGGCTGGCCAGATCACCGCGGATGCGTAGGGTCAGGGCCTCGCCGCAGGTGCTGCGCACATGACAGAAGGTGTCGCTGCCCAGGCGCTCGGCCACGTCGCTGGTGACTGGCAGGCTGCCGGGGCCGGGCTCGCCCAGCTCCAGGTGTTCGGGGCGAATGCCCAGGGTGACCGGGCTGCCGACCTTGAGCTGCGGATGGCTCTGGCTCAGGCGCAGGCGCGCTCCGGCCTGCAGTTGCACCTCGCACCCCTGGCCGTCCACCTGGCTGACGCTGCCCTTGAGAAAGCCCATCTTCGGTGTGCCGAGAAAGCCTGCGACAAACAGGTTGGCCGGGCGGTGATAGAGCTCCAGGGGCGAACCCACCTGTTCCACCCGGCCGCCGTTGAGCACCACCACCTTGTCCGCCAGGGTCATGGCTTCGACCTGATCGTGGGTCACGTAGATCATGGTGGCCTGCAGCTCCTGGTGCAGGCGTGCCAGCTCCAGGCGCATCTGCACCCGCAGCGCGGCATCGAGGTTGGACAGGGGTTCGTCGAACAGGAAGATCTTCGGGTTGCGCACGATGGCCCGGCCGATGGCCACGCGCTGGCGCTGGCCGCCGGAGAGTTGCTTGGGCTTGCGTTCGAGCATCGGCCCCAGTTCGAGAATGCGCGCCGCCTCGTCGACCTTCTGTTGCACCTGGGCCTTGTCGACCCCGGCCAGGTCCAGGGCGAAGGACATGTTCTTGCGCACGCTCATGTGCGGGTACAGGGCGTAGGTCTGGAACACCATGGCCAGGTCGCGCTTGGCCGGGCTGACTTGGGTGATGTCGCGCCCGTCCAGCTCGATGCTGCCGTCGCTGACTTCCTCCAGCCCGGCGATCAGCCGCAGCAGGGTGGATTTGCCGCAGCCGGAGGGGCCGACGAAGACCACGAATTCCTTGTCGTTCACTTCAAGGTCGATGCCCTTGATGATCTCGAAGCCTTCGAAGCCTTTTTGCAGGTTGCTGATTTTCAGGTGAGCCATGGGATGTCTCCAGAATTCGAGGGTTACTTCACCGCGCCAAAGGACAGGCCGCGCACCAGTTGCTTCTGGCTAATCCAGCCGAAGATCAGGATCGGCGCGCAGGCCAGGGTCGAGACCGCCGAGAGCTTGGCCCAGAACAGCCCTTCGGGGCTGGAGTAGGAGGCGATCAGCGCGGTCAGCGGGGCGGCATTGGAGGAGGTCAGGTTCAGCGACCAGAAGGCTTCGTTCCAGCACAGGATCAGCGACAGCAGCGCGGTGGAGGCCAGGCCGCCCTTGGCGATGGGCATCAGCACCCGGAGCATTTCCTGGGCCAGGGTCGCGCCGTCCAGGCGCGCGGCTTCGAGAATGTCCCGGGGGATGTCCTTGAAGTAGGTGTAAACCATCCACACCACGATCGGCAGGTTGATCAGGGTGTAGATCACGATCAGCGCGATGCGCGTGTCCAGCAGGCCGAAACTCTTGGCCAGCAGGTAGATGGGCATCAGCACGCCCACCGGCGGCAGCATCTTGGTGGAGAGCATCCACAGCAGGGTGCGCTTGGTGTTGCGGGTTTCGTAGAAGGCCATGGAGTAGGCCGCCGGCACCGCGATCAGCAGGCACAAAGCGGTGGCACTGAAGGAGATCACCACCGAGTTCCAGGCGAAGGCCAGGTAGTTGCTGCGCTCGTTGATGTGCAGGTAGTTCTCAAGCGTTGGCGTGAAGATGAACTGCGGCGGCGTGGCAAAGGCGTCGATTTCGCTCTTGAAGCTGGTCAGCACCATCCAGAAGATCGGGAAGAAGATCAGGATCGCGATGGCCCAGGCCAGGGTGCCCAGTAGCAGGCTTTGCAGGCGTCGGGATTGTTGCAGGGTCATGGCGGGCACCTCAGCTCTGGTCAGTCAGGTTCTTGCCGATCATCCGTACCAGGATGATTGCGGCGATGTTGGCGATGACCACGGCGATCAGGCCGCCGGCGGAAGCCATGCCCACGTCGAACTGCACCAGCGCCTGGTTGTAGATCAGGTAGGCGAGGTTGGTCGAGGCGTAGCCCGGGCCGCCGTTGGTGGTGGTGAAGATTTCGGCGAACACCGAGAGCAGGAAGATGGTCTCGATCATCACCACCACGGCGATGGGGCGCGCCAGGTGGGGCAGGGTCAGGTGCCAGAAGATCGCGATGGGGCCGGCACCGTCCAGGCGCGCGGCCTCTTTCTGTTCCTGGTCCAGGGACTGCATGGCGGTCATCAGGATCAGGATGGCGAACGGCAGCCACTGCCAGGAGACGATGATGATGATCGACAGCAGCGGGTAGTGGGCCAGCCAGTCCACTGGCTGGGCGCCGAACAGCTTCCACAGCGCCGCCAGAATCCCCGAGACCGGGTGGAAAATCAGGTTCTTCCAGATCAGCGCGCCCACCGTGGGCATGATGAAGAACGGCGAGATCAGCAGGACCCGGACAATGCCCCGGCCGAGGAATTCGCTGGCCTCCAGCAGGGCACTGATCAGCACTCCGAGCACCACGCTGATCAGCAGCACGCTGCCCACCAGCAACAGGGTGTTGGTGGCCCCGGGCACAAAGCCCGAGTCGCTGAGGAAGTAGCTGAAGTTCTCCAGGCCCACGAACTGGTTTTCACCGGGGTACAGCAGGTTGTAGCGGATCAGCGAGAAGTACAGGGTCATGCCCAGGGGCACGATCATCCACAGCAGCAACAACGCCACCGAGGGGCTGACCAGGAACCAGCCGGGGCTGGCCAGGCGACGCTTGCGGGGGGCCGCCTGCGCTGGCAGATGGAGCTTGGCAGTCGAGGTATTCATGAGGATCACAACCAGTTGGGTATGAGGGGGCGCGACACTGCGCTGGCGTGGCCGGGCTGCGCGTAGGAGCTGGCTGGCCAGCGAAGGCGTCCTTGAACACTGCGCAAGACTCAAGGGCCTCTTCGCCGGCCAGCCGGCTCCTACAAGGCGTGCCGGGTTATTTCGGATAGCCGGCGCGCTTCATTTCCCGCTCGGTGCTCTGCTGCGCGGCTGCCAGGGCCTGGTCCACGGTGGTCTGGCTGATCAGCGCTGCGGAAAACAGCTTGCCGACCTGGGTGCCGATGGCCTGGAACTCGGGAATGGTCACCAGCTGGATGCCGATGTAGGGCACCGGCTTGAGGGTCGGTTTGCTCGGGTCCACGGCCTTCAGCGATTCCAGGGTGATCCGAGCGAACGGCGCGGCGCTCATGTAGGCCTGGCTGTAGGTGGAGGCGCGGGTGCCCGGCGGCACATTGGCGATGCCGTCCTTCTCGGCCACCAGGGCTGCGTATTCCTTGGAGGTGGCCCAGGTGGTGAAGGTCTTCGCGGCGTCCTTGGCCTTGGAACTGGCGGGGATCGCCAGGGACCAGGAGTACAGCCAGGCGCTGCCTTTGTCGGTGACTTGGTGCGGCGCGTAGGTGAAGCCCACCTGCTCGGCGACCTTGCTCTGGCTCTGGTCGGTGACAAAGGAGCCGGCCACGCTGGCGTCGACCCAGATCGCGCACTTGCCACTGTTGAACAGCGCCAGGTTTTCATTGAAACCGTTGCTGGAGGCCCCGGGCGGGCCGGACTTCTTCATGTTGTCGACATAGAAGCTCAGGGCGTTCTTCCATTCTGGCCCGCTGAACTCGGGCTGCCATTGTTCATCGAACCAGCGTGCGCCGTAGCTGTTGGCCAAGGTGGTGATCAGGGCCATGTTCTCGCCCCAGCCGGCCTTGCCCCGCAGGCACAGGCCGTATTGCTCCTGCTCGGGCTTGTTGAGCTTGGCGGCGAATTCGCCGATCTGTTCCCAGGTCGGCCGCTCCGGCATGCTCAGGCCGGCCGCCTGGAACAGGTCGGTGCGGTAGTAGGTCATGGAGCTTTCGGCATAGAACGGCAGGGCGTAGAGGGTGCCCTTGACCGACAGCCCTTCACGGACCGAAGGGAAGACATCGTCCAGGTCATAGGCGGCGGGCAGGTCCTGCATCGGTTGCAGCCAGCCCTTGGCGCCCCAGAGTGCGGCTTCGTACATGCCGATGGTGAGCACGTCGAACTGGCCGCCCTGGGTGGCGATGTCGGTGGTCAGGCGCTGGCGCAGGACGTTTTCTTCCAGCACCACCCAGTTCAGCTTGATGTCCGGGTGCTGGCTCTCGAAGGTTTTCGACAGCCGTTGCATGCGGATCATGTCGCTGTTGTTGACGGTGGCGATGGTCAGGGTCTGGGCGCCGAAGGTGACGCTGCTGAGGGTCATGCAGGTGCTGAGGAGCAGGGCTTGGGTGCAAGGTTTCATCGGTCACTCCTCTTCTGCGCCAGTGCTGACGACAGAAGGACGGTTATTGTTGTTATGTCTTCCGCCAGAGAGGAAGAATGTGGGCTGATTACAGCCCTCAAACGCGGCGCTGACAAATCATCCATGACACTGGAGTTGATACTTTTTTGCACTGCTTTGCTGCCGCTGCCAGGGCCCGGGTCTCGATTTGCAGGGCTTGCCCCGGGTTCAAGCCGCTACGGAGCCCGCGAATCCGTATCGGTTTCAAGGGCGGCGGGAGGTGACTCTTAGCCCAAAGCCCACTGGCATTTTTCCGATCACTGCCTAAGATGGCCGTCCTAAACCCCGATCCAGGAAACCCTTGGCCACGATGTCCGAAAAAGACACCATCTCCATGCAACTGGTGCGTGAGGCGCTGCTGCAAAGCTGCGCTCCGGGCGCGGCCACCGATGAAGTGCTACACAAGGTCGGCATCGATCCGGCGGGCTTGCAGCAGGGCCGGGCACGGGTCCCGGCCAGTGCCTATGCGCGGCTCTGGCGCCTGCTGGCTCGGCGTCTGGATGACGAGTTCTTCGGTATGGACCCGCGCAAGCTGAAGTCCGGCAGCCTGGCCTTTCTCTGCCGCTCGGCCATGGCCCAGCCGACCCTGGCCACGGGGCTGGACTCGGTGCTGGGCTTTCTGTCGCTGATGTTCGAGCGCCTGCCGGCGCAACTGGTGCACCAGCAGAGCCTGGCGGAAATCGTCCTGCTGGAGGATGAACACGAGCCGCGGCGGGCCTTTACCTACTTCACTTACTGGATGATCGTCCACGGCGTGGCCTGCTGGCTGGCGGGGCGGCGGATTCCGATCCTGGCCATCGAACTGCGTTGCCCGCAGCCGGATTTCTGCGACGACTACCGGGTGATGTTCTCCGACAACCTGCGCTTTGATCGACCGCGCACGCGGATGATCATCGCCGCCGACTGCCTGGACCTGCCCATCAAGCGCAGCGAGGCGGAACTCAAGCGCTTTCTGGCCCATGCCCCGGCCAATATCCTGGTGAAATACCGCGATCCCGAAAGCCTGGCCAGCCGCATCAAGCAGCAACTGCGGCAATTGCCGGGGGAGCAGTGGCCGGAGAGTGAAAGCCTGGCCCAGAGCCTGTGCATGTCCGCCTCGACCCTGCGCCGGCGCCTGGCGGAAGAGGGCCAGAGCTACCAGGCCCTCAAGGACAGCGTGCGCAAGGAACTGGCGATTGTCTGGCTGGCGGAGCCGCAACTGAGTTTCGCCGAGATAGCCGGGCGCCTGGGGTTTGCCGATACCAGCTCGTTCTACAAGGCGTTTCGCAAATGGTCCGGTTCCAACCCCGGGCACTATCGCAGCCTGATCCTCAACGACCCGGACCTCTCGTAGGAGCCGGCTTGCCGGCGAAGAGGCCCGCAAGCCATGCGCCGCTCCGACAGATCCGGCCATCTCGCCGGGGCAGCGCGGGCGCTTGGCCAAACCGGTCACGCAACTTGATAGCTTTGACCATTGTTCCGCGAGGGCTCTGGCGCCAGTATTTCCCCGGTTTTCATGAGGTTCCCATCCTAATAAGAACAGCGAGGGATTCTGGCAATGCGCAACTACCTGTCCGCTATCAAAGAGTTCAACTATCAGCACACCGTCGACGCCGCCCTTGCAGGCTCGCTGTCGGCGCTCAATGCCTGTGTCGAATGTTGTGACCGGCATGCATTGCCTGGTCGTATCGCGCTGTTCTGGGAAGGCCGGGACGGCAGCAGCGCCACCTACACCTTCACTGAATTGCAGGACAAGGCCGCTCGCCTGGCCAATTTCCTCCTGGCCCAGGGGGTCGGCAAGGGCGACAAGGTCGCCGGACTGTTGCCGCGCAATGTCGAACTCTTGATCACGGTGCTTGCCACCTGGCGTATCGGCGCGGTGTACCAGCCGCTGTTCACTGCCTTTGGCCCCAAGGCCATCGAGCATCGCTTGAACAGCTCCCAGGCCAAGGTGGTGGTCACCGATGGGGTCAACCGACCCAAGCTCCTGGAGGTCGCCGATTGCCCCCCCGTCGTCACAGTGGGAGGCGCCAAGGGCCAGGGCATCGTGCGCGGCGATTTCAGTTTCTGGGCCGAGCTGGAACAGTACCCGGCCCAGTGCGAACCGCTGCTGCTCAGTGGTGAAGACCCCTTCCTGCTGATGTTCACCTCCGGCACCACCGGCCCGTCCAAGGCCCTGGAAGTGCCGCTCAAGGCCATTGTCGCGTTCCAGGCCTACACCCGCGACGCCGTGGACCTGCGCCCGGAAGACGCCTTCTGGAACGTCGCCGACCCGGGCTGGGCCTATGGCATCTATTTCGGCGTCACCGGGCCCCTGGGCCTGGGCCACCCGATCACTTTCTACGACGGCCCCTTCACCCTGGAAAGCACCTGCCGGGTGATCAACAAGTACGGCATCACCAACCTCACCGGTTCGCCCACGGCCTACCGCCTGCTGATCGCCGGTGGCGACCAGTTCGCCCGGTCGATCAAGGGCCGCCTGCGCATCGTCAGCAGCGCCGGCGAGCCGCTGAACCCGGAAGTGATCCGTTGGTTCGCCGAGCAGCTGGACGTGGTGATCCACGACCACTACGGCCAGACCGAGCTGGGCATGGTGCTGTGCAACCACCACGGACTGGACCACCCGGTGCATGTCGGCGCCGCCGGCTTTGCCTCGCCGGGCCACCGCATCGTGGTGCTGGACGAAGAGTACCGGGAGCTGGGTGTCGGTCAGCCGGGGATCCTGGCCATCGACCGCAGGCAGTCGCCGATGTGCTGGTTCGCCGGTTACGCCGGGGTGCCGACCAAGGCCTTTGTCGGCGATTACTACCTCAGCGGTGACACCGTCGAGCTGAACCAGGACGGCAGCATCAGCTTTGTCGGCCGCAGCGATGATGTGATCACCACCTCCGGCTATCGGGTGGGCCCTTTCGATGTGGAAAGCGCCCTGATCGAACACCCGGCGGTGGTGGAAGCGGCGGTGGTAGGCAAGCCCGATCCCGAACGCACCGAGCTGGTGAAAGCCTTTGTGGTGCTCAGCGAGCAGTACCGCGCCACCCCGGAGTTGGCCGAGGAGTTGCGCCAGCACGTGCGCAAGCGCCTGGCGGCCCATTCCTACCCCCGCGAAATCGAATTTGTCAGCGACTTGCCGAAAACCCCCAGCGGCAAATTGCAGCGCTTTATCTTGCGCAACCAGGAAATCGCCAAGGCTCAAGAGGCCGCGGCGTCAACAGCTACCGCATGAACAGGATTTGAATGATGGACATTGCAAACCAGGTGTTTCTCGTCAGTGGCGGTGCGTCGGGCCTCGGTGCCGCCAGCGCTGAAATGCTCGTCGCCGCCGGCGCAAAAGTGATGCTGGTGGACCTCAACGCCGAGGCCGTGGCGGCCAAGGCCCAGCAACTGGGCTGCCAGAGCGTGGTGGCGGACATCAGCCAGGAAGCGGCGGCCGAAGCGGCGGTGCAGGCCACGGTCAAGGCCTTTGGCAAGCTCAACGGGCTGGTCAACTGCGCCGGTATCGTGCGGGGCGAGAAAATCCTCGGCAAGAATGGCCCCCACGCTTTGGCCAGCTTCAGCCAGGTGATCAACGTCAACCTGATCGGCAGTTTCAACCTGTTGCGCCTGGCCGCGGCGGCCATCGCCGAAAGCACTGCCAATGCCGAGGGCGAGCGCGGGGTGATCATCAACACCGCCTCCATCGCCGCCTTCGACGGGCAGATCGGCCAGGCCGCCTATGCCGCCTCCAAGGGCGCGATTGCCAGCCTGACCCTGCCGGTGGCCCGTGAGCTGGCACGCTTCGGCATCCGGGTGATGACCATCGCTCCGGGGATCTTCGAAACCCCGATGATGGCCGGCATGAGCGAGGAAGTACGGGCCGGTCTGGCCGCTGGCGTGCCGTTTCCGCCGCGCCTGGGCAAACCCGCCGAGTACGCTGCGCTGGTGCGGCATATCATTGAAAACAGCATGCTCAACGGCGAGGTGATCCGTCTCGACGGTGCCTTGCGTATGGCCGCCAAGTAAGGAGGAATTCTCATGTCCATTGCCCACGATCCGATTGTCATTGTCAGCGCCGTCCGCACCCCCATGGGCGGTTTCCAGGGTGAGCTCAAAGGCCTCAGCGCCCCGCAACTGGGGAGCGAGGCCATCCGCGCCGCGGTGCAGCGCGCCGGCATTGCGGCTGACGCAGTAGAAGAAGTGCTGTTCGGCTGCGTGCTGTCTGCCGGCCTCGGCCAGGCCCCGGCGCGCCAGGCTGCCCTGGGCGCGGGCCTGGACAAGGGCACCCGCTGCACCACCCTGAACAAGATGTGCGGTTCGGGCATGGAGGCCACCATCCTGGCCCACGACATGCTGCTGGCCGGCAGCGCCGAGGTGGTGATCGCCGGTGGCATGGAAAGCATGTCCAACGCCCCGTACCTGCTGGACCGTGCCCGCAGCGGCTACCGCATGGGCCACGGCAAGGTCCTCGACCACATGTTCCTCGATGGCCTGGAAGACGCCTACGACAAGGGCCGCCTGATGGGCACCTTCGCCGAAGACTGCGCCGAGGCCAACGGTTTCACCCGTCAGGCTCAGGATGAATTTGCCGTGGCCTCCCTGACCCGTGCCCAGCAGGCGATCAAGGACGGTCTGTTCAAGGACGAGATCGTTCCCCTGCAGGTGATGATCGGCAAAGAGTCGAAGCTGATCAGCGATGACGAGCAGCCGCCCAAGGCCAAGCTGGACAAGATCGCCACCCTGAAGCCGGCGTTCCGCGACGGCGGCACGGTCACCGCGGCCAACTCCAGTTCGATCTCCGACGGCGCCGCGGCCCTGGTGCTGATGCGTCGTTCCGCAGCCGAGCAACGCGGCCTCAAGCCCTTGGCGGTGATCCATGGCCACTCGGCCTTTGCCGACACCCCGGGGTTGTTCCCGGTGGCGCCGGTGGGGGCCATCGAGCGATTGATGAAAAAGACCGGCTGGTCCTTGCAGGACGTGGACCTGTTCGAGATCAACGAAGCCTTCGCTGTGGTCAGCCTGGTGACCATGAGCAAGCTGGAAATCCCCCACGCCAAGGTCAACGTCCATGGCGGCGCCTGCGCCCTGGGCCATCCCATCGGTGCCTCCGGTGCGCGGATTCTGGTGACCCTGCTGTCGGCCCTGCGCCAGAAAGGCCTCAAGCGTGGCGTGGCCGCGATCTGCATCGGCGGTGGTGAAGCCACGGCCATGGCCGTTGAATGCCTGTAACGAGGAATCCCGATGTTGCCCAATGACGAACAACTGCAGATCAGCGACGCGGCCCGGCAATTTGCCCAGGAACGCCTCAAGCCTTTCGCCGCCGAGTGGGATCGCGAGCACCGCTTTCCCAAGGAAGCCATTGCCGAGATGGCCGAGCTGGGTTTCTTCGGCATGCTGGTGCCTGAACAGTGGGGTGGCTGCGACACCGGCTACCTGGCCTATGCCATGGCCCTGGAAGAAATCGCCGCCGGTGACGGCGCCTGCTCCACCATCATGAGCGTGCACAACTCGGTGGGCTGCGTGCCGATCCTCAAATTCGGCAATGACGAGCAGAAAGAGCGTTTCCTCAAGCCCCTGGCCAGCGGCGCCATGCTCGGCGCCTTCGCCCTGACCGAGCCCCAGGCCGGCTCGGATGCCAGCAGCCTGAAGACCCGGGCCCGTCGCGATGGCGATCACTATGTGCTCAACGGCTGCAAGCAATTCATCACCTCGGGGCAGAACGCCGGGGTGGTGATCGTGTTCGCGGTCACCGACCCGGCGGCCGGCAAGCGCGGCATCAGTGCCTTTATCGTGCCCACCGACTCGCCGGGCTATAAGGTCGCGCGCATCGAGGACAAGCTCGGCCAGCACGCCAGCGACACCTGCCAGATCCTTTTCGAGGATGTGAAGGTGCCGCTGGCCAACCGCCTGGGGGAGGAGGGCGAGGGCTACAAGATCGCCCTGGCCAACCTTGAAGGCGGGCGCGTGGGCATTGCCTCGCAGTCGGTGGGCATGGCCCGGGCGGCGTTCGAAGCGGCGCGCGACTACGCCCGTGAGCGCGAGACCTTCGGCAAGCCGATCATCGAGCACCAGGCCGTGGCGTTCCGCCTGGCGGACATGGCCACCCAGATTGCCGTGGCGCGCCAAATGGTGCACTACGCCGCCGCCCTGCGCGACAGCGGCAAGCCGGCCCTGGTGGAAGCCTCGATGGCCAAGCTGTTCGCCTCGGAAATGGCCGAGAAGGTCTGTTCGGCGGCGTTGCAAACCCTGGGCGGTTATGGCTACTTGAGCGACTTCCCGCTGGAGCGCATCTACCGCGACGTGCGCATCTGCCAGATCTACGAAGGCACCAGCGACATCCAGCGCATGGTCATTTCGCGCAATCTCTGACTTTTAGCAGGAGCTGATTCATGAGCTACGAAACCATTTTGTTGGACATCAAGGACCGCGTCGGTCTGATCACCCTCAACCGTCCCCAGGCGCTGAATGCCCTCAACGCGCAGATCGTCGGCGAGGTGAACCAGGCCCTGGACCGCCTGGAAGCCGACCCGCAGATCGGCTGCATCGTCATCACCGGCTCGAAGAAAGCCTTCGCCGCCGGTGCCGACATCAAGGAAATGGCCGAACTCACCTACCCGCAGATCTACCTCGACGACCTGTTCAGCGACAGCGACCGCGTGGCCAACCGGCGCAAGCCGATCATCGCCGCGGTCAACGGCTTCGCCCTGGGTGGCGGATGCGAACTGGCCTTGATGTGCGACTTTATCCTGGCCGGCGACAACGCCAAGTTCGGCCAGCCGGAAATCAACCTTGGCGTATTGCCGGGCATGGGCGGCACCCAGCGCCTGACCCGCGCCGTGGGCAAGGCCAAGGCCATGGAAATGTGCCTGACCGGACGCTTTATCGACGCCGTGGAAGCCGAGCGTTGCGGTATCGTCGCGCGCATCGTCCCAGCGGACGACCTGGTGGAAGAAGCCCTGAAAGTCGCCGCACTGATTGCCGCAAAATCGATCCCGGTGAGCATGATGATCAAGGAAAGCGTGAACCGCGCCTTCGAAGTCAGCCTGTCCGAAGGCGTGCGCTTCGAACGCCGGGTGTTCCACGCGGCGTTCGCCACCCAGGACCAGAAAGAGGGCATGGCCGCCTTCATCGCCAAGCGTGATCCGCAGTTCAAGGATCAGTAAGCGCACCGCCCCTGGCAGGACGCGGCGTTCATCCAGCGTCCCTGCAGCCTCAACCGCAGCGCCTAGGGGCTGTTCCCGTTTGGCCCAGCAACGCGGCTCGTCACCAAACGGGAACAGACCCTAGCTGCGGTTGATGGAAACTCCCCCCTCAACCAGCATCGCCGTCCCGCTGACGAAACTGGCGGCGTCCGACGCGAGGAACAGCGCCGCACGGGCAATTTCCTCGGGACGGGCGAGGCGCTTGAGGGCATGCAGGTTTTCGACAAAGGCGCGTTTCTCTGGCGTGTCGGTGGCTGCTCGGCCCATTGGCGTGTCGGTGCCTCCGGGCAGTAGCGCGTTGGCGCGAATGCCATGGGGGCCTTCTTCAGCCGCGATGACCTGGGTCAAGCCGATCAGCGCGGCCTTGCTCGCGGCATACGCCGCCATGCCGGGAAAACCGACGTGGTGCCCGACAAAGCTGGAAGTGAAAATGATCGACCCTGCGCCCCGGCTGCGCAGAGCAGGCAACTGGTACTTGGCCCCAAGAAAGGCACTGGTCAAGTTGCAGTCGAGCACGGCCTGCCACTGGCCCAGGGTCAACTCGGAGACGGACCGGGTTTCACCGGTCATTCCGGCGTTGTTGAACGCGATATCCAAGCCACCGAAACGCTCCAGTGCCAGCGCCACAAGACGTTCGGCCAGTGCCTCGCTGCGAATGTCACCGGCAACCCCGAGTGCCTCGCCACCGGCTTGCTGGATCTGGGCGACCAACGCATCCAGGGCGTCGCCCCGACGACCGGTCACTATCAGGCGCGCGCCCTCTTGGGCGAACAGCCGGGCGGCAGCCTGACCGATTCCCGACGTGGCCCCCGTCACAATCGCGACTTTGTCTTGCAGTTGTTTCATGATTGACCTCCTTTGCATGAGCGTTGGGCCAACCCTAGGCCGCGGCGAACGGCGCTGAACTCCGGATCTTGCGTTGAATGTCTTTTTCAACGCACAGCGCTGATCGCCGGCAAATCGATGTTTTTTGCCTCGGCGGCACCTGTGACAATCAGGCGCCCCGAGTCCGAGCGCCTTTCAGAGAACTCCTAGATTTATCGTCCTGGTCCTTTGTTATGGTGCGGCGCCGGCTTTGTTTTGCGCCGCATCAGTGCCATCAAGGAGGACTAGCACGATGAATGACGCCGTTCGGATGAGGACCATTTGCACCGGTGAAGCGATCACCCTGCCAGGCGGTGGCGATGTGCACCTGATCGCGCCGCCCCCCAAGCCCTGCGTGACCATCGTGGTGCACGGCGTCAACGACCTGGCCGGTTGCTACGAGCGCATCGAGCGCGGCCTGTGCGAGGGGCTCAACGAGCGCCTGGACATGGCGCCGACCCTGCCCAATGGCGTGAGCAATCCGGGCTTTCTGCGTCCGGCCGGCTACAGCTTGCCCGAGGACGATGAGGGCAAGGCCCGCAACCCCGACGCGGTGTACTACCGGCGCAAGTTCGCCGCCGCGGCCAATGGCACCGACGCCCGCAGCGTGGTCATTCCGTTCTACTGGGGCTTTCGCGAGGAAGAGCGGCACATCATCAAGGATGCGCCCCACGGCGAGTGGATGGATCGCAACAGAAACCGCCTGGACAAGGCGGGCACCCTGGAGGGTGGGCACTTCGTCAATGCCACCACCAACCTGCCGGACATGTGGGGCAAGGGTTTCAACGGCAAGCTATTTGGCTTCATTTCCCTGGATCTGTTTGCTGGAGAGCTGACTCACCCATTGTTCTCCGCGCCTGGACGCCGCTACATGGTGCTGGCGGCGATGCGCCTGGCGATGCTGATCAGGATCATCCGCAAGCGCTACCCCAACGACACGGTGAATGTGGTGGGCCACAGCCAAGGCACGCTCATCACGTTATTGGCCCATGCCTTTCTCAATGAAGACAAGGTGCGGCCAGCCGACGGCGTGGTGATGATCAACTCGCCCTACAGCCTGTGCGAACCCAACATGGAGAAGCTTCAGGGCTTCGGCGCGCAGCAGACGGCCGAGGCCCGCCTGGCGACGCTTGACGCCATCCTGAAGTTCATTACCGCAGCGCCCAATCCGTACCCGGCCTTGTCGAGTATCGCCCTCAAGAACTGCCAGGGTTATGGCGCTATTGGCGGGCCTGGCTGGAGCGGTGGCAGCGCCTGCGAAACCACGATTGACGCCAAGCGCATTGCCTTCAACGAGCGCGATAACCGAGGCAGTGTCTACCTGTATTTCACCCCACAGGACCAGACCGTTGGCCTGGCCAACGTCCAGGGAATCGGCTGGCAGGGTGTTGACGAGCAGCTGTATGGCAAGCCATTGCGCCGGACCTTGCCGCTGAGTTTCCACCAGCGAATCTTTACCCTGCGCAAGCGCGGTGGCGAAAAGGAACTGATCGGTTTGCACACGCCGCCCCATGCCTACCCATTGCTGCTTCAGGGGGAGGACACCTGGGAAGACACCGGTCTGCCTTGCCTGCAGCGGATGTCCGTGGCCCGCGCCTCCCTTGAGCAAGGGAAGTCGGTGATGTTGACCGCACCGTTATTGCCAGTGCCCGTTGAAACCAACTTTGACGCCGATGGCACGGTGGTCATGCCGGGAGCGGACTCCAACAGCGGTGTCTATCAGATCAAGGACAAACTGGCGCCCATCGACGCCGCGATTGCGATCAGCAATAAAGCCTGGACCCCCGAAAGCACCCGGCACAGCCGGCTGGAGGCAATCGATGAGGCCGTCGCCTTCAAGCACGGACGCGACATTGGTAGCGTTCAAAAGGCCCTCAACGAAGGCAAGGAGATATCTGAAACCACCCACGTGTTTGCCGCCCGAGCGACCGATGACGGCAAGGTGCTGGTGACGCGTTCAGAAACACCCTACGAGGCACGCATGCGCCTGCAAAGTGGCGGCAAGGGCAAGGAGCACGAAGAAGCGCTGTCTTTCCACTCGGCCATTCCAAACAACCCGGAACACAGCCGTCGAGTGCTGGCGTATGACGTGGCGATAGGGGCGGGGGAGAGCGTGGATGATGTGACGTTTTATGCGTATTTGTGTCGGGTGGCGGATTGGCGGTTGGATTGGGAGAGCACAGACGGAGGAGGGTATGAGGTAAAGAGTTTGGAGCAAGATCTGCCAGACGAGGCTGTGGAGAAGCTTTACTTTTTAGAAGAGGTCGAGTCTCGCAAGCTGATTGACTCCACAACTGCGTATCGCATGACTGGCGTACTGCCGACAAGTGTGAGGGATAAAATGCCTTCTCTGGTAGCCACCCAGTCTCTGGCGGGACGTAAAGCGGGAACTCCTGTCAGTTTTGGGGAAACCGTTTGATGTGCCGTTTGTTTACATACTGGTCTTTCTCCAGCCTATTACTGATCAGTCACTTGACTCAGGCCACTGAGTCTTCACTGACATCTATCCGTTGCTTTGCCAGTCCGGCCACGGCTGTGTCTGCTTATACCTCGTCCAGGAAGGCTTACTCCATGACCGTTGAACCCCATTACCGTGCACCCACCAGCTCGTCGCGATTGGAAACCCTAGATGTGCTCAGCCTCGGTGTGAGCTTGGATGTTTTTCGTCAAGGGCAACTTTGGCAGGTGTTGCAAGAGCAGAGTCTGAAACAGACGGAGTCACTGCACGTAGGTAGTGTGCTGCCTACAGACCCGAAGAAGTATCCGGTAACTGCTAGTGATAAGGATATGGCTTGGGATAAGCGTAAGGCAGATGCGCTGGAAATGGGATTACGAGACTTTTTGGAGAAGTGGCCAATCCCGACTATCACCGTGGTAAGTGATTGGAGCCCTAAGACACCGAATTTACGTTTCACTCCTGAAAGAACTCAACATAGTCTGTCCGTCATGGTCGACAATATGCGAACCCCCGCAGGGTTACATTGGCACCGCATTCGTAATTTTCCTGATGGAATTGTCTGTAGAAATACCTCCGAGGAGTTGCTTGAGAAGCTTTTCCTAATATTCGAGCGTAATCCAGACTTACCGGCCATTCTGGTTTATAGCGCTGAAGGTCATAACATGAGCTTTGCGCTCGCAAGCAAGGACAAAAGTACATGGCCGGTTGGCCAGGGGAATGGTCCTCGCTTACCAGGTGAACTCACCGACGCAATGGTCGCCCTGGTCGTCGGTCGCCCCGAACGTGTCGAATGGCTGCGCTATTACGCCCCCTTCACCAAGGTCAACCAGAACAAGATCGATCCTGAATTCACCGGTTGGGGCTGGCGTAAACCTGCCGTCGAGTTCCAACCTTCGGAGTTCATCCCACAACCCTGGACCGAGCGCGCTTTTGAACAGTGGGACGCCCTGCCGGTGCTGGCCAGGATTCATCGCCCGGTCACGGTTTCCCTGCAGCGCCCGGATAACGGCGAGCGCCTCAAGCGCGAAGCCTTGACCGCTCAACTGGCCGCTGGCTGGAGCAAAGCCACTGATGTCGTTACACCAGCACCAGCCCGGGTGTTCTACGACGGCGGCCTGAACAGCACGCCACTGGCCGAATTGCTTCCTGCGCTGACGGCTGCCCGCAGCTCTCTGGATCTGCTCGACTCCCGCGAAGGCTACGACCTGACCCAGCGCCTGGGCGATACCGGCGCCGCCTCGCCGTTCGTGGGCATCGCGCTGGCGACCATGGCCAGTTACCAGAATGCCGACACCAGCGTGGTCATGCCTCTGCGTCGCAAGGATCAAGCGACCCTTATCACCATCACCTCGCCGACACCTGGGCAAAAGCCCGTTGGCAACAAATTTGGCATCAACCTGATGCCCCAAACCGCCAGCCATGACGACGGCGCCTCGGTAAAACCAGCGCCGGCTGCTCCTGCCGCATCGCGGAGGCCGGTTGTGGAAGAGGACTACACGCTGGAAGAGTTTCTGGCTGAGCTGAGGCCCAAGGACAACTGGATGGATGATCTCTAGCGCTGGCTGATCAAGCTGCGCTGAAGACCCGGGTCAAAGGGAGAGGGCTGTTTCGATGCACCGCATAATGTTGTTGATGGGCTGCCTGTTGTTACTCAATCACGGTGTTCAAGCCGCTGAGCAGCCCCTGACCTCTGGACGTTGCTTCGCCAGTCCGGCCCCGCCCGTGACGGCCTATACCTCAGACAGGAAGGCTTCCCCCATGACCGTTGAACCTCGCTTGTTGTAGAAAGCCGCTTGCGAAGGGGCAGGCTTGTGTAGGCGCTGGCTTGCCAGCGATGGCGTCCAGCAGGGCGACGCCACGCTCAAAGGCTTCTTCGCCGGCAAGCCGGCTCCGGGGGAGCAGCCACAAAAAAATCGCAGCCTGGGCTGCGATTTTTTGTGGGCGCCACTGGTGCCTAGAGCTGATAGTGCTTGAGCTCGCGGGCAATCAGCAGGCGCTGGATCTCGCTGGAACCTTCGTAGATCTGGGTGATCCGCGCATCGCGGTAGTAGCGCTCCACCGGATAGTCCTCCAGATACCCGTAACCGCCATGGATCTGCATCGCCGAGGAGCAGACCTTCTCGGCCATTTCCGAAGCGAACAGCTTGGCCTGGGAGGCTTCGGACAGGCACGGCTGGCCGGCGCTGCGCAGGCGCGCGGCATGCAGGATCAGCAAGCGTGCGGCATTGAGTCGGGTGTGCATGTCGGCCAGCAGGTTGGCGATGCTCTGGTGTTCGATGATCGGTTTGTCGAACTGCACCCGTTCCCGGGCGTAGGCCAGGGCCGCTTCAAAAGCCGCACGGGCGATGCCCAGGGCCTGGGCGGCGATGCCGATGCGGCCGCCTTCGAGGTTGGACAGGGCAATGGCCAGGCCCTTGCCCCGTTCGCCCAGCAGGTTGGCTTCGGGGATCGTGCATTGGTTGAGGGTCACGGCGCAGGTGTCGGAGGCGCGAATACCCATCTTGTGTTCGGTGCGGTCGACGATGAACCCCGGGGTGTCGGTGGGCACCAGGAACGCCGAGAGGCCTTTCTTGCCCAGTTCCGGGTCGGTCACCGCGAAGACAATGGCCAGTTGCGCCCGTTTGCCATTGCTGACGAACTGCTTGGCGCCATTGATCACCCACTGGCCATCGCGAAGTTCGGCGCGGGTGCGCAGGTTGTGGGCTTCCGAGCCGGCCTGGGGTTCGGTCAGGCAGAAGCAGCCGATGGCTTCGCCACTGGCCAGTCGCGGCAGCCACGCGTGCTTCTGTTCCTCGCTGCCGTAGTTGAGTATCGGCCCGCAGCCCACCGAGTTGTGGATGCTCATCAGGGCCCCGGTAGCGCCGTCGCCGGCGGAGATCTCCTCCACCGCCAGGGCGTAGGCCACATAGTCCAGGTAGCTACCACCCCATTCTTCAGGAACCACCATGCCCAACAGGCCCAGTTCGCCCATCTTGCGCACCAGGGCGTCGTCGATCCAGCCGGCCTTTTCCCAGGCCTGGGCATGGGGCGCGATCTCGCCCCGGGCAAAATCCCGGGCCATGTCGCGGATCATCACTTGTTCTTCGGTCAATTCGATGTCGTGCATGAGTTCAGCTCCCGCTGCCGTCGAAACCGCTGAAGAAACTGGCTACCCGTTCAGCCTCAAGGGCTGCCAGGGTCGGCGGATTCCAGCGGGGGGTCTTGTCTTTGTCGATGATCAGGGCGCGTACGCCTTCCATCAGGTCACCCCGTTCGAACCATTGACGGTCCAGGTGCAGCTCCAGGGCGAAGCACTGTTCCAGGCTCAAGTGGCGGCCGTGGCGCAGCATCTGCAAGGTCACGGCCATGGCCAGGGGCGAGCGGATTTCCAGCAAGTCGGCGGTGGTCTTGGCCCACTCGTGGCTGTCGGCAATCGTCACGCTGCGCAATTGCTCGACGATGCTGGCCATGTCCGGCAGGGCGAAGAAGTGGTCGATGGCCGGGCGCAAGGCTTGCAGTGGCGCATCGGGCAAGGTCTGTACCGCCAGCTTGGCCAGCAGGCCCTGCAGGTCCTTGAGTGGTGAGTCGCTCCAGTGCAGGCGATCCAGGCGCTGGTCCAGCAGGCTCAGTTTGTCGCTCTCCAGGTGCCAGTCCGCGAGGCCGCAGTACAGGGCATCGGCGGCGCGGATCTGCACGCCGCTGACCCCAAGGTAGATGCCCAGTTCGCCGGGAATCCGTGAGAGGAAGTAGCTGCCGCCCACATCCGGGAAGTAACCGATGGCCACTTCCGGCATCGCCAGGCGGCTGCGCTCGGTCACCACTCGCAGGTCGGCGCCTTGCACCAGGCCCATGCCGCCGCCGAGGACAAAGCCGTCCATCAGGGCCAGCACTGGCTTGCGGTAATGGTGGATGGTCAGGTCCAGGGCGTACTCCTCGACGAAGAAATCCTCGTGCAGGGTATCGCCGCTCTGGTAGCTGTCGTACAGCGAGCGGATGTCGCCGCCGGCGCAGAAAGCCTTTTCACCGGCGCCGCGCAGCACCACGGCGTGAATCAGCGGGTCCTGGGCCCAGATGTTCAGTTGCTGCTGCAAGGTACGCACCATCGACAGGGTGATGGCATTGAGACCGGCGGGGCGGTTGAGGGTCAGGTGACCGATGTGGTTGCGCACCTCGACCAGCACTTCGTCGGGGGTGGCGTCGAGGTCCTGTGTCGCCTGGGATGAAACCTGAGCAGTCATCACTAACTCCCTGCTTTTATTGTTTTTTATATGAGGCTCGCGCGCGAGCATCGACGGATCGTAACAGTGCAATTTTGCCCAGTACAACCCCGAAAACTGCAGGTTGACTGTGCATTTTTGCATGTTGAAAAAGCCGCCCTCAATCTTGCGCCAGCGCTCTGGCCCGCAGCGTCGGTGCCGATCCGGCGAATGTCCGCGGCCTAGGCGCACGACGGTGCGAGCGCCGCTACAATGGCGCTCGAATTTTTTGCCGGCGAGGCACCATGGACATCGATCTGGCCCGCACCTTCCTGGAAATCGTCCGCAGCGGCAGCCTGATCGCCGCCGCCGAACGCCTGCACCTGACCCAGACCGCCATCAGCGCCCGGGTGCAGAACCTGGAAGGCCAGCTCAACTGCAAACTGCTGGTACGCAACCGCGCCGGCGCCCGACCCACCGCCGATGGCGAGGCCTTTATCGCCTATGCCAATCAGCTGGTGCAGACCTGGGAGGCCGCCCAGCGCGACCTGCCGTTGCTGGCGGGCTATCGCAACGTGCTGCACATCGGCGGTGAGTTGAGCCTGTGCAATCCGCTGATGCTCAATTGGGTACGAGGCCTGCGCCAGGCACTGCCCAACCATGCGGTACGCACCCAGATCGCCGAAGGCGCGAGCCTGCAACGGCAACTGGAGTTGGGCGTGCTGGACGCGGCGCTGGTGTTCCAGCCGCTGTATTGCGCGGGATTGCAGGTCGAGCAACTGCTGGAGGAGAAACTGATCCAGGTGCGCCTGGCGGGACGTCCCGAGCCTTATGTGTACATCGACTGGGGCGATGATTTTCGCCGTCAGCACGACGCCGCATTGCCGGAGCAGGCCAAGGCCGCGGTGGGCTTCAACCTTGGGCCCCTGGCGCTGCAGTTCATCCTCGACGCCGGTGGCAGCGGCTATTTCCGCACCCGGGTGGTGCAGAGCTACCTGGACAGCGGTGTGCTGGAACGGGTGGAAAAGGCCCCGGAATTCAGTTTTCCCACTTACCTGCTGTATGCCCGGGAGCGCGACTCGGCGCAGCTGCAGCAGGCTTTTACGGTATTGCGCGAGGTGATCGAACAAGACCACGACTGGTCCCAGCGCTGGTCGCCGATGGTTTGAACCCACTGACTTGAGCCTGGCACCGCACTTGAGCGCGCCTGCGCTGGCCAGCCGGTGGCTAAGCCTGGCGCGCAATCGACGATGCCCTTGCAGGAACCGGCTTGCCAGCGAACAGGCCTTTTACGCGTGCGGCGCTTCTGAAGCTGTCTTGGCTGGCAAGTCAGCACCAGCGAGGGCGAAGGTTGGGGCGCTATCAGGGTCGCGAGGACAGGACCTGGCCAATGCTGCGCCGGCGGGCGTGGGCTTCGCTGGCGTGGATCAGTTGCTCAAGGTCTTCAGGGGTGACGTCGAAGAATTCTTCCATCTCGGCCAGGGCCTGCTTGAGGTCTTCGGCGGTGATCGCCAGGCTGTCGGCGGGGGCCGCCGAGGGCAGCAGCACCGGAGTATCGCTCGGGCCCTTGGGGTAACGAATCCGCGTCAGGTTGTTGTAGGCCAAGGCACTGGCCAACAGGCTGGCCGCCGCGAGCATCACCGGACCCAGTTCCCGCCACTCCAAAGCCACGCTGGCCGGGTCTGCCAGCACCAGGGTCAGGGCCAGGGCGCCGGCCGGGGGATGCAGGCAACGCAACCAGCACATCAGCACCAGGGCCATGCCCGCCGCGAGGCAGGCGCTGCCCAGGGTCCGGCCCAGGACATGAGCCACCAGCAAGGCCACGACCCCGGCGCACAGGTAGCCGCCGAGGATCGACCAGGGCTGGGCCAGGGCCCCGGAAGACACGGCAAACAGCAGCACCGCCGAGGCCCCCAGCGGACCGATCAGGTGCAGCGCCACCGGCATGCCAAACACCTGGGCGCAGATCCAGACACTGAACAGGGTGCCCAGGGCCATGCCGATGGCGGCACGGCTCCATTCCAGTGGGCGGGTATTGATGGCGGCGGGTTTCCAGCGGGCAAACATCGGCAAGAACGGTCCAGGGCTAAACGACGGGCAAAAAGAAGGGCTTGCCTGGATCACCAGAAAGCCCTTGAACGTTCCAACATTTGGGGGAGGAACGGGCACAGTGTGCCGAGCATTGGTGTAGCTGACAAATTCATAATAATGCCGTTTAAGTGCATTTATTTTGCTGTATTTCACCCCGCGTAGGAGCCGGCTTGCCGGCGAAAGGGGCTTTGAGTCGGGTGCTGGGTCTTGAGGGCGCTTTCGCTGGCAAGCCAGCTCATACAGCCAGCTGTGGCAGTGCGTTTTTACAAGCTCAGGCGCATGGCGCAGCGGCGTGATTCGGGCAGGCCGTGCTGTGTTTCATCGGCCAGGACCTGGCGCAGGCGCGGGCTCAGCTTTGCAGGTTGCAGGGTGACAAAGCCCTGGCGCTGGTAGAAAGGTTCGTTCCACGCCAGTTCGCGGAAGGTGCTGAGGGTCAGGGCCGTGAGCTGCTGTTCCAGGGCGAACTCCCGTGCCGCCTGCAACAGGCGCTTGCCAATGCCTTGGCCCTGGTGGCCAGTGGCAACGGAAATTTCCCACACATGCAGTTCCTGGTCGCAGACCTGGGCATTGAGAAAGGCGCAGCGGGTGCCGTCCTCTGTCAGCGCAACCCAGACCGGGTGGTGTTGGATGTTTTCTCGATGGCTCTGGGCATCGGCCACCTCGGCGTCGGCCAGCCAGGCCAGTTGCGGATCACTGCGAAACAGTGCCGCAGCCGAGGTTTCAATGGCGGGGAGGAAGGCCGCGTCAGCCACCCGCGCCCGGCGGATCTGAATAGTCATGGGCGCGAGTGTAAGGAGCCGCCAGGGGGTTGCGCAACGCTTTCAGGGTGGCGTGGCAGCGCTCTTGGGCAGGTGCAGCAAGACGAAGTCGTTCTTGTCGAAACGCCCGCTCAGCACCGGAGTCAGCCCGGCCAGGGGCGTGCCTTGCAGGCTGGGCAGATCGCTCTGATCAAGAATCACCCAGGCCGGGGCCGGCACTTGGGCCAGGGCGGCAGCCTGATCGGTGAACTGTGGCTGCAGGTCTCGATCCAGGTTGACCATGAACTTGATCGCCTTGGCGTCCTTGCCCATGCGGTGCAGGACTACCGGTGCCGGGTCGGCCTCGATCAGTTGCATGGCGCCGAGGCTGAAGGCGCGAGTGTCATAGAGACGGTGCTCCACCGGTTCGAAGACCCCGATGTAACAGGCCCAGACCGCCAGCACCGCACTGTAGGCCAGGCCCACGGCGCGCCACTGGCGCTTGAACAGCAACCCCAGGGACAGCGCTTGCAACAGGCCGAGGATCAGCAGCATGGGCAAGAGGTGGGTGAGCTGTTCAGGGAATTTGCGCCGCAGTACCAGCAGTCCCACCATCAGTAACCCGGGCAGCAGCAGCCACAGGCCCTGGATCAGCCCCCGCAGCCAGCCCATGACCCGCCCGCGTCCGGCCTGGAACGGATAAGCCGCAACGATCGCCGCCATGGGCAGCATCGGCAGCAGGTAGCGGGCCTTTTTCGCTTGGGGAATCGACAAGCCGATCATTACGATCAGCCCGGCAGCAGTGCACAGACGCAACAGTTTCAGGGCCGGGCCCTGTTCCGCAGGGCGATTGAGCAACACCGCAACCCAAACCAGGATCGCCAGGGGATAGGCCAGGGCGTAGTTGCCCAGGGAACTCGTGAAGTAATAGAAGACGTCGCTGGAGCCTTCGCTGCCGTCCATGCGTCCCATGAACTGCATGCGGATCACCTCGTCGACAAAGGCCTGGCCACCGCTGAGCTTGGCCAGCCACAGCAGCAGGCCGACGCAGGCCACCAGCAGCAACAGCGCGCTGAAACCGACGCCGAACAAACGGCGCCATTGACCGCCCAGCAGGTAGTAGCTGCACAGCATGCCGGTGGGAATCACCAGGCCGATGGGCCCGCGAATGGCAAAGCCAAGCACCAGCAAGAGGAAGATCCAGTCCAGGTGCCGGCGGGCACCGAAATGGTCGTGGGCATAACCCAGGTAGAACACCGCCAGGGACACTGCGGCGAGCATCTGGTCCAGGGAGACAGCACGGGTTTCGCTGATAAAGGTATTGCTCAGCAGCAGCAAGGCGACGCTGAGCAGGGCCCAGGTGCGGGAGTAGGGCGCCAGCAGGCGATAGATCAGGCTGACGATCAGCGCTGAAGCAATGGCCGTCGGCAGCCAGGCGGTAAAGCTGGTGACCTGCCCGGTGGGGAGGGAAAACAGCCACACCAGCAGGGTCGAGGCGCTGGAATAGTCAGCATAGGGCTGGCCATAGGTGGTAGGAAAGAACCCCGGCCCATGGCGCAGCATCTCCTTGGCGAAAAGCACAAAGCGCGAGTCGAAGCCGATGACCGAATCGTGGCCGGCGCCGGCGCAGAACAGCAGCAAGGCCAGCAGCCCCAGCCCCAACGATTGCCAAAGTAATGTGTTCGCAGGGGAACTGGAGTGCGGGTTCATTCAGGCCTCGGTGGACCACTGCTGGTGCGGAATCGGCAGGTTGCGCGATTCACCGCGACCGATCGGGAAGTAGGTGAAACCGTTGCGCGCCAGGCGTTCGGCGTCGTACAGGTTACGGCCGTCGAAGATCACCGGGGCCTTGAGACGCTGCTGGATCAGGTCGAAATCCGGCGCCTTGAACTGCTGCCATTCGGTGCAGATGATCAGCGCGTCGGCGCCATGGAGCACCGATTCCGGAGTGCCCATGAGCATCAGGCGCGATTCGTCCGGGTACAGACGCTGGGTTTCCTGCATGGCTTCCGGGTCGAAGGCCCGGACTTCAGCACCGGCCGCGAACAGCGCGTCCAGCAGCACCCGGCTCGGTGCGTCGCGCATGTCGTCGGTGTTGGGCTTGAACGCCAGGCCCCAGAGGGCAAAGGTCTTGCCTTCAAGGTCGCCTTTGTAGAACGCCTTGATGCGTTCGAACAGCTTGTGTTTCTGCCGCTCGTTGATGGCTTCCACCGCTTGCAACAGGTCACTGGAGCAGTGGGCTTGCTCGGCGCTGTGGATCAGGGCGCGCATGTCCTTGGGGAAGCAGGAGCCGCCGTAGCCGCAACCGGGGTAGATGAAGTGATAGCCGATCCGCGAGTCGGCGCCGATGCCCAAGCGCACCGATTCGATGTCGGCCCCCAGGTGCTCGGCCAGCTCGGCGATCTGGTTGATGAAGCTGATCTTGGTGGCCAGCATGCAGTTGGCCGCGTACTTGGTCAGCTCGGCGCTGCGCAGGTCCATGAACATGATGCGGTCGTGGTTGCGGTTGAACGGCGCGTAAAGGTTGCGCATCACATCGCGCACTTCCTCGCGTTCACAGCCGATGATGATCCGGTCCGGACGGCGGCAGTCGGTGACGGCCGAGCCTTCCTTGAGAAATTCCGGGTTGGAAACGATATCGAACTGCAGCGGGCGGCCGTCCAGGACCTTCTCTATGTGCGCCTTCAAGGTGTCGCCGGTGCCCACCGGCACCGTGGATTTTTCCACCAGGATCACCGGCTTCTCACGGTGGCGGGCCACTGCGTCGCCTACCGACAGCACATAGCGCAGGTCCGCCGAGCCGTCTTCGCTGGACGGCGTGCCCACGGCAATGAACAGCACCTGGCCGTGTTGCACCGCGAGTTTTTCATCGGTGGTGAAGTGCAGGCGCTTGGCTTCGAGGTTTTCCTTGACCAGGCTGGCCAGCCCCGGCTCGAAGATGCTCACGTAGCCTTGTTGCAGCTGTTTGACCTTTTGCTCGTCGATGTCCATGCAGATGACATCGTGGCCGACTTCAGCCAATACGGCGGCTTGTACGAGGCCGACGTAACCACTTCCAAATACACTGATTTTCATGGGGTATTCCTGGGACTTGTCGCGGGTGCAGATCGAGAGTTGATGGTGATGACCCCAAGGATGACCAGGGCCACCCCGAGGCTTTTGGCAAGCGTGAAGGGTTCGTTGAACAGCGGCAGGCTGGCGGCCAGCAGGTAGACCAGGGCGTAGCTGATGCTGAGCAGCGAATAGGCCCGGCCCAGGGGCAGGTCGCGCAGGGCCAGGAGCCAGCAGAGCATCGACAGGGCGTAGGCACCGATGGCTGCGATCACCACCCCCAGGGCGGCCAGATCGACGCTGCCAGCACTCAGCGCCGACAGCCACTGATCCGGGGCGGGCAGGCGGGTCATGCTCCAGCGCATGCCCAACTGGGCGCCGCTGACCAGAGCCACACTGCCCAGGGCGAAGGCAAAACCCTTGACCCGGCTCATGCGTGGCGACTCAACAGCAGCACGCCGCCAATCACCAGGGCCACGCCGAGCCAATGGCGACGGTCGATGGGCTCATGGAAGACGAAGCGGGCGATCAGGGTGATAAACACGAAATTCAGGCTGAGCATCGGGTAGGCCACGCCCACCTCCATGCGTTGTAGCACCAAAAGCCACACCAGCAGGCCCAGGCCGAGGCTGAACAGGGCCAGCCACAGCCAGCCGGAACGCAGTTTTTGCAGGATGCCGGAGGGCTGGTCACGCCAGCTTTCCACGGCAAACTTCTGCGCCACCTGGCCCAGGCAGGTCAGCCCGCAGGCGAGCAACAGCAGCAACAGGCTCATGGCTGACTCTGGGGAATGATGAAGATCACGATATTGCCTTGCTCGTAGCGCTTGGCGTCCTTGGGCAGCAGCTCGACTTCATGTTCCTCGTCGCTGCTCTTGACCCGCATCACCACGCCGATCGAGCCTTGCTTACGGGCTTGCTCGATCCACGGCTGGACTTGGTTCAGGTCGACCTTGCGCGCCGCAGTGTCCTCGTAGCCCAGGCCGTACTTCACTTCGCCCTGGGTGTTGTAAAGGGTCACGTCGGGGCGACGCAGGCGCCAGGCCAGCGCAGCGGCAGCGCCCAGGTCGTTGCTCAGCAGGGCCTTGGCCTGACGCAGTTCGGCCACGTGATCGATGATGAACTGGTCGGGAATCTTGTTGTAGACCACCTTGTTCGGCAGCGCCGCCGGGGCCAGGGCCACCAGCAGGAAGCTGCCCAGGGCCGGGGCGGCCCACAGGCTCAAGGGGCGCATGGCCTGCAACAGGTTGCTGATGATCCAGCCCAGCAACAGGATGTATACCAGGACCAGGTGCTGGGGCTCGTCCACATACACCGGTTTCTTCAGTTGGAAGTACACCAAGGCCAGCAGGGCCAACAGGCCGGCCAGCAGGTTGAGCACACCATTGAGGCTAAGGATCCGGGTCTTGCCGGCGGTCAGACGGTCCATCAGGGTGTGGCCCATCAGCAGGGCCACAGGCAGCAGGCAGGGCAGAATGTAGGCCGGCAGCTTGCCTTTGCTCAGGCTGAAGAAGGCCAGGGGCAGCACCAGCCACAGCAGCAGGAAGCCGCTGCTGTTCAGCCGCCGTTGTTCCCAGGCCTGCTTCAGGCTGGCCGGCAACAGCAGCACCCAAGGCACGCAGAAGCCCACCAGCAACGGCAGGTAGTACCACCAGGGCGAGGCGTGCTGCGCGTCTTCACCGGCAAAGCGGCGGATGTGCTCGTGCCAGAAGAAGAACCGCCAGTAGTCCGGCTCTTGGGCATGCACCGCCAGGGCCCAGGGCAGGCTGACCAGAATCGCCACCAGCACGCCGATGCCGCCATAGGTCAGCAGCGAGCGCAGGCGCTTCTGCCAGATGGCGTAGGGCAGGGCCACCAGCACCGGCAGCAGCCAGGCCAGAAAGCCCTTGGTCATGAAGCCCATGCCGCAGGCCAGCCCCAGCAGCACCCAGGCGCCGATCTGTCCGCGTCGGCTCTGGCAGTCGAAGGTGAACCACAGTGCAACCAGGCTCAGGTTGACCCAGAAGGTGAACTGCGGATCGAGGTTGGCGTAGCCGGCCTGCAGCGCCACCACGGTAAAACTCATGTAGAGCAGGGCGCTGGCCAGGCTCTTGCGCGGGTCATTCCACAGGCGCCGGGCCAACAGGTAGGCCAGGACCACGCTCAAGCCGGTGCTCAGGGCCGACGCCACGCGCACGCCAAACAGGTTGTCGCCAAACAGCGCCTGGCCGATGGCGATCATCCAGTAGCCGGCCACGGGTTTTTCGAAATAGCGGATGCCCATGAAGTGCGGCGACGCCCATTTGCCGGTCAGGAGCATTTCCTGGCTGATCTGCGCGTAGCGGGTTTCATCGGGAATCCACAGGCCGTGGGTGGCCATGGGCAACAGGTAGAACAGACCGAAAGCGATCAGCAGCAGCGGCAGAGCCCAACGTCTGGTCATGCGCCTTGCACTCCCAGCCAGCCTTCACGACCTTCCAGCGCGCCACGCACGACCTTGCCCGCCGGCAGGCTGGCCAGATCCGCCGGGAGCATCTGCCCCAGGGGTTGAAAGTGGATGTCGCGTTGCTTGGCGCTGGCCAGCAACTGGCGGAAATCATTGGCCATGAGAATCCCTTCTACTTCTGCATGCACGGTGTAGACATTGAGTTTGTCCGGACTGAACCGGTCGAGGATGTAGCGGTTGAAATCCTTGGCGGCCACCACCGGCCCGACCACTTCGTCGAAGGTCGGCAGGTCCACCGGAATCTGTGGGGCGCCCAGGCTGCCGTCCGCCAGTCGTGGCTGGAACAGGCTCTGGCCGCGGCAGTCGCTGTTGTAGCGAAAGCCGAACTGTTGCTTGGCTTCGATGACGCGTTCATCGGCGCGCCAACCGGCAGACGCCGAGCAGCTCACCGCTTGCCCGAGAATATCGTTGAGGCTGTCGACGCCACGGCGGATCTGTTCGATCAGCTGTGCCTGACTCCAGCGCCCGGTGTTGGCCTGCCAGCCGTGATGATCCCAGGCGTGCAGGCCGACTTCATGGCCGGCGGCCAGGGTCTGGCGCATCAAGTGCCCCAGGTCGCGGCCGATGGGTTTGCCCGGCCAGGCGGTGCCGGCCAGGAGAATGTCCCAGCCGTACAGGCCCGCGGCATTGGAGCGCAGCATTTTCCAGAGGAACTGCGGACGGATCAGACGCCACAGGTGGCGCCCCATGTTGTCCGGCCCGACGCTGAAGAAGAACGTGGCCTTGACCCCGGCTTCGTCCAGCGATTCGAGCAGCCGTGGCACCCCCTCCCGGGTGCCGCGGTAGGTATCGACGTCAATGCGCAGACCTGCCTGCATCAGCGAGCTTCTTCTTTGGAACGATCGGCGATTTCCAGCATCGCTTCACGCAGGAAGAAGTCCAGGGTATTGCCGATGGTTTGGCTCATCTCCACGGTCGGCTCCCAGTTCAGCAGGCGCTTGGCATTGGCGATGCTGGGCTTGCGGTGTTCCACGTCCTGGTAGCCGGCACCGTAGAACGCCTTGCTCTCGACGTCGCGGAAACCGGCGAACGGCGGGAAGTTGCTGCGCAGCGGGTGAGCTTCGAACTGACGCAGCAGTTCTTCGCCCAGCTGACGGATGCTGGCTTCGTTGTCCGGGTTGCCGATGTTGATGATCTGGCCGTTGCAGCAGTCGTTGTCGTTGTCGACGATGCGCGCCAGGGCTTCGATGCCGTCGGCGATGTCAGTGAAGCAGCGCTTCTGCTCGCCGCCGTCGAACAGACGGATCGGCGTGCCTTCCACCAGGTTGAGGATCAGCTGGGTGATGGCGCGGGAGCTGCCGATACGGGCCGAGTCCAGGCGGTCCAGGCGCGGGCCCATCCAGTTGAACGGACGGAACAGGGTGAAGTTCAGGCCCTTGGCGCCGTAGGCCCAGATCACCCGGTCCAGCAGCTGTTTGGACACCGAGTAGATCCAGCGTTGCTTGTTGATCGGACCCACGATCAGGTTGGAGCTGTCTTCATCGAAGTTGTTGTCCTGGCACATGCCATAGACTTCCGAGGTCGACGGGAAGATCACCCGCTTGTTGTACTTGACGCAGTAGCGAACCAGCTTGAGGTTCTCTTCGAAGTCCAGCTCGAACACGCGCAGTGGGTTGCGGGTGTATTCGATCGGGGTGGCGATGGCCACCAGCGGCAGGACCACGTCGCACTTCTTGATGTGATATTCGATCCACTCGGAGTGGATGCTGATATCGCCTTCGACGAAGTGGAAGTTCGGATGGCTGCGCAGGCGCTCGATGGCGTCCGAGCCGATGTCCAGGCCGTAGACGTCGTACTTGTCGTCACGCAGCAGGCGCTCGGACAGGTGATTACCGATAAAGCCGTTGACGCCGAGGATCAGCACGCGGGTGCGGCGTGGCTTGCGGCCGGACTCGGCACCGCGCAGCAGGGAGCCGTCCACCAGACCCAGCTCATTGGCCAGTTGCGGGCCACCCAGGTACAGGCCGTTGGCGTTGCGCTGGCCGGAGGTGATCACCAGGGAGTCTTCGCCACAGGCGATGCGCAGAGGGTCGACGCTGATGACCCGGCCCGGGGCCTGGCCTTCGTTGCCTTTGGCAACTTCCGCGCTCCAGACGATCAGCTTGTGCTCGCCGACGGCGCAGAAGGCGCCCGGGTACGGTTGGGTCACCGCGCGGACCAGGTTGAACAGCTCTTCGGCGGGGCGTTTCCACTCGATCTTGCCGTCTGCGGCAGTACGACGGCCGTAGTAGCTGGCCTTGGATTCGTCCTGGGCGGTCTCGGTGATCTTGCCCTGGGCCAGCGCCGGCAGGGTGTCGCGTAGCAGGCTGGCAGCGGCGTCACGCAGTTTGTGGTGCAGGCTCAGGGCGGTGTCGCTGCGTTCGATGGCTACGCGCTGCTGGGCGATGATGGCCCCGGCGTCGGCACGCTTGACCATGCGGTGCAGGGTCACGCCGGTTTCGGTTTCGCCCTTGACCAGTACCCAGTTGGCCGGAGCACGGCCGCGGTAGCTCGGCAGCAGCGAGCCGTGCAGGTTGAACGCACCCTTGCGGGCGGTGGCCAGCAGGGGTTCGCTCAGCAGATTGCGATAGTAGAAGGAGAACAGATAGTCCGGGTCGAGTTTGCTGATGCGCTCGATCCACAGCGGGTGGTTGGCATCTTCCGGGGCATGCACGGCAATGCCTTTGCGGGCGCACAGCTGGGCGACGGAGCCGTAGAAGGTGTTCTCCTTGGGATCGTCGGCGTGGGTGAACACGGCAGCGATCTCGTAGCCTGCATTGAGCAGGGCTTCGATGCCCGCACAGCCAATATCGTGGTAGGCGAAGACAACAGCTTTATTGCTCATGGCGAAACCTGATCAGTATGAGTGGAAGTTAAACCGTCGACAGTGACAGCCGGGGCGGGGACCGCCGGCTGGCTGCGCAAGACTTTTTCGATGAAGAAGCGCGGGCGGGCCCGCACGTCGCTGTACATGCGTCCCAGGTATTCACCCAAAAGACCCATGCCGATGAACTGGCCACCGGTGAACACGAACAGCACCGCAAACAGCACGAAGGTGCCGTCGCCGGCCCAGGTGGCGCCGAAGATCAGCCGCAGGATGATCAGCATCAGGGCGAACAGCGCGCCGACGCCGGCCATGCCGAAACCGATGATGCTCAGCAGCCGCAGGGGGGTGGTGGTCATGCAGGTGATCAGATCGAACATCAGATTGATCAGGCGCATCGGGCTGTACTTGGAGTCGCCGTGCTCGCGCTCGGCGTGCTCCACCAGCACCTCGGTGGTGTGCCGGGCGAAGCTGTTGGCCAGGATCGGGATAAAGGTGCTGCGTTCGGTGCAGGCCAGCATCGCGTCGATGATGGTGCGGCGGTAGGCCCGCAGCATGCAGCCGTAGTCGCTCATGGCCACACCGGTGGAGCGCTGCACAGCGAGGTTGATCAGCTTCGACGGCCAGCGACGGAAGGCCGAGTCCTGGCGGTTGTTGCGCACAGTGCCGACCACGTCGTAGCCGAGCTCGGCCTGGGCCACCAGGCGCGGGATTTCTTCCGGCGGGTTCTGCAGGTCGGCGTCGAGGGTGATGACCACGTCGCCGCGGCACTGCGCGAAGCCGGCCATGATCGCCGCGTGCTGACCGTAGTTGCGGTTGAGGATCACCGCCACTACGGGGCTGCCTTCGCGCTCGGCGGCTTCTTGCAGGAGGGTCGCCGACTGGTCGCGGCTGCCGTCGTCCACCAGGACGATTTCAAAGTCGTGCTTGAGCTGGCGGCAGGCCGCTTCGGTGCGGCGCAGCAGCTCCGGCAGGCTCTGTTCTTCGTTGTAGACCGGAATGACGATCGACACGAACTGGATTGGGTAAGGTTTCAAAGGCTTCAGTCCAGGAGGTTGGCAATGGCATCGGAGACCCGTTCGACATCGTCGAGGGTCATGTCCGGGAACAGTGGGATCGAGCATAGACGCGCCGAGTTCCATTCGGTGTGTGGCAGCCGCACATCGGCGAAGCGCTGTCGATAATAGGTATGCAGGTGAGTGGCGATGAAGTGGATGCCGGTGCCGATGTTCTGCTCCTGCAGGCCCTTCATGAAGGCTTCACGGTCCAGGCCGCAGCGTTCGGCGTCGATGCGCAGGATGAACAGGTGCCAGGCGTGCTGCTGCGGGTACTGGGGCAGGTGCAGGGGTTGCACCGGCAGGCCTTCGAGGCGCTGCAGGTAAGCCTTGGCCAGCACTTCGCGCTTGGCGTTGATGTCGTCCAGGCGCTGCAGCTGTACCAGGGCGATGGCGGCGTTGATGTCCGCCAGGTTGTACTTGAATCCGGGCTCGATCACTTGGGCCTGGGGCTTGCGACCGTGGGTCAGGCGATCGTAGGCGTCCACCCCCAGACCGTGGAACTTGAGCATGCGCACCCGGTCGGCCAGGGCTTGGTCGTCGCTGACGAACATCGCACCTTCGGCGCAGGTCATGTTCTTGATGGCATGGAAGGAAAAGATTGCCGTGCCCCGCGCGCCGATGGCGCGGCCGCGATAGGTGGTGCCGGCGGCGTGGGCGGCGTCTTCGATCACCGGGATGCCGTGCTTGTCCGCCAGGGCGTACAACGGGTCCAGGTCGAAGGCGGCGCCGGCGTAGTGCACCGGGATGATGGCCTTGGTCCGTGGCGTAATGGCCGCCTCGATGGTGGCGGCGTCGCTCATCAGGGTGTCGGGATCGACATCGACGAATACCGGGGTCGCCCCCAGCAGGCAGATCATGTTGGCGGTGGAGACCCAGGTCTGCGACGGGGTGATGACTTCATCCCCCGGACCGATGCCCAGGGCCAGCAGGGTGATGTGCATGGCGCCGGTGGCCGACGACAGGGCCACGGCGTGGCGGGCGCCGACGCGGTCGGCGAATTGCTGTTCAAGTTCCTGGTTTTTCGGGCCGGTGGTGATCCAGCCGGAGCGCAGAACCTGCTCCACTGCAGCTATCTCTTCGTCGCCGATACTCGGGCGCGAGAAAGGAAGGAAAGCCTGGTTCATGGTTACCTCGGGTTTAGCTGATGCCGGAAATACGGGGTGATGCGAACGAACGATTGATGGAGCGCGGGGGAGGTCATGCAGTCATCAAGGCTCATCCAGTTATTGGGCCGGGGTGGCGATCCATGCAGCGTTTGAGTAAAGAAGGTGTTTGTTAAAAGTAAATGCAGATCAAGGTGTTATCTTGACAACCTGAGAAAGCACTGCGTTCGGCAGGAGGCTTGTTGGTGGCTGAGATTAAGCGGAAAAATGTGAAACGAATATGAAAAATAGGGCAAAAGTCCGTTTTTCTGCGGGCCAGACAGCTAGTGTTCAGTTTGCTGTCAAGGTTGTAGTGCGGCGGGGTGCCGGCAGCCATTTCAAGGGCTTGAAGAAGCACTTTAAGGAGCGCTTGCAGGAGGCTTTGAACGGTGTCTTGAACTTGGCCATGAACGGCGCAGGGAACTGCGCTCCGGCATCGTCTTTGCCTTCGGGGGGAGCATGACTTCGCAGGAACAACCGGCCGTTGCCGACAACGCTCACAAGGCCAACCCGTTGCGCCTGTACCTGGCCCGTCTGGCGCCCTCCAGCCAGTCGACCCTGCGTTACGTGCTGCAGGACGCCGCCGATCGCCTGGGGTATGACGAACTCAACCTTGAGGACATCCCCTGGCACCACCTGCAACCCGAGCAGGTGACGGCCCTGGTGGCCACATTGCGCCGTGACGGCTATGCCCCGAATACCTCGTCGCTGTACGTCAATGCCCTGCGCGGGGTGATGAACGAAGCCTGGCGCAGCAGTCTGATCAGCCAGGACCATCTGCTGAAAATGCGCTCGGTCAAGGCCATGGGCGGTACGCGCCTGTCCCGGGGGCGCAATCTCAAGCGCGGGCTGATCCAGGACCTGATGGCGGTGTGTGCCGCCGACCCGCGGCCCCAGGGCGTGCGCGACGCGGCAATCATCGCGGTGCTGTACGGCTCGGGCATGCGCAAGTCCGAATCGGTGAACCTGGACCTGGCCCAGGTGGACTTCGTCCAGCGCAGCCTGCAGGTGCTGGCCAAGGGCAACAAGCAACTGATCAAGTACGCCCCGGCCTGGGCCTTCGACAAGCTCCAGGCCTGGCTGGACCTGCGTCGCGCAGACTTGCCGGCAGGCCTTGAGGACGACGCTTTCCTGTTCAACCGGATTCGTCGCGGTGGTCATATCACCCGTGAACGCATCAGCAAGCACGCCATCTACTACATCGCCCGCCAGCGGGGCGCCCAGGTTGGCGTGCGCATCATGCCCCACGACTTTCGTCGTTCGTTCATTACCCGGGTGATCGAGGAACATGACCTGTCGATCGCCCAGAAGCTGGCGCACCACACCAATATCCAGACCACCGCCAGCTATGACATGCGTGATGACAATGAACGACGCCGGGCCATCGACCGCTTCGACCTGTGAGTGTCAGCCGTTCAATAGGTCGGCCGGGAAGGGGACAGATGCCCGGTCAGGTCCCAGGCCTCGAGCATTTTGGCGTACTCAAAGGCGTGGCTTGGGTCACTCTGCAGCCAGTCTTCGAACGCCTGGCGTTCATCCAGGCTGCAATCGGCCTCACGCAGGCGGATGCACCAGTGGGCGGCCTGCATCATCAAGTATTCATCTGCTTCGCTGGCAGGACTGTTCATCGTGCGGTCCTTGTTCAAAGTGGCGCCGCTCATGAGGAACAGGCGCGGCACGTAGAAATCACTTGCAATCTAGAGTGTATAACGAGAAAAAAGCGTCAATTTTTTGCGTGAAATCAGTCATTGGTATCGGTGCGCAGGCCTGAGGCAAGGCCTGGATGCTGCTCTATAATCGGCATGTTTCACCTGTGGCAAATGGAATCGACCAGTCAAATGAGGGAGCAATCGTGAGCGCCAAACTGTGCAACAACACCAATGCCGTGACCTTTGTCAGCAAATACAAGGCAGCCTGCCAGCCGATCGCCGATCAACTGGACCTGCCGGTGGAAAACATCCTTGGCCTGGCGGCCCAGGAGAGCCAGTACGGCGCCGGACGCATTGCCCGCGAGCTCAATAACTATTTCTCCTTGCATGCCCCGGCGCCCCTGCAGAGCGGGGCCGAGGCGCCCCAGGGCAACGCCAACATCAAGGTGGCGAAGTTCGACTCGTTCCAGAAGTGTGCCCAGTCCTTCGCCTTGCGCTATGGCTCGTCGGTGCGCAGCAAGCGCGACCCCATGGAGTTCGCCCAGGCCCTGGTGCGCAGCGGCTACAACAGTGGCGACGCGGCCTCCGGTGGCCGCAACGGTTTTGCCGAGTACCTGGCGAAGATCATTGTCGCGGTCAGAGGGCGCATGGCGTGCTGAGAAAAAATCCCCACGCATGGCTGCTGGGCCTGCCCCTGGCCTGCGCGGCACTCGTCGCCTGTGCCGGTGCAGTGCTGCAGCCGGATGAGGTCAAGGCCACGGGCCTGACCCGCGAGCAGGCCCAGGAAGTGCTGCTGGTAGCCTTGAAGCATCAGGACTATCAACTGAGCAACCCCGGGGTCTTTGTCGATGGTGACCTGCAGGACGACAGCGGCCAGCCGCCGCATCCGGGCTACTTCGACTTCAGCCTCGGCTACAACGATCCCAAGGCCGGCGCCACTGAGTACTGGGGGCTGTTCTCGGTGAGTACCGCCACCGGCGATGTCTGGGAAATCAACAGCTGCAAGCGTCTGGACGGCAGTGAGTTGCGGGCCTTGCAGGGGCAGATCATGGCCCGTACCGGCAAGACCCTGGCGGATGAAGAGCCCCAGCGCCAGGGACTGGGTTGCGAGGATCAACCATAGTCCCGAAACCGGCCTGCATCAGGCCGCAGCGCTCAGGTGCAGGACCGTAAAATAGGCCGCCGTGCCAATCGCCGCGGTGCTGATCAGGCCCAGGCTGTTGCTCAGGGCAATGAGCCCCACCAGCAACAGGGACACCGAGGCTGCCAGGGGCTCGCGGCTCATCTCGCTGAAGGCGATGTACACCGCGAAGTTGATGAACACCGCCACCGGCAGCACCCGCTCCAGGCAACGCTGCAGGCCGGGTTGCAGGCGGATGCTCACGAACGCCGGAATGATCCGCACCAGGCAACTGGTGGCCAGTAGCGCAGCAATGGTGACCCAGGCCGAATCGTTCATGGCTTGGCCCTGGAAAGCAGGACAGTGCTGATCAGCACACTGGGAATCCAGAAGTACAGGGTGCCCAGGAGCATGATCAATACCAGGGTCACCGCGACACAGAGCGCCACCATCGACAAGATGGCCAGACGACGTTCGTGCGCCAGGCTCAAGCGGCTGCGCAACTGCGCCAGCGACAGGTACATCAACACCACGCTGGCCGGGTAGCCCAGGTTGACCTCGGTGCCGATCCACTGCAGCGGCAGCCATTTGCCCAGCCATGCCCCCAGCACCCCGGCCAGTGCCCAGGTCAGGAAGATCGTTGCGCGTATCACCAGCACCGTGACCGGATTGTCCCGTTCGTGCTCGGTGGCGTAGGCCTCGTCCCCCAGCATATGGGCCGCCGCGGCCTTTTGCAGGAACCCCCGGGGCAACCGTGGGCTGGAGGTGAAGGCAATGGGCAGGTAACGGCTGTTGATCGAAGCCGAGACCAGCAGCAGGGTGAAGAACCCGGCTCCCGACTGGGCCAGGGGCAGGGCGGCGAACTGACCGCTGCCGGTGAATCCCAGCAGCCCCACCAGTGCCACCTCCAGCAGTGACCAGTCGGCGCGACCTGCCAGCAGGCCGAACAGCATGCTCACCGGGACAATGGCCAGCGCGGCCGGGGCCACCCTGCGCAGAGCACCTGACGTGCTTTGTGCGAACGGCATCTGTTGCTCGACCTGCATAGGTTTCCTCACCTTTTGCTCATTACCGAGGCAAAGACCCGGAGCGGCGCCCCAGTCATTGGTCGAGGGAGTCTAGGAAAGGCAGCGAGACAGCGTCTTGTACGATTGTGCGAGTTTGCCGGGGCTCAGAAGCGGTAGCCGACGTTGACCATCACTGCGGCAGCGCCCAGCACCACCAGCTCGGTGCCCACCGGTCCGTAGTGCACGCCCACCGCCGGAATCAGCACCGGCGCCACGCCAAAGTGGTTCAACGGGATCTTGTCCTTGTAGTCGCCCTTGTAGCCCTGGATCAGGCCGCCGCTGAGCTTGGCGTAGACCGGCCAGTCGGCGTGTTCCCAGGCCTTGCCCAGGTACGCGTAGTAGGAGCGCTGGGAGAAGGAGTTGCGAAAGGTGCTCACGCCCCACAATTGACCGTCGGCGTAGTTGCGCTCCAGGCCGATCAGATCCTGGTGGTTGTTGTGGTCGGGATCGTTGCTCCAGTGGTTGGTGTAGACGCTGGTCTGCACGTACCAGTAGTCCTGTTGCGCGGCGGCTTGCAGCGTCTGGCTGGCGGCGGCCAGCAGCAGGGCCAGGCCCGCGGCTTGGGTTCGAAGCATTGCTTTCATCAGGGTTCCCTGCCATCGCGGCAGTCGTGCCCCCTCGGAAATCAAGGGGGAAAAGGGGGCAGACGCTAACATCCAGCTATTCAGCGAATCAATGATTGAACTGTTGCTTGATCTATATCGGCTTCGATGCGCTGGATCAGGTAGGGGAAGAACGGGTTGGCGGTCAGGCGCATCAGTTCCTCCATGGGCACCACCAGCACGCCGCGTTCACCGCGGGCGGCGATGGTGCCCAGGTGCACGCCGAAGTCTTCTCCGGGGGTGGGCTGGGTCCCGTACAAACCGTCGTCCACAGGGAACGGCAAGGCCACGTGGGACAAGGAAAACACCCCCGCCGGATAGGCTAGATCCAGGGGCCGTCGCTGGCTGTCCAGGCTCAGGGCGGGGGTGCTGACTTCGGCCAGGGTCGCGCCGTCGCTGCCTTCATTGGTCAGCACCCGGGTGCTGTAGTTGCGCGGCGGTGCCGGCAGCAGGCTGGCCAGGGAGGTGAGGCTGGCGGGGTCCAGCAGGCCTTCGAAGTCCCGGTCCCGGTTGAGGTCGAAAATCACCAGCTCACTGCCGTTGGCCGGCAGTTGCCGGTACAGGCCGGAGACCAGGGCAGGGGTACTGACCGTGGCATCGGTCAGTGACTGGAAGCTGAGGATCGGTGGCAACCGGTTCAGGCGCGGGTCGCCCACCAGGGCCAGCAACTGGCTTTGCAGGGCATCGGTCAGCAGCCATGACTGGCGCGCGGCATTGACCGGAAACGAGTTGTACTTGAACGGGTTGTACTCAGGGCGCAGGTTCAGCCAGGCCGCCTTGCTGAAGGCCGGAAACACCGCCGGCCAGCCGGCCACACCGGCAAAGCGCGCCGACGGGGCCACGCCGATCATCGGCGAAATCAGCACCAGGCGCTGGGCCTGCGGCAACTGCGGATTGTCCAGGGCGTCCAGGGCGTACTTGACCGCCAGGGCACCACCGTTGGAGTAACCGACGACATGCAAGGGCGCAGGCGCCGGGACTTCGGCCCGAGCGGCACGCAGGGCCAGGCGGGTGGCGGCCAGCCAGTCCTGCCAGTGGGCGTCGGTCAGGCCGGCCGGCACCGTGCCGTGGCCGGGCAGGCGCAGGCCGATGGCCAGGTAACCGTGTTCGACGTAGCGCCTGGCAACGTGGCGCAAGCTGTAGGGCGAGTCGGTCAAACCATGCAGCAGCACCACCACGCCCCGTGGCGTGCCTGAGGGCCGCAGCAGGTAGGAGCGGTTCCAGTCGGTGGCAAAGCGGGGCGGGTAGACCCGGCTGTCCACGCGATAACGGTTGAAGGGCGGGACCTGGGTCGGGTCCAGGCGGTCGCTGACTTCACGCCGGACTTCGGCAAACAAACGCTCCTCGGCCTGCATCCAGGCCGCCCAGTCGGCGCGATCGATCTGTTCGATGCTCAGTTCATGGGGCACCCGCAGGTGCCAGGGTTGCAGCGCCGGACCCCGCTCGCTGTCGTAGGCACGCCAGGCCAGCAGGGTGAGTGCGGCAACGCCGAGGATCAGCGCGCCACCCTTGAGCAGGCGCGACAGGGTCGGGGCGATCACGGGCGGGGACTCGGTTGGAGGGCGCTGATGCGATAAACGCAGCGTCGATCGCCAGTGATCAGGTGCTCCACGCGCTGCACCTGGCCCAGATCGCCAATGGCGGCCTGGAACACTTGCAGTTCGGAGCGGCAGAAACCCTGGCACTGCTGGGCCGCGACACAGATCGGACAGTGACTCTCGATCAACAGCCAGCCCTCGCCGTCGGCCTCGACACTGGCCATGTAGCCGGCGACTTCACGGATCTGCGCCAGGGCCCGGACCCGTTCTTCCAGGGTTGGTAGCGGGGCGCAGACGTCGAGGTACTGCGCGGTGTTGACCCGCTCCATATCAGTGACGATGCGTTCCACGCCGTCGGCCCCATAGACCGCGCGAATCGAATCGATCAGTTGCAGGGTCAGGTGGGCATGGGTGTCGGGAAAACGGGCCTGGGCCTGCTCGGTCAACACCCATTTCTGCGACGGACGCCCGGCGCCCTGGGCCGGCATCATCTGCCCGGCGATCAGTTCAGCGTCCAGCAGTTTCTGTAGCTGCTGGCGGGTGGCTTCCAGGGACACCTTGAGCAGCGGGGCCAGGTCGGCGGTTTTCAAGGGGCCGCGGGTTTTCAGCAGAAACAGAATTCGCTCGGCGGTGGCTCCGGGGTTCTTCTTCTCGGCAGGGGAGGATATCGAGGACATGCTGGGCCATTAACCAATGCGCAAGTGGGGTATCAAGGGCGTGCTGGACGCTGCTAACCGCGCAAGCATAACAGGCTCCGGCCAAGGGGCCCGGCGATTGTCGCGCTTTGAACGGCGGATTGGGCAAGAGAGCGAGACGATGAAAAATTAATTATCAAAGTAATTGCTTGTGTAATACAGTGCGGCTTTATCGAACACCCTAAGGGAGCAAGGCATGGCTTCGACAAACGGATGGTCAGCACTGTTACTGGGCAAGAACGGACTGCGCTCGGCAGCCCTGGCCGGTGGCGTGGCGCTGCATGCAATCAATGTGTACCTGGTCACCACGCTGTTGCCTTCGGTGGTCAAGGATATCGGCGGCCTGGACTACTACGCCTGGAATACCACCTTGTTCGTGGTGGCCTCGATCATAGGTTCGGTGCTGTCCACCCGGGCCCTGGGGATACTGGGGCCGAAGCTCGCCTATGCCCTGGCCGGCCTGGTGTTCATGCTCGGTTGCGGCCTGTGTGCCCTGGCCCCGGACATGGGCTGGCTGATCATCGGGCGCAGTGTCCAGGGCCTGGGCGGAGGGCTGCTGTTCGCCTTGCCCTACGCGATGATCCGCCTGGTGTTCGACGAGCCGCTATGGCCCCGGGCGATGGCGCTGATTTCCGCCATGTGGGGCGCGGCCACCCTGATCGGCCCAGCCGTGGGCGGGGTCTTCGCCGAACACGGCGCCTGGCGTGCGGCGTTCTGGGTGCTGCTGCCCTGCACCTTGCTGTTCATGCTGCTGGCGATCGCCCTGTTACCGGGCAAAAGCCGCGAAACGGCGCCCCGCAGCCCCATTCCCGGGCTGCAACTGGTGTTGCTGACCGCGGTGGTGCTGGCGATCTCCATTGGCAGCATCACACCTTCGCCCGGGTACAACGCTTTGGGGCTGGGCGTCGGTCTGGGCCTGTTGCTGCTGGTGGTGGTGCTGGAGAACCGCTCCGGCAAACGTCTCTTGCCCCGCGACAGCCTGAAGTCCGGCAGCCCCTTGCTGGCGCTGTACCTCTCCATGGCGCTGCTGGTGGTGGGCATGACCAGCGAGGTCTTTGTGCCGCTGTTCCTGCAAGAACTGCATCAGCAGACGCCCTTGCTGGCGGGTTACATCGCCGCGCTGATGGCGGCCGGCTGGACCCTGGGGGCGATCTTCAGCTCTGGCCTGAGCCCCCTGGGCGCGGCCCGGGCCATCGCCAGCGGGCCGTTTCTGGTGGTGGCCGGCCTGCTCCTGGCCTGTCTGTTCATGCCTGCCACGGCCACGCCGCTCCTGAGCCTGGGGGCGGTGTGCCTGGCCATGTTGCTGGTGGGCACAGGGATCGGCCTGGCGTGGCCCCATCTGTTGTCCCGAGTCCTGGAAAACGCGGCCGATGACCAGAAGGAGCTGGCGGGCGCCTCGATCACCACGGTGCAACTGGTGGCCACGGCCCTGGGCGCGGCGCTGGCGGGGATGATTGTCAACCTGGCCGGACTCAGCTCCAGCGCCGGTGTTGCCGGTACGGCCCAGGCCGCGGCCTGGCTGTTCGGTCTCTACGCCGGGGTATCGGCCCTGCTGTTTATCAGCATGCGTCAGGTCCGGCGCCACCATACCCGGGCGCTGGCCGAGGCCTGAGGCCTGCCTGACTCATCACACTTCAAGGACATACAGATGAACAGCCTCAATACCGCTTGCCAGGAACAGGGCTTCCTTTTCGATCCAGGAGTCGCCCCATTGTTCGCGCACCTGGACCTTCGCCTGCTGGGGGGACGCGCCATCGGCATTGCCGACAATCAGTTCACCGATCTGTTCAGCGTCCTCGGCGGCCCGGGCTGCGGGGTGTGCAATGGCAACCCTCGGGACCTGCGCCGGGAGAACCTGCGCCAGTTCAGCTATCGCCTGGACGGTTCGGGCGAACTCAGCAGCGCAACGCCGGCGCTGCGGGAGCTGCCCCGGCAGTTGCATCAGCGACTGGCGCCCGGCGCCGGCGAAGCGCCGCTGGAGCTTGGCTTGCAACCCTGGCGCCTGGGGCCCCACAGCCCCTATGGATTCCTGCCCCTGGGCCAGACCCGCAGACGGTCCAATATCTCCCTGGATTCCATCGACAATCCGGCCACCGTGCTGACCCTGTCCCATTGGCCGGCCAACAAGACTCCCAGCGCCTACAAGGCCAACCTGTCCACCACCAGCGCCCTGATCTTTCTCCAGCAGGGGCTGAGGGTGGAACAGGCGCAGGTGATCACCAGCGATCATTTCGATCTTGACGGGCTGGCCTCGGTCTACGCCTTCCTGGCCCCCGAGCAGGCCCTGCGGCACCGTCAATTGCTGATCGATATCGCACGACTCGGCGACTTCACCCGGGGCACTTCGTCCCAGGCCCTGCACTGCGCCTTTACCCTGCATGCCCTGGCCGCCCGAGTGCGCAGCCACAGCCAGGGCGGCAACGACCGGCAACTCATGGCGCGTTTCACCGCACTGCTGCCGCAACTGGCCGATGTGCTGGATAACACCCGGCGTTACGCCGAGCTGTACGACCCGGCCATGCAGGAGCTGCAGCGCAGCACGGCGCTGGTGGAGCATCCCGCCACACGGATCGAAGAGTACCCGGACATCGATCTGGCGATCTTTCGCCTGCCTGACGGCGCATGGCAGGGCGAGGGCGAGTACTTCGGCCTGTCGCCGGTGGCGTTGCACAATCGCAGCCGCTGCGCGGTGCTGGCCATCGTCAATCAGGGGCGTATCGAAATCCGCCAGCGTTATGAAAGCTGGGTCGAGCGCAGCAGCGGCATTCCCCGGGCCCGTCGGGACCTGGCGATCTTCGCCCGGGCCTTGCAGGAAACGGAGCGCACTCCTGGGCAGTGGCACTACGACGGGGTGCAGGCAATCATGCCGGGCCTGAGGTTTGTCGCCGACCGGCCCAGCAGCCACTCCAGCGACAAGTTGCTGGCCGAACTGCGTCAGTTCCTTGGCCACGCCCCGGTGGCCTGGGATGCCAACGGCCAGGCCACATAACGCAGCACCGCCAACTTCGCTTTGCCTGGCGCCCTTGTGCTGTAATCCGCGGCCACCGAACAGCACAAGGAAGCCTGTGGATGCACGAATCCGCCCGTCACATCGTCGATCTGTACCAGCGTCATGCCCAGGCTTGGGACCGGGCGCGTAGGGCCAACACCCAGGCATTTCACAGCGAACAAGCCTGGTTCGAACGCTTTCGCCAGGTCATGGGGACTGGCCGGCAGGTACTGGACCTGGGGTGTGGCGGTGGCGAGCCGGTAGCGCGCTATCTGCTCGAACATGGATACGCGGTCACTGGCGTCGACAGCAGCGCCGCCTTGCTGGATCAGTGTCGCCAGCGCTTTCCCCAACAGCAGTGGATCAATGCCGACATGCGCGGTCTGGCCCTGGACCAGGACTTTGCCGGCATTCTGGCCTGGAACAGCCTGTTCCACCTGAGCCCGGACGATCAGCGCGCCATGTTCGCCGTGTTCGAACGCCATGCCGGCCCCGGCTGCGCCCTGATGTTCACCAGCGGACCTGCAGCAGGGGAGGCTATCGGCGAGTTCGAAGGCGAGGCCCTGTACCACGCGAGCCTGGACCCGGGGGAATACTGCACCTTGCTCGACACCCATGGTTTCGAGGTGGTGCAGCAGGTCAGTGAAGACCCGGAGTGCTGCGGGCTTACGGTGTGGTTGGCGCGGGGAATTTGCTGAGGCTCAAAGCGCCTTGAGGTTTTTGGCGATATCCAGCAGGCAGATGCCCAGAGCACGTTTTTCAACGTCATACGGGGCGAAACCAAGGATGAACAACGGACGTATCATCAACTTTTCAAGGACATCATCACTTTCCTCCAGGGTCTGGATGCGCAGGAGCATGTCGTTCATTTCGGCGCGATGCCATTGATAACGCTCTTGCAGGCGAAAGAATTCGGCGAAATTCTGCCAGGCGCCATCGCCGGTGACACTCAGTCCGAGCTCTTCATCAGTGAGTCCGTGTATTCCCAGTGCGGAGCCCTCCACCTTGAAACTCATCCTGAGAGCGGAATCGTCGAATGGGTGCGGAATCGTCTGCTTGGGGTCCTTGGCGCCCTTGATCGTCGTGGAGTTGCAGCGGTCACAACAGGGGATGAGGTTGTACAGCGAAACGGCCAGGTACGGGTAGATCGATTGAGGCAGAAAATGATCCAGAGGTGGGCGCAGCTCCAGCTCCCCTGAGTTCTTTGCCCGTTGTTCGTGGTAGTTCACATGGTTCATATGGCAATAAGGGCAGATACGGAGAGAGTGCTGAGCTACCAGCTTGTAGGCATTCCATCCGTCATCCTTATCGTCAAATTTCGCGTAGTTGAATAGTTCATTGAGCTTATTAATCAGAAGCTCCATTTGCGGATGATCTTTCCTTTTCTTGCCTCGAGGACGCTTTACTAAATACTCCAATAGATCTTGCGCATCGTCTTCGACTTGATCAATCACACTCCGGAGTTCCTGCACGCCGCCGATGAGAATATCCCGGCGCCTGTCTTTCAACCTTTCGCGCAATTTAGTGGCACAGGCCGGGTAGTCGTCGAGTTCCGTCCAGTGATTGAGTACCTCGTCGAAACGTTTTCCCAGGGTTTTCAAGTGCAGATCTTCGACCTCGCGAGAGAGGGCCTTAAACTTGAGCATCTGATTTCATCCCCAGCACCAACAGTTGATCCATGACGTGGGATTGCAGCGTTTCACTGGCCAGGGTTTTGGTGATACTCAAGGCCCTGTTCATTTGCTGGGAGTCGAGCCTGCCCCGGTTGAGGAGCCTGGACAATTCGCTCAGTCGCTGGGCGTTGCAGGAACCGGTGAAACTGTCGACCTTAAACACCTTCGTCAGGGTCTGCTTGGCGGTGTACCCGAACGCATTGTCCAATCGCTTGCAGTCCAGGTCGAAGAGGCGATTGGCGGGGGTGTCCGCTACAACAAGCAACGAGTGGGTTGAAATGAACAGGTGGGTGCGTTTGGCAACGCTTGCGAACTGCTGAATGAATTCCAGCAAGTCGTGAATGTAAAGGCTCTGCCATTTGGGGTGCATGAACAACTCGGCTTCATCCAGGCATAACACCAGGCTGCTGGCTTCAGACTGGAGCTCGAACTCACCGATGGCCTTGGCGACCGAACAGTAGAGGGACATCATGCTGGCCTGGCCGGAGCTCAGTGCTTCAAAGGAGAGCTCCAGCAGACCGAGTGCCGCGACTTCAGAAAGCAGGCCTTCATGCCGGCGGATCTGCTGACCGATCTTTCGATTCAGGTATGACAGGCTTGCTCTGCGGTTCCATTGGCGAAGACCGTCAAAGAGTTTCGCGACCACCTCCAGGGCCTGTTGTGCCTCGAATAACAGTTCCATCAGCAATGGGTCGTTCGAAAGCAGGTTGAGCTGCTCGAGGTTGGATGTCAGGTGATCATCCAACCAAGGCTGGTTTTCTCGGATCATCGTTACCAACGCATTTATCAACTCATGACGTTGATGTTCATAAAACCTGTCGGTAGCCCTCAACAGGGTAAAGGACAAGATGAACTTGGTTGCGACCGAAGCGCTTCGATCCAACTCTTGCATATAGGATTTGAGTTCTGGCTGCAGATTGCTGTACGTCCGAGTACCGTGCCTGCCGTAGGTCCTGAGCGCTTCTACCAGAGAGATCGGCTTGACCGTTATGTTGACCTGGGTCGTGGAAACAAAATCGGCTCGCCCCTTGAGGTAGGGATAGGCACTGAATGCTGCGATCGGGTCCGATTGCCTGGCCTGCCACGCTTGTGTGCTGAGGTCCTTGACTCCCCGCGCCTTCAAACGATTCAGTCTGGCTCTTTCAAAAGGAGAGGTCGTATAGAAAGCCGTGAAAAAATCAGGCATCGCGGATCTGTTGAGTTCATTCATCACCTCACCAGCTTGCAGTTCGACGCCTTGAAGCGAGGTGCCTTTTGCCAGGTGCAGGCCAGTCCGGTCCTCCCAAAGCACACTGATGTTCGAGTCGTTACTCCAGTTGACCAGACCCTCGCACAACTCAAGCAGCATCGCGGTTTTGCCACTGCCATTTTCGCCATAAAGCGTGGTGAATGACGCAACGCTCAATTCGGCAGAGGCTATCGGCGTCGACCGCCGTGCAATCTGCAGGCAGTAAGAAGGCTGGTCGGTGATCGGAGATGTTTTTTCAAAAGCCACTTCATAGTCGTCGGTGAGCGGCAACACCACCGGTTGCCCTGGCTTATCGGCGAAAAAAAGCACATGAATCACTGTGCGGTCTGGCGACATATCGAATCCTTGATGGTGCTTGCCCAGGTCGTGGCGTGCTCGATGATCGATCGGGTCAACGCGGGGAAATGGCTTTTAGCCATGTTTTTTGGCGAGTGGCGCGTAGAGTGGCATACGGATCGGCGTGGGGAAATAGCCCCGCGCGGTTGAGATCCAGGCAAAAAAAAGCCGCGCTTGCTGTCTCTGGCGCGGCTTTTTTATGGCCCGGGAGCCTGTGTTTCAGCTCACTTTAGTGCTTCATCATGCTGTGATCCGGCGCATTCAGCGCGCGGGCCTGGGCTTGGACCTTGATGGTTTCCTTCTCGCCCTTGGCGTTTTCCACGATCAGGGTCAGGGGCACTGTGTCGCCGGCCTTGATCTGGCCGGTCAGCTCCATGAGCATCACGTGATAGCCGTGGCTGTCCAGGCTGACTTTCTTCCCGGCCGGCAGGGCCAAGGCGTCCACTTGCTGCATGCTCATCACGTCGTTGTGCATGCTCGACTGATGGATCTGCACGTTCTTGGCCACGGGCGATTGCACTTCAACCAGCTTGCTGTCGCTGCTGGCGGTGAGGTCCATGAAGGCGCCGCTGGCGTGCTGGCCAGGGACGGTGGCGCGGACCCAGGCGTTGTCCACCTGGGTCGCGGCGCTGGCGGTGCCGGCCAGGCCCAGCAGGGAGAGCATCAGCAGGGCGGATTGGATCCGGGATGGGCGACGTTGCGAGTTCATTAACAGACCTCCATGACGGTGAGCAGATCTTCCGCGCACTCTTGGGCGTTGAGGGACTGGGACAGACCCAGGCGCAAGGTGCCCCGGGAGTCGTAGACGAAACTGGTGGCGGTGTGGGACAGGGTGTAGGTCGAACCGCTGGGGATCTTTTCGTAGAACACGCCAAATTCCTTGGCGGTGGCCGCGGTTTCTTCCAGGGTGCCGTAAAGCGCCTCGAAGCTCGGGTCGAAGGCTTTGACGTAGGCGTCAAGCACCTCGGGCGTGTCGCGCTCGGGGTCCAGGGTGATGAACACCACTTTCAGGCGGTCGCCGTCGCGGCCCATGAGCTTCTTGGCCTGGGCGGCGCGGGCCAGGGTGGTGGGGCAGACCGCCGGGCACTGGGTGAAGCCGAAGAAGATCATCGGCATCAGGCCACGGTAGCTGGACAGCGACTTGGTTTCGCCCTGGGAATCGGTGAGTTTGAAGGTGCGGCCGAGAATCTGATTGCTCAGGTCCTTGCCATATTTGAAGGACAGTCGGGGACTGTTGTCGCAACCGGCGAGCAGGCCCAGGCCAAGCACCCCGGCGCTGGTAAGCAGGGTGCGGCGAGTCAGCAAAACACTCATGAAATAACGCCCTTTGAACAGCCAGACAGGCAAAAACCCGCGCATGGTAGCAAACAGACGAAAGCAGCGGCGGGCTAATTAGACCAATGCCTGCGGCCATCGGTCGCAGTCTGGGTTGTGGATTGAGCCGGACTCACGGCCAAGTGTCGAACGCTGCCCGGAGGCGGGTCCTGCTGTTGCAGCCATGCCCCGGACGATCAACCTCTGGGCCTTGGGCGATATGCGCGTTCAATCTTCCAGCGCCGCGATCTGCACCAGCGCCCGCACGGCGGCGCGGGTGGCCAGGGTCAGGGGCTTGGGCAACCGGTCCAGCTCGAACCAGGCGATGTCGCTGTGCTTGTGCGGCTCGTTGTTACGCGGCGCCATGGCCGGGGCGGAGGCCAGGTACACCGGGCAAACCCAATGTTCCTGCCGTTCGGCGTCGATCTGGTCCGCCACGCATAACAGGCTGACGCCTTGCAGGGTCAGTCCGAGCGCTTCGAGGATTTCACGGCGCATGGCCTGTTCCACCGGTTCCAGCCAATCGACCTTGCCTCCGGGCAATCCCCAGCAACCGGCCTCGGGGTCCCGCAGGCGCTTGACCAGCAATAACTGGCCATCGCGGACGATAGCGGCGCCGCATCCCAGGCGAGGCTGTTGTGACATGGCTGTACTCCTGTGCGTTGGGGAGAAGGGCAAGGCCCGTGGTCCTGCCCGGCAGCTGATGTGCGCTTCGCACACTATCGACTGTCAAGGATGACAACCGCGTGTTGCTTTGTTGTTTATTTGTAACTTTCAACGTGCAGGACGGCCGTCGATTCAGTGCCCCGTTTAGAACCTGACTCAAGTGCCCGGCTCAGTGGCGCAACAGGGTGGCCGCGATCACCGCCAGTGCCATGAGGATCAGGATCACCCCGGTGATTCGTTCCAGCCAGGGCAGGGCGCAGGAGAAGCGCTGCCGTACCCGGCCATTGCCAATGGCCAGCGCCACCAACACATCCCACAGCAGCACCACGCTGAACATCCATACGCCATAGACCAGCTTCCAGGCGGTGCTGGTCTGGGCGCCTACCAGAGAGGCCAGGCTGACATAGAACAGGGCGTTCTTCGGGTTGAGCAGGCCCGAAAGCAGACCCGCGCCCAGGCCGCGCCACCAGGTGGCCCGGTGCAGCGCCCGGCTGTCGCCCTGGGCATCCACCGCAGCCAGGGAACTGGTGCCCGCATGACGGATGAACAGCCAGCCCAGGTAAAGCAGGTAGCCACAACCGGCCAGTTGGATCGCCAGGAACAGCCAGCTGTCGGGGCGCAATACCGAGACCCCGCCAAAGGCCAGGACAATGAACAGACCGTTGGCCAGGGCGATGCCCAGGCAGGCGCCGGTGGCCGGTTTCCAGCCGCTGGCCATGGACAGGCGCGCCACCAGGAAAAAGTCCGGCCCGGGGGAGAGCAGGGCGAGAAAATGCGCGGCGGCGACCAGCAGGAACTGTTGAATCATGAAGGCAGACTTCCAGAGGCGAGAAGGGGCTGGAAGTCTGCCGGGCGTCAGCGCTGGGGTATTGAAGAAAATTGCGCGGCCTTCAGCGCTTGTACAAACCCGGGGTGACCCCGACATGGGCCTTGAACACCCGCTGGAAGTGCGCCTGATCGGCAAAGCCCAAACGCTGGGCCAGGGCCGCCGGGGCCTCGCCGGCCTGCAGCGAGGTGCGGGCCTGGATGATGCGCTGGTTCAATTGGTAGGCGTGGGGCGTCATCCCGGTGGCGGCGCGAAAGGCCCGGATCAGTTGGTAGCGGCTGAGGCCCGCCAGCGTTGCCAGGCGCTGCAGCGGGTGAGCCTGTTGCGCCTCCTGTTGCAGAAATTGCATGACCCGCCGGACCCCGGCGCCGGCCAGGCCCGGATCGGCGGCCAGGGCAATCACCGGCTGCCCCTGCAGCGGAAAGTCGCCAATGAACTCGATCAGCGCTGCTTCCTTGTCTTGCCAACTGGCGGTGGAGAACAGCAGGTCGTTGAGGCGGCAAAAGCGCTGGTACAGATCCCCGTCGTGACTCAACAGCACCTGGCCAGGCGCCAATGCCGCCTGCTGCTGTGCTTCCAGGCGCACGCCTTCGACCCAGCGCGGCTCCAGGTGCAGCATCTGGTAGCTCCAGGCCGTGTCGGGCTGGGGATTGCAGGCATGGGCGCAATGGGCCGGGACGAACACCACGCTGCCGGCCTGGATCAGGGTGGGTCCCTCGGCGCCGCCACTGAACAGGCTGACGCCACGGTCCACGGCGCCGATGGACACTGTCGGGTGGCTGTGGGCCCTGTAGTTGGCGCGGCTGTCACAGGCTCGGCGGCTTTCTACGTAAGGCAGGTTCGGGTCGCGCCAGAATTGCGCTGAAGGCGTCATGCTGCAGCTCTGCGGTCAGGGGACGGATGAGCAGGCTAACAGGGTGGATTGCAAGGGTGCCAGTTCGAGCTGAGCGCGGATGCCGGACGGGAGCGCTCGCCAGGGCTGCCTATACTGCACTCGGGTTTCGCTCAACCGCGCCACGACCTGCAACAGGAGCTGCCATGAACTTCAAGGAAATCGCCTACGAGCAGCACGGACCCGTAGTGGTCATCCGCTTCAATCGCCCCGAGCAGCGCAACTGCATCGGCCCTGTGACCCACCTTGAATTGATCGACGCCTGGACGCGTTTTCGCGACGACGAGACGGCCCTGGTAGCGATCATTACCGGCACCGGCGACCGGGCCTTTTGTGCCGGCGGCGACCTCAAGGCCGCCGCGCAACTGGTGCCGTCGAGCGCCGAGGAAATGGCCGCCCATGATCGTGGCGAACGTCCCGGAATCATCGGCCCCAGCCGTTGGGTCGACGTCTATAAACCGGTGATCGCCGCCGTCAATGGCGTGGCCTATGCCGGTGGCCTGGAGTGGGCTTGTTTTGCCGATATGCGCATTGCCGAAGAGCATGCCTCGTTCGGCGTCACCTGCCGCCGCTGGAACATCGGCCTGGCGGACGGCGGCACCCAGCGCCTGCCGCGGATTGTCGGCATGGGCCGGGCCATGGAACTGATTCTGACCGGCAAGGTGATTGATGCCCAAGAGGCCTACCGCATCGGCCTGGTCAACGAAATAGTGCCCAGCGGGCGCTCCCTCAAGCGCGCGCTGGAATTGGCCCAGGTGCTGGCCGGTCTGCCGCAACCGGCGATGCGCTCGGACAAGGAAGCGGCCATCCGGGGATACGGATTGCCCTTGGCCGAAGGCTTGAAGATAGAAGCCCAGTGCTTCAATCGCTCGATCCACGCCCCTGAAACCCAGGAAGGACTGCGCCGCTTCATTGAGCGCGATCACCCTGATCGTGGAGGCCGCCCCGCGACAGGCATGGTCAAGCACTGAGCCCTGTCCAGCCCCAGGACTCAGGCCTGGCCGTGCAATGGCCGGCAGGCTTCTGCCAGGGCGGCGCGCAACGCCTGGCACAGACGCTGGGGTTCGCCGCCCTGGCGAAACCCCTCGACCTGGCGTTGCAGTTCGGCGAAACACCGGCCCTCGGCACTGCGTGCCAGGCTCAGGCGCGGATCGGGCTGGACGTAGCGCGGATCGTCCGGTGCCAGGTACAGGCCGTTGAGGTTCTGGTAATCGGCGTCGATCCAGGCGTACAGGTGATGTTCGAATCTTTCGGCAAACTGATAGCGGCCAAAGTCCATCACCTGCAGTTGTAACGGCGCCACGCTGGACACCCCCGCCAGTTGCACATTGACCCCATCGATCAGTAACGGCGCACCCCGGTTGGCGCTCAACAGGCGGTGCAGCGTCTCGGCCACCTGAGCACTGACCGCCAGCCTTTGCTCATCGCGCCTGACTTGCAGCTCGCCGTTCTCCTGGCACAGGTGAAAGCGCACCGCGCCGCAGCTGCTGGCGGTCAAGCCATAACGCCGCAGCAGAAGCTCGGCCTGCATCAGGGCCCCGGCCAGTTCGGGGCCCTGCCAATAGCGTTGCCACTGGCAGCGCGGGCGGGTGCAGGCCCGACGCAACAGCAGCACCGCCGGTTCCGCCGCACGCCCGTCATGCCACAAGGCATCGAAGCCCAGGTCGATCAGGGCATAGGCCGGCAATGGCGTGATCGCGCCGCCGGCGTGGCTCATGGCGGCGAACACCAAGTGCTCCATCAGTACTTCATGCACCGCCTCGGCCAGGGTCAGCAAGCCGTTGGAATGGGGCAACTGCGGGGCTTCGTCCGGCGGCACGCCAATGCCCTTGATGTCGAACAGCACCTGCTCGCTGGCCGGCGCGCACAGCACCGCGGCGCGCCCATAACGCGGCGGACGCCAGCCCGTTACCCGTCGATCGTCCAGGGCAATCGGGGTGTTGATGCCCTGGGCCGCCGCCTGGCTGGTGGATATATAAGCAGCGTGGTCCAGCAGCCAGCGATCGATGGCCGCCTGCTGGGACTCCTCCGTTGCCCCCTCCCAGGGGGCGTCGAAGTCGGCGCGCAGCGCCGGGTAGTTGGCGAACAGCACCCGCGCACCGGCCACCCCGAGCAACTGTTCCGTACTCAGCGTCTGACCGCTCTGGGCGTAGTCGGCCAGTCGTTGCACCCGTGGGCCTGCGGCGAAAGGCTGGTTCAGATCGTGCTGGGGTTGCCAGGCGGCGGGACTGTTCATCGAGTGTCTCCGGCCCAGGCATCCAGGCGCCCGGGGTGGTCGAGGGCGGCGATCGGGTCCAGCAGGACCCAGTTGCGGCGCAGTTCCAGGCTGGCTTGCGGCCCCTGGGCCACCTCGCCACGGCCGCGCAGCATGGGCAGCTCCCGCAGCGCGCCGGACGCCGGGGCGCATATCCCCAATGCTTCGGCATGGGGGCTGTGGCGCAGGCGTTCGAACAACTGCGGTTCGCGGGTGCGGATCGCCAGGTATTGACCGTTGGGCAGCGCCGATCCAGCCGCGGTCCAGGGCTCCAGGCCGGCATCGCGCAGGCGTGCCAGCAGCCCGGGCATCTGCTGCCGCAGGCGCTGGCTGCGGGCCTGGGCCCTGGCGACGGCGGGTATCAGCGCCGGCAGGGCATGAATCGACAGGGCCGGGCTCAAGGCCGGGCGTGCGCGGGAACGCTGGCCCGGCGACCAGACGTCGATATCGCCATCCACCGCGAGGTCACCGAACAGCGCGCCACCGCCGCCAATGTCCAGGGCCTTGCCGTGGCCCAGGGAGGTGACCACCAGTGATGCGCCGGGACAGCACAGATCCCAGGCACCGGCGCTGTCTTCGATGATGGGCAGGCGCGGGCCGAGCAACTGGCGCAAGGCCGGGATGTCGCAAGGCAAGCCGTATTGATGGACCGCGATCACCGCGTCCAGGCCAGGGATATGGGGCGCCAGCGCCTCGCTGCTGAGCAGCAGGTCGGCGGCGTTTTCGATAATCACCGGTATCGCGCCGGCATTGAGGACGGCGGCCACCACTTGATGGCAGGTGGCGGCCGGAACCGCGACCCGCCAGGTGCCGGTGACCCCCAGCTGGCGCAACGCCAGTTCCAGCGCCGCGGTGCCGGAACCGACCAAGGCACCGTGGCGCCGCTGATAAAACTGCGCGAGCCAGGACGAGCACGGCAGCCGATCGGCCTCCCGTGCCCGCCACTGGCCATCGGCAGGACCTGGAACTACTTGCACTTGTCCATGGCACAAGCAGTCAGGGCTTCAACTTTGCATTTATCCATGGCGCAGGCGGTCAAGGCTTCGACCTTGCACTTGTCCATGGCACAAGCAGTCAGGGCCTCGACCTTGCACTTATCCATGGCGCAAGCGGTCAAGGCTTCGACCTTGCACTTATCCATGGCACAAGCGGTCAGGGCTTCGACCTTGCACTTGTCCATGGCGCAAGCGGTGAGGGCCTCGGCCCGAGGGCCGCCGATGCGCCAGCTGGTGAACTTGCTCTCCGGCAGCGCGCCGCGCTTGACCACATCCAGGTGCAGGGTGCGGGCTTCATGGTCGTTGCATTCGAGCAGGATCTCGTCCTCGGCGACCGCGAAGTGATCGTGCAGCAGGCAGAGTCCGAAGCGATCCAGGTTGCCGTGGCGCTCCAGTAGCTCATGCAGGTCATTGATGAATTGCGCATCAGACACCCCCAGTGGCATGGCTTCGTCAAAGGAGGGATTGGTGTGTCCGTTCATGTGGTGTACTCCAATATGTTTGATTTAAACCGGTCATCTTCATCAACAGTGCGCGGTAGTGGTGGCCTCATGCACCTCCTTGTTCCGGTGGAACCTTGCTTGCGGATACCCAGAGGGTTTCGATGCTCAGCAGCGGTGGCTGGTTGTCCGCGGCCACCGCGCCCCGTGCCAGTTGCGCCGGATCGTCGGCGCTGAAGGCCCGCAGGGTCAGGTCGACCCGGGCGTTGCCCTGGAGCGTGACCTGTTCGGCCAGCCGCCAGCGGTCGATGGCCTGGCTGAAGGCGCTGGTGAAGGCCGGCGGGCTGTTCAGCGAGGTCGCCACCGGCAACAGCAGCGCCGCCGGCAGCACGGTGCGCGCGACCACGCCGGGCGCTGCGACCTCGTAGCTGTAGCGGCCCTCCATGCCGACCTGCACCGTGGTGCCATTGCTGCCGGCGCCCAGGGCGGCGAAAAACACCTCCAGGTAGTCGTCCAGGCTGGCGTTCGGCACCGGCAGGTTGTCCAGGGAGAAGGTGCCTTGGCTGATGTGCGGGCTGATGCTTTCGACAAAGCGCACCACCGGCGTCGAGAAGCGGAACAGCGCATTGGTCTGCAGGGTGCCGATATCCGCTGCGGGGAACAGGATGCGGTTGCGCTCCACCGACAGCGAGGCCCAGGCGTTCTGGTGGTCGAACAGGTTGAGGGCCGGCAGGCTGGTGCGGCGCTCGTCGATCAGCAGTGCGTCCGCGTAGTCGAGCCAGACGGCCGGCTGGCTGCCCTTGAGCCGGTAGCGGTAGGCGATCAGCCCCGGGTTGCTCGGATCGACCACGCTCACCGCCTCGTACTGTTGCGGGGCGATCTGCACCAGTGGCACCGGCAGGCTGACCTTGCCGAACTCTGGCAGGGTGGCGCTGATCTGCCCGCTGGCCGGATCGTAGCTGGCCGCCACCTGATTGATGCTGACATCCAGCAGCAGGGTTTCGGCCCGCTCCTGGCCATCCACCGTCACCGGTGCCAGGACCTGGCTGAAGCTGCAGGTCAGGGCCTGGGGCGCGACAAACGCCGCGGCGCTGCGCAACAGCGGCCGGGCCCAGGCATCGTAGGCCTCGGTAACTTGCTGGACGATGTAGACGAAGGCCTCCACCGCCTGTTGCGCCGCGGCAATCTGCACCGCGGTGGGTTCGCCGAAGTTGATCGCGCTGAGATTGTCCTGCATCGCCACTTCAATGCTCGGGTACACACTGACGAATTGCGCCAGGGCGGTGACCAGGCTCTTGTCGACACTGCGCAGCGCAGCATCGACGGTCGGCGTGTTGAGGGCGATGGCCACATTCAGGCTGTCCTGGGCCGTGCCGCGCACCAGTGAGTCGAAGGCGTAGGTCCACTTGCTCAGGTCCGAGACTTGCTGCGGCACCTGGGCCCAGGCCGTCGCCGTCTGCCCCTGGATGGTCGGCGGCTCGGGCAGGGCCCGCAGCAGCACCGGCAGGTTCAGGGTCTGACCGTCGGCCAGGGGCACCCGCAAGGGGCCGGAGATCAGCGAGATCCAGTTCGACTGGGTGTAGCCGCTGATGCCCGGCACGTTGCGCACGTCATGCTCCAGGTGGCTGATCTGCAGCTCCAGGTCCAGCGGCACGTAGCTTCTTGCCGCCTCGTTGCGCGAATTGAAGACAAACGCCAGGGCGCTCTCCCCAGGGGCGTCGGGCAGGCCGATACGACCGCTGCCAAAGGCATAGTTGTCGTTGCCGGCCTCCGGCGCTTCGCTGTTGCCCGCCACTTTGGCGGCGCTCGCCACCGTTGGCTGGCCGTACAACGACAGGGGCTCGCCGGTGGCGCTGCCTTGCACCGAGAAACCGACGATGGCGGTGGTGCTGTAGGCCGAATACAACTGGTTGAGCAGGGTCTGGCGCAGCTTCTCGCCCGCCGCGGCCCGCGCCGGGCCATCCTGCGGGCCCGCCGAGAGCACCGGCTTGATGGTCGATGCAATAGCGTCGGCCAGGGTCTGCTTGGCGCTGAGGATTTTCCCCAGGTTGCCGTCCTTGAGCGGGTCCTTGCTGCCCAGCAGGGTGTCGAGCAGAAACACCGAGGGCGCGTAGGTCGGTGCGAGGAAGCCGTCGATGGCCTTGAGGGCGGTTTCGAACCACAGGTTCTGATCGACCCCGGTGAGGGTCAGGGTCACTGGATCGCCGCTCGGGAATGGCTGGTCCGGCTGGTAGTTGGGGTAGATCTGCACGCTGTCCGAGGTCAGGCTGCGGGCGATCGGCTGGGCGGCGAAGTAGCCCGGGGCCGGATCGATGCGGTAACGGATGCCGTCGTTGCCGTCGCCGAGGGCGAAGCGCGCGGCCCACAGGGTCTGGCTGCGGCCGTCCGGAGTGCTGCCCGGGTCCGCGGTGCCGCTGCCGACCCGGGTCATCCAGGCCCCGGCCCGCTGGAACAGGGCCTCGAAGGCCCGGGCGAACTGGCTGTAGCCGCTGGTGCTGGCGCTCAGCGCGTCGGGGACCGGCAGCAGGGTGCTGGTCACCGCCACGCCACCTTCCAGGCCGGCGACATCCGGCTCCACCAGCGCCGCCACCCGGCGCAGGCTGAGGGTCAGGCTCAGGGGCAGGATCGAGCCCGGAGCCAGGGCGTCGATGTCCACCGCCAGCTTCAGTTGCACCGTGGCCGGCGCGGCGGGGCGGATGCCCTGGACCACTTGGGCGAGGTACAGGATCACCTCGTTGACGTAGTCCAGCAGTGGCTGCGCCTGGCTGTCGTCGAGCCGGCTCAGGGGCTGGGCGAACAGGCTGTTGACCAGCTCCACGCTGACTGCGCGGCCCTGGCACCAGGGCAACTGCAAATCCTTGTAGGACTGATTCAGCTGGTAGTAGATCAGGTTGAACATCCCCAGGTCCTTCTTGGCCTGCTCCTTGACGTTGTCACCGCCGGCCGGGTCATAGCTGGAAGTGTCGAGGCTCAGGCTGATCACCAGTTGCGCGCCACCGGCAACGGCTTCGTAGGTATAGAAGCTGCGGGTATTGGGCCAGGCCGACAGGGCGATCAGCCGGTCGCAGTAACGCAGCGGCAGCGGCGGGTGATTGAGGCTGCCGGGATAACCAGGCGTGGGGGCCTGGAAGGGGGTGACGGTGATGTTGCCGAAGATGTCCAGCCAGGTCAGGTTGACCTGGGCGAAGCTGCCCACGCCACGGTAGGGGTTGTCCGCGGCGCTCGGCAGCCCGGGCCGGGCCGGCACTGGCGCGGCATTGCTGGTGGCGCGCCGGGCCAGGCCAAGGGTCTGCTGGTAGCTGTACTGGCTGTCTTCGGCCAGGGCATTGAGGGCCCGGGCGCGGCTTTGCGGATCGCGCATGGCCTGGCGGTGGGCCTGGGCCTCGGGCGAGTCGACGCCACTGTCCGGCCGCTGCGGGCCGAAGGGCAGGGCCAGCTCGCTGGCGCTGAACCAGGGCGAACCGTCGAGCCCGGCGGACAGCACCGAGTACAGGTTGTACAGGTAGGCGCTGGCGTAGCCGTTCGGGTCCAGGCTTGGCGAATCCACCGGCGGCGGGTTGTTGCGCAGCACACTGAAGGCCGCGTTGCCCTGTTTGAACACCGCTTGCAGATCGAAGGTCTGGGTGTCGATGCTCAGGCTGCTGCCGACGCTGAACAGCCCGGTGACCTGCGCGGCGCTCACCGCCAGGGCGTCCAGGTCAAGGCCGTAGTAGGTAGCCAGAGACTGCAGGCTGTTGCCCGGCGCCAGGCTGGCGTCGACGACATAGGTCAGGGCCGGGATGAACAGCGCCACGCCGCCGGCGGCGCTGACCCCGGGGTTGAGGTTGGCGATCTGCGTGGCGCTGATCGGCTGTAGCGCGCCCACCGAGTAGTAGCGCGCCAGGTTGTCGAGAATGCTTGCGCTCTGGCCGTTGCCGGCGCTGGCCTCGGCCGGGGTCACCAGGTGAATGATGCCGTCCACCGGCACCTGCGCCGCCTTGCTCAGCGTTACGCCGGCATTGAGCTCGGCGATGCGTCCAGTGCCGATGCCGTAGAAGGCCGCGAGGCTGTCCAGGCTGTCGCCGGCGCTGGTCGGTTGGCTGCTGTCGGCGGTGGCGGCCGAGCGCAGGGTCATGTGGCTGCCTTGCTGGATCACCGTGTCGGTGCTGACGAAGGCGTTGACGAAGTTGCACAGGCGGCCGTCGAGCGCGTCGCGGGGGTAGGTCACCACCAGGGTCAGGGTGGCCGTGCCGCTGTCGTCGAAGATGCTGTCGGGCAGGCCGGCGGCGGCGATCGCATCGTAGTAGCTCAGGTAGTAGCCGCCGGAGCGCACGGTGGACAGTTCCCAGAGCAGCTTGACCACTTCCTCGGGCGGATTGAGGATGCCCCGCGGCCCGGCTTCTTCGGCCAGGCGCGCGGCCATCAGGGCCGGCGGCGGGTTGGTTTCGGTGGACAGGTTGGTCTGGGTCAGGAAGGCCAGGAAATCGCTGGCGGCCTGGCTCAGCAGGTTGCTGGCCTTGGCGTTGCCCTGGGGCATCAGCAGGAACTGGCCGCTGATGATCCCGCTGCCCAGCTCGCTGACCGCGATCAGTAGGCGTTCCAGCAACTGCGCATCGGTGGCCGACGGGCCGAGCAGTTCATAGGTGTAGGACAGGTTGCTGCCGCTGCCGGCGATGGCCCCGGGTTCGGCCTGGGGCAGGCGCTTGATGGTGAAGTCGACCCGGGTCGCGTAGCTGTAGGCCGGGATCTCGCGGCGGGTGGTTTCCAGGGTCGCCGGGTCGGTGGACACCTCGCACGGGGTGAACGCCGGCAGGTAGGGGATCTGCTGCGTCAGCTTCGGCAACTGCCGGGCGAGGTTGCCGACCCGCTGGTTGATCAGCTGGATCAGGCCGTCGGGCAGGGACCAGAGCATGGGCTGCACGCTGGCGCCGCCCTCGCTGCTGGCCCGCAGCCCCGGCTGACAGAGGTTGCGCAATTGCTGCAGGTCGGCGGTCGACCACAGAGACACGCTTTTCACCGCGTAGTCTTTCGGGCTGTGGGCCACGGTGGGCAGCAGCTCGATGCGCGGCGCCGGCTGGAATTTGCCTTGCCGGGCGTAGGCCAGTACCCCGCTGAGGTTGCTGTAGGCCTGATTCAGGTTCATCGAGCCGCTGCTGGCCCCGGCGATCTGCACGAACGACAGATCGACCCCGTGGCTGGTGGCGGCCCGGCTCAGGCTGATGGGCAAGTCGCTGCCGGGCAAGAGGTCGGCCGGAGTCGGGAACTGCTGCCCGGTCAACTGGTACAGGCCATAGGCGTTCTGCTGGGCGGGGTAGAGAAACGCCGAGCTCAGGCTCAGGCCGCCCATGCCCGCCGGGTTCGCCGGCAGGCGCAGGCCGTAGGCCAGAAAGCGCGAGAGCATGCCCGCCAGTTGCGACAGCTGGTCGGTGGTCACCAGCAGATTCCACAGGTCCTCGGTGTACAGGCTGTTGAGTGAGGTCAGGGTGATCTGCGGCTTGTCGAACAGGGGCGCCACCCTGAAGTTGGCCGACGCCGGGTCGCTGAACAGGGCCATGGCACTGACGCCGAAGCGCGCGCCGGCGCTGTTGAGGCTGTCGCCGGCGGTGCGGTACGCCAGGTTCGGCAGCAGCAGCGGCTGGCCGGCCAGCAGTAGCCCGGGCATGGCGTAGAGCGCGCTGTCCTGGGCCAGTTGCGCCAGTGTGACGCCCAGGGTCCGGGCCAGGCTGTTGAAGGTTTCCCCGGGGCCGGTGGTGCACTGGTGGATGTCGTTGCCCACCGGCAGGCTGATCACCTGATTGGCGGCGATCACCAACGAGTTGCCATTGGCCAGGATCAGCCCCGAGGCGCTGGTGCTCCAGCGCGCCGGCACGCTGCTGTCGGACCAGGCCGCGGCGACCTTGGCCAGGGTGTCGCTGCTCTGCAAGGTGTAGGCCGGCAGCGGGATATCCAGGGTCAGGCCGTCGCTCAGGGCGACTTCGGCGTTGGGCCGGACGATGTCGTCCAGGGTCAGGTTGTTGCCGCGCAGGTCGTTGGTCCAGCTCAGGATCGCGCTGACGGAATTGCCATTGGCCGTGGTGTAGGCGTAATCGTCGAAGGCGTTCAGCGCGACCTGCAACAGTTGCCGGCCGATAACCATGAAGGCGTCGGTGAAGATCACCGCGGCCATGGATTCGCTGTCGTCCGCCGCGGCCCGCAGTGCCGGCGTCGGCGTTTCCTCGCTGGTCACCAGCGCCGCCAGCTCCTTGAACATCTGCGCGACATTGCTGCGGTAGGTGCTGTTGGTGCCCACGTAGTGGGCGAAATCCACGGTCGCGCTGCCGGCATTGGCCAGGGGCACGCCCAGGGACAGACCGTCGAACACCGGAAACAGCACCGAGCCGGCTTGCAGTACCTGCTGGATCTGCGCCTGGTTGGTGGCGTCGGGCAGGGTGATGCTGACCTCGAAGGACGACAGGAAGGTCAGCAGCTCGCTGATGCCGAACGGCGGGTTGGCCAGGTCGGCCAGGCGTTTGATGTCCTCCACAAGCATGGCCTTGTCCACCAAAGTGCCGAGGATGTCGGCCAGGGTGTCCTGCTCGCTGCTGGCCGAGCCCAGGCTGCCCACCAGCCAGGGCAGGTAGTCGGCGCACAGGCGTTCGAAGCTGCTGTTGCCGGCGCTGTCGGCCGAGGCCCGGGTCGGCGAGGGCGCGTCCATGGTCAGCAGGAACACGAAGGCTCCTTGCTGGTCGGCGTAGTCGCTGGCGCCCTCGTTGCACAGCACGGTGAATTGCGGCGTGGCGTAGAGGTTCAGCAGCGGTTTGCCGGCGGCGCGCAGCAGCGTCATCGGTTGCGGCGTGGTGGCCCGCCGCGCACTGGCCAGCTGGTCATGGCGGGCCTGGCGCGCCAGCAGCAGGCCGGGTTCGGCCCAGGGCGCCGGGCCGCTCTCGATGGCGTTGATCTCGAAGCGCGCCGAGACGTCGGCATGGAAGGAAAAACTGATGCTGAAGCTGAACAGGCCGAGGTCGATCTTGACCTTGACGCTGACCTCCACCGTGGCCCGGGCGGCAATCGGAATCGGCTTGTAGCTCTCGTAGGTCAGGGACAGCGACAGGGTGATGCGCACGTTGACCGCGGCCGAGATGATGGCGAAGTCGATGCTGCCGTAGAGCAGGCCGATGACCCCGACCGTGCCCTGGATCTTGAAGTAGTAGTCGTCCTGCACGCTCTTGCCGGCTGGCACCAGGGCGGTGGACGGACGATAGGCGTGGAAGGCGGCGATGGTGCCTTCCAGAATGCCGAACACGGTCAGGGCGAAACCGGCCTTGAGCGGCCCCTTGACGAAGTTGTAGCCCAGGCCCAGCTGCAGGCCGAGGCCGAAGACGATCACCGGGTCGAAGGTGCCCTGGGTGGTTTTCGGCACCTGGGTGGCGGTCACCGACGACAGCTTGCCCAGGTAGAAACCGCCGGCGCCGAGCACCGGCACGCCGTAGACGATCGCGGAAATCGAGAACGAGCGGGTGAAGTCCAGGTTGTAGGGAAAACCGATGTCGATGAAGAAGTCGCCGTTGGTGTAGATCTTCACCCCGATCTCCGGCAGCACGATGGACACCGCGCCGAAGTTGAGGTTGCGGATGCTGTCGGGGAAGGTCCATTCGATCTGGTACACGCCGACGTCGTCGGTGATCTTCTTGTACAGGATGTCCAGCACCAGGTTGCCCAGGGCCTTGGCTTTCTCCCCGGCCAGGGCCAGGCGCAGGCCATAGAGGTTGGGGTCGTTGAACACCAGCATCAGGTCGACGGTCCAGTCCTTGCCGGTCTTGAGCAGCAACAGTTGCCCGGCGATCAGCCAGTCGCTGTTGCGGTTGTAGTAGGGCACGCCCTTGCTGCCGCTGTCGCTGGGGTTCAGCGGGTTGCTGGAACCGGTAGTCGACGGCACGTCCTTCAGGGCGTCGATCACCGCCTTGGTGTTGGCAAAGCTGTCGTAGCCGCTGATGGCCACCCGCTGGCCGAGGACCAGCAGCGGCAGGCTGAAGTAGTCCGTGCCCTGGCCCGGCACCGTAGGCAGCTTGTCCACTGGCTGGCCTTTGCTCGGGTCCAGCAGGTTGCTCCAGTCCTGCTGCTCCTGGGGGTTGTTGCCCTTGAACACCGAAGAACCGTCGATGCCCAGGGTGATCTTGTCCACGCCATTGACCTTTTTGCGCTCGAACACCAGGCCGTCGATGCTCATGAACCCCAGGTCGATCTTGCTCGCCAGGGTGTACTTGGCGCTGATGCTCGGCACGCTACTGCCGCTGCTGTTTTCCAGGTTGATGATCAGCGACAGGCCGTCGAGGGAAATCTGGTTGAGCACGTCCCAGGGCGAGCTCAGGGTGAAATACGGGTCGCTCAGCGATTGCATGAGTTTCTGGATCAGCCGGCCCAGGCTCCAGTTCTTCAGGGTGAAGGTCAGGGCCTTTTTGTCGACCTGGTAGATCGCCGTCAGGCCTTCCCAGGACAGGGTCAGCTGGGCGTTGCTGCCCTGGTTGTCGGGGGCGAAGCTGTAGCCCAGCAGCACGCTGTCGTTGAGAAAGCTGAAATCCCACAGGGTGGTGGCGCTGCCGCTGTACTGCTGGTTCGCTGGCTTGCTGGCGTCGTAGCTCAGGCTCAGGGTGGCCAGGGTGTCGACGCTGAAGGCCTGGCCCAGGTTGAAGGTCCAGCGCAGGCTGCCGGCCACCGTGTAGCTGTCGAGCGGGGTGTTGCCGGTGCTCAGGCTGGCGTCCACCTCCAGTGTGTTGACCAGCAGTTGGCCGGGCAGGAAATCCGGAAAGCTGAAGGTCCCGCCGAAGCTGAGGAACTGGCTGACCAGCTGTTGCACGTCCACCGGCTGCGCCAGTTGCGCGGCGACTTGCCAGGTGGCCGGGGTCTTGCTGCCGTCGTAGTCGAGGCTGGCATTGGCGAAATACGGACCGATGCCGACCAGGCCACCGATCCCCGCCTGGTAGGTGGTCACCGCCGGGGCATTGTTGCCGCTGGCGCTGGTGGGCGTGGTGGCCTTGATGTACAGCTGGCCGTCGGTGACCGAGAGAATCGGCTTGCCAGCGACGCTGAACAGGTTCAGGTCGAGCTCGAAACCGGCGTTGAAGGCGTAGCTCTTGGCACCCACATCCAGGCTCAGGCCGACGTCGGACAGCGAGGCGTCGACGAAACTCTTGGGGATGCGGATCAACTGAGCGGTCAGGGTGGCGATCAGGTCATTGAGGTTGGCCGTGCCGTCGAAGCGCGCCAGCAGTTGCAGGTCGGAATTGAACTGGACAAAGAACAGGCCGTTTTCGTCCGCGGTCTTGCCCTTGAACACCTCGGGCAACAACAGGAAGCGGGTCTGGAACAGAAAGCTCTGGGCGTTGCCCTCGGGCAGGAAGTTGATCCCCCACACCAGTTCGAAATCGGTGACGCCGAACACCAGCTGGTTGGTCGGGTCCTGCAGGGGCACCCAGGGATGCTCGAGATTGATCACCGTGGGGTCGGCGCCCAGGGTCACGCTGGCGGTGCTCAGGGCCAGTTTCGGGCGGGTGACGCCACTCAGGGCCAGGCTGCGCAGGCCGATTCCGGAGAGAAACTGTTGCAGCACCGGCGGCGTGCCGCTGAAGAAACTGCCGTTGTTGTCCAGCAGGCCGATGATGGTCGCCGGGGTCAGCAGGGCGCTGCCGTCGTCGCTGTGGCCGAGGTAGAAATTGAAGGCGCTGCCGTTGTTGATCTGGGCCAGGGCGCGCATCTGGTAGTCGACGGACTTGCCGTTCTGGTCGGTGAGGCTCAGGTTGAGGCCGAAATACAGGCTGACCTGCTGGTCGTAGAAGGCTTCGGCCGGGTCTTCGCCGTCCTGCAGTTCCGGCGGGCCGATGATCAGGCCGAACACCGGGGTATCGACGTTCAGGTACAGCAGCTTCAGGCCGCCGCTGACGTTGAGGAACGGCGCCTGCAAGGTGGTGGTGGGCATGAACACCTCGACCCCGTCGACCTTGGCGAAGTCCATGCTGCCGGTAAAGGGCAGGGCCAGGGTCGGGAATCCCAGGTTCTGCACCACCGCGACCGCGGTGCTGAGCTGGGGCGGGGGCGTCAGCTGGGCGGCGAAGCTCTGGCGCGGGCCCTGGCTGGCCTTGAAGGTGAAGACCGCGTTGCTGATTCCGGTCCACTTGAAGGGAATGCCGGTGGCGAAGCTCGACAGGTCGGCCCAGGTCCAGCTGGCTGGGGTGGTGACGATTTCCAGGCTCAGGCTCTGGGCCCCGACAGCGCCCGTGAGGCCGAAGGTCAGTACCAGCCCTTGCTGGATGTCCTGTTGCAGGAAGCGCGCGCTGACCCCGGTGACCTTGAAGCTCTGGGTGGCGGGGTTCAGCGGCTGCACGCTCTGCGCCGTGAGGTTGACCGTGAGCCCGGCGACCGGCGACTGGAAGGCCGCCTTGAGGTCGTTGTCCAGGGTCGCGGAGACGCTGACCGTGGCATCCGCCAGGCCGGCGATCAGGTAGTCGCGGGTGAGGACGAACGGCGCGCCGGCATCGCCGGTCAGGGCCGCGGCGAGGTTGCTCAGGGGGCTGTTGGCCATCTGTCTTCTCCTTGTTCAGACCGTCACAAACAGGGCCAGGTGATCGCTGGTGGAGCGGATGTGCCCCAGGTTGCGCCAGCCGCGGTAGCGTTGCCGATCGCCCACGGCGAATGCCGGGGCGGGGGCGGGGGGCGCCGGGATCCAGGCGAGCGGCGGCGCCTGGAAATCGCTGGCCATGGCCACCAGGCCCATGGGCGCACCGCCGGGCGCGGGGTTGACCACGTTCAGCGGCACCCCGACCACGGTGTTGGCAATGGTGAAATTGCCCGCTGCGCCGCCGCGCACCAGGATGTTGTCGATGGAATACAGGCTGCTGCTGTTGGACGAACCGATGTAGCGGTAGCCCGGATAGGGCACGGCCCCGGCGTTGGTCGACCAGAAGATGCTCGCGTTGCGACTGCGCAGGTGGGTGGCGAAGTAGCCGGTGTAGGCCTCCAGCGCCGGCGGCGGGGCCAGGGCCGGAGGTTGCAGTTGCAGGCCGTAGCCCAGGGCGGTGAGGGCACCATAGCGCCCCGGATCGTTGCCGTTCTGGCTCAACAGGTTGACGTTGAAGTCGCCGGTGATGATCCGGGTTTCCAGCGCGCCCAGGGCGGCGCTGATGTCGCGCACATTGGCCAGAGCGTTGAGGTAGGCATTGGCCGCGACATATTGCGGCGGCGAGTGGATGGCGAACAGCGTGAGGTTGCGCTGCACCACCTCCGGTGGGCCATCGACGGTTTCGCAGAAGGTCACCATGTAGGGTTCGCGCAAGCCGCCGTAGTTGATCGCGGCGCCGAAATTGTCGACGAACGCGACCCGCGCCGCGCAGCGGCTCTCGTTGAGGTTGCCCGGGTTCAGCGCCGTAGGCGGAATGGCCCGGTTGGGCACGCTGAAGCAGGTCTGGGTCTGCAACGCCGGGTAGTTGCCGGCGGCCGGCGGGGCCAGCACCTGGGGGTTGAAGCTGATGCCATTGCCCGCCGGCGACCAGGCGTTGGGGCCGGTGAACAAGCGCTTGCCCGCCGCCACGCCGCCGCCCGCCGGAATCACCGGCTTGTAGAACACCGCGACGCCCTCGGCGCGCCCGGCCTGGCCGACCACCAGGGGCGGCACCAGGTTCCAGGGCACGCCGGTCTGGTTGCGGATGCGCAGCAGCAGTTCGGCGCAACCCTGCCAGCCGCCGGTGGGGGAGATCAGCGATCCGGGGCCATGGCTCGGACCGCTGGCCGTCTCCACCACGACGAAGATGTCCGGGTTGAACGCGGTGATATGGGCCAGGATCAGAGCCAGTCGGTCGGCGGCGTCAAGGTCGGGAATCAGGGCGCCGTTGCGATCGCGCTTGGTGCTCAGCGGGCGGATCTTGTTGTAGCCGAAGCTCTCGATGTTCCAGTACAGGACCCGAGTCATGGCGTCACCTCCGATGGTCCGGTCAATGCCGGTTGCGTGGACTGGCCCGACTCCACGGCGAGCAGGCTGGCGGTCTTGCTCTGCGGGTCTTTGACGTAGGCGGCGTACCAGCCCAGGCTGCCGGAGGATTGCGGGTCGCCGAACAGGAAGAACTGCAGGGTGGCGCCCGGCGGCAACTTGGCGATGCCGAGGATCTTGATGCCGATATCGGTCAGTTGCAGGTTGAAGAACCTGGCCTGGGTGTCGGTCTGACCGGGGATGGTCTGGTACAGCAGTTTGATCGGCCCGGTGGAGACCTTGATGATGCCCTGCAGGGAAAACACGCTGGCCGACGGCGCGGCGCCGGGCAGGCTGAGGCCGACAAAAAGCATTGGGCTGGCGTCGCTGCTCTTGCTGCCGGGCGACCAGGCGATCAGCAGGTCGGACTCGAAACCGGTGCCCGACACCAGGGACCCGGGGGAGCCCATGGTGACCTTGTAGACGATGCCCGACCAGGCGCCCGACAGCGCCTTGAGCGCCAGGTCCTGCGGCAGCACCGGGAGGAAGCCATAGTCCGCGGGCTTTTTCTGCGCCGGTGCCTGGATGAACTGCTTGAGCTGCAGGGTGAAGCCCTTGTACAGACTCTGTCCGCGCACCTGGCTGGTGGCCGGGTCGAACCCGAGGTTGTCGGGGTTGAAGGCAAAGCCCACGGCATTGGGTGTGGCGCTGGGAAAGGCCATGGCGATTTCCAGGTTGGTGTAGGCCAGGCCCTGGTTGCTCGGGCTGCCGTCGGCGCTGCCGAAGGACAGCAGGTCGAAGGGCCCGTCCGAAGTCTTGAGCAGGGTGAAATCCAGCTTGCCCCACAGCAGAAAGCGGCTGGCGGTAGTGACCCCGCCGTCCGGGCTGCCCAGGGTGTTGAACTGGATGCGGTTGACCGAGGCGGCCGGCAGCACGTTGCTGTCGAGGTTGAACAGGTAGCTCTGGCTCTGCTCGAACACGTAGGTGGTGGTGTCGTTCTGTTGCAGGGCGCTGCCGTCGAGCACCATGGCGTTCACCGCGCTGGGCTGGCCGGCGCGCAGGGTGGCGCGGATCGGCGAGCCGAACAGCAGGTCCAGGCTCAGCTGGATGCGACTGTTGAAGGTCACCAGCCGGGATTGGCGGAACAGCGCCTGCAACTGCAGGACACTGAAGGCGTAACCGTTGCTGGTGCTCAGGGCCACCGGCATGTCCGGGGTCGCGCCGTTGGCCTGGGCCTGCTCATAGGCGGGGTTCTGGTAGTCGATCAGGCCGAACAGGGTGGAGATGCCCTGGATATCCAGGGTGTCGCCCTGTTGGCTGATGCGGCTGACACTGGCGCCAAAATGGTGGGCCAGGAAGCGGCTGTAGTCGATGCCGGCGGCGATGCCGGCCAGTTGCTCGGGCAGGCTGTCCAGGGGCAGGTCGGCGTTGAGCACCATGAAGCCGTTCCAGGCCGGGTCGCTGACCTGGGCGACGAAGTCGGCGTAGAGGCTGTCGGGGCTGGCCGCGGCCTTGGCTTCTGCGACAGCGATGAAGTCCTGCAGCCACTGGGACAGACCGGTGTAGGCCAGGGTTTCCAGGCCCGGCGCCAGGTCCGCGGTTTTCGAGAACGTCTCGGGCATGGTCCAGCGATTGGGGTTGTCGATGCGCTCCTTCAGGCTGCCGGCGCAGTACTTCATGATCAGCACATTGCGGTAGCTGGTGGTTTGCACGCCGACGCCGATGTTGGCGATAAAGCGCCAGTCGGCGATGTCCATGCGGTTGCTGAAGCTTGCGCCCTGGGTGAAGAACGGCAGCGGATTGACCCCCACCAGAAACAGCTGGTTGGTCTGCAAAGCCTCGTGCAGGGCCTCGCTGGGCTGCACGAAGGCAAAGTCCAGCGGCCCCTGGGTGGATGGCGAGCGGGCCAGCAGCACCTTGGCGTAGCCGATGCCGTCGGCGTCCAGGTCCACCAGCAGGCCTTGCGGGGTGGTCGCCCGATCAGGTTGTGCCGCGTCGGCGGTCAGCAGCCGTTGCAGGCGCCGGGCCCGCGCGGCTTGTTTGCCCGGCAGGGTCGCGGCGCTGATCAGGCTCTTGCGCGAGGCGGCGAGGATCTCGCTTTCAAACTGGGTCAGGTTGAGGCTGGCGTTGCTGCTGACCCCCGCGTAGGGCACCAGCGGGAAAGCAAACCCGGCGTCCTGGGGCAGCGGGGTGCTCGGCGCGGCCGGGGCCAGCAGCGGTGTGGCGCCGTTGCTGCGGCTCTGGCCATAGAGCGGGCTGCCGTCGGGCTGGGCGCTGTAGGCCGGGGTGGAGGCGCCGGCCACCAGGCTGCACCAGGAGGTCCGGTGCGCGCCGTTCAGCAGGGCGCTGACCGCGCCACTGGTGGGCGTGACCAGGCTGCTGGTCTGGAACGGAAACACCGGGGCATAGGCCGCTTGCGCCGCCAACAGGCGCAAGCGGTCGTTGTCCTGCGGACTCAGGGAAGAGTTGTAGGCGGTAAAGCTCAGCCACTCGGTGCCGAAGATCCCGCACAGCAGGTTCTGCCCGGCACTGGCGGCCGGCAGGCTCAAGCCAAAGTCGCCGGCCAGGGTCAGGCTGTAGCTGCCGCCTTGGGCACAGAACACCAGGCTGGCGGCGTAGGGCCGGGGCCAACCGTTGGCGTCCAGGCCATTGAGCGGGATCAGGCTGATCGGGTTGCCGGCGGTGCTGCGCCACTGGCTGGGCAACGCGGTCGTGCCGGTGTTGGCGAAGCTCATGGCAGTACGGATCAGACCGGCGGCCAGTTGCGCCGCAGGGATGTTCTGATTGAGCGGGTCCAGCGGGTCGAGCACGCCGCCCATGGTCAGTTTGGCGGGCATGCCGTTGGGGTTGAACACCGGGTAATTGAGCACGCTCTGGCCGCCTGTGGTGTTGGCCACATAGGTAAAGCCGGTCGGGAAATACTTGAGGGCGGGCTGGCTGCTGTAAGTCAAGGCGTAGGTCAGGCTGCCGGCCTGATTGCCGTCCAGGGGCACGTAGGCCAGCGGCTGTTGCGGCGGTGTCAGCTGCAGGCCGCTGTCGGCCGCCAGCTTGTCGATCAAGCCCATGGTGATGCCGGCATTGGATTTGAGGCGCAGGGCGTTGAAGTCCGGGTCGTATTTGACGTAGGTGCCGAAGTTGATGAAGAACGTCAGGCGATCGCCAAGCTGCAGGTTGAGGTTGTTCTGCACCTGGCTGGGGGCCGTCACGCTGATGCGCAGGCCGTAGCTGTTGAAGGCCTGAGGCGCCGGCAGGCTGGAGCCGGGCAGCCACAGCAGCGCGCGGCCGATGAAGTTGCGCTGGTCGACGGCGAATAGAAAGTCGTACAGGGCGTTGACGAATGCCGTGGGGTCGCTGCGCAGGGCGGCCGGTTCGCTGGGGGCGAACAGGTAATGGCCGGCATATTTGTCGAAGGCGTCGGCCGGGCTCAGGCTGGCCGGCAGGCTCCCGGGCGCGGTGCCTTTGGGCATGACATAACCGCGCCAGCCATAGCCGCTGGCATCCGGCAGGGCGTAGGCGGCGCTGTGGGCGATCTGCTGATAGTCGGACGTGCTGGTCATGTCTATCCCCTGCAATTGTCGGCGCGGCCACGGATCCACGACCAGTCGGCGACGCTGCCAACGTAGTGGTTCGGTGGGTTGTGACCGGACTGGAAAGTGCCATCCAGGCTGAGCTGCCCTTGCTGCTCCTGGGTGGCGGGACGAAAGTCCAGAAGTCCGCCCTCGATGCGCACCGGTCCGACGCTGGACTGACGCAGGCTCACCGGGGTGGCGGTGGCCATGAGGGTGTAGCGGTCGATCAGATCGCTGGCGTAATAGAAACTCACCTGGGCGGTCAGCGCGTTGCTGCTGTCGGCCTTGTAAGGGTCCAGCAGCTCCACGATCACCTGCAGGTCCGGCAGCAAGGGCTGGCGGTAGCGGGCCAGGACACTGGTGATCGGGCTCTGCCAGCGGATCAGGTCGCCACGATAGGCCTGGGTCACGGGTTTGCCGCTGTCGCGCAGGTTCTCGATGGTGAAGTCGGCCAGCAGGTGCGAAGTGTTGGGTGGTGCGCAGAAAAAGGCGCCCAGGCTGCCCCAGACTCGCTGGCCATCGCCGTTGGCCAGATTGAAGTCGGCGGTGGGAGCGGCGGCGGTCATGTTCAAGCCGGTCAGGGCGGCGTCGCCGAGGGAAACCTGGGCATTGACCCGGGCTTCGTTGCTGTCCACCACCAGCACGAACATCACCGGACCGACCTGGCGATTGACCTTCATCCCGGGCAGCAGCACGGGGCCCGGTACGCAAGGATCATTGGTGGTGGCAGAGGAGGAGGGCGAGAGGTCGACGCAATCCGCGGCTGGCGCGATGGCATCGCTGCTGGAAAGGGCCTGGTCGTGGCTGCTGGATACCGTTGGCAAGCGGCTGCCGGTGGTCATCAGCCACATTGCAGTCGCCAGGATCGCGCCGAGGGTTGCCCAGAGAATCCGGGTGTAGAGCATCCGTTGCCTGGTCACGCGAGGGTACCGTCCATGTCCCATATTGCATGAAGCAAAGCCGGCGCCATGCCGGCTTCGCAAATGGGCTCCGGCCTAGGAGCCCGAGTCGATCACGACAGGGTGAAGGTCCCGATGTTGGTGTTGTTGAACGGTGTTTCCGAGCCGCTGTCGATAATCACCCCGGTGAACAGGATGCTGAACGCCGAGCCCACGTTCTGCAGTTTGACCTGGGCACCCTTGCGCAGGATGACCGGGCCGGCGGAGGTGTCAGCGCTGAGAGTCTGGACAGTTGCGGTGTTGTTGACCTGGGTGGCCCACAGCAGGTTGTTCTGATAGCTGAAGGTCACTTTGGTGGTCTGGTTGGGGTCGCCGTTGTAGGTCGCGGTGGACTGGCTGTTGATGGTCAGGGGGGTGGTGACGGTGTTTACCGAGGTGAAGGCGTTCATGTTGAATATCCTTTTCGTGTGTTGGGCATGATTCAGCTGGCTGAACCGGGTGAGAGTCTAGGTGTGCTTCTTGGTCTGTCGAGGTCGCTGAACAAGCGTTCGAAAGGCGTTTTTGACCCTCTGGCGATGCTCCGGACACACCGCGTTTAGCGCTGTAGACCGCATAACTTAAAGGCTCTTTGCCTGAATGCGAGCTCGAGGAACAAGGCCTCTAATAGCGTTTTGTTATCACTGTTAATACAAAATAGTTGGACACTCCCGAGTTTTGCGTCGATGCCCACGGATAGAGTGAAACCGCAACTAAGCCGGCAGTTGTGGGGCGAGGGGATATGGGAAAGAGGGCAGTCCATAGGCGTCACCAATTGGATTTTCGAGATCCTGGCGCTCTATGCTTCTGAGCTCTTTGAGCAACGGTTTTGCCTCCTCAACGCTCCTTACCAGGGTACTCATCGATCAGCTCGCAGAACGGTTAAGTCTGGCGAATTTTACTGGATCCCGTGAGGGCGCGTGGCGGGGAAGATGGGAATTCTAGAGCGACGGCTAGCGGTTCTTGTTGTCCAGTCCTAATAGGCCTTAGGTAAGTCCCGTTAGTCTGCAAACCAACGTTGCCTACTTGCCACGGAACAGTAGTACGGTCATCATTTTACCACCTTAGTGGCTATTTGATGTGAATGTACGTTACGGACGACGAAGACTCCTGAGCCCACCCTCCAAAACGATAACAACGGCAATCCATGTCGCGGAGTTCGCACGCGCATAGAGAGTCATAAGTCGTTGAAAAATAACGAGTATAAATATTCCGATGCATTTTATAAAACGACTCTTTGCTTTTATTGCATCCATTTTTTCGAGCCAGGAAACAGAGCACAGCGATCCGCTCATACCGAAAATCGACCCTGAAAAGATTAAAAAAAAGCTCGATCTCCAAAAAATCGCTAGAGAGCACGGCGCTAAGGGAATCCCGAGAAGCACTGACACACAGTTGACTGCTGCCGAGCACGCCGTTCGTGCGGAGCTAGGCCGGATGCGAGAGCAGACGGTGAAATACGGTGAGCAGCGCATCAAGCAGATCCAGAACCGCCTCGACTCGATCGATATCACGCTGGAAATGAACCGCGCTATTGAGATGGGAAACGAGTTTATACGCACGTCCGACCATTACCTTACGCGTGAGGACGCTCGCATTAAGGACTTTGGCGCAGATACGAGAACAAAACTTCAGATTCTCAGTGATTTTCGCAACGAGAATCGCCTGCCAAATATTCCTGCGAAATGCCTCAGTGGCGGCGATAAATTTCTGAAGATAATGCTGGTGCTGGTCTGTTGTGTCGGGGAGGGTGTTCTCAATGCCACATTTTTCGGCTCGGGTCTGGAAGGTGGTTTGCTAAGCGGGTTCTCGATGGCTTTCATGCTGTCGTTTTTCAACGTGTTTATCTGTTTTTTCGCGGGGCTTGGTTTTAGGTACAAAAACCATGTCAAAGGCTCACGACGGCTCGGAGGGTGGGGATCTTTCACTTTGGCACTCACCGTCATGCTGGTGTTAGGGGTGTTGATCTCCTATTTCCGCTATGTATTGACCGTCTACGAAGACGGGAGTCAAAACGCCTTCCCGCTGCTCTGGCAGAGCGTTCTCGAGGGTGTATTCCCCATTCAGGATTTCGAGTCACTGATTTTGTTTTTCGGAACAATATTTTTTGGATGTATCGGCGTATGGGATGGCTACAGCTTTACAGATCGCTATCCGGGCTATGCAGGTGTCTGGGTTCAATATGCCGAGGCTCACCGCAACTACATCGAACTGATCGAAGGACTGCGAAACAAGCTTGAAAGCGAGAAGGCTGACGTACTGCAGAAGATTGATAGCGGTGTGCAGGTAGCTGAAAAGGCGATCCAGACCTTCAAATTCAACATGAACCAGAAGTCGGTCGTAAAAAAACAGGTGAGCGAAACATTGGTCATGGCTGATGAAACGCTGCAGAGCCTGACCCGGTATTACCAAAACGAAAACATGATGGCGCGTCCCAATGATGCTCCACCACCTGAGTATTTCGATCACCCGGTGACCTTTGGAACACTGGAAATGCCGGACTTCGGAGTTCAAAAAGATGAGGCGCGCCTGGATGCGCAGGAGCAGTTACTGCGCGAATTGGTCGCTGAGGTTGAGCCGATTCGTGCAAGAGTCCAGTCGTCCTTCAATCACCAACACAACCAGCTTCAGCCATTGCAGGACTTGGTATAAGGGGGATAGTAATGTCGGTTTATGCCAAGCGTGAAAGTCACGTTGGGAGTTGGGTTTGGGGAAGCGTTCTCGGCGTTGCAGTAATCTCGCTGCTCTGTGGCGTTGGCTACTACAAATTGAACCACGAGACTTTGGACAAAGAGACGCTGTGCCCAAGCAACGGCGCGAAAGGCCAGTACGTAGTGTTGATTGATAATACCTCGCCGTTCCCGTTCACTCAGAAAGCTGCTTTGGCCCAGCGTCTCAAGTCGATGGTGCTGAACGACATACCGGAAGGCTACCTGCTCTCCGTGTTCTTGCTTGGGGAGAAATTCGAGCAGCACGAAAAGCCTATTTTCGAGCGCTGCAACCCAGGTCAATGGAGTGATCGAAATCAGCTCACTTCGACCAAGAAGTTTGTCGATAAGGATTTCAATGAGAGGTTTGCCAAGCCACTCGACGCAGTGGTGCGACAGATTTCACTCGACGAGCACAGCAAGCTGTCGCCCATTTTTCAGATGCTCCAGCTGGTGGGTATCAATGGCTTCGACCATGCCAATGTGAAAGGTGATCGCAAGCTCATCATCTACTCGGACATGCTGGCGAATATGCCTGACTTCTCAATGTATAAAGGTACACCGCTCAACTACCCGGATTTCGCTAAATCTCCCTATGGTCGCAACGCACAGGCACCAGGACTGAGCGGTGCCAATGTGACGATCAACTTGCTGGCAAACGAACAGCAAACCCCACAGACCAATCGTCTTGGCGATTTTTGGGCTCACTATTTCGAAGCCAATGGGGCATCGGTTGAAACAATTGCTGCCATGGAGGGTTTGTAAATGGAACCGAACAAGCTCGTCCATCGAGTGAAGACCTATTTCTTCGCCGCTCTAGTCCTCAAGGCAGGTTTTGCCTACGCCAGCCTCCAGTTGAACGATCCGAAATGGTTGGGCTTTGCGCTTCCGTTGTTGGTAATGGGTGGTTACTGGATAGTGGGCTACCACGTAAGAAGGAAATGGAACACTCAACTCACGCTCGCAAAATTTGCGGACTCGGTGTACTACCTCGGTTTTCTATTCACTGTGTTCAGCATCATTGTCTGCCTGATCGACATCAAATCCATTGGTGACAATCTCAATGGCATGGCTGCCCGTTTCGGCGTGGCCATGGTGAGTACCGCCATCGGCATGGCGGCGAGGGTGTTTCACACAGGTTTTAGGGTGGACACCAGTGATGCGGTGAAGGGAGTCGAGGAGCGCGCCATTCAGTCGGCCGAAAGCCTGGCCATGTCGTTTGATGCTGCCAGCCAGCAACTTGAAGTTTTCAGGGATCAGGTTATGGCCGCCGCCAAGGAAGCCGTGCAGAGCGTCCATGAACAAATCACAGCCATCTCCCAGCACAGCACCAATGCAATGGAGGCTTTTTTTGCGAACGCTACCCGCCAAAGCAACGATGCCTTCGAGCGCATCCTCACGCAAGCCAACGATGCGAGTACGGATTTACTGACCACCATCAATGGTCTGCGTGAGAAGAGCGAGCAGACGCTCGATCGCATGGAAACGCACGCTCTCGATTTCGGCAAGAAAGCTCAGGATAGGCTAGATCAGACCTTGTTCCCTGATGACCTGTTCTCGCAAAAGCTCAACCCGGCTATTGATGCGCTGTCCGGCACCACAGAAAGCCTCAACGAAGGCGTTTCGACGTTGGCTCTCGACGTCAAGACAGCAGCCAGGATGGTGGGCACTGCTATTCGCAGCTTGAACACCAAAACTGAATCGATAGGACAAGCTGTTACTGCCGTAGGCTCGATCGTTGAAAGTCAGGAGCGCCTCGTGGAGTCGATGAAGGCGCAGAGTCAGGAGGTGATGGAGCGAGTAGAGCGCCTCCAGAAGGACTACCTGGATTCGTTGGATGATCAGCGGGAAGACTTCATGGAAGACATGAAGGCTAATCAGCAAGTGTTCGCCAAGGTGGCCGACAAGCTTGAAGAGCTGCGTACCACAGTAAAAGACGACAGCACATTAGAGCGTTTCACCCAGGAAGTAACGGGGGCGCTGAACGCCATCAGTGTTGCTGGTATCAAAAACAACGAGGCGCTCGCTGACAACATGCGCACCACGCTCACGCCTTTGGTAGACGCGGTGATGGCCAGTACCGATGCGCATAAAGTGTTGGCTGCCAATGTCGAGTCAAGCAACCGCGGACTCGAGACGGCCCATTCACATTTGTTGGACGAGCTAATGGGCAAGATTGATCTCATCAGCAATCCTGAGATGCGTTCGCCAAGCATTGGTGAAACAGCTCCGGGCTCGTCACTCGAATCGATTGCCGAGGCAACATTGGCGTTGGAGAATTCGAGCCCGGCTGACATGAGAACTGCCTGATGAGTTCTAAAAACGATCAGGTATTTCAGCTCTCACTTACCGAAATTTGGATCATTCTGTGTTTCATTCTGCTGTTGTTGATGGGCTACAAGGTTTGGGAGCTCACCCATAAGAATACGGAGATGGCAGACAAAATCTCCTCCTATCAGAATAACGATGATCGCGAACAGGCGATCAAGCGTGCGAGTGATGAACTCAAAGCGCGAATGGTTTCGCTCAAGGTGAAAAATCCAGACGAGATCATTTCGAAGCTCGTCGACGCCTCCAAGGCAAAAGAAGAAGCTGGCCGCCTCAAGGTGCTGCTGACTCAGAAAGATGAACAGCTGACTGCTCTGGCCGCGATCGATAAGGCCTTGCAGGAAGCTGGCAGTAAAAACAAGGGCGAAGATGCCAAGCGCCTGATCCTTGAAACGATGATGTCGTTTGATCAGCTGAAAAAGCTTGTGGTCAATCCAGACGAGGAAAAGGACGCTCAGCCCACAGATGTCATCAAGCGAATAGGTGCACTCCAGGCAACCGAGCAAATGCTGAAAACGGCGTTAGGGCAAGAAGGCGTCCCGACCTCCGAGCAAATTTCAGAGCTCGTCAAAAATGCAGAAGCCTTTGCTCAGGCTGAGAAGCAGGGGACGAACCCGGTAACGCTGCAGAAAACCAACAGTGATCTGAAAGGGCAGGTTCAGTTTCTGCAGAACAAGCTGAATAGGGGTAAGGGAGGTGACCTCCCACCTTGCTGGGCGAATGAGGCAGGTAAGGCCGAGATGTTTCTCACGGTCTACTTGAAGGACGACTCACTGAGCTTTGAGCCCGCATGGCCGCCGACTCGTCAAGCGGATGCAGAGGCACTTCCGAACTTCTCCGCGCTGATGTCGAATACCTCTCGGACGTACGAGGATTTTCTTCAGGCTACTCGCCCCATTTCAGATTTGGCCAACCAGCGCGAATGTAAGTTCTACGTTCGATTGGCGAGTCAGATTCAGGGCGCGGTTATGTCCGACCGGCGTCGGTTGATGATAGAAACGCAATTCTACAAGGTTGAAGTCAGGCGTTAAGTCTTACGCTTCTCAGTCCTTGCTGACGGCTTCAGAAGCAAAGTGAGTTTGACTCTCGCAGGGCCGTGATCACGACCCGACTAATCGCTGCTGTATCTCCGCGTATGGCAAGGCGAACACGACATTCCATGTTGAAAATCTCAGTATTTAACGATCGCACCGTTCCCCAGTAACAGGGGCATTTTTTCGATCATTTGAGTTGGTACTGGATCCTCAATTGGCATTTCTGACGCCATCGACTCCACAAAGGAAGCTGTATCTAATGCGTCCGACAGAGTTGTCGATGTTGTCAGCGATGCTTACGACTCCACTATCACCACTGTGTCTGAGACTTCGGAAAAAGCTACGGCAGCTGCATCGAATGCTTTCGACGTCACCCACAATACCGTTTCCAACGCTGCGGGCGTCGTTGCTATTGCCATCGCTGACACCTATGAATCGACACGGGACGCATTAAGCAGCAGTTTCGACTCATCCAAGGATTACGTCGGTAACTTTGGCCAATCCATGACTGAGTTCTGGGCCTCCCGCAAAAATCGCGAAAACGCAAAGATCAAGGAGGCGGAGTCCAGAGGAGAGGCAAAGGTAAAGGCGTTGTATTTGGAGCGCGAAAATAGATTTGAGTCGGCACTTGAAAAGGCCACCTCCCGCATTAAGGACAACGACAGTTATTTCCAGATGCTCATAGCCATGCAAGCTGTGGCTCAAGCGTGTGCAACCTGCGATGGCCAGGTGAGCCGGGACGAACAGGAGCAAATCGACGAATTATTACTAGGCATGGGGGCAAAGTGGCTGCCTCCCCAAGTTCGTAGCGCTCTGGATGCTCAGATCGCCCAGCCTCCCTCGTTAAAAGAAGCATTCGCGATCGCGCAGGAAGTTGGCAGTGATGCTCAAGACCTGTTCCAGGAGATCATTCGTTTTGTGATTCACCTGGATGATGAAGTCACGGATGCTGAGACGCGATTCTTGTCCAGTTGGGTTCAGTTGCGCGCCAGCGCTTAAGGAGTGTGACATGACGGATCGGATCGATCGCTTCAAAGCCCGCCGCCAACTGCAGAAACAGCTACGCGAGCAACCCGTACTCATCGCTCTTCCAACACCCGCAGACGCTTTAGCGATGCTGCAACAACCCATCGACACCCAGCGAGTCGACTTAGCGTTCAGCGCCCTTTCAGTAGACCTCGATACGCATGTCACCGACGCGCAGCTTGATGCAGCGCTACAAGATTTCACAAAGACTTATGATGGGGAACGTTTTGATCAACTGATGCGGGACAGTCGCCGCGAGGTTCTCCAAGCGGTGGCAGTTCCATTTGGCCTGGGTAAGGTTCTGGCTGCCTACGACAAGGTGGGGGGTAACGTAGATACCATCCACAATGCCCGCAAAGAGGTTTACGCAACCGACGAGGCACGCGACAAGTACGCGAAAGTTCCTCCTATGGACAAGGCCATTCGTAAACCTTTTGATCGTGACTCGCGCTACATTGATAAGAACCGTGTGGACACTGCTGATCAGGCAGCAGGGATTCTTAAAGACGCCTACACGGGCGAGATCTTTTCCCCGAAACAAGTCGATAAACGTAACCTTGATCATACGATTTCAGCTGCTGAAATCCATCGAGATCGTGGTCGAGATCTCGCAGGTCTTGATGCCATATCCCTGGCAAACAGCGAGTCTAATTTGAACCCTACGAAGGAGCGTTTCAACCAATCCAAAGGCGACCAGAAAGTAGAGGCCCTGGTTAAGCGCCTGCAGCAAGAAAGCCCTGGCCGGCGTGAACGGATAGCCGAACTGCAAGCCAAATCCGAATCAGAATTGACAATCAAGGAGCGGAACGAGCTCAAGCTCAGCCTGGAGAAGCAAACCATTGCTGACAACCCAGACCTGATTCTTGCCAAGGACAAGGCTGCTCGCGCAGAGTACGAAGCGAAGCTTCACGACGCCTATTATAAGAGTGAAAAGTTCAAAAAAAACTTGCTTGACACCAGTGTGAAGGAGGGCGGAAAAATGGCCTTCCAGCAAGCGTTTGGTCTCATGCTTGTCGAATTTTTTGCGGCGAGTTTTGACGAGCTTCAGGATTTCTATCGTAACGGTGCCAGTCATGATCGCTGGTGGGCAGAGCTGCGTTCCCGGATGGAGCGGGTGGCATCGCGAGTGGGTAGTAAATGGAAGGAAGCCCTAGCGGCCGGCGGAGCCGGCTTCGTTGCTGGTGTGCTTTCAAACCTGATCACCGTTTTCCTAAATACCTTAATGACCACTAGTAAACGCGTGATTCGCATGTTTCGAGAAGGTTTCATGTCTCTATTACGCGCACTCAAAACACTGACAATGCCGCCGAAAGGGATGGCCTTTAGGGAAGGCGCTCATGAAGCCTTGAAGGTTATCTGTGCCGGCGCAGTGGTCATTGGCGGCGTTGCACTGGAGGAGTTTATTGAAAAGTCTATATTGACCATTCCTGGTCTGGGACTGATTGGCCCTGTCGTTTCCGCAGTCATCATCGGCGCGTTGACTGGAGTTACAAGCGTCTTTGTCGTGTACATGATCGATCAGCTGGATCCTCTAGGAGTAAATCGCAGCCGAGAACTGGAAGCTCTGCACAAGCATTTGGATTCGGAATTGGCAGAGGTTATGGGGCGCAATGACAGCCTGCTGATTACGCTTGAAGCGACGCTTGAGTGCTAGGTTTAAGACTCTGATTATTGCGGAGCAGAAGACCATGATTTGCAAGTAAACGCCCACCGAAGTCATCTGAAACGACTCAGGTGGGCATCCACGGGCACGCCGATCAGGGCGTCAACGCATTAATGAGATGCGCATACGGATCCTCTTTACTAGTCGTACAAATGCGATCACGCCCAGAGCACCCTCAGTGCCCGTCAAAGTTTGCGCTCAAAGGATCGAGAGAGGTTGCAATGCCTTACGAATTAGAAAACCGCTTGGTGATCGGAGTGGCTTCCAGCGCTGTGTTTGACCTAGTGGCATCGGACGCTGTGTTTAAGAGCCAGGGGGAGGAGGAGTACCGCAAATTTCAGCAAGAACATCTCCATGACCCGCTACCAAAGGGGATTGCGTTCCCTTTCATCAAGCGTTTGTTGTCTGTGAATGACCTGAGCGACGATCCTGAGGATCCGCTTGTAGAGGTGATCCTTCTTTCGCGGAATGATCCTGACACCGGGCTGCGTGTACTGAAGACAATCGAGCACTATGGGCTGGGGATGACCAGGGCGATTTTCATGCAAGGAAAATCCCCGTATGAGTACATCCCTGCACTGAATATCGCGTTGTTTTTGTCTGGTGAAAAGAAAGACGTGGAGGGCGCGATTAAGGCGGGATATCCGGCAGGGCAGGTGCTTGACTCAAAATTCGAGGACGATGAAACTGACAAAACCCTGCGCATCGCATTCGACTTTGATGGCGTACTCGCCGGCGATGAATCTGAATCAATCATGCAGTCTTCCGGGCTGACAGAGTTTCATGCCCATGAGGTGAAGAACGTCATGCAGCCTCATAACCCTGGACCGCTGAAGGAGTTCATGGTGCGGATATCCAAGATCCAAACCGTCGAGGAAAAGCACAAGAAGCTCAATCCTGAATACGAAAACCGCATACGCGTCTCGATCGTCACCGCCCGCAATGCTCCGTCACATGAGCGTGCGATGAATACGCTCAAGAGTTGGGGCGTCATGGCTAACGACGCTTTCTTCCTGGGTGGCATCGAGAAAGGCAAAATTTTGGGCGTATTGAAGCCGCACATCTTCTTCGACGACCAATCCGGGCATCTTAAATCCACCAGCGCGGTTGCGCCGTCTGTGCACATTCCTTTCGGCATCACCAACAATGTGGCAGCGGAGGTTGAGGTTGCGCCTAATGTTGGACAGGTTGATGAGGCAGTGTGAGACGGTTACTTGAGATTCACTTGCTGGTGCTGAAACCCCGCGTCTTGTGAGTGCGACTTGGTTTACATAGGGGGATCAGACTTGTCCGTTTGGATGGTAGCGAAGATAGCTTTTCCTACAAGCGCTGCATCACGGGCGTCATCCAGTCATCCCACGGTAAGGTATGCGAGGCATTGAGATTTACCGTGCGCTCTCAACTGATCGCATTTCGTGATGCGCTTGGACTGCCGGTGAGGTGTGCAACAAACGACCGGAAGCGGAGAGAACCTCACGTTGGTAGATCAAAAGGTATCTTCAGAATTTGAGGAGTACCATCGCCTCCATGCTGAAGTTCAGCCACTAGTGAAGGCCGCCAATGTGACGAAGGGAGGGCGGGCTGCCGTACCGTTCACTTAACTCAACTAAATAAACATTTAGTTGAGTTAAACAGTCCTTTATGGCTCCCGAGTTTTCTCGTTGATATTCGACCTCAGTAGCTAATCGTGCACCGGCGGTTGAGACTGAAACGATCTGACAGTGAGCGTCAGCCATTTTTAAAAGATGTCTCGTATCCTGGCGCTTTGTTGCACTGAACGAGCCTCGTCGAAATGTCGGCATACGGCGTCTCGATCCCACAAAAAATGACCAAACCATGCGTTATGGCCGATGCTGCCAGAATTAAAAAACAATGAAATGGAGATTGCCGAGGTGGTTGATTGCTCGCGAAGGCGCGGATTGCGAGGCTTTCGGGTGGAAACGCTAGGCGCCATCTCTAAGGGAGGGCCACATCACGAAGAGGCCGGAGGTTGGAAGGCCAGGAGCAGGCTCTGCAAATCTGGCCTCCACTGGCCCAGAAGCCTCAATACAAATATTCGCATAATGTATATTATGTTAAATCATATGCCACTGAATCGCCCCGGATTCTCTAGACACCTTGCAAACTCATTGCGTAACGCTTTTCAAACTCTACCGGCGACAGCTGAACCGACCTCGCGCAGATCGTCATGGATTTTGCGAATGCTTGATCAAATCCAGTAATCGCTGATTGTCTTTAGCACGTGCAGATTGCGGATCAGACAACCAAGTATGCGGCGGCCTGCTTCAGTGACGCGCTTGAGTTCTGCTCGCAGACGACGCAGTTCAGTGTGTTGATCATCGTCTTGCTGTCGTTCTTCTAGAGGTTTGCTGTAGGGCTTCATTTATCCAGGCATGTAGGCTAAGGCAAAGAGGTATCTAGAGAATGGGCGATTTAGTCTACCTCCCCTGCCAGGCCGCTGACTGGGAGAGATTCCACCTCAAACCAAACTGATGCGAGTGCACGATCTGCCCAACAGCTTCGGACTCTATGGTGGGGGATGCTTATCTCAAATCTGGCAATCCCTGTGTAAGCGTCTGAGGAATACACCTGTCCCAAAACCCGGTCTTGGTGCGTTCACCGGCGATGGAAAGGTACAATCTATCTCTTATTTCGTTGAGACGGATTTCATGCATTTATACATCGTGCGGCATGGTGAAACCTGGGCTAATGCCGAACATCGATACCTTGGATCTCTTGATCCAGAACTTACCGCGCTGGGCCGCCAGCAAGCTCAAACGCTTTGCGAGCAATTGCCCGCAAGCCTTGATGTACTTGTCGTTTCTCCACGCCTCAGGGCGGTACAAACCGCGAGTATTCTGAACGAACGCCTCAAGCTCTCGCCTGAAATAATGGATTGCTTCAGAGAGCGGGATGTCGGCGTTTTCGAGGGGTTGACCCAAGGCGATGCCAAGAAGCGCTATCCACAACTCTGGTCGCAAAACATCACGCGACTTTGGGATGCTGGGCCGACCAATGGTGAATCGATCTCTGACGTTGTGAAACGAGTGCGAGACGGTTTAGCTGAGCTGGAATCGAAATATCCCTCCAAAACTGTTTTGCTTGTAGCACACGGCTTTGTTGCAAAAGTAGTCCGAGCACTGGCCATAGGAGACTTTTCAGACTTCTACGAATGGCAACTTTCAAACGGTAACATGCTGTTTTTGCAAAGCTTCAATATACCTATACAAGATTTTGAAACTCTGAGACGCTCTCTACCCGTAGCTTGATGTCGGCTGCTGCCAGCTTTGCGGCAGCAGCTCCGTAATCTCACTTGCCCGCTGCGTCGGTAGACGAGTCAGCACGTCCTTCAAATACGCATACGGATCATGCCCATTCATACGTGCCGATTGGATCAAGCTCATGATCGCCGCCGCCCGCTTGCCGCTGCGCAGCGACCCAGCAAACAATCAGTTTGACCACCCAAGCGCCCACGATTGGATCAAGTTCTCGATCTGGTTGTTGTCGATGGGGCTGTAATCCAAGGCCTTTGCCGTAGCCGAGCCATCGGGCACAAGCTCGCGTTGGGCGAGCATCCACTCATGCAGTTTTTCAGCGATGGGTACCGCCGTTTTCTGGCGTAATCGCCAACGGTCTTCGTCGCTCATTTCCTTGGCATAGTGCTGACTTGAGTAACACCTACAGTGCTACGGACTGAACGTTAACTTGGCGCCAAAGAAATTTCTCATCTTCATCGAACAGACGAGTTCTTTGCACTCAACAAGTCCTGGGAACAGCAAAGACCCTTACAATCTCCTCAGCGCAAACGGCGTCATGAAATCTACTTTCATAAAAATCAAAAGCAGTTTCTACCCCGCAGTTAGAAAAATGGCTTTTTACTTCTTGCATCTCCCACGACTCAAGACCTCCATCATTTTCTCGTACTTTTTCCAAAAAACCGACCGAGGCCGGCTTTGGATAAATAAATATATTAGGTATGAGGATGCCTTGTTCCTCCAACCCCTCAAAGTCTGTAAAGCTCACGGCAAAAAACACACTTTCACTTCTTGATGCTTCTAACAATCTTAAAGTATTCAAAAGAAACACAGCGAGCCCTGTCAGAAAGTTAGAAGCCCCGCTGCCGCTCAGCTCATCCTTCAAGAGCTTTAAGCGACTGTATCTTGACACAAGTGGAATTTCTTCAAAGCTTTCATAGTTCTCGAAGAATACATCCATGTCATTGTACGGTTCTTCGCTGATTATTTTGCTGTAGATATCTGTAAGCTTCATTTTTAGGAGGGGCTCCATCCGTACTTGTTAAGTCATTTATTTATTTTCTTTTGCTCTGCTATAAACTTTGAATGCTTTTAATGAAGTGCGGACTTATATCAGGAACGTAAGTGCCACTCACCCCGTCACCGCCTGATAAACCACCCGGTGCGCCTCGGTCGGCAGCGGCACTTCCCACTTGAACAACATGCGGCGGATATCATCGTTGCGCAGCGAGGTGTCGCGCTTCTGGTTGCGCCGCATGATTTCGTCTTCGGGCCGCTCCAGGTAAAGAATTTCCACCTCGGCGCCGTAGCCGTAGAGCAAGTCCAGGGTGCGGTTGCGCATCTGCGCCGACAGGTGCGTGGAGTTCCACACAAAGGGTTTGTGCTCGCGCAACAAGGCCTTGGCCCGGTCGATGGCGTAATGCGCAGCGGCGCCTTCGTTCTGTCCGTGGCGCAGGCCCAGGGCCTGGCGCGCGTCGTCGAACGACACCACCGGCAGCTCCGGGTAATGTTGCGCGGTCCAGGTGTCCTTGCCGCTGGCCGGCAGGCCCGAGAGCATCACCACCGACGAGCCCTGCGGCGCGTGCAGTGGGTAGTCGGGATGTACCCGGGCGCCACGCAGGTACTGAATGCGTGTGTACTCGTCGACAAAGGCCCGCGGCCCGTGCAGGCAGCCCTCCTCCTGCGCCAGTTCGCGCCACAGTTCGATGGCGTCCAGTACATCGGCCTTGCCGGCGTAATCGCGGCCCTGCATATCGGCCTCAGCCACGGCACAGAGCATCCATAGCGGCAGTTCCCAGGACAGTTTGTGCAACAGGAACTCAGCGCTGCGGCCGCTGCGATCACCCTGCAAGGCGAAAAACGGCACCTGGTGCACGGCGATGATGCGGCAGATCTGCTCGCGCAGCTCGAATGGCACGCCGGCGCGCCACAACAGCAGCCGCGCATCCACTGCGCCCCGGCGCGAGTGACCGGGCTGGCCGATACGCCCGGTATCCGGGTCGATCACGGTGGTGTCGGGCTTGGCGATATCGTGCAACAGGGCGGCGAAGAACAGCACAAAGCGCTGCTCGGCGCTGGCCTGCTGGTAGGCGGGTTGGGCCAGCAAGGCTTCGACTACCAGGCGGGTATGAATCCACACATCGCCCTCGGCGTGGTAGGTCGGGTCTTGCGGTGTATCGGCCAGGCGCGCCAGGGCCGGGATGGTCGCCAGGCAAGCGGCGACGTCCATATCGCGCCCCGGCTCGGGGACCAGTTGTTGCAGTTGTCGAATATCCATATCGGGATGCTCCTTCAGTAGCCGTGGCGTGGGCCCTGCCAGTCCATGGACAGGCGCGGGGCATAGAGGTCGACGCCGTCGGCCAGCTGATTGGGGATGAAGGGTTGGTTGGCATGGTGCTGGTCGGCATCGAGGATGGCCTGGACGAAGTCCTGGCGTACCCACTTGAGTCGGCCGAGGGTCTGCTGCTCGTCCTCGAGCTTCAGGTACAGGCCTTCCATGCGGCTGGAACGGTCGCACTGGCGCCAGGCACGGGCCAGGTCGAGGCCTTCGCGGCGCACCACCTGCTCGAACACCTCGCGCCAGCGCTCGGTCTTGGCCAGCGAATCGCCCACCAGCGCCATCAGCTCGGCATGCCGGCGCGGCGCCGGGCCTTCGTACAGCACCGGCACCGACAGCACCGGCCCTCCCTCAAGCAGGCACCGGCGCGCCGCGGTGGAGAGGAACAGCCCTGTGGCGCGGTCCCACACATCAAACTCGCAGAAATAATGTGGCAAGCGGTCGTAGAACACCGAGTGCTTCTTGTGCAGCCATTCGCCATACAGCACGAAGCGATCTTCCAGGCGCTCCAGCAACCAGTGTTCGTGAGCCACGGCCCACTGCTTGAACAGATTGAACTGGCGCTCGCGACCACCGCCAGTGAGGTAGTGACCGCGAGATTGCAGGCGCAACTCGCCGCTTGCGCTGAAGCTGATGCCGGCGTTGGCGCCATCGAGTTTTTCTTCCACCACCAGCCACTGCCCGGCCAGGGCGGCATAGCGCACCTGGCCAGTGTCAGTGTCGCCATCTTGCAGGCGCGAGCCTTGCAGATGGGGCGTGCGGGGGTATTTGAGCAGTTCCAGGTTGTGCGCGGTGGCACGAACATCCGTGTGCATGGGTTTGTCCTCGAAAACAGAGAAAAACCAACGACAGGATCAGGCAGGCATGGCAATCAAGCGCCGCCGCGCATAGGCACGGGCAGACATCAGGCAGGATGGACCGTCGTCGGTATCAGGCGTGTTGGCTGGCGTAGGGCACTGGCTTCACCACTTGGAGAAAAGGTTGCAGAGGCTTTAGGGCGCGCATTCAACAGCAGATAGCGGCATCAGGTCAAGTCCCGAAAGGGCAAAACTCCAGCGGCCCTGTTTGCGCGCAACACCCGAGCTTTTGTCATGAAAAAAACCGCCTGGTGCTCATAGGGTGCAGCCAGTCATAACCCCGATAAGGAATCGATCATGAAACTTTCAAGCGTGCTGATGGCTGGCGTCATTGGCCTGGCCCTTGCACCTTTGGCCCAGGCCTCGTCCACGGCTGACCGCGAAGAAAAAGCCCAGTTACGCAAACTCTTCTGCGAGTCGAAGGGCGGCGCCGATATCACTGCGCTGGGTGAGTTGAAGAAGTCCGACGACGTCGGCGCCGTGGTGGTGTGCAAGCTCCCGCCGTCGCCCACCACCGTGGTGGAAAACCAGGCGGCATCGAGCCTTGCCGCCCTGCCATTGACGCCCGTCACGGCAACGCTTGCGCCACCGTCCGGGGTCTACAAGCTCGCCCCGGGCGCCAGCAGCGTCAACACGTCCTGCTCGGCCAACCTGGCCATCGCCAAATGGGCGGGCTTTCCCAATACCAGCAACGGCAACGCCACCTTGAACTGTCGCGGATACAACGCCGGCGCAGCAGGCGGTACGCTGGGGTGCAAGATCGAATGGACCGGGCCGACCCAGGTCGCCATCGGGGTCACCCCTTACGGCGGCCAGGTGGCGGTGAACTTCAATTGCCAGGCCCTATACTTCGGCTCCGTCGGCACAGTGATGGATTTCAGCTACGCCGATCCGACTTATCCGCGCATCCGCTACGGCTCGGTCCAGGCCACCAGCAGCATGACCATCACACAGTGAGGCCTCGCCGGCTCGGCTGAACGTCGCTCCAGCGCCGGCAGGGTCGCTCCCTGCCGGTCACCCTCCTCTGCATCACTGCTTGCCGCGCATGCTGTTGCGCCATATGCGGTAGGCCCTGATCCCCGAACGCACCGAACTGAACAGCAACTGGCCGTCCATTTCCCGGGTCATCCCCGAGCGTTCCAGCATCGCCAGGAAAGTACCGCGGGCACGGGCGATGGCGAAGTAGATGCCCTGGGCGGCCAGGGTTTCGCGGATTTCCCGCAGCACCGCGATGCCGCTGACATCGATATCGGTCACCGCCTCGGCATTGAACAGCACCACCTCGGGCTGGCTCTCGCGCTGCACGGTTTCCAGCAGGCGCATCTTGAAGTAGTCGGCGTTGAAGAACAGGATCGCGTCGTCGAAGCGATACACCACCAGGCCGGGCACGGTGCGCGCTTGCGGGTACTGGCGGATGTCCACCTGGCCTTCGATGCCCGGCATCCAGCCCAGCACCGCGTCGGTGGGTTGGTAGATGCTGTACAGCAGGCGCAGGATGGCCAGGGTCACCGCGAAGATGATGCCCGGCAGCACGCCCAGGCCCAGCACGCTGACAGTGGTCAGCAGGCACAGCCAGAACTCGAAGCGGCTGAGGCGGTAGATCTGCTTCAGGGACTTGACGTCGAGCAAGCCCCAGCCCGCCATCAACAGCACCGCGCCCAGGGCCGGCTGCGGAATCCACGCCATGGGCGCGGTGAAAAACAGCAGAATCAGCGCAATCGCCAGGGCGGCGATGATGCCCACCAACTGGCTCTTGCCTCCGGCCATGTCATTGACCGCGGTACGCGAATCCGCGCCGCTGATGGCAAAGCCCTGGGAGGCTCCGGCCGCCAGGTTGCTCAGGCCCAGGGCGATGAATTCATGGTTGGCGTTGATCGCGTAGCCATGGCGCGCGGCGAAGCTGCGGGCCGTGAGCATGGCGCTGCAAAAACTCACGGTGGCGATGCCCAGCGCGTCGCGCAGCAGGCTCTTGCTTTCCTCCAGGGTGGTCTTGGGCCAGGACAACTCGGGAATCCCGGCCGGCACAGGGCCGAGGATCGCCACCCCGAAGCGGTCGAAGCCCAAGAGCCCGGCCAGCAAGGTGAACAGCGCCACCGTCAGCAGCGCTGCCGGCAGCCGCGGGTAGCGTCGCGGCAGCCAGATCAACAGGCCCAGGCTGGCCAGGCCAACGGCCAGGGTCAGGCCATGGATCTCCCCCAGCCGCTGGAGAAAGTCCGCCAACCCCAGAATGAAGCCGTCGCCTTCGATCTTGAAGCCCACCACCTTGCCCATTTGCCCGGCGATCAGGCTCAGACCGATGCCGTTGAGGTAGCCGATGAGGATCGGCCGCGAGAAGAAGCTGGCGATAAAACCCGCCCGGGCGATCCCGGCGGCAATCAGCATCAGGCCCACCAGCACGGTGACGATCATCGACAATTCGACGGTACGCTGCAGGTCGCCCATGGCCAAAGGCGCCACGGCCCCGCCGAGCATGGCGCAAGTGGCGGCATCGGGGCCGACCATCAGTTGCCGCGAGCTGCCGATCAAGGCATAGACAATCATCGGCAGCACACAGGCGTAGAGCCCGTATTGCGGCGGCAGGCCGACAATCTGCGCATAGGCAATGGCGATCGGGATCTGGATAGCCGCCACGGACAACCCGGCCCGCAGGTCGGCGCGAAACCATTCGCGGCGGTAGTGCAACAAGTTGGACAGGCCAGATAGACAGCGCGATAACGACATGCCGGGTCCTTTCGAAGTATTGCGTTCTAATGTTTGGTTGCGCTCTGGCGGCCCTCTTGTTTGGCCAGGCGACGCGGGCGCGTATTCAAGCGAATCGGGCCACTTGGTGCCATGAGCTGGAGCAGCTTTTGCGTCGATCGAAAGGGTTATGTACTTTCACAAGTAATTTCACTAACCCCTAGGTATGCTCCGCTTTTATTGCCGATCACTGATACCGGGATGCCAGCCCAAGCCTCTGCTGCGCAGGCGCAGCTCATGGAGCCGTATCCTCAAGGATGTTTGAACGATGAGTACCCCCGCGCTGGATATCACCAGCCTGACGCCATTGCCTTACCACCAGCAGGTGGTCGACTACCTGAAAACCAGTGAACCTGCGGTGTGGGCTTGGGCCTCATCCCTGGGCGTTCAGCAGGAACACGCCCAGGATGTGCGCGCCCAATTGCTGCGAGACACCTATCGCCTGAGCCCGGAAACGCACTCGCAGGCTTATCAGGCCTGTGAGACGGCGTTGCAACGCCTGCAGATCGAGGCCCCCGCGACCCTCTACCAGGCCGGCGATGGCACCATGAATGCCAGCCTGTATTACCTGGCCGGTGAGGTGCATGTGGTGTTCTACGGGCCGATCCTTGAACGACTCGATGCTCAGGAGCTGCTGGCGTTGCTGGGGCATGAACTGGCGCATTACCGCTTGTGGTCGGAGCACGAGGGCGACTACCTCACCGCCGAGCGGATTCTCAATCACGCGATGGCCGATGTGTACACGCCTCCGAGCCTGGAACAGACCGCACGTTTATATAGCCTGCACACCGAAATCTACGCCGACCGCGGGGCGGCGTTGGCGGCTGGCTGTGCGCAAGCCTCCATCACCTCGCTGGTCAAGGTCCACACCGGGATTCTCAGCGTCGATGCCGCCAGCTATCTGCAACAGGCCCGTGAACTGGATGGCAAGGATGCGCCGTTGTCCCAGGGCGTTTCCCATCCGGAGACTTTTCTGCGTTCCCAAGCGGTGGAAAGCTGGTGGCGACAGCTCCCGGATACCGACGCCTGGCTGCACCGCCGACTGCGCGGGCCCTTGTCGCTCAACCGCCTGGACGTGACCGATCAGGTCGAGTTGACCGCCCTCACCCGCGGCTTCATCGCCCGCTTCATCGGCAACACGGTGTTGCAGTCCGAGGCGGTGCTCAATCAGGTGCGTGGCTTCTTTCCCGACTGGAAGGCGCCTGAAACACCGCTGGACCTCAGCACGCTGAATGCCGAGCGCATCGACGCGAGCATTCACGAATACCTGCACTTCATCATGCTCGACCTGTGCCTGGTCGACCGTGACCTGCGGGATGAAGCCTTGCTGCATGCCGCTCGCACGGCGAAAAAACTCGGCAGCGCCGACGACTTCATCAACGTGCTCAAGCGCGATATCAAATTCCCCAAACGTGAGCTCGACCCGATTGTTCATGCGCTCAAGGCGGAGGTCGACACATGGACCCAATAACTCAACCGCTGAACTTCGCTCAATTGCTGCAGAGCCACGATGGCGCCGCCGTGCCCATCGACGATGTGCTGTTCCTGACGCTGCCGCTGCTGCGCCAGGTGGCGCAATTGCATGAGCGGGGGCATGTTGCCCAGCTCAGTTACCTGGATGTGGTGCTAGGCCCGGAACGCACCCTGCAACTGCGCCACCCCGACGGCCAGTCGCCGCGCCTGGCGCTGGAGGCGATCAAGCAGGTGCAGCCCAATCCAGAGTCGGCGCTGAATATTGTCGGCAAGGTCCGCCTGACCCGGGATTCGGAAACCGGCGTGGCCATTACCGACCTGCAAGTCCAGGAAGACCCGCAGCAACCCATCAACCACCCGGTGTTCCTCACGGACTTGCACAGTTGGGAACATCGGCTCGGGCATCACGACGAAATCACCGATATTTTCCAGCTCGGTCAGTTGCTCGCGTGCCTGGCCTGCGGCTTGGATTTTGCCGACGTCAACGACCTCAAGTCGTTCGCCGCGCACCGGCGCAACCTGTTCCAGCTCAATGGCCGGCTCAACCCGGTGCTGGCCAACTTGATCGTCGAGATGACCGAGCTCAACCGCCATGAGCGCGCCACTGATGTGGGCTCGCTGGCACGCCGCTTGGAGTCCTGGCGCGAACAGCCGGCCAGCCTGGATGTCGAGCGTGTGTTGGCCCAGGCCGAAGGCCCGGCTTCGCGACGCACTGTGGTGCTGGAACATCTGCGCAACCGGTTGTTTGACCTTTCGCGTCGCAATCGCCTGCTGTATTTCCGGCCGACCCAGACCAGCGTCAACTTGACCGTGGCCAGCGTTCCGTTGGTGATGCGCATTGAAAGTATCCGGCCCGAAGCGCTGTGCACCTGGCAACCGACCTTCGGCGGATTCTCCGAACAAGTGCTGGGCGGCAAACCTGTCGGCCTGCAGCAATGGCTGCGCTTTGAAGACCAGACCTGGCTGCAGGCGTCGCTGGAGCGCATCATCCAGGAAACCCGTCGCGACCGCGCCGAATTCGGCTTCAGCAACCTGCGCCTGGTGGTGGCGTTCATGCGCTGGCACAACCTCAAGGACACGCCGGAAGAACGCATCGTCACCCCGCTGCTGTGGTTGCCGGTAGAGTTGAGTCGCAAAAAGGGGGTACGTGACCAGTTCGTGTTGCAGTGCGACGAAAACGAGGCCGAATTCAACCCGGTACTGCGTCATCAATTGCGTCAGCTCTACGACATCCAGTTGCCGGAAACCGTCGACCTGCAAAAGACTTCGGTGGAAGACATCCACGCTGATATTGCGCGCCAGATCAAACTGACCGAGCCCGGCGTCGAGTTACACCTGCAAAGCAAACCGCAAATCGAACTGATCCACCAGAAAGCCGTGCAGCATCTGCACCACTTCCAGCGCCGTCGTGCCCGCCAGCGCATGTCGACGCCTTTGGTGAAGCCGGATTTCAGCTACGACCGCGAAGATTTCCGTCCGCTGGGCCTGCAGTTGTTCCAGCAGAAGGTGCTGCCCAGCGAGTTGCCGCTGCGTCTGGCCATAGGCGCCAAGCCCGTTCTGCGCAACCAGCACCCTCAGATGGTTGCCAGCAGCGCCGAAAACAGCACCTTCGCCATGCCCGAGAACCAGGGGCATCGTTACGCCTGGGACATAGACCTGACCCAGGTGACCCTGGCCAACTTCAATTATCGCAAGATGTCGCTGGTGCGTGACTATGCACAGTTGATCGACGAACCGGCGCAGAACGAAGCCTTTGACCGGATGTTCTCCATCGAGCCTCGGGACGTCGAGGTCCAGGCCCCCGAGCCGACCCCGTTGCCCGAACAGTGGAACGTGGTGGCAGGCGACGCCACGCAGAATGCGGCCGTCAGCCTGGCCCGTACCGGGCGTAACTTCATCATCCAGGGACCGCCAGGCACCGGCAAATCCCAGACCATCACCAACCTGATCGCGGACTACGCCGCTCGTGGCCTGCGCGTGCTGTTTGTCTGTGAAAAGCGTGCAGCGCTGGACGTTGTGTTCCATCGCCTGCAACAAAGTCAACTGGGTGAGTTGTGCTGCCTGATCCACGATTCCCAGACCGACAAGAAGGCCTTCGTGAGCAACCTGCGCGAGTGCTATGAGCGCTGGATCGCCGGTGATGCGCAGTCGTCGCAGTTGCAAGCCCAGCGCGACACCTTGCTGGCTGGCCTGAGCCAACAGCTGGGCTTGATCGAGCGTTTTGAACAGGCAATGCGTGAGGCGCCGGAGTCCTTGGCATGTTCGGTACGCGAGCTGGTACGTCATCTGATCGAACTGCCGCCCGTTGCTGCCAAGCTGCCCCCCGAAGCCTTGGAACGTTTACCCGAATGGCGTCAGTGGCAGGCACAAAGCGAGCTGACGGGGCGCGTGTATCAGGCGTTCAAAGAACGTTTCGGCCTCGACAGCTTCGCACGTCATCCTTTCAGCCATTTGGCCTCAAGCCTGATTACTCACGAACATGCCTACGGCCAACTCAAGGCGTTCCTGGATGAAGCCAGTGGGCTGATGGACAGCGTCGAGCAATTTTTTGAGTCATCGTCGAGCCTGTTGTCCGGGGACACCCGCCTGGCGGATGCGTGCGTGCTGACCCAGGCCGCCGAACAATTGACCAGCGCCAACCTGGCAGCGCACCTCGACCTGCTGGAACCGGGCTCATCAGGCGCCCAAGCGCTGCACGCCGAGCAGGCCGCGCTGCAAGCACTGGCCGTACAGCAACACAACGCCCGTGAATCCACCCACCACTGGCGTGAAAAACTCGCGCTCCAGGACACCCAGGCTGCCATCGATCTGGTACAGCGGCTGGAAGGCTCGCTGCTGCGTTGGCTGCAACCGGCCTGGTGGCGGCTGCGCGGTGAATTGCAACGACGCTACGACTTCAGTCAGCACGCGATTCGACCCAGTTTCGGGAGCGTGCTAGACAACCTGGCCCGCGAGCATCGCGTCACTGCCGAGCTGCACGCCGAGCAGCAACGCCTGCAAGAGCGTTACGGCATCCCGGATGTCGACCTGTTCCTGCACAACCTGCAAGCCTTGCTCCGGCAACTGAGCGCATCACCGCTGTTGCGCCAATGGGTTGAGGGCCTGCGGGGTAATCCCGACGCCCTGTCCGGTGTACGCCAGGAAGCCAGACTGCGCCAGCCGGTGGCGCGCTTGGCCGAGCTGGTCGCGCAACATTGTGTGTTCGACCCGGCGCTGAGCCTGGTCGAGTTGGCCGAGTACCTGCGCGATCTGCGTGAAGAACTCGACGAACTGCCCGACACCCTGCCCCTGCTCAATGAGCTGCACCAAGCCGATCCTGTCTGCCTGGCGGTCGTGCAACAGTACGCCTTGGCGCAACGCGTACTGGACGGTTTGATTGCCCAGGAAAACCTGACCCGCCTGTACCGCGCCAATCCGCAGCTGGCGCGCTTCGACGGCCCGGCCTTGAGTTTGGCCGCGCGCGCGGTCAGCCAGGCTGAATGCAACCTGCTCAAAAGCAACGCGCAGGTGCTTAGCGCCATGTTGCACCAGCGTTTTCTGGAGCATGTGAAGCAATCGGCGATGTCGGTGACTCAACTCGACGCCCAGGCCCGTGAGTTCAAGAAAGCCTACGCCAAAGGCCGACGTGAACTGGAACATGAACTGGGCAAGACCATGCGCTATCGCTCCATTCGCGAAATGGCGAGTGGCGACAGTGGCCTCGTGATCAACGACCTCAAGCCCATCTGGTTGATGAGCCCGCTGTCGGTGTCCGACACCCTGCCTTTGACCCCGGACCTGTTTGACGTGGTGATTTTCGACGAAGCCAGTCAGATCCCCAGCGAAGAAGCCGTGCCGGCACTGAGCCGTGCGCAGCAGGTGATTGTGGTCGGTGACGAGATGCAATTGCCACCGACCAACTTCTTCTCCAGTGCCGGCGACCAGGACGACAACGAACTGATTGCCATGGAGGATGGTGAGCAGATCGCAATCAACCTTGATGCCGACAGCCTGCTGAGCCAGGCCGCGCGAAACTTGCCGGCAACCCTCCTGGCCTGGCACTACCGCAGCCGCCACGAAGCCTTGATCAGCTTTTCTAACGCGGCGTTCTACGAAGGGCGGCTGATCACCATTCCCGACCGTCGTATCGAGCGCCCTGCCCCGGCCCAAACCGCACTGGACTCCACGGACGCCCAGGCCGTCATCCGCGGTGCCGACGCGCTGCTCGACAGCCCGATCAGCTTCTTGAAGATGACCGACGGTGTCTACCTCAGCCGCAGCAACCTGGCCGAAGCGCGGTACATCGCCAACCTGGTACGGGAGCTGCTGCAACGGGAGACGGGTCTGAGCCTGGGTATCGTGGCCTTTTCCGAGGCCCAGCAAGGCGCCATCGAGCAGGCCCTGGAAGACTTGGCCAGCGGCGATTCGGCCTTTGCCACACGGCTTGAGCGCGAGTACGTGCGTGAAGATGCCGGGCAATTCAATGGCCTGTTCGTCAAGAACCTGGAAAACGTCCAGGGCGATGAGCGTGATGTGATCATCCTGAGCATCTGTTACGCACCAGGACCGAACGGCAAGATGCTGATGAACTTCGGCCCGATCAACCAGCGTGGTGGGGAAAAACGCCTCAATGTGATCTTCAGTCGCGCCCGCAAGCGCATGGCGATTGTCTCCAGCATTGAGTCCGAAGCCATCACCAACACCCACAACGATGGTGCCGCCGCACTGCGCGCGTTCCTGCAGTTCGCCCAGGCCAGTGCCAGCGGGGATGCGCCGCGCTCCCAGGGTATCCTCGCCAACCTCAATCCGGGTGCTAAGCAGTCCTTTGCCGTCAGCCTGCCCAAGGATCACCTGCGCGGCGCCCTCGCTGCCGCGTTGCGAAAGCGCGGGCATTCGGTTCAGGAATATGTCGGACGTTCGCAGTTCCGTTGCGACCTCGCGATCAGTGACGCCAGTGGTGAACACTTCAGCCTCGGCGTACTGCTGGACAGTGATACCGCGGCCGCCCCTGACGTACGTGAGCGCTACATTTTCCGCCCGACGGTACTACGCAGCTTTGGTTGGAAGATCATCGACGTGCTCAGTAATGACTGGCTGCGCGACCAAGAAGAGGTGCTCAATCGCATCGAAGCGTTACTCAGGGGCGAGGAAGCCGCTGCACTTCCAGAACCGCAACAGCCAGAGGAAACCATCGAGATCCAAGCCCAGCCGCCAGTCACCACTCAAGCGTCACCCTTGATGCGCGAGTTCACCTTTGGTGAGGGCAATTCCAACAAGTTCTGGCGTATCGGCGTCGCCGAGGCTGAGGTGATGGTGAATTTCGGCCGTATCGGCACCAAGGGCCAGACCCTGATCAAGTCCCTCGACAGTCCCGAACGCGCTTTGCGTGAAGCAGAAAAGCTGATCGCGGAGAAACTGCGCAAAGGCTATCAAGAGCAGGCAGGGTCAATCGCCCAGGGGTGAGCTGCGTCGGTCTAGCACGAAAGAGACAAGCGCATTCAATCTGCACGCGCTGCAGCGACCCGAAAAAAACGACCCGAAAAAGGGGCGGCCCCATAGAGAGCTGAATGCTCATGAACATCAATTCATGAGCATTCAGCTCCACAACATGAGCAAGGCGCCGGACGCTGCGCTATTTCATCACCCCCAGGGCGCAAATCAAAAGTGCTTGCCCGCCTTATTCAATGGATCAGACATGCTTAGAGTGATTGGTGAAGAGCAAGATATTCGTTCAGCGATCAACAGCTTCAACTCCTCCTATCATGAGGACTTCTTTCGGGTTAGGGAGATCTCCAAGGCCTACCTGGCGACACTTACGCCGCATAACGCCGAGTTACTAGCCGACGTGCTTCGAAATGCCTTATTGAACTGGGGCGCTGGCTCGCGGAAAGCCCCAATACTGCATCTGCCGGCTGAAGCCGCAGCCGGGCTTTGCAATCCGGACCTACACGCCAAGCTTGTCCGTTTTGACACTCACCAACTGGGGGCATTCGCGCTGTCATCCGAAGATCGACGGATCTTCACCACCGAGGGAATGTATCCGTCAGCGGTTCACTTTGATGCAGAGCTGCTCGGGGTCTTGAGGATGTTGGCAGACGCGCTGTTCGCTAATAACACCAACGTCACCTACCCCATGAAAGCATTACTCCTCATAACGGGATTCATGCCTGCACTGGATAGCCAGGTCAGGAATGGATTGAAGCACGCGGGCTTTCGAGGATTCAGTAGCACTCAGTACCTGCTCCCCAGCGACACCCTCAAAGCTGCTGGTCAAAAGCTCTGCAGACTGCCCTTCTCGCTTGGCCACTGTTGGGGGCAAAACAAGGAGTTGTTGATTAAGGCCGTTCAGAAGAGCGATCACCCTGCCCTTCAAGTCGAACCGGGTCGGGTTTTCGACATCCTGCTCTTCATGCAGCAAGACCCGAGCAGGAAGCTAATCGCCCTCTGAAGTGTAAAGGCGTACTCCAGCCGCACGCCTTGGATTCGACACTGGCCATCAGCACCGCCACAGCTGCCGCAGCATAGTGCGGATGACTGCGGTGTCGCCCCGAAGGGCGAACTCGGCGGGCTTAGCCCTTGGCTATGCAAGATGAGTTGACGAACGTTGCGGTGTGCTGCAAGGACTGACGTATATCCGGCTTGGCGATTCCATGGCTTTTGGCAAACTGCTCGACCGCCGCCGTATCAAAACGAGTGGTCTGGATAAAGTCCAAGGCTTCGGGTTTTGTATTCATAAACCGGGCGACGGGAGGAATGCTCAGCAGCAACTTCAGCAATCGCAGCGAAATGTGATGCCTGGGAGGCTTCAAGCCCAAAGGTTGTGCCACCTGTACCAGCAGTTCTTGCAAGTTGGGAGTTTGCTCATCCAGCGCCAGCAGTTCCTGGCCCACCATGGCAGGATCAAAAGCACTCACCACCATCAGCTCAACCAGGTAATCCACGGTGACCAGTGGCAGCCAGTGCTTGGCGGTACCGGGCACGGCAGTGAGCTTTCCCAGTATCAGGTTGCGTATCAGCTCCACCAGCGGCTGGCCGTCAAGGATATGCCCCGTGCGGCTGTGGCCACAAACTGTCGCGGGGTGGACAACGGTGATCTCCCCGCCCTTGGCGGACATGAGCTCCAGGGTCGCAAAATGCGCCTCCAGCTTGCTCGCCTCGTAACCGCCGACACGCCGGTAGACGGCAGGCCAATGGGTCTGCTGTGCAGAACGAGGATCAATTCCGATGCGTTGCAGATGTTCATGGTTTTTCAGCATGTAGCCGCCGATCATCACTAACCGGCTGTTTTGCTCCACCGCCAACAGCGCCACCCGCTTTGCCCCTTCTACGTTCACCGCACGAGACTGCTCCAAGGACAGCCCCCAGGCGAAGTGGGCGCCCAGGTGAAATACGACTCTGGCCTGCCTTAGCTGTTCTCGGTCAGCAGGACTCAGACCGAGGTTGTCCCGCTCCAGATCGCCAGCTACGGCAAATACCCGGGCTGCACTCCCTCCCAATTTGACGACTTGCTCGCGCAATTCAGTCAGTCGCTCTGGGCGCCGCATCAACACCCGAACGGTGTGACCTTTTGCACTCAGATGAGCCACCAGATGTTGGCCGATAAAGCCGGTACCCCCCGTGACAAAGCACTCCACGCTCATTTCCCCGTTCCTTGTTTAAGGTAAGAAATCAAGCGTAAACTATCGACCCAACTCTACAGTCAAGGGATGTTTTATGAAGATCGGTGAAATCGAGGCCCGCAGTGGCGCCAGTCGCCATACGCTGCGCTACTACGAGCAAATCGGCCTGATCTCATCGCAGCGGCGAACGAACAACTATCGCGTTTACACAGCGCAAACCCTGCAAGATCTGGACTTTATCCAGCGCGCGCAAAGCATGGGGTTTTCCCTGGGGGAAATAGGCGAGATTCTGGATGCGCAACGCAACAAGCAGATCGATTGTGCTGAAGGCGCTAAGTTAATTGAAAAGAAGATGGCAGAAATCACACAGAAGATCGCCAACCTCCAAAGCATTTATCAGTATCTGGATGAAGAGCGTGCCAACCTCGAAGCCAGTGCCGCCAGGCAACTTGAGCTTCAGCGATTGAGCAACGCTTCCAACTGAACGCTAGGTAGTGAGCAAACCTTCCACATCAGCCAGCGAAGGAGCATGGGCTCCGGCATGGCGGCAGGATATGGATGCGCAAGCCGCTGAAAATCGCAGGCGCTCTCTCAAGCCTGCGATCCCCAACAACTCTGCAGCCAGCCAACCGGCCATACAAGCGTCCCCTGCTCCAACCGTGTCTTGCACGTTCACGGCAATAGCCGCCTGATCGAGTTGGCTGTCCGGGGTGTGGAGGGTCATCCCGTGTTCCCCTCGGGTCAACAATATCTGCGCCTGAGGATTAAGCGCGCGAAGCTCATGCATTGCCTGCTGTTCGCTCAGCCCTGGATAAATGTGCCGCAGGTCTTCGTCGGACAGCTTAATCATGTCAGCAAGGCTGGTCATGGTCGGGAAGGTCTGCTCCCGATAATGGCTACCCATTAAATTGCGCCAGTTCGGATCATAGCTAACCCGTTTACCGGCTGCTTTGGCCTGCTGAGCAATGTTAACCAGCGTATCTGCAAGTGGCTGCCGAGCTAAACTGATGCAGCTGAAATGACACAGCTCTGCTTGCTTGAGCCATCCTTCGGGCATCAGGTCCGGATCAAAAAACAGATCGGCCTCTCCAGCAAAAAAGTACCTAGGAGGACGGCTCGATGGAACGATGGCGACCAGAGGATCTCGATCGACTCGTTGGATAAAACGCATATCCAATCCTGCCGCTTCCGACTGCAAAACGATCTCGTCACCCAATGAATCTAAGCTCACCGACCCAGCAAAAGCGCTGCTGACACCCAAGCGACTTAAGGCTCGTGCAACGTTCCAGGGTGCACCACCGGGGTAACCCTTCCACTGTCCAGGCGTGCCTTGGACAAGGTCGATCAGGGCTTCGCCAAATATGACCGCGCGAGGCAATACCATCTCATTTCCTCAATTTTTTGTTACCGGGATAACTGCTGGCTGATCAGTTCCGAGCGGTAGTCTCTTACTCAATGCAACAACAGCCGGCAGACGCGCTGAAGGCGTGTTTGCCGGCGCGTTCAACTATTAAAACCAGGTTTCCATTTGTATACCGTATTGCCATACACCTCCGGCGTTGAAGTCCGTCTTGCCGAAGGAGTCTGAAGTACTGTACTTGTCCAGATCCGAAGACCAATTCATGTAGCTTGCGAACACTCGCATTTCCGGACGTGTGAGAAGGTCTCCAACGTCAAGTTTGAATGTCGGGGCGACGGTGAATTTCCAGAAGTTACCGTCGACCGCATTACGTTGTAGATAGCCCTTGGGGTCGAGGTCCATGGTTTGCCAGCTCAGTTCGTAGGCCATCTCGAAGTTGCTGTTGATTGTGTTCGCCAAGCGCATGTTCAGGGTCAGCCAGCGGTAGTCGTCACCCTTGACGTATCTATCCTTGCTCTGCTCGGCCAGCAAGCTGGGTCCGATGCGCCAGTCAGGCGCAATTGGAGTCTCGCCATAAAGAGCAAGACGCAGAGCCCGGGCCTCGTCAATCAGTTCACCATCCGAACCAACGTTCTTGACCTCTGCCCCCAGACCTTGCCCATAGAGCAGTGCCGTTTTGAAGAAGCCTTCTCTGCCGAAAAAGTTTTTCTGGTGATTGGCCAGCATGCTGTGCAAGCCGGAATCCGCAGGCGTCAAACCCGCTTTATTGGTGCGGGTACCGAAATCGTTTTTCTTTGCGCCGATGCCATTGAACATCCACTGCCACTGGCCCTCCTCGAAGAACTGGTTGGAGGTCAGGATGTAACTCGCCACATCGGCATTAAGCCCCCCTTGACTGAAATCCCCGTAGCTACGCCCGATCAAGGAGTAATTCGAGCGCCAATCCTTGTTCATCTGCACGTCGTAGATTCCACCGCCGGTACCGGCCAGGTAGACGACGTCCGAGTCCATCCAGTGGATATCGAAGTTATCCCGGTCAAATCGCTTGCCTGCCCACAGGGTGGCGTTCTCGAACACGGGATTGCCCTTGAACGCAGCGATATGGTCGAGCGTTGTGAACACCTGGCGCACGTTCAGTTTGCTTTCGTCGGCGGTCCAGTCATTGGAGCTTTCCACTCCGTCGGCGATGGACACCGTGAATTTGGAACGGGTGCCATTCTGCGCATAGATTTCTTTCGACAGGTCTATGCGCATGTAGGTGTCGTCTTCGTTACCGAGCCGCCCGACTGCTCCCCCCACCGATCCGGCCGGAGTCGTATAAGGGCCGCCGCGACCACCACCAAGCCCCTCGTCGATCAGCAATCCGGAACGGGCGTAGCCGTTGAAGCTGAATCCATCAGTGAGGTTTGAAGTGCTGGCCTGCTTTTCCATGCTTTCCTGGCGGGCTTCGAGTTTTGCCAGTCGGGTGTCCACAACGGGATTCGTGGCCTGGGATGCAGTGGATGCTGCAGGCTGCAAAGCGGAGGTGGCGAGCTTGATCTGTTGCAATTCTCTGGCAAGTGCCTGGGTTTGCTGTTCGGCTGCGGCTGCGCGCTTTTCCGCTGCACTGGCACGGGCCTCGAACGCGGCCATGCGCTCTTCCAGAGTCGCGGCCTGAGAGGTCGCCGCCGAGCTGCTGAGCACGCCTGCAAGTAGCCATCTTGATGCTTTCTGCATGTGGATTTCCCTGTTTTATTTTTATTGTTTTGTTCCAGCGACAGAGCGCTTTTTTCGCGAGTGGTGAGGGTCCAATTCGACAAAAAAGATGCCTTATCGAAAATGTGCTGTTACATTTGCCGTGTTAACGTTAACTTCTCTAAAAACAAAAATAAAGAGGCCTTCATGAAACAGCTCAAATCTCTCCTTCCAGCAGTGCTGCTCACCCTCAGTGCCGGACTTCCGTCTGTCTCCAGCGCAGCTGATTTGACGATCTCGTGCGGTGCGGTAGGTGCAGAGTTACAACTCTGCAAGGAGGCAGTCGACGCGTGGTCGAAGCAGACCGGCAACCACGTCGAGGTGGTTTCCACGCCTAACTCGGCGACCGAGAGGCTGTCGTTCTACCAACAGATCCTCAGTGCGCAGTCCACCGACATCGACATCATTCAAATCGATATGGTGTGGCCGGGGATGCTGGCCAAACATCTGATGGATCTGCGCGAGGGGCTGCCAGCCGACGCGACCCAAGGCTACTTCCAGGCCCAGATTGATAACGCCACGGTAAACGGACGGCTGGTGACCATGCCCTGGTTCACCGACTCGGGCCTGCTGTATTACCGCAAGGACTTGCTCGAGAAGTACAACAAGCAGGTGCCCCAGACGTGGGAGGAAATGACCGCTACCGCCAGAGATGTGCAACAGGCCGAGCGCAACGCCGGCAACCCCAATGTGTGGGGCTACATATTTCAGGGGCGCGCCTACGAAGGGCTGACGTGCAATGCGCTGGAGTGGATCAGCAGCCAACCGGGAGGCGGACTGGTCAATCCACGAGGAGACATCATCGTTAACACCCAGGCCTCAAAAGCTGCCTTGACCCTGGCCAAAAGCTGGGTAGGAGACATCTCCCCGCGTGGCGTGCTCAATTACACCGAGGAAGAAGGACGTGGCGTATTCCAGTCGGGAAATGCGCTGTTCATGCGTAACTGGCCTTATGTCTGGGCCCTGGTGCAAAGCCAGGACAGTGCCGTAAAAGACAAGGTTGGGGTCGCTCCCCTGCCCCGAGGCGGCGAGACCGGCAACCATGCATCCACCCTCGGCGGGTGGGGCCTGGCGGTATCGCGCTACAGCACCCAGCCCAAACTGGCCGCAGAGCTGGTGAGCTACCTGACCAGCGCCCAACAGCAAAAACACCGTGCCCTGATAGGCGCCTATAACCCGGTGATCGAGTCGCTGTATCAGGATCCCGAACTGCTCGCGGCCATGCCTTACTACGCTCAGCTCCACAGCATCCTCAACGACGGGGTCATGCGCCCCGCCTCAATAACCGCCGATCGCTATCCACGGGTCTCCAATGCGTTCTTCGATCGCGTGCATGGCGTGCTGGCGGGCGAATTGCCTGTCGATCAGGCACTGGCCGAACTGGAAAGCGAACTCACACGCATCAAACGTCGGAACTGGTAAGCCACAGGGAAGGAAATCACCATGTCTGTCTCTACTACCCACGTCTCCAGTGACGCGCTCCTGCTCACCCGGGAGACGCCCCTACAGCGTCGCCGAGTACGCGCCGCATGGCTGTTTCTGACACCAATGCTGCTGTGTCTGGCCCTGGTGGCGGCCTGGCCGCTGTTGCGCACATTCTGGTTCAGCCTGACCGATGCCAACCTGGCGGACACCGCTGGCGGCACCTTTGTCGGCTTGAGCAATTATCTGTTCCACGACGGTTCCAACTGGTCGGGCATCCTGGTCGATCCACAGTGGTGGAACGCTGTGCGCAACACGTTGTATTTCACCCTGGTGTCGGTGGGACTGGAAGTCGTCCTGGGGCTGATGGTGGCGTTGCTGCTGAACATCCAGTTCACAGGCCGTTCCCTGGTGCGAGCGCTGATTCTGATTCCGTGGGCGATTCCTACCATTGTCTCAGCCAAGATCTGGTCATGGATGCTCAATGACCAGTTCGGCATCATCAATCACCTGATGCTGAGCCTCGGGCTGATAGACGCGCCTCTGGCCTGGACCGCAGATGCGGATCTGTCGATGTGGGCAGTGATCATCGTCGACGTCTGGAAGACCTTGCCTTTTGTCACGCTGCTGATGCTGGCGGCCTTGCAGATGTTGCCGAGCGATTGCTACGAAGCCGCCAGGGTCGATGGGATTCATCCGCTGAAAGTGTTCTGGCGCGTCACGCTTCCACTGTTGATGCCGGCATTGCTGGTGGCCGCGATTTTCCGCATCCTCGACTCCCTGCGGGTATTCGATGTCATCTATGTGCTGACCTCAAATTCGTCCAGCACCATGAGCATGTCGGTCTATGCCCGCCAACACCTGGTGGAGTTCCAGGATGTTGGCTATGGCAGCGCGGCCTCGACTCTGCTGTTTCTGGTCGTTGCGCTAATCGCCACGCTTTACCTGTACCTCGGACGCCGTCAGATGGAGGTTCGAGCATGAGCCCGCGTCTCCTCAAAAAAGCGCTGTTGCGCTGCGGATTCTGGTGCCTGATCGGGGTGCTGTTGCTGTATGCGGTCTTCCCTTTCTATTACGCCATCGTGACTTCACTCAAGCCGTCCAGTGCCTTGTTCGCAGTCAGCTACTGGATCGACAGCCCCGACTTCTCCCACTACGCGGCGGTACTTCACCAAGCCTCATTCCTGCGGGCGATCGGTAACTCGCTGATGGTCGCACTGTGCGTGGTGACCCTGGCGCTGTTCCTCAGTGTGACGGCCGCCTATGCCTTGGGAAGGGTGAAGTTCCGTGGGCGCGGCACGGTATTGATGATGGTTCTCGGCGTGTCGATGTTTCCCCAGGTCGCTGTACTGTCGGGGCTGTTCGAAGTGATCCGCGCCCTGGGTCTGTACAACACCTCTTGGGCGTTGATCCTGAGCTACACCATTTTCACCCTGCCCTTCACTGTCTGGGTGCTGACCACGTTCATGGGGCAGCTCCCTCACGAACTGGAGGAAGCGGCAATCATGGATGGCGCTTCGCCCTGGGTCGCGCTGACTCGTGTGCTGCTGCCGCTGCTCTGGCCGGCACTGGTCACCACTGGCTTATTGGCCTTTATCGCCGCGTGGAACGAGTTCCTGTTTGCCCTGACCTTCACCCTCACAGACACCCAGCGCACGGTGCCGGTCGCCATCGCCCTGATTTCCGGCGGGAGTCCCCACGAGCTGCCTTGGGGACTGTTGATGGCCGCATCCGTGCTGGTCACCGTTCCCCTGGTGATTCTGGTGCTGATCTTCCAGCGCCGAATTGTTTCCGGTCTCACGGCCGGCGCGTTAAAGGGTTGATGCCCAACAACTACAAGGAACAGCATCGTGATCAAACTGAAGCTAGATAACGTGAACAAACAATTGGGCGGCGTGCGGATTCTTCGTGATGTCAGCCTGGAGATCGCTGCGGGCGAATTCGTGGTCTTCGTCGGCCCTTCTGGCTGTGGAAAGTCGACCCTGCTGCGACTGGTCGCAGGACTGGATTCGATCTGCGCCGGCGACCTGCTGATCGATGGGCGACGGGTCAACGACCTGGAGCCGCGCGAGCGTGGCGTCGGCATGGTGTTTCAGTCCTATGCGCTGTACCCGCACATGAGCGTCTACGACAACATCAGTTTTGGTCTCAAACTGGCCAAGACTGAAAAGAGCAGCTTGCGCGAGCGGGTGCTGAAAACCGCGCACATCCTGCAATTGGACAAACTGCTGCAACGCAAGCCCAAAGAACTGTCTGGAGGGCAACGTCAGCGTGTGGCCATGGGCAGAGCCATGGCGCGGGAACCGGACATCTTGTTGTTCGATGAGCCGCTTTCCAACCTGGATGCGTCCTTGCGGGTGCAGATGCGCAACGAGATCGCCCGCCTGCATGCTCGACTGGGCTCGACCATCATCTACGTCACCCACGATCAGGTGGAAGCCATGACCCTGGCCGACAAAATTGTCGTGCTCAATGGCGGTCGCGTAGAGCAGGTCGGTTCACCGCGCGAACTCTATGAACGTCCGGCCAGTCGCTTCGTCGCCGGCTTTCTCGGCTCGCCCAGAATGAACTTTCTGGCGGTGCACCTGCATACACCTGGCCAAACCAGCCTGGTCGACACCCCCGTTTGGGGCATGAGCTCCCTGCCCTTCGACAGTTCGAACCTGGCGGCAGACACGCCGCTGAGCCTGGGGATTCGCCCGGAGCACATTTCCCTCAAAGCGGCTGAGGGAGCCGCCGGCATCGTCGTGACCGGGGTCGAATACCTGGGCAGCGAAACCTATGTGCACCTCGAAACAGGTCAGGACGAGCCCCTGGTCTGTCGTTGTGAAGTAAGCGCCGGATGGCAGGCGGGTGATCGGGTCGAACTGCAGCTGGAAGTCGACAACCTGCATCTGTTCGCCGCCGACGGCACGGCCTTGAAGCGCCACCCACAAGCCGTTGAAAACCTGCCGCATGCGGTGCCGGTAGTAGATCATGAGAGTGCCGGGCTCCTCGCGAAACACCGGCACTCAGTGACGTGATGTAACCCTGCCTGGAGAAAGCATCCCGTCGGTCGGCAATGTAGCACGCAGGCTTTGCCGGCCTGATGTGCGACAACCTGCCATAGGGCGACGGTCACCTCCAGACGGATCGCCCAACCGAGCACTCGCCGCCGGCACCTGCGGCAGGCTGTCGCAGTGGGTGCGTAAGAACCCCCTCCCTACACTGCCTCGATCGCGCACCTGCACGACAACCTGATGATAAGAACACGATGAGGACCATCATGAAGACCCTATTGGCTGCCGCCTCTTTACTCGCATTCACCACGGCTCACGCCGCCCAGGACCCGGAGGCGGTGTTCAACCGCGCCTGCACCGCCTGCCACAGCGGGCAGTTGCCCATGGCGCCGAAAAAAGGCGATCAGGAAGCCTGGAAGCCGCGCCTGGCTCAAGGCACTGACGTATTGGTCAAGCACGTGACCGAAGGCTTCAATGCCATGCCGCCCCGTGGCTTGTGCATGGATTGCAGCGCCGAGGATTACCAAGCAGTGATCAGCTGGATGTCGAAGTAAGGCGCCGCGCGCCCTGCCCGGCCCTGTTCTGCGCTTGCAGCGCAGCCTGGGCAGGCGCTTCCGAGTCGCTTGACCGAGCGCTGGTCACAAAAAACGGCCAGCGCTGCATCCGTTTGCCGATGCGCACCGTACATTCAGCACCCTCATCAGGAGGGCCGAATAATCGAGGAGCTGCATCATGCAAACCTTTAGTAAACGCCTGGCCGCTGTCTGCTTCGCCGTATTCTCCGTCGCTGGCCCCCTCAGCGCTTTCGCCGCCGATACGGTGATGGTCGGTGGCGCTGCGATGTACCCCAGCAAAACCATCGTGGAGAACGCGGTCAACTCCAAGGACCACACCACCCTGGTCACGGCGGTCAAGGCCGCCGGGCTGGTGGACACCCTCAACAGCAAAGGCCCGTTCACCGTGTTTGCGCCCACCAACGAGGCGTTCGCCAAGCTGCCGGCCGGCACGGTCGAGACCCTGGTCAAGCCTGAGCACAAGGCCGACCTGACGAAGATCCTGACCTACCATGTGGTGCCCGGAACCCAAACCGCCGGGCAACTGATGGCCGAGGCCAAGCAAAATGGCGGACAGGTCACGCTCAAGACCGTCCAGGGCGAAGCGCTGACCGTCAAACCCTATGAAGGCAAGCTCTGGGTCATCGATGCCAAAGGCGCCAAGGCCGCGATCAGCATCGCCGATGTCATGCAGTCCAATGGGGTGATTCATGTGGTGGACAGCGTGCTGCTGCCGCAGTAATGCAAGGCCCCCGGCAGATCTTGCGTCTGCCGGAAGTCAGCGCTTGCGCCAAGGCCGCTCAGCAAGCACCGCAAGGCGTTGGACCGATGCCGGGCTCAGGGAATCGGCAACCAGCGCCGGAAACCCGAGCCCCCCTTGCCGCTTAACGGGCACCAGGCAAAGTCCCAAGGCACCGGCGGATATTCTTCCGGCTCGCCATTGGCCGCCGGCACCGAACGCGACGCCACCTTCCAGTCAAACACCCAGTCCGGTGACTCGCGCCAGGCCAGCACCAGGCCGCGTGCCTGACTGTCGTCGGTGTTGATCCAGCGCGCAGCCGCTGCGCTCATGAATGCCTCTATGTGCTCCTCGTTGATCCGCGCTTGGTAGCGTGAACCCAGCAGCCAGCGGCACACGCTCAGGTAATAGGTCCAGTTCAGCGGCGGATGATTGCGATAGGCCCAGGTCATGAACCCGCGGAAGATATTCAAGCCATCCGGAGGATCAAGCTTGAGCAGCCCCGGACAGACATCGAACAGGGTGTGCCAGTACGGCAGCAGGCGCGCATCCAGGTGCACGAAGCTGCGAGCATTGCTCGGGTAATCGGGAAACGGCAGCAGAAAGTCGCCGTGGTTATTTACCCGTGTGCTTTTACTCACCAGACGGGAGGCGCCAGAAGGGATTGCTAGTGCGCGCATGTCAGCCTCCAGCGGCGCTTGCCCGCTTTGCGGGCTACGGGCAGCAGACGCTGTTGCCAACCTTGAATGATTCGAGGCATCTCGTGCTCCTTTCCATCTCAGCCATAACCATGCACACGTCCTCGGCCCATAGACCGGGGGACGTGCGAATAACAAAGGTCATGCGCAAGCGTGGGGAGAAGCCCTGGGGTTGGCCGATGGCCAGGAATAGCGTGGGGGCGCCTTGCAGCGCGGTTCAAGCGCACGGCGCCTGAGCTGGCCGATACGCAGCAGCCAGCTCAGGCAAAACAGCTGGACCAGACTGAGCGCGGCTCCCGAACAGACCGGGCAGGAAAAACTGCCGGCCCAGGTACTGGCGCTCTGGTCGCTGAAGTCTGATGTCTGCACCGGAGCCTTGCTGCCCAGGGAGGAGCAGAACTGCCCGCCCACGCCGTTGAGGGCAAAGCCCATCATCTGGCCGTGCCCCAAACCGCAGGCGAACACATTGAACAGGACACAAAAATACAGGGTCCAGGCAATGAGCGAACGGTCGGGGCGGGACAATTTCATGGCGGCGACTTTAACATCGAACAACACAACGGATGAAGCGGGACTTCAATGGCGTAAGCGCACTCCCGGCAATAATTTACTGAAACTTTATAGCGCTCCAGGCACAGATATCCGATGCTGCGCGGTTATCACTCAGCAGGCTGGTTTTTATGTCCATCGCGGCAATGCGGCTTATCGGTTTCATCTTGGGTATTTTTCTGATCACCCTGGCCATCAGCATGGCTATTCCGATGATCACGTTACTGATCCATGACCGCAACGAGGAGCTGTCCGCGTTCCTCTGGTCCAGCATGATTACCTTTGTCACGGGCCTGTTGCTGGTTGTGCAACGCAGCGCCAAAAGCACTCAACTGCGGCCCCGCGACATGTACCTGCTGACCACGGGCAGTTGGCTGGTTGTGTGTATCTTTGCCGCATTGCCCATGGTGTTCATTCACCAAATCAGCTACACCGATGCCTTCTTCGAAACGATGTCTGGTATCACGACCACAGGCTCGACCGTCCTTACCGGGCTGGACTCGGCCTCGCCTGGTCTGCTGATCTGGCGCTCCATGCTGCACTGGCTGGGCGGTATCGGTTTCATCGGCATGGCAGTGGCGGTGCTGCCATTGCTACGGGTCGGGGGCATGCGCTTGTTCCAGACCGAATCCTCGGACTGGTCGGAAAAGGTTGCGCCTCGCTCCCACGTCGCAGCCAAGTCGATCCTGCTGGTCTATCTGGGGCTCACCGGCTTGGCAACCCTGGCGCTGTGGATTGCCGGGATGACGCCTTTCGAAGCGGTCAATCACGCCATGTCACTGATTTCAACTGGAGGTTTTTCGACTTCCGATGCTTCGCTCGGACATTGGACTCAACCGGCCATACACTGGATCGCGGTGGTCATCATGATCCTCGGCAGCCTGCCCTTCACGCTCTATGTGGCGACGTTGCGAGGCAATCGGCGTGCACTGTTGAAGGATCATCAGGTCCGTGGCTTCCTGGGTTTCCTCATCGTCATCTCCCTGGCGGTGGGAACCTGGCTGTCCTGGAACAGCGATTACGGATGGTGGGATGCACTGCGGATTGTGGCGATCAATGTGACGTCAGTGGTCACCACCACCGGCATTGCCGTGGGTGACTACACCACGTGGGGTAGTTTTGCAGTGTTGCTGTTCTTTTACCTGACCTTTGTCGGCGGCTGCTCGGGCTCCACGGCCGGCGGTTTGAAGATTTTCCGTTTCCAGGTCGCTGCAAGTCTGCTGATCAGCAGTCTGAAGCAGTTGATTCACCCACGGGCGGTGATTCAGAAAAAGTACAACGGCCATCCCATCGACGAGGATATTGTGCGCTCGCTGCTGACGTTCTCGTTCTTCTTCACCATCACCATCGCACTACTGGCCCTGGGGCTTGGCCTGATCGGCCTGGACTGGATGACGGCATTGAGCGGCGCTGCAACCGCAGTGTGCAACGTCGGCCCGGGGGTGGGCAGCATCATTGGGCCTGCCGGCAACTTCTCATCGCTGCCTGATGCGGCGAAATGGCTGCTGACCATCGGCATGCTTCTGGGGCGCCTGGAGATCCTGACGGTGCTGGTACTGATTACCCCGGTTTTCTGGCGCTATTGAATGCTGCGGTTTCTGGCGTCCTGGCGAAGTTCAATGACAGTCCCCAGCCGCCGCGGCAACGAGCCAGCGAAAAATACACCTCAGCGAAATTCGACAGTTCATCAACAACAGCGTCGTTTGTGGCAGCTTGGCGCCGATTGAGTTCGGCACTTGCGCAAATCGGTCAAACGCTCTCAGTAGAACAAATAACCTTTTTTCTGCGAGTCCAAGACTCAATCCTTATCGCCTTGTTGTGTTGAATCAGCTACCCAGCGAGTTGGGTAGCTTTTTCAACTTTACTGATGACAACTGGTGGTTAGAGCTGCCCCCACTCCCCCTCTTCCACCGCCAACCGCTCCAACAATCGACAATACTCCCCAAACATCGCCTCCCCCTGCGCCGCAGCCAGGCGATCAGTCGCCAGATCCCAATGGATCAACAAGGCCCCTGGCGTCTCGATGCTCAGATTGTCCAGCGCCACGCCGTGGGTGCGGCTTGCACTGTCAACCAGGGTCACGCCTTCGGGCAGCTCCAGTGGTCCTTGTGGGTTGAGTCGGGTAAACACCACTGGGAAATCCAGGGTGCGTGGGTGCTGCTTGTCTGTTGCGACCTTGCGCAGTGCCTGCAAGCCGCTGATGGCGCTGTGTTGTTGATCCTCGGTGAAGATCCGATCGCAACGGCGGGCTTGTTCGATGAACGTCAGGGCTTGGCTGTTGAAGTCGACCCAGCTCAAGGTGGTGAAGTCGCCGACCAGTGCGTCGATCTGTGGGTGGACGGGGGGGCGCTTCCAGCCCGGGGCCACCAGGGTGAAGGCTGGCAGTGCGCAGTGTTTTGCCAGGCAAAAGGCATAGACGCTGATCAGTAAGGCATCGGCGCTGATGCCCGCATGTTCGATGCGTTTGCGCAGAAGTGGCCAGCAGTCGAGGCGGTGCTCGTACTTCAGGTACAGGCCGTTGACGTCGCGGTTGGCGTTGAGTTGCGGTCCCTGAGGCAGGCGGCGGAATTTTTCCTGCCAGTAAAGCGCGGCGTCTTGCGCCGCTGGGCTGCGTTTGTGCTGTCCGAGTGCTGCGATGTAATCCGCGAAGTGGATGGTCAGCGGGGGCAGTGTTGCGCCCTGGTAGAGCTTGAGCAGTTGCCGGATCAACAGGTCTCGGCTGGGCAGGTCGACAAGCAGCAGGTCCACGGCCAGATGCACCAGGCTCTGACCTGCGTCGGCGCTGCTGACCTTGAGCACGGCATAGGGCCAGTCACCCAGTGCAGTCACCCGGCCGAGCAGCTCTTCGGCGACTTGGGCGGGGCTGACACCCTGCCCCAGCGTTTCCAGTTGTCCTCCTGGCGGGCTTTGCATGATCTGTTGGGTGCCGTTGGCCAGAACCCGCGTGCGCAGCAGCGGATGGTGGGCCTGCAATTGCTGCCAGGCCTGGGCCAGTCGAGCAACATCCAGGGCTGGGATGCTCAAGGCCAGGTAGAGCTGTGCCCCGCCCTGTCCTGGGTGCAGCGAGCGGCTGAAGGCGTATGCCTGCTGTTGATCCGTCAGTGCAAAGGGCTGGGTTGGCTCCGCGCTGGAGGCCAGCTGAAAAGGCGCCACAGGGAGCAGATCGGTGGATTTCAATGCCTGCCAGTGATCGTCAGCGTCCGCCAACCGGCACAGCAGCTGGCAATAGTCGGTAAACAACTGCTCGATCAGGCCGTCGGGATAGCAGTCGATGGCCACGTCCCAGCTCAGGCTCAGTGCGCCGCCACGCTCGCGCAGTTGGTGATCAAGGTTGATCTGTGGGGTTTGGGTCACACAGTAGTGCTGGGCATCGCCGAAGCTCGGGGCAGCGTCGAGCACCGGGTTGTTGAGCATCGAGGTGAAGACCACCTCGCCGCCTTTGAAAGGTTGCGATGGCTCGCCACGCCGGCGGATTTCCCGCAGCGCCGCGACGCCGCCGACGCTGGCATGGTCAAGGTCCTCCAGCAACTGGCGCTGCACCCCTTGAACCCATTCCCCCAGGCTTTGTTCCCGGGCTGCGGCAAAGGCAAAGAATTGGGTCGAGATCAGGGGGCCAACCAGACGCTCAATGTCCGGGTGCAGGGGCAGCCGGCCATAGCTGGTGGTGATCAAGGAGAACGCCTGGCCGGCATGGGCCCGTTGCAGGATCAGGCCAAACAGGCTGAGCAGCAGTGCCGTGCCTGAAACCTGCAGGGCCGCCCCCCGCTCTTTCAGGCGCTGCCAGCGGCTCGGCTCCAGGGTCGAGGTCAGCCGTTGGCGCTGGCGGCCGGCCGGGCGCGGTGCCTTGGGCAAGTACAGGCCCGGCGGCGCCGCCGCCAGTTTGTCGAGCCAGTACTGCAGGTCGCGCCGGTAGCGCGGTGAGTCTTTGCAAGACTCCAGCGCCCGCTGATAGTCACGCAACGACACCCCCTGATCCGCCAGCGTGGCATCAGGCTCCCGATACCACATCAACCACTGCTGCAGCAGCACCTCCAGGGACGTGGCATCGACAATCCACTCGTCAATGCTCAAGTGCACCCGGCTGTGTTGTCGATCCAGCAGCGACACGGCGACTTCAAAGAGCCTGTCGTCGCCGGCCAGATACACCTTGTGCGACATCGATCCGCGCAGCGCCGCCAGGGAACGTTCACGGTCCTGGGGATCGCAGCGGCGCAGGTCACGGATGTTGAAGCCATAAGGCTTGGCTTCGCCGACCTGTTGCCGGCCGTCATCCAGCACCCGGAGCCGCAGCGCGTCGTGCTGCAGCAACAGTCGATTCCACGCCTGATTGAGCCGGTAGACATCCAGTTCCGGCCAGTCGAATTCCAGGTAGATATGGCAACCGACCCGTTCAGCCTCAGCCAGCAGTGTGCGTCCCGAGAGGAACGATTGCTGGATGTCGTTGAGTGCAAAGGGTTGATGGGCAGCGTCGGGGGCCGGCTGCAATACCGGTCCGGCTTGAGCCTCCGCATGAGGTTCGCGGGCCGCCAGAGTGGCTTCGACCTCGGCGAGACTCAAGTACGGGCTCAGTTGTGCCAGGCAGAGCGACACGTGCAGTTGCTGTTCCAGCCTGGCCTTGAGGCCCACCGCGCCCAGGGAGTTGAGGCCCAGGCTGGCCAGGCTCCGTGACTCGCAACCTGCCAGGCTCTGCGGATCACAACCCAGCACTTGGGCAAGGACCTGGCGCAAGCTGTTCGCTGGCGGCGCGGTGCCGGGGTCAGCCGGCTGATGGGGGGCAATCCGTCGCGGCGCCAACCAATGGCGCTGTCGGGCAAAGGGGTAGCCCGGAAGGCCAATGCGCCGGGGCTGCCCCTGGCGCGCCAGACTGTGCCAATCCAGCGTCCACCCCTGTCGCCAGTATTCGGCCAATGCCGGCCAGTCTGGTTGCGCCAGTGCCTGGGCCAGCGCGCCGTCAACAGCGCTCGCCGGCTCGTCAACCTGCACCAGGTTGTTGCGCAAACCTTGGGCCAGCTCAGAGAGCTGCTGTTGCAGAGCAGCGACGCTGTCCACCAGGCAGGTCCAGCGGCAAGCCATTGCTGTGCGCCCCACTTGCAAGGTGTAGGCGATGTCGGCCAGACACACCGGTGCCAGCTGGCCGATAGCCTGACTCAAGCGCCCTGCCTGCTCCCGCAGCCGTTGTGCATCTTGTGCCGACAACAGGATCAGTTGCAGCCCGGTCGCCGCAGGCGTCTGTCGGGGCTGGGCGATAAACTCTTCCACCACCAGATGGGCGCTGACGCCGCCAAAGCCATAGCTGTTGATGCTGGCCCGGCGTGGCAATGCCTGCCCCTGCCCATCCTTGAGGGCCGGCCATGGCCGGTTCTCGGGAGCAAGGGACAGTTGCTGCGGGTCGAGCCTGATGGCCGGGCCCAGTTGCTGCAACCCCGGGATTCCCGGCAGATAGCGCTGTTGCACGGCATCGATCACCTTGAACAAGGCCGCCATGCCAGAGGCCAGCTCGCAATGCCCGATCAGCGGTTTCAAGGTACTGATGTTCCAGGGCGTGCCGGCTTGCCTGCCAGCACTTAGTTGACGGCGTGCAGCCTGGATCGCGTCGACCTCGATGGCATCGCCCATCGCCGAGCCGGTGCCATGGGCCTCCACATAGCTGACGCTGTCGGGCGTCACCCCGGCGCTGCGGTAAGCGGCAACCATTGCCGCTTGCAGGCCGTCGTGATCGGGGGCGGTCAGCGAAAGTCCGCGCCCACCATGGCCGACTCCGCTGCCCTTGATCTTCAGATGAATCCGGTCACCGTCACGCAGGGCATCGGCCAGTGGCTTGAGCAACAACACGCCCACGCCTTCGGACCGCACATAACCATCGGCCCCGGCCTGGAATGAGCGGGTTTGCGCCTGTTCGCTGAGAAATCCCATCTGCCGGTAGCCGGCCGTTTCATCAGGCGACAGCAGCAGGTTGACCGCGCCCACCAGCGCCTGTCGGCACTCGCCGGCCCGGATCGCCTGCATGGCCCGATGCAGCGCCACCAGCACCGACGAGCAGGCCGTGTTGCAGTATTCGCTGGGCCCGCGCAGGTCGAGAAACCAGGAAATCCGGTTGGCATACATGCACGGCGAAGACGACGTCAGCAGAAACGGGCTGGTGCGGGGCAGCTCGACGACCTCGCGGTACTCGCTCGGCGCTGCTGCGACAAATACCCCCGTGGGGTGGCGGGCAAAGTCAGGCGCCGCGATGGCGGCATCCTCCAGCGCCAGCCAGGCATGCTGCAACAGCAAGCGCTGCTGCGGGTCCATCAGCGCCGCTTCTGCCGCCGAGACGGCGAAAAAACCATGATCGAAACACTCGATCCCATCGATGTAGCCCGCCACCGGTCCGGCCATGGCGCGCTCGCCGGGCACCGGGCGGATCTGCCCGAGGCTATTGCGAATCGCCCCCCAGAACCCCTGCAACTCTCCACCGGGGAATACCCCGCTGATGCCGATCACCGCAAAGTCAGGGTCCAGGCCGGCGGGCGTTGGCGGCGCGGTTTCGTCTGGGGCTGCCTGAGTGTCGATGGGCGACGGCCCCTGGGGTGCGCGGCGTTCTTGCAGCGCGGCGATGATTGTTTCCACGTTGTTGTGGCGAAAGAAGAAGCTGGGCTCCAGGGGCAGTCCCAAGGTCATGCCCAACTGTTCACTGAGTCCTAGCAGGTCGGCTGAGTCCAGCCCCAGTTCCATCAGGCTGTGGCGCGGCGACACCCGGCTGTCCCGGGCGTGCCCCAGGCAATGATTGATGCTCTGGCGCACGGCGTCGTCGATGGCGATGGTTGGCTGAGCGGCCATGGCGGTGAGCGCTGCAGCCTTCTGGGGCTGACGGCGAGCCAGGTCGTAGCGCACCAGAACCCCATGCCCGCCATTGTCGGCATCGGCGGGACGATACCCGGCCACCAGGCGCTCGATACCGGCGCCGTGCAACTCGTGGAAACGCAGCACCGGGTCCAGCAGCTCGCCGCGCGCGTCACGGCTGTGGATGTAGTCCGCCAGGGCCAGATGGCGGTACTTGGGATAGTCCTTGCAGCGAGTCACGCCGACCACGGTGTCGACGCCATGGCGCAGGGTGCAATATTGCAGCATGAACTCCAGCAACTGATCGCCGTAGCCGCTGTACTGATGCGCCGGCAGAATGTTCAGGCTCTGGATCTGGACGGTGCTGCCATTGCCGTGAAACAGCTGGTCGACGCTGGCGAAATCCACCCTGAACAAGCCGTCGCTATGGGCGATGCGCTGGGAATAGATCACCCCCACCAACTCGCCCCTGAACTCCAACGCCAGTTGCCCGGTGGGGTCCTGGCTCAAGCGGCGCCGGAGGATGGCTTCATCGACCCGGCCGCCTTCGGGCCAGCAGGCGTGTTCGAGGGTCAGCAGCGCGGGCATGTCCGCGAGCGTCACGTGGCGCACCTGATAATCACGCGCCCTGTAGCAACCACTGCTGGCCACGCAGTCGACGCCCTCCTGGAGCTGCGTGTGCAGCATTCCCGGATCGGCAAACAACCCGGCCCCTGCCAGGGCCATCAGGTACTGCGCCGCCTCAACCGGGTAGTAACAGGCAAAGTGATCCGCCACAGGCCCGTCCGGGCGCCAGTGACGTTCGCTGAGCACCAGCGGTTGATCGCCGATCAACGCGGCCAGTGCTTTGGCCGAATGCTGCAGGTTGCCCAGCACCGTGGCGCCCGGCACCGCCGAGCCGTCGAAACCCAGGTAGAAGCGCTGCGCAGGCAATGGCAGCTGTGGCGTCGAGAGCGCTTCCAGCGGTTGCAGATTCTGCTGGCCGATAGCCAGCCACATCACCCGATCAGTGGCCGCGACACCCGCGTCGCGCAGACGCTGGCGCAGGGACTGCGGGTCGCCCGCCAGCCCGTCCTCCAGCACCAGCCAGCGCAGCGGCTGGCTGTCCAGCACCTGGCCCCGCGCGCTGTGTTGTCGCAACCATTGCCACAGCTCACTCAAGCAAACCCCGGGATGGCGGCCGAAGCCGATTATCCAGTCCGGCTGCGAGGACAAAGGCTGCGCATTGAAGATCTCGCCCAGCAGCCGCTCAAGCGCCGGCCGATCCCCCGGCCAGAGCTGCAGCTCCCCTGCCCCCTTGAGCCATTGCAACACCTCCGCCCATGGCTGGCCCTGACTGAACAACAAGTCTTCGAGGATGGCCGGCAGGCTGGCGTAGTAAGCCAGGAAAGGCTCGCTCAGCCGTTCTGCCAGGCAGGCTCGATGCTGCGGGTTCAGCACCAGGTGCCGCTCCTGGCGGCGAATCCACTGTTGGCGGCGCAGAAAGTCACTCAACAGGCGAATACCATCGGGGTCGACCGGCTCATGGTCGATGCGCCGCAGATCAACCCGTCCGCTGTCGAGGTCAAGCGCCCCGTGCAGTTGCAAGCGGCGTAACAGCACCAGCGACAGCAACTGGTTCAGCCCATGAACAAACCCGGGACAGTGCAGATTCCAGTCCAGCGCCGACAGCGCCAGCCAACGCCGCAGGCACGGCAGGTCATCCCCATGTGGCAATCGCTGCGGCGCCAACCAGGAAAACAGTTCGATCACCTGCGCGGGCAGCGCGCCGATAGCCGAGGCCCGGCCATTGAAGAAATACTGCTCGGCACTGGGCTGGCTCAACCAGCCAACCGCTTTCAGGCCATCAAAGGTCACCCGCAGCGGCCCGGGATTGACCGCAGCCGCGGCGACAAAAGGCGCAAAGTCGAACGGCTGGTTGATGGCCTGGCGCGAGATCAACTGCCGGCTTTCCAGGCTCAGCACACTGGCGATGACAAACAACTGATCGGTGAAACTGGCGTTCATAGTCCTTTCCATGACAAGGCGTCCATTGGCGAGTGCGGTCACGAAAAGGCGGCGGTGTTTTGCACGCTCTTGACCAGCTTGGTCAACACCTCGCCCGGCCCGAGCTCCTCGCATTCGAAGGTCCCTTGGCGCATCAGGTACTGCACGGTGTCGAGCCAGCGCACCGAGCCGCAGATTTGCCGGGTCAGGTTGGCCACCAGGTCCTGGTCCCGATACGGCGCGGCGTTGATGTTGGCGATCACCGGAGTGTGCAGCGGCGAATAGTCGAACGTCGCGAGGTAGTCGCCAAAGGCGCCCATGGCGCTGTGCATGTAGCGGGAGTGGAACGGCGCGCTGACCGGCAGCACCACAAAGGTAATATCCAGCGCCTGGAAGATTTCCCGCGCATGGCTGAGTGCCTCGACGGGCCCGGCCAGTACCACCTGGGACGCCGAGTTGTAGTTGGCGACGTCCAGAGCCCCGAGGCCGTGCTGCACCAGCAGCGAATTGACCTCCTCAGGGCTGCGGCCAATCACCGCCGCCATGCCGCCGCCGCTGGCAAGTGCCATCAGTTCGCCGCGTTTTTTCACCAGCTTCAATCCGGTTTCGAAAGAGAAAGCCCCCGCGGCAAACAGCGCGCAGTATTCCCCCAGGCTGTGACCGGCGAGAAAGTCGGCTTTGCGCGGGTCGGCCTGCTGTTTGGCCAGGAACGCCAGTGCACTGACGGTGTAGAGCGCCGGTTGCGTGAAGCGGGTGTTGGACAATTGTTGCTCGGGGTCTTCCAGGCACAGGGTTTTCAGCGAATAGCCCAGAATGCGGTCCGCTTGCGCCACCTGTTCGGGGAACTGCTCGAACAGCTCGGCGCCCATGCCCAGCCGCTGGGAGCCCTGCCCAGGAAACACATAGACCCGCTTCGGCCCGGACGCCAATGGCGCCGAGGGACGCTGTACCAGGCGGTTCGGCTGTTGCACCTCAAAGACCGCATGCGCGGCTGCCTGTAGCGGCGCCGCAACCGGACTCGGCTCGGGGGCCACCACTGGCGGCATTGGCACGGCTATCGCCTCGGCCTCGGCCTCGGCCGGCAGCGGCTGCAAGGCCCGGCCCAGGGTCAGCACCTCGTCGAATTTTTCCAGGTCGCGCCCGAACGGGCTCAGCACCGCGTGGATCGTCGGCAAGGCGCGGTCACGAATATTCTGCTTGATCAGGTTGGCCAGTGTGCCGCTGGGGCCGAGGTCAAGGTAGATCATCGATTGGCCACGCTCGGCGGCCTCAGCCTCGATCCGTTGCAGTGTCTGGGAAAAGCGGATCGGCTGGCGGATGCTCTGCCAGTAGTGGTCGCGATCCAACACCTGCAAGGTCTGGGTGTTCAGGCAGGAAATCACCGGGATCTGTGCCGGCTGCAGACGAATCTGGCTGAACAGCGCCTCGACTGGCGGCTTGAGCACATCGATATGACGCGAATGAAAGGCCTGATTCACCGGCAGACGCTGGAACACGATGTCCTGCGCATTGAGCTGGCGCTCGGCTTCGGCGACGCGGCTGGACGGGCCGGCCACGACGATCAGCGACGGCGCATTGTAAGCCGCGATGTCACAGTGTTCGTGCAGCACCGGCATCTGTTGGTACAGCGCCTGCGGGGCCAGGATCGCCAGCATCGCGCCCTCTCCGCTCGGCGCCTGGTGTTGATGAAACAGTTGCCCCTGGCGCACCACCAGGCGAATCGCCTCAGGCAGCGTCATCACCCCGGCCAGCGCCGCGGCGGCCAGTTCGCCAAGGCTGGCGCCCAGCAGGTAATCGGGGGTGATCCCGTGTTCGATCAGGGTCTTGCCCAGGGCGTACTCGATCATGAAGATCGCCGGGTGACTCAGGCGAATGTCATTGAACACCTGCGAGCGCGGGTTGTTGTCGTGGTAAATCCCGGCGATCACCGACTGGCCCAGTTCGGCGCGAATCAGCGTATCGAGCTCGTTCATCCAGCGTTGGAACACTGCATTGTTCTGATAGAGCTCGCGGCCCATCTGATAGAACTGGCAACCCTGGCCAGGAAACATGAACACCACGCAAGACGTCTGTCCCTGAAAAAGATACGGCATAAATTTCGTCCTGAAATGGATGGCTGAGGTGACGGCTCGCAGTATAGGAGCCGATCTGAAACGGCCTGCGACATCAACAAAAAAATCTTCCGGGGCCTGGCCTTGCGCCCGCTATGCTCCTCGAGCGACCCCATTTGGGTTTTCTTACACGGAGGTAGACATGACGACACCAGCACCCGAAACCGTATCGCCGATCAGTCAGTGGTACGACATGATGACCCGGATGTTCCCCGACCAACGCCTGACCTTTCTCAACTACGGCTACCTGGCCCAAGACAGCGACTTCGACTGGATCAACGACGCAGACCTTGAGCAAAAATGTTCGGTAAACCTGATTCGCACCCTGTTGGGCGATAGCGACCTGCGCGGCAAGAAAGTCCTTGAAATCGGTTCGGGCCGGGGCGGCAATTGCTCCTACCTTGCCCGCTACACCGGCGCGGCGTCGGTAACCGGCCTGGACTTCTGCCCGGCCCATATCGAGCTGTGCAACCGGGTGCACGCGTTGCCCGGGCTGAGCTTCGTCGGCGGCGACGCGATGGCCCTGCCGTTTGCCGATAACGAATTCGACGTCGTGATCAACATCGAGTCGTCCCATTGCTACCCCGACCTCAACACCTTTGGTGCAGAGGTGCAGCGGGTGTTGAAGCAGGACGGGCGCTTTTTTTATGCCGACACCATGAAAGGCGACAACACCAGCGCCCTGTCCGAGCCTGACAGCATAGGCGTCGACTTCTTCAGCAACGTGCTGGCCCAACACCAGGCCATGATTGAGCACGCCCGTTTCAAGGTGGAAGAACACCGTGACATTTCCGACGGCGTGATCAGGGCCTTCGAAAGCCAGGACGGCCACCTCAAGCACCTGCTCAGAAGCCTGGTAGAGGAGAAAAAGCAGCAGCGTGAGGCGCTGCCGCCCGAGGTCTGGCACGCGTTCGATACCCTGTTCCACTTCTTCGACGACAGCGGCATCAAGGCTTATAAAAACGGCCATCTGGCGTACAAGTTCTGGCGTTTGCAAAAGGCCGCCTGAACCGTTGCGCCAGCCCGTGGAGAAGCCGTCCGGGAGACTAGCCAACGGCATTCTCCACACTCCTTTGGCCATACAGGGTCGCGCAAAATTGCGCGATCACCCTGAACACCTCCGGCTGGGTCAGTAACGTCATGTGGTTGGCCGAGGCCACCTCGATCATCTCGAAGTTCGGCAATTGCCGCTGCCACTCCTGCCAGTAGTAGGCATGGTTGAAGGCGGCAAACTCCTGACTGTCGGTGGAGAAAAACGGCTCCAGGTCCCCCATCCACAAACCGCTGGCGTTGCGAAAGTAATAGCAGGCCACCTCTGCCGCCCTGGGCAGGGGCTGAATCCGATAATGCTCGACCTGATACGCCTGCTGGATCTGCGTCACTTGCGCCATCAACTGCTGCAAGCGCTGGTCACTGGTCTTCAGGCCGCGCTGTCGGGCCAGGTCGGTCAACTGCTGCAGATAGTCCGCTGGCGACAGTGCCAGATCGATCTCGTCGCGGTGGATCAACACCTCGGCGAAGCGCTCCGGCGTCTGCCCGAGGGTCATCTGCAAGGACATGTTGACGGTCTGCAACAGGCGGGTCTTGTCGGCCAGGCGTGCGCTACGTTCACCGGTCACGTCCGGTGAGTCGAGCATCACCAGGCTGATGACGGTCTCCCCCAGTTCCTGCAACTGTCGGGTCACTTCATAGGCCAGCATGCCGCCCAGGGAATAGCCGCCCAGGTCATAGGGCCCCTGTGGCTGCACCGACTGGATGACCTGGACGTAGTAGGCCGCCATGGCCTGAATCCCCTGCAACGGTGCCCGATCGGTCATCCAGCCTCTGGCCTGCAGCCCGAAAAATGGCCGCTGAATATGCTGGGCCAGGCCCTGATAGATCTCACTGCCCCCCAGGGCGCCATGGAACCAGAACACCGGCCGCCCCTGTTGCACCGGGTTGAGCCGTTGCAACTCCGGGAAGCGCGTCGTCGAGCCGCTGAGCAAACCGAGGATATGCGCGGGCAGTACCGACTCCGCCACGCTGGCCGGCGTGGCGTCCCGGCTCAGCCGTTGCAGGACATCCCCCAGGGTCTGGCACTGCTGGATGTCAGCCAGGGCCAACCCGGGATCAATCTGCGCCTGCACCTGCATGGCCCACTGCAACATCACGATGGAATCAGCGCCGTAAGCGCTCAGGGGTTTGCTCGGCGACAAGTCCTGGGGCTGCATTCCCAGCAAGTCGGCCAGCAGCTGCCGCCCCTGCTCGGCAGCCGTCGGCGGTTTTTGGCCAACCACATGGTGCGTACTGGCGGCCGCCGTGAGCGGCTCGTGCAGCGCCTTGACCGCCGAGGGCTGCTCCAGCCAGTAACGCTGCTTGTCGAAGGCATAGGTGGGCAGCGGGATCAGCGCCGCGCCGGTGTTGTGCCCCAGTGCGTGCCAGGGGATCTCGCCGCCCTGGGTCCAGAGCAGCGCCAATTGCTGCAGGTCAGCGGCGGCAATCAGGCCTGCACTGAGGGCCGCGGCACCTGGGCCGGACAGCAGGCTGGCCAGGGCCGCCGGCACCTCGTCGACATTGCCCAGGGCCAACGGCAAATCCGCGCTGTCCAGGCTGGCCAGGGCCTGGCCCTGCTGCAGACGCTGCAGGATCTCGGCCAACAGCCCGCGCAATTGCGCCGTGCTGCTCACCCGCAACGCCAGCCGCAGCGGCATCGCTTCACGACCGTTCTGCAGGGTATGGGCCAGGTCCTGGAGTCGAACCTGCGGATGCCGATCCAGGTGCCGCGCCAACCGCTCCAGCCCCTGCTGCAAGGCAGCGCTGCTGTGGGCCGACAGCGGCACGATCTGCATCAGGTCCGGCTCTGACGCTGCCAGGTCCGGAATCGGTGCGCTCGGGTACTCCTCGATGATCAGGTGGGCGTTGGAGCCCCCGGCACCAAAGGCACTGAGGCATGCCCGACGCGGCACCGGCTGCTCCACGCCGTCGATTTCCAGCACCGGCTGCGGCCACTCGGCCAGTGTGCGTTGCAGCACGAACGGCGAGTGAGCAAAGTCCAGCTTCGGATTCAGCTCACCCAGTAGCAGCGACGGCGCTAACTGCCGGTGTTGCAACTGCAGCACCAGCTTGCTCAGCGCCGACATGCCCGAAGCTGCCTCGGCATGCCCGATGTTGGATTTCACCGAGCCGATGGCGCAGGACTGAGGGGCGACTCCCGCTGCGCTGAACACACGGCTCAAGGCACTCAGCTCGATGGCATCGCCCATCGCCGAACCATTGGCCGCCGACTCGACGTAGCTCAGGGTGCGCGGGTCGATCCCGGCGCGCTTGAAGTTGCCGTCGATCAGCGCCGCCTGCAGTTTTGCACTCGGCACCGAGAAGCCATGGGTGTGGCCGCCATGGTTGACCGCGGTGGACTTGATCACCGCCAGAATCGGATCGCCGTCGCGTTCGGCGTCGGCCAGGGTCTTGAGCAATACCGCGCCGACGCCTTCAGCCGGCAGATAACCATCGCCATCGGCAAAGCTGCGGCTGCCGGCATGGCTGCCCAACACCTGACCGACGCTCAGGCCGATGTACTTTTTCGGGTGCAGGGTCAGGTTGACGCCGCCGGCAATCGCCAGCCGACAGTCGCCATTGCGCAGCGCCTCACCCGCGGCATGAATCGCCGAAATCGACGACGAGCACATGGTGTCGATCGCCAGGCTCGGCCCCTGAAAATCGAAGAAATACGACACCCGGTTGGCAATGGCACTGTAGGACGTCACTGACACCAGCGATTCCCGGACCAGATCCGACTCGAACGCCTGGTATTGCTGGTACATCACCCCGACAAACACACCCACTTGCTGCTGATAGCGTTGCTGGATCTGTTGCCGGGTGAGCCCGGCACTTTCCAGCAGGTTCCAGCAGGTTTCCAAAAACAGCCGGTCATTGGGGTTGATGATGTGGGCCTCCCGGGGCGAGAGGTTGAAAAACAACGGATCGAAGTCCTCGACCCCGTCAAGAAAGCCCCCCATTTGCAGTAGGTCTTGTCGAAGCGGTCACGGGCCGGGTCAAAGTACGCCTGGTGATCCCAGCGTGCGCTCGGCACTTCGCTGATCAGGTCTTCCCCACCCGCCAGCTTGTGCCAGAACGTTTCCAGGTCTGCGGCGCCGGGGTAGCGACCACTGATGCCGATGATCGCCAGATCGCGACTGTTACCGGCCACGGCGGGCGTCTCGTATTGTTGCCGGTTACGCGCACGCTGGCGGGCCGGGGCCTCGGCAATCAGGCTGGTTTCTTCGCGGGGTGCGCCGGCCTTGGCCCCCTCGGGCCTCAGCCACTGGTCCAGCCTCTGGGCATGCTGGCCGATGAAGTAGGCGCTCAGCTCGCGCACCGTCTGGTACTCGTACAACAAGGTGTTGGGCAGCGAGCCAAACAGGCGCTCCAGCTGCCGGGTCAGCTCGGTGAGCATGATCGAGTCGGCCCCGTAGCGCTCGAACGACGCATCGCTGTCGATCTTCTCCAGCGGCCGCTTGAGGGTGGTCGACAGCAGTTGCTTGAAGTAGCGGATCGCCAGCGCCTGCAGATCGCTCTCCGCGCTCGCTGCCAAAGGTGTCGATGGCGCCAGGGCTGTCGCTGCAGGCATCTCCTGCGGCGCGGGTGGCTCCTCGAACCTGTCCGGCTGCCACTGCCCGGCGATAAACCGCTTGATCTTCGCAATGTTGCCTTCGAGCACCATCCAGCGTTCGGCGCCGCTGGCCTGGGCCAGCGCCTGCTGCAGAAACTCCAGGCCGCCGCTGTCACTCAAGGGCTCAATCCCGGTCAGCTCGATCATCTGCTGCTCGCGTTGCCCATCGATCTGCAGACCACCGTTGCGCCACAGCGGCCAGTTGATCGCCAGCGTGCGGCCCTGACGGCGGCCGGCCCGCACCTGGGCCCCACGCCAGCCGGCCCACTCGTCCAGGTACGCATTGGCCAGGGCGTAGTCGCCCTGGCCCGGATTGCCGATCACCGCGCTCACCGACGAATACAACACAAAGCAGTCCAGGGGCAGGTGGGCGCTGGCCCGATCCAGGTTCAGCACCCCCGCCACCTTGGGCGCCAGGACGGCCGCCAGATCGCTCGCGCTCTTGTGCTGCAGCAGGCTGTCGCGGGTGATTCCGGCGCAGTGGAAAATCCCGTTGAGGGTGCCCCATTCTTGCTCGCACTGGGCAATCAAGGCCTCGACCGCGCCGCGGTCGGCGATGTCCAGCGCGTGCAGTTGCACTTGGGCCCCCAAGGCCCTGATCGCGGCGACCCGCTGACTGGCCTCGGGTGAGAGTTGCCCGGCCGAACGGCTGGCCAGGATCAACCTGACGCCCTGCCCTTGCCGGGCCAGCTGTTCGGCCAGCAACAAGCCCAGGCCGCCGCTGCCACCGCTCAGCAGGTAAACCCCGCCTTCGCGCCACGGTAGCGCGGTGTCCTGGGCCAGCTGGGTTTCCTGCCAGGACGCCACCTGACGCTGACCGTCGCGGTACCGAACCCGCTCGTCGTCCTGCAAGGCATTGTCCACCAGCCACTGCGGCTGCAGGCTGCCCTGCAGCTCGATGCACTGCGCGGCGTCGATCAGGCCTTCGTTTTTTGCCGTCTTCAACAGGGCCAGCAACGAGGCGAAGACCGGGCCGGCGTGCTCGAGGTCGGCCAGCACCAGTTGCACCAGGCTGTTTGCCGGGCTCTTCTGCACCAGCTCGATCACAAACCCGGCCAAGGCCGGCAGCGCAATGGCCGGGTCCTGTGTCACCACCGGTAAAGGCACAATGTGGATCTGCCGGCGGTTCCCCACCAGGGCCTGACAGCGCTGGGTCAACAGGTCCAGGTCCTGGGATTGAGCGCCGGCCAGCACAATCAGTTGCCGGGCAAGGCTGCGCTGGGGTGGGTCGATCAGGGCTTTGTCGCGCCAGACCGGGGTCATCGCCAGCATGGACGGGGGCGCCGCCGCTAGTTTTCGCGACGAGAAACCTTGCAGGCGCAGCGCGATGCGGCCCTGTTCGTCGCAGATGTCCAGGTCCAGCTTGTTGATGCGTCCCGGCTGATGATCGGCGCTGTAGCGCACCCAGGCCTGGCAGGGCTGCTTGAGCAGATCCAGCTCGCCCAACACCACCCGGTCCAGGGCAAAGGGCACCAAAGGCTGGTGCTCCCGCTGCGCCTGGAGTGGCTCCAGCAACGCCAGCCCCAGTGCCGCCTGCAAGGCAGAATCAAGCAGGCCCGGCGGCAGTTCGCAGCCCGGGGCTTGCTCGCCACGCAGCAAGCTGGCCAGCACCTGGCCGTTGCCCGCCTGCAGGGTGTTGATCCGGCGAAAGGACTCGCCATAGGCCAGTCCCATCTCACCGAAAACCTGATAGCACTGCTCTGGGGTCAGTCGCTGCTGGTTGGTCACGCCAGCGATGGTGCCCAGGTCCAGCGGCACCAGGCGTTCGGCGCTGCCAACCAGGGCGACGCCGGTGCAATAGCTCGGGCCATCGGCCGCGCTGCCACGAATCTCGAAGCGGATCTGGCCCTCGCCCTGCTCCACCAGCTCGATGTCGATGTCCAGGTCGCCGCCATCGTGGACCATGGGTTGGCGCCAGGCGACATGCTTCAGGGCCACCACAGCGTCGGCATCGACCATTGAGCGCTCCACGGCCGCCCTGGCCATTTCCAGGTAAGCCACGCCGGGCAGGACCTTGCGGCCGTTGACCCGGTGCCCGCTGAAAAACCATTCATTGCCGTCAAACCGGCTGCTGAAACGCTGTCCTGCCAGGTCCGAAGTGTTGCGCTGCACCAGGGGATGCAACGAGGCGGCGCCCGTGAGTGAGGCGGCAGGAGCTTCGCTGATCCAGTAGCGCTCGCGGCTAAAGGGATAGGTCGGCAGCGAGATTCGCCGTGGCCGTGGTTGTTCATAGAGCTGCCGCCAGTCCAGGGTCGCGCCCTGCTGCCACAGGCTGAGCAAGGTGCCCAGATCCCGCTGTTGCAGGGCCCGATGCAATGCCTCCGGCGCGATCTTGCCGGCAGGCGGGCCACCCTCCCCGGCGCCGCTGTCGCGCAGCTGGCTCAAGAGGCTGTCGCGGCTGTGCGCGACGAACCCGCACCGGTACTCCATCGCCTCTCGGCCCAGTTGCAGGCTGACGGCAAGCTCCGCCAACTGCAGTTGCGGCTGGCGCTGCACAAAGTCGATCAACTGTTCGATCCGCGACTGCAGCGCTTCAGGGGTCTTGGCCGACAGCACAAAGACCGACGCCGCCCCCTGCGGCTCGTTCCCCGGGATCACCGGCTCAACCGCTTCGAGCACCACATGGGCATTGGCTCCGCCAAACCCGAAGGAGCTGACCCCGGCCCGGCGTGGCAGCGCTTGCCCCTGGCGGTCGGACACTTGCGGCCATTCCCGCCCGGTCTGCAACACCGCGAACGGACTGCCGGCCAGGTCGATGTAGGGATTGAGCTGTTCGCTGTGCAGGCTCTTGGGCAGATAGCCCTGCTTGAGGACCAGCAAGGTCTTGATCACTCCGGCAATCCCGGCGGCGGATTCAAGGTGGCCGATGTTGGTTTTCACCGAGCCCAGGTAACAGCGCTGTTCAGGGTTGGCCCCCAGCTCGGCAAAGGCCTGTTTGAGCCCGCTGATTTCGATCGGGTCCCCCAGGCGTGTGCCGGTGCCGTGAACCTCGATGTAACCGATGCTGTTGATATCGATGCCGCGGCAGGCCTGTTTGATCAGGTCGGCCTGGGCTCTGGGGTTGGGGGCCGTCAGCGAGTTGGCATGACCGCCGTGGTTTTCCGCCGAACCGATAATCGCCGCGACAATGTTGTCGCCGTCGGCCAGGGCCTGCTGATAGTCCTTGAGGATCAGCACACCGACGCCTTCGCCGCGAACATAGCCGTCGGCATCAGCGGCAAAGGCCTTGCAGCGCCCCGTGGGGCTGAGCATGCCGGCCTTGAGCGCGCCGATGAACACCATGGGTTCGAAGCACAGATTGACCCCGCCGGCGACCGCCACCGTGCAATCGCCATTGAGGATCGACTGCGCCGCCCTGTGTACCGCCACCAGCGAACTGGAGCAGGCGGTATCGATGGGGGCGCTGGGGCCGTGAAAATCGAACACAAAAGAGATGCGGTTGGCAATGATCGAGTGGGCATTGCCCGTGGCGTCGTGGGCCCCGGCCTCGGAACGGGCCAACAGGCCGTTGTAGTCGGCGGACGAGATTCCGATGAATACCCCGGTGTTGCTGCCGCGCAGGTCGTGCGGACAGATGGCGGCGTCCTCGAACGCCGCCCAGGTCTGCTCCAGCACCAGCCGATGCTGCGGGTCCATGGCCTCGGCCTCACGGGCGGAAATCTTGAAGAAGTCGGCGTCGAAAGCGCTGGGGTCGTTGATGAAGCCGCCCGGGCAGGTGAATGTTTCGCGCAGTTGCACACGCTCGGCAATGCCCGGCAGATGCCAGTACGGCAACTCGCTGATGGACGAACGCTCCTCCAGCAGCAACTGCCAGAACTGCTCGGCGGTGTCGGCGCCGGGAAAACGCCCGGAGAAGCCGACAATCGCCACCCTGGGAGGCTGCACGGGCGCCGCTAAGGCGCCTTGAGGCCCCGCGCCGATCTGCCGCCGCGGCCTGGGTGCCTGGGGGTGCGGCGGTTGCTGAGTGGGCCGCTGATTAGGCAGGCGGATGTCCTGTGTATCGTTCAACGTAGTGTTATCCATTGTTCTGAATGCCCTTACCGTCCTGGTTTACCCGGCGGCCTGGCCAGCCGGGTCAATTCTTCAGATCAATGCAATGGTTCCTGGACCGCTTGCAGTTTTGCCGCCAGCTCGCCCAACTGCTGCTTTTCATAGAACAGGTCCGGCATCAGCCGGGTGCCGAAGTGTTTGTTCAGGCTGTCCGTCAGCTGCATCACCATGATCGAATCCAGCCCCAGGTCATGGACCTGCGCCGACTCACCGATCTCCTGCGGCGCAAACCCCAGCTTGTGCTGCAACTGGTGCTGGATAAACGCCAGAATCCGCGTGCCGAAGGCGGCTTCAGCCTGGCCATCCTGCGCCGGGGGCGTGGTGGCCACGGGCTGCGGCCTGGGGGCAACCGGCGCGCCGGCGGCGGCAAGCGCCCCCGCCAACCAGGGGTGATCCCGATGGACATGCGCCCGCTCCTGCTCGCCAAGGTGCAGGCTGACCCGCTCGGCCTTGAGGCAGATCCGCGCCTGCTGATCGAGCACCAGCACGCTGAACCCCAGGGCGTCGCCGCTGAGGCCGATCTGCGTCAGCACCACCGAAAACGGCCCGGCGGGCGGCTCGTAGCAACACAGCTGCTCGATGTTGCGCACGATGACCCGAGCCTGTGGCAGTCCCAGTTCTTCGAGCAGCAGATAAAGCGCTTTGTCGAGGGTGGTCGCCAGGTAGGGCGACAGCTGCAGGTTGTCGGCATGGTGATTGTGCCGATTGATCGGTGGCCGGCCCTCCAGCAGCAAGCCGCTGCGGCTGATGGCCCCCCTGCCCTGGTGATCAAGGTAAGGCGCAAAGTCGTAACCGGCCTGGGCCAGTCGCCGGCTGATATCGGCGTCGCTCAAGCTGCCGTCAGCCTGCGTCTGGTTCAGCAACTCACTGGCAGCGTCCAGCAGCGACTGGGCCAGCGCCGGTTCGTTGCCGGTCAGCGGGTTGATCAGGGCAAACCCCAGGTTGAGTGACGGTTGCCCCGGACGTTGCACATCGAACTCGAGTTCCAACTGCCCTTCATCGATTTCCAGCAAGCGATACGCGAGCCCGCTGACGCTTGCCCAGTCGGCGATGAAGTGCTCGAACGCACAGGACACCGACAGGGTGCAGCCGGCAAACCGTGACACCAGCGCCGGCATCGCCAGGGCCACATCGGCAAAGTTGAAGGCGCTGATGCGTTGCCCACCGGGTGCCTGGTACAGGTAATCGAGCAATTGCGCCGGGACGAAGTCGGTGCGAAACAGCGCGCCGGGCTGGGTTGTCGAGCAGTTCTCGGCCACCAGGGGGTGCAGTTTTCCGGTGAACATCAGCGGATTGATGATGGCCGACTCGTAGTCCGGTTCGGTGTACCAGCAGCGGTTTTTTTCGAACGCGTAGGCCGGCAGGCTGATGCGCTGAGGCTGGCGCTGATACAGGCTGGCCCAATCGACCTGATTGTCTCCCCCCAGCCACTGCTTCAAGCGTGAAGTCAAAGGCCCGTCGCCCTCGGGTAGCTGCGCCGCATCGGTTTCCTGGAAGCGGTAGAAGGTGTCGCCGCCGTACTGCCCGTCGATGCAGGCGGTCAGCGCCTCCAGCAGCGCCTGGCGGCTGTCGCAGCGGATCACCAGGCGGTTGCGCAGGTTGTTCTTGCCAACCTGCAGCGTGTAGGCGATCTGTGCTAGCGAGGCCTCGCTGCTGGCCAGCCAGTCACGCAAACGGCTGAGGTTCTCCACCAGTAGCGACAGCTTGTGCACCGAGAACACAAACGCCAGGTGCTCCTCGGCGATCTGCCCGGCGGCGTCTGCCGGCTGCGGATATTCCTCGACAATCAGGTGAGCGTTCATGCCCCCGGCGGCAATCGAGGTCAATCCGGCCCGCCGTGGAAAGCGCTGCAGTTCACCCTGGATCATCCGCTCCGGGCGACGCCATTGGGTCAACTGCTGCGGCACCATGAAGGGCGTATCGGCAAAGTCGATGTCCTGGTTGAGCAAACCGGAATGGATCGATGGCGCAATGTGCCCATGCTTGAGTTGCAGCAGGGTCTTGGTCAGCCCGGCCACGCCCGAGGCGGCCAACAGGTGGCCGATGTTCGACTTGATCGAACCCAGGTAACAGAACTGCTTCTCGTCGGTGTCGACGGCAAAGGCATTCTTGAGCCCCAGCACCTCGATCGGATCCCCCAGGCGGGTGCCGGAACCGTGGCCCTCGACATAGGAAATCGACGCCGGGTGCACCTTGGCCTGCTCCATTGCCTGACGAATCGCCAGGGTCTGCAGGTCCGGGTTGGGCACATTGAAGCCGTTGCGTTCGCCGGCGTTGGTGATCGCCGAGCCCTTGATCACCCCGTAGATCTGATCGCGGTCGGCGATTGCCCGGTCCAGGCGCTTGAGCAGCACCGCTCCCACCCCTTCGCCAATCACCGTGCCGTCGGCGCCCACCCCATAACTGTTGACCGATTGCGAGGTGATCGAGGTGAAGTTGCCCTGTGAGGTGTTGACCACCGTGTAGGGGTGGTACATCAGGTTCAGGCCACCGGCCAGCACCATCATGGTCTCGTCGTGGCGCAGCATCTGGAAGGCGCTATGAATGCAGGTCGAGGACGACGAGCACATGGTGTCGATAAACAGGCTGGGGCCGGTCAGGCCGTAGAAATACGACACCGTCATCGGGATGGTGGCCATGCCCGAGCCGGACGCGATCGAACCGCCGGACAGATTGTGTTCGAAACCGTAGTAGTGGTAGTCGTTGCTCATGGCACCGAGCAACACGCCGACATTGCCGCCATAGCGGCTTTGCAGGGTTTCCCGCGAATAACCGGCGTCTTCGAAGGTGTGCACCGCCGTCTGCAGGAACAGCCGCACTTCCGGCGACATGTGATCGGCATACACCTTGGGCATCTTGAAGTAGCTGTAGTCGAACTTGTCCACGTCCTTGATGAAGGAACCGTTGAGGCAGGTGCTCTTGCCCAGCACCTCACGGTTCTTGTAGTAGAGCTTGCGGTGATCCCAGCGCTCGGCGGGGAACTCGCTCATGCAATCGACGCCGTTGGCCAGGTTCTGCCACAGCTGGTCGATGCTGTCCGCACCGGGGTAATAACCGCCCAGGCCGATCACCGCGACGTACTGCGCCAGGTCACTGTCCTCCACCGGCTCTGGGGCGGGCGAGGTGGGCGTGCTGCTGGCAACGGCGAAACGCTTGCCAGCCAGTGGCTGCGCTGAAGGCACCGCAGGGCCGGCGGCCGGCAGTGGCTGCTCCTCTTCTGCCCGCAGCGCGGCAAAGCGCTGGCGATACTTGACCGCGAAGTGCTCCACCATGCCGGCAATGTTGACGTGTTCGAACAACAGGGTCTTGGGCAGTGAGCCCAGGTGTTTTTCCAGTTCATTGGTCACCCCTACGGCCATGATCGAATCAAAGCCGTAGACCTCGAACTTTTCCGCCGGATGGATTTTCGCCTCATCGATCTGAGTCACCTTGGCGATGATCCGGGTGACAAAAGCCGCGATGTAGGTGCGCAGCTCGCTGTCGCTCAACTGCGCCGCGCCGCTGGCCGGCTGCGGTGCAGGCTCGAGTGCAGCCTGCGCCGGGACAGCGGGCGTCAGGCCAATGCTCGCCAGCCGCGACAACTGGCCATACACCACCCAGGCCTGAGGGTGGACCGACTGGGTCAACAGCTGGCGCAAACTGTCGAGGCCCTCGGCCTGTGGCATCGGCACGATGCCCAACTGTTCGCGCAGCTGTTGTTCGATCACCGGCGCAAGGCCCATGCCGCCGTCGCGCCACAGCGGCCAGTTGATGCTCAGCGAGCGTCCTTTGCGCTTGCCATCGGCGGCCAGGTTCTGCCGGTAATGCATGTAGGCGTCCATCCAGGCATTGGCGCTGGCATAGTCCGCCTGCCCCAGGTTGCCCATTGCCGCCTGGGACGAACAGCAGAGCATAAAGTCCAGCGGTCGCTCGCCGATGGCCTGATCCAGGTTCTCGATACCGGCGACTTTCGCCGCCAGCACCTGGGCAAAGTCGCTGGCGGACTTGTGCATGATCAGGCTGTCACGGATGACCCCAGCGCTGTGGATCAGCCCGTGCAACTGGCCCTGCTCAGCGTAAATGCCATCCATCCACTGGCTGACCGCCGCGGCGTCGCTGACGTCCAGCGACCGGTACACAACCCGGGCACCGAGAGCCTGCAGTTGCTCGAACATCCCTTGAGCCGCCGCACTGGGTTGGGAACGCCCCGCCAGGTACAGCACCGGGTTGCGGCAACTGCTGGCGATCTGCCTAGCGAACACCAGGCCCAGGCCGCCGGCCCCTCCGGTGATGGCATAGACCCCGCCATCGCGAAATGCCCCGGGTTCATCGGAGTGCGCCGGCTGCACGGCCAGTTCGCGCCATTGATGGGCGTAGAGGCTGCCGCTGGCGAAGACCCGCACCCGTTGCTCGCAATGAAAGCGACTCTGCCGGGCGATGACCTGACTCATGGCCGCGTCGCCCATGTCAGGGTCCACCGCCACCAGCCGGGCCTTGAGTTCGCAGTTTTCAATCATTGCCGTACTCAGCAATGCGTCCAGGGCCGTCAGGCGCAGGTCGTCCTGGCCCTGGCCGACATAAAGTTGCAGGTAATCCCCAGTCCCGGCGCGGCGTTGCTGCAAGCACTCAAGCAGGGCCAGTGCCGCAGTCTGGTAGTGCGCCGCGCCGCTCGCCCCCGGTGCACCGGGCAATACGCTGACTTGCGAGCCGAACTGACGCCGCACATCCGCGACGACCGCGTCCGGCAGCCCCAACAGCAGCAGTTGGGGCCGGGCATCGCTGGGCAGCGCTTGACCTGGATTGTCGAGGGCTTGCCAGTACGGGGTGCGGATCAAACGGCCGAGTGCTTCGCCGCTCGCCCGCGGCGCCAATGTGGACACCGCCGGGGCTTCAACGCCGGTGCGCCGCGAGCTGAAGCCCTCCAGGTGCAGCAGGCATGCGCCGGCATGGTTGCAAATCTGCAGATCCACCTTGTCTACCGCCGCGCCATCCGGCAGGGCGCGGCGGCTGGCGATCACCGTCAACGGCGCCAGGCGCAGGGATTGTTCGAGCGAGCCGTACAGACGCAGGCTTTCCAGGGCAAATGGCAGTGCCGCAGCGGCCGCCTGTTGCCCGGCACCCAGGGTCGCGGCGATATGCAGCGCACTGTCGAGTATCCCCGGAGGCAATGGCACGCCATCCATCTGCGGATCAAGGGCTGCGCCGGACAACTGGCCCAGCACCCGGTTCTGGCCAATAAGGATCTGCCCGGCCGCCCGGAAGCTGCTGCCGTAATGCACGTCCATGGACTCGAAGTCGCGATACAGCGCGTCATGGCTACGCTCGCCGAGGTTGCACTCAGCGGCCAGTTGCGACAGATCCAGCGCCGCCGGCATGGGGGGGGCAATATCGGTCAGCAGCGCGTCGCCCTGGGCATGTAACTGCTGCACCGTGCCGTCGAGGCTGTAGATCCTGAATGACAGGCTGTCCCCCGAGCTGAGCGTCAACTCACAGAACAGCTCGACTTCGCCAGCGTCTGCACCCTGGGCAAAGGCCAGCGGCCGCAACCACACCAGGTTGCGCAGCGTGACCTGCTGCATGGGCCGCTCGCTGGCCCGGACAATCGCTTCGCGAGCCATTTCCAGGTACGCGGCGCCGGGGAAAATCAGCTGATCGCCTATTCGGTGATCCGCCAGAAAGCGCTCCCGACCGCTGAAACGGCTGACAAAACACTGGCGCGCCAGGGTTGAGACATTGCGCTGCAGCAGTGGGTGCAGGTGCTCTTTGGCCTGCCCGGCAGCGGCGGCCGAACGCGGGCGCGCCTGGGGCCAGTAGCGCTCGCGGGCAAACGGATAACCGGGCAGCGAAACCCGAGTGGGCGGCGCCGCAAACAGGCGCCGGCCGTCAATCTCATAACCTTGGCGGTAGCAGTCCGCCAGCCCCGACAACAGTTCGCGCAGCTCGGCGTCATGGCAGGTCAGGCTGTCGTCCAGCAACTGCTCGATATAACGCACTACGGTTTTGCGCGGGGCAAAGTCGCGTTCCACTTCACCGGCAAACAGGTTGGGCCGTTTCTCGCCGGCCAGGTAGCACTGTAGGCCGTAGCGGGTTTCTTCCAGATCCGCGGCCACCAGTGCCAGGCGATAGCGAAAGTGATGCCGCCCTTCGAGCAAGGTATGGCTGATCGCAGGCATCTGCGCATCCTGGTAACCGCCCTGCTCCAGCGCAACATTCAGTTGTGCGGCTTTTTCCTCCAGGGCCTCGGCGGTCTTGGCCGACAGCACCAGCACGTAGCAGGGACGCCGCAGTGCCGCGTCGTCGGCGCGCTGACTGTAGCTTTGCACAACCACGTGGGCGTTAGTGCCGCTCATGCCGAAGGCACTGACCGCGCCAAGGCGTTCGCGGTCGCGTCCGGCCTGGGGCCAGGGTTTGTTGGCCTTGTTGACGTAGAACGGGCTCTGTTGCCACTGGATGTAGTGGTTTTCCTGCTCGCAATGCAGGCTGGCCGGAATGGTTTCGTGGCGCAGCGCCTGCAACAGGCTGATGACGCTGACCAGCCCCGATGCGGCGAAGGTATGGCCCAGGTTGGTCTTGGTCGAGGTCAGGGCGCAATGGCCGGGGCTGTTGCCGCCAAAGGCATCGTTGAGGGCGTTGATCTCCACCGGATCGCCCAACTGGGTGCCGGTGCCGTGGGTGACGATGTAGTCCACCGCCTGGGTATCGATCCCGGCGCGGCGATAAACCTCTTCCAGCAAGCGTTGCTGGGACACCCCGCTGGGGGCGGTAATGCCGTTGGTCTTGCCGTCGTAGTTGAGGCCGCTGGCGCGCAATGTGCCGTAGATCCGGTCGCCATCGGCCTCAGCGCGGGCCAGGGGCTTGAGCAGCACGCAGCACACCGCTTCCCCCGGCACCATGCCGTTGGCCCGATGATCGAAGGCAAAGCACTTGCCATCCGGCGAGAGCATCCCGGCCTGGGTCATGCCGATAAAGGCATCCGCGGAAAAGATCAGGTTGACGCCGGCCGCGATGGCCATCTCGCATTCCTGGTTGCGCAGGCTGGAGGCCGCCTGATGCAAGGCCACCAAAGCCGACGAGCAGGCGGTGTTGATGGCCATGGTGGGCCCGGTGAGGTTGAGAAAGTACGCCAGCCTGGAGGCCAGAATGCCGTTATGGCTGGAGGTCAGGCTCTCTTCGCCCGCCAGACGCTGGAAGTCGCCCTCCTCAACCCCGACGAACATGCCGACGCGCTGGGTTGCCAGCTGACGCGGGCCGATGCCAGCGTCCTCCAGGACATTCCAGGACTCCTGCAACAGCAGGCGCTGCCTGGGGTCGAGGTGGGTGGCTTCGCGGGGTGAAATCTCGAAAAACAGCGGATCGAACTCGTCGATCCCCGGCACGCTGCCCATCCAGATGCAGCGGGTCTTGGTCGGGTTTTCCCGGGGGTCGCCATAATGCTCGCGCCAGTCATAACGCTCGGGCGGAATCTCGCTGACCATGTCACGGCCCTCGGCCAGCACCTGCCACAACTCATCGGTTGTGCGGGCACCGGGAAAGCGGCCGCTGATGCCAATGATGGCCATGGCCTCGGTGGCCGGGGCCGAGGCGCTGGGAGAGCTCGTCAGTGGCGCCGGTTGTGCTTCGGGTTGTGCTTCTGGCTCGGCTTGCGGGCCGCGGGTCACGGGGTGCAGGTAGCAGGCTTCAACCGCCTGGCGGTGCTGCGCCAGCAAGTGCGCGGCGAGTTTGGCCAGGGTCGAATGGCTGAAAAACACTTCCGGGGTCAACGTCAGGCCGAAGTGACGGTTCAACAGCCCGGCATATTCGGCCAGGCTGATGGAGTCGAAACCGAAATCGGCGAGGTTGCACTCCTCCCCCAGGCTCTGCCGTTCGGCCTGCAGCGGCCGGCTTGCCAGTTCCCGCAGGTCCCAGGCCAGGGATTGTTCCAGGCTCAAGCCCTTGAGTTCGGGGCGACTGTGGGCCGGGGCGCGTGGCAGAACGGCTGCCGGGCGGCTAGCCGCGGCTTTGGCCGTCGGTTGATTGATCCCCTCCAGCAGCTGTTGCAAGCGCGCCGGTTGGCCTGCCAGGACCAGGACCTGCGAGATATCGCTGCCGATAATCTGGCGCAGCAATGCCAGGCCCTCGGCGCTTTCCAGCATGCGCTGGCCGCTGGACTTGAGGTAGAACTCGGTGGACTCGCGCTCGCCCAGCGCCATGCCGCCCTCGCGCCACAGCGGCCAGTTGATCGCCACCACCCGCCGGGCACGCCCACGCTGTACGTAATGGGCATAGGCCTGCTGGAAACGGTTGGCCATTGCGTAGCTGCATGCACCCATATCCCCCAGCAACGCCGAGCTGGAGGAGAAATGACAGATCAACGCCAGGGGTTGCTCCGCCAGCACCTGATCCAGCACCTGAGTGGCCCCGATCTTGGCATTGAGTACTGCGGCGAATGCCTCTGGCGAACTGGCCAGAACACTGCCACTGGCCTGCAGACCGGCTGCATGAATCAGGCCATCGATCGGCCCGCTCTGCGCCAGTACCGGGGCCAATGCCGCCGTCAGCGCCGGGCGATCCGCGCAATCGGCCTGGACATGGAACACCCGGCAGTGCTCATGGCTCAGTGCGTCGATCCGTGCCCGGGTGGTGGCCGACAGTGGCGAGCGACCGTTAAGCAACAACTGCAATTGACCGTCAGTGCGCAGTCGTGCGCGGTTCGACAGCTCGCCCGCCAGCAACAAGCCCAGCTCGCCGAGGCCGCCGGTGATCAGCAGGGTATTGAGTGGGTCCAGGGCCAGCGGCTCGGCGGCAGCTTCCACGGGGGCCGCTATCAGGACCGGGCGCTGGGACCGCGTGTCGCGGTACAGCCGGCTGCCCGTCGGCTGGCCGCTCAGTTGCCGCCACAGGCGCTGCAACCAGCGACGCTCGTCGGCACCCGCGCCGGGCACGTCGATGGCCACCTCGACGGCGCACGCCATCAGGCTGCCCAGGGAGCGTTCAATGCCGATCCAGGACTCCAGGTGACAACGCTCAAGGCCATTGCTGGCCCGGCCTGCCAGCAACAGCCGCGCCACCGGCGCCGCGGTGACAGCCATGGCCTTGAGCAAGGCGACAATCGGGCTGCTGTCGCTGATCCAGCGGCGATCATCCATGCCCCACAGATACAGGACCCGGGTCGCAACGGCGCTGCCCAGCACCTGCTGCAGCCCTTGCTGCAGCAGGTGCGGGTGATGCACTGCCACCCGGTAATGGCCCTCCTGGTCACGCTCATTGAGCGGGCCGGGCGCGACGAACAGCAGCTCGGTGTCCGGGCTCAGGGCCTGGACCTCATCGGCCAGTTGCCGACGCAGTCCTGGCTCGGCCAACAGGCAGATCAGCCGCTTGATCCCGGCGCCGCCGCTGGGTTCCTCGACGTCCTGCCACTGTTCGCTACAGGTGAGCAGCGAGGTCTCAGGCGTCGCGGTAGTGCCGCTGGGCGTCGGCGCTTCCAGCCAGTAACGGTCTTTGGCAAAGGCATAGCCCGGCAGGCCGATGCGCGCGGGACGGCGTCCGCTGCCATAGAGCTGCGCCCAGTCGATGCCGTTTTCAGTGCCTGCCCCCGCGAGCCACAGCGCCGCCAGTTGCCCCAAGTCAGCCGCAGCCAGGGCCTGTTCGCAGGTCATCAGCGGCCCGGCTGGCGGGTCGGCGCGCTGGCCATCGATCCAGGCTTGCAGTTGCTGTTGCAGTTGCTCATGGCTATCCACGCTGAAAATCGCCCGGGCCGCCATGGCTTCGCGCCCGGTTTGCAGGGTGTAGGCCAGCGCGGCGAGGTCAGGGCTGTGTTGCTTGAGGTAGTCGAGCAGGCGCGCCACCTGCTGCTGCAGACGCTGTTCATTGCGCGCGGACAAGGGCACCAGCACCGTCTGCCCCTGGTGCGTGGCGAACGTGCGTTGCTCGCGATACTCCTCCAGCACCGCATGGGCGTTGGTCCCGGAAAAACCGAATGAACTGACGCCCGCGCGCCGCGGCGTGGCTTGTTCCGGCCAGTCGCAGCCCTGTGTGTCGATCAGCAGCGGCGAGTCTTCGAGCTTGATATGGGGGTTGTGCTGCTGGAAATGCCCCAGTGCCGGCAGCTTCTTGTGTTTCATCTGCAGCAGCACCTTGAGCACCCCGGCAATGCCGGCGGCGCCCTCGGTATGGCCGATGTTGGCCTTCACTGAACCGATATGGCAGAAACCCCGGTCGTTGGTGTAGCGGGCAAAGGCGCGCTTGAGCGCGTTGATCTCGATCGGGTCGCCGAGCCGGGTGCCGGTGCCGTGGGCCTCGATGTAACTCAGGGTGCGCGGATCGATCGCGGCGTTCTGCCAGGCCTGGACGATGACGTTTTCCTCCCCGGCCACGCTCGGCGCGGTGAGCGAGGGGGTGTAGCCGCCATGCAGCGCCGCCGAGCCCTTGATCACGCCATGGATCGGATCGCCATCGGCCAGTGCCTGTGCCAGTGGCTTGAGCAACAGCGTGGCGACGCACTCACCGGGCACATAGCCATCGGCGCGCGCGTCGAAGGTGTGGCAGCGGCCGGTGGGCGACAGCGCCCGGATCGCCGAAAAGTAACGATAGTGCCAGGACGACAGCAGCAAGTTGCTGCCGCCGACCAAGGCCATCCCGCACTCGCCGTTGCGCAATGCCATGCAGGCGGCATGCAACGCCACCAGCGACGAGGAGCAGGCGGTGTTGAACATCAGGCTCGGGCCCTTGAAGTCGAACCAGAACGAGATCCGGTTGGCGGCGATGGTGCCGCTGCCGGTGGCGATGTACGGGTCCATCGGCAGGCCCAGTTCGCTGATCTTGTCGATGTATTCGTTGAAGCAAGAGCCGATGAACACCCCGGTGTTGCTGCCGCGCAGCCCCGCAATCACCCCGGCATGCTCGGCGCAGGTGTAGGCGCTCTGCAGCAGCAGCCGCACTTGCGGGTCCATCCACTGGGCTTCGCGGCGCGACAGGTTGAAAAAGCCGGCGTCGAACTTGTCGACGTCGGCGATGAAGCTGCCCCAGCGCGAATAGGTCCGGTCCTGAGCCTCGGGATCGGCGTCGAACCAGGGCTCGATGTCCCAGTGATCCGCCGGCACCGGCTTGATCAGCTCCAGGTCCTGCCAGAGGTTGCGCCAGAACTGATCCAGATCCCCGGCTTCGGCGAACTGCCCGTGCAGGCCGATGATGGCGATATCGCTCTGGGGCAGCTTGCCCGCCTGGGGCGTGGCCTGGGTTTGGCTGATCACCTCGGGCCCCGTCACAGGCTGGGCTGGCCAGTCGACCTGCACTGGCACCGCCGCCCCGCTCTGCTCCCCCAGCAGCCTGATGAACGCCGTGGGGTGTTCCTGCCAGAGAAACGTCGCCAGCTCGGCGAGGCTCGGGTACTCAAAGAACACCGTGGCTTCCAGTTCGATCTGCGCCGCGCTGGCGATGCACTGCGCCAACTGCACCAGTTGCACGGATTCGAGGCCCAGGTCCATCAGGTTACGCAGGCGTTGCTGCTTGCCCACCTGGCTCGCGCCAATGCCGTGCAACTGAGCCAGCAGATAGTCTTCCACCGCGGCGGCGCTGCCGGTCCGGTGCGGCGCTTCAGGGGCAACCAGGCCGGCACTGCGCAGGCGCTTGAGCGAGCAGCCCTTGAACTGGGCAATCAATGCGCCGTCGTCGCTGTACAAGTCAGCGTCGAACAACAGCAGTTCGCCGGAGTTCTTCAGCAAACGGGCATGAATCCAACCGCTGGCCGGGGCCTGGCGCCGATGAAACGTCAGGGACTTGATCCCCAGGGGAATGTAATGACTGGCCAGTTGCTCCGCGGCCAACAGGGGAATGAGGGTCATGAAGGCGCTGTTGATCAGCAATGGATGCAAGGCGTAGTGGCGCTCATCCTTGAGCAGCACCCGCGACACCGCCTCACGGCCGTTGGCTTGCAGGTAGAGCGCTTGCAGGGTGCGATAGCTCTGGCCAATGTGCAGTTGCTCGCTGATCCGGTAGATCGACTCCAGTTCCACCGCGGTCATGCCGGCGCGCAGCTCAGCTGGCGACACTGACGGGGAGCTCATTGGCAGGGACGCCGCCGCGACCGCCAACAATTCGCCACTGGCCACCACCTGCCAGGGCTCCAGCGGCGTACGCCGGCACACGGCCTCGAACCCGGGCTGCCCGGCACGGATCGCCACTTCAAGCTGTTCGCCTGCGGCCAGGGCCATGGGCGCGGCAAACGTCAGCCTCTGCAACTGCAGCGCCTGGCCCTCGCTGAGCTGGCCCAGCCCGTGCTCCAGTGCCAGGCTGGCGTAGGTCAGCCCCAGGAGTATCTGCTGGTGATTGAACTGGTGATCGCGCAGGCACGGTTCATCGTAGTGATACACGGCGGCGGCGCTGAGCTCGGCATTGGCCGGTGGCGCTTCGATCCGTCGTGGCGCCGGCTCTTGCAGCGCCTGGGCCCTTAGCCTTTCGAACTCCAGCGCCGCTTGTTCGACGCTGATTTCCTGCCGTTGGATCTTGCCATGCAGAACCCTGATTTTACTGTCCACTGCTCTCTCCAATCCTTGGTTCTGATAGTGCTCGCAATACGAAATCGACTCTGCGCCTTGCCGCCTCAGGCGCCGCTGAAGTCGAGGAAGGCTTTGTTCGAGGGCCGCAGGAACGGCAGGTAGGCCGGCGGCGGCATCTTGCCCACCAGGCGCGGCACGTTGCCCTTGGGCCCCAGCTCCCGGGCCAGCATGGCGATAAACAGGGTGATCTCCAGCGCCGCCACATGGCGCCCGAGGCAGGCATGGGGGCCGCCGCCGAACTGGCAGGTTTCCACCTGATTCAGCGCACGGTCCAGGCCCAGCCAACGCTCCGGTCGCCAGCTGTCAGGGTCCGGGTAGCGTTCGGGATTGCGGGAAACGTGCAGCAGGCTGACCCCGGCCATGACCCCGGCGGGAATCCTCTGCCCGAGCAACTCGAACTCGGTGTGCACCTTGCGCATTTCAAAGGGCGCCGGCGGGTACAGGCGCATGGTTTCACGGAATATCCCTTCAGCCAGCGGCACTTGCCTGACCAGTTCCTCGTGGGTCACCGGCAGGCTTTCCAGCCCGGCGACCTGCTCGCACAGCTGCTGCCAGACATCCGGATGCTGCGACAGCATCAGCGCCGACCAGGCCATCACCGCCGCGGTGGTTTCCGAGCCGGCAAACCCCAGCCCGAGAATGTTGTGCACCAGTTCGACTTCGGACAGGCCGTTGCCCTGCTCATCGCGGCCCAGGATCATCGCCCCCACCAGGCTGTCGTGGTCATTGTTGGCCCGTGTGGTGGCGACAATCTGCGCCACTCGCTGCTCCAGCCAGCCCCGCGCCTTGCGACAGCGCCACGCCGGAAAACCGGGCAGATTGATCTTCAACGGAATCATGCCGAGGAAGAACTCCTCGTACTGGTGACGCCACAACTCCAGCTCGTGGGTTGCAATCCCCAGAATCCGGAATACCACTTCCAGGGCGATGTCCTTGGTCTGGGGAAAAATCGCCAGCTGGTTTTCCCGGCTCCAGTGCTTGAGCCGCTGATCGATGGTTTCCACGATGAACTGGCCCACCTTGGCGCGGGTCAGGCCCTTGGGGGTGAAGGCATCGGTGCTGGCCTTGCGTGCATTGCGGTGGCGCGGGCCATCGAAGGCGTTCATCGCCTCGCCGGTAATCACCGGCATCTGTTCACGCAGGAATGAGTTGTCGGTGTACTTGTTCTGCAGGATCGCCAGCCCCGCCTCGTCGACGATTTGCAGCACCGGCAACTGGCTGCCGAAATAGGTCCAGAACATCGGCCCGCACGCGGCCTCGGCCTGACGCAACTCGCCGAGGGCGTCCTTGCCAATCTTGTGCACGTGCCCGAGCAAGGGGATCTTGCCGGGCATCACCGGGAATCCGTCCTTGATCTTGATGTTGGCCGCCAGTGGCCGGGCAGCCTTGAGCCGCGGCTGGGCAGCGTCGGCCGTGCTCTGCGCGGGTACGGTGGTGTCTTCAATCTGGCTCATAACCTTCCCTGTTCATTGGTGGTGCCGGTGAGCAACTGGGCAAACTGCGCTGCGTCCAGCTCACCGCCGCTGATGCGCCGGTACAGATCACTGGAGAACAACGCGCGGGGCGCCGTGGCCGACTGGGGCGGCGCCGGTGGATGCTCAAACTCATAACCGGGCAGTTGCATTCGATTGCCGCCCTGGGGAAACAGCGCCGAAGTATCCAGTTCGGCACCGCGACACCAGGCCTCGCCCTTTTGCGCCAGTGATCCGCTGGCGATTTGCGGCTCAGCCTCTTCAATGCCATCCAGCGGTGACAGCCAGCAGCCGTTATCCGGCGTGCCGGCCAACAACAATGTCAGGCGTGCCCGCAATTGCTGGCAGTCATCCACCACCAAGGCGGCGCGATGGGCCAGACGCTGTTCGCGCAGGGCTAAACTGTAGGCCAGATCTGACAGATCGATAGGCCGATTCCCATCGATTAATCCCTGAAGTTTGTTCAGATAGGCCAAGAGGCTGCCCCGGCTGGCTGCGGCGACGATCAGCAGTTGCTCGCCGGGCATGGGGCTCAGTGCTGGTCGCGCTGGCTGATACTCCTCCAGCACCAGGCTGGCGTAGGTGCCGCCTGCGCCAAAGGAGTTGATCAGGCAGCGGCGCGGCTGGCCGCTGTCATCCGTGGCCCAGGACGACGCCTGCTGTTGCAGGTAAAAGGCGCTGCCGTCCAGACGGATATGCGGGTTCAGCGGCTCGGCATTGATCGAGGGCGCCAACATTTGATGCTGCAGTTGCAGCAGCACCTTGGTCAGCTGGGAGATCCCCGAGGCGGCCTCAAGGTGACCGATGTTCGACTTCAGCGTGCCCAGCGCGCAGCTGCCCGGCGCCAGTTCGGCAAAGACTTTTTTCAACGCTGCCACTTCAATCGGGTCGCCGAGTTCCGAACCATTGGCCGCCGCTTCCACGTAGTTGATCTGCGCCGGCTGCAAGCCTGCGCGCTGGATGGTCTGGGCGATCAGGCGGGCTTGCTGGCGGGTATTGGGGGCCGAGTACTGCAGCTTGCCGCCACCATGATTGAGGCCAGTGCTCTTGATCACCCCATGGATTCGGTCGCCATCGGCCACGGCCGCTGCCAATGGTTTGAGCAGCACGGCGCCGGCTCCCTCCCCCGGCAGCATGCCGTCGCTCTGGCCAAAGCCGCGACTCGATTGCCCACTGCCCAGCAGCTTGGCCAGCTTGAGGGTCTGGTAGCGGGACGGGTCGAGGATCAGGTTGACGCCACCGGCCATGGCCATCGCGCATTCGCCCTGCAACAGACTCTGGCAAGCCAGATGAATCGCCGACATGGAACTGGCGCATGCGCTGTTGACCGCCAGGCTCGGACCCTTGAGATCGAACGCGTGGGAAATCCGGTTGGGCAGCTGCCAGTCGGTGACATTGGCCTTGATCGCCGCCTGTGCAGCTGGGTCCTCGCGCAGCGAGGAAGGGTTGTACATCGAGCCGATGAACACTCCGATGGCCTGCGTGTCGTCCTGCTGGAACCGGGCCAGGGCATCGCTGTTGTAACCGGCGCTCTCGAAGGTCAGCCAGGCCACTTCGAGCATCTGCCGCAGCGGCGGCGAGCAGTGCTGCGCCTCGGCGTCGGAAATCGCGAACAGCTGGTGATCAAAGGCCTCGACCTGGTCCAGGAAGCCGCCGTAGTAGCGTTGGTCGCCGTTCAAGGCCGCTGACCAACGCTGGCCGCCGGCCTCGCTGATACAGTCGCGACCGTTGCGCAGGTTGTCCCAGAACGCGTCCAGATCACCCGCCATCGGATAGCGCCCATTGACCCCGATAATCGCGATGTCGCGGCTCGCAGCCCGAGGCTCGACCCTGCCTGAGGTATGCGGCGCGGGCCGCAGCTGGGTGTGACCACGGGCCGGCAGCGGCGCCTCGGCCGGTGCTAGCGGTGCCGGGCGTTCGGCCAGTTGCGGGGCAAAATGACGGGTCAGCGCCGGCCGGTGTTCGGCCACCAGGTAGCGGGTCAGCTGATTGATGGTGTTGTGTTCGAACAAGAGGGTGCGCGACAGCTCGCCGGCGCTTTTTTCCAGCGCCTGGATCAGGCTGATCTGCAGGATGGAATCGATGCCATAGCGATCAAACGCGGTGTCGCGCTGCAAACGCTCGGGCGCCATGTTCACCAGCTTGGCCAGCACCTCGGTGATCAGTTGCCGGCAGTGTCCGGCCAGTACCTCTTCTTCCATCTCGGCCTCGGGGCCGGGGTTTGGCGCCTGGGGCGCGACCGGCAGCGGCGCGACGTCGACCCGGGCCGGCAGGCAGACCACGCCATCGCTGGCGGCAACGATGATCTGCTGGCCCAGGGAATGGCTGGCCGAGGCCGGAAAGGCAAGGTCCTCAAAACCTTGGCCCAGCAGCAGTTGCCGCCAACGCTCGGGGTACACACCAGGGCAGCCGGGAATGCGCAGCGCGGTGTCGTTGTGCAGCCACCAGCCTTCGAGCAGGCCGAAGGTCAGGTGGGTGAACAGCGAACGGTCGCTGATTTCATTGAGCACCAGCAGCCCGCCCCGGCGCAGCGCGGTCTTGGCGTTTTGCAGGGTGCGCCGCAGGTCAGGGGTGGCGTGCAGCACATTGGTGGCGATCACCAGGTCATAGTGCTGCAGGCGGATGCCTTGCTCGGCGCAGGGTTTGCCCACATCGAAAATCGCCGTGCGCAGGTAAGGCGCCCGGGGCGCGAAATGCGTTTGGGCATGGTTCAGGAACGCCTGGGACAGGTCGGTGTAGCAGTATTCGGCAATGCCCTGCTGCCACGGGCCCAGGCTGTTTATCAGCCCCGCAGTGGTGCCGCCGGTGCCGGCGCCGATTTCCAGAATCCGCAGCGGCTGGCCGTTAGCGGCCTGACGGCGGGCGACGTCGACGACCACCTGGCCCAGCACGGCATTGAAGTAATCGCAGACCCGATTGTTTTTGTAGATGCCCTCCACCAGGTCCATCGAGCCATTGGGGAACATCACTGCGGTAGCCAACTGCTCACCGCGCAGAATGCCCGGCAATGCCCGGACAAAGGTCTGCAGCAGTTGCACTTGCGCCTGCAGGTCGGCGTCTTGGCACCATTGTTCACTGGCCAGCTGCCATTGCGCGGCCAACGCCGCCTGATCAGGCAGGGCCGACAACAACCGCCCCTGCTCATCGATATCAGCGTTTTGCACTAACCAATCCAGACTTTCGCGCAGCCAGCGGCGATAGAACGGCTGGGCCCGCAGATTGGCCGCCACCGCCGGATCGGCGGCGATCCGTTGCTCGGTCAGCGGCCCGCCGGCGGCCAGGGCGCCGAGGCAGGCGAAGATATGAGCCAGCAACAGCCGGTTCATCTCGTTGGCCGCCGGATGAGGTTGCGGCGCCGGGCCTGCGCCCTGGGCAACCTGCACCCAGTCGGCGCCCGCCAGTACGGCTTGCGCCGGGTAGCAATCGAGCTGCCAGTGGCCGTTGATGCCGGCAATCGCCCGGGGCTCCAGCAACTTGACCAGCCCCAATTGCGGCAAGGGGCTGGCCAGCAACCGCTGCAGCGCCGCCATGCCTTCCTGGGGTTCGATGGAACCCAGGCCCTGGGCGGTCATGAGCGCCCGGTAGCCCGGATCGGCCACCACCCCCACGGAACCCCAATAACCCCAGTTGATGACCTTGACCGGGCAGCTGCCGCGCTGCCTGAGCTGGGCTGCCAAGGCATCGGTAAAGGCGCAGCCGGCGGCGTAGTTGCTCTGACCGGCAGCGCGGCTGAAGGCGATCATGGATGAGAAAAACAGCACGAAATCCAGCGCCGGGTTGTCCGCCGCGGCACAGACCTGCGCCAGGGCGCTGCTGCTCAGGCGCTTGGCATCGAACACCGCGCTGAACTGCGCTTCGTCCATCTGCGCCAGACGTCCATCGTCCAGTACCAGGGCCGAATGCACCCAGCCATTGATCGGCCCGCAGGCCTCGAGCACATGCTGCCGGGCCTGGGTCAATTGCCCGATGTCCGTGGCGTCGGCCTGGATGTACAGCGGCGGCGCGGCGTTGTGTTGCCGGGCCAACCGTGCCAGTTGCTCCAATGAGTGCTTGATCCTGTCGTCAGCGGTGCGGCGGCCGAGCCAGACCACCCGGGCCCGCCAATGGCTGATCAGATGCCGGGTCCACACTTGGCCAATGCCTCCGGCGCCGCCGATCACCACATACACGCCGCCTTCGCGGTACTGCACGGCGCCCGCTTCGGCCGGCTCGCGCTCGGCCAGTGGCAGCAAGCGTTGGCAGAACCATTCGCCGTCACGCCAGGCCAGGCATTCCCCGGCCACTTCGGGCTCGGGCAGCGTCTGTGGCAGTGCCTGGCCGTGGGCCGGCAGGTCCATCAGTTCCACCCGCCACAGCGTTTGCTCCTTGGCCAGGGACCCGGCCAGCCCGTGGCAGGCGGCCTGTTCCGGCGCCAGGGGTTCATCAGGGTGCACGGCAACACTGGTGTTGAAGATCAGTTGCAGCTGCAAGGCCTGTTGCGCAAACCCCGACTGCAGCAGGGCCTTGATCAAGCGGAACAGCATCAGCGTGCTCTGCTGCGCCGGAGCCAGCCAGATCAGGCGCTGGAACGGTGCACAAGCGGCCAGTTGAGCACTGAGCGCCTCAAGGGTGGACGCCTGGGTCGGCACGAACTGGATCTGTGGGTGCAACCCGGCCAGCCAGTCGCGCTGATCACTGGACGCACCAATGGCCAGCGTCGGCAAGGCTTGCATCACCTTGGCCGGGCTGTCGGCGATCAGCCATTGCGGGGCCAGCAGGCTCAAGCCCGCCGGCAGCACCGGCTCGCTGTCCTGCGCCAGCGGCTGTCCGCGGCCATCACGCATGGGCCGGGAACTGAAACCGCGCAGCGCCACGGCCACCTGGCCCTGGGCGTCGCACAGTTGGATGTCGATCCGCTGCACCGCGCTGCCCGGGTGGCGGCTGTCGAGGCTGATCAGTGCCCACATCTGCGCTTGGCACCGGGCAAACACCTGCACTTGCTCAAGGGCGAAAGGCAGCAGCGTCTGGCCTGTGCCCTGGTGGTCTTGCAACAGACCGATGGAGGCCTGGACCGCCGAATCGAGCATGCCCGGATGCAACACCCAATCCCCCGCAAAACCCTCTGCCGCCAGCTCCAGGCGGGCCAGCACCCTGCCCTCGCCCAACCACAGCTGGGACACACCGCGATGGCCAGGGCCGTAGTCAATGCCCATCGCCGCAAACAGCGGATACAGTTCGTGCGCCTCCAGGCTGCGCTGCCAGGGCGCCGCGCACAGTGTGGCCAGATCCAGCGCCGGCACCTCGGCGGCGGCAATCACCTGGGCACTGCCCTTGCAGTGTTCAAGCACCCCGCCCTCGGCGTCCGAGTAAATCCTGAAGTCGATCTTGTGCTGCTCCAGTGTCAGTGCGACATGCAGCTCGCTGCGCTCCGGTGTCGGCGTATAGGGCGTCAACCAGACGACGTTGTTCAATTGCAGCGTGCCGCTTTGCGCTGCCTGCCGATCCAGCGAGCGCACCACGGCGGCCCGGGCCATTTCCAGATAGCCGACGCCGGGCATGGTGTTGCACTGGTTGACCCGATGGTCGACGAACCAGCCCTCGTCGCCCTGCCAGCGGCTGCTGAAACGCTGCTGATAGAAGTCCGAGGTGTTGCGCTCAAGCATCGGGTGCAGCCACGCCGCCGGCGCCCCACGGCCGGGCACTGCAGCGCCGGCCAGGTCTGTGACCCAGTGGCGCTCCTGGGCGAAGGGATAGCCCGGCAGGCTCAGGCGCCGCAGCGGGTGATTGCTTGGATAGAGCTGACGCCAGTCGATCTGCAGGCCCTGCACCCACAGCTCCAGCAACTTGGGGTACTTGCGTTTGTCGATCCAGGCCGCCAGTGCACCAGCCATGTCCTCGTCCTGGCGAAACAGTGCCAGCGCCGGGTTGTCGCTCTCGGATACGCCGCGATACATGGCTTTGCCGGTCGCCGCAAAGTCATCGAGCTGGCGTTGCAGATCGCTCAGGGAATCGCTCAACAGCGCCACCCGCTCCTGCATCGCGTCGCGGCCCACTTGCAGGGTATAAGCCAGATCATCGAGGTAGGCCTGGCTTTCGAGCGGGTCCTGATGCGCTCGTGCGGCGATGAACGCCGCCAGGCGACGGGCAGCCTCACGCAGCCGCTCCGGGGTTCTGGCCGACAGCACAAACGCTCGCGCGCCGGTTGCCAGCAGCGGGCGCTCCACCTGCGGTGCGCGGTACTCCTCCAGCAATACATGGGCATTGGCACCGCCAAAACCGAAGGAGCTGACCCCCGCCCGCCGCGGCAGTTGGTTGCCCTGGCGGTCCTGGATGGCTGCCCATGGACGATTGTGCTGCACCACGTAAAACGGGCTGTTGTCGAGTTCGATGTAAGGGTTGAGCTGTTCACAATGCAGGCTCTTGAACAGGGTCTTGTGCTTGAGTTGCAACAGCACCTTGATCACCCCGGCGATCCCGGCCGCCAGCTCCAGGTGCCCCATGTTCGACTTCACCGAGCCTACGCCGCAGTAGCCCTGCGCCAACGCCTCGTTGCCCAGCTCTTGGTTGAGTTCGCGGAAGGCCATTTTCAGGCCGTTGATTTCAATCGGGTCGCCCAACTCGGTGCCGGTGCCATGGGCCTCGATGTAGCCGACGCTGCGCGGATCGACGCCGGCCTTGCGGTAGGCCGACTTCAACAGCTCGGCCTGGGCCCGCGGGTTGGGCGCCGTCAGTGAGTTGGCCTTGCCGCCGTGGTTTTCCGCGGTGCTGCGGATCAGCGCGTAGATATTGTCGCCATCGGCCTCGGCCTGGGCCCGTTTTTTCAGCACGATCATCCCCACGCCTTCGCCACGGGCATAGCCGTTGGCCTGGGCCGAAAAGGTCTTGCTGCGCCCGTCCAGGGCCAACATCCCGGCCTTGCTGAAGCTGATTTGCGCCTCGGGGGCGATCAGGGTATTGACCCCACCGACCACCGCCATGGCGCAGTCGCCACTGTGGATCGCCTGAACGGCGCGGTGGATCGCCACCAGGGACGAGGAACAGGCGGTTTCCACGGGCTCGCTCGGGCCGTGAAAATCCAGCAGGAAGCTCATGCGGTTGGGGCCGACCGACGGCACCATCGCCGTGGCGCTGTAGCCCTCCACCGGTATCCCGGCCTTGGCAATCAGGCTGCTGTAGCCGGTCACGCCGGTGCCGACGAAAATCCCGGTGTCACTGCCCGCCAGATCGGCGCTGGCGTAGCCCGCGTCTTCAATGGCCAGCCAGACATAGGTCATCAGCAGCCGCTGCTGCGGGTCCATCAACTGCGCTTCCCGTGGCGAAATGGCGAAGAACAGCGGGTCGAAGTGATCGACGCCGTGGATGAAACCGCCCCACTTGACGTTGGTCTTGTCGACTTCGCGATGGGGATCGCCGTAGTACTCGCGCCAGTCCCAACGGTTGGCGGGAATCTCGCTGATGCAGTCGCGCCCGTCCTTGAGGTTATGGAAAAACTGCTCGACGTCCTCGGCCATGGGAAAGCGGCCACTGATACCGATCACCGCGATCTCGTCATCGATGCGGTTTGCTGGTGGCGTTTGCCTGACTCCGCTGACGCCGTCCCCTGGCCCCGGGGCCGCCGTTGGCAGCGCTTGCTGCCGGGGCTGGGCCGCGGCGGCTGGCGCTGCGCTGGCCTGCGGCGCGAATCGTGGAGCCAGCGCCGCCTGGTGCTCGCGCTCCAGGTACGCGCAGAAACGACCGACCGTGGCGTGTTCGAAAAAGATCGTCGGCGCCAGGTTGAGTCGCCATTGCTGTTTCAGGGTATTGGCCAGGGTGGTCAGGCTGATCGAGTCGAAGCCGTATTGGCTGAACTCGACATCCAGACGGATATCGCCAGCGGGAATCTTCATCTGCGCCGACACCTGTTCGATCAGCGCCCGCTGCAAGGCTTCAGTCAGCGGCGCCGCCGGCTGCGTTGCTGCCGACAACGATGCCGACTGCGCTGAGAGCGCTTGTGGCTGCGGCTCCGGCAGTGCCGCGGCGGTGGCCGCGTTGACCAGCGCGGTCATCGGCTCGCGCCGCCCGTGCATCACCAGCACCTGGGGCAAGGCCAGCGCCACGCACTGGCGCAAGGCATGAATCCCGGCGTTGCTCGGCATGGCCACCATGCCGGTGCTTTGGGCCATGTGCTGCGCGGTGGCGGCATCGACCTGCATGCCGCCGTCTTTCCACAACGGCCAGTTGATCGCCAGGCTCTGGCCCTGGCGCAGGCCCTGGACGGTGAGCTGTTGGCGGTACGCGGCGTAGTGATCGACAAAGGCGTTGGCGGCCGCGTAGTCCGCCTGGCCGACGTTGCCGACGACACCGGTCCCGGAGGAAAAGCAGATCCAGAAATCCAGCGCCAACCCAGCGGTGGCAAGGTCCAGGTTGCGGCTGCCGGCGACCTTGGCCGCCAGCACCTGGCGCAGTTCGTCATCCTGCTTGTTGATCAGCAGGCTGTCGCGGATCACCCCGGCGCAGTGCAGCACGCCGTCGAGGCCGTGGTGCTCGGCGACAATCCCGTCGATCAACCGCTGTACCGCCTGGGCGTCGCTGACATCCAGCGACTGGTAGTGAACCCGGTTGCGGCCCGCATCAATCCCAGCCAAGCCGTTTGCGGCCAATGCCGAGCGGCCGGTGAGAATCAGCGTGGCGTCGCTGACACGGGCAGCGATGGCCTGAGCAAACAGCCGGCCGAGGCCGCCGAGGCCACCGGTAATCAGGTACACCCCGCGGTCCTTCCACGGCGCGTCGATCGCCAGGTCGACCGGCGGGCACGGCCGCCAGCACTGAACCTGGCGCCGGCCTTCCCGGTAGCGGATGGCGACATCGCCGGCGGCGATATTTTCCGCCAGCCGTTGTGCCAGTGACGATGGTTGATCCAGCTCGATCAGCTGGCCGCGCACCTGCGGCGCCTCCAGCTGCAAGCTGCGCAGCATTGCCGCCAGCCCGCCGCTCATCCGCTCGCCGCGCGGGTTATGCACCGCCAGCTGGAGCAAGCGGCGTCCGCCACCGCCGGCCAGCAGCCCGCGGATCTGCTGCAACAGTGCCAGGGCCAGCTGTTGATAGTCCACCGCGCAGTCCTGATCGGGAGCCTCCAGCACCGTGCACTGGCAAGCGCCGTCCTGGGTGCTCAGTTGCTGCTGCACCTGGGCGGCCAACTGCGGATCAAAGCCACTGAGCAGGATCAGGCGCTGGCCAAGGCTCGGCGCGGGCAGCGTCGGAGCCGCCTGCTCCAGCCATTGGGGCTGGAACAACAGGGTTTCCAGCAACTCAGGCTCGGCGCCTGGTGCTTCGCTCGGGGCGCTCAGCACCCGTGAAGTAAAGCCCTGCATCAAGACGCAGAGCGTGCCTTGGGCATCGAACAGCTCGATGTTCAAACGCTGCAAGCCGCTATCGGCCTGCTGATCGTCGCGGCGCTCGGCGTAGCTGACCCGAGCCCACATCCGTTCGCTGCAGGGTTGCAGAATCTGCAAGCCTTCCAGGGCAAACGGCAGGGTTGGTCGGGTCAACGGCGGCAAGTGTTGCCGCTGGTCCTCACTCAGCACCACGTCGGCCCCCAGACTCAGGGCGATGGCCGCTTGCAGCGCCGAGTCCATGAGCGACGGATGCAGCACATAGTCCTCAAGGCCATCGCGCTGACAGGCGGGCAATCGCAGTTGTGCCAGCACTTCACCCTGCCCGAGGTGCACCGACTCCAGGCCCTGATAAGCCGGGCCGTGGGCAAAGCTCATGGCCCGGTAGGCCTCGTAACACTGCTCGGCGCTCAACTGGCCGCCGTTCATCCGCGCCTTGAGCGCCGCCAGATCCACCTGCCGGGCAGGCGGCGAAGTGAAAGCGGCCAGGCCCTGGCTGTGCAGCAACGCCTCTGCAGTGTCTTGTCCGGTGAGCGGATCGAGTTCGCGGCTGGAGATCTCGAAGCGGATCGCCCCGTCCTCATCCTGGATCAGTTCGATATCCACCTGGCGCGGCTGGGCGCCGACGATCAAGGGCCGCAGCCACACCACCTGAGTCAGGGTTGGCTGTTGCCCTGGCGTGGCCATCGCCACCGCCGCCCGGGCCATTTCCAGATGGGCGACACCGGGGAAAATCCGTTGCCCGCCCACCACGTGCTGCTTGAGGAAAAACTCCTCGCCATCAAAGCGGCTGGTAAAGCGCTGACGCTGCAGGTCCGAGGTGTTGCGCGCCAGGAATGGATGCAACTGGCGCGGGCCGCAAGAGCCTTCGGCGCTGACCGTGCCCGCCGCCGCGCCCCGTTGCGCCGGCGCTATCCAGAAGTTCTGCCGGGCAAAGGGATAGACCGGCACGTGCACTCGGCGGGCGTCGCCCCGGTGTTGGCGATTGAAGCTGTCCCAGTCGAGCTTGCCTCCCGCGGCCCAGGCTTGAGCCAGGGCTTGCAGGCGCTGTGGCTCGGCGCTGTCCGGCAGCTCGATGTCGCCCCCCTCTGCGGTGTCGATCTGCCCGCAATAGACGTCGCGGGAGGCGTGGCCGTCCAGCCAGTCATTGAGTTGCTGGCGCAGTTGCTCCTTGTCCGAGCAGAGGATGATCAAGCGATGGGCCTGGGCCTGCCGCCCGGTTTGCAAGGTGTACGCCAGATCCACCAGGCGCAGCGCCGGATCTCGCAGGGCCTGGCGCACACGCCGGGCATAGCGTTTGAGGCTGTCGGCGGTGCGTGCCGACAACGGCAGCAGGCACAGGCGCGGCTCGTGGCTGAGCGGCGCGGCCGCAGGCTCCGGGGCTTGTCGGATGACCATGTGCACGTTGGTGCCGCTGTGGCCAAAGGAGTTGAGCGCCGCCATTTTCGGCGCCTCGGCCAGCCATTCCCGGGGCTCGGGGTGGATATGGAACGCCGAGCCCGCCAGTTCGATCCGCGGGTTGAGCTGCTGGAAATTCAGCAGCCCCGGCAACTGGCCATGCTTCATCGACAGCAGGATCTTGATCAGGCTGACCACCCCGGCCGCCGCCGACGCATGGCCGATGTGCGCCTTGGCGCTGCCCAGGGCGCAATAGCCGGTGTCGGTGGTGAACTGACGGAACGCCCGGACCAGGGCATTGACCTCCACCGGATCACCCAGGGGCGTGCCGGTGCCATGGGCCTCGACGTAGCTGATCTGCCGGGGATCGATGGCAAAACGCCGATACAGCTCGCTGATCAAGCGCTCCTGGGCCTGGCCACTGGGGGCGGTTATGCCGTTGCTGGCACCGTCCTGGTTCATCCCCGAGGCGCAAATCACCCCGTAGATCGGGTCGCCATCGGCCAGGGCCTGGGAAAGACGCTTGAGGGTCACCATGCCCACCGCCTCGGACAGCACAATGCCGTCGCTGCGCTGATCGAAGGTATGGCAGCGCCCGGTGGGCGAAAGCATGTCCATTTGCGCCAGGCTGATCAGCCCAGGTTCGCCCAGGGTGGCGAAGACCCCTCCGGCCAGGGCCAGATCGGCTTGCTGGTTGCGCAGGCTTTCACAGGCCAGGTGGATGGCCGTGGCCGAGGATGAGCAACCGGTGTTGACCACCAGCGCCGGCCCCTTGAAATCCAGGAAGTAGGACAGCCGCGAGGCAATGATCGCGTCGGAGGCGCCGATGAAGGTTTCGTGGAAATAGCCGGTCGGCTCCGCCCCGACAAAGATGCCCACCGCCTGGTCGCGAAAACTTTTCGGGTTGTAGCCGGCGTCTTCCAGGGCCTTCCAGCTTTCCTGCAGGATCAGCCGCTGATGGGGGTTCATCGACTCCGCATCCCGGGGCGAGATGTTGAAGAACAGCGGATCGAAGTCGTCGCGCTCGGCCAGCACACCGCCCCATTTGCAGTAGGTCTTGCCGGGCTGGCGCTCGGCCGAATAGCTGCGTTGCAGGTCCAGGTAACGCTCGCCCAACTCGACCACGCCATCGGCGCCGGTGCTCAGGTTGTGCCAGAAGCGTTCGACGTTCTCGGCGCCGGGAAACTGCCCCGACATGCCGATCACGGCAATGTCGTCGTGCAGCTGCGGCGGCACCGCCGGTGGTGTTTCGGCGCGGGCCTCGGTGCTGGTTTCGGCGCTGGCCTTGAGCTGTTGCAGCAGTTGCCGGGCCTGTTCAGCGCTGATCTGGCGCTGTTGCAGCCGGGCGATGATGGAGTGAAATGCTTGGCTGCTCATGATTGTCCTTTACCGGCCGTAGCCTGGGCTGCGTCGTGGTGTGCGCTAGTGCTGTGGTTGACGAGTTGCAGCAATTCATCGATGGCCAGTTCACCGCAGAGAAAGGCCGCTTCCAGTTGCCCCACCGATGGCGCCGGTTCGGTTGCCGCCGCTGGCGCGGCATCACCGCCCAAGGCCGCGCACTGCGCCGGGTATTGAGCGAGCAGGTAATCCACCAGGCTCTCCAGCGATGGGTAGTCGAACAGCAAGGCGGTGTTGAGCTCGATGCCCAGGGCCGCGCCGATGTGGCTGACAAAGCTCACGCCCAGGATCGAATCGATGCCGTAGTCGGCAAACGGCTGATCCACCTGAATCCGCCCCGGTTCCAGCTGCAGGGTCTTGGCCAGGCCGTCCAGCGCCAACGCGGTCAGCGCCCCGCGGCCGCCGCCATTGGCCGCAGGCGCCGATGGCAGGGGCTCGGAGGCGACAGTCGCTGCCAGTGGCCGTGTGGCAAGCGGCACAGGTTGGGGCTGGCGCTGGGGCTTTTCGTCGGGCACGAACAGCGCCGCAGGGGCCACGCCGTTGCGCTGCGCCACGACGATCTGCTGGCCAAGGCCGTGGGCGCATTGCGCTGGAAAGGCCACGCTGTGGAAACCGCTCTCGCCCAGCACCCGGGCCCAGCTCTGCGGGTACAGGGCCGGGGTGCCGGGGATTCGCAGTTCGGGGTCTTCGTACAGCCACCAGCCCTTGAGCAAGCCGAACGTCAGGTGAGCGAACAGCGACCGGTCACTGATTTCATTGAGCAGCACGATGCCGTCGCGCCGCAGCAATGCCGCGGCATGGGCCAGGGTGCGACGAATGCTGCCGGTGGCGTGCAGCACATTGGCGGCAATCACGATGTCATAGCCGCCCAGTTCCAGGCCTTGGGCCTGCGGCGGCTGTTCGACGTTCCACAGCTGATAAGTGAGAAACGGGTTGGCCGCACCGTAAGTGTTCCTGGCGTACATCAGGAACGCCTGGGAGATGTCGCTGTAGCAATATTCGGCCATCCGTTCGCGCCAGGGCTGCAGCGCCGGCAGCACGATGGAACTGGTGCCGCCGGTGCCCGCACCGATTTCCAGAATGCGGATCTGCCGTTGCGGTTCACGGATCGACAGCCCCTCCAGGTGCTGTTGCACCACTCCGGCGACCACTTGGTTGAAGTAGTCGGACAAGGCGTTGTGACGATAAACCCCTTCGACTTTGTGCATCGAACCCTGGGGGAACATCACGTCGGTGGCCTGGGTCCGTGCGCCGAGTATCGCCGGCAGCTGTTGCAGGCAAGCATCGACCAGCTCCACCTGGGCCTTGCGTTGTGGCTCGGCGAGCAACTGATCCCTGAGCTGGCACCAGTGCTGCTCCAGTGCCTGCAGATCCACCGGCGCGGTCAGTGCGACCTGCGTGCCACGGCGCTCCAGCAGTCCCTGCTGTTGCAGCATTTCCAGGCTGGTGGCCCACCAGCGAGCGTACTGCTCGCCGATACCGGCCTGGCGCCGCAGCCCGTCACTGTCGGCGAACTGCCCCGGCTGGCTGAACAGGCCCATGCGGCACAGTTGCACCAGGGTCATGGCCGCCATGGCACGGTCAAACGGCGCCGGGTCATGGGCCGCAAGCAACGGCGCCGCCGCCTGGCGATAACGCTCGCAGCCGTCGTCCGCCGCGTGCCCGGCGCTCTGGCCCAGGACGATGGGCTCAGGTTGCAACTGCATCAACTGCTGGACCGGCGCCGAGGCGGCCATGCACAGCAACTGATCGAGCTGGCCCTGGCTCAGGGCATCGATAAAGCGGGCAAAGCACTCGAAACCCTCGCGGTCCTGCAGAGCCCCGGCGTGGCGGCTCATGGGTTGCGCCGTCGGGTCCGCTGCCTGTTGTTCGGTCAGCGATGACAGCCAAAACCCCCAATTGATCGCCCCCACCGGGAACGCCGCCTGCTGGCGCAGGCTGCGCACCAGGGTGTCGCCGAAGGTGATGCCCGCGGCATAGGCGCCCAGCCGCGCCGCACCCGAGAAGGCAAAGCTCTGCCCGGAGGAGAAGTAGCACATGAAATCCAGCGGTTCATCGGCCAGAGCCCGGTAGAACTCGATGCCGCCCCGGCTTTTCACCTGCAGGATGGCGTCGAACTGCGCCTCGGGGATGCGGGTGATCGGGTCTTCATGGTTGAACACCACGGCGGAGAAAATCGCGCCGTTGATCGCCCCATGGTGCTGTTTGATCCAGGCCACGGCCCGTTGCAGCGAGGCCGGATCGTTGGCGTCGGCTTGCAGGTAGTGCAACTGCGACGGCTGCACGCTGCCCTGAACCCGTTGCACACAGCTGGCGAGCCGCTGCTGCACCTTGGGGTCGTCGGCGCTGCTGCGACCGAGCCAGATGACCCGGGCCTGATAATCGGCCAGCAGATAGCGACTGATAATGCTGCCCACCGTGCCGCTGCCGCCGAGAATCACATAGACGCCCCCCTGCTTGAGCGCCGGGGTGACAAAACCGCCGTCGACTGCCGAGGGTTGCGCTTGCCAGCTCAACGTGAAAAGGCGTTGGCGATAGGCCACGCCGTCCCGCAGGGCCAACACCTCTCCCCGAGCCAACCCGGCCTCACTCTGCAACTGGCGCAACAAGCGCGGGCGGCGTCGGCTGTCGGCCAGCTCGCGGCTGGCGACATCCAGGTTGCGCACCCGGAACCGGTGTTCGCCCTGGGCAATCGCATAGGCCATGCCCGTCAGGCCGCCTCCCATGGCACTCACCGCCTCGCCACTGATGTCGAAGTTGTCCTGACTGATGATGTAACTGTCGATGGCCTGGCAAGGGCTGTGCTGCTTGAGCCATTTGATCAAGCGCAGCAGCAGGATTTCGTGGTTCTGCGGGCTGTCGAGCTGCGCTTGCCAGTCGGCGGCCGCGGCATGGCCAGCGAAGAAATACAGGCAATCGATGGCCGGCACCGCGCCCAGGCATTGCTCCAGCGCTTGCGGATCAGAGGCATCCAGCGCCCAGTGATCCGCTGCCAGACAGGCCGTGTGCCTGCCCGGTTCCAGGCGTATCACCCGGCCGGCACCGGTGGCAAAACCGGCGCTGAGCAGGTAGTTCGCGGTGATCGCCTCCGCCACCGGCCGCAGCGCAGCCTCGGCGACAATCAGCACGCAGCGCTGTTGCACAGGCGCGGGCTCGACGCTCGACGCTTCAGCGCCCTGTCCCACGGCTTGCCAGCGCGCCAGGTAGCTCAGGCCATCACTGGCTGCGGCAGCCGGCGCTGGGGCCGCTGGCGTTTGCGTGACCGCGCCGGCCCCAGGCTGCACAGCCGGCAACCAGTACCTTTCCCGGGCAAAGGGGTAGACCGGCGCACTGATCCGGTACGGCAGCGCTCCGCTGCGCCGGGCCTGCAGCAGCGACCAGTCGATGACCGCGCCCTTGACCCACGACTGCAGCAACTGGTGCAACTGGCCGCTCTCGACCCACTGGCTGACCTGCGCGGCCTGCTCGGCATCGGCCTGGGCCGCCGGGCGCTTGCCCTGCAAGTCGCCGCGATAAAAATCGGCATCCGCCGTGGTGTCGTGGTCGATAAAGCGACGCAGCCGGGTCGCCAGCGTGGCGACACCATCAACGATCAGTCCAAGCCGCGCCGCCATCATTTCCCGACCCTGCTGCAGGGTGTACGCCAGGTTTGCCAGGTCGGCACCCGACAGCCCCGGACGTGCCTCTATATAGGCCAGCAGGGCCTGGGCGTAGTCCCGCAGGCGGTCCGCGTCCCGGGCGGAAAGCAGGATCACTTCGGCGTCACTGGCGTGCGGCATCGGCCGGTATTCGTCGTGTTCCTGGAGCAGCACATGGGCGTTGGCGCCGCCAGCACCAAAGGATGAGACCCCGGCGATCCGCGGTCCGGCGTTGGCCGGTCGCCAATCGTCCAGGGTCTGCTGCAGGTAAAACGGGGTGGCGTCCAGCCGCAGGTTGGGGTTGAGGGTGGCCGCGTGCAGGCTTGGCACCAGTTGCCGATGCTTGAGCTGAAGAATCACCTTGCTGACCCCGGCGATACCGGCAGCAGCTTCCAGATGGCCAATGTTGGCCTTGACCGAACCCAGCGCGCAGTGGCCCAGGGCTACATGGTCAAGGGCGAAGGCCTGGGTCAGGCCGCTGACTTCAATCGGGTCGCCCAGCTCGGTGCCGGTGCCATGGGCTTCGATGTAGCTGATCTGGCTGGCGTCGAGCCCGGCCTGATCGATGGCCAGGCGGATCACCTTGGCCTGGGCCTGGGGGTTGGGCACGGTGTAACCGTTGGTTTTACCGCCATGATTGACCGCCACGGCGCGGATCAGCCCGTGGATGTTGTCGCGATCCGCCAGGGCCTGGGACAAGGGCTTGAGCAATAAGGAACCGACGCCCTCGCCCGGCACGAAGCCATTGCCGCCTTCACCGAAGCTGCGGCAGCGACCATCCTTGGAAAGCATCTGCCCGGCGCTCAACTCAACGTAATTGGAGGGGTGCAGGTACAGATTGACGCCGCCGGCAAAGGCCATGCGGCACTCGCCGCGGCGCAGGCTTTCACAGGCCCGGTGCAGCGCGATCAACGACGACGAACACATGGTGTCCACCGGCTCGCTCGGTCCGTTGAGGTCCAGAACGTAGGAAACCCGATTGGCGGTGGAGCCGAACGAGGTGCGCGGAAAGACCAGTTGCCCCTGCTCGCGCAGTGCCGGCCCGTACAGGCCGTAACCGGTCTTGGTGATCCCGGCAAAGACCCCGACATTGCCCTGATACTTCGTCGCCAGGTCCGCCTTGGTGATCCCGGCATCTTCCAGGGACTGCCAGCAGGACTGCAGGAACAGCCGCTCCTGGGGGTCCATGTTGACCGCCTCACGGGGCGAGATATTGAAGAACAGCGGATCGAAATCGGCAAAACCGTCGATCAGACCGCCCCATTTGCTGTAGCTGCGAGCCTGCTTCAGCGCCTCGGCGACCGAGTCCACGTAGAAGCCTTCAAGCGGCCAGCGCTGCGGCGCGATCTCGGTGATGCTGTCGCGCCCCGCCTTGAGGTTGCGCCAGTATTCGTCGAGGTTGGCGGCCTGGGGATAACGCCCGCTGATGCCGATGATGGCGATGGGTTCGGCGGCGGCCATGGCCATCGACGCGGGCACTGGGCTGGCCTGGCCAACGGCCGGCGCCGCAATTGGCGCCTCCTCGGCCAGGCCGCTCCATATCAGGCAGGCACGCTGATGTTCGGCCACCAGGTAGGCGCTCAGGGCGTCGAGGCTGGGGTACTCGAAAAACAGCGTTTTCGACAACAGGCGCTCGGCCGGATGCAGTTGCGTCATCGCCGAGAACCGCTCCTCCAGCGCCCGGTTGAGGCGAATGATCATGATCGAGTCGATGCCGTAATGCTCCAGCGGGGCGTCGCATTCGACCCGGGCCGGCGGCAGCTTGGTGACGGCACAGAACACCGCCTTGAGGCGCTCCAGAACCGCCGTCGACAGCTGCGCAGGGTCAACCGTCACCCGGGGCAAGCCAGGCGCCGGTTGTGCATCGACCGGCTCAGCGGCGCCAAACTGACCACGAATCTGCGCCAGATCCCCTTCGATCACCAACAGCCGCGCCAGGCCGGCGCTTAGCCCCAGTTGCAACGCCTGGATGCCATGCACCGACTGCATCGGCGCCATGCCGGTCTGTTGGCGGATGTGCGCCTGGTCGGCGGCACTGATCTGCATGCCGCCATCGCGCCAGAGGGGAAAGTTGAGCGACAGCGTGTGGCCGAAGCGCAGGCCCTGCTCGACGCGCAGGTTGCGCAGCTCGGCAAACTGATCGATGAACGCGTTGGCCGCGGCGTAATCGGCCTGCCCGACGCTGCCAAGCACCGCCGAACAGGATGAAAACAACACGAAGAAGTCCAGGTACAGCCGACGGCAGGCGCGGTCCAGCAGATCGGTGCCTAGCACTTTGGCGGCAAACACCTCCACCACGTCCTGCGGGGTTTTCTGGGCCAGCAGCCGATCGCGGTTGATCCCGGCGCCGTGGAGCACGCCGTTGAGGCCTCCGTGGGCCGTGCAGATCTGTGCAATCAGCCGCTCCAGCCCTTGGCCGTCGGTCAGGTCCAGCGGCTGGTAAACCACCGCGGCGCCCAGGTCGCGAATGGCCTGCAACTGCGCCTGCTGGCGTGAATCAAGGTGCGAGCGGCCAACTAGAATCAGGGTGACATCCCGGCATTGCTCGGCAATCGTCCGGGCAAAGATCAGCCCCAGGCCACCTGCGCCGCCGGTAATCAGGTACACCCCGCGGTCTTTCCACAGGGGGCGATCGCTTGTGCGACCGGCGGCGACATCGTCCGCCAGCTCTTGCCACTGCAGTTCCTGGTGCTGGCCTTGCAGGTCGAGGCGCTGCAACACCGAGCGGGCGCGCAGGCGGCGGGCACCCAGTAGCCCAGGCAACAGGGCCAGTTGCGCGGCCGCCAACGGCTGCTCGTCCTCGGTCTTGACCAGCAGGCACCTGGCACTGAGGGCCGGTTGTTCCAGGCAGGCGCTTTTGAGCAGGCCTTCGAGGCCGGCGTACAGCCGGTCCTCCGGTGTTTGTTCGGCGATCATCAGCTCCAGGTGAACCCGGCCCTTGAGGGCCTGCAAACGCTGCAGCAGCGCAATCGCCAGCGCCTGATAACAGGCCGCCGGGCCGCTGTTGGCGCACGCCAGCACCTCGCCGCTGACGCCTGCGGCGGCGCTCAGGGCTTGCAACTGTGCCACTTGGACGTCGTTGAAGCCGACCCACAGCAGCAAAGACTGGCCCAGCTCAGCGCTTGCATCAGCGCCGCTACTGAGCGGCTCCTGCCACACCGGGCGCGCCAGAAACAGCCCGGTGGCAGGCGACTCCAGCCGCTGCGCCGCTGCGGGCTGGACCAGGGGGATCGACGTCTGCTCGGCCCAGTAGCGCTCCTTGGCAAACTGGTACCCCGGCAGATGAATACGCCGGGCCGAACCGGCCGGCCACAGGGCCGCCCAGTCAATAGAGCCTCCGGCAAGCCAGTCCCGAGCCAGTCGCCCGCTGTCGCCCTCGGCCATCGCCGGGGTGTCGCCGTTGGCCAGCCGGGTCAGTTGCGTGCGCAACTGGTCCAGGTCGCTGACAACCAACGCGGCCCTCACCGCCATCGGTTCCCTGGCGGTCTGCAAGGTAAAGGCAATATCGCTCAGTGGCGCTTCGCTTCTGTCCAGCCAGCGCGCCAGGGCGCGGACGTTGTCGCCCAGGCTTTCGACGGTTTTGGCCGACAGCACTATGACCCGGCTGACAACCTCTGCTGCGGTGCTGAGCACAGGGGACGGCAGCTCCGGGTATTCGGCAATCACCAGGTGTGCATTGGTGCCGCTATGGCCAAAGGAATTGAGCGCCGCGACCCGTCGCTGGCCGCCACTGGCTTGCCAGGCCTGTGCTTGGCGGTTGATGTAGAACGGTGAGTGTTCGAGCTCGATCAGCGGGTTGATCCGCTCAAAACCCGGCATGGCCGGCAAGGTGCGGTGGCGGATCGACAGCAGCACCTTGATCAGGCCGATCACACCGGCTGCGGCAGCGGCATGGCCGAGGTTGGCCTTGGCGCTGCCCAGCACGCAGTAGCCCTGGGCGTCGGTGAAGCCACGGAACGCCCGGATCAACGCATTGGCCTCGACCGGGTCCCCCAGGCGGGTGCCGGTGCCATGGGCTTCGACATAGCTGATGTGCCCGGGGTCGACACCAAACCTGCGCCAGGTGTCGCGCAGCAGTTGCTCTTGTGCCTCGCCGTTGGGCGCGGTGATGCCGTTGCTGACCCCGTCCTGGTTGACTCCCGAGGCCTCGATGACCGCGTAGATCGGGTCGCCCTCGGCCTCGGCGTCTTCCAGGCGCTTGAGCACGACCATGGCGACCCCCTCGGAAATCACCGTGCCGTCGGCGGCGGCATCGAAGGCGTGGCACTGGCCGCTGGGGCTGAGCATGTCGATGGCCGACAGGCTGATCAGCCCCCGTTGGTCCAGCAATGCATAGACCCCGCCCGCCAGGGCCATGCGGCTTTCACCGTGGCGCAGGCTTTCACAGGCCTGGTGGATCGCCACCGCCGAGGACGAGCAACCGGTGTTGACCACCATGGCCGGGCCCTTGAGGTCGAGGAAGTAGGACAGTCGCGAGGCGATGATGGCCTCGGAGCTGCCGGTAAAGGAGTCATGGTGATAGCCACCGGGCTCGGCACCGACGTACAGGCTGACCGCCTGCCCGGCCAGTGTCATCGGGTTGTACCCGGCATCTTCCAGCGCCTTCCAGCTTTCCTGCAGCACCAGGCGCTGATGGGGCGTCATGGATTCGGCTTCGTGGGGCGTGAGGTTGAAGAACAGCGGATCGAAGCAGTCGCGGTCCTTGAGGATGCCGGCGCGATTGCAATAGCTCTTGCCCGGCTGCCGGTCGGCGCTGTAGGCCTCGGGTTGCAGGTAGTCCGGCCCCAGTGCCTGGACGCTGTGGTGTCCGGCCAGCAGGTTGTCCCACAGGGCATCGACGTCATCGGCGCCGGGAAACTGCCCGGCCATGCCGATCACGGCAATCGCACCGAGTCCGCTGCGCCCGGGCTGGCTCGCGGGTTGATTGCCCGCCAGTGCTGCGGCCAGTACCGGATTGCTCGGTGCGGCTGGCGGGACGGCTGGCGCCTCCCCTGCCTGTTCGCTGCTCGCCTCGCTGTTCGGGATTGCCGTCAGCGCCTGCGCGATCTGCGGGCCGTGGGCCTGTTGCAGGTAATGCTGGAGCTTGCTCACGGTGGCGTGCTCGAACAGCAGCGCGCTGTTGAGCTTGATCCGCAGTTGCTGGCCCAGCTGCTTGATGAAGCCGACCCCGAGAATCGAGTCGACGCCGTAGTCGGAAAACGGCGTACGTAGCCCGATGCTCTGCTCATCGGCCTTGAGGGTCCGGGCCAGGGCCTGGATGATCACCTGCTGCAATCTGTCGGCAACAGGTGCTGCGGTGGCTGTCGCGCTTACAGGATGCTCGTTCAATCCAGACTCCTTGTCGTCTGCGGCGGTACTCGGCAGCGGTGGCGCAACGCTGTGCAGGGTCAGGGCGTCGCCATGGGCGGTGATGATCTGTTGCCCCAGGGCGAGTGGCTCCGGCAGATGCAGATCGACCTGTTCAAAGCCGCTGCTCCACAGCAGCTCAAGCCAGGTCTGCTCGGCGATCAGTGGCGAACCGGGGATGCGCACCCCAGGGTCCTCGTACAGCCACCAGCCATCGAGCAGGCCGAAGGTCACGGTGGCGGCGCAGGTCTTGCGGTTCAGTTCGTTCAACGCCAGCAGGCCGCCGCTGCGCAACAACGAACGGACATGGGCCAGGGTGTGGCGCATGTTGGCGGTGGCGTGCAGCACATTGGTGGCCACCACAATGTCATACCCCTGGCGGTTGCCGGGGGGCTGGCTGATGTCGAGGATTTGCGTGGTGAAGTAAGGCCGGCCGGCGGCGAAGCTGGCGTGCCCGTGCTGCAGGAAGGCGTGGGAAAGATCGCTGTAACAGTATTCACCCAGGTGCTCGGCCCAAGGTTCCAGCGCGGCCAGCAAGGGGGCTGTGGTGCCACCGGTGCCCGCGCCGATTTCCAGGATGCGCAGCGGCCGCCCGGGTTCGGCTGCGACCAGCCGTTGCACCTGTGCGCTGACCCGCGAGGCCAGTTGGGCGTTGAAAAAGTCCGACAGGCTGTTGTGCTTGTAGATGCCCTCGACCTGGTCCATCGAGCCGTCCGGAAACAGCAGGTCCGTGGCCTGGATCTGCCCCGTCAGGATCTGCGGCAGGTGCATCAGGCACGCGTCGACCAGGGTCACTTGAGCCCGGCGCTCGGGGTCTGCCAGGTAGTGCTCGCACTGGGTTTTCCAAGCCGCGAGGATCGCCGCGTGCCGTGAGCGGGCAATCGGCGTGGCCACCCCAAGGCCTTGGCCTTGCTGCTGCAGGTAGCCGTGCTCCAGCAGAATCGCCAGGCATTCCTGCCACCAGCGGCGGTAGCGCTCGCCGATACCCGCCTGCTGGCGCCAGAGCTCGGCGCTCTGCACTTCGGGACTGGTGAAGACCCCCAGGGTCTGCAACTGGACCAACAGCAGCACGGCAATCGATTGATCGAGCATTTGCGGGTCAAACAGCTGCTGCAAGCGCTCATGCTCGGCAGGCTGCAGTTCAAACCCCGGCAACCTGGCACTGGCCAGCGCTCCGGGCTCCAGGCGCCCTTGCAGGCCCTCGGGCACGGCCATCAACTGACGCACGGCCGGCGAGGCCTTGATGCACAGCAAGCGGCGCAGCGAGCTGCCGGCCAAATGCGCGACAAAACGGCTGAAACAGGTAAAACCCTGGTCATCATCCAGGGCATCCAGGTGCTCGCTGACCGCCTGCGCCTGCAGCGAGGCGCGCCAGAACCCCCAGTTGATCACCCCCACCGGAAAGCGCGCGCTCGGGCCAATGGCCTCGGCAAAGGCGTCGGCAAAGGTGATGCCACAGGCATAGGCCGAGAGCTTGGCCGCGCCGGAAAAGGCAAAGCCCTGCCCGGAGGAGAAATAGCAGAGAAAATCCAGCGCCTGCCCGGCCAGCGCCTGATAGAAATTCAGGCTGCCACGGCTCTTGATCTCGAGAATGTGCTGAAACTGCGCCTCGCTGCTGTGTTGGATGCTGTTCTCGAAGTCGAAGACCATGGCGCAAAACACCGCACCATTGATGCGTCCATACCGTTGATTGACCAGGACCACGGCCTGCTGCAATTGCACCAGGTCGGTGCCATCGACCTGCAGGTAATCGACCCGACCGCGCCACTGCTCGCGCCCCAGGCTCTGCTGCAGTTGCGGACTGTCGGCGGCCTTGCGCCCGAGCCAGATCACCCGGGCCTGATAGTGCTCGATCAACTGACGGCTGATCACCTGACCGATCACACCGCTGCCGCCGAGAATCAGATAGACCCCGTTGTGTTGCAGCGCCGAGGCACTGCCGCGGTTCGCCGGCAACGCCAACGGAATCAACTGCTGGACAAAGCGCTCGCCCCGGCTGAGCTTGATCGGTTCGCCGCGCTGGGACGCCGGCTCGGCGAGGATCTGTGCCAGCAGGCGTTGGCGGCTGTCCGGGGTTTCCAGCTCGTCGCGGTTGAGGTCCAGGTTGCGCAGGTGCACCCGGTGCTCGCTCTGGGCCAGCGCATACCCCAGGCCGGCCATGCCCGCGCCCAGCGGATTGCCCCGTTGTGGTGCCCCGGCAAAGGCGTAGCGGCCAAACGACAACAGGAAACAGTCGATGCCGTGACCCTCTGGCACTTGGCTCGGCAACGCCTTGAACAGCCGCAGCAGCGGCAACTCGTGGTGTTGCAGGCTGTCGGCGAGCGCCGCCGGCGACAGCTCGTCGGCGCTTTGCCCGCTGATCACCAGCAACTGCGCCACCGGGCCCAGTGCCGCCAGAATCGTTGCCCAGCCCGCCGGATCAGCAGCACTGCAGCGCCAATGGTCCGCCGCCAGTTGCGCCGTAGTGCCCAGGGTGCAATCGATCCGCAGCACCTGGCGGCGGTCCTGATAGTGCTCGGTCAGCGCCGCCAACAGCCCCTCGCTGGCAGCGGCGGACTCACCCAGCGTGACCAGCAGCACCGCGCCGTTGCCTGGCGCCTGAGCCTGTTCGTCGGCACTTTGCGCTTGCCAGCGAGGCAGGTAGCAACAGCCGCTCAGATCTTGGTCCGAGGGCTCTGCACTGCGGACCTCATGGGCGGGCGGATGTGCCAGCCCGGGCATCCAGTAGCTGTTTCGCGCAAAGGGATAACCCGGCAGGCTGATCCGCAGCGGGCGCCGGTAGGCGTCGTGTCGGTAGAGCTTGGGCCAATCGACGACTGCGCCTGCGACCCACGCCGCGGCCAGTTCGCGCAGTTGCTGGTGCTGCAACCACTGCTCGATCAGCTGCGTGCCCGGCTCCTCCAGTGTCTCGTCATAGGGGTCGCTGTGCCCCTGCAACACCTGCTCTTGGGTTTCGCCTGCCAGCCACTGCGCCAGCCGACGCTGCAGCTCGGCGAGCGAATCGACCTGCAGCGCCAAGCGTTCGGCCATGGCTTCGCGGCCGACTTGCAGGGTCCACGCCAGATCGGCCAGGGCCACCTGTTGTGCGTCTTGCGTGGCGAGAAAGTCCTGCAAGCGCGTTGCCGTTTGCGTCAGGCGCTGCCGGTCGCGGGCCGACAGCAGGATCAGCCAGGGGCCGGGCATGGCCGGGCGCGAGTCGGGGCTGGCGAGGTGTTCTTCGACGATCAGCGACGCATTGGCACCACCGGCGCCGAACGAGGAAATCGCCGCAATACGGGGCCCGCCCTGGGTGCTCCAGGGCGCCAGTTGCTGTTGCAGGCGAAACGGGCTGTGGGCGAAATCGATCTTCGGGTTGGGCTGTGCCGCATACAGCGACGGCACCAGTTGGCGGTGCTGCAATTGCAGCAGCACCTTGCTCAGGCCAGCGATGCCGGCGGCACTTTCGCAGTGACCGATATTGCTTTTGATCGAGCCAATGGCGCAGGAAGCGCCATCGCTGCTGGCAAAGACCCGGCTCAGGCCGCTGATCTCAATCGGATCGCCCAGCGCGGTGCCGGTGCCATGGGCCTCGATGTAGCTGATCTGCCGGGCATTGACCTCCGCCCGCGCCAGGGCTTTTTCCAGCACACGCTGTTGAGCCCCGGCGCTGGGGACGGTGTAGCCGTTGGTCTTGCCACCGGCGTTGATCGCCCCGCCACGAATCACCGCGTAGATCCGGTCGCCATCGGCCAGGGCCCGCTCCAGCGGCTTGAGCAGCACCGCACCCACACCTTCGGCGTCGACAAAGCCGTCGGCATCATCGGCGAAGGCCCGGCATTGTTCGCCGCGCGACAGCATCATCATTTCGCACAGGCCGAGGTAGTGCTGCGGGTTGACGATCAGGTTGATGCCCCCGGCGATGGCCAGATCGCAACTGCCACTGATCAGGCTCTCGACAGCCAGGTGGATGGCGGTCAGCGATGACGAGCAGGCACTGTCGAGCGCCAGGCTCGGGCCCTGCAGATCCAGTTGATAAGACACCCGGTTGGCAATCGACCAGTAATTGCTGATGGGGTTGTAGCTGCCGTTCATGACGCCGACAAACACCCCGACCTCGCCCTGTTGATGCAAGGTTGCCGGGTTGTAGCCTGCGTCTTCGATGCTGTGGTAGGCGACTTGCAGGAACAACCGCTCCTGGGGGTCCATCCGTTCGGCTTCGGTGCGCGAAATGCGGAAAAACGCCGCATCAAACTGATCGATGCCCTCGATGAAGCCGCCCCAGCGCGTGTAAAGGTGCCCGGGCTGACCCTTCTCGGCCGAGAAATAGCGCTGCCAGTCCCAGCGTTCTTCGGGGATTTCGCCAATGGCGCAATGACCGCCCGCCAGATTGCGCCACAAGTCGCTCATCGATTGCGCCCCCGGATAGCGGCCGTCGAGACCGATAATCGCGATAGGGCCGCCCGCGCCCTGCTCCCGGGCCTTGGCGCTGCTGTGCGGTGTGCTGGCGGGTGCCAGTGGCGCGGGCTGTTCGGCCTCGGGCTGGCCCAACAGCCGCTGAAGTTCTTCGCCACGCTGCTGGATAAAGTGCTCGGTCAGCGCCGCCAGGGTCGGGACTTCAAAAAACAGTGCGCTGTCCACGGCGGCAAAATGCTCACTGAAGGCATGGGTCAGCCGCACCACCAGAATCGAGTCCAGGCCATAGTCTTCCAGTGGCCGCGACAGGCTCATCTTGTCGGCCGGGATCTTCAGCGTGGCGCTGACCAGATGGCGCAGGAAATCGGCGACCCGACGCCGCCAAGCGTCCGCGCTGCTCTGATCCGGGCCTGGGCTGAAGGTCTCCTGGGGCGCGCGGGAGTCAGCCGCTGCTGGCACGGGCCGCTGCTGGCCGACGACGGGCTGACGGACGATGCCGTCGCTCTCGGCGAGGATGATTTGCTGGCCCTGGGCATGGGCCTGCCGGGCCGGGAACAGCACCGGGCTGAACCCCTCTTGCTCCAGCACCGCCTGCCACCCCGCCGGCGACAGTCCAGGGCAACCGGGCAGTCGCAGAGGGCCATCGCGATACAGCCACCAGCCTTCGAGCAGGCCGAAGCTCAGGTGGGTGAACAACGACGCCTCGCTGATTTCGTTGAGCATCAGCAAACCGCCCTTGCAAAGCAGGGCCTTGGCATTGCGCAAGGTCTGGCGGATGTCGGGGGTGGCGTGCAGCACATTGGTCGCCACCACCAGGTGGTAGTGATCGGTATCGATCCCCTGTTCGGCGCAAGGGCGCGAGACATCGAACAGACGGGTGTGCAGGAACGGATGCTGGGCAGCGAACTGGTCGCTGCCGTGTTGCAGGAACGCCCGTGACAGATCGGTGTAGCAGTATTCGCCCATCTGCGAACGCCAGGGTGCCAGCGCCGCCAGCAGGCCGGCACTGGTGCCGCCGGTGCCGGCGCCGATTTCCAGGATGCGCAGCGGTTCGGCGTCCGCCGGGCGGCTTTCGATATAAGCCAGCACCGCCTCGATCAGCACCTGATTGAAATAGTCGGCAACCCGGTTGTGCTTGTAGACCCCTTCCACCAGGGACATCGAGCCATCGGGAAACAGCAGGCCGGGGGCGCTCTGCTCGCCGCGCAGCAACCCCGGCAAACCCTTGAGGCAGGCGTCGAGCAACAACGCCCTGGGCGCCAGGTCCGGGTCCTGGCGCCACCCGGACAAGCCTTCATCCCACTGTTGCCACAGGGCCCCGGCGTCGCCGGTTTCGACACCGGCCACATACTTGAGGCTCTCGGCCAGCCACCGCTGCAGGTAAGCCGGCGTGACATGGCCGTGGCGAGTGGCCAGGGGTTGCAAGTCCTCGGCATGGCCAAGTCCCAGCCCCTGGAGCTGGCTCGCCAGCAGGCGGCGCGCCAGTGCATCGAGTTCACCGGAGGCGCCGGCGCTGGTCTGATCTGCGGCTGTTTGCATGCTTCAACTTCCCTGTGACGCGTGTGCTGTAAGTGAATGAACGAGGGGCCGCGGCCCTAGGTGATCGCGGCCAACGCCGCCAGCCTGTGTTGCAACCTGTCCTGCATGGCCGCCATGGCCCCGGGGTTGTCGGCGCACAACACGATCTGTTCGTTGCCAAGCAGTCCGGCAAGGCTGTCGAATCCGTCGACCTGGGGGTTGTGCAACAGCTTGAGCAGCGCCAGTTGATCGAGCCCGCCCGCCAATAGCTGGTCGAGTGCGCGCAGGCCCTCCTCGGGCTCAATGGAACCCAGGCCCAGGGCAGTCATGCGCTCGCGGTAACGCGGGTCGCTGACGGAACCGACGCCGCCCCAGTAGCCCCAATTGATCACCTTGACCGGGCACGCCCATTGGGCCCTGAGCTGGTCGGCAAAGGCGTCGGCGAAGGTGCAGCCCGCGGCGTAGTTGCTTTGCCCGGCGGCGCTGGTAAAGGACATCATCGAGGCGAAAAACAGCACGAAATCCAGCGTCGCGGCGCTGTCGGCGAAGACCTGGGCCAGGGTCACGCTGGTGGCGACCTTGGCGTTGAGTACCTGGCTGAAGGTCGCCTCGTCCATGTTGGCCAGGCTTTGATCCTTGAGCACGATGGCCGCGTGCACCACGCCATTGATCGGACCGAAACGCTCGGTAATCTGCTGTTTCGCCGTCGCCAGTTGCGTTGCGTCCGTGGCATCGACCTGCAGGTAAACCGGGGCCGGGGCCTCATGCATCAAGCTGACGGCGGTCAACTCGTCCAGCTTCGCTTCGATCTGCGCATCCCGCTCACGGCGACCGATCCACACCACCCGAGCACGATGCCGGCTGATCATCTGCTGGCTCCAGACCGCACCAATCCCGCCGGCGCCGCCGATGACCAGGTAAACGCCGCCGTCCCGATAGACCGGCAAACGAGGCGGCGCAGCCTCGGCCTGCACCCGCGCCAATTGGCGGAACCACCATTGCCCCTGGCGCAGCGCCAGCACTTCACCACACCGCACTGCCGCGAACGGCGCGCTGGCCAACCGCGGCAGTTGCGCGTCTTCCAGGTCGGCAAGGTGCACCTGCCAGTGCGGGTATTCCTTGGCCAGCGAGCCGGCCAGACCATGCACCGCCGCATGCGCCACATGGCTGGGCTCCCCAGGACGCAGGCTGATGGCCTGAGCGGTGACCAGGGTCAAGCGCAGCGGCCGTCGGCCGTAGCCCTGGCGCAGCAGCGCCTTGATCAGCCGGAACAGCGCCAGAACCCCAGGGTCCTGGGCGGCAATCAGGTCCTCGCTGCCATCAACAGGGGGGGCCAGCCACATCACGTCCGCCAGCTCGGGGCCGGCCTGCAGTTGGGCGTCGTAGTTGACCGGGCAGCCGTCCACCCGCCTCGCCTGGGGATAGAGCCCGGCCAGGGCCTGATGACGACACGGGGTCGCGCCGAAGATCAGCATCGCCCCCTGCCGATCCCGTGGCGGGTTGCTGCTGGTGCCGCCCCCGGCGAGCTGCTCATCGACAACCGACCAGATCGGCGTCAGCAGTTGCTCAATGGCCGGTGTCGGCGCGTTGGGGGCAGCCACGGCAAGCGCTCTGGCAGCGAACCCGACCCAGCGTGCGCAGAGACGACCCTGGTCGTCACTCAGCTCGATGTCGATCCGCTGGGTCGGGTGGTCGCCCGAGTCGCTGCGCAACAAGGCCCACATCCGCCGCGCACAGGGGGCGATGATCTCCAGGCGCTGCAGGGCAAAGGGCAGCATCAGTGGCAAGGACTCGGCCGGCTCGGAGTCCAGTGGCAGCAGCATACCGACGGCGGCCTGCAGCACGCTGTCGGTGATGCCGGGCTCCAGCCAGCAGTCGCTGGCCCCAGCGACCGCCTCAAGGTGCAACTGTGCCAGCACTTGGCGACGACCGCCCTGCTCCGCGATCAGCAACTGCTGGATACCGCGATGGCTGGGGCCGTAGGCCAGGCCCATGGCGTCGAACAGCCGATAGACGTCATCGCGATCAAGGCGCCGCTGCCAAGGGCGGTTACGCCAGTCCCCCAGGTCCAGGGGCTCGGCGACAGGCGCTGCCTCGGCCGTCACTCGGGCCTGACAATGCACCAGCGGTTGCTCGCCGTCATCGCTGAGCAAGGTCACGGCCAACTGATCGTCGACCGCTTGCAGCGTGACCCGCAGGCCCCGGGGCGCAGACTCCAGCGTCCAGGGGGCCAGCCAATGCAGCTGTTCAATGACCATGCCCCCGGCCTCGCCGGGCGCCCGCGCATGGCTCGCCGCGGCCCTGATGATTTCCAGGCAGGCAGCCCCGGGCAGGGTTTTGCGCCCCTGCACCTGGTGGTCAAGCAGCCACGGCTCGTCACCGCGAAAGAGGCTGGTGAATTGCTGACGGTCGAAGGTCGAACTGTTGCGGTGCAGCAAGGGATGCAAGGTCGTCGCCGCCGGCAACCCCGTGGTGGCAACGGGCGCCCAGTAACGACTGGTGGCGAAGGGATAGGTCGGCAGGCTGATACGCGGAGGCCGCTCGCCGCTGGCCGCGCGCAGCGCGTTCCAGTCGATACGCAGCCCGGCGCTCCACAACGCCAGCAATTGTTGCCGCTCGCCCTTGGCAAGCAGCTGGGCCAGCTGTTCATGCCACGAGTTGCGGTAACGGTGCTTGAACGCCTGCAAGGTTTCGCTGCCGCTGTGAGTGTCACCGCAGATCCAGTCACTGCAGTCGTCATTGGCCAACGCGCGCAAGGCCTGAAGCAGGCTCGCGAGGGAGCTGGTGATCAGCGCCGCGCGATGCTCCATGGCTTCGCGTCCGACCTGCAGCGTCCAGGCCACGGCCGCCAGGCTTGCGGCCACCGGGGCCTGCTCCAGTCTGGCCAGCAGGCGGCTGGCGATCTGGCGCAACTGTTCGGGCTCGCGGGCAGACAGCAGAATCATTTGCGGCTGGCCGTCAGGCGCCGGCACCGGCCGCTTGGACAGGTATTGCGCAACGATCAGGTGGGCGTTGGAGCCGCCGGCGCCAAAGGACGACAACCCGGCGATGCGCGGCAGCGGCTGGCCCTGGTGCCAAGGCTGCGGCCAGTCCCGCAACTGCTGGTTGACCTCGAACGGCGTGGCGGCAAAGTCGATAAAGGGATTGAGGGTCTGTGAGTGCAGCGAAGGTACGATTTTTTCGTGCTTGAGCTGCAACAGCACCTTGGTCAGCCCGGCAATTCCGGCGGCCGCCTCGCAGTGGCCGATGTTGGACTTCACCGAGCCGATCCAGCAGGTCTGAGCCGGCGTGCGCGGGCCCAGGGCGCTGGCCAGGCCGGCGATTTCGATCGGGTCGCCCAGCCGGGTGCCGGTGCCGTGGGCCTCGATGTAGCTGATGGCCGCCGGATCGACCTTGGCGTCCTTGAGCGCACCGCTGATGGCGGCCTGCTGCGCCCGCGGATCGGGCACGCTGTAACCGGTGTTCTTGCCGCCGTGGTTGAGGTAGCTGCCCTTGATCAGGCCATAGACCTGATCGCCGTCGCGTTCGGCATCGGCCAGGCGCTTGAGCACCACCGCGCCAACCCCCTCCCCCGGCACGTAGCCGTCGCCGCCTTCACCGAAGCTGGCGCACTGGCCCTGGTTGGAGATGAACTGACCACTGCTGAGCATCAGGTATTTGTTGGGGTGCAGGGTCAGGTTGACCCCGCCGGCAATGGCCATGGCCGTGCGCCCGCTGTGCAGGTCCTGACAGGCCAGATGCAGGGCTGTCAGCGAACTGGAGCACATGGAATCCACCGCCAGGCTCGGGCCCTGCAGGTTGAGGCAGAACGACACCCGATTGGCGATGCTCGCGCTGGAACCGGCAAAGCCCATGCGCTGGCCGCGCAGGCTGGCTTCGGCACCCAGCAGTTGATATTCGTTGTACATCACCCCGGCATAGACACCGACCTGCAGCGCCGGGTCAGCCTGCTCGGCGCCGAGCTTTCGGCTGTAACCGGCGTCTTCCATGGCAGACCAGGCGGTTTGCAGAAACAGCCGTTCCTGGGGGTCGATCAGCTCGGCTTCGAGGGGGGAAATATTGAAGAACAGCGGATCGAACTGATCGATGCCGTCGATAAAGCCGCCCCACTTGCTGTTGTGCACCCCGCTCAGGCTGCGGTCATGGCTGTAATAGTCGCGCCAGTCCCAGCGCTCGGGCGGAATTTCGCCAATGCTGTTCTTGCCCTGGCTGAGGTTCTGCCAGAAGGCCTCAAGATTGGCAGCCTCCGGGTAGCGCCCGGCGATGCCGATGATGGCGATATCGTCCCGTGGCTGGGCGGCCGGCTGCAGCGGTTGCGGCGGCCCGTCGAACAGCCGGCGTTGAATCTCCTGGCTGGGGTTGCCCGCTTCGGCAGGTGCCTTGGCCGCCCTGGCAGTCAGGTAACGCGCCAGGGCCTGCAGGCTGGAATGCTCGAACAGCAAGCCCGGCGGCAACGCGCCAAAGCGCTGCTGCAGGTGGCGCGTGAGTTCGACAATCTGCAACGAGTCGAGGCCATAGTCTTCGAAGCACTGCTGCTCGTCGATCTGCTGCGGCGGCAGGTCCAAGGCACTGGCAAACAGGTCGCGCAACGAGGTGATCAAGGCGCTCTGGGGCGGTTTGCGAACCGGCCGCGTGGCCAGATGCTCGGCCAGGCCTTGCAGGCTGGGGTATTGGAAAAACAGGGTTTTGGACAAGGCACCGAAGCGTTTTTCCAAGACCGCCGTCATCTCCATGATCATCAGCGAATCGATGCCGTAGTGTTCGAACGGCACCTCGCTGTCCAGCCGCGCTGGGTCGATCTTCAAGGTCTTGGCCAGTAGCTGGCGCAACCAGGCCAGCAGGTCATCGCCCTCCAGAGCGACGGCTTCGGGGGTTGGGGCCGGTTCCGGGTTGAGCAAGGCGAGCAGTTTTTCGCGGTCGCCGGCCAGCACCATCAACTGCGCTTCATCGCTGTGCAGGGCCTGATAGAGGGCCTGGATCCCGGTGGCGCTGGCCATCGCTTCAATGCCGCTGCGTTGTGCCAACAGGCGTCGCGCCGTGTCGCTCATGTGCAGGCCGCCCTCCAGCCATAACGGCCAGTTGATCGCCAGGCTGCGGCCGTGTCGCGTACCCGCCGCGACCTGCTGCTCGCGCAGGCTGGCGAATGCGTCCAGATAGCCGTTGGCCGCCGCGTAGTCGGTCTGCCCGGGGTTGCCCAGAACGCTGGCGATCGAGGAGTACAACACGAAGAAATCCAGGGCCAGCCCGGCGCTGTAGCGATCCAGGTGGCGCACGCCGTCGACCTTGGCGGCGAACACCGCGGCAAAGTCCTCAATGGACTTGTCTGCCAGCAAAGCGTCGCGGGTCACGCCTGCGCAATGGATGATCCCGTGCAGCCCACGGTCATCGCGCACCAGCTCAGCGATCAGCTGTTCAACCTGGTCGGCACTGGCCAGATCCACGGCGCGGTAGTCAACGCCGGCTCCCAGTTGCTCCAGTTTGGCCAGCACCGAGGGCGCGGTGGCCGGCGTGCGGCCACAGAGCACCACACGCGCCCGGGGCGCTGCCGCCCTGATCTCTCGTGCCAGGACCGTGCCGACACCGCCCAAGCCACCGGTGATCAGGTACACGCCCTCGGGCCGCCAGGGTGCGGGCGCCGTGTCCAGGGGCTGGTGATCCCAGCTCAGTTGCTGGCGGCGCAGTGTGCCGGCGTCTTGCAGATAGCGCAGTTGGCGTTCAGCGGGGTCGGCGGCCTCGGCAACCAGGGCCGTCAACAGCGGCTGGGCGGCAAGCTGCGGTGCCACTTCTATCAGTTGGCAGATCAAGGCCGGCTGCTCACGGCTGACGCTGTACAACAGGCCGCCAAGGCCGCGATAGCCATGGGCATCGTCGGCTGCGACCAGCAGTTGAATCAGGCAAGGCTGAGCGCTGTGCAGCCAGGGCTTGAGCTGCTCGGCAAGGGCCAGCGCGGCCTGTGGATAGTCAAGCTCCGGCCAGGCGACATGGCCGATGCCCCGCTCCGCCAGGTGCGGCGCCAGATCGGCAAAAGCCTGATGACGCCCCAGGGTCAGTACCTGTTGCGCAAGCCCTGGCGCGGCAGCTGTTGGCGCCGGCCGCGCATCGTGCCAGTGCTTGTGGCAGAGCAGTCCGATGTTGGCGCCCGGGCTGGCGGCGAGGCTGGTGTCCGTCAGGGGCTGGAACGACAGTTGATTGAGGATCGCGCAGCACTGGCCCTGGTCGTCGAACAAGGCCAGATCGAAGCAATAGTCGTGCGCTGTGCTCGGGGCACGGCGTATCTGCACCTGCAGGCTGGCCGGGCAATCGGCCAACAGCACACATTGCCCCAGGCCGGCGGGCAACAGCAGTGCCGGGCGCTCCTCCAGTTCATCCAGGAGCAAGGCCATGACCCCTTGCATGGCGGCATCCAGCAAGGCCGGATGCAGCGCGAAACCGCTGTTCAACGCCGGGTCTTGCAGGGCGATGCGCGCCAGCGCCTGATCCCCCTGGCGCACCAGCGACAGCAGCCGACGATGCCCCACGCCATACTCGATGCCCATGGCGGCAAAGCGCTGATAGCAGGCCTCGACGTCCACCACTTGCGCGCCAAGGCTGCTGAAGTCGAGCCGGGCCGCCTGGACCTCTGCGGTGCTGGCTCGGGCCTGGCAATGCAGCTGCAACTGCGCGGCCTGGTCATAGGCGTAGATCCCGATCCGATAGTCGCCCGCGGCCGGCATCGACAGTTCAAGGAACAGCTCGCCATTGTTGGCCGCATCAACGCTGAACGGCTGCCGCCAGCTCAGATCGCCGATCACCAGCCCGCTGCCCGCCGGCACCGCGCCGCCCAGGGCATCGGTCAACGCCGCCTGGATCATGACAATCATCGCGGCCCCCGCAAGCACCGACTGGCCATTGACCCGATGCTCGGCCAGCACACTTTCATCACCGCTGAAGCGGCTCAGGTAGCGCAAGCCGCGCAGGTCCGAGACGTTGCGATGCAGCAGTGGGTGCAGGCGTTCCACCCCTGTAGCAATCGTCGTGGCCGCCCCTTGCGTCGGTTGCCAGTAGCGCTCGCGAGCAAAGGGATAACCCGGCAGGCTGAGGGGCGCCGGCGTGCCCTGGGGATACATCAGGCGCCAATCCAGGGTCGCGCCCTCGAGCCAGGCGTCGAGCAGGCCTTGTTGTTCACCGCGCTGGAGCGCACCGGCCATGTCGAGGCTCGGTGCCTGGGTATCGGGTTTGAGCCGGGTACGGGCCTGGGCCGCGCCGTGGTCGATGAAGTCTCCCAGGCACTTGTGCAACTGGGCCAGGCAAGCAACCTGCCAGCCATGGCGATGTTCCATCGCCTCACGCGCGACTTGCAGGGTAAAGGCCAGCGCCGGCAGGTCAGCGTCAACCAGCACGCCCTGCTCCAGTTCCTCGCGCAACAGTCGGGCTTGCTGCCGCAACTGCTCGCCGGTCTTGGCGGACAGCAGGATGAGCGCCGGTTGCTCGTGGTTGACGGTGATCTGTGGCCGTACCCGCAGGTCTTCGTACTCTTCGATCACCACGTGGGCGTTGGCGCCACCCGCGCCGAAGGACGACACCGTGGCAATGCGCTTGAACGTCTGCTGCACCCCGTCGATCAGCACCTGCGGGCGCGACCATTGGGCCAGCGATTGCTGTACCACGAACGGGCTGTTGGCAAAATCGATGTGCGGGTTGGCGGTAGCGGCGTGCAGCGACGGCACCAACTGGCGGTGCTGCAGTTGCAGCAGCACCTTGGTGATACCGGCAATACCGGCAGCGCTTTCGCAATGGCCGATATTGGATTTGATCGAGCCGATGGCGCAGTACTGCTTGAGCGGCGTGGCGGCGTCGGCATTGAATGCCCGGGCCAGACCGGCGATCTCGATCGGGTCACCCAGCGCGGTGCCGGTGCCGTGGGCCTCGACATAGCTCACGGCTCTGGGGTCGACCCCGGCCCGGGCCAGGGAGTCGACCACCAAGCGGCTCTGGGCCAGGGGGTTGGGCACGGTGTAACCGTTGGTCTTGCCGCCGGCATTGATCATGCTGCCCTTGATCACGCCGTAGATCCGGTCGCCATCGGCCTCGGCCTGTGCCAGCGGCTTGAGCAGCATGGCGCCCACCCCTTCTCCGGCGACAAAGCCGTCGGCATCGGCCCCGAACGCTTTGCAGTGCTGGCCCGCGGAGAGCATTTTCATTTCGCTCAGGCCGATGTAGTGCACCGGGTCCACCAGCAGGCTGACCCCGCCCACCAGCACGCAGTCGCTGACACCGCTGTGCAGGCTTTCCACGGCCAGATGCAGCGCGGTGAGCGACGACGAACAGGCGGTGTCGACTGCGAGGCTCGGCCCCTGGAAGTTGAACTGATACGACACCCGGTTGGCCACCGACCAGTAGCTGGACTGGCGGCTGTAGGTGCCGTTCATCACGCCGACAAACACCCCGACTCGCTGCCGCTCGGCCAGGCGTGCGGGGGTATAACCGGCATCACTGATGCAGTGATAGGCCTCTTCCAGGAACAGCCGCTCCTGGGGGTCCATTTTCAGCGCTTCCCGGGGCGACAGGTGAAAGAACAGTGGATCGAACTGGTCGATCTGGCCAATGAATCCGCCCCACGGGCTGTAGACGCGGCCCTCGGTGCCCGGTGTCCGATCAAAGTACTGCCGCCAGTCCCAGCGGTCCGCCGGCACCTGAGCAATACAGCTTTCGGCGGCTTTCAGGTGTTGCCACAGCTCGCGAACGTTATCGGATTGGGCGTAGCGCCCCGCCAGACCGACGATGGCGACGTCTGAATCGCGGCCAGCGGTCGGGAGGGGGTCGGGCAACATGACACTGAAGCGAGACGGGGCCGCTGGTTCGACGCTTGCTGTTGCTGTTGGCGATGGCGATGGCGATGGCGATGGGTTTGACGGCACCTGCCCCAGGCCCAGCAGGGTTTTGAGCCGATCCTGCTGGGTGGCGACAAAATGCTCCGCCAGCGCGTCGACCGTCTGGTATTCGAAGAACAGCGTGCTGCTGATCCCCGTCAGTTTGTCCCGCAGCAGGTTGGTCAGTTGCACCACCAGAATGGAATCGATGCCATAGGTTTCCAGGGCTTCACGGGCGTCGATCTGCTCGGGTTCGATCTTGAACAGACCACCAATGACCTGTTTGAGGTAGCGCACCGTCTCGGCCTTGAGCCGGGTGCTGCTGACCTCGCCCAGCGGCGCGGCGATGACCCCAGGTTGTGGCGCACGCGATGCCTGGGACGCCGGCTGGTGCCGCTTGATAGGCGCGATGGCGGGCGCTTGGGCGGTGTCGATAGGTTCCTGCCAGACCAGGCCATTGCTCTGGGCGATGACGATCTGCTGCCCCAGGTCATGCTCGGCCAGCGCCGGGAAATACACCTGTCGATAGCCTTCGCTTTCCAGCACCTGTTTCCATTGCGCTGGGGCCAATGCCGGGCCACCGGGCAAGCGCAACTGCGGATCGTCGAACAACCACCAGCCCTTGAGCAGGCCGAAGGTCAGGTGGGTAAACAGGCCATTGCGGGCAATCTCGTTGATCAGCAGCAGGCCGTTGTGCTTGAGCGCGGCCTTGGCGTTTTGCAGGGCCCGGCGCAGGTCCGGCGTGGCGTGCAGGACGTTGGTGGCGATCACCAGATCATAGGCGTCGGGCTGGATGCCCTGAGCCGCCAGGGGCTGATGGACATCGAACAGCTGATAGCGCAGGTACGGCGTCTGCGGGCCGTAGGCTTGCTGCGCATGGATCAGGAACGCCTGGGAGACGTCGGTGTAGCAGTACTCGGCGATCTGCGCCTGGAACGGCCGCAGTTTTTCAAAGGCTCGCGCGCTGGTGCCGCCGGTGCCGGCACCGATCTCCAGGATGCGGATCGGCGTCTGCGGCGACTGCTCCAGACGAGCGCGGACAAACTCCAGCAGGGCATCGAGCAGCACTTCGTTGAAGAAGTCGGACACCGGATTGTGTTTGTAGATGCCCTCGACCCGGGACATCGAAGCGTCGGGGAACAGGATGTCGGTGGCGGCAATCCGGCCATCGAGGATCTGCGGCAACTCGCGCAGGGTCGCTGCTGCGAGCAGGGTCTCGGCCTTGAGACCGGGGTATTGGAGCCACCCCGGCTGTTGCCGATCCCATTCGTGCCACAGCTGCTCAAGCATCAACGGCTGCGGGTGGCTGGCACGCCAGCTATCGCCTGCAAGCTCCACGTAGCCGTGCTCGGACAGCTCCTCCAGGCTCTGGTCGAACCAACGCTGGTACATCGGCAACAGCCCGATCCGCTGGCGCATTTGAGCTACGGATTCGCCGTCCTGGCTAAAGCAGCCCAGGTGCTGCAACTGGGCGTAGAGCAGGCCACGCTGCAATTCGTCGATCACTGCCCGTTGCGCCTGTAGCTGCCCGGTGGCATGCCGCACCTGCTGATTGCTCGGCTGCAGATTGCGCTGCAGCCGCTCGATCAGCGCCGGGTAAGCCGGCGGGCGAACTTCGCCGTACACGCCGAAGGTGCCGCCAGGATGTTGGGCCAGCCCCAGTTGGCTGAAGGTTTCGCTCAAGCGCTGCGAGGTGCGCAGGAAGGTCAATTGGCTCAACGGCGCGCCGTCATCACGGGCCCCGAGCAGTACGTCCAGGGCCTGCATCGCCGATTCGCCGTCGATGGAACCCAGCCCGACCGCGGCCATCCGCCGCCGATAGTCGTCGCTGGCCACCGAGCCGACCTCGCCCCAGTACCCCCAGTTGATGACCTTCACCGGGTAGCCGCGTTGTTGCGCCAAGTAGTGAGCGAAGGCGTTCTTGAAGGTGCAGCCGGCGGCGTAATTGCTCTGCCCCGCCGACCGGGTGAAGCTCTGCAACGAGGAGAAAAACAGCATGAAGTCCAGCGGCTGGTGCTCGAACACCTCGGCCAGACGGGCGCAGACATCGACTTTGGCGGCCAGCCCCGCAGCGAACTTTTGCCCGTCCATGCGGGCCAGGCTCTGGTCCTCAAGCTGGATCGCCGCGTGGATCACCCCGTGAATCTGCCCATGCTCGGCCAACACCTGGCTCACCGCCTGCTGCAGCGCAGCGTGGTTGCCGGCATCGGCGCGGATGTAGCGCGGCGCCGGGCCCAGTCGGGCCAGTTCGCTGATGGCCGCGTCAATCCGGCCGTCTTGCTCGCGGCGCCCCAACCAGATGATCCGGGCGCCTCGGGTACGGATCAGGTGTTCGCTCCACAGCCGGCCAATACCGCCGGCCCCTCCGACCACCAGGTACACACCGGCGTCGCGATACAGACTGCCCACCTCGGCGGCGCTGTCGGCCGGCACCAGGCACGGCGCCAGATAGGCGCGATACCAGACGCCCTGACGCCAGGCCAAGGCCTCGCCACGTGGATCGGCGGGCAGTGACAGCAGGTCCTGGCCCGGCCAGCTGTCCCCCGCCGGCAGGTCCAGCAGGCACACCGGCCAATGGCTGTATTCCTTGGCCATCACCCCGATCAGCCCATGGACGCTGGCGTGAGCCGGCGCCACCGGCTCACTGGCGGCCTGATGCAGCGGGCTGGCCTCGGCGAACACGGTCAGGGTGGCCCGGGTGATGACGGTCCAGGCCAACGGCTGCTGGTCCAGGCCCAGGGCCAGCAATGCCTTGATCAAGCGGAAGCAGCCGAGCACGCCGCGTTGCTGCGCGCGGATCATGCCGTCGGCGCTGGTATCTGCTGCCCCCGCGCCTGGCGCCAGCCACAGCAGATGCTCCAGGGGGCCGGCCTCGCCCAGCAATGTTGCGATCCTGTCGCTGGTTTCGCTGCCGTCGAGCAGCAGTGTCGCGGCCTGCGGATAGCGGGCAGTCAACTGTTGCAAGCCTTGGGGATCGTTGGCGATCAACAGCAGCCGGGCGCCGCTGGACGGCACCGGTTGCACAGTGACCCGGCGCCATCGCTGCAGCAGGTAGGCGTCCGTCCGCGGTTGGTCGTCGAGCATCAGTTGCAGTGGCGACGGTGCTTTCAGCTCGCGCAGGACAAAGCCCTGCAGGGCAACGCAGTGCTCGCCCTGGTGATTGTAGATATCGATATCAAAGCTCGACTGCCCCGCTTCCCGGCGTTGCGCGCCGGGTCGCACCCAGGCCCATATCTGTTCGCCCAGCGCCGCGCCGCTGTGCTGCAACTGCTCCAGGGCAAAGGGCACTGCGGTGTGTTCGAGTTGCGGTGCAAGCCCCTGGTCCAGCTGATCCGCGACCAGCAGCCCCAGGGTGGACTGCAACGCCGCATCCATCAGACTGGGGTGCAGGACGAACTGCCCGTGGCCGGCACTCAGTGACGGCGGCAGCTGGATCTGCGCCAGCACCTGGCCGCCGTCGATGCGCAGCTCGCGGACCGCCCGGTGGCTGGGGCCGTAATGGATATCGATGCTGTCGAACAGGCGGTACAGGCCCTCGGCGTCGAGACGATGGCCGTGGATTGCGCCTTGCAGCGACGCCAGCGAGGCCGGCGCCTGGACGGCGTTGTCATGCAACAGTGCCTCGCCCTGACAGCACAGGGTGCGCTGTGGCTGCTGGCGAATCTCGAATGTCAGTCGCTGGGGGGCCAGGCTATTGATGTGGATCTCGAGCGTAGCGGGCTCGGTGCCCTGCTCGCTGAGCGTCAACGGTTGCGACCACACCAGATGGCACAGGCTCAGGGTCGCGCTGCTGGCGCGGTCGCCGAGGGAGCGACTGAGGGCCTCTCGCGCCATCTCCAGATAGGCCACGCCGGGCAGCACTTTCTGCCTGCCCACGCGATGATCGCGCAGGAAGAACTCAGCGCCGCTGAACACCGCGGTGAACTTCTGTTGCGCAAGGTCCGACACGTTGCGGTGCAGCAACGGGTGCAGACGGGCCTCGCCCAGCGACTCGACCTGAAGCGGAAACTGGACATCGCCGGACACCCAGATCCGCTCGCGGGCGAAGGGGTAACCCGGCAGGCTGATCCGCCGGACGCTGCCCTTGGGCATCCCCAGCAGCGCCCAGTCGAAGTTCAGCCCCTTGACCCACAGCTCCAGCAGCTTCTGGTGTTTGCCCTTGTCGGCCCAGGCCGCCAGCGTCGCCGCCATGTCTTCATCGTGGGCCAGTACGGCCATGGCCGCCTTGTTCTCTTGCACCCGGCCTAGATGCAGGCCGTCAAAGCAGCCGAAGTGTTCGGGGGCCTTGAGCAACTGCGCCAGGCCCTGTGCCAGACGCTCCTGCAACGCGCTGAAGGAGACGGCGCTGAACCCCAGGCGATACTCCAGGGCTTCCCGGCCCTGTTGCAAGGTAAAGGCCAGGTCCGCCAGACGCGGCAGTTGGCCTTGCTGCTCGCGCCGTTGCAGGAACTGCTGCAAGCGTTCGACCTGCTGCTGCAACTGGCTCGGGGTCCTGGCCGACAGCACGATGAGCGCGGGCTGTCCGGCAACCGGTTCATCCCGTTCGGGCGCCAGGTACTGGGTAATGATCACGTGACCGTTGGAGCCGCCGGAGCCAAACGACGACACCGAAGCGGCCAAGGGGTACTCGCGCTCCCGGCCGTCGAGGTTGAGCCGTGGTCGGCGCCATTCCTGCAGTTGCTGCGGGATGTGGAACGGCGACTGGTCAAAGGCAATACCCGGGTTGAGCCGGCTTGAATGCAGCGACGGTGCCAGTTGCCGATGCTTGAGCTGCAGCAAGACCTTGGCCACCCCGGCGATCCCGGCGGCTGATTCCAGGTGGCCGATATTCGACTTGGCCGAGCCCAGTGCGCACTGCTGCGCCGGCGCCGGTTCGCTGCCCAGGGCTGCGCTGCGCCGGGCAAAGCCCTGTTGCAGGCCGCTGATTTCAATCGGATCGCCCAACGCGGTGCCGGTGCCGTGAGCCTCGATGTAACTCAGTTCCCGGGGATTCATCCCGGCCTTTTCCAGGGACTCGGCGATCATGGCGCCTTGGGCATTCGGGCTGGGCACGGTGTAGCCATGGGTCTTGCCGTTATGGTTGACCGACGTCGCGCGGATCACGCCGTAAATATTGTCGCCATCGGCCTGTGCCTGGGACAGCGGCTTGAGCAACACCGCGCCGGCGCCTTCGCCAGGCACAAAGCCGTCGCCACCTTCACCGAAACTGCGGCAGCGGCCATCGCTGGAGGACATGGTCAGCTGCGACTGGATAAAGTATTTGTTCGGGTGCAACGACAGGTTGACGCCACCGGCCAGCGCCACCCGGCACTCGCCACGTTTCAGGCTTTGCACCGCCAGGTGCAGGGCCGTCAGCGACGACGAGCAGATGGTGTCAATGGCCATGCTCGGGCCGCTGCAGTCGAAGACGTAGGACACCCGATTGGCAATCGAACCAAAGGAAGCGTCCACCGCATCATCGGTGCAATCGGCAGCGGCCGAGCGGGTATAGAGCAAGTATTCGCCGTGCATCACCCCGACAAACACGCCCATTTTCCCCTGGTAATGACGCTGCAGTGCGGCCCGGTCGTAGCCCGCGTCTTCCAGGGTGTGCCAGGCGGTTTCCAGGAAGATCCGTTCCTGGGGGTCCATGCGCTCGGCATCCCGCGGTGAAATGTTGAAAAACAGCGGATCAAAGCGGTCGACGTCGTCGATAAAGCCGCCCCATTTACTGTTGATCTTGCCCTTGAGGCTGCGGTCGCGGCTGTAGTACTGCAGGTGCGCCCAACGCTCGGCGGGGATCTCGCTGATGCTATCGACCCCGTTCTTCAGGTTGTCCCAGAAACGCTCGATGTCCGGGGCACCCGGAAAGCGTCCGGCCAGACCGATGATGGCGATGGGCTCATCGCACGCCTGGCGACGCTCGATGTCGGGGCCGGATGCGGTCTGCCGGGGTGCGGCAGCGCTTGCAACGGGCGCTTGCAGGCCCAGCAATTGGCGGCTGCGCAACGGATGCTCGGCAGCAAACCAGATCGCCAGCGCACGGATGCTCTGGTGTTCGAAGAACAGGGTGCTGGACAACTCGCCGAACCCTTGCGCCAGCCGTTGGTTGAGCTCGGTGATCATCAGCGAGGTCAAACCGTAGCGATCAAAGGTTTCCAGGCTGTCGATGCTGGCCTCGGGAATGGCCGATACCTTCGAGAAGTGTTGCTTGAGGTAGCCCTCCAGGGCCGTTTGCAGCCCCTCATCGGACACAGGCGGCGCGACCATATCGCCCCTGGGACTGTGGCCGATATGGCAGTCGATGGCGGCAAAGGGGTACGCCGCCAACGCCACGCGCCGGCAATCGTGCCGGGCAATCGCCAGCAGCTCGGTCTCACCCGCCAGCCAACGGCGGCCGATGGCGTTCAGGGCCTGGCGATCGAGGCCACGCAGGTCCGCCTCGCTGGTCGGCGCTGGCGCGGCTCTGTCGAGGCGGCCTCGTAGCACCGAGTCGCCCTGGGCGGCGTTGAGCAGCGCCAGCAACTGGGCCTCGCTGTCGGCCACCAGCGCCACACGCTGGGCCTGCGCTACCCGTCCAACACACAGGCTGTAGCTGATGTCGCCGAGGCTTGCGGCGCTCAGGCGCCCAGCCTGAAGATCATCGGCAAACGCCGCCAGCAGTTGCTCAAGCTGAGCCTGAGTGGCGGCGGAGAAGGGAAACAGCCAGGGCCCGACGGCCTTGCCCGGCGCGGCCACGGGGGGCGCTGCTTCGAGGATCAGATGGCCGCCGGAACCACTGGCGCCGAAGGCATTGATCAAGGCCCGCCGCGGCCCTTGCCATGGGCTCAAGGTGTCGGCGATAGCCAGATTGCCCGGCCCCTGTCCGATCAACGGGCTCAGCGGATGACAGCCGAGGGTCGGTGCTATCTGGCCGTGTTGCAATTGCAGCAGGACCTTGGTGATCTGCGACAGGGCCGACGCCGATTCAAGGTGGCCGATATTGGCCTTGATCGATCCGACTTTCAGCGGCGTCTGGCCAGGGCGCTCGCCGAAGACCTTGTCGAGCGCCGCGAACTCGGCGCCGTCCGCCAGGCTGGCGCCGGGCGCTGCGGCCTCCACGTAGCCGATGGCCTCGGCGGGCAGTCCCGCCTGCTCCAGGGCCTGGCGCATCGACGCGGCCTGACTCTCGGCGCTGGGTGTGCCGTAGCGAAAGGTCTTGCCGCTGTGACTGATGGCCGTGGCGCGGATGACGCCGAGGATCTGGTCGCCTTCGCGGCGGGCAGCCTCCAGTGGCCTGATCAGCAGGGCACCAACACCCTCACCCGCCACCCAGCCATTGGCATTGCGGCCGAACGGGTGCGACTGGCCCTCTGCGGACAACAGTTGCAGCGATGTCAGCAGCTCAAGGTGCGACGGATGGCTGATCAGGTTGACGCCGCCGACAATCGCCGCCTGGCATTCGCCGCGACGAATGCTCGCGCAGGCGAAATGCAGGGCGGTCATCGCAGACGAGCACGAGGTGTCGAACACCACGCTGGGGCCATTGAAGTCATTGAAGTATGAGACGCGGTTGGCAATGGCCGAATGGAACGAGGTGGCTCGCTCTCCCTGCTCCCCTGGCCGGTGGTGCTGGTAATCGCCCCACATCGCCCCGACGAACACGCCAACCCGCTGCGCCGTGCGGCGCAGACCGGCTGCGGTATAGCCGCTGTTTTCCAGGCAATGCCAGACCGTTTGCAGGAACAGCCGCTCCTGGGGGTCCAGGGTTTTCGCCTCGGCGGGGGTGATGTTGAACAGCAACGGATCGAACAGCTGCTTGTCGGCCAGTGTGCCCACCGCCCACTGCGGCGCATCCGCCGTGGTCGGGTCGCCAGCCAGCAGCGCTTGGCCGCTGACACTGTGGATCGACGAACGTCCGGCGCTGAGGTTTTGCCACAGTTCCTGGGGACTGGCGGCGCCAGGATAGCGACCGCTGATGCCGATGATCGCCAGTGCGCCTTCACCCTCGGGCGCGGCGCCTGAATGTTCATCAGCCTGGCGTTCGAGCCGTGGCCAGCCCAGCGGCAGCCGTTGGCTGACGGTGCCGCCAACGAAGCTGTGCAACAGCTCATCGCCCTCCTCCAGGTCGAAGGCGCCGCGAACCTTGTCGAAGTACATCGAGCCGATGGGGCACAGCCCGATGCCGAACTCCGTCTGATGGTCCAACAGCAACTGGCCGATTCTTCCTGCCTGGAGCAGGTTGAAATAGCGGCTGTCAGCGCCGTAGGCAGCAGAGCGAGCGCCAATGATGAATATCCGCAAGCGGGCCTGTTGTGCATGTTTGCGATTGAACGGCGTGTAGCTGCCGTTGAACGCCTGCGGCTCCGCCTCGCCGATGCGGCTCAGGCAATGACGGTCACTGTGGTAGCGGTAGATGCCCGGGGGCGGACATTGCCCCTGGCCCGGGGATTGATCCGTCGGGCCGGCCAGATGCAGGTAGATCTTCAGTGGCAGGGCGGGCTCGGCGTGATACAGGCAGCCGCTGTCCGGCTCGGCCCGCAACAGGCTCAGCAGCCGGCTCAACTGCGCCACGCTCAGTGCTTCGCCGCCGTACTGACGCTTGGCGGCCCGCAGTTGCAGTGCATCGACGCTGATCGGCGCCGCCGGCAGTTCGATGACCCCATCCCCCTGCTCCGCCAGGTCGCGGCGAATCTGCCGTTGTTGGCGGTGCAGCTGCTCCAGCGCGTCCTTGCCCGGCAAGTCGAAACCGTTGTTGTTAGCGGCCAGAAAGTCGGCGAACAAGGCGCCGGGCTGCCCGCTGCTCAGCACAGAGGCGTGGGCCGGCATCAGGCAATGCAGCACACGGTGGCTGGGCTGCAGTTGTAACAGTGGCCCAAGCGTCGCCACGTCCACGCCATAGGCCGGGGCCAGCGCGATGCCGAAGTCAGCCTGGCGCGACAGCAACAGTTGTTCGATATAGCCTGCTTCGAGTACCAGCAACGCCGGGGCGGCGTGGTTGTAGATGGGCTCGATGGCGGCCATTTCCGCCACCAGAAACAGTGCCAGACCGGCTGCCGCCAGCGGCGACGCAGCCAAGCCGTGTGTATCGAGTTCGGCCGGCATGCTGACGGGCAACAGGCGGTTGAGCCGTGGCTGGTAGTACCAGGCGCCCGCCGGCAAGCCCTCGACCTGCCCCTGGGCCACATACAGATAGCACTGGATGGCGTTGAGGCCCCCGGCCGATGAGTAAAGGTACTTGCCCTTGCCCTCCAGGGTCACTTCACGCAGCAACGACAGCAGGCCCCCCAGCCGTTGAAGGCTGGGGGCTGCCACGCCGGTGGTTCGCCGATAGGCGCCTGGATCAAAGTGCACGGCTTGCAGGCAGATTGACTCCTGAATGCTGGCTCGCGGCGCCGGCAAGGCCTGCGCCACGCCGTTCTGGTCGGCGGTGACAGTTTTTTGATCGAGGATGTAAGCGATGACGGCTGCGAGGGTCGGCTGCTGAAGAAACACTTCCACCGGCAGCGTGACCTGATACTGCTGGTGAATGCTGTGGACGGCCTGGACCAGGGTGAAAGAGGTTGCGCCCTGATCAAAAAGATCATCGTCGACCCCCAGCGCCTCGATCCCCAGCGCCTCGATGAAATACTGCTGCAACCAGGCGCTGAGTGCCTGGGGCTCCAGCGCCGGTGCACGGACGCCGGCGGGCGCGATGCCATCAGCGGCGAGCAACGCCTGGCGGTCGGTCTTGCCGTGGGCCGTGACCGGGATCTGCTCGACGAACTGCACCCGATTGGGCGTCATGTACTCCGGCAGGCGGGCCTTTACGAAGTCGCGGATCGTCTTTTTGTCCAGCCCCTGGGCCACGACATAGGCCACCAGTTTGGGGTCTTCGCTGCCGGGGTCCTGGACCAGCACCACGGCATCACTGATCCCTGGATGGCTTTTGAGGGTGTTCTCGATCTCGCCCAATTCGATGCGAAATCCCCGCAGCTTGACCTGGGAGTCGAAACGCCCCAGCACTTCGATCTGGCCATCGTCGAGAAAGCGCGCCTCATCGCCGGTGCGGTACAGCCGCGCATCGGGCTGCGCGCAGAACGGGTCGCGGATGAACTTTTCCGCCGTCAGCTCGGGGCGATTGAGATACCCCCGAGCCAGGCCGACACCGCCAATGCACAGCTCGCCGGTCTGGCCAATCGGCACGGGATGGGACTCGGCATCAAGGATATGAATCTGAATATTGTCGATGGGCCGGCCGATGGGCACGCGCTGGTCGGGCCTTGGTTCGGCGGGCCACCAAGTGACGTCCACCGCAGCCTCGGTCGGGCCATACAGGTTGTGTAACCGGGCATCCAGTCGCGAACAGAATTGCAGCAGCAGATCGTGGGTCAGGGCCTCGCCGCTGACGAACACCTGGCTCAAGGAGCGGCACTCGGCGACGGCCGGGTGCTTGAGAAAGAAGCGCAGCATGGACGGCACGAAATGGCAGATGGTGATCTGCTGTGCCTGGATGATCTGCACCAGATAATGGGCGTCCTTGTGCCCTTCCGGCCTGGCCATGACCAGGCAGGCACCGCTGAGCAACGGCAGAAACAGCTCCCAGACCGAGACATCGAAGGTAAAGGGGGTCTTCTGCAAGATCCGCTCGGCCGGCCCGACCTGATAATGGCGCTGCATCCACAGCAGCCGGTTGCAGATGGCCTTGTGCGGCAACATGCAGCCTTTGGGACGCCCGGTGGAACCGGAGGTGTAGATCACATAGGCCAGATCGCCGGGGCTGTTGATCGAGGCGGGATTGTCCTCGCTTGGGTGCAGCTCTTCGCTTGCCGGATCGTCCAGGCAGATCACTTCAACGGCCTGGGCCTTGAGCCGATGTTCAAAGCGCTGCTGCGTCAGCACCACGCTGACTGCGGCATCGTCAATGATCAGGGCCAGTCGTTCTTCGGGATAACCCGGGTCCAGCGGCAGGTAGGCGCCACCGGCCTTGAGGATGGCCAGCAGCGCGACCATCAGCTCCAGCGAGCGCTCCATCTGCACCCCGACCAGGCTGTCGGGGCCGATACCGAGCTCGCGCAGGTAGTGGGCCAGGCGATTGGCCCGGCGATTCAACTGGCAGAAACTCAAGGTCTGATCGTCGAAACACACTGCCACGGCATCGGGGCTGCGCCGCACCTGTTGCTCGATCAACTGCTGCAGGCACTGGTCCAGCGGATACGCGTAGTGGGTCTGGTTCCAGCCGGCAATGAGCGCGGCTTCGGCAGCCCGATCAGCGGCTTGCGCTGCGCGCGGAGTGCTCTGTGGACCGTCATTGGTGGCGTTGTTGTCTGGCACTGCGCGACTTCCCTGTCAGGTTGGGCCGAGATCATCGGCGACTGTTCATCCGTGTCATTGCGTCAGCGCGGCACGCTTGAGTAGGCGCTTTGCCAGGCGACGTTAGATCGATCCCCAGGAGTGTTCGGATTGGCGGTGCCGCTTTAAGGATTCAATGGCGCGTAGACGCGCAAGCCGACCGTCCTTGAAGGAACCGGGGCGTCCCACTCACAGGCACCTGCCCGGGAGAGGAAATGCGCAAAGCCGCCCACAGCCTCGCCGCAGCGGCAAGGATTGGGGCTGTTCAACGTGGATTCGATGAGGAGCAAGACCAACACATCCGTGTTCCTGAACACAGTAATTCCCTTTACCAGTGAGTGCCTGAAGATTGCCAGAGACAACGGTGCATGCCTTGCTTCGTTGTTTACTCACACTACTTGGGTCGTATTTTCTCGCTGGCGCTTGCCGCTTGGTGTCGCTTGCTGCAAGACAACGGTACGAGCGTAGTAGGCAAAAATGAGCTGTCAAATTCACAGACCCAAACTTTACACAGGATGGACGGATGGCCTGTCGGGCGACACCCGACCAGCGTCACGCAAGCCCCCGGCGCGGCTCTGCTCCAGCGGTTTCAGCGGATCGAAAGGGCCTGTTTGTGGCAGGCAGAAAAATTGCCAATGGCAATTTTCCAGATCGGTATTAGGCTGACGATCTACGTGCCTATCGGCTTTCGGCACACTGCCATCATGAAAAGGATGACCTTCATGAGTACCCCCAACACGGATCGTTTCCATGTCTTTGGCGTTTGCCCCCCCACTGATTACTGCCTGTTCGTCGACTATGTCCTGGACGACATCAAGGATCACGAAAACAGCTTGCTGCAGCGCATCCAGCAAACGCCCGATCCGGCATTGCGGGTCTGGCGCGAGGGCACGGCGCTGCAAGGCACGGACATCTTCGAAATTGAATGCGTGAGTGACCGGGAAAGCGCACAGGAAGCCGTGGAATTCTGGCGCGCCTATTTTCGTTCCCTGGGCGAAACCATCATCAAGGCCGAGCACCTGTGTGACAGGTTGGAGTGAGGCCGGACCCAGCACCGGGCACGGCCGTCAAACCATCGGTGCGCTGACTGCGGCAGCTGGACGCTAGGAGCCCATAACGCAAATAAGTTAGACTGCCGGCCTATTTTGTTCAGGCCCCTCGTCATGCCCGCAGAGCATGCTCCCAAGCCCTATACCCTCCTGGCGATCGACGACGATCCGCAGTCGTTGATCGTGCTGTCGAAAACCTTGACCTGCGAGTATGAAGTGCTGCTGGCGAAGAACAGCGAGCGCGGCCTGGCCCTGGCGCGCAGTGCCAGTCCCGACCTGATCATTCTCGACATCCTGATGCCTGAGATGGACGGCTTCCAGGTGCTCAGCGCGCTCAAGAGCGACCCGGCGACTGCAAGCATTCCGGTGATTTTCCTCACCTCGCGCAGCAGCGTCGAAGATGAACGCCTGGGGCTGCTGCTGGGCGCCGCCGATTACATCGCCAAGCCGATTTCGCCGCCGGTGGTACTGGCCCGGGTGGCCACGCAACTGGGCTACCGCAACAAGCCCCTGCATGGCCTGCCAGCGGCCTCCGGGCCTTGCGCCGGCAGCGACATGCGCGACGGTTTTGTCAGTGCATTGACCCTGCAACTGGCCGGCAATCCGCTGATCCGTCTCCAAGCCCTGCTCGACAGCCTGTCGATTGTGCTGCGCAGCAGCCTGAGCCGGCGCGACCCCGCGGCCTTTCGCAGCGCCGCCTGCCTGGCGCTGATGGGCCTCAATCAGCCGGGCAGCCGCATCGATCAGGCCCTGGGCCACAGCAGGCTGCTGATTGAAGAGATTCTCGCCCACGCCGAGCCGGAAGATCCGATCCTCAACCTCGCCTGGAAAATGACCCACGCCGACGCCTTGCTCAAGGGCCCTGGGGAGCTGCCCAGCGGCGAGCAGTTGCCACTCTCGGCCCGTCTGTTCGCCCTGGCGCTGAACTACCACCTGAGCCTGCTGCAGAGCGCGCCCGAGGACCTCCACAGTCGGCATGCGCATGCCATGGGCCAGCTGTACCGCCAGCCCGGGTTCGAGCAATGCATCGACGGCGACCCGCAGGCGCTGTCGGCGGCCTTGCTCAGTTCGTCACAGACCTTTTTTGGCCGGTGAACGGACGGTGAGCCTGGCCAATGCCTAACTTCGCGGATCTGGAGCTGTTCATTCTGATCGCCGAGCTGCAGGGCCTGTCCCCCGCTGCCCGCGTCATGTCGATCACCCCGGCTGCCGCCAGCCTGGGGCTCAAGCGCCTGGAAAGTCGCCTCGGGGTGCGGCTGTTCACCCGCTCCACTCGCACCATGAAGCTCACCCCCGAAGGCGCACGCTACCTGGACAGTGCCCAGCACGCGTTGAAGATCCTAGCCAACGGCAAGCGCTCGTTGCGCCACGATGACGGCATGCTGGAACTCACGGTGTCTTCCGACCTGGGCCGCAACTTGCTGCTGGACATGCTCGCCCGGCTCAAGCATGAGCGGCCGCGCATGTACATCAAGCTGGCGCTGAGCGACAAGCAAGAGGACCTGCTCAAGGGCCGCTTCGATGCGGCGTTGCGCTATGGCAAGAACCAGGCGCTGGATCTGGTCGAGCTGCCGGTGCTCAAGCAGCATTACTTCATCGCCTGCGCCGCGCCCGATTACCTGGCGGAACATGGCCAGCCTGAGTCGCCGCAACAGTTGAGCGAACACGAATGCATCATCTGTCACAGCATCGGCCGCCCGGAGAGTCGCTGGCGTTTCCATGGCGCCGGCAAGGTCGAGGACGTGCCGGTGCAAGGGCACTTTTGCTGTGATGATGGCGATGCCGCACGGCGCTGGGCCGTGGCCGGCCACGGCGTGGTCAACCTGCCGCTGCTGAATGTCGTCGAGGACCTGCTCGCCGGTCGCTTGCTGGCGCTGCTGCCGGGCTGGCAATCGGACCCTGCGCCGCTGAATCTGGTGGTATCGCACCGCTCGCAGATCACTTCGTCGTTGCGCGCCTTGCATCAATGCCTGGTCGAGCACTGCACTGACCGCATGGCCCGCTATCAGGCCCTGAGCCAGAACAGCCGCTAGCCCTGCAAGTCCATTAGCAGGTCAAGGGCCTGCTGGAACTCCAAGCGGTAGATCCGCTCTTGAATGGCCCGCAGCGGGCCGCACGGGTATTGCTCGTACAGCTCATCAATCAGCGCCAGGGCCTGGGCATTATGCTTGCGCAGCAGCTGGGCCAGCCGCTCCAGCGCCAGCACCTGCTCCGCGTCCAGCCCCTGGCTCGGCGCGGCCAGATCTTCGTTCGCCACTGGCAGGGACGCCAGGCCGGCCAGTACCGGCTCCAGGCACTGCGCCAGATGCTCGATCAGCGGCCCCAGCGCTGCTGGCCCGGCCGCCTGTTCCTCAAGCTGTCTAGCGGCTTCCTTGACCGCCGTGGCGCCGATGCTCCCGGCATTGCCCTGCAGGCTGTGGGCCAGAAAGCCGATGGCGGCCAAGTCCCCGGCGGCGTGGGCGTGCCACAAGCGCTCGATGACCTGCTGCTGGCCGTCACGAAAGTCGACCAAGAGTTTGCGGTGCAGAGCCAGGTCCTGGTTGACCACCGCCAGCCCCAGCGCGGTGTCGATTCCTTGGTAGGCCGAGGTCAAGACGCTTGCATCCGGCAGCGCTGCGCTCTGCGCGAGCGGTATGTCCTTGGCTGCGATCCAGCGCACCAGGGTCCGATAGAACGCCGCGACCTCCAAGGGCTTGCTCAGCAGATCGCTCATGCCGGCCGCCAGCGCCCTGCCCTGCACATCGGTCTGATTACTGGCGGTCACGGCAATGATCGGCAGGGACTGCAAATGGGGGTAGCCACGAATCTTGCGCGTGGTGGCGAAGCCGTCCATGACCGGCATCTGGCAATCCATCAGCACGGCATCGAAATGCCCCTGCTCCAGCAACAGGCGCAAGGCCTCGGCCCCATTGACCGCCAGCACCACCTGGACCCCGACGCGCTGCAGCAGGCCCTGCAGCACTTCCTGGTTGAGACGGTTATCCTCGACCACCAGCACCCGTTTCCCCGCCAGCCAACGTGCCGGGGCATTGACCAGACCCGGCCCCGCGACGTCGCCCATCGATGGCCCGGCAGGCGCGGTGCCGCTTGAGGTGCCGCCCTGCTCAAGCACTGGCGGCGCCAGCCCCAGCTGCACACTGAACTTGAACGTCGCGCCCTGCCCCAGCCGGCTATTGACCCAGATATCGCCCTGCATCAGTTGCACGATTTTCTTCGAGATGGTCAGCCCCAGGCCGCTGCCGCCGTAACGCCGACTGATGGTCCGGTCGGCCTGGACAAAGGCATTGAACAAGCGGGCCTGCTGCTCGTCGCTGATGCCTACCCCGGTGTCGGTGACGCTGAAGCACAGCAGGGCCTGATGATCCCACTGGCGCACCAGGCACACACCGATACAGACATGGCCGGCCTCGGTGAACTTGATCGCGTTGTCCACCAGGTTGGTCAGCACCTGGGCCAGACGCAGTGGATCACCGACGTAACGGCGCGGCAGTGACGCCGGAATATCCAGCTGCAACCGCAGCGCCTTTTCCTCTGCGCGCTGGCGAACCAGCAGCAACACATCGTCCACCAGCTCCCGCAGGTCAAAGCCGGTTTGCTCCATGCTCAGCTTGCCAGCCTCGATCTTCGACAGATCCAGCACGCCGTTGATGGTGCCCATCAGGTGCTTGGCCGCGCGGTCGATCTTTTCGATGTAGTCGCGCTGCACCGGCTCCAACGGCAAGTCCTGGACCAGATGGGCCATGCCGATGATCGCGTTCAGCGGCGTGCGGATTTCATGGGACATGCAGTCGAGAAATTCCGACTTGGCCTGGGTCGCCCGCTCGGCATCGCGCCGTGATTGCTGGATTTGCGCCTCCACCGCCTTGCGCTCGCTGATGTCCTGCAGCACCCCGGTGACCCGCGTCGGCGCGCCACTGGCATCGCGCTGCATGATCTTGCCGATGTCCATGACCCACAGCCATTGCCCCTCTTTGTTGCGCATGCGGTATTCGGCGCGGTATTCGCCGACTTCATCGTTCAGGTGCGCCTTGAGCCGGGCCATCACCGGCTCGTAGTCATCCGGGTGCACCAGAGCGGTCCAGCGCTCCAGGCCATGGCCGAAGGCCTGTTCCATCTGCTGTTTGCTGTAGCCAAGAATCTGCAGCCAGACATCGTTGTTGATGACGGTCCCCAGGCGCAGGTTCCAGTCCCACAGCCCCAGGGCCCCGCTTTGCAGGGCCATGTCCAGGCGCTGTTCGCTCTGCTCGATCTGCGCCACGTCACGCTTGTGTCGCCGGGCATCGGCCAGACGCCGCAGGCCACCCCACAGCAACAGCAAGAACACCAGGGCGCTCACTCCCTCGATCAGCAGCACCTGTTCCGCCGGTAACAGTGCATCCAGGTCGCCCAGGGTGATCAGGGTCCAGGGGCCGCTCGGGTCATTCCAGTCGAAATCCACCCGGGACAGGCTGTAGCGCCGGCCGTCCAGCCGGACCACTGGCTGGTGGGCATCGAAGGGCAAGCGCTCGGGCACCCCGTTGGCAAACCGATAGTCGCCGAACTGGCGGCGGATCTCCCCGGTGAAGCGGTTCCAGGGCCAGGCGCGGTCGGACTTGAGGACCAAGTCCGGGGAACTGGCGGCCAGCACCACGCCACTGGGGGACAGGATCATCTGCAGATCGGCGCTGTACGGCTTGCTCAAGCTGGCATCGAGCGTATCGGCGTCAAACCGCGCCACCAGCACCCCGATCACCTTGTCCTGGCGCGTACGCGACTCGAAGATCGGCACCGCCATGTAGAACATGCGCGTGCCGGTGCTGGTGCTGATGGCGCCGTAGACACTGCTGCCGCCATTGAGGGCCACTTTGAAGTAGGGACGAAAGGCCACATTCAGCCCCAAGGGCGTCTGTCCCTGCTGGTCGTAGGCGGCCACCACCACCCCGTCCCGGTTGAGGACAAACGCATGGTTGGCATCCACCACCAGGGACAGGGTCTTGAGCGGCTGGGTGGCCCGTTCCATCAGCTCGGCAGAGGGCGCAGGCTCCAGGACGATGCGCTTGAGCCAGGGGTTGTGGCGCCCGAGGATCGACAGTGCGCCAATGGCAAAGCCGTTGGATTTCCATTGCTCCAGGTCCTGGGCCTGCTCCTGGGTCTGCATCTGGACGCTGGCCCGGTAGACGTCTTCGACCTGCACCCGGTAGTAGTTGCCCAACGCCACTGCGGCGCCGACCGCGATCACCACACCCAAGGCATAACAGCAGCGTTTGTGACTGTCGAAGAAGTCCAATAACCCGTACAACCGCTCGCCCCTTTACCTTGAAAAAACCATGCCCGCCAACCCTGGCCCGGTGTCTTGCCAGGCCCTGTCAGCGTTTTGCCAGCCGGCGTGGAAACTCCGGCGGCAGAAAATCCAGGTCCGGATCGTAGTCGGCCTTGAGGTAATCACAAAGCGCCTTGAGGTCCTGGGGCGACAAGGTTCCCACCGCTTGCTTGAGCCGCAGGGTGTCGAGAATGTAGTCATAGCGGCTGTTGTTGTACTGGCGCACGGCGTTGTACAGCTGACGCTGCGCCTCCAGCACATCGACGATATTGCGGGTTCCGACCTGAAAGCCCATCTGCGAGGCCAGCACCGCGCCCTGGTTGGAAATGATCGACTGGCGCCGCGCCTGCACCTGATCGACACCGCTGTTAAGGCCACGATGCAGGTTGCGGGTCTGCTCCACGACCTGACGCCGCAAGCCGTCGTTGAGGGACTCGCGCTGGTTCATCCGCTGGTGGGCTTCGCGCACCTGGGAGCGGGTCTGGCCGCCGCTGAACAGCGGAATATTCAACTGCAGCCCGACCGTGCGCTGCTCGACGTTGCCGCCGTAGCCGTTGCCACGGATATCGCTGTTGCCGTAACCCAGGCTGTCGTTGTCACCGATCTGGTAGCGCAGCACCGCATCCAGGGTCGGCGCGTGCCCGGCCTTACGCGCGCTCAGGGTCTGCTGCGTCGCCTCCAGGGCGAACTGGCTGGCCTGCAGGGTCAGGTTCTGGCGCACGGCGGTGTCCACCCAGCGCCGGGCGTCGTTGGGTTCGGGCAACAGCACCGGCATGTCGTGGCGCAGCCCCTGGATCGCCTGGTACTGCTGATGCGTCAGAGTGTCCAAGGCTTCGAAGGCATCGTCGGTCTGCTTCTGCGCGACGATGCGGTTGGCCCGCGCGGTGTCATGCCCGGCCTGGGCCTGCAGCACATCGGTGCGGTCCGACAGGCCCAGTTGCAAGCCGCGCTCGGCCAGTTGCTGCTGGCGCTTGAGCGCCGCTTCCTCGGCCTTGGCCGCCGCCAGGGCATCCTGGGCCTTGAGCAGGCCGAAATAGGCCTGGGCGCTGTCGAACATGAGTTTCTGCTCGGCGACGGCCAGCTCCAACTGGGCCTGCTGGTCTTCGGCTTGCGCGGCCTTGAGGGTGAACCAGCGATCGGCGCGGAATATCGGCTGGTTCAGCACCGCCTGATAACTGCTGCCACCGCGCCGGGTGTCCTGCCGCGGCTGCTGCAGGGAGGTGCGGGTGGCATTCAGATCGGCGCTGGCGGACAGCGTGGGCAGCAGGCCGGCCCTGGCCTGGGGCACCGCCTCGGCGCGGGCCGCCTGATCGGCCTGGGCCGCCGCCAGCTCGCTGTTGTTCTGCCGGGCATCCAGGTACACCCGCCACAGGTCACTGGGCAGCGCCTGGGGCCGCTGTTGTGACATAGGGGGTGGCACTTGGGGTGGCGGATGCTGTGCTGAGTCTTGTGGCAGGTCTTGCCGAGGCAATGGCACCGCCTGCGCCAGGGGCGCCGCCAGCAGCGGGACGACAAGCAGCCAGCCGGCAAGGGCTCGCTGCCGCGAATTCATGGGTTTGCTCATGGTTGGATCTAACACCGGGAAAAGAGGGAGCCGCAGACAGGAGAGGCTTTGCGCCCCTCCTGTGTTGCTTCTGCGCGGTCAGGTCAGTGAAGGCACCAGCACCGCCTGCGCGGCCTGATGGTTTTTCGGCAGCTGTTCGCGAGCGCCGCCGGTGTCAGCGAAGGCCGCCATGGCCCCGCTGAGCTTTGCCAGGCTGGGGCCCTGGCCATCCGGAGCTGAGTCCAGCTCATTCGCCGCCGAGCTCAGAGCATTCGCCGCCGGCAGCGTCTCGCGCTGGCTCCAGGCCAGCTCGAACACGCTGTCCCGGGCCGATCCGCTCGGGCCAAAGCCCTTGAGCAGCTGCTCGACGCTGAGCATCGACGAATCGCCTTTGAGCTCGATCAGCAAATGCCCATGGGCGGCCGCCTGGTTGCCCAGCACTTGGCGCAGCACCAGGGCCGTGCCATTGCCCGTGTCGGTCAGCTGCACATCCTCACCCTGCCGGCTGACGAGGATGTTCTTGCCATCGGCCACTGGCAGGATCACCCGGTCCAGGGCCAGGCCCGGATCGTCGTTGTCGATGACCACCGTGCGGTAATGCGCCCACATCGCCGGAGTCAGGCGGTAGGTGTCATCCCCGGCACCGCCGTGCAGCACCACACTGTCGGCCCCGGCAATCAACGGCGGCGCCAGATCATCCTGATGACCGTTGCCGCTGGCGCCCTGAAGCAGCAGCGAGGAGCCGATGCGCTCGACATTGGCGTAATGGCCAAGCTGCAGTGCCTTGCCGTCCTTGAGCTGATACAGCGCCTGCTCGGTCGGGCTGTAGACATAGGCCGAGTTCGGCGTCCCGGCGACGACCCCGATAAAGCGCAGGTCGCTGCCCGCAATGCCGTTGCTGGCAAACATCTGCCCACTGGCGATATCGAACCAGCCGCGGCTGGCGCCATCCTGCAAGGTCAACACGCCTTTGGCGCCCCACTGTCCGGCCACGGTCGCCAGGGCCTGGGGCAGATTGCCCAGATGTGCCTGCTGCCAGCCCTTGTCCACGGCCACCAACTGCACATCGCCGTTGTTGCTGCGCAGCAGCACTTCGCCCTGCACGGTGGTCAAGCGCAAGCCGGCATCGACCTGGACTGCCGAGCGCAGTTGCAGCGTGGGCATCCAGTCAATGGCGGCCGGCAATTGGGCCGAGGCCTCAAGCACCTCATCGTTGCCAAACGCGCTCGGCAGTGCCTGTGATGTCAGCGGCGGCTGCAGATAGAGCTTGCCGCTCTCGGGCTCGAACAGCCGGGCACTGCCACTGGCACCGTCGAAGCCGAGAAACTGCAGCGGCTTGTCTTGCAGCGCGGACGCCGCCACCACCACCTGAGCGTTGTGGTACCACACTGGCAGCGCACGCTTGCCGTCGGCAGCCTTGACCCCGAATACCGCCAGGGTGGCGTTACTGCCGGCGACCTCGGCGAGGTCCTTCCACCAGCTACTGCGACCCTTGAGCCAATGCTCGTTGACCGCCTCATAGCTCAGGCGCCCGGTCGCCTCGATCCGCGCCATGCGCCCGTCCTTGGTCACGGCCAGCAGATGGCCGTTGAGATTGAGCACATTGGCCAGGGGCGGCGTGGTCAGGCGCAAGGCGCTTGGCTGGCCGGCATCGAGCACCTGCTGCCCCGGCCCTTCCTGGCGGAACAGCACCTGCTGCGCCTGGCTGTAGAAATAGAACACCTCCTGGCCACCGGGCTGGGCCAGGCTGCCGGCCAACACCAGGTCCGCCGGAATCTTCCAGGCACTTTGCACCTGCCCCGATGCATCGGCACTCGGCGCCTGCCCGGCCGGTGGCGCCAGGTTCGGCTTGATCACCACACCATCGCTGCTGCGCACCCAGTAGCGGTGCGCGACTTTGGCGTTATCCAGGCCAAATACCGTGATCAGCTCTGCCGCGGTCGGCTCCAGCAGGGGCGCGCCCAGGCGGTACACCGGGGTGTCGCGCGGGGCGGTCTGAGCCTCGTAGCCCTTGAGCAGGGTACTGAGCAGGGTCTTGGCGTCCTTGCCATGCTGACCGTTGCTTGCCGACAGTTGCAGCAGCGAGTCATCGCCGACCACCCCCACCAGTTCCATCCGGTCACCGAGGATGCGGAAGCTCAGCTCGGCTTCCCGTTCCTTGAGCTGATAACGACGGGCCAGATACACCGCGTCGCCCTCTTGCCAGAACCGGCTGATCTGGCCGGCGCTCTGGTTGAACGACGGGGCGAACTGCGCATCGACCTTGCCGCTGGCAATGTCGACCCGCCAGGCGGCGGCGTTCTGGGCATCGACGAAGTAGGCATGCTCGCCGATGACCGCGCCCAGCTGGGCGTTGCCGGCCTGTTGCACATCGGTGTCGGTGAACAGCATGCGGTCCTTGGCGACGTCGTAGTACGCCCGACCGACATTGCGCTCACCGTGCTTGTAGTTCTCCACCAGCACGTATTGGCCGTGCAACTGATGGGCCTGGGCCAGGTCCTTGAGGTGCTGTTCGATGCGCTGTCCGGGCACTTGCCATTGGCTGGCGTCTTCCTTGACCACGTCGGTGGTCTGGCCGACAAAATCGACTGCCCGTACTTCGCCCTTGGCGTTGACCAGCAGCACCTCGCCACTTTGGGCCGGATCGAGCCTGACCTTGACCCCGCCCACCAGCAAATGGTCCTTGGCCACCGTGATGCTGTCGCTCTCCAGCTGGCTGCTGTCGATGATCCAGCGTGACCGCTGACTGCCGGCCTCGTTGCTGAGCCTGACCTCGGCGCCTTGGTTGAGACCGATCAGGTATTCGCCGCCGGCGCCCTGGATGTCGTAGCGCAGGTAGCCGTACAGTTCCTTGGGCAGCTGCGGTACGACCAATTGCCGGTTGCGCCCATCCAGCAGCACTTCTACCGGCGTCTCGACGTACTCCTGGTGAATCCTGCGGATCGTCTCCTCGCTCGGGAAGATGTAGAAGTCGTAGTCGAAGCGCCGGTCCTGCTCGAGCCTGCGAATCACATCGAAGCCCGTGTCATGCCGGGTAGTGGCACCCGGCAGGATCATGTACTCGTAGCTGATGTAGGACTTGGGCGTGCCCGGCAGGATCACCGTCCGGCTGTCGCCGTGGTCGAGTTTGGGCGGCTGGGCGCCGTGGCCAATGCCGCTGCGCACCTCGATCGCCTGGGCGCGGTCGTGGATCATCCGCGGAAAGTCGCCAACCCAGAAGAAGTAGTTGATCGCCCCGGAGCCGGTGGAACCGTGATGGGTGCGGTAGATGTACTGGCTGTCGAAACCGACCTCGCTTGAGCGCAGGTCGAGGCGCTTGACCACCGCTCCGGGCAGCGGCACCAGCACCTGCTGTTTCTCGTCATAACGGTAGCCGTTGCCTTGATAGGCCTTGTCCAGGGTATCGAAGTAACGTCCCACCGCCTTGGCGTCTTCGGCCACCGCGCCAAAGGCCTGGGCCAGTGCCGTGAAGCCTACCGCCAGGCCGCCGAGGATCACCCCCGCGCCGCCCAGCACCGCCGCGGTGGTCGAGGCGCCGACCAACCCGGCACCGATACCCGCCGCGCCACTGACAAAACTCGCCGAATCGAACGCCAGTTGGGTGCCGAATACGGCTTTTTGCACATCGTTTTCGGCGTGGGCCAGCTCATAGGCATCCAGGCCGACCATGGCCCCGCCAAACAGCACGCCTGCGCCCTCGTTGACCGTGTGTCCCAGGGTCGAGGCAAAGTCCTTGAGCGAGGACTCGGCGGCCAGGGCCTCGCCGCGCAACGCGGTTTGCACCAGCTGGGTGACCTTGGCCACATCTTGCAGGGTGCCGTGGCCGATCTGCGCCAGGCCCAGGTAGCTATGGATCTTCAGGGCCGTGGCCAGGTCCGGTGACACCACGCCCTGGGCTGCGTCCTTGCGGTTCTTGTCGGCCAACCACTGGATCAGGGTCTGGACCGCAAAGCCCGCGTTCAGGCCGTCCACATGCGCCGCTTCGCTGACCCCGGCGCGGGGCCGGATCTGCCCGTGTTCCAGGGTGAAGTGCTCGCTGAGCACGCTCATGTGCTCATCGACTAAACGACGGAATTCGACAAAGGTGCCGTCGTCGGTGCTCAGCCAGCGGGTCTGCTCGGGCTGGTCACGGTTGATGAACTGCACCCGATAGCCGCCCTCCGGCTGCGCCTCGGTGTTGGCGATGATCGGTATCCACTGGCTGCTCAGCTGGTGCTCCTGGGCCAGTCGAGTGCTGGCGGCATCGAAGCGCGCGCCCCATTGCTCGGCGTCGAAGGTGGTCAGCGCCGCACCCAGGCGCAGGTCCTGGCTGACGCGCTGCTGGGCCCCCACCGCCTGCTCCACCTGACGGCGTTGGCCGATGACGCCGGCCAACTCCTCGGGACGAGACAGATCGGCGACATTCAGCCCGCTGCCCAGCGGCACCTCGGCCATCTTGTGGGTGTCGATCTCGACCAGGTTGAAGGCCGGCTGCGACTGGCTGCCGAACGAGCCGTAGTGCGCCGCCAGTTTGCGACGCACCAGGTGCTGCTCCATGGCCTTGGCCAGGCCCTTGCTGGAATCGAAGGCGAAGATCCCCACGTTCGGGTCATAGAAGTAGTAGCGACGGCCTTCGGGACCCTGGGTACTGCCCACCAGCATCGAGTGGTTCTGGGTGTTGAGGGCAAACATCGAGTCGCTGCTGCTGTTGGCCAGCCGCGCCACCACGTCGGACAACTGGAACTGCCCCAGCGCCTTGGAGGCCTGGACCGCGTCGACATTGGAATGCAGGCGGATCAGGCTGTTCTTGAGCAAGGTCGAGCTGCCGGCCTGGGGATCGGCCGAGGCCAGGAACAGCTTCTGCACCAGGCTGTTGACCCCCGCCTCGCCGCCATTGGCCAGGGCCACGGCCATGGCCCTGACCAGCGGGTAGCAGCGGCCGCCGGAGCGGTCACCCACCAGCGACAGGTAGAAATCCTGGGGCGCCAACTGACTGAAGACACTGCCAGCGCCCTGGAAATCTTCACTGAAGGTCGCGGTCTGGCGCAGCACCTTGTCGATGTATTCGGCCTGGCTGGTTTCGCTGATGCGAGCACTCAAGGCGCCACGCTGCCCAGGCGTGAGCTGACCGTCGAGAAACAGCCGCTTCATTTCCAGGGCCGACTGCTTGCCGTCCAGCCCGGGAATCTTGATCTCGCGGAAATCCCGCACGCCATCGCTGAAGGCCGTGCCCCGGGCCCCGCGCTGATAGGCCTCGGCTATGGCGTAGCGCTCGCCGACGCTGGTGCTGCGCTCATCGCCGCCACCCTGGATCGCCGTGTCGTCGGTGCGCACCACCGCAGCGCTGCCTTGCTGGGCCTGGATCTGCTGCCAGAGCCAGGTCTTTTCCACCGAAGCGGCCTCACGCAATACCGGCTCGTACTGCGCCCGGTAGAAATCCTGGGTGAGGTTGAGCTGCTTGATCTGCTGATCGATCAGGCGCTTGTCGCCCGCCCCGCGCCGCTGCTCCTGGAGTTGATAGCGCTGGTTGCTGAGCTGTTCGATGTCGGCACTGACCTTGGCCTGGACCGCTTCGCGCAGCCGATTCCAGGCGGCAATGGCCGGATGCTCGGCAGAGAAATCGCCGCCGTTGTAGACGCCATCGGCCACCCCTTCGCTGGACACGCCGAACTGGCTCGCGACTTTCTTCAGGTTCTGGTGCACCTGTTCGCGGTACTCGGCGAACTGGGTCCGGTTGCGCTCCTGCACCTGGCTGTCGGCGGTCTGGATGGCAAGCGGCTCTGCCCCCTCGCGCAACTTCGGCCAGACCATCTGCCCTTCGCGCTGGTACTCCTGGCGCTGGAACACCAGTTGCCACTGGCCGTCGACGAATTGCATGTACGCCGCAGCCAGGCCCTCGGCCGTGCCGGCCACCTGGTAGTCCTTGTAGTCGACCGCCATCACCACGTTGTCGTACAGCAGCGAACTGTTGACCCGACCGTCGTGATAGACCCGATAGGTATCGGCGTCCAGGCGGGTCACCACCAGCGAGCAGCCCGACAAGCTACCGGTAAACAGGAAGCTGCCCGGGCGCGCCTGCCGGGGAATGTCCACATAGGCCGGCGCGGCGTTGGCCTGGTTCGGCCCGTTGTAGCCGAGGAAATACGCCGGCACGCTGTCCGCGCTCGCGGCGCTTACGGAGTTGGCGCTGTGCTCGGTGTATTCGAGCTCATACAGCTTGGGCGCGACTTCCACCAACTGCACGTTGCCCTGGGCCGGCAAGCGTCCCGCCTTGACCAGGGCCTCGGCGCTGAGGGTGTGGGTCTGGGCGAACTGCACCGGGTCGGCGGCAAACTGATGAATGTCGGCGCTGCCCTGGCGTGGTTCGAAGCCGGCCTCGAGCCCCACCAATCCGCTCTTGAGTTGCCGGTCCTTGGCGGCCTGCCCCAACAGCGCGGGCAGCGGGCCGAGGTCGGTGAAGCGCGGCGGATGGAACTCCTCGCTCGGCGCCAGGCCTTGATTGACGATGGGCAGGACTCGGGCCATCACCGCGTCGTACAGCTCCCCGTGCAAGGCCTCGCGGCGCCCTTGGGCACGGTAGCGGTCGAAGGTCTGCAGCAGGTCCTGGCCGATGCTGTCCGGCCCCTGGGGCTCATAGCGAGCGGCGACATACAGGGTTTCGAAGAACGAGTGATAGCCGTTGCGGATCATGAAGGCCGCGTTGGCCATCTGGAACTGCCAGTACTGCTTGACGCTCGGCACACTACCGAGCAACTCCGGCAAGGCATTGCTGACGGTCTGGGTGGTCCCGGAGATGCCCCCCACGAACGGGGTGTCCAAATCGTTCATGTAGCGCGTGGCTTCATTGTTCGGGTCGGGACGGAACTGGCTGTAGCTGCGGTACTTGTCGTCCTGGATCAGCAGTGCTTTATCGGTCTGGGCCTGCTCCGGGTGGGTATTGAGGATCAGGTAGGGGTCGGGCTGATTCAGCCGGTTGTTGATCATGACCTTGTCGGCGCCGGTTTTCGGCGTCAGCGCGGCATGGGCATTGACCGGCACCGCAGCCTTGGAAAAGCTGTCGGCCACGGGGCGCAGGGCATGGAACAACGCCTGCTTGCGCAGGCTGCGGCCCTGGTCGCCGGACAACAGCGCCTCGACCGTCGGCCGCAAGGCGCCGTCGGCCGGCGCCAGGCCCTGGGGGCCGCTCAACAACAGGTTCAGCAGTTTGCTGTCCAGGCCGCGCTCCAGCGCCACCTGATCGAAGACATGCACCTTCGGGTTGCCTGGATGCTGCGCGGCGTTGGCGCTGGCCACGCGCTGGGTTTCCACCTCGATCGCCTGGGCGCGCCACTGTTCATACAGCGGTGCCAGCAGCAACTTGGCCTGGGCAATGTCGCTTTGCAGATAGCCGCCTTGCAGGACCTTGCCCAGTGCCTGGCTCTGCACCAGGTTCTGCCCCAGGTCGAACAGCAGCTGATCGTTGTCGTGGCTCTGCCAGACCGACGCGGCGAAGGCCTGTTCCCACAGCACCTTGTTCAGGTTGTTGCCCTTGATATCCCGCAGGCTCGGACGGCTGTGTTGCGCCAGCAGTACCCCGGCCGGGGTGATGTGGTTGCGTTCGAGCAAGCGCGTCAGCTGTTGCACGAAGGTGGCGCGCTCGCTGCTGCCTTCGAACAGCCGGCTGGCCTTGAAGCCCTTGTCGCGCAGTTGTTCCAGGCGCTCGAAAAACGCCGCGTTGTATTGGTACAAAGCCTCGGTCTGAGCCTTGCTCAGGTGGCTGCTGCTGACCTTGTCGCCCTCGACGGTCATCAGGGCAAACGGCGTCGCCGAACGGAAAGCGTCGCCCTGGGGCATTTCCAGCAGGTACTGGTGCTCGGCAAAGCCGACCGAGCGCTCCAGCTCATGAATATTGACGAACAGGCCGTCGCGGTCCGGGTGGTAGCTGTTCTGCCGATAGTCTTCGACACCCAGGGTCTGGAAGCTGCTGAGGTCCGCGTTCTGGTTGATCAGCTCGCTCAAGGCGCTGGCCAGGGGCACTTCGCGGGGCACGCTGGTGCCGGGCGACTGCCCGGAAACCTGAATGCCGACCTGGTTGGGCACCTTGCGATCGACGTTGGTCAACAGCAGCTTGTGGCCGTTGCTCAGCACCTGGGCCTTGAAGCCTTCACGCAGGGAGCTTTCCGACACCAGATGGTTGGCGAAGTACTGCTCGACGAACCCGGTCTTGACCAGCACCGAGCGAATCGGTGCATAGGTCGGCGAGCGCATGGACGGCGGCTCGCTCTTGAGCCGGTACTGTTGCTGCCAGGCCAGGGACCGGGCCGCGGTGCCAAAGGAAAAATTCAGCACGCCGTCGGTGGGCACCACCAGCCGGCCGTGGTCCAGGTAGAAGTCCTTGAAGCGCCCATCGGTACTGGCATTGACCAGTGCCACGTTCATGCGGATGTAACCCGGGCGCTCTTCCATCATCAGCAGTGACAGGTTCACCGGCAGCTCGTCGGAAGCCCGAGGCGGCTTGGCCAGTGCCGCCAGGCTCGCGGCCTGCTGCTGCGGTGCGGCCTTGAGCAAGGCGTTGTAGCGAGTACTCACCTCCTTGTAGGCCTGCAGCTCGGAGAACAGGGTCACGTAGGCCTGACTGAAGGTGGAGTCGGCAACCTGCACGCTCAGGAGCTTCTCCAGGCGGTTGATCCGGCCCTTGAGCTCTTTCTGCTTGGCCGGCGCATCGGCTTGCAGGACCTCGGCCTTGGCGCCACCAGGACTGAGCAGCCGCAGGGCCTTGTTCCAGGTGCTGTCATAGTGGCTGATCGCCGTGTCCTGGCGGCTGTACAACAGGATGTCGCGGTCCAGTTGCTGCTTGTAGGCAAGGGTGGCTGGAGTGTCGGCGATGGCCTTCATTTCTTTGCGGCGTTGTCGCAGCACCTGCAACTGGTCGCCCACCGAGACCGGGTTGTCCTGCATCTGGTAGTGCTGGGCGGCCAGCACGCTCAGGGTGCTCTGCTGCATTTCCAGCAGGCGCTCGCCGACCTGGCCGATGTACTCGGCACGCTCGTCGGCGCTCATGTGGAACCATTCGGTTTGCCGCCCTGCCGTCTTGATCTGTTGGTCGATCAGGGTATTGAGCAGGCGCGTGAAGTCCTTGGACATAAAAGCCATTGCAATGATCCTTTGTCTGTTTTGAGCCGGGCCCTGCGTATTGCGCAGGGCTGCCTATGGATATGCGGAGTGGGGAGACATGACGGGTGGCTGAGTCCTCCTGCCGTGGGTGGGGTCAATCCTTCATCTGCAGTGCCCATTGCCGGGCATACACGCCGTCCAGGGCGAGCAGCTGTTGATGTGTGCCTTGTTCGAGCACCCGGCCCTGATCGATGACCAGAATCCGGTCCGCGTGGCGCAGGGTGTTGAGGCGATGGGCGACACTGATCACCGTGCGGCCGCGGACGATGCCCTGCAGATTGGCCATCACCGCCGCTTCCGACTCGTAGTCCAGGGCACTGGTGGCTTCGTCCAGCAACAGGATGCCGGGGTTGGTCAGCAGGGCCCGGGCCAGGGCAATGCGTTGCCGCTGGCCGCCGGAGAGCTGGCCGCCCCGCTCGCCCACCTCGGTCTCGTAGCCTTGGGCCAGGGCCTCGATAAAGGACGCCGCCCCGGCCAGACTCGCAGCGTGCTGCACTTCGGCATCGCTGGCCTGAGGCCGGCACAGGCGGATGTTCTGGGCAATGCTGCCGGCGAACAGCACGCTCTCCTGGAGCACCACGCTCATGTTGCGGCGCAGGGCCACCGGGTCGGCGATGGCCAGGTCGATGCCGTCCACCAGCACCCGGCCGTGCTGGGGCACATAGAGGCGCTGCAGCAGGCGGGTCAGGGTCGACTTGCCGGAACCGGAGGGCCCGGTAATGCCGACGAACTCGCCCGGCTGGATCTCCAGATCCAGCTGGCGCAGCACCTCCTGGCCGTCTTCTTCGTAGCGAAAGCGCACGCCCTGGAAGCTCACGGCGCCCTGCAACGCCGGCACCGAGGCCAGACCGCCGCTACCGCTTTCACAGTCGCTGTCGAGAATGTCCCCCAGGCGGCGCAGGGAAATCAGCGTGTGCTGAAAGTCCTGCCAGACCTGGGCCAGGCGCAGGATCGGCTCCACCACATGCCCGGCCAGCATGTTGAAGGCCACCAGCTGACCGGGGCTCAACTGGCCGTCCAGCACCAGCATTACGCCCCACCAGAGCAACAGCGCCGCGGTCAGCTTCTGGATCAGGCCGATGCCCTGCCCGGCCCAGATGCCGACGATGCGGGTGTGGAACGCCGCCCGCACATAGGCCGCCAGTTGGCGCTGCCATTGCTGCTGGAAGGCGCTTTCGATGGCCCCGGTCTTGATGGTCTCGATGCCGCTCACGGTCTCGGTGAGAAACGCCGTGTTGGCCGCATTCAACTCGTATTCGCGCAAGGCCCGGCTGCGCAGCAAGGGCCCCACGCACAGCCAGAAAAGGAAATACAGGGCCAGGGAACCCACCACCACCCAGGTCAGCAGCGGTGCATAGCTGTACATCACGGCGATGAACAGCCCGCAGAACGCCAGGTCCAGCACCAGGGTCAAGGCCGAGCCGGTGAGAAACTGGCGGACCTGCTGCATCTCGCCGACCCGGGCGATGATCTCGCCGCTCTGGCGGCGCTGGAAATACTCCAGCGGCAACTGGATCAGGTGCTGGTACAGGCGCGCGGACAACTCGGCGTTGATCTTGCTCGCCACATTGCTGAACAGCCAGGACCGCAACAGGCCGAACAACGGCTCGAACAGCGCCAGGGCCAGCATGGCGATCCCCAGCACTTGCAGGCTCGACAGGCCGCGACTGACCAGGACCCGGTCGATGATGTTCTCGAACAGCAGCGGCGTGACCAGCGCCACCCCTTGCAGCATCAGCGACACCAGCAGCACGCTGCGAAACTGGCGCCCATGCTTGAGGATCGACGGCAGGAACCAGGAGACGCCGAAACCACCGGTCTTGAGTTGCACGTGTCGCTCGGCCAGCAGCAGCACCTCTCCCGTTCGCTGATCCTGGCCCTGCCAGAGCGTCGCCAGCTCCTGGCGCGACAGGCTCTGGCATTGCCCCTGCAGCGGCCAGAACACCCGGACCTGCTCGCCCTCCACCGCCTCCAGCACCGCCCAGCCGTGAGTGGTGTTCAACAGTGCCGGCAGCGGCAGGTGATGCAGGCGCTGCACCCGGCTCTGCACCGCCCGTGCGCGCAGGCCGATCCAGCCGGCGCAGCGCCGCAGGTCAAGGCTGTCGGCCGGACCTTCAACCCGTCCCAGGCGGTGAGTCAGTTGCGCCACGCTGATGTTCAGGTCGAAGCGCCGGGCGGCCCAGGCCAGGGCGTGCAGGCCGGTGTCGAGCAGCGTCGCTGAGGGTTCGCAAGCGGCATCGAAAGCGCGGGTCATGTTCAACGCTCCCGCAACGCTTCGGACTGATACTCACGAATCGGGCTCAGCAGGTAATTGATCACCCGCCGCTCGCCGGTGCGAATCTCGCCGGTCACGCTCATCCCCGCCTGCAAGGGCATCCAGCCCTGCCCCGCGGCAATGGCCGCACGCTCCAGGCGAATCCGCGTGGGGAACACCAGCCCCAGCTGTTCGTCCTTGATGGCATCACCGGAGACATGCTCCACCGTGCCGCGCAAGGTGCCGTAGCGGGTGTAGGGAAACGCATCCACCTTGATCTCCACAGGCTGACCGGCCCTGACGAAGCCCACGTCCTTGTTCAGCACCATGACCTCGGCATCCAGCTCGGCCCCTTCGGGCACGATCACCAGCAACTGTTGCGCCGCTTGCACGGCGCCGCCCAGGGTATGCACCGCCAGTTGCTGGACCACGCCGTCCACCGGTGCCAGCAGGGTTTGCAGGCGCTGGCGGTCGCGGCCGCGAATCAGTTGCTGCTCAAGCACCGCGATCTCCTGTTGGGTGCGGTTGAGCAATTCGTGCTGCTCGCGCTGGGTCCTGGCCAGGAAGCTGTCGCGCTGCTCGCGACGGTTCTGCGCCTGGGCCTTGAGCACCTGCAGCTCGGCCTGTTGCTGGGCCAGCGAACGCTCGACTTCCAGCTGCTCCTTTTCCTGCTCAAGCAACTCGACCATCGGCATCAATTGTTCAGCCGCCATCGCCCGGCGTGCATGGAGCCGTTTGCGCACATTGCTGGACAGCTTGCCCAGGGCGCTGATCTCGCTGCCCCGGGCCCGCTGATTGGCCTGGTTGATGGCGATCTCGGCGTTGAGGCTGTCCAGGTTGGCGCTGATTTCCTTCCAGGTGCTCAGCAGTTGCTCCCGGGCCGCTGCTACCTGCTGTGCATCCAGGCCCGCCGGCGCCTGATAGCTGTGCAAGGGCTCCGGGGTCAGCAGTGCGCGGGCCCGGGCCAGCTCCAGACGCTTGAAGTCCAGTTGCGTGCGCAACTCGCTCAGTTCGGCGTCGATGCCAATCGGGTTCAGCGCCACCAGCACCTCGCCGGCCTTGACCCGCTGGCCGTCACGTACGTGGATGGCCCGGACTTCACCCGCCTCGTGGGCCTGGATCACCTTGGTGTAGCTGGAGACCATGAGGCGCCCGGCGGCGCTGGCATGAATGTCGAGAAAACCGAAGATCGCCCAGCCCAGGGCCAGCAGGATCGCCAGGATCAGCAGCAGCGCCGTGCAGCGCGCCCAGGGCGCCGGTGGCCGCTCGACAATTTCCAGGTAGCCGGGCTGGAACTCGTACTCGTCGCGGCTGCGCTTGAGCCGCGTCCGCGCATCACCCAGGCGCTGCCAAACGCGGCGCCAGCGAGACAACAGCGTGCCGAACATCATGACGCCTCCTTGCTCAGCGCCTGCTGCAACGCCCACAGGCGCGCGTAGCAACCGCCGTTGGCCAAGAGTTGCTGATGGCTGCCGGATTCGCTGATACGCCCCTGTTCCAGGGCGATGATGCGTTGGCAATGCCGTACCGCAGACAGCCGATGGGCAATGATGATCACCGTGCGTCCCTGGGCAATGCTCGCCATGTTGTCCTGGATCAGCGCCTGGGATTCGTCATCCAGAGCGCTGGTGGCTTCGTCGAAAATCAGCAGGCGCGGGTCGCCCATCAGTGCCCGGGCAATGGCGATGCGTTGCCGCTGGCCACCGGACAACGAGCTGCCGGCTTCGGCCAGCACGGTGTCGTAGCCCAGGGGCAGGCGCAGGATGAAGTCATGGGCACCGGCCAGGCGCGCTGCGGCAATCACGCTTTCCAGGGAGGCCGTGGGATGGCGCAGGGCGATGTTGTGGCGCACGCTGCGGTTGAACAGGTAGTTCTCCTGGAGCACCACGCCAATCTGGCTGCGCAGCCAGGCCGGCTGCAACTGATCCAGGGGCAAGCCGTCGATCAGGATGCGCCCGCCATCGGGGGTGTAGAGTTTCTGCAGCAGGCGGGTCAGCGTGCTCTTGCCGGAGCCGGACGGCCCGACGATGCCCAGGGTCTGCCCGGCGGCGATATGCAAGTCCAGGCCGCGCAGCACCCACGCAAGTTCCGGACGGTAGCGGAACACCAACTGTTCGATGCGCACTTCGCCACGCAATGCCTGAGTCGGGCGCAAATCCCCCTCGGCCTGCTCCACCGGCAGGTTGAGCATGTCGCCCAGCTTGTCCACCGACACCCGCACCCGGACGAACTGCTGCCAGACCTCGATCAGCTTGGCCACAGGCTGGCTGACGTGGGACAGCATCATGTTGAAGGCAATCAACTGGCCGATGCTCATCTGCAGGTCGATGACACGGCTTGCGCCCCAGCAGATCACCGCCACCGCGGTGACTTTCTGCAACAGCATCACGCTCTGGCTGATGGCGCTGCCCAGGGTCTGGCTGGCAAACCCGGCCTCGACCATTTGCGCCGTCTGCGACTCCCAGCGACGCTGCATGCGCGGCTCCACCGCCAGGCTCTTGATGGTTTCGCTGCTGCTGACGCTTTCATTGAGAAAGGCGGTGTTGCGCGCCGCGCTGTAGAACTGGCGCTCGATGCGCTTCTCCAGCGGGCCGGTGCTGAACCAGGCCAGCAGCGCATACAGCGGCAGGGTCAGCAGCACCAGCAGGGTCAATGGCCAGGAAATCCAGGCCATGACCGCAAAGAACACCAGGGTGAAGGCCACGTCGACACACAGGGTCAGCAGCGAACCGGTGAGGAACTCGCGGATGCTGTCCAGCTCCTGGACCCGGGTGATGATCGCCCCCACCTGGCGTTGCTTGAAGTACAGCAACGGCAAGCCCAGCAGATGGCGCAAGAGCTTGACCCCAAGGCCGATGTCGATGCGATTGGCGGTGTGCGCCGCCAGGTATTCACGCAAGCCCTTGAGCAGCACCTCGAACAGGCCCACCAGCACCAGGGTCAGCACCAGCACGTCGAGGGTCGACAGCGCCCGGTGCACCATGACCTTGTCCATCACCGCCTGGAAGAACAGCGGCGTCGCCAGGGCCAGCACCTGCAGCAACAGCGAGCACAGCAACACTTCGCCGAGTATCCGCCGGTGGCGCAGCAGCTCCGGTACGAACCAGGACAGATCGAAGCGCAAACCGCTCTGGCGCAGGCGAATCACCTCCCCGCTCCACTGCTCGGCCAACTGCTGGCGATCGAGCATGTCCGGGGTCGGCATTGAAGGTCGCTGCACCAGCGCGTGGGTGTCCGAGAGCCGCGCCAGCAGCATGAATTCGCCGCTGTGGTTGCGCCAGACCAGGGGCAGCATCTTCGGCGTCAGTCGGGCCAGCGCCAGGCGCTCCAGGCGCAGATCAACGCCGGCGTTGCGCGCATAGTCCCTGAGGGCCTGGCGCAGGTCCGACGAGAGGGGCTGCTCCTGGGATGGCGGCTGCGCAGCTGGCGGTAGGCGTTCCTGGGTCAGTTGCAGCAGCAGATGGCAACAGGCCAAGGCTGAGTGAACGGCCGTATCGGCCGCGGATGAGGTGGCAGACAGCGTCGTCATAGCGGCGCGTCCGCTGAAAACAGGCTGCGGGGTGGTGCAATAGTGACTGGCATAGACCGCTCGTTGCTTGCTCCAGGGAGCGTGGAGGCACGAACGCAGTCTGAGTCAGCCAATTGCGAATGATAATCAGCAGTTTGATTGAAGCGTTTTAACTAAAACTTAAGGCTGTCCCCTAAATCCCCTGCATGCCCAGGCTGCGCATGCAGAGGGACCTGGTCCCAGGCTAGCGAGGCTACTGATACAGCGCTGCCCACGGCTGTTCAACCTGAGTGTCAGCGCGTAGCAGTCGCTGCCCTCACCGGTTGCGCCAGCCCTGAACCGTGATGGCAATCAGCGGTCAAAATAATCCGTCAAATCCATCCATCTCTGCACATAACCCTCTAATCTTGGCGGCACGTTTTGCAGGTCGTTGCGGTCGGTCTTTGTAGGTGTCGAATACGCAGCGTTAATCCGAGAGCATGAAATGCCACTGTCTGTTGAGTTACTGCCATGACTCATGCGAGTCAAACGTTGCGCCAGCGGGGGGCGCTGATCCTGACGACGCTGCTCGCGCTGATGGTCTGGGGGCCCGCAGTGTCTGGCGCAGAGTCCCGTAGCTTCGACCTGTACATCGCCGAAGCGCCGCCTCTATCGATGCTGGACCAGTCCGGCCTGCATGGCATCGTCGGCGACGCGACACTGGAAGCGGCGACCCGGGCCGGATATACGCTGCACTTTGTCGAAGTGCCTTGGGCACGAGCCCAGCAAAGCGTACGCAAAGGCGTCGACAAGCTGATCATCCCGCTGTCGCGCACGCCAGAAAGAGAGGCTGATTACACCTGGATCGCGCCCATCATGACCATGGACAGAGCGTTTTTCAGCCTCGATAAACGCGTCCAGAGCATGCAGCAGGCACGGGAAACCTTTGCCCGTATCGCCGTTGGCCGAGGCAGCGCCCAAGAGCAAAAACTGCGGGCAGAGGGCTTTAGCGATGCCCAGATCTATCCGTTTGAGATTGGTGAGAATCCGGCGCAATTGCTGCTGATGGGGCGCGTCGATGCCTGGTTCAACGGCATTCCTGAAACGCAAGCTATCTGGCGCAAGCTGTCAAACAAGACGTTGCAGGTCAGTCCGTCCTTGATGAAGACCGATCTGTATCTGGCCTGCTCCAGACAGTGCGATGCGCTGCTCGTGCGCCACTTGCGGGCGGCAGTCGAGACACTGCGCAAGGACGGCACGCTGGAGCGGATAAAAAACGCTTACCTGAAAGAGCCGTGATCCGTTGCCCCGGCGCTGGTCAATCAGCACCTCGCGCCAGGGGTCAACTCACGCAGTGCACAGCAGCACCTCGGCCCTGTACCAGGCTTGCGCTGGCGTCATGACTGCGAGCCTGGAGGGGCCGTGCACGCCTCAACGCGAGAGCATGAAGGTCTCGTACTCCAGGTCATCCAGCGCCGTCGACAGCCGCGCCAGCCCCAGCAATACGCAGATCAGCAGCGACAGGGTAAAGCCATAACCGAAGTAGCTCGGCCCCAGGTGCAGGCTCAGCAGGGTCAAGGCGGCGTTGAGGGCGACGAAGAACAGGCACAGCTCCAGCACGATTGCGCGTTTGTCGAGGTAGAAAAACACGTTGAGGATCGCCATGAACACCACCTGGATGCTCACCCCGATCAGGTCGATGTAGAACAGCGGCAGGTAATAACTGGACATCCCCAGCCACTCCAGCAGGCGCGGACCGAAAAGAAACAGCAGCACCACCGTCAGCCCCTGGACCTTGCAGATTTCCAGCAGGCCCTGGCGGATCGAGAAGGTCATCTCGGCTTTCAGCGAGCCGATATGCTGCAGGGTCTCGCCGTCGCGCACCGCGCGAAACAGCCGGTCGTACCACTCGGCGAAGTCGGTTTCGATCCTGACCAGAAACACCGCCATGCCGGGAATGATCGCCAGGTAGGCGAGGAAGATCGGCAAGTCGTAGAGGATCGAGGCGCGCATCGGCCCGATCACCTGGCTGGAGGTGTCCGGGTTGAACCAGAAGATGAACTTGTCGATCCAGATGCCCAGGTTGTAGCAAAACCCGGTCAACAGCAGGCTGAGGAACACCTGGCGCCGGTCGAGGAAGTCGAAGGCCACCAGCTTTTCCGCCCGGTACTCGCGCAGGATGTCGTAGAGAAACAGGAACAACAGCGAGCTATGCCCCAGCAGCAACGCCAGCAACAAGCCTTCCATGCCCATGTGCCGCAGGAAGAATGCGCTGCCGACCATCAGTCCGTAGCCCACCAGCATCACCAGCAGGATGCGGTTATAGGCCTTCATCCCCGAGAGAAAGATGATCACCAGCCACAGGTTGCACAGCACCACGAAGTTGGCCAGGGTCAGCAGGCGGTAGAGCAGCGGCTGGTCGAACAAGGAGCTCAACAGCACGATGCCCAGCACCCCGGAGCCCAGTGTCACCAGCAGCAGTACACCCACCAGGTTCGGCAGGATCTGCTCGTACTTGCGCTCGAACAGGCGGTCGGAGACAAAACGGGTGAAGAACAGCTGCAAACCGCCGGTGAGGATCAGCGACGTGGCCATCAGGTAGGTCACGGTGATCAGGAACTGGCGGATCAACACCTCCGGAATCACCAGCCCCAGGCTGATGACCCCCACCAGCATCACGCTGAGAATCGACAGCACCCAGGGTCCGGAGCTGATCAGCCCGGCATAGACATAGGCGTGCAGCGTCGCCGTGTAGGAGTCGCGGGAGAGAATCTTGCGCAGTTCAAAACCGATGCCGGCCATTTACACAGCCTCCTTGTGTGCGGTGCCCATGGCGGTGTCATACAGCGCGCGATAGCGTTCGATCATCAGGGTTTCGCTGTAATAGCGGTGCACCCGCAGCAAACCGGCGGCCTGGGCGGACTTCCAGCGTTCGGGACTGCGCAGCAGGTCGATGATCGCCTGGGACGTGGCCTGGGGGTCGGCGATGGCCACCACTTCCCCGGCCAGCCCCAGATCGCGGTCGGCCGCCTCGCCGCCCTCGATCAGCTCACGGCAAGAGCCCACGTCGCTGCTCACCACCGGCGTGCCGGCGGCCCAGGCTTCGAGAATCACCAGGGGCTGGGCCTCGCTGATGGAGGTCAGCACCATCAGGCCCAGTTGCGGCAGGATGTCCTGGATCTTCTGGAACCCGAGGAACAGCACCTTTTGCTCCAGGCCGAGACTGGCCACCAGGCTGCGACACTCGGCGACGTACTCGGGGTCTTCCTCTTCCGGCCCGACGATCCAGCCTTCGACCTGGGGCATGACGCTGACCACCCCGCGCATGGCCCGCAGGAAGGTCTTTACGTCCTTGATCGGCACCACCCGGCCGATCAGCCCGACCACCGGAGCGATGCCGTCGGCCCGGGACTCAAGGGCCTGGGTCCAGACGTCCAGGTTGATGCCGTTGGGAATCACCTGGGTGCGCTCGGCCGGCGCGCCGTCCTTGATCTGGCGCTGGCGGTTGCCGTCGTACAGGGCAATGATCTGGTCGGCGCTTTCGTAGACCAGATGACCGATGCGCTCGAAGAAGCGCACCCAGAGCATGCGGATGTAACCGGAGCCTGCGTCCATGCTGTCGTTGAGCGCCTGATTGCTGCTTTCAGCGATCCAGCTGGCTTGAGCCAGGTCGATCTTGCGCTCCTTGGTGTAGATCCCATGTTCGCTGAGCAGCAACTGGCAGCCCCACAGCTGCTTGAGAATACAGCCCACCAGCCCGGCATAACCGGTTGAAATCGAGTGCAGGACCCGGGCCCGCGGCATGTGCCGGGCAGCATCGGCGAGCATCAGCAACGGCGACTGCATGGTGCGCAGGGTCCAGAAATAGTTGACGAAGGACGGATCGGCACAGTGCTGTTCGTAACCTTCGGTCAGCGCCTCCCAGCTGGGACGACTGTAAAGCACGTCATCCAGGGTGATACGCGCCTGGGCCAGTGAATCGAGCACGCCAATGCCCAGCTCGGCGGCCGGTTTCTCCGGGTTGTGCAGGTAACGGTACAGGTTGCTCAATTCCTCCAGGGACGCCGTGTGGGCAACCCGCTTGTGCTTGGGATTGCGCCAGGCCTCCTCCAGATACACTTCTTCGATGTGCACCACGTTGGCCGGGATCTCGTAGCGGCGCTGACCGTAGGCTTCGCGCTGCCCCCCAATGAACAGCACGGAAAAGGTCAGTTGCGGCAGACCGAGGATCATCTGATGAATCCAGCTGGACACACCGCCGCGCACATAAGGCCAGGTGCCCTCGAGCAACAGGCAGACATCGGCAATGGGCGTTGGGTTGACGGCGGTTTTCATGTCCAGGTCCTTACCAGCCCGGCAAAGGGCGGACGTTGTTGCATCTGCGGCGGCAAGCTTTTGAGCAGCGCGGGAATCTCTGAATAGTTGCCGGTTTCAAAGGCGATCTCGGCCCGAAACGGCAAGACCTTGGCCGGGTCCATGCCCGCTTCCTGGGCCTGGTGCATGTGCAGTCGCGCCTTGCCGATGTCGCCCCGCTCAAGGGCGATACGCCCGGCCAGCAACAGCAACTCGCCGCCCTCTCCCGCCTCCAGCGCCAGCTCGGCATGCTCGCCGGCTTGCCCTAGCACGTGCTGCTGGACGCTGCCCTGGGCCAGGCCCAGGTAGGCCAGCTCCCAGTACCAGCGCGCCAGGGTGGCATGCAAGGCGCCGGCCTTCTTCGGCGCGGCACCGGGCAACTGTTCGAGGGCGGTCTGGATGCGCTGGTTGATGTCGGTTTCCTGCTTGTCGAGCATCGAATAGGCCAGCAGGCGGACATCGTCGCTGGGATCTCCCAGGGCCAGCTTGAGGATCGGCACCGCTTCCTTGCCCGGCATCTTGCGGGTGGCGAGCAGCGCTGCCAGGCGCTGGTCGGGGTCCGGGGCGTGGCGCAGCACATCCTGCAAGCCGCTGTCGCCGAAGGTCGGCGAATGCAGATGGGTCTGGGCGCGAAACGGCAGTTCGGGAATGCCAACCGCCTGCCACATCTGCGTCTCGCGCTTGCGCGGCAGATACAGCGCCGGAAAGATCGCGGCAATCACCCCGACCGAGCCCAGCAGCGGTACAAAGAACGCCAGGCTGAAAATGAACAGCGGGCTCCAGGGCAACGGCCGGCGATAGCGGGCCGGCAGCAGCAGCCACACCGCCGCCGTCAGCAGGCCGCAGGCGATACCGTGGGACATTGCATACAGCAGCGCGATCTGCAGGTCGGGCAATTGAGTCGTCAGACTGGCCCAGCTCCCCACCTCGAAAAACAGCGCTCCGCTAAACAGCCACTTGCTGATCATTCAGGCCACACTCGTTGTACAGGAAGTTACGCAGCCCATCGCGTTGCCGGGCCGACTCCAGGTCGTAAGGCAGCACCGTGACCCCCAGGCTGGCCAGGTCCACGTTCATGCCGAAGTGCTCGTGAACCAGCTTGCCCAGGCGCGCCAGGTAGCCTTGGGCGCCCTCGGCACTGGTCAATGGCAACAGCACCAGCAACAGCCCGTGCCCGCGCCCGTTGACCAGGCTCAGGTGCAGGTCCAGCCCGCGCTGGCTGCGCTCGAACAGCCGCGCCAGTTCATCGTTGGGCTGGGTCAGTTCAAAGGCGTAGAGGCATCCGGACAGACCGTGTTGCTCGACATCCACCAGCGAACGCTTGAGCTGGCGGGTGAAGTGCTGGGCGTCGGCGTTTTCCAGCTGCAGTACCTGTGAATCCGGGTGCAGCAGGTCGGCGATATGCCCGGCCAGCAGCGCCAGCAGGCTGAGGGTGCGCTCCTGGAAGGCAAAGAACGGCATCTGCCGCACCGCGAGAATCGCCAGCACCCGCCCCTGGGTATCGACCAAGGGAATACAGGCCTGCAGGGACGACACCGACGCCTGCCCGCCGCTGTCGAGCAGCTCTTCACGCACACTCACCAGCTCTTCGCGCTCCAGGCACAAGCGCACCAGCAGGTCCTGGTTGTCCAGGGGGCCCATGGTCCCGGTGGAGGCCAGCAGCGTCAGGGTGGGAGGCGCGCTACCGGCCTGCTCCACACGGTACAGCCCGGCCACCCGCAACGAGCCGTACTGGCCCAGCAGGGTCAGCACCGGCTCGGCCAGCAGGGTCAGCGAATCATCGCCATTGGGCACCGCACGCAGGCGCTCGCGCAGGCCCAGCAAGGAACTGCGCAGGCTCTGGTCGCTGCCGGCCAGACGCTGCTCCAGGCGATCATGGGACACCCGCAGGATCTGGTGCGCCCGGGTGAAGTCGTCGAGTCGGTACTGGCGATACTCGTTGGCCATCTGCAAGCGCAACAGGCGCCGCTCCCACAGGTCGCGCACCTCGCCCACGAGCATGCCGCAGACCAGCACGCCGACGATGTAGGACGAAGCGATAGGCGCGTAAGCCTCCAGCCCCGACTGACGCAGGATGAAGAACGCCGCCACCAGCAGGCTGGCGCTGATCAGGCCGCGGACAAAGCCGTAGCGCACGCCCAGCAACAACGGCGCCAGCACCGGCCAGGGGAACTCGGCCTGTACTTGCAGCGGGTCCTGCGGCGTCAGCCACAGCCCCAAGCCGATGACCAGCCCGGTCACCAGGAATGTTTCCAGCCATGACGCCGGACCGCTGGCGCGGGGCGCCAGCGCGTAGTCCATGTGTGGAGAGCTCATGACAGTCACTCGATCCTAAGGCCACCGACAAGCTTGTCGAGCACCTTCTGCGCTGCGCCAGCCAGGCTTTCACGAGACCAGCCGGCACGGGCGCCACTATTGCTCCAGAGCACTTTGCCGGTGCCCGCCTCGACCACCCGCAGGCTGATGCCCACCGCCGGCTCGCCATCCAGGCCATTTTTGTACTGCCACTCTTCAACACTGCCGGACACCACATAGTCGAGCTTCTGCTCGCGGGCCCAATCCATGGCACCGGCCAGACGCTCGTTGTCGTCGAGCAAGGCCTGCTCGCCCTGCCCCGGCGCGCCGCTGTAGACCTGGGGTTGCAGGCCGCGGCTGCTCAGCACGCTGAGCAGAATCTGCTCACTGCGCTCCCCGGCCTGGGGCGTCTGGGAATAGTTGACCAGCGGCAACACGCCCCAGCGCGCACTCTTGGACAGTTCAGGGCTGTCTTGACCGGTAAAGCTGGTGCAGCCGGCCATCAGCAAAGCGGCCATCGCCAGACTCACGCAACGAATGGATTGCATAAGGTTCACTCCTCTTTGAATTCCATGATCAGCGTCCGAAACGCACGCTGTAGCTGACACCTGCGGTGCCACCGGACTGGCCAGTTCCGCCTTGTGGCGCCGACTGGTAGCCGAAGGTCACTGCCAATTCGTCATCCCCTATGACCTCGGTGCCGATACCGGTACTGATGGCGTAGTTGATGGTGTTGTCGGTCCACTGCCAGCCGGTGCTGACGTCCACCAGCCAGGTGTATTGCCCGCGCGTGCGGTTCAATGCCCCCGGGAAGCCACGCCGCCACGAACTGCCGAAGAACAGCTGGCCGTAGTGTTTCTGCAGCAGGGTCTGGCTGTTGATCTGGTCCGGATTGTCGAGTTCGGCCCCGATCAGGTCGATGCCCCCACCCAGGGTATTGGCCAGGTTGGGCAGCGAACGGTTGTTCAGGCTGTTTTGCTGGTAATCGATACCGCTGCGCAATTGCCAGTTCGGCCCTTCGAACTGCAGGGTGTGGTCGAACTCGATCTTCAACGCCTGACCATTGCCCAGGTCATCGCCGCCGCGGGTCGAGAACCAGCGCTGGGCCAGGCTCCAGGACAACTGGTCACGGGCCGAATAGCGATGCCGCCCACCGACCCAGACATCATCCTGCCGGCCGAAGGTGCGCATGTAGCCGCTGTCCTCGTTCTTGCGATGCCAATCGGCGCCGACGTCCAGTTCGTTGCCGCTGTCCACCTGCCAGGTACGGCTGGCGCCCAGGCCGTTGCGGTCATCGTCCTTGCGCAGGCTGCTGTCGAAAATCAGCTTGTAGTTGCCGTTCTCCAACTGCCGCTGCAAGGTCAATTCGGTATTGGTCTCGTTGCCCAGGCGCGATGGGTCGAGGACATCGCCGCTGTATCGGCCCTGCTCCAGTACCAGCTTGGCGTACCAGTTGTCGTTCAGGTAACGCGCTGCGGTGAGGCGCGGGCCGTTGAACACCAGTCCGCCGTAGTCCTGGCGATCCCAGGCGATCTGCACACCCTGGGGGGTGCGCTCGGTCAATTCGATGGCCTGGCGCCGCAATTGCTCACGGAGCGCCGCAGGCTGGTCCTCGCCCAGCGCCGACAGGTCCACGGCCAGCGCTTCGCCACTGCGCCCCAGGCTGTTCAGGGCCTCGACCCGTTGCGCCGGGTCCAGGTCGTCGCTGGCCACCAGGCGTTCCAGGGCCTGGCGGTTGTTGCCGCGCAGGGCTTCCTGGATCTGTTCGTAGCGATTGACCTTGAGGCCACGGGCGCGGGCCCAGGCCAGCCAGTCATCTTTCTGCGTCGACTGATTGATCTCATCCAGGCGGGCCAGCATCTGGTCGAACCACAACTGCAGCATCGGCTTGGAGCCGTCCTGCCATTGCATCGCCTTGTTCAGCGCCTTGCGCGACGAGTAGCTGCTGGCCACCAGGCGCAGCCAGGTCGCATAGCCCTGAGGCGTGGCGCGGATCTGCTCAGGCGTTACTTCACGGTTGAGCTTGAGCCGCAGGCGCTGGGCCGAGTCGGCATACCCCGCGCCTTCCAGGGCGTCGGCGTAGGCCGCCTGGACCATCCAGTCCTGTGGGTTGCTCCGCAGGTACAGGCGGTACCAGGCCAGGGCCTCGGTATTGCGCCCGAGCAACTGACTGGCAGCGGCAAACGGCAACCATAGGGTGCTGTCACCGCGGGCCAGGGAGCGCCATTGCTGCAACAGCGGCTTGAGCTCGCCAGTGCGACCCAGGTCGACATACAGCCACATCAGGCGCTCGCGGAAGGTGTTGTCATCCGGGAAGCGGCTCAAGCCCAGGCGATACAGGCGCAGGGCCTCGTCGGTACGGCCTTGTTGCACCGCCAGCGCACCGCGGGCAGCCAGGACCTGGGAGCGGTCGGAGGCATCCGGGTACTGGTCGGCTTCCTTAAGCAGGTCGACCACCAGTGGCCAGTCCTGAAGCTCCTGGGCCAGTTGCAGGGCCGCAATCAGGCGTTGCGGATTGTGCTCACGGCGCCAACTGTCAACGGTCAACTGCAAGGCCTTGCGCGGATCGCGGACGCGATAGAGGGCAATCAACTCACTCTCGTCGCCACTATTGAGCGAGCCCTTGATGGCCAGCATCTTCTCCAGTGCCAGCTGCAGTTCATCGTCCAACTCCAGGTCCCAAGCCAGTGCGGCACGGGACTGCCAGTAGTTGAAGTCATTGATCTTGTTGCCGTCGACTGCGGTGATCACCTTCCAGGCCGACGGGCTGTCGAACAGCTTGAGGTGGTTGTTGGCCCAGTCCACCCGCTCGGTGCTGGTCAACGGATAAAGGCCGGCGAAGCGCTTCCAGACCGCCAGCCGCTGCGGGTACTGCGCGGTGTTTTCCAGGTTCTGCAACAGACGGACCCAGGCCAGCCGGTGTTTCGGGTATTTGCCGACATAGCGGCGCAGCCACTGTTCCCCCTGCTCGGGCGTGCCCCTGGATTCTTCGGCGTACACCAGGGCATCGAGTTCGACATCGCTCAAGGCCCGGGTCTCCATGATCCCCGCCAGCAGTGGAATGCCCCGGTCGAAATCGTAGGTCTGCATCGCCAGGCGCCAGGTGTGCTCGAACTCGGCCGGGTTGTTGCGCAGCTTGCTCAGGCTGATCCAGTAGCCCAGCGCCGAGGCCGAATCGCCCTGCCATTCGGCAATGTGGGCCATCTGCTCCAGCAGCAGCGGATCATCCGGATGCAGCTCCAGCAGCTGCGAGCCCACGGCATATGCCCCTTCGAGGTCACCGAAGGCCAGGCGCTGCTTGAATTCCTTGGCCAGCACTTCCGGGCTGTCGGGTTGCAACTTGCGCCAGGCACTGAAGAACTGCTCGGCCAGGTCCCTGCGGTTGTGCGCCACCGCCACGTCGACGCCCTGATCCAGCAGCGCCGCATCCAGCGCGTCCGGCTGGGTGGCCAGCTCCCGGGCCAGCAGCTCGGCGGCCTGATCGCCACGATCCGCTGCCACCAGGCTCTTGAAGGCTTTCTCCAGGAACTGGCGACGCTCTTGCGGCGTCTGGCTGGCATCGAGCAGTTGCACATAGAGATCGGCGGCGCGCCCGGGTTGCTCGCTGGCCTGGTACCACTTGGCCGCCTCGGGTAGCCATTGATCGCGCTGCTTGGGATCGCGACGGGCCAGCTCGGTATAGGCATCGGCAGCCAGTCCCGGGGCCTGGGCGCTCAAGGCCAGAGTGGCCAGGCGCTCGAGCTGCGGGCTGGGCAGTGCCTTGTAGTCAAAGGCCTTGAAGCGCTCGGCCAGGGCCTGTAACGCGGCGCTGTCAGTGCTGTTGTTCAGCGCCAGGGCATCGAGTTGCAAGCGGTAGTAGGCCTTCAGCGCCGGATCGGGCTGTGACCACTGCGCCAGGTGTTTTTCCGCTCTCGGGTAGTCGCCCAGCTGAATCAGCAGATCGAGCAACTGAGTGCGCAACTCGTTGTTTTCCGGGTGGGCCGCCAGCAGGACTTCGGCATAGCTGGCGGACACTTCATCCGGTTGGCCGCCCTTGGGACGGAACGCATCTTCGTTGCGATAGGTCGCCCACAGCAAGATACCGACGACAATCGCCACCACCAGCAACGCCCAGGGATTGAGCAGCCGCGCGCGTGGGGCCTTAGTTGCAGAGGAGTTGGGCATTACTCACCTGCTTCATGGGAAGTTGGAAATGCCACAGGCCCTGCTCGGACTTGCCGGCATAACGTTGGCCCTGGACCTCGACCCGGCAGGGGCTGGCCGAACGCACCGAGAACTCCAGGTTGAATTGACCGGCAAATGAGAACGTCACCTGTCGATCGCTGACATAGCGCCAGTCACGCAGGGGAATGTTCGCCAGCTCCAGAGCCGGACGTGGATCACGCTCAGGACGCAGGGCCAGCAGCGCATGATCGCGGCTCAAGGCCACATAACGCCCCTGGGGCAGATCGCGGACCCCCGCTACGCCCTGGGAACGGCCGAGGTCCGGCCAGCCCAGCGCCGGGTCCAGGCGCAGGGTGCGCAAGCCATCCATGCCGCGAACCTGCCAGTCACCATTGAGCGTACGGGCCAGGCTGGCCTGGTACAGGCCGTGGATCCGATCCAGGTAGTCGCTCATCCACAAGGACATCGGCTGCTGGCCACGCATGAACTGATAGATGTCGGTCATGGCCTTGATCGATGCCTGCTTGGTCCCCGAATAGAAGTGGTAGTACAGGTGAATGCCCCGCAGGCGCCGTGGGCTGTCGGTCAGTTCGAAGGTGTCGATCACGTCGCGAAAGCCGTAATACGGGCCTTTCCAGAGGTTGGTGTACATGTTCTCGTTGATCACCGGCGCGTAGTACTGCAAGCCGCCTTCGGTGGGACGCAGCAAGGGGTACAGGCCGGTCAACGAGGAATTGGCCTTGGTCAGGATGGTCTGCCCGCCGTTGACGTTTTTCAGTCCGGCGTCGTAGGCCAGCTTGATGGTCTCGGCGCTGGGCAGCGCGTCCCCCGGCCAGAAGAGCAGCTTCACCGGCTTCTGCGCGGTGGTCAGGCGGCTATTGATGTAGTCCCGCGAGCCGAGGATCTCGCGCTTGTAATCCAGGTTCTTGTACCCCGGGATATTCAGGCGCAGGCCGTATTCGGCGCTGAAGTCCTCGTCCTTCTTGGCCTTCTCCGGCTGCAGGTAGAACGGGTGACTGTAGGTGTGGGTGGCCACCTCGACCTTGGGGTCGGCAAAGATCTCCTGGGCGATCGGCTCCAGTTCCCTGGCCAGAAACGGCGACATGCCCTTGGGCCCGATCTCCCCTTCGATGATCGACACCGAGGTCAGGTACGGGTTGGGACGAATGTAGTCATCCAGCACCTGGCGCCCGGAATACGGGGTGCCGCGCACTTCGGCGCGGGAGGGAAAACCGTCGCCGTCGATATGCACGGTGGCGATCCGCCGGCCGTTCTCGGTGGTGGTGTCCGGGCGCGGTTGCGCCGGCAGACGCAGGGCTTTCTGGATAAAGGCGAAGGGGTCGAGAATCCAGCGGCTGCGCTCGATATTGGACTCCACCACATAAGGCGCCAAGGCCATGCCGCCCCAGGCGCCGATGGCCACGGGGGCGTACTTGCCGCCCTTGTCATCGCCCAGCAACAGTGCCGGTTTCGGCCCGTCGGGCAGCAGCGTCACCCGGGTCAGTTCACGGGAACGGGCCACGACCGGCGCTTCGAAGCCACCGATCAGTGTCTTGTCCTGGCTCAGCACCTGCAGTGCCCCGCGAGCCCCTGGCGCTGCGAGGTTCAGCCCCAGGCGCTTGAGCAGTGCGCGATCTTCGATGGGCAGCCCGGCCATGATGGCCAACGGCACCTGCTCGTCCAGGCGTTGGCCAATCCAGCTGTTAAAGGCACGACTGTCCTGGGGCGGGCCGCTGGTCATCCACAGCACCACCCCGGCATAGAGGCCGGCGAAGCTATAGGACGGCAGGCTGTCATCGGCGGGCAGGTAGTCGACCCGATAGCCCAGGTATTCCAGCAGGCCGCCCAGCATCCGGTGCCCGGCGTGGTCGTAGAGTTCACCTTCACGCGGGTCATAGAGCATGGCGATGCGCCGCGGCTGCACTTCCACGGTGCTCATGCTGATGGCATTCAGGTCCGGGGTGGTGACCACCGGGATAAAGCCTTCCTGACTCAACTGGCGCACCAGCTTGCGCGCCTCTTCACGACGGTTGGACGGCAAGTAGTCGATGGCCACCAGTGGAATGTTTTTTGCCCGCAGTGGTTTGAGTTCGCCTTCGAGCCAGTTGCGATCGGACTCGGACACCGGACGATAACGCTTGGTCGAGGCATCCCAGCCGGCATGGATCGATTCGACCGCCACGGCCGAGGCGACGCCGTCGAGTTCGCCCAAGACCTCGAACCCCCGGTTGAAGAACAGTTTGAGGTTCGGCAGGCGGCTGTGCAGTTCCCGCAGGAACGACGCCAGGGCCTGGCGTTGCGGTTCGCGATCGGCTTCGGGAAGCAACTGGAAGCTGTCCAGGGTATCGAGGAACAGACCGGCATAACCCTGGTCCTGCAACGCCTTGGCGCGCTTGAACAGGTGTTCGCGCCAGGCCGGGGTGGCGATGTCCATCACCTGGCTGTTCCACGCCTTGTTGCGGATGGCGCTGGCTCCGTGGCTCAGGGCTTCCTTGTCCAGTGCGGCGCGATCGCCGTCGAACTCGCCCACCGACAGGTAGGCGAACGGCTGGCTGCCCAGCTTGCGCAAGGTAGCGACATCCCCTGGGGCCATATGACCGGGCTCGACCACCGCCCACTCGAACTGCGCCAGCTCCGGCAGCGGCGGTTGCTCGGCGTACCAGAAACCGACGCTGGCGGGAGCCGCCGGGGCGGCTTGTACCAGCGAATGGCCGGCACATAACGCTAATGCAGTAAACAGACGCCGAACCACTGTGCAGACACTCCCCCGGCGAAACTCCATGTCCATCACTCACTCTTCAAGTCAATCAATCCGCACAACAGCAAACGCTCAAGTCCCCGGAAACGGGTCTGTGCAAGCCCGCAAAGCTAAAGACTGCGGTACAGCCTAGCCAAGCCTTCGGTCAGGCTGGTGGGCGTGCCCAGGTCGAAACGCTCCAACAAACGCCGGTTGTCGGCCTTGGAATGGCGGATATCGCCAGAACGGGCCGCCCCATGGCTGACGTCCAGGGGTTGGCCGCTGATCTGTTCCAGGGCGGCAATCAGGTCATTGAGGGTGGTCACGCCGCTGAGGCCGACGTTGGTGGCATCGGCTGCAGGTGCCGGATGTTCAAGGCCCTGGACCAGGATCTTCACCAAGTCCTCAACATAGACAAAGTCGCGGGTTTGGCCACCATCACCGAACACGGTGATGGGGCGTGCGCGCTTGGCCCGTTCGCTGAAGATGCTGATCACGCCGGAGTACGGCGACGATGGGTCCTGGCGCGGCCCGAAGATATTGAAGAAGCGCAGGATGACCGGCTCCAGGCCATGCTGGCGACGGTAGAAATCCAGGTAGTACTCGCTGGCGAGTTTGTCCGCCGCATAGGGCGTGAGGGGAGACTTGGGCGTGTCTTCGTTGATCGGGGTGCCCTCCCCGTTATTGCCATAGACCGCCGCACTGGACGCAAACACCACTCGACGGATGCCGGCGGCGACCATGGCCTCGCACACCCGCAGCGTGCCGATGAAATTGCTCTGGTGGGTGCGCACCGGGTCCTCGACCGAGGCCTGGACCGAAGCGACAGCCGCCAAGTGCACCACCGCGCCACAGCCGTGCATGGCTTCCGCCAGGGCCGCGGCATCGGCCACATCCCCCACTACAAGTTGCAGTTGCGGATTGTCCACCGGCAGATTGCTGACCTTGCCGGTCGAAAGGTCATCCAGAACCCGGACCCCATAGCCTTTGGCCAACAGCGCATCAACCAGGTGAGAACCGATGAAGCCTGCGCCACCTGTCACCAGTATCCGTTCAGTAGACATAGATCATCCCGAAGAAAAATATCGCAGCTGCGCCGTTTGAAACTAGCACACCCACTGAATACGCCATGGCTATTAGCCCCTATGGCCAATATTTCCCTGGTTACTCACGCTTATTCAAAGGCTGAAACGCCTTTCTGGAAGAACGCCCGAAACCCTGACGTCAAAAAAACATCAATAAAATCAAGCGTTCAGCGGCCGGATACTGGGATAAAAATACTATCGCGTCAATATTGCGTCGATTTATTATTTTTTCAGCTGCAGAGCCAAACAAGGGCCAATATATTGACGATCTAGCGCTTCAAGGCTCTGGATCAAGGCTATCAGCCTTGGCAGTGATGGCATCAGGCGATCACCGCTACGGGTTGGGGGTGGAAATTAAATCGCTCACCAGGGGCAGAATCACGACGAAGCGACTGCCTTTGCCGCTGCCTTCGCTCATGCCTTGCACTGTTCCGCCATGGGCTTCCACCAGTTCGCGCACCACCGTAAGGCCGATGCCCAGCCCGGCGCCATTGAAGCCGATAGCATGGGCGTCCTGAATGAAGGGTTCGAAGATAAACGGCAGGGCTTTGGCAGAAATGCCAATACCGTTATCGCAAACCGTCAGTTGCACGGCATCGCCCCGGGTGCTGACCGAAAGCGTCACCTGCCCCTCTGCGGGGGTGTATTTGGCAGCATTGCCCAGCAGGTTGCCGAGAATCTGCTTGAGACGCACCGGGTCGCCTTCGACCGGCAACGGGTCATCCGGTCGCTGGGCACTGAAGTGCAGATGCCGGGCCTTCATCAAGGGTCTACAGGTCTCGATGGCGTCATCGACAATCTGCCTCAAGTCCACCACCTGGCGATCCAGGTGCAGCTTGCCGGTGCTGACCCGGGAGACATCCAGCAGATCATCCACAAGCCGCGACATATGCTGCACCTGACCTTCGATCAGTGCCTGCATTCGTGGCAGCTCTTCACTGGGGACCCGGGCCAGGCGGCCGGCAATCATGCTGATGGGCGTCAGTGGGTGGCGCAGTTCATGGGCCACCAGTACCAGGATGTGCCGCTGTTGCTCCAGCAGTTGCTCGGCGGTGGCCTGCAGGTGTTGCGCGCTGAGCGCTGCAATCACCAACTGCTCATTGGCTTCGCGCATCTCCAGGTTCAACGGCTGCTCCTGCTGGATGCGCAAGGCCTCCTGCGCGTTGGATTGCGCCAGCAGGATGGCCTGTACCAGTTGCTGATTGGCCTCGATCAGTTGCTCGATGTACTGGCTATCGCCGACCCGGGTGTTGGCTTCGCCCAGTTCTTTTTGCAACGACGCCAGAACTGCGCGCGCCTGGACGATTTTCTGGCCGAGGAGCAACAGTTCACGAGCCGCCGTGGCGGCCTGGTCGGTCTTGCCATTGACCTCGTTCATTGTTTTCTACTCACACCTCGCCTTTGTCCACGTGTTGCCGGGTGGGACGACCGCCGAGCAGGCCTTCCTGATCAGGCAGCATTTCGCCGATCTGCAAGCCGTCATCATCGATGTGGTACAGGCGCAGCTCATCGGAATGAGCGCTGGCTCGCACCTTGACCACCGCCATGATGCGCTGCAAACGGCTTTGCACTTCGATGTAGCGCTGGACGATGATGGCATCGGTGAGAAACGCCGTACCGTAGGGACTGAAGCGCAGGTCGGTGTAGCGATCTTCCAACTCCGAGGTCAGCAGCACGGTAATGCCGGCACTGGTCAGCGCGCTGACCATCCGCGCCAGTGATTCGCGAAAATCCTCACGAAAAGTCGGCGCCAGGGCCAGCTCGAAGCCGGACAGTGAATCCACCACCACTCGGGTCGCCTTGATCCGGGTGATCTCGGTCAGCAGCAGATGGACTATTTCATCGATCGACAAATCAGCGGCCCGGCTGTCCACCAGGCCAACCTGGCCACTGTGGATCAGGGCGGCCAGGGTGGGGTTCTGCGAATGGTTGGGTCGTTGCTCGAACACTGCAATCACGCCGGTTTCACCGTTGCGCGCGCCTTCGGCGAGGAAGGTCGCCGCCAGAATGCTCTTGCCCGAGCCCGACGGTCCGGCCACCAGCAGCGAATACCCCTGTGGCAGGCCGCCACCGAGCATGTCGTCAAGACGCGCAACGCCCATCTTCAGGCGCTTGATGGGGAACTCCAGTGGCGTTTCAACGGTGCTGATGGCCGCCGGTGCAAAAACCCGGACTCCCGAAGTGGCGATGCGAAAGGTGTGCAGCCCCGGCAGCGTCGGCTGGCCGCGCATCTTCATGATTTCCATCTTGCGCACCATGGAGTTGCGCTGAACGCTCTGACGCAACCAGATCAAGCCGTCGGCAACGGTGAACACCGGGTTGGTGTCGGTTTCATTGAAGTATTCACCGATGAGGAAGGTGGTCGCCTGCCATGTGGTCATCAACATGCCCAACTGCTGGACGAACAGCGGCAGGTTGTTGTTGGGGTTGTCCCGGGTCTGGCTTGCCAGCACCACCGAACGAAAGGAATCGACGAACACCAACCCCGGCGAGTGAGCCTGGACCTCACTGACGATACGCCGTAGTACCTCGTCGAGGTCGCCGGCCTGGGTGTCGTCGGCCAGGTTGATGTAGTGAATCGACTGGTTGATCGCTGCGCTGTCGAAAAAGTCGAACTGTTGCTGATAGCGGAGCATCTTCAGCGGCGGCTCCCCGAGCACCGTAAAGAACAGCGCCGGACGCTGCGGCGTCGCCAGGGCGAACATCATCTGGTGAGCCAGGGTGGTCTTGCCGCAGCCCGGCGGGCCGGCGATCAGATTGAACGAAAACTCCGGCAATCCTCCGCCCAGCACCTCGTCCAGTCCTGGCACGCCAGTGGCCAAGCGGTTGATCGTGACTTTGCTGCTCATGGCGCATGTTCCTGCGAAGGGGGATCGCTCAAGAAAGGCTCCCACACGCCACTCAGCAAGCGTGCAGTGAGCGAGGGACCAATCAGCGTGGTCAGCAGTTCATAGAAGGTGGTGAGCATCACTTCACCGAAAAACAGCGCCTCGGCCGGGCTTTGCTCTATGAGTACCGACTTGAGGGCCGTCAGGTTCAATTCGGCCTGTAGCCCGTCATAGAGGCCGGCCAGGCGCGGTTGCGCCGAGATGCACAGATGAAGGCTGCGGCAGTAAAGAGCGGCAACCCCCTGCTCACCGATAATCGGCGAGAGGGCGCGGCTCATGCGCTGCAAGGTTGAGACAATCGCCTGGGCGATGCTTGCAACGTCAGCCTCCGGGCCAACACTTCGCGCCAGAGAAGCTACGATCTGGCGGCTCTCTTCGCTTAGCGTGGACATGGTTGGCTGATAGTGGGTGAGAAGAATTCGATAGTACACCCTATAGCCGCGTATAGAAGCGCTATTGGATGTGGCCCTGTCCCTATAAAGAGGGCTCCGGAGCCTGGCTTCTAAGAAACAGCGTCCAGGCCTCAAAAGCCTGTTGATGCCTGCGGGTTGCGTTCTCCCACTCAGGCCCGCAGGCCTGTCGTGCGGAAACCAGCATCATCATGCTCGTCGTTGCAGCATCCAGCTCCAGTAGCAGCTTGTACGCCTCAAGCCGGAAATCATCGACGGACTTCATGGTTTTTCCCTGGTGGCGACACGTCTGGGCGAAGAAATCTTGTCCCTTCTGCCGTGGAGTGCCTGCAAAACCAGTAGTTCAAATCGATCCTGCTCGGGGATGCGCCCTCGCCTGATCTCGCCCCCTGATCAGACATTTCTTAAAAACCCGCTTTCCACGCACGCCTGGGCCTCTGTTAATCCGCTCTTAACGCCAGCGCAATGCAATCAGCCCGCCATTGCGGGCGCAAAGTGCGGGCGTGAATCAATTGCTTGAAAACCTCCCACGCAGAACACCAGACCGACTACCGGCAGCGGCGCGACCACTCAATGCGCCTGCCGCTGCGCGACAGCCTTATCCAACGGCCCGACTTGATCGATCGGCGCCAGGCAATGTGCGTGGCTATCCGTGCAGGTCGCAAGCCAGTAACCGCCGTCCAGCCCGCAATCAATCAGGTTGAGGCCTCTCAACCCTAGCCGCTGGCGCGACTGGCTGACAGTGCGTCCAGAAACCCAGACTGAGGAGTGTGCGAATGGTCCAACTGGACTTCTATGGAACCCTGGTGGCCGCATCGTTGGTGCTGTTACTGGGGCGTGGCCTTGTCACCCGAGTCGGTTTCTTGCGTGCCTACAATATTCCCGAACCTGTGGCCGGAGGCTTGGTGGTGGCCTTGCTGCTTCTGCTGCTGCGGGGTATGGGGGACATGGAAGTCCGCATTGATACCTCGCTCCAGGCGCCCTTGATGCTGGCCTTCTTTGCCACCATTGGCCTGAGCGCAGACTTTGCCAGCCTGAAAAAAGGTGGGCGCAACCTGGCGGTATTCCTGCTGCTGGTCACCGGTTTTCTGCTGGTACAGAACGCCATGGGCATTGGCCTGGCCAAGGCGCTGGGGCTTGATCCCTTGATGGGGCTGTTGACCGGCTCTGTGACACTGTCCGGCGGTCACGGCACGGGCGGAGCCTGGGGCGCAGTGTTCAAGGAGCAATATGGCCTGGCCTCGGCCCCCGAAATCGCCATGGCCTCGGCCACCTTCGGCCTGGTGCTGGGGGGCTTGATCGGCGGGCCGGTCGCTCGCCTGCTGGTCAAGAGGGTGCAAACCCCTGGGGCCGTGCAAGGCGAACCGCGCTTGCCCAGAGGCTATGAGCAGCCCTACAAGGAGCGGCAGATCACCGCGCTGAGTTTCATCGAGACCCTGGCCCTGGTTGCCATCAGCCTGCAGGCCGGGAGTTTTCTCAGCGGCTTGATCCAGGGCACGGCGCTGGAACTGCCGACCTTCGTCTGTGTGCTGTTCGTCGGGGTGGTGTTGCGCAATGGCCTGTCGGCGCTGGGCTGGCATCAGGTCTTCGATCAGGAAGTGTCGCTGCTGGGCAACGTGAGCTTGTCGCTGTTCCTGGCGATTGCCTTGATGTCGCTGCGGCTGTGGGATCTGGCCAGCCTGGCCCTGCCCATCCTGATTCTGCTGGCCGTGCAGACCCTGGTGATGGCGCTGTTTGCGATCTTCGTCACCTTCCGCGTCATGGGCCGCAACTATGACGCTGCGGTCCTGGCTGCCGGCCATTGCGGTTTCGGGCTAGGCGCGACGCCGACGGCCATCGCCAATATGCAGGCGGTGACCCAGCGCTACGGACCATCGCCGATGGCATTCCTGGTGGTGCCGATGGTGGGGGCATTTTTTATCGACATCAGCAACGCCATCGTGATCAAGCTGTACCTGGCGCTGCCTTGGCTGGGGGTTGTTGCTTGATGGAGCGCTCCGCCCGCCGGATTCCTGTGCCGGCGGGCGAATCATGATCAGCACAGCCATAGAGCAAAGCTGTACAGCACAATCGCACACGTACAACCTAATCGAGCGGGTGCTGCTCTTCGCCGCCCAGACAGGCACTGGCCTTGCGCACCGGTCGCCGCACCCTCGGCCAGCGACGGCGCAGGCAAAGGAACAGCGCCACGACCAATACCAGGCCAAGCATCAAGCAAAAACCCCACATTGCCCTCTCCTTCCATTGCCGAAGCCGGCAGCGGCTTCACCCTGAAGACTTTTTAGCCGCAATCGCTGCAAAAATCCTGTACAAAATCAAAATTTATGTACAACTATTGCTCATGGAATTTGACAGTGCGAGCAGGGAGTCAGGCTCGCTGCCACGTCAATCGGTGGGTAAAACACAATGAGCACTACCTTGAACATGCAGTCCCTGGGTGCGGGCTATCGTGCTCTGGTGATTGGCGCCAGCGGCGCGCTGGGCTCGGCCTTTTGCCAGTGGCTCGAAGAGGACCCGCGCTGCGCCGGGGTGCGCGCCCTGTCCCGCGGCACGCTTCCCGCGCTCGACCTTGAACAGCCCGACAGCATTGCCCGGGCCGCCGCCGAATTGGCGGATGAGGCGCCCTACCAGCTGATCGTGCATGCCGCCGGTCTGCTGCATCGCGCCGACATCAAACCGGAAAAAACCTACGCCGCCCTTGAAGACCAGGCGCTCAAGGCAGTGTTCCAGGTCAATGCCGTGGGCCCGGCCCTGGTCCTGCGGCACTTCCTGCCCTTGCTGGCGCCCCAGGGCGCGATGGCGCTGCTGTCGGCCAAGGTCGGCAGCATCAGCGACAACCGCCTGGGCGGCTGGTACGCCTATCGCGCCTCCAAGGCCGCGCTGAACATGCTGGTTAAAACCGCGGCCATCGAACTGGCGCGAACCCGGCCCGGGGCCCGTCTGCTCAGCCTGCATCCCGGCACGGTGGTGTCACAGCTGTCGCAACCGTTTCGCGGCTCCGCGGCGGCGCGGCCGGCCAGCGTGGCGGCCTGGGAGCTGCTGACGCTGATCGACCGCCTGAGTGCGGCCGACAGCGGCCAGTTCTTTGCCTACGACGGCGAGCGTCTGCCGTGGTAGCCGCCGGCGCTGGCGGCCGACTGGGGCTGGTGCTGGGCGACCAGTTGTCGTTCGACCTGGAGTTGCTCAAGGTCCTGGACCCGGTCCACGACACACTGCTGATGGCCGAAGTCGACAGCGAAGCGCGGTATGTCCGGCATCATCCACAGAAAATCCTGCTGATCTTCAGCGCAATGCGCCACTTTGCCGAGCGCCTGCGCGAGCAAGGCTGGCGGGTGATCTACGTCAAGCTGGACGATCCTGACAACAGCGGCAGCCTTCCTGGCGAGTTGCGGCGCTGGCAGACGGCCCTCGGTGCGGCTCAATTGCATGTCACCGAGTGCGGAGAATGGCGACTGGAACAGGCCCTGCGCGATGCCGGCCTGCCCCTGACTGTTCATGTGGATCGGCGGTTCCTGTGTTCGCGCGAAGCGTTCCGCGATTGGGCGGCCGGACGGACGTCGTTGCGCATGGAGTATTTCTACCGCGAGATGCGCAGGCAAAGCGGCCTGCTGCTGGAGCCCGATGGCCGCCCCTGCGGTGGCACCTGGAACCTCGACGCCGACAACCGCAAGGCCCTGCCCCGGGGCTTGCGCGGGCCCTTTGCGGCGCGCTTCGGCCACGACGCCATTACCCGCGAGGTACTGCAACTGGTAGGCCAGCGCTTCAGCGATCACTACGGTGACCTGGCGCGCTTCGACTATCCGGTGACCCACGAGCAGGCGCAGGAGCTGTGGCAGCACTTCCTCGACTTTTCCCTGGCCGCGTTCGGCGATTACCAGGACGCCATGGCCGAGGGCGAGCCCTTTCTGTTTCATGCGCGGATCAGCGCCGCGCTGAATATCGGCCTGCTGGATGTGCGCCAGCTCTGCGCCGATGTCGAGCGTGCCTACCGCGAGAACCGGGTGGCGCTGAATGCCGCGGAGGGTTTCATCCGCCAACTGATCGGCTGGCGTGAATATGTCCGCGGCATCTACTGGCTGCGCATGCCGGAATACGCCGAGCTCAACGGCCTGGGCAATACCCGGGCCCTGCCGGAGTTCTACTGGAGCGGCGCCACCGACATGCGCTGCATGTCCCAGGCCATCGGCCAGACCCTGGAACTGGGTTACGCCCACCATATCCAGCGGCTGATGGTCACCGGCAATTTTGCCCTGCTGGCCGGCATCGCCCCCAAGGCCATCTGCGACTGGTACCTGGCGGTCTACCTGGATGCCTTCGACTGGGTCGAACTGCCCAATACCCTGGGCATGGTGATGCACGCCGACGGCGGCTACCTGGGCTCCAAGCCCTATTGCGCCAGCGGTCGCTATATCCAGCGGATGTCCGACTATTGCGGCGGCTGCCGTTACCGGGTGGACCAGGCCACCGGCAGCGATGCCTGCCCGTTCAACGCCCTGTACTGGCATTTCCTGATCCGCCACCAGGAGCAACTGGGCGCCAATCCGCGCCTGGCGCTGACCTATCGCAACCTGCAGCGCATGGACGCCCCGCGCCGGGACGCCATCTGGCAACGAGGCGAGGAGTTGCTGGCGCGCCTGGACGCCGGAGAAGCCTTGTGAAGAAGTCCGACCTGCCGCGCAAGGACTGCGCCGCCTGCGGCCGGCCCTTCACCTGGCGCAAACGCTGGGCGCGTTGCTGGGATGAGGTGCGCTGGTGTTCCGAACGCTGTCGCCGCAGCGCCCGCGCCAGGAAGCCATGAGCCCCGGCGGGTTACAGGCAGTCTTGTGCGGTCTTTTCGAAATGGGATGGGGCAAAGCTGGAGGCCAGCAAATGCCGCTCATAGAGGAATACCTTGCCGCCGTTGGGCGCCTTGTAGGCTTCCAGCACGTTGTCCGCCGCCACCTTGCTGGTGACCACGATCCGGTAGCCGCGCTGTGATTGCGAAACGGTAGCGGTCTGGTCGCTGCTCTGCAGCTTGGGCATCACGCAATCGGCGTATTGGGCGGGGGTTTTGCGGGTCTGCATGACCAGGCTCGGGTTGTTCGGCGCAGAGGCGCAGCCGGCCAGCACAACAGCGGCAGAAGTCATGGCAAACAGGGGTAAAAGGCGCATCGGACACATCCTGGAGTCAAGAACGCGGGTACAGGGCGCCACGGGTTGAACCCTGCGGGCGCTATCGAGGGCGGCGATTTTCCACGGTTGACGCGTCCGACAAAATAGCTGTTTTTTGATTGTCACTATCACTTGAACCAATAGTTGCCCTGCGGGCAGACTGCCCGGCAGTCCAACTACAACTAAAAGGGATTCTTGCGTGCGAACTTTTGACCTTATCCGCGATGCCGTCCTGCCCGAATTTCGCGAGCGGGTGGCCGACTACCTGATCGAGTATGAAAGCGTATTGCGTGACAACAGCGCAGAACCGCAGGCATTGCAGGCGGTTGCCTACCAACTGCGCGGCTATTTGCGCGGCCTGAACACCACTCGGGTGCTGGGAATGGCGGACTGGGAAGAGCTGGATCGGCGGGTGGTTGCGACCTGGCTGAGCCCGGCCGCCGGTGAAACCCTCGAATAACCCGGCTTCTCAGGGTGCCGACGGCGCCCCCTTGCTGGCGGCGAGGTAGGCGGACAAACGCTTGCCCATTTCCTCTCCCAGGGCCTGCAACCCACTCATGGGCCGCACCATGACCTCGAATTCGACAATCTTGCCGCCCTCGTCAAAGCGGATCATGTCGATGCCCTTGACCTGTTTGTCGCCGACCCGGGCGCTGAACTCCAGCACCACGTTCAGGCCATCGGCGGTGGCCAGCTCGCGGTGATAGGCAAAATCCTCGAAGACATTGAGCACCGTGCCAAGGATGGTCGCCACGACCTGAGCTCCCGGGTAGGCGGTATGGGCCATGGGCGAACGAAACACCACCTTGGGGTCCAGCAGTCCGGGCAAGTCGTGCAGGTCTTGCCCGGCGACCATGGCGTGCCAGCGTTGCAAGGATACGGCGGCCTGGGGTTGCAGTTTCAGTTCTGACATAGGGGGCTTCCTTAAGCGGTCTTGTTGTTGTGGCGCCCAGGCTACGAGCCAATCTTAGCGCCGTCAAGATTATGGCTCATGATAAGATTTCGGCGCTTTTTTTTGCCTTTCAGTCGAAGCCATTCGGGGCCTTCCAAACATGACCAAGCACTCCTCGCGCTCACGGGATTCCTACCACGTGGGCAATCTGGCACCGCAACTGCTCGATGCGGCCCGGGACATGCTTGAGCAAGTCGGCCCGACCAAGCTGTCGCTGCGTGCGGTGTCCGAACGGGTCGGGGTCAGTGCCACGGCGGCCTATCACCATTACGCCAATCGCGCGGAGCTCATCGGCCACTTGGCCGCTCAAGGCTTTCACGAATTGGCCCAGGTGTTGCCCCGGGACAGTACCCAGAGCGGCCTGCAAAAATTGCGCGATGCCTGCCTGGCCTACTTCAGTTTTGCCCGCGCCAACCCGGCGCTTTACCAGCTGATGTTCGGCCCCGAGTTCGCCACTGGCGAGATGCCGCCCCTCTTACTCAATGCCCGCAACCAAGCCTTTGGCGAGCTGCGACGGATCATTGCCGAGATCCTCGAACTGGACATCGAACACCCCGAGGTCCGTCGGGCCGCCCTCGCCGGCTGGTCCTATACCCATGGCCTGGCGTCGCTGGTGATCCATGGCGTCCTGCACTTTCCCGCCGGCACCTCGGACCAGCGCTTCGTCGACAACACCCTGCAAGGCTTCCTGCAACTGTTCCAGGCCGGTAGCCGGGAATGAAGAAGACCATCGCCCGCTGCCTGTTCCGTGCGCCGGCGGATCGCCAGCCAGGGTCAGCAACGCCCACTGCCGGCGTGCATATACTGATCCCCCGCTGGGATGCCAGGCTTGGCGATTCGATCGTCTCCTCGCTCTTCTTTAGCGAGGTGCGCAAGCTCAATGCCCGGGCCGCCGTGCTGACGGTGCCGGACCTTGGGCCTGGGTTATCTCCAAGTGCTCCTGGACCAGGGGTGCGATGCGATCGATTGCCGGTACATAGTCCCGCTTCTCGAGCACGTCCAGCAGCGCGCCAAGGCTGTCGCTGAAGCATTGCCCCCAGGATCCTGGGGCGAGGCTGTGCTGGTCCGTTGATATCCATGGCTGTCGTACTGCAACTTGATGGACGCAGAATTTCTGCAGCAGTGGCCAATGGATCTCAAACATGGAGCCTTTACGCTCCATTTGACAATAGATATGGAGTGCAGACACTCCATCACCGAAAACATGAACTCTGGCGCCAATCTGCGGGCGCACTGCACGCTAGCCAAGTGCTTTTATCCCACTGCGGCAAACCCCCTATACTTGCCACTTTTTCGCTGCCCCCGACCTCTTATCGCAAAGGACTACGATGCTTCCTGCTGATATCCGGAAAAAAGTTGCCTCGCTCTGGGACCTGGTTTCCGGTGCCGGGCTGGCCTCCTCGCCCTACGTGGCACTGGAACAGATTGCCTGCCTGATATTTCTCAAGCGCCTGGATGGCATGGCCGCTGAGCCGGATGAGGATGGGTTGCCGTCGATCTTCCAGTTGCTCATGCCTGATGATGAGAACTCGTTCGACGAGCGCCCTTCGTTCTGGAACACCCTGCTGCAACACGAGGATCCTGGCAGCTACCTGAATGACCGATTGTTTCCGTGGCTGCGGGAACTGGAGTTGCTGATCATCGTCGGCCAACCATCCCTGGCCAGGCGCTTGAGCTTGAACGGCATGCTGCGCGACGCCTACTTTCAACTTGATCCGAGCAAAAGCCAGGCACTCAGACTTCTGATCAAAGCTATCGATCAGCTGTTCCCTTATCACGGACGCCAGAACAAGGGCCGGTTTTCATCCGGCGAAGTGTTCGAGTATCTGTTCACCGAAGCCTCGGCCAGCAGCAGGATTGGCCCATTGGTCACCGCACGGCATATCACCCAGTTCATGGTGGCGCTGCTGGATCCAAAACGCGGACAGCGTATCGTCGACCCCGCAGCCGGTACCGGTGGTTTTCTCATCAGCGCCCTGCACTACATGCTGGCCGATGCCCCCGGGCCGATAGCCCGGAATAAACGTCTAGACACTATTGGCGAAGGCCTGGTGGGTGTGGACCTCAGTCACGCCCTGGCACGGATTGGCTGGGTGAACCTGCTGCTGCACGGCATCGAACTGCCGCAGTTCATGCAGGGCAACAGCCTGGTCATGACTGACTTCCAGGGGCCTGCACAGCCTTTACTCAGCGAAAGCTTCAGCTTTGTGCTCTGTGACCTGCCCTTTGGTGGCCGCATCGATCCGGAGGAAGCCGCAGGTACCCAGTACTTGCCGAGCTACACCCGGGAGGATCAGGTCAATCATTCCGACAAGATTGACCTGCTGTTTGTCTGGCGTGCACTGAGCCTGTTGAAGGTCGGAGGCAGAGCGGCGCTGATCATTCCCCAGAGCCTGCTGTACGGCAGCTCGAAAGCCGAGGTTGAACTGCGCCGCGAGCTGCTGTCCCGGCATCACGTGGAGGCGGTGATCCTGTTGCCGGGAGAGATTTTCAATCCCTATACCGGCATCGAGGCCGCGGTCCTGGTGGTGCGCAAGGTCACGGGGCTCCATGACGCATCGACTTCCTTCAGCAAGGAACCGAAGACCGATGCGGTCTGGTTCTATGAGGTCACCCAGGATGGTTACTCGATGGACCACAAGCGCGATGAGCTGCCCGCTGGCGCGGATAACGACTTGTTCGATGCACTGGTGCATTTCAGACAGCGTCAAAAGGGTGAACATGTATGGGATGCCGGCAAGGAGCGGTATTTCCGGCCGGACACTTGGCAGGACGCCAGTTGGGCGTCCCTCAATGCGATCCCCGAGCGCGAAGCGACCCAGCTCAAGCAGTGGCTGGTTCCGGTACGTAGCTGGCTGCAAAAGCCAGCATGGCGATCGGTCAATAACCAGATCCACGGCTCTCACGATGAGCAGGGGCAGGTCCGCTCCGCCTATGTGGAAGTGATGCAGCCCAGACTCTATATCAATGACAAGTTGCGCTCGAACCTTCTGGCCCCAGACTGCATCGAAGGCAACGGTTGGAGCCTGGACCTGGACGATTACAAAGTCATCGAGCAACCAAAGCCCACGGAGGAACGTTCGGCCCTGGAACTGATCGATGAGCTGGAGGCCATAGAAGTCGATGTCCTCGAGCGCCTGCGCCAGTTGCGCAAGCTGATTGGAGAGGTGCTATGAGCTTTCCTCCCTCCTGGAGGGAGGTCGGGCTGCTGGACATTTGCGAACTCAACCCTCGTGCGCTGCGTCCGGCCCCTGAAGTGCTGGTGAGCTTCTACCCCAATTCGGCACTCGGCGATCTGGACGGACAGAGTCCGACCGCCAATATCCGCCCCTATGGCGAAACATCTTCACAAGGCGCGCTGTTTCAGGAGGGGGATGTACTGATCGCCACCCGTGGGCGGGATGTCATGCAAGCCAGGATCATGTCGGGGCTGACCACCGAATTCGGTGTTGCCCAACACTTTCTCGCCTTGCGTCCGGACCCTCAGGTGCTTCCGGCTTTTTTGCTGCATTTCATCCAGCAGCCCTGGCTCAAGCAGGCCGCTCTGGATACCAACCGGGGAACTCAAAGCCAGCTGAGCATTCCCCTGAGCTTCTTCCGCAATCTGAGAATGCATCTGCCGCCCCTCGATGAGCAGGCCTACCTTGTCGACCTCTTGCAGCAAGCCTCGTTGAGGCCTTACGAGGAAGCGCTGCATAAAGCCGCTCATCTGTCCGATGCCCTGGCATTGGAGCTGCTGGTTTCCGGGGCCAAGGCCCAGTCCTGGCCACGGGTCACCATGTCGTCCATTTGCAAGTTCAGGCCGCCCAGACGCAGCCCCAGCGAGAGCAGAAGGCCGGCAAGAGTCCGGCTCTTCACCCCCGAAAGCACTGATCGGGCAACCGGGCAGGTGCAGCCCGCCAAGGTCAAGTTCGAGACGCTGAGAAAGTCCTGCATCGAAGTCCAGGCCAACGATGTGCTGTTCACACTGGCCGAGGGTTTTGGCGAAAGTGGCAGCGCCTTCGTTGTCCCCAAGGAGAAATCAGCCACGCCTTTCGCGTCGAGTGCTTTCCAGGTGCTGCGGCCAAACAACAAGGTCCTCCCGGAGTACCTAGCCTGCTTCATGGGGCTGTCCTGGCTCGGTAAACAGGTACAAAGCATCAGTGATCGCGGAATGGTCTCCCGATCACTCTTCGAGCGCATGGAACTGGCACTCCCGCCCTTGGCGCAGCAGCGGGTCATTGTCGACCTGTTGAACAAGGTCCCACGCCAGCAGTTGCACGATGCCCAGGAAAAGGCCCGGATCCTGGCATCAGCCATGCTGACCGAGGCCTTCTCAGCAAGCCTGTCCCGCAAGTGGCGCAGCCAACGACGGGCGCCGAAAAAAGTGGCCCCGCAGCGAGTCGAGGAAACCCCACGCCCTGGTTCTCGTCAGGCACAAGGCTGGGCGACACCCGCGCAACGCACCGCGCGTGCACGGGTCGCTGCGCAGTTGTCGGTCTTTCAGGCGCGGGTCTGGGAGGCCTTGAGCAGCTTGCCGTTCGCGCTGTTGATCGATGACCAGGATGCCGTCGACGCCTTCTGCCGCCATCCGCTGTTTAACCAGGAAACCCCTATTTCCGAGGTATCCCTGCGCCGCGCCCTGGAGCAGATCACGGCCCTCGGGCTGATCCGCAAAGTCGGCATTCCCGGTGCCGGAGGCCACGGCGATGGACGCTTCATGACCGCCTTCAGGGCCTGTCGACTCAACGCGTCGGGCCACGCCGAGGAAGACAGCCGGGGAAGTGATCTGAAGCGTTTCACTGACAACCGTGCAAGCTCGGACAAGGGGCAATAAATGCGTTTGCGTTATTTGAATCTGAACCTCTATGCGCCCCTGAGCGACCTCAAGGTGAGCTTCGCCCAGGATGCACCCTGGGACGCGTTTATCCAGGACAAGGCAGCGCCCTGCGCCATCCACTTTGTGGTGGGCCTCAACGGCAGCGGCAAGAGCCACCTGCTGCGGGCCATTGCCTCGATCTTTATCGCCCTGGCCGATGGCAAGCTGCCGGGGTTTGCCTTCACCCTGGTCTATGAACTGGGCGCCGCAGCCAGCGGCAACCTGCGCACGGTGATCTTCAAGAGCGTAGGCTCCAATGCGTCCACCAGCCTGTGGCTGGCGCAGGACGCGCCCTTTGCCAAAAGCGCCGACAGTAAGACGTTCGAAGCGGCCATCCAGCGATTGGGCACGGAGCCGACGGACCCGGAGCAACCACTGCCGTTCATTGCCCGGGTCAGGGAAGGCAGCTACCCGCAGGCGGTGACGGACCTGCTGCCACGGGTGCTGGCCTACACCTCCGGCTCCTGGAGGGCCTGGCAGGATATCTGGCGTCCCCCTCTTGATCAGTCGAGCAGTGCTGCGCGCTTCAAGGACGATGAGGATTATCCCTTCGAGCTGGAGCGTCCCGTGGGCTGGACCCACCACGACGAAGCCTCGCTGGATGCCAGCGAACCGCGGCCTCGGGAACCCGCTCCCCTGCCCCACAGCACCGACGATGCCAGCGACCAGCTCAACCGCCCCATCCTGCTCAGCGACGGTCGCCCGGATGCAGCCTTGCTGGCCGTGGTCCTGCAGGACCTGATGCTGCAACGCAAGCCGCAACAGAATGATCGGGGGCTGGCCGGCCTGTTCGAAAAGGCCGGCTGGCATCGATTGGTCAGTGTGCGCTTGCGAGTGGACCTGGAGCGGGCCCTGGCTGCCCCCCGGGCCTTGCAGAGCAAAATGCACGACCTGATGCTGGTGGCCGGCGAGGTGCTGGCCCAACCCGACCCCGCCAATCGCCTGCGGGTGCTGCACTTTGATGTGGGTGCCCCGGTGCCGGCCTTGGGCAATAACCAGTACCTGAACCCGCAACTGCAGCAGGCAACGACTCAGGAACAGGCCCTGGCCCTGATGCTGGGTGAAGCCGGCCAGAGTGCCTTCAGCCGCTTCAACGAACTGTCGCGCTGGCTGGCTGTAGGCCTGATCGACGGCATCGAAATGTCGTTGCGGCGCAACGAAAAGCCCGAGGACGCGTTCGCCAGCGACAGCGGGGTCATGAGCTACGCCGACCTATCCGATGGCGAACAGATGGTGCTGCGGCGCTGGGCGCTGTTCCACCTGCTGGCGGGCCAGCAAGATGCCCTGCTGCTGCTCGACGAGCCGGAAACCCACTTCAACGATGCCTGGAAACGCGAAATCGTCAGCAATATCGAGCTGGCCATGGGCGAGGACGCCAACAGCGTGCTGATCGCCAGCCATTCGGCCATCGTGCTGTCGGATGTGTTCGATGAAGAAATCATCTTTATCAAGAAGGGAGCGGACGGCAGTTCTTCAGCCAATCAGGTCGGTACCCGCACCTTCGCCACCGATCCCGGGGCGCTGATGATGAATCTGTTTCACACGCAAGACAGCATCGGCAGCCGTGCACAGCAGCGTATCGAGGCCTTTCTCAAGCATGTAGAACAGGTACAGGTACCCACTGCCGCGCAAATAATGCAGCTTAGGGCGGTGATCAATCGGCTTGGCACCGGTTTCTATCGCTCCGAACTGCGCGCCCGGCTCAACCACTGGGAGCAGACCGAAGACACTCGCACCCTGAATGCCTTGATCGAGCAGGTGAAATCGGATGAGTTGAAAGCCGATCTGCATGGCTTGATCGACAAGCTCCAGGCCAGCCGCAACGCTCGGGGCGATACCGATGCTTAAACCCATCGAGCCTGTCGACTGCTCCGGCGCCTTGAGGGCATGCCAGAACATGATGCGCGAGTTTGCCCTGTGGTTGTGCCAGCCGACGACCCGGGCAGCACAACTGACGGCTGTCGACTTGCAGGCACTGCCCCTCAGCCCGGAAGAAAGCCGTTGGCTGTGGGGCTTTCTGAACAAGAAACTCAATCGCCACAAGCTTCTGGAGCGGGCCGCCCATCTGGCCGAACTCACTGACGCGCAGAAAGACCGCTTGCGTGACTGGATCAATGCAACCAGCCGGATCGGCCGCTACTTCGAGGCAGCGCCCATCGCTCCGGCAATGCCAGTGGGTTACCCCTTCGCTGGCGACCCGGGCGCCAAAGCCCACCAAAAAAACCTTCAGGACCTGATGGAGGCGTTCTACAACAAGGGGCTTAAAGACGGCCTGCCCTACCTTGCCGACGGTACCCCGACTGGTGAGCGCAGCTTGCTTCTGAAGTACCAGCACTTTTGCGACAGCTTTCTTGCTCTGCACAAGGGCGACAAGGACCAGGACGCCCGGCATGTCTGTGTGATGTGCGGTGGAGAGTTGCGCAATGTCGAGGTCGACCATTGGATACCCAAGAGCGCCTACCCCTTGCTAGCGGTGTGTGCGGAGAATCTGGTCCCCATCTGCGGCGAGTGCAATGGACCACAGCACAAGGCTGCACATCCCGTGCACAGCAGCGGCTCCTTTGAGGAGTGGTTCCACCCCTACAGGCGTAACCCTGCCGGCACACTCAAGCTGGAGTTCAACGTCGAGAAGCTCAGTGTCATGCTCAGTAGCACGCGTGCCGCCGACGTGCAACGGGTCCGCAACCTGAACAGGCTCCTGCACCTGGAAGATCGCTGGACCCGAGAGCTCAAGGGCGAGAACCGCAAGCTGTACAAATCCATCCTGACCCGGCAGCGAAAAAACGATGCCCCAACGCCGCTCCAAAGCATCTATCAACAGGTGAAGGACTGGACCGACGGGCTCAGTGAAACCGAACCCAACTATGAAGTACACCAGGCATTGGCCAAGGCCCTGTGTGACCCTCGGCGAATTGCCGCCTGGAAGCGCGACCTGGACGACGCATGGGATGAGGACCGGAAAAAGACCCTCATAACTTGAACTTCAATCGGCACCCACTCATCCTTGCGAACCGTTTTCCCTCGAACAAGAGACCCCCATGGCCAACCCAGACCTCGTTTTCACCCCCGACCCGGACGCCGACTCCATCTCCTCCGACGTCGCCGCGTTCAACGGCATCCTGGTTTCCACCCAGATCCCGACCCGCGCCGACGGTAGCCTGGAACTGGGGGACATCACCCTGCAGAGCGAATGCACCCTGCAGGCGCTGAAAGTCGCCCTGGAGCGGGCCGGCAGTTCCATGGACCGGGTCATGCACCTGACCATCTACCTCACCGACATGGCCGACCGCGCCGCGTTCAACGAGGTCTACCAGCGTTTCTTCGCCAAGCCCTGGCCGGTGCGCGCCGCCGTTGGCGTGGCCGCTCTGGCGGTGGAAGGCATGCGCGTGGAAGTCACCGCGATGGCCGCCAAGGCCTGACGCCGCGGGTTTATTCGCGGCTGCGCGCAATGCGTGGCCGCCACCGGGCAGCATACGGGTGCCGGGCACGCGTTTCGCCGCTACAATGCGCGCCTTGATCCTGATAAGCCTGACTAAAAAAACATGTCCTTGCCCAAACATCACCTGGAACTGCTCAGCCCTGCCCGCGATGTGGCCATCGCCCGCGAAGCCATCCTGCATGGCGCCGATGCGGTGTACATCGGTGGCCCGAGCTTCGGCGCCCGTCACAACGCCAGCAACGAGGTGGGCGAGATCGCCCAGTTGGTGGAGTTCGCCCGCCGCTATCACGCCCGGGTGTTCACCACCCTCAACACCATCCTCCACGACAACGAACTGGAGCCGGCGCGCAAGCTGATCCATCAGTTGTACGACGCGGGTGTCGATGCGTTGATCGTCCAGGACCTGGGGGTGATGGAGCTGGATATTCCGCCCATCGAGCTGCATGCCAGCACCCAGACCGATATCCGCACCCTGGAGCGGGCCAGGTTCCTCGACCAGGCCGGTTTCTCCCAACTGGTGCTGGCCCGTGAACTGAACCTCAAGGAAATCAGCGCCATCGCCGCCGAAACCGACGCGGCCATCGAGTTTTTCATTCACGGCGCCTTGTGCGTGGCCTTTTCCGGCCAGTGCAATATCTCCCACGCCCAGACCGGCCGCAGCGCCAACCGCGGCGACTGCTCCCAGGCCTGCCGCCTGCCCTACACCCTGAAAGACGAGCACGGCGGCGTGATCGCCTACGAGAAGCACCTGCTGTCGATGAAGGACAACAACCAGAGCGCCAACATCCGCGCCCTGGTGGAAGCCGGCGTGCGTTCGTTCAAGATCGAGGGGCGCTACAAGGACATGGCCTATGTGAAGAACATCACGGCCTACTACCGTCAGCGCCTGGACGACGTCCTCGAAGACCGTCCGGACCTGGCCCGCGCCTCCAGCGGCCGCACCGCGCACTTCTTCGTCCCCGATCCGGACAAGACCTTCCACCGTGGCAGCACCGACTACTTCGTCAGCGAGCGCAAGATCGACATCGGCGCCTTCGACTCGCCGACCTTCACCGGGCTGCCAGTGGGCACCGTGGAAAAAGTCGGCAAGCGCGACCTGCAAGTGGTGACCTTCGAACCGCTGTCCAATGGCGACGGCCTCAACCTGCTGATCAAGCGTGAAGTGGTGGGTTTCCGCGCCAACATCGCCGAAGCTCGCGGCGAATTCGAAGAAGATGGCGAAAAACGCTACCGCTATCGGGTCGAGCCCAACGAGATGCCCGAAGCCCTGCAGCGCCTGCGTCCCAATCATCCGCTGAGCCGCAACCTCGACCACAACTGGCAGCAGGCCCTGACCCGCACCTCCGCCGAGCGGCGCATTGGCCTGTCCTGGCTGGCCACCCTGCGGGAAGAACGCCTGCAACTGACCGCCACCAGCGAAGAAGGCATCAGCGCCAGCGTCACCCTGGACGGTCCGTTCGGCGTGGCCAACAAGCCGGAGCAGGCCCTCGGGCAGTTGCAGGACCTGCTGGGGCAACTGGGCACCACCCTCTACCACGCCACGGACATCAAGCTGGATGCGCCCCAGGCGTACTTCATCCCCAATTCCCAGCTCAAGGCCCTGCGCCGGGAAGTCATCGAAGCGCTGGACACGGCCCGCGTCGCGGCTCATCCACGGGGCACGCGCAAGGCCGAAAGCAACCCGCCGCCGGTGTACCCGGAGTCGCACCTGTCGTTCCTGGCCAACGTCTACAACCAGAAAGCCCGGGACTTCTACCACCGCCACGGCGTGCAACTGATCGACGCCGCGTTCGAGGCCCACGAGGAACACGGCGACGTGCCGGTGATGATCACCAAGCACTGCCTGCGTTTCTCTTTCAACCTGTGCCCCAAGCAGGCCAAGGGCGTAACCGGCGTGCGCACCAAGGTGGCACCGATGCAACTGGTGCACGGTGACGAAGTGCTGACCCTGAAGTTCGATTGCAAGCCCTGCGAAATGCACGTCGTGGGCAAGATCAAGGGCCACATCCTCGACCTGCCGCTGCCGGGCAGCGCCGCCGCCGAAGCCGTCGTCGGCCACATCAGCCCCGAAGACCTGCTCAAGACCATTCCCCGCGCGCCGCACTGAGTGACGCACCGGCGCAGTCCTAAGGGATTGCGCCGGGTTGTCCAGGCGCCAGTGCCTCACTCAAAACCTGCTCCAGAACCTCGAAGCAGTGTTTGATATGCGCCTGCTTCAAGGCTTGAGGCCGGGTCACCAGATAGATCTCCATCGCTGGAAACGTCATCGACGCAAACAGCTCCACCAGATCGTGCCCCAGAATCCGCGGCATGACCGCAATCCCCATCCCGCGCCGTACCGCCTCGACCTGAGTCGTGAACGAACTCACCCTGATCTGCCGGCCCTCAAGGCCTGCGGCCTTGGCCGCGCGCATCTGCGGCAGGTTGTCCAGGGGTGGAAGCAAGCCGATGGTGGCGGCCGTCGCCGGGGTGATGTCCGGGCACCTGCGCAACAAGTCAGCACTGGCGAACACGCCATACTCAAGCTTGCCCAATGCGCGATAGATCAGCGAAGGCTCACCCTGATGCGCAGTGCGCACCGCGATGTCCGCCACGCCGCGGGCCAGCTTGTGAAACTCGGCGCTTACCTGCAGCTCCACCGAGCAGCCTGGATGAACCGACGTCACCCGATGGGCTGCCTCCAGCACCCAAGGGGCAAAGCCCTCGCCTGCACTGACCAGGATGCTGCCGCGCAGTTCGCTCTGCGACTGCGTGAGGCCCACAGTGCTCTGGCGCCTCAGCCCTTCCTCTGCGGCCAGGGCGACTTCCACCAGTGATTGTCCCCGCGGCGTCAGCCAACAGCCCTCGACACCTCTTTGCAGCAGTGGCTCGCCCAGGGCCGTTTCCAATTGGCTCAAGCGACGGGACACCGTCGAGGCCGCCACCCCCAGCAATTGGCCGGCCTGCAGAAAACTGCCGCGCCGCCAGACCGCCAGCAACAGGCGCAGATCATCCCAATTCGCTTCCAAAGCCCTACTCCCTGCTGGTCGCTTTGCAAATTCGCAAAGCCATTATGCAGGACTCGCTGTTTTTCCGTGGTGCTGGCCAAGGTATATCTAGCGCCCTCCAAACCCATGGAACGGACCGTATGAGCACTGCCCCCGAACACCGCCCCCAAGCGAACGCCGATGCCGGCTATCGCCCTGAAATGCATTACACCTTTGTCACCGGGGCCACCGGCCTGCTGGGCAACAATCTGGTCCGGCAACTGCTGGCCCGAGGCTGCCAGGTCAAGGCCCTGGTACGTTCAAGAGCCAAGGGTGAACAGCAGTTCGGTTCGCTGCCAGGGTTGGAACTGGTGGTGGGCGACATGGCCGATGTCGACTGGTTCGCCGCTGCACTGCATGGCTGCGACACGCTGTTTCACACCGCGGCGTTCTTTCGCGACAACTACAAGGGTGGCAGTCACTGGCAACAACTGCAGAGGATCAACGTCCTGGGCACCCAGCGCTTACTGGAGCGGGCCTACAGCGCCGGTATCCGCCGCTTCATCCACACCTCGTCGATTGCCGTGCTCAAGGGCGAGCCCGGCCAACTGATCGACGAGACGTGCCTGCGTGACCCCGCCGATGCGGATGACTACTACCGCAGCAAGATCCTCGCCGATCAAGCAGTGCTGGCGTTCCTTGAGAGCCATCCGCAGATGCATGCCTGCATGGTTCTGCCCGGCTGGATGTGGGGCCCCGGAGACATCGGGCCGACGTCCTCCGGACAATTGCTCAACGACGTGGTGCTTGGCCGCCTGCCCGGCCTGGTTCCAGGCAGTTTCTCGGTGGTCGACGCCCGTGATGTGGCACTGGCGCAGATTGCCGCCGCGCGCCAGGGACGCCGGGGCGAACGCTACCTGGCGGCGGGCCGGCACATGACCATGGCCGAACTGGTACCGCTGCTGGGGCGTGTCGCTGGCGTCAGGACCCCAGTGCGCCCGTTGCCAGTCCCTTTGCTCTATACCTTGGCGGCAGTGCAGGAACTCTATGCCCGCTTGACCGGCAAGCCGGTGTTGCTGAGCCTGGCCACGGTGCGTCTAATGCTTCAGGAATCCGGTCGCAGCCGTTTCGACCCGAGCAAGAGCGAACAGGAACTGGACCTGAGCTTCCGGTCCCTGGAACGCACCATCAGCGATACCCTGGCCTGGTATCAGGACCATGGCTGGCTTCCCAGACAGGCGCCGGCCGCCCATTCCTCGAACCGCACCAAGCAGGACGTAACCAGACCTTGAACAGCACCATCATCCTCATGCGTCACGGTCAACCCGAAGGCATAGCGAACGACAGAATTTCAGCACTCGACATGCAGGGCTGGATCCAGGACTACGATCGCTCGGCAATCACTGCGCACCCGGCCCCACCATCCAGTCTGCAACTGGCCGCCAGCGCCGCCGTGATTGTCTCCAGCAGCGCTCCTCGAGCACTGGCATCGGTGCAGGCCCTGGGGCTGCAACCGACCCTGGTGGACCCACTGTTCTGCGAGGCGCAACTGCCTTATGGACCTTGGCGACAACCACGCCTGTCACCTATTACCTGGGCGGCCATTCTGCGAATCCTGTGGTGCTGCGGTTACTCCAGGCACGTCGAAACCGCCACTGCGACCCGGAGTCGGGCGGCAGCCGCCGCCCTGCAACTTCAGTCCCTGACCCAGCAGGGCCCCGTGCTGTTGCTCGGCCATGGCTGGATGAATCGGCTGATTGGCAAACAGCTGGCTGGCGCCGGTTGGCGTCGCCAAGAACGCGCCGGCAGCCGCTATTGGAGTGCGACGGTGTATCGGCGTAGCGCTGCCTGATCGTTGCGGCGTCATAAGTCCTGACGCTTGATGGCCCAGCGCTCAACCAGCAACACAATCATTGAATTTAACGCTGCATGTTGCGGTCTATAACGCGCCTCTCAAGCCGCAAACAGGTATAGTTGCCGGCTTGCCTGGCGCGTCGCGGGCAGCTCGGGCTGCAGGGCTTTATCAGGACTTAATGGTTGCCGTGTGTTGGTAAGACTTCTATTGATTGCACTACTGCTGGCGGTATCGGCCTGCAGCTCCAATTCCTCCAGCCCTGGCGGCACTGGGCCGCTCAAGGCCGGTGAATACCGGGTCAAGCGTGGCGACACGCTGTATTCGATCGCCAGCCGCAATGGCACCAACTGGAAGGAAGTGGCGCGGCTCAACGGCCTCAAGGCGCCCTACACCGTGGAAGTCGGCCAGGTGCTGCGGGTTGGCGGCGCGACCAGGACCACCCGCGTGGTCAGCAGCAAGTCGCGCAGCACCGCCAGCAAGAGCAAGGTCAAGGCCGCACCGCCCGCCCCGCCGATGCCCAAGGTCACCCTGCAAGGCTGGAGCTGGCCGCTGCGCGGGGTGCTGATCGGCCGTTTCTCCCCCACCGGCAAGCTCAACCAGGGCATCCGCATCGCCACCACTCAGGGCCAGCCCATCCACGCCACCCTGGGCGGCAAAGTGGCGTTCGCCGGCTACATGCGCGGTTACGGCAACCTGATGATCCTCCAGCACGGCCCCTCCTACACCAGCACCTACGCCTACAACAGCCGCTTGGTGGTCAAGGAAGGCCAGATGGTGATCAAGGGCCAGAAGATTGCCGAGGCCGGGTCCCAGGACACCGACCGCGCCCAGTTGTACTTCGAAATCCGCGCCAACGGCGTACCGGTGGACCCATTGCGGTTGTTGCCGCCGGGGTGAGTGCAACAAGACCCCTGCGCCCGGGGCCAAGGCACGTCAACGAAACCCGGGGCGATGGCCTCTCGCGCTATTGAGCGGAGGCTGCGCGGAGTCAAATGCCTCGCAGTTCGTGCTCGATGTCATTGGGTTCGTCATCCCACCAGGTGGGAGTACCCAGGAACCCCGGGATCGCCACCTGCCGTTCAAGCTGCGACTTTAGTTTATTCAGATGCACCCGTGTCTGTATGGTTGGTTCCAGCTGGCAGAGGGCCTGCCAAGCCAACTGGATATACTCCAGATAGGGCTTGGCCTGCTCTGCACTAGTGGAGGCAGACTCCCAGCGAGTAATAAACGCATCCAGATAGGACAGGGCATTCTTCGCCAGTACCTCCCTGCTGCCCAGGTCCTGAGGGGTCTCGATCAGTTGCTTCAAGGCAGCACATCCCAGCTCTTTGCATGCCTGCGTATACAGGGGGGAGCGCTCTTCTGTCAGTACCCACTTGAGCCGCGCATCATCCAGGATCAGTGCATTCATGACGCCATTGGGCAAGGCGAACACCTGGATGGCACTGTGTATCAGAGGCGGCGCGAGCACCGTCCGCAACGCATCCACATAGTGCTCATATGCTCGGGCAACTTCCCAGGCAGGAACACGCAGCGTGCCCTGTATAGGCTCTGCATCCAGATACAGGCGCTGTGGATCATCGCACTGAGCGGCAATGATCGCCGCCAATCGCAGCTCGCGTTCACGGAGCGCTCTTTCCGGTTGGCTGCCGTCCTTTGAGACGCTCCCATAAAAGCTCCTGATAAAGCCGATACACACGTCATATTCGCTGCGCGCCTTGAATATGGCGCCCTGAAGATCGGCCGTGTAACAGAACTCGATCAACCCCAACAGCTCACCGGCACGGCTCAACGCTCGCTCAAAGGCTTCCCGTGAGTAGAACGAGGCGGTTCTGCCCAACTGCTCGCCATACTGGAAATTCGCCATGTTGAGCATCGCGCTGGCCACGGCAACCTCTCCTTCATCGCTACGACTGGCCGCATCACGAATGAAGTCGTTGAGGGTCTGGACGTTCTGGAATTCACCCCAGGATTTCACCAACCGGGAAAACTCGGGAATGGTGAACTCCACTTCGCGGACCGCCAGGCTCATCTCATAGTGAATGTTTGCCAGAGACAGTTTGCTTCTGGCATGGCCCAGCTCTTCGATCAACTTCAGCAGGCGCTTGTTCTTAATCTCATCCTTGGGAGATTGTGCGGCGTTGAGCGCTACTTGCTTGTGCTGCTCCTGTTCCTTGGTATTGGCATTGCCGAACATGTTGGCTCTGAAGGCCGAGTGGAAACCCAGCAGGTGCTCTTCAACCACCTGGGCCACCTTGGGTTCGGTCTCACGCAAGATGGTCTGCAGGATGATTCCGCGCCAGTCCAGTTGGCCCTCGGCATGTCGATCAGCCGCCGCGCCAAACACCGACAAGCTGCGGCAGATGCGTTTGGCCTGGCGCGGATTGGTGGGAAACCACTCGGCGGTCTGCTCGATGGCCGTGTCCGGCAGGAATGGGCAGCAGTATTTCAGGTTCCTGGCGACCATTCGCTGCACCTGCTTCGGGCTTGGCTCGGGCAGGGTCACCGGTACATCGATGATCTTGTCCAGAAAGTGCTGGGCCGACTCGCCGAAGGCTTCGGAATAGGAGCGAAGTGCCTTGCCCACCACGTCCTTGTCGAAGGCCAGGACAAAGACAAATCCCGGCCAGTCCAGGAGCTCGCGCAGGGCTAGAAGCGTCTGCGGAAGTATTTGCGGATCGGCACGGTCAAGGTCGTCGATGAAGACAATGACTCGTCTATGACCCAGCTCCTTGCGCAGGGCCTCTATGTCGCTGCTGTCGAGCTGCAATATGTCGCTTAATTTCTCGGCGGCGACACCGGCGGCAGTGGCCCAGGCGGTGACGAAGTAGCTGGAGTTAACTGACTCTGGCAACTCCGTTTCAGCTATTTTTTTTGCCAACGCCCCAACCAGATCTGCACCTTTTTTCGATTGGCGTTTCGTCCAGTTCCGGAAGGGCTCTGCGTAGCCCAAGCGTCCCAGCACCTGGGCCAGTTGCAAATAGAACTGAACGATGAACTCCTGCTCCCCGGTGGTGCGCCACGCGGGAAGCCGGATGACAATATCGTCGTTCTTCTCAGCAATCTGCTGCAGAAAATTCAGCACGCTGGTCTTGCCGCTGCCCCACTGACCATAGAGGCCGATCCGCGCCGACCAGCCCAAGGGCGTCGCGGTGATCATGCGATAGACCAGCTTGGCCACCGGCCAGCGGTCCAGAAGGTCGTCCTCGCGTCGGGTCAGCGCCGCGTCGTGCCCGCCCGGGGCGGTAAAAGCCTGTGTGGCTGACATCTGCTTACGTCCTTACTGCTGCGGCTTGATCAGCTCGATGGAAATCATTTTGTGCATGCCACTGAGGGGCACCAGACGCTTGACGTCCATCTGGTAGAAACCGGCCACCGGACTGATGGACGCCGGCATGGCCGGGGTGCAACCGGTCAGGCTGTAGAGGTTCATGTAGTCGGCATTGGGGTCGCCCACGGTGCCCTGACGCATGGACAGGCTGCAACGCAGACTGCCCTTGAGCCCCGGGCCACCGTCACCCTGGACTTCCAGGCGCAACGGGCAGACACCCATGCGCCGCCCACCCATCCAGGGGTCCTGGGCCTGCGGGCATTCCTGGTCGCCGACGGTGGCCATGACCTGGCCCACCAACTGGCGCAGGTCCTTGTTCTGGTCGGGCCAGACTTCGCCGTTGTCGACCATGCGGTCCTTGATGAACAGGGTGTAGCGCACTGGGAAGCCGACCTTGTTGCTGAGCATGAACGCGCCCTGGGAATAGGCCAGCTTGTCGCCGGCGATGCAACCGGCGCGATCGGTGACGGAGAACTCGGTGGTGTTGAGGTTCTTGATATCGGTGCCGCCGTTGAATCTGATCAGGCACTGGGCTTGCCGGCCATCGCGGCAGTTGTTTTCCACCAGGCGCAACCCCTTGCCGACCACAGCGCTGTCGTCGATGACAAAACCGTTGAAGTTGGTCATGTCGCTGGGCAGCACGCGGTTGACCCGCAAGTCGACGAGAAAATCGCCGTTCTGTGCCAGCGAAGGCTCCAGGTTCATCGAGAAGCGTGCATTGCATTGCTGCTTCAGGGTCACCTTGAAGTTCTGCGCATCCGGCAGGCCGCCGATCATGCCGCCCGCACCGATCGGCAGGCCGAGAACGCTGCCCAGGGTGGTCAGAATGCCCGAGATCATGGCCTTGGTCTTGGCATAGGCCTCCAGCTCGTCGTTGGTCATGTCGCTGACTTGGGCCTGGCTGAAGTTGTTCGACTGCTTCCAGTTGAAGCTGGTGGTGGAGCGGATGGTCCCGCTGAGCCGGGCTTCGTCACAGGCCCCACGCTCCTGGCAGAACTTGAGGTTGAAACCCCAGTCCTTGCTGAAGATATCGAGGATGTTGAACATCGGCTTGCTCAAGGCCATCACCAGCATGCCCTGCTGGCGCGCGCCGATCACCACGGGACCGGACTCAAGGCCCTTGGCGGTGGCGTATTTGGGCACGCTTACCGGGTATTTGCGCTCGAAATCCGAAGAATCGACGTGGAATGGCGGCTCAAACGTGATGGGATAGTCGCCTTCGTTCTCGATCACCAGGGTGATGAAATCAGGCTCCGCTGCCTGAGTCTCAAGGCTTAGTACCGCCAATGGCAGGCTAAGCAGGCAGCTTGTCAGCAAAGTCGTTTGGCAACGGGTCCAGAATCCAGTCCTGCGCATCGTCAATCCTTGAACATGGGAGAGGGGGCGCTCACTTTAAATGCTTTATGGCGTATTGCCATCCCCCTTCTCTTGCTCGCTCCGGATCAGCGTCAGGCGCCACCGGCGAATGTTAAAACCGTTTAACCGTGCTCCCCGGGCCGCATCGGTCTACATTCAATCACCAGGCTCGCCCTCCTCCTCTGGCCTGAGCCGACTCAACTGCAGCGAGCCCCCCATGCCGCCATTCGAGACACGCCCCATCCAGGTGCAGTACCTCAAAGCCGCCTGCTCAAGTTGCAGCGTTCTGGAATTGTGTTTGCCCCTGGGCCTCAGCCACCAGGAGGTAGAACGCCTGGACACCTTGATCCTGCAACGGGTCAGGGTGAAGAAAGGCCACACGCTGTATCGCGCCGGCGATCCCTTGAGCTCGCTGTACGCGGTGCGCCTGGGGTTCTTCAAGACCAGCGTGCTGTCGGTGGACGGTCGTGAACAGGTCACCGGGTTCCAGATGGCCGGGGAGATTCTCGGGCTGGATGCCATCAGCAGCAACCTGCACGCCTGCAGCGCCTTTGCCCTGGAAGATGGCGAGGTGTGCCCGATTCCCTTTGCCCAGTTGGAACAGCTGTCCCAGGCCCTGCCTTCGCTGCAGCACAACCTGAACAAGATCCTCAGCCGGGAGATCGTGCGTGATCACAGCATGTTGCTGCAGATGGGCAACATGAACGCCGACGAGCGTCTGGCGGCCTTTCTGCTCAATCTGTCGCAACGCCTGAGCCTGCGGGGCTATTCGTCACGGGCCTTTGTCCTGCGCATGCGCCGCGAGGAGATCGGCTCCTACCTGGGCCTGCGCCTGGAAACCATTTGCCGGTGCATCGCTCATCTGCGGGATCAGGGCTTGGTGATCATCGATGGCAAGCAGGTCCAGATCCTCGATCTGGAAGGCCTGAAACAGCGGGTGGCGGGTTGTCATAACGCCGCCAGGGAATAGTCCCCCGCCCCTCAAGGCTGCAACTCCACGCTGTCCCGATATTCCGGCACCGACACCGACCAGCCCAGTTCCAGGCTGATGCGCCGGCGCAAGGTGTCGGCGGCGTTGGCCTCGCCGTGGACCACGTAGGTGTGTTTCGGCGGGCGCTTGAAGCCTCGCAGCCATTGCATGATCTCGTCGGCATCAGCATGGGCCGAGAGGCTCTGCATGGCCGTGACCTCGGCGCGGATCGGCACTTCCCGGCCATGGATACGCACCGACTCGGCGCCAGCGATGATCTGCGCACCACGGGTGCCGCCGGCCTGGAACCCGGGAATCAATAGGCTGTTGGCGGGGTCGGGCGCCAGTACCTTGAGGTGGTACAGCACCCGACCGCCGGTGGCCATGCCGCTGGCGGCGATGATCACCGCCGGGGTCTTGAGCGAGTCCAGGGCCATGGATTCCTGGGTGCTGCGCACGATGTGCGCGACATGGCACATGCCTTCGCACTCTTCCCGGGACAGCCGGTGGTCACTGCGAAAGCGCTGGTACAGATGGGTGGCGTCGGTGGCCATCGGGCTGTTGAGGTAGATGGGCAGGTCGGGAATCGCCTGGCGCTGGCGCAAGCGATACAGGTGATACATCAGTAACTGCGCGCGGCCCACGGCAAAGGACGGCACCAGGGTGATGCCGCCACGCTGGGCGGTGCGGTTGATGACGTCAGCCAGTTGCTGCTCGGGGTCGTCCCGGGAATGCAGGCGATCGCCATAGGTCGACTCCACCAGCAGGTAGTCGGCCTGTTCGATGCTTTGCGGGGCGAACATCACTGGGTCCTGCATGCGTCCCAGGTCGCCGGAGAACACCAGTGCCATGCCTGCGGCATCCACCTGGACCGTGGCGGCGCCAAGAATATGCCCGGCACCGCGCAATTGAATGTGCATCCCCGGCACCACCTCCACTCGGTGCTGCAGTTGCACCGGGTGCAGAAGTTTCAGGGCCTGCTCGGCATCGCGCTCGGTATACAGCGGCAATGCCGGGGAGTGCTTGGAATAGCCATGACGATTGGCATAGGCCGCCTCCTCTTCCTGCAGGCGACCGCTGTCGCGCAGCAGAATCTTCGCCAACTCGCAGGTAGCCGCCGTGGCATACACCGGCCCGCGATAGCCGTTGCGCACCAGCACCGGCAGGTAACCGCTGTGATCAAGGTGAGCATGGGTCAGGACAATGGCATCCAGTTCACGCAGTGGCAGGCCAAAGGCCTCCCAGTTGTGCTGGCGCAGTTGCTTGTAGCCCTGGAACAGCCCGCAGTCCACCAGCACATGCCGGCCCTCGTGCTGCAACAGGTATTTGCTGCCGGTGACAGTGCCGGCGGCACCGAGAAAACTAATGCGCATCGTCATCTCCTGGCCGCCGGGCAGGGCCACGGCTCAAGCCCGATCTCACTCCTGAGGCTCCACCAGCATCAGGCTGCAAGGTGTGTGATACAGCAGTTGCTCGGCGCTGGAGCCGATGAAGCGTTGCAAGCCCCGGCGATGCACACGCCCGAGGACCATCAGGTCGAAATCGTTGTCGGCGGCAAAGCGTGCGATGACCTGATGCGGCACACCCTCCAGGCGATAACAGTGCTCAGGGGCAATGGCGTAGCGCTCGGCCAGGGTCTCGAACGCTTCCTGCTGTGCATCATTCACCGCATCACGCAAGCTGATGTTGGTGTCAGGACTGTAGATCGGCAGGCCGGTGGCGTTCTCAGTGGCCCAATCCACCACATTCAGCAAGTGCACCCGGGCACCGCAGTGTTTGGCCAGGGTCGCGCACATCTCGAGAATGCGTTGATTCAGGCCCTGGGTCAGGTATTCCAGATGGGACAGGTCCAGGGCGGCCAATACCTTCAACGGCAAGGGGTGCCGACAGTCCGTCACCAGGTGCAATGGCTGGCGCAGCTCGCGCAGCAGCAACCAGTCCAGAGGCTGGTAGAAGATGCGCCTGAGGGTTGGCACCGGCTGGGCGTCCTTGACCACCAGGTCCGGGTGGTAGTCGCTCACATAGTCGAGAATCTCCTGCAAGCGAGCCTTGGCCCACAGCACCTCGGTGCTCACCTGCAAACCGTGGGCCCGCTCGAAGCGGGCCTGTTGTTCCAGCCAATGCCGATGCACCTGCAGGTAGCCTTCCCGGGCCTGGGCCATGGCTTGATGATCGAACAGCCCCGCCACCTCCAGCACCTCGACGAAGTCAAAGGCGACGATGTGCAAACTGGCGCCCAAGGCCCGGGCCAACGCGCTTGCGCGATCAAATGCCGGGCTGTGAGACAGGGCCGTAGGTGCAATCAATAGCACGCGTTGCAGTGTGGACATGGGCACCTCCCGGACGGCGCACTGAACAACGGCCAGGGCGCCCCCAGCCGATGCCTCGATGATGCTCGCCACCTGCGCCGCCGGCTTGATAAAAATCACAAAGCGGCGGGTTAACACCGCGTCGGCAGTGAATATCCGAGCCCCTGAGCCGCGTCTGATCCAGATCAGATCCTGCCCCCTGCAACAGGCGTAAAGGATAGGAACCACGCGGCCTGGGGTCGCGGGCCACGCTTGATCATCCCTAGAGGATCGCCCCCATGTTCAGCATCAAAGAACACAATGACCAGGCCGCCGCAGCCTATGGCTGCGTGACCGGTCAGCACTGGATCGAAGCCCTTGATGATGGCCGCCACGTGCTGATCAGGCCCCTGACAGAGCAGGATCGGCAGCGCGAATACGATTTCATCAAGCGGCTGTCCGCCGATTCCCGGCACATGCGTTTTCTGGCCCAGATCAAGGAGCCCGACACCGCCATGCTTAACCAGTTGATGGACGTCGATGGCAAGCAGCGCCTGGCGTACATAGCCCTGGTGCATGAAAACGGCATGTTGATTGAAATCGGCGTCAGTCGTTATGCCGCCGCCACTGGCGATCAATGCGAATGCGCGGTCACTGTCGCCGATGAATGGCAGCACCTGGGCCTGGGCTCATTGCTGATGACCCACCTGATCCGCGCAGCCCGCCAGCATGGTTTTCATCAGATGTATTCAGTGGACAGCGCCAACAACCAGCCGATGCGCGAGCTGGCCGCTGCCTTGGGTTTCACCACCCGTACCGATCCCGACGATGCCCATCAGGTGCTGCACCGCCTGTTCCTCTGACCCGAGCCGCCACGCCGCCCCATGGCGGGCGTGGCCGGCCCCTGTCACTGCTGGGGTTCGCGCGGTGGCTTGACCGCCCAGATACTGCAGGGTGCCTGCAACAGCAGGTGCTCGGCCGTGCTGCCCAGGCGCTTGTGCACACCACGGTGCTGGGTGGTGCCCATGACAATCACATCGCTCTGATGCTCCTCGGCGAAGCGGCAGATTTGCTGCAGCGGCATGCCTTCAATGAAGTGACTGCGTTCCGGGGGCACGCCGTGGCGCTCCGCCAGCGCGCGATAAACCTCGTGTTGCGCCGCGCCCAGGGCTTCATACAAACCACTGGCCAAGGACAGCGCGCCGGCGCCGGTGTCCTTGGCATAGACCGCCACCCAGTCATACACATGCAGCAGGTCCAGCTCGGCGTCGCACTGCTCGGCCAGTTTCACTGCCGCGTCGACGATCTGATCGTTGAACTGCAGGTCCTGCACTTCGCTGCGCAGCACGTCGATGATCGCCAGCACCCGCCGCGGCCGCGGGTGCCGGGCTTCGGTCACCAGATGCACCGGCAAGGTGCAGTCGCGCAAGAGTTGCCAGTCCAGCGGGGTATAGAAGATCCGCCGCATCGCCGACTCGGCATGGGCATCCTTGATGATCAGGGCCAGGGGCATTTCATTGGCGAACTGCTGGATCGCCTGATACGGCTGGGTGACCCACAGCGCCTCGCACGTCACCTGCAGGCCCTGCTCGCGCATCGGTTGCGCCTGTTGTTCCAGCCATTGCCGGTGCTGTTGCAGATAGGCCACCTGCAATTGCTCGGCCTGGCCGCTGTCGAACAGCCCTGCCAGCGTCAGCGCCTGAAGATGATCCAGGGCGACGATGTGCACCGGCAGTTGCAAGGCCTTGGCCAGTTGCGCAGTGCGCTCGAAAGCCGCGGTGCGCTGCATCTGCTGGGGCGCGATCAAGAGTAAACGTGGTGTTTGCGACATGGTTCACCTCGGCTCAAGCGCTTGAAAAAAAACCGCAAGGGGCACTCAAGACTGAGCGCTCTGGCCAGAGGCGAGTTGATCTTTGTCAGGCGTCGCGTTTTTTTCCAGGGCCTGGTTACTGCAGCCAGACGCCGCCCCACATCGCCAGGGTCAACAGCACCTGCCCTGGAACGACGTAGAGGGCAAAGCGGCGTCCGCCACTGATGGCTGCCAGCACGCACTTGCTGAGTGCGTTGCTGCTGACGGCCAGCATCACCACGCTGCCGATGGCCGCGCCGGGCAATTGCCCGGACTTGACCAGCGAAGCAATGGACGCCGTGGACGCATGGGCATCGGCAAAACCGCTAATCACCGCAGTCAACATCACCCCCAACTGCCCGAAGTAGTTGAGCATGAGCGAAGACGCGAAGGTGATGGCGCTCATGGTCAGGGCCACGATCAAGGCCAGCTTGGGATTGAACGCGCCCTTGTCGCTGACCGGCTCGACGCTGCCGGGATCGGTGCGGGGAAACATCAGGCAGGCGGCATACAGCGCCGTGCTCGCGCCCCCCAGCAGCAGGGGCAGCCACATGGCCTGCAGCAGCGCGCTATCGACCGTCGCCAGGATCAGGCCGATCTGCGCCACCGTGGCCAGGTTGGAGAGAATCGCCGCCGCGCCGAGGGTCCGGACCTGCTGCGGCGCGTTGGCGACCCGCTGGCCCATGGAGACGATGGTCAAGGTGCTGGACACGAACCCCGACGCTACGGCGCTCAGGGCATACCCGTAATGGGTGCCCAGGGCTCGTACCGCCACATGTCCCAAGGCGCCCACCGCCATCAACAGCACGGTCAGGGTGCCTATGGTGCGCAGGTTGAAGGCGCCATAGGGACCGATGAACCGGTCGGGCGCCAGGGGCAGGATCACCAGCGCCGCCACCAGCAGGGTCAGACCATCGGCGATTTCCCGGTCGCTCAACTGACTGCGCACAAAGTGATGGAGTGTCTGTCGATAGGCCAGCAAGGCGGTCATGACAACGGCGATGGCCAGCGCCAGCTCCGGGTCCGTGCCACATAAGGCCCCGAGGATCAGCACCGCCAGCAGCGCCACTTCGCTGGTGACCCCCGGGTCCTCTTGCTCGTTGCGCCAATAGGCCACCGTCACCAACCCGGCCACAGCAATGGCCAGCGAGGCCAGCAGCAGCGGGCCGCCGACTCGCTGGCCGATGAACCCCAACAGCGCGGTGATGGCGAAGGTACGCAACCCGGCGCTGCCACGCTGAGGCCCCTGCCCTTTGCGCCGCTCGCGCTCCAGGCCCACCAGCATGCCGATCCCCAGGGCCGCGGCGGCGTTGGTCAGGTCGATGGTTTCAAGCATTGCACGCCCCAGGAAGACAGCCCACACCGAGAATAGAGCGCTGCCGGCGCTTTCGCGAATCGGCCGCCCAGCGCCTTGCAGGAGCCGGCTTGCCGGCGAAGACCGTGTTGAGGGCGATGCAGGGTTTGCGGGCTTCTTCGCTATGGGTCAGGCACGCCCATGGCGTTTCAGGGTCTGGCTGGGCAACTCCTTGAACAGCGCTCGATAGCTGCTGGAGAAGCGTCCCAGGTGCCAGAACGACCAGTGCATCGCCACCTCGGCCACAGTGGTTTCGCCAGGGCCACGGCTGAGCAACTCCCGGTGTGCGCTGTTGAGCCGGCGCAAGCGCAGCCATTGGCTGGGGGCCATGCCGGTAAAGGCCTTGAACGCACTCTGCAACTGGCGCAGGGAGACCCCGGCCACCTGGGACAGCTCCAGCAGGTTGAGGGTTTCTTCGGGGACGTCGGCGGCCCATTGCGCCACCCGCTGCATGATGCCCCGCTCCTCGTTGCGCCGTTGCAGGCTGCCCGGGTCCAGGCGCACGCAGGCGTTGTCGAGGATGTACAGGCAGTCGTCCAGCAGTTGCTGGGTCAGCGCTTCGCGGCTGGGTGGGTCGAGGGTCTGGGACAGGCGGGTCAAGGTGGCGCTCAGCCAGCGGCAGAACAGGGCATTCTGCTGGTTGGTCAGCGGGGCCATGAACAGGCCCTCCAGGCGTTCCACTCCCAGGCCCTGGCGCTGGACGAATTCGGGGCCGAACACCACCGCCACTTCCTGGTAGTTCTCCGGGGTGATCCAGATGTTGCGGCTCTCGCCATTGAGCAGGTAGAGGGCGTTGTCGCTGCGATCGAAACAGAACGCCAGGGCGCCTTGCGGGGCACTGAAATTCTGCTCGACCCGGGTGTTCATGCACTCCTCGTAGATCTCTACGCCCTGCAGGTCGAGGTAGCGCACCAGGCCGTTGAAATGCCCGGGGGACATCTGCTGGTAGTGCTGGACCCAACCCGGGGTGGCACGGATCTGATCGGCGACATCGAAGGTGTTGAAGGCTTGAACCTGAAGCGGATTGGACGCTGTCATCGGGGGACCTTGCGCACTCTTTTGGTGCGCTTTGGTGCTGCTTAAAGTGGATAGATGGAACAACAAGGCTCGCCCAAGATAGTCGCCAATGCGCCGCAGGGGAAGCCTTGCCGGGATACTCCCGCTCACCTCGGTGCAGACAAAACCAATCATCGAGGTCTTTATGAACGCCCCTTTCGATCAGCTTTCCTCCTGGCTGAAAGATCACAAGATTACCGAAGTAGAGTGCGTGGTCAGCGACCTGACCGGCATTGCCCGCGGCAAGATCGCGCCCACCAACAAGTTCTTGCATGAGCGCGGCATGCGCCTGCCGGAAAGTGTCCTGCTGCAAACGGTAACCGGGGATTTTGTCGACGACGACCTGTACTACGAACTGCTGGACCCGGCGGACATCGACATGATCTGCCGCCCCGACTCGTCATCGATCTACCTGGTGCCCTGGGCCATCGAGCCCACGGCCATCGTCATCCACGACACCTTCGACAAGTTCGGCAACCCCATCGAGCTGTCGCCGCGCAACGTGCTGAAAAAAGTGCTGCAGCTGTACACCGACAAGGGCTGGCAGCCGATCGTCGCCCCGGAAATGGAGTTCTACCTGACCCAGCGCTGCGAAGACCCGGACCTGCCGCTCAAGGCGCCCCTGGGCCGTTCGGGACGGGCGGAAAGCGGCCGCCAGTCGTTCTCCATCGATGCCGCCAACGAGTTCGACCCGCTGTTCGAGGATGTCTACGACTGGTGCGAAGCCCAGGGCCTGGACCTGGACACGCTGATCCACGAAGACGGCCCGGCACAGATGGAAATCAACTTCCGCCACGGCGACGCCCTGGATCTGGCGGACCAGATCACCGTGTTCAAGCGCACCCTGCGCGAGGCCGCGCTCAAGCACAACGTCACCGCCACCTTCATGGCCAAGCCGGTGGCCGATGAGCCCGGCAGCGCCATGCACCTGCACCAGAGCGTGGTGGACATCGCCACCGGCAAGCCGATCTTCGTCGACGAACATGGGCAGAAGAGCCAGCTGTTCCTGCACCACATCGGCGGCCTGCAAAAGTACATCCCCAAGGTGCTGCCGATGTTCGCCCCCAACGTCAACTCGTTCCGCCGCTTTTTGCCGGACACCTCGGCCCCGGTGAACGTCGAATGGGGCGAGGAAAACCGTACCGTCGGCCTGCGGGTGCCCACCGCCAGCCCCGACGCCATGCGCGTGGAAAACCGCCTGCCCGGCGCCGATGCCAACCCTTACCTGGCGATTGCCGCCAGCCTGCTGTGCGGCTACCTGGGCATGGTCGAGGGCATCGAGCCCAGCGCCCCGGTGGAAGGCCGGGCCTATGAACGCCGCAACCTGCGCCTGCCGATCACCATCGAGGACGCCCTGGCGCACATGGAGGATTGCCCGACCATCGAGCACTACCTGGGGCGCAAGTTCGTCCGTGGCTATGTGGCGGTCAAGCGCGCCGAACACGAGAACTTCAAGCGCGTGATCAGCTCCTGGGAACGCGAGTTCCTGCTGCTCAGCGTCTGATTTCCCCACCTTCTGCAATCAATAAAAACAACCCGAAGAGGTGTCGATATGCGTCTTTTGCAAGCAGTGATCCCGGCAGCACTGGCGGCCTTGATGAGCGCCGCCGTCCAGGCACAACCCAGTGTCAGCGTGTACAACTGGACCGACTACATCGGCCAGACCACCCTCGCCGACTTCCAGGGGCAAACCGGGGTCAAGGTGATCTACGACGTGTTCGACTCCAACGAAACCCTGGAGGGCAAGTTGCTGGCCGGGCGCACCGGCTACGACGTGGTGGTGCCCTCCAACCATTTCCTGGCGCGCCAGGTGAAGGCCGGCGCGTTCCTCAAGCTGGACCGCTCGCAGTTGCCCAACTGGAAGAACCTGGACCCCAAGCTGCTGGCGCTGCTGGAGCAGAACGACCCCGGCAACCAGTACTCGGTGCCCTACCTGTGGGGCACCAACGGCATCGGCTATAACGTCGACAAGGTCAAGCAGGTGCTGGGCATCGAGCGCATCGACTCCTGGGCGGTGCTGTTGGAGCCTGCGAACCTGAAGAAGCTCCAGCAGTGCGGGGTGTCGATGATGGACTCTTCGGACGAGGTATTTCCGGCGGTGCTCAACTACCTGGGGCTGGACCCGCGCAGTGAAAATCCCGAGGACTACAAGAAAGCCGAGGCCAAGCTGCTGACCCTGCGCCCGTACATCACCTACTTCCATTCCTCCAAGTACGTCTCGGACCTGGCCAACGGTGATATCTGCATCGCCTTCGGCTACTCCGGGGATGTGTTCCAGGCCGCCAACCGGGCCAAGGAAGCCAAGAACGGGGTGAACATCGCCTACGCCATTCCCAAGGAAGGCAGCAACCTGTGGTTCGACCTGCTGGCGATTCCCGCCGATGCCGGCAACGTCAAGGAGGCTCACGCTTTCATCAATTACCTGCTGGACCCGCAAGTGATCGCCAAGGTCAGCGCCTATGTCGGCTATGCCAACCCCAACCCGGCCTCCCAGCCGTACATGGACGCCGAGCTGGTGAACAATCCCGAGGTGTACCCGCCTCAGGACGTGCTCGACAAACTGTACATTTCCACCACCCAGTCGCCGGCCATCATGCGCTTGATGACCCGCTCCTGGAGCAAAGTGAAGTCCAACAAATGATTCAGCCAAGACACTCGGGCAGCGCCAGCGAGCACGCCCGCTCCTACTACGCCGCCTCCGCCGGAAGCCTGCCCGGCTACCCGTCCCTGGACGGGGACCTGAGCGCCGATGTCTGTGTCATCGGCGGTGGTTTCACCGGGGTCAACACCGCCATCGAGCTGGCCCAGCGCGGGCTGTCGGTGATTCTCCTTGAAGCCCGGCGAATCGGCTGGGGCGCCAGTGGGCGCAATGGCGGCCAACTGATCCGCGGCATTGGCCACGACGTCAGCGGCTTTGCCCGCTACGTCGGCAAGGAGGGGGTGAAATACCTCGAGCATGCCGGGATCGAGTCGGTGGACGTGGTGCGCCAGCGCATCGCCGAGCACGGCATCGATTGCGACCTGCGCTGGGGCTTCTGCGAGCTGGCCAATACCCGGGCCCAGTTCGCGGCGTTCCAGGCAGAACAGGAGCATCTGGCGAGCCTGGGCTACCGCCACCCTACCCGCCTGGTGGCGCCTCAGGACATGCATCAGGTGGTGGACTCCCCGGTGTATGCCGGGGGCCTGGTGGACATGGGTTCGGGGCATTTGCACCCACTCAAGCTGGTGCTGGGGGAAGCGCGGGTCGCGGCGTCCCTGGGGGTAAGGATCTTCGAACAGAGCCCGGTGCTGGAGCTGGTGCATGGCAACCGCGTCGAGGTGCGTTGCGCCACAGGCACCGTGCGCGCCGCCAGCCTGGTGCTCGGATGCAACGCCCACCTGGATGAACTGGAGCCACGCCTGAGCGGCAAGGTGCTGCCCGCCGGCAGCTACATCATCACCACCGAGCCACTGCCTGAGGCGCTGGCGACACAGTTGATCCCGCAGAACCTGGCGCTGTGCGACCAGAAAGTGGGCCTGGACTACTACCGGCTGACGGCGGATCGACGCCTGCTGTTCGGCGGTGCCTGCCACTATTCAGGGCGTGATCCTGCGGACATCGGCGCCTACATGCGGCCGAAGATGCTCAAGGTATTTGCCCAATTGAACGATGTGGCCATCGACTTCCAATGGGGCGGCAAGATCGGCATCACCGCCAATCGCTTCCCCCAGGTAGGTCGGCTGCACCAGTACCCTAACGTGTACTACGCCCAGGGCTATTCCGGCCATGGCCTGAATGTCACCCACTGGACTGCACGGCTGCTGGCCGAAGCCATCCATGCCGGGCACAGCCATGGCCTGGATGTGTTCAGTGCCGTCCCACACATGACCTTCCCCGGCGGCCCAGCCCTGCGCGCACCGCTGCTGGCCCTGGGCATGCTCTGGCACCGGATGCGGGAAATGCTCGGTTGACCGCCCGCCTTCGCCGGTCCCACCCCGCTTGCTACGGGGCGGGCAGGTTCTTCAGGTGAACCGTCGCTGCGGAAAATCCAGCAATAGCGCATTGATCCGTTGTGGCCGCTCATTCTGGATGCCGGGCGCTCCAGGGTCGATGCGAGGAGCAGAACCTGGCAGATGGCGGCCGCAGCCCTGAGCAATATTGATGCTTCGAATGACACTGCCGCTCCTGCCGGCACTGTGCGGTGCTGGCAGGAGCGGCAGCCCCTCAGGCGGAAATCATTCCGACCTGGGACTGGCTGTGCTGACGAATCAGGCGCTGAGTGTTCAAGACCTTTTCCAGGGCCTGTTCCGAATCCGGGTCCTGCATGGGCGCACGAATTGCCGCCGACACCAGGCTGATCAGCTTGGCCATGACTTCGGCGTCAGTGGCCGGACGGCCCAGGCTCATGGCCTGCATCAGCAAGCGCAGTTCGGTGCCGGCCATCACCCCGGAAATCGCCTTGAGGGCAAACTGCAGGCGCACCCCCAATTCGTTGCGCGGCAGGTCCGGCAGCGCCAGGGCAAAGGCCTTGAAGAAGCGCTCGAATACCGGCTGGTAGTGTTCCTTGAGGTATTCCTGGATGAAGGGCGACGTGTCGCTGTAGACCCGGCCGAGAAAGCGGATGAAGGAGCGGCCTTCCAGGCCACCGCTTTCATCACTGCGCTCCAGGCCCATGGCCGGGGCGAACAGCACCCCCAGCAGGGTCTCGCAGTCCAGCGGTCCCTGGGCCTGCTCTTCACATTTGGCCAACAGCTCCAGGCGTTGATCGTTGAGGGGGCCCAGGCGCTGCATCAGCAGGGCTTTCATCAGCGAGTCCTTGTCGCCGAAGTGATAGTTCACCGCCGCCAGGTTGACCTGGGCGCGCTCGGTGATCTGACGCAGCAGCACGGCGTCGTAGCCGTACTTGATGAACAATGCCTCGGTCGCTTCCAGCAGTCGGGTCTTGGTGACATTGGGGGCACTGAGTTTCTTGGCGACCATGGAGGACTAACCTTTGCTGGGATGAAAAACTGACCGTTCGAACAGTGTTTTAAAAAAAAATTTGATTTTTTATACCCGCGAGAAGCCCTAAAAGCAAGCGTCACAGGGACGTCCCCAGCGGCCCGAGGCCGTTTTGTGACCCGCGGGTTCCTGGTAGAAAAATCCCGAAAAAAGCCCGCAATTACCCGGTTCAGACAGCTGGCGCGCCAGGATGAACGCAGTTACTATTCAAACAAATTTTTTAAAATAATAAATAAAACCAGAGCTTGGCGTTGCCCCTGAACCCCCCGCTGCACGAGCCCTACGTGGTGGGAATGTTCAAGCATTCAGTCGAGCCAGCCGGCGCGGTAAGCGATGACAGCGACGATAATCGACCCAGGTTTTATCTCCCTGCAAGGCATAGGCAAGAGCTATCGGCTGGCGGAGCAACCGCTCCACATTCTCAAGAACGTTTCCCTGTCCATCGAAGCCGGTGAAAGCTGCGCCATTCTCGGTGCCTCCGGTTCCGGCAAGAGCACCCTGCTCAACATCCTCGGCCTGCTGGATCTGCCCGACAACGGCGACTACCGCTTTGCCGGGCACGATATCTTCCGCGCTAGCCCCGACCAGCTGGCGGCGATCCGCAACCAGCAGATCGGCTTCGTCTTCCAGAGTTTCAACCTGCTGCCGCGCCTCAGTGCCCTGGACAATGTCGCCCTGCCCCTGAGCTATCGCGGAGTGGCGCGGCGTGAATCGCTGGAACGCGCCCAGCACATGCTCGATCAGGTGGGCCTGGGGCAGCGGGCCCACCACCGCCCGGCGGACCTCTCCGGCGGTCAGCGCCAGCGGGTGGCGATTGCCCGCGCCCTGGTGGGCGAACCCTCGGTGATCCTCGCCGACGAACCCACCGGCAACCTCGACAGCCACACCGCCCAGGAGATCATGGACCTGCTGCTGTCGCTGAACCGCGAGCGCCAGGTGACCCTGATCATCGTCACCCACGACCCGGGCATCGCCCAGCGCCTGGAGCGGCAGATCCGGGTCACCAACGGCGTGGTCCAGGAGGTCTGCCCGGCATGAGCCTCAAGGTCGAGCAAAGCGCCAGCCAGTTGCTGCACGAAGCCTTCGTCAGCCTGCGCACCCTGGGCAAGCGTTCGATCCTGGCCCTGCTGGGGATCGTCATCGGCAGTTCATCGGTGGTGGCCCTGATCAATATCGGCCATAACGCCGCCGAAGACGCCGCGGCGATCTTCCAGGACATGGGCACCGACACCCTGGCGGTGCAGTTCCCCGACACTTCGGGGGCGCGCACGCCCATGCCGGCGGCGCTGGACCTCGCCACCCTGTACAAGGCCCTGCCCAACCTGCTGCACATCGCCCCGGTGGCGTTGTTCAGCGGCCCAGTGGTATTCCAGGGACGCACCACCAACGCCAACTTGGTGGGCAGCACTGCGGCACTGAACGACGCCATGCGCCTGCAGTTGCAGCAAGGACGCTTCCTTTCGGAATTCGATGCCGCCGAAACCTACGCGGTGGTGGGGGCACAAGTGGCCCAGGCCCTGAGCCAGCCCCATGACCCACTGCACCTGGGCGACAGAATTCGCATCAATGACTATCTGTTCCAGGTGATTGGCATCCTGCAACCGCAACCGGCTGCCGTGCTGATCCCGGTGCAGACCAACGAATCCCTGTTCGTGCCCCTGGAGGGCATGCGGCGGATTTCCTCCAGTGCGCAGATCAGCAACCTGATAGCCCGCGCCGCGCCCTCCCAGGACATGAACCAACTGGCCACGGCCCTGGGCGATGCGCTGAAAAAACAGCTACCGGGACGGGGCGTGGAAGTACAGATACCGCAAAAGATCATCGACGGCATGACCCGGCAAAGCCGCACCTTCGGTTACCTGCTGATGGCCCTGGGGGGCATCTCCCTGGTGGGGGGCGGCGTCGGGGTGATGAACGTGATGCTGATGAACGTCTCGGAACGGCGTCGCGAGATCGGCATCCGCATGGCCCTGGGCGCCAGGCGCCGGGATATCCGCAACCTGTTCCTGCTCGAAGCCGTGACCCTCACGGCGGTCGGTGCCCTGTCCGGGGCGGTGCTGGGCATGAGCGCCGCCTACCTCTATGCCCGGGTTTCCGGCTGGCAGTTTTCCCTGGCCTCTGCATCCTTGCCCCTGGGCATCGGCAGCACCTTGTTGATCGGCCTGTTCTTCGGCCTGTACCCGGCCATCTCGGCCTCGCGCCTGCAACCGGTGGAGGCGCTGCGCGATGAATGATCGCCAACGCGCCGGGCTGTTGCTGCTGTGGCTGATCAGCCCCTTGGGGCAAGCCGCCTCCCAGGACATGAATGTGGCTCGCCAGGCGTCAGCCCCGACCCTGCACAGCGGTTATGAACGCAGCGTCCTGCTGAGCCAGCAGCAGACCGACCTGACCCTCGCCGATGCGGTCTACCTGGGCCTGCGCAACAACCGCGGGATTCGCAGCGCCTACTTGCAGCGCGTGGCGCAAAAGTTCGATCTGCGGGTCTCGGAAGATGCCTTCAATCCCAAGCTGCTGCTCAGTGGCACCTACCAGGCCAACAAGGGCAGCAACGACGGGGTACGCAACGCCATGCTCACGCCCAGTTCCAGTTTGCTGGGGGAGTACGGCACCCGCTTGAACATGGCCTGGCGGCAAGAGTTGAGCAATGCCAATCGGGCCGGCTACTACCGACGCGACGGCCTCGACCTGGCGATTATCCAGCCCCTGCTCAAGGGCGCCGGCTGGGATGTGACCACCGCCCCGCTACGCCTGGCGCGGATCAACGAACAGGCCTATCGCCTCAACCTCAAGGCCAACGTGGCGCAGACCATCAGCGACATCATCGGCGCCTACCGCGAGCTGTTGCGGGCCCAGCAACAGCTGGCGATCGTCGAGGATGCCCTCAAGCGCGCCAATGCCCTACTCCAGGTGAACAAGGCGCTGATCGCCGCCGGGCGCATGGCCGAGTTCGAGATCGTGCAGACCGAAGCCGATATCGCCAGCCAGGAACTGGGGGTCGAAGAAGCGCGCAATCAGGTGGACATCAATCGCCTGTCGCTGCTGCGGCTGCTGGCCCTGGACCTGTCCACGCGCATTCGCGCCAGCGACGCCCTGGAAGCCGCCAGGATCAGCATCGACCAGCAGGACGCCCTGCGCCTGGCCCAGCTCCAGCAACCCAGTTACCTGGCGACCTTGCTCGGCAGCCAGCAGGCCGATCTGAACCTGGTGATCGCCAAGGACCAGGGCCGTTGGGACGTGTCCCTGGTGGCCGGTGCCAACCAGGTGCGCAACCGCTACGACAACGACGGCGGCAATGGCGCGGGCAGGACCTGGGACAGCTATGCCGGGGTCCAGGTGCAAATCCCCATTGGCGACCTCAGTACCCGCCAGGCGGAAGTCCATGCCCGGGTCGACGTGGAAAACCAGGCGCTGGTCCTGGCCGATGCCCGCCAGGCCCTGGAGCGCGGTGTCAATGACGTGGTGCGCGACCTCGGCACCCGTTGGCGCCAGTACGAAATTGCCCAGCGCGCGGTGGAACTGTCCAAGCGCAAACTGGAGATCGAACGGGAAAAACTCAGCGCCGGACGCTCCAGCAACTTTCAGGTGCTGAGCTATGAAAGCGACCTGCGCACCAGTGAAAACGCCCGCCTCAACGCACTTATCGCCTACCTCAACGCCCAGACCCAACTGGACCTGACCCTGGGCACGACCTTGGAGACCTGGGACATTGCGCTCAATGACTACTGAGCAGAAAAGCTCGCGCAAACGCTACCTGCAAGGGGGCGCGGTGCTGGTGGTGCTGGCCTTGGCCGGCGTGGCCCTGAGCGGTTACCACGCCCCGGACCACACAGCGACTGACAAGGGCCGCTGGATCGAGGTCAGCAGCGCGCCGCTGATTCATCAGATCGGCCTGGTGGGCAAGATCGAACCCCAGCGCACCATCAGCCTGACCGCGCCGTTCGACGGCATTGTCCTGGCCAACCTGGTGGAACAGGGCCAACGGGTGGAGGCCGGCCAGACCCTGCTGAAAATGGACCCCAGCCTGATCGAGATCCAGTTGCGCGAAGCCTTGTCGGTCCAGCTCAAGGCCCGACGCAGCGTCCAGGAACTGCAGGACTGGAACAACAGCGCCCAGGTCACCCGTGCCCGGCGGACCTTGCGTTCCTCGCAGATGGCGGTCAGCAATTCCGAGCGCAAGCTCAGTGAAAGCCAGAGCCTGTTTGCCCGGGGCATCATTCCCCGCAACGAACTGGACGACCTGACCCAACAACTGCAGACCCAGCGCCTGGACCTGAGCGCGGCCCAGGGCGAGCTGCAACAGGCCCTGGATCAGGGCAAGGGCGAATACCGGCAGATTGCCGAGATGGAACTGACCAATGCCACGGTCAAATACGAAGCCCTGCGCGCCCTACTGGCGGGCAAGGACGTCACCGCGCCGTTTGCCGGCATCGTGGTGCCGGCGCCGGGCGTCAACCTGAGCCAAATCGCCTCGGCAGGGGCCTCGGGCCCGGTGCAAACCGGCAGCAAGGTCGGCCAGGGCCAGGCCCTGTTCGGTCTGGCCAACATCGAGCAACTGAAGATCGTCAGCAAGGTCTCGGAGCTGGACATTAACCAGCTGCGTCAGGGCCAGAGCGTGGAAATCCTCGGTGACGGCTTTGATGGCGAACGCCTCAATGGCCAGGTGGACATCGTCAGCAGCCTGGCCCTGCCCGGCGACGCCAGCGGCGCCAGCGCACAGTTCCCGGTGACCTTGTCGATCCCTACGCTGACCCGGGAACAACTGCAGCGGGTACGCCTGGGCATGAGTGCGCGATTGACCATCATCACCTACCGCAACGACCAGGCAATCGTCATCCCGCCGGCAGCGATCCAGCGCGGCGCAGATGGCATGAGTGTGGAATATCGGGCGAGCGCCGATCAGCCGGCACAACGGCTGCCGGTGAGCGTGGGCCAATCGACGGCTGAGGGTGTCGAAGTGTTTGGCCTGCAGCCGGGCCAGGTCCGCCTGCCCAACGCCTTGTAGGTTCAGGCTTGCCTGGCTATCACCCGAAGACCTCTAGCGCCCTAGGGACTCTTGCGCCCCTGCGGGCCGTTCGCAGCCTTCGGCAGCGGCTACACCGATCGTAGCCCCGGCGAGGCTGCGAAAAGGCCCGCAGGGCCTTGCTTGGCGATCTTCAGAACAACCTCGGGCGCCCTCGGAACTAACGCAGGGCGCGGCGCAGCACCTTGCCCACGGTGGTCTTGGGCAACTCTTCGGTGCGGAACTCGACGTAGCGCGGCACCTTGTAGCCGGTCAGGTACTCGCGGCAGTGGGCCAGCAACTGCTCTTGGGTCAGGTTCGGGTCCTTGCGCACCACGAAGATCTTCACCTTCTCCCCCGTCACCCCATCCTCGACCCCGATCGCCGCCACTTCCGCCACGCCCGGATGCAAGGCCACCACATCTTCGATCTCGTTGGGGTACACGTTAAAGCCGGACACCAGGATCATGTCCTTCTTGCGGTCCACCAGGCGGATGAAACCCTGCTCGTTCATCACCCCGATATCCCCGGTGGACAGCCAGCCATGACGGTCCAGGACCTTGGCGGTTTCTTCCGGACGCTGCCAGTAGCCCTTCATCACTTGGGGGCCACGCACCTGCAACTCGCCCTCCTCGCCCAGCTCCGCCAGTTCGCCATCCTCACGCACGAAACGCACCCAGGTCGACGGCAGCGGCACGCCGATGGTCCCGGTGAAGTCCCCCTCGCGCATGCGCGCGATGTCGATGGGGCTGATGCTCACCACCGGCGAGCATTCGGTCAGGCCGTAACCTTCGATGATCGGCACCCCGGTGACTTCCTTCCAGCGCCGGGCCACGGCGGTGTGGGTGGCCATGCCGCCGGCGATGGCCAGCTTCAGGTCGGAGAAGTCCCGGCCACGAAACTCTTCGTTCTCCAGCAGGCCGTTGAACAGGGTGTTGACCCCGACGATGCCGCTGAACTTCTCCTTGCGCAGGATCATCTGCACCCGCTTCACGTCCCGGGGGTTGGCGATCAGGATGTTGCGCCCGCCCAGGCACATGAACATCAGGCAGTTCACCGTCAGTGACAGCACGTGATACAGCGGCAGCAAGGTGACGTTGGTTTCCTGCTGGTTTTCGTCCAACTGGTCGCCAACCCAGGCCTTGGCCTGCATCAGGTTGGCGAGGATGTTGCGGTGGGTAAGCATGGCGCCTTTGGCATCGCCGGTGGTGCCGCCGGTGTATTGCAAAAAGGCGATGTCATCCTGCTTCAGCTCCACTGGACGGGGCTCCAGCACGGCGGCCAGTTTCATCATCGCCGGGAAGCGGATCGAGCCTGGCAGGTTGAACTTGGGCACCTGCTTCTGCACGTGGCGCAGGGCGAAGTTCAAGGCCGCGCCCTTGAAGGTGCCCAGCAAGTCGCCAATGGCGGCCACCACGACATTCTTCAGTTGGCTGCCCGGCATCGCCTGCTCCAGGGTGTGGGCGAAGTTCTCGAAGATCACCACGGTTTCGGCGCCGCTGTCCTTGAGCAGGTGCCGCAGTTCATGGGCGGTGTACAGCGGGTTGACGTTGACCACCACCGCCCCCACCAACAGGGTGCCGAACAGGCAGATCGGGTATTGCAGGCAGTTGGGCATCATCAGGGCCACCCGATCGCCCTTCTTCACCCCTTTGGATTGCAACCAGGCGGCGAAGGCGAATACGCGCTTCTCCCAGAGGTCGTAGCCCATCTCGGTGCCGATGCTGACGTAGGCCACCCGGTGGCGGTACTTGTCCACGTGTTCGAGGAACACTTCCCGCAGCGACGGGTAGCGGTCGATGTCGGCTTCGATATCGCTGGGCACACCCGGCAGGTAAGCGTTCAGCCAGATACGCTCGGCGGGTTGCAGGCTCACGACACTCATTGGCAGTCTCCTGGTTATTTTATTTTTCGACGATGGCGGTGATACCCAGCCCGCCGGCTGCACAAACGGAAATCAGCCCGCGGCCGGAACCGCGCTGGTGGATCGCCTTGGCCAGGGTCGCCAACAGGCGCCCGCCGGTGGCGGCAAAGGGATGCCCGCAGCCCAGGGAGCCGCCGTTGACGTTGAGTTTGCTGCGCTCGATGCTGCCCAGGGCGCCGTCGAGGCCGAGTTTGTCCTTGCAGTAGTCGGGGTCTTCCCAGGCCTTGAGGGTGCACAGCACCTGGGCGGCAAAAGCCTCGTGAATCTCGTAGAAGTCGAAATCCTGCAAGCCCAGGCCTTCCCGGGCGAGCATGCGCGGCACTGCGTAGGCCGGAGCCATCAGCAGCCCTTCCGTACCGTCGACGAAGTTCACTGCGGCAGTTTCCCCGGTCCGCAGGTAGGCCAGCACCGGCAGGTTGTGGGCGGCGGCCCACTCCTCGCTGGCCAGCAGCACCACTGAGGCGCCGTCGGTGAGCGGGGTCGAGTTACCGGCGGTCAGGGTGCCGTTGTGGCGGTCGTAGGCCGGGCCCAGGCCGGCGAGCTTCTCCAGGCTGGCATCGGCCCGCAGGTTGTTGTCCCGGGTCAGGCCGCGATACGGGGTGATCAGGTCGTCGAAGAAGCCGCGCTGATAAGCGGCCTGCAGTTGCTGGTGGCTGGCAAGGGCCAGTTCATCCTGGGCCAGACGCTTGATATGCCAGCGCTTGGCCATTTCTTCACAGTGCTCACCCATGGACAGGCCGGTGCGTGGCTCGCCGTTGCGCGGCAACAGCGGCTTGAAGAACATCCCCGGGCGCACCTTGAGCAGGCTGCGCAGCTTGTTGCCGGCGCCCTTGGCGCGGTTGGCCTGGAGCAAGGTCCGCCGCAGCCCTTCGTTGATGCCGATGGGCGCATCGGAAGTGGTGTCGGCACCACCGGCGATGCCCACTTCGATCTGCCCCAGGGCGATCTTGTTGGCCACCAGCAGCGCCGCCTCCAGCCCGGTGCCGCACGCCTGCTGCACGTCGTAGGCCGGGGTCTGCGGCGACAGCGTGGTGGACAGCAGGCTTTCCCGGGCCAGGTTGAAATCCCGGGAATGCTTGATCACCGCCCCCGCGGCGAACTCCCCCAGGCGCTGGCCCGACAGGCCGTAGCGATCCACCAGCCCCTGCAACGCCGCCACCAGCAGGTCCTGGTTGCTGTCGTTGGCATACACCGTATTGGAACGGGCGAACGGAATCCGGTTGCCGCCGATGATCGCCACCCGGCGCACCGGCGCCGGATTGAAACTGTACTCAGTCATTGCCCAGTTCCCCAGATAAATAGGCCGCGCATGTGGGGTTTGTCCCCCGCGTTGTTGCGCACTTCGAACGCATGGCGCGGACCGTCGGGCAGACGGTTCCACAGGGTCACCGCCGCCGGCAGGAAGATCGGCAGCTTGAACTCGCAGTCCAGCTCCGCCGCCGCCAGTGGATGGGGTGGTTGCTGCGCTGCCAGTGCCCGGCCCAGGGTCCACATGCCGTGGGCGATGGGCCGACGGAAACCGAACAGCCGGGCGCCGAGCCAGGAGGTGTGGATCGGATTGAAATCGCCGCTGACCTGGGCAAAGCGCCGCCCCAGGTCGCCCCCCAGGCTCCAACGTTGAGTGCGCACCAGAGCCTGTTCATCCAGCGGCAGCGAGCCTTGCCAGGGCTCACCAATGGGCGCGCTGACGCCACGGCGCAGATACAGGCTGTCGCTTTCCCAGACCAGGCTGCCGCCACTGTGGGCCCGGGTGGCAATCGACAACGCCTGGCCCTTGGGATGGGCCAGCCAACGCTCGGCAAACACTTCCAGGCGCAGGGCCTGCCCTTCCTCCAGCTTCTGGTACTGACGGATACGGTTGGCCAGGTGGACCATGCCGCTGGCCGGATAGGGAAACGTCGGGTGGGTCAGCAGCAACAGGTGCAAGGGAAACGCCAGGGTATGGGGAAAGGCCAGCGGCACACCGTGCTCCCGGCGAAAGCCACAGGCCTGGGCATAACGGGCGATTTCGGCGGCCTGCAGCTCCACCGCCGGGCGCACAAGGCGCTCGCTGGGCAGCTTGGGGACGGCCTCCAGTTTGGGCTTGCGCAAGCTGCGGATGCCGTCGTACAGCAACTGGCCCCGGGACGGCGGCGGTTCGATGATGCGAATGGCAGAGTCGGCATTCATGGTTCAGGCCCCCAGCAGGCTTTGTCCGCAGACGCGGACCACCTGTCCATTGATCCCGCCGGAGGCCGGATGGGCCAGCCAGGCGATGGTTTGCGCCACATCCACGGCCTGCCCGCCCTGGGACATGGAATTCATGCGCCGTCCGGCCTCGCGAATCAGCAGCGGGATCTTCGCGGTCATCTGGGTTTCGATAAAGCCCGGTGCCACCGCGTTGACCGTGATCTGCTGACGCGCCGCCAGTGGCCCCAGACTCTCCACCAGACCGATGACCCCGGCCTTGGACGTGGCGTAGTTGCTCTGCCCGAGGTTGCCGGCGATCCCGGAAATCGACGAGACACAGACGATCCGTCCCCCCGGGTTCAGGCCCTGGCCCTCCAGCAGCGCCTGGCTCAGTAGCAGCGGTGCTTCCAGGTTGACGGCCATGACCTTGCGCCAAGCGGCTTCAGTCATCTTCGCCAGGGTCTTGTCCTGGGTGATGCCGGCGTTGTGCACGACGATATCGAAAGCACCGTGCTCACCGACGAACTCCAGCAGCCGCTGCCCGGCACCAGAAGCGGTGATGTCCAGGGCCAGGGCGCTGCCCTTGAGGCCCGCTGCCGCCTGCTGCAACTCTGCCTCGACCTGGGGAATGTCCAGGCACACCACCTGAGCGCCTTCCCGGGCCAGGACCTGGGCAATGGCCAGGCCGATGCCGCGACAGGCCCCCGTGACCAGGGCTCGCCGGCCTTCCAGTGGCTGGGCCCAGTCGATGTGCCGGGGCACATCCACCGGCTCGCCGATGCGCACCACCTGACCCGAAACATAAGCCGAACGACGGGACAGGAAAAACCGCAGGCTGCTGTCCAGTTCACCTTCGGCACCGGGCTCGACATACAGCAGTTGCGCGGTAATGGCCCGGCGCAACTCCTTGCCCAGGGAACGCACGAAACCCTCCAGGGCCCGCTGCGCCACGGCCTGGGCCAGCGCCTTGCAGTGCTCCGGCGGCGTGCCCAGCACCAGCACCCGACCGTGGGCGGTCAGGCGCCGGACATTGGCGTGGAAGAAGCGGTACAGCTCATCGAGCTGGGCGATATCCGCCAGCCCGCTGGCGTCGAAGACCAGGCCCTGGACCTTCACGGTCGAGGGCGCGTTGATGCTTGCGGCCTGGGCCGCCACGGTGTCGGTGGCGGCGAAGATCCGTTGCAGCTCGCCCAGAAGGCGCCCCTCGGGCGCCGCGGCGAGGACCACCGGGTTGATCAGGTTGCCGCCCTGCCCCTCGCGCTGGCGTTGCAGCGGCAGCGGTTGTGGCAGGCCGGTCCGCTGGGCCAGCCAGCGGCCCCACCCGGAATTGACGAACGAAAGATAACCGTCAGACATAAAGAGATCCCGATCCAATCCAGTAGAGGCTCAATAGGCCGAATCGCTGGCCAGCACCGCGTCTTCGCTGCTGGCGGCACGTTTGCGTGAGGCCGGCTTGGCGCTTTGCTCGAAGTGCGCCTGACGCTGTTGCAAGGCTTCCAGCAGACCGAAGTCCTGGGGGAAGTCGTCGACCTGGATCGCGTGATCGCCGTATTCCACGTAACGACTGAGCAGCTCGTCTTCGTCCTGGCTGATCAATTGCTGTTCCAGAGCCTGGACCCGCCACACGCCGAAGGCCTCGCGGGAGATCGGCAACGGCGCCAGGGCGCCCTGCTTGATCGCCGGCTTGAGCCGGGCCTCGATCAGTTCCACTTGCGGTTGCAGGCGGAACGCCAGTTCGCCGTAGGCCAGTTTGTCGATGTCCGGTTGCGGGATGTAGGAGTCGGCCAACAGGCGGTCCCGGGTGGCGCCTGGGGTTTGCACCAGCTCGGCCACCTCGGCCAGCAAGCGGTCGCTGGGTTTGTGCTGGGGAATGCCCAGGGGGAAGCTCAGGCCACGAATAATCCGCGCAGCCGCTCTGGACGGATAGTTGTCCAGCACCTCGGCCAGGGCTTCATGGGCCCGCAGCAGGGCATCCTGTGCCGCCCAATGCACCAGCGGCAGATCGGCCTGGGGCCGGCCATCGTCTTCGAAGCGCTTCAGCACGCAGGACAGGATGTACAGCTGGGAAAGAATGTCCCCCAGGCGTCCGGTGATGCTTTCCTTGCGCTTGAGAGCACCGCCCAGCACGCCCATGGAAATGTCCGAAGCCAGGGCCAGCACCACCGACAGACGCTGGATCTGCCGGTAATAGCCAGCCAGGGCCTTGTCGGTGTTGGCCGGGGCTTTGATCAGGCGGCCGCCAGTCAGCGCATGCACCGCGGCGCGCACGGTGTTGGCGCAGACAAAGCTGATATGGCCGAACATGGCGCTGTCGAACGCTTCCAGGCCTTTGCGTCCACCATCGCGAGCGGCTTCCATTTCACGGAACACATAAGGATGGCAACGGATCAGCCCCTGGCCGTAGATGATCAGGCAGCGGGTCATGATGTTCGCGCCTTCCACGGTGATGGCAATCGGGCTTTGCTGGTAGGCCCGGGCCAGGAAGTTGTTGGGGCCCATGCAGATGCCCTTGCCGGCGACGATGTCCATGCCGTCGTTGACGATGGCCCGGGCGCGTTCGGTGACGTGGTATTTGGCAATCGCCGAGATCACCGAAGGTTTCTCGCCGGCATCCAGGGACGCCACCGAAACCTTGCGCACCGCATCGCAGGCATACAGGTGCCCGGCCATGCGCGCCAACGGCGCCTGAACGCCTTCGAACTTGCCAATGGGCAGGCCGAACTGCTTGCGCATCGCCGCATAGGCCGTGGTGCCGCGTACTGCCACCTTGCCCAGGCCGACGTTGGCCGACGGCAGGGAAATCGCCCGCCCGGCCGCCAGGCACTCCATCAGCATGCGCCAGCCGTTGCCCACTTGAGCGCCACCGCCAATCACCCATTCCAGGGGAATGAACACATCCTTGCCGGTGGTCGGGCCGTTCTGGAACACCGCGTTCAGCGGCCAGTGGCGACGCCCGGTATTGACCCCCGGATGGGTGGTGGGAATCAGTGCGCAGGTAATCCCCAGGCTGCCCTTGCTACCCAGCAGGCCGTCCGGATCTTCGGCGCGAAAGGCCAGGCCCAGCACCGTGGCGATGGGGCCCAGGGTGATGTAGCGCTTGTCCCAGGTGACGCGAAAGCCCAGGACTTCCTGGCCTTCGAACTGGCCCTTGCACACCACCCCGACGTCGGGAATCGCCCCGGCGTCGGAACCGGCATAGGGGCTGGTCAGGGCAAAGCACGGAATGTCTTCGCCACGGGCCAGGCGCGGCAGGTAATGCTGGCGCTGGGCCTCGGTGCCGTAGTGCAGCAATAGCTCGGCCGGGCCCAGGGAGTTGGGCACCATCACCGAGATCGCCGCCGCCGAGCAGCGGGTGGAGAGTTTCATCACCACTTGGGAATGGGCGTAATGGGAGAAGCCTTTGCCGCCGTATTGCTTGGGAATGATCATCCCCAGGAAACCCGCGTCCTTGGTGTATTGCCAGGCCTTGGGCGACAGGTCCTGCCAGATCTGGGTGGTCTCCCAGTCGTTGGCCATGTTGCACAGGGTTTCCACTTCGTTGTCCATGAACGCCTGCTCTTCGGCGCTCAGGCTGGCCGGGGCGGCCTGCAGCAGGCGTGGCCAGTCGGGCTTGCCGCTGAACAGCTCGGCGTCCCACCAGACCGTGCCGGATTCGATGGCGGCGCGCTCGGTGTCGGACATGGCCGGCATGATCTTGCGGAACATGGCCAGGGCCTTGCGGGTGAACAAGGCGCGGCGCAGGGGCTTGATGCTCAGCAGCGCGGCCGGCGCCAGCACCAGCAGCACGCCGAGGGTCAGTCCCAGGGTGCCCACCAGATTGAACAGATAACCTGCCGCCAGCCACACCAGGCCGCTGCCCAGCCACAGGGCCGCGGCGGCCTGGCGATAGGCCAGTGCACAGGCTGCGGCGAGTCCCACCAATAACCAGACAATCATGGAATACCTCTCTTGTTCTAACGAGACAACCACTGGGAGCCCGGGCGTTGTGCCGGCCCCTCGACGATCACCCTACAAAGGAAAGAAGCATGTTTCAAATTTTATTTTTAAATATTGTTTTGAGTGTTTTCGGCAACGCATAACGGCTGAACGATGTCAGCCAAAGGTTGGAAAAGCAGGCAGGTCGAGACGGGTCCTGAGGTGACCCGTCCAGCCAACGACAGTCGCACAATCCCTTGGTACTGCCGTTATCTCAAGGCATGGATGAAGCGCGAGGCCTCAGAAGTGATAGGTCGCGGAGAGACTCACCACTTCGCCCTTGGAGTCGACTTTGCCGTCGATGGTGGAACCGCCAAGACGGTCAACGTTGACGGTCTTGAGCTTGGCCTCTTTGACGAACTGCCGGGAATAGGCGCCGTCGATGGTCAGCCCGGGAATGGCCTTGATGTCATAGCCAAAACCGATGGAAGTGAACCAGCGATCGTTATCCGGAATCCGTGGGTCACGGGTCGAATTGCGAGTCGGGGTCTGGTCGAAGGCCACACCAGCGCGCAGGGTCAGCTCATCGGTGAAGCGATAGTCGCCACCCAGGGAGTACATCATCGAGTCCTTGTAGTTGTAAGGAATCGCCACCAAGGTGTTGCCATCAGACTTCAGCGTCAGGTCCTTGAACGACGACCACTGGGTCCAGAGCAGACTGGCACCCATGGTGAAGCGATCATTGAACACGTGGACCCAGTCCAGGCCGGCGGTAGCCGGAATGTCCAGTTGAGTACTGGCGTTGGCACCATCGGGGTTTAGCTTGAGGCCCGGATAAGCCAGTTCGGTCAGGGTTTCACCGTTGGGACCGGCCGGCTGGGTCATGAAATTGCGGCCCAGGGCGTCGGCGCGAATGTTGTACTTGCCCTCCATCTTGTTCTTGATCTTGGCGTGATAGTTCAGGCCCAGGGTGTCCTGCTCGGTGGGTTTCCAGGTGATGCCGGTGAACCAGCCGACCGAAGTGTTATCGACCTTGACCCGCATCAGGTTGGAGCCAATGCCCGAGGGCGCTCCAGGAAGCACCGACATGCCCGCCGAACCACTGACGTTGAGGTTCTGGCTGACGAAGCCCTTGCTGTGCTGCACGATGACCCCGGCACCGATGGAGAAATCCTCACGGACCTTGAACGACAGGGCCCCGGTCAGGCCGACAGTCTCAATCTTGGTATCCACGGCGAAGTCACGACCTTTCCAGCCTTCGTCCCAGGTGCTGCGCATGCCCAAGGGCACGACCTGGCTGAGGCCAAAAGCAAAGCGATCGTTGATCGGCATCACCATGAAACCGGTGGGCAACCAGGCGGTGAAACCACCCTCCCCGCCATCGCCGGTCAGGGGCATCGCCGCGCCGCTGGGAGCGCCGGTGTCATCCACGGGAGTGATGGAGGCCGGATTCCCCTGATAGTCGTTGACGTTGCCTTTGAACTTCATCTTGATCCGCGCGTAATCCACGGTCATCTGTGCCACGTTGTGATCGATGAACGCCATGGCTGCCGGGTTGTTGTACGCAGCACTGGGATCATTCTTGAACAGCGAACCACCACCAAACGCCCGACCCCAGCCTGGAGCGCCATAGGTCGGAGTTGAGAAACCACCCGCCTGCACCGACCCGGAACCAATCAGGCCACCCAGCACCGCCAGGCCAATAGCGGCCTGGATCTTGTGTTTCTTATTATTCATGCCCCACTCCTTATTATTATCGACCGCGATCGGCCACCACCGATCCAGGGCGTTGCAACAGGCGCCTCAAACGAGGCGCCTGTTTTTTCAGCAAGTGATCAACAGGCTGAAGTCAGATCAACTTCAAGGGGTTACGGTGAAGGCTGGGTTCGGCTTGACGCTCAACGCCGTGATTTTGCAACTGCCGACGGATTGCGCCGAAGGAATGCTCAGGGTGTTGGTGGCGTTGTTCCAGGTGGCGTTGATGGTCACCGGCGTGCTGCTGCAGTTGGAGAGGATCTTGAAGTTGACCCCGGTCACGGTGCCTGCGGTAGCGCTGGAGGCGGTCAGGGTCCAAGGCAGGTTCAGCAGAACCGGCACGCCGCACAGCGAGTTGCTACCGCTGACGGTGGCGCCGGTGATCGAGGCATTGGAGCCGTTGGCCGCCACGGTACCGGTGAAGTTGATGTTGCAATTGACTGGAATCCCAAACGATGCCGGCGAAGACACCGAGATGGTGCCCGGTGCCGAGAAGGACGCACCGGCAGGTGCAATGGTGGCAGCGTTGGCCATCGACGCGGCGCCCAGGCAGATGGCGAAAGAAGCTACGGATACCAGAGTCTTGATGCTTTGCATTGTTGTTTTCCTCAAGATTTAGGCAACAGGCAGTTGCCAGGGGGTTATCAGCCTCGCCAGGGTGTCGATGACGCCATCGGCTCTCCAGTTCGACCGAATTCGGTGCTGGAGCACGCTATGGCGATACCGACCGGGCTTGAGCTGCCGGCGCTTTCGGACTACTTGATCGCAAGTTCATCAGCGTCCCTCCATGGAATCTGTCGTGACTCAGGGCGCAACCCGGAACGTGGGCGGCATCTGGATCGATACGGTCTTGATGGTGCAGCCGCCCTCAAGGCTGACCTGGGTCGCCTCCAGCTTGCCGGTGCGGTTGTTCCAACTGCCTTCGGCGGTGCTCGGCCCGCAATCGCCGCCCACCAGGGGGGCGTGTACGGTGACCTGGATGCCGGACATGGCGCCGCTGGTTTCATCCTTGGCAATCAGCTTCCAGGGCAGGTGCGTGGCTTCCACCTGGCCACACTTGAGGCCGCCGCTGAAGTCGACTTTCTCGACGCTGGCGAAGCTGCCGTCGGGGCTGACCTTGCCGCTGACCTGGATGGTGCAGTCGGCATTGATGATGCTTTTGGCGAAGCTGATGGGCCCCTTGGCGGTGAACTCGGTGTTGGCCGGCTCGATGCGCGCCGCATCGGCAGCGCCCATCAGTGACACACCCAGCATGACCACGAACAGACGGGCAGCGAGCAGAGGTGAAATAGACATCCGTGACTTCCTTACAGTTGCTTATTGTTGTTGTCGGTCAACGTGTTCAAGGACTTCTGTATTCGGGGCTCACCCTCAAGCAGGCAAACGCAGGCGGTTCACGGGCACTTGAAGGGGTGAGCGGTCCAACTAAAGAGCGGTGTCTCAATCGGTGTCGGTGAAGCCGTATTGCTTGAGCAGTTCGGCACGCTTGGCCGGATGCAGGTTGGCCAACCGCACATCCCCCGAGTAATGGGCCAGGACCCGGTGGTCCATCAGTCGCCGCCAAAGCGCCGGCACATAGGCCCAGACGATCATGGTGGCGTAGCCATAGGGCAGTTGCGGGGACTCGTCGAAGTGGCGCAAGGCCTGGTAGGAACGGGTCGGGTTGGCATGGTGGTCAGAGTGACGCTGCAGCTGGAACAGGAAGATGTTGGTGACGATGCGGTTGCTGTTCCAGGAATGACGCGGCGAGCAGCGCTCATACCGGCCGTTGGGCTGTTTCTGCCGCAGCAGACCGTAGTGCTCGACGTAGTTCACTACTTCCAGCAGGGAGAAACCGTAGATGCCCTGGATCACCAGGAAGGGAATCACCGCCGCGCCGAGCCAGGCGATCAGCACGCCCCAGAGCACCACGCTGTACAGCCAGGCACTGAGCACGCCGTTCTTCCAGTGCAGGGTCGGCAGCCCGAGCTTGTGCAGGCGCTCGCTTTCCAGGTGCCAGGCCGAGCGCAGGCTGAACCACACAGTACGCGGCAGGAAGCTCCAGAAGGATTCGCCAAGACGAGAGCTGGCGGGATCTTCAGGGGTTGCCACGCGCACGTGGTGACCACGGTTGTGTTCGACGAAGAAGTGCCCGTAGAAAGTCGAGGCCAGGGCCAGCTTGGCCAGGAACTTGGACATCCCGCGGTTCTTGTGCCCCAGCTCATGGGCGATGTTGATGGCGATGCCGGTGGCGGCACCGGTGGACATGGCCATGCCCAGGTAAGTGAACCAGCCGACGCTGCCATGCAGTTGCGCACGTTCGGTCAGGAAGGCCGCGAAGCTCGCCAGGCTGCCCTGCAGGTGCAGCTGTTCACTAAGCTGCAACAAGCCACCGGCCATGATCCAGTCGACCCCCTTGATGGCCATCCAGGCGGTGACTACCAGGGACACCACCGAGAGCACGGCGCAGCTGTAGACGATGAAACGGTAGTAGGGTTGTTTTTCCAGATCGGGAACCGCGGATTCCGGCGGGTTGCTGGCGTCCTCTCCGAGCAGGCCGTCAATCAGGGGAATCAGGCCGAAGATCACCACCACCCCGCTCCACCAGAACACCTGGACACCGGTGGTCAGTGCGAACAGGCCTGCGAGCAAAGGGGTGATCATCGGCAAGGTGCCCAGCCACCAGAGGTGACGCTTGCCATCGGTCCAGACGCCGGGTGCCGCCACGGAAACAGTCATGGCAGCCTCCGCAGGATGGCCGTCGGCAGGGATGCCATAGAGGACAGCGCGACGGCGCTGTAGGGAGCGTGAACAGATGAAAAAACAAAAGCGTGAAATGGCGTTATTTTCATTATTTTAATCGCTCAATTGCACTTTCAAAAAAAACATTCAAAACATTTTTTTAAAAAAATAGCTCGGGTTCGTTAGCTCGTCAACTATTTTCTCGGCCTGTTTTGAATGTCGCCCGTGAAGCCTTTACAGCTGCTGCCAGAGTCGTTGCGCGACGATCGCAATCGCCCCTAGCCTGCTCGGGATGCCGCGAACGGCGGGCGCAGCACGGTGGCGCTGCGCTGTGGTACGGCTTGTGCAGCAATGTGCTCGACCATGGCCACCACTCGCTCGACGGCGCTGATGGGCAGCATGTGCCCCCGACCTGGAACGATCTCAAGTTGCAACCCCGGCACCTTGCCCACCATGGCCTCGCCATGCCGGCGGTAATTGAGTATCGAGTCCGCCGAACCATAGATCAGCCCCACCGGCAGCTTCAGGCTGGGGTAGCGCTTGACCATGCCCGGCAAGGCGCGATTGACCACCGCGATCTCGCTGGAGGCGTTATAGAAGTTGTCCGAACGCATCCCCAACAAGCCGCCGCCACGCTCGGCAAAGTCCTCGGGCACCGGGTCCGGGGCGAATATCGCCTTCACCAGACCGCGACGACCGAGCATCGCCATGGGCGCCGCCAGGGTCAGGGACATCCAGCGACGCAGGAAGGCCGGACGTACTCCCAGGGACAGGAACACCCAGGGCAGCATGCGTTGCGGATGAGTCAAGGGCGCCACCAGGATCAGCCCGGACACCGATTGCGGATGATCCAGCGCCAAAGACAGGGCCACGGCGCCGCCCAGGGAATGCCCGAGTACCAGCGGCTGCCCCAGGTCCAGTGTGCGAATGAACTTGGCCACCAGGCTGGCCTGGGCCGGCAGGTCCGCCGCCGCACCGCGGGCCCGAGTGGAATAGCCTGAGCCGGGGCGGTCGAGGGTGATCACCCGGAACCGTTCGCGCAGTTGCGGCGCCAGGGAATGGGTCAGGTTGCGACCGCAGCCGGACAGGCCATGGATCATCAGCAGTGCCGGGCCGCGGCCCTCGTCGGTGTAGTGCAGGCGTTCACCGCCGACTTCGAGAAAGCGCCCGTTGATCGGCACCTGACGTTCGATCCTGCGGTTGATATGCAAGCTCACCACCCAAAGCACCGCGCTGACCGCCAGAAATACCGCCGCCGCTACCAGCCACTGCATAACCCGTCCCCCCAGCTTCCCTGCGCCTCGCTGCAGGACCAGGATGATCCGCCGCAGTGGCTGTCGCCTTGGCCCGGTACTGCCTGTGGCGTCTCATCCCAGGTCCGGATGAGCCCTGCAAGATCCACAAGCGAATGGCGTAGGTGACTTTTTCAGGTGATTTATTTAAATTAATTTTTAAAACATTATTTTAATTTGTGCAATCCTGAGGTTTCACTCACCGACGAAAGTCACCCCAAGCGTCACCACAATCGAGGTACACACCATGAATGCGTACTCGCCACCCAACGACCCCGAGGTCGTTGACATCGCCATCATCGGCGCCGGTTTCGCCGGGCTGTGCATGGCGATCAAGCTCAAGCAAGCCGGGCTGCAAGACTTCCTGGTCGCCGAACAAGCCGCGTCCCTGGGGGGCACCTGGCGTGACAATCACTACCCCGGCTGCGCCTGCGACGTGCAATCCCACGTTTACTCCTTTTCCTTCGCACCCAACCCCAACTGGACCCGGCAGTTCGCGCCCCAGGCGGAAATCCGCGAGTACCTGGAGAACTGCGCCAGGGACTTCGCCCTGGCGCCCTTTCTGCACTTCAACATGGGCCTGGAGCAGGCGGTCTTCGATGAGGTTTCAGAGCGCTGGCAACTGAGGTTCAGCAATGGCCGCAAGGTCAGCGCGCGGGTGCTGGTGTCCGGCATGGGCGGTCTGTCGCGTCCGGCGATCCCGCAGATTCCCGGCCTGGACACCTTCACCGGCAAGCGCTTTCACTCCCAGCAGTGGGACCATCGCTACTCCCTGCAAGGCAAGCGCGTGGCGGTGATAGGCACGGGCGCCAGTGCCATTCAGTTCGTCCCGAAAATCGCTCCCCGGGTGGCGCAGCTCAAGCTGTTCCAGCGCACCCCGCCGTGGATCATGCCCAAGCCCGACCGCCAGCTCAGCGCGGCGGAACGCTGGGCCTTCAAGCACCTGCCCTTCACCCAGCGGCTGGTGCGCTCGGCGCTGTACTGGGCCCTGGAAAGCCGGGTGATCGCCTTCGCCCGTCGGCCGAAACTGATGAAAGTGGTACAGCGCGTGGCCCTGCGGCACCTGCGAAAGCAAGTCGCCGATCCGCTCCTGCGCCAACGCCTGACGCCCGACTACACCATCGGCTGCAAGCGCATACTGATTTCCAACGACTACTACCCGGCCCTCTCCCGAGGCAATGTGGGGGTCATCAGCGATGCCATCCAGCGCATCGACAGCGATGCCGTGATCACCGCCGACGGCACCCGCCACCCGGTGGACTGCATCATCTTCGGCACCGGCTTCCAGGCCACCGACCCGATTCCCCAGGGCCTGCTCTTCGGCCGTCGGGGCCAGGACCTGATGGACGCCTGGTCCAGGGGCGCCCATGCCTACCTCGGCACCTGCCTGCCGGGCTTTCCCAACTTGTTCATGATCGTCGGCCCCAACACCGGTCTTGGGCACAACTCGATGATCCTGATGATCGAGGCTCAGGTGGACTACATCCTCAAGGCCCTGGAACGGATGCGCCTGGACGGCATCGCCAGCCTGGAGGTCAAGCCCCAGGTCGAGAGCCAGTACAACCAGCGTCTGCAACAGCGCCTGGCCGGGGCCATCTGGTCCACCGGCGGTTGCCGCAGCTGGTACCTGGACCCCCGCAGCGGCCAGAACACCACCCTCTGGCCCGGCTCTACCTGGAGCTTCAGGAAGACCGTGCAGCACTTCCAGCTCCAGGACTACCTGACCACTCACCTGCTCCACCCCGGGACTGCCGCCACGCCGGCCGCAGCGCGCCCGTTGAACCTGCAAGAGGCTGCCATCGATGAAAAATTTTAACGGTAAAGTCGCGGCCATCACCGGCGCCGCCTCCGGCATGGGTCGTGCCCTGGCCATTGCCCTGGCCCGCGAGGGTTGCCACCTGGCCCTGGCCGACAAGAACCCCCAGGGACTGGCGCAGACCGTGACCCAGGCCCGGGCCGCGACCTTGCTGCCATTGCGCATCAGCAGCCAGGAACTGGACGTCGGCGACCGCCAAGCGATGTTCGCCTGGGCCGCCGCCAGCGCCGCCGAACACGGGCAGATCAACCTGATCTTTAACAATGCCGGCGTGGCCCTGTCCAGCACCGTGGAAGGTTCGAGCCTGGCGGACCTGGAGTGGATCGTCGACGTCAATTTCTGGGGCGTGGTCCACGGCACCCAGGCCTTCCTGCCCTACCTCAAGCAATCCGGCGACGGCCATATCATCAACACCTCCAGCGTCTTCGGCCTGTTCTCCCAACCGGGCATGAGCGGCTACAACGCCACCAAGTTCGCCGTACGCGGCTTTACCGAATCCCTGCGCCAGGAGCTGGACCTGCAAGGCAACGGCGTCTCCGCCACTTGCGTGCACCCGGGCGGCATCCGTACCGACATCGCCCGCAGCAGCCGCATCAGCGACAACGTCAAGGGCTTCCTGATCGACAACGAACAGCAGGCCCGGGATGACTTCGAAAAGCTCTTCATCACCGGCGCCGAAACCGCCGCCAAGGTGATCCTGCACGGGGTGCGCAAAAACAAGCGCCGGGTGCTGATCGGCCGCGACGCGCACTTCCTCGATCTGCTGGTGCGCCTGCTGCCCGGCGCCTATCAGGCCCTGGTGGTGTGGATCAGCCGGCGCATGGCGCCCAAGCCGGGCCAGGAACGGCCGGCAGTCTACGAGGCCCAGGACGAGCGCGGCCTGTAGCGCCGCGTACCCATTTCATGTCTAGAGGAGCGCCAGCCATGCTGCCCATCCGCCGCGACATCCAGGTCGAACTACCTGCCGAACGTGCCTGCGACTGGCACGAACAAGGCAGCCACGTGAGCCACTTCTTCAATGCCCTGTCCCTGCTGTTTCCTGCCGGCGAGCTGTTCTTCATGGACAGCGTGCGCCACTACCGCGAGCAGATTCACGACCCCGAGCTCAAGCGCGAGATCCAGGGCTTCATCGGCCAGGAAGCCATGCACAGCCGCGAGCACGTGCGCTACAACGACTTGCTGCAGGACGCCGGGCTGCCGGCCCATTTGCTGGATCGACGGCTGCGGATGATCCTCGACTTCCAGAAAAAGCACTTCCCTGCGGCCTTCAACCTGGCCATCACCGTAGCCCTGGAACACTACACGGCGATCCTTGCCGACCTGCTGCTGCGCGACCCCAGCCGTTTCGGCGATTCGGTGGAAGGCTATCGGCAGATGTGGCTGTGGCACGCCCTGGAAGAAACCGAACACAAATCGGTGTCCTACGACGTCTTCAACACCGTGCTCAAGCCCGGGCCCAAGCGCTACCTGATCCGCACCGGGACCATGCTCTTCACCACCCTGACCTTCTGGCTGGTGGTGTTCGACTTCCATGTGCGGATGCTCATCGCCGACCGCCGTCGCGGTGGTCACTGGCGCGGCCTGTGGCAGGTGATCAAGTACCTCTACGGTCCCAAGGGCGTGTTCCCGCGCATCGCCCTGCCCTGGCTGCAATTCTTCAAGCCGGGCTTCCATCCCTGGGACCACGACAACCGCGAGCAGCTGCAACGCATCGACGGCCTGGTGCAAGAGATCGAACGCACCCGCGCCGCCGTGGCGGCCAAGTGAGCGGCCAAGTGGGCAGCCATGACACGCTGCGCCAGCGGCGTGCCATGAGCGCCTGCACGCACGCCAGGGGCTGCTAACCTGCAGCGCACCCTTTGTGCTGCGAGCGCGCGCCATGATCCTGATCCTGCTGCCCCACGCCGACTACGATCCCACTGAAAGCAGCCTGCCCTGGCAGGCCGCCAGGGACGCTGGCTTTGACGCGCAATTCGCCACGCCCCTGGGGTTCCCGGCCTACGCCGACTCGCGCCTGGTGAGCCTGGGCTTCGGTCCGCTCAATCCGCTGTTGATGACCCCGGCCGCCGACCTTGAGCACTACCACAGCATGACCCGCGACCCGGCGTTTCTCAGCCCCCTGAACTATGCCGACGTCGATCCGCAAGCCTTCGAGGGCCTGCTGATTCCGGGCGGGCATGCCCGGGGCATGCGCAGCCTGCTGGAGTCCGCGGATGTGAGGCGAATCATTCTGTCGTTCTTCAAGGCCGACAAACCCGTGGCCGCGGTGTGTCACGGCCCACTCGCGCTGGCCCGCTGCATCGACCCCGACAGCGGGCGCTCGGTGCTCTACGGGCGCAAGGTCACCGCCCTGCTCGCAGGACCCATGGAACTGGCGGCCTGGATCGTCACCGCGCCATGGCTGGGGCGTTATTACCGCACCTACGACCACAGCGTCGAGCAAGAGATCAAGCAGGTACTGGCCAGCCCGGCGGATTTTCTTTCCGGGCCCTGGCTGCCGCGCCGGGATTCAGCGCAGCACCCCGAGCGCGGCTTTTTGGTGCGCGACCGCAACCTGCTGACCGCGCGTTGGCCGGGGGACTGTCACCGCTTCGCCAATGAATGGGTCGCTCTGCTGCAACAGGCCCGTCAGGCCCAGGTTCAGCCGGAGCAGAGCAGCGCTGACCCGGCTTGAAGGCGTGGCGGCACGCACGACTGTCTCCATGACCTGTTCGCCGACAAGCCGGCGCCTGCGGGAGAGGGAGCCGGATCAGGCATGGGACCAGCGTCGGTGCAGGCCACGGGCAAGGGCGTCGAGGGCAAACCCGAGCACGCCGATCAGCAGCACCATGGCCATCAGTTCCGAGTAGGCCAGGCGGTCCCGGGTGTCGAGGATGAAGTAGCCCAGGCCGGCGCTGACACCGAGCATTTCGCAGGGCACCAGGACGATCCAGAGAATGCCGATGGACAGTCGCACCCCGGTCAGGACATGCCCCACCACCCCGGGCAAGATCACCTTGCGCAAGGTTTCCCAGCGGGTGGCGCTGAGGCTGCGGCTCAGTTGCAGCCAGCGCGGGTCCAGTTGACGCACACCGGCCGCGGTGTTGAGCAGGATCGGCCACAGGGCGGCAAACGCCAGGAGGAAGTAGATCGGTTGGTCCCCTACCCCCATCAGCATCACCACCACGGGCATCCAGGACAGCGGCGAGATCATCCGCAAGAACTGGAACGCCGGGGTGGTCGCCGCCTCCAGGTGCCGATAACTGCCCACCAGCAGGCCCAGGGGCACGCCGATCAGCAAGGCCAGGAGCAGCCCTACCAAGATGCGCTTGAGGCTCACCAACACATGCTCATACAGCTCGCCGCGCCCCAGCAGTTCCACCAGGCTAGCGAAGGTCGCCTCGGGGGAGAAACGCGCCGCCAGGCCATTGCCGCCTCCCAGCAGGTGCACCCCCAGCCACCAGCCCAGCAGCAGGCTCAGCAGCCCCGCCAGGCCCAGGACCCAATGGCTCAGGGAGGAAGGTTGCTTGCCCATCAAAGACCAAACTCCTCGCTGCGTTCGAAGCTGTCCGCCAGGCCGAAGGCCTTGAGCCCGCCCACCGCGGCGATGGCGTTGCGCACAAAGCGATCGTCCACCAGGTCCTGGGCGGTGTGCGCCGGGTCGAGGTTGGCGAGAAAGCCCTTGTCGCCCTCGATCAGGGTGTCCTTGAGGCGCTTGACCAACTCCTCGGTGTAACTGGGAAACGGATACGGCTGGAAGTCGATGCGCGACTCGTCCCAGTGGCTGTGCTGGATCGCGCCGCTGGCCAGATAAGCCTCACGGTCGCTGGCCGCTGGCGCCAGCACTCGATTGAGCACCTGGGGCGCATGGGGCGTGTAGCGATTGCTGCCGTCCTTGGACAGCAACTGCGCAGCCTCGGCGCGGTGGTCCCGGGTCCAGAGCTGGGCCTTGACGATGGCGTTGACCACTTTCTGCGACCACTCGGGGCGGTTGTTCAGGTCGTGCTCATGCATGAACACCACGCAGCAGGCGTGATTGCGCCAGACATCCCCGGTAAAGCGCTGTACCCGCCCCACCTTGAGCTCTTCGGCCAGGGCGTTGAAGGGCTCGGCGACGATGTAGCCGGCAATGCGCTGGCTGGCCAGGGCCGGCGGCATGTCCGATGGCGGCAGCACCAGCAGGTTGACCTCGTTGGCGCCCAGGGCGCTGCCGGCGGCCTTGCTCACCGGCACCAGGCCGTTGTCGCGAAACAGTTGCTGCACCACCACGTTGTGGATCGAGTACCAGAACGGAATCGCCACCGACTTTCCCGCCAGTTGCTTGATCTCGGTAATGCCTGGGGCCACGGTCAGGCCGGAGCCGCCGACATGGTTCCAGGCCACCACCTTGGCCGGCACCCGGCTGCCGTAGCGGGCCCAGACGGTCATCGGCGACAGCAGGTGAATGACATTGACCTGCCCGGAAATGAACGCCTCGATCACCTGCGCCCAGCTGCGCAGCAGCACCGGGCGTTCGGCCTTGATGCCCTCGGCCTCGAACAGGCCGTTGTTGTGGGCCACCAGCAACGGCGTGGCGTCGGTGATCGGCAGGTAGCCGATGCGCACTGGCGCATCCGGCTCCTGGGCGGCGCGGGCGTGCAAGCTGTTGAGCAGCGGCAAGGCGCCGCCGGCGGTCAGCAGCGCGCTGAGTTTGAGGAAGTCACGACGCGTGTGGGTGAAGTCGTCCAGGCACATGGTCAATCTCCGACGGTGCAGGCAATGGGGAATTAAGGGGGTTGCGGCTCGCCCGCCGAAGGGTTTTGAGAATCTCGATACGCAAGGCGCCCAGTTCCTCGATCCGTTCGGCACGGGGCGCCGGCAGGTCGATGTGCCACTGGCCGAGGGTGCGCGCCGGGCTGTTACCCAGTAGCAGCACCCGATCGGACAACAGCAGGGCTTCGTCGATGTCGTGGGTGATCAGCAGCGCGGCCGTGCGGTGCTGGCCGATCACCTTGAGCAGCAGTTGCTGCATGTCGGCCCGGGTCACCTCGTCCAGGGCGCCGAAGGGTTCGTCCAACAGCAAGACTTGCGGCTGCCGGGCCAGGCAGCGGGCCAGGGCCGTGCGCTGGGCCATGCCGCCGGAGAGCTGGGCCGGGTACTGCCGACGGGCATGGTCCAGGCCAACGGCGGCGATGGCGTGGTCGATACGGGCCTGACGCTGCGTCTGGCTCAAGTGCGGCTGGCGGGCAAAATCCAGGCCGAAGGCGACGTTGTGCTCCAGGGTCAGCCAGGGCAACAGGCTGGGGTCCTGGAAGGCCACCGCGACCCGAGGATGAGGACCGCTGAGCACCTCGCCCAACAGGCTGACCTGTCCCTTGTGGGGCTGCTGCAGGCCGGCCAGGACCCGCAACAGGCTGGACTTGCCGACCCCGCTGGGGCCGAGGATGGACACCACTTCGCCGGCTTGCAGTTGCAGCTCGAAGTCTTCCAGCACCGCGTGCCAGCCCTCGGCCCCGGGATAGCCCAGGCTGATGTTCTGCGCATTCAACAACGCGCTCATGCTGCGTTACGCGCCTGGCGCTGCAGTTCGGCACGCAATTGCACCAGGCTTGGCGTGACGATGGGCACAAAGGCCGACTCGCGCCAGCGCCGAGCAAAGCCGCTGCCGAATTCATTGAGGTAGGCCTTGCCACCGCTGGCCTGCAACTCCAGTTGCACGGCGTTGGCAGTGGCCTCGGCCAAGGCGATGCGCACCCGGAACAGCGCTGCGGGCTGGGTCAGGAAACGCCCGTCGAGCAGACCCTCCTTGAGCTCGGCAACGGTCTGTTCCAGGTGCTGGCGCTGCTCGTGCAACGGCTCCATGAGAATCGAGCGGGCGCCCTGGACATGGCTTTCCACTTCCCTGAGGGCCCGGCGTGCCAGGCCGATGGCCAGGGCACATTGCAGACCGAGAAAGGCCGGGCGCACGGCCGGCAGGAAGACTCGGGCGTCCTCGTGCAGCAGCCAGTCTCGCGGAACCTGCACCTGACTCAAGTCCAGGGCCGCGGTGTTGCTCGATTGCAGGCCCATCAGTTGCAGATCGTCGGAGCGCTGCAGCCCCGGCAAGGCATCGGGGATCGCCAGGATAAAGGGCGCACCGCCCTCCTCGTGCTCGATGGCCGCCGCCACCACAAAACCGCTCTTGCGCAGGTTGGTGACCCAGTGCAGGCGGCCGTTGAGGCTCCAGCCCTGGCCCTGGTCCCGGGCCTTGACTTGCAGCGCCTCGATCCCGGACAGGAATTTCATGGCGTTGGACAGCCCGGTGGCCCCGGCCAGCTCGCCACTGAGCAACGAGGGCAGCAAGCGCTCGCGCAGCGCCTGGTTGGGACTGTGCAGCAGGTATTCGATAAAGGCCCGCTGGCCCCAGAACACGAAGGCGGCCGCCAGGGAGTGACTGGCCACCGCGGCCATGACTTCCAGAGCATCGGTCAGGTCGCCGCCGCTGCCCCCCAGTTCCTGGTCGATGCCGACCCGCAGCACGTCGGCTCCGGCGAGGCGAGCGAGTACCTGCTGGGGATCGCAGTGACCCTGGTCCAGCGCCTGGGCCTGGGCATCCAGCCATTCACTCAAGTGCGCACTGAGCATGTGGTTTTCTCCTTGAAGGGGGCGCCGTTGGATAACCGGCGCCTTGAATCATTGACCTTGGGCCGACCAGCGATACTGGGCCAGCTCGGGGTTCAGTTCGGTCCCGGCGAACACGTTGGCAAAATTGCACAGGGTCGCCAGGCTGATGCCCAGGATCACCTCCAGGGCGTTGCCCTCGCTGTACCCTGCGGCCTTGAACTGGGCGTAGCCCTGGTCGCTGACCTTGCCCCGGGTGGCGATCACTTCCCGAGCGAAGGCCGCCAGGGCTTCCAGACGGGCCTCGGGCAAGCTGCTCTGCTCACGCAGGGCGCTGACCACCGGGTCCGGGAGTTTGGCCTTGTTCAGGGCCACCGCGGTATGACCTGCGACACAGAAATCGCAGCCATGGGTGGTAGCGGCGATCAACTGCACCACTTCCCGCTCCGCCAGGCTCAGATCAGCCTTGGCGTTGAGGCCCGAGACCGTGACGTAGGTCTCCAGGGCGGCCGGGGCGTTGGCCAGGATGCCCAGCAGGTTGGGAATGTAGCCGGAATTTTTCAGGGCATTTTCAAGAAATGGCCGGGCGGCTTCTGGGGCGCTGTGCAAGGTGTGTAGAGTGACGCGGGACATGGAGTGGACTCCTGGTATGTAGGTGTGCGTCAAGTCTGTTGGTTATAAGAATTCCGATCCATATTCTAAAGTAGCGATTACTTGCTCCTGAGTGTTTCCCTTAGATGATTTCATCAAGCCCCTTGGTTGATTGGTTATTAGAAGGCCTGGAACTGGATGCCAGCCTGTTTCATGTCGGGCGTTACTGCGGTGGCTGGCACGCCAGCACCCAGGGGCTGGCCCGGGCCAGTTTCCACCTGATCGTCCAGGGCCATTGCTGGCTGCACATCGATGGCGTGCCCGAGGCGCTGCGCCTGGACGCCGGGGATGCGGTGTTTCTGCTACAGGACCTGGGCTATCGACTGTCCAGCGCCCAGCAGTCCGCAGTGGCGCAACAACTGCCGCGCATGGCCATGACGGCCCTGGATTCCAGCGCCCAGGATGGCGTGGGCCTGGTCTGCGGCTTCTTCCACTTCAAGTCGGGATTGTCTTCGCTGATCATCGACTGCTTGCCGGGCTGGCTGATCCTGCGGGCCGGCGATCCGTCCCTCAGCGCCGCCCGTGCGCTGTTCCAACTGATTCTCGACGAGTGCCAGCGCACCCCGGCACCGTCCTCGGCCTTGCTGGAGCGTCTCAGCCACCTGCTGTTCCTCTATGTGCTGCGCCAACAGGTCAGCGACAACCAGGACCTCGGCGGCCTCGTGGCCCTGGCTCGGCACCCGGGATTCGCCCCGCTGCTGGAACAGTTGATCCAGCAACCCGGCCAGCCCTGGCCCCTGGAAAGCATGGCGGCCCTGACCGGGCTGTCGCGTTCGGCGTTCTTCAAGCGTTTCAATGAACTGGCCGGGCAGTCCCCGGGGCAGGTGCTGCTGGCCCTGCGCATGCGCCATGCCTGCCAATTGCTCAAGGCCAACCAGACCGTGGAGCAGGCAGCGGCGAGCGTGGGTTATCAATCCATCGCCGCCTTCACCCGGGCCTTCACCAAGGCCGTGGGCCTGCAGCCCGGGGCCTATCGCAAGCAGCATGAAGGGCGCTGAGTGGCACCCGCACAGGGTTTAACGGCGGTGCGCCAGGGAGCGCACCAGCCTGTCGCCGCCGCTCTGTACTCCCTGCACCAGCAACACCAGGACCAGCACCGTGGCCACCATGATCTGGTTGTTGAAACGCTGATAGCCGTAGCGGATCGCCAGGTCGCCCAGGCCGCCGCCCCCGATGACCCCGGCCATGGAGGAGAAGCCGATCAGCATCACCAGGGTCAGGGTCAGCCCCGCCAGCAGTGCCGGCAAGGCCTCCGGCAGCAGCGCCTTGAAGATCACATGGCCGATATGCCCGCCCATGGCCAGGATCGCTTCGATCCGGCCCTTGTCCACCTCATCCAGGGCGTTCTCGACGATCCGTGCAAAAAATGGAAAGGCGCCGATGGTGATGGGCACCACCGCTGCGGTGCTGCCCAGGGTGGTGCCTACCACCAGCCGGGTCAGGGGAATCAAGGCGATCAGCAGCACCACAAAGGGCAAGGAACGTCCCAGGTTGACCAGGGTGCCCAGCAGTCGATTGATCCGCGGCATGGGGCGCAGGCCGCCCTTGCGGCTGACGAACAGCAGCACGCCCAGAGGCAAGCCGATCAGCACCGTGAACAGCGAGGCCAGGAGCACCATGTACAGGGTCTCGCCGGTGGCGTTTATCAGCAGTTGCGCCAGTTCCTGCCAATCAATAGTGCGGTTCACAGGCGTTCACTCCGGATGCCTCGCTGGGCCAGGGCCGTCAGCAGTTGCTGGAATTTTCCGACGTCGGCACCCGCGGCAGCGATGCGCAGGCGCCCTACCCGCCGGCCGCCCACCGACTCGACACCACCGGCCAGCACCTTGAGTTCCAGCGCCTGCTGGCGACTCAGTTGCGCAAGCAGCGGCGCGGCACGCTGGTTGTCGAAAAATGTCAGCTCGGCCTCGGGCTGGCTGCCGTTGAACGGCAGGTTGTAGCCCGGCAGCAAGGCGCGACCCAGGGCCGATTGCGGGTCTGCAAGCAGTTGTGCAATCGCACCGCACTCCAGCAACCGGCCCTGGGCCAGGGAAGCGGCATGGCTGCAGATGGATTTGACCACCTCCAATTCGTGGGTGATCAGCACGATGGTCAGCCCCAGCTCGCGGTTGATTTGCGCCAGCAGTTGCAGGATCGAGGCGGTGGTTTCCGGGTCCAGGGCGCTGGTGGCTTCATCCGAGAGCAGATAACGGGGACCGGCGGCCAGGGCGCGGGCAATGCCTACCCGCTGCTTCTGGCCACCGGACAGTTGGGAAGGAAAGGCCTGGGCCTTGTCGCTCAGCCCTACCAGATCCAACAGTTCCAGGACCCGGGCTTGTCGCTGCGGTTTGCCCAGGCCGGCGATTTCCAGGGGCACGGCGACGTTGTCCTGCACCGTGCGTGAATGCAGCAGGTTGAAGCCCTGGAAGATCATGCCGATGCCCTGGCGCTGCCTGCGCAGCTGGCCTTCGGACAGCGTGCCGAGGTCCTGGCCATCGATCAGGATGCGCCCGCTGCTGGGGCGCTCCAGCAGGTTCAGGCAGCGCAACAGGGTCGACTTGCCGGCACCGCTGCGGCCGAGAATGCCGTAGACCGCGCCGTCGGGAACCGTCAGTGACACCCGATCCAGGGCCGGCGGCTGGCCTTCGCCATAGACCTTGCTGACCTGCTCCACCTGGATCATGGCTGGCGGTCCGCGGCCGGGATCACCGAACCCTTGTAGGACTCGGTGATGTACTTGGCCACTTCAGGAGAACGCAGGTCCTTGGCCAGCTGCCGGATGCGTGGGTCGTCCTGCAGTTGGGGGGTGGTCACCAGGATATTGGCGTAGGGATTGTGTTCGGCCTGTTCCAGCCCCAGGGCATCCTTGGCTGGCACCAGGCCCGCTTCCAGGGCGTAGTTGCCGTTGATCACCGCCAGGTCGACATCCTCCAGGGCCCGGGGAATCTGCGGTGATTCGATTTCCAGAATCTTCAACTGCCTGGGGTTGTCGGCGATGTCCTTGGGGGTGGCCTGGTCACGGGCCGGATCGCTGAAGCCGGGCTTGAGGCGGATCAGCTGGTAACTCTGCAACAGGTACAGGGCACGGCTCAGGTTGGTGACATTGTTGGGCACCGCCACTGTGCCGCCCTGTGGTACCTGATCGAAGCTCTTGTGCCGCTGGGAGTAGATGCCCAGGGGTTCGATGTGCACGCTGGCGGCCACCGCGAACGGCTGGCCCAGGGCCTGCTCCTGGGACTTGAGATAAGGCAGGTGCTGGAAGTAGTTGGCGTCCACATCGCCGTGGGCCAGCAACTCATTGGAGTTCACGCCGTTGGGAATCTCGATGATCTGCAACGCCAGTTGCGGGTCGAGCTTCTGCACATAAGCGAGGATCTGCGCGTGGGGCACCGGGTCTGCCGCGACCCGCAACGGCTGCGCGGCAACCGCCGGCAGAAAGTGACCCAGGCCGGCCAGCAGCGCCAGGGCAAACAGGTTCTTGTTCAACATGGTTATGTCCTTGGGTCGGCGAATCGGGGTCAGGCACTCAGGGCCTTGGGGACCAGGGCATCGGGGTAGAAGCGCTGGGCGACATCGGGGTGGGAGCGCAGGCGGCCCTTGAGGTAGTTCCAGCCCACTTCACGAAACAATGGGTTGTCCGGATCGCTGGCCGGGCCCCGGGCTTCCTGCAACAGGGCTGCGGGCAAGGGGTATAGCGGCACTCGGGCGTCCAGTTGGGCGCCGAGGAAAAAGGCAATCGACAAGCGATCGCGGTCCGCCGGTGGCGAGAGCACCCGGTGCACCGTGGCCCGCAGGTAGCCGTGGGTGGCCAGTTCCAGCAGCTCGCCGATGTTCACCACCAGGGTGTTGTCCCTGGGGAGTGCGTCGATCCAGCGGCCCTCTTGCACTTCCACCTGCAGACCGGCCTGCTGGTCCTGCAGCAAAAAGCTGAGGAATCCGGAATCCTTGTGGGCGCCTACGCCCTGGTTGCTTTGTCCCGGGGCGCGGCCGGGATAGCGGATCAGCTTGATATGTTCATTGGGCCGCTCGCCGTACAAGGGATCGAAAGCATGCTCCGGCAATGACAGGGCCTGGGCAAAACCTCGCAGCAGGCGCAGCGACATGCCGGTCATTGCCTGCTGCCACTCCAACAACAGGGGCTTGAAGTGCGGCAACTGTGCCGGCCACTGATTGGGCCCTTGCAGGCGAGCCCAGGGTGGACTTTGCGGGTCCAGCGGCAAGGCTTGGCGCTCGGCACCAAGGTCGAACTGCTCGCGCAGGTCCGGCTGGCCTCGGGTAATCTCCGAGGCCGCACGGTTGTAGCCGCGAAAATGCGGCGAGTGGATCATGCCCACCGCCGCCTTGTCGGCGTCGGGCAAGGCAAAGAAGGCCCGGGCCTGATCCTGCACCCGACGCAGCAGGCCACTGTCGATGCCGTGCCCGGTGAGGTAGAAGAACCCGACGTCCCGCGCCGCCTGGCGCAGGCTCTGGAGAAAGGCCTGGCGCTGCTCCGGGCGCCCCTCCAACTGGCTCAGGTCGAGCACGGGTAACGCGGTGATATCCAGCGAGTGCGGCATGTTTCACTCCCCTGTTAATTGACGACGTCCGAGGTGCGTGTCTCAGAGCTTGGCGATGGACACTTCAGTGGACTTCACGAAGGCGATCACTTCACTGCCGATCTTCAGTTCCAGGTCGCGCACCGAGCGGGTGGTGATCACCGAGGTGACAATGCCCGAAGCGGTCTGCACGTCGATTTCCGAAACCACCTGGCCTTCGTGGATCTCCTTGATCACGCCTTTGAACTGGTTGCGTACGTTGATCGCTTGAATGGTCATGCTGAAAATTCCTCTGCTGGCACCGGACTCTGGAATTGAGCGGCTGGTGACAAACATGCACCTTTAGCCAAAGCCTTCAAAGGAATAAATAATTAGAATTTTATGCATTTTAGGAATATATGATTTCCACCCTCGCCCTGGGCTTGGCGGGCCTTGACCGCCGCCCATGGCTTTGTTTCCCTGTGCCCTCCCCATCCGACTCGCTACAGATCCCAGGAGGCAGCATGCGCACGCTCGAGCTCGCGGATACCCAGGTTCCGGTCATTGGCCAGGGCACTTGGCGCATGGGGGAGGATCGCCGGCAGCGGGATCAGGAAATCGCCGCGCTGCGCAGCGGAATCGAGCTGGGCATGACCCTGATCGACACCGCGGAGATGTACGGCGAAGGCGGCGCCGAGGAGGTGGTCGGCCAGGCCATTGCCGGGCGCCGCGATCAGGTGTTCCTGGTGAGCAAGGTGTATCCCCACAATGCCAGTCGCAAGGGCCTGCCTTTGGCCTGCGAACGCAGCCTGCAACGCCTGGGTACCGAGGTCATCGACCTGTACCTGCTGCACTGGCGCGGACAGTATCCGCTGGCGGAAACCGTCGAAGCCTTCGAACGGCTGCGCGAAGCCGGCAAAATTCGCCGTTGGGGGGTCTCCAACTTCGACGTGGCTGACCTGGAGGAACTGGACGCACCGGCCTGCGCCACCAATCAAGTGCTGTACAACCTGGAGTCGCGGGGTATCGAGTTCGACCTGTTGCCCGCCTGCCAACACCGACGGATGCCGCTTATGGCCTATTGCCCGATCGGCCAGGGCGGCGCCTTGCTGGCCAAACCGGTATTGCAGCAGATTGCCCGGAACCACGGGGTTACCTCAGCCCAGGTAGCCCTGGCCTGGTTACTGCGCCAGGACCAGGTGCTGGTGATTCCCAAGGCAGTGCGCCCGGCGCACCTGCGGCTCAACGCCCAGGCCGGTGAACTGCAACTGGAACCCCAGGACCTGCAAGCCCTGGATCAAGTGTTTACTCCGCCCCGGCGTAAACAGCACCTGGAGATGGTCTGAAACCGCTGTAACGGAATAAGAAACTCTCGATTTCAGGAAAAGTTACAAAAGACTAGTTGCAAGAAAATGGCTGATCGGAAAGTTGCTGTTTCAGACAAACAACTAAGTTCCAGATAAACATAAACACCACAAAGCTACTTTGTACCCAGCTATTTAAGAATTGTCTGATCCCTGGTTGGCATGCCCCACAATTACAGTTGGCGGATGAGATTAAAAAGCTACCTGCATCAGATCAATCCCCTTTTTTCCAGTCCTGAAGCAGCCCGTCGGCTGCTTCGTGTCGTGGCGCTGATTTTTTTGATCGGCCTGCTGGGTGCCGTTTACAACTTCTTGCGTTCAAGTATCAGCAACGAGTTGTCACAACGGCGCAGCTACATGAGCAGCGCCATTGCCGAAGCCCAGACTTTCTTCACCAGTCGTGAAGCCCTGCTGGAAAGCCTGAGCCTGTCCGCCGTACACAAATCCCGGCAGAACGAGGCCTACGAGCCCAGTGCCGACCCGGCGGAGGAAATCCACTTGCATCTGGGTGGGCCGGAGGGAAACCAATGGGGGATCTGGCTTACCAAACGCATGCGCGACTATCTCAAAAGCAAACAGTTGAACCTGCTGTATGTCCCCGGCGGCGAACAATCCCAAGTGCAACGGCTGTTCAGTACCCAGCCTGAATCGGCGTATCTGCCCGGACCGCTGCTGGCCAAATTGGCCACGCTGAAGTTCTCCGAAGTCCCGCCGGGTGAAGAGTTGTGGTTGATGGATCACTCCTCGGGCACTGCCCAGTTGTACATTTTCACCCGCCTTGACGAGCGCTACGCCAACTCTGGCTGGCTGGGCCTGGAGATGGACGGCAAGAGTGTCTCCGCGGCCCTCAGTGACCAGAGCGCCGGGGATTTCATGATGTTCAATTCCCACGGCGGGCTGATTTTCAGCAGCACCCCCAGCGCACAACTGAGCGAGGACGTGCAGCAGGTCAAGGGCGGCAGCTTCTTCGGCTTTCTCGGCGGCCGCTGGTGGCCCGACCATCTGGTGATCCGCAAGCAACTGGGGTCATCGGACTGGCAACTGGTGTACTCCTTCGACTTGCACAATCTGCTCAAGAGTCTTTGGCCGCAATTGTTTGTAGCCTTGCTCATCAGCCTGTTCGGCATGGCACTGATCGGTTTCTTGACCCACTGGGTCGAGGTGCGCCTGATCGCTCCAGCGCTGGACCGGATCCAAGCCTTGATCGAAAGCGAAGCTTTCAGTCGCGACGTGATCCAGATCGCTCCGGTAGCCCTGTGCGTGCTGCGTCGCAGCGATGGCCGGGTGGTGCTGGAGAACACCCTGTCTCAGCAATGGCTGGGCAATGGCACCGAGCGCGATCAACTCTGTGCCGGCTGGATCGAACAGGCCTTCGATCCCAACCGCCCCAATAGTTCGGATTACTTTGAAACCGCCGATGGCCGCCATCTCTATCTCAGCTCGGCACCGACCCGCTACAACGGCGAGGACGTGCTGTTCTGTGCCTTCAGCGATATCAGCGCACGCAAGCAGATCGAAGCGGCCCTGGAAGAAGCCAAACGCCTGGCCGATACCGCCAACGAAGCCAAGACGCTGTTCCTGGCCACCATGAGCCACGAAATCCGCACACCGCTGTACGGCGTGCTCGGCACCCTTGAGCTGCTCTCCCGAACCCACCTGGACAACCAGCAGAAGGATTACCTGCGGGCCATCGAAGGCTCCTCCGGCACTCTGCTGCAACTGATTTGCGACGTGCTGGATGTGTCCAAGATCGAGGCCGGGCAGTTGGCCCTGGAACTCAGTGAATTCTCCTCCCTGGATCTGGTGCACGAGATCATCCAGGGCTATGCCGCTGCCGCCCACGCCAAGGGACTGCAGTTCTATGCTTGCGTGGACCCGCAGTTGCCGGAAATTCTTCTTGGTGATGTCACACGGATCCGCCAGATCCTCAGCAACCTGCTGAACAACGCGGTCAAGTTTACCGACTCAGGACGTATCGTCCTGCGAGTCCGGGTGGACAGTCGTGACGGCGAACGCAGCAACATCCTCTGGCAGGTATCTGACACTGGCCGCGGCATCGCCCAGGACGACCAGGCGCTGATCTTCGAACCCTTCTACCAGACCGAAGGCAACACCAATGTCATCGCCGGCACGGGCCTGGGCCTGCCGATCTGCCAGCGCCTGACGCAGTTGATGAACGGCAACATCCGCATGGTCAGCGAACTCGGGCTGGGCAGCAGCTTTACCCTCACCCTGCCCCTGGAAGCCTGCCCCATGGTGTCCCACACCCCGCTGATCAGTCCGCTTTTGCCGGAGATGATCTATGTGGTGTCCCCGGTCCGCGAACTGGCGGAATCCGTGGCCGGGTGGTTACGGCGCTGGGGCGCCCGGGCCCAGTTCAGCCTGCCCACGCAGTCGGATCGCAGCCGCGGCAACGTGCTGATCGAGCTGCACCCGGGGATCGTCGAACATCGCCTGGAGCCCGATTGGCAGGGCCCTCTGGTGCTCGCCAGTGGTGACGGCCACAACGAACCGCGGATCCGTGGCGGCAGCTGGCAGGTGAACACCAACAACCTGCGGGCGATCCACCAGGCGGTGAGCCAGGCACAGGGCGTCTGGGTGGCCCAGAGCGAGGAACATACCGACAGCCGCGAACTGAAAAAACTCAGCCTGCATGTGCTGGTGGCCGAAGACAACGTGATCAACCAGTTGATCCTCAAGGACCAGTTGGAGGAGCTGGGCTGCAGCGTGGAACTGGCCTCGAACGGAGAAGATGCCTTGTCCATCTGGAGAAACGGGCACTTCGACGTGGTGTTGACTGATGTGAACATGCCGAAGCTCAACGGCTATGAACTGGCCAAGGAGCTTCGACGTCAAGGCTGTTCGATCCCGATCATCGGGGCGACGGCCAATGCAATGCGCGGAGAAGAAGAGCTCTGTCTTGCAGCCGGGATGAACCACTGCCTGGTCAAGCCCTTTGCACTAAGAGCGTTGTTCAACTATCTGGCGCCCTATGAAAGAGCCCCTCATGAAGTCCTGTAGCATTTTGATCGTCGAAGATCAGCCGTTTCAGTACATGTACCTGCAACACTTGTTCAACGAGCTGGGGCCTTACCAGCTGGAGGTCGCGAGCAACGGTTCCGAGGCTCTCGAGCGTCTCAAGCAACGGCATTTCGATCTGGTACTGACAGATCTGCTGATGCCTGGCATGGACGGTGTGCAGTTCATCCAGGGCCTGGCCAAGCACCGCGTACGCCCGGCCCTGGCAATCATGAGTGCCTCCTCCAGGCGCATGTTGATGGGCGCCAGCCTGGTGGCTCGAAACCTGGGCCTGCGGGTCATAGGCTTGATTTCCAAACCCGTGAGCCTGGCGGCACTGCGCAGCCTCACCGCGCAGCTACCGGAGCTGATCAGCAGCGAGCCGCCGCCAGCGATCTGGGTCGAGTGCAGCACTGAGACCCTGCAACACGCCCTGCGCAATTCGCAGATTCAAGCCTGGTTCCAGCCCAAGAAAGCCCTGAACAACGGCCGCATCGTCGCCGCCGAGGCGCTGGTGCGCTGGATGCACCCGCAACACGGCATGCTGTTGCCCTGCGACTTTCTACCGGAACTCACCGAGGCGGGACTCGAAGAGGAGCTGTTGTGGCTGATCCTCGAACAGGCTCTGGAAGCTCAGGTGCGCTGGCGGGAAGACGGCTATGACATTCCGGTGTCGATCAATCTGCCAACCCACCTGCTCAACAGCTCCGACCTGGCCGATCGACTGCATGACTTCGTGATCCAGCGCCAGGGCATACCCGGCAAGATCTGCTTCGAGCTGATGGAGTGCTCCACTCCGGAACACATCAGCAACTTTTACGCCGGTGCGTGCCGCCTGCGCATCAAGGGCTTCGGCCTGTCCCAGGACGATTTCGGCAAGGGCTACAGCTCCTACATGAATCTGGTGTCGACGCCCTTTACCGAGCTGAAGATCGATCGGGCCTTGGTCCAGGGCTGCCACAACAACGAGGAAATCGCCCAGGCCCTGACCAGCATCATTGCGCTGGGCCGCCAACTGGGCCTGACAGTGGTCGCCGAGGGCGTGGAGAGCGCACAGGAACTGGCCCTGCTGCGCAAAATCGACTGCACCCAGGTGCAGGGCTTCCTGATTTCCCACGCGGTGTCCTCGCAACAGTTTCAACAACTACTGGCCCAAGACGGACCAGCGACCCTGTACTAGCCGATGAGCCCTTTGCTCACCCACGCAACCTTCACTCATCGCTGACGGCCTTGCTTCAGAGAGAGGAATCTCGGAATCGAGGCCCTTATATGCATTTGGGAATTCAGTGATGAAATACCGCGACACCTTCCTGGAGAGTCTCAGTCGAAGCTCGATCCGGTTGAACAAGGGTCTGTTGATTCTCGCGGGCCTGGCGCTGCTGCTGTTCACCCTTCTCTACTGGGCCGCCCAACGCCTGATCAATGAACAGGACAGCACGGTAAAGCTGCATTTCACCGGACTGATGGAAAACATCCAGGAACAAGAGCTGTTCCTCCGGCGCCTGGCCAGCCACCCGTCCATACAGGCATTGCTGGCCGACGAACCCACTGCGCAGTATCTGCAGCAGCCCCTGCCCAGCGAGGGAGAAACCGCTTACGAAGGGCAACAAGCGCCCTATTCGACGCCTTTCAGCCTGAACTTCAATCACCAGCAACTGGCCGCCAGCGAGCTGCCCAAGGTGTTCGCCCTGGGCATGCACCTGTCGACGTTCTACGGTGCCTTCTGGTCCACCTCGCACTATCAAGCACCACGCACCTTCCTCTTCAACACCTTCGGCAACTTCGACATCAGCGTTCCCGCGGCGCGGCACACCCGCGGCACTCCCTGGAACAGCGACATGCCCTACAGCAGCGTGGTGGATAGGGTCCTGCGGCACCTGGCAGTGAAGAACAACGACCCTCCGAACAATCAGGTCTACTGGGAAACATACAATGTGCCGGCCTCGGCGCAGGTTTCCCCCAAGCTGCTGGCCTACATCAGCCTGCATGCAGGGCCGCAACAGTTGCGCACCCAGGGCACGCACGAGTCGATGGTGGTCGCCTCGCTGCTGAACCTGGACGATGTCAATAACATCGAGCGCCTCATGAACTGGTCGATCTATGACGACTTCACCCTGATCGAACCTTCCGGCAGCATCCTCACCGGCTCCCACGTCCGTGCCGACGCCCTGCATGAGGGCCTCAACTTCGGCTGGCAAGGGATGGTCTTCAAGGTGACGAGCCACACCCCGGCGCTCTGGACCGGGATCTACAGCATCAGCTACAAGAGCTACTTCGGCTACGCCCTGTGGACCCTGGCAGGCCTGCTGACCCTGGCCCTGGGCGCGTTCTTCAGCGGCTGGGCCGCCAGTCGCTGGTATCGCAACAAGGTAGTGACGCCGGCGCAACTGGCGCACCAGAGCATTGCCGAGAGTGAGGCCTTCAGCCGGGTGGTACTCGACACCGCGCCCACGGGCCTGTGTGTGGTGCGTCGGGAAGACTTCAAAGTGCTGCTGGAAAATCGTCAGGCCGAACAATGGCAAGGCACGACAAAACTGCTGGCCCTGCTGCAGCAGGACCAGCGCTTGATGGACAACGACGAGACCAGCCTCGATGTCGACGGACGCCATTTGCAGGTTGGCCTGGTCTCGACCCGCTACCAGGGCCAGGAGGTGCTGCTCTGCACCTTCAACGACGTCACCCAGCATGTCGAGGACGCCCAGGTACTGGAACAGGCCAGACGTTCGGCGGACGCGGCCAACGAAGCCAAGACCCTGTTCCTCGCCACCATGAGCCACGAGATCCGTACCCCGCTCTATGGCATGCTCGGCACCCTTGAACTGCTGGGCATGACCCAACTGGATCCGCGCCAGAGCGATTACCTGCAAACCATCCAGCGCTCCTCCAGCACCTTGTTCCAACTGATCAGCGACGTTCTCGACGTCTCCAAGATCGAATCCGGGCAGATGAGCATCGACCCGGAGGCGTTCTGCCCCCTGGACTTGGTAGAAGATGCCTTGCACGCCTACGCCGCCTTTGCCGAACGCCGCGGGCTGCTGTTCTACGCCTGCATCGACCCGAGCCTGCCGGACCTGATGCTGGGGGACGCCAACCGTATCCAGCAGATTCTCAGCAACCTGCTGAGCAATGCGATCAAGTTCACCGATTGCGGCCGGGTGGTACTGCGCGTCCGGGTGCTGGAGCAGGACGTGCGCCAGGCCAGCATCGAATGGCAAGTCACCGATACCGGGATTGGCATCTCGGCCTTGCAGCAACCCCAGTTGTTCGACCCCTTCTATCAGGTCCGCGACGCTTCCAGCGAAGCCGGGGCCGGGCTGGGTCTGACGATCTGCCAGCGCCTGAGCGACATGATGGGTGGGCAGATGCAGGTCATCAGCGAGCCAGGGCTGGGCAGCAGCTTTTCCCTGCGCCTGACCCTGCAACGCCTGCCGGGGACCTTGTCGGGAGCCGAGCCACTGCCCGAAGGACCACCTGTGTATGTCCGCGCACCGGTGCCGGAACTGATGAAAAGCACGTGCGACTGGCTCAACCGCCTGGGGGTCCAGGCCTATCCGCTGCCCACCAGCTGGGATGACAACCCCCAGAGCAGCGTCCTGATCGACATGCTGCCCCGGGACGCCCAGCCCACCTGGCCCGGCCCCTGCGTCAGTGCCAGTTCCAGCGGTCGTTGGCACAGCAGCAGCTTGCAGCCGGCGCACTGGGAGGTCGACGCCCACGACATTCGTGCCATCGCCCAGGCCGCAGCGCTGGCCCGCCAGGGACAGCCGCTGCATCTGGCACAGCGCGAACCCGACACCTTGCAATGCCTGAACCTGAACATCCTGGTGGCGGAAGACAACCCCATCAACCAGGCCATCATCAAGGAGCAGCTGGAGGCCCTGGGTTGCCAGGTAACCCTGGCGGCCAATGGTGAGCAAGCCCTGGAACAGTGGCTGCCGCAACGGTTCGACATCGCCTTGACCGACGTCAACATGCCGGTCATGAACGGCTACGACCTGGCCAGAGAGTTGCGTCTGAGGGAGCCGGAACTGCCGATCATCGGCGTCACTGCCAATGCCTTGCGCGAGGAAGGCCGCCGTTGCCTGGCTACCGGAATGAACAGCTGGATCGTCAAGCCCATGAGCCTGCAGACCCTGCGGGGGCAATTGTCGAAACTCTGCCAGGTGCCCGGCAAAAGCGCCCCGCTCGCCGCCAGACCTGGGTTGCGAAGCGAAAACCGGCCCGTGTCACCCCACCCCGTCAGAGACCGTATTCAGGTCTCGGAGCGGATGCGACCGCTGTTTCTCAGCACCATGCACGATGACCTGCAACGGCTGGCCAAAGCCCTGGAAACCGGCTCCGGCAAGGCGGCGGCCGAGCGTCTGCACAGTATTGCCGGGGCCATGGGGGCGGTGCAGGCCGGGGCGCTGGCCAGGGCCTGCGCCGAACTGGAGTGCCAATTACTGGAAAACACCCTGAGCCCGACACTGGTAGCTCAAGTCAGGCAACTGATGCAGCACTTGTCGGAACTCCTGTTGCCCCTTGAATAATGGGTGGCAGGGTTTAATGTACCGTCAGTCTCATGTTTCTTTACTCATTTGCGTATTACACGGGTGTGTTTGCCATGGAAAAACTGAAAGTAGTCATTGCTGACGATCACCCTATTGTCTTGCTGGGCGTACGCGAGTTGATGGAGCGCGACGAACGTTTCGAAATCGTCGGTGAAGCGGTGTGTTCCAAAGGCCTGATCCAGCAATTGGAAGCCAAACAGGTGGACATCGTGATCACCGACTACAACATGCCTGGAGACTCACCCTACGGTGATGGCCTGAAGCTGGTGGAATACCTCAAGCGTAACTTTCCGCACCTGCAGATCCTGATCCTCACCATGATTTCCAACCAACTGATCCTCACCCGCCTGCACGAGTTGGGCGTGGTTGGGGTCATCCAGAAAAGCCAGCTGCACGAAGAGATCCAGACCGCCCTCAAGGCCATCGCGCAAAAAGGCGTCTACCGCAGTCTGGAGCCGGCTTCCAACTCGGTGATGGAATCCAATGTGGCGATCGATGAGCGCATCTCCACCCTGTCGCCCAAGGAGTTCGAAATCCTCCGCCTGTTCGTGTCCGGCAAAAGCGTCAGCGACATCGCCCGCAGCCAGAACCGCAGCTCCAAGACCATCAGTGCCCAGAAGATCTCCGCCATGCGCAAGCTGGAGGTACAGAGCGACCAGGACCTGCTGACCTACTGCATAGGCCGCAATATCTTCAACTGAACGCCCCCACAAGGAATTGATCGACAATGGATACTGCATCATCAGCAAGGAACAACGACTCGCTGGAACTTCAACGCCTGCAGGGAGCCTGGGAGCAAATCTCAATGGAGGACAGCGGCGTGCTGAATCCGCCGGACGAGCACAGTGCGCCCGGAGCCCTGACCCTGATCGAAGGTGATCAGTTTCGCGTGCTGACGGTGGCGGGAGACGTGCTGCTGGCCGGAAGCTTCACCCTCGACAGCAGCACCACCCCCAAGTCGATCACCTGGATCGACTCCATCGGCGCGGATGCGGGCAAGCCCTTGCCCGCCAGCTATGAGCTGACTGAGGACGACTTCGTGTTCATCGCCGCCGATGAAGGCCAACCCCGGCCAACCCGCTTCAGCACCGGGCCAGGCCAGACCCTGCGGCGCTTCGTCCGGGTCCGCCAGGGCCAGTGACCCTCGCCCCCGGCGCACAAACGCCGGGGGCAAGCGGCTTCAGCTCCGCGCTATCACCTCGAAATCTCACCAGCCGACGCCGGGTCTTGGGCGTCCACGGCCCACCAGCTTGGCAACAACTGCCGCACCCTGGGCTCAGCAAAGCGATCGTCGATCAACATCAACACGCCCCGATCGGCCTGGCTGCGAATCACCCGCCCTGCCGCTTGCACCACTTTCTGCAGTCCGGGATAGAGGTAGGTGTAGTCGTACCCGGAGCCGAACAGCCGGGCCATGCGTTGTTTCATCTGCTCGTTCAACGGGTTGAGCTGAGGCAGCCCGAGGGTGGCGACAAAGGCGCCAATGAGTTTTGAGCCCGGCAAGTCGATGCCCTCGCCGAAAGCCCCGCCGAGCACGGCGAACCCGATGCCCTGCCCCTCTGCGCGAAACTGCTGGAGAAAGCCCAGGCGCGACGCTTCATCCATGCCCCTGGACTGCAACCACAGCGGAATCTGCGGGTGCTCGCGAGCCAACAGCTCGGCCACTTGCTGCAGGTAATCGAAGCTGCTGAAGAACGCCAGGTAGTTGCCCGGCCGCGCAGCGAACTGCTGGGCCAACAGTTCGACGATGGGCGCCAGGGACGCCTGTCGATGCACATAGCGGGTGGAGATGCGGCTGACGATATGCACGTCCAGCTGCGCGGCGGCAAACGGCGACTCCACGTCCAGCCACACCGTGGTCTGGGGCAATCCCAGCAGGTCGCGGTAGTAATGCTGCGGGTTGAGGGTGGCGGAAAACAGCACTGTGCTGCGGGCCGCCGTCAGTCGCGGCCCGAGTAGCGGCGCCGGCACCACGTTGCGCAGGCTCAGCCGCGACAGGCTGCGCCTGGCACTCAGGGAGCGCTTGCTGATATCGAAGATGAACTGCTGTTCATCGAACAGCTCCGCCACCCGGGCAAATTGCAGCAGTTCGAAATACAGCCCCTGCAAACCAACGTCCAGGCCCTGAGGCTGCTCGTTGAAGTAGTCCCCCAGGGCCGCGACACACAAGGCCAGCACCCTGAGCAAGGCCGTCGGGAGTTGGTCATAGGCCTGGTATGGCGCGAGCTGTTCCTTGTGCAAGGCGTTCCATTCGCGGTTGAGCCGTTGCAACGAACTTTTCAGCGCCTGGGGCGCAGTGCTGCGCACGCTGGCCAGCGTTTGTTGATCCAGGCTGGCGCTGTACATGCCACGCCCGCGCTCCACCAGGTTATGGGCCTCGTCCACCAGCACCGCCACTTGCCATTGATTGGCCTGGGCCAGGCTGAACAGCAAGGCGCTGAAATCGAAATAATAGTTGTAGTCGGCCACCACCAGATCGCTCCAGCGGGCCATCTCCTGACTCAGGTAGTAAGGACAGACCTGATGCGCCAGGGCCACCTCGCGCAGCGCCTGGCGATCCAGCATCGGCACCTGGCTGGCCGCCTGACGCGCCGCGGGCAGGCGCTGGTAGAACCCCTTGGCCAGCGGGCAGGACTCGCCGTGGCAAGCCTTGTCCAGGTGTTCGCAGGCCTTGTCCCGGGCCACCAGTTCCAGGACCCGCAACGGCAGTTGGGACTGGCTGGCGAACAGCACCCGGGCTGCATCCAGCGCCAACTGCCGCCCCGGGGTCTTGGCGGTGAGAAACAGCAACTTGTCCAGTTGCTGCGGGGCCATGGCCTTGAGCATGGGAAAGATCGTGCCCAGGGTCTTGCCGATACCGGTGGGCGCCTGGGCCAGCAGGCAACGGCCAGTGCTGACCGCCTTGTACACCGATTCCGCCAGGTGCCGCTGGCCAGGGCGGAACTCGCCATGGGGAAAAACCAGGGCCCCAGTGGCCTGGTCACGGGCCTCGCGGTGGCGCATTTCCTGCTGCGCCCACTCCAGGAACACCGCGCACTGCCGATTGAAGAACTCCTGCAATGCCTCGGCACTGTGCTCCTCCACCAGGGCGGTTTCCTGCTCGCTGAGGATGTCGAAATACACCAGCGAGACCCGGATACTCGGCAGCTGCAGGCTCTGGCACAACAGCCAGCCATAGACCTTGGCCTGGGCCCAGTGCAGTTGCCGGTGGTTGTCGGGCATGCGCGCCAGGTCGCCCCGATAGGTCTTGATCTCCTCCAGGAGGTTCTGCGCCGGGTCATAACCGTCCGCCCGGCCCTTGACCAGCAACTCGCCGTATTGACCCTCCAGGGCCACTTCGCTCTGGTAGCCAGGATTGCGTCGGGAGGCCACGGTGCGGTGCCCGACTATTCCCTCCAGGGCGGTAGGCGATGGGGTGAAACGCAGATCCAGGTCGCCGCTCTTGGCACTGAACTCGCACAAGGCGCGCACCGCAATGCGGTAGCTCACGTCGACAGGTCCTGCCATTGCACATAGCACACCGCCACCGGCATCCGGTGCTCCTGGCAGAAGTCCAGCCAGCGCAGCTGGTTGTCCTGCAGGCGGTCGCCCGGGCCCTTGACCTCGATCATCCGGTAGGTCCTGGCCTCGGGCCAGAACTGGATCAGGTCCGGCATACCGGCCCGGTTGGCCTTGATGTCCAGCAACAGGCGCTCAAACCAGTGTTTCAGGTGCTCGGCCGGCAGGCAGTCGAGGGCCTGCTCCAGCAACTCCTCGGTCAAGGCCCCCCAGAACACGAAGGGCGACTGCAGGCCCCACTTGTCGACAAACCGCTGGCGGATGCTGTCCCGGTAGCGACCATCGTCCAGCTCCTCCAGGCAGGCCTGGAACAGATCGCTGCGCCGCTGATGAAAGTCCTCGCTCAGCAGATCCACCGGCCCGCGCTGGAACGGGTGGAAGAACGCCCCGGGCAAGGGGGCGAAGATCGCCGGCCAGCACAGCAACCCGAACAGCGAATTGATCAGGCTGTTTTCCACGTAGTGCACCGGCGCCTGGGGCTGCTGCAGATGGGCCTGGACATGCAGTTCCACCGCCAGCCCATCGGCGTCACGGGGCAGGCACAGATCCAGTCGCGCCACCTCGCGGCTGACCGTCCGAGGCGCTGGCGGGCCACCCAGCTTGCGCCGCAGCCGGGGCATGACCCGCAGCAGCTGCTGGGCCTCGGCGGCGCTCTGGGGCGCCGCCGCAGCCTGCTCGGCCAGCGCCAGCGCCGCCTGATACTCGGCACTGAGCTCCAGGACCCGGATCAACCGCAGGCGAGCACCGGGGTAGGCACATTGCTGGTAGATCTCCCGGGCCTGCCGCCAGTCCGTCAACCGCTCGCAATGCTGCCCCAGCTGGAACAACAGCTTGCCGCGGCGTTTCTCCAGCCAGGGGTTGGCGGTGCTGAACGCCGCGATGCGCGCGAGCACCGCGTCCACCTCCTCCCCGGCCTCGAAGGCTTCCTGACACTGGTGCAGGTAGATGAAGCCGTCCACATCGTCACGGCTGCGCAAGCCACGGGCATCGGCACTGATCTCGACCTTTTCGTAGCTGTAGATCCCCAGGTCCGCCAGCACGAATTCCGACCAGTCCTGGTAGAGATTGCCGAAGAACATCAAGCGCAGGCGATCGCACAACGGCATGACCGTCAGGCTCAGCAGCCGGTCCGCCAGTGCCGGGCACCATTGGCCGAACGCCCGGGGTTGCGGGTACAGCGCCTGCAGGGTCTCCAGCCACTGGTTCTTCTTGGCCTTGGCCACCAGCCCCTGGTCACTGAAGCACTGCAGGATCTCGGCCTTTTGCAACAGGCCGAACAACTCGTCCAGGGCCAAGGGTGCCTGCTCATCGACCCAGCCCAACGCCAGCAGCGGCTGCAGGGCCCGGGCGCTGTCGCCGATCTCCGGGTAACGCAACTTGCCGAGGCGAAAATGCCGCCCCTTGCGCATCACCATGCGCACCAGCAAGGCCTGGGAGGGCTGGGGCAACTGCGCGAAATCGCTGATGAAACGCTGCTCTTCATCGCGCAGCACATCGGCATAGCGCAGCTCCAGCCAGTTCAGGACTTGCTGGAAGTTGTGCAGGTAATAAAAGGGGTTCTCGAGGGGATTGGAAGTCACTGAACGAAGGCGCCACGGCTGGACTAATACTGGTTATGCGTACAGATAACAGCCGACGACCCGGTCTGGCAAACACTATTGGATAAATGGCGGGAAGAAGATTTTTCCAGTGCCCAGGCGAACTTTCGTCGTCTTCACGACACCAAGGGGCCATGCTTATAGTGTCCGGCGCAACACGGATACCCCTACCGATAAGAGGTCTATATGAATGTGAAGAACCTGGGATTGCTCCTGGCCAGTGTCGCCGCCCTGGCCCTGACCGGCTGCGCCTCACCCACCGTGGTGACCTTGCAGAACGGTACCCAGTACCTGACCCGGGACCAGCCCAAGACCAAGACTGCTGATGGCTTCTACGAATTCCAGGACATTTCCGGCAAGACCATCCGGGTCAAGGCGGACGATGTGGCCACCGTTCGCCAGGAACAATGATTCAGCCGTGCACCTCAGTGCGACCAGGGAAAGGGTCCCTGCCCCGGTTCGCAGACAATCCCCAGGGGCTTGCCGCGCTTTGACATCTCGTCACGCACTTGCTGGCAGCGCTGCCGCTCCCGGGCTTCGGCGTTATCGATACTGATGTTGCCCGTGCTTTCTGGCGCCTTGCCGTCCCCCAGACGGAAATTTGCAATGGGTTGCTCCGGCTGCAGATTGAAGCGACTGGGTGTTGGCTCCTGCTTCTCGGCTGGCGCCGGCTGGCCGGCCGGCAATTGATCCGGGGTCACTCCGTAACGTTTCAGAATCGAGCTCTGAGGCAGCTCTTCGGCCGATGCCATGAGCGCCCACAGGGCCAGCACCAGTCCGCCCGCACACCTCTTGCTATTACTCACTGTCAACACTCTCCTGCCTTTTCCTTGAATCGATTACTGCTCAATACCTTGGGTAACGCATGACCAGGCTTGGGTTTTACAAGTATTTGAGTCGCCAATCGACCAACAGGTCACGATTTTCTTGCCAAGTCAGCGCGGAGCCCGTTGCGAGCCCCACGCTGCGGGTCCATCAGGCGAGGGTGATGCCCGAGCCGTTGAGGTGCGCGAGGCTGACGCCCACCAGGGTCACCGAGTCATGGCCGAAGGTCAGCACGGTGTCATTGCCGCTGCTACTGGCGTGGGCCCGATAGTCCTGGTCCGGCAGCACGCCGCTCACCCCCATGAACACCAGCTTGTCGCCACTCTGGTAGCCGAGGATGCGGTCCTGGCCGAAATGACCGGTGAACAGGAAGGTGTTGTTGCCCCCACCCGACTCCATCAGGTCATTGCCGGCGCCACCGACGAAGACATCGTTGCCCTTGCCGCCGATCAAGTGATCGTTGCCGTCCAGGCCGAACAGCCAATCGCCGCCGGCATGGGCCTTGAGCAGGTTGTCGCCGCCGTCCCCCTTCACCGAAGACGCGTACTGGGTCAGTTGGCTGCCCACCTTCAACCCCTGGTCGGTGACCTGGTGGAACACATCATCCTTGAACAGGCCCCAGAGAAACCCCGGCTCCTTGCTCTGAATGGCGCCGATGTCGCGGGTCATGCTGATCCCGCCGCTGGCGTCGCGCACGTACAGGGTCCCGGCGCCGTCGCTGGCGAAGCTGTAGTCCTTCACCGAGTGCTGCAGGTCCAGGGTGTTGCTGCCCTTGCCGCCGAGGATGATGTTGTAGCCGCCGTCATCGCGGAAGGTGTCGTTGCCGTCGCGGCCTTCCAGGTAATCGTTGCCGCCACCGCCCTGGATCAGGTCGTTGCCGTCGCTGCCAATGATGAAGGTGCTGCCCTTGTGGGTATCGGCGTTGCGGTTCAGATCCTGGACCCAGGTGCTACCCCGGGCCGGGTCCGACAGGTTGGCCACGACAATGGTGGAGTCCTTGCTGGTGAAGTCATAGAACTGCGACTGCAGCACCCGGGTCAGGCCATCGCCGTAGCCGGTGGGCAAGTGAGAAATCCAGGTGGGGATGTTGAGGATCGAGAACGGCAGCGCGTTCCACAGGGTCGAGGCGTAATGGTCGTTGAAGTTGACGATGTTGTTGGTGGCCGAGTCCTGCTGGGCGTCGTGCACACCCAGGGACGACAGGTTGAAGTTGTAACCGTCCAGGGCGCGGAACACCGGGTCGTTTTCATAACCGATGTTCAACACCTTGTCGCTGGTGCTCTGGGTCGGCGAGGCATAGGCGATGTAGTTGGCATCCTTGTAGAACCCGGACCAGCGTTCGCTGCTCAGGTCCGCCAGGCTGTTGACCCCCAGCCCGCCCAGGCTGTGGCCACTGACCAGGATGTCCTTGCCCGACAGGCCATTGGCCTGGGCAAAAGCCGCCACATCGGCGAACAGTTTGCCGAAGGCCTCACCGGCGTAGTTCTTCGCATAGTCCTTGGGTCCCAGGGCGGCCAGCAGGTCACTGATGACATCACCGATGGTGTCGCCGATCACCGATTCCCGGGGGCCGCTGGTGCCGCGAAAGGCGATGCCGATGGAACTCAGGTGGCCCTGGGCATCGTACTTGCCGAGGATCTCCACCTGGGCCGTGCCGTAGCCGTCCTTCTCGCCGAAGAAGGTGCCCCGGGCATCCACCTTGCCGCTGTAGCCCAGTTGCTGGGCACTGAGGGTGGACCACCCGGCCTGGTGCAACGCGTCCTTGGCGGCCTGCTCCGAATCCGGGTTCCAGGGAATGCCGGGGATGACGCCCTGGGAATCGCTGCTGCCGATCAGCGCGGTGATCAGGGTCGCCGGCAGGCCAAGGCCGAAGCCGTTGTGCTGGTAACCCACGGCAAAGCCGTTGTCGAGGTTGTGATAGGAATACAGCGTGATCGCCAGCGCATCGGAAAACAGCGCTTTGGAGTCGGCTGCGGTGAAGTTCTTGTAGTCAAACACACCCATGGTATTGCCTCTCTATTGTTGGAATTGTCAGAGAAAGCTCAGGCCCTCGCAGGCCCCGTTTCCGGGCCTGGAGGACCTGTACAACACCTTGCACATCCGTTGCCTGGGTCTTAGAAAGTCCAGTCCAGGGTCAAGCCGACCCCATGGTTCCGGTCACGGCTGCCCAGCAACCCGTTGTAATCCAGATTGACCCGGGTCTGTCGGCCCAGGGCAATGCCCGCCCGTGCACCGACGACCGCCGCATCGCGGTCCAGTGACAGGCTCTGCACCTTGTAGCTTTGTCCACCGTCGGCAAACGCCAGATGCTGGTCGGCGCCGGTGGCGCTCAGATTGTGCTGCCAGCCGAGGGTAGCGGACAGTTCCACAGTCTGCCCGGAAGACAACTGCAACTGCTTGCCGGCGCGCATGCCCAAGGTCGAGAGCCAGGCCTCGCGATTGTCGCTATCGCCCTTGAGTGCCGTGGCGCCGCCGTGTTCCTTGAAACGCTCGTTGTCCACATGCACATAGGCCAGGCTGGCAAAGGGTTCCAGGGCCATGGGCTGCAGATCCAGGTGCCACGCCGCTTCGCCGAACAGCTGCAGGCTGCGGGCATCACGCTTGCTCTTCTGGCGATCGGCAACCTCGTCATATTGCAGCTCGCGCCGAGTGGCGATGCGGTGCCAGCTGTAGGAACCGCCCAGGCTCAGGCGCAGTTGTGCAAGCTCGCGTCCGGCGTAGGCACCCAGGTGGTAGCTGTCGATGCTGGCCGAAGAATGCCGGCCATCGCCCATGCTCAGCGAGCTGTCGCTGTAGCCGGTGAACACGCCCAGGCGGGTGCTCGGGTCCACTTGCCCGTCGACACCGGCCAGCAGGCCGCCGATGGAGCTGGTATAGCCGGCTCGATCCTGGCCGCCGTCGGCCTTGCCCCAGGCGCCCAGGGTCTTGAGCCACAGCCCCTGCTCGCCGCCCTCGACGGTAGGCACCGCGTCCCCGCCCTGCTGGCGTAGCCGCTCACCCATCGCGTCACGCAGGTAGCGGTTGTCATTGAGCAACTGGCTGCCAACGGCCGGATGAATTTCCCCGGACAGTTGCTCGAAGGCCTGTTGTGCACTGGCCGCGCTGGCGGCCAGCAACAGGCTTTCATACACCGGGTTGCCCGCCCCCAGTTGCTCGGCAGCATCGGCCACCGAACGCTGGTTGGGGCTCAGGCCGATGCTGCTGAACGAGGTGGCATTGCGCGCCACCGCCAGCTGTACACCGCCGGCGCTGTAATTGAGGTTGCCCCCCAGAAACAGCGAGTTGGACAGCACCGGGCCGAAGCTGCCCTGTACGCCATTGGCGGCCTGCAGGATGTCCAGCTGCCGCCCCACCAGGCTCGGGACCCGTTGCGCATTGAGGGACAACCCCGGGTTTTCCAGCTCCAGAGCCAGGCTGGCCCCGCCGAGGGTGGCCTGGCCGTCGCTGACAATCCGGTCGCTGCCGCTGGGGGACACCTCCACCGCGTAGGTCGAACCCGGGAGGAAGTTCACATCGGAGCTGACATGCAAGGTGCCGATGGAGTTGCCCGGGGCCACAATCGCGCCCGCGTTGGCGGTCAGTGCGCCCACGCGGCCCGTGCCGCCGAGGATGCCACCAGCGTTCACCGTCACCGCCGACAGCAGCGAGCCGTTGACCGCCAGCCGCCCCTGATTGACCAGGGTCGGCCCGGCGTAGGTATTGGCGCCGCTGAGCACCAGGGTGCCGACGCCCTGCTTGGTCAGGCCGCCGTGGCCACTGATGTCGTTGCTCCAGATATCCAGTACGCAGCTGATGTCATTGCAGCGCCGCTGGGTCGGCTTGCCGGCATCCAGCAGCGCGCCATAGCCCGGCAGGTCAGCGACGAACTGGGTCGAACCGTAGCCGCCCTGGATACGGAACTCCTCAGGGATATCCGCTTCGGTCACCAGCATGCCGGGCCCGCGAATCCCCTTGCCCAGATCGATCATCCCCCAGCCGTACAAGGCATCGATGCCCGGGGCACCCAGATCGGTGGCCGTGGTGCGCAGGACGCTGGCCACCTGCGCCGCGCTCATGTAGGGGAAACGCTCCATCAGCACCGCCGCGGCGCCAGCCGCATGGGGCGCAGCCATGGACGTGCCGTTCTTGTTGGCGTAGCCCAGGGTCATGTTCTCCAGGCTGGTGCCGCCGATCACCGAGCTGTAGATCCGGGTGCCGGGGGCCGATACGCAGAAGCTCGCGGTGTAGCCGCAGCGGGAAGAAAAGGTACTGATGACATAGGGATCGGCGCTGCCGGTATCGGGGTTCTGCTGCAACGCCGCCACGGTCAGCCAGTTGGGGGCAATCTGCGGAACGAAGTAGGCCAGCCCGGCGATAGCGTCGGGGTTGTTCAGGTTGTAATCGTTGCCGGCGGCGAAAATCGTCAGCACCCCACTGCGGGCTGCGGCGATCGCCCCGTCGTAGGCGCCGCCCGGCAAGCTGCCCAGCAACGGCTGGATCTGCGTGAACTGCGCCCGGGCATCGTCCAGGGTGAAGTGCGGGAACGCCGGATCGCGCCCGCCCTGGCTGAAGCGATCGGTAATGCCGATGCCCCAGCTGTTGTTGATGATCCGCGCGCCACTGGCCACCAGGCCGTCCCAGCCGGCCTTGTACACCGCACCATCGTTACCGAGGATGATGCCGTCCTCCGGGCCGGGATCGCCGTTGTCGGCGCTGATGATCTGGGCGTCGAAGGCCACCCCGTGCATCGCCCCGCCGTCGCGGTTGCCGGCGGCGATCCCGCCGACATGGGTGCCGTGGGACCCCAGCTTGCCGTCCGAGCCCACCGACGGGCGACCGTCATAGACGAAGGCATCGCCGGCCTGCACCGGAATATAGGGATCGGTGTACTGGCGAGTGCCGCTGGTGACCAGGGTCAGCACCTTGCCCGGGCTGGCGAACTCCGGATGCTGGGCATACACCGGCTGGTCGAAGATCCCCAGCTTGACGCCCTTGCCGCTGTAACCGGCGGCATAGGCACTGTCGGCATGAATCGCCCCCAGGCCCCAATCGGCCTTGAACTCGGTGCTGCGCCAGCTGCCGGCGTCGCCCCGGCGGCCGTTCTCCACATAGGGCGCCGCCTGGACCGTGCCCAGCAGCGCCACCCAACCCAACAGTGCCGGAGCCAGGGTCAACCATCCCCGTTCCTGCCCCAGCACAGCGCCATCCTTGCGTTTGACTTGCTTCACTACGACCTTCCTTAGTTGTGTTGCGAAATGGCCCTGGCAGGCTCCCTGCCCGCCGCTCGAATGACGTCGTGGAAACGCCATTGCAGATTGACTCCGACACCCTTGTGTCGCTCACCAACACCCCAGGCGCGCCAAGGCAGCAGCACAGACGCACGGGGCTTGGCAGCACCTGCTGGGCTTGCTGGTTGTTCAGATAAGGGAAAGGTGCCATGGCTAGCGCCAGAGCGCCGATGGCATGGGGGCGGGAACGCCCCACTGGCCGGTGTGCCGAACGGCGTTGGGCGGCCGTCAACGGCAGGCCTGCGGCAAACGCCAGGCACAGGGTGCCCGCCAGCCTGTTGAACTGATGACATCTGACATCCATGTTGATGACTTCTCGTTTTTTGTTGTTGTTCGATCGTCCATCCAGGACGGATCAGGATGTTGCCGGCGACTTCAGGGGAGCCACCCCGACTCTCTCTGGGTTCAAGGTCCGCAAAGCCCGGGGGAGCGAATCCTGCGCTCCCCCGGCCGAGGCTGAATCAGGCGAACACGATGCCTGAACCGTTGAGCCCCTCCATACCGATGCCCACCAGGGTCACCGAGTAGTCGCCCACCTTGAGCAAGGTGTCGTTGCCGCTCTGGGACAGGTGCTGGCTGTAGTCGTAATGGGCATCGATGCCGGGCACGCCCATGAACACCAGCTTGTCGCTGCTCTGGTAGCCGTGGATCAGGTCGAGGCCGAAGTTGCCGCTGAACAGGAACGTGTTGCTGCCACCTCCGCTGGAGTACATGACGTCGTTGCCGGCACCGCCGACAAAGGTCACGTTGGCCTTATCGCTGCTCAGCAGGTCGTCGCCGCCATGGCCGAACAGCCAGTCGCCATTGACACTGGCCACCAGCGCATTGCCATAGGCATCGCCATTGAGGGAGTGGTTGTAGGCGGTCCACTGGTTGCCGTTCTGCAAGCCGTCGGCGGTCACGCTGTAGCTGACGTCCTTGCCGAGCAGTTGCCACCAGCTCCCGGCCTCGTGACTGACCAGGGCGCCGATATCCCGGGTCATGCTGATGCCGCCGTAGGCATCGCGGACGTACAAAGTGCCGTCGCCGTCATTGGCAATGGAGAAGTTCTTCAGCGGCTGCTGCAGCTGCAAAACGTTATGACCCGAACCGCCATGGATGATGTTGTAGCCGCCGTCGTCGCGGAAACGGTCATCACCGGCCCCGCCATCGAGGTAATCGTTGCCCTTGCCGCCGTGCAGCAGGTCGTTGCTCTGGGTGCCGATGATGAAGGTGCTGCCGCTGTGCTGGTCGGCGTAGAGATTCAGGTCCTTGACCCAGACCTGGTCGCGCTTGTCCTCGGACAGGTTGGAAACCACCACCGTCGAATCGCGACTGGTCAGGTCATAGAAGTCCGAATTGATCACGCGGTTGAGCCCCGCGGCGTAGTCGACCGCGCTATGGGCCGACCAGGACCAGGGGTTGAGGATGCTCTGGGGCACCAGCTTGCCGGACAACGACGAATAGTGATCGGTAAAGCTGACGATATTGTTGGTGGCCGACTCCTGTGGCTTGTCATGGGTGCCCAGGGACGATGCGTTGAAGTGGGTGCCATCCAGGGCACGGAACACCGGGTCGTTTTCATAACCGATGTTCAGCACCTTGTCGCTGGCGCTCTGGGTCGGCGAGGCGAAGGCCAGGTAGTGGGCGTCCCGGTAGAAGCCGCCCCAGTGCTCCGTGCTCAGGGTCGCCAGGCTGTTGACGGCCAACCCGCCCAGGCTGTGCCCGGTGACCAGCACATCGCTGCCGCTCAGGCCCTGGGCCGCGGCGAAGGCGGCGACCTTGCCCAGCAGGTTGTCGAAGGCCAGGCGGCTGTAGTTGTCGGCAAAGCCGGAGACAAAGGCCGCCTGCAGGTCGTTGAGGCCGTCCTTGAGGCTGTCGGTGCCGCGAAAGCTGATGCCGATGGACAGCAACTGCCCGGCGCCGTCGTACTTGCCGAGGATCTCGACCTGGGCGTCGCTGACCGAAGACTGCTCGCCGGAAATGGTGCCCTGGGCGCTGATGTGGCCCTGATAGCCCAACTGCGAGGCGCTGATGGGTCGCCAGGACGTGCCCGGCAAGGCCTCGCCGGTGGGATTGCCTGCATACAAGGCCAGGGTGATGGCCTCGCTGTACTGGGCCTTGCCGGCACCGCCCACGGCGTTTTTGTAGTCGAAGATGCTCATGTGCGTTTCTCCTTTTTATCCTGCGGCCCGTCAGGGACCGGTGCGCTGACCAAAGGCCTCATCGACCCGGGCCAGATCTTCTTCACGCAAGGTTCCGGCGTAGTAATGCAACTTGGTCCAGGCCATCAGGTAGTCATACCGGGCCTGGGCCAGATCACGCCGGGTGGTGTAGAGCTGCTGCTCGGCATTGAGCGCATCCAGGTTGACCCGCTCACCGCCAAGAATGCTCTGCCTGGTGGACACCACCAGGGCCTCGGCCGAGGTCAGGGCCTTCTGGTAGGCGCGCAACTTGCTCACCCCAGATAGACAGGCACTGAATTGCCGGCGCAGTTCAATCAGGGTTTCCCGAGTCTTGCCGTCCAGTTCGTATTCGGCCTGCTCCATGGCGCGGCTGGCCTGGCGAGTGGAGGCCGACACCCCGCCACCGGCGTACAGCGGCAGGCTGACTTCGATGCCGATGGTGTTGGTGTCGTAGCGCTGGTTGTAGGTGTTGCCGCTTTCCGATTCGTTCTGCCGCACGCTGGCGTAGGCGCTGAGCTTGGGCAGGTGCCCGGCGCGGTTGCGCTCCACTTCATAACGCGCCACCTCGACCCGTTGCCGCTGGGAGGCCAGCACCGGGTTGTTGCTCAGGGCCATCTCATGCCAGGTGTCGTAATTGGCCGGGCTCAGGGCAAAGGACTGGAAGTTTTCCTGCAAGGGGTCGAGGTCGCGCACGTCGAGGTCGGGCACGCCAATCAGCGCCCCCAGTTCACGCAAGGCCGCGTCCTGTTCGTCCCGGGCCTCGATCTCCTCGGCGGTGGCCAGCTCGTAGCGCGACTCGGCCTCGAGGATGTCGGTACGGGTGCCCTCGCCCTGCTCGAACATGTGCCGGTTCTGCTGGAACTGCTGCTCGAAGGCCTTCTTCTTGGCCAGGGCGATCTCGATCTGATCCTGGGCGAACAGGGCCTTGGTGTAGTAACTGAGCACCCGCACCAGCAACTCCTGGCTCTTGCCGCGAAAGTTCTCATCGGCAAACAGGGCCTGGGCCACGCCCTTGCGGTAGTTGGCGTAGGCCTCGTAGTCGATCAGCGGCTGCTGCAAGGTCAGGGACGAGCCGTAGCTGTCGTAGTTGCGTTTTTCGCTGACGCTGCCGCGCACCGTGTCCAGGTAGGTGACCTTGGAGTTGTTATGGCCCTTGTTGTAGCTGTAGCCCACCTTGGGCAGCAGACCGGCGCGGCCGATGGCGCGGTTTTCCAGGCCGGCATCGCGCTCCTTGATGGCGCCGAGAAACACTGGATCGTTGCGCAGGGCCTGCTCGTAGATCTGGAACGGACCCATGGCCTGGGTCCCCTGGCACACCAGCAAGGACAAGGCCGCGGCGAGAATGGAAAGCTTACTCATACGACGCGACATCCTTATTCTTCGGTCAATGCAGAGCTGGCCCGGTCGAGCAGAGGCTTGAACAGGTAGTTGAGCAGTGAACGCTCGCCTGTGCGCACGAACATCTCCGCCGGCATCCCGGGCTTGATCACCAGGCCGTTGAGCTTCTCCATGGCCTGGTCGCTGACGCTACTGCGCAGCACGTAGTACGGCATGCCGGTCTTCTCGTCGACCATCTGGTCGGCGGATATCAGGCTGACTTCCCCCGGCACCCGTGGCGTGCGGCTCTGGTTGAAGGCGGTGAACAGGATGTCCACCGGCAGATGGGGGCCGACCTTGTCCACCAGGTTGACCGGCAACCGCCCTTCCACTTCCAGGTGCGTGCCCTGGGGCACGATTTCCAGCAGGGTTTCCCCCTGGCGCACCACGGCGCCTTCGGTGTGTACCCCAAGGTTGACCGCGATGCCGTCGGCAGTGGCAATGATTTCGCTGTGCTGCAAGTCGAAGCCGGCGGAGGTCAGTTGCTGCTCCAGGGTCTGGGTCTTGAGCTGGGCTTCGGCCAATTGGCTGCGGACCTCTTTCTGGTACTCCTCGCTGTGCTGTTGCAGCTTGAGCCGGGACTCGAGAATGCCCTGCTCGATGCGCCCGCTTTCACCGGTGTTCTGCGCCAGCTCCTGTTGCACCTGGGACAACTGGCGCTGGTATTCCAACAAGCGGTTGCGCGGGATGTAGCCGTTGTCGGCCAAAGGTTGCAGGTTGCTCAGTTGCTGGCGCAGGGACTCGGCCTGGTTGCCCAGGTCGGTGCGCGCCCGGCGCATGCCCGCCAGTTGCGCGGTGGCGCCTTCGATATTGGCGCGGATGCCCGCCTGCTCGCGGGAGAACGCCTCACGGCGGCTGCTGAACAGTTGGCGCTGGCCTTCCAGCACCAGGGCCAGGCGTGGGTCGTCGCTGTTGCTCAGTTGCGGCGGGAAGTCCACCTGCTTGAGGTTGTCGCGCTCGCTGCGCCAGCGCGCCAGGCTGGCCATGGCCATGCGGTACTGGGCCTGCAGCGACTGCACGTCCGCCGCCACCTGGGTCTGATCCAGGCGGAACAACGGCTGGCCCTGCTTCACGCTTTGGCCTTCACGCACCAGAATCCGGCTGACCACCCCGCTGCTCATGGACTGCACCGCTTTGCGCTTGCCGGACACCACCACCGTGCCTTGCACGGGAATCCCCTGATCCAGTGGAGCCAGCGCGGCCCAGATGAAAAAACTGCCGGCCCCCACCAGGGCCAGTATCCAGCCCATGCGCGCGAAAAAGCCCGCATCACGCTCAACCCGTTCCGGCGCATAACCCTCTTCGATCATCATGTTGCTGTCCTTGCTCATGCGCCTTTGTTCCGTGTCGGGGCCTGATACTGGCGGCTCATGCTCAAGCCACCGGGTGCGGCTGCAGCGGCGGGTCTGGCCGGTTCCTGGGGTTGGAGTGACTGGGGCTGCTGGGCACCGGCCAACGCCTTGAGTACTTCCTGGCTGGGGCCAAAGGCCTGCAGGCGGCCTTCATTGAGTACCAGCAGCTTGTCGGCCAGGGCCAGCACCGACGAGCGATGGGTCACCAGAACCACGCTGGTCCCCCGGGCCTTGAGCTGGGCAATCGCCGCCGCCAGGGCGCTCTCGCCCACGGTGTCGAGGTTGGAGTTGGGTTCGTCGAGCACCACCAGGCTGGGATTGCCATACAAGGCCCGAGCCAGGGCCACCCGTTGCTTCTGGCCCCCGGACAGGCCGCTGCCGTCATCGCCAAGCACGGTGTCGTAGCCTTGAGGCAGGCGCAGGATCAACTCGTGCACTCCGGCCAGCTGCGCGGCCTGGACCACCTGCTCCGGGTCGGCCTGGCGAAAGCGTGCGATGTTCTCGGCGATGCTGCCGGTGAAGAGTTCGATGTCCTGGGGCAAATAGCCGATGTAGGGACCCAACTCATCGCGATTCCAGCGATGAATGTCGGCGCCGTCCAGGCGCACCGTGCCGGCCAGGGTCGGCCAGACGCCCACCAGTACCCGAGCCAGGGTCGACTTGCCGGAACCGGAGGCCCCCAGCACCCCGAGCACTTCACCGGCATTGATACTGAAGCTCACCTGCTGCAGGGTCGCCGCCCGACGTCCGGGAGGCCCGGCGCTGACCTGCTCGAAACTCACCTGGCCCTTGGGCGCCGGCAACGACATGGCGCTGTCACTGGGTGGGAACTCGCGCAGCAGCGCGTCCAGTCGACCATAGGCCAGCTTGGCCGAACTCCATTGCTTCCACACCGCGATCAACTGGTCGATGGGACTCAGGACCCGACCCATGAGGATCGACCCGGCGATCATCATCCCCGCGGTCATGTCGCCCTTGATCACCAGCAAGGCGCCCAGGCCCAGCACCAGGGATTGCAGGCACAGACGCAGGGTCTTGCTCAGGGAACTGATCACCGAACCTGTGTCGCTGGCCTCGTTCTGCAAGCCGAGAAAGCGCGAGTGCACGGCAAACCAGCGCTTGCGCAAGGCACCGAGCATGCCCATCGCCTGAATGGTCTCGGCATTGTGCAAATGGCTAGTGGCCAATTGGGTGGAGCGTTGCGAAAAACCGCTGGCCTCGGCCAGGGGTTTCTTGGTCATGGCTTCATTCAGGCACGCCAGGGCGATCAGCAACACCGCGCCCACCGTGGCGAACACCCCGAGCCAGACGTTGAAGGCATAGATCACCAGCAGGTAGATGGGAAACCAGGGGGCATCGAAGAAGGCGAACAACGCCGGCCCGGTGAGGAACTGGCGGATATGGGTCAAATCGCCCAGTGACTGGCCGGCATGGCCTTCGCCACGGGCCAGGTTGCGTTCGAATGCCGCCTGATACACCCGCAGGTTGAAGCGGCGCTCCAACTGGCTGCCGATGCGGATGACGATAAAGCTGCGCACCACTTCCAGCAGCCCGATAAACAGGAAAAAGCCCACCACCATCAGCGACAGCATCACCAGGGTGGTCTCATTCTGCGAAGACAGCACCCGGTCGTAGACTTGCAACATATAGATGGAGGGCACCAGCATCAGCACATTAATCAACGCGGTGAAACAGCCGACACTGATCAGGATGCCCTTGTATTCGCCCAATGCCTTGAACAGTGGTGCAGGATGACTATTATTCAGCATCTTCAACATTTCCCTGAGCCGACCCTGCGCGCCGAACGCGAGCACCTCATATACGGCGCAACTAAAGATGTGTGCCCCTTAGTCTCAAAGTCTGCAGACACACCCAAACCAGACAACTGTAGTTAACAGTCATCCGGTTAAAAACCTGTCGATTAAAAGAGTGGTAAAACTAAAACCACAACCACCCAAGATTAAACGAACAACCTGCTGCCTTAATTAGCCAGCACGCTGTAACACGATCAAACCGTCGCCTTTGAGGCGCGCTTCGTACAGGCCTTCTCTCTGTCGACTGAAAAAGATAATCCTTGAGCCTTCCCGCCCCGTGATGGCAATACCGTCGGGCTCCGGAAACCAGCCCACCGCCGCCTCACCGATCCACTTCGACAGGCACTCGGCGCCGTCTCCCAGGGCTGCGTTTTGCAGCAGGTCCAGGGCGCAGGCGCCGCCAGGCTCGCTCTGTTGCTGCAACTGCCAGTGTCCAACCAGTTCCGAGGGGTCCGCCAAACGCAGGCTGCTTGCCATGGTGAGTGCTCCATAAAAGATCGTCAGCGTCGCCAGCAGCCAGGTGGCCGCCTTGCAACTCAAGGTGTGTGGGGTCATAGGGTGCTCCGTCCGCCCGGTAGACTCGCTCAGCCCCGGGGCCAATGCAAGAACGGAAGGCAGCGCATCGGCGCCGCCTTCCGCCTACTTCACTCAGGCCACGATGTCACTGACGGCTGCCTGGCCAACGGTGCTGACCAGGAAGTCCGCCACGCCGTGCCCGGAGAAGTCCACGGACAGGGTGCTGATGCCCCCGGAGGTAGTGAGGATGGCGTCACCCACCGCGCCGGTGAAGGCGTTGACGAAATGCAAGCCCGCACCCTTGGTGATACCGGTCAGATCGATCTTGTCCAGGCCGCTGACAAAATCCATGATCTGGTCGGCCGCGCCCGGCTTGGAGTCGGAACTGGCGCCGAACACGAAGGTGTCCGAACCCGAACCGCCCCAGAGCTTATCGGCGCCACCGCCACCGTAGATGATGTCGTTGCCGGCACCTCCCTTGAGCACGTTGGCCGCATTGTTGCCGATCAACAGATCGTTGCCCGAACCGCCGATGGCGTTCTCCACGGTCACGCCCTGAGCAATGGAAACGTTACCCACCATGCCGCCAACGTCGGAGAACGAGGTCTCATTGAGGTTGATCTTCTGGTTTTGAGTGAACCCGGAGAAGTCCAGGGTATCGTTGCCACCACCGTCCCACACCGAGAACACCAGCTTGTCGGCAGACGAACTGGCGCTGTAGAAGTCGCGCCCGGTGTTGGAGTTGAAGCCATAGGTGGTATCGCCGGCACGGGTGCCGTAGTTGGCCCCGTAGAGTTTCTGGATGGCCGCGATATCGTCCATCAGCGGACCGGACGAATAGGCCACGACCCCGCCCTTGCTGAAGTTCTGGCTGGTGTTGCTTTCACTCCAGTAGCTCATGATGCTGTAGCCACGCGTGTCCTGGCCGTAGCTGGCGTCCTTGTAGCTTGGGTTGCCTTCGCCTGCGTTGTAGTCGCCAGGGTGAGCCAGGCCCAGGGTGTGACCGATCTCATGGGTCAGGGTCTGACGGCCATAGTTGTTCAGGTCGGGATTCTTGTTCTGGGTGTAGCTGCTGTTGATCAGGTACCAGGAGGTACCGTCGTAACCGGCACCGGTGCCCGGCAGGTAGGCGAAGGCCGCCGCGCCGTCCTGGCCACCACTGTAGTTGCCGAAGGTCATGCGAGCGTCGCCACCCGAGGCTTTCTCGGTAAACACGACATTGGCCACATCGGCCCAGGATTGCATGGCCAGCACTGCTTGGGCCTTCTGCTGGGCACTGAACTGGCTGAACCCGGAGATACCGTGCTTGTACATGGTGCTCGAGGAGGCCGAGGTCAGGAAGGTATAGGACAGATCGATTTTGCCGTTACCGTTCAGGTCCTTGAACGCAGCGCCGTCACGCAGCAATTGCGTGGCGGCTTGATCGACTGAGAACGAAGGCTTGCCGTTAACCGTGAGATTGCCGCCACGATCGTATTGGTGGCTAAAGCTATTGATCTGGTTATAAGCCGAACTTGCTGCGGCCAATGGCTCGAGTTGCTGTTCGGCAGATGCAATAGCGCTCTTTTTTATTGTCGACATAAACACACTTCCTTGTAATCAATGGAACAGTTTTTGTCAGATAGCGACAATCCCTGGCGAGATCGTCCTATCACTCGCCCTAAGCAGGCGAAAGAAAGCTGACACAATTTGAAATCAGGCGTCCACTACTTTTTTGACGCCAAATTCCACTGTTCCGACAAACTCCCGCAAACAATGACCGTGCACTTAAAAGATTCTTTTCCAGCCGATTAGCGCCAGGCATTGTCCGACAATCTACAATTTAATTATTAAATATCCATGTAGAAAATTATGTCGATTGCGTCGCACTTCTTAGTCGGTTATTTCATGTTCCAACCAGTTAGTTCCAATGCTTGCCTCAATGCTTGCGGGGTCAGCGCCGGTACTTGCACCCCGTCGGCACTGGTCATCGGCTCGGCTGCCAGCATGGCATTGATGATGGCCTCCTCCACCGCCTCGGCCGCTGCGCTGAACAGCGGCGAGATGTGATCGTTGTTGAGCATCGCCAGAGGTGCAGTGAACGCCAGGTCCTTGCGTCCATAATCCGCAGCGGGCAAGTCCCGGTTTCCCGTGGCAAAGGCCAGGAAGATATCGCCACTGGAATCTTCGGTGCCGCCACCGGTTCGGGCAATGCCGATGGAAGCACGCTGGGCCAGCCGCTGGCACTGATGGGGCAGCAGCGGCGCATCAGTGGCCAGGATCACCACGATCGAGCCCATGCCCGGGGTGCCGCGCTCGGCAAAAGGTGAGGCAATCCCTCCCAGATGACGCCCCACCGGGTAACCGTCCACCCGCAACTCTTCACGCTTGCCGTGGTTGGCCTGGACCAGAGCGCCGACGGTGTAGCCGCCCTGCGCTGCCGCCAGCCGCCGGGAGGCGGTACCGATCCCGCCCTTGAACTCATGACAGATCATCCCGGTGCCGCCGCCTACCGCGCCTTCGGCCACCGGCCCGGATTCGGCACTGGCCATGGCCTCGCGCACCTGTTGCGGCCCCACATGCTGACCCCAGATATCGTTCAGCAGGCCGTCGTAGGTTTCCATCACCACCGGCATGCACCAGTACACGGCGGGGTCCGCCAGGGCCTCGCGCTCCAGGGCGATCAGGGTGTCGCGCACCACGCCGACGCTGTGGGTATTGGTAATGGCCAGCGGCGTGGTCAGGGTGCCCGCCTCGCGAATCCACTCCAGCCCCGTGGCATCGCCATTGCCGTTGAGTACATGGCAACCGGCGAAACAGGGCTGTTGCCGCGCATGCCCGGCCCGGGGCTGGACCAGAGTGACCCCGGTGCGCACCTGCTTGCCGCCCACGCTGGCTTTCAGGGTGCTGTGCCCCACCCGTACCCCGGGGACGTCGGTGATCGCATTGAACGGACCTGGTGTCCCCAGACCCAGGCTGATGCCCAATTGACGTGCTCGCATAACCACTCCTTACAATTTCTGAAACGCCGGGCTGTACCGGCCATTGGTGCCATAGAGAATCACCGACAGTGCCAGCAGCCCGATAATCACCATGATGTCCCGCAGGGACGCCTCGAGGAACAGATTGATCAGCAGATACCCCGCGCCCATCACCGCCAGCAGTGCCGGTACCGGCCACAGGGGCATGCGATAGGGATGCTCACGGTCGCGCAGCAGCACCCGGCTCATCAGCGCACTGAGGGCAACGATCAGGTACACCAGCATGATCAGCAACACGCTGAAGGACGTGAGGTCCGCCAGATTCGAGCTGAAACTGAGTACTGCCGAAGGAATCGCCAGGAACAACGTAGCCAGCCATGGCGAGTCCCAGCGTGGATGAATCCGCGTGAACAGGCGGTTGATGGTGGGCGTCCACAGGGCGTCGCGGCCGCTGCTGAACACCACCCGGCCGATCTGGATGACGATCGCGACAATGGCGTTGAACACCGACAGGAAGATCCCGCCACTGACCACCCTGGCGAGGGTTTCATTGCCATGGCTGGTGAGTAGGTAGCCGATGGGATCTGGGCTGGCCAGCATCGCGCTCAAGGACGGCGCGCCGATCAGCAGCGCGGTGAGCGGCACCAGTTCGATGATCACCACCAGCACCAGGGACCAGAGCACCGCCTTGTGCACGCCGCGCCCCTTGCACTTCATGTCTTCGGCCAGCAGCACCGCCGGCCCGTAGCCGTTGTAGGAAAACAGACCGATACCCACCGCACCGATCACCAGGGCCCAGGGCGCCATCTGCAATGCACCGTGATCGACGATCTGCGGTTGCAAAAGAATGCTCACCGGTTGCGTGGCGTTGCCAAAGCCCAGCCAGACAATCACCAGCAACGCCGCCACCTCCAGCAACAGGCAAGTGCCGGTGATCCAGGCATTGAGCTTGATGTTGAGGATGCCCAGCAGATAGCTGCAGACCACTATCACCAGGGCCACGGTCTGGGAGTCGAAGTCGGTACCCAGGGCATTGTTCAAATAGGTGGCGGCTCCAGTGGCTAGCACCGGAGGGATGAACAGCAGCATCACCAGCACCGTGAGGAAGGTGGCATAGCCGGCCATGCCGCCAAACACGCGCTTGGCGTACACGTACTCACCGCCGGCACTGTTATGGGCTCGGCCCAGCTCGGCGTAACAGAAGGCAAACATCAGTGCCAGCAACCCGGCCATGACGAACGCCAGGAACACCCCGCTGCCGGCCTGGTGGATGGCAAAGGGCGCGATCACGAACACGGAACTGGCGGGGGTCACACCGGAAACAGTGATAGCCACCACATCGAACACACTCAAGGTTGGTTTCAGCGCGCCGTCGGGCACGGAGGGAGAGCTCATATCGTTATCCTCGTGTTTATTGTTGGTCTGAGGCAGAAACGAAATCCATCGGGCGGGTGCGCTCTGGGACGCACTGGCTGGGAGCTACTCTAGGCAGTCACATGACGGCGACCAATTCCCCTATTGGAGTACTCCCCTTGACGGCAACAGGCAAATCGACGAAACCCTTCTACGGCACTTTCGACGCATCAATGGAGCAAGGTCTTTGAGTAATCTGTTCAGGGAGGTCGGCATGCACGCCGGCCTGGGTCGCACCCTTACGCTGATCGGCAACCCGCGATTCTGGAAACAGCTGATCCTGCTGTTGCACCAGGCCACGCCGTTCGACAATGCCCTGGCGATCTTCTACCCGGTGGATGGTCCGCCCCGGGCCCTTGAGGAATATGACGCGGAGCCCAGCAGCAAACCGGCGTCGATGCTCACCTACCTCAATGGCCTGTACCTGCTGGACCCGTTCTTCCAGGCCTGTCGCGAGGGCTACCCCAGCGGCCTGTACCGCCTGGAAGAAGTGGCCCCGGACCACTTCCGCCAGAGCGAGTACTTTCTCAGCTACTTCCACGACAACGTCCTGGAAGATGAAGTGCAATTCATCCTGCAACTGCCCGAAGCCGGCACCCTGTCCCTGTCACTGGGCAACCAACGGGTCTTCAATCGCGAGGAAATCGGCCAGCTCACGACCTTTGCGGCCTGGGTGCTGCCACTGATGCAACAGCATTGGCAACACAGCCAGATACGTCCCCAGGCCCCGGTTGCAGAGGAAATGGCCAGCCAGATTCGCGATGCCCTGAGCCATTTCGGCAGCGCGGTGCTGTCGGATCGGGAGCTGGAGATTGCCCGGCTGATCCTCCGGGGTTTTTCTTCCAAAGCCATGGCCGAGCGTTTGAAAATCTCGCCGGACACCATCAAGGTGCACCGCCGCCACCTTTACGCCAAGCTGGACATCTCCAGCCAGCCCGAGTTGTTTTCGTTGTTCATCCAATCCCTGGGGCATGATCTGGAAAACCCCTGACGCCCCTGTTCAGGCTGCTGTTGACGGTCTTTTCGCGGTCTTGCGGTCTTGCCAGCCTACTTGCCTACTTGCCGTAGGAGCTGGCTTGCCAGCGAAGGCGTCCTCAAGGACAACGCAAAACTCAAGGGCCTCTTCGCAGGCAAGCCGGCTCCTACACAGCCAGCGAAGGAGTCCTCAAGAGCAGCGCAAAACCAAAGGGCCTCTTTGCCGGCAAGCCGGCTCCTACGTAGCCAGCGTTGCCGTTTTTGAGGGCGATGCGAAACTCCGGCGCCTACGCGTTCAGGGAGCGGGCGCGGAAGTCACGGGGCGACTGTTCGAAATGCTTCTTGAAGGTCCGGCTGAAATGCGCCGAATCGGTAAACCCCCACTTGAAGGCGATGTCGGTGATGGATTCGTTGCGCAGCTGCGGGTTGCTCAGGTCCGCCGCGCTGCGCTTGAGCCGGGAGCGCTGGATGAAGCGACACACGCTGTCGCCCTGCTCCTCAAACAGTCGGTACAGCTGGCGCACCGAAATATTCAACTGCCCGGCCAGGGATACCGGGGTCAGGCCCGGCTCATTGAGGGATTGATTGATCAGTTGCCGAGCCTGATCACGCAGGCATTGGCCATGCAGGTTCTCGTCAAAGCCATCCAGGGTGCTGGCCGTCTGACGCAGGGTCGGCCCAAGCAAGGCGATCAGGGCCTCTTGCAGGGCCTGGCCCTCCTGCTGCGCCGCACACCCCTGCAGATCGCCGGCGCAGATCTGCTCCACCAGCAAACGCATCAGGCGACCACTGGCGCAGTTTTGCGACAACTTGCCGAACTTGCGCTGCGGGGTCGGCAGATGCCGGTAAACCTCTTCCCGGCTCAGGTGGAACGAGGCGTGCTCGATCAGGCCGTGGGGCACGATTTCACAGGCACCGGCCGAATCCAGCAACGCCATGTCGCCGGGAGCCAGCTCAATGCTCTCGCCATCCTGGCTCAAGCGAGCGTGGCCACTGCGCTGGATGATCAGGAAACAATGGCGATCGTCCTCATGGTCGACCTTGGTGCTCTGACGGGAGATCAGCCCGGCATTGGTGCGGATCTGCGCCACCTCCAGCCCGGCATAATCCTGTAGACCCACTTCACCGATAAACAAGGCGGGATTGCGCGCCGGGCGGGCGTCGAATCGACCGCAGACACCCTGCAGGGCACCTACCCAGGAACTGAAACTATGCGAAGCAAGCACTGTGCACCTCCATAAGCCGGTTCAGACCGCCTTTGTTGTTATGGCGATATCATTAACATGTTATCTATTTGCCAGGCAAGGAGCCTGACAGCATGGATAGTCTGTTATGGCTTAAGCAGGGTGTATGCCAGTGCTTACGGTTATGTCGGTCAGAATTCTCGTAGAAGCTTGTACAACTCAGTGAAGCTGCCCAACAGCGCCGCCCGCTGTTGGACACTCAAGCGTATGTAGCGCCTGAACCCCGGTAAACGATTGACCACCTCGCTGGCGCCAAAGTGTTCAAGGCGCACTTGCCAGCCCTGCTCATCCCGCCACAGCTCAAGGTGCTTGAAGTCCAGCGGCAGCAGCCGCTCCAGCAACGACTGATCACTGCACAGCTTCTGCAGCAAGGGCGCCCATTGCTCTGCCTCCCCCGCAAGCAATCGCGCGGCGACGCCCTGTCGACGAATCGCCCCGGTGTGGCGCAGGCCGATCCGCGCTTGCCCGGGACGCTCGCAGGGCACCCGCAGACGCCACTCACAAACCACGATATGCATCAGGAACTGCGCCTGGGGACGCTCCCGCACTTCGAACTCCAGAGCGTTTTGCGGGCAGTGGAAAACACCCAGCCCAGCAGAGCGAGGGGTGAAATCCAGGCCCGCCAGATCCCGCCGCACCTGACCCAGGGTGACCCCCGGGCGATAGCCCGAAGGTGCCCGGTGCCAGAATTCAAAGAGGTTTTGTCGCCAGCTTGAAAGATTCATCAGACAGGTTCTCCCGAGGGCTTGGTACTTCATCCGGCGACAGGCTCAGCGCCTGTTCCAGCACCTCCTCCACCGGCACCGGACGAAACGGATTGACCTTCTGTACCAGCAGGGTCCAGACCAGCGCGTAGATTGCGGTCAGGCCCAACATGCTGCCGAAGGGCACATAAATATCCCGTGGATTCATCCCGGGGGGAGTGATGAACCACATGCCCAGGACAATCCCCACCGAAGACAGGATCTGCGGCAACGGAAACCATGGCGATTTATAAGCCCGCGGCAAATCCGGCCGGCGAATGCGCAACATCACCACCGACAAGGTGACCAGCAGGTAGGCGGTGCTCCAGGCACAGACCGCCGCCAGCACCAGGTGCATGATGCTGTCGGTGCTGCCACCCAGCCACCAGGCATGCAGGCAGGGAATCAGGACCGCCACGGCGATGCACAGCAGCGGTGTCTTGAAGCGCGGGTGCAGGTAGGTGAAAACCTTGGGTAATGCCCCGTCCAGGGCCATGCCATAGAGAATTCGCGGCAGGCCGGCCATCAACGTGTTGATAGTCGCGGCACCGGCAAACAGCAGGCCGATCCCCAGCCAGATACGGCCGAACGGCCCCATGATCTGCTCGGCGAAATGCGGAATGGCCATGGGCGTATCCAGCAAATGCACGCTGCCATCCTCACTCAAGGCAATGTTTTCCACCTGGCGCTTCATGGCCGCGCCGTAGATGAACATGCACACCGCGACGCCTACCAGCCCCAGGGCCATGGCCCGGGGAATGGTCCTCGCGGCCTTGCGTACATCCGGGGTCAGGGGGGTGACGAACTCGCAGCCGACGAACATGAACATGGCCATGCCCACCAGGGACAGGATGGTCGTCAGGTCGGTCCCCACCATTGACGCGCCGAACCAGCCATCGAGCTCCACAGCCGGGGCCTTGATGACCCCGAGCACGCCAAAGATGATCAGGGTGGTCCACATGCCGAAGGTCAGGATCACCTCGGCACGACTGAAGGCGGTGATGCCCACCGCGTTGAGCAGGCCGAAGAACACTACCAACCCGACCCCCACCAACCAGGCGCTGCCGCTCTGTTCCAGCAGGGTATTGAGGGATTCGAAATTCACCAGGGCCATGACGCCACTGAGAATGGTTTCCGCCGTCCCGGCAAACACATGCACGATCAGGTAGGCGGACAAGGTCCCGGTGATGGCGAAGAAACGACCCAGGCCACAGGCCAGGTAGTCATAGACCGAGCCATTGGTGGGCAACAGGCAGGCCGCTTCGGCGAAGGTGGTGGATTGCGCCAGCATCATCAGCAGGGCGATCACCATCGCCGCGGCGAACGCTCCACCACCGATACCGAATCCGGTGGTGGCCGTCAGGATCACCGGGCTGGCCATGATCAGGCCCACGGCACTGGCCAGCGCGGTGGGAAAGCCGACCACGCCCTGATCCAGGTGGTGCTTGAGTCTGTCGTTGAGCGACATGATGGTAAACCTCGAAAGCATGGGTTGATGATTGTTGTTCTAGGCATTTCAAGGGCACGCCCGGCAAGGGCGCAGAGCTTGGCTGTCTGACGCAGCTGAAATCATGTTCACGCCCTGTAGGCGCTGGCTTGCCAGCGAAGACGTCCATGAGAATGACGCCTGTCCTGGGGGCCTCTTCGCCGGCCAACCGGCTCCTACAGTCAACCGGCTGGCCGGCAAAGGCGTCTGCGTGGGGCGTGCTCAATAAGCGATGCACACCGATTTGTTCTCGGTATAGGCCTCGATGGCCGCATGGCCCATCTCGCGGCCCATGCCCGATTGCTTGTAACCGCCGAAGGGCATCGACGGGTCCAGCATGTTGTGGGTGTTGACCCAAACGGTGCCTGCCTTGATCTGGGGAATCAGTTGCATGACCTGACTCAGATCGTTGGACCAGATACTTGCACCCAGCCCGTACTGGTTGTCATTGGCCAGGGCCACCACTTCCTCCAGAGAATCGAAAGGCGTCGCGACCACCACCGGGCCGAAAATCTCCTCGCGCACCAGTTGCAGGTTGGCGTTGACGTTGGCCACCACCGTGGGACGGACATAAAAGCCCTGCTCACCATGGGCAACTCCGCCGCAGAGCACCTTGGCGCCCTCCTCGACCCCGCGCTGGACCATCTGCAGCACGCGCTTCTGCTGTTTGGCAGAAATCAGCGGATTGATCTGTGCCTGCTCGTCCAACCCCGGGCCAATGCGCAAGGACTCGGCAATGGCCACCAGGCGCTCCAGCACCTGGGTGTAGATCCCGCGCTGGACATACAGCCGCGAGCCCGCCGTGCAGACCTGTCCCTGATTGAAGAAGATGGCCCCGGCCGCCCCAGCGGCAGCAGTCTGCGGGTCGCAGTCGTCGAGGACGATCACCGGCGACTTGCCACCCAGCTCCAGGGAAAAGCGCGTCATGTTGTCCACCGCCGCGTGGCCGATCAGCTTGCCGACCTGGGTCGAACCGGTGAACGCCAGCTTGTCGATCCCCGGATGGGCGGCCAGCGCGGCACCGGCCTGGGCGCCACTGCCGGTCACCACGTTGACCACGCCGGGGGCGATCCCCGCTTCCAGGCAAAGCTGGCCGAGGCGCAGCGCAGTGAGCGGAGTCTCGTCGGCGGGCTTGAGTACCACGGTGCAGCCGCAAGCCAGGGCCGGGACGATTTTCCAGATGGCCATCAGCAACGGAAAATTCCACGGCACAATGGCTCCCACCACGCCCACCGGTTCCGGCACCGTATAAGCCCGGTACTGTGCCCCCGGCACCGCGGCGATGGACACATCCAGGCTCTTGCCTTCGATCTTGGTGGCCCAACCGGCCATGTAGCGGGTGAACTCCGCCGCTGCTCCCACCTCCAGGGCCCGGGCCAGATGGATCGACTGGCCGTTGTTGAGAGTCTCCAACTGCGCCAGCTCCTCGCCATTGGCCTCCAGCAGATCCGCCAGCTTCAACAGCAGGCGCTCGCGATCGGCGGGACGCAACGCCTTCCAGCTGCCTTCGAAGGCCCGGCGCGCGGCCCCCACCGCCAGATCCACATCGGCCTGGGCGGCGGCGGCAACCTGGGTCAACTGCTCGCCACTGGCGGGGTTGTACACCGGCATCCGTGCTCCGCAGAGCGCGGGCTGGCTGAGACCGTCAATCAGCAGGCCGTGCTGACTGTCTATGAATGCAGCGACACGTGGGTCGATGGCAACGCTCATCTTGATTCCTCGCAGGTAGACCTTGTTCGAGGTGGACTTTGAGCCCAAAGTCGGATGCCGTCTTGATCCTGGCTGCCGCAAAACTTGGCCCTGGCTGCCAGCGCCAGCGGCGCCTGGGCTGGCCATAGGAGCCGGCTTGCCGGCGCACAGGCCCGCAAGCCTTGCGCCGCCTGCACGGACGCCCTCGCTGGCAAGCCAGCCCCTGCCAATGGCCGGCAGCGATACCCGCCAAATCGCCACTGGCAGCCTGGGTCAAATGTCCTGGCACACAGAGGCAAGCCAGAAGCCCGCAAATGACGCACTAATAGCTCCACGCTGTCCGTGCGTTTTCAGGAGACTCAACGTGAGCCAAGCAAGCCGTTTCTGGCACCCCATGCTGCACCCCAACGAAATGAAGCAACGCGAACCGATCCGCATCGTCCGCGGCGATGGTTGCTATGTCTATGACGACAAGGGCCACCAGCTGGTGGATGGCGTCGCCGGGCTGTGGAACGTCAACGTCGGCCACAACCGCAAGGAAGTGAAAGCGGCCATCACCGCCCAGCTCGATGAGCTGGAGTATTTCCAGTTGTTCGATGGGGTCAGCCACCCTCGTGCCGAAGAGCTGTCCCGGGTGCTGATGAACCTGCTGGAGCCCGAGGACATGTGCCGGGTGTCCTTCAGTTCCGGCGGTTCGGATGCCATCGAAAGCGCCCTGAAACTGGCCCGCCAGTACTGGAAGCTCGAAGGCCAGGCCGACCGCACCAAGTTCATTTCCCTGCGCCAGGGCTACCACGGCACCCACTTCGGTGGCGCCTCGGTCAACGGCAACACGGTGTTCCGGCGCAACTACGAGCCCCTGCTGCCCGGCTGCTACCACATCGATACGCCCTGGCTGTACCGCAACCCTTACAGCCAGGACCCGGAAGAGCTGGGCAAGATCTGCGCCGACCTGCTGGAACGGGAGATCCAGTTCCAGAGCCCGGACACCGTGGCCGCCTTCATTGCCGAGCCGATCCAGGGCGCCGGCGGCGTGATAGTGCCACCGGCCAACTACTGGCCGCTGATCCGCGAAGTCTGCGACAAGTACGGCGTCCTGCTGATCGCCGACGAGGTGGTCACCGGCTTCGGCCGCAGCGGCTCGATGTTCGGCAGCCGCCTGTGGGGAGTCAAACCCGACATCATGTGCCTGGCCAAGGGCATCACCTCGGGCTACATCCCCCTGGGCGCGACAGTGGTCAACCGGCGGATCGAGGCCGCCTTCGAGAAAAACGCCAACTTCACCGGCGCCATCATGCACGGCTACACCTACTCCGGGCACCCGGTGGCCTGCGCTGCGGCCCTGGCCTGCCTGGACATCGTGGTCAAGGAAGACCTGCCGGCCAACGCGGCGAAGATGGGCGACTACATGCTGGACAAGCTGCGGCCCTTCGTCGAGCGCTTCGACACCGTCGGTGAAGTGCGGGGCCAAGGCCTGATGCTGGCCCTGGATCTGGTGGCAGACAAGACCACCCGCGAACCCATCGACCCCATGAGCGGCTATGCCAATCAGGTGGCACAGATTGCCCGGGACAATGGCGTCATGGTGCGCCCGGTGGGCACCAAGATCATTCTCTCGCCGCCCTTGGTGATCCAGCAGCCACAGGTGGATGCCATAGTCGATGCCCTCGCCGAGGGGTTGAGCAAGGCCCAGCGCTGATCGTTGCAACCGGCTGCGGTCAATCAAACAGCGACCGCAGCCTGTGCTGCATCCCTGCTTGCCAGGCGCCCCGCTCCTGGTTTTCACTCGCCCTGACACGGACAGCGCACACCCGTCACAGTCCCCAACCACCCGAGCCACTGCCCAGCCGGCAGCCAGGAGCTATCCGATGATTGCGCCCACTTCCTTGCCCGGGGCCCATGAACTGGGGCAACGCTGCATCGCCGCCTTTACCCGGGTGGTACCCGCCACCCTCTGCGCTTTCTACCGCATCGATCCGAACCTGCAGGCCCGGGACTTCTCGCTGTACCGCATGCCCGAGCAGATGCACCAGGCCTATTTGCAACGCTACCGCCACTACGACCCGTTGCAGCCACGCAACTGTGCCGCCGCCGGGCGCCCGGTGCTGTCGCTGCACATGGGCATGGCCCAGCAGGGCCGTCATGCAACCGAGGTCTACCAGGGGTTCCTGCAACGCCACGGGGTACTGGATGTGGTGGAGATTCTCGCCTGTGACGGTGAACGCCCCATCGCCGGCCTGTCGTTGCTGCGGGACAATGCCCTGGGGCATTTCAGCGTCGACGAACTGGGCACCCTGCATGCCTTGCAGGGCCTGCTGGAAATCGCTGCCCTGGCGCCCTATTCCCAGGTCGACGAACGTCTGGCCAACCTCACCCCCAGGGAACGGGAGATCGCCTGGCTGCTGCGCGATGGTGCCGACAACAAGAGCATCGCCAGGCGCCTGGACCTGGGGCTGCCCACGGTCAAGACCCACCTGATCAACCTGTTTCGCAAGGTCGGGGTCGGCAATCGCACGGAGCTGGTGAGCACGCTGTTCTTGTAACGGGCCACCGGCTCAACCATTTGGTTGATGGGCGGCATCGGCGCCCAGGCAGAACATGGGGTTCTCCTTTCCTGGACAAGAGCCTTGCCATGAATCAGCAACCTGAGTGGATCACCGTCGGCGCCCTGGCGGACGGTTTTGCAGACGACAATCACATCCTTGCGGGGGTGGATGATCTGTCCGGTCGCACCTTGACCCTGCACTTCGACAACGGCTGGCAGATCGAACACCACTTCGCTGTCGACACCCTGCGCTGGAACAGCCTCGGCCAGCACGCCAGTGACGACCTGCCCTATCGCGCCACTTCGATACGCCCCGGTATCTACCTGGTGGACTTCCTCAAGCAGGAGCAAGGCCAGTCCCATTCGGTAAGCCTGATCCTCGATCTTGAGCGCCAGTGCTTCACCGCCGTGATCGGCCAGATGCCGAGCCAGGCCGAATGCGGCGTCGACCTGTTCAGCCGGGCGCTGGCTGGCGGCGAGCTGACCTCGGTCAAGGCGCAGTTCCTCCAGGGTGCAATCGATGCCTTGCCCACGGCCGAGACTGCGCGACATGCGCCCACCGCCGAACTGATCGGCCTGCGCAACCAGTATGTCTACAGCGCCAGCGAGGCTTACGAGCACATCTACCTGAATGCCAACTTCTATAGCTGGCAGTGCCTCAGGGGTGTCGAGCAAGGCCTGGCGGACACCGACCGCTGTCACTACTACAAGATCGCCGAGCAGCTGTACCTGTTTGTCTGGCGCGAGAAGATCGTCCCGACCCTGGGCCTGGTGCTGATCGACCTCAAGGCCGGGCGTAGCGACGGCAAGATATTCGGCTACCAGGGTGCAGACTTCAGCCATGCCGCCAACTTCCCGGTGGGCGCCCTGGCCCAGGTCCTCAACCGAACCCAACACCCCTGATTCCGCACCGCTGCCGGCTTGTCCTAGCGCCAGCCGGCAGCGCTTTTCACAGGATACTTCCATGACTCTGGGCCTTGATCTGCAACGCGTCGCCAGCTGCTATCAGTCCGAACTGCAGCTGTTTGTCGAGCAACACCCGCGCTCCGGCGCCTTCTATCAGGAAAACCTCAAGCACTGGCTGTACGGCGCGCCGTTGCACTGGATGCAGCAATGGCCCGGCGCCTACCCGATCATGGTGGCGGATGCCCGTGGTGCGACCCTCACCGATTGCGACGGCCGCGAGTACGTGGACTTTGCCCTGGGCGACACCGGCGCCATGTTCGGCCATGCCCAGCCAGCCGTGGCCGCAGCCATTGCCGAACAGGCCCTGCATGGCTCGACGCTGATGCTGCCCACCGCCGACAGCCTGTGGGTCGGCAAGGAGCTGAGCCGGCGCTTTGGTCTGCCCTATTGGCAGGTCACCACTTCAGCCACCGATGCCAACCGCTTTGTCCTGCGCCTGTGCCGGATGATCACCGGACGGCAGAAGGTCCTGGTGTTCAACTGCAACTACCACGGCAGCGTCGACGAATCCCAGGTGGAATTCGACGCCCAGGGGCAGATGATTCCCCGAGACGGCGTGCACGCCAACGGCTTGCAGCACGCCTCCACCACCCGACTGGTGGAGTTCAACGACCTGCCGGCCCTGGAGGCGGCGCTGGCCCATGGCGACGTGGCCGCGGTGCTGACCGAACCCTTCATGACCAACGTCGGCATGGTGCCTCCGGCCCCGGTTTTCCATGACGGCTTGCGGCAGTTGACCCAGCGCTATGACGTACCGCTGATCATTGACGAAACCCATACCCTGTCCTGTGGACCGGGGGGCTATTGCGGCGAACAGGGCTTGCAGCCGGACTTCTTCGTCCTGGGAAAATCCATCGCCGGGGGCATTCCCACGGCTGTCTGGGGCTGCAGCCAGGCCATGGCCGAACGGATCTGGCGGGTACTGCCGCATTTCCAGCCGGGCCAGGCGATCAACCACTTCGGCTTCGGTGGAACCCTGGCCGGCAACGCCCTGCAAATGGCCGCCATGCGCGCCACCTTCAGCGAAGTGATGAACGATGAAAACTACGCACGCATGTTCCTGCTCGCGGAGCGCCTGCGAGCCGGCGTCGACAGCATCATCGGCAAGCACGGTTTGCCCTGGCATGTGACCCGCATCGGTGCCCGGGTCGAATACCTGTTCATGCAGCAGGCCCCGCGTAACGGTGGCGAAGCCCACCACGCCCGCCATGCTCTGATCGAGGCGTACCTGCACCTGTACCTGCTCAATCGCGGGGTGCTGTTGACCCCATTCCACAACATGGCCCTGGTGTGTCCGGCCACCCGCGAGGCGCAGGTCGACCTGCACAATCGGTTGCTGGACCAGTGCCTGGCCCAGGTCCTGCCAGGAGCCCGGCCATGAGCCAGGATGACTGCGGGCGCATCGCCCTGGTCACCGGCTCGGGCCAAGGCATTGGCCGGGCGATCGCTCAGGTGTTCGCCGCCGGGGGCGCCAAGGTCATGCTGGCCACCCGCAGCGCTGCGTCAGGCGCCGAAACCCAACGCCTGATTCGTCAGGCCGGCGGAACAGCGGAGCTGCTGACCCTGGACCTCGGCACCCGGGCAGCCGCCGAACAGACGATAGCGGCGACCCTGGACGCCTTCGGCGGCCTGGACCTGCTGCTGCACAACGCCGGGATCTTTCCGCTGCAGAAGCTGGCCGAGCTTGAGGAGCAGACCCTCGACAGCACCTTGGCGGTGAATCTGAAAAGCTGCTTCTGGCTGACCCAGGCAGCCTTGCCGGCGCTACGCCGGGCCCGAGCACCGCGGATCGTCGTCACCTCATCGGTGACCGGCCCACGCACGGCAATTCCCGGACTGGCCCACTACGCGGCGTCCAAGGCGGGGGTCAATGGCTTCATTCGTGCAGCGGCACTGGAACTGGCGGAGTATGGAATCACCGTCAACGGCGTCGAACCGGGGCTTATCGCCACCCAAGCCATGGACAACCTCGGCGACGCCGCGACCCTGTCCAGGGGCATTCCCCTCGGGCGCCTGGGAACGCCTGAGGACATTGCCTACGCCATGTTGTTCCTGGCCTCGCCACAGGCCGGCTACATCACCGGCCAGACCCTGATAGTGGACGGCGGCGCCCTGCTCCCGGAAAACAGCCAGTTGTAGGCGCTGGGAAGTTGCTCAAGATGAACTGTGGCACTACGCAATCCGGACGCAGATCAGTGCCCCCTACCGCCAGAGGATCACACAAACCGGGCTATTCGAGCTTGAGTGCACTGTCTGTTTCATTGCTCCCTAAACCCCGGTACTGGCCTGCATGGAAGACCAGCGGTTCTGCGCCGCTGTATCGGTATTGTTCGATCTCGCCAATGAAGATCAGGTGATCACCGCCCTCGTACTGGGTGACGTTACGGCACACCAGCACTGCCACCACATCGTCCAGCACCGGGGATCCCGCCTTGCCATAGGAATGAGCTACACCGGCGAACTTGTCAGCGGCTGCCCGTGCGAACTGCTCCGACAAGTGATGCTGGTGCGCGCCCAGCACATTGATGGCGAAGTGACTCGCCGAGCAAAAAAACTTCAGGCTCGGTGCGGTGCGTGCCAGGCTCCAGAGCACCAGCGCCGGCGATAGCGAGAGTGAGGAGAACGAGTTGGCTGTCACACCGACGTTGCGGCCCTCAGCGGTGCGCGTGGTGATCACGGTCACACCGGTAGCAAACTGCCCCAGCAAGTTGCGCAGCTCGCGGACATCGCGAACATCGCAGCCCTCGGCATCGAGCAAATCCTGAGCCTTGGTTTCGGTGGCAGCATTCATGGTGATCTCTCCCCTCAAGCTGGCTCAGATGGCCTGTTGGCTCATTGCGCGCGATTGCACGCGCAGCGTGAATCGAACCAGCGGTGCGGTCAGCGCCGTCGTCACCAGCGCGAACACCACGAGGATCGTGTAGACCTTTGGTGGAAGGATCTGCATCTGCAGACCGATCGACAGGACGATTAGCTCCATCAAGCCGCGCGTATTCATCAACGAGCTCACCAGCATCGCATCGTGTGGCACAAGCCCGGTGGCACGCGCGCCCAGATAGCTGCCGCCGAACTTGCCGATGAATCCGCCCGCGAGGAATACACCGAACCACATCCAGGATGCCGCGTCGTCGATCGTGCCGACCGAGGCATGCAGCCCCGCATACGCGAAAAACACCGGCATCAGCACAAGCTTGACGAAACCTTCGACGTTGTCGCGCCACTCCTTCGCGACGCCGGGCACGCGCCGCACAAACAGCGCCGCCGCAAGTGCGCCAAATGCGCTATGGAATCCGATCAGCGACGTCGCGAGTGCCGACGCTATTACGAAGCAAAGCAAAACGGCCAAGCGGTCGCGCGCCGCATGCGCAGTCAATGCGAGCCGCGCAAGCGCCGGTCGAACCACGAAGCGCACCAGGAGCGCGCACAGCACCAGATACACGAGCAGGCTGACGAGCATGCGCGCAAATGCCCAGCCAGGGCCGCTCGAGAGCGAGGCAATCGTTGCAAGCAGCATCCATCCGAGCGCATCCGTCAGCATCGCGGCAGACATTGCGTGCCGTGCGCCCACCATGGCGCTGAGCGCCAGGTCGTCGATGATGCGCGCCATCACCGGTACCGCTGATACCGCAAGCGCAACACCGCAGAAGAGTATGTAGGGCAGCGCCGGCACGTCGCTGGCAAGCGTATCTTTCGAGACGCTGGCGACGATCATGCCGATCGCGGCCGGCGCGATGAGCCCGCACGCCGCGATCGCGACAGGTATGCGCCAGCGTCTGCCGCGCAGCGTCTCGCTCAACTCCATATGCAGACCGATCTGAAACATCAGCAGTATCAGGCCGACTTCGCCGACTTGCGCCATGGCTGACAGCGTACGTGGGCCGAACAACAGGTCGTAGAAACTCGGTGCGATCACGCCGAACAGCGAAGGTCCCAACAGCAGACCGGCCGCGATCTCGCCGACGACCGCGCACTGGCCGAGGCGTTCGGCAATGCGGCCGCAGACATTGCAGAGCGCGATCACCAGCACGAGTTGCAACAGCCAGATGGTCATGAGTACCTCGGAAAGAGCGACGCCGACGCGAAGCGGGTGGCCGCGACGCAGCTCGCCAGGTTCGCGAGCGCCTGGCGGAGCGACGCGGCCGATACCGGCTCGGCCTCATGCATCACCGCTCACCCGCGACGCGGTCGACCCAGCCCCGGTAAAACGCACGGTACTTGAGCACGAGCTTGTCGTACTTGCTGTACACGCCGCCGCCGTCCGGCTTCATCCCGTTCCAGATTTTGACGTCGTACCCCGCGGCCTGTCTGGTCTGCAGCCCAAACAGCACGAAGTCGGTCGCACGGCGCAGGGCGCCGCCCACCTTCTTGATCGAGATGAGCATGTGCATGACGTTCTTGCCGTCGCTCACCGGCGTCACACACTGGAGCAGCTTGTATTTGACCTCTCCGTCCAGGGCAACGGTCATGACGCACCCGCCGGGGTAGCCATCGAAGTGCAGGTTCATCTGCGACATGTTCAGGCCGAGCGCGCGCGACAGCATGCCGAGGGGGCCGAAGTAGCGGTTCACGGTGAAGTCGATCCCGGCACCGAACCACGCGCCCGCCCGGGCCAGCGACTCAACCTCCGGCCACCGGTGCCAGTCGTCGAAAAGCTTGAGCTCGAAGGCCGAGATCGGGAGCGCGTGCACGGGGGTCGCGTGCTGCGCATCGTAGAAGTTCTCGACGATCCGCAAGACCGCCGTCGTCGTCTCGAACGCGAAATGCAGGTGCATAAAGTCGCCGTTGTCGACGTCGGCCGCGGCGATTTCGGGCAGCGGGTGCAGCGGCTGCGGGGAGCCGTACCAGACCCACACGTAGCCGTATCGCTCGGCGGTGACCAACGTCGGCTGGCGCGCCCCGCGCGGCACGGGCTCCAGCCGGCACACCGCCTGGCTGTGGCCGGGGATGTGAACGCACTTGCCCTGCTCGTCGTACCGCCAGTGGTGAAACGGGCATTGGATGCACCCGTCCTTGACCCGCCCGTCAGCCAGGTTCGCGCCCAGGTGCGAACAGTGGCGGTCCATCACCACTGCCCGCCCCGTCGCTCCGCGCCACGCCACGCACGGACGGCCGAAGAGCGTCAACTCCTTCGGCTTGCCCTTGAGGTCGTGCGAGCGCATTGCGACGTACCAGCTCGCGGCCACGCGCGTGGTCGCGTCGTACGCCCCCGGGGAATGCTTCTTGACGCTCGCTTGATCCAGTTGAATGTTGTTCATCGCTTTTGTGTCGTCCTAGACCGACTACTTCTTCAGAACCAAGCCGATGCGGGTTGTGACGTACGCCTTGAGCAGCGCGAACATCGGGTTGTAGTCGAAGTACTTTTTCACCTCTGCCGGCGCACGGGTCTGCGTCCAGTACATCAGCTTCATCGCCGGCAGCAGGCTGTACTTCGAGTTGTTGAGCTGCGGCTTGTCCCCGGTGATGCAGTACCCGAAGCCGAACATCGGCTTGGCGAAGTCGCGCTCGTCGATGAGGGCGTGAATCCGCACCGCGGCCTCCTCGGCCGACTTGCGCCCGGCGCTCACGGCCTCGACCTCGGCCTTGGCGTCGTTGAACAACTGGTAGTACTGCTCCATGTCCGCGCACAGGTACCCGAGGTACGGGGGGTCGTTGTCGAGGTGATCGAGGTCGCCCTCGTCGCGCGACGCGCGGAACCTCGCGTGGGCTTGCACGAGCCGGAACTGCCCGAGGATTGTGCCGACCGCCCACAGCCTGTGGAACGCGTCCCATAGGCGAAAGTCCGAGAACGCCGTGTAGCAGCAGCTGACGAAGTCGTCGTTGTGGTCCAAAAGCTTTTGCTGCAGGCGCTCGATGTACTCGAAGCGCTCGGGGGAGAAGTCGTCGTCGCGTAGCGCCTTGATGAGACGCGCCGCAAGCGCGTGGATGGTCACCGCGGTGTTCTCGAGCCCCCGGGAGAAGAGCGGGTCGATGAACCCGTTCGCGTGCAGCATCAGGCAGTAGCGGTCGCCGACGCAGGCGGTCGACGAGAACTGCAGGCGGTCGGTCTTGACCCAATCGCGCACCGGCACGGCGTCCCGGAACTGAGCTCCGATACTCGGGAACCGCGCGAGGAACTCATCGAATTCTTGCTGCGCGCTGATGTCCGTTTTCGGGTAGACACGCGGATCGAGCTGCAGGCCGACGCTCACCAGGTTGTTGGTCGACCGCGGGTGGTTGTTGAACGGAATCACCCAGAGCCAGCCGCCTGTGAACATGTGGTGCAAGGTGCCCTCGTGCCAGCGCCAGCGCTGCCCCTTGACCTTGAAGATGTCATCGAACGGCTTGACCCCGAGCATGTGCGTGTAGAGGCTGCGCGAGTGCGTCTTGAAGCGACACGGTTCTTCGCGGAGCTTGAACTTGGTCGCGAGCGGCGCGCGCGGGCCTCCGCAGTCGATCATGTACCGGCCGGTGAACCGTTCGCCCTCGGCGGTGGTCACCGCGACGCCGTCTTTATCGGCGTGGTATTCGGTCACGCTGGTCTTCTGGCGAACCTTGCAGCCGTACTTAATGGCGGCTTGCAACAGGTAGGCGTCGACGTCTTGCCGGTAATAATGGCTCTCTGGTCCCCACGGCAGCTCGGGAATGACGCACTGCGTGAACTCCTTCGGGTCGTGCTCCTGGCCGGGCTTGTGGAACACGAAGCCGAAGTTGCGCTTGATGCCCGTGCTCGACGAGACGTAACGCTGCGTCGAGTAGAACGACGTAATGTGGCCCAGCTCCGGAATGCCGTAGCGATCAGCAATGATGCGGTTCATGAGCGACGTCTCGGGGATCGACGATTCGCCGATCGTGAACCGCGGGTGCGACGACTCCTCGATGATCAGCACGCGAAACTGTTGTTTGGCCAGGATGGCTCCCATCTGGGTTCCGGACATGCCGGAGCCGAGGATGATCACGTCGAAATGGTTGCTATCGCGCCCGTTCGCGGGGCTCTGCTGAGTCATGGGGCAAACTCTCCTTGTCAGATAGGACCTGGCCGTGCGCGTCAGGATTCGTCGAGCGCAGCGCGGATGCGGGACCGCGCGGCACACGTGAGCGTGAGTAGATCGCCGATCATGCTGGGCGCGTACCCTCCGCTGCCGGTTGCGGGGCCGCTTCGCCCGACTTCGTACGCCCGCTCCGCCAATTTAAGGTGAGGCGCCCGGAAGCGCAGCAGCACCTTGAAGACCCGCTCGAGGGCTGTCAGCCCAGCCCGGACGGACTCGCCTCGTGCATCGACCGCTCGCGCCTCGGCGAGCGCGCGATCGATGATTGCCGGCCCCCCAGCGAACCGAGCGTAGACCGCCCTGTACGCGGGAAGCACGTAGGGCAGGTACGTCTCTTTGAATTCTCGATAAGCTTGGTCTTCCGATTGCGAGCCCCACAGGACGTGTTCCAGCACGAAGAGGGGCATTTCTACGGCTCCGGGGCCGAGGTAACTCTGGCCCCCGACTCGAATCGGTTCGTAGAAGGGGCGCAGCTCATCGTAGAAGACCTGCGGCGAGATGAAGCGGTACGCGTAGACGATCGATTCGACCATTTTCTCCAGATAGGCTGCTAGCTCGTCGCACCCTTGCGCGAACGCGGGCGACCGCAGGGGCACATCGGACAGCTCGACGGTCACCGCGATGGCCGCCTCGAGGGCCGCCATCGAGATGCGCACGCTATCGAGCAGGTGCGCTTCGTCGCGGAGCCCTGTGTAGCTCCGCTGCGCGTCGGCCGCCGCGGGGTTCCAGACCGTCACATGCAGGAGCGTCTCGCGCGGCGGCAGGTCGGTCGCGCGTGCCAGGTCGAGCAGCACCAGCTCAAGCCCGGGCACCACGTCCGTAGGCTCATGTCCGTGCCGCTTGAGCGACCCCAGGAAGAAACCGATGTCCCGCATCGCGGCAGCGGCTTCGACGAAGCCCCAGCCGGAGGGCACGCCGCGCACCGGGAGGAACTCGCGCAGCAGGCCGACGATGCCCGGCACGTCCTTGTTACGATTCAGGCCAGGCAGCTGCAGAACCAGCGAGCGCGCCTGTAGCGGATCGCAGGCCGCCACGGCGGCGTGCGTGGCCGCGAATGCGGATACCCGGTTCAAGGTGCGTTCCACTACAGGCCTTCCTTCGCCGCGAGTGTCGGCCCGCGCTGGTTGCGCGACTGCCCCGCATCGCCGTCACGCAGCGACCGCAGGTAGTCGTAGTTCGTCGGCAGGCTCGTGCGCAGACGCTCGGCCTCGCGCCGGATGCTGGCGAACATCGCCTCGGCCTTCTCGATCGACTCCGGTCGGTGCTGCAAGAGCGGCAGCGACCGGTCGGGCAGCATGCCTAAGCCGGCAAAGATGCAGTAGTAGTTGCCGTTCAACCAGAAGTTCTTGAATTCGTAGTCGAAGGTCTCGTAGTACGTGGAATCGTCGAACGACGTGGTGGTCAGCGGCAGTCCCGCCTTGTAGCGCTGAACCTTCTCTTTGATGGCATCCGAGAGCCGCAGCTCATGCCGGTTCGCGAGCCAGAACGGCGTGTCTTCGCGCGACGTGGTGAAATAGTGCGCCTGGACGAAGTCTCGACAGTCGTCGAACATGTAGACGATCTCGGCGTTGAATGCGTCGCTCAACCGCGGGTCGAACGAGGTGTCGGGGAAGTGCTTCACGAGTTGGTAAAGCGCGGCGTAGATGAAGTAGATTCCCGTCGATTCCAGGGGCTCCAGAAAACACGACGACAACCCGATCGAGACGCAGTTGTTGACCCACGCCCGCTTGTTGCGCCCGACCCGAAACTTGATCTGGTTGAGCGACTGATTGTCCGAGAGGCCCCAGAGGTTGAGGAAGTCGGCGGTGGCCTGGTCGCGCGAGGTGAACTTGCTCGAGAAGACGTAGCCGCTGCCGAACCGGCCCAGCATCGGAATCTTCCAGGTCCACCCCGAGTTCATGGCGATCGCGGAGGTGTACGGCTCGACCCCCTCGCGCACGTCGTCATTGGGCACGGCGCTGGCGACCGCGCTGTCGCACAGCAGATAGTCGGACATGTCGATGAAGGGCTCCTTCAGGGCCTGATTGATCAGGAGCCCCCGCATGCCGGAGCAGTCGATGAACAGGTCTCCCTCCAGCGTCCGACCTTCCTTGGTTAACAGGGTGGAGATGTAGCCGCGGTCGTTCAGGCGAACCTCCACGACTTCGTCGACCACACGGTTCACACCGCGTTCGACGGCCCAGCGCTTCAAGAAGTCGGCCACCAGGTGCGCGTCGAAGTGCCACGCGTGGGACATCTGGCGGGTGCCGTCGAGCAGGCACGGTGCCAGCTTGCCGTCAAGCGCCCCGGGCTGCGGATAGCACGCGTACTCCATCGGCTGCTGGAAGCCCTGTTCGCGCTTGCGCAGCCAGTAGTGGGTAAGCGGTACGCCGTCGCAGTTCGGCACGCTGCCAAACAAATGGTAGAAGTAATCGTCGCGCGAGTGGTCGGGAGGCTTTCTCCAATTCACGAACTTGATCGCGGCCTTGAACGCGCCGTTCACTTGGGGCATCCACTCCCGCTCCGGTATCCCGAGGAAGTCGAAGAACACCTTCTGCAAACTCGGGATGGTCGCCTCGCCCACGCCGATCCGGGGGATCGCCGCAGACTCGATGAGCGTGATGTTTACCTGCTGTTGGAGCGCCCGGACGAGGTACGAGGCGGCCATCCAGCCCGCAGTACCGCCGCCCACGATGACGATATTCTTGATCGGCTTGTTCATAACACTCCTTGTTTCAAGGCGAACTGCCGGCCATGAGGTAGAGGCCGCCAGTCTCCGTGCATCCGTGCAAGAGCCACATCAATGTGCTTGTTCGAGTTGACTCTAGCCGGCCGCAAAAGCGATGCAAATTCTGTTTCCGAATTAGCATTTCTAAAATGCAAAGGCGTTGGCTATAGAGGAAGGTGTTGCGGAGGTCCTTTGCGCCTAATCAGCCCGCCGCTAAGGGTGGTCTGACGTAGCGGCGTATTTTGGGCTGACTTCATCCAACGCCGATTTTGCAAGAGGCGAGCCGATCAAAGGCGTCGCGAGCACCCCGGGGGCGCATTCCCAGATCCCGGTTTCGACCCCGTCGCTGCCTTCGACGGCGGTCATCGATGTCACGGCCACGGGCATTCCCAGGGTACGGCGATCGGCGCCGCCCGCCATGACCTGATGACGCCGCGACCCTGTCCAGGGGCATTCCCCTCGGGCGCCTGGGAACGCCTGAGGACATTGCCTACGCCATGCTGTTCCTGGCCTCGCCACAGGCCGGCTACATCACCGGCCAGACCCTGATAGTGGACGGCGGCGCCCTGCTCCCGGAAAACAGCCAGTTGTAGGCGCTGGCTTGCCAGCGAAGGCGTCCTCAAGGGCAGTGCTTGCCTCTGAGGCCTCTTCGCCGGCAAGCCGGCTCCTACGCCGTTTGTGGGGGTGGGGATCAGTTGCCGCTGCGGATCTTGTTCCACAAGCGGGTGCGGATACGGTCGATGTCCAGCGGCATGGCTTCCAGGGCAAACAACTTGTCCATCATGGCCGGGCTCGGGTAAACCTTGGTGTCGTTCTTGATCGCTGGGTCGACCAGAGCATCGGCTTGCTGGTTGCCATTGGCGTAATGCACGTAGTTGCTGATGTTGGCCATTACGTCCGGGCGCAGCAGGTAGTTCATGAAGGCATACCCGGCCTTCTCATCCGGTGCGTCCACGGGCATGGCAACCATGTCGAACCAGATCGGCGAGCCTTCCTTGGGAATCGAATAGCCGATCTCCACCCCGTTCTTCGCTTCCCTGGCCCGGCTCTCCGCTTGCAGGATGTCCCCGGAGAACCCCACCGCCACGCAGATATTGCCGTTGGCCAGGTCGCTGGTGTACTTCGACGAATGGAAGTAGCTGACATAAGGCCGGACCGTCATCAGCAGCGCCTCGGCTTTCTTGTAGTCCGCCGGGTTCTTGCTGTGGTGTGGCAGCCCCAGGTAATTCAAGGCCGTGGGAATCAGTTCGGGGCCGTTGTCGAGAATCGCCACGCCGCACTTCTGCAGCTTCTGCATGTACTCGGGCTTGAAGATCAGGTCCCAGGAGTCCAGCGGTGCGTCATCCCCCAGCACTTCCTTGATCTTGGCCACGTTGTAGCCAATCCCGGTGCTGCCCCACAGGTACGGAAAACCGTGCTGGTTGCCCGGGTCATTGACCTCCAGCGCTTTGAGCAACGCCGGGTTGAGGTTTTTCCAGTTGGGCAACTGGCTCTTGTCGAGCTTCTTCAACGCCCCGCCCTGGATCTGCCGCGCCATGAAATGGTTGGAGGGGAACACCACGTCGTAACCGGATTTACCGGTCATCAGCTTGCCGTCCAGGGTCTCGTTGCTGTCGTAGACGTCATAGGTGAAACCTGTCCCGGTTTCCTTCTGGAACTGCTTGGTGGTGTCCGGGGCAATGTAGTCCGACCAGTTGTAGATCTTGACCGTGTCGGCGGCCTGGGCCAGAGAAGCGCCCAGGAACAAGGGGCTGAGTAACAGCAAAGTGCAAGTCTTGCGGATCATGAGTCGATACCTGTGGCTGGTTTTGTTATTGGCAGGCAATCAAGGGATCAGAAAATCAAGACGTAGGTCTTGCGCACCGTTTCCTGGATATCCCAGATGCCGGTGCTGTTGGCCGGCAACATCAGTGCATCGCCGGCTTCTATGTGCAGGGGCTCGCCATGGTCGGGCGTGAAGGTGCAGCGGCCCTGGATGAAATGACAGAACTCCTGGGCGACGATCTGCCGCCGCCAGCGCCCCGGAGTACATTCCCAGATCCCGGTTTCGACCCCGTCGTTGCGTTCGACGGCAGTCACCGATGTCACGGCCACGGGCGTCCCCAGGGGCACGGCGACCGGCGCCGACTCGTCCAGGGTGACCGTGGCGGTGTGCTTGAATTGCGTGATGCTCATGGCTCTACCTTTGGTTGAAAAAACCGAACGGACATCGTTCGGTGCAAGAAACCCGACTCAGTGCATGAAGCCTTCCATGAACCCGGCAACCCGGCTGGCCAGACGCCGCCGCCACGCAGGCGAAGCCGGGTTGGCCAGGGTCTGGTCTTCATGGACAAAGCTGCGAATGATCGCGTTGTAGCCCAGCCAGCGGCAGGGTTCAGGTTCCCAGACCCGCAGGGCGTCGAGGCCGCTTTGCGCCAACACCCAGGGTTGGCGGACCAGCGGGCTGTCGTGCTGGAGAATCAGGTCGGCCAGGGTCCGGCCACCCAGATTGCTGGCGCCGACGCCTTCGCCGCCGTAGCCACCGGACAAGGCGATGCCCTTGCGCCGGTCACACAGCATGTGCGGCATGAAGTGCCGGGACATGCCCAGGTTGCCGCCCCAGGAATGAGTGATGCGCACGTTCTTCAATTGCGGGAACAGCTCGCCGAACAGGTAGCGACGCAGCTCCACCTCGTCCCGACTCAGGTCGAAATCGTGGCGCAGCTTGCTGGCGAACTGATATCCACCCCGGGCACCAAACACCAGGCGGTTATCCATGGAGCGCTGACCGTAAGTGACCTGGCGACTGCTTTCGCTGAAGGCCTGGCCCTGGTTCAGACCGATTTCGTCCCAGGTCGATTCCGGCAGGGGCTCGGTGGCCACCAGCAGGCTTTGCACCGGCAACTGATAACGACCCAGGGGCGGCAAGGTCACTGAGTACCCCTCCACCGCCGGCACTATCCAGCGGCTGCGCACTGCGGCGTGGCGGGTCTGCAGGCTGCCGGCCTGCCAATGGGTCACCGGGCTGTTCTCGTAAATGTTCACCCCCAGGCGCTCCACCGCACGCGCCAGCCCGCGCACCAGCTTGGCCGGCTGGATGGTGGCGCAATGGGGGGCATAGATAGCGCCATAGGCGTTGGCCACCCGCAACTGCTGAGCCAGTTGCTCGGGGTTCAGCCAGCGGTAATCGTCCTGGTTCAGGCCCTGGGCGTAGAGCTTGTCCAGGTACTGGCGCAGGCTGGTTTCCTGCTCGGGATAGCGGGCCGCGCAATACAGCACCCCGCCTTTGCGGTAATCGCAGTCGATGCCTTCCCGTTCGATGACGTTGGCCACCTCATCGGGAATGCCATGCAGCAGGTCGAAAGAGGCTCGACGCTGCTCCGGCGACAGCCCTGCCAGCAGGCGGTCTTCTCCCAGCAGATTGCCCATCAGCCAGCCGCCATTGCGCCCCGAGGCGCCGAAACCTGCGGTCTGGGCCTCGATCACCGCCACCTTGAGCTGCGGCGCTTGGCGCTTGAGGTAATAGGCCGTCCACAGCCCGGTGTAACCGGCGCCAATGATCGCCACGTCCAGATCAAGGTCTTGCTCAAGGGACGGGCGCGGCAACAGCGGCTCGTCCAACTGGTCCATCCACAAACTGATACTGCGCCACGCTGGCATGCAAGCACTCCGCAATCCGAACTTCGAATGCGGCGATCCTAGTCCCTGTCTTCAGGGGCTGTCTTGCGCGCGTGCACGCAAAGAAATTTGTTTGGCATAAGCCTTGGGCGACTGCCCGGTGTGCTGGCGAAAACAGCTGTAGAACGCCGACAGGGAATTGAACCCGGCCGCAAAGGCCAGTTCGTCGACCCGAAGCGGCGGCGCGGCCTGGTCCAGGGCCGCCAGCACATGCTGCAGGCGCGCCTGGTTCACATAACGGTAGAAGCTTTGGCCCAGCACCTGATTGAGCAGGTAGGAAATCTGATTGCGGCTGTAGCCGCACTCCCGGGCGACCCGCTGCAGGTCCAGTTGCGGATCGAGGTAAGGCTGCTGGCGCTGGAAGTACTGCTGCAAGTCCTCGGCCATGAAACTCAACTGGCGCGGCGACAGCCCCAGGCGGCTGACCGCCGGGCGCAGGCTGGCTGAAGAGCTGTCCGGCGCCGGTTCACGCACCAGGGACGCATATTCATTGACCCGCCAAATCAGGCCGTCGCGCACGGTAATCGCTTCACTGGAGCGGAACGACACCAGGCCCTGGCCACCCCGCAGGGTCACCTGATACTGGATAAAGGCCGTGTTGCCATCCAGGCGAATGCGATCACAGTGCTCCAGGGCCTCATCGGGCGCGCGGGGCATGCTCACACGCACGTATTCCCGCAGCTCAGCGAGGCCCAGGGTGCGATTCTGGAAAAAGTCGTTGTACTGGATTTGCGGATGGTAAAGCGCCATCACGCCATCGAGGTCGCGGTGCTTCCAGCACAGGTGATAACGCATCACGGTTTCACCGGTGGCCTGGGTTTGCAGAGGCCCGTCGTCAGGGGCAGTCATAAGGATCTCGAACAGCCAAAAAAGCGCAGCTTGCCGAACTTCGGCAGAGGCATCAATGACCGTCCTTCAGCCAAGGACCCGGGTTCTCTAGCCCCATTTGGGCGAATACATGACGTGCATCAAAAATCTGCGAGTGAACCGCCGGACGGTGGGCAAAAAAACTGCGAGCGGTCACAAGCCGGTGCTATTTTTAAACCCTTGACTGATCGGGTCATTGACGAGCCGATCGTTCCTACCGCGAGCACAAGGAAGCGCTCAATGAATCAAGGTGGGCCACCGATGAACAGAGTCTGGGCCAGTAAAGTCACCTTTCCCAACGCCTGCCAGCTGATGCGCTGGCATTTTCATCCCCTGGGCTTCGAGGCCAGCATGGATGCGCCAGGCAGCATGATCGCCCGGCTCTTCGACCGTGCCAGCGGCGAAACCATGATCGCCATCGCCGGCATTCCCTGTGCCACGGTGATGAGCGCCGCGGATGTCGAACGAATAATCGAGGCGGTGGAAGATGAACTGGAGGCCTTTGCTCCGTCCCTGACACTCAAGGCCTGACGCCAGGCCCCATCGACCGAAGCCCGCCTGACCGGCGGGCTTTTTTCGTCCTCATTGCCGCAGGTCGCGGAAATATGGCTTGTCTCGGGGCACCCGGTCCGAAGCCTTGGGCGCATTGCCCGCCGCCGCCTCCTGGCGATCGACGTACCAGTAGCAGTGCTTGGCCGCCCGAGTGATCCCCACATAAGCCAGGCGCAGGATCTCGTCCTTCTGCGCGCTGTCGTAGGGTTCGGCGTCGCCATCCTTGCCCAGGCCAGCCATGCGATACACCTGATTCTTGTAGGGCGAGCTGCTCAGGTGCTGGCAATCTCCCAGCAGGAACACCGCGTCCGCCTGCAAACCCTTGGCACTGTGATAGGTGAGTTGCTTGAGCCGTCGAGCCGCGGGAGGCAAACTAGAATCAACATTAACTATTGGTGAAATATGCTCTTCTATCAATAACTTATCGCTAGTTTTTCGAAACAACATCAAGATTGAATCGCCCTGCCGGTAGTGCTCTGCCAGGCGCTGGGCCAGGCCCTGATCGTCACGATCCAGTACTTGCACCGGCCATAGGTCCTTGGCCTCGCCACTGGCCTTGGCCTTCTTTCCGGCAATCGCCGGGGCTGCGCGAACAATATGCTCCGCCGCATCGATCACATGCTGATGACTGCGGTAGTTCTCGCTGAGCATGACTCGATTGGTGGCCGGAGACGGGAACTCCTTGTTGAACTCGATAAAGTACTTCGGCGAACTGCCGCGCCAGCCGTAGATCGATTGCCAGTCATCGCCCACGCAGAGCAAGGAAGAATGCTGGGCTCCACGCCCCACGTGCAGGGCCGCGCCACGGCTGCGAATCTCCCTGAGACTGGCCTTGATCCAAGAAACGATCTGCGGCGAAACGTCTTGAAACTCGTCGATCATCAGATGCGACATCGGCCTCAGGCAACTGTCGCTAAGCAGCTTGAAGTTTTCCGGGGAGCGCTCGCTGAACAGGGCGAACATCCGGTTGTAGCTCATGATCGGCGGCGACTGATCCAGCAAGTGGTCTTCAAGGGCTCGCCAGAACAGGCTCAAGGCCTCGAAGAAGAATCGGTCCGGATCATCCTGGGCGAAGCTCATGTTGCCGACCGCGTCGCCCACATCCAGCCCCAGGTTCTCGATAAAACCGGCGGCGGCAACAAAACAATCCAGCAACGGCGCCGAAGCCAGCTCGCCCTTGACCTTGTAGTCGAAGCCCGGGCCGGCACTGACCTCGGCAGAAAAGGCGCCCAAAGCCCGCCTGGATGATTCGTAACTATCCAACCAAATCAATGGCTTACGACAGAAAGCTTGAAACAAGGTGCGCTTTACCGCCCACTCCGCCCGCACCGTCAGCTTGGCTCCGGGCCGACTGATCTGCGGGTTCTCCCGCGGGTCGAAGCCCAGTACCACCCAGGCATCCAGCTCAGCGGCATAGCCATGGCAATGGAAGGTCGATCCGTTGATTTCAAAGCTCTGGCGCTGAGGCTCGATGCCCTTGATCGGCCAGGCCCCGGCACGAAACCACAGGTCTTCCACGGTGTCGCAGAGCTCCTCATCACGCTTGGCCGCCAGCTCGGTGACCGCCACGCGCTTCTGTACATCGGGGTGATCGCGCTCCAGCTCCTTGAGCTGCAAGGCGTGGCGCAGCAAGGGCTTGAGCGCCAGGCGAAAGCGTTCGTCGCTGCGGTACAGCGCCTGGTAGCAGGCATTGAGGTGCTTGCGCTGGGCATCGTTGATTCGCAGGTCGAAGGGGTTGCTGTCCACCTCGTCTTCGGCACCCTGCACCCGCTCACTGAGGTTCTCGAAGGCCTGAAGGCGTTCGAACCCCGGCAGACTGCGCACCATGGGCAAGATCCGCGAATGGAAGGTGCGCACCAGATCCCGGGCTTCCCGGGGGCTGAGCGCCCGGCCCCACAGGGCAAAGACCTGCACCAGCTTGTTGATGAAATCCTTGCGTGACTCCCGGGTGAAAGTCACTACGGTCATGGAATCCAGCTCGAATCCCAGGTAGTGATTGAGCAAAAGCAGGCGCAATACCAAAGAAGTCGACTTGCCCGCCCCGGCCCCGGCAATCACTGCAGTGGCAGGCGTGTCGCTGAAAATCATCTTCCATTGGGCAGCGCTGGGCTGGGCCTGCGGCGCCAGCAACCGGGAGACATCGGCCTTGAAGCGTTTTTTCAACTCGGCGCTCAGCGGCAGGCGCCAGTCGTCGAACAGCCGGTCATCCACCCCCGGCGGCCGGTGCTCGGTGTTGCGACTGTCGCGAATCAGCAGCACCTGACGCCCTTCCTCCAGCCCTTCGAGCCGTCCCTCCTGATAGCCGTATTCCACGCCTGCCGTGTGCCCGCTGCGAAAGCCGTCGGCCTGACCGTGCAGCCAGGACGCGCGATGCTGAGCCCGCAGGCGATTCAGGCCATGGCCGAAAAACCGCGCCGCCAAGCGCTTCAACAGGGGCATCTGAGCCAGGGGCAAAAGATCGGGGGGCAGATCGGGGCTGTGTTGCGACACGCGGACTCCAGGGGATGAGACTGAGCGGTAATGGTCGCCGGATTTTTTCACGGTATCCAGCGAATTGCTTGCGGGTCATTAACTTAAGCGATGAACCGAAGGTTTAACACCAGCTCTGCGACAAAAAAAACCATCTAATTTTACGATTGGATTACGGCATTTTTTGCGCTTTTTATCGATCAATAGCTGATGGAAGATGCACGCCATCAACCAACGGTTATCGTTTTTTGGCCCGGGTCCAACGAGCCATTACGAGCCCTTTTGAGGAGACGATCATGCTTGAACTCAGACCTTTCAGCTCCCTGGGTGGCGCTCACCACGGCTGGCTGGATGCCCATCACCACTTTTCCTTCGCCGAGTACCATGACCCCAAGCGCATGCACTGGGGCAACCTGCGGGTGTGGAACGATGACGTAATCGCTCCCGGCACCGGCTTCCCCCAGCATCCGCACCGGGACATGGAAATCATCACCTACGTTCGCGAAGGCGCCATCAGCCACCAGGACAACCTGGGCAACAAGGGACGCACCGAAGCCGGTGACGTGCAGGTGATGAGTGCGGGGACCGGGATCGCCCACAGCGAATACAACATGGAAGCCACGCCGACCAAGATCTTCCAGATATGGATCATTCCCAACCAGGCCGGCTCCGCGCCGTGTTGGGGCGCCAAGCCTTTTCCCAAGGGGTTGCGCGAAGGGTTCGTGACCCTGGCCAGCGGCAAGGATGGCGATGAGGAAAGCTTGCGTATTCGCGCCGATGCACGGCTGGTGGCGGCCAACCTGAAGGCCGGGGAAACCGCCGAGTATCACCTGGACGCGGGGCGTCGGGCTTATCTGGTGCCGGCGACCGGGGTGATCGAGATCAACGGCTTGCGTGCCGAAGCTCGAGACGGTGTTGCAATCGAAGATGAGCGGGTGCTGCGGGTGAGCGCCGTGCAAGACAGCGAAATCGTGCTGGTAGACCTGGCTTGAACCGCAGCGGCAAATAAAAAGGGGCGACCGTGATGGTCGCCCCTTTTTTTGCCCGCTAGCCGGCTACACAGATCGTGCAATGAACAACCACCGTAGGAGCTGGCTTGCCAGCGAACGCATCCGCAAGACCTGTGTCCGTCTCAAGGACCTTTTCGCCGGCGAGCCGGCTCCTAACGTGAATCAGTTGCCGCTGATGGCGGTGTCCACCAGGGTCTGGGCTTCCTGCACCAGCTGCTTGAGGTGGTCGTCGCCGATGAAGCTTTCAGCGTAGATCTTGTAGATGTCCTCGGTGCCAGACGGGCGTGCGGCGAACCAGCCGTTCTCAGTCATGACTTTCAGGCCGCCAATGGCCTGATCGTTACCCGGGGCCTGGCTGAGGATCTGCTGGATCGGCTCGCCAGCCAACTGGGTCGAGGTCACTTGTTGCGGGGAGAGCTTGCTGAGCAAGGCTTTCTGCTGCGGATTGGCCTTGGCATCGACCCGCACCGAGAAAGGTTCGCCCAGCTCGTCGCACAGCGCGCGGTAGGCCTGGCTTGGATCACGGCCGGTACGTGCGGTCATTTCAGCGGCCAGCAGCGACGGGATCAGGCCGTCCTTGTCGGTGCACCAGACGCCGCCATCCTTGCGCAGGAAAGAGGCACCGGCACTTTCTTCACCACCAAAGCCCAGAGAGCCATCGAACAGGCCATCGGCAAACCACTTGAAGCCCACCGGCACTTCGTACAGGCGACGACCCAGGCGTGCCGTCACCCGATCGATCAAGCCACTGCTGACCACGGTCTTGCCCACGGCGGCATCGGCCCGCCATTGCGGACGGTTCTGGAACAGATAGTCGATGGACACCGCCAGGTAGTTGTTGGGCGCCAGCAGGCCGCCGCTTGGGGTCACGATGCCGTGACGGTCATGATCGGGGTCGCAAGCAAAGGCCACGTCAAAGCGTTCTTTCAGGCCGATCAGCCCTTGCATGGCGTAGCTGGAAGATGGGTCCATGCGGATCTGCCCGTCCCAGTCCACCGACATGAAACGGAAGGTGGCGTCCACTTGCTTGTTCACCACCTCCAGGTCAAGGCGGTAGTGCTCGGCGATTGCCGACCAGTAACGCACCCCTGCTCCACCCAGCGGGTCCACGCCCAGGCGCAGCTTGGCGTTGCGAATCGCGTCCAGGTCGATGACGTTGATCAGGTCGGCGACATAGGTGTTGAGGTAGTCGTGGCGATGGGTGGTGTCGGCCTTCAGCGCTTGCTCGTAGCTGATGCGCTTGACCCCGGCGAGCTTGGCCGCCAGCAACTCGTTGGCCTTGGCTTCGATCCACTTGGTGATGTGGGTGTCGGCCGGGCCGCCATTGGTGGGGTTGTACTTGTAGCCGCCGCTTTGTGGCGGGTTGTGGGACGGGGTGATAACGATCCCGTCCGCCAGGCCCGAAGTGCGACCGCGGTTGTAGCAGAGGATGGCATGGGACACCGCCGGCGTCGGGGTGTACTCGTCACCGGCAGCAATCATCACGGTCACGCCGTTGGCGGCCAGGACTTCCAGGGCACTGGCCCCGGCCGGGGTCGACAGTGCGTGGGTATCGATGCCGACAAACAGCGGCCCGGTGATGCCCTGGGCTTCGCGGTACAGACAGATGGCCTGGCTGATGGCCAGGACATGCCATTCATTGAAACTCAGATCGAACGAGCTGCCGCGGTGCCCGGAGGTGCCGAAAGCCACGCGCTGGGTGGGCACCGATGCATCGGGCTGACCGGTGTAATACGCCGTAACCAGTCGCGGGATATCGACCAGCAACTCAACGGGTGCCGGCTTGCCCGCAAAAGGACTGAGAGTCATGCAAAACCTCTGAAAAAGGATGGTTCGGGAATGGAGCGCAGTTTACTGGCAGTTTGACCACCGCGCGACGAAATCTATCCCAGAACAACCCCACCTTTCTCAGCTGACTGAAGCAGGCCTGGCTTAAGGAGCTGGCTTGCCAGGGAAGACAGCCTCAAGGCTTGCACGAGGCCCAGGCCCCATTGGCCGACAAGCCGGGGCCGACAAAGATACAGATACAAAAACGCCAGGCTTGGCCTGGCGTTGGGGGAATCAGGCCGGTTCGACCTGCAGCGCGACCCGTTCGCGACATGGACATTCGTCCATGTAACGGTGCGCCTCGACAAACTCGCTGAAGGGGAAGACTCGGGTCTTCAAGGGCACCAGCACTCGATCCGCAGTCAGCTGGTTGATGTCGCGCAGCGCACGCTGCAACGCCACCTGATCCTGAATGATCCCCAGTTCCGGCTTGCCGGTGAAGTTGCCGATGCAGTGGACAAAGAACTGGATGTTCTTCTGGAACGCCGCGCAGGCCGGGAATGGAGTCTGGTTGCCGCCTTGCAGGCCGTACAACACCAGGCTGCCGCGAGGCGCCAGGACATCACCGAGCATCGACATCTGCGGACCGCCCAGACCGTCGAACACCACATCGACCCCGCGATTGTTGGTGAGCTTGTTGATCTGCATCAGCAGGTCCTGCTCTTCGGTGACAATCACCTTTTCGGCGCCGAGGGACAGCAGGTACTCACGCTCTTCAGCGGTCTTGGTCGCGGCAATCACCCGCACACCCAGGGCCTTGCCCAACTGCACAAAAGACGGGCCGGCACAGTGGCTGGCATCGGTGACCAGGGCGAACTGCCCGGGCTTGACCCGCGCAAGGTCAGCGTAGGCGAAATAGGCAATCAACAGCGGCGTGTAATGCACCGCGGCTTCGATAGGGCTAAGCACATCCGGATAACGGGTCAGGGCCGAGCGTGGCAGGACGATCTGCTCGCCATACACCGGGTAGTCATTGGGGCTTTGCGCGGGAAAGCTGGCGACCTTGTCACCGACCGCGAGGTCGTCGACGCCCTCGCCTACCGCCGTGACCACACCGGCCATTTCGTGTCCGAGACCGGACGGCAGACGCGCATGGGACGACGCCAGGTTCTGCCGCCAGAGCACGTCGTACCAACTGATACCGATGGCTTCGACTCGTACCTGCACTTCGCCTGGCGCAGGCAACGAGGCCGCATGCTCTTCGCATTTGAGCACCTCGGCCGGTCCAAACTTGTGAAAACGAATCGTGCGGGACATCGCAAACCTCGTCAAATTAACCTCTAATGCCGCGAACTTTATCCGGGCTTTGAAAGCAAGACTATCAGTGCCTATTAATAGTCGACATGTCTGTCATTGATTCCGTGCCCTTGAAAATCGGGGCGAACAGCGTGTCGGGCCGCAGCCTGAGCACAAACAAACAACATTTAGCCGATGCAGAGTACCAGCCTTTACCCGTAAGATTCACGCCGGCCATTGTTCCGATATGGCCGCTCCCGTCAAGTTCGCTGACTCTGCCAGGACTCCAGATGAATCGTAATGACCTGCGTCGTGTCGACCTGAATCTATTGATTGTGTTCGAGACACTGATGCACGAACGCAGTGTGACTCGCGCCGCCGAGAAGCTGTTTCTCGGTCAGCCAGCCATCAGTGCCGCCCTGTCGCGGCTGCGCAACTTGTTCGACGACCCGCTATTTGTACGCACCGGCCGCAGCATGGAGCCGTCGGCCCGGGCCGTGGAAATCTTCGCCCTGCTCTCACCGGCCCTGGACTCGATCTCCACCGCCGTCAGCCGCGCCGCCGAGTTCGACCCGGCCACCAGCACCACAGTGTTCCGCATTGGCCTGTCCGACGACGCGGAGTTTGCCCTCCTGCCGATGCTGCTCAAGCGCCTGCGCGCCGAAGCCCCGGGCATCGTGCTGGTAGTGCGCCGGGCCAACTACCTGTTGATGCCGTCGCTGCTGGCCTCCGGTGAAATCTCCATCGGCGTCAGCTACACCGCCGACCTGCCGGCCAACGCCAAACGCAAAGTCCTGCGCCGCAGCCTGCCCAAACTGCTGCGTGCCGACACCGTGCCCGGCGCACTCAGCCTGGACGACTTCTGCGCCCGCCCTCACGCCCTGGTGTCGTTCGCCGGGGACCTGAGCGGTTTTATCGATGAAGAACTGGAGAAGCTCGGACGCAAACGCCATGTGGTACTCGCCGTGCCGCAATTCAACGGTCTGAGCACCCTGCTGGCCGGCACCGACATCCTCGCCACCGTCCCCGACTACACCGCCGAGGCCCTGACCGCCGCCGGCGGCGTACGCGCCGAAGACCCGCCCCTGCCGGTGCGCAGCTTCGAGCTGCACATGGCCTGGCGCGGCTCACAGGACAACGACCCGGGAGAGCGCTGGTTGCGTTCGCGGATTCAGATGTTTTTTGGGGACCCCGATAGCCTGTAATAGAATTCCAGTGAATTCCATAAAACTGTTTTATAACAGTGGCTTATACGTAATTTTAGTCCGTTGCCGTCTGTCTAGATCTAATGGATTCCATGACTCGTGGGGGCATAATTGGGGGCAAATTTCGGTTCCTTAAAAAGGATGCCCCCACCGATGCCACCAGATAATGCGGTTGTTTTCAAACGAAAACTCAGCGATGCCTTGATCCGCTCGCTGACCGAACCCGGCAAACACGCTGACGGCGAAGTCCCTGGTCTCTACATGGAGGTCAGGGCGTCAAGCAAGGCCGGCAAAGCTCCCTCCAAGTTCTGGCGCTTGAAGTATCGGCTGCACGGCAAGGAGAACCGCTTCTCCATCGGCGCTTACCCCGATATCGGCCTGAAGGAAGCCCGCGACATTGCCCGCAGTGCACGCCGCGATGTGGCTAACCACACCGCCCCGCTTAAGGCCAAGACCGCCAAAATCGAGGCGCAGTTGCTCAATGAAGAGCGCACCTTCGCGTACGTGGCCGAACAATGGTTGGCATTCAAGTCTGCCGAACTGGTGACCAAGTCCATCTCGGGGTTTAGCGGAGCGCTGAACAACCACATCTTGCCCGCGATTGGTAAAAAACCGGTCAGCGAGATCAAGCTGGAGCACATCACCACGATCATTACGGCGTTGCGCCGTCAGCGCACCATGGCCATGGCCCGGCGCGTGCGTACTATCATCCGTGCCGTCCTGGGCTTTGCCGAGGGGCGCGGATGGGTGGAACGTAATGTGGCGCTTAGCAACATTGAGGAGTTGAAGATCCGCCATGTCGTGACCAGCAACCCGGCGATCGAAAGGCCAGCCGACCTGGGCAGGTTTCTTATACGCCTTGATGACTGCAACGACGGCAGCGTTGCCGCCGCAATGCGCCTGCTGGTCATGTTGCCGGTCCGCCCAGGCGAACTGGTGCAGATGCGCTGGGAAGATGTCGACTTGGTCGGCGCCGATTGGCGTTATGTGGTGAGCAAGACCAAGCACCTGGACAAGAGCAAACACATCGTGCCGTTGCCTGAGCAAGCCTTGGTTCTGTTACGCGAACTACATAAAACTCGCGTGGTGGATGAAGAAGGCAAAGGCTGGGTGTTCGTCTCGCCGGTCTATCCGGGACGTCCCATAAACCCTACCTCTATGCTCAAGTCCTTTCAGCGCATCTGGCCTGAGTACGACATCACAGCTCACGGCTTTCGCGCGACCTACAGAACCATTGCCCACGAGCACTTGGGCATCGATTCAATCACCTAGGCCTTCCTTGCGTCGATGCAGCGCCACCTTGGTGCCATTACCAAAAGCCCTCAGCCATGAGGGGTGGAAATTGCTCGCGCGGGATTTCATGCAGAACCTAGGAAAACTCTACATGCAAAATTTTGTAACCAAAACCAACATCAATGGCCGTCAACACTGCCTTAAATCCACGGCGAATTAATACCTCCATCTCGTGCCCTGTACGCCTATTTGAAAAAGTGCTGTACACATAGACCGGACTAATAAAAAAGCTTGAAATAGTGATAACCCAAAGATGGAATTCCCCGCCATTTTTACGCTGAGCCTCATCGGAAAACCAAGCCGCACGATAAGCATTCAAGGTCGTGGAAAAAGCTCTATCGACGCCAATGGTCGCTCCAACTTGCAGTTTCCCAGGCCAATGACCTCCATGAAAAAGCTTTTGCCCAGCGCACAAGGTTGGGAGCGATGCCAGTTCCAGATCCAATTTTTCAGTATCGTGTTTGCAATCGCGGTATTTTTCTGTTTGAGGGGAAGCACTCAAAGTAGGCATGCAACTCAGCCAACTACGATAGACGCCAGTGTTCAGCTTTCTCTCGAGCTCATGTGTGAAAATGTTTCCACCGGCCCCACGTGTAATAGCAGCGTGATTGGCAAATTCAAGAGCGTTATTTGCAACCAGCCTGGGCCGTAATGACACTCCCGGCCAGCCAAGCTTTACTCGTTGAGCATGCAACGCTACTTCCCTAGGATCGTGCTCACCCTCACTCAGAGGGAAAAAATCTAGCAAAGGTAATATTTGCATGGCCATACCGCTTTCAGGCGAAAAGATGGCATTTTGCCTTAAAACAGCGAACAATTGTAATAACGCTTGTAAGTCGATCGTCTTCACAAAGCTTCCGCCCTCTGTCGACGACTGAAGCTCTGCTGCGGCTCATTTGATCAGGAGCTGTTTGAAAACATCTGACGCCGCGTTTCACCTGCTCTCCAGCACCTGCTTGCCCACCCCATAAGCCGCCCCGCTGATCCCCAGAAAAATCAACCAGGTCGGATCGAACACCGGATAGCTCAACTGCTGCTGTACATGGAAGATTCCCACTACCAGCAGCAGGATATTCACCACCACCGCCTGGTAGCGATGCAGTTGCTTGCGCTCGTCGAAGCCGGTTAGAAGGTCGTACCAGAACCCACGACTCGGCACGTAGCCGCGGCCGCTCGGGGCATTGCGGTCGGTGATCCAGGACAGTCCCGCCGTGCCGATACTGATGCCGAGCAAGACCAGCAACGATCCATCTATCCTGCGCAGGTCCCCATACAACAGCCATAGGAACAGCCCGGTGGCGACGGCGAAGGTGAACCACAATGCCATCTGGGTGCGACTAAGGCTGAAGGACGCGCGCACGGGTTTCCAGTCGGGCTTGCGCAGCGCCAGGCCAAAGCATGTGGCATCGACGTCCGCCGTCTCGACCGTCTCGCCAGCGAGTGCATTGCTGGCCAGGTTGTCGTAGCGCAGGACATCGGTTCCGTCGTAGCCGGGGTATTCCTTTAGGTACTGGTTTCGCGTCGTATCGTCCGGAAACTGCGCCAGCCTGGTCCGGAGCTTGCGGGCTTCTTTCCACCACGGCGGGATCGTCGAGTCCGGCTCGTCACGCAGGGTGTCCGTCGCCCTGCCGACATACACGATGGCGGCGATGGCCAGCACGACCAGCAAAAGCGCAAGCGCCAGCCTGGCTCCAGTGGTGATGCTCACTAATGTGGTCTGGCCTCGCGATGGAATCATCGCCAGTGCGGCGTCGTTGCTGGATCGCCACCCCAGTGCCGCGTATAAGTCTGTCGGGGCGAACAGGGCTCCGTCGGCATACAGCATGGACCACAAGCGCTGAGTTTCCGGTCCCTGGCGGATCCGGAACCTTAGCTGGACATATTGACTCACCGTTTCGGAGGCGATCAGCATGGCATCGGTAGGCAAGGGCACGCCATTGAGATACAACACGAATGCCCCGCTCATGGCTTCCTGCGATGCCTGCAAGGCGGTGAACTCCGCTTTGTCCACGGCAATGATCAAGTCGCCGGTGCCGACCAACGGGCTAGCGTCGCTACCGAGGGTGATACAAGTCGGGTCGCGGTTTCTTTCGCCGGTCTTGAGTGTCGCGTCCTTTTTTTCGTCGGATCTGCTTTCAAAAAGCCCTGAATCTCTTACCACTATGCATTTAGTCGCCAGTTGCGGCGTTTCCATGCTTGCCGCAACGGGAGCACACAGATTCAGTGTCAACAGTGCGCCTATGAGTCGCCACGAAGCTTTCATCATCGCAATCGCCCTCTTCTTTCGATAAGCCGCGGCCCAATGCGCCCGCCGCAGGTCAGCCCCTGTGCCGCACCTCAACCGTTTATGGATATCGGTGGCGATACCGAGATGATCCTGGCCTGGACCTCATGCAACCCACGCAACGTGTCTTCGCTTGCGGCAGTGTCGGATGACAGCGGGTCGGCTCCGAAGAGCCAGTCCAGGTCCAGAGTGCTGTTGAAACTGTGGCGAACGCTGTCATCTTCGGCCAGCGAAGTCGCAAGCATCGCGACCTCCAGCCAGAGTTCACGGTCCACCCCGTCCTTGAATTTCGCCGGCTCGACAGTCATGACCAGTCCCTGCATCGCGTACGCGCCCCACGGGGTTCCGAACCATTGAACGTCCATCGCCTGCCGCTTACCGTTGCGGTCGACAGCCCAAGCTCCGAGGACTTGGACCTTCCCGGCTTCATCGATAATGAGATCCGCGCCGAACGTAGCCCACTTTCCGACGGACGTGCTCTTCAATGCCAACACACCGCCCTCGCTGGTCTTCGATCTCTCGGGACGCAGGCCCAGGCGGATTTCGACCCAGGACTCTACGTTTTTGGTTTTTGGCCAGGTGTCCCAAGCGAAGCCGAATCGGCCAATAGCCTTCATCGAAGGTGGTCGCAACGAGCTGAATGAAACGCCCTGCTCCCCAACGCTTCCGGTGGAGCGATCCTGCCGACCGAACGCCATGTTCTCCACGAGCAAGGGTTGCGCAATCGGCGTGAAACCGGACACGGCCTGCCTGGAGTGATGCAACGCGGAAAACGCGACAAAACGCTCGTCCTGCCTTGAACTGTTCATCATCCTGGGGTGACAGTAGCGGCAGCGCCAGGTCGAACCGCAACAGGGGATTATTGTCCTGACCGATCAGTACCCGGCTCTTGTAGTGACTCGCTGAAACTGAAGGAAAATGCTCTCGGACCACAGGAACCCGCAGATCCAGTTCCTGTTGAAATACCCCCGCCTGATCTTTGCGCACAGCGTACTGCTCGAATACCTGCACGCCTTCGAACGCCAGCACGACACCCGATTGATCGAAACGCCACGCAAGAGTCCTGTCGGCGGCATTTTTCAGCGCAGTCTTGGCAGCATCCGAGGTCTTCGGCAAGGGTGGGATGTCGGCCAGGGAGGTGGTGAATTCGAGATCCGGCTTCCAGGTGTCCCTGGGCACCCAGCGCGCGCACCCTACCATTACGGCTTTCTTGGCATCGAGAACGTAATGTATCTCGACCACCCCCTCCGCTGCAGGTTCGTCGGGCTCGACCGACTTCAACGGCGGCCAGGCAAAAATACCGAAACAACGAAACGCCAGAAATCGGTCAGACATTGTCCACCTCCCTGTGAGCCCGTGCATTTGCCAGAGAACGGCGTGTTCGGGTGCATTGGCTGTTTGCAGGAACAGACGCTGCATTGATAGCAATATGCTAGTCGTCGTTTTGTTTCGCGCTACGCATGCAAACAAATTTTTTCTGGCTACATTTCCTGAACGTATCAACTTCAAAGGAGTATTCCCGTGGCCAACAGCGTCTCTGTAAAACTAACCATCGGTATTCCCAGCGAAGCCGTCTACTACCTTACCTATGCCTTCAGTGGCGGCACCAAGTGCAGCCCGAGTGCGACGCTGGATCTGGATCAGGCGGGCCCGACTTCTTTGAAACTTCCCGAGTTGGCCTGGGGCTCCACGCGCGAGTACGCCAGTGGCGATCTATCGACTATTCCCGGAAAACCGGACTGGTTCCGCGCCCTCCGCCCGGGCGCGAAGCCAACCGGGACAGCTACCCTGGCGCGAACGGCGGACAACCTGAATGTGGGCTGGACGCTTTTCGATGGCGCCACCCATGCGGTGAAATTCATCGTCGACGGGGGCAACCCTATGATGCCCGTGGCACCCCATATCAATGCCGCGATCCTTGTCGGTCTGCGTAAGGCCGGCGGTGGCGTGCAGTTCAGTGTCGACGGTATACATGACGGATTTCCCAACTACACGCTGCAGATCAATGGCAAAACGGTCTACGAGTGGGATGCCGTAAAACAGGGTGAAGATCCATCTGCCCTGGGAGGTACAGGCGATCAAAGTGTAAAGATCGCCTGGAAGACACTATGACGATCTGATGGTCGAACTCCAGATTGCGCCCGAAATTGCTTGAACTTGGCTGGAGATTATTCAACTTGCAGAGATGTATGCCGTTCGAATGGCCTCTGGATAACCGCGCAGCCGTAAAAGCTCGGCGCGGAATATCCTGCTAGCTCGGATCTGCAGGGTTCCATGTTGCATTGATGCGTTGATCGTCCGTGGGCTCCACCAGGGGGGCAAAAACACTTACTTTTGCAGCCTTCCAATCGATACAACACTCGGCGCGACGCAACTACAGACCTTGAGAGGTTACAGTTCAGGCAAGACGATCGGTGCCCTCCTCGCTCAAATCACGCGAAGCAATCCATCAATGACCTGCGGCATCGCCAATCGCGCCTTCAAATCGGAATCGAGATCGTGGTCGTCACCGCGGTACAATTTTTACTTGTATCGATCTCTTGTCCAGATTGAGGTGATTAAGTCACCTCATTTTCCGTTCTTCACGGCGAGATTTACCGCGTCTCGCCCTTGCTCTATGGCATGGGTACGAAATGCCCGATACCCACTTTGATCACTCTAATGCGCGGGTGCCAGCTGCTTCGGCAGCGGAATCAAACGCAACGAGAATTGCATCCGGAGGATGCATTTGTCAGCTCCAACTGCTCGGCAATCTGTCTCCAAGGTTCCGCATCACTGAACGCTCCACCAGGCATCAGGACGGCGGGAAAGCCCTGCGCAACATGATGCTCGACGACATCGGCCAGCAAGTTTGACTTACCAACGCCCGCCTCTCCGCTCAGCAGCAGGCGGTGTGAATTAGCGAAGTTGGTCGAGGGGGCATTGATTTCCTCGACAACGCGATCGATCACTTCGTGCAAATGTTCGAAAAAATGAAGACCGTCGCGACCACTGTCCGGGCCCGTGCCGGGTTGCCGACGTAGCTCCCAGATTCCGCTCCGACAGCGTTTGAGCGCCGCAGTTGCAATCGCCAATAAAGCGCTCCATTCCCCGGATGGAATGAGATTCGCTGGGCCAAATGGTACGCCGCGAATTGCTGAAGATATCGCAGCCATTTGGTCGCCGAGCGCAGTGAAATCTATATCACATGTCCTCCCCAGCGCGGCGCCGATGCTGCGTAGCGAACGATATCTCGCCTCGTCGAGATCATCAGCCCAACCAATGATCTTGCACGCGAAATCGGGACCTTTTGCGAATGCGACCAACGCCTGACGAATAGGCAGTTCGATATTAAGTTCTTCCGAGTTCCTCTCGCACAACAGAGCAATGGCAAACGCTCCTGGCTGATCGCGGCCAATACCATGCGCATTTCGCAACTACACTGCTTCACACCAGTTCGCCCACGACACGACGCTCTGCCGGCGCGTGTACCGATCGTAAGGAGACGCACGTGTCGAGTGAATCCATTGCCATTCCTATCGAGGGTGTTAACAAGTTTTACCTGGTTGGTACAGCTTCAGGTCAGCTAGGAAAGATACTTGTCGGGGAAAGGGACGAAGACAAGGAGTTGAACAGTGCTTTCGTCGAAATCGCCCGCGTTGTCGGACCATGCCCCGATAACCCGCCGGACGCTTCTACGACCGCTGCGTGCAATTTTTTCCTGACCAGTCCTCTGCGCATCCCCGGCACCCTGATCCATGATAGTAAAAAGCGGTTCCTGAACAGTGCCGAGTTGAAAGCCGAAATCGCGACGGCCAGTGGAACCGCTGTCAGGCAGTTTGTCGCTCTAGTACAGGACACAGTGCGCCGCATGCAGTCGATCGAGGTCGATGCGAGGGCACAGGCTGCCGCTTTCCTTGGTTCACCACTCGTCAACGCTTTTGCCGGCGGGCACATCAGGATGCAGTTGTGGACGGTCGACCCGACGGTTGCCGATGATCCCGTTACGCTCAAGGCAGATATGTCGATCGAGCTGGCGGCCTACGTCAGTTTAATGACCGCCACCCTCAAACGCAGCGTGGCGCTGACGGTGATCGTCGACGCCGCAGTGGGTGCATCTTTACGGATCGACGCGGACGACCTGGGATTACGCTTCCCGACATTTAACCTGCCGCATTTCGACCTCGGTAAGCCGATGGCGCCGCTCGCACTTCGCAATGCCTTGACCGGAGCCGAATCCACTCTGCGGCGCCTGGTGGACGATGCAAACATTACGGTCGAGCTCGACCCACCCACCGCCAGCCAGCCAAAACTCTTCCTAAAGCTGCGCTCGGCGGGTCCGGGAATCGATTGGGTCGTGGTCACCGGCGATTTCAACCCCGACGTCGACCTCGACCCGGTGGCCAAGGCCGCGGTCTTCACGGTGAATGTGGCATTGCCGGGCGGCGCGGGGGTCAGGATCGAACAACTGACGCTGGGCGACGTGGCGAACAAACAGGTTTTCGGCGGCACGGTCAAGGCCGTGATGCAACCAATCGATATACCGTTGAATGCGCCGCACCGCTTCGGCCCGTTCGAGTTCACGTGGGCGAAACTGACGGTCACCCCCTCGCATCAGGGAAACGCGTTCGGCAAACCCGCCCCGCCCGACGAGGGTGAGACTCTGCGCGCGGTCATCAGCTTTGAGCGTTTGATGCTACGGGTTACTGACGACCCGGACGCCTTTTTGACGGTAACAGGCCAGGTCGAGATCGACCCTTCGGGCGCCCGACTGCTCGCACTGGAACTGGTCGAACCGTTTCCGCTGGTTCTGCTCCAAAACGCGGCGCAAGAGATGCTGCGCGGCGGCGCGGCGGTGATGAACATCATCATCGATACTGGCACCATGCTGCGCGCGCACCTGGAGACCTTGCTCGACATGCTCGCACGCATGGCGCTGGCAACGGGTCGCGCCGCGATCTTCCTGGCCGACAAAGTCGGCGGCGCCCTCGATGCGCTTGGCGACTTGCTCAGCAGCGGGCTGGGCGGTATCGCCGAGATGGTTGCGGCGCTGCTTCGGGGCTTCAAAGACCTGGCCTTGAGCCCATCGACAACACCACCCTTTACCCTTGAATTGCGTATCGGCACCCATCCGTTCGAACTGCGCCAAGTATTGGTAACTTCGCGCACGAATGGCAACAACGAGGAACGCAACAAGGCACTGCTGGGATTTACCTTGAAAATCCCCGGCCACTGGCAACCTGGGCTGCTACTTGATTTCGTCACTCAGCCCGGTGCCTATCTGGTGCTCACCTGCGACACACCCCCGCCCGATAATGAATCTGCCAAGGTTGCGTCTCTGCACACTGATCTCTGGCTCGATCGTACGGATAACGAAACCCATAAAACCGACAGTCGACCTTTGCGCGATGTCGATGGCAAGAATTCCGTGCCGCAGCCACGCACGCTATCGGATGAGCCGTTGCTCGGGCTCAACTTGAAGTTGAAGGAGATGGCCGAGGCGTCGCAGTTGATTCTGGTGGTAGCCGGATTGACCCGAGGCCATACGGTGTTTTTCATGCGTATGGCGGGCGCAACCACCACCGTGCAACTGCCCGGCAACCCCGGCATGAATGTACGCTCCGTGGACGGCCCGTTCCGCCTGGTACCGCTGGAGCAGGCGTTCGACCTCGACGTCGAATTCAAGGCGGATCGCATTCTGCCGCTGCTGGGGATGGGCGAATCCGGCGCTGATCCTACTCCTGGCGCGGGACCAGGGTTCCTCGACAAACTCAAGGGCTCCCTGGCAAACGTGGTGTGGGTCAAGGAATCCAGGCCTTACGCCAGCCTGAGCAACCGCAACGCAGGAGTAGAGCTGGTGCTGGGGCTAAAGGCAGCGGGCCTGGAAACCAGCCTGGCGCTCAAAGCACAGATCTCCCTCGACTCGCTTGCCGTCACACTCGAGACGAGCGACGAATTTACAATTGCGTCCCAACGCATCGAGGAAAACGCACTCGGGCTATTGTGGGTGATCGAACAGGCCGATGCCGATGAGCGCAAAAGTAACGCCAAAATTGACATGTTTAAGCTTGGCTTTGCCGGTGGCCAGAGCGGGTTTGAACTGAATGCGCCAAAACCGGGTGAAGAGCCCAAAAACAAGGCACGCATGCAGTTGCGTTTCAATGGCTTGTCGTCGGACGGTCAAGGTGTGGTGTTCGAGGTCACTACCTTCAAGATCGGGCCGGGTGGGCTCGACCTGGTTGCAAAGGTCGCCGACAATCCGGTGCGTCTGAGTGGCATCGACGTGCCCTTTCACTTCAACGACGGGACGCTGGAAATCAAGGGTGGCCGGTTGGTCCGCGCAATGATCGCGGGACGCGGTGCGCTGCCGCCCGATCTGGTCGGCGAGGCCGACTGTACGGTGGCGCTGACGTTTGCAGAAGTCGAAGGTGAAGGCATCGTCCTTCAATCCGGGAAAGTCGAGCTCGACAAGAAGAGCGATCCCATCATCTGCCATACGTCACGTTTCACCCTGACCATCAGCGACCTCGACATCGCCTTTGTGAAGGATGGTGGCTACCACTTCTACTACCTGGTAACAGGTTCGCTTCGCTTCACGCCGAAACCCGGAGAGTTCGAAAGCGGGCTGCTGCAATACCTCGACGGGGTCGAAATGAATCTCGAGCGCACGCCGCTGTCGGCCGATCCAAGCGTGCTACTCAAACATATCTCGTTCCAGAAGACACTAAACCCGAAAAAGAGCTTCAACCTGTTCAACCTGTTTACGTTCGAGCTGCGCGGTTTTGGTTACCATCCAGCCTCGCCCAAGTTCGACGGCGATCCGGCGGTGAACATTTCGGGCCAGATCCAGTTTGTCGAGATTGGCGACGTGATGGCGCCATCAATCGATTTCCACGGCCTATGGATCGCGCCGCCGAAGGAAGGCGAATCGCTTCCCCGCATCAAGGCCGATGGGCTCGGTATCGACCTCAACCTCAAAGGCGCGATCCGCGTCCGTGGCTCTGTTATTGCGGTCGACGCCGACACGCGCACGGTCGAAGGCAAGGAGTTGGCGCCGCCCGACTACAACGCCTACGGTTTCCTCGGCCGAGGCGAATTCGACATCCCCGGCTGGGGCGCCATGGGCGCCAGCCTCGGCTTCCTGGAACTGGAGCACAAGGACCGACCGGGTGAGCGCCGCAAGTCGTTCTTCTTCTATGCGGACAAGAAAAAGCTGGCCATCGAAATCCCCACCGTGGTGTGGAATTTCTACCTGCGCGAAGCCGGCTTCGGGTTGGGCTTTCGCTACACGCTTGACGCAATCGACGCGGCCGACCGCGCCACCTCGATCCCCAAGCTGGTCAGCGCGCTCGACGAGGTGTCGAAAACCCAGGGCGACCTGCACAAGTTCTCGGCATGGAAGCCGGAATTCGAAGGCGACCGCGTGACCCTGGCCCTGAAAGGCGCGATCCAGGTCTACCCAGCCAGCAAGAACTGGGATGAAGAGGCCGAAAACGCGGCGCAGAACCCCTTCCTGTTTGATCTGGTGGCGGCCATCCGCTCCGACTTCACCCTGTTCATGGGCTTGCGCGGCTGGGTCGGCACCAACTACATCGACTACCTGAACGATAAGGACGGCCTGCGCTCGAAACCTGGCCTGCGGGGCTACCTGTATATCTCGGCGCCACAGCAGCGCCTGCTGGCGCGCATGATCGGCGACAGTAAAGGCTATATCGGCGAACGCATTCCCGCGCTGCAGAAAGGTGCTCCGATGCGCACCGCACTGCAGTCGGTCGACTGGTCGGCCACACTATTCATCAAGCCTGGCCTCTTCCATTACGAACTGGGCTGGCCGAACCAGCTGGTCGTGCGCTTGATGGATGAGGAAAACATGCGCGTGACCGTGCGCGGGGGGATGATCTTCCGAGCAGCCGAAGATGGCCTGCTGTGGGGCTACAACATCGAGGCAGATGCGTTCTTCCGCTTTGGGGGTGAATTCCAGGCGGGCCCGGTCGGCGTCTGCGCCGAAGCAACGCTGAGGGCCAGTCTGGTTGCGCGCGTGTTGTGCTACCTGACCTGGCGTGTGAGCGGATCGCTGATCTACGGCCTGATCGCCCTCGACGCCGAACTGAAAGTATCGTTCCGCGCCTGGCTCGAGGTCGACCTCGGCATTACCAGCTTTACCCTTCGCATCGGCTTTTCGCAGACGCTACAGTTTTCAGCGGCGGTCGAGATCGCCCTGTCGACCGAAGGCGTGGGTGCCCGCGTGGCCGCCAGAGTGGCGGTATCGGTATTCGGTTGCACGCTTTCGGTCAGTGTCGGCTTCACTCTTGGCAAGGGCCAGCTCGACGATGCGCGCGCTCGGGTGCAGCGCTTCCTGGCCATGTCCATCACCGCCGAAGAACCTGACGCAGCGCCTGCGGCGCTCGCGCGCAGTGGCGACGAGCGCACTGCAAAAGACGCCGCGCACGCGCAGGCATCGGCCAGCGCACCCGCGCCGAGCGACATCAAGATACCGAACAACACGGGCAACCCAAAGCCGGACTCGCAACGTCGCAGCCAGTTCGGTTTGCCACCTTGTGAAACCGATTTTTGGTGTGTACTGCATCAGGCAAGCATCCACCCGAGAACACTGAGCCCGCTGACGCCCGAGGATGGCTTTGGATATGCCCTGCTGACCCCGAAGGAAGCGACCAAGCGGGACAACCAACTGGCGAACGAGCCCCCGTTTAAAAGCGCGTTCTATGCCCCGGCGACCGGTTATGTCCCCGTAACCGGTTTCATCAAAGATAACGGCGCGCGCGACGAGACCAGGCCGGCCCATTTCCTACTCACGGGCAGTTTGTCAAAAGAAGATATCGACCTTCTGCAGAAGCTGTATCGATACAATGCCGCAAGTGGCGAATTCGAGTCATTCGTGATCCCACCGGCAAAAGAGCTCCAGGAGATCGAGGTCAGAGCCAAATGGAACAATCCGGTTCAGACCGAGGACGGTTTGAAGAAGTTGACACTCGCGCTGCTGTTCGACGAATGCTACCTGACTGACACCACGTGGTTCGATGCACCGACCAGAGTGCCGCCGGTGCCCAACGAGCCGCCCTACCGCCGCAGCTCAGGCTGGCACGAGCCGAAAAGGCCGCGCATCCACGCCAATCCAAAGCCAGCACCCGTGGGCACCGAGCAGGAGCGTAATTCCGAGCGCGACCTGTTCCAGCGTGGGCATGCAGCTGAAACCGCTGCCAACCCGGTGGTCGACGGTGTCCACCAGGCTCGCTCCACGGTGCTGGCAATGTTCGCCGAGCAATTTGTGGCGCTGACGGCTTCTACCCTGCCCTCCAATCACGAAGCCCACGTGGCCGATCTCGGACTGGTGTTCTTCGGCCCGGTGAAAGCGCTGGAAAAACTGGCGCTATTAGGTATTCGCAAGGACGAGCCGGACGAGCCGAAGCCCGCGGCAAAAATCACTGCCGGTAAGATCGAGGTGTTCAATCCGTTTCCGAGCTGGTTCGTCGAGCAGGATCCGATGCTGACGGGGGACCGCAGCACCTGCGCCACCGACGGCGTCAAGCTCGACTGGCAGCTGACACTGCCGTTCGCCCAGACCATCAAGTGCGACGCCGCCACGCCGGAACTGGCACCGCAAGCCAATCCCGACCAGTTCCTGAAACACTACGAGATCGTGCGTACCCTGGAGGGCCACGAATTCACGCCGCGTACGGTTCTGGTCAAGCCAGCAGCCACCCTTGGCGGCGTCGACCTGCATGGCGTCGTGTCGCAACTGGCACCGGATTGGCAGTACACGGACGACCTGTCTGACCTGAATCAAGAATTGCGCCGGGCGCTCTTGCCGAGCAACGACGAAGCCGGCACATTCGAAGGCGCTACCGCCTGGGCGCGCACCTTCGCCGACCGCGAGTCGATCTCACTCAGTTATACCGTGACCCCTGTCGACAGCGCCGGTTCGCGCGGCATGCCCAAGTCATTTCTGGTCGATATCCCGCGACCGTTGCCGCCGCTGCGCCCAGCCGAAGCCGAGCTGCGCGTCATCATCAAGCGCATGGGGCCTGGCCAGTACGTCACGACACCTCATCACAAGGAAGACATGCCCGACAAGGGCAGTATCGCAATCCTGATGGCGCTACGCGACCCGGCGGGAGAGGCCAACGCCCGGCGCAAGGACAACGTCACGGTCGTGCGCAAATACCATCTGGTGGCTGATCCGGAGAACATCAGTCCCTCTGGCCATTACGGTACCGATGGACTGACCGAGCGCCGCCCCGGTCTTGCCGCTACCTTCAACAAGAGCGGCGACGAGCGCGTCTGGGAGCTCAAGCGAGATAGCTTTGTCGACGTACGCTTGAACGACAAGATACCGGCCGACAGCTTCATCGACCCGATCGAGCCGGACCACCAAACGCTCGAAACCTATCCGCTGTGGAGCCTGCTCTCTGGTACCACCGACATCGGCCGGGTCGATGAGGCACTCGGCAACGAACATATTCCCCTGCTTGTGAAACCGAAAGACAATGTCGGCTTTCTCGAAAGCCTTTGGCGACGCGGGGGCGCAAAGGCTGGTGCGCGCATCGCCACCCGTTTCGCGCTCGAGACAGTCCAGATGACGACCGTACAGGGTGCCGATGGCAAGCCGCATACCTTCACAACGATCTCGAAGCGAGTGCCTGTCAACATCGAGGTACGGATCGAACCGCTCGACTTGGTCCGCAACGACATTGGCCTGCTGCGCCCGGATGCATTCGAATGGCCGGTTCACCTCGACCTGCCACCGCACGGTCCGGGCCAGCTGCAAGCCAGCAGCGGCTTCGCACGTTTTCTCGCGCCGCCACATCAGGGCGGGCTCGACAAGTTGCTCGAGCCCGGCGGCGTCAATGCCTGTGTACTGGTGCGCGACCCGGAACGGCGCATCCTCACCGAAGTCAGTTTCGATGCGGTCCCGGATTTTGTGCGTGGCAATGGCGCCGACGTCGACCGTATACACGCCAGCAGCATCGCTGGGTTCGACCTGCACGAACTCGACCTTGACGACCTGGCCCCGCTAGACACCGCCTTGGCACCCGAGTTCGACAGGAACGCCGACACTTGGCGACGCGCGCGCCGTGTCGCCCGGATCGAACGTGTGTCGCCCGAGATGGCGCGCTTGCTGCCTGACTCGAACAAGGACTGGCCCGGCTGGCAAGCGCACTACCCCAGCGAAACCTGGCGCCTTGCTTTGCGTGCGCAAAGCCGCTCCGGCCAATCCGTGCCACGCCGCGCGCCCTGGTACTCGGCGGCAGAATCAACGGTGGCCTTCGCCGCGCGGGTGCCGCGCATGCGCGTGTTTGCGACTGCATCCGAGGCCGCCGTGACGGACCTGATGTCCCACGGCCAACCGGATCGTATCTATGTCAGCTTCAGTTGCACCACGGCGGCCGATGCGCAAGCTTGGCTCAAGCTGCTTGCCAAACAGCTGAACAAGGAGGCACACGTCCGCTGGGGCCACCTGAACTTCGGCGAAGCAACCTTTTCGAAACATCTGGAGCTATTGGCGAAGCCATCTGAAGACGAGCCCCTGCTGACGCTGACGGCCCCCGATGGCGCCTCGGCTCTCAGCACCGCGCGAGTACGCGCCGCGCTGCTGGGGCTGTTACTGAAGGTGCCGCCCACGGCGGTGCGCCAGATGTTGGGGGCGCTTGCCGGGGGCACGTTACTCACCTGCAGCATCCGTCTTGAAGCGCGCAGCTGGGTGGCCAAGGCCAGTGGTGGGATGCATGACCAGTTATGCGGCGAAGCGGTACTGCCCTTGACCCTGACGGGAACCTTGCATCCCATCCTGGAAGAGGTCGTGGGCGAACTGGAATACAGCAGCGCCAATGAGGGTCTGTACCGTCGATATGTGGTGGCGGTGCAGCCGGTACAGCCGGTGGCTGCGACCACCATGGCCGCTTTCCTGGCCGACAGCAATAACGAGACCGATCCCTATGGATGGGCCGCACTGCAGCAGCTCGGCCTGGCCTCCACGATCAAGATGTATGACCGCGACATGGACCGTTTCCTTTCCGCCGAAGAGCTGCTGGGGCGGGTTCATAATGTATTCAAATCCACCGTCAGCCGCTACTCATCCGCGGACGGGGAGGATGGGTACGATTTCGGACAGCCTTTTGTCGACGTGTTGCTGCGCCCCGGGCGCGACCGCACCCCAGGTCCTTTCGACGCTGTTCTGGCCAGCGCCGGTGTCGAACTCGAGCACGGCCGGCTTGAGCTCGACAGCGACGGTTTGTCGATCGCGCAGCTGTCGCTGAGGCCAGTGCCGGCTCCCGCGCGCCGCTACTTCTTCCTCGATATGCGCTGGGAAAAAGGCTACTGGCCCGAGCAACTGGAGGACGCGAGCCTGCTCACGGTAAAGGTCGAGAAGGACCCTGACGGCACTTGGCGCACCCGTAAAACGGTCAGCGCCACCCGCATGCTGCTTGGCTATGAGGTTGTGTTCACCGTAAAAGGCATGTCGGCCGACCTGACCAGCATGCAGGATGGGCGTACCAGTGCGCTGCAACCCGCTGTCGTCGAGCGCCTGGCGCTGAACGCGTTTCCCAAAGGCCTGGTCAGCACGACGCCGCCTGCTCTTGCACTGCAATTCTTCCTGCGCAGCAGTGACCAGGGCGATTTTGCGCAACCGGACATCTCGCTGGTCGCGCGCGTGCGCATGGTTACCAGCACCACAACCGAAACCTTCGGTCACGCCGGCAGCGTTCCGACTATGACCACGGAGACCACGTCGGGCGAGCAGTTCGTCCCCTTTGAGGAGTTAAAGACGTTCGTCGTGCCGCCGGCTGGAGCAAAATTGCCAACATCGGGCCTGATATCGCCCTCCTCCCTCACACCCGCATTCGTCGAGATCTGTACACCGGACGCCGATGGGCCTTCGCCATACGAGCGCTTCCGAGCGCTCGCCCCTGACGAGTGGGCCGACGAGCTCGCGCAGGCCGCACGCCCGAAGGCGGCGTTCCTCTCGCTGCGTGACAACCTGCGCTTCGCCGCGCCCGCGCTGGCCTGGCCTGGCCCGACTTGGGCCGACGATGTCGAAACCAAGTCTACCCTGGAAATTGCCGCGGCCTACCTGCCCTGGACCCAGCGCTTCCTCGATCATGCGGCCGCGCCGGGCTACAACCACAACGTTATTCAGTTTGCACTGGCCGCGCCAGTGAAGGCCAATCCGTTGAACCTGGCAGCCGATGACGCGGGCAGGCTGACGCTTTCCTTTCTACACGCTGACCGCTGGGCGCATGCGCGCGTGTACGCGGTGCGTGCGACCCCGCGCTACCAGAACCAGGCCCTGGGCGCGGGCTACTACAAGACTCAGGGGGAAAGCGAGCAACTGGTCACCGACGGCCTGCTAGTGGAGTCTGGCAACCAAGCCGGCGCTTTCAAGCGCGCGATCGGTTATGCGCTAGCGGTGTCGGAACGCACCGAACGCATCGAACCTCCGGTAATCCTCGGCTCTCGTCTGGTACGGCGCGACTATACCGTTGCCGACGTTGGCCCCGTCGCGGCAGGCCAGTGGGAACTGATCCTGGCAAGGCATGGCGAGGAAGGATTGGCTTTCTCGAATCGGCCGCTGTATGCCCGGCTCGGCACGCAAGGCACTGCGCTGAGCTTCGTGCGCGAATACCGCGACCCGGACTGGCCGGCCACAATTGCCGGCGCACTGCGCCCCCCTGCCGACCTGCAATTCACGGTGTACCCGGAGCGCTTGCCGACGCTGGCGGCCATCGCCATGGATGACTCGCGTGGCATCGACGGCACCGACCTGGGCGAACTTGCTGGCCTGTATCCGTCGTTGTGGAAAGGCGCCGACGTATGGCGGGTCAGCCATTTGCCAGCCCATTATCGCGTCACCGCGCTTGCCGTGGCGCGCGCCGGCGTGGTGGTGTCGCGCGTGATCAGCACGGTGCAGGACGCGACGCCTCGGCGCCCACTGGCACTTTCCTGGCGCGTGCAGCAGAACGATGTGGACAAGGAAACAGCGGCGCTGGGTGGCACACCCGAGCTGACCATCACCCGCCTCGACAAACACAGTTCGGCAATCCACCTGAGCGGCCTGCGCATGATATCGCACGCAGACCTGAGCGAAGTCGGCGCGCACGCCTGGTTCTCCGGGGGAGAACTTGACGTAGCATGGTGTCCCGACCCAAATGTGCGCTACACGCTGCTTCGGCGCGGGCACCTGGGCGGCGGCCGCAGCTTTGAAGATCAGGATGCCGAAGTCACCCTGATCGCGCATGACCCCGTGGCAGAAGGAGGCCAGGTGCCGCGTCCGATCGTGCTGCGATGCCGCGGTACGCGCTTCGCTACGATTGATGGTGAGGACGGCGAACCCAGGATGAGCCACTCGGTGGTCAGCGGTCGGCTTGAGTTCCACCTAAGCGCGCGCTTGCAGCTGGCACCGAACGGGCTGGCGCCGGAACAGCGCCGCATCCGCCTTCCCCGAGGTGCTGAGCAAGCTGTGACGCAGGCCTTCAATGCCGCCGCCAGTAACTTTGCCGAGATTAAAGACATCGTCCTGCTTGCGGTGGGACCGTTCGTGGATCTCCCCGATGGACGCGACGCGACCCAGGCATGGCTGCTCGAACGTGCGCATGAGATAGAGGCAACAGTCGACAGTCTCGAACCCAAGCTGGACGCTGACCTGCAACCCGCATGCACAGCGCTGCGCACAATTGCGCGCAGTATGGAGATGGAAGCGAATGCCCTGCCGCCCGTGCCTGACTATGATCCGGAAAAAGCCGCACTACAACGCCAGCGCACTATAGAAGTCGAACTGTTACCGCTGGCTCTCGATCCGCTTGTGGCCGACTCACCGTTCCCGCTGATCGCCAGTACTACTGGCGTCCAATTGCTGACGTTGTATGACTTACCTGTTCAGGCAGAAGCCGCCGCTGCCTGGCAATCCGGCCACCCGGCGGCGCAGCGCGGCACCGGCCAACTCTGGCAGGCATGCCGCGAACGGCTGCTGGGTGCGGGCAGTTCGATGGCGTTGCGGGTGGTTGACACCCGCAACGCCATTGAACGGGAAGCGCTGGGCAAGGGCTGGGTAACGCCCGGCGAAATGGAAGTCCCGGTCGGGTTGCCGACCTGGACCAAATGGGCGAGCGAGGTGATATAGCATGAACCGGATCATCGACGACCTGGCGCAGCAGCCGGGCATGCTACGCAGCGTCACGCTGGCCGGGCCGCAGGTACCTGGCGGAAATGACGCCTGGCCTCTTTGGATCCTGCATGCCAGTGCCCCCCATTTCGGATGGCGGAACGCGCTAGGAGCGCATGATAAGGCAATCGGCGCCACCGCCGACCATGTCCACCCGGTACGGGTGTTGGTAGCCGACCAGCCGGCGATGCCCGACGAAAAGTGGGTGCGGCCACGTTTGCTCGACCTGCATCTGGTGGTCGGCGCCCAGAACCTGCAGTACCGCCAGCGCACTGACGAGAACGGCAATTACATCGACAAGGATCGCCTGCTGTTCGGCTGGAACGAGGACGGCAAGGAAGTCGCCGTCGATCGTGGCAAGGCACTGCGCTCGGTTACCGAGGGCCCGGACGAATCAGCCGGCGCGGCCCCGTTCGTGCATGTAGTGGCCGAGGTCCTGGACGATGAGGGGCAGGACCGGTTCCAGAAGGTCGTCGACGACGCAATTGCGGTGCCGCCGCTGCGCCTGATCGCTGGCCGAGTCGGCCTGCACGTCAATCTCGACATGCTCGGGCTCAAATGGTTGCGTAAGCTGGGCATTGTCGTCGGAGCTGGCACCGGCTGGAGTAATTGGCCCAAGGTCTGGCTGGTTCCGGACGGCATCGAGTTCGACGCCGCGTTGCCATTCCCAGGTCGCGCCGCAGCCGCGCCTCTGGTCGGTCGAGTCCTGCTGCATGCGTTGCCGGTTAATCAGGGTTTTGAATTGCGGCTTAAACTGCTCGCCGCCGCCGACCCTGCCGAGTGGGCCAAAGCATGGGGAGCGATCGTGCCGGAGAGTGGCGACTCCGGTGAAGATATGCTGGGACTCAAGTTCGCGGGCCGCCGCGGCGGTGCCTTGCCGGAGTTTTCCTGGCGCGTACTGCGCGCGCCAAACTCGGGCGAACCGACCGGCCTTGATGCGAATGCGGTTGAGGTGCCCGGACCTGACGTCCAGGTCGCGCTGGTCAGCCCGCAGATTCTGGGGGCGATAGACAGCGTTGCCGGCTTGCGCGCGCAATCCCTGCAGGTGAGCGAGGTGGCGCTGGCCGACGGCGCGCGGGGGGTGCAGTTCGCCTTCGAAGAAGGCAATCTGCAAGGTGCCGTGTCGCTGGCGTGTCGATGCGATGCGAAAACGCTGACAATGGAGGTCGAACCGCTTGAGCTGGACTTCGACCTTGGGCGTCTCGTGCCCGAGCTGCGTGGGGCCTATGGCATCGCGACGCCACCGCCGGTGCCGTCCGCCCGAATGGCGGGGCTGCCGTTCGGTGACGAGTACGCACGGCCCCTGATCCCGGCCTTTGTTGCCCTCGACAATGGCTGGCTGCAGCTGCCAGTGCCTAACCTGGGCCCGATCGACACCAGCAATGATCATGTCCTCGCCGGTGCACCGCGGGCGGCGCCACTACCTGGTGTGCTCGACGGCTTCTTCCGGCTGCGCCGCGTTGGCATTTCTGCTGACGTGCAATCCGGTTTCAAGCCCGAGGCGACGACGGTGCGCGATGCCGAGTCGCCATGGAGCTTAACGGTAGAACAGGCGTCCGGGGTGCAAGGCAAGGTACGCCTTCGTCCCGGCATATCAGGCGGTGGTGCCCAACTGGAGGACGCGGTCATCACCCTCCACGATCCAGTCCTTTCGGCCCGGGGACTGCTGTGGCTATCGGCCGACCGTCCCGACGCACAGGAATCGCTACCGCGCCTGGGGGCCGGCCCCGGGGCCTTCGTCGACGTGGTCATGCTGACCCCGGAATCACTTGATGCTGCCCGACCTGCGCTCGGCGCAACGCTGAGCAACCTCGTTCTGTGCGCCGAACGGAAAACGAAAGATACCGACCTGAAGCTCAGCTGGGACACGATGGCGCTGTCGTTTCGTACCGACAGCACGCGCTGGGTCGATGAGTTGCTCAAGCCTGAAGAAGCACGCGAAGCGCTGGTCGAGTCCGCTCAGTGCATCGACGAGCGCTACGACGCAATACCCAACCGCGACGACCCGCGCAACCTCCTGATGGGTGTCGTCGAAAACCGGGTGGATACAATGCGCGCGCAGCTTGCCGCATCCGACGTCGAATGGCGCGCGGCGCTGGCACCGGTTGCACAATTGCGCAAGGACCCGATGCTGGCAGGCGCAATAACGCAAACCGACAAGCAACTCAAAGCCGCGCATGTCAGTACCGAAACAGCGTCGAATCGTGTTGACGACGCGCAAGCGGCGCTTGAAGCCGCGCGCAAAGTGCTCCCCGACTTGGCGCTGGAGCGGCAAAAGCCGTGGCCAGCCGTGGCCTGGCTGCGCCATCCCGCTATCCCGCTGGCCGCCGGCATGCCGATGACACGCGCGGCCGGTGGCTCCCAGCGTCCCCTCGAAAGTCGCGACCTGCATCCCTACGCCTTGCTCGAACGCAGCGTGACGAACCCTAAAGAAGTACTCATGCCATTGGCGCTCCTGGCGCACTCCATCCATGCTCCTTTACTGGAACTGCGGGGAGTCGACGGCAAAGCGTTCGAACTGAAGCCGGTGCCGAGTTGGCCGCGCGCAGGGGGTGCCAATAGCCGCGAAGGCGTGGTACCGGAACGCGGCATCGGTTTCGCCTGCGTCGGCGTGCCTGGCGTTGAGCTACGCATGCTGCCCGGCCCCAAGGCTGGCAATGGCCAACCTGTCTTCCAGGCTGCTTTGCGCTATGACTTGCCGCTGCTCGACGAGGCCTTTGCCACTGCCGCCCTGCCGCCAGCACAGGGTGTGCCGGCACCGTCGCTAGAGCAGCCGGCGACCGGCAGCGTCCCCACCGCCCTCGACTGGCCCCAACTGGCCGCTTTCTGGCGCGAACAGGAGCGCAAGCAGCAAAACAGCCGCGTGGTAGACAGCTACCTGAGCGGATTTGTGGCCCTCGACGCGCCGAAGACTGTCGAAATAAAAACACTGGTGCGCGGACTGACCTGGTCAACAACACTGCGTATCGACCACTATGGCGACAGTCCACTCCCGCCGCCACTGCCCTACGGCGCTCTGACGCTGGGAAAACGCGCCGCTGTGCGAGGAAACGGGGCATTGGCTGGTTACGACGGCTGGCTGGTGAAAGACAACAAGCTCAGGCTGGAGGAGACAACAGCGACAGGCGACGCAAACAGTTTTCAAGTGCTCGGATTCAGCCCGGCCACCTTCAGCCAAGATGGCATCGATCTCGACAACGCGATGAGCGGGGCTGGTCCCGCAACGCTGGTCGTCGCTTCCATCTTGATGACGCGTCCGGTGACGGTGGGCGGTAGCGCCGCGGGCAAACGGCTGGTCTCACTGGTAAAACCAGTCGATGCGACCATTAACGGCGTCGGATTCCAGTTCTGGTTCAAGGATCTGTTGTTTGATGGCGACACTGCGCAGCTCGATACTGACCCGCAGGCGTCGATCGCCTTCGATGCCTTAGACAAGGACGCAGTACTCGCGCGCAGCGGTGCCGAATGGCGCTTCGCTCCGGTCGAGATGGCCGCCGCCAAAGCTGCCATCCTGCTCGGTCGCGGCGAAATACCCTTCTTCGGCTTTCGCCTGGAGCCGCTGCGCCTGATCGATTTGAAGCTGACTGCCAATGCGGTGTCATCCGTCGAGCTGCTGTGCCGCCTGGCGCTCGACCCACGCACTGACAGTAGCAACCTGATCCGGGTGATCCTATCGAACCCGGGCCCCAGCGGCCTGACAGCCTCCTTCACGTTGGCCGACACGGCACACCCCTTGCGGTTCGAGCTGCGCGCAGCGGACAACGCCCGCGGGCGACGGGTGCGGGTCACGGCCCGCTGCTCCACAGGTGCGACATTCGCCTTGAAGGGTCTCAGTTTCGGCGTCGAGGTCGCGGGCGTCATGGTAGGCCTCGGGCGGCCGGCTATCGTATCGGCACCCGGTGAGGACGGCGCTTGGCAAGTGGTGATGCGCGCTACCCCGAATCCAGCCGATACTGGCCAGTCGCGCCTGCGCATCAAACGTGCTTGCGTGAGCGCCGGCTACCTGTTCGACCCAAACGAGCCGCTCAGAGATCTGCCCGTCAAATTCGAATGGGACCCGGTGATCGAACTATTTGCGCAAGGCGAGCACGCCGATCGCGCCACCGCCCCGGTGATCTGGCCACTGGGGCTGGACGCACCCTTGGTGCTGCTCGGGATGACGGCGTCGAACACGAAGCGGGACGACCCGCCCGACGAGGCGAACGGCGCGATTTCAGACGAGCTGAAAGCCGGTTTCAACGTAGCCGCGGACGGCGCGCGCGCCAGCGTGCGGGCCGGCCTCGTCGTGCAGCTGGGTGTACCCAACCCCAACCGGATTGATGGAACGGTGGAGCTCACCGCCGGACAGTGCGAGGGTGTGCTGTTGCAGGATAAACAGGCTTACAACGGCGGCGCCGGCCGGCTGTGCGGGAAAGGCATTACCGTCACCGGTGCGCACATGCACTTCAGTGTCGGCACCAACGACGAGGGCAAATGGGTGGGGCAGGCCACTGTCGACGCCTCTATAGACGCCGACAACGACGTCGGTTGGCCGGCACTCGACGTTGGCTCACCGGCATCCCGGGTACCGCTGCCTCTGACGACAACACGCCCACTCAGCGGCCGGGTGCTTGTTGGCCATGACACGGGCAGTGCGGCGCAACACAGGGTCAAATGGACCTTAGCCGGCCACCGGTTACCGCTCACGGTCGCGGCAGCCATCCTCAGGCCCCACGACACGGCGGTCTGGGTGACGCCAGTGGTGGCCCGCCACACGCTCCAGCGCGACAACAAGACCTTGAGCTGGACCGGCGTCGAATCGATTGCTGTGGGCCGCCCTGCCGGCCTGGTACCGCCTGTGCCAGCAAAACTCAAGGAAGACGCCAGCACCTTCGCGGCCCGCTACAAGCGGGACATTGTCAATGGCAAAAAGGGTGATGAAGAGCCGGGCATGCTACGCGCCGGCGCCGGCGCCGTCGCCACCGTCCTGCAGGGTGCATTGGGCGCCCCGTTCCGCAAGCTCTGGGCCGCGCACGGGGGCGACACCGTCATGATTGCGGGGGGCTTCGTCGGGATGCTGCGATTCGCGCAAGATGACATCGCCGCCCCGCTGCTGCGTCTGCCGGTACTGGCAGGGCTCGGCATCCGGATCGCGCAGGACACGTTCGAAGAGGGTATCGAGCTTGCCTGGAACGATGGCCCGGCCGCGCGCGCGGTCGCACTCACCCGTCCGACGGCGGCGTCGCCCGCCAATGTGTCGTCGGACGCGCTGGCGACCGCCCTGCTGGCCGGTTCGCTGACGCGCCAGTGGGACACAGCAGCCGTGGTGCAAATGATCGGCACCGTTCTGGTCGAGCAAAGTTTCGAGGTACGTCCGCAGGAGAACAACCCCAGCCTGCAGGGAACGCCGTTCTTCCTGGCGGCGGCGGTGTCAGTCAATGCCGTGTTGAACGCCGCCCCTGCGAAGTATGCCAACAAGCCCGACCAGACGGACATCCGTGCGCTGTCGCTGGTGGCATGCACACTGAAGCGCATCGAGTCCGGGCGCGTGTTCCCTGACGTTATCCTGGCCGCGGCAGTCGAAATGCGCGATGTCGCGCCGGTGACCCTTGAGACGCCGCCGCGGCCGCCCTCGAACATGCTGTACGTATTGGGGAGCCGCGTGCGGCGGCAACCCTCCCCTTACACCCGTCCAGTTTCGAACGACCTCTCGATGGCGCCCTATCTTCGCGCGATCGCCGTAACCCTCGACCCCGACCCTACCGGTTTTCTACTGGCATCCTATGACGGACCGGATGGGGCAACCTTTCTGCACGGCACGATTGCGTCGATGGCGCTCGACCGCGAGATGGGCGATCCGGCCGTTCCCGTCGCGTTTGCCGATGGCAGCCGTGGTGCGCCGGCCATGCCGGCAGTACACAACCTGCTGCGCTGGCTGGCCGCACCCAACGAGGGGCCGGGCACGCCTATCCGCGATGAGGAGGGCTCCGGCCTGGCTGGCCTGGCACGCCGCTTGACGTTGCCGGCCAGTGCCTCGGCGCCAATCGACCTGAGTTTGGAAAAGCCGGCGCTGGACCTGGTGTGGCTGTCTCAAACGCAGGTGCCGGTATACCTGCCGCTGCAGGTCGCCAAACTGCGTGGGGAACCCATCGGCTGGCTGCAGCCGGCACCGCCACGGGTGCGCCTTCCAGTCGACACCGAGGTGGTCGGCGCCATTTTGGAGAGTACGCCGCGTAGCGTGCCGCACAAAGATACCGAAGCCGCCGCTGCGGCGGTTGCGTTAGCCGGCCCCCAGGCACAACCCTTCATGCCAGGCCAGGTCGCGGGCGCATCCGTCGGAGAACGGGCCGGTATAATGACGCTGCGCCGAGTCCGCATACTCGCGCGGTTCGATGGCACGGCGACAGGCGATATTCGCGCCTACGACGCGGTGAATGCGCGCTTCGGCGCGCCGGCCCAGGCCAGCTCATCGTTCGCGCGCAAGTTGCGCACACCGCGGCCCAAGGAGCTGCCAGCCAATTGCGGCGACGCCGCGCGCGACCGCCGTATACAGGCTTCACTGGCGCGCCCGCTGACGCAGGCCAGCGCTTTGCTGGGTTCCGCCGACATCGTCCAGGGTGGCTCTGGATCCTTCGGTCCCGGGCCAGATAAAGGCCAAGGCGACCAGTTCCAGGACTGGGCGATCGAGGTCGTGGCTAGCCCGGAAAGCGCAAGCGTGGTATCGGAGCGCTGGGACGGCTCGGTGCGCCTGGTGTGCCGGATCGTCGTGCGCCTGGCCCTGCAACAGCCTGCCGAGGCAATGCCGGTCAGCCCGGCCGCTTTTCTGTTCACCGCGCTTGGCCTTCGAGACGGCATGTCGAGTGCGCGACTGAAAATCGGCGGCCATCTCCTCACCTACCACTGGCTGGTACTGGCTGCGGGTGCCACGCAGGTCAAATGGACATATGGGATACAGAAGGCGCCTTGCGAGAATGCAGCTGGCTGGAACTGGTGCATGGCCTCGATTGCCTTGACCCTCGATCCGCGTGCGGTCTGGCTACCGTTGTCGGCGCAGCCGCCAACGGTGTTACCCGAGATCGCACGCGCGCTCGCTGAGCTGGCAGTACTGCCGCCAGTGGAACTGCAGTGGACTTTCCTGCCCTGTTCGTCGAGCGCGGTACCGACCAAACCCGCTGAGCAAGTCAAGCTCGACAGCGGTGATCCGGACCAGCGACGACTGGTCGAGGGTGGCAGCGAGCGTGCGCCGCTGACATTGCGCATGCCACTTTACCCGATGCTGCAGGCGCGAGGCTCACTGCCGCTGACCCCATCGACGCTGATCTTCAGCGACCCCACCTATGACCGAGACCTCGCCAACCCGCCGTTCAGTACCGTCGACAAACTCAAGGCGACAGGCCACCTCGACCCTCACGACGTCGACCAGCGCGGCGACCTGCGTCTGGTGCTGTCGGCGGACCGCGGCCGGGTCAACCGGCGTGGGGTGGTCACCCTAATGCTCGATATCGCCTACGAGCGGCGCATGGACGAACTGGCCCAAGCGGTGGCCGAAGCGAAAGGCGCTGCGCCGGCGGGCGACCTGGATCAACTTAACGATAGCGAGAGACACAAGGACGTCGCGCGCGTCACCTTGAAACTGCTGGCGGCCAGCGGCAAGACACGCGAGGTGAAATTTGGCAGCCACATCGACGTTAAAGACAAGCCGGTCGCGGGCGAGTTATGGGTCAAGCTTGCGACCGTCTACGAAATGCCGCTGACCCGGCTGGTGGAAGCCAATGGTGAGCCGGCAGACCTGCAGCCTGGCGATGTGCTGCAGGTGAGCGCGGCGCTCCGCGGCAAACCGGACAACACTGATTCATTACTCACGCGCCGCCTGTGGAACACACAGGCAGGAGATTTTACCGCGGTCGACATAGCCCTGACACCAGTGCCCACTTGTACCCTGGCGTTGACGCTGACCGACGAGGCAGTGGTCGAGCCACCACCCGCGTTGTACCTGGCACTGCAACGTAGCCAGGGCAAGGATGGACGGTGGCGTCTGGCGATGCCGCTGCACGCCCAGTCGCCGTTGCCGCGCCGTGTCGATCTGATGGACCCGGCGCGCGGCTTTCGCACGGGCTTGATGCGACGCCATGCGGATTTCGTGTGGTACCTGACCTGTCCGGCCACGATGTTGAAAGAGCATGCGCTGGCGGTGCTCAAAAGCGATCGCAATGGTCAGGGTTATTGGCCGGACAGTGTTGCCGAATTCCTGACACCGGAAGACTTCAACATCAAGTAAGGGAAACAGCATGACACTCGTGAACCTGGCTGGTGCTGCCGGCCTAGGGTGCGCTAACGCGCGCACCGCTGCGGAGGCCGCACCTTAACTCTACGGGAAGGATTCATGACTTTTAACTGAGTGTGTAGTGGTCTAATGAAATCAGACCTATTTAGGCGAGAATGCTCGCCGGATGTTGGTGCAACTCATCAGCGCTTGGCCCAAACTAGCGATCTGGCCGTCTGCCTAATCTGAGCCGCAGCTTCTTTTTCATCTGCTACTGAGGCTTTCTGTAAACCTATCAAGACTGATAAGTCATCGCTGATTCCTAGCTGAGCTTTGAAGCCCACCTTGTACGCCCCGGCGATACCCTTCCATAGAATGAAACACCAGCCGGGGATGGTTGAGCGATTGCACACAGATGGAAGGCTGCTGCCGACGCATTGCATTGCAGCATAAAATACTGCAACGCGACGCCGAGGCAGGCTGAGGACTTTCACAAGAAAGATTAAATACTGACTTGAGGGAGTACACTGAAAGCCAGCCAAAGCCACGCTGGTGTTTATCTGGAATCGCCATTCGTGATCGCCCGTGTACGGCTTGTGAGTGGGGGCAAAATTGGGGGCACATTAATATTTTTCGAACTGAAACTACCGTGCTAGAGCCCTGTCAAAATGTTTTTTGGGGATCCGGATAGCCTTTGAGATCGACCAGTGTCGCCTTCAACATCCACCGATTATTGGATGAGTGTTGCAATACAAGGTAGTGGCGCCAGGGTTGTAGGCGCTGATGAAGAATTGACCCATCTGCCGAAAAACCGCTGACCCAAGCAGCCTTCAAGGCTAAGGCCGTCTGTGCGCGGTATCTACCTATCCAAGTTGGGGCAGTCTTGCCCTCAGCAGGTGGGGCAATTGCGCATCAATGCCAACACTCGGCCCTCATGCAGAGAAGGCGGCGAGCACATCGCTGGCAATCAGCTCTTTTCTGGCGTTGCACTGATCGTCGCCAGTCATGCGCCAGACATTCCAGCCGTTTTGCAACTGACGCTCACCGAACCGATTCATCACCGACTCCAGTGCGCTTTGCTTTTGCGCTGGCAAGGCATTCAGTTTTTCCTCACTGAACCCATTGAAGTCAAAAACATCCCTGATGTAGTGAGCATCGACTGAATTTCGAGTGGACGCTGCCCATTTGCCGACCTGGTTACGCCCCTCCCACATCAAAGGGTGTAACTCGTCCGGGGTGTAAAAGCCCAAGCCGAACCCGGTTCCGTAACCCTGGCTTTCCTGATAGGCATACAGATATTCAAAGAGCTCGGCAAAGTCCTCCAGGCGCCAGAACGATTCGATCAGTTGCTCGAGACTCATGACCTCGTCTGCGACGCTCAAGAGCAAGCCATTGTCGTGCAGGAAAACGGCACTGACATGACAGTTCATCGATTCGTCGCATTCATCCTTTGACCAGATTCGCTCGGAATAAAGCGTTACTCCTGCGGAATCGGGAGCCAGCAAGTTCTTTTCATGATTTTTCTCAGAGAACTTGACGACTTTCCCGGCATTGTTACCGAAGCGTTCAATGGCCACTCCCAACTGCCCAAACCATTCCCTTAAAGAGACGCTGACGGCAGGCAGTTGTGCCGAACCCTCCTTTTTCAGATGGGCGACAAGGAAATTGTACGGTCGACTCATTTCGAGGCTCTCTTGGTTTTGGAGTTGCTGTGTATCACCGGCACAAGGTCCCATTGCAAACAGGCAGGATTACCATCGTGTCAGCGGAACAAGCTCGGCCCGTGCCAGCAAAACACACCCACTACAAGGTGTAGGCAATGCCGACCTGCAGCGTTCGCGGAGCCCCCGGATAAGCATAAACGTTGCCGAACGCGCCCTCTTCATAATCACGGTCAAACAGGTTTTTCAGATCCAGATTCAGCCGCACCTTGTCATTGACCTTGTAGAAACCGAGCAAATCGACAACGGTGTAGCTGCCCATCGAAAACCCGGTATTGGCGGTTTGCCCGGCGCGCTCGTCGACGTACCTGAGTCCGCTCCCCAGGCCCAGGCCCTTGAGCATGCCGTCCTGGAACTCGTACATATTCAGCAGGCTGAAGCTGTTTTGCGGGATGTTCAGCAGCCGCGTGCCAGAGCGCAGCACGTTGTCCTTGGTGACTTCGGCATCGACATAGGCGTAGCCGCCGATCACGCGCCATTCGGGTGTCAGGTTGCCGGCAACGTTGACATCGAAACCACGGCTTCGCACTTCACCGGCGGCCACGCTGAAGGTCGAGTCAACAGGGTCGGTGGTCAAGACGTTGCGCTTTTCGATCTGATAGATCGCCGCGTCGACACTCAACTGCTGATCCAGTGCTTCCCACTTGAGACCCATTTCATAAGACTTGCCCTTCTCCGGCGCAAACCCGCCGCCGAGCCGGCTGGCGCCGGTGTTGGGTTTGAACGAGCGAGCGGTATCGGCGTAGAGCGCCAAGGTCTCGGTCAAGTCGTAGCTCACGCCAATGCGCGGTGTGACCGCGTTGTCACTGGCCTGCCAACTCTTGCCGCCGGGTACATAGGTTTCATAGTCATGTTCGAAGCGTTCGAAACGCGCCCCTGCCAGCACTTTCAGTTTGTCGGTCAGGGCCACTTGATCCTGCACGAACGCGGCATAAGTCTTGAGGTTTTCCTTGTCATGAGTCGGCGTGCGGGTCAGGGCCGGACGCGGCTGGCCGTACAGCGGATCGAAGAGGTCGATGGGGTACGCACCGACAGCACCACTGGAGCGTTGAATGATCGACTGGTAGTCGTAGTCTTCGTACTCGATACCGGTGAGCAAAGTGTGCTGCAAACCGGCGGTATCGAAATGGCCGGTCAGGTTGAGCTGGGCATCCCGGTCGGTCCACTCCAGCTTGCGATAGTTGAAATTGCGCCCCAAGGTGCGGCCGTCAGCGGCAATACCGTTGGCCTCGACCGCGTTGCCCTTGAGCGAACCTTCAAGCCACTGCACACCACCCCCCAGGGTCCAGTCGTCGTTGAGCAGGTGTTCGAAGCGCAGTTGCGCCATGTTGTTGTCGTTGTGCAGTTTGCCAACGTCTTTTTCACCGAAAAAACTGTCGCGAGAAGCGCTGCCAATCTGCTTCGCGTAACGGGTAACGCCTCGATCCAGAGGCGCGTTGTTACGCATGAAATCGCCTTCGAAAATCAGCCTGGTCGCGTCGCTTACCTGCCAGCTGAGCACCGGCGTGACACCGTAGCGCTCGGTGTCGACATGATCGCGGAAGGTGTCGCCCCCCTCGCCCACGACGTTCAGTCGATAGGCCAGGCGCCCGTCTTCGTCGAGCGGCCCGGAAGCGTCCAACGTGCCGCGCCTCATGCCCTGGTCGTTCAGTTGACTGCCCAGGGTGACCGTGCGCTCGGGCAACGGCTGTTTGGAAACCACGTTGAAAGTACCGCCAGGATCACCTCGGCCATAAAGCATGGTTGCCGGGCCGCGCAGCACTTCAAGGCGTTCAATGGTGTTGGCATCCGGCATGTTCGGATAGCCGCGATTGATGGGAAAACCGTTGCGGTAAAACTCGCCGGTAGTGAAGCCACGGACGGTAAACGTGGTCAGCCCCTGCCCACCAAAATTGTTCGCCCGCCCCACGCCCCCGGCGTAGTCCAGCGCGTCCTGCAAACGCGTGGCTCCAAGATCCTCCACCGCATCCTTGGCGACCACACTGATCGACTGCGGGGTTTCATGGATCGAGGTATCGGTCCGCGTGGCGCTGGCCGAGCGCGTTGCGCGATAACCCTGCACCGGACCATCTGCCCTTTCGTAAGTCGCGGTGCCGATGACATCGGCCGTGCCCAACTCAAGGGTTGAGGGCTTTACCTGCGCTTGTTCAGCCCATGAGGTAGACGACAACGCTTGCAGCACACAAATGGAAAGCAGGGTTCGGCGCATGGAGAGAAAAAACCTTTACGAATAGGCCAATACAAGGGGTGAAACCGCCAAAAAACTCCGGCGCATGCTATACAAAACCATTCGCAATTAATACAAATTCCCATTAGTACCCAAGACCGCTATTCCCCCCCTAGCCATCACCGAAGCGCGTCGCGCGAAATCCCCACCTGCATCCATTGACAAGGCCAGGGCAAAAATTCAACATGCCAGCACTTGTTGGACAACCTACAACCAACAACCAACAACCAACAAGTACCGCTCTGCAACCGCCAAGGCGTGCGAAGAGCTGTCGAGGAGATGAAATCCATGCCTCACCCCAAATCCGCCACAGCGTGGCCGCCCTCCTGTGCCGCCCCGAGAGAAACGATCCAAGCCCCGAGCTTCGTGCTGCCGACAGGTGCATGCGACACCCATGCGCATGTGATCAGTGCTGATTTTGAGCGCTATCCCCTGGTACCCGAGCGCAGTTACACCCCGCCTCCCGCACCTGAAGCGCTGTACCTGGACATGTTGCGGGCCACGGGGATGCAGCGCGGGGTTCTGGTGCAGCCGAGCGTCTACGGCACCGATAACCGCTACATGCTCGAGGTGTTGCAACGTCATCACGATCGACTGAGGGGCGTCGCGGTAGTCGACGAACGAATCGGCGATGACGAACTGGCGCACATGCACGCCTTGGGTGTGCGCGGAGTTCGCATCAACGTGCTGTTTCGCGGCGGCGTGAATCTGGACTTGATGGAGCGTCTTGCCCATCGAGTTGCCGACCTTGGCTGGCATCTGCAGTTTTTGATTGATGTCCGGCTGTTAAGCGAGCTGCAGGCACGGATAGCCAGGCTGCCCTGCCCCGTGGTGATCGATCACTTCGGACACTTCCCGGCCCGCCTGGGCGTCAAGGAGCCGGGGTTCGAGTTGCTGCTGAGAAACGTGGCGGAACACGGTTGGTGGGTCAAGTTGTCGGGCGCTTACCGCCTGAGTGAGCGGCATCCGGACTATGCCGACACGGATGCGCTGGCCCATGCCTTGCTGGGCGTCGCCCCCGAACGAATGGTTTGGGGCAGCGACTGGCCCCACGTAGCGCTCGAAAGCACGCCCGACACCGGTTCATTACTGGATCGCTTGCGCTCATGGGCGCCCGATGAGCGCCAACGACAGAGCATCCTGGTCGATAACCCCGCCGTTCTGTACGACTTCAAATAACAAAAACAATAACCCAGCGGCACTAAGGTGCTGCACGGAGAACAATAATGAGCTGGTTTAGCGAACTTAATACCGTTGAAAAACGCACCTTCTATTCCGCATTGGGTGGCTGGGCGCTGGACGCCCTGGACTTCATGGTGTTCACCTTCGTCATCGCCTCCTTGATGACCCTCTGGCACATCGACAAGGGATCAGTGGGACTGCTGAGCACCGTGACCTTGCTGTTTTCGTCCATTGGCGGATGGGGAGCGGGGATCCTGGCTGACCGCTACGGTCGGGTGCGGCTGCTGCAGATCAGCATTCTGTGGTTCTCGATCTGCACCGTACTGATCGGCTTCGCGCAAAACTTCGAACAGCTGTTTGTCCTTCGTGCGCTGCAAGGCCTCGGGTTCGGCGGCGAGTGGGCAGTGGGCTCGGTGCTGATCGGCGAAATGGTCCGAGCGGAACATCGCGGCAAGGCCGTGGGTATCGTGCAGAGCGGATGGGCCATTGGCTGGGGCGCGGCCGCGCTGCTCTACACAGTGGCCTTCAGCTACCTTCCCGAAGACCTTGCCTGGCGCTCGCTGTTCTGGATCGGCATCGCACCTGCACTCCTGGTGCTCTACATTCGTAAATACGTGCCAGAACCCGAGGTGTTCCTGCAGAGCAAAAAGCACCAGAGCGAAACAGGCAACAGGGTGGCCTTCTGGCACATCTTCTCCCCCTCGCTGCTGCGCACCACCCTGTTGTCCGCGCTGCTGTGCATGGGGGTACAAGGTGGCTACTACGCGATCACCACATGGTTGCCGGCCTATCTGAAGCTGGAGAAGGGCCTGTCAGTCTTCGGCACCGGCAGCTACCTGCTGGTGGTCATCCTGGGGTCATTCTTCGGCTATGTCTGCGGTGCCTACCTGTCTGACAGGCTGGGGCGCCGCGCCAACTTCATCCTCTTCGCCGTCCTGTCGGCCATCAGCGTGATCTGCTACATGCAACTGAACCTGACCAATACCCAGATGCTGATTCTCGGTTTTCCCTTGGGGTTCGCCGCATCCGGTATCTACAGCGGCATGGGGGCCTTTCTGACGGAGCTTTATCCTTCGGCAGTGAGGGCCAACGGCCAGGCGTTCTCCTATAACTTCGGGCGCGCGGTGGGCGCACTGTTCCCGGGACTCGTCGGTTTCATCAGTGCCCAATACAGCCTGGGCACCGCGATTGCGATGTTCGCCGGAGGTGCCTACTGCCTGGTCCTGGTGGTGACCTGCTTCCTCCCGGAAACCAGGGGCAAGCAATTGCACTGAACCAGACATCATTTGTTAGAGTAACGCCCGCGTATCGTTCGTTACGCGGGCGTTCTACGTTTCAAGCTTTTGAAACCGACATTCGATGACTGAGAAAAATGACTATAAAAGCAATTGGCCGACGTGATCACTTCTCGGTTGAGATCTTTCGTTATCTGGAAAGTGAAATACGTGAAGGTCGACTCCGTCCCGGTGATCGCATCCCCACCGAAAGCCGCTTAGCCGAAGCCTTCGCCGTTAGCCGAAATGTCGTGCGTGAAGCCGTGGCGCGGCTCAGTTCGGCTGGCCTCGTCATCAGTCGCCAAGGGCTTGGGGTGTTTGTTGCCACCGAAGCCAACCAGAGCAGCTTCCGCATCACTCAAGAGGAACTGACCGACAGCACCAAGCTGCGCCAGCTCTACGAACTGCGCCTGGACCTCGAAGTCGCCGCAGCCGCCATGGCCGCCCGACGTCGCTCACTCAATCAGTTGAACAAGATCGCAGCGGCGCTGGACACCCTGCGCGACGGCCTGCAAAACCCTCAGGACATGCTGGAGCACAGCCTGCAGTTCAAGCGCGCCATTGCCGACGCCACAGGCAATGACTACTTTCGCAACTTCATCATCTTTCTCTGCAGCCACGTCTACGAAGCGGCCTTGCTGGAAAACCGCCTGGTGCGTTCGAGCGACCTCGGCGAAACCCTGCTGGCCGAACATCAGGCGATCTTTGACGCGATCAAGCTCGGCGACCCCGACCTCGCCAGGCGCGCCACCTGGCAACAGATCATCAACTCCGCCGAGCGCAATGGGTTGCGGGGATTGCAAGGCTGGGAAATCACTCGCATGAGTTCGCTGGGCGAAACCTACGCCCCGCAATGCGCAGGCCCGGATCCCGAGCCGCGCAAACTGCAACGCACCTTGCCGGATGGGGCATGCGACTGCCACTTCCACGTCTTTGGTGACGAGCATGGGCAACCGTTCTCCCCTCACCGTTCCTACACGCCGCCCCCCGCTCCCCTGGAGGCCTTTGAGCACGTCCAGAAAACCCTGGGATTGAGTCGCGCAGTCATCGTCCAACCCAGTGTCTACGGGGCGGACAACAGCACCACCCTGGCGGCGCTGAAGCAAGGGGGCAGCGCATTGCGCGGGGTTGTGGTGATCGATACCGACACCGATAGCCAAACCCTGCAGGCGATGCATCGCCTCGGGGTTCGCGGCGTGCGCGTCAACCTGATCTTTAAAAGTGGCGTCGAGGTATCGGATGTTGCGGCCCTGGCGGAAAAAGTCGCACCCCTTGGCTGGCACCTTCAGTTGCTGATCGATATCACCGAATTCGCCGACTTGTACGAAACCGTGGCCAGCCTGCCGGTGCCAGTCGTCATCGACCACATGGGGCACATGCCCACCAGTTGCGGGCTGAACCACCCGGGATTCACCGACCTGCTGCGCCTGCTGCAAGAAGGCCGGGTGTGGGTCAAGCTGTCCGGCGCCTATCGCTTTACCGCGTCGAAGGACTTTCCTTATGACGACGTAACACCCTACGCCCGGGCGTTGATCGAGGCCAATCCGAACCGGCTGCTGTGGGCAAGCGATTGGCCACATCCGTGCATACCGGTGCCGATGCCCAACGACGCCAGCCTGCTGGAGATGCTGTTCGACTGGGTTGAAAACGATGATGCGCTGATCAAGCAGATCCTGGTGGACAACCCAGCACAGCTCTACGGCTTCTGAAGACGCCCGGCTTGGTCGGCGCCGCGCATCAGCTTCAGCAGGGCCTGGAGCGGGTGCTGGACGGTCTGTCCGTCCTTGCGCTTGACCTGGCTGCGGCACGAGTAGCCATCCGCCAGCAGGCGCCCGGCCCCATTGAGACGGGCCACCAAGGGGCCCCAGGACTGGCGGTAAATGACCTCCGAGGTCCCGGCGTTCTGGGTTTCGTGGCCATAGGTTCCGGACATCCCACAGCAGCCGCTGGCTTGCACCTGCAACTTCAGGCCGACTCGCGCAAAAATCGTCTGCCACAGCGCCACGCTGCCCGGCTCGTTGGTTTTCTCGGTGCAGTGCGGCACAAAGTGGTAAGTCTCCTGGTCCGCGCACAGCGCTGACGGCGCCAGTACCTGGGCCAGCCATTCCTGCGGCAGCAGCACGCTCGGGGCCTGATCCTGACCCAGGGTCTTGGCGTACTCCTGCCGATAAACCAGGGTCATCGCCGGATCAAGACCCACCAATGGAATCTGATATCGGTGCAGCTGGCGCAGCGATCGGCCGTTGCAATGCGCAGCCTTTTCGAAGGCTCTCAAAAAGCCCTGGACCTGCAGCGGCTTGCCATTGGCCGCGAACGGCGCGATGTACACCTCAAACCCCAGCCTGGAAATCAGTTCGATCCAATCGGCCAGCAGCGGTGTTTCGAAGTAACGGGTAAAGGCGTCCTGCACGAGAATCACGCTGCGAGCCCGTTGCGCCTCGTCCATCCCCTCAAGCAGCGCAGGCGACGCCACGCGCACGTTCCACCGCCGGCACACCTCATCAAAATCCAGCAGGCTCAGCAGCGGACTGTCGATCATTCCGGCCACCCGCCGCAGAAACGCCCCCACCATCCGCGAGCCGATGATCCCGTTGTAAAAGCGCGGCACGCGGGCGAAGTGGGGAATGGTGTACTCAAGGGAACCGATGAGGTAATCCTTCAACGGGCGCAGATAGCGACTGTGGTACAGCTGCAAAAACCGCGAGCGAAAGTCCGGCACATTGACTTTCACCGGGCACTGCCCCGCACAGGACTTGCAGGCGAGGCACCCGGCCATCGCCTCGTAGACCTCGTGGGAAAAGTCTTTCTGGCCCAGCTTCCGTGCAAGCGTATTGAGCGCACGCCTGGGCAGGCCGAGCAGCGCGGACCTGGACGAGAGAGCCACTTCCAGCACATCGACACCTTGCTGGCCCTGCAAGCGCAGCCACTCACGCACCAGCGACGCGCGCCCCTTGGGCGAGTGCAGTCTATTGCGGGTGCCTTTCCAGGACGGACACATGGCGTCATCGGGGTCGAAGTTGTAGCAGGCGCCGTTGCCGTTGCAATGCACCGCGGCGTCGTAGTGCGACCAGACCCGCTCATCGATGGTGCGATCAAGCTCGCCCCGCAACCGGACCTCGTCCACCCGGGTCAACCGGGCGTCGGGCAGCGTCTTGGGCGTGGCGATCTTGCCCGGATTGAGTTGGTTGTTCGGGTCAAAAGCCGCCTTGAGCTCCTGCAGGGCCGGATAGAGTTCGCCGAAGTAGTCGGGCACGTACTGCGACCGCAAGCCTTTGCCATGCTCGCCCCAGAGCAAGCCGCCGTGCTTGTGCGTGAGCTCGGCGACGGCGTCGGAAATGGGCCGGATCAGGGCCGCCTGAGCGGGGTCTTTCATGTCCAGGATCGGCCGCACATGCAGGACCCCGGCGTCCACGTGACCGAACATGCCATATTCCAGGCCATGGCTATCGAGCAGCTCGCGGAACTGCGCAATGAAATCAGCCAGGTGCTCGGGAGGAACGGCGGTATCTTCGACGAACGGCTGGGGCCGGGCGGAGCCTTTGACATTGCCCAGCAACCCCACGGCCCGCTTGCGCATCGCGTAGACCCGCTGCACGGCCTGGGCGCCGACGGCCAGGGTGTGCCCCAATCGCACCACGCGGGTGTCACGCTGCAGGTGCAGGACAAATTCATCCACGCGTTGCAGCAAGGCCGCCTCGTCGTCGCCGCTGAACTCAACCAGGTTGATGCCCAGGGTCGGCACCTCGAGGTCTTGGGGAAAGTACTCGGCGACGCCGTGCCAGACGATGTCGTTCATCGCCAGCCCGAGGACCTTGGAGTCCACCGTCTCGATGGACAGCGGCTTGAGCTGCATCAACGCCTTGGCGTCGCGCAACGCATCCATGAAGCCTGCATACCGCACGTTGACCAGGATCGAGTACTGGGGGACAGGCAGCACATTGAGCGTGGCTTCCACGATGAAACCCAGCGAGCCTTCGGATCCGCACAGGACACTGTTGAGATTGAGTCGCTCGTTGGGCTCCTGCAGATGCGCCAGGTCGTACCCCGTCAGGCAACGGTTCAGCTTGGGAAAGGTGTGTTCGATCAGCTCGGCATATTGCTCCACGATCTGCGATGCACAGCGATGGATCGCGCCAACCTTGTCTTCGCGACGGGCCTGTGCCTGCCACTGGTCAGGGTCCAGGGGCACACTGTCGAGCCGCTCGCCACCGATGAGAATGGTCGACAGCGCCAGGACATGATCACGGGTCTTGCCATAGGTGCAGCTGCCCTGGCCGCTTGCGTCGGTGTTGATCATGCCGCCGATGGTGGCCCGGTTCGACGTCGACAGCTCGGGCGCAAAAAACAGTCCATGGGGTTTCAACGCCGCGTTGAGCTGGTCTTTGACCACGCCGCTTTGCACCCGCACCCAGCGCTCCTCGACGTTGATCTCAAGGATGCCGTTCATGTGGCGCGACAAGTCGACCACGATCCCGCTGGTCAACGATTGACCATTGGTGCCGGTTCCTCCGCCCCGCGGCGTGAGTACCACCGAGCTGAATGGCGCCAGCGCCACGAGGCGGGCCAACAGCTGAACATCTTGCACATTGCGCGGAAACACCGCGGCTTGCGGCAGGCGCTGATAGATCGAGTTGTCGGTCGCCAGCACGGTCCTGAGCCCATGATCGCGAGCGATTTCTCCCTGGAAACCTTCCTGTTCCAGGCGAGCCAGGAACAACTCGCAGGCTGGGTTTTTGACTTCATGGGGAGACAACCGGGCAATCATGCTGGAATTCCTACTGGCGATACCGCTAATCTGAGCATTCTCGTTATGTATGCTTACCCCCCGACAGCTGCTGCATGGCAAGGGGCGCACCCACGATTTTGTGGGGCCAAGACGTTTCACACAAACGTAAAACCTGCAGCTTTTGCATGAGCTTTATGAATGAACCCACGCCGACTGACCCCTTCAATGTCCCTGCTGGTCGCTTTCGAGGCCGCCGCCCGCCATTGCAGCTTCACCAAAGCCGCGGACGAACTGGCCCTGACCCAAAGCGCGGTCAGCCGGCAAGTGCAGGCCCTGGAATCGCAGCTGGAGATCTCGCTGTTCAAGCGCGAGGGCAGAAAAATCGAACTCACCGCCGCCGGCGCCCTGTACCAGCATGAACTCAGCGCCGCATTGGGGCGCATTCGCAGCGCCACCCTGCAGACCATTGCCTTCAAGGAAGAAGATGGCCCGTTGAACCTGGCGGTGCTTCCGACGTTCGGCTCAAAATGGCTGCTGCCAAAAATGCATGAGTTCTATGCCCGTCATCCCAGGAACCTGGTGCATATCCATTCAAGGATCATTCACGCCGACAACCCCTCCAGCGTGGGCGACATGCAGGCCATCATCTGTGCGGGGAAAGGGGACTGGCCGGGCTACGTGTCGCACCTGCTGCTGCGAGAAAAACTGATCGTCATCGCCAGCCCCAAGGCCCTGGCAGGCAACCCCGAGCTATCGCTGGACGAGCTCCCCCATCATTTGCTGCTCAATGTGGTGTCTCGCCCCAACGGCTGGTCTGATTGGTTCGACTTCAACAACCTGGATCACCAGAAAATGCGCACGGGCCCCAGCTTCGAGCTCACCGCCCACCTGATCCAGGCGGTGGCCGCAGGCATAGGTATCGGGCTGGTTCCCGATATCCTGGTGCAGGAGGAAATCGAGTCTGGAGCCGTGGTCAAGCTGTTCGGCCCCATGGAAAGCGGTCGCAACTATTACCTGACCTGCGCCGCGCGCTACCAGCACTTTCCGGCGTTCAAGACCTTCAGCGCCTGGTTGCTGTCCCTCCCCTCCTGAGGCGCCCGCTGCAAGCATCATCCTGCTGCGGGCTCGGCAGCAGAAATGGCCGAGCGCTCCGTTCAACACATCACCAGCGCATGATCATTGGCAGCAGCGGACGCAGATCCCGGCGCTGACCGCTCCCGAACCGATGCCGACATCCATAGCGCTGACAGCTCGGCCATTGACGGGGAAAGATGTTCAGCGCTCAGCGGCAGGCCGCCGGCTCAGGACTCGGGACAGCGATAGACATTGCCCGAAAGCGTCACGTTGGTTTGCTCCAGGCGATTGTCCGAACCGGTCTGCCCTGCGCGCTGAGTGAGCAGGTAAACCCGGTTGCCCCCCAGCGCCGCGGCCTTGTTTTTCAGGTCGTTGCGGGCGCCGGTTTCGAGATTGGCGTTACCCGTGATACTGCCCAATAAAAAGTCGCCCTGACTGCCGGTGACATCACCAAGAAACTGGCATTCACGTCCCGGTTCGTTGTGGGTGATGCGCACATTGTTGGCCCCGAGTCCGGCTATTGATGTGGGCGCGCAACCTGCCAGGACAAACAACGCGGTACACAGACCGATCCCCGTGAGCCTATGAGAGAGATACATCCGGATGATTCCTTTCGTGCATTTGGAGCGATACCCCGAGCGGAGAATCCTTCGGGGCGGTAGAGCGCGCAGTATCAAACTTTGCTGAAGCCGGAGTTGTATTAATCAGTGAATCTGCAGTCAAAAAATGTAAAGGCCGGCCGACGATTCGCCAGCACCAGGATCATGAGCACCCGCCGGGTGCGCGCATTGTCCTGTCAGCCATGCCGTTCAGCAGGATTCGCGTTCTACCAGCGGGCACGCAACCCTGTGAATCGTCGGCTGTTCCCAGCGCTCAATGAGGTACTGAGCAGAACGCCGCCCCATTTCGTAATACGGCAACTGCACGGTACTGAGCGGCGGGTAGAACAGCTCGGCAACACCGATCATGTTGTCGTACCCCAGAACCGCCACGTCCTGCGGAATACGCAGACCGCGACTTAGCAAGTACTGGTAAGCCAGCAAAGCGATGCGGTCGTTACCACAGATAAGAAGATCGAACGCTGGCGCTCCTTGCGACGCTTGCAATTGCGTCTCCAGCGCGGCGATCGTTTCCTGATAGGCGTCATCCTGGGACAGACTGTATTGAGGAACATCGGCCACGGATATTCCAGCCTCAGTGAGGGCTCGACACAATCCAAGCTGGCGCTGCTCCCAGGCCAGGCTGGCTTGTGGCAGGTTGATGCACAACGGACTGCGGTAGCCACGCTTGAGCGCATGCCGCACAGCCTGATACTGGCCGTCGGCATCGTCAGGCACATAACAGGCCACCCCGGACTCCAGGCTCATGCAATTGCTCAGCACCAGCGGCAGGCTGCGCAACGCCGGGGGGATCTCGATGGTCCGCAACTGCATGGCGCTGAAGATGATTCCGTCAGGCTGGTGGGACAGCATCAGGTCGATGGTCTGCTGGCTCGGCGGCACTTCGAACACGTTGAGGATGAAGACATTCCAGCCGTGTTCCCGGGCGGTGCGCTCCATGGACAGGAGCATTTCCACGGCGAAGGGCGTGGTGGCGGTATCCAGCGCGAAGACGCCAATGGTTTTGCTACGGGAAGCGCCGCCGCGGATCTGTCGGGCAGAAAGACTGGGGACATAACCCAGGGTCTCAACCGCTTGCAGGACTTTCGCCAGGGTTTCCTGATTGACTTTTTCCGGGGTATTGAGCGCCCTGGACACCGTCATCAAGGAAACCCCTGCGAGATGCGCGACATCTTTAACTGAGGCCATTCGCAGGTGCCAATGCTTGTATGGCCGGGCATCATGTCATGCTTGGCAAAAGCATGACAACACATCGCCAGACGTCGCGCGCCCATGGCCGATCACCAGGGTCAGAGGCGCAGATCGGCCAGGTGCCAGACCGACGCATCGCCAAACCCAGCGCTGCCATTGACCGCAAACGCCATGACCGCCTGGCTGTCAGGACGAGGATAGATCCGGCTGCTCAAGCTATAAGCGCCGTCATCGACAAACACCTCGATAGACGAACGATCAAGGAAAATCCGCAGGTCTATCCGCGTTTGTCCCTTGGCTATCGGCACGCTGCGCGCACCGCTCACCCCCACTCCCGAGTGTTGCCTGTCCAGCACCAGGCGGCGCGCCATCGCATCGAAATACACCAGGGTCCGCTCTTGCTGATCCTCACTGCAACGCAGCGCCAGCCCAAAGCGCTCAGCAGTGCTGCCAGCCAGGTCCAGGGACAGTTCGAACTCCAGTAACGTCCCTCGCTCATCGAGCAGGCAATTGCCGGATTCGACCACGCCGATCGCCAGTGTCCGTTGCGACTGGCGTAGCGCCTTCAGCTCGCGGGCCGGCCGCATGCGCAGGCGCTCGCCATTACGGCTCAGCTCACGAGGCAGCGACAGCGCACCACACCAGTGCTGCGCCTGACTCGGCATCGGGCTCTCCCACATGTCCATCCAGGCCCACAACAGGCGGCGTCCGTCCGGCGCCAGCAGGGTCTGCGCCGCATAAAAATCGTGACCATGATCCAGTTCACGCGGCTCACCGCACTCGCTGAAGTATCCACGGTCGTCCAGCAGGCCCATCCGATAGCTGTTCTGGAACTTGTTCCAGTTGTCATAACCGCTGGGCTTCAGGCCTTGAGGCGAATAGAGAAACACATCGTTGCCATCGAGTTCGAACAGGTCCGGACACTCCCACATGTAGCCGTCCGACTCGCGTCGCCCCTGCAGCGCGCACCTGAGGTACTTCCAGTGATGCAGATCGTCGGAGCGATAGAGCAGGAGCAGCGGGTCGTCGCCTTGGCGAGCGCCCAGGGCCATCCACCACTGCCCTGCTCGCCGCCACACCTTGGGATCGCGAAAATGCATGATGCTCGGCTCAGGCGCCGTATCGATCACCGCCCCGTGCTTGCTGAACGAAACGCCATCGATGCTGCTGGCCAGGCACTGGACCTGACGAATGTGCCGCTCGTCACCCGGCGCACCCAGCCAGGTATGCCCGGTGTAGATCAGGTACAGCCTGTCGTCCGCGACCACCGCAGATCCTGAAAAGCAGCCATCGCGGTCATCGGCGTCGCCAGGCGCCAGCGCGATGGGCAGATGCTCCCAGTGCACCAGGTCGCGGCTCTTGGCATGCCCCCAGTGCATCGGCCCCCACTTAGCCGAATAGGGATGATGTTGGTAGAACACATGGTATTCACCGCGAAAAAACACCAGGCCGTTCGGGTCATTCATCCATCCTGCCGGCGGCGCAAGGTGATAGGCCAGGCGATAGTCATCCTCCCGCTCGGGCAGCTTTTTTTCGATAGCGCGATGCGCTTGCTCTAACAGTGCAGCGTGCATGGCCGGTTCCTGTCTAGGGTTCATAACGAAGGGCAGATTGAGCGATGGCAGGCAGCTCCGGCGAATCGCCAGACCGGTCTTGAGCGGCGCCGCGCACGGGGTCCTTGCGCAACAAGGTCCATGACAGCAACAGGCAAACGCCGACCAGGCCTGCCATCAGCACGTAGACGCTGGAGAAACCGAAATGGTCGTAGCCGTAGCCCACCAGCGGCGATAGCAGCATGGCGGTCAATTGCTGGGCGAACTGGAATCCCACCAGGTAGATCGAGGCGGACAGCCGAGAGTCGAAGTTCAGCGAAATGTATTTGAATATCGAGACCAGCAAGATGGGCACTTCCAAGGCGTGCAACATCTTGCAGGCGGCGATAGCCCAGGCCTGCGTTGCCATCCCGGAGCCAAGGATGCGTACAAACATGATGCTGCCGGCCAGGATCAGCCCGTATTTGGCGCCTGTACGGCTGACCACCCAGGGTGCAAACAGCATCAAGACTGCCTCGACCAGCACCTGAGACGAGTTCAGGTAGCCATAGGCGCGGGTGCCCTCCTCCGGGGTCGGGAAAAACGAGGAGAAATACACCGGAAACTGTTGCTCGTAGATCATGTAGATCCCGCACACCCCCGTCAGGTAGAGGCTGAAAGCCCAGAATCGCGGGAGTGTCAGCAACTTCCAGAGATCGTTCAGGCGCACGGGGTGGGCAATGGTGCCCGCCTGGGCAGCCGGCTGGTTCAAACGGTCAAGGTCCAGGCGGGACAGGATCAGCAGGAACACGACGCCGGCGGCGCTGCTCATGTAAAAAGCAATGTCAGGATCAATGTTGAACACCACGCCGACCACACCGGTCGCGCTGGCCCAGCCCAACGATCCCCACATTCGGGTGGTTCCAAACTCGAACCCCGCATGACGTGACAAACGCTCGGTGTAGGACTCGATTACCCCCACGCCTGCCAGCATCGCCAGCGCCAGAAACGCCGCACCGACCAAGGCGCCGAGCACCACGTTCTGCGCCAACAGGCCGGCGTAGACATAAATGGCAAACGGGGCCGCAGCGCAGAGCAAGATGCCAATCCATACCAACAGCTTTTTGGACAGCCCGAGGCGGTCTTGAAGAGCGCCGTAGAAGGGCTGAACCAGCAACGCCGCAATGGCGTTGGCGGCGAAAATGAACCCGGTTTCCGTGCCATTCAAGCCAATGACTCGATGCAGCCAGATAGAGAACAGCGAATAGCTGGATGACCACGAAAAGAAGAAGAAAAACAATAAACCACTGATAAGCCAGTACTCGCGTTTGGCGGCAAGCTGCATGTGACGACCCTCTTGTTCTTATCTAGGTTAACGTTAACATTGCGACATATTACGCGTCTTCAAACCCTTCGCTGTCAAGTGGAGTCATCTGCAAAAAGCGCTCAACACGCCCCGCATGACCCGCAGAAGGTCCCTGCGCGACAGGCGCCTGCGAGCCGTTCAAACAATCTCTGCAATGCCCGAATACAAAGACATGAGGGCCTGTTCGCCGACAGCTGCCCCCAGCCCCAACGGGCAATGTTGCGTATGCGGCAACAATCAATTGCATACCAGGGGATTGATAGCACCCTAACGAAAGGTGCAGGCTAGAGGGCTCGCTTGGGGCTTATATCATTCCGAATGATAGTTACCTTCGCTTCATTCGATTCGTGAGATACCACCCTGCCGAGCATCATCCGCCCATCTCAAATTACCTTGGCGGATGAACCATGGACCAGTCAGTCAAACTCTTGCGTTACCCCTTAGCCGCCCTCGCCGTTCTGGTCATGAGTGCCTGCGGCAAAGCCCCGGAAACCGCCTCCGCCCCGCCCGCTGCCAAGGTCAGTGTGGCCAAGGTGCTGGAGCAGCCGGTCAACGAATGGGATGAGTTCACCGGACGCCTGGAAGCCCCGGAAACCGTGGAAATCCGGCCACGGGTCTCGGGCCAGATCGACCAAGTGGCGTTCACCGAAGGCGCTCTGGTGAAGAAAGGCGACCTGCTGTTCCAGATCGACCCGCGCCCCTTCCAGGCTGAAGTCCGCCGCCTCGAAGCCCAGCTGCAACAAGCCCGGGCCACCGCTACCCGCAGCGCCAACGAAGCCCAACGCGGCCAGCGCCTGCTGACCAGCAACGCGATTTCCGCCGAGCTGGCCGACACCCGCAGCAGCGCCGCCCAGGAAGCCCGGGCCGGAGTCGATGCGATCCAGGCTCAACTGGACCTGGCCAAGCTCAACCTGAGCTTTACCCGGGTGGTGGCCCCCATCAGCGGTCGCGTCAGCCGCGCACAGATCACCGCCGGCAACCTGGTGACCGCCGATGTCACCCCGCTCACCAGCCTGGTGTCCACCGACAAGGTCTACGCCTACTTCGACGCCGACGAACGTGTGTACCTCAAGTACACCCAGCTCGCCCGCCAGGGTCAGCGCGGCCAGACCACCCCGGTGTACCTGGGCCTGTCCAATGAAGAAGGCCACCCGCACCTGGGCCAGATGAACTTCGTCGACAACCAGGTCAACCCCAAGACCGGCACCATCCGCGGCCGCGCCGTGTTCGACAACCGTGACGGCAGCTACACCCCGGGCCTGTATGCGCGCCTGAAACTGGTGGGCAGCGGCACCTACTCGGCGATGCTGATCAATGACGAAGCCGTGGGCACCGACCTGGGCAAGAAGTTCGTGCTGGTGATGGACGCCGACAACAAGCCGGCCTACCGCGCCGTGGAACTGGGGCCGAAGATCGAGGGCCTGCGCATCGTGCGCAACGGGCTGAGCAAGGACGACACCATCATCGTCAAGGGCTTGCAGCGGGCACGTCCCGGTGCCCCGGTCACGCCTGAAGTGATCCCCATGGCCAGCCAGGAAACCCTCGCCGCCCTGGCCCAACAACGCCAAGCACTGGAAGCCAGCAACCTGCCGCAGGTCACCCCTGCCAAGGCGGCTCCGGCTGTGAAACTCGCCGCTGCGACACCGCGCGGTTAAGGGACGACTCTCAAGATGAATTTTTCCCAGTTCTTCATTTCAAGGCCGATCTTCGCCGCGGTGCTGTCGCTGCTGATCCTGATCGCCGGCGCCATCTCGCTGTTCCAGCTGCCCATCAGCGAATACCCGGAAGTGGTGCCGCCCACCGTGGTGGTGCGCGCCAACTTCCCGGGGGCCAACCCGAAAGTCATCGGTGAAACCGTGGCCGCGCCACTGGAACAAGCCATCACCGGGGTCGAGAACATGCTCTACATGTCCTCGCAATCCACCGCCGACGGCAAGATCACCCTGACCATCACCTTCGCCCTGGGCACCGACCTGGACAACGCCCAGGTGCAGGTGCAGAACCGTGTGACCCGCACCCAGCCCAAGCTGCCGGAAGAAGTGACGCGCATCGGTATCACCGTGGACAAGGCCTCTCCGGACCTGACCATGGTGGTCCACCTGACCTCGCCGGACAAACGCTACGACATGCTCTACCTGTCCAACTACGCCCTGCTCAACATCAAGGATGAGCTGGCGCGCCTGGGCGGCGTGGGGGATGTACAGCTGTTCGGCATGGGCGACTACTCGCTGCGGGTCTGGCTCGATCCGAACAAGACCGCTTCGCGCAACCTGACCGCCACCGACGTGGTCACCGCGATCCGTGAACAGAACCGTCAGGTCGCCGCCGGTGCCCTGGGCGCACCGCCTGCGCCCAGCGCCACCAGCTTCCAGCTGTCGGTCAACACCCAGGGCCGACTGGTCACCGAGGAAGAGTTCGAGAACATCATCATTCGCTCAGGCGAAGACGGTGAGATCACTCGCCTGAAAGACATCGCCCGCATCGAACTGGGGTCGAGCCAGTACGCCCTGCGTTCGCTGCTCAACAACCAGCCGGCGGTGGCGATCCCGATCTTCCAGCGTCCGGGCTCCAACGCCATCGAGATCTCCAACGAAGTGCGGGCCAAGATGGCCGAACTCAAGCAGAGCTTCCCGCAGGGCATGGACTTCAGCATCGTCTACGACCCGACCATCTTCGTCCGCGGCTCCATCGAAGCGGTGGTGCACACCCTGTTCGAAGCGCTGATCCTGGTGGTGCTGGTGGTGATCCTGTTCCTGCAGACCTGGCGCGCCTCGATCATCCCGCTGGTGGCCGTGCCGGTGTCGCTGATCGGCACTTTCGCGGTGATGCACCTGTTCGGCTTCTCCCTCAATGCCCTGTCGCTGTTCGGCCTGGTACTGGCCATCGGTATCGTGGTGGACGACGCCATCGTGGTGGTGGAGAACGTCGAACGGAACATCGGCCTGGGGCTGAACCCGGTGGAGGCCACCCAGCGCGCCATGCGCGAAGTGACCGGCCCGATCATCGCCACCGCCCTGGTGCTGTGCGCAGTGTTCGTACCGGCGGCCTTCATCAGTGGCCTGACCGGGCAGTTCTACAAGCAGTTCGCCTTGACCATCGCGATTTCCACGGTGATCTCGGCCTTCAACTCCCTGACCCTGTCGCCGGCCCTGGCCGCGGTACTACTCAAGGAACACCATGCACCCAAGGACCGCTTCTCGAAGATCCTCGACAAGCTGCTGGGGGCTGGCTGTTCAAGCCGTTCAACCGCTTCTTCGATCGTGCCAGCCATGGTTACGTCGGCACGGTGCGCCGGGTCATCCGCGGCAGCGGCATCGCCCTGTTCCTCTATGCCGGCCTGATGGTGCTGACCTGGTTCGGCTTCGCCCACACCCCGACCGGTTTCGTGCCGGCCCAGGACAAGCAGTACCTGGTGGCCTTCGCCCAACTGCCGGACGCGGCGAGCCTGGACCGCACCGAAGACGTGATCAAGCGCATGTCCGACATCGCCCTCAAGCAACCCGGCGTGGAAAGCGCGGTGGCCTTCCCCGGCCTGTCGATCAACGGCTTCACCAACAGCCCGAACAACGGCATCGTCTTCGTCACCTTGAAGCCCTTCGATGAGCGCAAGGACCCGAGCATGTCCGCCGGTGCCATCGCCGGTGCCCTGAACGGCAAGTACGCCGATATCCAGGACGCCTACATGGCGATCTTCCCACCGCCGCCGGTACAGGGCCTGGGGACCATTGGTGGCTTCCGCCTGCAAGTGGAAGACCGCAGCGGGCTGGGTTACGACGAGCTGTATAAAGAAGTGCAGAACGTCATCACCAAGAGCCGCAGCGTGCCGGAACTGGCTGGACTGTTCACCAGCTACCAGGTCAACGTGCCTCAGGTGGACGCGGCCATCGACCGGGAAAAGGCCAAGACCCACGGCGTGGCGATTTCCGACATCTTCGACACCCTGCAGATCTACCTGGGTTCGCTGTATGCCAACGACTTCAACCGCTTTGGCCGCACCTATCAGGTCAACGTCCAGGCCGAGCAGCAGTTCCGTCTCGAACCCGAACAGATCGGCCAACTGAAAGTGCGCAACAACAAGGGCGAGATGATCCCCCTGGCGACCTTCATCAAGGTCAGCGACACCGCCGGTCCCGACCGCGTGATGCACTACAACGGCTTCGTTACCGCGGAAATCAACGGCGCGGCCGCCCCGGGCTACAGCTCCGGGCAGGCAGAAGCGGCGATCGAGAAACTGCTCAAGGAAGAACTGCCCAACGGCATGACCTACGAATGGACCGAGCTGACCTACCAGCAGATCCTGGCCGGTAACACCGCCCTGTTCGTCTTCCCGCTCTGCGTGCTGCTGGCCTTCCTGGTACTGGCCGCGCAATACGAGAGCTGGAGCCTGCCGCTGGCGGTGATCCTGATCGTGCCGATGACCCTGCTGTCGGCGATTACCGGGGTGATCATCTCCGGTGGCGACAACAACATCTTCACCCAGATCGGCCTGATCGTACTGGTGGGCCTGGCCTGCAAGAACGCGATCCTGATCGTCGAGTTCGCCAAGGACAAGCAAGAGGAAGGCCTCGATCCGCTGGCGGCGGTACTGGAAGCCTGCCGCCTGCGTCTGCGGCCGATCCTGATGACCTCCTTCGCCTTCATCATGGGCGTGGTGCCCCTGGTGATCTCCAGCGGCGCCGGTGCGGAAATGCGTCACGCCATGGGCGTCGCAGTGTTCTCCGGGATGCTCGGGGTGACCTTCTTCGGCCTGCTGCTGACCCCAGTGTTCTATGTCCTGATCCGCAATTATGTGGAGCGCAGCGAGGCCCGCAAAGCCGCCCGCGCCCTGCAACTGGAGACGCAACAATGAGTGCCAAAGTCTTCCTGCCGAGCCTGCTGGTGCTGGCCCTCGGTGCCTGCGCCGTCGGTCCGGACTACCAAAGCCCAACCACCGAGGCGGCGCACATCAGCGCCGCCACCGATGGCGCCGCGGGCCAGAAGAACTTCGACCGCGCACGCTTCGAAGGCATCTGGTGGCAGCAGTTCGATGACCCGACCCTGAACCAGCTGGTGAGCAAATCCTTGCAGGGCAACCGTGAACTGCGGGTGGCCTTCGCCCGCCTGCGGGCCGCCCGGGCAATTCGCGATGACGCCAGCAATGACGCCATGCCCACCATCACCAGCCGCGCCAGCAGCGACCAAGCCAAGGGGCAGATTCCGGGACAGACCACCAAGCGGGTCAAGAGCGAGCGCTACGACCTGGGCCTGGACATGGCCTGGGAGCTGGACCTGTTTGGCCGCATCCAGCGCAACCTGGAAGCCACCGACGCCGACCAGCAAGCCGCCGAGGCCGACCTCTACCAGCTGCAAGTGACGATGATCGCCGAGCTGGTGGACGCCTACGGCCAACTGCGCGGCGCACAGCTGCGGGAAAAGATCGCCCTGGCCAACCTGGACAACCAGCAGGCCTCGCGCAAGATCACCGAAAGCCTGCGCGACGCCGGGGTCGGCGACCAGCTCGATGTGGTCCGCGCCGATGCCCGCCTGGCCTCGGTGGAAGCCAGCGTGCCGCAGCTGCAGGCCGAGCAGACCCGCCAGCGCAACCGCATCGCCACCCTGCTGGGTGAGCGTCCGGATCAGCTCAGCGTCGACCTCTCGCCGGCGCAGCTGCCGGCGATTGCCAAGGCCCTGCCGATTGGCGACCCGGGCGAGCTGCTGCAACGTCGTCCCGATATCCTCAGCGCCGAACGCCAGCTGGCGGCGGCCACCGCACGGATTGGCGTGGCCAAGGCCGACCTGTTTCCACGGGTCAGCCTCAGCGGTTTCCTCGGCTTCACCGCCGGACGCGGTTCACAGATCGGCTCCTCGGCGGCCAGTGCCTGGGCCCTGGGCCCAAGCATCACCTGGGCGGCCTTTGACCTGGGCAGCGTGCGGGCCCGCCTGCGGGGTGCCGACGCCAATGCCGACGGCGCCCTGGCCAGCTACGAGCAGCAAGTGCTGCTGGCCCTGGAAGAATCGGAAAACGCCTTCAGCGATTACGGCAAGCGCCAGCAACGGCTGATCTCCTTGATCCGCCAGAGCGAATCCAGCCGTGCCGCCGCGGACCTGGCCGAGATCCGCTACCGCGAAGGCACCGTGGACTTCCTGGTGCTGCTGGACGCCCAGCGTGAACGGCTGGCGGCCGAAGATGCCCAGGCCCAGGCCGAAGTCGACCTGTACCGCGGCATTGTCGCCATCTACAAGGCCCTGGGCGGTGGCTGGCAGCCGGAGACGGTGGCCAGCCAGTAAGGATTTGCAACGAGCTCCTTTGGTTGGCCGCAACCAACCAATGTTTTGCCCCGTGCATCATTCGGTCGCGGGGCTTTTTTTTGCCACGACATCGCCAAGCAAGGTCCTGCGGACCTTTTCGCAGCCTCGCCGCAGGCTCGACAGCGGCTACACAGCTCCCTGTAGCCGCTGCCGCAGGCTGCGAACGGCCCGAAGGGACGCCAGGATCGCAAGGCCGCTCAAGGCTCCGCGGGCAATCGTCAGGCAAGGGCCGGCGGCCGATAGAGACAATCGATCATTCGGTCGATCATTGCGATTGGACAGCCCTACGGCGCGCTCCTACTCTTCACTCGCCGCGTAATCGCCCTGGCCTCAGCCCTCATGATCGTCCGCCCCAAGCCCAACCTGATCAGCATCCTCTTTGCCCTCAAGGGCTCGATCGCCAAGCGCATTGCCTTGCGCTGCGTGCTGATCACCCTGCTGGCGTCGGTCATCGTCCTGGTGGAAACCCTGCAGCCCACCTATTTCTCCAAGGTCAATGCCACGCCCTTCACCCTGCTGGGCCTGTCGCTGTCGATCTTCATGAGTTTTCGCAACAACGCTTGCTACGACCGCTGGTGGGAAGGCCGCAAGCAGTTGGGGCAGTTGATCATCGAGGTTCGTTCGCTGATCCGCGAAAGCCTGATCATCGACGCTCATCCCCAGCGCGAGGGCCTGCTGCGCGACCTCTGCGGCTTCGCCCACAGCCTGATTGCCCGTCTGCGCCATGAAGACGAAGCCCGCGCCCTGCAACCCTGGGCCCAGGCCGACATCGACCCGCAGCACCCCAACCTCACCGATGCCCAGTTGCAACGCATCGGCCAGCGCTGCTCGCAGTGGGCGCAACAGGGGCTGATCAGCGAATGGCGCTACACCCAGATGGAAACCCGCCTGGTCAGCCTGAGCCAGGTCCAGGCCGCCTGCGAACGCATCCAGAACACCCCGCTGCCCTTCCCCTACACCTTGCTGCTGCACCGCACCATCTACCTGTTCTGCATCCTCCTGCCCTTTGCCATGGCCGAGCCCCTGGGCTGGCTGACACCGATCTTCACCGCCATCGTCAGCTACACCTTCCTGGGCCTCGATGAAATCGGCAACGACCTCGAAGACCCCTTTGGCTACGACGACAATGATCTGCCGTGCAACGCTCTATTGCGCGGCCTGGAGCGTGAAGTCCTGGCCGCACTGGGGCACCGGGACCTGCCGCCACCACTGCAACCCCAGGAATACGTACTGACCTGAACCCGGGTTTGACTCAGGCCCATTCCTGACCGAAGCTTGCGCCTTCCAAAAGTCGCCAGCTTCCGGATTCCTGCATGCCCCTGCCCCGTCGCTACCTGCTGATCAGCCTGTTGCTCGTTATCGCCCTGGCCCTGGCCTGGACCTTTCTGCGCAGCAGCCCGCCAGCGGTTCCCGAGGCGATCAAGCATGGCTACGGCCCGGCCCTGGAGAAAGCCCGTAACGGCCAGCCGGGCGCAGCACGGGTGCTGTACCAACAACTGGCGCGCCCCGACCTCAATGATCAGCAGCGCACCCGCCTGCTGGCGGTATTGCCCAACTACCCCAGCCCCCAGGCCCTGAAGCTGGCGGACGCCGACCTCTATCACCCCTCGCCCGAGGTGCGCAAAGCCGCGATCAAGAGCGTGCTGGGTCTGGTTCCCAGTGGCCAGCGCAGCCTGCTGCTCGGCCCCTTGCTCGACGATCACGAGCAAAGCGTGCGCTTTGCCGCGGTAGACGCCCTGCTCGGCCTGAGCCCGGATGACCAGGGCCTGTACTTCGGCCCGCTGCAGCAGGTGATCGACGAATACACCCAGGTGCTCAAGACCCGGGGTGACGACGTCGAGGCCCAATACCAACTGGCCCGCCTGTACCTGCACAACGCCAACCTGAGCAAGGCCCAGCAGACCCTGGAACAGGCCCTGCGCCTGGCCCCGGACAACCTGCAAGCGGTGGTGCTGCAGATCGAAGTGCTGGACAAGCAAGGCCAGAGCGACGCCGCCCGCCAGTTGCTGGCCAAGCAACTGCAGGCCCAGCAAGACTCCGCCTACCTGCAACATGCCCTGGGGCTCTGGCTGCTGCACCACGGCCAAGGCGAATTCGCCCTGCTGGGCCTGTCGCGGGCGGTGGAACTGGAACCCAACAACGCCGCCTACCGCTACGACCTGGCCACCACCCTGCACAGCCAGCAGGAGCTGGAGGCGGCGCAGAAGCAACTGGAGGAAATCGTCCAGCGCCAGCCTTACAACCGCAAGGCGCGGGTGCTGCTGATCAACTATTGGAAAGAGAGCGGCCAGTTGCAGAACGTCCAGGTGTTGCTGGCCCAGCTGGAACAGCAGAACCCCGACGACCCGGCCCTGCAGCAGGGCCTGTAGCCGCTGCCGAGCCCGCGAGGCTGCGAAAAGGCCCGCAGGGCCTTGCCTGACGATCCCCAGCCAAACCTTTGCCGCCCTCAAGATCCCCGCGCCTGCTACGTCGGCATGCCGCCCAAGCCGTTCGCAGCCTGCGGCAGCGGCTACAAGAGCCCGCACAAAACCTGTAGCCGCTGCCGAGCCTGCGAGGCTGCGAAAAGGCCCGCAGGGCCTTGCCTGGCGATCTCCAGCCAAACCTTTGCCGCCCTCAAGATCCCCGCGCCTGCTGCGTCGGCATGCCGCCCAAGCCGTTCGCAGCCTGCGGCAGCGGCTACAAGAGCCAGCACAAAACCTGTAGCCGCTGCCGAGCCCGCGAGGCTGCGAAAAGGCCCGCAGGGCCTTGCCTGGCGATCCCCAGCCAAACCTTTGCCGCCCTCAAGATCCCCGCGCCTGCTACGTCGGCATGCCGCCCAAGCCGTTCGCAGCCTGCGGCAGCGGCTACACAACAAAAGGTTGAACCGTGGCAACGGCAGACGGTCAAGTGATTTATCAGCGATATCAAGGCGTTCGTCGCCATCGCCGATCACCTGGACCTATATGTGCGAGGGCATTGTTTGTCGACCTCATCTGCGTTGCTCAGCGAAAAAGCCGCCACTGGCGTCGAAGGCCTGGACGATATTCTCTCTGGCGGATTATCACGCAGCCATGTATTCCTGCTGGAAGGCGAACCCGGCACCGGCAAGACCACCGTGGCCTTGCATTTTCTGCGTGCCGGCGCCCTGGCCGGTGAGCGCTGCCTGTACATCACCCTCTCGGAAACCGAGCGCGAACTGCGCCAGGGCGCCCAGTCCCACGGCTGGCAGCTGGACCACAACATCCACATCTTCGAGCTGACCCCACCGGAAAGCCTGCTCAATGCCGAGCACCAGCAAAGCCTGCTGTATTCCTCGGACCTGGAGCTGGGGGAAGCCACCCGGCAGATCTTCGACGTGGTGGAACGGGTCAAGCCAACGCGGGTGGTGCTCGACAGCCTCTCGGAAATCCGCCTGCTGGCACAGAGTTCCCTGCGCTACCGGCGACAGATCCTGGCGATCAAGCACTACTTCGTGCGCTATGACGCCACCGTACTGCTACTGGACGACCTGACCACCGAATCCCTGGACAAGACCGTGCACAGCGTGGCCCACGGGGTGATCCGCCTGGAAGAGCTGACCCCCAGCTACGGCGCCGAGCGCCGGCGCGTCCGGGTGGTGAAATACCGTGGCCAGAAGTACCGCGGCGGCTTCCATGATTTCACCATCATGGGCGACGGGGTCCATGTCTTCCCAAGGCTGGTGGCTGCCGAACACCGGGGCCGCAACGAGCGCCTGACCCTGACAAGCGGCATTGCGGAAATGGACGCGCTCCTGGGAGGCGGCATCGAAAGCGGCTCCAGCACCCTGATCCTCGGCCCCGCCGGTACCGGCAAATCGCTTATTTCGATGATCTTCGCCGCGGCCGCCGTGGCCCGGGGCGAGAAAGCCGCGCTGTTCATCTTCGACGAAGAGCTGGGGTTGCTGTTGGAACGCATGCGCAACATGGGCATCGACCTGGAGGCCCTGCAAGCCACCGGCAATCTGGTGATCGAGCAAGTGGACGCCGCAGAACTGTCCCCGGGGGAACTGTCCTACCGGGTCCGGCGCTGTGTCGACCAACAACGGATCAAGACCGTGGTGATCGACAGCATCAACGGCTACCAGGCGGCCATGCCCGAGGAAAACGCCCTGGTGCTGCACATGCACGAACTGCTGCTGTACCTCAACCGCCAGGGCGCCGCGACCTTCATGACCGTGGCCCAGCATGGCCTGGTGGGCGACATGCAGGCCCCGGTGGACATCACCTACCTGGCGGACACCGTGGTCCTGCTGCGCTACTTCGAGGCCCTGGGCAAGGTGCGTCGGGCCATCTCCATCATCAAGAAACGCACCGGCAGCCACGAGTCCACCATCCGTGAATACCGCATCGGCGCTCGCGGGCTGACCATCGGCGAACCCCTGGAAGCCTTCCAGGGCGTACTGCGCGGCGTGCCCACCTACCTGGGCGAAAGCAAACCGCTGCTTCGGGACGAGGGGCGATGACCCAGGACCTGGCATTTTCCGAACGCGCCCTGGTGCTTACGCCCCACGGCCGTGACAGCCAGCTGGCGCAGATGATGCTCAACGAGGCGGGATTTCGCAGCCTGATCTGCCCGGACCTGCCGGCCCTGTGCGCAGAGCTGGAGCACGGCGCCGGGCTGCTGATCATCGCCGCCGAGGCTTTGCGCGGGGTCGACCTGGCCCCCCTGCTGCGCCATCTGCAACAACAACCGGCCTGGTCCGACCTGCCCATCGTGCTGCTGACCCAGCACGGCGGTCCGGAGCAGAACCCGGCCTCAGGCTTCAGCGTGCCCCTGGGCAACGTCAGCTTCCTCGAACGGCCCTTCCATCCGGCCACCCTGATCAGCCTGGTCAGCGCCGCCCTGCGCGGACGCCGTCGCCAATACGAAGCCCGGGACCGGCTGATCGACCTGAGCCAGAGCGAACTGCGCCTGCAATGCACCCTGGAAACCCTGGAACAGCAGGTGCAGGAGCGCACGGCGCAACTGCGGCACAACGAGGAAGCCCTGCGCCAGTCGCAAAAGATGGAAGCCGTGGGCCAGCTCACTGGCGGCATCGCCCATGACTTCAACAACATGCTCACCGGCATCATCGGCAGCCTGGAGCTGCTGCGCCGGCGCCTGGCCCGGGGCCGCACCGAAGACCTGGACCGACTGATCGACCTGGGGGTCACCTCGGCCAATCGCGCCGCCGGCCTGACCCATCGCCTGCTGGCCTTCTCCCGGCGCCAGTCGCTGGACTCCAAGCCAGTGGAAATGAATGCCCTGGTGACGTCCATGGGCGAACTGCTGCAACGCAGCCTCAGCGAAAGCATCCAGCTGGACATGCAGCTGTGCCCGCAACTGTGGATCGCCGAGGCCGACCCCAACCAGCTGGAAAGCGCCCTGCTCAATCTGGTCCTCAACGCCCGGGATGCCATGCCCAATGGCGGCCGGCTGCTGGTGGAAACCCTCAATCAGCACCTGGGCCCGGACTTCACCCAGGCCCACGACAACCTCGAACCCGGCGACTACGTGCTGCTGCGAGTCAGCGACAACGGCTGCGGCATGCCCGACGCCATCATCCATCGGGTGTTCGACCCCTTCTTCACCACCAAACCCATCGGCCAGGGCACCGGGCTCGGGCTGTCGATGATCTATGGCTTCAGCAAGCAGTCCCACGGCCACGTGTCCCTCAACAGCACCCTGGGCCGGGGCACCGAGGTCAGCCTGTACCTGCCGCGCTATCGGGGCAGTGCGGAGCTGGATGAACAGCCGCTGGAGCACCAGTCGGGCACCGCACAGAACGGCGAAACGGTGCTGATCGTCGAGGATGATCCGGCGGTCCGGGTGCTGGTCAGCGCGGTACTCGGCGAGCTGGGCTACGCCTTTGTCGAAGCCGGCGACGCCCGCAGCGCCATGCCGATCCTCGATTCGGGGCAACGCATCGATCTATTGATCAGCGATGTGGGCTTGCCGGGCATGAACGGCCGGCAACTGGCGGAGATCGGGCGGCAGATCCGCCCGCAACTGAAAGTCCTGTTCATCACCGGCTACGCCGAGCACGCCGCCGCCCGGGGCGGCTTCCTCGACCCCGGCATGCAACTGATCACCAAGCCCTTCACCTTCGACCTGCTGACCGCCAAGGTGCAGGAGATGATCCGCGACTGAGGACCGGCTCAAGCCAGCAGTTGCTGGATCTGCTCCTGCAGGCTGCTGAGGTCGAAGGGCTTGGCCAGGATCGGTGCCTTGCGGGTGATGGGGCTGCCGCATTCGAGGATTTCGTTGGGATAGCCGCTGATGAAAATCACCTTGAGGTCCGGGCGCAGCTTCACTGCCGGCTCAGCGATCATCACCCCGGTAATGCCGCCGGGCAGCCGGTAGTCGGTGATCATCACATCCAGGTGCGGCTTGCTGGCCAGGATCTCGAACGCCTGCTCGCCATTTTCCGCCTGGAGTACCCGGTAGCCCAGGCCCGACAGATAGTCGGCCAGCAGCATCAGGATGACGGGTTCATCTTCGACGATCAGTACGACGTCTTGTGCATCTTCACTCATGGAAAACCTTTGCTCGATCAATTGCTGCTGTTACGACCATTGGGTCACGCAGAGGTTGCGTGAGCATTACGCTTTTAGTCATTCGTCGGTCGTCGACAAGGGCAGGCTCACGCGAAACAGCGCGCCCTCGCCAATCCGGCTTTCAACACTGATGGTGCCGCCATGGGCAGTGACGATCTGCTCGGAAATAAACAGCCCAAGCCCAAGGCCCGCCGCCACGTGGCTGGCGCTGACCCGCTCGAACTGCTGGAAAATTCGCTTCTGGTTCTCTTCGCTGATGCCAATCCCATGATCGCGCACCTCGACCCGGGCCTCGCCGTCCTGGGCATAGACCCGGACTTGGATGGGGCTCTTGGCGCCGTAGCGCAAGGCATTGGTCAGCAGATTGGAAATCACCTGTTCGATGCGGAATTCGTCCCAGTGGCCTTGCAACGGCTGCTCGGCTTCCAGGCTCAGGGACGATTGCGCAGCTTCCACCTGGGGCGCGAAGTTTTCCACCAACCCGCGTACCAACTGCGCCAGGTCAAACCGGGACGGGCGAATCGACAGCTTGCCAGTGCGAATCCGCGAGATGTCCAGCATGTCTTCGATCAGGCGGATCAGGCTTTTGATCTGGCGCTCGTCGCGATCCACCATGGCGTGCATCTTGTCCAGGCTGAAGGCGGCAGCGTTCTCCCGGGCCAGGTGCATCTTGCGCAGCTGGGTTTCCAGGATCAGGCCATTGAGGGGCGTGCGCACTTCATGGGCGACGATGGACATGAAGTCATCGCGCATGCGCACCGCCTGCTCCAGCTCGTTCTGGGTGGCCTGAAGCTTGTTGAGCAACGCCTCCTGCTCACGCCGGCTCTGCTCCAGGGCCTCGACCTGCTGCTTCATGGCCTTGCTCTGGCGGTACAGGTCGACGAACACATTGACCTTGCTCTTCACCGCGTGGATGTCCAGGGGCTTGTGCAGGAAGTCCACCGCCCCGCTCTCGTAGCCCTTGAAGGCGTAGTTGAGCTCGCGTCCGGCGGCACTGACGAAAACGATGGGGATGTGCTTGGTCTTCTCGGTGCCGCGCATCAACTCGGCCAGCTCGAAGCCATTCATGCCCGGCATCTGTACATCAAGGATGGCCATGGCGAACTCATGCTGGAGCAGCAGCGACAAGGCCTCGTCGGCCGACAGCGCCTTGTACACCAGGCGGTCCTCGCGCTTGATCAGCGCTTCCAGGGCCAGCAGGTTCTCCGGCAGATCGTCGACGATCAGCAGCTTGGCTTGAATAGTACTTAACATGAGGTTCGTTCCAGCTCGGCAAGCAGACGGCTGATGCCGCGCAAAGGGAGAATGTAATCCGGTTGCTGCAGGGCCAGGGCCGCTTCCGGCATGGTCGCGACCTGGGCTTCGCGGGGGTCCTGGACAATGGTCAGGCCGCCCTGGCGCTTGATCTGCGCCAACCCCCAGGCGCCGTCCTGGTTGGCCCCGGTCAGCAGCACGGCGGCCAGGCTATTGCCGTAGGCATCCGCCGCGGATTCGAACAGGTAGTCGATAGCGGGACGGGAATGGTGCAGCCGCTCCTCCTGGCTCAGGGACAGGCTGCGGTCCTGCTCCACCGACAAGTGATAACCGGGGGCAGCGAAGTACAAGGTACCGGGGATTATCTGCTCCTTGTCCTCAGCCTCCTTCACCGACAGCGCCAGGCGCCGGTCGAAGATGTCCGCCAACTGGCTGCGACGCTCGTCCGGCAGATGCAGGACCACGATCACCGGCAGGCGAAAGTCCTGGGGAAAGTCACTGAACAGATTCAACAACGCCTCCACGCCACCGGCGGATGCGCCCACCACAACGGCCTCGACCCGTGGCCAGAGGTTGTGTCCGGCAGTCTGCTGGTTCATGTCTTGCGGTAGATCCGTTCTTGTTTGACCAAGGGTTCGAAGTGCTTGCCGTAGGCAGAAAAGTCCAGGGTCTCCTTGCTGCCCAGCACCAGGAAACCCCGGTGGCAGAGCGACTCATGGAACAGTCCGAAGGCCCGATCCTGCAATTTTTTATTGAAGTAAATCAATACGTTACGACATGAAATCAATTGAGTTTCAGAAAATACGCTGTCGGTCGCCAGGCTGTGGTCGGCGAAGGTCACGTTCTCCCGCAGGCTCTTGTCGAAGATCGCGTAGTCGTAGGCTGCGGTGTAGTAGTCGGCAAAGGAACGCTGGCCGCCGGCCTGCTGGTAGTTGTGGGTGTAGGCCCGCACGTTCTCCAGGGAGAAGATGCCTTGCTTGGCCTTCTCCAGGGAGCTGGGATTGATGTCCGTGGCATAGATGATGGTGCGTTCCAGCAGCCCTTCTTCGCGCAGCAGGATGGCCATGGAATAGACCTCTTCCCCGGTGCTGCAGCCGGCGATCCAGATCTTGATCGACGGGTAGGTCTTGAGCAGCGGCACCACCTCCTGGCGGATCGCCAGGAAGTGCGACGGGTCGCGAAACATCTCGCTCACCGGAATGGTCAGGAACTGCAGCAATTGCATGAACGCCGTCGGGTCGTGCAGCACCCGCTCCTGCAGCGCGGAAATGGTCTTGCACTCGAACTGACGCAAAGCGTGGTTGACCCGGCGCTTGATCGAAGCACCGGAGTAGTCGCGGAAGTCGTAGCTGTATTTGAGATAAATAGCTTCGATCAGCAAACGCAGTTCGATCTCGGTATTACGCTCCACTAAATTCTTTCCATCTTCGGCAGCCATACGCGGATAAGGGAAAACAGCCGGTCCAGGTCAATGGGCTTGGCCAGGTAGTCGTTGGAGCCGGCCTGCAGGCAGCGCTCCTGGTCATCCTTCATGGCCTTGGCGGTCACGGCGATGATGGGCAGCTTGCGCCAGCGCGGGTCCTTGCGGATCTGCACCGTGGCTTCGAAACCGTCCATCTCCGGCATCATCACGTCCATCAGCACCAGGTCGATATCCTCGACTTCATTGAGTCTGGCGATGGCTTCATGGCCGTTACGGCCGATCACCACCACCGCGCCCTTGTGTTCCAGGGCGCTGGTCAAGGCAAAGATGTTGCGCACGTCATCATCCACCAGGAGGATCTTGCGCCCCTCGAAGACCTTGTCGCGGCTGCGGGCGGTCTTGAGCATCTTCTGCCGCTCATGGGACAACTGGGATTCGACTTTGTGCAGAAACAACGTCACTTCATCCAGCAGGCGCTCCGGCGAGCGGGCGCCCTTGATGATGATCGAACGGGAATACTTGCGCAGCTCGGTCTCTTCATCCCGGGTCAGGTTGCGCCCGGTATAGACGATCACCGGCGGGAAGGAGCAGATGTCCTCGGTGGACATGCGCTTGAGCAGATCGTTGCCGAGCATGTCCGGCAGCTTGAGGTCGATGACCATGCAGTCGTAGACATTCTCGCGCAGCAGGTCCAGGGCATCCTGGGCCAGGCCCACGGCGGTGATCTCGATATCGTCGTCGCCGATCAGCCGGGCAATGCTGTCGCGTTGCAGGTCGTCGTCCTCCACCAGCAGCACGCGCTTGACCTTCTGCGTCAGCTTGGCTTCCAGGCGGGCGAAGACGTCCTTGAGCTCCTCGCGGGTGGTGGGTTTCACCGCGTAGCCCACGGCGCCCATGTGCATGGCCGCTTCCACCCGGTCTTCCACCGAGATCACGTGCACCGGGATATGCCGGGTCTGGGCATGTTCCTTGAGGCGTTGGAGCACGGTCAGGCCGGAATGGTCGGGCAGGCGCATGTCCAGCAGGATGGCGTCCGGGATGTACTGCTCGGCCAGGCTGTAGCCCTCGTCGGCGCCATGGGCCACCAGGCAGTGGTAACCCAGTTCGTGGGCCAGATCGAAGAGGATATGCGCAAAATTCGGCTCATCTTCCACCACCAGGATGCAGCGGCTGCTGAATGGGGCCTTGTCCCGGTCATCGGCAAAGCGCGGGATCTCACTGCCAGGCACTTCAGTCACCGGCAACGGCGCACTGGGTGCAACAGGCGCCGCCACCGGCATCATTGCAGGCGCTGGCGCCAGCACCGGCTCGGCCGCCTCGCTGTACTGCTCTGGCAGCACCAGCGTGAAAATGCTGCCCTGCCCCGGTTCACTGCTGACGCTGATGGAGCCCCCCAGCAAGGTCGCCAGATCCCGGGAGATCGACAGCCCCAGGCCAGTGCCGCCATAACGCCGGTTGGTGGTGCCGTCGGCCTGGCGGAAGGCTTCGAAAATGCTTTCCTGCTGGTCCTGGGCGATGCCGATCCCCGAATCCTGCACGACAAAGGCGATACCGCCCTCCGGCTGAGCACCAACGCTCAGGCTGACCTGGCCCCTTTCGGTGAACTTGACCGCGTTGGACAGCAGGTTCTTGAGTATCTGTTCGACCCGCTGGCGATCCGTGAACAGCCTCTGTGGCGCCCCCGGTTGCAGCTCCACCTTGAAGGCCAGGCCCTTGTCCGCGGTCAACGGCTGGAACAGGCTGCGCAAGCCGTCCACCAGGCGCGGCACGCTGGCATTTTCCGGACGCACTTCGAGCTTGCCCGCCTCGACCTTGGAGATATCCAGGATGTCATTGATCAGGTTCAGCAGGTCGTTGCCGGCGGAATAGATCGACTCGGCGAACTTGACCTGCTCGGCAGTGAGGTTCTCCTGGGGGTTTTCCGCCAGCAACTTGGCCAGGATCAACGAACTGTTGAGCGGCGTGCGCAGTTCGTGGGACATGTTGGCGAGGAATTCGGACTTGTACTTGCTGGAGCGCTGCAGTTCTTCGGCGCGCTCTTCAAGCTGGGTCTGCGCCTCGTTCAGCTCGCTGTTCTTGCGGTCCATGGCGTCGCGCTGCTCGGCCAGGATCTGCGCCTGCTCGGCCAACTGCTCGTTGGTCTGTTCCAGTTCCACCTGCTGCGTTTCCAGGTGCACCTGGGACTCCTTGAGAATCCGCGACTGCTCCTCCAACTCCTCGTTGGCGGTCTTCAATTCTTCCTGCTGCACCTGCAACTCTTCGTTGAGCTGCTGGGTTTCGGCCAGCACTTCCTGAAGGCGCTGGCGGTAGCGCGCGGCTTCGATGGAGGTGCCGATATTGCCGGCAATCAGCTCCAGCAACTCCACATCGCGATCGCTCAGCGCCCGCAGGAAGCCCAGCTCGATCACGCCATTGACCCGGTCGTCATCACGGGTCGGCACCACCAGCACGCTGCGCGGCGCGCCCTCGCCCAGGCCGGAGCTGACCTTGAAGTAATCCACCGGCACATCGTCCAGGCGGATCAGGCGCTTGTGCTGCGCGGCCTGGCCCACCAGGCCCTCATCGCCATACAGCGACTGCTCTTGCTGCTCCAGCTCACGGGAAAATCCATAAGAAGCCACACGCTTGAGGCCGCCGTGATCTTCACGGACATACAGCGCCGCCACCGGTGTCCCCAGGTAATGGGCGCAGAACTGGAGGATATTGCGCCCCAGCAGGTTCAGGGTCAGTTGGCCGAGCATCTGTTCGGCCAGTTCGGTCTGGCCGTTGCGCAGCCAGGCCTGCTGTTCCAGGCGCCGGGCGCTGTTTTCCTGGGCCTCGAGGTTGTCGCTGTAGCTTTTGGACAGCGCCAGCAGATCCCGACGCCCGACATAGGCCAGCAAGCCGCTGATGCCCACCACGAACAACAGGTACAGGATCACGCTGAAAATGGTGGTGCGGCTGACGCTCTCATTACGCTCCAGGCGCAACTGCTGCTCCATGCCCACCGCATCCTCGTATTCCTTGCGGATCTCGTCGGTCAGGCGCTTGCCCCGCCCGGCCTGCACCGCGCCACGGTAGTCGCCGTTCTGCCGACGCAGCTCGATCATGCTCAGGGAGAAGTTGTTCCACTCCAGCTGCAGGGCTTCCAGGCGCTTGAGGCGGTCGACCTGCTGCGGGTTGTCGGCGACCAGATCACGCAGCCCATTGAGCTCGCTGAGGATGCGTGGCTTGGCCACTTCATAAGGGTCGAGGAAATGCTCATCGCCGGTGATCAGGAAACCGCGCATGCCGGTTTCCAGGTCGATGGTCAGGCGCGCCGCCTCATTGAGATTGTTGATCACCCGGTCAGTGTGCTGCACCCACTGGATGACCGAGAGCAGGTAGGTGATCAGGGACACGAAAAAAACCGCGCTGAGCACGCCTACACCGAGGGGCAGGCTGATGTTGCGGGTCAGCAGCTTGCGAAAACTCTGTTCATCAACCGATGACGGACGGATCATTTGATGGACCTTGGCGCAGGAAAAAAAACGAAGTTTGCCCCACATTCGGCCATCGCAGCTATTTTTTATAACCCATGGGTTCACAACTGCGATTGGACCTGCCCTGGGACAAGGGAAGCGGTTATTCTTGCCGGCGCTTGTACAACAGCCTTTTTCTGTACAGCTTCGGGAACTTGTGGCCAGTCGCCACTTACTGATGCACAGGGCCGCCTGTCGCAGCGCCCCGTACCACCCATTTCTTGAGAGAGCCCCTATGCCCGCCAGCGTCTCCACCATCCTAGTCGTCGAAGACGATGCCATCGTGCGCATGCTGATTGTCGATGTTCTCGAAGAGCTCGAATTCAGCGTCCTGGAGGCTGATGGCAGTGACGCCGCGCTGAGCCTGCTGGAAAACCCGCAACAGACCATCGACCTGCTGATGACCGATGTCGGCCTGCCCGGCATGAACGGCCGTGAACTGGCCGAACGCGCCCGGCAACTGCGTCCGCACCTGCCGGTGCTGTTTGCCAGCGGCTATGCCGAGTCCATCGACGTGCCCGCCGGCATGTCGGTGATCGGCAAGCCCTTCTCTATCGACCAGTTGCGGGACAAGGTGCGCAGCATCCTCGGTTGAGCCCGGCGGCGGCCTGATCCGCCGCTGGCGCGCTGTGGTTTAATGGCGGCCTTTTTTTGCCCTTGCCTGCCAGGAATCGCCCCTCATGAGTCCCACCGCCGCAACCAAAGTCCTGATCATTGGTTACGTCTGGCCCGAACCCCGCTCCTCCGCCGCCGGCGGGCACATGATGCAGATCCTCCAGAGTTTCCTCGACCAGGGCTGGGAGCTGACCTTCAGCAGCCCGGCCAAAGAGGGCGAACACAAGGAGGACCTGGCGGCCTTGGGCATCCGCGAATGCCCTATCGAGCTCAACAACAGCAGTTTTGACCGCTTTGTCGCCGAACTGGCCCCGGACATCGTGCTGTTCGACCAGTTCATGATGGAGGAACAGTTCGGCTGGCGGGTCGAGCAACACTGCCCGAATGCCCTGCGGGTCCTGGAAACCTCGGATTTGCAATGCCTGCGCCATGCCCGGCATCAGCGCCTCAAGGATCACCTCAAGGCCTGCGCCGACGAAGATGACTTCAGCGCTCTGTTCACCCAGGCCGCGGCGCAAGAGTTCCAGCACATGGCCGACACCGACCTGGCCAAGCGCGAGATCGCCGCCATCTACCGCTGCGACCTGAGCCTGATGATCTCCGAGGTGGAGATCGAGCTGCTGGTGCAGCAGTTCCGCCTGCCTCCGGCGCTGCTGCACTGGTGCCCCTTGATGCTGGAACAACTGCCGCAGGACTTCCCGCCCTTCGAACAGCGGGCGCACTTCCTCAGCATCGGCAATTTCCGCCACGCGCCGAACTGGGACGCCGTGCTCTGGATGAAAAACCGCGTGTGGCCACTGATCCGCCAACAACTGCCCGGCGCCCAGTTGCACCTGTATGGCGCCTACACCCCGCCCAAGGCGGCAGCCCTGCACAACCCGGCCCAGGGCTTTTACATCATGAACTGGGCGCAAGACGCGCTGCAGGTGATGAGCGCCGCGCGGATCTGCCTGGCCCCCCTGCGTTTTGGCGCCGGGATCAAGGGCAAGCTGCTGGACGCCATGCTCTGCGGCACGCCCAGCGTCACCACGCCGGTGGGCAGCGAATCCATGTCCCAGGATGGCCTGCCCTGGCCGGGCGCGGTGGCCGAATCGGCCAGCGCCCTGGCGACCGCGGCCGTGCGCCTGTACCAGGACCAACAGTTGTGGGAACAGGCCCAGATCGATGGCCGGCGGTTGCTTGAAGCGCGCTACCGCCAGCAAGTCCACGGCCCGGCGCTGATCCAGCGCCTGCAAGACTGCCGCCAGCACCTGGAGCAGTTGCGCCGGGACAACTTCACCGGCGCCATGCTGCGACACCACCATCACAAGAGCACCCAATACATGGCGCAATGGATCGAAGCCAAGAACCGCCCTGCCCCATGACCCCCTGCTCCTACGGGCGAGACACGCAAACTCCCTGTAGGAGTCGGCTTGCCGGCGAAGAGGCCCGCAAGCCCTGCATCGCCCTCATGGACCTCTTCGCTGGCAAGCCAGCTCCTACTGGTGCGCGGGCGGGGCACAAGGCATTATCAGCGCGGCCAACAACAAGAACAGTCCCGCGCCATGAGTCGAACCGGCAAGATCAGCGACCCCTCCTACGAGTTGATGGACGACCATAACGGCCTGTCTATCATCTATCGCCAGCACGGCTTCCCCTGCCCCCTGGTGCGCTGGCACTTCCACAAGGAATACGAACTGCACCTGATCGTCGCCAGCTCCGGCAAGGTGTTCATCGGCGACTACATTGGCAACTTCTATCCGCAGACGCTGTTCCTGACCGGCCCCAACCTGCCCCACAACTGGATCAGCCAGGTGGCCGAGGACGAGGTCGTGGCCAAGCGCGACATGCTGGTGAACTTCACCGACGAACTGTTCGACAGCGGCAGCCAGGTGTTCACCGAACTGAAGAACCTCAGCCCACTGCTGGAGCGGGCGCAATACGGTATCGAGTTCCGCTGCAAGCACACCATCGCCCAGGCCCTGCCCCTGATGCAGCGCATTGCCGATTCCAGCGGCATCACCCGCCTCGGCCACTTTTTCATCCTCATGGAACTGCTGGCGGCCTGCGACGACTATCAACTGCTGTCCGGCGCCACCCGCGTGCAACTGGCGGATGAACACAGTGTCGACCGCACCAACCGTGCCGTGGACTACATCTTTGCCCACTACGCCCGAGAACTGCCCCTGGAGGAAGTGGCCCAGTACCTGGGGATGAAGCCCACCTACTTCTCCCGGGTGTTCAAACAGGCCACGGGGCGCTGCTTCATCGAGTTCGTCAATCGCCTGCGGATCAGCAAATCCTGCGAACTGCTGGCCGATGGCGACAAACCGGTGACCGACGTGTGCTTCGAGTCTGGATTCAACAACATCTCCAACTTCAATCGCCGCTTCCAGCAACTCAAGGGCATGACCCCTTCCCATTACCGCCGCCTGGCGGTGCAACGCCTGACCGAGCAGAACCTGGGCTGATCGCCCCGCCCCGTAGCAGTTGGCTTGCCAGCGAGGGCGGTCTAACGTCCTGCGCAGGGCTCGGGGGCCTCTTCGCCGGCAAGCCGGCTCCTACAGAGCGCGAACACTGGTAAATAAATCTCGTTCAGCTCAGGTTCAGCAGATGTCAATGATCTTCATTTGGCAATGAGTATCATTATGTTACAAGTTAGCTCCCTACCCATTGCCCCGCCGGTGCTGAATGCTTGTTCCATTTCTGATCATGCTGCGCGAAGGGATTGAAGCCGCGCTTATCGTTGGCATCATCGCCAGTTACCTGAAGCAGACCGGCCGTGGCCAGTGGATGCCCGCGGTGTGGATCGGAGTGTTTCTCGCCGCGGCCCTGGCCCTGCTGGTGGGCGGCGGCCTGGAGCTGATGAGCGCCGAATTCCCGCAAAAGCAGCAGGAACTCTTCGAGGGCATCGTCGGCCTGGTGGCCGTAGGCATTCTCAGTTCCATGGTGTTCTGGATGCGCAAGGTGGCGCGCTCGATCAAGCACTCCCTGCAAGCCTCCCTGGACCAGGCCCTGGCCGGCTCCCGGCATCAGATCACGGCGCTGATCGCCATGGTGTTCTTCGCCGTCGCCCGGGAAGGCCTGGAAACCGTGTTCTTCCTGCTGGCGGTGTTCCAGCAGAGCGAAGGCCCGGGCGCGCCGCTCGGCGCCCTGCTGGGGCTGATCGTGGCGATCATCGTCGGTTTCCTGATCTATACCGGCAGCATGCGCTTGAACCTCGCCGCCTTCTTCCGCTGGACCGGACTGTTCATCCTGGTGGTGGCCGCCGGCATCCTCGCCAACTCGGTGCAGGCCCTGCATGAAGCCGGGGTCTGGAACCACCTGCAGAGCGTGCTCTTCGATGTCAGCGCCAGCCTGCCCATGGATGGCCCTTTGGGCTCGGTGCTGGCCGGCATGTTCGGCTACCAGGACGCCCCCACCCTCAGCACCTTAGGCGCCTATGTGCTGTACCTGGGCGTGACCCTGGTGCTGTTCTTCCTGCCCGGTGGCGCCCTGGCCAAGGCGCCCGGCTCAGCATCTTCCGTTTCCAGTCAGTAAGGCTCCCTCAATGACCCAGCAAGCCTCTACCCAGGCCTCGCCGCCCCGCGCCTTGCGCTGGGCGGTTGCCGGCTCGGTGATCGTCATGATCGCCGCCGGCGGGCTGTTCTATTACGCCTCGCAACGGGCCGCCAGCAAGCGCCAGGCCCACCAGGGCGAAATCACCGTGACTCTCCATCCCCACAGCTGTGAACCCAACGCGCTGACGGTGCCGGCAGGCCACGCCAGCTTTCGCATCGTCAACCGCTCGGACCGCGCCGTGGAATGGGAAATCCTCGATGGCGTGCTGGTGGTCGAGGAGCGGGAGAACATCGCTCCGGGCCTGAGCCAGGTGATCAACGCCACCCTGCAACCGGGCGACTACGCCATTACCTGCGGGCTGTTGAGCAACCCGCGCGGCACCCTGCACGTGACCCCGACCGCGCAGTCCGAGGCCCAGGCCAAGGCCCGGCCTTCGATGGTGGCCTTTATCGGCCCACTGGCGGAATTCCGGGTTTACCTGAGCACCCAAGGCGGTGCCCTGATCAAGGCGGTGAACGCTCTGCAACAGGCCATCGATGCCGGTGACCTGAAGCAGGCCCAAGCCCTGTACCTGCCGGCCCGCGCCGCCTACCAGCAACTGGCCCCGGCCGCCCAGCGCCTGGCCGAGCTGGACAACGCCATCAACGCCCGCGCCGACTATTTCGAACAGCGGGAACAGGACCCGGGCTTCAGTGGCTTCCACCGCCTGGAATACGGCCTGTTCCAGAAACGCGACCTGGACGGCCTGGCTCCGGTCGCGAAGCAGCTGTCCAGCAACGTCTCGCGCCTCAAGGAGCAACTGCTGGCCCAAACCCTGGCGCCGGAACAACTGGTGAGCATCGTCGCACGCAACCTGCGCAGCCTTGCCGACCTGCGGGCCAGCAGCGGCGAGGAAGAACGCTACAGCCACAGCGACCTCAACGGCTTTGCCGCCAACCTGGCAACCACCCGCAAGGTCATCGACCTGCTGCGCCCCTTGCTGGCCAAGTCCGCTGCCCGGTTGTTGCCCCAGGTCGACAACGCCACCAATGCACTGGACACCCGGCTCGCCAGCCTGCGCGACGGCGCCGGCTACCTGGACTACGACAAGGTCAGCGCCGCACAACGCAAAGAGATCGCCGACAAGGCCAAGGCCCTGGCCGACGCTCTCGACGCCATCGATCCCGCACTCGGCCTCTCCGGCCTGTAACCTGACGAGTTTTCAATGAACGATTCCGATCCATCCAACCCGTGCTTTTCCGCCCAGCGCCGGCGCGTGCTGCTGGGCATGGGCGCCGCCGGCATGGCCCTGGCCGGCAGCAGCCTGAGTGGCCCGGCCATGGCCGCCGGCGCCGCAGCCCAGGTCACCCAGGCCCCCAGCAGCGACAGGACCCAGGACCGCCACGACTACCACGGCCAGCACCAGAGCGGCATCGTCACCCCGCGCCCGACCTCGGGCATGCTGGTGTCCTTCGATGTGCTGGCCAGCGACCGCGATGACCTGGAGCGACTGTTCCGTACCCTCGACGAACGCATCGCCTTTCTCATGAGCGGGGGGCCGGTGGCCCAGGTCGACCCGAAACTGCCGCCCCTGGATTCCGGCATCCTCGGCCCGGTAGTGACCCCGGACAACCTGACCATCACCGTGTCGGTGGGCGAATCGTTGTTCGACGAACGTTTTGGCCTGGCCGCCGCCAAACCCAAGCGCCTGATCCGCATGGTGGGTTTTCCCAACGATGCCCTGGAGCCGGCCTGCTGCCATGGCGACCTGAGCCTGCAGTTCTGCTCCAACACCGCCGACACCAATATCCACGCCCTGCGCGACATCGTGAAGAACCTCCCCGACCTCTTGCTGGTGCGCTGGAAGCAGGAAGGCAGCGTGCCGCCCCAGGCGCCGGCCAAGCCCGGGGAGCCAGCGCAGAGCGCGCGCAACTTCCTGGGCTTTCGCGACGGCTCGGCCAACCCCGACTCCAATGACCAGCAAGCCATGCAGCAGATCGTCTGGGTCCAACCCGGCAGCGACGAACCGGCCTGGGCGGCTCACGGCAGCTACCAGGCGGTACGGATCATCCGCAATTTTGTCGAGCGCTGGGACCGCACCCCGCTGCAGGAGCAGGAAAGCATCATCGGCCGGATCAAGACCACGGGCGCGCCCATGGATGGCCAGAAAGAAAGCCAGGTCCCCGACTACGCCCGTGACCCCCACGGCAAGCTGACCAAGCTCGATGCCCACATCCGCCTGGCCAACCCGCGCACCCCACAGACCCGGCAGAACCTGATCCTGCGCCGGCCGTTCAACTACTCCAATGGGGTCAACAAGAACGGTCAGCTGGATATGGGCCTGCTGTTCATCTGCTACCAGGCGGACCTGGAAAAAGGCTTTATCGCGGTCCAGACCCGCCTCAACGGCGAGCCTCTGGAGGAGTACCTCAAGCCTACCGGTGGCGGCTACTTCTTCAGCTTGCCCGGGGTCACCGGCGCCGGCGATTTCATCGGTCGCTCGTTGCTCGAAGCCACCCGACCGAACACCACCGCCTGACCCCCATGACACTTCAACCCCCACGGAAAAGTCCCATGAAAAAGTCGCCCCTCGCTGTGTTGCTGACCCTTGGCTTGCTCCACGCTCCGCTGTCGGCGTTCGCCGCCGCTGCGCCCCTGGAGCTGGTGGGGCCGATCTCCGACTACAAGATCTACGTCACCGAGCAGCTCGATGAACTGGCCAGCCACACCCAGCAATTCACCGATGCGGTGAAACAGGGCGACCTGGCCAGCGCCAGGAAGCTCTACGCACCGACCCGGGTCTACTACGAGTCGATCGAACCCATCGCCGAACTCTTCAGCGACCTCGATGCCGCCATCGACTCCCGGGTCGACGACCACGAGCAAGGCGTCAAGGCCGAAGACTTCACCGGCTTCCACCGCCTGGAATATTCGCTGTTCTCGGAAAACAGCACCGAAGGCCTGGGCGAGCTGGCCGACGGCCTGAACAAGGACGTCAAGGACCTGCAGACCCGCGTCGCCGGCCTGACCTTCCCACCGGAAAAAGTCGTGGGGGGTGCCGCCGCCCTGCTGGAGGAAGTGGCCGCGACCAAGATCTCCGGAGAAGAAGACCGCTACAGCCACACCGACCTCTACGACTTCCAGGGCAACATCGACGGCGCAAAGAAAATCGTCGACCTGTTCCATGGGCAGATCGCGAAACAGGACCCGGCCTTTGTCGCCAAGGTGGACAAGAACTTCGCCACGGTGAACAAGATCCTCGCCAAGTACAAAACCCCGGACGGCGGCTTCATGACCTACGACAAGGTCAAGGAAAACGACCGCAAGGCCCTGATCGGTCCGGTCAACACCCTGGCCGAAGACCTCTCCACCCTGCGCGGCAAACTGGGCCTGAACTGAGCCCGCCCTCACCAGAGCCAGCTCATGCAGGAGTTGGCTGGTGCAGGAATTGGCTGGCCCGCCAAAGCGACGTCCAGAACAACACAGGCCCCAATTGCCTCTTCGTCCTGGTCGCCCGCTTCGCCGACAAGCCGGCGCCTGAAGGGTGCTGCCATCACCGACGCAGATAAGGCTGGGCGGTTGCCCGTTATCCCGATAACGTTCACGGCCCAACGGCTTTCATGGAAGACCCACTATGTCTCGCTCCACAGCAGCGGCCACGCCGCTGGCTGCCAAACCCTTCTCGCTGCTGCCGCTGATGGCCGCCTACATGGCCTGCACCATGTCGATGATGGCCTTCGTCTCGCTGATCGGCCCGATCTCCCGGGCCCTGCATCTGGAAACCTGGCATGCGGGCGCCGCCGTGACCGTTTCCGGGGTGATCTGGATGCTCCTGGCACGCCCCTGGGGCCAGGCCAGTGACCGCTTCGGCCGGCGTCGGGTGCTGTTGCTGGGCACCGCAGGCTTCACCCTCGCCTACTGGGCCCTGTGCCTGTTCATCGACCTGTCGTTGCAGTCGCTGCCCAGCGTCGCCATGGCCTTTCTCGGCCTGATGCTTGGCCGCGGGCTGATCGGCGCCTTTTATGCGGCGATCCCGGTGGGCGGCTTCGCCCTGATCGCCGATAACGTCGAACCCCAGCACCGCGCCCGCGCCATGGCCACCCTGGGCGCCGCCAACGCCGTGGGCTTGGTGGTGGGGCCTGCGGTGGCCGCCTTGCTGGCCCGCTACAGCCTCAGCCTGCCGTTCTACGCCATGGCGGTGCTGCCGCTGCTGGCATTTGTGGTGCTGCGCTACCAGTTGCCGCGCCAGGAACTGCACCTGGCCCATGCCCCGACGCGGGTGCGCCTGGGCGACCCACGGCTGCGCCGGCCCATGGTGGTGGCCTTTGTCGCCATGCTCTGTGTGTCGATTGCCCAGATCACCGTCAGCTTCTACGCCCTGGACCGTTTGCACATGAGCCCTGCCGATGCCGCCCAGACGGCCGGGGTGGCCCTGGCCATGGTCGGCGTGGCACTGATCTGCGCGCAGTTGGTGGTGCGCAAGCTGGAATGGCCGCCGCTGCGGATGATCCGCTACGGCGCCCTGCTGTCGGCGCTGGGCTATGCCGGCAGCATGCTGGTGGACAGCGCCTGGGGCCTGTGGCTGGCGTTCTTTGTCTCGGCGGCGGGCATGGGTGGGGTGTTTCCATCGTTCTCGGCCCTGGCAGCCAATGCCGTAGAGGCCTCGGAACAGGGCGCGACAGCTGGCAGCATCGGCGCGGCCCAGGGCCTGGGCGTGGTCATCGGCCCCATGGCCGGCAGCCTGATCTACGCCATCGAACCGCGCCTGCCCTACCTGCTCGCGGCGGTGTTGCTGGTACTGATCGCCATCTGGCCAACCCCCCGATCCCTGTAGCCGCTGCCGCAGGCTGCGAACGGCTCTGCAGGCGGCGTCGTTCTTCGGAACGCTGAAGGTCCTGCGGACCTTTGCGCAGCCTCGCAGGCTCGGCAGCGGCTACAGGCTACAGCATGCGGTAGAGCAGGCGTTCGATGCGCACCCGGCTGACCCGACGCAGGAACTTGCCCACCGCCTCGGGGTAGTCCACCAGGCTGTCCAGGTACTGGAAGTGCTCGATGCGCCGGGTATGGCGGTAGATCTCGGCCTGTTCGGCACGACGCGCCTCCAGCAACTCGCCCTTGGGATCGTCCAGCAACAGGGCGTTCTCCAGGTCCAGGCGGAAGGCCCGGGGATTGAGGTTGTTGCCGGTAAGCAAGGTGTAGCGCTCATCCACCCACAGGCCCTTGAGGTGGTAGGTGTTGTCGCCGTCACGCCACAGGTGCAGGTTGAGCAGGCCGCTGTCGATGACTTTCTGGTGGCGCTTGGCAAAGCGTCGCAGGCTGATCTCGTACAGGTAAGGCAGGGCCGCGATGACCTTGAACGGCTCGCTGGGCGGGATATAGAAGTCGTTGGCGGTCTTGTCGCCGACAATGATGTCGATCTTTACCCCGCGCTCCAGGGCCCGATTGATTTCCCGGGTCACCACCAAGGGCAGGTTGAAATACGGCGTGCAGATGGTCAGTTGCTGGCGGGCCCCGGCGATCAGTTCGCAGATGATCCGGTTCAGCGGGTTGCCCTTGCCGACGCCGAGCAACGGACTGACCGACAGCCCGCTTTTGTCCAGGCCACCAGCGGTGGTGTCGTAGGTGGCGTGCTTGAGGCGACTGCGCAGGTCGCCGATGTCGTTACGCAGACTGCGGGTGGTCGGCAGGTTCGGCAGGTCCAGGCGATGTACCGCCCGCGACGCCACCAGGCCGTGCTGCACCAGATGGTGCATGGAGTCGGCCAGGGCGCGGTTGTGCAGCAGGTGGTAACGGTCGAAGCGGTACTTGTCGAACTTGTGCAGGTACACGTTGTTCAGGCTGGCGCCGCTGTAGAGCACGCAATCGTCGATCACGAAGCCCTTGAGGTGCAGGACCCCGAACAGCTCCCGGGTCTGCACCGGCACGCCGTAGATCGGCACTTCGGTGGCATGGGTACGGGTCATTTCCTGATACCAGGCCGAGTTGCCCGGCTGCTTGCCGGCGCCGATCAGGCCGCGCTGGGCCCGCAGCCAGTCCACCACCACAAGCACCTCGAGTTCCGGGCGCGCGGCCTTGGCGGCATGCAGGGCATCGAGGATTTCCTGACCGGCCTCATCCTGCTGCAGGTACAGCGCGACGATATAGATGCGCCGCCGGGCCTGGGCAATTTGCTCCAGCAGAGTGCGACGAAATTGCGCAGCGCCAGTCAGAGTGGTGAAGGCTTCGGCAGCCAGGGGGAAGCTGCGCAGTTTGGGCAGCAAGGAACGTTTGAAAAGCGACGGCATAGGGCTCGCAGTGGCTCAAATCCAAAGAGCGCAAGAGCTTACACCATGGAACAGGCTGAGTCCCCTGTCAGCCCGTTCTGAAGTAACCGGCTTGCTGGCGCAAAGCATCTTGAGTCTTGCACTGCCCTGGAAATTACCTTGGCCGGCAAGCCAGCACCTGTGAGAAAGACCGCTGAATATAAAAGTTTGAATAACAGGATTGACCAAGGAGAACGATCGTTCTACTCTTTGCGCCATGAACGAAATCACTCCCTCTGAAACACGCGACATCATCCTCGACGTCACCGAGAAGCTGATCTACAAGAGCGGCATTGCCGCCACTGGCATGGATCTGTTGGTGAAGACCGCCGGGGTCTCGAGAAAGAGCGTCTATCGCTATTTCAGCAACAAGGACGAACTGGTGGTGGCCGCCCTGGAACGTCGCGACCAGCGCTGGATGCACTGGTACAGGACTGAAGTGGGCAAGGCCGAAGGCTCTGCACAGCGGCTGCTGGCGCTGTTCAGCGTACTCAGGGACTGGTTCGGGTCCGAAGGTTTCCGCGGCTGCGCCTTTATCAACACCAGCGGCGAGACCGGCGATCCCCAGGACCCGGTGCGCCAGGTGGCCAAACAACATAAACAGAAACTGCTCGATTACGTGACCGAGCTTTGCCAGGAACATGGCGTGCAACATCCAAAGGAACTGGCAGCGCAACTGCTGATCCTGATCGATGGCGCCATTACCGTTGCCCTTGTCATGGGCGATCACAGTGCTGCTGATAATGCGCAATGCATGGCGCGAAAGTTATTGGACCTCTGATTGTTTTAAACAAGAGCAACTGCTTTGTTTGAACAGCAACTTTTATTGGAGACAAGTCATGTCGTCTAACGCTCAAGTGCGCCCGCCCCTTCCACCTTTCACTCGCGAGTCGGCGATTGAAAAGATCCGTCTGGCCGAAGATGGCTGGAACTCCCGGGACCCGGAACGGGTATCCCTGGCGTATACCCTGGACACCCAATGGCGCAACCGCGCTGAGTTTGCCCACAACCGCGAAGAGGCCAAGGCCTTCCTCGCCCGCAAATGGGCCAAGGAACTGGATTACCGCCTGATCAAGGAACTCTGGGCCTTTACCGACAACCGCATCGCCGTGCGCTACGCCTATGAATGGCATGACGACTCGGGCAACTGGTTCCGCTCCTACGGCAACGAGAACTGGGAGTTCGACGAACAAGGGCTGATGGCCCGGCGTTTTGCCTGCGTCAACGACATGCCGATCAAGGCAACCGAGCGCAAATTCCACTGGCCCCTGGGCCGGCGCCCGGATGACCATCCAGGCCTCAGCGACCTGGGCCTGTAACCCACCCGCCCCCGTAGGAGCTGGCTTGCCAGCGAAAGCGTCCTCAAGCCTTGCACAAGACCCAGGGGCCCTTTCGCCGGCAAGCCGGCTCCTACAAGCAACCTCGCAAAACACCTTCCCGTAGGAGCTGGCTTGCCAGCGAAGGCGTCTTCGAGGGCGATGCAAGGCTTGCGGGCCTCTTCGCCGGCAAGCAACACGCCATTCAAGCTGCGGCTTCTTGCTCCTTGAGCAGGGCCTGGGCTTCCAGCTCCCGCACCAACGGCAGTACGCGCTGGCCGAAATACTCAACCTCCTCCTGAAAATGCAGGAAGCCCGCCAGGACCAGATCCACCCCCACCGCCTTCAAGGCGACAATCCGCTGGGCAATCTGCTGCGGGGTGCCGATCAGGTTGGTCTTGAAGCCGTCGTTGTATTGCACCAGGTCCTCGAAGCTGGACTTGGCCCAGTTGCCCTCACCCTCCGGTGAGGCCTTGCCGGCCTGCTTGGCTGCATCGCCAAAGGCATTCACCGCCTCCGGATCGGCCTTGTCGATAATCTCCGCCAGCACCGCCCGGGCTTCTTCCTCGGTGTCCCGGGCGATCACAAAGGCATTCACCCCGACTTTCACCGAATGCTGGTTGGCGGCGGCCTTGGCACGAATATCGTCAACCTGGGCCTTGATGCCCTCCACGCTGTTGCCATTGGTGAAGTACCAGTCCGACACCCTCGCGGCCATGTCCCGGGCCGCCCGCGAACTGCCGCCCTGGAAGATTTCCGGTTGCCCCAGGGGCTTGGGTTTGAGGCTGTAATTGTCGAAGCGATAGAAGTCCCCCTTGAAGGTGAAGTGGTCCTGGCTCCAGATCCCGCGCAGGGAACGGATGAACTCCTCGGAACGGCGATAACGCTCATCGTGTTCGAGCCAATGCTCGCCGATGGCCTGGAACTCGCCCTTGAACCAGCCGCTGACAATGTTCACCGCGATGCGGCCGTTGGTCAGTTGATCGATGGTCGCCAGTTGCTTGGCCGCCAGGGCCGGTTGCCAGGGCCCGGGCAGGATCGCCGCGATCACCTTGAGCTTGTCGGTTGCCGCCAACAGCGCATGGCTGAAGGCCACCGACTCATGCTGGTATTCGGCGCCGTACCCGGCGGTGAAGCGGATCTGCGTCAGGGCGTATTCAAAGCCCGCCGCTTCGGCGATCTGCGCCAGCTTGCGGTTGTAGTCGATGCCCCAGTGGGTGCGCTGTTCGATCTTGCTCACCACCAGCCCGCCACTGACGTTAGGCACCCAATACGCAAATTTGACGGCTTGCTGACTCATGGTTCGGTCCTCGGGACTGATTAAGGTGCAAGGACCAGAGCAGCAAGCGTGCCAGCGCCCGACAGCGCCGGCGCAAGCCTTGTTCCGGAGCCCGGGCAGGGCACAGGCCCGCGGCGCAGGACCAGGCCCGCAGCGGCTTGCCAGGGTTGCAGGGGCGACTTCGTTGCCCCTGCAAGCGCCACTTGCAACAGCTGCGACAGACCATCCAAAAAACCTGCAATCAACCGATTTGTTGATCAACTGTTGCCCGGACAACAGTTGCCGGATGCTCGCCCCCGCCCGCGCCCAGGCAAACCGGCACTGGGGATTCCGGCATGCTGTGTGCAATCAGCTTCGACACCTACTGTTTTTTACTGCCTGCCCCAGGAGCCACACCATGACCGAACATCAGGTAATCAATCCGCTGTCCGTAGGCGTCGACTACGAAGCCCTGGCCGAGCGCTTCCGGCCAATCTTCCAGAAGATCGCCGCCGGTGCCGTGGAGCGCGAGCACAGCCGCACCTTGCCTTATGAACCTATCCAATGGCTCAAGGAGGCCGGCTTCGGCGCGCTGCGGGTGCCGGTGGAATACGGTGGTGGCGGCGCCTCCCTGCCCCAGCTGTTTCAACTGCTGATCGAGCTGGCCGAGGCCGATGCCAATGTGCCCCAGGCCCTGCGCGGGCACTTCGCCTTTGCCGAGGATCGCCTCAATGCGCCCCCTGGCCCGGCCCGGGACCTGTGGTTCAAGCGTTTTGTCGAGGGCGATATCGTCGGCTGCGCCTGGACTGAAATCGGCGCGGTGGAGATTGGCCAAGTGATCACCAAGGTGACGCCGGACGGCGAAAAATGGCGCCTCAATGGCGAGAAGTTCTACAGCACTGGCAGCATTTTCTCCGACTGGATCGATGTCTACGCCCAGCGCAGCGATACCGGCGGCGATGTGATTGCCGCCGTAAGGACTCGCCAGAGCGGCATCCAGCAGAGCGATGACTGGGACGGTTTCGGCCAGCGCACCACCGGCAGTGGCACCTCGCGCTTTACCGACGCCGAAGTGGAGGCCGAGAACCTCATCGACTTCGCCACCCGCTTCAAATACCAGACCGCCTTCTATCAACTGGTGCTGCTGGCGACCCTGTCCGGGATCGGCCGCGCTGCACTGCGCGATGTGGCTCACGAAGTGCGGTTGCGCAAACGCATCTACAGCCATGGCAACGCACCGCAGGTCAGCGCCGACGCCCAGGTGCAGCAGGTGGTGGGCGAGATTGCAGCCCTGGTGTATGCCGCCGAGGCGGCGACAGTACGGGCAGCAGCGCCGGCGCAACGGGCGTACCTGGCGCGCTTTGCCGGGGATCAGGTGAAGGAACGTGAAGCCAATGTGGCCGCGGAAATCGAATCGGCCACGGCCCAGGTGGTGGTGAGCGAACTGATCCAGCGCGCCACCAGCGAACTGTTCAATGCCCTGGGGGCTTCGGACATTCGCCAGGGCAAGGCCCTGGATCGGCATTGGCGCAATGCGCGGACCGTGTCGTCCCATAACCCGGTGATCTACAAGGCACGGATTGTCGGTGACTGGCGTATCAACGGCAGCGAACCGCCTTTTGTCTGGCAGATCGGCAACGGCCCGCAACGCTGACCCTTCCCTGCACCGTCCGTAGGAGCTGGCTTGCCAGCGAAGGCACCCTCCGGTCGTGCACAAGGCTCAAGGGCCCATTCGCCGGCAAGCCGGCTCCTACGCTTTCCGGGCCATGCGCCGTCCGTAGGAGCTGGCTTGCCAGTGAGGGCGTCCTCCGATCGTGCGCAAGACTCAGGGGCTCACTCGCCGGTAAGCCGGCGCCTGGGATAGGGGTATCAGACCAAGGTCGAGGCGGTCGCGCAGCGGGCGGGGTTGCAGGTAAGATGGCGATCTTTCGCGCAGCCCCCTTTGCGCTTCCCGCCGAACAATAAGCCGAATCCATGCCCTTCGAACTCAGCGTAGACCTGACCACCCTCGCCATTCTCGCCCTCGTAGCATTCATCGCCGGTTTCATCGACGCCATCGCTGGCGGCGGCGGGCTGCTCACCACGCCGGCCCTGCTGACGGCCGGGCTGCCGCCGCACTTGGTCCTGGGTACCAACAAGCTCAGTTCGACCTTCGGTTCCGCCACCGCCAGCTTCACCTTCTATCGCCGCAAGCTGTTCCACCCCCGGCAATGGACCCACGCCATTGTCGGCACCCTGGTGGGGGCGCTGACCGGGGCCATCGTCGCCCATTACCTGCCGGCCGAGTGGCTGAACAAGATGCTGCCGGTGATCGTCTTCGCCTGTGGCCTGTACCTGCTGTTCGGCGGCACCCCCAAGGCGCCGCTGGACAGCGACGCACCGATCAAGAAGAAGTGGCAATCGAGCCAGGGCTTCAGCCTGGGCTTCTATGACGGCGTGGCCGGGCCCGGCACCGGGGCGTTCTGGACCGTGAGCAGCCTGCTGCTCTACCCCATCGACCTGGTCAAGGCCAGCGGCGTGGCCCGCAGCATGAACTTCGTCAGCAACATCGCAGCGCTGTCGGTGTTCGTGTTCTCCGGGCAGGTGGACTGGATCATCGGCCTGTGCATGGGCCTGTCGGTGATGGTCGGGGCGTTCTTCGGCGCACGCACCGCCATCAGCGGTGGTGCCAAGTTCATTCGCCCGGTGTTCATCACCGTGGTCCTGGGGTTGACCGTGCGCCTAGCCTGGCAGCACTGGTTCAGCGTGGCCTAGACGGCGCGCCACATAGAGGTCGATCAGGTAGCGGGCAATCGAGCGCGAGGCCGGCAACGGCGGCAGCGCGTGCACGTTGAACCACTGGGCATCCTCGATCTCGTCTTCCTGGGGGATGATCTCGCCAGCGGCGTATTCGGCATGGAAGCCCAGCATCATCGAATGCGGGAACGGCCAGCACTGACTGCCCACGTACTGGATGTTCCTGACCTCGATGCTCACCTCCTCCCGCACCTCGCGGATCAAGCAATCCTCCGCCGACTCACCGGGCTCGGCAAAGCCGGCCAGGGTGCTGTAGACACCCGTAACGAAACGCGGAGAGCGGGCCAGAAGAATCTCGTCGCCCCGGGTGATCAGCACGATCATGCTCGGTGAAATGCGCGGATAGGCCCGCAGATCGCAGGGCTCGCAATACATTGCCCGCTCCCCCGGCACTTGCCGCGTGGCCCGGCCGCAACTGCCGCAAAAGCGATGCTCCCGGGCCCAGGTGCCGATCTGTGCGGCGTAGCCCAGGACCTTGTACAGGGTGTGATCGCCCTCCAGCATGAAGGCTCGCAGGCTTTTCCAGCGACAGCCCGGCACCTCGGCGCGGCCACTGAGTTCCAGCAGGTACACCGGCTCGCCATCGAGGTGGCCGATGCCGTGTTCCGCCAGCAGCGGCAGGTCCTGGCCCTTGAGCCAGTGCCGCGGGAACAGCGCGCCGTTGTCGTCATGGAGAAAACCTTCCGGGCCGCGGGCCACGGCCCAGCCGCCAGGAAGGTCGGTGTCGAGTACTGCGGTGGTCCAGCGTGCAATCATCGTCAATCAATCCAGAAATTCGGGTTTCTGTTTGCTCATGTGGGCGGCAATGGCCACACGCAAGTCGTTGGACTGCAACATGGCGGCGTTCCAGGTGGCGACATATTCCAGGCCGTCATCGATCCGGTGGTCACGCATGTAGCTGAGCATTTCCTTGGTGCCGCTGACCGCGATCGGCGATTTGGCGGCAATCTCCCGGGCAATCTCCATGACCCCGTCCAGCAGGCTGGCGGCATCGCTGTAGGTGCGGTTGACCAGGCCGATGCTGCGCGCTTCCTCGGCACCGAAGGTGCGCCCAGTGTAGGCCAGCTCGCGCAGCATGCCGTCGCCGATGATACGTGGCAAACGTTGCAATGTGCCGACATCCGCCGCCATGCCGATATCGATTTCCTTGATGGAGAACTGGGCATCGTCAGCGGCATAGCGCATGTCGCAGGCGCTGATCAGGTCGATGGCGCCCCCCAGGCAATAGCCCTGGATCGCCGCCAGCACCGGCTTGCGGCAGTTGTCCACGGCGGTGAAGGAGGATTGCAACTGGAGAATCTTGCGCCTTAGCAGACGGGCATTGCGGCCCACGTCCTTGCCCAGTTCGTTGGCCACGCCAGCCAGCAGCATCAGGTCTATACCTGAGGAAAAATGCTTGCCGGCGCCACTGAGCACCACCACCCGCACCGCATCGGTGTCATCGATCCAGCGGAAGATCTCGACGATCTCGCTCCAGAACGCGGCGTTCATGGCATTGATCTTTTCCGGCCGATTGATCTGCACATGGGCGATGTTGTCAGCGAGTTCGACGCGAAAGGCTTGGTATTCGGACATGGCAGTGATCCTTTACTGGGCGGAAAATGAGGGCCGAACTATAGCAAGTGGTGGCGCCGCCCCGTAAGGCAGCGCATTGGCCAAAAACGGGACTGGCCGCAGGCTGGCGCGCGCCCTTGAAGGCACGCCGGTTTGTGTAGCCGCTGCCGCAGGCTGCGAACGGGCCCTGAGGGCACGCTGGAGCAGACGCCGCGTTGTTCCAGCTTTGCGCCGACTGCGTCGGCGATCGCAGGCTCGGCAGCGGCGACAAGGCCGTGGGAGCCGTTCAGCGGGTGGTCGGGGGCGGCAGGCTCAGGCGAAAACGCGCGCCACCCAGGGGCGAGGCTTCCACGGTCAGGGTGCCGTCCTGGGCCTCCAGGGCGCGGCGGCTGATGGCCAGGCCCAGGCCGAATCCGCCGGTGGCGCGGTCGCGGCTGCGGTCCAGGCGGTAGAAGGGTTCGAATACCCGCTCGCGCTCGTCGTCAGGAATGCCGATGCCGTCGTCGTCGACCCAGATTTCACACCCCTCGTCGCTGACCAGCACGCCCACCTGAATGCGTTTCTCACAGTAACGGGTGGCATTGCGCAGCAGGTTCTGCAGGGCCCGGGCAGTCAGCCGCGGGTCCAGGGTGAAACGCTCCAGGGTGCCGTGCAGCAGGACATCGATGACGATGTCCGATTCCAGTTCATCGTCGACGCTGCCAAGGATGCTGTCGATGAACTCGTCCAGCGACACCTCGACCTGCTCCGGCAGGCAGGCCGGATTCTGCAGGCGGCTGTAGGACAGCAGCTCCAGCACCAGTTCATCCAGTTCACGAATATGCGCCACCAACCCTTGCAGACGCTCGCGGCTGGCGGCAGGCAGATCGTCGGAGAGCACCAGGGCCAGGCCGAAATCCAGTCGGGTCAAAGGCGTGCGCAACTCGTGGGACACCGCATTGAGCAAGTCCCGCTGCTGGTTCAGGAGTTGCTCGATGTCCCCGGCCATGGTGTCGAAGACATGGGCCAGGCTGCCGATGTTGGAGCTGCCGGGCAGTTGCGTGCGTTCACTCAAGTGGCCCTTGCCGAAGCGCTCGGCGGTGCGCTTCAAGCGCTCCAGATCGCGCCAGTGGGGCCTGACCCAAAGCAGCAGGCAGGCCAGCAGCACCGCGACGATCAGCACGTTGATGCTCCAGTACAGCAGGTTGACGTCCAGAGGGTCCGGCGGCACCACCAGCTTCACCGCCAGCTGGTCATCCAGCGGCGACACTGCCAGTGTGCGCCAGCCCCAGTCTCCCAGGCGCACGACCTTCTCGCCGCGTTCCAGGCGCTCACGCTCGTAAAGGCTGAAGTCCGGATCGTCGATGCGCACAAGAGCCACCTGCAGCGGGTGGAACTCCTCGTCCATTTCCTCGGCCAGGGTCGGCCACTGGGACGCAGGCATGGCGCGAAACTGCTTGACGATCAAGCTCTGCAGCCCCCGGGACTGATCCAGGTTGTAGTCCAGGAAACGCTCGTGGAAGACCTTGATCACCAGGTCGGGAATCAGGTAGATCGCTGCGCTGAAGGCGACGATGGTGATCAGGTACAGCCGGATCAGGATGCGCAGCATGGACTCAGCATTCCCACTCGGAACGGCTGAACAGATAGCCCTTGCCCCAGACGGTCTTGATCTTGCGCGCCTCGCCGGCATGGTCGTCGAACTTGCGTCGCAACTTGGAGATGGCCACGTCCACCGAGCGATCGGTGCCGTTGAACTCGATGCCCCGCAGGCGCTGGAGGATCTGGTCGCGACTGAGCACTTCACCGGCGTGCCGGGCCAGCACCACCAGCAGGTTGTACTCACCGCTGGACAGTTCCACCAACTGCTCGCGCCAGGTCACGGTGCGCTCGGAGAGGTCGATGCACAGGTTGCCCATGAGGATCTGGTCGCTGGCGGTCTGCGGCTCACTCAGGCTGCTGCGGCGCAACAAGGTACGCACCCGTGCCAACAGCACTCGCGGTTCGCAAGGTTTTGTCACATAGTCGTCGGCGCCCATTTCCAGCCCCAGGACCTGATCATGGCTATCATCGCGCGCGGTCAGCATCAGGATCGGCAAAGTCGCCGAGTCGGCGCGCAACAAACGGCAGACCTGCAAACCGTCCAGCCCCGGCAACATCAGGTCGAGGATCACCAGGTCCGGCGGATTGCTCTTGGCCCGCTCCCGCACCTGATCGCCACGACTGATCACACTGACCTGATAGCCGTTGCGCTCCAGATAACTGGCAATCAGTTCCGAGAGGGCGGAGTCGTCTTCGACGAGAAGAATATTGGGCATGAGCTGAGGTCTTTATTGAAGAAATACAGAGTACCGGCGTTTCTTATAGAGCACCGGCTACAACCAGCGAGGCGCCAAGGATATACAACAGCGGCAACCCGGGCGCGCCTGCTTCACACTTTTTCACACAGCACCTACACAGCTTCACAGCGGGCCTTGACTCATGCCCTTAGCATGCCGAGGTCATTATTGGGGTATCAGCATGTCGAATAAACTCTTCGCGCCACTCTGCCTGTTGGTTCTGGCAGGGGCGCTGAGCGCCTGCGGCCAAACCGAGGGCGAACAGACACCACCGACCGCCACGGTGCGGATCGAGACGATCCAGAGCCAGGCCCTGTCCATCACCAGCGAACTGAGCGGGCGCATCGCCGCACCGCGGATCGCCGAAGTCCGTGCCCGAGTGGCCGGGGTGGTGCTGCAACGGACCTTCCGCGAGGGTTCCGACGTCAAGCAGGGTGACGTGCTGTTCCGCATTGACCCGGCGCCCTTCCAGGCCGACCTGGACAGCGCCCGGGCCAACCTGCGCAAGGCCGAGGCCAGTGCCTTCCAGGCGCGCCTGCAGGAACAACGCTTTGCCAAGCTGATCGCCGACCAGGCCATCAGCGGCCAGGAATACGACAACGCCCGGGCGACCCGGCGCCAGGCCGATGCCGAAGTCGCGGCCAATCAGGCCGCAGTCAAACGTGCCAGGCTCAATCTGGACTTCGCCACCGTTACCGCGCCGATTTCCGGTCGCGTCGGCCGCGCCCTGGTGACCGAAGGCGCCCTGGTGGGCCAGAACGAAACCACGCCTCTGGCGCTGATCCAGCAACTGGACCCGATCCACGCCGACCTGACCCAATCCACCCGTGAGCTCAATGAACTGCGCCGGGCCTTGCGGGCCGGGCAGTTGCAACAGGTGGGCAAGGACCAGGCCAAGGCCACCCTGATCCAGGACGACGGCAGCCTCTATCCGTTGCCCGGCAAACTGCTGTTCGCCGACATCAGCGTCGACCCGAGCACCGGGCAGATCATCCTGCGTAGCGAGTTCCCCAACCCGGACCTCGATCTGTTGCCCGGCAGCTTCGTGCGCGTACGCCTGGAGCAGGCCGTCAACCAGCAGGGCATCAGCGTGCCGCAACGGGCCATCCAGCGTGACAGCGCCGGCGTCGCCCAGGTGTTGCTGGTGAATGCCGAAAACCGTGTGGTGCAACACCCCGTGCAACTGGGCGGGGTACAGAAAGACCGCTGGATCGTCACCGAAGGGCTCAAGCCCGGTGACCGCATCATCGTCGAAGGCTTGCAGCACGCCCGTCCCGGCGAGCTGGTGCAGATCGACGACACGCCCCTTCCGCTCGCTCAGAATCCTGGCCAGTAGGTAGTACGACATGCCGCAATTCTTTATTGACCGCCCGGTGTTCGCCTGGGTGGTCGCCTTCTTCATCCTGTTGGGTGGCGCCCTGGCGATTCCCCAACTGCCGGTGGCGCAGTACCCCACCGTGGCACCACCGCAGATCGAGATCTACGCGGCCTATCCGGGTGCCTCGGCGCAGACCCTGGACGAGTCGGTGGTCAGCCTGATCGAGCAGGAGCTCAACGGTGCCGACCACCTGCTGTACTTCTCCTCCCAGAGCAGCCTGGGCAGCGCCACCATCACTGCCACCTTCCAGCCCGGCACCAACCCGGAGCTGGCCCAGGTGGACGTGCAGAACCGCCTCAAGGCGGTGGAGCCGCGCCTGCCCCAGGCCGTGACCCAGCAAGGCCTGCAGGTGGAGAAAGTCTCCGCCGGCTTCCTGTTGCTGATCACCCTGACCTCCAATGACGGGCGCCTCAACGATGTGGCCCTCAGCGACTACCTGGCGCGCAACGTGATGAACGAGATCCGCCGCGTGGACGGGGTTGGCAAGGCCCAGCTGTACGGCGCCGAGCGAGCCATGCGCATCTGGCTCGACCCGCAGAAGCTGATCGGTTTCAACCTGACCCCGGCGGACGTCAATGCCGCCATCAGCGCGCAAAACGCCCAGGTGCCGGCAGGCAGCATCGGCGATCTGCCCAACCCGTCGAGCCAGGAAATCACCGCCACCATCCTGGTCAAGGGCCAGCTGAGCACGCCGGAAGAGTTCGCCGACATTGTCCTGCGGGCCAATCCCGACGGCTCCACGGTGCGCATCGGCGATGTGGCGCGGGTGGAAGTCGGCAGCCAGGAATACCAGTTCGGCACACGCCTGAACGGCAAGCCCTCCACCGCTGTTGGCGTGCAGCTGTCCCCCGGGGCCAACGCGCTGAATACCGCGACCCTGATCCGCGCCAAGATGGACGAACTGTCGCGCTACTTCCCCACCGGCGTGGAATACAAGATCCCCTATGACACCTCACCCTTCGTCAAGGTCTCGATCACCAAAGTGATCTACACCCTGATGGAAGCCATGGCCCTGGTGTTCCTGGTGATGTTCCTGTTCCTGCAGAACATCCGCTACACCCTGATCCCGACCCTGGTGGTGCCGGTGGCGCTGATGGGCACCTTCGCCACCATGCTGGCCCTGGGGTTCTCCATCAACGTGCTGACCATGTTCGGCATGGTGCTGGCCATCGGCATCCTGGTGGACGATGCCATCGTGGTGGTGGAGAACGTCGAGCGGATCATGGCCACCGAGGGCCTGTCGCCCAAGGAAGCCACGCGCAAGGCCATGAAGCAGATCACCGGGGCCATCATCGGCATCACCCTGGTGCTGGTCGCCGTGTTCATTCCCATGGCCTTCATGCCGGGTTCGGTGGGGGTGATCTACCAGCAGTTCTCCCTGTCCATGGCCACCTCGATCCTGTTCTCGGCCTTCCTCGCCCTGACCCTGACCCCGGCCCTGTGCGCCACCCTGCTCAAGCCTATTGCCAAGGGCGAACACCATGAACGCAGCGGTTTCTTCGGCTGGTTCAACCGGCGTTTCGAAAGCCTGAGCAACCGCTACGAGGGCGGCGTGAGCTATGCCCTCAAGCGCACCGGTCGCTACTTGCTGATCTACGTCGCGCTGCTGGCGATCATGGCGCTGCTGTTCAGCCGCCTGCCCTCCTCGTTCCTCCCGGTGGAAGACCAGGGCTACACCATCACCGACATCCAGCTGCCGCCCGGGGCCAGCCAGAACCGCACGATCAAGGTGGTGGAACAGATCGAGGCGCATAACGCCGGCGAACCGGGGGTGGGCGACAGCACCATCATCCTCGGCTTCAGCTTCTCCGGGAGCGGACAGAACGCGGCCCTGGCCTTCACCACCCTCAAGGACTGGTCGCAACGGGGCAGCGACGACTCGGCCATGGCCATTGCCGACCGCGCCAACGGCGCCCTGAGTGCGATCAAGGACGCCGTGGTGTACGCCGTACTGCCGCCGCCGATCGACGGCCTGGGCACCTCCAGTGGCTTCGAATTCCGTCTGCAGGACCGTGGCGGCGTCGGCCACGCCGCGCTGATGCAGGCCCGGACCGAGCTGCTGGCTGCCACGGAAAAGAGCCCGATCCTGGCCAACGTCCGCGAGAGCGCCCTGGCCGAAGCGCCCCAGGTGCAACTGGAAGTCGACCGCAAGCAGGCCAACGCCCTGGGCGTGTCCTTCGCCGATATCGGCAACCTGCTGTCCACGGCCCTGGGCTCGGCCTATATCAACGACTTCCCCAACCAGGGACGCATGCAGCGGGTGGTGGTCCAGGCCGAAGGCGATCAACGCAGCCAGGTCGAGGACCTGCTGCGGATGAACGTGCGCAACAGCGCCGGCAAGATGGTGCCGCTGTCTGCTTTCGTCCGCGCCACCTGGACCCTGGGGCCGGCCCAGCTGACCCGCTACAACGGCTACCCGGCGATTGCCATTTCCGGCGAACCGGCTCCGGGCCACAGCACCGGTGAAGCCATGCAGGAAGTCGAGCGACTGGTGAGCCAGTTGCCCGCCGGCCTGGGCCTGGAGTGGACCGGTCTGTCGCTGCAGGAACGCCTCTCGGGCAGTCAGGCGCCGCTGTTGCTGGGCCTGTCGCTGCTGATCGTGTTCCTGTGCCTGGCGGCGCTCTACGAGAGCTGGTCGATTCCGACCTCGGTGCTGCTGGTGGTGCCCCTGGGGGTGCTGGGTGCGGTGCTGGCGGTGAGCTTGCGCGGGATGCCCAACGACGTGTTCTTCAAGGTCGGCCTGATCACCATCATCGGCCTGTCGGCGAAGAACGCGATCCTGATCATCGAGTTCGCCAAGAGCCTGTACGACGAAGGCCACGACCTGATCGACGCCACGGTGCAGGCAGCACGCCTGCGTCTGCGGCCGATCGTCATGACGTCCCTGGCCTTCATCCTCGGCGTGGTGCCCCTGGCCATTGCCACCGGCGCCAGTTCCGCCAGCCAGCAGGCCATCGGCACCGGGGTGATCGGCGGCATGATCACCGCGACCCTGGCGGTGATCTTCGTCCCGGTGTTCTTCGTGGTGGTCATGAAACTGGTAAAACGCGGTTCGTCCAAGGACTGAACCCAGACAAACGGGTCCCGATTCCGGGACCCGTTCCTTCCTTGATTGCCACGCTCAATCCAGCCTCGAACGTCAGTCCTGCAACAGGCTGGTCAAACGCTCGCGAGAGGTCTCTGGCTCGCCTTCCACAGGCTGGGCAGAAGACAGGATGGGGGTGGAATAGAGCAACAGCAGAACCACAGCCAGACGCGTCAGCATGCTTTCGATCCTTGCTCGGGAAAGAGTCAATAATTCAGCGTCAAATTTAAACACATGGCTATGTGCCACTGCCAAGCATAATTTGTGCTGAGCCGCGTTTACATTCGAGGCTTTCACCTAAGTCGCGGATCATCTCCAGCAATGCCTTCACCCGCAGCGGCAAATTTCCGGCCGGGTACACCGCGTGCATCTGTGGGCTCTCACCGCTGCTGGAGGTGAGCTTGTACTCAGGACAAACCCGGAGCAGGCGCCCCGCTGCCACTTCGGGCTCCGCCATCCAATCCGCCAAGCGGGCGATCCCGACGCCCGCCAGGGCTGCCTGGAATACCGCCAGACCGGAGCTGAAACGAAATTTGGGGTGAACCCGAAAGCTGATGGCCTGCTCCTCACTGCGAAAATTCCACTCCTTGAGAATCCGTGGCGCCGTATGCAGGATCAGCGAATGCGACTCCAGTGCCTCGATGGACTCGGGCATGCCGTTGCGCTCCAGGTAGCCGGGGCTGGCGTACAGATAACGTGAGTAACTCCAGAGCGCAAAGCCGATCAAGTCGCTGGATTGTGGAAACGCGCCGCGAATCGAGAAGTCCAGCTTGCTCTTGGCCGGGTCGATGATCTCATCGGTGAAAATCACATCGACATTAACGTCTGGATAACGCTCGCAGTATTGCGCGATCAACCGGGGCAATACCCCTTGTCCGAGAAACTCGGGGGCGGAAAAACGGATCCAGCCGGAGGCCAGGCCGCTGAGACCGGACAGGTCTTCATCGACCTCACGTTGCAGGTCGAGCATTTTGTACGCGTGGGGCAATAAGCATTCACCCGCTTCGGTCAAGCTCACGGCATTGGAGGAGCGATTGAACAACTTGAGCCCCACACTTTCCTCCAGGGCTTGAACGGCACGGGTCAGTGCGCTGGGGGAGCGCCCCAGCGTCCGTGCCGCGGCGACGAAGCTGCGCTTGCGAGCCACGGTCGCGAAGGCTTCAAGTTCCCCCAACATATTCAATGCCACTGTCCACCTCATTGCATTTTTCACAACGCGGCATTGCAACACAAAAAAAGGCCCTTCCGTTAACCTTCCCGCTCAACCCACAAGGATGGGGCAAACAGGAGCGCAAGGACGTGTCAAAGCTGGATGAAGTAATCGGGAAAGCCGCAGCTTGTGTTGATGAAGTCACTCATGAATGGCTGGAAAAAAAATCAGTGACTTCGATCCGACGGGAGATACCGCAAATTCATCTGTCGCTCGAAGAACAACGCACACTTCAGGCCGGTCTGGCAGCGCTGGACGTGACCGATAGTGCCTCGGGTATCCGCCACATGCCGGCCCTGGGGCGACTGCTGGAAAGTGCCCTGTGCCCGGAGAAAATCCAGCAGCTACGCAATTTTCCACAGGCCCGTGACGTGGCGATGATCGTCAGGGGGCTGCCGCTGGACCCGCAACTGCCGGCCACGCCCTATGACCTGGAGCCGGGTATCGAGAACGTATCAACGCTGGCCGGGGCTATCTTGTCCGTGCTGCAAACCCTGCAAACCCGTCCACTGGCCTACGAGGGTGAAAGCAACGACACCGTGTTCCGTCACGTATCGCCCAAGCACAAGCGAGAGACCGAAAAGAGCTCCTATGGCTCGCGCGCGGACCTGGGCATGCACGTCGACAACCCTCACCTGCCTTTGACCTGCGAACCCGTCTCGCAGTTGTCGGCCTGTCCGGAGTACCTGTCCCTGACCGGCCTGCGCTGCGAGCTCGATGTGCCGACGCGCATCGTCGCCATTGACGAGGTGCTGGCCATTCTGCCGGCCTGTGTCGAAGAGGAATTGTTACGACCGAACTTCACCGTTCGCCGACCGGCCTCCTTCGGCAAACAGGGGAATGTGCTGGAAAACGTCCCCTTGCTGTACAGAAGCGCAACCGGTGACCTGTATTGCCGCTACAACAAAGCGAGTGTCGAAGCGACCTGCGCCAATGCGCAGTTTGCCCTCCAACTGTTCGCCGCCGCCGCCGATCATCCCGATGTCGTGCACCACATACTGCTGCAACCAGGGGACATGCTGATCTTCAAGAACCAGCAAACCCTGCATGCCCGGGATGGTTTTACACCCCGCTACGACGGCCGTGATCGCTGGATGTTGCGGGTCTTCGGGGTCAATGATCCGGCACGCGTGGTGCCGCTGGCCCCTCATCAACCCTACATAGGCAGAGCCTGATTTCATGGTCGATATTGTCATCCTTTGCGTGTTCGCCTTCGCCGCCGGCCTGATCGATGCGGCGGTGGGTGGCGGCGGACTGATCCAGATTCCCGCGCTATTCAACGTGCTCCCCACCGCTCAACCGGCGGCGCTGCTGGGTACCAACAAAGTCGCGGCCGCCTGCGGCACCGCATTCGCGGCCCGATCCTTCGTGCGCAAGGTGGTGATCAACTGGGGGCTTGTGATCCCCGCCGCCTGCGCGGCCTTTGTCATGGCCTTCTTCGGCGCCGCCACGGTGTCGTTCGTACCTCAGTCGATGATCCGGCCGGCGGTGCTGGTGTTGATTGTACTGATGGCGATCTACACCTTCTGGAAGAAAGATTTCGGCGCCCTGCACAAACCCATGCGCATCGGTACCAAGGAAAAACTGCTGGCGATCATCATCGGCGGCGCCATCGGTTTCTACGATGGCCTGTTCGGTCCCGGCACTGGCAGCTTCCTGATCTTCCTGTTCATCCGCTGCTTCGCCTTCGACTTTCTGCATGCCTCGGCATCGGCCAAGCTGGTGAACATCGCGACCAACGTAGCGGCACTCATGTTCTTTATCCCAACGGGTAACGTGCTCTACCTGATCGCAATCCCCATGGCGGCATTCAACATCCTGGGCGCGCTCACTGGCACCTGGCTGGCCGTTCATAAGGGCGTGCCCTTTGTCCGGGCTCTATTCCTGGTGTTGCTGGTGATTCTGATCAGCAAACTGTCCTACGACATGCTCCTGTAAACCAGAGGAAAACCACATGCATCCGATGTTCGATCGCCTCGTGGCACTGCTCGATGCCCGCTCAGCCTCCTACCGGGTGTTGATGCACGATGCCGAGGGCCAGTCGGCGCGCGTCGCCGAAATCCGTGGCACCGAGCCCGGCCAAGGCGCGAAGGCCATGCTTTGCTCCCTCAAGGGGCAGCCCGGACCCTATGCCCTGGTGATACTGCCGGGCGACCAGAAGCTGGACATGAAGAAAGTCGGAGCGGCCCTGGGCGGGAAAAAAGCCGAGCTGGTGAAGGCCGAAACCGCCATGGAACTGACAGGGTGCCGGATCGGCGCCATCCCTCCTTTTGTTTTCGATGAGCGGATTCAATTGATCGTCGATCCGGCCTTGACCACAGGCTACGCAGAAATAGCCTTCAACGCGGGGCGGCTGGATGCGTCGATGGTGCTCGATACGCAGGATTATCTGGCGATTGCCATGCCTCGATTGCTGGACATCAGCCAGGCCTGAGCAAACCTTCCCCTTGCGCCCTCCCCTATGACATGAAGCAGAGCTTGTCGATCGCAAGGTCGGCAAGCCATGCCGGCTTGGGCGCAAATCGTGTGAGGAACTCAGTGGCTACGGGGCAACGTGGATATCGCGCTGGACATGCCAGGTGGCTAGCCAGCACAGGCGTAACGCTAGCCGATCAGCCGTGGCTCTTGTGATCCAGGGCGGCGTAGAAGTTGGCGCTTTGTTGCAGGTACTTCTGGGTGTAGGTGTTGGTGGAGGATGTCTTGCGGCTGATTTCCACGTTGGCGCTGGCTGGCAGGGCCACGCTGGCGGAAATGGCGGAGGCTGCGATCACGGAGAAGAGATTGAAGTTCATCGGTATAACCCTCGGATTCAGTTGGCTTGCTTGCCCGTGTGGGCTGTTGAGCAAACTTACTCCCGAGGGTTGGCGGGAAAAAATGCTTTGCGGCAGTAGCTATTATCAGCGTGATTGATAGAAGCAGTCAGGCCCCGGATACCGGGGCCTGCGGTCTATTGACGCACCAGGAACTTGATGTCGCTGGGGGCTTCGAAGGGCAGTTTCTGCACCGTCTTGCCGAGGAAACCGGTCTTGGCGTCACGTTCGATCACCACGATTTCATTGCTTTTCTGGTTGCCGATCAGCACGTAGCGGTTGCTCGGATCGAGGCTGAACTCCCGCGGGTGATCGCCTTCCACGGAACGGCGCTGGATCTCCTTGAGCTGGCCGTTGCTCGGGTCGATGGCGAACACCAGCAACTGGTTGGCCGTGCCACGGTTGCTGACATACAGGTACTGGCCGTCCTTGGAGGCATGCAGGGCCGCCGCGGCCTTTTTCTCCTTGGAGCCATTGGCCGCCAGATCCAGCAACTGACGCTGGGTCAGCTTGCCGTCCTGATAGTCAAAGACCGCCACCTGGGCGCTCATCTCCAGGGTCAGGTAGGCACGCTTGCCATCGGCACTGAACAGCAAGTGGCGCGGACCACTGCCTGGGGGCAGCTGGACAAAGGCCGGTTCGGCAGGCGTCAGCGGGTGTTCCGGATTGGCCTTGGGGTCGTAGCGGTAGACAAAGATCTTGTCTGCCCCCAGGTCGTTGGCGAACACGAACTGGCCGTCCGGGGACGACACCGACGAATGCACGTGGGCCGACTGCTGGCGCTCGGGATCGACGCGGCTGCCCGGATGGCTGGTGAGCTGCACCACCGGCGACAGATGGCCGTCGGCGCTGACCGGCACCACCGCCAGGCTGCCACCCGGGTCCACGTCCACCGAATAGTTGCTGACGAACAGGTAGTTGCCGTCGGCGCTCAGGCTGGAGTGAGTAGGCTCGTTGCCCTGGCTCTGCACCTGGTTGATCAGGTTCAGTTGATGGGTCTTGGGCGCCAGGCTGTAGCTGCTGACACGACCGATGGGGTCAACCTGCCCCGGGCTGTTTTCATTCACCACAAAGACGAATTTCTGGTCCTTGGACAGGGTCAGCCAGGACGGGTTGGAGCTCTTCACCACTTGCAACGGCTTGGCATCGATCCGCCCGGTCCCCTCGTTGAAACGCAGGCGATACAGGCCCTGGCTCTGCCCTTGGGTGTAGGAACCCACCAGCAGTTCCTGGGTCTCTGCCGGCGCGGCCTGGACCGCCATGGCACCAACACTGCCGGCCATCAACAGCGGCCAGAAATTACGCATCTTCATGCTCACTCTCCTCTTCGTCGCGGGCACTGAACGCGCTCATGCACACCAGGCGGTGCTCGCCGGAATCAGCGACCAGGGTCCAGCTCTGCAGCGCCTGATCAAAAGTCGCGGCCTGCACCTGGGCCAGGGTAAAGCTCCAGCGCTTGGCGGCACGGCCATCCATGCACTCGATCAGCAGGCGCTGCTCGTCGAGGGTGAAATCGAAGGCGTGCAGGCCGTCGATTTCCAGCATGTCGCAGGCTTCAAGGGCGGTGAGCAAGGTGTCGGTAGCAGCGGTCATAGCAATCAATCATCAATTGGAAAGGCGCAATCATAGCTGATCGGCGCCCAAGGATCGGGCCCGTATTGCGTCCAGTCATCACTCGCCGCCGGTGCGGCCTGCGGGCACTGTCGAAGGGGTCTGGCATTGCCCTGCGGCGCCAGCCTGTTCATGCCCTGGGAGCAGGCATGAAAAAGCCGCGCCCGAGGGCGCGGCTGAGTGTTCAAAACGCCTGGATCAGTGAGCGAACAGCGAGTTGCCCTTCTGCCCCGCCAGCTTCTCCGGCTTGATCAGGAACCGCGCCAGGGCCGGCAGCAGCCACAGGGCACCGAACATGTTCCACAGCAGCATGAAGGTCAGCATCAGGCCCATGTCGGCCTGGAACTTGATCGCCGAGAAGATCCAGGTACACACGCCGATGGCCAGGCACAGGCCGGTAAACAGCACCGCCTTGCCGGTGGAACGCAGGGTCTGGTAGTAAGCCTCCTGCAACGGCAGTCCGGCGCGCAGGAAGCTTTCCAGGCGGCTGTAGATATAGATGCCGTAGTCGACCCCGATGCCCACCCCCAGCGCCACCACCGGCAAGGTCGCGACCTTGACGCCGATGCCCATGAAGGCCATCAACGCGTTGCCCAGCACCGAGGTCAGCACCAGCGGCAGGACGATGCACAGGGTCGCCGCCCAGGAGCGGAAGGTGATCATGCACATGCCGGCCACACAGATGTACACCAGGATCAGGATGGTCAGCTCGGACTCCTTGATCACTTCGTTGGTGGCCGCCTCGATCCCGGCGTTGCCGGCGGCGAGGATGAACTCCAGGCCATCCTTGTTGTGCTGCGCGGCGAATTCCTGCACCGCATGCACCGCGCGGTCCAGGGTCGCGGCCTTGTGGTCATTGAGGAACACCAGCACCGGCGCCAGGGAGCAGTTGTTGTTGTACAGGCCATCGGCCCGGGCAATGGAGTTGTTGAGCACATCGGGGTTGCGCGACAGGGTTTCCCATTTCAGGTTGCCCTCGTTCATGCCCTTGATCATCTGCTTGGACACAGTCACCAGGGAGATCGCCGACTGCACGCCCTCGGTGTTCTGCATCTTCCACATCAGCTCGTCGATGGGGGCCATGGCTTCATAGCGCGAGCAACCTTCGGACGCGGTCTTGACCATCACCACCAAAACGTCGGAGCTGGTGGAGTAGTTGCTGATGATGAAGTTGTTGTCCTTGTTGTAGCGCGAGTCGGGACGCAGCTCCGGCGCGCCCTGGTCGAGGTCGCCGATCTTCAGGTTCTGGCTGTACCAGAGGCCGCCGCCAAAGGCCACCAGGGCCAGGGCGATGGAGATCGGTGCCACTTTGGGGCTGGCAAAATTCGACAGCAGGCGCCAGAACGGATGCTCGCGGGAGGCATCCTTCTTGCTGCGTTCGATGGCGCGCTTGCTGATGCCGACGTAGGAAATCGCCACTGGCAGCAGGATCAGGTTGGTGAACACGATCACCGCCACACCGATGGAGGCACCGATGGCCAGCTCGCGGATCACCCCGATGTCGATGATCAGCAAAGTGATGAAGCCCACGGCGTCGGCGAGAATGGCGATCATCCCCGGCAGGAACAGTTGGCGGAAGGTCCGCCGCGCCGCGGTCAGGGCGTTGTCGGCGTCACTGGACTGCAGGGCGATGCCGTTGATCTTCTGCACCCCGTGGGAGATGCCGATGGCGAAGATCAGGAACGGCACCAGCATCGAGTACGGGTCCAGGCCAAAGCCGAAGGCATGCATCAGCCCCAGTTGCCAGACCACCGCCACCAGGGTGGTGATCAGCACCGCGATGGTGCTGCGGATGCACCAGGTGAACCAGTACAGCAGCACCAGGGTGATGATGAAGGCCACGCCGAAGAACATCACCACCATGATCAGGCCATCGATCAGGTCGCCGACCTTCTTGGCGAATCCGACAATGTGGATCTTCACATTGGGGTTCTGCGCTTCGAACTTGTCGCGGATCTTTTCTTCCAGCTGGTGGGAGAACTTCTGGTAGTCCAGGGCCAGCAGCTTGCCCTGGTCCTGAGGGTCCGGGTAGGACTCCAGCAACGGGATGTCGACGATGCTGGATTTGAAATCGTTGGCCACCAGGCGCCCGACCTGGCCGGACTTGAGGACGTTGTTGCGCAACTGGTCGAGGCTTTCGGGCGAGCCGTTATAGCTCTGGGGAATCACCTCGCCACCGGCGAAACCTTCTTCGGTCACCTCGGTCCAGCGCACGCTGGGGCTCCACAGCGACTTGAGCCCGGAGCGATCGACGCCAGAGATGTAGAACACCTCGTCGTTGATCTGCCGCAGGGTCTCCATGTACTCCTGGGTGAAGATGTCGCCGTCGCGGGCCGCCACCGAGATACGCACGGTGTTGCCCAGGTTGGCCAGGTCATTGCGGTGCTCCATCATCCGCTCGATGAACGGGTGCTTGAGCGGGATCATCTTTTCGAAACTGGTGGAAGGCCGAATCAGGGTCGCCTGCCAGAACAGAAAAGCGCTGACCAAAAGGCAAATGAAGATCACTGCCGGGCGGTTGTTGAAAATCAGGCGTTCGAGAAAGTTCGCCTTGTCCTGGTGATGACTGCTCATGGAATTCCCCACCTTCTTATTATGTGCCCGGCTTATTTGCCGACGTCAGCGCCGGTTGCCGCAGAGATCCGCACCCCGCCCTGCCCGGCCAGGATCAGCTTGCCATTGCCGGCAGCGGTCACCGCCGACAGCGAGAGGCGGTCCGCACGGTTGAATACGCTGAAGGTCTGGCCGTGGTCGGTACTGCGGATCACGCTGCCGCCGTTGCCGACGATCACCAGCGAGCCGTCGTCCAGCAAGGTAGCACCCGACAGGCCGAACTCCAGGGCGCCACGGGCAGCGTTCAACTCCACCTGCTCCCAGGTGTTGCCGAAATCCGTGGAACGATAGAGATTGCCCCGCAGGCCGAACACCAGCAGGGTCGCCGGCTGGCCGGTAGCGATCACGCCGAACAGCGAGCCTTCATAGGGGCCTTCGAGGCGCTCCCAGGTCTGCCCATCATCGGCGGAGCGGAACAGGCTGCCCTGCTCGCCGACGATGAACAGTCCGGAATCCTTGACCTGGGCAATGGCGTTGAGGTGGAACTGATCTTCGTTGTCCAGGCGATCGCTGACGTCTTCCCAGTGCTGGCCACCGTCGGTGGTTTCCAGCAAGGCGCCATAGGCACCGACGGCGTAGCCGTTGCGGGTGTCCTTGAACCAGACATCGAGCAAGGGCGCTTCACGCTTGAGGTCCTGGAACTGCCGACTCCAGGTGACACCGCCATCGGTGCTGGCCAGGACCTGGGCATCGTGGCCCACCGCCCAGCCGTGCTGGTCATCGACAAAATACACCGCGGTCAGCAGTTGCCGGGTGGGCACCTTGGCCTGCACCCAGGACGCTCCCTGATCGTCGGAATAGAGAATGTGCCCGCGGTCGCCCACTGCCACCAGGCGCTTGCCGGCGTGGACCACATCGAGCATCAGGCTTTTCGCCGCCTTGGGCGATTCGATGGAATAGACAGTATCCGCTGCGGTGGCAGCGGCCAGGACCGGTGTCGACAGCGTCACGACACCCAACAGCGAGAGCGCTGTAGCCAGCAATGCGAACGTGCGCAGCGCCGGCGGGCGGCCAACAACTACACCCATGACAGGCTCACTCATAGACCATTCCCCCATTATTATTGTCAGGTCATTTGACCTCTCAGGGCGCCTTCAGGGGTTTGCGATGCCTGGACCGACCGTGAAGATCGTCCTGAAACCTGCACTCTAGAGCCCCTTCGGCTGCGGGCTATCCTATCGGGCTTTGGAAAGGTCTGACAATCAACGCCACGTTATCTTTTGTTAATCACCGCGTCTGGCCAGGCCCCTGAATGCTCGGGCATTCGCTGGGCTGATCGATGCTCCTCTGCAGCAGGCGAGGAAGCGTTGATGCCGGTACGAAAAGCTTGTCAATTTAGCTGAGGTTTGCGCGGCCTGTCGGCGTGTAGCACCGGTACACGACCAAAGGCTGATCCAGGGCATCAGCCGCCGCTACCCAGCGTTGACTATGATGAGCTGCGTGGGTGGCGAGCCCGATGACCTTCAGGAGTGACGCATGATTGCCATACGCGAGGCGTGGAAGGCTGGCTTGCTCGGCCCCCGGCACTGGGCTCGCAACCTGGTGGCCGGGGTGATTGTCGGCGTGGTGGCGCTGCCCCTGGCCATGGCGTTTGCCATCGCCTCCGGGGTCAAGCCGGAACAGGGCATCTACACCGCCATCGTCGGTGGCCTGCTGGTGTCGCTGTTCGGCGGTAGCCGCTTGCAGATCGCCGGCCCCACCGGGGCCTTTATCGTGATTCTCGCCGGGGTCACTGCCAAATACGGGGTCGACGGCCTGCAACTGGCGACCATGATGGCCGGGATCATCCTGTTCCTGCTGGGCATCAGCCGCCTGGGCGCCCTGATCAAATTCATCCCCGACCCGGTAATTCTCGGCTTCACCGCCGGGATCGGGGTGATCATCTGGGTCAGCCAGTGGAAAGACTTTTTCGGCCTGCCCGCCGTCCAGGGCGAACACTTCCACCAGAAGCTCTGGCACCTGCTGCAAGCCCTGCCCGAACTGCACCTGGCCACCACCCTGCTGGCCTTGCTCAGCCTGACGCTGCTGTTGTGGGTACCCAAGATCCCCGCGCTCAAGCGCCTGCCGGCGCCGCTGGTTGCCATGGTCCTGGCCACCGCCTTGCAGTCACTGTTCCAGTTCCAGGGCGTGGCCACCATCGGCAGTGCCTTTGGCGGCATTCCCCAGGGCTTGCCGACCCTGCAACTGCCCGAGATCAGCCTGCCACGGATACTCGACCTGATAGGACCGGCCTTCGCCATCGCCATGCTCGGAGCCATCGAATCGCTGTTGTCGGCGGTGGTGGCCGACGGCATGGCCGGCACCCGCCACGACTCCAACCAGGAACTGATCGGCCAGGGCATCGCCAACCTGGCCACGCCGCTGTTTGGCGGGTTCGCCGCCACCGGCGCCATTGCCCGCACCGCCACCAACATCCGCAACGGCGGCAGCAGCCCGCTGGCCGGCATCACCCACGCCGTGGTGCTGGTGCTGATCATCCTGTTTCTCGCGCCGCTGGCGGCCAATATCCCGTTGTGCGCCCTGGCGGCGATCCTGTTCGTGGTGGCCTACAACATGAGTGAGCTGCACCACTTCAAGCGCATGGTGCAACGCGCGCCCCGGGCGGATGTGGCGATCCTGCTGTGTACCTTTGTGCTGACGGTGTTCAGTGATCTGGTGATTGCGGTGAACATCGGAGTGATCCTGGCGATGCTGCATTTTCTGCGGCGCATGGCCTCCTCGGTGGAGGTGCAGCAAGTGGTGGGAGAGGATCTGGAGAACGAATTGCGCGACAAAGGCCGCGGGCACCTGCCTGCTGGGGTGCTGATCTATACCATCGAAGGCCCCCTGTTCTTTGGCGCTGCCGAAACCTTTGAACGGGCCCTGGCCCAGACCCATAGCGATCCCAGGCTGCTGATCATCCGCCTCAAGCATGTGCCGTTCATGGATATCACTGGCCTGCAGACCCTGGAGGAAGTGATAGGTCAGCTGCACAAGCGCGGGATCGTGGTGAAACTGTGCGAAGCCAACCTGAAGGTTCATGCCAAGCTTGAGCGAGTGGGCATCCTGCACGCCATTGGCGCGCAGAACTATCACCGCGACTTGAGCAGCGCACTGCCCCCTCTGTAGCCGCTGCTGCAGACTGCGAACGGTCTGGGCGGCACTGCGTCGCAGGGACGCATCGATCTCAAGACCGACAGAGGTATGACAGCGATCGCCAAGCAAGGTCCTGCGGACCTTGGCGCAGCTTCGCAGGCTCAGCAGCGGCTACAGGCGTAGCCGCTGCCGCCGTCAGGCGAGGCTTTTGCTCACCACTTCGAACACGTCGCTGGAGAGATCGCCGGAAGCACGGATGCGCTCCAGTTCGCCCTTCATCAGCGCCTGACGGGCGCTGTCGTATTTGCGCCAGCGAGTCAGTGGCGCCAGTTGCCGCGAGGCAATCTGCGGGTTGAAGCCGTTGAGCTGGATCACCAGATCCGCCAGGAAGCGATAACCCGAACCATCCGCCGCATGGAAGTTGATCAGGTTCTGCCCGGCAAAAGCCCCCACCAACGCCCGCACCTTGTTCGGGTTCTTGAGGTTGAACGCAGGGTGCTGCATCAGCGCCTTGACCCGCTCCAGGCCGCCCGGCAACGGGCTGCCGGCCTGGACGCTGAACCACTGGTCCATGACCAGGGCGTTGTCCTTGAAGTTCTCGGCGAACACCGCCAGAGCCTGGGCCTTCTCGGCCTCGAACGGCGAGTTGACCAGCACCGCCAGGGCGGTGAGACGCTCGGTCATGTTGTCGGCGCTGTCGAACTGCTCGATGGCCGCCGCCAGCACTTCGGGCTTGCGGGTCAACATCAGGTAGGACAACGCAATGTTCTGCAGCGCGCGACGGGCAAAGTGCTCGGACTCGGCCACATAGGCCGTGGCCTTGGACACTGCCCGGTTGGCCTGATAACGCTTCCACAGCGCATCGAACAGGCTGTCAGCCAGTTGCTGGCGGGCAAACTCGCGAGCCGCATGGATCGCCTCGACATCCGCCACTTCGCTGATCTCGGTCAGATACGCCTCGCCCGGCAGCGACAGCATTTCCGCGACCATGGCCTGGTCCAGGCTGTCGTCCGCCAGCACGGTGCCCAGGGCGGTCACCAGACGTTCGTCCATCACCAGCGCCTGACCCTGCTGATGCTGGGCAATCAGTTCTTGCAGCACTTGCACGGCCAACTGCTGGCCGGCGTCCCAACGGTTGAAACCGTCGCTGTCGTGCTGCATGAGGAACATCAGCTGGTCGCGGTTGTAGGGGAAGCTCAGCTTCACCGGCGCCGAGAAGCCCCGCAGCAGCGATGGCAACGGATGTTCGGCGATATCGACGAAGGTGAAGGTCTGCTCCGCCTCGGTCACCGAGATCACCCGGGAAGTCCCCTGGGCGGCGTTTTCGCCGGACAGGCGCAGGGCCATACCCGCCCCTTTCGAGTCCAGCAGGCCAAGCTCCACCGGGATCACGAACGGCAGTTTCTCCACTTTGTCCGGGGTCTGCGGGCAGCTCTGGCGGAAGGTCAGGCTGTAGGTCTTGGCCGCCGCGTCGTAGGACTCGCTGACCGCCAGCCGTGGCGTACCGGCCTGGCTGTACCAGCGTTTGAACTGGGTCAGATCGACGCCGTTGGCATCTTCCATGGCCTTGACGAAATCGTCACAGGTCACGGCCTGACCGTCATGGCGTTCGAAGTACAGGTCACTGCCCTTACGGAAACCTTCAGCTCCGAGCAAGGTGTGGATCATGCCCACCACTTCCGAACCCTTTTCGTACACGGTCAGGGTGTAGAAGTTGGAAATCTCGATAAAGCTTTCCGGGCGCACGGCATGGGCCATGGGGCCGGCGTCTTCGGCGAACTGGTGGGTGCGCAGGTAGGCCACGTCCTGAATGCGCTTGACGGTGCGCGAGTTCATGTCCGCGGAGAATCCGGCATCGCGGAACACCGTGAAGCCTTCCTTGAGCGACAGCTGGAACCAGTCGCGGCAGGTCACGCGGTTGCCCGACCAGTTGTGGAAGTATTCGTGGGCGACGATGGCCTCGACCCGCTGGTGGGCGGCGTCGGTGGCAGTTTCGGCACGGGCCAGCACGGCGCTGGAGTTGAAGATGTTCAGGCCCTTGTTTTCCATAGCGCCCATGTTGAAGTCGTTCACCGCGACGATCATGAAGATGTCCAGGTCGTATTCACGGCCGTAGGTTTCTTCGTCCCAGCGCATGGACTTTTTCAGGCTGTTCATGGCGTGCTGGCACTTGTCGATGTTTTCCGGCTCGACATAGATGCGCAGCGCCACATCGCGGCCGCTCTGGGTGCGGAAGCTGTCTTCCACGCACCACAGGTCACCGGCCACCAGGGCAAACAGGTAGGCGGGTTTCATGAACGGGTCTTCCCAGGTCGCCCAGTGCCGGCCGTCTTCACCGGGGCCGCTGGCGATGGGGTTGCCGTTGGAGAGCAGCACCGGGTAGCTGTGCTGCTCGGCCACCACGGTGGTGGTGAACTTGCTCATCACATCCGGGCGGTCGAGGTAATAGGTGATCTTGCGAAAGCCCTCGGCTTCGCACTGAGTGCAGAACATGCCACTGGACTTGTACAGGCCTTCCAGGGCGGTGTTGCTTTCCGGGTGGATCTTCACGCTGGTGTCCAGGGTGAAGCTGGCGCTGGTGGGGTGCAGGGTCAGGTGGCTGTCGTCCAGCTGGTAGTCGTCAGCACTCAGCGGCTGATCGGCGAGGCTCACCGATAGCAGCTCCAGCTGCTGGCCATCCAGCACCAGCGGCGGCAGCCCGGCGCCACGGGCCGGGTTGCGACGCATCACCAGCTGCGCATGGACCAGGCTGTGGTCCTCGAACAACTCGAAGGTCAGGTGGGTCTCGTCGATCAGGTACTCGGGGGCCTGATAGTCCTTCAGGTAGATCATCTTCGGTTGATCGGTGCGCATGGCGAATTCCTTCTACTGATGCACGGCGAGCTGGTAGGCCGTGTACTTACGAATGTTGATCACGCCGGTGTCGAAGATCAGATACTGGCCCTTGATCCCCAGCAGCGTGCCTTCGGCAATCGGGTTCTTGTCCAGGTTGAAGCTGACGATCTTGGCCGGGTACTGCTCGACCGGATAACGAATCTCCAGGGGCTCGATATCGGTCACCGGCTGAATCGCCTGCAGGCCGAAACGCTCCTGCAGAGCCAACAGGCCCTCGGCGCAGGATTCAAACAGTTGCTCGCGCACCGCCACCAGGTCCACCGCCTGGGCATCGCCCTTGAGCAAGGCACGCCAGTTGGTCTTGTCCGCCACCTGGGAGCGGAACAGATCCTCGACGAAGCCCGATTGCTGGCGGGTCGCCACGCGCATGATCGGCAGCGCCTGGCTGGCGCCCTGGTCGAGCCAGCGGGTCGGCAACTGGGTGGCGCGGGTGATACCGACCTTGATCCCCGAGGAGTTGGCCAAATAGACCACGTGATCGGTCATGCAGAACTGCTCGCCCCAGGACGGCTCGCGGCAGGTGCCGGCGTCGTAGTGGCAACGTTCCGGACTCATGATGCAGATATCGCACTGGGCCAGCTTGGTCATGCACGGATAGCAGTAACCCTGGCTGAAACTGGTCTTGGTCTTGCGCCCGCAGTGGGTGCAGTGGATCGCCCCCAGGTATTCCAGGCGCACCTGGGTACCGATCAGGGGATTGACCGGCACCTCGCTGTCACCCAGGCGAAAAGCGTACTGAACATTCGGCCCGTCCAGGCGTGCCGACATTTTGCTGATGGAACCGCGGCCAATCTCGATCAATGGATGGCATCCGACTTGAACAGGATGTTCGGCACCGGCGCCGACTTCGAGGCGCATTCCTGCGGGCCCATGTAGCCGGTGCGCTGGTCCTCGGGCAGGTTCTGCATTTCCCAGGCGATCATCGCCTGCAGCGACAGTTCGCGCTGCTCGGCGGTGAGCTTGCGGCCATCGGACCATTTGCCGATTTCTACCGCCAGCTTCAGGCTCTGGTAGATCTCGGGGGTGATGTTTTCGATCATTTCGACAAAGGACGACATACAAGACTCCAGCATTCAAAGGGCCAGTTTACGGCGACTGTACAAGCCGCCCAACAAACCAGTAAGGCAACCGACGAGCAGCCCGCCGACGTGGGCGGCGTTGGCGATTTCGCCGAAACCGATCATCGACACCAGCCCGGACAGGCACAGCAGCAGCCACACCAGCATCATCACCAGCACGCCCCGGGGCAGGCGGTAGATGGGGTTGGGGGACAGTAATTGGTAGATCCAGCAATGCCCGAGCAGACCGTAGAGCACCCCGGACAGGCCGCCGAACAGGGTCGGGCCACTGAAATAGTATTGGGCGTAGTTGGACACCAGGCTGAACAGCAGGGTCAAGCCCAGCAGGTTGATGCTGCCCTGGCGCAACTCGATACGCCGCCCCAGTTCCCAGTACCACATGCCGTTCATGGCGATATGCAGGATGCCGAAGTGGATCAGCATCGGCGTCACCAGGCGCCACCACTGCCCCGCCGCCAGGCTGTCGGCCAGGGAACTGAACTGGATGTAGTCGCCGACCACACGGAACTCGAGGAAGGTAAACCAGCCGAGGGTTTGCAGGTTGTCCCCCAGCAAGGTGATGCCGCAAACCGCCAGGCTCAGCAGCAGGATCAGCGCGGTAATCGGGCTGCGGCGCAACTGCTCCCCCAGGCCGACGCGGGCCGGGGTGGCCGCCTGCGGGATATCCAGTTGCTGCTCGGGATCGCCCTGGGGAAAGCGCTGGTACAGGCCCCGCACATCCTCACTGATGGATTCCGGCACCCAGAGCACCTGCTCGCCGGCCTCCTCACTGACCCGGTGCGGCACCTGCATGCGCTGCAGCAGTTTGACGAAACCACTCAGATCCGTGGCCAGGGGCAGACGCAAAACCGCTACCGCGCTCATCGCAACACCTCGGGCCGCTCGACGTCGACCCAGACAAATTTATTCGGGTCCAGGCGGGTTTCCTGGTCCAGCCGATACGCGGCGAGCTTGCCGTAGAGCACCGCGCTGTAATCCAGGCACGCCAGGTTGGGCCGGATCGGCGCCGGCTTGCCGCTGCGCCAGTAGTGGCCGACGAACAGCATCGGTTCGTCGGCGCCGTAGCGCAGCAGGCTGTTTTTCTCGGCCGGGGACAACGGCGTGCGCGCCACCGGATCGGGCAAGGCATCGGGCTGGAAGACGATGTCGCCGTAGGTCTGCGGGTCGTCTTCCCAGAACTTGGTGCGAAAGAACGCCCGGGTCAGGCCGTCGCCACTGGTCATGGTCAGGCCGTGGGGCAGGCGCATGTCGGTGCCGCGCAGCAGGCGATCGAAGGCGGTGCTGGCAAAACTGTCGGGCAGCGCCGAAGCCTGGAGGAAGGCTCGATCGATGCAACCGTCCGGATACTGCTGGCGCAGGGGCGCGATCAGGCCGGCATCCCAGCAAGCGTGCACCACGCGGAAACGGCCGGCGTCGACGAACAGCGGCAGTTCATAGAACCACTCGAGGAAGTCGTGCCAGTCGCCAGGGTGGTGTTCGAACTGGGTCAGGGTTTCGTGGATCAGTCGGGCATGGCGCGGGGTGTGTTCGCGCACGAACTGCTTGCCGCTGCCGGCCGCCGCCGGGGTGCTCCAGCCCAGGGCGTTGAATTCATGGTTGCCCATGATGCACAGCGCCTGGCCGGCCACCACCATGTCGTGGACGATATGCAGCGATTCACGGATTCGCGGGCCGCGGTCGATGATGTCACCGAGGAACACCGCCATGCGCGACGGGTGCCGCCAGACGCCGCCCTGCTTGTGATAACCGAGCCGATCCAGCAAGTGCTCCAGGGTCAGGGCGCAACCGTGCACGTCACCGATCAGGTCGTAGCTACGCGCGGGATCGAGCATCAGTCGCCTCCACCGCCCAGTCGGCTGCCCCAGCCGAGTTTGGTCCGACAGACCTCGTAGTAGTTGTGGTCCAGCGGATGGATCAGGCGCAGCTTCTGCGCCTTCTTGCTGACCGTGATGGTGTCGCCCGGGGCACAGGTGAAGTGGTTCTGCCCGTCACAGGAGACTTGCGGATAGATCTGCATATCTTTGGACACGACGATTTTCAGCTCACTGTTGCCATCGACCACGATCGGCCTTCCAGACAAGGTATGGGGGTACATCGGCACAATCACAATGGCATCCAGCTTGGGATGCATGATCGGGCCGCCGGCGGACAGCGCGTAGGCCGTAGAACCGGTAGGCGTGGCGACGATCAGGCCGTCGGCCTTCTGGCTGCAGACGAACTGGCCGTCGATGTAGATCTCGAACTCGATCATCCGCGTCGACTTGCCCGGGTGCAGCACCACGTCGTTGAGCGCATCGCCCTGGCCGATGGCCTCGGCATGGCGACGGACTTCGGCCTGCAGCAGGAAGCGGTTTTCCACCAGGTAGTGGCCGTCGAGCACTTCGGCAACCTTGACTTCCAGCTCATCGGGGCGGATGTCGGTGAGAAAGCCCAGGCTGCCGCGGTTGATCCCCAGCACCGGAATATTGTGCCGCGCCAGGGCCCGGGCGGCGCCCAGCAGGCTGCCGTCGCCGCCGACCACGATGACCATGTCGCAGACCTCGCCCAACAGCTTGCGCGAGGAGGTCTGCAGACCGTGGCCCGGCAGCACTTCGGCGATGGTGTCTTCAAGGATCACGTGCAGGTGGCGCGCCAGCAGAAACTTCTTCAGTCGGCGAACTGTGTCCAGCACCTGGGAACTGCCCAGGCGACCGATAATGCCGATATTGCGAAACTGCTCCATGGGGCTCCTGCGGAATTCGGGTACGGGCGAAACGGAGGATTATGGGCGAAACCCGGCGTTAGACAAAATCCTTTCAGCCACGGGCGCTTGGGAGCAGCCGACGCAACTGCGAGTGGCACGCATTTATCGCGAACGGCACAGGTTTGCGTCTATGCTCGCAAGATGCTCCTGTTCCCGGATTTGCTCAGCCTCCCCCGCCAGTTGCGTCAACCTGAAGTCCGCGACCTCGCCTGGGTCATCCTCGCGCCGCCGATGCTCAGCCATACGCCCTGGCCACAGCGCCACCCCCTGGCCGGCAGCGACTGGGTGCTGGCGCCACAACTGCTGGCCCACTGGCTGCGATGCCAGGATCTGGACAGCCGCGCCTTGCGCCATTGGCTGAATCAGGGTCGGACCCGGCGCCTGGGCCTGTACTACGAACGCCTCTGGCAATTTGCCGTGCAGCATGCGCCGGGGGTGGAACTGCTGGCGGCCAACCTGCCGATCCGCCGTGAGGGGCACACCCTCGGTGAACTGGACATGCTGCTGCGCGACCGCGAAGGCGTGCATCACCTGGAGCTGGCGATCAAGCTCTACCTGGGCCCGCAGCACGGCAACGGCTGCGACAGTGCGCAATGGCTTGGCCCGGGCTGTCACGACCGCCTGGACCGCAAGCTGGCGCACCTGGACGAGCACCAACTGCCGATTTCCGCCCGCGCCGAAAGCCGCGAAGCCTTGGCGGCGCTGGATATCCAGCAGTTCAGCGCCCACCTGTGGCTGGGGGGCTACCTGCTCTATCCCTGGCCGGGCCACGCCGAACCGCCTCAAGGCGCTCACCCGCAGCACCTGCGAGGGCGCTGGCTGCACCAGCGGGACTGGCCCGCCTTCATCGCCCAGAGCGCACCCGGGCGTTGGCAGCCCCTGCCCCGCCACGCCTGGCTGGCTCCGGCTCACTATCCGGCCGAACAGGCCTGGACGGCCGGGCAACTGCAGCAATGGCTTGCAGAACTGGACGCCCAGGCCCCGGCGCAACTGCTGGTACGACTGGTGGAAACAGCCGAAGGGGGCTGGGAAGAAGCCGAGCGCCTGTTCCTAGTGGCCGACCTCTGGCCCAACGTCCCCGCGACCCAGCCCCTAGCGCCCAGAGACCAACCTGCGTAGGCGCTGGCGTGCCAGCGAAAGTCCTCCCCCGCCGGGCACACATCTCGCCGCCCCCTTCGCCGGCAAGCCGGCTCGGTGGGGTTTCGCTATACCAGGGAAAGCCGCAACGCCAGGGCCGCCAGGGTCACCAGCAGCACCGGCAGTGTCAGCACGATGCCGACCCGGAAGTAATAACCCCAGCCAATATGGATACCCTTGCGTTCAAGCACATGCAGCCAAAGCAATGTGGCCAGGCTGCCGATGGGGGTGATTTTCGGCCCCAGGTCGCTGCCAATGACATTGGCGTAGATCATCGCTTCCTTGACCACCCCGGTGGCCTGACTGGCATCGATGGACAAGGCAGCGATCAGCACCGTGGGCAAATTGTTCATCACCGATGACAGCCCCGCCGTCAGCAATCCGGTGCCCAGCGCCGCCCCCCAGACGCCACCAGCGGCAAAGCCGTCGAGCCAGCCCGCCAGATACCCGGTCAGCCCGGCATTGCGCAAGCCATAAACCACCAGATACATGCCCAAGGAGAAAATCACGATCTGCCATGGCGCTTCCTTGAGCACTTTGCGGGTGGATATCTTGTGCCCATGTGCCGCGATCACCAGCAGCAAAGTGGCGCAGACCGCGGAAATGGCGCTGATGGGAATCCCCAGCGGCTCCAGGGCAAAACAGCCCAGCAGCAGGATCAGCAGCACCCACCAGCCGGCGATGAAGGTCGCCCGGTCATGAATGGCACTGGCCGGCTCGGCCAGTTGCCGCGGATCGTACTGCTCAGGGATGTCCCGGCGGAAAAACCACAGCAGCACCGCCAGGGTCGCCGCGACGCTCACCAGGTTGACCGGCAGCATCACCGCCGCATAACGGTTGAAACCGATCTGGAAGAAGTCCGCGGAGACGATGTTCACCAGGTTCGACACCACCAGCGGCAAGCTTGCGGTGTCGGCGATGAAGCCGGCCCCCATGACGAAAGCCAGGGTCGTGGCGGCAGAAAAGCGCAAGGCCAGCAGCATGGAAATGACGATGGGCGTGAGGATCAGCGCCGCGCCGTCGTTGGCGAACAGTGCCGACACCAGGGCTCCCAACAGCACCATGAAGGCGAACAGCCGTCGCCCCCTGCCCCGCCCCCAGCGCGCCACATGCAGGGCCGCCCAGGCGAAGAACCCGGCCTCGTCCAGCAGCAGGCTGATGATGATCAGCGCAACGAAGGTGCCGGTGGCGTTCCAGATGATCTGCCACACCACCGGGATGTCGGCCAGTTGCACCACGCCGCAGAACAGGGCCAGGAGCGCGCCGAACACCGCGCTCCAACCGACGCCCAGGCCTTTGGGCTGCCAGATCACCAGGGTAATGGTCAGCAAGAAAATCGATACTGCAATCAACATGACTAAGAAATCTTGAATAAAGAGGGGGCTAGCGCAGGAGCTGGCTTGCCAGCGACCGTGCACCTGAGGCTGATACAAGCCCCAGGAGCCCGTTCGCCGGCAAACCGGTGCCTACCAGAGCAGGAGAATGTGGGTGACAGACAGCACTCAAGCCTTCTTGTGCTGCTCGACCCATTGGCCGTAGGCGGTGATGAAGTTCTGCAGGAACGGCCGGGTCGCTTCCGACAGCTTGCCCGCCTCGTCGAACGCCGAGCCGGCGCCGCCCAGGTAGGCTTCGGGCTGCTGCATGCACGGCACATTGAGGAATACCAGGGATTGGCGCAGGTGGTGGTTGGCACCGAAGCCGCCGATGGCCCCGGGGGAAACGCTGATCACCGCTCCGGGCTTGCCGCTCCAGGCACTTTTGCCATAGGGACGCGAACCGACGTCGATGGCGTTCTTCAGGGCTGCCGGTACCGAGCGGTTGTACTCCGGGGTGACGAACAGTACCGCATCGGCAGAGCCGATCTGTTCGCGAAAGCGGGTGTAGGCCGCGGGTGGCGTCACGTCGATGTCTTCGTTGTACAGCGCCAGATCGCCAATCTCGACGATGCTCAACTGCAGGTTCGCCGGCGCCAGCTCGGCCAGCGCCAGGGCCACCTTGCGATTCAGGGATTGTTTTCTCAGACTGCCGACCAACACTGCGACTTTGTAGACATTGCTCATTGCATTCCAACCCTTGGCTTGAAGAAGGTGTTAGTTATAGATGAGCCTGGGGGTCGCCTGCTACCCCACACAAACCATTTCCCTGCATAAGTTCCAAGACCTGGGAGGCCGCCTGCTGCGACGGCGGATTATTTTTTCCGGCCGGCAAAACTTACCTTGCACACGTCGGGTCTACAGCACCGAATTTGCGTGTTTTATCTCCAGAGGCTCTAAAGATGGCAGCAGTACTTGTCGGACAATTCCATGCAAGAGATGCCGAGGGACGGGTGTATTCAGTGCACGAGTTCCAGGAATCCATGCCCGCAGAGGGCGACCAGGCCAGCTCGGAGCCCGTTACCACCTACCGCCTGGCCATTGGCGACCGGGTCAAGAAGCTCGATGACAATCAATTCCTGCTGGTGCAATCGGACGTCACCATCGTGCGGGAGCCGGAAACCTATGTCAGTGAGTGATCATGCCCGCCGGCCCGGACTTGGGGTAGGATTCAACGCCTGACTCCCTAACCGGCTGGACATGGACTTCAAGCATGCGTTTACGTCATATCGAAGTGATTCAGGCGCTCCTGCAAACCGCCCACCTGGGCACCGCCGCCGAGCTGCTGCAACTCTCGGTGGCTGAAGTCGAAGCCCTGCTACGCGATGCCGAAAGCCAATTGGGGTTCATGCTGTTCGCCAGCGTGCGCGGGCGCTTGCAGGCCACTCGCGAAGCCCGGGAACTGCAACCGGCAATCAACCGGGTGTACGACGCTTTCGAGCCGGTACAACGCCTGGCTGACAGCCTGAGGTTTCATCAGGCGCCGCCTTTGCGCATCGTTGGCACGCCCCCGCTGGTCCAGCAACTGCTGCCTCAGTGCATCGCGGCCCTGCGCCGGCGCTTCGCCGATACGCCCTGCAGCCTCCTCAGCCAGAGCACCCGCGACATGGTCCACAGCCTGCTGCTGCACGACTGTGACCTGGGCCTGAGCCTGCATGACCCCGAACACCCGGACATCCACAGCCAGGCCCTGGCTCAGGGCAAGCTGTTTTTGCTGGCGCCCCATGGCTGGCTGCAACCCAAGCAGAAATACGTAGCCCTGCAGGAGCTGGCGGGCCAGGCCATGGTGGGCCTGGAGGGCCAGGACCCGCTGAGCGTGATACTCACCAGCAAGCTGCAGAATCTGCGCCCAAGCCCGGTAATCCAGACCCGGGTACAGACCTACCAGATGATGCGCAGCCTGGTGGAGGCCGGCGAGGGCCTGGCCATCGTCGACCCGTTCACCGCCGTGGGTGCCCGTGGCGCCGGGCTCGATGCCTGCCCCTTGTCACCCCCCATCAGTGTCACGCTGTACGCCTTGCGCCGCAGTTCCGGCGAGGACTCGCCCCTGCTCGGCGCCCTGCTGGAACTGCTGACCGAGCAGGCCGAAACGCTGCTGGCCGGCTAGGACCGTTACGCCTGAGGCTCATCGGCAAACAGCCGGTACCAGAAAATCGCCACCTCGCTGGTATTCGGATCGATGCCGCGATAACGCAGGTGATCCACCCCGCCCACCACGTAGCCGCAGCGCTCATACAGGCGACAGGCGCCGAGGTTGTTGTTCTGGGTTTCCAGCATCACCCCCGGCAACTGCTTCTTGCGACTCCAGAACTGCGCCACCTCCAGCAGCCCCTTGGCGACGCCGTGCCGCCGGGCCGGCGCATGCACCGCCAACTCATCGATATGCCCGTAACCGTTCCAATTGGTGCTGACCACCACGTGCCCCACGGGCTGGTCGTCCAGGTAGGCCATGAAGATCTCGCTGTCCGCGGCGTTGCGGTAACTGCTGAATTCCTCGGGATCGATGCCATAGCACTTGCGGTAAGGCACGATCCTGCGCAGCGGCCAGTCCGCCACCGGCATGCCCCGCTCGGCCTCGGCGTAGGCACTGACTTCGAAGCTGAAGTCGCTGCCCCAAACGTAGGCGGCGAAGCCCTCGTCGGCCACACGGATCGCCAGTCCCGGATACTTGGGATTCACCACAGGTTGCATAGCAGGAAAACTCCTCATGCTTTGACGCAATCGACGGTGTACTGCCGGCCATGGCCCTGGTCGTCATGCTGCAGGCCATGCACATCGGCGACGAACCCTGGGAAACTGCTGTCGAAAGCTCGGGCAAAGGCCAGGTAGTCGATGATCGAGCGGGTCGCTTCGGTAAATCGCTCACCGGGCATGATCAGCGGAATACCCGGCGGGTATGGCACCAGCATCACCGCCGCGATACGCCCCTGCAGTTGATCGATGGACACCGCCTCCACTTCGCCGCGCACCAGATGGTCATAGGCATCGGCGGGCTTCATCGCTACCTCCGGCAGCACCGTGTACATGCGCTTGAGGTGCTTGGCCGTGGCGTTGCTGCGGTAGCAGGCGTGCAACTGGTCGCACAGATCCTGCAAGCCCATGCCCTGATAGCGCTGCGGGTCCTGCCCGGCGACGCTGGGCAGGCAACTGGCCAGACTGACATTGGCGTCGTAGTTGCGCTTGAACTCCAGCAGCTCGGTGAGCAGCGTGCTCCACTTGCCCTTGGTGATGCCCATGGAGAACAGCACCAGGAACGAATAGAGCCCGGTCTTTTCCACCACCAGCCCGCGCTCCCAGAGGAACTTGCTGACCACGGCCGCGGGAATTCCGTGTTCACTCAAGGCCCCGCCAGCGGTAAGGCCGGGCATCACCAGGGTCACCTTGATCGGATCGAGCAGCACATAGTCGTCGGTGACGCCGGCAAAACCGTGCCACTCGCCTTCGGGCTCCAGCAACCAGTCGCCGGTGCGCACCTGATCGATGCCTTCGACCCGCTCCGGCTGCCAGATCGAGAACCACCAGTCATCGGCGGCGATGTTCTGCCGCAGATTGGCCAGGGCCCGGCGGAAGCTCAGGGCTTCATCGAACATTTCCTGTAGCAGCGAGCGCCCCGCCGGCCCTTCCATCATCGCCGAGGCCACATCCAGCGAGGCAATGATGCTGTACTGCGGCGACGTCGAGATGTGCATCATGAAGGCTTCGTTAAAGCGGTCCCGATCCAGTTGTCGGGCGCCGCCATCCTGCACATGGATCATCGACGCCTGACTGAAAGCCGCCAGCAGCTTGTGGGTGGAATGGGTGGTGAACACCAGGGGGCTGTCAGCGGAGCGCGAGGTGCCCATGCCGTAACGCCCAGCGAAAAATTCGTGGAAGGCCGCGTAGGCATACCAGGCCTCGTCGAAATGCAGCACCTCGACACTGTTGCCCAGGCTTTGCTTGATCAGCTCGGCGTTGTAGCACAGGCCGTCATAGGTGGAGTTGGTGACCACCGCCAGCTTGACCTTGGGCGGTCGACCACGGGTCAGCGGGCTGGCATCGATCTTGGCCTGGATCGACTCGGGGCTGAACTCGCTCAAGGGAATCGGCCCGATGATCCCCAGTTCATTACGTTCGGGACACAGGTACAGGGGGATGGCCCCGGTCATGATGATCGAGTGCAACACCGACTTGTGGCAGTTGCGATCCACCAGCACCAGGTCATCGCGCCCCACCATGGAATGCCAGACGATCTTGTTGGCGGTGGAGGTGCCATTGATCACGAAGAAGGTATGGTCGGCACCGAAATTGCGCGCTGCCCGCGCCTCGGCTTCCGCCAGGGGCCCGGTGTGGTCCAGCAGCGAACCCAGCTCCGGCACTGACACCGACAGGTCGGAACGCAGGGTGTTCTCCCCGAAGAACTGGTGAAACGCCTGGCCCACCGGGCTCTTGCGATAGGCCACGCCACCGCCGTGCCCCGGGGTGTGCCAGGAATAGTTGGAATCGGCGGTGTGCTGCACCAGGGCCTTGAAGAACGGCGGCAGCAGGCCGTCGAGATAATTGCGCGCGGCCCGGGCCACTTGCCGGGCCAGGAACGGCACCGTGTCCTCGAACAGGTAGAGAATGCCCCGCAGCTGGTTGAGCTCGCTCATGGCATCGGCGGGGGCGTTTTCCAGGGTCATCTGCTCCCCGAGGGCGAAGATCGGCAACAAGGGTGCGCGTACCCGGGCCAGGCGGATCAGCTCCACCATGTTTTGCAGAAGATGGGTGTTTTCCCCGGCGCCCTCGGCAGCGATCAACATGCAGGCCAGGCCGTGATGGGTAGAAGCCACCAGTCGCCCTTCGGCGTAGTTGACCGCGGAAAAGATGCTGAACCCGTCCTTCTCCAGCTCCCGGGCGATGCCCCGCACCCGGTCTCCCGCCACCGTGTCGGACTTGATATCGCGGTGCACGATCAGGATCGGAAACTGCAGGTCTTTATACATGGGGCAGGCTGTCCTGAGGCGGCGGGTAGGTCCCGCCAATGGACTCAGGGTAGAAGCTCCTGGCGTCGCCTGTCACCCCGAGCACAGACTCGATGTAACAAAAGGTCGCACAGGCACAATTGCCGGCCCACGCCCCACACACCTGTAGCCGCTGCTGAGCCATGGCGAAGCTGCGTGAAGGCCCACAAGGCCTTGCTTGGCGATCTCCCGACAAACCTCTGTCGCCTAAGGAGCCGTTCGCAGCCTGCGGCAGCGGCTACAACACTCTCGGCTCGGCATTACCCTGTAGCCGCTGCCGAGCCACGGCGAGGCTGCGAAAAGGTCCACAGGACCTTGCTTGACGATCTCCCGCCAAATCTCCAGCGCCCTCAAGAGCGCCGCATCTCCTACGGAGCCGTTCGCAGCCTGCGGCAGCGGCTACAGGGCCACGGACGACAACGGCTTAGTGTTGGTTTTCGAGCAACTGGGTCCACAGGGCCGGGGCGCCGGCAGACTTGGCGATGATCTCCAGGCGCGTCTGGTGCTCGGCCAACTCGGCTTCGCTGGCGCGGATGATCCGCCCCCGCGGCCGCTCGGCCGGCAACCGGCGGATCTCCGAGGCCCGGCCCGCACCTTCACCAGAGCCGTTGCCATCCGAGGCATTGCCCGCCAGGGACAGGCTGGTCTGGCCACCGGTCATGGTCAGGTAGACGTCGGCCAGGATCTCCGAGTCGAGCAAGGCGCCGTGCAATTCACGGCCGGAGTTGTCGACACCGTAGCGCTTGCACAGGGCGTCGAGGCTGTTGCGCTGCCCCGGGTGCCGCTCACGGGCCATCATCAGGGTGTCAAGGATGGTGCAGTGCTGGGTGATGTCCGCCCGCTCGTGCTGCCCCATCAAGGCGAATTCGTTGTTGATGAAACCAACGTCGAACGCCGCGTTGTGGATGATCAGCTGCGCGCCCTTGATAAAGTCGAAGAACTCATCGGCGACTTCGGCGAAACGCGGCTTGCCCACCAGGAACTCGTTGGTGATGCCGTGAACGCCGATGGCGCCCTCATCACTCTCGCGATCCGGTTGCAGGTAAACGTGGAAATGCCGCCCGGTCAGGCGCCGACCGATCAACTCGACGCAACCGATTTCAATGATCCGGTGACCGTCGGTCACCGGCATACCGGTGGTTTCGGTATCGAGTACAACAGATCTGTTGGCCATCAGTGGTCCGTTCTCAATCTGGCAAAGGGCGGGATTTTAGCATGCCCAACCCATGGACTGTGCGCGCACCGGTCACGCCGCTGCCGCGCACTTTTTAACAGTTATTAGCAAAGCTGCTGAGGTGGGCCGAAGGCTCGCCTGCTAGGGTGCCGCCGATCTTTCCCACGGACTTTTCCAGCCATGACGACACTCCGGCGCTACCTGCCAATCCTGCTGCTGGCCGGTCTGTTCAACAACTCCGGCCAGGCCACCAGCCTGGTGATCAGCACCGACCTGAGCATGAGCGGGCTGCTGACCAGCAGCGAAGGCACCGCCGGGATCAGCAGCTCGTTCAAGGACGACAAGATCGTCCTGCAAGCCCGCAGCGATGCCGCGGCCTTTATCGCCAGCAACGGGGCGATTCGCGGCGTACAGCTGGAGTCGGCGCTGCAGAGGATTCGCCAAGTGCTGCACAACCCGCCCTACAGCGACACCCAACTGGCTGCCGCGATCCTCACCCTGTAACGCCATCAGCCCTTGTAGCCGCGAACCTCGTCTACACCCCGGTTGGCCAACTGGTCGGCACGCTCGTTACCGTGATGGCCGGTGTGGCCACGCACCCATTTCCAGGTGACGTTGTGGCGGTTGACCTGCTCATCCAGTTGCTGCCACAGGTCGGCGTTCTTCACCGGCTCCTTGGCTGCGGTCTTCCAGCCGCGCTTCTTCCAGTTGGCCATCCACTCGTTGATGCCCTTCATCACGTACTGCGAGTCGGTGACCAGCAACACGTCGCACTGGCGCTTGAGCTCTTCCAGGCCGCGAATCGCCGCCATCAGTTCCATGCGATTGTTGGTGGTGTTGGCTTCGCCGCCCCAGAGTTCCTTCTCGACCCCCTTGCACACCAACAACGCGCCCCAGCCACCAGGGCCGGGATTGCCCTTGCAGGCACCGTCGGTAAAGATTTCTACGCTATCGCTCATCCACGCCTTCCATCAGAAAATTGCCAGTGGCCTGCCGATTGCGGTCGACAGCGCCCTGGGCCGAGGTCACTCGGCCGGTCTATATAAAAAGAAGGTTGCTGCAGGTCGTCAGGGTTCGCTGTTACGGCGATTGACCTTGGCCATGGGCAGTGGCAACAGCTTGCCCATGGGTTCGCGTCGCACCTGGCGCACCGGGCGCAGGCCGACGGCGATCTTGCGCGCCACCAGCAGGTAAAAGCCGCCGCCGGCCAGTTGCCACTGCCCGGCCTTGCGCTCCCAGCCCGCCAATCGAGCCTGCCATGCCTGCGAGGCAAGCGGCGGACGATAGCACCCGAAGCGGCGTTTCTCCAGCGCGAACCCCAGCAGGTTGAGCCAGTCGCCCACCCGCGACGACGAGATGCAACGGGCCTGGCGCAAGGCGTCATGGGCGAAGACATGGCGCAGGCCCCAGGTGCTCCAGGGGTTGATACCGATAATCAGCAAGTGGCCGCCGGGCCTTACGCTGCTGGCCGCCTCGCGCAGCAGGCCGTGGGGCGACAGGCAGAAATCCAGGCCGTGTTGCAGCACCACCACATCGGCGGCATGTTCGCTCAAGGGCCAGGCCTGTTCCTCACAGACGATCTCAACCCCGGGCAACGGCGCGCCCAGGCGTACATTGCGCTGCACCTGGGGCGCCGCCGGCGGGGTCTGCGCCGAGGGCCCGTAATGCACCAGGTAACCGCCGAAGAAACGCCCCAGCTCTTCTTCAAGCATGCGTCGCTCTTCATCCAGCAGAAACTGCCCCAGAGGGCCGGACAACCAGTCCCGGGCCGCACTGATCAGGGCCAGCCAGTCGGGATCTGCCTGAGCGAAGGCTTTATCGGTCATTGCATTCTCCAACACGCCAAGAAGTTCTAAGATGCGCCATTGTTTTCCGCTTGGCGAATCCAAAGATGATACAGATCAGTGCCCTGCCCGCCTTCACCGACAACTACATCTGGTTGTTACAAGACCATCGCAGCCAGCGCTGCGCCGTCGTCGATCCCGGCGATGCGGCGCCGGTACTGGCCTGGCTGGAACAGCACCCGGGCTGGAGCCTGAGCGACATCCTGGTGACCCACCATCACCACGATCATGTCGGCGGTGTCGAGCACCTGAAACAGCACAGTGGCGCCACGGTCTACGGCCCCGCACAAGAAAAGATCCCCGGACGCGACGTGGCCCTGAACGACAACGACCACGCCAACATCCTCGGCTGGGACTTCGAGGTGTTCGCCGTACCGGGCCATACCCTGGGGCATATCGCCTACTACCATCACGGCCTGCTGTTCTGTGGCGACACCCTGTTCGCCGCCGGTTGCGGCCGCCTGTTCGAAGGTACCCCAGAGCAGATGCACCATTCCCTCAGCCGCCTCGCCGCGCTGCCGGACGACACCCTGATCTACTGCACCCACGAATACACCCTGAGCAACCTGCGCTTCGCCCAGGCAGTGGAACCCGCCAACCCGGACATTGCCCAGCGTCTGGAAAAGGTCACGCAGATGCGCGAGCAAGGGCGCATGACCCTGCCATCAACCCTGGCCCTGGAGAAACTGACCAACCCGTTTTTGCGTACCGGTGAAACATCCGTTAAACAAAAAGCGGACGAACGGAATGGCCAGGATAACCCGTCCCAGAGTGCGGTCTTTGCGGCCCTGAGGGCCTGGAAAGATAAGTTCTAAGCCGGCCAACTGTTGGCACAAAAATTCTGAATGGTTGACCGCACCCCGGGTGCTTTCTAGAATCGCCCGACATTTTTGCCCGGAACTTACTTCCAGCCAATGTCGTCATCTATTCGTTATTCCATCAGTTCAGACGCATTGACGCGCTTGGCCCAGGCCATCGCGGTAGCTGTGTCAGCGACTCTTGCGGGCTGCCAAAGCACCGGTCATGCCCCGCAGAGCGACGCGACACACACTCAGAATTTCAACGCCCGCATCAAGCAGAAACCCATCTGGCTGAGCAACCAGCCAAGCCCGCAAGTCCCCCAGGATGTCTGGGAACGCATGCGCCAGGGGTTCCAACTGCAAGAAGGCCAGGGCGTCAACCCGCGTATTGAACAACAGCGCCTGTGGTTCGCCAGTAACCCTTCCTTCCTGGAAAACGCCGGCGAGCGCGGCAGCCTCTATATCCACTACATCGTCGAACGTCTCGAAGAGCGCAACATGCCGCTGGAACTGGCGCTGCTGCCAGTCATCGAAAGCGCCTACAACCCGCTGGCCTATTCCCGGGCCGATGCGGTGGGACTTTGGCAGTTCGTTCCGGCCACCGGTCGCTACTTCAACCTGCGCCAGACCCGCTTCTACGATGGCCGACGCGACATCACCGCGTCGACCACCGCGGCTCTGGACTACCTGACCCGCCTGCACGACATGTTCAACGGCGACTGGCTGCTGGCACTGGCCGCCTACAACGCCGGCGAGGGCACGGTCAGCCGGGCCATTGAGCGTAACGAGAAGCTCGGCCTGCCCACCGACTACTGGAACCTGCCGCTGCCGACGGAAACCCAGGCCTATGTACCCAAGCTGCTGGCCCTGTCCCAGGTGGTGCTGGCCCCGCAAGCCTACGGCGTCAATCTCAACCCGATCGCCAACGAACCCTACTTCCAGGTCGTGGAAATCAACCAGCGCATGGACCTGTCCAAGGTCGCGGCGGTGGCCAACATCGACGAGGACGAGCTGTTCCAGCTCAATCCGGCGTTCAAGCAGCGCACCACCGTCGATGGCCCGCAACACCTGCTGGTGCCAACGTCCAAGGCACAGCTGCTGACCACCAGCCTGTCCACCATGAAACCCGAAGAGCTGATCAGCAAACGCTCCCTCAAGCCGGTCTTCGACCGCGACGAAGGTCGCGACTCACTGCGGCCCAAGCGTATCTATCGGGTCAAGAACGGCGACAACCTGACCCTGATCGCCAAGGCCAACAAGGTGGATGTGCAGGACCTGCAACGCTGGAACAAGCTCAGCGGCAAGAACCTCAAGGTCGGCCAGACCCTGGTGATGCAGGACACCCGCAAGGCCGCCGGCAAGAAAACCACCGTCGCCAGCAGCGGCAAGCAGAAATCGACCCGCTACAAGGTCAAGCAAGGCGACTCGCTGTACATCGTGGCCAAGCGTTTCAATGTGGAAATGCAGCACCTCAAGCGCTGGAACCCGCGCGCAGCCCAGGCCCTCAAGCCGGGCCAGATGCTCACGGTCTACCTGCCGCACTGACAGGGCAACCCGGCTCGTTGTGGCGAGGGAGCGGGCTCGCGCTCCAGTGCACAGCACCGGCAAGCCCTGAAAGCTGAGGGTATCTGAAGTCACGCGGCGCCTGGGTCAATGGGCGCTGCGCGCCCCAACGGGAGCCAGCCCCCTCGCTACACAAGCCGCAGAAAAAGCGCGCTTTTTCCTGCTGATACAAGCTGTTACTGTACGGAGCACAAAGCCCAAGCCGCCTGGATCGGATCTCTGACTCGATGCGTCCCCTCCTTCTGTTCTTCATCAGTCTGGCCTTGAGCTTTCCCGCAAGCGCAACGATCACTGAAAGTCATGGTTATGCGCAGTTTGGCACGCTCAAGTACCCGGCCAAGTTCACCCACTTCGACTGGGTCAATCCCGTGGCGCCCAAAGGCGGCACCTTGCGGGTCATGGCCTTTGGCACCTTCGACACCCTCAATCCCTATACCTTCAAGGGCATCAGCCCGGTCGCCACGCCGAACTTCCTGCAATACGGCGTCAACGAGCTCAACGAGCCGTTGATGGTGGGCACCGGCCTCTATGCGCCCTCCGGCGATGAACCCACTTCCAGCTACGGCCTGATCGCCCGCTCCGTGGAATACAGCGAGGACCGCAGCTGGGTGGTGTTCAACCTGCGCCCCGAGGCACGCTTTCACGACGGCAAGCCGATCACCGCCTATGACGTGGCGTTTTCCTACCGCCTGCTGCTCAAGGAAGGTCACCCGCAGTACCGCACCAACCTGCAGGAGGTGCAGCGGGTGGATATCCTCGGCCCGCAGCGCATCCGCTTCGTCTTCAAGCGCGCCGGCAACCCGCTGTTGATCCTGCGTCTGGGGGAGTTGCCAGTCCTGCCCCAGCACTACTGGAAAGACCGCGACTTCAAGGCCACCACCTTCACCCCGCCTCTTGGCAGCGGCCCCTATCGCATCACCCAGGTCCAGCCCGGGCGCCAACTGGTGTTCGAACGGGTCAAGGACTATTGGGGCAGGGACTTGCCGGTCAAGCGCGGCTTCAACAACTTCGACCGGGTCGAGGTGGAGTTCTACCGCGACAGCGACGTCGCCTTCGAAGCCTTCAAGGCCGGCGAGTTCGACATCTACATCGAGCACCAGGCCAAGAACTGGGCCAACGGCTACAACTTCCCGGCGCTCAATCGCGGCGAGGTGATCAAGGCCCAGGTGGCGCACCAGATCCCCACCCAGACCCAGGGCCTGTTCATGAACACCCGCCGCGGGACTTTCGCCGATGTGCGGGTGCGCGAGGCCCTGGGCCTGATGTTCGACTTCCAATGGACCAACCGCACCCTGTTCAGCGGCGCCTACCAGCGCGCCCTGAGCTACTACCCCAACAGCGAATTCTCCGCCACGGGCCTGCCGGTGGGGCACGAATGGCTGCTGCTCTCCCCCTACCGCGAGCAACTGCCCCCCAATCTCTTCACCCAGGCCTTCAGCCTGCCCCGTACCGAGGGCCGCGGCATCCCCCGGGATACCCTGCGCCGCGCCCTGGGGCTGTTGGCCGAAGCCGGCTGGAAGCTCAATGGCCAGCGCCTGCAGAACAGCGCCGGGCAGCCGCTGCGCTTCGAGCTGATGCTGGTCAATCCCAACCTGGAGCGCATTCTCCAGCCTTATGTGGAGAACCTGGCCAGCATCGGCATCGACGCGCGCCTGCGTACCGTGGACCGGGCGCAATACAAGCAGCGCCTGGACCAGTTCGACTACGACATGATCCTCATGACCCTCAACCAGACCCTGAGCCCGGGCCTGGAGCAATGGCAGTACTTCCACTCCAGCCAGGTCTCGGTCAAGGGCAGCAAGAACTATGCAGGCATCAACAACCCCATAGTCGATCACCTGCTGGAGCAACTGCTGGCCGCCCAGAGCCGCGACGAGCAACTGGCCGCCGGCCGCGCCCTGGACCGGGTGCTGCTGTGGCAGCACTACATGATTCCCAACTGGTACCTCAACTATCACCGACTGGCCTACCGTAACCGGTTCGCCTTGGTCACCACGCCGCCCTACAACCTGGGCTTGAACGCCTGGTGGCTGAAGTCCCTGGAGAGTCCCCAATGATGCCTCTGCGTGCCCTGCTCCTGCGCACCAGCGGCCTGTTGTTCGGCGTCATCGCCTGCTGTGCCCAGGCTGCGCCGCAACATGCCCTGACCCTGTACAACGAAGCGCCGAAATACCCGGCGAACTTCCAGCACTTCGACTTCGTCAACCCTGATGCGCCCAAGGGTGGCACCTTCCGCATGGCCGGTTTCGGCAGCTTCGACAGCCTCAATCCATTCATCAGCAAAGGCGTGCCCGAGCAGAACATCGGCCTGATCTACGACACCCTGATGGCCCAGAGCCTGGACGAGCCCTTCACCGAGTACGGGCTGGTGGCGGGCAAGATCGAGAAAGCCCCGGACAACAGCTGGGTGCGTTTCTACCTGCGCCCGGAAGCGCGTTTCAATGACGGCCAGCCGATTCGTGCCGAGGACGTGGTGTTCAGCTTCCAGACCCTGATGAGCGCCGGCTCGCCGCTGTACCGCGGCTACTACGCCGACGTCGACCAGGTGATCGCCGAAGACCCGCTGCGGGTGCTGTTCAAGTTCAAGCACAGCAACAACCGCGAACTGCCGCTGATCCTCGGCCAACTGACGGTCCTGCCCAAGCACTGGTGGGAAAGCCGCGACTTTGCCAAGAGCAACCTGGAAGTGCCCCTGGGCAGCGGCCCCTACCGGGTGACCGCGGTCAAGGCCGGACGCTCGATCCGCTACGAGCGGGTCAAGGACTACTGGGGCCGCGACCTGCCGGTCAACCGCGGCTTCTACAACTTCGACGTGATCACCAGCGATTACTACCGCGACAACACCGTAGCCCTGGAAGCCCTCAAGGCCGGGCAGTTCGACTACTGGCTGGAGATGAGCGCGAAGAACTGGGCCAACGCCTACAACACCCCGGCCGTGGCCCAGGGCCGCTTGATCAAGGAACAGATCGCCAACGGCAACCCCACCGGCATGCAGGGTTTTGTCTTCAACACCCGCCGGCCGCTGTTCCAGGACGTGCGGGTACGCCACGCCCTGAGCCTGCTGCTGGATTTTGAATGGAGCAACAAGCAGCTGTTCAACGGCGCCTACACCCGCACCCGCAGTTACTTCGAGAACTCGGAGATGGCCGCCACCGGCCTGCCGGGCCCGGAGGAGCTGGCGATTCTCGAACCGCTGCGGGGCAAGATCCCGCCCCAGGTGTTCGACCAGGCCTTCTCGCCTTCGGTGTGCGACGGCAGCGGCATGATCCGCGCCCAGCAGCGCCAGGCCTATCAACTGCTGCAGGAAGCCGGCTGGCGCATCGTCGACGACAAGATGGTGGACGCCCAGGGCAAACCGGTGGTGATCGAGTTCCTCCTGGCCCAGACCGAGTTCGAGCGGGTGCTGCTGCCGTTCAAGCGCAACCTGGCCGACCTGGGCATCGACCTGGTGATCCGCCGGGTCGACGTGTCCCAGTACATCACCCGGGTGCGCTCGCGGGACTTCGACATGATCGTCGGCAGCTTTCCCCAGTCCAACTCCCCAGGTAACGAGCAGCGCGAGTTCTGGATGTCCTCCAGCGCCGACAAGCCCGGCAGCCGCAACTACATCGGCCTCAAGGACCCGGCCATCGACACCCTGGTGGAAAGCCTGATCAACGCCGATTCGCGCGCCAGCCTGGTGGCCCACGCCCGGGCCCTGGACCGGGTCCTGCAATGGGGCTACTACGTGATCCCCAACTGGCACATCAAGACCTGGCGCGTGGCCTACTGGGATCACATCGGCCACCCGCAAGTCGCGCCCAAGTACGACATCGGCATCAACACCTGGTGGATCAAACCCGATGCCAAGCCTGCCGTAGAACCGGCCCCGGACCAGGCGGCCACAGCCGACAGGGAGCAATGACATGCTGGCCTATATCGTTCGCCGACTGCTGCTGATCATCCCTACCCTGCTGGGCATCCTGCTGATCAACTTCGTGATCATCCAGGCCGCCCCCGGCGGGCCGGTGGAGCAGATGATCGCCAAGCTCGAAGGTTTCGACGGCGCCACCAGCCGCATCGCCGGCGGCGGCGCCGAAGTCTCGGTGGCCGGCTCCAGCTACCGTGGCGCCCAGGGCCTGGACCCGGCGCTGATCAAGGAAATCGAGCACATGTACGGCTTCGACAAGTCGGCGCCGGAACGCCTGTGGATCATGATCAAGAACTACGCCACCCTGGACTTCGGCAACAGCTTCTTCCGCGATGCCAAGGTGGTGGACCTGATCAAGGAAAAGATGCCGGTGTCCATCTCCCTCGGGTTGTGGAGCACCCTGATCATGTACCTGGTGTCGATCCCCCTGGGGATCGCCAAGGCCACCCGCCACGGTAGCCACTTCGATGTCTGGACCAGCTCGGCGATCATCGTCGGCTACGCGATCCCGGCCTTCCTGTTCGCCATCCTGCTGATCGTGGTGTTCGCCGGCGGCAGCTATTTCAACTGGTTCCCCCTGCGCGGCCTGACCTCCAACGACTTCGACCAGCTGAGCTGGGGCCGCAAGATCCTCGATTACTTCTGGCACCTGGCGCTGCCGGTCACCGCCCTGGTGATTGGCCACTTCGCCACCATGACCCTGCTGACCAAGAACAGCTTCCTCGACGAGATCAACAAACAGTACGTGGTCACCGCCAAAGCCAAGGGTCTGACCCAGCGCCGGGTACTCTACGGTCACGTGTTCCGCAACGCCATGCTGTTGGTGATCGCCGGCTTCCCCTCGGCCTTCATCGGCATCTTCTTCACCGGGTCCCTGTTGGTGGAGGTGATTTTCTCCCTCGACGGCCTGGGCCTGATGAGCTTCGAGGCGGCGATCAACCGCGACTACCCGGTGGTGTTCGGCACCCTGTTCATCTTCACCCTGCTGGGGCTGGTGGTGAAACTGATCGGCGACCTGACCTACACCCTGGTGGACCCACGCATCGACTTCGACAGCCGGGAGCATTGAGATGAACCTGTCCCCCCTCAATCGCCGGCGCTTCGAGCGCTTCAAGGCCAACAAACGCGGCTGGTGGTCGCTGTGGCTGTTTTTGGTGCTGTTCGTCCTCAGCCTGGGCGCCGAACTGATCGCCAACGACAAGCCGCTGGTGGTGCACTACGAAGGCGGCTGGTACTTCCCGGCCCTCAAGCGCTACCCGGAAACCACCTTCGGCGGCGAATTCCCCCTGGAAGCCAACTACAAGAGCCCGTACATCCGCGAACTGCTGGCACAGAAGGACGCCTGGGTGCTCTGGGCGCCGATCCCCTACAGCTACCAGAGCATCAACTACGACCTGCGGGTGCCGGCCCCGGCGCCACCGTCGACGGACAACCTGCTGGGCACCGACGACCAGGGCCGCGATGTGCTGGCCCGGGTGATCTACGGGTTTCGCATCTCGGTGCTGTTCGCCCTGACCCTGACCATCCTCAGCTCGATCATCGGGGTCATCGCCGGCGCCCTGCAGGGCTTCTACGGCGGCTGGGTGGACCTGGCCGGGCAACGCTTCCTGGAAATCTGGTCCGGGCTGCCGGTGCTCTACCTGCTGATCATCCTGGCCAGCTTCGTGCAGCCCAACTTCTGGTGGCTGCTGGGGATCATGCTGCTGTTTTCCTGGATGAGCCTGGTGGACGTGGTGCGCGCCGAGTTCCTGCGCGGGCGCAACCTGGAATACGTGCGCGCGGCCCGGGCCCTGGGCATGCAGAACGGCGCCATCATGTTCCGCCACATCCTGCCCAACGCCATGGTCTCCACCATGACCTTCATGCCCTTTATCCTCACGGGCGCCATCGGCACCCTCACCGCCCTGGACTTCCTCGGCTTCGGCCTGCCCCCCGGCGCGCCATCCCTGGGCGAACTGGTGGCCCAGGGCAAGTCCAACCTGCAGGCGCCCTGGCTGGGCATCAGTGCCTTTGCCGTGCTGGCGCTCATGCTCAGCCTGCTGGTGTTTATCGGCGAATCCGCCCGCGATGCCTTCGACCCGAGGAAATGACATGACCCAGGACACTCTGATCGAAGTCCGCGACCTGGCGGTGGAATTCGTCGCCGGCGCCCAGTGCCAGCGCGTGGTGGAAGGCATCAGCTTCGACATCAAGCGCGGCGAAACCCTGGCCCTGGTGGGGGAAAGCGGCTCCGGCAAATCGGTGACCGCCCACTCGATCCTGCGCCTTCTGCCCTACCCCCTGGCCCAGCACCCATCCGGCAGCATCCAGTACGCCGGGCACGACCTGCTGACCCTGAACGAGAAGACCCTGCGCCACATTCGCGGCAACCGCATCGCCATGATCTTTCAGGAGCCTATGACCTCGCTGAACCCGCTGCACAGCATCGAGAAACAGATCAACGAAGTGCTGGGCATCCACAAGGGCCTGACCGGCAAGATCGCCAGCAAGCGCACCCTGGAACTGCTGGAACTGGTGGGCATTCCCGAGCCGCACAAGCGCCTCAAGGCCCTGCCCCACGAACTGTCCGGCGGCCAGCGGCAACGGGTGATGATCGCCATGGCCCTGGCCAACGAACCGGAGCTGCTGATCGCCGACGAACCGACCACCGCCCTGGACGTCACCGTGCAATTGAAGATCCTCGAACTGCTCAAGGAACTGCAGGCGCGCCTGGGCATGGCCTTGCTGCTGATCAGCCACGACCTGAACCTGGTACGGCGCATTGCCCACCGGGTCTGCGTCATGCAAAAGGGCTGCATCGTCGAGCAGGCGTCCTGTGAGGAGCTGTTCCGCGCGCCGCAGCACCCCTACACCCGGGAATTGCTGGCCGCGGAGCCCAGCGGCACCCCGGCGAACAACCCGATCGGCCCGCCGTTGCTGGAAGTGGACAACCTCAAGGTCTGGTTCCCGATCAAGAAAGGCTTGCTGCGCAGCACCGTGGATCACGTCAAGGCGGTGGACGGCATCCACTTCAGCCTGCCCCAGGGCCAGACCCTGGGCATCGTCGGCGAAAGCGGCTCGGGCAAGTCGACCCTGGGCCTGGCGATCCTGCGCCTGATCGCCAGCCAGGGCGGCATTCGTTTCGAGGGGCAGCAGCTGGACGCCCTGTCCCAGCACCAGGTGCGGCCGCTGCGGCGGGAAATGCAGGTGGTGTTCCAGGACCCCTTTGGCAGCCTCAGCCCGCGCATGAGCGTGAGCCAGATCGTTGGCGAAGGCTTGCGCATTCACAAGATCGGCAGCGAACAGGAGCAGGAACAAGCGATCATCGAAGCGCTCAAGGAAGTTGGCCTGGACCCGGACACCCGGCACCGCTACCCCCATGAGTTTTCCGGTGGCCAGCGTCAGCGCATCGCCATCGCCCGGGCCCTGGTGCTCAAGCCGCGGCTGATCCTGCTGGACGAGCCGACCTCGGCCCTGGACCGCACCGTGCAGCGCCAGGTGGTGGAACTGCTGCGCAACCTGCAACGCAAGTACAACCTGACCTACCTGTTCATCAGCCACGACCTGGCGGTGGTCAAGGCCCTGAGCCACCAGTTGATGGTGATCAAGCACGGCCAGGTGGTGGAACAGGGTGACGCGCGCAGTATCTTTGCCGTCCCACAACATCCGTACACACGGCAATTGCTGGAAGCCGCCTTCCTGGCTCCGGCAAGCGCCGAATAACCTGCAACAGGAGTAGCTACTTATGGGTTTTCTCGCTGGGAAGCGTGTCCTGATCGTCGGTGTCGCCAGCAAGCTGTCGATCGCCTCCGGCATTGCCGCCGCCATGCACCGTGAAGGCGCCGAGCTGGCCTTCACGTATCAGAACGAAAAACTCAAGGGCCGGGTCGAGGAGTTCGCCGCCGGCTGGGGCTCCAGCGCCGAGCTGTGCTTCCCTTGCGATGTGGCCAGCGACGAACAGATCGCCCAGGTCTTCACCGAACTGGGCAAGAAATGGGACGGCCTGGACTGCATCGTCCACTCCGTGGGCTTCGCCCCGGGCGATCAACTCGAAGGCGACTTCACCGACGCCACCACCCGCGAAGGCTTTCGCATTGCTCACGACATCAGCGCCTACAGCTTCGTGGCCCTGGCCAAGGCCGGTCGCGAGCTGATGAAGGGCCGCAACGGCAGCCTGCTGACCCTGTCCTACCTGGGTGCCGAGCGCACCATGCCCAACTACAACGTGATGGGCATGGCCAAGGCCTCGCTGGAAGCCGGCGTGCGCTACCTGGCCGGTTCCCTGGGCCCGGAAGGCACTCGGGTCAACGCCGTCTCCGCCGGCCCGATCCGCACCCTGGCTGCCTCGGGGATCAAGAACTTCCGCAAGATGCTGGCGGCCAACGAAGCCCAGACCCCGCTGCGGCGCAACGTCACCATCGAGGAAGTCGGCAACGCTGGCGCTTTCCTCTGCTCGGACCTGGCCTCGGGCATCAGCGGCGAGATCATGTACGTGGACGGCGGTTTCAACACCACCGCCATGGGCAACCTCGACGAGTGATTGCTGGCTGCGGCGAGGGGGCTTGCGCACTCGCCACCCTGCCCCCTCCCGCTCATTGGAAAGGCCGAACATGAAGCGGTGCTATCTGTTGCTCGTACTTTTTCTAGCCGGCTGCGACCACACTCAAGATAAAGCCCCGAATAAAACCCAGAGCAGCGTCGCACGCCTGCACATCCCCTTGGGCACACCGGTTGCCGAGTTCCTGGAAAAGAGCCCGGTGAGCTTTACCGCCGACTGCCTGGATGCGGTCAACCTATGTTGGTATGAGGCGGATCGTCAGGGAGCACTCCTTGACCTGAGCCTGGCCCAGCCCGAGGGCACGCTTGAACTGGATCAGGTGGCCGGGCTGCTGATTGCCGTTGATGGCAATACCTCAAACACCATCCAGGCATTGAACATCGACCTTCGCGGGCTGCCGGACAACAGCACTCACAAGGCCAACAAGGCGCTTGTCTATAACCTTCTCAGGACGTTGAAGAACGCTGGATGGCAAAAATACTACTTCCCTTCCGACCCCCGAATAGCCGCTGGCGAGTTGCACAAGCTGGACTGGAAGGAAAGCCTCCTGGGTACCCAGCCACTCAGCCACCCGCTGTTCGATGCCAACCATGAGATGAGCCTTGAGCAGTGGCTGGGCAACAACAGGTTCTATGACTGGTATCTCTATCACGGCAACTACATTGCGCATGTCCGAGCCCTGCGCTACGACTCGAAAAGCGCCCCCCTGCAAAGCGCTGTCTACTTGATAAGCCTGAACCTGATGTCCCTGGACACGTTCTGGACCCGCGACTTTGCAGAGGCACAAAGAGCCCAATGGAGAACCCTGTTCCCTGCGCATTTGAAAGAACGGCTGCAACGTCGCTCAGAAGTTGAAAGCCGAGCCAGGGCGGCCGGGGTCGACATCGAGGAAAGCTATAGCCCACCGCTGATGGAGCGCGGCCAATAGCGCCCTGCCACTGACGCCCTTCCCTGCCCCGCGTCACCGAACAGGGCTTGGCGGCAGCAACCCTCAGCGAGCCCGCTTGCCAGCCTGCTTGTGCAGGTACATGGCCTTGTCGGCGTCCGCCAGCAACGCCTCGATGTCAGGATGGCGTCCGGCGTCGTATTCGATCTGGCCGACGCTGAAGCGGATGTCGTAGCCACGTTTCAGGGTGGCGTTGCGTTCATTGAGGAGCTCACCGAGGCGCGCCATGATCGCCGAAGTCTCGACGTGATCGGCAGCGCTCAGCAGCGCCACGAACTCATCGCCGCCCAGGCGGCCAATCACATCGCTCTCGCGAAAGGCAATGCGCAGCACATCGGCAAAGGTCTTCAATGCCCCGTCGCCTTCGGCATGGCCGTAGTTGTCGTTGATCTGCTTGAACTCGTTGAGGTCGAAAAACAGCAGGGTTGCCGGCTTCTTCAAGCGCTTGCAGACCCCAAGGGCGTGCCGGGCCAGGGCTTCGAAGCCGCGGCGATTGGACAGCAGGGTCATCTCATCCATGCTGGCCATCTGTACCGCTGCCAGCTCCTGCTCGGCCATGCGCGCCAGGTCCCGCAGCAAGGCGCGCTCCTCATCGTCCAAGTCCCGGGGCTTGACGTCGATCAGGCACAGAGTGCCCAGCTTGCTGCCATTGGGCACGGTCAATGGGCAACCGGCATAGAAACGAATTCCCGGCTCGCCGACGACCAGCGGGTTGTCATGGAAACGCTCGTCCAGCTCGGCGTCGCAGACGGTGAGAATCTGGTCACCGAGAATGGCGTGGCCGCAGAAGGAAATATCCCGCGAAGTCTCGGTGGCGCTCAGCCCCACACAGGACTTGAACCATTGCCGGTCGCTATCCACCAGGCTGACCAGGGCGATCGGCACATTGAACAGGCGCTTGGCCAGCCGGGTCAGGCGGTCGAAGCGCTCTTGCGGCGAAGTATCGAGGACATTCAGCTCGCGCAGGGTCTGAATTCGCAGGGCCTCATTGTTGGGTTTGCTTGGGTACAACATCGCTGACTCCATTTGCGGCTAAGACCGCAAGCGTAGTCCAGTTTGACCACCGCCTTACTGGTAACGATGTGGCTCGATGTCGCTACTTGATGCGCGTCAACGCCGTGGCGTCAGCAGAATCCGCGCATATCCGCCAACGAACAGGGCAAACGCCAGCGCCCCCAGCACCGCCGAGCCCCCTAACCCCAAACTGCTGAACGGCACCAGCAGCACCCGACACACCGCCGCCAGGAACAGCAAGGCGAAAGCACCAGCCATGGCCCCGGTCACCTGCAGCGGCCGCCCGCTATGGCCAAGACTGACCCGGGCGATCATTCCCAGCACCAGCCCGCCGAGGCCGCCCACCGCCAGGGCATGGGTCACCAGGCTCTGCGGCACGGCCCAGCCCAGGTGCCAGAGCGCCATGCCCAGGGTCGCCAGGGCCAGCCACAGGTACGCCAGGTACAGCGACCAGAGCAGCGGCACGCGCCACAGCCGCGGCTGGTGCCAGCGCCACAGGCGCCAGCCATGCAGGCCCGCCAGCACGGCAAACACCGGCGCCAGCCAGCCGTGCGGGGCCTCGCCGCCGCCCAGGGCCATGGACAGTGCCACCAGCAGGCTGCCCACCAGCAGCACCCGGGTCGGCCAGGGCGATGCCGGCGCCGCGGGCGGCAGTTGCAGGCCGCGCTGGATGAAGAAACCGATCACCCGCCCGCCGATCACCGTCATCAAGGTCGCCACCAGCCACAAGGCGCCCAGTTCGCCACGCCGCTGCCAGCTGTCCTGGTGCTCCAGCAGGCCCCACAGGGTCAGGCCCTGAAACAGCGCCAGCAGCCCCAGCACCACGACCATGGGGTAATTCTCGCGCTTGCCGGCGCACCACAGCTCGCGCCCGATGACGGCCACCAGCAGCGGTATGAAGGCCAACTGCACGCCGAGGAACAGCGGGACCGGCAGCGGCAGCCACCAAGCCAGGCGCCCCGCCAGCCAAACCAGCCACAGCAACAGCAGCGGGGTGCGGCTCAGGCCCGGGCGGCCGGTCCAGTTGGCCACCGCCGTGAGCAGGAATCCGGCAATGATCGCCACCGCGAAGCCAAAGAGCATTTCGTGACGGTGCCATGCCAGCATCCCGGCCACCGGTTGCAGGCCACTCAGGGCGCCGTGCAGCCACAGCCCCCAGCCCAGCAGGGCCAGGCAGGCAAAGGCGGCTCCCGCCAGGAAAAACGGCCGGAAGCCCAGGCTCCACAATGGCTGTGCGGTCCATTGCCGCCAACGTTCAGGCAAAGACACAGGCCGCCCTCCCCGAAATCAGGACAGACAGTGGCCAATTGCAGTAGCGGATCATCATGGAGCTCCTCGGCCAATCAGTGGCGATATGCCCCATCCCCATCACGATTCATGCCAGCGCCAGATCTGCCGCAAACCGCGGCCCTGCGCTTTGCACAGTCTTTTTGACAACGAGCAAAAAAGGTCATTAAGACACCAGTCAAGTCAATATGACCGCAAATCCCAAGCTGCGTTTTGCCCGCTGCACTTGTTGCTGGGCGTCGAGGAACAACGCCTGCGGATCGCTCCCCGTTGGCTGGGTCAAGCGTTGCCACGCCCGGATCGCCCGGCCTTCAGGTCGCCCCCTTGACGACGCCACTCAGTCTTCGCTGGCCGTCAGGGCACTGCGCGCCCGCTGGCTGACAAAACCGGGAATCTGCTCCCCGGGCAAGGACTTGCTGAAGTACCAGCCCTGGATGATCAACTCCGAACTGGACTGCAAGAAATCCAGCTGCTCACCGGTCTCCACCCCTTCGACCACCACCTGGAGCTTGAGGGTTTCGCAAAAACGCAGCAGACCGTTGAGCACCTGGGCACCCTTGGGCTCGCGCTGGGCCAGGACGAAGCTGCGGTCGATCTTGATCCCGTCCACCGGAAACTGATGCAGGTAGCTCAAGGCCGAGAAGCCGGTGCCGAAGTCGTCGATATAGACCCGCGCGCCCAGGGCATGCAATTTACCGATCCATTGCTGGGTCAGCAGCGCATCCCCCACCAGAGCGTCCTCGGTGATCTCCACCGACACCTGGCCATGGGCCCGGGCCAGAATCTCCAGCAGGCGCCGGCCATGCTCCGCCGAGGCCAGGGTGGCGCTGGAGATATTGATGGTGATGGGCAACTCGAACCCGATCTTGCTCCAGGCCAGGTGCTGGCGCACCGCCTGGGACGCCACCCAGAAATCCACCTCGGGCATCAGCCCGGCCTGCCCCAGCCATTGCAGCAGCTCCCAGGGCGACTTGACCTGCCCCTGGGCATCCCGGGCACGGATCAGCGCCTCGCACCCCGTACACAGACCACTGCCCTTGGCCACCTGGGGCTGATACTCCAGGTGGAAGTCGTAGCCGCTCAACTGCTGGATCCGCGCCAGTTGCAAGGACTGCTGGGCCGCCTGTTTGTAGGCCGCCACCATCGGGTCCAGCTCCAACAGCCGGCCCCGCTCCTCAAGGCCATGGAAGGTGGCGTCGAAGGCCTTCAGGTACACCTGCTCGCTGCCTTCGCCCTGGCGCTGGATGCTGCGCACATAAGGCGTGTAGATCAGCGTACCGACGCCCAGCAGCACCAGTTGCAGGAGCACCGCGCCCCAATCGCCCTGGGTGCTCAGGTAGGCATTGAGCAGCACCGGTGAGGTAAAGGGCACACTGACCAGCGCCGGGCTCACCCAGCCCTGCTGCACCACCAGCAGTGCCAGGCAGGCATTGACCATGGGCACCAGCATGAACGGCACCAGCAAGCGCGGGTTGAGAATGATCGGCAGGCCGAACAGCAGCAGTTCGTTGACGTTGAACAGCGACAGCGCCAGGCTCGCCAGCGCCAGCAGGCGCATGGAACGGCTCTTGGAAAAACCGAGGATCGCCAGCACCAGGGCCAGGGAGCCGCCGGAGCCGCCAATAAAGGCGAAACAGCCCAGCAAGCCACTGTTGAGGGCATAGCGCAGGGGCTGTCCGGCAGCGTGATCGGCGGCATTGAGGGCCACCGCCTGATCCATCACCTCCATCAACGGCTGCATGGCGTAGGTGCCGTGAATGCCGAAGAACCACAGCAGGGAGTTAGTCGTGGTCAAAAGGATCGCGTTGAAGTAGGGATAGTCCAGGCTGTCGATGTCGATCGGGCCTTGCACGTAGGCAAAGTCGTGGACCTGCAACAGCGACTGCAGCACCGCCACCAGCGCCAGGGACGTCAGCACCCCCGGCAGCACCATATTGATAGTGCCCTTGAGGTTGTGCCCCACCAGCCCCTCGTCCACCAGCCGTGTCCAGCGTCGGCGATGCAGCCAGGCCATGACCGGGACATTGACCAGAGGCGAGGCAATGGCAATGAACAGCACGAACGTCGCCGACGCCAGCGGATAGTCCCGCAGCAGGTAGATGGCGATCACCACATGGGACAGACAGAGAAAGGCCACCGGCAGTTGGGGCAAGCGGTACTGGATCGCCAGCATGTAGCCGATGGACGCCGCCACCAGTAAGGGGATGATCGAACTGATGCGCTTGTGCAGCCCGGCCAGCAAGTCCACCAGGGTACTGGGAGCCCCCAGGGCCTGGGCGCATTGGGCCAGTATCAGGAATACCGCCGAAACCAGCAGACAGGGCAACAGCCAGAGCAGCCCCTCACGTATCGAACGCAAGGACTCGGCGCCCGCCAGGAGCGCCAGGCGGTGGGTGAAAAACAGCTTGAACCTCGGTTGCCGCATCAACCTCTCCCCTCTGCCACTGCATGCCCGCCCCCCGCAGACGGCCCCGTCACAGCCTGGCAAGCGGGTTGCACAGCCCAGCCGTGACAATCGGATGCAAGCGACGATACCACTGAAGAAACCCCTGCCAGCAAGCATTGAATACAGGGGGCCTGAGTGTTTTATCGCCTCCCGGGCGCCAGACTTGATGTCTTTTTCCAAGGTTCGGGCCTGATCGGCAGCCGCACAACGGCGAATCGATATCATTTGCAGGGCATTCGGGCTTTTGCTTTAATCGCGATCAATTCCCATTTACAGCCCAGCCTGTCACCGGACCACGCCCTTGCCCTCGACGCCACCCGCCAGCCCCGCTGTGGTCCACCACCTCTACGACGCCCATCACCGCTGGCTCTACGAGTTGCTGCGGCGGCGCCTGAACCATGCCTGGGATGCCGCCGACCTGGCCCACGAGATCTTCGTCCGTGTGCTCAAGCGTCCACCCCAGCTCGATGGCGAGGTCCAGCAACGTTCCTATCTGGCCACCATTGCCCGAGGCCTGTGCATCGATCACTGGCGCCGCCGGCAACTGGAACAGGCGTGGCTCCAGGCCCTGGCGGCGCGGCCCCAGGCGGTGCAACCGTCCCCGGAGCAACGGGCGATCATCGTCGAGACCCTGCACGAAGTGGACGCCATGCTCGGCCGCCTGCCCCAGCGGGTGCGCGAGGCCTTTATCCTGGCGCAACTGCACGGGCGCCCCTACAGAGAGATTGCCATCGAGCTGGGCGTCTGCGAGCGCATGGTGAAGAAATACCTGGCCCAGGCCCTGGTGCATTGCGCACTGCTGGAGGCCGAACTCGATGGCCTGCTGGTGGAGTAGAACGCCATGAGCGAACACACCGGCAACCGGTTGAGCCACGCCAGCCTGCAACAGGCCGCCCATTGGTACGTGCAACTCCAGGACGAAGCCGTCAGCGACGAACAGCGTCGTCACTGGCAGGCCTGGTTCGAGCAGACCCCGGAACACCGCCAGGCCTGGGGTTATGTGCAGCGGGTCAGCCAGCGCCTGCTGCCGTTGCAGGACGCCGCAGCCCAGCAAGCCGCCGGCCAGGCCTTGCGCGGTGACCGGCGCCCGGCGCTGGCGCGGCGCCAGGTGCTCGGCGGCCTGTTGTTGATCGGCCTGGGCTGGGGCACCTGGCGCGGTACAGCGCTGCCCCAGGCACTGGGCCGTTGGCGGGCGGACTTCGCCACCGGCACCGGGGAAGTGCGCGATGCCCGCCTCAGCGATGGCACTCACCTCTGGCTCAATGCCCTGAGTGCGCTGGATGTGCGCTACAGCGCCCTGGAGCGGCTGTTGCTGCTGCACCAGGGAGAAATCCTCATCGACACCGCCAAGGACCCGCAGCGCCCCTTCCTGGTGGACACCGAACACGGACGGCTGCAGGCCCTGGGCACTCGCTTCAGCGTGCGCCGGGACGGGCAACGCACCCTGCTCAATGTCTACGCCGGGGCCGTGCAAGTACGCAACGCCGAAGGGGGCCAGGTGCAGGTGGTCAACGCCGGCCAGCAACTGGCCTTCGACGCCCGCGCACTGGGCCCGCTGCTGGGCGCCAGCGCGGCCCGCGAGGCCTGGAGCCGCGGCCTGTTGCTGGCCGACAACCTGCCGCTGGAGCACCTGCTCGATGAGTTGGGACGCTATCGTCCGGGACACCTGGGCTGTGACCCGGCCATTGGCCGCCTGCCGGTGATGGGGGCCTTTCCCCTGCACGACTCCGACCAGGCCCTGGCGCTGCTGGAGGCTGCCCTGCCGGTGCGCGTCAAGCGTCTGGCCTCCTGGTGGGTGACCCTTGAACCCCGGGCCTGAACACGCGGTGAGCTTTTTTTTCAGGTTGCGGTTCCCTTTTGTCTTTCTGGTTCGGTTAACCCGGTAACAGCTCTCACATTACCGATCCACAAGGGAACCTCATGCCAACCCCCAGCCGTCCCCGCCTGCGCCTGTCCCTGCGTCCCCTGACCCTGTGCAGCGCCCTTCTGTGCCTGCCCGCGCCCTGGGCCCAGGCCGCCGAAAACCCCACCAGCCAACAAGCGGACAGCCAGCGCCAGACCTACAACATCGGCCCCGGCCCGCTGGTCACCGTGCTCAATCGCTTCGCCGAACAGAGCACAGTCTTTGTCGCCGGCCACAATGACCTCGCCGCCGGCAAGCAGAGTCCCGGTCTGCGGGGCCGCTACAGCGTCGAGCAAGCCCTGCAACAGTTGCTGCAAGGCAGCGGCCTGCAAGCCCAGGCCGTCAGCGGCGGCTATGTGCTGCAAGCTCTCCCGGCCCACAGCGGCCCGCTGCAACTGGGCACCACCCAGGTCTCGGCCCAGGGCCTGGGCGCCGTCACCGAGGACAGCCACCTCTACACCACCGGCGCCAGCGCCTCGGCCACCGGCCTCAACCTGTCGCTGCGGGAAACCCCGCAATCGGTGACCGTGATCACCCGCCAGCAGATGGACGACCAGGGCACCAGCAGCATTGCCGACACCCTGCGCCGGGCCCCCGGGGTCAGCGTGCAGAACTACGACAGCGAGCGCTGGGAGTTCTCCAGCCGCGGCATGCCCATCACCAACTTCCAGTACGACGGCGTCAACACCACCTACGACGGGGTCTACGACTACGGCACCACCAGCACCGACATGGCGACCTTCGACCGGGTGGAGATCATCAAGGGCGCCACCGGCCTGATGACCGGCTCCGGCGACCCGTCGGCCACCGTCAACCTGATCCGCAAACGCCCGACCCGTGAGTTCAAGGCTTCGGTCACCGGCACCGTCGGCTCCTGGGACAACTACCGCAGCGAAGGCGATATCTCAGGCCCGCTGACCGAAAGCGGCAACCTGCGCGGGCGCTTTGTCGGGGTCTATCAGGACCGCAGCTCGTACCTGGATCACTACCAGAACACCAAGGACATCGCCTACGGCATTCTCGAAGCCGACCTGACCCCGGACACCTTGCTGACGGTGGGCCTGGACCAGCAGAACACCCGCTCCCGGGGCGCCACCTGGACCGGCTTCCCGATGTACTTCAGCGACGGCTCGCGCACCCGCTTCTCGCGCTCGTTCAACCCGGCCACCGACTGGAGCCGCCGCGACTTCAACAACCAGACCCTGTTCACTTCCCTGGAACAGCAACTGGCCCATGACTGGACCCTGAAGGTCAGCTACGACCGCCTGCGCCGCCAGCACGACACCCTGTTGGGCTCCGCCAGCGGCGGCAATCCGAACCCGACCACCGGCGACGGCATGTTCATGTACATGGGCAAGTTCAAGGGCGAGCAGATTCAAGACAACCTGGACATCAACCTGCATGGGCCCTTCAGCCTGTTCGGCCGCGAGCACGAGCTGATCGCCGGTTTCATGCTGATGAACGCCAAACAGGACATCCCGGTCCACGGCTCGGTGTACCCGCCGGTGGGCGGCAGCATTTACCAGTGGCGCGGCGAGTTCGCCAAGCCGGACATCCCGAAGATCGGCGACAACGACATCCTCCAGCGCCAGACCGGCGCCTACCTGGCCACCCGGCTCAAGCCCACCGACGAGCTGGCGGTGATCCTCGGCACCCGGGTCAGCGACTTCAAGGGCATCGACAACACCCACTACATCGATCCAACCAGGGCCGACGTACGCCTGCGCTATCAGCAAACAGGTGTGGTCACCCCCTATGCCGGGCTGATCTATGACCTGAATGACACCTACTCGGTCTACACCAGCTACACCAACATCTACCAGCCGCAGATGAGCAAGGACGTCAGCGGCAAACTGCTCGACCCGGTGGAAGGCGACAGCTATGAGGCGGGGATCAAGGCCGAGTACCTGGACGGCCGGGTCAATGCCAGCTTCGCGGTGTTCCGCATCGAGCAGGACAACGTCGCGCAACTGGTCAGCGGCTGGAGCACCGAGGGCATCTACAAGCCGATCGAGGGTTCCACCACCAAAGGCTTCGAGGTCGAGGTGGCCGGCGAGCTGCGCGAAGGCTGGAACCTGTCCGCCGGCTACAGCTACAACCACACCCGCGACGCCAACAACGACTATGTCTACGGCTCGGTCCTGCAAACCACCGCGCCACAACAGGTGGCCCGGCTGTTCACCACGTATCGCCTGTCCGGGGCCTGGGAACGCCTGACGCTAGGGGGCGGGGTCAACTGGCAGAGCGATTTCTTCGGCAAGGTGTTCCAGCCCGATCCCAACGATCCGGTCAATGGCGGACACGATTCACGCATCACCCAGGACAGCTACTACCTGGTGGATGCCATGGCCCGCTACCAGTTCAACTCGCACCTGAGCTCGACCCTGAATGTGAAGAACCTGTTCGACAAGCAGTACTACACGGGCCTGGGCAACTTCGGCACCGGTTTCTACGGTGAACCCCGCAGCCTGCAACTGACCACCCGCTGGGACTTCTGAGGCCGCGCCCGGCAGCCGATCTGCGGTGCACCGCCCCTGTGCCGGGTTGACTACGTTCCAGCGTGATCAACCCGCAGAGGACCGACACCATGCAGCGCATTCAAACCATCACCCCCTGCCTGTGGTTCGACTACAAGGCGCAGATGATGTGCGCCACCGACCCAAGCCGCTCGCAACGGGTGATGCAGGCCCTGCTGGGGATGAAAAAAATCGATATCGACCAACTGCAACGGGCCTTTGACGGCAAGAGCTAATACACTCGCGTCAGCTCCCGCTGATGGAACCTTCAGGATGAAACCTGCCCTGCCCCCCGACCAGGCGCCGCAGTTCTGGCGCGATCCGGCCTTGCCGTTCATCGAGGCCCGCGCCATCGCCGATGGCCGCAAGGTCTGCTACAGCCGCCACGCCCATGAACAGTTCTCCATCGGCAGTATCACCGCCGGCCAGAGCACCTACCTCAGCGGGCAATCCCGCTGGCGGGTCAGCGCCGGCACCGTGGTGCTGATGAACCCCGGGGTGGTGCATGCCTGCAACCCCATCGACGACCAGCCCTGGTCCTATCGCATGCTGTACGTCGATACACCCTGGCTCACCGCCCTGCAGCACGAACTGGGCTTCAGCCCGGAGCTGGACTTTCGTCCCTTCAGCACAACCCACAGCCAGGACCCCCAGCTCTTCGCCGAATTTGAGCAGTTGTACCGGACCCTGGTGGACCCCGACGCCGAGCCCCTGCACAAGCACAGCTGCGCGGTGATCTTCTTCAGCGACTTGCAGCAACGCCTGAACCCCGCCGAGCGGCCGCCACGGGTCAGTAATGAAAAGCTGCTGCAAGCGGCGCAGTACATCCGTCAGCACTGCACCGAAACGCTGGGACTAGACGATATCTGCCGGGTCGCCGAGCTTTCCCCGTCCTACCTGATCCGCGCCTTCAAGCAGCAATTCGGCATGCCGCCCCACGCCTTCCTGGTCAACCAGCGGGTGCAGTTTGCCCAGGCTCGCCTGCGCAGCGGCGCGCCCATCGCCGAGGTGGCACTGGAGGCCGGCTTTGCCGATCAGGCGCATTTCCAGCGGGCCTTCAAACAGCATCTGGCGGCCACTCCCGGTCAATACCGCGGCCAACGCTAGACCCACAGATAGGCAGCGCTGACAGCCAGCAACGCGGCCATGCAGCGGTTGAACAGACGCATCTGCGCCGGGTTGCTCAGGTAGTGCCGCAAGCAACTGCCGGCATAGGCCCAGCAGGCAATCGACAGGTAGCAGATCAGCAAATACAACCCGGCGAACAACCACACCAGGCCCACGTCCCCGTCGGCGGCAAAAGCGCCCATCCCGGCCACGCAGGCCAGCCAGGCCTTGGGATTGAGCCACTGCATCAGCGCGCCGTACCAGGCCGACGGCGCCCGGGCTGCAGCGTCGGCATCCAGGCGACCATCGTCCCGGGCCAGCTTCCAGGCCATGTACAACAGGAAGGCCACGCCGAACAGGCGAATGCCCTGGGTCAGCAGCGGCCACTGGCGCAGCAGTTCGTGCAACCCCAGGCCAATCAGCACCAGCAACAGGACAAACCCCAGGGTGGCCCCGGCCACGTGGCGCAAACTGGCCCTGAAGCCGAACCGTGCGCCACTGCCCAGGGCCACGATGTTCACCGGCCCCGGGGTGATAGAAGCGGCCAGGGCAAAGGCCGCCATGGAAAACACTACGCTCATTGCTTGCCTCTCTTGTCTTGGTCGGAACAACTGCGGGACAAGTTAGGCCAAGGCACCCAGCCGGTATTGAAGAAAATTGCCCTCAGGCTCTGCTAGTGCTGCAAATGATTCAGCGCGCAGTACTGCTCCCACTCCATGTCCACCATCTCGGCGATTTCCCGATGCGCGTGGAGGGTCATCTGGCTCAGTTCCTGGGGCGTTCGAGCAACGAACGACAGGGCCAACTCCCAGGTGCCGATGCCACGCAGCTGGGCTTCTTCGTCAAACAGGAGACCGGCCTGCTGGAGCTGCCAATCGCTCAAGTCCCCGGGCTGCCAGCAGTGGCCCGAGGGTCGCCCGAGCCCCAGCCGGGCAACGAGCTCCGGACGTTCAGAGAGGTACAGCATCAAGGCTTGCTGATAACTGAGCTCAGACATTGGCATGGCTCTCACTTCAATCAAGTAATCAATGTCGGGCATTGACGCTCTGCCCCTGACCTTCGTCTCAAAACTGTTCGGACAGAGCCTAACTTTTAACAGGTTGATGCCATACAACTGCAACTAATTAAAACGAAATAATAATAGTTCCAGACGATTCGGCCCTGCCAACTGAGTACGGCTGTTTACCGCTCCTATCACTCTGGACATACGAACCCCCTGCCCTGATCAACTTGATCAATTGGCGATTAACAAAAGTTTCTGATTGCCGTTGGCGATCAATTGTTGAAACGGGTCACCAAGGCATTAAGTTCATGAGCAGTAGTTTCCAGATCACCGCCTACTGAAGAGGAGTGCACGGCGATGTCGGCGTTCTGGTCAGAGACGCGGGCAATATTGGTGATCTGCTCGGATATTTCCTCGGCCACATGGGCTTGCTGCTCAGACGCGGCGGCCATTTGCTGGCTCATCTGGTGAATGCGCTCCACCGCCGAGTTGATGCCATTCAGGGCTTCCTGGGTACTGATCACCTGGGCCACCCCGGAACGCGCCTCGATGCTGCCCTGGCGGGCCACCTCCACTGCCTGGCTGGCTACTTCCTGCAAGGTGATGATGATGCGCTGGATGCTCTGCGTGGACTCCCGGGTCTTGGAGGCTAGGGCCCGCACCTCGTCGGCCACCACCGCAAAACCACGGCCCTGCTCGCCGGCACGGGCTGCCTCGATCGCCGCATTGAGGGCCAGCAGATTGGTCTGTTCCGCAATGGAACGGATCATGTTCGCCGCCTGCTGGATGGACTGGGTTTCCTCGGCCAGGCCTTCCACAGAATGGCTGACCGCATCCACGGTGTCCGCCAGCTTCTCGATCACCACCCGGGTTTTCTGGGCTTCCTGGGAACCTACCTGGGTCAGGTTGTTGACCTGATCGGCGGCCGAGGCGGTGTCGTGGATATGCACCGAGACTTCGGAAATCGACGAGGCCATCTGGTTCATGGCTGTGGCGGCCATGTCCGCTTCATCGCGCTGTTTGCCCAGGGCCGTTTCCGCCTGCTTGGACAGGCTCTGGCTGGTAGAGGCCAGGGACGCCGCCTGATTGGCGTAGTCGCCAAGCCGGCTGAGGGCGGTGCGGATTTTCGCCGATTCGCTGATCAGGATCATCTGCAACTGTGCGACCGGGCCGTGTTCATCGGTGTAGGTGCGCGCGATCAGCTCGCTGTCAAAGCTGCCCAGGGACACCGAACTGATGCGTTGCAACATCTGCCGCGCGCGATAGAAGGCATACCCCTGGACCGCGAAATAACCGGGAACCGCCGCCCCCAGCGCAGCCCAGGGGCCACCCAGCCAGTAGGCCCCGGCCGTGGCCGCCAGGGCCAGCAGCGGCGGCCAGGCAAAGCCGCAGACACTGGCCACCCGGTAGCTCCAGGGCAAGGCCAGGTTGTCGCTGCGCATACGTTGATACAGGGCGCTGGCGCGCTCCACCTGTTCACGTTCGGGCTTGACCCGCACCGACTCGTAGCCGGCGATCACGCCCTTGCTGAAAATGGGCGTGACATAGGCGTTGACCCAGTAGTGATCGCCGTTGTTGCTGCGATTCTTGACGATGCCCATCCAGCTCTTGCCGTCCTTGAGGTAGGACCACATGTGCGCGAACACCGCTTCGGGCATGTCCGGATGGCGCACGATATTGTGCGGGCTGCCGATCAGCTCTTCCCGACTGAAACCACTGACCGCGACAAACTCGTCATTGCAGTAAGTGATCTTGCCGTGAACATCGGTGGCGGAAATCAGCCGCTGTTCCGCAGGAAACACCAGCTCGCGCTGGGTCACAGGAAGATTGTTTCTCATTCTGAAATGCCTCGCAGGAAAGTATTCAATTGCCATTCACTATCAAACAACAACTTCCGCATCCTGCGATGACCTGAAGACTTCCTCTGCTTACCCGCAGAACTTTCCAGAGCCAAGTCAATTATTGCAAATGGCCACTATCGATCCAGTCGACTTAAGTCTAGGTTCGAGCATTGATCAGAGTGCAAAAAAATCATCACACCACCCCACTTGAACGTGCCGAATTAAAGACTTTTGTGATGTACATCAATATTCGCCCCAAACATAGGAAGCTAACTTTCTAATTATTGAGAAGCATTATTTCCAAAATACCCAGTGCCGCTGCAAACTCCATCTTCCGCCTATGAAAAACAAACTCGTCGAAACCTTCACGCGCGCATTGATCAGTGGCAGATTCCCTTTAACCACTCCCCATTTTTCACCACCACCCGTTGCGCCTCGGACCGATCGGGGCTGGAGTCGCCCTTGATGGACCATCTTGAACTGCGCCCGGCCGCTCGCGACGACTGGCCCTGCCTGGAAAACCTCATGCAGTTCTATCTCTATGAGCTCAGTCAGTGGCTGCCACTCAAATTCGCCGCCCAGGGGCTGTACGCCATCCAGGCCCTGGACGACTACTGGCGCCACCCGGCCACCCATCCCTGGCTGATCCTGGTGGCGGGGGAACTGACCGGCTTTGCCGTCGTCGACCAGCAACGCTGCGACAGCGATGCGCGGTACAACCTCGGCTACCTGTTCATCGCTCGACGGCTGCGCCGCCAGGGCGTCGGCCGGCAGGTGACGCAACAACTGTTCGAGCACTACAAGGGGCCCTGGCAGGTGATGCACTTCAGCGCCAACCTGCCCGCCCGGGATTTCTGGCAGGCCATGCTGCCGGGGCAAACCCCGACACCGATCATCGCCCAGGGCTATCCCGCCAGCCTGTACCGTTGGCCAGGCTGACGCCGCAGCGGCGGCAAGCGGTTCGTTGCGCAGGCTGGGCCCTGCTCGCGGCTTCAACCAGCGCGCCCTGACGACAATGGAAAAGTCCGGGGTGATCACCTACCTTCTCCGGGGCCACCCGCACAGGCCTGACCACCACCTGCCACCTGGCGCTCCATCTCATCTGAAGCAAAGAGCCTCGTCCATGTTGTCGTCCATCACCCGCACCACACGCCTGCTGTTACGTCCACCGACCCTGGACGACCTACCGCAGGCCTGCGCCATCCACGGCGACCCGCAGACCCACCGCTTCAACCCCTGCGGCCCCGACAGCGCCGAAGCCACCAGCGACCGGCTGCACAGCTGGATTGCCCATTGGCAGCAGTACGGCTTTGGCTACTGGGCAATCGCCCGGCTGGACGCACCGCAACAGATCATCGGCTTTGGCGGACTCATGCGGGCGCACTTCGGGCAGGAGGCCGGGCTGAACCTGTACTTTCGCTTCACCCCCGAAGCCTGGGGCCAGGGTTTCGCCAACGAGATGGCCCAGGCGGCCCTGCAACTGGCCTTCGGCGAACTGCTGGCGCCCCGGGTCACCGGCCTGGTGCGGCCCGACAACCTGCCGTCCAGGCGGGCCCTGGAACGCCTGGGGATGACGCTGGACGGCGAGCTGGAGGACTTTCCCGGGCAGCCACCGAGCCTGCTGTACCGGCTCAACGCCCAGGATCACCGGATGACCCGCAGCGGGTGATATGCCGCTGCGCTGAATATTTTTTCTCGGCGCTGCATCCAGATACGTCGCTCAGGGGTAGTACCCATAGCAGTCCTGAAAACTGCCGAACCGATCCCCAATGGAGAGCCACCATGCACGCCAAACAACGTCTTCTCTGCCTCAGCGCAACCTTGACCATCGCCTGCCTGGGCGCCCTGCCTGCGGCCCAGGCGCAGAGCGCATTGCCCGACAGCATCAAGGTGCCGGAGGGCCACAAAGTTGCCCTGGAAACCGTGGGCACCGGTGAAATCACCTACGAGTGCCGGGACAAGGCCAATGCACCGGGCGAGACCGAATGGGTCTTCGTCGGCCCCAAGGCGGTGCTCAGCGATCGCAGCGGTAAAGTGCTGGGTGACTACTTCGGCCCACCAGCCACCTGGCAGGCCAAGGACGGTTCGAAGATCACCGGGACCCAGGTCGCCGTGGCGCCGTCCAGCGCCGGCAACCTGCCCTATCAGCTGGTCAAGGCCAATCCGGCCGAAGGCAAGGGGCTGATGAGCGGCGTCAGTTACATTCAGCGAGTGGCCCTCAAGGGTGGCGTGGCCCCCAGCAGCGCGTGCACCGCCGCTAACAAGGGCACCCGTGAAACAGTGAAGTACCAGGCGGACTACATCTTCTGGGCGGCCCGCTGATTCGCCACCCAAGATGCAAGGCCAGGCATTGGCAACTGGTCTACGCTGCTGACAGCCACTGCACCGCTTGGGTGGCGGTGGCTGTCATCTGTCGCAGGTAAATGCCCTTGTCTCTACCCGAACCCCTGTTTGACCACGCAGGCTGCATCGCCGCTTGTGCCCGAGGTGAGCGCCAGGCTCTGGAAGCCCTTTATCACGAGGAAGGGCCGCGCTTGCTCGGCGTCGCCAAACGCCTGGTACGCGACACGGCCCTGGCCGAAGACATCCTGCACGACGCCTTTATCCGAATCTGGCAAGGCGCAAGCAGTTTCGACCCCGAACGGGGCAGTGCCCGCGGCTGGATGTTCAGCATCACCCGGCATCTGGCGCTGAATTTCCTGCGCCGCCATGGCCGTGAGGTGCCTATTGAAGAACCTTATGCAGACCACCTGGACACCCTTGACGGGCTGGCCATGAACACAGAGGCGGTCACCGTGCTGGCTGATGCCGGACGTCTTCAGCATTGCCTGGGGCAATTGCCCTCACAGCGCCGCGAGTGTCTCCTGCTGGCCTATCTGGACGGCTATTCACACATGGAGATTGCCGCCAGAACGACCACCCCGCTGGGGACGGTCAAAGCCTGGATCAAGCGCAGTCTCAGTGCTTTACGGGAGTGCCTGGGATGAATATCGGTCAACGGGACGACAGCGATCCCACGCTCCAGGCCCTGGCCAGTGAATATGTCCTGGGCACCCTGGACGCCGAACAACGTCGCCTGCTCGAACAGCGCCTGCCCCATGACCCCGCCCTGCGTAGCGCCGTGCAAAGCTGGGAACAGCGCCTGCATCCCCTCACCGCTTTGGCCGCTCCCGTCACGCCGTCGCCCTGGCTTTGGCGGCGTATAGAACGCAGCCTGGAGCAACTGGCTGAACCTGACCCGGTCTCGGCCGCAAGTAGCGCCAGGCGCTTCAACCCTCTGGCGCTGTGGCGCGGATTGGCCGCGGCCGGCCTGGCCGCCAGTGTCCTGTTGGCCAGCCTGCTGATGCTGCGCCCCGATGCCCCTCCCAGTTACCTGGTGGTGCTGGTAGCCCCTCAGGACAAATCACCCGGCTGGGTGGTGCAAGCCAATGACACCCGGGAGTTGCAGTTGATTCCACTGGGCAGCATCGAGGTTCCGGCGGACAAGGCCCTGGAGTTCTGGACCAAGGCCGACGACTGGAAGGGCCCGGTGTCTCTTGGGCTGGTCAAGCCCGGCCAGCCGTTGCGTGTGCCGCTTGATCACCTGCCGCCCCTGCAGACCAACCAATTGTTCGAACTGACCCTGGAAGATCGCCAAGGCTCGGCGGTTGGCAGGCCTACCGGCCCCGTGCAGTTCATCGGCCGCGCCGTCAAGACCCTGTGACCCGCGCAGAACCCGCCTTGACCCGGCGTGGCAGCAGCCAGTCAACCGAGCCCTGTTCGAGGATTGACAAACCCCGCGCCGGCTTTTAAAACTGTGCGCCTGATTTCAGAGTCTGCCCCAGCCATGTCCCAAGCCCTTACCCTCGATTCTCGCGCCATTGGCCTGCTGGCCAAGGCCGGAGCCTGGGTGGCTTGCAACTCTAAATCGAAGAAACAGTCGCTCATGTGACCGGGGCGCTGTGTCCCGTCAGATGAGCTGACAGGACATCAAGCGCTACGGACACCCGCCCCCTGCTTAACGCCCTTCTACTCTTCTGACGACGACCCGACGGTCAACCATCAGGAGAACACGCATGTCATCGTTTCAAGGAATCTGGGTCCCCATCGTCACGCCCTTTCACAATGGCGCCATCGACTTTGCCGCCCTGCGGCGCCTGAGCGCCCATCTGCTGGAAAGCGGCGTGGCCGGGCTGGTGGTCTGCGGCACCACCGGCGAAGCCGCGGCCCTGGACAAGGACGAACAACTGGCGGTACTCGACGCCGTGCTCGAACAGGCCCCCGCCGGGCGAGTCATCATGGGCCTGGCAGGCAACAACCTGAAATCGCTGCTGAGCCTGCAAACGGAAATCCTCAAGCGCCCGGTGGCGGCCCTGCTGGTGCCTGCGCCCTATTACATCCGCCCCTCCCAGGCGGCCCTGGAAAGCTTCTTCCACAGCGTCGCCGATGCCTCCAGCGTGCCGCTGATCGTCTACGACATTCCCTATCGCACCGGGGTCAACCTGGACAAGGACACCCTGCTCAACATCGTGCGTCATCCGCGGATTGCAGCGGTCAAGGACTGTGGCGGCAACCTGGACAAGACCCTGGCGCTGCTGGCCAGTGGCGCGGTAGAGGTGTTGTGCGGTGAAGACCTGCAACTGTTCAGCGCCCTGTGCCTGGGGGCTAGCGGCGCCATTGCGGCGGCGGCGCACATTCGTCCGGAGTTGTTCGTGCAGTTGCAGCGCCAGGTGCGGGACCAGCAGCTGGATGCGGCGCGGACCACCTTCCGGCAACTGGTGCCGTTGATTCAGGCGCTGTTCGCCGAGCCCAACCCGGCGCCCGTGAAAGCCTTGCTGGCCCATCAGGGACTGATCGAGCCACACCTGCGGGCACCGATGCAGGATTGCAGCGCCGCCACCGCCGTACACCTGCAAAACCTGTTGGCCGACCTGCCCTGAAGGGCTTGTCCTACGGAGCATCGGAATTGACGTGCCTGTGGCCCGTAGGAGCTGGCGTGCCAGCGAAAGCGTCCTCAAGCCCGGTGCAAGGTTCGAGGACCTCTTCGCCGGCAAGCCGGCTCCTACAGAAGTGGGGGCACGACAATCTCGATGCCCCGTCGGCGCCGATCAGCGCGGCGCGCGGACGCTTTCAGCGGATCGGCGGGATACGGATCTGGCCGGCGCGACACTGGTTTTTAACGCCTTTGCCGCACGCGCCAAAGTCCAGATCCTTGGTCAGGCAGACCCGGACTTCGGAAAGCTCGGGGCCGCTGCAGAGAATGGCGATGCCGTTTTCGGCGATCCCCGGGTTGCTCTGGCGAAACTGCTGGGCAATCTGCGTGGCTTCAAAGTAACGCACCGCGGTCGAAGGCTGCAGCGCTTGCGGTATCTGCACCGTCGCCAGGGCCTTGTCCGTCGCATCCAGGTAACCCATGCCCCCCAGGCCACTGCAGGTGCCGTGCTTGGTCCATTCGTGGTTCATCAGTTTGGCGGTGGGAAACAGGGTCAGTCCCTTGGCCCGCTCCTCCTGCGTCAGCGGGGTCAAGGGTGGGCAGGACTGGGGCCAGCCGCCCTTGGCGTATTGCGGCCACAGGCCGTGGAGGACAAACCCATAGCCCTTGCCCGAGCACTGTTCGTTCTCCGGATGCATCAGGCAAAAGGTCGGTGACCAGGACAAAGCCAGCAGGTAGTAGTCAAAAGCCCCCGCCACCGACTCGCGCTGCTGTTTGGGCTGACGCGCGTCGCTGATGCCCACCATCCCCAGGGTCAGCACCAAGGCTGCCATCAGGGCAAAAAACTTTCTCATCGTTACCTCTCCTAGGGATATCGGATTGTCCTGGCCACGCCATCGGGGTGCAGCTGCTGGCACACAGCTTCACTTTCTTGGCATGCCGGGGTTGCAGGAACATGACATTCGCCGCGCCGTGCCCCGGCAAAGCCGGCCAGGCGCGACGACCGCCGAGCGAGCGTCGGCCGAGGCGCCAGCGGGACGCTGCGCCAGGGCCTGGGGCGGCGCGCGGTGCGAAAGATGACGGAACAACCGGGCACAGATCAAGAGCGGCGATCAGTGCCCGATGTCCAGAGACGGCCCTGGGGCTTCAGGCACGCTGACAAAAATGCTGTAGTGCCCCCCTTCCATGGCCTCAAAGGCAATCAGCTTCTGGACCAGCGGCTCGCTGATCACCTTGCCGGCATTGAGCAGCAGCATGCCGTTGTCGGCATTGAGGTTGCGCCGCAGGACCATCCCCGCCTGCAGATCACGGGTGCCCAGCACCCGGACCGTCGGATCATCGACGGTCACGTCATTGAGGTAGGCAGCACAGACCCGAACAAAGCCTTCCACCATGTTCGGGTCATACAGACGGCCGGCGTACTTGCGAATGAACAGCAAAGCCTCGTCGCTGTTCATCCGCCGCTCCAAAATCAACCCGCACTGCAACTCGATGAAGTCCACCACCAGCTTCAGCAGCCGGGCGCCCCAGGGAATCGCCTCGCCCCGCAGATGCTGGGGAAAGCCGCTGCCATCCCAGCGTTCCTGATGATGGAGGATCAGCCGCGCTGCATCCTGCATCGGCTCCAGCGTCATCAGCAGCGACTCGCTCTGGGAGGGATAGGCCCGATAGCGCTCCTGATCGGCGTGCCGCAACAGCTCCGCCGGAGCGGCCAGCATGGCATCGCTCCAGCTCAGCTTGCCGATGTTGTACAAGGCGGCGGCCATGGTCAGGTCACGGCTGGCGGTTTCGTCCAGGCCATAGCTTGCACAACAGGCGCGCACCAGTTCGATGATCTTGCGGTTGGTCTGCTTGTCCGCCGGCAGGCGCAGGTTGGCCAGCAGCGAGAACACCTCAGTGCCGGTCACATAGCTGTGCTTGAGCTCTTCATAGGCCAGGTCCAGCATGTCGGCGGTCTGTTGCAGCTCGGCGGTCCGGGACGCCACGCGCTTTTCCAGTTCGGCGTTGCTCACCTTGAGCTGGCGGTTCTGCTCCAGCACCAGTTGCTGCAGGCGCTTGAGCTCGCGCTCGGCGTGCTGGTATTCCAGGGTCTGGCGCAGGATCAGCAGCAGCTCTTCGTCGTTCCAGGGTTTGCTCAGGTACTGGTGGATCTGCCCTTCGTTGACGGCCTTGACGATGGTGCTCAGGTCGGCGTAGCCGGTGAGCAGAATCCTGCGGGTGGCCGGGTAGCCCTCGCGCACCCGGGCCAGCAGGGTGGCGCCGTCCATGTCGGGCATGCGCGCATCGCTCATCACCAGGTCAACCGGACGCTGGGCCAGGATTTCCAGGGCCCTGGCACCGCTGTCGGCCAGCAGCACTTCATAGGGCTGGCTGCGTAGCAGGCGCCGCAGGCTGTTGAGGATCGATTCTTCGTCATCCACCAGCAACAGGCTTGGACGCTGTCCTGGTTCGGTGGGCTGCAACTCTTCCATGGTGGGTCCCCCTGTCCTGCATCTCGTTCCCCGGACAGCTCCGCCCGGCCAGCGCCCAGCGGCGCTACAGCCCAGACAATCCTAGCTATTTTTTTGATTTTCACCCGGGGATGTAAATCGAAAAAACCTCGTACGGCGCATGTTCCAGTGACTATGCTCACAGCGTTGGACGCGCGCTCAGAACACTAGGGAAAGTCAATGGACACTGGCTGCGACGCACAGACAAGTTCGCAAGACCCCTCGGACTCACCATCTGCGAGCGTCAACCGACGGGTGCTGATTGTGGATGACAGCCTCTCCATTCATGAAGACTTCCACAAGATCCTCATGCCCTCGCAGAACCTGGCCCTGAGCCAGGTCGAAGACCAGTTGTTCGGCAGCGTCCCCCCCCGCCCGCTCCAGGTGTTCAGCCTGGATTCGGCGTTCCAGGGTCGCGAGGCCCTGGCCATGGTCGAGTCGGCCCTGGCCCGAGACACCCCCTATGCCATGGCCTTCATCGACATGCGCATGCCGCCGGGCTGGGACGGCCTGGAAACCATCGAGCAATTGTGGAAGGTCGACCCGGATCTGCAGATCGCGCTGTGTACCGCCTATTCGGACTATTCCTGGGAAACCATGGCCGAGCGCCTGGCCTTTGGCGACCAGTTGCTGATCCTGAAAAAGCCCTTCGACAGCCTGGAAATCCGCCAGATGGCCAGTGCCCTGACCTGGAAGTGGCAGATGACCCAGGATGCGCGGCACAAGCTCGACGATCTGCAGCGCACCATCGAGGAACGGGTCGCGGAACTGCTCAAGGTCTCCCACCTGCTGCACTACGATACCCTCACCGGGTTGCCCTCCAGCGCCTTGCTCGGCGATCGCCTGGGCCAGGCCATGGCCCGGGCCCGGCGTTATGGGCAACAGCTGGCGGTGATGTTCCTCGGACTGGACCGTTTCAAGCGGATCAACAATGCCCTGGGCTACCCGGCCGGCGACGAGTTGCTCAAGAGGATCGCCCACAGCCTGCAGCACGGCATGCGCGAGTCGGACTCGGTGTTCCGCTACGGCTCCGACGAATTCGTGGTGCTGCTCCATGATCAGGAGCCGCCGCCCCAGGTCCGTAGCGTCGCCGAAAAGCTCCTGGCGACGGTGAGCCAGCCCCACGATGTGGCCGGGCACGATCTGCGGGTCACCGCCAGCCTGGGGATCAGCCTCTACCCCGAGGATGGCCAGGATGCCCTGAGCCTGATCAAGAAGGCCGAGATGGCCATGCGCAACAGCAAGGAGCAGGCACCGGGGGGCTACGGTTTCTTTACCGAGGACATGACCCACCGCGCCCGGGAACGCCAACACCTGGAATCGGGCATCCGCCAGGCCCTGGAGCGCCAGGAGTTGAGTTTGCACTACCAGCCCAAGATCCACCTGGCCTCGGGCCAGGTGGTGGGCGCCGAAGCGCTGATTCGCTGGTTCAGCCCGCAACAGGGCTGGATCAGCCCCGCCCAGTTCATTCCAGTGGCCGAGGACAGTGGCCTGATCAACCGGATCAGTCAGTGGGTAGTGGGCGAAGCTACCCGCCAGTCCCGTGCCTGGCAGCAGGCGGGACTGGCGCCGATCCGCCTGTCGGTCAACCTCTCGGCCAGCGACTTCAGGCAACCGCAGTTGCTCCAGCAGTTGCAGCGCGCACTGCTGGACAGTGCCCTGGACCCGACCCTGCTGGAACTGGAAATCACCGAAGGGGTACTGATGCAGAACGTCGAAGCCACCCTCGCCACCCTGCAAGCCATCAAGGCCCTGGGGGTGCGCCTGGCGGTAGACGATTTCGGCACCGGCTATTCCAGCCTCAGCTACCTGCGCAAGTTCCCGGTGGACGTGCTGAAGATCGACCAGTCCTTCATCCATGGCCTGAGTCACGAGCCCAAGGACGCCGCCCTGGTCAGCGCGATTATCCAACTGGGGCGCAGCCTGAACCTGAGCATCATCGCCGAAGGGGTGGAAACCCAGGAACAACTGGCGTTCCTCAAGCAACAGGGCTGCGAGGAAGGCCAGGGCTATTACTTCAGCAAGGCCCTGCCGGCCGACAGTTTTGCCCGCCTGCTGCGGGCCCAGGCGTCCCAGATGCAGGTAGCCGACCATGACCGCTGAACAGCAGCCCAGACAACGCCAACGCCGCTCGCACAGCCTCATCGGCCTGCTGCTCTGGGCGATGGCCGCTGTCGCCCCGCCGGCCTTCCCGGCACCGCTGGACGAACCGCTCAAGCCCCTGCCCGCAGTACCCACCCTCGATCCCCAGCGAGTGGAACTGGGCAGGCGGCTGTTCAACGAGCCGCGCCTGTCCCTGGACAACAGCCTCTCTTGCGCCAGCTGTCATCGGCTGGACCAGGGTGGAGCCGATGCACAGGCCAAGTCCCAGGGCATCAAGGGCCAGCTCTCCCAGGTCAACACCCCCAGTGTGTTCAACGCTGCGCTGAACTTTCGCCAGTTCTGGGACGGTCGCGTCGAGACCCTCCAGGCGCAGATCGACAACGTGGTGCAAAGCCCCACCGAGATGGGCAACAACTGGCCCAACCTGCTGCGCACCCTGAATGACGACGCCAGCTACCGCCAGGCCTTCGGCGCGCTGTACCCGGACGCCATCACCGCGGCCAACGTGCAGGACGCCCTGGCCAGTTATGAACAGACGCTGCTCAGTGCCGGCTCGCGCTTCGACCAGTACCTGCAAGGCAACACCGAGATCCTCAGCCAGGAGGAGAAGTACGGCTACCAGCGGTTCAAGGACTACGGCTGCATCGCCTGCCATCAAGGGGTCAATATCGGCGGCAACATGTTCCAGAAGTTCGGCGTGATGAATGACTACTTTGCCGACCGGGGCAACCCCACCGACGCCGACCTGGGGCGTTTCCTGATCACCGGCGACGAGCAGGACCGCAACGTGTTCAAGGTCCCCAGCCTGCGCAATGTGGCGGTCACTGCCCCCTACTTCCACGACGGCTCGGCCACGACCCTGGAACAGGCCGTGGAAGTGATGTTCAAGTACCAGTTGGGCCGTACCCCCAACCCCCAGGACACCCGCCTGATCGTCAAGTTTCTCCAGACCCTCACCGGGCAATGGCAGGGCAAGCCGCTATGAAGTTGCGCCGCCGCTGGCCCTCCACGCTCCTGACCCTGGTGGCCCTGGGCCTGGTCCTGGCGCTGGCGTTGCTCTACTTCAAGACCATGATCGGCCAATCCCCGAACTTCGCCCTGTCCCGGGACCTGATCGGCCAGATCAAGCAATTGAACGCCCAATGGGAAACCGAAGTGCTCAAGGCGCGCATCGCCATTACCCACGACTACGATCCGCTGGTGCAGCCGGTGCAGCAGATCAACCAGGTGTGGCAGCACTTCGATCAGCTCTCGCAACAGGGTCACAGCGACCCGGCGGCCTGGCAGGCCAGTCACCAGGCGTTCCACAATGCCTTCCAGGAAAAAGCCGGCCTGGTGGAACGGTTCAAATCCCACAACGCGGTGCTGCGCAACTCCCTGGCATTCCTGCCCTACGCCGAGGACGACATCCAGCGCCGGCTGGCCGACCTCGATGATCAGCAGCGACTGGCGCTGCAGAATTTTGCCATCGACACCTACGACCTGCTGCTCAGCAGCCTGGAGTTCGCCCAGATCTCCAGCAGCGACAAAGCCGCGGACATCCTGGTAGGGCTGAACAAACTGACGGTCAACAAGGAACGCCTGCCCACCGCCATGCACGAACCGGTGGACATCCTCAGCAAGCACGTCGCCGTGATCCTGCGCGAGCAGCCGGTGGTCAATGAACTGCTGGAGCGGCTCACCTCGGTCCCGGTGGCCGAACGCCTGGACGACATCACCCGCCTGCTCAACCACGACCAGCTCCAGGCCGACCTGCAGGACCAGAAGTCCCACCAGTATCTGCTGGCATTTTCGGTGCTGCTGGTGCTGTTGATCCTCTATCTGGCGATCCGCCTGATCAGCAGCTTTGCCGTCATCCGTCGGGTCAACACCGCCCTGCAGAGCGCCAATGAACACCTGGAGCAGCGGGTCGAGGAACGCACCCGGGAACTCAAGGAGGCCCAGAGCGAGTTGCTGGACGCCGCGCGCCAGGCCGGCATGGCGGAAATCGCCACCAATGTCCTGCACAACGTCGGCAACGTGCTCAACAGCGTGAACATCTCCAGCGAGATGCTCAGCCGCACCCTGCGCTCCAGCAAGGCTCAGGGCCTGGGCAAGGCGATGGAACTGATCAATCAGCATCAACACGATCTGGGGCATTTTTTCAGTGAGGACGAAAAAGGCAAGCTGCTCCCCGGCTACCTCAACCAACTGGTACAAGCCATTGCCAGCGAGCAACAGGGCATGAGCAGCGAACTGGCCCAGCTTGGGCGCAGCGTCGACCACATCAAGGAAATCGTCGCCACCCAGCAGTCCTACGCCGGGGCCTCGCGGCTGATCGAGCCGTTGCAGGTCGGCGAACTGATCGATGACGCCTTGCGCATGAACTCCGGCGCCCTGGCCCGGCATCAGGTCACGGTGGTCAAGGACTACACCCAGGTGCCACCGGTCCTGGGCGACAAGCACCGCCTGCTGCTGATCCTGATCAACCTGATCAGCAACGCCAAGTACGCCATGTCCGATCTCAACGAACACTCCCGGACCCTGACCCTGAGTGCCCATGTGATCGACAACCGGACCTTGCGCATTCAAGTCCGCGACCGCGGCGAAGGCATTGCCGCCGAGAACCTGACGCGAATCTTTGCCCACGGTTTCACCACCCGCAAGGAAGGACATGGCTTCGGCCTGCACAGTTGCGCCCTGGCCGCCATGGAAATGGACGGACAGCTCAGCGTGCACAGTGACGGGCCGGGGCTGGGAGCGACTTTTACCCTGGACATACCGCTGATCAGCGCTGAGGGCCAATGATGGACGATCTGAGCAACCGGCGAATTCTGCTGATCGACGACACCCCGTCGATCCACGACGACTTTCGCAAGATCCTCACCCCGCCTGCGGCGGACGCCAACAGCCTGGACGACCTGGAAGCGCAGTTGTTCGGCGCCCAGGCCAAGCCCCGGCAACAGCCCTTTGAACTGGACTCGGCCTACGGCGGCCAGGAAGGCTTGAACAAGGTCTGCCAGGCCCTGGAGCAGCAGCGCCCCTATGCCCTGGCCTTCGTCGACATGCGCATGCCCCAGGGCTGGGACGGAGCCCAGACCATCGAGCGCCTCTGGCAAGAGGACCCGCGCCTGCAGGTGGTGGTGTGCACCGCCTATTCCGACTACTCCTGGGAGGACCTGCTGGAGCGCCTGCAGGGCCACAACCGCCTGCTGATCCTGAAGAAGCCCTTCGACAACATCGAAGTCCAGCAGATGGCCAGCACCCTCACCAGCAAATGGGAAATGACCGCCCGTGCCCTGCTGCAGATGCACCATCTCGAAGACCTGGTGGAGCAGCGCACCGAGGACCTGAGACAGGCCGGCGCGGCCCTGCAACAGGAAATCGACGAGCGCAAGCAACTGGAAAACCAGCTGGTGCAATCGGAGAAACTGGCCTCCCTCGGGCAACTGGCGGCCGGGGTCGCCCACGAGATCAACAACCCCATCGGCTTCGTCGCCTCCAATCTCGGCAGCCTGGCGGGCTACCTGGAACAGATCAGCCAGCTGCTCACGGCCTATCGCCAGAGTGAAGAGGCCATCGCCGCGCCGGAGTTGCGCAAGCGCCTGCAAAGCCTGCGCGAAAGCATCGACCTGGACTTTCTCCAGGAGGACATCCCGCTGCTGATCAAGGAATCCAAGGACGGCATCGGCCGGGTCGAGCAGATCGTCAAGGACCTGAAGAATTTCTCCCGGGTCGACAGCGACCAGCATTGGCAAATGGCGGACCTGCAGCAGGGCATCGACTCGACCCTGAACATCGTCGCCAGCGAACTCAAGTACAAGGCCGACCTGATCAAGCACTACCAGCCGCTGCCAGAGATCGAGTGCCTGCCCTCCCAGCTCAATCAGGTGGTGATGAACCTGGTGATCAATGCCGCCCAGGCCATAGGCCCCGAGCGCGGCACCATCACCCTGAGCAACGGCGTGGCAGGCGACCGGGTCTGGCTGGAAGTCAGCGACAGTGGCTGCGGCATCGACGAGCAGCACCTGCAGAAGATCTTCGACCCCTTTTTCACCACCAAGCCGGTGGGCCAGGGCACCGGGCTCGGCCTGTCGCTGTCCTACGGGATCGTCAAGAAACACGGCGGGCAAATCAGCGTCCACAGCCAGTTGGGGGTGGGCAGCACCTTTCGGGTGGAACTGCCGATCCGTCAGGGTCCCCATCGTCCAGACCCGGCCTGAACCGGGCACGCCCTCCCCGTCCCCGGCGCTGATTGCGAGCGCGGCACAACGGCCAGCGAGCGCTGCAAGGTCCGCCTTAAGTGGTAAAGCGGCTGGCCTGGGACAGCTCGGTGCACAGCCTCACCCAGGCGTCGCTGTCCAGAGGCGGACTCAGGTGCGGCCCCTGGGCCTGATCGCACTGAATGTCCTGCAGCGCCTGGTACTGCTCCGGGCTTTCCACACCTTCGGCAATCACCTTCAGACTCAAGGCATGCCCCAGATCGACGATGGCCTGGACAATCGAATGCCCGGCCTGATTGCCGCCCAGTCCGGCCACCAGGCTGCTGTCGATCTTCAGGCCGTCCAGGGGGAAGGTCCGCAGGTACTGCAACGCCGAGTAGCCACTGCCGAAATCGTCCATCAGCAGTTGCACCCCAAGGGCCTTGAGCCCCTGCATGATCTCCAGCACCTGGCGACCGTCGTCCAGCAGCGCCTTGTCGGTCATTTCCAGCACCAGCCGCGAGGGCGCCAGCCCGCTCTGGCCCAGGACGGTCCTGATCCTGGCCACCAGTTGCCCGCGCTGGAACTCGGCGGCCGACAGGTTGACCGCCAGCAGCAGGCGTTCGGGCCAGGCCCGGGCCGCGCGGCAGGCGGCGTGCAGCACCCAGTTGCTCAAGGGCAGGATCAGCCCGGTGTCCTCGGCAATCGGTAAGAACACCTCGGGCCCCAGCAGCCCACGCTGGGGATGCCGCCAGTGCACCACCGCCTCGGCGCCCACCAGCTGTCCGTCCGCCAGCCGATAGCGTGGCTGGAACTGCAGCAGCAACTGATCCTGCTCGATGGCGTGGCGCAGGTCGCGCTCCAGGCCGCGGCGTTCGATGATCCGCACATTCATGTCGCTGGCATAGAACCGCCAGGTACTGCGCCCCGCCGCCTTGGCCTCATACAGGGCGATGTCGGCAAAACGCAGCAGCTCCTCCGCCAGGCTGGCATCCACCGGCGCCCGGGCAATGCCGATGCTGGCACTGATGAAGACTTCATGCTCGGCAATGTAGAACGGCTCTTCGATCCGCTCGATCAGGCGCCGGCACAGGCCTTCGATCTCGGGTTGGGCAACCTGTCCCGGGACCACCAGGACAAACTCGTCGCCCCCGACCCGGGCCACCAGATCCTCGCCCCGCAGGCATTGGGCCAGACGCTGGGACACCTCATGCAGCACCTGGTCGCCCGCCGCATGCCCCAGCAGATCGTTCACCGGCTTGAAGCGATCGAGGTCGACGCTGAGCATCAACAAGGGCTCCTGCAGGGTCGGCAGGGCCAACAGCTTGCCTTCGAGAAACTCCTGCATGCGCGTACGGTTGGCCAGTCCGGTGAGGGCATCGTGCTGGGACAGGTACTCGATCCGCCGCCTTGCGGCGACCTCCTCGGTGATGTCGCTGGCGGTGCCCCGATAACCACCGGCGGCCATGGCTCGCACCGAAAGGCGGCAGATCCGCGGCTGCCGGTGGCCATCCAGGTAAGCGCATTGCAGGATCGCCTGGGAACGCCGCTCCGGGGCCGCCAGCCAGTTGAGCAGCGACCCCTGCTCGGAGCTCAGCAGCTCGTTCATCGGCCGCCCCAGCGCAGACTCTCGGGAGAGCCCGGTGACCACCTCGAAACGCTCGGACAAGTAGGTGAAACACAAGTGCCGGTCCACTTCCCAGATCCAGTCGGACGCCGCTTCGGCGACGTCGCGAAAGCGTTCTTCACTGGCCAGCAAGGCGCTACGACTGACCCGCAGGGCCTGGACCTGATCGTCCATGACCCGGGCCGCCGCGCCGGCCCGGCGCAACAGAAAGCCGGCCATGATGCCCGCCAGCAGGCCCGCCAACAGCAGCAACGGCATCACCAGTACCAGCAACTGATGCCCGGGGCGTGTCGGTTGCCATTGCAGGACTCCGGCGCCGTCGGGCAGGGTCAGGGACGGCAGTGCGGCGGCCTGCGCGGGGCCGGCCACCTGCAACTGTTCGATGCCCAGTCCCTGCCCCAGCGCCAACAATCGCGACGGTTCCAGGCGCGCAACGAAAATCAGCACCGACTGAGGCCCGCTGTCGGCACGCACTTGCGGGTCGTTGCCTGGGTTCAACAGGTCGGCGACCACCAGCGCCGGGGTCCCGGCGATGGCATGGTAACGGCTGATGGCCTTGCCGCCGGCTTGCGAACGTACCTCCTGCACCAGGGGCGCCAGCTGTTCCCCCAGCCAGTCCCGGGCATCCATCGACTCCAATCGCCCAGCCACCAGGGAATACACGGTGCGGCCTGCCGGACTGATCACGAACACGCCGTCAAAACCCAGGTCGTGGTACAGGGTCGGACCGAAGTTCTGCCGGGTGTAGGCCCAGTCGAGGTCGACCTGCAGGTGCAGGTGCTGGTAGGCGTCACCCCACAGGGCATAGTCCTTGAGCGTGGTGCGGGCATTGCTGTCCAGCGATTGCAGGGCCTTTTCGATATCCAGGCGATTGTGCTGTTCGGCGGAAAGGTTCTGGTCGAGGGCGATGTACACCAGCAGCAAGCCGGTGAAGAGGAACAGCGCCAGCAGCAGCCCCGAGCACCCCAGCAAGGTGGCACGAGTCAGCGCCTGATTGGAGGTGCTGCGTCCTTGAGATGGGTCCTGACCGAGGTTTTCCATAATGCTCCAGGCGCCATGGCGACAAACCGACCGGTGAGGCCCTGCCCCACACAGTCCTTGACGAAGCTCGCGCTTGCCTATTGACGATAGACAGTATTTTCCCGCGGGGCCTGGAAATGCCGGGTGCACGAAGGCTGCGGCTGTGGTGAGGGGTTTCTTGGAAGGTAGGGTGCAGGTGCGGTGCTGGCGCTGACGGCCAGCGCAGGTGATCGATCCGACCACCCGCGCTGCACTGAATCAGTCGTCGGGATCAGCGGTCGGAATCAGCCGGGAGCGCGCCCGGCGTCACAGCCGGCAATTGCTCCACCCGGTGATAGACACTCAGGCCCAGGCGCTCGGCGACCCGCACCATGGCGTCGCAGCCCGCCGAGGCCGCGCCGATGCGCAGCACGGCATCACAGCGCTCCAGCAGGCGTTCGGCATAGGCGTGGAACTGCGCGTTGTAGATCTCATCGCCCACCGCCAGGGACCCCGCCAACCGGGTCATGGGCAACGCCACCCACTCCCCCAGCACCGGGAAATGCCCGGCCGCCAGCACCTGGGCGGCGCACTGCTCCATGGCCGCGACATTGCGTGCCAGCACTGCCGGATCGTCGCCGCTGCCAGAACGGTACGGGCCGGCCACCAGCACCATCAGGCTGCGCGGCTTGAGCACATGCAGCTGCAGGTATTGCAGGAGCATGATGGTCTTGCCGTCGACGATTTCGCCGCTGTCGATCATGCCCAGGGCCTGGTCGATGTCCAGCTCCAGGACCTCGATGTCCTCGCCTTCGTGCTCCAGTCCGCCGCCTTCATCGATGCGGTCCTCGGCCTGGTAATGACCGATGAAGAAATGCACCCGCTCGGTCACTGAACCCGGGCTCATGAAGGCCTCGAAAACCTTCTGCACCTCGCCTACCCGGCAACCGGTTTCCTCCTGCGCTTCCTGACGGATGCGCACCTCCGGGCTGGCGTTGTCCAGCAGGCCGGCAGCGGTCTCGATCAGGTAGCCGTGGTGGTCGTTGACGAAAGCCGGCATGCGGAACTGCCGGGTCAGCAGCACCGTGCGCCGCTTGAGGTTGTACAGCAGGATGGTCGCGCCATTGCCCCGGTCATAGACCTCACGGTCCTGGGCCTGCCAGCTGCCGTCGCGGCGACGCAGCTCGAAGCTGTACTTCTTCAGCACGTACCAATTATCAGAAAGGGTCTGTTCGGCGGTGATGCGAATCGATGCCTCGCTCATGGCTGCTCCTGAGAGTCTGGGCTGATGGGGCGAAACCCCGAGAGTTGCTCCAGCAACTGCGCGCGATAGGCTGGCGTCAAGACCAACCCGTCCGCCGCCTGGCGCATTTGGCCGCCGGCCAGCCGTGCCCGAAACCAGTCGCGGATGAAGTCCGGGGCGTAGCCACCGGTGCCGAAGCCCTTGGCGAAGGCGATCATGTCGCAGTAGACCTGCAGGTACGACTCTTCGTCGTTGACCGGATAGCAGTTGCGGTACAGCCAGAACTGCAAGTCATACAGCAGTTGCGACAGCGGATCGGCATGCAGCGCGAAGTAGCGTTTTTCATGGACGATGCGCAAGGCGATCTGGCGGATCAGCGGCCCCAGGTCGGGCACTTCGTGGAACTGTTCGAGCAACTCCTCCAGCAGCGCTGAGAACGGCGCGCTGGCGACCTTGTCCAGATCGTCCAGGTAATCCTGCTCCGAGGTGTCGTAGACCTCGGGGGACACCAGAGCGCGGATAAAGGCCTCGAAGTTCGGCGCCAGCACGGTCACTGCGTAGTCGCGTTCCTGGTCCACGTGCACCACCCGCGGCTCGCCCTCGGGGCCGCATTCGCGGTAGTCCAGAGCCACCATGTCGTGCCCGGCAGACGGGCAATTGCAGATGTACACCCCGAGGTCCGGGTAACCCCATTTCTCGATTTTGAAACGACTGCCCAGGCTGCCGCCCAACGAATAGGCGGCGTCGCGGCCAATGCTCAGGAAGCTGTCGATCGCGCAGTGGTCCTCAGCCCAGGAGGTGCCTTGTTCGGTGGGGCAACAGCACAGGTGCGGGCGCCCGCCGTTGTAGCGATTCATGAACGCCACATAGGACAGCGGCAGGCGATAGCCCAGCTCGGCTTGCAGCTCGGCGATCATGGCGGCGCTGGCCGGTGCCTGGTTGATCTTGCAGTGGGTGGCCCTGTCCCAGAACGCGTCCAGGTCGATATCGTGGGGGAAGTCGCTCATCCGATGCATCCGTTGCGGTTTAAAGGTCGGCCTGCGCCGAAAGCGGCACAGGCTAGCGCAAATGGCCCTCAGAGCCACCAGCGCAGAAAGAAAAAGAACCCCATGCTCAGCAACATGCTGACCAGGGTGTTGCGGGTGTAGATCACCAGCGCAATGGCCACCAGCGAGCTCAGCAGGTAGGGATTGTCCCAGTGCAGGTTCAACTGGTGATCGGGCATGAACACGATCGGCCCGCAGATGGCGGTGAGCATGCCCGGCACCGCAAAGCCGAGGAACTGCCGGGCATTGCTGCTCAGGCGCAGCGGCAGGCGCGGTTCGAGAAACACGTAGCGATTGAGAAAGACCAACAGGCCCATGCCGAAGATGACTGCCCAGACCATCATGCTTGCCCCCGATACAGTTTGTTGCAGACAAAACCCGCGGCCATCCCCGCCAGGCCCGACAACACCAGCGCCGAGCCCCACTGCCAGTAACTGAACAGCACCGAGCAGAACAGCGACACTGCGACACAGACCACGGTGGGCACATTGCGCACCAGCGGCGTGATCAGGGCGATGAAGGTGGCGGCGATGGAAAAGTCCAGGCCCAGGTGCTCCAGGCCCGGAATGCTCTTGCCCAGCACGATGCCCAGCAGGGTGAACAGGTTCCAGGCCACATAAAAGGTCAGGCCCACGCCCAGGGCATACCAGCGGTCGAACTGCTGCTTGTCGTGGGCGCTGGTCAAGGCGAACAGCTCATCGGTGAGCAGAAAGCCCAGGCCCACCCGCCAGCGCCCGGGCAAGGGCGAGATCACCGAGCGCAGGCTCATGCCATAGAGCAAGTGCTGGGACGTGAGCAGCAAGGTGGTCAGCAGGATCGAGAAGATCCCTGCCCCGCCCTTGAGCATGCCGATGGCCACCAGTTGCGCGGCGCCGGCAAAGACGATGCTCGACAGCCCCTGGCCCTGCAGCGGCGTGAGATTGGCTTCGATGGCCATGGAACCGGCCAGCAGCCCCCAAGGCGCGGTGGCCAGGGACAGCGGCATGATGGCGATGGCGCCGCGGATAAAGGCGGCACGAGGTAAGAGAACGCTGGACATGACACCCTGCACACAGATAACGGACGCTGACTGTGCCATCTGCCGGCGCCCCCTGGCTTGAACAATCTTGCGCAATTGCCTCGCCCCCGTAGGAGCTGGCTCCTACACGACAGCAGAACCTACCTGCAGGAGCTGGCTTGCCAGCGAAGGCGTCTCCAAGACCAGCACAAGACGTGCGGGCCTCTTCGCCGGCAAGGCGGCTCCTACATGAAATATGGGGATGCAAACGACAACGCCCCTCACGAAGGAGGGGCGCTGGCTGACACTAGGCGCGGATTACAGCTGGATCAGGTTGCTGATCTTCACGTCCGGATCGACGTCGGCTTCGTAGTCGACCCCTTCGATCTCGAAACCGAACAGGCGCAGGAACTCTTGCTTGTAACCGACAAAATCGGTCATCTCGTAGAGGTTCTCGCTGGTCACCTGGTCCCACAGTTGCTTGACCCGGTCCTGGACCTGCGGTTGCAGCTCCTTGTAGTCGGCACGCAGGCGGCCTTCCTGGTCGATCACCGGCTCGCTGTTGTACAGGCTGTCCTTGTACAGGCCGTAGACCTGCTCGATGCAACCTTCGTGGCTGCCCTGCTCTTTCATCACCTTGAACAGCAGCGACAGGTACAGCGGCATGATCGGGATCGCCGAGCTGGCCTGGGTGACCACGGCCTTGAGCACCGACACCCGAGCGTCGCCGCCCAGCTCGGCCAGTTGCTGGCGCATGCCGATGACTTTCTGGTCCAGGTCCTTCTTGGCTTCGCCAATGGAGCCGTTCCAGTAGATGTCGTGGGTCAGCTTCTCGCCCAGGTAGGTGAAGGCGGTGGTTTTCGCGCCTTCGGCCAGCACACCGGCTTCGTGCAACGCGTCGATCCACATCTGCCAGTCTTCGCCGCCCATCACTGCCACGGTGCCGTCGATCTCTTCCTGGGTCGCTGGCTGCAGGGTGGTTTCCTTGACGATTTCCTTGTCGGTGTCGACACCGCGCAGGGTCACGGACTTGCCCAGGGGCTTGAGGGTCGAGCTCAGCACTTCACCGGTCTTGGGGTGGGTGCGGCGCGGCGCCGCCAGGCTGTAGACCACCAGGTCGATCTTGCCCAGGTCGCGCTTGATGGTTTCGATGGTTTCGGCCTTGACCGCGTCGGAGAAGGCGTCGCCGTTGATGCTCTTGGCGTACAGGCCCTTTTCTTCGGCGAACTTGTGGAACGCCGCGGTGTTGTACCAGCCGGCAGTGCCCAGTTTGCCGTCAACGCTGCCGCGCTCGAAGAACACCCCCAGGGTGTTGGCGCCGCAACCGAAGGCCGCGGTGATCCGCGCGGCCAGGCCGTAACCGGTGGATGCGCCGAGGACCAGCACGTTCTTAGGCCCTGCGTCGATGGCGCCCTGCTGGGTGACGTAATCGATCTGCTGCTTGACGTTGGCTTCGCAACCCACCGGATGGGTCGTCACACAGATAAAGCCGCGAACGCGGGGTTTGATGACCATTTACAATCTCCCAATTTCAATGTGCCAGGCGCCGGTAACGGCGGCGGCAGTGTCACTTGCTAAGGTCGTAGACGCTCACAATGGCTTCGCGTCACCAACTGATGGAATTTGCCCGGCAGGCCAAGGCTTGGCGCCCCTGTGCCGGCACCCTCGGGGCGATATCCAGGCGGCCCGGGCCGAGACTCTAGCAGCTGCACCGGCCGGCTTCAGCATCCACCCGGCGAAATTTCTGCCGCCACGTTCATCAACAGATGATGAGATCCGGCCCGCCTGTGCTTCAGGGCATCATGTCCAGCGGCAGTTGCTGGCCCTGGCTGCGCGCCTCGTACCAGCGCTGTACCACGTCCGGCAGGCGCTGCTTCCACTCAGGCTCGGTGGTGTAGTAGCGCACCCGCACTTCATCGGTAGGGCCCACCACTGCCAGCAGCGCGACCCACAACTCGCCCTTGGCACCGCGCACGAAAATCGCCGCATTGGTATTAGCCAACCCTTGCAGCCACATATCGGTGACCTCGGCGCCCTTGAGCTCAGCCGAGGTGTCCTGGGAGAACACCGAGCCGCTGTCGAGCAGGGTCTGGTAATCCTTTTGCAGCAGCTTGCGGGCGCGCAGATCTTCTTCCTCGGTACGCACCAGGGCGGTGGAGAGCAAATCGTACTGGTGCTCCAGGATTTGCCGGGAGGCCACATAGAGCCCGTCGTAATACACCCCCGAACCGGCGCCGCAGGCATAAGAGTCGCCCTCCTGGGTCACCTGCAACAGGCCGTTGCGCGGGGTCAAGCGCAGCTGGCAGCCCTCGACGCTGTAGCGGGCTTCACCGTCCTTGAGCTGCAGCTTGCCCGCCAGCGCACCGGAATTGGCGCCGCCCATGGCCGACAGGTCGAAGCTCAGACGATCTTCGCCGCTGCGCCGGATCACCAGCTCACCGCCGTAGAACGGGCTGACCGAGACCCGCTGCCAGGTGCCCTGCCAGTTGAACGCAATATTCACATAGCGCAGCACCATCAGCCGGCTCAGGTATTGGCTGCGCAGACAGCCCAGGTCGGCCTGGCACTGGTCGCGCTGCTTGAGCCATTCACGCTGCCCCAGGCGCAGCGCCTTGGGGTCCTTGGCCTCGGCCAGGGTCGCCGTCCAGGCCTTGCCCAGCTGGCTGTCCAGCCCGGCGGTATAGGGGTCGGCGCAGATGGCCTTCTCACTGGCACTGGCGGCCTTGGCGCAGTCGAAGCTGCTGGCCTGGGTCGCGGTGGCACAGGCCAGGACAGCGAGCAGCAAGCCACTGGCCCGCAGTGGACGTACAAGGGAGGCGGACATGGTTCGATTCCATTCAAAAAGGGCTTTGCAAGAATACCTGCGTCGACTTCTTACTCACGAAGCATTCATGAAAAAAATCCCTCTGCCCCCTCCTTCCCGGCCTCATGACCCCCCATGCAAGCACTGTGACATCACCGACACTTGCAACAGCGCTGCGTTGCCCGATAATCAGCCACCGACTTGAGCCTCGCCCCATGGACTGGAGAACACGATGGCGTCCCCCCCGAACCCCCCAGGCCCGAACGGACCGTCGCCACTGCACTTCATCGAAAACGGCCCGTGGAAAGAGGCCCTGTTCACCACCTATGCCCTGAGCCTGACCTACTTCGAAAGCTACGTGCTGCCTCGACTGCGCGAAGCCGGCTGTGAAAAAGTCACCCTGCTGGTGGATATCCAGGGTTACCGCGCCTCGATGATGGAATTGCGGGCGCGGCATGTAGGCAAGGACTACGCCTTGATTCCGGTCCGGGTCAAAGACGGCATTTTCCACCCGAAGATCACCTACCTGCGCGGCGAAGATCAGGACCTGCTGATGGTCGGTAGCGGCAACCTGACCTTTGGCGGCCACGGCGGCAATGTCGAGGTACTGGAAGTCCTCAGCGCCGGGGAGCAGCCGGGGGCTTTCGCCGACTTCGCCGACTTCCTGGAAAATCTCTGCACCCGGCCGCACCTGCAGATCGCCGACGACAGCGCCCTCTTGCCCTTCATTCAACGGGCCCGGGCCCTCAGCCAGCAGTTTCATGATCAGGCGCCACCGCAGCCGGTGGAACTGCTGCATTCCCTGGACACCGCCATCACCGAGCAATTGATCGAGCGCGCCGCAGGCCGGCGCTGGCACAGCCTGCTGCTGCTTTCGCCCTTCCACAGCCGTGATGGACAGTCCCTGGGCCATCTGCTCAAGACCTTGAGCATCCCTCGGCTCACCGTAGGGGTTCCAGGCAACGGCGTCTGCTCCTTTCCCCTGGAGCAGACCAGGGACTGGCCAGTCGAGATCGACTGGGTGACGCCCAAGGTCGAACACAACCAGCGACGGCTGCACGCCAAGTGGCTGGAGTTGCGCGGCGCCGGCAACTGGACCCTGACCGGCAGCGTGAATGCCACCCGGACCTCCATGGACAGCACCGACAACGTGGAAGTGGCGGTGCTGCGCAAGCTCGACAGCGCCACGGATGAGTGCTGGGAGCCCGTCGAAGCACCGCGCTATGAAGCGGACGCCTTCGAGCGCCAGGACCAGGAGGCGACCCTGTGCGTCTATGCACGCCTCAACGAAGAACAGCAGCTGGAAGGCCGGCTGATCGGTCAGCAAGCGCTGGCCGGAGAATGGCTGGCGATCCTGGAGTGCGCCGAAGAAGTCCTCGAAACGGCGCCACTGCAACTGACCGCGCAAGGCGGCTTCGTCTGGCCGCTGCAGCGGACCCTGGACACCAGGCTGGACGAGGGGCTGCAACTTCGCTTGGAGCGCGCGACACAAAGTGCCCGAGGCTGGGTCTGCATTGACGCCTACCTGAGCATGCCCCTGCCGATTCGCAGCCTGTGCGGGGCTCTGGGCCGACTGCTGGGGGGCAACCAAGCCCAGGGCGACCTGCAGATCCTGCTCAACTGCCTGGTGCTGCACGCGCAACAACTGCCCGAAGAGCCCGATGCACCGCTGCGCACTGAGCCCGCCACGACGCCCGTCAACCCGCCAGGCGGCACCGAGCCGCCTGCGCTACAGCCGCCCCAGCGCCCTCGCCACTGGCTGCCGAGCGTGGCCAAAGCCGCTACCGGCCGCGACGGCAGTTGGGCGTTGCTCCAGGCCATCGCAGGCTTGCTGCACCACGCCAACCCCGGGCAAGGACCCGTGGGGCACGGTGATGCGGCACCTATCATCGAGCTGGACGATGGTCGAGAAGACGGCGACTTCGATCCGGCGTCGGACCCCAACCTCGAATCGCTGCCCTCTCCCAACCTGATCAACGAGTTCAACCAGACCCTGCAGAGTCTGGTCAACCTCAAGGGCCTGAGCAGCCGCAAGAAAGCCCAGCTGCTGTATGTCTGGTGCCATGTCGCCCTGGACTTCTATCTGCGTCGCCTGCACCTGCCGGCCAATGCCCGGGATTTTGCCCAGCGCTGGCTCAACTGCGTCGACCATGCCCAACTGGCCGCCGAAGATCGCCCACTGGTGGACGAAGCGGTCTACGGCCTGGCCGCCACCCTGGCGCTGCCGGGCAGGCTGGCCTCTAGCACAACCCTGGGGACGCTGGACGCCACCACCCTGCATGAGTACCTGGAACGCTACGGCCAGGGGCCCGTGGACTTCGTCCAGGCCCGGCACCTGGCACAACGCTGGTTCAACCAGGAACCTGCGCAACGGCTGGTGGACCACGGGGTGGCCGAGGCCCTGGAAGCCCTGGACGCGGTGCAACACACCAGCACCTTGCGGGCGTTGCTCAGCAGCTACATCGAAGATCGTCAACAGGCCCGTCAGCAACGGCTGCCGGCAAATCGTTTCACCCCAGAAGAGATCACCGCGTTGCAGCACATCCACTCCCCCAATCGCCCGCGGCCGGGTTACTACCGCGTCAACCATCGCACCATCAGCAGTTGCCCCAATACCCGCTGGTGCTGCGCCCCGGTGGAGCGCGAAGCCCTTGCCCGCCTGACACAACGCCGCATCAGCCACTGCCAGTATTGCCAGGCCCTGATGGTGTCACTCGAACCATGAGCCCATTGCCCCAACGCGCCTTTTTCGTCTCCCCGTCCGTGCGTGAGAGCGGCGGCGTGGATTACCTCGGACTGCGACAAGCCAACCTGGAACTGATGGACCAGTTCATGCCGGGGATCAACAACGGCACCCAGTGGATTCGCCCGTATTCGGTGATGTGCTGGGCGGTGTGGATCTTCAATCAGCACAGCCAGACCTACTCGGGCGAACTGCCCGCGGGTCAGCGCTTCCAACGCTTCAGGGAAAAGATCGAGGTGCTGTTCGGCTGGAGCCATCAGTTGGCCGGTGACGGTGCCTACATGGCCGGCAATCGCCAGTACAGCCCGCCCGGCAAAGGCCCTTTCCCCCTGGACTTCAAGACCTGGCATCGCGGCCCCAGCTGGTTCGATGCGGTGCAGTACGGCCCCTCGTTCAAGCCTGACACCGGCCTGGGCCTGGCCTGGCCGCAACCCGACGGCACCTACGGCGTCACCGAAGCGGGTGAAGCACTGGCCCGGGCCCTGGATAAAGGTTTGCGTACGCTGGCGCTCTATCCGTGGCTGATCTGCGTCGAAGACCTGCAGGGCAGTGTCGAGCAGGCCGGCGCCGTGCATATGAAGTGGGGTCGCAATTGGCCAACCCGCCAGGAAGCGCAGATTTTTCGCGACGAGTTCTACCCACCTGCGGGAACGGCGAAAAACCCCAGGGCCAGCCACCGCGAATGTTCCATCAACCTGATCCGCGCCACGTTGCAGGTGCTGGGCAGCGAAACCAGCCTGCCGGTGCTGCGCCGGGCCATGGCGCTGCTGCCCCTGTCCGACTTCCCGGCCGAGCAGGTGGCCGGACTGGCCCCGACCCAGGCACTGTGGCGAGTCCTGCAATTGCGCCAGGCCCAGCGCCTGGCCTTTGAAAGCCTGTTCGGCTGGATGGAACTGCATATCGCCCAGGGCCTGCACAGCAGTGAGGCACTGCGCGACCGACTGCTGTCCCTGGACTGCATCCCACTGCGGGCCGAGAGCTCGGTGCAAGCGGTCCTGGAACACTACCGGGCCTTGTCCCCGCAGGCCGCGAACTTGCTGGAGGCGGGGCTGCAAGTGGCCGAGCTGGATCTGTTCGAGCGCATCGACCATCTGCAGGAATACATCGACAACCACGACGAGCAAGCCGCCGGCGAGGCCTTGCAGTTGCTGTTTCTGGTGGCGGCCATCACCCAGGACCTCAGCGCCTGCCCCCGGCACAGCGCCTATCTGGACCAGGGGGGCCAGGCGCGGCTGTCATTGCAGTACTGGGCTCGCTCACTGCAGCGCAAACAACAGATCAGCCTGTCGGAACTGGTCCTCAACCTGATCGAGAACAACCTGCTGAGCCAGCACTTCGGCATCGCCGCCATGCGCATGACCGAGGCCAAGCCAAGGCTGCGCATCAGCCTCGAGGACCAAGGCCTGGTTTCCCTGCTGTCCGGTACCGACAAGGCCTGGCAACCCAGACTGACCGAAGACCGGCTGTATTCAACCCTGGCCTTGATGACGGAAAGCCGGCTGCTGCAGTGTCGTCAGTGTGACGAGACCAACACCCGGCTCTATCAGCGTGCCGACCCATGACGCCGTATTTTTTCTGGCGACGCCTCGTGAGGGCTCGTACTAAGCTTTGCTCTTCTGTCTATTCAAGGAACACGATGAACTGGGTACTGGGGACCATGCTGTCGCTGTTGAGTCTCACCGCTCACGCTGGCGAGCTGCGCATGCTGACCGACAACCACCCGCCGCTGCACTTCCAGCAGGGCGAGCACATGACGGGCTTCGCTGTGGAGGTGGTGCAAGCCCTGGCGCAACGCACCGGTGATCCGGTGCAGGTCCAGCAACGGCCGATGTTGCGCGCCTTGCGCGATGCCAGCGAGGCCGAAGACACCGCGGTGTTTACCATTTTGCGCACGGCCGAGCGCGAGTCGCGCTATCAGTGGGTGGGGCCGCTGATGCAGACCGAAACCGCGCTGTACGCCCGCACTGGCGACCACAGCGCAGTCACCGACCTGCACCAGACCCGCGGACAGATTGCCGTACCGCGCAAGTGGCTGGTCTACCGCTACCTCAAGCAACAGGGGCTGGACAATCTGTGGGGGGTGGACAGCCCGCAGGTCATGATTCGCCTGCTGCAACTGGGACGGGTGCAATACCTGGTGGCCGACACCATGAGCGTCAGCACCTTCGCCGCCGAAGAAGGCATGCCCTTCGATCAGTTGAGCTACCAAATGCCGCTGATGCGCCAGGACGCCTACATTGCCTTTTCCCCCAAGGTCGACGCCGCCCGGGTCGCCCGCTGGCAGCGGGCCCTGGAGGCGATGAAACGCGATGGCAGCCTGCAACGGCTCAAACAGCGCTGGCATATCGACCGCACTGCCTGCTCAAGCAACTGCTGACGACGGCCTCAAGATAGAATTTGCTGACTCGTGAACGGCAGTAAATCTCGTCCGCGGCGGCGAGTTTCGCTACTATGACGAGCCCATTTCTGTCTTTGCCGACCCGCCAATCCGGAGCCCCAATGCCCAGTCCCAAGGACCTCGCCACTGACAGTAACGCCCCGATGATTCCGGAACAGCGCCGCGAGCAGATCCTGCGCCAATTGCGCAAGCATCAGGTACTCAGCGTGCACCAGTTGATGGAGATGTTCGACTGCTCGCACATGACGGTGCGCCGGGATATCGCCCTGCTGGAACAGGAAGGCCGCGCCCATTCGGTGACCGGTGGCGTGCGCATCGCCAGTCAGTTGCACAGCGAGCCCAGCCATCAATCCAAGGCCGTGGTGGAACTGCCGCAGAAGCAGGCCATGGCCAAGCTCGCGGCGGGCCTGTTGCATGCGGACATGACGGTGTACCTGGATGCCGGCACCAGCACCCTGGAGATCGTGCCCTACATCAAGGCGCTGTCGGGCATGACCGTGATCACCAACGATTTCGGCGTGGTCCAGGCGTTGCTCGACGCACCCCAAGTGACAGTGATCCACACCGGTGGTCAGCTGGACCATTCCAACCATTCCTGCGTTGGCGGGCTGGCAGTGGCGACTCTGCGCCAGGTGGTCACGGACGTGGCCTTTATCTCCACCAGTTCCTGGGACCTGCGCCGGGGCCTCACCACGCCCTCGGCGTTGAAGGTCGAGGTCAAGCAGGTGGCAATGCAATCGGCGACCCAGGTGGTGCTGGTGGCCAGCAGCTCCAAGTACGGCACCTTCGGCATGTACAAGATCGCCGACCTGGAGCAGTTCGACATCATCATCAGCGACGCGGCCCTGGCTCCCGCAGCGGCGGACGGCATTCGCAAGCACGGGGTGGAATTGCTGCTGCCGGCACCATCCTGAGCCAGCGATAGCCCCCAACACCTGCAATCCGTGGCCAGGGAACGTGCTCCCGCTCATCTGCGCAGCTGACGCAATGCCTGATGCCCCTCAATCCCCGAAAGGTCGCGCCGTCCGGGTTTGGGGCGGCTGCGCCACCCAGCATCAGCACGCTGCCTCGCCACAAAGAGTGAACAGCCCTCCCTAGGCTTTGTACGAAAAGCCTTGATACTCGGTGAAGCTGCGTGGAAAACGGTCTCGTGCGCGAGTCCGATCGGAAGGCTCATTTACACCCCGTAAAGTCGAACGCGACCCTGGCCGTTCCTCGACCGTTTTCGCCTTGCCTGACCTTTGTCTCAACACTGTTCGGACAGAGCCTAGTGGGCTCTCTCGGTGTCGGCCATGAACTGCCCCAGCTCACGAGCATAGAACCGGGCCATGCCGGTGGTGCCGTGCCCGCGAGTTTCGGCGCTGGCGGGAATCAGCAGCAGGCGAGCATCTTTCACTTGCTTGAGCGCCGCTTGCAGGGTGCCGGTTTCCGGCGGGTTGCGCTCATCGTCCGCGGCGTTGATCACCAGCACCGGCGCCTGGATCTTGCTTAACCCCGGCGCGGCGTTGTAGTCCGCCGAAGACTGCCACTGGTAGATGAAGTCGTTGGCATCGGCGGTCTGTGGCGCCTTGAGGCGTTCATCCACCAACTGGTCGGCCTGGGCCCGGGTCGGCGCCAGGGCCTGATAGGCCAGGGTGCCGCCGCTGGTGCCAGTGGCGAACAACGCATTGGCCAGACGCAGAGACGGCGGTTGGACCCGGTAATTGCCGTTGTCCCAGGCCGGGTCCTGCTTGATCGACTCCACCAGCAGCCGGCGCATCATCCAGTTGCGCGAGGACATTTCCCCGGGCTGGGAGGCCATGGGCACCAGGGCGTCCATCATCTGTGGCCATTGCTGGCCCCAGAGCCAGGTCTGCATGCCGCCCATGGAATTGCCGATGATCAGGCGCAGGTGCTTGACCCCCAGCCCCTCGGTGACCAACCGGTACTGGGCCTGGACCATGTCGTCGTAGTTGTACTGGGGAAACCGCGCGCGCAGGCCATCGGAAGGCTTGCTCGACTGGCCGACGCCAATGCCATCGGTGGCGATGATGTAATACTTGCTCGCGTCCAGAGGTTGCCCCGGGCCGAACAGCTCGCCACCAAAATCCTTGCTCAGCAGGTCGCTGGCCGGCCGGTAGGTGCCGTGCAGGTAGAGGATCGCCGGGTGCTTGGGGTTGCCCAGGGTGATGTAGTGCAGTTTCAGGTTGGCGAGCTGTTCGCCGTTGTGAAAGGTGAATTGCGGGGCAACCCAATCGCCCTCGGTGGCCGGCGGCAAGCTCGCGGCCGCGGCCAGGGACATACCACCCAGGGAAAAAATCAGGCCGAGCGCAGCCCGGCAGGCAAGACGCTGCATGGAAAACCTCCTGTGTTTATCGCTACGAATCATCGCAAGCCGTTCGTGGCCTTCGTACCCTCTGTAGCCGCTGCCGCAGGCTGCGCAAGGCACCGCAGGGGCCTCGGCGGTCGGGGAATCGCTGCGAGCCTGCGGCTCGTTCGCAGCCTTCGGCAGCGGCTACATAAAGCGATGCCCGCCGGGCCTTGCGCGACGTTCCCCAGATACCTTTTCCTGCGCAACCTGCAGTAGCGGCTACACCGCCGAGCCTTGGCGCGCCTGCCAGTCGCGCAGCCATTGCAGGCCGGCGGAGGTGTCGCCGCGGGGGCGGTATTCGCAACCGACCCAGCCGTCATAGCCAAGCTCGTCCATCAGCTGGAACAGGTAGGGATAATTCAGCTCGCCAAGGTCCGGCTCGTGACGATCCGGCACCCCGGCGATCTGGATATGGCCGATGCCCGCCAGATCCCGACGCAGCTTCACCGCCAGGTCGCCTTCGACGATCTGACAGTGATAGCAGTCGAACTGCACCTTGAGGTTGGCCGCGCCGACTTCCTTGCAGATGGCCTGGGCCTGGTCCTGGCGATTGAGGAAGAACCCCGGCATGTCACGGGTGTTGATCGGCTCCAGCAGCACGGTGACTCCGACCTTGGCCGCCTGGGCCGTGGCATGGGCCAGGTTCTCCAGGTACACCGCGTGATGGCGGGCCCGGTCCTGTTCCGACGGCAGCAGGCCGGCCATCACGTGAATCCGTGAATTGCCCAGCACCGCGGCGTACTCCAGGGCCTTGTCGAAGCCCTGGCGGAACTCATGCTCGCGTCCGGGCAGGGAGACGATGCCCCGCTCCCCCGCCGCCCAGTCACCGGGCGGCGCATTGAACAGCGCCTGCTGCAGGCCATGATCGTCCAGGTGCTGCTTGAGCACCTGGGGGCTGTAGTCGTAGGGAAACAGGTACTCCACGGCCGTGAAGCCGTCTGCCGCTGCGGCGGCGAAACGTTCAAGAAAGGCATGTTCCGGGTAGAGCATGCTGAGGTTGGCAGCAAAACGAGGCATGGGAACTCCTGGGACAAAGGGTCAGACAAACGGCCAGATCAGCAGGGTAATACAGAACCCCAAGGTGCCGAGCAAAGTGGTAATCACGGTCCAGGTACGCAGGCCATCGGCGACGTTGAGCCCGGCCAGCTTGGTGAAGATCCAGTACCCGGCGTCATTGATGTGGGACATGGCCAGCCCGCCACCACCCATGGCCAGGCACAGCAGGGCCATGTGGTTGGGGCTCAGGTCGAGGGTGGCGATCAGCGGCGCGATGATGCCCGCCGTGGTCACCAGGGCCACGGTGGTGGAGCCTTGCACGGCACGCAGCAGCATGGTCAGCAAAAAGCCCAGGGCCAGGACCGGCAGGCCGGTGGTGCGCAGCATGTCGGAGACCACGGCACCGATCCCGGTGTCCACCAGGACCTTGCCGAACACCCCGCCGGCACCGGCAATCAGGATCACCATGGCCACCCCGGGCAAGGCCGAGCCGATCACGTCGGAGACCTGGCTGCGGCTCCAGCCGCGGCGCGAACCCAGCAGCCAGGCACAGAGCAAGGTGTCCAGCAGCAGCGCCACCAGCGGTGCCCCCAGTACGGTCAACACGCCGCGCAGGGTGGATTCCAGAGGCAGCAAGGACGTGGCCAGGGTGCCCAGCAGGATCAACACGATAGGCAGCAGGATCAGGCTGACGATGAGGCCGAAACCCGGTGGCGGCGCCGGCGGCAGTTTCGCCGCCAGAGTGCCGGTGGATTCCTCCAGGCCCATATGGGCCACGGCCGCCAGTGCTTGCGGGCTGGCCGATTGCTCGGCGCCACTGTTCCAGGCCGCCAGGTCTTCATTGGTGACATGCGGGCCATAGACTTCGGCGCGGATATCGTCGGTCATCGAGTAATTGCGCCGGGTCATGCGCCCGGCCACGCGGTAGCCGACGTAGCACAGCAGCGCGGTCAGCGGCAGGCCGAACATCAGCACCCGACCCAGGTCCGCGCCCAGTTGGCTGGCCGCCGCCACCGCGCCCGGATGGGGCGGCAGGAAGGCATGCACGGTGAGCAAGGCGGCACACATCGGCAAGGCGAACACCAGCAGCGGCTTGCGCGCACTGCGGGCCACGCCGTAGGCCAGGGGCATGAGGATGATCACCCCGACCTCGAAAAACACCGGCACGCCGATGATGAAGCCGGCGATGGTCAGGGCCAGGGGCGTGCGGCGGTTGCCGAAGCGCTCGATCAGGGTCTTGGCCAGGGCCTCGGCACCGCCGGACAGTTCGATGATGCGGCCGATCATGGCGCCCAGGGCAATGATGATGGCGATGTGGCCAAGGGTCTTGCCCATGCCGCCTTCGATGGTGGCCACCAGCTCCGCCGGTTTTACCCCGGCCACCAGGGCCACCAGGATGCTCACCAGCATCAGCGCGACAAAGGGTTGGAACTTGTACTTGAGCACCAGAAACAGCAACAGGGCGATACCGGCCCCGGCGGTGATCATCAGAATCAGCGGGCTCATTGGGCAAGCCCTCCACCCAGTGGTTGGCAGGTGTTGCAGGTGACGCTGGGACCCGTAAAGCCAATGCAGTCATTCATCTCGGGAAGTCCTGTTGTTATTGTTTTTTACCGGCAAGCCGCTCCCCACGAGAGCCCGATGGCGCTCCCGGGGGCGCTTGCCGTGAAGCGTTGTCAGTGATTACCAGGCGGTGCCGAAAGCGTCCCGCAGTTCGTCCAGGGCGTGTTGATCCAGGGGCTCAGGTCGCGGCTGGCTCATCAGCCACAGGCGCGCGGTTTCCTCCAGTTCTTCCAGGGCATAGCTGGCCTTGGACACGCTGCTTTCCCAGACCACCGGGCCCAGGCGTTCGAGCATCACCCCGCGCACCCGGTTGGCCAGTTGCGCCACCTGCTCGGCGACCTTGGGCGAACCCGGACGCTGGTAGCCGATCAGTGGAATGTGCCCGACCTTCATCACCTGGTACGGGGTCAGCGGCGGCAGGATGTCGTCGTCGCGCCAGACCCCGGCCAGGGTCAGTGCCACCAGGTGAGTGGAATGGGTGTGCACCACCCCGCCCACACCCGGATTGCGGTCATACACCTGGCGATGCAGGGCCAGGGTCTTGGACGGCTTGTCGCCGCTGACCCACTCCCCCGCCAGGTTGACCTTGGCGATGGCTGCCGGATCGAGGCGCCCGAGGCAGACATCGGTGGGGGTGATCAGCCAGCCATCGTCGAGCCGCGCGCTGATATTGCCGGCGCTGCCCACGGTGTAGCCACGCTGATAGAGGCTATGGCCGACGTCGCAGATTTCTTCGCGCAGGGCGTTTTCGCGGCTCATGGCTGACCTCCGGCCAGTTGGCGCAGGGCCTTGGCGAAAAAGTCGCGACCGCCGAAGTTGCCGGACTTCAGGGCCAGGGCCAGGGGTTCACCGCCACTGCTGACCGTGGCCGGCACCCCGGGATCGATCTGCGCACCGATCTGCAGCAGGCGCACGCCTAGGGCCTTGACCACCGCTCCGGAGGTTTCGCCGCCGGCCACCACAAAGCGCCGCACGCCGTTATCCCGCAGGCCACGGGCGATCTCGCCCAGGGCGTTCTCCACCAGGGCCCCGGCACGCTCGACGCCCAATTGCCGCTGCACCGCCTTGACCTGCTCGGGAGTGCTGGTGGCGTAGATCAGCACCGTGTCCTGCTGCGCCTGGACAAAGGCCAGGGCCTGGGCCACCACCGATTCGCCCGCTGCCAGGGCCAGGGGATCGATGCGTAGGGCTGGACGCTCGGCCTCAAGCCAGGCGTCCACCTGGGCATTGGTGGCCGCCGAGGCGCTGCCGGCCAGCACCACTTCGCCACCGGCCACCGACGGCAGATTCGCGGCGTCGAGATCACGCAACTTGCCGGCGCGGCGGAAATTCTCCGGCAGGCCCAGGGCCAACCCGGAACCGCCGGTCAACAGCGGCAGGTCGGCGCAGGCGGCGCCGAGGGTATAGAGGTCGGCATCGGACAGCGCATCGGCAATCGCCATGGCGACGCCCTTTTGCCGCAGTTCGGCGATCTTCGCCCGCACCGCGTCCACGCCCTGGGCCACGCTGTCGTAGCGCAGCAGGCCCACCGGCAGTGCGGTCTGCGCCTGCAGCACCCGCACCAGGTTGGCGTCGGTCATCGGCGTCAGCGGGTGATGCTGCATGCCCGACTCGTTGAGCAACTGGTCCTGGACAAACAGATGGCCACGGAAAATCGTCCGGCCGTTCTCCGGAAACGCCGGGCAGGCCAGGGTGAAGTCGCCACCCAGGGCCTTGAGCAAGGCCTCGCTGACCTGACCGATGTTGCCCGCCGCGGTGGAGTCGAAGGTCGAGCAGTACTTGAAGAAGATCTGTTCGCAGCCTTGCTCGCGCAGCCATTGCAGCGCCGCCAGGGATTCGGCCACCGCCTCGCCCACCGGGGTGGTGCGGGACTTCAGCGCGATCACCACGGCGTCGGCGTCCAGGCCGGCGGCCACTTCGGCGCTGGGAATGCCGATGCTCTGCACCGTGCGCATGCCGCCGCGCACCAGCATGTTGGCCAGGTCGGTGGCACCGGTGAAGTCATCGGCGATGCAACCCAGCAACGGGCGTGGAGTGGAAGTCGTCATCACAGGCTCCTCAAACGGCATCAGGCTTGGCCACGGGCAGGTCGATGCCCGGGAAGATCTTGATCACCGCCGAGTCGTCCTCGCGACCGAAACCGGCGCTGGAAGCCTGCATGAACATCTGGTGCGCGGTGGCCGACAGCGGCAGCGGGAATTTGCTGGCGCGGGCGGTATCCAGCACCAGGCCCAGGTCCTTGACGAAGATGTCCACCGCGGACAGTGGCGTGTAGTCGGCCTTGAGGATATGCGGCACGCGGTTCTCGAACATCCAGGAATTGCCGGCGCTGTGGGTGATCACCTCGTACAGGGCATCGGCGTCCACCCCTTCGCGCAGGCCCAGGGCCATGGCTTCGGCGGAGGCGGCAATGTGCACCCCGGCCAGCAACTGGTTGATGATCTTGACCTTGGAGCCCAGGCCGTGGGCATCCCCCAGGCGGTAGACCTTGCCGGCCATGCCCGCAAGGATCGCCTCAGCCTTGGCGTAAGCGCCGGCCGGACCGGAGGTCATCATGGTCATCTCGCCGGCGGCAGCCTTGGCCGCGCCCCCGGAGATCGGCGCATCCAGATAGAGCAAGCCCAGGGCCTCCAGGCGCTGGCCCAGGTCCACGGCGTAAGTCGGGGCCACAGTGGCGCAGCCGATCACCAGGCTGCCGGGGCGCAGGGCCGCGACCGCCCCGCCCTCGCCAAACAGCACGCTTTCAGTCTGCTCGGCGTTGACCACCACGGTGATGATTACCTCGCACTGCTCTGCCAACTGCGCGGCCGAGGCGCAGGCCACGCCGCCTTCAGCGGCGAACTGCTCGGTGACCGCGGCACGCACATCGCAGGCGTGCACCTTGAAACCACTGCGCAACAGCGAACGGGCGATACCCAGGCCCATGGCGCCAAGACCGATGACACCGACATTGTTGTTATTCATGGGGGACTCCAGAAATAGACCAGGACTGTGCCGCGCCGGACAGGCGCCGGGCAAGAACCGGGCAGGACAGGGAAATCCGGATTGCAGGTCCGGCAAATGCAACACAGAGAGCGGCAACAGGCGCAGCGCCAGACGGCAAGCCCGGAAGGTGCATGGCACCGTGAACCGGTGCCGAGAGAGGCAGGAGCGAAGCGATCATCATGGCCATCCTGTTGCTGTTGTTATCAGGTTGAGCGTTGGCTGTGAATGATCATCCACCAATGAGCGGATTATGTGAAGATATTTTTCAATCTAACATTTTTTAACATCGCTTTTTCCTGCCCGTTGCCTCCGGCCCGCGCCCGCCACTGGTCGGAACATCGAGGTCCAGTCGCCATCCCCTGCTACAACCTTTCACAGCCCTGATCTGGATCAGCATTGAGCGCGAGATCCTGACCGAGGCTCAGGACAGGTGAAGGCGGACTGGCGGTAGCACCCTTCATCGCAACCCCGTTGACGCCCCCACTGACCAGGGGCTCAATGGTCCGTCTCGTTATGCTTGGATAAGGATGATTCAACATGGCAAATATTGAAGTTTTATCGGGCGATTTTCTGCAGGGCGCCGGCGAGTACCGCCACGGCACCTTCAGGCTCAAGACAGTGCTCAACAGCGCCGGTGTCGAGATCAAGGCATCGGCCTTCAAGAGCCTGGAAATCGCTACTGAAAGCCCCGTCGCCAACAAGGACGCCTTCGGTTATGGCGTGGCCGGCGCCATGCTGCTGGGGCCAGTAGGCGCCATTGCCGGTTACCTGATGGCGGGGACTGAAAACGAGGTGACCTTCATCGGCACCTTAAAGGATGGACGGCAACTGATGGCCGCCACCGACAGCAACACTTACAAGGATATCTCCCGGCACTTGCTGAACTGATAATCCGCGAAGTTATATTCAGTGCCCATGACGCCCCATCGGTCATGGGCACTTTTTATTTGTATCCCTTATATGTTTCCCACTCTCGACGCCTGAACTCATCCCTCAAGCTGAACCTCACCTGAAACTTCATCATCGAACAACGATTCAAGGCAATTTAACCTTGACTCGATGGACCCTCCTGAGTAAATTGCGCGGGCCGGGAAATCCGGCCTTTTTTCAACTCACTAAAGAAGCCAATGGACACAGTATCTAGACGCTGTCTGGTCACTGCCGCTGCGCAGCGCCAGGCACCCCTGAAAAATGACGGGACTCGACTCCGCGGTCGGGTGAGCTGCGCTAGGGCTTGACGCTCCAACGTAACTTGCCTCCCCGGAACCAGTCCGGTCACGAGGCACAAGTCATGCACTTCACATCTTCTGTAATGCCCGGCGTACGCGCCTTTGCCGCCACCATGCGGGTCAAGCTGTGCCGTGAGCCCAAGGCTCTCGCACGCTCGCCGTTCTCCTCATCCTCACCTTGCGCCGCCACCGCCCTGCGGGCCAATTGGCGCGTCTGCCCGATGACCGGCCAGCTGCAACAACGCTGGAGCCTGGACGACAGCCAGGACCCGCAGAGTCGGGGCGCGGCCCTGCTCTTGCAGCAGGCCGGACTGATCTTCGGCCTGTACCTCGGGGCGCGCACTTACCCATAAATCAACGGTCACTTTCCGTTGTTTTCACACAAACTTCTTACTTGGAAGTTTGACGGCGCCTTATTGCCTTCTCGTTAATAAAACTTGCTGGAGAAAGTTATGGAAGAGGCCAGTAGTAGGTTCGCTGTCCATTCAACTTCATTGTTTGGGCAGCGAACGTTAAAACCTGAAAAACGCCAAGATCCGTATCGATCGCTAACCTGCGGCTCGACATACTTTCGCTCGTCTTTAATTAGTTGAGTGGTCGCTGTGTCGTGCCGTAGTCAGGCGGCAGGAGCACACGCAATGACTGTAAAAACCACAACTTCCCGCAACACCAGCGCCACCCGCGACAGCAACAAACTGTCGATGCGTGCCGCCCGCGAAGCCCAGAACGGCCTGGCCGTGACCCTGGCCAACGTCAACTCCAGCACCGCTGGCCTGACTGAACTGGACGCCGAAGGCCGCCTGCAACGGGATGGCCACAACGAGGTCGCCCACGACCGTCCGCCTCACGCCCTGGTGCAATTGCTGCAAGCCTTCAACAACCCCTTCATCTATGTGCTGATGACCCTGACCGGTATCAGTTTCTTCACCGACTTCTGGCTGCCGCTGCAAGCCGGCGAAGAAACTGATCTGACCGGCGTGATCATCGTCCTGGTGATGGTGCTGGCCAGCGGCCTGATGCGCTTCTGGCAGGAACACCGCTCGGCCAAGGCCGCCGAAGCCCTCAAGGCCATGGTCCGCACCACCGCCGCGGTGCTGCGCCGCGAGCAGATGGGCATGCAGGCCCGGGTTCGCGAAGTACCGATGCGCGAACTGGTGGTGGGCGACATCATCCAGCTGTCGGCCGGCGACATGATCCCGGCGGACATCCGCCTGATCGAATCCCGTGACCTGTTCATCAGCCAGGCGGTGCTCACCGGCGAAGCCCTGCCGGTGGAGAAATACGACACCCTGGGGGCCGTGCAGGAAAAATCCGCCCAGGCCCTGGCCGCCGACCAGCAAGACCTGCTGGACCTGCCCAACATCTGCTTCATGGGCACCAACGTGGTCAGCGGCACCGCCACCGCCGTGGTGGTGGCCACCGGCGGGCGCACCTACTTCGGCTCCCTGGCCCGCTCCATCGTCGGCTCGCGCACCCAGACCGCCTTCGACCGTGGGGTCAACAGCGTCAGCTGGCTGCTGATCCGCTTCATGCTGGTGATGGTGCCAGTGGTGCTGCTGATCAATGGCTTCACCAAGGGCGACTGGGCCGAAGCCTTCATGTTCGCCCTGGCGGTGGCCGTCGGCCTGACCCCGGAAATGCTGCCGATGATCGTCAGCGCCAACCTGGCCAAGGGCGCTGCGGCCATGGCCAAGCGCAAGGTGGTGGTCAAGCGCCTCAACGCGATCCAGAACTTCGGCGCCATGGACGTGCTGTGCACCGACAAGACCGGCACCCTGACCCAGGACCGGATCATCCTCGAACACCACGTCGACATCAGCGGCAGCCGCTGCGATGCGGTGCTGCAACTGGCCTGGCTCAACAGCCACCACCAGAGCGGCATGAAGAACCTGATGGATCGCGCCGTGGTCAGCTTCGCCGAGGGCAACCCGCACTTCACCCCGCCGGCCGCCTGGCGCAAGGTCGATGAGCTGCCCTTCGACTTCGTCCGTCGGCGCCTGTCGGTGATCCTCGCCGATGCCCGTGGCGATCACCTGCTGGTGTGCAAGGGCGCGGTGGAAGAAATGCTGGAAACCGCCACCCGGGTACGCCAGGACGGACTGGCCGTGAGCCTCGACGCCGAGCGCCGCGCCGCCCTGCTGCAACTGGCCGAGGACTACAACCGCGACGGCTTCCGCGTGCTGCTGGTGGGCACCCGGGACCTGCCCAAGGGCCAGACCCGCAGCCAGTACAGCGCCAGCGATGAGCGCGAGCTGGTGATCGAAGGCTTCCTGACCTTCCTCGATCCGCCCAAGGAAACCGCCGGCCCGGCTATCGCCGCCCTGCGTGACAACGGCGTGACAGTCAAGGTGCTGACCGGCGACAACCCCATCGTCACCGCGAAGATCTGCCGCGAAGTGGGCCTGGAAGCGGGCGAACCGCTGCTGGGTCGCGACATCGAGCACATGGATGACCAGGTGCTCGGGCGCCTGGTGGAAGAGCGCACGGTGTTCGCCAAGCTCACCCCCCTGCAGAAATCCCGGGTGCTCAAGGCCCTGCAAGCCAACGGCCACACCGTGGGCTTCCTCGGCGACGGCATCAACGACGCCCCGGCCCTGCGCGATGCCGACGTCGGCATCTCGGTGGACAGCGGCACCGACATCGCCAAGGAATCGGCGGACATCATCCTCCTGGAAAAGAGCCTGATGGTGCTGGAGGAAGGGGTGATCAAGGGTCGCGAGACCTTCGGCAACATCATGAAGTACCTGAACATGACCGCCAGCTCCAACTTCGGCAACGTGTTCTCGGTACTGGTGGCCAGTGCCTTCATCCCCTTCCTGCCGATGCTGGCGATCCACCTGCTGCTGCAGAACCTGATGTACGACTTCTCCCAGCTGGCCCTGCCGTGGGACAAGATGGACAAGGAGTACCTGGCCAAGCCGCGCAAGTGGGACGCCAACAACATCGGGCGCTTCATGCTGTGGATCGGGCCGACCTCGTCGATCTTCGACATCACCACCTTCGCCCTGATGTGGTACGTGTTCGCCGCCAACAGCGTGGAAATGGCCGCCCTGTTCCAGTCCGGCTGGTTCATCGAAGGGCTGCTCTCGCAGACCCTGGTGGTGCACATGCTGCGCACCCGCAAGATCCCGTTCATCCAGAGCACCGCGGCCCTGCCGGTGATGCTGGCCACGGGACTGGTGATGGCGCTGGGGATCTACGTGCCCTTCTCGCCCCTGGGCAGCATGGTCGGCCTGGTGCCGCTGCCGTGGGAATACTTCCCTTGGCTGGTGGGCACCCTGCTCGCCTACTGCGTGGTCGCCCAGACCATGAAGACCCTGTACATCCGCCGCTTCAAGCAGTGGTTCTAAGGGCCTGGTTCTAAGGGCGTGAGCCCGGCGCGGCCGCCCTCGGACGGCCGCGCCCGATACACCTAACCAACGATGCCACCGTCGGCGCGGCCAGCGCCCTGCCGACGGCGACGCTGTTCGCCCGAAAGGAGCATCGCCATGTATCTCAAGCCTTTTTCCATATTGCAACGCGGCCTCCAGGCCCTGCTGGTCTGCAGCCTGTGCACCTGCGCCCGCCTGCTCACCCGCGTGAGCATCCGGCTGTATGTCCGCGGCCTGCTGAGCGCCGTTGAAATTCGTTTTCTGCTGGGTTTCAGCGCCGCCCTCACCCGCGCCTCGCTGCGCGTGGCGATGGCCTGAACCTGTCACCGACCCGGGAGCACACTCATGTCGGGCACCACTCTTCTGATCAACCTGGCCGGCGCCATCGCCCTGCTGCTGTGGGGTTCGCAGATGATCTGCGGATCACTCCTGCGCGGCTTCGGCAGCCCGCTGCGGCACTGGCTCGGGCAACACCTGAACAACCGCTGGCTGGCGCTGCTGTGCGGCGTCGGCATCACTGGCGTGCTGCAAAGCAGCACCGCAGTGAGCCTGATGGCCAGCTCCTTTACCGCTGCCGGCACCCTGGGCCTGGCCCCCGCGCTGGCGGTGATGCTGGGGGCCAATATCGGCTCGACCCTGGTGGTCCAGCTGCTCAGCCTCGACCTCTCGCTGCTGGCCCCGGTGCTGCTGCTGGCGGGTTTCCTGACCTTCCGCCTGCGGGACGACTCGCGCTTTGAAAGCATCGGCTGCGCGCTGATCGGCCTGGGCCTGATGCTGCTGGCCCTGGGCATGCTCGGCGCCACCCTGGGCGCGGTGGAAAGCACACCGGTGTTCCAACTGGTGATGACCAGCCTCGACGGCGACCTGTTGCTGGCGCTGCTGGTGGCCATGCTGCTGACCTGGATGTGCCACTCCAGCGTCGCGGTGGTGCTGCTGATCGCCTCCCTGGCCGGCACCGGCCTGCTGTCGCCAGCCACCAGCATGGCCCTGGTGCTGGGGGTCAACCTCGGCGGCACCCTGCCATCCCTGCTCGGCGCCAGCGGCAACGTGGCCCGGCGCCTGCCCCTGGGCAACCTGCTGGTGCGCCTGGTGGGCGTGGTCCTGGTGCTGCCCTGGATCACCGCCTTGGCCCACCTGGACGCAGTGCAAGCCCTGCCACCGGAGTTGCTGGTGGTCTACCTGCACAGCGCCTTCAGCCTGATCCTCGGTCTGCTGTTCATTGGCTTCACCGAGCCCCTGGGCAAGCTGCTGACCCGGCTGCTGCCGGCTCCCGCCCCGGTCACCGATCCGGGCATGCCGCTGTACCTGGACCAGGCCGGCCTGGAAGTGGCCAATATCGGCCTGGCCAACGCTGCCCGCGAAGCCCTGCGCATGGCCGACATGCTTTCGAGCATGCTCGACCGGGTGCTGCAGCTGTTTCGCACCTCAAGCATCACCCATGCCGAGCAGGTGCGGCACATCGACCAGTCCCTGGACCTGCTCAGCGCGGCGATCCGCGCCTACCTGGCGGACATCGGCAAGGAAGGCATCAGCGACCAGGACGCCGACCGCTCCCAGGAAATCCTGCTGCTGGTGATCAACCTTGAACACGCCGGCGACATTCTTTCCACCAGCCTGGCGCAATTGGCAGTAAGGCGTCTGCGCCGTGGCGAGGCCTTTTCCGCTTTCGAGTTGGGCACCCTGTACCCGCTGCACCAGGAGTTGCTGGACAGCCTGAGCCTGGCCATCACCGTGTTCCTGCGCGAAGACCTGCCCACCGCCCACCAGTTGCTGGCGCGCAAGGAAAACGTGCGGCGCCTGGAAGCCGCCGCCGGCCGCGAGCACTTTCGCCAACTGCGCGAAGACCAGAGTGCCTGGGCCGAATCCGGAGACATCTTCCAGCGCCTGCTGCGCGACTACCGCCGAGTCCACCACCACATCGCCGCCCTGGCCTACCCGGCCCTGGAGCGCGCCGGTGAGCGCGACATCGAGCACGGCTACCTCAGCGAGCCCCTGGCCGAAGCGCCCGGCGCCGAGCACCCCGTGACCGGAGCCAAGGAGGACAGCCCATGCGCGTCCTGATCTGCGCCGGCCGCTACTACGCCGACAGCCGCCTGTGCCGCCGGGTCCTGGAAGCCTTCCAGCGCCTGCACGAAGTGCGGGTGGTGATCCACGGCGGCAGCCAGTTCCTCGGTGCCCACATCGAGGACTGGGCCCGGGAAACCGGGACCCACATCGTCCGCTACCCGCCCAACTGGCAACTGCACGGCAAACACGCCGAGCGCCTGCGCAACAGCTTCATGCTGGCCGACAGCCGCCCGGACATCGTCCTCGCCCTGCCCGGCGGGGAAGACACCGAAGAGTTGCTGGCCCAGGCCCGGGTCCGCGGCATCCAGACCCTGTCGGTCGACGACCAGTAAACACCCCACGCAGCACCCACCCGCGCCGGCTCCCCAACCAAGCGGTCCGGCGCCCCAACAGAACGAGATCCGCCATGTCCAAGCACCGTCCACATCGCTCCTCGCGTTCCGCCTCCTGGGGCCACACCCTGCCTGCCGCAAAAAGCCGCATGCTCAAACGCAACCTGCTGTTCCTCGCCCTCACTGTCGGGGCCACCGCCACCCTGGCCCTGTGCTCCAAGGCCCAGGCCGCCGGCGGTGCCTATGTAGTGGATGACGGCGCCATCAACGCCCCCGGGGAATGCAATGTCGATGTCTGGTACCAGAGCACCCGGCATCAAGGCTCCAGCCACAACAGCGTGATTGCCCCGGCCTGCACCTTCAGCCAACTGCCCTGGGTGCAACTGGGGGCCGCCGTGCAGCGCCAGCAGGCCGACGATCACGGCGAAACCCAGCTCAGCCCGCAGATCAAGGTCCAACTGCTGAACCGCGAAGACCTGGGCCTGCAACTGGCCCTGGCCGGCTCCGCCCACTGGGCCCTGAACCGCCACCACAGCTTCGACGGCGGCGACCTCACCCTGCCCCTGACCTTCAGCGCCAGCGACCGCCTGCGCCTGAACCTCAATGCCGGCTGGACCCATGCCTACGACGATGGCGAGCAGAACCACCGCTGGACCTGGGGCAGCGGTGTGGAATACGACCTCATGCCGAGCCTGACCCTGATTGCCGAGCGCTACGGCCAGCGCGGCGGCGAACAGGGCTGGCAGGCCGGCCCGCGCCTGCACGTGGGGCAGCACCTGGACCTGGACCTGATCGTTGGCCAGCACCTGACCGAAGACCGCGACCGCTGGCTGACCACCGGAGCAACCCTGCGCTTCTGAGCGCCCCATAGAATCGCCGCCCCCTGTAGCCGCTGCTGAGCCCGCGAAGCTGCGCAAAGGCCCAAAGGGCCTTGCCTGACGATCGCCTGCCGATCTTGGGCGGCCTTAAGATCCCCGCGTCTCCTGCGGAGCCGTTCGCAGCCTGCGGCAGCGGCTACACAACCCCGATCGGCACTGGCCCTGTAGCCGCTGCTGAGCCACGGCGAAGCTGCGCAAAGGCCCAAAGGGCCTTGCCTGACGATTTCCAGACAAACTTCTGTCGCCGTCAAGATCCCCGCGTCTCCTGCGTCGGAATGCCGCCCAAGCCGTTCGCAGCCTGCGGCAGCGGCTACACAACCCCGTTCGGCATTGGCCCTGTAGCCGCTGCTGAGCCACGGCGAAGCTGCGCAAAGGTCCGCAGGACCTTGCTTGACGATCGCCCGCCAAACTCGCAGCGATCTCAAGAACGCCGCGGCCCTCGCGGGCCGTTCGCAGCCTGCGGCAGCGGCTACAGGGGCAGTGGATGCAGGGCTTCGTCGAATTGGTCCAGACGTGGAAAAACCAACGGTTGCTCGTCCGCCAGGTCTTGCAGGCGCTGCTGGTAGCTGTGCAGAAACTCTTCTCGGGCCTCCTGGCTGATGTAAGGCACATGCCAGGCCACGAACGGTTCCAGTACGTCACAACCGACATAGGCCAAAGTACCGCGCAGCAACGGGCGCAACATCTCTTCGAGCGGTCCATGGATCGCACCCTCGCCAAACATGTGCTCGCGCCCGCCCAGGGTCAGGGTCACCAGGGCCTTCTTGCCCGCCAGCCCGCCCTGGTCATAGAAGCGCTTGCCGCCATAACACACCCCCGACACCAGCACCCGGTCGATCCAGCCCTTGAGCATGGCCGGCACCGAGAACCAGAACACCGGGAAGTTGAGGATCAACAGGTCAGCCCACAGCAGCTTGTCCAGCTCGGCCTGGATGTCGGCGGCGATGCTGGCGTTCTTCACCCCCAGGCGTTGCTCCAGGGCGTACACCAGATAATCCGGATTATCCCGGGCGGCAAAATCCGCAGCGCTGGCCACCGGATTCCAGTTCATGGCGTACAGATCGCTGACCTGCACCTGATGCCCCTGGGCCTCCAAGGTGCTGCGGGCCTGGTCGCGCAAGGCGGCGGTGAAGGATTGCGGTTCGGGGTGGGCGTGAACGATCAGTACCTTCATGAAGACTCCTCAAACAGTGGGCAAAGTGGCAGGTGCAACCCGGCGGCTCAGGCAGTGCTCAGCGCACAGGGCAATGCGCCGGCAGGCTTCGCGCAAGTCATCCGGCTGCAGCACCAGCCCCAGGCGGATATGCCCGGCGGCACTGGGGCCGAAGGCTTCGCCGGCCAGCACCGAGACTCCCTGCTCGTCCAACAGGCGCTGGCTGAAGGCCTGGGCGCTGAGCCCGGTGGCGCGGATGTCGACCATGACGAACATGCCGCCATCAGGCTTCAACGGCCGGGCACCGGGGCAATCGGCCAGGCAGTCGCAGACCAGATCCCGCCGCTGGCGATAGGCCTCGGCCATGTCCCGCAGCTGCGGCAAGGGTTGCTCCAGGGCCACGATGGCCGCGTTCTGGATGAATTCCGGCGAGCCGTAGAGCATGCACAGGGCGAGGTTTTCCAGGTGCGCGGCCAGGGCCGTCGGCGCCACCACCCAGCCCAGGCGCCAGCCGGTCATGGCGTGGGACTTGGACAGGCTGTTGAGGGTCGCGGTGCGCTCGGCCATGCCCGGCAGGCTGGCCGGGCTGACGTGTTCGCCGTCATACAGCAGCTCGCTGTAGACCTCATCGCAGATCAGCCACAGGTCATGTTCGATGCACAGCGCCGCCAGGGCTTCCCAGGTGGCCCGAGGGATGCTGGCGCCCGTGGGGTTGTGCGGGCTGTTGAGCACCAGGGCCCGGGTCTTGCCGGTGATGCGCGCGGCAACCGCCTCGGGCTGCACCCGAAAGCCGTCCTCGGCCCGCACCGGCAGCGGCACCACCTGGGCATTGCAGGCACCGAACACCGCTTCATAGGTGACGTACATCGGCTCGGCCACGATCACCTCATCGCCCGGGTCCAGCAGGCACTGGGCCACGCTGTACAGGGCGCACTGGGCACCGGCCAGCACCACCACTTGCTCGGCATCCACCACTTGCCCGCTGCGCTGCTGATGACGCCGGGCAATGGCCTCACGCAAGGCGCGCTTGCCGCGCACATCGGCGTAATGGGTGTGGCCGGCCTGCAGGCTGTCGATGGCCGCCTGGACGATGGGCTGGGGGGTGTCGAAATCCGGGTCGCCCACCGACAGCAACCAGACTTCCTCGCCACGTTCGCGTTTGGCCAGGGCCCGGTAATGAATGTCCCAGGCGGCGGCGCCGTCTCCGGCAATACGTTGGGTCAGTTGTGAAAAGCGCATGCTCAGGCTCCAGGCAAAAAGGGATGGTCAGCGCGCGCAGGCGTGCTTGAGTTCGATCAGGGTCAGGCCATTGCGGGCAAAGCCGCTGCGCAGTTCCTGCTGCAACTCATCGAGGCTGGCGGGCTGGCTGACGCTGCAACCAAAGGCCCGGGCCAGGGCGGCAAAATCCGGATTGCGCGGCAGCACACCGATGGGTTCGATATTCAGATCCAGCATGTCATCGCGGATCTGCCCCAGTGCGTCGTTGTTCCACAGCAGCACCACCAGCGGGCTGTCCAGCTCCTCCACCGCCGTGGCCAGTTCCTGCACCGTGTAGAGAAACCCGCCGTCGCCCACCAGCACCAGCCCCGGGCGTTCGGGGGCACCGAGCTTGGCACCGATGCCCGCCGGCAAACCGTAGCCGAGGGTGCCGTAGCCGGTGGGATGCAACCAGCTGCGGGTGGCCCGGCTCGGGTACAGGTAGTTGCCGCTGTAAGCCAGCTGGGTCATGTCGCTGGCGATAAAGCCGTGCTCCGGCAGTTCGGCGGCAATCCGTTGCAGGATCGAGCGGTGAATCTGTTGCAAGGGCCCCTGCCCGTTCTGCACCGCCTGGCGCAGATCGGCCACCGCGTGAATCGCCGCCCCCGCTTCGGCCGGTGTGGGTGGCAAGGCCTGGAGCAAGGCGTCCAGGGTGGCGCGGGCATCGCCGTGCAAAGCCACCGCACACGGATAGAAGTCATTGAACTTGCGCGGGTCGATATCCAGGCGCAGCAGCTCGCCGTTCAGCGGCAGGCGCTCGCGCCAGTAGTCGGTGTCGGCCATCTCGGTGCCCACCGCCAGCACCACGTCGGCCTGAGCGATCAACTGCCAGCCGGGCTCGACGCACAGGGTCGCCCCGGCGTTCAGTGGCGCCTCGTCCGGCAGCAGGCCCTTGCCGGCGACGCTGCTGAAAAACACCGCGCCCAACCGGGTGCTCAGGGCCCGCAGTTGCTCGGCGGCGTGCAGCGCGCCACCACCGGCAATGATCATCGGCCGCTTGGCGTTGCGCAGTGTGTCTGCCGCCTGCTGGATATCCGCCGCGGCGGCCGGGCCGCGAGCGGGACGCCGGCGCACTTCACCGGTCCAGTCCCGGGCGACCTTGGCCGCCAGCACATCCAGGGGCACGCTGATGTGCACCGGGCGCGGGCGCTCGCCGTCGAACACGGCAAAGGCCCGGGCGATCAGCTCGGGCAAGTCTTCCGGGCTCAGGGCCAAGGCCGAGAACGCGGTGATAGGCGCGGTAATCGCCCGCTGATCCTGGGTTTCATGCAGCGAACCCCAGCCCTTGCCCAGGCTGGCGCTGTGGTTGACGCTGGAAATCACCAGCAGCGGGATCGAGTCGGCATAAGCCTGGCCAATCGGCGTGGCGACGTTGGTCACCCCCGGGCCGCTGATGACGAAGCACACCCCGGGCTTGCCACTGACCCGGGCGTAACCGTCGGCCATGAAGCCCGCGCCCTGCTCATGCCGAGTCAGCACATGGCGGATGCCGCTGCCGGGCAGCCCGCGATACAGCTCCAGGGTGTGCACCCCGGGAATGCCGAACACCGTGTCGACGCCGTAGCCGGCCAGCAGGCGCACCAGGGCCTGGCCACCGGTCAAGGTCTGATCGTGCATGTCTCTCTCCTCAAGCCTGGCCAAGGCGAATCAACGCATCGACCGCGACGGTGCCTTGGGCACCGACCAACAATGGGTTCACATCCAGTTCCAGCAATTGCCCGGCGTGTTCGCAGGCGTAGTCCGCCACCGCGCCGATGGCCGCCACCAGGGCTTCAAGATCAGCCGTCGGGCGCCCGCGAAAACCCTGCAGCAAGGCGGCGCTGCGCAGGCTGAGCAGGGCCTGGCGGATCGCCCCTTCGGTGGTGGGCAGCAGCAGGCTGCGACTGTCCTTGAGCAATTCCACCAGCACCCCGCCAGCACCGATCACCAAGGCCAGAGCGAAGTCGTTCTCGCGCTTGATACCGACAATCAACTCCGCCAGGGGCGGCGCGGCCATGGGTTCCAGCAGCACCCGCTCAAAAGCCACGCTGGGGGCATGCTCGGCGATCCGCGTGCGCATCAGGCGCAAGGCCGCGCTGAGGGCTTCAGGGTCCTTGAGATTCAGGGCCACCGCCCCGGCCTCGGTCTTGTGCGGCAACTGCGCGCTGACCGCCTTGAGCACCAGCGGATAACCGACCGCAGCGGCCGCGCTCAGGGCCTGCTCGGGGGTGCTCAACACACCGTCCGGGATGCTCAGGCCGAAGCCACGCAAGGCCTGTTTGGACTGCCACTCGTCCAGCAGCACACCGCTGCCGTCCAAGGCTGCCGGACACAATGGCACCAGGGCCGATTCACCCAGGGCCAGCAACGCCGAGCGTCGCTGTTGATAGGCGACGATCCGGCCCCAAGCGGCAAGGCCATCCTCCACCCCTTGCAAGGCGGGAATCCCATGGCCATGCAAACGCTCCCGGGCGCTGGCCGGCAGCAGTTCGGGAAAGGCCGAGGTGACAAAACCGCGCTTGCCGTGGCGTTGCAGCACCGCGCAAAACAGCTCCAGCAGCAGGTCGCATTCCTTGCGCTCGCCAGTGAACTCGGCCGGGTAATCCAGCACCAGCATGGCGCTGTCGGCCTCGGTCCGCAGGGCGCTATCGAGCATGGTTTGCAGGGCCTGGGCGTCGCCCCAGATCGCCGTGGTGAAATCCAGCGGGTTGACCAGATTGGCGTAGCCCGGCAGCACCTCGGCCAGCTCGGCGCATTGCCGGGCCTCCAGCTTGGGCAGCTGTAGGCCGTTGCGCTCGGCGTAGTCGGCGATCAGCCCGGCGTCGCCCCCCGAACAGGCCAGGGCCATCAGTTGCGGGCCGGCCGGCAACTGCCCGCAAGAGGCGGCCTTCAGGGTCTCGACAAAGCTCACCGGACCGCTGACCCGGATCACCCCCAGACGCTGGAACAACGCGTCGTACAAAGCATCGGAACCCGACAGCGAACTGGTGTGACTCAAGGCCAGTTCGGCGCCGATCTGCGACACCCCGGTCTTCAGGGCAATGATCGGAATGCCCTTCTCCAGGGCTTTATGTGCCGCCCGGGCAAACCCCGGCACGTTCTTCAGGCCTTCCAGGTGCAGGCCGATGGCCGTGACCCGGGGTTCGTCCAGCAGCACGTCCATCAGTTCGGCAATGCCCAGCTGCGCCTGATTGCCCACCGACGCCATGTAGGCCACTGGCAGCGAGCGGTCGCTCATGGACAGGTTGTAGGCAAAGTTGCCGCTCTGGGTCAGCACCGCCACACCGCGTTCCACGGGTTGACCACCATGGGCCACCGGCCACAGCGCGGCGCTGTGCAGGTAGTCCAGCAGGCCGTAGCAGTTGGGGCCCAGCAGCGCCATGTCACCGGCCGCCTGCAGCAGTTGCTGTTGCAGGGCCTGGCCCTGGGCACCGGTTTCGGCAAAGCCTGAGGCGTAGCAGATCGCCCCGCCCGCGCCCTTGGCCGCCAGCGCCGCGACGCAGGTCAGGGTCAGCTCGCGGTTGGTGGCGACGAACACCGCATCCGGGCCGCAGGGCAGCTGTTCGATGCTGGCCACGCAGGGCACGCCATCGAGCTCGGCATGCTGCGGGTTGACCAGCCACATGGGCCCGGCAAAACCGCCTTCGGCGCAGCGCTTGAGGGCCCGGGCCATGCTGCGCCCACCGACGAAAGCCAGATGCCGGGGCGCCAGCAGGCGTTTGAGATTGTCACGCAAGGTCTGGGACATGACGGCAGTTCTCCAGGGCGCTCAGCGCATCAGCGGCCGCAGCAGTTCACGAGAAATGATGTGGCGCTGGATCTCCGACGTGCCTTCCCAGATGCGCTCGATCCGCGCATTGCGCCAGATGCGCTCCACCGGGCCTTCGTCCATCAGGCCCATGCCGCCGTAGATCTGCACCGCCTCGTCGGCCACCCGGCCCAGCACTTCACTGGCGAACAGCTTGGCCATGCCGGCCTCGCCGTCGGTCATGCTGCCCTGGTCCATCTTCCACGCGGTGTGCAGGGTCAACAGCTCGGCGGCGCGGATCTGCGTGGCCATGTCCGCCAGCTTGAACGACACCCCCTGGTAGCTGCCGATGGCCTGGCCGAACTGCTTGCGATCCGCGGCCCATTGCAGGGAGGCATCCAGGGCGCGCTGGGCCTGCCCGACGCAGTTGGCCGCGACCATCACCCGTCCGGCGGTGAGCCAGGCGTTGGCCACTTCCCAGCCCTTGCCCACCTCCCCCAGCACCTTGTTGGCCGGCACCCGGCAGTCGTCGAAGAACATCTCGAAGGTGTGGTAGCCACGGTTGCTCACGCACTTGGGGCCACGGCGGATGGTCAGGCCCGGGGTGTCGCGATCCACCAGGAACGAAGTCACCGCGTTGCGCTGACGACCGTTGTGCTCATAGGTGCCGGTGACCGCGAAAACGATGGCAAAATCCGCATGCCCGGCGTGGCTGATGAAATGCTTGCTGCCGTTGAGCACGAAGTCGCCGCCGTCGCGCACGGCGCGGGTCTTGATCGCATTGGCATCGGAACCGGCACCGGGTTCGGTCAGGGCGAAGCAGTCGACCTTGCGCCCTTGCACACAGGGCAGCAGGTAGTCGCCGATCTGCGAGCCGGTACAGGCCATGAGGATTTTCGAAGGCCGGGCAACGAACACATGCAGGGCCCAGGAACACTTGGCCAGCTCACGCTCGATCAGCGCCTGGGACAGGTAGTCCAGACCGCCGCCGCCCACTTCCTCGGGCATGTTGAAGGCATAGAAACCAGCGGCGATGGCCTTGCTGCGGATCTCCCCGGCGAGGTCGGCACTGACCTCATCGGCGCGGTCCACCGCGTCCTCGTGGGGCAGCAACTCCTTGCTGACAAAACTGCGAACCGCGTCCACCAGCATTTCTTGTTCTTGGCTGAGTTGGAAATTCATGGCGCTACCTGTGAGTGAGTGACAGTGCAAAAAACCAGTGATCGGGCAGTACGGCCTGCCGAAAAAACCTTCCCGTAGGAGCCAGCTTGCTGGCGAAGAGGCCCTTGAATAAGGCGCTGTTCTTGCGGGCGCCTTCGCCGGCAAGCCGGCTCCTACAAAATGGGCGCATGGCCCAGGGGCTCTTTCGCCGGCAAACCGCGCGCTGCCCGACCGCTCCTACAACCCTTGGAAACGTGGGGGGCGTTTTTCCGTGGCGGCGCGCAGGGCTTCGGCGCCGTCGGCGCTGCGCCCGCACAGCAGGCCGGCGGCCAGCTCGGCCGCCAACTGCTGCGGCAAACTGCGCTCGGCACCCTGGCGGATCAGCTTCTTGGTCTGGGCAAAGGCGAAGGTCGGGCCCGCTGCCAAGCGCGCGGCCAGCTCACTGACGCTGGCGATCAACTGCTCATCGGCGCACACCTCGCCCACCAGCCCTGCGGCCAGGGCCCGTTCGGCGCTCCACAATTCGTCGAGAAACAGCAGGCGCTTGGCCTGTTCGCTGCCGATCAAGCGCGGTAGGTGCCAGCTGGCACCGGCATCCGGCGAGTAAGCCATGCTGGTGTAGCCGGCCTTGAACCGCGCCGACTGCGCCGCCACCCGCAGGTCGCAGCACAGACTCAGGTCCATGCCCGCGCCCACGGCGGTGCCGTTGATGGCGGCGATGGTGGGTTTGTCCAGGCTGTGCAGACGGGTCATCAGGGCGTGGGCGGTTTCGGTCCAGCCGTAGCTTTCCAGAGCGCCCCGGGCTTCGGCTTCGGCCCATTCCGCCAGGTCGGCACCGGCGCAGAAACTGCGGCCGCTGCCGGTGAGGACCACGGCTCGGACGCTGGGGTCGCTGTTGCAGGTTTCCAACAGGCTGTGCAGCGCTTTGAGGGTCGGGATATCCAGGGCGTTGCGTTGCGCCGGGCGGTTGAGGGTGATCCAGGCTACGCCGGCTTCGATCCGGTTGAGCAGCGACGATGAAAGGGTCATGGGCGTCCTCGAATTATTGTGGTTGGCGTGAGGGGGTGGCTTGAGGGTGATACTAAACGAGTGTTCAACAAGGCGGCAATTGGGGGGATTGGGGGGAGTTTTGGTCGACTTTTTGAGATATCCCTTTGTTTTTATTGGGTAAAAATCTGGGCATTGGGGGTTGTTGCGTGGGGGTTGTTACAACTTCGAACAAGCCTCGACAAAAGTGCGGGTGGGGGAGGTTTTTGTGGCGAGGGTGCTTGCTCCCGCTCGGGCGCGCGGCGGTCGTAAAACATGAGGGGGCGGTCTGATTGGTGGGCATATCCGTTGCTGCGGGTTTGGTTGCTGGCGGTTTCGCTCTTACAGCGGTGGGCTGTGTACATATCCGTTGCTGCGGTAACGACCACTTATGGTTCCGCTCTTACAGCGGCTCACTTTGGAAAAGCCCCAAAGTAAGCAAAGGGCTCCTGCCCCTCCACTCGGTGCCTCGCTTAGGCTCGGCATGCCCTCACTCCGGCATTGATCCGTGGGCCGCCGCCACCGGCCATCCATGGCCGGGTGGCGGCTAACCCGGCGTCCTGCCGGGTTACCCACGGCTCAATGCCTGCGTTCGGCCATCGTGGTTAACGGGGCTAACAGATCAAGATCAAAAGCCAGAGCAAGATCAAAATCTGACGGCGGCCTGCCGGCCGGCCTGTTTCATTGCCGTTCGCGTTACATGTAGCCGCTGCCGAAGGCTGCGACCGGCTCCGCAGGAGACGCTAAACCTGCCTCCCCGATATTCCTGACATATCGCGTCGCCTGGTTTCGCAGCCTTCGGCAGCGACTACAAAGAGCCGGCCTGCGCACCTTGGCTTTGGCTTTGGCTTTGGCTTTTGATCTTGATCTTGATCTTGATCTTCCGGCCCCTTCCCAGCCGGCCGAGCGTAGGCGTTGCGTAGGGGGCAGCTCGGCATGGATGCCGAGCTAGCCGCCACCCGGCCAAGGATGGCCGGTTGGCGGCGGGCCCCCGGAGCAATGCAGAAGCGAGGGAACCCCGAGCCCCAGCGAGGGGCCCATGGAGGGGCAAGCGTTTTTGGTTCCTTTTTAGGCGTTTGTAAAAAGGGACTCGCCGTAAGGGCGAAACCCTAAGTGGCCGCACCCGCAGGAATGGATATGTCCCCAATATGTCCACCATCCCCCGCCATAAAGGCAAAACCACCAACGGCCGTGACCGCAGCAACGGATATGTACCCCGCCCCGCTAGCCGCAAACGCCAGCGAAGGCATCCACCCAGACGCTGCCCGCCCCCCGGGCCCCTTCGCCGACAAGCCGGCTCCTAAACCGCCGCTACAGGTTGCAATTGACGCTTGCGCTGCATCAGGTAATAGGCGCCATAGCACAGAGCAATAAAACCCGAACCCCAATACAACGACGGCCGCTGTGTTTCATCCATAGCCAGAAACACAAACAACGAGCTGCACAGCACGATGCACAGCAATGGCACCAGGGGAAACCACGGCGCGCGGTACTTGAGCTGCTCCAGTTGCCCACCCTCGCGCAGGAACTGGCGACGAAAGCGGTACTGCGCCAGAGCAATGACGATCCAAGTCACGGTGCCAGCCATGCCGCTCACGGCCATCAGCACCATGAACAGGGTGTCGGCAGCGATAAAGCTGGTCATCAGCGAGATCAGGGCAAAGCACAGAGTGATGAACAAGGCACGCAGGGGCACACCCTGTTTGCTCAGGGGCGACAGGGCCTTGGGCGCCATGCCGGATTTGGACATGGCCCAGAGGATGCGCGTGGAGGCATACAACCCGGAGTTGCCCACCGAAAGAATCGCCGTGAGGATCACGAAGTTCATCAGGTCGGCAGCGTAGGGAATGCCCACCATGTCGAACACCTGGACGAAGGGGCTTTCCACCAGCCCGGCTTGCTGCCAGGGAATGATCGCCGCCAGCACCATCACCGCCAGGACGTAGAAGATCAGCACGCGGAACACCACGTTGCGCACGGCCCGCGGAATGCTTTTTTCCGGCTGATCGGTTTCACCAGCGGCCACGCCCATGATCTCGCAGCCCTGGAAGGCGTAGACCACGGTCATCATCACCGCGAACACCGCCGGCAGGCCGTTGGGGAACAGGGAGTCGCCCTTGAGGTTGTCGAACATCGGCGCCGGGGCGCCGCTGGGCAGGTCGATGACGCCGAAGATCACCAGCGCGCCGACCACGATAAAGCTCAGGATCGCCAGCACCTTGATCCCGGCAAACCAGTATTCGGCCTCGCCAAAGGCGCGGGTGGCCAGGGCGTTGATGCCGAACAGCAAGGCCACGAACAGCGCCGACCAGTACCAGATCGGCACGTCGGGGAACCAGCGCTGCATCAGCATGCCGGCGGCGGTGAATTCCAGGCCCACGGTGGTGGCCCAGCTCATCCAGTAGACCCAGCCGATCATGAAGCCGGTAGCCGGGCCAATGTATTTGGTGGCGTGGGCCTGGAACGAGCCGGACACCGGCATCTGCACCGACAGTTCGCCGAGGCAGACCATCACCAGGTACATCAGGAACCCGGCCACCAAATAAGAGAGGATCGCCCCCCAGGGGCCGCCCTGGTTGATGGTGACCCCGGAGCCCATGAACAGCCCGGTGCCGATCACGCCGCCCAGGGACAGCATGAAAATGTGCCGGCTCTTCAACGAGCGGGTCAGGTGGATGCCTTTACGTTCAGTGGTGGTTGTCATGGCGCACCTCAGCAGTCGGTAAGGCGCGGGGCGCGGAGCGAAGGGGTGTGGCGGAAGGCGGAAGCAGCTTGCAGGCAGTTCATTATTATTATCTCCAATAAGCTTCGAAGACCGCGGCGGGCGCGGCTTCAGCGATTATTGGAAAGCCATGTAAGTTCGGATTGAACGCCAGGATCGAAGATGTAAAAAGTCGTAAGGATTTTGTACGTCAGGCCGCCAACAACTGTTGCAGCAAGGCCCGGGACTGTTGCCAGGACGGATGCAGGCGCGCCGCCAGGGCCGTCAGCGCCGAGCGATCCGTCTGCTGCGCCGCCTCCTCCACTTCCCGCAGCACCCGGGCCAGGGCGCAGAAGCCCAGGGAATCGGCGCTGCCCGCCAGGCGATGGGCCAGGTGCTGGACTTCGGTGCAGTCTTCGGCGGCCAGGGCATCGGTCAGCAGGGGCAGTTGCTGATCCAGGGCATCGGCCAGGACTTGAAGCAGGCTGTGCAATTTCTGCTCGCCCAACAGGCTGCGATGGGTGTCCAGCAAGCCCTGGTCGAGCAAGCCCTCCTCTGTGTCGGCCTGCGGCAACTGCGCCTGCCCGGCCAGCACCTGCCGCAGGCTCTCCAACTGCAACGGCTTGCCAAGAATGCCCTGCATCCCGGCCTGCAGATAACCGCGCACCACGGACGGCTGGACGCTGGCGGTCAGGGCGACAATGCGTACCTGCCGGTTGGGCCCGGGACGCTGGCGGATCTCGCGGCACAGCTCAACTCCGCTGATGCCCGGCAAGTGCACATCCAGCAGCAACAGGTCGAAGGCTTGCTGCTGACACAGGGCCAGAGCGCTTTCACCGTCTTGCGCCAGCCACACCTGATGGCCGTCACGCTCAAGCAGTCCGCTGGCCACTTCGCGATTCAGGGCCACGTCTTCCACCACCAGGATTTTCAAAGCCTGAGTCGGCAACTCAAGTGCGGGCACCGACAAGGGCTCCTGGCCGATGCCCAACGCCAGCTCGAACCAGAAACAACTGCCCTGCCCCAGCTCGCTGTCCACACCGATGCGTCCGTCCAGTTGCTGCAGCAGGTGCTTGCAGATGGCCAATCCCAGGCCGGTGCCGCCATAGCGCCGGGTCACCTCGTCACTGGCCTGGACGAAACGCTCGAAGATCTTCTCGCGCATCGACGCGGCAATGCCGATGCCGTTGTCGCGCACGCAGCAGCGCAGGCGCTGGCCCTCGGCGGTACTGCCGAGCACCTGCACCTCGACCCGCACCCAGCCTTCTTCGGTAAAACGAATGGCGTTGGCCAGCAGGTTGCTCAGCACCTGGCGCAGGTACTGCTCGGCGCCCTGCTGACGCGGCGCCAGTTGCTCATCGATATGCAGTTCCAGGCGGGTGCGGTTGGCCTCGGCCCGGGGCTGCAACAAGGTGGTGACTTCTTCCAGCAACTGACGCAGGGAGAAGTCCCGCAGTTCCGGGCGGCTTTCGCCCTCCTCCAACCGGGCAAAGGACAGCACTTCGTTGAGGATGCTCAGCAGGCCTTCCCCGGCCTGATGTAAGGCCTGCAAGCGCTGGCGGTCCTGCTGATCCAGAGGCGCCTGGCGCAGCAGTTCGGCCATGCCGAGGATGCCGTTCAACGGGGTGCGCAGTTCATGGCTCATGGTCGCCAGAAAGCGCGACTTGGCGAGGTTGGCGGCTTCGGCCTCGTCCTTGGCGTGCATCAGGCTGGCGGTGCGGCGCTGGACCATTTTCTGCAATTCGTCGCGCTTGTCCTGCAAGGCCAATCGGTCGGCTTCGCGGCGCTGCACGTCGTCGAGCACTGCCCGGCGCATGTCGTCCAGGGCCCGGGCCACGGTGTCGATCTCGTCGCCGCCGGGGCGCTGGCGCTTGTCCAGACGCAGGGGCTCGTGCAGCTCGCCGGCGGCCACGCGCCGGGCGAAATCGGCCATCACTTGCAGGTGCCGGGTCACCAGGCGGTAGAACAGCCCGGACAAGGCCACCGCCAACCCGCAGAGAAACACGCTCATCCACAACAGGCTGGCCAACCCGGTGGCGTACAGGCGCCGGTACACCGCCCCCAGGTCGGTGCTGACCTGTAACTCGCCGAGCTGGCGCAGCGGCCCGGACGGCGGCTGGTAGCTCAAGGGAAAACGCTCGACCCGCAACGGCCCGATCAGCTCGGCGCTGCCCTGCTGCAAGTCGAAATCGTTGCTGATCAGGTGCACCCGGGCCACGTCGGAAAAGTCCACCAGCCCCTGCAACTGCACGGTCAGTTGCTCGTGGTTGAGGTCCCACAGGTTGCGTTCCAGGCTGCCCAGGTAACCGGCGCGGATCAGCTCCATGCGGCTGTCGATCTCGCGCATTTCCCGGCGGTATTCGAAGTACAGCTGCACGCTGCTGGCGAGCACGGTGAAGCACAGGCTGAACAGCAAGATAAACAGCAGCAGGCGGCGCAACAGGCCGGCGGAACGCAGGGAGATCATGGCGCCGTCTCCCGTTGCGCCTTGAGCATGGCGCGGTAGTCGTCCTGGCTTTGCGCCAGCCAGCGCTGCACCGCGCCGCTGTCCACCTGCTGCTGCAACCGCGCGTCGATCTCGGCCATGCGCGGCGCCAGGGGCGAGTGGCGCGACACCGCCAGGCGCAGGTAGTCGACGCTCACCGCCTGGGGCAAGGCGATGATGTCCTCGGCTCCCGGCAACTGCTCGATAAACAGCTGCCCGGTGCGGCGTTCATGGGGGATGAAATCGATGCGCTGGCGAATCAGCTTGCCGAAGTTCTGCTGGCTGCTGGAGACCCATTCGATGTTGCCGTGCTGCACCACTTCGCGGTCGAAATCCTGGCCGTAGCTCTCGCCGAACAGCAGGCCGCCGCGATAGGCCCGCAAGCCCTGCAAGTGCGTAAAACGCGGCAGATGGCGGCGGTTGACGAACAGCGCGACTTCTTCGCGCAGCACCGGCACCTGGGAAAACAGCAGGTCCTGCTGGCGCTGGCTGGTGCTGTAGGCCAGCACCACATCCACCCGGCCTGCGGCGGCGTCCAGCAGGCAGCGCTTCCAGTTGCCCAGCACCACCACCTGCACCTGATAACCCAGGTCCCCCAGCACCTGACGCACCAGGGTCGGCGCCAGCCCGCGCACTTGCTGGCCGTCGCTCCAGGAAATCGGCGGGTACACCGGGTAGTCGCAATAACGCAGCACGGGCCGGGGTTCAGCGAACGTCGGGCCGGCCAGGAGGATCAAGCACAGGCTCAGGCACAGGCCCACTGCGCGGCGCAGCAATTCAGGCGGCCACGCTGGCGGTGAACAGGTAACCGGCACCGTGGATGGTGATGATCAGCTCCGGCTCGGCCGGGTCGTCGTGCAGCTTGCGCCGCAGGCGGCCCACCAGCACGTCGATGGAACGGTCGCTGGGCACCCATTCGCGGTTGCGGATCTGGTCCATCAACTGGTCGCGGCTCAGGGTGTGACCGCTGTTGCGCAGGAACACGCTGAGCAGTTGGTACTCGCCATGGGTCAGCAGGGTTTCAGCGCCCCCGGCATCGATCAGCCGACGGCGGTCGGTGTCCAGGGCCCAGTCGGCGAACTGCTTGACCGGGCTCGGGCTCGACGCCTGGGGTTGCGGCTGGCGCGCATGACGCACCCGGCGCACCAGGTTCTTGGCTCGGGACACCAGCTCGCGCGGATTGAGGGGTTTGATCACGTAGTCGTCGGCACCACATTCCAGGCCGACGATGCGGTCGATGTCGTCGTTGCGCCCGGTGATCAGGATGATCCCTACTTCCGAGCGCACCCGCAGTTCCCGGGTCAGGGTCAGGCCGTCCTTGCCCGGCAGGCGGATGTCCAGCATCAGCAGGTCCACCGTGTGCTGGCCAAGAAAGCTCTCCGCCTGCTCCGCGGTGGCAGCGCAGTGCACGTCGTAGCCTTCCTGAGAGAGATAAGCCTGAAGCAGTTCGCGAATCAGCGGATCGTCGTCGACGATCAAAACCCGAGGAGTCATCGCCTGTTTCCTGATTATTTTTATTAGAAAAGAAACCTTGTGCGCAGCAGCCTAGCCATTACTGAACAACCGATCAACAGCCCTATGTCGGCCTGATAAACCCGCGCCCCTGGCTGGCCAGCAAGCCCTCAACCCAGGCTTCGCAGATCTGCACGCCCTGCTGCGGGCTGAAGGTCCCGGGGTTGAGCCCGGACTCCAGCCACAGGCCGTCGAGCAAGGCGCTGAGGCTGATGGCCGCCAGATCGGCGTCGAACTGCGCCCAGCCCTGCTCCCCGGCCAAGCGGGTCAGCAGGCTGGCCAGCTCGTTGCGGTATTCGCCGTAGGAATGTTCATGGGCCAGGTTGATCGCCTCGGCAGTCTTCACCGCGCCCCAGAACGCCAGCCAGGCGTCCAGCAGCTTGGGGTCCAGCAGTTCGGCGCAGAACGAGGCGCGAAAGAACGCCGACAACCGTTGCCGAGGAGTGGGCGCGGCCTGCTCCATGGCTTCGCGCAGCAGGCTCATGACACGCCCGGTGACCGCCCGATACGCCTGGGCCACCAACTCGTCCTTGCCGGCGTAGTGATGGCTGATCAGCCCCACCGAGACCCCGGCCTCGGCGGAGATCTTGCGGATCGACGCCCCCTGAAAACCGTGGCGCTTGAGACAGGTCAGGGTCGCCTCGATCAGCTCGGCCTTGCGCAGGTCGGGTTCCAGACGGGAAAAGCGCGCTTCCTGGCTCATGGGGCGGGTTCCTTGGACAGTGGCGGGAAATTTAAACTGAACGACTGTACAACAGGCCTTTCGTGACGATCCAGCGTTTGTGTGACCGCCCAAGCCGCACCGCTTCCTGTAGCCGCTGCCGAAGGCTGCGAACGGTCTGGGCGGCATTCCGTCGTAGGGACGCAAAGATCCTGCGGGCGCCACAGGTTCGGCTGAAGATCGTCAAGCAAGGCCCTGCGGGCCTTTTCGCAGCTTCGCCGTGGCTCAGCAGCGGCTACACATGACAAAGCCGGGAGCACCGTGACAAAGACAACAAACGGCGCGGTCCCTGTAGCCGCTGCCGCAGGCTGCGCACGGTCTGGGCGGCACTCCGTCGTAGGGACGCAACGATCTTGAAGGCGACACAAATTCGGCTGGAGATCGTCAAGCAAGGCCCTGCGGGCCTTTTCGCAGCTTCGCCAGGGCTCAGCAGCGGCTACAGGTAGATACAAACCCACGGGGGGTCAGGCGCGGTAGTCGGGGGCGATGCGCTCCAGAAGGCGCAGCAACGCTGCCCAGGCCAGTTGCATGGCGTCCGGGTCATTGAGTTCGCCTTCCTGTAAAGGCCGGCCCGGGTCGTTGAACTGGCGTTCGGTGTGGGCACAGACTGCGTCCGGCGGTAGCACGATCTCCCCCGCCGCCTGGGCCGCCAGTTGGATCTCGCAGGCTTTCTCCAGGTAGTACATGCGCAAAAACGCCTGGCTCACGGTTTCACCCACGGTGAGCAAGCCGTGGTTGCGCAGCATCAGCACGCTCTTGTCCCCCAGGTCAGCCACCAGCCGTTGCTGCTCGCCCAGGTCCAGGGCCACGCCTTCGTAATCGTGGTAGGCCACGCGGCCATAGAACTCCATGGAAATCTGGTTCACCGGCAGCAAGCCGCATTTGAGCGCCGCCACCGCACAACCGGCCTTGGTGTGGGTGTGCAGCACACACTGAGCATCTTCCCGGGCGCCATGAATCGCGCTGTGAATCACAAAACCCGCTGGGTTCACTGGGTATGGCGAGGGCTCCACGGCCTCGCCATTGAGGTCGATCTTCACCAGGTTGGAGGCGGTGATTTCATCGAACATCAAGCCATAGGGGTTGATCAGGAAATGATGCTCGGGCCCAGGCAGGCGCACCGAGATATGGGTGAAGATCAGGTCGGTCATGCGAAAGTGCGCGATCAACCGGTAGCAGGCCGCCAGCTCTTCACGCAGGCGCTGTTCAGTGGCGCTGCGCTCGGTCAGGGCGTGGGGGCTGGGAGCGATATTGTTCATTGTTGGAGTCCTCCAGGCGGGTGGGCGGGCAAACAGGATCGGTAAAAACAGCCGGCAAACAATAGGACCGGACGCCCGCAGGCGTCCAGCCCGTTGCGCTTACTTGCTGGCCCAGGCGTTGAAGCGCTCTTCCAGCTCTTCGCCATGATCGACCCAGAACTCCACGTTCATCGCCAGGGCGTCCTTGAGGTTCTGTTCCGAGGTCGGCACCCACTGCGCCAGCGCCGGGTCGAGCTTGGCCGCGGCCAGGGTGTTGGTCGGGCCATAGGGGATCTGCTTGACGTAGTCGACCTGGACCTCGGGGCGGTTGGCGAAGGCGATGAAACGCTTGGCCTGATCCACGTGTTTCGAGCCCTTGATGATCGCCCAGTAATCCATGCCGTACAGGCTGCCGGGCCAGACCACCGCCTGGGAGGCACCGCCCTGGGCCGCCACGGCGATACGCCCGCTGTAGCTGGAAGTCATCACCACATCACCGGCGGCCAGCCACTGCCCCGGCTGGGCTCCGGCTTCCCACCACTGGATGTAGGGCTTGAGCTCGGTCAGCTTGGCGAAGGCCCGTTCCACCCCTTGGGGCGTGGCCAGGACCTTGTACACGTCCTCGACCTTGACCCCGTCGGCCATCAGGGCGAACTCCAGGTTGTACACCGCGCGTTTGCGCAGGCCGCGCTTGCCGGGGAACTGCTTGACGTCCCAGAAATCCGCCCAGGATGTCGGGGCCTTGGCCAGCTTGTTGCGGTCGTAGGCAATGGCCACGCTCCACACCAGCACCGCCGAGCCGCAGGGCTGGGCTGCGTCGGCAATCAGCTGCTCGGCACGGCCCAGGGCCTTCCAGTCCAGGGGTTCGTACATGCCTTCGTCGCAGCCGCGCATCAGGTCCGGGCCTTCGATCTGCACCAGGTCCCAGTCGACGTTGCCGGTGTCGACCATGACCTTGATGCGGGCCATTTCGCCGTTGTATTCGCTCTGGATCAGCTTGCTGCCATCGGCCTTGCTGAAGGGTTGGAACAACGCCACGTCCTGGGCTTTTTGTCCGGCTCCGCCGTACGCCACGACCACCATGTCGGGGGCTGCCTGGGCCTTGTTGTGAATCAGCGGCTGGCCCAGGGTCAGACCCAAGGCCAGGCTCAGGGCCAGGAAAGAACAACCGTGCTTGCGGGTGAGCGCTTTCATCTGTGAATCCTCGTCGCGGTGCCACACCGGCAGGCGCCGGCACGGCCCTTTTTTATTGTTGTGAGGTTCGCGCCAAAAGCGGGCGCAGGTCGAAGCTACTGCAAGCCTTAGTAAAAAAACAAGTTGATTTTTTACTGGCGGTAAATTTTGATAGGCCAACAATAACAACGCCAAGGCTGTGCTCCCCTGCCCTTGGCCCGCCTGGAGTCACCGCAATGACCAGCGCCTTCCCGCACCTGTTCGCACCCTTGCAGATCCGTGGCAAACGCCTGAAGAACCGCATCATGTCCAGCGGCCACGACACCTCGATGCCCACCGACAACCTGGTCAACGAACAGCTGATTGCCTACCACCGCGCCCGGGCCGAAGGCGGCGTCGGCCTGATCGTGCTGCAGGTGGCCGGGGTCCACGACAGTGCGCGCTACACCAGCCACGTGCTGATGGCCACCGACGACGCCTGCATCGACGGCTACCGGCGCCTGGCCGAAACCTGCCACGCCCACGGCACCGTGGTGCTGTCGCAGATCTTCCACCCGGGGCGGGAAATCATGGAGTCCGCCGACGGCCTGCTGGCAGTGGCCTATGCGCCTTCGGCGGTGCCCAACGAACGCTTCCGGGTCATGCCCCGGGCCCTGGACCAGGACATGATCGACGAGATCATCCAGGGCTACGCCGACGCCGCCCGGCGCCTGCATCAGGCCGGGCTGGACGGCGTGGAACTGGTGGCCAGCCACGGCTACCTGCCGGCGCAGTTCATCAACCCGCGGGTCAACCGCCGCACCGACGGCTACAACGGCGAGCTGGAACAGCGCCTGCGCTTTATCCGGGAAATTCTCGGCGCCATGCGCGCCAGCACCGATGCCGACTTCATCATCGGCCTGCGCATTTCCGCCGATGAACGCGACCCCGAAGGCCTCACCGAAGACGAATCCCTGGCCGCCGTGCAATTGCTGCAAGGGCAACTGGACTACGTGCACATCGTCGCCGGCACCTCCGCCTCCCTCGGCGGCGCCGTGCACATCGTGCCGCCCATGGCGGTGGAAGCGGCTTATCTCGCCCGGGAAGCCGGCACCTTCAAGGCCGGGCTGTCGATCCCGCTGTTCGTCACCGGGCGCATCAACCAGCCCCAGGAGGCCGAGGCGATCATCGCCAAGGGCCAGGCCGACGTGTGCGGCATGACCCGCGCGCTGATCTGCGACCCGCAAATGCCCAACAAGAGCGACAGCGGCCGAGCCGAGGACGTACGCGCCTGCATCGCCTGCAACCAGGCGTGCATCGGCCACTTCCACAAGGGCCTGCCGATCTCCTGCATCCAGCACCCGGAAACCGGCCGCGAACTGCTCTACGGCCAGCCCAAGCCCAGCGCCCGCGGCAAACGCATCCTGGTGGTGGGCGGCGGCCCGGCCGGGATGAAAGCCGCTGCGGTGGCCGCCCAACGCGGCCACCGCGTGACCCTCTACGAAGCCAGCGCGCAACTGGGCGGCCAGATCCAACTGGCGCAACTGCTGCCCCGGCGCAGCGAATTCGGCGGCGCCAGCACCAACCTGCAACGGGAAATGCAACTGGCCGGTGTGGAAGTGGTGCGCAACACCCGGGTCGACCGCACCCTGATCGAGCGCGAAAAGCCCGACCACGTGATCATCGCCACCGGCGCCCAACCCTACTGGCCGAACTTCGAACGCGGCGGCGACCTGCAAGTGGTGGACGCCTGGCAAGTACTGCGGGACGAAGTGCAACTGGGCCGCAGCGTAGTGGTGGCCGACTGGCGCTGCGACTGGATCGGCCCCGGCATCGCCGAGCGCCTGGTGCGCGCCGGGCACCAGGTGCAACTGGCGGTCAACGGCACCCACTGCGGCGAAAGCCTGCCGCTGTACGTGCGCGACCAGATGGCCGGCGAACTGCACAAACTGGCGATCCCGATCATCCCCTACGCCCGCCTATACGGCTGCGACGACAGCACCGTGTACCTGCAACACACCGCCAGCGGCGAACCCATGCTGCTGGAAAATGTCGACAGCCTCGTCCTGTGCCAAGGCCACCAATCCGTGGACGACCTCGGCCAACAGCTCAAAGGCCTGGTGCCCTTCCAACGCATCGGCGACTGCCTGGCACCGCGCACCGTCGAAGAAGCCATCCACGAAGGCTTGAAAGTCGCCTGGGCGCTTTGAGGCTGCTTTATACTCCAGGGCTTTTGCAGGACGGGCGCCCGGACGCGCCCGTTCACCTGGTCCGGAGCCCGCCATGAACCCCAGCAGCAAGACGCCGCCCGCGAGCCGCCCTCCCGCACCGGAGCCCGGCACCGACAACCAGGCCCCCGGCGGCCCGCAGTTCCTTGGCACCCGCATCCGCGGCCTGCGCAAACGCCGCGGCCTGACCCTGAGCGAACTGGCCCAGCAGAGCGAACTCACCGCCGGCTACATCAGCCAACTGGAACGCAACCTCGCCTACCCCTCCATCCCCGCCCTGTTCAACATCGCCCGCAGCCTGGGCGTGACCATCCAATGGTTCTTCGCCAGCGAAACCCAGACCGCGCCCGAGGATCAGGGCTATGTAGTGCGCAAGAAACAGCGGCTGCAGGTGAATTATGAGAACGGGATTATTGATCAGTTGCTGACGCCACAACCGACCCGGCAGCTGGAGTTTCTGCACTCGCGCTTTCCGCCGGGGACCTACAGCAAGGAGAGTTACAGCCATGAGGGCGAGGAAGCCGGGTATGTGCTGTCGGGGAGCTTTGAGCTGTGGGTGGGGGAACGGTATTTTCAGCTGAGTGAGGGGGATAGCTTTAGCTTTTCCAGCCAGGAACCGCATAAGTATGGGAATCCTGGGGAGGAGGATGCGGTGGTGTTGTGGGTGATTACGCCGCCGACGTTTTGAGGGGGGGACGCTGAGCGGTAGTAACATGCAGGTAGACTGCTAAGACGCAAGCTGAACTCTTTAAGACTGGATAAATAACCAGCACTAAACACTCTACACGCTACTAATGGAAAAGCTCTTAACAGCACACCAATTACGCGCTTTGCAAACCATAAAATACAAGGATGAAAAGCTTAGTTCATGGCCTTCATTAAAGATATTCTAATAGAAGATAACGCAACTCCTGCTGCTGCCACTTCAAAAATTGTCGCCCAGCGACTAGGCAATAAGCTTCGCGAACGTTTTCAGAGTCACATACATAAACGTGAATGCGACCCAGAAATGTCAGATTACGATATTAAAATGGCTAGTAGAGCCATTGCAGCCTTTACAATTTATAGCCTAGCATCCGTCGATGACGCTACTGCAGGCCAGAGTGTTTGCGACAGTTCCAAAGATGGCGGAATTGACGCAATATGCGTAAACCACAACGAAAAAGTAGTTGTCATAGTACAATCCAAATTTAATCAAGCGGGCAACGGAACTTGGACAAAAGATGACTTTCTAGCCTTCAAGTTTGCCTGCGAAAAACTGCAACTTGAGGAATACCACAGATTCGATGAAATCCTTCAATCCGTATCATCTGACATTGACATAGGCTTAAGCTCGCAAGATTACAAATTCCTCTTCGTCATGGCTCACACTGGAAAAAGAGGAGCTGCGGAAGTCATTCTTAGTGACATGCAACTTTGGCAGGATGAGCTCAACTCTGCAGCACTTGCGCCCGATACACTCTCACAAGATGAACTGCCATTCCAAGTACACCTAGTATCTGCCGAAGACCTAACTGAATGGCTACAAGCAGGAACTCATGTGAGTATTGACCTAGATGACGTCGAGATAGAGGACTATGGTCAAAAAAAGGAACCATACCTCTCATACTATGGGCAAATCAGTGGCGACCAAATTCTTGAGTGGTGGGAGTCTCATGGCACTCGACTATTCTCAAAAAACATACGAAATTTATTAGGTGACACCGAAGTCAATGCCTCAATCAAGGAAACAGCCAACAACACCCCAGAAATGTTCTGGTACTACAACAACGGCATAACACTGCTAGTGTCTGACATACAACCTCACCGTAGGAATGCTAGCAGAGACACAACAAGGGGAACCTTTAAGTTTTCAAATGTCAGCATTATAAATGGCGCTCAGACGGTAAGTACAATTGGACAAATATTCAAGGGGGTTTCCGAAGACCGGAGCACCACCCTATCCCAAATAAAAGTCTCTGCCCGCTTTATAAAAGTCAACGACACGGAAAATGCTGAAATAGCAACAGCAATAACAAAAGCCAACAATCACCAGAACAGAGTATTAGGTCGAGACTTTGCATCTCAGCATCCAGAGCAGATAAGACTTTCAAGGGAGCTTGCCGTAGAGGGCTACCAATATCAACTACTGAGAACATCATCCCAAACCTGGTCACATGAACAGCCTGTAATTGATCTTGATGAAGCACTTGATGGACTTGCGTGTCTCACCATGTCTTCATCCACACTTACAACACTCAAGGGGAAACGAGGACGTTTCTTTGAAAACCTTGATGGAAACTTTTACAAAACCATATTCAACCCTACAATCTCGGGCATAAAAGTCATAAACTCTGTCACACACTTACGCGCAATCGAGAAACTAATCTCCAAAAAACTTGATGGAACTGATAGAGCTGCGAAAAGAAAACTACACTTAATTGTTACCCACGCAAACAGGGTATTAACCTCTCTTCTACTTAGAGAAATATGTGGAATTTACAACGCAGCAGAAATAGTGCAGCCAAATGAACAGAACCTATCTGAAAAACTCGACTTTCTATGCAATGAGATTGAGCATTATATCGAACACAAATACACAAATGCTTATCCTGCAAGATTCTTTGCAAACACCGAAAAAGTTAGCGAAATAATTGAACATCTGAAAACCAAACTCAGAGCACACCCGCCTACTAATGGAGCTATTGCTTCCTAATGAAGCACAACTTAACAACTCGAAAAAGACCACAGCATTGATGCTACTGGAGGAGCCCTTGGGCTGACCCTGCTGGCAACAAGTTAAAGACTAGCCGAAATCTGCTCTTTCAAACCATAAAGACGTCGCTTATCGACCAGTAGTAAGCGACGTCTCTATCTACCTCATATGATGTCGCCTCAACTCCGAATCACTTCTGTCGCCAGCCCCAAACACACATCATCAATCACCGCCTTCCCCATCTCCGCCAAAAAATACGCAGCCCACGCATACCGCTCCCCCTGCTCTTCCATAGCAGCATCCAGCGCTAACTTCTTGGCGTAGTACAACAACGTCGAAGCCTGCTCCAGCGCCTGCTGCAAAGGCACATCCGCATTGACGCGAAACAACGTTAGTTCAGGATCGGCACATTGGCCAAAGGTGACAAAACCTTGGGTTTTGATGGAGTTTGAATGGCTCATCGTGCACCTCCCGCCAAGGTCTGGCAGCAGAGGCTGTTGAGCGGAGGAAGGCGAAAGGAACAGCAGCAAATTACGGACAGATTACCGGCAGACATGATTGAAACCCCCTGATCAATAATGTGCCTGCATCTGATCGGGTTCTCAGGCCCGGTCGCTGATTTTGCAGCGACCGCAGCAGACTAGGCGGTCTGCTCACGCTGGGGCAACCGCTAAACCGTAGCCGGTTATGTCGCTTGGATTAGCGAGCCGTTATGCTCTCCCCCACCCCGGATAAGGACATCTGCCCCCCCATGATCGACCGCGAACAACTCCATCAAAACGGTTACCTGTTGCTGCGTCAGGCGGTGCCCGCCGACTGGCTAGATGAGCTGCGGGCGACCTTCGAGGCGGGGGTGATTGGGCCTGAGCAATGGCCGGTGCCTCGGGGCCACGATTGGCGTCATGCGCTGGTGGATCTGGATGCACGGGTGCAGGCGGTGTGTCGCTTGCCGGCGCTGTTGGCGGTAGCCGGGGAGTTGATCGGGGAAGGTTTTTTTCTAGCTCAGGTGGAGGGCCGCGAGCCATTGGCGGGGGGCGGTCATCAGGTATTGCACCGGGATCTGTCGGATCAGCGCCTCGGTGACCGGGTCACGGCGCTGGTCTATCTCGATGACTATGGGCCGGCCAATGGCGCGACGCGCATCGTGCCCGGCAGTCATCGCCCCGGGGAGCGGTTGGCGCCCTTCGATTTCAGTGATGAATCCCGGGTGGTGCAGTTGGCGGGCAATGCGGGGGACGTGCTGCTGTTCGATGCCGATCTGGTGCATGGGGCCAGCCTCAACCCCAGTGGTGCTCGCCGCCGCAGCTTGCTGATCAGTTATTGCGCCCTGGGGCTGTATGAGTCCCATCTGCAGACGCTGGGCCTGCGTGCTATCCGCATGGACACCCGCGAGCGCTTCGAGCCGGCGGATTTTATCTGAGTGGGCTCGGGCGCCAGGGGTGCGTCAGCCGCAGCGTGGCGCTCATTCAGTCGGCCAGGCGGCCGGCCAAACGTTGCAGTGCCTGGGCCAGTTCCAGGGCCTGTTCTGCCGTCAGTTCCACCGGGTCGTTGTGCGGGCTGATGGCCTTGAGATGAATGGCACTGCCCTGCTCTATCCATAGGCGCACGGCGCCCTCGCTGCTCTCGAAATAATCCGTTGTGCGGTCAATCGGCATGTTCATGCACCTTGTGCGTGGGCGCTGGCCAATTCCAGCAGGCGGGTGAAGTCGGCGATGGCGAAATACAGGTCATCGCGGGTGTCGCCGTCCCAGTCTTCGACGGCTTCCCTGGCGGCCTTGAGTGAGGCGATGCGGGTTTTGATCTCGGCGATTTCCGCCGCGCCGCACTGGGTGGCAATGGCCTCCCAGCGTTCCTGGGGAATGTTTTGCTGGACCGACAGCCCGGCTTGGGCTTGGGCGATCAGTGCGGTGAGTTGGCTCATGGGGTATTCGTCCTGAAAATGCAGCCTTTGAATCGGGGCGCGATCGCGGGCTGGAATGTGCAGAGGCGCAGCTTGTGCGTCAGGCGCTTTGAGGCGGGTCACTTTATCGGTAAGCGTCTGGGCAACACACCTTCCTGACCCCGACGCCAAAGGCGATGGTGTAGACCTCAATTTAAGCGGACACCCTCTCTAGCCTTTTAAGCGGGTCTTTCCATGCAGCCACAACGCCGTTCCTATTCCTAATCCTTCAAGGCCCAGGTTGGCCAAGAATGCACCCAGCCCGGCGCTTCGATTGCCAGCGTCGCGCAGAAGCACAGTATGCGTCTGGCCGTCCCATCCTGATGGCATTGTCAAGGCATGAACAACCTTCAGAGAGCTGTGGGACACCTCAATTGGCTCTGTAGAATATGGTGCATTGGGTGGGGGGAATTTTTAACATGCTTTTACTTTTAAGTCTTCGTGACGTTATCGAAGCCCTTGCGACCTGTGATAGCAATGACGATGTCTGGAGCCGCTATTCATGGGTCTATGTCAAGGACGGAGCACCGCTGATCGAAGCTCGCTTTTACCTCTCTTCGCCCGAGGAAGAATCGAAAAGCGTACCCGGCGAGAACGGTGAGCAAATGCCGGCCTTTGCCGTAGCGCACGGCCTTTCGTATTGCCTTGAAGCTGCCGACTTTGTAGATGTACTGAGCGTACAGAAGCGTCAGCAGCCGCTCTCACAACTTGAGGACTATGCCGCTGCGCTTGAACACTACGCCGAGCGAGACGCCTTTCTAGATCGGGGCGAGTTCTACAGCGGTCGGTGCGTGGATCAACACCCGTTGCCAGGCATTTCACGCGACTTTTTTCCCGAATACGATCTTCAGCTGGATACGTGTCCGGCTGATCGCATCCGAGATGCTGCGCGCGTCATCGCTAAATTGCTGCACATAAGTGTGGCTGATGCTCTCGCGCGTTGCAGGAGGCTGCCGGTAATTCTGGGGGAACGCACCGACTCACAGGGGCGCGTGCGGATTGAGACACAATTCATCGCTCTTTCGTTGCCGCTGCAAATAACGACACACTGGCCGCTTGCCTGGCTTCCCGGAGTTGATCCGTAAGAAGTCGATGAACGCGCACCGCCACTGCCCATGCGTTGCCAGGGTAAACCCAACACCAAGGCCTGAAGTTGCTCGATATTCAACTCGAGTTCAGGGCCTTGGCGAATGCCTGGCCAGTGGAACTTGCCTTGGTTCAATCGGCGAGCAGCCGGCCAGATGCCAAACCCATCATGCACCAGCACTTTCATGCGATTGGCGCGGCGGTTAGCAAACAGATAAGCACAGTGCGCTTGCGCCGCACCGAACACGGCAACCACCCGGGCCAGCGCAGTTTCAGTTCCGGCGCGCATGTCCATGGGCTCGATAGCCGGGCAGTGCTGACCGGCTATCGAGCGGATAGAAAACCTCAACGGCTCGCTTTTAGCGTTTCAAGCATCGCCTCGGCGGCCAGGCTGTGGACTTTGCGGGTCGGGTGCCATTCATCCCAGTAGTAATGGGCATCCGGATCCGCACACACGGGTTTGACGTCCGGGTAGGTGGCTTGGCACGGGGTATCCAGATCTTTCAGGCCCGCCACCTCGGGTACCGCGCGAAGCGCGTTGCTGAAGGCCAGGTGGTCGAAGTAGCCAATGCTCACGTGATGGGCGTTAGCCAGTGTTGTCAGCACGGCGGGCAGTTTTTGTTCGAGTATCTGCTGGTAGTGCGTTGCGTTCTTGACTTGATTGCCCTGCACCACAGCCGGTACATGGCTCAAATCCGTGGTCCCCACCACCATCAGGTGCTTCGCCCCTGCGGCGATCAGCGTCTCGGTGCTCTTCTGTATGTTCGCCACGCTGTTCTGGCCAAGCACGTCGATCGTTTCTGGGTGCGCGAAGTCGGCCCATTCAAAAAAGTCATTGGCTGAGATGAAAATGAAATACAGCGCATCCGGATCCGCCTTGTGTGTTTTAGCGGCCTTCAGGTGATCGGCAATTTGCCCGAAAACCCCGGTGTCGCGAGAGGGCTGCATCCAGGCGTAGTAGTTGCCGTTGCCGCTTTTGGCGCCGCCAATGGCGTAGTCGGTCAAGGGGATTTTCAAGGCCTGCGCCAAGTGCTCGACCGCGGTGGGACCATTGCTCCAGCGTCCCTGCCAATACAACGAACCGGGCAGCTCCTGTGCATCTTTGACCTTCTGCGCGGCCATGGTTCGGGTGAAGGTTTCACCCGCGCCATTGTCAGAGTAGCTGTCACCGAACGCATAGAGATGATCGTAGCCAGGGCCGCCAAAGGCGGTTGTGGCAGTCATGGTCAATAGAGCGGCCAAGCAAGCGCGTCGAATCATTGAAAGTCTCCCGGGTGGTGCTCTTAGACTACCGGTGGCGACGCTTTGCCTCGCCACGCTTGCGACCTGTATTTAGCCGAGGGCGCAAAGAGTGTGCTGTTCGCGACAGGTCGGTGGCGGGTGAGTCCAGCGTGTGCGCCGGTTTTTTTAGCCCGCCTGTTGCCTTGGGTGCTTGGCAGCGCCGCATGGGTCGGCTTCAATAACCGCCCCTTTTCATGTTCAGGAGCTAGAAGGATGCAGCTTTATTACCGTTGGGCGGCCGCGTGGGTCATGGCGTGGGTACTGGGAACCGGGCTGGCCCAGGCCGAGGAACGGCCACAGGTCGCGGACAAGATCCTGGCCTACACCGGGCCGCACGGGGTGAAGGTCTGGACCCTGCGCATCGGTGAGCGCAGCGCCAATCAGGCGTTGGTGCAGGTGGAAGACGCCGACCACGACTGGAACATGCGCATTCAGAAAATGAACGTGGAGCAAACCGACCGCGACACCCGTTACTTCACTCAGGTGGACGGGCAGAAGTTCGTGGTGCTGCTGCTTCAGGAAGGCTATGGCGAGCTGCATCTGCCGGGTGAGGCCAAGCCGCTGAAGGTGGGCTATGACAGCAACCTGTCCAGCTATGGCGATGCCCAGGCGTTTCTCAATGAGTACCTCAAGACCAAATAAAGTGTCGGGCGGGCGCTGCAGGTGCAACAACGCCTCCCTAGGGAGGCGTTGTCGTTTTACCCGGTTTGCAAACCTCTCAGCGCAGATCGAACCGATCCAGGTTCATCACCTTGTCCCAGGCCGCAACAAAGTCCTTCACGAACTTCTCCCCCGCATCCGCCGCTGCATACACCTCGGCCAGGGCCCGCAGTTGCGAGTTGGAACCCAGCAGCAGGTCGACCCGGGTGCCGCTCCATTTGTATTGCCCCGTGGCGCGGTCGCTGCCTTCGTACAGGTCGCGGGCCTCGGACTGGGGTTTCCATTGGGTGCCCATGTCCAGCAGGTTGACGAAGAAGTCGTTGCTCAGGGTGCCCGGGCGCGCGGTGAACACGCCGTGGGGCGATTGCCCGACGTTGGCCCCCAGCACCCGCAGGCCGCCCAGGAGCACGGTCAGTTGCGGGGCGGTCAGGGTCAGCAGTTGTGCTCTGTCCACCAGCAGGGCTTCGGCGGTGACGCCGGAAACCGGCTTGAGGTAGTTGCGGAAGCCGTCGGCCACAGGTTCCAGCACGGCGAAAGATTCGACGTCGGTCTGTTCCTGGCTGGCGTCCATGCGCCCCGGGGCGAAGGGCACGCTGATGCTGTAGCCGGCATTTTTCGCCGCCAGTTCCACCGCCGCGCAGCCGCCAAGGACGATCAGGTCCGCCAGGGACACGCGCTTGCCAGTGCTTTGCGCGCTGTTGAAGGCGCTCTGCACCGCTTCCAGGGCGCGCAGCACCTGGGCCAGTTGTTGCGGTTGGTTGACCTCCCAGTCTTTCTGCGGGGCCAGGCGAATCCGCGCGCCGTTGGCGCCGCCGCGCTTGTCCGAGCCGCGGAAGGTCGAGGCCGAGGCCCAGGCGGTGGACACCAGTTGCGCCACGGACAGACCCGAGTTGAGGATCTGGCCCTTGAGCTGCTGGATGTCCTGGGCGTCGATCAGCGGGTGGTTCACGGCGGGAATCGGGTCTTGCCAAATCAGTTCCTCGGCCGGCACTTCCGGGCCCAGGTAGCGGGCGCGCGGGCCCATGTCGCGGTGGGTGAGTTTGAACCAGGCCCGGGAGAAGGCTTCGGCCAGTTGCTCGGGGTGCTGGTGGAAGCGCCGGGAGATCGCCTCGTAGGCCGGGTCGAAGCGCAGCGACAAGTCGGTGGTGAGCATCGACGGCGTGCGGCGTTTATTCGGGTCGTGGGGGTCGGGCACGCTGTCGGCCCCGGCGCCGGCTTTGGGCCGCCATTGGTGGGCGCCGGCGGGGCTGGTGGTCAGTTCCCATTCGAAGCCGAACAGGTGGTCGAAGAAGTCGTTGCTCCAGCGGGTCGGGGTGGTGGTCCAGATCACTTCCAGGCCGCTGGTGATGGCGTCGCCACCAACGCCCGTGCCGAAGCTGCTTTTCCAGCCCAGGCCCTGCTCTTCCAGGCCGGCGGCTTCCGGTTCCGGGCCGACGTGGGTCGCGGGGCCGGCGCCGTGGGTCTTGCCAAAGGTGTGGCCGCCGGCGATCAGGGCCACGGTTTCTTCATCGTCCATGGCCATGCGGGCGAAGGTTTCGCGGATGTCCCGGGCCGCCGCCAGCGGATCGGGGTTGCCGTTGGGGCCTTCCGGGTTGACGTAGATCAGGCCCATCTGCACCGCCCCCAGGGGGTTCTCCAGCTCGCGGTCGCCGCTGTAGCGCTGGTCGCCGAGCCAGGTGGTTTCGCTGCCCCAGTAGACGTGGTCTTCCGGCTCCCAGACGTCCTGGCGGCCACCGGCAAAGCCGAAGGTTTTAAAACCCATGGATTCCAGGGCGACGTTGCCGGTGAGGATGATCAGGTCGGCCCAGGAGATCTTGCGCCCGTATTTCTGCTTGATCGGCCAGATCAGCCGCCGCGCCTTGTCCAGGCTGACGTTGTCCGGCCAGCTGTTGAGCGGGGCGAAGCGCTGCTGCCCGCCCCCGGCGCCACCGCGGCCATCGGCGATGCGGTAGGTGCCGGCGCTGTGCCAGGCCATGCGGATGAACAGCGGGCCGTAGTGGCCAAAATCCGCCGGCCACCAGGGTTGGGAGTCGGTCATCAAGGCCAGCAGGTCGCGCTTCACCGCGGCCAGATCCAGGGTCTTGAATTCGGCGGCGTAGTCGAAGTCCTCGGCCATCGGGTCGGACAGCGGCGAGTGCTGGTGGAGGATCTTCAGGTTCAGTTGGCCGGGCCACCAGTCACGGTTGCTGGTGCCTTCACCGGCGGTGTGTTTGAACGGGCACTTAGATTCGTTGGACATGGGTCACTCCTTCGATCATCCCTGCCCGGCCGCTCGACTGGGGCCCTAGGAGGGATGGGCGTTTGAAAAGCGTAGTGAAGGACAAGCGAAGGTAAAAATAGCTTCGCTTGATGACCCTGGCAGAAAAAAACCATGACAGGTGCCAGGCTCGCAGCGGGCGCCCTGCCCCCTGGAGCCTGGAGCCTGTTCATCCTCTGGCGAGCGATGCTCAGGCTGTTCAACGCCGCATAAAGCAAACACCGCACATCCTGAACCGCGGCTTAGCCCTGGGCGTTCAGGCGACGCTGGGTGTCGATGTCGATCTGCTGGCGCAGGGCCTGGAACAACGGGCTGGCATCGGTGTAGCGGCGGCCGTAGCCGAGGTTGAAGCGGTAGTCGAAGTCCGCCGGGTTCTGGCCCTGGGTGTGTTGCAACAGGGTTTCCAGCTTGTCCAACGCCTTGACCGTGCGCGCCTCGGCGCTGGCGGCGCCTTCGTATTCATCCCACAGGTCCAGCAGGCGTTGGCGGGCCGGGGCGTCCAGGGACCGGGCGAGAAATTGCAGGTCGTCGCGCTCCTGCTGGCTCTTGTGCGGATGGCCGGCCTGGGCCACCGCCGGGATGTCGCCGTGAATGGCCTCCCCCAGATCGTGGACGATGCACAGTTTCAGCACCCGCAGCAGGTCCAGTTCGCCTAGTTGGTCTTCGAACAGCAGCGCCATCAGGCACAGGCGCCAGCTGTGTTCGGCGGTGCTTTCCTGGCGGCCGCTGGAGGTGTGGGCGCTGCGCAGCACGTCCTTGAGTTTTTCCGCTTCACGGAGGAATTCAAGGCGGCCGCTGAGAAGTTCGGGGGTCATGGACAAGCCTGCTGCAAGTGAACGAGGCCCGCGCCGTGGGGCGGCGGGCGATGGCTTACCAGACTAGTCAGCGGCCGGAGCCCGGTCCACGGATAAAATATGCGTGGCGTGGCCTCGACAGGCGCTTCAGAGGGTTTCCACCAGCCGCACGGCGTTGCCGTCGGACAGGTTGAGGCGGGTCCAGCGGCACTGGCTGGGGGCGATGGGCACGATGGCCGAATCGTTGTGGCCGCTGAAGAATTCCACGGACGGCGGTGCCAGCACTTCGCGCCAGCCCAGGTCATCCAGGGCGGCTTCCTTGCGCACGATTTCCTCGGTGCAGAAGCCCCACAGCGATTGGCCCAGCAGCTCACTCAAGGGCACGCCGAACTGCCCGGCGCGGGTCGCTGAACAGGCCAGCAGGCGATGGGTCAGGTCGCACACCAGGTGCACGGCGCGCGGGCTGTCGTTCACCAGCCGCGCCAGGGCCTGATCGGCAGCGGCGCTGAGGTTGGCCGCCAGCAGTTGCTCCAGGCGCGCACGCTCCGCCGGCTCCATGGCTTGCTGGCCGTTTTCCCAACGGGAAATGCTCGACTGCGCCACGCCGAACAGTTCGGCGGCGTGCTGTTGCTTGACCCGGTGCAACAGGCGCCAGCGCCTGAGGGCCAGGCCCAGATGGGGTGAGGTGAACAGCGCTACGGACATGGCCTGGGCGATGCGAGTAAAGGGGCTGGCAGTTTCGCAGGCGCGGCGCATGGCGGGCAACTGGCGCCGACCAATGCAATTTGTTCGGCCCGCCACAAGTTGCTGGACAGTGCAGTAAAAGCCCCGAAAAATCAGCGCCTTTGCCCTGCCCTCCACGGGCCGGGCGTCGGTGCCAAGGAGTTCGGCCCAATGCTCAATGTCTTGTTTGTCTGCAGCCAGAACAAGCTGCGCAGCCCCACCGCCGAGCAGCTGTTCGCCGATTGGCCGGGGATCGAAACCGCTTCGGCGGGGCTCAACCACGATGCCGAAGTGCCCCTGGGTCCGGAGCTGGTGCAATGGGCCGGGCTGATTGTGGTGATGGAAACCCGGCACCGGGAAAAACTGCGTAAGCGCTTCAAGGCGCAACTGCGCGAGCAGCAGATTGTGTGCCTGAACATTCCCGATGATTACGAGTTCATGGACCCGGAGTTGATCCAGTTGTTGCGGCAGAAGGTGCCGCCGTTTCTTCCCGATGGCGGCGCGGCTCGCTGATATGCCTTTGGCATTCAGGGCCCCGCCTGAGCTGCGGGTGGAGCTGCGCAAGACCCCATCGGTTTGCGAGATCGCTGGCGAGCCTGCGGCTCGTTCGCAGCCTTCGGCAGCGGCTACACGAGGCGGATGCTAGCGCTGGCGTCACGGACAACTCTGTAGCCGCTGCCGCAGGCTGCGCAAGGCACCGCAGGGGCCTCGGCGGTTGGGGGATCGCTGGCGAGCCTGCGGCTCGTTCGCAGCCTTCGGCAGCGGCTACATGAAGCGGATGCTGGCGCTGGCGTCACGGACACCTCTGTAGCCGCTGCCGCAGGCTGCGCAAGGCACCGCAGGGGCCTCGGCGGTTGGGGGATCGCCGCGAGCCTGTGGCTCGTTCGCAGCCTTCGGCAGCGGCTACACGAGGCGGATTCGGGGTGGGGTCATGCGCGGTGTGCGGCGCCAAGGGCGGCGGTCAGTTCGGGCGAGGCGTTGTAAAGCGGTGTGCTGCCCTGCAACAGGATCTGCGCGCTGCGCCGGTAGGCGGCGCCGTCGATCAGTAGCTCCCCGCCGGCCAGCCGGGCGTTGATCAGGGTCTCCAGCACCCCGGCGGGATTTTCAATCGCCAGTGGGTACTCGCCCGGCTCTTCGCCTATCACCGGTGCCCGCGCCAGCATGGCATGGGCCACAGTGCCCTCGGCCAGGCAGGCCGCCGCCAGGCAGCAGCCACCGGACACCGCAAGGGACGGGTGGGCGTTCTGTGGGGTGAAGTAGCGGGTGGCAATATCCCCGCCTTCTCGCGCCGGGCTGACGATGCAGATCTTCGGGATGGTTTCGCTGCGCCGCAGGTCGTCGGCGCTCATCAGGCTGCCATCGCGCTTGCGCAAGCCCATGCGCAGGCCGCCTTGCACCATCAGGTCCAGCAGGCGCGCCTTGAACTGCAAGTCGGCGTCCAGTTCGGCCGGGGTTTCCTCGCCGGTCTGGCCCAGGTCCGCTGCGCGCAGGATGACCATGGGCACCGCCACATCGATGCAGGTGGCGGCAATGCCGTCCAGCAGGTCGACCCGTTGCCCGGTGGGAAACAGCGCGCCGGTCTTGGCGCCCACCGGTTTGTCGAGGAACAGGTCGACCCCGGGAAACACGCCGTTGACCCCGGGAATTCGCGTGTCGCTCAGCAGCCGACCGTCGCGCAGGCTCAGGCGTGCATACATCGTGGTCTGGGTGTTGCTGTTGTAGATCTCGATCTGCCCACCGCCCTCCCCGGGCTCCAGCCAGCCGCGTTGCAGGGCGTACAACGGCAGGGCCGCGGACATGTTGCCGCAGTTGACGCTCCAGTCGATGGCGCTCTTGCCCGCCGCCAGTTGCGCCAGGGTGCTGATCATCCGTGTCTCGCCGGGGCGGCGCTCGACGATGAACACCTTGTTGCTGGTGGGCCCGCCGCGCCCCAGGCCGGTGATCTGGGTGTTGCCCGGCCACTCGCCCTGCAGCGGCACGCCCATCAGGTGGCGCAGCAGTTCTTCCACCAGGGCTTCGTCCCGGGGCAGCGCTTCGCGGGCCAGGATCAGCCCGGTGGAGGTGCCGCCACGGGCGTGGCACACGGGGAACTCAGGGATAGCAGCAGGCTTTTGCAGATCGGGCATGGCGGGCGCCTCCACGGTGGGCGAAAAGTGCAGCCCCTGGTCGCGCGGGCAACGGGCGGCAGCGCAGCATGATAAACCCTGGCGGCCGATCCCGGGGCGGCGGCATGGCGAGCCGCGGTCGCCTGATACAGCGCTTGCTCGCGCAACCCGAGCACCGTACTTTCTAGCGCCGCGCGCGACCCTGCTGTCAGCGCGAGGGTTCAACCCACCGCCCATGGACCCGGAGCGATGCCATGCCCCAAGCCCCCCAACAACTGTTGTTCCTGCCCGGCGCCTCGGGCAATCGTCAATTCTGGCAACCTTTGGCCGCGCAGCTGCGCCATCCGGCGCGCCAGGTGCACCTGGGCTGGCCGGGTTTTGGCGACACCCCGGCGCGGGCTGATGTGCAGGGCATGGACGATCTGGTGGACCTGGTGCTGCAACACATCGACCAGCCCACCGCGCTGGTGGCCCAGTCCATGGGCGGCATCATCGCGGTGCGTGCGGCCCTGGCGCGGCCGCAGCTGATCACCCATCTGGTGTTAAGCGTCACCTCCGGCGGCGTCGACATGTCCGACCTGGGCGCCAGTAACTGGCGCAAGGATTACACCGTGGCCTATCCGCAACTGCCCCGCTGGTTTGTCGATGACCACAGCGACCTCGGCCCGCGCCTGGGGGAATTGCCCATGCCGGTACTGCTGCTGTGGGGCGACCGCGATCCCATCAGCCCGGTGGCGGTGGGTCAGCGTCTGGCCCGACTGTTGCCACAAGCCCTCTTGCGCATCGTGCCCGGGGCCGACCACGACCTGGGCCTGAGCCATGCCACTCAGGCGGCGCAATGGCTCGACCAGCACCTGGGCGCAGCCTGATCGAAGGCGCCCAAGCGGACGCCTGCCCCTGGCCTTGCACCGCTCGTCTTGTGCTCACTCTTTTTACAGCGGGCCATTTGACTAAGCGTCTTGAGGATCTAGATTCCACTCGCGACTTCACGGAAGTGCATCAAGCTCGAAGCCCGGCAAACCGGGGCCCGGGTACCGATGCTCAGTGGCCGCGCCCGGAAACTCGATTGCCTGTTTGCCTGGGCACTCCAGGCATCTAACGCGACAGCAGGGAGCTGGACATGAACGACAACATCATCGACATCATGGTCACCATTGATGTGGACACCATTCTCAATAGCCAGGGCAAGCAATTCGACAGCGGCCAAACATTCAACCTGCAAAAAAGCGACCCGACGCAGCCCAGCCACCTCTACAACTTCACCACCGGCGGGGTAAGGCTCTCCAGTCAGGCGATCTACATGGTTGCCAGACGCAACAACGCCCCAGTCGGCGAAGGTACGGATGAACTGTCGGTCAACCTCAAGGAGGGCGACCTGATCCACTGGCGCAGCACCAGCCTGTCCGAGGGGCTGTACCACACGGTGCTGCTGTATCAGTACACCCAGACGTCGCCGGTTGTGACGCAACAGAACCCCAATTACGTGCAAGACATCACCCCGGTGGTCTTGAACCACACGCCCATGCCGATCATCAATCAAAGCAATCCATCCGGGCAGCCCATCGCCCAGAGCGTCAAGAACTTCTATTGGGAAGGCCGCGCCGTGCGCCAAGGCAGCATCACCTATACCTGGGCCTTCATGATTGTCGACAGTGACAACCAGGTGGTGGGTTATTGCGACTGGGACCCCTACATCAATATCAACTGAGTGCCTTGCCCCTCTCCCTGTCGGCACCGGGAGAGGGGCTTGCCGTCGCCCTGCCCGATCACTGTCACTGCCTCTCCTCCCCGCTCAACCTTGGCCAAGCCTTGATGCACCGCGAACCAGGCACTTGCCTCCCGCCCGACGCGGCCCGTATTTTATCGACCCCCGCCGCAACAACCTCCCGGCCAGCCCCGAGGTCGCCGATGGCGTGGGCCCGTTCCCTTGCCTTGTCCCGGAGACTGTATGGATCTCGCCACCCTGAGCCTGTTCATCCCCGCCTGTTTCGCCCTGAACATGGCCCCTGGCCCGAACAACCTGTTGTCCGTGAGCAACGCCACCCGTTATGGCTATCGACAATCCTGCCTGGCGGGCAGCGGCCGGCTGCTGGCCTTCGCCGCCATGATCGCCCTGGCCGCCGCCGGCCTGGCGGTGGTCCTGCAGACGTCGGAACTGTTGTTCCATGCCATCAAGATCCTCGGTGCGGGGTATCTGCTGTACCTGGCCTGGCAACTGTGGCGTGCCAACCCCGGCAATGACGTGGCCGATGACCCGGCCCGCGTCGGCCTGTGGGCCCTGGCCCGCCAGGAATTCCTGGTGGCGGCGGGCAACCCCAAGGCGATCCTGATCTTCACCGCCTTCCTGCCGCAATTCGTCGATCCGGCGCAGCCGATGGGCCCGCAGTTCCTGATGCTGGGCGCACTGTTCCTGGGGCTGGAGTGGATCGCCATCTGCGCCTACGCCTACATGGGCCTGCACCTGCGCCGCTGGTTTGCCGAACCCCGGGGCAAGCGCCTGTTCAATCGCGGCTGCGCGGTGCTGTTGTCGGGGGCGGCGTCGGTACTGTTGATGGCGCGACGCGGCTAGAGGAGTACAACCTTCAGTCGGACGGGTACAGCCCATGCATGAGGGGTTCTATGCATTTTGCTCGGCGCGAGGGTAGGATTAAATCCTACTCAGCTGGAGAAACTCCCCATGCGTAGCACTCAGCAATTCAGCATCACCCTGCCAAACCAGATGGCCGACGCGGTGAAAGCCAAAGTCGCTACTGGTGAATATGCCAGCGAAAGTGAAGTCATACGCGATGGCCTGCGGGCATTGATGGCTCGTGATCGAGCCATGGAAAGCTGGCTCACCGGCCAAGTGGCAACCGCCTACGATGCCTTGAAAGCGGACGCTTCACGCACACTCAGTGTCGATCAGGTCCGTGCTCGGTTGTCAGCAGAGCACCAGAACGCCCGCAACAAACTGGAATGACGCACACCGTCGAATTTGCTCCAGAAGCTCTGGAGCAGCTAACCGCGCTCTATCGCTATATAGCCACGGCAGCCTCGCCAAACATTGCCCAGCGCTATACCGACGCCATCGTGAGCCATTGCCAAACGCTGCAGACCTTTCCTCAACGGGGAAACCAGCGGGATGACATACGCCCCGGCCTGCGTATCACACACTATCGCAAGGGGGTCGTGATCGCCTTTGCCGTCGAGACCCGGAAGGTTGTCATCTTGGGCCTTTTTTACGGTGGCCAGGATTTCGAAACCACTCTTCTGGTTGATTGGGAGAACTAAAGAGATGACGCCAACCGCAAGGGCTTTGCGGGGCAGGCCGACCAGGACAATCCAGCATCCGGTGACTCAACCCCGGCCACGGCGGCCTGATGCTGCCGAAAGGCCCGCTGCTCGCCCGCCAGCAGCCGCGGCAATAACTGCAATTCGTCGCTGAGGGCGGCCAGCGGCAGGTGCCGCAAAGACTTCATGTCGAGGATCTCCATGCTCATCAGTTCGCCCCTTTAACGCCGAGACAACAATCCTGCGAATGAGCCTAGGAAACGGATGCGCCCTCGCGCACATTTTTCTCTGCGCGCCGCGTCCGGCTCGCTATGATGTTTTCCCATGAACACCAGCCTCGCCCTTCGCCAACCCTGTCCGCCCGGCGCCTGCATCTGCGAGCGCGAGCAGTTGCTGGACACCCCCGGAGCCGACCTGCGCATCCTCAATCTGACGCGCCAGGAGGAAAAGCGCCTGCTCGAACGCCTGGAGAATCTCAAGGACCTGGCGGACCTGGAGCACATGCAGCGACGGATCTACCAGCAACTGGGGGTCCGTGTGGAGATCACCCCCAGCGACAACGAAGTGCGCAGCATGCGCGGTATCACGATCGCCCTGGCCGAGCACCCCGGCCTGTGTCGCAAGACCCGACAGTCGATTCCCGCCGCCATCCGCCGGGCCATGGAGAACCGCCCGGAAATCGCCTACCGCCTGCTCGATGCCCAGGACTTGCTGCGCGATACCTGACGGCAAGTTTCAGCTACAAGCAGCAGGCTTGCGGCTTGTGGCTCAAAGCTGGAAACTTGCCGCTGCTTTTTCCAGGACTCCCCTCATGCAAAACACCCCACTGAACGCCGCCGACTTCGAGCTGATCGAAGACACCCTGCTCCAGTACGGCGACGACCACTCGGTGCTCAATCCTTGCGAGCTGGACGGCTACTTCACCGCGCTGGTGTCGGGCCCGGCTCAAGTCGATATCGCCGAATGGTTCCCGGGCATCTGGGGCGGCGAAAACCCGGCCTGGGAAACCCCGGAGCAATGCCGGCAGTTCATCGACCTGTGCGTGCGTCACATCAACACCCTGGCCGCGCAATTGACCCAGGCCCCGCAAGCGTTCAAGGCGCGCTTCGAACAGACCGAACACCAGGGCCAGAACCTGCTGCTGGCCGAAGAATGGTGTTTCGGCTACCTGCGCGGGGTGGCCGTGGGCAACTGGCCGGAGATGCCGGCGCCGCAGGTCCAGGCGCTGCAGTTGATCATCGACTGCGCCGAACAGGACAACTTCGAACTGCCCGCCGACCTGAACCTGGAGCAGCATCGCCAGCAGATCGCGGCCATCGAACCTGCCGCGCGGCAGTTGCATGCCTACTGGTTGGCGCAGCGCTGAAATAAACCGCATCCGAAAAAAAAACGCCGCGGGCTCCGATCAGGGCCCGCGGCGTTTTTGTTTGCGGCCTGCCAGCGGCGCGAGGCTTACAGCAATTTGCGCTGCACCGCTTCATCCAGGGTGCTGCGGGCCAGTTGCTGGACCACGTCGCGGGTGTCCGCCTGGAAAGGAATGGCGACGATCAGCAGCAACTGCATCCAGGTGCGCACCGACTCGCTCTTGCGAATCCGCCCCAGTTCCTTGCCGTCCTTGTCCTTGAACACCGTCTCCAGGGTGAAGGTGTTCTTGGCCGTGGACGGAATCACGAAGAAGGTGGCACCAGTGATGATGGCCGAGGCCATGCTGAACTGTTCGTTGTTGTACAGGGTGGCTTCGGCATACAGGTCCGATTCGACCTTGTCGGTGCTGACCCGGGCAAAGCGCCCGGACTGGCGGTAGGCGTCGGCCACCACGGTTTCCCAGGCGGCCGCCGGAGCGCCGGCGGCGGCATTGGCCGGGCCGCCGTTGACCTGGTACATGGCGGTGGTGCGAACAAACGCGCTGGGCTTTTGCTCGGTGGTCTGTGCCGCCGGAGGCCAGGTGCCGACGGCTGTCAGTTCGTGTTGCGAGTAGGACACGCAGCCGCTCAGCAGCACTGCGCCGAGCACCAGGACGTGCTTGATGGAAACCAACATGTGTCTCTCCTTGATCTTAGCGTTGTGCCAACCGGGCGCTGGCGTTGTCGAGCAATTTGGCAACCAGTTCATTCAGTTGCTTGGCGCCCTGGGTCGGGGCCCAGTACTCACGGCCGTACAAGCCGACGTTGCGCTCGAACTTGAGCTGCTCCTTGGCACTGGCCAGTTCCTGGCCGTTGCGGTCGACGATCGACAGCTCGCCGGCCAGGTCGAAGCTATCGACGTAGATCGGCCCGTTGACCCAGATCCATACGGTCAGGGTCAGCAAGGCTCCAGGCAGGTAGCCCGGGTGAGGCGCGCGGTGGCCCTTGAGGGAGGTCATGTTGAACTTCAGCACTACGTCCTCCTCGCCCAGGCGGGTGGGGAATTCGCTGAGCTGACGGAAGTAGCCGGCACTCTTGACGTAGGGGGTCAGCTGGGCTGTGAGGGAACGACTGATGGCGGTGCGGGTGGCTTCGTCGATACCGGGAGCGGTGACTTGCACATCGGCAATTTGCGCAGTGCGCGGGCTGCTGATGGGCGCGGGATGCAGCGGCGCGCCCAGCGGGCCGGTGACGCTATAGGAGACACAGCCGGTCAGCGCCAGGGTGGCGATAAGGGCGGCGGCCCTGAGGAGGGTTTTGAACACGAAATATCCTTATTGATCAACGGACAGCACCAAAGTCTCGACCCCAGGGCCCAGAACTTTAGGAAAACCTCGCATTCAGTTGGGGGCTACAGGCCCGCTCCCGGGCCTTATTGATAATCCTCTTCATAGGCCTGGAGCAGATTGAACAAGTGCTCCTGGGGCATCGCGCAGTCCTGCAACGGTTCGGGCGCAACCCCGTTCCACTCCTCATCGGGGTCGCTTTCGACAATCAGCAGCGGCACCTGAGCGTTGTTGAAGAAGGCGAGGATGTCGCGCAGTTCCTGCTCGCGCTCTACATGGTCGTTGTGAAACAGCTTGGCGCTGTAGAAGAAACCCTCGGCGCCACGGCGCAGATAGCCCTGGGCAACGCTCAGGGACAGGCCCAGGCGTTGATGGAGAAACTTGACCAGCGCCAGGCTGGTGGTGGGGGTCGCCGTGGCGAGGCTGATGCGGGACACGACAGGTTCCTTGAAAAACGACAGGTAATGACAGCGCGGTTACTCGGGGCGCCACAGTTCGAGCCCCTGCACATGACGCTCGATGTCGTCCATGTCGTCCTCCCCCAGGGTGCGGTCGAAGGGCTCGCTGAGAATCCTGCGCACCTGCGCCAGGCGCTGGGTGACCTGCTGGTTATCGATGAAATCGGTGGTGGCGCGCTGGTAGTCGGCCACGGGTTTATCCCTGTAGTAGGCGCCCATCTTGTGCAGCGAGATCAACACGAACTCCAGTTCCGCCAGGGCTTGCAGGGCCTGCTCCCCCGAGAGGGTGATGGTGCGGTTGCTTTCCAGCATCGAATACTTCCTTGACTCTCAACCATTGGACAGACCGCCGCCACCTGGGTAGCGTGCGGCGCACATTTCAAACAGACAGGCCCCCAAACATGCTGATCAGGGACTTTCAAAGCAGCGATCTGCAAGCGTTGCTGGCGCTCTGGCTGGACGCCTCGATCCAGGCCCACCACTTTGTCGACCCCGATTTCTGGCGCGCCAAAGTCGAGGACATGCGCAACCTCTACATTCCCCATGCCCAGACCCGAGTGGCCGAACGCGACGGCCAGCTCCTGGGTTTCTACTGCCTGCATGAGGATCAGCTGGCAGCGATTTTCGTCAGTGTGCAGCACCAGGGCCAGGGCGTGGGCAAACAGCTGCTGGCCGATGCCCGCGAGCGGCGCTCACGCCTGGAACTGGCGGTGTATGCCGCCAACCTGCCAAGCATCGGCTTCTACCGCCAGCAGGGATTCCAGGTGATCGGCAACGGCATTGACCCCAATACCGGAGAAGCCGAGCTGATCATGGCCTGGCCGGGCTGAAGGGCGCGACTCTACTCCCCCAGGCGGCGCCCGGACAAATCCGCCGGCGGGTATCAGGCCGGCTCGTTAAAGCCACCGCTGCTTCAGAGGAAGAGGCTGCCCTTGAGGTACAAGGCACCGTGGCCACTGATGATCACCCGCCCGTTGTCCAGCACCTGACACTCCAGCTGGCCCTTGCGCGCCCCGCCCTGTTGCGCCCGCAACTGACGCTTGCCCAGGCGCGCGGCCCAGTAAGGCGCCAGGGAGGTATGGGCGGAACCGGTGACCGGGTCTTCATTGACTCCGACCCGCGGGCCGAACCAGCGCGAGACGAAATCGAACTCCCGGGACGGCGCCGTCACGGCAATGCCGCGCACATCAAAGGCCGCCAGTGCGGCGAAATCCGGTTTGAGCGATTCCACCAGGCGTTCGTCGTCCACCACCAGCAGGTAATCGTCGGTGCGATACAGGGCCTCGGCCGCTGGCAACCCCAGGGCTTGCAGCAGGGCCGGAGCAATCGCCACTGCCTCGGGCTGCTTGGCGGGAAAATCCATGGACAACAGGCCGCCCTCGCGGCTCACCCGCAACTCGCCGCTGCGGGTGGCAAAACGCAGCACGTCGCGGCGCTCGCCCAACTGCTCGAACAGCACCCAGGCCGCCGCCAGGGTGGCGTGCCCGCACAGGTCGACTTCCACCGTGGGGGTGAACCAGCGCAGCTCGAAGACTTCGCCCCGGGGCACGAAATAGGCGGTTTCCGACAGGTTGTTCTCCAGGGCGATGCGTTGCAGGAGTTCATCCGGCAACCAGGCCTCCAGGGGGCACACCGCCGCCGGGTTGCCACCGAAGACGTGGGAGGTAAAGGCATCCACTTGAAAGATATCGAGTTGCATCGCGGTCATTCCTCGGCGCCTTCGGCGCGGATCTGTTCCAGGTAGTTGTAGATGGTGTAGCGGGTCACCCCCAGTGCCGCGGCGGCCTTCTCGATTCCGCCCTTGACGATGAACACCCCGCGCTCCTGCATCTGGCGCACGGCGTCGAGCTTGTGCTGCTTGCTCAGGCGCGTCGCGTTTGCCGGGCAGGCGCCCTGGATGATCTGGGCCAGCAACTGCTCCATGTCGCGGGTTTCATCGTGGCGCGGCGCAGGCGCGCTGCCCAGGCCCAGCAACTGGCCCAGGCAGGCGTGGGCGGCGGCGATGCCGCTCAGGTCGCTGTTGCTGCACAGGCTGGCGAAGGGCTGCCCGCTGCGGTCGCGAAAGATCACCGTGGAGCTGCGCAGCTCGCGGCCGTCGGGGGCCAGGGTCGGGTAGTTTTCCAGCACCAGCGGGGTGCTCGCCGAGCGGTCTTGCAGGGCACTCAGCACCGCGGCAAAACCCAGGTCCTGGCGCGGCCCGCCCAGCACCGGGTCGCCCACCCGGCGCCCGGTGACATGGCCGTTGGCGATGGCGACGATCGACGATTCCGGGCGGTCCAGGTCATGCAGGACGATTTCCACATGCTGGCCAACCACGCTGGCAAGCATCTGCAAGGTGCTGCGCAGCACCTGCAGGACCAGTTGGCGCTCGGCAAGAAGGGCATCGCAAGGCGGGTTCATGGGCGGTTACCAAGGAAAGTGGCCGGGAAAAATATCAACACCTTGTTGAATATTCAACTTTTAGTCGACCAGCGACTCAATCCTGTCAACCCATCGTGGCAATTGCACAGCCAGGGGCATTGCTGCAATATCCGCAAATGTAAAACATTCTCATTAGAGACCTCCATTCAAGTGCTCTCCCCCGTGCCCCCCAACCTGCTCCTCGTGGAAGACGACGCCCGACTGCGCGACGATCTGGACCGGCATTTGCGCCAGCGCGGCTTTGCCGTGACCACCTGCACCGACGGCCGCCAGGGCCTGGCAGCGGTGCGCGCCGGCCGCTTCGATCTGGTGCTGCTGGACATCATGCTGCCGGGCCTGGACGGCCTGGCCCTGCTGGAAACCCTGCGCCAGGAGCAAGACACGCCGGTGATGCTGATGTCGGCCCTGGGGGCCGAGCAGGACCGCATCACCGGCTTCACCCGGGGCGCCGACGACTACCTGCCCAAGCCCTTCAGCCTGGCCGAACTGGACGCCCGCGCCGACGCCCTGCTGCGGCGCATGGCCCGGGTGCAACAGCAGCAGGCCACACGCCAGGACCCGGACCTGAGCTTCGACGACCAGGCCCAGGATGTGCTGCACCAGGGCCGCGCCGCGGGCCTGACCGGCTCGGAATACCGGCTGCTGGTGACCCTGCGCGAGCACCCCGGAGAAACCCTGAGCAAGCCCTTTCTCTATCAGCACGTACTGCACCGCATCTATACGCGCCTGGATCGCGGACTGGATGTGCACGTGTGCAACCTGCGGCGCAAACTCGCCGACCTTGGGGTGCAGCACCTGCAGATCCAGGCGGTGCGCGGTGCCGGCTACATCCTGGTGGAGGCGCAACGTCACTGATGCGCCGTCATCCCCTGCTGTGGAAACTGGCCGGGCTGCAGATCGGCTTCTGCCTGCTGCTGACCTGGATCATCTGGACCTGGGGCCTGTCGGCCGAGCGCAGCACCTATTTTCTCGACCCCGCCGATCGCCAGTACCTGGCCCGCTATGCGCAGCAGGCCGAGGCCGCCTGGCAGCAGGGCGGCGCCGCGGCGGTGGATGCCTTTGAAAAACGCCTGGCGGCCGAGGAAGACACCTGGGTCGCGGTGCTCGGCGAACGCCTGCAACGCCTGGGCAGCACGCCGCTGAGCGCCGAGGACGCCAGCCACCTGACCTTCATGCGCAAGCTCGACTGGCCCATGAGTCGGCGCCTGCAGGACGAGTTGCCCTACGTCAGCATCGAGTTCCCCGAGCACCCGGAACAAGGCCGGCTGGTGCTGCAACTGCCCGAGCGCCTGCTGCCCAGCGGCCTGACGCCCTGGACCCACCTCTTCAGCCATGGCGTGGTGCCGACCCTGCTCGCCGCCCTGCTCGGCCTGTTGCTCTATCGCCATCTGGTGCTGCCACTGAACCGCCTGCGCGACCGCGCCGATGCCTTGCGCGCCGACGACCTGGACAGCCAGGGGCTGGGCACGCCCCTGGTGAACCGCCACGACGAACTGGGGGAACTGGCCCTGGCCTTCGAGCACATGGCCGAGCGCCTGCGCCAGAGCCTGGCCCAGCAGCGCCTGTTGTTGCGCACCTTGTCCCATGAGCTGCGTACGCCCCTGGCGCGGTTGCGCATCGCCCACGACAGCCCTTTGCCGCCGGAGCAGTTGCGTCAGCGCCTGGACCGGGAAATCGCCGACATGCAGCGCCTGCTGGAAGACACCCTGGACCTGGCCTGGCTCGACACCGAACGTCCGCAACTGCCCACCGAAGCGGTGCAGGTGCTGTCGATCTGGGAGGCGCTGCGCGAGGACGCCTGCTTCGAAAGCGCCTGGGACGCCGAGCGCCTGCCCTGCCTGCTGGACGCCGAGTGCCGGGTCCAGGTGCACCTGGACAGCATCGCCCAGGCCCTGGAAAACCTGCTGCGCAATGCCATCCGCTATTCCCCCGCCGACGGCCGGGTGAGCCTGCGCGGCTGGCGCGAAGGTGCCTATTGGCACCTGTGCCTGGAAGACCAGGGACCGGGCGTGGCCGAGCAGGACCTGCAACGGATCTTCCAGCCCTACCAGCGCCTGGACTCGGCACAGGGCGACGGTTTCGGCCTGGGTCTGGCCATCGCCCGGCGCGCCGTGGAACTGCATCAGGGGCGGATCTGGGCCAGCAATGGCAAACCCGGGTTGTGCATGCACCTGCTGCTGCCTGCCGCCTAGACCCACGACCTGGAAGTGTTTAGAAAGTTAATGCGCTTTACTCGCAAATAGCAGTCATTATCATTCGTGATCTTCTGTTTCTGCCTCTGTCCGGAGATCACCGATGTCCATGCGCTCGCTGCGTCCTTTCGCCCCCTTCCTGCTGTCCGGCTGCTGCCTGCTCAGCCACGCGGTGCAGGCCGCCAATGCAGGCTCGACCCCGCCGGTCCTGGAGCTGGAACCCCAGAGCGTCATCGCCACCGCCAAGGAAGAAACCAAGCAGGCACCGGGGGTCTCGGTGATCACCGCCGAGGACATCCAGAAGCGCCCGCCGGCCAACGACCTGTCGCAGATCATCCGCACCATGCCCGGGGTCAACCTCACCGGTAACTCCACCAGCGGCCAGCGCGGCAACAACCGGCAGATCGACATCCGCGGCATGGGCCCGGAAAACACCCTGATCCTGGTGGACGGCAAGCCGGTGGGCAGCCGCAACTCGGTGCGCTACGGCTGGCGCGGCGAGCGCGACAGCCGCGGCGACACTAACTGGGTGCCGGCCGATCAGGTCGAACGCATCGAAGTGATCCGCGGCCCGGCGGCGGCCCGCTACGGCAACGGTGCCGCTGGCGGGGTGATCAACATCATCACCAAGCAGGCCGGCAGCCAGACCCACGGCAACGCCACGCTCTACAGCTCGTTCCCGAGCCACAAGGACGAAGGCGCCACCCAGCGCGCCAGCTTCGGCCTCAACGGCCCGCTCACCGACACCTTGAGCTACCGGGTCTATGGCAACGTGGCCAAGACCGACTCCGACGACGCCGACATCAACGCCGGCCATGAATCCCTGCGCACCGGCAACCAGGTCGGCACCCTTCCCGCTGGCCGCGAAGGCGTACGCAACAAGGACCTCAACGGCCTGTTGAGCTGGCGCATGACTCCGGACCAGAGCCTGGACTTCGAAGCCGGCTTCAGCCGCCAGGGCAATATCTACACCGGCGATACCCAGAACACCAACAGCAACAAGAATGTGCAGAACCTGCTGGGCCACGAGACCAACCGCAGCTACCGCGAAACCTACGCCCTGACCCATCGCGGCGATTGGGACTTCGGCAGCTCCATGGCCTACCTGCAATACGAGAAGACCCGCAACACGCGGATCAACGAAGGCCTGGCCGGCGGCACCGAGGGCATCTTCAGCAACAGCGAGTTCTACACTGCGGTGCTGCGCGACCTGACCGCCCATGGCGAAGTCAACCTGCCGCTGCACTCAGGTTTCGAGCAGACCCTGACCCTGGGCAGCGAATGGTCCCAGCAGAAGCTCGACGACCCCAGCGCCAACACCCAGAGCACCAGCGAAGGCGGCGCCGTGGGCGGCCTGAGCTCAAGCAACCGCAGCACCCAGTCCAGCGCGCAGATCTTCTCGCTGTTCGCCGAAGACAACATCAAACTGCGCCCGGGCACCATGCTCACCCCGGGCCTGCGCTTCGACCATCACAGCATCGTGGGCGACAACTGGAGCCCGTCCCTCAACCTGTCCCATGCCCTGAGCGACACCCTGACCCTCAAGGCCGGCATCGCCCGGGCCTACAAGGCGCCGAACCTGTACCAGCTCAACGCCGACTACCTGCTCTACAGCCGCGGCCAGGGCTGCTATGGCCAGAGCACCAGCTGCTACCTGCAGGGCAACGACAAGCTCAAAGCAGAAACCAGCGTCAACAAGGAACTGGGCCTGGAGTACAAGGCCGACGGCTGGGTCGCCGGCCTGACCTACTTCCGCAACGACTACAAGAACAAGGTGGAATCCGGCCTGGCGCCAGTGAGCCGAGCCAGCGGCGGCAGCGGCGCCTACCGCAACGCGGCGATCTACCAGTGGGAGAACGTGCCCAAGGCCCTGGTGGAAGGCCTGGAAGGCACCCTGACCATACCCCTGGCCAGCCAGCTGACCTGGAACAACAACTTCACCTACATGCTGCAATCGAAGAACAAGCAAACCGGCGACTACCTCTCGGTGACCCCGCGCTACACCCTCAACTCGATGCTCGACTGGCAGGCCACCCAGGACCTGTCGTTGCAGGCAAGCGTGGCCTGGTACGGCCAGCAGACGCCGAAGAAATACGACTACCACGGCGACCGAGTCACCGGCAGCGCCACCCAGCAACTGGCGCCCTACGCCATTGCCGGGGTCAGCGGCACCTACGCCCTGACCCGTCACCTGAGCATCACCGCCGGGGTCGACAACCTGTTCGACAAACGCCTGTTCCGTGAAGGCAATGCCCAGGGCGTGAACAACATCGCCGGGGCCGGCGCCGCCACCTACAACGAGCCCGGGCGCACCCTGTACACCAGCCTGAGCGCATCGTTCTGATGCCATCGCCCAGCCCCCGCCGAGAACGCCTGATGAGACGTTTTGTTCTGCCCCTGGCCCTGGCCTGGGGCCTTGCGGGAACGGCCCTGGCCGCCCCCGCCCCGGACCAGCCCATGGACCGCAGCCTGCTACAGCGCCAGGACCTGCCCTACCGCTTCAGCAGCCTGCAACTGGATTCCGCCGACGGCCAGCGCCACTACCAGCTGTGGATCGGCCAGCCGCTGCAGGCACCGCCGCCACAGGGGTACCCGGTGCTGTGGATGCTCGATGGCAATGCCGCCATCGGCGCTCTGGACCCCGAGCAGCTCAAGCGCCTGGACCGCGGCCCGGCGCCGCTGCTGGTGGCGGTGGGTTACCAGACCCCGCTGCGCATCGAACGCAACGCCCGCACCTATGACTACACCCCGCAGCAACCGGGCCTTGAAGCACAGCAAGACCCGCTGACCGGGCAGCCCAGCGGCGGCGCCGAGGCCTTCCTGCAGTTGCTGCGCGAGCGCATGCGCCCGGCCGTGGCGGCGCAGGCGCCGATCGACCCGGCGCAGCAGACCCTGTGGGGCCATTCCTATGGCGGCTTGCTGGTGCTGCAAGCGCTGTTCGCCCGGCCCCAGGAGTTTCGCCACTACGCCGCCGCAAGTCCTTCGCTGTGGTGGGGCGACGGCCTGGTCCTGACCCAGGCCCAGGGCCTGGCCGGACGCCTGCAGGGCCAGCGTGCACAACTGTTGCTGATGCGTGGCGGCGCCGAACCGGGCAACCCGCGCCAGCCAGCGGGGCCCGAGGCCGACCAGCGCGCCCGCCAGTTGCAGGCGCAACTGGCTCAGGTGCCGGGGCTGGCCCTGGACTACCACAGCTTCGAAAAACTCAGCCATGGCCAAACCCTGGCGGCTTCCCTGCACTACGTGCTGGAGCGGCTCTACCTCCCGGCGGCCAAGGACTGAAAACCCTGCGCCCGGGTGCAAGGCCCGGGCAGCGAGTTCCAGCGCAAGAGACGGGGTGCAAGCCTTGGGGCGGCGGGCTAATCTGCCGCTCGCCCCGCCACGTGTTCCGGATCGCCAATGCCCACCTGCCCCGCCACTCGTTTTCTTGCCGCACTGGATGCCGACTGGGCCGCACTGATCGCCGCCGTCGGCCCCTGCCTGCACCAGCCCCGCCCGGAGCGCGAGCCTTATCAGGCGCTGGTGCGCGCGGTGGCCTACCAGCAACTGCATGCCCGCGCAGGCGACGCGATACTCGGCCGCCTGCGCGCTTTGTTTCCCGGGCAGGCCTTCCCCACGCCCCGGCAACTGGCCGATGCCAGCCTGGAGCGCCTGCGCGGCTGCGGCTTCTCCGCACGCAAGGTGGCGACCCTGCACGGCATCGCCCAGGCCACCCTCGACGGCCGCGTCCCCGATGCCGCCAGCGCCCGCGGCCTGGATGATGAACAGCTGATAGAGCGCCTGACCCAGCTGCCCGGCATTGGCCGCTGGACCGTGGAGATGCTGTTGATCTACAGCCTTGAGCGCGAGGACATCTTGCCGGTGGACGACTTTGGCGTACGCGAAGGCTACCGCCGCCTCAAGGGCCTGGAGCAACCGCCCAGCCCCCGCCAGCTGCGCCAGATCGGCCAGGCCTGGAGCCCCTGGCGCACCACCGCCGCCTGGTACCTGTGGCGCGTGCCGCCCCACCAACCCTAACCCTGTAGCCGCTGCCGCAGGCTGCGAAAAGCCCCGAAGGGGCTTCAGGGACCTCAAGAGCGGCGCCTGCTTCGCAGTCGTTCGCAGCCTGCGGCAGCGGCTACAGACAGCCAGCGCAACCAGTTGCAGCCAGTTCAGCCAGTGCAACCAGCGTCTCGTTTACATGCCCAGCCAGTTGGGCAAGGCCAGGGAGATCAGCGGGACGTAGGTCACCAGGATCAGGAACAGCAGCAGGATCGACAGTCGGCCCGACTCCAGCAGCACCTTGGCGCAGTCGCGCAGCGCCATGTCGCGGTACCCGCCACGGCAATCGAGCCCACCGTGGCCGGCGACGAACCGGACAACGCGGCGAACAGCATGCAGGCCAGTACCGCGGCAAACGCCAGGCTGCCGCGGATATGGCCGACGCAGGCGTTGGCGTGGGCCAGGCCGACGCCTTCGCCAGCGCGCCAGCGCCGGCAAGTGGGCAATTGAACCGCGCGCGCGTAACCCCTAAAGTCACGCCTCCCGCTATCAATCTGAGATCGCCGATGGCCGCTCTTCGCCTGACTACCCTGCACACCACTCAAGCGGTGCTGGACGCCTTTCGCGACAGCGATGTATCGCCCGAGGTGCTGCTCGAAGGCAGTGGCATCCAGCTGGCCGACCTGGACCTGCCCAACAGCCTGATCAACATCAGCCAGGAAATGCGGGTGTTCAGCAACGCCGTGAAATTTCGCCAGGACCTGGGGCTGGTGCTGGGGCGCAACCTGCATATCAGCGCCTACGGCATGTTCGGCCTGACCCTGCTGACCAGCGCCACCCTGCGCGAAGGCTGGTCCCTGGCGCTGCGCTACCCCTTGCTGCTGGGCACCTTCTTCCGCCTCGACCTGGAGGTCCGCGACGGCCTGGCCTGGCTCACCGCCGACCAGTACAGCGAGACCGAGCTTGAGGTGTTCAACACCGACTTCTGCATGTCGTCCTACCGGGTCACCTGCCAGGACCTGCTGGGCTGCTCCCTGCCCCTGCGCCAGGTGCAACTGATGCACGGCCCGCAACCCTACCTGGACAGCTACGAGCAGGCCTTCAACTGCCCGGTGCAGTTCAACGCAGGGCGCAATGCCATCGGCTTCGACCTGGAATGGCTGGACCGGCGCCTGCCCCTGGCGGACCTGGTCACCCAGAACGACATGCTGCAACGCTGCATCCGCCTCAACGAAGAGCTCAGTGCCCGGCCGACCTGGATCGATCAGGTGCGGCGCATCCTCAATGAACAGCTGCACGCAGTGCCGGACTTCGACAGCCTGGCGCGCCAGGTGCACTGTTCCCCCAGCACCCTGCGCCGGCGCCTGCGGGCCCAGGACACCAGCTATCAGCAGTTGCTCGATGAGCTGCGCTATGCCCGGGCGCAACAGTTGCTGGGCCAGCACAGCCTGCCCATCTACCGCATCGCCGAAGCCCTGGGCTTCAAGGAAACCGCAAGTTTCCGCCATGCCTTCCAACGCTGGAGCGGTGTCGCTCCCGGGCGCTTCCGGCAGTTGGCCGGCCAGCTCGGACCGCTCTCGGACTGCGCTGAAGATTGACGCTAAATATCCCCTATTGACCGTTGCCAACATTCTCTCAGGGACCTATCCGGCCAAGAATGATCCACCCGGAAGGTCCCGCTCATTTCAGACATGGAGTTGTCACATGAAATCGCTGCATACCGCCCTCACCCGCCTGGCCCTGAGCTGCTCCCTGAGCGCCCTGGCCCTGAGCGCCAGCTTCAGCGCCCACGCCGCCCCCGAGCGCACGGTGAACATCTTCAACTGGTCGGAGTACATCGCTCCCAACACCATCAAGGACTTCCAGGCCCAGAGCGGGATCAAGGTCAAGTACGACATCTTCGAAAGCAATGAAGTGCTGGAAGCCAAACTGCTGACCGGCAACAGCGGCTATGACGTGGTGGTGCCTTCCAGCGGTTTCGTCAGCAAGCAGATCAGCGCCGGCGCCTTCCAGCCCCTGGACCGTGGCCAACTGCCGAACTGGAAGAACCTCGACCCGGCAGTGATGAAGCTGCTGGAGCAGAGCGACCCGGGCAACCGCTACGTGATCCCCTACATGTGGGGCACCAACCTGATCGGCTACAACCGCGACAAGGTCCAGGAACTGCTGGGCACCGATGCCCCGGTCAACAGCTGGGACCTGGTGTTCAAGGAAGAGAACCTGAAGAAGCTCAGCCAGTGCGGCGTGACCTTCCTCGACTCGCCCGCCGAGATGCTGCCCCTGGCCCTGCACTACCTGGGCCTGGACCCCAACAGCCAGAACCCCGAGGACTACCGCAAGGCCGAGGCCCTGCTGCTCAAGCTGCGTCCCTATGTGCGCTACTTCCACAGCGCCAAGTGGATGGGCGATATCGCCAACGGCAACATCTGCGTGGCCGTGGGCTACTCCGGCGGCTTCCTGCAGGCGGCCAACCGCGCCAACGAAGCCAAGAACGGCGTGCACATTGAAATGCGCGTTCCCAAGGAAGGCACCCTGGTGTGGATCGACACCGTGGCCGTTCCCGCCGGCGCCAAGCACGTGGACACCGCCCACGCCTTTCTCAATTACCTGATGGAACCCAAAGTCATCGCCTCCATCAGCAACTACGTCGGCTACCCCAATGGCGTGACCGACTCCAAACCGTTCATCCAGCAGACGCTGCTGGACAACCCGGACCTGTTCCCCAGCGCCGAGACCATGACCCGCCTGTACCCCCTGGCACCGCTGCCGGCCAAGGCCGAACGCACCCGGACCCGGACCTGGGTCAAGGTCACCAGTGGCCGCTGAGTTTTTGACCCTCAAGGGTTTGCGGGCCGCCACCAGCGGCGCGTTCGCAGCCCTTGCCCGTTGGCCCGCCACCGGCGCCCCACGGCCTTGATAGAAGAGCTGCCCATGTCGTTATCCCCGTCCAGCCCACCGGCCCTGCACCTGCTGTCCATCGAGGCATTGCTGCACGGCTTTGCCGCCCGGCAGTTCACCCCGGTGGATCTGCTGCACGCCGTGCTGGCCCGGATCGAACGCCATGAGCCGCAACTCAATGCCCTCTGCGAGCGCCAGGACGCGGCCGCTCTCGCCGCCGCCCAGGCGGCTACCGCGCGCTGGGCCGCCGGGCAACCGCTGGGCCGGCTGGACGGCATCCCGATCCTGGTCAAGGACAACAGCGACATCCAGGGCTGGCACACCCGCAGCGGCTCCAGGGCGCTGGCCGACCGCCCACCCATGACCCGCGACACCAGCCTGGTGGCGCGGTTGCGCGAGGCCGGGGCGATCTTCATTGGCAAGACCACCCTGCCGGAACTGGGCAGCACGCCGCTGACCGACAGCCCGCTGACCGGCATCACCCGCAACCCCTGGAACCTGGCCCTGCATGCCGGTGGCAGCAGTGGCGGCAGCACCGCTGGCGTGGCCGCCGGTTACGCGCCGGCGGCCACTGGCAATGATGCCGCCGGATCGATCCGCACCCCGTCGAGCTTTTGTGGGGTGATCGGTTTCAAGCCCAGCCATGGCCTGGTGTCCGCCTGCCCGAGCATCGACCCGGGGGGCATGGCCGCCGAAGGCCCGATTGCCCGGCATGTACGGGATATCGCCCTGCTGATGGAGCTGATGAGCGCCCATGAGCCTGATGAACCTTTCGCCTGGCCCCATGCTCCCGGCCAGTTCCTGTCCGGCATCGAGGACGGCATCAGCGGCCTGCGCATTGCCTTCAGCGCCGACCTGGGCCATGCCGCCCATGTCGATCCGCAGATTGCCGCCCGTTGCCTGGCCGCTGCCCAGTTGCTGCAGCAGGCCGGGGCGACCGTGGTCCAGGCCTCGCCGGACATCGGCCAGCCGGCCGCGAATTACCTGCGGGCCTGGCCGGTGGAAGTGGCCAGCGCCATGGCCGAGGAAATCCCGCTGGAGCGCCAGCACCTGGTCGGCGACTTCCTCCAGCAGGCCCAGGTCCGCGCACGCCAGCTCAATGCCCTGGATTACGCCTGCGCGGTGCAGGAGCGGCATCGGGTCGCGCAACAACTGCATGACTTTCTCGGCGACTACGACCTGCTGCTGACCCCCACTGCGGTGGTCGAGCCCTTCGCCGTGGAGCGCCAGATGCCGCCCGACTGGCCGGAGCAGATCAGCGCCATGTGGCAGCCCACCACCTTCCCGTTCAATTTCAGCCGCCAACCGGCGCTGAGCATGCCCTGCGGCCTGAGCGCCGCCGGCCTGCCCATAGGCCTGCAGATCGTCGCCCGCTTCGGCCATGACGAACGGGTCCTGCGGGCCGCCCGGGCCCTGGAAAAACTGCTGCCTGCCGGGGTGTTCGCTCATCCCGCTGGCCTGCTGGACGCCCCCCGGGCGTGAACTGCACTGAACAACCCGCTGACGCAGCAACATCGCGCCGCTTTACGGACAAGGAGGTGGACCATGGAGTCTTCTAGCAGTTGGTATCAAGACACTCAATTCGACCACGACATCTACGTGATGATCATTCGTGAGCCGAGTTCGCCGAGCCTCTATGCACATCAATCCGGCGCCAGCTTCAGCTACGTCGGGCGGCTCACCGGCCATGGCCAGCACCCGTGCTTTTCCGTGCACTTTGCCTGCCCGCCCTACGGCAACGACTACGCCAGCACCGAAGCCGCCCTGCAAGCCGGGCTGGCCCATGGTCGCGCCCTGATCGAACACTGGCGCACCCGGGGCAGCAAGCCACCGGCGCGCAACGCCGAAGTCGCCCTTTCCAACTACAGCAACTGAACGCCCCGGCGCCGCTGGCCCTGGGCTAGCGGCTCAAGGCCGGTCCAGGCTGTCAAGGTACTCGATGGCCTGGCGGTACTTCTCCAGGCGCCGCCGGTCATCCTCGCTGGGTTCGGGGATGCGTGACAGGTCACTGTTCTCCGCCAGGTCCGCCCGCTTTACCCGCCGCGCCAAAGGATTCTGTGCAGCGCGGCGGATAAACCCCGGATAGTCCTCACCCTCGACCTTGGTCAGCGCCGCCAGGGCCTGCAGCACCTCTTCACTGAAACCTTCGCCGCGCAGTTGCTCCAGGGTCACCGGGCTGTCTTCGATGACGTCGTGGAGCACCGCGACCAGCTGTTCCCGGGGCTCGGACAGCCGCAGCATGACCCGCAGGGGATGGAGGATATAGGGCGCCCCGCCCTTGTCGACTTGCCCGGCATGGGCCCGGGCAGCAATGGCGATGGCGCGTTCCAGGGTACTCATGGGCGGTGGCTCCGGATCTTGGCAACAATGCCGGGGCCATACTAACCCGACCGGTTCAGGCCAGGGCCAGCAGACGCCGGGCCCGTTGCAGCACCGGCGCGTCGACCAGCTGCCCATCCACCTGATAGGCACCGGATGGGGCCATGACCGGTGATCGCCAGCCGAGGCGCGACAGCAGCGGACATTGATGCCGATCAAGCGCCCGGATCGCCGGCGGAGTAAAGCTTGTGGCAATCACCTGCCCTTTGCTTCCCCGGAGACTTGATCATGTCCAGCAGCGCCCTCGATGTCCTCGCCCAACCGCCATTTCCGGCCCAGCAAGGCCAATACTGGATCGACGCCCTGAGCGACGGCAGCCACGTGCTGATCCGCCCGCTGCGCCCTGAAGACCGGGGCCGGGAAAAGGCCTTTATCGAAAACCTCTCCCCCGTCACCCGGCACCAGCGCTTTCTCGGTGAGGTCAAGGAAGTCGGCGATCAGTTGCTGGATCAGCTGATGGACGTCGGCACCCCGCAACGGGTGGCCTACGTGGCCCTGGTCCACGACAACGGCGAGCTGCGGGAAGTCGGCATCAGCCGCTATGCCCAGGTCGACGACCAGCCCTGGCGCTGCGAGTTTGCCGTGACCATCGCCGATCAATGGCAAGGCAAGGGCCTCGGTGCCCTGCTGATGCAGCATCTGATCGACGAAGCCCGTACCAATGGCTTCCAGCAGCTGTATTCGGTGGACAGCGCCGCCAACTACAGCATGCGCCGCCTGGCGAAGACCCTCGGCATGCGCAGCGCCATCGACCCCGATGATGCCACCCAGGTGATCCACAGCCTGGAGCTGTAACCCGCCCAAGCCGCGCCTCGGTCCGAGGCGCGGCCACCTTCGCTTAACACTCTTTGACAGTTTCCAGACAAAGCTGCCAAAGACTCCTCAGACGCCCTTCCCTAGCATCCGCTCATCGAATTTCCGGTCGGGTGCTGCATGTCCCCCAAACTTCTCGGCCTGCCACTGCTGGGCATCCTGCTGAGCAGCCTCGGCTGCAATGGCCAACCACCTGCGCCGCCGGTCATAGCGCCCGGCGACTACGCCAGCATCATCAGCTACTTGAAGCAGTACATCCCCCGGGAGATGGCCGAGCACCAGGTCCCGGGACTGTCCATCGCCCTGGTGGACGGCCAGGAGCTGATCTGGGCCCGAGGCTTCGGGTTTGCCGACCAGGCACGGGGCCTGCAAGTGACCGAGAACACCGCGTTTCGCGCCGGCGCCCTGTCGCAGTTGCTGACTGCTACGGCGGTCATGCAACTGGTGGAACAGGGACGCCTGCAGTTGGATGCGCCCCTGCAGGACAGCCTCAAGGAATTCTACGTCCGCTCGCGCTTTCACCAGGACCAGAACGCCGCCGACCAGGCCGTGACTGTGCGCCGTCTGCTCAGCCATCAGGCCGGGATGCCCGCCGAGTACCTGCGCGACTCACGTACGCCCCAGGCCCTCAACGAGCTGCCGAGAAAGGTCAGCGGGGTTTGGCTGAACAATGCCCCGGGCACCCGGACCGCCCCCTCCAACCTGGGCTACGCCCTGCTGGGCGCGGCGGTGGAACGCAGCAGCGGCCTGGATTTCGAGATGCAACTGCAAAAAAGCCTGCTGCGCCCGCTGGGCATGAGCCAGTCGAGTTTCATAGGCGGCAGCGGCGCACAACCCTACCGCACCCAAGGCTATACCGACGGCTCCCGCAGCAATGATGTCCTGGTGCGCGACCTGTCCGCCGCTGGCTTGTGGAGCAATCCACGGGACCTGAGCCACTTCGTGCGCATGCTCTTCGCCCAGGGCAGCTACAAGCACCAGGCGTTGCTCTCACCGGCCTCGATCAAGGAGATGGTGCGTCCGCAGAACAGCGGCAACCCGCTGGATTTCGATTGTCAGGTGGGCCTGGGCTGGTTCCTCTCGCCCTGTGGCGACGAGTGGGTCAACCCGGGGATTGGCACTTGGCAGCGCAGTGGCTCCGGCGATGATTTCCACGCCCGGATCAGCGTGCTCCCGGAGCAGCAACTGGCGGTGATCGTGATGAGCAATTCCGGCTCTGGCGCAGCCCTGGCCCAGCCGTTGGTGCCGCAGATTCTGCGCATGCTGCAGCAGGCCCATGGCGCCCCCGAAGGGATGCAAGCCGGCCCTGTTCAGCAGGGCTGCGTTCAGCACGATTCCGGCCAGGATGGCTCCGTCCCGAATGGCTCCGTACCGAGTAGCTCCGTCCAGAGTCGCACTGACCAGAAGGGCTCAGACCAGAACGGCTCCGACCAGCCCAGCCCGCGGCGCCGGGTGCCGGAAGCCGCCGACCGCCAGCATCTGGCGGGGTTCTATGCCACGACCTGGGGCGTGCTGCGCATCAAGGACCAGGACCAGCGGCTGTTTGGCGAACTGGCCGGCACGCGCTTCGAGTTGCTGCGCGACGAACACGGCTGGCTGCGGGCGCAGAAGAAAATCCTCGGCCTGTGGCAGCAGGACCTGGGCGACCTGGGACGGGTGCAACTGGACGTCATGAACGTTCAGGGCAACCGGGTGTTTACCGCCAAGCGCCACGGCCAGCTACTGGCCATGGGGGAACGGATCGACCCGGTGCCCCTGCCCGACAACTGGCTGGCCATGGTCGGCACCTATCACGCCCTCAACGATGACGAAGCCAACGCCCCCTTGAACGGCGTCAGCATCGCCCTGGAAGACGGCTTCCTGATGATCCGCAGCCTGCAACAGGGCCGCACCCTCACCGATTACATCCTGGCTCCGGTGGACAACGCCCATGCGGTGATTGCCGGCCATGGCCCCGGGCTGGGCGACACCGTGCGCCGTCAGGTCAACGGGGTCAACGTCCTCGGCTACTCCTTCAAACGTATCTACACCCCCCACTACCTGAGGTTCTAAAACACTATGAAAAGCCTGAAACGCTGCACCACCGTCGCCCTTTGGGCGGGCACCCTCGGCCTGGCCACAGGGTCTGCAGCGCTGCATGCCGAGGACTGGAAATATGGCGTGCGCGGCGGTGTTGCCAGCGTGCCGCGCTACAGCGGCAGTGACGAGCGCACCGTGGCGCCGATTTTCGGCGGCGAAATCATCAGCCCCTATGGCCTCTTCCTCAACACCGACCAGGGCCTGGGCTGGGGCCATGAATGGGGCGACCTGTCGTTCAGCACCTGGGTCGGCCCCAGCGAAGAACGGCGCGACAAGAACCACCTGGGCCAAGGCTCCAAGCGGCTCAAGGGCATGGGCCAGATCAAGTCACGTGCGCAGTTCGGCGCACACCTGGGTTACGACCTGGGCCCGTTCGAACTGGGAGCCACGGTGACCCACGCCGTGAAGAAGAATGACAACAAGGACACCGGTTCAGCTTACAGCCAGCTGCAGCTGAGCATTGGCACCAACCTGTACGAGGGACGTTTGGGCAGCCTCGATGCCAGCCTCAACAGCCTGTTCGGCAATGCCGACTATATGCAGACCTGGTACGGCGTGAGCGGCACCCAGGCCGCCAACAGCCGCTTCAGCGCCTACCGCGCCAAGGGCGGGCTGGTGAGCAATGGCCTGGACCTGGAATGGACCCTGCCCCTCAACGAGCAGACCAAGCTTTCGACCCTGCTGTCCCTGCAGTACCTGGGCAAGGAAGCCGGCGACAGCCCGATCGTCGATCGGCGCATGCAGACGGTGCTGGGCACCCAGCTTGAGTACAGCTTTTAAGCGGTAGGCTTCGAGCGGCAAGCGGCAAGCAGCGAACTGGCGGCTTGAAGCTTGCCGCTTACCGCTTGCAACTTGCCGCCGCCGCTAATCGACATGGGCCCAGGTCAGGCGAAACGAGGCCCCGCCCCACTCCGAATCCACCACCTCGACCTTGCCGCCATGCCACTGGGAGACCCGTCGCACCAGGGCCAGGCCCAGGCCGAAGCCACCGGTACGCCGGTCGCGGCTGGCGTCGAGCCGGGAAAAGGGTTCAAAGATTTTCTCCCGTCCGTCCACCGGCACGCCGGGCCCGTCATCATTGACCCGCACTTCGTAGCCCTGCTCCAGGCGTACCAGGGACACCTCCACCCGCCGGTCGGCGTAGCGAATGGCGTTGCGCAGCAGATTGATCACCGCCCGGGCCATGAAGCGTGGCTCGATCCGCACGTACTCGACCTGGCAGGAGCGGATCAGCAACTGCACCCCCGCCGCTTCCGCCTCCAGGGCGACACTGCCGACCACGCTGTCGAGCCAGCTCTGGGCCTGGATATTCTCGCGACTGATGGTGGCCGCGCCGTGCTCCAGGCTGGCGTAGGACAACAGCTCGGAGACCATGTCCTCCAGTTCGCCAAGGTCGGCGTACATGTCGGCGATCAGTTCGCGGTTTTCCTCCGGGTCCGGTTGCTGCTGCAACTGGTCCAGCTCGAATGACAGCCGCGCGATGGGCGTGCGCAACTCGTGGGACACCGCGTTGGTCAGCTCGCGCTGGTTGGCGATCAGGCCCTCGATGCGCGCCGCCATGCGGTTGAAGTGCTGGGCCAGGTCGCGAATGTTGGAACGCTGGGACAGTTGCAGGCGGGTGCTGAGGTCATTGCCGCCAAAACGCTCGGCGGCCAGGCGCAGGCGCTCCAGGTCGCGCCAGTGCGGGCGCACCCAGAAGTACAGGACGATGGCAAGCAGCGTGCCGAGCAAGGCATAGGCGGCGATGTTGTAGAGCAGGGTCAGGGGTGGGTCTTCCGGCAGCTTGATGCTCAGTAACTGGGGACCGTCGTCGATGCTGGAAATGAATTCGTTGAAATCATCCCGGACCACCAGCTGCTTGGCGCTCAGCAGCGCCCGCTCCTTCTGGTTGAGGTCCAGCTCGCCGGCCTGCACCAGCTTGAGCCCCAGCCCGTAATGGGGTTTGAGCAACTCCAGTTGATGCTGACGCCCGGCCTCGTCAAAGGGCCGCAGCTGCTCGCTGAGGCTGTAGGCCGGCCCGCGCACCGCATCACGGTTGTAGGCCTCGATCAGGTCCACCGCCAGGTAGTTGAGGAAGATGTGTTGCACCGCGGTCATGGCTCCGGCAAAGCCGAGGGCCAGGAACAGGTAGAGCCCCAGAAACAGCCGCAGCATTCAAATCTCCCAGGCGAATGGATTGAACAGGTAGCCCTTGCCCCACACGGTCTTGATGCACACCGGCTCGCGCGGGTTGTCCTTGAGCTTGCCGCGTAATTTGCTGATGTAGACGTCGACGCTGCGGTTCAGACCGTCGAACTCGATACCGCGCATGCGGTTCAGGATGTCATCCCGGGACAGGGTCTTGCCTGCCGCATTGGCCAGCAGCCAGAGCAGCTCGAACTCCATGGTGGTCAGTTCGATCGGCTCGCCGGACAGACGCACCTCGCGGCTGCTGCGGTCGATGCTCAACACGCCGAACTCCAGGGCCCCGCGCAAGGCGGTCGACTCCGGCACCTGGCGCCGCTGCAGGGCCCGCAGCCGCGCCAGCAGCACCGCCGGCTTGATGGGTTTGATCACATAGTCGTCGGCGCCGGACTCCAGGCCGAGGATGTGGTCCAGGTCGTCTTCCTTGGCGGTGAGGATGACAATCGGGGTATCGGCCACGGCGCGGATTTCCCGGCACACGTGCAGGCCGCTCTGGCCCGGCAACATCAGGTCGAGCACCACCAACTTCGGTTTGAATTCGAGAAACGCCGCCAAGGCCACATCGCCCCGGTGTACCGTCAGCACTTCAAAGCCATGCTGGGACAGGAAGCTGGCAATCAGCCCGGCGAGCTTCTCGTCATCTTCCACCAGCAGGACTTTGCCAAGACCCAGGTTTTCCATACCTTCCCGTTCGCAAGCACACAATTTTGAGTGCGCGCATTATAGAAGGACCCAGGTTAAAAAAAGGCTAAGGTCGCGGCAAAACCAGCGACTTATCGCGGTTTTGCGCAAAGTTTCATTCTTTTAAGAGTTTTTAACAATTTGCCCCTGTTTTTACACAAGGGCAGCGACACGAGGGTTGTGCCTTACCAGGCCGGTACGCCGCTGTGGAAGCGGAATTCCGGGTCCGGGGACTCGATCAGCTCCTGCTCGGCGGCCCGCACCTTGTCGATCACCTGAGCGATGTCCTTGGCGTCGCCATACTGGTAGGCCAGCTTCAGGTAGCCCTGATAGTGCCGGGCCTCGCTTTTGAGCAGGCCGAAATAGAACTTGCCCAACTCCTCATCCAGGTGTGGCACCAGGGCTTCGAAGCGCTCGCAACTGCGGGCTTCGATAAAGGCGCCGACCACCAGGGTGTCCACCAGCTTCACCGGCTCATGGCTGCGCACCACTTTGCGCAGGCCCGAGGCGTAGCGCCCGGCGTGCAGTTGGCGCAGCTCGACCTTGCGTCGTTTCATCAGGCGCATGACCTGTTCGTGGTGCACCAGTTCTTCCCGGGCCAGGCGCGACATCATGTTGATCAGGTCGACATGGGAGTGGTACTTGGCGATCAGGCTCAGGGCGGTGCTGGCGGCCTTGAACTCACAGTTCTTGTGGTCGATCAGCAGGGTTTCCTGGTCGGCCAGGGCCGCCTGGACCCAGGCGTCGGGAGTCCGACAGCCGAGGAAGTCATGAATTTCCAAAAAGTTCATCGGCGCATTTCCGAGCAATCCGCCACAGCAAGGCGAGCAATGGCGGCACTATCAGTGATCGATAACATGAGGCTCACGAGACAAATAAGGCTTCACAGCGAAAGGCTGGCGATTATACCGGCCACGTCGCAGACCACCAGCGGCCGCGCTTGATATGCATCAACATGCGGCGCGGGCGCCAGCAACTATAGTTGTGCACGCTAGGGTCTGTTCCCGTTTGGTGACGAGCCGCGTTGCTGGGCCAAACGGGAACAGACCCTAACCATTCATCCCTTTCCTGGAGATCCCGATCATGCAAAGTATCCGCAGCATCCTGGTGGTCATCGATCCCACGCCTGGCGAAAGTCTGGCCCTCAAGCGCGCCAAGCTGATTGCCGGGGTCACCCAGGCCCACCTGCATCTGCTGGTCTGCGACAAGAAGCACGAACACTCGGCGCTGCTCAGCGTGCTCAAGAGCAGCCTGACCGGCGAAGGCTACAGCGTCACCACCGAGCAGGCCTGGAACGAGAGCCTGCATGAAACCATCATCGACGTGCAGCAGGCCGAGGGCTGCGGCCTGGTGATCAAGCAGCATTCCCATGACAATCCGCTGAAGAAAGTCCTGCTGACCCCGGCGGACTGGAAACTGCTGCGCTACTGCCCAACCCCGGTGCTGCTGGTCAAGACCGCCACCCCCTGGGCCGGTGGCGTGGTCATGGCGGCCATCGATGTCGGCAACATGGACGGCGAACACCGTACCCTGCATGCCAGCATCGTTGACTATGGTTTCGACATCGCCAGCCTGGCCAGGGCCCAACTGCACGTGATCAGCGCCCATCCATCACCGATGCTTTCGGCATCCGACCCGGTGTTCCAGCTCAAGGAAACCATCGAGAAGCGCTACCGCGAGGAATGCAGGGCGTTCCAGGCCGAGTTCGATATCGACGATGCGCACCTGCATATCGAGGAAGGTCCGGCGGACGTGCTGATTCCCCATATGGCCCACAAGCTGGGGGCCGTGCTGACCATCATCGGCACCGTGGCCCGCACCGGGTTGTCGGGGGCCTTGATCGGCAACACCGCCGAAGTGGTGCTCGACTCCCTGGACAGTGACGTGCTGGTGCTCAAGCCGGCGGACATCATGGACCACCTGGAAGAACTCGCCGCCAAAGTCTGAGACCCTTCCCCGCAACGCCAGCGCGTAACCTGCGTCGCCCATGACGACGCTGTCGCTGGCAAGCCCACGCCTGCAGCACCCTTTGCGCAGGAAGTGGCTGGCCGACGAACCTCTCAGCCCAGGGCGTCCTTGAGAAACCCCGGGGCGATGTAGCGCTGGTAGTGGGCTTCCGACAGCAGGAAGAATTCCCGATCGATGGCGTCACGCAACTCCGGCAGGCCCCAGTCGCGGAACTCCGGTAACAGCGCCATGCCGTAGGCGTCGAGCTGGTTGATCACCCGCGCGCCCCGGGCAATCAGCTGGTAGGCCCAGCAATACTCGGACTGGTGCGGCACGAAACGGATCTTGCGCTGCTCCAGTTGCCCGCGCAGACGCGCCGGGTCGAAGACTTCCAGCTTGGCCGCCATCACCTGCACCAGCAGTTGTTCAAGACGCAACCAGACCGCGCGTTTCTCCTCCTCGTTGTAACCGTTCCAGTTGATCACTTCGTGATGGAAACGCTTGCAGCCGCGGCACACCAGGTCGCCGTAGACGGTGGAGCAGAGGCCGACGCAAGGGGTCTTGATGGTCTGATTGGGCATAGAAAAACAACACACGCAAAGGCAAAACAGTCGGCAATGTTAGCCCTTTGTCTAAGATTGATCACCCCTCAAACTTCAATACAGCAACTTACGTTTAGATTTTTTTTGCCGTAGAATCAGCCAGCCTTTTTAGGCGCCAATGTCCGTTTGAAGCTGTTTTCAAAGCGTCACGAGCACAGTCGTTCCTTCAGAGCGGTGTTGGCGAGGGATTTTTCCAGCGGGGAAAAATCCAGCGCCAACCCTCATCAGCTCCCCGTTCTGCAGGCGTAAAACTTTGAAAGCAGCTTCTGTAAGGAATTGTCGGTAATTCTGGCTAAGTGGCCCACAACGCCACGCAGCGCATGAGTACGGCAATTTCGGGATGAGCGTCCCGGACACCCATTTGGGACCACTGATGAGGGTAATAACTGTGCTTGAAGCCTACCGCAAACATATCGAAGAGCGCGCAGCACTGGGTATCGTTCCCCAGCCGCTTAACGCCGAACAAACTGCAGGCCTGGTCGAGCTGCTGAAGAATCCCCCGGCTGGCGAAGAAGCTTTCCTCGTTGACCTGATCACCAATCGCGTTCCGCCAGGAGTCGACGAAGCCGCCTACGTCAAGGCCGGTTTCCTCTCCGCGCTGGCCAAAGGCGAAGCCTCCTCCCCTCTGATCGACAAGAAGCGCGCCGTAGAACTGCTGGGCACCATGCAGGGCGGCTACAACATCGTGACCCTGGTCGACCTGCTGGACGACGCCGAGCTGGCGCCTGTTGCTGCCGCTCAACTCAAGCACACCCTGCTGATGTTCGACGCCTTCCACGACGTCGCGGAAAAAGCCAAGAACGGCAACGTTCACGCCCAGGGCGTACTGCAATCCTGGGCCGACGGTGAGTGGTTCAAGAACCGCCCGGTACTGGCCGACAAGATCAGCCTGCGGGTGTTCAAGGTCACCGGCGAAACCAACACCGACGACCTCTCCCCTGCCCCTGACGCCTGGTCCCGTCCGGACATCCCGCTGCACGCCCTGGCCATGCTGAAAATGGCCCGTGACGGCATCGTGCCTGACGTGCAAGGTTCCATCGGCCCGATGAAACAGATCGAGCAGATGCGCAACGACGGCTTCCCGATCGCCTACGTTGGCGACGTGGTCGGCACCGGTTCGTCGCGTAAGTCGGCGACCAACTCGGTGCTGTGGTTCTTCGGCGACGACGTTCCTTACGTGCCGAACAAGCGTGCCGGCGGCTTCTGCTTCGGCAGCAAGATCGCTCCAATCTTCTACAACACCATGGAAGACGCCGGCGCCCTGCCGATCGAATTCGACGTGTCGAAGATGAACATGGGCGACGTGATCGACCTGTACCCGCACGCTGGCAAAGTCACCAAGCACAACAGCGACGAAGTCCTGGCCACCTTCGAAATGAAGACCCCGGTCCTGCTCGACGAAGTCCGTGCTGGCGGCCGTATCCCGCTGATCATCGGCCGTGGCCTGACCGAGAAGGCGCGCGCCGAGCTGGGTCTGCCACCGTCGGACCTGTTCAAGAAGCCTGAAGCTCCAGCCGAAAGCACCAAGGGTTTCACCCTGGCGCAGAAGATGGTCGGCAAGGCTTGCGGCGTGACTGGCGTACGTCCAGGCACCTACTGCGAACCGAAGATGACCACCGTGGGCTCCCAGGACACCACCGGTCCTATGACCCGTGACGAACTGAAAGACCTGGCTTGCCTGGGCTTCTCCACCGATCTGGTGATGCAGTCGTTCTGCCACACCGCGGCCTATCCAAAGCCGATCGACGTCACCACTCACCACACCCTGCCTGACTTCATCATGACCCGTGGCGGCGTGTCCCTGCGTCCGGGCGACGGCATCATCCACAGCTGGCTGAACCGCATGCTGCTGCCGGACACCGTCGGCACCGGTGGTGACTCCCACACCCGTTTCCCGATCGGTATCTCGTTCCCGGCCGGTTCCGGCCTGGTGGCCTTCGCCGCCGCCACTGGCGTCATGCCACTGGACATGCCGGAATCGATCCTGGTTCGCTTCAAGGGCAAGCTGCAGCCTGGCGTCACCCTGCGTGACCTGGTCCACGCCATCCCTTACTACGCGATCCAGAAAGGCCTGCTGACCGTCGAGAAGAAAGGCAAGAAGAACGCCTTCTCCGGCCGCATCCTGGAGATCGAAGGCCTGGAAACCCTGACCGTCGAGCAAGCCTTCGAACTGTCCGACGCCTCGGCCGAACGTTCGGCTGCCGGTTGCACCATCAAGCTGTCCAAAGAATCGATCGCCGAGTACCTGAAGTCCAACATCACCCTGCTGCGCTGGATGATCGGCGAAGGCTACGGCGATGCCCGTACCCTGGAGCGTCGCGCTCAAGCGATGGAAGCCTGGCTGGCCAACCCTGAGCTGCTGGAAGCCGACAAGGACGCCGAGTACGCCGAAGTCATCGAGATCGACCTGGCCGACGTCAAGGAGCCTGTGCTCTGCGCGCCGAACGACCCGGACGACGCTCGCCTGCTGTCCAGCGTTGCTGGCCAGAAGATCGACGAAGTGTTCATCGGTTCCTGCATGACCAACATCGGTCACTTCCGCGCCGCCGGTAAGCTGCTGGATCAGGTCAAGGGCCAGCTGCCAACCCGTCTGTGGCTGTCGCCGCCGACCAAGATGGACGCTCACCAACTGACCGAAGAAGGCTACTACGGCATCTACGGCAAGGCTGGCGCGCGCATGGAAATGCCGGGCTGCTCGCTGTGCATGGGTAACCAGGCACGTGTAGAGCCGAACTCGACCGTGGTGTCGACTTCGACCCGTAACTTCCCGAACCGTCTGGGCGATGGCGCCAACGTCTACCTGGCTTCGGCCGAGCTGGCGTCGGTGGCTTCGATCCTGGGTCGCCTGCCGACCGTCGAGGAGTACATGGAATACGCCGGCAAGATCGACAGCATGGCAGCGGACGTGTACCGCTACCTGAGCTTCGACCAGATCGCCGAGTTCCGTGAAGCGGCCGCTAACGCCAAGATCCCGGTGGTGCAAGCCTAAGGCTCTAGCGTTGTAAAAAAGAACGCCGCGTATTCCACGATACGCGGCGTTTTTTTTATGCCTGTAACTTTTGCTGACTGCCCTGCCCGCTAGTTCGCCCTGCGCTGCGCTGCCACAGGCCAGGCGCGATACACCCAAGCGCCAAGACTCAATGCCAGAGTCCTGCCTGAGCCTGACCGCTCCAGATCTGCAGGCTTTCCTGCAGCGTATCGTCGACGCTGGTGCCACTGAGCAACACCTGATGCTCGGCAGTCGACGGCAGGCCCGCCAGGGCTTCCTTGGCCCTGTGCTTGAGCCGGGCCAGGGCCAGGCGCTTGTGCTCCAGGCGGACCTGACGGAAGAAGTCGTCCAGGGCCTCGATGCTGGTGCCGTCCAGATTCGGCGACTCTTCCAGGCTGAGAATGACCGTGTGAATCGGCGTCTGCACATGCCGGATCAGATGCAAGGCACCGCCCAGGATGCGCTCGGCGTTGGCGAAGAACAGCGCCTCCCCCGGACGCAGAATCAGCACCCCCGGCACCTGCCGCGCCTGAGGATGGCGGCTGAGGTCGACAAAATCATGTCCGCTGCCCAATTGACCGAGGATCTGGATATCCGCCGCCGACAACTGGCGCAGCATCAACAGAATGCTCACCCCTACCGAAAGCAGCAAACCATCCAGCACCCCCAGCACCAGCACCGCGGTGACCGCACAGATCACCAGCAACCGATCCCGGCGCCAGATGAAATAGCGCCCCAGCGGTTGCAGGCTCAGGCCATGGCCCAAGGCATAGATGACGATCGCCGCCAGCACCGGCTCCGGGGTCAGGGCGATATAGGGCAGCACCGTCAGAACGATGATCAGCATCACCGCAGCAGCGGTCAGCCCGGCCAGCCGCGAGCGGGCCCCCGCCGCTTCGTTGGCGGAAGTGGCCGAATAACCGGCGCCGACGGGCATGCCATGGAACAGACCGGAGAGCAGATTGCCAGCGCCCAGGGCCAGCAGGTCGCGGTTGGACGAAACCCGGTCGCCATGCTTGAGCGCCAGGGAGCTGATGGAGCCGTAGGACTCGGCATACAGGATCATCACCAGGGCAAACGCCAGTTCCCCCAGGCGCAGCCAGTCGGCAAAGGGCAGGTCCGGCAGGCTCGGCACCTGCAACTTGAGTTCGATCACCCCGATCAGGGCCACCCCATGAGCCGGCAGGTCGAGCCATTGCCCGGCGCCAATGCCGATCACCACCGCCACCAGCCCACCGGGCACATAGGGAATCCGTGAACAGATCGCCAGCACCAGCAAGGCCAATGCCGCCACCGCCGCACCGGCCCAGTTCCACTGCGGCCACTGCTCCAGCAACTGGGGCAGAAAGCGCACCAGGTTGCCGGTGCTCAGGTGCACCCCCACGACGGTGGCGAGTTGCTTGAGGATGATGGTCACGGCCAGGCCGAAGGCGAAGCCCCGCAGCACCGGCTTGGCAATGAACGCGGTGACGCCGCCGAGGCGAAACAGCCCCGCCAGGACGAAGAAGCCTCCGGTCAGCAGCACCAGGGCGAACGCCAGGTTCAGGCGCAGCTGCACGTCGCCCTCTGCCAGGGACAAGGTGGCAGCGGCCAGCACCGCCGCCGATGAGGACGTGGCCGAGACAATGGCGAAGCGGCTGCTGCCCAGTAGGCCGTAGCACAGCAACCCGGCGAACAGGGCAATGACCCCGGCCTGAGGCGGCAAGGCGGCAATACCGGAATAGGCCACTGCCTCCGGCAGCAACAGGCCGGCGATGGACAAGCCGGCCAGCAGGTCACGGCTGCGTTTGGGGACAACAGTTGGCTGGGTGAGGGGTTCAGTGGCCAATCGGGTTCGTCCGTGACAAGGCAAAATTCGAATTCAGAGGGTGTCGCCCAACGCCATCAACGCCTTTGGGCCAGATTGCAGCCCGTGTGACGGGAGTGGCCATTGGCGGGTTCCGGGCAGCAATAAGAGCACCAGCTTAGACCTTTATTCAAGGCAGCAAACGATCCTGATCAATGCCTTGAACGACAACGCCGCCGGTGCTGTGAGCACCGGCGGCGTTGGTTGTGTTGCCAGCAATTGCGTCAGGCTTGAGGGCCTGTCCGCCGGCAAGCCGGCTCCAGGCGGTGAGCGTCGCGCAGGTGTGGAATGCCGGCGAAGGCACCCGCCAGCGCGTCGCACCACTCACGAAGCCAGGGAGTACACCAGGGCGGTAATGGCCACCAGGCCCACCAGGGTCACGAAGACGTTGGAGGCCTGGCCGCGATAGCGGGCCATGGCCGGCACTTTGCGAATGGCGTACATCGGCATCAGGAACAGGATCGCCGCGATCACCGGGCCCCCCATGGTCTCGATCATCGTCAGGATGCTCGGGTTGAGGGTCGCCACGGCCCAGCAGATCACCAGCATGAAGGCAGCGGTAACCCGGTCCAGGGTTTTCGCCCCAGGACGCCGGCCGCTCTTGCCGATCAGGCCCTTGAGGCCTTCGCTGGCACCGATGTAGTGACCCAGGAAGGACTTGGCGATGGCCACGAAGGCAATCAACGGCGCGGCGAAGGCGATGGTCGGATTCTGGAAGTGGTTGGCCAGGTAGGACAGGATCGACAGGTTCTGCGCCTTGGCTTCGGCCAGTTGCGCCGGGTTCAGGGTCAGTACGCAGCTGAAGACGAAGAACAGCACCATGCCCACCATCAGCAGGTGGGCACGCGAGAGGATCTGCGAGCTGCGCTCTTGGGCATGCACGCCATAGCGGCGCTTCTGGTCCACGGCAAAGGCCGAGATGATCGGCGAGTGGTTGAACGAGAAGACCATCACCGGAATCGCTAGCCACAGGGTATGCAGGAAGGCCGAAGGCGCCGGGACATCGCTGACGGTGGCGAGGATGCCGCCATTCCAGTGCGGGATCAGGAACACCGCGAGGAACAGCAGGGCCACGATGAACGGATAGACCATCAGGCTCATGGCCTTGACGATCACCTGCTCGCCGCAACGCACCACCACCAGCAGGCCGAAGATCAGCACCAGGGCCAGGATCGCCCGCGGTGGCGGCGCGATGTGCAGTTGGTTGGTCATGAAGCTGTCGACGGTGTTGGTCAGGGCCACGCTGTAGATCAGCAGGATCGGGAAGATCGCCAAAAAGTACAGCAAGGTGATCAGGGCACCGGCGGTGAGACCGAAATGCTCTTCCACCACGTCAGTGATGTCCGCACCGTCACGCCCGGAGAGCACGAAGCGGGTCAGGCCGCGGTGTGCATAGAAGGTCATGGGGAAGGCCAGCAGCGCCAGGATCAACAGCGGCCAGAAACCGCCGATGCCGGCATTGATGGGCAGAAACAGGGTACCGGCACCAATGGCGGTGCCAAACAGGCCCAGCATCCAGGTGGTGTCTTGGCGGTTCCAGCTACTCAGGGTCGCTGGGGTCGCCGTTTCAAAGCGTTGATCAACGCTGTTGGCCTGATCATTCATCCGGTGGGATCTCCACATTCCGGTCGTTTGCCATTCGATCAGGGCGCGTCGGAGTACCCGACAGACAGAGCCCCGACCGAAACAGAGGGGGCGCGATTGTCCGGGATTCCGCGAGCGCTGCATAGACTTAGCTGAGGAACGGTTTGTACGGTGCAGATTTATTTTTTTGCCGTGGCGAAGCGTCTGGCCCGGCTCTCTCCCGCCTTCCCCTGGCACCGGCTTGCCGGCGCAAGCGTCCGCGAAGGCGATGCACATCCCACGCACCTGTTCCTCAGCAAGCCGACGCGCGCTGGGCCGCGTTGACAAGATTCACGGCCAGGCGGCATGATCGGACCCCATGAATATCTACGCGCTCAACCCTACCTCTACCACCACGACTGCCTACGGCGGGTCGTGTGGTAGCTGTGCGGGATGATGCAAGCACAGTAAAACCAAGGCCCCGCCAGCAATGGACGGGGCCTTTTGTTTCTCCGTCCAGCTGGCACTACAAGGAGAGACAAGATGCCTTTATCCAACGCCAAGCGTGCCCTGCTGGTCATCGACATGCAGGTCGGCCTGTTCAACGGACCGGACAAGCCCTACAAGCGCGAACAGACCCTGGAAAACATCAACCAGCTGATCCGCCGCGCCCGCCAGGCCGGGGCGCCGATCTTCGCCGTGCGCCATACCGGCCCCGCCGAGTCGCCGATTGCCGCCGGCAGCCCGCTCTGGCAACTGCTGCCGACCCTGGAAGTGGATGAAGAACTGGACTGCGTGCTGGACAAGACCCGCCCCAGTTGCTTTGTCGGCACCGGGCTGGCCGAGCGCCTGCAGGAAGCCCAGGTCAATGAGCTGGTGATCGTCGGCATGAAGACCCAGTACTGCGTCGATGCCACCTGCCGCGCCGCCGGCGACCTGGGCTTTGCCGCCGTGCTGGTGGAGGACGCCCATACCTGCATGGACACACCCGTGCTGGGGGCGAAGAAAATCATCGCCCACCATAACGCCACCCTCAACGGCCCCTTCGTGCGCCTGGCCACGACCGCCGATGTGACCTTCTGACCCCATAGTCCCCACACCGCCCCGGGCACGCCGAACATGGCGTGACTCCCCCGGGAACGGTGCCGGCGAGCATTGCCAAAATCCCTCGCAACCCGCACCCTTGAGCCTTCGTCCCCGCCTGTATGGAATCCTCCATGAGCGCCACCACGATCGCCGGCTGCATCCTCTACAGCCTCGACCCGCCGTCACTCGCCCGCTTCTATGCCGACCTGCTGGGCTGGCCCATCACCGAGCAACAGGCCGATTACCAGCAACTGATGCATCAGGGCTTCGAGCTGACACTGGTCCAGGTGCCTGCGGCGATTGCCGCGCGCATCATCGTGCAGGAACCGCCACTGCCCCGTAGCGATGGCGCGTGCAAGCCGCTGTTCCAGGTCGCCGATCTGCAACAGGCCAGGCAACGGGCCGCCAGCGCCGGGGGCCGGTTGTACGAGGCCGAGCGCGAATGGTCATTCATGGGGGCGCAGGTCTGCGACGGCGTCGACCCGGAAGGCAACATCTTTCAATTGCGCCAGCCCTTGCCCCATTAACTGCTGAGGAACCGTCATGCGCGCCACCGTCCTGGTCCTGGTCGAGAACGTCAACGCCTACCTGCCCTTGCTCGAAGCGCTGGGCTTCAACCTGATCCTGGCCCCCACGCCCGCCGAACGGGCCCAGGCCATCAAGACCCACGCCCCACAGATCGACGCCGTGCTGACCCGAGGCCCACTGGGGCTGACTGCGGCGGAAATCAACGCCCTGCCCCGGCTGCAGATCATCTGCGTGATCGGTGCCGGCTATGAGCAGGTGGACCTGCAAGCGGCGAGCAACCGCGGGATTGCCGTGACCAATGGCGCCGGGGTCAATGCCTCGTCGGTGGCCGATCATGCCCTCGCCCTGTTGCTTTCGCTGGTCCGGGGCATTCCCCAGTCCGATGCCGCCGTGCGCCAGGGACAATGGCCAAAAGTCCTGCGCCCTTCCGTGGCCGGCATGCGCCTGGGCATCCTCGGGCTGGGCGCCGTCGGCCAGGCCATCGCCCGGCGCTGTGCCCTGGGGTTCGACATGACCGTGAGTTATCACAGCCGTCAGCCCCGGCCGGACCAGCCCTACCGCTTTTGCCCGACCCTGCTGGAACTGGCCCGGGACTCGGATGCCCTGGTGATCGCCACCCCCGGCGGCGCCGACACCCGGCATCTGGTGGACCAGCCGGTGCTGCAAGCCCTTGGCGCCGAAGGTTTCCTGGTGAACATCGCTCGTGCCAGCGTGGTGGACACCAACGCCCTGCTGCAAGCCCTGAAACAGCGGCGGATCGCCGGCGCGGCCCTGGACGTGTTCGATGACGAACCGCAAGTGCCGGACGGTTTCAAGGGCCTGGACAATGTGGTACTGACGCCCCACGTCGCCGGCCTTTCGCCCCAGGCCAGCCGCGACACCGTGGACATGGTCGGCCAAAACCTGCTGGCCCACTTCGAGGGTCGCCCCCTGCTGACCCCCCTTCCCCTGCCGACACCCAACTAACCCATCCCCTGGGCAACGCCTATGCTCGTGGGGCGGACAACCTCTGGCCTGCATGGCTTGTGTAGGAGCTGGCTTGCCAGCGAAAGCCAGCGCCGATCATGACATCCTCTTCGCCGGCAAGCCGGCTCCTACGAGGGCTTGGTCTCACCGGGTCGTAGACACACGGGGGTAAATTCAAACGCTTGTATCAAAAGCAATGATTGTCCGGCAACACGCGCACCTATAAAGGCTCGCCGCGATTGTGAGGGGCCGGTAGGCGCATTAGATTAGTCAATAATCTCTGGCCTCCAGAATAAGCAGAAGGGATAAGCATGGCGCTTACAGACCAATCCACCCGTACTCGCCCCGGCGAGGAGCTCGATGCCAACCTGATCGATCCATACCTCAAGGCGCATATTCCCGGCCTCAGCGGCACACCGCAAATCAGCCAGTTCCCGGGCGGTGCCTCGAACCTCACCTACTTGCTGGAGTACCCGGACCAGGAATTCGTCCTGCGCCGCCCGCCGTTTGGCCACAAGGCCAAGTCCGCCCATGACATGGGCCGCGAGTTCCGCATTCTCAATCAGCTCAGGGACGGTTTCCCCTACTGCCCCAAGGCCTATGTGCACTGCACCGACGAGTCGGTGATCGGCGCCGAGTTCTATGTCATGGAACGGGTCAAGGGCATCATCCTGCGCTCCGACCTGCCGGCGGAACTGGGCCTGGATGCCGGCAGGACCCAAGCCCTGTGCAAGAGTTTCATCGACCGCTTCGTCGAACTGCATCGGGTCGACTACAACGCCTGCGGCCTGGGCGACCTGGGCAAGCCTGAAGGCTATGTGCAGCGCCAGATCAAGGGCTGGAGCGAGCGCTACGAGAAAGCCCTGACCCCCGATGCGCCGCACTGGGAAACCGTGAAGGCCTGGCTCAACGACAAGATGCCCGCCGATCACCCAACCTCAAGCATCGTGCATAACGACTACCGCTTCGACAACGTCATCCTCGATCCCCACAACCCGATGCAGATCATCGGCGTGCTGGACTGGGAACTGACCACCCTGGGCGATCCGCTGATGGACCTGGGCAACACCCTGGCCTACTGGATCGAGGCCGCCGACCCGGCGCCGGTGCAACTGATGCGGCGCCAGCCGAGCAACGCGCCGGGCATGCTGACCCGCCAGGAATTCGTCGATTACTACGCCGAACGTTCGGGAATCGAAATCGGCAATTTCGACTTCTACTACACCTACGGCCTGTTCCGCCTGGCCGGCATCGTGCAGCAGATCTACTACCGCTTCTACCACGGCCAGACCCAGGACAAACGCTTCGCGCAGTTCATTCACATGAACAAACTGCTGGAGCAGATGAGCCTGCAGGTCATCGAAAAATCCAGCCTCTGACCGCGCCCTCGGCGCCCGACAGCCCAGCAAGGAAAAACCATGTCCAAGACTCAGTTGTTCGACCTCGACGGCAAGATCGCATTCGTCTCCGGCGCCAGCCGCGGTATCGGTGAAGCCATTGCCAAGCTCCTGGCCCAGCAAGGAGCCCATGTGATCGTGTCGAGCCGCAAGCTCGAAGGCTGCCAACACGTGGCCGACGCCATCATCGCCGCCGGCGGCAAGGCCACGGCGATTGCCTGCCACATCGGCGAAATGGAGCAGATCAGCCAGGTCTTCGCCGGGATTCGCGAGCAGTTCGGCCGCCTCGACATCCTGGTCAACAACGCCGCCACCAACCCGCAATTCTGCAACGTCCTGGACACTGACCTGGGGGCCTTCCAGAAGACCGTCGACGTCAATATCCGCGGCTATTTCTTCATGTCGGTGGAAGCCGGCAAGCTGATGCGCGACAACGGCGGCGGTAGCATCATCAACGTCGCCTCGATCAATGGCATCTCGCCGGGGATCTTCCAGGGCATCTACTCGGTGACCAAGGCGGCGGTGATCAACATGACCAAGGTCTTCGCCAAGGAATGCGCACAGTTCGGTATCCGCTGTAACGCCTTGCTGCCGGGCCTGACCGACACCAAGTTTGCCTCGGCCCTGGTGAAGAACGACGCCATCCTCAAGACCGCCCTGGCGCAGATCCCCCTCAAGCGCGTGGCCGACCCGAGCGAAATGGCCGGCGCGGTGCTCTACCTGGCCAGCGACGCTTCCAGCTACACCACCGGCATTTCGCTGAACGTGGATGGCGGCTTCCTCTCCTGAGGCCCGCTTGCACCACCAAAAAGGCAGCCTCCGGGCTGCCTTTTTCATTTCCCTTGGCAGCGGGCTTGCCAGCGAACAGGACCTTGAACCCAGCGCAAGCCACACGGGCCCTGTCGCCGGCAAGCCGGCTCCTACAGCGCCCGTCAAAATTTTAATTCCAGCAATTGCAATTAGAGAATTTTTATTCCATAACTAGCCCTTCCTAAAACAATAATTCTGCAGGTGCGGCTATGGATGAACTTGGCATTGGCTTGATCGGTACCGGCTTCATGGGCCGGGCCCACGCCCTGGCGTTTCGCAGTGTCAGCGCAGTGTTCGAACTGCCGGTGCGCCTGCACCTGGCGGCCCTGGCCGATGCCGATGCGCAGCGCGCCGAGCACTGTGCCGGGGCCTGGGGCTTCGCCCGGGCCCATAGCGACTGGCAAGGCTTGATCGCCGATCCCCGGGTCAATCTGGTGGCCATCACCACCCCCAACCATCTGCACTTCCCCATGGCCATGGCGGCCCTGGCGGCAGGCAAGGCGGTGTACTGCGAAAAGCCCCTGGCCATCAGCGTCGATGAGGCCCGGCAGATGCACCACGCCGCCCAGGCCGCTGGGGTGGTGACCCGGGTCGGTTACAACTATCAGCACAACCCGATGATCGCCCTGGCCCGGCAGTTGATCGGCCAGGGCGAGCTGGGGCAGTTGGTGAGTTTCCAGGGCGAGTTCAGCGAGGATTTCATGGCCGACCCGGATTCACCCTGGTCCTGGCGTTGCGACCCGCAGCACGCCGGCGGCGCCCTGGCCGACCTGGGCAGCCACCTGCTGGCCATGGCGCGCTTTCTCATGGGACCGGTACAGGCGGTGTGCGCCGATGTGCAGACGGTGCATCTGCAACGACCGACCCACGCCGGCAGCCAGGAACGGCGCCATATTGCCGTGGACGATCAGGCCCACGCCTTGTTGCGTTTCGCCAATGGCGCGCGGGGCACGTTGAGCAGCAGCTGGATCAAGCATGGCTACAAAAACCACCTGAGCTTCGAGATCAGCGGCACCCTGGGCACCCTCGCCTTCGACCAGGAACGGCTCAACGAACTGCGCCTGTACCGGGTCGGGCAGAAAGGCTTCCAGCGCCTGCTGGCCGGACCGGACCTGCCCGGCTACGCCGCCTTCAGCCCGGCCCCCGGGCATCAACTGGGCTACAACGAACTCAAGACCCTGGAAGTGCATGAACTGATCATGGCCCTGTGCGGCCAGGGTGAGGACGGCACGGATTTCGCCGAGGCCTGGGAAATAGAGCGCCTGGCCGCGGCGATCCGCGCTGCCGCCCAGGAACAGCGCTGGATCACCCTCCTGTAGCCGCTGCTGAGCCCGCGAAGCTGCGCAAAGGTCCGCAGGACCTTGCTTGACGATCGCCTGCCAAACTCGCAGCGGTCTCAAGAACGCCGCGGCCCTAGCGGGCCGTTCGCAGCCTGCGGCAGCGGCTACAAGGGCAATGCCGCCAGGTGCGCGGCGAGGGCCTTGGCCTGCAGGGCGACGTCGGTGACGGCGGTGCTTTCCCACCACAGGCCACGCAACGGCGGGCCCATGGCGAACAGGCGCTCGGACGCTTGGCCACGGGCGTTGTGCACGGCACCCTCTGCCGTGGCGCTGATGCCCAGGGCCAACGGCCCGGGGATGACCAGACCACGGGCCAGCAGTTGCTGCGGCAAAGGCCGGGCGACCCGGCGCCAGTCGTATTCAATGCCGCTGGAGTTGATCAGTGCGTCCCCCTCCAGGCGCTCGCTGTGCTCGGTGCCGCGATAACGCAGGCGGATCGTCAGGCGACCCTCCACCGAAGGTTCCAGTCCCTGGTAGGCCGCGGCATGAATGCGCAAGCGGCCCTCTGCGTGCAGGCGCGCCACCCGCTCGGCGCTCAAGGGCGGCGAGCGATGGTGGTGGCTCTCCCACCAGGGCCGCACATGCCGCACGAATTGGCGTTTCTGCGCCTCGCTGGCCTGGCTCCACAACCGGCCGATATGCACCCGCACCGTGTCCAGCGGTGCTTGCCAGTCGATGCCTTGAACCTGGGCCTCGCGGCACTGGCGCCGCACCTCCCGCAGCAGTTGTCGCGGGCTGCGCAGCTTGAGGTCGGCGGCGAGAAAGTCCACCCAGGCCGGCGGCTGGCGGCGCACATGGGGCAGCAGGCCATGCCGGGAGAACACCTCGATCGGCCCGCGATGCCCGGCCTGCTCCAGGGACACCACGGCGTCCACCATGGTCAGCCCGGAGCCGATGATCAGCACCGTCGCCTGCGGGTCGAGGCGGGCCATGGCGGCCACGTCCCAAGGGTCCAGGGCTGCGGCATTGAGGCCGCTGGACCGGGTTTGCGGTGTGCGCGCCGCCGGGAACATGCCGGTGGCCAGTACCGCCACTCCACCGCGCAGCTGGCGGCCGTCCGCCAGCGTCAGGCAGACACCGTCACTGTCGGTTTCCAGATCCACCGCCTCGCCGCGCACATGGCTCAGGCTGGAGCCCTGTTCCAGGCCCAGCTGCAGCGCCTCGGCCAGGCGTTGCTGCACATAGACGCCAAACAGCCCCCGAGGTGGAAACAGCTCGCTGACCGGCACCGACTGGCGGCCCGATTCGGGCCAGCCACCGCCAGCAATATGCTGGGTCAGCCAGTGGGTCAGGTCATCGGCATTGTCCGGATCGACGCTCATCCGTGCCGCGTTGCCGTTCAGGGTGTGCCCCAGCTCGACAGCGCTGTAGGCCTCGCCGCGACCCAGCTCGCTGCGGGGCTCGATCACCAGTATCCGCCGCCGCCCCGGCAGGCGCAGCAATTGCGCCGCCAGCAAGGCGCCACTGAGGCCGCCGCCGACAATCAGAATTTCAGCATCACGGGTGGCTGGGGTTGCCTGTCCGCAGTGGTTTTGGCTCATGGAATACTCACGCTCAGTGTTTGCCCAGGTAGAAGTCCTGCAGATCGCCCCGGGCCAGCAGTTGCTCGGCGGTGCCGGACAGGGCCACTCGGCCGGTGTCCAGCAGGCAGGCATGGGGAGCGTATTTGAGCGCCAGATTAATGCTTTGCTCGGCGATCAGAAAGCTCACTACCGCCTCGCGATTAAGCTGGGCAACGATCTGAAAAATCTCCTGGACGATGATAGGCGCCAAGCCCATGGAAGGTTCATCCAGCAGTACCAAAGTAGGATGGGCGCGGTTGGCGTCATGCGCTGTTCCGTTTGAATTCGGCGGCCCAGGCCGCAGTTGTGGGTTGAGCCGTGGCCTGGGGCGGCTGCCAGATGAACTTCAGGCGGACACCCCCCTCGCAGCCGGGGCAGCGAACGACAGCCGTGACGGAGGCCAGCCCGGGGGGCAATCGGGGCAAGGATGGCTAGCCTGGTCGCTGGCAAGCCAGCCCCTACCTGCAGGTCGGCGGCGTCTCTGTAGGAGCCGGCTTGCCGGCGAAGGCGCCGGCAAATCGGGCGCAGGTCTTGCGGGCCTCTTTGCCGGCAAGCCAGCTCCTACGAGAGGCGCGGGGTCAGGCGCTGGCGCGTTGCGGCTGAAGCCGGGTTGCGAGGTCGCGCCAGGCGCTGCCGGGGTGGTTCACCGGCAGCCGCGGGCCGGCGCCAAAGAGTTTCTCTCGCAGGGTGCCCGGTGCGTATTCGGTCTTGTAGACCCCGCGTTTCTGCAACTCGGGCACCAGCAACTCCACGGCATCGATAAAGGTTTCATGGGTCAGGGCGTAGGCCAGGTTGAAGCCGTCGACATCGGTCTCTTCCACCCACTCCTGGAGCAGGTCGGCCACGGTTTCCGGACTGCCGACGAACAACGGGCCAAAGCCGCCGATGCCGACCCAGTCCGCCAGCTCGTGGGGCGTCCAGACCTTGTTCGGGTCTGCGGTGGAGAAGGCTTCCACCGCAGACTGGATGGCGTTGGTGTGCACGTGTTTGAGGGGCTCGTCGGGCTTGAAGCGGCTGAAGTCGATGCCGGTCCAGCCGGAAATCAGCGCCATGGCGCCTTCGTAGCTGACCCAGGACTTGTATTCCTCGAACTTGGCCTTGGCCAGGGCATCGGTCTCGCCGAGGATCACCGTCTGCAGGTTGAAGATCAGGATCTTCGACGGGTCGCGCCCGGCTTCGGCCGCGCGGCGGCGGATGTCGGCCACGGTCTTTTTCAGCAGCACCTTGGACGGCGCGGCAACGAACACGCATTCGGCCTGTTCGGCGGCGAACTGCTTGCCGCGGCTGGACGCCCCGGCCTGGTACAGCACCGGAGTGCGTTGCGGTGACGGCTCGCACAGGTGAATCCCCGGCACCTGGAAGTGTTTGCCCGCGTGGCGGATCTCGTGGATCTTGCTCGGGTCGCTGAAGATCCGCCGCTCGCGGTCACGTAGCACCGCACCCTCCTCCCAGCTGCCTTCCCAGAGCTTGTAGCAAACCTCCAGGTACTCCTCGGCGTAGTCGTAGCGGGCGTCGTGTTCGGTCTGCGCCTGCTGACCGATGTTCTTCGCCCCGCTCTCCAGGTAGGAGGTGACGATGTTCCAGCCGGCACGGCCCTTCGTCAGGTGATCCAGGGTCGAAAGGCGCCGGGCAAAGGGATACGGATGCTCGAACGACAGCGAGGCGGTGAGGCCGAAGCCCAGATGCTCGGTGACCAGGGCCATGGGCGGAATCAATTGCAGCGGGTCGTTCACCGGCACCTGGGCCGCCTGGCGGATCGCCGCCTCGCCATTGCCGTTGTAGACGTCGTAGATGCCCAGCACATCGGCGATGAACAGCCCGTCGAACTTGCCCTTCTCAAGGATGCGCGCCAGGTCGGTCCAGTACTCCAGGTCCTTGTACTGCCAGGAACGGTCCCGAGGATGGGCCCAGAGCCCCGGTGACTGGTGACCGACACAGTTCATGTCGAAGGCATTGAGGCGGATTTCACGGGACATCACACAGCACTCCTGAAACCTTGGGGCAGCACGCCATTGAGGCGGTAGTTGCCGATCAGTTGATACTTCCAGCGCAGCGGGTCTTGCAGGGCCTGTGGCTGCGGGGTGCGCTGGCCGGTGAGTTCGAATTCGGCGTTGCCGGCCGCCGCCAGGGCTTCGGCGGCGGCAATCGCCGCCTCGGCCAGGGCGATGGCGATCTCGGCCGGGTCCTTGCCCTCTTGCAGCCGGTACTGGGCCCGCTCCTGCAGGGCGGCGGCCACTTCGATGCGGATCTGCAGATCGCCAAAGCGGCTGATCACATACGGGTCGTCGCTGGCCTTGCTCAGGCCGCTGCCGGACCAGGGCCGGGCCTCGTCGCGAACGAACTCCAGGGTCCGCTGCAACAGGTCGCGGGCCCTTTGCAGTTGCTCGCCGATCGCGGCCAGGGCGGCCTGGGGGCTGTCGGGTTGGGTCAATGCGTTCATGGCGGTGTCCTTTCAGTTCCAGGCGTGACGGGGTGGCTTGACGCCGTTGAGCAGGAAGTTGCCGATCAGGTGGTATTTCCAGCGGGCCGGGTCGTGCAGGGTGTGGGTGCGAGCGTTGCGCCAGTGGCGGTCGAGGTTGTACTTGGCCGACACCGAGCGGGTGCCGGCCAGTTCGAACAGCTTGCTGGCGGCGAGCAAGGCGCTTTCTGCCGACAGCACCTTGGCCTGGGCCACCACCAGCGAGGCGTGGGCGACGCTGTCTTCGCTGGGGCTGGCGAGGGCCTGGTCGACCGCCTCGGCGGCCTTGACCAAGATCGCCTCGGTGCCGTGCACCCGCCATTCCAGGTCACCGATGGCGGCCTGGGTAAAAGGGTCCTGCCAGCCGTGATCCAGGCCACTGTCGATCCACGGCCGGGACTGCCGGGCGTAATGCTTGGCGTCTTCCAGGGCGGCGACGGCGATACCGGTGTCCACCGCGGCCTGGATGATCTGCGAGATCGGGCCGTCGGCGGTGGGTTGGTCGAAGGCCCGGTGGGCCGGGATCACCGCGCTGCGCGGCACTTGCACGGCCTTGAGGCTGACCCCGCCGCTGGCGGTGGTGCGTTGGCCGAAGCCGTCCCAGCTGTCGATCACCGTGAGGCCGGGGTTGTCGCGCTCGATAAAGGCGATATGGGCCTGGTTGTGCTCATCCACCGCCACCGTCGGCACGATGTGGGCAAACAAGGCGCCGGTGCAGTAGAACTTCTCGCCGTCGACCTGCGCCTGCTCGCCGGTAAAGCGGATCTGGGTTTCAAAGGCGCCGACGTGCTTGCTGCCGGCCTCGGAAAACGCGTTGCCAAAGCGGTAGCCCTGCAACACCTTGGCGAAGTAGTGCTGCTTCTGCTCTTCGCTGGCGGTCTGCAACAGAATGTCCACCACGCCGAGGTGGTTCTGTGGCAACTGGCCCAGGGAGGGATCGGCGGCGGAGATGAGCTTGATCACCTCGGCCAGGGTCACGTAGGACACCCCGGCGCCGCCGTAGGCCCGGGGAATGGTGATGCCCCACAGGCCGCTGGCAGAGAACTCGTCGAGTTCCGCCACCGGCAGGCGCCGTTCGCGGTCGCGTACCGCGGCCTCCACGGCAAAGCGCTGGGCCAGGGCCTGGGCCACGCTGATGGCCTCGGCATCGCTGCGGATGAGGTGGGCACTGGGTGAGGGTTGGGCTGGGGCTGTCATGGGCCGACTCCACGTCCTGAAGATCAAGATAAACACCGCTCGGGTGCTCGCTATCAGGACAATTGCAGGAGTCGTGCCTAAATATAAAATCCTTTTATTTCAACAGCTTGAAGATTACTTCGGAGAAAAGGCATCAACTGAAAACAGGCAGAATGTTCAACCGCTGTTGACTGGCCAACAGTGGCCGACACGCCTGGGCAATCAGTACACCACGTTGCGCACGAAGCGCGTGGCCTGGGCGCCGTCATTGCGATAGCCGTGAGGCACATGACTGGCGAACATGAAGAAGTCGCCGCTTTCCAGGCGCCGCTCGGCGTCTCCGAAGAACAGCGTCAGGCAGCCCTCGACGACATAGATCTGCTCGCTCCAGCCGACGGTGTCGCACTCCGAGTGATAGACCTCGCCAGGCTCGAGCTGCCACTCCCAGAGTTCCACTTCACGGCTGGCCTCGGCCTTGGCCAGGAGCAGCGCCTTGCTCCCGGGGATGACGCCGGCCCAGGCCAGCTCGTTGATACGGCTCGGGTCTCGGGCATCCGGGGCCTGGATCAGGTCGCTGAAAGCCACGTTCAAGGCCTCGGCCACTCGGTCCAGGGTGCCGAGGCTGACGTTCTTCTCCCCGGCCTCGATGGCCACCAGCATCCGCCGACTGACGTCGGATTTTTCCGCCAGGGCGCTCTGGCTCAAGCCTGCGGCATGGCGCAGGCGTCGCACGTTGAGGCTGACATGTTGCAGGACCGAAGCCCGTTGGACGTTATCTTTGTGCACTATATTGCTCGCTCTCCGGGCCTGCGCAGTATACTGCCCAGCTTCCGGCGCATTGTGCGTCCCCCCTCAGGTAGCACGCAAGGCCATGACTTCAACGCCCTCCCGCGCAATGCGCTTCCCACTCAGCAGGGCCGAAGCGGTGCTGGCGCTGATCACCATGATCTGGGGCGGCACCTTCCTGCTGGTGCAGAAGGCCATGAGCGTCAGCGGGCCGATGTTCTTTGTCGGCCTGCGCTTTGCCGCGGCGGCGTGCATCGTCGCCTTGTTTTCATTGCGCCACCTGCGCGGGCTGACCCTGTTCGAGCTGCGTGCCGGGACCTTTATCGGCACCGCCATCATGCTCGGCTACGGCTTGCAGACGGTGGGCCTGCAAAGCATTCCCAGCAGCCAATCGGCGTTTATCACGGCCCTCTATGTACCTTTCGTTCCCCTGCTGCAATGGCTGTTCATGGGCAAGCGTCCGGGGCTGCTGCCAAGCATCGGCATCATGCTGGCGTTTACCGGGTTGATGCTGCTGTCCGGCCCCAATGGCGCCTCGCTGGATTTCAGCCCCGGGGAGATCGCCACCCTGATCAGCACAGTGGCCATTGCCGCCGAAATCATTCTGATCAGCAGCTTCGCCGGGCAGGTGGATGTGCGCCGGGTCACGGTGGTGCAACTGGCGGTCACCTCACTGCTGGCCTTTGCCATGGTGCTACCGACCGGGGAAGCGTTGCCGGGGTTTTCCTGGCTGCTGCTGGCCAGTGCCCTGGGCCTGGGGGCAGCCAGTGCGGCGATCCAGGTGGCGATGAACTGGGCGCAGAAAAGCGTCTCGCCGACCCGCGCCACCCTGATCTATGCCGGTGAGCCGGTGTGGGCCGGGATTGTCGGGCGGATCGCCGGGGAACGCCTGCCCGCGCTGGCGCTGCTGGGGGGAGCCTTGATCGTGCTGGCGGTGATCATCAGCGAATGGAAACCCAAGGGCCGGGCCGCGGATGCTGATCAACCGGCATTGACCGGGCAGGCAGCGGACGGCCTGTAGCACCCGGCTTGCCGGCGAAGGCGGTCTCGCGGGCCTCTTCGCTGGCAAGCCAGCTCCTACGGTTGGCAGGGGTATCGCGGGGCATGTAGGAGCCGGCTTGCCGGCGAAGGCGATCTTGCGGACCTCTTCGCTGGCAAGCCAGCGCCTACCGCGCGGGGTCGCCAGGGGCGTAGAGCCAGGTAGGGACGGTCAACGACCCCTTGTGCTTGGGCTCCAGCTGCACCGGGTCATGCTCGGGCGCACCGTGGAAATAGAAATAGGCATGGTAGAGCACATGCCCCTCGGCAAAGGCGCGGTCGAAGTAGAGCACCGTGCCCGCTGGCAGCTGGTAGGTCCGATCATCCCCCATCGGGCCTTCGATGATCAGCGCCTGTCGGGTCTTGAGCATGTCGGGTCGGTCGAGATAATGCTCCACACCCACCCCCAACCCGGCGCCGAAGGCAGTGAACAGCAAGGCGAAACAGCCCCGTCGAAACAGCCGGCCCATGGCCGATCCTTTAATCATGTGCACCCTTGTCGATCCTTGTGGTGTTTTGACCTGGGCAGGACCTTGGCCCTGCAGCGCCCGGTGAACGGGCGCATCAGGCATTTGTCTCCTACCTTTGAAAGCGTATGTAACATTTCTTTGGGGGGCCGGGCCGCGCATGGCGGTTGGTGATCCAGGGCCTGGCACGTATTATGCGTCATACTTTTCCGCAGATTAGAAGCCTATGTCCCTGATAGTTCTACTGCTTCTGCCATTCATAGGCAGCTGTCTGGCGGCCGTGCTGCCGCACAACGCACGTAACACCGAATCCCTGCTGGCCGGCCTGGTGGCACTCATTGGCACCGTCCAGGTGGCTTTGCTGTACCCGCAGATCGCCGATGGCGGGATTATCCGCGAGGAATATACCTGGCTGCCGAGCCTGGGCCTGAACTTCGTGCTGCGCCTGGACGGCTTCGCCTGGCTGTTCTCATTGCTGGTGCTGGGTATCGGCAGTCTGGTGGCGCTCTACGCGCGTTACTACATGTCGCCGCAAGACCCGGTGCCGCGCTTCTTCGCCTTCTTCCTGGCGTTCATGGGGGCCATGCTCGGCCTGGTGATTTCCGGCAACCTGATCCAGATGGTGTTCTTCTGGGAGCTCACCAGCCTCTTCTCCTTCTTGCTGATCGGCTATTGGCATCACCGCTCCGACGCCCGCCGTGGCGCCTACATGGCGCTGATGGTCACCGGCGCCGGGGGCTTGTGCCTGCTGGCGGGGGTCATGCTGCTCGGCCATGTGGTCGGCAGCTACGACCTGGATCAGGTGCTAGCTGCCGGAGACAAGATCCGCGCCCATGCGCTCTACCCGATCCTGTTGCCATTGATCCTGCTGGGCGCCCTGAGCAAGAGCGCGCAGTTCCCCTTCCACTTCTGGCTCCCCCACGCCATGGCCGCGCCGACGCCGGTCTCGGCCTACCTGCACTCGGCGACCATGGTCAAGGCCGGGGTGTTTCTCCTGGCCCGCCTGTGGCCGTCGTTGTCCGGTACGCAAGAATGGTTCTACATCGTCAGCGGCGCCGGGGCCTGCACCCTGGTGCTGGGCGCCTACTGCGCGATGTTCCAGAACGACCTCAAGGGCCTGCTGGCCTACTCCACCATCAGCCACCTGGGCCTGATCACCCTGCTGCTGGGCCTGAATAGCCCCCTGGCGGCGGTGGCGGCGGTGTTCCACATTCTCAATCACGCCACCTTCAAGGCGTCGCTGTTCATGGCCGCCGGGATCATCGACCACGAGAGCGGCAGCCGCGACATCCGCAAGCTCAACGGCCTGATCAAGCTGATGCCCTACACCGCGACCCTGGCCATGGTCGCCAGTGCCTCGATGGCCGGGGTGCCGCTGCTCAACGGCTTCCTGTCCAAGGAGATGTTCTTCGCCGAGACGGTGTTCATCAATTCCAGCGCCTGGGTGGAAATCGCCCTGCCGGTGATCGCCACCATCGCCGGGACCTTCAGCGTTGCCTACGCCCTGCGCTTTACCGTGGATGTGTTCCTCGGCGAACCGGCCACCGACCTGCCGCACACGCCCCACGAGCCGCCACGCTGGATGCGTGCCCCGGTTGAACTGCTGGTGTTCACCTGCCTGCTGGTGGGGATCTTCCCGGCGCAGATCATCGGTCCGCTGCTGGCCGCCGCCGCACGGCCGGTGGTGGGCGGCACCCTGCCCGAATACAGCCTGGCCATCTGGCACGGCCTCAATGCGCCGATGATCATGAGCCTGATCGCCATGTCCTGCGGCATCGTGCTTTACCTGTTGCTGCACAAACCGCTGGTGGCGGGGCGTTTCGCCTACCCGCCGGGAGTGGGCCGCCTCAACGGCAAGCTGCTGTTCGAGCGCAGCCTGGTGGGCATGACCCGCCTGGCCCGGCGCCTGGAGCGGCGGCTGAGCACCAAGCGCCTGCAGACCCAGCTGTTTCTGCTGATTCTGGCGGCGGTGATCACCGGCCTGATTCCCATGCTCTACAGCCAGCTGACCTGGGGCGACCGGCCGAAGATTCCCGGCTCCATCGTCTTCGTGACCTTCTGGCTGCTGGCCATCGCCTGCGCCCTGGGCGCCGCCTGGCAGGCCAAGTACCACCGGCTGGCGGCCCTGACCATGGTCAGCGTCTGCGGGCTGATGACCTGCGTGACCTTCGTCTGGTTCTCGGCGCCGGACCTGGCCCTGACCCAGCTGGTGGTGGAGGTGGTGACCACGGTGCTGATCCTCCTCGGCCTGCGCTGGCTGCCACGGCGGATCGAGGATGTCTCGCCGCTGCCCAGCAGCGTGCCCAAGGCGCGCATCCGCCGCCTGCGCGACCTGAGCCTGTCGATCGCCGTCGGCCTGGGCATGGCGGTGCTGTCCTACGCCATGCTGACCCGCCCCACTCCCAACGATATTTCCTCGTTCTACCTCAGCCGTGCCTTGCCTGAAGGCGGCGGCACCAACGTGGTCAACGTGACCCTGGTGGACTTCCGCAGCTTCGACACCCTGGGCGAAATCACCGTGCTGGCAGCCGTGGCCCTGACCGTGTTCGCCCTGCTGCGTCGCTTCCGCCCGCCCAAGGAAAGCATGCAATTGCCGGCGCAACAGCGCCTGCTGGCCCCGGACGTGGTCACCGATCTGGTCAACCCGCGCCAGGCCAGCGACACCGCCCTGGGCTTCATGATGGTGCCGGCGGTGCTGGTGCGCCTGCTGCTGCCGATTGCCCTGGTGGTGTCCTTCTACCTGTTCATGCGCGGGCACAACCTGCCGGGCGGCGGTTTTGTCGCCGGGCTGGTGATGTCGGTGGCCTTCATCCTCCAGTACATGGTGGCCGGCACCCAGTGGGTCGAGGCCCAGATGAGCCTGCGGCCGCTGCGCTGGATGGGCACCGGCTTGCTGTTCGCCCTGGCCACCGGCCTCGGCGCCCTGGCCTGGGGCTACCCGTTCCTCACCACCCACACGGTGCATGTGGACCTGCCGCTGTTCGGTGATATCCACATCGCCAGCGCCCTGTTCTTCGACATCGGCGTGTACGCGGTGGTGCTGGGCGCGACCCTGCTGATCCTCACCGCCCTGGCGCACCAGTCGGTGCGGGCCCACAAGCCGGCCAGCCAGTCCAAATCCCTGATCAAGAGCGGAGCCGCCTGATGGAAGAAGTCATCGCAATCGCCATTGGGGTCCTCGCCGCTTCCGGAGTCTGGCTGGTCCTGCGCCCGCGGACCTTCCAGGTGGTGATGGGCCTGTGCCTGCTGTCCTACGCGGTCAACCTGTTCATCTTCAGCATGGGCAGCCTGTTCATCGGCAAGGAACCCATCGTCAAGGACGGCGTGCCCCAGGACCTGCTGCACTACACCGACCCGTTGCCCCAGGCCCTGGTGCTCACCGCCATCGTCATCAGCTTCGCCATGACCGCGCTGTTTCTGGTGGTGCTCCTGGCGTCCCGGGGCCTGACCGGCACTGACCACGTCGACGGCCGGGAGCCCAAGGAATGAGTTCGTTGTCCCACCTGATCGTCGCCCCCATCCTCCTGCCGCTGCTGACGGCGGCCATCATGTTGCTGCTGGGGGAGAAACACCGCCCGCTCAAGGCGCGGATCAACCTGTTCTCCAGCCTGCTGGGGCTGGCCCTGGCCGCGTACCTGCTGTACTGGACCCAGGTCCAGGGCGCCACCGGCTCCTTCGGCGTGTACCTGCCGAGCAACTGGCAGGTGCCCTTCGGCATCGTGCTGGTGGTGGATCGCCTGTCGGCACTGATGATGGTGCTCACCGGGATCATCGGGGTCAGCGCGCTGCTGTTCGCCATGGCCCGCTGGGACGGCGCCGGGGCCAGCTTCCATGCGCTGTTCCAGATCCAGCTGATGGGCCTGTACGGCGCCTTCCTCACCGCAGACCTGTTCAACCTGTTCGTGTTCTTCGAGGTGCTGCTGGCAGCCTCCTACGGCCTGATGCTGCACGGCTCTGGACGGGCGCGGGTGTCGTCGGGGCTGCACTACATCACCATCAACCTGCTGGCTTCGTCGCTGTTCCTGATCGGCACGGCAATGATCTACGGGGTCACCGGGACCCTGAACATGGCCGACCTGGCGATGAAGATCCCCCTGGTGCCGGAAGCCGATCGCGGCCTGCTGCATGCCGGCACGGCGATCCTGGCCATCGCCTTCCTGGCCAAGGCCGGGATGTGGCCGCTGAACTTCTGGCTGGTGCCGGCCTATTCCTCGGCCAGCGCCCCGGTGGCGGCGCTGTTCGCGATCATGACCAAGGTCGGGATCTACACCGTGCTGCGCCTGTGGACCCTGCTGTTCTCCGGGCAGGCCGGGGCCTCGGCCTACTTCGGCAACCAGTGGCTGATCTACGGCGGCCTGGCGACGATCTTCTGCGCCGCCCTGGCGATTCTTCCGGCCCAGCGCCTGGAGCGCATGGCCAGCCTGAGCATCCTGGTGTCGGCGGGCATCCTGATCGCGGTGATCGGCTTCGCCCAGCCGGCGCTCACCGGCGCGGCGCTGTTCTACCTGTTCAGCTCGACCCTGGCGCTGTGTGCGCTGTTCCTGCTGGCGGAGTTGATCGAGCGCTCGCGCTCGGCGGTGGAAGTGCCTCTGGAAGACGAAGGCGAAATCCTGCCGCGGCCCATGGAAACCCTTCCCCCGCCCCGGGGCAGCAACCTCGACGACGAACAGCAAGTGGTGGTCGGCCAGGTGATCCCCTGGACCATGGCCTTCCTCGGCCTGAGCTTCATTGCCTGCGCCCTGCTGATCATCGGCATGCCGCCGCTGTCGGGCTTTATCGGCAAGCTCAACCTGATCGCCGCCCTGCTCAACCCGACGGGCCTGGGAACCAGCAGCGACACGCCGATCCCGCTGGCGGGCTGGATTTTCCTGGTGCTGCTGATCCTCTCCGGCCTGGCCTCGCTGATCGCCTTTGCGCGCCTGGGCATCCAGCGTTTCTGGAGCCCGGAGGAGCGACCTTCACCGGTGTTGCGGCGTCTGGAATGCGTGCCGATCGTGGCGTTGCTGGGGCTCTGCGTGCTGCTCAGCTTCAAGGCCGAGCCGCTGCTGCGCTTCACCCAGGCCACCGCCGACAGCCTCAATCATCCGGAGCACTATGTGATGGCGGTACTGGGCACCCGCACCGTGCTCAGCCCTGAGTCCAAGGCCACCCAGGCGGCGGAGGTGCAACCATGAAGCGTCTGTTCCCTGCCCCCTTCCTGTCCCTGGCGCTGTGGCTGCTGTGGCTGGTGCTGAACCTGTCCATCAGCCCCGGCAATCTGCTGCTGGGGGCCATCCTGGGCTTTCTCGCACCGCTGCTGATGCGCCCGCTGCGGCCGCTGCCGATCCGCATCCGCCGCCCCGGCACCATCCTGCGGCTGTTGCTGCGGGTAGGCTGCGATGTGCTGGTCTCCAACCTGATCGTGGCCTGGGGCGTGCTCAACAACGGGCGCCGGCCGGTGCGCTCGGCCTTCGTCAAGATCCCCCTGGACCTGCGCGACGCCAATGGCCTGGCGGCGCTGTCCACCATCACCACGGTGGTGCCGGGCACGGTCTGGTCCGAGCTGTCCCTGGACCGCAGCATCCTCTTGCTGCACGTCTTCGATCTGCAGGACGAAGGGCAATTCATCCAGCACTTCAAGGCGACCTACGAGCGCCCGCTGATGGAGATTTTCGAATGAGCGTGCTGTTGACCAACGCGATCCTGCTGAGCCTGTTCCTGTTTTCCCTGGCCATGGTCCTGACCCTGGTGCGCCTGTTCAAGGGCCCCTCGGCCCAGGACCGGGTCCTGGCCCTGGACTACCTGTACATCCTGGCGATGCTGATGATGCTGGTGCTGGGCATCCGCTACGCCAGTGACACCTACTTCGAGGCGGCGCTGCTGATTGCCCTGTTCGGCTTTGTCGGCTCCTTCGCCCTGGCCAAATTCCTTCTGCGCGGCGAGGTGATCGAATGAACAGCCTGGAACAACTGCCCCTCTGGGTGGAGGTCCTGGTGGCCGTGCTGCTGGTGATCAGCAGCGTCTTCGCCCTGATCGGTGCCCTGGGCATCCTGCGCATGAAGAGCTACTTCCAGCGCATGCACCCGCCGGCCCTGGCCTCAACCATGGGCTCCTGGACCGTGGCCCTGGCCTCGATCCTGTATTTTTCAGCGCTCAAGTCCGGGCCGGTGCTGCATGCCTGGCTGATTCCGATTCTGCTGTCGATCACGGTGCCGGTCACCACCCTGCTGCTGGCCCGCGCGGCGTTGTTCCGCAAGCGCATGGCCGGTGACGATGTGCCGGCAGAGGTCAGCAGCAAACGCAACGAAAGCGGCAACTGAGCACACCACCCCATGCAGGAGCCGGCTTGCCGGCGAAGAGGCCTTTGAGCCTTGCAGCGAATCGGCTGGCGCCTTCGCTGGCAAGCCAGCTCCTACACCAGCCAGCGCCTACAGTGGGCGGGCTTGCCCTTCAGGCCCAGGCCAGCACCAGCAATCCGGCACCCAGTACCACGCACAGCGGGGAATAGAACAGGGTGTCGAGACGGGCGAACTTCGAGTCACGCACTTGCTTGAAGAAGCCAACCAGCTCGGAGTCGCCAATGGCCCGGGCGAACATCAGCAAGGCAATGGCGCTGATCACCCATTGCAGGGACGGATGGGTCACGGTCGGCAGGTAGAGCCCAACCCGCAGGCAGACCAGCATCGCCACCAGCAACAGCCCCACCGCCACCAGCAAGGTGGCCAGGGCCGGAGGGTGAAAGGCCGGTTGGCTCTGCCCGGGAACCGGCCCCGGCACTTGGGGGATCACCGCGTCGCTGCCGCGCTTGCCTCCGGCGGCCCAGTACAGATGGATCAGGCTGATGAACAGAAAAGTGCCGGACATCCCCTGAGCGAGCAGAAGATTCATGTTCAGACGTCCTTGTAAAAAAGTCGTAAAGAGAATGGACTCGATTGCTGGTTTTTGTAAGTACGTTCGTCGCCTTCGATGATAAAGTGCCGCCCCATGAAATTGACCCGTTCCGATCGCTCGCTCGTTGCCTGGATGCTTTATTGCTGCGTCCTGTTCAACGTGTTTGCCTGCAGCATCGGCCACGGGCAGATGCTCGGCATGCAGCTCAACGGCATCGGCGGGCAGTTCTGCAGCATCGATCCCAACACCCAAGCCCCCCTGCAACAGCCGGCCGACCAGGACTCCCTGCCCACCCTGTCCAAGGCCTTCGGTTGCCCGCTGTGCTCCACCGGCGGCATGGGCCCGGCACTGAACTCCAGCGTCACCCTGGCGCTGTTGCCCCAACCCCAGGCGCCGCCGCTGGCGCGCCAGCTTCAGACCCACCTCCCGGCCCGTTTCACCTGGCCCGCCGCCCATCCTCGGGCACCGCCCTACGCCTGATTCTTGCTCGTGCTCGACCCGCCCACTGCGCTGCTGCGCGGCGCGCTTTCGTGGGCCTTTTCCTAGTCAAGAATTCAGGATGCATGCATGAAACACCTTCCTTTACTGGCGAGCCTGCTGGCCTGCCTGTCCGTCAACGCCTGGGGCAAATCCGGCCTGGAGCTGGTCCCTACCACCGTTAACGCCGAAGAGGCAGACGTTGAACCCGGCCTGTCCCTGGAGCAGTCCAGCGGCATGGCCTCGCGTTTGGGCCTGAGCCTGCGGGAAACCCCGGCCTCGGTGGCGATCGCCAGCCGCCAGGACATCGAGCGCCGTGGCGCCCAGACCTTCCAGGACGCCGCCAACGCCCTGCCCGGGGTCAATGCCAGTGCACCACCGGGGTTCGGCGGCTTCATCTCCTACCGCGGCTTCACCAGCAGCCAGATCACCCAGATGTTCAACGGCATCAACGTCGCCACCGGCCTGGCACGGCCGGTGGACGCCTGGATCTATGACCGGGTGGAACTGGTGGGCGGCCCCTCGTCGCTGATCAATGGCGCCGGCTCCGTGGGCGGCTCGCTGAACTACGTGACCAAGCTGGCGGACCGCCGCGAACAGGCGGCCGAGGGCCTGCTCAGCTACGGCAGCTACGACACCACGCAAACCGCTTTCGGGGTCAATCACGCCCTGAGCCCGGCGGGCGCCGAGGTGCAGCACTACGCGCGCTTCGACGTCAGCCACAACACCAGCAACGGCTACATCGACCGCCAGGAGCGCGATGCCTGGAGCCTGGCCTTCTCCCTGCTCAGCGACTTGACCCCTGACCTGTCCCACACCCTGGCGGTGGAATACCAGGACGAGCACGAAGACAGCCCCTACTGGGGCACCCCGGTGCGCAACCCCAAGGCCGGCGAGCTGAAGATCGACAAGCACCAACGCTTCAACAACTACAACGTCGCCGACGGCCTGTATGAACAGCGCACAGTGTGGCTGCGCTCGATCATCGACTACCGGATCAACCCCAGCACCAGCCTGCGCAACACCCTCTATCACCTGGACAGCCAGCGCGACTACCGCAACCTTGAGACCTACCAGTACAGCCCCGACAACAGCCGAGTGAACCGCTCCACCGCCTATCTGGTGCGGCACCAGGGCCAGCAGGACGGCAACCAGTTCGAACTGCGTCATGACGATCAACTGTTCGGCCTCGATACCACCTGGTCCGGGGGTTTTGAGTACAAGGTCAACAGCACCACCAGCTCTCCATGGAACGTCTCGGCCAACAACAGCGTGGACCCCGGCAACTTCCAACCGGGGTACTTCTACGACCTGAAGGGCACCCGCCAGAGCTGGGTCAAGGACAAGACCAACCAGGTCACCACCCGCGCCCTGTTCGTCGAGAACCGCCTGGCCCTGACCGACGAGCTGTCCCTGCTCAGCGGCCTGCGCTATGACGCCATCGACCTGGACGTGACCAACCACCGCGTGATCAGCGCCAGCAACCCGCGGCATCTCAAGCGCAGCTGGGAGCCGGTCACCGGGCGCCTGGGGCTGACCTGGCAGTTCCTGCCCAGCGCCAACGTCTACGTGCAATACAGCACGGCCGCCGAACAGCCCAGCGGCACCCAGAACTTCGAGGTGTCCACCGGCAAGCAATGGGAAGTGGGCAGCAAGTTCGACTACCTGGACGGACGCGGCTCGGCGACCCTGGCGGCCTACCGCATCGAACGCAAGGACTTTGCCGTCACCGACCCCCAGGACCCGGCCAACAGCATTCCCGTGGGCCAGCAGACCTCCAAGGGCATCGAACTGGCCAGTTCCCTGCGGGTCACCCCCAAGCTGCTGGCGGAGGCCAACTTCGCCTGGGTGGACGCCGAATATGACGAGTTCAACGAGAAGATTGCCAGCGGCGCCGTGGTCTCGCGCAAGGGCAACACCCCGACCAACGTCCCCGAGCGGGTGGCCAACCTGTGGCTGACCTATGACCTGGCCCCAAGCTGGCAGACCGGCGTCGATGCCCGCTACGTGGCCTCGGTGTACGCCGACAACGCCAACACCCTGACGCTGCCGGCCTACACCCTGTACGGCAGCTTCCTGCGCTACCAGGTCGACAGCCACACCACCGTCACCGGCCGGGTACGCAACCTGACCAACGAGGTCTACGGCAAGTTCGCCCATGTCTCCCCGGCTTACTACCTGGGCACCCCGCGCACCTTCGAACTGGCGGTGCAGACCCGCTTCTGACCCGCCTTGGGGGCCTCTTCGCCGGCAAGCGGCGCCTACGGGAACATCGCGCGGTGTCAGGGCGACCCTAGGAGCTGGCTTGCCAGCGAAGGCGTCGCCATGGAAGGCGCAAGGCCTGCGGGCCCTTTCGCCGGCAAGCCGGCTCCTACAACAGGGCGGCGGCGACTTTGGCGGCGACGTCCTGGGGCACCCAGTTGCGCCAGAGATCAGGATGCTGCTTGAGGAAGGCCCGGGCCGCGTCCCGGGGCGTGCTGTGGGTTTCGCTCATCTGCGCCAGGGCCTGGTTGAGGGGCTCGATGGGCAGCTCGACCTGGCTGAAGAAGCTCACCAACTGCGGGTACTGCTTGTGGAATGGCGCAGACACGCCGATGGACAGTTTCGAGGCCAGGGAACGGCTGGGACGCGGGTTGGGGTTGTCGGCGTCGGTCAGGGTCTTCCAGGCCTCGGCATCAAAGGACGGCTCTTGCAGCTGGACCAGTTTGAAGCGCCCCAGCAGCGGCGTCGGTGACCAGTAGTAGAACAGGATCGGTTTGCCCCGACGGATCGCCGAGCTGATCTCCGCATCCAGGGCTGCGCCGGAGCCACTGCGGAAGTTCACGTAGCTGTCCTCCAGGCCATAGGCTTTGAGCTTCTGCTGGTTGACGATCTCCGAGGTCCAGCCAATCGGGCTGTTGAGGAAACGTCCCTTGGTCGGACTCTCCGGGTCCTTGAACACATCCTTGTAGCGCGCCAGGTCGGTGACGCTGCGCAACTCCGGCGCCAGGGCCGCGATGCCCTTGGCGGGGTCACCCTTGATCACGTACTCCGGCACCCACCAGCCTTCGGTAGCGCCCTTGACCGTGTCCCCCAGGGCCAGCACCTTGCCTTCGGCCTCAGCCTTGACCCACACCGGGCTGCGCCCCGCCCACTCTTCGCCAATCACCTGGATATCGTTGTTGGCCAGGGCGGTTTCCAGAGTGATGGTGGTGCCAGGCAGTGTATCGGTGGGCAGGCCATAACCCTTCTCGACCACGATCCGCAGGATCTCGGTGATCAGGCTGCCGCTCTCCCAGTTCAGATCGGCGAAGTGAATCGGCGCGGAAGCCGCCGCCACCGGTGGCGCGTTCAAGGCGGCAAGGGCCAACAGGCTGCTGGCCAGCAGCGCTCGTATTCCTTTCATGGGTGCACCTCTCGGATCAGGACCAGGACCAAAGGGACACGCCACGCAAAGCTGCCAGGCCCCTGAAGCATTCAGTCAACTGACTGTAGTAGAGGTTCCATATTTTCAACCGGGGTCGCGGCCCGGATCGACCATCAAGGGTCCGCCGGCTCCTGCAGCCGCTGCAACTCGCGGCGCACCATGCTGGCGTATGCCGCCGGGCGCAGGTGGTACAGCTGGCCGGCCACCCAGTTCAGCCAGGCGCCCTGCAAGCGCGCCTTCTCGGCGAACAGGCGTTGAGCTTCGTCACACGCGGCCTGCTGGTGCTGCTGGTGAAACTCGGCGCGGCTCTGGCTCATTACTCGCTGGCCTTGAAACTCACCAGTTCGCCCTTGCGGAATTTGGCCGCCTTGGCGCTGACTGCCTTGAGCGTCTTGCTCAAGCCTTCCTGCAATTGCTCGTTGGCGGCGAAGACCATCACCACCGAGTGACCTTCCTTGAACACAATCCCCTGCCCCAGGGGACTGCTGACAAAGGCATAGTCGCCCAGGCCGTATACCGTCAGCTTGATCTCGCGAAAGCGGATCTCCAGCTTGCCGCCTTCCCGGCTGGGCAGTACTGCAGCGCGAAAATGATCGCCCACCTTGAGCTCCAACCGAGGCTTGTCGTCCACCACCAACGCGCTCTCGGTATCGATCTCGGCGATGTAGATGCCTTCGGCGGACTGTTCGGTGATGTAGACAAAACGAGATTGGAACTGCTTGACCAGCTTTGCGCGCAAATCACCCAAAACGAACAACGCATGCATTTCAAGATTACTTACTGCCAAGGAACACTCCCCGATACTCAAAAGGGTGCCGTCCGAGGAAAAACGGACAGCACAAAAAACCGCCATGACGGCGTGATCACCCCAATCAGTTACCCCAAAAAACACTCAAATGCAGCGGGTACTCCAGGCCACGGCGTTAACGCCGGCGCTGAGCAGCGGGCATTTCTGCCGAAGCATCAGGCACAGGTCAAAGGCTGTAGGAGTAGGCTCTGACACCCCGAAAAGTGTGGCGGCGAGCTATCTGGGGCGGGTACTGAAACAGGCCGGAAAGCCGGATATACCCTGAGATTGAATCCCCGGATCGGCAGCCACTTCGGGTTGCAGAAGCAATTCTAGAGCAACTTTGTGCATTTCGACCATTTAAAGCGAGCGATTCATGACTGCACGGCCATTCATTAGTACAAAGACTAATGTTGCTCATCAGCGGGTAATGTTGCCCGCAGTCGTCACACAAGGCCCGGCATTCTAACCAGTAACACTCTGGTGCAGTGATCTGGATTGGCGGATTGAAGCGTAAGAAAGTTCACTTTAGTGCCTCAGAACAATCTCTACCTAAAACCGCAATGACATAACTCAGCCCGTCGCAACGCAACAACTGCCATACTCCCTCGCTGGTTGAGCGATCGCGGTACGGGCGCTCAAGCACTCACTCATCTCCAAGGGAAGGCTAGAAGTGACCGAACTAGATATTGGCGAGTTTTTCATTCGTGGCGAGTGCAGAGAAGTCGAAGGCGAATTCCAGGCCGTGATTGCCATGCGCGCCAAACCTCCACTGACCCAGATCACCTTCCACCAGGTGGAACGCGACCGCTGGTTCAAGACCTCCGAAGAAGCTGCAGCGGCGGCCAGGGAATCCGCCAAGGCCCTCAAGCTGGCCATTGACCAGGGCGCCCTGAACGCCTGATACCTGCCACAGCGCGCCGCCCGGGAACCCAGCGGCGCCCCCGTGACCCAGGCGAGATCCGTTTAAGAGCATCATGATGATTAACTTAACACCAGCGACTCGCCTTCGGGCCCTGCCTGCAACAGCCTGAATCCAGACATCCGCCCCAACCGATCAAGCCTCTATCTGCCGCCCAAGCATCAAGCCGAATGCTGGAATACATGGCGCCCAGGCCGGCACTGCGCCAGTTTCGCCTGCCAGGCCTGCCGGCACTCCTCGGCCTCGACGCGGCTGGCAAAGGCAGTGCCACGTTGTTCGCCATTGACCAGCACCACCCAGCACGCCTTGCGTCCCAGGTCCCGCAGCATGGGGGGAACACCACTGCCGATCATCACGGCTACATCAACTTTGCTGTGCATGGAGAACCTCCGGGAATTAGTTAGCTCCCTAACGATGTGAGCATACTAGTCAGTTCCCGGCGTCTGAAACAGTCACATCCTGCACAGCAGTCTTACGCCCCTGGTAATAATGTTCTCAGCCCTTGCGCTGGGGCGGCGCCTGCTCGGGCTTGTAGCCCAGGCGCAACCCGCCCCAATGCCGCCCCTGGACCCAGATCGGCACCGACAAGTCGTGCATCAGTTCGCCGGTATCGCGGGTATAGGTTTGCAGCAACAGTGGTTGCTGGTGACTGCCACAACGAATGCCGGTGCGATCGGCGAACTTGCGCTTGCTGCGGTTATGCAGGTTGTCCACCACGGGATCGCCGGTCAACGGCTGGGAGAAGGCCAGGTTGTGGGTCGGTACATAACCCTCCTGGGTACAGGCGATGGCGAACACCAGGCCGTCGTGGCGCGGCAGCAGGGATTCCTGGATCGGCGGCAGCACCTGATCGGTGTAGCGGTCGAAACGGGTCTGGTACCTGGCCGGATCGGTGTTGGCGATCAACTGGTAATGGCGGTCGAACAGGTCGTCGAGGCTGATGCGGTTCTGCGCCAGGTCGGTCTCGAACTGCTCGGCAATACGCCGGGCGCCTTCACGGGCCAGGTCATAGATGCGCTGGTGGTAATCATCAAGCCCCACAGCCGCCAGACGCTCACTGATGGTTTCCGCCTGCCCTTCCATCTGCACCGCCGCCTGAGCCAGGCTGCGGGTCTGCTGATCGCTGACCGCCAGGTCGCTGCGCATCTGCTCCACGGCATGGAACAGGCTGTCCAACTGTTCGCGGTTGGTCTCGGCGCCCCGGGCGATCTCGCTGACCTGGCCTTCCACCCCTGCTGCCAGACGGGCGATGTTGTCCAGGTGCCGACCGGTGTGTTCCACCTGCTCCACCCCCAGGTTCAGGTCGTCGGACAGCTGACGGATCTGCTCCACTACATCGCTGGTGCGTTGCTGGATATCGGCCACCATCACCCCGACCTCATCGGTGGCCGTAGCGGTGCGCCCGGCCAGCCCGCGCACCTCGTCGGCGACCACGGCAAAACCCCGTCCGTGCTCCCCGGCCCGGGCGGCCTCGATAGCGGCATTCAGGGCCAGCAGGTTGGTCTGGCTGGCGATGGACTGGATCACCAGGGTCACCCGCTGGATCTCTTCACTGCGCTGGCTCAAGGCCTCGATCAGCTCGCGGCTGCCACTGGCCCGCTCGCTCAGGGAGTGCATGCGACTGATGGACTCCCCCAGCACCGTGCGCCCTTCGGCGCTGCTGGCGTGGGCCTCACTGGCCGCCTCCAGGGCTTGCCGGCTGAGTTGCGAGGTGGCCTGTTCGGTCTTGATCATCACTTCGGCGTTGCCGACGATGCGCGCCGCGGCATCCAGCTGGGATTGCAGCTTGCCCGCCAGTTGCGTCACCGAATAGGCCACGCCAGCGGCAGACAGGGCGTTATGGGTGGTGCTGTAGGACAGGTCGCGGGTCAGCGAGGACAGCTCGCTGTCGGCCGTTGTCGCCGGCGCCTCGGGCACCTTGCGGCTTCTCAGCCGGGGCAGCCAGACCACCAGCACCGCCAGGGGCAGGCACAGGTACAGCGGCCAGTCACCCAGTGCCTGGCCACCCAGCAAGCCCATCAAGGCCGCGCTCTGCAAGGTCGGCGCCCACCAACGGGCGGCGGGTGTTGCTGCCAGCGGTTGCGCGATCGGCACCGCTAGAGATCCTTCTCTTGACATGTTTAGCACCCCACATCGTTCTAATTATTTTCGGCATTAGACGCCACTAGAAGGCCATTATCCATGGTCCCTTAGTCGGGGGTTTGCAGTAGATCAAGGGAATGAGCGGGTATGGAGTCGTACCCGAAAAAACAAAGCCCCCGCTGTGGCGGGGGCTGGCGATCAGGCTTGACGCTGATGCTTGTCGATCTGCTCGTGGCGCTCTTGGGCTTCGATGCAGTACTTGGTGGTTGGGCTGATCAGCAGGCGCTTGAGGCCGATCGGCTCGCCGCTGTCATCGCACCAGCCGAAGCTGTCGTCACTGATCCGGCCCAGGGCCTGCTCCAATTGCGGCAGCATGCGCTGGTCACGATCAATGGCGTTGACCAACCAGGTGCGCTCTTCTTCGACGGAAGCGGCGTCGGCCGGGTCAGCCGGGGTGTCCAGGCTTTCAATGGCGATCCGGTTCTGTTCGATGCGCTCGTGGGTTTCCACCTTCATGGCTTGCAACAGGTCGCTGAAAAAAGCGTGCTGCTCGGCATTCATGTAGTCATCCGCCGGCATGGCCAGCAACTTTTCCTTGGTCATTGATTTCTCTATAAAAAATACGTGCATTAAGGCGAATTCAAACTGTTTCCGGTTGACCCGTCAGGTCATCAGAAAGGCGCCATACCTTCCAAGCGCCACCCGGCACTCAATTTACGAGGGGCGGCAGTCTAAGGCCGGTTTGAGGGCGCAGCAACTGAAATGACAGCGAATCTGTCTGACAAACCGCACAAAGCCCGCAATTGCGGGCTTTGGTGGCGCTTTTCAGAGTGCTTTTATAACAAAAAATTCCATACGAGCAGGTCTTTTAGAAGACAAACGGCAGTACCGGACGGCGGATTCGGAGCCTTTTTCCCCGTTTCTCCGCCGCAAAAACCAACGTGCCGGCGAACAGCCCCGTCCGTTGTACCTCATCTTGTGGGCGCCTTCGCTGGCCAGCCGGCGCCGACAACAGGCTGGTGGATCAGCGCTTGAGCTTGCGCTTGTTGCGGTATTGGTCAATGACCACCGCCACCACGATGATCAGGCCCTTGATGATGTCCTGGATGTAGGCATCCACGCCGACAAAAGTGAAGCCACTGGCCATGACGCCAAGAATCAGCGCGCCGATCACCGTGCCGGTGATGCGCCCCACGCCACCGGCCAGGCTGGTGCCGCCGATCACGGCCGCGGCAATCGCATCCAGTTCATAGGACATGCCCATCCCCGCCTGCCCGGTGGCGGCCCGCGCCGAGGCCACCACCCCGGCCAGCCCCGCCAGCAACCCGGCGATGCTGTAGACGATCACCAGATGGCGCTTGACGTTGATCCCCGAGGTGCGCGCCGCCTGCATGTTGCCGCCGATGGCGTAGGTGTATTTGCCGTACTTGGTGTAGCGCAAGGCGATGTGGAAGATCACCGCCACCACCAGGAAGATGATCACCGGCATCGCCCCGTGACCGATGGCGGTGTAGGAATCGGACAGCATGCTCACCGGCTGGCCTTCGGTGTAATAGCGGGCCAGGCCGCGGGCCGACACCATCATGCCCAGGGTGGCGATAAAGGGCGGAATACCAGTGATGGCGATGATGCTGCCGTTGATCGCCCCCGCCAGCAGGCCCACCCCCAGCCCGGCCACCACCGGTATCCACACCGGCAAGTCGGTCAGGGACGGAAACACTGCCCGGGCAAAGTCCGAGGTCTGGGCCAGGCTGGCGGCAATCATCGCCGACAGCGCCAGCACCGAGCCCGAGGACAGGTCGATGCCCGTGGTGATGATCACCTGGGTCACGCCGATGGCCAGCAGGCCGATGATCGACACCTGGAGGATCATCAGCACCAGGCGCTGGGAGTTCATCAGGAAGCTCTGGTCACGCACGATCCAGCCGAACAGCTCGAAGACCAGGCCGATGCCGATCAGGACCAGAAAAATACTCAGTTCGGTGGGAAGGCGCCGGCGCGTTCTAGCGGGCGCCGCGGCCGGTTTGTTTTCAGACATCACGTTCATAACCACTCACCTTTGTTAGTGCCTGGCCGCGGCGAATCACAGCGCCGCCGACCGCCATCGATTGAAGAATCAGTGCACCACCGACATTCCCGACGCCAATTGCATCACCCGTTCCTGGGTCGCCTCGCTGCGGTCGAGGGTGCCCATGAGCTCACCTTCGTGCATGACCATGACCCGGTCGCTCATGCCCAGCACTTCGGGCAGCTCCGAGGAAATCATGATCACCGCCATGCCTTCGCTGGCGAGGAAGGAGATCAAGCGGTAGATCTCGGCCTTGGCCCCGACGTCGATACCCCGGGTCGGCTCATCAAGGATCAGGATGCGCGGGTTGGTCATCAGCCAGCGCGCCAACAGGGCCTTCTGCTGATTGCCCCCGGACAAGGTATCGATGCATTGCTCCAGGGACGGGGTCTTGACCCGCAGCTTCTTGCACATGTCCTCGCACAGGGCACGCAAGGCCTTCTGCTGGACAAAGCCGCCGCCGGCGTAATGCGGCAGCACCGCCACTTCCATGTTTTCCAGGACCGACAGGCACGGGAACAGCCCGCTGAGCTTGCGATCCTCGGTCAGCAGGGCAAAGCCCTTCTCGATCGCCTGGTGCGGGTCGCTGATGCGCAGGGCCTGGCCGTCGAGAACCATCTCGCCGCCGTCGCAGGGGGTGATGCCGAACAGGGTCTCGGCGACATTGGTCCGGCCCGAGCCCATCAGCCCGGCGATGCCGAGGATCTCCCCGGCGTGCAGGTCGAAGGACACCCTGTCGAACACCCCGTCCAGGCGCAGGTCGCGTACCTGGAGCAGCAGATCGCCGACGGGGTTCTCGCGCTGGGGAAACAGCTGGCTCAGCTCGCGCCCCACCATCATCGAGATCAGGCTGTCGCCGTCCAGGCTGTCGGCCCGTTGCAGGCCGATATAGGCACCGTCGCGGAACACCGCCACTTCATCGGCGATGGCGAACACTTCGTTCATTTTGTGGGTGATATAGATGATGCCCTTACCCTGGGCCTTGAGGTCGGCAATGATCGAGAACAGGTGCGCCACTTCCTTGTCGGTAATGGCCGAGGTCGGTTCGTCCATGATCAGCACGTCGGAGTCGTAGGACACCGCCTTGGCGATCTCCACCATCTGCCGCTCGGCAATGCTCAGGTTGCCCACCTGCTCCTCGGGGTCGAGGTTGATGCGCAGGCGTTCCAGCAACTGCGCGGTGCAGCGGTGCATGGCGCGGTGATCGATCATGCGCAGGCCGTTGAGCTGCTCACGGCCGATCCAGATGTTCTCGGCAATGCTCATGTGCGGCATCAGGTTGAGCTCCTGATGGATCATGGCGATGCCCGATTGCAGGGCCTGCAGGGGCGTTTCGAAGACCACCGGCCGGCCCTTGAGGCGCAGCTCGCCGGCGTCCGGCTGATAGATGCCAGCGATGATTTTCATCAGGGTCGACTTGCCGGCGCCGTTCTCGCCCATCAGCGCCAGCACCGTTCCCGGGCGTACCCGCAGTTGCACATCGGACAGGGCGACCACACCGGGAAAGCCCTTGCTGACGTTGATGACCTCCAGCAGATAGGGTTCTTCAATCGATGTGGCGGCAGGCAAGATACCCGCCAGCGGGGTGCTCGAGGCAGTCGCGCTAGAGAACATGATCAGGTACTCCATCGGCAAGGCCGCCCGAGGCCGCCTTGCCACTTATTACTTATTGTTGTTAGAGCCTGTTCTTCTGGAACAGCTCTGGAAGGTGAGCGGCGTTACTTGAACTGGTCGACGTTGTCCGGGGTGATCAGCCGATACGGAACCCACACCGCCGGCTCTACCGGCTCATGCTTGATCATCTTCACCGCGGTATCGATGGAACCGTCCGCCTGGCCCTTGGCGTCCTGGAACACCGAGAGCGCCAATTCGCCCTTCTTCACCGCACGCAGGCCATCCGGAGTGCCGTCGACACCGGCGATCAGCACACTGCCCTTCTCGACCCCGGCCTGCTTCAGCGCCATGGCGGCACCAATGGCCATTTCATCGTTGTTGGACACCACCGCGTCGAACTTGCGGCCCTGGGTCAGCCAGTCGTTGACCAGGGTCATGCCCTTGTCCCGCAGCCAGACCCCGGTCTGTTCCTGGTCGACCTTGATCCCCGGGTACTGGGCCAGCACCTCCTTGACCCCCTTGGTGCGGTTGGTGGTGGAGTTGTTCGCCAGGTCGCCCAGCAGGATCACGATGTCGCCCTTGCCGCCCATCTTGTCGGCCAGGTACTGCATCTGCATTTTCCCGGCTTCCAGGTCATTGGAAGCCACGGTCACCACGCCCTTGGGCAGGTTCAGGTCATCCGGGCGGCGGTTGACGTACACCAGGGGGATGCCGGCCTTCACCGCAGCCTCGGTGATTTTCTTAGTGGCGGCGGTGTCGACCGGGTTGACCACGATCGCGTCGACTTTCTGGCTGATGAAGTTCTCGACCTGGCTCAATTGCTTGACCACATCGCTGCGGGCGTCTTCGAACTGCAGCTTGACGCCATCGGGCAGGGACTTGGCTTTCTGATCCATCGACTCGCGCAGATAGGTCAGCCAGGTGTCATCGAACTGCGACATGCTCACGCCGATCTTGATGTCGGCGAAGGCGGCCCCACTGGCCAGCAGCATCGACAGTGCAAGCGAGGCAAAACGGATCTTGGTGTTCATCACAGGTCTTTCTCCACATTCTTGTAGGTTTTATGGATAAAGCGCAGAAACCACTCAGAGCGACAGATGCACGATGGGGGCACCGGGTACGCAGCACAGCAGTGAACCGTTGCGTTCTACACACAGAAAGCCGAGGCAGGTCAGGAGGACGGCAGAGCGGCTGGGCCGAGGCGAAGCGGAGGTTGGCGCGGGCGAGCTGCGAAATCGCGAACGTAGAGCGAGGATGGTGCTAGTGAAGGTTTTCATCGACGGTACCTGTTGTTTTTGTGGGTCGGTCCGCACGCCTCTCATGGTTTGCTTGAGGGCGTGCGACCTAGCGAGTCGGCAACCTGAAAATGACTTTATTGGAAAATAATTTCTACATCAACTCATTTTAGAATTTTATTCTAAATCAGTTAAAGCCTTGAAAATCCTGGCCCCGTGGCGAATGTGCGCCCAAGCCCAATGGGGGCGCGCCCGGGGAAAACCCGGGCGGCGGTTCAGCGGCGCCCAACCGGAGGCGCCCCCCGCAAATCCCCCCGGGCGGGCCCGGTACAAGGTCAGGCGTAGAAGCCCGGGCGCTCAGGCAGCTCGATCTTGACGATCTGGCCGCTGCCCTGCGCTTCGATGCAGGCATCGGCCGCCACCGCGGCAGCAAAGCCGTCCCAGGCCGAGGGCCCGCCTACCTGGCCGGCGCGCACGCCGTCGATAAAGGCCTGCAACTCCACGTCATAGGCGGCGATAAAACGCTCCTTCCAATCCATCAGGATGGCGTTGGACAGCTTGGCTTCGCTGCGCAATTGCACCTGGGACGGCTCCGGCAGCCTGGCGATACCGCTCTCCCCCACCACTTCGCACTGGATGTCGTAGCCGTACTGGCAGTTGACGAACACCTCGACGTCGATGCGCGTGCCACGGGCGGTTTCCAGCAGCACGATCTGCGGGTCGCGCAAGTGGGCCAGGGCCTTGCTGGTCTTGCGCGGGAACACCACCTGCACCGACACATAATCGTCAGCCAGCAGCCAGCGCAGTACGTCCAGCTCATGGATCAGGGTGTCGGTGATGGCCATGTCGGTCTTGTAGTTCTCACCCACCCGCGGGTTGCGGTGGGCGCAGTGCAGCATCAGCGGCTCGCCGATCTGGCCGCTGTCGATCACCGCCTTCAAGGCCTGGTAGCCGGCATCGTAGGGGCGCATGAAACCCACCTGCACCAGGCGCTTGCCGTGGGCGATTTCGGCCTCGACGATGCGCCGGCAGCCGGCGGCGGTCACCGCCAGGGGCTTTTCACAGAACACCGGCTTGCCCGCGGCAATCGCCGCCAGCACGAACTCCTCGTGGCTCGGCCCCCAGGAGGTGACCAGCACCGCCTCGACGTCCGCCGCCTTGATCAGCGCGTGGCCATCCGGATAGACCTCGGCGCTGAGCTTGAGGTCGCTGACCACCTTGGCCGCCGACGCCAGGTTGATGTCGGTGACCGCCACCACCTGGCTGCCCAGCAGGGTCTGGCTGCAACGACGGATATGATCCTGGCCGATGGCCCCGGTCCCGATAACGCCAAGTTTCAAAGACATGCAGATACTCCTGTTGTTGTTCGTTGCAGAGCAATCAGTACTGCCGGGCCTGGGCCAGGCGTTCATTAAGGGTCTTGGCCGCCGCATCGGTGCGCTCGCTGGTGGACACCTGGGCCACGCCCACCCGCCACCAGGACAGGTAGCTGTGGATCATGGTCTTGGGCAAGACCTTGATGTCGATCAGGGTCGATACCGTCTGGGTCCGGGCATCGGCCAGGGCCGTCAGCAGTTGCTCCTCAGTGCTGACCTTGTAGGTCTTGCAGCCGTAGGCGGCGGCGCTCATGGCGAAGTCCACTGGCACAAAGCCGCCGTCGAGCTTGCCGCTCTGCGGGTTGCGGTAGCGGAACTCGGTGCCGAAGCTGTCCATACCGTGGCCCATCTGCAGGTTGTTGATGCAGCCGAAGGTCATGTTGTCCAGCAGCACCACGTTGATCTTGCGCTGCTCCTGGATCGAGGTGACCAGTTCCGAGTGCAGCATCAGGTAGGAGCCGTCGCCCACCAGGGCGTACACCTCGCGATCCGGCTCGGCGAGCTTGACCCCCAGGGCCGCGTTGACCTCGTAGCCCATGCACGAATAGCCGTATTCCACGTGGTAGCTGTTGACCCCCTTGCTGCGCCAGCTGCGCTGCAGGTCGCCGGGCAGGCTGCCGGCGGCGGCGACGATGATGCCGTCCTCGGGCAAGGCCTGGTTGAGCAGCCCGAGCACCTGGCTCTGGGTCAGGCAGGAACCGGTCAGCTCGATGAATTCGCGCAGCACCGCCGGGTCCATGTGGTCGTTGATCTCCGGGACAAAACCATCGTCCTGGTATTGCACCTGATACACCCGGTCCACCTCGGCCTCCAACTGCGCCTTGGCCGCACTGACCTGTGCGTCCCAGGCCGCCCGATAGCCGCTGCGGCCCAGGGTTTCGCTCAGGGCCTGCAAGCCGGCGCGGGCATCGGCCAGTAGCTGCACACCCTCCATCTTGAGGCTGTCGCCAGGGCAGACATTGAGGTTGAGGAACGCCACCTCCGGGTGCTGGAACAGCCATTTCGACGAGGTGGTGAAATCGCTGTAGCGGGTGCCGATGCCGATGATCAGGTCGGCTTCCCTGGCCAGCAGGTTGGCCGCCAGGCAGCCGGTCTCGCCGATCCCACCGACGTTCAACGGATGCTCGGAAACCACCGCGCTCTTGCCCGCCTGGGTTTCGGCAAAGGGGATGCCGAAGCGTTCGGCAAAGGCCTGCAACGCCCGGTTGGCCCCGGAATACTTGACCCCGCCGCCACAGATAATCAGCGGCTTGCGCTTGCCCTGAAACAGCGCCAGGGCATCGCCGAGCATGGCCTCGGTGGCCGGACGGCGGTCGATGCGATGCACGCGCTTGGCGAGGAAGGAATCCGGGTAATCGTAGGCTTCGCCCTGCACATCCTGGGGCAATGCCAGGGTCACGGCGCCGGTTTCCGCCGGGTCGGTGAGCACACGCATGGCGTGGATCGCCGCGCTCATCAGTTGCTCGGGACGGTTGATGCGGTCCCAGTATTTGCTCACGGCCTTGAAGGCATCATTGGTGCTGATGCTCAGGTCATGGAACTGTTCGATCTGTTGCAGCACCGGGTCCGGCTGGCGGCTGGCGTAGACGTCCCCCGGCAGCAACAGCAAGGGAATCCGGTTGGCCGTGGCGGTGGCCGCCGCGGTCAGCATATTGGCCGCGCCGGGGCCCACCGAGGAGCTGCAGGCGTAGATCTTGCGCCGCAGGTGCTGCTTGGCGAAACCAATGGCGGCGTGGGCCATGCCCTGCTCGTTGCGGCCCTGGTGCACCACCAGGTCGCCACTGTCCTGCTCCAGGGCCTGGCCCAGGCCGAGCACGTTGCCGTGGCCGAAAATGGTGAAGACCCCGGCGATGAACTTGCTCTGGACCCCATCCACCTCGACGTATTGGTTATCGAGGAATTTCACCAGGGCCTGGGCCATGGTCAAGCGTGTCGTACTCATGGTTTGCACCTTCATCTTGTTATGTCGCCCTGCGGGAGCCGGCTTGCCAGCACCCACAAGGAAATGACCTCAGGCCAGGGCCTGCCGCAAGTGGGCAATGCTCGCCGCCAGCGCCTGCTGGATGTCCGCCAGCCCGTGCACGCTCTCGGCAAAAGGCTCGAACGACAGGTAGCCGCTGTAGCCACTGCTGCGCAAGGTGTCGATCTGCGCCACATTGCCGAGGATGTCCGCCTCGGCTACTAGTACCCGATGGCCGTCGCGAATGCGGTTGAGCGGCGCTTGGCGGTCCTCGACACCGGAGATGTGCACCAGCCCGGTCAGCTCGGGGAACAACTCACGCTCGCCGGCCAAGTGGTGGTGGAAGGTGTCGTGCACCAGGCGCAACACATCCAGGCCGCCGATGGCACGGATCGCCTCCACTGCCGTGCGCTTGTGGCGCAGCGCACATTCCTCAAAGCCCAGGGGCTCGATAAACCCCAGCAGGCCGTGATCCCGCAGAATCGGCGCCAGCTCGCTCAAAGCGCTGCGCAGAGCGCTGCTGCGCTGGGCCTCAGTGCGCGGATCGGCAGGGTCATTGAGCGGGCACAACACTAGCCCCTCGGCGCCGCAGGCACGGGCATAGGCGGCAAGTTTCAGGGCCTGCTGGCGACGCTCGTCGTTCCACACATCGAAGGGGTACAGGGCGTTGATCGACAACACCTTGAGCCCCTGGGCCGCGCACAATTCGCGGACCTGCTGCGGCGGCGTACCGTCCTCGATTTCCACGCCCGCAAGGTCATTGCGCAGTTCAATGGCATCGACCTTCAGCGTCAGCGCCAGGTCGATAAACGCCGGCAGTGACAAACGCGGTGCAACCATACGATTCAGGGCGAAACGCAGGGGCTGGCTCATTCTTCTTGTTCTCCAAAATCCATCGCGTCGCGACCGTTACTTGGCCGTCGGCATGCTGAACTCCGGGCCCTTGGCGATGCTGTCGGGCCAGCGCTGCATCACGCTCTTGTAGCGGCTGTAGAAGCGCACGCCTTCCTCGCCGTAGGCATGGTGATCGCCGAACAGCGAGCGCTTCCAGCCGCCGAAGGAATGCCAGGCCATGGGCACCGGAATCGGCACGTTGATGCCCACCATGCCCACCTTGATACTGCGGGCAAAGGCCCGGGCCACGCCGCCGTCGCGGGTGAAGCAGGACACGCCATTGCCGAATTCATGGGCGTTGATCAGCTCCACTGCGCTGGCAAAATCAGGCACCCGCACAATGCCCAGCACCGGCCCGAAGATTTCCTGCTGGTAGATGCTCATCTGGGGGGTGACGTGATCGAACAGGGTGGCGCCGACAAAAAAGCCCTGCTCCGCCCCCGGTACCTTGAAACCGCGACCGTCCACCAGCAGCTGTGCGCCCTGGGCCACGCCCTGGTCGATGAAACCTTCAACCCGGGCCTTGTGCTCGGCGGTCACCAGCGGCCCCATGTCGCTGTCGCCCTGCAAGCCGTTGCCGACCTTGAGCTGGTCGATACGCGGCAGCAGCTTGGCGATCAATTCATCGGCCACCTCGCCCACCGCCACGGCGACGGAGATCGCCATGCAGCGCTCGCCAGCCGAGCCGTAGGCCGCGCCGATCAGTGCGTCGGCGGCCTGGTCCAGGACGGCGTCGGGCATCACGATCATGTGGTTCTTGGCCCCACCCAGGGCCTGCACGCGTTTGCCTCGGGCGCTGGCCTGCTGGTGGATGTACTCGGCAATCGGCGTCGAACCGACAAAGGAAATCGCCTCGATGTCCGGGTGCTGGAGCAAGCCATCCACGGCGCTCTTGTCGCCCTGGACCACGTTGAACACCCCTTCGGGCAACCCGGCTTCGGTCAGCAGGCGCGCCATCAGCAGGCTGGCGGACGGGTCGCGCTCGGACGGTTTGAGGATGAAGCAGTTACCGGTGATCAGGGCGATGGGGATCATCCACAGCGGCACCATCACCGGGAAGTTGAACGGCGTGACCCCGGCGCACACGCCCAGGGGCTGGCGCAGGTTCCAGTTATCGATGCCGCCACCGATGTTGTCGCTGAAATCGGTTTTCAACAGGTTCGGCGCGCCACAGGCGTACTCGACGATCTCGATGCCGCGGGTCACTTCTCCCATGGCGTCGGACAGCACCTTGCCGTGCTCGCGGGTGATGATCTGCGCCAGTTCCTGGTGGTGCCGGTCCAGCAGTTCCTTGAACTTGAACATCACCCGCGCACGGCGCAGGGAGGACTGTTCGGACCAGGCGGGAAAGGCCTTCAGCGCCGAGGCCACGGCCTCGTCCACGGTCTTCTGGCTGGCCAGGGCGACGCGGGCCTGGACCGCACCCGTGGCCGGGTTGAACACCTGGCTGAAACGCTCACCGGCGTCCTGTACCTGGCCGCCGATGTAATGACCTATTACCGGGGTATCGCTCATTGTTCTTGTTCTCCGTAAAGGGTTGCCGTCTGAGTTCGGCGCTTCAGAGATCCAGCAGCCAGCTGTGCTGCGGGTCGTTATGGAACTGCCAGACCCGCTTGGGCCCGGCCATGACGTTCAGGTAATAGGACTCGTAGCCGTAAGGCACGCTGACCGGGTGATAGCCCTTGGGCACCACCACCAGGTCGCTGTTTTCCACGGCCATGGCCTGGTCGATGCTGCGGTCGTCGGTGTAGACCCGCTGGAAGACGAAGCCCTGGGGCGGGTTGATCTGGTGGTAATAGGTCTCTTCCAGAAAGCTCTGGTGCGGCAAGTCATCGGTGTCGTGCTTGTGCGGCGGGTAGCTGGAGGAATGCCCGGACGGCGTGCGCACCTCCACCACCAGCAGGGAATGGGCCGGCTCGCTGTCGGGCAGGATGTCGCAGACATAACGGGTATTGGCGCCCTTGCCGCGCACGCTGCGCTTGCACTGCTCCGGGCGGATCAGCCGTGGGCCGAGGCCAGCGGCGGCATCACCCGGGGCGGCACACAGGGCAATCTGCACCTCGCTCAAGGCGCTGACCTGGGCCTGGCTGCCCGGCGGCAGGTAGGCGGCAAAGGGCGATTTGTCTTCGAACACCGATTGCCGGTCCCCCAGGTTGTCCCACTGGAAGGCGCCCTGGGGCGCTTGGCCCTGCACATCGATACGGCCGCTGAGCAGCACCAGGCACAGCTCCTGGTCGCCGGCACTGACCGGCAGGCTTTCCCCAAGGCTCAGGCGGTAGGCACTGAAGCCCACGTATTCCAGGGCGCCCTCTGGCAGCTGGACCAGGGTCCGGCCCTTGGCCGCGCTTTTCACCAGCAGGTTCATTGGGCAGTGCTCCTGCGTTGCACAGCGGCGTCCAGCAGGGCCCGCAGGGTGTCGTAACCTTTTTTCGCATAGACGTAGCTCGGCGCCACGGCCGGGTCCTGCTCGGCTTCCACCACCAGCCAGCCCTGGTAGCCCGCGTCCAGCAGCACGTCGAGCAAGGCGGCAAAATCGAGGTCGCCATCGCCGGGCACGGTGAAGGTGCCGTTGACGATGCAGTCCGGGAAGCTCCACAGGTTGTTGCGCGCCAGTTGCACCACCGGCTTGCGCACGTCCTTGAAGTGCACGTGGCAGACGCGGCGAATGTGCTTGCGCAGCACCTCCAAGGGTTCGCCGCCGCCCATGTAGCAGTGGCCCGAATCGAACAGCAGGCCGACTTCCTCGCCGGTCAGGCTCATCAGTTTGTCGATGTCTGCCGGGGACTCGACGTAGGCGCCCATGTGGTGGTGGTAGGCCAGGCGCACACCCTCAGACAGGGTGAAACGCGCCAGCTCCGTGAGCTTGTCGGCGTAATCCTGCCAAGCCTGTTCACTGTGGAAGCGCGGACGCTCGATCAGGCGCACCGGTGAGCCCTGGATCGAGTCGGCCACTTCGCCGTAGACCAGCACCGAGGCGCCGTTGCGTTTCAGCAGTTCGACGTGGCTGGCAATGGCGTCGATTTCTTGTGCCACCGAACGCCGGGCCAGGCGGCTGGAGTACCAGCCCGAGACCAGCGCCAGGTCATAAGGGCGCAACACATCGCCCACGCCCTTGGCGTCCTTGGGGAACTTGCCGTTGAGTTCAAAGCCTTGGTAACCGATGTCGCGGCCTTCGCTCAGGGCGGTGCTCAGGGGCGTTTCACCGCCCAGGGCCGGCAGGTCGTCGTTGCTCCAGGAGATCGGGTTGATGCCAATTCGGATAGCGGGCATGGCTGCACCTTTTGTTGTTATTCATGAAAGCGTGGAGAACGGCCTCGCACTCGCAGGAGCTGGCTTGCCAGCGAAGGCGCCGGCGAGCCTGGCACCAGGCTCAAGACCCTCTTCGTCGGCCAGCCGGCGCCTACAGGGGGCGGGCGCTGCGCCAGGCGTTGATCAGTTGTTCGAAGGTGCCCTGGACTTGCCGGATCAGGGTTTCGTCGTCGATCTCCCCCGCCAGCCACCCACGGCTCGGCTCCTGGAAAATCGTCCGGCCCACGGCAAAACCACGGCAGGTCTGGCTGTTGGCAGCTTGCCGGAAGCCCTCGGCCAGGCACTCGGCCGAGGCATTCAGGCCCAGCAGCACCACGCCACGGCAATACGGGTCGCGCTCCTGGATCAGCTCGTCGAGCTTTTTCCACTCCTCAGCCGACTGCGCCTCGATCTTCCACCACGCCGGGTAGATGCCCAGGTTGTACAGGCGCTTGAGGCTGCGGTAGAGCACCTCGGGATGGGCGCCGGGCAGGTCCTTGGGCGGGATGATTTCCAGCAGCAGCTCATGGCCGCTGACCTGGGACGCCTGGTACAGGCCCATGATCTGCGCCTCCTGCTCCAGGCGCAGCAGGGGTTCGTCGTCCGGGTGATATTGCACCAGGCACTTGATGATCTGCTCCTGGGGCCAGGCAATCAGGTTGCTGCCCACCGAGCGCCCATGCTCGAAGGCCAGGGGCCGCGAGCCCTGGACCTCCACCGGACGCGCCACCCACCAGCCGCGACCGGTGGCGGCATTCAGCGCGTCCTGGCCGAAGCGCTGGTCGGCCAGCAGGCCCACATCGGCCGCCACGCCCTGCTCGCGCAGCTGATGCTCGACCCGCTCCACCGCCTGGATAAACAGCTGCTTGAGGGCGCTGATGCGCGTCGGGTCCTGGCCGCCCTGTTGCGCCAGTTCCACCAGTTGCCCACGGTGATCGAAGGCAAAGACGAACAGCGGCTTCCAGGCCTTGCGCGGCACGCTGACCTGATGCAGGCGCTGCAGGATCGGGTCCTGGTCGGGACGGGTAATGGGCACCGGGCTGCTGAACAGGTAATCCAGTTCGGCGCGGGTCGGCATCGCCGGGGCACAGGCATGGCGCGACACCACCAGGCCGCCGCAGGCGTTGGCCAACTGGCAGCAGCGCTCATCGCTGGCGTCTTCCAGCCAGCCACTGAGGAAGCCGGACATAAAGGCATCGCCGGCGCCCAGCACGTTGAGCACCTCCACCCGCACACCAGGGTAGATCGCCCCGTCCTCCAGGCGCTGCGGAATCTCGCCGTGGATCACCGTGCACCCCTGCGGGCCGAGCTTGACCACCAGGGTCGCGGCGCTCAGGGAGCGCACCGTGCGCAAGGCCGTCAGCAGGTCTTCGCTGCCGCCGGCAATGAGGAATTCTTCTTCGGTGCCGACGATCAGATCGAAGCGCGGCAGGATGCTCTGCACATGCTGGCTGACCTGGTGATCGGCGACAAACCGGGTCTCGCCGTCAGCCTTGCCCGCCAGGCCCCAGAGCACCGGCCGGTAGTCGATATCCAGGACCCGCTTGACCCCGTGCTTTTGCGCGTAGTCCAGGGCCTGGAGGCTGGCTCGGTAGACGCCGTCGGTGGAGAAATGGGTGCCGGTGATCAGCAAGGCCTTGCTGGAGGCAATAAAGGCTTCGTCGATGTCTTCGGCACGCAGCGCCATGTCCGCGCAGTTCTCGCGGTAGAACACCAGGGGGAAGGTTTCGCGGTCCTTGAGGCCCAGCAGGACCATGGCGGTGAGGCGTTGCGGGTCGACCTGGATGGCGCTGACGTCACAGCCTTCGCGCACCAGGGACTCCACCAGGAAGCGCCCCATGTGATCGTCGCCGACCCGGCTCAACATCGCCGACTTGAGGCCCAGGCGCGCGGTGCCGAAGGCAATGTTCGCCGACGAGCCGCCGAGGTACTTGGCAAAACTGCTGACATCCTCCAGCCGCGCACCGACCTGCTGTGCATAGAGATCGACGCCCAGGCGTCCGAGGCAAATCAGATCCAATTGACGCCCACTGGCAAAACGAGTCTGGCCCATGCTGGCTCCTGTTATTTTTATCAGCCTGTGCTCGCCGCCCTTGGCAGGCGCCGAACACTCTTGGTGGATGCAGACTAAAACGTCTCTCGGCGCCAATCAATATTTTTTCTATAAGTTTTTTACGTGGAATATTTTTTCCATTAAACTTGTTCTAGCCTGAGCCAGAGGTCATGCATCGTTTCAGCAAGGTGCCGGCCGGCATCAGCCCGAAGATTTTATCGGCCCCTACCCTGTAGACTGCCGGCTGCCCACCTATTGTCAGGGGACGGGGCCACAGGCCGTTCCCATAAGCACAAGCCAGAAGGATTTTCTATGTCCCGCACCGATCAGCCGGCCTTGTCCGAGAGCACGCCCGAGAGCGACCTCGTCAGCCCTCCGATCAATGCCGAACGCCTGCTGCAACTGATCACCGAGGAATACGAGAGCCTGCCGCGCCAGCTCAAGCGCATTGCCAGCTACATGAGCCAGCAGAGCGACCGGATCATGGTCGACCGCATCAGCGACATCGCCCGGGAATGCGAAGTGCATCCCTCGGCCATCGTGCGCTTCTCCCAGCGTTTCGGCTTCAGCGGCTTCAGTGAAATGCAGGCGCTGTTTCGCCAGGCCTACACCCACAAGGCCACGCCGGTACAGAACTACCAGCAGCGCATCCGCAGCATGATTGCCAACAAGTCGCAGAAAGCCAGCGGCGGCGACCTGGCTCGGGAATGCGTCAACGCCACCCTCTCGGGCATCGAGCGCCTGGGCCTGGAACTGGACGACACGGCCTTCGACAAGGCCGTGGACCTGGTGGTCAACGCCGACAACATCTACGTGGTGGGGGTGCGCCGCTCCTTCGCCGTGGCCGACTACCTGGTGTACAACCTGCAGCACACCAACAAGCGCATTCATCTGGTGTCGGGCCTGGGGGGCAGCTACCGCGAGCAGATGCGCAGCATCCGCCCCAACGACCTGGTGATCGCCATCAGCTTCACCCCCTATGGCAAAGAGACCCAGCACTGCCTGCGCATTGCCCAGCACAACCAGGCCAAGACCCTGATCATCACCGACAGCACCCTGTCGCCCCTGGCCAAGCGCGCCAACAGCGTGCTGCTGGTCAATGAAGGCAGCTCCTTCGCCTTCCGCTCACTGAGCGCCACCCTGTGCCTGTGCCAGGCACTGTTCATCGCCGTGGCCTACCGCCTGGAACTGAAGATGGACGAAATTCACGAGCAAGGCGGCTTCGACGACTAGCCCGTCCGACAGGACGGGGCCTGGAGCGCCAGGCCCTTGCGCAGCAGCTCCTTGCGCAGGATCGGCCGGGCCAGGCAATGCACGCCGTCCAGGGCGCTGCACTCCAGCAGCCGCTCCAGCTTGCGGGCACTGCCCGGGCTGCCGGTCAGCAGGTAACTTTTACCCTCGCTGAGGCTGATCAGGTTCAGCAGCCAGTCATCGCCCCATTGCCCCAGCACCTGCTCGATCAGGCTGCGCTGGCGCGCCAGCAGGTCCTCGCCATTCCATAGGGTCAGTTGGGCAAAGCGCCGCGGCAGGTTGCTGGAAGGTTCGAGGACTTTCAGGTCCTTGAGCAGGGCCTGCGCCAGTTGCGCTTCGATCTGCTGCTGGCATTGCTGGAAGTACTCGTCGGGCCACTGTGGCCCCAGGCCTGCATGGGCGGCCAGGGCAGCATAGGCCTGGCGGTCCGCTGCGGTGCATCCCTGGTCGGTGAAGTTCAGGGTGTTGTCGAGGATTCCCGCCGCCAGCAATTGCGCGCTGTCGCGGCTGATCTTGGGCAACAGCCCGGAATCGCGCCAGCGCTCAAAGACCTGGGTGCAGGCGGCGCCGATCTGGCGGATATCGGCGTATTTGCCCAGGCGCTCGTCCCAGAAGGCCTCGAACCCGGGGTGATGGTCGATGACCTCGATCACCCGGGTGAGGTCCACCAACGGGTCCAGGTGCAGGTGGTTGGAGATGTCCACCAGCACGAACTGGTCGGCGCCCTCCGGGACGTGGCGGTCCAGGCCCTTGAGCTGCTGGCGGAAATGGGCCGGGATGCTCTCGTTCAGCGGTGCGCTGCTCAGGGCCCGGGCCGGGCGGCCGCTGAGGTTGAGCAATTCGGCGTAGGCGATGCAGCCGGCGTAGGCGTCGATATCCAGATAGGCCGCACCGGCAGTGACAATGATCATAACGTCCGTGTAATCCACAAAGGCCGAAGGCCGGGGCGTCGAGGGTGCCCGAGCGAGATGACAGCCCGATGACCGTCAGGGCTCACCGCTCATGTTCCTGCCCCGCCTCGGCCACCAGCAGCGCCGCCAGACGCGCACCGCTGAAGCGGATCTGCGCCAGGCTCAGGGCCGCATAGCCGATGATCACCGCTGGCGCCCGGCGCACCTGCTGACAATGTTCAATCACCCCTTGCAGCAGCAGGCCCTGCTCTGCCGCGCGCTGGCGAAAGCCCGCCTCGTCGCTGCCCGGCGGCAACTCCAGGAGCAGATGCAGCCCGGCCTGCTGGCCACTGATGCGGTAACAGCCGGGCGCCTCCCGCGCGAGAATCGCCAGCAGCAGGTCGCGGCGCTCCTGATAAGCCTGACGCGCCGCCCGCAGGCAACGCAGAAAAGCGCCACTGGCGATGTAGTCGGCCAGGGCCAGCTGTTCGATCACCCCCACCGAGCGCCCGGTGTTCTGCAAGGTGGCCAACAGCCGGGCACGCAGCGCCTCGGGCACCAGCATGAAGCCCACCCGCAAACCGGCGAACAGGGTCTTGTTGAAACTGCCGCAGTAGATCACCCGGTCATCCGGGTCCAGAGACTTGAGAGCCGCCAGGGGCGCGCTCTGGTAGTTGAATTCGCTGTCGTAGTCGTCTTCCACCACCCAGGTGTCGCTGTGCCGGGCCCATTCCAGCAGCGCCAGACGCCGGGACACCGGCATGGTCATGCCCAGGGGCGCCTGATGGGCCGGGGTCACGTAGACCATGCGTGCATCGCCGTGGCCTTGCAGTTGCGCCACGTCGATGCCCTCCTCCTGCACCGGAATCGGCACCAGCCGCGCACCGGCCAGGGCAAACAGGCCCTGGGCCGAAAGGTAGCCGGGGTCTTCGATACACACCTTGTCCCCTGCACTGAGCAGGCTGCGGGCCAGCAGATCGAGGCCGTGGCGAATGCCGGTGGTGATCATCACTTGCCCGGCATGGCAGGCGATGCCGCGGTGCTGCCCCAGGTACTCGGCGATCTGCTGGCGCAGCGCCGGCAGGCCGGCGGGGTCGGCATCGCACAGCGATTGCGCCGTGGCGCTGCCCAGGGCTCGGGTCAGGGAACGGGTCCAGCGTTGCAGGGGGAACAGCGCCGGGTCGGCGAGTCGTGCCACAAAGGGCTGGCCGGCACGTACGCTCAGCGGCGGATACGAGGGCTCGTTGTCACGGGTGGATGCCGGTGCAACGCGTGCCGGGGTGCTCAGATACAGGTCCGGCACCACCGCGCAGACCCGGGTCCCGGAACCGCTGGCGCGACTCACATAGCCTTCGCTGCGCAGGCGGTCGAAGACCACTTCCAGGGTGCCCCGGGACAGGCCCCAGCGCTGGGCCAGGGTGCGGGTCGAGGGCAAGCGGCAGCCGGCCGGCAGGCGTTTTTCCAGGATCGCCTGGCGCAAGGCGCCGTAGGCGCTGTCCTGCTTGCCCAGGGTTTCATCCATGCGCTCCGGCAGGGGCAGGTCGAGGGGCACGGGGTGTTTTCCACGGCTCATTGTTTTCCACGGCTCATAGTGGTCCAGTCAAAAGCGCTCTAAACGGTGCTCGGCATTAAACCATAAAGACCTTAATTTCAGCGCCGTCCCCCCTTGCCCCGAGCCTGCCATGCCCCCCGTTGCCCCCTCCACCACCCGTTCCATCGCTATTGAACCCGCCCTCGCCCCCTGGCTCTGGACCTTGTTGCTGCTGGTGGTGGTCTGCCTGCCGCGGATCAGCATCGACCTGTACCTGCCGGCGCTGCCGGCCATGGCCGACGACCTGTTGGCCAGCGACGCCCAGCTGCAACTGACCCTGAGCCTGTACATGCTCGGCTATGCGCTGTCGATGCTGCTGGGCGGGCCGCTGTGCGACCGTTATGGCCGACGCCCGGTGCTGCTGGCGGGCACGGCGCTATTCCTGCTGGCCAGCCTGGCCTGCATGCTCGCCGCCAACGTCGAGGTGCTGATGGTCGCCCGCCTGCTGCAAGCGTTGGGCGGTTGCTGCGGCACCCTGATCGGCCGGGTCATGGTCCGCGACCGCTGCGCCCCCGAGGAGCAGCCGCGATTGCTCGGGCTGTTGTCCATGGGCATTGCCCTGTCGCCGATGCTGGCGCCGCCGCTGGGCAGCCTGATCGACCACCTGCTGGGCTGGCGCGGCTTGTTTCTGTGCCTGAGCCTGGTGGCCGCGGCGGCCTGGCTGCTGATGTACAAGCGGCTTGCCGAAACCCGTCCGCCCCAGCTCTGCCCCGTGGCCGCCAGAAGCCTGCCGCGCCTGTACCTGCGCCTGCTGGGGGAGGCCTATTTCATGCGCTACTCCCTGGCCATCGGCTGCCTGTACTGCACCTACTTCCCTTTTATCCTGCAATCGCCGGCGCTGTTGCAGCGCCAGCTGGGGCTGTCTTCCAGCGCTTATGCCCTGGTGTTCGCCGCCACCGTAGCCGGCTACCTGCTGGGCTCGCGGCTGTTCCAGCGCCTAGGGGTACGCCACAGCGCCGACCGCCTGATTGCCGGGGCCTGTGTGCTGAACCTGGCTGGCGCCGGCCTGCTGCTGCTTGCCCGCAGCCTGTGGCCCGACAGCCTGTGGGCAATCGTCCTGCCGATGCTGCCGCTGATGCTTTCGGTGGGCCTGGCAATCCCCGCCTGCCAGTTGGCGATCCTGCAACCCTATGCGGCGGTGGCGGGCACCGCCTCGGGGCTGTTCTTTTTTATCCAGATGGCCATGACCGCGGGCTGCGGACTGCTTGCCAGCCTGTTGGCAGACAGCCCGGCCGGTTCGCTGCAAGCCCTGACCGGCCTGTTCAGCGTCGCCCTGGGCCTGGTCTGGTGGTGCCTGCGACCACGGCAGCGCTAGCACCTGTGGGCACGCGACGAGCACCTGCCGGTCGCCGATTACCTGCATTGCTGTAGCCGCTGCTGAGCCCGCGAAGCTGCGCAAAGGTCCGCAGGACCTTGCTTGACGATCGCCAGCCGAACCCGCAGCGGCCTCAAGAACGCCGCGGCCCTTCGTGCCGTTCGCAGCCTGCGGCAGCGGCTACACCAACCTCGGATCGGCATTGGCCCTGTAGCCGCTGCTGAGCCCGCGAAGCTGCGCAAAGGTCCGCAGGACCTTGCTTGACGATCTCCAGCCAAACTCGCAGCGACCTCAAGAACGCCGCGGCCCTTCGACGGAGTGCCGCCCAGCCAGTTCGCAGCCTGCGGCAGCGGCTACACCAACCTCGGATCGGCATTGGCCCTGTAGCCGCTGCTGAGCCACGGCGAAGCTGCGCAAAGGTCCGCAGGACCTTGCTTGACGATCTCCAGCCGAACTCGCAGCGGCCTCAAGAGCGCTGCGGCCCTTCGACGGAGTGCCGCCCAGCCAGTTCGCAGCCTGCGGCAGCGGCTACACAAATCCCCGATCGGCATTGGCCTGTAGCCGCTGCTGAGCCATGGCAAGGAGCTGTGCAAGGCCGATTCAATGCCGCTACATTAACCGCGCCGTCCCCATCCGTTGCGCCGTTCAAGACAAGGAAATACGCGATGAAACTCATTGGAATGCTCGATTCACCCTACGTGCGCCGTGTCGCCATCAGCCTCAAATGCATGGACCTGCCCTTCGAGCATCATTCGGTCTCGGTATTCAGCACCTTCGAGCAGTTCAAGGCCATCAACCCGGTGGTCAAGGCACCCACCCTGGTCTGCGACGGGGGTGAAGTGCTGATGGATTCGAGCCTGATCCTCGATTACCTGGAAAGCCTGGCCGGCCCACAAAGGAGCCTGATGCCCCTGGCCCTGCCAGCGCGTTTGCATGAGTTGCGGTTGATCGGTCTGGCCCTGGCGGCCTGTGAGAAGTCGGTGCAGATTGTCTACGAACGAAAGCTGCGTCCGGCGGAGAAACAGCACGGCCCCTGGCTGGAGCGGATCGGCGGCCAATTGCAGGCCGCCTATACCGAGTTGGAACAGGAACTGCAGAAACAGCCCTTGCCTCAGGACGGCGCCCTGAGCCAGGCCGGGATCAGCCTGGCGGTGGCCTGGAGTTTCAGCCAGATGATGGTGGCGGACCTGTTCGGTCCCGAGCAATTCCCGGCGGTGCGCGGTTTTGCCGAATACGCCGAACAGCTGCCGGTGTTCCTCGACACCCCCGCCACCTGACCCACACAGCGTCATCACCGTAGCCGGCTTGCTGGCGAAGAGACCCGTGAGCCGTGCAGCGCTCTCGGAAACGCTTTCGCTGGCAAGCCAGCGCCTACGACAGTCCAACAGACCCTGCCGACCGCAGGAGCCGGCTTGCCGGCGAAGAGGCCCGCGAGCCGTGCAGCGCTCTTGGAAACGCTTTCGCTGGCAAGCCAGCTCCAACGCAAGTCCAACAGATCCTCGTGGGGATCTGTCAGGCCGGTTCGGGCTGTTTCTTCACCGGGGCGGTGGCGAAACGCCGGGCCAGGAACGGAGTGATGTCCAGCGGCAGGGCTTCGTCGTTCACCAGTTTGTCCAGCAGTACGCCGGTGATCGCCGAGGTCAGGATGCCGGTACGGAAGTGTCCGCAGGCGTTGAGGTAACCCTCGACCCCGTCCATCGGCCCAAGAATCGGCAACTCGTCCGGCGAGCCCGGACGCAGGCCCGCCCAGCAGCGCTTGAGGTTGACCTGGGCCAGCTCGGGAATGCAGCGCACTGCCCCCTGCACCAGGCCGTTGATTTCCGGGTAGGTGGTGCTGACGTCGAAGCCCTTGTCCTCGGTGGTGCTGCCAATCAGGATCTCGCCGTTGTCCTTCTGCGCCATGTAGCAGTCGCTGGTGGTCAGGCAACCATTGAGCAGCTTGGGCATGCGCTCGGTGAGGAGGATCTGGCCCTTCACCGGCTTGACCGGAATCTCCACCCCAGTGGCCTGCAGGCTCAGCTCGGCGGCCCAGGCACCGGCGGCATTGATCAGGGTCGAGCAATGGAACAGCCCGGCCTCGGCGGTTTGTACCCCACTGACCCGGTTGCCCTGGTGCAGGACCCCGGTGACGTTGGTGTTGAAGTACACATCCACGCCGTTCTGCCGTGCGCCTTCGGTGTAGGCATCAGTCAGGCGGAAGGGGTTGACCTGGTGGTCGCAGAGGAACTCCAGGGCGCCCTGGGCTTCGTGGCTGACCTTCGGCTCGGCGGCGCGCAGGGCCGCCTGGTCGAGCCAGCGCACTTGATCGGACAGGTGCGGGATGCAACCGACAATGTGTTCGGCGTACAGGCGGTCCTCGTCGTCATAAATGACGAACTTGAGCCCGGTCTGTTCGAACTTGAAGTCCATGCCGTGCAGGCCGATCAGTTCGCGGTGCAGGCGTGGGTACAGCTCGTTGGACTGCAGGGCGAAGTCGAAGAACGACTGCGGCAGGATGTGCGGGGTGCTGGAGTCCACCACCACCGCCGAACCCTGGGCCTCGCGCTTGCGGTTGGCCGACATCATGCGAAAGAAGATCACTCCGCAGCCCAGGCCCACCGACTCGCCGATGGCCCACAGGCCGCCGGCCGAAGCCCGGCTGGCGTTGCCCGGACGCTTGGCGTCGATCAGCGCCACTCTGAGGTCTTTGCGCTTGGACAACTGATAGGCGCAGGACGCCCCGATCACGCCGCCACCGGCAATCACCACGTCGTAATACTTACTCATGTCCGGGGACCTCCTGGTCTGGGGCTGCAAAGGCGGAAAACGGAATCGGGTCCAACGGGAAGCGCGGGCGAATCCAGCCCACATCCTTGCGTCCGGTGGCCTGGCGCAGGCGGTCGCTGCAATAGCCGACGCACATCCGCCCCTGGCAGTCGCCCATGCTCACCCGGGTGCGCATTTTCAGGCTGGCCATGTCCTGCACGCCCTGGCTCAGGGCGCGCTCGATATCGTTGCGAGTGGTGTGTTCACAGCGGCAAATCACCGTGTCGCCCTTGGGCAGGTCTATCTGCCCGGTGCCACGTGCGGTATAGCGGTCCACCGCGCCGCGAAAGCGCAGGATCGAGGCCAGTTTGCGCTCGTAGCCCTGGCGCCGTTGCAAGGCCGCGTCGTTGCTCAGCACATCGCGCTGCATGAGGATCGACAGCGCCGCGATGCGGCCGGTGAGCATCGCCGCTTCACCACCGCGAATCCCACCCATGTCGCCGGCCAGATGGATGTGCGGCTCGCTGCTCTGCTGCCAGGCGTTGGCGTTGGCCCGCAGATAGCCGTCATCGCTGAAGCCGTGATCCAGGCCCATCTGCTGGCTCAGTTGGGTGCGGGGAATGAAGCCATAACCCACCGCCAGGGTCTGGGCGGCGATGCGCTCGGCCTTGGCCATGTCCGGCTGCCAGTCGGCGGAATACGGGGCAACCGTGACCACGCTCAAGGCGTCCTGGCCCTGGGCCTCGACCACGCCCCAGCCATAGCGCAGGGGGATGCTGTGAAGCTTGAGGTAGGCCAGCATGCTCAGGCCGTCGAGAAACAGCTGGGGCTTGTTCAGCAGGGCCAGGCTCTGCTTGGCGATCTTGCTCAAGGCACTGGCCTCGTAGACCCCGGCCACCCGCACGCCCGAGGCGTGCAACTGGCACGCCACCAGTGGCAGCAAGGGCCCGGTGCCGGCGATCACCACGGGACCTTGCGGCTTGACCACGCCGCTCTTGATCTGCAGTTGCAGGCCACCGAGCAACTTGACCCCCGGCAGCGTCCAGCCGGGAAACGGTACGCTGCGTTCATGGCAGCCGGCCGCCAGCAACAATTGCCCATAGGCCACCCGCTGCACCTGCTCGTCGGCATCCAGCAGCATCAGGCTGTCAAGGCCCTCGGCGCCGATCACCCGGTGGTTGAGGCGCACCTCGATCATCTGCTCGTGATCGGAAAATTCGCCGTGTAGCTTGGCCAGCGTCTCGCAGTAGCGCGGCCCCAGGTAATCCAGTTGCACGCCATCGCGCAGCGGGCCACGAAAGACCACGCCACCCAGGCGCGAGGCTTCTTCGATCAGAGTGCTGCGCACGCCGTGCTTGGCCAGTTCGATAGCCGCCGCCATGCCCGCCGGCCCTCCGCCGACAATCACCGGGTTCAGGCTCATACCGTGGGCTCCGTCTCGCTGATGCGGTTGCTCAGGGTCTGCACCTGCATGCCCGGCTTGACCAGGGTCTGGCAGGCACGGCGCTTGTGGCGGCCGTCGATCTGCACCAGGCAGCAATGGCACACGCCCATGCCGCAGTAGGCACCGACCAACTGTCCGTGATCATTGCGCGCCACCTGGCGCAGGCCGGTGGCCTGGATCACGCTGAGGACTGTTTCACCCAGGGCGGCAGTGACCGGCTGGCCGTTGAGACTGATGGTCATGTCCGCATGCTGCAGCGGCTGAATATCAAAATTGCGGTCTATCTGACGCATTGCGGTTCATCCGTGAGAAGTGAGTGGGGTTACCGGCATCCTGCCGCCTGGAGTCCTGGGGCAAGGACGCGGTCACACCGCGGTTCCGAAGTGGCTGTCAGAACCGAGCGCGGGCAAATCTAGTGTTTTTGTCTGACAGAAATATTGATCTGGGCCAAGCAAAAGGACGGTGTCCCTCAAAGCAGTGCCTTGTCTCTGAAACTTGCGATACACGCCACAAAAAGCCGCGGCCGGCAGAAGCCCGGCAGCGGCGCCTTTAAGACATACCACGGCCCCTGCGCGACCGCCGCCAAAGGTCAGGGCCCTGTCCCCAATTAGTGGTTCAAGGCATCGACGACAGCCGCGCGAACCTTATGAACATTGGCACTGTTACAAACCGTAAAGTCGAACGCGCCCCCGGCCGTTCCTCGACCGTTTTCGCCTTGCCTGAGCTTCGTCTCAAAACGGTTGGTACAGAGCCTAACGACGCTTGTAGCTCTTGTTGCCACTGGGCGTCAGGCAATAGACCCCGCCCCGTGGCCCGGTGCAGAAACTGCCGCTGCCGCAGGTGCAACCCTGGGTATCACGCAGCAGCGGCTCGGCGCGGGGGGTGGAGGAGCGTTGGCCGAACATCAGCGCGCAGTTCTTCTTCGAGGCGCTGATGGAACCGTCATTGCACAGGAACAGCTCGCCGTCACAACGGGCGATGCCGCCTTTCTTTCCGGAACAGGGCTGATTGGCCGCCTGGGCCGCCGCGCTGCACAGCAGCAACAGGCACACCGCGAAAAAGGGCTTCCAGCCGACCCGAGTCAGGGCACTCATGGTGACGCCTCCTGGCAAAAAAGTGGCCGGATGATATCAAGCTTCACCCTCCCCGACTCGAACCGTGCAGACCGGACGACAAGCCAGATGAAAGTTTATTTAGAATCCCGCCCCTGGTTTCTTGGCAAAATGCCCGCCTGTGTCACGAACCGCTAAGCAGGTAACGCCTATGACCCGCATTCTGACCATCGAAGACGACGCCGTGACGGCCCGGGAGATCGTCGCCGAACTGAGCAGCCACGGCCTCGACGTGGACTGGGTGGACAACGGCCGCGAAGGCCTGGTGCGCGCCGTGAGCGGCGACTACGACCTGATCACCCTGGACCGCATGCTGCCGGAACTGGACGGCCTGGCCATCGTCACCACCCTGCGCACCATCGGTGTGTCGACGCCGATCCTGATGATCAGCGCCCTCTCCGACGTCGACGAACGAGTACGCGGCCTGCGTGCCGGCGGCGACGACTACCTGACCAAGCCCTTCGCCTCCGACGAGATGGCGGCCCGGGTCGAGGTGCTGCTGCGACGCAAGAACACGGTCAAGGATTTCGCCACCAGCCTGCGAGTGGCCGACCTGGAGCTGAACCTGATCAGCCGCGAAGCGACCCGCGCCGACCAGTTGCTGAGCCTGCTGCCCACCGAATACAAGCTGCTGGAATTCCTCATGCGCAACACCGGACAGATCCTCTCGCGGATGATGATCTTTGAAGAGGTCTGGGGTTATCACTTCGACCCGGGAACCAACCTGATCGACGTGCACATCGGCCGCCTGCGCAAAAAGATCGACCCGCCCGGCATGACCCCGTTGATCCGCACCGTGCGAGGCTCGGGCTATGTCATTGCTGAACCCCTCTAAAGGCTGGCGCTCCTCCAGCAGCCGCCTGCTGGCGCTCTACAGCACGCTGTTCGTGGCCTGGAGCTGCATCCTCATGGGGGTGCTGTACTACGAAGTCTCCACCTACCTGGACAGCCTGGCCAAACACTCGCTGATGCAGCGCCAGCACCTGTTCGCGCGCTTCGAAGGCGAGCAACTGGTGGAAGCCCTGGCCACCAGCATGACCTTCGACATGCGCGCCATCGACGCCTACGGCCTGTTCGACGAACAGCGCCGGCCCTTGAGCGGACCGATCCGGCAGATCCCCGAGGACCTGCCCCTGGACGGCCAGATCCACGAGCTGAAGAACTGCATCGACTCCGACGACACGAACCTGCCCCGCGACAGCTGCGACGCGGTGGCCACCCACACCCGGGACGGCCGCTGGCTGGTGCTGGTGCGCGACAACGGCTCGCTGTTCGCGGTGACCCGGATCATTCTCCACGCCCTGCTGTGGGGGATTTCCCTGACCATCATTCCCGGGGTCGCCGGCTGGCATCTGCTGCGCCGCCGGCCGTTACGGCGCATCCGCCAGATCCAGGCCAGCGCCGAGGCCATCGTCGCCGGCGACCTGACCCGGCGCCTGCCGCTGTCGGACCGGCGTGACGAACTGGACATGCTGGCGGCCATCGTCAACGCCATGCTCGAACGCATCGAGCGGCTGATGCATGAGGTCAAGGGCGTGTGCGACAACATCGCCCACGACCTGCGCACCCCGCTGACCCGCCTGCGGGCCCAGCTCTATCGCCTGCAGCAACAGGCCGAGGAAGGTTCGCCCCAGGCCCTGCAGATGGACCAGCTGCTGGCCGAGGCCGACACCTTGATGGCGCGCTTTCGCGGGTTGCTGCGCATCTCCGAACTGGAGGACCAGCAACGGCGCTCGGGCTTCCTCGAACTCGATCCCCTGCCCCTGCTCCACGAGCTGTACGACTTCTACCTGCCCCTGGCCGAAGAAGGCCGCCTGACCCTGGTGCTGGATGTTCCGGCCAGCCTGCCCCGGCTCACCGGCGACCGCGCCTTGCTGTTCGAGGCCCTGGCCAACCTGCTGAGCAACTCGATCAAGTTCACCCCGCCAGGCGGCGAAGTGATACTGCGCGGCCTCGACGATGACGGCAGCCCGCGCCTGGAGGTGCTGGACTCAGGTCCCGGCATTCCCCCGGCGGAACGGGTGGCGGTGTTCCGGCGCTTCTACCGGGTCGACGAAAGCAACGCCCAAGGCGGCTTTGGCCTGGGCCTGTCGATTGTCGCGGCGATTGTCAGCCTGCACGGCTTCAAGCTCGAAGTGGGCAGCAGCGAACGCGGCGGCGCGCGCCTGAGCCTGGATTGCCGGCCAAGCCTGATCGCCGACAACTGACCCACCCAGCCCTGTAGCCGCTGCTGAGCCTGCGAAGCTGCGAAAAGGTCCGCAGGACCTTCAGCGACCTCAAAAGCAGCACCTCCTGCGACGGAGTGCCGCCCAGAGCGTTCGCAGCCTTCGGCAGCGGCTACAGGTGGCCCAGGGAGTTGCTGTCCAGCTCGTATAGCAACTCGTCAATGAGCCGCAATACGTCGGCCTCGCTCTGCAGGGACTTGATGCGCAACCCGCTGACCACCAGATCGACCCGGCCGCTGTCGGGCTCGAACACCCGCAGGGTCAGGGTGCCGTCGCCGGCATGGCTGAAACTGCAGGCCAGGGGCGCTAGGCGCTGTTCGATACAGGCGCGCCACTGGGCCTGGGTGAGCACCGCCGGTGCCTGATCGGTCACGGTGCCCTTGCTCTGTTCATCACCCATGCGGGCTGTCCTTGTGCTGTGGTTGTGCTCTGCCACAGCCCCATTGACCGGAGCTGTGGCAGCTCCAAGGGTAGAAAACACCCACCACGCAAAGAAGGCGCATTTGCACGGGTTGCCCTGGTGCATATGCACCAGTTCAGCGTCACCGACTGCCGACCGTGCCGACGAACAGCCCGCGCTCCCGGGCCCAGACGATGGCTTCGCCCCGGCTGTGCACCCCGAGCTTGGAATACAGAGTGGCGACATGGTTGCGCACGGTGTTGGGCGCCAGCTTCAACTGGGCGGCAATCTCTTTGTCTGCCAATCCCTGATAGATCAACCCCAGCACTTCCCGCTCGCGGGCCGTCAGGTCGGCAGAGGACACCCCAGGCGTGTCCCGGGCCTTGGGGCTTCTCACGTTGGCCAGCTTTTCGATCAGGGTTCGGCTGAACCAGGAAGCGTCGCGCATCACTTCTTCGATGGCGCCCACCAGCTCCAGTTCGGAGCGCTTGCGCTCAGTGATGTCCATCAGCACCAGCAGGTAACAGGGGCTGTCCTGGATGAGCACGGTGTCGGCGTAGGCCACGCAATCGATCAGCCCGGCGTTCTTCTGGCGCACCTTGAGGTCCAGGCCATCGACGTTGCCGGCCTTCTCCAGTTGACTGAACAGTTGGCTGGCCGCCGCGGCTTCGGCGATGAAACCGATGGCGCCGACGTTCTTGCCCAGCAGCTCTTCGCTGCTGTAGCCGCAGGTATTGAGAAAGGCCTCGTTGACGTCGACGATCTGCTGCTCGGCGCTGCACACCAGGGTCGGCACCGGGGTCAGGCGGAACGACTTGGCAAAGCGTTCCTCGCTCTGGCGCAGGGCAATCTCGATCTTGCGCCGCGGCTCCAGGTCCATGAAGGAAAACAGCATGCAATCCTCGTCGTTGATGTCCAGGGGCTGGCCGGCGACGATCACCAGCTTGCTGCCACCGTCGGGCAGGCGCAGCTCGGCCTGCATCTGCGGAATGGTCGCGCCCTGCCCCAGGCGCTCGATGGCCAGGTCCTTGTGCTCGGCGTCCTCCAGCACATCCAGCTCGTACACCGAGCGGCCGATCACCTGGTCCCGGGCATAGCCGGTCATTTCCAGGAAGCCCTGGTTGACCTTGATATAGCGCAAGTCACTGAGGCGGCAGATCACCGCTGGCGCCGGGTTGGCGTTGAAGGTCTTTTCAAAGCGCTGTTCAGCGCTGGCCCAGTCGCTGGCATCGCTGAGGATCAGCACCAGGGATTCCGGCGCGCCGCTGCGATCGGTGAGGATCATGCTGCGCACCCGGTGCACCCAGTGCCGCGGTTCGCCGTCGATCTCGGCCTGCACTTCCACCACCACGTCGCTGAAGGTTTCACCGGCGGCCACCCGATTGATGGGATAGGCCTCCAGGGCCAGGGGGTGATTGTTGCGATAGCGCAAGGCATAGCGCCGGGCGTACTCGCGGACATTGGCCCCCAGCTCGCCGACCTCGCCGACGCCATGCATGGCCAGCGCCGCTTCATTGGCCCAGAGCAGGCTGCGAGCCTTGTCGGTCTCGATCAGGATCACCCCGTCGGACAGACCGGCGATGATCTGCTGCAACTGGCGGCGATTGGTTTCGGTAGCAAGTACGGCCTGGCTCATGGCATCTCCAGTCAGAACCGGCGCCACAGCAGACAGGCTGCGCGCCGCAAAAAAGGGGCTGAACACTACGACCACGACCGCTCGCCATCGTGCCCTGCACCTTCACCGCGGCGCACTGGAGCCTCCTCGCGCCAAGGGTTAAGCTGCTGCGCCCGGTCCGACCGCCCTCAAGGAGTGAAGCATGATCACCATCCGTGAAGCCGACAGCCGCGATATCGATGCCCTGCAGGCCATAGGCTGCGCCACCTACCGCGAACACTTCGCGGCGATCTGGACGACTGACGGCATGCAGCAGTTTCTCGACCAGGACTTCTCCCCCGCCAACCTCGAAGCGTCCGTAGCGGCCCGGGACCGGCACCTGTGGCTGCTGGCCCTGGACCCGCAGCACCAGCCCATCGGCTTTGCCAAGCTCAACTGGGCCCGCCCGACGCCGGGCAGCGGCCGGCTCGGGGCCGAACTGCAGAAGATCTACCTGCTCAAGTCCCAGGCCGGCCAGGGCCATGGCCGGCGCCTGCTCGAACACGTGTTGCAACGGGCCAGCGCCGCCGGGGAATCCTGCCTGTGGCTGGACGTGCTCAAGAGCAACAGCGGCGCCCGGCGCTTTTATGAAAGCGCCGGCCTGCGCCAAGTCGACGAGGTGCCGTTCAGCACCGACCTGGAGCAGATCGGCATGTGGGTCATGGCCTGCGACCTGCCCCTCAAGGAGCACTCCGCCCAGGGCTGAGGCTGCCTTCCCCGCGCCCTGCGCGCCACTACAAGCCCAGGGCCTTGAGCCGCCGGTACAGGGTTCGCTCGCTCAGGCCCAGGGTCTTGGCCAACTCGCTGCGCGAGCCGTCGAACACTTCCAGGGCATGGGCCAGCTGTTCCAGGTCCTTGCCGGTGCGACGGCGGGTCACCGGGACCGGTGCCTGTGGGCTGCGCAGTTCTGCCGGCAGGTCCTGCGGGCGGATCACCCCGTCATCACTGAACAACCGCGCCCGTTCGAGGATGTTGCGCAGCTCGCGGATGTTCCCTGGGTAGGTGTACAAGCGCAGCTGCTCAAGAGCCTGGGGATCGACCCGCGGCACCACCCCGGGATCGAGGCGGCGCAGCAGGCTGTCGATCAGCAGCGGCAGGTCGTCGCTGCGTTCGCGCAGGGCCGGCAGGCGGATCGGGAAGGCGCTGATGCGGTAGTACAGGTCCTGGCGAAAGGTGCCAGCGGCGACCATTTCCTTGAGCGGCTTGTGGGTCGCCGCCACCAGGCGGAAGTCCGAATGCACGGTGCGCAGGCTGCCCACCGGGCGGAAGCTGCCGGACTCGATCAGGCGCAGCAGCTTGACCTGCATGGCCAGGGGCACCTCGCCGATTTCGTCGAGAAACAGGGTGCCGCCGTGGGCCGCTTCCGCCAGGCCGATCTTGCGTTGCAGGGCGCCGGTAAAGGCGCCCTTTTCATAGCCGAACAATTCGCTTTCCAGCAGGGTTTCGGTGAGCCCGGTGCAGTCCACCACCACCAGCGGCCCGCTGGCCCGGGGGCTGCCATCGTGCAGGGCACGGGCAAAGAGTTCCTTGCCGGTGCCGGACTCACCCTGCAGCAACACCGGAATCGGCGCCGGGGCCGCCCGCTGCAAGGCGCTCAAGGCTTCGTTGAAGGCTGGCGAGCGGCCCACCAGGCCCTTCTGCTGGGGCTGCACCGACGCCACCGCCACTGAGCTCAGGCGTTCGACATAGGCCACCACGGTGCCGGCCTCGCCAATGATCGGCCGCAGCTCCACATCCACGTGCTCGGGGCCGCGAGGTGTGTGATGAATGTGCAGCATGCGCTCCGGCACCCGGCTGTCATGGGCCTTGCGCATCGGGCAATGCTCGCCGGCCTGGTCGCAAGGCACGGCGAACTGGTGAGACACGCGATAGCACTTGGCGCCCACATGGGGCTTGCCGGCCACGCCGAACTGGCGCTGGTAGGCGGTGTTGGCGGCGATGATGTTGTAGTCGGTGTCGAGCACGATGGTCGGTTGCGGGTCGTGTTCGAGGTAGGACACCAGGGCAGACATGGACGGCTGGGCACGGTCGGTGGCGATCAGGGACATGGGGCAACTCCGAGGCAGTGGCGGCAGCTTAAAGCACGCCGCGGCCTTCTGCCATTTTCTGTCACAAACTGCCATATCACTGCCAGATGACGCTGGCAGTCGCCTCGAAAAACGCCTGATGGCAGCCTCTGCGGCCTTCTACTTCAATGAACAGGTGGCCAATCCGGGCGCTCGAGGTTGGCACGTTTATTGACAGTCCAAGGGACGAGCGACAGCGCAGACTGCCCTCACCTTCATTGCCTGGAGTGCCCCATGATCATCAGCGACACGCTGCGTGTAGAAGCCTTTTTCGACCCTCACACCTGGACCATCAGCTACCTGGTGATGGACCAGGCCAGCCGCCGCTGCGCGCTGATCGACAGCGTGCTGGACTATGACCCGAAATCCGGCCGCACCCGCACCGAGTCCGCCGACCGCCTGATCGCCCGGGTGCGCGAGCTGGACGCCCGGGTCGACTGGATTATGGAAACCCACGTGCACGCCGACCACCTGTCCGCTGCCGCCTACCTCAAGGACCAACTGGGGGCCCAAGTGGCCATCGGCAATCAGATCACCCGGGTGCAGAAAGTCTTCGGTGCGCTGTTCAACGAAGCCCCGGCCTTTGCCCGGGATGGCAGCCAGTTCGACGTGCTGCTCGAAGACGGCGCCGAGTTCGCCATCGGCGGCCTCAGCGCCCGGGCCCTGCATACCCCGGGGCATACCCCTGCCTGCATGACCTACCTGGTGCAAGTGGGCGACGAGTGCGTGGCCTTTGTCGGCGACACCCTGTTCATGCCCGACTACGGCACCGCCCGCTGCGACTTCCCCGGGGCTGATGCACGGACCCTGTACCGTTCCATCGGCAAGATCCTCGCCCTGCCCCCAGAGACCCGGCTGTTCATGTGCCACGACTACCTGCCCAACGGCCGCGAACTGCAATACATGACCACCGTTGCCGAGCAGCGCGCCAACAACATTCACATCCATCAGGGCGTCGACGAAGACAGCTTCGTGAAGATGCGCGAAGCCCGCGACGCAACCCTGGACATGCCGGTGCTGATCCTGCCTTCGGTGCAGGTCAACATGCGCAGCGGGCACTTCCCCGAGCCCGAAGACAACGGCGTGAGCTACCTGAAGATTCCCCTGAACACCCTATAACGATTACTGACTCCACACGGAGAACTTGCCATGCGTCCCTTCAACCCGGCCCTGCGCGCCGTCGACGGCAGCCATCAGGTGCTGATCGTCGGTGGCGGTGCCGCTGGCATTGCCGTCGCCGCCAGCCTCATGTCCCGCGATCCACACCTGGACGTGGCGATCATCGACCCGGCCAGCAGCCACTACTATCAACCCGGTTGGACCCTGGTGGGTGCCGGGGTGTTCAGCGCCCAGTCCACCGAACGCAGCATGGCCGCGCTGATGCCCAAGGGCGTCAAGTGGCTGCAGCACGCCGTCAGCCTGTTCGAACCAGACAACAATGCCCTGGTGCTGGACGACGGCCGCGTGCTGGGCTACGACCAACTGGTGGTGTGCCCCGGGCTCAAGCTCGACTGGGCGGCCATCGACGGCCTGCCCCAGGCCCTGGGCAACCACGGCGTGACCTCCAACTACCGCTACGACCTGGCGCCCTACACCTGGCAACAGGTGCAGCAGCTGCAACAGGGCGAGGCGCTATTCAGCCAGCCGCCAATGCCGATCAAGTGCGCCGGGGCGCCGCAGAAAGCCATGTACCTGTCCTGCGACCACTGGCGGCGCAACGGCCGCCTGGAGTCGATCAAGCCGCGCTTCCTGAATGCCGGCGGCGTGCTGTTCGGCGTCGCCGACTATGTGCCGGCGCTGATGGAATACGTGAAGAAGTACGGCATCGAACTGGATTTCGGCCACAACCTGGTGGCGGTGAACGGCCCGGCCCAGCGCGCAACCTTCGTGCGCACCCTGGCCGACGGCCGCCAGGAAACCCTTGAGCGTGCCTTCGACCTGCTGCATGTGGTGCCGCCGCAATGCGCCCCGGACTTTATCCGCCAAAGCCCCCTGGCCGACGCCGCTGGCTGGGTCGATGTCGATCCCCATAGCCTGCGCCACAAGCGCTTCATCAATGTCCACGGCCTGGGCGATGCCACCAACACCAGCAACGCCAAGACCGCCGCGGCGGCACGCAAGCAGGCGCCAGTGGTGGCCAACAACGTGCTGGTGGCCCTCAAGCGCCTGACCCGGCTGGCCGAGTACGACGGCTACGGCTCCTGCCCGCTGACCGTGGAACGGGGCAAGATCGTCCTCGCCGAATTCACCTACGGCGGCAAGCTGGCACCGAGCTTCCCGCGCTGGCTGCTGGACGGCCGCCAGCCGACCCGTCGCGCCTGGTGGCTGAAGGAGCGAATCCTACCGCCGCTGTACTGGCGCGGCATGCTCAAGGGCCATGAATGGCTGGCACAACCGACCCTGGCCACGGACACCCCGAAGACATGAATGAACACAGTCTTTTGGGCGCTGGGCTGGGGGCGGTCATTGGCGCGATCCTGGCGCTGACTGGAGCCGGCGGCGGCATCCTCGCGGTGCCACTGCTGGTGTTCGGCCTGGGTTTGAGCATGGTCGAGGCCGCCCCTATCGGCCTGCTGGCGGTGGGCTTGGCCGCCAGCGTCGGCGCGGTGCTGGGCCTGCGCCAGGGCATCGTGCGCTACCGTGCGGCGGGGTTTGTCGCCAGCATTGGCATTCTCATGGCGCCGCTGGGGCTGTGGCTGGCCCACCGCCTGCCCAACCTGCCCCTGGCCCTGCTGTTTTCCCTGGTGCTGCTGTACGCCTGCGGACGCATCCTGCGCAAGGCCAGCCTGGAATTGAAACAGGGCCAGGTCGCGCCACGCCCGGCGTTCCTGCCCTGCGTGCTCAACCCGGCCCAGGGCCGTTTGCGCTGGACCCTGCCCTGCGCCCGGGCACTGACCTTCACCGGCATGCTCTCGGGCCTGCTGTCGGGGTTGCTCGGCGTCGGCGGCGGCTTCGTGATCATCCCGGCCCTGAGCCGCTACACCAACCTGGACAGCAAGAGCATCGTCGCCACCTCTTTGGCGGTGATTGCCCTGGTGTCCCTGGGCAGCGTGGTGACCGCCAGCCTCAGCGGCGTGATGCACTGGGCCGTGGGTGCGCCCTTTGCCCTGGGCGCGGTGGTGGGACTGGTACTGGGACGACAAGTGGCCAGCCACCTGGCCGGCCCGCGCCTGCAACAACTGTTTGCCATCACCGGCATGCTGGCGGCGCTGCTGCTGGCGGGCGGGGCCTTGGGTTGGCTGTCCCATTGAGCCCATACACCGCGTAGGAGCTGGCTTGCCAGCGAAGGCGTCCTCGCCGACGCCGCTGTCCGACGCAATACTCACGGCGCCAGGATTGGCCCCTTCGCCGGCAAGCCGGCTCCTACAAGGAACAGGACATGCTTTTGGATTATCTGCATTTCACACCGTGGTCGGCCCTGGCCGGGGGCGCGTTGATCGGCCTGGCGGCCGGGCTGTTGATCGTCGCCAACGGGCGCATCGCCGGAATCAGCGGCCTGCTCGGCAGCCTGCTGCAACCGGGCGGCGACGGCTGGGGCGAGAAAGCCCTGTTCATCCTCGGGCTGCTGCTGGCGCCGCTGCTCTGGGGCCTGTTTCACGCCCTGCCCGTCGCCGAGTTCCAGGGCGGTCTGCTCGGCCTGATCAGCGCCGGCCTGCTGGTGGGCATCGGTACCCGCTACGGCGCCGGTTGCACCAGCGGCCACGGGGTCTGCGGTATTTCCCGACTGTCGCCACGCTCGATCATCGCCACCCTGTGCTTCATGGGCACCGGCTTCGCCACGGTCTGGGTGCTGCGCCACGGACTGGGGCTGCTGCCATGAGAAAACTCAGCGCTTTTGTCGCCGGCCTGCTGTTCGGCATCGGCCTGTTGCTGGCGGGTATGGCCAACCCGGCCAAGGTCCTGGGCTTTCTCGATCTGGCGGGCACCTGGGACCCGTCACTGGCGCTGGTGATGCTCGGCGCCATCGCGGCGGCCTGGTGGCCCTTCCATTGGGCCATGGGCCGCTCGCGCTCGCTGCTCGGGGCCCCCATGCAGATTCCCGCCAAGCGCAGTGTCGATCGACGCCTGATCGGTGGCAGCCTGCTGTTCGGCGTCGGCTGGGGCATCGCCGGGATCTGCCCGGGGCCGGCCCTGGTGCTGTTGCCGGGCGGGCACTGGCAAGCCTGGGTATTCGTCCTGGCGATGCTCCTGGGCATGTTGCTGTTCCAGCGCCTGGAGGCCCGCCGACTCGGCTGAAGCGCACACCCACGCATACACCGCCCCTGCGCAGGAGCAGTCTTGCCAGCGCAGGCTCTCGCTGGCACCGCTGACCTGACAGAGGATTGATGACGCCGTCATCGGCCTCTTCGTCGGCAAGCCTGCTCCTGCCTGGGAAACGGCCAGGGAAATATTGGCCTCTGCCGGTCAGGGGCGCGGGCGGCGACGATGGCCAGGACCTGTATCTCCCAGGAGTGCGCCATGTCCACCACCCAATCCCTTGAACTCTGTCTCTGGCGCAAGATCGGCCGCTACGCCTCGCGCATCGGCCGGACCTTGATCCAAAAAGCCCTGTGGCTCTACTACGCCGCGCAACGACCACAAACCCCGATCTGGGCCAAGACCACCATCTACGCTGCCCTGGGTTACTTCATACTGCCGCTGGACATGGTCCCCGACCTGCTTCCCGGGGCCGGATACACCGATGACCTTGGGCTGCTGGCCGGTTCAGTGGTGGCTGTGGCTGCGCATATCAACGCCGAGGTCCGGGAACAAGCCAGCGCACGCCTGGCGGACTGGTTCGGCAGTGAGCCGGAATGAGCCGAAGGTCGGCGCCAGGGTGCGCATAGGACTCAGCAAGGCGGTGCAGAACCCCGGACACAATGGCCGTTCGACTCACCGCGCCTGGGTGTCCAGGGCATAAAACTCCTGCAGCTTGGCCTGCAGCAGCTTCTTGTCCGGCAGTTGGGTCCGGTACTCGGCGATCAACGCCGGCGACAGTGAACGGTTGAGGGCATATTCCACCACCTCGTCATGCTTGCTCGCACAGAGCAACACGCCCAGCGCCGGGTTTTCATGGGGTTTGCGCACCTGGCGATCCAGGGCCTCCAGGTAGAAGTCCAGCTTGCCCAGGTACTCCGGTTCGAAGCGCCCGACCTTGAGTTCAACGGCCACCAGGCAATTCAACCCACGATGGAACAGCAGCAGATCCAGGGCAAAATCGCGCCCGCCGACCTGCAGGGGATAGCCAGAAGCGACAAAGCAGAAGTCGCGCCCCATCTCGATCAGAAAATCCTTGAGCTGGCGCACCAGCCCCTGGTGCAGATCGGCTTCATCATGCCCCTGGGCCAGGCCGAGAAACTCCACCATATAGGCATCCTTGAAGACCTTCAGGGCCTCGGGACGGGCCTGTCTCAAACTGGCCGAGGCGCTTGCCGGGCGGGTCAGCGTGCGTTCGAACAGGGCGGACTTGATCTGTCGTTCCAGTTCTCGGGTCGACCACTGTTCCTGAATGGCCATGCGCAGGTAAAACTCGCGCTCTTGAGCGCATTTACCTTGCGCAAGAATGATCAGGTTCTGGGTCCAGGGTAATTGTGTCAGCACTGCTGACACTTTCTCCTGCCCTCGATAGACCTCATAGAATTGACGCATGCGGAACAGGTTACGCCGGGTAAACCCCCGCAGCCCCGGCTGCTGCCGCGCCAGGTAATCCGCCAATTGCTGGACCACGCCATCGCCCCATTCCGCCGCCTCGAGCTTGCGGCTGATATAGGCGCCGACCTGCCAGTACAGTTCCACCAGTTCAGTGTTCACCGCCCGCACCGCCCGCTGCCGTGCGGCGGTGATCATTAGAGCCACTTCATTGAATGCCACCTCGGTGGAGGTGACGGCCGCTTGCGCCTCTTGCTTCATGACGAACGCCCGGTTGCCTGGATAAAGGCCTCCATCATCACCCGGCTCACCGTGCCGCTATAGTCGGCCCCGTCTCTTTAGCTTGAGAGAAACGTCCTTGTTTCAGTGACGCAAACCGCCCCGTCAGCCTGGCATGCAGGCAAAGCCATGGGTGCTGGCCACCTGCTTGCCCTTGGCGTCATACAAGCGAACCGACACCTCGGTCCCCAGGCTCGACTCCACCAGTTTGTAGTGTTCACCGGCCTTGAAGCCGCTATAGCTGATATGGCCATTGCAGTCTTGCTGATTGGAGTCGCCGACGCTCTCTTCAAACAAGGTCACGTCCAGGCGATGGGCGCCGGGCTTGACCTCAAAATAACGCCCATCGTCGACCTTCTTCCCGTCCACCCGTTCGGCCATCAGGTCGTTGGGCGCCTCTTCCTGCAGGCCAATCCAGGCCTGGCTGGGGTCGGGCTGGGGCATCGGCCCGGCGCAGGCGCTGAGCAAGCAGGCAAGCCCCAGGACGGGAATCAGCAACAGCGGTTTGAGTGTCATGAAAACGTACCTCGCCAATAACAGAAATGAGTGCGACGCCAGTCCAGGACAACCGACTGCGTCGATGCCCATCAAGGGTGTCGAGGCGTCGGTACGAGTACAAATGAATCCCAGTGAAAGGAATTTCAGGCCTTACCTAAAACTTCCTTCACCTGGCTGAAAGCCGCGTGTTAGGTGGGTCGCTGCAGGCTGCCGAGGTTTGCAATCCCACTCCCTCGGAGGTTTTCGGCATGCTCGGGCTGGTCAAGACCGCACTGCTCAAGCCCTACACGTTCATCGTGCTGGCGATATTCATCTGCATCATCGGGCCCCTGGCGGCCCTGCGTACCCCCACCGACGTGTTCCCGGATATCGGCATCCCGGTGGTGGCGGTGGTCTGGCAGTACAACGGCCTGTCGCCGGATGCCATGGCCGGGCGGGTGATCTACACCTACGAGCGCTCCCTGAGCACCACGGTCAACGACATCCAGCACATCGAGTCGCAGTCGCTGCCGGGCATGGGCATCGTCAAGATCTTCTTCCAGCCCGGAGTGAATATCCGCACCGCCAACGCCCAGGTGACGGCGGTGTCACAAACCGTGCTCAAGCAGATGCCACCGGGCATCACCCCGCCGCTGATCCTCAACTACAGCGCCTCGACGGTGCCGATCCTGCAAATGGCCTTCTCCAGCCCGACCCTGTCGGAGGCGAAGATCCGCGACCTGGTGCAGAACAACATCCGCCTGCCTTTGAGCGCCCTGCCCGGTCTGGCCATGCCCACGCCCATGGGCGGCAAGCAACGGCAGATCACCCTCGACCTGGACCCGCAAGCCCTGGCCGCCAAAGGCCTGTCGGCCCAGGACGTGGGCAATGCCCTGGCGGCGCAGAACCAGATCATCCCGGTGGGTACCGCCAAGCTCGGCGGCAATGAATACACGGTGCTGCTGAACAACAGCCCCACCGCCATCGAGGAGCTCAACGACCTGCCGATCAAGACCGTGAACGGCGCCCTGATCACCATCGGCCAGGTGGCCCACGTGCGCGACGGCTCGCCGCCGCAGACCAATATCGTGCGGGTTGACGGACGCCGCGCGGTGCTGATGCCGGCGCTGAAGAACGGCAATATCTCCACCCTGTCCATCGTCGACGGCATCCGCCAGATGCTGCCGCGGATCAATGAAACCCTGCCGCCGGCGCTGAAGACTTCGCTGCTGGGGGACGCCTCGGTGTTCGTCAAGCAATCGGTGGGCAGCGTGGCCCGGGAAGGCATCATCGCCGCCCTGCTGACCAGCGCGATGATCCTGCTGTTCCTCGGCAGCTGGCGCTCAACACTGATCATCGCCGCCTCGATTCCCCTGGCGGTGCTCTCGGCCATTGCCCTGCTGGCGCTCAGCGGCCAGACCCTCAACGTCATGACCCTGGGCGGGCTGGCCCTGGCGGTGGGGATTCTGGTGGACGATGCCACCGTGACCATCGAGAACATCAACTGGCACCTGGAACAGGGCAAGGCGGTCAAGGACGCAATCCTCGACGGCGCCAAGCAGATCGTCGGCCCGGCCTTCGTCTCGCTGCTGTGCATCTGCATCGTCTTCGTGCCGATGTTCCTGTTGCAGGGCATCGCCGGCTACCTGTTCCGGCCCATGGCCCTGGCGGTGATCTTCGCCATGGCCAGCTCGTTCATCCTCTCGCGGACCCTGGTGCCCACCCTGGCCCTGTACCTGCTCAAGCCCCATGTGCCGGAAGCGGGTCCCGGGCATCACCCGGAAGACGCCTTCATCAACCATCACGAGGGCGAACAACACGCCAAGCCGCGCAACACGCTGGTACGCGGGCTACTGGCGTTCCAACAGGGTTTCGAGGCGCGTTTCTCCAACGTGCGCGACACCTACCACGGCCTGCTGCACCTGGCCCTGGGGCGGCGCAAGACCTTCATCCTCGGCTTCCTCGCCTGTGTGCTGGCTTCCTTCGCCCTGCTGCCGAGCCTGGGCCAGGACTTCTTCCCCGCCACCGACGCCGGCGCCCTGGCCCTGCACGTGCGCCTGCCCCTGGGCACGCGTATCGAGGAAAGCGCGGCGGCCTTCGACCGCATCGAAGCGCGGATTCGCGAAGTGATCCCGGCCGAGCAACTGGACAGCATCATCGACAACATCGGCATCCCCTTGAGCGGCATCGACATGGCCTACAGCAACAGCGGCACCATCGGGCCCCAGGACGGTGATATCCAGGTCACCCTCAAGTCCGGCCACGCCCCCAGCGCCGACTACGTGAAACAGCTGCGTGAAGCCTTGCCGGAAAGCTTCCCCGGCAGCCAGTTCGCCTTCCTCCCGGCGGACATCAGCAGCCAGATCCTCAACTTCGGCGCCCCGGCCCCGCTGGACGTGAAAATCTCCGGGCCCGATGACGCGGCCAACCGCGCCTTCGCCCTGGAACTGCAACGGCGCCTCAAACATGTGCCGGGCATCGCCGACCTGCGCCTCCAGCAGTCCACCGGCTACCCGTCACTGCAGGTCAAGGTCGATCGGCTGCGGGCCAACGGCCTGGGGATCACCGAGCGTGACGTGACCAACAGCATGGTGGCCTCCTTGGCCGGCAGCTCCCAGGTGGCGCCGACCTTCTGGCTCAACCCGAAGAACGGCGTGTCTTACTCCATCGTCGCCGCCACCCCGCAGTACCGCCTGGACAGCCTGCCGGCCCTGGAGGCACTGCCGGTGACCGGTAGCAATGGCCAGTCGCAGATCCTCGGCGGCCTGGCGGACATCTCCCGCGTCGAGAGCCCGGCGGTGGTCAGCCACTACAACATCCAGCCCACACTGGACCTGTACGCCAGCGTGCAAGGCCGCGATCTGGGCGCTGTGGCCCACGACATGCAGAAGGTCCTGGACGACGTCGCGGCCCTGCGGCCCAAGGGCGCCACGGTCAGCCTGCACGGGCAGATCGACGCCCTGCATGAAGCCTTCAGCGGCTTGAGCCTGGGCCTGCTGGGGGCGGTGGTGCTGATCTACCTGCTGATCGTGGTCAACTTCCAGTCCTGGGTCGATCCGTTCGTGATCATCACCGCGTTGCCAGCGGCCCTGGCCGGGATCGTCTGGATGCTGTTCTTGAGCGGCACCTCGCTGTCGGTGCCGGCGCTGACCGGGGCCATCCTGTGCATGGGGGTGGCCACCGCCAACTCGATCCTGGTGGTGAGTTTCTGCCGCGAGCGCCTGGCGGCACATGGCGATGCCCTCAAGGCCGCCCTGGAAGCCGGCTACACGCGCTTTCGCCCGGTTTGCATGACCGCCCTGGCGATGATCATCGGCATGCTGCCCCTGGCCCTGTCCGAGGAACAGAACGCCCCACTGGGCCGCGCGGTGATCGGCGGGCTGCTCCTCGCCACCGTGGCCACCCTGATCTTTGTCCCCGTGGTCTTCAGCCTGGTCCACGGCCGCCGCCCCCAATCCGCTGTTGCTGGAGAACACACCCATGTCGCCTGATCACACCCCTTCGCGCAAACGCCTGATGCTGCTGGGCATCGGCAGCCTAAGCCTGGCCGCGCTGCTGGTGGCCAACGGCCTGGCCGCGCGCACCCGGCATGAACGGGCCGTGGCCGCCTGGACCGAAACCGTCGCCGTGCCCCAAGTGCTGGTGTTGCAGCCGCAACCCAACGTGCTGGGCGACACCCTGCGCCTGCCGGCGCACCTGGAGGCCTGGAGCAAGGCGCCGATCCATGCCCGGGTCAGCGGCTACCTCAAGGACTGGAGCCAGGACATCGGCGCCAAGGTCAGCGCCGGGCAGGTGCTGGCCCATATCGACAGCCCCGACCTGGACCAGCAAGTGGCCCAGGCCCGGGCGCGGATGGTCCAGCAGCAGGCCAATGCACGGCTGGCCCAGACCACCGCCGCGCGCTGGCAAAACCTCTTGGCCAGCCACTCGGTATCGCGCCAGGAAGCCGACGAAAAGACCTCAAACGCAGCCGCCGCCAAAGCCAATGCCGACGCGGCCGCCGCCGACTATGGGCGGCTCTCGGCGCTGGAGGACTACAAGACCATTCGTGCGCCGTTCGCCGGCACCCTCACCGCCCGCCACACCGATATCGGCCAGTTGATCAAGGCCGACAACGACAGCGACCCGGAGCTGTTCGACCTGGCGGACACCCACAAACTGCGGCTCTACGTGCCGATTCCGCAGAACTACGCCAGCGTGATCCGCCCTGGACTGGTGGCGCAGTTGAGCGTGCCGGAACATCCCGGCCAGCACTTCAGCGCGCAACTGCTGGGCGACTCCACCGCCATCGACCCACGCTCCGGCACCCTGCTGGCACAGTTCGTCGCCGCCAACCCCGACGGCGCCCTGATGCCCGGCGACTATGCCGAAGCAACCCTGGCCATCCCTGCCGACACCCACGGCGTGAGCATCCCCGCCAGCGCCCTGATCTTCCGCGCCCAGGGCACCCAAGTGGCGGTGATCGACAGTGCAAAACGCGTGCACCTGCGCAGCATCCATATTGGCCTGGACCTGGGGGAACGGCTGGTGATCGACCAAGGCCTGCAAGCCAGCGATCACGTCATTGACAACCCGCCGGACGCCCTGCGCGAAGGCGACCTTGTGCAACTGGCGGACGCGGGAGGCGAACATGCGCCAAAGGCTTAAACCTCTCGCCGCCCTGCTGTTGCTGGCCCTGCACGGCTGCTCCCTGGCCCCTCATTACCAAGTGCCGCCCATCGACCTGCCCGCGCAGTATCGCGAACAGAACGCCGACGGCCCCTGGCACCCGGCCGCCGCGCCCCAGGGGATCGCCGAGCACTGGTGGCGGCTGTACCAGGACCCGCAGCTGGATGACCTGCAACAACGCCTGCTCCGAGCCAACCCGGATCTGGCGGCGGCCCTGGCCCACTACGACGCTGCCCAGGCCTACGCCAGCCAACTGCATGCCGGGCTGTTCCCGCAGATCAGCGCCAGCGCCCAACCGCTGCGCCAGCGCCAGTCGGACAGCCGCCCCCTGCGCGGCAGCACGCAACCGTCGATCTACAACAGCAACACCGCCGGTTTCGCCCTGAGCTTCGACCTCGACCTGTGGGGCCGGATCCGCAATCAAGCGGCTGCCGGAGACGCCCAGGCCCAAGCCTCTGGCGACGACCTGGCAGCCGCGCGCCTGAGCCTGCAAAAACAGCTGGCGAGCCTGTATGTGCAACTCAATGGCCTGGACGCCCAGAGCCGCATCCTCAGCCACTCCCTGGAGGATTACGCCCAGGCCCTGCAACTGACCCGCGACCGTTATCAAGGGCAGATCGCCTCGCAACTGGACCTGACCCGGGCCCAGAGCCAACTGGCCAGCGCCGAAGCGGAACTGGACGAAGTACGCGCCCAACGCAACCTCACCGAACACGCAATTGGCGAACTGGTGGGGGAACCGGACAGCCGGTTCAGCCTGGCGCCCTCGACGCAACTGCTGAGCCTGCCGAGTATTCCCCAGCAACTGCCCAGCACCCTGCTGCAACGCCGGCCGGACATTGCCGCAGCCGAACGCCGGGTGTACGCCGCCAATGCTGGCATAGGCATCGCCCGCGCCGCCTGGTACCCGGACTTCAGCCTAACCGGGATGCTCGGTGGGCAGACCCAAGGCGTGGGCAATCTGTTGGCGGCGGGTAATCGCTATTGGGCCCTGGGGCCTTTGGTGAACCTGCCGATTTTTGATGGCGGGCGGCTGAGCGCCAATGAGCGACAGGCCCATGCCGAGTTCGAAGAGGCCGCCGCCCATTACCGTGGGCAGGTGCTGCGGGCGGTTCGGGAGGTGGAGGACAACCTGGGGCAACTGCGGGATTTGCGTCAGGAGGCGCTGGATCAGCAGGCGGCGGTGAATGCGGCGCTGCATACCCAGACCTTGGCCATGAACAGCTATCAGGCCGGGGCGGTGAGTTATCTGGATGTGGTGACGGCGCAGACCGCGGCCTTGCAGGCGCAACGGGGGTTGCAGGCGGTGCAGACGCGAGAGTTGCAGGCCAGCGTGGGCTTGCTGGTCGCGTTAGGTGGGGGATGGAAAGACGGGGTTTGAAACCTGAAACAGAGCCCTTGTGGCGAGGGAGCTTGCTCCCGCTCGGGCGCGCAGCGGCCGTAAAACCTGAGGTTGCGGTCTTCTTGGTGTACATATCCGTTGCTGCGGGTGTGGTTGCTGGCGGTTTCGCTCTTACAGCTAGTGGGATGGGGTACATATCCGTTGCTGCGGTTACGGCTGCTTATGGTTTCGCTCTTACAGCGACTCACTTTGGAAAAGCCCCAAAGTAAGCAAAGGGCTCCTGCCCCTCCACTCGGTGCCTCGCCTAGGCTCGGCATGCCCGAACTCCGGCATTGATCCGTGGGCCGCCGCAATGGGCCATCCCTGGCCCAGTGCGGCTAACCCGGCGTCCTGCCGGGTTACCCACGGCTCAATGCCTGCGTTCGGCCATCGTGTCTAAAGGGGCAGGAAGATCAAAAGCAAGATCAAAAGCAAAGGCAAAATCTGACGGCGGCCTGCCGGCCGGCCTGGAGATTGATCGGTGTGCACCGCCCCCTGTAGGAGCTGGCTTGCCAGCGAAGGCGTCCGCCAGGGCGACGCATGTCTTGCGGGCCTCTTCGCCGGCAAGCCGGCTCCTACGAACAGCGCGTAACACGCGCTTGGCTTTTGATCTTGATCTTCAGGCCCCTTCCCAGCAGGCCGAGCGTAGGCGTTGCGTAGGGGGCAGCTCGGCATGGATGCCGAGCTAGCCGCCACCCGGCCATGGATGGCCGGTTGGCGGCGGGCCCCCGGAGCAATGCCGGAGCTCGGGCACCCCGAGCCCTAGCGAGGGGCCGTATGGAGGGGCAAGCCCTTTTGGTTCCTTTTGTGGCGTTTGACAAAAGGGACTCGCCGTAAGGGCGAAACCCTAAGTGGCCATGACCGCAGCAACGGATATGTACCCCGTCCCCCGCCATAAAGGCGAAACCTCCAGCGGCCGTTACCGCAGCAACGAATATGCATCCCGTCAACCTCGCCACAAAGACAAAACCGCCAGCCGCCACACCCGCAGCAACGGATATGCCCCCCACCAAAACCAGCCACCTACACCACGAAACAAGCGCTCAAACATCTCCCCAACCACCCTGTTGCAGCGCTATGACGCCGCTCCTATAGTCAGCCCCTCGCAACCCAATCCGCGAGCGACCTTGGCCGGTCGAATATAGGAACGCATCCACTTTCAAACATCCTCGCAGTCGCTTTTGTCCCTGCGATCAAAGGTTATGACGGTGGTGCGCGGGACACCTCAAGATGTGCTGTTGCCCTATCCCCGGCCAGCCTGCTCGCGCATCACTGCCCCAATCCTCACGGTCGGCAAAAAGGCGATTGCTCTATAAGCAGGAGCCGCACCTATGACTGACCATCACCTCCCCCGCTTCACCCCCATCGACACCCACGACACCGAACACCCGGTGTTCTACCTCGACACCGACGCCCCCTTGAGCGACCTGGCCAGCAGCGCCGCCCACCGTTTCACCGTGGTCCGCGACCTGATGGACAGCCTGTCCACCCTGGGGCTGAAAGACATCAGCGATTGCGACCTGACCCGCATCACCCGTGGCGTGCACCTGCTCACCAGCGAAGGCTGCGCGGTGCTGGAAGTGATTCAGTGGCGGGTCGCGTAGGAGTTCGGTTCGCTGACCTGTGGCGAGGGAGCTTGCTCCCGCTTGGGCCTCAACCCCATGCCACCTGATGCACCGCGTGCATCAGGGTTTGGGGCCGCTGCGCAGCCCAACGGGAGCAAGCTCCCTCGCCACAAAGAGCAACTTGCATACAGCCAAATGAGCCTCAAGCTCCAAGCTTGCGGCTTGCGGCTTGCGCCTTCTAGATATGGCAACTGCTCAGGCCATTCTTCTCCAGGTAACGCTGGTGCGCTTCATCCGCCAGGTCGAAACGGCCCAGGGGCACGATCACCGTGACTACGGGTTTGTTGAGGCGGCCAGAGTCTTGCAGGGCGGTCTTGGCCGCCCTCGCCTGTTCGGCCTGCCCAGCGTTGGTGTGGAAAATCGCCGAGCGATACTTCACCCCGCCATGCTCACCCTGGCGATCCACCGAAGTGGGATCATGCAGATCCCAAAAGTGTTCGATCAGGCGGGTATACGCCAGCACCTGCGGGTCGAAATCCACCTGCACCACTTCAATCTGCAAGGCTTCGTCCGCCGCTTCCACGGCGTAGCCGACGCGGCTGTCCACTACCCCAGGCAAGGCCCGGAACGCGGCTTCCGCGCCCCAGAAACACCCGGCGCCGAAGGTCGCTTGTTCAAGCCCACTCATTGAGCCACCCCAACCTTTTCACCGCTGGCACCCAGCCAGCCATCAACGATCTGCGGATGCGCCGCCACCCATTCCTTGGCCGCCTGCGCCGCCGGTTGCTGTTCCTTTTCGATCTTGAGAATCAGGTCGTTCAGGGCCTGAGGTTCGATGCTGAAGTTCTCCAGGAACGCGGCAATTCGTGGCGCGCGTTTTTGCAGGGTGCTGGACGCCAGGACATACACCCGTGCATCCGGGTAGGCGCAGGTGATCTTGCTCTTGCTCAGCCAGTCGGCATCCACCGTCGGGCTGATGAATTTCCAGCAGCCGTCGGCCTTGTACAGCGGATCGCCCTTCTTGTTGTCCTGGGCGTAGCCGTCGAACGCCGGTTCATCCAGGCGGCGCAGGTCGAAGGCGGAGAAGATCCAGTCCGGGGTGTAGGCGTAGAACACCACGCCGCGTTGGGCCTTGTAGGCGGCGGCGAGCTTGGCGTAGGTCACCGAGGCTTCGGTGGACACCGATTCGAATTGATCGGCAAAGCCGAAATCCTTGGCTTTGATCTGGCCGATGTAGGTCGACTCCCAGCCCGCCGGGCCCACCAGCAGTTGCGCCTTGCCGCCACCCTGGGGTTCGAAAAGTTTCGCCACTTCAGGCTTTTGCAGGTCGTAGACCGATTTCACGCCGTATTTGTCTTGCAGGTAGCCGGGGATGTAGAAGCCCTGAACCCCCAGGTACGGCTGCTTGTTGGGCACCAGGGAGCGGGTGCCGCCGGTGACGTATTTGGCCCAGGCGGCGGACTGGTTGGGCAGCCAGATATCGGTCAGTACGTCCACCGAGCCGTCGCCCTTGGCAGCGGCGGCGAACAGCACCGGCACGTCACCGGCGAGGTAGGAAACCTCGCCGTCGAGGCGGCTTTTGATCACTTCGCCAAGGATGTTCTGGATGGCGATGGCACCGGTCCAGTTCTGCTCGCCAATGACGATCTTGTCCTTGGCCAGCACCGGCAGGGACAAACCCAACAAGAGCGCGGCGGCGCCAAGGGTACGGGTAAACGACTTGTTCAAGGGACACCTCATGATGGCTGTAATGTGCGATCCCGCTGGCGCAGGGTCGCTTGAATGATGCGGTCGGGAATCAGCGCGCAGAACACGATCGCGGCGCCGGCCAACATGCCCTCGCCGCCCTTGATGTTGCGCAACGCGGTCATCACGTCGTAGCCCAGGCCGCCGGCGCCGATCAGCGCCGCCACCACCACCATCGACAGGCTCATCACCAGGGTCTGGTTGATCCCCAGTAGCAAGGAGCCCGCAGCCAGGGGCAGTTCGACCTTGGTCAGGATCTGCCACGGCGTGGCACCGTGGGCCAGGGCCGCTTCGACGGCGGTCTTGGGCACTTCCTGAATCCCCAGGGCGGTGAGGCGGATCATCGGCGCCAGGGCGAAGATCACCGTGGCGATCACCGCCGGGGTCTTGCCCACCGAGAAGAACGCCACCGCCGGGATCAGGTACACGAAGGTCGGCAGGGTCTGCATCACGTCCAAGAGCGGAGTGATCAGGCGCCGAGCCAGGGCGCGCTTGGCCAGGAGGATGCCGGCGGGCACGCCGATCAACAGCGAGATCAGCACCGAGGAACCCACCAGAGCCAGGGTGGCGATGGTCCGTTCCCAGAAACCGAACAGGCCGATGTAGAGCAAGGCCGCGGCGCTGGTCAGGGCCAGTGCGGCACCGGCGCTGCGCCAGGCCAGCAGCACCAGGGCCAGGGCCGGCACCGGCCAGGGCAGCCAGCCCAGCAGGCTTTCGGTGCTGTCGATCACCGTACGCACGGCGACTATCACGCCGACGAAGGTGCTTTCGAACGTCACCTGGGACCAGGCAATCAGTTGGTCGATGGCTGCGGCGGTGCCCAGCAGCGCTTGGCGGTCGGCGGGAAACTGCAGCCAGGGGCCCGAGGCATCAGCAGCCAGTACCCGCCACAGCACCAGGGCCTGGCACAGCAGCAACACCAACCACGGCAGGTGCCAGTCGGAACGGCCCAGGCGGCTGGGGCGGCGGGCCAGGGCCAGGCTCAACAGGCGGCTGAGCAGCAAGCCGATGAGCGCCAAGCCGGCCCAGGCGAAACTGGCCGTGGCCAGCCCTTGCCCCAAGGCTGCGGCCGCACCCAATTCCAGGGCAAAGCCCAGCCAATACAGGCCACCGCGACCGCTGGCGGCCAGGGCGGCGGGCCCCAGCAGCAGGGCCTGGGCCGAGGACAGCCCGGAACTGACCGGTGCCGGTGCCGCCACAGCGTTACTGGGTGCAATCGCCACCACCGGCGTGGCACTGCGGGCGCCGTGCTCCTGGAAGAAGTCCGCCACCTCGGCATCCGCCGGTTGCTTCAGCAGTTCCTCGGGCGTACCGACCTGAATCAACTGGCCGTGGCGCAACACGGCGATGCGGTCCGCCAGGCGCAGGGCTTCGGCCGGGTCGTGGGTCACCAGCAAGGTGCTGATGCCGCGCTCGCGCACCACCCGCAGAAAGTGGCTTTGCAGGTCACGGCGAATGGTCGGGTCCAGTGCGCTGAAGGGTTCGTCCATCAACAGGATGTCCGGCTCGCTGACCAGGGCCCGGGCCAGGCCGACCCGCTGCTGCATGCCGCCGGACAGCTCATGGGGATAGTGCTCGCCCCAGCCTTCAAGGCCCATGGCCTGCAACTGCACGTCGGCTGCGGCATGGCGCAGGGCTTCAGACTCGCCGCGCAGCTCCAAGGGCAAGGCGACGTTGTCGCGCACGCTGCGGTGGGGCAGCAGGCCGAAGTGCTGGAACACCATGCCGATGCGCCGCGAACGCAGGGTGCGCAGCTCCTTGGCCGACAGCTGGCTGATGGCCGAACCGTCGATCAGCACTTCGCCGCTGCTGGGCTCGATCAGCCGGTTGATATGGCGCAGCAAGGTGGACTTGCCGCTGCCGGAGGTGCCCATCAGGCACAGCACTTCGCCACGGCGCACCTTGAGGCTGACCTGCTGCACCGCAGGCGGAGCGGACTGGCCACGGCGGCGGGCGTAGTGCTTGGTCAGGTGGCGTAATTCCAGCACCACGTCGGCGTTATCCGCGGGCGGGCTGACGGAGGCTGGGACGGCAAAGGCCTCTTGGGGGTGAACGGCAGACACGGGAACTCCTGACGCCGGGCGCGGGATGGCGTAGCCGGCGGTGAACAAGAAAAAAGGGGGGGACCTGTTCGCCGGCAAGCCGGCTCCTACAAGCGAAAGCGACCTAACGACCCACTACAAGGATTTGGGGCTCCACAACTGCACCGCCCGGGCATCCACCGGCTTGGGCAACAGCTTTTCCTGGTAGAAGGCATCGGCGATTTTCTGCTGCTCGCCCAGGGCGTCCGGCTTGACCGCTTCGACCTTATAGGTGCGGCGGCTGTTGGCCAGTTCCACCGTCGGCACGTCCAGGTTGCCCCACAGCGGGCCCAGCAGTTTCGCCGCCTCGGCCGGGTGCGCCTTGACCCAGGCGCCGGTCTTCTGCAGCTCGGCAAAGACCTGCTGCAACACCTCGGGATGGGCCTTGGCGTAGTCGTTGGAAGCCAGGTAGTAACGGCGATAACTGGCCAGCCCCTGGCCGTCGTGCAGCACCCGCGCGCCCTGCTGCCGCTGGGCGCTGGCGACAAAGGGTTCCCAGGTGACCCAGGCATCGACCTTGGCGGTTTCAAGCGCCGCGCGGCCGTCGGCCGGGGTCAGGTACACCGGTTGGATATCGGCGAAGCTCAAGCCCACTTCGCGCAAGGCGGCGATCAGCAGGTAGTGGCTGCCGGCAGCCTTGGTCACGGCGATGCGCTTGCCCTTGAGGTCAGCCAGGGATTTGAGCGGCGAATCCTTGGGGATGACGATGGACTGAGCGGCGGGCGACGGGGTTTCAGTGGCGAAATAGGTGAGCTTGGCCCCGGCGGCCTGGGCGAAGACCGGCACCGTGTCGGCGACATCGGCGCTGATGTCGACATTGCCCACGTTCAGCGATTCAGCCAGCGGCAGGCCACTGGTGAACTCGTGCCAGGTGATGTTGACGCCCTGCCCCGCCAGCTGTTTTTCCAGGGTGCCCTGGGCCTTGAGCAGCGCCAGCAGGGTCGAGGATTTCTGGTAGCCGATGCGCAGATCGGTATCGGCCTGGGCATTGAGGGCCATGCCCAGCGCCAGACCGGCCAGGGCGGTGATCGACAAGCTACGACGCAAAGCAAAGGGCAGGCGCATGGGGGCGAACCTTCTGGGAGACAGGAGAGTCGCTAAAAGCTAATCGATCTAATAAATCAAAAATAAATACTTTTTAGGAATTAGCTTAGGTTCGGCTGGCAGCTCTATCTCGGCCCTACCCCCTACGCCCGTGCCGGGCGTGCGCAGCCTGCGGCAGCGGCTACAAAAAACAGCTCGCCACGGACCCTGTAGCCGCTGCCGAGCCCGCGAGGCTGCGAAAGGTCGGGCCGCGTTCGGTACGCAGGGCCTGGCTTTTTGGCTACCGACCGCACGGTGTCGAACCGCCGAACTTTGTAGCCCGAAGGCAGAAGAAACTGTCCTTTTTCAGGGTCATCGGCGCCACCGCGCAGGGCAGCAAGGCCTGGTTGACTTCGATCGACAGCTGCTCGCCCTGCAACTCACGCGGGTCCAGGTCGATGATGCACAGGCCTTCACCGCTGCGCAGCGGGAAGCCGGCAGCCTGAATGGGCCGGTTGTCCAGCTTCAGCAGCAGAGGGTTTTGCGCGGGCGAAGCACATGCCATCAGGCTGGGGTGATTGGCCCTGATCTGCACATGGCCGTCATCGTACGACGCGGAAAACAACGGGATGAAGAACAGCGATAAAAGTTGATGGGAGGCGTGGGTCTCCACGTTCACATACAGTGGGCTGCCCCCGCAGGCCAGCTGGAACGCCGTGCCTTTGTCGAAACCGACAACGCTTGCGTCTTGCCAGCCGCCCGGATTGTCGGCCTTCCAGTCGTGGCCCCATTTGTAATCGATACAACCCCCCAGGCTCAGAGCCAGGGCCAGACAGAGCACCATCCTGTGCATGGTCGACATCCCGTGCGAAAAGTTCGCCAGTGTACGCCAGGCAAAGCGGCTCACGCTGCTCCGGCAGGAGCAGGCTTGCCAGCAAAGGCGTCGGTACCGGCGGTGCACGTCTGGCGGGCCCCTTCGCCGGCAAGCCGGCTCCTACGGGAATGGCGGTGTGGGCGGGTTCGTGGAAACACCGCAAGCTACCGGTAGGAGCTGACTTGCCAGCGAAGGCGTCGGCACCAGCGACGCACGTCTGACGGGCCCCTTCGCCGGCAAGCCGGCTCCTACGCTTGGCGCTGGGCGATGGATTGGGAGGCGGCGAGCATGGCGCGCAGCAGGACGGCGCAGCCGGCGGCGAGGTCGTCGGGGTCGGCATTTTCAATTTCGTTATGGCTGATGCCGCCTTCGCAGGGCACGAAGATCATCCCCGCCGGGCCCAGTTCGGCGACGAAGATCGCGTCGTGCCCGGCGCCGCTGACGATGTCCATGTGGGACAACCCCAAGCCCTGCGCGGCTCCGCGCACGGCGTCGACACAGACGGGGTCGAAGTACAGCGGTGGGAAGTCCGCGGTGGGGGTCAGTTCGTAGCTCAGGCCGTGTTCTTCGCAGGTGTTGTCGATCACTTGGCGCACTTCGGCAATCATCGAATCCAGGCGCGCCGGCTCCAGGTGGCGGAAGTCCAGGGTCATGCGCACCTCGCCCGGAATCACGTTGCGCGAGCCCGGGTAGGCTTGCAGGCAGCCGACGGTGCCACAGGCGTGGGGCTGGTGGCCGAGGGCGGCGCGGTTGACCGCGGCGACCACGGCCGCGGCGCCCACCAGGGCGTCCTTGCGCAGGTGCATGGGGGTCGGGCCGGCGTGGGCTTCGACACCGCGCAGCTTGAGGTCGAACCACTTCTGGCCGAGGGCGCCGAGCACAATGCCTATGGTCTTGCGCTCGTCCTCCAGGATCGGGCCTTGCTCGATATGCGCTTCAAAATAGGCGCCCACCGGATGCCCGCTGACCGGGCGCGTGCCGGCGTAGCCGATGGCATTCAACGCCTCGCCGACGCTGATGCCCTCGACATCGGTCTTGGCCAGGGTGTCCTCCAGGGTGAATTTCTCGGCGAACACCCCGGAGCCCATCATGCACGGTGGGAAGCGCGAACCCTCTTCGTTGGTCCACACCACCACTTCCAGGGGCGCTTCGGTTTCCAGTTTGAGGTCATTGAGGGTGCGCAGCACCTCGACCCCGGCCAACACGCCGAAGCAGCCATCGAACTTGCCGCCAGTGGGCTGGGTGTCGATATGGCTGCCGGTCATCACCGGTGGCAGGTGCGGATTGCGCCCGGGGCGGCGGGCGAAGATGTTGCCGATAGCGTCCACCGTGACCGTGCAACCGGCCTCCTCGCACCACTTCACGAACAAATCCCGGGCCTGGCGGTCGAGGTCGGTCAGGGCCAGACGGCAGACCCCACCCTTGACCGTGGCGCCGAGCTGGGCCAGCGCCATGAGCGACTGCCACAGACGGTCGCGGTTGATGTGCTGATGGCTGGATTGCAGAACCTCGACGGCAGCGTTCATGGTGATCTCCTCAGGCATTTCTTCTGATTTTGTCGGGGATGCGTGACGCAATCACCCGGGATAACGGCCTAGCAACAATCGATAGGAGCAGGCCGGGCGGTGTTGCGCTTGCCGGCGAAGGGGCGCGCAAGATGTGCGTCGCCCGTGCCGACGCCTTCGCTGGCAAGCCAGCGCCTACAAAAAACCGCGCGTATGTGGTGAGCACGTAAGCGCTGGCTGGGTGTTCATGTTGGGGTCTTGGCGGTCGCCACCTGGGTGCTGCGCCAGGTGCACAGGCCGTAGTAGATCAACCCGCCCAGGGCCGAACCGGTGAACCAGCCGTAGCTGTAGAACCAGTTGAAGGCGCTGCTGCCCAGGGACATCAGGGTCAGGGCCACCGGTACGCCAAAGGCGATGAAACCGTGCCAGTTCCACGCCGGGTAGACGTCGTCGCGGTACAGGCCGGCCAGGTCCAGGCGCTGTTTCTTGATCAGGAAATAGTCCACCACCATGATCCCGGCGATCGGCCCCAGCAGGCTGGAGTAGCCCAGCAGCCAGTTGGAATACACCGTCTCCAGACTGACGTCGGAAATCAGCAGGCCGAGCTTTTTCAACAACTCGTGGCCCATCAGCGCCAGCCCCACCAGGCCGGTGAGGATCACCGCCGTGGTGCGGCCGATCAGCTTGGGCGCCAGGTTCTGGAAGTCATTGGTGGGCGAGACGATATTGGCTGCGGTGTTGGTGGACAAGGTGGCGATGATGATCAGCGCCATGGCCAGGGCTACCCAGCCCGGGCTCTGGATGTGGCCGATCAGGCTCACCGGGTCGGAGACGGTCACGCCCACCAGCTTCACCGAGGCGGCAGTCATCACCACCCCCAGGGCGGCGAACAGGAACATGGTCAGCGGCAGACCGAAGATCTGCCCGAGGATCTGGTCCTTCTGGCTTTTCGCGTAGCGGCTGAAGTCGGGAATGTTCAGCGACAAGGTGGCCCAGAAGCCGACCATGGCGGTGAGCCCGGCCATGAAGTAACTGGTGACGCTGGCGCCTTCGGGACGCTTGGGCGGGATCGCCAGCAACTCAGTCAGCGACACACTGGGCAAGGCCCACACCAGCAGCCCGATGCCCACCGCCACCAGCAGCGGCGCAGACAATGTTTCCAGCCACTTGATCGACTCGGCGCCGCGCAGCACCACCCACAGGTTGAGGGTCCAGAAGATCATGAAGCCGATCACCTCGCCGGTGCCGCCCAGGGCCTTCCAGCCCTCGAAGATCGAGCCCAGGAACAGGTGGATCGCCAACCCGCCGAACATGGTCTGGATGCCGAACCAGCCGCAGGCTACCAAGGCGCGGATCAGGCACGGCACGTTGGAGCCGATGATGCCGAACGACGAGCGCAGCAGCACCGGGAACGGAATGCCGTACTTGGTGCCGGCAAAGGCGTTGAGGGTCAGGGGCACCAGCACCACGATATTGGCCAGCAGGATCGCCAGCAGCGCCTCGCCGACGCTGAGGCCGAAGTAGGCGGTCAGTACCCCGCCCAGGGTGTAGGTGGGCACGCAGATCGACATGCCGATCCACAGTGCGGTGATGTGCCATTTGTTCCAGGTGCGTTCCTGGACCTTGGTCGGTGCGATGTCGTGGTTGTAACGGGGGCTGTCGAGCACGTCGCTGCCGGCGTCCAGCTCGTACAAGCCTTCGCGCTCGGTCACCTGGGATCTGATCTGTTGCATGGCCGCTCCACTGTTGTTCTGATTATTTTGCTCATCAGGCCGGCGCACTCAGGAACAGCGCGCCGGACGATGGCCGGAGAACTGACGACTTCCGCCCTCCTGGCCAGCGATCTGCGGCGGCAATCAATAAAGATGCCAACTACGGCCGAACTCGCTACTGCACAGTGTGCGAAATCCATGTAAACAACTGATACCACTCAGTTTTATTCAACCAACTTTGTAGCCCTCGGTTAGTTGCCAACTCACTCAGGCCGGGTGTTTGGCAAGTTGTCCGTTTGGTCAGGACCCAAAGCGGTGCACGTTAATTTTCCAAGTTATCGATTAGTCTTTCTCGCGACTCCTCAAGCAGCTGATTTGACATAGGAAATCTCGACTATTTTTCGATCCTGTCAAGTGCGTCAAAATGGTGATGAGCCGCACCATTTTGCGGATTTGTGTTTTTTATTGTTATTTTTCAACAAGTTAAAGTGAATATAAGCTTATATAAAATATTCTTGCTGTTTCTTTAAACTCCGGCTAGCTTCTAATCCTGACACCGCTGACAGGATTATTAAGTTGTCAGTGCGTTCAATAAAAAAGTTAGAACCGGCACCAGTCGGTCATGCCTGCGAGGAACTCGGAATGTCTCTGTTGATCCGTGGCGCCACCGTTATTACCCATGATGAAAGTTACAAAGCCGATGTACTCTGCGCAGGCGGTCTAATTCGCGCCATCGGCAACAATCTGGATATTCCCGCCGGCTGTGAAGTGCTCGACGGCAGCGGCCAATACTTGATGCCTGGCGGCATCGATCCCCATACCCACATGCAACTGCCCTTCATGGGCACCGTGGCCAGCGAAGACTTCTTCAGCGGCACCGCGGCGGGCCTGGCGGGGGGCACCACCTCGATCATCGACTTCGTGATTCCCAACCCGCAGCAGTCGTTGCTGGAGGCCTTCCACCAGTGGCGCGGCTGGGCCGAGAAATCCGCCAGCGACTACGGCTTCCACGTGGCCATCACCTGGTGGAGCGAGCAGGTGCGCGAGGAAATGGCCGAGCTGGTACAGCACCACGGCATCAACAGTTTCAAGCACTTCATGGCCTACAAGAACGCCATCATGGCCGCCGACGACACCCTGGTGGCCAGCTTCGAGCGCTGCCTGGAACTGGGCGCGGTGCCCACGGTGCACGCGGAAAACGGCGAGCTGGTGTACCACCTGCAGCGCAAGTTGCTGGCCCAGGGCATCACCGGGCCAGAAGCCCACCCGCTGTCGCGGCCCTCGCAAGTGGAAGGCGAAGCCGCCAGCCGGGCGATCCGTATCGCCCAAACCCTGGGCACGCCGCTGTATCTGGTGCACGTCTCGACCAAAGAGGCGCTGGACGAAATCACCTACGCCCGCAGCAAGGGCCAACCGGTCTACGGTGAAGTGCTGGCCGGCCACCTGCTGCTGGACGACAGCGTGTACCGCGAACCGGACTGGCAGACCGCCGCCGGTTACGTGATGAGCCCACCCTTCCGCCCTCGTGGCCACCAGGAAGCGCTGTGGCACGGCCTGCAATCGGGCAACCTGCACACCACCGCCACCGACCACTGCTGCTTCTGCGCCGAGCAGAAAGCCGCCGGCCGCGATGATTTCAGCAAGATCCCCAACGGCACCGCCGGCATCGAGGACCGCATGGCCGTGCTCTGGGATGAAGGGGTCAACAGCGGACGCCTGTCGATGCAGGAGTTCGTGGCCCTGACCTCCACCCACACCGCGAAGATCTTCAACCTCTACCCGCGCAAGGGCGCGATCCGCGTCGGCGCCGATGCCGACCTGGTGCTCTGGGACCCGCAAGGCAGCCGCACCATCTCCGCCAAGACCCACCACCAGCAGGTGGACTTCAACATCTTCGAAGGCAAGACCGTGCGCGGCGTGCCCAGCCACACCATCAGCCAGGGCAAGCTGGTGTGGGCCGACGGCGACCTGCGAGCCGAACGCGGCGCCGGGCGCTACATCGAACGCCCGGCCTACCCGGCAGTGTTCGACCTGTTGAGCAAGCGCGCCGAGCAGCACAAGCCAACCGCCGTCAAACGCTGATCCCGGCGCAAGAACACCACGCAAGGCCCCAATGCCAATCCACGCTCTGTGTAGCCGCTGCCGCAGGCTGCGAACGAGCGGTACGCTCGCGGCGTTCTTGAGGCCACTAGAGGGCTGGCAGGAGATCGCCAAGCAAGGCCCTGCGGGCCTTTTCGCAGCCTCGCAGGCTCGGCAGCGGCTACAGGGAGTGCGGGGAACAGGTGGTTTCGTGTAGCCGCTGCCGCAGGCTGCGAACGAGCGGTACGCTCGCGGCGCTCGTGAGGCCAGCAGAGGATTGGCAGGAGACCGTCAAGCAAGGCCCTGCGGGCGTTTTCGCAGCCTCGCAGGCTCGGCAGCGGCTACAGGACGGCAGGACAGATAGCAGTTTCGTGAACACCCATGCCCGTCAGAGGCAGATGAAAAACCGTGAGGCCAAAACCGTGATCAAGACCTTGAACCACTTGCCCCACCCGACCCTGGACGGCGCCACCCTGGCCGGCCATTTCAGCGATCTGGCGCCGCCGCTCAACGCCCGCCAGGCCCATCTGGAAGCCTCGCGCTGCCTGTATTGCTACGACGCGCCCTGCGTCAACGCCTGCCCCAGCGAGATCGACATTCCTTTGTTCATCCGCAATATCCACACCGACAACGTCCAGGGCGCGGCGCAGAAGATTCTCTCGGCCAATATCCTCGGCGGCAGTTGCGCAAGGGTCTGCCCCACCGAAATCCTCTGCCAGCAGGCCTGCGTGCGCAACAACGCCCAGGAGTGCGCGCCGGTGCTGATCGGCCTGCTGCAACGCTATGCCCTGGACAACGCGCACTTCACCGAGCACCCGTTCCAGCGCGCCGCACCCACTGGCAAGCGCATCGCCGTGGTCGGCGCCGGCCCGGCGGGTTTGTCCTGCGCCCACCGCAGCGCCCTGCACGGCCACGACGTGGTGATTTTCGAAGCCCGGGAGAAAGCCGGCGGCCTCAACGAATATGGAATCGCCAAGTACAAGCTGGTGGATGACTTCGCTCAGCAAGAGCTGGAGTTCCTGCTGGGGATTGGTGGCATCGAGATCCGCCACGGGCACAAACTCGGCGCCAACCTGAGCCTAAGCCAACTGCATCAGGAGTTCGACACGGTGTTCCTTGGCCTCGGGCTGGCCGCCAGCAAACAGCTGGGGCTGGAACATGAAGACGCCCCCGGGCTGCTGGCCGCCACCGACTACATCCGCGAACTGCGTCAGGCCGACGACCTCAGCCAGTTGCCGCTGGCCGACCGCTGCATCGTCCTCGGCGCCGGCAACACCGCTATCGACATGGCCGTGCAAATGGCCCGCCTCGGCGCCCGGGACGTCAATCTGGTGTACCGCCGGGGCGTCGAGGACATGGGCGCCACCGCGCACGAGCAGGAGATCGCCAAGGCCAATCAGGTACGCCTGCTGACCTGGGCCGCACCGCAAGACGTGCTGCTGGATGACCAGGGCCGGGTGCGCGGCATGCGCTTCGCCCGCACCCACATGCACGAAGGCCGTTTGCAACACACCGGGGAAACCTTCGAGCTGGCGGCCGACGCGATCTTCAAGGCCATCGGCCAGTCGTTCGACGGCGGCGCCCTGGCCGATCCACTGGCGCGGGAACTGCAGCGTTGCGGGGAACGTATCCAGGTGGACGAACAGCTGCGCACCAGCATTCCCGGGGTCTACGCCGGCGGCGATTGCGTCAGCCTCGGCCAGGACCTGACCGTGCAGGCAGTGCAACACGGCAAGCTGGCCGCAGAAGCCATGCATGCCCAACTCATGCTCAATGTGGAGGCTGCGTAAATGGCCGATTTGTCGATTGTCTTCGCCGGTATCAAAGCCCCCAATCCGTTCTGGCTGGCCTCCGCGCCGCCCACCGACAAGGCCTACAACGTGGTCCGCGCGTTCGAGGCCGGCTGGGGTGGTGTGGTCTGGAAAACCCTGGGTGAGGACCCGGCGGCAGTCAACGTCTCGTCCCGTTATTCCGCGCATTTCGGACCGAACCGGGAAGTGATGGGCATCAACAACATCGAGCTGATCACCGACCGCTCCCTGGAGATCAACCTCAAGGAAATCACCCAGGTGAAGAAGGACTGGCCGGATCGCGCCTTGATCGTGTCGCTGATGGTGCCCTGCGTCGAGGAATCCTGGAAAGCCATCCTGCCCCTGGTGGAAGCCACCGGTTGCGACGGCATCGAGCTGAACTTCGGCTGCCCCCATGGCATGCCGGAAAGGGGCATGGGCGCGGCGGTGGGTCAGGTGCCGGAGTACGTCGAACAGGTGACTCGCTGGTGCAAGACTTATTGCTCGCTGCCGGTGATCGTCAAGCTGACGCCGAACATCACCGACATCCGCATGGCCGCCCGCGCCGCCCATCGCGGCGGTGCCGATGCGGTGTCGCTGATCAACACCATCAACTCCATCACCAGCGTCGACCTGGAACGCATGGTGGCCCACCCGATGGTGGGCAGCCAGAGCACCCACGGCGGTTATTGCGGCTCGGCGGTCAAGCCGATTGCCCTGAACATGGTGGCCGAGATTGCCCGTGACCCGCAGACCCGCGGCCTGCCGATCTGCGGCATTGGCGGCATCGGCAACTGGCGCGATGCGGCGGAGTTCGTCGCCCTGGGCTGCGGTGCGGTGCAAGTGTGCACGGCGGCGATGCTGCATGGCTTTCGCATCGTCGACGAGATGAAGGACGGCCTGTCGCGGTGGATGGACAGCCAGGGCTACCACAGCCTGCAGGACTTCTCCGGGCGCGCGGTGGGCAACACCACCGACTGGAAGTACCTGGACATCAACTACCAGGTGATCGCCAAGATCGACCAGCAGGCGTGCATTGGTTGCGGCCGCTGCCATATCGCCTGCGAAGACACCTCGCACCAAGCGATTGCCAGCCTCAGGCAGGCCGACGGCACCCATAAATACGAAGTGATCGACGACGAGTGCGTGGGCTGCAACCTGTGCCAGATCACCTGCCCGGTGCAGGACTGCATCGAAATGGTGCCCCAGGACACGGGCAAGCCCTTCCTCGACTGGCTGCACGACCCGCGCAACCCCTACCGCGAAGCCGTGTAACACCGCACCACTTGTAGCCGCTGCCGCAGACTGCGAACGAGCGGTACGCTCGCGGCGTTATTGAGGCCAGCAAAGGATTGGCGGGAGACCGTCAAGCAAGGCCCTGTGGGCCTTTTCGCAGCCTCGCAGGCTCGGCAGCGGCTACAGGAATTGCGAGGGTCGGGGGTTTTCGTGTAGCCGCTGCCGCAGGCTGCGAACGAGCGGTACGCTCGCGGCGTTCTTGAGGTCAACAGGGATTGCAACTTCGCGTGTTGCTCAGGGCTCCAGGCCGATGCCCCGCAGGATGACGCTGGTAACAGTCTGCACCGCGCGTTCGAATTGCAGGTCCGACAGCGGCTGGTGGTCATTGAGGATCATCACCTGGTGGTCGAAGTCGGCGTAATGCTGGGTCGAGGCCCAGATCATGTACAGCAGGCTCGACGGTTCCACCGGCAGGATCCGTCCAGCCTCGACCCATTGGCGGATCTTCGCTTCCTTCATCTTCGCCCAGTCGTACAGGCTGGCATCCAATGCCTCGCCCAGGGTCGGCGCGCCATGGATGATCTCGTTGGCCCAGACCTTGGAGCCATAAGGCCGGCTGCGCGAATGCTGCATCTTGGCGCGGATGTAGCTGCTGAGCACCACCCGCGGATCGTCGAACATTTCAAAGCACAGGGCGTCCTGCTTCCACAGGTCCAGCAGGTCCATGAGCACGGCGCTGTACAGCTCGTTCTTGGTACTGAAGTAGTAATGCAGGTTGGAGCGCGGCAGTTGCACTTCTTCGGCGATGTCGGCCATGGCGGTCCCGGCATAACCTTTTTCGGCGAAGATTTTCTCGGCCGCCAGGAGGATCTTTTCCACGTTGCTGCGACGAATCTCGATCTTGTGATTGCCCATGAGGGCTCCTACGAAAACAGTCTGCGGCAAGACTAGCATCCGCCCGCGCCCTGCGGGGAGCTGTCAGGCCTGCGACATTGCGGGCCTGGATGGGTCTTTCGCCGCCCGCACGTATTGGGTAGGATCGGCCTCCCGCTCATTTGCAGCAGCCACTGCGGTGCTCCGTCCAGGCGTTAATTCGCGACACGGGCATACAGGTCTCTGCCCGAGTGCCGGCCCTGCCCCATCGCCGGCCATCTGTCCTGTTACCGATGGAATACCCCCATGAAGATTCGCCCTCGCGTCGCTGCGGACGACGCCCTGCTGACCGCGCTCTGGGAGCGTTCGGTCCGCGCCACCCATGACTTTATTGCCGAAGACGATATCCAGCGCCTGTACCCGCTGGTACGCGACAGCTACCTGCCGGCCCTTGAAACCTGGGTCTGGGACAACCCCGACGCCAGCCCCGGCGGTTTTATCGCCACCAGCGACGACACCGTTCAGATGCTGTTCATCGAACCGGCCCAACGCGGCCAGGGCATCGGTCGCCGGCTGCTGGATCATGTACGCCGTCCGGGCCTTAAGGTCGACGTCAATGAACAGAACCCACAGGCCCATGGCTTTTACCGTCACTACGGCTTCGTCGACTGCGGCCGCTCGGAAACCGATGGCGAAGGCCGGCCGTTTCCGATCATCCACATGCAGTTGCGCGATCGTTGAGCCCCTGCCCTCTATATAAAGGTAACCCTCTCATGTCACTGAAAAACCTCTTCACCACCACCGCCCTGCTCGCCTCGCTGCTGGGCGCCTCCTCGGTATTCGCCCACGCCCACCTGAAAGGCTCGACCCCGGCGGCCAACAGCAGCGTGGTTGCGCCCAACGAACTGCGCCTGATGTTCAGCGAAGGCGTGGAAGCGGCCTTCACTCAAGTGACGATCAGCAAGGACGGTGCCCCCCTCGAAGTGAAAAGCCTGGCCACCGAAGGTACGGACAAGAAAACCCTGGTGGTCACCCCCGCCGCCACGCCGCTGCGCGCTGGCGAGTACAAGGTGGAGTGGCACGCGGTGTCGGTGGACACCCACAAGAGCGAAGGCAGCTACAGCTTCAAGGTGAGCCCGTAAGCCATGGCGTCATGGCTGGTGCTGTGCCGCTTTGTGCACTTTGCGGTGGTGTTGACCCTGGTCGGCGCCTGGGTGTTTCGCCCGTTGTTGCTGGGCCGAGATGCCGCGCACAACGGCCATGGCGCCGTGCATCGACAGCTCGACCGGCTCAGCCGCTGGTTGACGCTGATCGGCCTTTGCAGTGGCCTGTGCTGGCTGCTGCTGATCACCGCCAGCATGGCCGGCTCCTGGCCGGCGGCGCTGGACCCGGCAACTGTGGGGTTGGTACTGGGCAAGACCTTCTTCGGCCAGATCTGGACCTGGCACCTGCTGCTCAACCTCTTGTTGCTGGGGTTGCTGCTGACCCCACTGGGCCGACACCTGTCACTACAACTGGGGCTCGGTGCCCTGCTCCTGGCAACCCTGGCTCCGGTGGGTCACGGCGCCATGCTTGATGGGCTGCAGGGGCAGATGCTGATCCTCAATCAGATCGTGCACTTAAGCTGTGTCGCCATCTGGTTGGGGGGTTTGCTGGTGTTGTTGCTGGTGTTGCGCCAACCCGCGAGCCTGTCTGTCGAACCCTTGTTAAAGCGCTTCAGCGGCGTGGGTTACGGGCTGGTAAGCGGCTTGCTGATCACCGGCCTGATCAACGTCCGGGTGCTCACCGGACAGTGGTGGCCAAGCCCATTGTTCAGCGGCTTTGCCCTGATCCTGCTGATCAAGGTGCTGCTGGTGGCGGGCATGCTCGGGCTGGCGCTGTTCAACCGCCTGCGCATCCGCGGCTGCGACCAGCGCCTGTCGAGCCTGCGCAGCAGCGTGCTGGTGGAGTGGTTGCTGGGCGTGGCGGCGGTGGCCGCCGTGTCGTTGCTGGGCACCTTGCCGCCGATGCAGGCGGCATAACCTCCCGCGCACCGCGCCCCTGTAGCCGCTGCCGCAGGCTGCGAAAAGGTCCGCAGGACCTTCAGCGATCTCAAGGCCTCCCCCCCTGGTCTTGAGCATTGCGGTGGGGCGCCATCCTTGGCGTCTGCTGCGCAGCCGGTCGCAGCCTGCGGCAGCGGCTACAGAGGATCCGCGGCGAGAGGGATCAAGGCGTGACGGAGGTGTCGATGCTGACCACCACCGACAATCCGGGGCGCAGGCGCTCAAGCTCTGGCTGATCCGGGTCGACGCTGATCCGCACCGGGACGCGCTGGGCAATCTTGACGAAGTTGCCGGTGGCGTTGTCGGCCTGCAACAAGGCGAATTCGGAACCGGTAGCCGGGGAAATCCGCTGCACCTTGCCGCTGAAGGTGCGGTGGTTCAGGGCGTCCACGGTAAAACTCACCGGCTGCCCGACCCGCACATTGTCCATCTGGGTTTCCTTCATGTTGGCCATCACCCACAGTTGGTTCGGCACCAGGGCCATGAGCTGGGCTCCGGAGTTGACGTAAGCCCCCAGGCGCACGCCGATCTGCCCCAGTTGCCCGTCGCGGGGCGCGAGGATGCGGGTGTTGGACAGGTCGATGCGCGCCAGCTCCACCGCGGCTTCGGCGCTGGCCACCGCCGCTTCCAGGGAGCCGCGGTTGACGATCACCGTCTGCAGGTCCTGGCGGGCGATGTCCAGTTGCGCCTGGGCCTGGGCCACGGCGGCGACGGTCTGGGCATTGGCCGCGCGGGTCACGTCCAGCTCACGCTGGGACACCGAACCGTCGGCAATCAGTGCCTGGTTGCGTTGCAGGTCGGCCGCGCTCTTGCGCGCCTGGGCCTGGCTGTCGACCAGAGCGGCCTGGCGCAGCTTGATCGTGGCTTCGGCGCTGTTGCGTTGCTGCAGGGCATTGGCCAGGGCTGCCTTCTGCACCGCCAGTTGCGCCAGGGACTGGTCCAGGCGCTGGCGATAGATGCGGTCGTCGAGGCGCACCAGCAGATCGCCGGCCTTGACCTGCTGGAAGTCCTGCACCGGCACCTCGAACACATAGCCGCTGAGCTGCGGGCCGATGATGGTCACCTGCCCGCGCACCAGGGCGTTCTCGGTGCTTTCGATGGCGCTGGAAAACGGCGGCAGCTGCCAGGCATAGAGCACGATCAGCACACCGACGATGGCGATGGCGGCAAAGCCCAGGGATGAGAGGATGCGCACCGCCAGCGGGCGCGGCTCGGTCGCCGGAACACTCGGCGGGCCGTTGGGCTCGGGAGTCGAGGCGATGGCATTGGTGGTGGGGTTGACGGTTTCGCTCATGAAGTTGGGGCACCACTTTGTTGAACGGGAGCCGCGGGCGCGACCGCTCGGGTCGTGCTCATCAGCCACAGGCTGCGGATGAATATCCAGAGCATGGTGAGTACGGCAATCACCGCGATCAGCATGAATACATCGTTATAAGCCAGCACGTTGGCCTCGCGGGTGGCCGCACTGGCCAGGCTGCGAATGCCTTGCAGGGTGCGCAGGTCCGGGTCGGCGATGACCTTGCCGTAGGCCGCCGCGCCGCTCTGCACCCGGGCCAGGACCTGGGGATCGAGCAGGGTCAATTGCTCGACGATGTGGCTGGAATGGTACTTCTCGCGCACGATCTGGAAGGTGCCGAGCAAGGCCGAGCCGATCAGCCCGCCGAGGTTCTGGCAGATGCCGAACAGCACCGAGAAGCTGACCAGATTGCGCGGGTTGGTCAGCACATTGCGGGTGCCCAGGACCATGGTCGGGCCGAGAAAGAAGGTGCCGCCAAAGGCCAGGAGGAACTGGCTGAGGTACATGTTGGCCGGGCGCGTGAGGTTGCTGGAGAAACTGTCCATCACCGAGCCCACGGCCATCAGCGCCAGGGAAATGACCAGCGGCATCAACAGATGCGCCGGGTTGATGGTCAGCGCGCTGGTGGCCAGCCCGGCGATGCTGCCCAGCAGCATCACCCCGTAGAGCAGGCGCATCTGCTCGCTGCTCATGTTCAACGCCTGGAGAAAGCCCACGGCGCCGGTGGACTGTTCCGACAGCACCATGCGAATCAGGATCACCGCCAGGGCCAGGCGGATCATCGCCCCGCTGCCCAGCCAGCGGGTCATCAGCATCGGGTTGCTGCGGTTATGTTCGATGCACAGCCCGGCCAGGATCAGCACGATGGAGCCGGCACTGGCGTAGCCGATCCACGGCGCTTCCAGCCACCAGTCGATGCGCCCCAGCGATAGCACCGCGCACAGCAGGGCAACGCCTGTGGCCAGCAAAGCGAAGGTCAGGAAGTCGAGTTTCTCGAAGGTGCGAAAACGGTCCCCCGGCGGCAGCTTGAGCAGGAACACGCAGCCCAGGGAGGTCAGCGCCAGGCCCAGTTCGAACAGGTACAGGCCGCGCCATTCGGCGATCTGCAGCAGGTCCTCGGAAAACAGCCGGGCCAGGGGCAAGGCCAGCTGCGAGGTGCCCAGCCCCAGCACCAGGGCCTTGAGCCGCCATTTCGCCGGGAAGGCCTGGACCATGTAGTACAGCCCCAGGGAGCTGAGCGCGGCGCCGACCATGCCATGGGCCGCGCGCACGGCGATGGCCGAACTCAGGTCGTTGACGAACAGGTGGCCGAAGGTCACCAGGGCATAAAGCACCAGGAACACTTCGGTGAAGGCGCGCAGGCCGAACTGCTGGCGAAACTTCACCAGCAGCAGGTTCATCGACACATTGGTCATCACGTAGGCGGCCGGCAGCCAGGCCATTTCCGCGGTGGTCGCCCCCAGCGCGCCTTGCAGGTACGGCAGGTTGGCGATCACCAGCGAGTTGCCCAGGCCGCCGGTGATCGCCACCAGCAAGCCCACCAGGGCATAGGCCAGGCGCTTGTGGCCGGGGTGCAGCGGTGTCGAGGGGGAACCGGGCAAGCTGGGCTTTTCGTGGGGCTGCCAGTTGCGCGGGGCGTAGTGATCCATGCCGTGACCTTGTGCTGTGCCGGTCGCTGTTGCAGCGCCCGGCGATGTTCGCGGTGCTCCGGCAGTGTGCCGGAAAATCCCACCGTCCAGGCAATGCCCAGGCTTGCAGGATGAATTTTATTTTAAGGCGCTGGCGCCGGTGGCGTTTTTTCGCAATCCTGCCCTCGCTGGCGCCCGTCGAAGCGGGCGCCGCCTGCCCTCGCCCATCGGAGCTCGCATGCCGCTGAACTTTGTCAAGATGCACGCCAATGGCGACGACTTCGTGCTGATCGATGCCCGTGGCCGCGACAACCCGATCACCCGCGAGCTGGCCAAGGCCCTGGGCGATCGCCGACGCGGCATTGGTTTCAATCAGTTGGTGGTGCTCGGCGATTGCCACGAGAGCGCGGCGCAACTGACCTTCTTCAACGCCGATGGTTCCAGCCTGAACACCTGCGGCAGCGCCACCCGCGGCGCCGCCGACCTGCTGATGGAGGAAAGCGGTGCCACCTCGGTGCAGCTGACAACCGCCCGCGGCCTGCAGCACTGCCTGCGTCTTGAGGATCAGTCGGTGTCCGTGGAAATGGGCCGACCATCGTTCGACTGGCGGGACGTCCCCCTGGCCCGAGAGCTGGACAGCCTGCACCTGCCGCTGCCAGGAACACCGGCGGCATGCAGCATGGGCAACCCCCATTGCAGTTTTTTCGTCGACGATCTGGAGCAACTGGACGTTGCCGCCCTGGGTCCCACGATCGAGAGCGACCCGCTGTTTCCACACAAGACCAATGTGCACTTCATCCAGGTGATCGACCGCCAGACCATCCGCCTGCGCATCTGGGAGCGCCATGGCGCCATCCCCCTGGGCTCCGGTTCCTGTTCCTGCGCGGCGGCGGTCAATGGCATCCGTCGTGGCTTGCTCGACAGCCCGGTGCAGGTGCTGTGCGACGGCGGGCCGGTGACGGTGAGCTGGGACGGCCAGGGCAAGGTGCGCCTGGCCGGCAGCGTGACCCGGGTGTTCAGCGGGTCACTGTGAAGGGCTCTACATCCAGCCCAGCCATTTCCACCAGGTCATGGCGAACACCAGCATCAACAGGTAGCCGATCAGCGTCACCAGCAGCCCGACCTTGGCGAACTGCCGGGCATTGAAGGTCTCGGTACCCAGGCAGACCATGTTCTGCGGCGCGTTGATCGGCAGGATGAAACCGTAGCTGACGACAAAGCCCAGGAGCATGGTCATGCCCAGGCGGCTGAACTCGCCCGGCAGGGTTTGCAGCACGGCAATCAGGATCGGCAGCAAGGCCGAGGTCAGGGCCGTGGCACTGGCGAACCCCAGGTGAATGAGGATCAGGAACGCCGCGAGAATCGCGAACACCGCCAAAGGCCCGACCTGGTCCAGGCCGGTGTGGGCCACCACCTGCCCGCCCAGCCATTGCCCGGCCTGGGTGCTGAGCAGCGCCGAACCGAGGCTGATGCCGACCCCGAAGACGATCACCGTGCCCCAGGGAATGCGCGACTGCACGTCCTTCCAGGTCATGATGCCGATCCGCGGCAGCAGCAGGATCACCAGCCCGGCGTAGGTGGTGGTCGTGGTGTCGAAGGGGTGCAGCTTGCCTTCGGTGGACCAGGCCAAAAGCAGCAGCAGCGACACCGCCAGCAGGCGCTTCTGCGGCCCGGTCATGGGCCCGATGTCCACCAGGGACTGGGCCACCGCTTCCTTGCCGCCGGGGATGCTGTCGGTTTCCGGCGGCAGCAGTTTCAGCACCAGCCACAGCAGCACCAGGGACATGATCAGCGCCCAGGGCGCCCCGGCGATCAGCCAGTCGAGCCAGGCCACGCGCTGGCCGAGCATCTTGTCCATGAAGCCCACGGTCAGCAGGTTCTGCGCCGCGGCGGTCTGGATGCCGACGTTCCAGATGCTGGTGCCCTGGGCGACCACGATCATCAGCCCGGCGGCGATATTGGAGCGCTTGTCGACGCCGAACGCGGCGATCACCCCCATCATGATCGGCACCACGCAGGCACTGCGGGCCGTGGCGCTGGGCACCAGCAGGCTGAGCAGGATGGTCACGGCAATGGCACCGATGAGGATGCGCCGGGTGCTGGTGCCGACCCGGGTCAGGGTCACCAGGGCGATGCGCCGGTCGAGGCCGGTGTGGGTCATGGCGGCGGCGATGAACAAGGCACCGGCCACCAGGGCCAGGGCCGAATTGGAGAACCCGGTCAGCGCCAGACTGATGGCCGCCGAGCTGCCATAGACCTGGGTCGGGTCCTGCAGGGTCGGCGCGGTGCCAATCAGGAACGCCATCAGTGCGGTGATCATGATCGCGCTGGCCTCGTAGGACACCGCTTCGCTGATCCACACCACCACCGCGAAGGCGAGGATCGCCAGCATCCGCTGGCCGGCCACCGGCAGGTCGGCGGGCAGTGGCAGAAACAGCACCCCGATCATGGCCAGCACGGCGATCAGCAATCCAATCGGTAGTACTGCCTTGGCCGCGGGCGCCGGTGTCAGAGGCGTAGTCATGGGCCTTTTCCTTTGCAATTGGAGAGGCGCCAAGCTTGCTACAAAACCGCCAAAAGCGCGTTGATAAAGGTCAAGCCGCGGGGTTGCCCGCCCTTGCGGCGACGCTAGGTTGAAGCCCGCTGGACGCAAAGAAATATTTTTACATCCCTACAGATTTTTCATCTCTTTGGAGTCACAGTGCTATCAGGGCGACAAGGAGTCGAAAAGAAATTGGCGGTATCACTCCAACCTGCAAGGTGCCTGTATGGTGACAAGAAACTTGAAACTGACGTCCAGGGCGCTCCTGAGTTTTGGCGCTATCTGTGTGCTAGTGGTCGGTCTGGGGGGACTGGCGCTGTGGAGAATGGGACAGATTCACGATGCTGCACTGGACCTGCGAAGCAATTGGCTGCCCAGCGTCAGGCAAGCCACGAAAATCGAATCTTCCACCTTGCGTGTGCGCCTGGAGGCCCTGCACTACGCCACTGAAAGCGAAGTCCAGAAAGGCGCATCCCTGGACAAGCTGGGTAGCCTGAAAGCCACCCTGGCCCAGGCCGTCAAGGACTACGAGCCGCTGGTGTCCAGCGCCGAAGAGAAAACCGCCTTTGATCAGGTCAAGCGCGGCGCCCAGGACTACCTGGACAAGCTGGCGGTGCTGATCGATGCCAGCAAGACCAACACCCCACAGCAGAGCAGTGACTACATCAATCAGGTCACGGTGCCCCTGGCCAATGCCTTGCAAAGCGCCATCGAAGCCCTGATCGCGATCAACGAGAGCGGTGCCGCGCACTCGGCGACCCTGGCCGACCATCAGTTTGACAGTGGCCTGACCCTGACCTCGCTGATCATCGTCCTGGCGATTGTCCTGACCGTGCTCATCGCCACCCTGTTCACCCGCAGCATCACCCGCCCGGTGCAATCGCTGCTGGCCACCACGCGCAAAATCGCCGAGGGCGACCTGCGAACCCAAGTGGAAGTCAGCGGCCAGGACGAACTCACCGACCTGCAGAAATCCACCCAGTCCATGCTCGACAACCTGAAGTCGACCATCCGCCAAATTGCCGATTCCTCGACCCAGCTGGCCTCCGCCGCCGAGGAAATGAGCGCCATTACCCGCGAGTCCAACGCCGGCATCCAGCAACAGAGCATGGAGACCGATCAGGCCGCCACCGCAGTCAACGAAATGACCGCCGCGGTGGAGGAAGTGGCGCGCAACGCGGTGTCCGCCTCGCAGTCGACCCAGGAATCCGAGCGCTCCGCCGGGCTGGGCAAGGAGCGGGTCGAGCAGACCATCCACTCCATCGAGAAGCTCACCGGCACCGTGGAAAACACCCGGGTGGAAATGGCCGGCCTGGCCCAGCAGGCCCAGGACATCAGCAAGGTCCTGGACGTGATCCGCGCCATTGCCGAGCAGACCAACCTGCTGGCCCTCAACGCGGCCATCGAGGCCGCTCGGGCCGGCGAGCAAGGCCGCGGCTTTGCTGTAGTGGCCGATGAAGTGCGGGCCCTGGCCCACCGTACCCAGCTCTCGACCCAGGAGATCGAGCAGATGATCCAGGGCGTCCAGAACGGTTCGAGCAAGGCCATGCTGTCGATGCAGCAAAGCAGCGAGGATGCCAGCCAGACCCTGGCCATCGCCCACGAGGCCGGCGCCGCCATCGGCCATATCGCCCAGGCCATCAGCGAGATCAACGAACGCAACCTGATGATCGCCACCGCCTCGGAGGAACAGGCCCAGGTGGCACGCTCGGTGGACCAGAACCTGATGAGCATCCGCGACTTGTCGCTGCAAAGCTCGTCTGCCGCCAGCCAGACGTCCATTGCCAGCAGTGAACTGTCGTCCCTGGCGGTGAGCCTGAACAAACTGGTGGCACGCTTCTCCCTGTGAGACGGGCCCAGGCCCGGTAAGACGTCAGGTAGAGAAAAGCGCTGGCGCTGTTAGCCGGCCATCCGGCTCCTACACGGGTCTGTAGGAGCCAGATGGCCGGCAATGGCCGACGGCCTGAAAGGGAGTGTTGTTGATGCTGAAACTGATTTCGATCCATCAGTTGCAGATGGGCATGTACATCCATCAGTTCTGTGGCTCCTGGCTGGACCACTCTTTCTGGAAGGCTGGCTTTGTTCTTGACAGCCATGCCGACCTGCAACGCCTGCGAAGCTCCAACCTCAGCAGCCTGTGGATCGACACCAGCAAAGGTGGCGACCTGCCCGAGGCCAGTGCAACCGCCACGCCGGACCTGCCGCCGACCTCACAGCCGGCCACCGCTGCCACGCCCCGGGCCAGCATGGATGAGGAAGTGCAGCGCGCCCTAAAGCTCTGCGCCTACTCGCGCAAGGCGGTGACGGCGATGTTCCAGGAAGTGCGCATGGGCCAGGCCCTGGAGATGCAGCAAGCCGAGGATCTGGTGCTGCAGATCGGCCAGTCGCTGCTGCGTCATCCCGATGCGCTGATCAGTCTGGCGCGGCTCAAGAACGCCGATGACTACACCTACATGCATTCAGTGGCGGTCTGTGCGCTGATGCTGGCCACCGCGCGGCAATTGGGCTTGTCGGAGGACTATATCCGCCTGGCAGGCATTGCCGGATTGCTGCATGACGTGGGCAAGCTGACCATCCCCGACAGCATTCTCAACAAGCCGCAAAAGCTCTCGGACACTGAGTTCGAACGGGTCAAGCTGCACCCCGAAGCCGGTGGCGCGATCCTGCGTCAAAGCCCCGATGTGGATGCGCTGGTTCTGGATGTGTGCCTGCATCACCACGAAAAGGCCGACGGCTCCGGCTATCCGCACCGTCTGGCCGGCAACCAGATCAGCCTGTTCGCGCAGATGGGCGCGGTCTGCGATGTGTACGACGCGGTGACCTCCAATCGTCCCTACAACCGTGGCTGGGACCCGGCCGAAGCGATCCAGCGCATGTCCACCTGGAAAGGTCATTTCGATCAGCGGGTGTTCCAGGCCTTCGTCAAGAGCGTGGGCATCTACCCCGTTGGGGCCCTGGTGCGCCTGAAGAGCGGGCGCCTGGCGGTGGTGATCGAACAAAACCCCAAGTCGTTGCTGACGCCCAAGGTCCGGGTGTTCTTCTCCACCCGCTCCAACCTGCCACTGGAACAGAACGTGGTCGACCTGGCCAAGATCCACGGCCAGGATCGCATCGTCGCTCGCGAAGCCCCGGAAGACTGGGAGTTCAAGAACCTGGATCGGCTCTGGAGCGGAGTCCCCGCCTGACCCTCAGGTGCCCAGGGTCAGGCCGTTGGCTGGCAGTGGCAGCGCGGTCTTGTAGCGCACCTGCTTGAGGGCGAAGCTGGAGCGGATATTGGCCACCCCGGGCACCTTGGTCAGAAAGTCCATCATGAAGCGTTCCAGGGACTGGATGGTGGGCACCAGCACGCGGATCAGGTAGTCCGGGTCGCCGGCCATCAGGTAGCACTCCATGACTTCCGGGCGGTCGGCGATGGCCTCTTCGAAGTGCTGCAAGGCCTCTTCCACCTGCTTCTCCAGGCTGACGTGAATGAACACGTTGACGTGCAGCCCCAAGAGGTCGGCATCCAGCAGGGTCACCTGCTCGCGGATCAACCCCAGCTCCTCCATGGCCTTGACCCGGTTGAAGCACGGCGTGGGCGAAAGGTTCACCGAACGGGCGAGGTCGGCGTTGGTGATGCGAGCATTCTCCTGAAGACTGTTGAGAATGCCGATGTCGGTACGATCCAGTTTGCGCATGAGACAAAACAACCTGTTTTTTATGTTTATGCAGATTTTTTATCTGCAAATAACTTCCAGCGCAATGAAACAGAGATAAATATTCTTCTACGCCCGGCCTATGATGTTTGTAGGACAAGATTTCCCTTACCCAGGGAATGACTGTCAGCTAGCGCGCCCAATTACAAGAAATCCACAAGATCGAGCGTAGAAAGCCATGACCACAGCGTATGCACCGCTACGCCTGCACGTTCCCGAACCCTCGGGCCGTCCCGGCTGCAAGACCGACTTCACCTACCTGCGTCTGAACGACGCCGGCCTGGCCCGCAAACCTCCCATCGATATCGAACCTGCCGACTGCGCCGACCTGGCCCGCGGCCTGATCCGTGTGCTCGACGATCAGGGCAACGCCCTGGGTGACTGGGCTGACGACGTGCCGCTGGAGATCCTGCGCAAGGGCATGCGCGCCATGCTCAAGACGCGGATCTTCGACAACCGCATGGTGGTGGCCCAGCGCCAGAAGAAGATGTCCTTCTACATGCAGAGCCTGGGCGAAGAAGCCATCGGCAGCGCCCAGGCCCTGGCCCTGAACATCGACGACATGTGCTTCCCCACCTACCGCCAGCAAAGCATCCTGATGGCCCGGGAAGTGCCGCTGGTGGAAATGATCTGCCAACTGCTGTCCAACGAGCGCGATCCGCTCAAGGGACGCCAGCTGCCAATCATGTACTCGGTGAAGGAATCCGGGTTCTTCACCATCTCCGGCAACCTGGCGACCCAGTTCGTGCAGGGCGTGGGCTGGGGCATGGCCTCGGCCATCAAGGGCGATACCAAGATCGCCTCGGCCTGGATCGGCGACGGCGCCACCGCCGAATCGGACTTCCACACCGCCCTGACCTTCGCCCACGTGTATCGCGCGCCGGTGATCCTCAACGTGGTCAACAACCAGTGGGCGATCTCCACCTTCCAGGCCATTGCCGGCGGTGAAGCCACCACCTTCGCCGGACGCGGCGTGGGCTGCGGCATCGCTTCCCTGCGGGTCGACGGCAACGATTTCATCGCGGTCTACGCCGCCTCGCGCTGGGCCGCCGAACGCGCCCGGCGCAACCTCGGCCCGACCCTGATCGAGTGGGTCACCTACCGCGCCGGCCCGCACTCCACTTCCGACGACCCGTCGAAGTACCGTCCGGCCGACGACTGGAGCCACTTTCCCCTGGGCGATCCGATTGCCCGCCTCAAGCAGCACCTGATCAAGATCGGCCAGTGGTCCGAAGAGGAACACGCCGCAGTCAGTGCCGAGCTCGAAGCCCAGGTCATCGCCGCGCAGAAGGAAGCCGAGCAGTACGGCACCCTCGCCGGCGGCCAGATTCCCAGCGCCGCGACCATGTTCGAGGACGTCTACAAGGACATGCCCGAGCACCTGAAACGTCAACGCCAGGAACTGGGGGTCTGACATGAACGATCACAACAACAATATCCAGCTGGAAACCGCCATGACCACCACCACCATGACCATGATCCAGGCCCTGCGCTCGGCCATGGATGTGATGCTCGAGCGTGACGACAACGTGGTGGTGTTCGGCCAGGACGTCGGTTACTTCGGCGGCGTGTTCCGCTGCACCGAGGGCCTGCAGGCCAAGTACGGCACCTCGCGGGTGTTCGACGCACCGATCTCGGAAAGCGGCATCGTCGGCGCGGCCATCGGCATGGGCGCCTACGGCCTGCGCCCGGTGGCGGAAATCCAGTTCGCCGACTACGTCTACCCAGCCTCGGACCAGATCATTTCCGAAGCCGCGCGTCTGCGTTATCGCTCCGCCGGCCAGTTCACCGCGCCCATGACCCTGCGCATGCCCTGCGGTGGCGGCATCTACGGTGGCCAGACCCACAGCCAGAGCATCGAGGCGATGTTCACCCAGGTCTGCGGCCTGCGCACCGTGATGCCGTCCAACCCCTACGACGCCAAGGGCCTGCTGATCGCCTCCATCGAAAACGATGACCCGGTGATCTTTCTCGAACCCAAGCGCCTGTACAACGGCCCGTTCGATGGCCACCACGACCGCCCGGTGACTCCGTGGTCGAAACACCCGGCGGCCCAGGTGCCGGACGGCTACTACAAGGTGCCGCTGGATGTGGCAGCCATCGCCCGCCCAGGCAAGGACGTCACCGTCCTCACCTACGGCACCACCGTCTATGTGTCGCAAGTGGCGGCCGAGGAAACCGGCATCGACGCCGAGGTCATCGACCTGCGCAGCCTGTGGCCGCTGGACCTGGACACCATCGTCAAGTCGGTGAAGAAGACCGGCCGTTGCGTGGTAGTACACGAAGCGACCCGCACCTGCGGTTTCGGCGCCGAGCTGGTGTCGCTGGTGCAGGAACACTGCTTCCACCACCTGGAAGCCCCGATCGAGCGCGTCACCGGTTGGGATACGCCGTATCCCCACGCGCAGGAGTGGGCATATTTCCCAGGGCCGTCCCGAGTGGGCGCGGCGCTGCAACGGGTCATGGAGGTCTGAATGGGCACGCACGTTATCAAGATGCCGGACATCGGCGAAGGCATCGCGGAAGTGGAACTGGCGCAGTGGCACGTAAAAGTCGGCGATCAGGTGGTGGAAGACCAGGTCCTGGCGGACGTGATGACCGACAAGGCGATGGTGGACATTCCCTCGCCAGTGCACGGCACGGTCATTTCCCTGGGCGGCGAACCCGGTGAAGTGATGGCGGTGGGCAGCATCCTCATCAGCATCGAAGTCGAAGGCGCGGGCAACCTCAAGGAGTCCGCCCAGGCCGCCGCGCCGGCGCAACAAGCGCCGGCAGCTATTAATAAGCCGGCTGCCGCGCCAGTGGTCGAAGCACCGAAGGTGGAACAAGCCGTCGCCAGCCAAGCCGCCTGCCGCCCTGCTCCCCAGGCGCCGGTGGCGCGCCAGGCCGACGAACGCCCCCTGGCCTCGCCAGCCGTGCGCAAGCACGCCCTGGACCTGGGCATCCAGCTGCGTCTGGTGCAAGGCAGCGGCCCCGCCGGGCGCATCCTGCACCAAGACCTGGAGGCCTACCTGGCCCAGGACAGCCAGCCGCTCAAGGGCTACTCGGCGCCGGGCACAGGCTATGCCGAACGCCACGACGAAGAGCAGATCCAGGTGATTGGCATGCGCCGCAAGATCGCCCAGCGCATGCAGGAATCCAAGCACCGCGCCGCACACTTCAGCTATGTCGAGGAAGTGGACGTCACCGCCCTGGAAGAGCTGCGCATCCACCTCAATGAAAAACACGGTGCCAGCCGCGGCAAGCTGACCCTGCTGCCGTTCCTGGTACGGGCCATGGTCGTGGCCCTGCGCGACTTCCCGCAGATCAACGCGCGCTACGACGACGAAGCCCAGGTCATCACCCGCCACGGCGCGGTGCATGTCGGGGTCGCCACCCAGAGCGACGTCGGCCTGATGGTGCCGGTGGTGCGTCACGCCGAAGCCCGCAGCCTGTGGGGCAACGCCGAGGAAATCTCGCGCCTGGCCAAGGCCGCCCGCAGCGGCAAGGCAGCCCGGGATGAACTGTCCGGTTCCACCATCACCCTCACCAGCCTCGGCGCCCTGGGCGGGATCGTCAGCACCCCGGTGCTGAACCTGCCGGAAGTGGCGATTGTCGGGGTCAACCGCATCGTCGAACGGCCGATGGTGATCAAGGGCCAGATCGTGATCCGCAAGATGATGAACCTCTCCAGCTCCTTCGATCACCGGGTGGTCGACGGCATGGACGCTGCGCAATTCATCCAGGCCATTCGCGGCCTGCTCGAACAACCCGCCACGCTGTTTGTGGACTGACTTTCAGAGGAGCAGGCATGCAACAGACTCTCAATACCCAGCTGCTGATCATCGGCGGCGGTCCTGGTGGCTATGTGGCGGCGATCCGTGCCGGCCAGCTGGGCATTTCAACCATCCTGGTGGAAGGCCAGGCCCTGGGCGGTACCTGCCTGAACATCGGCTGCATCCCGTCCAAGGCGCTGATTCATGTCGCCGAGCAGTTCCACCAGACTCGCCACCACAGCCAGGGCTCGGCCCTGGGCATCGAAGTGGCGGCGCCGACCTTGAACATCGGCAGGAGCGTGGAATGGAAGGACGGCATCGTCGACCGCCTGACCACCGGGGTCGCCGCGCTGTTGAAGAAAAACAAGGTCCAGGTGATTCAGGGCTGGGCCAAGGTCATCGACGGCAAGACCGTGGAGATCGAAGGCACCGATACCCGCATCCAGTGCGAGCACCTGCTGCTGGCCACTGGTTCAAAAAGCGTCAATTTGCCGATGCTGCCCATCGGCGGGCCGATCATCTCCTCCACCGAGGCCCTGGCACCCAAGACCTTGCCCAAGCGCCTGACCGTGGTCGGCGGCGGCTACATCGGCCTGGAACTGGGCATCGCCTACCGCAAGCTCGGGGTCGAGGTCAGTGTGGTCGAGGCCCAGGAACGCATCCTGCCGGCCTATGACGCGGAACTGACCCAGCCGGTGCTGGAATCGGTGAAGCAGCTGGGCATCAAGCTCTACCTCAAGCACAGCGTGCTGGGCTTCGATGCCGCCAGCAGCAGCCTGCAGGTGCGCGAGCCCAATGGCGACACCCTGAACCTGGCCACCGATCAGGTGCTGGTGGCCGTCGGTCGCAAACCCAACACCCAGGGCTGGAACCTGGAAAGCCTGAACCTGGACATGAACGGCGCGGCGATCAAGATCGACCACCGCTGCCAGACCAGCATGCGCAACGTCTGGGCCATCGGTGACCTCAGCGGCGAGCCGATGCTCGCCCACCGGGCCATGGCCCAGGGCGAGATGGTCGCCGAGCTGATCGCCGGCAAGCACCGCGAGTTCAACCCGGCGGCGATCCCGGCGGTGTGTTTCACCGACCCGGAACTGGTGGTGGTGGGCAAGACCCCGGACGAAGCCCGCGCTGCCGGCCTGGACTGCATCGTCAGCAACTTCCCGTTCGCGGCCAATGGCCGGGCCATGACCCTGGAATCGAAAAGCGGTTTCGTGCGGGTGGTGGCCCGAAGTGACAATCACCTGATTGTCGGCTGGCAGGCGGTGGGAGTCGGTGTCTCCGAATTGTCCACGGCGTTCGGCCAATCCCTGGAAATGGGTGCGCGCCTGGAAGACATCGGCGGCACCATCCACGCCCACCCGACCCTGGGTGAAGCGGTCCAGGAAGCGGCGCTGCGGGCACTGGGCCACGCCCTGCATCTGTAACCATTCAAGGGGCACACAGGACAGCGCCCAGGTAGGAGCGAGCTTGCTCGCGAAAGAGCTGGCGGGGATAGCCAAGCGTTCGCGCCGGGGCCTTCGCGAGCAAGCTCGCTCCTACAGGGGGTATGGGGGCTGTTATGGAGGAAGCTTCATGAGCAGGCCAAGTTTTTTGCGCGCCCTCCCATCGTCCGGGATGCGGTGCGCCCCCGGAATGCAGTATTGTTGTGCCCATCCAAAAAAACGTCAGAAGCCTTGAGCCGTTCCGGCGGTTGTTAAGTGATAGAGGGTGTCATGGGTAACGAAAGCATCAATTGGGACAAGCTGGGTTTTGACTACATCAAGACAGACAAGCGCTATCTGTCGCACTGGCGTAACGGCGAGTGGGACGCAGGCACCCTGACCGAAGACAACGTGCTGCACATCAGCGAGGGCTCCACCGCCCTGCACTACGGTCAGCAATGCTTCGAAGGCCTCAAGGCCTACCGCTGCAAGGACGGCTCGATCAACCTGTTCCGTCCGGACCAGAACGCCGCGCGCATGCAGCGCAGCTGCGCCCGCCTGCTGATGCCGCAGGTGTCCACCGAACAGTTCATCGAAGCCTGCAAGGCCGTGGTCAAGGCTAACGAGCGTTTCATTCCGCCATACGGCACCGGCGGCGCGCTGTACCTGCGTCCGTTCGTGATCGGCGTCGGCGACAACATCGGCGTGCGCACCGCGCCGGAGTTCATCTTTTCGATCTTCGCCATCCCGGTCGGCGCCTACTTCAAGGGCGGCCTGACTCCGCACAACTTCCTGATCTCCAGCTACGACCGCGCCGCCCCACAAGGCACCGGCGCGGCCAAGGTCGGTGGCAACTACGCCGCCAGCCTGATGCCGGGCTCCCAGGCCAAGAAGGCCAGCTTCGCCGACTGCATTTACCTCGACCCGCTGACCCACAGCAAGATCGAGGAAGTCGGTTCGGCCAACTTCTTCGGCATCACCCACGATGACAAATTCGTCACCCCCAACTCGCCATCGGTACTACCGGGTATCACCCGCCTGTCGCTGATCGAGCTGGCCAAGACCCGCCTGGGCCTGGAAGTGGTCGAAGGCGACGTGTTCATCGACAAGCTCTCGGACTTCAAGGAAGCCGGCGCCTGCGGCACCGCCGCGGTGATCACGCCGATCGGCGGCATCCAGTACCAGGACAAGCTGCACGTGTTCTACAGCGAAAAAGACGTCGGCCCGATCACCCAGAAGCTCTACAAAGAGCTGACCGGCGTGCAGACCGGCGACGTGGAAGCGCCAGCGGGCTGGATCGTCAAGGTCTGATTCGCCCCCTGCTGCACCCCAGCCCGCCCCTGTTTGCCAGGGGCGGGCTTTTTATTGCCCGCCGCCAATCCGCTTGCCGCGCCGCGCCGCCACCTGGCTGGCCTGGCCGTCGCGCTGCTTGCCGTGGCGCGCTTCACTGATCAGCGCCGGAATCAGCGGTCCCTCCGGCAGGTGCTTCCAGAACCGGGTCGGCAAATGCCCCTGCATGACCTTGGGGTTGAGCCGCGCCGGGTTGAAGATGTGGCTGTAGTAGGCCAGCCACAGCTCGCCTCCGGGGTCGTCGCCGGCCTGGGCCAGTTGCTGCCAACCAGCGGGGCACTGGCGCTGGTGGTGCAGTTGCTCGCCGTCGAAATACACCCCGTCCCGGGGCGTGGCGATCATCCAGCGGTGGCGCCCCATGCGTCCGATGAAGTGCCGGCTGGCCTGGGCCAGGATGTCGTGGGCCGGTTCGTGCCAGGCTACGTATTCGGGTTGCTCGGCCAGGGATGAGCGGCCCTCGGGCAGCCTGACGAAGCGCACGAAGGCATGCAGGTGATGGGCCTCGCGGTCCACCTGCTTGATCCGCCGCTGCAACTCGCTGCCCAGTTGATCGCCGCTGAGCATGGCCGTGCGGTCGCCATGGCTGACCCGCCACAGCACCTCGTAGAGCAGGCTCCAGCGCTGCTCGCCGCGATAGCAGGCGGCCCGCTGCAACAGCTCCAGCAGGGCCTGGGGAATGCGCGCGCGAAACGGTCCGGGCTGTTCAGGGCAGCTCTCGTCGCTGGCGAAGAGGTCGGCCTCCCGGGTCCCGGCCCAACTGACCCGACTCGGATCGATGGAATGACTGAGCAGCCAGCGCGCCTGCTGGCGCCAGGTGTCGAACAGGTCGTCGCAGTCCAGGCTGATCATCCCCAGAGCCCCATCTGCTGCGGTTGCGGCCGGTCCCGCAGTTGCTGGTAGAGCAGCGCGCTGCTGGTTTCCGCCTGCTGCGGGTGATAGTCGCTGGTGATGAAGAACGGCTTGGCCTTGCTCAGCACACAGCGCATGCGCGCCAGGTCCTCGAAGCGGATGCGCCGCTCGCGACGCAGTTCCACCAGGCGCTGGGTAGTACGCAGGCCGATCCCCGGGATGCGCGCGATCAAGGTTGGCTCGGCGCGGTTCAGGTCCAGGGGAAACAGGTTGCGGTTCTCCAGCGCCCAGGCCAGCTTGGGGTCGATGTCCAGGGCCAGGTGCCCCGGCCCCTTGAAGAGTTCGTTGGCGCTGAAGCCATAGCCGCGCAACAGGAAGTCGGCCTGGTACAGACGGTGCTCGCGCATCAGCGGCGGCGCGGCCAGGGGCACGCTTTTCGGGCTGTTGGGGATCGGGCTGAACGCCGAGTAATAGACCCGGCGCAGGCGGAAATTGCCGTACAGCGCCTCGGCGCTGTGGAGAATGGTGCTGTCATCGGTGTCGTCGGCACCGACGATCATCTGGGTGCTCTGCCCGGCCGGGGCGAAACGCGGCGCCCGGGGCTCGTTGAGCACGGTCTGCTCGCCGGTATAGATGGTGCCCATGGCCTGCTTGATCGAGCCCAGGTGTTTTTCCGGGGCCAGGGCCTTGAGGCCCTGGTCGGTGGGCAACTCGACGTTGACGCTGAGGCGGTCGGCATAGCGCCCGGCTTGCTCGATCAGCAGCGGGTCGGCGTCGGGGATGGTCTTGAGGTGGATGTAGCCGCGGAACTCATGCTCTTCACGCAACAGCCTGGCCACCTGCACCAACTGCTCCATGGTGTAGTCCGCCGAGCGGATGATCCCGGAGCTGAGGAACAGCCCGCTGACGCAGTTGCGCCGGTAGAAATCCAGGGTCAGGCGCACCACTTCCTCGGGGCTGAAACGGGCCCGGGGCACATCGCTGGAGCGGCGGTTGACGCAGTACTGGCAGTCGTAGAGGCAGAAATTGGTCAGCAGCACCTTGAGCAGCGAGACGCAGCGTCCGTCCGGCGTATAGCTGTGGCAGATGCCCATGCCATTGCTCGAACCCAACCCGCTCTTGCCTTCGGAACTGCGCTTGGGCGCGCCGCTGCTGGCGCAGGAAGCGTCGTACTTGGCGGCGTCGGCGAGGATGCTCAGCTTGTCGATCAGTTGCATGGCGAGGCTCGAATACTGTTTTTATATACAGTACAGAGGGTGCCCCATGCCGTTCAAGCGGTGTTTGTCGGCGCCGGCAAAAAAACGCTGATTGCCCTGCCTGCGCCAGCAATCCGGCGCAGGCAGCAAGGGACTGGCCCCTTAGAAGTACTTCAGCCAGGCCAGGTCGCGGCGCCGGGCCTTGAGTCGGGCGAAGCCCCGCACCGGCGGGTACAGGATCAAGGCCAGAAGCAACGTGATCAGCCACAGCCAGCCCAGCCAATCGAAGCCAAAATAGGCCCCTTGATTGCGCCCCAGTAGCGCCACGGCCAGCAGATACAGGCCCTTGAGCACATACAAGTGCAACAGGTAGAAGAACATCGGCGCCGCGCCAAATACGCCGAGCACCCGGATCAAACCGCTGTCCTGCCGCCGCTCCAGGGCCCGCAGCAGAAGCAGCCCGGCGCCCAGGGTCAGGGCGATAAACAGCAGCGACGGCGGGTACTTGGTGATGTTGAAAAAGCTCATCAGGGTTTGCACCCAGGTCTCGCCACTGACCCAGGGCCGCTCGCCATAGCCGTTAAGCAGCCGCAGCACGATGAACCCCGCCAGCGCCGCCAGCCCCCATCGCAACAGACGCTGCTGTCGCTGAGCGGCCTCGGCTTCGCGGGCGAACCAGGGCCCCAGGGCATAACCCAGGCCGATCACGCCGATCCATGGCAGCAGCGGATAAGAGGTCCGCAGACGCAGCCCTTCGCCCCATTCGATCCAGCCGCGATCATGCAGGATCGCCCAAGGCACGTGCAGCGCCTCGCCCGGGGCGAAATGCAGCCCATCCAGCAGATTGTGCCCGCCGATCAGCAGCAGGCTCAGGCCCAACAACAGCGCCCGAGGCAGCCACAACAGGGCCGACAGCGCCAGCATGCTCAGGCCGATGACCCAGATCACCTGCAGATAGATCAGCGTCGGCGGAACCTGCCCGGTCCAGGCGAAGTTCACCAGGGTCAGCTCCAGCACCACCAGGAACAACCCACGCTTGAACAGGAAAGCGCTGGCCTCGGCCCGATGGCCGTGCTTCTGGGCAAACAGGTAAGCCGAAAGCCCGGTCAGCAGGACAAACACCGGCGCGCACAGGTGTGCCAGGGTGCGGCTGACAAATAGCCCGGGCTCGGTGGTGGCCACGTCCATGGGATCGCTTACCTGCCGGTGCAGGAAGAAGGTTTCCCGCACATGGTCCAGTAGCATGAACAGCATCACCAGGCCGCGCAGGGCATCGATACTCAGCAGCCGGGTGCCGAGGCCTGCGGGAGGGTTGGGTAAAGAACTCATAAGGAGGGATCGCAGCGTCAGGTTCAAAGGGACGGTGCCGGTCTCGCGCCCGGCAAATCGGTCGTTACTTTATAACATCTGCCTGTCTATCCAAAACTCCTTAGCTGTGGCCACGGCCCCAGGCAACAATCGACCCGTAGCGCCGCGCCCGGCCAGGGCATGGGCGGCGACGCTGCGCGGCGTTACTGATGCTGGAACTGCACCATGGAACTGACCTGGACCCGGGCCTGCATCTGTTCGGCCCCTCCCCCGCGACGCATGCCGCGCACCGGGCAGGCATCCAGGTAGTCCAGGCCCACCGCCAGTTTCAGGTGACGCTCGGGTCGCGCCAGGCGATTGGTCACGTCGAAGCTGTACCAGCCGTCGTCGAGCCAGGCTTCGGCCCAGGCATGGCTGGCCAGGTGGCTGGCGTCCTCGGTGCACAGGTAGCCGGAGACGTAGCGCGCGGGAATCCCCAGGCTGCGGGCGCAGGCCAGGAACGCGTGGGTATGGTCCTGGCAGACCCCGGCACCGCCGGCAAAGGCTTCGGCCGCAGTACTGCCAACCCCGGTGGCACCCGGGCTGTAGGGCATGTGCTCGGCCAGGGCCTGCATCAACTCGATCAGCGCGGCGCGATCACGGCGCTCGCCGCAATGGCGCCGGGCAAAGTCGCAGAGGGCCGAGTCCGCCTTGCTCAGGTGGCTGCAACGCAGGAACGGCAGCGGCGACTGGCTGTCGCCCTCCACTTCCCGCGTGCCATCGATCTGCACTTCGCCAAAGGCCGTGAGGACAATGGCGCCGTGGGGCTCGTCGAGGGTCATGACATGCAGGATGTTGCCGTAGGGGTCGCGCTGGGCGCGCACCTGCCGTGGCAGCTCCAGGTGCCATCGGAGGACCTGCTGGCGCTGGCTGTCCTGGGGCGTCAACCGCAGGAACTGGATGCTGGTGCAGACTTCATCGGCGTAGCTGTAGGTCGTGTCGTGACGAATGGACAGTTTCATACCACCTCCAGATAGGACTCATGCACGGTCTGCCCCAGGTGGCGGATCTGCCCGATGCAATCGGTCAGCCACTGGTGCAGGCCGGAATCGAGAATCTCGTTGATCCCGGTATAGCGCAGGCGCGCGTTCAGTTCGGCGGCCAGGCGCTGGGCCGGGCGTCCGTTGTCCCCCGGCAAGGTGGCCAGGAGCTGGTCCAGCTCCTCGACGCAGGCATGCAGGGAGCGCGGTACATCGGCGCGCAACAGCAGCATCTCGGACACCTGCTCGGCCCCCGGGGCATTGCGGTAGATCTCGTTGAACGCTTCGAAGGACGACAAGGCACGGAGCAAGGCGCTCCACTGGTAATAGCCCCGGGCCGAGTTATCGCTGACTTCCTCGGACTCCTCGCCGAACATTTCATAGCGTGCGTCCAGCAGGCGCAGGGTGTTGTCGGCGCGCTCGATAAAGGTCCCCAGGCGAATGAAGCGATAGGCGTCGTTGCGCATGATGGTGCCGGCGGTGGCACCGCGGAACAGGTGCGAACGCTCCTTGACCCACTCGCAGAACTGGCTGATGCCGTAGCGCCCCAGGCCATTGCGGGCGATGTTGCGCATCTCCAGCCAGGTGGCGTTGATGTTCTCCCACATGTCCGCGGTGATCCGCCCGCGCACCGCGTGAGCATTGCTGCGGGCCGCCCGCAGGCAGCAGTAGATGCTCCCCGGGTTGGTCTCGTCGAGGGCGAAAAAGTGCAGCATGCGCTCGGTGTTCAGTTCACCGTAGCGCTGGTTGTAGTCATCCAGGGTGCCGGCCGCCAGCAACGACATGGCCAGTTCGGCATGGCCGTCACCGCGCCCGGCCTGGGGCATCAGCGACAGCGAATAACTGACCTCGAGCATGCGTGCCAGGTTCTCGGCGCGCTCCAGGTAGCGGGACATCCAGTACAGGTCCGCAGCGGTTCTTGAGAGCATGGTTCAGTCCTCCACTACCCAGGTGTCTTTGGTGCCGCCGCCCTGGGACGAGTTCACCACCAGCGAGCCTTCGCGCAACGCCACGCGGGTCAGGCCGCCGGGCACCAGGCGGGTTTCCCGGCCGGAGAGCACGAACGGCCGCAGGTCGATGTGCCGCGGGGCGATGCCGCTTTCGACAAAAGTCGGGCAGGTGGACAGGGACAGGGTCGGCTGGGCGATGTAAGCCTCGGGGCGAGCCTTGAGGCGGGTGCGGAATTCTTCGATCTCCGCTGCGGTGGCCGCCGGCCCTACCAGCATGCCGTAGCCGCCGGAGCCCTGGGTTTCCTTGACCACCAGGTTCGGCAGGTTGGCCAGCACATGGGACAGCTCGGCGGGCTTGCGGCACTGCCAGGTGGGCACGTTCTTGAGGATCGGTTCTTCGCTCAGGTAGAAGCGGATCATTGCGTCCACATAGGGATAGATCGACTTGTCGTCGGCGACCCCGGTGCCCACGGCGTTGGCCAGCACCACATTGCCGCAGCGATAGGCGGCGATCAGCCCGGGCACCCCGAGCATGGAGTCCGGATTGAATGACAGCGGATCGAGGTAGGCATCGTCCAGCCGACGGTAGATCACGTCCACCGCCTGGGCGCCGGCCGTGGTGCGCATGAACACCCGGTCGTCACGCACGAACAGGTCGGCGCCTTCCACCAGTTCCACGCCCATTTCCCGGGCGAGGAACGCGTGCTCGAAATAGGCACTGTTGAAACGTCCCGGGGTCAGCACCACCACCGTCGGGTTGTCCAGGGGGCTGGAGCTCTTCAGGGTGTCCAGCAACAGGTTGGGATAATGATCGATGGGGGCAATGCGCTGGGCGGCAAACAACTCGGGAAACAGACGCATCATCATCTTTCGGTCTTCAAGCATGTAGCTCACGCCGCTGGGGGTGCGCAGGTTGTCCTCCAGCACGTAGTAGCTGCCATCGCCGTCGCGCACCAGATCGACTCCGGCGATATGGGCGTAGGTGCCCCGGTGCAGGTCCAGGCCCTGCATGGCCACCTGATAGCCTTCGTTGGCCAACACCTGCTCGGCGGGAATGATGCCTTCCTTGATGATCCGCTGGCCGTGATAGATATCCGCCAGGAACAGGTTCAGCGCCTGGACCCGCTGCACGCAGCCGCGCTCCACCGTGCGCCACTCGCTGGCCTTGATGCTGCGGGGAATGATGTCGAAGGGAATCAGGCGTTCAGTGCCCTGTTCGTCGCCGTACAGGGTGAAGGTGATACCGGCGCGGTGGAACAACAGGTCGGCTTCACGCCGACGCTGGTCCAGCAGCTCCAGGGGCGTGTCCGCCAGCCAACGGGCGAACGCTTCGTAGTGTGGTCGACAGGTGCCGCTGGCAGCGTACATTTCATCGAAAAAAGCGCGGGACATAGCCAACTCCTTGCCGTGATATGAACGGCTTTTTATTTGAACCCTGTGTGTGCGTGACCCGGCTTTAACCTAGAAGGGATGATAGTTCCCCTGTGTGCGAGCACCTCCTGGGCCCACGGTCGGACGGCCCCTGCCGCCCGCTTCACAGAGCGGTAGCAAAGGCTATGCCGCAAATGCCCAAACCACGGCCACTGCGGCATATGGTCTGAAAAACCCCACAAATGGCGACAAATACATTCATAAAAGAGACATATATCCCCACCAGGAAGCGGTCTTGGGGACGCCCATGGGGACCCTGCCCGAGTCATGGCAAACGGTTGCGGGCTGAATCGGTGCACAAAGCCCCAGGGAGGATTTTTTTGCCCCGTTATCGGGAGCTTTGCCGGCAATATGGCGTGCACTGGCCAACAGCGGCCCCTGAACACTGACCGCCAGCGCACCATCGAGGTTCAAGGCATTGACTGGCCGCAGCGAGGATTGGCCGGTCGGCCGTCAGCTGCGCACCGGCAACCGAGCCAGGATCAGCGCCACCGCCTGCTGCGGCGACAGGCTCGCACTGTCCAGGCGCAAGGGCGACTCCGCCCAGGCCTGGTAGTCGTGATCGATTACCGACTGCCAACTGGGCGCTTGCAGCCCCGGCACATCCACCTGCCGGGTCTCGACCCGCCGTCGATGTTCCCGGGGGTCGGAACAGATCACCTCGACATCCAGCAGGAGCACTCCCAGTCGCTGCGCCAGATCGCTCCAGGCCTGGCGACTTTCGGCCACGGGATTGACGCAGTCGGCCAGCACCGGGTTGCCCAGGGCCAGATTGGCCTCGGCCAGTTGCAGGGCGATCTGGTAACCGGCCTTGCCGACCTCTGCCAGGCCGGCATCGCGCAGGCCCTGCTCGATGCTGTCGATACGCAGGTAGGTGGCTCCCAAGTGGGGAGCCAGGGTGCGAGCGATGGTGGTCTTGCCGGAGCCCGGCAATCCGCTGAATACGATGAGCATGCATGGCCCTGGCTGGAACGTTGGAGGGCAAGCTTCAACGCAATCGCCGTCGACGTCCAGCGCGGGCCCCTCCGACACCGCAGAGCAGTGTCAGGGAAACACTGCAGGTTGCTCGGCCGGGATGCTTCGCGGCCAGGACAACAGTGCGCTTTCCGACATCGGCCGGGCGTACCAGTACCCCTGGGCCATGACGCAGCCTATTTCCAGCAGCAGGCGCCGTTCGAGCTGGGTTTCCACCCCCTCCACCACCAGGCACATTTCCAGGTTGCTGGCTAAGGCCAGGGAGGCACCGACCACCGCGCGACAGCGGGGCTGACGCACCAATTCACGGACAAAATGCGCATCGAGCTTGATCTGGTTGAACGGCAGTTCGCACAGGCGCTGCAAGGAGGAGTAGCCGGCGCCGAAGTCGTCGATGGCCAGGTTGCACTCCATCATCCGCAGGCGCACCAGGTTTTCCAGGCTGATGGCCGGCGCCTGCACCAGGCCCACCTCGGTGATTTCGAACGTCAGCAACCGCGGCGGAACCTGATGCCGGTCGATGGCCTGACGGATGTGCCTGACGATGTCTCCGCTGGCCAGTTGTCGGGGCATCAGGTTGAACGCCAGCTCCAGTTCTTCACCCTGGTCCAGCAGTCGGCGCTGCAGGGCCATGCTCTGGTCAAGCTGCTGGTGGAGAACCTCGTCCAGCAGCCCTGCGGCCTCCAGCTCATCGAGAAAGGCCGCCGGCGCCAGGACACCGCGCTCGGGATGGCACCAACGCATCAGCACTTCGGCGCCACAGCAACTGGCGTGGCGCAGGTCGAACTTGGGCTGGTAGTAGGCGACGAACTGGCCCTGCTCGACCCCCCGCTGCAGGTCTTCAAGGCTCACCGGGGCGAAGTGCCGGGACGGCGCCGGAACCTGTTGCTGATGGCGCTGCTGATACAGTTCGAGCATCGCCTGCAGGGCTTCCAGGTCCGCCGGCTTGCCCACGTCCCCCAGGACGATCAACCCATGCAGGCTGATCATCTGCAACACGGCGCGACGCAGATCGGACTCAATCAGGCTGTAGAGAATCACGGCCCGCACCAATTGCTCCTCACTGGCCCGCCGCAAGAACTCCAGGCCGTCCATGCCCGACATCTGCAAGTCGCAGAGCACGATGTCCGCCGCACCGCGCTCACGCAGCAGGTTCAGGGCACTGTCCCCATCGGACGCCGCCAATGGCTGAGCTACATCCAGGCGTCGCAACTGCTCCAGGGCCAGCAGTTGCTGCACCGGATGGTCTTCAAGCACCAATATTTTCAGGGTATTCACGCGCGGCTCCAGGGTGAGCGGCGACTGCCGAGGGGCCCGATAACGGATCGCTTGGCACCTTCTGTGGCACTAACCGACAGAAGTATCGCAAGGGTGCAGATAGACACAAGCGTATCGCCAACCGAACGCGGGTCAAGACAAAGCCCCTACCTTCGGTCCGCCAGCCTCGACGGGCTTGCCCAAGCCCGAGCAACTCAGGAAAATAGGCCCGTTTCGCGCTCATCCTTGATCTATATTGATATCCAGCATTGACGATCAGCCCTTGTGCGGCGGTCAACTCAGCCAGCCCAGTTCCTCCTCGACTCATCCTTGTGCCGTTCTTCGATCAGGAGCCCCGATGCCCCGCTTCCTCCTGCCAACGCTGATATGGCTGGCATGTTTTCCCGCCTTGGGAGACACCGCAACTCCCTTGCAACTGCTCAACTATGAATCACCCCACCACCATGAATTGTCCTTGACCAACGATGATTGGCAATGGCTGCGCAACAAGCGCGAACTGGTGCTGGGCACCTCGCAGCAGAACCTGCCACCGCTGGAGATGGTCAACGAGTCCAGGGAATACGAAGGCATCACCGCAGACTACATCGGCCTGCTGGCGGACGCTCTGAGGGTGAAGATCAGCGTCCGCGCCTATGACAACCGCGAACAGGTCTTCAAGGCCCTGGCCAAGGGTGAGATCGACTTCATGGGCAGCGTGACACCGGTCGATGCCCAGCAACGTCAGCTCCTGCGCAGCCAACGCTACCTGGTCAATCGCCCGACGCTGGTGGCCCGCCTCGGGGACTCTCCATCACTGAAAAACGGCTTGCAGGGACGCCGCCTGGCCATTTCCCTGGACACCATCAGCCTGCCCGTTGCCCAGGCCATGTACCCCAAGGCACAGATCGAAGGCTACGACAACACGGATGCCGCCATGGCCGCCGTGGCCTTCGGTGATGCCGATGTGCTGCTCAGCGATGCGGTCTCGGCGCAGTTCCTGATCTCGCGCAACTACAGCGACTACCTGCGGATCATCTATAGCGGCCCCGCGAGCATCCCGGGTTTCGCCTTCGCCGTGAACCCGGACAACCAGCAGTTGCAACGCCTGATCGACAGTGCACTGCAAGCGATCCACAAGGAACAGGACATCAGCATCCGCAATCGCTGGGGCGACCGCCTGCTGCTGAGCATGGAAAAAACCGATCTCACGGCCGACGAACAACGCTGGATCAAAAACAACCCCGTGGTGCGCATCGGCATTCACCGCTATCTGCCACCGATGTCCTACTTCGACGCCGAGGGCAATTACCTGGGGATTACCTCCGACCTGCTGGCCATGCTGGAGACCAAGACCGGGCTGAGTTTCGAGATCGATGCCATGCCCAGCTTCACGGACCTCAACAACGCCGTACGCGAGGGCCGGGTGCAGATGGTGGCCGATCGAGCCCGCAACCCCGAGCGCGAAGGCTACTTGCAATTCACCCGCCCCTACCTGGTCGGGCCCTACATGTTGATCACTCGCGACGCTCCCGATGCGCCGAAAACCCTGGAAGAAATGGCCGGCAAGACCCTGCTGATCGGCAGCGGCCATGCCCTGGTGCCGCTGCTGCGCCAGCGCTATCCACAGATCCGGATCAAAGAAGTACAAACCAACTTCGAAGCCCTGGCTCTGCTGCGCGATCACAAGGGCGATGCTGCGGTGCAAGCGGAAATCGCTGTCAGTTTCAACTTGCCGCGCATCAAGCAAGACCAGCTCAAGGTCCGATCGGCCCTGAACCTGCCGCTGCTGAACGAATCCTTCGGCGTGCGCAGGGACCAACTGGAGCTGTTCAGCATCATCGACAAGTCCTTGCGCAGCATTTCTCCCGACGCCATTACCGAGCTCAATAATCGTTGGCGCTCCAAGGCCGCTGTCGTCCCCCCTTCCTGGCGCGACTACCGCACCACCCTCTACCTGGCGGGTGCCGTCTCCGTGCTGTTGCTGCTGATCGCCCTGGCCTGGGGCTATGCCATGCGCCGCCAGGTCAGCCAGCGCGAACGGGCCGAGCATGCGCTCAACGATCAAATGCGCTTCATGGACGCGCTGATCAACGGCACGCCGAATCCGATCTACGTGCGCGACCTCGAGCGGCGCCTGGTGATCTGCAATGACAGCTATCTCAAGACCATGGGCACCGATCGCGAGAGCGTGTTGGGCAGCAACCTCGAACAGTTGGCGGTGCCCGAAGCCAGTCTGTTCGCTAAAGATTTCCAAAGCATCCTCGACGGTGGCCCGCCGCTGCTGATCGACCGCACCGTCCATATCCGCGGGCAGCGGACGCAGATCTACCACTGGATGCTGCCCTATCGAAATGCCCAGGGCGAAATCCTCGGCATCATCGGCGGCTGGCTGGACATCAGTGAGCGCCAGCAACTGCTGGACGAGCTGACCCAGGCCAAGAACGACGCCGACAAGGCCAACCGCGCCAAGACCACCTTCCTGGCCACCATGAGCCATGAGATCCGTACCCCCATGAGCGCGGTCATCGGCATGCTGGAACTGGCCCTCAAGCGTGCCGACCAGGGCCAGCTCGACCGCAGCTCGATCGAGGTGGCCTACAGCTCGGCCCAGGGCCTGCTGGAGTTGATCGGCGACATCCTGGACATCGCCCGGATCGAAAGCGGACGCCTGAGCCTGAGCCCCGAACGGGCCAACCTGCGGGATCTGGTGGAGTCGGTGTTCCGGGTCTTCGATGGCCTGGCCCGGCAAAAGGGCCTGCGCCTGGAGCTGGATCTGGACAGCAGCGTCAATGGCGACGTGCTGGTGGACCCATTGCGCTTCAAGCAGGTGCTGTCGAATCTGCTGAGCAATGCGATCAAGTTCACCGAACACGGCGGGGTGCAGATCCGTTTGCAGGCCGAGGGTGACGATGCGCAACTTTTGCCCCTGCTGCTGACCGTCAAGGACACCGGGATCGGCATCGATCCCGACGACCAGCAACGGCTGTTCCAGCCCTTCAGCCAGGTGCCAGGGCAACATCAGAACGCCCGCTCGGGCACCGGACTGGGGCTGGTGATCTGCCGCACGCTCTGCGAAATGATGGGCGGCCAACTGCGTCTGGAGAGCCAGCCGGGCGTCGGCACCCTGGCCCGAGTGCAGGTGCAGTTGAATCGCCTCGACCCACTGCCCGATGCACCGCCTGCTGTAACGCAAGCCACCCCGTCGGTCGCCGCCAGGGCACCGCTGCATATCCTGGTGGTGGACGACAGCCAGGCCAATCGCCAACTGCTGTGCGAGCAACTGCGCTTCCTGGACTATTCATTGAGCCAGGCGCAGAACGGCGCCGAAGCCTACAAGGTCTGGCAGCGGGAAACCTTCGACGTGGTGATCACCGACTGCAACATGCCGGTGCTGAACGGCTATGAGCTGACCCGACAAATCCGTGTTGCCGAACAGATCCAGGGCCGGCCACCGGTGCAGATCTTCGGCTTTACCGCCAACGTCCAACCCGAAGAGGAACAGCGTTGCCGGGACGCCGGCATGAATGGATGCATCTTCAAGCCCATTGCCCTGCCGGAACTGGACCGCCGTCTGCGAGAACTGCCCGCCCTGCCCCGCTTGCAACTCAAGGCCAACAGTGAGCGCTTCGACATCCAGCAACTGGACCACCTCACCGGCGGCAACCCAGCCTCCATTCAGCGGGTGCTCAAAGGCTTGCACCAGAGCAACCAGCAGGACTTGAAGCAGATCCGCGGGTTGCTGGCCAACCCCGACAATAAAGGCGTGACCGACCTGGCTCACCGTATCCGCGGCGCGGCGCGGATCATCAATGCCCAGGCCCTGATCGATGAATGCGAATACCTGGAGAAGGCCTGCCGCGAAGGCGCGAATGCCGGCCAGATCAAGACGGCATTGACGCGATTGGAGCAGGCCATGGTGGGGCTGGATCGTGACTTGCTGGAGTCCGTGGTGCCCGATTGAGCAGCCCTGGCATCAGCTGATCGCACACTCGGGCACCGCACCAGAGCTCCTTACCGCCCAGCCGCCGGGGTTCAGGCCCCCAGGCTTTGCAGCTCCAGACTGGCCGATGCCGACAACGGCTTGGATGGCTGAATCAAGGCGATACCGAAATACTTGCTGATGTAGCGCCCGCCGGTGCCGGTCAGGGTCAGCGCTCGGCTGTCCACATCCTGCCTCAGCCATTTGCGCTGCAACAGCACCCGCAGCAGCGCCGCCCCCAAGGCGCCCGCCAGGTGCGGACTGCGCATGCTCCAGTCCAGGCACGGACAGGCCAGGCTTCGGCGCAGCCTGCTCAGCTCGACCACGTCGATGCCCAGGCCGCGGAAGAACTCGACACCACTGTCACTGACCCGGTAGTCCTCGCCCTCCTCTCCCATCAGCAACCAGCCGGCTTCCAGCATCCGGTCGTGCAACTGCACCCCCAGGGTGCCCGCCAGGTGGTCGTAGCAAGTGCGGGCAAATTGCAGGCGGTCCGGGGTACGCGGGGTGAAGGTACTGCCCTGGCCGATCACCATCAGGGCCTCCAGGGCCTGGGCCACCAGCGGATCGCCGAGGCCGTAGTAACGGTGCCGCCCCTGGATCTGCACCCGCAGCAGGCCGGCGTCCCTGAGCTTGGCCAGGTGGGCACTGGCGGTGGAAGTGCTGACCTCGGCAATCGCCGCCAGCTCGGTGCTGGTACGGGCGTGGCCATCCATCAGCGCACACAGCATCCGGGTACGGGCCGGCTCGGCGATGGCCGCCGCCACGTTGGATACCCCCAGGTCGTTCTGCACTACATTCATATTTCGCTCCATGACGAATCGTGTCTTCGAAAAGATGAGGATAGTAGCAACCTGGATATCTGCCCAACAAAGAGACAAATCATGGACCCGATCAGCGCTGCCACCCACTTTGCCCCCTACGATTTCTATTACGCCCGCCTGCGTGCCCGGGGAGGCCTGACCTACGATTCAGCGCTGGGCCTATGGGTCGCCAGCAGCGCCGCCGCAGTGGCGGCGGTGCTGAACCACCCCGCCTGCCGTGTCCGACCGCCCCAGGAACCGGTGCCCCGGGCCATCGCCGGGCGGCCTGCCGGGGACGTGTTTGCGCGCTTGATGCGGATGAACGATGGCCTGCGCCACGGCTGTCCCCGTGCAGCCATGGCGGCGCCGCTGCAGCAGCTGGGCGCCATCGACCTGCAGCCCTGGCTGGCACAGTGGCGCCCTGCCCTGAGCGCCCCCCAAGGCGCCAACGATCTGCAACGCTGGCAGTGGCGCCTGCCGGTGGCACTGCTGGCAGGACTGCTGGGAATAGCCGCCGAGCGGCGCGAAGACCTGGCCCGACGCACCGGCGAATTCGTTGCCTGCCTCTCCCCCTTGAGCAACGCAGAACAGCTGCAGGCCGCCGACTCAGCGGCGCAGCACTTGATCCAACAGATGCAGGCATTGCTTGATGCGCCGCAACACAGCCCGTTCCTGAGGGCGATCCTCGAGCGCAGCCAGGGCCTTGCCCCAGAGGATCTGCAGGCCAACCTGCTGGGCCTGCTGGCACAAACCCACGACGCCTGCGCCGGGCTGATCGGCAACAGCCTGATCGCCCTGCTGGCGGAGCCGTCACTGTGCCAGCGCCTGTCCCATGACCCGGACCGGCTCAGTGCCTGGCTGCTCCAACGCCAGCGCCTGGACCCGCCGGTGCAGAACACCCGGCGGTTCGTCGCCACGGCTTGCACCCTGCTGGGCGTGGACCTGCAAGCCGGCGAGACGGTGCTGGTGCTGTTGGCGGCGGCCAACCACGACCCGGCCCTGGCCGCGGTCACCGGCTGCGATCCGGCATACCAGGGGTTCAGTTTTGGCAGCGGCACGCACCGCTGTCCCGGCCAGGGCCTGGCGCTGAATATCGTCCAGAGTTTGCTGCAGCAGCTGCTGCGCTCGCCGGGGCTGAGCACCCTGGCGCTAGACTGGAATTACCTGCCTTCGGTCAACGGCCGCCTGCCGCTGTTCACCGATGCCGCCGGATAACCGGCAAGCGCCTTGGCAGTCTCCGCGCGCTTGAGGTAAAAGGTGCCCCACTGCCAAAACCGATCCTGGAAAAGGAACAACAATGCTGTTTGTGGTGATGCTGGGGGGAAAACACCCCAGAGCGAAAATTGAAGTCCACGATGTCCAGTTCGTGGTCGCCGAGCGTCTCGAAGCCGCCTACCCGCAACTGCGCGAAGGCTGGTTCGGCAGCCCGGCGGGCTTGCACATCGACGCCTGGATGCAGGTCGACGGGGTCGAGGACTGCAAGGTCGAACTCAGCCCCCTGGCACCGCAGCCGGGTGCACCACGCCTGTACTTCCTGAACCTGGGCGGTTACGAAGCGGCGGCCTTTGGCGAGGCCCACAGCTACCTGCTGGTGGTGGCCCGGGACAAGGCCGAAGCCAAGGCCAAAGGCAAACGGCAGATGCTGGCCCACTGGCACAAATCCCACACCGATGCCTTGCTGGACGTGGACGACTGCCTGCCGATCGACCTGCTGGAGGGCCGTTATGTGCACCTGGTGCCCGGCCCGCACCGGGGCATCGTGCAGCGCAACGACTACATCCTCCTCAACTGAGTTCAAGACGGCCGGTGACCGCCCCCCAGCACCCGGTAGTCCAGTTCGAGATCGCTGATATCCAGCACCTGGCTCAATAGAAACGCCCGCAACCGGGCGATGTGCTCCTGGCGTGGACTGTCGCGCAGCCACACCAGGTAATAGCCGTCCCCTGAGGCCACCGCGCTGGGGAACGGCAGGCTGATCCGCCCCAGGCGAATGTCCTGCGCCACCAGATGCAGGTCGCCAATCGACAGGCCGTGCCCGGCCATGGCAGCGCAGATCGCCTGGTCCAGGGTGTCGAAGACATTGCCCCGCTCCAGCCGCACCTGCTCCAGCAACGCCCGGTCCTGCGGTGCTTGTGCCTGCAGCCAGCGGCGCCAGTCGCGACGGTCCGCCGAAGGATGGATCAGCTCGGCGTCCTTGAGCCGCTCCAGGGACCAGGGCGGTCCGTCCGCGGGCTCGGGTGGGCCGATGGGAATCAGCCACTCATCGAACAGCTTGCAGGCCTCGATCCCGGCGCCAAAGTGTCCGTTGCCCAGGAGAATCGCGCAGTCGTAGGGCTCGGCGTAAAAATCCACATGGTCGAAGTCCATCCAGACACTGGCCAGTTGCACCGCCAGCGCCGGCTGTTGCCCCTTGAGAGCCTCCAGAACCCGCAGCAGCCAGCGCATGGTCAGGGTCGAAGGCGCCTTGAGACGCAACTGGCCGGTGTTGGCCCGCAGCGGCAGGCAGGCATCCTCGATGATCCGAAAGCCCACCTTGAGCTCCCGGGCCAGGCGCTGTCCGGCTTCGGTAAGCACCAGCCTGGGGCCGTGGCGCTCGAACAGGCGACAGCCGAACTGACTTTCCAGGGTACGGATATGCCGGCTGATGGCGCTTTGGGTCAGGGACAGTTCCTCGGCGGCCCGGGTAAAGGAGCTGGAACGGGCGGCCACTTCAAAGGCCCGCAACGCGTAGAGCGGCGGCAAGGATTCGACCATCGACAGGCACCAACAATGATTAAAACTCATAGTAGGTCATAGCTTTTTGCGTTTTTCAATGCAGCTCAAAGCCGCCAAGCTGCGGCCTTGCACATGACTTGAAAGGCGTTATTCGTGGACCTGAACCTGTCGCTATTGTTGGCCTATGCACTCAGCGTACTGATGCTGGTGGCCACCCCGGGGCCGGTGGTGGCCCTGATCGTCAACACCAGCATGAACGCCGGCCCGCGCCAGGCCGTGTTGACGGCCCTGGGCACCAACGCCGCCTCACTGCTGCTGGCGCTGCTGGCGGTGCTGATGCTGACCACCGGCCTGGCGCTGGACCCGCGCCTGATCGGCTGGGTCAGTCTGCTGGGCTGTTGCTTCATCGGCTGGCTGGGCGTGCAAGGACTGCGGGAGGTGTTTGGCCCGGCACCCGTGGCGGCAGCGCCACGCGCTGACCAGGGCCGCCAGGGCCTGGCCAGCGGTTTCCTGGTGGGGATCGGCAACCCCAAGGACATCGTGTTCTTTGCCTCCTTCTTCCCCCAGTTCATCCAGGTCACCCGCTCCTTGCAACACAGTGCGCTGCTGCTGACGCTGGTCTGGGTGCTGGTGGATTTTGCCGTGCTGGGGGCTTACATCCTGGTGGCGCGTCAGGGTTTCTCGCTGAAGTACAAACGCCTGGTGACCGGCATTTCCAGCCTGGCGCTGTTACTGGTGGCTCTGCTGGGCCTGGGCTACGCCGTGCTGGAACTGAGCAATGCCGTCGCCCAGCGGTGACGCGTGACTGTGCCCCGGGCATTCGTAGCCCGTGGCGACATTGTGGAAAAACCGCTCGCCAGCCGATAAAAATCTCCTGTGGGAAGCACGCCATGAATTAACATAGCCAAGTGCTATCCACCCCTCAGGACCACCCTCTTCCATGCTGTCCAGAATCCGATGATTGCTGTCTGGCCCCTGCTGTGTCTGTCCCTGTTGCTGGCCCTGCTGGCGTTGTGGCTGTTGCGCCGCGAACGCCGCGCCCAGGCCCAGTTGCGCGTCTATCGCAAACTCGCCGAAGGCGTGCCCGACGATGCCGAGCGCTTCAAGCGCAGCCAGTACTTCGCACGCATCGGCACCTGGGACTGGGAAGTGGACACCCAGCGGCTGTACTGGTCGGAAGCCATCTACGGCATGTTCGGCTTCAAGGTCGGCGAAGTGGTGCCCTCCTACGAACTCTTCTGCTCCTGCGTGCATCCGGACGATCGCGAACGGGTCCGCGCCGGTGAGTTGCGCTGCCTGGAAACCGGCGAGAACCACGATGAGGAATACCGCGTGGTGTGGCCCGACGGCAGCATCCACTGGCTGCGGGAAACCGGCAACGTGGTGAAGAACGTGCACGACACCACCATCAAGATGATGGGGGTGGTGCGGGACATTACCGATGAGAAAGTCTCCACCAGCCAGTTGCAGCAACTGGCGCATTTCGATCCGCTGACCGGCCTGCCCAATCGCCTGATGCTGGAACAGCGCCTGTCCCGGGCCCTGGAGCAGGCGCGTCACAATCAGACCCGGGTGGCCCTGGTGTTCGTCGACCTCAACGGTTTCAAGGCGATCAACGACCAGTACGGCCACGCTGCCGGCGACCGGGTCCTGAGCGCCACGGCCCGGCGCCTGCAAGGCATCCTGCGCACCAGCGACACCGTAGCGCGGATCGGCGGCGACGAATTCGTGGTGATTCTGGAGGGGCTGTCCCCGGGGCTCGACCTGGAGGAAGAAGCCCGGCGCATCGGCGAAAAGATCTTCAATGAACTGTCGCCTCCAGTGGAGGTGGACAGCCATCGCCACAGCATCGGCAGCAGCCTGGGCGTGGCGGTGTTTCCCGACCATGCCGGGCGCATGGACCAGTTGCTGCACGTCGCCGACCTGGCGATGTACGAGGCCAAACGCAGCGGCAACAACCAGTACCGCCTGGGGCAGTAATACCGCCAGCCTTGCCTAGGCGTCGCGGCCCGCGCCCAGCAAGCGCTCCTGCAGCAAGCCCAGGGCCGCTTGAAACAGCGGGTGCCATTGGGCCGACGGCGGGCTGGCCAGGGGATGCCAGAAAAACTCGAACTGATGGCCGCCATCATCCGCAGTGAAATGGGTCCAGCTCTCGGGCAGTGGCACCCGCACCCGGCACTCATGGAAGGCCCACACCTGGCCAGAAAACCCCGAGTGCCAAAGCCCGAGAAAGCGGCTTTCCTCGGCCTGGACGCCAGCCTCTTCCGCCAGCTCGCGGACCGCCGCAGCGGCCGTCGACTCTCCCGCCTCCACCGTGCCCTTGACCAGTTGCAGACCGGCCAGCGGGTGGCGAAAGGCCAAGACCTCAAGTTCAGTGGTGTGGCGCAGCACCACCGGGCAAGCCTTGTTGGCGGGCATCGACCTCGCTTGTGCAGTTCGCGCCTGCACCTCAATCGTCACGGGTCAGCACTTCCAGCAACTCGATCTCGAAGATCAGGTTCGAGTTGGGCGGGATCGCCCCCATGCTGCGCTCGCCGTAGCCCAGGTGCGCCGGCACCAGCAGTTTGCGCTTGCCGCCCACTTGCATGCCCATCAGGCCCTGGTCCCACCCCTTGATCACCCGCCCGGTGCCGATCACGCACTGGAACGGCTTGCCGCGATCGTAGGAGGAATCGAAGCTGCTGCCGTCCTCCAGAAAGCCCCGGTACTGGGTGGTGATCAAAGCGCCCTTGACCACCGCCTTGCCGTCGCCCAGCTGGATATCGATCACCTGCAATTGGTCACTCATGCTTCACTCCCGTTCAAACATTGCCCCGACACGGGACTGCGGCGCGCTTTTTCGCAGAATTGCCGCTGCTTGGCAATCACTGCGCTGCAGCCGCCCCGTGCTGGACCTGGACCGCTGTGTCGGTGCCCAGAAACATCTCGCCGAACGCCGCCTCGACCTCCTCGACGCTGGCCAGCCCGGCATCCCAGCTGACTTCAAGGTTGGGCAAGGCACGGCACCAGTCCAGGGTGCTGGAAAAGTGCAGGGTCAAATGCCCCGGCGCCAATTGCAGGCGCTCGATACCACCGTAGCCGGCCACGTCCTGCCCGCCCAGTTCTACATAGTAGGTGTCCATGCCCAGTTGCCGATCCTGCTCGTCAACGCATTCGGCACGCTGCAGCAGCAGGTAATGCCCTGGCTGTTGCCCATCGTCGGCAAAGCCCAGTATCCGGACCTCGTCCTCAGTGCAGGCACTGTAGGTGGTTGCATGAAACTTCAGGCTCATCAGCATCTGCTCCTTTTAACGCTCACTGGCGCAACAACCCGGACTCATAGTCCAGCCAATCCTGTTCAAAGCATGCCTGCAGGTAGTCCAGCACGCTGTCCAGCAGCACCGAGGCCGGCACATTGATTGAGTAGAAGGCCTTGCTCATGCCCTCCCAACGGCAGCCCAGGGCATTGATCCGTTCCAGCACCTCGGACGTCCGGGCCCGGCCGGTTTCAAAAAACACCAGGCGCAGCGTGCTGTTGCCACTGCTGCGTTCGATCTGCTTGAACCACTTCAAGCCATCGTCCTGCACCTGGACTGCGACGTCGTCCTCGTAACAGACATCCGGGGAATAGAAGGGAATATTGGCGACTCGGTACAGACCGTCAGGCTGCTGTTGCGCCCAGACCCCTTCGCTGGCGACCGGTGGATAGTCGTCGACCACCGTCAACCTGAGCATGATCTTGTCCATCACCTGTCCCTGGTTCATTGAATAAAAAGCGCCCGCCCGACCTGGAGGCCGGCGAACGCCGAGCGCTTTTTCGCAGAATTGCCGGCCCGTGGCAATCCTTGAATGGCAGTGTGGCAAAGGTCTGTCACTGCCCGGGACGTTTCCGTTAACATGGCCGCCCTCACGCCCCACCCCGATAAGGACATCCCATGGCCACCGCCGATATCGTCGCCCTGGTGCTGCTCGCCGCTCTGGCGCTGTACCTGGTCAGTCTCTACAACCGTCTGACGACCCGGCGCAATCGCCTGCGCAATGCCTTCGCCCAGATAGAAGTGCAACTCAAGCGCCGCTACGACCTGATTCCCAACCTGCTGGAGACCGTCAAAGGCTACCTGCAGCACGAGCGCCAGACCCTGACCGCCCTGGCCGAGGCCCGCAACAGTGCCCGGGACAGCCTGCAAGCCGCCGCCGCGCAACCCGGCGACAGCGCGCGCATCGCCCGCCTGGGCCAGGACCAGGGTGCCCTGGACCAGGTCCTCGACCGCCTGCACCTGAGCCTGGAGGCTTACCCGGAACTCAAGGCCTCGCAGAACATGGCGCAGCTCAGCGAAGAACTGACCAGCACCGAGAACAAGGTCGCCTACGCGCGCCAGGCCTTCAACGACGCCGTGACCGACTACAACCTGTGCAAGCAACAAGTGCCGGCGCTGTTTTTCGCCGGGCTGTTCGGCCATCGCGCCGATGCCGCCCTGCTGCAATTCGCCGACAGCGCGCAGATCCAAGACGCCAGCAAAGTGTCCTTTCAATAACCCCGCCGCCTGCCCCCGGAAGCTTGCATGAAGTTCTTTCAACACCAGGCCCGTGCCCGGCGCCACACCCTCAAACTGCTGCTGTTGATGACCCTGGCGGTGACCACCCTGGTCAGCCTCAGCAGCCTGGGGCTGGGCCTGTTGTGGCGCGAGCTGAATCAGCAGTACGGCCAGCCCAAGGTACTGAACTGGACCGTGGTCGCGGTCATAGCAGTGCTCATGCTCGTGGTGGTGGTGCTGGGCAGTTGGTACAAGACCTGGCGCCTGCGGGCCGGCGGCAAGGTGATCGCCGAGCACCTGGGTGGACGCCTGATCAACGACTCGCCACGGGGCAGCGAAGAACAGCGCCTGCTCAATATCGTCGAGGAAATGGCCCTGGCCTCGGGCGCCACCCTGCCGGCCGTGTATGTACTGCCGGAAGACGCGATCAATGCCTTCGCCGCCGGACTGACCCCGCAGCAGGCGGTACTCGGAATCACTCGCGGTGCCCTCATCCATCTGGACCGCGACGAATTGCAGGGCATGGTCGCCCATGAGTTCAGCCACATTTACAACGGCGACATGCGCCTCAATACCCGCCTACTGGCAGTGATCCACGGCCTGCTGGTGTTCAGCCTGGCGGGCATCGCGGTGCTGCGCCAGGCTGAAAAGCAGCACCTGGGCAGCGACCGCCACCGCTTCTTCTGGCAGATCATCTTCGCCGTGCTGGGCCTGGCCCTGCTGGTCTTCGGCTCCCTGGGCAGCTTGCTGGGCAATATGATCAAGGCCGCCATCTGCCGCCAGCGCGAGTTTCTCGCCGATGCCTCGGCGGTGCAGTTCACCCGCAACCCCCAGGGCATTGCCGGCGCCCTGAAAAGATCGGCGGCAGCAGCGCCGGTTCACGCCTGCGCGCCTTTGCCGCCGCGCAGTACAGCCACCTGTATTTCCACCAGGGGGTGAAACTGCGCCTGGAACGCCTGTTCGCCACCCACCCGCCGCTGGCCGCACGCATCCAGCGCCTGGACCCGCAGTGGGATGGGCGCTTCAAGCCGCTGTAAATGCGCTACCAAAGGGCAATGTCGTAAGTGATGTAGAGGCGGTTGCTGTCGCGTCCCCGGGAGTAGTCGGAGCGATACACATAATTGCGCAGCTTCACCCCCAACCCCTTGAGCGAGCCTTGCTGGAGTACATACGCCAGTTCGGCGTCTCGCTCCCACTCATCGACCCGGGTCCCGGACTTGCCGTCGTTGCCGCTCAGGTAGCGCGAGCTGAAGGTCAGGCCGGGGACACCCAGGCTGGCGAAGTTGTAGCCATAGCTGAGCATCCAGGTCTTCTCGCCCTCTTCGATGAACTTGCCGATACCGGCGTTACTGAAGGAGTAGACCGTGGCGCCGCTGATATACGGCAAACCCGCATCGCCACTGAGGTGCTGATAACCACCGCCAAGGGAATGCCCGGCGATGGCGTAGGTCAATTGGCCGCTGAGCATGCGGTTGGCGATCTTGCCGTCAAAGGCCGCGCCTGAATCGGCACTGCGGAAGTAGCGCAGATCGCTGGTCAAGGTCCCCTGCCCCAGCGCCAGGTCATGTTGCAGGCCGACAAAGTCCTGCCGATAGAAGTTCTCAAGCTCGCCATGGAAATAGCTCAGGCGCAGGTTCTTGCTCCACTTGTACTCGGCTCCGCCATAACGGAAGTCCCCGGACTGGCCGCCGCTGTAACCGTCGGGCACCAGCCCCACGCTGTCGGTGGAGTCCCGCAGCTTGAAGCGCTGCAGATAACCGCCGGTCAAGCTCAGGCCGTCGATATCCGTGCTGGTGAGCTGGGTGCCCTGATAGGTCTGCGGCAACAGACGGGCATCGTTGTAGACCAGCACCGGGGTCTTGGGCAGCAAAGTGCCGTACTTGAGGATGGTCTTGGCCAGCCGCACCTTGGCCGTGGCGCCGGCACTGGCAAATTCGCCCGCGGCGCGACCGTCGTCGTGCACCGGCAGCAGCCCGGTGCCACTGCGCCCCTTGCCGGAATCGAGCCGGACACCCAGCAGCCCCAGGGCATCGACCCCGAACCCCAGGGTGCCGGGGGTGAACCCGGACTGATAGTCAAGCAGGAAGCCTTGAGCCCATTCCGTGCGCTCGCTCTTGGCAGTGCGCGCAGCCTTGGCGCTGAGGCCGTGTTCGTCGCGGAAGTTTTCGTTGAAATAAACGTTGCGCAATTGCAGCTTGAGGCTGCTGTCATCGTTGAAATCAGCGGCCTGAAGCCCGGCCACGGGTGGCAGGCTCAAGCAGCAAAATACCGTTGCGCGAATCAGCAAATGGCTCATGTCGTACTTCTCGTTGTTGTTATTCAAGGCGCAGTTCGCCAAGCGCCCCGCCAGCAGGCGCGCCAGGCCACAAAAGAGGGTTTCGAAGCAATCAGACGAACAGGGTCAGGGCACCGGTCAGCAAGGCCAGGGCGGTAATGACCAGGGAGGTCAGCACGGCCCACTTCACCGTGGCTTTCTGGAAGTCGCCAATGTCACGGTCCACCATGCCCACCAGCAGCAGGGTCGAGGCCACCAGCGGACTCATCAGGTGCACCGGCTGGCCGAGAATCGAGGCGCGGGCGATTTCCAGGGGAGAAATGCCATAAGCCGCCGCCGCGTTGGCCAGGATCGGCACCACGCCGAAGTAGTAGGCGTCGTTGGACAGGACGAAGGTCAACGGCATGCTGGTGAGCGCCACCACCAGCGGGAACAGGTGACCCCAGGAGGGCGGAATCCAGTCCACCAGGGTCTGTGCCAGGGCATCGACCATCTTGGTGCCGGAGAAGATCCCGGCGAAGATCCCCGCGGCGAAGACCAGCAGCACCACGGTCATGGCGTTGCCTGAATGGGCAAGAATGCGCTCCTTCTGAATATCCAACTGCGGGTAGTTGATCATCAGCGCCAGGACAAAACCGATCAGGAACAGCACCGCCGAATGCATCAGGCCCAACACCAGCGCGGTCATCACCGCCACCACCAGCAGCAGGTTGACGTAGGCCAGCCTGGGCCGCTTGTGCGGCGTGTCTTCCAGAATCGCCTGGATGTAGCAGTCACCGCCACCGCTTTGCAGCTGGGTATTGCCGATACGCTTGCGCTCGGCCCGACCCAGCAGGTAGGCGGTAAACACCACCCAGGCGGCGCCGCCGATCATGGTCGGCAACAGCGGCACGAAGTACTCGCCGGCATCCAGACCAAGAGCGGCGATGGCTCGGGTTGCCGGCCCGCCCCACGGGGTCATGCCGCTCATGATGCTCAGGGACAACATGGCGATGGTGGCGAGGATCATCGGGTTCATGCCGATGCGCTTGTACAACGGCAGCATGGCCGCGCAGGTAATCATGTAGGTGGTGGTGCCGTCGCCGTCCAGGGCGACCACCAGCGACAGCAACGCGGTGCCGATGGCGATCTTGATCGGGTCGCCATTGACCCGCTTGAGAATCTTGCGGATCAGCGGATCGAACAGCCCCGAATCGATCATCAAGCCGAAGAACAGAATGGCGAACAACAACAGCGCCGCCGACGGCGCGACCATTTTCAGGCCGTCGAGCATCATCTTGCCGGTGCTGCCGGCAAACCCGCCGAGCAGCGCAAAAACGATAGGCACCAGCGTCAAGGCGACGATGGGCGACAGGCGCTTGGTCATGATCAGGACGGTAAAGACCACCACCATGGCGAGGCCGAGTAAAGCGAGCATAAGTCGATTCTCTTGTTTTTATGATGAGCATGACCGGCGCGCGGGCGCACGGCCACCCGAGCACCGGACGCCCCGTTCAAAGGCGCCCGGCGCAGGTGTTGAGTCGGTACTTGGGGTAAAGCGGTAGTGCCTGGCGGGTCTAGCCGAGCTTGCTCGCCAGAGCGGCCGCGGGGCTGTCATCGGCGGCAGCGGCCTGAGCCACAAGCGGCTGGCCATCGAGCGTGCGCAACAGCACCTGGCGGTCGCAGGCCTGCTCCGAGAGGGCGATCACCACCGTCGCCACGGCGTTGCTCGCCAGGCTGGTCAAGGCCCGGGCCTCGGACATGAAGCGATCGATGCCGATCAACAACGCCAGGCCGGCCAGGGGAATGTCATGAATCACCGTCAGGGTCGAGGCCAGCGCCACGAAACCGCTGCCGGTCACCCCGGCGGCGCCCTTGGACGACAGCAGCATGATCGCCAGCATGGTGACGATCTGGCCGGCGCTCAGCTCGATGTTGCACGCCTGGGCAATGAAGATCGCCGCCAGGGACAGGTAGATCGCCGTACCGTCGAGATTGAACGAATAGCCGGTGGGCAGCACCAGCCCCACCACGCTTTTCTTGCAGCCCAGGGCCTGGAGTTTTTCCAGCATGCGCGGCATCACCGGCTCCGTGGACGAGGTGCCGAGCACCACCAGGAACTCTTCACGCAGGTAGCGCAACAGCTTCCACAGGCTGAAGCCGTTTGCCCGACAAATGCCGCCCAGGACCACGCAGACAAAGAAACCGCAGGCGACGTAGAGGGTCATGATCAGCTTGGCCAAGGCGCCCAGGGAGGTGATGCCGTACTGGCCCACGGTAAAGGCCAGGGCGCCGAAGGCACCGACCGGCGCGAAACGCATCAGGTAGGAAAAAATCTTGAACACCATCTGCGAGGCCGACTCCAGCACCTCCAGCACCGGCTTGCCGCGCTCGCCCAGGGACGACAGGGCAAACCCGCACAGCACCGCGATAAACAGCACCGGCAGCACCTCGCCCTTGTTGAAGGCGCCAATGAAGGTCTCGGGGATGATGTGCATGAAGAACTCCACCACCCCCAGCTTGGCTGCCGAATCGGTGTACTGGGACAGGCCCTGGGTGTTCAACCGGGTGGGGTCGATGTTCATCCCCGCGCCGGGCTGGAACAGGTAGACCGCCGCCAGGCCGATGCACAGGCTGATCAGCGTCAGGCCCAGGAACAGCAGCATGGTCTTGCTCAGCAGGCGGCCCAGGGAACGCTTGTCGCTCATGCCGGCGATACCGGTGACGATGGTGCAGAACACCACCGGGGCGATCATCATCTTGATCAGCTTGATGAAGGCATCTCCCAGGGGCTTCAAGGCAATGGCTTGCTGGGCCCAGAAGTGCCCCACCAGAACCCCGAGGAACACCGCACAGAGGATCTGGAAGTAGAGCGATTTAACAACTTTCATGGCATCACCCATTTTTAGAATTGTTCTGATGCAACCGGGATCGACAGCGCGTCAACTACCCGGCAAGGCGTTGTGAAACAGGCGCGTAGACATACCCGGAAAATAACCGGCGGGCGGTGCGGACCACCGAGGCGCGGATGGTCTCGGGGCGGGTGCCGCTGTAGGACAATACGACATCTATTGCCCCGCTGGGGTGTTCGATACGGACCTTTTGCAGGCGCGGCTCGCTGATCCCGCCCAGCATCTCGGCCACCACACTGCCGGCGGTGACACAGGCGGTAGCCAGGCCGATGGAGCCGGTAATGGCCAGGGCTCGATGGCAGTTGTGGGGCATGAAATAGCGCACCGCCAGGGTGCCCCCGGACTGGGCCCGGGACACCAGGACCGGCTTGGGAATCACTTTGTCGCTGACATCCCCCAGGCCCATGGCCAGCCCGGCCTTCACCCGCAGGCTTTCCAGACGCTGGAGAAAGTCCGCGTCGGCGTCCAGCTCGGCCGGGCTTTCATCGCCGCGCTTGCCCAGGCAGGCCGCCTGCACCAGCACCATGGGCATGGCCATGTCGATGCAGGTCACGGCAATGCCGTCGATCAAATCCTGGGGCTGGCCCGTGGGGAACAACTGGCCGGTCTTGCTCCCGGCGGCATCGAGAAAGGTCAGGGCCACCGGCGCCGCGCTGCCCGGCACGCCGTCAATGGTGGTGTCGCCTTCGTAGCTGACCTTGCCATCGGGAGTCTGGACCTGGGCATTGACCAGGGTGCCGGTGTTGAGGTTGCGAATCCGCACCTGGGTCTGTGCCCCCGTGGCCTTGACCAGCCCCTGTTCGATGGCGAAGGGCCCCACGGCGCAGAGCATGTTGCCGCAGTTGGGTGCGGTATCGACCCGCCGCTGGGACACCATGACCTGGACGAACAGGTAGTCGACATCCGCGTCCGGGTGCAGCGACGGACTAACGATCGCCACCTTGCTGGTCTGCGGGCTGCCACCGCCGATGCCATCGATTTCCAGCTCGTGGCCGGAACCCATCAGGTTGAGCAACAGCTCATCACGCTCGGACACGGCCACCGGCAGATCCCAGGCCAGAAAAAACGGCCCTTTGGAGGTGCCGCCGCGCATCAACACACAAGGAATTCGTTGCATGAACACTGACTCTTGTTGATCAATCGAGGTAATTGATGTTCTGGGCACAAGAGTGTCAGGGATTAAAAAGTGTTTCCAATGCAAAGATCAGAGACATTATTGCGTTTCATGCATGAATTAAATATCGTGTCCGGCAGCGTTCCACCCGACTCCCGCTTTGAGAAACCCGCATGGAATATGAGCTTCAGGACATCAGATCTTTCGTGAAAATCGCCGAACTGGGGAGTTTTCACGAAGCGGCCGACGCCTTGCACCTGTCCCAGCCGGCCCTGAGCCGACGCATGAAAAAGCTCGAAGAGGGACTGGGCACCGCCCTCCTCGACCGCACCACGCGCAAGGTCAGCCTGACCAGCGTCGGTCGCGATTTTCTACCCAAGGCCCGACGCCTGCTGGACGACTTCGACGACTCGATCCTCAACATCCGTGAGCTGGCAGAACGGCAGATCGGTCAGGTGACCCTGGCCTGCATCCCCACGGCGGCCTTCTACTTCCTGCCGTCGGTGATCCGCCTGTACAACCAGCGCTACCCGAAAATCCGCATCCGTCTGCTCGATCTCAGTGCCAACGAAGGCCTTGAAGCGGTGCTGCGCGGCGAAGCGGACTTCGGCATCAACATGATGAGCGGCCAGCACCCGGACATCGAGTTCGTGCCACTGGTCAACGAGCCCTTTGTCCTGGCCTGCCGGCGCGACCACGAACTGGCCAAGCGCAGCTCGGTGACCTGGTCGGAACTGAGCGACTATCGCTTGATCGGCGTCGGTCGCCTGAGCGGCAACCGCATGCTGCTGGACCATGCCCTGTCCGGCTTGAGCTGGCGGCCCCAGTGGTTCTACGAGGTGCAGCACCTGTCCACGTCGCTGGGCATGGTGGAGGCCGGGCTCGGGGTGTCGGCGATGCCAAGCCTGGCCATGCCGGCCGCCGATCACCCGACCCTGGTCAGCGTTCCGCTGACCGACCCCGTGGTCAATCGCACCCTGGGCCTGGTGTATCGACGCGGCGCATCGCTGTCGCCGGCGGCGGAAAAGTTCGTGGCGATCCTGCTGGAGCAGTGGCCGCACTGACCGGTGCGTCCCTCCAGCTCCCCCCTCTCCAGCCTCCCTCCTACTCCGACGTGCCTTGCAGGGCGCACCGCCAGTCTCAGAACATCCACGCCGTTTTTATCCGGGCGCAGACTGGCAACAGCCATCCGCTGATTGTCACCGGCAAGCCTTTATCATCCACTGCGCCCCGTTCTCCCTGGAGTCCCCCCGATGCCCCATGAAGGCAACCTGCTACAAGCCGCCGTCGTGTTCCTCTGCGCCGCCGTGCTGATCGTGCCCCTGGCCAAGCGCCTGCAACTGGGGGCCGTGCTCGGCTACCTGCTGGCCGGGGTGCTGATCGGCCCCTCGGTGCTGGGGCTGGTGGGCAATCCGCAAAGCGTCAGTCACATCTCCGAGCTGGGGGTGGTGCTGCTGTTGTTCATCATCGGCCTGGAGCTGTCGCCCAAGCGCTTGTGGGTGATGCGCAAGGCGGTGTTCGGCGCTGGCCTGGCCCAGGTGTTGTTGACCGGCACAGTGATCGGCGTGGTGGCGCTGTTTATGTTCGGCCAATCGCTGAACAGCGCCATCGTGCTGGGCCTGGGCCTGGCCCTGTCATCCACCGCCCTGGGCCTGCAAAGCCTGGCCGAACGCAAGGAGCTGAACAGCCCCCACGGGCGCATGGCCTTCGCCATCCTGCTGTTCCAGGACATCGCCGCCATTCCGCTGATCGCCATGGTCCCGGTGCTGGCCGGCAACGATCACCACACCAGCAGCGCCGAGGATCTGCGTCACGGCCTGCAAGTGCTGGGCAGCATCGCCGTGGTGGTGGTGGGCGGGCGTTACCTGCTGCGCCCGGTGTTTCGCATCGTGGCTCGCACCCGCTTGCCGGAAGTGTCCACCGCCACCGCCCTGCTGGTGGTGATCGGCACCGCCTGGCTGATGGATCTGGTGGGCGTGTCCATGGCCTTGGGCGCCTTCCTCGCCGGCCTGCTGCTGGCGGACTCGGAATACCGCCATGAGCTGGAAGCGCAGATCGAACCCTTCAAGGGCCTGCTGCTGGGGCTGTTCTTCATCAGCGTCGGCATGGGCGCCAATATCAGCCTGCTGCTCAGCGCGCCCATCGCGGTGCTGGGCCTGACCCTGCTGCTGATCGGCCTCAAGCTGCCGCTGCTGTTTGTGGTCGGGCGGCTGGCCGGCGAGCTCAATCGCGAGAGTGCGGTGCGCCTGGGCGTGGTGCTGGCGGCCGGCGGTGAATTCGCCTTCGTGGTGTTCAAGATCGGTCGCGACCAGGGCCTGTTCGAGGCCCGCCTGCATGACCTGCTGGTGCTCACCATTACCCTGTCCATGGCCCTGACCCCGTTGCTGTTGCTGGCCTGCTCGCGCTGGCTCAAACCCAAGGCCAAGCCCCTGGAAATGCCCGCCGAATACCGCCAGATCGATGCCGACAGCCCGCGGGTGGTGATCGCCGGCATGGGCCGCATGGGGCAGATCGTGGCGCGTATCCTGCGGGCGCAGAAAATCCCCTTCGTCGCCCTGGACACCTCGGTGGACACCATCGAACTGATCCGCAGTTTTGGCGGCATGCCGGTGTTCTACGGCGACCCCATGCGCCCGGAAATCCTCAGCGCGGCCAAGGTCGGTACAGCGGAGTACTTCGTCATCGCCACCGATGACCCGGAAACCAACATCAAGACCGCCGAGCAGGTGCGCAAGCTCTACCCGCACCTGAAGATCATCGCCCGGGCGCGCAACCGCCAGCACGTGCACCGGCTGATGGACCTGGAGGCCCAGGCCGTGCGGGAAACCTACTACTCCAGCCTGGAAATGAGCCGCCGCACCCTGGTGGGCCTGGGGCTCAGCCAGGCCCAGGCCGACTCGCGAATCCAGCGCTTCACCCAGCACGACGAACAACTGCTGGCGGCCCAGCACGCGGTCTACGACGACGCTGCCAAAGTGCTGCAGAGCGCCCAGGAAGCCCGAGCCGAACTGGCCCGACTGTTCGCCGCCGACGAGCAGGACGAGCAGATCGAGAGCCCGCTGCCGCCGATGCGCTGACGGCGCTTCAGACAACACCGCGTGGGAGCCGGCTTGCTGGCGAACAGGCCACTGAACCTGGCCTAGCCCCCAAGGACTGCGTGGCTGCCAACCAGCGACTGGGGACGGCAGGTTGTGGTGGTGGCCAGCGACTACCGACAGATTCTGTCAGGAGCGGTTGTGTAAAGTGGACGCCGCCTCGCCACTGAACGGATACACCCCATGAGCTCAAGCCAGCAGAACGCTCCCGCCCTCAAGGAGATCTTCAACCAGGAACGCCTGGAACACATCGCCGAGCAGATGCACGCGGTGTATCCAGACTTCCAGCGCCAGGCCTTCTTGCAGCTGGCCAGCCAGGATCTGCCCCAATTGTCGCTGATGCAGCGCCTGGCCCGGGTCAGCGACAGCCTGCATCAGGTGCTGGACCTGGACTACGCCACCAGCCTCGAGCTGTTGCGCCAACTGGCGCCGCGCCTGAACAGCCGCTTTGTGTGCATCTTCCTGCCCCATTACGTGGCCAGCTACGGCCTGCATGACTTCGAACTGTCCATGGCGGCGCTGAAGTACTTCACCGGATTTGGTTCATCCGAGTTCGCCGTGCGCCACTTTCTGCGCCAGGACTGCCAGCGCACGCTGGCTGTGCTGCAGGAGTGGGCCACCGACAGCGATGAACACGTGCGTCGCCTGGCCAGCGAGGGCAGCCGTCCGCGCCTGCCCTGGTCGTTTCGCCTGGAACAGCTGCAAGCCGACCCGCAGTTGGCGGCGCCGATCCTCGAACGCCTGCGCAACGACCCCAGCCTGTACGTGCGCAAATCCGTGGCCAATCACCTCAACGACATCACCAAGGAGCACCCGCAATGGGTCCTGGAACGCCTTGAAGGCTGGCCCCTGGAGCAACCCCACAGTGCCTGGATCGCCCGTCATGCCTTGCGCAGCCTGATCAAGCAGGGCGACCGCCGGGCCCTGGCGATCATCGGGGCCGGGGCCCGGGCTGAAGTCGAGGTCAGCCGCTTCCAGGTGGCTCCCGGGCAATTGCGCCTGGGGGACAGCCTCAACCTGTCCCTGACCCTGGTCTCCACCAGCCCCCGCCACCAGCGCCTGGTGGTGGATTACGCCATCGACTACGTCAAGGCTTCAGGCGCCACGGCGAGCAAGGTGTTCAAGCTCAAGACCTTCACCCTGCAAGGCCTGGCCCGGGTGGACCTGGGCCGCAGCCAGCAGATCCGCGAACTGACCACCCGCCGTCACTATCCCGGACGCCATGGCGTGCAGTTGCTGGTCAACGGCGAACCCCTGGCCACCAGCCATTTCGACTTGCTCATCCCCTGACATTCAAGGAAGACCGCGTGGCAATCATCAGCAAATGGGCGAAATCCATCGCCCGGGTCCTGGAAAGCAGTTTCAGCGTCAGCAGCACCATCGCCAGCCACTCCGGGGTCCTTGGCGACGCCCGGGAGAGTTTCATCCGTGACGTCCTCAAGCGTTTTCTACCGAGCAACATCAGCATCGGTGCCGGGCAGATCATCGACGCCCAAGGCGGCATCTCCAAGCAGATCGACCTGATCATCTACCGCAACGATTTCCCCACGCTGCGCACCTTCGGCTCGGCCGACGTGTACCTGATCGAAGGGGTGATCGCCACCGTGGAGGTCAAGTCCCAGCTCAACGAAAAGAGCCTGTTCGAGGCCCTGGAGAACGGCAAGTCGGTGCGCAACCTCAAGCCCTCGGTGCTGCGCCATTCCCTCGACGAGTACAGCGCGCGCATCTATGACCGCGACTATCAGAACCTCACGGTCTCGCAGATGAATTCGGTCATGGGCCTGGTGCTGCCGCCAGCGTATGTGTACGGCTATCGAGGCTATCCCGGCGCCAGCCTGGAGCAACTGCGCAACAGCCTGAACAGCTGGCACAACCTCCCCGACCGTGCCGGTGAACTGGACGTGACCCTGATGCCCGAGGTCATCGCCACCCAGGGCTGTGTGACCCTGAAGAACCTCAACAACCACCTGGCCCTGCCCCGGCCCGGCGCTGCCGACCTCGAAGCCTGTCGCCAGAGCTACAACACGGCCATGTCCAGCAGCATGAGCAAGCAGGAATTCTTCGCCTGCTTTCGCGAAAGCAACGCTGAGAGCTTCGACTACGGCATCGCCATCAAGGCCTACGAAACGCCGCTGCAGTACCTGATTTCCAGCTTGCTGGAGGCAGTGACCTCACGCATCGGCTACCAGCAACTGGGGGGGACGGCGATCCAGTACAACCTGTTGAAATACCACCTGAGTGAAGAGATGGAGGGCGGCTGGTCCGGCGCCGCGATCAACCTGACCCGGGTGCGTGATCCCAAGCTGGATCTGGCGGGCAAGTTCGGCCTGTGGAAGGCAAGGACCTGAAGCCATCGACAGCCCCCACAGACCGTCCCCCCGCAGGAGCCGGCTTGCGGCGAAAGCGATCCTGAGGACGCCGTGGAGAATCGGCGGACCGCGGCGCGGCGGTTCGCTGGCCAGCCGGCGCCTGCCGGCCACGCCGTATTTCAGCGCCGGGCACCCGGCAGCATGCGCTTGAGGGTGTTGTCGCCTACCCAGTAGTGGTGGAACAGCCCGGCCACGGCATGCAGGCCGATCAGCCAGTAGCCGGCGCTACCCAGTTGCTCGTGCCAGTGCTTGAAGAATCGCGCCTGATCAGGGTCCACCGTCACTGGCGCGGCCGGCAGGAAGAACTCGAAGTAAGGCACGGGCTTGCCCGCCGCCGAGAGCATCAGCCAGGCCAGCAGCGGCGTGGCAATCATCAGTGCATAAAGGACCAGGTGCATCAGGTGCGACAGCCCGGTCTGCCAGGCAGAGGGCGCCGGCAAGATCGGCGGTCGCGGTTGCAGGCGGGCCACCAGGCGAATCCACACCAGGGCGAAGATGCTGATCCCGAACAGGCTGTGCAGCCCGAGAAACAGCCCCCGGGCCGTACTGCCCTTGGGCATCAGCCCCTTGAGTTCGATGCAGGCATAGACGCCGACGAACAGCGCCAGCATCAGCCAGTGCATCAGGATCGACAGTCGCGCGTAACGCGATGGTACGGATTGAGCAGTCATACACAGTCCTCACGGTGGTTCGGGACGCCCGAGTCATTCAGGTCGTCGCAGGGCCCGCGCAACGCCTTTTGTCGCTCGGGTGGGCCACCTTGTGTTGCCAGCCTTAAGGCAACCTGAAGAGCGCAAAAAATGTCTTTTGGCCATCTTCAGACTTCGTTAAGAAAGCCTGCCGATACTCCTCCCCAACATGCCTCGGGAGGCTCTGCATCCATGCCTGGTTTTGACTGGAACATCCATCTGCCCCTCAACTTCGGCCGGGACTGCGCTACGGCCCTGACCCTGGCCCGCAGCCTGCCTGGCGAGGTTCAGCGCCCCGTCTTCGAAACCTACGTCAGCCAGCGATTCCAGCAGGTCCACGGCGCCACCATCCGTCAGTTCATGCCGGAGCTGTTCGGTTTGAGTGATCCCCAGGGCGCGCTGTGCGCCGTCGCCGGGGTGCGCCTGGCCAGCAGCGGTCCGCTGTTTCTGGAACGTTATCTGGATGCACCGATCGAGGAGTTGATCGACTTCGCCGCCCAGCGCCCGACGGCGCGTCAGGGCGTGGTGGAAGTGGGCAACCTGGCGGCCAGCGACACCGGCAGCGCACGCCTGTCCATCATCGCCATCACCTGGCTGCTGGCCATGGGTGGCCTGGAGTGGGTGGCGTTCACCGGCAACATCGGCCTGGTCAACAGCTTTCATCGCCTGGGCCTGCGCCCCTTGACCCTGTGCGCGGCCGACCCCGAGCGCCTGGGTGAAGAGCGGCATCACTGGGGCAGCTACTACCAAAGCCAGCCATCGGTACACGTGGGCAGCATCCGCGCAGGCTTCATCCACTTGCGCAACATGGGGATGTTCAACCGCCTGGGCCTGCCGGAGTCATTCGAGGAGAACACCCATGTCGCCTGAAGTGCAGCGCTTCAAGGAAGCACTACGCAAGCACGCCGAAGAAAAGACCGCCCACATTGCACTCTGGGGCGATCGCCTGCGCCTGGACTACGCCACCCTGTATGCCGAGGTGATCGACCGCCAGCAACGGCTGCGCGAGGCACAGGTAAACGTGCTGGCCCTGGCCCTGGACAACGGCCCGGAACTGCTGCTCTGGGACCTGGCGGCCCTATTCGAGGGCCTGACCTGCCTGACCCTGCCGCCCTTCTTCAGCGCTGCCCAGCGCCAGCACTGCCTGGAACAGAGCCGCGCCGAGCTGCTGTTGGTCGAAGACGGCCAGGAGGCGCCACTGCAAGCCGCCGGCTATGAGCGCCAGGGCGAATTCTGGCGCCGACGCTTCGATGGACCCTCAATCCTGCCGCCAGGCACCGCGAAACTGACCTTCACCTCCGGCACCACCGGCACCCCCAAAGGCGTGTGCCTGGGCGCCGACAGCCTGCTGCAGGTGGCCCGGGAACTGGAACAGACCAGTCACTCCAGCAACCCGCGCCATCACCTGGCGCTGCTGCCCCTGGGGATTCTCCTGGAAAACCTGGGCTGCTACGCCGCGCTCTATGCCGGTGCCACCCTCAGCCTGCCGAGTCAGAAAACCCTGGGCATCCAGGGCGCCAGCGGGGTCGACGCGCCCACCTTGCTCGGCTGCCTGGCCCAGCGTCAGCCCGAAAGCCTGATCCTGGTGCCGCAGTTGTTGCTGTTGTTGGTGGGGGCCGCCGAACAGCGCCTGTTCAATCCCGCCAGCCTGCGCTTTGCCGCCGTGGGCGGGGCCAAGGTCTCGCTGGAGCTGCTGCAACGCGCCCAGCGCCTGGGCCTGCCGGTGTACGAGGGCTATGGGCTGTCGGAGTGCGCCTCGGTGGTGTGCCTCAACCGTCCCGGCGCACACCGCCCGGGCAGCGTCGGCCAGCCCTTGCCCCATGTCCGAGTGCACCTGGCAGCCGACGGCGAGGTGCTGATCGAGGGCTCGCTGCTGCTGGGCTACCTGGGTGAACCCGAGCGGGTCGAGCGCTGGTGGCACAGCGGCGATATCGGTGAGTTCGACAGCGATGGCTACCTCTATCTCAAGGGCCGCAAGAAGCACCAGTTCGTCACCAGCTACGGGCGCAACGTCAACCCTGAATGGGTCGAAGCCGAACTGACCCAGCGCAGCCATATTGCCCAAGCCTTCGTCTACGGCGAGGCCCTGCCTCGCAACCATGCCCTGCTCTGGCCCCATCGGCCGGACTGCAGCGACAGCCAACTGGACGCCGCCGTGGCCCAGGCCAACGAGGCCTTGCCGGACTACGCCCAGGTCCACCACTGGACCCGCCTGCAGCAACCCTTCACCCCAGCCAGCGGCCTGCTCACCGCCAACGGCCGGCCTCGCCGCGAGGCCATCGTTGAACGCTACCGCGACCTGCTCTGCCCTACTGTTCATTCCGAGGAATCATCGTCATGAGTTTTTTCGACCAACTGCAAGCCGCCACCTCCCGGGAACGGGAACAGCTGTTCAGCCTGCCGATCATTCGTGAAGCCCTGGCCGGCCAGGTCAGCCTTGAGGGCTACCGGGCGTTCCTGACCCAGGCCTACTACCACGTGCGCCACACCGTGCCGCTGATGATGGCGTGCGGCGCACGCCTGCCGGAACGTCTGGAATGGCTGCGCGGCGCGGTGTGCGAGTACATCGAGGAGGAGTACGGCCATGAACAGTGGGTGCTCAACGACATCGTCGCCTGCGGCGGCGACCGTCTGGCGGTTCGCGATGGCCGCCCGTCCCTGGCCATCGAGTTGATGGTGAGCTTTCTCTATGACCTGATCGCCCGGGACAATCCGGTGGGACTGTTCGGCATGGTCAACGTGCTCGAAGGCACCAGCATCGCCCTGGCCACCCTGGCCGCCGGCAGCATCCAGGACAGTCTGCAACTGCCCCAGAGCGCCTTCAGTTACCTGGCCTCCCACGGTTCCCTGGACATCGAGCATATGCAGACTTACAAGCGCCTGATGGACCGTCTCGACGACCCTGCCGACCAGGCCGCAGTGATCCATGCCTCGAAGGTGGTCTACCACCTGTACAGCGAGATGTTCCGCGGTCTGCCACGTGTCGGGGAGCGCGCCCATGCGCCTGCCTGAAACCCGTGCCGTGCTCACCGGGGCCAGTGGCGGCATCGGCCTGGCCATCGCCGAGGCCCTGTGCGCCAGTGGCGCCCAGGTGCTGGCCGTGGCCCGGCACAAGGAACCCCTGGAGCCGCTGCTGGCGCGTTACCCGAATCAACTGTGCTGGGTCTCGGCGGACCTGACCTTTCTCAGCGACCGGCGCAAGGTGCTGCTGGCCGCCGAGGCCATCGGTAGCGTCAACCTGCTGATCAACGCCGCCGGAATCAATCACTTCGCCATGCTCGAACAGCTCGAAGACGCCGAGATCAACGCCATGCTGGCGGTCAACATCGGCGCACCGATGTGCCTGACTCGCCTGCTGCTACCGCTGTTGCAACAGGCTTCCAGCGCCATGGTGGTGAACGTCGGCTCCACCTACGGTTCCATCGGCTACCCCGGTTATGCCGCCTACTGCGCCAGCAAGTTCGCCTTGCGCGGCTTCTCCGAGGCACTGCGCCGGGAACTGGCGGACACCCGGGTCAACGTGCTCTATGTGGCGCCGCGAGCCACCCGCACCAGCATGAACAGCCCCGCCGCCCAGGCCTTGAACGATGCCTTGAAAAGCAACGTCGACGATCCGCAGACCGTGGCCAGCGCGGTGGTCCACGCCATCGCCGGCGACCACCGCGAGTTGTACCTGGGCTGGCCGGAACGCTTTTTTGTCCGCCTCAACAGTCTGCTGCCCAACCTGGTGGACCGCGGCCTGCGTAAACACCTGCCGCTGATCCGGCGGCTGAGTATCCGATCCGAACGGGAGCACGAAAAACCATGAAGAACCTGATCAGCGCACTGTTGCTGGGCTGTTTGAGCCTGCCCGCCTGGGCCCTGGATACGGCGGACCAGCAACGTCTCGGCGTCATCCAGCAAGGCTGGGCGCACATTCAGTACCAGGTGCCGGCCGAGCAACGGGCCGCCGCCTTTGAACAGCTGGCCACGCAAACCCGGGCCTTTACCCAGGAGCGCCCGGCGGTCGCCGAAGCCTGGATCTGGTCGGGCATCGTCACCAGCAGTTGGGCCGGAGCCCAGGGCGGGCTGGGGGCCTTGAGCAAGGTCAAGGCAGCCAAGGCCGACCTGGAACGGGCGCTGAATCTGGACCCCAAGGCCCTGCAGGGTTCTGCCTACACCAGCCTGGGTGCGCTGTATGATCGCGTTCCTGGCTGGCCCATCGGGTTCGGCGACGCCGACAAGGCCGAGGAGCTGCTCAAGCAAGCCTTGCAGCAAAACCCCGACGGCCTGGATAGTCTGTACTTCTGGGGTGACCACCTGTATCGCCAGGGCCGCTACGGTGAAGCCCGGGTCGCTTTGCTCAAGGCATTGCAAGCTGCTCCGCGCCCCGGGCGGGAAGTGGCCGACAAGGGCCGGCACGAAGAGATCCAGGCGCTGCTGGCCGAGGTGGGCAAGAAAATCAAATGATCCGGACAGGACAGGAGTCGTTGTGCGCTTACTACTGATCGAGGACGACCAGCCCCTGGGCGAAGGTATCCACCAAGCCTTGACTCGCGAAGGCTACACCGTGGACTGGCTCAAGGACGGCAGCAGCGCGTTGCATGCGCTGCTCAGCGAAACCTTCGACCTGGCCTTGCTCGACCTCGGCCTGCCGCGCCTGGATGGACTGCAAGTGCTCAAGCGCCTGCGCGACAGCGGTTCGACCCTGCCGGTGCTGATTCTCACCGCCCGGGACGCCACCGAGGACCGTATCGCCGGCCTGGACGCCGGCGCCGACGACTACCTGATCAAGCCCTTCGACCTGGACGAACTCAAGGCCCGGCTGCGGGCCCTGCTGCGGCGCAGTGCCGGGCGCGCCCGGGTGCTGATCGAGCACGCCGGCATCAGCCTCGACCCTGGCACCCAGCAGGTGCACTACCACGGCGAGCCGGTGGCCCTGACACCCAAGGAGTACCAGCTGCTCTACGAACTGCTCTCGCCGCCGGGCCGGGTGATGACCCGCGACCGCCTGGTGCAGTTGCTCTACGGCTGGAATGAAGAGGCCGAGAGCAACACCCTGGAAGTGCACATCCACCACCTGCGCAAGAAGTTTTCCGCCGACCTGATCCGCACCATTCGCGGGGTCGGTTATCTGGTGGAGGAGCGTCGATGAATTCGATCCGCCGACGCACCCTGACCCTGATCATCGGTCTGCTGTTCGCCGGCCTGCTGATTCTGACGACCTTCAACCTGCACGACAGCAACCATGAGATCGACGAGGTCTACGACGCCCAACTGGCGCAACATGCCCGGTTGCTGCTGGGCATCATGCGCATGCCCAACAGCAGCGCCGAGCAGGCCCAGCTGTATCACGCCTTCAACCTGGCACTGAGCCAGGCCATGCCCCAGGTCGACGGTCACCCCTACGAAAGCAAGATCGCCTTCCAGGTGTGGGACCGCAAAGGCAGCCTGCTGGTGCGCACCACCAGCGCCCCCGCCCTGGCGGTGCAGCCGCTGGCGCCAGGGTTCGGCAATGAACAGGACGGCAACGACCATCAGTGGCGCACCTTCATCCTGGATGATCAGGATTCCGGACTGCGGGTCTGGGTCGGCGAGCGAGTCGATGTGCGCAGTGACCTGGTCAACCGCATCATGCGCCACACCCTGTGGCCCAATGTGGTCGGCAGCCTGCTGCTGGTGCTGATGATCTGGCTGGCCATCGGCTGGGGCCTGCGCCCCCTGGCCAATATGGCCGCCCTGCTCCGGGCCCGGCCCAGCGGTTCCCTGGAACCCTTGCACCTGGAACCGCTGCCCAGGGAACTGGAACCCATGCAGGCTGCCCTCAACCGCATGCTGACGCAGATTCAGGAACTGCTGGGCCGCGAGCGGCGCTTCATTGCCGACGCCGCCCATGAGCTGCGCACGCCCCTGGCGGTGTTGCGCGTGCACGCGCAGAACCTGTTGCAAGCCGGCACCGAACAGGAACGCCGGGCCTCCCTGGAATCGCTGATCCTGGGCGTCGACCGCGCCGGGCGCCTGGTCAACCAGTTGCTGACCATGGCCCGCCTGGAACCCAAGGCGCAGATGCCCAGCGAGCAGACCGTGGACCTGGCCCACACCGTGCGCGAGAGCCTGGTGCAACTGACCCCATGGCTGCTGAACAAGGGCCTGGAGCTGTCCTTCGAGGTGGACGAGCGTCCCTATCCGGTTCGCGCTGAAGCGGCCTCCATCGATATTGCCCTGAATAACCTGATCAGCAACGCGGTGAACTTTTCACCGGCCAATGGCGTGATCAGCGTGCGCCTGACCCAGGTCGACGAACACTTCGAACTGAGCGTGGAAGACCAGGGCCCGGGCATCGATGAAGGGGAACGCGAGCGGCTGTTCGAGCGCTTCTACAGTCGCGGCAACGCCCACGGCGCCGGACTTGGGCTGACCATCGTCAGCGTCATCGCCCGCCACCTGGGTGGCCGGATCAGCCTCGACAACCTGCCCCAGGGCGGTCTGCGCGCGACCTTGTCGATTCCCTGCCAGCAACCGCTGCGGCTGGGCAGCGCCTGGACGGCGCGCCGCGAGCCATAGCCCATGGGCGGGCGCCGGGACTGAACGCTCAGTCCGGCGTGGCCTTCCCGGATAGCGCGATCAAGTGCTCGCTGCAGCCGAAGCCGCCCACCGCATCGTCGTACCAGGACACTTCCACCACCGCAATGCAGCCGTCATAGGACTGCCCCACCAGCGTGCCGTCGGCCTTGAACACCCGCAGGTAGCCGCCAACGCTGTAGCGCGAGCTGTCGCCATCACCGGGCATGGTCATGGTGGGAATCCAGGTGCGCCAGCTGAACAAGCGGTATTTCTGGTAGTAGAAGGCCTGGTCAGGACTGTAGTCGCGGCCCTGATACGGCGTGCCGTAGTAGAACGAACCGTAGGCGTGGTACGCCAGGAACAGCGCCAGTGCGGAGCCCAGAATGAGTTTGATTTTTTGCATCGGGAGGGTCGTTCCTTTTACCCGTGGGGTCTTCAAGAGGGGGCAGGCCCAGCAGGCGCAGGCAGGCCTGGACAATCGCCTTGAGCAGGGCCGGGCATGGTCCTCAACGGCGGCGCTCAAAGCGCCGGCATTCTAGAGCAATAGCGGCGCAAAAGAGAGCTGGGAATCCTGCGGTGCAAGGGCTGTCTGGGGCATGGGATCGACGGCAGGCCGGCTCGTTGACAAGCGCCGTGGCAACGCCGACCATCTGCCGCCGTCAGCACTGGCGGATGCCTGGATCGAGGAGTGGCAAGGGTGAAAAGGATGAGCGTATTGCTGTTATCACTGGCCGCTGCCTGCAGCGCGGCCCAGGCCACCAGTGAGGTCGACGCTGCCCGCCAGTCCCTGAAGAACTATGGCCTGGCCAACTGCCTGGCCGAGCGCTTCCCGGAACCCTCGGCCATGCGTCGGGACGTCGGCCACGCCGTCGGCATGTACGGCGTGCTGGGGATAGGCCTGTACAACGTGCTGCAGAACGAAGACACCCTGGAAACCCTGCACAACCCCTACACCGCCACCACCGACTACGTGGCACAAGCCTATGAGCAGGCCTCGGGAAGCAGCAAATACAGCCGCGACAAGGTGGTGCTGCATGCTTGCCTTGAGGTCTACAACTCCCGGGCCTTCGATGAGTTCATCCAGACCCAGGACCGCTACGTCCGGCCTGGCGGCTAAGACGCCGCCTTCTCTGCCCGATGTCGCAAAGGCGTTGTTCGAGGTCGAATCCAGCCTGCCGACCCAGCTCGCGCTGTCCATACTCAAGGGCCTTGTCCCCTGGTAATGGAATACCCCTGTGAACCTGCCACCGGTCCTGCCTGACACCGCCCCTGCCCTGGTCAACCCGCTGCGCCTGGATCAGGACGATCTACGGCATTTCAAGGAGCGTGGTTTCATCAAACTGCGCAGTCTGTTGACGCCCGCGGCCATCCTGCAACTGCGCGAGCTGGCCAACAGCCAACTGCGCCCTGCCCCCTCGGGCACCTCGGCCCATGGCGACGGTTTCAGCCGCCTGACCCATCGGGTGACTCAGGTTGGCATCCTCGACCGCCTCTACCGGCAACCGGCCTTCGCCCAGGTGCTGACCCGCCTCACCGGCTGCCGCTTGATCATGAGCGAGGCCCAGAGCTTCGAGCTGGGGGTGGGACGCTCGGGCTTTGCCTGGCATTACGACTCGCTGAACTTTCGTTACATCCGCCCCCAGGACCCGGCCTTCAGTCTGTGGATGCCGTTACAGCCGATCCGCCCCCAACTGCAAGGTGGCGGCATGGCCTGGGTGCCCCTGTCGCTGTTCTCGGCCCAGGAGAACTTCCAGTTCTCGCGCCTGCTGGCAGGCAAACTGGCACGGGGCGAGTCGGTGGCCGAATTTTCCGCGCACCTGCGCCAGACCTACTGCACGCCCGGGGTGCTTACCGACGCCTTCGAGGAGCAACGCATCGAAGAGGCCTTCGATCCCGGCGACGCCCTGCTGTTCAGCAAATACCTGTGGCACCGCTCCAGCCCCTTGCTGCCCGGCGACCTGGAACGGCGCCAGGCCGTGACCCTGCGCTTGCTGGACTGGCGGGCATGCCTTGATCCACTGCTGCAGGAAGGTGAAACCCGCAGCGCCGGTGGCCTGGGCATGGGCCTGGACGGCGGCCCGCTGAACCCGGTGTCCTACGGCTCGCGCTTCGTCGACATCAAGCCCGGTGCACCGATCCGCAGTTCGGCCCATTGCGGGCCGATTCTCTGAACCAGGCTAGATCTCAGGCCCCAGCAACACCTGCTGCTGCGCCGCGCACAGCTGCACCAGATAATCCCAGACCACCCGCAACCGCACCGATTTGTGCAGCTCGCGGCGGGTGCTGATCCAGTAGGCGCGCTGGATGCTCTCGGCCGGTAGCAGCGGCACCAGTTGCGGGTCGGCGGCGGCCATGTAGCACGGCAGCACGGCGATCCCCAGACCGGAGCGGGCCGCTTCCTGCTGGGCGATGACACTGGTGCTGTGGAACACCACCTGGGGGTTGCGGCAGAAGCTGTTGAGGAACATCAGTTCCTGGCTGAACAAGAGGTCGTCGACATAACCGATCCAGGCGTGGCGCCCCAGGTCCTCGCGGCTGCGCAGGGGCGGCGCGCGGTCCAGGTAGGCCTGGCTGGCGTACAGGGCCAGGCGGTAGTCGGTGAGTTTGCGGGTCACCAGCATGTCGGCATTGGGGCGCTCCAGGTGAATGCTGATCTCCGCCTCGCGATTGAGAATGCTGACAAAGCGCGGCACCGCCACCAGCTCCACTTCCAACCCCGGATAACGTTCGAACAGGCCATACATGCGGCTGGCCAGGAACTTCACCCCCAGGCCTTCGGTGACGCCGACGCGGATCTTGCCCAGGGGCGCACTGGACTGAGTGATTTCCTCCTGCACCAGCAAAGCGACGTTTTCCATGGCCTCGGCGTGCTTGAGCAGCGCCTCGCCGGCCGGGGTCAGCTCGTAGCCCTGGGCATGCTGGACGAACAGCGCGGTGCCCAGGGCCTGCTCCACCGCCTCGATATGCCGGGCCACCGTGGCGTGGGTGGTGTTCAGTCGCCGAGCCGCGGTGAGCAGACGCCCGCTGCGTTGCAGCTCGAGGAAGTAGCGCAGATCGTTCCAGTCGAACATGGAAAATCCTGGTGGATGTCGAAGAGGGACGCTGTTAGAAAACGCACAGCAGGTGGGTAAAAACTAACATTCTTTTAACGAAAGCTAACAACTAGGATGAGGGCAAAACAAGAACGAAGAAAAGAGGTCACGGATGCTCCCTGCCTTTGACGCCTACGACTACATCGTGGTCGGCGCCGGTCCCGCCGGCTGTCTGCTGGCCAATCGCTTGTCGGCCAATCCCCAGCACCGGGTGCTGCTGCTGGAAGCCGGCGGCCGCGACAACTACCCCTGGATTCACATTCCCGTGGGCTACCTGTTCTGCATCGGCAACCCGCGCACTGACTGGTGCTTCAAGACCGAAGCCGAACCGGGCCTGCAAGGTCGCAGCCTGAGCTACCCGCGGGGCAAGGTGCTGGGCGGCTGCTCCTCGATCAACGGCATGATCTACATGCGCGGCCAGGCCGCCGACTACGACGGCTGGGCCGCTGAAGGCAACCCGGGCTGGAGCTGGAACGAGGTCCTGCCGCTGTTCAAGAAAAGCGAAAACCACTTTGCCGGGGGCAGCGAGTTGCACGGCGCCGCCGGTGAATGGCGGGTCGAGCGCCAGCGCCTGTCATGGCCGATCCTCGACGCCTTCCGCACGGCTGCGCAGCAGAGCGGCATCCGCAACATCGACGACTTCAATGGCGGCGACAACGAAGGCTGCGGCTACTTCCAGGTCAACCAGAAGGCCGGGGTGCGCTGGAACGCCGCCAAGGCTTTTCTCAAGCCCATCGCCAACCGCCCCAACCTGGTGGTGCTGACCGATGTCGAGGTGCAGCGGCTGATACTCGAGGACGGCCGCGCCACCGCAGTATGGGCCATCAGCCAGGGCCGCCAGCAGACGTTCAAGGCCCGCCGGGAGATCATTCTGTGCGCCGGTTCCGTCGGCTCGCCAAGTATTCTGCAGCGCTCCGGGATTGGTCCGAGCGCGCTGCTGCAGCGGCTGGGGATCGGGGTCAGCCATGCCCTGCCCGGGGTCGGCGGCAACCTCCAGGATCACCTGCAGTTGCGCCTGATCTACAAGCTGGAAAACGCTCGCACCCTGAACCAGATCGCCGGCAGCCTGTGGGGCAAGATGGGCATGGGCCTGCGCTACCTGTATGACCGCAGCGGCCCGCTGTCCATGGCCCCGAGCCAATTGGGCGCCTTTGCCCGCTCGGGACCGGAGCAGACCAGCGCCAACCTCGAATACCACGTGCAGCCGCTGTCCCTGGAGCGCTTCGGTGAGCCCCTGCACAGCTTCCCGGCCTTCACCGCCTCGGTCTGCGACCTGCGTCCGCAAAGCCGCGGCCGGATAGAGATACGCTCCGTGGAACCCGGGGATGCACCGCTGATCCAGCCCAATTACCTGAGCCATCCGGAGGATCTGCGCGTCGCCGCCGATGCCATCCGCCTGACCCGGCGCATCGTCGGTGCCCCGGCCCTGCAGCCGTTCAAACCCAGCGAATACCTGCCCGGGCCGCAGCTGCAGAGTGAGGAACAACTGCATGAAGCGGCGGCGCGCATCGGCACCACCATCTTTCATCCGGTGGGCACCTGTCGCATGGGCAGCGACGCCCACGCCGTCGTCGACGCGCAACTGCGGGTGCACGGCATTCCCGGACTGCGGATTGCCGATGCCTCGATCATGCCGCGCATCACCTCCGGCAACACCTGCTCGCCGACCCTGATGATCGCCGAGAAGGCTGCCGAACTGATTCTCGCCAGCGTCCCCAGGAGTACCGTCCAGCACAAGGAGAACACCACCCCGGCATGAGTGCAGGAGCCGGCTTGCCGGCGAAGGCGCCTCCAAGGCCGGCACCTGGCTCAAGGGCCTCTTCGCTGGCAAGCCAGCTCCTACGCTCGGGAGGTAAACGAAGGTTCATCGCACGGTCGCGGTGAATCGCAACAACGGCGTCAGTCACGGCGCCGGCAGTGGAACAACAACAATAATCACTGTAAGGAAGCCCCCTATGTCAGAACACGCTCAGCCTCTCAATGCGTCCCTGGACGACTGTGCCGCCAAGGGCAGTCAGAAGGTGATCTTCGCCTCGTCACTCGGCACGGTGTTCGAGTGGTATGACTTCTTTCTCTATGGCGCCCTGGCAGCGGTGATCAGCAAGCAGTTCTTCGCCGGGGTCAACGACACCACGGCGTTCATCTTCGCCCTCATGGCCTTCGCCGCCGGCTTCGTGGTGCGCCCCTTCGGCGCCCTGGTGTTCGGTCGCCTGGGGGACATGATCGGCCGCAAGTACACCTTCCTCGCCACCATCGTCCTCATGGGAGTGGCGACTTTCGCCGTGGGCCTGTTGCCCAACTACGCCAGCATCGGCATCGCCGCACCGATCATCCTGGTGGCCCTGCGCATGCTCCAGGGCCTGGCCCTGGGCGGTGAATACGGCGGTGCCGCCACCTATGTGGCCGAGCACGCGCCCCAGGGCAAGCGCGGTTTGCACACCAGTTGGATCCAGTCCACCGCGACCCTCGGCCTGCTGCTGTCGCTGCTGGTAGTACTGGCTTGCCGCTATTTCACCGGCGATCAGTTCGAGGTCTGGGGCTGGCGCCTGCCGTTCCTGCTGTCCATCGTCCTGCTGGGCATCTCCACCTGGATCCGCATGAGCCTGCACGAGTCGCCGGCGTTCCTGAAAATGAAAGAAGAAGGCCGCGCCAGCAAGGCGCCGATCCGCGAGTCCTTCGGCAAATGGGAGAATCTCAAGGTGGTGCTGATCGCCCTGTTCAGCATCAACGCCGGACAAGCGGTGACCTTCTATGCCGCGCAGTTCTACGTTTTGTTCTTCCTCACCCAGTTCCTCAAGATGGACCCGGCCCTGGCCAACAGCCTGCTGATCATCAGCGTGGTGATCGGCGCGCCGATGTTCATCTTCTTCGGCTGGCTCTCGGACAAGGTCGGCCGCAAGCCGGTGCTGATGCTCGGCCTGTTGCTGGCCACCGTGCTGTATTTCCCGATCTTCAAGGCCCTGGCCCATTACGCCAACCCGGCCATCGACCAGGCCAGCCGCCAGGCGCCCATCAGCGTCAGCGCCGACCCGGCCACCTGCACCTTCCAGTTCGACCCGGTGGGCAAGGCGCGCTTCGACAGCCCCTGCGACAAGGTCAAGACCTTCCTGGTGAAACAGGGCCTGCCCTACAGCAGCGTCGCCGCCCCGGCCGGCAGCCCGGTACAGGTCAGCGTCGGTGACGTGAAGATCAACGGCTTCGACGAAGCGGCGCTGCGTGGCGCGGTGACCCTGGCCGGCTATCCGCAGCAGGCAGACACCCAGAACGTCAACAAGCCCATGGTGGTGCTGTTGATCGTGGCGCTGATCCTGATTGCCGCCATGTGCTACGGCCCGCTGGCAGCGCTGATGGTGGAGCTGTTCCCGACCCGTATCCGCTACACCTCGATGTCCCTGCCCTACCACATTGGCAACGGCTGGTTTGGCGGCTTCCTGCCCACCGTGTCCTTTGCCCTGGTGGTGTACACCGGCGATATCTTCTATGGCCTGTGGTACCCGGTGCTGATTACCGGGGTCAGCCTGGTGGTGGGCTTGCTGTGTTTGCGTGAGACCCGGGATATCGATATCGACCACGTCTGACGGGGCCGTTCACGGGCGAGCAGGATTGCGTAGGAGCCGGCGGCTGTCAGGTGTTGTTACAGCCGCTGGCGATGGTGTCTTGATTGGAGGCGCTGGACTGCGACGGCTCCAGGTTCCACTCGGGCGGGTTGCCGGCGATCGTCAAGGGCGGCATCGATGGGACGGCTTGAATAACGCGCTGCTTTGCGCCACTGTCTCGGCACTTTTTCCGGCGGAGACCGAGCATGCTGTTGATCCTTCCCGCAGTGATGGCCCTGGCCTTGATCCTGGTGTTCTGGCGCCGTCAGAAAGCCCTCACTGCGTTGCGCCGGGAAGCCTATATCCGCAACTTCACCTTGCCACCGCGGCTGTTCGAGCCGCTGCGCACCCAGCATCCGCACCTGAGCCTCAAGGACTGCCAACTGGTGGCCCAGGGCCTGCGCCAATTTTTCCTCGCCTACCTCAAAAGCGGCCAGCGCTACGTGTCGATGCCGTCCCAGGTGGTGGACGACCTGTGGCATGAATTCATCCTGCATACCCGGGACTACCAGGCGTTCTGCAACAAGGCCTTCGGCCAGTTCCTCCATCACACCCCCGCTGCGGTGCTTGGCCAGAACGCCGAGCAGAAAAGCGACAACGGCCTGCGCCGGGTCTGGCGCCAGGCCTGCCTGGAAGAAAACATCAACCCGGCCCAACCCAGCCGCCTGCCGCTGCTGTTCGCCCTGGATGCCAAGCTGAAGATCGCCCGGGGCTTTCACTACGTCGCTGACTGCCAGTCCCTGCGGCGCCTGACGGACAACGGCAGCACGGCCGCGGTGGTGCACTGCGGCAGCGAGCTGCACAGCAGTTCCTTCGACAGCGATTCCTCCAGCAGTGGCAGCGACAGTGACGGCTCGCGTTTCGGCGGCGACGGGGACAGTGGCGCCAGCGATGGCAGCGGTTGTGGGGGTGGCGGTTGTGGCGGCGGGGGTGGTGACTGACGTTCAGTGAAGAGCGGCGCCTTGGCGCCGCTCCCGTCACACAGCGTTGATCAGGCGATGATGTCGGTGAAGGCCGCCTGGCCCACGGTGCCCACGGCGAAGTCCACCGCGCCATGGCCGGTCAGGTCGATCATCAGGCTGGTCTGGTTGGTCTCGGCGAAGTAGGTGAGGATCGCATCGCCGGCGTGGCCAGTGAAGCCGCTGACGAAGTTCAGGGTGGCGCCGGTGGAGGCAAACAGGCCGCTGAGGTCGATCTTGTCCTCGCCACTGGCGAAATCCATGATCCAGTCCGGGGCGTCGAAGGTCGAATCCGCAGCCGCGCCGTAGACGAAGGTGTCGGCCCCCGCCCCACCCCACAGGCTATCGCCGCCGCCACCGCCGTAGAGGATGTCGTTGCCGGCACCGCCTTCGAGGATGTTTGCCGCAGCGTTGCCGATCAGCAGGTCATTACCGGAACCGCCGATGGCGTTTTCCACGGTCACGCCATGGGCGATGGAGACGTTGCCCACCAGGCCGCCGACATCGGAGAAACCACCCTCGTTGAGGTTGATTTTCTGGTTCTGGGTGAAGCCGGAGAAGTCCAGGGTATCGTTGCCGCCACCGTCCCAGACCGCGAACACCAGCTTGTCGGAGGCGCTATGGGCGCTGTAGAAATCCCGCTCGGTGTTGGAGTTGAAGCCATAGACCGTGTTGTCGGCACGGGTCTCGTGGTTGGCGCCATAGAGCTTCTGCACCGCGACGATATCGTCCAGCAACGGCGCCGAGGCGTAGGCACCGCCGCCGTCCTTGCTGAAGTTCTGCCCGGTGTGGCTCTCGCTCCAGTAGCTCATCAGGCTGTAGCCGCGGGTGTCCTGGGCGTAGGTGACGTCGTTGTAGGTGGGGCTGCCGCTGCCGGCGTTGTATACACCCGGATGGGACAGGCCCAGGCTGTGGCCGATCTCGTGGGTCAGGGTCTGGCGACCATAGTTGCCATTGCCCGGAGTTTCGTTGACCCGGTACTGGTCGTTGATCAGGTACCAGGACTGGCCGTCATAGCTGCTGCCGGACGGCAGGTAGGCGAAGGCCGCGCCGCCGGTGCTGACGTTGTAGTTGCCGAAGCTCAGGTGGCCGTCGCCGCCCTTGGCGGACTCGCTGAAGGTGATGTTGGCCACGTCCGACCAGGACTGCAGGGCCAGGAAAGCCTGAGCCTTCTGCAGCGCGCTGAACTCGCTGAAACTGCCCAGGGCCGGGTTGTAGTTGGCCGGTTTGTCAGTGAGGAAGCTGTAGCTCAGGCCGATCTTGCCGTCGCCGTTCTGGTCGTGCCAGGACAGGCCCTTGCGCAGGATCGAGTCGGCGGCCTGGTCGGCGGTGAACGATGGCTTGCCGTTCACCAGTTCGCTGCCGCCCCGGTCATACAGATGGCTGAAGGCGTGGACCTGCTGGTAGGCATTACTGCCCGCTGCGAGCGGGTCGATCCCGTAACCGATAGTTTCAGGAAGTGCTTTGGATAGTGCGTTTGACATTGTTACGTCCTTGTTCCAGACAAAAAATTTCCGATAGAACAGCCACGACCCCGCCTGCGAGATCGTCCTATCACTCGCCCATTGAGGCCCTGGAAACCTGACACAGTCGTCAACGGCGAGTCCACGGTTTTTTTTGTCCGACAAAAGCCCGAAAACCGCTCTGTCCCGGGGTAAATATTCCACTCGCGCACAGCTCTGGCAGCCGATAGGCTAAGCCCCCATCCGGGGTTGCAAAGGGCCGCTCAGGCCTCTGCCTCCAGGCTGTTCCACGAGGAGTCCGCGATGCGCAAAATCCTGCTGCTGGGCACTTTGATGATGTTCACCGGCGCCGCCCACGCCGAAGCTGTACCGCTGTTCAACGTCTCCTGCCCCGGCAATCTGGCCGTCAGCGCCGACCAGGGCGGTCCGATTTACATCAACGGCAAAGTGGTCAAGAGCCGCGCCGTGGATGACCGGCATTTCCAGGTCAAGACGCCGGAAACGAACCTGACCATCAGCGTCGAGGACGACGATTCAGTGAGCGTGAAGTACAGCGACAAACACGGTGCCAGTGGCCTGTGCGAAGCCGTGGACGACTGAGGCGCCTCAGAACAGGCCCATCTGCCCGCCCACCAGGGTGCTGAAGTCGTCCTGCACGAACGGCAGGATGGCGTCTGCCACCGGCTGCAGTTGCCGGGTCAGGTAGTGCTCGTAGTCGATGGCCGCGCGGCGGTTTTCCAGGGGCTCGGGGCCAGCCAGGGTGATCACGTAGCTGATCCAGCCACCGTTCTGGTACTGCAGGGGCCGGCCCTGCTCGCGGTTGTACTCGTCCGCCAGGCGCGCCGCGCGCACATGGGGTGGCACGTTGCGCTCGTAGTCGTCCAGGGGACGGCGCAGGCGCTTGCGGTAGATCAGCAAATCGTCCAGTTGCCCGGCCAGGGTGCGTTGCACGTAGTCGCGCACATAGTCCTGGTAGGGCTGGCGGTGGAAGATGCGCTGGTACAGCTCCTGCTGGAATTCCCGGGCCAGGGGCGACCAGTCGGTGCGCACGGTCTCCAGGCCCTTGTAGACCATCTCCTGGCTGCCATCGGCGCGCTGCACCAGGCCGGCGTAACGCTTCTTGCTGCCCTCCTCGGCGCCGCGGATGGTGGGCATCAGAAAGCGTTTGTAGTGGGTTTCAAACTGCAACTCCAGGGCGCTTTCCAGGCCGTACTCTTGCTGCAGATGCTCGCGCCACCACTGGTTGACGTGGGCCACCAGGCCGCGGCCGATCAGCGCCGCCTGCTCCTCGTCATGCAGGCTGCCGAGCCAGACGAAGGTGGAGTCGGTATCGCCATAGATCACTTGATGGCCCTGGGCTTCGATCAACTGCCGGGTACGGGCCATGATCTCGTGGCCACGCAAGGTGATGGATGACGCCAGGCGTGGATCGAAGAAGCGGCAGCCGCTGGAGCCGAGCACGCCGTAGAAGGCGTTCATGATGATCTTCAGGGCCTGGGACAATGGCGCGTTGTGCTCGCGCTTGGCCACTTCGCGGCCCTCGGCGACCCGGGTCACGATCGAGGGCAGGCAATGTCGGGTACGGGAGAAGCGCGCGCCGCGAAAGCCTGCCACCGAGTGCTGGTCATCCGGTTGACGCAGGCCCTCCACCAGCCCCACCGGGTCGATCAGGAAACTGCGGATGATCGAGGGGTACAGGCTCTTGTAGTCCAGCACCAGCACCGACTCGTAGAACCCGGGCCGCGAATCCATGACAAAACCACCGGGGCTGGCCTGGGGCGGCAGCTCGCCGAGATTGGGCGCGACAAAGCCCTGGCGATGCATCAGCGGCATGTACAGGTGAGTGAAGGCCGCCACCGAGCCACCGCTGCGGTCGGCGGGCAGGCCGGTGACCGTGGCCCGCTCCAGGAGAAAGGTCAGCAGCTCGGTCTTGGCGAAGATCCGCGTCACCAGCTCGCAGTCCTTGAGGTTGTAGCGGGCCAGGGCCGGCTTGTCCTCGGCGAACATGCGGTTGATTTCGTCCATGCGCTGGTACGGGTTGTCGATGGACTTGCCCTCCCCCAGCAGCGTCTGGGCCACGTTCTCCAGGCTGAAGGACGGGAAACTCCAGGTCGCCGAACGCAATGCCTCGATACCGTCGATGATCAAGCGCCCGGCGGCCGAGGCAAAGTAATGGGTGCGGCTGCCGTGCTCGCGCCATTGCATTTCCTCGCCACCACGCCCCAGGCGCAGGGGCACGGCCAGGCGCCGGGCATGTTCGTGAAGCACCCGCAGGTCGAACTGCACCAGGTTCCAGCCGATGATTGCGTCAGGGTCGTGCTCGGCCAGCCATTGGTTGAGTTTCTCCAGCAACTGCTCGCGGCTGGCGCAGAACTCCAGATCGAAGTCCACCGGGCTGTCGTCCTCCCGGGCCTTGCCGAGCATGTACACCTGGCGCTGGCCACACCCCTCCAGCGCAATGGAGTACAACTCACCGCGCTCGCTAGTTTCGATGTCCAGGGACACCAGCTTGAGGGTCGGGCGGTAGTCCGGCGCCGGCTTCATCTGCGCCTCAAGCAACAGGCCGTCGGGCCCTGGCTGGCCGCCAAAGGACACCGGCGCGGTAATGAAACGCTCCATCAGGTAGCGCTCGGGCGGTCGAACGTCGCCCTCGAACACCTCGACACCGGCACGGCGCAGGGTCTTGTCCAGGCGCATCAGCTGATTGTGCTGCGGGCAGTACATGCCCAGCACCGGGCGCTGGTGGAAGTCCCGCAACTGCAAGGGGCGCAGCTGGACATCCGGGTCGTCGGCCAGCAAACGCTCGGCCTGGGCCCGCTGGGCCGCCGGAATGAAGGCCACGGACGTTTGCAACGGCAAGCGGATACGGCGCGGCCCCTGATCGGTGGCCAGCCAGAATTCGACTTCCGTGCCCGCCGGCGTGTCGCGCCAGTGCCGGGTCAGGACGAAGCCTTGTTGTACATCCACCGCTGCAACCTCAGAACATTTCAAGGCGCCGATTCTACCTGCCCTGACCGGCATTGGGGGGCCTGGGTGATGGCTTTTCGGCTTTTGTCAGACAATATGTAGTGCCTTAAAATTTTCACTACAAAACCGTTGACGAGAGGATTTCGCCCTTGCATGATGCAGGCGTCCCCCCGATCGGGGGACGAGGCAAAGGTGTTATGAGCAAGCTCGTCTGACCGCCGAGCTGTGACCCGGATGTGTACTGCCCACAAGGCAGATTGATGAAACTGACCTGGCATTGACCGTCCAGTACCAAGACGGGAAGCCGGCGAAAACTCTTCAAGATGCTTGTGGCCGATGGTGGGAATGTCGGCAGCTTCATCCAGGTTTACGCTGCTTCTCTTCGTTGTGACGCTATTGCGTAGCAGTTAATCAAGGCAACTACACGCATCAGGCTCTGGGCCTTATCTGTATCCGACAGACACCCTCTGTCGCCCTGTTTCCGGTATCAGGGTTCAACTTACCGACGTAGCAAGATGAATTAGCGAATCAACTTAGATAGATCGATAAATGGTCAAGGGGGCTACAAATGAATCTTAATAATCAACCCACTATTGATGAATTGGCACGTATGTTCGCCGCACAGAAAGACAGCCACGACAGCCATATCCTGTGGATTGCCAAGTCGGGCCAAGTGCATATCGACTGCCTGTCGCCCCATAGCCATGAAGCAGAGTTCGACCAGAACAACCAGGAACTGGCGGCCCGCCTGAAGATGTACCGCCGCGGCCAGGGCTACGTCGGCAAGAAAGCCGCCGCCGACAAAGACTTCATCGGTCGGGTCCTGGAGACCCTGAAAGCCGAATGGCAATCGCTGCGGGACAACTCGGAAGTTCGGGTGATTGATCGGTTTTGTTGAGTACCTTGTGTGATCAACGGGTTGAACACCCGTTGATCCACCCTCTTCCTGGAACAACTGCAACACGGCACATAACCAACTTCTGCGTGTTGCAGCCACCTCTAGCAACTTTCACTCCCCTCATGACTTGCCACAGCGTTGCAACAAGTGGCTCGGAACTTCCCTGACGCGCCTGTTTCTCGACCATTCGATCCGGCACCTGGGCATGCTCTTCGAGCACAGCGGCCTTACTTGCCAGTGAGCGACGCCGGAGGGACGAAATACACATCGCGGCGCTTTAGCCCATAGTTGCCCATGCGCAGGTAACGCTCGTTCATGTTCATGAAGGGCTTGATCATCGGCGCGATGATCAATAGAAACGCGATGGTCCCGATGCCGAATGGCCCGCCCATGAACCAGCCGAGGACAAAGACCGAAATCTCCAGAACCATCTTCGCCAGGGTGAAGGACCAACCGAGTTTGTTCATCATGCTGATCACCAGTAAATCGATGACCCGGATGCCGATCCCGCTCATGATGATCAGCGCCGAGGAATAAGCGCACAGCCCCAAGCCAATGGCGAGCAGCACATAAGGCCCCAGGGCCGCCGCCAACACCTCGTCAAACTCCAGAAACAGCCAGAGATCGATGAACAGTCCGGTCAGGGTCGTGGTCACAAAGGGACTGATCGGCGGCCACTGCCTGTTCCACAGTGCCCACCAGAGCAACAAGCCCACCGAGAACAAAGCAGAACAAGCCCCCAGTCCCACCTGCAGATGATTGTTCAAGGCGATGACAAACACATCCAGTGGATCGGTGCCCAATCGGCTGACAATAAAGAACAGTGCCCCCAGCGAAAAGATCATCACGCCTATCAAGTACATCGCCAGCCGACTCGGCGTCAGCCAGGCACGCACAGAGGCGGCCAGGACTTTCTTCAGGCCCTTGGGCTCGTGGATTGGTTCGTTGATCATATCGTTTGCCTTTTCTCAGAATGGATACATCCGTTGTGTCCTGCCATGCGCCCATTCACCTCGAGCTCATGGAGATAAAACTCATGCCGTTGCTGACATGGCGAATGCTGACCCTGGAGTTGTCGATGCCACCTTCGCAAATCTCGTTCTGCACTTCGTGGCTGGCCTGGGCCAGATACAACCCGCCCAGCACCGAGGCTTCGGTGCCCTGGGGGGAATGCATCACCAGGGGCGGATTCAAGGAGGGTTTCAGGTAGCCCGGCTCGCGCAGCAGCATGCCCACCTGATGGGGAATTTCCGGGAAGCGTCCGAGCATGCCCCCGCCAAGGCAGATCACCTCCACCCGGAACAGCTCCACCAGGTTGGCCGTGGCCAGCGCCAGGGCCTGTACCGCCCGCAAGCGCCAGTGGTTAAGCGTGGCCTCATCGGAAAAGCCCATCGAGGCGACAAACTTGTCCAGTGAACGGAACGACGCATAGGCCTGCAGACAACCCGCCCGTCCACAACTGCAGGGCGCTCCTCCGGGCCAGACCAGCAGGTGTCCCAATTCGCGATCGGGCAACATGCGGCCCTGATAGACCACGCCGCCACCAACCCCGGTGCCCAGGGAAAAATGCACCAGGTTGGAGGCACGCATGACCGTGGCATCGCCGAAAGTCGCCGCCGTTCCGTCATCGCACCAGATCACCCGTTCGACCCCCTCGATGCGAAAAGCCGGGCCGATGGCCAGGCCTTCCCAGTCGGGTCGATTGGGCCAGCGAATGATTGTGCCGTCGGCATTGATCGTCGGCGCGCTGGCAATCACCAGGCAATTGATCGGGCCGTACAGCGCTATTTGCTGGCACAACAGGACCACCGCCTGTTCAAGAATGCTTTGCGGAACACAACCGGCCGGAATCTCGATGCGCTCACGCTGCACAACGCGTCCGGCGATGCTGAAGTGAAGGGCCATCTTGCTGCCGCCCAGGTCGATACTTGCGCAATGCATCAGAAACGCCCTCCGCCATCGACCGCGATCACCGCACCGTTGATATAGGAGGCCCGGGCCGAGGCGAGAAAGCCGACCACTGCCGCCACTTCCTCGGGGCGTCCCAAGCGTCGCAGGCCAATACGCTGGCACACCTGCTGTTCCTCGGCGGCGCTGTAATGGGTCGGTGGTCCGGCCACGGCCCCCGGAGCTACCACATTGACGGTGATGCCGAACCCACCGACCTCAAAGGCCAATGATCGGGCGTAACCATGCAGCGCCGCCTTGGACGCGGCATAAAGGCTTTGCCCGGGCATCCCGCTCTCGCCGGCCAGTGACCCCAGGAGCACCACGCGCCCGGCTCGCTGCCCCAGCATCGGCCGCACAACCTGACGCACCAGGCGGATCGTGGCCTCGACATTGAGTTCGAACAGCGGGTCGCCATCGAGTTGATTGCTGAGCAGGGCAGACTTGCGCAACATCTTCCCGGCACAACAGACCAAGGCATGAATCGGCCTTGAGTCAGCGGCCAGGGTGGCCAGCATCCTTGAGGTATCTTCTGCGCATGTCAGGTCGCAAGCGACCGGAATCAGTGTGCCAGGCAGCTCCGCGGTCTCGGCGACCAGGGCTTGCATACGCTCGATGTTGTGTTGATAGACCCCGAAGACCCAAGCGCCTTCGCGGACCAGCTCTTCACATATCGCAGCGCCCAGCACACCTGAAGCCCCTGTGACAAGGCACACCCGTCCATTCAGTTCCAGCATGATTTTCCCTATCTGCAATCGATTTAAACAGGCAGCTGAACCGCTACCCTGTATGACACCCGGTACTGCGTGGTTCCTGCCGTCGCCACAGGAAGCTGGCGAAAGTACTTGTCTTCGAAGCAGCTCAGGCAGGGAGCTCCGTTGTGGTCGTAGGATTCGACAACGCACAGCCTCAACAGCGCGCCCAGCGGTGACCTGTGCAGCGGCCATTGATCACAGACAAGCCCCGCCTGCTGTGACAGCAGGCGGATCATCAAGGGGTCCACGGCAATCCACTCACCACAGATCTGCAGTTCGGCCCAGTAATGGCCGGTGGCATAGGGGGAACTGAGCAGCAGGCCGAATACCTGCCTGGCAGGCAAGCCGAGTGCCTTGGCCCGCTCAACCAGCAGTTTCGAGAAGCCACCGCATTCGGCCAGCTTGTGCCGGCTCATGAATTCAAGATCCCAACGAACTCCGTCATGCAGCATGTAGAACTGCATGCCGGCACTGACCTCTTCGATCAGCTCCCGAAACGGACTCGGCAGGAGCCGCATTTGGCCCGGTATGACTAGGCATTGGCGATAGAAGTCACCGCCCTGCGGTGCCTCCAGCACACACAGGCGCTCCGCGGCGGTCAGCACCTGGATCGGCCCCTGGGGCGGCTGTTTCTCGTTGAGCGTATACACCAGTTCAACCTGTCGCTGACGATCGGACTGGCGAAACGCCGTGGCCCAACTGCGCATGGCCAGTTTGTGCAACGACGGCAAGCGCAGGTGCAGGGACAGGCTGTACAGATCGTCAGGATCGAAGAACTCGTCGTGCTCCTGAATACGCGACACCAGGCCGATGGACTTCAGTGCCTGCAGGTCACTGTCGACAAAGCCATAGAGCCCCGCCTCCCCTGCCGCCACGCTGAACCGGCGATGGTGATCCTCGACCTTGCCCAGGTTATCGAGAACAGCTTGCGCCATCGGCTGCCGAACAAGCGCCAGGCTGGTCATGCGAAGCTCGTCATTTCACATTGGGCAGCCGCCTGACAACCACTCAGCCCGGCGATTGTCGGGGCGATCTGTTGCAGTTGAAGGGGCCCCGGCGCGGCCTTGATCCTGGCCCCATCCAACAGCACGAAGCCGCGGTCGCGATGCCATCCCGACTGCGCGGTGCGGCGCACGTGGTTGGCCCAGCGCGGATCGCCCAAAGGTGGGCGCTTGGGGTCCGCCGGAGTCACGATCAGGCTCGGGGCCAGGTGAGTATGGGGGCCCTGGTACACCTCCTCCCGGGCACGGACGCTGGCCAGCGCCGGCTGCCCATCGGCAAAGCGGATGTCACTCAGGCATTGCATCACCGCCTGGCGTTGAGCAGCGCTGGCGTGCCCTTCATTGCACAGGTCGGCGCACAACATCACCCCATGGGAACCCTGCACCGTCTCCAGCGCGACGCTGCGCTTGAGGTCAACCTGCCCCTGCTCGTCGAGCACTTGCAGGCCCGCGGCCCGCAAGTGCTGATCGATGGAGAAGAACCCCGCCAGTTCGCCGAAGCCCATTTCGGAAAACACCAGCATCGACTCTGGAGCCAGGGACTGCAGACGCGCGCAGGCACGGTCGATGAAGTCATAAGCGCGCAGAATCTGCGGGCGCTGCGCGGGCTCGGACTCAAGCATTTCGTACCACATGAAATGTGACAGACGATCGGCCAGGGTCAGGTTGACGATCATCACATCCGCCTCTTGCGCAAGCGCCATGGCGCTGTCGAGCTGATGCTCGGCAATCCGGAAGGCCTGGGCCGCGAACTCGTCGAAGGGCTGCCCGGTGTAGAACAGCGAAACGTCATGGGCGTAGCGCACCCCCTGGGCATTCAGGTCGCGCAGCAGGCTGCGCGGGTGGCTGGTGTTCATCGAGTTGTGCATCGGGTAGGTAATCAGCGTGCCATTGAGCGGCCGCGGCGGATGGGTGAGCTGCACATTGACCACCGCAAAACGCTGACCGGCCATTTCCGGCCACTCCCAAAGCCGGGGCGCCATGACATCGGTGGTTTCGAGAATCCGCGGAATCTCCCCCGAGCTGTGGGCGCTCCAGTAGGAAAAGCAGCCATGCCGACCCGGGTTGACCCCCGAGAACGCGGTCGCCAGGTTGCTTGGCTCATAGGGCACCGGCCCACAATTCAAATGCCGATAAGAGTGCGCGCCCAAGCGCTGCGAGAACCATGGAAGCCGGCCTTTGGCAACTTCGGACTCCAGTACCAGTGGGTCCATCCCTTCGGCAATGACAATCAATGTCTTCATAATATCAATTAGCCTCTTATCATCCCTGAATCCGGCAAACTTAGTGAATACCGAACCAACACTTAGACATGACCGCAAAGTGACAATCCCTTTGCAATGTCGCGAATACCACCCTGTCAAGAAAGCGAATAAAAGGCAGAAAGACACAAACCACTCCTTTATTTAAAAAGGAGAGCTGCATATAAATTCCCAGATATGAAACGACACTTCCTTGACGTCAGCTATTCTTATAAAGCGCGCCTAAGCCCGCCACCAACCCACCTCAAAGCCATTCAGAACGGGGGCTTCAGGACAAATCAGCTATTTCCGATTTTTTAACACAGGGATTAATTCGGACACGACAACTGCAACTCCGAGAGTATTTCACAATATTACAAAGGATTACTAAAAATAACCTTGCACCCAGCTTTTAATCCCATGTTATCTTCACGGCGACTCTGAAAATAACAACTAGGGAAGCACCACCCACGAACTACAAAATCTATAGCGCGACACATTTGGCAGCCCAACTACAACTTCAGGAAAGACACTTTAAACACCGGGACTTCTTCCAAAACATCCCGGTAAACATCTGCTTGCCTGTTTATTTATCAACCTTTCCAAGGGAATGGATGTATGACCCTGGCTATTGATGGCGGTACCCCTGTTCGACAAACCCCTTATCCCGGCTGGCCACAGTTTGGCGCCGAAGAGGAAAGCGCTCTGCTGCGCAGCCTGCACCAGGGCCAGTGGTGGCGCATGCAAGGCTGCGAAAACCTGGACTTCGAACAGGCCTTCGCGCAGATGCACGGTGCCCATTCGGCCTTTGCGGTGAGCAACGGCACAGTGGCGATCGAAATCGCCCTGCAAGCCGCAGGCATCGGTGCCGGTGACGAGGTCATAGTGCCGGCGTTCACCTTCATCTCCACCTCGATGGCCTGCCAGCGTATCGGTGCCACCGCGATTGCCGTGGATGTACTGCCCGACACGCTGTGCATCGACCCGGCCGCCGTGCTGGCGAACATCGGCCCCCGCACCCGAGCCATCATTCCAGTACACATGGCTGGGCACATGTGCGACATGCTCAGCCTGTCGAGAATCGCCGACCAGCATCGGCTGGTGATCATCCAGGACGCCGCCCATGCCCACGGCGCGCGGGGCTACGCAGATACCGGGATCGGCGAGTATGGCTCCCTGGCCTGCTTCAGTTTCCAGAACTTCAAGCTGATGACCGCCGGTGAAGGCGGCCTGGTCCTGTGCCCCAACGAAGAGCTGCGCGAGAAGGTCTTCCTGTATGGCAATTGCGGGCGTCCGCTGGGTGATCGCAGCTATCAGCACACCGTGGTCGGCACCAATGCCCGGTTGAGCGAGTTCAGCGCCGCGGTGCTTGGTGTCCAGCTTTCACGCCTGGAGCAACAGACCCGTGTGCGCCAGCACAACGCCCGGCTCCTGAGTGACACCCTGGCCCGCCAGGGACTGGTCACCGCACAGGTGCGCACCCAAGATGCCCACACCCATCCCTATTACATGTTCCTGTTCACCCTCAACGACCTCCCGGGCCAGCGCGCGCTGGATCGCAACCGGGTGGTGGACTGCCTGGTGGCCGAAGGCATCCCGGCGTTCCGCTCCTACCAGGCGCTGTACCGCATTCCCAGCTTCTGGCAGGCACCGGCACCGACCCGGCAGGACCTGGCCCAATGCATCGCCTCCTGTCCGGTGACCGAGCACATGGCACAACGAGGTATCTGGATCCATCACCGCGCCCTGCTCGGCAACGAACAGGACACCCTGGACATCGCCACGGCCATCGCCAAGGTCCACCAGCATCTGGCCGGCGAACGATGATCGAGCCCCGTATAGCCCTCGTCGGAGCCGGCTGGGTGGTGCGCAATGTCTGGGCACCACTGCTGGTGCAACACAATGCGCACATTGTCTCGGTGATCGATCCACAGACCGATGCGAGTACGGCCTTCCCTGCCCTGTCGCCTGGCCCGCGCTGGCATCGCTGCATGAGTGACCAGGCGTTGCACAATTGCAATCTGGCCCTGATCTGCTCGCCCAACGTGCATCACGTGCAGCAAGCCTTGAGGGCCATGGGCCAGGGATTGCACGTGATCCTGGAAAAACCCGCCTGCCTGTCCTCCGCGGATGCCGAACAGTTGATCCGCTGCAGCCGTGAAACCGGTGCCGAACTCCTGGTCAGCGCCGCGGCGGCCCACCGCAGCGACGTTCGCGCCATGGCCGCGGCCCGGGGCGCACTGGGCACCCTGCACTGCATCGATGTCAGCTGGCGTCGGCGTCGTGGGGTACCGCGCCCGGGCTCCTGGTTCACCCAGGCCAGTCAGGCCCTGGCCGGCTCGGGCGCAGACCTGGGCTGGCACCTGCTGGAGGTGGCTCTGCATGCACTGGACTATCCGTTGATCGACGCGGCCTTGTGCAACCATGTGCCGGCGACCGCCGATGAAGCTCAACAGCAGGCCACCTGGCGTGGCGACCAGGGCCCGGGAGGCGCGATCGAAGTCGAGTCGCAGTCATTCAGTTGCCTGCAGGCCCGGGGCGGCACGCTGGTGCGCATGAGTACTGCCTGGGCCAGCCACCAGGAGCACGATGAAACCCGTATCACCCTGTACGGCAGCGCTGGTGAGCTGTGTTTGCGCACCACCTTCGGCTTCAGCCAGAACCGCATCCAACAGCCGAGCCTGACCCTGACCGTGGACGGCACCCAGACCTCTCTGGCCTTCGCCGCCGAGGACAACCTCGCGCCCTACCGGGACTTCCTCGGCAGCCGCATCGCCAGCCTGGGCACTTGTGCGCAGACCCGCGAACACGAGTACCGCAAGCTGCGCTCGCTGGCCTCGGCGATGTCCGCCCTCTACCCCCATCTCACGCCATCTTGCACCGCCCGGCCAGGTCACTGACCGGGCGCCGCAGCCAGGAGCCACTCCCATGGCCAGTTCCACACCGCTCAAAGACAAGTTGCTGCAACTCTCCAAACTCTCGGGGCCGATCGTCGTGTCGCGCATCGGCTTCCTGTTGCTGTCCCTGGTGGACACCATCATGGTCGGGCGCTATGCCACCGAGTCGCTGGCGGCGATCTCCATCACCCACGCGATTGCCGACACCTACATGCTGATTGCCGCCGGGTTGCTGTTCGGCATCCTGGTCATGGGCTCGATCGCCATCGGCCAGCAGGACCCGCGCGCCGCCGGCCTGGCCGCCCAGCGCGGAGTGGTCCAGGCCCTCGGTCTCGGGCTGGCCTGCGCCCTGGCCAGTGTCGCCAGCCTGCCCTTGCTCGCGCGGTTCGGGGTGCAGGCGGAGCTGGCCGCGGCCATTGCCGAACTGATGGTCATCGTGGCGCTGGGGTTGCCGGCGATCCTGATCTACATCGCCTACTCGTTTTTCCTCGAAGGCATCTCTCGCCCCATGCCCGCCACCCTGGTCATCCTGAGCGGCAACCTGGTCAACGCAGTGCTGTGCTACGCCATGGTCTACGGCGAGTTCGGCCTGCCGGAAATGGGCGCCCTGGGCTCAGCCTGGTGCACCACCATTGTCCGGCTGTTGATGGCACTGGCGATCGTGCTGTATGTGCACCGGATCATGGCTGACCGTGACGATTTCGCGATCAACCAGCGTTTTCGCTGGGCCTGGCCGCAATGGCAGATGCAGCGCCGCATCGGTTACGGCGGCGGCTTGAGCTTCGGCATCGAAGCCCTGGCCTTCATGCTCATCGCGGTCATGGCCGCAGTGGCCTCGCCGTTAATTGCCGCCGCCTGCGCGGTGCTGGTCAATATCCGCTCGATCCTGTTCATGATTCCCATGGGGGTCGGCTTTGCCACCTCGATCCAGGTGGGCATGGCCCACGGCAACCGCGACCTGCCGGACATCAAGCTGTCGACCCGCGCCGGGCTGCTGCTGGGGGTGTCCCTGAGCACCCTCTGCGCCCTGGTCCTGGCGGCCCTGCCGGAACCGTTGCTGGCGCAATACAGCCATGACTCGCAACTGCTGGCCGTGGCCCTGCCGAGCATGCTGCTACTGGCCCTGGCGCTGCCCTTCGATGCCTGGCAGGGAATCATGTCCAATGCCCTGCGCGGACGCGAAGACGCCATGGCCCCCACCCTGATCCATGCCATTGCCTACCTGCTGCTGATGGTGCCCCTGGGCTGGCTGCTGACCCTGCACTGGCAGCGCGGCCTCAATGGTCTGGTGGAAGCCATGCTGATCGGCAACCTGATCGCTGCGGTGCTCATGACCCAGCGCCACCACCAACTGAACCACCAGCCCGGCCAGGCTGGCCCTGCCAGCGACTTGCGCGACGAAGGTGCCTGATGCAGCTCTCCGTGATCATTCCGGTGCATGCCAAGGCCGAGCGCCTGCGCCTGACCCTGGCCAGCCTGCAGCGCCAACAGGCACGCTGTGAATTCGAGACCGTGATCGTCGCCGACGGCGCCCAGCCCGCCGTACTGGCCCTGGTCGAATCCTTGCCGGACGTACGGCTGCTCAGCTCGCCGGGCCTGGGGCGCGCAGCGGCGAGGAATCTTGGGGCCAGTGTCGCCAGGGGTGAGATCCTGCTGTTTCTCGACGATGACATCCTGGTCCAGGACGGTTTCTTCGAGGCCCACCTGCAGGCCCAGCAGGCACACGGCGGCCTGGTACACGGCCGGCTGCGGGAACTGATTGCCCTGGGTCCGGTGAGCGATCCGGCCCTGGGCACCGTCGGCTGCCCACCGATCCTGGTGGAAGACTTGCTGGCCGGGCGCTGGACACCACAGAGCGCGCGGACCCTGGCCAATCCCCTGGAGCAGGCCGCAGAACATCCACGGGCCAGCCAGTGGCCATGGCTGGCCAGTGCCGGGGCGAACATCTCCCTGTCGCGCAGCGCCTGGCGCCAAGTAGGCGGGTTCGATGCGTCCTATGGCCGACGCTGGGGCATGGAAGACCTGGACCTGGGCTACCGCTTGTGGCGGGCCGGGGTCAGGCTGAGCCTGGAACCCCGCGCCTGCGGTTACCACATGTCCCATCACAATCCCCAGCGCTGGGAAGACCATCGGCATAACCTGCAACTGTTCCAGGCCCAGGCACCAATCGCCGAGGCCCTGGCCCTGGACGAACTGCTCTCGCCCACCGGCTCGGTGCAGCGCTACATCGCCCGGGTCGACCAGATCCGGCAGAACGCCGTGTCCCCCTGTACGCGGCAGTGACGCTGCAGGGCCTGGAGAAAACGGCCCTGACCGGCGAACAGCATCAGCACCTGGGAGCGGTAGCACAGCGCCGCCTCGCGCCACGCCGGCCAGGAACAGGCAATATCCCGGGCCTGCAGCTGCAGGCCCAAGGCCCGCACATGCCCCTGCAGCGCCTGCTGCGACAACTGCTCGGCATAGGGAAACTCACTGTAGAAATACACCCGGTTAGGCAGCTCGCGGGCCAGGCGATGGGTCAGGCAATGGTCGACATGCCCCCCGATGGCCAGCGGCGCGCAGACCACATCCTGCGGCCGTAGAAAACCTTGCAGCGCAGCCACCAGGGCAGCCTCCGGGGCTGGCCAGGAGCCCGGGGCGCTGTCCAGGAACAGCGACTGCAGGCTGGCATGCGCAAAACCTCCGCCCTGATCCAGACGCAATGCACCATCCGCTGCCTCCAGGTTCGAACAGCCGTAGCCGAGGACTGCGGCGGCACGCCGATCCTCGGCGCGACGTTGCCCGGGCGTGGAAAAACAGCGCCAGCGCTGCTCCGGCGCACGGGCCCGGGTCAGCCCCGCCGGGGCGTCGCCGGCAAACAGGCTCAACAGCTCAATCTCCTGCCGCGGCGCCCAGCGTGCCAGGCCGCTGCCCAGGGACCAGACCCCATCGTCCGGGTGCGGCGACAGCACCACCACCCGGCCATTGCCGGCCTCACTGGGCATTGGCGGTGCTGCCTGCGTACAACTGGCCCAAGCGCAGGAACCGGGAGATCTCCCGGTCATTGCGCTCCACCACCCGGCAGCGGCCCATCTTCAGGGGCGAGAGCTGGATGTCCGGGAAGTTGCGCATCTGCACCCAGGACAGGTGGGAAAAGGCCTGGTACAGCGCCTGCAGTTCACGCTCGCACGCCTGCACCCGCAACACCGGCGGCACCTCGGCCAGGCGTTGCGCGCTGGCGCTGAAGGCTTCCTCGAAGGCACTGCACACATGGGTTTCGGGACAGGGCACGCAGTAGTCCAGGTACAGACCAAAGCGCAGCAGCACCTGATGCATCTCGACTTCCTGCCTGACCTGCTCCACTGACAGCACATCGTGACTGCCGAAATTGAGGTAGCCGCTGCGCATGGCCGGTGGCGCCTTGAGTGCCTGCAAGGCGCGACAGACGAACATCAGCAAGCCTCCCAGGTCCTTGAAACCATTGACCGCAAAGCAGTCGAACTGCCCGACCAGGCTCTGGGGCAAGGGCTGGAAGACATCGTACTGAACCACCTCGATGTTATTGAAACCCTGCTGCGCCGCGACCCGGGCAATGGTCGCCAGCAACTGCGGGTCGATGTCCGCCACGACGATCCGTCGGCGATAACCATGTACCGCGAGGAACAGCGAGAACAACGCGTCATCCCCCAACAGCAACAGCGCCTCGTGATTCAAGTCGCCCAGGCTCTGCATGATCTTGTAACGACGGATCAAGGTTTCGTAGGTCTCGACGGACTGGCTGTACTGGCTCTGCTTGTCACTGATGAGATCGGTGAGGATCTCGCGAAAATGCGGGTTCAGGCGCAGGCTGTCGTCGCCCACCAGATGCAGGCCGCAGCCCGGCAGCGGAGTCTCATCCGGCCCCTCCCGGACAAAGCGCTGCGGCGAGCCTCCCGGCACCACGCGCAGCTGTCCCTCGGCCAGCAGTTGCGCCAGGCACCAGAGCACCTGCCGCACCGTCAGGCGCGACGACAGCAATTGATAGACCCGTTGGGGGGTGGCGAGTTTGGACAGCAGGTCGTCCAGTGCGGCGGGGTCCGCGGGTAAAGCGCTGGGCAGCATCGCCAGTCCTGTCTGTAGATCCGATCGAGTTGCCGCGAGTGTGCGCATGCAGCCTCCTGTATGCCTGGTTGAAGTGAGATGCCGTCAGAGCACGGCGTGCAGAATGTTCCCGGCACAACGGCCGTGAAAGAAGTTGACCCCGACTTCCAGGGTCGCGCCGCGCCGGTCGGAAAACCCCAGCCCGGTGCCGAACAACCCGCGCACCGCTTGGCCGCCCACCGTCAGTTCGTGGCTCTGCGGGTGCTTGCACAGGTTGCCGTCGCGCTGGTCCAGGCGCAGTTGACGGCCCTGGGCATCCAACAGCCCGGGCAATCGGGGTCGGTAACCGGTGGCATTGATCAACAGCGCACCGCGGGCGAGCCAGGGTTGCGGATCGGTGGAGCCGATGTGCAAGACGACACTGGCGCGCGCGCCAGCCTCGATCTGCAGCAGGGTGTCCTGGGCGGCGCCGCGCAAGCCGCAGAAGCGGTTGACCTCGCCACTGTCCTCATCCACCCGGTCCTGGGCCCCCAATGGCGCGGCAACCCGGGTCGAGGCCGCCCACAATGCCGGGCGCCGACGGCACAGGACCTGGATCGACCCCAGGCCGAGCAGTCCGGTGAAACGCTCAAGCAGGTAGCCGACCACGGAAAAGGCGCTATGACTGCCCCCCAGCACCACCACTGGCCGCCCTTGCTCCAGGGTCTGGCGCAGGATCGGGTCAACCCGCCCCCGCAGCACCCGGTCGGAGCACAGCACCGAAGTGGCCGGCATCGCCTCCTGCGGTTGCAGCTCACGCACCCGGGCGCCACAAGCCAGCACCAGGTAACGGCTGGAACTGTTACCCCAGCCACCACTGACCGTGAAGCCATCCGCCTCGCATCGGACGTCCTCGACCCCGTGGGCAAAATGGATCGCCGCCCTGGGGTGAGCCTGACAGCGCTCGATGATTACCTGCGCCAGTTGACGCAGAAACGCCGAGACCTGCACCAGGGGCACTACCTGCTCCGGAACCTGCAACCAGCGTTGTACCTGGGGTTGATCCAGGCACTGGGCAAACACCCCGTCGCGGCGAATGCCGCCAAGGAAATCGGCAATCGGCGAATTGGCTTCGATTTCGTAGCCCAGGCCATCCCACTGCTCCAGGGAGGCACTGCGCTCATGCACCTGCAACCCGCAGTCGAGCAATTGCTGCAAACGGCCATTGCGATCTGCAGTAATGAACAGACCCAGGGCCGCGGGCCCGAATCCGATGATCTGTAGCAAGGTATCCATGGCGTTATCCCTTTAAGCAATTGCATGGGATCGGCCCGGCGTGCGCCGGTACGATCAGAATGAATAGGAAAGCTCCAACGCCACGTGGGAATCGCTGGCCAGCGCATCCCAGACCACGTCGCTCGCGGAACTGTTGATCAGCGCCGCGCTGACACCGGCCCGCACTGCATCGCTGAGCCCCAGGTCGAGGGAGGCGCTGAGCATGTTGTTGCGCAGATCGGACGCCTGCGCGGTGTAGCCCAGGAACACCGAGGACAAATGGGCATCGTTGAGTTCCAGGCGCGCCCCCAACAGGAACTTGCGATCAAAGATGCTCACCGGGGCCAGGGGCTGGTCACGGTCGTGGTGGTATTCACCGATCAGGCTCAGGTCGGCATCGCGCCAGGCCCGGGTAATCGCGTATTCGAGCCCCACCGACAGCTTGCGCGAGCTGTAGGCATTGTCGCTAACCCGCTGATCCAGGGCCTCGAGCTTGTACAACCATTGTTCCCTGACCCAGATCGCATCCAGCCCCCATTGCGTGACCTCGGTGTACTGGGCCACCAGGCTGTCACCTTCGGCGCGCAATGCCGGCGACCGATTGGTGCCCTTGAAGTAGCTCAGGCCGATGTCCAGGTCGGCCACCGAGACGAAATAACGCGCCGCCAGATCCAGGGAATCCGGATCGGCACCGTGGATGTACTCGGCCGCTGGCTGGACCCGGTAAGCGGCAAACCGCGCCGGCTCGCTGTAGAACTGCACCGGTTCGAAGCCGTCGAGCAGGTACAGGCTCAGATGCCCGGGCCCCAGGGTGCTGCCCAGCTTGATGGCTTTCTGCGAGAGCTTTTCTTCCGGTTGCAGACCGTCGAGATTGTCGTAGGTGTTGATCACATCCACCAGTTGGCGGGTCTCCATGACGCCCCAATGCTCCTTGATCCGCCCCACTTTCAGCTCACGGTTGTCCTGCTCGAGGAGCACGAACAGCTCATCCCAATAGAAACTCGGCCGCGGGTCCCTGGACCCGCTCTCCAGGTAGCGCGGGTTGACCACCAGGCGCAGGCGCAGGCTGTCCCAGCTCTGCAGGTACTGGTAGTCCAGGCCCAGTTGCGCGGTGCCGGACAGCTGCCCATCGTCAACGCCCTCGGCCGGCGATGAGCTGAAGAAGTAGCGCTTGAGCGCGATCTTCGCCGACAACCCCTGCTCCGCCTCGGCCTGCACCTGGGTGACGCTCCAGCACAGCCCCAGCAGCAACGCCTGGAGCCTGCGGTGGACCTTGCCTGGATTCATTGCGTCAGGTTTCCAAGCCTTGCAGGTTCAAAAGCGTCCTCCCGGATGCCGGTGCGAAACTGCACGTCGGAACTGACCAGCACGGTTTGCCGACCGGTGATGTGATTGACCATGGTCATGTTCAGGGCACGCCAGTAGCGCCCCAGGAACAACTGGTAGTCACCCAGGGTCAGGGTCTTGAACTTGCTGCCCTTGCGGTCGTAGTACTCGGTCTTCATCTGCCGGTAGTCGGTCTTGTTGTACCAGACCCAGATCGACGAATAGCCCGAATACGGATACAGCGGCACCTGCTTGACCACCGCGCACTGGAAGTCGCCGCAGGGTTCGTCGCGCAACCATTGGTAGTCGTAGTTGCCGACTTCCATTGAGCCAATGTCCTCGTAGGAAAACTCGCTGCCCGAGAACGACCCGGAACGGTCGGCCGCCGCCACCCGTTTGACCCGCTTGAGGGCCGGCAGGTACAGCCAGACCTGATCGCCTTCCTTGATCTTGGAGTGGATCAGCACCCGGGAATTCTTGATGTTCTCCGGGGCCTCGAAGGTCAGCAGCACCTTGTCGCCCACCGCCGTGCTGGCGGTTTCGAAGCTGTTCATGCGCATGAAGCGGTCGGTGCTGGCGCCCTCCTTCTCCACCAGGGTCAAGCGGATTCTGGCACTGGTGTCCTGGTAGCCCAGGTCACTGTCGCGCCAGTGATGGGCGTATTGCTGCCCCAGTTCCTGCTCCGGGCTGGCCAGCGATGTCCCCTGGTACAGCAGTGCGCAGAGTGACAGGCAGACGCTCGATACGGCATTGCAGTTCATTGTCGATTCCTTCTCTGAATACGGGTCGGGTTCAGGCTTCGCGCGTGGCCATTCGCGTGGCGGCGCGGCCCCACAGGAAGCGGTCAAAGGTCAGCAGCACCAGGGGCAGGCACAGAGCGTCGAAGATCAGTCCGAGGAAAATCGCGATGACTGCCAGCAGGCCGAAATCGGCGTTCATCGAAAACGGCGACAAGGTCATCACCATGAAGCCCGAGGCGAGAATCACCGCATTGGCGAACACCGACGGCAGCACATGCTGGTAGGTCAGGCGCAGTGCCTCTCGTGGCGGGTGGCCCTGCACCAGGCGCAGCTCCTTGTAGTGGCTCATGATGTGGATCGTGGCCTCGACGATCAGGCCGTAGACCACCACGCAGACATTGATCGCCGCGGTATTGATCTCACCGCGCCACAGGCCCCAGAGGCCGAACATGATGAAGAACGGAAAGACGTTGGGCAGGATGCTGATCAGCCCCAGGCCGGCGTTGCGCAGGAACAGCGCGACCATCAGGGTGATGGTCACCAGTTCGAACAGCAGGCCATTGACCATGTACTCGATGCTGATGTGCGTGAGGTTGGCAAACACCACCGCCTCGCCGGTGCCCAGGCTCGGCACCAGCGCCGCACGATCGGCATGGGTCTGCCACCAGTCATCGGCCCGCTGCTTGATGTCGCGGATCTGCTGGGTGTCGAGCCGGCTCAGGGTCACCACCAGGCGCGTGGCCGACTTGTCGATGTTGATCTGGCTGCCCAGGTCGAGGCCGAACGGCAGCGACATTTCGTACACCAGCAGCATCTGTGCCGCCAACGCCGGGTCGCTGGGCAAGCGGTATTCCCCGGCCTGCCCGCCGTTCATGGTCTGGTTGAGCTTCTTCAGGGCATCACCGAGGGTGGTGACCGAATCGACTTCCGGCTGAGTCCTGAGCCACTGGGCGAAACGGTCCAGTTCGACGAGAAAGCCCGGATCGGAAATATCGCTCTTGGCCGAGGTGGCGACATATTCCAGGCGATAGATCCCGGACAGGTTGTCCATGGCGAACTCGGTGGCGTTGCGCACCGGGATGCTGGTGTCGAAGTTCTCCACGATCCGGTCATTGATCAGGTTGTTGCGCGCCGGCTCGATCGCCAGCACGAACAGCACCACAAACCCCAGCAGCCAAAGCTTCGGGTAGCGCAACAACGGCTCCATGTACAGCGAATAGCGCCGGCTGGCGGCCCCCTCAAGCGGCTTGAGCCGCAGCAGCGGGATCAGCACCGCGGCCACCGAAATGGTCACCAGCAACGCCATGACCGCACCGATGGCCGCCAGCACCCCGAACTCCTTGTAGGGCGGCGACGCGGCGAACACCAGGCTATAGAAACCCACGGCATTGGTCGCCGTGCCAATGGCAATCGGCTTGATGGTGTCCTTGATCGCCGCGCAGGCCAGGTCCACCCGGCGCTGGCCATACTCAGCGCTCATCTGCCGCGCGGCGGACAGCACGTGCATGATCTCCGCCACCGAGGTCGCCAGGACAATGGTCGGCAGCAGGCCGGTCAAGGCCGTCGCCTCAAAGCCCAGCCAGCCGCTGGCGCCCAGGGTCGCGGCGGTGGCCATGCTGATGGCGATCAGCACCACCAGCAGGGCGCCAAGACTGCGCAGCATCAGCACGCTCACCAGCAGAATGATCAGGTACATCAACGGCGTGAGCACCGCCATGTCTTGCTGCGCCGCTGCCGGATAGGCCGCCTCCACGGCCGCCAGCCCGGTCAGGTGCACCTGCAGTTGCGGGTTCTTGCGGGCAAAGTCATCCAGCAGGCGCTGGCCTTCGGCGGTGGCGGCCAGCGCCGCATCCAGGGTCTGTGGCGGAAACTGCAGGGTGACCAGCACCCCCAGCGTCTGGCCATCGCTGGACACCAGGCGCTTGACCAGTTCGATGTCATTGCGTCCCAGGCGCTCCATCAACTCGATGTGGGACGGCGTCAGGTCCGTGGGCTCGCGTACCAGGGCCTCGACATGCACCGTGTCGCCTTCGGCGAACACATGCTGGAAGTTGGTTACCGAGTCCACCCGATAAGCGTGGGGAATGTGCCAGGCCTGTTGCGTCAGCTCATGCAACTGCTCCAGGTACTCCCGGGTAAACACCGTGCCCTTGGGGTTCTTGATCACGAACAGCAGGGTGTCGGACTTGCCAAACTGCCGGTGCAAGGCGTCCAGTTGCTCGACGGTTTTTTCGCCCTCGGGAAAAAACGCCCGGTAGTCGGCGGCGAAGCGGATCGAGGTCATCCCCCAGGACAACCCCGCGACCAGCGCCAGCACCAGGGCAAACAGCCAGAAACGGTAACGCTTGAGCACGCGCTCGAAGGTCGAAGTGGCCATCAATGCTGTCCTCCACCGATGCGCCCAATGACTTCCAGCAACTGCCCGACGCCGTCGTCGACACTGCGCCCTGCCGTCTCGATCAGGCACTCGCAGGCCGTCGGCGGCTGGTAGGCACTGTCAATCCCGGTGAACTCCGGCAACAGGCCACTGCGGGCCCTGGCATACAGGCCCTTGGGGTCGCGCGCTTCGCACAAGGCCAGAGCAGTGGCGACGTGCACCTCGATGAACGACGGCGCGGCAAACAACGCCCGCGCCCGCTCGCGGTCTTCAATGAATGGCGAAATCGCACTGACCAGGACGATGTAGCCACTTTCGTAGAACAGCCGGGCAACCTCCCCCAGGCGGCGGATATTCTCCTTGCGGTCGGCGGCGCTGAATTTCAGATCGCTGTTCAACCCGCCACGCAGGTCGTCGCCATCCAGGACCCGCACTCGTGCGCCCAACTGCCCGAGCCGCGCTTCCAGGGCCCTGGCCAGGGTCGACTTGCCGGCCCCCGAAAGGCCGGTGAACCACACACACAACGGTCCATGGACGAACCGGCCGGCCGCCTCGCCGAGGGAGGCGATAGCGCCGGTGTGGCCCTTGCCTGTGTCATCGATATTCACTGTCACGTCTCTCATAAACAGATCCAGTAGGTTCACTCGTACACCGAGCGGATGATTCGGCAGGGATTACCTGCCGCCAGTACCCCGGCCGGGATCGAGCGTGTCACCACGCTGCCGGCGCCGATGACGCTGCCATCGCCGACCTCCACCCCGCCCAACAGCACCGCCCCCGCGCCGATCCACACATCGTTGCCCAGCACAATCGGTGCCGCCCGCTGCACGCACTTGAGGCGAGCGTCGATGCGCACCGTACGTGCCCGGGGGTCCAGGGGGTGGGCGGTGGTCATCAGCTGTACGCCGGGCGAGAGGTAGGTGCGATCGCCGATGAGGATCCGGTTTGCGTCCAGAAAGGTGCAGTTCATGTTGATAAACACCTCATCGCCAATCTCGATATGCACCCCGTAATCACAATAAAAGTTGGGTTCTATCCAACTGTTCAGGCCCACTCGCTTGAGTAACTTCGCCAGCAGGGCCTGCTGTTCCTTGAACGCCAGAACAGAGCAATCGTTAAAGCGTCGTTGCAATGCCTGGGAGCGAAAACGCATGCGCGCAAGTTCCAGATCAGGCGTACAGAACCACTCTCCCGCGAGCATCAACTCGCGGGCCGAACGACTTTCGTCGATCACAATGCGTGGTGATTGAGAAACGTCCATGTCCAACTCCGAAGTTCTGGAAAGTCAGGCCTGGGGCAACTTTTCATAGGTCGATATATGTTTGAACGAGCCCTCGACGAAAGGCGTCTTGTCCCAACTTGACCAGCGCTGCACCAGGCGCATGCCCGCCAGCTCGGCCATCAGGTCCAGTTCCGCCGGCCAGGCATAGCGCAGCTCCACCGGAATCACTTTCACCCCTTGCTCCTGCATGCGGATAAAGCGGCAGCTGACCCGCTGCGCGACGGCATCCAGGCGCGAAGCTTCCAGCAGCACTTCGTTGCGCTCCAGGCCGCCGACATAGACCGGCTGGTCCTTGCCGTAGCGCGACAGGTCCGGATAAAAGGTCTCGATCACCAGGCGTCCATGGTCCTTGAGCAAGGCGCTGGTGGCCTTGAAGCAACTGACCTGGGCGGCCTGGGACAGCAGCAGGAACAATGAACTGAAGGTGCAGAAGGCCAGGCTGAACGGACCGCCCCCGACCCCTTCCAGGGTGGCGAAATCCGCCTCGGTCAGGGGAATGCCGGCCGCACCGGGCTTGGCCCGCAGCTTCTCCAGCATCGACGGTGATGCATCGACGCCATGCACCTGCACACCGCGTGCATGCATCGGCAAGGCGAAACGCCCGGTGCCGATCCCCAGCTCCAGCACCGGCTCGCGGGTGCCGGACATTGCCACCAGGACCTCGATGGCATTGGCCGGAGCCTCGCCGTACAGGTCGTCATAGATATCGGCCAGGGTTTCGCCGTAAGTGCTGGCATCGTTCATGTGCTCATTCCACTCTGTGGTTTTTTCAGGGCAATAAGGTCCCGTGCGGGGGATATGATCCCCCGCAGGAAACAACCGTTAGTTAGGTGTTCAGTTCAAAAGACTATTGATTGATTGCTTGCCTTACATAATCAGCAAGATGCTTCTTTTGAACATCCGATACAGCAAACAACTTGATATGCCTGCGAAACTTTCCAGAGCCTTCGAGCACCCCGTGCGGGTCGTCGAACAGATAGCCCTGACCAAACTCCACCGATACATGGTCGGTATAGGCATAGACCCCGCAGAACGGCGCTGCACGGGAAAACATGATGCCCCCGTACTTGACCATTTCCGCGACGCCGCCGCAGGTTTCCTCCACCACCTGGCGCACACGCTGGACGATGTCCAGCAAGGCTCCGTGGGTGCTGCCGATGTCCTCGAGCAACGCCAGGACCGCATCCTCGGTTTTAACCATGACCGCGTACTCCCTGGCAGCCCGCAACCTCAAGCCCGGTGCTCACTGGCCCACCGGAGTGCACAACTCGACCAGGGTTCCGGCCGGGCAACGCACATAGGAAACCACCTGCCCCCAAGGCTTGTGCTGAATAGCCGCGTGCTCGGTGGCGCCGGCGGCCAGGGCCTTGGCATGGGCCTTGGGCACATCATCGGTGACCAGGGCGATCTCGATGCCCAGAGGTTTGTGCTGAGGGCTGCAGAACTGGTAGCCGCCTTCACAATTGGAGTCCGCCAGGCCGCGGCTGGCGAAGGCCAGGGTCGTGGCGCCACTGTCGAGTTCACCGTAATCACCGGACTCGTCGAGGAAACGACGGGAGAAACCGAAGGCGTCCTCGAAGAAACGGATCGAGGCTTCAACATCGGGAACATAAACAATCGTGTATCCAAACTTCACAGTGTCACTCCTTTAATTACCCTGTTTATGAGGCTCCTGGCGCCTGGGTGGCAGCCTTGGAGCCGAGGCGAATTTTCCCGGTTAGCGGGGCGATCCGCCAGTGCAGAATCAGCCTGGAACAGCACTTTCAGACACTCCACATCATGGCCCGCAGCCACTAGTGAGCCGCCTGCCGGGGTGGCCACTGGGCGCGCACGCCTGTGGTCACCAGCGTTCATGTCCCTGCCTGGCGGTCATCCGCCGCGCTGACTTCGCGCACCGCCGCCGCCAGGCTCAGCAAAATCTGCTCCAGGGCCGCCCCGGAAAGAATGCTGTAGTGGTCACCAGCCAGGGTCAGGCAATGGGCGTCCCGGTCCTGTCCGGCCAAGGGACGCAGCCCGCTGGACGGCTGCTCGACGCTGGCCTGCAGGTGCCAGGTCGGGCAAGCCGGCGCTCGGTAGCGATAATCGAGCAAGGCGGCGTAGTGCCGACAGAACAAGGCAAAGCGTTCCTGGGTGGCGCTCTCGCAGACTTCGGCTACCGCCTGGCCCGTGGCCTGGATCTGGGCGCAATGCTCCAGGTCGTCCTGGAACAGTTGCTGCAACAGGCTCGGCGGCAATTGCACCACGCTGTCCAGCGGCGCGCCCGCATCGAGGGTCACCAGCGCCAGTTGCTGACGGCCGCGGTCACTGAGCAAGCGGGCCATTTCCACCGCCAGCACGCCACCGAACGACCAACCGGCCAGCACCACCGGACGTGCTGCCTGCAGGCTGTCCTGCAATTGCTCCAGGTACTCCAGGGCCTGATCCTCAAGCGTATCGAAACGCTGGCCAGCGTCGGCACACAGGCCAATCACCTGGAAGTCCTCGCGGGTGGCACGAATCATCGGCCAATAGCACGACAACGCCCCGCCCACCGGGTGCACCAGCACCAGCAAGGGTTGCGGCTCACCGCTGCCGGCGCAGAAATCCACCCGGTTGCGGTGCCGCCGGCCCGTGCCCTGCATATGCCCGAGCAAGGCACTGACCGAGGGATAGGCGTAGATGTCCGCCAGGCTCAGGTCCAGCCCCAGCTCAGTGTTCAACCCCAGCAGGATGTGCACCGCGTGCAGTGACGAGGCGCCCATGTCGAACCATGAATCAGCCGCGCCACGTACCGCCGGCAACACCCGCTGGACGCAGCTCAGCAGCAGTTCCTGCCGGGCCGAGAAGCCCACCTCCTGCACCGGCTCGCCGGGCTCGCAAAGCCCTGGCAGCAAGGCCACCAGCGCCCCCCGATCCACCTTGCCGTTGGCGCTCAGCGGCATCTGCGCCAGCGCGAACAACTGCACCGGCAGCATGTAGGGATTGAGGTACTGCGCCGCGAAGGCCAGCAACTGCGGGCCACTGGGTGCCGGCTGACCGGCGACGAAAAACCCGTACAAGGCCCCGGCAGCGTCTACACACACCGCCACCTGTTCGACCCCGGGGGCGCGTCCCAGCACCGCATCGATCTCCGCCAGTTCCACACGCATGCCATTGAGCTTGACCTGCAAGTCCTCGCGGCCGAGAAACTCGATCTCCCCGTCCATTCGCAGCCGTCCCATGTCACCGGTGCGGTAGACCCGCTGCTGCAACCCGGGCTCGATGAAGAAGGCCTGCTCGGTCCGTTGCCGATCATGGATGTAGCCCGCTGCCAGGCCGTCGCCGGCGATGTACAGCATGCCCTTGACCCCAGGCGGGCAACGCCGGCCCAGCGCGTCGAGAATGTAGAACCGCTGGTTGCTCAGCGGCCGGCCATAGGGAATGCTCGGCCACTCGGGGTGCACTTGCTGGACCTCGAAGCAGTTGGACCAGATGGCCGCCTCGGTGGCGCCCCCCAAGGCCACGAAGCGCGAACCCGGTGTAAGCTCCCGCAGGCGCTCGGGCAACCCCAGGGCGATCCAATCACCGCTGGCCATCCACAGGCGCACACTCGCCGCCGGCGCCGGCAGGCCCACCGCCCTGGCGTAGCCCAGGGCCATTTCCATGATCGCCGGGACCGAGTTCCAGACAGTCGCCCCATGGGTCCGTGCCGCGTCGAGCCAGGCCTGGGGCTCGGCCCGCTCGCCATTGGCCGGCAGGATCAGCGCACAGCCGCACAATGCTGGCATGAACAGGTCGAACACCGACAGGTCGAAGCTGAACTCACTGACCCCCAGCAGCCGGTCCTGGGCGTCGATGGCAAAGCGCTCGCGACAGTCCAGCAGGGTATTGAACGCGGCGCGATGGCTGACCGCCACCCCCTTGGGCGTGCCCGTGGTGCCGGAGGTGAACATCAGGTAGGCCAGGGAACTGTCCACCGCCGGATAAGCCGGTGCGATAGCGGCGCCCTGCGCCTCCGGCGACGCCAGCCAGTGCCGGTAGTCGAGCGACCAGTTCACCGGCGATGCGAGCACCGCCGCGATGTCCGCAGCATCGTCGCCCAGCACCGTGGTGGCCGCTGCCTGGGTGATGATCGAATGCACCCGGCGCACCGGAGAACTCTTGCTCACCGGAACATAGGTCGCCCCGGCCATCAGTACCGCGTAGATCGCCACCACATTGGCGCTGTCCCGACTGCCGCGCACCACCACATGGTCACTGGGCCCCACGCCGTTTTCATTCAGGTGGCTGGCCAGACGACTGGCCAGGCGCAACAGTTCGGCAAAACTCAGACTGCTGCCAGCGCTCAACAGCGCCGGCGCATCCGGGCGCAGCGCCGCTTGCCTGGACAGGCCCTGATGCAGAGCCTGCCGAGGCAGCGGCCGCGTGCAGTGATTGAAGGCATCGACCCGGGCCAGCAGTGACTCAGGCAAGGCCAGCTCGCTCAGCTCCCAGGTCGACGGCTGGTTGGCCAGGCGCTCCAGGGCGCCATGAAAATGCTCGAAGGCCTGGGCGACAAGCCCGGGCTCGAACAAGCCCTCGCGCTCGTCCCAGGACAGGCACAGGCCCGCCTCGCTTGCGAAGGCCTGGGCGTCGATCCAGATCTGCGGCGTCATCATCGCGTGATCGGTCTGTTGCAGCGGTGGCGCCGGCAGGTCCATTTCCAGCAACGAGGAAAACACATAAGGCATCGGCGGCTCGCTGCTGTCGAGACGCTGGTCGTGTTCGCGAATCCATTCGCGGACCACTGACACGCCATCGTAGGCGGCATGCTGCAGCGCACCGTACAGGTCCTGCTGGACCCGCTGGGCGCAGGCGGCAAAGGCCAGGGGTTGGGATGGCAGATCGAGCAGCAGGGTATCGGCGAAATTGCCGATGGTGCGGGCGAACTCCGGCCCCAGCAGCGTCCGGGTGCTGTACATGACGCTGCAGGTCACCGTGGTCCTGCCCGACCAGCGTGCCAGGGTCTGCAGATACACCGTCAGCAGGACCGCATTGAGCGACACCCGGTGATGCCGTGCCGCCGCACTCAGCGCCTGCTGCAGCGCCGGCGTCAGGACCACCCGATGCTCGATGAAGCGCGCCGGTGTTGCACTCGCCTGCCGACGCCGAGCCAGCGGCAGGTCCGGACCCGCAGCCAGTTGGGGAATCTTTTGCAGCCAGTAGTGCCGGGCCTTGAAACGCGCCAGGCGTTGGGCCCGGCTCCACGCCGCGACTTGCGCCGGGGCATAGCCCTGCGCTTGCAGAGGACTGTCTCCGGCGACCAGTGCCAGCAAGTCACCGATAAAAATCTGCACCGCCGGGGCATCGAACAGCGCCAGCCGATAGACCACATGCAAACAGCGCTCATGGGGACCTGCCACCAGCACCAGGCGAAACAGCGGCTGCTCCGCGGTCAACGGCGCAATCGGCATGGCGCTGTCCGCCAGGGCCGTGCAACGCCGTGGGTCCGTCCCCTCTGCAGCGACCTGCTGCTCGACCATCAGTTGCGGCGCGACCAGCGGCTTGAAGCGCGGGGCCTGGGCGTCCAGGGTGTACGCCAGGATCGGGTGCAAGGCCAGCAGGCGGGGCAATGCTGCTTGCAATTGCGCGGCCGTGGGCACCGCGCCGGCATAGACCAGGTGCAGATAGGCAGCACTGCCCTGGCTGAAAGCCGAATGCTCACCCAGCCAGTAGGCCTGGCGCAGCCCGCCAAGGTGAGACGCCAGTGGGTCCGTCGGGGCCAGGTACGCCAGCAGGCGACTCCTCTCATGACCCACTAAATGGCGGATATCTTCAGGCAGTCCGTCTGCGCCGCAGTAGTAGCGCAGGCGCCCGCCATCTTCATAGAGGTGCACACCGCGCTGTTCCCAATGCTCGATCAATGTCGCCATCGCCTGGCTCATAGTTCACCCTCGCAGATTGCCCCGGCACGCCGGTCGGCCGCCCCCTGCAGCACGGCGGCAACAAACTCGCCGAGGGTCGCGGTGCCGACGATCAGGGTCAGGTCAATCCCGTCCTCGCCGCACAGTTGCGGATGCAGTTGTTCGAGCAGTGCACACAGTTGCAGGGCCTGCAACGAGCTGCCCCCGATGGCGAAGAAGTTCTGCCCGGCATGCAACTGCTCCTGCGCCACCTTCAGCAAACGGGCGCAGAGGCCCAGCACGTCGTCCATCACCTGAGTCTGCAGCGGTACCGCCGTTGCACTACACATGGCCGGCTCCCACCAGTGCCGCGGCGGCCAGGGCATAGCCATCAGTGCCCAGACCGGCAATGAAGCCGTGGCACAGGGGCGCCAGCAACGAACTGTGACGGAAGCTCTCGCGGGCAAACAGGTTGGAAATGTGCACCTCCATCCAGCGCCCCGGGTAGTCCTGCAAGGCATCGCGCAGGGCCCAGCCGGACATCATCAGCGCCCCCGGATTGATAATCATCGCCTCGGCCTGATGCTGGCTCTCGATGAAGTCGATCAACTCGCCCTCATGGTTGCTTTGTCGGGCCAGCACCGTCCAGCCACGGGAGGCGGCGACCGCGGTGACCTCAGCGGTGATCTGGTCCAGGGTCTTGGTGCCATAGACCTGCGGTTCGCGCAGCCCCAGGCGCCCCAGGTTGGGGCCGTTAAGCAGGAGTAATGTCGGCATGGCGAGCCACCTCCAGCAAGGCCAGGATCTGGCCTGGCGCAGTCAGTTGATAGGTGCTGGGATAGCGCCGGATCTCCTCGCCGGGATGATCCCAGAGCGCCAGCGCGGTCTGCATGCCCGACGCCTGGCCGCACTGCAGGTCAGCCAGGGCATCGCCCACGAACAGGCAGCTCGCCGGGTCCAGATGCAACTGTTCGACAATCATCCGGGCCATGTCCGGCGCCGGCTTGGGATTGGCCACGTCGTCGCTGCCGACGATGCAGGAGAAATACTTCAGCAGGCCCAGGTACTCGAGAATCGCCACCGTGCGCCCATGGTCCTTGCCCGTGGCGATCGCCATGGGAATGCCCCTGGCATGCAAGCTCGCCAACAGTCCCCCGACGCCTTCGAACACGCGGATGCGCTGCATTCGCGCGTTGCTTTCACGCATGAACACCGGGTGCATCTGCGCCGGCAGCCCCATGATCTTCATGATCTGCACAAAGCTGCGTCCCAGGTGCTTGCAGTACTCGCTGAACGGTGGTGGCTCGACGTCCGCCCCTACCACCTGGGCATGGGCCGCGTGGTAGGCCTCGCGAATCACTTGCTTGCTGTCGATCAAGGTTCCGTCGAGGTCGAAGATGACTGCACGGATGGGCAATTCAGACATGGCTCGCAGCCTCCATCGCCGCTTGATGATTCAGACCTCGATCCACCGTGGCCGCCATCGACTGCACCGCCAGGGGCAAGGGTGAGAGGAATGCCGCAACCCGGGTGAATTCGCCGTCAGGGTCTTGCAGCACCCGTTGATAATCCAGTTCCAGCAGTTGCATGTTCGGCCGCGAACGGACCCATGCCAGCACCTGGGCCACATGCTCGCGATACAGCCGCGCCAGTTCCTCGACCTCCTGCCCTCCCCAGACCTGACCGCTGTGGTGCTCGGCCATGTCTCGCTGGGAACGGATCACCGCATCGATATCACGGTGCATGAACAACACCCGATACCCGTGGGTCGCTGGCAGGTGCTGGAGAAAGCGCGACACCAGCTTGACCGCACGGCCGCGGGCCTGGTCCATCCACCCCAGGTAGCCGTCGCGGGACTTGACCGCTTCCCATTCGAAATAGCCATGGGGATTGCGCTCATCGCCCTGGCGCAGGTTGTCAGTCAGCGGTGCCAGGCCGGCACTGGCCAGGGCACGCATCATCATCGAGGTGCCGCTGCGCGGCAGCCCGGAGACCACGGACACGAAGCCGCCATCGCCAGCAACGCAGTCCGCTACATTCATGCATTCATATTGCTTAAGCATCCCAGCTCCTTACTCGTTCTTTCCCGGCTGCCCGGTATCCTGGACAGCGGCCTGCGGGCTGCACTGGACCAGGCCCAGGCGGTTGCCGAACGGGTCCTCGATCACCGCCTTGTAACTGCCCCACAGGGTCGGCCCTGGCGCCTCGACAAGGGTCACCTGCGGCGGCATCCGGGCAACCAGCGCATCCAGCTCAGGCACCATCAGGTCAAGCATGCTGGCCGGCGACGGTCGGGCCATCAGCGGGTCTTCGATCAGGCCGAGTCCGGCACCGCCCTGCTCGTCCACATCCAGGCTGATCCAGCGGGTCGGGGCAAAGCGCCGGCTGACCTGCAGACCCAGGACCTGCACATAGAAGGCTTCGGCAGCCGCCAGGTCGGGAACCGCCAGGGTGGCGAAACACAGGGTCGACTGATTCAGCATGGCTGGCACTCGCGGGCATCCTCGGACAGCGGCCGGGCACCGACCTGGAACTCGAAACCCACCCGATGGCGAATCAGGGCACACACCACCGAGGCCTCGATGCTCGCCGCCAGCTGTTGCATCAGCGTCGCCAACTGGGCGGCCGGCCAGCCTTCGACTTGCAGTTCAAGCTCGATGTCCTGCAGGTGAACCGGGGTCGGCGCCACTTCACACATGCCGCGGATGTCCACCATGGCCCGCACGTCCAGGTGCACCGCACCCGGCAACTGCTGGCGACGGTTGAGCTGCGCCAGGACATCGGCGGCAATCGCCATCAGCAGGTATTCCTGGGGGTTGGGGCCCCAGTCGATACCGGCCAGCTGCTTGGGCTGGTCGATAGGAAAGCTGCGCAGGTCCTGAGGGTCCTGGTGGACGAAGTCCGCCCGCAGTTGAGTGCCATAGAGCCACTGGCAATCCAGGGACAGGGCCTGGGTCTTGGTCTGGACCGCCGCAGTATCCGCAGGCGCCTGCTCGAAGGGGCAAAACCTGTGCCAGGGGCCAGCGCCCTCGGCATCCACCAGGCGTGCCGAAAGCCCCAGGGGCTGGACGAAAGTCTGGTGATTGGGACTGTGGCTCTTCACCGCCTCGATCACTTCCAGGGCTTCGCTGATCTTCTTGTCGGTGCCCGAACGGATCTCGTAGCGCACTTGGGGAGCAGCAGCGGCCGCTTCCTGCAGGATCGCGCTGGTGGTCATCGACAGATGATCGACCGTGGTCCGTCGCGCGGAAAACCCCGACACCGCGGACACCAGGAAACAGCCGGAGAGCGCCGCCAGGGCCAATTCCTGGGGCCAGGCCGGGTCCAGCAGCCCCTGGCATTGCAACGCCGGGCTGGGGCGGATCGGTACTTCGAAATGCCGCGGCGCGCGCAACAGGCCGATCAAGGCCGGAGCCACGCCGGCCAGCATGCCGCCGGCCGGCGAACAGTGCGCATAGGCGGCGTAACGGAAGATCGCCTGGGCCGGCTCTTGCTGGATCTCGTGGACAATCTCACTGAAGCCCGAGATGTTCATTCCGTTTCTCATGGCTGACTCCTTCCTTGGTAGACCTGACGCAACGCCTGCTCGAGATCGGCACACAGGTCATCAGGGTCCTCGATTCCCACCGACAGCCGGACCAGCCCGGGGTTGAGCCCGATCTTTTTCTGCTGCTCGCGAGTCAGGCCGCTGTGGGAGGTGTTGAACGGCAGGCTCACCAGCGACTCGACACCGCCCAGGCTGGTGGCACAGGTGATCAGCTTGAGGTGTTCCAGCAGTTGCAGGGCCGCCGGATCGCCGCCCCGCAGCTCAAAACCGAGCATGCCGCAGGTGGCCTGGGCGGCGTACTGGTACAGATGGGGGTGGGCATACTCCTCGGCATAGACCGAATGCACCGCGGTCACCTGCGGATGGCGTTCGAGAAAACGCGTCACCTGCCGGGCCCCTGCGGCATGAGCCTGCATGCGCACCGCCAGGGTCTTCATGCCCCGTTCCAGAAGGAAGCACACGAAGGGGTCCAGGTTACCGCCAAAGCGCAACAGCTGTGCCCAGACCCGGTCCACCAGCTTGCGACTGCCCGCAACCGCGCCACAGGTGGCGTCACTGTGCCCGTTGAGGTACTTGGTCGCCGAGTGGATGACGATATCGGCCCCCCACTCCAGGGGACGGCAACTGATGGGTGAAAGGAAGGTGTTGTCCACCACCAGGAGAATGTTCTCCTGCTTGCACAAGGCAGCGATGGCCAGCAGATCGATGGCCTTCATCAGCGGGTTGGACAGCAGCTCGAAAAACATGATCTGGGTCTGCGGGCGGATCGCCCGGCGAATCGCCTGCAGATCCAGCGGGTCGACATAGCTCACCGAGCGCCCGGCCTGGCTGATGTCGGCGTGCAGCAGGCTGTAGCTGCCACCGTAGAGATCGTAGGAAGAGATGATGTGGCCATTGCGGTTGGTCAGGGCGAACAGGGTCGAGGCGATCGCCGCCATGCCCGATGACAGAACCAAGGCACTTTGCGCCCCCTCCATGGCCGCCACCTTCAACTGCACCGACCACTGCCCCGGGTTGCCGTAGCGGCTGTAGGTGGGAATGTCACGCACGTAGCCTTCCAGGAACGACTCGTAGGTGGACTGGCTGAAGCGAAAGGTGGTGCTGGGAAATATCGGCGTGCCCACGGCCCCGGTCACCGGGTCCTCGTAGGTGCCGGCGTGCACGCAGAGTGTCGCCGGGGCCTCGCCTTCGGTCAGCCAGCGATTGTTCTCCATCGCCGGCCCGGCCAGACGCTGGCGGTTGAGCTGGTTGAGCCAGGGCAACTGGGCATCGGTGCCGGGACGATTGGCAAACATTGCCTCAGTCTTTTTTGCATCGTTCACACGAATTCCCTCGTCGTTCGGTTCTTCCGGGCGGCCCGGCGGGCGCCGGGCCGCCCAGGTCGGCGCGCACTGCAAAGCGCGCGGCCGAGGTTGGCAAAGAGACACATGCCGTCATCGTCCTCAGACGACCCGGGCCTGGGTCTTGTCGGCGACGAAGGCTTCCAGGCGCTCCAGCGAGTTGACCAGTTCAATGGACAGCTCGTTGTCCTCGATGGAAAAGCCGAACTCGGTTTCCACCTGGATCAGCAACTGCAAGGCGTCGATCGAGTTCAGGCCCAGGGTGCCAATCAGGTCGCCCCCCGAAAGGTCTTCGCGGCTCAGCTCACGGCCCACGGTGCTGGAGAACACTTTGATCAAGCGGTCGGTATCGGTCATTTTCTAGCTCCTGCTGAATAACATCGTGCATTGATAAATCATCGATTCGCGGCGCCAGATCTGCTCGCCGACGAACCCCAGGCGCGCCAGCGCCGCAACCACCTCGTCCTGCCTCGGGTACTGGCAGCCGCCATGGGTCAGCCAATCCACGCCGACAGCTGCCGAGGCCGTGTCGCAAAAGAAAATCTCGTCAATGATCAGCCGGCCACCTGCCCCCAGGCGCTCCAGCAAGGCAGGCAGGGCCTGGGCTACGCTGGGCTGGTGCAAGGTGTTGTCGAGCACGATGACGTCGAACTGGCACTCATCGAGCTCGGCCAATGTCTCCCGGCTGTGCACCGGAATATCCGCCGCCACAGGGTTGAGCCCCCCCAGTGGCACGATCCGGCTGGCGTTGCAGTCAAGGCGTCGGCGACCAAGCAACGCCTGGGTGTACACCGCGCCGGTGGCACAGACATCGAGCAGGCGAATGGCGCCCGTCGTGTGGAGCAAGGCCTTGCGCCAGGTCAGTTGCGCGGCCAGTTGCTTGTCCGCCCCGGACACTGCGCGCTGGTAGCGCCGAAGCAATTGCGGATGCTTGGGACTCTGCTCGAAAGCGCGCCGGTCGAGGCCGTCATGCAGCACCGCCAGCAACTCGTCCAGGCGGTTCCAGTGGCGGTTGTTGAAGGCTTCCAGATCGAGCACCGGAGCCAGGGCCTCAAGGTCCTGCGCATGCGCCTCGGCGCCTGCGGCTTCCTGCACCAATCCGTTGGCCTGGGCGGTGTCGAAGGCCACCGCCAGAGTCTGCGCATGCAGCCCGGTACGCTGGGCAATCTGATCGACGCTCAAGCCCTGGGCACTGAGTTGCAAGGCGCCGCAATCCCACAATGCCAACAGCAATTGCGAACGCTTGTAAGCGTGGGCCGCGTCGAGCAATACCCGGCTGGCAGCCGGGCGGTAGCGGCGACTGAGCAGCGGCTTGCCATTACTGCTACGAGCAATCAATGCCGTGCGCTCGAAGCGGTCGGGGACCTTGGCCGACGCCAGGTTCGCCTGACAGTATTCGCGCAGCAGTCCCGGGTTCCAGGGCCGCTCGGCACTCCAGACCACGAAGGCGAAAATATGGTCGTTGCCTGCCCGGGCCGACTTCACTGCCCGCACCGAGCAATCCAGTACGTCGGGGTGGCTGGTCAGTACCGATTCAATCTCGAACGGCGAAATCCAGCGCTCGCCCCGACGGATCGCACTGCTTTCACGACCGACAATGCTGTAGCCGGCCGGACTCTGTTCGGCGATGTCGCCGGTGTCGTAAAGGCGGCCATCCTCCAGTCGCACCTTGAGGGCAAACGGCTGACCCGCCGCCGGCTCCACGACTTCGATCCCCGGCATGGGAAAGCCGATGGACAACGGCGGCAATGGCGCGACGCCGGCAAACACGGCACCGCTTTCGGTACTGCCATAGTTGCGCGACAGTCCGATGCCGAAGGCCTGCTGGAACTGCTGGTCGAGCTGTCCGTCCACCGGGCCGGCGCCGGACATCACCACCTTGAGCTGGGGCGGACGCTCACCCTGGCCAACCCGCTGGGCCATCAGGGTCGCCAGCATCGGCGTGACCACGCAATGGCTGGCGCGCAGACGCAGCGCCTGCAGCGCCGCCCCCAGTTCCGTGGGCCTGCAGATTTCCACCTGGGACCCGGCCAGCAACGCGCCCCACAACCAGCCCAGTGCATAGGCGTGATACACCGGGGCAATGAACAGTACCCGGTCCTCGTGGCTCAGTTGCAACAGCCGGCAATAGCGCAAGCCTTCGTCGCGCCAGCTGTGCAGGTCGCGAAAAACCAGCGACGGTTCCCCCGTGGTGCCCGACGTCAGCAGATAGATGCCACGCCGGTGTGGCTGCACTGCCGGATCGGCAGGCAGTGCAGCGCCAGGCTCAAGCGATGTCACCCGCAGTTCGCCCTGCTCCAGATGGACGCTGTGGCTGATCGCCCCCTGGGCGGCATAGCGCTGCAGTTCCTGGGGCTTGGCATCGCTGGCCACCAGCAACGGCGACAAGCCCTGCTCCAGCAGCACCAGCAACAGCGCGGCATGCTCAAGCGTACTGTCGAACACCAGCAGCAGGCGCTGCTGACCGCTGCTGGCCAGTTCACCAAGCTGCCGGGCCCACTCACTGCGCCGGGTTGCCGGCAGCGAAGCCAGTACCGGCCCCGCGCTCAGTTGGGCAAACCAGCGGTCATCGGTCCGTGACTCAGGCGCCATGTTGATACGCTTCCTTGGCTTGTTCGAGCAGGTTCCTGACGGCCTGGGGCGCGTAGGAAGGCGCACGGCACAACTCGTCCAGGCTGATAGCGTCTTCGAAATACAGGCTCAGGGTGTCCCAGGGCGTGAAGCACCCCTTGCAGGCATCCAGCCGTGGTCGTTCAGCCAGCAGCAACTGATAGAACGGTGAGCGGTTCACCGGCGCCAGAGCCTTGTTCCAGTCCTGTTCCAGCACGTTGCCCATGTTGTGGAACCAGATGTTCGGACAGGGCGTGGCCACGCCGTCGCTGAAGGTCGACAGCACCAGGCGCGGCAGGTGACAGCGCCAGGTGCGCCGCCCCTGGTGATAGAACGAACTGAGGCGGTCCAGGTAGGCCTTGGGTGGCAGGATCTGCGGGTAACGCTCGCGCAGCTCGAACAACGCGTCGATGAACGGATACTGCTCGGGGCGCACCTTGAACTTCTCGCTGTCAGGGCCGCGGACGGGGAACGGAAACAGCTGCGGCGGGTTGTCTGCAAACCCGGAGCACCACTCCACGAACTCGCGCAGATACGGCGCACTGCGGTCATTGAGCACGCCGTAGATTTCCAGCGGCAGGCCGGCCTCCAGGACCATCGCGATACGCTCCATGATCATCTCGTGGATGCGTGGCGACAGGACCCGATAGCTGTTGCCCTGATAGTTGCTGCTGTCGAGTGAGATCTGCACCACGACATTGCCCAGTTGGGCCAGGCGCCGCACTTTGTCCCGGGTCAACGGCAGGCCGTTGGTCTGTACGATCAGCACTTCATGCAGGGGCGACATGCTCTCGATGAAGCTCATGATGCCCTTGATGATGAAAATCTCGCCGCCGGTGAGTTTCAGCAGCGGTGGCTTGAAGGTGCGATTCACCCGCTCGACGATGGTCTGCAGACGCCGGCCCAGGTCACTGTCTTGGCTGTACACGTCGTGCACCGGCGGCTGGAAGATCAGCTTGCCTTCGTGGGACGACTTCATGTTGCTCTGCCCGGTCAGGCAGTAGGTGCACCCCAGGTTGCAGGAGTCCTCGTTGATGACCAGGTCATTGCCCAGCAACTGGCTGTGACCGAGAAAGTTCACCGGTTCGGCATTCGTCATGGCTCAAGCCCCTTTGCTGAACTGGATGTCGCGCAGGCTCAGCCCGGCGCGGTGGAGTTGCATGCTGATTCCCAACTGGACCTGGCGCAGCTCGCCGAGCTTGACCCGGTAGAACTGCTCGACCTGGGGTCGCCGTTCATGGGCATAGGCCTCGTCGAGGGTCCCCTGCTCGGCCAGGTCGGTCATCTCGGAAATCAGCGCATAGTTGAAATCGCTCATGAGCCGGCGCAATTCGGCGGCCTTGGCTTCGCCGGCTTCGAGAATCGCCATGCCCCGGGCGTCGCCGAGCACCGCACGCCGCAAGCGCGACATGAAGGTGTGCATGACAATGTCGTAGGTCTCGAACTCGAACACCGCCGGTTCCTTTTCGATGACCATTTCCGAGGCGTACTTCTCGCCGTAGAGCAAGGCACTGATGGTCGACAACTGACGCACTCGCGGGTCTTCGAAGTCGTAGCTCAGGGCATTGAGCGACACATCGAAGTCGTCATGCAGCTTGCCCTCGGCGCGCAGGGTCTCGACCGCCTCCGCCCCGGGATAGAGCTCCAGGCGCACGGTGTAGCGGCGCAGGTTGTAGCCCATGTATTCGCGCAGGAAGAGGTTGTTGTCACGGATCTCCTGGAAGGTCGACCAGGGGTGATAGGCAATGAATCCGAAGGCCACGTAGATGCCGGCACCACGCACCAGCTCGATGGCCCGCTTGTTGTCCTCGACCGTGGACTTCTTCTTCCAGCGGTCCAGGCCGATCTGTGAACCCGACTCGATGCCGATCAGCACCTTCTCCAGGCCGGAGCGGTACAGCAGGTCCAGCAGCGGCTGGTCTTCGGGGTGCCAGTTCTTGGCCTGCATGCAGCAGTTGTAATAGATCTTCAGCCCACGATCGAGCACGCCCTGGGCGATGTCGGCAATCCGCTGCTTGGCGAACGGCGCACCGCCCGGGTCTTCGAAGGTCGAGTCGACGAAGTCGAAGGTGTTGAAGTTGTACTTGTGATAAAGCCGCTCGATTTCATCGACGATATTGTCCGGGGTCCTGGCCCGCCAGAGCTTGCCGGGGTTGATCTTGTTGCCGGCGTGAGGCGCGTTGCAGAAGGTGCAGCGCGCAGTGCAGCCACGGGTGGTGGCCAGGCGCAGGTAGGGCAGCTTGCCGCTGTTGAGCTCGAACTGATCCCGCGCCGGCTCAGGCAGCATGTCCAGCTCCGGCACCGGCTTGCCAATGGGGTTGTCGATGACGAACCCGCCCTCCTCGCGCCAGCTCAGGCTCGGCACCCGGGCGTAGTCGCCGTGATCCCAGAAGGCCTCGACGTAGCGCACCAGCGGCACGTCGCCCTCACCGCGCACCAGGGCGTCAAGGAAGCTCCAGTTGGGGTTGCTCAGCAACTTGGAGCCCAGGAAGGTGGCCAGCGGGCCACCGGCCAGAAACGCCACCTGCTCGGGCAGGGCCGCACGCAATGCCGAACCGAAAGCGGTGGCATGACTGACGGTGACCGTGGTCAGGGAGAAACCAATGAGGTCGGGCTTGAAGGCCACCACTTCAGCAATGGCAATCTCGTCGCCGTGCTGGATCGACTTGACCTCGACCACCTGGCACTCGGCTCCCAGGTCCCGCAGGATCGACACCAGGTAACTGACGCCCAGGTGTTCGGAACTCATCACCAGGTCGCCATCGAGCAACACCGGAAAGCACACGCGCATCGGCTGCGGCTTGCGGAAGTCGACAGTGGAATGCAGCGGATTGGTCGGTGGCGCATCGATCGGCTCAGCCAGGTTGGCGAGCGGAATCAACCCGTCGGCGGCGTTGGTGAACTGCACGGTTTCCATTAAAAATACCCAATTTGTTGTAATTGGCTGTCCATGAAGCGCTGTTCTTCTTCACTCATTCGTTGCCCGCCACAGCCTTTGCGGCCGGGCTCGCGCTGCGGCTCGTGGGCCGGTTCCAGCAACCAGTGGCCTTCCAGCCCTTCAGGGACCGGCAGCCCCAGATGGGCCAGGATCGTCGGGTAGATGTCTTCGATCCGCGCTTGCAGCGCGGCGTCCTCGGGAAAGGTCGAGCCACGGATAAACACGATGCCGTCGGGCCGATGCACGCCACGCTGGGCCGGTGTACTCCAGACCCGGCCAGTGAGTGCCGGCGTCGGCATGACTCTGAAATCCCTGGGGATCAGCAGGTAGTCGGGAGCGTCCTGCAGGCGTGCGCCGGCATACACCTGATCGGCCTTGACCAGCGTGAACCAGGGGCGCCCCTGTTCGTCGAGCACCTGCGCCAGGGCTTGCTGCAAACGCGCTTCGGCCTCCGGCAACTGCTCGGCGCGCAGCACCCCCTGGGCCTCGCGCCCCATCAGATTGGCATTGACACCGAAGCAGCCAGGGGTGGGCATGTAGAACTCGGTGCGCGACCAATCCACCACACGTCGGTAGCTTCCGGGGGCGTCGAACCAGGAACGCGCCCCCGGGTCGTCGTGGGAGGCCTCGGCGCCCGAGTCCTGGAGTTCATAGCGGGTCGCCAGCAGGCCCTGTTGTTCGAGGAACTCGTGCACGCTGAAGTCCGCTTCACACAGGCCAAAGCCATGGTCGGAAGCCACCACCACCAGGGTGTCGTCATCGGCCAGGGTCAATACCGTGCCCAGCGCCTGATCAATATCGATATAACACTGTTCCACTACTGAACTTGGCGCCGAGTGATCGCCCCAATAATAGTGACTGACACGATCAACTTCGGTGAAGACTACAAACAGTGCATCCACTGGTCGGGTCTGCTGCAGAAAACAGCAAGTATCGGCACGCCCCTTGATAAACTTGCGCGCCTGCTCACAGTAGTCTTCCTGACCGCGATACATCGTGACAATGTCTGAATGATAGTGCAGTCCCGCCTGCATCAACTCATGCATCAAGTTGGCGGGCGAGGTATATCTCAGGGTTTTGGCCAATGGCCAGCTGATCATATAGCCGCCCTGAAGATCTGCCGGCGGATGAGTCATGGGGATGTTGTAGGCACCGACTTTCAGCCCCTGGCGTTCCAGGGTCAGCCAGCAGGGTTCACGCCCATAGTCGGCAGCGTTCATTGCCCGGAAACGATAGTCCGCAGACTGGGTCGACCAGAACTGGTAGATCCCGTGTTCACCCGGAGAAACCCCGGTAAACATGGAGGCCCAGCCCGGTGCCGTGTGCGGTGGGAAGGTCGATTGCAGTACCCCATGGGAGGCGCGCCGGCGCAGTGCGCTGAAGTTCGGCAGCAATCCCCGAGCCATCAGTTGCTGGAGGACAGCATGGGACGCCCCGTCGATACCGAAGACCAACAACTTCAACTTCTGATCTTCCATGATCACCCACCTCCGACACTAAAGTTCAACCAGATAAACTTTCATCAACATTGCATAACAACATTTCAAACAGCAGCGACGTATAAGAATCGCTATTGCGACGCCATTCGAAAACCAACCGACAAAGTTCGAGACTCACAACTACCAGGCACAGCCGGAACAGCAGCGAAAACAAGCTAACACCGACATCAAACAAAGAACTCCGAAAATAATTTCAGACTTGTAACAAAATCAATCCGAGTATGAATCGATATTTCCAGCAACTAATAAAGGAACAGATTCGCCCCCGGACAGCACGGCGACGCCTGCCGATGGCGATAGCTGAACCGATGAGTGAGTTGATCAAGGCCCATGAATCATTGCCGGTGCCGTGCGCCGCCTTGCCTCGGGGGCCTGCGCGCCAGGTGCTGATCGCTCCGCCAGGGCCTGCGAAACAATTGGTATCAACCTCTTACATACTCAAATAACCCGCCGGCAATTTGCCTGGAAATCGAGTACCGGCTATCCCATCATCGGCGCCTGCAATCAGGCCTGCGCAGCCTGTCACTCACCGACCCGCGCCATCCGTACTGGTGTCGAAACAGGGAAGTCCTATGAACCCGAACGCCAATGCTTTTTTTGGCAGGCACACGCTGGGCGAGCTCTATCAGATCGCCCCCGAAAAGCTCAATGACCTGGATGCCTTGACCCAACTGCTGTGTGCCGCTTCCGCCGAAGCCGGCGCGACGGTCTGTGGCACGCTGACAAAACGCTTCGAGCCACAAGGCGCAACGGTCCTGGTGATGCTGGAGGAGTCCCACGCCTCCTTCCACACCTACCCCGAGCATGGCGCGCTGTTTCTCGACATCTTTACCTGCGGCACAACCTGCGACCCGGTCAAGGCATTCGACTACATCTGTTCGAACCTGGGCTGCGATGTACGGGCGATGAAGATCGTTGAGCGGGGAGCGACGCAAGCATCCCCTCACCTGCCAGCCAGCCATGCAGCGCCGGTGGTACGGCACCAGACAGAGTCGGTCGATCCCTAGGCTTTGTACGAAGAGCCTTGATACTCGGTGATGCTGCGTGGAAGTTGCCCGGTGTCTACTGGGGCTCTGTAAAAAAAATCAGACACTTCTGGCAACCAGAAAGCACCGCTCTAGCTCGCACCTCTCCCCGTGGGTGCAGGGCACCCGCCAGGGCACTGGAGCCGTTTACCCCCCTTACATTGGCGGACGGATTCTTGCAGTATTGATCCGCCCTGGGACAACGGCTCCATTGCTCTGCCCCAGCAGCGCCCGGTTCCCATAACCAATAACTACAACGAACTCGACAGCGAGATCACCCGGCGATGTACCCCCTGAGCCCGTTTCACGGATTCGACAGATCAGCGCCCGCGCCCCTGCACAGTGGCCGCGGTGCTGACGTCGACGCTGGGTTCTCGCTGCCCCGCTCGCTCCCCGCCACGCCTCGTGAGGTCCATGAGGACCGCGCCGCCGTCATCGGCTTGTACTTGCTGGACAGGCCCTGCCCATGAAACTCCTGGTCAACCTGCCCATGGCCCTGTGCCGCTCCCGTCTGCGCCACTCCTCACGTCCTCCGGATCACTCGCTTCTGGCCTGATCGCGCCCTCCTGCGCGTGCCGCTCCCAGACCTGATTTCTACCCTTGCAACCGCACCGTGCGCGGCGTTGTTGCAGGACCTGAAAACCTGCGCGCCCCAATGGCGCAAGCGAGAACCCTGATGAAATTTGCCGCCCTCGACGAAGCCCGTGACTTCCTGGCCGCCAACCCCGACATCGACATGATCGAGCTGTTCATCCTCGACGCCAACGGCGTGCCCCGAGGCAAGCTGCTGCACCGCGAAGAACTGCTGGCGGTGTATGAAAGCGGCCGGCCCCTGCCCAGCACCATCCTCGGCCTGACCCTCAACGGCGACGACGTGGAGAACTCCGGCCTGGTGTGGGACATCGGTGATATCGACTGCCGTGCCTACCCGCTGGCCGGCAGCCTGGTGCGCCTGCCGTGGCGGCAGATTCCCACCGCGGCTGTGCAGGTCAGCATGCATCCGCAGGAGGGCATGCCCGCCAGCATCGCCGATCCGCGCCACCTGCTGATCAAGGTGATCGACGGGCTCAAGGCCGAGGGTTACCACCCGGTGATGGCCTGCGAGCTGGAGTTCTACCTGCTGGACGCCAAGCGTGACGGCAACGGCCGACCGCAACCGGCCCTGGACGCCGACGGCGGTCGTCCGCGCAGCACCCAGGTCTACGGTCTGCGCGAGCTGGAGCAGATCGAGCCGTTCCTCGCCGATCTCTACGCCGCCTGCAAACTGCAAGGCATTCCGGCGCGCACGGCGATCTCCGAGTACGCCCCGGGCCAGGTGGAAATCACCCTGGAACACGGCGATGCCCTGGAGGCCATGGACCAGGCGGTGCGCTACAAGCGCCTGGTCAAGGCCGTGGCTCACAAGCACGGGATGCAAGCCACCTTCATGGCCAAGCCCTTCGACCACCTGGCCGGCACCGGCATGCACATGCACGTGAGCATTGCCGACGCTGCGGGCCGCAACCTGTTTGCCTCCGAGGACCCGGCCGGCACCCCGCTGCTGCGCCAGGCGGTGGGCGGCATGCTCGCGTCCCTGCTGGAATCGCTGCTGCTGTTCTGCCCCAACGCCAACTCCTACCGGCGCTTCCAGGCCAACAGCTACGCGCCCCTGGCGCCGACCTGGGGCGTCGACAATCGCACCGTGAGCCTGCGGGTGCCCGGTGGCCCGGCCAACAGTCGGCACATCGAACACCGCATCTGCGGCGCCGACGCCAACCCTTATCTCGCCGCGGCGGCGATCCTCGCCGGCGTCCATCGTGGCCTGCGCGAACAGCTCGATCCGGGCGATCCAGTGCAGGGCAATGGCTACGCCCAGGCCACCGAACTGCTGCCCACCGACTGGCTGACCTCGCTGATCGCCCTGGAGCAATCGGCCTGGGCCCGGGACGCCCTGGGCCGTGAGTTCCTCGGTGTGTACCTGGCGGTCAAGCGTGCCGAATACCGCCAGTTCATGGCCGAAGTCGGCGAGCAGGACTGGCGCTGGTACCTGACCCAGGCCTGAGCCGCAGAAACGATCTGCGGTGCTGGACTCATGGGCAAGGCGGCCTGAAACCGCTTTGCCGGACCTGAGCTGCGCCCGGCAGATCATCGACAGTTGCTGAAGCGCTGGCCGCTGCCCCCACGCAGCCGCCGGTTGTTTTTTCCACGAGGATTTTTCAATGACAGCCGCCTTCGATCCGCGGACCCCGGCAGCCGAGCGCTGCCCCAGCTACTACAGCGCCACCCTGAATCAGGAAACCCACTACCCGACCCTGCAAGGCAGCCATCAGGTGGATGTGGTGATCATCGGCGGCGGCTTCACCGGCGTTGCCAGCGCGGTGGAATTGGCCGAGCGCGGCCTGAAAGTCGCCATCGTCGAAAGCCACAAGATCGGCTGGGGCGCCACCGGGCGCAACGGTGGCCAGGTCACCGGCAGCCTTTCCGGCGATGCGGCCATGCGCAAACAGATGCGCCGCGCACTGGGCGACGAGGTCGACGATTTCATCTGGAACCTGCGCTGGCGCGGGCACCGGATCATCCAGCAACGGGTGGAGAAATACGCCATCGCCTGCGACCTCAAGCACGGCCACCTGCACGCCGCCTACAAGCCCAGCCACCTGCCCGACCTGCGCGCCGACTATGAAGAAGCGCTGCGCCGCGGCATGGGCGACGAAGTCAGCCTGCTGGACCGGGCCCAGGTGCGCGGCCTGCTGGAAAGCGACCTCTACCACGGCGCCATCAAGAACACCCGCAACCTGCACCTGCACCCGCTGAACCTGTGCCTCGGCGAAGCCCGGGCCGCCGAAAGCCTAGGGGCACTGATTTTCGAGCACAGCGAAGTGCTGCAGATCGTCCACGGCGAACACCCGGCAGTGATCACCGCCCAAGGCCGGATCAACGCCAAGCAAGTGCTGCTGGCCGGCGACGTCTACCACAAGCTGGAGCCGAAGAAGCTCAAGGGCAAGATCTTCCCGGCCATGGGCGGCATCGTCACCACCGAGCCCTTGGGCGACCTGGCCAAGCGCCTGAACCCCGAGGACCTGGCGGTCTACGACTGCCGCTTCGTCCTCGACTACTACCGCATGACCGCCGACGGCCGCCTGCTGTTCGGCGGCGGCGCCAACTACAGCGGCAAGGACTCGCGAGACATCGCCGGCGAACTGCGCCCGTGCATCGAACGCACCTTCCCGGCGCTCAAGGGCGTGGGCATCGACTTCCAGTGGAGTTGCGCCATGGGCATCGTGATCAACCGCATCCCGCAACTGGGCAAGCTCTCGGACAACGTCTGGTACTGCCAGGGCTACTCCGGGCACGGCGTGGCCACCAGCCACATCATGGGCGAGATCATGGCCGAGGCCCTGACCGGCCACCTCGGCCACTACGACACCTTCGCCGCCTGCCAACACATCCGCGTGCCCTTTGGCGACCAGTTGGGCAACCCGATGCTGGCGGCGGGCATGTGGTACTACCAGATGCTGGAGAAACTGCGCTGAGGGTTCGGTCAATAGGCCCCCTCTGGTAATTGTCACTGGCCGCAACTACCCAAAGCCCAACCGATTCCGTACCATCGGCGCCGCTCATGAGCAGCGCCAGGGAGGGCTTACGCACAGACAAACATGCACCCTGCCTGCGCCTTGTCCAAAGTCACTTTCAGGGTTCCCCATGTTCCGCGTACTCAAGGCTTCGTCCTTGCTGCTGGCCACCAGCATAGTTTCTGGCTGCATCAGCCAACCCGCCGCCATCGTCAGCGCCCCTCTGCAACCCGCAGCCAACGAACCCACGACCTATCTGGTGGGCGCTATTGGCCCGCAGTACCTGGGCGGCGGCGGTGCCGCCACCAACCTGCGCCTGCTGATTCGCAAGCGCGGCTCAATCAATGGCGCCGCGGCACTCTGGGAGGGCGACCCACGGCCAACGCCTGAGGACATCCATGAACCCCGCGCTGCCGGCAGTGTATTTGTCATGCCGCTCAAACCGGGTGATTACGAGTTCTACAACTTCCAGTTCTGGTCCATGGTCTACACCCCGGGGCTCGGCTCACGCCTGCAATCCCAGGAAGCGCGCGAAGAGTTCGTACTGCCGCTGCGCCTGGAGGCGGGCAAGGCGTATTACATCGGCGAGTTTCGCTCGGTCTGCAGCCAAGTGACCCAGTGCTTCTTTGCCTGGAGCAATCAGATGCCCCGTGACGCCGTGATTGCCCAGCGCCAGGTGCCGGGGCTGCCGGACCTGCAATGGATGCCGCTGGATCTGGACAAGGCCAAGCCCTTCATCCTTCCCGTCAACAAGCAAACCAGCCCAGCCAACGCCACTGCGGAGATTCATCCATGAAATCCTGCCTGACCCTTTGCGCCCTCCTGCTGCTCGCGGGCTGCACGGCAACCGACACCTTGCCGGACCGTCCGCTGACGGATGGCCAAGCCTATTTGATGCCCCTGCATGTGATGGTCGATGACCCATTGCGCGCCGCTGAGTTACGTAACGCCTTGCGTGCCACCGGGGTGTTCGAAGATGTCCAGACCGGCGCCGGACAAGCTGGCGACTACAGCGCCCGCATTCAGTTCAAGTCCGAGCGGGACATGCCGCCAATGCCGTTGATCTTCCTCAGTGCCGCCACTCTGTTCCTGATGCCGCTCTCCAATGGCATCGACACCCACACCGACATCAGCCTGCTGCACGAGGGCAAGCTCCTCAAGCGCTACAGCTATCGCAACCTGACGCATAAATACACCTGGCTGCTGGATCAGGGCGGTGAAATGCAAGAGCAGAATATCCAGCGCATCGCCCGCGCCTTTGCTGGCGATCTGCGTCAGGATCAACTGTTGCCAACCGCGAGTCAGGCCCAATGAACCCCATAGGTTTGACCACCCTGCTGTGCAGCGCACTGATCATCACCGGTTGTGGCACCCGAATGGCGCCGCTGGACTACCGCAGTCAACATCCCTATGTACCGCTGACCCTGGACCTGGGCCCGGTGAAAAGTCGCTTCGACGAACAGGAGCAACGGCAAACCATCGCCGCCCTGCGTCAAACCGGAGCCTTCTCCTTTCTCGATGGTGGCTACAGTCGCAGCGGCTACAGCCTCCTGATCAGCGAACCTGGAGGCAAGAGTGCCGGACTGCTTGGCGCGTTGAATGCCATCACCCTGCTGACCTTCCCCATGCCCTACTCCTACCAGAGCAACTTGCGCGGCAGCCTGCTCAAGGACGGCCAACTGCTCAAGACCTACGACTACCGTCGTGAAGGCTATAGTGTAGCGGCCTGGTATGTTCCGCCGGTGCAGGTCGAAAGCCGCAGAGAGATGCTCGATGAACTGCTGCGTGACTTGGAAAAGGACCGTTTGATTCCTCAGGAGAACCCACGCTGATGACTGCCAGCCTGTACCAGGGCGGCTGCCTGTGCGGGCAGATTCGCTTCGAGGCCCGAGGGCCTGCCGCCAATCCCCATACCTGCTCGTGCAAACTGTGCCAGCGCCACAGTGGCGCGCTGACACTGGCGTGGGTCGAGTTCCCCCGGGAACGGGTGACCTGGACCGGCCCTGGCGGCGCACCGGCGACCTTCAGGTCGTCGGACTATTCGAGCCGGGCGTTCTGCCCACAGTGCGGCAGTTCGTTGGGTGCCATCGATGATGAGCCGACCGTTGCCTTGCTGCTGGGTGCCTTCGACAGCAACAACCGCAAGGCACTGGCACCGACCCGCCATTCGTTCAAAGGCCAGCGCCCCCGCTGGTGGCATGGAGGCGAATGACGGTGATCGTGCGGGCCCCTTCGCCAGCAAGCTGGCTCCTACGGAATTCGGTGCAGCGCGATCTGTAGGAGCCGGCTTGCCGCCGAAGGCGATCCGGCGAACAACACAAGTCCGTTGCTATAGGCCAGCTGCCGCGGGCGCACGGGGCAAGGCGCGTTTGTGGGCCGTTCGCAGGTAGGCACGTTCGATCAGGTGGCGCACTGCGTCGGTGACGGGCTCGCCCATCAGGTAGGCATCGATTTCTTCGTAGCTGCAACCATAAGCCGTTTCATCCAGCTTGCCCGGGGCCAGTTCTTCCAGGTCCGCGGTGGGCGCCTTGTGCACCAGTTGGCCGGGAGCGCCAAGGGCGTCGGCCAGCAGGCGTACCTGAGTCTTGGTCAACCCCGACAGCGGGGCCAGGTCGCAGGCGCCGTCGCCGTACTTGGTGAAGAAGCCCATCAGCGCCTCGGCGCCGTGGTCGGTGCCCACCACCAGGCCGTTGCTGAAGTTGGCCACGGCGTACTGCGCGATCATCCGCGCTCGGGCCTTGACGTTGCCCTTGGCAAAGTCCGTGAGGGCCGCCGAGGGTTGCAAGCCTTCGATCTGTAGCTGATTCATCATTCCATCGACGCTGTCGGCAATGTTGCAGGTACTGACGCTGTCCGGGCGAATGAAGTCCAGGGACGCCTGGGCATCGCTTTCATCCGCCTGGCTTTTATAGGGCAGGCGCATGGCGATAAATCGCGCCTCCTGCCCTGCCCCGCGCAGTTGCTCCACCGCCAGCTGGCACAGGCGGCCGGCCGTCAGGGAGTCGACTCCGCCACTGATGCCCAACACCAGGGTCGTGCAGCCGGACTCGCGCAGCACGTGCTGAATGAAGTCCACGCGCCGGGCGATTTCCAGGGCCTCGCCACCACGCACCAGTTGCCGGTCGATGCCCAGTTCCCGGGCAATGCGTTCTTGGGTTTGGTTGCTCATGTCAGGCCTCCAGGGGCGAGTGGGCAAGATCGACGTTGAACACCTGGGCGGCGTAGCGCAGGAACGACGGGTCTTCACAAACGTTCTTGATCGGGTCGTCAGAGAACTTCACCACCGGTTCACCATGCACCCGCACCAGTTTCATCACGATGCTCAGTGGCTCCACGCCTTCGACGTCGCAGGCCAGGCTGGTGCCCATGCCAAACCCGAACCTGGCCTGGCCACGCACGTGGCGCAGGATCGGCAGGCATTTCTCGAAGTTCAGGCCATCGGAGAACATCAGGTCCTTGGTCCGTGGGTCGATGCCCAGTTCGCGGTAGCGGGCCAGGACCTTGTCGGCCCAGAGCAGCGGGTCCCCGGAATCCTGGCGCAGGCCGTCGTAGAGCTTGGCGAAGTACAGGTCGAAGTCCTTGAGGAAAAAGTCGGTGCTGATGCAGTCGGTCAGGGCGATGCCGAGGCGTCCGCGATACTCGTGCACCCAATTCTCCAGGGCGGCGTTCTGGCTCTCCCGCAACCGCCCCAGTTGCTGGTGCACCATCAGCCATTGGTGGGCCATGGTGCCGATCAGCGGCAGGTCGAACTCGTAGGCCAGGTGCGCATTGCTGGTGCCAACGAAGACCCCAGGGAAATCACTGCGCATGATCTTCACCACTTCGCGCTGGGCCTTGAACGAGAGGCGCCGGCGGGTGGAAAAATCCGAAACGCGGAACTCGGCAAGCTCGTCGCGGCTGGCGTTTTTCTCCAGCCATTCGAACTTCTGATAGAGCCGGCGAGTGACATCCTCAAGCTCCACCTCGGGGTACTTATCGCGGTTGCGCAACTCGCTGACCATGGCCAGCACCGGCTGCTCGAACATGATGCAGTGCAGCATCGGACCACGGACGCGGATGCTCAGTTGGCCATCGACCGCCGCCACGTGGATGTAGCGCAGGTTGAAGCGGAACAGGCCGAGGAACTGTTCGAAGTCCGGGGTCAGGTACTCACGAAAGCGCTTGTTGAACAAAAAGCGCTGTTCGCCTTCGCGCATCTGCAGGCCGGCGAGTTTTTCCAGTTCCTGGCGGATCTCGGGGATCAGGTGCACCAGGGACTCTTTGGAGCGGACGATGAACTGGTATTCCACATCGACATTGGGGTGCTGGTGCAGCACCGCCTGCATCATGGTGAAGGTGTAGTAGTCGGTGTCCAGCAGGCTCTGAATCACGCCGTTGTTACGGTCGAATGCACTTTCCATGATGACTCCTCAGGCCTTGGCCAGTCTGGCGGTTGCTTCGCGGGTCGCGGCAACCGCGATGCCCGCTCGTTGCATGTCGTCGATCGCCTGGGTAGCACCCTCGGCGCTGATGGCGCGACAGGCCGGCAGGTGAATGATCACCTTGAAGCCGGCGGCGGCCAGTTGCAGGGCGGTGGTCTTGACGCAGAAATCCAGGGCCAGGCCGCCGACGATGACTTGTTGCACGCCCTGGCTGTTGAGGTACTCGATGACCCCGGTGGAGAGCTTGCCGTGCAGGTCGTGATAGCAGGCGCCATAGGGGTGCAGGTCCGGCTCCACGCCCTTCCACACGAAGTAGTCGTAGTCGTACGGCGTGGGCAACTCGTCCAGCAGGGTGAAGCCTGCGGTGCCCGGTACGCAGTGGCTGACCCAGGTCAGGTCGGCGTGTTCCAGGCCGGTGGGCTGGAGCATCTGTGCGTGCTCGGCCACCACCCAGGGAGCCTGGGGGCTGTGGGCGTCCTTGCTGCCGATGCGCAAGCTGGCCAGGGTCGCCATGAAATTCAGCTCGCCGCCGATGCGATCGCCTTCGGCCACGGGCAACTCGTTCGGGCACAGCGGGGTAAAGCTCTTTTGTGCATCGACATCGAAGGAAGCGGTCTTCATCGTTTGGCTGTTCATGCTGGGTCTCTCCTCTGCATGGAGCACAAAGTACATGTCATGTACTTTCATGACAAGCCCCTATGGATTTTATTTTTATCAATCGATCTTCAATCAATCTGCAAGAACAAGGTGCAAAAGGAGATTCTCCGCCGACAAAAGCGATGCTAAGGTACACGTCATGTACCAAACGAGGAAAAGCAGATGTTTGAACTGGCCCTCTATGGCGGCGCCTTCAACCCGCCCCACGCCGGACACGCCCAGGTGATGCTCGAAGCCGCTCGCCACGCCCGCCGGGTACTGGTAGTCCCGAGCTTTCGCCACCCGGATGGCAAGCGCATGGCCGATTTCGAGCAACGGGCCAACTGGTTGCAGGCGATCACCACGCACTTGCAGCCCGAGTGCCAGGCCGAGTTGGCGGTCAGCCGCCTGGAGCGGCAGCTGGCCCTGGCCGATCCGGGTCCGGTCTACAGCTTCACTCTGCTGCAACGCCTGGCCGACGACCTGGCCCTGGACGGCAAGCGCATCGCCCTGGTGGTGGGTGAAGACGTGGCGCGGCAGTTGCCCAGGTTCCATCGCGGCGAAGAATTGCTGCAACGCTTTTCCATCCTCTGCATCGAGGAACAGCCTGGAGTGCGCAGCAGCGTATTGCGCCAGTGCCTGGCCAGCGGCGAAACACCGCCGAGCCAATGGCTGGCACCGGGCATGAATCCGCTAAACTACGGCCTCTACGCCGTCCACGGAAGTTGATATGCACGATCGCACCACCCTCCCCAGCGCCTACCTGCACACCATCGACCTGTGCCTGCTGCGCTACAACCGCGAGCGCTGCGAGCTGGAAATTCTCCTTCACCAACGGGACAGCGAGCCATTCGCCGGACACTGGGCACTGCCGGGCATCGTGGTCAACGGCGATGTCGAGGACCGCAGCCTGAATGACGCGGTGGAACGCCTGCGCCGTTCAAGCAAAGTGGACATGCCCCTGGCCTGGCTGGAACAGGTGGGCACCGTCGGCGACGCCTTCCGCGACCCGCGCTGCTGGTCGTCCTCGACCTTTTACCTGGGGATCGTCAGCGACCCGGTACAGCCCGGCCCGCAGCAGGGTTTCTTTGCCCTCGCGGACGTAGCCAGCGGCGCCTTCAAACTGCCTTTCGACCACAACAGCCTGGTGGCCCAGACACGGGAGCGGCTGTTTTCCAAATCCCTGTACAGCAGCCTGCCGCTGATGTTTCTCGGCCAGGAATTCAGCGCCCCCGAGGCGGTGAGCATCTTCTCCCTGGTGCTGCAACGGCCAGTGCTCAAGACCAGCATCCGCCAGCGCCTGCTGAAGATGAGCGAGGCCGGTTACCTGCAGGAAACCGGGCGCAAGAAAAGCGGCGATGGCGGCCGCCCTCAGGCCACAGTGGAAAGCCTCAAACCCACCGAGTTGTACCTGTTCGATCGTTGTTTTCTGGAGTAATGCCGCCCATGAGTTCCGTCACCGAAAGCCAGTGCCTGCTGCAAACCCCGTACTTCAAGGTGGTCCGCGAAAACGGCTACTTCATCATCAAGGAAGCCCAGGCGGTAAACGGCGTGGTGGCCGTGCCGACCCTGGCCGATGGCCGGCTGATGCTGGTTGACCTCAAGCGCCGGGCCATTGGCGGCCAGTCCATCGAGTTTCCCCGGGGCGCCATCGATGCCGGGGAAAGCGCCTGTGACGCCGCAGCCCGGGAACTGCTGGAAGAGACTGGCTGGCAGGCATCGCAGGTCCGCCAACTGGGCTTGCTGCACAGCAACACTTCGCTGATCGCCAGCGCGGTGGCGGTGTGTCAGGTCGAGATCGCCGACCAGCAGAGCGCCGCCACCGATGGCGAGGTGGACCATGTACTGTGGGTCAGCCGCCAGGAGTTGCTGGCGATGATCGCCGCCGGCCAGATCACCGACGGTCACACCCTGTCGGCAGCAATGATGTTGCTGGCCGCCGAGTCGGCCTGACGCCCCCACTTCTCCAGGGCGAAGTCGACAAAGCTGCGCAGCTTGGGCAGGCGGTAGCGGTCCTGGGCATACAGCAGGTGCATCGTCCGAAACGGCAACTGATAATCCTGCAGCACCGGCACCAGCCGGCCCTGCTGCAGGTCCTCCTCCACCAGCGCATCGGGCATCATCACAAGCCCCAGCCCACCCCGCGCCGCCCGGTGCAACCCGGACGAGGTGTTGGTCAGCAACGAGCCGGACACCGGAATCAGCACATCCCCCTCGGGCCCGCGCAACGGCCATTGGGTGGCGGTGGAGCTCCACTCGTCACCGGCCGGGTAGGCAAATGCCAGGCAGTTGTGCTGCTGCAGATCTTCGGGAACCTGCGGGGTGCCGCAACGCTCCAGGTACTCCGGAGCGGCGCAGATGGTCAGGGTGTAATCCTGCAGCGGCCGGGCAATCAGCGCTGAGTTGTCCAGGTTGCCCAGACGCACGGCCACATCGAAGGCGCCGTCGCTCAAGTCGAAACGCTGATTGGCCAGGGTCAGTTCCACCTTGACCTGCGGACAGCGCTCCCGGAACTCGCTCAGGGCCGGAGCCAGGCGCTCGGTGCCGAAGGTCAGCGGCGCGGTGATGCGCAAGGTGCCGGAGGGCTCGCCTTGAGCCTGCTCCGCCAGGCGCTCGGAGTCCGCTACCAGGCCCAGAACCGCCAGACAACGCTGGTAGTACTCGGTGCCGAATTCGGTAAGGCGCTGGCGTCGCGTCGTGCGGTTGAGCAGGCGCACTCCAAGGCGCTGCTCCAGGGCCCGCAGGTGATTGCCCACCATGGTGGTGGACATGGCGCATTCCCGGGCGGCGGCCGTCATGTTTCCCGCCTCCACCACCTTGACGTACACCGACATTGCCTGGAACAGATCCATTATCAACCCTGACTTCAAGATGATTAAAGAAATGGCGAGTTTATCTAGCCTGAATGGCTAACGATACTGGCAGCACACCCCCTGAGATGGAGTCGCCCGCCATGACCGCCGCCTGCCTGATGAGCACCTACCAGCCCCTCGCCCTGAGCTTCTGCAAGGGCCTGGGCAGCCGCCTCTGGGACCAGACCGGGCGTGAGTACCTGGACGCCATCGCCGGAGTCGCGGTGACCGGTATCGGCCACTCTCATCCACGCCTGGTCAGCGCCATCCGCGAACAGGCCGGCCTGCTGCTGCACAGTTCCAATCTCTATGACATCCACTGGCAGCAGCAACTGGCCGCCAAACTGACCCAGCTGAGTGGCATGGAACGGGTGTTCTTCAACAATTCCGGGGCCGAAGCCAATGAAACCGCCCTCAAGCTGGCGCGCCTGCACGCCTGGCACAAAGGCATCGAGCAGCCCCTGGTGGTGGTCATGGAAAACGCCTTTCATGGCCGGACCCTGGCCACCCTGGCCGCCAGCGACGGCCCGGCAGTGCTCCTGGGCTACGGCCAGTTACCGGACGGTTTTCTCAAGGTGCCGTTCGGCGATCTGGCCGCCCTGGAATCGGTCGTTGCCAAGCACGGTCCGCGCATCAGCGCGGTGCTGATGGAGCCGATCCAGGGTGAAAGCGGCATCCAGCTGGCTGCGCCCGGCTACCTCAAGGCCGTGCGTGAGCTGTGCACCCGGCGCAACTGGCTGCTGATGCTCGACGAGATCCAGAGCGGTATCGGCCGCACCGGGCGCTGGTTCGCCTGTCAGCACGAAGGCGTGGTACCGGACGTGATGACCCTGGCCAAGGGCCTGGGCAATGGCATTCCCATCGGTGCCTGCCTAGCCCGGGGCAAGGCCGCCGAACTGTTCACCCCAGGCAGCCATGGCAGTACCTTCGGCGGCAATCCCCTGGCCTGCCGCGCGGCCTGCACCGTGCTGGACATCATCGAGGAACAGCAGTTGCTGACTAACGCCGAGCAACGCGGCGCCCAGTTGCTAGGTCGGTTGCGGGAGGAGCTGGCGGGACATCCGGCGGTACGGGAGATTCGCGGGCTGGGGCTGATGGTGGGTATCGAGCTGGTGCAGCCGGCCCAGCAGTTGGTGCAGATCGCCGCCCGTGATCATGGCCTGCTGATCAATGTCACCCGCGGCACGACCATCCGCCTGCTGCCCCCCTTGGTGATCGATGCCGCAGAAGTGGAGATGATCGTCGACGGGCTGCGCCAAACCCTTGAGGCGCTGTCATCGCGCCAGGGCTGACGCGATGACGCTGGGCAAGTTCCGGGGCGCGCAGCGCCTGCCCCGGGCTAGCCGGCTATGCAATTCAGTCGTCCAGCGGCTTGGGCGCCGCCGCCGGCTTGGTCGCCTTGCCGGCCTTGGCATTGGCCGGTTTGGCTTCCGGCTCGGGAGCCGGAGCTGGAGCCGCGGCCTGTTTCTCCGCCGCCGGCAGCTGGTCGACCGCGCTGAAGACTTCCTTGAGCTCGATGCTCCCGGAGTGCTCGAGCTTTTTCTCGCCGTCCTTGCCCACCAGGATCACCTTGGTCTGGGCCCCCGCCCCCAGCTTGAGGCTGCGGATCAGGGCCATGGTGGATTGCGGATCGATGTCCTTGCCATCGCGCTGGCCGATGGTGTTGATCACCGTGTACAGGACCATGTTGCGTTCGTTGAAGGCTTGACGGGTCGCCGGCTCATCCAGGGACTTCTTCAGGCTCACCAGGGTCGGGTCCACGGTGCTGGGGGCGATCACGATCAATGGCCGTGACTTGCCCAGGTCCTGAGCCAATGGGCCGTCGTTGTCGGCCGCCAGGACCGGGCCGGCGACAGCGAGCAGAGTAGCGAGGGTCAATGACCGAATGAACATGCGTCTCTCCTTATGTTTTCCACGCAGTAATGATTGCGCATTGCAGGAAAAGGTCCAGGCCGGGACTCAAAATCTGACATTTTTTTGCCCGGCCGGCCGGGCCTGCGCCTCGTGGTCTATAGGCGGCGGGAAACAAGGGCTACAGGGTTGGCAGCGATCATAGAAGTGCATTCCACGGTAAGGTTTTGTTGCATATAAGCGGGCTGTACGGAATATCGGAACAGCGGTTGCGCCGAAACTTTCACGCCCTCCTCCGGCAGCAGAATATGCCGTCTTTCATACCACCGTCCCTGACCAGCTCGTACATCAAGCGTATTGAACGGCAGCCTTTTAAAGTTGCTTGCAAAGTGTCATTTTGCAAACGCCAGAAAACAGGCACAACGGTTCACTGACCTTTAACAACCTTTCTATCTCGGGGCTTTCGATGCTTTCAGCATCTCGCTGAACTCACCCAGCAATGCAAAGGGAACAACGCATCGAGGCACAGGCTGATATCAGCCGAAAGTTGCAACTCGCTCTGCAGTTCAATGCACAGAACAATGATCTGGAACAAATAACTCAATGAACGCCGACTTGTTCTTCCATTGCCGACCGAACTATAGTGCGGCGCGGCACGGACAGCCCGTTACACCACCCTTATTGCGCGGCAACTCGTTACATTCCTGAACGTTATCCAACGGCGGTTTTTTCGAATGAGCGTCCGACCCCGATGATCCCTCTCCTCGTCTGCGATGACTCGAGCATGGCCCGCAAGCAGGTGCTGCGGACCTTGCCCAGTGAGTGGCGGGTGTCCGTGACCCAGGCCTGCAACGGCCGCGAAGGCCTGGAGGCGCTGCGCCGGGGGCTGGGCAAGGTGGCGTTGCTGGACCTGACCATGCCGGTGATGGACGGCTACCAGGTCTTGAGTGCGGTACAGGAAGAAGGCATCGACGCACAGATCATCGTCATCTCCGGCGACGTCCAGGAAGAAGCGGTCCGTCGCACCCGCGAACTGGGGGCCCGGGCCTTCCTGAAGAAGCCCTTCGATCCCCAGCAGTTGCGTGCACTGCTCAACGAACTGCAACTGCTGGACAGCCCTGGCGCATCCCCCGTCGCCCCCCTGTCGCCGCCACCCCTGGTGACCTTTCGCGACGCGTTCCGGGAAACCGTCAACGTCTCCATGGGCTACGCCGCGGCGCTGATCGCCAAGGTCCTGGACGTGTTCGTGCACCTGCCGATCCCTCACGTCAATGTGCTGGAGGCCGGCGAACTGCAGATGCTCCTGGCCGATGCCAATCGCGCCCGGCAACTGACTGCCATCTGCCAGAGCTATATCGGCAGCGGCATTGCCGGCGAAGCGCTGCTGATGTTCTACGACTCGGAAGTGGCCGACATCGCCCAACTGATGGAACAGGGCACCGATCCCTATCAGGAAATGGAAGTGCTGATCGACCTGTCCAGCGTGTTGATCGGTGCCTGCTTGAGCAGCATTGCCGAGCAGTTGGATGTGTTCTTTTCCGTGGGGCATCCTCAGGTGCTGGGCGAACACACCACCATCGATGAATTGATCGTGCTCAACCAGCAACGCTGGAACAGGACCCAAGCGGTGGAGATCAGCTACAGCCTGGAAGAACAGAACATCCACTTCGACCTGTTGCTGCTGTTCACCGAGAGCTCCATGGCCTTGCTGGAACAGAAGCTCGCCTACCTGATGAATTGAGCCATGCCCAAACGAATGGATTTCAGTGAACTGCACTGGCTGCTGGCGGTGGTCCAGAGCATCGATGTGGGGATCGTGGTGCTTGATCTGGAGTGCCGGGTCCAGGTGTGGAACAGCTTCATGGAGAACCGCTCCGGCGTGCCATCCAAGCAGGCCATCGACCAGTCCTTTTTCGAGCTGTTCCCCGAGGTCGAGCGACCCTGGTTCACCCGCAAGGTCGGGCGTGTGGTGGCCCTGGGCACACCGGCCTTTACCATCTGGAAGCAGCGGCCGTACCTGGTGCATTTCAACAATTACCAGCCGATTACCGGCCAGGGCGAGTTTATGTACCAGAACACCACGCTGCTGCCGCTGCGTTCGTCCAACAGCGAGATCCATCATGTCTGCCTGGTGATCTACGACCTCACCGACGTGGCGATCAACAGCCTGGCGCTGCAGAAGGCCAACCAGCAGTTGCAGCACCTGTCACGCGTCGACCACCTGACCCAGCTGTTCAACCGTGGCCACTGGGAACAGCGCCTGGCGTTCGAATACAGCCGCCACGGCAACGCCATTGCCCTGCTGATGCTGGACATCGACCACTTCAAGTCGATCAATGATCGCTACGGGCACCAGGCCGGTGACGCGGTGATCAAACGCGTGTCGCAACTGATCCACGAGCATGTGCGCGACAGCGACGTGGCCGGACGTTATGGCGGCGAAGAGTTCGCCATCCTCCTACCCCACACCGATCTGGCCGGTGCCCACACCCTGGCCGAGCGCCTGCGCCAGTCGGTGGAGGCACAACAGGTGATCCACAACGGCCAGGCCATCGCCTTCACCATCAGCCTGGGCATCGCCTGCCTCGACCGTCCGGCCCGGGACCACCGCTGCCTGATCGAGTGGGCCGACCAGGCGCTGTACGCCTCCAAGCACGCTGGGCGCAATCGGGTCAGCACCTACGCGCCTTGAACAGCGGCACTCGGGCGCCTTGAACAGGGGCACTCAGGCCCCTTGAAAAAAAACCGCCGCCAAGGGATAAACTGCGCGTTTTTCCGGTCCATCCCCCGGTCTGCTACGCCTTTTCCAGCGCCACAAGGAGTCCTGCGCGCATGTCCCAGTCGAATTCGAACCTGTCCCCGCAACAGCAATGGCAGCAAGCCGTGCTGACCTATGCCCGCGACATCAACCACTATGTCGAAACCGGCACCCGCGAGGGCTGGAAGGGCTTGAAGGAACCGAACATGCCCGACACCGAGCACCTGTTGCAGGACTGGCAAGCGGCCCTGGAAGCGAGCAATCAGGCCCCCCATGATGAGGCCGCGCGCCAGGCCTTCCGCCAGGACTGGCCACCGGCACACTTCCCACTGACGCCGCGCCTGGAAAGCCAGGGGCGGATGATTCCGACCCTGGCCCTGTTGCCGGACGGTAGCCTGCTGGCACGCATCGGCGCGCCCTATGAAGCCGGCTTCGTGGTGCATATCGACGATGCGCGGATCCAGACCCTGGAGCAGGTGGAGTGCTTCGGCATGTGCCCGCAGCGGCGTTACTTCGCCTGGGGCCGGGCCGACGGCATCCAGGTCACTGACGGCTGGAATGGGCCTCAGGTCGCCAGCTTTCCCTGGCCCGCCCCTCACGCCGGCCTGCCGGCAGGTCTGGAGCTTGAAGACAGCGGACGCCCCTCTGCCACCAGCCTGATCCCTTTCCCTGACGGGCGCCGGGTGCTGCTGGTGAGTGCCGACGGCATCTTCGTCCTGGCTGCCGATGGCGCCACCCGCCTGCTGCGCAGCCTTGAGGACATCCAGCAGGACCTGGCCGACGGCGTCGCCGCCGAAGACCTGAGCATCGGCCTGAGCATGGAACATGGCGCGGTGTCGCCCGATGGCCAGTGGATAGCCATCGGCGAGCAAAGCGGGATGCACCTGGTGTTCGATGCAAGGTTGCAGCAGGTCGCGCAGATCGGCCCCGCCAGCGAGTACCCGCACTTCGCTCACTTCAACCAGCGCGGCGACCGCCTGCTGCTCAATGCTTGCCACTTCTATGGCGGCGCCAGCGTGGGGGTGGCGGTAGCCGACCTGCCGGGGCTCTCCACCGACTTCTACAGCGACGACCCGCGCACCCCGGTGCTGCAAGAAGGCGCCCGGGTGTATGCCGCTGCTTCACGGGGCGACGAGTTCATCATCGGCGACGCCTACGGTTACCTGCGGGCCATCAGTGAAACCGGCGAAGAGCGCTGGCAGCACTACATCGGCTCGACCCTCACCGCCATGGACATCAGCGCCGACGGCAAGACCCTGGTGGCCGCGACCTATGCCGGGATCATCGTCCAGATCGCCCTGGATAGCGGACGACCGGACTGGCAGATCGGCACCGGCGAGCACCACGAACTGCGGCGCTGGCTGTTCTGGAAGGACTTCGCCAAGCCCCTGCTGTGGTGAGTGGGTTTTAAACCGGCGGGCGCGAGAAACTCACCTGCAGTTGCAGGTGATCCGGATCATCGATCGCCCGCAGGTACTCCTCGACACTGACCTCGCCAGCACTGGAGCGCGCCCCCGAGACCGGCACATGGCCGGCCAGCAGCTTGTGCACCAGGGCCACCGCAGCGCAACTGGGGATCTCCGGGCCGTGATCGTGGGTGGCGGTCAACTGCGCGTACATCGACAGCGGCTGACCGTCCTGGCCCAGGCCATGCACGTCCACGTACATGGCACTGAGGCCGTCGCCGAAACCTTCAAACCAAGTGCCGCAACGATGCAGACGCGCAGCCCAAGGCGCCGGGTCGGCGATCAGCCCGAGCTTCACCGCCTGGGCCAGCAGGGCGTTGGCAAGCCCGGCGATCTTCAGCCCGGCACCCGCCTTGAAGCTCAAGGTGTGGGCGCCATAACGCTCGGCGAACAGGTCCAGGTCCGGCACATCGACATTGGCCACCAGCCGCGTGCCCAGCCTGGGCAGCTTGCGCAAGGTCAGGCCCTGCCAGCCGATCACCGGGAGCGGCCGGCCGTCCTTGAGTTGCAGGATCGGCCGGCCGGCGTAGGCCAGCACGCCCTGGATGGTGGACAGGCCGGGCATTTTCGCCGAGGAGGAAATACCGTGCTCGATCCGATCGATGCGGGAGAACCGCTCACGGTACTCATCGATGATCGCCGTCGACAGGGTCGGCACCGAACTGCACCCGCTGAGGAGGGTCACCCCGGCGGCCCGAGCCGCTTCATCCAGGGTGCCGATACCGCGCACGAACTGGCGGCAGTCGGCCAGGTCGCAGTAGTTGACCCCAGCCTCGATGCAGCCCTGGGCCACCGCGTAGGACTGGCCCTGGAACGGCCCTGCGGTGTGGATCACCCAATGCACATCCAGGGCCTTGAGCGCCGGCACCCACTGCGGGCCCATGGCATCGCCGCACCAGCCTTCGCAGGGCTGTCCAGCCTCGGCTTGCAGCGCCTGAACCTTGGCCGCGAGCTTGCGCGGGTCACGCCCGGAAATCAGCAGATGCACCCCGGGCGTCTGGATCAGATAGCGGCAGACGATGCTGCCGAAATTGCCATAACCACCGACCACCAACACCCTGAGCGTCATTACCTGCATCCTTGAACCAAGCCATTGCGCAGCTGCCAAGCTGCCATTCGAAGCGCGGCAGCTTGGTGGATTTGCCAGGGATCGACAAGCCCCCGGTTGCCTGCGGCGGCCTCCTCAACCACCCTCGGCGAAGCGTCGTAATATTCAGTTAGAAAAAAAATGCCAATGCCGGTCCGGCATAATGCTATGCAAATTCCTCATCAACTCGGGCCTTGGAGCGTGTTAGCCTCGTCCTGCTATGTCGGCTTCGCATAATAAACTTGCCGGTTCACGCAACCGAGTGAGACCCAGACGCCTTGTTACCCCCCTTTGCTTCACCTTCATCTGCCCAACTAACGTTTCGCTGTGAGCCCTTCAATCATCGGCTCGCCAAGGGAACTGATTGCAAAATCTGACTCGACCTCAAGGTCGATCTCTCGATCCTATCTCGGAGCTGTTATGTCCAGGCTTTCCCATCAAGATTTGCGCCGCGGTTTCCGTGAACTGATCGCTTCCAACTCCTGCTACCACACCGCTTCCGTGTTCGACCCGATGTCTGCCCGTATCGCCGCCGACCTGGGTTTTGAAGTGGGCATCCTGGGTGGCTCCGTGGCTTCGCTGCAAGTGCTGGCGGCCCCTGACTTCGCCCTGATCACCCTCAGCGAATTCGCCGAACAGGCCACCCGCATCGGCCGCGTGGCCCAGTTACCGGTGATCGCCGATGCCGACCATGGCTACGGCAACGCCCTCAACGTGATGCGCACCGTGGTTGAGCTGGAGCGTGCCGGCATCGCCGCGCTGACCATCGAAGACACCCTGCTGCCGGCCCAGTTCGGGCGTAAATCCACCGACCTGATTGGCGTTGCCGAAGGCGTCGGCAAGATCCGCGCCGCCCTGGAAGCCCGGGTCGATAACGAACTGGCGATCATCGCCCGGACCAACGCCGGGATTCTCCCGGTGCAGGAAATCATCAGCCGCACCCAGCAGTATCAGCGTGCCGGCGCCGACGCCATCTGCATGGTGGGCATTCGTGATTTCGAGCAACTGGAACAGATCTCCGAGCACCTGAGTGTGCCGCTGATGCTGGTGACCTACGGCAACCCGGCCCTGCGCGACGACGCACGCCTGGCGGAGCTGGGAGTGAAAATCGTGGTGGACGGCCACGCCGCCTACTTCGCCGCGATCAAGGCCACTTACGATTGCCTGCGGGAACAGCGGCAGATCTTCACCCAGGCCTCGGACCTGAGTGCCACCGAACTGGCTCATACCTACACCCAGCCCGAGGACTACATCGTCTGGGCCAAGGAGTTCATGAGCGTCAAGGAGTAACACCGGCGATGGGCCGGGGTGAGGCGCAACGCCTCAACCCTGGGCCGATTTCAGCGCGCCTTCCACGCAGTCGAGGATCTGCCCGATGGTCCAGGGCTTGCGAATGAAGGACACCGGATAACGCACCCCGGAACTCTCGGGGGTCTCGAAACCCGACATGACCACAATGGGCAGCGACGGCCAGTGCTCACCGCACAGGTTGCTCAGGCTGGCGCCATTGAGCCGGCCGGGCATGGTGATATCGGTCAGCAGCAGGGCCACGTCCGCGGCATGTTGTTGCAGGAACTCCCAGGCCCGGTCGGCACTCTCCATGGCCTCGGTGGCAAACCCCTCGTCCTGCAGAATCTCGCACAGGAACTCCAGCACCGTCGGTTCATCCTCCACCACCAGGATCAAACGGGAGGTGGCGTCTGGGTTGACGGACGAGGCTGGGTACATGGGGTAACACTCCCTGAAGGTTTGAGGACTCTACGGACAGGACCGCTGACAAGAGTTATGAGCGGCGGCTTGACGATAAATTCATTCCCGATGCGCCCGCAGTGTTTTTTTCGGACAGGTCCGAAGCGGCTGGCGATAATGCGACCCCGATATCAGCGTAACAAGGGAGACAGGTCATCCATGGAGTTCGATCCCCAACGCCTGGCCCAGGCCCGACACCTGGTGGTATTCAGTGGCGCCGGAGTCTCGGCCGAAAGCGCCATCCCGACCTTTCGCGACGCCCTGACCGGGTTGTGGGAGAACTTCGACCCGGCGCGGCTGGCCACGCCCCAAGCCTTTCGCGAGGACCCGGCGCTGGTCTGGGGCTGGTATGAATGGCGCCGCATGAAAGTGCTCCAGGCCCGACCCAACCCGGCCCACCTGGCGATTGCCGAACTGGCCCGACGCGTACCGCGCCTGACCCTGATCACCCAGAATGTCGATGACCTGCACGAGCGCGCCGGCAGCCCCTCGGTGCTGCACCTGCACGGCAGCCTGCACTACCCCAAGTGCTTCGCCTGCAACCGCCCCTTCAGCGGCGAACTGCCAGAACCCCTGTTGCCGGAGCAGGGTTGCAGCCTGGAGCCCCCCCCCGTTGCACCGGCTGCAACGGCAAGATCCGCCCCGGGGTGGTGTGGTTCGGCGAAGCCCTGCCACCGCACATCCTCAAGGAGGCATTCAAAGCGGCAGGCGAATGCGACCTGCTGTTGTCGGTAGGCACCTCGGGTCTGGTGCAGCCGGCGGCGCAGATCCCCCAACTGGCGCTGGAGCAAGGTGCCTGCGTGGTGCACATCAACCCGCAGCCCCAGGCCTGTACGAAGCCTGAGGAATACAGCCTGGTGGGCAAGGCCGGAGAGATTCTGCCGCAATTGCTGCGCCAGGCCTTTGCCTGATTTTCTGGGGGCTCAAGCCGAGCCACCGTTTCTGTTCAAGGACGCTTTCACATGCTGCAATCCCCCGACTCTTCATGGTTTGAAGCCGCCTGGGCACAACGTGAGGAACAACTCTACCCGGCGCTGTTCGGCGACCTGGGCCCAGGCATCTACCCCCTGGACATGGCGCTGTTCAGCGAGGTCTTCGGTCAGACCGAAATCGACCCGCGCTGGCTCAGCCACGGAGTCTTCGAATCACCGCCTACCACCACGCGCAACAGTTGGCTGTACGTCACTTCAGGGCTGTCCAATGCCTGGGAAGATGCGCAACCCGAAGCCGATGGCTGGTCCGGGATGGGCCAGGAACTGCTGCTGGAAACCCGCGAGCAGGCGCCCTGGGCCCTGCACCTGCTGCGTAAATTCTGCGCCTATCAACTGCTACTGGCCGCCGGCCGTTTCGGCGAGCAGCCGCCGCTGGACGAATGGGACCGCATGCGTACCGGGCAACCCATCGACGGCGGCGACAGCCTGTTGCAGGCATTGCTGTTCATCCCCGCGCCGGCTTTTGCCGGGCCTCATCAATTGCTGAGCGGACGCTTCGAATTCCTGCAGATCGTCGGTCTGACCTTGGACGAACACGCCTGGGGCCAGGGCGCGGGGTATCCGGCCCTGCAGCAACGCCTGACCCAGGCCGCAGCCTCGCCGGTGATGGATCCGGCACGGGCCAGCGTCTGCTGAGACTCGATGAAAATTCACCGCGACCGTGACGGATCGTCATTTTTCCAGCCACAGCGGGCCCGCTTGAGGTAGATTCAGACAGCGAACAATCTCGCGACGACGTTTGCTTTCTTGCCCTGCCGCTGGAAACCAAGCCCCGTACCGGTGGCTCTTTCACTGCCCCGCCGTTTTTTCGCCACTGACCGCACATGGCGCGGTGGCGCCGATTTCAGGAAATGGATTAATGCCGCAAAGACAAGTGATCAATGCTTCGGTGAGCCCGAAAGGCAGCCTGGAGACCCTCTCGCAACGTGAAGTGCAACAACTCAGCGCCGCCGGTTCCGGCAGCATCTACACGCTGTTCCGCCAGTGCGCCCTGGCGATCCTCAACACCGGCGCCCACGTCGACAACGCCAAGACCATCCTCGACGCCTACCACGATTTCGAAGTGCGCATTCACCAGCAGGACCGTGGCGTGCGCCTGGAACTGCTGAACGCACCGGCCGACGCCTTCGTCGACGGCGAGATGATTGCCAGCACCCGGGAAATGCTCTTCAGCGCCCTGCGCGATATCGTCTACACCGAGAACGAACTGGACAGCCAGCGCATCGACCTGGAGAGCTCCCAGGGCATCACCGACTACGTCTTCCACCTGCTGCGCAACGCCCGCACCCTGCGGCCCGGCGTGGAGCCGAAGATGGTGGTGTGCTGGGGTGGCCACTCGATCAATACCGAAGAATACAAATACACCAAGAAGGTCGGCCACGAACTGGGCCTGCGCAAGCTGGACATCTGCACCGGCTGCGGTCCGGGCGTGATGAAGGGCCCGATGAAAGGCGCGACCATCGCCCACGCCAAACAGCGCATGAGCGGCGGCCGCTACCTGGGCCTGACCGAGCCGGGGATCATCGCCGCCGAAGCACCGAACCCCATCGTCAACGAGCTGGTGATCCTGCCGGATATCGAGAAGCGCCTGGAGGCCTTCGTCCGTGTCGGCCACGGCATCATCATCTTCCCGGGGGGCGCCGGCACCGCAGAGGAATTCCTCTACCTGCTGGGCATCCTGATGCACCCGGACAACCGTGAACTGCCGTTCCCGGTGATCCTGACCGGTCCCAAGAGCGCAGCGCCCTATCTGGAGCAGCTCAACGCCTTTGTCCTGGCGACCCTGGGCGAAGCGGCGCAGAAGCACTACCAGATCATCATCGACAACCCGGCAGAAGTGGCCCGGCAGATGACCGAAGGGCTCAAGACCGTCAAGCAGTTCCGCCGCGAACGCAACGACGCCTTCCACTTCAACTGGCTGCTGAAGATCGACGAGGGCTTCCAGCGCCCCTTCGATCCGACCCACGAGAACATGGCCAACCTGCAACTGAACCACGCCCTGGCGCCCCACGAACTGGCGGCCAACCTGCGCCGGGCGTTCTCCGGCATCGTCGCCGGCAACGTCAAGGACCAGGGCATCCGCCTGATCGAACAGAAAGGTCCCTACAGCATTCACGGTGACCCGGCGATCATGCAGCCCCTGGACCAACTGCTCAAAGCCTTCGTCGAGCAGCACCGCATGAAGCTGCCAGGCGGCGCGGCCTATGTGCCGTGCTACCGCGTAGTGAGCTGATCCCCAGCCCCTTCGGTGGTTGAACAGCGCCGCGCGTTCCCTGGGAGCGCGCGGCTTTTTCTTGCCCGGCATTTGCCTCCCGCGCCAGGCCGGCCCCCTGGGCTTTGTGCTAGCTGAAACCCGGCAAAGGATGGCCGGGCTCCGCTAGGATGTGGCGCCAACCATCAAGGAGTGATTCATGCCAGCACCAGACAGTGAGACGTCCGCCCGGTGGGAAGCCTTCTACAAGACTTTCGAGGGTCGCCCACCTTCGCCCCTGTTGTGCCGCGCCCTGGCCTTGAACCTGCCCGACATGGACCACCCTCTGGCCATCGACCTGGGTTGCGGCTCGGGCATCGAGACCCGCTTACTGCTGGAGCGCGGCTGGAGAGTGCTGGCCATCGACCAGGAAGCGAGCGCCATCGAGCGCCTCAAAGAACGCGCCGGAACCCTCGCCGAAGGTCGCCTACGTGCCGTCCAGGGGCACTTCGAAACCCTCGATGAACTGGCGCCGGCCCAGCTGATTCACGCCGGACTGGCCTGGCCGTTCTGTCGCCCCGACGCCTTCGCCCGGTTCTGGCAGGTGCAAGTCGAGGCCTTGCAACCCGGCGCATTGCTGGTGGGCCAGCTGTTCGGTGAGCGGGACCAATGGGCCACGGCGCCAGACCTGACTTTTCACTCCCGCAGCGGCGCACAGGCACTGTGCGCCGGCCTGCACATCGAGCATTTCGAGGAAAGCGAAGGGCTGGGCAAGAGCCTGCACGGTCCCAAGCACAACCACAGGTTCGACCTGATCCTGCGCAAACCCTGACGGACGCCACCAAGGCCGCCGCCCCCCCCTTTCTCCATCCCCTCCCCCTATCCCCGGACAACGCCGCTGCACACGGCGTTGCCACCTGCAAAACGCAGCGGGTTTGACAGCCTCATGGCCACGTGAAATAGTTTTCCAACATTATGGAACGCAATTCCATTTTTTATAAATACACCAAAAAAGGCCTGTCATCGTGAGCGAAGTTCCCGCCGCAACCCTCCCGCCCCTGGATTGTGACCTGCTGGTGATCGGCTCCGGAGCTGCCGGTCTGGCCTGCGCCGTGACCGCCGCCTGGCATGGGCTGAAGGTGGTGGTAGTGGAAAAGGATTCCACTTTCGGCGGTGCCAGTGCCTGGTCCGGTGGCTGGATGTGGGTGCCGGGCAATCCGCTGGCACGCCGCGCCGGCATCCATGAAAACCCGCAGCAACCGCGCACCTACCTCAGGCATGAACTGGGCGAAGGCTACGACGCCGGACGCATCGACGCCTTTCTTGATAACGGCCCACAGATGGTGGCCTTCTTCGAACAGCACACCGCCCTGCAGTTCGTCGACGGCAATGGCATTCCGGACATCCACGGCCAGGTGCCCGGAGCCGGTATCGAGGGTCATCAGGTGATCGCCGCGCCCTATGACGCCCGGGCCATTGGTCCCTTGCTGGCGCGCCTGCGCCGGACCCTGCGCGAGACCTCGTTCCTGGGCATGCCGATCATGGCCGGGGCCGACCTGGGCGCCTTTCTCAGCATGACTCGCTCGTTCAAGTCGCTGTTGCATGTGGGCAAGCGCTTTGTCCGCCATCTGCGGGACCTGGCGCTGCATGGCCGGGCCATGCACCTGGTGAACGGCGTGGCGCTGATCGGCCGGCTGGCGAAGTCGGCCCAGGACCTGGGAGTGAATCTGCTGGAGTCGTCGCCGGCCCGTTCGCTGCTACAGGACGAACAAGGGGTGCACGGCGCCCTGGTCGACACGCCTCAGGGGCCGCGGGAGATCCGTGCCCGTCGCGGCGTGGTCCTGGCGGCCGGCGGTTTTGCCCACGACCCGGTTCGACGCCAGGCGCTGTTTCCCCGGGCGCCTGGCCCCGACGAGCATCTGGCCTTGCCCCCCTTGAGCTGCTCGGGGGACGGCATTCGTCTCGGTGAGGCCGCCGGTGCCGTGCTGGCCACCGACCTTGCCAGCCCGGTGGCCTGGGCCCCGGTATCGCGGGTGCAACACGCCGACGGCAGCATCGGCCACTTTCCCCATATCATCGATCGGGCCAAGCCCGGGGTGATCGGGGTGCTGGCCAATGGCAAACGCTTCGTCAACGAGGCCGACGGTTACTACGACTACACCGCGGCCATGGTGGAAGCGGTTCCGGCCGGCGAGGAAGTGGCGTCCTGGCTGATCTGCGACCACCGCTTCCAGCGTCGTTACGGGCTGGGTTATGCCCGCCCCTTCCCCCTGCCCGTGGGCCATCTGGTACGCAACGGCTACCTGCAACGGGCCAACTCCATCCAGGAGCTGGCACGGCGTTGCGGCATCGACCCACAAGGCCTGGCCGCCACGGTACAAGCGTTCAACCAGCATGCCCGGCAGGGTCAGGACCCTGAGTTCGGTCGCGGTTCGACGCCCTACAACCGCAAGCAGGGTGACGCCCTGCACCCAGGACCTAACCCCTGTGTGGCGCCTATCCAGCAAGGGCCGTTCTATGGGGTCAAAGTGCTGCCCGGCAGTTTCGGCACCTTTGCCGGGCTCAAGACCAGCCCCCAGGCCCAAGTACTGGATCAGGCCGGGGCAGTGATCCCGGGGCTGTATGCCGCGGGCACCGACATGGCCAGTGTCATGGGCGGTTTCTACCCGTCCGGGGGCATCAACCTGGGGCCGGCCATGACCTTCGGCTACATTGCCGGGCGCCATGCCGCAGGCGTCAGTGACTATGAGGTGATCCTCGAACCGGCCCTTGGCGCAGGTTCCGGACAATGCGCGGCGATGCATTGACCTGGCGCCGCTGGCTCATGGGCTCCAGCCGGGGCCCTGCTCCACCAGGGGTTGCGACGCTTGCAACTGCGCCTCGATCTGCCGCGCCAGGTAATACACCCCGGCCATGACCCCGTGCTCAGGGTCATGCAACTGCTTGAGCCAGGCCTGATCGAAGGCCACGCCCAGGTCGCGCCGGGTCTGCGCCTGCAGGTCCTCGCGCTCATTGTTCTGGACCAGGGCCCGCACGCCCGCCACCCCCACGGAAATCAGCGCTCCGGCCACCCGCCCCACCGCGGCGGCCACGGCACCGGCCACACCGCGACTGGCGAACTGGGCCTGAAGTTTCTCACTGGTGACCTGGGCCACCTGGGACACGCCCGGCGCCGCCTCCCCCTGATCGGTCGCCGGCCCGGCATGAATCTGCTGCAACAGCGGCGCATAGGCCGGCAGACGGGCCACCGGCTCTACCTGCAACAGTTGCTGCAGCGAAGCGCGTTGCCCGGCCTGGGGCCCAAGATCGATGGCGATGATCCGCGCCAGATGCTGATCCAATTGCGGCACGGGCAACTGGTGACGCGCAGTGCTGAGCTGCACCTGCTGACGCAGCAACTGCACATAGAACTCCATGGCCTCGCCAGTAATGCCATCGGCATCGATCTCCAGCGCCACTGGTGCCAGGACCCGCTGCTGATACTGTTCCTGCAGGTAACCGGCCAGGCGCCTGGAAGCCTGTGCGTCATCGCCCCGGTCGTTCAGGGAATACCAACCGACCTTGAGCGCCAGCCATTCCTGGGTCCAGTAGCCACTGAACCAGGGAATGAAGTGTTCGTCGGTCTGCTGATAGATCCGCGTGCGCCAATGCTCCATGGAGCCCTGGGCATAGACTTCAGCCTGCTGGGTGGCTGAGCGTGAGGCGTTCAGCAGCTCCACGTCCACTTGACGCCAGACGGCCGGACTGACCGGCGCCTGGGCGACGGGCTCGGCGACACGGCTGGCGCAGCCAGGAAGGAGCAGTACCAGCACCGCCAGCCCCAGGCTGAACAACCAGGACCTGGGGCGACAGCAACGCAGCGCCAGTGAGCACAAGGCAAGTCCCTCCCTGAAGGCAAGGCCAGGCCAGACTCGACTGTCCGGCCTGGCCTACTTGCAGTATAGGTAGCGCCACTGCGCCGCCCGGGGCGTTTTGCCAGGCGCTAGTGCAATCATCACCCACGACGCCTCCGGCATCGGTATATTGCCCGGGGCGCCTGCGCCACGGACCTGCCTCCCCCCTACAAGGAACCTTCATGCTCTACCGCATCGCCGCTGACAGCCTGGTGCTGTTTCACCTGTCATTCATCGTCTTCGTGCTGCTGGGAGGCCTGCTGGTGCTGCGTCATCCACGGCTGATGCTGCTGCACCTGCCCGCCGCGGCCTGGGGTGTGGCGGTGGAAGTCCTGCACCTGGAATGCCCGCTGACCCGCTGGGAAAACCTGTTGCGCCACGCCGCCGGCCAGGATGGCTACGGGGCCGGGTTCATCGAGCACTACCTGATCCCACTGATCTACCCCGCCGGGCTGACCCCGGGCATCCAGCTCTGGCTGGGCAGCCTGGTTCTAGTGATCAACCTCTCGGTCTACGGCTACCTGGCACGGCGCTGGAGCCGTACCCGCCACGCCTGAAGCCTCCCCCTTGTGACCGCAGCGGCGAACCGGCCCGCACCTTGGCGTTCTAGGACGGATCGGCCTCGCAGGCCTGGGTCAGCGCCTGCCAGGTGGCCTGGTCGGCGGGGATCAGGTGCTCGATGCGCAATGACGCCACAGTGATGTCCTGGGGCATGCCAAAGGTGGTGAAGGTGGAAAGAAAACGCAGTTCCCCCGTGGGCCCGCGCACCCGGGTCAGCAGCAACGGCGTGGCCAGGCTTGCAGCACCCGCTACCTCGCCGGGGCACGGCAGGCTCGCCAGCAGCGCCGCCAGCCCTGGCTGTTGCGCCGCCTCCCGGGCCGCCCGCTGCCAAGCCACCTGACGGATCTCTTCGGCATTGATCAGGCAGTCACCAAAACCACCGGGCAGCAGCAGGCTCGCCAGCAGATTGAAACCTTGCTCCAGCGCCGCCGGCGGCAGTCCCAAAAGCCCGAACAAGGCCGTGGTGGCGCGATTGGCGGCCAGTACCTGCCAACCGCTGTCGATGACAATGGCCGGCGCCGGGTTGTTGGCCTGGAGCAGGTGCATCAGCGCGGCGCGCACCGGCTCCAGGCCCGGATCGTCCAATGGCAAGGCGGCATAACGGGGGGCATAGCCGGCGGCAAGATACACCCGGTTGCGTATTTCCAGTGGGGTATCCAGGGTGCTCAGCAAGCCATGCAGCAGCGCCGGGCTGGGCTGCGCCCGGCCCGTCTCGACGCAACTCAGGTGCCGTTGCGACATGCCCACCTGCAACGCCAGATCCAGCTGGCTCAAGCGCGCTTGGCGCCGCAGCTGGCGCAGTTGCGCGCCGACCGGCAGCGCTGGCGCGGGAACGCGTCCAAGGGGTTCAATCATCGGGTTCCATCATCCTTTGGGTGGGTTAGCCGTTGGCGGACAACTCAGCGAACAGGCTTGAAGAAGATCAGTTCGGGATCATCCTCGTCCAGGTTCTCGACCACCCCGCTGGGGCGGAATCCGGCCTTGGCCAGCAGCCCCTGGGCCGCCCGATTGGAACGGTTGGTGGAAGTGAACAGCTTGCTCGTCCGACAAGCCTTCTCGGCGGCGGCGAGCAGCCGTTGTGCCACCCCCTGACGCTGTTGCCCGGGCGCCACAACCACCAGGGAGACGAACCCCTGATCGAAAAAATCATGATTGAGCAGCACATAGCCGGCGATCCTGTCGCACGCCAGCTCAACCCACACCTGGCCCCGCCCGACCGCCTCGCGAAGCGCCTGGCCCCGGCTGGCATGGGATTGTGCGTAGGCATCAAAGCCGAGCATGGCCGGCACATCGTCGGGCCGTGCTTCACGGATCACCCTCGAGGTGCCTGGCTCAGGAGCCTGTTCGCTGTCGCTCATTGCTACTCATTCCTTGAAGGTGATTGTCGTCCGGTGCCGCCCAGCTGAGCGCTTGTGCCCCACGCCTGTCTATGACCTGGGAGGTCATTGAGTGGCCCGGGGGTTGCCACTTAGCCTGTTCGCTCCCCGTAGTTCAAGGAGTTTAACGGTGAGAAAAACACTCTGGCGCCTATGCCTGGCCTTGTTCGCCGGCCATGAACTGGACGCCGTGGCCCAAGCCGAGTGGCGCCTGCTGTATGGCTTGCGCGACCTCGATCCGGCGCTGGGCCAGCAGTGGTTCATTGCGCTGCATGTACCGCTGTGCGTCGCACTGATGTGGCTGATCGGGCACCCGCGCCAGGCCATGCGCCGGACCAGCCGGCAACTGCTGGCCGCCTTTGCCGTGGTTCACGCCGGGCTGCACTACAACCTTCAGCAGCACCCGCTGTACCTCTTCGACTCGCTGCTGTCGCAAACGCTGATCTTCGCCTGCGGTGCCACCGGCCTGCTCTACCTGATGCTGGACCTGGGCCGGCAACGCTCCCCGTGCAACGACTGATCACCTCCCGGCTCAAGGAACCCACCATGCCCCGTCCCTACCTCGCGCTGCTGACCCTGCTGGCCTTCAGTGCCTACACCCTGTTCACCCTGCTCCAGGCACAGCAGTCGCTGCTGCAATTCGGCGTGCAACTGCTGTCGCAACCCGACACCGCGCAGGTGGTCATCGACCTGTACTTGATGGCGCTGCTGGCTGGACTGTGGATGCTGCAAGACGCCCGGGCCCGGGGCCGCTCGGCGCTGTCGGTGCTGCCCTACCTGCTGCTGACGGCGGTCTTCGTCTCCATCGGCCCGCTGCTGTACATCGTGGTCAACGGCTTTGGCCGAGGCTCGCCCCGCAGCGCCTGAGCGGCAACGGCCTCAGATCAGCCGCTGGATCTGCTTGTGCCGCCAGACCAGCTTGAAGTAGCCGGTCTGCAGCACCAGCATGCTCAGGTAGGCCACCGGGAACGCCATCCATACCCCCTGCAGGCCGAAGTGCGCGTCCAACAGATAGGCCATCGGCAGCTGCACCCCAAGGATGCAGAAAATCGAGATCGCCACCGGCATCAGCACCGTGCCGCTGGCGCGCATGATGCCGCCCACCACCGCCTGGAAGCCGAACACCAGGATGCTCCAGAGCATGATGTGCAGCAGGTGTTCGGCCTGCACCAGGGCTGTGGGGTCGATGATGAACAGCCCCAGCAGCCAGTGGGAAATCAGGTAGCCCAGCAGCACCAGGGCCCCGGTCAGGCACAGGTTGATCGCCAGGCCCGTGCGCAGGATCGGGGTGATGCGCTCCAGGCGCCCGGCGCCGATGGCCTGAGCCCCGAGGATCGACGCGGTGATGGCGATCGACAGCGCCGGAAACTGCACATAGTTGACGATCTGGGTCACCGCGCCATAAGCCGCCGTAGCCTGGGAACCGTGGCGGTTGACCAGGGCCAGGATCACCAGTTCGGACAGCGAGATCACCACCATCTGCACCCCGGTCGGCAGGCCGATGCGCAGCACTTTGCCGAGGATCGCCCGGTCCAGCTTCATCGCCGCGAACAGCGCCCGATCCGGCGCCAGGGGATGGGCCCGACCGCTCAGGCGCCAGACCAGAAAGCCCATGGCCAGGATATTGCCCACCAGCCCGGCGAACGCCGCGCTCTGGATGCCCATCGGCGGCAGGCCCAGCCAGCCGCGAATCAGCGCCGGGGTCAGGAGCAGGCCCACCAGGGTCGACACGATCAGCGCCAGCAGCGGCGACAGGGTATCGCTGACACCGCGCAGCAACTGGGTAAAGAGCACGAACACCAGCAGCAGCGGCATGATCAGCATCATCACCCGGGCATAGCCCACCGCCTCGTCCAGCACATCCAGGGGCGTGCCCAGGCCCTGCAACGCCGGCCGCGCAAACAGCATGCCCAGCACCGCCCCCAACAACCCGATCAGCGCGCCCAGCAGCAAGGTGCTGCCGGCCACCGCCTTGACCGTGCCCAGCTCCCGGGCGCCCCAGGCCTGGCCGATCAGCACCGAGGCCCCCGCGCCCAGGCCGATCACCAGGGCAATGAAGAAGAACACGATGGGGAACATCCCCGACACCGCGGCCAACGCCTGGGTCCCCAGCATCTGCCCGATGTAGATGCCATTGAGCGTGCCGGAGAACGACTGCAGGAAGTTCGACAGCACCATGGGCATGAGGAAGATCAGGTACACCTGCCAAAGCGGGCGCTGGGCGGGAATCGACATGGGGCAGGCAACCTCGGATCAAGAGGACGAAGGGCCGCGAAGCAGTCCGTGGCACGGGGCTCGCGTCGGTCCTGGAAGGTGCAGCAATGAAGGCCGCACGCGACGTTCCGGCAGCGCAGCGGCCCGAGGTTTATATCAGCGGTTGACGTCCACCACCACCCGCCCGCGGACCTTGCCGTCGAGCAGTTCGCGGGCGACGGTCAACGCCTCTTCCAGGCCCACTTCGCGAGTGATCCGCTGCAGGTGCTGCTGGTCCACCTCGGCAGCCAGGCGCTCCCAGGCATGCACCCGTTCGTGGTAGGGACGGGTCACGCTGTTGATCCCCAGCAAGCTCACTCCCCGCAGAATGAAGGGCGCCACCGAAGCCGGGAAATCCATGCCCTGGGCCAACCCGCAGGCAGCCACCAGACCATCGGCGGCGGTGCCGGCACAGACGTTGGCCAGGGTGTGACTGCCCACCGAATCGATGGCCGCCGCCCAGCGCTCCTTGGCCAGCGGGCGTCCCGGCTCGGACAGTTCGGCGCGCTCGATGATACGGCTGGCCCCCAGCGCCTTGAGGTAGTCGGCCTCTTCCGGCCGCCCGGTGGCGGCGATCACCGAGTAGCCCAGGCGCGACAGCAGGCTGATGGCAAAGCTGCCGACACCGCCGCTGGCACCGGTGACCAGCACTTCGCCGTGCTCGGGGGTCAGGCCGCTGCGTTCCAGGGCGATCAGGCACAGCATGGCGGTGTAGCCGGCAGTGCCGATGGCCATGGCCTGGCGCGCGCTGAAGGCTTCTGGCAGGTGGATCAGCCAGTCACCCTGCAACCGGGCCTTCTGCGCCAGCCCGCCCCAATGGCTCTCGCCCACGCCCCAGCCATTGAGCAGCACCTGCTCCCCCGGGCGAAAGCGCGGATGGCTGCTGGCTTCGACGGTGCCTGCCAGGTCGATTCCGGGGACCATGGGAAACTGCCGCACCACCGGGCTTTTGCCAGTGATCGCCAGGCCGTCCTTGTAGTTCAGGGTGCTGTAGGCCACCCGCACCGTGACATCGCCTGCAGGCAGTTGCACCTCCTCCAGTTGGCTCAGATGGGCGCGATAACCTGCAGTGTCTTTGTCGATCACAATGGCCTTGAACATCACGGGCTCCTGTTGGCAAGGGAGGCTGCAGCGCTGGCTGCAACGGCGTAGAACGCGAACGCGCCATCCTACGCAAGCCTTCGGAAGGCGTCCATGAACACCCCCGCCCGCCACAGGATTACTCCGGTGGCCGGGCCGGCGCTAACGGTCATTGATCGCCCCTCACCCCAGTCCCCGCCAGCGACGCTCGCAATGACCCGGGCCGCACCCAGCATCCCGTATCGCAACATAGCCCAGCGCGACTGGCCTGCCAGAACGGCGATGCGGGGCGTATCGGGCGTGGCAAAAACGCAGCATGGAGCGTTACCATGCCGCGGCGTTTCTACCCTGACCGAACGGATTCTCGACCTTGTCTCACCTACTGGAAAAAGCCGCCGCACGCGGCGATCTCGCGACCATCGAGCGCCTCCTTGATGCTGGCGCGGACCTTGAATGGCAGCACAAGGGCACCGGCCGCACGGCCCTGCTGGCCGCCACTATCGCCGGGCACCAGCCGGCCGTGGCGCTGCTGCTGGCACGCGGCGCGAATGTCCAGCAACCGTGCAAAGCGCTGGGCTACAGCCCCCTGGCCTGGGCCGCCAGCCAAGGTGATACCGCCATGGCCGAGTTGCTGATCGCCCATGGCGCAGCGCTCGAACACGCCAGCCCCGAACTGCAACGCACTGCCCTGATGAACGCCGCCCAGGCCGGGCACGAGGCAATGCTGAGCTTGCTGCTCAAAGCCGGCGCCGATCCGCTGCGCCTGGACTTCCAGCAGCGCAATGCCTGGTCCCTGGCCGAAGAGAAGGGCCATACCCAGATCATGCAACAGCTGGCGCAGGCCGGTGCCGGAGCGCCGCCAGCGCCCGCAGCGGCCCCTTCCCTGCCCTGGCCGCCACTGGCAGCAGGCGATGACAACAGTGGCGATCCGGTCACCCAGGTGCGGGCCTATACCCTGGCGCTGGAGGCCTGGGAACAACGGGGCAATGCCCTGGGCCACGAGGCTGTCGACGCGGCCTTCTGGGCCGAACCGCAACAGCTCCTCGAACGTTTCTGCACCCTGCGGCCGCGGGCCTATCCCCGAGCCTCCTACGGTTACCCCACAACCTACTCCGAGGCCGACCAACTACTGGGCTGCCAGTTGCTCAAGCCCGCCGAGGCCGAAGTGCTGATGCGTGATCCAGCCTCCCGGGCGCTGTGCTACGAGCATCGCTTCCTGGTCAAACGGGTCGCGGGGCAATGGCGCATCGACAGCGTCAAGCGGCGCCTGGCCGGCACCCCGAAATGGACCAACGCGATTCTGTGACGCCCCTGCAACTTGCACGCCCCTCTCACCTTTCAGGACCTGCCCCCATGAAATACGACGACGCCTCCTGGCACTACGGCGGCGACTTTCCCGGCGACCTGCCTACCACGGCCGGAGCCACCCACATCGGCCTGTTCCTGGCCTGGATGCTGATCAACGACTTTGCCAGCGAGGAGCTGCTAGACGATGTCGAAGAGGAGATCCGCCAAGTCCAGGCCCGCACCCTCGATGGCCGCGAGTTCCTGTTGCGGATACTGGATGAAAAGCTCAGCGACGGCGATTTCAACGACGAAGGCAATGCCTTTGCCCTGGCCTACTACAAGGGGCGGGACAGCGGTCGGTTTTCCAGCGACTACGAACAGATCCTGGCCCCCGAGCCGGGCACCATCTACCGGGTGGAAAACAGCTGGAGCAACTACGACCGGCTGGCATCGGTGATGGACGAGCGACTTGCACACTGGCGCGCCACGGGGCGAGCGCAGTACATCGACTGAGCGCCGGACGCCGGCAATTGTGGTTAAATGCCGCCCCCGAAAATCGCCGGTTACCGTGATGACCCCTCAAGCCCTCGCCACCCTCAACCAGCACTTGCTAACCGCCCTGGCCACCGCGCCCACCGAAACCCGGCGCCTGTTCCATGGCCGCGGCCGCTGCTGGCCGGGGCTGGAGCAACTGACCGTGGACTGGCTGCAAGGGGTACTGCTGGTGTCCCTGTTCAAGGCGCCGGAGCCTGAACAACTCGCGGCCCTCAAGCTGCTGCTGGTGGAGCTGGGCAACTCCGCACAATGGGCCGCCAGCGGCGCCCGCAGCCTGATGCTGCAACACCGCTACCTGCCCGACAGCCATGGCGAATGGCTGCTGGGCCAGCCGGTGGATTCCTGCACCATCACCGAGGAAGGCCTGCGCTACCAGGTGGACCTGGGCAGCAAGCAAAACAACGGGCTGTTCCTCGACATGCGCTACGGGCGCAACTGGGTGCGGGCCCATGCCCGGGGCCAGAACGTGCTCAACCTGTTCGCCTACACCTGCGGCTTCTCGGTAGCAGCGATCGCTGGCGGTGCCGAGCGAGTGGTCAACCTCGACATGTCCCGAGCGGCCCTGAGCCGTGGCCGCGACAACCACCGGCTCAATGGCCACGACACCAGCCGGGTGAGCTTTCTCGGCCATGACCTGTTCAAGTCCTGGAGCAAGGTCAAGCAAGGCGGCCCTTACGACCTGGTGATCATTGATCCGCCATCGTTCCAGAAAGGCAGCTTTGTCCTGGGCAAGGACTATGCCCGGGTCCTGCGGCGCTTGCCGGAGTTGCTGACAGCCAACGGCTGCGTGCTGGCCTGCATGAACGACCCGGCATTTACCGTGGAGTTTCTGCTGGAGGGCATGGCCGAGGCAGCGCCGGGGTTGCGTTTTGAACAGCGGCTGGAGAACCCGCCAGAGTTTCCCGATGCCGATCCGCAGTGTGGGCTCAAGGCGCTGGTGTTTCGTCAGGGGGAATAGAGGGGCCATCGCTGCTGGGAAGGGTGATGTATCCGTGGCTGCGGGTGCGGCTACCTATGGTTTCGCCCTTACGGCGAGGGAGACGGGGTACATATCCGTTGCTGCGGGTGCGGCTACCTATGGTTTCGCCCTTACGGCGAGGGGGACGGGGTACATATCCGTTGCTGCGGGTGCGGCTACCTATGGTTTCGCCCTTACGGCGAGGGGGACGGGGTACATATCCGTTGCTGCGGTCACGGCCACTTAGGGTTTCGCCCTTACGGCGAGTCCCTTTTTACAAACGCCTAAAAAGGAACCAAAAACGCTTGCCCCTCCATGGGCCCCTCGCTGGGGCTCGGGGTTCCCTCTCTCCGGCATTGCTCCGGGGGCCGCCGCCAACCGGCCATCCATGGCCGGGTGGCGGCTAGCTCGGCATCCCTGCCGAGCTGCCCCCTACGCAACGCCTACGCTCGGCCGGCTGGGAAGGGGCCTGAAGATCAAGATCAAAAGCCAGAGCCAGAGCCAAGCGCGTGTTACGCGCTGTCCGTAGGAGCCGGCTTGCCGGCGAAGAGGCCCGTGAGTCATGCAGCGTCAGGGCGGACGCCTTCGCTGGCAAGCCAGCTCCTACGGGAGGTGGTGGGAGGGACGCCCCACTCCATCTTCAGGCCGGCCGCAAGGCCGCCGTCGCGCTCTTGATCTTGATCTTGATCTGAACGCCCCGTTAACCACGATGGCCGAACGCAGGCATTGATCCGTGGGTAACCCGGCAGGGATGCCGGGTTAGCCGCCACCCGGCCATGGATGGCCGGTGGCGGCGGCCCACGGATCAATGCCGGAGTGAGGGCATGCCGAGCCTAGGCGAGGCACCGAGTGGAGGGGCAGGAGCCTTTGGTTACTTTGGGCTTTTCAAAGTGACTCGCTGTAAGAGCGAAACCATAAGTGGCCGTGACCGCAGCAACGGATATGCCCCCCAAAAAACCCCCAAAGCCCCCGCCCCGCCTCACAACCCCATCCGATACTCAATAACCCCCGGCTTCTGCGCCACCCAGTCATACAACCTCTGCGCACGCTTGTTGCTCTCCTGCGTATGCCAATACAACCGCCCACACCGCTGTTCCCGGGCAAAGGCCTGCACCCACTCGATCAACAGTTTCCCCGCACCACTGCCCCGCACTGCCGGAGCGACATACAGATCCTCCAGATAACAGAAGTCGGTTACCGCCCAGGTCGAACGGTGCAACACCGAGTTGACGAAACCGATCAGCTCCTCACCCTGCACCGCCACCGCGGAAAACACCGGCTCTTGCGGATCGCAGAAACGCTCGAAGGCAACCACACTGACCTGCTCATCCAGCGTCACCTGATAGAAGTCCTGATACGCCAGCCACAACTGCAACCACTGCTGATAATCGCCAGGCTGGATCGGCCGTATCGTCACTGCGTGTTGTTGATCACTCATTGCACTCTCCTTTTGAAAACCCACTCCAGACGTCAACCCCTGGATGGTGAGGAGCGCCAGCTTATGGTTTGAATGGAGGGTTTTATCAGTCCATTTCAATCGCAAAGAGCAGACCACTTTTGCCACCGCTCGCGAACCTCACACCTCGAACTGCTAATGGGCCCCAAAGTGAATCCCACCCGCTTTCTACGCGAACAGAACGTGGACGACCCGAAGCTTCTGTGAGCGATTGCAAGGAGTGCCTGAGGACTCGGAGCCTTAGTCCCAACTGCCGGCGATAGCGCTGAGCTGTGGGTTTTTCTTGACAGCAAAAATTCCCAGCGGCTATTGTCTGACAACCTGACTACCAAGGTTTCTCCATGCTTGAACTCCAGCGTCCCGACTCTCTCGTTGTGCGTGTGGTCAATGCGATCCGTACCGAGATCGACTCCGGCCGCCTGGCTCCCGAGTCGCGCCTGCCCACTGAGCAGCAACTGGCCGAGCAGCTGAATGTCAGCCGCTCGGTGGTGCGCGAAGCCATTGCCCAGCTCAAGGCCGATGGCGTGCTGATCGCCCGGCGCGGCCTGGGGTCGTACATTTCCAAGACCCCTGCCGGCACGGTGTTCCGCTTCCCCCAGGCCGATGGCCGCCTGCCAGATCTGGCGCAGATGTTCGAGATGCGCCTGTGGATCGAAACCCAGGCTGCGTCGATTGCCGCCCAGCGCCGCGATGCCGCCGATCTGCAGCGCATGCAGCAAGCCCTGCAGGAAATGCACGACAAGCGCAGCGATTTCGAAGCCGCGGGGTTGGCTGACGTAGAGTTTCACCGGGCCATCGCCGAGGCCAGCAAGAACGACTACTTCGTGGCCTTCCATGATTTTCTGCGCAGCCAGCTAACCAGCGCCCGCAAGGCCGCCTGGGAAAACTCGGCGCGGCGCCAGGTCGGCGGTTCCGCCGATGCCACCCAGGAACACCAGGCGCTGTACCAGGCCATTGCCGCCGGTGATCGCCAGGCCGCCGCCGCTTGTGCCGATGCTCACTTGCGTGCCGCGGCCAAGCGCCTGGGCCTGGAGCTGCCAACCCTCGACTAACAACTGCAACACGCTTCAAGCCGCAAGCGCTAGCCTGCGGTTTTTTATCGGAATACTTAGTCTGACAACCTGATAACCAGACTTGAAACCGTTTGATCCAAGGTACCCAGAACCATGATTTATGACTTTTGCATCATCGGCGGCGGCATCGTCGGACTGGCCACGGCCATGGAGATCCTCAAGCGCCAGCCGGGCGCCTCGCTGGTGATCCTGGAAAAGGAAAATGTCCTGGCCAAGCACCAGACCGGGCACAACAGCGGGGTGATCCACGCCGGTATCTACTATGCGCCGGGCAGCCTCAAGGCCGACCTGTGCAAGCGCGGCGCCGAGGCCACCAAGCAGTTCTGCAGCGAGCACGGGATCAAGTTCGAGGTCTGCGGCAAGGTGCTGGTAGCGTCAAACGCCCTGGAAGTGCAGCGCATGGAAGCCCTGTACCAGCGCTCACAACAGAACGGCCTGAAGGTGGAGCGCCTGGACGCCGAGCAACTGCGTGAGCGTGAGCCGAACATCGTCGGCCTCGGCGGGCTGTTCCTCGACGCCACCGGCATCGTCGACTACCGCGAAGTCTGCGAAACCATGGCCCGGGTGATCCGCCGCGACGGCGGTGAAATCTGCCTCAGCCAGACCGTGACCGCGATCCAGGAAAACGCCGACAGCGTCACGGTCAACAGCCATAGCGGCAGCTGGCAGGCGAAGAAACTGGTGGTCTGTGCCGGCCTGCAATCGGATCGCCTGGCGACCCTGGCCGGGGTGAAGATCGACCACCAGATCATCCCCTTCCGCGGCGAGTACTTCCGCCTGCCGGCCTCGAAGAACAACATCGTCAATCACCTGATCTACCCGATCCCCGACCCGGAGCTGCCATTCCTCGGCGTGCACCTGACCCGCATGATCGACGGCAGCGTCACCGTCGGCCCCAATGCGGTGCTGGGCCTGGGCCGGGAGAACTACAAGAAGTTCTCCATCAACTGGCGCGACGTGGCGCAGTACGCCAGCTTCCCCGGGTTCTGGAAAACCATCTGGCAGAACCTGGGTTCCGGCACCACGGAGATGAAGAACTCGCTGTTCAAGTCCGGCTATCTGGAGCAGTGCCGCAAGTACTGCCCGTCCCTGGAAGTCTCCGACCTGCTGCCCTACGAGGCGGGGATTCGCGCCCAGGCGGTAATGCGTGACGGCAGCCTGGTGCACGACTTCCTGTTCGCCCAGACCCCACGCATGTTGCACGTATGCAACGCGCCCTCGCCCGCCGCCACGTCGGCGATTCCCATTGGTTCGATGATTGCCGACAAGATTTTCCAGACCGACTGAAACACAGACGCGGCACGCCTTGTTGCACAGCGCCGCAGCGCTGTCTGCGGGGCCCCGTGCCGCCGAAATACCCCTCGGCAGTCCCTTTGGGGCACACCGAGCAAGACCCGCGTCAACTCGACAATAAATACAATGATCCAAGAGGATGTACACAATGACCGCAGTTGAAACCGGCATTACTGCAGCGGAAACCCCACAACAAACCAAGAAACGCCTGCGCAAGGTCGCGGCGGCCACCATCTTCGGCTCGATGCTGGAGTGGTACGACTTCTACCTCTACGCCACCATGGCGGCCATCGTCTTCTCGAAGATCTTCTTCGATAACAGCAACCCGAAAAGCGCCACGCTGATGGCCTTCTCCACCTTTGCCATCGGCTTTATCGCCCGTCCCTTCGGCGGCATCCTGTTCGGCTACCTGGGGGACAAGTTCGGCCGCAAGCAGGTGCTGGTGCTGACCTTCTGCCTGATGGGCGTGTGCACCGCACTGATCGGCCTGATTCCCAGCTACGCCTCCATCGGCATCTGGGCACCGATCCTGCTGGTGGCGATCCGCATCATCCAGGGCCTGGGGGCCGGCGCCGAACTCTCCGGCGCGGCGGTCACCTCCTATGAACACGCCAGCGAAGGCAAACGCGGCAGCCAAGGTGCCTGGCCGGCGCTGGGGCTGAACCTGGGCCTGCTGCTGTCGTCGCTGACCATTTACCTGTTGACCATCAACGGCAACGACTTCCTGCTGGCCGGCGGCTGGCGCATTCCCTTCGTGTGCAGCATCGTCCTGGTGGCGGTCGGCCTGTGGGTGCGCAACAGCATTCCGGAAACCCCGGAGTTCAAGGAACTGAGCAAGGAAAGCCAGAAGGCCAAGCCCTCGCCCCTCAAGGCACTGTTCAAGAACGACCTCAAGGGCCTGGCGGTGGTGTTCTTCGTCGCCATTGGCTACAACGCCCTGAGCTACATCTTCAAGACCTTTTCCCTGGCCTACCTGACCCAGTACAAGAATGTCGATGTGCACGTCACTTCACTGTCGGTGACCATCGCCAGCCTGATCGCCATCGTCGCCGTGCCCTTCTTCGGCTGGCTCTGCGACAAGTGGAGCAGCAAGACCGTGCTGATTCTGGGCGGGGTGTTCTCGCTGCTGTTCGCCTACCCGTTCCTGGCCCTGCTCAATACCGGCGAGAGCCTGATGATCTACATCGCCATCGGCGTCGGCACCGGCATCCTGGCACCGATGATGTTCGCGCCTCAGGGTTCGTTCCTCAGCCGCCAGTTCCCCACCGCGACCCGCTCCTCGGGCTTCGGCACCGGGCGCGAGATCGGCACCGCGATTGCCGGCGGCCTGGCGCCACTGGGCGCCCTGTCCCTGGTCACTGCCTCGGCCACCCACTCCACCGACGGTGTGGTGATCATTCTCGCGGTGGCCGCCGTGCTGGTGATGGTGTTTGCCCTCTTCGACCAGGGGCGCAAGCACTCGGCGTTCAAGAACTGACAGCCCGTTGAGCCGTCCGCAGGCCATCCTGGGGCGGCTCAGACCAGCAATACCTCGATCCCCAACTGGCGATAACCTTCGATATCCACCTCCGGCACCTCCTGCTCGGTCACCAGCCGCTGCAGGCGGTTGCACGGCGCCACCACAAAGGGCTCCATGGCGCCCAGCTTGTCGGCGGTGGTCACGGCAATGACTTCGGCGGCGCTGTCGAACATCGCCTGCTTGATCGGCACTTCATCGAAATGCAGGGAGCTGATGCCGATCTCCGGGTGAATCGCACAGACCCCGGTGAACATCAGGTCGGCCTTGATCCCCTGGATCATCCGCAGTGCTTCATGCCCGCTGGCGGACAGGGTTGCCGGATTGAGCTGGCCGCCCACGAGAATCACCTTGACCCCAGGGTATTCGGCCAGGGCCACGGCAATCATTGGCGAAGCGGTGACTGCGGTCAGGCGGATATCGGCCGGCAGGGACTGGGCGATGTGCAAGGTGGTGGAGCCGGAATCGAATAGCACCGTCTGGCCGTCCCGCACCCATTGCACGGCAAACTGCGCCAGACGCAGTTTCGCCTCGTTGGTTTCGCCGACCCGAGTGAAGTAGTCCTTGCCGCTGTCCTTGGGTCGCGGCAGCGCACCGCCGTGCACCCGCTGCACCAGGCCATTGGCATCCAGCTCGGCGAGGTCGCGGCGGATGGTGTCTTCTGAAACCGCGAAGTGCCGGCTCAGCTCAGCGGCCATGACCTTGCCGTCGCGCTCCAGCAGCAGAAGGATCTTTTGTCGACGCAGGGAGGGCAGCTCGGCTGCCGGGTGCAGGTTTTGCATGTTCTTGCCCGTTTTTGCGTGTTTTCGCGAGATTAGCCAAGCCCTCTCGCGAAAACAAGCAGGCGCGCTCAGGAGATCAACTGTGGGGGCCGTGCGTTGTACAGCGCCGCCTCACCCAGGCGCTCGCGCACCAGGGCCTGGGCCTGCCGGGTCATCTGGTCCAGATGCCGGTCGCGCTTCTTCTCCGCTTCCAGCATGGCCTTGCGCCCGTGCTGGGCCAGCAGGTAGGTGTGAATCTGCCGCACTTCCACCGATTGGTAGATCGGCGCCACGTCCAATACCGCCAGCAAGCCATCGCTGCCATGGTCCCGGGTGTTCATCAGCACTTGCGGACCGCGGGCGCCCAGCAGCTGAAAGCCCAGGGCCTCGAAACATTCCACTTTGGCCACGTGACAGGCCAGCTCGGCATGGGGATAGCGGGCACGCAGCGCCTCCAGCATCTGCCGGGCAATGCCCTGGCGCCGATGGTTTTGCCGCACCGCCATATAGGCCACGGCACAGGCCTGGGGATCGTCCTTGAGCGGCAGGTACAGGGTGAAGCCCAGCACCTGCTCAGGGTCCTGAGTGTCGGTGGCCACCACCAGCTCTACCGCGATCCCCCGGGAACCGTCCATGGCCTGCAGGTACAGGTGCACTTCGTAGCCGACGCCGTACTGGTACAGGTTGTACAGCGGGTTGCTCGGGGCAATGGCCACCGCGCTGATGTCGGTGATGTAGTCCACGACCATTTGCTGGATCTGGCTCTGGATGGCTTCGGGCGGCGGGGCTTGGAACAGGGTGATGCTGGACATCGAGGCAGTGACTCCGAGGGTTGAGGCGTGCCCGCAACGGCGGGCGCGGCAATCATACCGCGTCATGGCAAGGCACAGGCAGCCAACAAGTTGCTCGAGTCGGGCTCAAGCCTCGTTGAGAAAGATACGGAGATGCTGCTTCAGAGGCACCGGCAAGGCCGGCAAGTTGCGACGACATCAGGGATATCGCCGCAACCCATGCAAGATACGGCTGCACGGTGGCAGCCGCTGTGCCCCATCCGACGAACGCGGACGGGGCCGAGGCTTACAGCGCCATGTCGGCCGCTGGGTTGCTCTCTGGCTTGGCCATGCTGGCCGGAGCCTGAGGTGCAGCGCCCTTGACCGCTGGTGGCGGGGTCAGTTGCAGCACTTCGGCGGTGTAGGCCCATTCTTTGGCCACACGCTCAGGGCTGTCGTTCAGGGCAGTGCCGTAGCTCGGTACGATCTGGTGCAGTTTTTCCTGCCAGGCCGGGGTCGCCACTTTGTCCTTGAACACCTTCTGCAGCACGCTGAGCATGATCGGCGCGGCGGTCGAGGCACCTGGGGAAGCGCCCAGCAGGCCGGCGATGCTGCCGTCCTGGGAAGCGACGATCTCGGTGCCCAGTTTCAGCACGCCGCCCTTCTCTTCGTCACGCTTGATGATCTGCACGCGCTGACCGGCCTGCCACAGGCGCCAGTCTTCTTGCTTGGCGTTGGGGAAGTATTCCTTCAGGGCGTTGAAGCGGTCGTCATCCGACAGCATCAGTTGGCCGGCCAGGTATTCCACCAACGGGTACTGTTCGATACCGACTTTGGTCATCGGCCAGAAGTTGTGGGTGGTGGTGCTGGTCAGCAGGTCGAAGTACGAACCTTCCTTGAGGAACTTGGTGGAGAAGGTAGCGAATGGGCCAAACAGGATGACCCGCTTGCCGTCCAGCACGCGAGTGTCCAGGTGCGGAACCGACATCGGCGGAGCGCCCACCGAAGCCTTGCCATAGGCCTTGGCCAGATGCTGCTCGGCAACGCTGGCGTTCTCGGTCACCAGGAACGAGCCACCCACCGGGAAGCCGGCGTATTCGTTGGCCTCGGGAATGCCCGACTTCTGCAGCAGGTGCAGGGCACCGCCGCCGGCGCCGATGAACACGAACTTGGCGTCGGTTTCGGTTTTCGAACCGTCTTTGAGGTTCTTGTAGGTCACGCGCCACGAGCCGTCTTCATTGCGCTCGATGTCCTGCACTTCGCTGGACAGCTTGAGAGCAAAGTTCGGCTGGGCTTGCAGGTGCGCGACGAACTGGCGAGTGATCTCGCCGAAGTTGACGTCGGTGCCGATCGGGCTCCAGGTCGCAGCGATCTTCTGCGCCGGATCACGACCTTCCATCATCAGTGGTACCCACTTCTTGATCTGCTCGGCGTCTTCGGAGTACTGCATGCCGCTGAACAGCGGGCTGGCCTGCAGGGCCTCGTAGCGTGCCTTGAGGAACTTGATGTTGTCATCGCCCCAGACAAAACTCATGTGCGGCGTGGAGTTGATGAACGAACGCGGGTTCTTCAGCACACCGTTCTTGACCTGCCACGACCAGAACTGGCGGGAAATCTGGAACGCTTCGTTGATCTCGATGGCCTTGGCGATCTCGATCTTGCCGTCCTTGCCTTCCGGGGTGTAGTTCAGCTCAGCCAGGGCGGAGTGACCGGTACCGGCGTTGTTCCAGCCGTTGGAGCTTTCTTCAGCCACGCCATCCAGGCGCTCGACCATCTCCATGGACCAATCGGGCTGCAGCTCATTGAGCCAGACCCCGAGGGTCGAACTCATGATGCCGCCACCGATCAGCAGCACATCCACTTTCTTCGGCTCAGCCGCGTGCGCGGACGTGAGGCCTATCGACATCGCCAGCCCGATCAGGGCCGTGTTCACTTTCTTCAACATTCTGTAGTACCTACGATAGAACGCCATCCGCCGCCCCATCCTCGATCCTGCGAACTCAGTGCATTGCGAAACAGGCATTTCGCAGGTCCTGGATGAACGCATTCAAAAGAACTGGAGGGTGGGCACACAAGGCCGACGAGACTGGCTCGACCTCAGTTTTATATCGCTCCGGCGCTGACTTCTTGTCGTTTTTGGCTTCAGCTACTTGAGTGACACTTGTTTCTCAGGACACGTCACGGGACGTAGACCAACGGGCAATAACGCCCCACTCCTTTCACCGACACCGGACTCGATTCGACGCACAACACTGACACCCGTCTACACGGGGCCAGCAGGACAAAGAAGGGTCGGGGTCAACCAAAGGAGGTAGACGAACACTGCCTGACATTGCATTCGGCGAGTTTGCCCAGACACTCCCACGCGCTTGCAAGGACCCGAACAGGCCACTTGAAGCAAAGCATAGGGGAGGTATTTCTGCACAAACGATGAACCGATTCAGCGCAAGAATATCATTACGGCATCAGCCTGTCTTGGCCGGAGCGGCTGCCCTGGCCCTCGAAAAAACCGCGACGCACCAGGGTCTGTACGAAAGCTGCCGAGCAAAGATCAGGCAAGGCAAAAACAGGCGAGGAAGCGGAGTGTAGGGACCTACATGAGCATTCCGAGCCTGTTTCTACGTAGCGCCGAAGGCGCGTAGTGCGCAGCATGATCGAAGCGCAGGTAGTTTTCGTACAGAGCCTACGACACTCGCCACAATCAATGCGTCACAAAGACGCTGGCCGGTCGCTACGCCTCGGCACTGCACTGAGCCTTGGCGGTCAGCAATGGCACAGGCATCATGGCCGACTGCAAGACCTGCCAGACCATCGTCAAGGACAAGAAGAACAACCATGCACGAGACTTCCCTGCAAGACACCACCGCCCCCGAGGGCGTCTGTTTCGGCTGCGGCAGCAGCAACCACCACGGCCTGCAGATCAAGAGCCACTGGCATGAAGACGGCGTGCATGTGATCGCCGAGCACCTGCCGCAATCCCAGTACTGCGGCTGGCCGGACCTGGTCTACGGCGGCCTGATCGCCATGCTGGTGGACTGCCACTCCAACTGGACCGCCATGGCCTACCACTACCGTAACGAACAACGGGAACCGGGCAGCCTGCCGCGCATCGACTGCGTCACCGGCAACCTGGGCATCAAGTTCATCAAGCCCACGCCCATGGGCGTACCCCTGACCCTGCGGGCCAAGGTCGAGGGCGACGTGGGGCGCAAGAGCCGGGTGATCTGTGAGGTGTATGCCGGTGATGTACTGACCGCCATTGGCGATTCGGTATTTGTTCGGGTCGATACAGAGCAGTTGGCCGCCGCCGCTCATGGACGTGGTGCCTGAGTATGGACATTCAGGAAATACAGCTGCACTTGGCCAAGCCAGCCGTGAAGTTCAGTGCCGGCGGCTTTCGTCCGACTCACAGCGATGAGGAAAGCTGGCTGGGCCGAGTCTTTCTGTTTCGCGAAGACGAAGAGTTGCCGCGCAACCGCGCCGGTGAAACCCTGCTGCCCTTTGCCCAGCTCTATCTCCCTAGCCTGCCCTTTCACAGCCCGCTGCTAAAAGGCGTGCGGGTGCTGAGCGTGTTTGTCGCCAACCCCTTTCCCGAACCCCTGGAGCCCATGGGTGAACGCTGGCTGATCCGCGAATACCGCGACGACGAGGTGCTGGTGCGCAAGGAGCTGGTGGCTCCCGGAGCCTTCCTCAAACCCATGCCAATCAAAGCCGAAGCCGTGGCCGAGGACTTTCCGCTGTGGGACGGTGGCGGCATCCCCGATGAGGTGGAGCAGGCCATTCTCGAACTGGAACGCAGCGGCCGGATCGAGTGTTACTACGACCTGATCAGCCACTGCTATGAACACAAGCTGGGGGGCTATCCGTCCTACTGCCAATCAGGGATCGATATCGGAGACGGTTTCGAATTCGTGATGCAGATTGCCTCCGACGCCAAGATCGGACTCAACGTGGTGGACGGCGGCAAGTTGATGTTCTGGAAGCATCGCGACACGGGGGAATGGGCGCTGTACTTCGACTTCTATTGAGACCGGCCGGTGAATAGCGATTTCATCTTCCCACGGATGAAAAGCCCGGGCGCCGGGTGCATCATGAGCGCTGTCATTTTTCGGGAGACCTTCATGCCCCTGCGTCCATTGCTCTTGCCCGCCGCCGCTCTGGCGCTGGGCCTGCTGGGTTCGGCCAGCGCCATGGCCGATGATCGGTCGCAGTTGATCGAATCGATCAACGCCTACCGTAGCCAGCCGCAACGTTGCGCCAACCAGGCCTCCTCGGAGCTGCCGCCACTGGCCAGCGATCCGCGCCTGATCCTGCCCGTAGACAACGTCGGTGACCTGCAACAGGCCCTGGCACGGGCGGCCTATCCCATGGTCAATGTGCAGGCCATCAGCCTCTCCGGCCCCCGGGACGCCCAGGCGGCGATGCAGGCAGTGCGCGAGAGCTTCTGCCAGGTGGTGCTGGACCCGCAGTTCGTCGATATCGGCGTCAATCGCCAGGCCAACCAGTGGCGCATCGTCCTCGCGCGGCCGTTGCTGGCCGCCCGCCTCGGGGATTGGCAAGCCGAGGGCCAGCAATTGCTGGCACAGATCAACAGCGCCCGCAGCCAGCCCCGGCAATGCGGCGGCCAGAGCTTTGCCGCCAGCGCACCGCTGGCCTGGAACGCCACCCTGGGCAGCACCGCCGAAGCACACAGTCGGGCCATGGCCAACCAGAACTATTTCGATCACAAGGACCATGACGGCCGCACCCCGGGCGATCGCGCCGAACTGGCCGGTTATGCCGGGCAACAAGTGGGCGAGAACATCGCCGCCGGCCAGGACAGCGCGCGCAAGGTGCTGGACGGCTGGCTGGCCAGCCCCGGGCACTGCGCCAACCTGATGAACCCGGCCTACCGCGAGCTGGGTGCAGCTTATGCAGTGGACCCGAAAAGCGATGCGGGCATCTACTGGACTGCAATGTTCGGCGCGCCTTGAGGCGCCGGCTCCAGACAGGGCCTGCCGACCACAGTGGCCGGCCAGTCCCCGTCAGGGTTCGAGCCCGGCCATGAACGCAAACGCCCCGATCAACCGGGGCGTTTTTTTTCAGCCAATGGCGACCTTACTGGTTGGTCGCCACCTGCCCAGCATCACCCTGGCTCACCAGCGCCTTGAGGGATGCGTCGAACTGCTTCAGCGCATTGACCTGCAGCTCGGTCTGCTGGTTGATCTGCGCGGCAATTTCCGGTGCCGCCTTGCCCCGGACCCAGACCGAAGGCAGCTCCTTGGCCTGAATGCCTTCGGCCTTGCCGATGTATTGCAGGTTGGCGTCATAGAACTTGGCGATGAACCGCGCCTCCACCTTGCGGTTGGCCTTGGTCACCAGTTGGTTGTAGGTATCGAGCATGACCACCACGTCAGGCCGGGCCTGGACCACGGCATCGAGGCTGTCATACAGGGTCACGGTACCAAAGTGTTTCTGCAACGACGCCGTCAACCAGTTGATCGCCCGTTGCGGGTCGGAGCTGTCGACAAAGGCGGCACTGATGCGCGGGTCGAGCCCGGCATTTTTCGCCCCGTTCAGCGCCACCGAGTGGTAGTGCTCCAGGTACTCCAGGGTATTGAGGGTGTTTTCGCTGTACAGCAACCCTACCGACTGGGCGTGCCGCAGATCGGCGCTGCTGTCGGCCATGGGCAAGAAGTGGCAGGACATGTCATCGGCGGCGAAGGCTGTCGCAGAAGCACCGGTTCCCGCGATCAAGACAACCACAAGGGTCAATAGAGTCGAGATTCTCATCGGGTGTTTCCTTCTGCAGCCAGCACGGTGTAAGCGCCATCTTCCTCCTTTGCTGGAAAAACGGAACCTGCACTTTTTGATGATAACTATCGATTGCAGCAATGGTTGACAATAGGCACCGATACGCCTGCGAAGGTGCAACCTCGATCACCCGCCACGACCTGCAAGCCCCTCATTTTCTGGCATACAGCTGGCCACCGCCGCTATAGAATCAAGCCCCCTTTTTCTGCAGCACGAGTCCGAACCATGGATGCTCACTCGATATTGACCTACACCCTGGTGGCGGCCATCGCCATTGCCAGCCCCGGCCCTGCCACCCTGGTGGCGCTGCACAACAGCGTGGCCTACGGCGCCAAATCGACCCTGTGGTCGTCACTGGGCAATATCAGCGGGCTGTTCTGCATGTCTGCCGCGGCCATGCTCGGCCTGGGTGCGCTGATCGCCAGTTCCGAGTGGGTCTTCAACGCGGTGAAAATCGTCGGCGCCGGCTATCTGTTCTACCTCGGCGCCAAGCAGTTGTTCAGCAAAAGCCAGCTCCTGAGCCCGAGCAGCGCCGAGCACAACAAGCTCGCCCCGCCGCCACGCCTGAAGCTGTTCAAGTCGGCCTTCCTGACCGCCGCCACCAACCCCAAGGCGACGATTTTCTTCACCGCGCTGTTCCCCCAGTTCATCGACCAGCACGCCGCGCTGCTGCCGCAGTTCTTCATCCTGACCCTGATCTTCATGGCGCTGTCGCTGGTCTCCCTCAGCGTCTACGCCCTGCTGGCCTCCCGGGCCAAGGGCGTGCTGACCCGCCCGGCGCTGTCCAAGTGGGTCAATCGCGTGGTGGGTTCGACCTTCATCTTCTTCGGCACCACTATCCTGGCGATGCGTCGGCAAACGGTCTGATCAGGCACCTGACCGGGCACCTGATCTGCCTTGCGGGGGGTGAAGCGGCCTTCAACCCTTCTTTTTCTGCAAGGCCTTGAGCCGCGCACTGGCCCGCTGCACCGCGGCCATCTTTTCCGGGCGCTTCATGCGCTTCCATTTGCGGATGTCCTCCTTGGTCCGTCCGCAACTCACGCACAGGTCGCCACTGAGCTGGCACAGGGCGATGCAGGGGTTGTCGATTTCCTTGGCCATGGCTCAACCCCGCCCCGGACGCAGGCGCTTGAGGCGTTGCGCCCAATCACCGGCGTTGCCCCTGCGGCACTGTTCTTCGCTGTCGAAGAACACATGGGCGGCCAATGAGTCCAGGCACACCTGGGCCTCGTTCAACGCTCGGGCCGTCAACTCGATCATCAGTGGGCCCTGGCCCGCGTCCAGAGCGCGCTCCTTGTGCGCCTGGGTGTCGAAGACCCAGACCACCACCAGGCTGGAGGGAAAGGCCGCGTAATCCGCCTCGTGGGTCAGCCAGGCAAAACCCTCGATCTGCGCCTTGGCGCTTTCGCAAGCCTCGGTCAGGGTGACGGCCAGTAGACGCTCCATGGCGGCCTGCTGGCGTTTGTTCAATGGCATGACGACCCTCGAGAGGCAAAAAAGGCCGCACACGATACCTCAAGCTTCTCCCTCGGGACGCATCTTTGCGTCTAGGCTTGTGCCCTCCTTCATACCTTCAAGGAAGACAGGTCATGTCACGACCCTCTCTCACCCTGCTCCTGGCCGCCATCCAGCTCGCCTGCGGCAGCGCCATGGCCGCCACGGGCGCCCCGGTGGCCGACGCCATCTGGTTCAACGGCCCGATCATCACCCTCGACGACAAACACCCCAATGCCCAGGCCGTGGCGGTGAAGGACGGCAAGATCCTCGCCGTGGGCGAGCGCAAACAGGTACTGCAGAATCAAGGTCCGACCACGCAGATGATCGACCTCAAGGGCACCACCCTGCTGCCGGGCTTCATCGACCCCCACGGCCATGTATCGATGGTGGGTTTCCAGGCCGCCAGCGCCAACCTGCTGCCACCGCCGGACGGCACCAACGACACCCTCCCCAAGCTTCAGGAAACCCTGCGCAACTTCGAACAGCAGTCACCGATCCCCAAGCAGTTCGGCGTGCTGTTCGGTTTTGGCTATGACGACTCCCAACTCCAGGAACAGCGGCACCCGACCAAGGACGACCTGGATGCCGTGTCCAGGGACGTGCCCATTGCCATCGTCCACCAGTCTTCGCACCTGGGGGTGCTCAACAGCAAGGCCCTGGAACTGGCGAAGATCGACGCCTCGACCCCCGACCCGGAAGGCGGGGTGATCCGCCGGGTCGAGGGCAGCCAGGAACCCAACGGCGTACTGGAGGAAAACGCCTTCTTCAATGCCCTGATCAAGATCTTCCCCAAGCTCACTGCCGACCAGGCGGTGGACATGCTCAGCGCCGGGCAACAGCTGTACATCAGCTATGGCTACACCACCCTGCAGGACGGCCGCTCCTCGCCGGACCAGGTCAAGACCGCAATCAAGGCCGCTGGCGACGGCAAGCTGCTGGCGGACATTGTTTCCTACCCCGACATCCTCACCCCGGGCACCAAGGAACTGCTGGTCGCGCCCTGGTATCACCCGACCAACCAACCGGTGAGCTATGACCGGCACTTTCGCATCGGCGGGGTCAAGCTGACCCTGGACGGCTCGCCCCAGGGCAAGACCGCCTGGCTCAGCCAACCCTACTTCAAGCCGCCTCAAGGTCAGGACGCCAGCTATGCCGGCTACGGCGTGGTCAAGGACGACGACGCCCTGACCATTTACAAGCAAGCCCTGGCCAATCGCTGGCAGATCCTCTCCCATGCCAACGGCGACCGGGCCATCGACCAGTTGCTGAGCTCGATGCGCGCCGCGGAAAAAGCCTACCCCGGCGTCGATGTGCGCCCGGTGCTGATCCACGGCCAGACCCTGCGCCAGGATCAGGTGGCCGAACTCAAGCAACTGAAGATCTTCCCGTCACTGTTCCCCATGCATACCTATTACTGGGGCGACTGGCACCGCCAATCGGTGCTGGGGCCGGAGCGCGCAGAAAACATCTCGCCCACTCAATGGGTGCTCAAGGCCGGCCTGAAGTTCACCACCCACCACGATGCCCCGGTGGCCCTGCCAGACTCCATGCGGGTGCTGGCGACCACAGTCAATCGCACCACCCGCAGCGGCTATGTACTGGGACCGGAGCAGCGAGTAACGCCTCTGCAAGCGCTCAAGGCCATGACCCTGTGGTCGGCGTACCAGCACTTCGAGGAGGACCGCAAAGGCTCCATCACCCCCGGCAAACTGGCGGACTTCGCCGTGCTGTCGGCCAACCCGCTGACCGAAGCGCCCGAAAACCTGAGCGAGATCAAGGTGCTCAAGACAATCAAGGAAGGCCGGGTGATCTATGAGCGGCCGGCCAAGGTGACGCCGTTGCCAGCGCCGCTGGGCATGCATGGCGATCCATCGCTGCCGCTGCCCCAGGGAATCAAGGCCGTCGCCCAGGGAGATGGCGACCTTGGACCGGCACTGGATGTGATCTACGACCAGCTCGCACCCGCGCAGCCCTGAAACCGCGGCGACACGGCCCTCTTACAGGCACACGCTTGCTCGCGAACCCGCGCTTGCCGATTGAATGCGACGCTCACCGGTTCATCACGAGCAAGCTCGCGGCTACAGGAGCTTGCTGCCCAAGGCGCTGGACAGGACTTCGTCGTGCCCATAGATATCCGGCGCATACAGCAGTTGCCCATGGCTGTCGGCCTGCACCGTCCAGTAGCTGAGCAGGATCGGCACCGGCCTGGCCAAGCGAAATTCGTGGGTCAGGCCGGTGGCCAGCAGTTCGTTGGTGCGCAGTCGCTCCGCCGGGCTCAGCAACCAGTCGCGCAGTTGCAGCGCCTGTTCGACCCGCACGCAGCCGGAACTGAAGGCACGGGGCCCCTTGCTGAACAGCGCTTGGCTCGGGGTGTCGTGCAGGTACACGGAGAACGGATTGGGAAAACGGATGGCGATGCGCCCCAAGGGGTTGCGCGGGCCCGCGCCCTGGCGCAGAAGAATATTGCCCGGACGCTCCCAATCGACATCCTCGGGCGCCAAGGGCTGGCCATTGGCATCCAGCACCTGCAGGTTCTGACGATTGAGGAAGCCCTGGTCACGGCGGATTTCCGGCAGTTTGTCTTCCTTGAGAATGGTCGGCGGCACCGTCCAGGTAGGGTTCAGGGTCAAGCGCGTGACCTGGGACTTCAACAGCGGGGTCTGACGCTCGGCTCGGCCGACCTGGGTGCGGGTCTGCCACACCACCGCATCGTCCTGATAGAAGGTCAGTTGCGCGGCCGCGACGTTGACCAACACGATATTGGGTTCGAAATCCTGGGCCAGCCAGCGCAGGCGTTCAAGGTTGATGCGCAGTTGCTCACGGCGCTGGGCCGGGCTGATATTCAGCTCCTTGAGGGTGCCCGCGCCAATCACGCCATCAGCCTGCAGCGAATGACTGAGCTGGAAATTTTTCACCGCGTTTACCAGGTCACTGCTGAAGGTATTATCGGCACTGACCTCGGGGCTTGGCAGAAAGCCGCCCAGGTACAGGCGCTGGGCCAGTTCCGGGACTCGCTTGTCCTGCATGTCCGGACGCAACAGCGGGCCACCGGCTACCGCCTGCCAACTGGGTAATGGTTGCTGGCGTTCACGGGCATAGACCTGGCGCAGGTTGCGGTACTGCTCAAGGTTCGGACGGGCCTGATCGAAGGCGCCGGCGAGGTTGTCCAGCCCGGGCACGGCCATCGCCAGCAACGCCGCCTGGCGATCGTCTGCCGGCGGCTGGGCCCGCCACAAGGGCTCGAAGCGGCTCTGTGACAGGCGACCGTAGTGCAGGTCCTGCAAGGCTTGCAGGTACTGATGACTGATCGCGATATCGGTGCACAGCTCATCCCCTGCTGCGCTGCTCACCGGCAGCCGATAGCGCTCCGGGTCCAGGCCGTCATCGATCACCTGGGCCAATTGCGCCTGCAAGCTGGCCAGCCGGTGCTCGGCGGACCACACCGGCTGTTCGCCGTTCTGGCGGTAGAACGCCTGCAACAGCAGTTGCGCGGAAGCATCCAGGCGTGGACTCAGTGCCGGGCAAGCCACCGCCAACTGGGTCAGCGTCAGTTGCAGCGCACTGGCCGGCGCCAGCGCAGGGTCCTCGGCCAGCGCGACCAATGGCGCAGCGAGCAGGCACAGGCTCAAGTAACATGCGGTTTTTTTGAACAACTGCTTTACTCCAATCCGTGGCCTTCAGTGCGTTGGCCAACCGTTACGGCAGATGGGGAACAATCAGGCCTGGGATCTAAACATATAGACCAGACTGCCGGGGGAACGACAGGACGTCAGGAGCCAAAGTGATCATGGGGATGCTCTAAACATGTTGAACTTCTTGTGCCGAATCTGCCTGGCGACTATCGCTCTGGGCGCCTTTTGCAGTCCTTCCTTCGCCGCCAGCAAACCCGCTCCCGCGCTGTACAGCAGCCTCGCTCACGCCGCACCGGAACTCAATCCCCAGGCCTTGAAAAGTGCCCTGAACGCCATGCAATGCGCGGTCAACAGTGGTGCCCGACAAGCCCGGCACCTGGCGGTGATCGACTACTCGCAACCGTCCACCGCGCGGCGCCTGTGGATCTTCGACCTGCGCAGCAAAAAACTGGTGCTGCGCGACCTGGTGGCCCACGGACAGAAGTCCGGGGAAAACTTCGCCACCCAGTTCTCCAATCGCCTGGGCAGCTATCAATCCAGCCTGGGCCTGTTCCGCACCCAGGAGAGCTACGAAGGCACCCACGGCTACTCCTTGCGCATGGACGGCCTGGAGCCCGGCTTCAACGACCGGGCCCGGGACCGGGCCATCGTGATCCATGCCGCCGACTACGTGAACCCCTTGTGGAGCCAGCGCCAGGGCCGCATCGGCCGCAGCCAGGGCTGCCCGGCGGTGCGACCCCAGGTGGCGCGCCAGGTGATAGACAAGCTCAAGGATGGCCAGTTCATGTTTTCCTGGTATCCGGACCAGCGCTGGCTGAAATCCTCGCCCTACCTCAATTGCCAGCCGCGTCAGGTCGCGAGCATCCTGAGCAGCAACGGCGGCTGATTGCTCGGTGGCGCAATGCCGATCAGCGAGGGCGCCCGTAACCGGGTTAGACTCGCTGCTCGTCCCTCTAGCACTTGAAGCCGCCCCATGACGCCACCTGCAATCGATCTGTTCCCTGACTTCATCCCGGCCCCAGACGCCCTGTTCAACCACCTCAAGGACAGCGTGCTCTGGGATGAACGCATGCGCGCACGCAAGACCGCCAGCTTCGGCGCGCCCTACGACTACTCGCAGATCACCTACCCGGCAGTGCCGATGCCCGAGGCGCTGGAGCAGCTGTGCGGGCCGATCGAGCAGCTGCTGGGCTTTCGCCCCAACAATTGCCTGCTCAACTTCTATCCGGACGGCCAGTCCTCCATGGGCTTCCATTCCGATGCCAACGAGCAACTGGTGGAAGGCACCGGGGTGGTGATCGTCTCCCTGGGTCACGCCCGGGCCATGGTCTTTCGCCACAAGGAAAGCGGCGCCACCTTCGACTACAGCCTGGCCAGCGGCTCGCTGCTGCACATGTCGGACGAACTGCAGAAACACTGGCTGCACGCGATCCCCAAGGCCCCGAATGCCGGCGAACGCATCAGCCTGTCGTTTCGACAGCTCAAGACCGCGTAGTGCTGGACTCGGTCAGGATCGGCCCTTGACTCAAGGGCCGCGCCATCGACAATGCCCGGCTGTGATCACCGCTCGAATAGAGGCCCCATGCAGTTGCTTCCCTGGTCCTACCCCTGCCCCGAAGGCTTCACCCTGCGCGGCCTGCGCTCCGAACCTTCGGGTAAACCGTTGCTGCACTTCCTCCACGGCAACGGCTTCTGCTCCATGGCCTATCGTCCGCTGCTGGCCTTGCTGGCCGAATCCTTCGACCTGTGGCTCAGCGACGTCCAGGGCCATGGCGATAGCGATCATGGCGGCCCGTTTGTGGGTTGGAACCGCACCGCAGAACTGGCGGCCGAAGCCTTCGAGGCCGGGCTCAAGGCCTACGGTGACGTGCCCCGCTACGCCGTCGGCCACAGCTTTGGCGGCGTGCTCACCAGTCTGATCGTGGCCGAACGCCCCCAGCTGTTTGCCAAGGCAGTGATGCTCGACCCGGTGATTTTCAGCCCATCGATGATCAGCTCCCTGAGGCTGCTCTCGGCCCTGGGCCTCAACCGTCGCCATACCCTGGCTCGCAAGGCCGCTGCTCGCCGCCAGCATTGGCCGGACCGCGCCTCGGCCAAGGCCGCCCTGGCCAACCGGGGGATCTTCAAGGGCTGGAGCGACGAGGCCCTGAACGCCTACGTCGAGCACGCTCTGAAAGACGACGGTCAAGGCGTAGCGCTCAAATGCTCCCCTGAACGCGAGGTGGACATTTTCAGCAGCTTCCCGCGGCGCCTGTGGCGATCCCTGCGCCGGGTGCAGACCCCGACCCTGGTGATCCACGGGCGCGACAGCTACCCCTACGTCGCCCGCTCGATCAAACGCTGGGCCGCCCTCAACCGGCACCTGAGCACCCAGGTGATCGACGGCCAGCACTGTTTCATGCAAGTCGACCCAGTGACCAGTGCCCGCTCCATCGCAGGCTTCCTGCAAACCGAAGCCCAGTGAAAGCCGCGGGCCAGGCGCCCGCAAATAGATGTCATCGTGATATCATCGGCGGGTTTTCCAGGCCGGCCGTGCCTCCTGTCCCCCCTGGAAGACCCTGGCAAAGGCGCCGATCAGATGCGCCTACCGCCGACCTTGTGTGCAAAAACCGACGGTGCCGTGAAGCCTCGCTCCACAGTGCACCGCACAGATGCAAACCGCGACTCGCTTCGCCGGTTGTACTTTTTGCCGCCACAAGGAACACAGTCATGCTCTTGAGAACGATGAATATTTCCCGCCGCGCAGGGTTCAGCTTCGCCCTGATCGCCCTGCTGGCACTGGGCCTGGGGGGCTTCTCGTTGCTGGAAATGCGGCGCATGAACCAGCAATCCCTTGAGGTCGACCAGAACTGGCAGCCATCGATTGTCGCCGCCAACGCCCTGGCCCTGACCAGCACCCAGATCCGCACCATCACCCTGCGCATGCTGGTGGTCCGTGACCACGACGATGTACAGGCCCTGCTCAAGCGCGTCGGCGAACTCGACGAGCAACTCAATCGCCAGCAAGGCGTCTACGAAAAGCTGATCACCGAGGCCGAGGAGCGCTCGGCCTATGAACGCTTTCTCAGCGCCAAGGCGGCCTACATCAAGGAACAGCACCGGGTGGTGGAACTGGTGCGCCAGGGGCACAAGGAAGCGGCCATCGATGTCGTCGACGGCGGTTCGTTCCTGACCCATGCCGACGCCATGCTCAAGGAGCTGCTGGACATCATCGACACCAACACTCGGGGTGGCGTCGCCGCCGCGCAGCTGAGCAGTGAGGTGTTCCAGGGCGCCATTGCCATGGTCGTGCTGATCATGCTGATCGTGGTGGCCCTGACCATCGCCCTCGCCCTGCTGCTGACCCGCAGCATCGTGCGCCCACTGGGCCAGGCCGTGGCCGTGGCAGAAACCATCGCCAGCGGCGACCTCGGCCAGAGCATCACGGTCAGCGGCAAGGACGAACCGGCACGCCTGCTGCAAGCCCTGCAAACCATGCAGGCCAGCCTGCGGGGCACCCTGCAGCGGATCGCCGACTCCTCCAACCAACTGGCCTCCGCCGCCGAGGAACTGCATGCGGTCACCGAACACTCCAGTCAAACCCTGCACCAGCAAAGCAATGAAGTGGAGCAGGCTGCCACGGCAGTCAACGAGATGACCGCCGCCGTGGAGGAAGTAGCGCGCAATGCGGTGAGCACCTCCGAAGCCTCCCAGGAAACCGACCGCACCGCCCACCACGGCCGCGAGCAGGTGCAACACACCGTGGACTCCATCGGCCAACTGGCGGCAGACGTGACCCAGACCTGCGAACAGGTCGAGCACCTGGCAGTGGACGTGCGCAATATCGGCCAGGTGCTGGAAGTGATCCGCTCGATTGCCGAACAGACCAACCTGCTGGCCCTGAATGCGGCCATCGAAGCGGCCCGGGCCGGGGATGCCGGACGGGGGTTTGCCGTGGTCGCCGACGAAGTGCGGGCCCTGGCCCATCGCACCCAGCAGTCGACCCAGGAAATCGAAAGCATGATCAACACCATCGAGGAAGGCACCGAGGGGGCGGTCAGCGCCATGCGCAACAGCAACGAGCGCGCCCATCTGACCCTGGAAGCCGCCCGCGCCTCGGGGCTGGCCCTGGACCAGATCACCCAGGCCATCACCGCGATCAACGAACGCAACCTGGTGATCGCCAGCGCCAGCGAGGAACAGGCCCAGGTCGCCCGGGAAGTGGATCGCAACCTGATCAACATCCGCGACCTGTCGACCCAGACCTCGGCCGGGGCCAACCAGAGCAACGCCGCCAGCCAGGAACTGTCGCGGCTGGCGGTGGACCTGAACGGGCTGGTGACCCAGTTCAAGCTCTAAAAAAGCAATTGTCAGCGGCAAGTTCAAAGCTTCGAACGTGCCGCTTCAGAACGCGTAACGGGCGATCACTTGCCGGACCTTGGCCAGCGCCTCGGGCAAATCGGCCAGGTCCACCGAGCCCAGGGCCAGGCGAATGGCATGGGGCACCGGCCCGGCGCAGACAAAGGGCTCGGCGGTGGACACCGAGACGTTCTCGCGCAGCAACGCCATGGCCACCTGATCGGCGCGTACTTCCTCGGGCAAAGGCAGCCAGAGGAAGTACGAGTTGGGGTGGCCGATATGCTCCAGCCCTGCCAACAGCTCCCGAGCCAGACGCTGACGGGCCTGGGCGTCCTGGCGTTTTTCCTGCTCCAGGCGCGCCACGGTGCCGTCCTCGATCCAGGCACAGGCCATGGCGGTCATCACCCCGGGGGTGTTCCAGGTGGTGGCGCGGATCGCGCGTTCGAGCAAGGGCGCTCGGTCTGCGGAGGTCACCACGTAGCCGACCCGCAGCCCGGCGGCCACACTCTTGGAAAAACCCGAGATGTACACCGTGCTTTCCGGGGCCAGGGCCGCCAGGGGCGCAGGTGGATCGTCCGCCAGATAGGCGTAGGCCGCGTCCTCAATGATCAGCAACCCATGCTGGCGGGCCAGGGCCACCAGACGCTGGCGCCAGGCCAGGTCAAGCACCCAGCCCATGGGGTTGTGCAAAGTCGGCATGGCGTACACCGCCCTTACCCGCCGACGCTGGCACAAGCGCTCGAAGGCATCGAGGTCCGGGCCTTCTGCCGTCAATGGGATGGCCAGCAACTCCAATCCGTGCGCATCCGCCACCACCTTGAACCCCGGGTAGGTCAAGGCATCGGTGGCCACCACGTCGCCGGGCTTGAGCAGGGCCATGACCGTGGTCGCCAGGCCGTGCTGGGCCCCACTGACAATCAGCACCTGCTCGCCCTTCACCGCCAGACCGCGACCCGCCAAATGCTGCGCCACCGTGGCCCGCTCATGACTGCGGCCAGCGTGGGGTTGATAGCGCAGCAGGGCCTCCAGGTCGCCGCAGGACGCCAACTGACGCAGGGCTGCGCGCAGTAACTCTGCCTGCCCGGGCAAGGACGGGTAGTTGAAGTTCAGGTCCAGGGTTCCGGCCGCCGTGGCCTGCTGATCTACACCTTGTCCGGGCGGTAGCGCGGTTTCCCGGACAAAGGTGCCACGCCCGGTTTCGCCGCTGATCAAGCCCATGGCTTCCAGCTCGGCATACACCCGCGAGGCGGTTACCAGCGCCAGCCCTTCCCTGGCCGCCAGCTCTCGATGGGTGGGCAGGCGGGTGCCAGGGGCCAGCACACCGCGACGGATATCGGCGGCAAACACATCGACTAACTGCTTGTAGCGGGCGCGGGCCATTGACGCTGTATCCATGACAATTTTTTGATTGTGCTGATTTTCAATCCTAGGATGAGCTGGACGCAAGCCCCACCCCGGGCCTGCCCCTGCCAATCGTAGTGAGCACTTGTTGAATGGAACGGACATCGCACCTGCAATCCCCCCCGCTGGAAAATACCGCCGGCGGCTGGCTGAACGGCTTTATCGGGGTACTGATCTTCAGCGGCTCACTACCGGCGACCCGGGTCGCGGTGCTGGAGTTCGACCCGCTGTTCCTTACCGTTGTCCGCGCCACCCTCGCTGCGGTCCTGGCCCTGTGCATCCTGTTGCTGTTCAAGGAACGACGCCCCAGCAGGCAGCAATTGCTGCCCCTGACCATCGTCGCCCTGGGCGTGGTGCTGGGCTTTCCCTTGCTGACCGCCCTGGCCCTGCAGTACGTGACCTCGGCTCACTCCATCGTGTTTCTCGGCCTGCTGCCCCTAGCCACCGCGGTATTCGGCGTGTTGCGCGGCGGTGAACGACCGCGTCCGGTGTTCTGGCTGTTCTCGGTGCTGGGCAGCCTGCTGGTAGCGGGCTATGCCCTGTCCCAGGGGCTGTCGGCGTCGCCCCAGGGCGATTTGCTCATGCTCCTGGCGGTGCTGGTGTGCGGCCTGGGTTACGCCGAGGGCGCGCAACTGTCCCGAACCCTGGGAGGCTGGCAGGTGATTTCCTGGGCCCTGGTTTTGTCGTTGCCGGTCATGGCGGTCCTGACCCTGTTCAGCGCTCCGGCCTCCTTTAGCGGCATCAGCCTACCGGCCTGGTTCAGCCTGGGCTATGTCTCGTTGTTCAGCATGTTCATCGGTTTTGTCTTCTGGTACCGCGGACTGGCCCAGGGCGGGATCGCCGCCGTCGGCCAACTGCAGTTGTTGCAGCCATTCTTCGGCCTGGCCCTGGCCGCCGGCCTGCTGCATGAACAGGTCAGCCTGGGCATGCTCGGGGTCACAGTGGCAGTGATCCTGTGCGTAGCCGGAGCGAAGAAGTTTTCCAGATAGCAGTCAGATTCAGTGGCAGTGGCTGATCTGCCCTGCCACTGATGGTAAAGGGAAATGAAACCGGAGCCGCGAACGGCCCCGTTCAAGTCGGAGAGATAGTGGCAAGCGCACCGATAGCGATGGTCAAGGCTAAAAATCCAAACAAGAAAAACGCCATCTTAGTCATCAGGCCTCCTGAACATTAGGTTTGCGGTGCAGCGGACCGGATCTCCAGCCAGAAGACCCAGTGGGCGCGCCATTTTCAAACCTTGGCTGTTCTGATAACAGATGCAGATGAGCGAGAAAAATACGGATCAGAGACCGCGCTTGCGTTGCGCAACACTCAGGCTTGAGCCTGTAGCAGCCACTATCGACGGGCCAACTTATACCGCACACAGTCGTCGTAAAAGCTTTTGCGCAAGGCTTCGGGCCTGATCCGCGAGGGGCTGTCGTAGGTCTGCTCGGTGATCCCCAGGGCCATCATGCGCATCCAGCCCTTGCTGAACTTGTAGACCTGGATCTTCTGCCGCGCCGCGTACAGCGACACCCCGGACAACTTCAGCTCCTGGGCCCTGGCAGCCGTGCCTGCGCCCCAACTGCAAACATAACGATCATTGGCCGCCAGCTCCCGGGCCTGGGCCGCACAAACCCCACTCAGCAGGGCAAACGACGTCAGCGTAATCAACACATGGCGCATTTTTCGGTCACCTAACCACCTGAAAATAAAGCGATTTTGGCGACATTTCAGACTGTCCGGGGCCAGTATTCTGCGCGACCAATCAAGGCAATATGCCTGCCGATACTGGCCACCCAGGCGATCCCCCAGTGGCGGCTCAGTTGCCCGAGGCCGATACAGCGCAGCATGACACCCGCCGCGCCGGCCGCTCGCCAGTATTCCCACGAGGAATGCCAGGATAAAAATCGCGCATTTTATTTATCGAACAGGATCTCTTAGCGTGTCGGTTCCCCCTATGGAGATACCGCCGTGACCGCTTCCCGCCCGCGCCTGTACGTCGATGCTCAGTTCACCAGCCCTTATGCCCTGTCCGTGTTCGTGGCACTACGCGAGAAGGGCATCGATTTCGACCTGCTGCCCCTGGATCTGGACGCCGCGCAACACCGCGAACCCGCCTATGCCCGCCTGTCTCAGACGCAACGCGTACCGACCCTGGTGCATGACGGCTTTGCCCTGTCCGAATCCTCGGCCATCACTGAATACCTGGAGGAGCTGTTCCCCGAACCCGCGGTCTATCCCCTCGACCGACAACAGCGAGCCAAGGCCCGCCAGGTCCAGGCCTGGCTACGCAGCGATTTGCTGCCGATCCGCCAGGAGCGCTCGACCCTGGTGGTGTTCTATGGCTGCAAGGGCGAACCTCTGTCGCCACCCGCCGAAGCGGCGGTGGCCAAGCTGATCGATACTGCGCAAGCGCTGTTGGCCGATGGCCGTGACTGCCTGTTCGGCCAATGGTCGATTGCCGATGTCGACCTGGCGCTGATGCTCAACCGACTGATCCTCAACGGCGACCCGATGCCGGCGCGCCTGGTGGACTATGCCCGGCGCCAATGGCAGCGGCCGGCAGTCCAGGAATGGCTGCGTTTGCCGCGGCCGGCGCTGTAGCGGCCTGGGGCGGATACGTTTGATGAGCCGCCAATGCAAAAACCCTCCCGCAAATCCGGGAGGGTGCCTGGTTCAGTGACGCAAACGACTCAGGACGCCAGCAAGGGCTGCTGCTCATAGTTCTTGGCATAGGCGTTCTCCACGCCGGGAAGGATTTCCACTATCGAGAAGTAGCGGTCCCAGAACGGCGTCTCCCGCAACTCCTCCACCAACAGCTCATAGGCATGGTGACTGCTGGCTTCCCACAGCCACAGATCGGTGACCCGCGCCGAGTAGAACTCGATATCGAAGAAGCGCAGCGATACTTCGGCCGAATGCCGTTGCAGAATCGGCTCCATCTGGGTACGCAACAGGCGAAAGCGCTCCTCGACCGGAAACCCCAACCACTCCGGGGTGGTTTTTACCAGCATGAATACGCTGAGCACGGTGACAGACATGGTGTTGACTCCTGACAGACAAAGGGTTGATGAGTGCTGCTTGCCCAAGCAGAATACGAGTCATAACTCACCTTTGAAACTCGCATTGCCGCCATGTCAAAACACCCTGCCAGCCCTCCTCTGACCCCGCGTAAAACCCCGAGCCAACGCCGTTCGGCGCACACCGTCGAGGCTATTCTGGAAGCGGCTGCTCGCATTCTGGAAACCCAGGGACTCACCGCCTGCTCCACCAACGCCGTGGCGCAACGGGCCGGTGTCAGCATCGGCTCGCTGTATCAGTACTTTCCCAACCGCGATGCCCTGACGGTGGCGCTGATCGAGCGCGAGACCGCGCAGTTGCTCAGCGATGTCCACGACGCGAGCAGTCACGGCAGCGCCCTGGAGCGCATCCGCGCCATGGTCCAGGCCGCAGTGGCCCACCAGTTGCGCCGGCCGGAACTGGCCCGAGTGATCGATTTCGAAGAGCGCCGGCTGCCGCTGCAAGAGCGCCATCAGCGAGTGGCCCAGGTCATTCATCAAACCCTGGTGCAGGCCCTGCAATTGGCCGATGCACCTTGGGTGCTCGATGACGTGGTCACGGTGGCCCACGACCTGTTCGCCCTGACCCACGGCATGATTGACGCCGCAGGTGAGCGAGGTGAAACCGACGCCCTGGACCTGGAGCGTCGGGTCATGCGCGCCATCCGCGGCTATCTGACGCTTGCCGGAGAATGATCGACCGACGCGGCGACACACATGACGGCTGACGCATGCAGGCAAACATATGCTGGGCATCATCGGCCTTGCCCAAGGGCACGCCATGATGTGGCAGGCCGCTCAACGCCAGAAAAGTACCCGTGCGCCGATCCGGCTGGTATGGTGCGCCCCTTGTAAATACACCGCCCGACCCTGAGGAACCTGACCTTGAGCAGTGAAGCAAAAATGACCGGTGACCTGTTCGAAGTCGACAAGCGCCTGGCCCTCAAGCCCATCGTCGACTTCAACAGCTACCTGCGCGCCGCCTTCGCCGACGGCCCCTGCACCTGTGGCCGCTGCGTTGCCAGCCAGGGTGACGAAACCGGCTATGAATACCAGCACAGCTTCAACTTCGCCGGCCGCGTGGCCCACCGCCGCTTCGCCAGCACCGCTGGCAGCGACGTACTGCTGGCCCTGAAGAAAGCCTGGCTGTCTTTCACCAAGATCGAGCTTGCAGTGAGCGGCGAGCTGGACCTGGCGACGGTCAAGGACTTCGTCGAGCCCGAACTGCACAAGCTGCTGGTGCCGCTGTTCGTCGCCAGCGGCCTGACTCGCGAAGTGGATGGCCAGTTGCAGATTCAGGCGCAAGTGGCGGCTTGAGACAACCGTCACGCCTCTGCCGCAAGCACAGAGGCGTGCGACCTAGAGCCAGCGCCGCACGCGCTGTCGATACGCCGCAAAATCCGCACCAAACAACCGCCCGAGCGCCCGTTCTTCGGGAGCAATCTGCAAGCGGTTCATGTACAGGACAAACCCCAGGACGCCCAGCAGCACTAGGGGCGAGGCCAGGTACAGCCCCCAGGCCAGCAACCATAGGGCAAAGCCGACATACATCGGGTTGCGGGTGTAGCGGTAGATGCCTGACGTGACCAACGCTGAGGCCGCTTCGGGTTTCAAGGGATTGACCGTGGTCCGGGCACGCCGGAACGAAATCCCGCCCGCCAGCACAAACAGCAGCCCCGCCCCGATCAGCGGCAGCGCCAACAACAGGCGTGTGCCCCATGCCAGGTCAAGTCCCGGCAGCCCCAGCGATGCACCGCCCATCAGCCCGCCGAACACCAGCGCCACCAGCGGGGGCGGAACCTTGTTTTCCAATGCCTGCAGCATGATTCTTCCCTCGACATGTTGCGCAATAGACAGGCGACGGATCTCTGGCCCCAGAGGTTGCCCGTCACCCGCCACAGCTTACCGTCGCTCAATAATGCGACAAGACATTCCTGGGAAGCCGGCACTGCCCACTTGAGCATCAGCGCGCATTTGTACATCCTCCGGGCCTCGACCTGATTGTCCCCGTCCACTCTGAACCCCCAACTGGACTGGTTCCAGCGCGAATGGCCCTGAAACCTCGGAATCCCTCACAACATGCAAATACCCCATCAAGGCAGTTGCCTATGCGGCGCAGTCACTTACCGAGTGTCCGGCGCACTGAAAGCCGTCACCCACTGCCACTGCCGCAAGTGCCAGAAAGGCCATGGCGCGGCCTTTGCCTCCTACGCCAGCACCCCGCGCGCGAATCTGCACGTCAGCGACGCCGGCACAGCCCTCAAGAGCTATGAGTCCTCCCCCGGCGTGCTGCGCCAGTTCTGCTGCCACTGTGGCTCATCATTGTTCTGGCAAAATGTGCGAGGCGAATACTCCGAGTGGATTTCAATCGCCATCGCCACCCTGGACACGCCATTCACAGCCCCCAAGCAGAAGCACCATTGCGTGGCCATGAAAGCCAGTTGGCATGCCATCACCGATCACTATCCGCAACTGCCCTGACCCCGGGCGCAGCCGTGCCCCTACCTGAAGGATCGGCCAATAGATGAGCCAGCACTTGTGCTACGTGTGGCTACTGCCGCTGCTGGAAAGCCCTTATGAGTCGGTAGCGGCCAACCTGCCCAATGCCCTGGCCGAGCTGGACATCAAGCACCCGCTGCCCCAAGCGGTCGACCTGCGCCAGTTGCTGCTGACCGCCCTGGAGTCCGACTCCGAATACTGGGCGCAATGTGCCGTGATATGGCTGGAAACAGGCTTTCCACTGGATCACGAGCTATGCGAAACCCTGCTGCATCAGGTGTCTCGCAAACGCTTCAGCCAATCCATCCGGCACAGGCTGACGCCCCTGGGCAAGCGCTGGCTGCGTCAGCACCGCCCGACGACCTGAACACCACCGGCCCCGGCGCCGCTAGCGCGCCGCCAGATCCTTGGGTTTGTAGAACAGGAAATGGCCGATTTCGGTGGTCTTGATATAGCTCTTGGCCCACTGCGGTGAAACGCTGCGGTCGTGAAAGTACAGGGCGCCGCCGGTGCGGTCCTGGAGCTGCTGATTCAGCGCCTTGCGCGCAATCTCCTTGGCTAGGCTATAGCGCCCCTCCTCTTGCACCTGATCCGGGCGACCGTCGCACCACCAGGAGAACTGGCACGGACTTTTTTCCGAGCCCTGCTTGACCACCTCGCACACGGTAGACGGAAAACCTTCATGGCCCAGGCGGTTCATGACCACATCGGCCACCGCTTCCATATCGGCAGACTCCCCTCCTTTGGCTTCCCAATACAGAGTTCGCGACAGACAGGTGATGGCATCGTCCACCGGTGCCTGTCCAGCGGGGTCAACGGCCTGGACTTCAGGCTTGGTGATGGCTGCCGCCTGGGGCTCGGCCTTGGGGCTCTCTTTGTCCGCGACTTTCTGCTCCAGGACCTGAGCCTTGTCCTTGGCCACTTCCTGGACCACCGATTGCGGCTCGGCGGCCAGGAGCTGGGCGATATAGAGCATCAGACCGTAGCAGGTAAGCCTTGCGATGAAGTGCATGATCGACTCTTCCAACAAGTCATGGACCCTGTGTCAGCGCCAGCCCTGAGCCATTGAGCCACAGCGCCGCGCACCGAGGCCGGCGCAAGGGCTCGTAGGCGACTACCGACGGGTCATGAGCGGGCCATATCGAGTCGACCATGGCGCCACTAAAACATTCCCTTGAAAAACGCTGACCGGACCAGGGACGCTGGACCTCGGCGCAGCGCCCCGGCTCAGCACCTAGAACTTGTAGCCCAAGCCCACCATGTACACGAACGGGTCGACATCCACATTGACCTTGGAGCGAACCCCAAGCTGGCTGTTGTTCACATAGGCATCGGTATTGATGTCGATGTAGCGCATCTGTGCGTTGAGCATCAGCCGATCGGTGAGCATGTAGTCCATGCCCACTTGTGCCGCCCAGCCCCAGGAGTTGCCGGCGCGGAAGTTGTCGAAGCCTGCGGCTGAAGCCCGGCTGCCGACCTTTTCATCGTAGATCCAGGTGTAATTGATCCCCGCCCCTACATAGGGCTGGAACGCCGATTTGCTGTGCATCGGGTAGTACAGCAGGCTCAGGGTCGGCGGCAGGTGCTTGAGGGAACCGAGCTTGCCATCGGCAATGCCGCCAGCGGTGCCACTGAGGCTCACGTTGTGTTCAAAGGGGGTCGCCGCCAGCAGTTCCACCGCCAGGTTATCGGTCAGCATGTAGGCGAAGTTCAGGCCCAATTGGGTATCGCTGCCCAGGCTGGCCTTGCCCCCCAGGCTGGTGCCGGCCAGGGCGCCGCGATCGACCTTGACGCTGGAGCTGCTCTCACGCGGGTCCACCGTCACCGCGCCGGCGCGGACAATAATGTCGCCAGCCTCGAAGGCCTGGGCCGTGGAAACGGCCAGGGCAGACAACAGCAGGCTGGTACTCAGAAGGGTCAATTTACGCATGCATCACTCCACTACTCGAACAACGGCCAACCCGCCAGCCGTGATCACGGCGGGCTGTGCCAGGGAGGCTTGAGTATCGAGAAGCAGGTGAACGCGCACATCTGCCGAATGACATAGGCCGAGGCCGATCAGGCGCCGGATGCGTTGCGGGGTGTTTCGTGAATCAAGGCCGCGGCCGGTCGCCTGCGGCCAATCGCGGCCGGGGCCCGGTCAGTCCAGCAAGCCGGCGTTCTTCAGCAGTTCGCCCAACCCCTGGGGAACCAGCGGCGTATGCTCGGTGAAACTGGCGCTGCCCTGCCAGCGGGCCACAAAGGGCGCGCCGTCGCTTTCCTGGGCGTCAAGTTGAGCGCGCTGATAGACCGTCGCATCCTCGAAGCAGGCGTCGTACACCTGGACGATTTCATGGCCGGGTTTGCCGTCGTAAACAAACAGGCTTTCCAGAGTGCCGATCAGCCGCAGGTTGTTGATCGACTGCCCCAACTCCTCCTGCACTTCGCGAACAATGGCCTGGGCGCTGTGCTCACCAAAGTCGATCCCACCGCCCAGCGGCCGGAACAGCATCTGTTGCGTGTCGGCATCAACGAACTGATTGACCAGGATCTTGCCCTGGTGATGGAAGACACACAGCGCCAGGGCGCGGATACGAGGTTCAGCCAAGGGAAGACGTCCATTCAAAGGGGGGCAAGGCGCGGCATTAGAACATGGCGCAATGAGCATCAGCCAGCGTAGAAATACTTTACCGCCAGCGTCGGCACCTCCTCCATCGCCGACCACAATTGCTCGTCCAGCTCGCCACCGATCAGCTCATATTGCTCGTCACTCAGCAGCTCGGGAATGTCCCACAGCCGCTGCAGTTGCGGGTGATCGTCAAGAGGCCCGATCAACTCCCGCTGGCGGCTGACCACGGCATGGGTGCTACGCGCGCCAATGGCAACCAGCGCCTTGAGCGCCAGCTCGCAGCAATGCTCGCCCCAGTTGCAGAAGAACTGCAGGAAGCCCCCGTTGTAACCGTCCGCTTCCAGGCGCCAGAGCGCCACGATCAACTGATCGTCCTCTGGCAATTGCTCCAGTTGCCACTCCAGAGCCTGCAGCCGCCCCATGGATTCCCGGCACAGGTGCTCCCAGATCCAGTCGAAGGCATCGATGCCGACATCCGCGTCACCCAGGTGCGGCCAGGACACCGAGATCCCATGCGGGTGAATCCGAAAATCCGCGCGCTGCTCGGGTGTGGCGCTTTGCAGCTGGCTGTAACGGCTCAAGGGTTGGCGCAGGACCAGGCCGTCGGCCCAGCTCAGGCAGAGCGCGTCATCTTCGAAGTCGACATGGAGGATGGGAGGGAATCTCAAAACGCTACCTATTTTTTCCTGAAGGTCTTGGCCTTGGCCTTTTTCATCTGCTCGTGTTTGGCGATGCGTGATTTTTCAAGCAATGAAAAGACCGTGCTGAACACCACAATGGCCAGGATCAGGAAAAACAGTCCTATTACCACAATCGCCATCAAGGAGTTCCCCGGTTCTGTTTGTCCGCTGCCATCTTGGCTTCCATCTTGTTCAAGGTTTCATCAAGCCGGCTTCTGCGCTTGCGCTCTCGATGGTCGGAGGCGAGCTTGCCCATCAGCCCCGACGTACAACTGACGACGATGGCGCCCGCAGCTATGAACAGGCCCCGGACGACTTTATCCGACATAGCCGTAAGCCTTGTTCAACGCCTTGTAGAAGGCTTTTTCCAACTTGCCATTGTCGAATGGCTCGCGGTGGTGATGCTGAATCAACTCGTTGCGCAGCCGCTGAATCTCCTTGCCATGCTCGGCAAGACTTTGCCCGCTGTGGGCAAAGTCGTGGCGAAGACGCTCCAGGTGCACGATGGTCGCCAACTGAGCCAGGTCGGCCGCCGTCAGGCTCATGTTCTGCTTCAGCGCCTGGGCAACCTGCTCCACGAGATCGGGAGAACAGTACTCGTCCGACGACTCGAAGTGGTATTCGGTATCGGCATTTTCGGCATGATCGATCATTGGCATTGAACTCTGATCCAGTCATCGAAGGTGGTGGTTTTATCGTCAAGCAGACGGATGGAGCGCTCGTAGTCCATCACCACCCGCTGGTGCTGACGATGGGTAATCAAGGTCGACTTGCCGGCATTCCAGAGAAAAGGTCCGGCAATCAGGTAGTTCATCTTACCGGTGCGCCCCCCTGCCCCGGCGACCAGCAGCAACATCTGGATCATCAACCCCGTGCCGTAGGCGATGGTGCTCATCAGCGCCAGGTGCAGGTCCTTGTCCTCCTGGGTCACCTCGGACTTGTAGAAAGCGATGGCGTGCCGTCCGCTCAACAGCAGCTTGATGGTGGCGTAGGAGCTGATATCCGCCGCATTGATCGTACCGAACTCCCTGCCCAGAGCATCCATCAGCGGGTTCGAGGCGCTGTAGCCGGACGCCTTGCTTTCATCCTTCACCCACTGGGTGAACAGGGAGCTGAACGGCAGGGGAAGACCATCCTTGGTGGGAAGGTCGCTGAGGCAATGGGTAAGAATATGGGCAATCGCCTTGAGGTGCTTGAGCACCGGTCCTGCGCCCGGGTACCCCGCCTCGATGTAATCGACGACCAGAGAATAGAGAGTCTTGCCGCCTACGGACTCGCCACCGAAGGTGTAGTCGTCCGGCAGCTTCTGGAACACATTGAGGTCATGCCCGAAGATGTAGCGATGCTTGGCGCCGGTCCGATAGTCGAGGGGGCTGGTGGTGCCTTCCGGCTTGAAATACTCATGCAACTTGAGAAACAGCTCCTCCAGCTTGTCGGCGTGCAGATTGGTCATGTACGCCGAGACCACCCCCGCAATACCGATGCCGACCGCGCCGCTGATCTGCGCCGCCGTCAAGGTGCTGTAGCCGGTATCGACCTCCAGCTCAGCCAGCAGCTCGGTAAAGTTCACCGGTCCCACGGCGGCGATGGCGCGCTCTTGAAGGCTCTGGCCCGGGCGGCTCTGCTCAAACTCCAGCTCACCACGATGAAGCTTGCCCAAATAGGTCAACTCCGTGGCTTTCTGGTCCCAGTACTCATCCGAGGGTCCGGCAAACACGGTTGATAGGCGACTGAGCAATCGACGCACGAAAAATCCCTTGATCGGCAGGGTAAAAGTGGCGCAACGCTATCATATTTGCCCCATCGAAGTATCTAGAAGGCGGCAAGGTCACCGAATTCAACCGGGGCCCGTCTTCCTGCGCTGGAGCATCCGGTTGCAGGCCGTCATCAGCATCCCGCTCAACAGCCCGATCAGCAGGAACGGAAAGAAACCATGGGTCAGCATCGGCACCCAGAAGCCCAGCCCCGCGGACCAGCCCTGAGGATTGACCATCAACCCCTGTGCCCCGGACAGCAGCCAGACCACCAGACCACTGAGGCCGCCACCGATCACGTAGCGCCAAGGGGTGACCAGTACCCGCTCCACCAGCCACAGCATCGGCCAACAGACCAGCACACTCAGCCACGCGCCGATCAACCCGCCGAAGAAAAACATCGGCAGGCTTTCCACGCCCTTGGGATAGAGCGCCGTAGCGATGCTGCCCAGGGTCAATGCACCTGACAGTGGCACCGCCAGGAGCCGCCCCCAACCCTGCCGAGCTCGTCCATGAAGCGGCACCGGCAGCTTGTCGATACCACGGATCACCAGGCTGTACAGGCCACCCAGGGCCAGTCCGCCGGCCAGCGGCAGTAGCAACAACTGCATCCATGACGCGCGTACCAACAAGGTCGCGACCAGGCTCAGGATCAGGCCGATCCACAGATAGCGCATCTTGGCCTGCGGGCAGCGCCGATCACTCCAAAGCAGCAGAGGAATGCCCAGGACAATGGCAATCACGCTGCCAAACAAAAAACCGGAAAACAGCTGCGTGCCACTCCAGCCCTTAATCAGCCCCTTGATCACGGCGTAGACCAGACCGGCGCATACCGGCAGTGCAAACAATCGGAGTTCGGCGTTGGGCCGCATTGGGTTCCACCTGAGTTGGCAGCGGGTGCCGGGTTGAATAGCAGAGCGTTTTTACACAACTGCGGCGGACTAATCCACTGCTGGAAAAACTGTGCAACCTTAAGCCCGGCAATGGCTTATTGCTCAATATCGGGTTATACAACTGGGCGAAAATTCATCCAGACACTCACCGTAAAAGACCACCCACCGATGCTCTCAGCCCAACAAGCCTGTGCTCTGGTGCTCGCCATGCATGACGGCATTATCAACGATGGAAAACCTGAGCGTTTTGTCATTCAGTCCTGCGAGCTCTGCCCCCTGAGGGCTTACTGGGTGATCCGCTGCAACAGCGTGGATTATGTGCAGCACGGCGTGGAGTCGAGTTGCTATATCGGCATAAACGCCCATCTGGTCAACGTCCAGACTGGAGTGGTCGACACCATCGGTAGTGCCATCAGCGTGGATGACTACCTGCAAGACAAGTACGATCAGGACGCTGCGATGGGCAACTTTTATGTGCTGACTCCTGCATTCAATCGCCACGACAAAACCGCGATGGGCAATCTGCGGCAAAAACTGGCCTGCACCTATCCACAGGTCGTTGCACTGCTGTCAGAGCAGAACAAGCATTGGCTTACAGGCAGCCGCCGAGTCCTGCTGCTAGCTCAACAGCAGCTCTGCGGCCAAGGCGTGCCCAGCACGATCAGGTTGGTGCCTGAAACAGCCGGTGCAACTCCTCTGGACGGGCAACTCTGCCACGCTGACGCGGTCCTGCTAGCGCTCCGGCGCAGGTTGCAATGACCCAGCGTTGACCGACGCGATACGAAAGGAAACTTGACGTGCTGGCAAGACTGAACGGACAGGAACTGCATTTCTTTGGCACACCCAAAGCATTCAATGCCATGGCACGAGCCATTCGCAAAGGCCGGCACGGCGACTCTCAATCGATGCCGCTGGAGCAGGAGCAGGAGCAGGAGCAGGAGCAGGAGCAATCAAGTTTCAGCACCCTGTTCCTGAGTTGCTCCGGTCAATCGAGCAGGATCTGGATTGAGCACAGCAAGGTTCATATCCAGTATGCCGAGGCCAGTAAAAACCAACTCTACCCTTGCCTCTCCATGCCCGCTGAAACAGCGCCGGGTGCGCTTTTTTTCATCGACAAACTGCAACAGGATCACCCACCGCAGCTCACCGACGACTCGCTGAGCCTTGTGCTGCATGTCATCGCGAACGACGCCGATGCTTGAACTGCATCTGAAAGAGTAAACAGGCCCATGAAAATCTACCTCGACGACGAACGCCAAACCCCGCAAGGCTGGATTCGCACCTACTGGCCGGACGAAGTCATCGCGTTGCTCAAAGCCGGCGGCGTCGAAGAGATCAGCCTCGACCACGACCTCGGAGATGACCGGCGCGGCACCGGTTACGACGTGATCCTGTGGATCGAAGAGGCCGTGGCCCTGAATGGCTTTCGTCCACCGCGTATTCACATCCACTCGGCCAATGCCAGCGCCGTGGAAAAGATGCGCGCCGGCGTGCAAGCGATCGATCGACTGGCCCGCAACAACGGATGCCGCCCATCAACCGACAACACAGGCATCTGACCCCATGAGCGGCAACCTGTATGGCTACATCCACTGCTTTGACCCTTCGCCGGCTGCCGAAGCGCACAATCGCGCTGGGCTACACAGGACTTGCGGCGAGCGGCGCCAGACTGGGCCAGTCGGCCCTCAACAACCCGTGCTGCACCAGATCATGATGAGCCCCCAGCCAATACCCCGCCTGCCGTGAAAGCCCTTCGCGAACAAACCCCATCCGCTCCAGCAACCTGAGGCTCGCCAGGTTCTGCGGGTGCACCTGGGCCTCGATACGGTTCAGCGCCATGTGGGCAAAGCCCCAGTCGAGGATGGCCTCCAGCGCCTCGGTCATCAACCCCTGCCCTTGCGCTGCACGCGCCAGCTCGAAGCCGATGGCGCAGCTGCGCCACGGGCGGTTCCATTTGAACAGGCCACAGGTGCCCAACAGGCCGGGTTCGGCCTGGCGCTCGATGCCCCAGCGAACGCCCGGGTTGGGCAAGCTCCGCCAGCTGGCGAACTGGGCCAGCAGTTGTTCGGCCTGCTGGTCATCAGTCATTGGATCGGTGCCGAACCACTGCATCGCATCGGCGTCGCTGTGAATGGCGAACAACGCCGGCACATCGGCCGGGCACAGTTCCCTGAGGATCAGGCGCGGGGTGCGGATAACGGGAAAGTCGCTCATATCACTCCCCGCCCTAGCCTGCCAGCGGCTTGCCCATGAGCTGCGCATACTCGCTCTTGATCTGCTCAAAGCCGTACTTGTGCTCCAGGCGCTTCACGGTGAAGTGCCCCCGGGCCATGTCCTGGTAGAAATCGGTGAACAGCGCATTGATGGTGGCCCCGGTAACGGCGCCGATCACGGGCACCGCCTGGGCCGCGAACTTGCTGGAGATGGTCACGCCATAACGGCTGGCGACCTTCTCGATCAACAGCGCCAGCCACTTGCCCACCTGCCCCGGCGACAACCTGCCAGCCGCGCCCACCCCCTGCTTGGCGGCAATCGCCGCCAGTTCCTTGGACAGTTGCTGCATGGCCTGGGTGGTGAAGCTGCGGGTGAGGTAGTAGCCGGTCTCCGTGGCGTCATCGGCCTGGCTGTTGCCGCCCATGGCGAACACCTCGATACAGGCTTGCTTGGTGGCCAGGTCGTTAAGGTCGAAGCCTTCGCTGCGGGCCACATCGGCCACCGAGCGCATCATGATGGTGGTGGAGATGGGCAACTCGACAAACAGCGCGGCAAAACCAAAAGCCCCGCCCACCGCACCGGAGGTGGCGGCATAGACTTTGTGCAGCAGCGTCGAGGCCTGTTTTTTTGGCGTGTTTTCCAGGCTCCACAGCGCCGCATCGGCGGAGGTCTGCAGCGCGGCCACCACCGCATCGTTGATTTTTCCGGACACCCAGTTGGGCAAGGCCTTGACCGCGCTTTCAATGGGCGAGCCGAGCACGCCGGACAGGCGCGCCGTCAGCGAGGGTGACTCCAGCAAGCCCACGGCACGCTTGAGGTCCCCATAATCCTGCGGATTGTCTTTGATATTCACGCACTTCTCCTGCCGTTAAACCGCCCACGACGTGCAAGGTAATGGGTTTGCAACGCTCGGGAAAGTGAGGCCGGGGCCTGCCCGCGAAAGGACTGCAACGTCCTCTCGCGGGCAGGCCCCGGATCATTGCCGTCAATCCTGCAACCAGACCCGCACTTCCCGTACCGCGCCGTCAATGAACACCAGGTTGGCGACCTGCCCGGCGTCGATCAGGTCCTGTCGGGCGCATTGCAGGGATTCCAGCAGCGGCCCGCGCTCCACCAGCTCAACGCGCGCCACCGCGGCCTTCATCGACTGCCGGGCATCGGACTTGGCCTTGCGAATGGCGGCCAGCGTGGCACTGACCGCCTCCAGCAGCGGCTCGACAAAGTCTTCGGCCGCCTGCGCCTCGGGCCAGCTGGCCCGGTGCACCGAACCCGGCTGCCAGCAACGCCAGACCTCCTCGCAGACAAAGGGCAGAAACGGTGCGAACAAGCGTTGCAGCACACTCAAGGCCGCCGCCAGGGCATTACGCGCCGAATGCCCTTCGGGCCGATAGGCACGACGCTTGACCAGCTCGACATAGTCATCGCAGAACCACCAGAAGAAGTCCTCGATGCCCATCAGCGCACTGCTGTAGTCGTAGCCCTCCAGAGCCGCCTGGGCGTCCAGGGTCACCGCCCCCAGGCGCTGCAGCATGGCCTGATCCAATGGCTGATCGACACGACCCTCGGGGTCTCCCGGCACCGCGAAAACCAGCTTCGACAGATTGAACAGCTTGAGCGCCAGACGCCGGCCGATCTTCATTTGCTGCTCTTCAAAGGCGGTGTCGCTGCCCGGGCGCCCGAGGGCCGCCCAATAGCGCACGCCGTCGCTGCCGTATTGCTCCAGCAAGGCTTGCGGCGTGACCACATTGCCCCGGGACTTGGACATCTTCTTGCGGTCCGGATCAAGGATCCAGCCCGACAGCGCCACGTGCCGCCAGGGCACGACGGCCGCTTCGAAATGGCTGCGCACCAGGGTCGAGAACAGCCAGGTACGGATGATGTCGTGGCCCTGGGGTCGCAGATCCATGGGATAGACGCGCTGGAACAGATCCTCGTCCTCCTCCCAGCCGGCGGCGATCTGCGGGGTCAGGGAACTGGTGGCCCAGGTGTCCATGATGTCGCGCTCGCCGATAAAGCCATGGGGCTGGCCGCGTTGCTCGGGGCGGTAGCCCGCTGGCGTGTCCAGGGTCGGGTCCACCGGCAGTGAGGTTTCGTCCGCCAGGATCGGCCTGGCGTAGTCCGCTACGCCCTGGGCATCCAGCGGATACCAGAACGGAATCGGCACGCCGAAGACCCGCTGACGGCTGATCAGCCAGTCGCCATTGAGGCCGCCGACCCAGTGCTCGTAACGACTGCGCATGAACGGCGGATGCCACTCCAGGGACTGGCCGCGGCCGAGCAACTGCTGGCGCAGTTCAGCGCTGCGCCCACCGTTGCGCAAGTACCACTGGCGCGTGGCGACAATCTCCAGAGGCTGGTCGCCCTTCTCGAAGAACTTCACGGCGTGCCGGATCGGCCGCGGTTCGCCAAGCAAAGCGCCACATTCACGCAACATCGGCAGTATCAACTTGCGTGCCTGGGGCAAACTGCACACCGCCAGGGCCTCATAGGCCTGACGCGCGCCCGGCGTGGTCAGCCAATCGGGCGGCTGGGCCAGCAGCCGACCGTCCGGCTCGATGATCGAGCGGGTGGGCAACTGCAGCTCGCGCCACCAGAGCACATCGGTCAGATCGCCAAAGGTACAGACCATCGCCAGCCCGCTGCCCTTCTGCGGATCGGCCAGGGCGTGGGCCAGCAACGGCACCTCGACCTCGAACAGCGGCGAACGCAGGTGTTGGCCGAAGCGTTTCTGGTAACGCGGGTCATCCGGATGCGCCACCAGCGCCACGCAGGCCGCGAGCAATTCGGGGCGGGTGGTGGCAATGCATAAATCCTCACCTTCGATGCCCTGGAACCGCAGGTCGTGATACGCCCCCGCCACCTCCCGTTCCTCAAGTTCAGCCTGGGCCACGGCGGTCTGGAAGGTCAGGTCCCACAGGCAGGGAGCCTGCTGGCTGTAGAGCTCGCCGCGCTGGTAGTTGCGCAGCAAGGCGCGCTGGCTGACCCGCTGCGCACGCTCATCGATGGTGGCGTAGGTCAGGCCCCAGTCCACCGACAGGCCCAACTGCATGAACAAGCTGCGAAAGGCCTGCTCGTCGAGGGCGGTCAAGCGGTGGCACAGCTCGACAAAGTTGCGCCGGCTGATCGCCGCATAGTCGGCACGCCGCTCGGCGACCCGGGCCGGTGGCTGCAACTGCGGCTGGTAAGGCGCCTGGGGATCGCAGCGCACGCCGTAGTAGTTCTCGACCCGGCGCTCGGTGGGCAAACCGTTGTCGTCCCAGCCCATGGGGTAGAACACGGCCTTGCCGCGCATGCGTTGAAAGCGCGCGATGATGTCGGTGTGGGTGTAGCTGAACACATGGCCGACGTGCAATGAGCCCGAGGCCGTGGGTGGCGGTGTGTCGATGGAGTAGACCGCGTCCCGGGTGGCACTGCGATCGAAGGCGTAGGTGCCCTCTTCCAGCCAGCGCTGGGACCAGCGTGTTTCGAGGTGTTCAAGCGAGGGTGTGGCGATGGGGCAAAGCGTTGGGGTTACACGTTTAACGGTGACATAGCATCCTCCTGTTATCACCCGGTGGCGCCGCAAGAATCGGCGCCGAAGGGGAAATTTATAGAGGATCGCGCGGGATTAGTAAATTGCCCAAGCGCCCCTTTTTTGCATCTTCGTTCAATCGAACTGCAGGTCCGCAGCCCATGCCGGGTACTGGCTTTGCAAGCGCAGCAGGCATTGCTCCAGCAGTCGCGCATCGTCCGGCAAACGCTGAGAGAGGCTGTCCCAGCCCCTGATCCGCAACTGCAGCGGCATGTCCACCAGACCGGAAATGGCATCCCAGAAGGCATCCCAATTACAGCCATACCACTGGGGGAAACCCAAGGCATCGCGCAAGGCCAGGTGCAGTTCACGGGCCGTGCCCAGGTCACGCACATCAATTTCCAGCCACGGCAGGCGCGTCATGTTCTGTACCTCTGCTCCGGTTCATGGGCCGCCAGCATAACCGATGCCATCGCCTGCGGACGCTTACGCAAGCGGCTCGGGCACCGACGCTCGACACCGCCCCATGACTGAGGCGGCTGGGACACCGTTTCGGCGCGCGTCTTACAGGTATTTCTGGAAGAACGGCAGCAATTGCGCCATGGCCAGCGCCACCGGTTCGTCGCGGTCGTACAGGTCGTAGTGGGACCAGCCTTCGGCGACCACCAGATGCTTGTCTTTGGAGGCGGCACGGCCATGGATTTCCAGGCCATCGCGATAGGCGCCGAAGCCCCCGGGCTTGTCGCCGATCACCACCATCAGCGGCTGGGTCAGCAGCACTTCGGCATGCAGGAAGGCATCCCAGCCAAAGGCCGCGCTGTTGAAAGAAAACAGGCCACTGGTGGCGCCGTTGGGTTGCTGACCACGGGGCGACTTGTAGTACTCGGTGGCTTCCAGGACGTCAATATCGCTGATGCCGTTCTGCTGCGCCTCGGCTATCGATGCCGGCAGGTAGTTGATCACATGACGCGCCTCGCCCCGGGCCTCGGCGGTGCGTTGCTTGGCCATGGCGTGCAGGGCGCTGACGGGATCGAAGTTGCTGAAACCTTCGCGGATCAGGCGACCGAAGTTGACCCCGGTAATGGAGGCCAGGGCCTTGATCCGGTAGTCGGTCATCGCCGCATGGATGGTGTAGGCGCCGCCTCCGCAGACGCCGATGGCACCGATGCGTTCCGGGTCGACATACGGCAGGGTCAACAGGTAGTCGATGGCAAAGCGGATGTCCGATACACGAATCGCCGGGTCTTCGATATAGCGCGGCTGGCCACCGCTGGCGCCCTGGAAGCTGGCGTCGAAGGCAATGGCGATGAAACCGGCCCGGGCCAACCCGGCGGCATAGACATTACCGGAGGTCTGTTCCTTGCAACTGCCGATGGGGTGAGTACTGACGATGGCCGGGTAAGCCTTGCTCGGGTCGAAGTCCGCAGGCAGGTAGATGTCTGCGGCGGTGTCCCAGCCGAGATTGCGGTAGGTGACGTGCTGGATGGTAGTGCTCATGACCGTGCTCCTTGAGCCGCGCTGGACGGGCTTGTCTGGATCGATGTGGGCCCTGATGGGCTGCTGCGTCGCTGGGCCCCAGTATAGAAATGCCGCACCACAAGACTTTGCCTATTCCAACGACAAGCTTGCCTGTTTTGCCAAGGAGACGATTGCGTACGTCCCGGCCTCAACCGGTCTCGCGCATCCGCCGGATATCCCGCTGTGGCGGCGCGCCAAACACCCGACTGTATTCACGGCTGAACTGCGAAGCGCTTTCATAGCCCACCAACCCGGCGGCACGACCGACGTCGAGGTTCTGGCTGAGCATCAACTGCCGGGCTTCCTGCAGGCGCAACTGCTTGTGAAACTGCAACGGGCTGACGCCGATGATCGCGCGAAAATGCTGGCGGAAAGAGGACGGGCTCATATGCGCCCGCTGCGCCAGGTCGTCGATCCGCAATGGATGGGTGAAGTTCTGCTTGAGCCAGGCCACGGTCCTGAAGATCTGCTGGGTCGGCGAGCCCACCGCCAGCAGTTGCTGCAGCACCAGGCTGTAGGGCCCGGCCAACAGGCGCACGATAATCTCCTGCTGGATCAGCGGCGCCAGCTGCGCAATCAAGGCCGGCTCGTCCAACAGCCCCAGCAGACGCTCAAGCGCACTGAGCAGCCCCGGCTGCAGCTCATCCACCACCACTGTCCGATAACCGCTGGCCCGGGACGGGGGCGGCGGCTGCATTTGCGCAGCCGTTTGCAGGATCTGGTGCATATCCAGGGTCAGCATCATGCCCAGGAAGGGCTCGGCCACCGAACCCTCGGACACCCGCGCCACCACCGGCTGGTCGATGCTGGTCAACATGCCCTGCCCGGCCCGGTAATCGATCACCGAGTCATGCAGCAGCACCTGTTTGCCTCCTTGGGCGATCACCCCCAGGCCCAGGCTGTAGATGCAGGGAATGGGCGCCGTTGCCGTGGCGCGCCGGTGCAACGTGAGGTTGGGCACTAGAGTGGGAAAATCACCGGAGGCTTTGGTGTGCCGGGCGATCAAGCTGGCCAGAGTGGCGAGTGAGGGGGAGTCGGGGTGCTGGATCATGATGGCTGCGGTCGGGAGTGGTGCAAGAAGGGCCGGTCACTGTGCGCTGATTGTGGAGCCAGTTCGAGTTTTTCTTCAAGAATGGATTGGCATTGCATGAACGGCCCCCGAACCACCAACGGCAATCCCTTGCCTGCTTCGGCCAGCCCCTGCCACTGCCCTGCCCCGGCAACGCCACGGACACCGCACAGAACGGCACAGCACAAGACTGCCGGATCATGGCCCGACTTTTGCTCCGTCTGCCGCTACCGCCCAGGGAGTCGTCACATGACAGGAAGCATCTCAAGCACCACGTCACTCGTCGCTATGGGCCTCAAGGGAATCACCCGGGCTTTGGAGAGTGGCACGGTGAAGTCCATGAAGATTCAAGTCGAAAACGCAACGCCGCAAATCCAGGCGCAGATCGACGCCAACTTTCTGGAGTCGCAGGCTTCGAACGCAAAGCTGATAGCCCAATACAGAACCACCCCTACCTGGGCGACCTTCGACGACAAGAGCAACAGCGTCGAACTGCCCGATGTGGCATCGCTCGACAAGAGCGACGCCACCCACGTGCTCAAGGGCCTGCAATACCTGATGGAAATCGGCCGCCTGGACGGCAAGACCCTCATCGCCAGGAACGCCGGCCAGTCCACGGACAGCCCCTTGCTCTACCAGGATTGGCTGCAGGCCAGGATCGGCGTTGATGCCCATGCCTGAGTAGCGCGACCCGCTCTGCGGCCGGCCTCGCTGAAGCCTCGGCGCAACCTAGTGACTGATGTACTGCTGGGTCTTGCTGTCATAGACATAGGTGAGGTTGTCGGCCGCCACCAGCGGACGGACTTTTTCCGGCCCCTGGAAGGTGGTGCCGCTGACCTTGACCTGCACCTGCGGCAGCGACTCCTGGCCGGCGACGAAACTCAGCTCACCGTCACTGCCGATGCACGGCATCACCGCGCCGTCGTCGCAGGCCGCCGAATTGTCCTCGCCGGTGCGCACCTGGCCGACATGGGACCAGATCCAGCCGTCGTCTTCGGGTTTCTTGTTCGGGTTGAACACGAACAGCGTATAGCCCTTGGTGACGATGCCGTCCTCAAAGGTGGCCGTGGGCACCGCCAACAGCAGGCGCCCGTCGGCAGTGCGGTGTTCCAGGGCCTGGCGCTTGGTGTCCACTTCCTCGGGCTTTTCCCGGCCGCCAAAAAAGCCGATCTTGCGCTCGATACTGAGTATGGAATAGGCCGGCGTCTGGCCTGGATGGGTGAGTTCGAAGGTGGCATCGGCCAGCCGCACCTGGACGTCGGGCGCGGCAAAATCCTCGCCCTGGCGGGCGGCACTGTCCCGGGTATGCCAGACAAACGCCGCGTAGTAATGCTTGCCGTCGAAGTTCAGCTCCTTGCCGTACCAGAACGTGGCGGTGACACCGTCCTCCAGCTCCACCTCCTCATTCGCCGCGGGAACCTCGACGTTCTGCATCACCGCCAGCACCGCGCCTGGAGGAATCGGTGCCTCCTTGGCCTGGACCAGCGCTGGCGCCGCCAGGGTAAAGGTGGACAACAGCAGGCCTGCCAGGCCTTTGCCCAAGCAGCCTTGCATGAGCGAACCGGCCTTGATCGTGATTTTCATCGCTTGAACGTCCCTGTGAGCCTGTAGAGAACCGCGGACTGCGTCGGCGGCGTCGTGCATGACGCGACGATCATAAAGGCAGGCTTTCGACACCGACAAGATGCTGGCAAATGGCAAGTGCGGGCGCTCATTGCGGGTCTGGACTGCTCGGGGGCGGCAACAGCGGGCTTTGCTACTCCCATGGCTTGCATGAAACATATGGATTTCCGTATATTCGATTTCCCATATATTCAAGCCAGCACCATGATGACGCCTGCCGACGTATTCAAGAGTCTTGCCGACGAAACCCGCGCCCGCGCCACCCTGCTGATCGCGCACCAGGGCGAACTGTGCGTCTGTGAGCTGATGTGCGCCCTGAACGACAGCCAGCCGAAGATCAGCCGCCATCTGGGCCAACTGCGCAGCAGTGGCCTGTTGCTGGATCGCCGCCAGGGGCAGTGGGTCTACTACCGCCTGAATCCGGAGCTACCCGCCTGGGTGCACCAGATCCTGCAAGTGACCCTGCACGCCAACGCCCACTGGCTCCAGGACAACGCTGCGCGCCTGCAGAACATGGATGGACGCCCGGTCCGCGCTGCTGCCTGTTGCTGAATCCGCTACCCAAAGAGCCTTTGACGTCCGCCGCAGCGGAAGGAGCAACCCATGCGAGTCCTGTTCATGTGCACGGCCAATAGCTGCCGCAGCATCCTCTGTGAAGCCCTGTTCAACCACCTGGCGTCCGAGGGATTTGCGGCCCTGAGTTCCGGCAGTTTTCCCAAGGGTCAGGTGCTGCCCCGCAGCCTGGCCACCCTGGAGCAGGCCGGCATCGCCACCGCCGGCCTGTACAGCAAGGGCAACGACGCCTTCGCCGACAACCCGCCCGACATCGTGATTACCGTCTGCGACAAGGCGGCGGGCGAGGCCTGCCCGGTGTACTTCGGCCCCGCACTCAAGGCCCATTGGAACCTGGAAGATCCCTCCGACGTCCGGGGTGACGAAGCCTGCGTCGACGCCGCCTTCCGCGCCACCCTGGCGCACATCGAGCTGCGTTGCCGGGCCTTCCTGGGCCTGCCTTTCAACCACCTCAGCCGTGAGCAACTGCAGCACGAGTTGAACCGTATCGGCACACTCTGAGCCGGAGGACACATGTCAGAACACCTGTCAGAACACCTGCCCAACCTCGACCTCTCCCTGCTCGATGGCAAGCACGCCAGGCCCGAGCACAAACCGCGCATCCTGCTACTGTACGGCTCGACCCGGGAGCGCTCGTTCAGCCGCCTGCTGGTCGAAGAAGCCGCGCGCCTGCTGCAGCACTTGGGTGCCGAAACCCGGATCTTCGATCCGTCCGGATTGCCCCTGCCCGACGACGCTCCCGTGGACCACCCCAAGGTTCAGCAACTGCGGGATCTGGTGCAATGGTCCGAAGGCCAGGTCTGGTGCTCGCCGGAGCGCCACGGCGCAATGTCGGCGGTGTTCAAGGCACAGATCGACTGGATTCCCCTGGAGCTCGGTGCCGTGCGCCCGACCCAGGGCAAGACCCTGGCGGTGATGCAAGTGTGCGGCGGCTCGCAGTCCTTCAACGTGGTCAATCAGCTGCGGGTGCTGGGCCGCTGGATGCGCATGTTCACCATCCCCAATCAATCCTCGGTGCCGAAGGCCTACCTGGAATTCGACGAATCGGGGCGGATGAAACCCTCGGCCTACTACGACCGGGTCGTCGACGTGATGGAGGAGCTGGTGAAGTTCACCCTTGTGCTACGAGACCAGCAAGCGTTCCTGGTGGATCGCTACTCGGAGCGCAAGGAAAGCGCCGAGCAACTCATGGCCCGGGTCAACCAGCGTTCGATCTGAGAGCACGATCCCCCTGCCCTCTCGCTGAGTCCCGGACATTGCGGCCCACTTGAAGCGCCGGCTCAAGCCAGCAATTCGCTGATCCATTGCGTCTGGCGGACGACCTCTTGCACCTTGTCCTCGGGCACGGCCTGGGCTTGAGTGAAATTGGCCAGGGTGCGCTGCTTCAGCCGCAGCAGGCGCTGCCACTTGGCCAGGAACGCCGGGCTGCGGGCCTGCATCTGCAGCGGGCCGAAGTACAGCTCCCGGGCGCTGTACTGCACCGGCCCGAGGCGCTCGGCGACGATGATTTCGTAGTCGAAGCGGTTCTCTCGCAGCACTTCCTCGGCGAGGATCTGGTAGTCATGTTCCATCAACCATTGGCGCAACGGCTGCTCGCCGCCGTTGGGTTGCAGGATCAGACGCTCCTCACCGCTCAAGCGCGCCTGGCCGCTGTCGAGGATGTCACGGATAGTCTCGCCGCCCATGCCACAGAGGCTGATCGCGGTGATCCCGTCTGCCGGTTCGATCGCGGCCAGACCGTTGGCCAGGCGCACATCGATTTGCTGCTCCATGCCGCTCTCGCGCACCGCGCGCTGGGCCGAGCGAAACGGCGTCAACGCCACCTCCCCTGCCACCGCTGCAACGATGGCGCCGCGGCTGATCAAGGCCAACGGCAAGTAGCCGTGATCCGAGCCGATATCGGCCAGCCGCGCGCCGGCCGGCACATGCGCCGCCACACGCGCCAGGCGCATGGACAATGTCTGTTGCTTCAACTGCTGCCCCTTTTCACCACGAACATCCGCCAGCCAGGGCCGGATCGGGGGGCGATTCTGGCGGGCAACGCCGGGCTTTTCAAATTTATGCGACCGGGACCTGGGATGCGCTGCAGAAAAGGCCCGCTCCGCACGGGGTCGAAAGCACCGTCCTGCATGGCGGGTTTCTGAGCGGAAGCCGACCTTCGTTGCTGGCAGCGTGCACCCTGGTCAGTGATAGACTCCGCGCCCATTTGGGGGCTTAAAAAATGCTCTGTCCAGAATGTGAACAAGGCGAAGTGACCAAGGTTCAAGTGCGGGCAACGCAGGAGATTCTGTACGTTTGCCAAGAGTGCGAGTCGCTGTGGCTCACTGCCGAGGTCATGGGTACCGAGCCTTTCAACAGCTTCACTTCCTACATGGAGGAACTGGGTTTACCGCCGCTTTGGAGCTCGCTGTATGTCCTTGAGCCAGTTAGCGAGTTGTTGAGTCTTCACCCACCTTCAGGAAAACCATGGACATTCGATTGACGCAAACCAGGGACTGGATGCTGTTGAAGCGCGTTCGTCTCGCGGCACTTCAGGACACCCCTACTGCCTTTGGCGTGAGTTACCAGACTGCCGCCCACTACAGTGACCAGCAGTGGCAGGACCGCGCCTCGTCAACCGGTAGCCAATTCTGGCTGGCCTTCAAGGACCAGCAGCCGGTGGGAATGATTGGTGCCGCAGTCAGTGGCGCGAACCGCTACAACTTGATCGGCATGTGGGTAGCCCCCGACGCACGGGGCAGCGGCGTGGCCGCAGGGTTGGTGGACGCGGTGAAATCCAGTGGGCGAGACCAGGGCCATGAGTGCGTGTATCTGGATGTCGCCCCCGAGAACGCAAGAGCCGCACACTTCTATCTGAAGCAGGGATTCGTCTTCATCAATGAATGGGAACCCCTGGAAAGCCCCCCATATCAAGGTGCAGACCATGCTCTGCCCTCTGTAGAACTGACCCGGCCGCGCCTCTGCTGGCCAGAGGCGTGCTCAGCCCGAGAAAAGATAGCGTCGCGCAAGTCGGCCAGATAAAGGTCCGTCGGGCTTCAAGCGGATGGATCAGCTCTCAGTGACAACCACAGCGTCGTCATTGGCCTCGGTGGCCAGCTTCGCCCGATCAGCCTTGCTGATGTACTTGGACTTTTTTTGCGGAGCCAGTTTGGCGCTGGCCTTCTTGGCGTGAGCCTTCAATAGCTGCTGGATTTTCTTGCGACGATTCATGTGGGGCTACCCGGCTTTTTAAGTGCAGGAATGATATCAGCCGCCACTCGACGGGGCTGGTAACTCTTTGCCGATCCAGCGAATGATCCTCAGCGCCCTTCCTCGGCGATGCCTGTTGCTTCAACCACCGCCCCTTCGGTGGGAAGCGGTAGCTGAACGTCGCACCTAACTCCCGATGGCCATCACGAGCACACCCAGCAGTAGGCAGGCGCTGGCCACGATGGTCAGTCGCAAACGCATCGGCAGGTACCAGGCCGGTAGGTGCATGACCTGCGAGAGCTGCCGGTCATGCCACCAGTGCGCGAAGAATCCGCCAATCAATAACAGCCCGCCCCATGACAGCGGCAGCAAGGTGGCGACCCAGCCCATCAGCGCAGGGACGATGCTCCAAACAAAGCGTGTGTGACGCTGCTGCGCGTTCATGCCGGGAGCGATCATGGCAAAGCCCCAATGCAGGGCTCCGACAAAACTCAGGATCACCGCCCCGTAACTGACCAATGCCTGGCACCACAACAGCCGCTGTCCGTGCGCAACCACGGCCAGCAACGCCAGCCCGAGAAACGGCAGCAAGCCGCCATAACCCAGCAGGGCAACAGGCTTGGGTGGCGATACAGAAGACAAAAGGTTCATCTGGATTCCTCTCAATTAGGGCACTGAAAACTGTAGCCGCAAAAGCGCCCTCTGAATGGCCGTCGCGTTGACTCACCGCAACCGGCTGGCCACTGCCGGCACCTCAGAACTTCGCCTGCATCCCCACCCGCAGCGTACGTCCCGGCGCCGGCATGAAGCTCTGCGCCAGCGGGTCCAGGTAGTAGCGATCCGTGAGGTTTTGCAGCGACACATTGAGGCTGGCGTCTTGCTTCAACTTGTAGTTGAGGAACAGATCGAACAACGCCACTTCGCGGTAGTTCAGTTGTGGCGTGGTGGCGCCGGTCTGCCAGGGCTTGTCGGCGGTGACGGTGGGCCCCGAGGTATAGGTAATCCGCGTGCCGAGGGTCAGGCTCTGGTCGAAGAAGCGCAGGCCGGTGGTCAGGTTGCCAGCAAAGCGCGGCGGGTTCTGGGTGTTGGTGTAGGACCCCATGAAGCTGCCCGGGGTGCAATCCGGGGTGTCGGCGGTTTTCCGGTAGGGGTTGCTGGTGGCGCGCAGGGTGGCGGCGAAGGCCGCGTCGCAGGTTTCGGTCTTCAGGTAGTAGGTGGACGACAGGTCGGCAAACACCCGTCCGGCATCGTAGTGGGTCTGCAGTTCCAGGCCGCGGGTGGTGTAGCTGTCGGTATTGCTGAAGCGCATCAGGCCCCACAGGCCCGGGCTCGGATCGTAGTAGCGGGTGATGTAGTTCTTGATGCTGTTGTTGAAGTAGGCGAGCTTGATCGCCGCCGAATCGTCATCCACGAACAGCCCCTTGTGCAAGGTGCTGGCGCCGATCTCCCAGTTGCTTGAGCGCTCGGGCTTCAGGCCCTTGCCCGGCGTGGTCTGCTGCACACCGTAGCCGGTTTCGAACAGCGAAGGCATGCGAAAGCCCTGGGTGTAGGAGGCATAGACGAAGGTGTCTGGCAGCACTTCGAGATTGATGCCAAAGGCCGGAGCAAAGGCGCCACCGCTGTTGCTGTCCTTGCCCGAATAGTTGTAGCCGGTGACCACCCGGCCTACTTGCGCGTCGCCCACTTCCGTCTCGGTCGCGCCGAATTGGTTGTAGGGCGTGCCTTCGAATGGATAGTTGGTGTTGTTGAAAACAATGCCGTTGTTCAAGCGTGGGTCGGTCGCATCGGTGTACAGCCCGTTCTGGTCCGGGAACCACATCAGGTAGCCATAGTCGCCGGGCCTGGAGACGGTCACGTACTTGTGTTCGCGCTCCTCTCTGCGCGCCGTGGCATTGGCCACATGGTCCTTGCTGCGATAGTGGGTGTAACGACCGCCGCCCCACAGCGTCAGGCGCTCCACCGGCTGGTATTCCAGCTTGCCGTTGAAGCTGAACTCCTGCCGCGAGCCTTCGCGCAAGCTGCGGTTGGCGTTGATGTCGTCCTGGGTGGTGACCACGCCCTTCTGCGGGCGCAGTTCCTCCAGCTGGAACGAGCCGCCCAGGTCCAGCTTCAAGTCGCCGTAGTCGGTGCTAAAGCGCGAAGTATTGGCCAGACCGCCGCCCGTGCGGCGGTTGGCCTGGCGGGCCCAGGAACGGTCCGTGCGATAGGCCTGGGAAGCCGGTGCCGACCAGGCGCTCAGTTGGCTGGTCTGCGCATCGGTCAGCCACAGGTCGGCAGTCAGGTCCAGTAGCGGGTTGTCCGCGGGCAGGTAGTTGTAGCGCGCGGTGTAGGTGTCGATCTGGGTGTGGCCCAGAGGGTACTGGTAGATGCCACCGGTGCCGAAACGGAAGATGTCCGAGGGCATGATCTCGCCGATGCGCCCGTCATAGCGCCGGTAGCCGAGGTCGAAGCTGTGGCCGTCCGCTGGGCGCAGGGTGGTCTTGAGCAGCCACGATTGGGTCTTCGACGAGGAGTTCAGCACCTCTTCCCCGGCGTTGTAGGTGGTGGCCACACTGGTCTCTTCATCGCCGTAGCGGTCAAAGGTGCGGTAGCGATCCTGGCCCTTCTTGCCGGCGAAATAGTTGCCCTGGTTGCGCTGGGCGTAGGCCGCCACCACATCGAACAAGTCATGGCTGTAGGCAAACGCAGCACTGCCGGACTCCGCGTCCGAGCCGAACAGCCCGCCACGGCTCTGGTGCGGCTCCGCGTCCAGGTCCTCGGTCTTGGAGTGGGGGTCGCGACGGGCCGGCGCCACGCCGTTGTTCCAGACATCGCCCTTGAGCCGCAGGCCGACATTCTGACCGTCCTTGAGGATGTCGCCGACGCCGAGGGTGCGCATCTTGACCGTGCCGCCGATGGCGCTGGAGGTCAGGCTCGGGCCCTTGTCGATGGCGATGTCGCTGATCATGTCCGGGTCGATGTAGCTGCGTTGCTGGGTGCCGGCATAACCGCGATAGACATCCAGCGCCTGTTGCGAACCGTCCACTGTCACCGCCACTCGGCTCTGGCCCTGGATGCCGCGAATGTTCACATCCAGGCCGCCGCCATTGCGGCTGTCGCCGACCTGCACCCCGGGCTGGCCCTTGAGCACGTCGCCCACCGACACCACGCCAAAGCGCTGCATGTCGTCGGCGGAGATGTACACCGACGAACGCGGTGCCCGATACACCTCTTGCTCGTCAGGGTTCTCGCCCTTGACCTTCTGCGTCGGCAGCGACACCGCATCCAAGCGCAGGCGCAAGGCATAGCCGCCGTCGGCCTGACGCACGTAGCCCAGGCCGGTGCCCGCCAGCAGCTGGTTCAAGCCCGCTTCGGTAGTGAAATCCCCTTGCAGGCCCTGGCTGGTCTTGCCCGCCGTGAGCAGCGCACTGCCGGCCATGCTGATCCCCGCCTCGGCGCCAAAACGTGACAGCACCTGGTCCAGGGGACCGGCGCCGATGCTGTAGTGACGTTCTCCTGCCGCCAGCACCATCTCGCTGTAGAGCGGTTGCAGGCTGAGCAACAGCAGGCCGAAGGTATGGGTACGCAAGACACGAGCGGGGAAAATCATGCAAGGCTCCTAAGGATCGAAACCCACCTGTGCCGGTGGGTAATACCTGAAGGCCAAGCCAGATCGAAAAAACTATCGCACAGGTGAAAAAAACTTTCAGGCCGGCACCACCGTCACCCAATAACGGGTTCTGCGCTCGATGCGCACCGGCAGGGTATTGGCCACCAGGGCCAGGGCCGCATCCGTGTCGTCCAGCTGGAAACTGCCAGTCACCCGCAAAGCGGCAACCGCTTCGCTGCAACGTAAAAAACCCGGGCGATAGCGCGAAAGCTCTGCCAGCAACTGATCCAGGCGCATGCGCTCGGCGGGCAGGATGCCGCGCATCCAGGCCTGGGCCAGAAACACATCAATAGCACTCGGCCGCCCGACTCCCCGGCCATCGACCCGGGTTTGCCAGCCGGCCTGCAATGGCAGCGGGGTCGACGGCTGCCGGGCACTGACCTGCACCAGCCCGCGCAGCACGGTCACCTGAGTGCCCTGGCGATCATGGCGCACCAGCAGATGGGCGCCCTGGCTGTACAACAGCGCATCCGGCGTTTGCAGTTGCAGGGAGGCCGATCCGGCCGGGGTATCCAGGGCCAGCTCGCCCTCGATCAACTGCACGCTGCGCTGCCCCGCACCCAAGTCCAGATTCACCGCACTGGCGGTGTTCAGCCACAGCGAACCGCCGTCAGCCAGGGCCCAACGTCGCCGCTCACCGATGCCGGTGCGATAACCGGCCAAGGCTGAACGCACCAGGGTGGAATCCGCCCCCTGCCAGGACACGCCTCCCAGCAGTCCCAGCGCCAACAGGCACTTGAGCACCTGCCGCCGCCGTTGCGGATCGGCGCCCGCCGCCTGCAAGGCCCGGCGCGCCGTGGCATCCGCCAGCAGATGGGCCCCCGGCTGCAACATCAGCGGCAAACCGCTGACCCGCTGCCAGGCGTACTCATGCTCGGCACTGGCCTCGCGCCACTGCTGCAAGGCCTGATGGTCCGCGGCGCTCATCAGCCCGGACTGCATCCGCACCAGCCAATCAATGGCGCTGTCCCGCACCCGGGGATCGACCGCGACGCCACTCATTCAAACAGGCTCGCATAACAGACGCTGAACGCCTTGCCCATGGCCCGCTGCACCTGGGCCACGGTCAGGCCCAACTGCGCGGCGATCTGCGGGTAGGTCAAGCCATCGAGCTGGGACAGAAAGAAAATCTGCCGCACCCGCGACGACAAACCCACCAGCAGCGAATCCAACTGCAGCAGGGTCTCGATCATCAGATGCCGCTCTTCCGGCGAAGGCTCCTCCCCCACCGGCCGTGCCGCCAGCGCCTCCAGGTAAGCCCGCTCGATGGCCTGACGACGCCAGCGATTGATCAACAGACCATTGGCGATGGTGGCCAGAAACGCCATGGGCTGGCGCAGCTCACGCACATCTTCCTGGGACCGCAGCACGCGGATAAAGGTGTCGTGCGCCAAGTCCTCGGCATCGGCGCTGTGCCCCAGGCGCCGATGCAACCAGCCGCGCAGCCAGCCGTGATGATTCGCATACAGCTGAGCGACAGGCGAAGAGAGGCTGTGGTTGTGCATGGGAGATTCGCATTAATGATAATGCTTCTCATTTTATGGTTTGCGAATGGGAGTTGTACAGCACGGCACGTTGCGATTGCCGTGAAGAGCCTGGCCCGACTTCACGGATCAGGCCACGGGGATCAGGTGCCAAGCGTGGATTGCCGCTGCGTTTGAGCGGTGTCCGGCATTTCCCGCAGGCGCGCGCCATCAAGACTTGCCGCGGCGGATCAGGAGGTCTGTCGATCGATATCGCGGCGAAGGACCACGGCGGTGGTGATGTCCTCGACCGATTCGTGGCTGGCGACGGCATCCCGGACTCGGTTCAGATCATCAATGGTGCGTGATTCGATCTCGATCACCAGGTCCAGCTGGCCACTGACCGAAGAGATGCGGCGCACCTGCGAGTGCTGGGCCAGCATGTCCAGCAGGCTGATGGCCGGTGTGCGTTTCAGGCACACCAGAAACATGGCGCGAATCACGTTGGCGTCGATTTCGCCAATATCCGCCCGGTAGCCCCTGATCACACCATTGCGTTCAAGGTTGCTGACGCGCTCGCTGGTGGCGCTTCTGGACAAGCCGATTCTCGCGGCCAGGGCCTTCAGGGCGATCCGCGCCTCTTTAGACAGAATGTCGAGTATTTCCCGATCTTTCACGTCCAGGTCGCGCATTGAAACTCCTCACATTGACTGCCGATTTTGTGCCGGTCGATTCCGACAATATGCAGGCCAAAGCCGACCGCATACCTACTGCCCTCGAAGATTTCGCATGCCAAGCTAACTGAAAAAAATAACCAGGAAAACCATTACCATGACTGACCTTTGCCACCCCGCCCCGCAGTTCTCGCCCCGCGATGCCGAACAATTGGCTGCGCAGCTTTTCAATGTCAGCGCGAGCGCCTCGCCTCTGGACGGCGAGCGAGACTGCAACTTCCGGCTGAACACAGCGACCGATGCGGGATGGATTCTGAAAGTCGTCAACGCCAGCGAACCGCGCATTGAAAGCCAGCTGCAGACCGCCATCCTCAGTCATCTGGCCGATCACAGCCCCGAGCTTGGCGTACCGCAGTTGAAGAAAAGCCTGACCGGCGATTTACTCGCCTCGGCCGTGGCGCCCTCTGGCGAAACCCACGCGGTGCGCCTGGTGAGCTGGTTGCAAGGAACGCCGCTGGCCGAGGTCCCGCGCACCTTCGAACTCATGCGCAGCCTGGGTCAATCATTCGCCGACATGGACCATGCCCTTCAGGGCTTCATGCATCCCGGCGCGGTCCGCGATCTGGACTGGGACCTGCGGCACGCCGCCCGTTCCCGCGCCCGCCTGCACTTCATCAAGGACCCCGCCAGACGCGCCATTCTGCAGCGCTTCATCGATGATTTCGAAACCAGGGTCGAACCCAAGCTTGCGCGCTTGCGCACCCAGGTCATTCACAACGACGGCAATGACTGGAACATCCTCGTCAACCCGCAAAACCACCAGCAGGTCTCGGGCATCATCGATTTCGGCGATGCGGTGCACACGGTGCTGATTGCCGAAGTCGCCATCACCTGCGCCTACGCCATTCTCGACATGCAAGACCCAATAGGCGCGGCCGCCGCCCTCACCGGCGGCTTCCATGAGCGCTACCCGCTGCAACCGCAAGAGCTGGACGTGCTGTTCAATCTGATCGCCATGCGCCTGGTCATCAGCGTCACCTTGTCGGCCTCGCGCCACCAGCAGACCCAGGACAACCCCTACCTGGCCATCAGCGAAGCCCCGGCCTGGCGCCTGCTGGAAAAGATGGATCGCATGAACCCGCGCCTGGCGACGGCGATCCTGCGCAAAGCCTGCGGTTACGACGCGATAGAAGGTGCCGGGGCCATTCGCCGCTGGGTGGATGAAAACCGCCAGTCCTTCGCGGACATCGTGCATCCCTCGGCGGCGACCCTGAACAAGGCCATTGTGCCGTTCGCCGATGCCGCCCATGAAATGACCATCGCTTCCGCCGCGCAGCGCCCGGCAGAGGCGACCCAGTGGTGGAATGATTTCTCAGCTGAACATCAGGTGCCGCTGGGCATCGGGCCCTGGGGCGAAGCCCGGACCATCTACACCGACAGCGCCTTTGAATCACGCTTCATTGCAGGAGAGCGCCGGATCATGCACCTGGGGGTCGACTTGATCATGCCGGCCGGAACGCCGCTGTACACACCGCTTGCCGGTGTGGTGCAGAGCGTCGAGGTCGAGCCTGAACCGCTGGGCTATGGCGGTTTGATCATGCTCAAGCACTCGCCTGAAGGCTGCCCGCCCTTCCTGACCCTGTGGGGGCACATGGCCCACGAAGCGCTGACACGCCTCAAACCCGGGGACCACCTTGAAGCGGGCGCGCTGGTGGGCTACATGGGCGCGGACACGGAAAATGGCGGCTGGCTGCCCCATGTGCATTTCCAGATGTCCACCGACACCCAGTTGAAGGCGAGCGAGTTCATCGGCGTCGGTGAGCGCGCCTATCTTGAGGTGTGGGCCGACCTGTTCCCGGATGCTTCGACCCTGGCCGGAATTCCTCCGGAAACCTATAGCCAGGAAGGCAGGAGCAAAGCGCAGATCGTGGCCAAGCGTAAGCAACTGCTGCTGCCCAACTTGTCGATTTCCTACTCGGACCCGATCAAGTTCGTGCGCGGTGATGGGGTCTGGTTGATCGACAACTTTGGCCGGGCCTATCTGGACTGCTTCAACAACGTCTGCCACCTCGGCCACTGCCATCCCGATGTGGTGCAAGCCCTTGCGCGTCAGGCTTCACGGCTGAACACCAACACCCGCTACCTGCACGACAACATCGTGGAATACGCCGAGCGGCTCACCGCAACATTGCCCGAGGGCCTGGCGGTCGCCTCCTTTGGCTGTTCCGGCAGCGAGGCCAACAGCCTGATGCTGCGCATGGCGCGCAATCACACCGGGCGCAATGATGCCATCGTGCTGGATTGGGCCTACCACGGCACCACCCAGGAGCTGATTGATCTGAGCCCTTACAAGTACAAGCGCAAGGCCGGCAAGGGCCGTGCAGAGCATGTATTCGAGGCGGCCGTGCCGGACGTTTACCGCGCAGCGGATGACTGGCCATTGGAAGAGCTGGGCAAGCGTTTCGCGCAAAGTGTCGCCGAGCAGATCGACAGCATGCGCCGGCAAGGCCGAGCCCCGGCGTTCTTCTTGGCGGAGTCGATTCCCAGTGTCGCCGGGCAGCTGTTTTTCCCGGAAAACTACCTGCAAGAAGTCTATGCAATGGTGCGGGCCGAGGGCGGTCTGTGCCTGGCCGATGAAGTTCAGGTCGGCTTTGGCCGAGTGGGCAGCCACTGGTGGGCCTTTGAAACCCAGGGCGTGGTGCCTGATGCGGTGTCCATGGGCAAACCCATAGGCAACGGCCATCCCATGTCGGCGGTGGTGACCACCCGCGAGATCGCCGACAGCTTCAACAACGGCATGGAGTACTTCAATACCTTCGCCGGCAGCCCGGTTTCATGTGCCGTGGGGCTCAGCGTTCTCGATGTGATCGAGCGCGACAACCTGAAACTCAACGCACTGACGGTGGGCAATTACCTGCTCGATGGCTTTCGCACACTGCAGCAGCGCTACGATGCCATTGGCGATGTACGCGGACTGGGGCTGTTCCTCGGGATCGAGCTGGTCACCGATCGCCAGAGCAAGGCTCCGGCCACGCAACTGGCGAAAAAGGTCGCCGATGGTGCCCGGGAGCGCGGCGTGCTGATCGGCACCGAAGGCCCCCATGACAACGTGCTGAAAATGCGCCCGTCGATGATTTTCAGTCACAAGAATGCCGACTTCCTGCTCGAGGTGCTGGACGACAGCTTCCAGGCGGCCCTGCGCTAGAGCGCCCGGATCGGCGCACGAGTGACAGCCTGCGTGCCCGGCCGACATAGTGTCGGCCAACTCCGGCAATGTGTCCGGCTGGCGGACACCTTGCCGGGTGCTTTCCAGAACGGCCTATGCAAAGCTTTTCCCGAGGCCTGGGTGAAGAGCCCAAAAACAATAATTAATAATTCTTCAAAGGTGCCATCCAATGCTAACCAGAACGCTCAAGGGTCTGCTTGCTGCATCCACCGTCGCGGCCGCGGCGCTCCTCTGTCCTACAGCCGTTCAGGCTGATGATTTGCAGTCGATCCAGGACTCCAAAGAGATTCGCATTGCCATGAGCGGGCAATACTCGCCCTTCAGCTTTGCCAACGAGCAGAACCAGATTGTCGGCTTCGACGCCTCCATCAGCGAAGCCCTGGCCCAGCGGCTCGGGGTGAAAGTCAGCATTGTCACCACGCCCTTCGACGGGATCATTGCCGGGCTCCTGGCGAAAAAATATGACGCCATCATCGCCTCCATGACCATTACCCCGGAGCGCCAGAAGGCCGTGGATTTCGTCGGCCCCTACTACCACGCCGGCCGCACCATCGTGGTGAAGGAAGACTCGCCGATCCACAGCCTGGATGACCTGAAGGAGGTGAAGGTCGGCGTCACCCTGGGCGATGCCCACGACAAATGGGCCAGGACGCGCGGCAACCTGAAGGTCAAGACCTACAAAGGCCTTCCCGAGATGCTGGTCGACCTGGACGCCGGGCGCCTCGATGCGCTGGTGATGGACAGCGTGCCGGTGCTGGTGGCCGTCAAGGAAACCGGGCAGAAGGTGCGCATCATCACGCCACCCGACAGTGACGGTGGGGTTGAGGGTATGGGCATTGCCCTGCGCAAGAACAACCCAGAACTCAAGGCCGCGATGCAGCAGGCGCTGAACGACATGCTCGCCGATGGCAGCTACGAAAAGATCTCGATGCAGTGGATTGGCAAGGACATTCGCTGACTCATCTGCAGCCTGGCTCGACCTGGGGTCGGGCCAGTCACTCCGACCTTTTCGAGCCTGCCCATGGATCTGACACTTATACAGCGCACCCTGCCGTTTTTTCTGGAGGCGGCCTGGGTCACGGTGCACGTTTCGCTGCTGGCACTGCTGCTGGGTTTGCTGGTTGCCGTCGTGCTGGTGGCGGCACGGCTGTCCGGCTTTTTTCTGCTTCGCTGCCTGGCCAGGGTCTACATCAGCGTTTTTCGCGGCACACCCTGTCTGGTCCAACTGTTTCTCATCTACTTTGGCGGCCCGCAAATCGGCCTTGAGCTGGAGCCGTTCTCCGCAGGCGTGATCGGCCTGGGCCTGAACATCGCGGCCTACATGGCCGAATCCATTCGTGGCGCGATCAGCAACATCGATCCCGGTCAGGTCGAAGCCGCCCGCTCAATCGGTTTCGGCAAGGGCCAGACCCTGTGGCTGATCACCCTCCCGCAAACCGCCAAGTTGATGATCCGGCCACTGGGGGTCAATGCGGTCGCGCTGATCAAAGGCTCGGCCCTGGTGTCGACCATCTCCGTGGTGGAACTCTCCTACACGGCGCAGCGTTTTATCAGCTCCACCTACAAGCCATTCGAGATCTTCATGGTGTCGGCCATTTTGTACATCGCCATGGTCTACACGGTCAGGCTGATGGTGGACCACCTCGATAAACGCTTCGCGGCCAAGTGAGACACCTCCATGCCAAGCCTTGACCTGAGTATCGTGTCCCCCTATTCCGAGCTGCTGGCCACCGGGCTCTGGTGGACCATCGTCTTGTTCCTCTGCTCCAGTGTGCTGAGCCTGATCGCTGGAATAGCCTTTGCCCTGATCGTGCTCTACACCCCGAAACTGGTCTCCCTGCCCATACGTTTCCTGACCTGGCTGCTGATGGGCACGCCCCTGCTGCTGCAGCTGTACCTGATCTATTACGGCCTGGTGCAAGTGGGGATCGATATCCCGGCGCTGATGGCCGGCATCATCGGCCTGAGCCTGCATTTTGCGGTCTACAACGCCGACGTGATTCGTGCCGGGGTCCTGTCGGTCGACCCCGGGCAGATTGAAGGTGCGCGCTCCATTGGCCTGAGCCGCAGTCAGGCCCAGCGCTACGTGATTGTGCCGCAAGCACTGCGCAGCACCCTGGCGCCGCTGGGCAACAACCTGATTGTGCTGCTCAAGGACACCTCCCTGGTGTCGATCATCGGCATTGCCGAGCTGGTCTACAGCGCCCAGCGCGCCGTGAGCGAAACCTACAGCCCGTTCGAATTCTATCTGGCCGTCGCGGTGATTTATTACGCGGTCAATCTTGTTCTGGAAGCCGGCCTGCACCTGCTTGAAACCAAGGTAGAGATGTCACGATGACCACAGAAAAGTTCATGGTTGAAGTCAAGGGCGCGCGCAAGGCGTATGGCGCACTTGAAGTGCTCAAAGGCATCGATCTGTCTGTCGCGCGCGGACAGATCATCGCCATCATCGGCCCCAGTGGTTCGGGCAAAAGCACCCTGCTGCGCTCCATCAATCACTTGGAAGTGCTGAACGAAGGAGAGATCTGGCTGGAAGGCGAGCACGTCAACCGGCCGTTGAAAGGTCGCGCATTCGAACAGCACATCAACAGCGTGCGTCAGCAGATGGGCATGGTGTTCCAGCACTTCAATCTGTTCCCGCACCTGACCGTGCACGAAAACATCGCCCTCGGGCCGATCAAGCTCAAAGGGCTGAACAAAGCCGCCGCTCGCGAGCTGGCCATGGAGTACCTGTCGAAAGTCGGCCTGGCCAACAAGTTCGACGAGTACCCTTCTCGCCTGTCCGGCGGACAGAAACAGCGCGTGGCCATTGCCAGGGCCCTGGCGATGCGACCCAAAGTCATGCTGTTCGATGAAGCCACCTCGGCCCTGGACCCGGAGCTGGTGGAAGAGGTCAACCAGGTGATGAAACAACTGGCCGCCGAGCACATGACCATGTTGATCGTCACCCATGAAATGCGCTTTGCCGGTGAAGTGGCGGACCGGATCGTCTTCATGGACGGTGGCGTGGTGGTCGAGGAAGGCGCGCCGCAAGAGATCCTGCAAAACCCGACTCACGAACGCACCCGGTCGTTCTTGAAAAAGCACCTGCACGCCTAGAGCAATGGCGCCCGCGCTGGCCGAAGGTGCTGTTGCGCCAGGGGGCAACGGCGCCGCCGTAAACGCGCTCCCGTCTCGACGCGGTGCTGTCTAAGACGCAGCTGCGCCCACCCTCACTCATAGCTCAAGGTGAAGGTCAATGAAGCAGCCAACGGCCCCTTGCCAATGCTGTGCTCGCGCAAGGCATTGGGAAGCGCCTTGAGGTAAGCCAGAAAGGTCACTGACTGCTTGCCGTCCTGGCTGATGCGGCCAATGGAATGCGCGCGTCCCAGGGGCAAGGGCTGCGCCGCTGCATCCTCCAGGCCAATCACCAGGCCTTGCGGACTGCCGCTGTCGAGCTCTAGAAAGCCCTGTATCTGCTGACTTTCATGACCACCCAAGGTCACCTTGACCTCGGTCCTGCCGGCGCTTGAATCACAGTCAAGCAGGTTCAGGACAACGGCCTTGCTCGCGGTCCTGCCTTCGCGATAGAGCTCCTGCTGACTCACATCTTCGAAGTCCAGAGTCCGGGTTTCGGAGCCAGGCTCGAGGGTACAGGTCTGATCCATCAGCTGGCCGCTGAAAAAGACGTTGTCTGCCGCAGCCGCCGGAGCGCCAAAGCCACCCGCGAGCCAGGCACAGCACAGGCACAAATAGCCGTTGAGCAATCGCTTCATGACTTCACCTAATACAGCTCGACCAGCAACAGCCCGGAAGCATTGAACTGGCTCAACGCAAGCTGCGCTCCGACCTTCTTCACCGGCACCGCCTCGAATGCCGGTGGCTTTTGCAGACTGTCGAGGCTGATCTGCCGAGGCTGGTTGAGCTCCAGTTCCCGCTCCCCCAGAAACAGCTTGATGGCCAAGCCACTGACAGAGGTGCGCAGCAACGCCGGGTTGAAGTCTGCCGCTGAGCCCTTGAACGTCAGGCGCATCTTCCAGATCGAATTTTGCGCCACCAGCCCCGGACACTTGATCTGATAGGGAATCGGCTGACGATAGTGCTCGCCGTCGATCTTGCGCAGCAGCACGTTGCCGAATGACACCCTGATGGGCGCGTCCTTGTCGCTGACCGTGCATTGCGGAGGCGCGATCAAGACGCCGGCGAAATCCATGTTCCCCGCCGCCCGGCCCACACTCGGCAGCCCCAGCCACAAGAGGCAACAGAGCAGCACCAGGCACCCGGTTTTACTGCGCCACAACCGGCTCATGAAAACGCCCGGCCTCCTGCGACCGGCCCCCAGCTCCCGGCCCATCCAAGGCTGCGCTGCAAACCTTGCGCCCAGCCACTGAGCCTGCGCAGCGACAACCCCGAACGCGCCCTGTGGCGTCACGCCCACCTCAGCTCGCATCGGCCACCGGCCTGGCCAGGCACTGCCCCGCCGTGCAGCGAAACTCCAGTTGCGGCCGCCCGCCAAAGTCGTTGACATACGTCAGCACCGGCGTATTGCCCAGGGTCCGGGCGCCGACACTCAGCTCCTGGCGTCCCCAGGGCGCCAGCATCACCGGCTGAAAGTCTGCAACGGATGCCCCACCCACGCGGACCTGGGCATCAACCAGAGTCACGTAGTAAGCCGTCGGGTTATGCGCCACGTAGCGCTCGCCCTCCCGGGACAGCGTCAGTTGCTCCTGCCAAGGCACCTGATTCTGTCCGCCGCCCCTGACGAGGGCCTCGGGACGATAGAACAGCTTGATCCGTGTCTGCAGGGCAATCTGCAAGGCATTGGGCTTGTCGGTGCGCGGTGGAATCTCACGCAAGTTGAAGTAGAACAGCGACTCCCGGTCCTGGGGCAACTGCCCCACCTGCGCCAGCCTCTGGATCTTCACCTGACTGCGGGCGCCGGCTTCGAGCCGTTGCACCGGAGGCAGCACGGTCAAGGGGCCGCCGATCTTCTCCTCCTTGTCGTTTTCCAGCCAGGCCTGGGCCAGATACGGCAGCTGGGGATTCTGGTTGCTGATGCCCACGCTCACCGATTTCTCGCTGCCATTGAAGATGATTCGCGTACGGTCAAGGGCGATGGCGGCGTGTACCGACTCCAGAGCCAAGAGGCTCAGGCCGATGACAAGCAGGCTTTTTTTCAGGTCGAACCATGGCATGCAAGCCACTCCTTATTACGGGTTGCTAGGGGATTGGATTTCGCGGACCGCAAGGGGCCGGCAGACAAATTGCGCTTGCGGGTCATCCGCATTGACCTGCTCCGTCAGGGCGAAGTCGCATTGGGCCTTGCCGTCCCACTGCACCGACATCAGGTCACCGACCTGCATGCCGGTGAGGTACACCAGGCCGTCTTCGCCAATGATTCCGGTTTCCTGGCCTCGTGCGTTGTACACACCGCTGCCAAAAGGCGGCGGGCTCGCGTCCGGCAGGAGGATGCGGACCATGCCCTTGCTCCCGGAAACAATGCCGAAGCGCCGGTAGCCAATCGCGCCCTCGGTCAGCGTGGCCTGGGTCACCGAGCGCCCGGCTTCCAGATCGTCAGCCAGTTGATCCAGGTTGATGCTCGCCTGATTGCGGTAATAGCTGTTCATATCAGCCACCACCGCCTTGCCGAATCGGTTGGAATAGGTGCTGGCGCCGTTGCCCTGCACCGGCACCCCGGCCACGCCATTGGTATCGAGCAGCAGGCGAGTACCGCCCAGGGTGGTGATCCGGTGCAGCGCCGCCCCTTCGGCGGTCAGGGTCGCCCCGCCCTGCACTGCAAGACCGGCAGAACGATAGCGTCCGGCCTGATAGCTGGCGCTGGCGGTGACATCGGCCAGGCTGCCCTCGTGGTTCAGGTAGCCGCTGGCCGTGTTGCCATCGCTGGCGGTACCGGCGCTGAGCATGTAGCTGTTGCGCTCATCCGGACGGTCGTAATAGCTCAAGCTGTGACCGCTGCTGCCACGGTTGAGCGTGGAGTTGTAACTGACCGAGCCGCTGTCGCCCCAGGGAAGACTCAGGGAGAGATAGGCGCCTTCATCGACCGCGCCATGGCTCTGACTGCGGTAGGCGGTCAGCGACAGGCCCAGGTTCTTCAGCCCGCCCAGGTTGAAATATCGCGACAGCGACAGGCTGTAACGGTCGCTCGGCGCATTGTTCCAATAGGTCTGGTGGTTGTAGTTGAAGTACAGGCTCAGGTTCTGATCACGAAAATTCTTGCTCAGTGTCGCGGTGTACATTTCCTTGCTCTGATTATTCAACCGGCCACTGCGACGAGCCTCGATAAAGTCGTTCATGGTCATGAAATCTTCCTCGGAGAAACGATAACCGGCGAACGTCACCTGGCTGTCGTAATCCTCGAAGCGCTTCGAATAGCTGGCGCGATAGGATTTGCCCTGGCGCTGGCCGATTTCCGCCAGGCGGGCATTGGACTGAGTCACGTCAACCGCCAGGGCGCCGAAGGCCATCAGGTCACGCCCCACGCCCACGGCCAGCGAGCGATAGTCTTGCGCCCCCAGCGCCCCGCCATACAGCGACCAGCCATTGCTCACCCCCCAAGAGAATTCGCCGCTGGCGAACTCTGGGCCATCGGGCTCGTGCTCCCAGTCCGAAGGTCGGCCGGCGGACACTTTGTAGCGCACCGTGCCCGGGCGGCTGAGGTAGGGAATGCTGGCCGTGTCCAGCTGGAACTCCTGAACGCTGCCGTCCTGCTCTTCGACACGCACATCCAGCTTGCCGCTCACCGCATCGCTCAGGTCCTGGATGCGAAAGGGCCCCGCCGGCACTTGGGTGTCGTACAGAATGCGTCCCTGCTGCGTGACCAGCACCCGCGCGTTGGTCCGCGCGACACCACTGACTTCCGGCGCATAGCCGCGCAGGTTGGGCGGCAGCATGTTGTCGCTGGTGGCCAGACTGGCACCGGTGTAGCGCACGCTGCCAAACAGGTTGGAGTCCAGATAGTTTTCTCCCAGGCTGAGGTGGGCGCGCAACGCCGGAATCGCCCGCGATGCGTAGTAGCGGCTCCAGGCGAATTGCCGCTGGCTAGGCTTGCCGGAGGTCTTGTGCACCTGCCCTTGCCAATCGGCCCGCAGGCGCCAGGCGCCGAGGTTGAAACCGGCGGTGCCATTACCCGTCAACTGCTGGTCGCTGGCCTGAGGTCCGGCGTAATCCATGGTCTGGGCATTGAAGTTGTAGTCAAACAAAAATCCGCTAATGCCCTCGTCCCAGCGCGAAGGCGGGTCCCAGTTGCTTGCCGTGTATTCAAGGGCGTCCTGGGGAATGTTCAGATACAAGGCCGAGGCGCCCAGGTCGCCACGCACCGTCATGCCTGGAATGCTGCTGATATCCAGACAATTGCCCTGGTGCCACCAGGCAAGTTGATTCATCCGCTGTTTTTTCAGACCCAACTCGGCCACCAGTGCCGGAGAGATGCAGGCCACACTGCCCTTGGGGTCATCCTCCGGGGCGATGTAGTCCACGGAAGTTTCCGGCAACGAGTCGCGGTTCACGTGAACGACCAGGTTGTATTGCCCCGGCAAAATGAAGTTAGCCTTGGAAAACAAGCCGAGATCGAGATTTTGTTGATCCTTGAGATCAAGGATGTCCGTATTGAACTGAAACTCTTCGGCTGCACTAGCCAAGCTGGCCATAGACCACAACGTAGTGAAGAGCCATACCCGGTGTTGAACCACGTAATTAACTTCCCTTTACAACGACAACCAGTTCTCTCGCTCGCTTCCCTTGGCCATAAAACAGCATCGATCGACCACTGCGCCCAACACTGTCACGAACGACATTGGATATGTACGCAGGCAACATCTAAGTGTTGAGTACTGATTAACGAGAGTCATGTTCGAGCGCCATGGCAGTGCATGGCCTATAACGTCGAAACAACGAAAAACCGAGAAGATTGGCGGCGATCCAATCGAGACAAGATCGGCAGTGCGCCTGGAATACGCGAACTTGCGTATCCAGGCCGCACCTCATGCAAAGTTACTGATACGCCAGGGTAAAGTTGGCGACAGTATCAAAAGTACCCGCGACCACAGTGGCCGGCTTGGCCTCACCGCCTTCGGTTTCGGGAGCCAGCATGTCGCCTTGCAGATAGGCCGTGAAGTTCAGCGCACTTTCACCGTCGGAAAGATTCTGCGGATCGGAGGACGAGCCGAGCTTGATCAGCGTGCCATTGCGATCGGCGATCGCCAGGCTTGCGCCCTTGGCAGTACCGCTCTGGAAGCCCAGAAGATCGGGGTTGGCCGCCGAAGGCGCGCCGGTGAAGGTCACGGTGGCACTTTTCAGCGAGCCCAGGTCGCAGCCGTTGAGCTTGATGGAGAACGGCTTCAAAGCGGACTTTCCACCATTTTTCAGCGCGCTGTTGGAGATCGAGTCGAACTCCACCACCTGCTCCAGGGAGCCACTGGAAATCGAGCATGGAGAGTCGTTGATGTTGCCCTTGAAGTTGACCTTGCCACCGCCCTGGTCCGCCGCCATGGCCAACACCGAAGTGCCACTGAGTATCACTGCTGCTACAGCTGCCGCCATTTTGCTGAATTTCATTTTAGAATCCCTACAAGTACACATTTGATATGTTGGCACCATGCATCACATGGATAGACCACAAGGCAAAATCCATGACATGCCACTTGTCGACTGAACCGCAGCCAACTAGTGAGTGTCGGGAGTTATTATATTTACCGACCAAGAGAATTAAGATAAGAAAGGTTCGATAAGCGCATAGGAAAATTCCGAGTCAACTTCTAGTTTGTCTTAATGCATCTACCCAGCGACTCAGGGCGCATAAAAAAAGCGCCCAGACTAGTGTCAACCTGGGCGCCGCTTGAAAAATACTGTTTCAACCCGAGTTTAATATTCCGTAAGGGTCAGAACGCCATATCCGGTATGAGTGCCAGTGGATATGGGCTTTGAAGTTTTCTGTACCATCACCTCGATTTCGAGCAGCCCTTTAGTGGCCAGTCCATTGAGTGGTGTTTGCTGGAATGGCATGAGCGGGATATAAACGCCACTGCCTGAGCGAGCATAAAATACCAGATCAATTCCCGGATTTGATGTGGCCAGCGCACTGCTCTTTTCCCCGGGGCTGCCTATCAGGCCAATAGCCAATTTGGCCGGATCAAGCTGACCGGAGTCACAGCGAAGGGTCAACTTGCTACCCACGTTATAACCGTAGATAACATTGTTCACCGCAATACTCTGAACCTTGCGGCTATCAATCGGCTCTTTTATCTTAAGCGCCAGGAAATTTTGCCCATTATTAAGATCACAGGTAGCGGGAACCGACAGAATGGTCGGTGATTTCAACGACAGCGTGTACAGCGGTTGAGGACTCCAGCGCCCCGGTTGCGAGTAGCGAAAGAACGAAAAAAGCTCGCTGGGCGGAAGGTATACAGCCCCACTGAGCGCCTTGCGCCGAAGACGGAAGGTGACTTTGCCCTGGTTGCCCGCGTTTGCCCAGCGCAAGGGAGTGACACCATTATCGGAAGGCCCAGCGGTGGCGCCCGCATTGAATTTGTCCCTGAAGGGGACGTAGCTTTCCGGCGCACTATTGCCCGTTACGAATATTTTCATATCGATGTCTTCGGTCAATCTGAAGAAATCATTATCGACACGGGACAAGGTCTGACTCAGCTCAGCCCTGAAATAGCTGGCCCTCTGCTCGCCACTATCGGAATAGCACCAACCGTCGTAGTCACTGGGAATGGTTTGATAGGTCGTTTCATATAACGTGCCCTTTTCATTGGAGGTAAAAGCGCCGTTCTTAATTTCAATACTCAGCTGATTATTGCCCCAGCAGGCACCGTCCGGCGTTCCTGGAGGAACAGGCTCGGCCCAGGACTTGACCGAGAAGAATATTGCCGCAAGAGCCAGCCACGACATTGGCAGGCACAGACTCATCTTGCTTGTTGTATCCAGAGTGGAAATAGCCACAGGGAGCTTACTCCTGAGTGATAACGAGCACCGCGTTGGCAGTGAAGACACCCGGTCGCAAAACGCTGCCGGGCTTGGCATCCAGCACAGCCTCCAGCGTGGGTACAGAGGCGTAGTTCACCGAGAACTCGCTGTTGAGGGGCTGTTGCTTGCCATTCACCAGAAAGCGCACGCCGAGATTGCTGGTACTGGTCTGCAACACTTCAGCATTGAAGCCGGGGGAGCCGACAAACTTCAATTTGAGTGCGGGTGACTGGGAGGGATTGTTGCAACTGATCTGATAAGGAATCTTCCTGGCGCCCTCGCGCCCATTGATCTCATCAGTCTTGACCTCGGCAAAATCTATCTTTGTTTGAAGCACATTCACGCTGCAGTTGGCAGGATCGAACACTTCAAAGTTCACATACACATACAGCCCACCCGGAGTGGCGGCCTCTAGGTTTCCCGCCATCAGGACAGTGCACAGGCCGCAAAACACACGCCCAATCAGGTTTATCCGTCTCATGAGCGGACACTGTTCTGTATGACGGTGCACACGCCATCCAGGCAGTCGAAACTTAATTGCCCACGCCCGCCAAAATCATTGATATAGACCAATGTCGGCCGCTGGACGCCCGGAGCGAACTTGCCCTCAAGGCGACGCTCACTGTAAGGCGGAATTTCCATGGGCTTGAAGTCCGTGACAGGCGATGCGCCGGACTCATCACCGAAGGCCTCGATGAGGGTCACATGATAGGGAGTGGCATTGTTCAGCTGAAAGCGTCCGCTTTCTTCTTTGGACAAGGTCAGGGCGGACAGCCAGGGACTGGTGAGGCCGACCGTGAGCGGGCGTATTCTTTGTGGCCGGTAAATGACTTTTATCCGCCGTTGCAGAGCGATCTGGATGACCTCCTTGTCTTCGCCGCGCGGGGGAACCTCACGCACATTCAGATAGAACAATGTTTCCCGATCCTGGGGCAGATCAGCCACGTGCGGCAGCACCTGGATGTTCAACTGGTTGTCCTGCCGGGCCTCCAGGCGCTGGATCGGCGGCAAGGCCACCACGGGCGAGCGTTCAGGCTTCTGCCCTTGAGCATCCTCGATCCAGGACTGGGCAAGATAAGCGCTATGGGGGGAACGGTTATGCACCATGACCACGGCACGGGTCTTGGGCGCCTGGATGATCATTCGCGAACTGCCAAGGGCCAGCGCCGCCATCGCTTGCGCGTTAAAGAAAGCCAACAGCAAAGCAACGAGAGTGGTGGATTTAATCATGATCAAAGTTGCGGTCCAGACATTTAAATACCGGCAAAGTCTATTCAATAGACAAGACCTTTATCATTGCGAAACTTCCTACATAACTACGGAAAGTCTCTGCAATAACTTGGTAACTTGCCTGAGCAAGATGCACAGATACCCGCAATTCAAACTGAACTGCCGAGTATGAATATTGCCGCTTTGGCCTCTTTCAGATAATCAGCCCATGGCGCTTGGCGAACTCTGCCAGGCCAACTTGCGAGCCCAGCCCGAGTTTCTGTAACAAACGGGCCTTGTAGGTGCTGACGGTCTTGTTGCTGAGAAACAGCTTCTCGCTGATGGCCTTGTTGGAATAGCCCTGAGCCAGATACTGCAGCACGATCATTTCCCGATCGGTCAGTGAGCCAATCAGCTCGGTCTCGGACAACTGCTCGGCAGCCGGCTTGGAAACATCGTTCACCAGCGAAGGATAAAAGGTATAGCCGGCCAGCACCGCATTCAGCGCCACCACCAGGTTGCTCAGGTCTTCTTCCTTGTTGACGAAGCCTCTAGCGCCAAGCTGGATACAGCGCTTGCAAAAGCTTTCGACAGACTGCGATGTCAGCACCAATACCTCGGTGGGCAAGCCCAGCGCCTTGATCCGGGACAGCACCTTGAGGCCATCGAGTTTGGGAATGCCGATATCGAGAATCACCACACTCGGAACATGCTCGCGCACCAGTTCTATCGCATCCAGCCCGTTATCGGTTTCGCCCACCACCTGCATATCGTGCTTTTCCAGTAGAACCTTCACCGCCAATCGAACGACGGGATGATCATCCACTATTAATACGCTGTGCATAATGTCATTTCACCTTATAACTTGCCGCCGGGCAGCAACTGCGAGGGCGCAAATTCCTCGGATTTGACCCGACTTACAAGTGGTTATTGACGATCATTGGAAAATTCAGACGCTCTGATTTTTTCATTAGGAAATTTCCTACAAGGCATGAGGATACATCTAATGGACCCGTATCAAATGGCTTAAGCAAGATATCCGACGAGTCAACAACACGAGCCAGCAATGCAACACCTGAACGTTCTAGTTTTGGAAGATGAGCCCCTGCAACGCCTGGTCACTATCACCGCGTTAAGGAAGGTAATACCCGGCCAGATTCATGAAGCCATCAGCGGCAGTCAGGCATTGGCACTGTTGGAAAGTTGTGAAGCCATCGACATTGCCATCTGCGATCTGAAAATGCCCGGCATGGACGGCCTGGCCTTTCTGCGTCACGCCAGTCACAGCGGCAAACTGCGCGCGGTCATCCTCTGCAGCCAGATTGACCTGGCGCTGCGCAACACCACCGTGTCCATGATCAAGCGCCTGGGCCTGCATTTTCTTGGAAGCCTGAGCAAACCCTTCAACCTGGAGCGTCTGACCACCTTGCTGAAGCGATACCAGTCCCTGCGGCATGACATGGCCAGCCCGCTCAAGAGCATTGCGCTGCCCACGCTGGGTGATGTGTTGCGCGGTCTGGACAACGGAGAGTTCGAGCCCTACTACCAACCCAAGGCGGCACTCGATACCGCTGCCGTGCTGGGCGCCGAAGTCCTGGCTCGCTGGAACCACCCCCAACTGGGGGTGCTGCCGCCGTCACACTTCCTGAACATCATGGAAGACCACAACCTACTGGATCGACTGTTCTGGCAATTGTTCGATCAAGGTCTGGCGCTGCGGCGCAAACTGGCAAGAAACGACTTACCGCTGAATTTTTCCTTCAACTTGCACCCCTCACAATTATCCTCCGCGACTCTGACTGAATCCGTAACGTCCTTGTTGGCGCTCTTCCAGGTGCCTTCAAGTTGCATCACCTTTGAAATCACCGAAACCTCTGTGATGAGCGCTTGCGCGTACAGCTTGGAAAATATGGTGCGCCTGCGGCTCATGGGCTGCGGTTTGGCCATGGACGATTTCGGCGCCGGCTTCGCGTCTCTGGAACGGCTCTACGAGCTGCCCTTCAACCAAATCAAGTTGGACCGCAACTTCGTGCGCAAGATGAAACATCACCCCGCAAGCTGCGCCATCATCCGCTATACCTTGGCCCTGGCGGGCTCCCTGGGAATGTCCGTGATCATCGAAGGAGTGGAAACCCCTGAACAGCAGGAGCAACTATTGAAGTTGGGGGGCTCGATTGTCCAAGGTTTTCTATTTGCCCGCCCCATGCCGGAAAGTCACTTCATCGCCTATTGCAACAAGCCCTCAAGTCCCCCCACTAACGATATAAATTGATAGGCCAAAGCAACCCGCGACAGCTACTATTTTCACTCTGTATTTTCAGCGCTCTCGACTCAACTAAGCCTTCCTCATTTTCTGAAGAGACCATGCACTCACGACTTATCTGGCTACTTGCCTGCTTGGTGACCATTGCCGCTCAGACGGCAGCGGCCCAGCCACCCCTATTGCCCAATACGCTGTATAGCGAGGTGCGCCTCGATCACCACGAACTGGTACTTGAACAAGAGGACTGGCACTGGCTACGGCATAAGTCGGAGTTGAAAATCGGTGTGGTCGCACAAGAGTCGCCTCCCTTCAATGTCGATTACAACGACAGTCACTACGAAGGCATTACGGCGGACGTCAGTTCATTGATCGGGCAGATGCTCGGAGTCGGCATGAAGGTGGTTCCCTTCGCCACCCGAGAACAAGCCCTACAGGCCCTGCAGGCCTCCGCCATCGACTTGATGGGCAGCTACAACAGCCCCGGGCAATCCAGCGATGCCGTCAGCTTCACCCGACCGTTCGCCGATGGGCGGTTGGCCTTGTTCAAGCGCAACGCCGAACTGCGCCAGTCCCCGGCAAACCTGGCCGGACTGCGGGTTTCCGTCGTCAAGGAACACAGCGGCGAAGCGCAGGCGCGCTTTCCTCGTGCCCGCTTGATGATCTACCCCACCCATAACGAAGCCATAGCTGCGGCGGCATTTGGCCATGCCGACATGTACCTGGACGATGTACTGAGCGCCTACTTCCAGATCAACCGTTCTTACTACGGCTTCCTCAAGTTCGAGCGCTTCGCTGACCTTGCCAGGGGTGGTTATGGCTATGCGATCAACAAGGACAACGACCGTCTTCAGCGCATCCTTGACCGAAGCATCGAGGCCATTGGCAAGGAAAAACTGAGCCATCTGAGTCAACGCTGGGTCGGTAGCGGTTTCGTGCCGACCAACGAAAAAATTGTTCTGACTCCAGAAGAGTCACGCTGGATCGGTCGTCACCCGGTGATACGCCTGATCATCAACGATGACTTGGCGCCCGTGGCGTTCTTCGACGCCAACGGAGTGTTCTCCGGAGTTGCCGCCGAACTGCTGGAGATCATCTCGCAGCGCACCGGCCTGCATTTCCAGGTGACTGTGCGTAATGGCGGCTATCCGCAGCAGATTGAAGCCTTGAGCAACTCCGAGGCGGACATCGCCATCATGACGGCAGGCCCGCAGCGCGAGGACAAGCTACGTTTCACAAGGCCGTTTTTGACCAGCCCTTTTGTCCTGGTCACACCCAGTGGCAGCAAGGACAAGGGGCTGACCGCCGAAGACCTGGCAGGCAAGCGTCTTGCCATTCCATCAGGTCACGTGACCCTGCAACACGTCCGCGAGCTTTATCCGAGCACGCAATTGATCGAGGCCGGCACCACTCTGGACGCCATGAACAAAGTCTATGACGGCAGCGCCGATGCCGCCCTGGTGTCATTGCCAGCCGCTCGCTACTACATTGTCCGTCTGTTTCAAAATCGCCTGAACATTGCCGACCTGATCCACACCAGTCGGGCAAACGCCAGCTTTGCTCTGCGGCGCAGTGACTCCGAGCTTCAGTCGATTCTCGACAAGGCCCTGCTCAGTCTCCCGGCGGACGATCTGAACGCTATCGCCAACCACTGGCGCTCACCACCGGGCATGAGTGGCGAAACCTGGCGCGACTATGCACTGCTGATCGCCGAAATCATCGCCGCCGCGGCGCTCCTGCTGTTGCTGACACTGGCCTGGGCCTTGTATCTGCGACGTCGGATCAAGGCCGAGAAAACCCTGAATGAGCAATTGCGCTTCATCGAGGCCCTGGCCGAAAACATGCCCCCGGTTCTCTACATTCGTGACATGGACGGCAAGATGCTCTCGTGCAACCGCAGTTACCTGCAGAGTGTCGGCCTGACCGCCGAGCAGGTTCTGCACAAATCCGTGCAACAGCTGCCCAAGGAGCATTTCTGCGCTGAACCCGACCTGCATCACAGCTACCTGCAAGCCATACGCGACGGTCAGACCATCAGTTCGGTGTACAAGGTCAAGTTGCAGGGCAAGGATGTCTGGATCGATCACTGGATCCAACCCTTCCAGGACAACAATGGCGTCACCAAAGGCGTTATCTGCGGCTGGCTGGACATCACCAAGCATCGGCATCTGGTCCAGGAATTGAAGGAAGCGAAGAACCTGGCCGACCAGGCCAGCCGCACCAAGACCACGTTCCTGGCCACCATGAGTCATGAAATCCGTACCCCCATGAACGCGATCATCGGCATTCTGGAACTGGCGCTCAAACGCGCCGATAGCGACCGGATCGAGCGCTCCAGCATTGAAATCGCCTACAGCTCGGCCAAGAGCCTGCTGGACCTGATCGGCGATATTCTCGACATCGCCCGCATTGAGTCGGGACGTCTGAGCCTTTCGCCCAAACGCGCCAACCTGCGCGAGCTGGTGGAATCCATAGCCCGTGTTTTCGAAGGTCTGGCACGCCAGAAATGCCTGAGCTTCCTCCTCGAAATCGACTCCAGCATCAATTGCGATGTGCTGGTAGACGGCATGCGCTTCAAGCAGATTCTGTCCAACCTGATAAGCAACGCCATCAAGTTCACCGAAGCCGGCTTCATTAAAGTGAGCATCAGCGGCGATCTGGTGGAGAACTCGTTGCTGCAGGTCAAACTGCGCGTCGAAGATTCAGGGATAGGCATATCTCCTAGTAACCAGCAGCGGCTGTTCCAACCTTTTGCCCAAGTCGAACGCAATGTCCTGAATACCGAAGGTACCGGCCTGGGACTGGTGATCTGTCGCTCCCTGTGCGAAATGATGGGCGGCACTGTCTCAATGAGCAGCACCCTGGGCCAGGGCACCCTGGTGGAGGTGGATCTTCGTCTTCAGGTGCTGGAGCGCCTGGCCGCCGTAGAACCTGCACCCAGCATCAAGCGACGGCAGATGTACCGCCTGCAGATTCTGGTGGTGGACGACCACCCGGTGAACCGTCAGGTCCTGGGACAGCAACTGGCGTTTCTCGGGCACGACATAGTCGAGGCGGAAAATGGACAACAGGCACTGAAGACCTGGCGCGAGCACGCTTTTGACCTGATCATCACCGACTGCCACATGCCCGTCATGAACGGTGCCGAACTGGCCCGCTCAATTCGCCAGGATGAACGCGACACGCACGACGAACCGATCGTGATCATCGGCCTGACTGCCGACGCCCAGCCCGAGGAAGTGGAACGCTGCATCCAGGCCGGAATGAATGACTGTCTGATCAAGCCCATCAGCCTGGATGAACTGGAGGCGCGCCTGTTGGCCCTGGGTCAAGTCGAGGAAGAAGAACGCGCGCCCCTGCCGCCCGAAGAACGCGTCAGCAGCCAATCCCCACAGGTATTCGATCTGGAGTCGTTGCATACCCTGGTGGGCAGCGAGCCGACCATGCTGCAGCACATCCTGAGCGAATTGCTCAGCAACAATCGCACCGACCTGCAGACCCTGGAGACACTGCTGCGCGACCAAGCAACAGCGGAACTGTCCGAGTTGGCGCATCGCATCAAAGGGGCAGCACGAGTCGTCAAGGGCGAGCAACTGGTGGAAAGCTGCCGGCAATTGGAAGACGCCTGTCAGAGCCCGGACCTGAACATGCCCCTGGTGAGCGACTGTGTTGAGCAGGTCAAACAGGCCATCGTGACCCTTGAACAGCAGCTGCTTGAGCAGTACGACGGATCGGCACCACTTGCCGGGTGATATCGAGGAGAACGCACGGACTGCCCCGCTTCAGCGGGGCCAAGGTGATTTTCAAAGGCGCTGAACGGCGCTGACCGCGCCAGTGAGTCGACCGCTGCAATGGCAGCAGGCTCGGCCGGCTTGGTGGCCAGGTTTGACTCATTGATCGCGGATTACCGGATGCCCGGTAGCCCCTCAAGAACATAAGCCGCCTCCACTTTTTTCCCAGGGGTGGCACACAGAAAAAATCGGCAAGAAACCCGTAAAACGCAGCACCAACGCCTGCTAAACTCCCGTCCCCCAACCCACTTGAAGGTGACCACAGATTCTGGTCACCCATTGAAAGGACTCTCCCATGAACAAGCTGATCTACAGCCTTTTTGCCTCGACACTGGCCCTGTCCGTTGACGTCGCCCATGCCGCCTCCGTGGCCCAAGTCTTCACCGGCGATATGCTGGGCACCAATCAGCGGTACTTTGAATCCGTCGCCGGAATCCCTCGGGAATCCTTCGGCGATGAGCACAAGTTCAAAGTCCAGGGCTGCAACATCACCGCCACCATAGAAGGCGGCACAGTCAGCAAACTGCGCATGGAGCTGACGCCCAAATGCCAGGCTGACCTGACCCAGTTCGTCGACACCTTCGCCCCCGCTCCCGGCAAGCCGCTCACCGTAGGCGCGTTCACCGAATCGTCCGGTGGCGGCCTGAGCTACAGCGCCAGTTGCCTGAGCATGTGCGGCAACGCCGCCGACCCTTCCGTCTACGCCCACTGGGAAGGCCCCCGCGCCATAGGTTTCAGAGAGGTGCTGCTGGAGGTGGTGCTGGTCTCGGATGCCGCGCTCAGCGCCGCCGACCAGTGGGAGTCGCAGATGCGCAAAGCAGAAGGCGAAGACTACGTGATGGAAACACGCTTCAACTGCGACCAGAAATACAACGCCGCCGCGCAGAAGGCTTTTGAGAAAGTGCAGGTCAGCGCGGTGACCATCGGCACCGGGCTCAAAGCTTCCGGCTGCTGAGCGTCAGCACGAGAGGCCACCCAGGCTCTGTGCATACCCTGGTGGGCAGCGAGCCGACCATGCTGCAGCACATCCTGAGCGAATTGCTCAGCAACAATCGCACCGACCTGCAGACCCTGGAGACACTGCTGCGCGACCAAGCAACAGCGGAACTGTCCGAGTTGGCGCATCGCATCAAAGGGGCAGCACGAGTCGTCAAGGGCGAGCAACTGGTGGAAAGCTGCCGGCAATTGGAAGACGCCTGTCAGAGCCCGGACCTGAACATGCCCCTGGTGAGCGACTGTGTTGAGCAGGTTAAACAGGCCATCGTGACCCTTGAACAGCAGCTGCTTGAGCAGTACGACGGATCGGCACCACTGGCCGGGTGATATCGGGGAGAACGCACGGACTGCCCCGCTTCAGCGGGGCCAAGGTGATTTTCAAAGGTGCTGAGCGGCGCTGACCGCGCCAGTGAGTCGACCGCTGCTATGGCAGCAGGCTCGGCCGGCTTGGTGGCCAGGTTTGACTCATTGATCGCGGATTACCGGATGCCCGGTAGCCCCTCAAGAACATAAGCCGCCCCCACTATTGTCCAACCTGCATTGTGTATTAGTCCGGGGTTGTGTTTTGAGCCTTGCGATTAAAATTTATTATGAACCGATTGCACTATCTTTGTAGTTCCGGCCTAAGTAATGCTGGAGAGATTCTCTCCAGCCATTATTATCTGAGCCCGACAAAAAAACAGAGAATGGCTTAGCTGCGCCCTCCAAGGAATCGATTAAAACTACTAATAAAATCTTTCCTCAGACCCGGCAATATTTTTTTCAGGATCAAAAAGTAAAGATAGATAGGGGTTGGACCATCGCCCTCCTCTTCCCAAACCTCCTCTGTACCATAGCAATAGAGCACACCTCGGATGAAATTTGCATAATCTTCATCTTCCTTGCGACTTTGCTGCTCCATTTTCCAGAGATCGACAGTGAGCTTCTTTCGAAGTACCTCATCACTTTCGATACGCTCGCGCAAGATGGCCTCTTTCAAGAACGGCACCAACTTTTCCAACTTGCTGGCAGCAATAGTTTTTAATTCACCTCTTTGGATAAGACCCATTAGATAACTAGCGTACTCACGCGTCATCTCGCTATAAGAAACATTCGCATCAAGCAACTGCCGCTCCAGACCATCAAACTCTTTAACTTCTATACTATCAATCATTGTGTGGCTCCATCTTCCATTTCTAGCCTACCCATAACTTGTTTACATGACTTACAGAATGGCTTCAAAATGCCATCATTCCTGTGCGTCGTTGATCTGCCACCTTTAGTTAGAGCCTTCAACTCATCGACTGTCTTAACGTTGTATTTTTTCGCAATATTGCTAAGGGCCCAGCAGCCGGAAGTGGACAACGACAGGCTGCGACACTGCCGTCTCCACTCTCAACCCACGCCCCCCCAAAAAAATACGCCCAAAGGATGGAGATGAAACTCTGGCCCCTCCATGCAGGCACGCGCCGGCCATGGTACGTAAAGCTGCTCTGGATACCGCTGCTGTTTGGGCTGGTCACGCATTGGGACTTCGCGTTGCCAAGGGTGAATGTTCACTACTCCCAAGCCGGCCGGGATGAGCTCAGGTACATCTGGAATGTCCAGGATCGGATTGATAAAGGAGGAATGCTTCCCGGAGGCGGCGCAACCGATCATGGCGTGCTCTTCCCCGACGACGAGTTCTTCATGGAATTTTCCTGGTGGAGCAAGAACACGGGGCGTAATCACTGCATCAGCATCACCCCGCAATGGCCCAACACCCATATCTACCTGAACGCCGACGGCGACATCGACAGGCGAGAAAAGAGCGGAACCGATGGGCACCGGTTGGCGGAGTGTCGCTGGGATCGGGCCAAGCCTTAGGTCGGTATCACGGGCGCAACGGTAACGGCAGCCTGTGTGACCGGTAACCATGGTTTTTTGGCCGGCGATGCCCCGTCATCTGTTTGCGGTGGCGGCTTGAACTGCCGAGTGGCCAGGCACCTGAGAAGGCGAATGTCCCGCCTCCGCTGTTGGCCGTTTCTCAGTCGAGGCGGTCGATGGCGCGGGCAAGGTTGACGCGGGCTTGCTGTTCGAATGCATCGAAGTACGGTGCGGTCGTATAGATGCGCCCGCGTGCCAGAAAGCCTTCCAGGACCTGGCGCCGCTTTCGGCGGTACACAAACAGAGGCACATATCGGTACTCGCGACGGACTTGGCGGTCGTACTCCTCAAACCGCGCGGCCGATGCCCCAAGGATCGCCAGATCCGTGTCCACCAACATGGCCTCGTCTGCCGAGGCTGGAGCGCCGTCGTGTCGCGTCACCATGATCAGGCCGTAAAGCCTGCGTCGGGTTTCATCGTCCAGGCCGCTATCGCGTGCCACGTCGTCCAGCCATTGCGCACTGCGCAGCTCGTTGTCGCTGCGAAGGGGGTCGTATATGGCGTCATGAAACCAAAGTGCGAGGTCGACTTCAGCGGGGGCGTGGCAGGCTGCGTTGATGAGTCGACGCACCTGGAGGCATTCCTGCAAATGCTGGCAGTTGTGGTACGCACGATGGGGCTCGCGGTAGCGTCGCAAGAGCTCTTCGTAGGTTTCTCGCGGCGGGCAGCCGGCGCCAAGCTCCGCCCAGAGGCGAGTCCAGGCGGCGAAATCCACACCATCAGGCACCTCAGGGGCGCCGTGCGCGCCGGCCGGAAAGAGACTGTGCCCTTCTGGCGGTTTCGTCATCGCTCCTCCTGCGTATCAATGTAACGCTCCACCCAATCGATCAACGTCGGTGCGGCGAAGGCCGTCGGCAGCAGTGGCCGCGCCGTGGTGGACAGCGTGAACGCCCCCTGGATAAAGCATGTAATGCCCGCCACCAGCGCGTCGAGCCCTCGGGCGCGGCGTCCGCGTTCGGCGAATCGCTGCCGGAGCAGGCCCTTGAGAAGCTTCATCTGCGCCGCTAGCACAGCCTGATAGACCTCACGCACGTCTGGGTCGTGGGCCGATTGCTCGCCGATCATCACCCACGCCGCCACCGCATCGGGCTGCGCGTCCGAACCGTAGGCCAGGTGTGCTGCAATATAGGCTTGAAGCCTTTGCTCGGCCGTCTGGGCCGCAGCAGCCCGGGACTCGTAGCGCTGACGGGCGTAGCCGGCCAGTGAGTCGACCAGTGCCACCAAGATCTCGCGCTTGTCCTTGAAGTGGTAGTGCACGAGGCCAGGCGCTAGCTCCGCGTGCCGGGCGATGGCCGCTATGGTTGCGCCTGCGTAGCCGGCCTTGGCCATCACGGCCTGGAGTGCCGCCACGATCTGGCCGCGTCTTTCATCAGTGTTCGAGCGCCGTGCCATGTCATCTTTCCAATATTGGTTGCGCGACCAGCTTAGCATTGACATCGACCCCGTCGCACCCTAGCTTTCCAAATATTGGTTATCGGACCAATTTTGGAGATCACGATGAATTCCTTCGCTGAAAAACTGGTGGCCGGGGCCACTGCTCCGTCGGCCTCGGTCGAGCTACCGCTGGGTGACCGGGTGCGCTGTGTGCTGGTCCACGAGTTTCTTTCGGCCAGCGAGTGCGAGGCGTTGATAGAAGCCACGCAGAAGTGCGGGTTCGCCAGCGCAGGGTCTGACTACCCGTCCTCCTACCGCGATAATGACCGGATCGTGGCAGACGACCCAGCTCTGGCCGGACGACTCTTCGAACGCTTGAAGCACTGCGCCTGGCGGATGCCGAGGCTGGGTACGGTGATCGATGAGGACGGCTGGCGTCTGGTCGGCATCAATGAGCGGCTGCGCTTCTGCCGCTACCGGCCCGGCACCCAGTTCCGTGCCCATCAGGATGGTGTACACCATCGCCAGCGCCAACAGTCACGCCTGACCTTCATGATTTATCTTAACGACGATGCATTCAGCGGCGGAGAGACCGTGTTCTTCGAGGGGCGCTCCGCAGCCATGTCGAACCGGAATTCCACGCTCAGGCTGCGCCCCCGAAAGGGCAGCCTGATCGTATTCGACCACACACTCTGGCACGCCGGCGCCTTAGTGGACGCAGGCCAAAAATACATCATGCGCAGTGACCTGATGTACGAGCCACAGCGTGCCTTGCACGTCGACGGTCCCTTCCAGCCGGGCCACCGCGGGTACGTATGGGCGCTTGCCGACCTTGGCGACCGGGGCTTTGCAAGCGCCGGGCGTGACTCAACCATCCGGCTGTGGGATCGCGAGGGTCGCTGCCTGGGTCAGCTTGACGGACATACACAGTCCATTCTGGGTCTGGTGGAAGTGGCGCCTGGCGAGCTGGTTTCTCACTCGCGTGACCGTACGATCCGGCATTGGTCCTTGGCGAGCGGCAAGTCAAGGTTGGTCGGCACATCGGATTCGGCCGTCCTGTCCTCGGCAAGGTTAGGCGCTGGCCGCTTCGTGACCGGGGCTGCTGACGGTCGCGTGACAGTCTGGAACCTGGCGACAGGTGCCGCGGACAGGCGTCAGGCCCACGCCTGCTGGGTCTGGGCGATCGCACCTACGGGCGACGGCGGTTTCGCCAGCGCATCGGAGGACGGAACCGTCAGGCTGTGGCAACCCGAGGAGCGGGACTGCGTACAAGTGCTCGATCTGGGCCGCCCCCTGAGGACGCTGGCGAGCTGGATCGACGCCGATGGCAGCGTCACCTTGGCCGCTGGTGATCTCGACGGCGCGGTGCACCTGCTAGCGACCGAACCGATGCTGGCGCTCCTGGATTGCCTGGCCGCTCATGACGGGCCGGTCCGGCGCGTGCGCTTCGAGGCGCGACACATACTGCTGACCTGCGGCGAGGATGGATTCGTCAGGCGCTGGGACCTGCCCTCACGGCAGGGGGCGATCATCGGCTCACACGACAACTTTGCAACCGATGTACTCCCCAGCAGCGCCGGTCGCTGGATCAGTTGTGGGTATGACGGCCGGATATTGGTGCATGGCGACAAGGGCTAGGGTTTAGGTGGGCACCGTCGCCGACTCCGTGTCTACCTATCGGTCGGGTCCGCTTTTGGCTGTAGACTCAACGTATAAGTTGCCACTTGCTCTGGTGCATTAATGTTCAAATGCTGAGGGCGAGAACTCTAGATGCGCGGGCCGTCGGGGCGCAAATCAATGAAGCGGTTAAGCTTCAGAGGTTGGTCGCTACCGCGAAAGTAGACGTCGGCCTCGACGATTGAAGTTCCATTGGCCAAGTCCTTCATCTTGAATCTTGACGCGCGGTCGCGAGTCTCTCTTGTTCTGAGCGCTTCAGGCCAAGTGTTTTCGAGGCGGTAAACTACCCTGTCCACGCTGTCCATGACGACGTCTGGCGCCATAACAACCACCTCAAACTGGTAATACGCTCGACCGTCGCCACCGTACAAACGTGTTCCTGCCTCCGAAAAGAAGCTCGTGTGCAGCAAGGCGATGTTTTCCAGCGTTACATTCTGCTCCTCGCTGGGAACAGGAATCTTCCGCGCTTGCTCGGGAAGACTCTGGATCTCAAGAAAACTTCCAATTTTTAAGCCAGATCCTCCCTTGATTCGCTCGACTATCTCTAAGAAAAGCTTTTCGACGTACGGCTGGAATAGAACCATTACCACCAGGACGATAATCGGCCATATGAGGCTTGTAATAATGCTGACAACTGGCACGGTCATTCGCTCAGGTGGAACCAGGAAGAACGCGTGTACAAACAAAACTCCACATAATGCAATGATCGCAGCCTTACGCTGCCGAGCCCTTGCCTCCAACTTGCTCTTATCTTCCGGCGATCGTGCGCTATCCATGTGTTGATCCTCCTGTATTTCCCTCGAAAGCGTGCTACCGCCGTGCAGCGTTCAATTGGCCTTGAACAAAAAACGGCAGAGTCCGTCTGCAACTAAAATCAGGTTAGGCGAGGAAGTGGATGAGCGTTTTTTTTATGGAACGTGCGTGCGCCACATCTGTATGAAATCTCCCGGAACTGAAGGCCCGGTGGGCAAAGAGACACGCTCAAAGTTAAAAACGGCGAATAGCAGACGTTTAGGGTAGAGAAATAAATCTGTCCGTGTCTCTTGGAGCGACCACTACAGTTCAGCTTTCATGTTGAAACGCGGGTTTCGATTTTTACTTGGGCTCTTCACACCGCCTGGGCCGGAAGCAGACAGCTGTCGAGATGGGGTTCGGTAGCCGAGCTAAAGGGCCTCCTTGCCTTTCTGCGCCTTTGGCCAACAGGTCGCTGGTATGATCTGCGTCCGGAGCCGCCTGCTGGAGGCGGTGTGTTTGAGCACAGGAAGTCCCATGAAAAGAATGCTGTTCGGTGTGTGTCTGCTTTCACTGGCCGGTTGTGTCAGCTCGCCCGATACCTCCTTCACCCAGGCCACCCCAGGTTGCAAAGCGGCCACCTCTGAGGTCAATGGGAAACCGGTCACGACGCAGTTCTGCATCAAAACCATCGCCTTCAAACCCTCACAATACCGAGTCACTGTTAACGACCAGGTACTGTTCACCGGTACTGACTACCAACGCGTCGCCTTTACCAAAACCATCAAGGAAGGTCCGGCCAAGGGCACATGCAACGAGCTGATCGAGTTGCAGGGCTCCGGCTCGACAACAGTGCCATTGAACGAGTTGCCCACCGAATTGGTGGCAGGCTGCCGGATTACGGCAGACGCGGCCGGTAACGCCCAAGCCTTCAGCAAAGACGACGCCTGCGACAAGGTGTTCTACAAGTCGCTGGCGCCGTTGCTGGGCAAGGTGATGCCGACTGAAGTAGCCCGCCAATGCAGCGTGACGGTGGGCGAGCAGACCGTGTTTGACCAACGTTTCAACTTTTAGAACAAGGCACTGGAGCAGAGGGGTAGATTTCCTTTCTCTGCTCTAGCCGATACCGGCCTCTCCGCTGTCCCTGCGCCACCCACCACCAGAACGGCGGAGCCCTAAGGTAGTTTTTAAAAGTCAGTGAGCGGATCTGAGGCCAACGGCAGAGGCAGGACAGTGGGCAAAGAGCCGATCGCTGAAAAGCGCCCCGTTCAAGCAAAAAGGCGACGCATTGCGTCGCCTTTTTTGTTGCTTCATTACTCAACCAGGGGTCAGGCAGGATCAGCCTGTCTCAAGGTTCTATCACCCAAGGTACGCAACAGATCGAAGCCATCACTGAGCAACAGGCCGATGGCAAAGCGGATCTGTGAGAGGTCCTGCGCACCAGAAGCGCAGTCAAGGATTCCCAGCAGTAGGAAATAAATCTGTCCCGCTTTCCTTCATGGCAAAGGTTTTGGGGCTAAAAGTGACGATTCGTCGCGGCCGTATCAGAACGAACCTGTCCAACTCATTGCCACCCAGCGTGCTGGCTGCTGCCCCTCATTGCTGGCATTGAGCAAGAACATCAACCGACTATCTAGCATCAACCACGCGACTCCGAGCTGGCCGCGCATCCAGGCTCGGTCGCTTTGCTCTGGGTCCAGACGAAAATGCTGCGCCCCCCAATAGGCGTCTATCGGGTCAGCATCATCATGAACACGGCGAACCCCTTCAATACCGGCGAGCAACTCAAGGTGATCCGCTAACAGGTACTTGCCATTCATCCCGAACCGAAGCTCAGAAATGCTGTGATTGCGTTCACCCAGCGACATGGCCTGACTACCACCGGCCTCGTCATAGGATGAAACTCGCGTTTGCACATAGTTCAAGTCTGCATAGGGTGAGAGCTCCACGCCCATGGGGCGCCAGAGAGCTTCCCAGTCCAACCGGGTACGCAACGCCACGGTATCGACTCCTGGAGTGGCGCTTGAGCCCTCATCCCCTGAAAGTGTCGAATAACCACGGCGAATATCAGCATCGCCATGGTTGTAATACGCGGTCAGAGTCGACCAAAGATCGGGAGACAGCGCGGTCACTGGCGCGATGAACTCCACCAACAGGTAGGATCCTTGCTCTTTGATGGAATTCGCCCCTCCAGAGCTATCGCGTACACGGCTTTTGCCCACCGCAAGCCCCAGTTGCGCGCCGCTTTCCGTAAGACGCTGGCACCCTCCGACCTCAGCAACCCCAACCGAGCTACCGGCACCGCCGAGGTCATCCCCGCCCCAATCTCCGGCTAGCCAAGCGCAATTTTGCTTGCCGGAGGCAACACGAAAATCCAGGGGGTGCCCGTGGTTTCCACTCAGTACTAAAACAGCGGAGTCCACCGCGAGTTTTGACACGTCGCTCGCCTGCCGGGCAAGTCCATCCAACCCACTAGGCTGCAATACGATCTGCACCATCACCAGGTGAAGCGTCGACTCTTTTGCAATGTTGTAATCCGAAAGAGTTCGGCCATCCTCCAGGGTTTTTCCGGCAAACCTCAGCGTCTGCTTGTCGGGAGGAATGCCTTCCTTATCCTGAATCTTGGCTTTGACATTCTCGACCGTGTCACTAGCTTCAACGTCCAACGTGATGGTCTTGCCAGTGAGGGTCTTGACGAATATCTGCATGGCAACTGCGGGTGTGGTTACACCACATGCCAGCACTAGCAACAAGGCACGAACAAGCAGGGGAACTCTAACGATAGGTAGCGTCACAAAAGATACCGACTCTGTAAAAAAGCCGGCGATAGTAGCACGGTAATATCACCTGGACAGCCACTCCCCCTCAGTGAATCGCAGCTGGTTGCATACAAACATTCGGAGCTCATAGCGAAGCTACAGATCCAGCGCGCTCATCTGACAAGACCTTGTACCCGCGGCTGCTTCTGGACGAAAACAGCCCACCACGAGAAAGCTTTTCAACCCATAGCTTTCATTGAATGAAGGTCACGAAGCTGGTTTCGATTTCGACGCATGCTGGCGGGAGCGTATTGACCAGCATGGCGGCATCGTCGCCCTGGTTAAGAAAAACCAGGAAGTCCCCGGACCCAAACTCGATCCTAAATCCGACTAGCCGAGATACCTGGCCATTGAGGGCATCGAGAATGCCCTTGACCTCGAGAACCTTCTCGCCTTCGAGGTGGGACGCTGATAACGCTGCAAGGAGGTTTTCCCTCTTCCAGGCGCAAGTCACGCCAGGCTCTATCTCGAAGGAAACAGGCGTGTTGATGGGGTACATGTCAGCCCCAACACTCTCACCATCACTCAAGAGGTACATGGATATCACCTCTTGCTCGCCGAAATGCCATTCAATAGAGCCTACATCTCCCAGACTCATTTCCCCGTTGAAATAGTACTGGTCATGCATCAGCGCGTTCAGTCGCTTACCCACCAGTAAACGCGCCTTGTGCAAGTCTTGGGCTGCTCTCGTATGAGAAAAGCAATAGCGGCTATCCATTAAGCACCTCATGTACGTCGGACGAGGGGCAGTCCACTGCTGACCGAAAACTGCCGCTCAAGGACGATGCCGTTGAGTCGATAGCAGCCCCCTTCTGCATTCGACCAGAAACAAGGGTTGGAAAACGCTACAACGAATGGCAGCCCACCCCTACCCCTGCGCCACCCAATACCAAACCGCTGCCCCCTCAAACTCCGGCATCACTTCCCCCTGTGCAAAGCAGCGCCGCGACTCCGGCTGCGCCGGGGTAAACCAATAACCGGCCTTGCTACAGGACTGCCCCGCCACCACCGGCGCTACATGCTTCGGATCGCTCGGCCGAAGGTTCCTCGCATAGGCCACCAGATCCTTGGGATAGACCCTATGCTCGACCCCGCTGTCATCGATGCCATAAAGGAAGGCAATAGCAGCCGCCTCGAACGCCCAATACCCGCAGTAGCTGCCCTCGTCCCCTTGCAGGTGGCTGTCGTGCCAGGGCGCTTGCTCGAACGCGGGGTACCAGTCGTCACAGTACTGCTGCAGAAGGTCGCTGGCCTCGGTTGGGTCGTCGGCGTAGATGGCTTGTATCAGCGGTGTGTAGACGTCGTGGTACCAGTCATCGACGTCATATCGGTCGGGCAGCAGTTTGCTCAACAGGTCTTCGTAGAGGGTGTCGTCCCCGGCGTAGCCTGCGGGGTCGATCAGGGCCACGAAGCGTTGGAGCAGGTCGGCGCGGTGCAGCAGGATGCACAGGCTGAACACCTGGACGCACTCTTGGTACTGATCGAGCCAGTCGTCTATCGCCAAGGGGGTGATGTTCGGAATCTGGTTGTATTCGGCCAGTTGTCTTTGCAGGTGTTCGTAACTGTCCACCAGGGTTTCCAGCAAGGGAATCAACAGGTCGATGCTGTGGCCGGCGGTGTAGCGGATGAGGATTTCCTTGAAGATCCACTTCTGGAAATGCCGGGCCCTGAGGGACTTTTCCTGCGCTTCGGAGTCGGCCTCAAAGGTGTTTTCGACAAAGAATTCCACGCTGTGCTGGTAATTGCTGAAGAAGTTCTCCAGGCGCGCAGCGCTGAGGAATGCTTGTCGTCTGTCCTTGATCATGGGTCTTCCTTGTCTGAACGGCGCCCGCTCCAGGCGTTGCCGGCAAGCGCGGCAACGGCAGTCACCAGTCTAAAAAACAAAGCCCGCGACACAAGGCGCAGGCTGGATAGGGTTGCAACAGGTCGAGCCGGATCAGTCACCCAGCCCTTAGAAGTTCGCCGGGGTGTTGGCGCTGATGATTTCCGCCTCATCCTGGCCAATGTTGCGAAAGCTGTGGGGCAAGGTGGTGGGGAAGTAATAGCCATCCCCCGGGTTGAGCACGCTGACTTGCCCGTCCACGGTCAACTCCACGGTGCCGCGGGTCACCAGCCCGCACTCCTCGCCTTCGCTGTGCACGATGGCTTCTTCACCGGAGCTGGCGCCGGGGGCGTACTGCTCGCGCAGAAAGCGCATCTGCCGGTTGGCCACCGGGGCGCCGATCATCAGCAGGCGCAGGCCGTCGCGGCCCAGGTCCGGCTGTTCGTTGGCGCGGAACACGTATTGGTGCTCACGGGGCGGCTGGTCGAAGGTGAAGAAGTCGGCCAGGGACATGGGGATGCCTTCCAGCAGCTTTTTCAGGGAGCTGACGGAGGGGCTGACGCGGTTCTGTTCGATCAGGGAGATGGTGGCATTGGTGACGCCGCTACGACGGGCCAGCTCGCGCTGGGAGAGTTTGTAGCTTTCGCGAACGAGTTTGAGTCGGGTGCCCGTGTCCATAACAGCCTTATGTGAGAAGTACTTAAGGGTATTTTTGCGGCGGTTGGGTCGCGAGGATCGCGATTTGGCTGCCCTGGAGCCTGAAAAGGCGGCTATTTAAACATGTTTGACAGGCAAGCTGTAAAGGCTGGCGATGAGGGGTGCCGCGGGGGAAATGTGGGCGCTGTCGGGGGGCGTCGGGAGGTCCTGCGGACCTCGTCGCAGCCTGCGGCAGCGGCTACAGGGTGGAGGCTGTAGCCGCGTTGTGTATTCAGATGCCGAAGCGGTCGCGCAGGGCGTAGTACGCGGCGCCCAGGGCGGTCAGTGGGGCCTGGAAGGTGCGCCCGCCAATCATCGGCATGTGCGGCAGGGAGGCGAAGGCGTTGAAGCGTTCGGCGTCGCCGCGGATCATTTCGGCAATCAGCTTGCCGGCCAAGTGCGAACAGGTGACGCCGTGGCCGCTGTAGCCCTGCATGTAGTAGGCGTTCTTTTCGATCCGGCCAAATTGCGGCATGCGTGACATGGTCAGCAGGAAATTGCCGGTCCAGCGGTAGTCGATCTTCACGTCCTTGAGCTGGGGGAAGGTCTTGAGGATCTTCGGCCGGATCAGCTGATCGATGTCATCCGGTTCCCGGGCGCCGTAGACCACGCCACCGCCGTACAGCAGGCGGTTGTCGCCGGTGAGGCGGAAGTAGTCCAAGAGGTAGTTGCAGTCTTCCACGCAGTAGTTGTTGGCGATCAGGCTGCGGGCCAGTTGTTCGGGCAGTTGCTCGGTAACCACGATCTGCGAACCGCAGGGCATGCTCTTGCGGGTCACTCGTGGATCGAGGTCTTGCTGCAGGTAGGCGTTGCCGGCGATCAGCAGGTATTTGGCGCGCACCAGGCCCTTGGCGGTACGCACCACGTTGGGTTCGCCGTAGGTGATTTCCACCGCCGCCGACTGTTCGAAGATCTTGCCGCCCAGGCCGATGATGGCGCTGGCTTCGCCCAGGGCCAGGTTCAGCGGGTGGATGTGGCCGCCCTGCATGTCCAGCAGGCCGCCGATGTAGTTCTTGGTGCCGACTTCGCGGTCGATCTGCGCCTTGTCGAGCAGCTTCAGGTTGTGATTGCCCAGGCGCTCCCAGTTGCGTTTCTGTTCCTCCAGGCCCTTGAGCTGCTTGTTGTTCAGGGCGGCGAAAATGCCACCGGGGCGGTAGTCGCACTGGATGTCGTAGTGCTGGATGCGCTGGCGGATGATGTCGGCGCCTTCGAAGATCATGCTGCCGAGCACTTCGGCGCTTTTTTCGCCGTAGCGTTCTTCGATCACGTCCACGTCGCGGCTGTAGGAGTTGACCAGTTGCCCGCCGTTGCGCCCGCTGGCGCCGAAGCCGACCTTGGCCGCTTCCAGCACGGTGACGCTATAACCGGCTTCCGCCAGGAACAAGGCCGAGGACAGGCCGGTGTAACCGGCGCCGATCACGCAGACGTCGCACTCCACACTCTCTTCGAGTGGCGGGTAGTCGGTGGTCTGGTTGCGGGTCGCGGCGTAGTAGCTGTTCACGTAGGTTTGCATGAGAAATTCCCCAGCGGGTACGGGCCCAGGCCCGCCGCCGCTGTTGTTATAAGAGTTAGAGCTTGATCCAGGTCGCTTTGAGCTCGGTGTATTTGTCGAAGGCATGCAGCGACTTGTCGCGACCGTTGCCGGACTGTTTGAAACCGCCGAACGGCGCGGTCATGTCGCCGCCGTCGTACTGGTTGACCCACACGCTGCCGGCCCGCAGGCCACGGGCAAAGCGGTGGGCGCGGCTGAGGTTGGCGGTCCAGACCCCAGCCGCCAGGCCGAAGATGCTGTCGTTGGCGATCTGCAACGCTTCTTCTTCGGTATCGAAGCTGATGACCGACAACACCGGGCCGAAGATCTCTTCCCGGGCGATGGTCATGGCGTTGGTCACGCCGTCGAAGATCGTCGGCTCGACATACAGGCCGCCAGTGCTTTCCAGGGTGCGGACACCACCGGCCAGCAGTTGGCCGCCCTGCTGCTTGCCGATTTCAATGTAGCGCAGCACGTTCTCCAGTTGGCGCTGGTCCACCACCGCGCCAACCCGGGTTTCGGGATCGAGGGCATGGCCCGGTTTCCAGCCCTTGAGGGCCTCCACCAGCAGCGGGATGAACTGTTCGCGGATCGAGCGTTCCACCAGCAGGCGCGAACCGGCGGTGCAGACTTCGCCCTGGTTGAAGGCAATGGCCGCAGCCGCCGCTTCGGCCGCTGCGCGCAAGTCCGGGGCGTCGGCAAACACCACGTTGGGGCTCTTGCCACCGGCTTCCAGCCACACCCGCTTCATGTTGCTTTCGCCGGAATACACCAAGAGTTGCTTGCCCACGGCGGTGGAGCCGGTGAAGGCCAGCACATCCACATCCATGTGCAGGGCCAGGGCCTTGCCGACGGTGTGGCCGTAGCCCGGCAGGACGTTGAACACGCCCTTGGGGATGCCGGCGTCCAGGGCCAGCTGGGCGATGCGGATCGCGGTCAGCGGCGACTTTTCCGACGGCTTGAGGATGAACGAGTTGCCCATCGCCAGGGCCGGGGCGAACTTCCAGCTGGCCATGATCAGCGGGAAGTTCCACGGCACGATGGCCGCCACCACGCCCGCCGGTTCCCGGGTCACCAGGCCCAGCTGGTCGTGAGGGGTGGCCGCCACTTCGTCGTAGAGCTTGTCGATGGCTTCGGCGTTCCAGCGGATGGCGTTGGCCGTGGCCGGAATATCAATAGCCATGGAGTCGCCAATCGGCTTGCCCATGTCCAGGGTTTCCAGGAGCGCCAGTTCTTCCTGGTGCGCAAGGATCAGGTCGGCGAAGCGAATCAGGATGCGCTTGCGCTCGGCCGGGGCCTTGCCCGACCAGACGCCACTGTTGAACGCCTGGCGCGCCACGGCCACCGCACGATCGGCATCGGCCTGATCGGTGCTGGCGACGTTGGCCAGAAAGCGCCCGTCCACCGGGCTCAGGCATTCGAAGGTGGCGCCGCTGGCGGCGGCGCAGTACTGGCCGTCGATAAAGGCACGGCCTTCAAGGCTGAGGGACTGGAAGTGCTGCTCCCAGTCGCTGCGGGATTTAGTCATGGCAAATACTCAAGGCAGGAAGTGACACGGTCATCAGACCGTGTGCAGGTACCAGTTGTATTCCAGGTCGGAGATGGAGTTTTCGAACTCCGCCAACTCGCTTTCCTTACAGGCCACGAACACGTCGATGTACATCGGGTCGATGTACTTGGCCATCACTTCACTGTCGTCCAGTACGCGCAGGGCGTCCCGCAGGTTGGTGGGCAGGCTTTGTTCGTTCTGCTCGTAGGAGTTGCCCTCAACCGGCGCGCCCGGGTCGATCTTGTTGGTCAGGCCGTGGTGAATACCCGCCAGTACCGAAGCCATCAGCAGGTAAGGGTTGGCGTCGGCGCCAGCCACCCGGTGCTCGATGCGCACCGCATCGGCAGAACCGGTGGGTACGCGCACGGCCACGGTGCGGTTGTCGATGCCCCAGGTCGGCGAGTTCGGCACGTAGAACTGCGCGCCAAAGCGGCGGTAGGAGTTGACGTTAGGGCACAGGAAGGCCATCTGCTCGGGCAGGGTGTCGAGCACGCCGCCGATGGCATGGCGCAAGGCTTCGTTGGTTTCCGGGTCTTCGCTGGCGAAGATGTTGTTGCCCTGCTTGTCGAGAATCGAGATGTGCACGTGCAGGCCGTTACCCGCCTGGCCCGGGTAAGGCTTGGCCATGAAGGTGGTGTCCATTTCATGGTCGTAGGCGATGTTCTTCACCAGGCGCTTGAGCAGCACCGCGTAGTCGCAGGCTTTGATCGGGTCGCTGACGTGGTGCAGGTTGACTTCGAACTGCGCCGGGGCGCTTTCCTTGACGATGGCGTCGGCCGGGATGCCCTGCTCTTTCGCGCCTTCAAGGATGTCTTGCAGGCAGTCGACGTATTCGTCCAGATCGTCGATCAGGTAGACCTGGGTGGAATGCGGACGTTTGCCGGAGATCGGCGAACGGGGCGACTGTGGACGGCCGTTCACGTTGTCCTGGTCGATCAGGTAGAACTCCAGCTCGAAGGCGGCGCAGATGGTCAGGCCCAGCTCGTCGAACTTGGTCACCACCTGGCGCAGCACTTCGCGGGGGTCGGCGAAGAATGGCTGGCCTTCAATCTCGTGCATGGTCATCAGCAGTTGCGCGGTGGGACGCTTCTGCCAGGGCTCGACGCTCAGGGTGCCGGGGATCGGATAGCAGATGCGGTCGGCGTCGCCGATGTCCAGGCCCAGGCCGGTGCTTTCCACCGTGGAGCCGTTGATATCCAGGGCAAACAGCGAGGCTGGCAGGTTGATGCCCTTCTCGTAGACCTTGTGCAGCGCGGTGCGCTCGATGCGCTTGCCGCGCACCACACCGTTCATGTCTGCAATCAGCAGATCGACGTAGAGAACCTCGGGGTGTTTTTTCAGGAAGGCATTGGCTTCATTGAGTTGAATGGCACGCGGGGGGACCGACATGATGCACCTATTGTGTTAATTATTATGTTCACTGCTGTGACACGCCAGCAGTCAACCCGAAAGAAAAACCGGAGTCAATAGCCAACAGCAGCGGCTTTTCGTCAATTATTTTGCTCCACCAGAGACAAATAACCGGCTCAATCCGCGCCACCTGCGGTTTTCGGACGATTAACGTTTAGAATTTTTTACATGGAAGTTGTTAATTAAAATCAACGAGGATAAGCTCTGGAAAAACTCGTTCCAGCGTGAATTTCGAGGTGATAAAAATGGCATTCAAGCCATTGATCGGCGTTACTGCGTGCGTCAAAGAGATCGGCCTGCACCCCTACCACGTCAGCGGCGACAAGTACTTGCGTGCTGTCAGCGTCGCGGCCGAGGGCCTGCCCCTGATCATTCCTTCCCTGGCGGATCTGATCGATATCGACGATCTGCTGCACAACATGGACGGGCTGCTGTTTACCGGCTCGCCATCCAATGTCGAACCCCTCCATTACCAGGGCACGCCCAGCGAACCGGGCACCGCCCACGACCCGCAACGCGATGCCACCACCCTGCCCCTGCTGCGCGCGGCGATTGCCGCTGGCGTGCCAGTGCTCGGCATCTGCCGCGGCTTCCAGGAAATGAACGTGGCCTTCGGCGGCAGCCTGCACCAGAAGGTGCATGAACTGCCGGGCTACATGGACCACCGTGAAGCCGACGACCCGCGCATCGAAGTGCAGTACGCCCCGGCGCACCCGGTGACGATCCAGCCTGGCGGCGTGTTCGAAGCCATGGGCCTGGCCGGCGAGATCCAGGTCAACTCGATCCACAGCCAGGGCGTCGACCGCCTGGCCCCCGGCCTGCGGGTCGAGGCCGTGGCCCCGGATGGCCTGATCGAGGCGCTGTCGGTGGAACACAGCAAGGCCTTCGCCTTCGGCGTGCAGTGGCACCCGGAATGGCAGGTGCTGTCGAACCCGGCCTACCTGCGAATCTTCCAGGCCTTTGGCGACGCCTGCCGGCAACGGGCCGCGCAACGCCGCTAAGCGGCAAACCCCGGCCGCCAAGGCGGCCTTCCAGGCATTCAACAAGATCCACCACGCCCTGCCCCACGGCGAGCGCGCCTGCGCGCGCCCCGTGTTCGGCGTGAGCAGCAAACGGCAAGACCACAACAACAAATAGCGTCAGGCCGCCAGGAAGGCAGCGCCGAATCAGCCCGCACCCCCTGCGGGCTGGCAATCAACCTTTAAGCCCGGCCGAATTGGCCAGGCTGCTGACACCTGTTGGGAGTTTCACATGGCAAACGCCTCCAGCACTTACCGCAAGGCCCTCGAAGGCACCCCGAGCCCGCAGAAGGTCCTGGTCAAGATCGACCGCGTGACCAAGAAGTTCGATGAAACCGTGGCCGTGGACGATGTCTCCCTGGAGATCCACCAGGGTGAGATCTTCGCCCTGCTGGGCGGTTCCGGCTCCGGCAAATCCACCCTGCTGCGCATGCTCGCCGGCTTCGAACGCCCCACCGAGGGCCGCATCCTGCTGGATGGCGTGGACATCACCGACATGCCGCCCTACGAGCGGCCGATCAACATGATGTTCCAGTCCTACGCCCTGTTCCCGCACATGACCGTGGCCCAGAACATCGCCTTCGGCCTCAAGCAGGACCGCCTGCCGGCCGCCGAGATCGAGGCCCGGGTCGAGGAAATGCTCAAGCTCGTGCACATGACCCAGTACGCCCGGCGCAAGCCGCACCAGCTGTCCGGTGGCCAGCGCCAGCGCGTGGCCCTGGCCCGCTCCCTGGCCAAGCGTCCCAAGCTGTTGTTGCTGGACGAACCCATGGGTGCCCTGGACAAGAAGCTGCGTTCGCAGATGCAACTTGAGCTGGTTGAGATCATCGAGCGCGTGGGCGTGACCTGCGTGATGGTGACCCACGACCAGGAAGAAGCCATGACCATGGCCCAGCGCATCGCCATCATGCACCTGGGCTGGATCGCCCAGACCGGCAGCCCGGTGGACATCTACGAGGCGCCGGTGAGCCGCCTGGTGTGCGAATTCATCGGCAACGTCAACGCCTTCGACGGCACCGTCACCGAAGACCTGGAAGGCTACGCCATCATCGACTGCCCGGACCTTGAGCAACAGATCTACGTCGGCCACGGGGTCAGCACCTCGGTGCAGGACAAGTCGGTGACCTACGCCATCCGCCCGGAAAAGATGCTGGTCACCACCGTCAAGCCCGACGCCCGCTACAACTGGTCCAGAGGCAAAGTGCACGACATCGCCTACCTGGGCGGCCACTCGGTGTTCTACGTCGAGCTGCCTGGCGGCAAGATCGTCCAGTCGTTCATGGCCAACGCCGAGCGCCGTGGCGCGCGGCCGACCTGGGATGACCAAGTCTACGTCTGGTGGGAAGACGACAGCGGCGTGGTGCTGCGGGCATGAGGACTTCGACCATGAGCACGTTCAATCAGAAGTTGTTCCGCATGCTGCCCAGCGGTCGCAAGCTGGTGATCGGCATTCCTTTTCTCTGGCTGTTCCTGTTCTTCATGCTGCCGTTCTTTTTGGTGATGAAGATCAGCTTCTCGGAAGCGGCCCTGGCAATCCCGCCCTACTCGGAGATCTACAGCTACGCCGAACAGAAATTCCAGCTGCTGCTGAACCTGGGCAACTACGCCATGCTGGCCGGCGACGAGCTGTACCTCTCGGCCTACCTGGGCTCGCTGAAGGTGGCGCTGCTGAGCACCCTGATGTGCCTGGTGGTGGGTTTCCCCATGGCCTACGCCATTTCCAAGGCCAGCAAGGAAACCCAGAACGTCTTGCTGCTGCTGATCATGATGCCGACCTGGACCGCGATCCTGATCCGCGTCTACGCCTGGATGGGCATCCTCAGCAACAACGGCCTGCTCAACAGCTTCCTGCTGTGGACCGGGCTGATCAGCCAGCCGCTGGAAATCCTCAACACCAACATCGCCGTGTACATCGGCGTGGTCTACGCCTACCTGCCGTTCATGGTGCTGCCGCTCTACGCCAACCTGGTCAAGCATGACCAGAGCCTGCTGGAAGCCGCGTCCGACCTGGGTTCGAGCAACTTCAACAACTTCTGGAAGATCACCGTGCCCCTGGCCAAGAACGGCATCATCGCCGGTTGCATGCTGGTGTTCATCCCGGTGGTCGGCGAGTTCGTGATTCCGGAACTCTTGGGCGGCCCGGAAACCCTGATGATCGGCCGCGTGCTGTGGCAGGAATTCTTCAACAACCGTGACTGGCCGGTAGCTTCCGCCCTGGCGGTGGTGATGTTGGCGATCCTGATTATTCCGATCCTGCTGTTCAACCGCAGCCAGGCCAAAGAGATGGAGGCACGGGCATGAAACGCTTCGAATTTTCCAAACTGATGCTGGTGCTGGGCCTGCTGTTCATCTACCTGCCGATGCTGATCCTGGTGATCTACTCGTTCAACGCCTCCAAGCTGGTGACGGTGTGGGGCGGCTGGTCGATCAAGTGGTACGTCGGCCTGCTGGACAACCAGCAGCTGATGGGCTCGGTGATGCGCTCCCTGGAAATCGCCCTGTACACCGCCGTAGCGGCGGTGGCCCTGGGCACCCTGGCGGCCTTCGTGCTGACCCGAGTCACCCGTTTCAAGGGCCGTACCCTGTTCGGCGGCCTGGTCACCGCGCCGCTGGTGATGCCCGAAGTGATCACCGGCCTGTCGCTGTTGCTGCTGTTCGTGGCCATGGCGCAATTGATCGGCTGGCCCATGGAACGGGGGATCGTCACCATCTGGATCGCCCACACCACATTCTGCGCCGCCTACGTAGCCGTGGTAGTCTCCGCGCGCCTGCGGGAGCTGGACCTGTCCATCGAAGAAGCGGCCATGGACCTGGGAGCGCGCCCGTTCAAGGTGTTCTTCCTGATCACCATCCCGATGATTGCGCCGTCACTGGCGGCCGGCGGCATGATGTCCTTTGCCCTGTCCCTGGATGACCTGGTGCTGGCCAGCTTCGTATCCGGCCCGGGTTCCACCACCTTGCCGATGGAAGTGTTCTCGGCGGTGCGCCTGGGGGTCAAGCCCGAGATCAACGCCGTGGCCAGCCTGATCCTGCTGGCGGTGTCCCTGGTGACCTTCCTGGTCTGGTACTTCGGCCGTCGCGCCGAAGCCGCCCGCAAGCGGGCGATCCAGGAAGCCATGGACTTCACCGCCAACGAATCCTGGCAGCCACCGGCGGCGAAAAAACCTGCGGTACGAGCGCCGGCGACGGCCTGACGGCCTCTTCGCCAGCAAGCTGGCTCCTACAGACAACACAAACCTGTAGGAGCCAGCTTGCTGGCGAAAGCCTCCACCCTGATATCCACCTTGCACACGCAGCAATCTGCACAATAAGAAATGGAGTTGTAGTGATGAAAATGCTTGGCAGGACACTGTTCGCCAAAACCCTGCTCTCACTGTCCTTGATGGGCGCGATGGTGACCGGCGCTCAAGCCAACGATAAGGTGCTGCGCGTTTACAACTGGTCGGACTATATCGCCCCGGACACCCTGAAAAAGTTCGAGGCCGAAACCGGTATCCACGTCACCTACGACGTCTTCGACAGCAACGAAACCCTGGAAGCGCGCCTGCTCACCGGCAAGTCCGGCTACGACATCGTGGTGCCGTCCAACAGTTTCCTGGCCAAGCAGATCAAGGCCGGGGTCTACCAGGAACTGGACAAGTCCAAACTGTCCAACTGGAAAAACCTCAACCCGGTACTGCTGAAAAACGCCTCCGCCAGCGACCCGGGCAACGCCCATGCCTTCCCCTACATGTGGGGTTCGATCGGCATCGGCTACAACCCGGACAAGGTCAAGGCGGCCCTGGGCACTGATGCCCCGACCAACTCCTGGGACCTGCTGTTCAAGCCCGAGAACGCCGAGAAGCTCAAGGCCTGCGGCATCAGCTTCCTCGACTCGCCCACCGAGATGCTCCCCGCGGCCCTGCACTATCTGGGCTACCCGGTGACCAGCAAGGACAAGGCGCAGATCCTCGAAGCCCAGGAGCTGTTCATGAAGATCCGGCCTTCGGTGACCTACTTCCACTCCTCCAAGTACATCTCGGACCTGGCCAACGGCAACATCTGCGTGGCCGTGGGTTACTCCGGCGACGTGCTGCAGGCCCGCTCCCGCGCCGAAGAGGCCGGCAACCAGGAGAAGGTCGCGTTCAGCATTCCCAAGGAAGGCGCCGGCAGCTTCTACGACATGATGGCCATCCCCAAGGACGCCGCCAACGTCGACAACGCCTACCTGTTCATGAACTTCCTGATGCGCGCGGACATCATCGCCGAGGTCACCAACAGCTTGGGCTACAGCAACGCCAACGCGGCAGCCACGCCACTGGTGGACGAAGCGATCCGCAACGACCCGGCGTCCTACCCGCCGCAAGACGTACTGGCCACCCTGTACGCGGTGCCGGATCAGCCGATTGCCATCCAGCGCGTGATGAACCGCGGCTGGACAAGGATCAAGCTGGGTAAATGATCCAAGCCGCCCGCCGGACAGGCGGGCGCTGCTGCCCTTTTTCCGTTCCTGTCGCGCCTTACCACCGCGACACCCCTGCGAACGGCTTCACCCGGCTCCCTCGGTTGGGGTGAATCCTTGGCGCCTTCGGGCGCCTTTTTTGCTTTCCCTATCGCCGCAGGCTGCAACGCCTGGGGCAACAGAGGGGCCTGCGCCCCCTTTTCGCAACCTCGCTGATGCGCGGCAGCGGCTACTGCGCGATCGACTCCGCTGGCTTTTGCTGCCATGGGGCGAATATCAGCAGACTGAACACTGCCAGCCCCCAGACACTCAAGCCGCCGTACAGCATGACCCAGCCAAAGCCATGGACCAGGGCCGCCTGCGGCGTACCTTCCGCCAGCCACGGCAAAGCTTCCAAAGAGCCGCTGCCAGAGGCAATCTGCTGCACCCAACCCTGCAGTTGCCCGGCATCCAGCGCCCCACTCAGGTGACGCCGCAGGTAGGCGCCCACCCCCGCCACCAGGATCAAGCCCATCAAGGCAATGTTCAGCGCCAGGGAAATCATCCGCGCACTCATGTCGATCCCCGAGGCCATGCCGGCCTGATCGACGGGCACCGACCCAGTGGTGGTATTGGTCACCGGCGTATTGCAGATGCCCAGACCGATCCCCGCCAGCAGCGCGCCGGGGAGCATGAACACACCGCTGCTGAAGGCCCACTGGCTGGCACCAAACATCGCCACAAAGCCCAGGCCGATGCCGGACAACCCCAGAGGAATCACCCAACCGGCCTCGAAACGCAGGGCCAGGCGTTCGCCCACGGGCGGCAGGATCAGGGTCGGCAAGGTATAGGCCAGCAGCGCCAGTCCGCTGTGCAGGCTGTCGTAGCCCAAGGCGCCGTGGAAGTAGATAGGCAGGTAGATCATGAACGGCCAGAAGCTGAAATTCATCCCCATGGAACCCAGCAACGCCCCGGAAAACCGGCGGTTCCTGAATACCCCCAGCTCGAACATCGGTTGCCGGCTGCGGCGCTCGGCACGGATAAAGGCAGCGAAGCAGCCCAGGGTCGCAAGCACCACGACCAGTGCGCTGAAGCGGCTCAGGGTTGGGCCCTGGGTCAGCACAAAGGTCAGACCGAACACCGCCAGCGACAGCAGCACGATGCCGGCGCTATCGAGCTTGCAGGCCCGTGCCTGACGGGCCTCCTCGACCCCGGCCACGGCAAGCCCAAGGGTCAGCAGCGCCAGCGGCCCGTGCACCAGGAAAATCCACGGCCAGCTGGACAGCGACAGGATCGCTCCGCCAATGATCGGCCCGAACCCCAGGCCAATGCCGAACACCACGCCCCACGCGGCGAAGGCCCGGCTGCGCTCACGGCCCTGACGAAACTGCTGGGACAGGATCGCCACCTGGGTGATCAGCATCGCGCCCCCGGCCAGGCCTTGAAGGGCCCGGCTGGCGATCAGCGCCGTCATGTTCTGGGCCAGACCACAGAGCAGCGAGGCCAGGCCAAAGGCGACGATGCTGAGGACAAATACCCGCTTGCGGCCAAAGCGATCGGCCAGGGCGCCGGTGGCCATCAGCACCGCGGTGCAGGCGATGGTGTAGGCATTCATGATCCATTGCAGGTCGGTAAAGCGGCCCTGCAGACGGTCTTCCAAGGCCGGGAGAATCACCGGCACGCTGGAGATTTCCAGGCCGAACATCAGCGCGGCCAGGCAGACCGCCGCCAGGGCCAGGGTGTTGCGTGAAGAAGGTTGAGGCATCGAAGGTTGTCCGCAAGTGGTGTCGCCACCCGTCCAGGGGCGACCGAGGGGTCAAGTCTGGGCAACGCCACTCAATGACGGAAATGATTAGATTTTGTAGGATTGAGTAATTCCCATCATGAATGGCAGTCTGCCTTGAACATCGATCCCACCCTGCTGCGGGCCCTGGTCGCAGTCCATGAATGTGCCGGCTTCACCCGCGCCGGCAAGCGCCTGAACCTGACCCAGTCGGCGGTCAGCCATCAGATCCGCCGTCTGGAAGAGCAACTGGGCCGGCCCCTGCTGCTGCGCACCACCCGGCGCCTGAGCCTGACCGAAGACGGTCAGGAAGTGCTGCAGCACGCGCAACAGATCCTCGCCTCCCTGAACGCCCTGGCCCGGCGCTTCCAGCCGTCGCGACTGAGTGGCGTGGTGCGCTTCGGGGTGCCCGAGACCTTTATGGGGGAGCGCCTGCCGCCACTGCTCTGCGAGTTTTCCCGAGCCTTTCCCGAGGTGCGCCTGGACGTCAGCGTTGGCACCTACCTGGACCTGCGCCAGATGCTCAAGGCCGGGGAACTGGACCTGGCTGTGGTGCTCTCGGAGCCGGGGCGGCGCGACAGCGGCACCGTGCTGCGCAGCGCCCGGTTCGTCTGGGTCGCCGCCGAGCACTTCGACCTGGCCCCGGGCGCCTCGCTGCCCCTGGCCCTGGCGCCGGCCCCCTGCGTCAATCGGCAGATCGGCCTTGATGCCCTGGGCGAAAGCGCCGCCAGTTGGCATGTGGCGTTCAGCTCGCCAAGCCAGGAAGGCATCCGCACGGCAGTGCTCGCCGGTCTCGGAGTCACCGTGCAGATGGCCAGCGACCTGCGCCCGGGCCTGCGCATCGTCGATGGTGAATACGGCCTGCCGGGGTTGCCCGGAGCGCGCTTCCTGCTGGCCTGGAGCAGCGGCGAAAAGACGGCGGCAGCCCAGGAGTTCGGTCAGTTGCTGCTACAGAACGCGGAGCCGGCCGCCAGGGGGGGAAAAGACGCGGTCCGCCAGCAGGCTTAAGTGGCAAGCAGCCATTGCGTTGGCTGAATTCAGTCCGCGTGCCACCGAACGCCACCGTTCAATGGTCGGCACAGGTCCCTTCGACCTGCTTGCAACTTCGTGCGTGTTTGTGCTGATTCCGGCCCTAGCAGTGCGGAAAACCACCGAATCCTTGCGCGCTGCCACCTGGCAATGGCAACCCTCGGCCAGCGGCAACTGGCCGCTACACAACAGCAAGTTCCTCGCCTCAGGAAGTGGTATTTTTTTGCGACTTCTGGCGTGACTGATCGGCATGAAGCCAAAGCCGCCAACTTTCAAGGAGCTGCACCGATGAAGTCCGCAGTACACGCTTGCCCGTTGCCCCATGACTCCAGCATCGCTGCCCTGGCCCCGGGCGCGACCTTCGTCGACTGCCGCCGCACCCTGGCCGAAGACCCCGAGCGCAGCGCCATGCGCCACCTGCTGAACCTGATGAGCCAGACCCCGGCCTGGATCGACCGCCTGATGGGCCTGCGCAACCGTGTGGTGCAGTTGTTCGGCCTCAAGGACCTGGGACGCCTGACCCGCATTGACCTGTCGCGCCCCGACGAGGATTACCAGCCCGGCGACCGGGTCGGCATCTTTACCCTGATCTCCCAGAGCCCCGATGAGGTGCTGGTGGTGGATCGCGACAAGCACCTGGACGTGCACCTGTCCCTCAACCTCCAGCCCCTGACCGCTGAGGGCCTGCGTCCGATCGTGCTGTCCACCGTGGTCCATCCGCACAATCGCCTGGGGCGCCTGTACATGCTGCCGGTGGCGCCATTCCACCGGATCATCGCGCCCATGACCCTGGCCACCATCAATAACCGCTGAGCCTTCACCCCCAAGGAACTTGCCGTGCAGACACCCGAATTCGATGTTGTCGTCGTAGGCCTGGGCGCCATGGGCGCCGCCACTCTCTATCAACTGGCCAAGCGCGGGGTCAAGGTGGCGGGCATCGACCGCTTCGCCCCGCCCCATGACCAGGGCTCCAGCCACGGCGACACCCGCATCACCCGCCAGGCGGTGGGCGAAGGCGCGGCCTATGTGCCCCTGGCGATCCGCTCGCAGCAGATCTGGCGCGAGCTGGAAACCGAGCTGGATGTGCCGCTGTTCGAGCAATGCGGGGTACTGGTGATGACCGCCAGCACCGATCCGCAGCGCCCGGCGGATGCCCGGGACTTCACCGACAACAGCATTGACCTGGCCCGACGCTACGGTATCGAGCATGAAGTGCTCGACGCTGCCGACATTCGTCAGCGCTTCCCGCAGTTCGCCCCGCTGGCCGACAGCGCCCGGGGCTACTTCGAGCCCGGCGGTGGTTTTGTCCGCCCGGAACGCTGCATCGACGCGCAACTGACCCGGGCCCGGCAACTGGGCGCCACGCTGATCAGCGGCCAGACGGTGCTGGAGCTCAAGCCCGGCGCCGAGGGCGTGGAGATCATCAGCACTGGCTCGCCGATCAAGGCCCGGCAAGTCATCGTCAGCGCCGGCATGTGGTCGGCGCAGTTGCTCGGGGCGCCCTTCGACACACTGCTGCAGGTCTGTCGCCAGCAGCTGTACTGGTTCCGCCTCGATGAGCCCCAGCACTACCCGGCTCGCTCGCCGAGCTTCATCCTCCACAGCGCCGGCGATGTCGACGCCTGCTACGGTTTCCCGCCGATTCCCGGCGAAGGCAGCGTGAAGATCGCCACCGAGCAATACCGCGTCAGCAGCCAGCCGGACAGCCTCGACCGCCAGCCCAGCCTCGCCGACGCCCAGCGCCTGTTCCACGAGCTGGTGGCGCCGCATATCGCCGGGCTGGCGCCGGAGTTGGTGAAGGCCAGCGTCTGCGCCTACACCGTGACTCCGGATTCGGGCTTTATCATCGACCGTCACCCTCACCTGGCCCACGTCACCGTGGTCAGTGCCTGCTCCGGTCATGGTTTCAAGCATTCGGCGGCGATTGGCGAAGCCTTGGCCCAGTGGCACGTGGACGGGCACAGCGAGATCGACCTGGGCGGTTTCTCTCTGCAGCGCTTCCTCTGAAGGCAACGACCCCTTTATTGGGGCGCTGATGAAAAAAAATCCCCGGGCTGACGTTTTTCGCCGTTTATCTGCCGTTTTCAGCCTTGCCGACGGGCCCAGTCTCTACGATTCTTTAACAAACCCTCAGGGCGGCGCATCGCCGCCCCACGTAGAACCACCGGAGCGCCCCATGAAGAGCGTCGCAGAACTGCTGAAACTCAAGGCCAAGCACAACCAGCAAGTGCACACCATCGCCCCGCACCAGATGGTCCTGGAAGCGCTGATGCTGATGGCCGAAAAAAACGTCGGCGCCTTGCCGGTGATGGAGAACGGTCAAGTGGTCGGGGTCATCAGCGAGCGCGACTATGCGCGCAAACTGGTGCTCCACGGGCGCTCCTCGGTGGGCACCCCGGTCAGCGCCATCATGAGCTCGCCGGTGATCACCGTGGACTCCCACCAGAGCGTGGAAACCTGCATGAGCATCATGACCGACAGCCACCTGCGCCACCTGCCGGTGGTGGAGAACGGCCAACTGCTGGGCCTGCTGTCCATTGGCGACCTGGTCAAGGAAGCGATTGCCGAACAGGCCGACCTGATCCGCCAGCTGGAGCAATACATTCGCGGCGAATGAGCCCACAAGCCTGGCATCGCCCCAAACGGCGCCTTCGCTGGCCAGCCCGCACCTGCAACAGCGCGGCGCCATCAACTTGGAGCAGATCCAGCGGTGCTGGTTTTTTCACACTCTGAAATAGTAAATCCCGCCACTGACAGCCCCGTCCACAACAGCCGTCAGACGCCTGAGTACTGGCCTTCAGCTCAATCTGAAGAGCATCCGGGCCAATTCTCAACTCGGCCAAAACTGAATTCCCCCCATGAATAAGAAACGTCTTACCTGAAGCTCTTGTTAGACTCGCGCACATTTGCGTGAAGATTTAATGACAGGCAGGTTATTTGTGAAGTTGATCCGTCGTTGCCTCCAACACCCTCTTGCTCCCCTGTGCACCTTGTTCGGCTTGCTGTTGCTGGTGCCAATGGGCGCGCGCCTGGCCCTGGGCTGGTCCAATCCGCTGGGTTACCTGTCGGACCTGGCCAGCGCCAGCCTGCTGACCCTGCTGCTGTACCGCCGCCGCTGGTGGCTGGCGCTGCCGGTGCTGCTGGTCTGGGCCCTGCTGACCCTGGTCAGCGCCGAGCTGGTGAGCGCGGTGGGGCGCATGCCCAACCTCGCCGACCTGCATTACCTGGTGGACCCGCAATTTGTCGGCAATTCCACCGGCGGCGGCCTGACCCACCCTGAGCTGGGGCTGACCCTGCTGCTGGGGCTGGTGCTGTGGCTGGTGGTCCAGCGCAGCAGTCGCGCAGTGAAAACCCCGACACTGCCACGCACGCTCTGGATTCTGCCGCTGGGCTTGCTCCTGGCCCACGGCGCCACCCAATACCTCAAACCCAGCGAAGCCGATCAGTGGCAGCTGTTCAACCTGCCCCACCAGGCCCTGGCCACCGCCACCGGCCAGGCGCAGATGCAATTGGAAGACTGGCTGCAAGGCGATGTCGCCGATGTGCCGCCGCCCATGGCCGGCCTGACCCGTCTGGACCTTGAAGGCCAGCCGCTGCTGCCCAGCGCCGGCCGCGCGCGTAACGTGCTGCTGATTACCCTGGAAGGCATTCCCGGGGCCTATATCCGCACCAACCGCGAGGCCCTGAACAGCCACTATCAGGAAGACCTGATGCCCAAGCTCAGCGCCTGGGCCGAGCGTGGCATGAACACCCCGGACTACGTGCTGCACAGCCACCAGACCATTCGCGGCCTGTACGCCATGCTCTGCGGCGACTACGACAAGCTCGACAACGGCACCCCCAAGGGCGTCGAGATGCTCACCCAGAACCAGCGCAACCAGGCCTGCCTGCCGGCGCAGATGCACAAGTTCGGTTTCAACACCCACTACCTTCAGGGCGCCGGCCTGCGCTTCATGGCCAAAGACAAGATCATGCCGCACATCGGCTTTGACGCGACCCATGGCCTGGAGTGGTTCAAGAACGACAACTACCTGGAATTCCCCTGGGGCAAGGACGACAAGGCCTTCTTCGAAGGCGCCCTGAGCTACGTGGATCAGTTGAAGAAGAAAAAGCAGCCCTGGATGCTCACCCTGCTGACCGTCGGCACCCACCAGCCCTACTCCGCGCCCGAGGACTACCTGGAGCGCTACGAGACGCCCAAGCAGGCGGCGGTCGGCTACCTGGACGACGCCATCGACCAGTTCCTCACGGAGCTGGAACGCAAGGGCGTGCTCAAGGACACCCTGGTGATCATCACCTCCGATGAATCCCACGGCATCGACGGCGTGCGCCTGGCCTCGTCCTGGGGCTTCAACCTGATGCTGGCCCCCGACCAGGACCTGCTGCCCCATCTCAAGTCCGGGACCTACGGCCACGTCGACCTCAGCGCCTCAGTGCTGGACTACTTCGGCCTGCCGGTGCCCGCCAGCCTCAGCGGCCGCTCGTTGTTCCGCGACTACGCCCAGGGCCGGGAAATCATGTCCTACACCAACGGCAAGCTGCGCTACCACGACGGCCAGGGCACCTTCACCGAATGTGATTTCCAGCAGCGCTGCCGCTACTACTCAAGCCCCGGTTTCATCGCCGACAGCGCCAGTCTGCAAGGTCAGTACGGCGGCCTGCGGGCCCGGCAGATCAGTGCCCGAGCCACGCATCTGGATCGCAGCCTGCTGCAATCACCCCTGAACCAGCACTATCAGTTCGGCAGCCCGGCGATCATCCCGCTGCAAGCACAGATCAAGGATGACTGGGCCGACAACCTGATCGGCGCCCAGTACCTGGAAATGCCCAAGGGTTCCCAGACCCGGGTGCGCTTCACCGTGCGCTCCGCCGACCCGCAGCAAAACGCCTACATCCTGCTCAAGGGCAAGGAACTGGAACAGGACGTCCCCCTGGGCCTGCCGGAAGAAATGCTGGTAACCCCCGACCAGCCGCTGCAAATGGACTTCAGCTTCGACAACCCGGAAACCCGCAAGGCGTTCTCCTTCCACCTTCTGGGCTACGGCCTGGGCGCGGTGGAAGTCAGCGACTTCAGCGTGATCACCGAGTTGCCGGGGCAACCTGAGAACGTCGACCCCGAAGAAGACAGCAGCGCCCATTCCAGCTGAACCCTGCCGGACATCGAGCATCGCCCTTTCGGGCGACGCTCGATGCGCCCCTCTACACGCCCCGCAAAAAATATTTTCCTGTACATGAAACTTTTTTTGTACAGGAAAAGTCGGACCGTTGATGTCATTTGAACATCATTGAGCTATCACGCTGCCTCGTCGAGACACAGCCCTGTGAAGCATTCAGTCAACGGTTTAGGAGCGGTCCTTCCTATGTTTTCCAATCTGAGCATTTCACAAAAGCTCTATGCCGGTTTCGGCGTCGTCCTGCTGATCCTCCTGCTGCTGGTACTAGCGGCCCTGCGCGGTTTCGATCAGGTCAGCAGCAGTGTCAAAAGCAACATCCACAGTTACGAGGTCCTGAGCCAGTCCGACGCCCTGCTGCGCAGCCTGATCAATGTCGAGACCGGTATGCGCGGTTATGCCCTCACCGGTCGCGACAGCTTCCTCGAACCTCTGGAGCAAGGCGAAAAAGCCTTTGCCGACTATTACGCCCGGATCAAAAGCAGCACCACAGACAACCCCGAGCAGCAGGCACGCCTGGAGCGACTCAAGGCCCTGCACGACCAGTGGCTGCGCGACGACGTCCAGGGCAACCTGGACCTGCGCCGGGCGATCAACGCCGGAAGCCAGCCTGCCGAAGCCATGGCGGCGCAAATCAGCGCTGGCCGCGACAAGGCGAAGATGGACGCCATGCGCCAGCTCACCAGTGAGCTGCGCGACGCGGAAAAAAGCCTGCAGGACGCCCGCAGCCAGGCCATGGACGACGCCAAGGCCTCGGCCCTGGCGATCCTGATCGGCGGCGGCTTGCTGGCGGCGGTGCTGGCCATGCTGGTGGCCTGGTCGCTGTCCAGCAATCTGGTGGGCCGTATCCGCCGGGCCGTGGACGTGGCCAAGGCCATCGCCGCCGGCCGCCTGGACAGCAGCATCAGCGCCACCGGCCGTGATGAGGTGAGCAACCTGCTGCAGGCCTTCGCCGCCATGCAGGAGCGCCTGCGGACCATGATCAGTCAGATCAAGCAGGGGGCCGACCAGTTGGTCAGCGCCTCCCAGAGCATTTCCAGCGCCTCGTTGCAGCTCTCGGCTTCGGCCCAGGAGCAGTCCCACTCGGCCTCCTCCATGGCGGCCACGGTGGAAGAGCTGACCGTGAGCATCAACCATGTGGCGGACAACGCCGGGGATGCCCACGCCCTGTCCAGCGAGTCCGGGCGCCAGTCCGAGGAAGGCGGCAGCGTGATCCAGGACACCCTGGGCAGCATGCGCCTGATCGCCGACACCGTGCAGGCTTCGGCCACCCAGATTGGTGAACTGGGTCAGCACGCCGAGCAGATCTCCAGCATTGTCAGCGTGATCAAAGGCATTGCCGAACAGACCAACCTGCTGGCCCTGAACGCGGCCATCGAAGCCGCCCGGGCCGGGGAACAGGGTCGCGGCTTCGCCGTAGTGGCCGATGAGGTACGCCTGCTGGCCCAGCGCACGGCCAACTCGACCCAGGAGATCACCGAGATGGTCGGCAAGATCCAGCTGGGCACCCGAGAGGCGGTGAGCAGCATGGACGTGGGGGTCAATCAGGTGAAAAACGGCGTCGAACTGGCCCAGCAGGCCGGTGAGGCCATCGTCAATATCCGCACCTCGTCCGGCAATGTGGTGCGGGTGGTGGACCAGATATCCCTGGCCCTGCGGGAGCAGACCGCCGCCAGTCAGGATGTGGCACGCAATGTCGAGCGCATCGCGCAAATGTCCCAGCAGAACAGCCAGGCCGTGGAGGAAACCACCGAGACGGCCCGCTCCCTGCAGCAACTGGCGCAGAACCTGGAGCAACAGGTGAACGTGTTCCATCTGTAGGTTCAGCGCCCTGGCCAGGGCGACCGCCCAGTCATCGACGCAAAACCCTGGCATCCCCGAGGTTTTGCGTTTATTTCTGATCACCGTCCCCTCTGCAAAGGAGAGCAGCCCATGATCGATCGACCCACCGCTGCGCCGTTCGAACAAGTCGCCGCCGCCATGCACGGCCAGCCGTTCATGGTCCTGACCGGGGCCGGCATCAGCACCCCGTCAGGCATCCCCGACTACCGCGACAGCGAAGGCGTGCGCCGCGGCAAGCAGCCGATGATGTATCAGGAGTTCCTTGGACAGGCCAACGCCCGTCGTCGCTACTGGGCCCGAGCCATGCTCGGCTGGCCGCGCATGCGCCAGGCCCGGCCCAATGCCGCGCACCAGGCGTTGGCGCAATTGCAGGCCGCAGGCCGGATTGCCGGGGTGATCACCCAGAATGTCGACGCCCTGCACGATCAGGCCGGCAGCCTGGACGTCATCGAACTGCACGGCAGCCTGCACCGAGTGCTGTGCCTGGATTGCGGCCAGCGCAGTCAGCGTGATGCCATCCAGCAGCAGTTGCAGGCGCTCAATCCCTACCTGGCCGGCGTCGACGCGGTGCAGGCGCCGGATGGCGACACCCTGCTGGACCCGGCCTTCGAGGAACGCTTCCAGGTCCCCCGCTGCCCCTATTGCGACGGCGACCGCTTGAAGCCCGACGTGGTGTTCTTCGGCGAGAACGTGGCCCAGAACACCGCCGCCCGGGCCTTGAGTGCCGTACACGAGGCCGCCGGCCTGCTGGTGGTGGGTTCATCGCTGATGGCGTATTCGGCGTTTCGCTTGTGTCGCGCCGTGGCTGAGCAGGGCAAGCCGCTGCTGGCCATCAACTTCGGCAAGACCCGCGCCGACGAGTTGCTGGACCTCAAGCTCGGCGAGCCCTGCGACCGGTTGCTGCCGCTGTTGGCCGAACGCCTGCTGCGCTAAGCCTCAAAGCATGGCCACGCGCTGGTCGAGGTTTTCCTCGCGCAGGATGTCGAACAGCGCCTGGGCCGCGGTGGACAACTCCTCCCCCGGCTTGGTCAAGACGCCGATGGCTCGCTCCACCACCGGATCATCCAGGGTCAGGCAATGCCCGCCCAGCTCGCGCATGTGCTGGGCACACAGCGCCGGCACCGCACTGACACCCAGGCCGCTGGCGACCATGCGCCCCACGGTTGCCAGCTGATGGCTTTCAAATTCCACCGGCAACTGCACGCCTCGGGCCCGCAGATGGTCCTCCAGCATCACCCGCACCGTGGACGGCCGCTGCAGGGTGATAAAGGGCTCCTGCAGCAGCGTCTGCCAGTCGATGCGGCTGCGCTGCGCCAGGGGCGAATCCTTGGGCACCACGGCCACGAAACGGTCGATGTACAGCGGGGTGAAGAGCAAGGAAGTGCTGTCCTGAGGCTCGAACGCCACCCCCAGTTCCACCTCGCGGTCGCGGACCATCTCCAGCACCTGCTCGTTGACCACGTCATTGACCGTGACGTTGACCTGGGGGTAACGGGCGCGAAAGTGCTTGAGGATCGGCGGCAGCAGATTACCGGCAAAGGACGGCATGGCCGCTACCGTCACCCGCCCGCGCTGCAGGGTGAAACGCTGGCGCAGTTCGTCCTCGGCGTTGTCCCAATCGGCGATCAGGCGCCGGGCCAGAGGCAGCAGAGCCTCGCCTTCCGGGGTCAGCGCCACATTGCGTGTATTGCGGGTAAACAACCGTCCGCCCAAGCCTTCTTCCAAAGCCTTGATGGTCAGGCTCAAGGCCGACTGCGACAGGTGCAGGCGCTCGCAGGCCAGGGCAAAGCTCAAACTGTGGGCCACCGCCAGAAAGGCCCGAATCTGTTTAACCGTCATCTGTCATCCTCAGGAGGCAGCCGCCAGCTATAAACTTCAGGCCGCAAGCTTGGAGCTGATTATGCTGCTTTTCAAATCAATCAACCTTAAAAATCAACTTAACAAATCAATCGTGCAGCGCAACACTGATCCGCAAACGGCTGGCCAGCCGCCAACGAACAAGAAAGAGGATGGTGCAAATGGCAGGTTTCGATAAGCGCGTGGCGTCCTACGAGGAAGCCCTGGAAGGTCTGCAAGATGGCATGACCGTGATCGCCGGCGGCTTCGGTCTGTGCGGTATCCCCGAGAACCTGATCGCCGAGATCAAGCGCCGCGGCACCCGTGATCTGACCGTGGTGTCGAACAACTGCGGGGTCGATGGTTTCGGCCTGGGCGTGCTCCTGGAAGACCGCCAGATCAGCAAGGTGATCGCCTCCTACGTCGGTGAAAACGCCCTGTTCGAGAAACAGCTGCTCAGCGGCGAAATCGAAGTGGTGTTGACCCCCCAAGGCACCCTGGCGGAAAAAATGCGCGCTGGCGGCGCCGGCATCCCGGCCTTTTTCACCGCTACCGGCGTCGGCACCCCGGTGGCCGACGGCAAGGAAACCCGCGAGTTCAAGGGCCGCACCTACCTGATGGAAGAGTCCATCACCGGTGACTTCGCCATCGTCAAGGGCTGGAAGGCCGACCATTTCGGCAACGTGGTCTATCGCCACACCGCGCAGAACTTCAACCCCCTGGCGGCCACCGCCGGCAAGATCACCGTGGTCGAAGTGGAAGAAATCGTCGAGCCGGGCGAGCTGGACCCGACGCAGATCCACACCCCTGGCATCTACGTCGACCGGGTCATCTGCGGCACCTTCGAGAAGCGCATCGAACAGCGCACCGTGCGCAAGTGATCGCCCTTCCCCAGCCCGACTAAAAGGACAACAAACATGGCTCTTACCCGCGAACAAATGGCTCAGCGCGTCGCCCGCGAACTGCAGGACGGCTTCTACGTCAACCTCGGCATCGGCATTCCGACCCTGGTGGCCAACTACATCCCCGACGGCATGGAAGTCATGCTGCAGTCGGAAAACGGCCTGCTGGGCATGGGCGCCTTTCCTACTGAAGACGAAGTCGACGCCGACATGATCAACGCCGGCAAGCAGACGGTCACCGCACGCATCGGCGCCTCGATCTTCTCCTCCGCCGAATCCTTCGCGATGATCCGCGGCGGCCATATCGACCTCACCGTGCTCGGCGCCTTCGAAGTCGACGTGCAAGGCAACATCGCCTCGTGGATGATCCCCGGCAAGCTGGTCAAGGGCATGGGCGGCGCCATGGACCTGGTGGCCGGTGCCGAGAACATCATCGTCACCATGACCCATGCCTCGAAAGACGGCGAGTCCAAGTTGCTCAGCCGTTGCAGCCTGCCGCTGACCGGCGCCCAGTGCATCAAGCGCGTGCTCACCGATCTGGCTTACCTGGAGATCGAGAACGGCGCCTTCATCCTCAAGGAGCGCGCCCCCGGGGTCAGCGTCGAGGAAATCGTCAGCAAGACCGCCGGCAAGCTGATCGTGCCGGACCACGTGCCTGAAATGCAGTTCGCTTAAGGAGCCCCAACATGCAAGACGTCGTTATCGTTGCCGCTACTCGTACCGCCGTGGGCAGTTTCCAGGGCTCCCTGGCGGGCATTCCCGCCGTCGACCTGGGCGCCGCGGTGATTCGCCAACTGCTGGCCCAGACCGGCATCGACCCGGCCCAGGTGGACGAAGTGATCATGGGCCAGGTGCTCACCGCCGGCGCCGGGCAGAACCCCGCCCGCCAGGCCGCGATCAAGGCCGGCCTGCCCCACGCCGTGCCCGCCATGACCCTGAACAAGGTCTGCGGCTCTGGCCTTAAAGCCCTGCACCTGGGCGCCCAGGCCATCCGCTGCGGCGATGCCGAAGTAATCATCGCCGGCGGCCAGGAAAACATGAGCCTGTCCAACTACGTGCTGCCCGGCGCCCGCACCGGCCTGCGCATGGGCCACAGCCAGATGATCGACTCCATGATCAGCGACGGCCTGTGGGACGCCTTCAACGACTACCACATGGGCATCACCGCCGAGAACCTGGTGGAAAAATACGGCATCAGCCGCGAAGCCCAGGACGCCTTCGCCGCCGCCTCCCAACAGAAAGCTGCAGCGGCCATCGAGGCCGGGCGCTTCGTTGACGAGATCACCCCGATCCAGATTCCCCAGCGCAAGGGCGAACCGCTGACCTTCGCCACCGACGAACAACCGCGCCCCGGCACCACCGCCGAAGCCCTGGCCAAGCTCAAGCCGGCATTCAAGAAAGACGGCAGCGTCACCGCCGGCAACGCCTCGGCGCTGAACGACGGCGCCGCCGCAGTGATGCTGATGAGCGCCAGCAAGGCCCGGGCCCTGGGCTTGCCGGTACTGGCCAGGATCGCCGCCTACGCCAACGCCGGGGTCGATCCGGCGATCATGGGCATCGGCCCGGTCTCCGCCACCCGCCGCTGCCTGGACAAGGCCGGCTGGACCCTGGACCAGTTGGACCTGATCGAAGCCAACGAAGCCTTCGCCGCGCAATCCCTGTCGGTGGCCAAGGAGCTTGCGTGGGATGCGAGCAAGGTCAACGTCAACGGTGGCGCCATTGCCATCGGCCACCCGATCGGCGCGTCGGGCTGCCGGGTGCTGGTGACCCTGCTGCATGAAATGCTCAAGCGCGACGCCAAGAAAGGCCTGGCGACCCTGTGCATCGGCGGCGGTCAGGGCGTGGCATTGGCCATCGAGCGCTAACCATCCGGCCCGCGACCTGCGCGGGCCTGTCCCTCAGAAACATCCCGTTGTGAGCCCGCTTGCCAGCGAAGGCGTTCGAGAGATCGCCTTTGCCAGCAAGCGGGCTCCTGTAGGAGGGTGTCGGTTTTCATAGGATGTTACGTAGCTGCCCCTCCAGGCGCCGCGCTTCCTCTCGCAACGACTGGCAAAAGCCCTCGACAAAACTCGATGACGGCCGGTAATCCGGGCGGATCAGCATCACCCGATACGGCACCGACAGCTGCAGCGGACGGATCGCCAAGCCACGCCCCACTTCCTCCATGGCGCTCAAGGGATTGATGATCGCCACCCCCAGTTTCTGGCGCACCATGGCGCACACCGAGGCGGCGTTGGTGGTTTCCACCACCACCCGGCGATCGACCCCGGCCTGGCGAAAATGCTCGTCCAGGGTTTGCCGGTAGATATCCAGGCCCGAAAGATTGATGAAGTTCTGCCCGCGAAAATCCTCCGAAGCCAGCCGTGGCCTGGCCAACAGCGGATGATCGTCCGGGAGGATGCAGACCATGTCGGCGCAGAACAGCAGCTCCCCTTGAGTACCTCGTGGCAGGTGCTCGCTTTCGGTGAGGCCCAGGTCATGGCGCTGGGCGCTGAGGGACTCTTCCAGCAGCGGCGATTCCTGGGCAGTGATGCTCAGGCCGATCCCCGGATGCGCTTGCAAAAAGCGCTGGCACACCCGCGGCAGCAGGGTCTGGGAGAACAGTGGCAGGCAGCTCAGGCTCAACTGACCGTGCTCGAAACGGCGGATCGACTGGGCCACGCTGTTGATCCGCTCCAGCCCCACATAGGCCCGCTCGACCTCTTCAAGCAACAGCAGGGCCTGGGCCGTGGGCAACAGGCGCCCGCCTTCGCGGTCGAACAGGCGCAGGCCGGAAAGCGCCTCCAGCCGCGCCAGTTCGCGGCTCACCGTGGGCTGCGAGGTGAACAGCAGGCGCGCGGCGCCGGTGACGCTGCCGGCCTGCATGATGGCGCGGAATACTTCGATGTGCCGCAGGGAGATGTCCATGAACAGAGGCTCGCTTGATCGCTCAACCCATATCAGATCTGAATCAGGCTACAAAGAATAGATATTTTATTGAATGACCGGAAATCGGCATGCTGCAGCCACTCTCACTGACCACAGACAGCAATCCCCATGGCCATTCCCTTCTCTCCTGCTCAACTCGTCGCCGCTGCCCGCCAATATGGCACTCCACTGTGGTGCTATGACGCCGCCACCATCCAGGCGCGCATTGCCCAACTGCAGGCCTTCGACGTGGTGCGCTACGCCCAGAAAGCCTCGTCCAACCTGCACCTGCTGCGCCTGATCCGCGAGGCCGGGGTACGGGTCGACGCCGTATCCCTGGGGGAGATCGAGCGTGCCCTGCTGGCCGGTTTCAGCCCGGTGGATGCCGGCATCGTCTTCACTTGCGACCTGTTCGACGCAGCCACCCTCAAGCGCGTGGTGGAACTGCAAGTGGAGGTCAACGCCGGCTCCATCGACATGCTCCGTCAACTCGGGGAGCAGTCCCCGGGGCACCGGGTCTGGCTGCGGATCAACCCGGGCTTCGGCCACGGCCACAGCCGCAAGACCAACACTGGCGGCGAGAACAGCAAACACGGCATCTGGCACGATCAGGTCGGCGAAGCCCTGGCGGTGATCCGCCAGTACGGCCTGCACCTGGTGGGCCTGCACATGCACATCGGTTCCGGGGTCGACTACGACCACCTGGAGCAAGTGGGCGCGGCCATGGTGACGGCGGTGAAATCCCTGGACCACGACATCGAGGCGTTCTCCATTGGTGGCGGCCTGTCCACCCCTTACCGCGACGGTGACACCGCGGTGGACGTGCAGCGCTACGCCAACGCCTGGAGCGTTGCGCGCCGGGAGATCGAGGCCTACCTGGGCCACGGCGTGCGCATGGAAATCGAGCCCGGACGTTTCCTGGTGGCCGAGGCCGGTTGCCTGGTCAGCGAAGTACGGGTGGTGAAGACCGCCGGCCAGCACCACTTCGTGCTGGTGGACACCGGCTTCAACGACCTGATGCGCCCGGCCATGTACGGCGCCTACCACGGCATGAGCCTGCTGGACGCCAGCGGCCAGCCGGTGCAGCGCCCGCAACAGCTGACCGTGGTTGGCGGCCCGCTGTGCGAGTCCGGCGATATCTTCACCCAGGACGACGAATGCCTGACCCCGCGCCTGCTGCCCCAGGCCCAGGTCGGCGACCTGCTGGTGCTGCACGACACCGGCGCCTACGGCGCCAGCATGTCCTCCAACTACAACAGCCGGCCGCTGCTGCCGGAAGTGCTGTTCGCCAACGGCCAGCCACAGCTGATCCGCCGGCGCCAGCCACTGGCGGACTTGCTGGCGCTGGAACTGGGGTTGTAAGCCCCCTCTGGATACCGATCCGGATAGCGACACAGGGAAACAAGGCCCTGTGTTCGCCCAGCCAGGTGCTCGTCCCTTTCCATGCCATCGCGCTGCTGACCGGCTTAGCCAGCCTGCTCCATGGACAAGGCAATCCCCTTGAACTAATAGTCAGTAGCCAGGAGTTCCGAGCACAAGGGAGAGAGCCATGAGCGATGCAGACAAGGGTAAGAAAGAACCCGGCAAGAGCGAAGGCGGCAGCGGGCTCACCTCGATCTTCAACCTCATTCCCAGCATCTATTACGACCTGATTGCGCGAATCTGCCCAGGCATGGCGTTCTGGATCGTCCTGGCCTTCAAGTACCCGCTCCTGCCAGGGGTTGAACCGCAAAGTGTTCCAGCAATGCTCACAGGCACTCTGCTTATCGTATTGATCATTCTTAGCTACGTATCCGGCATCGTCTTCACAGGTTTTGCCGTCCTCTGGGACCTGTTGTCCATCGCCCTCTTAGCCAGCAGCCGGAACATGAAACAATTGCTGGGACTGGACGGAGAAACATCCACCTCCTTTACCAGGCAATGGAAACATCTTTCAAAGCGCATCGACCAAGTCATAAAAGAGGATGAGGGGGCCGGGAAGACACTGGTGAAGGCCATGGCGGAAGTGACGCTTTGCCAGAACCTGCTGAGCGGATTCATTACCCTGATCACCATAGAGTTGTGCTACAACACCCCAGTTTTTCTGCCCATCGCGCAATACAAGTTACTTTACCTGGGCATTAGCATCGCCCTCATCAGTTCGATGCTATGTCGTCAGGCGATGTTTCTTGGTCGCGTAGATGACTTGCACGAAATCTACATAAAAGGCCGCGAGGTCTAAGCGCCCAAGATATCAATTGTCATAGTAGATACTCTGGATTCCAAGAATCCGCACGACTTGAGCGCCCTGCCACTCTCGTTTGAGCGCTACCACTGCCAGCAACTTGTTCGATGTAGCATCCAGGTTCTTCTTGGCCACAGGAAGAAAGATCGACACCTGACTGGCAAGCGTTGCCTCTACAGGGATCTCATACTGCTCTGCGCGATAGCACTCCATGTGCAAGACGTTGCCAATCAAGTCTTTGATAATGAAATACTCTCGTGAAAAGTCCTCATTCTGAGGCAATTCGGCTTGGCTCTTGTCCCACAGCAACTGCCCTTGGGGGGTCACCTTCGACAGTGCGAGCCGCACATCCGCACTTGAGATCCGGTGCTCTGCGGTGAAATCCAGTTTTGCAATCAAATTGTTCAAGAGCGCATTGATTTCGTTCTCTCCGGGCGTGGCGCCATCCAGGTGATGAGCCAGCAAGGATACGGCCAGAAACTTGCTGCCGGTGCCTTTGCCACCCCAGCCGAACTCTCCTCGATTGGCATGCAGGTCTCGTCGTCCTTCCAGCAGATGCTTACGTGACGATTGGAGATCAAAGCAGATAACCAGCCTGACCCCTTCGACAATCCTCAATGAATACTCGAAATCAGGCTCTTCCTGATAATGCTGTGTAGGCATGACAATACGTTCGTATATTTTGTTTATATACACTTTATTGTTCGCTACATCGGCCTCATACATGCCATTTTCAATGCTATTGAAGATCACCTGCGAACTAAGATTTCGGTACTTTTCATAGGTTCTTTTCTTGGTGACAGAGAACACATAATTATCCCCCCTGTCCTCGAAGCATTGAACAATTTCTTTGGCCGAAAAGAAGTAGGTCAGGTCATTACCCTGATCATCCTGGGAGTGGATCAAGCAAAAAAACTCGCAGCGGGGAACCTGTTGATCCAATACATAATGCTTTTGGATACGCACCGGATTTTTCTTCTGGAAGTACTTCGACTGCACAATACCGAAGCACTGGATGCCACCAGCGGCAGCCCTGATGGACTCAAGATCGGTCTGCGGAAACTGCACCAGAAAATCTGCGCCATCCACATCGGGGGTGCGCTTCAAAACCCAGAATCGTTTCAACAACAGCGCCGATGTTTTCTGCTCACCGATACTGCCATTGATCTCCTGTACACCTAGCCCCATGCCTACGCCCCTGCCCGCCTGATTGATGGAAACTCCATTGCCTCCCCCGGCCGGAGCAAGCGGTCAGGGGAGGTTGATTATCCATCAATCGGCATAGCTGAGGACGCCCCTGCTACCAAGGCATCAGTTGCAGCCGTTCCTCCTGGTTGTTCACGCTGTCGTCCTGCTTGCGGGTCAACAGCGGCGCACCGTCGGCGCCGTAGAACTGCACCACCAACTCGGCGCTGTCGGGATGCAAGTCGAGACGGGCGAAGTTATCGGCCTGGGTAAAGGCCCAGGTGTGGTAATCCATGGTGTGCGTACCGTCGAGAAGCGCAAAGCTATCGGGCGTCTGCGGCGCCGTTGAGTCGTGCACGTAACCGGCCGGGTCACCGTCGGCAAAGGGAAAAGGCCAGTAGAAGGCCGACGAGGTGACGGCATAGGACTTCAGGGCCTGACCCGCGGCACTGAACGCCAACCGGGAAATGTTCGAGCAGTGAATGTCTCCGGACAGGAACACCACGTTCTGCACCTGGTGCTCGATCATGGTTTCCAGCACGGCGCGTCGCGTGGAGGGGAAAGCCGACCAGGAATCGCTGTCGTTCTTGTGGCGCACGGCATCAGAGTCTGTGCCCACGGTATCCACGCCGTTGGGCACAAAGACGCTGGAAGTGACCACGAACTTGGGGATGTTGCCCCGATCCTCCTGCATGTGCCGCAACCAGGCACACAGCCGGTCGAGCTGACCCGGCTCGCTGGGGTGCAGTGAAGGACGGCCCAGCAGATGGTTGTCCTCCAGGGCGTCCGGCACATCATCGAGAAAGCGCTGGGTACGGGTGTCGAGCACGAAGAACGGGTAGTCGCCACAGGAGAAGTCGTAGAACAGCTGGTTGGTCTGCAACTGCTGCAGGTACTTGTCGTCACCGGTCATGGCCCGGCCATGGACATAGCTGTCGGCAAAGCGGGGTCCATGGCTCCACTGGTAACTCATGTAGGCGCCCATGGCGAGGTTGAACAGCAGGCGCTTGTCACGGTCCTTGCGAATCCGGTCCTGGGTCCAGTTGTCCTCGATCTCGTGGTCGTCGAGGATCATGTAGGTGGGCAGGTGGGCCAGCAATTGGCGGATGTTCGGCGAGCCGAAAGCGCTGTGGTAGCGCTCCTCGAATTCCTCGAAAGTATCCGCCAGCCCCACCGGCACCAGGCGGTTGAACAGGTCGGCATAAATCTGGTCACCCACCATCAGCACCAGTTGCGCATCCCCATGGTCGGCCAGCATCGGTCCGAAGATGGTGTCGGAATTCTTGCGTTTCCACAGCAGCCCCGGGTAGCGGCAAGACCCCAGCAGAAAGCTCAGGGGCGCGGGTTTGGCGCCGGCACTGGCGTGGGTTGTGAACTCGGCTTCGACGTACATCTTGTCGGCCCCGGTGCGGTTCAGATCATTGGCCCAGGCGCCAGGCTCGGGCAGGCGCTGCACCACCGACTCGCTGGACACATCATCATCGTTGCTGCCCGCGTCATCGACGTTGAGCGACGCCATGCGCACCCGATACCGGGTGTCAGGCGTCAGCACAAAGGGCTTGAGCTGCTTGCGCGCAGCCTGGTTGCTCCACAGGCTGGTGTCGACACCAAGATTGAAAGTGCCGGTACGGTGGTACTCGCGTCGCAAGCGAAAATAGAAGATGTTGTCCGCCGCGACCCGACCATTGCTGCCCACCACGCCAATCACGCCGATGGTGCGGATATCCTCCGCCACGCCCTTCTCGTCCAGGGCATCGGAGGCGGCGATCCATAAACGGCAGGACGTATCGGTGGTGTGCCCGACAATCGGGCCTAAAGAAGGGGTGCGAAGTGTACTCACGGTGACCTGCTCCTTGGTGGGGTGTGCAGGCCAAGCTTAGTTCGGGCGCGGCAACCGACAAGCCCGATCAGGCGCCTCGGACAACCGGTCGAAACAGGCGACAATCAGCGCCAGCAGCATCAGAACGGCAGCGACCGCAAAGGTCCAGTGCATGCCACGGGCCACCGCCGCGACATCGGCAGGACCGCCCTCGCCCGGCCGCGACATCACGGCAAACAACGCCCCCATGGCGGCCGCGCCGCTGATCAGGCCAAGGTTGCGTGACAAGCTCAACAGGCCCGCCGTCAGCCCCCGTTGCTGCGCTGCCACGTCGAGCATCACCAGGCTGTTGTTGGCCGCCTGGAACAGCGCATAGCTGGCGGTCACCAGGGCAATGGGCAGCAGGTACCCCGCCAGCCCCAGGCTCACGGGCAACAGCGCCAGCAGGCACAGACCGAAGAACATGCCCAGCAGCCCGAGCCGGCACAAGAGCCGGGCGCCGAGCCTATCCACCAGGCGTCCGGCGGGTACCCCGCTCAGGGTCGCCACCAGCGGCCCCAGGGACAGGCACAGGCCCACCCAGACAGTCGCCAGCCCCAGCCCCTGGGACAGATAGAAAGGCCCGATCACCAGAGTGGTCATGATCACCGTGGACACCAGCAGGCTCAGTAGCAGGCTGCGGCGCAGTTGCGGCCGGCGCAGCAAGGCGGGCTGAAACAGCGGCGCGGCTACCCGTCGCTCTACCCACACCAACAGCACGCCCCCACCCACCGCTACCGACAACAGCCCCAGGTTCAACAGCGCCAGCGGGTTGTCCCCCAGGGTCAGGGCCAGGGCATAGGCACCCAGGCTCAGGGCCAGGAGCAGCGTCCCGGGCAGATCGAAAGCGCTGGCTGAGGTGGCTTTGGGGTCCTGTGGCAGGCAACGCCAGGCCAGCAGCCAAGCCAGTAGCCCCAACGGCACATTGACCAGGAAAATCCAGCGCCAGCCGACGCCGGCCAGTAACAGGCTGCCCAGGGACGGACCGAGAGTGGTGCCCAGGGCCGACAGGCTGCCCAGCACGCCCATGGCCGTTCCCGTGTGAGCTTTGGGTAGCGCATCGCCCACCAGGGCCATGCTCAGGGCCAGCATCAGGGCCGCCCCCAGGCCTTGCAGGGCCCGGGCCGCCAGCAGCCAACCGAGGCTTGGCGCCAGACCACAGAGCAGCGACGCCAGGGTGAACAGGGCGATCCCGCCCAGCAGCACCCGGCGCCGGCCCAGCAGGTCTCCCAGGCGCCCGGCGCTGGCAATCAAGGTGGTGATCACCAGCAGGTAGGCCAGGACAATCCACTGCACCTGCTGGAAGGATGCCTCCAGGCTCCGGGCCAGGCTCGGCAGCGCGGCGTTGGCAATGCTGGTGTCCAGGGACGGCATCAGCGTCGCCAGCGACAGGCTGGCCAGGGCCCAGCGTGCACGGGGTTGAAGCGCGGGACGGTTCGACTCAAGGGTGGACATTGCGCAGACTCCATCAAGGCATTTGCCCGCCAGCCTATGTCCGCGCCAGACCTGGCGGAAGACGCAGGCTTTGCAGTTAATTGATGCATACAACGCCATGTCAGCTCTGGGCGTGCTAGATTCCGCCCATGTCGACTCCCGATCTGAATCTGCTGCTGACCCTGGACGTGCTGCTGAGCGAAGGCAGTGTGGCCCGGGCCGCCCTGCGCCTGAACCTGAGCCCGTCGGCCATGAGCCGGGCCCTGTCCCGCCTGCGCCAGGCCACCGGCGACCCGCTGCTGGTCCGCGCCGGACGCGGCCTGGTGCCCACGCCCCGGGCACTGGAACTGCGCCAGCAAGTCGGACCGCTGGTTGAGCAAGCTCAGGCCGCCCTGCGCCCGGCCGAGCAGATCGACCTCAGGCAACTGGTGCGCACCTTCACCCTGCGCAGCCGCGACGGTTTCGTCGAAAACTTCGGCCCGGCCCTGGTCAACCGCCTGCGGGCCGAAGCGCCCGGGGTACGGGTGCATTTCGTGCCCAAGCTGGACCGCGACAGCAAGCCCCTGCGCGAGGCCAGCGTCGATCTGGAAACCGCAGTGATCGATGCCGACACCAGCCCCGAGTTGCGCACCCGGGCGCTGTTTCGCGATCGCTTTATCGGCGTGGTGCGCAGCGACCACCCCTTGAGCCGCGGCCCGGTGAGTCTCGACCACTACCTGGCCGGCCAGCACATCCTGGTGTCCCACCAGGGGCACGACCATAGCCGCATGGACGATACGCTGCAGGCCCTGGGCCGGCAGCGGCAGATCGTCACCCTGGTCAGCGGTTTTTCCGCGGCCCTGGCCCTGGCCCGGGGTTCGGACCTGATCGCCTTGGTGCCCGAACGCCACACCAGCAACCTGCGAGAAGGCCTGCACAGTTTCCGCCTGCCGGTACCGCTGCCGGAGCTGACCATTTCCCTGCTCTGGCACCCGCGCATGGAGGCCGACCCGGCCCATCGCTGGTTGCGCCAATGCGTCCACGAACTCTGTAGCGACACCACAGATACCCTACCCGGCGGCCACCACCGCTGATGCCCCTTGATCCTCGAGACCCTGCAATGCCCTCACCCTCACTCGCTGTACCCGTTGCCCGCCTCAAGTACCTACCCGCCATCGTCGCGCTCCTCTGGGGGCTGTCCCTGGCAATCGTCCGGGCCGGGCAACCGATGGAGTATTTCTGGGAAAACTTTGCCGCCTACTGGCTGCCCCAGGGGCTGATCCTCGGCCTGCTGCTGTGCACCCGGCCCACGCCGGCGCTGTTCACCGGAGTGGCCCTGGCCCTGGCCGCGCACCTGCAGCTGTTCAGCCTGTGGATCAGCTCCCCGGAGGACTCCATGGGCTGGCTGTTCTACCTGTTGGACTTTCCCGGCGCGCTGATCGGCGCCGCCATCGCCCGTTTCCTGGCCACGCGCGTGGCTCCCGGCAAGCCACTGATCAATGGCCTGCTGGGGGTCGGCTGGGTGTCGTTGGGGCTGTTGCTGAACCTCAAGCTAATGATGTCCAGCCAGGTCTGAAACGGGCCGGCGACTGCGGCCCGGGGGAGTGAAACCCGCCCGGACCACTGACGGCCCGGGCAGGCAATGCCTCAGCTGTGGCCCTGGCTGAGGTTCGACAAGCGCCCGGACAGGGCCTGCATGGCCTCGCTGACCTTGTCCAGGGCCTGGGCGTCCCGGGCGTTGTCCTCGCTGATGCCGTGGATGCGCACCGCCAGTTCGTTGATCTCCTGGGTCACATGGCTCTGCTGCTGCGCCGCCACGGCAATCTGCTGCGCACGCTGGGAAATATCGTCGAAGCTGGTGACGGTGCTCGACAGTGCCTGCGACGCGCCGGAGGCCTCGCCCACGGCTTCACGGGTCCGCGCCTCACCGGCCTGAATCGCCTGGACCGCCTGACGTGACGCCTGCTGCAAATCGCTGATCATGCCGCTGATCTCGTTGGCCGAGGTCTGAGTGCGGCCGGCCAGGGTCCGTACTTCATCCGCCACCACGGCAAAGCCGCGGCCTTGCTCCCCGGCCCGAGCGGCCTCGATGGCGGCGTTGAGCGCCAGCAGGTTGGTCTGCTCGGAGATGGCCTTGATCACATCCAACACCGCGCCGACCTGCTGGCTGTCCTGTTCCAGGCGCTGGATCACCGCGGTGGCCTCGGCCATTTCCGTGGACAGCTGCTGGATCGACTGACTGTTGGCCGCGACCCGCTGCTGGCCGTCCTGCACCACCACCAGGGATTGGCGGGCGGTGTCGGCGCAGTTGTTGGTGTTCTGCGCCACTTCAAGAGCACTGGAGGACATCTGGGTAATGGCCGTGGCCAACTGGGTGTTTTCCTGGCGTTGCTGCTCGGCGCGCTGGGCCAGGGTGCTGCTGAGCTCACCCAGGCGCGCGGCTTCGTTCTGCAACTGCTGGGCTTCGCTGGCGATCTTGTGCAGCATCTGCCGCAGTTGCCCGGCATAGCGGTTAACCGCACCGCGCAAGGCGCCGATCTCATCGGCCCGGGCCACGTGCAGCTCGGCGTTGTCCGTGGCCTGACCGCGGCCCAGGGCATCGATCTGCTGGGTGGTTTCCTCCAGTTGGGCAATCAGCTTGTGCCCGGCCAGCCAGGCGAAGAACAACAGCAGCGCCAGCAACGGCAGCAGGAACAGCAGGATCTCGGTGGTCATGGCCCGAGCCAGGCCGGTGACCTTCTGCTCGGGGGTCACCAGGCCGATGGTCCAGCCACTGCCGGGCATGCTGAACAGGCTGACCCGCGCCGCTTCCTGCAGCCGGCCATCCTCTGCCAGATCCAGGCTGCGCACCTGCCCGGCAGGCGCCGCCTTGGCCAGGGCCTCGGCCACCGGATGCAGCCAGGGCTGCTGCTTGCTCAAGGCGTCGAAGCTGAGCATCTGCCCACCGCCACCGGCCTGGGCATCAGGGAAATACAAGACATTGCCGGCCTGATCCAGGGCAAAGGCATAACCGCCGGTGACCGCGCCCTGTTCCTTGAGGAAACGCGCCAAGTCATCCAGGCGCAGGTCGATGGTGGCGACCCCGGCGAAGGCGCCGTCCTGACGATAGGGCACGCTGCACGTGGTCATCGGCACCTGGGTCACCGGGTCCTGGTAGGCCTCGGACCACAGGCAACGCCCCGGCGCACTGTTGCGCGCGCCGGTGTACCAGGCTTCATGGTGATAGCCGGCGCTGCCGGCAGCGTTGTAGTCATCGGAGAACGCCAGGGGCCCGGCATCGCTGCGCGCCCAGAAGAAGCTGCGGCGCTCGACCCCGGCAGTGAAGGCATTGGGTTCCGGCCAGATGCCGCCCCCGGCGATCGCCTTGTCGCCTTCGTGGTCGATCAGCTTGGGCAAGGTGGCCATCACCAGCGCCTGCTCCTTGGGCAGCCCTTCCACCAGATGGGCCATGCTGGCCGTCACCCCTTCGATCCCGGCCAACTGCAAGGCCAGTTGCCGGACGATGGCACTGCCGGTCTGTTCAATCAGGGCCGAGCTCGCCGCCACCACTCTGGGCTGCCCCCGCAAGGTCATCACGGCGAACACCGCCAACGCCGTGAACAGCAACAGCAGCACACTGCCGAGGGTCAAACGATGAGACAGACGAACCGGTAGCAAGGCCATGACGAACTCCGTATCAATAGGCATGCAGAGCTTATCGACCAGGGTCATGGATCACTTGAGAAAAGAGTGACGCCGATCACGTTTTGTGTGACCAGAATGTGTGTATGAATTCCCGCGACCGGCTCGGCAACGGCGCTGATGGCAGCACTCGCGCTCGACAGAGTGTGTCCGGCCCTGCACCACGGGTTCAATCGGTGGACGAATGCTCGCAGCTGCGAATGACCGTCACCGTCTTGCCCCGGCCAGCGCCAGGGAGCTACCCAATCACTCGGGCATCAACCTTCCAGAACCAGCATGAACTGGCTGAACCGGTCGATCCCGTCCTTGGACAACTGGAGCCCGGTCTCGCCCATCCGCGACATCCACTTGCCGTTGTCGCCGCGCAGGGAAACCTGCCCGCTGGCGGTATCGATGGCATAGGCGAATTGGCAATACTGATCGATGCTGTCCTTGGACAACTCCAGCCCCGTCGCCCCCATGCGCGACATGAACTTGCCTGTGTCGCCCTGCAGCGCAAGTTTCTTGTCGGTGCCGATTTGCACCAGCACCACCCGGAACTTGCAGTATTGGTCGATGGAGCCCTTGGAAAGCTCAAGCCCGGTCGCGCCCATCCGCGACATATAGTTGCCCGAGTCGCCGCGCAGCGAGATGACACTACCGTTTTCAATGACACGTTGTGGAATGACGATCATGGTTGGCACTCCTTGCTGATTGGATGTGTTCCTGTCTGTCGCGGGGCCTGAAGCCACCGTGTCATCGGCCTCCCTGAGCAGGAGGTACGACGCCCGGCAAGACTTGCCGCAGGCGCAGTGTAGTTGAGCCCCTGGCGGCGCTCGGGATGGCCGCAAGACAACAGGACCAACGGTTGCCGTGGTCCTGGAACGCTCAGATCAAAGGGTTATGCAAGGTGGGCGGCAGACAACCCGAGGCGATAAGTGCACGGGTTGCAGCGGGGCAGCAAGCGACTGCCCGACAGTCTCACGAAAGCGGCCCAGGCAAGACCGCGTCGACTGTTTTCAATCCGGATTGGCGTTCATGTAGCGCGAGTAGTTCTCGACGTAGTCGGTGAGGTTCTCTTCCAGCATCAGGCGGAACTCCTCAAGGAAATAGTCCACCGCCTGCTGCTTGGACGCCGCTAGTTCCTCGGCATTACGGCAGCCGCAGGCGCTGACCCAGGCGCTGAAGCGCGCATTGGCGTACATCAGCGAAGCGCTGGCCTTGCCCCGGCTGCTGTCGGCGATATGGGAGTTGGTCAACTCGATGATGGCATCGGCGCGGTTGTAGAAATCCTGATCCGGTTCGTTGGCCACGGGGCGTTCCTCTGGCTGGCTGGGAAAATAAGGCGCAGGAGTATAAGAGGTTTGTCACCGCGAACCGATTATTTTCACCCCGCCCACTCCCCCATCACCCCGGAAACCGGCTGGGCGCTGCACAGACCTTGGTCCCCCTGCGGCAAACCTTCGCAGGCAAGCCCGCGCCAGCACAACGGCCTGTTCGATGCCGTGGGCCGGGGCCTTAGCGGCCTGGTGCCGGCAACGCCCGCAGGTATTCGGCCAGCAGCGCTTCGCTCTTGCCCTGGGCCAGCACCACGCTGTTATTGGCCGCTTGCAGCGCCTGCTGCAGATGATGCTCGCCCTGCTGCCGGTCGCCCTCCAGGAAGGCTTGCAAGGCCAGGCAACGCGGTCGCAGCCAGGGTGCGTTCCAATCCACTTCGGCGCTCATCGGGGGGCTGTTCAAGGGGGCGACGTCACGCTGCACAAAAGCGCGGCAGAAGGCCAATTCGCTACGCAACAATTCGATCAGGCCACTCATGCCGTTCAGCTCCGTCGCCCGGGCCACCAGCAGCTGTTCCAGCGCCTGTTCCATCTGCACCGCGGCCGGCCAGTCGCCCTGATCCTGCAGGGCATTGAGGCGACAGCCGAAAGCGAGCAACGGCCCGGGCATGGCGCCTTCGGCCAAACGCTGCAGATCTTCCTCCGGCAACTCCGCGCTGGGCACCCCGGCCACGGTCTGGGCCAGCAGGCGCGCCTGGGCCAGCTCCGGGCGTTGATCGTCGCGATGCATAAACCAGCCCAGCAGGAGCATCCCGTCACTGGGCGACACCCGCCAGGCCGGCATCAGGTTCCCCAGGCCCATGGCCAGATTGATCGCGGCGAACGCCAGGGCCATGGCCCCGGGCACCCCGGACCAGGACAGCCCGAGCCCCAGGGCAGCGGCGCCCAGCAGCAGGTTCAGCAGCGGCCCGCAGAGGACCACCACCATCCACTGCCGCCGCAGCGGGCGTTGCAGATTGCTCACGGCAATCACATAACCGCCCAGGCGATTGCGCTTGAGCTGCGGCGCCCAGCGCAACCGCCAGCCGCGCCGCTGCACCTGGATTTCCACCGCGGCCACCCGCACCTGCAACACCGGCATGGCGCACCCGCGTGCCCCCAGGTAATGCCCGCCCTCATGCACCACCAGCGCGACCACCCCCAGCAGCGACGCCAGGAACATCGCCAGAAAGGGCTGCAACCCGGACTTGATGGTGAACCCCAGTATCAGCGCGGCGATAAACCAGCCACTGAGCAACACCAGGCGTTGCAGAAGCGTCAGCAGTGCGTTCAAGGCCTTGAGCCAGGTATTGCCATCCATTGGGTACATCCTTGTGAGAAAAACCGACACCAGCGCGGGCGCGCAGACTGCCAGTTTCTCCGGTACACACTCAACTGCCGCTTCAACCTGTCGCCCTCACCCCGCCTACTGCAGACGCTGGGGGCCGCCAGCAAGCCAGCGCCTGTGCAGATGCGCAGGCCGACGGCGCTTCAGGCAGCAGCCCGGAGTCGGGACACTCCGGGCCGAGGCGGATCAGGATCGCCGCGCTGTCGCTGAGGATACGGCCGTCAGGGTGGCCATCTGCAACAGCGGGTTGAGCCGCGCCAGGGCCTCGCGCCCCGGGCTGTCATCCCAGGCCGTGGCACTCCATCCGCAACAGGTGCGCGCCCAGCGAACGCGCCTCGATGCGCACCGGCAGGAACGCTTCGATCACCCGGATATTGCTTTCCAGGTGCTCGGTCATGCACGGCGTGGTGAAGCTGCCGCCGCCGGCCAGGGCCATGGGCAGCAGCAGTTGATCGGCCAGGTGCTCGGCCACCGCCGCGCCGGAGTCCAGCCAGGCGCGGGCCTGATCGATGGCAACGTCGGCGACCTTTTCCGCCCGCAGGCTGTTCTGGCCGAATCCGCTGAACAGCTCGGTCAGGTGCTCGAAGGCGAACTCCAGCAACAGCACATTGCCCGGGCCGTATTGTTCATCCAGCTGCACCGGGGTGAGGTGCTCGCGCGGCAGTTCCAGGCGATTGTGCACCCGGCGCAACTCGCGCTCCGCCACATGCTCGGGCAGGCCCGCGCTCAGCGCCCAGGCCCGACTCCCCAACAGTGCGCCACGCTCCTCAAGGTGCAGGGGCTGCAGCACCGACGGTTGAACAAAGGCCTCCAGCTCACCACCGCCGGCCGGGACGAAGCCGTGGCGCAGCAATTGCAGTTCCACCCGCCCGCCCATGCGCCGCAGCAACGGCAACCAGGCTTGCTGGAGAAAATCCACCGGCGGCGCCAGGGGGTTGTGGGTGCCGCCGCTGATGCTCACACGGCTGGGCTGCGGCGCATGCAACAAGGCCGGCAGCAGGGTCTGCAGCACCAGGGTGCAGCTGCCCGCAGTGCCGATGGCAAAGCGGTAGTCGCCGCCACGGATCGGCCCCGGTTCGAAGGTCAGGGCCTGGGAGCCGAGTTCGACCCCCGAGGTCTTGGCGCCACAGACCTGGGCCGCGGCCTGCACCGCCGTCAGGTGCTGACGCAGCAGCCCCGGGCGGCTGCGCCGGGCACGAATATTATGGATACGCAGGGTCTTGCCGCTGAGCATCGACAAGCTCAAGGCGCTGCGCAGTACCTGGCCGCCGCCGATGGCGCCGTCCAGTTCGATGACATCCTGTTTCATTTCATTCCTCAGGCGTAGTGCCGGACGGTTTCCCGCAGGTAGGCGTCCAGCAACGCGTTGTCTTCATGGGTACGCGCCAGTTTCGGCACCGGGCGTTCCAGCTCGGCGGCGATAAAGGCGTGCAGTGCCTGGCGCCGCGGTCCGTAGGCGGACTCGTCGGCGCAGCGTTTCAAAACCAGCAGCTCAGCCACTTCGTCCAGCAGTGGCTGATGGTCGACGGTGGTCAGCAGATCGGCAAAGGTCATCGGCGGTCGGCCGCGCCCTTGATCGATCCAGCGCACGGCGAGCAACGGCCGCAGCACGTAGAAGTACTTCTTGAAACGCACGCTGTCGCCTTGCAGGTAACCGCGAAAGTTCTTCTTGGCCATCGACAGATAATGATTGCGTGCCGCCGGCGGGCTGTAGAACGCCTCCGCCAGCTCCCGCAGGCGCGCGGCGGCAGCCGGTTCGCTGCGATACACCAGGGGCGAGTCCAGCCACTCCAGCAGGGTCGGGTTGGACTTGCGCAACAGCCCGAGGGTCTTGCGCAGTTCCCAGCCGCTGATGTCCAGCTCGTCATCCAGGGGCCGCTCGATCACGTCGCGCCCGGCATCCACCTGGATGAACCATTCGGGCTTTTCCACATAGACGAAACGCACGTCGTAATCACTGTCGGTGGAGGCAAAGCCCCAGGCCCGACTGCCGGATTCGCAGGCATACAGCACCTGCACATTGCGCTCGCGCTCGATCCGCGCCAGCTCGGCCAATACCCGTTCGCGCATGGCGTTACTCAGGGGATGGTGCTCCAGGTGTTCCATGATCCTTTTTCCTTGTTCAATCGGTGGTGCTGGCAGCCAGCACACTCAGGGTCCGGCGCACGGGGTTCCACACCGTCAGGCACCAGACGCCCCACCACTCCAGGCCTTCGTCGAAATAGTCACTCCAGGGCAGCAGGTGCGGGCCCATGTCCGGCGCCAGAAAGTCCAGTTCCAGGTTGCCTACCCAGTTGATCACCTGGGGCTGCTGTTCGGGGTCCAGCCCCAGCACGTCCAGCCATTGGCCGTAAACCTGCCGCGCCTGCTCGGCGCCGCCAGGGAAATGCAGCCCGTATGGCGGCTGGCGAAACGCCCGGTACAAGGCCAGGTCCTGCTGCTCCAGGTTTTCGCAGACCAGCTGCCGGACCTGTTCCTGGCTGAGCGCCTCAGGCACCGCCCGCTCCTGCTCCCAGCGCATCGACGTCAAGCCGACGTCGGCGTAGCGCGGGTCCTGGCGCAGTGTTTCCCAGCGCTCGCGGCGCTCGGCCATGAGTTGCAGGTACAGGTGCTGCAAGCCCTGGCGATGCAGGGCTTGATCCACCTCAGCCTCGGGCTCGACCGCCAGCACCACAAAATCGAAGACGCAGTACACCTCCTTCAGTTGCTGGCGCAGCGCGCGGCAGTGTTCATCTTCCATCCGGGTCAACAGTGGCCGCGGCTGCATAAAGGCTCTCTCCATTTTTCAAAGCAGGCGCTTGGCTGAACCTGCGGGCAATTCACCGGCTGCCTCCATCGCCTGCACACGCTGCAACATGGCTTCGCGCAGCGGCTTGGGGGTGACCGGATCGAACATCCCGTAGCGGCTATCGCACCAGCGCGCCAGAGTCTCACGCCAATAGGCGGCCTCGCTGCCGCCCTGCCCCAGGCGCCACAGCAGGTATTCCAACTGGCGCCAGCCCGGCTTGAGAGCCAGCAGGGCCCAGCGCCGCGCCTTCGGCAGGTCGTGCCAGTGCTGGTCCAGACGCTGCTCCAGGACCTCGTCGAACACCGCCCAGGGTTGCTCGTGCAACAGGCCCAGGGCGCAGTTGAAGACTTTGTCCGAGGCGTCGTCCAGGGCCGCCAGTTGCTCGGCCATGCCACGCTCGCCCAGGGTCTGCAGGGCCAGCCGGCGCACACTCGGCGCCGGCGAGGCCAGGGCCTGTCGCACCATGGCGTCAGCCATGGGTTCCTGCAGTTCCTTGACCAGCCCCAACAGGCCCAGCCAAGCACGCTTGTTCCGTGGTGCCGGTTGTTGCAGCCGTTGCAGCAACACCTCGCGCGGGTCCAGCCCGTGACGGGGCGCGGCCCAATGGGCCAGGCAACGCAAGGCCCCCGAAGGGTCTAGCAAGGCCTGACTCAGATACTCGCGAGGATCGGCCAGCAACGGCAGCAGCAAGCGCAGCGCCTTGACCCGCACACTGGCACCGCAGCTGTGCATCACCTCTTCCAGCAAAGGCACGGCCTGCGCGGCCGGCAGTTCGGCGCAGGCATCCACCGCCATCTGCCGCACACTGACCTCACTGTGGCGCAGAGCCCGAGCCAGCAGCGCTGCCCGATCCTGCGCCCCTTCGAGCAACAGCTCGAAGACAAAGCGTGCGGCCTTGCCCCGGCAATCACCAAAGGCGTCTTCAACTTCTTCGCGTACCTGGGCCAACTGCAACACCGAACGCGCCCGTTCCAGGGTCGCGCCGTGGTCGGCGCGCTGTTTGCCGGCCAGGGCCAGCAGCGGTTTCAGGCTCTGCAACAGCAGCTCGGCGCGCTCTGGTGCCAGATACCCCTCGACCGCCGCGGCAGCCTCCTGGCGTACCTGGGGCACCCAATCGTTGAGGCGCTCCAGCAAGGCCGCCAGGGCCTCGGCCGAAGGCTGTGCGGCCAGGCCGCGCACGGCGGCCTGACGCACGAAACCGTTGCCGAAGCGGCTCAGTTCCAGCCAGGCACTGTGCCGATCCAATTCGTCCATCACCTCCCGCACGCGGCGGGCTTCGTAGTCGCTCAGCTGGTAATGCCAGCCGGGCGGCGCCGCTATCAAGGCGTCCATGTCGTCCATTGTTCTACCCCTTAACGCACACCACCTGACGCAGGGTGTGCAGCACTTCCACCAGCTCGCGCTGGGCGTGCATCACTTGGTCGATGTCCTTATAGGCCATCGGGATTTCGTCGATCACCGCTTCGTCCTTACGGCACTCCACATGGGCGGTCGCGCGGATCTGGTCGGCCAGGGTGAAGGTGTTCTTGGCCTTGGTGCGGCTCATGGTACGCCCGGCACCGTGGCTGCAGGAGCAGAACGCCTCCTCGTTACCCAACCCGCGAACGATGAAGCTCTTGGCCCCCATCGACCCCGGAATGATCCCCAGCTCGCCCTTCTTCGCCGACACCGCGCCCTTGCGGGTCACCAGCACCTCTTCACCGAAGTGGCGCTCCTTCTGCACGTAGTTGTGGTGACAGTTCACTGCCTCCAGCGCCACTTCGAAGGGCTTGCTGATCACCTTGCGGGTGGCCTGGATCACCAGTTGCATCATCAGCTCACGGTTCTGCCGGGCGAAATCCTGGGCCCAGGCCACGGCTTCCACGTAATCGTCGAAGTGTTGGCTGCCTTCCTCGAAGTAGGCCAGGTCGCGGTCCGGCAGGTTGGCGATATGTTGACGCATATCGGCCTGTGCCAGATGAATGAACAGGTTGCCGATGGCGTTACCGACGCCACGGGAACCGCTGTGGAGCATGAACCAGACCCGGTTGGCTTCATCCAGGCAGACCTCGATGAAGTGGTTACCGCCGCCGAGGGTTCCCAGGTGCTGGCGGTTGTTGCTGTTGGCCAGGGCCGGGTACTTATCGGTGATCGCCTTGAAGCGTGGGTGCAGCGCAGCCCAGGCCTGATCGGTCTGCTGCGGCACATCACCCCAGGCGCCCTTATCGCGACCGCTACGGGGCGAAGTACGACCGTGAGGCACCGCGGCCTCGATGGCGCTACGCAATCCGGCCAGGTTATCCGGCAGATCGGAGGCGGTCAGCGAGGTACGGGCAGCGATCATTCCGCAACCGATATCCACCCCGACCGCCGCCGGGATGATCGCGCCTACGGTGGGGATCACGCTACCGATGGTCGAACCTTTACCCAGGTGCACGTCGGGCATCACGGCCAGGTGCTTGAAGATGAACGGCATCTTGGCGGTGTTCATCAATTGCTGGCGCGCTTCGTTTTCCACCGGCACGCCCTGGGTCCACATCTTGATCGGCTTGCCGTTGGCCACTTCCAGCAGTTGGTAGGTTTTGTGTTCCATGTCGTTGACTCTTTTTCCTGTGGCCGCTGATTCGGCCTTGTTCAATAGATTGTGTAGGAGCCGGGGCGCAGCAGACGGTCTCAAGGGCCTCTTCGCTGGCAAGCCAGCTCCTACGGAGTTGCGGTGTTCGGTACAGACGGCGACCAGTGAAGGTGGAACATGCAGCGCGCTCTGCCTCTGAGCTAGTGAGCGGGACTCGAACCCGCGACCTCGCTGTCCTGTAGTTCCACCGGCATTCGCCGGGTCAATCGGTGCAGGCCGGGCCTGCGGGCAGCGACAAGGGAACAGGCACATTTGCTCTACCGACTGAGCTACAGCCTTGCGGCTGGCGGGGCTCGAACCCGCGACACCATGTAGTACCTGTGGCATTCGCTGCCATCCCGCCGAGGCGGGGGAAAAGATGCGACGACAAGAGTCGATGGAACAATGCGTTCGTGTTCTGACCATTGAACCACGGCGCCGTTTTCCAGCACCGGCGGGAATCGAACCCGCATCCCGAACCTGGGATGTAGTTCCATCCGCATTCGTCGCAAAAACTGCAAAAAAGGTGGCACGACAAAAGTAGTGACTGATGGCCGGATTCGAACCGGCTTAACCAGGATGTACAGCCACTGGCATTCGTGCCCTCACCGGCCCTGACAAAATTTGCTGAGACGCCTTTGGATGTAGTCACAGCGGCATTCAGGGCCAATGATCAAAAAATCTGTGGTGTGCGCCGGCTGGCCGGCGCACGGTTTATCTCATGTTCCAGCGATCAGAGCGCCATCGCCTCGATTGCCTTGACCCAGTGCTGCGCACCGTAGTTGCCTGCGGTGAACTGCTCGATCACATCGAACACCGCGTCACTGAAGCCGCCGACGTTGAGGATGTCCTCGCGGTCTGGCGCCTGGGTCGTGGCGCCGGGTTGCATATCGATGCACACCAGCTTCGCCTGCGGGTTGATGGACCGGATCCGCTCCCACTGGCGCATGGTTTCCGTAGCGCCGTGGCGCCGCGCATCGATCCACGACTCGTTATCCGAGACCAGGATCAGGGTGTCCACGCGGCTCTTGGCGTTGGCCAGTTGGGCCAGGGGCGCCGAGCAGTTGGTCCCGCCTCCGCCGATGTTCGCCAGCTTTTGCGCATTGCTCATCACGCTGTCCCGCGGGTTGAGGTGGATGTTCACCACACCCCGCTCGAACGGCATGACCCGCGCCGCCGGCTGCTTGCGCAACACCGCTGCCGCCACCAGGGCCGCCACATCGATGCAACGCACCGCAGTGGTGGCGCCCTGGCGATAGCCGGTAACCGGGCTGTGCATCGAGCCCGAGACATCCGGGCAGACCACCACGTTGCCCGCCAGCGCCGGCACGTTGGCCAGGGACAGCTCCAGGGCATCCTGCAGCGCCTCGCGGACCGCTTGCGGTACGTCCTCGCCAGCCATGCGGTAGGCCGCCAGCAACTGGTACGGGTAGACCCGGGCCTTGGCCACCTCCCCCGCATCCGCCAGCCGCGCCGCCACGTACTCGCTGCAACCCGGCACCTGGAACGCGCCGTGGCGGGCCAGGGTGTTGAGGTTCATGCGCAGCCCCTGCCAGCCCATGTTGCGGGCCTGTGCCGCCCATTGTTCAGCACTCAGCGTCTCGTTGCCGAGCAACTGGAACGGCACCTGCGGCACCTGAGTTGTCGCCCCGCTACGAAACGCCAGCAGCTCGCGGGTCAGCTCAGGCAGCGCCTGCACATCCACCGGTTTGCCGATCAACCAGGCGAAGAAGGCTTCACGCCAGGCATCGCTTGGCTTGGGGTGAACCATTTTCACCACGTCCGCCAGGGACGGCTGGTTGCCCACCGAGGCCTGCAGCAATTGACGCTCGGTGGCCGTGTTCAACCAGTTCTGCACCAGACGCTTGGGCTGCGACCCCAGGGATTTGCGCCCGGTCACGCCGCTGCGCAGGATCTGCACGAAGTTGCGCAGCATCTTGCCGTTGTCCACCACCTGGGCGAACAGCTCCGGCACCAGGGCCGAGCGTTGTGCGGTCAGCGCCGCCAGCAGCAGCGCCGGCATGTCCTTCATATGGCCTTGCTGCCGAGCGTAACGGGCGGCCTGGGCGACGAAGCGGCTGTCCAGCTGGCTCACCAGTTGCAGCACCGCTTCCAGTTGACCTTCAGGCGAGGTGTAGAAGGTCGAGTTCAGGCAACCGGTGACCGCCAGCTGGGCCACGCGATGCTTGGCGTTGTAGGCATAAGCCCCGGCCTTGGAAGCGTTCAGGGTGGTGCTCACTGGCGCTTTTGCCTGTTGGGTGTTGAACAGCTGGAAGTTGGCCATCTTGGCGTCTCGCTCTGTTGTCTCGTTCGTTGCCAGATACATTGCAGCCGCTGTGCCAGGTTTTTATTTTTCAGCAAATTATTTTTTAACTTATTGATTTATAACGATATTATTTTTATTCACTTTTTCACTGAGCATTCGACAAGACAATCGCCTCGATAATTTTATATCTTTGCTTATCGCTTTTTATCATCAGGTATAAACATGTCGAGCAAGCCCACGGTCGCCATCGGTTTTGTCGGTTCCACCCTCGATCGCGTCGGCAAGGGCGCCAATCGCTGGAGCCATTGGCGCCCCACGGTCGGTCTGTGCCAGCAGCAGGACGTGCTGATCCAGCGCCTGGAACTGATCCACGGCCTGGACGCCCGGGATATCAGCCTGGCCGAACGGGTGGCCAACGATGTGCGCCAGGTGTCGCCGGAAACCGAAGTGCGCCTGCACCCCATGGGCCTGAACAATCCCTGGGATTTTGAAGAGGTGTACGGCGCCCTCCACGACTTCACCAGCGCCTACCCGTTCGATACCGAGCGCGAGGATTACCTGGTGCACATCACCACCGGCACCCACGTGGCGCAGATCTGCTGGTTCCTGCTGACCGAGGCGCGCTACCTCCCGGCCCGGCTGATCCAGACCTCGCCGGCCCGGCGCCGCGACCCCAGCGAACACGCCACCGGCACCCATGCCCTGATCGACCTCGACCTGTCGCGCTACGACCGCATCGCCTCGCGTTTTGCCCACAAGCGCCTGGAAGGCCTGGCCTTCCTCAAGTCCGGGATCGCCACCCGCAACCCGGCGTTCAACCGCTCCATCGAACAGATCGAGCGGGTCGCCGTGCGCTCCAAGGCGCCGATGCTGCTGATCGGCCCCACCGGTGCCGGCAAGTCGTTCCTGGCCCGGCGCATCTATGAACTCAAGCGCGGCCGGCACCAGGTGCAGGGACGCTTTGTCGAGGTCAACTGCGCCACCCTGCGCGGTGACGGTGCCATGTCGGCGCTGTTCGGCCATATCAAGGGCGCCTTCACCGGTGCCCAGAACGCCCGGGAGGGGCTGCTGCGGGCGGCCCACGGCGGCATGCTGTTTCTTGACGAGATCGGCGAACTGGGACTGGACGAACAGGCCATGCTGCTCAAGGCCATCGAGGAAAAGCGCTTCTTCCCCATGGGCGCGGACCAGGAAGTGGAGAGTGACTTCCTGATCATCGCCGGCACCCACCGCGACCTGCGCGGCCGGGTGGCCCAGGGCCTGTTCCGCGAAGACCTGTATGCGCGGATCAACCTCTGGACCTTCAACCTGCCGGGGCTGGCGGGACGCCGCGAGGACATCGAGCCGAACATCGATTTCGAGCTGGAACGCCACGCCCGGGAGCAAGGGCAACTGGTGCGTTTCAACCTGGAAGCACGGCGCCGCTACCTGGCCTTTGCCAGCTCCAGCGAAGCGGCGTGGCTGGGCAACTTCCGCGAACTGTCGGCCTCCATCACCCGCATGGCCACCCTGGCCGACAGCGGACGCATCGACCAGGCCCAGGTCGAGGAGGAAATCCAGCGCCTGCGCCACGCCTGGGGCCTGGAAAATGCCGAGGATGAACTGCAGGAACTGTTGGGCGACGAGGTAGAGCTGGACCTGTTCGACCGCCTGCAACTCAAGGCGGTGATTGCCGAATGCCGTCGCGCCGACAGCCTGTCGGACGCCGGGCGCCGGCTGTTCGGCGTGTCACGCCTGGGCAAGGCCAACCCCAACGACGCCGACCGCCTGCGCAAATACCTGGCGCGCTTCGGCCTGGACTGGAAGCAGCTGTAGCCGCTGCCGCAGGCTGCGCACGGCCCGTAGGGACGCAGGGTTCTCAGGATAGATAGAGGTTTGGCTGGCGATCGCCAGGCAAGGTCCTGCGGACCTTCGCGCAGCTTCGCAGGCTCAGCAGCGGCTACAGGGCCAATGCCGATCCGGGATTTGTGTAGCCGCTGCCGCAGGCTGCGCACGGCCCGTAGGGACGCAGGGTGCTCAAGATCGATAGAGGTTTGGCTGGCGATCGCCAGGCAAGGTCCTGCGGACCTTCGCGCAGCTTCGCAGGCTCAGCAGCGGCTACAGGGCCAATGCCGATCCGGGATTTGTGTAGCCGCTGCCGCAGGCTGCGCACGGCCCGCAGGGACGCAGGGTTCTCAAGATCGATAGAGGTTTGGCTGGCAATCGCCAGGCAAGGTCCTGCGGACCTTTACGCAGCTTCGCAGGCTCAGCAGCGGCTACAGGGCTGCAGTTGGGACGGCGAAGACGCCACTGGCCCGCGCCACTTCACGCTCGCCGACCCGCAGCAGCACCGTGGCAAAGGCCATCTGCCGACCGCGCTTGGCATGCTCCAGGCGCACCTCGATCCATTCCCCCACCCGCACCGCCCCCAGGTAGTCGAGGGTCATGCTGGCGGTGATCAGCGGCAACGGCGGTTCGCTGGAAAACGCCATGGCATACCCCATGCCGACGTCCGCCAGGGTGGCGATGATGCCGCCATGCACCGTGCCCCGGCCATTGGCGTGGCGGGCATCGGCACGCAGACCCAGGCACAGCTCGCGGCCACTGCCGCGACCATAGACCGGGCCGATCAACTCCAGCAGCGGGCTGCTGCGGGGCAAGGGACTGAAGCCCTGGGGGATGTCCGATTGGCTCATGAGGCTCTCCTTGAACCGCTGGGTGACAGAGGGTTGCACAGGGCGACAGGTGTAGCCCTGATTGACCACGATGCCTATGAGCATCAGCCAGGCAAATTGGCGAAAATAAGTTGCGCCGCGATCGTGGTGATCCTGGGAACAGCAGTAAGATGCGCACCTGCGCACTAGCCGCAATTTCAAGTACTCAAGGAGCCTCCATGCAGCATCAGGACGATCACCCTGCCATCCGCCGCCGACTGGCCTTTGCCTTCTTCGGTGCACTGGCCCTCAGCGCCTGCTCTCCCAGTGATCACAACAGCTCTGCGGTGGCCCTCGGTGGGGCCCAGGGCAAGGCCGGCGCCCTGCTGGCCTACGAGCACGAACTGACCCTGTCCCTGCCTGCCGAGCAAATCGGCCCGCACCTGACACAAACCCGTGAAGCCTGCGAAAAAGCCCAGTTCGGCCCCTGCAACATCTTGCTCCTGGAGCAAGGCCCGTACCGCGCCCGGGTGGTGCTGCGAATCGTTCCGGAGGGGGTCGAGCCCATCGTCCAGCAGGCGTCTCAAGGGGCCGAACTGGGTGAGCGCATCACCAGCGCCGAAGACCTGGCCGATGCCGTGGCCGATGTGCAACGCCAGCAACAGCGACTCAAGGCCCAGCAACAGCGCCTGGATGAACTGGCGGCGCGCAAGGACATCAGCGTCAGCGACCTGATCGCCCTGAGCAAGGAGCAGGCGGGCATCGAGAATGACCTGCAAGCGCTGGCCCAGACAGCTGCCGGACAACAGCGTCGCCTGGACACCAACCGCCTGACCCTGAACTTCCTGCCCAGCAACGGCGCCGAACGCGGTTCAAGTCTCAAGCGCGCCTTCAGCAACCTGCTGGACAACCTGTCCGACGGCACAGCCGAAGCCCTGGAGAAAGGCAGCTATGCCCTGCCTTTCGTGATCCTGGCCTTCCCTCTCGCGATGCTGTGGGTGTGGCTGTGGCGCAAGTTCGTCCGCCGTCGCCCCTGACCCCGCCGTAGGAGCCGGCTTGCCGGCGAACAGGACCGCAAGCCTTGCATCGCCCTGGCGGGCGTCTTCGCTGGCAAGCCAGCGCCTACAACGGGCAGGCCCTTGGGGTTACAGCGGCCTTTGCAGGCAGCGCTGGTAGCGTTCATCCACGCGTTTGGCGAACCAGGCAGTGGTCAACTGGCGGGTGATCTTCGGGCTCTTGAGTTCGATGCCCGGCAGTTGCTGGCGCGGCACGGGTCGGCCCGCCGCGCGGTCGGCCAGGGCAAATACCTGGCGGTACAGCTCGGTCTGTGCAAAGGCCTGGCTGTCACCCTTTTCCAGCTGGGCGCGAATCTGCGGGTTGCGCAGCCCCAGTTGCTTGCCCAGGGTGCGCACCGCCAGTTCGGTGCTGCCGGGCAGGAGCGAGTCATAGCGGATCAGGTCGCCATCCAGGGCCAGCTTGATCCCGCTGAGGCGGCTCACCGCGGCCTGGAAAGCCGCATTGCGGCTGGCGTACCAGCCGGCGTTGAAGTCGGCGAAGCGATACAGCGGCTGCGGGTAGTCCACCGGATAACCCAAAAGGTGGGCGATGCCGAAGTACATGCCACCACGGCGACTGAAGACTTCATGGCGGATCGAGTCCTGCACCGGGTACGGATAACCCTGGGCCTGTTGCTGGGCGAATTCGATGCTGACCTGCATCGGCCCGCCGGTGTGCACTGGGTTGAAGCCACCAAACAGGGCCTTGCCCAGGGGCACCATGCCGATGAAGTCATCGAAGATCGCACTCAGCTCCTTCTCGCTGCGAGCCTTGGCCAGACGCTGGCTGTAGGACTGGCCGTCCGCGCCGCGCACTTGCAGGGCGGCACTGACCAGCAGCGCTGGCACATGCACCTTGGCCGCGCGGCGGTCGATTTCCTCCCGGGCAATGCGCCCCAGGCCCGGCACTGTCGGATCGACCTTGAAGGTGGATTCCTGTTCGGTCACCGCCAGCACCGCGCACAGGTTGCTCTGGCTCGGCTCAAGGCCCTGGGCGCTGAAGGCCACCTGGATATCCCGGGCCCAGCCCGGGCGGTCGCTGACCTGGGCCGGCAGCAGGCGCAGGATGCGCGCCTGGGTCTGCTCCGGGGTCAGCACCGGCGCCTGGGGGCCGCGCGAGCTGGCGCAACCGGCCAGCAGCGACAGGCCCAGGCAGCAACTGAGAAGACGAGAGGAAATCATGGGACTCCGCAAGATGGCTGGACGAGGGCCGTGCAAGTAAAGCAGCGGCATGGGGCGTTCGACCAAAGAATGCGAGCGCTGTTCCCGCCACGCCCCTGTAGCCGCTGCCGCAGGCTGCGAACGGCTTGGGCGGCACTCCGTCGCAAGGATGCGACGTTCTCAAGGCCGATTGAGGTTAGGCGGGAGATCGCCAGGCAAGGTCCTGCGGACCTTCGCGCAGCTTCGCAGGCTCAGCAGCGGCTACAGGGCCAATGCCGATCCGGGATTTGTGTAGCCGCTGCCGCAGGCTGCGAACGGCCCGTAGGGACGCAGGGTTCTCAAGATCGATAGAGGTTTGGCTGGCGATCGCCAGGCAAGGTCCTGCGGACCTTCGCGCAGCTTCGCGGGCTCAGCAGCGGCTACAGGCTAAAATCCTTCTATTGGCGGTGTGGCTGGGTGTACTTTGATGACCCCGCCCTCAATGGAGTGACACCCGGATGTTGACCCTGGATTTTCTGCTTACCAGCCTGATTGTCGTGCTGATTCCCGGCAGCGGCGTGATCCTGACCATTTCCACCGCCCTGGTGGCCGGCAAGCGCGCCAGCCTGTTCACCGCCATCGGCTGCACCGCCGGGATCGTCCCCCACCTGCTGGCCTCGATCCTCGGTCTGTCGGCGATCCTGCACACCAGCGCCCTGGCCTTCCAGGGCCTGAAGTTCGCCGGGGTCGCCTACCTGTTGTACCTGGCCTATGCCACCTGGCGTGATCGCTCGGCCTTTGCCGTGGACAGCAACACGGTGAGCCACGGCGCCGGCGCGCTGATGCTCAAGGCCTGCCTGCTGAACATCCTCAACCCCAAGCTGACCATTTTCTTCCTGGCCTTCCTGCCCCAGTTCATCGCCCATGACGGCAGCGATCCGATCCCGCAGATGCTGCTCTTGAGCGGCGTGTTCATGACCATGACCTTCTTCGTGTTCGTGCTCTACGGGCTGCTGGCCAATCTGTTCCGTACCGCGGTGATCGAGTCGCCCAAAGTCCAGAACTGGTTGCGCCGCAGCTTTGCCGCAAGCTTCGCGGGACTGGGCCTGAACCTGGCCTTCGCCCAGCGTTGACCCCGCGGCAGGCGCCGCCCGCAGTCAGATGCATAACGTTGATCTCTTAGCGAGGGCAAACACATGAACTGCAGCGACGTACTGATCATCGGCGCCGGCCCCACCGGCCTGGTGCTGGCGCTCTGGCTGCGCCAGCAGGGGGTCAAGGTACGGATCATCGACAAGACCCTGGGCCCGGGCACCACCTCCCGGGCCCTGGCGGTCCAGGCCCGGACCCTGGAGCTGTATCGCCAGCTGGACCTGACCCAGGCCATCGTCGAACGCGGCCACCACGTGCCGGCGGTCAACCTCTGGGTCCGCGGCGAGCGGGCCGCGCAACTGCCGTTCAACGCCATCGGCGAAGACCTGACGCCCTACCCCTTCCTGCAGATCTTTCCCCAGGACGAGCACGAGCAACTGCTGATCGAACGCCTGGAACGGCTGGGCGTGCGCGTCGAGCGCGACACCGAGCTGCTGGCCTTCACCGATCACGGCCACCTGATCAACGCTCGCCTGCGTGGCCCCGACGGCCGCGAGGAACATTGCCAGGCCTTCTACCTGGCCGGCTGCGACGGCGCCCGCTCCACGGTGCGCAAGACCCTGGGCACGGGTTTTCCCGGCGGCACCTACCAACAGGTGTTCTACGTCGCCGATGTCGAGGCCGACGGCCCGAGCATCGACGGCCAATTGCACGTGGACCTGGACGATGCCGACTTTCTCGCGGTGTTTCCCCTGGCCCACAGCGGCCGCGCGCGGCTGATCGGCACCGTGCGCGACGAGCGCGCCGAGCACCCGGAAAACCTGCGTTTCGAAGACGTCAGCCAGCGCGCCATGCATCAGCTCAAGGTCAACGTCACCCAAGTCAACTGGTTCTCCACTTACAAGGTGCACCACCGGGTGGCCGAGCAGTTTCGCCAGGGACGGGTGTTTCTCCTGGGGGATGCCGCTCACGTCCATAGCCCCGCCGGTGGCCAGGGCATGAACACCGGGATCGGCGACGCCATCAATCTGGCCTGGAAACTGGCGGCGGTGCTCAGCGGCAAGAGCGCCGAAAGCCTGCTGGACAGCTATGAAATCGAACGCATGGAGTTTGCCCGGCGCCTGGTGGCCACCACCGACCGGGTGTTCAGCTTCGCCACCGCCGACGGCCCGGTCGCCTACCTGGTACGCACCCGCCTGGCCCCCCTGCTGCTGCCGAAGATCGCCGCCTTCGACAGTGCCCGGGAGTTTCTCTTTCGCACCGTGTCGCAGATCACCCTCAACTACCGGGGCATGCCCCTGAGTGCCGGTGGCGTCGGCCCGGTGCACGGCGGCGACCGCTTGCCCTGGGTCAGGGACGGCGAGCACGACAACTTCGACAGCCTGGAGTACCTGGGTTGGCAGGTGCATGTCTACGGCGTCACCAGCAACGCGGTGCAGGACTGGTGCGCCGAACACCGGGTGCCGTTGCGGGTCTTCGACTGGCGCCCGGCCCACGCCCGCGCGGGGCTGGCGCGCAACGCCCTGTACCTGCTGCGCCCGGACACCTACGTGGCCCTGGCCGAACGTTCGGCCGATCCGCGGGTGCTGGAGCGTTATTTCCGCGAACGCGAGATCTCTCCGCAGAACAGCCCGGCCGCCCTCAAACCGCGCTGATCCGCGCTCGACGCACTGCGCAGCCGGGGCCGGGGCCGGGCTTAGAAGTCAGCCTTGACCGACAGGGTGAAGTTGCGCGGATCGCCGTAGAAGTTGCCGAAGCCTTCGGTGCCGACGGTGGTGTAGTAGCGCTTGTCCAGCAGGTTGTTGCCGTTGAGCGCCAGGGACCAGGTGTCGTCGATGCGATAGCCGATCCGGCCGTTCCAGATCGCATAGCCGGCCTGGCTGATGTGATTGCCGCTGATGGGCGAGACCCGGTAGTTGTCGCTCTGGGCGTTGACCCCAGCCCCCACGGTGAAGCGTTCCAGGGCACCGCCCAGCTGGTAGTCGCCCCACACCCGTAGCAGGTGCCGCGGTACGTAGGAATTGAACGACTGGCCGTTCTTGCTGCTGTCGGCATCCTCCAGGGTCTTGGTCTGGGTGTAGGTGTAGCCGGCCAGCAGTTGCAGGCGTTCGATCACCTCACCGCTGACTTCGGCTTCAAAGCCCTGGGCGCGGACCTTGCCCGAGTTCAACGAGCAGGTGCTGTCCGGGCAGGCCGGGTCGTCCTGCTGCGCATCCTCCTGAATGGTGCGGAACAGGCTGAAGGCGCTGTTCAGGCGACCGTCGAACCACTCGCCCTTGATCCCCGCTTCATAGCTCTTGCCCACCAGCGGCTTGAGGGAGGCGCCGTCCAGGGTCCGATAGCTGCCCTGGGGGGTGAAGATGCTGGAGTAGCTGGCATAGGCCGTGAGGTTGTCGTTGAGGTCGTACAGCACCCCGGCGAACGGCGTGACCTCGCCGGTTTCCTTGGAACGGGCACTGCTGGGGGTGCGGGTGTCGCGCCAGTAGGCCACGGCATCGTTCTGCGACTTGTACCAACTGACCCGGCTGCCCATGACCAGGGTCAGCGGGTCGGCGAGTTTCAGGCGCAGGGTGGAATACAGCCCTTGCTGCTGGATGCGCAGATCACTGGGGCCGCCCCGGGTGGAATTGCTTTCGTAGTAGCTGTCATCGGGCTTGGGCAGGTGGTGATCGGGGTCCAGCACGTTCTGCCGCTGCGGCAAACCGGCCACGGCGTAGAAGTCGTCCTTGATCGAACGGCTGGCGTTGGCGCCGAAGGTCAGTTCGTGCTCCTGGCCAAAGGCCTGGAAGTGGCCGTCGACATAGGCATCGAAGCCGTAGTCCACCTGATCGTAGTCATAGGTGCTGCCCAGCATCAGGGTGCTGGAGCGGCTGGCACCCACCGGCACCGAACCGCTGGGGAAGGCGTACTCGATGTCCTGGGTATTGCGGCTGTAGACCCCGGCTACCTTCAGCGCCCAGTCATCGTTGAGCTGTTGCTTGAGGTCGGCGAAATAGGTCGCGCGCTTGCTGCGCGAGTTGTTCCAGGCGGTATTCAGGCAGGTGGAACGGCCGAGCTTGAGGTCGCTGCCGTCGCTGTAGCGCGGCAGGCCGCCCCAGCACGGGCGCGAGTCAACGTCTTCATAGGCCATGCCCAGGCCCAGGGTGGTGTCGTCACTGAGGTCGAAATCCAGGGCGCCGTAGTAGACCTGATCCTTGCGCTCCCCCAGGTCGTAGAAGTACTGCCGGGTCTGCTGGGTCACCACCGCCCGGCCACGAATGGTGCCGGCATCGTTCAGCGGCCCGCCGGTGTCCACCTGGGCCCGGTAGTTGTCCCAACTGCCGGCGGACATCATCAGCTGGGTGTGGGGCGTGGCCTGGCCACGCTTGCGCACGAAGTTCACCGAACCGGCGGTGCCGCCCGCGCCCTTGAGCATGCCGGCGGCGCCGCGCAGGATCTCCACCCGATCATAGAAGGCCATGTCGCTGCTGAAGCTGTCGGCCTGCACGTAGCTGTTGCCCATGTCCAGGGGCACGCCGTCGTACTGGTACTGGCCGGTCATGCGAAAGCCCCGGGAGTAGAAATACTTGCCGCCCATGGGCGAGTCGTAGAGGGTGATGCCCGGGGTCTTTTCCATCACCTGGTCGATGGTGTTGAGGTTCTGGTCATCGAGCATCTTGCGGGTGATCACGGTCACTGACTGCGGGGTTTCCTTCAGCGAGTGCTGGCCCTTGCCGATGGTCACCGCGCCGGTGGTGTAGGAACCGGAATACTCGGTGGTGGCCCCCAGCTCCTGACCCTGCACCTGAGTGGTACCCAGCTCCAGAGTGCCGCTGCCCTGGGGCACGGGGCGCAGCACATAGCTGCCGTTGCTCTGCGGCTCGGCCTGCCAGCCGCTGCCGGCGAGAATCCGCGCAAAGCCTTCCTGTACCCCGTATTCACCCTTGAGCCCCGCCGAACGCAGGCCGGCGGTCTGCCGGGCATCGAAGGAAATGGCCGCGCCGGCAGCACTGGCGTAACGGCTCAGCACCTCGGTCAGATCACCGGCGGCAATATCGAAGCGGCGCACCGCCGTCTGTTCGCTGGCCGCCACCGCGGTCAACGGCAGCAGCGCCGCGCCATACACCGCCAGCGCGCCCCAGAGCCCGACCTTGATGGCCTGGGCCAACTTCGACTTGTGAACTTCAGACATGCTTTGCCTTCCCCCGATCTTGAAAATGAATCCACTGGGGGATGAGCCGGATCAGAGTGGGCAAAAGTGCAAAGACCGGAATAATTATTTTTACCGTTTGGTTTCAGCCGAGGCGGCGGTGGGACACCCGCACCCAATAGCGGGTGTAGCGCTCGATGCGCAGCGAGAAACCGCTCTCAAGCGCCGCCAGGGCGCGATCGGTGTCATCGATGGGAAAGGCCCCGGAGACTTTCAGTCCGGCGATCTGCGGATCGCACTGCACCACACCGCGACGATAGCGCGACAGGTCCGCCAGCAAGTCCCCCAAGGGGCGGTCGAGGGCGATGATACTGCCCTGGCGCCAGGCGCCCACCGACGCATCGCTGGACCGCAGCGCAGCAAAGCCTCCAGCGCTGAACGCCAGTTGCTGGCCGGCCTCGACTCGGCGCGACGCCATACCGTTGCCCAGGCTGACCTGCACGCCCTGCTCCAGCACCGCCACCTGATCCTCGCGCTCTTCGCTGCGCAACACGAAACGCGCGCCCTGGGCCTGGACCTCACCGTGGCGGGTGATGACCCGCAATGGCCTTTGCAGTGCATCGATGCCAGCGCTCACCAGCATCTCGCCCCAGAGCAACTGCAACCGGCGCTGCTGACCGTCGAAAGCCACATTCACCGAGGTGTCGGTGTTGAGCAGCAATGCGCTGCCGTCCGCCAGGCGCACTTCGCGGCGCTCGCCGACCTGGGTTCGATAGTCCGCCAGCAATTGCTGGGCGCTGTCGCTGCGCCAGCCCAGCCAACCCAGGGAGCCGGCCGAAGCCAGCACCACCAGGTTGCGCATCAGCTCGCGGCGCGAGCGCCCGGCCCCGCGCAAGGTGGAACCGGCCAGGCCACCAGGCAAGGCCGACATCTGCTCGCCCAGTTGCTGCATGCGTTCCCAGGCCTGGCGATGCAAGGGGTCGGCGGCCAGCCATTCGCGCCAGGCTGCCTGTTCCTGTTCGCTGGCGGTGCCGGAGCGCAACTGCGCATACCAGCGCGCCGCGCCGCTGATGGCCTGGCGCTCACTCACGCTCAGTTGCAGGTTGGCAAAACTCATGACAATTGCATCCGCATCTGCATCAGGCAGCAATGCTCCATAGCCTTGGCCATGTAGTTGTTGACGCTGCGCACCGAGATCTGCAGGCGTTCGGCGATCTGCTCGTAGGTCAGGCCGTCGCACTGGGACAGCAGGAAAGCCTGCTTGACCCTGGCCCCCAGGCCGTCCAGCAGCCGGTCGACTTCCAACAGTGCCTGGAGCATCAGGTTCTGCTCCTCCGGCGACGGCTGCTCGCCCTCGGGCACCAGCGCCAGGGCCTCCAGGTACGCCTGCTCCAGGGAGCGGCGGCGAAACAGATCGATCAGCAAGCCATTGGCGATGCGCGACAGGTAGGGCCGCGGCTCGCGGATCTCCAGGGCATTGCGCGCCTTGAGCACCCGCACGAAGGTGTCCTGGGCCAGATCGGCGGCATCGAAGGTGTTGCCCAGGCGCTGGCGCAACCAGCCCTGCAGCCAGCCGTGGTGATGGGTGTACAGATCGGTGACGGCACTGCGCAGGGATAAGTCGTCGGCGGGCATGACAATAAGGATTCATATTTGATAATGAATCGCATTGTCATGTAGGGGCGGAAGTCTTGGCAAGAGCCACGAACGCCGGACGACGTTCGTGGCGGTACGGCGGGGGCCTGGTCAGATCCCGGCCAGGGCCAGGTCCATGGCGAAGTAGGTGAAGATCAGGTCAGCACCAGCGCGCTTGATCGAACCCAGGCTCTCACGCACGACGCGCTGCTCGTCGATGGCCCCGGCCTGGGCGCCGAACTTGATCATCGCGTACTCGCCGCTGACCTGATACGCCGCCACCGGCAGGCGCGAGGCCTCGCGGATGTCACGGATGATGTCCAGGTAGGCCCCGGCGGGCTTGACCATCAGCGAGTCGGCGCCTTCCTGCTCGTCCAGCAGGGACTCGCGCACCGCTTCGCGACGGTTCATCGGGTTCATCTGGTAGCTCTTGCGGTCACCCTTGAGCGCACTGCCGCCCGCTTCGCGGAACGGGCCGTAGAGCGCCGAGGCGAACTTGGTGGAATAGGCCATGATCGGCGTCTGGGTGAACCCGGCGGCGTCCAGGGCCCGGCGGATGGCCTGGACCTGCCCGTCCATGGCCGCCGACGGCGCGATCACGTCGGCGCCGGCACGGGCCGCGGCCACCGCCTGCTTGCCGAGATTGATCAGGGTCTGGTCGTTGTCCACTTCATGGCCGTGCATCACGCCACAGTGGCCGTGCTCGGTGTATTCGCAGAAGCAGGTGTCGGACATCACGATCATCTCCGGCACCGCGTCCTTGGCGATGCGCGACATGCGCGACACCAGGCCGTTTTCCTTCCAGGTATCGCTGCCGTCACAGTCCAGGTGGTGCGACACACCGAAAGTCATCACCGACTTGATCCCGGCGCGGGCGTAGCGCTCGATCTCCCCGGCCAGCTTGGATTCGGGAATGCGCATCACCCCGGGCATGCTCTTGATCGGCACGAAATCGTCGATTTCCTCCTCGACGAAAATCGGCAGCACCAGATCGTTGAGGGTGAATTCGGTTTCCTGGAACAGACTGCGCAGTTGTTCGGAGCGACGCAGGCGGCGGGGACGGGCTTCTGGGAACTGGCTGGACATGATTTTTCCTAAGGCTGAGCGCGGGATAACACGAGCGATGGCGAAAAAAGGCTGAAAGCTTATGCCCAGAGCCGCCAGGGTACAAACCCGCACAGCTCAAGAGAGCCTTGCCGATGCCGTAACAATACCTGCCAGGCCCCGCGATTCAGGGGGGTGTCGGCCCCTCGACGCGGCCAGCCTGCGACCATCTGACGCAACAGCGGCAGCCGCCATTGAAAACCGGCGCGCGACAAATCTTGCAGCGGCGCTTGGTTCCCGCACGGTTGCGCACACTACGGCGGCTCGCTGCCCTGCAAATTGAGGGTGTAGTCCTTCAGAGGCGTTTTGAAGTAGGCCATGCCGCTGTCGTCAACCTTTCCCCTGAGCACGATTTTCTTGATCCCGTCGGCAACTTCATCGTCAGCCTTTTCGGCTTGAATCGTCGCTTCGATGCACTCGCCAGGCCGGTAACCCACAGTTTTAACGATCAGATTGAGATCGACGTAATGGTCAACCTCGCGGCCCACAACGCGACGATTCTCCGGGCCCTGGGTCCAATAGATTTCCACGACCTTGCCGGCGGATGGCTTGAGCGGCAGGTTGCACGTGGCATTCAGCGCCACGCCCTTGTCCCCTGGCGTGGCCGCCACGCTGGCGGATGCCGCGGAATCGCTGCGCGGTGTCTTGCCGGGCAAGGTTGCCGGGCCGGGCTGTTGTTTGACCGCCGTGGTTTCTGCGCTGCAAAGCACGGGCTCAAGGGCCAGCAAACCCATCAGGCCGGCCCGCAGCAGCCGGCCCTTGCAGGACCCAACCTGGGCCCAGGTGCACCGGAGCCGTGCCGGCTTGTGCGTGCCGGGGCCTGCAAAATCGCCAGGGCTCAGCGCGCTCATGGATGCCTCGGATCAGTCGGCGAAGGTGTGTTCCCACACGCTTGCTCACTGGTTTGGAGAAGCCTCAAGTGTCCCTCAATGCAGGTTCGCGCCATGCCGCCGATCCAGATTTCATCGCCGATCTGCTCCACGTCAATCCGCCCTGCCCGGCCCATGCTCAGGCCCTGGCTGACGCGGTAGCGAGCCGGTGCCAGCCCGGCGCCCAGCAGCCACTGGGCGAGGCCGGCGTTGAGGCTGCCGGTGGCCGGGTCCTCGGGCATGCCATCACCGGCGATAAAGGCCCGCACCTCGAACTGCGCGTCGCTGTCATCGCGCTCGGGGTCACAGGGCGCGATCACTCCGACCGCCAGACCGACCAACTCCGGGTAGTCCGGTTGCAGGTCCAGCACCTGCTGGCGTTCGCCGAGCATCACCGCCAGCCAGCCGGCGCCGTTGTCGACCCACTGCGCCTGCACGATGTCCCCGGGCGCCAGGCGCAGACCACGGCGCACCTGCTCCAGCACCTCGGGCTCCACCGGGCCGGACTTGAGCAGCGGCGGCGCGAGAAAGGCCAGCTGATTGCCCTGACGGCGGATGCGCACCAGGCCCACCTCGCACTCCTGGATGATCTCCTCGCCCTGGGGCACGCCGCCGGCTTCGAGCCAGGCGTGGCAACTGCCCAGGGTCGGGTGACCGGCGAAGGGCAGCTCCTGGGTGGTGGTGAAGATCCGCAGGCGATAGTCGGCCCGGGGGTCGCGGGGTTTGAGCAGGAAGGTGGTTTCGCTGAGGTTGGTCCAGGTGGCGAAGGTGGCCATGCGTTCGTCGCTGAGGTCGTCGGCGTTGAACACCACGGCCAAGGGGTTGCCCTTGAAGGGGGTGGCGCTGAAGACATCGATTTGTTTGAAGTTCAGGGCGGGCATTTAGAGGGGGCCTGTGGGGGGAGCGGTTGGTGATTGTAATGGGTTGGGGGGTGGGTACATATCCGTTCCTGCGGGTGCAGCCACTTACGGTTTCGCTCTTACAGCGAGTGGGATGGGGTACATATCCATTGCTGCGGTTACGGCTGCTTATGGTTTCGCTCTTACAGCGAGTCACTTTGAAAAGCCCAAAGTAACCAAAGGCTCCTGCCCCTCCACTCGGTGCCTCGCCTAGGCTCGGCATGCCCTCTCTCCGGCATTGATCCGTGGGCCGCCGCAATGGGCCATCCCTGGCCCAGTGCGGCTAACCCGGCGTCCTGCCGGGTTACCCACGGCTCAATGCCTGCGTTCGGCCATCGTGTCTAAGGGGGCAGGAAGATCAAAAGCAAGATCAAAAGCAAAGGCAAAATCTGACGGCGGCCTGCCGGCCGACCTGTTTCATTGCCGTTAGCGTTACGTGTAGCCGCTGCCGAAGGCTGCGAACGGCTCCGCAGGAGACGCTAAACCTGCCTCCCCGATATTCCTGACATATCGCGCCGCCTGGTTTTGCGAGCGCGAGCGCTCGTTCGCAGCCTGCGGCAGCGGCTACAAGAAGACGGCCTGCGCACCTTGGCTTTGGCTTTGGCTTTGGCTTTGGCTTTTGATCTTGATCTTGATCTTCAGGCCCCTTCCCAGCAGGCCGAGCGCAGGCGTTGCGTAGGGGGCAGCTCGGCATGGATGCCGAGCTAGCCGCCACCCGGCCAGGGATGGCCGGTTGGCGGCGGGCCCCCGGGAGCAATGCCGGAGAGAGGGCACCCCGAGCCCTAGCGAGGGGCCGTATGGAGGGGCAAGACTTTTTGCTTACTTTTGTGTCGTTTGACAAAAGTGAGTCGCCGTAAGGGCGAAACCCTAAGTGGCCGTTACCGCAGCAATGGATATGTACTCCATCCCACTCGCCGCAAGAGCGAAACCCTAAGCAGCCGTGACCGCAGCAACGGATATGTACCCCACTCCCCCGCCATAAAGGCAAAACCACCAGCGGCGATAACCGCAGCACCGGATATTTACCCCTTTCGCGCGCGCCCCCTAAAAAAACACCTCAAACCACCTTGGGAATCTCCAACCCACGGATCACCGCCGGCCGCGCCACAAACTTGGCCAGCACCCGCTGCACCTCTGGGAAGCGATCAAACCCCACCAACCCACCCGCCTCATAAAACCCAACCAAATTCCGAATCCACGGAAAGGTCGCAATATCAGCAATGGTGTAGCGCTCACCCATGATCCACTCGCGCCCCTCCAGGTGCTTGTCCAACACCCCCAGCAAGCGCTTGGCCTCGTTCACATAACGCTCCAGCGGCCGCTTGTCCTCGTAGTCCTTGCCGGCGAATTTGTGGAAGAACCCCACCTGCCCGAACATCGGCCCGATGCCGCCCATCTGGAACATCAGCCACTGGATGGTTTCATAACGCGCCGCCGATTCCTGGGCCAGCAACTGCCCGCTCTTGTCCGCCAGGTAGATCAGGATCGCCCCCGATTCGAACAACGCCAAAGGCTGGTCGCCAGGACCATGGGGATCGAGAATCGCCGGGATCTTGTTGTTCGGGCTGACGCTGAGAAACTCCGGGGTCATCTGATCCTGAGTCTCGAAGCTGACCCGGTGCGCTTCATAAGGCAGGCCGATCTCTTCGAGCATGATCGAAACCTTGACCCCATTGGGGGTCGGCAGGGAATACAGTTGAATCCATTCGGGAAACTGCGCAGGCCATTTCTGGGTCACGGCAAAGGCGGAAAGATCGGTCATGACAGGCTTCCAATGACAGTCAAAAGGGGGGCGCCACACGAGGCAACGGCTGGGGATTATCCGCCGGGTTTTCTTAAATCGGCAACATACCGCGGTTAGTCTGGCGCCTCATCGAACCAAACGCCGTCCAGGGACTCAGAAGCACTGCCTTCACCGGCCGTGATGACAGGGAATACACAGGTTTGTCAGCCTCCACCCCTTGCGCTGAAGAATCCCGCCATGCCCCTGCTCCGCCGCTTCAAGAACCGCGCCTACCTGCTGCTACCGGCCTTGCTGCTGGGCAGCGCCCTGTGCCTGTCGCTTGAGTCCAGCGTCAGCCGCGCACAACCGGTGGACGGCACTCAGACCCTGGTGTTCCTGCGCCATGCGGAAAAGCCCGCCGGCGGCCTCGGCCAGCTCAACTGCCAGGGCCTGAACCGAGCCATCGACCTGGCCTCGCTGCTGCCGGAAAAGTTCGGCAAGGCGCAGTACGTGTTCGCCGCCAACCCGACACGCAATGTCGAGGAAGGCGAGCTGGACAATTCCTACAGCTACATCCGCCCCTTGATGACCATCAGCCCCAGCGCCATCAAGCTCGGCCTGCCGGTGAACATCGATTTTGCCGCCAATGACACCAGCGACCTGGCGGACGAACTGCTGCACGACCGCTACCACAACTCGATCATCTACACCGCCTGGTCCCACGGCTACCTGCCGGAGCTGATCAACAAGGTCGCCGAAGAAGCCGTGGGCCAGCGGCGCCCGATTACCGAGGATTGGGCCTCCAGCGACTTCGACTCGCTGTACGTGCTGACCCTGACCTGGCGCAACGGCAAGGCCAGCCTGCACAGCCAGAGCTACAAGCAGGGCCTGGACGGCGGCGAGCAGGATTGCCCGAGCTGATGGTTCCGGACTACAGGCGCCCTCCGTCCCTGTAGCCGCTGCCGCAGGCTGCGAACGGCTCCGCAGGAGACGCCACGATCTTTAGGTTGCTGCGCGTTCGACACGAGATCGCCAGGCAAGGCCCTGCGGGCCTTTGCGCAGCCTCGCTGACGCTCGGCAGCGGCTACAGGGCCAGTGCCGATCCGAGATTGGTGTAGCCGCTGCCGCAGGCTGCGAACGGCCCGCAGGGACGCGGCGCTCTCAAGGCTGACAGCGCTCCGACGGGGGATCGCCAGGCAAGGCCGGACGAGATCGGTTCGCGGCGCACCGGCGCCAGCGGCTACAATTCGCGCTTATTGTCTTTGTGCGGAAACCCCTTCATGTCCAACCTCGCCTCCACCCAGCCCGCTCGCGGCTGGGCGTTCTGGTGCAAACCCCTGCTGTTCCTGCTCGTGGCCGCCATCGGCCTGTATTACGTGAAGTGGTCGCCCTACTACCTCAAGGCCTTTGTCGCCGCCGACAGCCACAGCATCGGCGCGTCGATCCTCAACGATCAGCAAAGCTCGCCCTGGAGCGCCGCCCTGGCCTATTCCCAGGTGTACTTCCTGGCCATCTGGAAAGCCGCGGTGCTGGCGGTGATCTTGGGTTCCCTGTTGCAGGTATTGATTCCCCGGGACTGGCTGCTGCGCCTGTTCGGCCGCGCCGGTTTCGGCTCGACCCTGCGCGGTGGGCTGTTCGCCTTGCCGGGCATGATGTGTTCCTGCTGCGCCGCGCCGGTGGCTGCTGGCCTGCGTCGGCAGAAGGTCTCGGTGGGCGCGGCCCTGGCGTTCTGGATCGCCAACCCGGTGCTCAACCCCGCGACCCTGGTGTTCATGGGCTTTGTCCTGGGCTGGGGCTTTTCCGCCCTGCGCCTGGTGGCGGGCATTGTCCTGGTGCTGGGCGTGTCCCTGGTGGCGCAGCGGGTCGCCGGCCCCGAGCAACTGCCGGAAGCCGCGGTGGATGCGGTGGTGGAAGCCAGCACGGTGAACGACCAGCCGTTCCTCAGCCGCTGGGGCAAGACCCTGTGGCAACTGTTCTGGAGCACCATTCCGATCTACGTGCTGGCGGTACTGGTGTTGGGCGCGGCGCGGGTCTGGCTGTTCCCCCATATCGACGGCGCCATGGGTGACAGCCTGTGGTGGCTGGTGCCGCTGGCGATTGCCGGAACCCTGTTCGTGATCCCTACAGCGGCAGAGATTCCCATTGTCCAGACCATGATGACCCTGGGCTTGGGTACAGGCCCGGCGGTGGCCCTGCTGATGACCCTGCCGAGCATCAGCCTGCCGTCGCTGCTGATGCTGCGCAAAGACTTCGATGCCCGGGTGCTGGTGACCGTGGCCGTGCTGACCATGCTGGTGGGGATTGTTTGCGGGTTGATTGGTGCGGTGTTGTTGTAGAACCCTGGTGGTCGCTGCCTCCGTTTCGGGCCCGCCCCGGATAGGCAGCGACACATCGACTCTTGGCATTGGCATCGACTGGATCTCGGCGCAATGTGCAACCTGCACAAAGCGCACCCCGGTCCTGAGCTAAAGACCGCGATACGTCGCCACGTCATCGAACAACGCAGACTCGGAGGCCTTGCTACCGTGAACAACTTGCTGCAACACAAGGGCGTCTACGGCTCTATCGAAGTCAGCGCCGAGGACCACTGCCTATTTGGCAGGCTCCAGTTCATCAGTGCCCTGGTGAGCTATGAAGGACAAACCCTGGCTGAGCTGGAGGCCGCATTCAAAGAGGCGGTCGATGACTATTTGAGCAGCTGCAAACACTCGGCTGTCCCCGCTCAACTCCGTTGAGTACAGGCTTCCAATCGAAGTGCCACGCCTCCCCCGCCGCATCGTCTTGAAACACACTGGTCAGGGAATGCCGCTCCCGAAACCGGAGTTTTCGCTTTGTTTTGTAAGGCTTGTCCGAGAGAATCGCCAACGCCTTTGAGCGGCTTGTACCCTTGGTTTTCGTCAGGCAGTCTCCCCCGGTCGCTGCACCATCAGCGACTCGGATGTGGAAGTCCGGAAGGGTCATAGGTACAACGCTTCAACGCGCCTGCCGACGCTTTGCGCCTGCAGATACGTGTTATGGCGGCCATGCGTGGGGCACCTTCGGGTGCGCCGGGTTTTGGGTACCAAAAGACTCCCCGGTCTTCCACACCCACGCACGGCTGCCACCCTCTCGTGTGGAAGCGAGACCGGCGGCTCTACTTAACCTTAGAGTCGTAGGTACCCCAATGAAAAAGCTCGTCCCCGATCCACCCCGCCCACTGCGCGACCCCGAACTGGATCGCGCCAACGCCAACCTGCTCAGCGCACTGAAACCGACCCAGGCACGCCCGTTCGGCCTGCGCGATGCCCAGGGCAATACCCTGTTCAGCGTGCAAGCCGGGGTCAACGCCGAAGAGGCCTTGAGGCACGTCGCCCTGCTGCTCAAGTGCGCCGAGGAGGTGTCCGATGAAATCACCGAGCGCGCCAGCGGCATCGAACGCGGCCTGATCTGGTCCATGGTGCATTCCGTGGAAATGGCCCGGGCTGTGGTCGAGGCCTTGCTCGACCGTCCACGCCCTGCCGGCTGACGCCCACGCACACCGCGCGCTCAGGTGATGTGAGCGCGCGGAACATTGAGCGCTAGCGCGATGGCGGCTGGCGCTGGCGCAGGTAATCGAGCACGGCGCCGTGATCGCCGCTGAACTCAATCCGCGCGCCCTTGCTCTCGCGCTGGAAGGCGTACATCGGGTCGTAGTATTCGCCCAGCAAGCCTTCGATCCAGGCCCGGTGCAGCTCCACGTCACCGCTGCGGGCCTGCTCCGCCAGCGCGGCTTCCATCAGCAGGAACAGGCGCTGGTGACGCTCGCCACCCAGGCGCTTGTGGATCTTGTTCAGGCTTTCCAGCAGGCGTTCGGCAAACAGGGCAAAACCTTCTTCGCCATGCACGGCCACGAACTCGGCGCTGAGGTTGACCACGTAATCGTCGAGGATGCGCTGCACCCGGCTGTCGAGGCGGTCTTCCAGCCAGACCATGGGCAAGCCTTGCATGCTCTGGTACAGCGGCAGCGGCAAGGCGCAGCTGCCGATCATGCGGTTCTCGTCTTCCAGGACAAAGCTCTGCACGCCGCGCTCACGCTTTTTCAGCAGGTCCACCGCCAGACGGTTTTCGAAGTCGATGTTGCTCGGCTGTCCGGTGGCGCGGCGACCGAAGCTGGAGCCGCGGTGGTTGGCGTGGCCTTCCAGGTCCAGGGCGTTGTCCAGCTGGCCCAGCACTTCGGTCTTGCCGGTGCCGGTCATGCCCCCCAGCAGGACAAAATCACACTGCTGCAACGCCTGTTCGGTGGTGTCCAGCAGGAAGGTACGCATGGCCTTGTAACCGCCGCCAACCCGCGGGTAGTCGATGCCCGCTTCCCTGAGCCACTGCTGGACGATCTGCGAGCGCAGGCCGCCACGGAAGCAGTACAGCAGGCCGTCGGGGTGAGCCCGGGCGAAATCGGCCCAGGCCTGGACGCGCTGTTGCTTGATGTCGCCGGACACCAGTTGATGGCCCAGGACAATCGCCGCCTGCTGGCCCTGCTGCTTGTAGCAGGTGCCGACCCGCTGGCGTTCCTGGTCAGTCATCAGTGGCAGGTTGAGCACCCCGGGAAAGGCGCCCTTGGTGAATTCGATCGGCGCCCGGGTGTCCATCATCGGCCGGTCGTTGAGGAAGATCTCGCGGTAGTCGGTGCAGTCCAGAGGCATCAGAACACCTCGACCGCGTGGCTCTGTCGCTCCACCAGTTCACCGATGGGCGCCAGTTCCAGGCCCAGCTCCGCCGCCAGGGCGAGGAACTCGGCATTGCCTTGCGGGGTCACCGCCACCAGCAGGCCGCCACTGGTCTGTGGATCGCAGAGCACGCGTTTGTGCAGCTCCTGGACCCGGCCGATTTTCTCGGCGTAGCTGCTGTAGTTGCGCAAGGTGCCACCGGGCACGCAGCCCTGGTCCAGGTAGTACTCGACCCCCGGCAAACGAGGCACGCGGTCGTAGTGGATCTGCGCGGTGAGGCCGCTACCGTCGGCCATTTCCACCAGGTGCCCGAGCAGGCCGAAACCGGTGACGTCGGTCATCGCGGTCACCCCTTCGAGCTTGCCGAAACGGCTGCCGGGCTTGTTCAGGGTGCACATCCAGTCGCGGGCCAGGCCGATGTCGGCGTCGCGCAGCTTGCCCTTTTTCTCGGCGGTGGTGAGCACGCCGATCCCCAGGGGCTTGGTCAGGTACAGCAGGCAGCCGGCGGTGGCCGTGTCGTTGCGTTTCATGAAGCGTTTTTCCACCAGCCCGGTCACCGCCAGACCGAAGATCGGCTCCGGCGCGTCGATGGAATGGCCGCCCGCCAGGGGAATACCTGCCGCGTCGCATACGGCGCGGCCGCCGCGGATCACTTCCCGGGCGATTTCCGGGGCCAGCACGTTCACCGGCCAGCCGAGAATGGCAATCGCCATCAACGGGTCGCCGCCCATGGCGTAGATGTCGCTGATGGCATTGGTGGCGGCGATGCGGCCGAAGTCGAAGGGGTCGTCGACGATGGGCATGAAAAAGTCGGTGGTGGAGACTACGCCGCGTTCTTCGTCGATGGCGTAGACCGCCGCGTCATCGCGCGAAGCGTTGCCGACCCAGAGCTTGGGATCGAGGTTCTGCGCCCCGCTGCCGGCCAGAATCACCTCCAGCACCTGGGGGGAAATCTTGCAGCCGCAGCCGGCTCCGTGGCTGTACTGGGTCAGGCGAATCGGCTCGCTCATGGGGCACCTCGTCAAGTCTGGGACCGGGATTCTAGCAGAGCCCTCAGGCACTGGGCCGAGGCGTGCCCTGATGGAACAGCATCTGCCAGCGCCCTTCGCGGCAGCGCCACAGCGAACTGCGCCAGGCGCTGCCGGCCGCGCGCCCACCGGCTGCGGCGTTATGGCACAGGTAGGTGACCTGGGCCAGATCGGCCGCCAGGCGCTGCAGCGCAAACTCGCTGATGCGCCGTTCGATGAAGTCCTGCTGCGGCAGGCTGTGCAGCACCTGGGCCTTGTTCCAACGTCCGCCGCTGGCGCCGAATTCGAGAAAGTCATCGGCCAGCAAGGCCTCCAGCGCCTGGCGATCGGCGCGCACTTCGGCTTGTTGCAGTTGGCGTTCGAGCATCAACAGGTGGTCGGACAATTCCATGGTCACTCCCGGGGCGGCGGATCAGTGGCGCACTCTAGCATCCGCGCCCTGCCCCTCAAGACCGGACACCTGCGGTAGCGCTTGAACCAAGCAAATGCGCCGGACTTTGGTTAGGCTTGCAGCGCCCTGCCCGGGCACGCTTGTCCTCATACCCACAAAAGCGCCCCCCCGACCCTCACCCGAGGCCAGGGCAAGACGCTGACGGAGCCCGCCATGAAATTCACCACCCAGTCCATCGCCCGCAAGCTCAAGTTCCACCAATTGGTGGTGTTCGAGCAGGTGCTGCAAAGCGGCTCGCTGGTGCGCGCCTCTCAGGCGCTGAACCTGACTCAGCCGGCGGTGACCAAGATCATTCACGAACTGGAGTCCTACTTCGAGGCGCCGCTGCTGGTGCGCAGCAACCGCGGGGTCAGCGCCACCGAGCTGGGCCAGGTGGTGGTGCAACGGGCCAAGTCCTTGCTGGCGGAACTGCGGGCCCTGACCGACGAGGTCAACGCCTTCCAGGAAGGCACCTCGGGGCAGGTGATGGTCGGCACCCTGATCTCGGCCTCGACCTCGCTACTGCCCCGGGCCATCCAGTTGCTCAAGCAGCGCGCGCCGGGGGTGCTGGTGTCATTGCGGGTCGGGCAGATGGACCAGTTGTTCCCGGCGCTGGCGGTGGGCGATGTCGATTTGGTGGTGGGCCGAGTGCCGGACGACTGGCACCGGCGCAGCGAGGCCCTGGAGGTCGACGTGCTGTACCGCGAGGACTTGAGCATCGTCGCCGGCGCCCATCACCCGTTGCACCAGCAGATGCCGGTCAGCCTGGAACACCTGCACGCCTACCCCTGGGTGCTGCCGACCCGCGACTCGCTGCTGCGGCGCACCGCCGACCGACTGTTCGCCGACAATGGCCTGCCGACGCCGGACAATGTTGCCGAGTCGCTGTCGATCCTCACCAACATCACCCTGATGCAGGATCAGCGCACCGTGGCCCTGATGCCCTATGAGGCCTCGTTGCAGTTCATCCAGGCCGGCATGCTCCAGGCTTTCGATCTGGGGGCGCCGCTGCAGTTCGGCGAGATCGGTTGCTTCTACGCCGCCCAGCGCAATCTGGGCCCGGCGGCCCGGCTGTTTCGCGAGTGCCTGGACCTGGCCCGGGCAGAGTCCGACAGCGGGCAAGCGCCGATCCAGGCTTCACCCTGATATTCCAATTGTTAATAGTTAGCGGCCGATCTTTGATTATTCACTAATACCAGGCCTTCCTACACTCGCCCCGAAACCCATGTTTCGGAGGTTCAAGTGTCCACTGCCCTGCTGCGCCATTTCATCGACGGCGAGTTCGTCGCCAGCCCCCAGACCTTTGCCAATATCTCCCCGGTCGACGGCCGCGTGCTGGGCCAGGTCTGCGAGGCCGACCGATCCCAGGTGGACCGCGCCGTGACCGCGGCCAAGGCGGCGCAGTCCGGCCCCTGGGCTGATTACAGCGCCAGCCAGCGCGCCGACCTGCTGCTGCGGATTGCCGCCGGCATCGAGGCGCGTTTCGAGGCGTTCGTCGCCGCCGAAGTCGCCGACACCGGGCGCCCGGTGCAACAGGCGCGGACCCTGGACGTGGCCCGCGCGGTGCAGAATTTCCGCACCTTCGCCGAGCTGCTGCGCCAATCCGGCGGCGAAATCTTCGAGATGCGCGGCGCCGACGGCAATGACGTGTTCAGCTACAGCGTGCGCAAGCCCCACGGCGTGGTGGCGATCATCTCGCCGTGGAACCTGCCGCTGTTGCTGCTCACCTGGAAAGTCGCCCCGGCCCTGGCCTGCGGCAACTCGGTGGTGGTCAAGCCGTCCGAGGACACCCCCTCCAGCGCCACCCTGCTGGCCGAAGTGATGCGCGACGCCGGGGTGCCGCCCGGCGTGTTCAACCTGGTGCACGGCTTCGGACCGAATTCGGCCGGGGAATTCCTCACCGCCCACCGCGACGTCGATGCCATCACCTTCACCGGTGAGTCCCGTACCGGCGCCACCATCATGAAAGCCGCCGCCGAAGGCGTGCGCGAGGTGTCCTTCGAGCTGGGCGGCAAGAACGCCGCGGTGGTGTTTTCCGACTGCGACTTCGACGCTGCAGTGGCAGGGGTGCTGCGCTCCAGCTTCACCAACTCGGGCCAGGTGTGCCTGTGCTCGGAGCGGGTCTACGTCGAACGGCCGATCTACCAGCGCTTCGTGGCGGCCCTCAAGGCCGGCGCCGAACGGTTGAAGATCGGCTACCCCGATGAAGACGGGGTGAACATGGGTTCGCTGATTTCCCACAAGCACCGGGACAAGGTCCTGGGCTACTTCCAACTGGCCCTGGAGGAAGGCGCGACCCTGGTCAGCGGCGGCGGCATTCCGCAGTTCGGCGATGCCCGGGACCAGGGCGCCTATGTCCAGCCGACGATCTGGACCGACCTGCCGGACCACGCCCGTTGCCTGCGTGAAGAGGTGTTCGGCCCGGTCTGCCACATCGCTCCGTTCGACACCGAGGACGAAGTGCTGCGCCGGGTCAACGACTCGGCCTATGGCCTGGCCACGGCCCTGTGGACCCGCGATCTGAAGCGCGCCCATCAGCTGTCCCGGCGCTTCCGTGTGGGCATGGTCTGGGTCAACACCTGGTTCCTGCGCGACCTGCGCACGCCGTTCGGCGGCACAAGGCTCTCGGGCGTGGGGCGCGAAGGCGGCCGTCACTCCCTGGATTTCTACTCCGAGATCACCACCATCTGCGTCAACCCTTGAGGGGCACCCCGACATGCATGCAGACCTGATTGAAGCGGCGCACCACCTGCGCCAGGCCCAGCTCAACGGCCAGCCCTGCGCCCCGGTGCGCGAGCTGATTGCCCAGACCCAGGCCGCACAACCCCACACCTCCCTGGCCGACCTGGCCTACCAGGTGCAGCACTACAACAACCTGGCGGCCATCGATGCCGGACGCCGCCCGGTAGGCCACAAGATCGGCCTGACCTCCCGCGCCGTGCAGCAGCAACTGGGGGTGGACCAGCCGGACTTCGGCCAGCTGTTCGCCGATATGGCCCGCGGTGACGACCAGCCCATCGCCTGGAGCGACACCTGCCAGCCCAAGGTCGAAGCCGAGGTGGCCCTGGTGCTGGAACATGACTTGAACCATGAGCGCCACACCGTGGCCGACCTGATCCGCGCCACGGCCTTTGCCCTGCCGGCCATCGAAATCGTCGGTAGCCGCATTGCCCAGTGGGACATTCGCCTCAGCGACACCATCGCCGACAACGCCTCGTCCGGGCTGTTCGTGCTCGGCAGCCAGCCGGTGGCCCTGGAAAAACTCGATCTGGTGCGCTGCGGCATGAGCCTGACTCGGCGTGGCGAGCCGGTGTCGGTGGGCGCCGGCGCTGCCTGCCTGGGCAACCCGCTGAACGCCGCCCTGTGGCTGGCCGACACCCTGGCCCGCCTGGGCACGCCGCTGCGGGCCGGCGACATCCTCCTGACCGGTGCCCTCGGGCCCATGGTCGCGGTGCAGCCGGGAGATCGCTTCACCGCGCACATCCAGGGCCTGGGTAGCGTCAGCGCCGCCTTCGCCAGCGTCCAATGAACCGGAGCCACGCATGAACAGAACCCTCAAGGCCGCGATCATCGGCTCGGGCAATATCGGCACCGACCTGATGCTGAAGATCCTGCGTCAGGCCCGGCACCTGCAACTGAGCGCCATGGTCGGCATCGACCCGGCTTCCGACGGCCTGGAACGGGCTCGGCGCCTGGGCGTGGCCACCACCCACGAAGGCGTCGAAGGCCTGCTGCGCATGCCTGAATTCGCCCACATCGACCTCGTGTTCGACGCCACCTCGGCCGCCGCCCACCAGCACCACGAGGCCGTGCTGCGCCAGGCCAAGCCGGGCATCCGCCTGATCGACCTGACCCCGGCGGCCATCGGCCCCTACTGCATTCCGGTGGTCAACCTGGAACAGCACCTGAACAGCCTCAACCTGAACATGGTCACCTGCGGCGGCCAGGCGACCATTCCCATGGTGGCCGCGGTGTCGCGGGTGGCCCAAGTGCACTACGCGGAAATCGTCGCCTCGATTGCCAGCAAATCCGCCGGCCCCGGCACCCGGGCCAACATCGACGAATTCACCGAAACCACCCGCCACGCCATCGAAACCCTCGGCGGCGCCACCCGGGGCAAGGCGATCATCGTCATGAACCCGGCCGAACCGCCGCTGATCATGCGCGACACGGTGCTGATGCTGTCGGCCGCCGCCGATCAGCGGGAGATCGCCGCCTCCATCGGCGAGATGGCCGCGGCGGTGCAGGCCTATGTGCCCGGCTACCGGCTCAAGCAGCAGGTGCAGTTCGAGCCGATTCCGGCCTCGGCGCCGCTGCTGATCCCGGGCCTGGGGCGTTTCAGCGGGCTCAAGACCTCGGTGTTCCTGGAGGTCGAAGGCGCCGCCCATTACCTGCCCGCCTACGCCGGCAACCTCGACATCATGACCTGCGCCGCGCTGGCCACCGCCGAGCGCATGGCCCAGTCGCTGCTCAACCGCTGAAGGAGCTTCGCCATGACCTCCACCTCCGGCAACAAGCTCTACATTTCCGACGTGACCCTGCGTGACGGCATGCACGCCATCCGCCACCGGTACAGCCTGGATCAGGTCCAGGCCATCGCCCGGGCGCTGGACGCGGCCCGGGTCGACAGCATTGAAGTGGCCCACGGCGACGGCCTGCAGGGCTCCAGCTTCAACTACGGCTTCGGCGCCCACACCGACCTGGAATGGATCGAAGCCGCGGCCGATGTGCTCGAACACGCGCGCATCGCCACCTTGCTGCTGCCCGGCATCGGCACCGTGCACGACCTCAAGGCCGCCTACCGGGCCGGTGCCCGAGTGGTGCGGGTCGCCACCCATTGCACCGAGGCCGATGTCTCGCGCCAGCACATCGAATGCGCCCGGGAACTGGGCATGGACACCGTGGGCTTTCTGATGATGAGCCACATGACCAGCCCGGAAAACCTCGCCGTGCAGGCGCAGAAGATGGAAAGCTACGGCGCCACCTGCATCTACGTGGTGGACTCCGGCGGCGCCATGAACATGCAGGACATCCGCCTGCGCTTTCGGGCGCTGAAGGCCGTGCTCAAGCCGGACACCGCCACCGGCATGCACGCCCACCACAACCTCGGCCTGGGGGTGGCCAACTCCCTGGTGGCGGTGGAAGAAGGCTGCCAGCGCATCGACGCCAGCCTCGCCGGCATGGGCGCCGGGGCCGGCAATGCGCCCCTGGAAGTGTTCATCGCCGCCGCCGACAAGCTGGGCTGGAACCACGGCACCGACCTCTATCGCCTGATGGACGCCGCCGACGATCTGGTGCGTCCCCTGCAGGACCGGCCGGTGCGGGTCGACCGCGAAACCCTGGCCCTGGGCTACGCCGGGGTCTACTCCAGCTTCCTGCGCCACGCCGAACAAGCCGCCCACAAGTACGACCTGAAAACCGTCGACATCCTGGTCGAGCTCGGCCGCCGGCGCATGGTCGGCGGCCAGGAAGACATGATCGTCGACGTCGCCCTCGACCTGCTCGCTGCCCGGGAGTCCCGCCCATGAACCTCGATCTTGCCCCCATCGCCAGCGCCCTGGATCAGGCCGCACGCAAGGCTCGCGCCCTGCCCCAGTTCAGCCGGCACACGCCCTTCAACCTGGAGCAGGCCTACCAGATCCAGCGCGCCTCCATGGCCCACCGCTACGCCGATGGCGAACGCATGATCGGCCTCAAGCTGGGCTTCACCAGCCGCGCCAAGATGCAGCAGATGGGCGTCGACAGCCTGATCTGGGGCTGGCTCACCGACGCCATGCTGGAAGAGGACGGCGGCCAGCTGAACCTGGATCGCTACATCCACCCCCGGGCCGAACCGGAGCTGTGCTTTCTCACCCGGCGCGCCATCGACCGGCCGCTGACCCAGCTCGAAGCCGTGGACTATCTGGAGGCCGTGGCCCCGGCCATCGAGATCATCGACTCGCGCTACGAGGCCTTCAAATTCAGTCTGGAAGACGTGGTGGCGGACAACTGCTCCTCGGCCGGGCTGGTGGTCGGCCCCTGGTCCCGGGATTTTTCCACCCTGGCCAACGCCGGGGTACTGATGCGCCTGGACGGTGCCCTGGTGGAGGCCGGTTCGACCGCGGCAATCCTCGGCCATCCGCTGCGCAGCCTGGTGCACGCCTCGCAACTGCTGGCCCGGGCCGACATCAGCCTGCCCGCCGGCAGCCTGATCATGGCCGGCGCCGCCACCGCCGCCGTGGCCCTGACACCCGGCGCGCAATTGACAGTGGAGATCGCCGGCTACGGCGAATGCGCCTTCACCTGCAGCGGCCAGGCCCAAGGGGAACGCTCATGACCGTCAACCGCGCGACCCTGGTGCCGGGCAAGGCCAAGCCCCGGGGCCGCTTCCCCCATATCAAGCGCGCCGGCGATCTGCTGTTCGTCTCCGGCACCAGCTCGCGGCGCCCGGACAACAGCTTCGACGGCGTCGAAGTGGACGAGCTGGGCACCACCTGCCTGGACATTCGCGCCCAGACCCGGGCGGTGATCGAGAACATCCGCGATATCCTCGCCAGCGAAAACGCCGGGCTGCAGGACCTGGTGGAAATCAGCGCCTTCCTGGTGGATATGAACGACTTCGGTCCCTACAACCAGGTCTACGCCGAGTACTTCGACGAACAGGGCCCGACCCGCACCACCGTGGCCGTGCATCAGTTGCCGCATCCGCACCTGCGCATCGAAATCAAGGCGGTGGCCTACGCCCCGCTCAATCGCCGAGAACAATAACAATGGATAAGCACCACTACAGCGCGCCGCTGAACTTCAACCGTTGGCTGGACGAACATGCCCATCTGCTGCAACCGCCGGTGGGCAACCGTCAGGTGTGGCAGGACGCCGACTTCATGGTCACCGTGGTCGGCGGCCCCAACCAGCGCACCGACTTTCACGACGACCCCATGGAAGAGTTCTTCTATCAGTTCAAGGGCAATGCCTACCTGAACATCTGGGACCGCGGCCGCTACGAACGCATCGACCTGCGCGAGGGCGACATCTACCTGATGGCGCCCCACGTCATTCATTCCCCGCAACGCCCAGAGCCCGGCAGCCTGTGCCTGGTGGTGGAGCGCCAGCGGCCCAAGGGCCTGCTGGACGCCCTGCAATGGTCCTGCGCCCGCTGCGGCACGCTGATCCAGCGCTATGAAATGCAGCTGCAGAGCATCGTCAACGACCTGCCGCCGGTCTACGAAGAGTTCTACGCCACCAGCCAGGAGCAGCGGCGTTGCACCGGCTGCGGCGAAATCCACCCGGGCCGCGACTGGCAGACCTGGCACCACACCCTCAAGGCAGCGACCCCCTTATGAAAATCGACATGCATTCGCACTTCTTCCCCGACATCAGCCAGGCCGAGGCCGCGCGCCTGGACCCGGTGCGCGCGCCCTGGCTGCACAAGGACGGCGCCCGGGGCCAGATCATGGTCGGCGACAAAGCCTTTCGTCCGGTGCACGACGTGCTCTGGGACCCGGCGCGGCGTGTCGAGCACCTGGACGAGCAAGGCCTGGACCTGCAGATCATGTGCGCCACGCCGGTGATGTTCGCCTACGACGCGCCCATCGAGCGGGCCCTGCCCTGGGCCCAGTTGATGAACGATCGGGCCATGGCCATGACCGCCGGCCACGAACGCCGGCTCAAGGTCCTGGCCCAGGTGCCGCTGCAGGACCTGGACGCCGCCTGCGCCGAAGCCAGCCGGGCCCAGGCCATCGGCCACGTCGGCGTGCAGATCGGCAACCACGTGGGCAATCACGACCTGGACCACGATCATCTGGTGACCTTTCTCGATCACTGCGCCCGTAACCAGATCCCGGTGCTGGTGCACCCCTGGGACATGATGGGCGGCGAGCGCATGCGCAAATGGATGCTGCCGTGGCTGGTGGCGATGCCGGCGGAAACCCAGCTGGGGATTCTGTCGCTGATTCTCTCCGGGGCGTTCGAGCGCCTGCCCGAATCCCTGCGCATCTGCTTCGCCCACGGCGGTGGCGGCTTCGCCTTTCTTCTGGGGCGGGTGGACAACGCCTGGCGTCACCGCGACATCGTCCGCGAAGACTGCCCGCAGTTGCCGTCCAGCTACGTCAAACGCTTCTGCGTCGACTCGGCGGTGTTCGATCCCGGCGCCCTGAAACTGCTGGTGGAGGTGATGGGCAGTGAACGGGTGATGCTGGGTTCGGACTCGCCCTTCCCCCTCGGCGAACAGCGCATCGGCAGCGGCATCGCCGAACACCCGACCCTGGCCGAAGCCGACAAGGCACGCCTGCTCGGCGGCAACGCCCAGGACTTCTTCAACCTGTACTGAGTGCCCGCACTCAGCCCCTCATCCCCCTCGCTGCACCCGTCACCGTGGTCATCCGGCGGGCACCCCATGCCCGCCTCGAACAAAACCTATAAGGAGCCACCCATGTACGAGCGAACGCAACACCTGAGTGAACTCATCGACCGCAGCCCACTGGGCGCCTTGCAGATACGCGTGTTGCTGCTGTGTTTCCTGATCGTCCTGCTGGACGGTTTCGACACGGCCGCCATTGGCTACATCGCCCCCGAGCTGATCCACAGCTGGAACATCGAACGCGCGCAACTGGCCCCGGCCTTCGGCGCCGGGCTGTTCGGCATGCTCCTGGGCAGCTTCTGCTTCGGCCCCCTGGCCGACCGCCACGGACGCAAGAGCGTACTGCTGATTTGCGTGGCGATCTTCGGCCTGGGAACCCTGGCCACGGCGCTTTCACCGAACATCGAAGTGCTGAGCATCCTGCGCTTTGTCACCGGCATCGGCCTGGGCGGCGTGCTGCCCAACTGCATCACCCTGAGCTCGGAATACTCCCCGGCGCGGCGGCGCATGCTGCTGGTGACCCTGAGCTATTCCGGCTTCACCCTGGGCCTGGCGCTGGGCGGCGCGGTGGCCGGCGCGCTGCTGCCCCGGGTGGGCTGGCAGGGCCTGCTGCTGATCGGCGGCCTGGCGCCCCTGCTGCTGTTGCCGGTGCTGTACCTGGCGCTGCCGGAATCGGTGTGCTTCATGGCCAACAGCCCGCGCCACACCGCCACCTTGCGCCGCATCATCACCCGCATCAGCGGCCAGTCCGACTGGGAACGGGTGCGACTGGTCGGCGATAGCGGCGAGGCCGGCGCAAGCTCGCCACTTTCAGCGTTGTTCAGCCCCGGCCAGCTGGCCCGCACCCTGCTGCTGTGGCTGACCTTCTTCTGCTGCCTGTTCGTGTTCTACCTGCTGACCAACTGGCTGCCCACGGTGCTGCGGGCCAGCGGCTACGACACCGGCGGCGCGGCACGGATCAGCGCCATGATCCCCTTTGGCGGCGTGCTCGGTGGCATCGCCATGGCCCTGCTGATGGACCGCATCGGCGCCCTGCGCATCCTGCCCTGGCTGTGCCTGATCGCCGCCTGCGCCCTGGCCCTCACCGGCAGCCAACTGCACAGCGCCACCGGCACCCTGGCCATCGTGTTCCTGGCCGGTTTCAGCCTCACCGGCACCCTGAACAACCTCAGCGTGGTGGCCGCCACCCTCTACCCCACCGCCTCCCGGGCCACCGGCGTGGCCTGGGCCCTGGCGGCGGGTCGTGCCGGCTCGATCATCGGCTCGCTACTCGGTGGCTGGCTGTTCGCCCAGGCCGGCGGCCTGCAGCAATTTTTCGCCTGGATCGCCGTGCCGGTGCTGCTGGCGGGATTGGCCCTGGGCTGGATGAAGCGTCTGGGGCATTCGGCCGCAATACCGACGAGCAAGGCCATGGAACAGGACTGAGCCCAAGCCGAGGTTATCGTCCAATAGCAGCGAGCCGCGCCTTCTTCGGGGGCGCGGCTCGCTGCTGTCAGGCCGGGTCGATTCAGAAGAGATCGATCGGGTAATCGGTAATCAGCCGGAACTCATCGATATTGCCCTCGCCCTGAGCCACGTTGGCCCGGTGCCAGGTCTGGCGCAGACGAAAGCTCAGGTCCTTGAGCGGGCCGTTCTGCACCACATAGCGCGCTTCGAAGTTGATCTCGCGGTGCACGCCGTCCTGGCCATACATCCCGGCGTAGGCGCTGCCTGCCGGGGTGTGCGTGCCGTCGATGCCGGAGCCGCGCAGGTAGCGGGTCATCAGGTTCCAGCCGGGCATGCCGTAGCCGGCCAGCGACAGGTCGTAGCGCAGTTGCCAGGAACGCTCGTTGGGGCCGTTGAAGTCCGAGTACTGCACCGAGTTGGGCAGGTAGATCGAGGCGCCCTGGTCGCGGCCATTGCGGCCGTTGCGGTCCAGGTCGCCCACCCCCAGGTAGTCGAACGGGGTGTTGCCGTCGACGTTCTGCAGCGCCAGGGTCAGGCGGTGGGCGCCCAGGCCATAGAACACCGAGGCGCCCAGGGTGGTGTTGTCGATGGCGCCGGCTCTGGCCCGACCGGTGTCGAGGGTGCGGTAGAGGTTGAGGTCGAAACCGGCCTGCTGGCCCTGCCCCAGGTCGGTACGGCCATTGAGGTTGGCGTAGTACTGGTTCCAGATGTCGGCGAAACGCGCCGCATAGAAGCTGGCGCCCCAGTCAGGCGTGAACCGGTACTGGCCGCCCAGGTAGTCCACCGAGGGTGTGGTGACGCCAGCATAGAAGGCCCAGAGGTCGCCGTTGCTGTTGGTGGTGACGTGGCCGGTGGCCGAGGTGAAATGCCCGGCCTGCAGCTTGAGTTTGTCCCGTTCCTGGCTGTCCAGGGCAAAGCCGGTGGCGGTTTCCGGGATCAGGCGGTTGTGGCCGACGGCGAACACCGGGGTGTCCACCGACTGTTCGCCGAAATGCAGCACGCTTTCGGAGACTTTCAGTTTCAGCGCGGCACCGGCCTTGGCGTATTGGTCCGCCGGCTTGCCGTTGTCGTGGATCGGCAGGTTATAGGTGCCGGTCTTGCCCCCGGAGGCATCCAGCTTGAGCCCGAGAGTGGCGAAGGCATCCACGCCGACGCCGACCGTGCCCTGGGTGAACCCGGATTCGAAGCGGCCGATAAAGCCCTGGGTCCAGTCCTTGCGGTCGGCACGGCCGTCCTGGACGCTGCGGTTGAGGTAGTAGTTGCGGGCTTGGATGCGCAGATGGCTGTCCTCGATGAAACCGGCCGGCTCCTCCTCGGCCCCCTGGACGGTCCAGGGCAGGCAACCCAGCAGCGGCAACAGCAAAAGCGGTGAACGGCGCATTACGTCAGACATGGCAAAACCCTTGTGGATTATTGTTTTTGTAGAAGTGGCGACAGGGATCGACAGGGACCCAAAGGTCCCGTAGGAGCCGGCTTGCCGGCGAAAGCGATCAAGCGGACCGCTTCGCCGACCAGCCGGTTCCCCCAAACGGGGTGGTCCGGACTCAGGGTTGGATCGGCAACGGCTTGGGCGCCGCGGCATCCAGCGGGCGCTGGCCGCGAAAGCGCAGGTAATAGATGAGCAGGATCAGCGCCAGGAACGGCAGCCCGCAGACCAGGGTCAGGAAGAACTGCTCGGTGAACAGTGTGGTGATCATCACCGCCAGCATCAGCAACAGCCCTCCCAGGCTGGTCCAGGGGTAGCCCCAGAGCTTGAACGCCAGGGGTTCGGAGCCCTGTTGCCGGCGAAAGAACAGGTGGGTGAGGAAGATCCCGGCCCAGGTGAACATGGCGCCGAACATGGCGATCGACATCATCAGGGTGAAGGCCTGGTCGGCGTAGGCCAGGTACAGCAAGGTGGCCAGGGCAATCCCCAGGGACGACAGCAGCAGCGCCGCCAGGGGCACGCCGTTGCGGCTCAGGCGCCCGAACAGCGCCGGCGCCTGGCCGGCCCGGGACAGGCTGAACATCAGCCGCGTGGTGATGTACAGCTGGCTGTTCATCGCCGACAGCGCCGCTACCAGGATCACCGCATTGATCACCCCGCCGGCATAGGGAATGCCGGTGGCCGCCATGACCATGACAAAGGGGCTTTCACCGCCGGTGTTGCGGCTCCAGGGCACGATGGCCAGGACCAGGGCGATGGTCAGCAGGTAGAACACCACCAGGCGCACCATGGTGATGCGAAAGGCCCGGGTCACTGCACGTTCCGGGTCCTTGGCCTCGCCCGCGGCCACGGCGATCATCTCGATGCTCAGGTAACTGAAGAAGGCCACGATCACCGCCACCCAGGTGCCCCAGGCGCCGTTGGGAAAGAAGCCGCCCTCGTTGCTGTAGTTGGCAAAACCGATGCCCGAGCCGGGCGCCGCGCCGTACACCACCCAGGCCCCGAGCAGGATGAACACCAGGATGGCGCACAGCTTGAGCAGCGAGAACACATACTCGATGCCGCCGAACACCTTGACGCTGAAGGCGTTGGCCAAAATCAGCGCCAGGGAGAAACCGAGCATCCAGTAACCGCCGGGCACCTCGGGATACCAGTACTTCATGTACATCGCCGCCGCAGTGATTTCCGTGCCCACGGCAAACACGATGGAGGCCCAGTAGGCGTAGCGGATGGCAAAGCCGAACCAGGGCGCCACATAGAATTCGGCGAATGAACCGAACGAGCCGGACGTCGGATGGCGCACGGTCATTTCCGCCAGACAGCCCATCAGCAACAGGGCGATTACCGCGCCGATGGCGTAGCTCACCAGCACGCTGGGCCCGGCAAAGCCGATGGCGAAACTGCTGCCCAGAAACAGCCCGGTGCCGATGGCCCCGCCGATGGCGATCATCGACAGCTGGCCGCTGCTCAGGCTTTGCTTGAGGCCGTGTTCACGGTCTGCCACTTGTTTGAAGGTGCGTATTGTTTTTGTCATGACACTCTTGCTCCAAGGCTGGGCACGGGGTTCAGGTCACCGCTTTGCGGGCCAGGAACTGCGGCTGGTTCCATGCCTCGCTGACGAGGATGTCGCGCAGTGCGTCGACGCAGGTCCAGATGTCTTCAAAACGGTTGTACAGCGGGGCAAAACCGAAGCGCAGGATGTCCGGCGCGCGGAAGTCGCCGACGATGCCCCGGGCAATCAGGGCCTGCATCACCGGGTAGGCCTGGGGGTGACTCAGGGAGACCTGGCTGCCGCGCTGCTCGGCATCGCGCGGGGTCTGCAACTGCACGCCCAACCCGGCCAGTTGCTCGTCACACAGGCGGATGAACAGCTCGGACAAGGCCAGGCTCTTGCTGCGCAAGGCATGCAGGTCAACGCCGTCGAACACCTCCAGCGCCGCTTCCAGGGCCAGCACGCCCAACTGCGGCGCGGTGCCCACCAGCATCCGGTCGAGGCTCGGGTGGGGCTGGTAGTCATGGCTGAAATCGAAGGGCTTGGCGTGCCCGTGCCAACCGGTCAGCGGCTGGCGCAATTGGGCGATGTGACGCTCGGCGACAAACACAAAGGCCGGCGCGCCGGGGCCGCCATTGAGGTACTTGTAGCCGCAGCCCACGGCAAAGTCCGCGCCGGCCGCGTTCAGCTCCACCGGCATGGCGCCGGCCGAGTGGCACAGGTCCCAGACCACCAGCACCCCCAGCTCGTGGGCCCGCGCGGTGATCGCCGCCATGTCGTAGCGGCGGCCGGTCTTGTAGTTGACGTGGGTCAGGGAGAGGATCGCCACCTGGTCGCTGAGGGCGTCGAGGACCTGCTCCGGGTCAACACACTGCAACCGGCAGCCGGTCAGCTCCGCGACGCCCTGGGCGATGTACACATCGGTGGGAAAGTTGCCGTTCTCCGCCAGGATCACCCGGCGCGACGGCTGCATGCGCAAGGCCGCCACCAGCACCTTGAACAGGTTGATCGAGGTGGAATCGGCCACTATCACTTCGTGCCCCTGGGCCCCGATCAGCCCGGCGATGCGGGCCCCGGTGCGCTGCGGCGCGGGGTACCAGTCGGCGTCGTTCCAGGAGTTGATCAGGCCCTCGGCCCACTCCACCTTGAGCACCTGCTCCAGGCGTGCCGGAACATGGGCCGGCATGGCCCCCAGGGAGTTGCCGTCGAGGTAGATCTTGTGTTGCGGCAAGGTAAAACGCTGGCGACAGAAGGCCAACGGGTCTGACTGATCCAACTGCTGGATCTGCTCCCGGGTACAGGGCGCGGAACGGCTCATGACGATCCCTCGGTATCGATGATTGGGCGCCGGGGTCGCAGCAAACGGCCACCAGCGAGTCCGGATGCTAGCCAGGGCCGTCATTACTGGATAATAGAAAAGGCGGCCCTTTATATTCCCACTGGTAATACCCAGTCCTGCTCACCGCCTGCCCTCCATCGGTGGGCGGCTCGGTAGCGCCGCAGCCGCAACAGCGCTGACGCAAAAGCCCTGTCGACGATTGATTTCAGCTTTTATTTGCGAAGGCTATTTCAAGTTGGTACGCCATGTGCAAACGTTTGCGAGTTGCAATTTTGTGGGTGTTCGCCACCGCCATGCGCGCGAACGGACATCAGGGACTTCACACCGCACGAACAGGGACTTTCCATGCACAACCGCTTCCCCCGTCATCGCCAATGGGCTGTTTCCCTCGGGCTGGCCGGCGTTACGGGTCTACTCAGTCACGCCGCACTGGCCCAATCCCCCGCCCCGGACGCATCAGCCCAGGGCGAAAGCCTGAGCGCCGATGTGCAATCCGCGAAACAGGGCGCCTACCTTTCCGACTGGTACAACCAGGACCTGATGCTGATCGGCAGCAAGGACATCAGCTTCGGCCCGCGCCCGGCGGACGACATCTACCTGGAGTACGAATACTTCGGGCGCAAGGGCCCCTTCGAGCTGTACGGCTACATCGACCTGCCGAAGATCCTCGACATCGGCAACAGCCACGACAAAGGCATCTGGGACCACGGCTCGCCGCTGTTCATGGAGCACGAACCGCGGATCTCCATCGATTACCTGGCCGGTCGCAGCCTGGCCATCGGGCCGATCAAGGAGTGGTATGTGGCCTTCGACTGGATCTACGACCACGGCAGCCGCACCGCCAACCGCGCCAACACCCTGTACAGCGGCCTGGGCACCGACATCGACACCCATTCGCGGGTCAATCTCTCGGCCAACTTCTACGGCCGCTACCAGTGGGAAAACTACGGCGCCAGCAACGAGTATTCCTGGGACGGCTACCGCGCCCAGCTCAAATACATCGTGCCCATCGACAGCTACAGCAACGGCGCCTCGCTGACCTACATCGGCTTCACCAATTTCGATTTCGGCTCCGACCTGCACAAGGACAACCCGGCGCGCACCGCCAATGCCACGGTGGCCACCAACGTGCTGCTGTACGCCTTCACTCACCTGCGCTTCACCCTGGTGGGCCGTTACTTCCACAACGGCGGCAACTGGGAGGATGGCAGCGTGCTGAATTTCGGCGATGGCGAGTTCCGTGCCCGCTCCAATGGCTGGGGCTATTACGCCGGGGTCGGGTATCAGTTCTAGAAGCTGAGGCAAGCTTCGAGCGGCAAACGGCAAGACAAGAACGGTTGCGATGAGTTGCAACCTGGATCAGGCAGGATAAGCGCCGGTTAACGGCAGTCATGGAGGTTGTATGCGTGGGATTAAAAAGGTTTCGTGGGTAGTGGGACTGGGGGCTCTGCTGGCAGGCGGCGCCTGGGCCAACGAGGCACCAATCAAGCCCAAGGTGGTGCTGATCAGCATGTTCGCGCCGGAAGCGCAGCACTGGATCGAGCGCCTGGAGCTCAAGCGCGAGATTCGCGTGCCGGGGCTGGCGGCGGAGTATCCGAGCATTCGCTGCAATGACCGGGACGTGTGCCTGTTGACCACCGGCATGGGCCAGACCAATGCCGCGGCGTCGACCCTGGCGCTGGCCCTGTCGCCGAAGTTCGACCTGCGCAAAAGCTATTTCCTGATTGCCGGGATCGCCGGCATCAGCCCGCACCACGGCACCATCGGCACCGCCGCCTGGGCTCATTACCTGGTGGAGTTCGGCACCCAGTGGGAACTCGACTCCCGGGATGCGCCCAAGGACTGGCCCACCGGTTACCTGGGGATCAACACCAAGGGGCCGAACGAAAAACCGCCCCTGGACTACAAGACCGAAGTCTTCGAGCTCAACCCCAAGCTCCAGGCCAAGGCCTTCGCCCTGAGCCAGCGGGTGACCTTGAGCGAAAGCCAGCAATCGGCGGCCTGGCGCCTGAAATACCCCAAGGCCCCGGCCAACCAGCCGCCGGTGGTGACCCGCTGCGACACCCTGGCGGGCAACACCTGGTTTTCCGGTACTCGCCTGAGCGAACGGGCCGAAGTCTGGACCCGCCTGCTGACTGACAATAAAGGCACCTACTGCACCACCCAGCAGGAAGACAACTCCACCTACGAAGCCTTGCTGCGGGCCAGCCGCGAGGGTCTGGTGGACATCCAGCGCCTAGCGGTGCTACGCGCCGGTTCCGACTTCGACCGCCCGGCACCAGGGGCCAGCGAAGTGGACAACCTGCTCAAGTACGCCGACCAGGGCGGCTTTGTCCCGGCCCTGGAAAACCTCTACCGGGCCGGCAATCCGCTGGTGCAGGACATTCTCAACAACTGGTCGACCTGGGAAAAAGGCGTCCCCGAAGCCTGATCCGTGCCAACCCGCAACCCGCAGGAGCCGGCGTGCCGGTGAACGCACGCTCAGGGCCATGACCGTTGGCGCCAGAGTCGGCCAATCAAAGTGAATTTTTGCGCCTGCGGGGGATCACTCAAGGATCACAGGGAGGAACAGAGGCTTTATGAACAACGCAAAACTCTTCGTCATCGAATACACCCTTCACGGCGCTCCCAAGTCCTTCATCATCCGCCAGGAAAAGATGGACAACGCCGAGGCCTGGCACTGGGCAAGCTGTGATGCGGGAGTGGGCCGCATCGGCCGTTTCGGCCGGGAACGGGTGAAGAAGACCAGCAAGCCCATGGCGGAAAAGTTCGGTATCGAGAATGTCACCTGGCGGCCTTCGGTCTAGGCCCGCCGCAAACGGGTGGAGCCGCAGCCCCACCCGTTTGCGCTCTTCAGCCGTGGGCGCCTTGGGCGCATTTGCACCCTTGGGTGGAAGCACAAGGCTCACCGTGGGCGTGATGATCGGCGCAAGCCTGACAGCAGTAGTGCTTGCCGTGACGGACAATCGCATGGGGCCCCAGCTTGCAGGTGCAGGCCGGACAGGCGCAGGTTTCATTGGACATGGCAGGGTTCCTTTTTATCAGTCTTTCAGGGGACTCGATCACCGCGCCACCTCAGACAATGGCGGCCACTGCACGGTGCGAGCACTCCAAAGACTAGGCCAACCCAGCCCCCCCGCCACGCCAACAGCGACTAAAGTGATTCGGCCAGCGCCCGCATGGACCGATGGCCACCCTGGCCCGACCAGCCAATGATGCAGGCCGTGGTCATGCTGTCTCGACCTGACAAGAACAACCCAAGGTCATTCACCGCCCATGACGATTCTCTATGACGAAACCCTCGACGGCGCCCTGCCCGACGTCGACAAGCAGGCCCTGATCCGGGCCTTGCGCAGCCAATTGCCGGACCTGGAACTGCTGGACCAGGAGCCGCAGCTCAAGCCCTACGAATGCGACGGCCTCAGTGCCTATCGCACCACACCGATGCTGGTGGCCCTGCCGCGGCATCTGCACGAGGTCCAGCGCTTGCTGCAGATCTGCCATGAGCACCGGGTGCCAGTGGTCCCCCGAGGGGCCGGTACGGGTTTGTCCGGAGGCGCCCTGCCCCTGGAAAAAGGCCTGCTGCTGGTGATGGCGCGCTTCAAGGACATCCTGCAGATCGACCCGGCCGCCCGCTGCGCAAGGCTCCAGCCGGGGGTGCGCAACCTGGCGATTTCCCAAGCGGCGGCGCCTTTGGGCCTGTACTACGCCCCCGATCCTTCATCACAGATCGCTTGCTCCATCGGCGGCAACGTCGCGGAAAACGCCGGGGGCGTGCATTGCCTGAAATACGGCCTGACCGTGCACAACCTGCTGCAGGTGCAGATGCTCAGCGTCGACGGCCAAGCCATGACCCTGGGCAGTCAGGCCCTGGACGCGCCGGGATTCGACCTGCTGGCGCTGGTCACCGGCTCCGAGGGCCTGTTGGGGGTAATCACCGAGGTCACGGTCAAGCTGCTGCCCAAGCCGCCGATCGCCAAGGTGCTGCTAGCGGCCTTTGACTCAGTAGAAGCCGCCGGCCGCGCCGTGGCTGACATCATTGCCGCCGGGATCATCCCGGGTGGCCTGGAGATGATGGACAACCTGGCGATCCGCGCCGCCGAGGACTTCATCCACGCCGGCTACCCGGTGGACGCCGAAGCCATCCTGCTGTGCGAGCTGGACGGGGTGGAGGCCGATGTGCATGACGACTGCGAGCGGGTGCGCCAGGTGCTGGAACGCGCCGGCGCCAGCGAGGTACGCCTGGCCCGGGACGAAGCCGAGCGAGTGCGCTTCTGGGCCGGGCGCAAGAACGCCTTTCCAGCGGTGGGCCGCTTGTCCCCGGACTACTACTGCATGGACGGCACCATTCCCCGGCGCCAACTGCCGGGGGTGTTACGGGGCATTGCCCGTCTCGCCGCCGAGCATCAACTGCGGGTGGCCAACGTGTTCCATGCCGGGGACGGCAACATGCACCCGCTGATCCTGTTCGATGCCAACCGGCCGGGCGAGCTGGCGCGGGCCGAGGCCCTGGGCGGCAAGATCCTCGAACTGTGCGTGGCGGTGGGCGGCAGCATCACCGGCGAGCACGGCGTAGGCCGGGAGAAAATCAACCAGATGTGCGCCCAGTTCAGCGCCCATGAGCTGGCGCTGTTCCATGGGGTCAAGGCCGCCTTCGATCCCGGCGGCCTGCTCAACCCCGGCAAGAACATCCCGACCCTGCAACGCTGCGCCGAATTCGGCGCCATGCATATCCATCATGGGCAACTGCCCTTCCCCGAACTGGAGCGCTTCTGATGACGGCGCCACCCGACGGCGATGCCAGCGCCGCGCTGCTGGAACAGGTCCGCAACGCCTTGCAGGACAGCACCCCGTTGCGTATCCAGGGCTCCAACAGCAAAGCCTTTCTCGGCCGCGAATGCGCCGGGGAAATCCTCGATACCCGCAGCCATCGCGGCATCGTCAGCTACGACCCCACGGAGCTGGTGATCAGCGCCCGGGCCGGCACTCCGCTCAGTGAGTTGCACGCCACCCTGGAGGCCGCCGGGCAGATGCTGCCCTGCGAGCCGCCATCGTTCGGCGCTGGCGCCACCCTGGGCGGCATGCTCGCCAGCGGCCTGTCCGGGCCGCGTCGGCCCTGGGCCGGCGCGGCCTGTCCGGGCCGCGTCGGCCCTGGGCCGGCGCGGTGCGCGATTTCGTCCTCGGCACCCGGATCATCAGCGGCAGCGGCCAGCACCTGCGCTTTGGTGGCGAGGTGATGAAAAACGTCGCCGGTTATGACCTGTCGCGACTGATGGCCGGCAGCTACGGCTGCCTGGGGCTGATCACCGAAGTCTCGCTGAAGGTCCTGCCCAAGCCCCGGCAATGCCTGAGCCTGAGCCTGGAAATGACGCCCGGCCAAGCCCTGACCAAGCTCGCCGAATGGGGCCAACAGCCCTTGCCGATCAGCGCCGCCTGCCACGACGGCGAGCGCCTGCACCTGCGCCTGGAAGGCAGCGCAGGTTCGGTGGCCGCCGCCCATGAACGCCTGGGCGGCGAGCCCCTGGACGCGGGCTACTGGAGCCAGCTCAATGAACAGCAACTGGACTTCTTCAACCCCAGCCTGCCGCTGTGGCGCCTGTCGCTGCCGCACAACACGCAGCTGCTGGCAGTGCCCGGCGAACAACTGCTGGACTGGGGCGGCGCCCAGCGCTGGCTGAAAACCGCTGCGCCAGCCAGCGAGATCCGCGCCGCCGTCAGCGCCGTTGGCGGCCACGCCAGCTGCTACAGCCACGGCCTGCAGGACAGTCCGTTCCAGCCCCTGGCGCCGCCCCTGCTGCACTACCACCAACGGCTCAAGGCGCAGCTGGACCCGCAAGGGATCTTCAACCCCGGCCGACTCTACGCGGAGCTCTAGACCATGCAGACCACCCTCAGCCCCGAGGCCCGGCAACTGCCCCGGGCCGCCGAAGCCGAGCGCATCCTGCGCAGCTGCGTGCATTGCGGTTTCTGCAACGCCACCTGCCCTACCTACCAGTTGCTGGGCGACGAGCTGGACGGCCCACGAGGGCGCATCTACCTGATCAAGCAGGTGCTCGAAGGCGCCACCGCCACCGCACAGGTCCAGCAACACCTGGACCGCTGCCTGTCGTGCCGCAACTGCGAAACCACCTGCCCGTCCGGGGTCGATTATCACCACCTGCTGGACATCGGCCGCGCCGTGGTGGATGCCGCCCTGCCCCGGCCCGCCGGCCAGCAACTGCTGCGCCGCGGACTGCGAGCGCTGAGTGCCAACCCGCAGCTGTTCAAGGCCCTGATCCAGGGCGGCAGCCGCCTGCGTCCGCTGCTGCCCCAGGCGCTGCAGGACAAGCTGCCGCGCCAGTTGCCCAGCGCCAAGCCGCGTCCGCCCCTGCGCCATGCACGGCGCGTGCTGTTGCTCGAAGGCTGCGTGCAACCGGGGCTGTCGCCCAATACCAATGCCGCGGCGGCGCGAGTCCTCGATCGCCTGGGCATCAGCGTGCAGCCGGTCGCCGAGGCCGGCTGCTGCGGCGCCGTGGACTATCACCTGGACGCCCAGGAAGCCGGCCTGCAGCGCGCCCGGCGCAACATCGACGCCTGGTGGTCGCACCTGCAACAGGGCGCCGAGGCGATCATCCAGACCGCCAGCGGCTGCGGTGCCTTCATCAAGGATTACCAGCACCTGCTGGCCCATGACCCGGCCTACCGCGACAAGGCCCGGCAGGTCAGCACCCTGGCTCGGGACTTGGTGGAAGTGTTGCGCGCCGAACCCCTGGAGCAGCTCGGCGCCCACAGCGAACAGCGTCTGGCCTTCCACTGCCCCTGTACCCTGCAGCACGGGCAAAAGCTCGGCGGCGCCGTGGAAGCGCTGTTGCAGCGAGCGGGATTCAACCTGACCACGGTGCCTGACAGCCATCTGTGCTGTGGCTCGGCAGGCACCTACTCCCTGACCCAGCCGACCCTGGCCCGACAACTGCGGGACGACAAGCTGCGGGCTCTGGAAAGCGGCCAGCCGGAGTTGATCGCCACCGCCAACATCGGTTGCCAGATCCACCTCGACAGTGCCGGCCGCACCCCGGTCCGCCACTGGATCGAGGTGCTGGAAGACGCGCTGAGCTAAGCGCCAAGCTTCAAGCTCGTGGCTTGCCACTCACGGCTTGCGGTGTGCGGCTCCGGTACATGAATAGCAACGCCAGGGCCAGGCACAGCATCGCCAGCACGCGGTGGGGTGACAGCTCGATGGCCGGGTTGCCGAACCAGCCGAAGTTGTCGATCAGCATGCCCATGCCCAGTTGTCCGAGGATCACCGCCACCGTGGCCACCGCGGTGCCGACCCGGGGCACCGCGCCGACCATCACCAGCATGTAGACCACGCCAAACAGCGCGCCAGTCAGTTGCCATTTCGGCGCCTGCAACAGGCTCATGGCCTGAGGGGGTTGGAAAAACACAATCAGCAGCCCGGTGATCAGGGCGCCCACAGCAAAGGTCAGCAGGCTGCTGCGCAACACCCCCACACTTTCACCCAGGCGGCCATTGATCGCCGCTTGCACACTGAGCACCGCACCCGCAGCCACCACCAGGACCAGCAAAAGAATCAGGTTCATGTTCAACCTCGGGCGATCAGGATCAGGGCCACGACAATCAGCACCAGGGCCAGCCAGCGTTCGCCATTGACCGGCTTGCGGGCGCTGCCGAACCAACCGAAATGGTCGATCAGCACGCTCTTGCCCACCTGCCCGGAGAGGATCGCGATCATGGTCATGGCAATGCCGATATGGGGCGTGGCCAAAGTCAGCACCACCACGTAGATCGGTCCCAGCACCCCGCCGAGCAATTGCCAGCGCGGCAGTTGGCTGAAGGCCGGCCCCGGCTGCGGACCGCTGAACAACAGCAGCAGAAACAGCAATGCCGTGCCCACGCCGAAGATGCTCAAGGTCGCCCACAAATGCCCGACCTGGGCGCCCAGCGGGCCGAGCAAGCCGGCCTCCACCGACAGGCCCATGCCCGCCAGAATCACCAGGGGCAACAACATCAAGCGCTGCCAGCCAGCGCGGGGTTCAACCTGGGCCGCCGGGGTCGGCAGCGCTGGATCTAACACATTGGAAGACATGCAACACCTGCTTGGGGATCAAGGAATGGCGGGCATTATCGATTGCGCCCTCTTTGCGATAAATGGGAGCATGCCGACAACACCTTTGCGTAAAACGCACAGCAAGGATTTCCCATGCAAGGCTTCAACGACCTGGGTTTCAAGGCCCTGCGCCTGTTCATCGCGGTGCTCGACCAGGGCAGTTTCTCCGCCGTGGCACGCCGCGAGGGGCTGGCGCCTTCGTCCATCTCGCGGCAGATCCAGCTCATGGAACAGGCCCTGGGTCAGCAGTTGCTTTATCGCCACACCCGCGCCGTCAGCCCCACCGAGGCCGGGCGCTTGCTGGGCCACCATGCGCGGCGTGTGCTGGCGCAATGGGAAGAAGCCGAACAGGCGCTGCAGGAACAGCAGGACGAACCCGCCGGGCTGGTGCGGATCAATGCCCCGGTAGTGTTTGGCCAGCGGCACCTGTCGCCCTGGCTGGGCGAGCTACTGGGCCGCTACCCCAAGCTGCAACTGGACATCCAGCAGACCGACAACTACATCGATCCTTTGCAGGACGGCACCGACCTGCTGTTTCGCATCGGCACCCTGGAAGATTCCTCGATGCAGGCACGCCTGCTGGCCCCGCAGCGCTACCGGGTGGCGGCCAGCCCCGCCTATCTGGAACGTCATGGCACGCCACAGCACCCGCAGCAGTTGCAGCAGCACCAGTGCCTGGCCTACAAGGGCGAAACCGGCCAGCAGCGCTGGTTCTTTCGCCGGGGCCGGGAAGACTGGACGCCCTACAGCGTCAAGGGCCCCCTGACCGGCAACCACGCCGACACCCTGACCCAGGCAGCCGAACAGGGCCTGGGGCTGGTGATGTTTCCTTCCTGGCTGATTGGCGAGGCCCTGCATCAAGGCCGCCTGGTGGCCTTGTTCGAAGGCTTCGACGTGGCCACCAGCCTCGAGCCGCAGCAAATTGCCGCCCTCTGGCCTGGCAGCCGGCGCCTCTCGCTGAAAGTGCGGACGGTGATCGACTTCTTCGTCGAGAAATTCGGCCCCGAGCCCTATTGGGACCGCCGCGCACCCGCCCCGTAACCGTAGGAGCTGGCTTGCCAGCGAAAGCGTCGGCAAGACCTGCACAAGACTCAGCGGCCCCTTCGCCGGCCAGCCGGCTTCTACAGGAAGAGTTGAGCAATCAGCCAGGCGTTGGCTGCGCTGATGACGGCGAACAGGCTCCAGGCCAGCCATCGCGTCGGCCAACGGTTGACGAACTCGCCCATCAGGCGCCGGTCGTTGGTCATGCGGATCAGCGGGTACAGGGCAAACGGCAGTTGCAGGCTCAGCACCACCTGGCTCAACACCAGCAGTTGGCCCACTGCGCCATCCCCCAGCAGCCAGACGCCAATGAACGCCGGAATCAGCGCCAGCCCGCGGGTGATCAGGCGTCGCTGCCAGCAGGGAATCCGCAGGTTCAGGTAGCCCTCCATGATCACCTGCCCGGCAATGGTCCCGGTGAAGGTCGAACTCTGCCCCGAGGCCAGCAGCGCCACGCCGAACAGCACGCTGGCCAGGGCTCCGCCCACCAGTGGGTCGAGCAGATGGTAGGCATCCTGGATCTCCACCACGTCGCTGTGGCCGGTGTTGTGGAAGGCCGCGGCGGCGAGGATCAGGATCGCCGCGTTCACCAGCAGCGCCAGGGCCAGGGAGCCGATGGTGTCGATGCGCGCCAGCTTGATGGCGTCGGCGCGACTGGCCCGGTCCTGGCCGATCAAGCGGGTCTGCACCACCGAGGTGTGCAGGTAGAGGTTGTGGGGCATCACCGTGGCACCAAGGATGCCGATCGCCAGGTACAGCGGTGCGGCATCGCTGATGGCCGAGAGCGACGGGGTGAACCCCCGGGCTACGTCCGGCCAATAGGGTTTGATCAGCAGCAGTTCAATGAAGAAGCACACGCCGATGGTCGCCACCAGCGCCAGCATGATCGCTTCCAGCCGGCGAAAACCGCGGTTCTGCAAGGCCAGGACCAACAGCGTATCGAAAGCGGTGATGACAATCCCGGTGCTCAGGGACACCCCCAGCAGCAGGTGGAACGCCAGGGCACATCCCAGCACTTCGGCCAGGTCGGTGGCGATGATCGACACCTCGGCCGCCAGCCACTGGGCCCGGGCCGAACGGCGGCTGTAGCGCTCCCGGCACAGTTGCGCCAGGTCGCGCCCGGTGGCGATGCCCAGGCGTGAGCACAGGCATTGCACCGCCATCCCCGCCAGGCTCGCCAGCAACACCACGAACAGCAGGTTGTAGCCATAGCGCGACCCCGCCTCGATGGCGGTGGCCCAGTTGCCCGGGTCCATGTAGCCGATGGAAATCAGCAACCCGGGGCCGGCAAAACGCAGCAGGCGCTTGAACAGCGAAGCGCCGGGATCGACGGACACGGAGCCCGCCACCTCCGGCGGACAAAAGGGGGCGGTGGCTATTTTCGGTAGGCTGAATTTCACGGGGATTTCCACGACGAATTGACGCAAGGGCTCAGCTTAGAGGTTTCAGCACAGCCACCCAAGCCTGAATTCTCATCCTGAAGGCGAGTATGCTGCTGCCACTCCTGCTCCTTGCGACGCCTGCTGCAGGTATCGATTTCCCGCCCAAGGTGACCCCGTGAACAGCGCTGCGACACTCCCCGAACCCGACACCCAGCCCCCCTTCCTGCAACCCGGCGACCGGGTACTGCTATTCGATGGCGTGTGCAAGCTGTGCAATGCCTCGGTGCGTTTCGTCATCCGCCACGACCGCCAGCGGCGTATCAAACTGGCATCGATGCAATCGCCCCAGGGCCAGGCGTTGCTGAAATGGTTCGGCCAGCCCACCGAGCAGTTCGACAGCGTGCTGCTGATCGAAGACCAGGGGCTGTCGCAACGCTCCGAGGCCTTTATCCGCCTGATGGCGCAACTGCCTGCCCCCTGGTGCTGGCTGCGCCTGCTGCGCTGGATTCCCCGGCCACTGCGGGACTGGGGCTACGACCGTATCGCCGGCAACCGCTACCGCTGGTTCGGCCGGCATGACGTCTGCCTGCTGCCCAGCCCCGACCATCGCGGGCGCTTTCTCGACGACCCGTCCTGGGTCCGGAGCCGGCCAGCGCGCCTCAGCCGGGCTGACGGCGGAAGAACAGGGTCACCTGCCCCAGCTCGAAACCGAACTTGGTCATGTAGGAACGATTGGCCAGGGTGTTTTCGTCCAACAGGTACATCCAGTCATCGAAATGCACCTGATAGGTGGTGCCATCCACCGGCAGGTTGAGCACGTAACGCCAGCGCAGGGCATTGCCGGAGACTTCGCCCCGGGCCTCGCCGACCACGTCGTCGGCGGTCCCGCGCCACAGGCCGGGTCCCGTCGGGACCAGGGTCCAGATCCGGGTCTGGCGGGTGCCATCGCTATAGGTAAAGTCCTCATGCATGATGAGTTTCTCGCCTTCGCTGCGGCTGTTGATCTGCACATGGAAGCGCTTGATCACTTCACCGGAGCGCTTCTGGAACAGGCCCCAGGCCTCGACCCGGCCACTGAAGAACTGCCGCAGTTCCAGCTCGGGCTTCTGGTCACGGTACTGCTTGACGTCGGTGTCGCTGCAAGCAACCAGGCCCAGACACAGCATCAGCAAGTATTTCTTGAACATGGAACATCTCCTGTGCTGCGCCCGCTATCGGCCCAGCAGTTGTGCGCGCAACTGCGGATTGCGGGTGCGCGGGTCGAGCCAGATGGCAAAGAACGCTCGGGCGAAGGCCTCGTCGTCGACCACGTGCTGCAAGCGCTGGTCGACAAAGAACTGCACCCCGCGACCGGGCAGGAACACCCCGGTAATGCGCTGGCCCGGTTCGACATCGACAAAGGCGCGCTGCATCTGCGCCTGCCAATCCTTGAGTTGCTCCGGGCTGACTGCAGTGCCGGACAAACGCTGGATCTCATCCAGGCTGGTCTGCACCAGCTCGTCACGGCGGATCGTGCGCCGATAAGTCAGCTCCAGGGCAAAGGGGCTGTCGGCCGTCAACGGCAAGGCCGTGCCCCAGAGCCGCGCGTTGTAGACCTTGAAGCCGAACCAGCTGAACTCACCGCTGCCCAGCAGCCGTGCATTGGGCAGCGACTCTTGCCAGCCGGCACTGGCGGTGGCGCTGAACAACACCAGCAGCCACAACAACCGCGCCGCGAGCACTCGCCGGATGCTGTTCATTCAAGACCGCCTGGGCAATAGCTGGAGAAATTCCTGGCGGGTGCTGGCGCAGTCGCGAAAGGCCCCGAGCATCACTGAGGTGTTCATCAGCGAGTTCTGCTTCTCGACCCCGCGCATCATCATGCACATGTGCCGCGCCTGGATGACCACCGCCACCCCGGCCGCCCCGGTCACTTCCTGGACCGCCTCGGCAATCTGCCGGGTCAGGTTTTCCTGGATCTGCAGGCGTCGCGCATACATGTCGACGATCCGCGCCACCTTGGACAGCCCCAGCACCTTGCCGGTGGGGATGTAAGCCACATGGGCCTGACCGATGAAGGGCAGCAGATGGTGCTCACACAGGGAATACAGCTCGATGTCCTGAACCATCACCATCTCGTCGCTGGTGGAGCTGAACAACGCGCCGTTGACCAACTCTTCGAGGCTGGTGTCGTAACCGTGACACAGATAACGCAAGGCCTTTGACGCTCGCTGCGGGGTATCCCGCAGGCCCTCGCGGGATGGATCTTCACCCAGCCCCTGAAGAATGCAGTGGAAATGCTCGGAGAGAGGATCGTACATGGCGCACAGGTTCCGCAAAGTGAATGAGGCGGGCAAATCCTTGCACGCGCCAAGGGGAAAAAAAGGGCCCCGAGGTGACCAACCACACAACTGGCCCAGCCCTGATTCCACCAGGGCTTGACCTCGGGAACCCCAAAGTGTGGAGAGTGACAGCCTGGACAGCTAAAACTGGCCAGTGATCACCTCATCTCACACTGAAAAACCTATACGAGAATTTCATTTTTGTACAACTTTTATCGATAAAAACCCGATAAAACCCGTAAATACTTGTACAAAAAGCTCAAAAACCGATTCAGCCTCAATGTTTCGTACAAGAAAACCCCGCACCACCCTGCTCTCTCCGATGCTTCGCTTTTTGCCAGATACACGTGCCAGATACGCGCCAAATGCCGGGTTGGATGCTAGGGTGGCGCACCGTTCATCCACCGAGTCCCCCATGCTGCTGTTGAAACTGCTGACAGTTCCCGGATTCCTGCTGTTGATTTCCCTGGCGAGCAAGCGCTGGGGGCCGAATGTTGCCAGCTGGCTTGCGGGTTTTCCCGTGGTGGTGGGGCCGATCCTGCTGTTTCTGGCCCTGGAGCAAGGTCCGGTGTTCGCCACCCACGCCGCAGTGGCTGCCCTCTCGGCATTGTTCGCCATGATCGCTTTCAGCGTTGCCTACACCCATGCCGCGCAGACCCTGGCCTGGCCTGGAGCCCTGAGCATCGCCACCCTGGTCTGGGTGCTGCTGGCCAGCGTGATCGCCCAGGTCCCGCCCTCCCTGGGGTTCTCGATTTTCTGTGCCGCCAGCGCCCTGTTGCTGGCGCCCCGGGTGTTTCCCCGGGTCAAGACTGTGCCCGCCCTGCCCGGCACCCAGTCGGACAAGCTGGTCTACCGCATGCTCGCCGGGGCCCTGCTGACCCTGGCGGTCACCTTGCTGGCCAGCACCGTTGGCGAACGCTGGAGCGGCATGCTCGCAGTCTTTCCGGTGCTCGGCAGCGTGCTGGCGGTGTTCTCCCACCAGAGTCACGGCGTGGCCTTCACCACCGTGCTGCTGCGCTCGCTGAGCACCGGCCTGTATTCCTTTGCGGCGTTCTGCCTGGTACTGGCCCTGGCCCTGCCGAAACTGGGAATGCTCGCCTTTGGATTGGCAGTGGCGGTGTCAATGCTGGTGCTGGGTTTAAGCAAGCGCCTGTTGGCGCGAAGCACCATCAGTTGCGCCGCCAGACAACATCCTTAAACCGCAAACAAACCGGCACAAAACCTCGGCATACAGAGACTGGCGCCGAACTCAGGCACTCATGCATCATGCGTCGTCAGTCTTATGGAAGAGTGTGATGAGCAACATAGAAACCCCAAAGGCTTCATTGGCCTTGCGATCCTACTCCGGCCAGATTGAGCTGCATGACCACGACTATCACCAGATCGTGCTGCCGCAATCAGGCTCCATGGAGATAGAGGTCGATGGCCGTGGCGGCAAAGTCGACTGGAGCCAGGGCGTGATCATCCCAGCAGGTTGCTCTCATACCTTTTCCGCCAGTACCGCAAATACTTTCCTGGTCCTTGATGTTCCGCTTTCATCGCCCCGCACCCAAAAGTTCGAAGCTGAAACCATCAAGAGGCTCAACGAAAAAAGCTTCTTTCCGGTAAGACCGGAGATTCGTCACCTGCTTGACTACGCCACACGCAGCGTTCCATTGCTGACCAGCTCACCTGAGGTGGCTCAATCCTGGAGTACTTTGTTGATGTCGTCTCTGGTCCAGCCCCACAGCCACACCCCTGACCACGGACAGTTCACCCTGGCCAGGGCCCTGACCCATATCGAAAACAATCTGGACACTCATCTGACAGCCTCTGAAATAGCCCGAATCTCAGGCACCAGCGAACGACGCTTGTACATACTCTTCGAGCAACACCTGAAAACCACGCCTTTTGCCCATGTGACGCGGCTGCGCCTGGACTTGGCCATTGACCTGCTGCGCGATACTCGACTGTCGATCACGGAAATTGCTCATCGAGTGGGTTACGCAGACCAGAGCGCCTTGAACCATGCGCTGAAAAAAAACCGCAACCTGACACCGGCATCGGCTCGAAGGCGCACCATAACCTGCTGAAACATGCAGCCTGGAACAAGTATTAGGCAGCACAGGCCAATACCCGACCGACCGTCCTTCCTATCATCCCCGCTTCGAAACGCTCATCGGGCGGGACCCATGACACAAGCAACGACGTCTACCAAAACGCTCACACCCCCAAGATCTGCCGCCTCGGCAACCGCCATTGGGGTGATTGCCGTGTTTCTGTGGTCCTGCCTGGCCTTGCTCACCACTCTGACGTCAGGCATCCCGCCTTTTGAGTTGCTGGCTTTGAGCTTTGCCGTAGCCTTTCTGGCCAGCCTGGTCATTCTCGGGCTGCGAGGCGCAGCGGGCTTTCAAGGCTGGCGTCAGCCATGGAAAGTATGGGCTACAGGCTTTCTGGGAATCTTTGGCTATCACGCGCTGTATTTCTTCGCCCTCAAGGCCGCGCCCCCGGCCGAGGCCAGCCTGATTGCCTACCTCTGGCCCCTGCTGATCGTCTTGCTGGCCGGTGTCAGTGGCGGCCAGCGACTGCGCCCGCGACAACTGCTGGGAGCACTCCTGGGACTTGCTGGCACAGCGTTCATCATGCAGCAACGATCACAGTCCGGCGTGGCCAGCATGCCGATCGCCGGCTATATGGCCGCCTTGTTCTGTGCCTTGGTCTGGTCAGGTTACTCGGTGATCAATCGACGCTTCAGCAACGTTCCCAGCAGCATCATCGGGGCAATCTGCGGCCTGGTGGCGCTAGCCGGATCGCTCTGTCACCTAGCCTTTGAGAGCACGGTTCAGCCTGACTCCGGGCAATGGCTGGCGATCGTCGGCCTTGGACTGGGCCCGGTTGGCTTGGCGTTCTTTGCATGGGATCACGCGACCAAACACGGCAACCTGGCAAGTCTCGGCGCGCTTTCCTATCTAGCCCCGCTATTTTCCACCCTGCTGCTGATTCTGGTCGGCCAAACCCACGCCAACCCGATCCTGCTGATCCCGGCGCTACTCATCATCGCTGGAGCAGTGATCGCCACCTCACACCGGCGCACCGGCGACACCTGACTCTCTGAACCCACAAGGAACTCAAAAAAATGCATCTGATTGCCTCCCAAGGGGCTGAGAGGCTCGATCGTGCTGGCCCGATTTTTTCGGTAGCCCCCACCAGAGCGACACTTCAGAATTTGGGTCTCCCCTCCAGAACGACCAGCCATAGCGCCACGCGCCGCCGATCCCATGGCGAAGCCCCAAGAGTGCTGCTATTCGTTCCGCCCTACACGCGCCTGGTCGAACCGGCACCGAAGGACAGCGCATTCACCCAAATCGGCATCGATACCTTTGAAGTGATGAAGCGTGCAGGTACTCCCATCGGCCTGCTGCGCATCGCTACAGTGGCCAGGCGCGCGGGTTACGACGTACAGATCATCGACGCCCCCTTCGCTGGCTGGGAACAGGAATCCCCCCTGGTGCAAGTCGATCAGGGACACCTGCTGCGCTACGGCCTGAGCGATGAGCAGATGCGCACCATCATCGAGACGGCACAACCCGATATCGTCGGCATCCAGTGCAACTACACCGTGCAATGGGGCAACGCTCGGGCGCTGGCGGATCTGGTCAAGTCCATTGATCCCAACCTGGTACTGGTGACAGGCGGCGCGCACTCCAGCGGCGATTGGCAGAACGCGCTGCTGGACTCCGCATTTGATTTTGTCCTGATCAATGAAGCAGACCGGGCCTTCACCCTGTTGCTCGACGCCTTAAGCCATGACGGCGGCGACATTCATGCAGTTCCGGGGGTCGCCTATCGTGGCCAGCAGGGACAACTGGTTCGCCCGTCGCGCAAATCCAGCTACTTGAGCATTGTCCCTGGCCGCCAGGGTCTGGAGGAGCGTCTTGGGGTCATGCCCTTGCCCGACTTCAGTTTCCTGGATATGAACCACTATCTGCAGCCCTATCACTCCTCCGGCGCTCGGGTGCACAAACATGGCGCCTGGGCACAGATTTTCTCCACCATTGGCTGCAATGTGAACTGCAACTTCTGCTACATACCCAAGATCAACGGCCCATGGCGTGCCCTGGGGTTGGATTGGTTCGACCTGCACTTGGCGGACCTGGTCAGTCAGGGCGTGAGCGAGGTACTGATCGAGGACGACCACCTGATGCACGATCCGCTGTATGCCATGGAAGTGGGACGCCTGCTGAAAAAACACAACCTGCCCTGGGTCGAAGAAGGTGGTCTGAGCCTGTTCAATCTGGTGCTGCTACACAAAGGAGAGCGCTTCCTCGCTGAGCTGGATGATCAGGAACTGAAAAGTCCGCAATACCGCAACGTCATCGCCGCGATCAAGGGCGGACTGACAGCCCGGCAGTTCATTCGCTCGATTGCCGAAAACGGCTGCTACAACATCTACCTCGCGGTGGAGAGTGCCAACGAGGAAAGCCTGATCAACTCCAACAAGTCGCGCTTCAACGCGATTCAGCAAGCCACCTTTGAAATCATCGAGATATTCACCGCGCACGGCATCCAAGTCACTGGCGGTTTCATGTTGGGCTTTGTCAATCCACCCGCCACTCCGGGCGCCAAACCGTTTATCGAAAGCCTGGAATTGATAGAAAGAACCACCGACTACGCGGTCAGCCTAATGGGTGCGGGAATGGCCTACGCCAACCCGTTTATCGTGACGCCCATTCCTGGCACTGAAATGTGGGAGTACCAGCAGCAGTATGTGGTGCGTCACTACGACAATGGCTGGTCCCATGAGAAGGCCACGATGGCAACCGAGTTGTGGAGCGCTGAGGACATCGAAAAGGCCAGGCTGGAACTTCTAGTTCGTGCCAATGGCGCAGATCGAGTCAAAGAGATGGTTCGGCGCGGCACTTGGCCGGTCAATACGTAACCAGCTCCCCGAGAAGGAGAAAACCGATTGCCACTGTTCGGTGTCTTGTAAACCTCAAGAACCGAAACAGCTTGCAGTCATTGATCCACCACGAAAAATCCTTCTGGAGCCTTCTGTAACGACCGTGGGATGATGCGCCCCCTTGATCCCATGCCTGGAGATTGTGCATGTCATCCTTCGCTAGAAAAGCCCTGGTCCTGGTGTTCGCCGCAGTGGCGGGCTTCGGTGCGCTGAACGCGGTTGCCGCCGACAAGTCCACGGCCAAAGCGGCGCCGGGAGAAAAAGTCTCGATGCTCGACGGCAAGCTGTCCTTCACCCTGCCCAAGGGCTTCAGCGCCTCGGCCCTGCCAGCCGGCAGCGAGGCCGACGGCACCGCGGGAGCCAGCGGCACGTTGTATTCCAACGCCACCACCCGCACCGTGGTGATCGCCGCGCAGAACAGCATTCCCAACGGTACTCAGGTCAAGGACAACGACAGCGCCTTTCTCGATGCCGCGGTCAGCGGGTTCCTGTCGCAACAGGCCGCAGCGCTGCCGGACTTCAGCAAGCAAAGTGAAAAGAGCATGACCCTCAAGGGCCTCGGTGTGCGGCAGATCGACAGCACCGCGACCCAGGGCGGCGGCCAGACCCTGAACTCGACCCTGATCGCCGGCTCCGGCACCCGCATGGCGGTGATCCAGGTGATTTCCCGGGCCGCGGACAAGGCCGGCCATGCGGCGCTGATGAAGCACATCCTCGGTCAGTAGACCCGCTTCGACTCAGGGGGTGAGCCCAGCCCCCTCCAGGCCAAAGGCAGCAGCACCAGCACCGCCAGCCCGAACCCCACCTGAGACAGGTAGAAGGTTTCCAGCCACTGGCTGTGGGCCGCCACATAGAAACTGTTGTGCACGACGTCCAGCACGATGATCGCCAGGGTCAGCACCAACCCCCAGCGCGGGCGCACCCACAGCAGCAACGCCGCCAGCGGATCGAAAAAGCTCAGGGCGCCCCAGAAGGCCCGGCTGGCCAGGGGCGTGTCGGCGCCGTAGCCATAGTCCCAGAGCAACCCATGGTCCAGGGCGGCGCGCAGGTGATTGAAGCTGGCCGCCAGCAGGCACAGGGTGAACAGCAGGCGGATAGACACGGACACTCGGGACATGGACACATCTACTGTATGAGCCGGCTTGCCGGCGAAGGGCGCGATGGCGGATCGAGGGCCGACGTAGCCGAGCGTTCCCTGGCAACCCAGTTACTGCGCCTCGTCAGCGTCGCCCCTGGCGGTTCAGTCGTTGATCAGCTTGCCGGCGCGAATCGCCTCACGGCCGGCCACCTTGGCCAGCCAGATGCCCGGCTGGGTGTAGCGCCCGCGGTCCAGGGCAAAGAGCACGCCGCTGGTGCCGGCACGCACGGTGCTGACCCTGTCGTTCAAGGGGTCCACCACTTCAAACAGGGCGTCGCCGCGCTCCACCCACTCGCCGGCATCGCGCAGAAAACTGACCACTCCGGGGTGCGGGGCGAACAGGTATTGGGTGCCTTCGAAAGGCATGCCTTCACAGCATTGATCCGGTGCAGCGGGCCACTGGCCACTGATCAGGCCCTGCTCGGCCAGAAAGCCGAGGATGGCCTCGCAGTTGGCTCGCGCTTGCTCGACCCGGGTATCGCCCATGCTGCCCAGCTCCAGGGTGGCGGCCAGGTTGGCCGGGGGAATCGCCGCCTGAGGAAAGTCCCGGGCCAGGCGCAGCCAGGGCGAGGAGCAGGATTCGTCGAAAGAGCTGCCGCCGGAATCCTCGCAAAGCAACGCCACTCCAGCCTTCAGACGCGCCGCCAGGGACTGCCACTTCGGCCAGTGTTGGGGCAAGGCATAGAGGTGGATCGCCGCTTCGAAATCGCAATGCAGGTCGAGGGTGATATCGGCGTCGCAGGCATGGCGCAGCAACAACCGGTGCAGGGCTTGCAGCTGCGAGGCCGGAGCCGGCAGCTCATCCAGCACCTGGACCATGGTGCGGCGAATCAAGGCGATATTGACGGCGGCATCAGCGCCCAGTTGCTTGCCGATCAAGTCGCCCACCGGACCACTGAGCTCGACGAAGGCACGGTTGAAGTTCTTGCCGCTGCCCAGTTCGAAACGCCCCAGGTGACTGCCCTGAACCTGCTGGTCGAGGCCGATGGGGTTAGCCACCGGCACCAGTTCGATCACGCCCTGCAAACGCCCCTGGCGCTCCAGTTCCGTCAGGCGCTGCTTCAGCTCCCAGGCGGTGCGCATGCCCGGCAGTTCATCGGCGTGCAGGCTGGCCTGGATGTACACCTTGCGGCCACCGCTGCCGAAGCGAAACACGCTGAGCTGGCGCGCAGTGCCCAGGTGGCCCCAGGGCAAGGAATGGTCGATGCGTTGCATAGTGGCTCCAGGGATCAAAAAAGGCGTGGCGCAGAATAAAACAGTGGCGCACAAAAAAGGTGGCGACCGGATCACGGGCGCCACCTTTTTTACCCAAACTTTGCAGCCTGCGGCTTACTCGCCGTAGACATCAAAGTCGAAGTACTTGTCCTGCACTTGCTTGTACTTGCCGTTGGCGCGGATCTCGGTGATGGCCGTGTTGAATTTCTCTGCCAGCTCCTTGTCGCCCTTGCGCACGGCAATGCCGGCACCGCCACCGAAGTACTTCGGATCGTTGTACTCGGGACCGACGAAGGCAAAGCCCTTGCCGGCGTCGGTTTTCAGGAAACCGTCGTCGAGGTTGACCGAGTCCGCCAGCAGCGCGTCGACACGACCGGACACCATGTCCAGGTTGGCTTCCTGCTGGGAACCGTAGCGCACCAGGTCGATGCCGGCCGGCACCAGCACTTCAGTGGCGAAACGGTCATGAGTACTGGCGCGCAGTACGCCGACTTTCTTGCCCTTGAGCTCGGTCAGCGGGTCCTTGACCGTGGTGCCGGCCTTCATCACGAAGCGCGCCGGGGTGTGGTAGTACTTGATGGTGAAATCGACGTTCTTCTTGCGATCGTCGGTGATGGTCATGGACGACAGGATGGCGTCGATCTTCTTCACCTTCAGCGCCGGGATCAGGCCGTCGAACTCCTGCTCGACCCAAGTGCACTTGACCTTCATCTGCTCACACAGGGCATCGCCCAGGTCCACGTCGAAACCGGTGAGCTTGCCGTCGGGCGTCTTCATCGAGAACGGTGGGTAGCCGGCTTCGATACCGATACGGATCGGCTTGGCCTCATCGGCCGAAGCGGTCAGGGAAAACAGCGACAGTGCCAAGGCACCAAACAGCGCAAACTTATTCATTTATAACTCCAGGAGGCGGAGACTTTTATTGGCTGGTTTCGATTATGGGCAAATCGAAGTGGCCAGCAGTCTAGAGCGGCTCCCGGGAAGCAAATTGTGTTTATGCGACAAATACTTATAAAAAACATGCAGCCGCGATTCTGCGCCCTCCCCCTCGCCCCGGCGTGGTGCGTTTGTCCCTGAACCACCCGACGTTCGCCTCAGAACGGACCATTTTTACCGACACATCCTGCGCTAGCCGCAGCCTGGGGCCGCCGCCAGCGCAGTGGCCCCTCAGCAGGCGCAGGACAGATCCGGCCCCTCGCTGCGCGGTTGCCCGGTGCTGAGCTCGAAGCCCTCGTCGAGCCAGCCGGTGACCCCACCGATCATCTCCTTGACCGGGTATTCCAGGGCCGCCAGCTTGACCGCCGCCTTGTTCGCGCCGTTGCAGTGAGGACCGGCGCAATACACCACGAACAGGGTATCGCGGGGATAATCGGCCAGCTGTTCGACAGTGAGCAAGTGCCCGGGCAGATTGATCGCCCCGGGGACATGGCCGCGGGCAAAGGCCTCGGGGCCCCGCACATCCACCAGGACAAAATCCACTTCACCGGCCTCCTGGCTGCTGTAGACGTCAGAACAGTCGGTTTCAAAGGTCAGGCGGTTGCAAAAATGCATCAGGGCAATGGCCGAAGGGGCGGCGGCAATGCTGCGGACCAGGCTGGTCATGGGCGTCTCCAGAACGTCGCGATTAAGATGGGAAGAACTTTATCGGCCCTGCCCCACCGCGTTAAAGTGGCGCTCCGGACACCCACTGGTAACTTTCCGCCAAATGCACAATCCTCCCGGTTTGGTCGCGATCCTGGCCTACGACGGCCTTTGCACCTTCGAATTCGGCATCGCCGTGGAAATCTTCGGCCTGGCCCGGCCGGAGTTCGATTTTCCCTGGTATGAGCACTGCATCGTCGCCGTGGACCCGGGGCCGATGCGCGCTGCGGGCGGTATCCGGATACTGGCCGATGGCGGCCTGGAACTGCTGGAGCAGGCCCGGACCATCATCATTCCCGGCTGGCGCAGCCGCGACCAGGCGCCGCCGCCCGAGCTGATGGAAGCCCTGCGCCGGGCCTACCAGCGCGGCGCGCGGCTGCTGTCGATCTGCTCGGGGGTGTTCGCTCTGGCGGCCAGCGGCCTGCTCAACGGCCTGGGCGCCACCACCCACTGGCGCTACACCCAAGAGCTGGCCGAGCGCTTCCCGGACATCTGGGTGGACCCGGACGTGCTCTATGTGGACGCCGGCCAACTGATCACGTCTGCCGGCAGCGCCGCCGGAATCGATGCCTGCCTGCACCTGGTGGCCCGGGACTTTGGCACTCGGGTGGCCAACAGCGTGGCCCGACGCCTGGTGATGTCGCCCCAGCGTACCGGCGGCCAGGCCCAGTTCATTCCGGCTCCGGTCAGCCGCACCCCGCGCAGCGACCTGTCGCAGGTCATGCAATGGGCTCGGGAGCGCCTGCATGAGCCGCTGACGGTGAGCGACCTGGCGGCCCGGGCGCTGATGAGCGAACGCACCTTCTTGCGACGTTTCAGCGCCGCCACCGGCGCCACGCCCAAGGCCTGGCTGCAGCATGAGCGACTGGCCCGGGCCCGGGAATTGCTAGAAAGCGGCAGCCAGACCACGGAAAGCATCGCCCTGCATTGCGGTTATCGTTCGGTGGAAAGTTTTCGCGTGGCCTTTCGCAGCCTGGTGGGCCTGCCGCCCTCGGCCTACCGCGAACGCTTCGGCCAAAAATCCCCCTCGTAGGAGCCGGCTTGCCGGCGAAGAACACGACGTTCATCCGGTGGTGTCCATCCCGGCCTCTTCGCGGGCAAGCCCGCTCCTACGGGAAAAGAGGGAGACCCCGCTGCCGGCGAAGAACACCACGCTTATCCGGTGGCGTCCATCCCGGCCAGTGTCTAAGGCTCCGGTTTGCGCAGAAGGTAGGTATCCATGATCCAGCCATGCGCCTCGCGCGCTTGGCGACGGACCCGCTGGATGTCGTCGGCGACCTCGTCCAGGCGCCCGGCAATGAGGATTTCGTCCGCCGTGCCCAGGTAGGCGCCCCAATAGATGTCCAGATCCTGATTGCGCAGCTGGCGGTAGGAGTCCTCGGCATCGAGCATCACCACCCGGCTGTCGGCATCACCGGCCTGTCCCGCCGCCAGACGCCGCCCGGTGGTGATTTCCACTGAACGGCCAATACGGTTCAACGCCACCTTGTGTTGCGCCGCCAGGGCCTGGACGCTGGTGATGCCGGGGATCACCTGATACTCGAACTGCGCCGCACCACTGGCCAGGATCTGCTGCAGGATGCGCAGGGTGCTGTCATACAGCGACGGGTCGCCCCAGGCCAGGAAGGCACCGGTCTGGCCCTCTGCCAGTTCCTCGTTGATCAGCCGCTCGAAGACCTGCTGCTTGTCCTGGTTCAGGGCCTGGACGCTGGCCTGGTAGTCCACATCGCCGCGCTGGCGTTCCGGGGTCTGGGCTTCGACGAAGCGATAAGGACGCTCGGTGAGATAACGCTGGCACAGCTCGCGCCGCAGATCGATCAGCGAGTCCTTGCTCGGCCCCTTGTCCATCAGGAACACCACGTCACTGCGGTTCAGCGCCTTGATCGCCTGAATGGTGATGAAATCGGGGTTGCCGGCGCCGATGCCGATGATCAGGAGGGTTTTCATGGGGATCTGGTTCTCGCTGCTGTGCCAGGGGGCAAGTATGGGCGGCTTTGGCGCCCGGAGAAATGCCCCGAACGCCCGGCACAGGTCTCAGTCACGGCCATCCAGGCGCAGGCGCCAGCGACCGGCATGGCTGAGATCGATCCGCGACAGGGGCTCGATATCCATCAGGTTGAAACTGCCCAGGGGCGCCTGCAGCAACTGCAGCAGCACCGCCCGCATGACAAAGGGATGGGTCACTGCCAACCAGTGCCCCGGACGCTGGGCCATCTGCTCCAGCCACTGCGCCACGCGCCGGCACAACCCGGCGACCGACTCGCCTCCCGGCGGGGCGCTATGAGGGTCATCCAGCCAGGCCTGCAAGGCTTGCGGCTGCTGGCGTTGCAGATCGCCGATCCCCATCCCCTGCCAGGCACCGAAGCCATAGTCACGCAGGGCTTCCTGCACTTGCGGCGCTGCGCTGAACAGCGCCGCCGTCTGACAGGTTCGCCGCTCCGGCCCGCACAGCACCTGCGGGTGATGCCTGAACTGCGCAGCCCGGCTCAGGGCCTGGGCCTGCCAATCCATCTCCACAGCTTCGTCCAGGGGAAAGCGCCCCAGCTTCTGGGCGGCGGTACGGGCGTGGCAGATCAGCGTCAAACGGGTGGCCGGCAAGGGGTTATCTCGACAAAGGAACATCAGGGCTGAGGCCGGTTTTTTAGCACGACCACGGGGCTATTTCCCAGCAGGAGACAGGTTGAAAATTCCTCAGAAACTCAAGAAACGCCTGATCACCAAACAAGAAATGGCTTATAGGCAACCCAAGCAGCAGGCCTTTATTCTCCGCGAAGTTCCCACACTTCGACTCGAATCAGGTACCTCGACACCATGCACAGCGGTATGTGGGAGCTCCTGTCTCTCGACCTTGCGCTCAACGCCTCGCTCCAGCCCATCGTCCTGCTGCAATACGTTGCCCTGGTAGGGATCTTCAGCATCCTGCTGATGCTGCGTCAGGACGCCCAGCGGCTGATCAAGTCGAAAAAGATCCTGCTGGGTTTGATCCTGGGCACCAGCAACGCCGCCTTGATCGCCCTCGCCTCCGGGTTCATGCAGACCCCGGTGAAGATTTTCCTGAGCAACGACATGCTGTTTCTCGCCGGTTTGCTGGGAGGCTGGTGGGGCGGCATGACCTGCCTGGTCCTGGTGGCACTGGCTCGTTACTGGATTGCCGGCGCCGCGCAGTTCGAAGAGGCGCTGTTCAGTTTTAGCCTGGTGGCCCTTGGGGGCATGCTGCTCCATCGCTGGTTCGAAACCCGCGACCTGAGCGCCCTGAGCCTGAAGGACATGCTGCTGGTGATCCTGATGCGCCTCGGCGCGGCCATCGTCCCGATGCAGATCATCGACTGGATGGGCACGGTCAGCTCCAGCATCACCGCACAACTGCTGTCCTTGCGACTGAGCTCGACCCTGCTCTCCCTGCCCATGATCATCCTGATATTCGCCATGCTGCGCCGCGAAGCGCGCTACCAGTTGGCCCAGCAAAGCCTGCTGCAACAGGCCCTGACCGATCCGACCACCCAACTGCCCAATCGCCGTGCCCTGCGCGACCACCTCGACCAGGTGCTGGAGCAAAACAAAGAGCGGCGCGTCCCCCACACCCTGATCGTGATCAAAATCAGCAACCTCAAGGACCTGGTCGCCATCCACGGCCATGACTGGACCGACCAGTTGCTGATCTCCCTGGCGCAAGAATTCAGCAGCGGCGCCTCCAGCCATGCCCTGCAAGCCAGTGCCGCCCACCGCGCCTTCATGTTCTCGGACCTGAGCCTGGCACTGGTGGTGCCGCACCGCTCCATCCAGCAGGTCGAAGAATCGGCGCTGCTCGCCACCCTGCAGATGACCTTGCAGGCCGGTTTGCCCAGCGACGGCAGCCTGTCGCCCAAGCTGCAGTTCTGCGTGATCGATGCCTGTGCCGGGGACAGCGCCAACGTCACCTTGCGCAACATCAGCCTGGCCCTGCAGGACAGCAGACAGCCGGTGCGTTACCTACGCCAGTCGCTGATCGAACAGGCCCAGAGCAACGAACGCATCCGCCAGCAACTGCTGGAGTGGGTGCGATCGAACACCCCGCCGCTGTATTACCAGCCCAAGTTCTGCCTGAGCCAACGCACGATCATCGGCGCCGAAGCCCTGCTGCGGGCCCAGGACGACCAGGGCGCGGCGATTTCTCCCTTGCTGATCCTGGAAGTGATCCGCCACCACGACCTGCAGCAAGCCTTCGAATGGGCGACCATCGAAGCGGTGATCCGCGACGCCCGGTACTACATCGATGCCGGACTCAAAGGACCGCTGGCGGTGAACGTCTCGTCCTCGACCCTGAGCGATGCCAACTTTGCCGTCCTGCTGATCCAGCGCCTCAAGGAAGCCGGGCTTCCCGGCGCTCGCCTGACCCTGGAACTGACCGAGAGCACCCTGCTGCAAGACACCCAGCAAGTGGCGCACAACATGCTTCTGCTCAAGGATCACGGCGTGGGATTGTCCCTGGACGATTTCGGCACCGGCTACTCGGCCCTGAGCATCCTGGCCAAGTATCCTTTCAGCGAAGTGAAGATCGACCACTCGATGATTTCCCTGCTGCACTATGAACGGATGCGCACCGCGGTCTCCATCGCCCAGGAAAGCGCACGCCTGTACCAGGCGACACTGACAGCCGAAGGGGTTGAAACCCAGGAGCAGATCGACATTCTCCAGAGCATTGGCATCCGCTGTGCCCAGGGCTACATCTTCTCCCCGGCAGTCCCCCTGGCCGAACTGATCGAACTGGATAGCGACGGGCCAAAGAAAGCGGCCCTCGATCAACCAGTGGGCAGCGTGGGCAAAGCCTGAGCGCCTTGATCGAACGCCTTTCGCCCACCGCCTCATTGCCCACCTTGTTGATCCATTCCGTCAGGTCCGGAGCCGACTTGCCGGCGAAGAGCCCCGCAAGACCTGCAGCGCCTGGGCGGACGCCTTCGCTGGCAAGCCAGCTCCTACAGAAACGCACGACCCTTAGCTTCAGGCCGGCCGCAAGGCCGCCGTCTGGCTCTTGATCTTGATCTTGATCTGAACGCCCCGTTAACCACGATGGCCGAACGCAGGCATTGAGCCGTGGGTAACCCGGCAGGACGCCGGGTTAGCCGCCACCCGGCCATGGATGGCCGGTGGCGGCGGCCCACGGATCAATGCCGGAGTGAGGGCATGCCGAGCCTAAGCGAGGCACCGAGTGGAGGGGCAGAGCCCTTTGGTTACTTTGGGGCCCCAAAGTGACTCGCCGTAAGGGCGAAACCGCCAACCGCCCCACCCGCAGGAACGGATATGTCCCCCCGCCTCAACTCCACCCCACCCCGCCCCATTTCAGAGCATTTCACCACCCACGCAAATTTCACTAGACATGTAACGTCCATTACATAAATATCATTTAGCCATTTTATGAAACAAAAACGACATTCAGCTTCCAAGGCACCCCGATGCCCTCTCTCCGAGACCTGATCACCGACCCCGCCCTCGACCTGACGCCTTCAGAGCGCAAAGTCGTGCGCGCCCTGCTCGACCACTACCCGCGCAACGGATTGGGGCCGATGTCACGCCTGGCGGAACACGCCGGGGTCAGCGACCCGACCATCGTACGGTTGGTGAAGAAACTCGGCTTCAGCGGCTACGGCGAATTCCAGGAAGCCCTGCTCAGCGACATGGACGACCGCCTGCGCTCCCCCAGCACCCTGCTGCGCCCACGCTCACAAGTGGCCCAGGGCGATACCTGGAGCCGCTACCTGGCGGACAGCCAGCGCGCCCTGCACGACACCCAGTCCCTGACCCAGCCCGAAGACATCCGCGTACTCATGGACTGGCTGCTGGACAGCCGTCATCAGCTGTACTGCTTTGGCGGACGCTTCAGCAGCTTCCTCGCCCACTACCTGCTCAACCACCTGCGGTTGATGCGCCCGGGCTGTTTCTTTCTTGAAGACAACGCGCAACTGCCGGACCGCCTGTTCGATCTGCAGCGCCAGGATGTGGTGCTGCTGTTCGACTACCGCCGCTATCAGTCCCAGGCCCTGCGGGTGGCCAGCGCAGCCAAGGCGCGCAACGCCCGGGTGGTGCTGTTCACCGATATCTATGCCTCGCCGCTGCGGGAGCTGGCGGACCTGATCATCAGTGCCCCGGTGGAGTCCCTGTCGCCATTCGACACCCTGGTGCCGGCGCTGGCCCAGGTCGAGGCGCTGATCGCCTGCCTGACCCCGCGCAGCGCCGATCTTGATCAACGCCTGGAGGGCATCGACGCCCTGCGGGCGCAATTTGATACCCATGTGCTGGAGGAGAAATAAGGATGTTCAGCCTGCCCCACCGTTCGCCCCGGGACTTGCCCTTCGTCGTCGATCACACCGCCCTGCTGCTGGTGGACATGCAGCGCGCCTGGCTCGAACCGCAGTTCGACCCGCACCTGCAAGGCCCCGAGGGCGAGGCCTTTCTCAAGCGTGCCCGGGAGCAGGTGATCCCCAACCAGCAACGCCTGCTGGCCGCAGTGCGCGAAGCACGGCAGAACGTGCTGCACACCATTATCGAAAGCCTGACCGCCGACGGCCGTGACCGCTCCCTGGACCACAAGCTGTCGGACATGCACCTGCCCAAGGGCAGCCCCCAGGCGGCGATCATCGACGAGCTGGCACCGGTGGAAAACGAGATCGTCCTGCCCAAGACCTCTTCCGGGGTGTTCAACTCCACCAACATCGACTACGTGCTGCGCAACCTGGAAACCCGGCACCTGATCGTCGCCGGGATCGTCACCGACCAGTGCGTGGACATGGCCGTGCGTGACGCCGCCGACCGCGGCTACCTGGTGACCCTGGTCGAGGACGCCTGCGCCACCTACAGCGATACTCGGCACCAGGCCTGCCTGAATGCGATCAAGGGCTACTGCTGGATCACCGATACCCAGACCGTGCTCGGCCGCCTGCGGGAGATCCGCGGATGAGCCGCGGCCAGGGCATCGAGGCCCTGACGCCACTGGCCATGACCAGCATCGTCACCACCGATTTGATCGGCGTCACCCGGGGCCGCTCCTTTCCCAGCGACGAGCTGGAGCGCTACCGGATCGGCGGCTGTGGCTGGGTGCCGGCCAACAGCGCCCTGACGCCCCAGGACCTGATCGCCGAGGACAACCCCTGGGGCGCCTATGGCGACCTGCGGCTGATACCCGACCTGGACAGCCGAGTCACTGTCGGCGCCGGTCCGGATGCCACGGCCGCGCCCCTGGACTACATTCACGCCGATATCTGCCAGACCGATGGCCAGCCCTGGGCCGCCTGCCCGCGCACCCTGCTGCGCAACGAGGTCGAGCGCTACCGTGAGCTGGGCATCCAGATCACCGCCGCCTTCGAGCACGAGTTCAACCTCGACAGCAGCGCCGCTCAACGCGAGCACCTGGCCTTCTCCCTGGAGGCCCAGCGCCAGGGCGCGGCCTTCGGTGGCTGGCTGCTGGCGGCATTGCGGGCGGCCGGTGTCGAACCGGAAATGTTCCTCCCCGAATACGGCAAGCAGCAATACGAGATCACCTGCCGCCCGACCCAGGGCCTGGCCGCCGCCGACCGCGCGGTGAACGTGCGCGAGATCACCCGGGAAGTGGCCCGGCAGCTGGGGCAACGGGTCAGCTTCGCCCCCAAGACCGCGGCGGACGCCGTGTGCAACGGGGTGCACCTGCACCTGAGCCTGCAAGACCTGGACGGCACGCCACTGCTCTACGATCCCCTGGCGGTCCGCGGCGACGACCTGTCACGGCTGGGCCAGCACTGGGCCGCCGGGGTGCTCAAGCACCTGCCGGCACTGTGCGCCTTCACCGCGCCGACGCCGCTGTCCTATGAACGCCTGCAACCCCATCACTGGAGCGCCTCCTACGCCTGCCTGGGCCTGCGCAACCGCGAAGCGTCGCTGCGCATCTGCCCCACCGTGGACATCGGCGGCAAGCCCGTGGCACCGCAGTACAACCTGGAATTCCGCGCCCTGGATGCCACTGCCTCGCCACACCTGGCCATGGCCGTGATCCTGATCGCCGGACGCCTGGGCCTTGAACAGAAGCTGCCGCTCAACGCAATGACCGACAAGGTCCCCGATGAGCTGAGCACCGAACAGCGCCTGGCCAGCGGCATCGTGCCCCTGCCCGGCACTCTGACCCAGGCCCTGGAATGCCTGCGCAGCAACAAGGAATTGCTGCAGACCCTGCCGCCGGAGCTGCTGAGCACCTATTTCGCCGTCAAACAAAAGGAAGTGTCCCTGACCGAGCACCTGACCGCTGCCGATCTCTGTGAGCACTATGGACACCTGTACTAAATCCGCCGAGCACGGTTTCTATACCGAGCCGGCCTATCGCCTGTTCCGCGAAGACTCCACGCATCCGCTGATCCTGGTGTGCGAGCACGCCAGCCACTACATTCCACCGGCCCTGCACGACCTGGGCCTGGACCCGGTGGCGGCCCGCGAGCACATCGCCTGGGACCCGGGCGCCCTGGAACTGGCCCAGAGCCTGTCCCAGGCCCTGGGCGCGACGCTGATCGCGGCCAACTATTCGCGCCTGCTGATCGACCTCAACAGGCCGCGGCATGCCCCCGACAGCATCCCGCTGCAGAGCGAGATCTATCAGGTGCCGGGCAATCAGCACCTGGACGAGGCGACCCGCGAGTACCGCCGCCAGCAGCTGTTCACACCGTTCCACCAGCGTCTGCAGCGGATCATCGACCGGCGCCTGGCCGAGGGGCGCGAGGTACGAGTGGTGGGAATTCACAGCTTCACCCCGGTGTACTACAGCCAGCCACGCGCGCTGGAAGTCGGCGTGCTGTATGGCAACGCCACCGCCTACGCCGCGCGGATACTGGAAGGTTTGTGGACCCTGCCGATAAAGGTGGCGGGCAACCAGCCTTATGAAATCGACCCCTTGAGCGACATGACCGTGCCGGTGCACGGTGATGCCCGGGGCCTGGAGTCGGTACTGATCGAGGTGCGCAACGACCTGTTGCGCAGCCCTGAAGCGGTGCAGCACTGGAGCGACTGTCTGGCGCCACTGCTGTAACGAAGGTTGAAAGACGCTTGAACGCAACAAAGGCTGTTTGCAGGACAGGAACAACAACAAGAAAAACCGCTGTGGTGTGTCTTTAACCCTGCCAGGTTCAAACACAGACCGGCGCGCGAGGCGTCAATGACGACCCTCGCCGCCGGATGCGCCCACTTACATTGGCTACAAGGAGAACTGCTTCATGGAGATTGAAGAATTCGGCTACAAACAGGAACTCAAGCGCGGGCTGAGCCTGCGCGACCTGGTGGTCTACGGGATGATTTTCATGATCCCCATCGCCCCGTTCGGGGTCTATGGCTACGTCAACCAGGAAGCCCCGGGCATGGTGCCCCTGGCCTACATCATCGGCATGGTGGCGATGGTCTTCACCGCCCTGAGCTACGGCGCCATGGCCCGCGCCTTCCCCATCGCCGGCTCGGTCTACTCCTATGCCCAGCGCGGCCTCAATCCCCATGTCGGCTTTCTCGCCGGCTGGCTGATGCTCCTGGACTACCTGCTGATCCCGCCGCTGCTCTACGTCTACGCGGCCATGGCCCTCAACCACCTGTACCCGGAAGTGCCCAAGGTCGGCTTCATCCTGGCGTTCCTGGTCAGCGCCACCTTCGTCAACCTGCGGGGCATCACCTTCACTGCGCGGATGAACATCCTGTTCCTGCTGGCGCAACTGGTGGTCCTGGGGATCTTCCTGTTCTACGCCTGGAACGCCCTGCACGGCGGCACCGGCAACGGCCAACTGACCCTGGCGCCGCTGTACAGCCCGGAACACTTCCACTTCGGCATGCTGATGCAGGGCGTCTCGATTGCGGTGCTGTCGTTCCTGGGCTTTGACGCCATCTCGACCCTGGCCGAAGAGGTCAAGGGCGACCCGGGCCGCAGCGTCGGTCGCGCCGCCCTGATCACGCTGGTGGTGATGGGGGCGATCTTCGTGGTGCAGACCTGGATCGCCACGGACCTGGCCGCCGGCATGGGCTTCAAGTCCGCCGACACCGCCTTCTATGAAATCGCCGAACTGGCCGCCGGCAGCTGGCTGGCGACCCTCACCGGGGTGGCCACGGCGCTGGCCTGGGGCGTGGCGGTGGCCATCACCTCGCAAGCCGCAGTGTCGCGCCTGCTGTTCGGCATGGCCCGGGACGGCAAGCTGCCCAAGGTGCTGGCCAAGGTCCACCCGAAACACAATACCCCGCACATCAGCATCTACCTGGTGGCGGTGCTGTCGCTGCTGATCTGCTACCTGTTCATCAACTCGGTGGACACCCTGACCTCACTGGTCAACTTCGGCGCCCTGAGCGGCTTCATGCTGCTGCACATCACCGTGATCAATTTCTACTGGCGCCGGCAGAAGTCCGGCCAGGTGATCCGCCACCTGATCTGCCCGGTGATCGGCTTCGTGATCGTCAGCGCCATCATGTACAACATGGGCGTGGATGCGCAGAAGCTCGGCGCCATCTGGATAGCCGCCGGGCTGGTCTACCTGTTCCTGCTGAACAAGCTGGGCAGCGGTGCCGCCCTGCCCGATCCGCTCAAACCCTAAGTGACTTACCTGCGGCGCCGGATGGCGTCGCGCTTCCCCCCGAGGCAGCCGCCAAGAGCCGCCCGGGGACAGGCCGCCGGATGCCGCGGCCGTGGAACTGCGTGGTAACCGACAGTGATGTCTGGCCCATGTTCGCCCCCCGGGGCGAGCGGCCCTTGATACAGGAGTGCACCCATGCTGTCTTTGCGTCCCGTGGCGTTATTCGATCTGCCCCAACTGCTGCGCCTGGCCCGCGAACGCCTGCTGGGCGTAACGTCCCTGGTGGATGACGAAACCTACCTGCGGGAAAGGATCCTCGATTCCCTGGCGTCCTTTGCCAAGACCGAGGCCAGCCAGGGCCCGGAGAACTACTTTCTGGTGCTCGAGGACCCAGACAGCGGCCTGCTCCACGGCTGTTCCGACATTCTTGCCACGGCGGGCTTTGCCGCGCCGTTCTACAGCCTGCGCAACCGTCCCTTCATCAGCAGCTCCCGGGAGCTGAACATCGAACACGGCGTGCCGACCCTGTCCCTGTGCCAGGACCTCAGCGAGCAGACCCTGCTGCGCAGCTTCCACGTGGACCCGGCGTTGTCGGGCACGCCCCTGGCGCAACTGACGTCCCGGGCGCGGCTGCTGTTCATGGCCGCTCACCCCCAGCGCTTTGCCGAGAGCACCATCAGCGAGATCGTCGGCTACAGCAACGCCGCCGGCGAGTCGCCGTTCTGGGAGGCGGTGGGCCAGCACTTCTTCGACCTGCCCTACATCGAGGCCGAACGCCTGTGCGCCCTTCAGGGCCGGGGCTTTCTGGCCGAACTCATGCCCCAGTACCCGTTGTACATCCCGATGCTGCCGCCGTCGGCCCAGGACTGCATCGGACGGATTCACCCCGATGCGCGGGAGGCCTGCGACATCCTGATCGACGAGGGCTTCGCGCCTACCCAGTATGTGGACCTGTTCGATGCCGGGCCGACCCTGCAGGCCCGCAATAACCAGCTACGCTCGATCGTTCAGAGCCGGGTCGCGACCAGCTACCTCAGCCCCCAGAGTGGCCAGGGTCGCCACTGGTTGCTGAGCAATGACCGACTGCAGGGATTTCGCGCCATTGTCGCGCCTCTGGATGAAGCCCCGGGCGATGTGGTCGGGCTCGACCCGTCGATGCTCCAGGCCCTGCAAGTGACACCGGGCGAACCGGTGCGGGGAATCGCGTTATGAGTGGCCCGCCGCTTCTGCGCTGCCCGGGACTGTCGCAAGGAGTGCACCGATGATCGTCCGTCCGATCCGCGTCACCGATCTGCCCGGCGTGCTGGCTTTGCTGGAGGGCAGCTGTCGCGAGTTGAACAACCTCTCCACCGACCCCGAGCGCCTGGCCCATCGCTTGCGCTGGGCCCAGCGCACCTTCGCCAGCCGGGTGGAACGGGCCGATGCCGACTACCTGTTCGTGCTGGAGGACGACGACCAGCAAATCATCGGCATCTGCGGCCTGAGCGGCGCCATCGGCCTGCGCGAGCCTTGCTACAACTACCGGGTCGGCATCACCCGTGGCAGAGCCCCGGGGCTGGGTATCGACAAAGAGATCCCGACCCTGTTCCTGTGCAACGAGATGACCGGGCAATCCCAGCTGTGTTCGCTGTTCCTGCGCCGCGACCAGCGCCAGGGCTACACCGGCCGCCTGCTGTCCACTGCACGCTTGCTGTTCGTCGCCGAGCACCCGACGCTGTTCGGCGACAAGCTGGTGGCCGAATTGCGTGGCCAGCTCGACAGCCAGGGCTGCTCGCCGTTCTGGGACAGCCTGGGCCGACACTTTTTCAAGATGGACTTCCAGCAGGCCAACCGCCTGTCCAGCCATGGCAGCAAATCCTTCATCGCCGAACTGATGCCGCGCCAGCCGCTGTACACCTGCCTGCTCAGCCCACAGGCCCAGGCGGCCATCGGCCAGGCCCACCAGAGCACCGAGCAGGCGGTGAACATCCTGCGCGACGAAGGCTTCAGCCATCAGGGCTGCATCGATATCTTCGACGGCGGGCCGCTGATCGAGGCCGAAGTGGCGAAGATCCGCAGCGTGCGCGAAAGCCAGACCCTGCCCTTGCTGGTGGGCCGCCCGGACGAACAGGCGCCGGTGTGGCTGATTCACAACCGCCGCCTGGAAAACTGCCGCATCACCGCCGCCCCCGGGCGCCTGGTTTCGGGCTGCCTGCTGGTGGACCGCCTGACCGCCAAGCGCCTGCAACTGCAGCCAGGGGACTCGGTACGCGCCGTGCCACTGTTGGCCTGCCCGGCGCGGCCTCAGGGCCAGTCCGGGATCGCCCTCGCGCCGGACGCCGCCCTGCCCCTGTAGCCACGAGATTGACGAACGCCGGGGCGAATGTTCATATGCCGCCCAGTTTCAGGTGCCTCATGCCGCCGTGCACGAGGTGAAACGGGAAACCGGTGCGCCCTTTCAGGGCCAGTCCGGTGCTGCCCCCGCAACGGTAAGCGAGTGCTGCATTCAACACGCCACTGTACCCACGGTATGGGAAGGCGAATGCCGCCAGACTCGCAAGCCCGGAGACCGGCCTGAAACGTCTGTTTGGCAATCCTGCGGTGGGCGGGCATGGGCCGGTATGGTCGCGTGCCTGTGGCCGATACCTTCTCCTGCGTGCTTCCCGAAGTCACTTTCGAGAAGACCAAGAATGACAACAACTGACACCTTCCTTGCATGCGACTGGCGTGCACCTCGGCGCACCCTGAGCGGTGCCCTGCTCGGCTGCCTGTTCAGCCCCCTGCTGCTGGCGGACGACACTCCCCTGACACTGGAACGGCAATGGGTCTCCGCCCCTTCGGTGGAGTCCACCACGGTGGCCGAAATGGCCCGGTACGGCAGCAAGGTGGAGATCATCGACCGCCAGCAGATCGAACGCGCCGGCCCCAGCAGCGACATCACCCGAGTGCTGCAGATGTACGTACCCGGCCTCTACGTCGCGCCGAAAAACGGCCCCTTCGACTACGGCACCTATTCCCTGCTGGGGGGCCGCAACGACGACACCCTGATCCTGCTGGACGGCGTACGCCTGAACAACCGTCTGTACGGCGGCCTGTACCTGGACACCTTGCCGGCCAATGCCATCGAACGCATCGAAGTGCTCAAGGGCGGCCAGAGCCTGCTGTTCGGCACCCAGGCGGTGTCCGGGGTGATCAACATCGTCACCCGCAGCCCCCAGACTCGCGACACCTCCGGCGAGGTCAACCTGGGCCTGGACAGCTTCATGGGGCAAAGCGGCGATGCCCGGGTGGAGCGCATCCTCAGCAATGGCTTGGGCGATCTGGGCCTGCTGGCCTATGTCAGCCACAACGTCTCCGATGGCTACCAGCCCTATCGCAACAGCGCCTACAGCGCCAGCACCCGGGACAAGAAACGCGGCTATGAAGTGACCACCTTCGGCGCCAAGGCGATCCAGGGCTTCGCCGACGATTCGCGCCTGGAACTGTTCTACCAGTACAGCGATGCCAACCTGGATTTCGCCCGCCCGGTGAACAACCAGAAGACCACCAACGACCGCGTCCAGCAGATCGCCACCGCGACCTTCGAGCAGCGCCTGAGCGAGCGCTTGAGCTACTTCGTCAAGGGCCATGTCAACGACTGGGACACGCGCTACACCAAGATCGACAGCCTGAAAGACGGCCGCCTGGTGAGCAAAAACCGCAACGACTACTGGGGCTTCACCGACTGGGGCCTGCAGGCCGAAGGCAAGGCCGAGCTGGACGGCGGCCATGTGCTGGTGTTCGGTACCGACAACCAGTGGTTCAAGGGCCAGGACGATGTGCTCAAGATCGACAATAACCAGGCCCAGGCCAATGCCCTGTACACCCAGTTGCGCCCGGTGTTCGCGGCGCTGCCCGACTGGCACCCGAGCCTGGGCATCCGCCACGAGAAGATGAGCGGCGGCGAGAGCGCCACCGTGGGCATGCTCACCTCCCTGTACGACCTCAATGCCCATTGGCAACTGCGCGGCCAGTACGGCAGCGCCTTCAAGCTGCCCAACGCCGAGCAGTTGTTCGTCAACGAGGACTACGAACAAGGCAACCGCAACCTCAAGCCGGAAAAGAGCCTGAATGCCGAGCTCGGCCTGGACTACAAGGGCAGCCTGCTGGCCGGCGAGTTCAACGCCAGCGTCACGGCCTTCCAGCGCAAGATCGACGACCTGATTGCCCTCGATGGCATCCACTGGGTCAATGGCCAGGGGCGGATCAAGGTGCGCGGCATGGAGGTCGACGGCCGCTGGCAGTTCAGCCCGCGATGGAACCTCTCGGCGGACCTGACCCGCAATCTGCTGGCGTCGCGCAACGGCGTGACCCTGAGCAATATTCCCGGCTTCTTCGCCCGCTCGCGACTGGGCTACGAGTCCGAGGATGGTCAGTGGGGCGTGGGGGGCGCGATCCGCTACATCGGCCAGATCGACAGCGCGAAGAAGGTCGACTACGGCCACTACTCGGTGGTGGACGCCGATGCCTATCGCTACCTCGACAGGGCCCAGCAACATCGCCTGAGCCTGCTGGTGGAGAACCTGTTCGACCGCGACTACACCACCAGCATGACCAGCAGCGCGCCGGCGGTGGACAACCTCGGCCGGCCCTTTACCAGCGAAGTGCGCTACACCTACCGCTTCTGAGGCCCAACGACATGCACAAGGACTATCAACGGGTGCTGTTCGTCGGCCCCGGCCTGCACGGCGGCACCCTGGGCGAAGCCTTTCGCCGCGAGCTCAAGGCGCTGCGCAACGAGGACGCCGGCACCCGGGTGATCGACACCCTGGACGGCTTCGACAGCCTCTGGGCCGCCCTGGAGGAACCCTTGCCCGAGGACGGCGCGGCGCTGCTGGTGGTGGACCTGGAGCCCAGCTCCGACAGCGCTTACCTGGACTGGCTGCGCGATGAACTGGGACGCCTGGCCCGGGCCCATCCCCAGGCGCCGCAGCTGTGGATCACCGCCCAGGCCCTGGGCCGTCGCGGGCTGGATGCAGCGCTGGCCTGCGCCAGCATCGCCCAGCACGAGCGGCACCTGCCCTGCGATCAGGTCAACGCCGTGGCCAGCGACCCGGACTGGTCGCGGGTGCCGCCCCATGCCCGGCAGGTGTTCCTGTGCACCGGCCCGCGCTGCGTGCGCCGCGGTGCCCTGGCGCTGTGGAAGACCCTGCGCCGTGAACTGCTGCGCCTTGAGCACATGGAAACCCCAGGCGGCGTGCTGCTGACCCGCACCGCCTGCCAGTTCCCCTGCAACCTGGGGCCGGTGCTGACCGTGCACCCCGATGGCTGCTGGTACCGGGTCAGCGACGACAGCCAGGTCGTGCGTCTGGTGCAGGGGCATCTGCTGGCAGGTGAGCCGGTGCAGGATCTGCTGATCCCTTCGCCGTATGCGGGGGTGGCGGATGCCTAGGAAGATCCTCGGCCTCCTGCTATGGCTGGCGACCGTCCCGGCCCTGGCGGCCAGCTACGACAACTGCGCCAAGACCTGGACCGTCGAGGACCCTCCCCGACGCATCGTGGCCCTCAACCAGCACAGCGCCGATCTGCTGCTGGCCCTGGGCGCCGGGCCGTCGATGATCGGCGTCGCCTACCTGGATGACGACAGTCAGGCCCAGGCCCAGGGGCAGTACCACGGCGTGCCGGTGATCGCCCGGCAATACCCGTCGGCGGAAGTGCTCTACAGCCTGAAGCCCGACCTGGTGGTGGGCGGCTTCGCTTCGGCGTTTCCCGATAACTTCAGCTCCCGGGAGCGTCTGGGGCGCATCGGCATCGCCAGCTACCTGCTGGAGTCGGCCTGCGCCGGGCATGATGAGGACTACTTCGGGCATATCCGTCGCGACCTGCGGACCCTGGGCCGGCTGTTGCAGCAGCCAGCCCGGGCCGAGCAACTGATCGCGGCCATGGAGGCTGACCTTGCCGCGGCAGCAGCCTTGTACCGGGGCCGCGACACGCCCGCGGTGTTCTACCTGGACAGCGAGGTCAACGGCCTCGCCAGCCAGGGCCAGCGCGGTTTTGTCGGGGTACTGCTGCAAGCCGCCGGCGCCCGCAACAGCTTCGCCGCCATCGACCGCCCGCGCCTGACGGTCGACAGCGAAACCCTGCTGAGCAACGACCCGGACGTGCTGCTCCTGGCAGACGCCCTGTGGTCACCGGCCACGCGCAAACGCCAGTTGCTGCAGCGTGACCCGGTGCTGTCGCGGTTGCGGGCGGTGCGCGAGGAGCGGCTGATCGACATCCCCTTCGCCCAACTGGTGCCGGGCATCGCCAGCGGCCGCACCGCGCTGGAACTGGCGCGGCGCCTGCACCCTGCTCCCCCGTAGGCGAAGGCTTGCCGGCGAAGCGAGCACCGCCAACCGCCGCGACGCGCCACCCGACGCCTGCGCGGGCAAGCCCGCTCCTACAAGCCGGCTTGCCGGCGAACGGAACACCGCCAATCACACGGCGTACATGCCGACGCCTTCACGGGCAAGCCCGACAAGAGGCAGGTACTACAGAGGATTCAACACCCGGCGCGAAGGCCGCTCCGGCGGATGGCAGGTGACGTTGTTGCGACCAGCGGTCTTGGCGGCATACAGGGCCTGATCGGCATCGTTCAACCAATCCATGGCGTCCTCGTGCATGGGGTTGAACGCCGCCAGGCCAATGCTCAGGCTCACCTGCAACGCCGGATTCTGTTCGTAGCCCAGGGCCGCGAAGCGCCCGCGCAGCGCCTCCATCAGATCGGCGGCGTGCTCCAGCGGCACGTCCGGCAGGATCACGCAGAACTCATCACCGCCATAACGCCCGGCCTGATCGCTGGCCCGCAGGTTCTGCCGGAGGAGCTTGCTCAACTGGCGCAGCACCACATCCCCGGCCACATGGCCGTAGGTGTCGTTGATGGCCTTGAAGTGATCGATGTCGATCAGGGCGATGGCACCACCATGGGCCTGGCGCTGGCAACGCTGGAACTCGATCTCCAACTGGTCCTTCCAGGCGCCGTGGTTGAGCAGCCCGGTCAGGCTGTCGGTGCGACTCAGGGCCAGCAGCTCGCGCTTGTGCCGGCCCAGGGTCGCCGCTTGCTGGTAACAGATGTAGCCCAGCGCCATCGGGTACAGAGTCAGCATCGGCAGGCAGGCATACAACTGCTGCGGCGTGGTCAGGGGAGCGAACGACAGCCCGAACACCCCCAGGCCGATGCCAATGCCCAGAACCTGGGCCCCACAGCCGGCAAGAAAAAAACGCACCCCGCCCAGGGCGATGTTGTTCATCGCCATCATCCCCAGGGTGGTGACCAGCGGCAGCGGATTGAACTGCATGGCCGCGACCCAGAACCCGCCCAGCAGCGAATCCACCAACAGGTTGCGGTACTCGGCGCGAAACGGCACCTGGGACCATCGGGCCCACTGATAGGCCAGGTGCGGCCAGACAAAGGCGTTGAACAGCATCAAGCCCCAGACCCAGGGCGCCGGTTGCAGCGGCGACATGCCCGTGGCGACGCAGAAAAAGCCCAGGGCCAGGCCCAGGGTGCGCGAGGTGTAGAGCCTCCTGGCCAGTGACAGTCCCTTCCCTCTGGTGTACTGCGCAGGGGCCAAGTCGCCTCCGTCCAGCGATGGAAAAAGTGGATCGAGCGGCTAGCCATCAACCGGTGAACGTCTATCAGCATGAGCTCAACGCGCCATCAGTGTACACGCCCGGCCCGGGCCGGGCGGGCCCGCACGGCGGGAATCTGCGGCGGTCAACCTCCAGGCTTGCGCAAACCGGAGCAAGCCGCGCGCCATGCATTCATTTGCAGAATGAAGTTCAGAGGAAACTTCGTTTGTCAGCCCCGGCAGGCCCCAGCAGAATCAGGACGCCCCGCCCTTTTCATGCCTCGATCCACTGCCACGGGAACCTTGTCCATGAGCAACCAGCACTTCGTCAGTCCTGATCTGATCCGCCAGGGATTTTCCCGGGCCATGTCGGATATGTACCGTGAGGAGGTGCCCCTCTACGGCGCCCTGATGGCGCTGGTGGCCCAGGTCAATGCCCAGGTCCTGGAACAGCAGCCGGCCATTGCCCGGCACTTGCAGCACAGCGGCGAACTGCAGCGCCTGGACCTGGAGCGCCACGGCGCCATCCGTGTCGGCAGCGCCGCCGAGCTGGCGACCCTGGCCCGGCTGTTCGCGGTCATGGGCATGCAGCCGGTGGGCTACTACGACCTGACCCCGGCCGGGGTGCCGGTGCACTCCACGGCCTTTCGCGCGGTGCACGAAGAGGCCCTGCACGTCAGCCCGTTCCGGGTCTTCACCTCGTTGCTGCGCCTGGAACTGATCGACAACCCCGAACTGCGGCGCTTTGCCGAACAGGTGCTGGCCCAACGCTCGATCTTCACCCCCAAGGCGCTGGAACTGATCGAACAGGCCCACGCCCAAGGCGGCCTGGATGACCAGGATGCCCAACGCTTTATCCAGGAAGCCCTGGAGACCTTCCGCTGGCACCACCACGCCACGGTGACCGCCGCCCAGTACGCCAGTCTCAGTGCCCAGCACCGGCTGATCGCCGACGTGGTGGCGTTCAAGGGGCCGCACATCAACCACCTGACCCCACGCACCCTGGACATCGATGAAGTGCAACGGTTGATGCCCGAGCACGGCATCACCCCCAAGGCGGTGATCGAGGGCCCGCCACGCCGGGCGTGCCCGATCCTGCTGCGCCAGACCAGCTTCAAGGCCCTGGAGGAACGGGTGGCCTTCACCGATCAGGACCTGCCCCAGGGCAGCCACAGCGCCCGCTTCGGCGAGATCGAGCAACGCGGCGCGGCACTGACACCCAAGGGCCGGGCCCTCTACGACCGCCTGCTGAACGCGGCCCGCGACGCCCTGGGCGACTTCCCCAGCGAGAGCAATGCCCAGCGCTACAACCAACTGATGCAGGCGCATTTCGACGAGTTCCCCGACAACCACGACGCCATGCGTGAACAGGGCCTGGCCTATTTCCGCTACTTCGTCAGCGACGCCGGGCTGGCGGCGCGCCACCAGCCCCAGCGGCCCACCACCTTGTCAGCGTTGCTGGCCGCCGGGCACCTGCGGGCCGAACCCCTGGTGTATGAGGACTTCCTGCCGGTGAGCGCCGCCGGGATCTTCCAGTCGAACCTGGGGGACGACAGCCAGAGCCACTACGCCGCACACTCCAACCGCCAGGCCTTCGAAACGGCCCTGGGCCGCGCCACCCTGGATGAGTTGCAGCTCTACGCCCAGACCCAGCAGCGCTCCCTGGAGCAATGCGCAGCCAGCCTGGGCCTGCCAGCGCTCTAAGCCCTGTCCGGCATCGGCCTTGCGGGTCGGTGCCGGATTCCCCCCTCGTCGTTTTGCCCCATGGTCATGGCCTGGCCGGAACGCTATTCTGCCGGCACTTGCGCCCGAGCCCGCGGCGCGCCACCACCAAGGATGGACACGGCGACATGAGATTCGCGACCGGCCTGTTTTTATGCTGCGCCCTCGGCGCCACGCTGAGCACCCACGCAGCAGAAACCGTCAACGACATCACCCAGCTCAACCCCATCGTGGTGGACCAGGTGGCCCGGCCCACCACCCTGGAGCAGATCGTCAAACGGGTGGCCGAACACCCCGGCCCCATCGCCATCGGCGGCGGGCGCTACAGCATGGGCGGCCAGACTGCCACCGAGCATGCCTTGCAGATCGATATGCGCGGCTTCGACCGGGTGCTCGGTTTCTCCCGCGAGCACAAGGAAATCACCGTGCAGCCCGGCATCACCTGGCGCGCCCTGCAGAGTTTCATCGACCCCTACGATCTGTCCGTGAGCATCATGCAGAGCTACGCCAACTTCACCGTCGGCGGCGCCCTGAGCGTCAACGCCCATGGCCGCTATGTCGGCTATGGGCCGCTGGTGACCTCGGTCCAATCCATCAAGCTGGTGCTGGCCGACGGCCAAGTGGTCGAGGCCAGCCCGCAAAGCAACGCCGACCTGTTCTACGGCGCCATCGGCGGCTACGGCGGCCTCGGGGTGATAGTCGAAGCCACCTTGCGCCTGAGTGACAACGTGCGCCTGCTGCGCAGCTTCGAAGAAATGCCCCTGGGCGACTACCGCTCCTACTTCCTCGACCGGATCGAACACAACCCCAAGGTCATCCTGCATAACGCCGTGCTCTACCCCGACCAGTACCAGACCCTGCGCGCAGTGTCCTACAGCCAGACCGACCTGCCGCTAACGGTCAAGGAACGCCTCACGCCCCTGGACCAAAACTACTGGAAAGAACAGAAAGCCCTGAAAGTGGTGAGCCAATGGCCCGGGGGCAAGGCCCTGCGCCAGGAGGTGATCGACCCCCTGGTGCTGAAGAAACCCCAAGTCTCCTGGCGCAACCACGAGGCCAGCCTCGACGTGCGCGAACTGGAGCCCGACTCCCGGAGCAAGCGCACCTACGTGTTGCAGGAATACTTCGTGCCCACCGACCAGCTGGAGAGTTTCGTCCAGGAGATGGGCGCGACCCTGCGGGCGCACAGGGTCAACGTGATCAACCTGTCCATCCGCCACGCCAAGGCCGACCCCGGCACCTTACTGGCCTGGGCCAAGACTGACGTGTTCGCCCTGGTGCTGTATTACCAGCAGAGCACGGCAGTGGCGGAACGGGACGAAGTGCGGGAATGGACCCGGGCCCTGGTGGACAGCGCGATCAAGCGCGGCGGCAGCTACTACCTGCCGTATCAGATCCACGCCACCGCGCAGCAGTTTCGGGCGGCCTATCCGCGGGCCGGGGAATTTCTCGCACTCAAGGCGCGGGTCGATCCACACAACAAGTTTCGCAACAAGCTGTGGGACGCCTACGGCAGCGACAACCAGGGCAAATAGGTCACGCCCCGGGGCTCAACGGGCCCCGGACTTGTCACCGGCCAGCACCTTGCGTTGCTGAAGGAAAATCACCCCGTCACCGTCAAAGGCGATCACGTCGGCGGCGCTGAACGGAGCACCGTCGCCGTGCTCATGCCGCAGCCAGCCCTCGGACCACAGGTCGCCGCTTTCATAACGGACCTGGACGAAGTAGTAAGGCGCTTCGCTGCGGGTGACTTCAACGTAGTGCCCACCATCGACGCCGCCCTGCCACTGGGCCCGGGGATGTTCCGGCAATGTGTGCACGGCTTCTTTGAAAAGGCTCGTCCAGGCAATCCCGAGGGCAACCAGTATCAGCGTCAGTGCGCCGATCGACATGAGAAAACGCTTCAACCAGATCAATCCAGGATCTCCACTACCATCCACCTCCGCGAGCGGTCCCGCGGAGCAGTCGGCCATTTTGTTGAAGGCCCCGCGACTGCGCAATGAAAAACCGCAGGCACTTGCCAGACGCCGGCAGAGCCTTCAGCCTTGCCCGGCGCGGCAACCGTGCAAGCGGCTTGGCGCCACTTCAACTCTATCGAGACACCCTGGCATGCGTATCACCCTGACAGACATCCGCCTCACTGCGGCGCAAGACCTCTGCGTCGGCTTCTGCTGTGCCTTCGGCGAGGGCCGCGGCCAATGGCTGGGCCCCTCGCCGAGGGTCGGGCACGACTACGAAGTGGAACTGAGCCTGGAGGACGAGTTCAGCTGGAATGACAACCTGGAGCCCTGTGCCCAGGGCCCGTTCCGCCTGCATTGGGACCAGGGTGCCTTGCAGGTCAACGGGCGCCTGGTTCAGGTCGATGAGGATGGCGTCGCAGCCCTGGCAGTAGGCCCCTCGATCATCCTCCTGTCCCTGCGGGGTGGCCCTGAGCGCCTGCCGCAGTGGGTCAGCCTGCGCGCCCGCCAGATCAACCTGCAGCCCATCGCGCTTTGAGCGCCCACGACGAACCGCGGTGCAGCGCAGGAAACCCGCAGGGGGGTGTTTGAAGGGGAAGCTAAGCGCCTTTCAAGGGCTCGAACGTCGCCGGACGCGACAGTTACACAACCTGGCGTTCGCAGGACATTACTCCGGGAGGGTGTTCGCCCAGTGCTCTGGCCTTGGCAATCCATGCACCGGTAAAGAGCCCTTGCACCGGGCGAACGATTGGCATTCTAGTGCAACTGAAGGGGAAAATCCGTGGGTGGATTCTGAATAAAACTGGACACCAGGGTGATCCGTCGCCCTCGTCGCCGGCTCGCCCCTCAGTTCAGCCCCACCGACCCTGGCCCGCGGGGCTGTCCTGCAGCCCCCCCTCAATACCCGGTCATCTCCAGATAACCGCTGCCGGTGTGGCTGCCCTCCAGGGTGATCGGCCCCTCCCAATAGGGAATGCTCAGTTTCATCCACGACTGGGGATTCAAGGCCCGGGTTCTGATGTCCAGCTTCTTATCGGGAATCTTCAGGTGCCAGGCGATCGGCAGACGCCGCCCCTCGACCTGGGCCTCCTCCAGCGCCGTCATCTGGATCTGCTCGCGCCCCAGGCTCTGGGTGCTGCCATCGAGATTGATCCAGGTGCCAGTGATGTAAGGCGCGCGATGGTTCTCCCGCACCCGGAACAGCATCAACCGCTCACCGCTGTCCAGGTGCAGGGAGAACCAGTCCCAACCGGTCTGATCGGCGGCCAGGGGCTGGCTGCTCCACTCCCGATCGAGCCAGGCCGGGCCGCTGACCTCATAGCGTTGGCCGTCGATCTGCAACTGCCCCGACGCCTGGAAGAACGGCTGGCTGTAGTAATAGGACGCCTGCCCCTGGTCCGACTTGCGGCTGTAACCGCCCGCGCCCTGCAACACCAGCGGCTGGCTGCTGGACAGTTGCAACTGATAGGCGAACCCCGGCCCGCTTGCCTGCACCTGCATCCGTGCCATGGGATTGTCCCCGCTGGACAGGCTGGTGAAGCGCCAGTCATCGATCCAGGCCTGGAACGGCTGCGCCGTGGCCCCGGCCTGCCCCACCCCGCCCCGGGCATAACGCTCGGCGGCATGGTGACGGCTGGCCGAAGTGGCCGCCGCGTGCCCCAGCCAGACCAGCGGTGCGCCCCAGCCGGGCTGCTCGGGCGCGGCCCGCAACGCACTGCGAAACAGCGTCCATTGCACACCGAATTGCCGACCTTGAGCGTCCTTCAGGTTGGCCGTCAGGTACCACCACTCGATGCGAAAACCGTCGTGTGGGCCATGATCGGCAGGAAAGCTGAAGGTGCGCCCCGGCACCACCGGGGCAAAGGCCGAGGCCTCGTTGCCCAGCCCGGCAAAACCCTGGGGCGCCGCGGCGTCCTGGTCGCAGCCGGCCAGGAGCAGAAACAGCAGCGACAGCCACCGGCAATCAATCTTCATGGGCAAAGGTCCTCAGCAAATCCGCCGGTTGTGCACGGTACAGCTTCAACAGCGGCCAGGCCGAGGCCGCCAGGGTGGCCAGCATGGCCAAGCCCAGCAGTTGCAGGATCTGCCCTGGAAACACCCGCAACGGCAGGCTCCAGCCAAAGGCCTGGACATTGATCACGCTGTTCAGGCACCCGGCCAGGACAATCCCCAGGGGCAACGCCAGTATCAGGGTGAGCACCGCCAGCAGCCAGGTCTGCCCGAGGTTCAGCAGCATCAACTGGCGTCGGCCCACCCCCAGGGCCCAGAGCGGTGCCAACTGGCCCAGGCGGCTCTGGCTCTGGGTCAGCAGGCTGATGAACAGTGCCACCCCGGACACCCCCAGGGTCAGGCTATTGAGGGCGGCGGTGGCGGCGAAGGTGCGCTCGAAGACCTGCAGCGACCAACCCTTGAGCCGGGCCTGATCGATGATCCGGCTGTCATCCAGCTGAAACTGCTGTTGCAAGGCGCCGATCAGCGGCGCAACCGCCTCCGGCGCAAGCCGCAGGTTGAAACGGTTCGGCGCCAACTGCGGCCAATGCGCCAGCAGGTGCTGCACATTCACCAACAAGTGCCCCTTGGGATTGCCGTAGTCGGCATAGATCCCCACCACCTGGGGCGCCCAGTGCCCTGCCGGCACCGGCAGTTCCAGGCGATCCCCCAACCGCACCTTGAGCCGACGGGCCAACTGTTCGCTGAGCATCACGCTGTCGTGCGCCGCCAACTGCGCCCAGGGATCGGCCCCCTGGGCCTCCAGCAACGGCCAATGCTGGCGATAGCTGGGATGGTCGATCACCCCGTACAGGTCCGCCGGCCAGCCCTGAACCTGCAACGCCACCTGCCAGCTGGGCAGCACCGCCGCCACCTGGGGCTGGCGCGGCAGCCAGTCCAGCAGTTGCCCGGCCTGTTCGGGGCTTTGCGGGTTGAGGTAGAGCTCGGCGCTCAGGCGCTGCTCCAGCCAGTCGTTGAAGGTCTGGCGAAAACCGGCGGTCATGCTGCCGGCGCCAATGTTCGCCGCCAGGGCCAGCAGCAGGGCCATCAAGGCCAGGCTCAGGGCCGGCAACTGCTGCCGACTATCGGCGAGAAACCATTGCCCCAGCACCCCGCGACTGCGCCCCAGCAAGCGGCCCAGCACGGCATTGAGCAGCACCGGCAAGCCCAGGGCCGCCGCCAGCAGCAAAGCCGCCAGCAGCACGAAACCGCTGGCCAGGCTGTCGCCCCAGCGCCACGCCGCCAGGGCCAGCAGCAGCGCCAGGCAAGCCATCCAGCCCTGGCGCCGCAACCAGTGGGCATGGGCCTGATGCCAGGCCTGGGGATTGGCCAGGGCCAGCAACGGCAGGCGCGCCGCCCGCAACAGACTGGCGCCACCGGCTAGCAAGGCCCCCAGCAGACTGAGGCCGATGCCGCTCAACCACCACCAGGGACTCAGGCTCAACTGCCCGGCCACTTGCGCGCCGTACAAGCCCCGCAGGCTGGCGGCCACGTCCGGCAGCAACACCCCGGCCAGCAGGTAGCCGCTGACCACGCCAGCCACACCGCCCAACAGCGCCAGCCCTCCCAGCTCGACGATCAGGCAGGCAATCAGCAGCCGCGCGCTGACCCCACAGGCTCGCAGGGTACGCAGCAAGCCGCGCCGCTGCTCCAGGGCCAGGCCAATGGCGGCGTGCACGATAAACAGCCCCACCACAAAGGACAGGAACCCCAAGGCATCCAGGTTCAGGTGAAAGCTCTCGGTCAGGCGCGCCAGATCGCCCTCTGCTTCCCCCTGGCGCAGCACCAGTTGCCCCGCCAGTTGCGCCGGCAGTGGCGGTGCCTGGGCGGCAAAGTCCCTGGGCAGCAGCAAGCGGCTCAACTGCCCGGGCTGGCCGAGCACCTGCTGGGCAAAACCGATGTCCATCAACAGCAGCCCCGGGGCCATGTCCGCCTGCACCCGCAGCGGCGGCAAGCGCTGGCCATTGACTGCCTGGGGTTGCTCGCCCTCTTGCAAGCCCAGGCTGGCCAGGGTCTGCGGCGCTACCCAGGTGGTGCCCGGCGCACTGAAGAACTCGACCATCTGTTGCAGCGCCAGGGCCTGCCCGGCCACCGCGGAACCGGCGGGCAGCGATAACGGCTCGATGCCCATCACCTGCAGGGGCTGGTCGGGGTGCCCCTTGAGCTGCACCCGCCCCTGGAGCACCGGCGACACCGGCCAGCCGGCACGGCGCAGCTCGACGAACCCCTGCTGGGAAAAACTCGCACCACTGGCGCTGCCCAGGCTGGCCTGGGGCTCGCCGCCGATCAACTGGCTGGCCCGGGCATAACTGTCCCGAGCCTGACTGTTGAGGGCCAGGACCCCAGTCAACAAGCTGGTGGCCAGCCAGAGTCCGGTGAGCACACTGAAAAACTGCACCGGATGCCGGCGCCAGTGGCTCAGCAGCGCCTGCATCGCTGTGACAAAGACCCCCATCTCAAGCCCCGACCGGGTCGGCCAGACGACCGCGTTGCAGCACCACCGTCTGTTGCAGGCGGCTGGCCACCCGCTGGCTATGGGTGACCATCAACAAGCTGGTGGGGCTGTCCGCCAGTAGCTCCAGCAACAGCTGCAACACCTCGTCGCTGGTGGCCTCGTCGAGGCTGCCGGTGGGTTCGTCCGCCAGCAGCAATCCGGGTTTCGCAGCCAGGGCCCGGCCCAGGGCGACCCGTTGCTGCTGGCCGCCGGAGAGCTGCTCCGGGTAACGCCGCAGCAAATCCCCCAGGCCCAGGCGCTCCACCAGTTGTGCCTGCCACAGCGGATCGAAGCGCCCGGCCAGGCGCGCCTGAAAGCCCAGGTTGTCCTCGACCCGCAGGCTGCTGATCAGGTTGAACTGCTGGAACACCAGGCCCACTTCAGTGCGCCGCCAGTTGGCCAGCTGGTGTTCGTTCATCTGCTCCAGGCCGTACTCGCCAATGCGGATGCTGCCGCGATCGACCTTGTCCAGCCCCGCCACCAGATGCAGCAGGGTGCTCTTGCCGCTGCCCGACTCGCCCATCAGCGCCAGGCTGCTGCCCTGCCCCAGGTGCAGATCCACACCCTGCAGCACCGCCAGCGGGCCCTGGGGCGTGGGGTAGCTCTTGAACACTCCTTGTACTTGCAGCATGGGCTGATTCGTCCGACCTGAGAGGGGAACCAAGGATAACCCGTGCGCCCCAGGACCTGCGCAAAGCTTCACCGCTCTCCAGGCCGTCAGGCGCTCTGCGACCGACGGGCGAGCACTGGCCCCTATCGTCCAGCCGTCACGAAATATAGTATTGCGCCCCTTTTGTTCATTGCAGGAAGCACCCATGACCTACACCAGGGCCCAATTGCAGTACCGGCTGTACATCGCCGCAGGCGCACTGTTGTTTACCGGTGCCTTGATCTCGACCTTTTTCTCGACCCTGAAAATGCTCTATTGGCGCCTGGACAGCTACACCGCCATGGCCTCGACCATCAATCGCCCGATCAAGTACTTCGTGTATCAGGTCAACGCCAATACCCAGCCGTTGAACTGGTTCTGGGACAACAGCCCGACGCCCAGCTTCATCGACCTGAGCTACTCCTCCCACTGGAAATTCCTGGTGATCTACCTGCTGATCTTCGTCGGCGCGGCGCTGTTCGCCACAGGCCGGGGGATGATGCGCAAGGTCGAAGAGGTCGAGCCGCTGATCGAAGCCCAGCTCAAGGCCCCGGCCGAAGAAGGCGTGCCCGCCAAGACCCTGCAGGAGCTGGAGGACTCGACCCTGGTGGGCAAAGCGCCGTCGTTCTTCAGCCAGACCCGCCTGCTGGTGGTCTGGCCCCTGGGCGCTGCGGCGGTCTACCTGGGCCTACTGTGGATGCTGGGCATCATCTGAGCCCGGCGCCGGCGGATCGAGCAGCGCATCTGCCACCGGGTACTTGACCACCACCCGGTTGCGATACAGGCATTCCTGGCGCAGCAGTTCGGCGTCCTGGCCTTTGGTGCGGATGTCGCGCCAGATCTGGTTCTCCCGGTACACCCGGGCGCCCTCGCGCACAAAGCGGTGGGCCCGCTGGTAAACGTGATAGCGATGCTCGCGCGGCTGCTCGCAGAGCAGCTCGCCCTCCAGCTGTTGCGCGCCGACCTGCAGCTTGAGCTGCAAGGTCTGCGGCCCGGGGTTGTACAGCACCAGATCGATGTAGTTGTAAAAGATCGCCGCCCCGGAACCGAAGGGCAGCACCCGCCCCTCGTCGGGAAACGGGTCGAAACTGTGGTTGGCCCGTTCCACCACCTCCAGCGGCGAGTGCATGGCAATCCAGTGAATCAGGTTGCTCAGCTGGCAGATGCCACCGCCGATGCCGCGGCGGGCCTCGCCGAACGACAGCTCCATGCCCTCGACAAACCCCCGCTCGCGACTGGGCCGGCCCACCAGTTTGCAGAAAGAAAAATACTCCCCGGGGGCAATGCGCACGCCATCGATGCAGGCCACCGCTAGCTTGAGGTTGATCACCTTGTTGTGCTGCAGCGCCAGGTCGCAGTCGCCCAGGGTGCGGATCAGTTTCGAGGTGTGCTTGATCAGGCGATGGGGCAAGCGCGGGCTGCCGGGCTCGGGCCGGGCATAACGGCGCCCGGAAAAACGCCAGGCCAGATGACGCATCAGGCGCTTCTGGCGTACCCGCAGCCAGTACAGCAGCGGGTGATACGAGGACAAGGGTTTCATCGATGGTTAAACGGCGGCCCGGCGCGACGGCGCAGGAGCCGGCTTCGTCCTTGAAAAAAAGAGCGGCATCTTAGCGGCAAGCCTGCGCCCATGCCAGAAGCCCTGCACCCGAGCGCCCCGTACTGGAATGCCCCGTAGAACAGGCCCAGCCCTAGCCCAGCAACTGGCTGAGCACGGCCCGCAGCTTGCCCGGTTTCACCGGCTTGTTGAGCAGCGGCGCTCCCAGTTGCTGCAAGGCCCGGCGGCACTGGTCGCTGCGGTCGGCGGTGATGATCACCGCCGGCAGCGGCTGCTGGAAATGCTCGCGCAACTGCTGCACTACCTCGCAGCCGGTGACCCCGTGATCCAGGTGAAAATCCGCCAGGATCAGTTCCGGCGCTCGGCCCTGAAGCACCGCCAGGGCCGCCGCCTGATCGGTGGCGGTGAGCACTTCACACCCCCACTGCCCGAGCAGCGCGGCCATGCTCTCAAGAATGCTCAACTCGTTGTCCAGCACCAGCAGGCGCCGCCCCGGCAGCGGATTGCCGGTGCCCGGCTGCGGTGCCTGCAAGCTGATGGGCAACGGCACCCGGGCCGCGAGGGGCACCTGGATGCTGAACCGCGAGCCGCGTCCCGGCCGCGACTCCACCTGCACCCGGTAGCCGAGGATCTTGGCGATGCGCTCGACAATCGCCAGCCCCAGGCCCACGCCTTTGCGGTCGGCGGCGCGGCCCACGTCCAGCTGATTGAATTCGAGGAAGATCGACTCCAAGCGGTCGGCGGCAATGCCGCGCCCGGTGTCCCACACCTCCAGCCGCAACTGATCGCCGCGGCGCCGCGCCGCCAGCAAAATGCTGCCGCGCTCGGTGTAGCGGCAGGCATTGCTGAGAAAGTTGCGCAAAATGCGGGTCATCAGCCGCAGGTCGGTGAACAGGGCAAAGTCGCCGAAGCGCACCCGCAGCTCCAGACCGGCCGCCTCGGCCACCGACTGGAACTCCGACACCAGCGGCGCGAGCATTTCATCCAGGCGATACACCGCCAGGTCCGGCTTGACCGCCGCCTGGTCGAGCTTGGAGATGTCCAGCAGATCGGTGAGCAAATCCTCGGCGCCTTCCAGGGCCTGGTGGGTGCGCTCCACCAACAGTTGCTCGGCGGCCGGCAGGCGCCGCTCGCGCAAGGTGGAGATCAACAGCCGCGCGGCATTCAGCGGTTGCAGCAGGTCGTGGCTGGCGGCGGCCAGGTACTTGTCCTTGCTGCGGTTGGCCGCCTCGGCGGCGTCCCGGGCATCCCGCAGATCGCACTCGATGCGTTCGCGCCGGGCGATCTGCTGCTGCAGATTGCGGTTGGCTTCCAGCAGTTCATCGGTGCGCGCGGCGACCCGCTGCTCCAACTGGTCGTTGAGCTGTTCCAGGTGCTGCTGGGCCAGCTTGCGTTCGGTGATGTCGGCGACAAACCCTTCCACCAACCCGTCCTGGTCGGGCTTGAGCAGCAGGTTCATCAGCACATCGATGCTGCTGCCGTCCTTGCGCCGCAGCTGGGTTTCATAGCCCAGCAGGCTGCGCTGGCTTTGCAACTGCTCGCCGATGGCCGCCAGTTCCGCGGCGCCGCCGACGAACAGATTGCCGGCCAGATCGGCCAGGGAAAACAGCACTTCCTGGGGGTCCTGATACCCCAGCATGCGCGCCAGGGCCGGGTTGGCCGCGCGCATGCCGGCCTGCAGGCTGGCCTGGAAGATCCCGTGCACCGCGTGCTCGAACAGCCACTTGTAGCGGTTGCGCTCGGTTTCCAGGTCTTCCAGGCGCGCCGCCAGTTCCGGGTAGTGGCTCTTGCGCGCCGAGTGGTTACCCAGCCCCAAGAGCCCGGCCAGGGCCCGTTGCTGTTCGTCAGAGGGCCTCGCCATACACCACCTCGACGTCACGCTGGCTGGATTCGCGCGGGTTGGTGAGGATGCACGGATCGTCCATCGCATGCTGGGACAGGAACGGAATATCGCTGCTGCTGACCCCATGCAGGCCCAGGGTTTCGTGGAAGCCGATGGCGCGCTTGAGGGCGATCAGGTGCTCCACCAGGCGCCCGCAGATCTGCCGCTGGTTGAGCCCGCGACAGTCGATGCCGAAGGTCTCGGCAATCACCTTGAAGCGCTCCGGTGCCGAGCTGTAGTTGAAGGCCACCACATGCTCCACCAGCACCGCGTTGCACAACCCGTGAGGCAGGTCGAGAAAGCCCCCCAGGCTGTGGGACATGGCATGCACCGCACCAAGAATCGCGTTGGAGAACGCCAGCCCGGCCTGCATGCTGCCGAGCATGATCTGCTCGCGCAGGGCGATGTCCGCCGGGTTGGCGATCATCTGCACCAGGTTGCCGTTGATCAGGCGCATGGCTTCCAGGGCGTGGGGGTCGGTGAGCGGGCCGTGGCCGGTGGAAACAAAGGCCTCGATGGCATGCACCAGGGCGTCGATGCCGGTGCAGGCGGAGAGGAACGGGTCCATGCCCAGGGTGGTTTCCGGGTCGATCAGCGACACATCCGGGACCACCGCCTTGCTGACGATGGAGAACTTCATCCGCTCCTGCTGGTTGGAGATGATCACGAACTGCGAGACGTCCGCCGAGGTGCCGGCGGTGGTGGGAATCATGATCAAGGGCGGGCTCGGCACGCGGATCATGTCCACCCCTTCGAACTCAAGGATGCTGCGCCCGTGGGCCACCACAATGCCGATGCCCTTGCCGCAATCCATCGGGCTGCCACCGCCGACGGCGACGATCACATCGCAGGCGTTTTCGCGGTAGACCTCGGCGCCCAGCATCACCTCCTCCACCCGCGGGTTGGGCGACACCTGGCTGTACAGGCAATAGTCGACGCCCTGGGCCTGGAGACTGGCCTCGACGTCGGCGACCCAACCGGCGGCGATCACCCCGGGGTCGCTGACCACCAGGACCTTGCGCGCGCCGAAGGTCTTCGCATAGTTGCCGACGTTATGCCGACAACCGGCGCCAAAGATGATTTCCGGAGACACGAACTTGCGCAGCAGACTGAGATTCTGGCTCATGGGGGAAGCCTGTTTTCTTATTGTTCTGGAAGGAGAACGCCAGCCTAAAGCATCCGTTGCTGAAAGCAATCCGACCATCGGCGGACTTCGCAGCCTCGGCAGCGGCTACAGGCCATGTAGCCGCTGCCGCAGGCTGCGAACGGCACGAAGGGCCGCGGCGTTCTTGAGGCCGCTGCGGGTTCGGCGGGTGATCGTCAAGCAAGGCCCTGCGGACCTTTGCGCAGCTTCGCCGTGGCTCAGCAGCGGCTACAGGGCCAGTGCCGATCCGAGGTTGGTGTAGCCGCTGCCGCAGGCTGCGAACGGCACGAAGGGCCGCGGCGTTCTTGAGAGCGCTGCGGGTTTGGCGGGAGATGGTCAGGCAAGGCCCTGCGGGCCTTTGCGCAGCCTCGCGGGCTCGGCAGCGGCTACAGGGACCGGGGGGCGTCAGAGATGGATGTCCATGCCGTCATGCGCCACTTCGATGCCGCGGCGGGTCAGTTCGGCGCGCTCGGCGGAGTCTTCGTCGAGGATCGGGTTGGTGTTGTTGATGTGGATCAGCACCTTGCGCGCCCGGGGAAAGCGCTCCAGCACATCAAGCATGCCGCCGGGGCCACTTTGCGCCAGGTGGCCCATTTCGCTGCCCAGTTTGTCGCCGACGCCACAGACGCGCATTTCATCGTCGCGCCACAAGGTGCCGTCCACCAGCAGGCAGTCGGCGCGGTCCATCCATTCCAGCAGGGCCTCATCCACCTGCCCCAGGCCCGGGGCGTAGAACAGGCTGGCGCCGCTGCGCCGATCCGCGATGAACAGGCCGATATTGTCCCCCGGGTGCGGGTTGCCGCGATGGGGCGAATATGGCGGCGCGCTGCTGCGCAGGGCAATGGCCCGCAAGGCGATGTCCGGGCAGGCCGGTAGGCTGAACTCGCGGCCATCGAGGTGGATAGGCTGCCACTGCAAGCCGCCGTTCCAGTGGCTGAGCATGTTGAACAGGGGGAAGCCGCTGCACAGGTCCTGATGGACCATCTCGGTGCACCAGACCTGATGCGGGCAGCCTTCGCGCAGGCTGAGCAGGCCGGTGCAGTGGTCGATCTGGCTGTCCAGCAGGATCACTCCGGCCAGGGCGGTGTCGCGCAGCTGTCGGGCCGGTTGCAGGGTCGGGAAGGATTCCAGCTGCTGGCGAATATCCGGCGAGGCGTTGCACAAGATCCACTCGCTACCGTGGTCGCTCAGGGCGATGGACGATTGGGTACGACGCTGTGCGCGCAGGCTGCCGTCGCGCACTCCGGCGCAGTTGCGGCAGTTGCAGTTCCACTGGGGAAAACCGCCACCCGCCGCGGAACCGAGAATGCGGATATGCATGGTGTGCTCCAAAGGGGCAGAAGACTCCGGCCGCCACCCGGGCCGGCCGGAGCGGGACGGCTCAGCGGTTGGCGAAGTACATGGTCACTTCAAAGCCAATGCGCAGGTCGGTGTACGCGGGTTTATGCCACATGGGGTCAATCCTCTTGTTGTGCCGGGGATTCCGGTAGAGGCATTAATGCATGGGGCGCGCGGCGGCCGAATGCTACTTTGGGACGAGCCGGCGGGGTGCGTTGGTAGGGGCTTGGCGCAGGCGGTTGACGGGAAACCGCCAAGCAAGGCCCTACGGGCCTTTGCGCAGCCTCGCACGCTCGGCAGCGGCTACAGCAGCTGGAGGTTTGGCGGGCGATCCCCAGGCAAAAAAACGGCGCGACGTCCACCCAAGACGTCGCGCCGTTGCCACACAAAGCGGAGCAGCACCCAACTACCCCGCTCTTTCTTGCCCTTAGAAGAAGCCCAGGGGATTGATGTCGTAGCTCACCAGCAGGTTCTTGGTCTGCTGGTAGTGGTCGAGCATCATCTTGTGGGTCTCACGGCCCACGCCGGATTTCTTGTAACCACCGAACGCGGCATGCGCCGGGTACAGGTGGTAGCAGTTGGTCCAAACGCGGCCGGCCTTGATCGCCCGGCCCATGCGGTAGGCGCGGTTGATGTCGCGGGTCCACAGCCCGGCGCCCAGGCCGAACTCGCTGTCGTTGGCAATCGCCAGGGCTTCGGCTTCGTCCTTGAAGGTGGTCACGCCCACCACCGGGCCGAAGATCTCTTCCTGGAACACGCGCATCTTGTTGTGGCCCTTGAGCAGGGTCGGCTGGATGTAATAGCCGCTGGACAGGTCGCCTTCCAGGCGCTCGGCGGCGCCACCGGTGAGCAGCTCGGCGCCCTCCTCCTGGGCGATCTGCAGGTAGGAGAGGATCTTCTCGTACTGCTGTTGCGATGCCTGGGCGCCGACCATGGTCTCGGTGTCCAGCGGGTTGCCGCGCTTGATCTTGACGATCTTCTTCATCACCTCGGCCATGAACGGCTCGTAGATCGACTCCTGCACCAGGGCCCGGGATGGGCAAGTGCAGACTTCACCCTGGTTGAAGAACGCCAGCACCAGGCCCTCGGCAGCCTTTTCGATGAACTTGGGCTCGGCCTGCATGATGTCTTCGAAGAAGATGTTCGGCGACTTGCCGCCCAATTCCACGGTGGACGGAATGATGTTCTCGGCGGCGCATTTCATGATGTGCGAGCCCACCGGGGTCGAGCCGGTGAAGGCGATCTTGGCGATGCGCTTGCTGGTGGCCAGGGCCTCGCCGGCTTCGCGGCCAAAGCCCTGGACAATGTTCAGCACCCCGGCCGGCAGCAGGTCGGCGATCAACTCGGCGAAGATCATGATCGACAGCGGGGTCTGCTCGGCGGGCTTGAGCACCACGCAGTTGCCGGCGGCCAGGGCCGGGGCCAGCTTCCAGGCGGCCATCAGCAGCGGGAAGTTCCACGGGATGATCTGCCCGACCACGCCCAGGGGTTCGTGGAAATGGTAGGCGGTGGTCAGTTCGTTGATTTCCGCGGCGCCGCCTTCCTGGGCGCGGATGCAACCGGCGAAGTAGCGGAAGTGGTCAGCGGCCAGGGGCACGTCGGCGTTGAGGGTTTCGCGCACCGCCTTGCCGTTGTCCCAGGTCTCGCTGACCGCGAGGATCTCCAGGTTCTGCTCGATGCGGTCGGCGATCTTCAACAGCACCCGCGAGCGGTCCTGGACCGAGGTCTTGCCCCAGGCCTCGGCGGCGGCATGGGCGGCGTCCAGGGCCAGGTCGATATCGGCGGCGTTGGAACGGGGGAATTCGGCGATCACTTCGCCGTTGACCGGCGAGGTGTTGGTGAAGTACTGGCCAGCCACCGGCGGCACGAACTGGCCGCCGATGAAATTGCCGTAGCGTGGCTTGAAGGACACGACGGCGCCTGGGGTTCCGGGTTGTGCGTAGATCATGCTGAGCCTCTGCTGGTCGAGGCCTGTCCGACGACAGGCGATGAACCGATGGTAGAGAGCCCCGCCTGCCGGACGAATGCATCGTTGGCAGGGGGGGCTCTCGTCATTTGGTCGTAGGTTGATTGCCCTGTGCGGGAGCCGGCTTGCCGATGAAGACGCTCTTGCGAGCCTCTTCGCCAGCAAGCTGGCTCCTACGATTAGCGTTTGCTCACCAGGTCCTTGGGCAGCTTGAAGGTCCAGAGCATGCCGCCCTGGTTGAAGTCCTTGACCCGCTTGGCCACTTCGCCGCCCCACAGCGGCACCGCGCCGCCCCAGCCGGAGAGCACCGAAACGTACTGCTCGCCGTCCATTTCCCAGGTCACGGGCGAGCCCAGCACCCCGGAGCCGGTCTGGAATTCCCAGACCTTCTCGCCGGTCTTGGCGTTGAAGGCCTGGAGGAAGCCCTCAGGCGTGCCGGTGAACACCAGGTTGCCCTTGGTGGTCAGTACCCCGCCCCACAGCGGCGCGAAGTTCTTGTGGCGCCAGACTTCCTTGCCGCTGATGGGGTCGATGGCCCGCAGCACGCCGATGTAGTCCTCGTTCAGCGGCTTGATGGTGAAGCCCGCGCCAAGGAACGCCGCGCCCTTCTTGTAGGCGATGCCTTCGTTCCAGATGTCCATGCCCCATTCGTTGGACGGCACATAGAACAGCCCGGTGTCGCGGTTGTAGGCCATGGGCATCCAGTTCTTGGCGCCGAGGAAGGCCGGGGCGACGAACACCGAGCTGCCCTTGGCTTCGCTGCCCGGCGCGCCGGGACGGCTGGCCTCGTTGTAGATCGGCCGGCCATTCTTATCCAGGCCGGTGGCCCAGGTGATCTTGTCGACAAAGGGGAAGCCGCGGATGAACTTGCCGTTGGTGCGATCGAGCACGTAGAAGAAGCCGTTGCGGTCGGCGGTGGCGGCAGCCTTGATCTCCTTGCCGCCCTCCTTGTAGTTGAAGGAGATCAGCTCGTTGACGCCGTCGAAGTCCCAGCCGTCGTGGGGGGTGCTCTGGAAGTGCCACTTGATGGTGCCGTCGTCCGGGTTCAGGGCCAGGCGCGACGAGGAATACAGGTTGTCGCCAGGGCGCAGGTGGGAGTTCCACGGCGCCGGGTTGCCGGTGCCGAACAGCAGCAGGTTGGTTTCCGGGTCGTAGTAGCCGCCGAGCCACGGCGCGGCGCCGCCGGTCTTCCACAGGTCGCCCGGCCAGGTCTTGCCCGCCTCGCCACCGGAAATGCCGTTCTCGATAGCCTTGCCGTCCTTGTACACGTAGCCCATATGGCCTTCCACGGTGGGACGCATCCACAGCAACTCGCCGTTTTTCGGGTCGTAGGCCTGGATCTTGCCGACCACGCCGAACTCGCCGCCGGCCACCCCGGTGATCAGCTTGCCGTTGACCATCATCGGCGCGGCGCTGATGGAATAACCCTCTTTGTGGTCGGCGACCTTCTTGCTCCACACCACCTTGCCGGTGTCCTTGTTCAGGGCCACCAGCTTGGCGTCCAGGGTGCCGAAGAACACCAGATCGCCGTACAGCGCCACGCCGCGGTTGATCACGTCGCAGCACGGGCGGATGTCGTCCGGCAGGCGCGCATCGTACTGCCAGAGCTTCTTGCCGGTGCGCGCATCCACCGCGAACACCCGGGAATAGGAACCGGTCATGTACATCACCCCGTCCTTGATCAGCGGCTGGGCCTGCTGGCCGCGCTGCTTCTCGCCACCGAAAGAGAAGGCCCAGACCGGCCGCAGCTCCTTGACGTTATCGACGTTGAGCATGTCCAGCGGGCTGTAGCGCTGGCCCTGGACACCCAGGCCGTTGGTGACGATCTGCTCAGGGTTCTTCGGGTCCTGGAGGATCTCTTCATCGGTGACGGCGGCCAGGGCCGCGCTGGACAGCAGCATGGCGCTGAGCACCAGGCTCACGGCGAAACAGGGACGACGTGGGGGTTGGGTCATGACGGCTACCTCGGCGGTTATTGTTGTTCCCGGGAAATTTTCCCGGTCTGCCGGGAATTCTTGGTCCCGGCCTGCTTGCCAACAATTGCCCGCAGTGCGGAGTTTTCTAGTTCCTTGGTACAGGAGGGGCAGTGGCAAGCTTCAAGCAGGCGCCATGCCCCCGCACTGTAGGAGCTGGCTTGCCAGCGAAGGGGCCCGCAAGATCGCCTTCGCCGGCCAGCAGGCTCCTACAAGGCTCCAAGCGATATGCCTGCCTACCGTAGGAGCTGGCTTGCCAGCGAAGAGCCCCTCGAAATCACCTTCCCCGGCAAGCCGGCGCCTACAGGCCGTCGATACGCTGCAGGCGCTGGCGTTCGTAACGCGGATACAGGTGGCTGACGCTGCGGATCAGCTCGTAGCGGGTCAGGCTGATGCCGGCAAAACGCTCGGGAATCGGGCGGCGGATCATCTCCGCCATGTCATCGCCCCGGGCTGCGCCGTCGCGCATCAGCTCGTCCAGCCAGCCCAGGTAGTCACGCATCTGGGCAAAGGGCGCCGTATCGCTGGCCACTGGGCCATGGCCAGGCACGATCAGTTTCCACGGCAAGGCCTGCAAGGTGTCCAGGTCCTTGAGCCAGACCCCGAGCCCCGGGCTGTTGGGGGTGGTCAGCGCGCGCTCGTAGAACACCAGGTCACCGGCAAACAGCACCCCGGTGTTCTCGTCGAGAATCGCCAGATCAGCGCCGGTGTGCCCACTCAGGCTCAGCAGGCGCAAGCGATGCCCGCCCACCTCAAGAAGGCCGGGCTTCAGTTCCTGGGTCGGCAACACCACCTCGGTGCCGCGCATCCAGTCGCCGACCATGCGGTACATGTTCTCGGCCATGGCCTCGCCCTGCTGGCGCAGCAGGTCCGTGGTGCCGACCAGGGCGCCGATGGGCACATCGCCAAAAGCCTGATTGCCCAGCACATGGTCGGGATGATGGTGAGTCAGCAGTAGCTGGATCACCGGCTTGTCGGTGGTAGCGGCAATCGCCCGGCGCAAGGCTTCGCCGTAGCGCTTGGACGGCCCGCTGTCGATCACCACCACCCCGCTGTCGGTGACGATGAACCCGGTGTTGACGATGTTGCCGCCATTGGCCTTGGCGAAATTGTCGGTGCTGCCTTCCAGCAGCCAGGTGCCCTCAGCGATCTGCCGGGGCTTGAGTTGATAGTCCAGGTCGGCTCGGGCCGGCAGGCCCAGGCACAGCAGCAACAGCAGAATCCAACGCATGGCGCGCCTCGGCTCGGGTGGGTCAAAGGATGCGGTCAGGGCAGCTTGGCCTCGAACTGGTTGCCGCTGTTGTCGCGCAACAGCAAGCGGGTCTGCCCCGGCCCCTGGATATCGAACCCCAGGTTGGGGTTTTCGCTGACCGCCGGGAACAGTTCGAGGCTGGCCAGGCGCTGGTCGTTCTGGTCGCGCAGTTCGGCGTGGTTGAGGAAGAACTCAGGGATGCCGCTGACCAGGCCGTTGTCCATCGGATGGGAGACTTGCAGGCGCAGGCGGCTGGCATCCCCCCGGGGATAACGCCCGCCCAGCACCTCACCGATGTGCTCTTCCCAACCCGGCTGGGTGCGTACCACGCTGGGGGCAGTGCAACCGCCACCGGCGGCATCGATCAGGGTCGAGCCCACGTGCCACAGGCCATCGCGGGTCAGCACCGCAGCGCGCAGCGGCGTGGCCTGCTCGATGCGGATGCGGATCGACAGCCAGGGCAGCACCCGCTCCCCCGGCTCGAAATCGACGATCCGCGGCAAGGGGTTGAGCTCGGCCCAGGCGAGGATGCGCACCACCTCGCCGGTGAAGGCCCGGGCGTCGATCTCCAGCGGCACCTGCCGCGCATCCTCGGCAAAGGGCGGCGCCAGCAGCTTGACCCGGTCATCGAAGACGAACGCGGCATCGCCCAGCAGTTGCTTGTGGTAGAAGGCCCACATCACCGAGGGCACCGGGTCCGCGCCCGGGCCTTGCGGATCAGCGGCCAGCGCCGGGGTCGCCAAGGGCAGCCAGCACGCCAACAGACAGGTCGCTCGCCAGTTCATCGCAGCTCCTATTGATACATCTGTGGGACCTCGTAACGCAGGCCATAACGGGCGTACAGCGCCTGCAGGCGACCGTCGCGGATCAGCCCTTCCAGAGCCTCCTCCACGGCATAGGCCAGCTGGCGGTTGCTTTCATGCACCGCCATGCCGATCTCCCACACTTGCTTGCCCATGTTCGGGTAGGCGTTTTCCGCCAGGGCCAACTGCGGATCAGCGGCCTTATGCAACTGCCAGTCGATCTCCCCGCGCATGGCCATCACCGCGTCCACCTGCCCGGCCCGCAGGGCGCCGAAGGCCTGCTGCACGCTGGGGTAATGGTGGGTCTTGGCACTGAGCATGCCGTTGAACACCGAGGTCAGGTAGAACGACGGCACGCTGTCCACTTCGACGCCAATGGGGTGCTGCTGGAACACCGCGACACTGGCCACCGCATCCAGCCGGCGGCGGTCGAATGCCACCTGCCAGCGCTCCTCCTGATAGGGGCCGAACATCACCACGTGGTCGTTGGTCAGCTCCCCCAGTTCGTTGCGCTTTTGCGCAAAGTCGTGGTCGTAGGGCACGCGCATCATCAGGTCGGCCAACTGCTGGTGGCGCAGCGGACTGCCGCGCCAAATGTAGTCGCGCAAATCGTCGTCGAGCTTCTCCCCGGGGGGCGCCCAGATCAGTTGCAGGCGCACCCCCAGGGCCTCGGCCAAGGCTTGCGCCAGCTCCACATCAACACCTCGGGGCTGGCCCTGATCCTCGAAGCTGTAGGGGGCAAAATCCTGGTACACCGCCACCTTCAACTCACCGGAGGCGATCATCGTGTCGTAGTTGCGCACCTCGGCCTGCACAGCCGCGCAGCACAACAGCAGGCCACTGAGGAACACGCCGAGGCGGCCCATGGCGATCACTCCTCGACGCGCACGCTGTCCAGGTAGGTGCGCACCGCCCACAGGGCTTCCTGACTCAGGTAGTCGGCCATCTTCGGCATGTACACCCGGCCATCGCGCACCGCGCCGTGGCGCACCCGTTCGACGAACCATTCATCCCCGGCTTCGCCGGCATCGAGCATGCGCAGGTCCGGGGCGATACCGCCGGACTTGGCTTCCAGGCCATGGCAAGCGGCGCAGTTCTGGTTGTAGGCCGAGGCACCGATTTCCACTGCCTTGTCGCGCTCGGGCAAAGTGCGATAGGGGTTGACCGCGGCCCAGCCGTCGCCATCGAGGCTCACTCCAGCATCCTTGATCGGCGTCAGGCCCTGGGTTTCCACCGCCTGGGGCACCACGTTGCCATGGGCCCATACAGCGCCGGTGGCCAAGGCACCGGTCAGCAGCCCTACCGCGAGCAAGGCGTTGCGTTTTGTTGTCATTGTTATGCCCTCAAGATTGCACGCAAGACCTCGCTACAGAGGCCATGGCGCCATCTTAGAAACAGCCGGCGGGCGGCCGTATGCTGCTTTGGTGGTCGCGTCCTACTCCCTTGGTAGTAGGGCTTGTGGCGCGGGCCTAAATCAGGTGCCGCCCGGGAACTTTTCCCGGCAAAGGCGGGACTTTTTCCGTATCTCAAAGCCCGTCCCGCGGCAGACCCTAGTCAGGCCAAAACCTCCACTGGGAACTGCAACCATGACAATAAGATCGCTACCCGCCCTTTCCCCCCTGAGCCTGGCCGTGCTGCTGGCCGCCAGCCTGTCCTTGAGCACGGCGGCCACAGCGGCCACCGCCCCGGCGACACCTGCCAGCAAGAACGTCACCTGGGAAGACATCGCCAACGACCACCTGACTACCAAGGACGTGCTGCAGTACGGCATGGGCACCAACGCCCAGCGCTGGAGCCCCCTGGCCCAGGTCAACGACAAGAACGTGTTCAAGCTGACCCCGGCCTGGTCCTACTCCTTCGGCGACGAGAAGCAGCGCGGCCAGGAATCCCAGGCCATCGTCCGCGACGGCGTGGTCTACGTCACCGGCTCCTACTCGCGAGTGTTCGCCCTGGACGCCAAGACCGGCAAACGCCTGTGGACCTACAACCACCGCCTGCCGGACAACATTCGCCCGTGCTGCGATGTGGTCAACCGCGGCGCGGCGATCTACGGCGACAAGATCTACTTCGGCACCCTCGACGCCCGGGTCATCGCCCTGGACAAGAACACCGGCAAGGTGGTGTGGAACAAGAAATTCGGCGACCACAGCGCCGGCTACACCATGACCGGCGCCCCGGTGCTGATCAAAGACAAGACCAGCGGCAAGGTGCTGCTGATCCACGGCAGCTCCGGCGACGAATTCGGCGTGGTCGGCCAGTTGTTCGCCCGCGACCCGGACACCGGCGAAGAGGTGTGGATGCGGCCCTTCGTCGAAGGTCACATGGGCCGCCTCAACGGCAAGGACAGCACCCCCACCGGCGACGTCAAGGCACCGTCCTGGCCCGACGACAAGACCACCGAAACCGGCAAGGTCGAAGCCTGGAGCCATGGCGGCGGTGCCCCTTGGCAGAGCGCCAGCTTCGATGCCGAAACCAACACCATCATCGTCGGCGCCGGCAACCCCGGCCCGTGGAACACCTGGGCACGGACCTCGAAAGACGGCAACCCCCACGACTATGACAGCCTCTACACCTCGGGCCAGGTCGGCGTCGACCCGAGCACCGGCGAAGTGAAATGGTTCTACCAGCACACGCCGAACGACGCCTGGGACTTCTCCGGCAACAACGAACTGGTGCTGTTCGACTACAAGAACAAGGACGGCAAAGTGGTCAAGGCCACCGGCCACGCCGACCGCAACGGCTTCTTCTACGTGGTGGACCGCAACAACGGCAAATTGCAGAACGCCTTCCCCTTCGTCGACAACATCACCTGGGCCAGCCACATCGACCTCAAGACCGGCCGCCCCGTGGAAAACGAAGGCCAGCGTCCGGCCAAGCCGCTGCCGGGTGAAACCAAGGGTAAACCGGTGGAAGTCTCGCCGCCGTTCCTGGGTGGCAAGAACTGGAACCCCATGGCCTACAGCCAGGACACCGGGCTGTTCTACATCCCCGGCAACCAGTGGAAGGAGGAGTACTGGACCGAGGAAGTGAACTACAAGAAAGGCTCGGCCTACCTGGGGATGGGCTTCCGCATCAAGCGCATGTACGACGACCACGTCGGCACCCTGCGGGCCATGGACCCCACCACCGGCAAACTGGTGTGGGAACACAAGGAGCAGCTGCCACTGTGGGCCGGCGTCTTGGCGACCAAGGGCAACCTGGTGTTCACCGGCACCGGCGATGGCTTCTTCAAGGCCTTCGACGCCAAGACCGGCAAGGAGCTGTGGAAATTCCAGACCGGCAGCGGCATCGTCTCGCCGCCCATCACCTGGGAACAGGATGGCGAGCAGTACATCGGCGTGACCGTGGGCTACGGCGGCGCGGTGCCGCTGTGGGGTGGCGACATGGCCGAGCTGACCAAGCCGGTGGCCCAAGGCGGTTCGTTCTGGGTGTTCAAGATCCCGAGTTGGGATAACCAGACCGCCCAGCGCTGACCGACTTGTGGCGAGGGAGCTTGCTCCGCTGGGCCGCGCAGCGGCCCCAAAACCAGCCCCTGAGATGTGCCCGACACACCCCAGGGGCCGGGTTCACCACGGCTACGCCCCCCAGGGCGCCGGCCGAGCGCAAGCCAGCGCCCTCGCCCCACCCGCCTTCACTCCCGCCTGGAGAACAGCACCATGAACTACCTGCCCCTGGCCCTGCTGTTGGGCCTCTCCCCCGCTTTGGCAATGAACGTCGACGACGACGGCAACGACGTCCCGCTGACCATCAACGGCTGCGTGATTGCCGAAGCCAGCCAATGCCCCGGCGCCAACCTGCGCGGCGCCAACCTGGCCAACCAGGACCTGCGCAAGATGAACCTGGCCGGAGCCGACCTCTCCGGCGCCGACCTGCGCCATGCCCAGCTGGACCTGGCCAATTTGGAAAAAGCCCGCCTGCAAGGCGCCAACCTGACCCGTGCCAGCCTGCAACAGAGCAACCTGCGGCTGGCGGACTTTACCGACGCCAAGCTGATGGCCATTCAGGGCTGGGGCCTGTTTGCCCAGGGCGCGCAATTCGAGAACGCCAACCTCAGCGCGGCCTATCTGCAATTTGCCCGGCTGTCCGGGGCCAAGCTGCACCAGGCCAACCTGCAAGCGGCGGATCTGGAAATGGCCTGGTTGAGCAAGGCGGATCTGCAAGGGGCCAATCTGAGTGATGCCAATCTGCAGGAGGCCAAGTTGGGTGAGAGCAATCTGGAACGCGCCGATTTGCGCGGGGCGCGGCAGCATTATGGGAATTTTCAGGATGCCAATATGGAAGGGTGCCAGGGGTGTCCGGGGACTTGGGATAAGTAGGGGGTTGGGGGCATATCCGTTCATGCGGGTGCGGCCGCTGGCGGTTTCGCTCTTACAGCGGGGGTTGGGTACATATCCGTTCCTGCGGGTGCGGCCTCTGGCGATTCCGCTTTTACAGCGGGGGTTGGGTACATATCCGGTGCTGCGGGTGTAGCCACTTATGGTTCCGCTTTTACAGCGGGGGTTGGGTACATATCCGTTCTTGCGGGTGCGGCCGCTGGCGGTTCCGCTCTTACAGCGGCTCACTTTTGAAGAGCGCAAAAGTAAGCAAAACGCTTCTGCCCCTCCACTCGGTGCCTCGCTTAGGCTCGGCATGCCCGAACTCCGGCATTGATCCGTGGGCCGCCGCCACCGGCCATCCATGGCCGGGTGGCGGCTAACCCGGCATCCCTGCCGGGTTACCCACGGCTCAATGCCTGCGTTCGGCCATCGTGGTTAACGGGGCGCTCAGATCAAAATCAAAAGCAAGATCAAAATCTGACGGCGGCCTGCCGGCCGGCCTGTTTCATTGCCGTTCGCGTTACATATAGCCGCTGCCGCAGGCTGCGACCGGCTCCGCAGGAGACGCTAAACCTGCCTCCCCAATTTTCCTGACATATCGCGTCGCCCTCTTTCGCAGCCTTCGGCAGCGGCTACAAAGAGCCGGCCTGCGCACCTTGGCTTTGGCTTTTGATCTTGCTCTTGCTCTTGCTCTTGCTCTTGCTCTTGCTCTTGATCTTGATCTTCCGGCCCCTTCCCAGCCGGCCGAACGCAGGCGTTGCGTAGGGGGCAGCTCGGCAAGGATGCCGAGCTAGCCGCCACCCGGCCATGGATGGCCGGTTGGCGGCGGGCCCCCGGAGCAATGCCGAAGCGAGGGCACCCCGAGCCCCAGCGAGGGGCCCATGGAGGGGCAAGCGTTTTTGGTTCCTTTTTAGGCGTTTGTAAAAAGGGACTCGCCGTAAGGGCGAAACCCTAAGTGGCCGCACCCGCAGCAACGGATATGTACTCCATCCCAATCGCCGTAGTCAGGGCGAAACCGCCATGACCGCTGCAACGGATACGCCCTCAATCCCCTAGCCCCAACTGCCCCCCCCTCACACCGCCACCCGCACCACCCCCATATCAATCCCCAAATGCACCAACTCCGCATGGGAGCTGACCTGCAACTTGCTCTTGAGCAAGGTCAAATGGTTCGACACAGTCTTGGCGCTGATGCACAGCTGCTCGGCAATCACCCGCGCCGGGGTGCCCTTGGCCAGCATCACGAAGATCTCCAGCTCGCGCTGGGTCATGCTCTGCAAGCGCGGGTCGCTGGCGTTCTGCGCCGGGGTGCAGGCCAGCTGGGTGGCCAGGGGCTGTTCGATGTAGGCGTGCCCGGCCAGCACGCGGTGCACCGCTTCGATCAGCACCTGGGGCGCGGAGTTCTTGGTCAGGTAACCCGAGGCACCCGCCTCCAGGGCCTGGCGCACCAGGGGCAGTTCGTCGTGCATGCTGAAAAACAGCACCCGCAGCTGCGGCAGGCGCTGGCGCAGGCGGCGGGTGGTCTCCAGGCCGCTGATGCCCGGCAGGCCGAAATCCATGATCACCAGGTTCGGCACTTCTTCGGCGACCCGGGTCAGGGCCTCTTCGCCGCTGGCCGCTTCACGCACCTGCATCGCCGGCAATACCGCGCGCAGCAGGCTGGCGTAACCCTGGCGGACCACGGCGTGGTCATCCACCAACAAGATGTTCATCAGGCCTCCATGGGCATGTTCAGGGGCATGTTCAAGGCCAGTGCCCAACCGGCGCCGGGACGGCTGAGGATGTGCAGTTCGCCGCCCAGGCTGCGGGCCCGTTCGGCCATCGAGTGCAGGCCGACGCCGGGACGCTGGGGCTGGCGCGCGCCGCAACCGTTGTCGCGCACCAGCAGGCGCAGGCCCCGGGCGCTGCGTTGCAGGCGCACCCGTACCTGGCTGGCATCGGCGTGCCGGGCGACATTGGTCAGCGCTTCTTGCAGCAGGCGGTAGAGGTGGGTCTTGCTCGCGTCGGGCAACGCTGGCAGGTCGGCGCCGACCCGCAATTGGCAGTCGATGCCCTGGCTGTCCTGCCATTGGCTCACCAGCAGGCCGAAAGCTTCGGCCAGCGGCAGGTGCTGCAGCACCACCGGGTACAGGTCCTGCACCAGGGCGCGAAAGCCTTGCTGCAAGCGCTCGCAGTTGAGCTCCAGGGCCTGGGCAGTGTGTTCCACCACCGTGGGCTGGTTGCTGACCATGCGCAGCAGGCAGGCCTGGGCGCGGATGCCCGCCAGGTATTGCCCGAGGTCGTCGTGCAGGGTCTGCGCCAGGTAGGTGCGCTCGCGCTCTTGCACCGCCAGCAGGGCCTGGGTCAGTTGGGTGTTGTCGGCGCGGGTCTGTTCCAGGGTCGCGGTCATGCGGTTGAAGTGTCCGGCCAGTTGTCGCGCTTCCGGCAGGCCGGCTTCGCGCAGGCGCACCGCCAGTTGCCCGCCGGATACTTGCTGCAAGGCCCGCAGCAAATCATCCAGCAAGCCCATGCCACGGCGTACTGCCCAGCGGATGGTCAGCAGGCTCAGGAGCAAGGCCAGGCCGCACAGGCTCAGCAGCTGTTGCAGGGAATCCCAGACTTCGTCGATCTCATCCCGCGCGTCCACGGCGATCAGCACCCGGCGCCCGTCGCCCAGGTCCAGTTCGCGGGCGCTGTAGAGACGGTCGCTGAACAACTGGCGGCCGAGCCAGGCGTCCAGCCCTGCCTCTTCCGGCATGCGTGCCGCCTCGTCAGGCGCCAGCCAGTGCACCCGCACATGGCGCAGGCTTTGGGTCAGGTGTGGTTGCAAGCCCGCCGGGTTGCGCTCGGCGCTGTCGCTCAAGTACTCCACCACCGCTGCGGCGGACTGCAATTCACGTTCGACATCGGCCACCGCCTGATGCAGCAGCAAGCCGGCGCAGGCCAGGGTCACCACGGCAAAGAACGCCGTGACCCACAGGTTGATCCGCCACAGCGCCGACATGCCTAGCGCCCCGGAACCAAGGGCACCGCCAGGGGCAGGACCGGACGCGGGCCGTGCAGGCGATCGACGCCGATCAGGCTGAGGATCAGCAGCAAGGGCAGGAGCAGCACTTTGATGATGCGCATGGGCGTCTCTCTCAAGGTTCGGGCTCAGGGCTCGGGGCGGGTTCGGCCAGGGTCGGGGCCGCTGGGACCATGCTAAGACCGCCGCACCCGCGCCGGGCTACTACCTTGGTACTGCCCGAGCGCTACTTTCTGCATATTTCCCCGCCCCGACGCTGTTCCTATGCTGGCGCCACCTGCCGTGGAGTGCCTTATGCACCAGCCTGCCCCGCTTATCCTGACCTGCCTGCTGGCCCTGACCTCGGTCCTGTTGCCCCTGGCCGCGAGCCAGGCCAGCGAGGACACCTTGCAGGTGCGCATCGGCTACCTGGGCTATCGCCCCGATCCCGGCCCGCTGCTGTCCAATATCATCCCCGAGCCCGCCGACAGCGGGCTGCAAGGCGCGCAGCTGGCGATTGTCGACAGCAACAGCACCGGGCGCTTTCTCAAGCAGCAGTTCCAGCTCGACAGCGCCAGCGTCGACAGCCCCCAGGCGCTGCTGCAAGCCGCCAAGGCCCAGCACGACCAGGGCCTGCGGCTGTTCGTGGTGAATGCCCCGGCGGCCAGCCTGCGGGAACTGTCCGCCGCCCTGCCCGACAGCCTCTTGTTCAACGCCGGCAGCCCCGACGACGCCCTGCGCAGCAGCCAGTGCCTGGGCAACGTGCTGCACAGCCTGCCCGGCCGGGCGATGCTGGCCGACGCCCTGGTGCAGTTCATGGTGCTGCGTAAATGGCAGCGGGCCTTGCTCATCGTCGGCCAGACCGAAGACGACCGGGCCTACGCCGACGCCTTGCGCCGGGCCACCCAGCGCTTCGGCGTGAAGCTGGTCGCCGAGAAAGACTGGAGCTTCGACAACGACCAGCGCCGCAGCGCCCAGGCCGACATGCCGCTGTTCACCCAGACCGCCGAATACGACGTGGTGCTGGTGGCCGACGAGCGCGGCGACTTCGGCGAATACCTGCCCTACCAGACCTGGTTCCCGCGCCCGGTGGCCGGCACCCAGGGCCTGACCCCCACCGGCTGGCACAAGAGCGTCGAGACCTTCGGCGCCGCGCAGTTGCAAAAGCGCTTCGAAGCCCAGGCCGGACGCTGGATGAACGACCGCGACTTCGCCGCCTGGATGGCCGTGCGCAGCGTCGCCAGCGCAGTGAGCAAACTGCGCCAGGCCGAGCCTCGGGCCCTGCAGACGCTGCTGCTCAGCGACCAGTTGCCCCTGGACGGGTTCAAGGGCCGCAAGCTCAGCTACCGGCCGTGGAACGGCGAACTGCGCCAACCCATTCCCCTGGTGCAGCCCCGAGCCCTGGTCAGCACTTCGCCCCAGGACGGCTTCCTGCACCCCTTCAACGAAATGGACAGCCTGGGCTACGACCGCCCCGAAGTGACCTGCCGCTACCCCTGATCCCATAACCACAACAACAAGGAATCCGCCATGCGCCGCCCTCTTCTCTGCCGCTCCGCCCTCTGCGCGGGCCTGCTGCTCGCCGCCGGGCACGCCATGGCCGCCACGGCCTGGGTCTCCAACGAAAAGGACAACAGCCTGAGCCTGATCGACCTGCAGACCCTGGAAGTCACCGAGACCCTGCCGGTGGGCCAGCGCCCGCGGGGGTTGCTGCTGTCCCATGACAATAAGCTGCTGTACATCTGCGCCAGCGATTCGGACCGGGTCCAGGTGATGGACGTGGCGACCCGCAAGATCATCAAGGAGCTGCCGTCCGGCAAGGACCCCGAGCAGTTCGCCCTACACCCCAACAACCGCTGGCTGTACGTGTCCAACGAGGACGATGCGCTGGTCACGGTGATCGACACCGAGACCGCCAAGGTCCTCGGCCAGATTAACGTCGGGGTCGAACCCGAAGGCATGGCGGTGAGCCCCGACGGCAAGTGGGCGGTCAACACCAGCGAAACCACCAACATGCTGCACTGGATCGACACCAGCACCCAGACCCTGGCCGACAGCACCCTGGTGGACCAGCGCCCGCGCTTCGTCGAGTTCAACCAGGACGGCTCAAGGCTCTGGGCCTCGGCGGAAATCGGCGGTACCGTGACCATCCTCGACGTGGCCACGCGCCAGGTGCTCAAGACCCTGAACTTCAAGATCAAGGGCGTGCACCCGGACAAGGTGCAGCCGGTGGGCATCAAGCTCAGCGCCGACGGCAAGTACGCCTTCGTCGCCCTGGGCCCGGCCAACCACGTGGCGGTGATCGACGCCAAGACCTACGAGATCCTCGACTACCTGCTGGTGGGGCGGCGGGTCTGGCAGCTGGCATTCACCCCGGACCAGAGCCAGTTGCTGGCCACCAACGGGGTCAGCGGCGATGTCTCGGTGATCGATGTGAACAGCCTCAAGGTGCTCAAGTCGGTGAAGGTCGGGCGCTATCCCTGGGGCGTGGTGGTGACCCCATGAACGCCCTGGAGGTCAGCCAGCTGAGCTTCGCCTATGGCCCGCGCCAGGCCCTCGATCAGGTCAGCCTGAGCCTGGCTCCCGGACGCTTTGCCGCCCTGCTGGGGCCCAACGGCGCCGGCAAGTCGACCCTGATCGCCCTGCTCACAAGGCTCTACGACCTGCAACAGGGCGACATACGCGTCGGTGGCTGCTCGCTGCGCAACGCTGCCCGCGCCGCCCTGCGCCAGCTCGGCGTGGTGTTCCAGCAAAGCACCCTGGACCTGGACCTGAGCGTCGAGCAGAACCTGCACTACCATGCCGCGCTGCACGGTTTGTCGCGGCGCCAGGCGCAGGCGCGAATCGATGCCGAACTGGCGCGCCAGGGCCTGAGCGAACGGCGCCGGGAAAGCGTCCGCGCCCTCAATGGCGGCCACCGCCGACGGGTGGAGATCGCCCGCGCCCTGCTGCATGAACCGCGCCTGCTACTGCTCGATGAAGCCAGCGCCGGCCTCGACCCGGCCAGCCGCCTGGCCCTCAACCGGCACATTCGCCAGCTGTGCCAGGAACAGCGCCTGAGCGTGCTCTGGACCACCCACCTGCTGGATGAAGTGCAGGCCGACGACCAGTTGCTGATCCTGCATCAGGGGCGCCTGGTGGCCAGTGGCGTGGCCAGCGCCATCAGTGAGGAACAGGGCGGCGACCTGGGCACGGCCTTCGCCCGCCTGACCCAGAATCCCCAGCCGCGCCCGGCCCCGATCGGAGAACCGCTCGCATGAACGCCTACTGGCAATGCCTGCGTGGCATCGTGCTGCGCGAATGGCTGCGCTTCGTGCTGCAGCGCACGCGCTTTCTCAGCGCCCTGGTGCGGCCGCTGCTATGGCTGCTGGTGTTCGCCGCCGGCTTTCGCGCGGCCCTGGGCATCGCCATCATCGAGCCCTACAGCACCTACATTCCCTACGAGGTCTACATCGTCCCAGGGCTGGCCTGCATGATCCTGCTGTTCAACGGCATGCAGGGCTCGCTGTCGATGGTCTACGACCGGGAAATGGGCAGCATGCGCGTGCTGCTCACCAGCCCCCTGCCCCGGGCCTTCCTGCTCGCCAGCAAGATGTTGGCCACCTCATTGATCTCGCTGCTGCAGGTCTATGCCTTCCTCGCCGTGGCCTGGCTGTATGGCGTGCAACCGCCGGCCATGGGCCTGCTGAGCGCCCTGCCGGCCTTGCTGCTGGTGGCCCTGATGCTCAGCGCCCTGGGCCTGCTGCTGTCCAACGCCATCCGCCAGCTGGAGAACTTTGCCGGGGTGATGAACTTCGTGATCTTCCCGCTGTTCTTCCTGTCCTCGGCGCTGTACCCGCTGTGGAAGATGCTCGAAGCCAGCCCCTGGCTGTACTGGCTGTGCGCCCTCAACCCCTTCACCCACGCCGTGGAACTGGTGCGCTTCGCCCTGTATCAACGCCTCAACCTTCTGGCCCTGGCCGTGTGCCTGGGGCTGACCCTGGTGTTCTCCGTGCTGGCGGTGCTGACCTTCAACCCGCAGCACGCCGCCCTGCGCAAAAGCACCGCCTAGGTATCTCCAGATAAAGAGCCACTGTAGCCGCTGCCGAGCCTTAGGCGAGGCTGCGACAAGGGCCAAAGGCCCTTCCAGCGATCCGAAGGCCCGCGCATTCATCACAATCAACGCCATGGCGCTGCATCGACGCCCGTGGACTTTCCTGATGGACCGCGCCGGCAGGTTTAGCGTCTCCTCCGGAGCCGTTCGCAGCCTGCGGCAGCGGCTACACGAAGCCCTGCAACCTCCGCAATCGCTGCAACGCCTGTAGCCGCTGCCGAGCCTACGGCGAGGCTGCGACAAGGGCCAAAGGCCCTTCAGCGATCCGAAGCCCCACGCGTTCATCGCGACCAACACCATGGCGGTGAATCGAGCCACGCGGGTTGTTCTGATAGACCGCATTGCCAGGTTTGGCGTCTCCTCCGTCGGAATGCCGCCCAAGCCGTTCGCAGCCTGCGGCAGCGGCTACAGACAAGCGCGAGAGCCTCGCCCAGCCAGGACCTACGACTTTGGTACTGCTTTTGCTGTCGATGGTCGCATTCACAAATGCACCCGCGCTGGCATGTAATGGGCCCATAACAAGAAGGACAACCCCCTATGCCCCGTGCCCTGCAGACCCTGGCCCTGCTCTCGCTGAGCCTGACCCTGGGAATGGCCCAAGCCGAGACTCCGCTGTTTTCCGCCGACGGCTATCGCACCCGCCTCTACCGCAGCCCGACGCCCACGCGTATCGAGGCCGCGCAGATCATCGACACCCAAGGCTTGCAGGCCCTGCTCCAGGCGCAACCCAAACCCCTGCTGATCGACGTCTATCGCCGGCAATGGCTGCAAGGCCGCTTCATCGACAGCGAGCCCCACGCCAACCTGCCCGGCAGCCACTGGCTGGCCAACACCGGCGACGGCGAGCTGAGCCCAGAGTGGCAGCAATACTTCAGCCGCTACCTGCAACAGCTCAGTGCCGGTAATCGGCAACGACCGCTGGTCTTTTATTGCCGCGCCGATTGCTGGCTGAGCTGGAACGCGGTAAAACGCGCCGCAGCCCTGGGCTATACCTCCCTCTACTGGTATCGCGACGGCCTGGACGCCTGGGAGGCCGCCGGGTTGCCGGTGGTGGCGGCCCAGCCGGAAGCCTTTCCCTGAAGCCGCAAAAGCCCCCTGCACAATCACAATAACGAGGTGAAAGGCCATGTATAAAATTCTGATAGCCGACGATCACCCACTGTTTCGCGAAGCCATCCACAACGTCATCAGCGACGGATTTCCCGGCAGCGAGGTGATGGAAACCGCCGACCTGGACAGCGCCCTGGCCCTGACCCAGGAGCACGACGATCTGGACCTGATCCTGCTCGACCTGAACATGCCCGGCATGCACGGCCTCAACGGCCTGATCACCCTGCGCAACGAAGCGCCGACCATTCCGGTGGTGATCGTCTCCGCCGAGCAGGACAAGCAGATCGTGCTCCAGGCCATCACCTACGGCGCCGTCGGCTTCATCACCAAATCCTCGGCGCGCTCGCAGATGACCGACGCCATCGAACAGATCCTCAATGGCAACGTGTACCTGCCGCCGGACATCATCCGCACCCAGAAAAGCCAGCCGGGGCGGCGCAACAGCGAGACCCCGAGCTTTCCCCCGGAACTGCTGCAAGCCCTGACCCGCAAACAGCTCCTGGTACTGGAACGCATGACCAAGGGCGAGTCCAACAAACAGATCGCCTACACCCTGGACATTGCCGAAACCACAGTGAAGGCCCACGTCTCGGCGATTCTGCGCAAGCTCAACGTGCACAACCGGGTGCAAGCGATCCTCAGCGCCGGTGATATCGATTTCGGCGCCTACCTGCGCCGCTAACCCTCTGTAGCCGCTGCCGAGCCTTCGGCGAGGCTGCGACAAGGGCCGAAGGCCCTTCAGCGATCTGAAGACCGGCGCATTCATTGCGACCAACGCCATGGCGGTGAATCGGGTCACGCGGGTTGTTCTGGTAGACCGCGTTGCCAGGGTTGGCGTCTCCTGCGGAGCCGGGCGCAGCCTGCGGCAGCGGCTACATGAAGCCTTCCGCGCCCTGCAAGTCCTGTAGCCGCTGCCGAGCCTTCGGCGAGGCTGCGACAAGGGCCGAAGGCCCTTCCAGCGATCTGAAGACCGGCGCATCCATCGCGACCAACGCCGTAGCGATGAATCGGGGCACGCGGGTTGTTCTGATAGACCGCGTTGTCAGGGTTGGCGTCTCCTGCGGAGCCGGGCGCAGCCTGCGGCAGCGGCTACACGGGGGGCGTCAGCAGGTGGCTGATGGCGGTCTTGAGTTTCATCGGGCGCACCGGTTTGTGCATCAGGGTGTGGCCCAGCTGCCGCAGTTGCTGTTTGAGCTCGTTGCTGTAGTTGGCGGTGATCATCATCGCCGGGATCGCCAGGGCGCGCCGGGCGTTGATTCGTGCCACGGCGTCGATGCCGTTCTGTTGCTGGTCCAGGTGGTAATCGGCAATCAGCAGGTCGGCCTCGGCGCGGTAGTCGTCCACCTGGCGCGCCAGGTCTTCTTCGGACAAGGCGGTGATCACCTGGCAGCCCCAGCCTTCGAGCAAGGTGCGCATGCCGGCGCAGATCGCCGCGTCGTTATCCAGCACCCAGATCCGCGCGCCGTGCAAACGCTCCAGCAGGGCTTCCCCCAGTTCCGGGCGCGGCGCCGGCAAGGGCGCGCTGGCGCTGATGGGCACCTGCACGCTGAACACCGAACCGCGCCCCGGCCAGGAGCGCACGCCGATGCGGTGCCCGAGAATCCCGGCAATCTTCTCGACGATGGCCAGCCCCAGGCCCAGGCCGCGATCCTGGTCCGGGCGCTGTTCTTCGCCGCGTTTGAACTCCTGGAAGATTTCTTCCAGGCGTTCGGCGGCGATGCCCATACCGCTGTCCCAGACTTCGATCGACAGCCAGCGCCCCTGGCGCCGGCAGCCCAGCACCACCCGGCCCTGGCGGGTGTAGCGGATGGCGTTGCTCAACAGATTGCGCAGAATCCGCGCCAGCAGCTGGATGTCGCTGCGCACCAGCGCCGAGCAGGCCACGAAGTGCAGTTCCAGGCCTTCGCTGCGGGCCACCTGGGCGTACTCGGCGGCGAGGTTTTCCAGCAGTTCGCTCAAGGCAAAGGGCGCGATATCGGCCTTGATCACCCCGGCGTCGAGCTTGGAAATGTCCACCAGGGTGCCCAGCAGGTTTTCCACGTCTTCCAGGGAGTTGCTGACATTGCGCACCAGGGCGCTGCTGGCCTGGGGATCGCGACGCTCCAGCAAGGCGCTGGTGAACAGCCGCGCGGCGTTCAGGGGTTGCAGCAGGTCATGGCTGACCGCGGCGAGGAACTTGGTCTTCGACAGGTTGGCCCGTTCGGCCTCGGCCTTGGCCTCACGCAGCCGCGATTCGACCCGGCTGCGCTCTTCGATCTCGCGCAGCAGTTGCTGGTTGAGGGTGGTCAGTTCGGCGGTGCGTTCGCGCACCCGCAGTTCCAGGTTCTGGTAGGCCTGATGCAGCGCCTCGGCGGTGCGCCGGCGTTCGGTGATGTCGCGGATCAGCACGAAGATCCCCACCACTTCACCATTGGCCAGGCGGTTGGGCACGTAGGAGCGCAGCATGTAGCGCTCCTGGTTGTTGATGTTGGTTTCGGCGAATTCGAAGGTCACGCTCTCCCCGGCCAGGGCCCGTTCCACATAGCTTTCCAGGCGCTGGTAGTGCTGTTCGCTGTGCACCTCGCGCAGGCTCTGGCCAAGCATCACGCCGCGCGGCCAGCAGTACCATTCCTCGTAGACCTTGTTGGTGAACTCATACACCAGATCGGCATTCAGGTAGGCGATCAGCGCCGGCACATGGTCGGTGATCAGGCGAATCCAGCGCTCGCTTTCACTCAGGGCCTCAGCGTGCTGGTAGCGCTCGGTGATGTCGGTGAAGGTGTTGACGAAGCCGCCGGTGGGCAGCGGATGGGTGCGAATCTCCAGCACCCGGCCGTCGCTCAGGCGCTGCTCGCATTCATGGATCACCCGGCCATTGCCGTCGCGGCTGGCGGGGGTCAGCAGGCTCAGCTCGCTGTCGCCGATGACCTCGGCAAACAAGCGGTGCGCGGCCACCGGGGCCAACCCGCTGAGTTCGAGGAAGCGCCGGTTCCACAGTTCGAGGATGCCCTCGGCGTTGACCATGGCCACGCCCTGGGACAGGTTGTCCACCGCCCGTTGCAGCAGGTGGGACTTTTGCGCCACCGCCTGTTCCCGACGCAGGGTTTCGCTGTGCTTGACCTCGGTGATGTCGGTGAACAGGATCACCCGCCCGCCCTCCCGGGTCGGCCGTTCGCTGACCTGCAACCAGCGGCCGTTGTGCAGGCGATACAGCAGTTGTTCGTCGCCGGCGCTGCGCGGTTCTTCGCTGAACAGCCCGGTGCTGGTCATCAGCCGGCGCACTTCCGAGAGGCGCATGCCGGCCATGATCCGCACCCGGCTGTGGCTCCAGAAGGCGCGGAAGCGGCTGTTGAACAGGACGATGCGCTGCTCCTGGTCGAACAGCACGAAGGCGTCGGAAATGCTCTCGATGGCGTCGATCAGGTGCTGGTGGGCCGTCTCGGCCCGCAGCCGCGCTTCGCTGAGCAAATGGTTGCCGGCCTTGAGCTCGGCCATGGCCTGGTTCAGGGCGTCGGTGCGTTCGCGTACCTGCTCGGCCAGCACCACCGAATGCTGGAACGCCGCGTAAGGGTCGTTGCCACGGGTGATGCCGGACTCGACCCGTTCGATCAGCGCCTCGTTGATGCGCCGCAGCTTGCGGTTCTCGCGCTGCAGGTCATCGAGCTGCGCTTGCAGCTCAGCGGCGGGCCGGAGTTCGACTGCGGGCAATGGCGACCCCGGTGAAGGTCTGGTTGATGTGCATGCCATTGAACTGTTCTCCGTAGGTGTTGAAACCCATCACCCGTTGTTCCCGCAAAAAGGCCCCGATCTGGTCCAGGCTGCCGCGATCCTCCAGCTCCAGGCGGCGCAAAAAGCAGTCGCAGCCGATGGTCAGCAACAGCCCGCCGAGGCGCTGCTGCAAGCCGTCGAACAGCTGTTGCAGGTTGGGCAGCAAGGGGCCGGGGGTCATGGCGGTGAGGACTATGCCGTTCTCCACCGCGCAGTAGAAACTCAGGCTCAGGTCCGGGTGCACCTGCTGCACCGCGCGCACGTAATAGTGCTGGTTGATGCGCACCGCCAGCGGGTGGGCGGCGAACACCCGGTGGTCGAGCTGCGCCAGGGGCACGCCGATCAGCCGCGCGTACTCCTCGGCGGCGGGCTCGGCGTTCAGTTCGTAGACCCGACGCAAGGTACTGTCGGCGCCGGTGACCACCAGTTTTTCTTCCCGGGGCAGGATGTGGTGGGTGGTGAACACCTCGAAATCCAGCCAGGTGTTGACCAGCACCACCACCGCCGCGCCGCTGTGGAACTCGCCGCCGAAATACACGTGGGTGTGGGTCAGGTAGTTGTCATCGCCGGCCGAACCGCCGAAATGCGGAATGTCCCCCAGGGCCGCGCTGAGGGCGGCCAGGACCATTTCCTCACGGCTCGACAGACCGTCCAGCAGGGTCAGGGCGAAGCTGTTGCCCTTGATCGGCGCCAGGGTGTTGCTGCGGCAGCGGCCCACCAGGCGTTCGACCATCTGCTGGGCGTCGATCAGGCTGAAGTGCTCCATCTGGTCGATCAGCTCGGCGGCGATGGAAAAGTGCCGATGGTCGAAACCGATGGCGGTCACGCAATTGCGCCCGTAGCCCAGCGGGGTGATCTCCCCGGCGCTGGTGCAGCCCACCAGAGGGATGCCGCCAAAGCTCTGCTGCAGGGCCGGGCCGAGGGTTTGCAGAGGGTATTCGGCAGAACAGAAGAACAGCACGAAGCCCAGGTGCGGATGCAGCAACTGGCTGGCCAGGTCCTGGGCCACCTGCTGCGGATCGACGGCCTGGGACATGGCACTGACCACGCCCTCGCTCTGGGCTTGCTGCATCGTCGCCTCCGGCGCGGGTTGTCTGAGCAATGAGTGTACGAAGCCGGCCCCGGGGGACGAATGCTACTTGGGTAGCGGGTAGCCGGTTCCATGGGCGTAGGGGCTGGCTTGCCAGCGAAGGCGTCGGCCGGGCTGGTGCAAGGCTGGCGGGCCTCTTCGCCGGCAAGCCGGCTCCTACGGGACATGCGGGAGATATGGGGAATGGAGGGGGCGCCGGCCCGGGCGCGATGCGCACGCCAGGGCCGACGCTGGGGTTACCAGGTCAGTACCGCACCCACGGCGAAGGTGTCGGTGTTTTCGTTCTGCGCATTGGTGTGGTGGCCGTCGATCTCGAACTGGTTGTACTCGGCCACCAGCTTGAGGTTGTCGTTGATGTCGTGGAACAGCGCCACGCCCCGGGTCTGGTAATCGGCGCCGCTGCCGACTACGCCGTTGCCGTCGTCCTTTGTCTTGCCGTAGGACAGCGCCAGGCGGTTCTTGCCCAGTTTGTACGAGCCCTGCAGCAGGTAGCCCTTGCTGTCGACATTGCGCAGGGTGGCCTCGCCGGCATTGTTGGTGAAGAACGGGTTGATGCCCTTGGCCTGGAACCCGGAACCGGTCAGGGACAACCCGCCCATCTTCGCCTGCAGGCCATAACCCAGGCCCTTGGAAGTCACTGACTGCACGTTGGGGTCGGTGTTGTCGGAGGTCTGGTAGCTGCCGTTGAGCCAGCTGTAGAACTTGGCCCCGCCCAGGTCGAACTGATAGGTAATTTCGCTCTCGGTACGCGGGTTCTTCTGGTAGGCCTTGCCCAGGGCGCTGCTGTCGTTGGTGTCCACCGGGTCGAGGATGCCCACCGCTACCCGCAGGCCGTCCATCACCGGGCTGCGGTAAGTGATCTGCGACGACGGAAAGGGATAGGGGTAACCGCTGCCGATGTTGCCGAACGACACCCCGCCGCCGTCCACCAGCCCCAGGCTGTCGCTGACCTGGCCGTACCCGGCAAGCATTTCATCGAGCAGGATGTTGGAACGGGCGAACAGGCCGAAGTCCTTGCCGATCAGCACCTCGCCCCACTCCGGGTTGGCCACGGTGCCGTAGAACTGGCGCACGTCGATGGCGGTGTCGGTGCCGTTGGTTTCGCTGTCGTTGATGGTCACCCAGAATGAGGCCCGGGCGCCGAGCTTGAGGTCGTCCACCTGCTTGCCCATGTTGAAGCCCAGGTAGTTGGGCAGAAAGCCCATCTTCACCCGCGCCTGGCGGCGGTCGTACTGCTCGCCGGCGCGGTCGACGTCACTGTTGACGTAGAAGGCGTTGACGTAGCCGTCGGTGGAAAAGGTGGTCTGGTCCTTGTCGTACAGCATGATTTCGGCTTCGGCGACAGTGCCCAGGCCAAGGGTCGACAGGCCGACGAGCAGGGCCGGAATCAGAGGGTACTGGCAGTTCTTATTGTTATGCATGGCGCGCTCCGCAAACGGGGGACGAAATGTCGGAGGCGATTATCGAAACGCGCCAAGGCCGCCCATAGGCTGCCTTGGGGGCAAGTTCACGGTGCTTTGGAGGGGCTGGCAGGGAGCGGCAAATCCGATCCACGACCGGACCGCTACCGGCCCCCCTACCGGGAGTAGCACCAAGGGTCTATCGACCCCGGTGCCAAGGGATAAGGCCTTAAGCCTCGGCCGCCAACGCGCGCAGTCGCGCCAGCTCGGCAACGGCCAGGGGAATGCCGTGCTCCAGGGATTTGGCCCGGGTGCGGTAGCGCCGGTCGCCGGGCATGCGCTCCAGGCCCACGGCCTGCATCTGCCGCACCAGCTCGCCGCTGCGCTGGGCAAAACGCCCGCCGCCCAGGTGGCTGGGGTCGATGACGATCAGCAGTTGCCCGGTCCAGGGCGTTTGCGCCCCCGGGTGTTGCGACCAGTCGAACTCGAAGGAGAAATTGCCGCCGGTCAGCGCCGCCGCCAACAGCTCCACCATCATCGACAACGCCGAGCCCTTGTGCCCGCCAAAGGGCAGCAAGGCGCCGCCGTCGAGAATCGCTGCCGGGTCGCAAGTGGGCTGGCCATCGCGGTCCACCCCCATGCCCGGCGGCAGTAGCTGGCCCTGGCGCTTGGCGATCTGCACATCGCCGTGGGCGATGGCGCTGGTAGCCAGGTCGAAGACGATGGGCTCGGCGCCCTCGCGGGGGGCGGCGAAGGCAATCGGGTTGGTGCCGAACAGCGGCCGCTGGGCGCCGTGGGGCACCACGCAGGTCATGCTGTTGACCAGGCTCAGGGCCACCTGGCCTTCTTCGGCGAACGGCTCGACATCCGGCCACAGGGCGGCGAAGTGATGGGAATTGCGAATCGCCAGCACCGCGATCCCGGCGCTGCGGGCCTTGCTCAGCAGCAGCTCGCGGGCCGCTGCCAGAGCCGGCTGGGCGAAGCCGCCTGCGGCGTCCACCGCCACCACGCCGGGGGCCACATCCTCCACTTGCGGCACGGCCTGCCCATTCACCCAGCCACTGGCCAGGGACGACAGGTAACCGGGCATGCGGAACACCCCGTGGCTGTGAGAGCCGTCGCGCTCGGCGCGGGCGCAGTTGTCGGCCAGCACCCGGGCCACCTCGGCAGAGGTGCCGTGGCGAAGAAAAATGCGTTGCAGCAAGTCGGTCAAGGCCGGCAGGTCGAGGTACTCGACATCAGCCTGCGCCGGGGTCGCGTGGTGCATGGCAGCTCCATTGGAATTGTTATTGGAAGGTGCCTGACTATCGCGTCACGCCAGTTAACTGTCAAATGTTGACTTCATGACAGAAAACATTCATTTTCCGTTTCCAGCGGTCAATAAAAACCAGGAGCGGCCATGAGCCAGCCCATCAAACAACGCCTTGAAAGCAGCTTGTCCAGCGCCACCGCGTCGGGCCGGGCGATTGCCAGCTACATGCTGGCCAACCTCTACGAACTGCCCTTCCAGACCGCTGCCGACATCGCCGAAAAACTCGGTGTCAGCGAATCCAGCGTCGGCCGCTTCTGCCGCGCCATCGGCTACAGCCATTTCAAGGACCTGAAAAACGACCTGAAGAACGACCTCGGCGAAGGCCCGTGGCTGGTGGGCGACCGCCTGCAGGAATTTCGCCAGCAGCCCAACCCGGCGGCCCAGGGCCTGCCCCGCAGCTTCGAGCTGGAAGTGGCGGCGCTGGTCAAGGTCTACGAATACAGCCTGACCCCGGCCTGGCAGACCGTGGTCCAGCGCCTGGCCAGCCGGCGCCGGGTGTACGTGGCGGGATTCCAGACCGAGCGCGGCATCGCCGCCTCCATGGTCCACCTGCTGCAATACCTGCGCGACGGCGTGCACCTGGTGGACGGCGCCGCCGGGCATTTCGCCGACGTACTGCTCAGCCCCGCCGAAGACTGTGCCCTGGTGGTGTTCGAGGCCCGGCGCTACTCGCGCCACGCCCTGACCCTGTGCCACAAGGCCCGCGAGGCGGGGATTCCGGTGACCCTGGTCACCGACACTTTCTGCGACTGGGCCGAGCAGAACGCCGACGAGGTGTTCCGCGTGCCCACTGAATTCAACCTGTTCTGGGAGTCCACCGCGGCCATGCTGTCGCTGGTGCACCTGTTGGTCAACGAGGTGTGCAAGCACCTGGGACCCGAGGTGGAAAAACGCCTGGAAGCCACCGCTGCCCTGCATAACGAGTTTGTTGGTTACACATCGTCCGCCCGACCAAAACAATAAATAACCGAGGTGCTCCATGAACAACGTCCTCCGCTTCGCCGGCGCTTGCGCCCTGGTCATCGCCGCTTCCACGGCCCAGGCCGAAACCCTGAAGATCGCCACCGAAGGCGCCTACCCGCCCTTCAACTACGTGGACTCCAACAACCAGCTGCACGGCTTTGACGTGGACATCGCCAACGCCCTGTGCAAGCAGATGCAGGTCGAGTGCCAGATCGTCGCCCAGGACTGGGAAGGCATCATCCCGGCGCTGCTGGCGAAGAAATACGACGCCGTGGTGGCCTCGATGATCGCCACTGACGAACGCAAGAAAAAGATCGCCTTCAGCAACCACTACTACCGCACCCCGCTGTCGGTGGCCGTGGCCAAGGACTCGGACATCACCGACGCCCAGACCAACTTCAAGGGCCGCACCGTGGGCGCCCAGGCCTCCTCGACCCAGGCCATCTACGCCGAGGACCACTACGGCCCGGCCGGTGCCGACGTGAAGTTCTACCCGACCCTGGACGAAGCCAACAGCGACCTGGCCGCCGGACGCGTGGACGGGGTGATTGCCGACAAATTCCCGCTGCTGGCCTGGGCTGAAAGCGCCGGCAAGGACTGCTGCAAGATCATCGGCGACGTCAACGGCACCACCGCCGACGCTTCCATCGCCGTGCGCAAGGAAGACAACGCCCTGCGCGAGCGCCTGAACAAGGCCCTGGACGAGATCGTCGCCAACGGCACCTACAAGCAGATCTCCAGCCGCTACTTCGCCTTCGACATCTACTGACCGCCCGCCTTTGCCGCTGCCCTTGCCCCGCGCTCCCTTGAGCGCGGCGGCGCCCTGCACGGTTCAATTTTCCTGAGGGTTCGCGCATGTTCGAACAGCTGTCACTCCTGTCCTTTGCCAGCGGCGGCTGGGGCTCGGCCTTACTCGCCGGGGCCCTGGTGACCATCGCCCTGGCGCTGGCCTGCGTGCCCATCGGCCTGCCCCTGGGCTTACTGGTAGCCCTGGCCGCGCGCTCGAAAAACCGCTGGGCGCGGGCCTGGGCCACGACCTTTTCCACGGTGTTTCGCGGCCTGCCGGAGCTGTTGACCCTGCTGATCATCTACTACGGCTGCCAGATTGCCGCGCAGAAGATCCTCGGCGCCCTGGGCTACCCCGGTGAAGTGGCGATCAACACCTTCGTCGCCGCGATGATCGCCTTCAGCCTGGTGTTCGCCGCCTTCTCCAGCGAGATCTGGCTGGCCGCGTTCAAGACCCTGCCCAAGGGCCAGTACGAAGCCGCCAGCGCCCTGAGCCTGTCGCGCCGCACCACCTTCACCCGGGTGCTGCTGCCGCAACTGACGCGCATCGCCCTGCCGGGGCTTTCCAATAACTGGCTGTCGCTGCTCAAGGACACCTCCCTGGTGTCGACCATTTCCCTGGTGGACCTGATGCGCCAGACCAACCTCGCGGTCAGCGTGACCAAGGAACCCATGCTGTTCTACAGCGTGGCCTGCTTGGGCTACCTGTTCTTCTCGGCGCTGTCGGGGCACCTGTTCAGTTTTCTCGAACGGCGCTTCAACCGTGCGCAACGGAGCCTGCAACCATGAGCCTGGATGACCTGCTGAACCTGTTCCTCAACCAGGAACTGCTGGAACGCTACGGCCCGCGCTTTATCGACGGCCTGCTGGTGACCGCCAAACTGGTGGCGATTTCCTTCAGCCTGGGCGCCGTACTTGGCCTGCTGATCGCCCTCGGGCGACTGTCCAGCAATCAGTTCCTGCGGCGCTTCACCGGGGCTTATGTGTACTTCTTCCGCGGCTCGCCGCTGCTGGCCCAGCTGTTCATGCTGTATTACGGCCTGGGCTCGTTCAAAGGCTTCTGGCAGGACGTGGGCCTGTGGTGGTTCTTCCGCGATGCGTGGTTCTGCACCCTGCTGGCCTTCACCCTGAACACCGCCGCCTACCAGGCGGAGATCCTGCGCGGCAGCCTGCTGGCCGTGGCCCAGGGCCAGCGCGAAGCCTGCAAGGCCCTGAGCCTGTCGCGCTGGACCGCGTTTCGCAAAGTGATACTGCCGCAATCGCTGCTGATCGCCATCGGGCCTCTGGGCAACGAGCTGATTTTGATGATCAAGGCCAGCGCCATCGCCTCCCTGGTGACCATCTACGACCTGATGGGGGTGACCAAGCTGGCCTTCTCCCGCAGCTTCGATTTCCAGATCTACCTGTGGGCTGCGGTGCTCTACCTGCTGATCGTCGAAGTGGTGCGGCGCAGCCTCAAATACCTGGAAGGCCGCCTGGGCCGGCACCTGAACTGAACCCTTTAGCGGGCCGCCGCGCGGCCCCTGTCATAAGGACTGAAACATGCATTGCCAAACCCTCGTCCTGGGCGCCGGAATCGTCGGCGTCAGCAGCGCCCTGCACCTGCAGGCCCGCGGCCGCCAAGTAGTGCTGCTGGACCGCCAGCCCCCGGGCAACGGCACCAGCCACGGCAACGCCGGGCTGATCGAACGCGCCAGCGTGATTCCCTACGCCTTCCCCCGGGAAGTGACCAAGCTGATGCGCTACGGCCTCAACCAGCAATCAGACGTGCGCTACAGCCTGCGCCACCTGCCCAAGGCCGGCCCCTGGCTGCTGCAATACTGGCGCCACTCCTCGCCCAAGGGCCTGGCCGCCGCCACCCGCGCCATGCTGCCGCTGATCGAGCGCTGCGTGAGCGAACACCTGGCCCTGGCCCGACCGGCCAACATGCTGGAGCTGATCGCCGACGGCGGCTGGATCGAAGCCTTCAACGACCCACAGGCCTTCGACTTCGCCCAACGCGCCGCCGCCGACCTGCGCGACTACCAGCTCAACTACCGGGTACTGGACCGCACCGAACTCTTGACCCTGGAACCCGGCCTGCACGCGGATGTAGTGGGCGGCCTGCACTGGCTCGACCCCAAGACCGTCAGCGACCCCGGCGGCCTGACCCGCGGCTACGCCGAATTGTTCAAGCAGCGCGGCGGCCAATTCGTCATCGGCGACGCCCTGAGCCTGACCCAAGTCGAAGGCGGCTGGCAGGTGCACAGCGAACTCGGCCCCATCACCGCCCAAGAAGTGGTAGTCGCCCTCGGCCCGCAAGCCAGCGGCATCTTCGAGCCCCTGGGCTACCGCATCCCCCTGGCGATCAAGCGCGGCTACCACATGCACTACGCCGCCCTGCCCGGCACCCGCTTGCAGCACCCGATCCTCGACCCGGTGGGCGGCTACGTCCTGGCGCCGATGGTGGGCGGCATCCGCCTGACCACCGGCATCGAATTCGCCGACCCGGACGAGTCGATCAACGAAATCCAACTGCGCCGCTGCGAAGCCCTGGCCCGCCGCTTCTACCCCCTGGGCGAACGCCTCGACGCCGAACCCTGGCTGGGCCGCCGCCCGTGCCTGCCGGACATGTGCCCAGTGATCGGCCCCGCCCCGCGCCACCCTGGCCTGTGGTTCAACTTCGGCCACGCCCACCACGGCCTGACCCTGGGCCCGGTGAGCGGCCAACTGCTGGCGCAAATGGTCACCGGCGAAACGCCCTTCACCGACCCCACTCCTTACCGCGCCGAGCGCTTCAACTGACCGACGGAGAACCGCCATGCAGACCCAGACAGCCCCGCTTTCCGCCGCCTCCCAAGCGCCCGCCCAGCCCACTGTCGACCCGCGTGAAGTGGTGATCGATATTGCCGGGCTGAACAAGTTCTACGGCGCCTTCCACGTCCTGCACGACATCGACCTCAAGGTGCGCCAGGGCGAACGCATCGTCCTCTGCGGGCCTTCCGGCTCCGGCAAGTCCACCCTGATCCGCTGCATCAACCGCCTGGAAATCGCCGAAAAAGGCCGCATCCTGGTGGACCGCACCGACCTCTCGCAAAACACCCGCGAAGCCGCCCAGGTGCGCAGCCAAGTGGGCATGGTGTTCCAGCACTTCAACCTGTTCCCGCACATGAGCGTGCTGGACAACTGCACCCTGGCACCGATGACTGTGCGCGGGTTGTCGCGGAAAAAGGCTGAAGAACTGGCGCGGGGGTTTCTGGCCAAGGTGGGGATTGAGAATCAGGCGGATAAGTACCCGAGCCAACTGTCTGGCGGGCAGCAACAGCGCGTGGCGATTGCACGGGCGTTGTGCATGGAGCCGAAGATTATGTTGTTTGATGAACCGACTTCGGCGCTGGACCCGGAGATGGTGAGTGAGGTGTTGGATGTGATGGTGAAGCTCGCTGGGAGTGGGATGACCATGTTGTGCGTGACCCATGAGATGGGGTTTGCGCGGCAGGTGGCGGAGCGGGTGTTGTTTTTGGATGGGGGGCGGATTGTGGAGGATGCGCCGCCGGAGGCGTTTTTTGGGGCGCCGAAGAGTGAGAGGGCTAAGGCGTTTCTTGCGCAGATTGTGCATTGAGGTAAGTGGACATATCCGTTGCTGCGGTAACGGCTACTTATGGTTTCGCTCTTACAGCGACTCACTTTGGAAAAGCCCCAAAGTAAGCAAAGGGCTCCTGCCCCTCCACTCGGTGCCTCGCCTAGGCTCGGCATGCCCTCACTCCGGCATTGATCCGTGGGCCGCCGCAATGGGCCATCCATGGCCCAGTGCGGCTAACCCGGCGTCCTGCCGGGTTACCCACGGCTCAATGCCTGCGTTCGGCCATCGTGTCTAAGGGGGCAGGCAGATCAAAAGCCAGAGCAAGAGCAAAAGCAGACGGCGGCCTATCGGCCTACCTGTTTCATTGCCGTTCGCGTTACCTGTAGCCACTGCCGAAGGCTGCGAACGACCGCGAAGCGTGCGCAGCGGTCTTAGGCGTGGCTATTTATCTATCTGGTTCAACCCTCCATCTTTATCCAAGAAAACCTCCGATAACCCGAGCATCCGTCAACGCAAAAAAGAAGGCCCTCTACCGCAACAGCTAAAGCAGCCCATAAGTCGCCCGTCCCCAAGAATAAACAAAAGGTCAAATCGACGAATGCGAAGATTTTGCGGACTGCAATGATCACCGCAGACAGTAAACAGCCATCGTACTAACATTCGTGACGGACAGCTTTCGGCCGTTTGTGTTGAAAAAATCGGCCATGTGTTCCAGGACAGAAAAGTACGCGTTTGAGTTTGAAATCTTCACGTTGAACAGAGAAATTCATGCTCAGAAGCCGCCCTGTGCCCACATTAATTAGGAAATTATGAAACCTCTTTACCTGTGCTCAATTCTGCTGCTTGCAGGCTGCACCCCAGCGACGAAATACCTTGTGCCTGAAGGGGCGCCTCACGCGCTTATCCGCAGCGAATTGGTGTCGATGGAGAATCATCGAAACCACCTATCTCTGGACGAAGCGTCTGCCATCAGCTGCAAATACGGCAGAGCCGTGGCGACTGCTCAGGGAGGGCAGGTACGGCAACTGGTTTCCGTTTATAAGAATGTATCGACGCCGGAAGGCTTTTTTCCGATTGAAGCCGGCAAGCCGCTGCACCTGATAATGCGCGGCATGGCCAACGCCAATCGCTCGTGCAACGTAGCGTTCGTCAGCGAATTTACGCCGGGTGCACGTTACGTAATCAAAGGAGGAATTATCGACAACCCGGGCGCGCTGAGCGGTTGTTACATTGACATATTCAATGTCGATTCGGGCACGCGCGTCCCCATGGCCGATGCGTCGAAAATCGACCGCAATTGTGCGGTTGACCAGACACTTTGAATAGATGCCTCAGAGCCACAATTTGCTCTCAGCCATCTTCAGATCACAGGTGGTTAATTGCGGGGGGGCTCACACCTATTTGCATTCGACTTAACCATTCATGTGCCCGTTTTTTGAGCAGCAAGATTAGTGGAGACATGACAGGCAGAGAACGGCCGTCCGTGAGCCGCAGCTTTCGGCCAGAAACAGACGTTCAACGCTAGAATTAAGCGGATGGTAAGCCGTCCAACTGTATGAATGATTAGGGCGCATTACAGTCAATTGTGATGTCACCTGTGTTAACGAAGAGAGCGACCTCCGCAAACGAAAACAGGATGCCTCCCATTGCGGTCACTGCATGCCAGTAGCTGTATTGCCAAATTTCTGGCAATACGTGGACGCAGCTTCCATGAGCACACACAAAATATTTTCCCGCCTGAATATATCCGTTGAGCGCATCGCCCCCAAAGATACTGGCTGACCGCTACGAAGGTGAAAAAGTTGAGCAAGGCAAGCACTAGCGTTGGGTACAAAACCCACCGTGCTCGATTCGACAAACTCTTGAAAGTGAGATGCGATTTCATGAGCCCGAATTACTGAATACACGAGCCCTTGGGTCCGGTTATACGACCCTGATTGCGTCCAAAAACCTAGACGTCCCCTGTTCTGGTTGGAGCTTATCTTCTCTTAAGACTGGGGACTGATTTTTTCTGAGAAATAAATCAGTCTCCTTTTTCAATGACAAAAGCTACCGTTACAGTAGCTTCTGCCAGCGACAACTTATTTTTTTGAGGATTTGCTAGGTTTCAAGTCGGGATTGTTTCCTTGCGTGTCTTTATTATCACGACGACGCTTGTCAACTTCACCGGTTGATTTAGCGATTGGTTTTGGGCCTGGTTTAAGCGCCATAAGCTTTCTCCTTAACGTTGATATTGATTGTGGTTTTTGCACTTATCAACTTCTCATAAAGTAAATTTCCCCTTTGCCCTCCTACCAAGGTTGGTTTCTTAATTCTATGGCCAGCGCACCAAATTCAATTCCTTGATTCGAACCGCCATGGCACTGTCAGATACTCTGAATTGCTGAGCCAAAGAATTGATTGCCTTGCCGTTGAATCTGGTACAGCGAGCCAAAGCTATTTCTCGGTCGAGTGAATTTTGCGAGGCATAAAGAAGGGAATTTGGATCGTTAGCGTTCAGGTGAAAACAACTGACGTCGTTAAAATGAAACTGCCCCTTGCATCCAAACTGGCTTTCAAACCGAGCAATCACAAGCTTAGGGGGCATAAGGAAACACGCTGCGAAATAATCCGCTTCGCGCTCAATCAGAGGCTTGGTCGATAGTGAGTGATAGCCGCCTATCGGCCGGTCCCTATGCATAATTTCTTGCTCATGAAGTAGGAAATGGCCTATCTCATGAGCAGCTGTGAAACGGCGTTCATGTAATGGGAATTCGGTAGAGACTGCGATTTTTCCGGAGCGCCGATCAAATATCCCAGCTGCTTGGAATTTCTGACCTTGTGGAGCAAATCTTGTGGAACCAAGGGTCGGGAGCTCCAGATACGTCAGTCCCAACAGTGAAGCAGCAACTGCGGGATCGAGCATGCTTAATAGTGGAGGTTGTCCGCCAGGCCACAGAGCTTCCTTGTTTGCCCAAAGGCCTTCGTGAACCCAATGCGCTGCTTCTTGGATGTATTCTCGATCCATTTCGCCATCACCACATATTGTGTTAGAAGCAAAAATAACCACAACATGTAGGACATTCAACCATCTCTCCGTCAGATTTGGATCCAGCTGACGAACGGTGTTAAGTAAGTCAAGCTCATGAGCAAACCACCATGCAGACGGTTTCAGGAATCGAGCCTTCCGGAAACAATCAAAATGGCAATCAAAATGGGCACGGATTTATTTTTTCGCTGATTTTGGTATTGGGAGTGGATTGGTTGAGTGGGTGGGTGGGTGGGTGGAGCCGGGGCCGGGGCCGGTGAGTTAAAGCGTAGGTTGGGAAGCGTCTGAAACCGGATACGGGCAAGTTTCCACAGCCAAAAGCGGACGTTCGCGTGCAGTCGATCAGGCCATAGGCGAACATTCCCCCTAGATTAGCCAGCAACTGGAAACTGGTATTTATCGAGTTCCCCCCTTCTGATCAGTTGTAGTTATTTAATCCTCTAACAAAGCAGATATGTTTCCTGAAAGAGTGCCTTAAGAAAGCACCGAGGCCCAGCAATAGAGCTGTGCCCCGGCGTAAAACTTCCTATATTTTTACAACTAATTTAGCTTACTGACCAAGCTCGTAGCCCAGCATAGCTGAACCCAATATAAGCCGTAATAACTCTATTCTCGTCTCTGCCCTTAATAAAATCAGTCCCAGGCACAAAAAAGGCATCGACTCGCTGGGGAGTAATTCCACCTTGCTGGCTACCAAATATAGCTATTGAGCCTGATCGAGCGTCCTTGATATTTGATATCACTCCGGTAACGCGCAATAATAGCTTTGAATTTTCGAAAAATTTTTGCCCACCACCTACGTTTACAAACTCACCGAGTTCATTATCTTGAACAAGGCCACAGTTTGACTCATCGGCGTTACTTAACCATTCATGCGACCAGGTTTTACCGTAGACCATTCGGGTAACATTACTCAAATGTCGCTTCATCGTCGTTAAGTCTGTAGTTAGCCCACCATACCACTTTAGAAAATGAAGGATATACAGATAATAATGCGCGCCTAAAAGGTCCCCCTGCAAAGACCACTTATCCATAACGCTAATTGCTTCTCCAAGACTAAACAATGGAAGTCTACGATACGCCTGAAACCAACTTATATAGTCTCGCGAAGTAGCAGAGCCTTCATTTATATTATCCATTGCCAAATCGCGAATACGCATGAGATTTTTTGCTTTTAGACTTGACCACCTGTCTATATGTTCATTACGAATGCAGTCTACGATGAGTCTTCGCAAGCAAGGCTTGTCAGAACTTTTTTTCAACAGAGCACTTAAACCATTAAACATTGACTCATAATCACCAAACAAACCACGATATTTCGACAGGCACGTCGATACATACTCACTCTTACTCTGACCCTGAATCCGGCCTACGTGATCCAATAGATCTTTTGCATGTTCCAACTGCGATCGCAACCAACTGGAGCTATTGCCTGAGGCGGTAAAAAGTGACGAATAATTAGCTGACTTTGTAATGAGGCGCATATTTTCAACTATGTATATAGTCATTTGTACGCTTGCCACATACCCATGTTCATCGTCGGAGTCTAACCTTCTCGCCTCTTTGAACGACTCCTCGGCAAGCGTATAGAGCGAGTCAATGGACTCCACAATCTGCTCAGAGTTAATAGGGCGTGAACTTGAGGATTTTAGCAGATCCCGGAGAATCCTCTTGAGTTCGGCTCGATATACCATTCCAAGGGTATGGTGATGCAGAGGATCAGCGTTTTGTTTTTCGATCGCAGTAATAAGAAAACCTTCTGCGATCTCGTAAGATTCATTCAACTGAAAGAGACTATGGCGACCGCGATGATTCCAAAAATGCGCCATGTCTGGGTAGCTTTCTGTCAGCTTTTTCAGAACATTGCCTTGGCCATGAATACTTACAATTGAGGAAATAAGTTGCGAGAATTGAGCTCGAGCACCCTCATCCTGAACCTGCTCTCGACGGATAAAAAGCTGATCCAAAAGTTTAAGAACAATTTCCGCATCATTTGGGCACTTTTCTGATAAGGCATCAATAAAACTACAAGATAAAGATTCCAACTGAGACACCACATCCCCCGCAGCCCCTTCTCCTCCAGCGCTAAGAGAGATAATGCTTTCGGCAATTAGGGGATGCACAATTCTAACCATCTTCCGACCGGATGAAGAATCCTGCACAATCAGCTTCAAAGCATTTTCACAAAATACATCTTCAATTTTATACAGCTCACTTTCTGCCCTATCAGCAATTACCGCCAAAATACTGAGATCAAGGGAAGCCTGCGTGTAGCAGCTCACCAATGACAAGTATCTCAGCAGCATCTTTGATCTTTCAGAAATATCTTTTATGTGTATTGATACATATGAATTAATATGAGTAAAGTTTTCTTCAAAAGCATACAGACCGAAGAAAAATGGTATTCTGTAAGGTAGTAAAGCATCGCTGCTAGCTAGCTTTTCAACTCTCGATTGACGGGCAACATTTTCTTGATAGTATTTAGCAAGGAATAGCCCCGACTCAAGTCTTGTTAAAGGAGAGCAAACTCTAAATTTAGTTTGAACATTATAGCGCCGCTTAACATACACAAAGACAGCACGAACATTCAACACAGCAACCGATTTGAACAGTCGCTCTCTCTCAGCAACACTGAGTATGTTTGCCTCTATTATCACCAAAACAGGAAGATGGGTCATTTGGTAAAGCTGCGCAACACGGTCAGCTGTGGAGCTTGAAAAATTTCGCAATATTACACATGGAAAATCGCGGTGTAGGGACCAAGCTAGACGACGCGCCACAGTCGAACCACCAGCTCCTGGCTCATGCCCAAGCTCTATTGTTTCATTGGTATACGCTTCAAGTTTCTTTAAGACTTCCTTCCTAAACTCAGAATACATTTCTAATTCGACATCGTATCCTTTACCTAGCTCAGCCCAAGTGATGGTATTGCCTCTCAAGAAATCACCTAGATTACCATCTCCAGGAGTATTTTCTAATCCTGGATGAAGGATCTCCAAGTCCTCATCGATATTAAGCAACTCTGCTTGAGAAAAAGAACGAAGATTTCGCTTTAGAAAGGGAGAGTTCCCCTCTTGAATACGTACTGGCAAAAAAATTGTATCCACGCCTGACACTGCGCCGAGATATCGAGCAACCCCCGATATCCAGTTATCTGGCGAACAAGAAATATTTTCGTATTTTTCCTCCAGTCCTATTGGACTTAAGTGTGGCTCATGACTAACTATTACCTTTGCAGCTTCAGGGGACACCACTTCCAATATACGCTCCAGCGTTTTGATGAAATAACTCCGGTCGGATTCATCTGCAAACAACACTAGAACGCATATTTTTTTCGGACTTACTTTGGAGTAAAGTTTTTCAATTTGCTTGTCGATTTTTCGCAAATTGCGATTGCGCCAAGAAGTGAAGTCATTGAATACAGTGTCGGGCCTATTACTTGCCCCCCGCGCCATCAACCAAAGTGCAGCTCGATCAAAATTAATTTCAACTATCGGTTCTACGTCCAACTCATGAAACCCGCGTTGCTTTTGGAGCTCGTCTTTAGCAACGCTCAATACACCATTTGTAGTTGAGTCCGGATTAAAGTCCAACACCGCCGACCAAGGCAGAGTTCCAATAGCGGAATAACTACCATTGCCGGTATTCAATCCGCCTCCGATGACCAAAATATTTATCTGATCACTACTAAAATCTTGACACCCACTAGAAACCAATCGCCAATCCCCCTCCTCATGAGTCTCACTAGTAGGGTCCTGAATTTCAGTTTGGCTGAAAGGTTCCTTCAAGGGCGGTCCAGAATCTGGCAGTTCCATTTTCTTGAAAATAAAAAATTCTTTCAGTTGATGCGCGGCATAAAGCAGTGCTTTGTAGCGTAGGTTTAGCTCAAGAGTCGATTTGTTCGCAAAATTTAAACCAGCTGCTACTCTTGCGAGAATGATTTGCCCGTCTGCAGATGCCATGACGGAGCGATGATTGCTCGAAACCCACTTTTGAAACGGAGCCCTGATATTGCGAACTAAGATTGAGTAAGTTTTATCCTGGATCTTTAGTTTTCTCTGGTCGGTTCTATTTGCATAACTTCCACAATAAGTTAAAAAAGCATCCCATCGAGATACTGTTGCCTCTGGCATTAATTCCAAAATCAAGCTTAGCTCTAAGTAAGCAGGATCATAGAATACTGGCCATGACTCTTGATAGAGAGCAAAGTCAATCATAAAGCAAAACGGCACATCCATTGCGTGATTGAGCTTTATGAGTAAATTATTCCCATGACAGTCACCATGCTGCTGACCAATTATAGGATATAAGTCTGCAGCGCTGGCACTGGAAAGACAAAACTCCAAAGGATTAGGATAAACTGTTCCCGCTGCACTAAAACTGTGCTCGCTCGCCGCGAGACCACACATTTTTAAAAAATCGTGAAGTCGGCCTCCCTCCTCAGGCTTGATCCTATACTCAAGCCATATACTTAACAGGCCAGCCGCGCTCATTGGATCTTGCAAAACTTTATGATTCAGGGCGCTCCACTTTGCCAGATCATTGCAGACACTTTCTAAAACTGAATCGGAGTTGCTATCTATGTTACCAAGCGGGAAAACATACTCAAGCCCGTCAGCGGCAATATTGAATAGATATACTGCAACATCGCCCTCGTAATATTCTCTTAAAAGTCCTGGCAAATGTTGCTCTCCAAAATCTCCAGAGTTAGCTCGAGCCCTTTTAAGTTGCTCCGCCTCTACCGGGAGATTTTGCCAGCTAGACCTGCGCTCCAATTTAAGGATCGCGCTTCCTTTATAATCTTCAAGCGCCACATAAACCAGATATACATATGCCCCAGACTTCCCGGCAAGCTGCCTGTGTAGATTTATTGTTGTATATCGCCATAAGTCTTTGACACCAGTTTGAATATCCGAGAACTCATTAGGCCAAGGATAGCTGACCTGCTCTTCTGGGGCGCTCATATTTAACTCCATGCCAAATTGATTATAAACCATCCAAAATCCTCACTAGATTAAACATGAAGATGTGAGAAGAGAAGTGTGTTGCGGCCATTTTGTTTGTATTTGTATTTTTTGAGACTGCATAACCATTGCCCTTTGTGGGGGCTGTGGCTATAAGCGGTGGTCGGGCACCTAAGGAAACTCCGAACAAGTCCTCAAATGTGCTGAAATACAGCCTCACCACCTGATCCGAGCCGCCCATGAGTCAGATGAGCTTTTCCGACTTCGAATACTCCGGCAAGCGTAAGCAAACACGCCGCGAACGGTTCCTCACTGAGATGGATCAGGTCGTGCCCTGGAACGGTTTGCTGAAGCTGATCGAACCGTATTACCCGAAAGCTGGCGGTGGTCGCAAACCCTATCCGCTGGAAACCATGCTGCGCATTCACCTGCTGCAAAACTGGTTTTCCCTGAGCGACCCGACGATGGAAGAGGCGCTTTATGAAATCACTCCCATGCGCCAGTTCGCGCGCCTGACCCTGAGCGGACCGATCCCCGAAGACACCACGATCATGAACTTCCGGCACCTGCTGGAAAAGCATAAGTTGTCCCCTGCGATCCTTGCCGTCATCAACGGTTATTTGCAGGAAAAAGGTCTTTCCCTGCGCCAGGGCACCATCGTCGATGCGACGATTATTCACGCGCCCAGTTCGACTAAAAACGAGGACGGAAAACGTGATTCCGAGATGCACCAGACGAAGAAAGGTAACCAGTATTTCTTTGGGATGAAAGCGCATATCGGGACGGATGTGGCGTCGGGACTGGTCCACCATGTTCACGGTACGGCGGCGAATGTCGCCGATGTCACCCAGGTTGCCGAACTGCTGCATGGCGAGGAAAACGCGGTCTATGCCGATGCGGGCTACACCGGTGTCGAGAAGCGTGAGGAGCATGAAAATCGCGCGGTGGTTTGGCAGATCGCCGCTCGGCGCAGCACTTATTCCAAACTGAATAAGCGCAGCCTGCTCTACAAGGCCAAGCGCAAAATCGAGTACCTCAAAGCGCAGACGCGGGCCAAGGTCGAACATCCTTTTCGGGTGATCAAGCACCAGTTCGGTTATGTAAAAGTACGCTCCCGTGGGCTGCTGAAAAACACCGCTCAGTTGACCACGCTGTTCGCCCTGTCAAACCTTTGGATGGCTCGAAAACTACTGATGGGTATGGGCGAGTTACGCGTGTAACACGGAGAAATGGGCTGAAAAGCCCGCCAAGACGGTACGCACGGGACGTTTCGCGATAATTAGCGCTGAACGTGGTGGGGTTTACAACTCGCTGCGCGGATGCGGCAAGTTGATCGGAGCTTCCCTAACGATCCGGCTTCTAAATGTGAACCCGACTACGGTTGATATTTGCACAATTCCTGATCACCACTTTCATTTATGGGTTGAGACCCCGCTTCAACCGATGAGCCTCTTTTGGCCGAACGCTGACCGGTCTTGAGCGTCCGCTTATAGCTGTCTCTCATACTCACCTAAAAAAGCAGAACGCGATTTAAAGTCTCTTTGCATCCTTACCGTAGCCAACTGCCGCTAGACACACTCACTCAAACATCCCCTCCAACACACCGTTGCCGCCCCCACTCCCCGCCCCTATAGTCGTTCCCTCGCAGCAACATCCGCGACGACCTTGGCCGGTCGAATTACAACGCAGCATCAGCGTCCACCACACCTTTGCAGTCACCTTTCCGGTGCCCGCGACAGGATGTTATGGCGGCTGTGCGCGGTGATTCCCCGGTCGTCATAGGCGCGCATAGCGGTCATTTTCTTCGTCGTCGGCAACTCAGGTGATTGCTCCATAAACAGGAGCTGTACCGATGATTGACCAGCCACTCTCGCGCTTTACCGCCGTCGACACCCACGACGCCAACCAAGCCGTTTTCTACCTCGACACCCAAGCATCCCTGAGCGATCTGGCCAGCAGTGCGGCCCATCGTTTCACCGTGGTGCGGGATCTGATGGACACGCTGTCCACGCTTAACCTGAAAGACATTGCCGACTGCGACCTGACGCGGGTCACCCGAGGGGTGCATTTGCTCACCCGGGAGGGTTGCGCGGTGCTGGAGGTGATTCAGTGGCGAACGGAGCAAGAGTCCGAAACGCCATTGAACTCAACAAGCGCGTAAAACGCGCATGGCTTTGCTTTGGCTTTTGATCTGGCTTTTTGCTTTTGATCTTCCTGCCCCCTTAACCACGATGGCCGAACGCAGGCATTGAGCCGTGGGTAACCCGGCAGGGATGCCGGGTTAGCCGCCACCCGGCCAGGGATGGCCGGTGGCGGCGGCCCACGGATCAATGCCGGAGTTCGGGCATGCCGAGCCTAGGCGAGGCACCGAGTGGAGGGGCAGGAGCCCTTTGGTTACTTTGGGGCTTTTCCAAAGTGAGTCGCTGTAAGAGCGAAACCGTAAGCAGCCATGACCGCAGCAACGGATATGTACACAGCACCGTATGCAGCCAGGTGAAAAGCATTGGCAGGTTTGGCGAGGACTGCGTCCTCGTGCGCAGCCTCGCTGCGCTCGACAGCGGCTACAGGTTTCGATGGTCAGGGCCATCAGGAAACTGGCTGGACTGATCTAGCCCTTCAGCCTTCATCTATTGAGGAGATCCCCGTGCAATATCCCATCTGCATCGAATGGGGCGACGAACACACCGCCACCGGCATCCAGATTCCTGATATTCCCGGTGCTGTCACCGCGGGCGACACCTTCGAAACCGCCTATAGCGCGGCCATCGAGATTGCTCACGTCATGCTCGAAGAGCTAGCCCGAGCGGGGCACGCCATTCCCCTGCCCTTGCCCACCCACAAACACCGCGCCAACCCCGATTTCGCGGGCATGGGCTGGGGCATGCTGGAGATCGATATCACCCCATACCTGGGCAAGACCGAGAAGGTCAACGTGACCTTGCCCGGTTATGTGATTCAGCAGATCGACCGCTTTGTCCGCGAGCACAACATCAAGAGTCGGTCGTCCTTTCTGGCCGATGCGGCGATGGAAAAGCTCGGGCGCTAAGCACAGATTCAAGAGCGCAACAGAGCGAACGCAGAACGCGTTTGGGGAGGAGCACGCTGGCTGGCGGAACACTCATCGGTGCCGTATTGATTCGCTCGTTAGCGAGCTTCGCTGGCAAGCCAGCGCCTACAGGGGATGGTATTGAGCCGTGGGCAACCGGCCTTGTGGCCGATGCCCGCAATCGGCTCGCCATTGAGTTCGGCTTGGGAAAACGCTTCGAGTATCACGCCAGAATGGCGGGTGGCGTCAGCAAAACGAATGGCGTCTTTCATGTTGTGATTCTTCAGGCTGGAGCCCTAATGGCGAGTCGGCCGCGAATCAAATTTCATTTGAATTCAAAGTACTCTTTCATCATCTCAATGGGCTTCATCGGCTCCACTTTCAAGAAACCCAACACCTCAAAAAACCACGACAGGTTATCTCCCAAAACAGCGATATCGTCCTCATCATTCGACAGTAAGCAAATGGCCAGCCGGGCCATCAAGACGTCCCGATCCTGAAACGCTCGCACGGCGCCTTTTTCGTCGATTTTTGCCCACCAGACCGCAGCCTGCGCCTTGCACTGTTCAATGGGAATATCCCCGGCCACATAAGCTTTCGCCAGAAGCAAAGGGTCCTGCTCGCAGTCAGAGAACTTGATATCCAAGGCCTCCAGAACCTGGATCAAGAATCCGATCTGGTGTTTGAGCGCTGCGCAACTATCAGCTGTTCGAACAATGGAACCCACATTAAATTTCTTAAAATCGAATGCATTCATACATCAACCTTAAAACTGTGCAAAAGATCGCTGCAGGGTGGGCAGAGCGCGTTATGGGGAACAGGCCATTCTCCCAATAAAGGGCCCAGGTCCTGAAACGCTGGCAGTGATTTTGGCCCGATTATCATCGGGGATGCCGACAGCCTGTGGCCGAGTCCCCCTGAGGAGTTGCTCGTCTCCAGGCCGGCACGGCTCATTCGTCCTGGTCTTGTTCTAACCGGTTGCGCAGCTGGTTCAGCACACGGTGGGTAGTCTGGATCTCATCGACTTCCAGCCCCTGTGCTAGCTCGTTGATCCAGGGCGCTTGAAGCTTCAATGCCTGATCGAATGCAGCCTTTCCAGCCTCCGTCAGCACCACCAGTTGCGCTCGGCGATGGTGAGGGTTCGGTTGAAATTCCAGCAGGCCATCCTTCACCAGATCGTTGACGATCCGCTGAACATTCTGCCGATTCGCGCCCATGTCGCGGGCAATCCACGAGACGGGCTGCGCCCGATCGGCAGCGACGATCGTGCCAAGGAGCTGCCAGCGGGCACTGGTGAGACCTATCTCAGCCACCAGGCGATCGCCTGCGGTGAGCATGCGCGCACTGGCTCGAAAGAGCTCGAGGACCAGATCGGTCATGGCGCGTCCAGCGGGGGTGTGGTTTGGTTTTTTCATGCCGCGAACTTTTCCACATTGACATCATGATGTCAATCAAGCTAGTTTTTATCCATCGCACCATCTTGTCATCATGTTTACATTTTGGAGACCGCCATGTTGTCCATTCGCCCGCTTGATCCTGTAGTCCCCATTCATCAGCAACTCCAGTGCAGCGAGTCACCGGTGGTGCTGGTCAACCTGTTCAGCGTCGACGAGGACGATATACCCGAGCTTCTGCGTGCCTGGGAGCTGGATGCCAACTGGATGAAACAGCGTGCCGGTTACATTTCCACGCAGCTCCACCAGGCCATCGGTGGCAGCTGCATGTTCCTGAACTACGCCGTATGGGAGTCGGTGGAGCGCTTTCGCGAAGCCTTCAATCACCCGGACTTCGCCAACGCCCTGGGCCGTTACCCCTCAAGCGCCCTGGCCATGCCCCATCTGTTCACCAAGGTAGCTGTGCCGAACATCTGCACGGCTTGAACACCGCCCCATTGACTGACGGAAAGCGCCCCATGCTCAAACGACTCCACCTCACCGCCAGCCTGCTGGCCCTGCTGTGCATCGCCACGTTCTTTGTCTCGACCCTGCTGGTGGAAAGCATGGGCACCCGACATGCGATCGCTCAGCTCAAGCAGTTGATCGTCAGCCCTGGGCTTTGGGTACTGATCCCGGCGATGGCAGTGGCGGGAGCCAGCGGCATGGGTCTGAGCCGGGCACGACAGGGACGCCTGATCGCCTCGAAGAAAAAACGCATGCCCTTCATTGCCGCCAATGGCCTGTTGGTGCTCGTGCCCTGCGCAATTGTGCTCAACCGGTGGGCGTCGGCTGGCAACTTCGACACGGGTTTTTACCTGGTGCAGATCATCGAACTGATCGCCGGGGCCACCAACCTCACATTGATGGGGTTGAACGTACGTGATGGCTTGCGTCTAAGCGGTCGATTGCAGAGGCCCCTGCCTCAGGGTCGGTAAGCCATACCTTGCCTGGACCGACGCCTTGGCTGGCAAGCCAGCTCCTACACGGGGCGCGGTACACACCGCCCCATCTTCAGGCCGGCCGGCAGGCCGCCGTCAGATTTTGATTTTGATCTTGATCTGAACGCCCCGTTAACCACGATGGCCGAACGCAGGCATTGAGCCGTGGGTAACCCGGCAGGACGCCGGGTTAGCCGCCCCAGGCCATGGATGGCCTGTGGCGGCGGCCCACGGATCAATGCCGGAGTTCGGGCATGCCGAGCCTAGGCGAGGCACCGAGTGGAGGGGCAGAAGCGTTTTGCTTACTTTTGCGCTTTTCAAAAGTGAGTCGCTGTAAGAGCGAAACCGCCAGTGACCACACCCGCAGCAACGGATATGTCCCCCACCCGCCCCCACAAAGTAACCAGACCACCGCAAGGCAAAAACCCACCCTCAAACCTTGAACCGCGCCACCAACCGATTCAGTTCAATCGCCAGATTGGCCATCTCCCCACAAGCACTGGCCGTCTGACTGGCCCCCGCCGAACTCTGGATCGACAACTCACGAATACTGGTCAGGTTCTGATCCGCCTCACGCGCCACCTGCGCCTGCTCTTCCGAGGCGGTGGCAATCAGAAGGTTGCGTTCGTTGATCTGGGTAATGGCCTGGGCAATCTGCTGGAGCGACACATCGGCATTCTGCGCCACCGAAATCGAGCTGCTGGCCATCTCCGCACTGACGTTCATCGCACTCACCGCCTGGGTCGAATCGGCCTGGATCGCGGTGATCATCTGTTCGATTTCCCGGGTCGACTGCTGGGTGCGATGGGCCAGGGCCCGCACTTCATCGGCCACCACCGCAAAACCCCGGCCCTGCTCGCCGGCGCGGGCGGCTTCGATGGCAGCGTTGAGGGCCAGCAGGTTGGTCTGCTCGGCAATCGCGCGAATCACTTCCACCACTTTGCTGATGTCCTGGGCCCTGCCGGACAGCGCCTTGACCTGCTCGCCGGTGCTGGCCACGTTGTCGGCCAGGCCTTCGATGGCTTTGAGGGTCTGGGCCACGTTCTCGATACCCGAGCGGGTGAACTCCATGGACTCGCGGGACGACTGCGCAGCCGCTTCGGCGTTGCGGGCCACCTCGTCCACCGCGGCGCTCATTTCAGTCACTGCGGTGGCCGCTTGGTTGACTTCATCGTTCTGCCGCACCAGCCCGCGGCTGGCATCTTCGGTCACCGCGGTCATTTCTTCCGAGGCCGAGGCCAGCTGGGTGGAGGAGTCGGCGATGTGGGCGATGGTTTCCCGCAGGTTGCTCTGCATCTTGGCCAGGGCGGCCAGCAGGCGGCCGGCTTCATCGCGGCCGCTGATTGCGATCTCCCGGGACAGGTCGCTGCCGGCGATGCGCTCGGCCACTGCCAGGGCATCGCCGATGGGCGAGGTTATGCTGCGGGTCAGCACGGTGGCCAGCACCACGGTGAGCACCACCGTCACCCCCATCAGCACCAGCACCAGCGTCAAGCCGCTGCTGTACACCGACGCGGCGGTGATCCCCGCCTGCTTCGCGCCCTCGTCATTGAAGTCCGAGAGCTTGTCCATCTTCTCTTGCATGATGTTGGTCATCGGGCTGATGCGGGTATTGATCAGGGTGATGGCCGCAGCGTTGTCACCGCTGCGCAACAGCGGCTCCAGCTCGTCCAGCAGCTTGAAGTAAGCCTGCACATCAGTCGCCACCGCCTGGTACAGCTCGCGCTCCGCCGGCCCGGTAATCAGGGGTTGGTACTGGCTGATGGTGCTCTGCAGCGTGTTTCGATAACCACTCAAGGAGGCGATGCGGGTTTGCCGCTGCTGTTCGTCGGTGGTCACGGTGATGCGGATGCTTTCCAGACGCAGGCGCAAGACGCCGGTCTTCATCTTGCCGATCTCGCGGATGCTGGCCATCCAGTTGGTCTCGACATCCTGTTCCGCGTCTCGCAGCTTGCCCATTTGCAGCACCGCGACAATGCCCAGGGCAAACACCACCAGGACAATGAGTGAGAAAAAGGCGGCAGACCGTGGAGCGAGGTTCATTGTCCGGACGTTCATTTTTTATCTCTCTTGGTGGAGTTGTCGGTACTTCGCTGCTGTCATCCCAGGCTATCGACTGTAGGTCATGGAGCTGCAAACAGCCCGACGACCGGTTGATCGACCTGCAGCTGCCTCGGCGCGGCAGCATCAATCAAGTCGAACCACACTGCCCATGCCGCTGCCACCCGGGCTTTTCTTGGCCTGGGCCTGAAATACGACATTGAGCCAGCTGCGCGCTCAACGATGATGGCATTTCGTCATTACCTTAAATCCGCACACGTCATAAAAACATCCCGCGGGAGTGAATTTTTTGTTGTGGCTGGTGTTGCAAGAGGCTGGCGTATCACCCAGTGTCCTCGACCGCGTCCTGAAACCACCATCAGCCACGTCATACAATGCCGCCCCCCACCTTCTGAAGGATCAGCCATGTCCATCACCAACCCAACAGTCATCGATATCTGGGCAATCCCCAAATCCGCGCCCGACAGCCTGCTGTTGATCATGGTCGACCCTCTCGAATGGGGTGACGAAGCGGCGCACAGCGAGCACCTGCTCCTGCTGCAGGAGAAGATCAACACCTACATCACCTTTATCGAAAGTGAGGAGATCTACCGCGAAATTCCCGATGCCTGCGGCAAGCAGCTGATGATCCGGGTCCTGGGTTTGCACGAGCTGCCCGAGCAGGTCGATTGGTTTTTCAAACGCATTGGCGAGCTCCTCAACGAGCGCGGCATTGGCTTCGATTTCGAGCTGAAAGTGACCGAACAGGCTCCCGGCCTGTAGCCCGCCAGCTGCGCGCTGCCCCTCGGTCGAGCAGCGCGCAGCACCACCTTATGCCGGCAGGATCAGCGCCCGGTTAAGCGCAATGAAATCCACATGCCGCTCATGGGAAAAGTCCTCGATCACCTCTTGCAGGTGCACATGCTCCCGCCCATTGAGCGCCATTTCGTTGGCCGCATTGATCAGGAACTCACCCAGCGCCCTGAGCGTGTCCGGCTCGGCGAGAATCGAGATCTCGTCCAGCTGGATGCTCTGCTCACCGCCCACCGCGGTTCCCTGAACGCTAAAGCGTTTCAACGTTGGCAAAGGTCGAACTCCTGTACCCGAAGGTCATGCTCAAATCGAGGTCATGAGCAAGGTTTGACCCATCCCCACTACTGCAAGGGCACATAAATATCCGTCAGCCACTGCTCCAGTGGGGTCTGCGGATAAATACTCAGGTATTCAAAGAACATCGGCTGATCCCGCAGTTCCTCGCCACTGCCCGGCAGCCAATCGCGGTAGATCGGGTAGATGCTTTCACCGATGTGATCCGGCGAGCCCACATGCCGCACCACCGCATAGCGGCCACCGGCAATCTGCATCTCGCCAATACCCACCTCATTGGCCACCACCGCCTCATGAATCTCGCCGCAGATGGCAAAGCGGAATTCCTGCGGCGCCGTGGTATCGGGGTTGTTGAAGGGAATGCCAAAACTGCGACTCGATGCCACCGGCGACTGCCCGCTCTGCATCCGCCAATCGATAAACCTGCGCACGCTTTCATTGACCAGCTCGGCAGGCCCGCAGTGCTCCAGCGCTGCAACCCGGGTGTCGGCAAAGTCCACGATTCGTACCTGCATGATGATGCTCCTGGAAAAATGAGGGATGGCAAATACCGCATTCCAGACCTGCCAGTTCGGCTGCTTCCTGAACGCACTCGGGCTCATGCCGAACGCCCGCCTGAACGCCCTGGAAAACGCCTCGGGGCTTTCGAAACCGGCGCCGAACGCGGCCTCCAGCACCGAGTGGTCCGCCCGGGACACCAGGCGATGGGCCGCACCGCGCAAGCGCATCAGTTGCACATAACGTGCAACCGGCACGCCGACGAAGGCGGTGAATTGCCGATGGAAGTGAAACTCGGAGAAGTTCGCCACCCGGCTCAACGTCCTCACCGACAGATCGCCTTCAAGGTTCTCATTGATGTAGGCGAGTACCGCGTTGAAGCGTTTGGCGTAGGCGGCGTTGATCGACAGGTCAGGCACTGGGCAAAGGCTCCGGGAATAACGGTAGGCACAGGATCGGCTATCCCGGCAGGCACGCGCCTAGCCGCTCTTGCTCAAGGTGCACCCGGGTGGTTCGTGGCAGCCGCCCGGGGTAAGGCCTTGAATCACCCCGCGCCGTGATTGTCCTCATCATTCGACAGCAAGCCAATGGCCTGGCGCGCCAGCAACACAAAGGCGCTCCGGTTTGATAACGGCAGCGGCGCCGACCGAGCGACCACTTGACCTCACTGGCCACTACCCCACACCAGACCGCTCGCATGATGGTTTATGGCGTCGCCGCCAAAGAACGGATATTTTGCAGCCCCCCGTTCAGCGGGAGCATTACTCACACCTCAACACAAGGAGTTGCAATGGGCGTCTCGCTCCCCGTCTGGCTCATTCTCACGGCAATAACCGCTTACGCTGCCAGTACACGTGGGCGCTCGGGTCCAAGATGGTTTGCAATCGGGCTGTTCTTTCCTGGCGTCGCCCTGCTTGCCGTGTGGTTGATGCCACGGCTGGCAAAGACTGGCGTTGATGCGCTGGTGCATGAGGATCTGCGCCCTTGTCCTGCCTGCACCCAGGACATCAACGCCAGCGCCTCACGATGCAAGCGCTGCGGCGCCGAAGTGGAGCCTATCGCCTTGAGGGATCGCAGCGGTTGGGTAGCGCGCATCAGCGCTCAAACCGATGAAGAGTTTGAACGCCTGGCTGCACAGATGGGGCTCATCGACATCCCCACCATTCTCGATGAGCCACCGCACCTTTTTGCCGGCCCGTTCGAAGAAAAGGCCGAGGCACAGAACACACTCAACTACCTGAAGTCCGAGCATGGCCTGGATGGACTGGTGACCTGGCGCTCAGTGACCCGGTAAATCAAATGCTTGCAAGCCGACCTCGTTAAGGATCAGACGTGTCCATCACCAATCCCAAAGTCATCGATTTCTGGGCAATTCCCAAAGACCCGCCCGACAGCCTGTTGCTGGTGATGACCGACCACCTCGAATGGGGCAGCAAGGCGGAACAAGGCGAACACCTGCTCTTGCTGCAAGAGAAAATCAACAGCTACATCGCCTTCATCGAAGGTGGCCAGATCTACACCGAGATCCCCGGCGCCTATGGCAAGTACCCGATCATCCAGGTCGTAGGCTTGTATGAACTGCCCGCGCAGGCCGAGTACTTCATGGCCCGCGTGACCGAAACCCTGAATGACGTGGGCATTGGCTTTAAGTTCGAACTCAGGGCCGACGAGAGGATTCGCAACATATAGCCGGGCCGCGCACGGCGGTGCCTCAGGCAGGCTTGATCAGCGCCCGGTTGAGGGCAATCACATCCACATCATCCTGGTGCGAGAAGTGCTCGATCACATCTTGCAGGTGCACATGCTCCAGGCCATTGGCCGCCATGTCAGCTGAAGCCTTGATCAGGAACTCACCCAGCGCCCTGAGCGTGTCCGGCTCGGCGAGAACGGTCAGCAGCCTCCCTCAGCCCTCTTTCTGCAACCGCGCAATCAAGGTGTCGATAAAGAACGCCAGGCTTTCCGGCAACACCCGCTTGGGCATGGTCAGCACCTGAATGTCCCGATCGCCCAAGCGCGGGTTGGACAGCGGCACCGACACCAGCCCATCCATGCCCTGCCCCTCACCACTGATGGCGCTGGCAAAGGCCACCGTATCGGACTGGCGCACAAACTCATGCAGCGCCTGGACTGACGCCTTCGCTGGCAAGCCAGCTCCTACATGGGGGGACGCTACACACCGCCCCATCTTCAGGCCGGCCGCAAGGCCGCCGTCACGCTCTTGATCTTGATCTGAACGCCCCGTTAACCACGATGGCCGAACGCAGGCATTGAGCCGTGGGTAACCCGGCAGGACGCCGGGTTAGCCGCCACCCGGCCATGGATGGCCGGTGGCGGCGGCCCACGGATCAATGCCGGAGTTCGGGCATGCCGAGCCTAGGCGAGGCACCGAGTGGAGGGGCAGAGCGTTTTGCTTACTTTTGCGCTCTTCAAAAGTGAGCCGCTGTAAGAGCGGAACCATAAGCGGCCGCCCCCGCAGCAACGGATATATCCACCAATCAGACCGCACCCTCAGGTTTTACAACCGCTACGCGCCCGAGCGGGAGCAAGACGAGTGCTCCGCCCCCCTACTACTGCACCGGCAAAAAATTCATCAACAACAAACTCTGCGCATAATTGAACCCCACCCGCCGATAGCGCTCATCCAGAATCTGCGTCAGCAAATCCAACCGCGCCACAATCTTCCCAAACTCCACAGCAAAACTCAGATTGCTGCCCTCCTCGGAAATCTCGTTGGAGAACAGCAACAACACCCCATTGGCATCCTGACGCTGGCTCAACAGCCAAGTGGCTTTTTCAATATTGCGCGCCGCATTACTGATGAACTGCGGATCAATGGTATCGGTCATGTAGAACTCGGTCCGCCCGCCATGGGCCGTCACCAACATGCTGCCAATGGCATAGATAAAGGCCCCGACCCGATCCCCCTGAAACTCCGGGCTCAAGGAATAACTCAAGGCCGCCAGATCACGACGATCCCCCAGGGCCGGCAATGGCTGGCGCTTTTCGATGGCATTGCGAATCTCACGCTGGGCCGTGGTGCCATCGGGGAACCCCGACTTGCGCCACTGGCTGGGATTACGCAGATAGAGCTTGCCCATCAGCAGGTACAGGCTCTGCAGGTTGTCGCGCATGCCGATGGTGGCCATGCGATCGACGCTGGTCTGGAAGAATTCGTCAGGCTTGCCTTCACGAAACTGTTTGGCGATATCGCGCCCTTGCTGCTGGGTGCAGGCCGTGGCGCCAAGCATCAGCAGCACCACCAGGAACAGGCGCTGAAAGCGGGTTTGCATCATGCAAGAAGAGGGAGCGTAGGCCATCGGCACCGGGTCGAAATTCACGGGCTGCGGCGGGGATCGGCGCGGCCAGGCCTGGTGATAGAACGCAAAACTGTAAAAAAGTGCGATGACCGCTGCCGACCATCGCCAAATCGCTCGCTTACGAGCGTCGCAACTGACCGGGGGAAACGATGATCTTGACGTTGTGTTCCTTGTTGTTGACCAGCTCCTCGAAGCCCTGGCCAACGATCTCTTCCAGCTGGATGCGCCCGGTCACCAGCGGCGCGATGTCCAGCCGGCCATCAGCGATAAAGGCGATCACATCGGCGAATTCACCGTTGTAGGCCAGGGCCCCCAGCACCGTTTTCTCGGTGGCCACCAGTTCGAAGAAGTTGAACTCGCTGGGCTCTTCGAAGATCCCCACCAGCACGCATTTGCCGGCTTTGCGGATCAGGTCGATGGCCAGCTTGGCGGTGTGCTTGTTGCCGATGCACTCAAAGCTGACATCGGCGCCCAATCCGCCGGTCAGGCGCTTGACCTCGGCCAGGGCGTCGCATTCCTTGGGATCGAGCACGTGGGTCGCGCCCACCTCCAGGGCCTTGGCCTTGCGCGCGCCGGACATTTCCAGGGCAATCACCTGGGCCGCGCCTGCGGCCTTGGCGCACATGATGGTGCACAGGCCGATGGTGCCGGCGCCGACCACCACCACGTTCTGCCCCAGCAGGCTGCCGGCCTTTTTCACCGCGTGCATGCCCACTGCCAGCGGCTCGATCAGCGCTCCGGCCTCGGCGGGAAAGTTGTCCGGCAAGGCGTACAGCAGGTTGGCCGGCACGTTGACCAATTCAGCGAAGGCACCGTTGTTCATCAGCCCGGTAAAGGCCAGGTTTTCGCAGATGTTGTACAGGCCGTGGGTGCAGTAGTAGCAGGTGCCACAGTGCTGGCAGGCGTCGGCGGCCACCGGCTGACCGAGGCTGAAACCCTGGACCCCTTCGCCCAGGGCAACGATCTCGCCGCAGAACTCGTGGCCGAGGATGCACTGGCCTTTGATCCCGGTCAGCGGATGCGGCGCGTCCACCGGAATGAACACCGGCCCGGCCACGTATTCGTGCAGGTCGGAACCGCAGATGCCGCACCAGTCGACGCGGATCTGCACCCAGCCGGCCGCTGGTGCGTCGGGCAGCGGTACGTCTTCGACGCGAATATCGTGGCGGCCGTGCCAGACCGCGGCGCGCATGCTCGGAACGGACTTGAGGGAAACACTCATCTTGGCTTCTCCTGATTGTTATAGGGCTGCGACGGCCCCCTGGCCGCCGCAGCACACCTCAGTGCTGGCGGATAAAGTCGAGGATCAGGCGGTTGACCTGCTCCGCCGCTTCCATCTGCAGCATGTGCCCCTGCCCCGGCAGCACCTCGATCTGCGCCTTGAGATCGGCGCTGTGGCTCACCGGGATGATCCGGTCGTCACTGCCCCAGATCACCAGCACCGGCTGCGCACCGTCCTGCACCACCGGGCGCAGGTCGGCCTGCTGGCGGCCATCGGCGAACAGCTTGCCGGCCAACTGCCCGAGGGCGTCCTGCACCCCTTCCAGGCGCTTGTACTTGAGCATGTCGTCGAGCATCTGCCGGTTCACCAGCTCGGCATTGGAGAACAGCTGCACCAGTTGCGGCTTGAGGGCATTGCGGTTGCTGGCCTCGACAAAACCTTGCAGGTAGTCGCCGTTGATCTCAGCGCCCAGCCCGGCGCTGCCGATCAGGGTCAGGGTGCGCACGCGGTCCGGCGCCAGCCGCGCGGTGTTGAGGGACACCGCGCCGCCCATGGAATGGCCTACCAGATGGGCCACGGGAATCTCCAGGTGATCCAGCAATGCAAGCAGCACTTCGCTCAATTCATCCAGGTCGCCGCGTTGCAGAGCCTTGGTCGATTCGCCGTGGCCCGGCAGGTCGAGGGCAATCACCCGGCGCCCGGCAGCCAGGGCTTCGTGGTTGAACAGCCAGTTGTTGAGGTCGCCGCCAAAGCCGTGCACCAGCACCAGCGGCATGCCGCCTTCGCCCCTTTCGAAATAACGGATCAAGCGGCCGCCAAGCTCGACCTTCTGCGGCGCCGGGCCACTGTCTTCGTCGGCGCTGTCGCCGGGCACGAAGCTGGCCTGGAACTGCTCGATCACCGCGTCGATCTCGGCGTCGCTGGCCTCGCCTTCGACCACGATGCCCAGCAGCGCGCCCACCGCCAGCGTCTCGTCCTGGCGGGCGATCTGCCGGCGCAGGATGCCGGAGAACGGCGCCTCGACGCTGCTGGAGATCTTGTCGGTCTCCACGTCCAGCACTTCATCGCCCTTGCTGATGCTCTGGCCTTCTTCCTTGAGCCAGGCATCGACCCGGCCCTCGGTCATCGACAGGCCCCACTTGGGCATGGTTAGGGTATGGATCTGGCTCATCAGCGGCTCCACTCGATCACAGTGAGCACGGCTTTTTCGATCTTCGCCGCGTCGGGGATGTACAGGTCTTCCAGGGCGTCGGAGAACGGCACTGGGGTGTGGGGCGCGGTGACCATTTCAATCGGCGCCTTGAGGGAGGCGAAGGCTTTCTGCGCCACCAGGGCCGAGATGTCGGTGGCCATGGAGCAGCGCGGATTGGCTTCGTCGATCACCACCAGGCGCCCGGTCTTCTCCACGCTTTCCAGGATGCTGTCTTCATCCAGCGGGCTGGTGGTGCGCAGGTCGATCACCTCGCAATCGATGCCGCGCCCGGCCAGGGCACGGGCCGCGTCCAGGGCGGTGTTCACCGTGCGCCCGTAGGACACCAGGGTCACGTCCTTGCCGTCGCGCAGGAAGTTGGCCTCGCCGAAGGGAATCGCGTAGGACTCTTCCGGCACGTCGCCCTGCAGGCTGTAGAGCATTTTGTGCTCGCAGAAGATCACCGGGTCGTTGTCGCGGATGGCCTGGATCAACAGGCCCTTGGCGTCGTAGGGCGACGAGGGGCAGACCACTTTCAGCCCGGGGATGTGGGTCCACAGCGAGGTGAGCATCTGCGAGTGCTGGGCCGCAGCGCGCAGGCCGGCGCCGACCATGGTGCGGATCACCAGCGGAGTCTGGGCCTTGCCGCCGAACATGTAGCGAAACTTCGCCGCCTGATTGAGGATCTGGTCCAGGCAGCAGCCGGCGAAGTCGACGAACATCAGCTCGCACACCGGGCGCACGCCACGGGTGGCGGCGCCGACCGCGGCACCGACGTAGCCGATTTCCGACAGCGGTGTGTCCAGCACCCGTCCGGGGAATTGATGGTAGAGGCCCTTGGTCACCCCGAGCACACCGCCCCAGGCGTCGTTGTCGCCGGGGGCGCCGGCGCCGCCCGCCACGTCTTCACCCATGATGAACACGCTGGGGTCGCGCCGCATTTCCTGGGCCAGGGCTTCGTTGATGGCCTGCTGGTAACTGATTTTTCTCGCCATGATGGTGGTCTCTTGTTGTTCTTGGAGGAGGCTGTAGAACCTGTTCACGATCTAGCGAGCGACGCTCAGGCAAGGCAAAAATGGCTGAGAAAGCGGAATTTAGGGCCCTAAATGAGCATTTCGAAGCCATTTTTAACGCCGCATGAGCTAAGCGCAGCAGATCGTGAGCAGGTTCTTATGGGTAAGCGACGTACACGTCGCTGAGCAGGTCGGCGGGGCTCGGCTTGGGGTCGGACTTGGCCTTGCGCACCGCGTCTTCGATCAGCGCTTCCACCTCGGCATCGATCTGCTCCAGCTGGCTGGCCTGCACCAGGCCCGAACGGGTGGTGCGTTCGCGGAACTGCATCAGGCAGTCGTTGTGCTCGCGGTAATGCTTGACCTCGTCGGGGGCGCGGTAGGTCTGGGCGTCGCCCTCGAAGTGGCCGTAGTAGCGGGTCAGCTTGACCTCGATCAGCGACGGCCCCTCCCCGGCCCGGGCGCGCTCCACGGCGGCGCCTGCGGCTTCGTGCACGGCGAAGAAATCAAAGCCGTCCACCGTCACCCCGGGCATGCCGAAACCGGCGGCGCGGTCGGCGATGTGGTCGCAGGCCACCGACCAGTTGGACGCCGTGGCCTCGGCGTAGCCGTTGTTCTCGGCAATGAACAGGCACGGCAGGTTCCACACCGAGGCCATGTTCATGGCCTCGAACACCGCGCCTTCGTTGGAGCCGCCGTCGCCGAAGAACACCACCGACACACCGTCGGTGCCTTGCAGCCGGGCGGCCAGGGCCGCGCCCACCACCAGCGGCGCCCCGGCACCGACGATGCCGTTGGCGCCGAGCATGCCCTTCTCGAAATCGGCGATGTGCATGGAGCCGCCCTTGCCCTGGCAGACCCCGGTCTTCTTGCCGTAGATCTCCGCCATCATCCCAAAGACGTCCACGCCCTTGGCGATGCAATGGCCGTGGCCGCGGTGGTTGGAGGCGATGCAGTCATCGTCGCGCAGGTGGGCCATGACCCCGGCGGCGGAGGCTTCTTCCCCGGCGTAGAGGTGGACGAAACCGGGGATCTCGCCGGTGGCGAATTCCACGTGCAGGCGTTCTTCGAATGCGCGGATGGTGCGCATCACCCGGTAGGCGTGGAGCAACTGGTCAGTGGTCAGGGGTGTCGACATTTTTATTCTCCAGGGTGTCTTCGGACTGAAGGTTCACGGGGTGTTGCCGGTGATCGCGGTCGATGGCCAGCAGGCGCTGGCGCGCCGCGTGTGCCAGGACCGCGTTGACGTCGATGCTCAGCGGGCCGCCGGCATCCAGGGTGACCGTGGGCCGGTCGTGGGGGTTGAATTCGATCTCGCGCTCGCCATCCAGGGCCAGGGTGCCGGCGCTCAGGCACAGCGGCTGGGGCACGTCGGGTTGCAGGTAACCGGACTCCAGCACCCCGCAGCCCTGCAGCAGGCCGGGGGCCAGGGGCACCAGCAGCGCTTCGGGGGATTGCGGGTCCAGGCGCATCCAGGCGCCGTGGGGTTCCTGGCGAGTCACCGGCAGCCACAGCCCGCAAAGGGCGGAAATGCCGATGGACTGGGGCTCGGCGAAGGTCACGAAGACCTCGGCCAGATCGCTGGCGCGGCTGATGGCCCGGGCGCCGACAAAGGCCAGGGGCGACACCGCCACATCCACCAGGGCCACCTCGCACAGGCCCCGGGACGGCTCGCGCACCAGCAGCCGCTTGTTGCGCCGCAGGGCGATCTCGGCGGGCACCCGGCCGCTGGCGTAGAGCCCACCGGCCAGCCCGGCGCTGGTGGCTTCGCGCAGTTCCGGAAAGGCGTTGTTGGTGCCGGTGGACAGGGTCAGCAGCGGAATGTCACCGACCTCGGCGGCCACCGCCTTGTGGGTGCCGTCGCCCCCGAGCACGGCGATCAGCGCCACCTCGCGCTCGGCCATCCAGCGCGCGGCCTGACGGGTGTCCTCGACGCTCTGGCGCAGGGTCAGGTCGAGGAACTCCAGGGCCGGCCAGTGCTGCTCCCGGGCCTGGCGGCTGCGGCTGTTTTTCTGCACCGCGGCGGCGATACCGGTCATGTCGGTAGGCATCAGCACCTGGGTGATGCCGGTGGCGCCAAAAGCCGCCAGCAGACGCTGGATCACCGAGACCTTGTCGGTGCTGGAGAACAGCCCGGCGTTGGCGGTGAGGCGGCGCACATCACGGCCCGAGGCCGGGTTGGCGATGATGCCAACGGTCAGGGGGCGGCGGTTCATGGGCTCACCGCGGGCGGAGCACAGGCAGGAGAAAACATCGGGCACCTCGTTCTTATTCTTCGATGGGCCAGTCGACGCGGGTTGCCGGAGACTGGTTGCCAAGGGCCAGAGCAAGGCCGGTGCCAGGTGTCGGAAAACCTCTGCAAAAGGCTGTTCCAGAGCGGCTGACGCGCTTGCTGCGGCGCGTTGAAGCCAGCCTTCCGTGAGACGTTGCATGTCAGGCTGCACGGGGCCTGGGCGAGACCTTGAGACGTTGCGTCTCACTGCCGTCCCGGCGGCGTTCGGTGCTTGTCGAGGGCGGCGGATCGGCGCTTAATGCGCCGACAACGATAAGAAGCTGCAACCGGAGGCCTTCATGCTTTCCGCACATTCCAAAGCCCACGTGGACTGCGTCAGCCGGGTCCTGAAAAACGCCGCGCACCTGCCCCAGGCGCCCGTGCCGAGCCTGATCCTCGATTCCTGGCGGCGCTCCATGGAGCAGCACCAGCTGGACCCCGGCTCGCTGCAGGGGCCGCGCATCCTGTCGGAAAACGTGCTCAAGGAATGCCGTGAGCGCTCCGAGCTGTTCCTGCGCATTGCCAGCGAAGAAGTGGCGCGCCTGCATGGCCGGGTGCGCGACGCCGACTACTGCGTGCTGCTCACCGACGCCCAGGGCCAGACCATCGACTACCGGGTGGAATCCACCTTGCGCAACGACTGCCGCAAGGCCGGGCTGTACCTGGGCACCTGCTGGTCGGAGGGTGAAGAAGGCACCTGCGGCGTGGCGGCGGTGCTCACCGCGCGCACGCCGATCACCGTGCACAAGCGCGACCACTTTCGCGCCGCGTTTATCGGCCTGACCTGCTCCGCCGCGCCGGTGTTCGATCCCCAGGGCGAGCTGCTGGGGGTGCTGGACGTATCGGCGGTGCGCTCCCCGGATGACCGCCGTTCCCAGCACCTGATCCGGCAGATGGTGGTGCAGAGCGCGCGGGAGATCGAACAGGCGTTCTTCATGAACAGCGCCCAGGGTTACTGGGTGCTGCGGGCCCATGCCAGCCCGGGCTATGTCGACAGCCAGCCCGATTACCTGCTGGCCTGGGACGATGACGGTTGCCTGCGGGCGCTGAACCCGGCGGCGCGCCATTACCTGCTGCGCCGCTATGGCCGCTTGCCGCAGCACATCACCCAGGTGTTCGACCCGCAGCTGTTGCAGCGCGCCCGGGACGAAGCCCTGTGCCCGCTGTCCGCCGAGCTGCATGGCCGCTTGCAGGCGCCGCGCCGGCCCCAGAGTCGCCCGCGCCTGAGCCTGGCCGGCGAACCGCTGGACCCGCGAGTGGAACAGAGCCTGCGCCTGGCGGTGCGGGTCAAGGACCGCCACCTGCCGGTGCTGATCCAGGGCGAAACCGGTTCCGGCAAGGAAGTCTTCGCCCGCCAGCTGCACCAGGCCAGCCAGCGCCGGGACCGGCCCTTTGTCGCGGTGAACTGCGCGGCGATTCCCGAGAACCTGATCGAGAGCGAGCTGTTCGGTTACGTCGCCGGGGCCTTTACCGGGGCCTCGAACAAAGGCATGCAGGGCCTGCTGCAACAGGCCGATGGCGGCACCCTGTTCCTCGATGAAATCGGCGACATGCCCCTGGCCTTGCAGACCCGCCTGCTGCGGGTGCTGGCCGAGGGTGAAGTGGCGCCGCTGGGGGCCGCGCAGCGCAAGGCGGTGGATATCCAGGTGATCTGCGCCACCCACCGCGACCTGGAAGCGCTGGTGGCCGAGGGCAGCTTTCGCGAAGACCTGTATTTCCGCCTCGGTGGCGCGCGCTTTCAGCTGCCGCCGCTGCGCGAACGCAGCGACCGGCTGGCACTGATCACACAGATTGTCGAAGAAGAATCCAAGCGCTGCGGCGCGCCGGTGCAACTGGGCAATGCGGCGTTGGAATGCCTGCTGGGCTACCGCTGGCCGGGCAACGTGCGGCAATTGCGCCACGTGCTGCGCTACGCCTGCGCCGTATGCGAAGGGCCGCTGATCCAACTGCATGACTTGCCCGAACAACTGCGCGGCACAGCAGCCGACGGCGCCCTGCCCGCCCTGGAAACCGCCACCAGCCCCGAGCGCCAGGCCCTGCTCGACGCCCTGGTGCGCCACCGCTGGAAACCCGTCGCAGCTGCCAAGGCCCTGGGCATCTCCCGCGCCACCCTGTACCGCCGCGTGCAACAGCACGGCATCCAGATGCCCGGCCGCAGCCCGGTCTAACCCCAATGAAAACCTGTAGCCGCTGCTGAGCCTGCGAAGCTGCGCAAAGGCCCGCAGGGCCTTGCTTGGCGATCTCCCGCCGAATCTTCAGCGCCTTCAAAATCCCCGCGTCTCCTGCACAGCCGTGCGCAGCCTGCGGCAGCGGCTACAGGGTTGGGTTGAGGCGGGCGCGGTAGCGCCCGGGGCTTTCGCCGGTCCATTTCTTGAACGCGCGGTGGAAGGCGCTGGGCTCTTGGAAGCCGGTCAGTTCGGCAATCTCGCTGATGCTGACGCTGGTGCGGCGTAGCAGTTCGACGGCCACGCCGCGGCGTACTTCGTCCTTGATCTCTTGATAGGAGCCGCCCTCGCGCTCCAGGCGCCGGCGCAGGGTGCTGGCGCTCATCTGCACTTCGCGGGCGAAGGCTTCCAGGGTCGGCCACTGGCTGTAGTGACTGCTGCGCAGGCGTTGGTGCACCTGGCGGGTCAGGCCGTGCTGGTTGCGAAAGCGGATCACCAGCCACTGCGGGGCGCTGCGCAGGAACACCTTGAGCGAGGCCAAATCCTGGACCACCGGCAGGCGCAAAAAGCGGCTGGCAAATTCGATCTCGGTGCGCCCGGCGTTCCAGGTCAGGTTGCTGCCCCACAGCAGCGGGTCGTCGCTGAGGCTCAGGCGTGAATGACGAAAATCAGCGCGGTCGATGGGAATCCGCCGCCCGCCGAGCCAGCACAACAGGCTGATGATCAGCACCAGCAGGGTTTCCTCGGCGTAATGGCTACGCAGCGGATCGTCGCAGCGGCTGTCCAGGCTGATCACCGCGCGCTTGCCCCGCAAGCTGAGGCTGGCGCCGACGTCGCGTAAAAACAGGCCAAAGTTGTTCAGGCACTGGCGCAAGGCCTTTTCCAGGTTGGGCTCCTGGATCAGCCCGCGGCAGATCAGGGCGAAAGCCCCCGGCGGCATGCCCCGGGAGTCGAGCTGGAAGAATTCGTCCTGCAACTCGCGGATCTGGATCAGCCACAACGCGGCAAAGGCGCTGCCGGGCACCCGCGCCCGGGGCTGGTCGAGCAGCGCCGGGTCGATGCCGGCCTCCCTCAGTACCGCCGCCAGCCGCGCCGGCTGCTGGCGCAGGGCGTGGGTCATCACCCGGACAAAATAGACCGCGACCGAATCCGTTTCACGCATGTAGAGGCTGTGCTCCCGTAGCTGGACCTATGGCAAAAAACGCCAGCACCCTTGACCGCTTTCGGCATAGGCCGGCCACCGTGTGCGGCTCTAGACTCGCGCTGGATAACCCGCAGGGCAAGGCAACCGCGCCATGCTCCGCGAAGGCCATGAACAAAGGAAGAGCTGAAGATGAATCTTGCAAATATCGGGGTGATCGGCGCCGGCACCATGGGCAACGGCATCGCCCAGGTCTGCGCCCAGGCGGGCTTCGACGTGACCCTGCTGGACATCGCCCAGGGCGCCCTGGAAAAAGCCCTGGCCACCATCGGCAAGAACCTCGACCGTCAGGTGAGCAAAGGCACCTTGAGCGAAGACGACAAGCGCGCCGCCCTGGACAAGATCCGCATCAGCACCGACTACAGCGTGCTCAAGGACGCGCAACTGGTGATCGAAGCCGCCACCGAGAACCTCGACCTCAAGCTCAAGGTGCTGCAGCAGATCGCCGCCCAGGTCAGCGCCGAGTGCGTGATTGCCTCCAACACCTCGTCGCTGTCGATCACCCAACTGGCGGCCAGCGTCAGCGCGCCGGAGCGCTTTATCGGCCTGCATTTTTTCAACCCGGTGCCGGTGATGGGCCTGATCGAGGTGATCCGCGGCCTGCAGACCAGCGATGCGACCCACGCCCTGGCCATGAACATGGCCGAGCGCCTGGGCAAGACCGCGATCACCGCCGGCAACCGCCCGGGGTTTGTGGTCAACCGCATCCTGGTGCCGATGATCAACGAGGCGATCCTGGTGTTCCAGGAAGGCCTGGCCAGCGCCGAGGACATCGACGCCGGCATGCGCCTGGGCTGCAACCAGCCCATCGGCCCGCTGGCCCTGGCCGACCTGATCGGCCTGGACACCCTGCTGGCGATCCTTGAAGCCTTCTACGACGGCTTCAACGACAGCAAGTACCGCCCCGCGCCGCTGCTCAAGGAAATGGTTGCCGCCGGCTACCTGGGGCGCAAGACCGGTCGGGGTTTCCATACCTATGGCTGAGCGCTGCTCACGCTTTGCCGACAGCCGCGACAAGGCCCTGGAGCTGTTCGCCAGCAAGGGCTTCGGCCAGGTCGGCATGCGTGAGCTGGCAAGCCATCTGGGGCTGACCCCGGGCTCGCTGTACCACCATTACCCGAGCAAGCAGCACCTGCTGCTGGACCTGATCGAAGAGTTCTTCGATGAGCTGCACAGCACCCTCAAGCGCCTGCAACGGCGCAAGTTGCAGGGTGACTGCCTGCCGGCGCTGATCCGCGCCCACTTGAAGCTGCACCGGGAATTGCCGCGGCATTTCCGCTTGGTGGAGCGTGACAGCGGCTGCCTCAATCCCGACCAGCAGTTGCGGGTCGGGCAATTGCGCGAGCGTTACGAGCAACAGCTGCTGCAACTGCTGGGTACCCCGCCCGGCCTAGGTCCGCAAGCCCAGCGCGCCGCCGCCCATGCCCTGGCCAACCTGCTGAACAGCGCCCCCAGCTGGTTCAGCGAGCAACCGCTGGCCGAGCGTGAACGCGAAGCCCTGCTGGAAAACCTGCTCAGCGGCGCCATCGAGCGCCTGCTGGGGGGCGCGCCGCTGCACAGCGCGGTGGCCTGAGCCTCAGCCTCAGCGCAGTTGCAGCGGGTCCACCAGCCCGGCGGCAATCGCCATGCCCACCAGCTGCGGCAGGTGCTCGGCCTGCATGCGCTTCATCACCCGTGAGCGGTACAGGTCGATGGTCTTGATGCTGACCCCCAGTTGCTCGGCGATCTCGCGGTTGCTATAGCCCTGCACCAGCGGCAGCAGTACGTCCTTCTCCCGTGGCGTCAGGCTCTCCAGCAAACCTTGCACCCGGGCCTGCCCGGCGCTCTGGTGCTGATGGCGGTCGGCGCGGCTCAGGGCCTGCTGCACGCTGTCCAGCAGCAGCTGTTCGTTGTAGGGCTTCTCGATGAAATCCACCGCCCCGGCCTTGAAGGCGCGGACCACGATGGGCACGTCGGCGTGGCCGCTGACAAAGATCAGCGGCAGGTGGATATCGCGCTGGCGCAACTCTTCCTGGACATTCAGCCCGCCCATGCCGGGCATGCGCACATCCAGCAGCACGCAGGCATTGAGGCTGGGGTCGCAGTGTTCGAGAAACTCGCGGCCGCTGGTGAACGGCAGCGCCTTGAGGCCCACCGACTCCAGGAGCCAGACGGTGGAGTCGAGCATGCCCGGGTCGTCGTCGACCACGTACACCAGCTGCTGCGCCTCACTTGTCATTGCCTTGCTCCTGTTGTCGGGTGGGAAGTTGCATCGGGATCGGCCGGGGCCGTGGCCGGCAGGTGGCAGCACATCGTCAAGCCACGCTCCTGGAGCTGAGCCTGCAAGTCGCCACCAAAGCCTTCGACGATGCTGCGGCTCATGGACAGTCCGAGCCCCAGGCCGTTGGCCTTGCTGGTGTAGAACGGGGTGAACAGCTGGGGCAACTGCTCGGCAGACACCCCGGGGCCCTGGTCGCTGACGCTGATCCGCACCCCGCCTTCGGCCGCCGCTTCGGCGCCCAGCACAATGTGCGAGCCTTGCTGTGGATGCACCTCGCGATTGGCCTCGATGGCGTTGCGCAACAAGTTCAGCAGCACCTGTTCCAGCAGCACCCGGTCGGCATACACCGGCGGCAGATTATCCGCCAGCTGCAAGTCGATCGTCACCTGGCTGGCCTGGGCTTCCCAGGCGCACAGGCGCACGGTTTCCCGGGCCACTTCGGCGAGGTCCAGGGCCTGCACCCGGCGCCCGCCCTTGCTCAGAAAGGCCCGCAGGCGCTTGATCACTTCGGCGGCGTGGGTCGCCTGTTCGGCGATCCGCTCCAGGCCCTGGGCGACCTTGCGGGCGGCGTCGGGCTGGGTGTCCAGGGCCTGCAAATAACGTTGGCTGGCGTTGGCGTAATTGACCACCGCCGCCAGGGGCTGGTTGATCTCGTGGGCGATGCCCGAGGCCAGTTCGCCCAGGGTCACCAGGCGCGCCGTGTGGGCCAGCTCGTCCTGGTGATGGCGCTGCTGGGCCTCGCGCAGTTCGCGCTCGCTCTGATCGTGGGCCACCAGGGAATAGAAACGCTCGCCGCTGGCGGCGCGATGGGCCAGGAGCATCAGCGACACCGGCACCGAACCGCCGCCGGCCGGGGGTTGCAGGCGCGTCTCGACGCTCCAGCGGCCGCTGCGCTCGGCACAGCTCCAGCCTTCCTGTTGCAGGCTCTGCAGCACTTCCTGGCTGAGGATCGCCGCCAGCTCCGGCATCGCCTGCCCGGCGGCAAGCCCCAGGGTGCGCCGCGCGGCCGGGTTGAGGTAGGTCACCGCGCCGCCGGGCTGGATGAACAGCACCGGGTCGGGGTTGGCCTCTACCACTTCCGCCAGGCGCCGCTTGTTCTCTTCGGCCTGGACCCTGGCGGTGATGTCCCGGGACACCGCCACCACTTCCACCACGGTCCCGGTGTAGGTGTCGCGGATGCCGCGGCAGGCGGTTTCGAACCACAGGTAATGACCGTCGCGATGGCGGATGCGGTAGGTCATGGTGTGGTAGCCGTCCTGCTCCAGGGCGTCCTGAGTGCGCTGCATCAGCCCAGCCAGATCCTGACTGTGGAACAGGCTGCGGGCCAGCAGGCCGCGCAGTTGTTCGGGCCAGTAGCCCAACAGGGTCCAGGACGCCGGCGAGGCGTCGAGGAAGGTGCCGTCCGGGGTGTGCCGGGAAATCAGGTCGGTGGTGTTCTCGGTGATCAGCCGGTACAGGCGCCGGGCCCGGGCCGACTCGCGCTCGGCCTGGACCTGGGTCGTGGCCTCTTGGCAGCGGGCCAATACCCGCTGCCGGTGCGGGTCAGGGATAAAGCTCCAGAGCAGGATGCGTTCGCCCCACTGGGCCTCCACCTGTTCGATGGCGCGCTGCTGCTCCAGGCAGGCCCGCACCAGGGCCGGGTGGTTGATCGGCAGCAGGGCCGCGAGATCGCCAGTGGCCGCATCGTCCAGCCACTGGCGCAGCGCCGGGTTGAGGTCCAGCGGCTGCGCCCGGGCGTCCAGCAGCAGGCTCGGTTGCGGGTCGTGGCCGAGCCAGGGCGAGTCCGGCAAGCGGCCTTCACGCTGGAGCTGCAGCCAGCGGCTCAGGTGGGTGGAGGTGGGCATGGTCGATCAACCTGTGGGTGGCAACAGCAAAGATTAAATATAGTACAACTACTATACAACTCAGGTAGTACTTCCATATCAATCGACAAACAGTATATAAAAGACCCCGGATAAGTCACCGAGCGCCTGCAAAAAGCCTCGGCCAATAGAGCTAATAATCAGCCACCGGGTACCCGAACCATGTCCATCTACGAGCAAGGCCTGGCGCCGTCTGCCGTCAACCATATCGCCCTCTCCCCCTTGAGCTTCATCGAACGCACCGCTGCGGTTTACCCCGATTATCCGGCGGTGATCCACGGTTCGATCCGCCGCACCTGGGCCCAGACCTACAGCCGCTGCCGGCGTCTGGCCTCGGCCCTGGCCGGGCGTGGTATCGGCAAGAACGACACGGTGGCGGTGATGCTGCCGAACATCCCGGCGATGCTTGAAGCGCATTTTGGCGTGCCGATGATCGGCGCCGTGCTCAATGCCCTCAACGTACGCCTGGACGCCGAGGCCATCGCCTTCATGCTGGCCCACGGCGAAGCCAAGGTGCTGATCGCCGACCGCGAGTTCCATGAGGTGATCCACGCCGCCGTGGCCATGCTCGACCACCCGCCCCTGGTGATCGACCTTGACGACCCCGAGTACGGCGAAGGCCAGCCGGTCAGCGATCTGGACTACGAGGCCTTTCTTGCCGAGGGCGATCCGGAGTTTGCCTGGCAGTGGCCGGATGACGAGTGGCAGGCCATCGCCCTCAACTACACCTCGGGCACCACCGGCAACCCCAAGGGCGTGGTCTATCACCACCGCGGCGCCTACCTCAATGCCCTGGGCAACCAGATGACCTGGGCCATGGGCAACCACCCGGTGTACCTGTGGACCCTGCCGATGTTCCACTGCAATGGCTGGTGCTACCCCTGGACCGTCACCGCCCTGGCCGGGGTGCATGTGTTTTTGCGCCGGGTCGACCCGCAGAAGATCCTCAACCTGATCCGCGAGCATCAGGTCACCCACCTGTGCGGCGCGCCCATCGTGCTCAATGCCCTGGTGAACATGCCGGACTCGGCCAAGGCGGCCATCGACCACCCGGTCAACGCCATGGTGGCCGGGGCCGCGCCACCGGCCAAGGTGATCGGCGCCGTGGAGGAGATGGGCATCAAGGTGACCCACGTCTACGGCCTGACCGAGGTCTACGGCCCGGTGACCCTGTGTGCCTGGCACGCGGCCTGGGACGAGCTGCCGCTGGAGCAGCGGGCGCAGATCAAGTCGCGCCAGGGCGTGCGCTACCCGACCCTGGAAGGGGTGATGGTGGCCGATCCGAAGACCCTCGAACCCATGCCCCGGGACGGCCAGACCATCGGTGAGATCTTCATGCGCGGCAATACCGTGATGAAGGGCTACCTGAAGAACCCCACGGCCACCGCCGAAGCCTTCGAGGGCGGCTGGTTCCACACCGGCGACCTGGGGGTGACCCACCCCGACGGCTACATCGAAATTCGCGACCGACTCAAGGACATCATCATTTCCGGCGGCGAGAACATCTCCACCATCGAGCTGGAAGGCGTGCTCTATCGCCACCCGGCGGTGCTGGAAGCGGCGGTGGTGGCCCGGCCCGACGAAAAATGGGGCGAAACCCCCTGCGCCTTCATCACCCTCAAGGCCGATCACCAGGACGTGAGCGAAGCCGAGATCATCGCCTTCTGCCGCGAACACCTGGCGGGCTTCAAGGTGCCGCGCACCGTGGTCTTCAGCACATTGCCCAAGACCTCCACCGGCAAGATCCAGAAGTTCGTCCTGCGCGACCTGGCGAAAAACCTCTAGCCTGAATACACCGACCCAGCCCCTGTAGGAGCTGGCCGGGCGGCGCTCCGCTTGCCAGCGAAGGCGTCGGCCATGGCTCGCGGGCCTCTTCGCCGGCAAGCCGGCTCCTACAAGATGGTGGGATTTTCGTTAGTGATTCATGCGGCCATGGCCGCTCAACCTCCCCTTTTGCCCGAGGTTCCTGCAATGCCCGAATTCAATGCTCCGCTGCGCGATATGCGCTTTGTCCTGCATGAAGTGTTCAATGCGCCCAAGCTCTGGGCCCGTCTGCCGGCCCTGGCCGATACCGTGGACGGCGACACCGCCGACGCCATTCTCGAAGAAGCGGCCAAGGTCACCGGCAATCTGATCGCCCCGCTCAACCGCAGCGGCGACGAGGAAGGCGCCAGCTGGCACGCCGGGCAGGTACGCACCCCGGCCGGTTTCAAGGAGGCCTACAGCACCTATATCCAGGGCGGCTGGGTCGGCCTGAGCGGCAACCCGGCCTACGGCGGCATGGGCATGCCGAAGATGCTCGCGGTGCAGTTCGAAGAGATGCTCTACGCCGCCAACTCCAGCTTCGCCCTGTACTCGGCCCTGAGCTCCGGGGCCTGCCTGGCCATCGACGCCCACGCCAGCGAAACGCTCAAGCAGCTGTACCTGCCGCCGATGTACGAAGGCCGCTGGGCCGGCTCCATGTGCCTGACCGAGGCCCACGCCGGCACCGACCTGGGGATCATCCGCACCCGCGCCGAACCCCAGGCCGACGGCAGCTACCGCATCAGCGGCAGCAAGATCTTCATCACCGGCGGCGAGCAGGACCTGACCGAGAACATCATCCACCTGGTGCTGGCCAAGCTGCCGGACGCCCCGGCCGGGCCCAAGGGCATCTCGCTGTTCCTGGTGCCGAAGATCCATGTGGACGCCAACGGCAACCTCGGCGCGGCCAACGCGGTGAGCTGCGGCTCCATCGAACACAAGATGGGCATCAAGGCCTCGGCCACCTGCGTGCTGAACTTCGACGGCGCCAGCGGCTGGCTGATCGGCGAGGCCAACAAGGGCCTGGCGGCAATGTTCACCATGATGAACTACGAGCGCCTGTCCATCGGCATCCAGGGCATCGGCTGCGCCGAGAACTCCTACCAGAACGCCCGCACCTACGCCCGCGAACGCATCCAGAGCCGCTCCCCGGCCGGCCCGGTGGCCAAGGACAAGATCGCCGACCCGATCATCGTCCACCCCGATGTGCGGCGCATGCTGCTGTCGATGAAAGCCATGACCGAAGGCGGCCGGGCCTTTGCCAGCTACGTCGGCCAGCAGCTGGACCTGGCCAAGTTCGCCGACCAGCCCGTTGAGCGCCAGAACGCCGAGGCCCTGGTGGCGCTGCTGACCCCGGTGGCCAAGGCCTTCTTCACCGACACCGGGCTGGACAGCTGCGTGCTCGGCCAGCAGGTCTTCGGCGGCCACGGCTACATCCGCGAGTGGGGCCAGGAGCAATTGGTGCGTGATGTGCGCATCGCCCAGATCTACGAAGGCACCAATGGCATCCAGGCCCTGGACCTGTTGGGGCGCAAGGTGGTGGGCAATGGCGGTGTGGCCCTGCGCCTGTTCACCGGCGAGATCCGCGACTACGCCTACCTGCCCGGCGCCGCCTACGCCGCCGAGTTGCTGGATGCGGTGCAGCGCCTGGAAGACCTCAGCGACTGGCTGCGCGAACAGGCGGCGCACAACCCCCACGCGGTGGGCAGCGCCTGCGTCGAATACCTGCAGCTGTTCGGTTACGTGGCCTATGCCTATCTGTGGGCGCGCATGGCCCAGGTGGCCGAGCACAAGCGCTCCGAGGACGACGGTTTCTACGGCGCCAAGCTGGCCACCGCGCGCTTCTACTTCAGCCGCCTGCTGCCGCGCATCCTCAGCCTGGAGCAGAGTATCCGCGCCGGCAGTGACTCGCTGTTCGGCCTCGACGCCGAGCACTTCTGAGGGCCTGGGCAGGGCGCCCGCCGCCCTGCCCAGTGCCGGTAAAAAAGCCGCGCCCGCAGGTGCAAAACCTCGGGCGCCGCTGCATACTCCGCGCACCCGAGCACCGCCCAAGGAAGAAACGTGTTGGCCCCCGCCCTGATCATCGCCAGCTCAGCCATCGTGCTGCTGCTCGGCACCTTGCACCTGATCTACACCTTCGCCAGCGACAAATTCCAGCCCCGTGATCCGGCCCTGGCCGAACGCATGACCCGTCAGACCAGCCTGTGGCGGGCCTGGGTCGGCTTCAATGCCAGCCACAGCCTGGGCGCCATGCTGTTTGGCCTGGTCTATGGCTACCTCGCCTGGCTGCACCCGGCCCTGCTGCTGGAGGCCCGCGGCTTGCTGCTGATCGGCCTGGGGTTTCTTGCCAGCCTGTGGGTGCTGGCGATCCGTTACTGGTTCCGCATTCCCCTGGTGGGCATCAGCCTCGCCCTGGTGCTGTTCGCGGCTGCCTGCGGTTTGCTGTTGGTTTGAACCTGAGCCGCCCTCCCTCATCGTCCCTGTTACTCTCGAGTTCCTTCATGTCCCGCCTGTACACCCTCTGGTCCCGGCTCTACTACCCGCTGTGCTGGATCGCCGTCGCCGCGCCCCTGGCCAGCATGATCCATTGCAACCTGAACCTGATCGTGCCCCGGGAGGTCGGCGGCACCCTGTTCGGCGGCTCCATGGGCTTTGTGATGTACCTGGGCGGCTGGGCCCTCAGCGTCCTGGGCCTGGTGCTGGCGCTGCTGACCCGGGTGCCCGGCGCGCGCCTGGCCTTGATCGTCGCCGGGCTGGTGCAAGGGCTGCTGGGCCTGTGGTGGCGGATCAACTACCCGGATGATTTCGACGGCAACCTGCTCTTCAGCATCCAGCCCCGGGAGCTGGACTATGTGATGGTCTTCGGCTTCGCCCTGGTCTACAGCGGCGTCTACTTGTTGCGTCAGCAGCGGCTCAAGCCGCGTCCACCCGCCACTGGCAATCTGCTCGCGCTGCGCACCCTGTGGGCCCTGTTGCTGGCGGCGACCTTCATGCTCCCACCGCTGCTGGCCATCACCCGCAAACCCCTGCCCTATTGCGCCTTCGACCGAGCCGGCAATCAGTTGAGCGTGTGCCTGGGTCCGGACACCCGAGTGATTGTCGACTGAGCGTCACCCCGGCTTCTTTCTACCTGTTCTCTACCTTGATGAGTGTGACCATGTCTCGCCTGTTTACCCTGTGGTTGTGGCTGTACCGCCCCCTGTGCTGGATCGTCGTCGCCATCCCGCTGTCGGTGATGCTGTTGTGCGACGTGCAAATGATGCAACCGCGGGATGTCAGCGGCACGCTGTTCGGCGGCGCCATGGGTTTTCAGCTGTACCTGTTTGCCTGGGTGCTGTGCCTGATCGGCCTGGCCCTGGCCCTGCTGACCCGGATGCCCGGCGCGCGCATGGCGTGGCTGATGGCCGGGCTGGTGCCGTTGCTGCTGGGGGTGTGGTGGCGGCTCACCTACCCGGATGATGAGGATGGCAGCCGCGCGTTCAGCCCCCAGGCCTGGGAGCTGGACTACATGATGGGCGTCGTCGGCGTGCTCTTCATCAGCGGCCTGTACCTGTACTGGCGCCGCCGCCTCGTCTCACGGCCCGCCGCCCACAGCGCCGATGTGCTGTTTCTGCAGACCCTGTGGGCGCTGGTGCTGGCGGCGGCGTTCATCCTGCCGCCGCTGAGCTTCATCAAGCAGCAATCCCTGCCCCGCTGCGCGTTCAACAAGGCCGGGGAGCAATTGACCGTGTGCCTGAGCGATGATCCGAACGAGCCTGTGATTGTCGACTGACCCGGCGCTTGCAGCAGCCCGGACACAAAAAAGCCCCGAACCGATCGGGGCTTTTTTCTGCCGGGTGCTATCGAAGCTTGGTGGCCGGTGCTTCCCTGCGCAGCGGCAAGGTGGCAGCAAAGGCCAGGGCTTCTTCCCGGGTGCCAAAAGTGGCGAGCCGGTCACCCGGGGTGCAGACCTTCCAGGGGCCGTGGTTGACGCTCAATACCTGATAACCGTTGATCTGCAACTTGTTCAACAGTGGCGTACTCATGGACACCTCCTTTTTGTCAGCGTGCCTGGGGCTTGGCCGTTTTACCTTACACCCGCAGAACGATCCGGCGACGGCCGCATGTCGGCGCTCGGTCATTTCCTCAGGTTGGCCAGAGGGTCGTAGGCGCGCGAACGCTTGCGCTGGTGCTCGGGTTCGGGCTGATCCAGGGGCGCCCTGGCCGGGCCCACCGGATCGACCTGGGGGTCGGCGAGGTCCGGCGAATCGGGGTCGAAACCCGGGTCATGGGGATTCGAGGCGTGCTCGGACGAGCGCGGCCCCGTGGGGTTCTTGGCAGCCATGGTCAGCTCCTGTGCTAGCCCGCAACAGGGCGGGTACAGCCTTTGGATTGCGATCTGCTCCGAGGGTGCCGGCAAACGGACCAATGGCCACCGGCAAATTGCATTGCGCTGCGCAGCGTCGCAGGATGACGCCCTGGCCCACAACCGCTCAAAAGGAAGTGTTGATGACAATTCGTGCCGTGGTTTTCGATTTTGGTGGCGTGCTGTTCGACTGGAGCCCGCACCACCTGTACCGCCAGCTGATCCCTGACGACACCCGTCGCCAGTGGTTCCTCGACACCGTCTGCACCCAGGCCTGGAACACCCAGCAAGACGCCGGCCGGCCCCTGGCCGAAGCGACCCGCAGCCTGGTGGCCGAGCATCCCGAGCATGCGCCGCTGATCGAAGCCTATTACGGGCGCTGGCCGGAGATGCTCAAGGGACCGCTGGAAGACGGCGTGGCCCTGCTGGAGGACCTGCACCAGGCGCAGATGCCGCTGTTCGGGTTGACCAACTGGTCCCAGGAAACCTTTCCCTATGCCTGGGAGAATTACCCGTTTTTGCAGAAGTTTCGCGACATTGTGGTGTCGGGGCAGGAGCGACAGATCAAGCCGGATGCCGAGATCTATCACACGGCCTTGGGGCGCATTCGTGCGCATTTGCCGGGGGTGGCGCCTGAGGAGTTGGTGTTCATTGATGATCATGCGCCGAACATCGTCGCGGCCAGAGCGTTGGGGTGGCGGGCGATTCATCATGTGGCCGCGGGGGAGACGCGGAGGCAGTTGGGGGAGTTGGGGGTGGTTTGAGTCCTGGGGCTTTTTTTGGGGAGGGGGACATATCCGGTGCTGCGGGTGTGGCTACTGGCGGTTCCGCTCTTACAGCGGCTTTGGGTACATATCCGTTCTTGCGGGTGCGGCCGCTGGCGGTTCCGCTCTTACAGCGGCTTTGGGTACATATCCGTTCTTGCGGGTGCGGCCGCTGGCGGTTCCGCTCTTACAGCGGCTCACTTTTGAAGAGCGCAAAAGTAAGCAAAACGCTCTGCCCCTCCACTCGGTGCCTCGCCTAGGCTCGGCATGCCCTCACTCCGGCATTGATCCGTGGGCCGCCGCCACCGGCCATCCATGGCCGGGTGGCGGCTAACCCGGCATCCCTGCCGGGTTACCCACGGCTCAATGCCTGCGTTCGGCCATCGTGGTTAACGGGGCTAACAGATCAAGATCAAAAGCCAGAGCAAGATCAAAATCTGACGGCGGCCTGCCGGCCGGCCTGTTTCATTGCCGTTCGCGTTAATGTAGCCGCTGCCGAAGGCTGCGACCGGCTCCGCAGGAGACGCTAAACCTGCCTCCCCAATTTTCCTGATATACCGCGTCGCCTGGTTTCGCAGCCTTCGGCAGCGGCTACAAAGAGCCGGCCTGCGCACCTTGGCTTTGGCTTTCGATCTTGATCTTGATCTTGATCTTCAGGCCCCTTCCCAGCCGGCCGAGCGTAGGCGTTGCGTAGGGGGCAGCTCGGCATGGATGCCGAGCTAGCCGCCACCCGGCCATGGATGGCCGGTTGGCGGCGGGCCCCCGGAGCAATGCCGAAGCGAGGGAACCCCGAGCCCCAGCGAGGGGCCCATGGAGGGGCAAGCGTTTTTTGGTTCCTTTTTTTGGCGTTTGAAAAAAAGGGACTCGCCGTAAGGGCGAAACCCTAAGCGGCCGTTACCGCAGGAATGGATATGTACCCCACCCCCCGCTGTAAAAGCGAAACCACCAGCCGCCACACCCGCAGAAATAGATACGTACCCCAAACCCGCTATAAAAACGCCCCCAAACCGCCCCCCTGCAACACCTACTCCCCCCACCTGCCACGAAAAAAACACCCCCTCTATCGCCATCCGCAATCACCCCCACCCCTCCATATCGCTCCATGGAATACCCCAAAAATCCCCCCCTTACCCCCGTGAATCCACCTGTCGGAAACCCACAAAATCAATGTGCCATTACCCCGCCAATTCCCCCCGCGCTGCTTAACTGCAAAAGCTGCCAAGTACCGCAGCCCCCCTAACCCCCAAGGAAGGCACACACCATGAGCCCCACCTCGCAACACACGGTTGTCCCCTACGGAGTCGCGATCCAGTCGGCCATCGCCGAAGGCCAGCTACCCCAGATGAAAGCCCTGCTGGCCAAGCGCGATCCGAAGCACGACGAGCCCAAGGATCTGAAAGCCGCCTACGAAAAACTGGCCAAGGAAGTCGCCCGCCTGGAACAGCACTAATCGCTGTTTCCCCGTCATTGAATGGAGGCAAAACAAATGTCTGGTTCTATCTCCCAAGAAGGCCTGTTCCCCCTGAGCTACCGCATCGGTACCTCGCAACCCGGGGCCCCGACCCTGATTCTCAATCTGCTGGTCTACACCCCCGAGCACAGCGTGCGCGGCACTTCGTCCATCACTCAGGCGGTCAATCCGCCCCTGGACCTGCACAGCGATGTCTGGGGTCAGTACACCTACCTGACGGTCATGCCACCGAGCTCCAGCAAGATCCTCATCACCGCCCAGGGCAATCAGGGCGGACCCGGTTCCAACTCCATCATCAACTTCAAGCTGCATCTGGTGGTCAGCGATGACTGGAAGGAAGGCGTGGCCAACTACCAGTACTACAACGGACACAGCTGGGTAACGGTCAATCAGGTCCCCGCCCATCTGCAGGAACCCGTGCAGTCGAGCACCCTCTCGGCCCCCCACCATGGCCAGCCCAACCGTCCGCTGCCGCCGATCTCGGCGCTGTACGCGGCACCGATCCACGGCGCCATCGCCAGCGGCGACCTGTCGCAGATGAAGAGCCTGCACAAGGTGGCCACCCAGCAACTGGAGCAGCTGCCGTTGATCCGCACGGCGCTGGAGGCGGCCAAGGCCGAGATCAGCAAGCACGAGCGGCGCTGACTGGCGACCGTCCAGCGAACCTGATGTCTTCCACAAGATAAGGAGTTGCAGCATGACAATCGGACTGTTCCATACCCGCCTCATCGTCGCCAACCCTGTGATCGGAGGGCCGGTGCTGACCCTCGATCTGCTGGTCAACACGCCGCAGAAGAAAGTCAGCGGCGTGGCCCGGGTGACTCAGAGCACCTCGCCACCGATGCACTTCCTCGCGGATGTCTGGGGCGACTACTCCCAGGTCAAACTGGACCCCTCCAGTGAAGGCCATATCATCCTCAGCCTGACCGGCAACCCCAGCGGCCCCACCAGCCAGATTGCCGAAACCTTCCATCTGCAGGGCATTCTCGGCCTCGACTGGGCCAGCGGTTTCGCCAGCTATCGCTACCAGTACCAGGGCCATTGGCATGTGGTTCAGCATGCCGCCGTGAGCCAGGCGCCGGTGGATCAAGCGGCCAACGCCGATCTGGCGCCCAAGGACGATCAACGGCATCTGTATCCGCAGCCGCTGTATGCCGTGGCGCTGCAACAAGCCCAGAGCAGCGGCGATCTGACGCGGCTCAAGGCGCTGGTGGCTCAGGGCGAGCAGCAACTGGCCAACAGTGACAACCTGAGCCAGGCAGTGCAGCAATTGCAGGCGGAAATCAGCCGCCTGGAACGTCGCTGAGTCCAGGCACCCGGGGCCGGCCGACAAAGGTCGGCCCCAGGGTTGCGGTAAACCGATCGCGCCATTGCCGCACAAGGAAGGCGCGCCTATTTCGATGGGTTGGTGCCGCGCACCGCTGGGTGCGCAAGGATCTTTCATGTCAGACAGTCTCCCCGCCCGCTACCTCAGCGAAACCGACCTCAAGCGCTATGTGCCGGTGCACGTGGTCTGGGAAATCACCCTCGCCTGCGACCTCAAGTGCCTGCATTGCGGCTCTCGGGCCGGGCATCGGCGCCCCGGCGAATTGACCACCCAGGAATGCCTGTCGGTGATCGACTCCATAGCCGCCCTGGGCACTCGGGAGGTCACCCTGATCGGCGGCGAAGCCTATTTGCGCAAGGACTGGACGCGGCTGATCCAGGCCATCCACGACCACGGCATGTACGTGGCGATCCAGACCGGCGGACGCAACCTGACCCCCGCCAAGATGCAGGCCGCGGTGGACGCCGGGCTCAATGGCGTCGGCGTGTCCCTGGACGGCCTGGCGCCGCTGCACGACGCGGTGCGCAATGTGCCCGGCTCGTTCGACAAGGCCCTGGACACCCTGCGCCGGGCCAAGCAGGCCGGGCTCAAGGTCAGCGTCAACACCCAGATCGGCGCCGCCACCCTGCCCGACCTGCCGGCCCTGATGGAGCTGATCATCGACGCCGGCGCCAGCCACTGGCAGATCCAACTGACGGTGGCCATGGGCAACGCCGTGGATCACCCCGAGCTGCTGTTGCAACCCTATCAACTGCTGGAAGTGATGCCGCTGCTGGCCCGCTTGTATCGCGAAGGCGAAGAGCGCGGCTTGCTGATGAATGTGGGCAACAACATCGGCTACTACGGCCCCTACGAACACATGTGGCGCGGTTTTGGCGACGACCGCGTGCACTGGAGCGGCTGCGCTGCCGGGCAGACAGTGCTGGCCCTGGAAGCCGACGGCACGGTCAAGGGCTGTCCGTCCCTGGCCACCGTCGGATTCTCCGGCGGCAATGTGCGCAGCATGAGCCTGCACGACATCTGGCACTACAGCGAAGGCATGCACTTCGGCCGCCTGCGCTCGGTGGACGATCTGTGGGGCTACTGCCGCACCTGCTACTACAACGACGTGTGCCGCGGTGGCTGCACCTGGACCTCGCATTCGCTGCTGGGCAAGCCGGGGAACAACCCCTACTGCCATTACCGAACCCTGGACCTGCAGAAAAAAGGCCTGCGCGAGCGCATCGTCAAACTCGAAGACGCCGGCCCCGCCTCTTTTTCGGTGGGCCGCTTCGACCTGATCACCGAGCGCATCGACACCGGCGAGGCGGTCTCCAGCGTCAGCGACAGCGGCCAGGTGATCAAGCTGGCCTGGGCCAACCAGGGCCACGCCTCCCCCGAAGAAGGCCGCATCCCGCCGCGCCTGGCCCTGTGCCGCAGTTGCCTGGAGTACATCCACGCCCATGAAAGCACCTGCCCCCACTGCCACGCCGATGTCGCCGCAGCCGAGGCCCGGCACCAGCAAGACCGCCTGCGCCAGCAGGCGCTGATCAACACCCTGCACCAGTTGCTGGGCATGCCCCAGGAGCAACCGCGCCTGTAACCTGTGCCAGCCGCCACCGCGCCAACCCCAGGCGCGGCGGCGGTCATGGCGGTTCTGGCAAGCAGGGAACAGCCATCCAAAAAAACTCCGGGCAAGGCCGGTAAGGGCTTTGCCATGGCAGTTCGTCCACAGGCCCGAGCGCCTGCGCGCCTGCGGTGCAAGTTTTTGCGCACTTCATCAAACAGCAGTCGCCACCCTGTACTAGGATACGAGGCGACCCTTTGTCGGTCAGCGCAAACAGGAGGTAAATCACGCGCGACCCAAACTCGTTGTTATAAGGCAGTCCTTCCACACCTTCACATTCATGGATGAAATGATGAACTCACAAGTACTGTTCCCACATATTGGCAAGGTCATCGCCAGCACCGGCAGCCGCAGTTTCCCGCGCATGCTGCATGACCTGATACTCACCCAACTGGCTGTGGACGCCACTCACATCACCCAACTGCGCACCGCCCCGGAACCAGCCACTGGCAGAACCGGCAATACCCTGATGCAGAGCCGTCACCCGCTGTACAGCGATCTGCATGCCAGCAATGACCCGCTGCTGCACACAGGCTTTCCCGAGCAGCCCGACGAGCCCTGCGGCAGCCCGCCACTGCTGCGGCACCGGGGCAACGCGGACCCGGCGCAACTGCACCTGACCGGTCGCAAGGATTCGTACCACTTCGTGCTGTCGGTGTACCGCAGCAGCCAGGAGCAGAGCTTTTCCCCCCAGGAACGCCTGCTGCTGGAGGACATCTCGCCGCTGCTGCTGCCCATGGTGGAAAACCACATCAGCGCCCTGCAGCCGCGCAGCGACTCTGCCGAGCAGGACCGCGCCGCCATCGAGGGCCTGGCGACCGTGCGCCTGCGCTTTGCCGAGCGCCTGGAGCAGTCCGGGCTGCGCCTGTCCAACCGCGAGCTGGAAGTCTGTGTCGGGCTGCTGGCCGGGCGCACCGCACCGCAGTTGGCCGAGCAGCTCAAGCTCAAGGTCAATACCGTCGAAAGCTACTTGAAGCGCGCCGCCATCAAGCTCGGCATCAGTGGTCGCCACTCCCTGCTGCGCTGGATGTACTCGCCCCAGGCACAGGCGCCAGGCACCCGCGATGACGCGCCGGCCTGATCCGCCATTGGCCTTGATCCCGTAACCCCGCCCCCGCCGGCCCCTGAGCCGGCGGTTCTGTCTGTGGGCCGCTCAATCCCGGGCCAGGGCCTCGATCGGGTCCAGCCGGGCGGCGTTGCGCGCCGGAACGAAGCCGAAGACGATGCCGATCAGGGTCGAACAGGCGAACGCGGTGACGATCGAGCCCATGGAAAACACCATCTCCCATTCCTTGATGAACAGGGTGAACAGGTAGCCGATGGCAAACGACAGGGCGATGCCGATGGCCCCGCCAATCAGGCAGACCATCACCGCCTCCACCAGGAACTGCTGGCGGATGTCCGACTGCCGCGCCCCCACCGCCATGCGAATGCCGATTTCGCGGGTACGTTCGGTCACCGACACCAACATGATGTTCATCACCCCGATGCCGCCGACCACCAGGGAAATCACCGCGATCAGCGACAACAGCAAGGCCAGGGAGCGGCTGGTGCGCTGCACCGTCTGCATGATGCTGTCGAGGTTGTTGGTGAAGAAGTCCTTGGTGCCGTGGCGCTGTTCCATGAGCTTCTTCACATGCTCCTCCACCACTTTGCTCGGCTGGCCGTCCTTGATCTTCACGCTGATGCTGTCCAGGTGGCGCTGGCCCAGTACCCGCCCCGCCGCCGTCTCGTAAGGCAGCCAGACGTTGAGCAGGTTGCTGGCGGCGAACATGTTCTTGTTCTCGGCCGTGACCCCGATCACCGTGCACGGCAGGTTGCCCACCAGGATCACCTGCCCCAGGGGGTCCACATCGGGACCGAACAGGCGGTTGCGCGTGTTGTGGTCGATCACCACCACCTGGGCCTGGCGCCGGGCATCGTTCTCGCTGAAGGCGATGCCCGCCGCCAGCTTGAGATCGCGAACCTTGAAGTACAGGTGGCTGACACCGTTGACCGTGGCATTGAGGTCGATATTGCCGTAGCGCAGCAACAGGCTGCGGCCCACCATCGGCGTGGCGCTGTCGACGTAGTACAGCTGGTTCAGGGCCGTCACGTCGGCGGGCATCAGGGTCTGGATCGCCGCTGCCCGGCTGTCGCCGAAACTGGCCCCGGGGAAGATGTCGATGGTGTTGCTGCCGATGGCCTGGATGTCCTTGAGCACGTAGCGCTTGGCACCCTCGCCAATGGCCACGATGGACACCACCGAGGTGATGCCGATGACGATCCCGAGCATGGTCAGCAAGGTGCGCATGCGGTGCGAAACCAGCGCCACCCAAGCCATGACGAAGGCTTCCTTGAACAGCCCGAGGCTGGCCACCAGGCGTCGTGCTCCGCCCGGCCGGGTGCTCACCGGGGTTTGCGCCGGCTCCTCGTCCACCCCGCGCGCATTGACCCGGTCGCTGACGATCTCGCCGTCGCGCACTTCGATGATGCGCTCGGCGTTGGCCGCCACCTGAGGGTCGTGGGTGACGATGATCACCGTATGCCCCAAGGCATGCAGTTCCTGGAGAATGCCCATCACCTCCTTGCCGCTGTGGCTGTCCAGGGCCCCGGTGGGTTCGTCGGCGAGGATCACTTCGCCGCCGTTCATCAGGGCCCGGGCGATGCTCACCCGCTGTTGCTGGCCGCCGGACAACTGGTTGGGTCGGTTCGCCAGGTGCCCGGACAGCCCCAGGCGCGCCAGCAGCTCCCGGGCCCGGCCATGGCGCTTGACTTGCGGGGTGCCGGCGTAGATCGCCGGCATCTCGACGTTGTGCAGGGCACTCAAGTGCGGCAGCAAGTGATAACGCTGGAAGATGAAACCGAAATAGTCCCGGCGCAGCTCCGCCAGGGCCTGATCGTCCAGGTCGCGGGTTTCCTGGCCGTTGACCTTGTAGCTGCCGGCCGTGGCGTAGTCGAGGCAACCGAGGAGGTTCATCAGGGTCGACTTGCCCGAGCCCGAGGCCCCGGTGATCGCCACCATTTCCCCGGCCTGGATGCTCAGGTCGATGTGTTTCAGGGCCAGGAACTCCCGCTCCCCGGCGGTGAAGCTGCGGCTGATGCCCTTAAGCTCCAACAATGGCTGGGTCATGGTCAGGCCCCTGCCGTGCCGGGCAGCGGATCACCGATCACCACCTGATCGCCCTCCGCCAGGCCGTCCTTGATCTGCACCTTGACGTTGTTGTTGATCCCGGTGCTGACGTTGCGCGCCTGGGCATGGCCCTTGGCGTCCAGCACCCGCACCGCGAAGCTGCCATCGGCGTTGCGCGGACCCAGGGCGGCCACCGGCACCATCAGCACATCCTTGGCGGTGTCGAGGACGATGCGCACCTGGGCGGTCATCGAGATGCGCAGCCGGTGGTCCGGGTTGGGCACGTCGAACAGGGCGTTGTAGAACACCGCGGTGTTCTGCTTGGGGGTGCCGGCGGTCTGGGTTTCGAGGAAGTTCTGCGGTGCCGGCTCAGTGCCCCGCAGCTTGGCGTAATAGCGCCTGTCGGCCTCGCCGAGGATGGTGAAGTACACCTGCTGGCCGGGAGCGATATGGATCACGTCGGCCTCCGAGACCTGGGCCTTGACGGTCATGGTGTCCAGGTCCGCGAGTTTCAGCAGCACCGGCGCCAGCTGGTTGGCGATCACCGTCTGGCCTTCCTGGGTCACCACCCCCACCACATCACCGTCAATCGGCGCGACGATGCGGGTGTAGGCCAGGTTGACCTTGGCGGTGTCGATCTGGATATGCGCGCTCTTGATCTGCGCGTCCAGGGACAGCAGGTTGGCGCGCTGCACCTCGTAGTTGGACTCGGCGGTCTCGAAGTCCTGCTGGGAAATCGACGCGTCCGACTGCAGGTCGCGGTAGCGCTCGTAGATGGCCTTGGTTTCCTTGAGCTGGGCCGCGGTGGCACGGCGCTTGGCTTGCAGGTTTTCCTCGTCCACCTGGGCCTGGCGCAGGGTGTTGCGCAACACCAGGGGATCGATTTCCGCCAGCCACTGGCCCTTCTTCACCTTGTCCCCGACCTTGACCTTGAGCGACTTCAACTGCCCGGAAACCTGGGCCCCGACGTCCACCTGCTTGATGCCCTCCAGCAGGCCCGAGGCCAGGACCGCGTTCTCGATGTCTCCCCGCTCGACCCGGGCGGTCAGGTACTGCGGCGGCTCTGCCGGCGCCCGCACCGTATAGAAAATCAATCCAGCCACAACCACCAGCAACAGCCCCATACCGATTTTGCGAAACTTCGACTTTTCCATAGATGACCACAAGTGCGTTGAGGGCGGGCTCCACCGGCCAGCGGCGAGCCCCCTTACAGAACACCGTGCTGCCGTAGTGAGCGGTGTTCCAGATGAATGAAAGGCTGTCAGCCAGCGGCGGGCACCCGGCCCGCCGCCGCATCCAGGCTCATGACACAGCCTCCCCCTGGGGCAGCGCCAGCCCGTCACGCCACCAGGCCGCCAGATGCTGGACGTGGGGTGCCTTGAGCAGGCTGAAGTGGTTGCCCGGCCCCTGCCACAGCCCCAGTTCCGTCACCTGCCCACGCCAGCCCTGGACCATCGCCTCCTGCTCGCGCAGGTTGCCGGCGGCGTCCAGGCGCGGATCGTCCGCCAGCACCAGGCGCACCGGTCCCCGGTAAGGGCGTTGCGGCTGGTAGCGGGTACGCAGGGCACTGGCGAAGGTTCGCGCCGGCCCCTGCATCGCCCGAGGATCGGCACGCTGGGACAGCAGGCCGACCCGGACCATGCCGGCATGCAGCAGGTGCATCTGCATGGCGTCGTCCTCGGCGGCAAACAGCTGCGGATCGATGCCCAGGCTCTGGCCGCACGCCAGTTGCATGGACTCGATCAGCCGCAACAGCGCGGCCGTGCTGGTGTAGGGCCGCCCCACCAGGCCGTGGCCGCCCGGGGCCTCGCTGTCGATCAGGGTCAGGGACGCCACTTCGCGCCCCGCGGCCTGCAGGGCCCCGGCCATTTCGAAGGCAACCCAGCCGCCGAAGGAGTGGCCGATCACGTGCAACGGCCCGTGGGGGTACTCCTGCTCGATGGCTTGCAGGTAGTAGCGCGCCGCCGCCTCCACCTGGGTGTGGGGCACGCCCTGGCCATCCAGGCCCCGGGCCTGCAGGCCGAAGATCGGCCAGTCCGGCCCCAGGGCTTCGGTCAGGCCGATAAAGCCGGTAACGCTGTCGCCGGCCCCCGGCACACAGAAGATCGGCGTCTGCCCGCAGCGCCCGCTCTGAATCCGCAGCAAGGGCTGGTGGGGCGTTGCTCCGGTGCTGGCAGCGACCCCGGCCTGCTCGATGGCCTGGCTCATGGCCTGGCCCAGTTCATGGATATGCGGCGCCTTCATCATGCTCAGGTGATCCCCGGGCACGCTGATGCAGTGCAGGCATGGCCCCGGCAGCACCTCGCCCCAGCCCAGGGTCGGGCTGCGCCGGGACAATGCGCTGGGCCGCTGGGCGGCGCAGAACAGGTGCACCGGCACACTGATCGGGTGCAGGCGGTAATGGGCCAGTGCATGGCCGTGAGCCACCTCACGGTCCAGGTAATGCCCCAGCGCCTCGGGCGCCGCGCTTGCCAGTTGCTCGAACAGCAGCCCCTGTTCCCGGCAGCGTTGCAGCAGCTCGGGGAAGTCCAGGCGATCCAGGGCCTGGCGCAGCTGTTCGACGAGCGCCAGCGGTTGCACGCCCGCCGGGCCCTGGGCGCTCCAGTAGGCGCTGCACTGCAACAGCAGGTGCTGCTTGCGGGGATCGCTTGCGGACCAGCGCGCCTTGCCCTGGTCGGTCAGGCGCGGCACGTAGCTGTCGATCAAGCCGAGGAACGCCACCTGCTGATCCTGCCCCAGCAACTGCTGGGCGATCTCATAGGCCAGCACCCCACCGAAGGACCAGCCCGCCAGGCGATACGGCCCTTCGGGCTGGACCCGGCGCATGACCTCCAGCAAGCGGGTGGCCAGGCACTCCAGGGTGCGCAACTGCGGCTGGCCGAGGGCCACGCCCGGCAGGCCATAGATGGGGAAATCCCCTTCCAGGTGCTGCCCCAGCGCCGGGAAGTAGGCATCCAGGCCGGTGAACTCGTGCACCAGGAACAGCGCCGGGCCACTGCCGCTGCGCACCGTGACCCACTCGGGGGCCTGTTGCGGGGTCGCCGGGCGCGCCTCCAGCAAACGCGCCATGGCGGCCACGCTGGGGTGCTGGAACAACTGCGCCAGGCTCACGTCGAGCCCGGCCTGTTGCAGGCGGTTGACCAACTGGATCGCCAGCAGCGAATGCCCGCCGTGTTCGAAGAAATGCTCATGGCGCCCCACTTGCTCCTGTTTCAGCACCTGCGCCCAATGGGCCGCCAGGGTCTGCTCCAGGGGCGTCTGCGCCGCTTCAAAACAGGCGATGACCTGCGCCGCGGGGGTCGGCGCCGGCAGCGCGTTGCGGTCCAGCTTGCCGTTGTTGGTCAGGGGCAGTGCCGGCAGACGCACGTAAGCCTGAGGCACCATGTACTCCGGCAGTTGCGCCAGCAGGTGGTTGCGCAAGGCTTCGACGGCCGGCTCCGGCGCCTGTGGCTGCAGGGTGTAGTAGGCCACCAGGCGCAAGTCCCCGGGCGCCTCCTCGCGCACCAGGACCACGCCATCGCGCAGTCCGGGGAAGCTCGCCAGCCGCACCTCGATTTCCCCCGGTTCGATACGAAAGCCACGGATCTTCACCTGCTGGTCGTTGCGCCCCAGGTACTCCAGCAGGCCGTTCTCCTGCCAGCGCCCAAGGTCGCCGGTGCGGTACATCAGGGGTTTGGAGCCAGGGTTGGCGGCCGCGCTGCAGAAGGGATCGGGGAGGAACTTCTCGGCGCTCAGTTCAGGGCGATTCAAGTAGCCCTTGGCCACGCCCTGGCCGCCGATGTAGATCTCCCCCACTACGCCGATGGGCAGCGGCTGGCCCTGGGCATCGAGGATGTACACGCAGGTGTTGGACAGCGGCCGGCCGATGGGCACGCTGTCGGCGTCGGCCGCCAGTGCCTCGGGCTCATGGGTCACGGCAAAGGTGGTGGTTTCCGTCGGTCCGTAGCCATTGACCAGACGCAGGCCGGGCACCTCGGCCTGCATCCGCCGGAAGGCCACCGGGTCGGCCCGTTCACCGCCGCACAGGAGCATGCGCAGGCCGCTGAACGCCTGGGGCATCAGCTGCACGTACTGGTTGAACAGGCTGGTGGTGAGAAACAGCAGCGTGGCTCCCGAGGCCTTCAGCAACTCGGCGAAGGCCTCGGGGTCCAGCAGCGTCTGCTGGTCCACCACCACGACCCGGCCGCCGTTGAGCAAGGGCCCCCAGACGTCCAGGGTGCTGGCGTCGAAGGCCGGGTTGGAGGCAAAGGCCACCCGGTCCCCGGGGTTGAAATCGGCGTAGCCGTTGTTGATCACCAACCGGGTGATGGCCCGGTGCGGCACCAGTACGCCCTTGGGCACGCCCGTGGAGCCGGAGGTGTACATGATGTAGGCCACCGCCTCGGAGGACTGGGCCAGGGCCGGGTTGTGCCCCGGCAGCCGGTCCAGGCGCAGGCGATCCAGGTCCACCCGCAGCAACTGTGCCCCCGGCAGCGCCCCGTCCAGGGCCTGCGCCGAGTGCGCCAGCAGCACCCTGGCGCCGCTGTCCTGGAGCATGAACACCTGGCGTTCGGCGGGGGCGTTGATGTCCAGCGGCACGTAGGCCGCGCCGCACTTGCTGGCCGCCAACTGCGCCAGCAAAAGATCCAGGGAGCGTGGCAACAGCAGCGCCACCCTGTCCCCGGGCTGCACCCCCAGCCCCAGCAAGTGATGGGCCAGCTGATTGGCCCGGGTATTGAGCCGGGCGTAGCTGAGCACTTGCTCGCCATGGACCGCCGCCACCTGCTGGGGACGGGCCTGCACCTGTTCCTCGAAACGCTGATCCAGGGTCTGCTGGCGTGGATAGTCGCGGGCGGTGGCGTTGAAGTTCACCAGCACCTGCTGGCGCTCGGCAGCCGGCAACACCGGCACTTGGCCGATGGCCAGATCGGGCGTCTGCTCCAGGGCCTGCAACAGGTTGTCCAGGGCCTCGTGCAGGTAGTGGCAAATGCGCTGGGCATCGATGCCCGCCACCACGGCGGTGAGCATGAAGCCATCCCCCAGGTCGTCGATGCTCAGGGTCAGGGGGTAGTTGCTGCGCTCCTGGGCATTGAGCAACTGCATGCCCTCCCAGGCAGCGTCGGCTTGCCCAGGCAGCCCGGCCGACGGCGCGCTGTGGCGGTAGTTGAGCAAGCTGCTGAACAGCGGCGTACCCGCCTCCACCGCGCTGCAACGCTGCACCAGGGCCAGGGGCGCCTGTTCATGGCCCAGCAGTTGCGCCAGGCGTTCATGGGTGGCCAGCAGCGCATGACGCACCGGCAGGTCCCCCAGGTCCACCCGCAGCGGCAAGGTGTTGATGAACACCCCCAGGGCCCGTTCGGCGCCCTCGCCGCCTTGCATCCGTCCCAGCAGCACGGTGCCGAACACCACCTGCTGCTGGTTGGCCAGGCAGCCCAGGACCCGGCCCCAGGCCAGGTGCATCAGGCTCGCGGCGCTGACCCCCAGTTGCCGCGCCTGCAAGCGCAGGCGCCGGCTCAGCAGGCGGTCCAAGGGTTGGCGCGCCTCGTTGAGCGACGCGCTGGCGCCCTGCACGTCCTGCAAGCCCAGGGGCAGGGTCGGTTGCCGGATATCGCCGAGCATCTCGCGGAAGAAGGCTTCATGTTCGGCCTCACCGATGCCCAGTCGGGCCTGGGCCACGTAGTTGCGATAGGGCACGGGGTCACCCAGCCGTTGCTGCTGGCCAAGGAGGAAGGCCTGCAGTTCATGCTGCAGCACTTCCAGGGCCACGTGGTCCATCACCAGGTGATGGAACAGCAACAGCGCCACCAGCCGCTGGTTGACCGGGTCCCGGGCGTAGACCAGGCGCAACAGCGGCGCCCGGGCAATGTCCAGGCGATAGCGCGTACTGTCGAAGCGCGCCTGCAACTGGCCGAGGATGTCGCCCTGGCCCGGGTCGAGGACGATTTCATCGCCCTCCAGGGGCGCCTGGCGCCAGACCACTTGCAGCGGCTCGTCCAGCCCTTCCCAGAGCACGGCACTGCGCAGGATGTCGTTGCGTTCGATCACCCCCTGCAAGGCCCGGACGAAGGTCTGCAAGCGCTGGGCCGTGTCGAAGGCAAACTGCGCCTGCAACACATAGGGATCGCCCTGGCCGGCGGCCAGATGGTGAAACAGGATGCCGGCCTGCAACGGCGCCAGGGGGTAGATGTCCTGGACGTTGGCGGTGCCGCCCGGCACCGTGGCCACCACCCGGTCAATGGCCGCCTGATCCAGCGTCAGCAACGGCAGCAGCTCGGGGGTGATGCGCGGGCAGTCGCGGTAGATCAGGTTGTCCGGCACCTGCGCTTCACGGCCACGCCCCACGGCGGCAGCCAGGGCCGCCAGGGTCGGCTGGCCGAACAGCACCCGCACATCCGCCGAGAGCCCGGCCCGACGCATGCGGCCGATCAGGCTCACCGCCAGCAACGAATGCCCGCCCAGTTCGAAGAAGTGATCCTGGCGCCCCACCCGCTCGACATTGAGCAGCTCGGCCCAGAGCCCGGCCAGGAGGATCTCCACCTCACCCACCGGCGCCTCGTACTCGCGCACACTGGCCGCCGCCAGCCCAGGGGCCGGCAGGTCCTTGCGCGCCAACTTGCCGTTGGGGCTCAAGGGCAGCGCCTCCAGGTGCACGAACAAGGCCGGCACCATGTAGTCCGGCAGGTGTTCCAGCAGCGCCTGGCGCAGCTGTTCCACCGCCAGGGCCGGACGCCCGACGGCGCCGGTGTAGTAGGCCACCAGACGCAGATCCCCGGGCACGTCCTCCCGGGCCAGCACCACCGCTTCCTTGACCCCGTCCAGCTGGGTCAGGCGAGCCTGGATTTCCCCCAGCTCGATGCGCAGGCCGCGGATCTTCACCTGATCGTCGTTGCGCCCCAGGTACTCGATAGCGCCGTCGGCCCGATAGCGACCCAGGTCGCCGGTGCGGTACAGGCGCGCCCCGGGTGCCTCGCTGAACGGGTCCTTGAGGAAGCGCTCGGCGGTCAGTTGTTCACGGTTGAGGTAACCCCGGGCCACCTGCACCCCACCGATGTACAACTCGCCCACCACTCCCCGAGGCACTGGCTGCATCTGCCCGTCCAGCAGGTAGATGCGGGTGTTGGCAATGGGCTTGCCGATGGGGGTGTTGTCCGGGGTGTTCTGCAGCGGGCCGGCGCAATCCCAGGCAGTGACGTCTACCGCCGCTTCGGTGGGGCCGTAGAGGTTGTACAGGCCGACCTGGGGCAGCTGCTGCTTGAAGCGCCGCACCAGGCTGCCCGGCAGGGCCTCGCCGCTGCACATCACCTGACGCAGGCCGCTGCAATCCCGGGTATCGCCATAGGCCAGGAACACATCGAGCATCGACGGCACAAAGTGCAGGGTGCTGATGCCTTCATCACGGATCACCTGGCGCAGGTAGGCCGGGTCCTTGTGCCCTTCGGGACGGGCCATCACCAGCCGTGCGCCAGTGAACAGCGGCCAGAAGAACTCCCAGACCGAAACGTCGAAGCTGAAGGGGGTCTTCTGCAGCACCGCGTCATCGGCCGTCAGGCGGTACTGCTCCTGCATCCACAGCAGGCGGTTGACCACCGCCCGGTGCTCGTTCATCGCGCCCTTGGGTTGGCCGGTGGAACCGGAGGTGTAGATCACATAGGCCAGGTGCCCGGGGGTCAGCCCGTTGACCCGGGGATTGACCCGGGGCTGGCGCGCCCAGAGTGGCTGGTCCAGGTCCACCCGGGGCACGGTCGGGCTGCCCGACAGTGCCCGGGTGGCACCCTGCACCAGCAGCGCCTGGGGCGCGCTGTCCTCAAGCATGTAGGCGATGCGTTCTGCGGGGTATGCCGGATCGATGGGCACATAGGCGCCGCCAGCCTTGAGGATCGCCAGCAGGCCGATGACCATTTCCAGCCCGCGCTCGACACAGATCGCCACCCGACTGTCCGGCCCCACCCCCAGTTGCAGCAAATGCCCGGCCAACTGGTTGGCCCGCTGGTTGAGCTGGTGATAGCTCAGGCGCTGCTCACCGGCCTGCACCGCCAATGCCTCGGGGGTGCGCAGTACCTGGGCCTCGAACAAGCCGTGCAGGGTCTGCTCCAGGGGGTAGTCGCGAGCGGTGGCGTTGACGCCGTGCAGCAGTTGCCGACGTTCGGCGGCGTCCAGCAGCGGCACCTGCTCCAGCAGCATCTGGTCGTCCGCCACCATGGCCTGCAACACCCGCTTCAGGTAACCGACATACCGCCTCATGGTCGACCCATCGAACAGCGCCGTGGCGTACTCCAGGCTGCCTTCGATCCGGTCCTGCACCTCCCCCAGGCTCAGGGACAGGTCGAACTTGGCGAAGTGGCTGGCCTCGTGAATGGCTTCCAGGCGCAGGTCCCCGAGCACCAGTTGCGGCCCGTCGCCGTTCTGCCAGGTCAGCAGGGTCTGGAACAGCGGGCTGTGGGACAGGCTGCGCACCGGACGCAGGATTTCCACCACCTGCTCGAACGGCAGGTGCTGATGGGCCTGGGCCTCCAGGGTCCGGGCCTTGACCTGGGCCAGCAAGGCCTCCACTCGTGGCGCGGCGCCCAGGTCCAGGCGCAGGGCCAGGGTGTTGACGAACAGGCCGATCAGCCCTTCGACTTCGGCGCGCATGCGGTTGGCCACCGGGGTGCCGATCACCACTTCGGCCTGCCCGGACAGCCGCCCCAGCAGCAGTCCCCAGGCCGCCATCAGGGTCATGTACAAGGTGGTGCCATGGCGCTGGCTCAGGGCCCGCAGCCCGGCCGTCAGGGCAGCATCGAGGCGGACTTCGACGCTGCTGCCGGCGTAGTCCTGGCGGGCCGGCCGTGGTCGGTCGCCGGGCAGCATCAGCAAGGGCGGCGCGCCCTCCAGGGCCTGGCGCCAGTACTGCGCCTGCTGCTCCAGCACCGCGCCGCTGAGCCAGCGTCGCTGCCAGTGGGCGAAGTCGCTGTATTGCACCGCCAAGGGCGGCAGCGGATCGGGCAGGCCGCGGCTGAAGGCGGCGTACAGCGCCACCAGTTCCCGGGTCAGCACCCCCATGGACCAGCCATCGCTGACGATATGGTGCAGGGTCAGCAGCAACACGTGATGATCATCCGCCAGGCTGATCAGGCGCCCACGGATCAGCGGCCCGCGCTGCAGGTCGAAGGGCGCCGAGGCTTCTCCTTGCACCAGGGCCTGCAAGGCTTGGTCGGCCTGAGGATGGCCCCGCAGGTTTTCCAGCAGCAGGCCCAGCCCCGCCTCCACGGGCGCGATCAGCACCTCGGCTTCATCAGCGTACTGAGCAAAGCGGCTGCGCAGGGTTTCATGGCGCGCGACGATACGCTCCAGGGCCCGTTGCAGGGCATCGCCATCCAACTGCCCGCGCAAGCGCAAGCCAATGGGAATGTTGTAGGCGGTGTTGGCCCCCTCCATCTGCGCCAGGAACCACAGGCGCTGCTGGGCGAAGGACAAGGGCAACGGCTGATTGCGCGGCGCCGGCAACAGGTCCGGCAGGCTGCTGCGCTCGGCCCGTTCCAGGGCCTCGGCCACGGCGCTGAGCCGGGCATTGGCGAACAGCTCGGCCAGGGCCAGCTCCACCCCCAGGCGCTGGCGCACCTGGGACAGCATGCGCATGGCCAGCAGCGAATGCCCGCCCAGTTCGAAGAAGTGGTCGTGGCGTCCCACCTGCTGCACCTGCAGCAGCTCGCTCCAGATCTCGGCCAGGGCGATCTCGCTGGCGCCCTGGGGAGCCACGTAGTCCTGGGTCAGCAGTGCATCGAGCTCGGGCCGGGGCAGCGCCCGCCGATCCAGCTTGCCGTTGGCGGTCAACGGCAGCGCCTCCAGGCCCACGTAGGCTGCCGGCACCATGTACTCGGGCAAGTGCCCGAGCAATTGGCTGCGCAACGCCGCCGGGGTCAATGCCACGGCGCCGGTCGCGGTGAAATAGGCCACCAGGCGGGTCTGTCCCGGTCGATCCTCCCGGGCCAGCACCAGCGCTTCCTTGATCCCGGGCAGCCGCTTGAGGCAGCTCTCGATCTCCCCCAGTTCGATGCGCACGCCACGGATCTTCACCTGGTCATCGTTGCGCCCCAGGTACTCGATGTGCCCGTCCGCCCGCCAGCGAGCCAGATCGCCGCTGCGGTACATGCGTGCCCCGGGCTGGTCGCTGAAGGGATCGTCGAGGAAACGCTCGGCCGTCAGCTCGTGGCGATTGAAGTAGCCCCGGGCCACCCCGGCGCCGCCCACATAGAGTTCACCGGCCACGCCGATGGGCACCGGCCGCTGCAACTCATCGAGCAGGTAGATCCGCGCGTTGGCGATGGGTCGGCCGATGTCCAGGGGCCCGCCGGCTTCCATCAGCCCGGAAGTCGCCACCACCGTGGCTTCGGTGGGGCCGTAGTTGTTGATCACGGCAAAACTCTGCGGCTGGCTGAACTGCCGCAGGCGGTCGCCACCGATCAACAGGGTGCGCAGCGTCGGATGCCCGAGCGACTGGCTGAAGGCGTATTCCGCCACGGGCGTGGGCAGGAAGCTCAGGTCCAGGGGCTGGGCGCGCCACCACTGCAGCAGTTGGTCGAGGTCCTGGTGGCCGATGCTGGCCGGCGGCAGGTGCAGGGTCGCGCCCGCGCACAGGGTCGGCCAGAACTCCCAGGCCATGGCATCGAAGCTCAGGCCGGCGACACAGGAAGCATGGCGCCCCGGTCCCAGGTCGAACGCCTGGCAGTGCCAGTCCACCAGGTTCTCCAGGGTGCCGTGTGCCACCATCACCCCCTTGGGCAATCCGCTGGAACCGGAGGTGTAGATCACATAGGCCAGATGCTCGCTGCACAGCCCGGGCACCTGGGGGTTGGCCAAGGACTGCTGTTGCCAGTCCGGCTGCTGCAGATCGATCACCGCAACCGACGGATCGCCCACCAGGGCGCGGGTTGCCCCCTGCACCAGCACGGCCAGCGGTGCGCTGTCCTGCAACAGGTAGGCGATACGCTCCGGCGGATGGCTCGGATCGATGGGCACATAGGCGCCACCGGCCTTGACGATTGCCAGTAGACCGACGGCCAGCTCCAGGCCTCGCGGTGCACAGATCGCCACCCGGCTATCCGGGCCCACACCCAGCCCGCGCAGATGGTGGGCCAGTTGATTGGCCCGGGTATTCAACTGCTGGTAGCTCAGGCTCTGCTCACCGGCCTGCAGCGCCGTGGCATCAGCTTGCTGCCTGGCATGTACCTCGAAGCGCTGGTGCAGGGTCATGCCCCTGGGGTAGTCCTGCGTACTGGCGTTGAAGGCCTCCAGCAGTTGTCGACGCTCGCCCTCCTCCAGCAGTTGCACCTGGGCCAGCCGTTGCTGATCGTCCGCCACCATGGCCTGCAGTACCTGCACCAGATAGCCGACGTAACGCTGCACGGTCGCTGCATCGAACAAGGCGGTGGCGTAGTCCAGGGCGCCACGGATCTGCCCCTGGCTTTCTCCCAGGCTCAGGGTCAGGTCGAACTTGGCCACCTGAGTGGCCCCGGCCACGCCTTCGAGCGTCAGCTCATCGAGCACCAGGTCCTGGGCGAAATCGTCGAGCCAGGTCAGCACCACCTGGAACAGCGGGCTGTGGGACAGGCTGCGCTGGGGCCGGACGATCTCCACCACCTGTTCGAAGGGCAGGTCCTGGTGAGCCTGGGCGGCGAAGCTGCGGGCGCGGACCTGGGCCAGTAAGGCGGCAACGCTCTGCTCGGCGTCCAGGTCCAGGCGCAGGGCCAGGGTGTTGACGAACAGGCCGATCAGCCCTTCCACCTCGGCGCGCATGCGGTTGGCCACCGGAATGCCGATCAGCAGATCGGTCTGTCCCGAGAGGCGCCCCAACAGCAAGCCCCAGGCCGCCAGCAGGGTCGTGTACAGGGTGCAGCCATGGCGCTGGCTGAGGCGCTTGAGCTGGGCGCTCAGCGGCCCATCGAGGAGGATCTCGACGCTGCCACCGCTGAAGTCCTGGTGCGGCGGCCGTGGCCGGTCGTAGGGCAGCGTCAGCAAGGTCGGGGCATCGGCCAGGGTCTGGCGCCAGTAGTCGCCCTGCTGCTGCAGCACCTCGCCACTGAGCCAGCGGCGCTGCCACAGGGCAAAGTCGCTGTACTGCACCGCCAGCGGCGGCAGCGGGTCCGGGCGGCCCTGGCTGAAGGCTTGGTACAGGGCCACCAGTTCCCGGGTCAGCACCCCCATGGACCAGCCGTCGGCGACGATGTGGTGCAGGGTCAGCAGCAGCACATGATGATCGTCCGCCAGGGCCAGCAAGCGCCCGCGGATCACTGGCCCGCGTTCCAGGTCGAAGGCCAGGGCCGCCTCGGCCCGTACCCGTTCGGCCAGGTTCCGGGGGGCGTCCCGCAGGTCTTCGAACCCCAGTTCCAGGGCCTCTTCGATGGCACCGATCAGCACCTGGGGTTGGTCTTCACCCAGGACAAAGCGGCTGCGCAAGGTGGCGTGCCGAGCGACGATGGCCTGCAGCGCCTGTTGCAGCGCCGGGCGATCCAGGCGCCCGCGCAGGCCCAGGCCGATGGGGATGTTGTAGGCACTGCCGGCACCGTCCATCTGCGCCAGGAACCACAGGCGTTGCTGGGCAAAGGACAGTGGCAGGTCATGGTCCTGGGACGCCGGGAAGATCTCCGGCAACTGGCTGCGTCCGGCCCGGTCGAGCACCGCCGCCACCGCGCAGAGTTCGGCATTGGCAAACAGCTCGCCCAGGGCCAGCTCCACCCCCAGGCGCTGACGCACCTGGGACACCATGCGCATGGCCAGCAGAGAGTGGCCGCCCAGTTCGAAAAAGTGGTCGTGGCGCCCGACTCGCGGCAAGTGCAGCACTTCTTGCCAGATATCCGCCAGGGTGGTTTCGGTGGGCCCCCGAGGGGCCTGGTACTCGCGGCTGATCAAGGCCGCCTGATCCGGCGCCGGCAGCGCCTTGCGGTCCAGCTTGCCGTTGGCGGTCAGGGGCAAGGCGTCGAGCTGCACATAGGCCATCGGCACCATGGAGTCCGGCAGTTGCGCCAGCAAGTGGGCCCGCAGGTCCGCCACCGACAGCGCAGCAGCCCCCTCGTGCGCAGTGAAATAGGCCACCAGCCGCGGGTTGCCCGGCTGGTCTTCGCGGACCAGCACCACCGCTTCCTTGATCCCGGGGAACGGGTTGAGGCGGCTCTCGATTTCCCCCAGTTCGATGCGCACGCCACGGATTTTCACCTGGTCGTCATTGCGCCCCAGGTACTCGATGCGCCCGTCCGCCAGCCAGCGGGCCAGGTCACCGCTGCGGTACATGCGCGCCCCGGGCTGGTCGCTGAAGGGATCGTCGAGGAAGCGCTCGGCCGTCAGCTCGTTGCGATTGAGGTAACCCCGGGCCACCCCGGCGCCGCCCACATAGAGTTCGCCGGCCACGCCGATGGGCACCGGCCGCTGCAACTCATCGAGCAGGTAGATCCGCGCGTTGGCGATGGGCCGGCCGATGTCCAGGGAGCCGCCCGCCGCTATCGGGCCGGACGTTGCCACCACCGTGGCTTCGGTGGGGCCGTAGTTGTTGATCAGGGCAAAGGGCTGCTGATGACTGAACTGGCGCAGGCGGTCACCACCGATCAACAGGCTGCGCAGGGTCGGGTGTTGCAGTTCCTGGCTGAAGGCGTACTCGGCCACCGGGGTTGGCAGGAAGCTCACCTCCAGGGGCTGGGAACGCCACCAGGCGAGCAAGGCATCCACGTCCTCGCTACCCTCATGGGCCGGTGCCAGGTGCAGGGTGGCGCCGACGCACAAGGCCGGCCAGACCTCCCAGGCCATGGCGTCGAAGCCGAACCCGGCAAGGCTCGACGTGTGGCTGCCGGCGTGCAGGTCGAAGGCCTGGCAGTGCCAGTCCACCAGGTTGCACAGGGTCCGGTGTTCCACCATCACCCCCTTGGGCAGGCCGGTGGAGCCGGAGGTGTAGATCACATAGGCCAGATGGGCCGGGGTCAGCCCCGCCACTTCAAGGTTGTCCTGTGCCGAGTCCTGCCAGAGACGCGGGTCGAGCTCGATCACCGGCACCGACACGCGCGGCAGGCGCCCCAGCAGATCGGCCTGGGTCAGCACCGCCCGCGGGCCGCTGTCCTGCAGCAGGTAGTCCAGGCGCTCGGCGGGATGAGTCGGATCGATCGGCACATAGCAGGCCCCGGACTTGAGGATGGCCAGCAAGCCCACCAGGGTCTCCAGGCCGCGCCGGGCAACGATGGCCACCCGGTCGTCGGGCTGCACGCCCAGCTCGCGCAATTGCCGGGCCAGCACATTGGCCTGCTGGTTGAGCTGGGCGTAGCTCAGGGCGCAGCCCTGGTACCAGGCGGCCACCGCTTCAGGGGTACGGGCCGCCTGGGCCTGGATGCGCTCATGGATGGTCTGGCCCCGGGGGTAATCCACGGCGCTGTGGTTGAAGCCTTCGAGCAACTGCTGGCGCTGGTCCCGGGACAGGATCGGCAGTTGTTCCAGGGCCAGCCCGGGCGTCTGTTCCAGAGCCTGGGCCAGGTGTTCCAGGGTGCACAGCAGGTAGTCGAGGATCGGTCGCGGATCGACCTGGGTGCTGGCCAGCAAGGTCAGGCCAAAGCCCGCGCCGAGGTCGTCGACACTCAGGGTCAGGGGGTAGTTGGTGCGCTCCTCGGAGTGCAGGGTGCTGATCCCGGCCCAGGCGGCCTGGGCCTCGGTGCTGACGGCGGCGCCGCTGTGGCGGTAATTGAGCAAGGCACTGAACAGCGGGGTCGGCGCGCTCACGCCACTGCAGCGCTGGGCCAGGGCCAGGGCCGCGTGTTCATGGCGCAGCAAGGTGGTCAGGCGCGCATGGGTGGCCTTGAGGGCCTCATCCAGGGGGCGTTCGTCCACATCCAGGCGAAACGGCAAGGTGTTGATGAAGATCCCCAGGGCCCGGTCGGTGGCCTCGGCGCCCTGCATGCGCCCCATCAGCACCGTGCCGAACACCACCTTGCGCTTGCCCGCCAGGGTCGCCAGCACCCGGCCCCAGGCCAGGTGGAACAGGCTCGCGGCGCTGACCCCGGCCTGCCGCGCCCGGGCCCGCAGGTGCTGGCTCAACGGCTCCGGCAGGGTCAGGCTGGCTTCCTCGATGGCTCGCCCATCGCCCTGCACATCCTGCAGGCCGAACGCCAGGGTCGGTTCGTCGATATCGCCGAGCATCTGCCGGAAGAAGGCCTCGTGCTCCTCTTCGCGGGTGCCCAGCCGGGCCTGGGCCACGTAGTTGCGAAACGCCAGGGCCGGCCCCAGGCGCTCGCCCTGGCCCATGAGCAACGCCTGCATTTCATGGCGCACCACATCCAGGGCGCTGTGATCCAGGGCCATGTGATGGAACAGCAACATGGCGACAATCCGCTGCCCGGCGGCGTCCCAGGCATGCACCAGGCGCAGCATCGGCGCTTGGCTGATGTCCAGGCGAAAGTGGCGGGCGTCGAAACGGCCATGCAACTGGGCCATGACGTCGCCCGCGCCCGGGTCGGTCTCGACCTCCTGGAGCACCAGCGCGGCTTCGCGCCAGACCACCTGCATCGGCTGCTCCAGGCCATCCCAGAGCACCGCGGTGCGCAGGATATCGTGGCGCGCAATGACCCCGCGCAAGGCCTCGGCAAAGGCCTCCAGGCGCTCGCGGCTGGCGAAGGCAAAATGCGCCTGCATGACATAGGGATCGCCCTGCACGGCACTGACATGGTGATAGAGAATCCCCTCCTGCAGCGGCGCCAGAGGGTAGATGTCCTGCACGTTGGCCACCCCGCCCGGCACCGTGGCGACAATGCGCTCGATGGCCTCCTGGCTGAGGTCGGCCAGGGGCAGCAAGTCCGGGGTGATGTGGCGGGTCGCCGGGGTGATGCCGTTGGCCGGCACCTGGACCTGCCCGGCCTTGGTGGCCGAGTATTTCCCGGCCTTGATCAGCTCGATCAGTTGCGGTTTGTATTCCCGCAGCTGGGCCAGCAGGGCCGGTTCGCTCAAGGCCTGCTTGTTGCCCTGGACCACCAGTTGCTCGCCCTTGAGCACCAGTTGCACGTCTTTTTCCTTCAGTGTCGCCAACAGTTCGGTCACGCTCACAGGACGATCTCCATTCGTTCGGTCATTGCCGCGTAGCCCGCCAGGGTCGGTTGTTCGAACAGCGTCCTGACATCGGCTTCCATGCCTTCTTCGCGCATCCGGCTGATCAGGCTCACGGCCAGCAGCGAATGCCCGCCCAGTTCAAAGAAGTGATCGTGGCGCCCCACCCGCTCCACATTGAGCAACTCGGCCCAGAGCCGGGCCAGGGTGATCTCCGTGTCTCCGATGGGCGCCTCGTATTCGCGCACCAGGGCCGCGTCGCGCCCCGGAACCGGCAGGTCCTTGCGCGCCAGCTTGCCGTTGGGGCTCAAGGGCAGCGCCTCCAGGTGCACGAACAGCGCCGGCACCATGTAGTCCGGCAGGTGCTCGCGCAACTGCGCCCGCAGGCTGTCGATGGGCAGTTGGCCGTGCGTTTCGTGGCGGGTGTAGTAGGCCACCAGACGCAGATCCCCGGGCACATCTTCCCGGGCCAGCACCACCGCTTCCTTGACCCCGTCCAGCTGGGTCAGGCGGGCCTGAATTTCCCCCAGCTCGATGCGCAGGCCGCGGATCTTCACCTGATCGTCGTTGCGCCCCAGGTACTCGATAGCGCCGTCGGCCCGATAGCGACCCAGGTCGCCAGTGCGGTACAGGCGCGCTCCAGGCGCCTCACTGAACGGGTCCTTGAGGAAGCGCTCGGCGGTCAGTTGTTCACGGTTAAGGTAACCCCGGGCCACCTGCACCCCGCCGATGTACAACTCGCCCACCACTCCCCGAGGCACTGGCTGCATGTGCCCGTCCAGCAGGTAGATGCGGGTGTTGGCGATGGGCTTGCCGATGGGGGTGTTGTCCGGGGTGCTGTGCAACGGCCCGGCGCAATCCCAGGCAGTGACGTCCACCGCCGCTTCGGTGGGGCCGTAGAGGTTGTGCAGCCCGACCTGCGGCATCTGCTGTTTGAAGCGCCGCACCAGGCTGCCCGGCAAGGCCTCGCCGCTGCACATCACCTGGCGCAGGCCGAGGTCCTCCACTTCCTGACCATGGGCCAGGAACACATCGAGCATCGACGGCACGAAGTGCAGGGTACTGATGCCTTCATCACGGATCACCTGGCGCAGGTAGGCCGGGTCCTTGTGCCCTTCGGGGCGGGCCATCACCAGCCGTGCGCCAGTGAACAGCGGCCAGAAGAACTCCCAGACCGAAACGTCGAAGCTGAAGGGGGTCTTTTGCAGCACCGCGTCATCGGCCGTCAGGCGGTACTGCTCCTGCATCCACAGCAGGCGGTTGACCACCGCCCGGTGCTCGTTCATCACGCCCTTGGGCTGGCCGGTGGAACCGGAGGTGTAGATCACATAGGCCAGATGGCTCGGGCTCAGTCCAGAGTGTTGCGGATTGGCCTGGGGCGCCTCGCTCCAGACCCAGCGGTCGAGTTCCACCAGAGGCGCTTTCAGCTCGCCCGGAAGGGGCCGGCCGCCAGCCTGCACCAGCACCGCCAGGGGCGCGCTGTCCTCAAGCATGTAGGCGATGCGTTCTGCGGGGTACGCCGGGTCGATGGGCACATAGGCGCCGCCGGCCTTGAGAATCGCCAGCAGGCCGATGACCATTTCCAGGCCGCGCTCGACGCAGATCGCCACCCGGGTATCGGGCCCCACCCCCAGTTGCAGCAAATGCCCGGCCAACTGGTTGGCCCGCTGGTTGAGCTGGTGATAGCTCAGGCGCTGCTCACCGGCCTGCACCGCCAATGCCTCGGGAGTGCGCAGTACCTGGGCCTCGAACAAGCCGTGCAGGGTCTGCTCCAGCGGATAGTCCCGGGTCGTGGCATTGCAGGCGTGCAGCAACTGCCGGCGCTCCTCCGGCGGCAGGATCGGCACCTGGCGCAAGGGGCGCTGGGGTGCCTGTTCCAGGGTGTCCACCAGGGCGTGCAGGGCCTGCTCCATGTAGCCGCAGATGCGCTCGGCACCGATCCGCGCCAGGGTCATGGCGGTCAGCCGGAAGCCCTGGCCCAGGTCATCGACGTTGAGGCTCAGGGGGTAGTTGGTGCGCTCTTCGCTGCGCAGGGTCTGGATGCCTTGCCAGGCCTGTTGCATGGCTGGGCTCGGCGCTGCGTCGCTGCCGTGGCGGTAGTTGAGCATGGCGCTGAACAGCGGCAGCGGCGCGGCCACGGCGCTGCAACGCTGGGCCAGGGCCAGGGAAGCATGCTCGTGCCCCAGCAAGGCGCTGAGCCGGGCATGGGTCGCCTTGACTGCCGCCCGGGTGCCGCTGTGGTCCAGGTCGACCCGCAACGGCAAGGTGTTGATGAACATGCCCAGGGCCCGGTCGGCCCCCAGTCCGCCTTGCAGGCGTCCCAGCAGCACGGTGCCGAACACCACCCGCTCCTGGCCCGAGGTGACGCTCAGGACCCGGGCCCAGGCCAGGTGGAACAGGCTCGCGGCACTGACCCCCAGCAGCCGAGCCTGGGCCCGCAGGCGCGCACTCAGGTCGGCGTCCAGCGCCCGCTGCAACTCTTCAATGGCCTCACCATCGCCCTGCACGTCCTGCAGGCCGAACGGCAGGGTCGGTTCGTCGATGTCCCCGAGCATCTCGCGGAAGAACGCCTCATGCTCCTCGCGACTGCCCCCCAGGCGAGCCTGGGCCACATAGTTGCGATAGGGAATCGCCGTGCCGGCAGGCTCCTGCCCCAACAGACAGGCCTGGATTTCCTCGCGGACCACCTCCAGGGCGGTGTGGTCCAGGACGATGTGATGGAACAGCAGGATCGCCACCGTGCGTTGCCGGACCGGGTCCTGGGCATGGACCAGGCGCATCAACGGCGCCTGGGTCAGCTCCAGGCGCCAATGCCGGGCATCGAAGCGTGCCTGCAACTGCTCAAGGATGTCGCCCTCGGCCGGGTCGAGGATGACCTCCTCCACCGCCACCCGGGCCCGGCGCCAGACCACCTGCAGTGGCTGTTTCAGGCCCTCCCAGAGCACTGCGGTGCGCAGGATGTCGTGGCGCTCGCCCACGCGCTGCAAGGCCTGGGTGAAGTCTTCCAGGCGCTGCCGGTCGGCGAAGGCCAGATGGGATTGCAGCAGGTAAGGATCACCCTGGCGGGCGCTCAGGTGGTGATAGAGGATGCCCTCCTGCAATGGCGCCAGGGGGTAGATGTCCTGCACGTTGGCCACCCCGCCCGGCACCGTGGCGACGATGCGTTCGATGGCGTCCTGGTCCAGTTCGATCAGCGGCAACAGCTCGGGGGTGATGCGCTGGCAATCGGCGCCGATCAGATTGGCCGGCACCTGCACCTCGCGACCGCTGCCCACCGCAGCGGCCAGGGCCGCCAGGGTCGGCTGGTTGAACAGCACTCGCACATCGGCGCCAAGGCCGATCTGGCGCATGCGCTCGATCAGGCTCACCGCCAGCAGCGAGTGCCCGCCCAGCTCGAAGAAGTGATCATGGCGCCCGACCTGCTGCACCTGCAGCAGCTCGCTCCAGATCTGCGCCAGGGCGTTTTCCACCTCGCCCTGGGGCGCTTCGAATTCGCGGCTCAGCCAGGCGTCCTGATCCGGTTGTGGCAACGCCTTGCGATCGAGCTTGCCGTTGGCGGTCAGGGGCAGCGCCAGCAAGCGCACATAGGCCACCGGCAGCATGTAGTCCGGCAGCCGGCCTTGCAGGTGGTCGCGCAAATCCTGGAGATCCAGCTCCTGGTTGGAAACCTCGGCATGCTCGGTGAAGTACGCCAGCAAACGCCCTTCGCGCACCAGCACCAGGGCTTCCTTGAGGGCCGGATGGCTCAGCAGCGCCGCCTCGATTTCGCCCGGCTCGATGCGCATGCCACGGACCTTGACCTGATCGTCGTTGCGCCCCAGGTAGTCGAGGCTGCCGTCGGCACGCCAGCGGGCCAGGTCGCCCGTGCGATACAGGCGCGCCTGGGGCTCGGCGCAGAACGGGTCGTCGAGGAAACGCTCGGCCGTCAGCGCGTCGCGATTGAGGTAACCCCGGGCCACCCCGGCGCCACCTACGTAGAGCTCACCGATTACCCCCAGGGGCACCGGGCGCTGCAGTTCGTCCAGCAGGTAGATCCGCGCATTGGCCATGGGCCGGCCGATGTGCAAGGAGCCGCCCACTGCTATTGGGCCGGACGTGGCCACCACCGTGGCTTCGGTGGGCCCGTAGTTGTTGATCACGGCAAACCCCGGGTCGGCCGGGAACTGGCGCAGGCGGTCGCCGCCGATCAGCAAGGTGCTCAGGGTCGGGTGACCCTGGCCCTGGCTGAAGGCGTACTCGGCCACCGGCGTCGGCAGGAAGCTGATATCCAGGGGCTGGGCCCGCCACCAGCCGAGCAAGGCGTCAAGGTCCTGGCTGCCGACCTCGGCCGGTGGCAGGTGCAAGGTGGCGCCGCTGCACAGGGTCGGCCAGACCTCCCAGGCCATGGCGTCAAAACCCAGGCCGGCGACGCTGGAACTGTGGCGCCCCGGCCCCAGGTCGAAGGTCGCGCAGTGCCACTGCACCAGGTTCTCCAGGCTCTGGTGCTCCACCATCACGCCCTTGGGCTGGCCGGTGGAACCGGAGGTGTAGATCACATAGGCCAGGTGCGCCGGGGTCAGCCCCGGCACCTGGGGATTGTCCAGGGGCGCCTGCTGCCAGACGCAGCCGTCGAGGTCGATCCGCACCAGGCCGGGCATCTCCGGCAACTCACAGGTAGCACCCTGCACCAGCACCGCCAGCGGTGCGCTGTCCTGCAACAGGTAGGCGATGCGCTCCGGCGGATGGCTCGGGTCGATGGGCACATAGCTGGCTCCGGCCTTGAGAATCGCCAGCATGGCCGTCAGCAGTTGCGGCCCCCGCGGCAGGCACAGCGCCACGCGCTCGTCGGGGCCGGCCCCCAGCTCCAGCAGTTGCCGGGCCAGTTGATTGGCCCGCTGATTCAGTTGCCGGTAGCTCAGGCGCAATGGCCCTTGCACCAGGGCCACGGCCTCGGGCGCGGCCTGCACCCGGGCCTCGAACAGGCCGTGCAGGGTCTGTCCACGGGGATAGTCGGCGGCGCTGGCGTTGAAGCCTTCCAGCAACTGCTGGCGCTCCGCCGTCGGCAGTACCGAGAGCTGCACTAGGTCCAGGTCCGGACTCCATTCCAGGGCATCGGCCAGTTGCTCCAGCACCTGGAGCATGTAGCCGGCCATGCGCTGTGCGCCAATCGCCGGCAGCGCCAGCAGCGACAGGCTGAAGCCCTGGCCCAGGTCGTCGACGCTCAGGCTCAGCGGATAGTTGCTGCGCTCCTCGCCCCCCAGCAGCTCAATCCCCTGCCAGATATCCAGGCCAGCGCCGCGTCCGGCGTACGCCACGCTGTGCCGGTAGTTGAGCAAGGCACTGAACAGCGGCGAGCTGGCCGGCACCCCGCTGCAAAGCTGGGCCAGGGCCAGGGACGCATGTTCATGAGCCAGCAGGGCGCTGAGCCGGGCATGGGTCGCACGGACCCCGGCCCGCACGCTGCCGGCGTCCACATCCACCCGCAGCGGCAAGGTATTGATAAACACCCCCAGGGCCCGGTCGGCGCCCTCACCGCCCTGCATCCGCCCCATCAGCACGGTGCCGAACACCACCTGCCGGCGATTGGACACCTGCCCCAGGACCAGGCCCCAGGCCAGGTGCATCAGCGCCGCGGCACTGACCCCCAACTGCCGCGCCTGCTCGCGCAGGCGCAGGCTCAGGGCGTCGGGCACAGGCACCCGGGCCTCTTCGATATCCCGGCCATCGCCCTGCACATCCTCCACGGCAAAGGCCAGGGTCGGCTCGTCGATATCACCGAGCATCTGCCGGAAGAACCCCTCGTGCTCCGCCTGACCGGCCCCCAGCCGAGCCTGGGCCACGTAGTTGCGATAAGGCATCGGGGTGCCCAGGCGCTCGTGGTGGTTGAACAGCAGCGCACGCATTTCCTCGCCGATCACCTCCATGGCGGTGTGATCCAGGGCCAGGTGGTGGAACAGCAGGATCGCCAGCACCCGCGACTGCCCCGGGACCCGGGCATAGACCAGGCGGATCAGCGGCGCGCGGGTCAGGTCCAGGCGCCAATGGCGGGCGTCGAAACGTTGCTGCAGTTGTTCGAGCAGATCGCCGTCGGCCGGGTCCAGGACCTGCTCCAGAACCTGCAGTTCGGCCTGCCGCCAGACCACCTGCAGCGGCTGCGGCAAGCCCTCCCAGAGCACCGCGGTGCGCAGGATGTCGTGACGCTGGATGACCTGTTGCATGGCCCCGGCAAAGCGCTGCAAACGCTCCAGGCTGTCGAAGGCCAGGCGCGATTGCAGCAGGTAGGGATCGCCCTGTTCGGCACTCAGGTGGTGATAGAGAATGCCCTCCTGCAGCGGCGCCAGGGGGTAGATGTCCTGCACATTGGCCACGCCCCCGGGGACGCTGGCCACCACCCGATCGATGGCTTGCTGGTCCAGTTCGATCAGCGGCAGCAGCTCTGGTGTGATGCCCTGGCAATCGGCGCCGATCAGATTGGCCGGCACCTGCACCTCGCGACCGCTGCCCACCGCGGCGGCCAGGGCCGCCAGGGTCGGCTGGCCAAACAGCACCCGCACATCGGCGCTGAGGCCGATCTGGCGCATGCGCTCGATCAGGCTCACCGCCAGCAGCGAGTGCCCGCCCAGCTCGAAGAAATGATCGTGACGCCCGACCCGCTCGACCTTGAGCAGTTCGCTCCAGATCCGTGCCAGGGCCGTCTCCACCTCGCCCTCGGGAGCGACGAAGCCACGGCTGAGCAGGGCCGACTGATCCGGCGCCGGCAGGGCCTTGCGGTCCAGCTTGCCGTTGTTGGTCAGGGGCAATGCATCGAGGCGCACATAGGCCAGGGGCACCATGTAGTCCGGCAGTTGCTGTTGCAGCGCCTGGCGCAGGGATTCGGCGGACGGCTCCGGGGTGTCGGCCTGCACGCTGTAGTAGGCCACCAGGCGCTTGTCCCCGGGCTCATCCTCGCGGGCCAGGACCACGCCTTCCTTGACCCCGGGACAGCTCAGCAAGCGCGCCTCGATCTCGCCCGGTTCGATGCGCAGGCCGCGAATCTTCACCTGATCGTCGTTGCGACCCAGGCACTCCAGCACACCGTTGTCCAGCCAGCGACCCAGGTCCCCGGTGCGGTACAGCAGCGCCTGCGGCTGGTCGCTGAAAGGGTCGCGGATGAACTTCTCGGCGCTCAGTTCGGGACGGTTGAGGTAACCCAGGGCCACGCCATCGCCACCAATGACGATCTCGCCCTGGGCCCCCAGGGGCACTGGTTGCTGGTGCTGATCCAGGACATACACCCGGGTATTGGAGATCGGCCGGCCGATGGCCACGTGCTCGGCCTCGACCGCCAATTGCCGGACCTCATGGGTGGTGGCGTAGGTGGTGGTTTCGGTGGGGCCATAGCAGTGCACCAGGCGCAGTTGCGGCGCGTGCGCCAAGAGCCGGCGGAAGGCCGCCGGGTCGGCACGCTCGCCGCCGCAGAGGAGAATCCGCAAGCCCTTGAGGGCCTCGGGAATCAGCTGCACATACTGGTTGAACAGCGCCGTGGTGACGAACAGCACCGTGGCCCCCAAGGTGCTCAGGGCCTGGCCGAAGCGCACCGGGTCCAACAGGGTGTGGTGATCGATGACCAGCACCCGCCCGCCGTTGAGCAAGGCCCCCCAGACGTCCATGGTGCTGGCGTCGAAGGCCGGATTGGAGGCGAAGATCACCCGATCCTCGGGATTGAAATCGGCGTAGCCGTTGTTGATCACCAAGCGGCTGATGGCCCGGTGCGGCACCCGTACCCCCTTGGGCGTGCCGGTGGAGCCGGAGGTGTACATGATGTACGCCACGCTCTCGGAGGACTGGGGCAGGTCCGGGTTGTGGGTGGGCAAGGCATTCAGCCGCAGGCGATCCAGGTCCACGCGCCGGGCCGGGCAATCCAGCACCTCGTCGCTGCGGGTCAGCAAGACCACGCTGCGGCTGTCGCTGACCATGAAACCCTGGCGCTGGGCCGGGGCATGGATGTCCAGGGGCACATAGGCCGCGGCGCACTTGCTGATGGCCAACTGGCTCAGCAACAGGTCCAGGGAGCGTGGCAACAGAATCGCCAGGTGATCCCCGGGCTGTACCCCCAGCTCCAGCAGATGGTGGGCCAGCTGGTTGGCCCGGGTATTGAGTTCGGCGTAGCTGAGCAGCGCATCGCCCTCCACCGCCGCCACCCGCTGCGGATGGGCCTGGGCCTGGGCTTCGAACAGTTGGTGCAGGGTCTGTCGGCGCGGATAGTCACGGGCCGTGGCATTGAACTCCACCAGCAGTTGCCGGCGTTCGGCCGCGGGCAGCAGCGGGATCTGTTGCAGGGCCATGTCCGGCGTCTGCTCCAGGGCCTGGGCCAGGTGCTCCAGGACGCATTCCATGTAGCGGCAGACCCGCTCGCCATTGACCTGGGCCACCGCCTGCAGGGTCAGGCGCAAGCCCTCGCCGTCATCGTCGATGTTCAGCGCCAGCGGGTAGTTGCTGCGCTCTTCGGACGCCAGCACGCGAATGCCGTCCCAGGCCGCCGGACCCTGGTCCCCAGCGGCTTGCTGGGGGCTGTGACGGTAGTTGAGCAGGCTGTTGAACAGCGGCTGCGCCGCCGGTACGCCACTGCAACGCTGGGCCAGGGCCAGGGAGGCGTGCTCATGCCCCAGCAGTTGCGCCAGTTGCTGATGGGTATGGCCCAGGGCCTCTGCCACGCCCTGGGGGCCCAGGCCGATCCGCAGTGGCAAGGTGTTGATGAACATGCCCAGGGCGCGGTCGGCCCCCGCCCCGCCGTGCATGCGGCCCAGCAGCACGGTGCCGAACACCACGTCGTCGCGGCCGGACAGCGGCCCCAGGACCCGGCCCCAGGCCAGGTGCATCAGGCTGGCGACACTGACGCCAAGGCTGCGCGCCTGCTGGCGCAAACGCCGGCACAGTGCCGGTTCCAGCCGCAGTTGCTGCTCGCGGATGCCGCTGCCGTCGCGATTGACGTCCTGCAGGCCGAACGCCAGGGTCGGCTCGTCGATGTCCCCCAGCATCTGGCGAAAGAACGCCTGATGTTCCGGTTCGCCAAGCCCCAGGCGCGCCTGGGCCACATAGTTGCGGTAAGGCACGGCAGGCGGCAGCTGCGCGCCGTGGCCTTGCAGCACGGCACTGATCTCTTGCACCAGCACCTCAAGGGAGCTGTGGTCCAGGGCCAGGTGATGCAGCAACAGGATGCCCAGCCAGCGCTGCGGGTCAGCGTCCCGGGCACAGACCAGGCGCAGCAAAGGTGCCCGGCCCAGGTCGAGGCGATAGTGACGAGGGTCGAAACCGGCCTGCAGTTGCCCGAGGATCGTCCCCCGGGCGGGGTCCAGCTCCAGCACTTCCAGCTCCAGGGGAGCCTGGCGCCAGACCACCTGCACCGCCGCGTCGAGGCCCTCCCAGACCACGCTGGTGCGCAAAATGTCGTGGCGCTGGATCACCTGCTGCAAGGCCAGGGTAAAGGTCTGCAAGACGTCGTCGCTGGCGAACTCGAACTGCACCTGGAGCACATAGGGATCGCCCTCGGTGCTGCTCAGGTGGTGATACAGGATGCCCGCCTGCAAGGGGGCCAGGGCATAGATGTCCTGAACGTTGGCCGCGCCACCGGGCACCTGGGCCAGCACCCGGTCGATGGCCGCTTGATCGAGGTCCGCCAGGGGCAGCAGCTCTGGCGTGATGCGCCGGCAATCGGCTGCGATGCGGTTGGCCGGCACCTGCACCTCGCGCTGCCCACCCACGGCGGCCGCCAGGGCGGCCAGGGTCGGCTGGCCGAACAGCACCCGCACATCGGCGCACAGATCCACCTGGCGCATGCGCTCCATCAGTTTGACCGCCAGCAGCGAATGGCCGCCCAGCTCGAAGAAATGGTCCTGGCGCCCGACCTGGGGTACTTGCAGCAGCTCCTGCCAGATCTTCGCGATGGCCTGCTCCACCTCGCCCTGGGGCGCTTGATAGTCGCGTCGGGCCAGCGCGGCGCTGTCCGGCGCCGGCAGGGCCTTGCGGTCGAGCTTGCCGTTGGTGGTCAGGGGCCAGGCCTGCAGCAGCACGAAGGCGCTGGGCAGCATGTACTCCGCCAGGCTCTGGCGCAGTTGCTCACGCAGTTGCGCGGCGCCCGGGGCCGCTCCCGGCCGGGGAATCACATAGGCCACCAGGCGCTTGTCTCCCGGGCTCTGTTCCCGGGCGATCACCACCGCCTCGCCCACCCCGTCGCACGCCGCCAGCCGCGCCTGGACCTCCCCCAGCTCGATGCGGAAACCGCGAATCTTCACCTGATCGTCGTTGCGCCCCAGGTACTCCAGGCTGCCATCGGTGCGCCAGCGGGCCAGGTCGCCGGTCTTGTACAGCCGCGCCCCCGGTCGATTGCTGAAGGGGTCGGCGATGAAGCGCTCGGCGTTGAGTTGATCACGGTTGAGGTAACCCCGGGCCACCCCGGCGCCCCCCACATACAGTTCCCCCACCACCCCCGTGGGCAAGGGCTCGCGGCGGGCGTCCAGCACATAAAGTTGCAGGTCGGGAATCCGTCGGCCGATGGGGCTGCTGCCCACCCATTGCGCGTCCGCCGCCTGCAACGGCCGGTAGGTCACGTGCACCGTGGTTTCGGTGATGCCGTACATGTTCACCAGTTGCGTGCCGACGTTCTCCAGCCGGGCGTACCAGGGCTTGAGCATTCCCGGCTCCAGGGCTTCGCCGCCGAAGATCACCTGGCGCAGGGAATGCTTGAGCCCGCTCTGGTCCTGGGCCGCAATCAGCGAGCGGAAGGCACTGGGGGTCTGGTTGAGGATGCTCACCCGGGCCTCGCACAGCAGTGCGTAGCAAGCTTGCGGGGAGCGGCTGACGACCTGGGGCACCACCAGCAACTGGCCGCCATGGATCAGGGCGCCCCAGATCTCCCACACCGAGAAGTCGAAGGCGAAGGAATGGAACAGCGCCCAGACGTCGCGCCAGTTGAAATCGAACCAGTCGCGGGTGGCGGAAAACAGCCGGGCGACGTTGCGGTGTTCCACCATCACGCCCTTGGGCAGACCGGTGGAGCCGGAGGTGTAGATCACATAGGCCAGGTTGGCCGGGGTCAGCCCCGGCACGTCGGGGTTGTCCGGGGACTCGTGGGCCAGGGTGCGGCTGTCGAGGTCGATCAGCGGCACCCGCAGGTCGGCCACCAGGGCCTGGGTATCGGCCTGCACCAGCAGCGCCACCGGGGCGCTGTCCTCCAGGGTGTAGGCGATGCGCTCCCGGGGATAGGCCGGGTCGATGGGCACGTAGGCGCCACCGGCCTTGAGGATGCCCAGCAGGCCGATGATCATTTCCAGGCCGCGCTCGACGCAGATCGCCACGCGCTGGTCCGCACGCACCCCCAGCGCCAGCAAGCGATGGGCCACCTGATTGGCGCGGCGGTTGAGCTCGCCGTAACTCAGACGCTGTGCCTGGAAAAGCAGCGCCGGCGCCTCGGGCTGGACCCGGGCCTGGGCCTCCACCTGCTGATGGATCAGCGGGCTGTCGGGGTACAGCCCCAGGGGCGTGTTCAGGCCCTGCAGCAGGTAACGCCGCTCGCTGGCCGGGAGCATTTCCAGGCTGTACAACGGCGCCTCGGGGTTTGCCTGCAGGGCCAGGGCCAGGCTTTCCAGGGTGGTCAGCAGGTAGCCGCTGATGCGCTCGGCACCCAGGCTGGCGTCCACCAGGGCGGTGATCTGCAGGTCCTCGCCCAGATCGTCGATGTTGACGGTCAGCGGGTAGTTGGTGCGCTCCTGGGCACCCAGTACCTGGATGCCCGGCACCAGCTCCTGGACCTGGTCGCCATCGGCCCGGTGGCTGTGGCGGTAGTTGAGCATGGCGCTGAACAGCGGGGTCGGCGCACTGACTGCGCTGCAACGCTGGGCCAGGGCCAGGGAGGCGTGCTCATGGGCCAGCAAGGCGCTCAGCCGAGCATGGGTCGCCAGCACCCCGGCGCGCACGCTTTGCGCTCCCACATCCACCCGCAGCGGCAGGGTGTTGATGAACATGCCCAGGGCCCGCTCACCGCCCTCGCCCACTTCCATGCGCCCCAGCAGCACGGTGCCGAACACCACCGCCTCGCGCCCGGACAGCTGGCCCAGGACCCGGCCCAGGGCCAGGTGCATCAGGCTTGCCACACTCACCCCCAGTTGCCGGGCCTGGCTGCGCAGGCGCTGGCTGAGCTGGCGATCCAGAGGCAGCCGGTGTTCTTCAATGCGGCCGGTTGCGCCCTGCACATCCCCCAGGCCGAACGGCAGGGTCGGCTCATCGATATCCCCGAGCATGTCGCGGAAGAAGGCTGCGTGGCGCTCCTCGCTCTGCCCCAGGCGGGCCTGGGCCAGGTGGTTGCGAAACGGCACCGGCAGCGGCAACTGCTCGCGCTGGCCCAGCAGACAGGCCTGGATTTCCTGGCGCACCACATCCAGGGCGGCGTGGTCCAGGGCCATGTGGTGAAACAGCAGCAACGCCACCTGACGCGAGTTGATCGGGTCCTCGGCGTGCACCAGGCGCAACAGCGGCGCCTGGCGCAGGTCCAGGCGGAAATGCCGGGAATCGTAGCGCTGCTGCAACTGGGCCAGGGCATCGCCCCCGGCGGCGTCCAGCGGTAGGGCTTCACACTGCAGCGGCGCCTGGCGCAGGACCACCTGCAGCGGTTCATCGAGGCTTTCCCAGACGATCGCGGTACGCAGGATGTCGTGGCGCTCGATCACCCATTGCAAGGCCTCGGCAAAGGCCTGCAGCCGTTGCCGGTCGGCAAAGGCGAAATGCGCCTGGAGCACATAGGGATCGCCCTGGGGCGCGGACAGGTAGTGATAGAGCATGCCTTCCTGCAGCGGCGCCAGGGGGTAGATGTCCTGCACATTGGCGGCGCCCCCTGGCACGCCGGCGACGATGCGGTCGATGGCCGGCTGCTCCAGTGACGCCAGGGGCAGCATGTCCGGGGTGATCCTGAAGGCCGGGCTCAGCCAGTGGCCGCCCTGTTCGCTCACCTGCTGCAGAAGCTGCGCCTTGTGCTGGATCAGGCTGTCCCAGAGTGCGTCGTCCAGGGCCTCGTCATCGCCCTGCACCAGCAGATCCTCGCCGTCCCGTTGAAGACGGATCGCGAGGGTCGAAAGAACGGCCATCAATTCGCTGAACTGCATGTCGTAACCTGCCTGAGAATTCGGAAATGGTTGAAGAGAACGTCCTTGTTTCAGATGCAACCTTTCAGAGGCGGCGCAGGGCCCGAGCGCTCAGCGGCCAGCGGCTCGGGCAAACGCCGCAGACACTGATCCCGCCAGGGCTCCCGGCAGCCTGGAGACGCTAAAACATCCGTCCTTGAGTGTCTGACATGGGAAGCCGGGACATGCCCCCGGCGTTGTCCCGGCCCCCGTCCTGTGGCGCCCACGGCGAGCGCCGGCCCTGGGGCCGGCGCACCTGCAAGGCCGAAGATGGGCTCAGAGACGCCGCTGGCGCTTGAGCTGGGGAATGGTGGTGGCGGGAATCTCCAGGCGCTGCAACTGGTACTGGGTATGGGCCGCCAGGGCCGCCAGGGTCGGCTGGCTGAACAGCAGCCGGGCATCGGCATGCAGGCCCTCCTGGCGCATGCGCGCCACCAGGCTGACCGCCAGCAGGGAGTGCCCGCCCAGTTCGAAGAAATGGTCATGGCGCCCCACCCGCTCGACCTGCAGCACCTCGGCCCAGAGCCGCGCCAGGGTCGTTTCCAGCTCGCCCTGGGGCGCCTCGAACTCGCGGCTCAGCACCGCGTCCACCCCGGGTTCCGGCAACGCCTTGCGGTCCAGCTTGCCGTTGGCGCTCAGGGGCAGCGATGCCAGCCGCACATAGGCAGCCGGCACCATGTACTCCGGCAACTGCTCCAGGACATGGGCCCGCAGTGCCTCGATACCCGGCGGCGCCTGATCCGGGTGCAGGCTGAAATAGGCCACCAGGCGCTCATCGCGCATCAGCACCGCCACCTCGCGCAGGGCCGGGTGTTGCGCCAGCCGTGCCTCGATCTCTCCCAGTTCCAGGCGCAACCCGCGCAGCTTGACCTGGAAGTCGTTGCGGCCAAGGAACTCCAGGTCGCCGTCAGCGTTGTAGCGCACCAGATCGCCGCTGCGGTACAGGCGGTCACCGGCCACGAAGGGGCTGTCGATAAAGCGCTCGGCCTGCAACTGCGGCAAGCCCAGGTAGCCCCGGGCCACGCCGACGCCGCCAATATGCAACTGGCCGCTGACCCCCAGGGGCACCGGCTGGTCATGGGCATCGAGCACATACAGCCGGGTATTGGTAATGGCCCGGCCGATGGGCAACTGCACCGGCGGTACAGGGGCCCCGGGTTCCAGGGTCCAGGCACTGCTGTCCACCGTGGCCTCGGTGGGACCGTAGACGTTGTGCAACCGAGCCTTGGGCAGGCGCCGCTGGAACAGCCGGGCGATGGCCTCGGTGAGCTCGCCACCACCGCAGAAGACGTCGGTCAGGCTGTGGCACTGTCCGCTCTCCTCCAGTTGCAGGAACTGCAGGAGCATCGCCGGCACGAACTTGATCATGGTCACCTGCTGCGCTTGCACCAGCTGCGCCAGGTAGCCCGGATCACGCTGGCCGTCGGGCCGCGCCAGGAGCAGGCGCATGCCGCTGACCAGGGGCCAGAACAGCTCCCACACCGAGCCGTCGAAACTGAACGGGGCCTTTTGCAGCAAGGTGCCGCCCGGGCATGGCCCACACAGTCGCGAACTCCAGTGCATCAGGTTGCCCAGGCCACGGTGTTCCACCATCACCCCCTTGGGGTTGCCGGTGGAGCCCGAGGTGTAGATCACATAGGCCAGGTGCCTGACCCCGAGCCCCGGCACCACAGGGTCATCCTGGCCCGGGTGCTGCCAGTGGTCGCGGTCGAAATCGATCAGCGGCACGGCCTGGGCCTGCAGCAGCGCCCGGGTGGGCTGGTGCACCAGCACGGCCAGTGGCTGGCTGTCATTGATCAGGAAGCTCAACCGCTCCGGCGGGTACTCCGGGTCCAGGGGCACATAGGCGCCACCGGCCTTGAGGATGCCCAGCAGGCCGATGAGCATTTCCAGGCCGCGCTCCACGCACAGCCCGACCCGCACGTCCGGCCCCACCCCTTGCTCGCGCAAGTGATGGGCCAGCTGATTGGCCCGCTGGTTGAGCTGGGCGTAGCTCAGGCATTGCTCGCCGGCCTGCAGGGCAATCGCCTGGGGCGTGCGGCGGACCTGGGCTTCGAACAGCCCGTGCAGGGTCAGCTCGCTGGGGTAGTCGGACGCGGTGGCGTTGAACGCCAGCATCTGCTGCCGATACTCCGCCGCCGGCAGGACGGACAGGCTCTGCAGCAGGGTCTGCGGTGCCTGTTCCAAGGCCTGGACCAGCCCCTCCAGGGCGCAGCTCAGGTAGTCCAGCAGGCGCTGCGCGCCGATCCGCCGGGGCGCCCGGGCTCCCAGGCGAAAGCCCGGTTCCAGGTCGTCCACCGCCAGCATCAAGGGGTAGCTGAGCACTTCTTCGCTGCTCAGCCATTGCGCCCCCGGCACCCCTTGCAACAGGGCCTGGGCGTCGGCGGCGACGTTGTGCCGGTAGTTGAGCAAGGCATTGAACAGCGGCGTCGGCGCCGCCACGCCGCTGCAACGCTGAGCCAGGGACAGGGGCCCCTGCTCATGGGCAAGCAGCGCGCTGAGGCGTTCCTGGGTCTGGCGCAACCCGGCCGCCACCGTCAGCCCCGCCAGTTCCAGACGCAACGGCAAGGTGTTGATGAACATGCCCAGGGCCCGGTCCGCTCCCGCACCAGCCTGCAAGCGACCCAGCAGCACCGTGCCGAACAGCAGGTCCTCGCGGCCGCTGGAGCGCCCCAGCACCAGGCCCCAGGCCAGGTGGAACAGGCTGGCGGCACTGACCCCGAACTGCCGCACCTGATGACGCAGGCGCAGGCTCAAGTCGTGATCCAGCAGAGCACTGGCATGCTGCTGATCCACCGGCTCGCCCGCACGCTCCTGCCACTCGAAGGCCAGGGTCGGCTGGTCCACCGAGGCCAGGTATTCACGGAAGAACGCAGCATGGGAGGCCTGCCCCAACCGCGTGCGGGCCACGTAGTCGCGGTAGGCAAAGGCCGGCGCCAGTGGCTGTTGCCGGCCGTTCATGTGGGCGGCGATTTCCGCCATCAGCAAGGCCGTGGACGTGGCATCGTTGACCAGATGATGAAAGCGCAGCAGCGCGAGCCAGCGCTGGTTCGGCCGGTCCTCGGCCCAGGCCAGGGCCAGCAGCGGTGCCTGGCGGATATCCAGCGGGTTGTGCCGCGGGTGGTAATGCTCGCGCAACTGCTCCGCCAGCGAGCCGCCCTCGGCCGTCGGCTGCCACTGCTCCACCGGCAACCGGGCCTGGCGCCAGACCACCTGCAGCGGCTGCTCTGCCGCCTCCCAGACCAGGCTGGTGCGCAGAATGTCATGGCGCTCGATCACCGCCTGCAAGGCCTGGGCGAAGGCGTCCAGGTCCTCGCGACGGGAAAAGGCCAGCAGCGCGTGCTGCTGGTACGGGTCATGCGCGGCAAAGGTCATGTGGTGGTAGAGCAAGCCCTCCTGCAGCGGCGCCAGGGAATAGATGTCCTGCACGTTGCTCACGCCGCCGGGAACCGTGGCCAGTACCCGGTCGATGCTCTCCTGGTCCAGGTCCACCAGGGTCAGCATCTGCGGGGTGATGTGCCGGCAATCGGCAGGTATGCCATTGGCCGGGATTTCCACGTCCTGCCGGCCCTCCACCGCCGCCGCCAGGCTGGCCAGGGTCGGCTGGCCGAACAGCACCCGCACATCGGCATGCAGCCCCTGCTCCTGCATGCGCTGGATCAGTTCCAGGGCCAGCAACGAATGGCCGCCCAGTTCAAAGAAATGGTCGTGGCGGCCCACCTGTTGCACCTGCAGCACCTGGGCCCAAAGCTGGGCCAGGGTGGTTTCCAGTGGGCCCTGGGGGGCCTGGTACTCGCGGCTGACCAGGGCCTCGGGCCCGGGGGCGGGCAAGGCCTGGCGGTCCAGCTTGCCGTTGGCGGTGAGGGGCAATGCCTCGAGCCGTACATAGGCCACGGGCACCAGGGCGTCGGGCAACTGCCGGCGCAGGAAGTCCCGCAGATCACTGATCGGCACGGCCTCGCGGGCGGTGAACCAGGCCACCAACTGGCCGTCCCGGGCCTGGACCAGCACCTCCTGCAGCGCGGGATGGGCGCCCAGGCGGGTTTCGATTTCTCCCAGCTCGACGCGCTGGCCACGGATCTTCACCTGATCGTCATTGCGCCCCAGGTACTCCAGGCGGCCGTCCTCCAGCCAGCGAGCCAGATCGCCGGTGCGGTACATGCGCGCACCGGGCCGGTCGCTAAAGGGATCGTCGAGGAAACGCTCGGCCGTCAGCTCGTCGCGATTGAGGTAGCCCCGGGCCACCCCGTGGCCACCGATATAGAGTTCGCCGGCAATGCCGATGGGCAGCGGGCGTTGTCGCTCATCCAGCAGATAGACCTGGGTATTGGCGATGGGCCGGCCGATATGCAGCGGCTGCCCGGCCTCGATGCTCCCGGAGGTGGCCACCACCGTGGCTTCGGTGGGGCCGTAGTTGTTGATCAGGGCAAAGCGCTGTGCCTCGGGTAACTGGCGCAGGCGATCGCCACCGATCAACAGGGTGCGCAGGGTCGGATGACCGAGCCGCTGGCTCAAGGCGTACTCGGCCACCGGCGTGGGCAGGAAGCTCACCTGCAGCGGCTGGGCCCGCCACCAGGCGAGCAACCCATTGAGGTCTTCGGGGCCGTCACTGGCCGGGGCCAGGTGCAGGGTCGCCCCGGCGCACAGGGCCGGCCAGACTTCCCAGGCCATGGCATCGAAACCGAAGCCGGCCAGGCAGGAGGTGTGGCTGCCGGCCTGCAGCTCGAAGGCCCGGCAATGCCAGTCCACCAGGGCGGACAGGCTCTGGTGCTCCACCATCACGCCCTTGGGCAAACCGCTGGAGCCGGAGGTGTAGATCACGTAGGCCAGGTGCTGCGCCGTCAGCCCGGGCACCTGGGGACCAGGCGCCGAGCCTGACTGCCATTGCTGATCGTCCAGCTCGATCAGCGGCACCGCGAGGCTCGGCAGGCGCTCGCGCAAACCGGCCTGGGTCAGCAGCGCCACCGGCCCGCAGTCCTCCAGCAGGTAGGCCAGTCGCTCAGGGGGATACGCTGGGTCCAGCGGCACGTAACAAGCGCCGGCCTTGAGGATCGCCAGCAGGCCGACCAGGGTCTCCAGGCTGCGTCGGGCCAGGATCGCCACCCGCTGATCGGGACCGACCCCAAGCCCTTGCAGGTGCTGGGCCAGGGCATTGGCCCGGCGGTTGAGCTGGTCGTAGCTCAGCTGCTGGCCTTGGGCAACCAGGGCCACGGCGCCCGGAGTGCGCTGGGCCCAGGCCTCGACCCGCTTGTGGATGCGCTGCTCGGTAGCCAGCGGCTGGCGGGTGGCGTTCCACCCTTGCAAACGCGCGCCCTGCTCTGCAGTCAGCAGCGAAAACTGCTGCACCGGCAAGGCCACGTTTGCCAACCCCTGCTCCAGCACATGGATCAGGCAAGCGGCCAGGGCCTCGATCTCATGGGGCTGGAAATACCCCGTGTCGTAGACGTAATGCATCCAGGCGTTGTCGTCGAAACGGTTGCTGCGCAGGTGAATGGCCAGGGGCGTCGGCTCGTGGCGATTGGAGACTTTCACCGACGAGGCCACGGCATCGCCGTAGCGGTATTGCAGGTCCTCCAGTTCATAGGACAGGGTCAGTTCGAACAATTGCCCGCGGTCTTCACGCAGCAGGCCGAGGGCGCGATTGAGCTCGCTCAGGGGAAAGCGCTGGTGGCGATAATCCTGCTTGAGCACGTCCCGCACCGCCGCCACCAGCGCCTCGAAACTCAGCTCGCGGCCGAAGTCCATGTGCACCGCACTGACCTGGGTGAAACAGCCCAGGGTCACCTTGAAGGCGGCGTTGGGCCGGTTCAGCACCGGCATGCCCAGGACCCACTGGTCGCGCTGGCCGGTGCGGGCGAAATACACATGCAAGGCCGCCAGCAGCACGTGGAAGGCCGAAGCCCCGGTGCTTGTGCCCAGGGCTTTCATCCGCTCATGCAGGGCCGCGGGAAAGGCCTGCACCAGGGTCGCCCCGGGCGTCCCGGCTTCCTGGCCCGGACGATGGCGCGGGCGCAACAGCGGCTCCGGCAGGCTCTGATACTTGGCCAGCCAGTAGTCACGGTCCCGGGCATAACGGCTGGACTGCTGGTAGCGCGCGTCGTCCTCGATGAAATCGACAAAGGACGGTGCGCCAGGGCCGGGCTGTTCGCCCCGCGCCAAAGCGCTGTAGAGGCTACCCAAGGACTGGGACAACTGGGCAAAGCCCCAACCGTCGAGGATCAGGTGATGGGCCTCGGCTTGCATCAGGTGATGCTCGGGGCTCAGGCGAAACAGCGAGAAACGGCACAGGCGTTCGCCACTGAGTTTGAACGGCTGCTGCATCTGCCAGTGAATCCGCGCCAGGGCAGTGGCCAGCGGGTCGGCCTCGGCGGACAGGTCGTGAAATACCAACTGCACCGGCCAGTCGCGGTCGAAGTACTGCAACGGCAAGCCGTCGCTGCTGCCCTCCAGGGACAGCACCGTGCGCAGCACATCATGCTTGCGCACCAGCGCCTCCACCGTGCGCTGCATCAGCTCGGGCTGGAACGGTCCCTTGAGGTCGGCATAGCCGCCGATGTTGTACAGCGGCGAGTCACCGCGGCTCAGTTGATCGAGCCAGATATCCCGTTGCCCGGTGGTCAGCGGCAAGCCTTGGGCCTGCTCCGCCCCGGCGCTCATGCCATCACCGGCGCTGAACGTCCAGCAGGCAGCGCACCGTGGATGACAAGGGTGATTGGCGCGACCAGATCGGCCACGGCAAAGGCAGAAAAACGCATCATAAGATCCTTCTCATGTGATGGGCCCGGGCACCAGCGTCCGCGGATTTAAGCATCGGCCCCACACCCTGTATGTCACCCGAAACCCGGACATTCCTGGGCCCTGTCGGAGCAGGCTCAAGGCCTTGAGAACGGCTCTGGCAGGCCGCCAGGCAAGCCCCCGGGCAGGCACCATCAACGCCGGGACGCTGCTGCGGATCGGCTGAAATAGCTGTAGGACATTGACCACCCGTACATGAGGCTCCTGGCCTCGCCTGCCTTGCCGCCAAGGCCTGATGAGCCTGTGCCGGCAGCGCCTTGCACAACCGCGAGGACGAACGCCAGCGGGGATTGCGCGCCTGTTGCCGGCCCACGGGGACAGCCCGGCAGCGCTCTGATGCGGCCTGCGTGTCCCGGTTTACCCCTACAGACGCGAAGTAAATTCTTAGGCTTAAATCAGATTTTTCCGACCAAATCAGGTACATGAACACTGTGCTGCGGGCCACCGTGGCGACCGCGTTTCGATCAGCGATTTGTCTCGATCAAGGATGATAAGGATATGGGTCTGACCAGCAGTATCGCCAACATGGAAACTCCACCCTTCTACTTCGAACTGGGGCAGTTGATCTCCAGTACCGGCCATTGCGGATTCGCCAGGGACATGCTGCAACTGGTGGACAAGCTGGTGCCGGTCAGCCAACTGCTGCTCAGTGAGTGGACCCTCGACGAACGCCAGGCCAGCTCCCTGGCAATCACCTTGCTGGGGCGGGCCGGGCTGCAGGAGGACCTGCCTCTGCCGGAGCCCCCGCGACGCCATGATCCGCTGCTGCACAAGATGCTGGAAATGGACGACTCGCTGCTGATTCAGATGAATGCCCAGGCCCAGGGCGGAACATCGCGCCACACCCCGCACCAATGCCATCTGGTCTCGCGCAAAGCCAACCGCCGCTGTGTCATCGCCCTCTACCGCGAACCCTCCCAGGGCGGTTTTTCCCTGGCCGAACTGTCCTTTCTCAAGAGCCTGTCGGCGACCCTGCTGCCGCTGTTGGAGCGCCATGCCCAACTGCACCGGCAACAGGCCCTGAAGAACCTGCGCAGCTGGAGCAGCCGCCCCCTGGATGCGCGTCAGCAGACGCCCCTGCAACGGGAGTTCGACGAACGCCTGTCCCTGGGGGACATCAGCCTGTCGGCCCGGGAAAAAGAAGTCTGCCTGGGGCTGTTGACCGGGGGCACGGTGCCGGAAATGGCCCAGCGCCTGAGCGTCAAGAACAGCTCCATCGAAACCTACCTCAAGCGTGCCGCCGCCAAGCTCGGGGTCAGTGGCCGCCACGGCCTGGCCAAGTGGATGGTCGGCGCCTGAGGCGCGGTTGCTGCGCCCCTGTCGTCCACCCTCAGGATGTCCTTGTCACGAGGCTGATATGCGTACCTCCCCTTCGATCCTGGCGGCCCTGGCCCTGGCCCTCGGCGGCTGCTCGCTGATCCCGGACTACCAACGCCCAGCGCCGCCGGTTGCTGCCCATTACCCTCAAGGCCTGGCCTACGCCTCGGCCGCCGGCACCGCGGGAGCCGACTGGTCCGGCCTGTTCCAGGACCCCTTGCTGCAACAGTTGATCCACAGTGCCCTGGACAACAACCGCGACCTGCGGGTGGCGGCGCTGAACGTCGCGGCTTATCAGGCCCAGTACCGCATCCAGCGCGCCGACCTGCTGCCGGCGGTGTCGGCCAGTGTCAACGGCAAGCGCCAGCGGCTGCCCGAGCAGATGACCGGTGGCAAGGCGCTGATCAATTCCAGCTATGGGGCGAACCTGGGCATCAGCGCCTACGAGCTGGATTTCTTCGGCCGCATCCGCAGCCTCAGCCAACAGGCGTTGATGACCTACCTGTCCAGCGAGCAAGCCCGGCGCAGCGCGCAGTTGAGCCTGGTGGCCAATGTCGCCAGCGCCTACCTGACCTGGTGCGCCGACCAGGAACTGCTGGAGCTGACCCGCAAGACCCTGGCCGCGGATGAGCAGAGCCTGCGTTTGACCACCCGCAACGGCCATGCCGGGAAGATCTCGGCCCTGGACGTGGCCCAGGCCCGCACCCGCGTCGACAGCGCCCGGGCCAACCTGGCCCGCTACCAGCGCCAGGTGGCCCAGGACCTGAACAACCTGACCCTGTTGGTGGGGGCGCCCCTCCCCGCCGACCTGCCCCAGCGCAGGCTGGCCGAAGGCATGCTGGCCCAGGTGCCCGCAGGCCTGCCTTCGAGCCTGTTGCAGCGACGCCCGGACATTCTCCAGGCCGAGTACCAACTGCAGGCCGCCAACGCCAACATCGGCGCGGCCCGAGCGGCGTTCTTCCCCAGCGTCAGCCTGACCGCCAATGCCGGCAGCTCCAGCAAGCAGCTTTCCGGGCTGTTCAAGGGAGGGGCCGGCGGCTGGACCTTTCAACCGCAGATCAACCTGCCGATCTTCAATGCCGGCAGCCTGCGCGCCAGCCTGGACTACGCCCGGCTGCAGAAGGACATCAGCGTCGCCCAGTATGAAAAGGCGATTCAGACCGCCTTCCAGGAAGTGGCCGACGGCCTGGCCGCTCGCCAGACCTATCAGCAGCAATTGATGGCCCAGGGCAATCTGGTGCAGGCCAGCCAGGACTACTACAACCTGGCCGAGCATCGCTATCGCATCGGCGTGGACAGCAACCTGGTGTTCCTCGATGCCCAACGCTCGCTGTTCAGCGCCCAGCAGGGCCTGATCAACGACCACCTGGCGCAGCTGCTGGCCGAGGTCGACCTGTACCGGGCCCTGGGGGGCGCCTGGAGTGAAGCACCGAGCCTGGCCGGCACCCAGGCACAACCCTGACGCGGTCCTCGGCTTGAGGTCCGAATTGAGGTTCTAGGTTGGAGGGGGAAGTAGCGGCTAGCGGGGGATGTTGAACGCATCGAACCTGAAGTGCCGACCCGGCCAGCCAAGGGCAGTAGGCAGAACACGGACCGGGCAGGCAGGTATTGCGATGTTGCAGCCCGCCCTGACCAGAAACCACCACTGGGCATGGAGCCTGTGGTGGCTGGCCGGGCGAACGGGGCAATTCTAAGCGGCGGTCCTGGCAACGTATGTAAGAAAATTCTTATTCCTGCATATCCTCAGTCGCGCAGTCGACGGGGATAAAACCAGAATCTTCCAAGAATGCTCGGGACCGCCGCTGTCGCCCACGGTCAACGGGTGCCCGGCACCAGATCAAGGATCTCCTCGATGCCCAGGCAACGGGGTTCCACCTCCAGGGTCCGGCCATGTTCGAGAATGCCCACCGCCACATCACGCATGGCCATGTAGGCACTGCGCAGCATGTGGTTGGCGTAGATCACCGCGTTGAAGCCGGCTCCTTCCAGCTCGTCGAAACTCAAGTGGGCATAACTGGTGGGTACGCAGATCAGCGGCACCCGCGGGCATTGGCGACGGAACTGCCGGGCGAATTCGAGAATCTCCAGGCCGTCCTTTTTCCGACTGTGGATCATGATCCCGTCGGCGCCGGCGGCGACATAGGCCAGGCAGCGCTCGATGGCGTCGTCCATGCCCTTGTCGAGGATCAGGCTTTCACAGCGCGCGATGATCAGCAGTTCTGCATGGCTGCGGCTGGCGCAGCCCACGCGGATCTTCTCGCAGAACTCCTCGATGCTGTCCTGGACCTGGCTCACGGCGGTACCGAACAGGGAGTTCTTCTTCAGCCCGCACTTGTCCTCGATGACCACCGCCGAGACCCCGGCCCGGTCCAGCATCTTCACGTGGATGGCGAAGTGCTCGGCCTTGCCCCCGGTGTCGCCGTCGAAAATCATCGGCAGCGAACAGACATCGAAGATCTCGCGAATGCCGTGCAGGCGGTTGCTGGGCGAGAGGATCTCGATGTCCGGCAGGCCCTTGTGGGTCGAGTCGGTCAGGGAACTGGACCAGATGGCGTCGTAACTCAGGCTGGGCCCGGGCCCGCGCTCCAGCCTGGATTGTTCGGCCAGCAGCGCCGAGATCGGGCTGTGGGCTTCAAGGACCCGCAGACAGCGCTTGCGGCGCAGCAACTGGCTGAGGTGGGTTCGGCGAATATCAGCGTCCTGCATGGGATTCACGCGCCTCTTGTGAGTAGGAACAGCGGGTTGGCTGCGGCGGCCAGGGCTCAGGGATGGGTCATGTCCAGGGCCACCACATAGCGGTCGAAATCCGCGGCCGAAACGTAGCCAAGCTGTTGCGCCACCTCCCGCAGGGACTTGCCCTCCTGGTGGGCGGTCTTGGCGATGATGGCCGCCTTGTCGTAGCCGATGTGCCGGTTGAGGGCGGTCACCAGCATCAGGTTCTTCTCGATGTTGGCCTCGATCCGCGCCCGGTTGGGCTCGATGCCCACTGCGCAATGGTCGTTGAAGGCGCGGCAGGACTCGGCCAGCAAGGTGATGCTTTCCAGCACGTTGTGCACCATCACCGGCTTGTAGACGTTGAGCTGGAAATTGCCCTGGCTGCCGGCGAAGGCCACGCTGGCGTCGTTGCCGAAGACCTGGGCACAGACCATGGTCAGCGCCTCGCACTGGGTCGGGTTGACCTTGCCCGGCATGATCGAAGAGCCCGGCTCGTTCTCGGGAATGTCGATCTCGCCGATGCCGCAGCGCGGGCCGCTGGCCAGCCAGCGCACGTCGTTGGCGATCTTCATCAGGGCCATGGCCAGGGTACGGATCGCCGCCGAGGTGTTGATCAACGCGTCATGGGCCGACAGGGCGAAGAACTTGTTGGCGCAGGACTTGAACGGGTAGCCGGTGAGCTCAGCGATGATTCGCGCGCACTCGTCGCCGAACTGCGGGTGGGAGTTGAGCCCGGTGCCCACCGCCGTGCCGCCGATGGCCAGGTCGTAGAGGCCGCCGAGGTTGAGTTCGATGGCCCCCAGGGCGTAGTCGATCTGTTCGACCCAGCCGCCGATTTCCTGGCCGAGGGTGATCGGGGTGGCGTCCTGCAGGTGGGTCCGGCCGACCTTGACCACGTCGCGATACTGCTGGGATTTTTCGAACAGGGTGTCTCGCAGGGTTGCCACCCCGGGCAGCAGGGTCTCGAAGATTTCCGTTACCACCACCATGTACATGGCCGTGGGAAAGGTGTCGTTGGACGATTGCCCACGGTTGACGTGATCGTTGGGGTGGATGGGCTTCTTGCTGCCCAGCTCGCCGCCGAGCATCTCGATGGCCCGGTTGGCGATCACTTCGTTGGCGTTCATGTTGGACTGGGTGCCGGAGCCGGTCTGGAACACCACCAGCGGGAAGTGATCATCCAACTGCCCGCTGATGACTTCATCCGCCGCCTTGACGATGGGCAGCGCGATGGCCTCGGGCAGTTCGCCAAGCTTGAGGTTGGCCAGGGCCGCGGCCTTTTTCAGGATGCCCATGGCACGGATCATCGGCGCGCCCCACTGGAAGCGCGAACGGCCGATGGGGAAGTTGAGGATGGAGCGCTCGGTCTGAGCCCCCCAGTACCTGTTGGACGGTACGGAAATGGAACCCATCGAGTCGGATTCAAGACGCATGTTCATGGTTCTCCAGTCTTTGCTATGCAGCACAGTCAGTCATGGGAGGCCGGGCCGTCGCCGCGCCCGGCGTGGTTTGCAGGGGCCCTATGCCTTGAGCACGGAGGCCATTTTTTCCAGGTGCGCGCAGGCCCGCACCACGTACTCGTCGGAGAGCGCGGCGATGCGCCGGTAGTCGATCTGCTGGCCGGTGGCCTGGGTGTAGAGCTTCAGGGCGTCGGTGGCGTGGCGGAAATGCCGGGCCTCGACGGCACCGCAATGAACGCTGAGGAAACCGGCGATGCGGTTGGCCTCCCCCGCCGGATAACCGCAGGACTCGCGCAGCCAGTTCTTCCACAGCGGCGTCATCAGGTTGTATTCGCCGGTGTTGAACAGCTCGGTCAGGGCCATCATCTCCAGGGCTTCCACCAGGTTCGGCGCCAGGGGGCGCTTCTCCCCGACCCAGGTGGAGAACTCCTTGGTGATGGGGTTCAGGTACTTGTCCTGCAGGCGCCAGTTGTCGGAGCCGCAGATGGCCGAGGCCATGCGGTGGTACAGCTTGGAATGGTGGGGATGGCCGTGCATTTCGCCGAGGCCGACATCTTCGACGATGATCTCGCCGCAATGCCGGGCGGCCTCCAGCAGCTTGAGTTTGTTGTCGTCGCCGGGCAGGTCCGCGGACTCCTGCAACAGCCGCACGATGATGCTGGACACGGCGTGAGCCGCGCCATCAGGGCTGCGCCAGCCGCAGAAAAAGGTGCACAGCGAATCCTCGGACCAGCGGCTGGATGTCATGCGCTGATAGGTCTGGCAGTAGCCGTCCAGCTTGTCGGGATGGTTTTCAAAGCCGGTCAGCAGGGCCTCCACCAGATTCCGGTCTTCGACATCCACCAGGGCCTGGTGCACGTAGCCGATGAACGCTTTGCGGGAACTCTCCATGTTTCTCTCCTGTATTTATTGTTCACTTCACGGACAGCAAGACGAGCGACGCCACCCGGGCCACCACAGGGGCGCGGGAACAGCGGTGATGACGGTGCAACGGCGGGCGACTTGAAGCGCCGTCAGTCCATGACGATGGCCGACATGAACTGGTTGAAACGGCCCAGCCCCTCGATCAACTCCTGGTACTCGACGGCGTAGGAAATCCGGATGCAATGCGGGTCGCCACACCCCGAGCCCGGGACCACGGCGATATGCGCCTCGGTCAGCAGCAGGTCGGCCAGGTGCTCGACATCCCGCACCTGCTCGCCGCGGTAGTAGCCCCCCAGGCGGGAGGAGACATCCAGGTAGAGATAGAAGGCCCCTTCCGGTGGTGCGTAGCTGATGCCTTCCAGGCGATCCAGGTAGGTACGGGCAGCGTGCAGCTGCCGTTGCAGGAACGGATTGACCTGGTCGGCGAACTGCGATGAATCGGCGTTCAGGGTGTTGAGCGCGGCGTATTGGGACAGGCTGCTGGGGTTGGAGGTGGTGTGGCCCTGGAGGTTGTGCATGGCCGCGATCACCGGCGCCGGGGCGCAGGCGTAGCCGATCCGCCAGCCGGTCACTGCCTGGCTCTTGGAAAAGGAGTCGATCAGCACGGTTTGCGGTTTCAGCGCCGGGAACAGCGAGAGGATGTTGTGATGCTCATGGGGCTCGCGCACCAGGCCGCGATAGCACTCGTCGAACATCACCCAGAGCCCCTGGTTGAAGGCCAACTGAGCGATCGCCAGCAGTTGCTGGCGTTGATAGACGGTGCCCGTGGGGTTGTTGGGGGTGTTGATGACGATCATCCGGGTGCGCTCGCTCAGCGCGCCCTGCACCGCCTCAAGGGTCAGCCGGTAGTCGTCGCCCCGGGTCTCGACCAACACGGGCGTGGCGCCCGCCAGGCGGATCTGGGTGGGAAAGGTTTCCCAGTACGGGGTCGGTACGATCACCTCGTCACCGGGGTTGAGCAGCACCATGCAGGCGTTGTACAGGGCCTGCTTGGCCCCGGCAGTCACCGCCACTTCATTGGCCGCAAAAGTCACGCCGGTGCGCTGGCTGACCTGCTGGGCGAGCTTTTCCCGCAGGGCCGGCAGGCCAATGGGCGGGGTGTAGCGATTGCGCGCGTTTTCGATGGCGTCGATGGCCCCGGTGCGCATGTCCTGGCAGGCGTCGAAGGACAATTCACCGGCGGCGAAGTTGATCACCTTGACCCCGCTTTCCTTCAGGGCGTTGGCTTTGCTGCGCATGCTGGACGTACCGGGGGCACTGAGGCCCAGGGCACGCTTGGACAAGGAAAATCGGCTTGCAGTGGCTTCGCTGTTATTCATGTTCTTACCTGCGAAAACGATCTGGAAACAAGGCGCCCCGAATTCGGGAAACACCCTGCGCAGCCAACCTGGATGGGGGCTCCAGCCAGGTCTTCTTACATTCTGATGACAGTCAGAATGTCCGGCCAATACCGTTTGCGTCGTGATTGATACTGCAAAAGTAAGAAATATCTGATGGCCGCGAGGCCCCTGCCGCGAGCCCGGGCGCAGAACGCATCAGGCCCGGGCAGAACAGCCCCGGGCCTGATGATTCAAGGGTCGACAGCAAGCATCAGCCAGGGCTGGACAATGCCCGAGCATCGGCGTCCAGGCCGCGCTGCACGTACCAGGACAGCGGCAGCGTCAGCAGCAGCGTGGCGGCCAGGGCCATCACCGCCAGGGGTATCCCGGTAACGTCCCCCAGGCTGCCGAACAGCACCGGGGCCAGCGCCCCGCCACCGATGGTGCCGGTATAGAACAACGAGAACGCATGCTCGCGTTTGCCGGCCCCCGCCAGGTCCGGCACCGCGCCGTACAGCACCGAGGAGGTGCCGTTCAGCGCCAGGCCCAGCAGGGGCAACATCAGCATCAGGCCGTTGTAGGGCAGAAATACCGCCAGCACGATCAGGCTGGCGGTGGTGAATTCGGTGATCCACACCGTCTTCATCATGCCGATGCGCGCCCCCAGGTAACCGCACAGCAACTTGCCGAAGGCGCCGCCGACAAACAACAGGGTCAGGGCCAGGCCGATGCCGGCGGTGCCGGCGCCCTTGGCCTTGAGCAAAAACGGCAGGAAGGTCAAAAAGCCCATGCGCACCGCACTGTCCAGGGTGCCGGTGAGGATCAACGCGCGCATTCCGCTGGCCGAGCCTTGGCCCTTGACCGCCTTGGGCGCCTTCTCGCTCATGGCCGCGGTGACGGCCCGCGAGGGAATCAGCCACCACAGCAACAGCGCGGCGGCCAGCCCCAGGAGGCCGATCAGGGTGACACTGGCGCGCCAGCTGATCACCGTCAGCAACAGGCCCACCAGGCCGGGAATCAGGGTCTTGCCGATGTCCCCGGCAAAGTTGTACTGGGACAGGGCCTCCTTGACCCCGCCTCCGGCTTCATGGGTGTCGGTGATCAAGGAAGACGCCAGCGGATGCTGGGTACTGGCCCCCAGGCCGCCCAGCAGCAGGGCCAGGAGCAACACGCTCAAGCCCCCGGCCTGCCCCGCCAGCAGGTAGGCCAGCCCGGCCAGGGCCGTGCCGCCCACCAGCAGGCGCTCGCGGCCCCAGCGCTTGGCGGCACGGCTGGCCAGCAGTTGGAACCCGGCCATCATCCCGGAATAGGCCCCGCGCAACAGGCCGATTTGGGCATAGCTCAGGGCGAACTGCGCCTGCCAGATCGGCAGCAGCACGTAGATCACATCGGTGAGACCGTCGTGTACCGCATGAGCACTGCAACCGGCCACCAGGGACCGGCGGCGTACCGAAGTGTCGGTGGCCGGCATGGCCTCCAGGGAGGCGCTGTGTTTCAGGTCATTCATCTTGGGGGCGGGCTGCGAGGTCGAAGGGATAGGAATCAGTCACAGGATAGGCAAGCCTGGGCCAGCCACAAGCCCCGTTGCCAGGGCCGGGCCGCACGCCATCAGCGCAACAGTTGGGTGCAGTCGCGCATCACCCGGGCCTTGCGCTGCAGGTATTCGCAGAAGATTTCCCGCGCCACGTTGGGGTCGACACGCACCTGCATGGCATCGACGAATTCCTCGACCGCCGCCACCGCATGGGCGAAGTGGTTGCTCTCGGTGCCGCCGGTGTGCACCGTGACCCAGGCCACGGTGGTCCGGGCCTTTTCCGCCGGCACGCCCATGTCGCGCACGAACCATTGCTTGTACAGCGGGTGGATGAACTCCACTTCACCGTGGGTATAGACCTCGTGGATCAGGGTGGTCAGCAGGCCCTGGAGCAGATCGCGATCGCGCAGACGGCGGAAGTCGGTCCAGTCCTTGAAGCCTTGCGCCGAGGGCAGGCAGTTTTCCTTGAGCAGCCACTGATCGTCGCCGCAAATGGGCGTTGCCATGTTGTAGAACAGGTCTGAATGCAGGGTGTTGCCCAGAGCGCCCAGGTCTTCATCGGTAATGCGCTGCAGGCTGCCGCAGGCACGATAGAGGCCGTCGGCGGCTGCCGAGCCCTGACCCGAGCGGGCCAGCAAGGTGATGCGGTTGGCCAGGCCGGACACGCTGGTGGCGGAATTGTTGGTCTTCGACCAGCTGGCAAAGAACTTGCGCAGCACGGCAGGCGCGTGGCGGCGCGAGGTGAGCTTCTCGAAGGCATTCTCGATGTCCACCAGGGCGTTCTCTTCGCTCCAGAACGCCTCGAACAGCGCATGCTTCAAGACACTGGCCGGCATGTCGTTCAACACAGGTTCGACGATCTTCAACAACTGGCTCTGCCGGGTCAGTACGTTATTCATGGTCACCTCACGTATTCCTTGTTGGATGATGCATCTAGGGGGTTCACCGGCCTGGGATCGGCGACCGGTGCTTCGGGTTCGAGGGGCTTCCAGCCGCCCCAGGCAATCAGCAGCGACAGCAGTTGGAAGACCACGATCAGCGCCACACAGCCCTGCCAGCCCCAATGGCTCCAGAGCAGTGCCGGGACCACAGCGCCGAAACTGCCTCCCAGGTAATAGAACGTCAGGTACAACCCCACCGCACCGGCCTTGTTGTGGCGGGCGGTGGCGGTGGTAAAGGAGTTGGCGGCGGCCTGGGCCATAAACACCCCGGTGGAACTCAAGGCCAGGCCCAGCACGATCAGCCACAGCGAAGGCAACAGGGTCAGGGCCGAGCCGCCGACCCCGAGCAGGGCCGCGACCTTGAGCAACTCGGCCTGGGGCCGGGATTTGCTCAGGCGGCCGGCGATGGGAATCACCACCAGTGCCAGCAGGAATACGCTGTAGATGGCGCCCAGGGCCGCGGCGCCCAGGTCGAAGGGCGGCAGGCTGAGGTAGAGCCCGGCGTAAGTGAAGGTGGCCACCTGGGAGAACAGCACGCAGAAGCCCACGCCATAGGCCGCCAGCAAGGGCCGGCTGCACAGCTCGCGCAGATCCCGCATGCGGTTCTGTGCACGGCGGCTGACCACAGGCGCATTGGCCGGCAGCAGGAAATGGATGGCCACGCCGATCAGCAGACTCAGGCCGGCCAACAGCGCGAAGGCCTCGCGCCAGCCGACGTACTCGGTCATGAAGCCGGTGACGAAACGTCCGGCGAAACCGCCCAGCACGGTGCCGGCCACGTAGAGACTGGTGACTTCGGTGACGGTGCCGCCGCTCCAGCGATCGCCGATGTAGGCCACGCTGGTGGCGAACACCACCGGGATCAGCATGCCTTCGATAAAACGCCAGAACAGCAACTGGGCAAAGCTGCCGGCACAGGCCGCCAGCAGCGCCGGCAGCGCCAAAAGCAGGGACGCCAGGACCATCACCGAGCGCTGCTGGAAACGGCCGGTGAAACGGCTGACAAAAGGTGCGGTGATGGCCACCGCCAGGGTGGTCACGGTGATGCTCCAGCCCGCGTCCCTGATACTCACCTGAAAGCTCTGGGCGAACTCCTGAAGAATGCCCTGGGTTGCATACAGGTTGAGAAAGGCCGCACAACCGCACAAAAACAGGGCGATGCGAGCACAATGCTGGCGCGGATTCATGAAACCTCTCGTTTTATGACGAAAGGCCTTTATAAAATACCCCGCGACCCCAAGACCAATACCGATTTACGACCGATCAATACCCAGGGAACAGGATGCTCGATCTACGCAAGTTGCGTTACTTTCTGACCGTCGCCGAGGAGCTGCACTTTGGCCGTGCCGCCCTGCGTCTGCACCTCGCGCAACCGCCGCTGACCCGGCAGATTTCGGCACTGGAAGCCGAACTGGGGTTTCGCCTGTTCGACCGCACCAGTCGCACCGTCTCCCTCACCGCCCAGGGCCGGCACTTTTTGCCTTACGCCCGAGCCGTGCTGGAACAGGTGGACCTGACCCAGGTCATGGCCAGCAAGCTGGCCAAGGGCAGCGCCGGGCAACTGGCCCTGGGCTACGCCAGCTCGATCGCCCTGTCGGACCTGTTCAGCCAGGCGATCCAGGCCTTCGCCCAGCGCTACCCGGACGTACAGCTGACCCTAGTCGAGGGCGCGTCGGTCAGCCAGTGGTCACAGATCGTCGACGGGCGAATCGATATCGGCATGAGCCGGATGCAGCCACCCAGCGAGCAGAGCGAAATCCAGGCCCTGTCCCTGGGGGACGAACCCCTGGTGGCGGCCATCTCCAGCGACAGCCCCCTGGCCGCCCAGGATCAGGTGACCCTGGCCGAGCTCAGCGAACACCCGTTGATCCTGTTTCCGGCGGACTACGGCTCGGGGCTCAACGAGGCGATCGAACAACTCTACCGACGCAACGGCCTGCCCCTGCGACCGGGCCCCAGCGGCCGGCAGATCACCTCGATCATCGCCCTGGTCGCCGCCGGCCGGGGCATTGCCCTGGTGCCCCGCTGCACCCAGACCCTGGCCAAAAAAGGCGTGACCTACCGACCGCTGACGGACCCCGGCGCCACGGCGCAACTGCTGGTACTGACCCGCAAGCAGGGGCGCAGCCAACTGGTGGACGCCTTCATGGGGGTGCTCGACGAATTGCTCCAGGCGCAACCGCAATCTGTGGGCGCTAGCGGCATGCCACCCGGGCCTCTGCCCCACCTCCAGCGATGAGCAGATCGTTGCCATTGACGTCGCTGCCCACGAACTCTCTGCTGTAGGCATGCACCTGCAAAGGTCTGCTAGACACTTCGACAGTCTTGGCAACTGGTCAGCCGCTGATGCAGGCGTATATTGATAGTGTCGATCCAAGTAGTTGAGGCGATAAAAGGTCGCCAATGGTGGGACAAGCGAGAGTGCTGGGGGCGCTAGCGGATAACCCGAAACGCTGGAGGTGTCACATGAGGCAATATCAACGACTCTTTCTGATCGCAGGTCCCACCATGCGTCACTCGCCGGCGATGGAGCGAGCAATCGCCCTGGCCGACGCTACGGGCGCCGCGCTGCATATCGCAGTGTTCATCGAAGACTTCGACCTTATGCGGTTAATGAGCAACAGCGAACAACTTCGTGAGAGTTGCCGGCAGGAGAACCTGCAGTGGTTGACGGATGAGGCCGAACTCATGCGCAGGCAGGGCATCAACGTGACCACCGAAGTTGCAGTGACCCGTGACCCGCTGCAAGCAATCCTTGAGCATGTGGCTGAAATGCAGCCGGACCTGATTATCAAGGACGTACATCATGAATCAGCGCTCAAACGCGTATTCGTCACACCTTTGGATTGGCAGTTGTTGCGTCAATGTCCGACCCCCTTACATCTGGTCAGCGAAGTCAGGTGTCCGCTTCCTCGGATGATTGTGGCGGCGGTTGATCCATCGCATCCAGAGGGTCAGATCAGCGGAATCAACGACAGCATCATTCAGGCGGCGAACCAACTGGCGACGCAATGTGAGGCTGAATTGCACATGCTGTATGCCTATGAACTGACACACACACACTTCTCTGATGCGGGTGCCGGCGCCGTGACGATGCCAGGCTTCAGCGACGACGTGCGCCGGTCACTTGAAAAGTGCTTCATTGCCTTGGCGGAACGCCATGGCGTGCCACCTGAGCGGCGACATTTCATTGCAGGGCCGCCAACCAAAGCGATGGCCGAATTTGCCACTCATACTCGAGCAGATGTCTTCGTAATGGGAAATACCCATCACAAAGGGGTGGACAAGCTTATTGGCAGTACTACGGAGCATGTTCTGCATCAGGTGCCGTGCAGCGTTCTGGCCATCACGGGAGAAGCGGATCAATGAACGAAAAAACCGCCACTATCGCAGCCGGCTGTTAGTGCTGATGTGGTTTTGACCCAAGTTGCGGACTTGCGCTGCCCCTTGGGTGGTCTGTGATAACGACGCTTCTGTTGGGTAAAGAAAATCACCAGAAAACCTTCCATTTTCACTTCCTCAGCGCGTACCGGTCATTTGGTAGGACAGAAGTCCTGCGGCGTGCAATGAAACCGAGCCGAGTGAACACAGCCATTTGCCCTCCTGAATCAGGGCAGCTGTCTCGGTGGAAAATGTGGAAAAGGTGGTCAGGCCGCCACAGAAGCCCGTGATGATCAGCGGGCGCCATTCAGGGCTTAGGGGGATGTGGCCAAAACGCGATGGCCAGGCCAATGATGCCGCCACCGACCATGTTCACGACCACAGTGCCTGGCGGAATCGAGGGAAACAGGGCGTTTAACTTCATGCCCAAAAGCCAACGCCACCAAGCACCCACTGATGCGCCTAGAGCAATGACTAGAAGTGATTTCAGCATGGTTGCGTGTCTCCTCTGGGCTGAAGTGGCCGAGGAGATGCGAATAACCGCGCACTAAGACAGGGAGCTGATATGAGGTTTTGAGTCACCATCCTGCCCTAAATTGGCGGACAGGGAGGCACACCTACGCACCCTGTCCAGGGTTCACGTAGGCATCATCAGCACAAAGGCGGTTGAAGGAGGAATACCCTCTTCTGTTTTCATGCCATGGCAGCCACTGTAAGACTTTCAAGGTACAACGAGTTCGTATGAACTGGCTTAATGAGTTTTGACACCTCAATCGAACGCTATGGTGGCGCTCAGATTCGAGGTGTATCTCTACCGCCCCCTGGTCTACGCGGCGCAAATCGCAAGGAAAAACCACGACATGAAGATTCACGACCTTTTTTCCGCCCCCAGCTTTCGTAGACGCAGACCCGTTTGCAGCCCTCTTTTCCTCATCGTCATCAATGTCTAATTAAATGCAGAAAACGTGTGCATGAACATAAACAGCAAAGGTGACCGTCGACCGTTCTTTATATTCCTCATCTTTTTGCGCTTGGGACTGACCTCATTTGGCGGCCCCATCGCACACTTGGGGTATTTCCGCGATGAGTTCGTCACGCGCCGGCAATGGCTGACTGAGCGTAGCTATGCTGACCTGGTCGCACTTTGCCAGTTCTTGCCAGGCCCCGCGAGTAGTCAGGTTGGTATGGCGCTGGGACTCTCCCGTTCGGGCTACTCTGGGGCGCTGGCCGCCTGGGCAGGTTTCACGCTGCCCTCGGCCATCCTTCTGATCCTGTTTGCGTTAGGTATTTCCAACCATGGCGATATCATCGCGCCTGGCGTACTGCACGGCCTGAAAGTCGTGGCCGTTGCGGTGGTCGCTCAAGCCGTATGGGGAATGGCACGGAATCTATGCCCAGATGCGTTGCGTATCACGATCATGGCGATTACGACGTGTGTGGTGCTGTTGGTTCCGTCTGCATGGGGGCAGATCGGCTCAATTGTTGTCGCGGCTTTTGCCGGCGTGCTTTTATTCAAACCAGCTCGCGCCGCCGAACATGATCCACTGCCTATAAAGGTCGGTTACCGAGCAGGTTTGTTCTGGTTATCACTGTTCTTCGCTTTGCTGGTCGGCTTACCGATAATGAGCCAGATGCTACTCAATCAGACGCTCTCCATGGTAGATGCATTTTATCGCTCCGGGTCTCTGGTGTTTGGTGGTGGTCATGTGGTGTTGCCATTGTTGCAGGCCGAAGTAGTGCCTTCAGGCTGGGTCAGCAATGAAACCTTTCTTGCCGGGTATGGTGCAACGCAGGCTGTTCCTGGGCCGCTTTTGACCTTCTCGGCATTTCTAGGTGCTTCGATGAGCGTCGAACCCTCTGGCTGGGTCGGCGGGTTCATTTGTTTGCTAGCCATTTTTCTGCCGTCGTTTCTATTGATCGTTGGTACGTTACCGTTTTGGGAACAACTGCGGCGCAGCGTACATATCCAAGCAGCGTTGCTTGGGATCAATGCGGCGGTGGTTGGTTTGCTTCTAGCGGCGCTTTATCAGCCTGTATGGACGAGCGCGATTCTTAAGCCACAGGACTTCGGTTTGGCATTGGTGTGCCTGGTCGCGCTGATGTTTTGGAAGCAACCGCCCTGGTTGGTGGTGATCGGTGGTGGTGTAGCCGGATGGGTGCTGAGTGCCATGCTTTGACAGTCTTTCAAACTCCGTAGGGCTTTCTCGTCCAGTTGGAATGCCCTTCTATAGCGTCCTTGCCATGGTCGGAGAGTTGGCCAAGTCGGTAATCGAGAAGCAGCGCGGAAAGCATCCGCTCTACGCGTTCCCGCTTGGCAAGCCTGATGGCGAGGGGAATGAAACGACGTTCCACCACATGAATGACTCAGCCTGGAAGAAGGCCAGGGTCACTTGGAAAGTCACGATGGCAGAAACAACTGCGGTGAAGGGCTATAAATCCGCGCGGAGCGGCTCAGTTTGGAAAGCCTCATGCTCGTCTCGTGCCTGGTTTCCTAGATAGATCCATCAAGCTGTGACGTTGTCGCCTCCCCCGACCGCCAGGAGCAGCTCGGGCAATACCACACCAGCACTTCCTTTCAGCATTATCTCGTCCGCGCCAACCCATCCAACCTCCTCAAGGTTGACATGGATCACCGCAGCCCCGGCTGCGAGCGCCATTTCCGGAATGCCAGCTGCCGGCATGACTACGCCGGAAGTCCCCACTGAAATCAGCACATCACAATCTCTCACGAGCCGTACTGCGGACCGCCAGGCGTCCTCGGGCATCTTCTCCTTGAACCAGACCACCCCTGGCCGAAGCCTTTCGTTGCAATGCTCACACCGAGGAGGCTCGATCCACTGTCCTTCCTCAGAAACCCTCAGCTGGTCAGGTGTTAATTCGCCTGGCCGGTGACACGCAAAGCATTTCGCGTCCATCAAGCTGCCATGAACATGAACCACGTCCAATGAACCTGCCCGCTCATGCAGGTCATCGATATTTTGGGTAATGACGGACACCTCCCAGCCGGCATCTTGAAACCGGGGAATGCACAGGTGGGCCACGTTTGGCTTTGCCCCGCTGACCTGGTGCCGCCGCCACAAGTACCAGCCCCATACGAGAGCCGGGTTCTCGCGAAAGGCGTCCGCTGTTTCCAGGCGTTGAGGGTCGTGCTTCGCCCATAACCCAGTTAGTTTGTCGCGAAACGTCGGTATTCCACTCTCAGCCGAGATACCAGCGCCCGAGAAAAAAACGATTGTCTTGGACCTACGTAAAACATCAGCAGCTCTTTGCATTTGGCTCACGAAACACCCCTCGGCTCTGCAGCGACGAATACTGTCGAGTAAACACGGGAAAGACCTATGACCCTAGTTTAGGCACTCGCGGCTGAGCGGAAAATGAAACGCATTGACCCAGGCGAATACGATCATCCTGGCGCAGCACAACCCTCTGGGTCGCTGCGACCCTGCGATCGGGCCTGCGTGACGATGGCCGCATCCCAACGAATACGGCCACGGACTGCATCAACTTACGGACGAATCCAGGCGGGAGCTGCAGCCGGCGCCAGACCGGTACGTGCGGTTTCGGCACAGGTCGCCAGCCCCGCATAGTGAATGCCCAAGCCGGAAATACCGGGACCGTAATGCGCGTACTTGCCGGAGTTGGTCATCAGGGAGCGGGCATTGGGCTTGAGCAGCGGTTTTTCGATCATGCACCAGCAAGTGTCGGTCATGAACTCCACGCCGAAGGCTGCCAGGACATCGATCGCACCGGCCGCCTCGGCCTGCTCGAACACCGTCCTGCCGCAGGTAACCATGATCGAGACCTGCGGGTGCTTGCGCTGACCGGCGCACAGTTGTGCCAGGCGCTTGAACTCGTCGAGGGAAAAATGCGGGTTGCCCAGGGAGATGATGTCCACCTGTCGATCATCGGCCGAGTTCAGTGCCTGCCAACTGCGGTACAGGTCGTCACGGCTGACCCTGACGGTTTCCAGGGGGTGGGCAAGAACCTGTAGCGTCGCCAGGGACAGCGCTTCCGGGGTGCCCCCGAAGCAGCGGATACAGCGACTCGTCGAAATCCGCCAGCTGCGGCACCTCGATCACCACCGCCGCCTGGCGATTCTTGTCGATATGGCAGCCGCGTGGGACCTGGCCGCGTGCCGGATTGCACGCAAAGCCTTGAACCGTTGAGCCCCCCCATAAACCTCTGACGTGACCCGACAGCTTGCGTTGTCGGGTCCAGCAGCCTGAGTTGCGTGATAGCCAACACGCTGACGGGGTCAGCACTGCCACTCTCGAGCAGGATGGTTGATGAACACGGTCTTTGATCGGCGAAAGGCGTTGAGCCCGCACAGACCTACGTCGCTTCCGAGCCCCGACAACGTCCATCCATCAACCGTCAACGCCTCGTTGTAAATCAAAGGGTTGTTGACCCAGATCAGACCTGCCTCAAGCCGATCTGCGGCCGTGATTGCTTCGGCCAAATCGCCGGAAAACAATACAGCCCCTGCTTGCAGGGTGAACTATTAGCCAGCTCCAGGGCTTCATCAAAGTGCGGCACACGGCGAACGGCGGCTACTGGGCCAAAACATTCCTCATGGTAAATATCCATGTCATCGCTGAGCTCGGTAAGAAGGGTTGGTTCATAAAACCAGCCAATAGGGTGATCGGCGGGTATCTGTCCACCACAGACTCGTGTCGCCCCTTTGGCCAATGCATCCTCCACAAGGCCCATCACTTTTTTTCGTGCTTCCTCGCTTACCAACGGTCCAATCTCCGAGTAACCACGGCTGTAACCAGTACGCAGCGCACGAACACCTTCTGCAAACCTCTCGACAAATGGGTCGTGTACTTCATCCACGACAAAGAATCGTTTTGCCGAGGTACAGGTCTGTCCACCCAGACGAAACGCGGCAGTGACCGCACAGGCTGCTGCAACATCCAGCAATGCGTGTCGCGAAACGATCACCGGAGCACTGCATCCGATCTCGATCACACAAGGTTTCATCAGCTCCGCACAAGTCACGGCTACGGCGCTAGCTGCTGCGGCACCGCCACTAAAGGCGACAACGTGAGTAGCAGCAGACTGCACCAGCAATTGTGCCGTTAAGCCATCCCCAGGAAGACAGGAAACCAAACCCGAAGGCAATCCTCTGAAGTACTCCATGAACTTCAAAGTACAGAGTGCAGCGGTCTCTGCAGGTTTCACTATGCAGCTGTTACCTGCGGCCAATGACGCCGCTACGGTTCGGCACATCAATAGCAGCGGCTGACTGACTCCGAGAATATGCACACTGATTCCATAAGGCTCATAGTGCCTGTGTTGCAGCGTCAGAGACCGCAAACTACTGAGGACGTCATTGGACTCTTCACTGGCCAGTTCGGCGTAGTGTCGAAAAACCCGTGCACAACCGGCCAGCTCAGCCATAGCGTCAGAAAATGACCTTCCCGTCTCCGCCCCCATCAGGCAAGCAACCTCAAGGCCATGCTCAACTGACTGCTCGATGGTCTCGGCGACTTCATGCAGTAACCGGCCACGCGCCCTGCCGTCGAATGCTCGCCACTCGATGCGTGCAGCGTCGGCGACGGCGATAGCTGCGTCGACGTCGGCTTTATCACATAACGGGATGACTCCAATGCGCTCCAGCGTCGCCGGATCGAAAACTTCCCGTGTTCGACGACTAGCAGAAGGCAAATACCCAGGATTGACGAAATACAGAACCGCGTCAGCGTGAGCAGTGTTCATCGAAGCATCCTTGTTCAAGTCATTAAGGGTATCCGTCAACATCAAGAAAAGCGGACCACCCAGACATGTTCTCCATAGGGACCCACCGGCCACAGCCGGACCAGTCACTAAGGACGGACGCTACCAAGCTCCAGCTGACAATTCGATTTCACAGAGCTTACCTTCAGGTAACCAGATAATTGACCGTGGCTAGAACGCTAGGGGGCAATGCTTTCCAAGGCTTGCAGGTAGTGATCCAACAGCAGGTTTCCTGCTTGGTCGGGGCGAGTGATCACCGAAAGCTGAGTACAGTATCGGTAGTGCTCCGGACACAAAGCACGCATGCGTTCAGCATCGACCCAACGCTGAGCGTAATGGCTGGGCAGATAGCCAATGTATTCACCACTCAGAATCAAGAACGCCACCCCCTCGCGATCGCTGGACGTCGCCATTACCTTCAGCTTCTTGGAGTACTTGATGACCTCCGGTTCCTGGGATTGAGCGATGGTGACCGCGTCACAAAGGGGTAAGCGTTCGAGGATCGAGCTTTCATCCTCAACCCCGAACAGAGGGTGTTCATGGCTGCAATAAAGCTGCGACTCCTCGGCATACAAGGGTCGATAGTCCAAGCCATTCACTCTGTGAGTAGTGGGTATCGCGCCAATGTGGAAATGACCATCGAATACGCCGCGGGCCACGCTGCTTGGCGTCGTCATATGCACATTGACCTGAATATCGGGCCCTTTGGCCCTGAGAATCTTGAGTGCCTCAGTCATTCGCATGTGAGGCGATGTCACCAGATTGTCAGTAATTCCAATGTTGAGCTCCCCCCGCAGTTGAGTGGTGGCGGAATTCACCTGGGTGCGAAAATTGCCTATGGCCGCGAACAACTGGAGTGACGCGTCGTAGATGCTCTGCCCGGCAACCGTCAAAGCGAAACCACTGCGCCCACGTTTGCAAAGACAAACACCCAGACGGCTTTCCAGATTGGCCATGCTCAAACTGATAGCCGCACGACTGATATTCAGCTCTATCTCGGCAGCGGAAAATCCGCCGCACTCAACCACCGCGCGAAACACCCGCAGCAACCGAATATCGATGTCACTTACCTGACCCACTCTCATAAGAGACCTCCGCAGCCAAGCCACAAGGTTCAGAACATCCAGCGAGCCGGCACTATAGAGGTGCCACCGCCCTTGTCGCCATGCTTCAGCAGACAGATCAGAAACGGCTTAGATAGGTAAGCCTCTGGTTACCTGAAGGTAAGACAAGAGCCATTCTTTAATTCCTTCGAGTTACGTAGCTTGGTCCTCCTGATCCGGCCGATAAATGTCGGCTTGGATTGCGTATTGAGTTCATACATCAAGCAAGGAGCATGACGATGAAATCGATGGCAGGAGCAACGGCTCTGGTATTGATGCTCAGTTCATCACTGGCGGCTTATGCCGATCAGGAGATCCGCATAGGTGTAGCCGGCCCCTTCACCGGCAGCTACTCCAGGCTGGGCGCGCAGGTCTGGAACGGCACCAACGCAGCGGCCAAACAGATAAACGCCGCGGGCGGCATTAACGGCAAATTGATTGTCCTGGTCAAAGGAGACGATGCCTGCGAACCCAAGCAAGCGGTGGCGGTAGCCAACCGGATGATCGATACCGACCATGTACAGGCCGTCATCGGCCACGTCTGTTCCTCCTCCACCCTCCCCGCCTCGGAGATCTACTCGGACGCCAACATCCTGATGATGACTCCTGCGTCTACTGCCAACACCATCACTGAACGTGGCCTGGACACCGTGACCCGAATGGTCGGACGCGACAGCCAGCAAGGTGAGGTTGCTGCCAATTATCTACATGAACAACTCCAGGCCAAACGCATCGCCATCGTGCATGACAAGGACTCCTACGGCATGGGAGTAGCCCTGGCCGTACAACAGCGCCTGGGGGAAATGGGGATCAAACCTGTCCTGTTCGAAGGCCTCACACGCGGCGAGAAGGATTTCAATGCCCTGGCCACCAAGATCAAGGGCTTGCAAGTGGACGCGGTCTTTTATGGTGGTGTCGCCGTGGAGGCTGGCACCCTGGTCCGACAGATACGCGAGTCGGGGGTCGACGCTCCCTTTGTGGCTGGCGATGGCATCGCCTCCGATGACTTTCCGGTTGCGGCCGGTGGTGGGCAGTTCATCAAGGGGGTCTTGATGGTCTTCGGCCAAGACGCACGACAAAATAGTGAAAGCCAGATGGCAGTAGCCGCGTTGCGCAAGGAGGGATTCGAACCTCTGGGATACACGCTGTATGCCTACGCGGCGCTTGAAGCCATTGCTCAGACCATGCAAGCCACCCAATCCCATGACGGCGCGGTACTGGGACAGTGGCTAAGGGACAACAGTGTAAAAACCGTTGCTGGCAATAAGCGCTGGGACGCCAAGGGAGACCTGGCGACGCCTGACTTCGTGATGTATCGCTGGGATGATCAGGGCGAATACAGCGCCTTGCGCTGATTTTTTTGTGGGGCGCCAAGATCAGGCGCCCCACAATGAGGCAAGGACATTGCCCTGACGCAGGATACTGCGCAAACGATATCCATCAGACGGTTTCCCGGTCGCTGATCCTCAGCTCAGGCGCCAACGTGGACAAGCTGCTTGAGCCCTCCAGACTCAGAGCAGCGTATCGCCTAACTTGATACCGAAGCCCTCGTTATACAGCGATGGATTTGGCTCGTTGGTGAACGACATGTTGGGCTTGAACACATGCTCGCCCATGGCGTTTTGAATCGGAAAAGCTGTGAGCATGGAAATCCCCTCTGGAACTCAGCTCTCGGGCATGAGCTGTCCGCACCGTTTACTGTTCTGTGTGCGTATCCTCTGCCCGACACTTCAGTGCCGGGCAGTCTGCTTTACCGCGCAGCCCAAGCGTTAAAGCGCTCTTCAAGCTCTGTTCCGTGATCAATCCAGAAGACGCTATCAACCTTCAGGGCCTGAGTCATGTTCTGCTCAGAGGTCGGAAAACTATTGCGCGTTTCGGGAGCGATCAGTTCCATGGTCTGCTTATGAGTGGGACCGTTGAACATCTTTTCGGCGAATATCTTTTGCTGCTGCGGCAAGCTCGCGAAGGCTATGAATTTCAGCGCTGCTTCCTGGTTCCGGCTGCCTTTGACTATGGCCCAGCTATCCATGTCATAGAGACTGCCATTCCACACTAACGGGAAGTCGTATCCCTCCTTTTGGGCACTGATTGCCCGGGTGATGTACACAGACGTCATGCTGACATCTCCAGCCGCCAGCCATTGCATCGGCTGAGCGCCTGACTCCCACCACTGTATCTGTGTTTTGATCTGGTCCAGTTTACGAAAGGCCCGGTCTACGCCACCGGGTTGTCGCAGCACCTGATAAACCTGATCACGTGGTACGCCGTCGGCCATCAGGGCGATTTCCAGAGTCAGCTTCGCGCCTTTGCGCAGAGCCCGCTTGCCAGGAAAGCTCTCCAGATCCCAGAGGTCCGCCCATTCTTTTGGGGCTTTCGACACCGCTTTAGGGTCATAAACCAGAGCCGTAGACCAGATAAAAATACCGACCCCACATTCGCTTACCCCGTCTTCGACGAAGTCCTCCTTGCGCACTCCGGGAATCGCCGGCAAGCGCTCGAACAGCCCCTCCTCACATCCTCGTTGCAACTCGGCATGGTCGACTTCAACCACATCCCAGGTAACGCTTCGGGTATCCACCTGAGCTTTGATCATGCCGATTTCGCCGTTGTATTGCGCTGCTCGCACGACCACAGAATGCTGCTTCTCAAAAGGCGTGTAGAACGCCTCCTGCTGAGATTTTTTGTTTATTCCACCCACGGAGACGACCGTCAGTACCTCGGCTTGGGCGCAAGTACCTAGGGCGACCAGGGTCAGGCTGGCTATCGCAGTTTTAAACATGGCAGATCATCCTTTTTCTGGTTTAAAAAACCTCGAAGAGGATGCTAACCAAGGTGACAAGCTGCTATCGGGAATAAAAGGCTCAAGCGGCGGGAATCTTTTTCCTCCGCCGCTGTGCGGATAGAACGACTCAACTCACTCAGGGGCCGTAAGATCGAAACCCGAATAGACCTTAAACAAAAACCATCGTTCGAGCTCTGGTCGTTAGGAGGCCGTGAAGAATGAAGAGCTGCAACGACTATCGACTCCCCTCTCTCGATGCACTGCTGGCCTTTCAGACTGCCGCGCAGTTGAAGAGTTTTGAGCGTGCAGCCGAAGCCCTGTCGCTGACCGCAAGCGCACTACGAAAACGTATAGCGGGCCTTGAGCAACTGCTTGGCTTGGTGTTGTTTGATCGTCAAGGCGGAACCCTCACGCTGACGGCGCAGGGGCAAATGTACCTGGAACAACTCACCCCCGTACTGACTCAACTGATCGCCATACCGGTGCATCAACGCCCGGCACAACGCAGGCAGCGCCTGACACTCAGTTGTCCACCCACGTTTGCCCGTCAGATCCTCATCCCCCGCCTTGCAGAACATAGCCAACATTACCCGGACATCGATCTGGAAATTCAACTAAGCGCTCCCATGTCTGGTACAGAAGCACCGCTGCGAGACATCCAGGTATCTGGAGACAGCGCCACCGTGGAGCCTCAACACAGGCTACTCGACGAGCTCTTGCAGCCCTTGGCTGCACCAGAACTGCTAAGCCGTTACCCAGACATACAGCTACCGCAGGAGTTCGCCTGCTTGCCGCTGATGCGCTCACCGCTAGAGCCCTGGCAACCCTGGTTTCAACAAGCGCACCTGGCCTTGAGCGAGCCAGGCCAGGGACCGTCCTTACTGGATCTGGGGATGATGCTAGAGGCTGCGGCCAACGCTCAGGGGGTCGTCCTCGCGCGCCCCTCGCTGGCTCGTGATTGGCTGGAAAGTGGGCGACTGGTCGCGGTCGGCAATGTTCGTAGTGTTCCTTCCTACCACTACCAACTGCACATGCATCAGCGATCAGAGGCCGCACAAGCCTTCAGTCACTGGTTGACACAGATATGCCATGAGGCCGTGGAGCACGGGCAGCGTTACTTGAGTGATCCGCACTAAGGAAAAACCGGCTCGCGAGATGCGAAATTTTTTCCCTGCTGATGATGCATCAGGCGGTTAGGCTGACTCTGAACATCACTCGGGAGCAGTCCAATTGCCTATCGTTACTTGCATCGAAGACCTGCGCAAAATGGCGCAGCAGCGCGTACCACGCATGTTCTATGACTACGTCGATGGAGGCTCTTGGACCGAAAGTACCTACCACGCTAACCAGGACGATTTTGCAAAGTTCAAACTGCGCCAGCGCGTTGCAAGAAATCTCGAAAATCGATCGCTTAAAGCTAATCGACTGGGCATTGATATGGCTATGCCGCTGGCCATAGCACCTACCGGATTGGCTGGGATGATCCATGCGGATGGTGAAATCCTTGCGGCGCGTGCTGCGACTGCGGCCGGTATTCGCTACACACTCTCAACGGTCAGCATTTGCTCACTGGAAGACGTCGCCGACGCAATCGCGGCACCTTTCTGGTTTCAACTCTATGTGATGCGCGATCGTGAGTTTGTGGGCCGCCTGATTGACCGGGCTAAAGCCGCAGGCTGCGATGCCCTGGTGTTAACTCTGGACCTGCAATTGAGCGGTCAACGGCATAAAGACCTGAAAAACGGACTGAGTACCCCGCCACGCCTCACTCCCGCCAGCCTCTTGAACATCCTGACTAAACCACGCTGGATCAAAGGCATGCTGAGCACTCGCCGTCACTACTTCGGTAACATCATGGGACACGTTGCCGGCGTGGATGACTTGCGTCAGTTGGCCGATTGGACCTACGAGCAGTTCGACCCAACGCTGTGCTGGGACGACATCAAGTGGATCAAGGATCGCTGGGGCGGAACACTGATTCTGAAAGGCATTCTCGATGTTGAGGACGCACACCTGGCCGTTGCCAGTGGCGCAGATGCACTGATAGTTAGCAACCACGGCGGGCGTCAACTCGATGGCGCTCCTTCCAGCATCAACATGCTGCCGGCCATCGCTCAAGCAGTCGGCGGGCAGATTAACGTCTGGTTCGACAGTGGCATTCGTAGTGGCCAGGACGTGATCAAGTCACTGGCTCTGGGGGCTCAAGGCGTCATGCTCGGACGTGCCCATCTTTATGGACTGGGAGCAATGGGCGAAGCAGGAGTGACCAAGGCATTGGAGATCATTGCAAAAGAAATGGACCTGACCCTGGCACTTTGCGGATACACCGATGTACAGCAAATTGATCACAACATCTTGTTACCAGGAAGTTATCCGAAGCCCTGACAAATCTGAAAGCCATCGCACTCGGGCTAAGGCATAGAAGCGTCTACAAAACTCGGGGCGATTCAATCCTCGAGCAAAGGGCTATCACGATAAACAACGATCTTCCAATCCTTGAGGCCGTTTTTCCCAGTGAGTCGGCCCTCAACTTTCTCGGTTGCTGGAGCAGCCACCAGAAGTAAGAGCAGGAAATACAGCAAGCCGCCCCGCCTAATTAGAGAGCTGTATACCAGCAACTCGAAGAAAAACTATATGGGAGGAAATGTAGGAGTATTCTCCAGACATGAAAAAGCCCAACCTGTGAAGATTGGGCTAAGTCATTGAAAAATATGGTCGGGACGGAGTGATTCGAACACTCGACCCCTAGCACCCCATGCTTGGGCCTATAGCTTCATAAATCATTGTTTTAAAAAGAAAATATACTTGCCCCGCACAGACAAAACACCATCATTTTTGTGCTTATGCAAACGGAAATACGCGGCCTCTAGGGGAGGTTTTGCGCGCGATATGAAAACTTTGAACCATCTCGTTCTTGCCATTGAGTTCCCCTGCAGGCACCTTTGCGCTGCCGACCATTTCGGAACGGATCAAGGGGGATGCAATGGATATCGAGCAACTGAAGAACTCACTCAAACCTTGGCTTGCACCGGAAACCTGGCACACGGGCCACGATCTGGATGAGCAGCGCTTTCATAAGGCACTCAAGTCCGCATTCGACAAATTGGGAACCCCGATTGCCTTCGACAATTTCCGAGAGGCAATTGTCCTGGGCTTGTCTGAATACCGGGAAAACGATGCCAAGACATTTGAGAATGATGTGGACAGCTTTGCTCAGCTCGCTGAAGACATTTCGTACTATCTGAAGAACACTGCGCAGTAGTCTGCACCAACGGCGGGCGCTTAGGCGCCCGCCATGTCAAGGTGACCACAAAGCAAACACAAGCTCATAACTTAAAAGGAAAAAATATCAATTTGAGCCAATCAAAAAACAAACAATACACCCCCATAAGAATCAACAACTTAGCGTTGGATATTCCGACAGTATCCCCCTCCTTCCCGGCGTTCTGCCACCAGAAATCACTCCCCCAAAAAGATACAGTTCGTCGGCACGAGTCGCCCCCCACCAAAACCTCGATTACTGTATGTGTATACAGCACTGGATTCGAGGTAGTACCGTGCACACCGAAGACACCGACACAGCCGACGACTGGCTGGACATCCCCACGCCCCTGGAAACCTGCAAGCAGCACATCCTGCTGCTGGAAAATGAAGTTGCAGAGCTGAACCTGCAGCTGCGCGCAGCCCGGGAAAACATCTATAAGCTGATCAACATGCAGGCGCAGACCGAGAGGGACCGCGACGAGGCCCTGGCCCGCCTGCGTGAAAAGGCCGGAGAAGCTGCATTGTTGCGAAAGCAAGTCAGCGACCTTGAGCTGAGTGTTCGGAGCAAGGACCGGGCGAACGAGGATCTGCGCCGACAGATACCCGCCGGCGCACGTGGAAAGCTACGCTGAGAGCAACCGAGGACACAGCCATGTGCGGAAGACTCTCGCAATACCGCGGCATCCACGACTTCGTCGCAGCCCTGAGCATGCCCGGGGCCCTGATAAATAACGTCGGTGATCAGACCCTGGGACGCTACAACGCGGCGCCGACGATGCAGCTCGCCCTCTTCCACGTCGCCGACGACACGTTACACGCTGACGCCGTGCGCTGGGGTTGGCGGCCACATTGGGCCGCCGACCGCGCCGCGCCGATCAATGCACGCGTCGAGAAAGTCGCCCACGGGCCGTTCTTCCGCCAGATCTGGCCACACCGGGCCATATGCCCAATAGACAACTGGTTTGAATGGGTGGACGAAGGCGGCCCGAAGAAGCAGCCCTACCTGATCCGGCACCGCGACGGCTCTCCCATCCTCTGCGCATCTATCGGACAGCTTCCAGCCCCGGACCAGGGCGAGCACGACGGCTTTGTGATCATCACCGCCGACAGCGCCGGCGGCATGGTCGACATTCACGACCGTCGGCCGGTGATCCTGGCGCCGGACCTGGCCCGGGAATGGCTCGACCCGGCAACGCCCAAAGAGCGCGCCGAACAGATGGCCCTACACCAGGGAGAGGCCGCCGAGGCCTTCGAGTGGTTCAAAGTTAGCGCCGCCGTCGGCAATGTCAGGAATCAAGGCGCGGAACTGATCGAGCCCACGATCAAACCCGCCGGTGGCGATGCGGTGAACAACGGCTGACTGCTGACAGGTAAAAACCGCCATAGTCAAACACTGCTCATACCCGATCCACTTCCGGCTTGCCCTAAAATGAGATTGTTCTACAATTCTCTGGCCGGGCCAAAGTCCCCCCTACCGGCTTTAGCCCGCTTCGGCGGGCTCTTTCATTTCCCTGCCTGCTCCTGCTCAATTGCGGCAACCAACCAATCTCCGGCCTGCTGAATCTGAGCATGCCACTCCCTGCGGTCAACGAGCCCGAGGCGCAACATTTCGTTAGCGGCGCAAATCAAATCACAGTAGCGCTCATCGAGACACATCTCGGGGCTGATCTGCTCAACAAGCAGATTTTGCCAATCCGACAAAGTCATATTCTTCATGAGCTCTACCTCATCGAATGCTGATCACAGCTTTTAGTTATAGCAATTTTTCCCTCGCACGATGATCTCGCCTTAACCAATTTTAAAGGCATCAACTCACCTCGTTAACCCCTCATAAGCCTGCTCACAAGTCACTCCCCTGCTCCGGTTTTGATCAGCATCTGCTGCCAGCTGGCCCGCTCGGTCGTCAGCGCGCTTGAACAGCTCGGCAAGCACCAAGGCTGTGCGGGTTGCTGCCTGGCTTGCGGCGGCAGTGCAGGAATTGCTGCTGGCCGTACGCTTGAGGCGCTCGGTGAGATCGTCGACTGTCCGCTGCAGGCTCCCAGCAGCAGCGCGAGCGGTAACAGCATCAGCGACTGCACTATCGATTTTCCGTTGTCCATCCTGTACCGCCTTGTTGATTGAGTTCTGCCGATCCTGTTCTTTGTCGCGCTCTGCGCGCTCATCGATGGCCCAAGCCTGCTTATCGCCGGCGTCACGCGCATTCCAGCGCGCCTGCCACTCTGCGCTCTCGATCGACCGTCCGTGCTGATAGATCCCCCAGTAAGAGGCAAGTACCAGTACCAGCAGGCTGCCACGTAACAGCCAGGCGCTCACGCCAGCACCTTCAAAGCCAGGTCGTAGAGTGCTTTCCGTTCCACGGCACCATTTGGCACCCGGCCAGGCTGTCCGGTGTTGATGACACTGCCGATGTCCTGGTTGCGGCCGGCGTCGGCCATTTCGTTCAGGCCATGAGCGGCCCACCACCAGGCGGCGGACTGAGCGGCTTGCTCTGGCTGCTCCAGAAGCTCGGGCTGCGTCTCCAGGGGCAGCCCCAGGCCGTCGGCGGCGGCGCGGTAGTTCGAGCGGCCAGTGAGCTGGATCAGGCCGCGACCACGGAAGCGCCAGCCGTCACCGGAGGACTCCGGACCATTGCCCATGCGACCGCCATAGACCGCATTGGCAAACTTCTCGGGCTTGCCGCCCAGCTCGTCCGCTCGCGACACCAGGGATCGCCAACGGCTGCCGGCGGCGGAAGCCTGGCCGATCTGTCGAATTCGGTCGGCGCGATAGTTCAAGTTCTCCACCAGGCAGCGCAACTGGCCAGACTCATGGCCGACCTGGGCCAGGAAGGCAGCTTGGCGCACGCGGCTGTCGATCTTCCAGCGGGCCATGGCGCGGTTGAGCGCAGGAACAAAAACGCCCGCGACTGGGCGGGCGTTCGGGAGAATCTGCAGCAAATGCTGCTCGGTGATCGGCATTGTATTTTCTCCAGGCAATAAAAAGCCCGCACTTGGCGGGCACATTCGAACGTTGCAGCTATAACTGCGGATTGAACGGGTACGGGTATTCAGCAGTGTCTATGTACGAGCAAGAAGGCATGCGATCTGAAAGCAACGACATGAACCCTTGGGGGGTCGTGCTGTGAACGCCGTCATATGTGGTCTCCGGCGAGTTCCACATGCAGTGCACAATTGACCCTTGCTGTCCGTAGCAGCCCTCGTGAACGGCGCCCCTGAAGACAGTGCTGCTGCCGAGCTGGCTGACAAAGCCGCAGCCGCGGTCCCATGGAATATGCGCGGCATATGTCCTGCTTGGATTGAGGTTAACCGTGTAATACCCCCACAGCACGCCACCAAGCGTCGATCCTGTTGGCTGCGGTATGAGCACCCCAACAGCCCCGCCAGCAAACGGCGTTTGCATTCCGTTGGGAAATGTCACAGGGCCCGGCGGAGTCGACGTTCCAATGATGTTTAGTGGCCGTTGCAGACTGTTGAACGTGAACCCTCCGTCATCCTTTCGCGTCTTGAGCGCCGGCCCAGTAAAGATTGGCCGCATGATGTCAAAGCAGTAAACCTTGATGCCGTCGACCTGGCCGGCAAAGTAGAACACGGTCTTGTTGCCCTCCTTTGACTGAAACGGCTTGTTGCTTGCGCCAGTGACGAATACAAGCGGGCTGACCGCGCCTTCAACTTCGAACTTGTAGATGTTGTCGTAGTAAACGCTACCCCCTCCACCTGATTGAAACCTTTGCCACCTACCGTGATAAGTGACGGGCCCGCTCTTTATCAAGCCGTAGATCGACTTCGAGGTGTCATAGAGAACATTGCCGCTCTCGTCGCGAACTATGAGTGCGGTATTCATCAGTAGTACCCGTAGAAAATTTCGCAGTTCATCGCGAACCCGCCTGGTATCACGTATGCCCACTCGATCCGGCTTTGCGTGATCGTTACGCCGGGTTTCTTGCCCGCAGTCCGCTGAGAGTCTTCCAACGGCTGAACCACGTAGAAGTACGACCTGCCGGCCGGGAGCGAAATGGGGATCGACCCATTGCTGCGATTGGTGATGACCGAGCCAGCCCCCTGGCTCAGCTTCTTGGTCATGTTGGTTGTGATGTTGTTGTTTGCGTCGCGCGTAATCAGACCGACCGTCATGTCGCATCCACGCTCAAGTCGATGGCTTTAACGCCATTCGGATGGAACACATACAGCCCTTTGTTGTTGATCATGAGCCTTGCGCCTCCAGGGGTATTTCCCATCATCTGGAACGTTCCATCGGGTCGAAATGCCCAGCCTGAGACATCAGCGACATAGTTCTCAGATTGCAAGTTACTGCCGATCTTGAGCATGTCGATTGAGCCGTTCTTGATGAACGCGGTGTCGATGTAGGCAGCATTGTTTTGAACAACGAACGGGTAATAAATCTCCGCAGCGTTCGGGTCGACAATTGCAAATCGGCTTGCGGCGATCAGCACCTGGCTGGTGATGATCCCTTCGTTGTTCTCCACGCCAACACCAATGCCGGCTAGGTATGGCTTGTTGTCGACCGTGAGCTGGGTCTTGATCGAGTACATGGCCGCGAGCTCGCTTTTCAGGGTCTCGATCTCAACCTGCGCACCGCCACCCGAGTCGATCTTTTCAAGCAGGTGCTGGCTCAACTGCGTCTCGGTGATCTGATCGTTCAGGTACTCGAGGATCACACCTGCATCGGCGGAGGACTGACCCATCACAGGCCCGTAGAACGCCCCCACATTGCCGATACGGTCCACCAGACGGGCCCAGAAGAAGAACCGCACGCCGGCGGCCAGGCCCATGATCGTCAGATCGGTTTGCGGATAGGCGTAGTCGCCGAACTTGGTCGCCGTCGCCACCTGGCTTGTTTCGCTGTACCAGATCTCGGTTCGCTGCAGGTCCGCGGTGGTGACTCCGGCCGGAATGCCCCAGGCCAACTTGATGCCGAACACAATCGACTCTGCGGTGAAGGACGACGGCACCGGCGGCGGCGTGGTCTTGCCGTTCAGCACGGTCTCGACAGAGGTCGCGAACACCGACCCGATGTCCAGCGAGTTGATGGCCCGCACCTTGGCAACATACCGGCCCGCGTAGATCCCGCTCACATCGATGGACGTGGTCCCCGTGCGGCCGGCAAAGATCCAGTCACCGTCGTTCTTGCGCCAGTAGACCTCGTAGGCGATCGCAGCCTCGGGCTTCTCCCACTCAATCGTCATGACACTGACCGCGCTGCCCTGGTCGACGAAGTGGTCATTGCTCACCGTCACGTTCGACGGGGGACGCTGGACGCTCGGCGGGATCACGGTCACCGGCGGCCGCTCGATGCGCGTGCCGTTGTCGATTGCGCCGTATTTACTGGCGTTGTGGCGTACCGCGCTGATCGTGAACTTGATCTCCGAGTCTGAGAAGTCTTCAGCAACTGACATCACGCGAAACAGCTGGGTGGCCAGGGTCGTCGAGTCAATTGCCCACATCGAGTGCTGAGGCGGCAGATCATCCAGGTTCTGTGCCAGCACTACCTGCTGGACGTCGGACGGAAAGCCGGTGGTGTCGAACGTAATCCGGCCGTTGTCCCAGGTGATCCCATTCTGGTCCCAGGTCAGGGGATATCCGACCGACTTGATCTTGCGTGATACCGCCGTGCCGGTAGGCATGATCACGGTGATCGTATCGCCTGGGTACGCCTTGACGTCTGCATCGAGCATCAGAGTGTCGAGCGTGGACGAGCGCAGGCGCCCACCAATGCGCCGCCCTGCACGATCGTTGTCCGCGATGCGGATGATCTGCCCGGGGCGCGCCAGGGTGCCATCCAGGCCTACAGAGAACCCCACACTTTCGGTTTCCAGGCGGTTGGTGAGCAGCGCCCACTTGCCGATGCGCTGCGCCTGGGCCTGGGAGGTACAGCCGGTGGCTGTGATCTCGGTCTGCTGGATGCCGTAGCGGGTGATCCCGGCCTGGTCGTCGACGTACTCGACTTTCTGCCGGTAGAAGTCGGCCGGGTCGTTCCAGCTCACCAGGGCCACGGTGTAACGGGTCTTCTTGGCCGAGCCGAAGTAACCGAACTTGCCGTCGATCACGTTGGCGTTCGAGTAGGTGTACACCGGGTCTTCCGGGATATCGGCAATGGCCATCACCGAGCCGGCAGCCCAGTACGACATGCCTCGAAAGGTCGTGGCCAGGTCCTGCAGCACGTCCAGGGCGTTGGAGCGAGTCTGCAGGAACAGATTGCAGGTGAACCGCGGCTCCATGCCGCCCTTCCCGTCCGGCACCGGTTGATCGCAATACTGACCAATGCGGTACAGCTCCCAGCGGTCGACCTGGCCCTCATTCAACAGATGGCCCAGGCCGTAACGGAAGTGCAGCAGCAGGTCGTAGAAGATCCAGGCCGGGTTGTCGGTCCAAGCCGTCTTGAACGAGCCATCCCAGACGCCGGAGTACAACCGACTTTCCGGGTCGTAGTTGCTCGGCACCCGAATGATGCGGCCGCGTAGGTCGAAGGACCGGGTCGGGATCGACTGGAACTGCGAGGCGTCGAACTGCAGGCCGACGACAGCGGAACCCGGATAGCGCAGCTTGGCGTCGATGATTTCGGTAATGGCGTCGATGTTGGTGGTGTCGGCGATCACGCTGCTGGTGCTGTTCGGCGTCAGGCGGGTGACGCGAATCTGCCAGTTGCTGCTCGCCGGCGGCAGGTCAACCCGGTGGGAGCGCTCGTACTTCGTCGAGGTCTTACCGCTGAACGCCGAGGCGAGCACCTGCACATAGGGCCCGCCGTCGGTGGAAACCTCGATCTTGTACTGCACGGTGTAGCCGTTGGTGTCGCCGTTGCTGGTGTTGGTCTGCGCCAGGCGCGGGGTGGACAAGCGCACGCGCACGGCCGACAGCTGCATGTTCTGCACAGCGCGAACCCAGGGCTGGCCATACTTCAGCTCAACACCCACGGCGATCTCGCTCTCGACCGCCGGAAAGCCCGGGATATGCAGCTGATCCTGGCTGCCGGTGCGGGCGTCCAGAGTGACACCACTGAAGTTACGAGTGCCGTCGGCATTGGCCAGCGGGGTTTCGTCCAGGTAGACCGAACGCTCACCGGCGACTAGGCCCTGGATCTCGCCCTCGCTGACAAGGTCGAGGATGCGGGCATAGGCGGTGCTTTGCAGGCTGTCGGGAGCCTCGACAGACGGCCGCGGCTTCGACTCGCCGCCCTTGGCGCCGGTGATGATCTGGTTGTTCATGGCTTTCCTTCAGGCGAAAAAAAGCCCGCTCATGGCGGGCGCGTTGGTGATTGGTTCAATCAGGCGGCATCAAGCCCCAGGGTCAACTGGAGCTGATCGCGCCAGTATTCGACCTGGTACTCCAAGCCTGGCTTCTTGCTTCGCCAGAGGGCCAGTTCCCGGCCACTTAAGCTGGCAACCTGCTTGGCATCATCCAATAGGCGGCAGGCCCGGTCGAAATGCTGCTTCTCGTTGAGCTCTCCGCGCAACAGCGCGTCAATATGCAAATCGCACCAAACGGAAAACTTGACGTCCAGCCAGCGGGCAAACACGACAGCCAGCTTGGGATGTAGCCAGGTGCCGCTGTGATACCGACCACGGCGAGTTTCTAAAAGGGACTCAGGATCACAATTAAGCGCATCAGCCAACACTCCCAAGTATTGCTTGGTTTCGTCTTGCTTCAGCCAGTCACCTGGTCGCTTATCAAAGCGCTTAGCCACGTCAGTGGCATTGATCCAGCCATCACTGTTGAAGCGAATGGCCTGACCTTCGTAATTGAAAGGAATGACGTTGTTCATAGATTGCTCCTTCCGCCTTGGAAAGGGGTGCAGGCGGGGGCGTAGGCGGAGCAAAACCGTCCCTTTTCGGTAGCGAGCCTAGCCTGCACGGGTATCCCTTTCGGGATCTTTGGGCACAAAAAAGCCCCGGTGCGCAGAGCGCGTCCGAGGCTTTTCACTGCCCGGATGACCTGATGATCATTTCCGGTTCAGGGTGTCGGCTTCCCGACTATTTGCTGTCCCGGCTACTGTGAGGGTTTTTACTCTCGACCAGCAGCGGACTGTCTTTCTGGAACGTGCAAGGTTTGCGAAGGTGTCGCGCAAACAAAAAAACCCAAGCTGGATGGCCTGGGTTTCGAGCGGACACAAAAAAAGCGCCTTAAGGGCGCCCTGCTTACAACTTCTTCAACGTAGCTGAAAACTAACGGAACTGGGCCGGGCCGTCAACGGTTTACATCTGGTCTTCGGAGTAGATCCCGGCGCTGATCACCGCGCTGCCGACGATCATGCGGCCGTAGAGAAGCGGGACAGGGTTGCCCTGGACGCTGGTGTTCACGGCACCATTGAAGCTGTAGCTGGGCCGGTTGTTTGGATTGTCTTGAGAGCCCAGTCCTTTTGCTTGAGGGCTCAGCATCATGACCACGCCGCCCAAAGCCATAGACGCCCCTGTTGCACCTGCAAACGAAACGGCAGCAGCAGACCATCCCAGCGGGTTCCACCAGGCAAGGGCGAGAATCACTACGCCAATCACTGTCTGCAGCATCCCTGCTCGCTTTGATCCAGCAATCACAGGAACGAAACGAATAACGTCCTTGCCGGTTGGCTTCCCAAGATCATCCGCACCAATATTTTCCCTGCCATTGAAAATGGCATACCGAATCCCCTTGCTTTGGCTTTCAGCCATGCAGCGCTCGAAGCCGGGAAACTGCTTGAAGTAACCAACCACATCACGAAAGCCTCCGCTGGTGATGATTCGGTGTCGACGACCGAAATGGCGGGCCAGGGACCCAGACAGCAGAACGGTTTGCATTTTCTCAACAGGACAAGACATATTTTCTCCGCGCATAAAAAAGCCGCCCTTAGGCGGCCGGTGTCAGGCATGAGCTATTTAGTGCAATCACTCACCACCCTTGTGACTTGATTAGATGGTGACTGCCAAGTTCTGTAGAAGTGATATCGAACAGTTGACCCACCCGCAGCGGGTGAAACATCTGCAACATGCCAAGGCGACTCACTGTTAGGTGCGATGACAGAGACCCCCTCCCCAGACTGCTGGAGGATGCCGCCAACACTCCCACCCACGATAGATGTAGCCTGCCAGCCATCCCGAATGCATTCGGCAACGGCCTTAGCCTGCTTGGAACTGGAAAGGCTAAGCACCGCTCGCGTTGTCCTTATTTCAGCAACGCTCGAGCAACCGGCCAGCAGCGCCAACGCCACCCCCGCAATCAAAATCCGCATGTTTCCGCTCCTTGTGAGATCGGCAGACGATAGCATCCAGGGGTCGTTAACGAAAAAGCCCAGCGCGGGGCTAAGCTTCGACGCCTCTAAATTGCACCGGTAAAAAATCCTACAACTGTTCCTGAACGATCATCCAGTGTGGATGGAATGCCAGTAGCCGGTACTGGGTCCGATATAGTAGTTTTTTCCCTTTGCGGCAAGCCATGGGAGGCGTTCGTGAGTAACTTCAGTGGGGCATATTACATAGTTGGCGGCGTGCCATTCGCAGTAGCGCTAGTCAAACCGCAGGCGGTCTCTAGCCAGAAGGCCATAAATGATGCAGTTGCCTACTTCGCGAGGTTTTTCCCGCAAGTTCCAATAGTCCTTGCGACAGCGATGCCAGATGGGCGAACCAAATTCTGGGGAAGGGAAAACTTGATCAACTATCTAGCCAAAGATCCCAACCCAATCCCGTGGCGTAATTACACGACCGACTGAAACCTGATCCGAATAGAGTCCGACCTAGCGCCGGGCTTTTTATAACCGTACGAGTTCGCAGTAACACTCGCACTCCCTTAAGTAGTAAACACGCAAGGATTTCCCAGTCCTTCGACTCTAAGCCCAAGGACCGGGGCGCGCCAATTTCGGCGTATTAATGATCTGGAGATCAAAATGAGTGCCACACCTATAAGTTCTACCGAGGCCGGGATCATCGCCGCGTTCGGCGCGATATCGCTTTATCTGCGCTCGCGTCCTGACTACGACGCGGCCGAATTACAAAAGTACGTTAACTTTTTCAAAAACACTCGCCAGCCATCGGCTGATTCTGGCGCATTCAACCTTGCTCTCGACGCCGTTGGTGGCGACCTGAGCAACGTTCAAGAGGCTATCAAAAACGGCGTAGGGGCCAAGCCTCTTTAATTAACCTGCGCATTGTCGCGAATTACAGCACCTACAATGCGCACTTTCCCATCTTCAGCTATTCCAAAAGTCTGGTTCATTTTTAACTCCTGCGGCCATGCCGCATCATGTTGGTTATCTTGCATCTTTGTGCCGCCAGTAGCTGACGGTCACCTCTCGCCAGTAGCCGCCGTATGGGTCGCGCTTGCTGTCCCGGTTGTAGAGGTGGTGCAGAATCGACCCGGGCGCCGGGAAGTGTTCAGGCTCGGTCTTCAGCACACCATCGGCCAGGTAGACCCCGGCATGGTTCGGCACCTTCGAGCGGATCTGCATCAGCACGATGTCGCCGTGCTGCGGCGCACTGACCTGGCTGAATCCGGCCGCGGGCAGGTTCTCCAGGTAAAGGTTCCCGCCCTTCTCCCACCAGCCATCCTCCCGTTCGTACTGGCCCAGGTCGATGCCCATTTCGCGACAGTAGAAGTCGAGGATGATGCTCAGGCAGTCGTGCACGCCGTGGGCAAACTTGCGGCCGATCAGTGGGGCCTGGTAGCCCTCCGGCGTGAAGCTCACCAGGTCACCGGGCCGCACCTGCTCATCATCGCCCTTGCGGACCTCAAGGATGTGCCAGGGAAGCCCGGAGGCCTCACAGGAGACGCGATCTGCCTCACTTGGCGCTGCTGGGTGGTCTGGGTGGCTGTGCACGACCGCCAGCACCTGGCCGCGGTCCTCGGCGGCGGCGAAGTCCTCGGGCGCCAGGCGGAAATGCTCGCTGGGCGTCGAAGCCGTGTTGCGGCAAGGCACATAGACCTCCTTTCGCCCTTCGCGAATCACCAGGCCGCAGCACTCACGCGGGTACTCAGCCAGCGCATGCCGCTCGATCGCGGCGCGGGTGGACTTGTTCATGATCAGCTCCGAAGCAGGCCGGCGGCCGGGAATGAGCCGTAAGGCAGAGGGTTGTTCTGGCCGAAGCGCAGTTTGCAACTGCTCAAGCGCCCGCCGCATTTGTCTTTGGAAGCATCGGTGACGATGACGTCGTTCTCATCGGCCACGGGCCCGCCGTTGTAGCCGCAGTAGGGCCCGCGGTAACCGCCGCAGCTGAGCCACCAGCAGACGTTGGCCACGATCTGCCGGCGCGGCAGTTGAACCCCGGCGAAGTCTAAGGCTGAGGCCAGCTCGAACTGCACCGTTTCGTTGTTCTCGGCAGCCTTGCGCTCGACATACCAGATGTCCGGCGGCAGCTCTTCGTCAGGGTCCGCCTCGGGCTGGCCGTCCAGGTACTTGCCCAAGGTCCGGTGCCGGATCAGCTTCGCCCCCACCATGTCCTCGAAGTACAGCACCAATGCTGTGATGAACCCGCCGACGTTGCCAACGGACAGGGTCGGCATCGGCTGGGCGCCCTGCCCGGTCATTTCGAAGCCCTCGGCCTGAATCGGCCAGGGCGAATACTCCTCGCCCTGCCAGTAGATCGACGACTGCTGCGGGTAGCCGTGAAAGCGGTACAGCTCGGCACCCAGTGCAGTAGCGTCGAGCTCGAAAAGCTCCACCCAAGCGCCAGGCTCCAAGGTCTGGATGTCGGCCGTAATTGGCATCGTGTTTCCTCAGGCAAAAAAAATCCCGCTCGCTGGCGGGTAGCAGTGATTCAGGAGGGCCGCTTCGGGCGCTTAGTCATATCTGGATAGTCGCCCTTCCCTTCGGCCCAGTTGCGGACCAGGCCCCGATACTTCAGCCACTGAGGTCGAGTTCCGGTCAGCAAATCCGCTGGAGCATCTCCAACTTCGGCTTCTTCCAGCGCATCAAGTTGGCCGGCGATAACCGTCAACTCGGACTCGCGCCAATCGTCCTCGATACGACGGAGATTGGAGGGGCTCGGGCTCCATCCAGGGAAGAGCCAGATCTGATCGTAAAACTCGTTTGCCGTATCGACCGGAATGCTGCCCTCGGGCGGCACTTCGTACCAACCGTCCATGCGACCGTCGGGAAACACGCATAGCATCAGCACGATGCGCTTCTCATCAACCTCAGTCATGCCCAAAGCTCCACCACTAAATCGACTTGAGCCGGTGTGACCGCTACAAGCTCACCGGCAGCGTTTGAAAGCCTCAAACCGTCACGAGCCACTTGTATCTGCAGGGTGGTAGCTGTCGGCTTTCTCGCAATGACACCAAGAAATGCAGACTGATAGAGAATGCCGACCGAGAACTCACTCTCCCCTATCGCCATACCGTTCACCGCCGCTTTGTAGCGTCCCTTCACAACAACATTGGCAGGTTCAAATCCGAGGTTGTGCGTCAGATTGATTACTCCGGCAACAGACCATGAAATAGGCCCGCTGCTCCATCTCTTGACCATTGCAGATTGAAGGTTCTGGATCTGCGAAGCTTGGGCTGTCACCTGGGCTGCAGTGGCAGTGATATCTACGGTGCCCTGGTTAGTGGCTACAGTCCCACCGATAAAGCACCAGATAACTGCGACGTTTGCGGGGCGCGTTTCCGATCCGGTACGCGGCGTCCCGTTAGTGCCGTCGGTGCGCGGCGTAGCAATTACGTTACCGACTGCTGGTGCAGCGGTAGTCGTATAGAAGACTCCTCGAATATTGGCATTCGACGATCCCGCGCTTGCATACGTGCTGAACTCTGAGAGCCCCCAACCGTTTGTCGCGCTGATGGTGTGCCCCTGGAATTGGTCAGCTTGATACTTCGATGCCAAGCCAGAGGAATTGCGCCCGTAACCGCGCAGGAACAAAGCCTCGGTTTGGCTGTTTGCCCCCTTGCCGTTAAGGTCGGGCATGCGGAATGTGGTAGTGCCATTGCCGTCCGACCAGCCTGCCTGCCGCTGTACGTCGCCAAGCCATTGGGCGTCAGTAGAGGCAACAGGGGCAACAAGCGCCCACAACTGAGGAAACATAGCTCGATCAATAAGCTGGCCATTTGCCGGGATGTATCCGCTCGGCAGCGAGGCCTCCGACACATGCCACGGAACCAGGGAGCCAACAGGAAGGCCACCAACATCACCGTAGCTGCCGTCACCCTTGAGGAACCGGTCCTTGTCTGCAATAGCCGGGGCCGGAACAAGTCCTTTGACGCCAGCGGCGGAAGCAGTGGCTCCCACCATCGTTGCCGTGTAGTACGACGCAGGCTGACCGCCGAGCTTGTCGGAGTCTGCAGCTACATCGCTTTTGCCAAGCTTGGCGTTGAGCTGGCCCTGAAGCTTTGCAAAAGCCTGCAGCACCGTGTCGGTTGCCAGGATCGCAGCATTGACCAGGGCGCCCAGGCCAGAAAGAGTCGTTGAGCGCACGCGGGACTGCGTGAAGTACTGGTTTGTCGGCCCTTCGGGCACCTGGTCAGTTGAGCCAGGCGAGGACGGTATCAGCACAAACGCGGAGCCACTCCACCGGTACTGCCGCGTCGGGTTGGTCGGGCTGTCGCCATCGTTGATCGCGATGTAGATCTTCCCTGTCTCGCCCGCTTCCGGAAAATCTTCCAGAGTTGGATATTCGAGCACATCATCGACGAAGCTAGGGAGCTGTGAGGCCGGCACCACCCCGTTAATCAACTGCGGAACCGAGTCACCCAGGGCTGTCGCAGGCACTGCGGCGTCGGCTATCGCTTTCGCTTCTGCAGCGGCATCCCGCGCCGCCGCAGCATCCGAAACGCCCTGATCGGCCCTCACCTGCGCTGCCGCAGTGCGGGTATCCAGCTCCGCGAAGTTGTCGTTGATGATCTGGCCGCCCGAGCGCAGATTCTGGCCATTGCCATCGTTGGGCGCCCCGCCGATGTTGATGGGATCGATGCTCATGGGTGGAATGCCTGTTCGAAGGTTGCGGTCAGGGTGTAGGCATCGCCCCCCATCGCCTTGGGTTGATACTCGGAGCACCGGTAGAGCATTTGCTCGCCCAGCGGGTCAGACCAAAAAAATGGCGTTGCGCCGGCATGTCGGTCGAGGAACGCCATGATCTCCTTGATGCGCGCCTTCTGGCCCGTGAACGTCAGGGGCCAGGACTGCGAGCGGTTGTTAATTCCGTCCTGAGCTCGCTGTTCGTAACCGTCGCCGAACTTGGCCGACTTGGTTCGAAACGCAATGGTCGCCGCGGGATCGTTGTTCGGCTTCCAGGTGAAGGTTTCAGTTGCCATATTTTCTCCAGGCATAAAAAAGCCCGCCGAAGCGGGCAACGCCAATCAACCACGCCCCCTGATGGCCATGTAGATCTGGCCTCCTGGCCGGAGGTCCCTCGCGATCTGCTCCTGGGCGCCCTGCTTGGCGGATTTTGCATAGGCCTGGGCCAGAACCTGGCCGTCCGCTTCGCTGGCCCCGCCACTCCCTTCAGGGATGTTGAGGGTCTGCTGAATCACGATCTGGTTATTGCTCGAGCTTGAATCACCGCCCAACGCTCGAATACCCAACTGGCCGCCGGAGGTCCTGGCCAGCGGCACAATCGCCTCGGGGCCGGCCTCGCCCATCACTCCAGTCTGGCCGCCAGCCATCCCGAAGGCAGTTGGCTTGCTGACCACGCTGTTCGTGAAGGCACCACCATTGGCGAACATCTGCACGCCGGCGCCCCAGGCACCGCCGTTGGCCTGATAGCTGGAGAAGTCGACCCCGGTATACCCGGCCTGCGTTGAGCCGGCCGAAGCCGCCCCACCGCCGAAGTACGATGCGGCAGCAGAGGCAGCCATGCCGAACAACGAGCTGAGCGCCGAGGAGCTGGCCTGGCGAACAGCGATCCTGGCCATATCTGCGAGGATCGACTTCGTGAAGTCAGCAAACGACAGCTTTCCGGTCATCGCGAACTGCACAATCGCATCTTCCATGGAGCCGAAGGCGTTGGTGAACAGGCTCTTGGTCTGGCCGGCCACATCCCTCGCCGACTCCAAGTAGTTCTGCCAGGCCGAGGACGCCCCATTCGTCCAGTCGCCCTGGGCAGCGCTCATGTCGTCGTAGTTGCTGACTACGGTGTCGTGCAGCTTCTGCTGGGTGGCTTCCAGCGCCTGCAACTTCTGCGTGTACTCGTCGAGGCTCATGCCCCGGGAGCCATCACCGTACTGGTTGGCCAGGTCCAGCTTCTGCTGGTTGATGCGGTCGTCGATCGCGTTCTGCTGGTTCGTCAGGTCTCGCTGGCGGTCACCCTGGCCAAGGCCCGCGGCAGCACGCATGCCCTGCTCGCGCAGAGTATCGACTTGCTGCTGCAGAGCGCTGGTGTAGGTCTTGACCGCCAGCTCCTGCTTCTTCAGCCTGCCCTCTTCGTTCTTAGCCAGCACGCTCAGCTCGGTGTCAGCGTTCCGCTGAGCCTTGACCATGGCGGCTCGGGCATCGGCGATCTTCTGGTCCAACTGGATGCGCTGGGCGGCAGAGGTACTGGCCTTACCCTTGGCGGCCTCAAGTGCCGCAATTTCCGCCTCATAGGCCGCTGTGACCTCGTCGCGCTCATTGCCGATCAAGGCCTCACGCTTGAGCAGGTAGTCGGCCTGGGACACAAGCCCAGCCTTCTGCGCTGCGTCCAGTTCCTTCTGGGCGTTTTTGTACTCGGACAGGATGCCGGTGAGGTTGTTTTTCGAGTTGTTGAAGGCCGTCAGATCTACCGCACCGGCGGCAGATTTGGGGTCCTTTTTCTGCTCGTCGATCGCCTTCCGCAACTGGTCGTAGGCTCCGCCGGAGAACTTCTTACCGTCGTACTGAACCCCATCCAATAGCGAAACCTTTTTCCCTGTCTCTTCGCTCCTCCGGAAAAGCGTCGTGAACTGATCGTCGAGTTTTTTGTAAGCCTCCTGCCGCTTGGCGAGCGGGTTCAAATTCTCCATCTGCTTGTCCAGCTCCTTCTGGACCGCAATCAGCTCCTTATTCGCCCGCGTTTCCTCGCCAGTTGCCGCCGCCTTACCCTGACTGGCCGCCTGCCGTGCCTTCAGCGCTGCAAGCTTTGCTTCCAGCGCAGGCGTGGATTCGTCGTTCTCCCCGTCAGCCAGCCCAAGGAAGGAGCTGAGAGAACTAAGCCCATTCGATACAGCGCCTGCGACACCACCACCCTTACGGGTATCCAGCACCCGCTGAGTGATCTCAATCTGCTTGGCCAAGTCCGGGAAGATCTCGGATCGAATTTGCGCGTAAGCACCCTTGATAGCTTCCTTGACGCTGTCCCAGTCACGTTCGATGTCAGACAGCGATCCACGATAGTTTTTCAGTCGCTCCTGAGCGGACTGATTCAGATGTTCACTTAGGGTATCCAGCGCACGCTGGTGGTCGCCTTGCTCGTCGATGGCCTTGATGACCTGGTACTGCTCATAAGTCAGCAACCCGTATTGCTTGCTGATTTTCGAAGCCGCTTCCGTTGCAGTGTCGCCGGCATTAGCCAGTGACATCGCAATATCTCCCGCCCCCTTACCCGTCACCTCGCCAATCGCCGCTGCGGCCTCGGCCAGGTTTTGCATCTGGACTGCGCTGGTTGCGGCACCGGATGCCAGAGCAACAACAGCCTCTCGTGCACCGGCCAAGTTGCCGGTCAGTACGCCGGCCGAATCACTCATGGACTTGAGGCTGGCTACACTTTGCCCTGCATCGTTGGAACCGCCATTGATAACGCTGTTGAACTCCCGCGCCTGCTTCATGGCATCGAAGTAGGCATACCCGAGACCGCCAATGACACCCGCCAGCAGCCCCGCGGGTATCAGGGCGGCCGCAAGCCCCCTCGCAGAGGCCCCGGCACCGGCGCCAAGCTGTGCAACAGCCCGTGCGCCACTCCCCCAATCTCCAGACTGCAGGGCGTTGGTCAGCTGCATTACGTTTTCTTGGGCCTGGCGGGTACCGAGCTTCAGCTTGTCGAATGCGCCCTCTGTAGCAGTGATGCCGGCCCGATCCTTGCCGACCTTCGCCAGAGCCTCGCTGTAGCGCTCCGCGTTGATTGCGCCAAGACGGAAAGCTTCATGCGCCGCCTTTTCCTGCGCCTCCAACTTGGCCAGCTTCACATTCAGGGGATCGATGCTATTGACCGTGCGCTTCAGTGCCTCGATCTGCCGGTTCTCGGCGTCGATCAGGCGTTGCTTCTGCGCCGTCTCCTTGGCTTCGGCTTTCTCGATCTTGTCGAAGGATTTGCCGAGGCGCTCCTGATAGGCCTCTTGCTGCTCAATGGTGACCAGGCCGCCCTTGCGGGCCCGCTCAAGCAATCCCTCTGCCTGGACCAGCTTCTCCATGCTATCGATGTTGCCGGTCATCGCCCTGTCGAGCTGGCTGATGATGGCGATTTCGCTGGCGGCGCTTGTCCCGGCCTTGCGGCTCGCGTCGACCTGGCGCTCCTTCGCGCTGGTAGCTTTATCGATGCCCTGGGCGGCCTCAGCCTCAGCTTGGCTGATCTTCTTGCCGGTGTTGGCCAGGCCCTCCCCTGCCTTGCCAAGGTCATCGACGGCCTTCTCTGCCCCTTCGGCCGCGTCGACCAGTTTATCCAGGTCATCGGCAGCCTTGACCGCCTGAGACGACTCAACCGCAATGCCAAGCGAAGCGAAGGTAGTGCTCATTTGTTGTCTCTCTGTTCAGCCATTACGGCCAGGGCCTCGGCCTCCATCTGCCGGATGTCACTGAAAATGCTTTGCCTGGAGCCAGCCGGCACGCCACACATTCGGATGACGCTCGGCAGGACGCCGTAGTCCAGGCCGGTAGCGCCGCACGCGCCGACCCGCCACTGAGTGCTCATCGCCTCGAAGACGCTGAAGGCCGGCCAGTTGTCTGGCCAGACCTCGCAGTCCTGGCCGGTAAGATCGCCCACCAGAAAGCCAAAGGTCTTCAGCTCTTCAGCCGAAGGCCCTTGCTCGTAGAGTGCGCGCGCGGCGTTTAGGAGTTTCCCAGGCGGGCCTGGTTGAACGCTTCGGAATAGGCCGCCAATACCGCGCTGGGTATCGAGACAATCGAGGTGACAAGGATGCGGATGTTCTGGTCGTTGAACTCTTCTTCGAAGTCCCAGCCGGCCACCACTGCCTTCACCTGATCCACCTGCAGGTCGATCTGAGCTGCAGTGAAGGCTTTCAGGTCCATCTCGTCAGCCTTCAACCCCAGGGCCTTGTGGCGCTCGCCCCACTCAGCGTAGAGCTCGGCCAGGCCGGTCCGGTCCAGGTACTTGAACTCGAACCCCACCTTCACCGGCTCGCCGCCCAACTGCGGGATCAGCACGTCGGCCCTGAAGGTTGGGTTCTGGATCAGCGAGAACTTGGCCATGGGTTACACCGAGGTCAGATAGCGGGTTGGCTCGGACTGCAGCGCCAGGTTGACCGTCCGAGTTAGGACGTTGTTGCGGGACACCGCCGGCTGCTTGGAGAACGAGGTGTAAGCCCCGTACAGCAGCGTGTCATTGTCCGGGAGGTTGAGGCGCGTAGCCTGCACCTTCTTGCCGGCGTCGGCCGCCATCAGAATCGCATTGAACGGCTGGGCCGGATCGTCAGCGATGGTCAGCACAATGCTCGCCGCTGACTTGTCGGTCGGGATCTGCTTGCCCTGGTCATCCTCCAGGAACACTACATCGAGGTAGTTCTGCTCTCCGCCAGAGAAGTTCATGTCAGTGACCTGCGGGATCTGCACCCAGGTCAAAACCTTTTTCATGGTGCCCGCACCGTTGCCAGCAGGGAAAAGCTCCGTGTTGCTGGTGTCGACACCCTCCAGGGTGATCGCCGACTCTGTGGCTGCCTTCACTCGCACCACCTTGTTGTCCAGCCGGCTCCAGCCTGAGGTCAGCAACACGATATCGCCGACGTCCAGATCAGCGTTCGCCACGGTGGCCACTGCCTCGCTGGCGTTGGTGATCGCAGTGAACGCCAGGGCAGTTGCGTAAGTTGCGGCATGATGGAAGGTGCCGCCATTGGGAATTTTGTAGCCCATTGGGTGTTTCCTCTCTTCAGAAATGACAAAACCCGCTCAATGGCGGGTTTGTAAGGTTGCCCGATGGGCGATTTATGGAGCAGAAGCGCTACTCAGGAAATCGGCAGCCTTCGTACTCTTCAAGTGGCAGTCCAGACTTGGACCCAACGACAACGCCGGCCAGTCCACAGTGAGGGCAACAAGCATGCTTGTCTTCGTACCATCTCGTTATTTGAGCTGGAACAGACCACTGGCCACAGGCGCTGCAGATGCATCTTTCACTTGCACTGATTTCCTCTCGATTGTTCCAGCCGTGGTTATCGGCTGACTCATCCAGCCACTGTAAGCGTGCCTTTGTTGCTTCATCCATGGCGTAACCCTGATCACCCAATCTGCATGCACGCGATTCTAGCGTGATGACGATCAGTTGGTATCGGCGCGGTACTGGAAGGACACGGGCACGGTGTAGGTGGTATCTCCCTGAATGCCTGGGCCCTGGTCTGGTGGCGTCATGGTGACCACTGTCAGGCCGCCCTTCTCGCTTCGCTCATACAGCGGAAACAGCGCGCTGATCTCGTCAGCCAGGCCGCCGGCCGGACCGCGGTACTTGCCCGATGGCACTACTACGCTGGCCTGGAAGACGCCGGTGTACAGCCGGTGATCGCCGCCCAGGGTGTTGCTCGCAGTATCCGCCGGCAGCGTGTAGGCACGGAGGTAGGTTTCTCCGTCCTTTGGCGTGTAGGCCTCGTTCTCGACGACCACTTTCAGCGGCGGAACCCTGGCTTTCGCCCAGGCGATAACCCGGACCTGGTAGATCGTGGCGATCACGTTATGGCTCATACCTGGTTGTTCCTGATGGCTTCGTCGACGATCTGCTGGAACCTGGCGAGCGTGATTCGAACCATGCCGCCGGGGGCCTGCTTGGAATGCCCGTACTCGAGCGGCACCGCATAAGGCAGGTTGTTCACGATGTAGGCTGTCTGGCCGACGGTCAGCTGCCCGATCTGCAGCCGCAGCTTGGCCAGAGTCACACCACCAGAAGGATCGATCTGATCCAGCGTGCCGTCGGCCGGCGTATCGATCGAAAACTGCCAGTTCCCCCGGAAGCGGCCGCCGATATAGTCCTTGCCGGCGACCAGGCCGTTCACGTTGAAGTTCTGGTCGCGCTCGGTCTTGGTCAGGGGCTTGGCGTACTTCACACCGCGGCGCAGCTTGCCGGCCTTGGTGAAGTTGCTTTCGTCCAGGTTGATCAGCGTGTTGCGCACCGAGACCTTGAAGTCGTAGTCGTCGGCTGCGCGTGTATTGGTTGCGCGGTGTGCCACGTTGGCCGCCCAGATCTCCGGATTACCCACCGGAGACATGCGAATCACGCTGCTGCCGATCTCGATCACGATCTCGCGAAAGGTGGCGTCAATGCCGGCCTGGGCCTGCTCGGCGAACTGGCGGATGTTCTCGGCGAAGCTGCCGTTCCTGCCCGTGTAATGCGAAGACATGACTAAACTCCTCCCTGATCATCAGGCGTAAAAAAGCCCGCTTGGAGGCGGGCTTTCGAATAGTGGAGGTCATCGCATAAGAGAGTAGCGACTCAGTACTCACCTAAGGCCTTCGCCGCCTCAAGGTCCTGGTCGACGCATGCTTTCACCATACTGTAACCGTACTTACGCATCTGCTTCATGCAGCGTGCAACGGTCTTCTTATGCTCATCTGGGATTTGCTTAAGGCCTGCGACCGCTTCTAGATCTTGGTCAACGCAGGCTTTCACCATCACTGATCCGTACTTATCCATCTGTGATTTGCAGCGATCAATGATCTCTTTTTTGACGTCAGTCTCTGCATGTGCAGCAACTGAAAAGAAAACAGCCGCGCCAACAGCAAATACAATACCGCGCATATCCATATACTTTACTCACAGCCGGAAGATAAAGGCACAACGCTATTACGGCATCGAGTCGTTGTCCACCCATCAATACAGGTAGTGCGAAAGCCGCCTTTCGAAGCCTACGCCTTACAAGCAACTCCAGGGTTTATCTTAACTGCCGTCGTCATTCGGGCCGGTTCATGACCGCACCTGCAGCTCGTACAGAATCGGCGTACCGGCGGGGTTGATCTCTTTCAGCGGCGGAACGATGGACCAGGTGCGCCCCTGGATGATGACCTTGTTGAGCAGATCAGGCGCCCACGCTAGCCCTTGGGCTGCGACCTTGAGCTTCTTGTCGCCCTGCTTGATGAGGCTGTTGTTCTGGAACTCCAGGCCTGTGAAGTCGAGCAGGATGCCCTGAGCGGATTGCTCGATGATGGTGTCAGGGCCGGCCGAGTCGGTATCAGGATCGTACTCGCCGGGCTTGATGTCGCGGATGATCACGGTTTGGCCGAACGCTGTGATCATCTCCAGAGCCGTAACGGCCATTTCTTCGTAGAATGCCATTTGGCTACCCCAAAAGGACCTTTGATGACTAATGGCGAAAAAGCATTTTTATTGATTGAGGCTGCCGAGAACCTAAACGATGCATTGGCAGACTTCAGTAGAGTCGACGAATGCCCAGCGAGAGTTGCCCTAATACAGGCAATTCGCACCGTATTGGCTGGAACGGATGCAGAGGGACTCACCAACGAACTGATAGCCCACCTTGCTCAACACTGCGTTCCGTCCGACTTAAAGGACCTTGCCACTTTGACTGACCTCGTGTCCGCTAGCGGCGACGGAGATTTAGCCAATGTTTATATCCATTATAAAACACAGCAAATGGAGAAGATTTGATTTAGGCCCGCATCGTAAATAACCCGCGGCGTTGTAGGTAGTCGGCAAACTGTGTCGCGCTCGGCCGGTCCGGCGCCGCCGGTAGTAGTCGGCCACTGGTGTTCGGGATGGAGGCGTACTCACGAGTTACCGCACCTTCGACACGCTCCAGAGTCACCGCGCCTTTGCGTTTCTCGATCGGGTCGATATCGTCCTGATGGATCTCCGCAGCTAGGGCCATCTGGCCGTACTGAATACGCGCCGGCAGGTAGTTATTGGGCTTGATCTCCTGATCCAGCAGCACTTCCCGGCGCGGCCAGGCCAGAGCCTGCTCGCCGTTGGTCTTGCGCCCTTTCCAGGTCATGCCATCCATTGCCAGAGCAGCCCGGCGAAGCAGCGCTTCCTGGGCAGGCACCTCAGCGGGGATGGTGACGCCGAACTTCACAGCGTACAGGGCCAGATCCTCGGCGGATGCGTAGCTTTCGGCGTCAGGCTTCCCGGTGCTGTCCTCGATGATGAGTGTCATGCGTCAACTCGCTGGAATGGGTGGAGGATTGGCCGCCGGATCACCGGCAGCCAGCAGTATCAGGCCTTGGGCAGCTCAGCGATGAGCTTTTCAAGCGATTCCTTCGAGGCGTTGGCCCGGTACTGCACGTTCGCTGCGTCAAGCTTGGCCTTGAACGCCGCGATTTCGCCAGCGTCATCAGCTTGCGGCGCAGGTGCGACCTTCTTCAGAGCTTCGACCTCGCCGCGCAGTGCGTCGACAGTCAGGAGCAAGCCATCGCGCTCAGCTGTCAGCTCGCCGACTGAGGCATGGATGATGCCCAGCGATTCAAACAAGCGGGTAGCCAGCTCGCCAGATCCAGGTTGCTGGATTTCGCCAGCATCCAGACCATCAAGCAGGAGAATGACCGCGCCATTTTCAGCTCGCAGCTTTGCAACTTCGTCTGCCAGCTCACCAGATGCAGGCTCCTTGGCGCTTGGGACAGGTACGGCTGGGGCCTCTACGACCGAAACATCAACACCCGCTGCCTCATAGGCAGTGACAATTTCCGGATAGTCGCCAACGACCACCACCGCCGTCGCATCGCGCTCGATGCCGCGAAACAGGCTCGCAGTCCGGTACCGCTTGTCCGGATCGAAGCCTTCAAGCTGGTTCGTGTAAATCAGTTCCATGGAAATCTCCGTAGCGGCCATTGCTGACCGCTTCCAGGGGTAGGTATCAACCACCAGCCGGTGGCGTAGGGGTCAGCGTGATCATCACGCCGGCGGTGACCTTGTTACTGTCCGCGTGCTTGGCCCAATTGGCAGCCGAGCCTACGGCGGCCAGGGTTGGGTTGGCACCACCAGCAGACTCCTTCCAGCTGTAGCCCAGAACATCGATGTTCACGGTGCCCTCGGCGCGGTAGCCGATGCCCAGGTTCTCTTCATCGTTCACAGGGTACGAACGGAAACCCGGGGCCTGGGACTCGGTGATGACCACAGCATTCGGCAGCAGGCCGAAGATCACGTCCGCAGGCGCGGTGTCGGTTACCAGTACCGGCTTGCCAAGGGTGCCCGGCAGGCCGCCGTAGATCACAACGCCGGCTTCTTCGTAGATCTTGTTGGTGATGGCCTCGTCGACGATGTCGAAGTAGGCGCTGGAGTGCATGACCCACAAGGCAATGCGGCCGAACTTGTCGCCGAACTTGCGCATACCGCGGGTCAGGGTCTTTTTGCCGTCAGTTTCGATGTTGGCGGTGACCACCATGCCGGCGTTGGAGCCAATCGAGGCCCGCAGCGCAGCGGTGGCGTACTGGATGAAGCCTTCCAGGGTCGCATCCGCCACGTCGGCGCCGATGATCTGGGAGAACTCGTCCACCGGACGGCCACGACGCTTGAACGCCTCTTCGGTGGTCTGGTAGGGGCCGTACTTCCACGGAGCCTTGACGCCAACAGCCTCGCCGGCGCCGATTTTCTTGGCGGTCACCTTGCCGGTGGAGTTGACGTCGCGGTGTTCCAGCGAGCCGCCGATCTTGTAGAAGGCGCGCTTGCGGAAGTCACCTTCGATCAGCTCGTTGTCGAGGACAATTGCACCATTGGAGGATGCGTTGAACACGTCTAGGTTGTCCTGGACACGCTCCAGGTATGCGGTCTGCGCCTCATCGTTGTAGATGATCAGGTCGCTGTTAACAGTGGTTGGCATGGATGAATCCCCTTACTTGGGCAATGCGAGGTACGCGGTTTGGCCGTGCTTGCGCTGGTAGTCGCGCTTCTGCTCGGCGGTCATTTCGGAGCGCTTGAATGCAGCCTGGCCGCTACCCCCGCCCGGGGCTTGTGTGCCTGAGGCCCTTGGCCACAGGTGAGGTGCGCTTTCGCGCAGAGACTCCGCCCATTCGAGCGGTGTCAGAGGGGTCTTGCCGTCCTTGCCGAGAACGATCTCGCCAGATTCATCAACGGCAACGGCTTCGCCCTCTTCGTTCAGGGTGAACACGCCTTTGGCGCGCAGGATGATGTCGTCGGTTGCTTCAGGGAGAGCGCCGGCCTTCAGTGCCGCGCCGCGTACCGAATCGCCCAGGACCTTGCCCTGGAACTTAGCGGCGAATGCCTCGGCCTTCTCGGCGCGCGCGGTGACAGTCTTCAGTTGCTTGTCGTAGTCGCCACGCAGGCGCTCGGTGCGGCGGTTGAAGACTTCGTCCACCTTGCCTTCAGTCAGCAACTTGGTTTCTTCATCCTGGCCGGCACGACTCAGCAGTCCTTTGACGGCGTCGATATCGATGCCTTCGAACTGGGTTTCGAACTGGGTCAGCTTGCCTGTGGTTTCCTTCAGCTTGCCCAGCAGCTCGGAGTTCTTGGTTTTCAACCCAGAAACGGATGCCTCAACAGCAGTCGCGATAGCGGCCTTGACTGCGGGGTTTTCCAGGTCGATTTCGTTTTCTTCTGCCACGTTGATGCACCCCTTGGGTATGTGTTGCCCGCTTTGCAGGCATAAAAAAACCCGGCTCATGGCCGGGCTTTGTTCAGCGTTTAACGTTTGGGTATTCGCTCAGAGTCTGGAACTAACTGGTTGATGCGCTTGAGCATCGCCATCAAACCTCCATGCAACCCAGTTTTCGTGGGTTTTCGTCCTGACAGCTGTGCCTCAATCATATGACCCGGTCCGTTGTAGATCTCCTCGAATGTGCCATCTCGATTCATTCGAATACCGAGGTAGTAGTCAGGCACATGATGCACAGGGAATGTAAGACTGGTGCCGAAGGTGGTTTTGATCTGAACATTCCGACCATCATCAGTAATTGCATCGTGATGCTTGGTCAGGCCTTCATTTAGCGTCAAGGCGTAGGCCAGACTGGCAACAACCTCGCCAATGTCGCCAACAAGCCGGCCATCAGGAGTGAATGGCTTGCCCGGGTAAGCCTCTTGGAGCAGGGATACCGCGGAGAACAACCCCTTCAGTGCCTCTTCAATTTTCACCTGAATAGCTGGGTCCATGATCGCTCCTTGATAAGTGCGAGCATCCTAGCTCAGATCCCCGCAAGTTCGAACGCAAGCGGTTCAAGCGCCTTCATTTGAGCCAAGGTCAATGGTGCAAAGTTGCGATCAAGCTGCAGCTCTGCGAACCGCTCCACGGTCAATCCGCCCTCCCGGAACAATTTGCCCCGGACAGGCCCGATTGCCACGTCCTGAAACGCCGCCGGCTGCTGCTGAAGCCACTGGTAATAGTCCAGGCTTGCACTGACCTGCTGGGGCCCGCCATCACCGACAGAGGCCCGGGTAGCACCCTTGGCGAAAGCCGCGCTCAGCTTGGTGATGAGGACGAAGGTTGTCCGGCAGTTCGGGTGAAACGGCGGCCGGGGCCCGGAGTCGACCGGAAACCGTCGCTTATCCATCGATCGGCAGGTCTGGCTGGTCTTGCTGTCCAGCGTGGCGACCATCTCGACCTCGGACACAATGTCCGTGTTGGCCTTGGCTACCTCCATCCGCGCCTGTGACGACACATGCTGAATCGCGGTGTGCACCACTGTACTGGCATTGCGGCTGGTCGTGGCCAGGATGCCGTCCTTGTAGCCGGCCGCCTTGGTACCGCGGATGTTGCGGATAATCTTGAAGTTGGTCTGTCCTTCGAAGAAACCCTGCCTGATCGTGCCTGTGACGCGCTCGCGCTCGGCAGTGGTCCAGCCCTTGATGAAGGCCTTCAGCAGCTTCCCGCCACCAGTGCCGCGCACGCTGAGCGGGTTTGTCAGGACCGCAGTACGAACAGCGGCAACAGTGGGCGCCGCCACATCCAGCGATACGCCAACCGGCGCGGACCGGGCAAGGCTGGCGGCTTCGAACTCCGCCTCATAGTTGGCGATGTCGACCAGGTCGAGGTTCAGTTGCGTGCTGTAGCGGTCGAAGATGCCCAGCAGCAGGCTATCGACCTCCTTCAGCAGCGCTTCCAGGCGCTTGACGCTGTACTCGGTCATGTCCGATCTGGTGAGCCGATCCCGGATCGAACGATCAATCTCCTTGAGGAAGGGAGCGAACTTGCTCACCTCCCCCGCCTTCAGTTTCTCGAGAAAGACCGCGTGCCGGATCGTGGCGTCAAGGATTGCTTGATTTGCCGCCATTTGGCTCGTCCTCGTCGTCCAGGCCCAGGCCGTCGCCCTGCTCCTGCAGCTCGCCATCGATCTGCAGGTCCGTGCGCTCAGGAGCGATCAGCCCCAGCTTGCGCAAATAGGCCCGCAGGTCAGCCTTCGCGAATCCACCGTTCTGCCAGAGCCCAACGAGCGCGGTGATCATCTGCGGATCAGCTGTCAGCTCCACAAACTCTTGGTTGACCTGGTAGGTGACCTTCTTGTCAGTGATGCCCATGTAGGAGCAGCACCACATGAGCGCTCTGGTGTAGGCCTCACTGACGTTGGCCACACACCCGGCAAGGACCGAAGTCGATGCAGACTGATCGCCGCGGGCCTCGGTTGCCGTCTTGGACGATAGAGACGCCACGACCATGCGAGCGCCCAGCTCGATCATCATCTGGTTCTTGTCGGCCATGGCCTCCTTCACCAGCGTGTTGGGCAGGGGCTGCGCATACCCGAAGGAACCACCAGCAGGCAGCATCATCGGCGCCCTGGAGCCGACATAGACGCCGTTCTTTTCCATCCAATCGCGCCACTGCTCATCCAAGCCGGAGATCCACGGCTGGGCCTGGCCGCACCAGAAGACACTGTCTTCATAGTCGGCACTGTTCCGGTAGTGGCCCAGGTTGATCATGGCGATGTCGTAGAGCGGCGACTCATCAATGGTCGGGTCGTTGTTCTGGGCGCCGACGAAAGTGAACGGGATCTCTTTGAGGCGCCCGGCGCCGCCTTCAGGCCTGAACTCCTCAACGACAGCCAGCGGGCCGCCGCCTTTCGGGCCAGATCGACGCCAGACTCGGCAGACGAAGCCATCAGGCTCCAATGCCAGCTCTCGATACTGCTCAATCACCTTGAAGCCGAAGCCGTCTGCCTCCTCCGGCGCCTCTCGCAGCACCACCAGGGTCAACACGCTGTGACCATTCACCATCCCGGTACGCCAGTTGATGATGTCTTCAGCGCAGTAGGACAGGATCACCGAGTGGCCACCGATGCCGTCGTCCTGGTGATAGTCGACATAGAGGCCGTGCCTTCCAGCCTCCAGCACCTTTTCAAGCGTGCCCTGGGAGTGCTGGTAGATGCTCACGCCGGAGCCGTTGGCGTTGTCCTGCAGGTACTCCAGCTTTTTCGATACCGCCAGTGTCGGGTCTTTATGGAACGCTAGGCCCAGCAAGCCGTTTCGGGTGTGCCCGGTGGCATTCTTGAACACTGCGCGCTCGCGGTAGGCCCGGTTACGGTCTTGGTTCTCTGGCGACTTGTCATGCGCGTTGATGTACGGCAGCCGGTCGACAACCCGGTGCTGGCCGGCACAGACATCGCGGACTGTCGCCCAGCGGCCCAGAGCCTCGATGTAGTCCGCCCGCTTGAAGGAGACGTCGTTGCTCATCGGGCGTATCCCATTTTGATAGAGGTGACGATCGCTTTGATCGGATAACGCTTGGCAATGAAGTAGCCAGCAGCATCGTTCATGTGGTCGTGCCCCTTCTTCGGATCTTTGTCAGGCTCGCCCTTGTCGTTGTAGGTCTGCCGCTCGAGGCAGAGGGTGAGCTGTGGGCACTGGTCGATGTTGATCATCAGCCGGCGCTCACCGTACGTGTTCATGAACATCGCATTGACCGAGTTCACCCGGTCTTTGACGCTTGGGTTCTGGCTGTCCACAACGACCGTAAACCCAGCCTTTCGCAAAAGGGACAGGTCCGACTCACTAGCATTTTTGCTGCTGGTGTTTTGGCCGCTGGCGTCGGGGTAGACCGCAATGCCATGCCCAGGGAAGCGCGCCTTGATCTTCTCGATCATCTCCGGCGTGTCGCGCACAGAGTGGAACTCATCCAGAGCCAGCGGTAGGTCATCGCGCACCACGTACACAACCGCAGCCATCTTCATGACGTTGAAGTCCATGCCGATGTGCAGGGCTTCACCTGGCTTGATTCGCTCGCTGGTGCGGCATTCGCTGCGGCTAAACGTGTAGTACACGACCCCGGCATAGTTCTCGAAGCTGGCCTCGTACTCCTGACGGAACGTACGAGGGTCCATCTTGCGGCGCGCAGCATCCAACTCCTCGGCCGGAACGTTGCCGCCCTGGAGCGAGGTGTAGAGCCAGCTTTTGTGGTCTGGTTCGCCGTCCTGCTGGCCGTCGCGGTAAGTGTCGTAGCAGTGGTTGAATCCCTTCGGAGTGCCAATGCGTAGCGCGTGGCCCCCCTTGCACTTGCCGACACCTGGGATTACGTACTCGCAGGTCGACAGCATTGGCCGTAGGACCTCTTCCCACGCTGCCCATTTGCAGTCCGCCCATTCGTCTACCAGGACGAAGAACAAACCAGAACCGCGCAGATCGTCGTAGTTCTCCAAGCCGACACAGCGAATCAGGTGCCCGCTCTTGAGCGTGATCAGCATGTCCGACTCGTTCGGCTTGCACTCACGCCACTCACGGGGGATAGCCTGCTTGAGCCGGCGCCAGAAGACCCGGCGAGCCTGTTTCTGTGTCGGGGCGGCGTACCAGATTTCATCCTCGACGCTTACGCCCCACTCCGCAGCCAGACGGGCCGCGCGGCGCATCTCTGCCTTGCCGAGGAAGGTCTTACCAAATCGGCGACCACACACGGCATCGCGGAACCGCGCATTACGCTGAAAGCCCCACACGTAAATGTTCGCCTGTTTTGGCGTCAGCCTTACCGGCGCCTCATAGGTGCGGGGTAGCGGGGACATTCTCGTCTGGCTCCAGCTTGTACTCAGCAACGGCGTACTGTTGGTCCGCCTGGGAGCCCAGGGGCTTATCGGGTTCGATCTTGCGATTGACGTACATATCGCCGCACTCCCTGGCGGCCTGCTCGTAAAGCTGGGCAGTCAGGGCAAGGTTGCGCATGTTCTCGGCCTTCTCGGCCATCCGGGCCAAGCCACGGAGGCGAAACGCGCGGTTGGCAATCGGAATATCAGCCGTGTCCTCTCGAAAGCGCTTGCGGGTATCTTCAAAGACCGTCCGCCACTTCACTCCAAGATCACGTCCGGCATACTTGGTGGGGTCGTACAACTCGCACTGCTGGCGGGTTACATCAAGCCCGAAGGTTTCCTTGACCGCTTGCACTACCTGCGTGGGCGTATCAAAGCAGGCCAACGCCTGCACAATGAAGCGCTTCACCTCATCTTTCAGGGCTGCCATATGGGTTTATTCCGTCAAGGTCCTGTCAAGGATCAGGCCGACTTGAGCAGACAGGTTCCGCAGGCCCTCGATATGTTCAATTTCCCCACCTCAGCAGGATTGTTTGCAGCGTCTACCAGCGCCTGAACGTCAGGGCTCACACCATAGCGGCGGACCACTCCGACGAACTCTTCAACATCGTGTCCGCGCAGCTTCAGTTTGGGTGCGCCTTCCTGAGTGAAAGCTGGCTGGCCGTACTTATCGGTCACCTGGGCAATGTGGTAGAGCTCGTGCTCAACCAGGGCGCAGAAGTCAGCGTCGGAACACTGGGCGCAGTAGTCGGCAGCCAGGGTGATGATGAAAGCCGGCACATCGCCGAACCAGTCACACATCTGCTGCTCCATCCGGGCCTTCTGCCAACCACCAGCGCGGAACGCTACTTGCTCAGCCTGGCCGAGGACTATGCGGCCCTGCTTCTCGAAGCTCGACGAGGCCCACATGACCCGGATGTCTGCATCCAGTAGGTGGGCATGGTCTTCGTTGTGGATGCTGCCGGTGTCGGCGATGATCTCGGCTTGGAGCCATTCCCACACTTCGGGGGCTGGTATCAGGCGCATACCGAAGTCGGATAGCTCAAGCAATGACGCTGGAGGGTATGGCCTGTCCATGAGTCACCTTGAGCTTGAAATGATGCCATAGTGCCGCTATCTGTGGATTTCTGTTTCTCAGCAATGACATCGTCGCGGCAAGAGCAGCAATCGCAGGATGCATGCACCGATCAACAATTCCACAAGAGCCCCATGAATGTCAGCAAATGAGCCTCTAGAGGCAGTCAAAAATCCTCGCTCCTTACCGAAACAGAACACATCGGACATCCCTCCCTCCAAGCCGCAGGATGGCAAAGCTCGACCGATAATTCAAAGAGTCTTCGGCACGCCAGATGATACAAAAACTATCTTTGATAGCTTGAGAAATATGGGCATATGCATAGCAATGCTGCTCGGCATACCAAGACTCTACGATGCGACCTATTACTTGCCTCCGGCTGCGAAAACGATTGCTGGCTGTTTTGTGATTGGAGCAACTGTCGCTCTCGCCGCTGCTAACCTCGCATGGACATTTCAAACGCTCAAAGACAAGTCGTCGGTAATTGCCAAGGTTTTCGTACTTTCTGTAGGGTCAATGATCGTATCGGCATTTGTTTGGGATGCACTCCGTCAAGTGCCTAGGTTCTAGCCACAATCAAAAGGTGGAAATACTTCGAACTATCCACAGACAACATCAATTTTCTGAGCTATCGCGCCACGATTTGGCGCGTTCGAAAACGTGGCGCGGATCAGCCCTCGGCCTTGCGGCTCATGAACCGATCGGAGTAGTCCCTCAGCTTCTCTACTCCAACAAAGCCGACCATGCAGCCAGCGAAGGTGGCCAGGTTGGCCGGGAGCGTGAAGTACTCAAGCAGCGGAATAAGGCTGGAACCGATCAGGCCGCAGATGACAGCTTCCAGCACCATCTTGCGTCTGCTGCCACCGCCATAGATCACGCGGAATACGGCAACAATGGCGGCCGTACCACCTGCATAGATTTGCGGCTGATGGGCCGCAAACCATGCCAGCGCTGCCGCCCATAGGTCGGGGTTCTTTTCTGGCATGTTGGACATACTCGATTCCTCCCTTTCGGGGAGCGCAAATGAAAAAGCCCCGGCGATTGCCGAGGCTTACAATGGGTGCATAGGGCCGGTGCTTTACAGATTAAAAACCAACCGACCAAGGTTAAAACCGTCCACTCCAGATAGCTTGCCTCTCCAGAGCGAACCGCCCGCGAGAATTGGCCGACCGTTTGTAGAGTAAATTTCAGCGGCCTTTAGATGAATGAACTGAGGCGGTTGCGGATCCCTAAGCAACTCATCGGGATCAACCCTCCAGTTCAAGTACAGATCTCTAACTTGATCAGCAACCCCATTCTCTTTAGTGAAAACAGCGGCAAATTCGTCCGCCCAGAGATCCATAAAAGCGTTGCCTGAAATTAGAATCCCAGATATCAGATTTCCGCCAACAGTAAGCGTGATCTCATGCTCGTTTGACTGATAGATATTTGTGTTGTGAACGACGGACTGAAGCAGTGGATCAATACTTCTGCCTTCCCACTCTTGCTTCACGTACAACGAATCAGCCAGCGATCGACTCAGTTTTTCCTGCCTTGATAGCTGTTGCTTAGGCGCGTCCGACATGCTGTCTATCCTTGATGACATTGAAGAGCCATCACATATACAACATGCCAGCGAAAACAAAAAGCCCCGCACTTGGCGGGGCTCTTTTGGAAAGCGCTCACTTAAACAGCCAGCGTTTTCTGGCAAATTGCATACAGGTCATCGAACAAAAACTCAGGCGTTCTAGTGCGCTTGTAACCAAACTCTCGCGCTGTTTCGCTGACGCTCACCTTTACACCGTCCTCAGCTACCACCATCGTGAGCGGCAGCCGAATGATGCTCGGAACCTTCGAAATCTCGACATCAGCCAACTTGAACTCAAGCGCGAAGTTCAAGGTGTCGCCAATCTCTCCAGTAAGGAGATTATCGTTGTAGGCAGGCTCGCCCTCATCATCCAGGTAGTGCCCTACCGCCTTAACCTCGATGGGCTGACAAAGTGGATCTGTTTGGCCACTCTCGGTCTGAGACAGCCACAAGCCAAAGTCTTCAGCCAGCTCTTCGGCATGAAGGACTAAATAGTCAGCCTGATCCGCAAGACGCTTATCACTAGCACGAAACTGTCTAACGAGCATTCCGAAGCGACTCATGTGCCTATCCTTGCTTGTCAATGGTCGCCAAATTAACCACACAAAAAAGCCCGATTCAAGGGCCGGGCTTTCTGTTTGGTGTCGCGCTTGAAAAGCTAAACACGCTGCCATGAAAACAGGTGTTTATCCGCGAGGAAAGAACTTTTTACGCAGCATCTCGGAATTGCTCCAGCGCGCAATCGATCCAAGCTACGCCGGCCTTGATAACCTCCCTGGCCTTCGCCTCGCTAATCCCATTCTCACGACCGACCCGGAGTGCCGGCCACTTCGCGCCGTAGTACAGCCAGATAAATCCTCCCATCTGCTCGTCACGCTTGCTCAGCTTGCCAACAGCACCATCTACGGCCAGAGCCAAGTCGTCGGTGATCACGTACTGTTTCACGCCCCCCTCCGACGGCACATTGTCCCTCATCAGGGCATACAAAGACGACGTGTAGCGCGGCACACCCATTCCATCCATTCGCCACCAGCCCCATTGTTCGAGCATGTACTCAGTGTCCCCCAAGGGCTTGTCGATATACGTTCGCTTCTTCATGCAGCCCTCCGCGGGGTCGGATCTTGATCAAGGCCGAACAGCTCTCGCAGTAGCTTGTTGGCGTGTTTGTTCTTGGCGTTGCCCTCGGCGATCCAGTTCTTGGCGAACTGCTCGAAACCGATGTTCGCCCGGGTACTGTGCCAATCGGCAACGATATCCATCAGGGCCGCCGAAGCGATCCGGCCATTGGTTTGTTCCAGCAGCATCCGGTTGCCGACCTTCAGGAACTTACACTCGACTGAGCTCAGGCTCTTACGCGGTAGTGCCGCCGTTACATTGCTCATCATTCACCACTCCGAGAATGGTTTGACGACTTGTACTTACTGACAAATCCACGACCCATCTCAACCTCCTCGTTCGATGGTCCGCGGTTACCGGTGAAGTTGACGAAACGGGCGAACTGACCCTGCTGCTGAACTAGGCAAGATCCTACCGGCGCATGTCTGCACTTAGGCATGATCAGTTCGGTAACACCGTTCTGGCCCTCCTCCGAGTCGTTGTCGCGATGGACGAGGATGATACAGTGGGCGTCCGCCTCGATTTGACCTGAGTCGCGAAGGTCGGAAGCGATGGGCTTCTTACCTGGGCGCTTCGTTGAGTCGCGGTTGAGTTGCGCCAGCAGGATCACCGGCACCTCCAGCTCCTTGGCGATGTTCACTATTCCGGTGGAGATCTTGCCGAGCTCCGAGGTCCGATTGAACGACTTGCCCTCGGAGCCGATCAGGCCGATGTAATCGATCACGACCACGTCGAGACCTTGGGCGCGCTGAACCTGGCGGGCGATACTGCGGATGCGCGCCACGGTCAGTCCAGATCTGTCGCAAACGAACAGAGGCTTATCGAGGATTTTGCTCACGGCCGAAGTCAGTCGTGGCCAGTCATCATCCTGCAGCTGACCGTCATCAAGTTTTCTCAGGTCGATGCCGCCAATTGAAGCGAGCGCACGGTTGCCCAGTTCTTCCTCCGGCATTTCCAACGAGAAAACCATACCGACGCCGGAGCCACTGCACGCGATGTGCTGGGCAATTTGCAGGCCGAGCGTGGTTTTACCACTCCCCGGAAGCCCGGCCACGATGGTGACTGTCTTTTTCCGTAGGCCGCGGATCAGCTTGTCCAGATCCACCAGCCCGGTCGACAAACCAGATTGCAGCGCGCCGTTGAACTTGGAGTCGATTATGTCGATGTTGCGCGTCACTACCTCATCCATGCGTTTGTAGTCCGGTTCACCGGTTTGCAGGTCTCGCAGATCCGCCATTGCCTGCTGGGCGTTGGCAATGATCTCGGCGACCGGTCGGTTCTCGGTTGCTAGCTCGCGCACTGCGTCGGCAGCATCAACCAGGCGGCGCAGAACGGCGCGTTCTGTCACGACCTTGGCGTAGGCCTTCCAGTTAGCAGTGCTTGGCGTGTTACGCGCCAGCTCGCCCGCATAGGCCATGGTGCGGGTGCCGCTTGGTAAGTACTCGGAGAAGTCATGCAGCGTTACAGGGTCAACGGGACAGCCTGCCGCGTGACAGCCGATCATGGTCTGAAACAGCGCAGCATTCTCAGGGTCATGAAAGTCCGACACCTGCACTTGGGCGGTGATGGAGTCGAATAAGTCGGAGTCCAATAACATGGCGCCCAACAGAGCGTGCTCTGCCTCATCGCTAAACAGTTCTCGTGTCATACAGCACCTCGCGCTGATGCCCAGGTAAACCCGACTGCCTGGCCGCCAGCTTGGCGAAGGCGATCCAGCGCCCGATCTCCGATGTAACGAGCAAGATCTGCAGTAGCCAGATTCGACACCACCACCGTTGGCAAAACATACTGATAACGGCGATCGATAACCTCATGCAAAACGCCCAGTTCGTAAGCACTACCGCTTTGGGCTCCAAGCTCATCAATCACGAGCAAGTCGAAACCCGATAGCTCGCTGAGAACATCGCGATCTGAATACTCGGCACCTCGATCCATCGCCCCTTTGAAAACACGAATGATCTCAGCTGCCGTGGTAATCACAGCCTGGGCGCCATGCTCACGAATAACGGCCTGAACCAACGCACAAGCAAGATGGGTTTTTCCGTTGCCAACGTTTCCGGAAAGGACGAGCGATCGACCGGCGGCGTAGTTATCGGAAAACCGAGCAACGTAGTCCTTGCATGCATTGAGGGCCTTGGCCATACCTGCGTCCCCTGCAGCGGTCCTGTAACTGTCGAATGTGCACCCTTGGAACCGTGGTGCAATACCAGCCCCTACGAGCAACCTATTGAGGTCTTCAGCCTTCTTCCTACTGCTCGCCTGGGTATACGCCGCACTCGATTTGGGCGCTGTATGCAGGGCCTCCCAGTGACAGTGCTTGCACCCCCGAGCAAGCACAGAACCATCGAACTGCTCCGTCTCAGAACTATTCACCGAGCCATGGATCGTGCATTCGATATCAAAGAAACGAACTCGAGGCTGCCGACAAAAATTAGAAATTAGCTTGGCCATTCGGCACCTCCGGATACATGTCAGGGGTGTGGTTGGGCAGGTTGTTGAACGCGGAGGGATTACCAGTCTTGGCGCCAGCACCAGCCAGCACCTTGTCCGGAAAAAGGCCGGTCCAGCCATTGCTGATGGACTGGTTGATCACCGCATCTGGTGCTAGATGGTTGGCAAGCGCCTCGGCCTGCTGCTCGCAGCTCTTGGCGGTCAGCGGTTTGTGGATCTCCTTGCGGTGCTGGCACCAGTCGGCCCAAACCTTTTCGCTCACGTTGGTCGGCTTGGCGGTAAGGGGATCGAACTTCTGAGCCTTCTTCCTCGACGCCGAGGGAGCATTAGCGACCGTTGGTTCTTTCTCTATTGATTGAGTAATAGAATCCTTTATTAAGTAGTTGTCGGTTTCCCCACAGTTCGGCAAACCCACACTTCGGTTAACCGAATATTCGGAAACCTGTAGGTTCGGTTCGTAGTGGACGATTACACGGCGGCCAAGCACCTTGCCGGTACCCTCCTCGCGCACGACTTCATGGCTAACCAGCCCCAGGTCCTTGAGGCACGCCATGGCCTTCGAGTAGCGCTCGCGACCGATCGAGAACCTGTCCTGCAAGTACGATCCGATCACCTTCCAGTCACTGGAGCGGGTCTGCAGGTAAGTCCAAATAGCCAGGGCATCTGGATTGATGATCATGGCCACAACGTCATTGCTGACCGAGCTGTAGGGCGCCTGCTTGGCATAGAAGATCGTCGGCGTGGCCTTTTCCACATTGACTGCATTGCTCACAGTCGCCCCCTCCGAGCCCGCTCGATGTAACCTGGGCTATGCAGGTTCTGTTCAAACCAGAGCGGCTGCTGCGAACTCATACAGCCAGGCGCCAATGCCTCTTTCGACTCATCCGAAAGCCACTCGGAAAGCAACTCGCCATCCCCGGAAATGGTGCGAATAATATCGGCCAACGGCCCCCGAAAAAACTCCCGGTTTTCAGAAACGCGCCGATCAGCCAACGCGGTATGTACCAGTTGCTCCCAGGCTAGAGCGTTGTCATGTTCGCCATAAAAGAGCACCTGATACTCAGCAGGAACTCCAGTTCCGCGGGACAACTCAATAGCGCGGCGTCGAGGTGAGTAGGCCGTCATGTCGACTTTGTAAACCCCAGGCATCGCCTCGCTGCCCATGATGTAGATGAACCCGTATGTGCTGCTCACAGCTCAAGCTCCCCGGTCACGCGACGGACGAAATCGTCGTAACCCTCTGCCATGATCAGGCCTTGGTCTTCCAACGCCTCACGGTACGCTTTGGCGCTGCCATACAGTACCCAGCGCTCTCGCTCTGGGAGGGATCTGAACGACGCGTAGCTAGGCCAGGGGCCAGCGATCACCGACACCGGACCTTTTTCTGCGGTTTGCGTTTGGAGACGAGTGTTCATTGCACGGTCTCCCCTGCCGGAAACTGATCAACTTCGGGGCACAGAACCAGCACCTCCAACTGCCGCTGCTGCACAGCTTGGCGGAAGATGTCAGCGTTCATACCGGTAAGACGGCGCACCAGCACGCGGAGAGCCATGCAGGCGTGGGAAGCTTCGAACTTGGCGTCTTGCATGCAGTCCCGTGCCCCCTCCTCCTCGCTCCACAGAATCTCTTGCACTAAGTCCGTGCCGATCCAGGCCTTGTAGGCCAACTGATCGTTGGTGAACTGCCACATGTAGGCTTCGTCGATAACCGTCGCGCCTGGCAAAACCGCCTTTGAGTCGAGCTCGCTGCTCATGGGTAAGCCCTCCCGATCGCCGACTGATGAAGAGGGATATAAGTGAACTCATCAAAGTCAGGCTTGTACTTGGCGTGCTCCAACATGGACGCAATGTGGCTGAGCGGCATAGTCGATCGATGCTGCTGAACAAACGCGACCAGAAAGGCGCGCCCAGGCGACGACTCGTGGACGCAGCGTTTAATCAACGAGCTAATTCGATGAGTCTGGGCAGTGAAACGACGAGCCTGCTTGTCACCCTGCGCCTCTACAGGGGGCTCATCTAGCGTGTAGAACTTCGTAATCCTACCGAGGAGATCACTGCCATAGATTTCGAGTAACTCGCGAGCCACGCGCTCATCTGTCAATCCAAAACCGAATCCATAGGCACCACGGCCATCAAAAACCTCTATCAAATAGAACTGCGAGGGTTTGATGAAGTGTTGTTCTGGAGCGCAAGTTTGAAGGACCTGCATGAGTGACGATTTCATTGGTCAGCCCTCCATACCGGCATCCAGATTGGTTCAGCCAGAGCTTTGGCCGCCGGCCCATACCAACCCACCGCCTCTAAAATGAATCTGCCGGGACGCGCTTCAAATTTCGACGCTCGAATGATCGAGCTCATGATCGCGGCCTTTCTTTCAAACTCAGGTACTTCCTGGCTGAAAAAGCCTTTTGCAGAAAGAGACAACTCGGCCTCTGGGACTTCAGGAATAAGCAGCTCAAGAGCTACTTTTGCATCGGAACGACCGATCTCGTGAGTCAGGAAACGCCTAATGCCACGCTCGCGATGGATCCCTTGCACACAGAAACCAATGCATCCGATATCAAAGCCAACCTCTTCAAGCGGATAAGGTGGCGCAGGTGGCATTGCTGAAAGGCCAACACGAGAACGAACTTGTTCACTGCGGATTGCGTGTGCCATGATTAGGTGCCTCTGTTAGATGTGTTGTCCTGGTTGCACAGGACGATTTAATGAGCCCGGTTCCCGCCGGGTTTGTTGCTTTCTGAGCCGGGCGAATCTCATCATCCGCCCGTTTGAAATAATGCAAGTCATGCCCTGACAGCCTGTTCCATGTGAGGAACCTCATGGTCGCTGACTGGCTGAATCAGTTGAGTATCAGCCCCATTTAAGACTGCACTCGGCTTGCTCAAGCCGCCTTCACCGACTCCTCCAGTACCAGCAAACTCTGCCGCACATGGCCGATTTCTTTCTGGATACCTGCCTTCTCGATTTGAGTAACACGACCATCCGCAAGGGCGTCGTGGACAGCACGAGAGACATCACCTGACTCGGCAGCCAAGTGCACCAGCGCCTGAATCAGACTGACCCCTTCAGGCCTATGTTGAGGAACAAGGACATAACCCAGAGCGCCAGCCAAAAGCTGCAGTGGCTCAGGGTTCTTGCTGTGCACCAGAATCTGTAGAAACTGCTCCAGGTTCAGCCGGTGCGAGTCGTCGTTCGGGTTACTGCGATTAAGCAGCGCGGTGTGGCTCATGCCCATCAGGTGAGCCAACTGCTTTGGCCCCGCTTCCAGCACTGCCTCATGAATTGCGCGATGTACCTGTTCCATTCGGGAAACCTCTTCGTGGTTGTCGTGGCAGCGCTTTCGCTTGGTGAGCACAATGGGCTCACAACCGCAGGAAGACTTTTAATCAAGTTTAAAGATTGTGTTTCAGAGCTATTGCCGACCACTTCAGGCAGCTGACTGCTTGGCCTCAGCCAAGGAGTTCCGCAAATATGCCCAGTCAACATCAGGTCTAAGCTCCTCACAGGTCACCGCCCTCCCCGACTCGCGTTCAAGCTTGATAGCGAGAGCTGGGTTGGCTCGACGTACGTTGTAAGCAACCTGCTTGAGCTGGCCCACGCTGGTATCGCAACGCTTAGCCAAGGCATCCAGCGAAACGGCGTCCAGGGAGCGCATAAATTCGATTAGCGTCATGGTCATCCTCCTAAGGACTCAAAGATTACTCTTTGCTAATTTTCATAGCAATAGCAATTTATAATTTACTGTTTGCTAACGCAGGGACACTATTCGTCTATGGATATGAAAACTCTTCGGGTCGAAGCGCTGCGGCGCGTGATCGGCCCACTCAGCCAGAAAGACTTCGCCGATCAGCACGATCTGGACGCGTCCTATTTGTCCCAGATTCTCAATGGGCATCGGGGGCTCGGAGAGAAGGCTGCGCTCAACCTCGAGCAGAAGATCGGCCTCGCCCCAGGCGTCCTCGTCAATCCAGGAGGCTATGGCTCAAACATCATCGAGGGCGAGTTCACACGCCACGAAGTTCGAGACCAGCCATCCCCTGCTTACAAAGCCCTGCAGCAGTCCGCCTCGCCCAGGGCGATAGCTGTGATCGAAAAGCTGGCCAGATCCGCAGCCAAGGGAAAGCTCAAGGAATCCGACCTGGTGTTGCTAGAAGGCATCGCTGGTTTGCTTGAGAAAGCCAACGCCGAAAAGCCTTGAGCCAGATGCAAGAAGCCCGGCACTTCCGCCGGGATTTTTCATTCTGTGTGATTACTTCTAAGGTGGGGAGAAACGAAAAAGCCCAGCGGGCGGGCTGAGCTTCTAATGGGCACTCAAAAACTAACCGCCTGGCTTTTTGTTACTACCAGAGTCACTAGTGGACAGTGAGCATTTGATTTTTGCCGCGTGTGCAACCACCTCACGCTGAGAGGTGCTTGCCTTGTGAAGCACCTCCCTGAAAACCTCACGTTTGGTTTCATAGGAGGCGTTACTGAAGAAATCCGCCAACAGGCTGGAGTCTTCGGTGTCAGTTTTACGCATGACGATCAGCCTCAGTCAGAAGCTCAATGAGCTGCTGGTAATCATAGGTCTCAGGTATTAGAGCGTCAATCTGCTCCACTGTTACCCTTGGCTCATAGAATTCCTCGGAGCTATCAGTGTTTTTTACAAGCAAATCTATCTGAAGATCCTGCCCATAGGACTGCCTCAGCTCAACAATATTCTTCCGCACCGCCAGGTACTGTTGAGCAAATTTTTCCATGGGAATATTTCTTCCCTCGGTTATTTCCCGTGCCTTCACGAACTCCCAAGCGAGCTCTGGGCGCTGATAGACGTACATTACTTGGGCTGCTCGGTTCCCATTCAGAACCCTATCGATATTCCGCTTTGCTACACCAAGGTTCGACATCGTCCCATCAAGGATGAACGAAACACGCTTTTCAAAAGCCCTGTCCAAGACCTTTTCGAGGATCTTTGTCACAGCTCGCTGGAAAAGATAAGAGTTTCCGCCTGAGTACCCCGGAATAAGCTCCCGGAAATCGTCAGGATCAATTCGGAGTACACGACGCCCCCCAACCTCCTGGCGCCCCTTCTCCAGAGCCTCCACCATTGCCTTGGAAACCTCTGTTTTCCCTGCTCCAGGTGAGCCCGCCATAAAGACAGTGAGCGGAGCACGCTCAGGAATAAAAACATCGGTATCGACAATTTTCTTTGCGAGAGGACGACGGTGTGCAATGGCGAACTGAAAAGCCGCTTCTTCTAAATCTATTTCTTCAGGGGTCATTGGGAACTCGATATCCGTTTTCCAAAAACTAACATCTAGCCCCGCCCTAAACCATACAGCTTTGGGACAAAGCAAAGAGCCCGGCGCTAGGCCGAGCTCTCTTCTCTACTGCTCAAGCAAGTTCGCTTCCCTGCTCTGCCACATGGCCTGCAGCTTGGTCAGCCCCTTGCCGGTGATCAACGTCGAGCACGTTGGGATCGTGCCCTGGGTCGGATGATCGAAGGTACCCAGCTTCACATCGAGCAAGCCGGCCTCGATCTTCGCCTGGTACGGTTCATTGGTCCTGGTCACCCAACCCTTCTGCCGCATGAACTGCAGCAACCTTGTACGGCCAGTGCCAATGATCTTCGCGGCCTGAGCAGCGTTGTACGTCTTGTGTGACACCACAACCATGTCGTGGAAGGCCACCTTTGGCGCGTCCTGCTCGACCTTCACTTCCAGAAGATGGTTCTCTTTGGTCAGCTCAGTGTTGTCAGCCTCCAACGCAACGACCTTCGTCACGTTTTCGGTGAGCAGCGCCAAGAGTGTTCGAGGGTCGCTGAGTACCGCGGCGTAGTCGAAGGCTGGTTTGGCTACCTGTTCTTCCAACTCTTGCCAGCGGTCGACCAAGCGAGCCGTGAACTCAGGGCAGAGCTGCGCGACGATGATGTAAGTATCGCGTTTGCAGATTTGATACTCGGCAACGGTCTGACCCTGGTGATTTTTAACATCCCCCATTGGGGGAAGTTGAATCACACCACGCTCCGCCAGCCTTTCGATGGATTGTTTGACCTTGTCGTGACGAGAGCCAACCAGATCGGCGATCTCGCGAGAAGACATGCGGGCTTGCGACACATTCTGCTGAATCTGGAAATGTGTCGTGATGCCCAACGGCTGCCCATGTGGATTGGAGGAGATATTCATTACACTTCCTCCAGGCCCGCTTGGACTGAGTCGATTACAGCCTTAGCGGAATCTACTGCCCGGAAAAACGACCAGGCATTGATGGATGGGATAGCATTTCCCCCCATTGCCATGAATTCCAGTTGTCCTTTGAGCTCGCTGAGGATGCAAGACGCCTCACCAAGCGCATCTATTACAGAAATGCCTGAGCAAACAGCAAACAACTCCTGGCGCTCGCTATTACAACGGGTGAATGACTGCTCAATGGTTACCGGCACCTTGCTAGCGCCAGCATTGAGTTTTTCGGTTACTTCGGTATGCTTAACCATGACGTTTTTCCTAGAAGATTGACGTTATCCAAACCTCAGCGCTGGCCGGCGCTGAGGTTTTTTTATGGATCCCCTACCCACGGGCCACCTCCTGCTCCAACGATTTCCTCAATCGATAGACGATCTCCCTGCTCATGCTACGGTCATTTTCCTTGGCTTTAGCAGCTAGAGCACTTCTCATCAGGATCTCTAGTCGAACCCCAACGACCTTGGTTTCTTCTGTTTTCATTGCTTCCTCCATCGAGATGTCACACACGGCACCTTGTTGTGTTTGTTGAGTTTCGTTGCGTTTGTTGCTTTCGTCAACATTATTGTTGTCTTTGTTGCGTTTGTGCCACTCACCGCGTAATTTCACTTCAATGAATTAGCCATAAATTGACAAAGATGAACGAGAGCTTTGGAAAGCGCCTGGCTCGCCTCAGAGCAGAGAAAGCGATGACTCAACGTGATCTTGCTTCTAAGGCGGGAATTTCTTGGTCGCAGATATCCAGATACGAATCGGACTTGGCCCAACCTCGTCTCAAAGTCCTGATGAAGCTGGCGGAGGCGCTTGACGTTCATAAGGACGACCTCAAGCCGCCCGGCAAAAAAGAAATTACGCTCAGTTTGTCTGACGAAATGATCTCCAAAATTGAAGAGTTTGCTGAGACCAAGAAAATAGCCTTCGATCAGGCAGTTCAGTTGATAGTTATAATGGGCATGAAGATGAAGCTCGATCAGGACCCATCGCTTGTGGAAGAGCTTGAAGCCGAAATACCTGGCGCGTACGAGAGCCTTCTGAAGGGCATCAGTAATGATGGCGCCTACAAGCGATAACGTTTGAAAAATGGACAATCCATCCAGCTTTTGGTGATGGCAGTGCATTTTTGGCCCCGTGCTTAATCAACGAGGTATAGCTTGATTCAAAAGTTATACACAGGCCAGCACCTCTCCTACACTAATGGGTCACCTATTCAGCAAAGCCGGCCAGCGTGAAAAGACGAAAGCTAGAAAAATAAAGGCCCATGAATGGGTGACCTATTATTTTGACCTGATTGCGCCGCTACCCTTCCCGCGCCAGCCAATCACGGTTGCCAGACGCTTTATCCGTAAACCAGACTTCTTCATAGAACCGACATCAGGCTCCCCTCGAGATTTCAGCCATTCGAGAACGAGACTCTGAGCCCCTCTCCCCCCAGGACCAGATGGATCGCGAGTTCCATTATCAGTGACCGCTTGCCAGCACTGGAAAGCCTCATACAGCCCTTTCGGGTGAAGCGGATTTTCAGGGTTGAAGCAATTCAAAAACACATCGAGCTCCGCGCTCAACAGCTCAATCTGCGCATCCTTTTCTTGGATTTTTCTATCCTTGGCTCGGAGCTCGTTATAAAGACTTCGACTATCGTCGGCTGAAGCTTTTTCTTTGGCTTTCAGCTCGACAATTAATGACTCTGCTTCAGCTAGACGAACCTGAATATCTTGTAGGGCGAGTCGATTCCCTGCAGAGCGCGCAACCTCCTTACTGTTATTAAACTCAGATGGGCGGTCGCTGGCGAGACGATTGCCCCCCTGAAACCTCTCCCCGCTTGATTCATCAATATCAGTTTGAGTTACCTCCCCGATCTGTGGAGCAACCCTCTTCTCGGCGTCGCTCACCTGCCGCTCAAGCCACTCCCTATTGACCATGACCTTATTTGAATCAACCGCACTCTGCCGCGTTTCAAATAATGCCGGCACATGCCTACCTGTTGCTCTTCTAAAATACTCAGAAAGCTCGGAGTAAGTAATCGCTATCCCCAGAAGAGTGTTTTTCTCTCCCTTGATATAGATAGTTTCGGGATTGAACTCAGCATCTGGCTGGACAATTGAAGATAGCTGATCAGCAATGGATGCAAGCACCGCCAAGCTCTTACCCTTGACCTCCGAGCAGGATACGTCCAACGATACGTACTCTCGCACCAATTCCTGCCCTCCTTCCAAAACTGAGCCCAATACCTACCACTGGCTATCCAACCAGCAATGGCACTAAGTCTATCGCCAGTTAGCAAAAGGTAACAGCCAGCTCTGTACAACCAAGGAACACAATCAGGATGCTGCGTTGGGCTGGGCACGCTAGGTTGATAGAGTCGCGAAAAAGATCTGCGAAGGCAGGACGCCATCATGAGTAAAAAGGATATGACCCGCAGGGCACTGCTGACTCTCGCTGTATTGGCAATCACGCCCCCAACGCTTGCGAGGGGTGGTCGCGGAGGACGTGGGGGCCGAGGTGGTCGAGGCGCCGGCGGAATTGTACTTTTACTGATCTTCGGCGCCGGAGTTGCTATTTATTCCTTCTTCAAGGGGCGGTCTGAAACTCGAGATCGTAAAAAACGTGAGGCCGCGCAAGCTCCACTTCCTACCAAACCAACGGCATCAGAATGGGTTCAACTCGGACTCTGCCCGCTTTGTGGAAGTAGCGTCGTTGAAAGGACTGCTAGGAAGGGACGCTACGCCGGTAGGAAATTCTATGGATGCTCTACATACCCTCGATGCAAGGGGATAAGGGCGTCCCTTCCCCATCGCCAATGTAGCCTGGAGTGCGAGGGATCGAAGAAGGCCGAAATTGGTGAGCTGGGTGGCTACGCCAACGTCAACCACTCATCGGAATAGCCCTATTCGGCTTTGGATGGCACTACACTCCCCTTAACGAATAACGTTAAGCGTTAATAATGATCATTAGCTTTGGCTGCGGCGAGACAGAAAGTCTCTACAAGACAGGGTCCTCCCGGAGATGGGTGGGAATCCTTTCGGTCGCACAAAGAAAGCTGACCATGCTCGATGCAGCAACAAGCATTCAGGATCTGAAATCGCCGCCTGGCAATCGGCTGGAAGCGCTACAAGGGAACCGAAAGGGTCAACACAGCATCCGAATTAATGACCAGTTCAGAATTTGCTTCATCTGGGGTGCGTATGGGCCAGAAAGCGTTGCGATTGTAGACTACCACTGAGGTGAAATCGTGTTTATTAATGGTATGCGCCCTGTACATCCGGGCGAAATTCTCAGGGAAGAATATCTCCATCCCATGGACCTTTCTCCAGCAGCTCTTGCGAAGCTGTTGAATGTATCTGCGCCTACAGTCAATGACATTGTACGTGGTCGTCGCAATATCAGTGCAGACGTAGCTCTACGCTTAGCTGCTTGTTTTGATACGAGCCCACAGTTCTGGGCGAATCTTCAGTCCGCCTATGACCTGCGAAAAGCAGAAATTGACCATGGTGCTGAAATTGCTCAGCAGGTTCAACGTGCACCTGAATGTGCCTAAATCGGTGACAGAAGAAGCTTGAGAAAGCCCGGCTATAGGACCGGGCTTTTTTATGCGGCCTGAAAACTATCTCCCCGTACTCATTGCTAATGGTGTTACAAACGTCCGGAATGATACGGTCGTTCTCCTCGCCCCGCCCTGCAGAGATGAGAGCATGGCCGCACTCGAAAAGCGTCATCCCCGTGAGTCGTTCACCAAAAAGCTGATCCGGATCTGCCAGAGGCTTGATGAGCACTCCATCCGCACCATCGCGCATAAAGACATCTATAGCGAATTTACTTGCGAGATAGAAATCAAATCGATCTGGGCCGTTGGGTCCTATGCCCGCGGCGCGATGAAGTGCGGAGATTTGGATCTGGTAATAGGGTTGCGAAGCGAAGGTGCCTTGCCCTCAACCCGGGTGTGGGCTAGAGCCTTCTTTGGCTCCCTTTCACTCGTGCGCTATTACCCTGGCAATCCAAGCGAGAACGCATCAGGCGTGGCATTCCCAGAAGCGGTTCTGATCTGGTCAGGCCCAGGATGCGATTGGAAAGCAGCGATCGAAGCGATCAAGCCAGATATCCATGCTGGCAGAGCGGCTCGGGAAACGGACGCTATCCCGCTGCGGGATGAACAACTACGCACCTACCATGATGAATATCACGACGCGGTTGATATGCAGCGTGATGGGCTCTGGGAGTGGGAGTTTGTAGAGATCGGGAAGCAGATGCTTGCCCCACTTCCAAGCGACGCCGTTGCAGAGGATGAAGCGTATTTCAAACGCTGCGCTCCGATGATGGGGCGCAAGTCTCAGGATCTGATCCCAGCGATTATCAAACTTATGAGGGAGCAGGAACCATTCGGTTCATGGTCCTCTGCAGACAGTCATCGATCAAAGTTTAGGTGTGGTAGCTCTGAGCTACACCTCGGCCGCCCAGCCCTCCCCATCGACTTCTTCGAATATTCACCGTATGTCCGCCAACTGGTCCTGATCCCTCACATCAGCACCAGGGGACCAAATGGAGCCTGGATTATTCGCCGCGGCCCAGAACACCCAGACCGCAAAGCACTCGTTGGGAAATACGCCTACTACCTCATGAGCTCAGGACATCCAGACACCATCACCTATTGTGATCACTCCAAGCACTGGGCGCCCACAGCAATAGAACTGCTCGAGACCCATAAGGAGGCACAGCACCTCGCTGCTCAGTTCGCTGATGAGGATGACTCTGAAGAACCAGAGATAGGTAAGGCCGAAGGACTAGAGCTGCTCTCCCTGTTCGGGCTTGTCGACATAGTTGAGGTTGGAGGCGAACAGCTAGCTATGACATACGCCGGATCTTCCTACCTGGAGACAGACATTATCTCCCTTGAGGAGCTGGTTACCGCTCTCCCCTCAACCTAGAGTAAAAAGCCCGCTCAGTGGCGGCGGATCGAATTCAGGCCAGGGGGTAAGAGACTTCAGATATGGGCAATTAGCTGCTGCCGATATCCACTCTCATCTATCAGGACCGGGTACCTGCCTTCTTCGATCAGTGAACGTAGCTGTTGTGAATGGCTGGATTGCCTAAATGCAACCTGACATTCGGCGGCATCAAAAAAACGCCTCAGATGCGGCAGGACTAATGTGAGTAGCTCTGACTCAATTTTCAATGAGGCGGTAACGATATCAAGCTGATCGGTTAGCTCTCGATACAGATCGATGACCAGGAAGCTTTTATTCTCAGCGGATGGATAAATGTGCACGTCGCCAGCGCCAACGGGTGTGTCGTCAAAATAGGTGTCGTAGAGCTCGGTGATATTGAGGGTGACACCCATAGCCTTCAAGGCCGCTGCCAGATCAGCATTGGGTATGCACTCGTCCTCTACCCATGTGACGAAGTCAGACATGGAGACGCAGAGGTCGAGCTCATTGGCGCAGATGATGGGAGTCACTGGAAATAGGTCCAGGCAATCGAGGTCGGCAATCGTAACACTGTGAAGAGCGCCTTACAGATACAAGAAGCCCGGCACTGGGCCGGGCTGGATTGATCAGTCCTTGTCGGCAGCTGGGATGAGCTCCATCTCTTGCTGCCCTCCAAACCTAGTGGTGAATTTTTCTTCGTACTCCCTAGAGGATGCAGATGACTCTGCCATTTCCAGCACGCGCCCCATATGCATCCGCATTGCTCGCGTCCCCACTTCGTTTAGGAATTGAAAGAGCTTTTTCTTACTAGGGTCCTTATCACGTAGCGCTCTCAGTAAATCCAAAATCCTTCCGCTACTTTTGGCCAGTGGATAGTAGATATGGCGTCTGGTTAGATGCATTAGCTTCCAAGGCTTGCCGCGTGCAGGTACTGGGATTTGATACAGACGATGCCATGCCAAATAGAGCTCATTCGGAAACTCTTGCTCATATTTTCGAGCCTCTTCTTGTACAAAGGCCTTGAATGCCTGGATTACTTCATCGACCTCTGGCTGGTAGCCGGCCAGAGCGTATACAAGATTAGTGATACCATTTTTCGCCGAAGCGTTGACAATCACCCTAGCCTGCATTGCAAGTGGGGCCTGGCTCTTGGTCAGCTTGCCGGCAGCATCAGCATCCAGGATGGCATTGCATACGTCGATCAGGATGTCTGCGCTGTAACCGCGGATTGTCATCTCGGCCTGTTTGGCACCAGGATAAACCCATTTAAATTCAATAGGTTGTGACACTTTTTCGAGCAAGTCAGCACCAACGTATGGAGCCAGACTTTTCCTCGCAAGTAGGCGCTCAAAGTCGTTACCACCTGGGTTTTTCAAGCCAAGGGCTGCGGCAATCCCGCGTTGCGTCATAACTGCAGTTTTTTTAGCATCTTCAAGCACGTAGCACTCAGCATCTACACTAAAGTCCTGCAAAAAGTTGCCTTTGTGTGATGCCTTAAGACCCCAGCGCGCAGAAGCAGCTTTCTTTGCAATCTCACTTCTCTTGCTCTTTGGGAGGGCAGCAGCACGTGCTTTACCGCCAGCAGCTTTTGACTCATTCTTTTCAGGCATGCAAGCATCCTCAAACATTATTGCTTGCATAATGCTGCGCGGCATCATAAAAATGCAAGCATAAAAAAAGCGCCATGCATTAAATCATGGCGCTTCTTTCAGACTTTATCTTTTCCTAGCGAACCTACAGCATTCCACTCCGCCAAACCACGCGCTGGCTCAAGTTTCCCTATACAGCCCCAAGCACCAACCTGGTTGCCCATAGAAATGGCTCAACGTCATCAGCTCAAGCACCACAACCATCACACAGAAAGCTACAAACCCACGTGTGAAGACGCGGCGAGGTTTTTGATAGGGTTGGTAATTGCAGAGTGAGCTGCAAAGATTTCCCAAAAACTCTAGAAACTCCATCAGGAATTAGCCCTACCTCATCAACTCACCCAAAAAGCGCGTGCTGCCATTGCTGCTCGCCGATGATGGCGATAGGTGTTCCACCCTCTCTCAACTCCACCGCCTTCATTATTTTGGTCCCATAGGAGCTGTGGCGCCATTGGTCATTTCCAATGCTGCCAACCACTAGGTAGTGAATTTTTTTACTTACCCCTCCACCGATGATGCCGCCACGCTCTTCTACTAAGGCCTGACAGGCTTTTCGAGGTCCGTAGGCCATGGTTCCAGTGAAAACGAACAATCTGCCGTCCCAAGTGAGATCTGGTTCTGGACGATTGAAGGGAAGGTCGTTGGGCGTGCTGAAGGTTTGATCGCTAGCCTTTGGCTTTTCGGCACTCAGGCCCGAAAAGTTCTGCAGCAAGCCGATAAGCTCAATAGACTCCTCTGAGTCTAGCACCCCATCCAAGAGCATGTTAGAGAGCCGCGAATACAGCAGGTTGATGACAGGATCATCAAGGTGAGTGAGATTCGTTTCAAGCCAGTCGTTGAGGAATAGGCCTTCAGCGGTAGACACGACGCCGTCGGCGGCGAGGCCTGCCGCCAAACCAACGAGAGCGTCAGCTGAGCGTCTATCTATCCTGGAACTATGGAAGTACTTACTCTGCTGGAATTCAGCGTGAATATCAGTCATCTCAATTCCTTTTTAGATGATGCGCGATAGTGATTGTAAATCCTAATAGAGGCGGATGATTCCGTTCAGAGATGGGGATCAGCCGCGGTACCTTTAACCAAGCACAGCCACGTTTCTCAATGAAGCGTCCTAACCCTGCGACTTTCACCGATTCTGATTCTATCTAAGGCCCTGTTTAATCCATCTAGCGCGTCTAGGAGGGCTTTTGCTTCGACCTCCCTACCATCCCCCCAAAGCCGTTCAGCCATTTTGTTGAGGGCCTGGATAGACCGCTCGATATCAGCGGCAGTCACAGTCTTGGCATCCGCTGGCTGTTTCTTTGTCATTCAATAAAACTTCCGAAGCGCTGGAGGATCAGCACGAAAACTCCACCTATCAAGACGCAGGCTTCCCTCAGATCCAAAATCTATTCATAGCTCCAGCCAGAACTACCCTGATACAGAATCTAGCACCATTACTTCGCCACTACGATTAGCAATGCCCTTCCCTGCCTTACTCAAAAATTAGCAATCTGAAATTTAGCAAAATGCATTGCATAAACATTACTTTATGCTAATTTAGCTAAACGCCAGCTGCGAGCTGGTTTACCCCCCATCCATTTTTTGCGAAGCCAACAACGCGGCAGGCCCTCGGCTTGCCTGGAGAAAAGCATGCCCGTTACTACAACCCCCTCTCATGGAAATGAATTCGCCAGTCTTGGCGCTCGCCTGGTTCGCTTCGGCCAAGCGCTACAGGAAGCATCAACAACCGTCGGTGAGCTCACCTCCCTGGCTGCAGCATGCGGTATCAGCCTCAAACTGAAAGCTACTGCGGAGCAGGGAGAGCACCAGAATGGCTAGAACACTCCTGCGGGTGCGAGGTAAGGGTGTCGCCTTCTACCTGAACTCTGAAACCTCATCCCCCAATACCGGGCACCGGAATCGCTACCGCCTATTCAAGACGGAGAACTACGGACGCGCCAAGTCGGGATGGATTCAAGTTGGTTCGATTGCTGGCCAGGAGTTGATGGCGATAGAGGATGAGACAGCCCTGCTTGAGGCATGCGAGAAGCTATTCGCGAGCAAGAACCCTCGACGCTTCGAGCAATATGGCGCGATACGCGGAAAGCCTGGCCGGTGGGAGGGAGAAGCCTTTCCCGTGCGCTACTCCAACCGCCTATCAACCGGGCGTAACCAATGAACCGAGAGTTGATAAAAATAAGCGAATTTCAGCGCAGACACTGGGGTAAAAACGGCACTCCACCATGCCCCCAGGCAATCCGAAACTACATTCGCAACGGCAAGGTGCCCGGCGAGAAGATAGGCAAGCTCTGGTACGTTGACTGGGCTGCATTCACCAAGTCAGCCGGTAACGATCTCGTCGCGATGGTATTGAAAGGAGCTGCATGATGGCACCAAGGCCGCGCAAAACTGCGAACAAGAGCCTTCCGCAGAATCTGTACTTCGATGCGCGGCGCGGGACATATCGCTACCGGAGGCCGGCCGACGGGAAGTTCTTCCCGTTCGGATCCGATCGCCTAAAAGCCATCGACGCCGCGAAGCAGTTGAACCTGGAGTTCATGCGCGGAGCCGATCTGGTGGGCACGGTAATGGGCAACGCATCTGAATCTTTCGCCGGCTTCCTCGATATCTATGAGCGCGATGTCCTGCCGCCGCGCGAGCTAGCCAAGGGCACCCTGGGCCTTTATGCCGTCCACTTTCGCCGCTTTCGAAAGCACTTCGAAGGCCAGGCCCTCGACGAGATCACGATCCGAATGATCGCAAAGATGCTGGACGCCCTCACGCCTCGGACTGCAAACCAGTGCCGCGCACTGCTGATCGACATCTTCAACCACGCAGCGGCTAAAGGCCTGTGCCCGGACAACCCAGCAGCCAGCACCATCAACCGAATCGAGAAGAAGCAACGCAAGCGGCACACCGTCGAAGGCCTGAAAGCCATCCGGGAGAAGTCGCCGTTCTGGCTGCAGAACGCGATCGACCTCGCGTTGATCACCGCGCAACGCCGGACGGACATCTTGAACATGCGATTCGATGGTGTTCGGGAAGGTTATTTGTATGTGGTGCAACAGAAGACGGCCAAGGCCAGCGATGCGGCATGGATTCGGTTCAAGGTGACCGAAGAGCTACAGGCCGTTATCAGCCGGTGCCGGGATGACATCGTCTCGCCTTACCTGATCCATCGCCGGCCAGACCGCAAGAAGCAGAAACAGGCGCAGACGAAGGACCACTGGACACAGGTCGAAGAACGATATCTGACGCGAGCCTTCAAAGAAGCCCGGGAAGCGGCGGATTGTTACAAGGGATGGAAAGAGGAGGAAATGCCGGGCTTCCACGAAGTGCGGGCGCTGTCACTGCACCTCTATCAGAAAGCCGGAAAGGATGGTCAGAAGATCGCCGGCCACGCCAGCGAGACAATGACCAAAAACTACCAGAAAGACCACGCCGAAATTGTCTGGTCAGAAGCAATTCCAGACCTAAATATCAGCGAAATTACCGGTTAGTTTTGCGCAAGTTTTGCGCGTGTTTTGCGCAGGCACAAAAAAGCCGATCTAGATGATCGGCTTAAGTGTCTGATTTTCATCAGAAAATATGGTCGGGACGGAGTGATTCGAACACTCGACCCCTAGCACCCCATGCTAGTGCGCTACCGGACTGCGCTACGCCCCGACTAGGCGTGAAACCTGTTTCACTTCTCAGGAAACGTTGAGGAATATACCGCAAGCTTTTGAAAAGTGGAAGTATTTAATACGATGAATTACTTCTTGAGCACCACAAGCACATCTTCCAGCTCAGAGATCATCTGACGGATCAGTTGCTTGTACTGGGTGGTGTCGTCTTTGGCCTCATCACCGGAAAGGCGCAAGCGCGCTCCACCGATGGTAAACCCCTGATCATAAAGCAACGCGCGGATCTGCCGGATCATCAACACGTCTTGGCGCTGATAATACCGGCGATTTCCGCGGCGTTTTACAGGGTTGAGTTGAGGAAACTCTTGCTCCCAATAACGCAGCACATGCGGTTTTACCGCACAGAGCTCGCTGACTTCACCGATGGTGAAGTAGCGTTTACCCGGGATGACCGGGAGCTCGTCGTTATGACTTGGTTCCAGCATAAGCCTCAACTCGGGCCTTCAACTTCTGCCCTGGACGAAAGGTGACCACACGGCGAGCCGTGATCGGGATTTCTTCACCCGTTTTCGGGTTGCGGCCAGGACGCTGGCGTTTATCCCGAAGGTCGAAGTTACCGAAACCGGACAATTTGACCTGTTCGTTATCTTCGAGAGCGTGCCTGATTTCTTCAAAGAAAAGCTCGACCAATTCCTTGGCCTCGCGTTTATTCAGGCCTAGCTCTTCGTAGAGACGTTCGGCCATTTCAGCTTTCGTCAGAGCCCCCATACGTCACTTCCTTAACGTGGCGTTCAACCTTTGTTCGAGCGAGGTGAGGATGTTTTGTGTCGTGGAGTTCACCTCATCGTCGTTAAGAGTGCGCGATGGATGCTGCCAGGTCAAGCCGACGGCAAGGCTTTTTCTATGCGGATCAATGCCTTTACCCTGATAGACGTCAAAGAGCCTGAGGTCTGTCAGCCATTCGCCTGCATTTTCACGAATTACGTCCAGTACTGCGCTCGCCGCCACGTCACGATCCGCCAGCAATGCCAGGTCACGGCGTACTTCTGGGAAACGCGAAAGCTCGTGGAACTTCGGAAGACGACCTTGAGCTACCTCGCCCAGAACCAGCTCAAACACGTAAACCGGACGATCCAGGCCGAGGTTTTTTGCCAGTTCCGGGTGAATAGCCCCCAGATAACCGACCTCACGACCATCACGCTCGATACGTGCAGTCTGGCCAGGATGCAGCGCAGGATGCTTGCCCGGAGCAAAAGTGAATTCATCCAGTGCGCCAGCAAGGCCCAGCACTGCCTCGACATCTGCCTTGACGTCAAAGAAATCGACACCGTCGCGACCTTGCGCCCAACCTTCAGGCAAGCGACTGCCGCAAACGACGCCGGCCAACATTGGCTGCTGCTTCAAGCCTTCCAGTTGACCGATAAAGCGCAAGCCGCTTTCAAACATGCGGACGCGATCTTGCTGACGGTTCAGGTTGTGCTGAAGTGCCTTGACCAGGCCAGGCCACAAAGAAGAGCGCATGGCCGCCATGTCAGCCGAAATCGGGTTGGCCAATAGCAGCGGTTCAACACCTGGATTGAACTGCTCAAACAATTTCGGATCGATGAAGCTGTAAGTAATTGCTTCCTGATAACCACGGGCTACCAGCAGACGCCGCAGGGCAGGCAGATCACCTTGCGCTTCCGCCTTAGCCTGAGGAGCCAGGCGAGCCTGCGGATAACGAACCGGCAAACGGTTGTAACCGTAGAGACGCGCCAACTCTTCGATCAAGTCGACTTCAAGGCTGATATCGAAACGGTGGCTTGGCACTTCAACGCGCCACTGGTCTGCACCATCAGCAGTGACTGTCAGGCCCAACGCCGTGAGCAGACGCTCGACCTCGGGACCGTCGATTTCCATGCCCAGCATCTGGGTGATGCGCTCAGCGCGCAGCGTCACAGGTGCAACAGATGGCAAGTGCTGCTCGCTGACAGCTTCGATGATCGGACCAGCTTCGCCGCCAGTGATCTCCAGCAACAAGCCAGTTGCACGCTCCATGGCCTCGCGAGCCAGCTGCCAGTCCACACCACGCTCATAGCGATGAGAAGCATCGGTATGCAGGCCATAGGAACGGGCTTTGCCAGCAACCGAAATCTGGTCGAAGAAAGCGCTTTCCAAAAACACGTCGCGGGTGTTTGCGGTAACGCCACTGTGCTCACCGCCCATAACGCCAGCGATTGCCAGAGCACGGGTGTGGTCAGCAATCACCAGGGTATCGCTACGCAGAGTAACTTCCTGGCCGTCGAGCAGTACCAGTTTCTCGCCCTCTTCGGCCATGCGCACTCGAATACCGCCGTTGATTTCGGCGAGATCGAAAGCATGCAGCGGCTGGCCCAGTTCGAGCATCACATAGTTGGTGATGTCCACCGCCGCATCGATACTGCGCACGTCGGCACGACGCAAGCGTTCAACCATCCACAGAGGGGTCGGCTTGGACAAATCGACATTGCGAATAACCCGACCCAGATAGCGCGGGCAGGCCGTCGGAGCAAGCACTTCCACAGGGCGTACTTCGTCGTGCGCTGCGGCAACCACTTTTACTTCAGGGCGCTGCACTTTAGCGGCATAGAGCGCACCGACCTCACGGGCCAGACCGGCAAGCGACAGGCAGTCACCACGGTTTGGAGTCAGATCGACCTCAATACTGGCATCGTCCAGGTTCAGATAGACGCGAACGTCCTCCCCCACCGGAGCATCGGCCGGCAGCTCCATCAGACCATCACTGCCTTCACCAATCTGCAGTTCGGCTTGGGAACACAGCATGCCGTTGGACTCAACGCCACGCAGCTTGGCTTTCTTGATCTTGAAGTCGCCCGGCAGCTCGGCGCCAATCATCGCGAATGGGATCTTCAAGCCTGGACGCACGTTAGGTGCACCGCAAACCACCTGGAAGGTCTCCGCGCCGTTACTGACCTGGCATACGCGCAGCTTGTCGGCATCTGGGTGCTGCTCGGTGCTCAGCACCTCGCCCACCACTACACCACTGAAATCACCGGCGGCTGGCGTTACGCTGTCAACCTCAAGACCGGCCATCGACAGACGAGCAACTAGCTCGTCACGACTCACCTGCGGGCTAACCCAGCCACGCAGCCATTGTTCACTGAATTTCATCCTGCTCTCCTAATAGATTCGTTACGGACGCGCGACTAGCGAAATTGCGCAAGGAACCGCAAGTCGTTGTCGAAGAACAGGCGCAAGTCATTGACACCGTAACGCAGCATGGCCAAACGCTCGGCGCCCATGCCGAAGGCAAAGCCCTGGAACTCTTCCGGGTCGATCCCGGACATACGCAGCACATTTGGGTGAACCATGCCGCAGCCCATGACTTCCAGCCAACCGGTCTGCTTGCAGACGCGGCAACCTTTACCGCTGCACATCACGCATTCCATATCGACTTCAGCGGATGGCTCGGTGAACGGGAAGTACGAAGGTCGGAAACGCACGGCCAGCTCTTTTTCAAAGAACACCCGCAGGAACTCTTCAATGGTGCCTTTCAGGTCGGCAAAATTGATGTCGCGATCCACCAGCAGGCCTTCGACCTGATGGAACATCGGCGAGTGAGTGATATCGGAGTCGCTACGATACACACGGCCTGGGCAGACGATGCGAATCGGCGGCTGCTGCGATTCCATGGTGCGGACCTGTACCGGCGAGGTATGGGTGCGCAACAGCATGTTCGCATTGAAATAGAAGGTGTCATGCATCGACCGGGCCGGGTGATGGCCTGGGATGTTGAGCGCCTCGAAGTTGTGATAGTCGTCTTCGACCTCAGGGCCTTCGGCGATGCCGTAGCCAATGTGGGTAAAGAATTGCTCGATACGCTCCAGGGTCCGCGTAATCGGGTGCAGACCGCCAGAGGTCTGGCCACGGCCCGGCAGAGTTACGTCAATGCACTCGGCAGCGAGTTTGGCGCTGAGTTCCGCCTCCTCGAAAGCAATTTTGCGCGCATTGAGAACCTCTGTTACACGCTCCTTGGCAACGTTGATCAGCGCTCCGACTTGCGGGCGCTCTTCGGCAGGCAGGTTGCCCAGGGTCTTCATCACCTGAGTCAGCTCGCCCTTCTTGCCAAGGAAGTGAACCCGGATCTGTTCCAGGGCATTGATGTCTTCAGCGTGTTGCACGGCCTCAAGTGCTTGAGAAACCAGCGCATCCAGGTTTTCCATGTACAGACTCCAGATACAAAATAGGGGAAGAGCTTGAAGGCTCTTCCCCTATTTATGACGTTTAACACCAGAGCCCACGAAAGGTGAGCCCGGATGACTGTCGGGGGTACTTAAGCCAAGGTGGCTTTAGCTTTCTCGACAATCGCAGCAAACGCCGCTTTTTCGTTCACTGCCAGATCAGCCAGAACCTTACGGTCGATCTCGATGGACGCCTTTTTCAGGCCAGCGATCAGACGGCTGTAAGACAGACCGTTAGTACGAGCACCAGCGTTGATACGAGCGATCCACAGAGCGCGGAACTGACGTTTTTTCTGACGACGGTCGCGGTAGGCGTATTGGCCTGCCTTGATTACCGCTTGCTTGGCAACACGGAATACGCGCGAGCGTGCGCCGTAGTAGCCTTTAGCAAGTTTCAGAATTTTTTTGTGACGTTTACGGGCAATGACGCCACGCTTTACACGAGCCATGAGTTACTTCCTCTATTCTTGATCCAAAAATTAACGAAGGCGCAGCATGCGCTCGACTTTTGCCACGTCAGACGGATGCAGCAAGCTGCTACCGCGCAGTTGACGCTTACGCTTGGTCGACATTTTGGTCAGGATGTGGCTCTTGAAAGCGTGCTTGTGCTTGATACCGTTAGCAGTTTTCAGAAACCGCTTAGCAGCACCACTTTTGGTTTTCATCTTTGGCATGTTCGGATACTCCGCATTCAGTTGATAAACATAATCAGAAGGCCTGCCGTGCCCTGTTGATTACTTCTTCTTTTTCGGGGCGATGACCATGATCAGCTGGCGTCCTTCCATCTTAGGATGCTGTTCGACAGAACCGTACTCTTGCAGGTCAGCTTCAACCCGCTTGAGGAGTTCCATCCCCAGCTCCTGGTGGGCCATCTCACGGCCGCGGAATCGCAAGGATACCTTGGCCCTGTCCCCGTCACTCAGGAAACGTACCAGGTTGCGCAGTTTTACCTGGTAATCCCCTTCCTCCGTCCCTGGACGAAACTTGATTTCTTTAACCTGAATCTGCTTCTGGTTCTTCTTCGCAGCAGCAATCTGTTTCTTCTTTTCGAAGATCGATTTGCCGTAATCCATCACCCGGCAAACAGGTGGGACTGCGTCGGCGGAAATCTCCACCAAATCCAGCTTGGCTTCTTCAGCTATACGAAGCGCTTCATCAATCGAGACGATGCCAATCTGCTCGCCGTCAGCGCCAATTAACCGAACCTCGCGTGCCGAGATATTCTCGTTGATCGGGGCTTTCGGTGCAGCTCGTTTATCTTGTCTCATATCACGCTTAATAATAATTACTCCGAATCTTGGCGACCACGCCGGGAAACCGCTTGTGCGAGGAACGCCGAGAATTGGTCCACAGGCATCGAGCCCAGGTCTTCACCTTCACGGGTACGCACAGCGACAGTCTGCATCTCGACCTCCCGATCTCCAATAACCAAGAGATAGGGAACCTTGAGCAAAGTATGCTCGCGGATTTTAAAGCCGATCTTTTCATTTCTCAAGTCGGACTTGGCACGAAATCCGCTTTGATTGAGTGTTTTTTCTACTTCAAGGGCAAAATCTGCCTGTTTATCAGTGATATTCATCACCACGGCCTGAGTCGGAGCCAGCCACGCAGGGAACGCGCCCTCGTAATGCTCGATCAGAATCCCGACAAAACGCTCGAAGGAACCGAGAATCGCCCGGTGCAGCATCACCGGATGCTTACGGCTGTTGTCTTCGGATACGTATTCAGCACCCAGACGGATCGGCAGATTGAAATCCAGCTGCAAGGTACCACACTGCCATACACGCCCGAGGCAGTCTTTCAACGAGAACTCGATCTTCGGACCATAGAACGCGCCCTCGCCCGGCTGCAGATCATACGGCAACCCGGCACTGTCCAAAGCCGCAGCCAGTGCGTTTTCCGCACGGTCCCACAACTCATCGGAACCCACACGTTTTTCAGGACGAGTGGAAAGTTTCATCTCGATGTCCTTGAAGCCGAAGTCGGCATAGACATCCATAGTCAGCTTGATGAACGCAGCGGACTCGGCCTGCATCTGATCTTCAGTACAGAAGATGTGAGCATCGTCCTGAGTGAAACCACGTACACGCATGATGCCGTGCAACGCTCCCGAAGGCTCATTACGGTGGCAAGCACCGAATTCGGCCAGGCGCATCGGCAGTTCGCGGTAGCTCTTCAAACCCTGATTGAACACCTGCACGTGGCACGGGCAGTTCATGGGTTTGATCGCGTAGTCGCGGCTTTCCGATTCGGTGGTGAACATGTTCTCGGAATAGTTGGCCCAGTGCCCGGACTTTTCCCAAAGGCTGCGATCGACCACTTGCGGAGTCTTGATCTCCAGATAGCCGTTTTCACGCTGCACCTTGCGCATGTACTGCTCGAGCACCTGGTACAAGGTCCAACCATTGGGGTGCCAGAACACCATGCCCGGCGCTTCCTCCTGGGTATGGAACAGGCCCAAACGCTTGCCGATCTTACGATGGTCGCGCTTTTCGGCCTCTTCGATACGCTGGATATAGGCAGCGAGCTGCTTCTTATCCGCCCACGCAGTACCGTAAACCCGCTGCAATTGCTCGTTTTTGGCGTCGCCGCGCCAGTAGGCACCAGACAACTTGGTCAATTTGAACGACTTCAGGAAGCGCGTGTTCGGCACGTGCGGACCGCGGCACATGTCGACATATTCTTCGTGATAGTAGAGGCCCATTGCCTGCTCATTCGGCATGTCCTCCACCAGGCGCAACTTGTAGTCCTCGCCACGAGACTTGAACACTTCAATCACTTCGGCTCGCGGGGTGACCTTCTTGATCACGTCATAGTCTTTCTCGATCAGCTGCTGCATGCGCTGCTCGATAGCCGCCATGTCTTCGGGCGTGAAGGGACGCTCATAGGCGATGTCGTAATAGAAGCCTTCATCAATGACCGGGCCGATGACCATCTTGGCGGTCGGATACAACTGCTTGACCGCATGCCCTACCAAGTGAGCGCAAGAGTGGCGAATGATCTCAAGCCCCTCTTCGTCCTTTGGCGTGATGATTTGCAGGGTTGCGTCGCTGTCGATCACATCGCAGGCGTCGACCAGCTTGCCATTGACCTTGCCGGCCAGGGTGGCCTTAGCCAAACCTGCGCCAATAGATGCAGCGACCTCGGCTACGGATACCGCATGATCGAATGAACGTTGACTGCCGTCGGGAAGAGTAATGGTGGGCATGGCGCCTCCTCTCCTAGTGGTGACCCCTACCAAAGGTCACGTGGGTTGGGATGAGCCAGTACGCGATTCAGTCCGGCCGTTCTGTAACAAACGCCTGCCTCACAGTGGCAAGAGCCTTGCGGCCAACCGGGAAACCGAACCAGAGTGACTGGGGTTCAAATCAAAATTAATGAGGCATAGACCGCGAGGGAGAAGTGCAACACCCAAAGCTTGAAAACACCCAAGCCGGGCATGCTAGCACAGATAAATCGCAAGCACCGCGCAGCAAGTTTCCCAAAAGATACTTTCCGGTCTTTTATTGAAGAAAGTGAACTTGCGATGTACGCCGAACCTCAAATACCAAGAGAATCGTCGTCCTTGCTATCGACCTCAGGAGAACTCGACTCATGCGCCTTACCCAATTGCTTACCCTGGCCGCCCCACTCGCCCTGCTCCTGCCCTTGAGCGCACAAGCTGCATGGCCTGCCGGAGCTCGTGCCGACTATATGAAGGATTGCACTGCAGCAGCCAGCCAAAGCATCGACGCCAAAAGCGCCGAGAAACATTGCGCCTGCGGTGCAGAGAAGCTGAATGAAAAATTCACCACCGATGAAATCAAGGAGCTGATGAGTAAATCCAAGCAACCTAGTGCAGAACTGCGAACCCGAGCCCTGGACGCCATCGCTGCTTGCCGAGTGGTCAAATAACCAACCACCGCACGAAACAGGCTGCACCAAGGCCTGTCAGCAGGCCTGAAACGCGGTTTTTTTCACAATTTACGCAGCTTTTACGGGTTTTTTTATCACCGTTTGTTTTCCGCGAAAGCCCCTTAAACCGGGGCCTACAGGCAAATCGAACGGCAAAATACACGGACACATCGGGCAAAGAGCACCTACAGGGGGCTCCCAAGCCGAACATTTCGACTATGATAGCTCGGTGTGCCCAGTTGGCCTGAGCAGCACAGCACTACTGAAAATATATGTTTCTTGGAGATACACCATGTCTAATCGCCAAACCGGCACCGTAAAATGGTTCAACGATGAAAAAGGCTTCGGCTTCATCACTCCTCAAGGTGGCGGTGACGACCTGTTCGTACACTTCAAAGCTATTGAAAGCGACGGTTTCAAAAGCCTGAAAGAAGGCCAAACCGTTTCCTTCGTGGCTGAGAAAGGCCAAAAGGGTATGCAAGCTGCACAAGTTCGCCCTGAGTAAGTTTTCAGCGAGCTAAAAAAACCCCGTCCATGTGACGGGGTTTTTTATGCGCGGGCCAAAAACCTAAGCCTCAACCACAGTTGACCCGAGTAACCACCAGGCCGGCATCGGTATTGAGGTTCAGGCGGTCGGAGCGGTACTCCAGAGTAATCATGTCATTAGGCTTGAGGAAACGCGCATATTGCGCTCCTGCGCGAGTACGGGCCTGCTCCAGCAGTTCGGGAGAAGCCTTCTTGCCGACGGCAAATTCGGCAGCTGTTGCTTCACAACGCGTGTGCCCGGATTCAGAGGCCACAGGTTCCTTTGTCGACCCGGTGGTGCTGCATCCACTGAGGACAACAGCGGCCAACAAGGTTCCGAATGAAGCGAGCTTCCAAGGCATGAAGCCTCCTTTTCAAAATTAAGCAGAGATCGTGCGACAGCCGATTTGGCTTTTGGTTTCAAAACAAAATGGCCTTTTGCCCTATGTCACGGACAGCGAGTAAGTCTGCCTCAGGCATCGCGACACTTTCACAGGACAATCGTCACTGAATATGAACAGCACTCAATAGATATCGATGTAGTCGAACGCCGGTTTCGGCCAGTTCTGCTTGAGTGCATTGAAGATCTGCATTACCCAAACCTCATCACTGGCCGCCACGTTGCCGACATAGCCGGATCCGGCTGCCCAGGTTTCCAGGCGAAACAACAAACCCTCGATGTCGACACCTCCCACCACTCCCGAAGAGATGTAGGCAATCCCGGTCCTGGTGACACGCAACTGGGTATGCACGTTGTCACTGGCCGAAGCCAGAAGCTGGCGCACCGCCTCCAGGGTCAGGGCATCAGGCTGATTCAAATCGATTTGCACAGAAGCTTCCTTGAGCGCAGGAAAAGCGCCAGTGTCGCATAGCACCCGCTTGATGCCTAAGTCGGAGTGCCAAACGCCCGGCAACATGGTTAACTCTGCGACGCAGCAAACACCCGCCCAGGCCCGACCCTGGCGCCCGCCTTATCCGAATTCGTGAGACTTTCATGGCCACCGTGAGTATCGACGCCGACATCAAAGCCAAATGGCCCCAGGGCCAGTGCTCCTACAGCCCAGGGAGCCCGGAAGAGTTGGCGATCATTGGCATAGACCTGCTGGTCAAGGAGCTGGGAACCCAATCCGCCTGGGCGTTCATTGAGCAGGTTTTCGAGAAGTACCCTGCTGATCACCCAGGCGCACAGGACCCGGAACGGGAATAGAACCCCGCAGGCAGGAGCCTGCGGAGGTGCTGCTTACTTGAGGCGAGCCAGACGCTCGGTGAGCAAGTCGAAAAAGCCCTGAGCATCACCGTTCTCAACCCAGAACACGTTCTTTTCCTGCTTCAGGCCGTCATACCAGTCGACGATGGTCTGGCCGAACGTCGGCCCTTCACGACTGTCGACAACCATGTTGGCCTGACGCCCGCTGAACAGCTCAGGCTTGAGCAGATAGGCGATCACCGTCGCATCATGCACCGGGCCGCCGGGAATACCGTAGTGCTCCATGTCGCCTTTGACGTACTCATTGAGGATATCCCCTACCACCTTGCTGGCATTGTTGTTCAAGGCGGCGATCTTCTGCAGTCGCGCCTCGCTGGTCAGCACCTTATGGGTGACGTCCAGTGGCAGGTAGGTCAGCTTGACGCCACTCTTGAGCACCACTTCGGCCGCTTGAGGATCGGCGAACAGGTTGAACTCGGCCACCGGGGTGATATTGCCGCCATTGAAGTGTGCGCCACCCATGACCACCACTTCCTTGATGCCCTGGGTAATATCCGGCGCCTGGATCAATGCCAGTGCCAGGTTGGTCTGCGGCCCCAGCATGGCGATGGTGATGCTGTGGGGCTTGGCCGCCCGCAATGTATCGATCAGATAGTTGACCGCATTGCCCTTGGCCAGCGGCGCCTTGGGCTCATGCACAGTCACCCCGGAAATGCCTTCCTTGCCGTGGATATTCTCGGCATAGATCGGCGTGCGCAGCAGCGGTTTTGGCGCCCCGGCGTAGACCGGCACTTCATCGCGACCAGCCCACTCACGGGCCAGGCGAGCATTGCGCGAGGTCTTGTCCAGACGTACGTTGCCCGCCACCGTGGTCAAGGCACGAATATGCAGCTCCTCGGGCGATGCCAGGGCGAACAACAGAGCCACCACATCGTCGGCCCCCGGGTCGGTGTCGATGATCAGATCGATTTTTTCCGCCGCCTGAGCGCCGGTAGCAGTGAGTAGAGACAAGAGCAGCAGACTCCGGAACCAGTGTTGAAACAGCAGAGCATAGCGGTGCATGGCGCACTCCTTGTGCAAGGTAAGGAAAAGCCGGACAGCGGCCTAGAAGGTCACCCCGGCAACCAGGGCGATGTTGCAATACGGCTGGCACTCTCCCGTGCGAATCACTGCACGAGCCTGGCGACTGAGCACCTTGAAATCTTCGTGACTCATCAGTCTGCGCTCCCCCAGCTCGCCACTGAGGTTCAGCACGTCCAGCCCCAGTAAAGGCTGCGGCCGCTTCAGCAGAATCTCCTCGGCCAGCACATGACTCTCCACCTGCATCTCGCTGAGCAACACCTTGAGCGTGCCGAGAAAATCGGGCACGCCGTGGGTCAGGGCCAGATCGATCAACTCGACGCCAGTTGGCACCGGCAGACCGGCATCACCGATCACCACGATGTCGCCGTGGCCCAAAGAGGCAATCAAGCGTGACAGGGCAATATTGAGCAAAGGTGTCTTTTTCATGAAGGGACAAAGGCCTGTACGTCGGACAGTGTGGGAATGGAAGGTTGTGCACCGGCGCGCGTCACCGAAAGCGCCGCAGCGACCTGACCAAAGCGGATCGCCTCGGCCTCGCTCTTGCCGGCAGCCAGGGCGGCGGCAAAACCACCGACGAAGGTATCCCCCGCGGCCGTGGTGTCGATGGCCTTGACCTTGGGCGCCGGAAAATGCTCGAAACTGCGGCCATTGGCAAACAGCGAACCTTGCGCCCCCAGGGTGATGATGACCTTGCCGGCACCGGCGGCGATCAAGCGACCGGCCGCAGCTTCGGCGCTCTCCAGCGAGTCCACCGCCACGCCACTGAGGGCGGACGCCTCGCTTTCATTGGGAATCAGGTAGTCGATCGAGCCGTACCACTGCTCTGGCAGCGGGCCGCTGGCCGGCGCCGGATTGAGAATCACCGTCTTGCCCAGCTCACGCCCGCGCTTGAGGGTGTACCCCACCGTTGCCAGAGGCACTTCCAACTGACAGATGATCACGTCCGCCTCCTGCAACACCCGATCAAACCCCGCAACCTTCTCGGGGCTGAGCAGGCCGTTGCCACCGGCGACGATGACAATTGCATTCTGGCTACTGTCATCCACCACGATCAGGGCTACGCCGCTGGAACCCTCTACCACGCTCACCGCTTGGCAATCGATCTGCTCGGCGAGCAAGGCACTGCGCAATTGCTCGCCATAGGCATCATCGCCAACACAGCCGACCATCGACACCTGCGCCCCCAGCCTGGCGGCCGCCACTGCCTGATTGGCTCCCTTGCCTCCGGACACCGTGGCAAAGGATTTGCCAATCAGCGTCTCGCCTCCTCGCGGCAAGCGCTCGGCCCGGGTCACCAGATCCATATTGAGGCTTCCCACTACCACTACTTTTGCTGGCATACATCGATACTCAATCATTTGGATTCAGCGGTACTCGGCAAATGCGCTACTGAGCGGCGCAGTCGATTCCCGCAAGACAATATTCGGCGTAACGATGCGCTGGTCGACCGGCAACTCCCGCGCAGCGATCCGGCGCAGCAGCAACTCTGCCGCGGTCTCCCCCAGTTGCAGGATCGACTGACCCACCGTGGTCAGCGCCGGGTAGACATAACGGCTCATGAGAATGTCGTCGAAGCCGATCACCGAGAGCTCACTGGGCACACGGATATTGCGCTCCGCCGCCGCCCGCAACACACCGATGCCCATCATGTCGTTAGCGGCGAAAATGGCGCTTGGCGGGCGACTCTCAAGCAACTGCGCCGCAGCCCGATAACCACCAGTGCTGCTGAAGTCACTTTCCAGGATGCGCCCTGCTGGCACCTCGACACCGGCTTCCTGCAACGCCTGGCGAAACCCCGCCAGGCGCATCTGCGCCACGCTGGTGTTGGCCGGCCCGCCGATACAGGCGATGTCCCGGTGCCCCAGCTCCAGAAGGTGCCGGGTCGCCAAGTAGGCACCGTAATGGTGGTCGATACGCACCAGATCGGCGTCCACCCCTTCCAGCCCACGGTCGACAATCACCATCGGCGTGCGCACCCCGGCCAGACCCTGGGCCAGACCACTGTCGCCACCAGCGGACGTCACAATCAGCCCGTCGATGCGCTTTTCCAGAAGCACACGCAGATAGTTGCGCTGCTTGTCCGGGTTATCGTCGGAGTTGCAGAGGATCACGCAGTAACCGTTGCGCTCGCAGTAGTCCTCAATCCCTCGTGCCAGTTCGGCGAAGTAGGGGTTGAGACTGTTGGGCACCAGCAGGCCGATGGTCGCGGTGGTCTTGGCCTTGAGTGAGCGGGCCACCGCACTGGGCACATAGTCGAGGCGCTTGATCGCCGCCTCGACCTTGACCCGCACCTCTTCACTGACCGGCCGCGTCTTGTTCAGCACATGGGACACCGTGGTGTAGGAAATCCCCGCCAGCGCTGCCACATCCTTGATTGTTGCCATGAATCAAACCCGCCGATTGGCGCGCTGGCTGCGATAGGTGTCCAGCACCACGGCAATCACAATGACCGCACCGGTGATGATGCGCTTGGTCGGTTCTGATGCGCCGATTTGCGCCAGGCCTGCAGCCAGCACGGAAATAATCAAGACGCCGAAGAAGGTACTGATCACCGAACCGCGTCCGCCCATCAGGCTGGTGCCGCCAATCACCACCGCAGCGATGACCTGCAACTCCAGACCGGAGCCCGCATTCGGGTCTGCCGCTTCCAGGCGAGAAATTTGAAACAGCGCTGCAATGCCCGCCAACAACCCCATCAGGCTGAACACCAGGATCTTGTAGGGTTTGGGATTGATCCCCGCCAGACGCACCGCCTCTTCGTTGGTACCGATGCCGATCAGGTAGCGACCGAACACGGTGCGCGTCAGCACCGCCTGGGCCAGGAAGATAATCAGCAGGGCAATGATAAACGACGGCGAAATGCCAAAGGCAATCGGATTCGACAACCAGGCGAAGGCATCACCGATATAGGCCGTGCGCGAGCCGGTCATCTGATAGGCAACACCCCGGGCCATTTCCAGCACCCCCAAGGACACAATGAAGGACGGGATACGCCAGGCCACAGTGATCGAGCCGGTGATGGTTCCCGCCAGCGCCGCACAGGCCATGCCCAGCAATGCCGCAGGTACCACGCTCCAGCCCCAGCCGAGAATCGCCACGCTGACTGTCGAGGCCGCCAGGGCCAGCACCGACCCCACGGACAGATCGATGCCACCGATGATCAGGACGAAGGTCATACCCACCGCCAGCACCATAAGGTCGGGAATCTGGTTGGCCAGGGTGCTGAAGGTGTCATAGGAAAGGAAGTGGCTGCTGAGCAGGGAGAACAGGACGATCATCCCCAACAACGCCCCCGCCAGACCCAGGTAGGTGCCGAGGCCGTAGTAATGGCCGCCTCGCTTGCCGCTTGCAGGTGCAGTTTTCATGATGCATTCCTAGGCGTCGCTTCGCTGAGCAACGCATCTCGTTTTTGATAGCCGGCAAAGGCGGCGGCAAGCAATTCGTCCTGGGTCCAGCTGTCACGCTCGAAGGTGTCGATCAGGCGCCCGGCAGAGAGCACGCCGATGCGATCACAGATCAACATCAACTCACGCAGGTCGCTGGACACCACCACCAGGGCCTTGCCCTGGCGGGTCAACTCCCCCAGCAGGCCATAGATATCGAACTTGGCGCCGACATCGATACCGCGAGTGGGCTCGTCGAACAGCAACACCGAGCAGTCACGCTCCAGCCAACGGCCGATCACCACTTTCTGCTGGTTGCCGCCGGACAATTCGGACACCAATTGCGCCGGACTGGAACTGCGAATGCGCATGGCATCGATCTGCCGCCGGGCCAGTTGCTCTTCGTCCTGGCCATTGACCAGGCCGCCACTGGAAATAGCCGGCATGTTGCCCAGGGCGATATTGGCGCTGATGGACTGGGTCAGCAGCAGCCCTTCGCCCTTGCGATCCTCAGTGATCAACGCAATGCCGTTGGCCACCGCATCCACCGGGGAGCGAATACTCACCGGCCGGGCTGGTGTGCCCAAGGCAATGCTGCCGCTGTCGGCGACATCGGCACCAAAGATCAGCCGCAGCAACTCGGTACGCCCTGCCCCGATCAGGCCAGAGATACCGAAGATCTCGCCACTGCGCACCTCGAAGGACACATCACAAACCTTGTCCGAACGACTGAGGTTGTTCACCGTCAGCGCCGGCGCACCGATCTTGCGCTCGCCCAGGTCAATGTGTTCGCCCAGCTCGCGCCCCACCATCAGGTTCACCAACTGTTCGCTGTTGTAGTTGGCCATGGGCTCGACACACACCAGGCAACCGTCACGCAACACAGCAATGCGCTGGGCCACCCGGGCCAGCTCTTCCAGGCGATGGGAGATATAGATGATGGACACGCCCCGAGCCTGCAGGCGAGTGATCTGCTCGAAGAGCATCTCCACCTCACGGGAAGTGAGCATGGCCGTCGGCTCATCGAGAATCAGCACATGACAGTCGCCGATCAGGTTGCGGGCGATCTCCACCATCTGCTGGTGACCGATGCCCAATTCACCCACCAGCGTGTCGGGATCGATGGCGTCAAGGCCGACCTGGGCCATGGCCTCGATCGCGGCCTTGCGCAATTGCTTGCGGCTGATCCAGCCACCGGTAGTGGGCAGGTTGTCGAGAAACAGGTTCTCGGCCACCGACAGGGTCGGCAGTAGGTTGAGCTCCTGCATGACCATGCGAACCCCCACCTCTTCCGCCTGGGTCCGGCTACCGGGGCGATAGTCCTGGCCGTTGAACTGCATGTGGCCGGTGGTAGGGCTGACCAGACCACCGATGATCTTCGACAAGGTGCTCTTGCCAGCGCCGTTCTCACCAGTCAGGGCCAGCACCTCCCCACGCATCAGCGTCAGGTCGATGCCGGTCAATACCGGCTGTGCATAGGTCTTGCCGATACCGCTGACCGAGAGGACAGCGTTCGCAGCGGAAACTGACATAAGAAACTCTCCATGCGCTCGCCCGAACGGGCGAGCGCCGTTGTGCCGCCGGAAGGACTACTTGGTGACCAGCTCAACTGGAGTTTCGATCACGCCGTTGGCACCGCTGTCGACTTTCTCGCCCTTGAGGATCTTCAGCGCGGTCTCGATGCCGAACACCGCCTGCTTGGCAGCGAACTGGTCGGCAGTGGCCAGGACCCGGCCATCCTTGAGCATGGGTTTGATGGCGTTGATATTGTCGTAGCCCACTACCTGGACCTTGCCGGCCTTGCCCGCAGCCCGCACGGCGGAAACCGCCCCCACTGCCATGCTGTCGTTACCGGCCAGCAATGCCTTGAGATTCGGGTACTCGCTGAGCATCGCCGAGGCCACACGGTTGCCTGCGTTGATTTCCCAGTCGCCGGATTGCAGCGAGACCACCTTGATCTGCGCGGCGTCCATCGCGTCCTTGAAGCCAGCGGTGCGCTGCTGTGCGTTGGTGGTGGTGGAAACCCCTTCGATGATCCCCACTTCGTCGCCGGCCTTCAGTTGCTTGGCCAGGTACTCACCCACCAGGCGAGCCCCCTTGCGGTTGTCCGGCCCCACGAAAGGTACGCTGATGTTCTTGCTTTTCAGCACACCGGGATCGAGTTGGTTATCGATATTGATCACGGTGATCCCGGCATCCACCGCCTTCTTGATCACCGGCACCATGGCCTTGGAGTCGGCGGGTGCAATCACCAGGGCATTGACCTTGGAGACGATCATCTGCTCGACGATGCGAATCTGGTTGGCGGTATCGGTTTCGTCCTTGATGCCGTTGGACACCAGGTCGAAATCGGCGGAATGCTCTTTCTGATAAGCCTTGGCGCCGTCTTCCATGGTCAGGAAGAACTCGTTGGCCAGGGACTTCATGACCAGGGCGACCTTGGGTTTCTGCGAGGTCTCGGCATAGGCCGAAGAGAGAGGGAGGGCAGCGGATGCAGCAGCCAGAACAGCGACAGCGAGTAGACGTCCAGCGAAGGGCAGCTTCATGAATTCACTCCGATCTTATGATTATTGTGAGCAGCGTCCGCACGGCAGGGTGAGCAGGCCGTCATCAGCAGGGATGGGAGGCCGGTGCCGCACTTTGGAAAGATAGACGATTGTCGTTATCCAAAGGCCGCGCAAACGTTTGCGTAAAACGAACTATGCGAACCTAGCCAGAGTTTGTCAACGCCGATCAGTGTCTGGAAAAAGCAGACAGACAGGGGGCAAAACCCCACTGCTGGAGAGGAGAAACCTGTCCGCACCGTAGCGTCGAACAGGCTCTGAGGGTCATGCGGTGGTGTTTACCAGGCCGCCCGAGGAGGAGTCCTTGGCCAGCTCACGGACCAGATTGCCCGATACCTCGGCCAGGGCCCCGTTGGTCTGGGCGATCTGCCCTTGAAGGCCCATCACCACGGTCTGCTTGGCTTCAGGGGTCGGATAGTCGGCGGCCTGGGCGGCAGCCAGTTGCTGTTGCTGCTGCTTGAGCTGCTCCTGCAACTCTTGCATACGCTTGAGCAGCATCTTGACGACGATGCTCTGATTGTCTCCACCCGAGTCTGCGGCTTCGGACTTTTCCGCCTGCTTGCCGGCCCCCACCCGGAGGGTGTCCGACTCATCGGTGCCCAGCGCCGTGGACGCCTCCTCGGCAGCGGCGTTACTCAATGCATCAATGGTCGCCGGTGACTTGCCATTGATCAAAATCGCTCCTGCGCCAGGAAATCCGACTGACAGAGACATATGAACTCCTGAAAAAAAGATCCTGTCGGGTCATCGACCATCTCGCGACATTCTTTAATAACGGCCCCTGCCCCTTTGTACCAAACCGCTGACGGGCATTTTCGGATTGCCGAACGCCTACCCGCGCAAACGTTCGGAAACCCGGACACACACCACTCCATCGCCGTCATAAAAATAAATAAAGTTGATATAAATCAGTAACTTAAAATACTTATCGGACCAAGGTAGCGCTGGTACAGATCCTGCTCAACCCTCACTGCCTCACCGCATACAGATCTGCGGTCGGGGTGTTTCTAGATGAACCTGCATCAGCACCGTCTCACTACTAGAGAGAAAATAATGAAATCTGCCTTCAAAACCTTCGTTCCGGGCGCTTTGGCCCTCCTCCTGCTTCTGCCTGCAGCTGTGCAGGCCAAAGAAGCTGAAACCCAACAAAAACTCGCCAACGTTGTGGTCCTTGCTACCGGTGGCACCATCGCCGGCGCCGGCGCCAGTGCCGCCAACAGCGCCACCTACCAAGCAGCCAAAGTCGGCATCGAACAACTGATCGCCGGCATCCCCGAGCTGAGCCAACTGGCCAATGTGCGTGGCGAGCAAGTCATGCAGATCGCTTCGGAAAGCATCACCAACGAAAACCTGCTGCAACTGGGTCGCCGCGTTGCTGAACTGGCCGACAGCAAAGACGTCGATGGCATCGTCATCACCCACGGCACCGACACCCTGGAAGAAACCGCCTACTTCCTCAACCTGGTGGAAAAGACTGACAAGCCGATCGTGGTCGTCGGCTCCATGCGCCCAGGCACCGCCATGTCGGCTGACGGCATGCTCAACCTGTACAACGCAGTAGCCGTAGCCGGCAGCAAGAACGCCCGCGGTAAAGGCGTGCTGGTCACCATGAACGATGAAATCCAGTCCGGTCGCGATGTCAGCAAGACGATCAACATCAAGACCGAAGCCTTCAAGAGCCCATGGGGCCCACTGGGCATGGTAGTGGAAGGCAAATCCTACTGGTTCCGCCTGCCTGCCAAGCGTCACACCATGGATTCGGAATTCGACATCAAGAACATCAAGAGCCTGCCTGACGTAGAAATCGCCTACGGCTACGGCAACGTCAGCGACACCGCTTACAAGGCCCTGGCACAAGGTGGTGCCAAAGCCATCATCCATGCCGGTACCGGCAACGGCTCCGTGTCCTCCCGCGTAGTGCCAGCCTTGCAAGAGCTGCGCAAGAACGGCGTGCAGATCATTCGTTCTTCCCACGTCAATGCTGGCGGCTTCGTACTGCGCAACGCTGAACAGCCTGACGACAAGAACGACTGGGTCGTGGCTCACGACCTGAACCCGCAAAAAGCCCGCATCCTGGCCATGGTCGCTCTGACCAAGACTCAGGACAGCAAAGAACTGCAACGCATGTTCTGGGAATACTGACAGCCCTCCGCTCGACCGACTCCGGTCGAGCAGGCTTCAACCACTCGCCCATCCAGGCGAGTGGTTCCGCCCCCCGCCTAACAGCCTCGTCGCGCCCTCCCCCGTAAAAAATCTCCCTCATCCGTGAGACAAATGCGTAAAGCATGGTCAGAGGAACTTCTTGAATCTTAAGCAGTTGCGAAATGTCTTACAGTTAAATACTGTATACACGTACAGCTTATTAAGGATTGTTCCGTGGCCACGACCCAAACGCCCCTCAGCTCCTACGAACGCCTGGGTGTACGCATCCAGAAAATCATCAACTCCCCTACCGCACAGAAAGCCAAGGCAGCCCTGATCTTCCGCCTCGCCGATGAGCCCCAGGACGAGTGGGAACGCCTGCTGGAGGAAATCGCCGAGAACGACAACGTCACCCTCGCCTATCGCGACGATGGTGGCGTGCAAATTTTCTGGGTCGTACCGAAGGAAGACTGAGTTGATGAGTGTCCGTTGTTTTGCCGTACTGCTGTTTTTCGTCACCTTCACCGCCCAAGCCGATGCCCCACGCACCTTCAGCGAAGCCAAGAAAGTCGCCTGGAAACTCTATGCCCCCCAATCAACCGAGTTCTACTGCGGCTGCAAGTACAACGGCAACCGGATAAACCTCGCCGCTTGCGGCTATATACCGCGCAAGAACGCCAAGCGCGCAGAGCGCATCGAATGGGAACACATAGTGCCGGCCTGGCAGATCGGTCATCAGCGCCAATGCTGGCAGCAAGGCGGGCGCAAGAATTGCACCCGTACCGACCCGGTCTATCAGCGGGCCGAAGCGGACTTGCATAACCTGGTACCAAGCATTGGCGAAGTGAATGGCGACCGCAGCAACTTCAGTTTCGGCTGGCTGCCGGAGCAATCCGGGCAATATGGCTCATGCCTGACCCAGGTGGACTTCAAGGCCAAGAAAGTCATGCCCCGCCCCTCGATTCGCGGCATGATCGCCCGCACCTACTTCTACATGAGCAAGCAATACGGTCTGCGCCTGTCGAAACAGGATCGACAGCTCTTCGAAGCCTGGAACAAAACCTATCCGGTGCAGGATTGGGAGCGCCAACGCAATCAGAGCGTGGCCTGCGTGATGGGGCGTGGAAACGAGTTTGTCGGAACCGTCAACCTCAAGGCCTGCGGCTGACCCAGAGGCGCCCCTTGATATGGGCGCCTCTCGATAAGGCGGGAGCAGACTTACTTACTGTGCAGCCTGGTGCTCGATAACCGTGACATCGATGTCACGCTTCTTGGCCTTGATGAGTTTCTCGACCACTTCGGTCTTTTTTGCCTCGGCCTCGGCCTGGGACGCAAAAGGCCCGAGCAGCACCCGCTTCTTGCCTTCCACGGTCACCACATTGGACATGATCCCGTGCTCGATCAGCCAACCTGTGAGATCACTGACCGCCAGGGGCAGTTCGCTGCCCACCCACACATCCCACTGCGGCGCGGTAGAAGCCTGAACCGGCTGAACCTGCGTCGTCGCCAAAGTGCTCTTGTTCGCCTCGACTGGCTTGCCTTCACCGCAACCGGCCAACGCCAACACCGCCATCATCATCGCTACTGTGCGCACAACCTACCCCTAGAAAGTCTGAGGCGGCGATTTTAGCACTCAAGACAAAAGAGACCTCGTCACAAAATCAGGCCGAAACAGGAAGAATGATATTTATTGCCTCTGTATAGTTGCGACTTGGGAATTAATAGATCGTCTGCGCGTCAGAAAGAGGCACCCACTCAGTGGAACTTCGCACTAATCTATACCTAAGACCGACCTCTGCACTGTTTGAATCTGGTGCTCTACAAAGCCATCAAGGAGAAGATCATGCTGATACTCACCCGCAAAGTCGGTGAAAGCATAAACATCGGTGACGACATTACGATCACCATTCTCGGCGTCAGCGGCCAACAGGTCCGCATCGGTATCAACGCGCCAAAAGACGTCGCGGTACACCGCGAGGAAATCTATCAACGCATTCAAGCCGGACTGACCGCCCCGGACAAACGCGAAACCCCATGAATCCAATGAGCACCCGCTCCCTGCCTGTGCCCAACAGCTGGCGCGGCGCGTGCCCTATTTGCCTTGAACCTCTCCTACAGAACACCTGCATGCTCTGACCGGATTGCGGCTATAACAGATTCCCGCCCACTGGATTGTCGTCAAGCACTGACTATCGCCCTTTTCTGGCAAATACCAACCGCGGCCTCCCGGTACGCGGCGCCTCAGCAATACAGGCGTCGCACCCGGGATCGGCGGTCAGGCGCTGACCGCTGGCTTGAACCCCAAATCCTCAGTGAACCGCAGCAGGTAGCCGTCCGGATCAAGCACCAGCAGGTTCAACTCACCATGCAGCAACTCATCATGCCGGTACCAGCACTCCTGGATTTCCCTGCGCAGGACGATACCGGCATGCGCCAGAGCGGCAGCCATCTGGCGAATGTCCGGGCACTCGATGGACAAGTTCATGCCTCGGCCAAAAGGCGCCTGCAAGGGGCCGACGCGCCACTCTGATTCCTCCTGATCATCCTGCTCCAGCATCAACTGAGCGCCGTTGAGGGAGAGAAAGGCAAAGAAGTGTTCCGGACGCTGATACTCCACCTTGAAACCGAGGGTATCGCGATAAAAAATCAGACTGCGCTCCAGGTCCGTGACCAGCATTTCCGGAACCAGGTTATTCATTTGAAACATGGCAAAAGTCCATTGCTCATTGATCGAGCCGCGAGACTACGCCCAAGCCGATCCCAATTGCAGCCCCGCTTACCAATGATTACAACTGAGCCAATGCCACACCAGGCGCCACGCCCATCCACCTGCCGCCGATCATCCATGGACAGCCTTCAGGAAAAAAAGGCGACCCGCATTCGGATCGACAACATCCGTGCGGGCCGCCTTGCCGCTGAGAAAAACAACGACGTCACTGTTCAGCCATGACGCTCCAGCAACACCTTGCTCCAGAGGGTGAAAGCCACGGAGGGCGTCCATGCCGGGTTTGAAGTGTGCTCTTGAAGGCAGAGATAGTGATTGCCCTCGTAGCTCACTCCGTCCTCCCGGAGATAGCGTTGACTGCTACTCCACTCAGGAAAGCTCGGATCGACGGCGCCACCCGCAGTCCTGACACTCAGGCTGCGACTGGGCAACGATTCACGACCCTGAGTATCAGTGGCCGTAACGAAGTAACTGTACTGGGTATCGGCACTCAGCCCCTTGTCTTCAAAGCCCAGGGAAGTCGACTGGCCCACCGCATTGCCATCGCGATACAGGGTGTAGAACTCCACCGGACGCACACCACTGGAGGCGCCCCAGCTCAAGGTGACACTGCTACGAGTAGCTCCCAGCACCTGCAGGTTGCCAGGTGCCCCGGGACGCTCGGGCTCTGCGCCATCGCCATGGATCAACGGCGCATAACGGTTGCGGAACTCCCAGTTGTACGGCACGCCTTGCCGACTGACTCCGGCATCCCAGTTCACCGACCAGGTCATCAAGCCCTTGATGGCATGACCAGCATCCTGCAGCCGCTTGAACGCATTACTCACAGCCGCGGGATCGATGACATAGCCCGTGGCCGCGGCATCGACGTTGCTGGGCAAGCCGATTGCCAGCTTGTCCGCCGCAATCCGGGTGTAACCGCGAGAGCCCGAAGCCAGGCTGTCGGTCAGGTAGAACAGGAAGTCCTCCTTCATCTGATCATTGTTCTGGGCAATCCAGGCGCCCTGCCCGCCATTGGCCTCCGGCACCCAGAGTCCATCGCCACCCTGGTTGTAGTATTGCGGCGCGACAAAGTCGTAGTAGCCCTCCAGGGCTTGCAGGTAAGCCACGTACTTACCATTGCTGGTCAGGTACGGAAACTCCGGCGCCATGCTGATGATGAAATGCTTGCCCTGACCGGCATAGTGATCCTTCACCAGCTTCAAGGCTGCCGGCAACACACTCTTGTTGTCGGCATAGTCGATTGCACTCTGCTCCAGATCGATATCCAGGCCATCGAAGCCGTAAGTCTCCACCAGACGGATGATTTCGTTGGCCAAAGGCTGCTCGTCGCCCTTGCGCAACTCGATATGCGCATCGGCACCACCCAGGGAAATCAGCACGACGCGCCCCTGGCTGTTGAGCACACCGACCTGACGCCGGAACTCGGTGTCCGAGAGGTTGTAGGGCTTGAAGGTGGGAATGCCGTTGCCCTTCATGAAGGCCACCGCCACCACGTTGTACTCCTTGGGGACATCCAGCAGGCTCAGATTGGCAAATTGCCCCTGCTGATAACCGTCGGCAGAACCGGCGGCCCAGTTATGCCAGAAGCCCATGAGGATCTTCTTGCCGGCAATGCTCGGCATCATGGAGGCCGCATCGGCAGCTTGACTCTTGTTTAATGCAAAATCGATTTTATTCACGCTCTAATCCTTCAGAACTGTTAAAGGGGGCTGCACGACCGAGACTTACTTGAAGTCCAGATCGAAGGCCTGATAAAACCCGTTTCCGGTATTGGCGACAACCCACACCAGCACCACAACATGGTGGCCTTTCTTGTTTTTTGGCAGCACAACTTCATGATTAGTCTTAGCCTTCAATACCGAGCCAAACTTGTCGAATGGAACTTCGGTATAAAAATCCTGATAAAAAGCCTGAGGCTCCAGTTGTGCACGGCTGATGCGTTGCTTCGGGTCCCAACCATCTTTAGTGATGAACCAGCTGTAGCCACGAGTGACGTGAGGCGCGGTGTACTCCCATTGCACCCGGAATACCTGACCGGGGTCCACATTGAGCAGCGGCCAGCTGAAGGCACGATTGATTTTCTTCGACATTTCCTCGTTGGTGAAGTTGATGCAGTCGCGCTCATCCACCTTGCCACCACTGAGAATGTGGCCATCTGCGGGAGGTACCGCGCTCCCGACATCGCTGTCGTAAGGTTTCGGGAAAGGCCCGGCGGTCAGAGCCGGAAAGTTTTTCCCGCCTTCCATTTCATTCACCTGCCAGGTTCCCAGCAATCCCAGCTCTACTGCAACCGCACCACGACTGGAAGGCGAAACAACGCGACCATGTTTAACTTGAGCTTGTGGCTTGTTCATATCTTTCACTCCATTGATTAAGTAAGTCTTGCTCCTTGTTGAGCACCTTTAACTTAGCGCACTTTTCTCGTTTTTTTCACCACGTCACAAACTAACCATCCAGAACAATTTACACAATTCAGCGCCAGCCCTATTAAATACTAGACTTCTTTATTTGAACTGACACTTTAAAGAGTCAATGTATTACACGCTTTTCTACACTAAAACTCATACTTTCTGCCGAGAGAAAATATCAAGCCATACAACTTGCGTTGAAAACACGGCACCCAGAAACAACAAAACCCGGCGATTGCCGGGTTTGCTGACAGAAAGGCTGAGCGCCTACACCTGAAGCGCTGCCTGGGCTTACAGACAGGTCGCCAACGCGGCCAATCGACGCTTCGAAACAGAGCTGTCCTCGATCGCGTAATAGTGGACAGCGGTGCCCGAGGGCTCGGCCTTGATATCCACGAAGACTTCAGCTGCACGGGTATACACCGTATATCCGCCTACCTTGCCAGCTTGCAGGTAGGCAGCCGCATCCACACCAAAGACCGCCTCATCCTGCCAGGCGAACTGTACGCATTGCGCCACCAGTTGATCGGCCTTGGCCGAGGTCAGGGTCTTGTTGGGCGTTCTTGTCCGGGCATCGTCCATGGTGGAACTTGCACAGCCGGCCAACAACACCGCAACCATCACCGCCATCAAAACCCGCATGCTGCCACCTCGTCCATAAAACGCGAGAGTATCGCTCACACGGCGGAGAAAAGGCGTTTGAGCAGAAGAAAAAAAGCCGCGATGCCAATTGCCTTTTGTTTACAAACCCCATTGCAAGGCCTCAGGCAAAGGATTAACCTTCGCGCCCCTTCCCACACTTTTGCCAAGGAGATCCACCATGCAACAGCTGATCACCCCTTGCAGGACGTGCCTGGTTTAAACGCTATATCCGCTACCCGTTAGCGCCTTCGCTTAACCCCGCTCCGTCCTGCCACTACCTGAATATTTTTTTCCAATCAGGAATTGGACATGGACACTTGCATCCGTCATTTGTCGAATGGCGTCTCTCTTATCGCCTCCGACACCACCTGGATCGAAGACAAAGCGCTCCAGCAACTGCACACCACCGCCCAACTGCCCGGCATGCACCAGGTCGTCGGCATGCCTGACCTGCACCCAGGCCGAGGCTACCCGGTGGGTGCAGCATTTTTTTCCACTGAGGTGGCCTATCCGGCACTGGTGGGCAACGACATCGGCTGCGGCATGGCGCTGTGGCAAACAGACCTCTCCAGCAGCCGCCTCAATCTCGACAAGCTGGAAAAGAAAATCGGCAATATCGATCTCCCTCTGGATGAACAGTGGGATGAAGAACGTGCCCAGCTGGGCCTGCCCCTCACCGGTCACGAGCACTCACTGGGCACCATTGGTGGCGGCAATCACTTCGCCGAGTTGCAGCAGCTCGATCAGGTGTACGACACCGCAGCCCTGCTGGCTCTGGAACTGAATCCGAAAGCCTTGTTGCTGCTGGTGCATAGCGGCTCTCGCGGCCTGGGAGAGGCCATACTGCGGCGCCATGTGGATCAGCACGGGCACAACGGCCTGGAGATGACCAGCGCCGCTGGCGTCCAGTACTTGCAAGAGCATGATGAGGCCCTGCGCTTCGCCGAAGCCAACCGACGACTGATTGCCGAACGCCTGCTGCACAACCTGCGAGCCAGGGGGCACGCCGCTCTGGACATCAACCACAATCTGGTGTCCCCGGCGAATATCGATGGCGTCGAGGGCTGGCTGCATCGCAAGGGCGCCACACCATCGGACCAGGGCCCAGTGGTCATTCCGGGCTCCCGGGGTGACTACAGCTACCTGGTACAGCCCACTCCGACGCCTGTCAGCCTGTTCTCCCTGGCCCACGGCGCCGGACGCAAATGGCTGCGCAGCGACTGCAAGGGCCGGCTGGCGACCCGATTCAGTTTCGACCAGCTCAAGCGCACGCAACTGGGCAGCCGAGTGATCTGCGAAGACCGCGGATTGATGTACGAGGAAGCGCCCGAAGCCTACAAGAGCATCGACAGCGTAGTGGGCAGCCTGCGGGACGCCGGCCTGGTAAAGGTCATCGCCCGGCTCAAGCCGGTACTGACTTACAAACGCCGGGGGTGCTGCTGATGCTGCTGTTACAGCTGTCCTCTGCCCAGGGGCCTGCCGAGTGCGAGCTGGCGGTGACCAAGGCCTTGCGCCTCCTGTATCGCGAAGCCGAGGCACAAGGCGTACGTACCAGCCTGGTCGAACAGGTACCCGGCCAAACCCGGGACACCCACAAGTCGGTCCTGATCAGCCTTGATGGCGAACAGGCTGCAAGACTGGCTGAACGCTGGACAGGCACCCTGCTCTGGACCTGCAAAAGCCCGTGTCGCCCTGGACACAAACGCAAAAACTGGTATTTCGCCGGACAACTGTTCAAGGCTCCACAAGACAGCATGGACGGCGAAATCCGCTTTGAAGCCATGCGCGCCTCGGGTCCGGGCGGACAACACGTGAACACCACCGACTCCGCCGTGCGTGCCACGCACCTGGCAACTGGAATCAGCGTGAAAGTGCAGTCCGAACGCAGTCAGCACGACAACAAGCGCGTTGCTCGCCTGCTGATCCTGCAGCGTCTGGCGGATCGGCAACAGCAATCCGAGGAAGCACTGCGTCTGCAACGCCGCGACGCCCACCACCGAGTGGAGCGCGGCAACCCGGTACGCAGTTTCAACGGCAACGCGTTCATAACCCAAGACTGACCCCCGGCCACGGGAGCCGGCCATCACGACGGCTCCCTGCACCAGAAGTTGGCGAGCTTCGCCTGCGAAAACAGGGAACCGCACGTAAAAAATCCTCAACCCGCTCGCCAACAGGACCGCCACCCACAACAAGAACCGTGGACGGCAACGACCAGGACAATTGAAGACACGGCGTAAAAACCTTGATGAACAACTATTTTTAAAGCCCCTTCAAAGGCATCCCCCTTGATCAGCAAGTAACCCACCCGGATATCCAGGTGGGCCGCTACAGCTACTACTCCGGCTACTAGCACGATCACAGCTTCAATGACTGCGCAAACGACCTTCTTCATGATGAAGGCGCAGACCAACTGATTATCGGCAGCTTCTGCTCAATGGGCTCAGGAGCGGCATTCATAATGGCCGGCAACCAAGGGCATAGGAATGCGCGGATCAGCACCTTCCCTTCTATTGGATGTCCGAAGAGCCTGCGTTCACAGGCGCACAAAACGGCTACGAAGCCGCTGGGGACACGGTGATTGGCAATGATGTCTGGATGGGTTCCGAAGCCGTTGTCATGCCCGGCATCAAAATCGGAGACGGTGCAGTGATAGGCACCCGCGCCCTGGTGACACGAGATGTCGAACCTTAGGCAATCGTCGGCGGCAGTCCTTTGAAGACGATCCGTAAACGCTTCGACGAACGTAGCATCGAGAGGCTTCTGGCGATGCCGTGGAGGCACCGGAGCGACGACCAGTTAAAAGTGGTAATGCCACTGATGACCAGTAGCAATATCGCGGCGTTGTTTCCGCACTGGCAGGAGTTCGTTCGAACGCCCTGACCCGACACCCCCAAGCGGCCCGCTCACACTCCGGCCGCCATCAGGACAAGAAGCGCCATGCGGAAAAACAGTGATCGCACCGAAGTTCTGAAGAGCGCCTCGCAATACAATTAAGACGCCCAAAGCAAAAAGGGGCTCACCTTTCGGTGAACCCCTTCTAGACCGCCCAGCAGAGCGGATTTTGTTTGGTAGGCGCGATTGGACTCGAACCAACGACCCCCACCATGTCAAGGTGGTGCTCTAACCAACTGAGCTACGTGCCTGCTGTGAGGCGGCATTCTACGGAATTCCAAAGGGGTGTCAACACCTTTTTTGCAGCTAAGCCTATGAATATGCGAATTTTTTAATTTCGCGGCCACGAAGAAGTTTTTCTTCCTGTCTGGTAGCGGATTTTCAACTCAGGTAGCATCGACGCACTCGTAAAATATATTAAACACATGAGGTCGCAGGATGGCGAACATTCCCTACCCACAGTCTTATTACGCTGCTTCCGCCAATGCGGCCCCGGAACGCCCACAATTGCAAGATGAGGTTGAAACCGACGTCTGCGTGATAGGCGCAGGTTACACCGGCCTGTCCAGCGCCCTGTTTCTTCTGGAAAACGGCTTCCGGGTGACCGTGCTCGAGGCCGCCAAGGTCGGCTTCGGCGCATCCGGGCGCAATGGCGGGCAGATCGTCAACAGCTACAGTCGCGACATCGATGTAATCGAACGCACTGTCGGCCCCAAGCAAGCACAACTGCTGGGCCAGATGGCATTCGAGGGCGGCCGTATCATCCGCGAGCGCGTCGCCAAGTATCAGATCCAGTGCGATCTGAAAGACGGGGGCGTGTTTGCCGCACTGACCAGCAAGCAAATGGGTCACCTGGAGTCGCAGAAGCGTCTGTGGGAGCGCTACGGCCACACTCAGCTGGAGTTACTGGACGAGCGGCGGATTCGTGAAGTCGTAGCCTGCGACCAGTACAAGGGCGGCATGCTCGATATGAGTGGCGGCCACATCCACCCGCTGAACCTGGCCCTGGGTGAAGCGGCTGCCGTGGAATCCCTGGGCGGGACCATTTACGAACAATCCCCAGCGGTACGCATCGAGCGCGGCGTCAGCCCCGTGGTACATACCCCGCAGGGTAAAGTCCGCGCCAAGTTCATCATCGTCGCCGGCAACGCCTACCTGGGCAACCTGATTCCGGAGCTGGCAGCCAAATCCATGCCGTGCGGCACCCAGGTGATCACCACCGAACCCTTGGGCGATGAGCTGGCAGCCAGCCTGCTGCCCCAGGACTACTGCGTCGAGGACTGCAACTACCTGCTGGACTATTACCGCCTCTCCGGCGACAAGCGCCTGATCTTCGGCGGCGGAGTAGTGTATGGCGCCCGTGACCCGGCCAATATCGAAGCGATCATCCGGCCGAAGATGCTCAAGGCCTTCCCGCAGCTGCAAAACGTGAAGATCGACTACGCCTGGACCGGCAACTTCCTGCTAACCCTGTCGCGCCTGCCACAGGTTGGTCGTCTGGGAGACAACATCTACTACTCCCAGGGCTGCAGTGGACACGGCGTGACCTATACCCACCTGGCGGGCAAGGTCCTGGCAGAAGCCCTAAGAGGCCAGGCAGAGCGTTTTGACGCCTTCGCCGATCTACCCCACTACCCTTTCCCTGGAGGCCAATTGCTGCGCACTCCATTCACTGCACTAGGAGCCTGGTACTACAGTCTACGAGACAAGTTCGGCCTCTGATAAACGGCCTTTCTGCCACCATAAAAAAACCGCCCAACAGGCGGTTTTTTATGCTCGGACATTTCCACTCAAATTGCACAACTGCACCAAGCTCATTGCAAAAACAAAAAACCCCGGTCTTTCGACCAGGGCCTTTGCTATCTATGCGAATCAAGCCTTTGGCTTTCTTCGTTGCTTCAAGGCGTTCAGTGGTCCTTGAAACTGATATGGCGCAGCGGACGGGACTCGAACCCGCGACCCCCGGCGTGACAGGCCGGTATTCTAACCGACTGAACTACCGCTGCGTATCGCTTGGACTTGCGTCCATGTGAACCGTTTAAATCGTCTGACTAAAAAGCTTTTTGACTTTTCAATCTCAAACCAGGTCAACCTGATCTGGAAAATATGGCGCAGCGGACGGGACTCGAACCCGCGACCCCCGGCGTGACAGGCCGGTATTCTAACCGACTGAACTACCGCTGCGCGTCGGTTGGAGGCTTCCTTGGAAGCTTCCGCCTTTCTCTCGAAAGACTCTCAGGAATGGTGGGTGATGACGGGATCGAACCGCCGACCCTCTGCTTGTAAGGCAGATGCTCTCCCGGCTGAGCTAATCACCCTTTGCTTCGCTGAGGCCGCGAAATTTACGCAGGTACCGAAGCTAAGTCAATAGCAGGCTTGAAGTTTTTTTCAGAAACAGCTGCAAGCGACACACTGTGAGGCTCAGGCAAAAGCCAAGACCGCATCATCCCTGATAAATCATTTTCTTGGTCATGCCGCCGTCCACCACGAACTCTTGACCAGTAACGAATCCCGAGTTGCGCGACAGCAGCCAAGCCACCATCGCTGCCACGTCCTCCACCGCCCCCACCCTGCCCGCTGGATGCTGGGCGTGATCAGCATCAGACAAAGGCTCGGCGCGTCGCACCGCTGGATCACGAGCGTCGATCCAGCCAGGACTCACGGCGTTGACCCGAATTTCCGGCCCCAGGCTAATTGCCAGGGCGTGAGTCAAGGCCAGCAAACCACCCTTGCTCGCCGCATATGCCTCACTGTCGGGCTCCGATTGCCGAGCACGAGTAGAAGCCAGGTTGACGATAGAACCGCCATGGGCACGCAGATAAGGCGCGCAATGCTTGGCCAGCAGCATAGGGCCGCCAAGATTCACCGCCAGTACCCGATTCCAGTAGGCCAGGTCCAGGCTTTCCAAGGTGATGTTGTGCGGATCGGCCACCGCAGCATTGCAGACCAGGGCATCCAGGCGCCCAAACTGCCCCAGCACCTCGGCAACCCCTTGAGCCACCTGCTGCTCATCCGCCACGTCCATGGTGATGAACCAGGCATTCTCACCCAGCACCTTGGAAACCTTGGAACCGCGCTCCCGATCCAGATCGGTCAGCACCACTTGCCAGCCTTCACTGATCAGCCATGCAGCGATCCCCAGGCCAATGCCCCGCGCCGCGCCGGTGACCAGCGCAACACGACCATTAACGCCACCCTGAGGCGTGGACAACTCGATCACAAGGCTGCCAGACCGCGAGCCAGGTCGGCCTGCAGGTCAGCCACATCCTCCAGCCCCACCGCAATGCGGATCAGACTGTCACGAATACCGGCAGCCTCACGCTCCTGAGGCGCCAGACGCCCGTGGGAAGTGGTGCTCGGATGGGTAATAGTGGTTTTGCTGTCGCCCAGGTTGGCAGTGATCGAAATCAGCCGAGTGGCATCGATAAAGCGCCAGGCGCCCTCTTTACCGCCCTTGACCTCAAAGCTCACCACCGCACCGAAACCACGCTGCTGGCGCTTCGCCAGCTCGTGCTGCGGATGACTGGCAAGACCGGCGTAGTGCACCTTCTCGACACCATCCTGCTGCTCCAGCCATTGCGCCAGGGCCAGGGCATTGGAGCAGTGGGCACGCATCCGCAAGCTCAGAGTCTCCAACCCCTTGAGGAAAATCCAAGCATTGAACGGACTCAGGGTCGGCCCTGCAGTACGCAGGAAACCCACCACTTCTTTCATTTGTTCGCTGCGGCCGGCCACCACACCGCCCATACAACGGCCCTGACCGTCAATGAACTTGGTCGCCGAATGCACCACCACGTCCGCGCCAAGCTTCAGCGGCTGCTGCAACGCAGGGGTACAGAAACAGTTGTCGACCACCAGCATCGCGCCCTTGGCATGCGCTACCTCGGCCAGTGCGGCGATGTCCACCAACTCGGCCAAGGGATTGGATGGCGACTCGACAAACAGCAATTTGGTGTTGCTCTTGATTGCCGCATCCCAGCCGGACAGGTCCGCCAGGGGTACGTAATCAACCTCAACACCAAAACGCTTGAAGTACTTCTCGAACAAGCTGATGGTCGAGCCGAATACACTGCGTGACACCAGCACGTGGTCCCCAGCACTGCAAAGACTCATCACCACCGAAAGAATGGCCGCCATGCCAGTAGCCGTGGCGACTGCCTGCTCCGCCCCCTCCAGCGCCGCGATTCGTTCTTCGAACGAGCGCACCGTCGGGTTGGTATAGCGCGAATAGACGTTACCAGGAACCTCGCCGGCGAACCGCGCAGCCGCATCGGCGGCTGTACGGAACACATAGCTGGAGGTAAAGAACATTGGATCACCGTGCTCGCCTTCCGGCGAGCGGTGTTGGCCGGCGCGCACCGCCAGGGTATCGAACGCTACGCCTTCAAGGTCGCTGTCCAGCCGACCGGCATCCCAATCCTGACTCATGCCGCCTACTCCTAATGTCTTCTTAAATGCTCTGGATCAGTTGTTGTACAGATCGATGATGGCGCTGACTGCCTGAGTCTTGGCCTTGGAGGCATCATTACGAGCGTCCTCGATCTTGTTCAGATAGGCCTCATCCACATCGCCAGTGACGTACTTGCCATCAAACACGGCGCAATCGAAGCTCTCGATCTTGATCTTGCCACCACCGACCGCTTCGATCAGGTCTGGCAGGTCCTGATAGATCAGCCAGTCGGCACCGATCAGGTCCGCCACATCCTGGGTCGAACGATTGTGGGCAATCAGTTCATGGGCGCTTGGCATGTCGATGCCGTACACGTTCGGATAGCGTACAGCAGGGGCCGCCGAGCAGAAGTAGACGTTTTTCGCGCCGGCTTCACGGGCCATCTGGATGATCTGCTTGCAGGTGGTGCCACGGACGATGGAGTCATCCACCAGCATCACGTTCTTGCCGCGGAATTCCAGCTCAATTGCATTGAGTTTCTGACGCACGGATTTCTTCCGCGCCGCCTGGCCCGGCATGATAAAGGTGCGACCGATGTAGCGGTTCTTGACGAAACCTTCGCGGAACTTGACGCCCAGATGGTTGGCCAACTCCAACGCCGCGGTACGACTGGTGTCCGGAATCGGGATCACCACATCAATATCGTGCTCCGGACGCTCGCGCAGGATCTTCTCGGCCAACTTCTCGCCCATACGCAGACGCGCCTTGTACACCGAGACACCATCAATGATCGAGTCAGGACGAGCCAGATAAACGTGCTCGAAGATGCACGGAGTCAGCTGCGGGTTGGTGGCGCACTGCCGGGTGTAGAGTTTGCCTTCTTCAGTGATGTAGACCGCCTCGCCTGGAGCCAGGTCGCGAATCAGAGTGAAGCCCAGCACGTCCAGGGAAACGCTTTCCGAGGCAATCATGTACTCCACGCCTTCGTCGGTATGACGCTGGCCGAAGACAATCGGACGGATACCGTGTGGATCACGGAAACCGACGATGCCGTAACCGGTGATCATGGCCACCACTGCGTAACCACCGACACAGCGGTTGTGCACGTCAGTCACCGCAGCAAACACGTCTTCCTCGGTAGGCTGCAGCTTGCCGCGCTGGGCCAGCTCGTGAGCGAACACGTTGAGCAGCACTTCGGAGTCGGAGTTGGTGTTGACGTGGCGCAGATCGGACTCATAGATCTCCTTGGCCAACTGCTCGACATTGGTCAGGTTGCCGTTGTGCGCCAGGGTGATGCCGTACGGCGAGTTGACATAGAACGGCTGAGCCTCGGCCGAAGTCGAACTGCCCGCAGTCGGGTAACGCACATGGCCAATACCCATGTGACCGACCAGACGCTGCATATGCCGCTGCTGGAACACATCACGAACCAGGCCATTGTCCTTGCGCAGGAATAACCGGCCATCATGGCTGGTCACGATACCGGCAGCGTCCTGGCCGCGGTGCTGGAGGACGGTTAGCGCGTCATACAGCGCCTGATTGACGTTCGACTTACCGACGATACCGACGATGCCACACATGCGACGCAACCCCTACTTAATGAAACTGAACTGAACACATCTTACTGAGGCGTTTTGGCCGGTAAGAGGTGCTCCTTGAACGGTATTTCAGCGGGTACGCTGATACCGCTGGCCAGCCACTGACTGCTCCACCCCAGAATGAGGTTCTTGGACCAGTCTGCAACCAATAGAAATTGTGGCACCAGTCGCGACTGTTGCCACCAGGAATCCTGCTGAACCGGCCCCAGGCTCAAGAGCCCGACGGCCACGACCACCAGCAACGCGCCACGCGCCGCGCCGAAGGCCATGCCGAGAAATCGATCGGTTCCGGAGAGACCGGTGACACGAATCAATTCGCCGATGAGATAGTTGACCATTGCCCCCACCAGCAAGGTGGCGACAAACATGATTGCGCAGCCCGCGATCACGCGAGCCGAAGGAGTTTCGATATAACCGCCGAGGTACTCGGACAGTGAGCCACCAAACATCCAGGCAACGACTCCTGCGATGATCCAGGTAAGCAACGACAAGGCTTCTTTGACGAAACCGCGGCTCAAGCTGATCAAAGCGGAGATGGCGATTATTGCAACGATCGCCCAGTCAACCCAGGTAAATGGCACAGTGCAGCCTACAGACGGATAAGGCGGCGTATTTTAACAGAGCGCTTGGCTGTCGGTAAGCTGCGATTCACTGTGCTTTTGAAATCAGCCAGATAGCCTCAGCCACGCTCCGGCTGGAAGCGCACCACAAAACCCTTGAGGTTGTGCTGACGACCCAACAGGTCACGCAGGCGATCAGCCTCGGCACGCTCGATCAACGGCCCGACAAACACCCGATTCTTGCCTTCAGCAGAACGGATATATGCGTTATAGCCCTGGCTGCGCAGGGTTTTCTGCAGGTTTTCCGCACTTTCACGGCTCGACAGGCTGGCCAACTGCACCGACCAGCTGATGGACAGACCATTGGCATCGATCCGACTCTGACTGGTATCAGGCTTGGCTGCGGCAATCGGCTGGGCCGGGGCCGGCACAGGGGCAGGCTTAGGCGCTGGCGCCGGCTTGCTGGCCACTACAGGTGCTGGCGCAACCGCTGGCGCACTCGGAGCAATCGGCATCGACGGTGCAACCTGCTGCACCACGGGCTCCTCGACAGGCACCGGTTCCTGGGGCAATACCTGGGGCTCAGGCACTACCACCGGCTCAACCTGAACCTGAGGCATGACCGAGGCCTGTGGCGCCGGCGGCGCTTCAACCGTTACGTGGCGCTGCTCATCCTCTCGCGAGAACAGCATCGGCAGAAAAATCACCGCCAAAGCCACCAACACCAGCGCTCCAACCATTCGCTGCTTGTAGACCTTATCCAGCATTGCCATGTGCAGCTTCCTCCGTGGAGCGCCGGGCGAGCCACTCAAGCGCCTCGGCAACACAATAAAAAGATCCGAACAGCAGAATTTCGTCATCTGCAGTCGCTTGCGCACATTGCGCGTCCAACGCCGCTGCGACACTGGCATAAGACGCTACCGAAGCACCAAGGTTCTCCAAGGCGGCCTGCAGATCCTCCACAGGGCGCGCCCGAGGCGAATCCAGTGGAGCCACCGCCCAGTGCTGGACCGAGGACTGCAAACTGCCGACAACTCCCGACAGATCCTTGTCCGCCAGCAGGCCGAATACCGCCAGGCGCTTGCCGGCTACGGGTCGACGCGCCAGGCGCTCGGCCAGATACTGCGCGGCATGGGGATTGTGCCCCACATCCAGCAGCAGGTTCAGACGCTTGCCCTGCCACTCGATCTGCCGACGATCCAGACGGCCGGTCACCCGGGTCCGCTGCAAAGCTGCACCGATCAGCTCAGGCTGCCAGGGCAACCCGGTAAGCAGGTAGGCCTGCAACGCCAACGCCGCGTTTTCCATGGGCAAATCGAGCAGCGGCAGATCCCGCAACTCAACCTGATTACCCTGGGCATCCAGACCGCGCCATTGCCAATATTCTTCGGTGAGCCCGAGGTCGAAATCTCGCCCCCGGAGGAAAAGCGGACAACCCAGCTCTCGCGCCTTGTCCAGCAAAGGCTGCGGCGGATTCAGGTCGCCACACAGAGCTGGAGCGCCGGCACGAAAGATTCCAGCCTTCTCGAAAGCCACGGACTCCCGGGAATCCCCCAGGTACTCGATATGATCGACACCAATGCTGGTGACCAATGCCAGGTCGGCATCCACCAGATTGACCGCATCCAGACGCCCACCCAGCCCCACTTCCAGGACTACGGCATCCAGGGCCGCGCGCTGGAACAGCCAGAAGGCCGCCAGGGTGCCCATCTCGAAATAGGTCAGGGAAACATCACCACGCCCCGCCTCTACCGCAACAAAGGCCTCGCACAGTTGCTGATCAGTGGCCTCAACGCCATTGATCTGCACCCGTTCGTTGTAGCGCAGCAGGTGCGGCGAGCTGTAGACCCCAACCTGCAGGCCCTGAGCCCGCAACAGGGAAGCGACAAAGGCACAAGTAGAGCCCTTGCCATTGGTACCAGTGACCGTGATGACCCGAGGCGCCGGCTTGCCCAGCCCCATCCGGGCCACTACCTGCTGCGAGCGCTCCAGCCCCATATCGATGGCCGAAGGGTGCAACTGCTCAAGGTAGGCGAGCCAATCGCCCAGGGTACGCTGGGTCATAGGTTTGCTGGAGCCGGCGGAACCACGATCGGTTCAACGGGAGCGGCCACGAATTCAGGCGTCGGCAGCCCCATGAGCTGGGCCAGCAGATTACCCAGGCGCGGACGCAGCTCCTGACGGGAGATGATCATGTCGATGGCACCATGCTCCAGGAGGAATTCGCTGCGCTGGAAGCCTTCCGGCAGTTTTTCCCGCACGGTCTGCTCGATCACTCGCGGCCCCGCGAAGCCCACCAGGGCTTTAGGCTCGGCGACGATTACATCACCCAACATCGCCAGACTGGCGGAAACACCACCGTAGACCGGATCGGTCAGCACGGAGACGAATGGAATACCTTCTTCACGCAGGCGCGCCAGCACGGCGGAAGTCTTGGCCATCTGCATCAGGGAGATCAGCGCCTCCTGCATCCGCGCACCACCGGAGGCGGAGAAGCAGATCATTGGGCAACGGTTTTCCAGAGCGTAGTTGGCCGCGCGGACAAAGCGTTCGCCAACGATGGCGCCCATGGACCCGCCCATGAAGGAGAACTCAAAGGCCGAGACCACGACCGGCATGCCCAGCAGAGTGCCACCCATGGAGATCAGAGCGTCCTTCTCGCCCGTCTGCTTCTGCGCTGCTGTCAGACGGTCCTTGTACTTCTTGCCGTCACGAAATTTCAGACGGTCAACCGGCTCCAGATCAGCACCCAGCTCGGCACGACCTTCGGCGTCGAGGAAAATATCGATCCGGGCGCGAGCACCGATGCGCATGTGGTGATTGCACTTGGGGCAAACATCCAGGGTCTTTTCCAGCTCCGGACGATAAAGCACCGCCTCGCAGGACGGACACTTGTGCCAAAGACCTTCGGGCACCGAGCTTTTCTTCACCTCGGAACGCATGATCGAAGGGATCAGTTTGTCTACTAACCAGTTGCTCATGCTTTCTTTCTCCAGTACCGGCGGCCCGAACGCTCTGGTTCGCAACCCCGCGTATGCCCTTGAGCTAAATTCATGTGTGCGGCGATGATCACTTCGCTACCGCGGTCAGCACCGGGCTCGACCTGCCTGCAATGAAGCGCCCCTCAGCCATCCCGACAACCCGCAATAGAGCGGTTGCCACTCGATTCCGACCCCGCCTGAAGGCGGCGCCTGCCTGTTTTGTACAGTGGTGTTATGGACGGCGGCAGACTGCCAGCCGTCACATCGACTCGTTGCTGCGACGCACTGCCTGCATAAATGCCTGAATCTTTGCCGGATCCTTGATGCCTTTGCTCTGCTCCACACCGCCACTGACATCCACCGCGTAGGGGCGAACCCGAGCAATGGCCTCGGCGACGTTCTGCGCTGACAGTCCGCCAGCCAGGATGATCGGCTTGCTCAGCCCCTGAGGAACCAGGGACCAGTCAAAGGCCTCGCCAGTTCCCCCCGGCACACCCTCGACATAGGTATCCAGCAGAATTCCGCTGGCGCGCGGATAAGCCAGGCAGGCAGCAGCAACGTCATCCCCGGCCTTGACTCGCAGCGCCTTGATATAGGGACGGTGATAGCCCTCGCAATCCGCTGCCGACTCATCGCCATGGAACTGCAGCAGGTCCAGCGGAACGGCATCGAGGATCTCCCCCAACTCGCAGCGACTGGCATTGACGAACAGCCCGACCGTCGTCACGAACGGCGGCAAGGCGGCGATGATCGCACGCGCCTGCTGCACACTCACCGCCCGGGGACTCTTGGCATAGAACACCAGACCGATGGCATCAGCCCCCGCCGCCACCGCTGCCAACGCATCTTCTATGCGGGTAATCCCGCAAATCTTGCTGCGAACAGCTGACATGTCGTTTGAACCTCGGGGGCAAATTCGGAAAGTTCCGGATGGTAGCAAATGCTTTTCCGGGCGTCAGCCGTCAAGTTCAGACCAACCGGTGAGGAAATGTGGCCCGATGTATCGCTCCGGCAACTGGAACTCATCCTTGTATTCCACCTGCACCAGATACAGGCCGAAAGGATGGGCGGTGACCCCGCCCGTGCGGCGAATCCGGCTCTCCAACACCTCCCGCGCCCACTCCACCGGCCGCTCGCCCGCACCGATGGTCATCAAGACCCCGGCAATATTGCGCACCATGTGATGCAGAAAGGCACTGGCGCGAATGTCCAGGACAATCATCTTGCCGTGCCGGGTAACCCGCAGGTGGTGAATCTCCTTGATCGGCGACTTGGCCTGGCACTGGCCAGCCCGGAACGCACTGAAATCATGGGTCCCCACCAGAAACGCGGCAGCCTGGGCCATCCGCTCGATATCCAGCGGCCGGTGATTCCAAGTGACCTCCTCATTGAGATGGGCCGGACGAATCTGATCGTTGTAGATCACATAGCGATAGCGCCGGGCAATCGCCTTGAACCGAGCATGAAAATGCGCCGGCATCTCACGAGCCCAACTGACACTGATGTCATGCGGCAGGTTGATATTGGCCCCCATGACCCAAGCCTTCATCGAGCGCACGGCCTGGGTATCGAAATGCACCACCTGACCACAGGCATGCACACCGGCATCGGTACGCCCCGCACAAGCCACCACCACGGGAGAGTCCGCAACCCTGGACAAGGCCTTCTCCAGGGTTTCCTGGACGCTGGGCACACCAGAAGCCTGACGCTGCCAACCGCGATAGCGCGATCCCTTGTATTCAACACCCAGAGCGATGCGGGAAAAGCCTGCGGCCGCCATTTCGGCGGCCGGGTTATCTATATTTGCCAAGAACTTACAGCCTGCTGATATGCGCAAAGGCGCTCATTATAAGGCTGGCGGGAGCAGACGCCATGCACTGCCGCGGTTTAGTTGCAGATTGCTTCACGTCGACAACGATTGCATCAGCCGTCAGGTCATCGCTATATAGCAACCTACATAGCGGTAGAAAAACAAACACCTTGACCGAGAGCCGACGAATGATCGCAACCAACAAAGAAGCCGTGGGCCTGGCCTACAGCCTGGAAGGCATGCTCCACGCCAAGCGCATGACCTGGGAGGCCATCGCGCAAATGGCCAGGCGGATCAAGCCCGGCATGCACGAATCCACCGCCAGGGAGATGGGCCTGCAAGTATTACAGGAGCTGGGCATGGAACGTATTTGGCACCCACTGCTGATTCGTTTTGGCGCCAACACCCTTAAGACCTTCAAGCAACGCTCCGACAGCGACCCCCAACTGAATGAAAACGATCTGTTCTTCATTGACCTGGGAGTCGTCTGGGATCGCCACGAAGGCGATTGCGGAGCGACTTACGTCGTAGGTTGCGACGAGGAAATGCACGCCTGTGCCGCGGCTGCCAAGAGCCTGTTCGATCAGGTGCGCGATCACTGGAAAACCCATCAAGTGGCCGGCCCCGAACTGTACCAATATGCCGAAGAACAGGCCCGCGCCATGGGCTGGATGCTCAACCTGGAGATCAAGGGACATCGGGTCAGCGACTTCCCCCACGCCATCTATCGCGCTGGAGACCTGGGGGACTTCGCCGACTGCCCACAAGTGGGCCTGTGGATCCTGGAAATCCAGATCGCCCACCCTACTCGCCCCTTTGGCGCCTTCTACGAAGACCTGCTGGTCTGAATGACCGCCAAAAGCGCCACCAACAAAAACGGCAGCCTTATCGGCTGCCGTTCTGCTCAAGCATCGGGTTGTTTCAGGCCAGTCTTGCGAGCATTTCCTGCGCTTCGCTCTTCTGCCCTTCATTACCCTCGCTGAGCACTTCGCCCAGAATATCCCGCGCGCCGTCGTTGTCACCCATATCGATATAGGCCTGAGCCAGATCCAGCTTGGTGGCCACTTCATCGCTGCCGGCGAGGAAGTCGAAATCCGCTTCCTCAGGCGCAGCCGCAGCATCTTCAGCCGTGAAGCTTGGCGTAGCCGGCTCAGGCTGATCCAGACTCTGGGCCAGACGATCCAGTTCGGCGTTGACATCATCCAGCTCGGAGGCAAAGGCGTCCTTGGGCTCTGCCGCGGCATCCATTTCATCAGCCAGGGACAGATCGAAGTCCGCCGACAGATCCAAGTCATCCAGCGTCGACTCGGTGACGGTAGGCACATCGCCAGCCGGCAGATCCTTGAGATCGTCTTCCAGGCTCAACAGGAAGTCGTCGTCACTCTGGGTCGACGCCGGCAGGTCCGCTCCGAGATCAAGGTCGAAATCCCCCAGATCATCCAGGCTTTCCTGGGCCGCAGTCTGCTGCTCAAGAACCGAACCAAAGCTCAGGTCGTCGTCCAGAGGGAATTCCTCCAGTTCAACCTCAGGCTCAGACGCCACTACCGCTGGCGAAGCTGCCTCGAGGTCATCCAGGCTCAGATCGAAATCCGCGTCCAGACCTTCCACAGGCGCCGCGGGCTCAGCGGGCTCAGGCTCATCCAGCAGCTCCTTGACATACTGAGCATCCAGTTCCGCAGCCACAGCCGCAGCAGCCAGCCCCGCTGTCGCCGCCACCGCCACCATCGCCGGGAAACGGCTCTTGAGCTGCTCGACCTGAGCGTGGTTATCGCCATTGGCTACCAGCTGCCGCTCCTGAGCGACAAAGGCGCTGCGATCCCCCTGATGCGCATACACCTCCATCAGCTTCAGACGCAGATCACTGCGCTGCGGCTCGAGCTTGACCGCCTCTTCAAGAATGGCTGCCGCCTGATTCAGGCGACCACCATCGATATGGTTCTGCGCCTGCCCCAGCACATCGGTGGCTCGCTCAACCGGCGCCGCCGGAACTGGCGCCACCACCGGAGCTGGAGCTGGAGCTGGAGCTGGAGCTGGAGCTGGAGCGAGCTTGACGCTTGGTGGCGGGACTTCAAGACCTTCGAAGCTACCTTCAGGAAGATCCAGTTCCTCGGCGAAGTCGCTATTTTCCTCGGACAACGCCCGAGCCATGCGCAGGTGCTTTTCCGCTTCCTGCTGAGCCTTGCGACGACGTGCCAGCAACAGCAACAGCAGCAACACCGCCACTATCGCACCGCCACCTACCAGCCCGAGGAGGATTGGATTGGTCAGCAGGTCGCCATACTTGTCTTCGTCAGCCTGGGCCGCTGGCACATCCGGAGCCGGATTGGCTGCCGGTTCACTGACTGGAGCTTGCGCAACCACTGGCGTCGCCGCAGGCGCCTCAGGTTTGGCCACCAGTTCAGCAGGCATCACCGCTGTTGGCTGAGCGACAGGGGCCGCACCTTCAGCCTGCAACTTGGCCAACTGGTTGTTCTTCAATTCGATCAGGCGCTGCAGCTTGTCCAGCTGACTCTGCAGATCCGCCATGCGTTCCTTGAGTTCAGCATTATCACGACGGGTTGCATCCAGGCTTTCCTGAGTCACCGCCAGCTTGTTGTTCAGGGCCTTGCTATCACCCGCGACGCCCTTGCCACCAGCCTTGCCGCTGTCCGCAGAAACCAGGCTCAGGTTGTCCTTGGTGTTGACCTGCTTGGGCGCCTTTTCGGCACCCGCACGACGAGTCGCATCCACCTGCAGCTGGCTCCGTGCACCAGCGCGACGCCCCTGACGCCAGGCAGCATTCTGCGCAGCAACTTCGGCAATGGCCTTGGGCTGCGGCAACGCGGTGCTCTGCACCACGTCAGGCAGGCGCAGGACCCTGCCAGCTTTCAATCGATTGATGTTGCCGTCGATAAAGGCATCCGGGTTCAGCGCCTGGATCGCCAGCATGGTTTGCTGGATCGACGCGCCATTGCGATTCTTCGCGGCGATTTCCCACAGCGTGTCACGAGGCGCAGTTGTGTATTGCTCAGGCTTGCTGACTTTGTTGGCACGAGTGACCGGGGCATTCACCGCCGGGCCACTGACCGGTGCCGCCTGTGCAGCAGCAGCGGCTTGCGGGGAAAACTTCGAAGGGTCCAGCAGCACGCTGTAATCGCGCAGCAGACGACCGTTGGGCCACATTACCTGGACCAGAAACTTGACCATCGGCTCCGACAACGGCTGGCTCGAGGTCACCCGCAGTACGCTCTTGCCGCCGGGATTGAGAACAGGAGTAAAACTCAGGTCATTGAGAAAGGCCTGACGATCGACGCCGGCCTTGGCGAACTCTTCTGCCGGGGCCAGGCTGGGCACCACTTCCGCAGCAGTAAGGTCCTTGATATCGAGCAATTCGATTTCTGCTACCAGAGGCTGGTTCAGACTCGACTTCAGGGTCAGCTCCCCGAGCCCAAGCGCCTGCGCCATACCGGAGGACAGCGCCGAGGCGGCCGCTATTGCTAACACCAGTTTGCGAACTTGAACCATAGCCTCATCCTTTGTTTGAACATTCCTCGGCCAGCGAGAAGGTTTTGTAGCGGCTGCCATAAGGCACTGCGCGGGATCATGAGCGACCGCCACGCGGGATTATTTACTGCATGCCCCGGGAGCACCTGACGGCCACTCACCTCCAGCAACTTGCCAAGCATAGCGCCCGGCTAGATTCATTCTGCAAATTGTTGCCAAGTATCTTTTACAGCAGGTCTTTTATCAACAATTCAGCCAGCTGCACAGCGTTCAAGGCCGCACCTTTGCGGACGTTGTCCGAAGTCAGCCACAGATTCAGTTCCGCCGAATCGTCGACGCCACCACGAACCCGCCCCACATAGACTACGTCCTGGCCCACGGCGTCACCCACTGCGGTGGGATAATCACCGGCGTCCACCAGTTCCAGGCCGGGAGCCGCCTCCAGCGCCGCATTCACCGCCGCCAGATCGACGTCGGCACCTGACTGCAAAGTCACGCTATAGCTATCGCCAAAAAACACCGGTGCTTGAATGCAAGTGACAGAAATCTTTAATAAAGGCTGCCCCAGCACCTCCCGCAACTCTCTCACCAGACGCTTTTCCAACAGCGTGTGTCCCTGGGCATCTGGCGTACCGACCTGAGCCAGCAGATTGAAGGCTACTTGGCGATCGAAGAAACGCGGTTCCAACGGACGCACATTCAGCAGTTCGGCGGTTTGCCGGGCCAGTTCGCTGACGGCCTCACGCCCCTGGCTGGAAATCGCCAGGCTGGCGGTCAGGTTGACCCGCTGGATATCCAGCACGTCCTGCAATGGCGCCAGCGCCACCGCCAGCGCCGTGGCCGCAGCACTGGGACTGCTCAGTTGCACCGGCTTCTTTAGACCAGCCAGCACCTGGGCATTGGCCTCAGGCACGACATTGGGTGCCTGGGCCGACGGCAAGGCACCGGAGAGGTCGATCACGGCGCAATTGGCCGCTGCGGCACGAGGAGCGAAGCTCAGGGTCACCGCAGGGCCCGCGGCGAAAAACGCCAACTGAACCTTGCCAAAGTCGAACTCGTCGACTTCTCGCACACGGACATTCTTGCCGCGAAACGGCACCGAGTGACCAGCCGACTCACTGCTGGCGAGCAGGTGCAGGTTGGCAACGGGGAAATCACGCTCTTCGAGAATCTGCACCAGGGTTTCGCCAACCGTGCCGGTGGCGCCGATAACAGCAATATCAAAGGACGGGGTCATGGTGCTACCTCAGGCGGAACGGGGGGAGCGGCACTTTACCCGGCACGGGGTGACGAGGCAATTCGCGGGGGAAAGTGCTGGTTGGGCTAAAGCACTCTTCGCGGGCGAGCCCGCTACATGAGCATGAAAAAGCCCGCGCCTTGTGCAAGGGGCGGGCTGTTTCAAACGCTTAGAGAATCAACGCTCCAGCAAGATCCGCAGCATGCGGCGCAGCGGTTCGGCTGCACCCCACAGCAACTGGTCGCCCACGGTGAAGGCACCGAGGAACTGCGAGCCCATGTTCAGCTTGCGCAGACGGCCAACCGGGATGTTCAAGGTACCGGTGACCTTGGTCGGACTCAGCTCCTGCATGCTGATGTCGCGCTGGTTCGGCACCAGTTTGACCCAGGGATTGTGCTGGCTGATCAGCCCTTCGATATCGGCGATCGGCACATCCTTGTTGAGCTTGATGGTCAGCGCCTGGCTGTGGCAGCGCATGGCACCGATACGCACGCAGATACCATCCACCGGGATTGGGCTCTTGAAGCGACCGAGGATCTTGTTGGTCTCGGCCTGGGCCTTCCACTCTTCACGGCTCTGGCCATTAGGCAGTTCCTTGTCGATCCACGGGATCAGGCTGCCGGCCAGGGGCACGCCGAAGTTCTCGGTCGGATAGGCATCGCTGCGCATGGCTTCAGCCACTTTACGGTCGATGTCGAGGATGGCGCTGGCCGGATTGGCCAGGTCATCAGCGACAGCCGCGTGGGTCGCGCCCATTTGCTTGATCAGCTCGCGCATGTTCTGCGCGCCGGCGCCGGAGGCCGCCTGGTAGGTCATGGCGCTCATCCACTCCACCAGACCGGCTTCGAACAGGCCGCCCAGGCCCATCAGCATCAGGCTGACGGTGCAGTTGCCACCGATGTAGTTCTTGGTCCCGGCATCCAGTTGCTGGTCGATGACCTTGCGGTTCACCGGGTCAAGAATGATCACCGCATCATCCTGCATGCGCAGGCTGGAAGCAGCGTCGATCCAGTAACCCTGCCAGCCGGCTTCACGCAGCTTGGGGAAGACTTCGCTGGTGTAGTCGCCACCCTGGCAGGTCAGAATCACGTCGAGGGTTTTCAACTCTTCAATGTTGTAGGCGTCCTTCAGTGGAGCAATGTCCTTGCCCACCGACGGCCCCTGGCCACCGACATTGGAAGTGGTGAAAAACACCGGTTCAATAAGATCGAAGTCCTGCTCTTCAAGCATCCGCTGCATGAGCACGGAACCGACCATACCGCGCCAACCGATCAGACCTACACGTTTCATCGCAACTACACCTTTACAAAAGTGGGCCACCGTCTGTGCGGTGGGCCCGAAAGATTACAGATTCCGCAGCGCGGCGACTACTGCATCGCCCATTTCCTGCGTACCGACTTTGGTGCAACCGGCCGACCAGATGTCACCGGTGCGCAAACCCTGATCCAGCACTCCGCTCACCGCCTGCTCGATGGCATCTGCCGCGTCATTCAGGTTGAAGCTGTAACGCAGCATCATCGACACCGAGAGGATGGTCGCCAGCGGGTTGGCAACACCCTGGCCGGCGATGTCCGGCGCCGAACCGTGGCAAGGCTCGTACATGCCCTTGTTGTTGGCATCCAGGGAAGCCGACGGCAGCATGCCGATGGAACCGGTGAGCATCGAAGCCTCATCGGAGAGGATGTCGCCGAACATGTTGTCGGTGACGATCACGTCGAACTGCTTCGGCGCACGCACCAGTTGCATGGCGGCGTTGTCCACATACATGTGGCTCAACTCGACATCCGGGTAGTCCAGAGCCACTTGTTCGACCACTTCACGCCACAGCTGGCTGGAGGCCAGAACGTTGGCCTTGTCCACCGAGCAGAGCTTCTTGCCACGCACCCGCGCCATGTCAAAGCCGACCCGGGCGATACGACGGATTTCACTTTCGCTGTACGGCAGGGTGTCGTAGGACTGGCGCTCGCCATTTTCCAGCTCACGGGTGCCGCGAGGCGCACCGAAGTAGATGCCGCCGGTCAACTCGCGCACGATGAGGATATCCAGGCCCGAGACAATTTCCGGCTTCAGGCTCGAGGCATCGGCCAGTTGCGGATAGAGGATCGCCGGGCGCAGGTTGCCGAACAGACCCAACTGCGCACGAATCTTCAGCAAGCCGCGCTCAGGACGAGTATCACGCTCGATCTTGTCCCACTTCGGACCACCCACAGCACCCAGCAGCACAGCATCGGCGGCACGAGCACGATCCAGGGTCTCATCGGCCAGGGGCACACCGTGCTTGTCGATGGCAGCACCACCGATGACGTCGTGGCTCAGCTCGAAGCCCAGGCTGTACTTGTCATTGGCCAACTCCAGCACCTTGACCGCCTCGGCCATGATTTCCGGACCAATACCGTCACCTGGGAGAATCAGAATCTGCTTGCTCATGCGTTCCTCATTTGCTCTGTCGGCGCACCCGCAGGCGCGCCCGGAAAAGTTCTATCGCTCGGCCCACAGCACCAGTACATCTGTACTGAACGAACCATCGGCCTCAATCTCAAAATATTCGCGCACTTCATTGCCCATTGCCTGCTGCAGCTCGCGAATTGCCGCCCGCAGCACCTGGGGCGTGCGCATGCGCTCGACCCAGGAGCTGTACTCCAGGCGCAGACGCTGACGAGCGGTACTGCGGGTATGCAACCCCGCCTCGCTGACTTGGCGCAGCCACTCCCCAGCCGAATAGTCACGAACATGACTGGTGTCACGCAGCACTTCAACGCTTTGCAGGTAAGTGTCCAGCAGTGGACTGCCCGGCGACAAGACATCAATGAACGCCGCCACGCCACCCGGCTTCAGCACCCGGCGTACTTCTCTCAAGGCCAGGCCCAAGTCGCTCCAATGGTGAGCCGAGTAGCGACTGAAGACGAAGTCGAACTCACCGTCGGCGAACGGCAAGCGCTCGGCTGCGCCTTTAACGGTGCGGACGTTATGCAGATTACGCTCCTGCGCGGCTCCCGACACTACATCCAGCATCTGCTGGGAGAGGTCGTAAGCCACCACTTCCTTGACCAGCGGCGCAACGTGGAAGCTGACATGACCGGCGCCACAGCCCAGGTCCAGGACCCGGGCAGCACCCTGGCCCGCCACTTCGGCTTGTAGCAGCGCGAATTCGGCGCCTTGAGCGTGTACGGCACTGCTCAGGTAGGCCGAGGCCTGTTCACCGAATTGCTTCTGTACCACCTGGCTATGGGCGTTGCTGGTCATGCTGTGGTCCTTTTGATCAGGGGAACGGCGTTCGCTGGCCAGCCAGCTCCTGCAACACAAATCCGCAGGAGCCGGCTGCCGGCGTTCAGGCGTCGCGGAACAACCAGGGCTGGCTGGCCCGATGCTTGGCCTCAAAGGCGGCAATGGCGTCAGCGTCCTGCAAGGTCAGGCCGATGTCGTCCAGACCGTTGAGCAGGCAATGCTTGCGGAAGGCATCAATCTCGAACTTCAACACCTTGCCGTCGGGACGGGTCACGGTCTGCGCCTCAAGGTCGATGTGCAACTGGTAACCCGGCGTGGCTTCGACCTGCTGGAACAGCTCGTCGACTTCAGCATCGCTCAAGATGATCGGCAACAAACCGTTCTTGAAGCTGTTGTTGAAGAAGATGTCGGCATAGCTTGGCGCGATGATGCTGCGAAAACCGTACTCTTCCAGGGCCCAGGGCGCGTGCTCACGGCTCGAGCCGCAGCCGAAGTTCTCCCGCGCCAGCAACACGCTGGCCCCTTGGTAACGCTCGGCGTTAAGGACGAAATCCTTGTTCAACGGACGCTTGGAGTTGTCCTGGTAGGGCTGGCCCACGTCGAGGTAGCGCCACTCATCGAACAGGTTCGGACCGAAGCCGGTGCGCTTGATCGACTTCAGGAACTGCTTGGGGATGATCTGGTCGGTGTCGACGTTGGCACGATCCAAAGGCGCGACCAAACCATTGTGCTGGGTGAAAGCTTTCATGCTGCGCTCCTTAGATCAATTCACGGACGTCGACGAAACGACCGCTGACAGCGGCGGCGGCGGCCATGGCCGGGCTGACCAGATGGGTACGCCCACCGGCACCCTGGCGCCCTTCGAAGTTGCGGTTCGACGTCGACGCGCAATGCTCACCGGACTCCAGGCGATCCGGGTTCATCGCCAGGCACATCGAGCAGCCCGGCTCACGCCATTCGAAACCGGCTTCGAGGAAGATCTGGTCCAGGCCTTCCGACTCAGCCTGGGCCTTCACCAGCCCCGAACCCGGAACCACGATCGCCTGCTTGATAGTGGAGGCCACTTTACGGCCCTTGGCGATCACCGCCGCGGCACGCAGGTCTTCGATCCGCGAGTTGGTGCAGGAACCGATGAACACGCGATCCAATTGAATGTCGGTGATTGCCTGGTTGGCGCTCAAACCCATGTACTTCAAGGCTCGGACGATGGAGTCACGCTTGACCAGGTCCATTTCCTTGGCCGGGTCCGGCACGCGCTGATCCACGGCCAAAACCATTTCCGGCGAAGTGCCCCAGCTGACTTGCGGCTTGATTTGCGCGGCATCGAGCTCGACCACGGTGTCGAACTGGGCATCGGCATCGGACACCAGGTCTTTCCAGGCCTCGACCGCCAAGTCCCATTCGGCGCCCTTGGGTGCAAACGGACGACCCTTGACATAAGCCACGGTCTTTTCGTCCGCCGCCACCAGTCCGACACGGGCACCGGCTTCGATGGACATGTTGCAGATGGTCATGCGGCCTTCAACGGAAAGGTCGCGAATCGCGCTGCCGGCGAACTCGATGGCGTGGCCGTTGCCACCGGCGGTGCCGATCTTGCCGATCACTGCGAGGACGATGTCCTTGGCGGTCACGCCAAAGGGCAAGGTGCCTTCCACGCGCACCAGCATGTTCTTCATCTTCTTGGCCACCAGACACTGGGTGGCGAGCACATGCTCCACCTCGGAAGTGCCGATGCCATGGGCCAGGGCACCAAAGGCGCCATGGGTGGAGGTGTGGGAGTCACCGCAGACCACGGTCATGCCCGGCAAGGTGGCGCCCTGCTCCGGACCGATCACGTGGACGATGCCCTGACGCACATCGTTCATCTTGAATTCGACGATGCCGTATTCGTCACAGTTGTCATCGAGGGTCTGCACCTGCAGCCGGGAGACCTGATCGGCAATCGCTTCGATCCCGCCCTTGCGCTCAGGCGTAGTCGGTACGTTGTGGTCCGGGGTGGCGATGTTGGCATCGATGCGCCAAGGCTTGCGTCCGGCCAGACGCAGGCCTTCGAACGCTTGCGGCGAGGTCACTTCATGGATGATGTGACGATCGATATAGATCAGCGCCGAACCATCGTCGCGCTGCTTGACCAAATGCGAATCCCAGAGCTTGTCGTAGAGCGTCTTGCCGGCCATCGGACCATTCCTCATCAGCTTGTTTCTATGCCCCGGGCCCTGACCGTCGGCCGATCAATAACCCCTTGGCTTGTGAGGCTGATGCTATGGCGTTAGATTAAATAACTCAAATTCATATTTTTCATGCTTTGGATAACCAGCTGGAATACAACCATGGACCTGGCCAACCTCAATGCCTTTATAGCCATCGCCGAGACCGGCAGCTTTTCCGGCGCCGGTGAACGCCTGCACCTGACCCAGCCCGCTATCAGCAAACGTATCGCCGGCCTGGAGCAGCAGCTCAATGTGCGCCTGTTCGACCGCCTGGGCCGCGAGGTCGGCCTGACCGAGGCCGGACGCGCTCTGCTGCCCCGGGCGTATCAGATCATCAACGTGCTGGACGACACCCGTCGCGCCCTGACCAACCTCACCGGGGAAGTCAGCGGCCGCCTGACCCTGGCCACCAGCCATCACATCGGCCTGCACCGCCTGCCGCCGCTGCTGCGGGCCTTTACCCGGCGCTACCCGCAAGTGGCGCTGGACATCCAATTCCTCGATTCCGAGGTGGCCTACGAGGAAATCCTCCACGGCCGCGCCGAACTGGCGGTGATCACCTTGGCACCCGAGCCCCACAGCCTGATCAAGGCCACCGCGGTCTGGGACGACCCGCTGGACTTTGTCGCCGCCCCGGAACATCCGCTGGTCAGCAACGGCCAGGTCAGCCTGGCGGATATTGCCCTGCATCCGGCAGTTTTTCCCGGCGGCAACACCTTTACCCACCATATTGTCCAACGCTTGTTCGAGGCCCAAGGCCTGACGCCGAACATCGCCATGAGCACTAACTATCTGGAAACTATAAAGATGATGGTTTCCATCGGTCTGGCCTGGAGCGTCCTGCCCCGCACCATGCTCGACGATCAAGTGGCGCGCATTCCTTTACCGGGCATACAACTGCGACGCCAGCTAGGCTATATCCTGCATACCGAACGGACGCTGTCGAATGCTGCGCGGGCCTTCATGGCCTTACTGGATGCACAAGTCGATTGGCCAGGGAACCCGGCATAGCTCTTCCGGGTATTGCCCGTGCCAAGCCGAACTGTCATGAGTATCCCGCGCCAAACGAATGACTCAGCTCAAGGCCTGACACCCATGCCAAAACCCGCTGACCGTATTCCACCCATGCCGCGTATCCATGCTGTCGACCCCAGGGAGTCGGAACAAAGCTGGGAAAGCGCACCGCAGTTGCTCGCCGCTCTCAATGGCGCGCGGCTGGGAGCCTGGTATTGGGATATTGAAAGCGGGCAGATCAGCTGGTCCCGGGGCACCCAGGCACTGTTTGGCTTCGATCCACGCCAACCCCTGCCGGAAAACCTCGAATACCTCGATCTGCTCCCCATTGAAGACCGGGCCAGAACCGTGCGGGCTTTTCATTCGGTGCTGGCGGGAGCGCCCCTGGAACACGCGATGCACCACCGCATTCGCTGGCCCGATGGCAGCCTGCACTGGCTGGAGATCAACGGCAGCGTGCTACCAGACAAGCATGGCAAGCCCCGAATGATCGGGGTGATCCGCGAGATCACCCACCAACGCCAGCGGGAGGAAGCCCTCAGCAGCTCGGAAAAACGTTTCGCCACCCTGTTTCACCTGTGCCCCAACATGGTGCTGCTGACCCGCCTGGAAGATGGCCTGATCAGCGAGGCCAACCAATACTTCGAAAGCCAGTTCGGCTGGCCCGCCGAACATGTGATAGGCCGCACTACCCTGGAGATCGGCCTGTGGGTTAATCCCGAACAGCGCGCCCAACTGATCAAGGCCGTGCAGAAAAAGGGCCAGGCCGCCAGCCTCGAAGTCCAGTTCCGCGCCAGTAACGGCCAGATCCACGACGGCATTCTCAGCGCGCAGAAAATCGAACTGGAAGGCAAGCCCTACCTGCTCAGCACCTTTCTCGATACCAGCGAACGCAAAAGAGCCGAACAGGCCCTCAAAGACAGCCAGGAACGCCTCGACCTGGCCCTGGATTCGGCGCAACTGGGCACCTGGGATTGGCACATTCCCAGCGGCATGCTCTATGGCTCGGCCCGGGCCGCACAATTGCACGGCCTGGAGCCGGCGCCCTTCCATGAATCCTTCGAAGCCTTTTTCGAGGGCGTCCCCACTGAAGAACGCGACAGCATGCGCGATGCCTATCGCAGCCTGCGGGAAGGCCCGGCGGGCAACTACCAGCTGACTTACCGGGTGCAACTGGCGGACGGCAGCTCGCGTTACCTGGAAAGCCGCGCTCGCCTCTATCGCGACGAGCAGGGCAATCCACTGCGCATGGCCGGAACGCTGCTGGACATCACCGAACAGGTGGAACGCGAACAGCGCCTGATCACTTCGGAAGAGAAGTTCGCCAGCCTGTTCCAGGTCAGCCCGGACCCCATCTGCCTGACCCTGCTGGAAACCGGCCAGTTCATCGAGATCAATTCAAGCTTCACCCAGACCTTCGGCTGGACCCCGGAAGATGTGATCAACCGCAGCGCCGAACAGATCGGCTTCTGGGCAGATCCCGCCCCGCGTCTGCGGCGGATCGAACAGGTGATTCGCGAACAGGCGCTGAACAACGTGGCAGTGGTGGTCAACCACAAGAACGGCCAGGCACTGACCTGCATCATTTCCAGCCGCCTGATCACCGTCGACAAGCAGCCGTGCATCGTCACCACGCTGCGGGATATCACCCAGCAACAGCGTTCCGAGGCCGCACTCAAGGCCAGCGAAGAGAAATTCGCCAAGGCCTTCCACTCCAGTCCTGACGCCATCACCATCACCGAGCGCGACACCGGCCGCTACCTGGAGGTCAACGACGGCTTCTGCCGCCTGACCGGCTACCGCACCGATGAAGTGCTCGGCCGCACCATGTACCAGGTCGGCATCTGGGCCGAAGAAGCCCAGCTCGCCACACTGCTGGCGGAGCTCAGGCTCAAGGGCCGGGTGCATCACCTGGAAATGCTCGGGCGTAACAAGCGCGGGGAAATCCTCACCCTAGAGGTCTCGGTGGAGCCGATCATCCTCAATGAAACACCGTGCCTGCTACTGACGGCCCGGGACGTCAGCCTGCTGAAGAATGCCCAGGCGCAGATCCGCCACCTGGCCTACCACGATCCCTTGACCAACCTGCCCAACCGCGCCCTGCTGATGGACCGCCTGAGCCAGCAGATCGCTCTGCTCAAGCGCCACAACCTGCGGGGCGCCCTGCTGTTCCTCGACCTGGACCACTTCAAGCACATCAATGACTCCCTGGGGCACCCGGTGGGCGATACCGTACTGAAGATCATCACCGCCAGACTGGAAGCCAGCGTGCGCATGGAGGACACCGTCGCGCGCCTGGGCGGCGATGAATTCGTGGTGCTGCTCAGCGGCCTGGAAGGCTCGCGCAATGAGGTCAGTGAACAAGTGCGGCAACTGGCAGGAACCCTGCGCGAGCTGCTCTCGGAACCGATGTTCCTCGACGGCCAGCGCCTGCAGGTCACCCCCAGCATCGGCGTGGCGCTGATTCCCGATCACGGCTCAACCCCCACCGACCTGCTCAAGCGCGCCGACATTGCCCTTTACCGCGCCAAGGACTCCGGGCGCAACACCACGCAGATGTACCACAACACCATGCAGAAGGCCGCCAGCGAACGCCTGCGCATGGAAACCGACCTGCGCCTGGCCCTGTCCCGCGGCGAATTCAGCGTGCACTACCAGCCACAGGTGGATGCCCGCGACAACCGCATCGTCGGCGCCGAGGCCCTGGTGCGTTGGCAGCACCCGGAGCTGGGGGCGCAATCACCGACGGAGTTCATCAAGGTGCTGGAGGACAGCGGACTGATCCTTGAAGTGGGCACCTGGATTCTCGATGAAGCCTGCCTGGCCTTCAGCCAACTGATCGAGCAAGGCCTGGTGGACCCGCACCACTTCAGCCTATGCGTCAACATCAGCCCTCGGCAATTTCGCCAGAACGACTTCGTCGAACGAATCGAACACAGCCTGACTGCCTATGCCCTGCCCTCATCATTGCTGAAGCTGGAGATCACCGAAGGCATCGTGATCCAGAACCTGGATGACACCATCAACAAGATGCGTCGACTGAAAAAACTTGGGGTCAGTTTTGCCATGGACGACTTCGGCACCGGCTACTCCTCCCTGACGTACCTAAAACGCCTGCCGGTGGACACCCTGAAGATAGACCAGTCATTTGTCCGCGATGCCACCCACGACCCCAACGATGCGGAAATCATCCGGGCCATCGTCGCCATGGCCCGCAGCCTGAACCTGAAGGTCATCGCCGAAGGCGTGGAAACCCCACAGCAACTGGAATTCCTCCAGGGGCTGGAATGCCATCTGTACCAGGGCTACCTGCACAGCCAGCCACTACCCCTGAGCGAATTCAAGAAGCTGCTGAAATGACAGGCACGAAAAAGGGCGCCACCAGGGCGCCCTTTTTTTACAGCGGTCTTAGTGTTGCAGAGCCGGCTGCTGCGCACCGTTGATCGGGATGCGCTTTGGCTTCGCCTCTTCCGGTACAACCCGCAGCAGGTCAATGTTCAGCAGACCGTTGCTCAGGGCCGCGGCCTTGACCTCGATATGGTCGGCCAGGCGGAAGGACAGCTTGAATGCACGCTGGGCAATGCCCTGGTGCAGGTAGGTGACACTTTCATTGGCGTCGCGCTTGCCACCGCTCACGGTCAACACACCTTTCTCCACTTGCAGTTCCAGATCTTCATCCTGGAAGCCGGCAGCGGCGATAACGATGCGGTATTGGTCGTCGGCGTGTTTTTCAACGTTGTAGGGTGGATAGCTGCTGCTCGGTTCGTTGCGCAATGCCGATTCAAACAGGTCGTTGAAACGGTCGAAGCCAACAGAGGAACGGAACAGTGGAGCCAGGGAAAATGCAGTACTCATGGGTCTATCTCCTGATTTTTCAGCGAGTGGTTATCTCCGCGACCCGAATTCGGCGTCGCGTACCCAAGAGATAGGGACCGCTCCTGACATTTCAAGAGGCTTTTTTTGAATTTTTTACGCCGCTTCGCTGCGGGGCATGCCCAGCAGCCGCCCCACCTGATCCAGATCGGTTTCCCGACGCAGAGCGGTAAACAGCTCAACCGCCTCCGGATAGTTGCGGGTCAGCATGGCCAGCCATTGCTTCAAACGCCCCGGGGCTGAACGGGGGGTCAGTTGCACCACCACCTGGGCCCAGAAGTCCTGAAGCATGGGCTGCAGATCGGCCCAGGACATTTCCACCACCTCCTCCCCTGCGCGAGCGGCGGCGATCTGCCGGGCCAGGTCCGGACGCGAGACCAGCCCACGACCGAGCATGATGTCCTCCACGCCACTGATCTCCCGACAGCGCCGCCAATCCTCGACGCTCCAGATATCGCCGTTGGCGAACACCGGCACCTTGACCACATCCTGCACCCGAGGAATCCACTCCCAATGAGCGGGCGGCTTGTAGCCATCGACCTTGGTCCGTGCGTGAACCACGATATGTTCCGCGCCACCCTCGGCCAGCGCCGTAGCGCACACCAGCGAACCGTCCGGACTATCGAAGCCCAGGCGCATTTTTGCCGTGACCGGGATATGCGCAGGCACCGCTCGCCGCACATGCTCGACAATCTGATTCAGCAGTTCAGGCTCCTTAAGCAGCACCGCCCCACCCCGGGACTTGTTGACGGTCTTGGCTGGACAGCCAAAATTCAGGTCGATCACCTCGCTGCCAAGCTCGCAGGCCAGCGCGGCATTTTCAGCCAGGCACACCGGATCGGACCCCAGCAACTGCACGCGCAATGGCACGCCGGCAGCGGTATGCGCGCCTTGCAGCAACTCGGGAGCGAGCTTGTGGAAATAGGCAGGCGTCAGTAGACGGTCATTGACGCGAATGAACTCGGTGACACACCAGTCGATCCCGCCAACACGAGTCAACACATCCCGCAGGATGTTGTCGACCAACCCCTCCATGGGCGCCAGGGCAATTTGCATGAAACACACTCAACGAAAAATCAGGCGAAAAAAAGTCCGCCAGTTTACTGGGTTTCACCCGATAACAGGAATTTTGTAGGAACGGCCGAGCGGCGTTGTGCTTAGCGACAAATGGGTTCTCCGGCCTGACAGCGCCCTTGAACACGCCTTCGCTGGCAAGACGGTATCCACACAGGAGCCAAGGTGATCACGAGCCCTGCAGGGCTGGGCCGTAGCCCTCAAGGAATTCGGCGGGCATACGCTTGGGCTTGCCGCTGGACAGCTCGATGCAGACAAAAGTGGTCTGGGCCCGCAACAAGGTACTGCCATCGCTCGGACGGACCAGCTGGAAACGTCGAGTCATCTTCAGGCGCTGATCCCAATCGACGATCCAGGTGGCCAGTTGCAGCTCATCGCCTTCATAAGCCGCGGTCAGATAGTCGATCTCGTGCCGCACCACGGCCATCGCCCGATCCAGGCGACGATACTCGGCCAGATCCAGCCCCAGACGTTGCGAGTGACGCCAGGCGCAACGCTCCAGCCAGGTCACGTAGACCGCATTGTTGGCGTGCCCCAAGCCATCGATATCCTCGGCCACCACCTGCAGATCGATAACGAATGGCGTTGCCAGATCCCAACTCATGCCCAACTCCCGGTCAGATTTTTTGACCGGGGCAGTGTAGCGGATGCTCAGGCAGATTGGCGCGCCGGCAGATGGCGTCCGGTGACCAGAGTGATCACAGCGTCGATCACTCGGGGATCGGCCAACACTCGCTGATGACCTCCTTCACTCAAGCGCAGCAAGCGACTGTCGAACCAGGCCTGGTGGATCAACTCCGACTCCTTGACCGGTACAAATCGATCATCTTCGGCATGAATGATCAGGCCAGGCATCTCCAACTGATACTGAGCCACGTCCAGAGTCGCGGCACGCATCCCCACATCCTTCTCCACTTGACGGATAAAGGCCGAGCGCGCCCTGGGCGGCAAGCGCATGTAGCGGGCAAAACCTCGCAACACGCCAAGAATCCGAGCCGGCGCGGCGATACTGACCAGGGTTTCGGTGCGCAGTCCCAACTGCACAGCGAGCATGGCGCTGGCACCGCCCATGGAGTGACCAATCACTGCGCGCAAGGGGGGCAATTCCGCTGCTGCCTCCAACATCGCCCGGGCAAAGAGCACCACATTGGCCTCCTCCCCTGGAGAGCGGCCGTGGGCGGGACCGTCCAGCGCCACTGCGGTATAGCCAGCCGCCACCAGCGCCTCGATCAGGCTGGCAAATTGAGTGGGTCGCCCTTCCCAGCCATGCATCAGCAACACTGTCGGCCCCTGCCCCCAACGCAAGGCAGAGAGGCCAAAGCGCAAGGTCAGACGCTCAGCACGCTCCAGCAGGGGCAGCTCCCACTCTCGGGGCGGCAGCTCACGGGGAGTCATGAACAACTGGCGCATCCGATTCGCCGCCCACTGAGGAGCCACCCAGCCCAGAGTGCCATTGACACCACGAATCCAGCTCAATCCGCTCATCGCCCAACACCTCGCAACCAAACTTCAGGTCATAGAACCGCCGACTTGGCGGCACGCAGTAGACGATCGGACAATTCACCCGGCCCCAGAGCTCGCGCCAGGGACAGCCCACCAACCATCAACGCCATATCCGCCAACGCCTTGTCCGTGTCCTCGGGGCTTGCGGCCAACTGCGCGACCATCAGCTCCATATGCTCGTTCAAAGCCTTGCGAAAACTCTCTGGAAGCCGCCCCAGCTCACCCACCGATGCCGGAATCGGACAGGCCTGCTCAGTGGAGTCGCGGTGCTTGCGCGACAGATAGAACGCTGCCGTCAGCGCCCTTCGCTCCTCACCACTCAAGCCTGCGTCCATCTCGTCGAGCAAGCCACGTCGGTGGGCGAGCAGTTGGGTGAACGCCTCAAGCATCAGCGCATCCTTGCTCTCGAAGTGCGCATAGAAGCCCCCCACCGTCAGCCCGACAGCCCCCATCACCTCACCCACACTCGGTTCGGCCGGGCCTCGCTGGATCAGCGCCGAACTGGCAGCCTGGAGAATACGTTCGCGGGTTTGAGCTTTTTTATCGTTCATCGTTGCCTCCGAATATTACGGACAAAATATTATTCCCATAATAATTTTCCGCAAGTCGTCAGTGTGACCGCCGGTCAGAAGTGCAGGCTGAGGAAGAGGGTAAAAGTTGGCCGGACGCCAGAAAAACAAAAGGGCCATTCAATAATTGAATGACCCTTAAAAATCCCGCATAGCGGGTAAACGTGGCGTCCCCTAGGGGACTCGAACCCCTGTTACCGCCGTGAAAGGGCGGTGTCCTAGGCCACTAGACGAAGGGGACACATACCCTTCTAACAGTTGATCAGTGCTGAGTTCTGATCGATTCAAGACCCGTGTGGCCAGGCCTTGAACTGTAAAATTGGTGGAGCTAGACGGGATCGAACCGTCGACCTCTTGCATGCCATGCAAGCGCTCTCCCAGCTGAGCTATAGCCCCGGATTTTCGCCTCGCGGCGCAGCGATATCTTGCAACATCACTTGTGTAAAACTGGCGTCCCCTAGGGGACTCGAACCCCTGTTACCGCCGTGAAAGGGCGGTGTCCTAGGCCACTAGACGAAGGGGACACATACCCTTCTAACAGTTGATCAGTGCTGAGCTCTGATCGATTCAAGGCCGGTGTGGCCAGGCCTTGAACTGTAAATTGGTGGAGCTAGACGGGATCGAACCGTCGACCTCTTGCATGCCATGCAAGCGCTCTCCCAGCTGAGCTATAGCCCCGGATTTTCGCCTCGCGGCGCAGCGAAATCTTGCAACATCGCTTGTGTAAAACTGGCGTCCCCTAGGGGACTCGAACCCCTGTTACCGCCGTGAAAGGGCGGTGTCCTAGGCCACTAGACGAAGGGGACGCAAACCCTTCTATACAACTGACCAGTGCTGAGTACTGATCGATTCAAGGCCGGTGTGGCCAGACCTTGAACTGCAAATTTGGTGGAGCTAGACGGGATCGAACCGTCGACCTCTTGCATGCCATGCAAGCGCTCTCCCAGCTGAGCTATAGCCCCTCGTCGGTGAGGACGGGGCGAATCTTAAGGGGCGATCGGAAGGCTGTCAATTTTTTTTCCGTATTTTGAAAAAAAATTTGCCGGGATAACAACCACTTACCGCCCTGCCCCAAAAACCCTGGCTTTTTCAGCCTTAGCGGCCCGTGCCAACTCCCATAAACGGGGGGGCCGCGAGCCGCCTGGAACCCACTTGGCCAGCGACCAATCGACCTGGCGCCTGAGAATCAAGCGTAGTCGAAAAGCCCGCAGCGCCTTGTAGCTCCCCTGCTGCGAAGCGCCGTCAGCCGATGGCGCCCAGCAGTTTTTCCCACTCCTTGTTCTCTTTCTTCGACACGCCACCGAGCAGGTCGATGGCCTGGCGCAGACGGAAACGAGTAAGGTCAGGCCCCAGGATCTCCATGGCATCGAGCACCGACACCGAGCTGGCCTGGCCAGTGATCGCAGCGAACATCAGCGGCATGGCGTCACGCAGTTTCAGCTCCAGGGATTCAACCACTGCCTGAATGGTCGCGGTGATGCTGTCTTTCTCCCACTGGCGCAGGCTCTCGAGCTTCCACAGGATCAACTGCATCACTTGCCGCACCTGATCGCCAGAAAGCTTCTTGGATTCGAACAACTTGGCGTCCGGGGTCACGCCACCGGCGAAGAAGAAGCCGGCCAACGGTGCGATCTGGCTGAAGGTCTCCACCCGGCCTTGCACATGGGGCGCGATCTTCATCAGGTACTCAGGATTCAGCGCCCAGGTCTGCACGCGACTGGCGAACTCTTCCACCGGCAGGTCACGCAACCACTGGCCGTTGAGCCAGGACAGTTTCTCGATATCGAAGATCGGCCCACCCAGGGATACCCGCGACAGGTCAAAGTTATCGACCATTTCCTGCAACGAGAACTTCTCGCGCTCGTCCGGCATCGACCAGCCCATGCGCCCCAGATAATTGAGCATGGCTTCCGGCATGAAGCCCATGCGCTCATAAAAGGTCACAGAGGTCGGATTCTTGCGCTTGGACAGCTTGCTCTTGTCCGGATTGCGCAGCAGCGGCATGTAGCAAAGCTGAGGCTGCTCCCAACCGAAGTACTCGTAGAGCAGAATCAGCTTCGGTGCCGAAGGCAGCCACTCTTCACCGCGCAGCACATGGGTGATGCCCATCAGGTGGTCATCGACCACGTTGGCCAGGAAGTAGGTCGGCAGGCCATCGGTCTTCATCAGGACCTGCATGTCCATGCGATCCCACGGAATTTCGACATCGCCACGCAGCAGATCAGGCACCACACAGACGCCTTCGGTCGGCACCTTCATACGAATCACATGGGGCTCACCGGCCGCCAGACGCCGGGCCACTTCTTCCTTGGACAGCAGCAAGGCGCGGCCGTCATAACGCGGCGTCTCGCCACGAGCCATCTGCTCGGCGCGCATCTGGTCCAGCTCTTCGGCCGTGCAGAAGCATGGGAACGCGTGTCCCAGGTCCACCAATTGCTGAGCATATTTCTGATAGATATCGCCGCGCTCGCTCTGGCGATAAGGACCATGGGGACCGCCCACATCCGGCCCTTCGCTCCAGTTGATGCCCAACCAGCGCAAGGCATCGAAAATCTGCTGCTCGGACTCGCGGGTCGAACGCAACTGATCGGTGTCTTCGATACGCAGGATGAACTCACCGCCATGCTGCTTGGCAAAGCAATAGTTGAACAAAGCGATGTAAGCGGTACCTACGTGGGGGTCCCCGGTAGGCGATGGCGCGATGCGCGTGCGGACGGTGGTCATGGCATATCTCGAAAAGATAGAAAAACGAGGAATAAAACAGGGGGGCGAATGGTAACAGGCGACCCCGGCCCGGCTCCAGTAAGGAGGGCATTTAAGCCAAGGTTGCGACTACAGGCCGCCGCAGAGCCCATGAATGGTCAAGTATCAGCGCCTGGCATTTACCACCCACGGGCTATATGCCAGGTTCACCCGCTAATAAATTTTCTTACACTTTTTGATTGCGGCTGTGCGCCCTGGGATTTGACCTGTTCGGGCTCGCGAGCCTCTCTTCCGGAGTGCTCAACCCGGACCTCGCCGGGCCGCAGCGCAATCAGATCCAGATCATCCGCGCCCTGAGGCAGCCGCTGATCATGACCCACAACGACGTCTTCCAGGTTGTCGGCATCGCCCAAGGAGGAGAAGCCCACTGACCCACGAAATGCCTGCAGCAGTTGGCTTGCCAGCGAAGCCCCCCCCCCTCGAGCACCGCACAGGACTTGAGCCCCTCTTCGCCGGCCAGCCAGCGAAGAGGGATCGAACGCCGTTAGACGGTCAGCAAGCGCTCGCGCAGCTTGGTGATTTCGTCGCGCATCTGCGCCGCCGCCTCGAACTCCAGGTCCCGGGCCAGTTGGTACATTTTTTCTTCGAGCTGGCGAATGCGCTTGGTGATTTCGCTGGGCGAACGCAGTTCGTTTTCGTAGCGGGCACTTTCTTCGGCGGCCTTGGCCATGCCCTTGCGCTTCTTGCTGCGCGAGCCCGGCACGGTGGCGCCTTCCATGATGTCGGCGACATCCTTGAACACCCCTTTGGGGGTGATGCCGTTGGCCAGGTTGAAGGCAATCTGCTTGTCACGCCGCCGTTCGGTCTCGCCAATCGCCCGCTCCATGGAGCCGGTGATGCGGTCGGCATAGAGAATCGCCCGGCCATTGAGGTTACGCGCGGCACGACCGATGGTCTGGATCAGCGAACGCTCGGAACGCAGGAAGCCTTCCTTGTCGGCATCGAGAATCGCCACCAGCGACACTTCCGGCATGTCCAGGCCTTCACGCAGCAGGTTGATCCCCACCAGCACATCAAAGGTGCCCAGGCGCAGGTCGCGAATGATTTCCACACGCTCCACGGTGTCGATGTCCGAGTGCAGATAACGCACGCGCACGCCGTGGTCGGCCAGGTAGTCGGTCAAGTCCTCGGCCATGCGCTTGGTCAGGGTGGTGACCAGCACTCGTTCTTCCACCGCCACGCGCTTGGTGATTTCCGACAACAGGTCATCCACCTGGGTCAGGGCCGGGCGTACTTCCACCTGGGGATCAACCAGGCCGGTGGGACGCACCACCTGCTCCACAATGCGCCCGGCGTGCTCAGCCTCATAGTTGCCCGGGGTAGCAGAGACGAAGATGGTCTGCGGGCTGACGCCTTCCCACTCGTCAAAACGCATCGGCCGGTTGTCCAGCGCCGATGGCAGGCGAAAACCATATTCCACCAGAGTCTCCTTGCGCGAACGGTCGCCCTTATACATGGCGCCCACCTGAGGCACGCTGACGTGGGATTCGTCGATCACCAACAGCGCATCCGCCGGCAGGTAGTCGTACAAGGTGGGTGGCGCGGCGCCAGCGGGACGGCCGGAGAGGTAGCGCGAGTAGTTCTCGATGCCGTTGCAATAGCCCAGCTCGAGGATCATCTCCAGATCGAAACGGGTGCGTTGTTCCAGACGTTGGGCTTCCACCAGTTTGTTGTTGGAGCGCAGGTATTCCAGGCGTTCCTGCAGTTCCACCTTGATCCCCTCGATAGCGTCCAGCAGGGTTTCCCGTGGGGTCACGTAGTGGCTCTTGGGGTAGAAGGTGAAACGCGGCAGCTTGCGGATCACTTCGCCGGTCAACGGGTCGAAAGCGCTGATGCTTTCCACTTCGTCGTCGAACAGCTCGATGCGGATCGCTTCCAGGTCGGATTCCGCCGGATAAATGTCGATCACGTCGCCACGCACACGGAAGGTGGCGCGAGCGAAGTCCATATCGTTGCGGGTGTATTGCAGGTCCGCCAGGCGCCGCAGCAAGGCACGCTGGTCGAGCTTGTCGCCGCGGTCCACGTGCAGAACCATTTTCAGGTAGGTTTCCGGGCTGCCCAGACCATAGATGCAGGACACCGTGGTCACGATGATCGCGTCCTTGCGCTCCAGCAGCGCCTTGGTCGCCGACAGGCGCATCTGCTCGATATGGTCGTTGATCGAGGCATCCTTCTCGATAAAGGTATCCGAGGAAGGCACATAGGCTTCGGGCTGGTAGTAGTCGTAATAGGAAACGAAGTACTCCACCGCGTTGTTCGGGAAGAAGGCCTTGAATTCGCCATACAACTGGGCCGCCAGGGTCTTGTTCGGCGCCAGCACCAGGGTTGGGCGCTGCACCTGGGCGATCACGTTGGCAATGCTGAAAGTCTTGCCCGAACCGGTCACACCGAGCAGGGTCTGGTGCGCCAGCCCAGCCTCGATGCCTTCGACCAGCAGGCGGATGGCTTCCGGCTGGTCGCCGGCGGGCTGGAAGCGGGTGACTAGCTGGAATTCGGACATAACCTACCTCTGGGATCATTCGTGCGCGGCCATACCGTACAGGAACGAGAAAGACCGCGTACGACCCATGTCGCCGGGGAAAAAACGGGAATGTGCTAGATGTGGAGCCAAATACTACGGCTTTCAAGGGAAAGGCCTGACACCCGCTAACACCCAGGATGTTGCAATAAGACTAACGGTCGAAAAATAAAGCGAAAAACTTGCTGCAAAAGGTCAATCGACTGTCGCCCACCGCGATGATGGCCTCTATACTAGCTCCCCGTTTGTGCACCGCTCTAGTGCATTCGGCTGGAGCGCGACACGTCCCTCCACACTCCATTCAGAGCCGCCGTAAAAATGAGCCTGTTCTCCGCTGTCGAAATGGCACCACGCGATCCAATCCTGGGCCTCAACGAAGCATTCAACGCCGACACCCGAACCAACAAGGTCAACCTTGGGGTGGGCGTGTACTGCAACGAGGAGGGACGCATTCCACTCCTGCGCGCCGTTGTCGAAGCCGAGACAATTCGCGCCGCTCAACACGCTTCCCGTGGTTACCTGCCGATCGACGGCATTGCCGCCTATGACCAAGCGGTACAGAAACTGCTGTTCGGCAACGACTCGCCCCTGCTGGCCGCTGGCCGCGTGGTCACCACCCAGGCCGTTGGCGGTACTGGTGCACTGAAGATCGGCGCCGACTTCCTCAAGCAACTGCTGCCCAACGCTGTGGTTGCCATCAGTGATCCAAGCTGGGAAAACCACCGCGCACTGTTCGAAACCGCTGGTTTTCCGGTGCGGAACTACCGCTACTACGACGCCGCCACCCACGACGTAAACCGTGCCGGCCTGCTGGAAGACCTCAACGCCCTGCCGGCCCAATCGATCGTGGTGCTGCATGCCTGCTGCCACAACCCGACCGGTGTCGACCTGACTCCGCAGGACTGGCAAAACGTCCTGGAAGTGGTCAAGGCGAAAAACCTCGTGCCATTCCTCGACATGGCCTACCAGGGCTTTGGCGACGGCATCGACGAAGACGCTGCCGCAGTGCGCCTGTTCGCCGAGTCGGGCCTGACCTTCTTCGTGTCCAGCTCGTTCTCCAAGTCGTTCTCGCTGTACGGCGAGCGCGTTGGCGCTCTGTCCATCGTCAGCAGCTCGAAGGAAGAAAGCGCTCGCGTGCTGTCCCAGGTCAAGCGCGTGATCCGCACCAACTACTCCAACCCGCCAACCCATGGCGCAACCATCGTTGCCGCGGTGCTGAACAACCCGGAACTGCGCGCCCAGTGGGAGCAGGAACTGGCGGAAATGCGCCTGCGCATTCGCGGCATGCGCACCCAGATGGTCGACTTACTGGCCAAAGGCGCCCCTGAGCACGACTTCAGTTTTGTCGGCCGCCAGTGCGGCATGTTCTCCTACTCCGGCCTGACCGTTGAGCAAGTGACCCGCCTGCGCAACGAATTCGGCATCTACGCCCTGGACACCGGCCGCATCTGCGTGGCCGCACTGAACCAGAACAACATCGACGTGGTGACCAAGGCCATCCTCCATGTGATCTGATTCACGGCCGTCGCGCAAAAAGGGGAAGCCAGGGTGCTTCCCCTTTTTTGTGCGCGCTCAGCTAATACCCAGTCCAGCCCCTGCATCCTCTAGACTGAGGCCACGCCTCCCTTGCCGATCGAGAATCCAGATGAAAAACGATGACCTGCGGGCCGACCGCGACGAACTGGAGCACTACTTGCCCCGCTCGCAGAAACGCGAAAAGAGCCTGGTACTGCAAATAGCCCTCGGCGTGTTCCTCGGTGGTCTGGCCCTGTGGCTGGTGCAACTGGCAGCCACATCGCTGATGGCCAAGCTGATGCTGGGCACCCTGACCTTCGGCGGCTGAACCGACTCAACCCGCCAGTTCACGCATTCGCTGACTGGCGGCATCATCAAAGGCCACGTACAACGCCTCAGCGACCTGGCTCTTGATGGCCTTGGCACTCTCCAGCCCCAGGACAAAACCTTCGGCCTTGCCCGCCGCGCGGTTCAGATCCGCCGCTGCCGCTGCCTGGGTAATGGCATCCCACAACTTGTCGGCCTGAGGCCCGACTCCCTTGGGCAGGTTGATCTGCTCGATGCTCATGACAGCACCTCGCATCGCGATGCAAAAAAATGAGTGGGAACCTGGGATAAATCGAAGCGCATCATAAAAACGTACCTTTGCGGCTTGAGGCCGGCAGCGCGTGAAACCACTTCCGGGGAGCCATGGTAGCCCCTATCGGATCACGTACAGGCCCGCTAGCCGATAAAACCCTTGAAGTAATGTCAGCAGATCATTCCGAACCTCGCTGCACTGAAAAAAACATTCACAGCTTGTTGACTTCCCTTTCTGAATCAGTAAGATACGGCGCATTCCGCGATAGCTCAGTTGGTAGAGCAAGTGACTGTTAATCACTGGGTCCCTGGTTCGAGTCCAGGTCGTGGAGCCATATTCCTACACTGATTTGCCTCAAACACAGCAAGAGCGCCCTGCTCTTTTGGCAAATCAGCAGAAAAAAACCACTATCAGTTTCATGATCCGCATGTCAGCCAGACATGCGGATAAAGTGCTTTGCGAGCCGAATGGCTCAGGCAAAGGTCTGGTTGCCTTGCCGCAATGGCCTGACGTAGGCTGTGCGCTTATTTTTCCGGCCAGTCAGACAACGATGTTCCTGCCAGCACAGTCCCCGTGCCTCTCCCCCTCGATGAGCCCTTCGGCAACCCTGGCCGTTGCCCAGCATGATTGCGCGATCAACCGTCGCCGCCGCAGCGTCCTGTTCGCCTTCACCTTCTCCCCGCACCAAGGCAGTCGCTAACCGCGATTGAGCCTGGCACCGCCCCGCCACCTTTGGCGCCGATGCAGAGGCTGGCTCGCCAGCGAAGACGTCTCGAAGTGCAACGCACCATTCAATGACCGCTTCGCCAGCAGCCGGCCCCTACGCCGAGGGCACAGGCCCGGCTCTCGCCCGTATCTCGGCGGATGCTGTCACGCGGCGTCCGCAACATCTCCATTTTTCAGCGCCTGACGCTTCAGGCGCGAGTCTTGATCATGAACAAAGCCTTGTTAGCTGCCTTGATCCTGGGCATTTCCATTGTCGGCCTGAGCATCGGCTCCACAGTGCCGATCCTTGCCCTGCGCCTGTACCAGGCCGGCGCGTCGAACAATCAGATTGGCATCATGTCAGCCTTGCCTGCGGCGGGCATGATGCTTTCGGCATTCCTGGTCAATGCCTTGTGCCAGCGTCTGACCCGGCGCCAGATCTATCTGCTGTGTTTCAGCCTCTGCGCCCTGAGCGTGGCAGCCCTGGAACTGCCGGACGCCAGCCTCTTCAGCCTGGGATTGGCCCGGGTCGCCATGGGGCTTGGGGCCGGGCTGATCATCATTCTCGGGGAAACCTGGGTCAATGAAATGGCCGAAGACGCCAGCCGTGGCCGCTTGGTGGCGGTCTACACCACCTGCTTCACCTTTTTCCAACTGCTGGGCCCTGGCCTGGTATCACTGCTGGGCACCGAGGGGCCGCTCGTACTCACCATTGTCAGCCTCGGTTATGCCGTGGCGATCGCCGTGGTCTGGCTGACTCTGCCCCAGGAAGACTCCCCAAGTCCTCACGAGGAAAGCCGGACCTTCTCGGTGCTGGGCTTTATCCGCATCGCCCCGGCGTTGTGTGTGGGCATATTGTTCTTCGCCTTCTTCGACAGCGTCGTGCTGTCGCTGTTTCCGGTGTACGCGGCCACTCATGGCTACAGCATCAAACTGGCGGCACTGATGGTGACCATCATTCTCCTGGGAGATACGGCGTTCCAGTTCCCCCTGGGCTGGCTCTCGGACAAGCTGGGGCGCCCGGGGATCTACCTCGGCTGCGGCATCATCGCTCTGCTGATCGGTCTGTGCCTGCCACTGTTGATGCAATCCCCCGGTCTGCTCTGGCCGAGCCTGGTCATCCTCGGTGCGGCGGCGGGCGGCATCTACACCCTGGCGATCGTGCTGATCGGGCAATCCTTCAGCGGAGCGGATCTGGTGACCGCCAATGCCAGCGCCGGTCTGCTCTGGGGCATCGGCAGCCTGCTGGGACCACTGCTCAGTGGCGCCGCCATGAGCGGCGGCAGCTATGGCTTGCCCCTGACCCTGTCGGCGGCCGCCGCCGTGGTGGTGGTAATGGCTCTGTCCCTGGTGCGCCAGGGGCAGTTCAGCAAGGTCACGGAGTAACTCACGCTTCACAAAGAGGCGGCCTGGAAACATTCACAGGCCGCCTCGTTGTCATTACCATCGCGCCATCCGAATCCCCTGATGAAAACTGTGCAATGAACCGACCTCTGCGCCTCCTGTCCCTGTGGGGGCTGCTGTCTCTGTTACCGCTACAGGCCCTGGCCGCCTCCACGGTGGATTGCGCCACCCTGAGCGACAACGCTTCCCTGGAAGCCGGCGAGTACCGGCCGCCCCTGGAAGCCAAGGTCATAGGCCAAGGACGGTTGCACTTTCACAGTGGGCCGAATGCCGCCTGCGTGAACCAGAAGCTCTATGTGATTCCGGGCGACGGCCTGACCGTGTACGCCTCCAGCGACAGCGGCTGGGCCCAAGTCATGTACATCGCCAAAAACGGTGAGGACTACAGTGGCTGGGTCGAGGAAAAACGCCTGCAACTGGGCGGTCACTACGGCGGCCCACAGCTGCCGGCCGAGGTCACGGCCTTTATCCAGCGTCACGAAGATTGCCAGCACTTTGCCGGCGAGGAGGCGTATGACGAGGAGCGTCGGGCCGAATTGGAGAAAGCCGTTAACGACGTCTGTATTGGCCATGATCGCCAGCTCGCAACCTTGCGCGGGCAGTACAAGGACAACCCCGAGGCCCTGCAAGCCCTGGAGCCCTTGGACAACCTCGAATAATGACTCACCCATAAAAAACGGCGCCTTCAGGGCGCCGTTTTTTTATGTCGCAGTGATTGCACTCAGTGCGTGGTTTGCGCACTGCCTCGAGCATGGCTCGGTGCCGAGCCGTCCCCAAGCGGATTCGACGACTGCCCCGAAACCTCAGCTACCAGCGGCACTTCATTGCCTTCGGCATCGTGCAGCTTGCCACCGCTGAAGTAGTCCCCCTCACGCAGTACGGCAATGTCCTGGAAACGGAGGCTGCGCTCGGTGCCAGCGACGAACACCGACTGCTGGTCCGAGTTGCCTGCGGTGAAATGGTTGAACGCCAGGTTCAGCAGGATCGCCATGATCGCCGACGAGCTGATGCCCGAGTGGAAGATCGTCGCGAACCAGCTGGGGAAGTGATCGTAGAAGCTCGGCGCAGCGATCGGGATCATGCCGAAGCCGATGGAGGTCGCGACGATGATCAGGTTCATGTTGTTGCGGTAGTCGACCTTGGACAGGGTACGAATGCCACTGGCCGCCACGGTGCCAAACAGCACGATACCGGCACCGCCCAGCACCGAGGTGGGCACCGCCGCAATCACCCGCCCCATGAAGGGCAGCAAGCCAAGGACTACCAGAAACACGCCGCCGGTAGCCACTACAAAACGGCTCTTGATCCCGGTGACTGCCACCAGCCCGACGTTCTGGGCAAAAGCACTCTGAGTGAAGGAACCGAAGATCGGCGCGATCATGCTCGACAGCATATCGGCACGCAGCCCATCCCCCAGGCGCTTGGAGTCGACCTTGGTGTGGATGATTTCACCCACCGCGAGGATGTCCGCCGAGGTTTCCACCAGGGTCACCATGACCACGATGCACATCGACAGGATCGCTGCGACATGGAAAGTCGGCATCCCGAAGTGGAACGGCGTGGGCAGGCCAAACATCGGCCCCTGAGTGACACCGGAAAAATCCGCCATGCCCAGGAACACCGCGATCACCGTACCGATGACCATGGCAAGGAGAATCGACAGCCGGGAAATCGCCGCGCTGCCGATCTTGCTCAGTAGCAGCACCAGCACCAGGGTGAGGGCCGCCAGACCGATGTTCGACATGCTGCCAAAATCCGCCGCCCGGCTGTTACCGCCCATGGCCCAGCGCGCCGCCACAGGCATCAGCGTCAAGCCGATGGTGGTGATGACAATGCCGGTGACCAGCGGGGGAAAGAACTTGGTAATGCGAGAGAACACCGGCGTAATCAGCAGGCCGATCAGCGAAGCTGCAATCACCGCCCCCAGAATTGACTGGAAGCCGCCCTCGCCGCTGCTGGTGACAATCGCCACCATGGTCGATACGCCCGCAAAGGACACCCCTTGAACCAACGGCAGCTTGCAGCCGAAAAAACGGCACGCCGAGCGTTTGCAGCAAGGTTGCCAGCCCCCCTGCAAACAACGAAGCGGCGATCAGCAGGCCGATCTCCGCTGGCGACAGACCGGCCGCCTGGCCGACGATCAGTGGCACCGCAACGATACCGCCATACATGGTCAGAACGTGTTGCAGGCCATAAGCCATATTCGCGGCAATACCCAAATTTTCATCTTCGGGACGTTGCTGTGAAACCTGGGGCGTATTCATGGTGTGGGGTTCCCTGTTTTTGTTATGCGCACACTGTATGCAACAACAAAGACAACTGTCCATATGATTGTATACAGTTTATCGGTCAATCTTCGGGCACTTCCCCCTGCTGATTCACCGATAAAAAGCCCCTCTCAGGTCGTACGGATCACCCTTTTCCAGCCTGAATGGCCGCCCCAGAGCCACCGCCCCACATCGGGCCGGCAGGACCTGTGCAGCAAGCCGACATCCTCGGCCCCAACCCCACCCGCTGAAACACAACGCAAAAAAAGGCCGATCCATTGGCTGGATCGGCCCTTGCTGCACACAAAAAGACCAATCAGTTGGCCGGTACGCGGATCTTGTACACATTGGGGGCGACACGAATCCACTGATCGCTGACCAGCGGATAGACCCGGGTCCGCGCCGACAAACGCAACAGCTGCGAGTTGATGTTGGCCAGGGTCTTCACGTTGCCGTCACGCTGATAGCTGAGCATGTTGTCGCGCACATTGATGATGGTGTTCCAGGTGTCCTTGTTATTGATGATGTACTGGGCATTGGTTTCGAATTGCTCACCCGGATCATCATTGCGACCGTTCGGACCGAGAAACAGGTTCCAGGGCATCCAGGTGTAGAAGCCATGAAAGGTGTCCCAACCCAGGGGCCTTGGCGGCACGCCCGCATTGGCCCGCACCACGCCCCGACCGATCTCCTCGAGCAACGTCTTGGCCTGGTCATAATCCGCCGCCACCGGCGCAGTGACGTTGACTCGATTGTCCTGGCCATAGCTGAGGAAACGTGCGCCAAAGCCGTCCCAGAAACCCTTCAGCTCCTTCAAGTGCCCACGCTGCACCACGGACATGTAGAAATCCCGCAATTGGTTGTAGGCAATGATGTGGTGTCGACTCACCGGCACCGTGAACGCCGGCCCGACTCCGGACGTCTTGAGATCGGCACTGTAGTTGTCGGACGGTGGATAGGGCGACCCGGCCCGGGCGTCCATGCTCAGGTTGTAGTTGCCGTCGGGGTTGGGGACCGCGAAGCTGCTGGTGGAACACAGGCTGACCACTGCCAGCAGCGCAGCGAACAGCCCCTGCCTGAAACGCCTCAGCGGTGTTGCGGTACTGCCGGACACCGTGGATCGATGTATTTTCTGCATGATTCTCTCCATAGAAAATTGCCGGTTTGCCGGTGGATTCTATGGAGCGCCAGCTTGGGAATTTAATCGGGAAGTGCTTCCGTATTCGGCTCCCGCTCCCGGTGCGACAGGTGGTGATCAGGCCTCCAGCAAGCGCTCGAGCACTCTCGACAACTCGGGATGCTCCGGCAGACGCAAGGCAAACTCGTCCTGCAACAACTGCATCAGCTCCCCCGCATTAGTGATCTGCCGCCGCTCGCTGGGCTGCCCCACGCGATGCAAAGCGTAGCTGCCGTTGTTCAGGGTTCGGCGCACCCCCGGCCCTATCAGCGCCACCTTCAACTGACCGAGGAAAGGCGAGTCACGGTGAGTCGAGACGTACCAGTTGCCCATTTCGTAGTCCACATCGCCCTGTATCTGCAGATCAAAGACGTACAGGGCCCGCCACTCATCCATGACCTTGGCGCGCAGGGTGTAGCTACCGTCTCGCTCGGTAATGCGATAGGGCTCGTGGGGTGTTGCCTGCTCTGCTTCGGTATCGAGCAGCAAGGGCGCAGTGGGCACCATGCCGCCGAAGCCGACATCGGCGATGTAGCGCTGCCCGTCCAGGTGCAACAGCGTCAACCTGTGACTGCGAGCGGTGAGCGCATCCTCCGGCCCTCCCATGACCACCCGCCCGGTAATGCCACGCGCCTCATAGCCCAGATGCTGCAACAGCACCAGGAACGTCTGATTGAGTTCATAGCAATAGCCACCGCGCCCCTCTTGCAGAATCTTGCGTTCCACCGTGCCCAGGTCGATGGGCACCGGCAGGCGCAACAAGGTAGAAAGGCTTTCGAAGGCAAACTCGCAGACATGTCGCCATTGCAGTTCTCGCAGGGTTTCCAGGGTCGGCGGCGGCGCGCTGTGGTAACCCAGTCGGCGCAAATAGAGGTCAATGTTCATCAGGTGCGGCTGGCTCATGCACAAATCCTTGAAATGAGTGTCGCGCAGGGCTCCGGAGATTCTTGTGCCGATCCGCTTGTCCAGCACCGGTCCCTGCCAGGGCAACGATAGGTATAAGCCAGAAACGGGGCATTCCAACAATCGATTCGGCTGATATTTTTTATCGCATTGGCCCGGGATTGGCTCTTGCCAAGAGCTGACGGTGATTCTGTAGTAGCCACCGCCCTAGCGGCCTCGCCCAGGCGCAGCGAGCGTCCTGCCTGTGGCTCAAAAATCATTCGGCACGGGCCTTCTACCGGGCCCAGGGATATGACGCCGCAGGCACCACCACCTATGAGCTTGGTGGCAATACCTACGCCAATCAGATCTTCTACAAAGCCTGACAATGACTCAACGGTCGGAGCGCTGCAGCAGATCCTCAGCGCTCTCCACCGCCAGGGCCATCACCCGATTGCGCCCCGTGGCCTTGGCCTGATACAGCGCTGCATCCGCCCGTTCAATGAAGACTTCGATGCTGTCGCGCCCCGTAGGAACGAAGGAGTAACAGCCCAGACTGATGGTCACGCGTCCCACTGGAGAACCGGAATGGCTGATGTTGCGCTCCATGACGCTCTGGCGAATCTGCTCGGCCATGGCCAGGGCACCGTGGATATCGGTATCGGGTAGCAGCACCGCGAACTCTTCCCCGCCATAACGCACGGCCAGGTCGGTCTTGCGATGACAACACCCTTTCAGGGCCTGGGCCACCTCTGCCAGACAATGATCGCCGGCCACATGGCCGTAGGTATCGTTGTAACGCTTGAAGTAATCGATGTCGGCAATGATCAGGCTCAGCGGCGTGCTCTGCCGCGCCCCGCGACCGAACTCGATCTCCAGGGAGCGCTCGAACAGCCGCCGATTGCCCAAACCGGTCAGGCTGTCATGGGTGGCAATCACCTCCAACGCCTCCTGGGCCTTGCGCAGATCGGTTTCGATCCGCTCGTTGTTGCGCACCTGGCTCACAAACACCCAGCCGAACAGTCCCACTCCCAGCAGCACCAGGGCGACGATGGCCGTGGATTGATAGGCCGAGGCGTACCAGCCCTTGAGAATCGAGTCCTTGGAGTTGGCCGCCGCCACCACCAGGGGATACGCCTGCAACTGGCGATAGCCATACAAACGCGTCACCCCATCCACGATCGAGGTGATCATGGCGTTGCCGGAGGTGGCCTCAGGCAGGTACTTGCTGAAAATCTCGCCACGGGACAGGGAGGCCCCCACTTGCCGCTCCTCGAATGGCCGCCGCGCGATCAGGGTGCCATCGGACAGGGCGAGAAACATCACGCCCTGCTCATCGATATTGAAGCTTTTGAAGAATTGATCGAAGTAAGCCAGCTTGATGCCGGCCATCAGCACGCCCTGGAAGTTCCCGTTCTGGTCATTGATCCGCCGCGAAATGGGAATGATCCACTCGCCGTTGGCGCGACTGCGAATCGCCGGACTGATATGGGCCTGCAGCGAAGCGTTCTGCTGGTGGAACCTGAAGTAATCACGATCTGCCACGTCCTTGCCATGAGGCGAATCGTTAAAGGAACTGACCACCCACTGGCCTTGCTTGTCATAGAGAAACACTCCGCTGAGTTGCACCAGGGCCTGTACCCGTCGAGCAAAGATCTGTTGCAGGCGCAGCCGCTGCACGGGGCCCTCGCCGATGGCCTGGATCCACTCGGAAAGGCTCATCAGCACCAGGTCGGCCTCCATGAAGGTGTCCTCCGCCTGCTGGGCAATGGCCCGAGTCAGGTTGGTGGAGTTGACCTCTGCCTGCGCCAGGTCATGGCGCCAGGACTGCTCTAGCTGGAGGTAAAGCAAACCGCACAGGCACAGGAACACCGTGGCGATAAAGGCCACCGCGGCCTTGAGCAGCGGCAAGCGTTTCAAGGTGCCACCCGGGGCGTGTTGAGCGTCGTAAATGGGGACAGGCAAAAGGGGCGTCCTGACGGGAAAAGCCTGAACTACGCGGCAGATCCCTGGTTGTTTTCGAGACCGGTTCACTGACCAGCATCCTGTAAAACATCGGCTCCATGGCGTTCAAACACAGGCCAGGGGCCGCTCGCAACCGCATCCGATCTAGCCCCTTGCAGGGGTTATCGGCCGCAGAGGACGATGCCTAAAGCGCGGATCGTCGGCTGGAACAATATTCGACGATGACCTGAGTCAGTGTCGCCACAACGGCCGGGTCCGCGTCGGACGCAGTAAACAGCCGGAACTGGGCCTGAGGCAACTCCGGCAAACCGTATTCCGCCCCCAGTGCACACAGCCCTGCTCCCAACTGACTGACCGCCATGGGCGCCACGGCGAAGCCCGACAGCACTGCGGCACGCAAGGCCCCATTGCTGCTGCAGAGCATGGCCGTACGCTGAGCAATGCCGGCTTTGGCCAACAGCCCCAGGGCCACCGCCCGATAAGGACAAGGCTCAGGAAACAGCGCCAGGGGCAAAGGCTCGGGCAAGGGTGCCACTGATTGTGGCAGCCCGGCCCAGACCAGAGGTTCGGACCAGAGCAACTGGCCTGGCGCTGCTGTTTCGCACAAGGACCCCACCACCAGCTGCAAACTGCCCTGAGCCAGAAGATCCAGGAGGGTGCCGGGGATGCTCACCTGCACATCGAGCTGGATACCCGGGAACTGCCCGGCAAAATCCAGTAGCGCGCGCAACAGACGGGGCTCGGCAAAATCCTCCGCCAATCCAATCCCCACACGCCCATGGAACGGCACCCGGGTCAACTCGGTCCAGGCGTCGCGATTCAACGCCAGAATGGCTCGGGCGTAGGCCATCAGCCGCTCGCCATCGGCTGTCAGTTGCTGTGAGCGGGTGGTGCGTTGCAGCAACGGCTTGCCGACCTGCTGTTCCAGGCGCCGCAGATGGCCGCTGACCGCCGACTGGGTCAAGTGCAGTTTTTGTGCTGCACGACTGAACCCCTGTTCATCGACAACAGCGACAAAGGTACGGAGCAGCAAGGCATCGAACATATTTCATATCGCCATTAATAAGCCTTAGATCGACAATTTATATTTACAAATAAGCTATGTTGCAATAGCGGTCATCCCTGTCCACCAAGAGATTCGTTCATGACCCGGCTCCTGCACATCCAATGCTCGCCTCGCTTACGTCGCTCCGCCTCCCTGGAAATCGCCCGCAGTTTTATCCAGCGCTATCAACAACAGGTTCCCGACACTCAAGTCAGCACCCTGGACCTTTGGAGCCTGGAACTGCCGGAGCTCGATCAGACTGCAATGGACGCTAAGTACGCCCGACTCGGTGGCCAGCCGTTGAACGCTGGCGAACAAAGCGCCTGGGACCGACTCCAGGAACTCGCCGCGCCCCTGCATCAGGCCGACCTGTTGGTGCTCTCCGTGCCGCTGTGGAATTTCAGCATTCCCTACAAGCTCAAGCATTTCATTGACCTGGTATCGCACCAGGGAATCCTCTTCAGCTTCGACCCCGAGCACGGGCTGCAGGGCCTGTTGCGCGAAAAGACAGCGGTGGTGAGCTACGCCCGCGGGCTGGATTTTTCAGCCCAGTCGAACACTCCGGCCCAAGCGTTCGATTTCCAGAAACCCTACATCGAGGCCTGGCTGAACTTCATCGGCATTGCCGACCAGCACTCGCTGGTGGTGGAGAAAACCATTCTCGGGCCAGACATCGACCAGGCCTCCCGGCAAGCGACCGCGCGCCAGGCACACGGCCTGGCAGAGCAACTGGCAGCGCGCCGCCCCTAGTACTCGAAAAAGACCGGTGGAGCGACTGACAGTTTCCGCCGGTCTGCAACCTTCCACAGTTCCCCAGGCGAAACTCCCACCGCCTCGCCACCTTTTATCAACAGACCTGCACTGATCGGCACGAATCATCAAAAAGCTCACAAAAACGCCGTCGGTCCATGCATTTTTGGTCTATACACAACTCATAAGAATCTTCGATGCAAACCACCGTCCCGCTCCTCTGTACTTTCAGGTCGTGCGTATGGCGGTGTTGGAAGTTGATCACCAAGGAGTGGATGTTGATTGGGGGTAACACGCTTAACCGTTTCACGTTCATACGCTGGCGCCATCGGGAACTGCTATTGGCGCTAATCGAGCGTGAAATCACAGGCCGCTATCGCGGATCGATCGCCGGTCTGCTCTGGTCCTTCCTCAACCCCCTGCTCATGCTGCTGGTATACACCTTCGTTTTCAGCGTGGTGTTCAAGGTGCGCTGGGACACCGGCAGCGACTCGAAAAGCCAATTCGCCTTGCTGGTATTCACCGGCATGATGGTCTTCAACCTGTTTTCAGAATGCATCAGCCGTGCTCCGGGCCTGATCCCGAGCAACGCCAACTACGTGAAGAAAGTCGTGTTCCCCCTGGACCTCCTGCCCGGCGTGATACTCGGGGCCGTGCTGTTCCATACCCTGGTGAGTTTCATCGTCTGGCTGATCTTTCATCTACTGGTCTTCGGCCTGCCACCGTTCACCACCTTGCTGTTTCCCCTGGTACTGCTGCCGCTGGTGCTGTTCACGCTTGGGCTGTCATGGTTCCTGGCGTCCCTGGGGGTCTACCTGCGGGACATCGACCAGGTCATTGGAGTGCTAATGTCGGCCCTGATGCTGCTGTCCGCAGTGTTCTATCCCGTGAGCGCACTGCCGACTGCCTATCAGCACTGGCTCTATCTGAACCCCCTGACCCTGGTCATCGAGTCATCCCGCGACGTGCTGATCTGGGGCGTCGTCCCCGATATCAGCCTATGGCTGGGCCAACTGGTGGGTGCCAGCGCTGTGGCTTTTCTCGGGCATGTGTGGTTCGAGAAGACCCGCCAGGGGTTTGCCGATGTGCTCTGATCCTGTGATCAAGACCCAGGGCCTGGGCAAGTGCTATCAGATCTACGACCAGCCTCGGGATCGCTTGCTGCAATTGCTGCTGCCTCGCGGTAAACCGCGCTATCGCGAGTTCTGGGCATTGAAAGAGGTCTCCCTGGAGATTCGCAAAGGCGAAGCCCTGGGCATCATCGGACGCAACGGCAGCGGCAAATCGACCTTGCTGCAACTGATTTGCGGCACCACGGGTGCCTCTTGCGGCAGCCTGACCCGCCACGGCCGGATCGCTGCCTTGCTGGAGCTGGGTTCGGGATTCAATCCGCAGTTCACCGGCCGCGAGAACGTCTACCTCAACGGTGCGGTGCTGGGGCTCAAGCGCGCGGAAATCGAAGCGCGCTTCGACGAAATCGCCGCGTTCGCCAATATCGGTGAGTTCATCGACCAGCCCACCAGGACCTATTCCAGCGGCATGCTGGTACGCCTGGCCTTTGCCGTCTCGGTATGCGTGGAGCCGGACATCCTGATTGTCGATGAAGCCCTGGCCGTGGGCGACGCTTCCTTTCAGTTCAAGTGCCTGGAGCGACTCGATCGCCTGACACGACAAGGCATGACCCTGCTGTTCGTGTCTCACGACATGAGCCTGATCAAGCGCTTCTGCAACCGCGCCCTGTATCTGCGTAACGGCGAAATCCGCGCCAGCGGCGCGCCGGAAGCGATGGCCGAGCTCTACCTGCTGGACATGCGCGACGAACAGCGACGCTGGGCCAGCGCCGGAGCCATCCAGGTCACGGTCAAGACAGCGCTCAACCCGGAACACGGCATGGCTTTTGGCACCGATGAAGGACGCATCACTTCGGCGGTCTTCAGCAACACCGGAGCGCTGTACTCGAGCTTTGTCCATGGCGACAGCATCGAGATCGCCATCGACACGCTCGTCAGCGACGCCGTCACCCGCCCCAACATCAGCCTGACCATCCAGGAGGCCAGGCTGCTGGTGATCAGCGGAGTCAATGCGTCCCTGCAAAGCGGCGCATCCGAGAATGGCTGGCGCCGCGCTTCGATCCGCCTGCAGTTCGCGGCCAACCTGGCTGCCGGGCGCTACCACATCACCCTCAAGCTGATGGATGGCGAGACCGAAGAAACCTCACAACTGATTGAAAAGCAGGTCGCCCTGCTGGCCTTCGACATTCTGCCGGGCAACAAGCACTTCCTGGGAATCGTCGATTTGCACATCAAGCCCGCCACCCGTGAAGGACAAACAACCAGGGCGACCGAGGAACACTCATGAAGGACAAGGAGTGGCAGGTAGCGATCTTCGGTACCTTTGACGTGGCCAACTACGGCGATCTGCTGTTTCCCCTGATCGCCGCCGCCGAGTTGCAGGCGCGCCTGGGCACTGTGCACCTGCATGCCTTCTCTTATAACACCCGCACGACGCCACAGTGGCCGTACAACGTCACCTCGGTCAGCGAACTGCCCCGGCTGATCGAGACCCTGGACGGGGTACTGATTGGAGGCGGTTTCATCATCCGCTTCGACAAAGTGGTGGCCCCGGGGTACTACCCGCCAGACCCGCAGATCCACCATCCCACGGGTTATTGGCTGTCCCCCGCACTGATTGCCCTGCAGCATGACGTACCGCTGATCTGGAATGCCCCGGGCATGCACTGCAACAACGTACCGACCTGGGCAGTCCCTCTGGTCAAACTGGCCCTGGAGCTGAGCCCCCACGTGCAAGTACGGGACACCTTGTCTCAAGACACCCTGTCGGCGCTGAGCGATCGGGCCCGAGTCGAGGTGCTGCCGGACACCGCATTCGGCCTGCCCAACCTGATCGACCTGCAGCAGCCCTCTGTGGAATACCGCCAACTCTGTGAACAGGCCGGACTGAACGGGCCCTACCTGGTGGTGCATGCGATTGCCGGCCTGGAGGGGTTCCTACAACTGTGGAAAACCCACAACCCACTGTTTGCCCAGTGGCAGTTGCTGTTGTTGCCCATCGGCCCGGTACTGGGAGATCACGAATCGGTTCTTGGCGACGACCTGCCAAGGGCCGTACGCCTGCCTACCTGGCCAGCACCGCTGCTGCTGGCCGAGATCCTCGGCCACGCCCAAGGCGTGATCGGCCACAGTTACCACCTGGCGATTACAGCGCTGGCCTTCGGTGTGCCCATCTTCAGTTCGGCCGACCTGGACCTGGGCAAGTACACAGCCCTACGGGACTACGGGGGAATCCACCCCTTGTACGCTGTTCGAGAGATAGATCCCCAGTGGTTCCTGGAGCGCCTGGTGCGGCGTACGCCCTGCCCCCGCCTGATCGATGCCCGAGAGCAATTGCAGCGCCATTGGGATCGAGTGGCCGAACTCATCAGCCAGGGCCGCCGCCCCACCCGCCAGTCAATCGACCGACTCTGGCAAGCACTACCTGGACTACTGGAAGAAACCCGCCTGGACTGGCGTGAGGAATGCCTGGAAAAACAGGCTGAGCTGGAGGCACTGCATAAGCAAATGGAGCAATTGAAACAACAACAGCGGCAGCAACAGGAACTCATGGGACACGCCTGCGGCGAACTCGACCGGGTGTATCGCTCCAGCTCCTTTCGCATCACTGCGCCACTGCGTTCCCTTCGACGCCGTTTCAACCATCTACTGGGAAGATGAACAGGATGCTAGATCTGACGAGGCTCACCAAACAGCCACTGCACAACCAACCTTTCCGCTGGGGCCAGATCGATGGCCTGTACACAGCGCAAGACGCCGCGGCGTTGGCAGCGACCTACCCCCATGACGCCTTCAAGCGAGTGTATGGATATGGCGGAGAAAAAGACTATGAGTACCAGGCGCGGCAATTGGTGGAAATGGGGACTGGGCGCATCGTCCACCCCGAAGGCCTGAGCCCCGTATGGCTGGCACTCGCGACAGAACTGAGCTCTGCGGCCTATCGCCTGGCGATGTCGACACTGACCGACCTGGACCTGCGCACAGCCCCCATGGAAATCAATGTATTCCACTACGGGCCGCAGGCCTGCCTGGGCCCTCATCCCGACCTCAGCGACAAGCTGGTGACCCATATCCTGTATTTCAACAAATCCTGGAACATCAACGAGGGTGGCTGCCTGAACATCCTCCGCTCTGCGGATCCAACAGATGTGGTAGCAGTGATCCCGCCTCTGGTCGGTAACTCTGCCGTCCTGGTGCGTGCCGAGCATTCATGGCACGCCGTATCACAGGTAGTGGACAACTGCCGGACCTCGCGCCGCAGCATGACCGTGACCTTCTACCGTACCGGCTCTCTGAGTTCGATGTGGCCGGCCGCAGACCAGACTCCACTGCATGACTATGAAGGGCCTCATGACTAAGCCGTACGCAAACATGACTGGAAGCGTCATCGCCCTAAGGGAAACCGGGAATGCCACGGCCTGACCCCAAAGCACTACTCAGGCAACTGCGCAACACCTATCGGAGACTGCCACTGCCGAATCTTCTGCGCGTCCTATTGGGTCGAATTTATCGCCAAATGACATCAGTACGACGAGCCCTGCACCGCGACGTAATAGCCGACAGTCTGTTTCAACCTCCACTTTGCAACTTGCAGGAGCCGCTGGAGAATGCGCCCGACTACGTATTCTGGGGCGTCATCGACTGGGATTTTCGACACCAGCGCCCGCAACAGCTGGCCGAGCAGTTGAGCCTTGACGGACGCCGCGTGTTCTACATCTCGGCCGCTCTGGAGGATGACCCTCGCGACGGTTTTACACTGCGCCCTCTTGATGAAACGGGGCGCCTGTTCGAAGTCCGGCTCTTTGCCCACACTGCGCCGATCATTTACCACGCAGTACCGGATGAAACCTTGATCTGGCAGTTACGGCGCAGCATCGGTGAACTCCTGAGTTGGGCGAATTCGCCCCAGGTGGTATCGCTGATCCAGCACCCGTTCTGGGCTCCCGTGGCGGGAGTGCTGCCCAACAGTCGTGTGGTCTATGACTGCATGGATCACCATCAGGGATTTGGCAACAACGCCGCGCAGTTGCAACAACTGGAGTGCCGCCTGATCCGCGAAGCCGATGTGGTGCTGTTTGCCTCGGCATGGCTTGAACAACAATGGCACCCGCAAAGGCCAAGGACAGCTGCACAGCAGCGAGCGATTCTGCGCAACGCCGCCGACTTCGACTACTTCTCAACACCCACGGAACGCCGCTATCAAGATCCGCAAAAACGTCCCGTGATCGGCTACTACGGTGCATTAGCCCATTGGTTCGACGTGGACCTGGTATCTGCCATAGCCGAAGCATTTGCCCACTGCACCGTACTGCTGATCGGCGCTGATACCGCGCGTATCGGCGCACGGCTGAGGGGCCACACCAATATCAAGCTCACGGGCGAGATTCCTTATGCGCAGCTGTCCGCCTACCTGCAGGCTTTCGACGTCTGCATCCTGCCGTTCCGCATCGAACCGCTAACCCTGGCCACCAACCCGGTCAAGGTCTACGAGTACCTGAGCGCCGGTAAACCGGTGGTGGCGGTGGATCTCCCTGAATTGCACGAATTCAAGCAACAGGTCGCCATCGCCGAGGACACGCCCGCTTTTATCAATGCCATCGCCCGGGCGTTGCAGGAACCTGGATGCAGCGCTGCTTCTCGCCAACGCCAGGCCTTCGCCGCGCAGCAAACCTGGCAACACCGGGTACAGGCCCTGCTTAACCTGACAGAGAATGTTGCCTCTCAACCGCTGGTGAGCGTGATAGTGGTGACCTACAACAACCTGGCCTTCACTCGGGACTGCCTGGCGAGCCTGGCTGCCGATTCCCTGAGCGAGCCACTGGAAATCATCGTCGTGGACAACGCCTCCACCGATGGCAGCGTCGAGTTCCTCCAGCGCTGGTCAGCGAGCAGCGGACACTCGCTGATTCTCAACAACAGCAATCGGGGTTTTGCCGCCGCCAACAATCAGGGCCTGGCCCTGGCCAAGGGCGAGTTCCTGGCACTGCTCAACAATGACACCCAGGTCACCAGCGGCTGGGCACAAACCCTACGCCGCCACCTGCAGCGCGACCCGGGGCTCGGTCTGATCGGACCGGTGACCAACAACATCGGCAATGAAGCGAAGATCGACATCCGCTATCAGGACTCACGGGAAATGGCCGTCCGTGCCCGCCAATACACCTGGCGCCACGCCGGCCTGAGTGTGCCTTGCGCCACCCTCGGTTTCTTCGCGGTGATGATGTCCAGGTCAACCTATCAGCGCATAGGCCCCCTGGACGAAGCCTTCGGGCTGGGCTTTTTCGAGGACGACGATTACTGCCGCCGTGTCGAGCAAGCCGGCTTGTCCTGTGCCTTCGCCGAAGACGTGTTCATTCATCACCACCTGTCCGCCTCCTTCGAACTGATGCCCGGAAGCCAGCGCCAGCAACTGTTCAACCGCAACAAGGCTTTCTACGAAGCCAAATGGAACCGCCCATGGGTCCCGCACACCTCCAGGGAGGAGCCATGAAACTGGTCTATCTGTCGCCTGTCAGTTGGCACAGTTTCGCCCAACGGCCCCAGGAACTGGTTCGACAGTTCCACGCCAGCACCCGGGCTCCGGTGCTGTGGATCGAACCCTACCCCACTCGCCTCCCGGTGCCCCGCGACCTGCTGCAGCACTCCCCAGCCCCTCACAGCGAACCGGTGCCCGACTGGTTGACCCTGATCCGTCCCCGAGCCCTGCCGATAGAGCCCTTGCCCGGTTCGGGGTGGTTGAATCGACTGTTCTGGGGGCGCCTGATGCAGCAGGTCAGGCACTTCGCTCAGGGACCGACCCAGCTAGGCATCGGCAAGCCCTCGCGACTGGCCCTGCAATTGCTGCGCGAGCCGCTCTTCGTCGGCAGTTTCTATGACGTGATGGACAACGTGCCGGCTTTCTATAGCGGCTGGTCCCGGCGCGCCATGCAGCAACGCCAGCGCGAAACGGCCAGAGCCGTGACCACCGCCCTGACCTCCTGCTCGAACCTGCAGCACTATTGGTTGCAGCAGCAGGTCAATGCACGCCTGCTACTCAATGGCTGTGCCAGCGAACGGTTGCCCTCCCTGCCACTGTGCCGATCCACAGCACATGCCACGCGCCCCGTATTCGGCTACATCGGCACCCTCGCCAAGTGGTTCGACTGGGACTTCATCCTCGCCCTGGCCCATGCCTTCCCGGAAGCCGAGGTGCGCTTGATAGGCCCGCAACACGGCACCTCGCCTCCGGCCCTAGCCGCCAACATCCGCTGCTTACCGGCACTGTCGCACCCAGCCGCACTGGCGGCGATGAGCGAATTCGACGTCGGGCTGATTCCGTTCAAGAGAAACGACATCACCCGTTTTGTCGATCCGATCAAGTTCTACGAATACCGGGCCCTGGGCCTGCCGGTGGTCAGCACCGACTTTGGCGAAATGAGTGTTCGCCGTCACACACCGGGAGTTTTTCTCAGCGATACCGCCGCGGACATTCCCCAAGTGATGCGCCAAGCCCTGGCGTTCAGCGAGCCGCTGGCGAATACCCTGCAGTTCCGCGAGGCCAACTCTTGGACGAAACGTTTCGAGGTGGCCCATGCCGCAATCCTGTGACGTGGTGGTGGTCAACTACAACGCTGGCCTTTTGTTGGAAGAGTGCGTCGCCTCAGTGCTGGCACAGGGTGTCGGCAGACTGGTATTGGTGGACAACGCCTCCCACGACGACAGCCTGCAACGGGTGCTGACCCGCTACGGTGCCGACAAACGCCTGAGTATCCTGCGCAACCCGAGCAACACAGGCTTTGCCGCTGCCTGCAACCTTGGCGCCACACAGTGCACGCAGCCCCATATCCTGTTCCTGAACCCCGACACCGTGCTGCAACCCGGGGCGCTCCAAGGACTGATCGGCGCCTTGTGCCACTCCAAAGACCTGGGCATGGCAGGTGGCTTGCTGTGCAATTTCGACGGCAGCGAGCAGCCCGGTGGTCGCCGAGTCTTTCCGACCCCACGCCGAGCGGTGGTTCGCGCCCTCAACCTCTCGGGTCTGGCCTGGCTGTCACCCCGCTTGTTTTCCGACTTTCTCCTGCACCGCGAGCCCCTGCCGACTCGACCAACCAACGTCGAAGCCATTTCCGGCGCCTGCATGCTGGTCAAACGCGAAGCCCTGGACAGCGTCGGCGGCTGGGACGAAGGCTATTTCCTACACTGCGAAGACCTGGACCTGTGCATGCGTTTTCGCCATGAGGGCTGGAAAGTCTGCTTCGTGCCCCAAGCAAAAATCTTTCACGCCTGGGGCGCCTGCAGCCGCTCACGCCCGTTGTTCGTCGAATGGCATAAACATCGAGGCATGATCCGCTTCTATGGCAAGTTCTTTCGTGATGATTATCCGAAGGTTCTTTCCTGGTGCATTTGCGCGGGGGTATGGCTGAGGTTCGGCGCAATGGTGGGGTACTACTCTGCGGTGCGCTTGAGGCAGATAATCGGCGTAACTCGATGACTCACCAATCGTCCCCCGTCCATCCCGGGGACAAACAAATTGCCCCTGCGCTTTCCTGATAAACTCCGCGCTATCAGATCTTTTGTTCACGATGCGAAGAAGCTTGCTTCATTTGCCGCCGTAACGTCTCAAAGCAGAACCTCATGTCCTTGAACAACGAAGCCTCCCTACAGCAAAGCTTTTCCCGTCGTTTCTCAGTGGCGCCGATGATGGATTGGACTGACCGTCACTGCCGATTCTTCCTGCGTCTACTGTCCAAACACACCCTGCTCTACACCGAGATGGTTACCACCGGTGCGCTTCTCAACGGTGATCATGAACGCTTCCTGCGCTATCACCAGTCCGAACATCCTCTGGCGCTGCAACTGGGCGGCAGTACTCCAGCGGACCTCGCGGCCTGTGCGCGCATGGCCCAGGAGCACGGTTATGACGAGGTCAACCTGAATGTCGGTTGCCCCAGCGATCGGGTGCAGAACAATATGATCGGCGCCTGCCTGATGGGGCATCCGGCGCTGGTGGCCGATTGCGTGAAGGCCATGCGCGATGCGGTGTCGATTCCGGTGACGGTCAAGCATCGCATCGGGATCAACGGTCGTGACAGTTATGCCGAACTGTGTGATTTCGTCGGCCAGGTCCAGGATGCCGGCTGCACCAGTTTTACCGTGCATGCACGGATCGCGATTCTCGAAGGGCTATCGCCCAAGGAGAACCGGGATGTTCCACCGCTGCGCTATGACGTGGCGGCACGGTTGAAGGCGGATTTCCCGCAGCTGGAAGTCATCCTTAACGGTGGAATCAAGACCCTGGAGGCCTGCCATGAACATCTGCAGACCTTTGATGGGGTGATGTTGGGTCGTGAGGCCTATCACAATCCCTATCTGCTGGCCGAGGTGGACCAACAGCTGTTCGGCAGCACCGCACCGGTCATTTCCCGGGCCGAGGCCCTGGCGCAGCTGCGACCTTATATTGCCGAGCATCTGGCTTGCGGCGGCGCGATGCACCACATCACTCGCCATGTGCTGGGACTGGGGACGGGCTTCCCTGGGGCTCGCAAGTTTCGCCAGTTGTTGTCGGTGGATATTCACAAGACCAAGGACCCACTGGGCCTGCTGGATCAGGCCGGGCAACTGCTTGAAGGGCGTTAACCATCAGCCGGGTTGAACCTGATCTGGCTTTTGGTATCTCAATTACCTGAATCACGCCCCAGCATTCAAACACCTGTTTTCAGGCCGCCGCCCTTGGGGCCGTTGTAAGCCTTCCGCGCCCTTGAGCGCCTGACAGCGCTCGGGTAATGTCATCAGACCCATAGGACAGAGCACGCTCATGACTTCCAAGCTGGAACAACTGAAGAAAATCACTACCGTGGTAGCCGATACCGGCGACTTCGATGCTATCGCCCGGGTCAAGCCGGTGGATGCCACCACCAACCCTTCGCTGCTGCTCAAGGCTGCCGCCATTCCTGGCTATGCCGACCTGTTGAACGCTTGCGTCAGCGACTGCAAGGGTGATGTCGGTCTGGCCAGCGATCGCTTTGGCGTAGCTGTCGGCCAAGAGATTCTCAAGGTCATTCCCGGTCGTATTTCCACTGAAGTGGACGCCCGGCTGTCGTTCGACACTGACGCGATGCTCAAACGCGCCCATCGCCTGGTCGAACTTTATGAAAAGGCTGGCGTAGGACGCGATCGAGTGCTGATCAAAATCGCTTCCACCTGGGAAGGCATTCGTGCCGCCGAGAAGCTGGAGCGTGAAGGCATCCAGACCAACCTGACCCTGCTGTTTTCCTTCGCTCAGGCCGTGGCCTGCGCCGAGGCCGGAGTCTTCCTGATCTCGCCATTTGTGGGTCGGATCTACGATTGGTACAAAAAAGCCAACGGCAGCGACTACACCGGCGCCGATGATCCGGGCGTACAGTCGGTCACACGCATCTACAACTACTACAAGGCCAACGACTACAAGACCGTGGTCATGGGTGCCAGCTTCCGCAACCTGAACCAGATCGAGCAACTGGCCGGCTGTGACCGCCTTACCATCAGCCCAGACCTGATCGAGAAACTGGCAGCCGACACTGGCCAGCTAGAGCGCAAGCTGAGCCCGGGCAAGACCGGCGAAGCCCGTCAGAGCCTGAACGAATCGCAGTTCCGCTGGGCCTCCAATGAAGACGCCATGGCCACTGAGAAACTGGCCGAAGGCATTCGTCAGTTTGCCCGTGACCAGGAAAAACTCGAAGCCCTGCTGGCTGCCAAGCTCTGATTGCTCAGTACCAACGCAAAAAGGGCGAACCCTCACAGGTTCGCCCTTTTTTATGCCGTGCGTTTCAGCGAATCAGTGACGCTCCAGAGCGTTCACCAGATCATGGAAGGCTTCGCGGTTGGAGTCGTTGAGCCCCATCAGAATCTTGTGAGCCTCCAGGACCTTAATCCGCACCACTTCTTCCGACTGGTCCTGGGAAGGCAAGTCGGCTAGGCATTCCGGGCAAGGAATCGGACGATCGACGATGTTGAACACCTGATCGAAGCCCATGGACTGCAACAGCCGGGTAATGTCTTCGTGGGTGGTGACGACGGTGGGCAATAGACCTACCTTCTGCCGCGATAGGATCGACAACTTGGCCAGCAGGCCCAGAGTAGTGCTGTCGATGCTGCGGGTTTCAGTGAGGTCGATCACGATCGCCGAGAAATTCAGCGCAGTGAAAATCCGCTCAATAGTCGCATCCAACGCCGAACACAGGGTCAGGCGCACTTCACCGATGAACTTCAGGACAAAAGTGCCGTCCTGCTCGGCGAACTGGATTCTACCGGTACTCATTAAAGGTTCCTGCTCAACACTAACAGGGCGATATCATCCGGCATCTCCCCTAGCGTGGCCAATCCAAAAACTTGCCGCAGGCCATCCAGGCTGCCGCCCGCAGCTCTCACCCGTTCAGGCAAGGCCGCTTCTTTTTCTTTGAGTGTAGGTTCGGGCAAAAGGTCCAGAATGCCATCGGACATCAGCGTCAAGCTGAACACCGGGGGCAGTTCCAGAATGTGGTCTTCATAGGTAGCCTCGTTGAACAGGCCTACCGGCAAACCACGCCCTTCCAGATAACGCACACTGTCTGGTGTGTACAACACCGGCAACGGCAAGTGCCCGCCAATGCTATAGGTCAACAAACCAGTCTCCTCGTCGATAACTCCACCGACCATCGTGACGTGTTTGCCCAGCTTACAACTGATCAGGCCACGGTTGATATGGCCCAGTACTTCCGAAGGCTTGAATTCCGGCAAGGTACCGTTGCGCTTGGATTCGAACAGCAGGCGCGTGGTCATGAACTTCAACAGCACGGTGACGAAGGCTGATGACGCACCATGGCCGGAAACGTCAGCCAGGTAGAAGGCAACCCGACGCTCGTCGACGCGGAAGTAGTCGACGAAATCCCCCGACAGGTAGAGCGAAGGGATGATCTGGTGCGCGAAATTAAACTCATCGATCGACCAGGGGCTGGTGGGCAGCATGTTCATCTGCACCTGGCGACCGGCGTTCTGATCTTCCTGAAGCAGATTGAGGCTGGCCTCGAGTTCGCGGTTGGCGGCTTCGAGCTTTTCTCGATAACGCTGGTTTTCCAGCAACAAGCGCGCCCGATCCAGGGCTCGACGCACCGAGTGCTCGAGCACGGCCAGATCTTCCAGAGGCTTGATCAGGTAGTCCGCCGCACCCAGGCGCAGCGCTTCAACCGCGTCGTTCATCACGCCCGCCCCCGAAACCACTATCACCGGGGTTTGCGGCGACAACTCGGTCACTTGACGGATAAGTTCGAGACCGCCCATCTGCGGCATGCGCAGATCGCAGATCACCAGATCGGGGTTGTCGCGCTGGAATACCTGAAGACCCTGCTGGCCGTTAGCAGCCTGCAGTACGCTGAAGCCACTGTCTTCCAAATAGGCCGCGAGACTCGCGCGTACTACTTCGTCGTCATCGATTATCAGCAGCGTGGCACTGGTTTTTTGCATGTGGGCAAACGGCGCCAGAATTAGGTTGGCGTAGGTGGCTTGGCCCAAGGCCTGGCGCACGCTACTGGATTCGCTTTCTAGCCACTCTGAAGTGGAGCCAGGACCTTCAGCCCTGCACGCCCGCTCATCAGAGGTGCCCTTCTAAGGCGCAGACGGTACTCCCATCCGCGGGGCGTTTCAAGCTCATGCCGATGGTCGCCTGACGTCTTTACACCGCAAATCACCGGGAGTTATAAAAACCGCTAAAACCGCAACTCAATCGCAGGATGGAACCCATGAATCAAAACCAGCGTGACTACAGTGAAAAGCGCGATTACATCCGTATGCGGGTGGATGCCGAGGTCACGCTGATCCACCAGGGACAGGTCATAGAAGCGGTCTGCATTGACCTTTCCAGCAGCGGCATGCAGGTCCAGGCGCCCCGTTCATTTCAGGTCGGCGACCTACTGAGTGTGCGTATCGACTCGGAGCATGCAGCCCTCAGAGGCCTGGAAGCGGAGACCGAAGTGGTCTGGGTCAACTCACAGGAGGGTGGAGGCCAGAAACTTGGGCTTACAATCCTTAAGATGAAGTAAAACTTACTCCCATGAAAAAGGCGGCCTGATGGCCGCCTTTTCAGTTTCTGCAAGACAGTCGCCCGATCAGAAGTCGTCTTCGACCTGACCATCCTTGACCTTGAATTCACGATTCTGCAGATAGGCATTGCGCACAAAGGTGTAGCGATCACCACGAATCAGCTTGTCCGCAGCCAGCAGGCTGGCACGAGTATCAACCACGTTCACGCCCATGGTGATGTTGCGCGCAGGGATGTCGTTCATGTAGCGATAAGGCAAGGTGTAGCTGTCTACATACTTGGCCGGCGCATCACGCAGGGTGCTAGGGCCCAGCAACGGCAGCATCACGTAAGGACCGCTGCCCACGCCCCAATAGCCGAGGGTCTGGCCAAAGTCTTCGTCATTGCGCTGCAGGCCCATCTGGGTACCGACGTCGAAGAAGCCCGCCAGCCCCAACGTGGTGTTCATCAGCAGGCGCGCAGTATCCACACCGGCGGCACGAGGCTTGGCCTGGAGGATGTCGTTGGCCAGGTTGCCGACGTCACCGAGGTTGCGGAACATGTTGTGGATACCGTCTTCCAGAAACTGCGGCGTCACCGCCTGGTAGCCTTGGGCCAGCGGCTTCAGGGCATAGGTATCAAGGGTATCGTTGAACGTGAAGATGGGACGGTTGATGCTTTCCCACGGGTCCTCTTCGGCCGCCTGGGCGACCAGGGGAGCCAGCGTCACACCGGCACTCATACATAGCGGAACTAGATAACGGCTCCAGCGCATAGCAGGAAACTCCTTGGATTGTTCTCTCGTGGGGCTATGCCCTGAGGTTAGGTCGAGGAGTATAAAGCGGATAGGCCTGTTTAGGCAGCATCACTGCAAGCAGCCTGGAGGCATCAGTCACTCAATCCTGTTCGCATTCACCTCACTGTCACCTGCATGTCATCTTCCCCGGCTAGCCTCGAGAAGAATTTCAAGGACGTTGATATGCCCCACGCCGATGCCTTAGCCCAGACAGCAGCGCCATTGACCGCGGTGCTCTTCGGCCTCAGTGGCTGCCTGGTGGACTTCGGTGCGCGCACGCGCCTGCAAACCACCACGCGCCCTGGCCCGGAACAGGTCCGGACCACTCCAGGAGCTTTGGACACCTTGCGTCATCTGCAACAACTGGGCATTCCCTGCGCCTGGCTCGAGCAACTACCCTGCGCCAGCAGCAGCCACCTGGCCGCCGCCCTGCCCGACTGGATCAAACCCACCCCCGCCGCCCCCGCTCCCTGGCCCGCTCCCGACGCCTGCTGGCAGGCGCTGATGACCCTCAAGGTGTCCCGCCTCGAGGGTTGTGTACTGGTCAGCGGTGAACCGCAACTTCTGCAGTCAGGGCTCAACGCCGGACTCTGGACCATAGGCCTGGCCTCCTGTGGGTCCCTGTGCGGCCTGACACCAAGTGAATGGCAGGCCCTGAGCCAGCAGGAGCGCGAACTCAAGCGCGGCAAGGCCACCCTGCAACTCTTCGGTCTGGGGGTGCACTCGGTCATCGACCACCTGGGGGACCTGAACACCTGCCTGGCGGACATCGAACTGCGCCGGCTCAAAGGTGAAAAACCCTGACATAAGCCTGTTGATCAGGATCATGCACAGTGCCCGGGAGTGGATTACTCTAAGCCGTGGGCATGGACCTTTGCCTCAAACGCGCGGTCCATCCCTGTGCCTATCAATAAAGGGAGAACGCCATGCCTGCCCGCGAACTGCAAGAACAACTCGATACCCTGCGCGAGCAATTGGAGCAGAACCCACCGCTTTCGGAAGCCGAGCGCGCCAATCTGCAGGAACTGATGCAGCAGATCGAACTGCAACTCAAGCTGGAGACCAGCACCCACGACGCCAGCCTCGCCGACGGCGTCAACCTGGCAGTGGAACGCTTCGAACTGGAACATCCGGCCATCGCCGGAACCCTGCGCAATATCGTCCAGACCCTGGGCAACATCGGTATCTGATAGCGCCCGATAACACCGTCCCATAAAAACAAAGCCCCGCATCATTTGCGGGGCTTCTGCTTACTGGCGAACCAATCGCTGATTGGCGAACTCAACCGTTTCGGTACTGCGGTACGGATTGATATCCAGCCCGCCGCGACGCACATAGCGAGCGTAGACGGTGAGTTTCTCGGGTTTGAGCAACCGCTGCAGATCAAGGAAAATCCGCTCCACGCATTGCTCATGGAAGTCCGAGTGCTGACGGAAACTCACCAGATAGGCCAGCAGGCTGGCGTGATCCAGCGCCGCGCCACGGTACTCCACCACGACACTGCCCCAGTCCGGCTGGCTGGTCACAGGGCAATTGGATTTGAGCAAGTGGCTGTGCACACTTTCCTCCACCACTTGCGAATCATCGCAACGCAGCAGCTCAGGTCGCGGATGCTCATAGCTGTCGACACTGATATCCAGCTCGTCGATGCAGATACCTGGCAATGCCACCACACCTTGCGCCTCGACCTCACCAAGGCTGCGAATACGCACCCCTACGGGCTTGCCTGCGGCGGCCGAGAGATCCTGACGCAAAGTCGCCTCAAGCGTCGCTCGATCAGCGAAGGGGGTCTGGTTCAACGAGTTGAGGTACAGCTTGAAAGACTTGGACTCGATGATGTTCGGCGAATCTGCAGGAATGCTGAATTCACCAATGGCCACCACCGGCTTGCCTGAAGGCAGCAGCCAGGACAATTCGAAGCAGTTCCAGAAATCCACTCCCTTATACGGCAGGGTATCGGCACTCAAGCCCAGCTCGGCCCATTTTGCTGCCCGGGGAATCGGGAACAGCAGGGATGGCGTGTAAGTGGAAACGTATTCACTGGACTTGCCCAGCGGCGAATGTTCGGCTGCGGGATGCATGGCGGAAACCTGACTGAAGAATCAGCGGATTCTACCAGCCTTTGCTCCCGCCTTTGAGCCCCGAACGCTTACGGGCTGACTGTCAGCTTGCCGACCATGCCGGCCTGGTAGTGCCCGGGAACATTGCAGGCGAACTCCAGGCTGCCGCTTTTGCTGAAGGTCCAGGTCAGGTCGGCCTGCTTGCCAGGCTCCACCAGCACACTGTTGGGATCGTCATGCTGCATGCCGTGATCCATGCCCGCCATTGAGCCGTGGCCCATGGCTGCGTGATCCATGGTTTTCATTGCGGTGGGCGTAAGCATCCCGCTTTGCTGCATCTTGAGCATTTCCTGCTGGTGCTCGGCATGCATCGCCGCGTTACCCAGGTTGAATTCGTGGAGCAGTTGCCCCTTGTTGATCAACACAAAACGCACAGTCTCGCCGGCCTTGATCTCCAGGACCTTGGGATTGAAAGACATATCGCCCATCACCACCTCGACCACCCGAGTGGCCTTGGCGGCCGCGGCCGGCTGGCCGAAGTCATAAGAGGCCGCCGGTGAAGCCCAGAGCGGTACGCTCAACAGCATCAGACAGCCTCCCAGGGCCGAGCGGCATCGCAACAACAGGTTTTGCAGATTCATCGTCAGGCTCCAACAAGATCAGGATTGAGCATGTGGCAAACTCTAACGGCCCAGCGCTGCCAGCCAGCTGACGGCTAGATTACAACTTTGTCAGCTTGATCTGCCCTGCCCCCCGGCAAGGTATAAAGCCCGGGTTACACAAGCCACGAGTACCACCATGAAACTGTTGATCGTCGAAGACCAGCCGAAAACCGGCCAGTACCTGCGCCAAGGCTTGAGCGAAGCCGGCTTCAATGCCGAGCTGGTAGCGGATGGCAATACCGGCCAGCACCTGGCGCTGACCGGTGACTACGCCCTGTTGATTCTCGACGTGATGCTCCCGGGGCGCGACGGTTGGCAGATCCTCCAGGCCGTACGCAGCGCCGGCCTGGACATCCCTGTGTTGTTCCTCACCGCCAGAGACGCCGTAGAGGACCGAGTCCACGGCCTGGAACTGGGAGCCGACGACTATCTGGTCAAGCCCTTTGCCTTCTCCGAACTGCTGGCCCGGGTTCGCAGCCTGCTGCGCCGGGGTAGCGTGATGACCCAGGAAACCAGCCTGCAACTGGCTGACCTGCGCCTGGACCTGATCCGCCGCCGGGTAGAACGCAGCGGCCAGCGCATTGATCTGACCGCCAAGGAGTTCGCCTTGCTGGAAATGCTCCTGCGACGCCAGGGAGAAGTCCTGCCCAAATCGCTGATCGCCTCCCAGGTCTGGGACATGAACTTCGACAGCGACACCAACGTCATCGAAGTGGCAATCCGCCGCCTGCGCCTGAAAATCGATGACGAATACCCGAACAAGCTGATCCATACCGTACGCGGCATGGGGTATGTGCTCGAAGAGCGTCCGGCCTGATGCGCCGCCTGTCACTCAGCGCACGCCTGGCGCTGCTGTTCGCCGCCTGCACCGCCGTGGTCTCGCTATTTGCAGGGGTGCTGTTCAGTCGCGCCAGCGAAGCCCACTTCATCGAACTGGACCAGCAACTGCTGGACGGCAAGCTGATCGCCCTGCGCAGCGTCTTGCAGGATGTGACCGAGGCCCGAGATTTTGCCCGGTATCAGGCACGGCTGCAGGACGAGCTGAGCCATCAACCGGACCTGGCCCTGCGGATTATCGGCAGTGACGGCCAACTCTGGTTCGACAGTGCCCCCGCCCTGCCCGCCTCCTTGCCCAGCGAAGCCGGCCTGCACAACCTGAATCTGAACAGTGCTGCCTACCGGATCTACTCCGCGCCGCTCAAGCCAGGTCAACCCGACTCGCCACAGCTGGCCCTGCTGCTGAATATCACCCATCACCAGCACTTTCTGCAGCGCATGCAGCACCTGATCTGGTTCACAGTAGGGCTCTCGGCCCTGGCCACTGCCCTGCTTGGTGCCTGGGCCGCCCGCAGCGGCCTGCGACCTTTGCGACGCATGAGCGCAGTGGCCGCAGGAGTCTCCGCCAGTTCCCTGACCCAGCGCCTGCCCCAGGAACAGATGCCCGTCGAACTGGCCGACCTGGCCAGCAGCTTCAACGCCATGCTCGGCCGCCTTGAGGAATCCTTCCAACGCCTTTCGGCCTTTTCCGCTGATATTGCCCACGAGTTGCGCACGCCCCTGTCGAACCTGCTGACCCACACCCAAGTCACCCTGACCCGCCCGAGAGCGATCGAGGACTACCGCGAAGCCCTGCACAGCAACCTCGAGGAACTGCAATGGATGGCGCAACTGGTCAACGACATGCTGTACCTGGCCAAGGCCGACCATGGGCTGCTGACCCCGAAATGCGAAGCACTGGAGCTGGCCGAGGAAACCGACATGCTGTTGGAGTTCTATGGCCCCCTGGCGGAAGACGCGAACGTCAGCCTGAGCCGTGAAGGTCATGCCGGCTTTATCGGCGATCGCAGCATGCTGCGTCGGGCGCTGTCCAACCTGCTGGACAATGCCCTGCGCTTCACACCTCCTGGAGGATCGGTCCAGGTACGGATCAGCGACAGCTTACAGGTCTTGAACCTGAGCATCGAAAACAGCGGAGAGGGTATCGCCAGGGAGGTACTGCCGCGGTTATTCGACCGTTTCTACCGGGTAGATCCGGCGCGACGCGAGGGCAGCAGTGAACACGCGGGATTGGGACTGGCGATCACGCAGTCGATCATTCGCGCCCATGGCGGACAGATACGTTGCGAATCGGAAGCGGGCTGGACACGCTTCGTGATCGAGTTGCCGAGCAAGCGTTGAGAGCCTGTTCACCGGCAAGCCGGCTCCTTCACCAATCAGGCAGGAGCCGGCTTGCCGGCGAGAGCGGATCTCAGGAATACCGCAAAGCGTGAGCCGGCTCGACCTTGGACGCGCGCCAGGCCGGATACACAGTGGCCAGGAAGCTGAGGATGAACCCAGCGCTACAAATCAGCGCCACATCCCCGCCCTGCAGTTCGGAAGGCAGGTTGCTGACAAAGTACACATCCGAACTGAAAATCTGCTGGCCGCTGATCCGCTCCAGCCAGCCCACCAGCTCGCTCACGTTCAACGCCGCAATGACCCCTAGCACCCCACCGATCAGGGTGCCGACAATCCCGATCACCGTGCCCTGGACCATGAAGATCGCCATGATCTGCCGCGGCGTGGCGCCGATGGTGCGCAGGATTGCGATGTCCGCGCCCTTGTCGTTCACCACCATGATCAGGGTGGCGATGATGTTGAACGCCGCCACCGCGACGATCATCAGCAGCAAAAGGCCGATCATGGTCTTTTCCATCTTCATTGCGCTGAACAGGCTGCCCTGGGTGTGGGTCCAGTCATCGGCGCGGAAGTCCGCACCCAGCCCCTTGGCGATATCCACCGCCACCTGTGGCGCGGCATACAGATCCTTGACCGCCAGGCGCACGCTCTGCACCTGATTGGGCTGCCAGCGCTGCATCTCTGCGGCGTCGGCCATATGGATCAGGCCCATGGAGCCATCCAGCTCGGCGCCCACCTTGAACACCCCCACCACATTCAGGCGCTGCATACGCGGGGTGATACCCCCTGGGGCCGTACTCACTTCAGGCACGATCAGGGTCAGCTTGTCGCCGACATTCAAGCGGAAACGCCGAGCGGTGATCTCGCCGACCACCACACCGAACTCGCCGGGTTTCAGGTCCTGCAGGCTGCCCTGGACAATATGCTGGGCGACGATGGACACCTTGCCCTCCTGGGCCGGGTCGATACCGCTGATCTGGATCGGTTGCATCGCCCCCTTGTAGGAGAGCATGCCTTCCATCTCGGTGAAGGGCACTGCAGCAGTGACTTCCGGGTTCTTCAGGGCCGCTGCGGCCACTGGTTGCCAGTCATCAATGGGCTTGACCCCGACGATGGTGGCGTGGGGCACCATACCGAGGATGCGCGAGCTCATTTCCCGCTGGAAGCCGTTCATCACCGACAGCACCACGATCATCGCCAAAACGCCCAGGGCGAGGCCGATCATCGAGGTCATGGAAATGAACGAGACAAAACGATTGCGCCGCTTGGCGCGGGTGTAGCGCGTGCCGATAAAGATCGATAAGGGTCTGAACATGGGCAAGGCACCCTGGAAAAATTAATGACCCGGTGTCGACGGGCCAGCCGCCGACACCGCGTGCGGCCGCATCAGATGGCGACCAGGTGACCTTCTTGCAGGTGCAGTACGCGATCCATCTGCCGAGCCAGGTTCATGTCGTGTGTCACCACCAGGAAGGCGGTACGCATCGAAGTGCTGAGTTCCAGCATCAGGTCCTGAATGCCCTGGGCCGTGTGCGAGTCGAGGTTGCCAGTGGGCTCGTCGAGCATCACCAGCCCCGGCTGGTTCACCAGGGCCCGGGCGATGGCTACCCGCTGACGCTCACCGCCGGACAGTTCGGCCGGTTTGTGCTCCAGGCGATGACCCAGGCCAACCCGCTCCAGCAGCGCAGTAGCACGCTGACGGGCTTCAGGAATCGGTGTACGGCCGATCAGCAGCGGCATGCAGACGTTCTCCAGCGCGGTGAACTCTGGCAGCAGGTGGTGGAACTGGTAGACGAAGCCCAGGGCGCGATTACGCAATTGACCGCGAGCCTTCTCACCCAGCGCCGAGAGTTCTTCGCCGGCCAGCCAGACGCTGCCCTTGGAGGGCGTATCCAGGCCGCCCAGCAAGTTGAGCAAGGTACTCTTGCCGGAGCCCGACGTACCGACGATGGCCACTCGCTCCCCCGGATGCAGTTCCAGTTGCAGGCCGGACAGGACCACCACCGATTCCGGACCTTCCTCGTAGGACTTGCCCAGGTCACGGCAGCTCAGGATTGCTTTTTCACTCATGCCCAACTCACTCATAACGTAGCGCCTCCGCAGGCTGGGTGCGCGCCGCACGCCAGGCTGGATACAGGGTGGCGAGGAAACTCAGGACCAATGCCGCGCCGCAGACCATCAACACGTCCTCGGCCATCAGTTGCGACGGCAGGTAGTCGATGAAGTACACGTCGGCATTCAGGAATTTATGGCCGATCAGGCCTTCGAGGGCGGAGATCGCAGCACTGACATTCAAGGCTGCGAGCATCCCCAGCGCCGCACCGATCAGGGTGCCGACCACACCGATCACCGTGCCCTGGACCATGAAGATCGCCATGATGGTGCCCGGCGTAGCGCCCAGGGTGCGCAGAATAGCGATGTCGCCCTTTTTGTCGTTCACCACCATCACCAGGGTCGAGATGATGTTGAACGCAGCCACCGCGACGATCAGCAGCAAGAGCAGGCCGATCATGGCTTTTTCCATGCGAATGGCCTGGTACAGGTTGCCATGAGTACGGGTCCAGTCACGGGCGTAGAAATGGTTCTCGCCCAACTGCTGGGCGATTTCCCAAGCGGTGCGCGGGGCCTGGAACAGGTCGTCGAACTTCAGCCGCAGGCCCTGGACCTGATCCGGCTTCCAGCGGTGCAAGCGGCCCAGGTCTTCAAGGTTGGTCAAGCCCAGGTAGCCGTCGATCTCACCGGCGCCAACGTGAAAGATGCCCACCACGGTAAAACGCTTCATCCGCGGGAACATGCCAGCGGGGGTCACCGTGACTTCCGGGGCAACGAAGGTCAGCTTGTCTCCCAGGCCAACACCCAGCTTGGCGGCCGCCTTGTCGCCGATGACGATGCCGAAGCTGCCGGGAGCCAGAGCATCCAGCTGCCCCTGCTGCATGAAGTGGTCGATGATCGACACCTGCCGCTCTTTTCCAGGATCTATGGCATTGAGCAGCACCTTCTGCACCTGGCCATTGTTGGTCAGCAGGCCCTGCATCTGGGTGAATGGCGCCACCGCCAGCACTTTCGGGTTCTGCTTGACCTTGTCGGCCAGGCTTTGCCAGTCGCTGATGGGTTCACCGGACTCGATGGTGGCGTGGGGCACCATGCCCAGCACGCGGGTGCGCATTTCATGATCGAAGCCATTCATCACCGACAGCACCACGATCATCACGATCACGCCAAGGGCGAGTCCGATCATCGAGGTCAGGGAAATGAATGACACAAAATGATTGCGACGCTTTGCACGGGTGTAACGCGTGCCGATAAAAGCAAACAGAGGTCTGAACATGTCGGGGCTTGTGCAGAGGAAAAGAAGACGTCCTTGTGGCGGGGCCTGGTAAGCAGCTTTACACTCAGACCACTGCCTCTACCATGGGTTCGCCATGTCGACATTAGATGAAGAAGATCGCCGCGAATACTACCGTATCGAGGACACGATCGCACTGGAAATTAGCCCCTTGTCCGCCCACGACGCGGCGAGCAAGGAAGTGTTGCAGGATGAGTCTCCGCTGTTCAATTTGCTCAGCGAGCTGCACCTCAGCGAATTCGAATCCCAGCACCTGCTGCGCCAGGTCAGCGAGCGCGATCGCACCCTGGCCAGCTACCTCAAGGCCATGAACAAGCGCATCGACCTGCTCAGCCAGGTGGTGGCGCAGACCGTGTTCGGCAAGTTCGGCGAGCCGCAGCGGGTCACCCTTTCCGAAGGCGGCATCGAGTTCAACCACCACCTGAGCTATCCCAGCGGCAGCCACCTGGCGGTGAAACTGCTGTTGATGCCGCAAGCCCTGGGCCTGCTGCTGCGAGCCCGGGTCATCCACTGTGAGCCACAGAGCTTCGGCACCTTCGAGATCGGCACCGAATTCGAAGCATTGACCGATGCCCAGCGCCAACTGCTGGCGCGCTACATCCTGCAAAAACAGGCTCAGCAACGCCGCATGGCCCGGGACCAGACAGACCCCGCCGCTGGTTGAGCCGCAAGCCTGACCCCCTCTTAAGGAACAACATCCGTGAAGGAGCAATTGTGACCCTGATCTATGGCCATCGCGGCGCTAAAGGCGAAGCACCGGAAAACACCCTGACCAGCTTTCAGGAATGTCTCAAGCACGGCGTGCGCCGCTGCGAGCTCGACCTGCACCTGTCCATGGACGGCGAGCTGATGGTGATTCACGACCCGACCCTCAAGCGCACCACTGACCGGCGCGGCAAGGTGGTGGAGCATTCCGCCGCCGAACTGGTGACCTACGACGCGCGCAAAGGCGGCCCGGGCTGGGTCAGCCCCTGCCCTATTCCGCGCCTGGAAGAGCTGTTCGAGAAATGCGATTTCGAGCACTGGCAGCTGGAAGTCAAGAGCGCCTCACGCACCCGCGCCGCTACGACGGTGCTGGCGATTCGGGAAATGGCCCAACGCTTCGGCCTGCTGGACAAGGTCACCGTGACCTCAAGCTCGCGGGAAGTGCTGAAAGCGGCGGTCGAACTGACCCCGGACCTGTCTCGCGGACTGGTAGCCGAATACGCCTGGCTCGACCCATTGAAGGTCGCCCAGAGCTATGGCTGCGAGATTCTTGCGCTGAACTGGACCCTGTGCACCCCGGAGCGACTGCAAAGGGCGCAGCGTCAGGGCTTGCATGTGTCAGTGTGGACGGTCAACGAGCCCGCGCTGATGCGCAGGCTCGCCGACTTCGGCGTAGATAGCCTGATTACAGACTTTCCCGGTTTGGCCAGCGCCACCCTCGAGAATTACTGAAATCGGTCTCCCCGGCCGGCTCAGGCCACCGGCCGGAGCCGCTCAAAAAAGCCGGTTGAGGCCGTCGTACGCCGCTACCCGATAGGCTTCGGCCATGGTCGGGTAGTTGAAGGTGGTGTTGACGAAGTACTTCAGGGTGTTGTGCTCACCCGGCTGGCTCATGATCGCCTGACCAATGTGGACGATTTCCGAAGCCTGGTAACCGAAGCAATGCACGCCGAGGACCTCCAGGGTTTCCCGATGGAACAGGATCTTCAGCATGCCTTGCGGCTCGCCGGCGATCTGCGCACGGGCCATGCCCTTGAAGAACGCCTTGCCCACTTCGTAAGGCACCTTGGCCTGGGTCAGCTCCTGCTCGTTCTTGCCGATCGAGCTGATCTCCGGAATGGTGTAGATCCCGGTCGGTACATCGTTGACGAAGCGCCAGCTGCCGTTGTCGACAATGCTGCCGGCGGCGGAACGACCCTGGTCGTGGGCGGCACTGGCCAGACTCGGCCAGCCGATCACGTCACCGGCGCCGTAGATGTTCGGCACGCAGGTGCGGTAGTTCTCGTCGACTTCGATCTGGCCACGACTATTGACCTTGACCCCGATATTCTCCATGCCCAGCTTGTCGGTGTTGCCGGTACGGCCGTTGCACCAGAGCAAGGCGTCGGCCTTGATCTTTTTGCCGGATTTCAGGTGCAGGATCACCCCGTTGTCCACACCTTCAACGCGGTCGTATTCCTCGTTGTGGCGCACAGTGATGTTGTTGTTGCTGAAGTGGTAGCTCAAGGCCTGGGAAATCTCCGAGTCCAGGAAGCTGAGCAACTGGCCGCGGTTATCCACCAGTTCCACCAACACCCCAAGACCACTGAAGATCGAGGCGTATTCGCAGCCGATGACCCCGGCGCCGTAAACGATGAGTTTGCGTGGGGTGTGGCCGAGGCTGAGGATGGTGTCGCTATCGTAGATACGCGGATGGCCGAAATCGATGTCCGCCGGGCGATAAGGACGCGAACCGGTGGCGATGATGATGTGCTTGGCTACCAGTTTTTCCACCACGCCATTGGCGCAAACCACTTCCACGGTCTGCTCGTCGGCGAAGCTGCCAGTGCCGAAGAACACATCGACCCGATTGCGGGCGTAGTAGCCGGTGCGCGAGGCCACCTGCTTGGAAATCACCTTCTCGGCGCTCTTGAGCACGTCCGGAAAGGAAAACCAGCGCGGCTCGCCAATGGCCCGGAACATCGGATTGGTGTTGAACTGCATGATCTGCCGGACCGAGTGACGCAGGGCCTTGGACGGAATGGTACCCAGGTGGGTGCAGTTGCCGCCGACCTGGCGACGGCTATCGACCATCGCCACTTTGCGTCCTGCTTTCGCGGCGTTCATTGCCGCACCTTCTCCAGCGGGGCCCGAGCCCAGCACCACTACGTCGTAGTTGTAGACAGCCATGCGTACTCCTCAGAACAGGCCGAGATGCCCTTCTGGCATCTCCGGCTAAATCATGTCGCGGCCAGCGACATGAAGGATCAATTTGGCTCGGTTACGAACCCGGGCACAGTCTATAGAAGCGTCAACGCCGCGCACATTAACCCTTGGTCGCGTCGTAGGCTACTTTTGCCTGCACTACAGCATTCGCAACAGCGTGCCTGGTTATTGTTTTGGTCCGGCCAACAGCGCATCGAACGCCGGGTTGCTACGTGTGACGAAGCCTTTATCGGCACGCATCACAAAAAATGCGCCGATACGGTGTTTTTGTGCGTAGTCCCAGCCTGCTTCGGGACCAAGAATCAGTAACAGCGTAGAGAGGCCATCGGCCATGAGTGCCGAAGGATGAATCACGGTCACCGACGCCAGCCTGTGAGTGATGGGCTTGCCAAGCCTGGCATCGAAGGTATGGGAATAGCGCTGGCCGTCCTGCTCGAAGTAATTACGGTAGTCGCCAGACGTGGATACACCATAGCCGTCCAGTGCGATCACCCGCTGGGCCACCTGCTGGTCGTCCCGCGGTTCCTCCAGGGCGATACGCCAGGGCGCGCCGTCCGGTTTGCGGCCCACGGCCTTGAGCTCGCCAGTGACTTCAGCGAGAAAACTGTCGATCCCCAACTGCGCAAGCCGCGCGGCAATGCGATCCACTGCGTAACCGGCGGCAAGGCTGTTGAAGTCCACTTCCACCGGCGCATCCTTGCACAGCTCCTGGCCTTCGATATGCAAGTGCCCATGTCCGACCCGCTGCCGAACCTCGGCCAGGGCTGACGCGCTGGGAATTTTTTCCTCTCGCCCCTGAGGCCCAAAGCCCCAGAGGTCGAGCAGCGGCTCCACCGTCAGATCAAAGGCGCCGCCACTGTCCCGGGACAGCTGCTCGCCAACTCGCACCAAGTGCAGCACCGATTCAGGCATCGGTTGGCAGCTGTTGCCGGGCAAGGCGTTGAAACGCTCGATATCCGAGTCACTGCGGTAGGTGGACATCTGCCGATCAACCTCAGCCAGGATTTGCTCGACCTCGGCCTTGACCCGCGACTCATCCGGCACGCCGGTGCGCTGCACGTACTGAACGGAGTAAGTGCTGCCCATGGTCGGCCCGGAGACGCTGTGCAGGCGATCGCCACCACAGCCCGCCAACAGCGCCATCGCGCCCCACAATGCGTTCCACCACCATCGCCTTCCCGACAAGATTCCCCTCCAGATCAATTGCCCCAGAGGGCGAGCTGACAACGCGAATGGCCATTATGCGACAGACGGATGCGGCATGCGCGCCAGGCCTGCCAGCCTGGCCGGCACCAGAAGCTTGACCCAGAGCCATCGCGCAGCACCCAAGAGTTTTTGTTGCCTGACGCCACCAGCACACATATTGTTACAAAACTGTTCAGCGTGCCGCCTCGCGCCCCACCTTTGCAGTGAGGACGAGTACTGACCAGGGATTGCTAACAAAACAGCCAAAGTGAGTGAAAAAATGTCCCCGACCACGGGCAAAGGCAAGGCGATCTTTCGCGTTGTCAGCGGCAACTTTCTCGAGATGTTCGACTTCATGGTCTATGGCTTCTACGCCACGGCAATCGCCAAGACCTTCTTTCCGGCCGACAGCGCCTTCGCTTCATTGATGCTGTCCCTGGCCACTTTCGGCGCCGGCTTCCTGATGCGTCCACTGGGAGCGATCTTCCTCGGCGCCTACATCGACCGTCACGGCCGCCGCCAGGGCCTGATCATTACCCTGGTGCTGATGGCCGCGGGCACTGTGCTGATTGCCTGCGTGCCGGGCTACGCCACTCTCGGCGTCGCCGCTCCGCTGCTGGTGCTGCTGGGTCGCTTGCTGCAGGGCTTCTCCGCTGGCGTGGAACTGGGTGGCGTGTCGGTGTACCTGGCCGAGATCTCGACACCGGGCCGCAAGGGCTTCTTCGTCAGCTGGCAATCGGCAAGCCAACAGGCGGCCGTGGTGTTTGCCGGCTTACTGGGGGTGGGTCTGAACCACTGGCTGAGCCCCCAACAAATGGGTGACTGGGGCTGGCGCGTGCCGTTCCTGGTGGGCTGCATGATTGTTCCGGCCATCTTCATGATCCGCCGCTCTCTCGAGGAAACACCCGAGTTCCAGGCCCGCAAACATCGCCCCACCCTGCAGGAAGTCATCCGCTCCATCAGTCAGAACTTCGGAGTCGTCATTGCCGGCATGGCCTTGGTGGTGATGACCACCGTGTCCTTCTACCTGATCACCGCCTACACCCCGACCTTTGGCAAGGCCGAGCTGCACTTGTCGGACTTCGACGCCCTGCTGGTGACTGTGTGCATCGGCCTGTCGAACTTCTTCTGGCTGCCGGTCATGGGCTCGCTGTCGGACCGCATCGGTCGTAAACCGCTGCTGCTGGGCGCCACCATCCTGGCCATCTTCACCGCTTACCCGGCGCTGTCCTGGCTGGTAGCCAACCCCAGCTTCAGCCACCTGCTGATCGTCGAGCTGTGGCTGTCCTTCCTCTATGGCTCGTACAACGGCGCGATGGTGGTGGCCCTGACTGAAATCATGCCGGTGGAAGTGCGCACCACCGGCTTCTCGCTGGCCTACAGCCTGGCAACCGCAACCTTCGGCGGCTTTACCCCGGCGGCCTGCACCTACCTGATCCACGTTCTGGGCAACCAGGCCGCACCGGGCATCTGGCTCAGCGGCGCGGCGGTGCTGGGGCTGATTGCGACACTGGTGCTGTTCCGTGGCAACCGCCACGAACTGCGTGCAGCGCAGGCGGCTGGCAGCGCCTGACAGCCAACAGCGCGGACAAGTTGGCACCTACAAATGACGCCGGCCTCGTAGGCGAAAGCCACAAACAAAAACGCCCCGACAAGTCGGGGCGTTTTCATTTCAGCAGTCGCTTAGCGTGGGAATGCTGGCGGGTTGACCCCGGCCATGTCTTCCATTACGCGCACAACCTGGCAGCTGTAACCGAACTCGTTGTCATACCAGACGTACAGAACAACGCGGTTGTCCTGAACGATGGTCGCTTCAGCGTCGACAACACCGGCGTGACGCGACCCCACGAAGTCGGTGGACACCACTTCCTGCGAATTGACGAAGTCGATTTGCTTATGCAGATCGGAGTGCAGCGCCATGTAGCGCAGGTACTCGTTCATCTCTTCACGGGTGGCGGCTTTCTCAAGGTTCAGGTTGAGAATGGCCATCGACACGTTTGGCGTTGGAACGCGGATCGCGTTACCGGTCAGCTTGCCGGCCAGCTCAGGCAAGGCCTTGGCAGCAGCGGTAGCAGCACCCGTCTCGGTGATCACCATGTTCAGCGCGGCACTACGGCCACGGCGATCGCCCTTGTGGAAGTTGTCGATCAAATTCTGGTCGTTGGTGTACGAGTGAACGGTTTCAACGTGACCGTTGATGATGCCGAACTTGTCATTCACAGCCTTGAGCACCGGCACGATGGCGTTGGTGGTGCAGGAAGCGGCGGACACGATCTTGTCGTCAGCAGTGATTTCGTTGTGGTTGATACCGTGAACGATGTTCTTCAGCTTGCCTTTGCCAGGCGCGGTCAGGACCACGCGGTCGATACCCGGGCAGGTCAGGTGCTGGCCCAGGCCGTCGGCATCACGCCATACACCGGTGTTGTCCACCAGCAGCGCGTTCTTGATCCCGTACTGGGTGTAGTCCACCTCGGTCGGGTTCTTCGCGTAGATCACCTGGATCAGGTTGCCGTTGGCGGTGATGGTGTTGTTTTCTTCGTCGATGGTGATGGTGCCGTTGAACGAACCGTGCACCGAATCGCGACGCAGCAGGCTGGCGCGCTTGGTCAGGTCGTTTTCGGCGCCTTTGCGCACCACGATGGCGCGCAGACGCAGGCCGTCGCCACCACCGGTTTTCTCGATCAGGATGCGCGCCAGCAGACGGCCGATACGACCGAAGCCGTACAGGACAACGTCAGTGCCTTTGCGGGCCGAAGCGTTTTGCTGGCCAACCACGTCAGCCATTTCTTCGCGAACGAACTGCTCGGCGCTGCGGCCATTGCCTTCGTTACGGAATTTGAACGCCAACTTGCCCAGGTCTACCGAAGCTGCGCCGAGCTTGAGCTCGCTCATTGCTTTAAGCAGAGGGAATGTTTCGTGGACGGAGAGTTCGCTGTCGTCGGAGGAGCGATGGCGAGCAAAGCGATGAGCTTTGAGAATCGCGATGACAGACTGGTTGATCAGGCTGCGGCCATAGATCGAGCTCACCACATTGTTATTGCGGTAGAGCTGACCGATAAGCGGAATCATCGCTTCTGCGAGTGCTTCACGGTCGATCCATTCACCAAGACACTGGTCGGGCTTCTGAGTCACGGGAACCTTCCACATGTAGGGGCAGAAAAAAGGGGCTACATTATGACGCCGAGTCCCTCTCGTAGCAATGCGCGCCTGTCGTGCGGAACGTAACAAAAAGCCCTTGCAAAAAAACACCACTATGCTGGAGGCCAGTAAAACCGCGGCTTCCAGCCGCGTCAATTTTTTGGACAGCCAAGCAACCTGTATGTAACCCTCCGTAACACCGAGCAAATTCGGCACTACATTTCCACCAAAAAAGCACATTTTGTTGTCATAGCCACTACATTTGCCCTGACCGGCGTAATAGACGCATCAGCCACTGACAGTGGCCACCCGGGGCCGTTACAATTACCGACTTTCGTCGCAACGCTTGGAGCTTGACCGTCCGTGCCCGTCCTGCGTCTACCGCTACTCCCTGCCGCCGCCGGTAAACAGCATTGGGGCAACCTGCCCGGTGCCGCCCTGAGCCTGGCCATCGCCGAAGCCGCCAGCGCCGCCAAGCGCTTTACCCTCCTGCTGACCGCCGACAGCCAAAGCGCTGACCGGCTGGAACAGGAGCTGGGCTTCTTCGCCCCGGATCTGCCGGTGCTGCATTTCCCCGACTGGGAAACCCTGCCCTACGACCTGTTCTCGCCGCACCAGGACATCATTTCCCAGCGCATCGCCAGCCTCTACCGGCTGCCGGAGCTGGAGCACGGCGTACTGGTAGTGCCGATCACCACCGCCCTGCACCGCCTGGCGCCGACCCAGTTCCTGCTGGGCAGCAGCCTGGTACTGGACGTTGGCCAGAAGCTCGATGTGGAACAGATGCGCACGCGCCTGGAGGCCAGCGGCTATCGCTACGTCGATACAGTCTATGAGCACGGCGAATTCACCGTGCGCGGCGCCTTGATCGACCTGTTCCCCATGGGCAGCAAGTTGCCTTACCGCATCGACCTGTTCGACGACGAAATCGAGACCCTGCGCACCTTCGACCCGGAGAACCAGCGCTCCATCGACAAGGTCGACTCGGTGCGCCTGCTGCCGGCCAAGGAATTCCCTCTGCAGAAAGAAGCGGTGACCCGCTTCAAGGCGCGCTTTCGCGAACGCTTCGACGTGGACTTCCGCCGCTGCCCGATCTTCCAGGACCTGAGCAGCGGGATTACCCCGGCCGGTATCGAGTACTACCTGCCGCTGTTCTTCGAAGAGACTTCGACCCTGTTCGACTACCTGCCCCAGGACACCCAAGTGTTCTCCCTGCCGGGCATCGAACAGGCCGCGGAAAACTTCTGGAACGATGTACGCAACCGCTATGAAGAGCGCCGCGTCGATCCATCGCGCCCGCTCCTGCCTCCGGCGGAACTGTTCCTGCCGGTGGAAGACTGCTTCGCCCGCCTGAAAAACTGGCCACGGGTGGTGGCCAGCCAGCAGGACATCGAAACCGGCGTCGGCCGCGAGCGTTTCCCGGCCCACGAATTGCCCAACCTGGCCATCGAGGCCAAGGCCAACCAGCCGCTGGCGGCGCTCTCGGGCTTCCTCGACGAGTTCCCCGGCCGGGTGTTGTTCACCGCCGAATCCGCCGGCCGCCGGGAAGTGCTGCTGGAGCTGCTGGAACGCCTCAAGCTGCGGCCGAAGACCGTCGACAGCTGGCCGGATTTCGTCGCCAGCAAGGAGCGCCTGGCAATCACCATTGCCCCTCTGGACGAGGGACTGGTATTGGACGACCCGGCCCTGGCCCTGGTGGCGGAAAGCCCGCTGTTTGGTCAGCGGGTGATGCAGCGTCGGCGCCGGGAAAAACGCGCCGACGCCAATAACGATGCAGTGATCAAGAACCTCACCGAGCTGCGCGAAGGCGCGCCGGTGGTGCACATCGACCACGGTGTCGGCCGCTACCTGGGTCTGGCGACCCTGGAGATCGACAACCAGGCCGCCGAGTTCCTGACCCTGGAATACGCAGAGGGCGCCAAGCTCTATGTGCCAGTGGCCAACCTGCACCTGATCGCCCGCTACACCGGCAGCGACGACGCCCTGGCGCCGTTGCACCGCCTGGGCTCGGAAGCCTGGCAGAAAGCCAAGCGCAAGGCCGCCGAGCAAGTGCGCGATGTGGCCGCCGAGCTGCTGGACATCTATGCCCGGCGCGCCGCCCGGGAAGGCTATGCCTTCGCCGATCCGAAGGCCGACTACGCCACCTTCAGCGCCGGCTTCCCCTTCGAGGAAACCCCGGACCAGCAGAGCACCATCGAAGCGGTGCGCGAGGACATGCTCTCGGGCAAACCGATGGACCGCCTGGTCTGTGGCGACGTCGGCTTCGGCAAGACCGAAGTGGCCATGCGCGCCGCTTTCATTGCGGTCCACGGCGGCAAGCAAGTGGCCATCCTGGTGCCCACCACCCTGCTCGCCCAACAGCACTACAACAGCTTCCGCGACCGCTTCGCCGACTGGCCAGTGACCGTGGAGGTGATGAGCCGCTTCAAGTCGGCCAAGGAAGTGAACGCCGCGGTGGCGGACCTGGCCGAAGGCAAGATCGACATCGTCATCGGCACCCACAAGCTGCTGCAGGACGATGTGAAGATCAAGAACTTGGGGCTGGTGATCATCGACGAAGAACACCGCTTCGGAGTGCGCCAGAAGGAACAGCTCAAAGCCCTGCGCAGTGAAGTCGACATCCTCACCCTGACCGCCACGCCGATCCCGCGAACCCTGAACATGGCCGTCTCGGGCATGCGCGACTTGTCGATCATCGCCACGCCGCCGGCGCGACGCCTGTCGGTGCGCACCTTTGTCATGGAGCAGAACAAGAGCACGGTCAAAGAGGCCCTGCTGCGTGAACTGCTGCGTGGCGGCCAGGTGTACTACCTGCACAACGACGTGAAAACCATCGAGAAATGCGCCGCCGACCTGGCCGAACTGGTGCCCGAAGCACGGATCGGCATCGGCCATGGGCAGATGCGCGAACGCGAACTCGAACAGGTGATGAGCGACTTCTACCACAAGCGCTTCAACGTGCTGATCGCCTCGACCATCATCGAGACCGGGATCGACGTGCCGAGCGCCAACACCATCATCATCGAGCGCGCCGACAAGTTCGGCCTGGCCCAGTTGCACCAGTTGCGCGGTCGGGTCGGGCGCAGCCACCACCAGGCCTATGCCTACCTGCTGACACCCCCGCGTCAGCAGATCACCCCGGACGCTGAAAAGCGCCTGGAAGCCATCGCCAATACCCAGGACCTGGGGGCCGGTTTCGTGCTGGCCACCAACGACCTGGAAATTCGCGGCGCCGGCGAGCTGCTGGGCGACGGCCAGAGCGGGCAGATCCAGGCTGTGGGCTTCACTCTTTATATGGAGATGCTCGAGCGCGCGGTGAAGGCAATCCGCAAGGGCGAACAGCCGAACCTCGACCAGCCCCTGGGCGGCGGCCCGGAAATCAACCTGCGCCTGCCGGCGTTGATTCCCGAGGACTACCTGCCGGATGTGCACGCCCGCCTGATCCTCTACAAGCGCATCGCCTCGGCAACCGACGAGGACGGCTTGAAGGACCTGCAAGTGGAGATGATCGACCGCTTCGGCCTGCTGCCCGAGCCGACCAAGAACCTGATCCGCCTGACACTGCTGAAACTCCAGGCCGAAACCCTGGGAATCAAGAAGGTCGACGGCGGCCCGCAAGGCGGGCGCATCGAGTTTGCCGCGGATACGCCGGTGGACCCATTGGCACTGATCAAACTGATTCAGAGCCAGCCCAAACGCTACAAATTCGAAGGCGCAACCCTGTTCAAGTTCATGGTGCCTATGGAGCGCCCGGAAGAGCGCTTTAATACATTGGAGGCACTGTTTGAACGCCTCACCCCGAAAACTGCTTGAAGGACGCCCCATGCGCCTGTTCCGCTCCCTGACCCTGCTCCTGACCCTGGTCGCGCCCATGGCGTTTGCCGACGATCTGTACCAGGTGGAAATGATCCTTGTCCGGCAGAACGCCGAGCCGCAGATCATAAGCCGCGCCGCTCCGGAAGACTGGGCCGCCGGCGCTCAACGCCTGAGCCCGGACAGCCAGCGCACGCCCGCCCTGGGCGGGATCGTCGAGAAGCTCAATGCCAGTGGCAACTACAGCGTGCTGCTGCACAAGGCCTGGCAGCAGACCCTGGGGGAAACCCCGGTCAAGGTGGCCCTCAGCGACGGGCCGGAACTGTTCGGCCAGTTCCCCATCGAAGGCACCCTGAACCTCAAGCTCGGGCGCTTCACCGATGTGGACGCAGACTTCTGGATCAACCAGATCGACAGCAATGGCCTGGTCACCCGCAGCGAACGCCTGAAGCAGCAAAGCCACACCAAAAACGGTCAGCTCAACTACCTGGACAACGGCCACCTGGCGCTGCTGATCAAGATCACCTCGCTCACCGCACCGGCGCCGCGCCCTGCTCCAACTGAAATACCGGACTGATCGAAGTCCCTATGACCCCGCCCCTGACCAAACCCCTGGCCCCGTCCTGGGTCAATCGCTTCAAGGAACAAACCTTGGAGCGTGGCCGGCGTTACGCCCTGGAAAGACGTGTACGCATCGTGACTGCCGCAGACAGCGCTATCACTGCCAGTTGCGAAGGCTCCGGAGGCAATGTCTATCGGCAGCACATCAGCCTGCGAGAATCGAGCAAGGGCAACCTGCTGCTGATCGACGCCCATTGCACCTGCCCGGTCCGCAGCAACTGCAAACACATCGCCGCCGTGCTGTTGCAAGTGGAAGAAACCCTGGCCTATCCCGCCGCAGCCAAGGATGCCGAGCTGCTGGAAAAGCTCTCCGCGGTACTCGACAGCCGCCGCCCCGCCGCGCTGCCACAGCACTTGCTGGAGGATGTGCAACCCGTGCCGCGCCTGTGGCTGGCAAGCATCGAATTCAGCGCTTTCGAACCACGCAACGGCAAGATGCAGCGCTATATCCAGCACCGCGCCGCACTGTCATTCAACTACATGGGCGAACACGTCAGCGGCCAGAAGAATGCCGATGTGATCATCCGCCAGGAACATCAGACCCTGCGTATAAAGCGCCACCCCGAGCGTGAGCAAGGCTGGCGCGAGCAACTGCGAAACCTGGGTTTCAAGATCGCCACCCGGCAGAGCAAGGCATTACCGGAAAGCGCCGGCGAGCTGTTCGAGATGGTCAACGACAGCGCCTGGCTGACCTTCACCCTCAATGAGCTGCCCAAGCTGCGCAACCAGGGCTGGGAGCTGCAGATCGACGAAGGCTTCGGCTTCGACCTGACAGCCGTGGACGACTGGTACGCCAGCGTCGACGAAGCGCCAGGGCGCGACTGGTTCGACCTGGAACTGGGGATCATCGTCAATGGCGAGCGCCTGAGCCTGCTGCCGATCCTACTTAACCTGATGCGCTCCCACACCGAACTCCTCAACCCGGAACGCCTGGTCAGGCGCCGTGACGATGAGTTGATCCTGGTGAACATTCCCAACCGACCCAATTCCTTGCACGGCCCGCTGCAAGTGGCACTGCCCTACGGCCGCCTGAAACCGGTGCTGGCAACCCTGGGGGAGTTCTATCTGCAGGAGCCCGGGGAAACCGCCCTGCGCCTGAGCAGTGCCGATGCCACACGCCTGAACCCACTGCAGGACCTGCCACTGCTCTGGGAAGGTGGCGAGCATATCCGCACCTTTGCCCAGCGCCTGCGCGACATCAAGGACTACTCGGCGCCGGTGCCAGAAGGGTTGAATGCCACCCTGCGCCCCTATCAGCAGGAAGGCTTGAGCTGGATGCAGTCTCTGCGCCAGCTGGAAGTGGGCGGCATCCTCGCCGATGACATGGGCCTGGGCAAAACCCTGCAGACCCTGGCGCACATCCTCAGCGAGAAAAACGCCGGCCGCCTGGACCGCCCTTGCATGGTGGTCATGCCCACCAGCCTGATTCCCAACTGGCTGGACGAAGCGGCGCACTTCACCCCGCAACTCAAGGTTCTGGCGCTGTATGGCGCGGGACGCAAGAAACACTTTGCGCAACTGGCCGACTACGACCTGCTGCTGACCACCTATGCACTGCTGCCCAAGGATGTTGAACTGCTGGCCGCGCAGCCCTTGCACGTACTGATCCTCGACGAGGCGCAGTACATCAAGAACCCGTCGAGCAAGGCCGCCCAAGCCGCACGCGAACTCAACGCCCGGCAGCGCCTGTGCCTGTCTGGCACGCCCCTGGAAAACCATCTTGGAGAACTCTGGTCGCTGTTCCACTTCCTGTTGCCGGGCTGGCTTGGCGATGCCAGGAGCTTCAACCGCGACTACCGGGTGCCGATCGAAAAGCACGCCAGCGAAGTGCGCCTGCAGCACCTCAACGGCCGGATCAAACCCTTCCTGCTACGCCGCACCAAGGAGCAAGTGGCCACTGAGCTGCCACCCAAGACCGAGATCATCCATTGGGTCGAACTCAACGAGGCGCAACGGGACGTCTACGAAACCATGCGCCTGGCCATGGACAAGAAAGTCCGCGACGAGATCACTCGCAAAGGCGTGGCGCGCAGCCAGATCATCATCCTCGAAGCCCTGCTCAAGCTGCGCCAGGTGTGCTGCGACCTGCGTCTGGTCAACGACTCGCCCCCGGCGCGGGGCAGCTCGTCGGGCAAACTCGACAGCCTGATGGAGATGCTTGAGGAGTTGTTCGAAGAAGGCCGGCGCATTCTGCTGTTTTCGCAGTTCACCTCGATGCTGAGCCTGATCGAAGCCGAGCTCAAACGACGCAAAATCGCCTACGCCCTGCTCACCGGCCAGACCCGGGACCGGCGCACGCCGGTGCGGGATTTCCAGAGCGGCAAGCTGCAGATTTTTTTGATCAGCCTCAAAGCTGGCGGCGTGGGCCTGAATCTGACCGAGGCCGACACCGTGATCCACTACGATCCGTGGTGGAACCCGGCGACCGAGAGCCAGGCTACCGATCGCGCCTACCGCATCGGCCAGGAAAAGCCGGTGTTCGTCTACAAGCTGATTGCCCGGGGCACCGTGGAGGAGAAGATCCAGCTCCTGCAACAAGAGAAGTCGGACCTGGCGGCAGGCGTACTGGACGGGCGCAAGGCCGGCGACTGGAAGCTGCAGAGTGAAGACATCGAAGCCCTGTTCGCACCGTTGCCAGACAACAAAGCCGGCCGCTGACCCTATATGGGCACCCGGGAATTGCTCCTGGCGCCCATTCTCAGGCCTCCTCAGTCAATCAGCTGGGCGGCCCTCAACGCCTCCAGGGCCTTGAGCCAGCGAGAGTCCTGCTTGTACTCGACATTGGCAAACGCCTGACCACGCATCCGTGCAATGCGCGGCGACGGCTGAACTTTAAGGCGCTGCGCCGCGCTCAATGCCAGCTCGGCCGCAGCACGGTCATTGCATACCAGGCCCATGTCACAACCGGCACCAAGAGCGGCTTCGATCCGGCTCGCGGCATCCCCCACCACGTGAGCGCCGGCCATGGACAAGTCATCACTGAAGATCACCCCGTCAAATTGCAGTTCGCCACGCAGGATGTCCTGCAACCAGCGCCGAGAGAAACCGGCCGGCTGGGGGTCGACTTGCGGGTAGATCACATGAGCCGGCATCACTGCCGCCAGTTGCTTGCTCAGGCGCGCAAATGGCAGCAGGTCCTTGGCACGAATCTCATCCAGGCAGCGCTCGTCGTTGGGAATCGCGACATGGGAATCGGCCTCGGCCCAGCCATGCCCGGGGAAATGCTTGCCCGTGGCCGCCATCCCGGCGCTGTTCATGCCGCGGATAAAGGCCCCGGCCAACAGCGCCGCGCGTTCCGGATTCCCCTCGAAAGCCCGGCTACCCACCACCGCACTGCGCTGGTGATCAAGATCCAGGACCGGAGCAAAACTCAGATCCAGGCCCACAGCCAGCACTTCGGTGGCCATCATCCAGCCACACTGTTCAGCCAGGTATTCGGCATTCGGGTTATCCGCGAGGGCGCGCATGGCCGGCAGACGAACAAAGCCCTGGCGTAGCCGCTGTACCCGGCCACCTTCCTGATCCACCGCCAATAGCAGATCAGGACGGATGGCGCGGATCGCGGCACTGAGCTCACGCACCTGGCGCGGATGCTCGATATTGCGAGCAAAGATGATCAATCCACCCACTTGCGGCTGGCGCAGGAGTTGGCGATCTTCAGCCGTCAGCCAAGTACCGGCGACGTCCACCATCAAGGAGCCTTGCAGGCCAACGGTCATAAAATTTCCTTAATCACAAATACGCGCGCCATCAGCGATGGCTTCCTGGCGACGCAGACAAGGCCGTATCCACGAGGGACACAGCCGAGCCGATCGACATCGACGAGAGGAAAGCACAGGGGTAAGAACGGGAATCGGCATGGGCGGCTAGCTTAGCGGATGTAAGCTGTCGCGCCCACCCGTGAGGTCAAGCCTTGGCGACTGCCGGGGCCGACTTGCTACGCGGCTTGAGCTGAGCGCTAGCCATGGCTTCGTCCGTGACCCCGGTTTCGGCACGCATGCCGGCGGCGAGGAACGGCACCATCAGCCGCATCACCTGCTCGATGGAGGTATTGACCCCGAAATCGGTCTCGGCAATGGCACGCAGCGCCTTGATCCCGGACATGCTGAAGGCCGCAGCACCCAGCATGAAGTGCACACGCCAGAACAACTCGATGGGAGGAATACGCGGCGCCGCTTCGTTAACCAGCAACATATAACGGCGGAATACCTTGCCGTACATGTCTTCCAGATAACGCCGCAAATGGCCCTGGCTCTGACTAAAGGCCAGTCCCAGCAGACGCATGAAGATCGACAGGTCGTTACCGCTACGAGGCTGCACCACCAGCGCCTGTTCGACGAGGATTTCCAACAGTTCCTCAAGACTCGGCTTGCTGTCCGGTTTTGACTGCCGCCGCTCCAGCTCGCGATCAAGACTGATGCAGAAAGGTCCAAGGAAGCGCGAGAACACTGCCTGGATCAACGCCTTCTTGGAACCGAAATGATAGTTGACTGCCGCCAGGTTGACCCCGGCCTTGCTGGTGATCAGCCGCAACGAGGTTTCGGCAAAACCTTTTTCCGCGAACAACTGCTCGGCAGCATCGAGAATGCGTTCAACGGTTTCCGACTGGGCCATGGCTACTCCGCCTGACAAACACTTGTTTGAAACATACGTTTCAGGCTCTGCAATGTCAAGCCTGCCGGCCTCTGCAGAGGCCGGCAGGCGCGCTATTTAATCATACCTACCGACCTCTGTAGCCAGCCTTCGGCAACGGATTCCAGCATCAGGATGATGACCGCCCGGTAGCCCCCAGAAAAAGGAGGATTGCCAAGTCACACTCACTGTATATAATCCCAGTCACTGTATAAAAAGACAGAGCGATCGACATGCTAAAACTGACGCCACGCCAAGCTGAGATTCTGGCTTTTATCAAACGCTGCCTCGAAGACAACGGGTATCCCCCCACCCGTGCCGAAATTGCCCAGGAGCTGGGCTTCAAGTCACCCAATGCCGCCGAAGAACACCTCAAGGCTCTGGCCCGCAAAGGCGCTATCGAGATGACTCCGGGAGCCTCTCGCGGCATTCGCATCCCCGGTTTTGAAGCCAAAACCGACGACTCGCTACCCATCATTGGTCGTGTCGCCGCCGGCGCCCCCATTCTCGCCCAACAGCACATCGAAGAGTCCTGCAACATTAACCCGACCTTCTTTAATCCTCGCGCCGACTACTTGCTTCGGGTCCAAGGCATGAGCATGAAGGACATCGGCATCTTCGACGGCGACCTGCTCGCGGTGCATACCACCCGCGAAGCTCGTAATGGCCAGATTGTAGTCGCGCGCATCGGCGATGAAGTCACGGTCAAGCGCTTCAAGCGCGAAGGCAGCAAGGTCTGGCTGATCGCCGAGAATCCGGAATTTGCCCCTATCGAAGTCAACCTGAAAGATCAGGAACTGGTGATCGAAGGCTTGAGTGTCGGCGTCATTCGCCGCTAAAGGAGGCTCCATGCAGTTCCCCCAGACACCACAGCAAGCACAACTACCACTGTTCGAAGCGTTCCTGGCCCAGCCACTGGCGCCCGTACTCAAGGAAGCGGTCGAATCGCCCTGGAACAACGATCCAGAAGCCTTCAGTGAACTGTCGCTGCGCGGCGCCACCGGGAACTGCCTGAACCTTCTGGCCCCCATCCTCAGGGAGCTGAGTCAGGATCAGGACGCCCGCTGGCTGACCCTGATCGCCCCTCCATCCAGCCTGACCCAAAGCTGGTTGCGGGAGGCTGGACTGAATCGCGAGCGCATCCTGCTGCTGCATCCACGGGGTAATCAAAGCCCGCAGCAGCTCGCTTGTGAAGCCTTAAGACTGGGCCGCAGCCATACCGTGGTCAGTTGGCTGAACCCGCTAAGCGGCAGTGCTCGACAACAATTGATCAGTGCCGCACGCACGGGTGATGCGCAAAGCCTGAATATTCGCCTGGGATAAATACCGGGAAGTCACAGTAAATGCGCTTGAATGACGCGAGGCTTCTCCAGGATTGAGAAGCCGAAACAAATATGACGAATAACCGGAAAAAAACCGATAAACGGGTTTAGTGGAGAACCCGCGGACCGTCTTCCTTGTCGATTTCACCTTCAACCAAGCGTCCGGCCATCTGCACGCCGACGCTCAACATGGCCTTGGCAACTTCCACATGCTGACCTTGCAAAAAGACTTTGGCATCCTCGGAAAAATCCAAAGTAACCAGAGAACCCTCGTCCTCAGCTCTGCGCAGCTCAATACGACCGTCTGGCAATTCGACAATTTCTAGAAAGGACGTTGGCATAAAAGTCTGGTCTCCACGAAAGGCGGGGATTATATCAGTCATAACCCCCACCTCGCTCAGGATCTTGCATGGCAGCAGCTACTGCTCGACGCGCCACCTTCCCTTCTCCACCCGATGTCCCCTAAGCCGAACCCGCCACAGAGGCGCAGCAGAGCCCCTCAGAAATTCGGCTTGTATTCAAAACCCGCCGACGCCTGGCTGTCGGAAAACGGCGTGACCAGTGACTTTTTCAGGGTCAACCGATTAACCAGCGAGCCGGGAAACAACTGAATGCTGTTATTGAAATGCTCCACATTCAGATTGAACAGGGTAATGGCGCCGCTGACATTGCCCTCCTGCTCGGCTACCTCACGCATCAGGTTGTTCATCAGCTCCGCAGACTTGAGCTCGGGATAGGCTTCAAACGCCAGGTTCAACCCTCCCAGCAACGCCTTGGTCCCGCGATCCACCGACTTCAACGCCTCGCCATCCGCCACAGATGGCAAGCTGGTGATGGCGCTACGGAGTCCGACTATTTTCTCCAGCAACTGGCTTTCGTAATCCTGAAAACCGGCCACTTGCGGCTCAAGCACATCCAGCACCTTGATCTTCTGCCTCTGGTAGGTGAGCACATCCGACCAGGCCCGTTGCACGCGGTTATAAGCGCTGACGATCTTGTTGTAGTGCACGTAGGCAAGGACACCCAAGACAATCGCAATCACTAACAACAATTCCATACCCTACTGCTCCATATCATCGGTGACTGTCAGCGGAAGCTCGAAATTGTTGTCCTGCAACTCCGCCAACTCATGCACGAGAGCCAGAACCGGAAAAAGGTTCGGCAATTTAAGCCCCTGCTTGATCTTTGCGTAGAAGCCCGGAAGGTCCTCAAGGGTTCCCGGGTCCTGATAGGCCATGACTTCGGCATCATCGAAGCTCAGACACAAGCGCCCCTGACTGGAAAACTCCAGATTCACATTCTTCAGCCGCCGACAAAGACCCAGCAAGAAAACCAGGGTGGTGGGCGTTGCGAACCTTGCGCAAGCCAGCTCACTCTCGCCACAAAACATGAAAGTCCTGTTGAAGTCATCGAAGGTAGTCTCGAAGACCTTGCGCTTGGTAATTTTTTTATCCGGGAGATTGCTGCGCACTGCCACGCCCCTCACCCAGGGGAACTCCACCACCAGGCTGAAGCGATCGAAGCTCTCATACACCCGCTCGGACTCGCCATCGGTTTTTTTCTTGATATGAGAGTTCACATAACGCAGGTGGTGAAAGACAAAAGACAGCTCGTGCCGAGCTCCCTGATAGACCCCCTTGGCCGAAGCCTCGATACGACGACTGTCATTGCCACGGTCATAGTCATCAAACTCACCGCTCAATTGCCTGAAACGCTCATCAGCTGATCCACCCGGGTCCCACAGACCATTACTGAGGAACGAACATTTACGGGCTATCTTCTTCGGTAGCTCGTCAAAGGCCGCCTTACGGCTCATCCAGATGTACAGACTGGCAAAACCCAGGCACGCCGCGACAAACACCATCGGGATCACACCAGCCATGGCAGGCACGGCCGCAGCAATAGCCAGCATCAACAGCACCAGGGGCTGGGCATGATCGAATTTCAACCCACCTTTGAAGGTGCGGAGCTTGTCGATAACCTTCAGCAAATCCTCGTTTGACCTGGCGCGTGCGACTTCCGCGTCGCAGCTGGCCAACAAGCGGACCAGCTCGGCATCATGCTTGAGAAACTGCATCATTCTTCCTTGCTCAATTCGCCGGATTCAGAAGTCTGTGGAACGACAGCAGTAACAACATGACCGTCGTGCTGCTGGGCCAACCGCTCTATCTGCGCCAACAACGGATACAACTTCGGCAACTCGATGCCAGCCTCGATCCGCTCACGAAAGACCGCCAGATCACTCAGCAACCCCGGATCGGCATAAGCCATGATGTCTTCATTGTTGAAGCTCAGGCAGAGCCGTCCCTGGCTGGAGAACTCCAGATTGACCCCATGGAGCTGGCGCGAAAGCTCCATCAACAGATCCAGCGTCGCAGGCGTGGCGAAGCGCTCGCAACAGGCGGGGTCAATGCCGCGCAGCACAAAGGTCTGATTGAAATCGTCGCGGTCGGTCTTGAAGGGCTGTCCAGACAGCGGTATTTCCAAGGGGCTGGATCGAACCGCAATCTCTCTCACCCAAGGGAAATCCACCACCAGACTGTAGCGGTGGTAGTTCGTGTAAACCGTCCTGAAGCCTCCGCTGGCCTCACGCTCGCGACTGGAGATCACATATCGTAGATGGTGATACTCGAATGCCAGCGAATGCCGCTCTCCTCGATACCCCCCCTGGAGCGAGTCCAGGATACGGCGCTGCTCAATCTCGCTGCCCCGCTGGTAATCAGTGAACTCGTTGTCCAGTCTCTTCAGACGCCAGTCGGCACTGCTGTCGAATTCGCTCAAGTCGTTGCCCAACATCATGCACTTGCGGGTAATGCTCGCCGCCAGATCCGTCAACGCCCCAGAGACGCCCTTGCTGACCCGGTAGCTGAAGAAACAAAGAGCCACAAACACCCAGAACATCCCGCCCATGCCATCCATCAACAACCCAGCCGCGAGCGCGGCAAACGCCAGCACCAGGAGCGTTATTGACTGCATATGATCGAATTCCAGGCCACCGGGGAATATCTCCAGCCGGTCGAGCACCTCCAGCAGATCCGCCTTGGACTGAGCGTTGATGACTCGCATCTGGCAATCGCTCAGCAGGCGAACTAGCGCTTGGTCACGCAAGAAGAACAACATAAATCTTCCTTGATCAATTAAACGCATCGCGTATCAAGCGACGCTCAGGCTCAACACTCGTTCAAGCCATCTCGAAAACGAATGGCCAGGGCCTTGAGATTCTGCCGCCAACTTTCCAGCTCTTCCCGGCTCAGTTCCTGCTCCGACTCTTCCTCATCCAGATTGACCGCCACGATCAGCGGCTGGGTCACATCACCCTTGGGCTTGTGCGGCGCTCGCGGTGGTTGAAACAGTTCGCTGTAAGCGCACAGCAGTTGCGCCAACCAGGTCTGCGGGCTCTGCGCCAATTCCACCAGCTCCGCCAGCTCGGGAATCGCAATGCTATCCAGCACTTCACGGCTAAGGATCTGCTCGACCCGCGCAGCATTGGCCTGCGGCAGCCGGTAGAACCCTGCAATTTCGTGGCATAGCCCCAGCAAGGCACCGTACAGGTGGAACAGCACCGATTCGCGCCCGGCCTGAACCTGTGCCTGGGCATTCATCGCCCGCCCCTCTTCGGCCCGGGCCAGGGACTCGAGGGCCAGGCCGGCAAAGTAGATTTTCTGATTGGTACGGGTATAGAGCTCGTGGGCCATGTAGGCAGCCTCCACTACAAGAAGAGAACCGGATGCGGACGGCACAGTTTCAAGGATCACTCCCGCGCACCGCAAGGCAAAAGAAAGGCCGCATGACTCCCAACGGAATCATGCGGCCCTGTACAACGCTACATCGAGGAGCAAGCCCCTCGACACAAACAGTGCTTAGCGCTTGTCTTCGACCTTCCAGGTACCACCGTCGTAGAACGCACGCCAGCCGGTCGGCTTGCCATCAACCTCGGTCTGCACGTACTGCTCCTTGGTCTTGCGGCTATAGCGCACCACCGCCGGACGACCGTCCGGGTCCTTTTTCGGCGCTTCGCAAAGGAAGTGGTACTTCGGATCAATTTCGTCCTTGTGCGGGATCAGCTCCAGCACCAGCGGAGCGCGGGTTTCACGGTTTTTCGGGAACTGACTGGCGGCCAGGAACAGACCCGAAGCACCATCGCGCAGGATGTAAGTGTCGTTGACCTTCTCGCATTTGAGCTCAGGCATCTTCACCGGGTCCATCTTCGGCGGCGCCGCGTCGCCGCTTTTCAGCAGCTTGCGAGTGTTCTTGCAGGTCGGATTGGTGCAACCGAAGAACTTGCCGAAACGACCTGTCTTGAGCTGCATCTCGCTCCCGCACTTGTCGCATTCCAGGCTCGGGCCTTCATAACCCTTGATCCGGTAGCTGCCCTCTTCGATCTCGTAACCGGCGCAATCCGGATTGTTACCGCAGATGTGCAGCTTGCGCTTTTCATCCAGCAGGTAAGCGTCCATCGCCGTGCTGCAGATCGGGCAACGGTGCTTGCCGCGCAGTACCAGGGATTCAGACTCGCCCTCGTCGTCCGCAGCGATCTCATCGCCCGGCACCAGGTTGACGGTGGCCTTGCATCGCTCCTTCGGAGGCAGGCTATAGCCCGAGCAACCCAGGAACACGCCGGTGGAAGCGGTACGAATCTGCATCGGCCGACCGCAGGTCTGGCACGGAATATCGGTCATCACCGGCTGGTTGGCGCGCATGCCGGTGTCAGCGCCCTCGGCCACTTCGAGTTTCTTCTTGAAGTCGCCGTAGAACTCGTCAAGGACGTTCTTCCAGTCGCGCTCGCCCTGGGCCACGTCATCGAGGTTCTCTTCCATGCCGGCGGTGAAGCCGTAGTCCATGAGGTTGGAGAAGCTTTCGGAGAGACGCTCAGTGACGATGTCACCCATCTTTTCCGAATAGAACCGACGGTTGTGCAGGGTTACGTAGCCGCGATCCTGAATGGTCGAAATGATCGCCGCATAGGTCGAAGGACGACCGATGCCGCGTTTTTCCATTTCCTTCACCAGGCTGGCTTCGGAATAGCGCGCCGGCGGCTTGGTGAAGTGCTGGCTTGGGTCGAGCTTGATCAACTTCAGCACTTCGCCCTGCGCCATGTCCGGCAGCACATCGTCATCACCTGGCTTGCTGATCTGCGGCATGACCCGGGTGTAGCCGTCGAACTTGAGGATACGGCCCTTGGCGCGCAGCTCGAAGTCGCCAGCGGCCACGCTGACGGTAGTGGACAGGTATTGCGCCGGCAGCATCTGGCAAGCAACGAACTGGCGCCAGATCAGCTCGTAGAGCCGCTCAGCGTCACGTTCCATGCCCGACAGTTTGCTTGGATGGGTGTTCACGTCGGACGGACGAATCGCTTCGTGCGCCTCTTGGGCCCCTTCCTTGCTGCTGTAGACGTTGGGCGAGGCCGGCAGGTACTTGTTGCCGAACTCGTCTTCGATATAGGTCCGCGCCATCGCCACGGCATCAGCCGAGAGGTTGGTGGAGTCGGTACGCATATAGGTGATGTAGCCAGCTTCATACAGACGCTGGGCCATCATCATGGTCTTCTTCACCCCGAAGCCCAGGCGGTTGCTCGCAGCCTGCTGCAGGGTGGAGGTAATAAATGGCGCCGACGGCTTGCTGCTGGTGGGTTTGTCTTCGCGCTTGGCGACGCTGTAGGCCGAAGCCTTGAGCTTCTCCAGGGCAGCCATGGCCTGTGTTTCATTGAGCGGCTTGAAGGCCTCGCCGTTTTCACGGGCCACTTCAAAACGCACATTCGAACCCTTGGCGGTGCCCAGATCAGCGTGTACTTCCCAGTATTCTTCAGGGATGAAGGCACGAATCTCGCGCTCGCGCTCCACCACCAGCTTCACGGCAACCGACTGCACGCGGCCGGCGGACAGGCCACGGGCAATCTTCGCCCACAGCAGCGGCGAGACCATGTAGCCCACCACGCGATCAAGAAAGCGACGGGCCTGCTGAGCGTTGACCCGATGAATATCCAGCTCGCCGGGCTGGGAGAAGGCTTCCTGGATCGCCTTCTTGGTGATTTCGTTGAACACCACGCGCTTGTAGCGGCTGTCGTCACCGCCGATGGCTTCCCGCAGGTGCCAGGCGATGGCTTCCCCTTCGCGGTCCAAGTCCGTTGCGAGATAGATGGTGTCGGCATCCTTGGCAAGGCGGCGCAGCTCTTCAATGACCTTTTCCTTGCCGGGAAGGATTTCGTACTTGGCCTTCCAGCCGTGCTCGGGGTCGACGCCCATGCGTGAAACCAGCTGCTTGCGCGCTTTTTCCTTCGGCGACAAGGCCGGGGCTTCGCCCGCAGCGGCCTTGCCACGCTTGGCGGCTGGCTCTTTGGCGGCACTCGCCGAACCGCTGGTGGGCAGGTCTCGGATATGGCCGATACTCGACTTCACCACGTATTGGTTGCCCAAGTACTTGTTGATGGTCTTGGCCTTAGCCGGGGATTCCACAATGACCAGCGATTTGCCCATGGATCAGAAAATTCCTGAATTCGAGAAGTGAAAGGCGGTTGGCGCCTGACGCGGCCCCGCTATATATAGTGGCAACAAGGTGAGGTCAAGCGCAGGGTACTGCGCGACCTGCACTTACGTCGGTGAAAAAAGACTGGGTTCGGCCTGCACCAAAGCAAAGCGTGGGACCTGCTCGCCGTCAACTTCGACCGACTCCAGGAACATGCTCAAAGGTCGCACCCAAAAACCGTAATCCCCATACAGGGCTTGGTAAAACACTACTTCTTCTTCCGTTTCCGAGTGCCGCGCCACGCTGAAAACGCGGTACTGCGGCCCCTTGTAATGCTGATAGAGCCCGGGTTGTAACTGCATGCTCTGGCCCTCGTGCAATTTTTTTCAAAATAAAAACAAATAAATCTTCAGAAAAACAAAAACCGGGGCACAGGGCCCCGGCTTCCATCAACCCAACGCTTAAACGCGTTCGAAGACGGTCGAGATGCCCTGGCCAAGGCCGATGCACATGGTGGACACACCAAAGGTGCCGCCATTTTGCTTCATGACGTTGAGCAGGGTCCCGGAGATACGCGCACCGGAGCAACCGAACGGGTGACCCAAGGCGATCGCGCCGCCGTGCAGGTTAACCTTCTCATTCATCTTGTCGAGCACTTTCAGATCTTTCAGCACTGGCAAGGCCTGTGCAGCGAAAGCTTCGTTGAGCTCGAAGAAGTCGATGTCGTTGATGCCCAGGCCTGCGCGCTTCAAGGCTTTCTGCGTGGCCGGTACTGGACCATAGCCCATGATCGCCGGGTCCACACCCGCCACCGCCATGGAACGGATCACTGCCAGCGGCTGGATGCCCAGATCCTGGGCACGCTGGGCCGACATCACGATCATGCACGAAGCGCCGTCGGTGATCTGCGACGAAGTACCGGCAGTCACGGTGCCACCCTTGGGGTTGAACGCCGGCTTCAAGGCCGCCAGGCTTTCCAGGGTGGTTTCGGGACGAATGGTTTCGTCGTAGTCGAACAGTTTCAGGAAACCGCTCTCGTCATAGCCCTGCATCGGGATGATTTCGTTCTTGAACTTGCCTTCCACGGTCGCCTTGTGGGCGAGTTGGTGGGAACGCACGCCAAAGGCGTCCTGCTGCTCACGGGTGATGCCGTGCATCTTGCCCAGCATCTCGGCGGTCAGGCCCATCATGCCCGAGGCTTTCGCCGCGTACAGGGACATGTGCGGGTTCGGATCGACACCGTGCATCATGCTCACGTGCCCCATGTGCTCGACGCCGCCCACCACAAACACGTCACCGTTACCGGTCATGATCGCTTGCGCAGCGGTATGCAGTGCACTCATGGAGGAGCCGCACAGGCGGCTGACGGTCTGGCCGGCCGAGGTGTGGGGGATCTGGGTCATCAGCGACGCCATGCGCGCGATGTTCCAGCCCTGTTCCAGGGTCTGGTTGACGCAGCCCCAGATCACGTCCTCGACTTCCGCCGGGTCGACCTTGGTGTTGCGTTCCAGCAGTTTGCTGATCAGGTGCGCCGACATGTCTTCGGCGCGGGTGTTGCGGTGCATGCCGCCCTTGGAGCGGCCCATCGGAGTACGACCGAAGTCGACAATCACGACGTCTCTAGGATTCAAGCTCATATGTTCACTCTCGCTCTAGTGTGGGGCGCTTAACCGAAGAAGCTCTGGCCGTTCTTGGCCATTTCACGCAGCTTCGCGGTCGGGTGGTACAGCGCGCCCAGATCGGCGTACTGGTCGGCCAGGGCAACGAACTGGGCAACACCGATGGAATCGATGTAGCGCAGCGCACCACCACGGAATGGAGGGAAACCAATACCGTAGACCAGGCCCATGTCAGCTTCGGCAGCAGTTTCGACGATGCCGTCTTCCAGGCAACGAACGGTTTCCAGGCACAGCGGGATCATCATCCAGTTAATGATGTCTTCGTCAGTGACTTCACGCTGCTCGTAGACGATTGGCTTGAGCACTTCCAGCACCGACGGATCGGCGACCTTCTTCTGCTTGCCCTTCTTGTCGGTTTCGTAGGCGTAGAAACCCTTGCCGTTCTTCTGGCCCAGGCGCTTGGCTTCGTAGAGTACGTCCACGGCCGAACGACGATCGTCCTTCATGCGATCCGGGAAGCCTTCAGCCATCACGTCACGACCGTGGTGACCGGTGTCGATGCCGACCACGTCCATCAGGTACGCCGGGCCCATTGGCCAGCCGAATTTTTCCATGATCTTGTCGATGCGCACGAAGTCCACACCAGCGCTAACCAGCTTGGCGAAACCGCCGAAGTACGGGAACAGAACGCGGTTGACCAAAAAGCCCGGGCAGTCGTTGACCACGATCGGGTTCTTGCCCATTTTCTTGGCGTAGGCAACGGTGGTGGCAACGGCCAGCTCGCTGGACTTCTCGCCACGGATCACTTCCACCAGAGGCATCATGTGCACCGGGTTGAAGAAGTGCATGCCGACGAAGTTTTCCGGACGCTTGAGGGCCTTGGCCAACAGGCTGATGGAGATGGTCGAAGTGTTGGACGCCAGAATGGTGTCCTCTTTGACCTGACCTTCGACTTCAGCCAATACCGCTTGCTTGACCTTAGGGTTCTCGACCACCGCCTCGACCACCAGGTCGACGTGACCGAAGTCCCCGTAAGACAGGGTTGGACGAATGCCGTTGAGCACTTCAGCCATTTTCGCGGCAGTCATGCGGCCTTTATCAACGCGACCGACCAGCAGTTTCGCAGCTTCCGCCAAACCCTGCTCGATACCGTGTTCGTTGATGTCCTTCATCAGGATCGGCGTGCCTTTAGAGGCCGACTGGTAGGCAATGCCACCGCCCATGATGCCGGCGCCGAGTACTGCGGCCTGCTTCACGTCCTTGGCGATCTCATCGTAGGCCTTGGCTTTTTTCTTCAGTTCCTGATCATTCAGGAACAGACCGATCAGGCTTTGTGCGGCAGAGGTCTTGGCCAGTTTGACGAAGCCGGCGGCTTCCACTTCCAGAGCCTTGTCGCGGCCGAAGTTAGCGGCCTTCTGGATGGTCTTGATCGCTTCAACAGGCGCCGGATAGTTCGGGCCTGCCTGACCGGCGACGAAACCTTTGGCGGTTTCGAAAGCCATCATCTGCTCGATGGCGTTGAGCTTGAGTTTTTCCAGCTTCGGCTGACGCTTGGCCTTGTAGTCGAACTCGCCGGAAATAGCGCGCTTAACCAGGGCCAGAGCGGCGTCCTTGAGTTTATCGGGAGCAACCACAGCATCGACGGCACCGACTTTCAGCGCGTCTTCAGCACGGTTTTCCTTGCCGGCGGCAATCCACTCGATGGCGTTGTCGGCACCGATGATGCGCGGCAGACGCACGGTACCGCCGAAGCCCGGGTAGATGCCCAGCTTGACTTCCGGCAGGCCGATCTTGGCGCTGGCCGCCATGACGCGGTAGTCCGCCGCCAGGCACATTTCCAGGCCGCCGCCCAGGGCGATGCCATTGATCGCGGCAACGGTCGGCACGTTGAGGTCTTCGAAATCGCTGAAGATCTTGTTGGCTTCGAGGTTACCTGCCACCAGCTCGGCATCCGGCAGCTTGAAGTTATCGACAAACTCGGTGATGTCGGCGCCGACGATGAATACGTCCTTGCCACTGCTGACGATCACGCCCTTGATCGAAGCATCTGCCTTGATGGTGTCAACAGCCTGACGCAATTCATTCAGGGTTAGACGGTTGAACTTGTTGACGGACTCACCCTTGAGGTCGAAATTCAATTCGACGATGCCACTTTCAAGAGCCTTAACCGTGATGGCTTTACCTTCGTAAATCATCAACTGATCTCCACGATATGGAAGCTGAACAGTACACGTCGGACGCTGACTTCTGGCTTGGCACTAACGTCACCGTCGATGCTAACGCCAATCCGCCAGGCACACCCGCCAACGCGATAGTCGGGATTCTGTATAGAGCCGCCTGAGATACAAACGCTCATTTCATACGCCCGTTTGATTTGGGTACGCCACATTCAGGGAAAATCCGGCAATTGTCAATCGTACAAAACGCTGTTTGAAACGCGACTTTGCGGTCACTTCACTGCTCCCCAGATGATCAACACACCCCTGCATTCATCGCCATTCATAGGATCAATATTTAGAAAAATCGCCCTAAATCGTCAGCCCACAGGGAACGATAGCGACTAAGCTGGAGATATATCTGAAGAAAAGGCCAGAAAGTTTTATCAAATAGGGGCACAGCCCAGACAGCAAGAAGCCACCCCAGGGTGGCTCAAACGAGATTACCGGCCTGCCTGGCCATCCCGCCCGATGCTGAGTCGGGCTTTTTATTGCCAAACGCCCACGATTGCCGCGGGCGCCCTCCCCCATGACTTCAGGCCAAGGCCTTGAGCACCGAGGCGATATCCTGCAAGACACTGGCCTCGCCGCGCTCGCTCCAGTACAGGGCGATCAGTTGCTTGTCCGCTTCAACCTTGAAGACCCCTGGCGGCAAGGTCTGCAGATGCTGGAGCAGCGCCTCATCGACACAGGGTTCACGCCACTGGTTGACCCAGCTACCAGGGGCTATCTGCCAGTAACTCCAGCAAGCCGATTGTGCGCTGCGCCTCGGCCGGTGGTATTGCGGGCAAGGATTGGGCGGCTCCTGCCCCAACCAGTGCGGCCATTCCTGGGGCGCCAGTTGCATGGCCAACCCCATGCGCCGCGCCTCCAGGCGCAGGGCGATCAAGCCGCTCTGGCGGCGCGAGGGCCGCAGCCACGCCAACGGGCTCAGAACCACCGCAAGGATTGACACCACTATCCAGACCGTCATATCAGTACTCTCGATTTTTAGATGAGCGGGGCCTGGGTGGAACCAACCCGCTTGAAACCAGCCATACTTGAAGCTATTGCAATCCTCAGGAGGAGCGCCTCATGTCCTACCACCATATTCTGGTCGCCGTAGATTTAACCGAAGAGTGCGATCCTGTTATCCACCGCGCTCGCGAGCTGTCGGTGAGCAATGGAGCCAAGCTGTCCCTGGTGCACATCGTCGAACCCATGGCCATGGCCTTCGGCGGTGACGTGCCCATGGATCTTTCGCAGCTGCAGCAGCAACAGTTCGATCAGGCCAGGGAACGCCTGGACCGGCTGATCCACAAGTACCCGGAGCTGACCAAGGAATACAGTCACCTGACCTATGGACAACCGCGCCAGGAAATACATCACCTGGCCAAGGAACAGGAATGCGATCTGATCGTGGTGGGCAGCCACGGCCGTCACGGCCTGGCCCTGCTGCTGGGCTCCACCGCCAATGACGTCCTGCACGGCGCACCGTGTGACGTACTGGCTGTGCACCTGGCCAAACGCTAAGCCCTCACCCGACAGTTACCAGACCGGTCACTGCTCCGAAAAAAAGCCCGACGCTAAAGTCGGGCTTTTTTATCAAACACCGGTCACTCAGGCATCCAGCTCGGCCCAGCGCTCGACCATCTGCTCCAGCTCGGCATTCAACTGCTCCAGCCGGGCAATGACCGCAGCGGTTTCAGCCGCCGGGCGCTGATAGAAACCGGCATCGGCCATCTCCGCCTCGACCCCGGCAATCTGTTGTTCCATCGCATCGATCTGCCCCGGCAGCGCCTCAAGCTCACGCTGCAATTTGTAGCTGAGCTTCTTCTTCGCCGGAGCCTCTTGCACGGGGGCTGGCGCTGCGGCTTGTACCGGCGCAACCACGGCGGAATTCAGTTCGGCCTTGCCGGACTTGTTCTCGGTAACCCCCAGCAGCCGCGGCGAGCCACCCTGGCGCAACCAGTCCTGATAACCGCCAACGTACTCGCGAACCTTGCCTTCGCCTTCAAAGACCAGGGTGCTGGTCACCACGTTGTCGAGGAAGGCCCGGTCGTGGCTGACCATCAGCACGGTGCCCTGGAAGGTCAGCAACACTTCTTCCAGCAGCTCGAGGGTTTCCACATCGAGGTCGTTGGTCGGCTCGTCGAGCACCAGCAGGTTGGCCGGTTTGCTGAACAACTTGGCCAGCAACAGACGGGCACGCTCACCGCCAGACAGGGCCTTGACTGGCGTACGGGCACGTTGCGGACTGAACAGGAAATCACCGAGGTAGCTCAGCACGTGACGGCTCTGGCCATCGATCTCGATGAAGTCGCGACCTTCGGCAACGTTGTCGATCACGGTCTTTTCCAGGTCCAACTGGTGGCGCAACTGGTCGAAGTAGGCCACGTCGATCCGCGTGCCCTCTTCCACCTTGCCGCTGCTCGGCACCAGACCGCCGAGCATCAGCTTGAGCAAGGTGGTCTTGCCGGTGCCGTTGGCGCCCAGAAGGCCAATGCGGTCGCCACGCTGCAGGACCATGGAAAAGTCCTTGACCAGGAACGGGCCGTCCGGGTGAGCGAAGCTGACATTCTCCAGCACCATTACCTGCTTGCCAGACTTGTCGGCGGTTTCCAGCTGAATGTTGGCCTTGCCGGTACGCTCGCGACGCTCACTGCGCTCCACGCGCAGCGCCTTGAGCGCACGCACGCGGCCTTCGTTACGGGTACGCCGGGCCTTGATGCCCTGGCGAATCCACACTTCTTCCTGGGCCAGGCGCTTGTCGAACAGCGCATTGGCGGTTTCTTCCGCCGCCAGCATGGCTTCCTTGTGCACCAGGAAACTGGCGTAGTCGCCGTTCCAATCGATCAGGCCGCCACGATCCAGTTCGAGGATGCGGGTGGCCAGGTTCTGCAGGAAGGAACGGTCGTGGGTAATAAAGAGGACCGCGCCCTGGAAATCCTTCAGCGCCTCTTCCAGCCAGGCAATGGCGCCGATATCCAGGTGGTTGGTCGGCTCGTCGAGGAGCAGCAGATCCGGCTCGGATACCAGGGCCTGCGCCAACAGCACGCGACGCCGCCAGCCACCGGACAACTCGGCGAGGGTCTTGTCGGCTGGCAGTTGCAGGCGGCTCAGGGTGCTGTCCACCAGTTGCTGCAGGCGCCAGCCGTCACGGGCTTCGAGGTCGTGCTGGACGTGCATCAGTTTTTCCAGATCGGCGTCGGTGACGATGTTCTGGCTCAGGTGGTGGTACTGGGCCAGCAGCTCGCCGACACCGTCCAGGCCCTGGGCAACCACGTCGAACACGGTCCGCTCGTCGGCCACAGGCAGTTCCTGAGGCAATTCGCCGATCTTCAGACCGGGTGCGCGCCATACGGAGCCGTCGTCGGGCTTCTGATCGCCCTTGACCAGCTTCATCATGCTGGATTTGCCAGTACCGTTACGGCCGATGATGCACACCCGCTCACCACGGGCGATCTGCCAGGACACCTTGTCCAACAACGGCATGGCGCCGAAAGCAAGGGACACATCGCTGAATTTGAGCAGGGTCATGTTCTTCTCCAAAAACCGGGCGCGCATTCTACCTGACTTGCGCCCTCAGAAGGCCCGCTATTTCGCCACCGGCAACCCCGAAGGCACTTTTGTTGCCAACTGATGCCAAGGGCTCGGCAAAGCTTTCACCGGTTGCTGGCAAAAGGCTAAGCTAGTGAACAATCAGTGTTGGCCTTGTCGGCACTTGTCATGATTTCTCTGCCCGGATGTCTCATGCGCAGTCGCCTTTTCAGCCTTTTATCCTGTCTGCTTCTTTCCGCCACTGCCGTCCAATCCGCCCAGGCGGCGGACCTGACCCAGCAACGCCGGTATTACGACGAGGCCAAACGCGCTCTGGCCAAGGGCGATTCAGGCCCTTATTTCCGTTATGCCGATGCCCTGCGCGACTACCCGCTGGAACCGTACCTGGCCTATGACGAACTCACAGCCCGCCTGAAGAGCGCCAGCAACGCCGAGATCGAGAAATTCCTCGCCGAACATGGCGATCTGCCCCAGGCTAACTGGATGAAACTGCGCTGGTTGCGCTGGCTGGCGGAACGCGGCGACTGGGCCACCTTCACCCGGTATTACGACCCGAAACTCAACTTCACCGAGCTGGACTGCCTCAATGGCCAGTACCAACTGGGGCACAACCTCAAAGCCGAAGGCTACGCCGCCACCGAAAAACTCTGGCTGACCGGCAAATCCCAGCCCGCCGCTTGCGACGCACTGTTCGCCCAATGGGCCGCTGAAGGCCAACTGACCGAACAGAAGCGCTGGCAGCGGGCCAAGCTGGCGGCCGAAGCCCGCAACTACCCCTTGGCCAACAGCCTGGTAAAGAGCATGACCACCCTCGCGCCCCAGGGTCGTCTGCTGGTGGACGTGGCGCAAAAGCCGGAGCTGCTGAGCCAGCCTTCGCGCTTCCAGCCCGCCGATGAGGCGATGTCCGACGTGGTCGGCCTCGGCTTGCGCCGACTGGCTCGCCAGGACCCGGACAAGGCCATGGCCCTGCTGGACGGCTATGCCAGCAGCATGCACTTCTCACGTGACGAAAAAGTGGCCATTGCCCGCGAAATCGGCCTGACCCTGGCCCGGCGCTTCGACAGCCGCGCCCTGGACGTCATGACCAAGTACGACCCAGAGCTGCGGGACAACACCGTCTCCGAATGGCGCCTGCGCCTGCTACTGCGTCTGGCGCGCTGGGAAGATGCCTACCAGTTGACCCGCAAGCTGCCTCAGGACCTGGCCAGCACCAACCGCTGGCGCTACTGGCAGGCGCGCAGCCTGGAGCTGGCCCAGCCGAAGAACCCCCAGGCCCTGGCGCTGTTCAAAGGCCTGGCCCGGGAGCGTGATTTCTACGGATTCCTCGCCGCGGATCACGCCAAGGCCCCCTATCAGTTGAACAACCAACCGCTGATGCTGAGCCAGGCAGTCATCAACAAAGTGCGCAACACTCCGGGCGTGCGTCGCGCCCTGGAATTCCATGCCCGGGGCCAGATCGTCGATGGTCGCCGTGAGTGGTACCACGTCAGCCGGCACTTCAACCGTGACGAAATGGTGGCCCAGGCCAGGCTGGCCTACGACCTGAAATGGTACTTCCCGGCCATTCGCACCATCAGCCAGGCCCAGTACTGGGATGACCTGGACATCCGCTTCCCCATGGCTCACCGCGACACCCTGGTGCGCGAAGCCAAGGTCCGCGGCCTGCATTCCAGCTGGGTGTTCGCCATCACCCGCCAGGAAAGCGCCTTCATGGACGATGCCCGTTCCCACGTGGGCGCCAGCGGCCTGATGCAACTGATGCCTGGTACCGCCAAGGAAACCGCGCGCAAGTTCAGCATTCCCCTGGCCTCTCCCCAGCAAGTGCTGGACCCGGACAAGAACATCCAATTGGGTGCGGCGTACCTGAGCCAGGTCCACAGCCAGTTCAACGGCAACCGGGTATTGGCATCTGCTGCCTATAACGCGGGTCCTGGACGGGTGCGGCAATGGCTCAAGGGCGCCGACCACCTGAGTTTCGACGTGTGGGTGGAAAGCATTCCCTTCGACGAAACCCGCCAGTATGTGCAGAACGTGCTGTCCTATTCGGTGATCTATGGCCAGAAGCTCAACTCACCGCAGCCGCTGGTGGACTGGCATGAGCGCTACTTCGACGACCAGTGAAGCCAGCCTTCTACAAGCCCGCAGCGATGCGGGCTTTTTATTGGGCGGCCACCCATTGCGGGAGCTGGCATGCCGGCAAAGAGGCCTTCGGACTCGGCGCCAGCCGGATGGCCGCTTTCGCCGGCAAGCCGGCCCCTACACAGGCGCCTGAGGGCCTTCGCTGAACTGCAGCGCCGCCAGACGCGCATAGAGCGGACTGTTGGCGATCAGTTGCTGATGAGTACCCACCGCCACCAGCCTGCCCTGATCCATGACCGCGATGCGGTCGGCATTCTTCACCGTGGCCAGGCGATGGGCGATCACCAAGGTGGTGCGGTTCTTCATCAGGCTGGGCAAGGCTTGCTGAATCAGATGCTCACTCTGCGCATCCAGGGCACTGGTGGCCTCGTCCAGTAACAGGATCGGCGCATCCACCAACAACGCGCGAGCAATTGCCAGGCGTTGCCGCTGTCCGCCAGAAAGTCCCAGCCCGCCATCCCCCAGATGAGTCTGATACCCCTCTGGCATCTGCTCGATGAACTCGTGGGCATAGGCGATCTTCGCCGCCTCCTGGACCTGGGCCTGGGTGGCATCAGGATTGCCATAGCGGATGTTCTCTTCGATGCTGCCGTAGAACAGCGCCGGGCTTTGCGACACCAGGGCAAAACAGCGCCGCAGATCCAGCGGATCGAGCTGGGTCAGGGGCACGCCATCCAGCAATATCCGCCCCTGCTGCGGGTCGTAGAAACGCAGCAGCAGATCGTAGAGGGTGGATTTGCCTGCCCCCGACGGCCCGACCAACGCCAGGGTTTCTCCGGCCTGAACCTTCAGACTCAGGCCATCGACGGCGTAGCGGTCCGGCCTTGACGGATAGGAAAAGCTCAGGCCGTCCAACTCCAGATTGCCCTGCACACGTGCCGGCAAGCTCACCAGACCACTACTGGGCGCCTGGATAATGTTCTCCGCCCGCAGCAGTTCGGCGATCCGCTCCGCAGCTCCGGCAGCGCGCTGCAGTTCGCCAATGACCTCACTCAAGGTGCCAAAGGCGCTACCGACAATCAGGCTGTAGAACACGAAAGCCGCCAGCTCACCGCCGGAAATACGCCCGGCGATCACATCCATGCCTCCTACCCAGAGCATCACCCCCACCGCGCCCAAGACCAGGACGATCACCAGGGTGATCAGCCAGGCGCGCTGGACAATACGCTTGCGCGCGGTATCGAAGGCCTGCTCCACCGTCACGGCAAAGCGCTGCTCGTCCTGGGCCTGGTGGTTGTAGGCCTGGACCGTCTTGATCTGCCCCAGCGTCTCGGACACATAGCTGCCGACATCGGCGATCCGGTCCTGACTCAAGCGCGACAGGCTGCGCACCCGGCGGCCGAAAATCAGGATCGGCACCAGCACCAGCGGCAAGGCCACCACCACGATGCTGGTGAGCTTGGGGTTGGTGACGAACAGCAGGACGATCCCTCCCAACACCATCAGCGCATTCCGCAGGAACAACGACAGCGAAGAACCGATCACCGACTGCAGCAAGGTGGTGTCCGCCGTGAGTCGCGACTGGATCTCCGAGCTGCGATTGTTCTCGTAGAAGCCGGGATGCAGGTAGATCAGGTGATTGAACACCTGACGCCGGATGTCCGCCACGCAGCGCTCGCCGATCCAGGACACCAGATAGAAACGCACGAACGTGCCTACCGCCAGGGCCAGGACCAGCAGCAGGAACAGGCCAATGGACTGGTTCAGCAAATGCGGGGACTGGGTCATGAAACCCTGGTCCACCAACAGGCGAATCCCCTGCCCCATAGACAAGGTGATGCCCGCAGTAACAATCAATGCCAACAGGGCGCCGAGCGCCTGCCAACGGTAGGGAGCGATAAAACGGCTGGCCAGATGCAACGCCCGGCGGTGACGAGAAGAGAGCATGCAGTTCATCCATTGACGCGCCGGCGACTGACCCGTTGCAGCGGCGGCAACGAGAGGAATTCGCAGGAACTTTGCTAAATCACAATGAGTCAGGTTGATTATGACCGCTGACACTAGCGCCTAGAGATTATCGGTCTAATCCGTGGCTGGCACTCCCCGGGCATTTCTGTTGGAGTGAAGTCGCCGGGCCAGCCCTTGCGGCGGTCTGTAACAGCTTGGTCACCCGGCCATTCTAGAGTAAGCACACAACCTGATGAGGAGACAGGCCATGTCCTTGCAACACAGCAGCAATGACAAGATTCAAGTAATCCGTACCCAGCCGAACCAGTCTCTGGGGTGTGCCATCATCGACGCCCAGGGTCGCGAAGTACCTATTACTGAAGAAATGATCCAGAACGCCTGCCGCGAACTGGAAAAGCGACTGGTCAAGCCTGCTCGGCAAGATTGACACTCAGCCTCATGTCCTCTTGACCCGGCCTGGCGGCCGGGTTTTTTATGGGCGCGCTTTACTGTCTGAACGACTTCAGACTTCGCTGGCGCCCAGGGCCCGAACGATCTGGCTCAGGGCTGGCGAATCACCCTGAATCCGCACCTGCAGCCCGTCGATCTCGCGACGCTCCGGATAATGCTTGCGCAGGCCGTCGAAGGCGCTGCGTTGCTGGGCGACATCATCCGCCAGGCTACGGCGAAAATCCGCATCATCACGGCGCGGGTCATACACCGCCCGGCAGATCATCGCCAGGGCCCAGGCCGGATCGGCATTGGCATTCAGGCTGACTTGCGGCACCCACGGCGCCGGCAGCAAGGTGGCCAGGCTGACCTGTTCGGCCTGACCGAGGAAGCGGCAGTAGGCCTGGTAGATCTGCGCCGTGCCACGCTGTTTGCCATCCAGGCTGTAGCCGGCGATATGGGGCGTGGCCAGCACGCACAGGTCCGCCAGCTCGCGATCCACTGTCGGCTCCTCTTCCCAGACATCCAGCACCGCCTGCAAATCCTCACGCTGCAGCAACACTTCACGCAGTGCCTGGTTATCCACCACCGGGCCACGGGCTGCATTGATCAGCCAGGTACCTTGCTTGAGCTGGTTCAAGCGCTGGCGATCCAGCAGGTGCCAGGTGGAATGCTCGCCATGCCGAGCCAGTGGCGTATGCAGGCTGATGACGTCGCAACGTTCGATCAATTGCTCCAGGCTGACGTAGTCGCCGCCTTCCGCCGCCTGTCGCTGCGGATCACAGACCAGGACTTGCCAACCCAGACCGCGCAAGACCTTGATCAAGCGTCCGCCGACTTCACCAGCCCCCACCACGCCGTAACAGCGTTGAGCCAGGTCCGCCCCTTCGATCTCGGCCAGGGTCAACAGGCTGCCCAGTACATAATCCACCACGCCACGGGCATTGCAGCCCGGCGCACTGGACCAACTGATACCCGCCTGCTGGAAGTAATCCAGGTCCAGATGATCGGTGCCGATGGTGCAGGTGCCGACAAACCGCACCGGACTGCCTTCCAGCAATTGGCGGTCGACTTGAGTCACCGAGCGCACCAGCAACACATCCGCCTGCTCCACGGTCGCCCGATCAATGGCACGCCCGGGGAAACGCCGGATCTCGCCGAAGCCGGCAAAGAACTCTTCGATCAGGGGAATATTTTCGTCGGCAACAATCAACATGGCAGGCTCCTCGTGCGGAGCCGCAGTGTAGGCGCAGATGACAGGCCGAGCCAGCGCGGCTTGAGGTCGAGCACTCATTTCCCCGCGGCCGGCCATTACAAATCCACAACACTGGATTTTTTCCTGACCAGAGTGTCAACGCGTAGACTGTCGCGTCCCGCGCAACACGCCTATGGACGCTACGCCCCGTGAATTCCGTAACCGACACTCCCATCACCCCAGCCACCAGCCGCCCTGCCCGGGTTGGCCGCGAACTGCGCGACCTGCTGCGACTGGCCCTGCCCATCATGATTGCCCAGGTGGCCACCACCGCCATGGGCTTTGTCGATGCCGTCATGGCCGGTCGGGTCAGTCCGCGGGATCTCGCGGCCGTAGCCCTGGGCAACTCAATCTGGATTCCAGTGTTCCTGCTGATGACCGGCACCCTGCTGGCCACCACACCCAAAGTGGCCCAGCGCTTTGGTGCCGGCAAGCTGCACGAGATCAGTCCGGTGGTGCGCCAGGCCTTGTGGCTGGCGGTAGTGACGGGCCTCTCGGCCACACTGATATTGATCAGCGCCGAACCGATACTGCACCTGATGAAGGTTGATCCGGAACTGATCAAGCCCTGCATGGGTTATCTGCACGGCATCGCCAGCGGCCTGCCGGCTGTAGCGCTGTACTACGTGCTGCGCTGCTTGAGCGACGGGCTGGGCCGCACAGTGCCGAGCATGGTCATCGGGCTTTGTGGCCTGGCCCTCAACATCCCCATCAACTACATCTTCATTTATGGCCACTTCGGTGTGCCGGCCATGGGCGGCGTCGGCTGTGGCTGGGCCACGGCGATCGTGATGTGGGCCATGATGCTGGGCATGGCCGGCTGGGTTCACTGGGCACCGGCCTATCGCAAGATCCAGCTGTTCAGCCGGTTCGACTGGCCACAATGGGCGGTGATCAAGCGCCTGGTGAGTGTCGGCCTGCCCATCGGCATCGCGGTGTTCGCCGAGTCGAGCATCTTCGCGGTCATCGCCCTGTTGATCGGCAGCCTGGGTGCCACGGTAGTGGCCGGACACCAGATTGCCCTCAACGTCAGCGCCCTGATGTTCATGATCCCCTACTCCCTGGCCATGGCCGTAACGGTGCGGGTCGGCCAGTCTCTGGGCCGTCAGCAACCGCGCGACGCACGCTTCAGCGCCGGAGTCGGCATGGGCGCAGCACTGGCCTACGCCTGCCTGTCGGCAAGCCTGATGTACCTGCTGCGTGAACCCATCGCCTCGATCTACACCAACGACCCGATGGTGATCCAGGTAGCCTCGATGCTCATCGTGTACTCGGCATTGTTCCAGTTTTCCGATGGCATTCAGGTCACCGCCGCCGGCGCACTGCGCGGCTATCAGGACACTCGGGTGACCATGATCCTGACCCTGTTCGCTTACTGGGGGATTGGTTTGCCGGTGGGCTACGCCCTGGGCCTGACCGATTGGTTCGGAGCGGCACGGGGCCCGAGCGGTCTGTGGGAGGGGTTGATTGCCGGCTTGACCTGCGCCGCGCTGATGCTGTTGATCCGCCTGACACGCAGTGCGCGCAAGCAGATCCGCATCGGCCGTTCGGCGGGTTAATCGAGCTTCTTGCGAATCCAGTAGAGGTAGGTGCCGGCCTCTTCCTGCTGCGCCACCAGTTCGTGGTCGAGGAACACGCAGAACTTGGGAATGTCGCGGCGGGTGGAAGGGTCGGTGGCGATCACTTTCAGCAGCCCGCCTGCGGGCAGATCGCGAATGTGCTGGTGCAGCATCATCACCGGCTCGGGGCAATTAAGGCCGGTGGCGTCGAGGGTGCCGTCAACCGGCGTATCGATGATTTGACTCATGGTTCACTCCTGAAACAGGCGGCCATTGTCGCGCAATGGTGCCATAGGGTCATCTGTTGCCGTCGTTCCACGGCCCCGGACCTGCCGTAGGAGCTGGCTTGCCAGCGAAGGCATCCTCACGCCTTGCACAGCTGCGGGGCCTTTTTCGCCGGCAAGCCGGCTCTTACCTGGAAGCGGGCGGTGTTGCGGGTACTACGCCGACTTGGGCTTTTTCACATCCAGGCGACGCAGGTGGCAGGTCACTTCCTCGCGGTCGTGATACAGCTGCTTGCAGCCGATCGCCACCCGAACTCCCCGCGCCTTGAAGCCCTCTTCAATCCGCTCCAGCAAACGCTTCACTTCGGCGTAACGCTGCTTCATCGGCAGCTTCAGGTTGACCACGGCCTCGCGGCAATGGCCCTCGCCGATCCAAGTTTCCAGAAGTGCGGCGTTGCGCGCCGGCTTCTCGACGATGTCGCAGACCATCCAGTCCACCGGCTGTCGCGGCTTGAAGGTAAAACCGTCCGCCATCAGGTGTTGCACCAGGCCAGTGTCCATCAGGCTTTCAGCCATAGGGCCGTTATCGACGGCGGTCACCAGCATGCCGCGATTGACCAACTGCCAGGTCCAGCCTCCTGGCGCCGCACCCAGGTCGACCCCGGTCATGTCGCTATGCAGGCGCTCATCCCACTGATCCCGGGGGATGAAGTGGTGCCAGGCCTCTTCCAGTTTCAGGGTCGAACGGCTTGGCGCTTCCCGGGGGAACTTCAAGCGTGGAATGCCCATCGGCCACATGGCCGAGTTGCCGGCATCCGCCAGGCCGACAAAGACTTCACGCCCACTCTTGAAGGTCAACAGCAAGCGCGGCTTGGCGGCATCCTCCACCAGCTTGCCGGCAGCGCTCAGGGCCTTGCGCAGCGGACCTTCGAACTTTTTGCAGAAGTTCGACAGTTCCTTGCCGTCATTGGTATCCACCACCTCCAGCCACAGGCTGCCGCACTGGGGAAAGCCGGCCAGGTAGGCCAGGATCACGCTAATGCGGTCGGTTTCCGGCAACTCGATGAAGCCGCCGCGGGCCCACTGCCGGGGGAAGATCAGTTCGGCAAAGCGCAGCCCCTGCATCAGGCGCTGGGCGCCGTCGTCCTCGGTGCAGATGAACTCGGCGCAGGCAGTGCTGGGCTTGGCCTTGGCGTAGCCGGCGACATTCAGCCGAGCCGCGTGGTCGGCGATCTCGGAGCAGACTTCGCCCTCGAAACCGGGCCGGCAATGGATAAACAGGGTGTTCATTGAATCTCCTGGGCAAATGGCGACGAATCGATGCGCAAACCTGCCCTGTAGCAAAGCCTGTCACGAAAACCGGCGCATCATAACCGAGTTCGGAACCTTGGACTGAACCCAGGAGTCCAGTGATTAGCTATAAGCCCCAAACAGAGCTAGGTTAACCCTCTGTCCGTATCACAGGCCCGTAGCCGTGCGGGCCACAAGGAGTCATTCAATGCCATCCCTCGATAGCCTGAAAACCCTTAAAACCCTAAAAGTCGACGACAAGACTTATCACTATTTCAGCCTGCCGGACGCCGCCAAGAGCCTGGGCGATATCGACGCCCTGCCCATGTCGCTGAAAGTCCTGCTGGAAAACCTGCTGCGCTGGGAAGACGACAAGACCGTCACCGGCGCCGACCTCAAGGCCCTCGCCGCCTGGCTCAAGGAGCGTCGCTCCGACCGGGAGATCCAATACCGACCCGCTCGCGTCCTGATGCAGGACTTTACCGGTGTGCCCGCCGTGGTCGACCTGGCCGCCATGCGCGCTGCCATGGCCAAGGCCGGTGGCGATCCACAACGGATCAACCCGCTGTCCCCGGTGGATCTGGTGATCGACCACTCGGTGATGGTGGACAAGTTCGCCAGCAGTAGCGCCTTCGAGCAAAACGTCGACATCGAAATGCAGCGCAACGGCGAACGCTATGCCTTCCTGCGCTGGGGCCAGAGCGCCTTCGACAACTTCAGCGTGGTGCCGCCGGGCACAGGCATCTGTCACCAGGTCAACCTGGAATACCTGGGGCGCACGGTCTGGACCAAGGACGAGGATGGCCGCACCTACGCCTTCCCCGACACCCTGGTGGGCACCGACTCCCACACCACCATGATCAACGGCCTCGGCGTGCTGGGCTGGGGCGTGGGCGGGATCGAGGCAGAAGCGGCAATGCTGGGCCAGCCGGTGTCGATGCTGATTCCGGAAGTCATCGGCTTCAAACTCACCGGCAAACTCAAGGAAGGCATCACCGCCACCGATCTGGTGCTGACGGTGACCCAGATGCTGCGCAAGAAGGGCGTAGTGGGCAAGTTCGTCGAGTTCTATGGCGATGGCCTGGCCGACCTGCCCCTGGCGGACCGCGCCACCATTGCCAACATGGCCCCGGAATATGGCGCCACCTGCGGCTTCTTCCCGGTGGACGACATCACCCTGGATTACCTGCGCCTGTCCGGGCGCCCTGCCGAGTTGGTGAAACTGGTGGAGGCCTATAGCAAGGCCCAGGGCCTGTGGCGCCTGCCGGGCAAGGAGCCGGTATTTACCGACAGCCTGGCCTTGGACATGGGCACCGTGGAGGCCAGTCTCGCCGGACCCAAACGGCCACAAGACCGGGTCGCGCTGCCCAATGTGGCCCAAGCCTTCACTGACTTCCTCGACCTGCAGTTCAAACCCACCAGCAAGGAAGAAGGTCGCCTGGAAAGCGAGGGCGGCGGCGGTGTCGCCGTGGGCAATGCCGACCTGGTGGGCGAAGCCGACTACCAGGACGCAGGCCAGACCTATCGCCTGAAAAACGGCGCGGTGGTGATTGCCGCCATCACCTCCTGCACCAATACCTCCAACCCTAGCGTGATGATGGCGGCAGGCCTGGTGGCCAAGAAAGCCGTGGAAAAGGGCCTGCAGCGCAAACCCTGGGTCAAGAGTTCGCTGGCTCCAGGCTCCAAGGTGGTGACTGACTACTATAAAGCCGCCGGACTTACGCCTTACCTGGACCAACTGGGCTTCGATCTGGTGGGCTATGGCTGCACCACCTGCATCGGCAACTCAGGTCCGCTACAGGAACCGATCGAGAAAGCCATCCAGCAAGCCGACCTCACCGTGGCTTCGGTGCTGTCGGGCAACCGCAACTTCGAAGGCCGGGTGCATCCCCTGGTCAAAACCAACTGGCTGGCTTCCCCGCCCCTGGTGGTGGCCTATGCCCTGGCCGGCACGGTACGTATCGACATCAGCAGCGAACCGCTGGGTCAAGGTAAGGATGGCCAGCCGGTGTACCTGCGGGACATCTGGCCCAGCAGCCAGGAAATCGCCGAGGCCGTGGCCCAGGTCAACACACGGATGTTCCACAAGGAATACGCCGAGGTGTTTGCCGGTGACGCCCAATGGCAAGCCATTGAAGTGCCACAGGCGGCCACTTATGTCTGGCAGGACGACTCCACCTATATCCAGCACCCTCCCTTCTTCGACGACATTGCCGGCCCCCTGCCGGAAATCAAGGACGTCAGCGGTGCGCGTGTGCTGGCGCTGCTGGGGGACTCGGTGACCACCGACCACATCTCTCCCGCCGGCAATATCAAGGCCGACAGCCCGGCCGGGCGCTACCTGCGGGACAAGGGCGTGGAGCCCCGGGACTTCAACTCCTACGGCTCGCGTCGGGGCAATCACCAAGTGATGATGCGCGGCACCTTCGCCAACATCCGCATCCGCAACGAAATGCTCGGCGGCGAAGAAGGCGGTAATACGCTCTACATCCCCAGTGGCGAGAAAATGCCGATCTACGACGCGGCCATGAAATATCAGGCCTCGGGCACACCGCTGGTGGTCATCGCCGGTCAGGAATACGGCACCGGTTCCAGCCGTGACTGGGCCGCCAAGGGCACCAACCTGCTGGGGGTCAAGGCGGTGATCGCCGAAAGCTTCGAGCGCATCCACCGCTCCAATCTGGTGGGCATGGGGGTCTTGCCCTTGCAGTTCAAGCTCGACCAGAACCGCAAGAGCCTGAAACTCACCGGCAAGGAGACCCTGGACATCCTCGGCCTGAGCGACGTGGAACTGACCCCGCGGATGAACCTGCCCCTGGTGATCACCCGTGAGGATGGCAGCCAGGAGAAAATCGAGGTGCTGTGCCGCATCGATACGCTGAACGAAGTCGAGTACTTCAAGTCCGGAGGAATCCTGCACTACGTGTTGCGCCAACTGATTGCATCCTGATCCACCACGAAATAAAACACCGCCTCAGGGCGGTGTTTTTCGTCGGCCTGTCGAACAAAACTCAGCTGGTTATACTTGCCGCCCGCCAAAGCTGACTCACCGGTCGCAATGGCGACTACAGATCCGCCGCTGAACAACGTTTCTGCAATACCTCTTTCTTTTGCAACAAGGATTCCACATGACCACTTTGCCATGGATGTATCTGGCACTCCTTTCTATCGGCTACGCACTGGCTCTGAGCTACGGGCAACTGGGGCTGCTAGCCGCCCTCTCGATCTTCCTGCTGCTCTGCGCCGGATTTGCCGTACGCCAGCAACACAGCCGCATCGGCCAATACCTGGGCCACGGCCTGTTCGTGGTGCTCGCCCTGGCTCTGGCCATGCACTGGCTGCCAGGCTTCTACAACGGCCGGGCCATCGACCCGCAGCGCTTTACCGACGACGCCGTGCCCTTCTCCATGTACCTGAATCAGGACAAACCGCTGATCGGCTTCTGGCTGCTCTTGGTCTGCCCCTGGATCGTCGGTCGGCGCTCGCTGCGTCTGTCGCTCTACGCAACGGTTCTGGCCCTGACGTTGTGCGCAATCGCCGCATTGGGCGGAGCATTGCTGCTGGGAATCATCAGTTGGGCGCCGAAATGGCCGGATCAGGCCTGGTTGTGGGTGCTGAACAATCTGCTGCTGGTCACCCTGGTGGAGGAAGCGCTGTTCCGGGGTTACATCCAGGGCGGCCTGAGCCGGAAATTCAAGGCCCTTCCCTATGGTGAGAACCTGGCACTGCTGTGTGCGGCCCTGTTATTTGGCCTGGTACACCTGGGTGCTGGCTGGCAATGGACCCTACTGGCAACCATCGCCGGGGTCGGCTACGGTCTGGCCTATCGCTTTGGGGGCCTGGGTGCGGCAATTGCTACGCACTTCGGTCTCAATCTGCTGCATTTCGGCCTGTTCAGCTATCCGATGCTCGCCGGATAGCCCAGCGAAAAGTTGCCAAAACCAGTACTTCAGGACAATTGACTATCAAGGAAGAAGGTCAATGATTAACGCCTCGCCAAAGCCATCGGAACCGCGGTGGCGCATTTTGCAAGCGACAGCTTCTGCCTAATGAGACCCAGCGCCGATTATTGAAAAATAATTTCAATAATCGGCTGAAGCGGCCGACAACCCATCAAAGCCTTGCGGATTGAAAAACCATGCGTAATAACCAGCCTGTCACTCAGCGCGAACGTACCTTCCCGGCTCAACAACGGTTGATTTCCACCACCGACGCCAAAGGCGTGATCACCTACTGCAACGATGCCTTTGTCGAGATCAGTGGGTTCTCCCGTGAAGAACTGGTCCGCGCGCCGCACAACCTGGTCCGTCACCCTGATGTCCCAGCGGCAGTGTTCGCGCACATGTGGGGCACCTTGAAACAAGGCTTGCCATGGATGGGCATCGTCAAGAACCGCTGCAAGACCGGCGACCACTACTGGGTCAACGCCTATGTGACTCCGGTGTTCGAAGGCAACCAGGTGGTGGGTTACGAATCGGTACGGGTCAAGCCCACCGCCGAACAAGTGCGCCGCGCCGAAGCGCTTTACCAGCGTATCAACTCCGGCAAGTCGGCCATTCCCAAGCGTGACAAGTGGCTACCGGTGCTGCAGGACTGGCTGCCCTTCATTCTGGTCAGCCAACTGAGCTTCATGATCGGCGCCTGGCTCAACTCCCATTGGGGCTTCGCCCTGGCTGCCGCGCTCTCGGTGCCGCTGGGCCTGCTGGGCCTGAGCTGGCAGCAACGCGGCCTCAAGCGCCTGTTGCGCCTGGCCGAGCAGACCACCTCCGACCCGCTGATCGCCCAGATGTACACCGACAGCCGCGGCGCCCAGGCACGCCTGGAAATGTCGATCCTGAGCCAGGAAGCACGCCTGAAGACCTGCCTGACCCGCCTGCAGGACACGGCCGAGCACCTCAACGAGCAGGCTCGCCAGTCCGACACCCTGGCCCACAACAGCTCCAGCGGCCTGGAGCGTCAGCGGGTCGAGACCGAGCAGGTGGCCACCGCGGTCAACCAGATGGCCGCCACTACCCAGGAAGTGGCCAGCCACGTACAACGCACCGCCGACGCCACCCAGGAAGCCAATCGCCTTACCGGCCGTGGCCGGGACATCGCCGGGGAAACCCGCGAAGCCATCCAGCGCCTGTCAGTGGTGGTGGGCGAAACCGGCCTGACCGTGACCCAACTGGCCAAGGACAGCGACGAGATCGGCGGCGTGGTGGATGTGATCAAGGGCATCGCCGACCAGACCAACCTGCTGGCCTTGAACGCGGCCATCGAAGCGGCACGCGCCGGGGAAATGGGCCGCGGCTTTGCCGTGGTCGCCGATGAAGTGCGCCAGCTGGCGCAACGCACCAGCGAGTCCACCGGGCAGATCCACACCCTGATCGCCAAGCTGCAACAAACCGCCGCCACCGCCGTGCAAACCATGGACGCCGGTCACCGTCAGGCCGAAGAAGGCGTGGCGCGGGTGCTGGAAGCCGACCAGGCGCTGGTGGGCATCAGTGAAGCGGTGGCCAACATCACCGACATGACCACCCAGATCGCTGCCGCCACCGAAGAGCAAAGCTCGGTGGCCGAAGAGATTAGCCGCAACATCAGCACCATCGCGCAACTGGCGGACCAGACTTCGGAGCAGGCCCAGCACTCGGCCGAACTCAGCGAAGCCCTGACCCGCACCGCCCACACCCAGTACTCGCTGGTGGAGCGTTTCAACCGCTAAGCCCCCGGGCCGGCGACAAAAAAACCGCAAGCACCGGCTTGCGGTTTTTTTATGCCTGCGAACTCGCCCAACAGCCGCAGGAGCGAGCTTGCTCGCGACAGATCTACGCCGCGATACCCATTCGAGGGCCGGGTGAGCGCTTCGCGAGCAAGCTTGATACAGGATCAGGCCAGTGTTTGCAGGAACGCAGCGACCTTGGCCGCCGCTGACTCCAGGTGCTGCTCATGGGTGCAACCGGAGGCCTTCAGGGGCTTGAGATCGTGATCAGCGGCCGTCAGCCAATACAGCTCGATACTCGGCGCCAGCGAGTAGGCTTCGACCGCCTGGCGATTGCCCAGGGCGTCACGCTCGCCCTGCACGATCAGGCTCGGCGTCGCCAGTTCGGCCAGGTGCGCCACTCGCGGTTTTTCCGGCTTGCCAACGGCATAGAAGGGATAGCCCAGGCACACCAGGGCATCGGCAGCCAATTCATCGGCCAGCAAACTGGCCATGCGTCCGCCCATGGACTTGCCGCCCACCGCCAGAACCCCAGTGACATAAGGTCGCACCAAGGCATGCACCTCGCGCCAGCACTCCAGGAGTTTGGGTGCCGGGTTGGACGGGCGCTTGCCGCCATCCAGGCGCCGCTGGGCCATGTAGGGAAACTCGAAGCGCAAGACGTTCACCCCATGCCCGGCAAGGCGTACAGCGATGTCGTTCATGAAGCCGCTGTCCATCGGCGCGCCGGCACCATGGGCCAGGATCAGGGTCGGAGCCTGCAACGGGCTGGCAACAGCGGCGACCTCCCATAACCAGCCCCGTTTCCGCACGCACTGCGCCCATTGATCCCCGTCAATACTGGCCTTGTGCTCATTGCTCATGCTTGCCTCGCTTTTAGTCTGCCTATAACTCCAGACGAAGTGAGCGCGCCTTGCCGTGCGCAGTCGCTTTCACTTCAGCTGAACCGTGGATGGGGAACCATGAACACTTCTATCAGTACCGCCTACAACTACAAGGTGGTCCGCCAATTCGCCATTATGACGGTGGTGTGGGGCATCGTCGGCATGGGGCTCGGGGTTTTTCTCGCTGCCCAGTTGGTCTGGCCTGAACTCAACTTCGACCTACCGTGGACCAGCTTCGGCCGTCTACGTCCGTTGCACACCAACGCGGTGATCTTCGCCTTTGGCGGCTGCGCACTGTTTGCCAGCTCGTTCTACTCGGTGCAACGCACCTGTCAGACTCAGTTGTTCGCGCCGAAAATCGCCGCGTTCTGCTTCTGGGGCTGGCAGCTGGTCATCCTCTTGGCAGCTATCAGCCTGCCACTGGGCTACACCAGCTCCAAGGAATACGCCGAACTGGAATGGCCGATCGATATCCTGATCACCATTGTCTGGGTGGCCTACGCCATTGTGTTCTTCGGCACCGTGATGCAGCGCAAGACCAAACACATCTATGTGGGTAACTGGTTCTTCGGCTCCTTCATCATCACCGTGGCCATCCTGCACATCGTCAACAACCTGGAACTGCCGGTCAGCTTCACCAAGTCCTACTCGGTATATGCCGGTGCGACCGATGCGATGGTGCAGTGGTGGTACGGCCACAACGCTGTGGGCTTCTTCCTGACCGCGGGCTTCCTGGGGATGATGTACTACTTCGTACCCAAGCAGGCCGAGCGTCCGGTGTATTCCTATCGCTTGTCCATCGTGCACTTCTGGGCACTGATCACCCTGTACATCTGGGCCGGTCCGCACCACCTGCACTACACCGCACTGCCGGACTGGGCTCAGTCCCTGGGGATGGTGATGTCCCTGGTACTGCTGGCGCCAAGCTGGGGCGGCATGATCAACGGGATGATGACCCTCTCGGGTGCCTGGCATAAGTTGCGTAGCGACCCGATCCTGCGCTTCTTGGTGGTGTCCCTGGCGTTCTACGGCATGTCGACCTTCGAAGGTCCGATGATGGCGATCAAGACCGTCAACGCCCTGTCCCACTACACCGACTGGACCATCGGCCACGTTCACGCCGGCGCTCTGGGCTGGGTAGCGATGATCTCCATCGGCGCGCTGTACCACCTGATCCCGAAAGTCTTCGGTCGCGAGCAGATGTACAGCGTCGGCCTGATCAACACCCACTTCTGGCTGGCCACCATCGGTACCGTGCTCTACATCGCCTCGATGTGGGTCAACGGTATCGCCCAGGGCCTGATGTGGCGTGCAGTCAACGAAGACGGCACCCTCACCTACTCCTTCGTCGAAACCCTGGTGGCCAGCCACCCAGGTTTCATCGTGCGACTGGTCGGTGGTGCGATCTTCCTCAGCGGCATGTTCCTGATGGCTTACAACACCTGGCGCACCGTGCGTGCCGCCGTGCCAGCCGAAGTCAACGCCGCTGCGCAGATGGCCTGAGGAGTCCGCCATGAAACACGAAACGATTGAAAAAAACGTCGGCCTGCTGATGCTGCTGATGGTCTTCGCGGTGAGCATCGGCGGTCTGACCCAGATCGTCCCGCTGTTCTTCCAGGACGTCACCAACAAGCCGGTGGAAGGCATGAAGCCCTACACCGCTCTGCAACTGGAAGGCCGTGACATCTACATCCGCGAAGGCTGCGTACAGTGCCACTCGCAGATGATCCGTCCGTTCCGCGCTGAAACCGAACGTTACGGTCACTACTCGGTGGCTGGTGAAAGCGTCTGGGACCACCCGTTCCTGTGGGGCTCCAAGCGTACCGGTCCGGACCTGGCCCGTGTCGGCGGCCGCTACTCCGATGACTGGCACCGTGCGCACTTGTACAACCCGCGCAACGTTGTGCCCGAGTCGAAGATGCCGGCCTACCCGTGGCTGGTGACAGCAGCGGTGGACAGCAGCCACACCGAAACCAAGCTCAAGGTCATGCGCACCCTCGGCGTGCCCTACACCGACGACGACATCGCCGGGGCCACCGCCTCGCTCAAGGGCAAGACCGAGATGGACGCCCTGGTGTCCTACCTGCAAGTGCTTGGCACTGCGATCAAGAGCAAGAGGTGAGCCATGGGTTTTGAACTCGATAGCGGCATGATCCGCGGGCTCGGGACCCTGGTGGTGATGATCGCCTTCGTCGGTCTATCGATCTGGGTGTTCAACTCAAAACGCAATCCCGAGTTTGCCCAGGCACGCCTGCTGCCCTTCGCCGACGACCCGATGCCGGGTGCGGCACCGGCCGGTAATACAACTGATGACGCTCAACCTCAAGAGCCTGTAACAAGGAGCATTCGGCCATGACCACCTTCTGGAGTACGTGGATCTGCGTACTGACCATCGGCAGCCTGATCGGCCTGACCTGGCTGCTGGTCGGCACCCGCAAGGGTGAAACCAAGGGCAGCGTGGACCAGACCATGGGCCACGCTTTCGATGGCATCGAGGAGTACGACAACCCCCTGCCGCAATGGTGGTTCCTGCTGTTCGCCGGGACCCTGGTGTTTTCCGTGGGCTACCTGATCCTCTACCCGGGCCTGGGCAACTGGAAAGGCATTCTGCCGGGCTATGAAGACGGCTGGACCCAGACCAAGGAATGGGAAAAGGAAATGGCCAAGGCGGATGTGAAATTTGGGCCGATCTTCGCCAAATTCGCAGCCATGCCCGTGGAAGAAGTGGCCAAGGACCCACAAGCACTGAAGATGGGCGGACGCCTGTTCGCGTCCAACTGCTCGGTGTGCCACGGCTCTGACGCCAAGGGTGCCTTCGGCTTCCCCAACCTGGCGGACGACAACTGGCGGTGGGGCGGCAGCGCCGACACCATCAAGGCCACCATCATGGGCGGCCGCATGGCGGCCATGCCGGCCTGGGGTGAAGTGCTCAAGGAAGCAGGCGTGAAGAACGTAGCGGCTTATGTCCGTCACGAACTGGCCGGCCTGCCCCTGCCAGCGGACAGCGACGCCGACCTGGTGGCCGGGCAGCAAGCGTTCAGCACCACCTGCGTGGCCTGTCACGGCGCCGACGGCAAGGGCACTCAGATCATGGGCGCGCCCGACCTGACCCAGCCTGCCGGTTTCATCTACGGCACCAGCCTGGCGCAACTGCAGCAGACCATCCGCCACGGTCGCCAGGGCCACATGCCGGCGCAGAGCGAACTGCTCGGCAACGACAAGGTGCAACTGCTGGCCGCCTACGTGTACAGCCTCTCCAACCACAACAGCAACAAGCCACAAGCTGAAAGCGACCAGTAAAAGATCAACGGCAAGCTGCGAGATTTCACTTGCAGCTTGCCGCTTGAAGCTTTCCCTCCTGCCTCTTTGCGACCAAGTGTCGCACCCCTCTCCCCCACCGCCTTTGCACTGATCCGAATCAGGTCTAAGCTTGCCCCGAAGTGGACTGGCAATGACCGGTCACAGGCCATCGGTATCCTTGACGTTCGAAGCTTTCGCTCGATGACAGGCCGCAAAGGCTGGTTTATACCGGCTGTCGACTGGCTTACCACCTGTCAGCTGATCCGCGGACTTCCACACACCCGGTTACAACTGACCTGACACCCCAAGTTTTTTGTCCACTGCGACATTTTGTCCGAGGGCAATTTTTGTCCCTACTCGGCATAGGGAAAGGCCGCAGAATCAGGCATGGAACGCATTGACCCAGGTCATGGCGCGTTGCAATGACCCCCTGCTTTCTCCATACTTGCGGCCGATTTTTATCCCTAATAAAACACCCAAACCGTGGAACCTTAGAATGAGCACAGCAATCAGTCCGACTGCTTATAACTATAAGGTAGTCCGCCAGTTCGCCATCATGACGGTGGTCTGGGGGATCCTTGGCATGGGGCTCGGTGTCTTCATCGCCTCGCAACTGGTCTGGCCGGAGTTGAACTTCGATCTGCCATGGACGACCTTTGGACGCCTGCGCCCGCTGCACACCAACCTGGTGATCTTCGCCTTCGGTGGATGTGCATTGTTTGCCACCTCTTACTATGTCGTGCAGCGAACCTGCCAGACGCGACTGATTTCCGACAGCCTTGCGGCCTTCACCTTCTGGGGTTGGCAAGCGGTGATCGTCGGCGCGATCGTGACCCTGCCACTGGGTTACACCACCACCAAGGAATACGCCGAACTGGAATGGCCCCTGGCTATCCTGCTGGCGATCGTCTGGGTCACCTATGGCCTGGTGTTCTTTGGCACCATCACCAAGCGCAAGACCAAGCACATCTACGTCGGTAACTGGTTCTACGGTGCCTTCATCGTGGTGACCGCGATGCTGCACATCGTCAACCACGCCTCCCTGCCGGTCAGCTTCTTCAAGTCCTATTCGGCCTATGCCGGTGCGACTGACGCCATGATCCAGTGGTGGTACGGCCACAACGCCGTGGGCTTCTTCCTGACCACCGGCTTCCTGGGGATGATGTACTACTTCGTACCCAAGCAGGCCGAGCGTCCGATCTACTCCTATCGCCTGTCCATCGTGCACTTCTGGGCGCTGATCACCCTGTACATCTGGGCCGGTCCGCACCACCTGCACTACACCGCACTGCCGGATTGGGCCCAGTCCCTGGGCATGGCCATGTCGATCATCCTGCTGGCACCCAGCTGGGGCGGCATGATCAACGGCATGATGACCCTGTCGGGTGCCTGGCATAAGCTGCGCACCGACCCGATCCTGCGCTTCTTGGTGGTGTCCCTGGCGTTCTACGGCATGTCGACCTTCGAAGGTCCGATGATGGCGATCAAGACCGTCAACTCGCTCTCGCACTACACCGACTGGACCATCGGCCACGTACACGCCGGCGCTCTGGGCTGGGTAGCAATGATCTCCATCGGCGCCCTGTACCACCTGATCCCGAAAGTCTTCGGTCGTCAGCAGATGCACAGCACCGGCCTGATCAACACCCACTTCTGGCTGGCCACCATCGGTACCGTGCTCTACATCGCCTCGATGTGGGTCAACGGCATTACCCAGGGCCTGATGTGGCGTGCAATCAACGATGACGGCACCCTCACCTACTCCTTCGTCGAAGCGCTGCAAGCCAGTCACCCGGGCTTTATCGTCCGCGCTCTGGGCGGTGCGTTCTTCGCCGCCGGCATGCTGATCATGGCGTACAACGTGTTCCGCACCGTTCGCGCCTCGAACCCGGCTGAAGCTGAAGCCGCCGCTCAGATCGCTGTAGTTGGAGCTCACTGATGAAGCACGAAGTAGTCGAGAAGAACATTGGCCTGCTGGCCTTCTTCATGGTCATCGCCGTCAGCATCGGCGGCCTGACCCAGATCGTCCCGCTGTTCTTCCAGGACGTTACCAACAAGCCGGTGGAGGGCATGAAGCCGCGCACAGCGTTGGAACTGGAAGGCCGCGACGTGTACATCGCCAACGGCTGTGTCGGCTGCCACTCGCAGATGATCCGTCCGTTCCGCGCTGAAACCGAACGCTATGGCCACTACTCGGTGGCCGGTGAAAGCGTCTGGGACCACCCATTCCTGTGGGGTTCCAAGCGTACCGGCCCGGACCTGGCCCGTGTCGGCGGCCGCTACTCCGATGACTGGCAGCGTGCGCACTTGTACAACCCGCGCAACGTGGTCCCCGAGTCGAAGATGCCGGCTTATCCGTTCCTCGTAGAAAACAAGCTCGACGGCAAAGACACCGCGAAGAAAATGGAAGTCTTGCGCACACTCGGCGTCCCTTACACCGACGAAGACATCGCCGGCGCCCAGGATGCTGTGAAGGGCAAAACCGAAATGGACGCGCTGGTGGCCTATCTGCAAGGCCTGGGCACCATCATCAAAAGCAAACGGTGATCTAGATGGATATCGGGATGATTCGTGGCCTGGGCACCCTTGTTGTGATGGTGGCCTTCATCGGCTTGGCGCTCTGGGTGTTCAGCCCCAAGCGCAAGTCCGAGTTTGAAGACGCGACCTTGCTGCCGTTCGCGGATGATCCCGACGCCATCAAGCACGTCGAGCAAGCTTCTAGGAGTAACAAAGAATGACTACGTTCTGGAGTCTGTACGTCACAGTCCTCAGTCTGGGTACCATCTTCGCCCTGACCTGGCTGCTGCTGTCGACCCGCAAGGGCCAGCGCACTGAGCAGACCGACGAGACGGTCGGCCACTCCTTCGACGGGATCGAGGAGTACGACAACCCGCTGCCACAGTGGTGGTTCATGCTGTTTGTCGGCACCATCGTCTTCGCCCTGGGTTACCTGGTGCTGTACCCGGGCCTGGGCAACTGGAAAGGCGTCCTGCCGGGCTACAACTACCTCGATAACGAGAAGCAGACCCCGTTTGCCAACGGCCAGCCCGGCTGGACCGGTGTGCATGAGTGGGAAAAGGAAATGGCCAAGTCGGATGCCAAGTTCGGTCCGATCTTCGCCAAGTACGCCGCCATGCCTATCGAAGAAGTGGCCAAGGACCCGCAAGCCCTGAAAATGGGCGGTCGCTTGTTCGCGTCCAACTGCTCGGTCTGCCACGGCTCCGACGCCAAGGGCGCCTATGGCTTCCCTAACCTGACTGACGCCGACTGGCGTTGGGGCGGCGAGCCGGAAACCATCAAGGCCTCCATCATGGGCGGTCGCCACGCGGTGATGCCAGCCTGGGTGGACGTGATCAAGGAACAGGGCGTCAGTGACGTTGCCGCTTATGTCCTGACCAACCTCGACGGCCGCAAGTTGCCGGAAGGCATCAAGGCCGACCCGGTCAATGGTCAGAAGCTGTTCGCCGCCAACTGCGCGGTCTGCCACGGTCCGGAAGGCAAAGGCACACCAGCCATGGGCGCCCCGAACCTGACTCACCCGGCAGCCTTCATCTACGGCTCGAGCTTCGCCCAACTGCAGCAGACCATTCGTCATGGCCGTCAGGGCGTGATGCCTGCTCAGGAACAACTGCAAGGCAATGACAAGGTTCACCTGCTGGCGGCCTATGTCTACAGCCTGTCCCACGGTAACAAGCAGGCCGACGCCGAGTAAGACCGACGCCTGAAAGCAACACTCAACGGCCCCGCCAATGAAAATTGACGGGGCCGTTTTGTTTGCGCCTTGCATCAGCTGGTGCTCGACGGTGGATCACCCTTCCCGGCAACCCAGTAGCAACATTTCTAGAACAAGGAGGACTTTGAGGCCTGCGGAGTCCGCCTGATCACTCCTTGGAAGAATTGAACGGCGCCGCCTGCAAATAGGTCCATAATTCATAAGTCAATTGATTCAAGTCATTACACCATCAGTTGATTTCCCCCAACGCGACCAAAGGTCGCACCCTTGCGCTAGAGCTACAGGCGTATCATTGCGCCACTGCAACACCCCTTTTGACCCCGGCCGGCATGTACTGGCCGAGGCATTTTTCCACTGCCGTGGGATGCAATGATGAGCAACCAGATTCCCGTACAAGACGTTACCCCGCCTGCCAAAAACGCGACCAACAGCGTCGACCTCTACGCCTCCAGGGAAAAAATCTACACCCGCGCCTTCACTGGCCTGTTCCGCAATCTGCGCATGCTGGGCGGCGCCGGATTATTCCTGCTGTACTTCGGCACCGTGTGGCTCAACTGGGGTGGTCACCAGGCTGTCTGGTGGAACCTGCCGGAACGTAAATTCTTTATCTTTGGCGCCACGTTCTGGCCCCAGGACTTCATCCTGCTCTCGGGCCTGTTGATCATTGCCGCTTTCGGCCTGTTCTTCATCACCGTCTATGCCGGACGCGTCTGGTGCGGCTACACCTGCCCGCAGAGCGTCTGGACCTGGATTTTCATGTGGTGCGAGAAAGTCACCGAAGGCGACCGCAATCAGCGCATCAAGCTGGACAAGGCGCCCATGAGCGCCAACAAGTTCCTGCGCAAACTCAGCAAGCACAGCCTCTGGCTGTTGATTGGCTTCGTCACCGGCATGACCTTCGTCGGCTACTTCTCGCCCATCCGCGAACTGGTCATCGAGTTCTTCACGGGCCAGGCCGATGGCTGGTCGTACTTCTGGGTCGGTTTCTTCACCCTGGCCACCTACGGCAACGCCGGTTGGCTGCGCGAGCAAGTGTGCATCTACATGTGCCCCTATGCGCGCTTCCAGAGCGTGATGTTCGACAAGGACACCCTGATCGTGTCCTACGATCCGCGCCGTGGCGAAAGCCGTGGCCCACGCAAGAAAGGCGCCGACTACAAGGCCCAGGGTCTGGGCGACTGCATCGATTGCACCATGTGCGTCCAGGTCTGCCCCACCGGCATCGATATCCGTGATGGCCTGCAGATCGAATGCATTGGCTGCGCCGCCTGTATCGACGCCTGCGACAGCATCATGGACAAGATGGAGTACCCACGCGGACTCATCAGCTACACCACCGAACACAACCTATCCGGACAGAAAACCCATAAACTGCGTCCGCGCCTGGTCGGTTACGCCCTGGTGTTGCTGGCCATGATCAGCCTGCTGGTCACCGCGTTCTTCATGCGTTCGCTGGTGGGCTTCGATGTCAGCAAGGACCGGGTGCTGTACCGCGAAAACTCAGAAGGCCGGATCGAAAACGTTTATAGCCTGAAGATCATGAACAAAGACCAGCGCGACCACACCTACGTGCTCGATGCCGCTGGCCTGCCGGACCTGAAACTGCAAGGCAAGCGTGAGATCCACGTGGAGGCCGGCGATATCGTCAGCATGCCAGTGGAACTGTCCATCGCTCCAGAGCAACTGCCATCGACCACCAACGAGGTGAAGTTCATCCTCAAGGATGCCGACGATGACAGCGTCCACGTTGAAGCCAAGAGCCGGTTCATCGGCCCACAAATTCGTTAAGAGCCAAGAGAAGTGATCATGCCCGCAGCTACCACCACCAGCCCCTGGTACAAACACCTCTGGCCCTGGATCATCATTGGCATCCTCGCCTGCTCGGTGACCCTGACCCTGTCCATGGTGACCATTGCCGTGAACAACCCGGACAACCTGGTCAACGACAACTACTACGAGGCCGGCAAGGGCATCAACCGCTCCCTGGACCGTGAACTGCTGGCCCAGACCCTGAAGATGCGCGCCAACGTGCACCTCGACGAACTGACCGGCGAAGTGGAACTGCGCCTGAGCGGTAACAGCCAGCCCAAGACCCTGGAGCTGAACCTGATCTCGCCGACCCAGCCCGAGAAAGACCGCAAGATCGCCCTCACCCGCAGCGAAACCGAACAAGGTCGCTACATTGGCCAGCTGAGCGATCAGGTCGAAGGCCGGCGCTTCGTCGAGCTACTGGGAGTCGAAGGCGACAAGACCTGGCGCATGTTCGAAGAGGAACAAGTCAGCCACGACAAGGACCTGCTGCTGGGCGATGAGCCGCTGCAAGGGGCGGAAGACCTGAACTGAACAACACCTGTCGTCCATCGCCGGCCCGCCGCCCTCCCCGTCACCCGGGTTGCAGGCGACTGGCCGGCGATGAGTTTTTTCCCGACCACAAAGACCGCCGATGACCACGCCACTGCCCTGCTACCACTGCGCCCTGCCGGTTCCCACTGGCAGCCGGTTCACCGCCGTCGTGCTCGGCGAGCCTCGGGAGTTCTGCTGCCCGGGCTGCCAGGCGGTGGCCGAAGCCATTGTTGCTGGCGGCCTGGAGCATTACTACAGCCACCGCAGTGAAGCCTCGGCCAACCCCGAAGCCTTGCCTGTGCAGTTGCTGGACGAATTGGCACTGTACGATCGTGCCGACGTGCAACAGCCCTTTGTCCGCCACGAAGGCGAGCTGGCGGAAACCACACTGCTCATGGAAGGCATCAGTTGCGCCGCCTGTGGCTGGCTGATCGAAAAACACCTGCGCAGCCTGCCAGCAGTGGTCGAGGCCCGCCTCAACCTTTCCAACCACCGCCTGCATGTGCGCTGGGCCGATAGCCAACTGCCACTGAGCCAGGTTCTCAGCGAACTGCGGCACATCGGCTACGCCGCCCACCCCTACCAGCCGGACCGCGCCTCCGAGCAACTGGCCAGCGAAAACCGCCTGGCCCTGCGCCAGCTGGGGGTCGCCGGACTGCTGTGGTTCCAGGCCATGATGGCGACCATGGCCACCTGGCCGGAATTCAATATCGACCTGAGCCCGGAGTTGCACACCATCCTGCGCTGGGTCGCACTGTTCCTCACCACTCCCATCGTGTTCTACAGCTGCGCACCTTTCTTCAAGGGCGCCATGCGCGACTTGCGCACCCGTCACCTGACCATGGATGTCTCGGTGTCCCTGGCCATTGGCGGGGCCTACCTGGCGGGAATCTGGACCGCCATCAGCGGTGTCGGCGAACTGTACTTCGACGCTGTGGGCATGTTCGCGCTGTTCCTTCTCGCCGGCCGCTACCTGGAACGTCGGGCCCGGGAACGCACCGCGGCGGCCACAGCGCAGTTGGTCAACCTGTTGCCTGCCTCCTGCCTGCGCCTGGGCCAGGACGGCCAGAGTGAACGCATCCTGCTCACCGAACTGCGCCTGGGCGACCGGGTACTGGTGCATCCCGGCGCGGTGCTGCCGGCCGATGGCAAGATCCTCGACGGCCAGTCGAGCATCGACGAATCCCTGCTCACCGGCGAGTACCTCCCGCAACCACGCAGCCTGGGAGATAGCGTCACTGCCGGCACCCTGAACGTCGAAGGCGCGCTGACGGTGGAGGTTCAGGCCCTGGGCCAGGACACCCGGCTGTCCGCCATCGTCCGCCTGCTGGATCGGGCTCAGGCAGAGAAACCGCGGCTCGCGGAGGTCGCCGACCGCGCGGCCCAGTGGTTCCTGCTGTTTTCATTGATCGCTGCAGCGGCCATCGGCCTGCTGTGGTGGCAACTGGATGCCTCGCGCGCCTTCTGGATCGTCCTGGCCATGCTGGTTGCCACCTGCCCTTGCGCGCTGTCCCTGGCCACCCCAACGGCCCTGACCGCCGCCACCGGCACTCTGCACAAGCTCGGTCTGCTGTTGACCCGCGGTCATGTGCTCGAAGGCCTGAACCAGATCGACACGGTGATTTTCGACAAGACCGGCACCCTCACCGAAGGACGCCTGGCACTGCGCGCCATTCGCCCCTTGGGGCCGCTGTCCAGCGATGACTGCCTGAGCCTAGCGGCCGCCCTGGAGAACCGCTCCGAGCACCCTATTGCCCGGGCTTTTGGCCGTGCTCCAGTGGCGGCCGAAGAGGTCACCAGCAGCCCGGGGCTGGGCCTGGAAGGCCTGGTGGGCACACAGCGCTTGCGCATCGGCCAGCCGGCATTCGTCTGCGAACTCAGCGGTTGCCCGGTGCCCGCGATGCCCGATGAAGCCGGCCAGTGGCTGTTGTTGGGTGACAGCCAGGGCGCCCTCGCCTGGCTGGTGCTCGATGACCGGCTGCGCAGCGACGCCCCAGCCCTCCTGGCCGCCTGCAAGGCTCGCGGCTGGCATACCCTGCTACTGTCCGGGGACAGCTCACCGATGGTGGCCAGCGTCGCAGCCGAACTGCAGATCGACGAGGCCCGTGGTGGCCTGCGCCCGGATGACAAGCTGCAGGTACTGCAACAGCTGCATCAACAGGGCCGCAAAGTGCTGATGCTCGGCGACGGGGTCAACGATGTGCCGGTGCTGGCCGCCGCCGACATCAGCGTGGCCATGGGTTCGGCCACCGACCTGGCCAAGACCAGCGCCGATGCAGTGCTCCTGTCCAACCGCCTGGACGCACTGGTGCAGGCCTTCAGCCTGGCCCGCCGGACCCGCCGGGTAATCATCGAGAACCTGCTTTGGGCCGGGCTGTACAATGGCCTGATGCTGCCGTTCGCTGCCCTGGGCTGGATCACTCCGGTCTGGGCTGCAATCGGCATGTCCATCAGTTCCCTGACCGTGGTGCTCAATGCCCTGCGCCTGACCCGCATGCCGCGGTCAGCCGACAGCGCCGGCGCCCCCGAAACCCGCCTGTTGCCGGCCTGAGCCGCCGGGCCTGGAGTCCAGATGCCAGCTCTATATGTGATGATTCCGGCCGCCCTGCTGATCGTGGCCATCGCCATCTATATCTTCTTCTGGGCCGTCGACAGCGGTCAGTACGACGACCTCGACGGCCCGGCCCACAGCATCCTGTTCGACGATCAAGACCCTAGCCACACCGCAGCGGTGGACGAAGCCAAGGGCCAGCCAGGCAACGACGCCGAGCCGGTCAAGAAAGCGGAACCACCTCATGCTTGAGCTGGCTCCCCTATTGGTTTCGGCGGTGATCCTTGGCTTGCTGGGTGGAGGGCATTGCCTGGGCATGTGTGGCGGCCTGATGGGCGCTCTGACCCTGGCCATTCCCCAGGAGCAACGCAGCCGGCGTTTCCGCCTGCTACTGGCCTATAACCTGGGGCGCATCCTCAGTTATGCCCTGGCCGGCCTGCTGCTGGGCCTGGCTGGCTGGGCCGTGGCCAGCAGCCCGGTGGCGCTGTTCATGCGGGTACTGGCTGGCTTGCTGTTGATCGCCATGGGCCTGTACCTGGCCGGCTGGTGGAGCGGCCTGACCCGCATCGAAGGCCTTGGACGGGGCCTGTGGCGGCATATCCAGCCTGTCGCCAACCGCCTGCTGCCAGTTTCCAGCCTGCCTCGTGCACTGCTCCTGGGTGCGCTCTGGGGCTGGCTGCCTTGCGGCTTGGTGTACAGCACCCTGCTGTGGTCGGCGAGCCAGGGCAACGCTCTGGACAGCGCTCTGCTGATGCTGGCATTCGGCCTCGGCACCTGGCCTGTGCTATTGGCCACGGGCCTCGCGGCAGAACGGGTTACCGCCCTGCTGCGCCGTCGCAGCGTGCGCATGGCCGGAGGGCTGCTGGTCATGCTGTTCGGCATCTGGACCCTGCCTGGTCCTCACCAACACTGGCTGATGGGCCACTGATCCCAGGAAAGTGCCCGGCTACAGGGCTTGCACGCCCCGTCGGCGCTACCTCAGCGGCTCCCGAACACCCTTGATACAAATCAAGATGGCCGCAGCCCTAACCCCCTAGACTCGCGAACACTGCCAGCCTATCCGGGGGAATTCCCGCATGCTCGACGCCATTCGTTGGGACACAGATCTGATCCGCCGCTATGACCTGGCGGGACCACGCTACACCTCATACCCGACCGCGGTGCAATTCAACAGCCAGGTCGGCGCCTTCGATCTGCTGCACGCCCTGCGCGACAGCCGCAAGGCCCAGCGTCCGTTGTCGCTGTACGTGCACATCCCGTTCTGCGCCAACATCTGCTACTACTGCGCCTGCAACAAGGTCATCACCAAGGATCGCAGCCGCGCCCTGCCCTACCTGCAACGCCTGGAACAGGAGATGCAACTGATCGCCTGCCACCTGGCGCCCAACCAGCGGGTCGAGCAGTTGCACTTCGGCGGCGGAACCCCGACCTTTCTCAATCATGATGAGCTGCGCCAACTGATGGCGCTGCTGCGCAAGCACTTCAACCTGCTGGACGATGACTCCGGGGACTACGGTATCGAGATCGACCCCCGGGAAGCCGACTGGTCCACCATGGGCCTGCTCCGGGAGCTGGGCTTCAATCGGGTCAGCATTGGCCTGCAGGATCTGGACCCGGCGGTACAACGGGCGGTCAATCGCCTGCAGAGCCTGGAGGAAACACGGGCCGTGATCGAAGCGGCCCGCACCCTGCAATTTCGCTCCATCAACATCGACCTGATCTACGGCCTGCCCAAGCAGACACCAGAGCACTTCGCCCGCACCGTGGAAGAAGTGATCAGCCTGCAACCGGATCGCCTCTCAGTCTTCAACTATGCCCATCTGCCCGAGCGCTTCATGCCGCAACGGCGGATCAATGGCAATGAGCTGCCGGCTCCGGCAGAGAAACTGGAAATGCTGCAACGCACCATCGAGCAATTGACCGCAGCTGGTTATCGCTACATCGGCATGGACCATTTCGCCTTGCCCGATGACGAGCTGGCAATCGCCCAGGAGGAGTCGACCCTGCAACGCAACTTCCAGGGTTACACCACACATGGTCATTGCGACTTGATTGGGCTGGGAGTATCGGCCATCAGTCAGATCGGGGATCTCTACTGCCAGAACAGCAGTGACTTGACCCAGTATCAAAATGCTTTGGCGGGTGCACAACTGGCCACTAGTCGTGGCTTGGTATGCAACACCGACGACCGTCTGCGCCGTGAAGTTATTCAACAACTGATCTGCAACTTTAGTCTTAAGTTCGAAGATATAGAAAAGGCATTCAATATCGACTTTCGTGGCTACTTCAACGAACTATGGCCGGATCTGCAGGAGATGGCCGACGATGGCCTGATTCAACTCAGCGCCGAGGCGATTACCGTACTTCCAGCAGGACGCCTGTTGGTGCGCTCGGTGTGCATGATCTTCGATGCATACCTGGGCCAACAGAATCGCCAGCGTTTTTCCCGGGTGATCTAGGACTTCATGATCAGGGAAGCGGCCTTCATCACCTGCTCGGGGCTCAGACCTGCCTCTTTCATCGCCTTGGCCAGGGAGGCATTGGCAGTCAGCAAACCGCTATTCAGGCTCGCCAGGGCAGACTGCAAGCTGCCAACCTTCGCCTTGGCCTCTTCAGGGCTCAGGTGTTTGTCGGCCATGACTGCCTGAAGCCGGGCAAGCTTTTCGGCAATCTGTTGTTGCAATTTTCTGATCATTTTGAGGAGCTGTTGAATATTTTCGGGCAGTCCGCTTTCCTCGATGTCACGGTCATCGCCCGCAGCACTGGAGGATTTCTGCAATCCAACACCCGACAGCGACACTTTGACGCCCTCTCCGATCACCGATTCAGCAACTAATGGAGAGTTCCTTAGTTCATCGTCATCACGGCCTTTCGAGGTCTCGGAAAGTAGCTGCAAGTTGTTGCTGCCATTAGTAATACCGCCAACAGAGGACATAGTTGCAGCTCTCCAAGTTAACTTTGTTAACTGGTTATCGACTCATAAAAGGAATGCTTTACGACTAACAATCAATACGGCACGGACTGGCCGGAACCTCCTCCCGTGAGTTACCCTTACGGCTTATGTGTGTTTTCCCACAAGGATTCTAGAATGTCCGAGCCAGTTAAACTGCGCGCTCATAACCAGGCCCATTGCAAGGATTGCAGCCTGGCCCCTCTGTGCCTGCCACTTTCCTTGAATTTGGAAGACATGGACGCGCTGGACGAAATCGTCAAACGTGGCCGCCCATTGAAAAAAGGCGAATTCCTGTTCCGTCAGGGTGACGGCTTCGACTCGGTGTATGCCGTGCGTTCAGGTGCCCTGAAAACCTTCAGCCTCAGTGACGGTGGCGAAGAACAGATCACCGGCTTCCACCTCCCCAGCGAGCTGGTGGGGCTGTCCGGCATGGATACCGAAAGCCATCCGGTTTCGGCACAAGCCCTGGAAACCACCTCGGTGTGCGAGATTCCCTTCGAACGCCTTGACGAACTGGCTCTGCAACTGCCGCAACTGCGCCGCCAGTTAATGCGAGTCATGAGCCGTGAAATCCGTGACGATCAGCAGATGATGCTGCTGCTGTCGAAAAAGACCGCAGACGAGCGCATCGCTACCTTCCTGGTCAACCTCTCCGCACGTTTCCGCGCACGGGGCTTCTCGGCCAACCAGTTCCGCTTGAGCATGTCGCGCAACGAAATTGGCAACTACCTGGGCCTGGCGGTGGAAACCGTATCCCGGGTGTTCACCCGTTTCCAGCAGAACGAACTGATTGCCGCCGAAGGCAAGGAAGTGCACATCCTCGATCCGATCCAGCTCTGCGCCCTGGCCGGCGGCTCGGTAGACGGCTGAACCGCAGCACTTGCGACTGAGCCAAGCCGCTCGGTCGCGGGTATACTGGCGCGGCCTATTTGCCCGCCAGGACACCTGAAGATGGCCTTCGATTCCTTCGACATCAAATCCCTGATCCGCCCTGTCATCGACTTCCCGAAACCGGGCGTGATCTTCCGCGACATTACCCCTCTGTTCCAGTCTCCCCGGGCCTTGCGCCTGGTGGCCGACAGTTTCGCCCAGCGTTATGTCGAAGAAGACTTCAGCCACATCGGTGCCATGGATGCCCGGGGCTTCCTGATCGGCTCGATCATCGCCTACCAACTGAATAAGCCGCTGATCCTGTTTCGCAAACAGGGCAAGCTGCCTGCGGACGTGCTCGCCGAGGGCTATCAGACCGAATACGGCGAAGCCTTTCTCGAAGTCCACGCCGACAGTCTGTGCGAAGGCGATTCGGTACTGATGTTCGATGACCTGATCGCCACCGGCGGTACCCTGATCGCCGCAGCCAATCTGGTACGGCGCATGGGGGCGAAGATCTACGAGGCCGCCGCCATCATCGACCTGCCGGAGCTGGGCGGCTCGCAGAAACTGGAAGACATGGGCATCCCAACCTTCTGCCTGACGCAGTTCTCGCTGACTGAGCGCTAGGGTCTACCCGCGTATTCACCAGCAAGCAGGTTTCTACAGGCCCATCTGCTTGCTGATGATTTCGTTCATCACCTCGCGAGTGCCGCCGCCGATCGAGAGAATACGGTTGTCGCGATACAGGCGCTCCACCAGGCTCTCGCGCATGTAGCCCATGCCACCGAGTATCTGCACCGCATCATGGGTAATACGGTCGGCGGTATCGGTGGCAACGTTCTTGGCCATGGAAATCTCCTTGATCACACTCTTGCCCGCGGCCATCTTCGCCGCCTGGCGATAGGTGAACTCCCGCGAGACTTCCAGAGCCGTAGCCATCTCCGCCAGACGATGCTTGAGCACCTGGAACTTGCCGATGGGCTTGCCGAACGCCTCGCGCTCGCGAGCCCACTTCAGGCTTTCCTCCAGGGCCATCTGCGCCGTCATGTTGGCCATCAGCGCCAGGGCCAGGCGTTCGCTCTGGAAATTGCCCATGATGCAGGCAAAACCCATGTTCTCGGCACCGATCAGATTGCCCACCGGTATCCGGCAATCGTCAAAGAACAGCTCGGCAGTGTCCGAGGCCCACCAGCCCATCTTTTTCAGCTGTCGCCCCACGGTGAAGCCCGGCGTGCCCTTTTCGATCAGCAGCAAGCTGATGCCGCCGTAACCGGGCTCACCGGTACGCACCGCAACGGTGTAGAAGTCGGCGCGTACGCCGCTGGTGATAAAGGTCTTGCTGCCGCTGACCCGATAATGATCGCCGTCACGCACGGCGCGGGTTTGCAGGTTGGCCACGTCAGAGCCACCACTGGGCTCTGTCACCGCCAGAGCGCAGATTTTCTCGCCGCACAGCACTTGGGGCGCCACTCGGTCCCGCACTTCGGATCGAGCCCATTTGACGATGGGCGGCAGGCCGATATCCAGGGAGCCCAGCCCTGCCACCAGCCCGCCGGAACCGCTGCGCATCAGCTCTTCACTGGCGGCGATCTTGGCGAACAGGTCACCTTCGTGACTGCCCCCCAGGGCTTCGGGATAGCCGATCCCCAGAATCCCTGCCGCACCGGCCTTGAGATACAGCTCGCGGGGGAAGCTTTCAGCCTCCTCCCACTGATCGATCTCGGGGAGAATTTCCCGTTCGACGAAACGTCGCACGCTGTCACGGACCAACTGGTGGCTGGGGTCGAAGTATTCCTGGCAGGCAGACATCGGCAAGCTCCTCTGAAGGGTCGAGGGAACTTACCAAGCGCTTGCTTGGTTTTCAAGAAAATGTGTGGCGGGTCTTTCGCCGGCAAGCCGGCTCCTACCGCATTAAAGCGCTATGGGCTTGCGACCGGCGAAGGAATGGGCCAGGGTGCCGCCGTCCACCAGCTCCAGCTCGCCACCCAGAGGCACGCCGTGGGCGATACGCGAAGTGATCAGGCCTTTGTTGGTCAGCAGCTGGGCGATGTAGTGCGCAGTAGCCTCGCCTTCCACGGTCGGGTTGGTGGCCAGGATCACTTCGCTGAAGCTGCCTTGCTCCTCGATCCGTGCCAGCAACTGCGGAATACCGATCGCTTCGGGCCCTAGACCGTCCAGCGGTGACAAGTGCCCCTTGAGCACGAAATATCGACCGCGATAGCCGGTCTGTTCCACCGCGTACACATCCATCGGTCCTTCCACCACGCAGAGCAAGCTGTCGTCGCGACGCGGGTCGGCACACTGCGGGCACAGCTCGTCTTCAGTCAGAGTCCGGCATTGACGGCAATGCCCCACCCCTTCCATGGCCTGGCTCAAGGCCTGGGCCAGGCGCAAACCACCACTGCGATCACGTTCAAGCAGCTGCAAGGCCATGCGCTGGGCGGTTTTCTGACCCACGCCCGGCAAGGTGCGCAGGGCATCGATCAGTTGGCGAATCAGGGGGCTGAAGCTCATGGGCAAAGGTCCGACAAAACGACGAGACGCGGTTTATACCCGCGCCTCAGGGTAGCGTCAAATACTCGCGTGCGCGGCAACCTTGACCACCAGCTTGCCGAAGTTGCGCCCCTCCAGCAGGCCGATGAAGGCTTCAGGCGCCTGCTCCAGGCCTTCGACCACATCTTCCTTGAACTTGACCTTGCCTTCGCGCACCCAGGGCGCCATGGCCTTGATGAATTCTGGATGCCGGTCACCATAGTCGTCGAAGACGATAAAGCCCTGGATCCGCACCCGCTTGGTCAACAAGGCGCGCTGCAACAGCGGCAGACGGTCCGGGCCTGGCGGCAGTTCCTGAGCATTGTACTGAGCGATCAACCCGCACAGGGGAATGCGCGCCTTAGGATTGAGCAAGGGCAGCACGGCATCGAACACCTTGCCACCGACGTTCTCGAAATAGATGTCCACGCCCTTGAAGCAGGCCTGGGCCAGCTCAGCGGCAAAATCGGCGCCCTTGTGATCGATGCAGGCGTCGAAACCCAGTTCCTCGACCACGTAGCGGCACTTGTCCGCGCCACCGGCCACACCCACCACCCGCAGCCCCTTGAGTTTGGCCACCTGCCCTACCACCGAGCCCACAGCGCCGGACGCCGCAGCCACCACTAGGGTTTCCCCGGCCTTGGGCTGACCGATGTCCATCAGCCCCATGTAGGCAGTCATCCCGGGCATGCCCAGCACGCCCAAGGCCATGGAGGGGCTGGGCAGGCCGGAAGGCACCGGAATCAGGTTACGACCATCACTGATGCAGTGGCTCTGCCAGCCAGTGGCCCCCACGACCAGATCGCCTTCCTGGAACTTTGGATTCAGCGAACGCTCGACCCGACTCACCGCGCCACCGGTCATGACTTCATTGATTTCCACCGGTGCGGCGTAGGACGGCGCGTCACTCATGCGGCCGCGCATGTAGGGGTCCAGGGACAGGTAGAGGGTCTGCAGCAGGACTTGGCCGTCCGCCAGCTCCGGCAAGGCGACCCGCTCCAGACGGAAGTTCTCAGGGACCGGTGCACCCTGGGGACGAGAGACCAGCACCACACGCTGGTTGAGGGTCAATGTTTGCGACATCACAGACACTCCTGTATCGAGGGTTGGAAAGGACTGTATAGGGTGCAGACCCCACGAGGGCCGTGGCGTTCGATGTTTCTACAGACGGATCGGCGGCGGCCTTCGCCCGCAATCCAGCTCCCACGAACAGCGCAGTGCTTATCGACAGGATAAAAAAAGCCAGGCTCAAGGCCTGGCTTTTTGCGTCCATCCGAAGCGCCTGGGCGACTCAGAACGGCAGTTTCATGCCTGGAGGCAGTTGCATGCCGGCAGTCATGCCGGACATTTTTTCCTGGCTGTTGGACTCGATCTTGCGCACGGCATCATTGACCGCAGCGGCGAACAGGTCTTCCAGCACTTCACGGTCATCTTCGCTGACGCCTTCCAGCAGGCTCGGGTCGATGCTCACACGCTTGATGTCGTGACGACCGGTCATGACCACAGTGACCATGTCGCCGCCAGCCTTGCCGGTGACTTCAGCGTTGGCCAGTTCTTCCTGCATCTTGGCCATTTTTTCTTGCATTTGCTGTGCCTGCTTCATCAGGCCGGCCATGCCACCTTTCATCATGGGAATTACCTCAAAGTACGGGGATTGAAACAGCGCCCGACCCAGGGTCCGGCGCCCTTTAAGTGATCAACCCTGAGCGGCCAGGGCCTCGACAGGTTCAATAGTATCCTGGCGCACCACGGCGCCGAACTCCTGGACCATCTGCTGGATGAACGGATCGCCGTGGATCGAGTCCTCCGCCTCGCGCTGACGGTCGGCCCGACGCCTCGAAGCGGCCTGGGCCGGGGTTTCCTGCTCGGGCTTGATCAGCTCGATGGTCAGGGTCAGGGTACGTCCGTGGTACTGGTTCAGCGCGTCATTGAGCCGGCGCTGTTGAGTGGCGTTGAACAGTGCGCTGTGGGCCGGATCCAGGTGCAACAGCCAGTTGTCACCCTCTACGGCCATCAGGGTGCAGTTGGCGGCGATGCTGCCGGTCATGCCGGAGATCGGCAGTTTCGGGAACAGTTGCAGCCACTCCAGAGCCAGGCCAGTGGCCGGCTTGGCAGCAGGTTCCGGCTCGGGCTCCGGGGCCGGATCGGCGGCGTGCTCGCTGGCCAGCTCGTCCAGGTAGCTGTAGGCCGAATCCATGTCCGGCTCGATGTAGTCCTCGTCCAGGGGCGGCTCGTCGTCCAGATCAATGCCCGGGGTGGCAGCGTCGACCTCGGCCACGCTCGGCTCGGGCACCGGCGCACTGACCCACTCCGGCGCATCCGGCACCACGCTGTCGGGCGTTGGAGTTGGCATTGGCGTCAGCTCGGGCTGTTCGGCCACCACGTCCAGCACCGGTTCAACAGCTGGTTGCTGCTCGATCTGCGGCGCTACCGGATCGTTCCAAGGCAGGTCGACCACCTCCTCGGCGGCCTCCGGCCCAGGCTCGACGTCAACCGCTTCGACGGCAAGCGCTTCGGCAACCGGCGGCGCGACAGGTACAGGCGCGACCGGCGGAGCTGGAATCGGAGCCGGAGCGGCAGCCGGTGCGACCGGCGCGCTAGCAATAGGAGTAACGGGAGCCACAGGCACAGCAGGTGCTGGTACCGCCACGGCTTGGGCGGAATCAACTGTGGCCTGGCTGATCCCCACTGGCTTTAGCGGCTGTCTCGGTGCATCCGCGGTGTCCGCCGGGCGGAAGGCCAGCATCCGCAGCAAGACCATTTCGAAGCCCCCTCGCGGGTCCGGCGCCAACGGTAGATCACGACGGCCGATCAGGCCCATCTGGTAATAAAACTGTACGTCTTCGGCCGGCAGCGCCTGGGCCAGAGCCAGTACCCGGTCACGATCGCCATGACCGTTGTCGACCCCTTCGGGCAACGCCTGGGCAATCGCGACCCGGTGCAGCACGTTGAGAATTTCCGAGAGCACGCCGTTCCAGTCCGGGCCCTGCTCCGCCAGATGGCGCACAGCCTCCAGCAACGCCTTGGCGTCACCATTGATCAGGGCATGGAGAACGTCATAGACCTGGCCGTGATCGAGGGTGCCGAGCATCGCTCGCACGTCGGAGGCCATGACCTTGCCTTCACCGAAGGCGATGGCCTGATCGGTCAGGCTCATGGCGTCACGCATCGAGCCGTCGGCGGCGCGGCCCAGCAGCCACAATGCGTCGTCTTCGAACGGCACGTTCTCTACACCCAGCACATGGCTCAGGTGCTCGACCACCCGTTCGGGGGTCATGTTCTTCAGGGAGAACTGCAGGCAACGGGACAAAATGGTCGCCGGCAGCTTCTGCGGGTCGGTGGTTGCGAGGATGAACTTGACGTAGGGTGGCGGCTCTTCAAGGGTCTTGAGCAAGGCGTTGAACGAGTGACTGGAAAGCATGTGCACTTCGTCGATCAGGTAGACCTTGAAGCGCCCGCGGCTCGGCGCGTATTGCACGTTATCCAGCAGTTCACGAGTGTCCTCGACCTTGGTCCGGCTCGCGGCGTCGATCTCGATCAGGTCGACGAAGCGTCCTTCGTCGATCTCGCAGCACACCGAACAGGTGCCGCACGGCGTGGAAGTGATGCCTGTTTCACAATTCAGACATTTGGCAATGATCCGCGCGATGGTGGTCTTGCCCACCCCGCGGGTGCCAGTAAACAGATAAGCGTGGTGCAGCCGCTGGCTGTCCAAGGCATTGATCAGAGCCTTGAGCACATGGGTCTGGCCGACCATTTCGCGGAACGAGCGCGGACGCCATTTACGTGCAAGAACCTGATAACTCATCGAAAACCGTCGCAACTGGAAAGCGGAAGCCGGTAATGCTAGCGGAGCAAGGGCGAAATTGCATCCGGCGCGCTCGTCTAATCTGTCTAAGCTGCATTTCGCAAAGGATTGCTCGGTCGTTAGAACCGTGGGAGACCGTATGCATTTGACCTGGGGCGCCCTGCTACTCTTGAGCACCAGCCTGGAAGCCGCCGAAGCGCCTTTACGCTTTGTCATCGCCGACAGCTGGGCCATGCCGACCATCGAGGTCGATGGCGAGCAACCCACCGCCGGCATCCTTTACGACACCATGAACAGCCTCGCCCGGCATATGGGCACCCGTGCCGAGTTCCACGTCCTGGCCCGCGCCCGGGTGCAGAACGCCATGGCCCAGGGCGAAGTCGACGTGCGCTGCTTCGCCGCACAAGCCTGGCTGCCGAACCTGTCCGGGGATTACCTGTGGAGCGTACCGCTGTTCGTGCAACGCAACCTGCTGGTCAGTAACCGCTACCATCATGAGCCGATCAACCCGCAACAGTTGCCCACTCAGCACATCGGCACCGTACTGAGCTACACCTACACCTCGCTGCAACCCCTGTTCGAGAGCGCCCAGCTGATTCGTGACGATGCCCGCAACGAGGAGCAAGTCCTGCAAAAGCTCCAGGTAGGACGCTACCAGTACGCTATCGCCAGCCAGTGGACCCTGGACTGGTTCAACAAGACCCAGTCCTCCGGCAAACCCTTGCACCGCGTCGCGCTGCTGCAGGAGCAAGCCGTGGGCTGCTACGTGCGCAATGACCCGGCAGTGCCGGCCCAGCGAATTCTGCGGACCCTGCTGAAGATGAAGATGTCCGGCGAGATCGATGCCATCGTCCAGCGCTACGTCGACCCGCAGACCGGCGCTCAGGCCTCCGACACCGTGTCGCCCTGAAGCGTGCCGCACCGCCACGGCAGCGGCGGCTCGAAGTTGCTTACCCACTCCAGCACGGCGTCAGCGGGCATGGGCGCAGCAATGAACTCACCCTGGGCCACCTCACATCCGAGGGCCATCAATCGCTCACCATGGGCCAGGCTTTCCAGGCCCTCGGCCACAACTTGGCGGCCAAACGCCCGGGCCAGTCCGACCAGAGCCTGAATCAGGGCCTGGTCATCCTGGTCGTGAAGCATGTCGCGGACAAACAATCGATCGATCTTGATGGTCTGGGTACGCAGACGTTTGAGGTAGCTCAGGGACGAATGCCCAGTACCGAAGTCCCCCAGGGAAAACTGCACACCAAAGCCCTGGCAGGCATCGAGGCAATCGCTGACTCGCTGGATATTGTCGATGGCCACCGACTCGACGATCTCCAAATCCAGCAAGACGGGTGACACATCCGGGTAGCGATCGAGCATCCCCTTGAGCCGCTCGACAAAATCCGTGCGCTGGAAATGCCGGGCCGCGACGTTCAGGCTCACCGGCCAGACATGGCCTGCCGCCTGCCAGCGTTGCAGCTGACTCATCACCTGATCGATGACCCACTCGCCGATATCGACGATGAGGTCGGTCTCTTCCACCTGAGGCAGGAAATCCTGGGAACCCAGCATCCCGCGCTGCGGGTGCTGCCAGCGCAACATGGCTTCAAACCCCACCACCGCGCCGCTGCGCATGTTGACCTTGGGCTGGAAATACAGCTGCAGCTCGCCGCTGTTCAGCGCCTGGCGCACGTGCTCCACCGTCTGGTAGGTGACCATCACTTCGCGATCACGCAGGACATCGAACAGGTGGAAGCGATTGCGTCCGCTTTGCTTGGCCACGTACATCGCCTGGTCGGCGTGGCGCAGCAAGGTATCGGCATCATGGTTATCGGTGGGAAACAGGGTCACCCCAATGCTGGCAAACACATTGATGTCCTTGCCCTGGATCGAATACGGCTGGGAAATGGTCGCCAACACCCGCTGCAGTGCCGCCCGTAGCTCCAGCATGTCCCTGACGTAACGCAGGATCAGCACGAACTCGTCTCCGGCCAGGCGTGCCACCACATCTTCACCCCTGATGATCGAACGCAGGCGCGCAGCCACTTCCACCAGCAGCAGGTCACCACAGGCGTGACCGTAGCCATCATTGACCGCCTTGAAACCGTCCAGATCGAGCATGCATACCGCCAGGGGAATATTCTCCTGGCGGGAAAAGTCCAGCGCCTGGTGCAACAGATCGGAAAGGAAGGCCCGATTGGGCAGACCAGTGAGCACGTCATGCCCAACCCGCCATTGCAGCGAATGCAGCAACTGGCGCTTCTCGCTGACATCGAAGCGGATCGATACATAGCGCATCACCTTGCCGGAGCGCTGATCCACCAGGGGCACCATGGTGCTGTCGACCCAGTACAGGCTGCCGTCCTTGGCACGGTTGCAGATCTCGCCTTTCCACACCCGCCCCTGGATGATGGTCTGCCACAGCTCGGTAAAGAACTCCGGTGGATGCAGCCCCGAACTGAGCATCCGGTGGTTGGCTCCGATCAGCTCTTCACGGCTGTAGCCCGAGATCTGGCAGAACAGGTCGTTGACATAGGTGATGCAACCGCCGAGGTCTGTCTCGGAGAAAATGGCGGCGGCATCGACGGCCCTGCGGTATTTCTCATCCATGAGTCGAACTCACTGTCGCTAGCGGTTGAACCGCTCGACCAAGGCACGCAGCCCGGAAGAGATGTTTTCCAGCTCCGCGCCGCGAACGACTCCGGCGCTGGCATTCTCGGCAGTGCGCTGCACCGTGGCGGCGACACTGTTGATCTGTTCGGAAACCGATTCCGCTACATGGGACTGCTCCTGGGACGCCGCAGCCATCTGCTGACTCATGTCAGTGATACGCTCCACCGCGGCGCCTATGCCCTGCAAGGCTTGCTGCGCCTGCAAGACCTGCTGCACCCCTTGCTCGGCTTCCTCGATGCCCAGGCTGGCGATCTGCACCGCCTCATCGGCACCGGCCCGCAGGCTCTGGATGATGCCCTGGATCTGCTGGGTGGACTCACGAGTCTTACCGGCCAGAGCGCGCACCTCATCGGCCACCACGGCAAACCCGCGCCCCTGCTCTCCGGCCCGAGCGGCTTCGATGGCTGCGTTCAAGGCCAGCAGGTTGGTCTGGTCGGCAATCGCCTGGATCATGCTCGCCGCCACCATGATGTCCTGGGTCTGCCCGGCCAGGTCACCCACCGCCTGATTGATCTGGGTAACAGTGCGGGCCAGCAACTGGATGGCGTCACGGGAAGTGCCCGCCACCTGGCTGCCTTGCTGGGCCAGCAGGTTGGCAGTGTGAGCCTCACTGGCGGTGTGCTGTACGTGTTCGGCAACCTCGGTGATCGAAGCGGCCATCTGGGTCATGGCAGCGGCCGTCATGTCGGTCTCCGCTCGCTGCTCCAGCAGCGCCGACTCAGTGCGGCTGGACAACTGACTGGAGTCGGCCGCCGCCGTAGCCATCTGTCGAGCCAGGTCGCTGAGTCGGGTCAAGGCGGTTTTCAGCCGCGCCTCTTCACTGGCCAGGATCAGTTGCAACTGCGCCGCCGGCCCCAGCGCGTCGCTGTAAGCCAGGGCACAGATCGGATCGGCAAAGGTGTTTGGAGTGCTACGGACAATCTGCTTGAGCTGCTGCCCCAAACGGCGCTGGGCCATCAGCCCGACCCCCACGAACCCCGTGACCGTCAGCACCTGGGCCAGCAGCGTCGGCAACCAGGTGAATGCCGCCAGGCAACCCACCGCTACCGCTACCGGCAACAGCAATGGCCTGGCTGCTGCCTCCAGGTGCCGCCAGGCCGAGACCGGTGCCTTGTCAGCACGCAGTCGCGCATAGAGGATTTCAGCGCGGTTCACTTGCTCCCGGGTCGGCTTGACCCGCACCGACTCATACCCCACCAGTCGACCCTCTTCGAGGATGGGCGTGACATAGGCGCTGACCCAGTAGAAATTGCCGTTTTTGCAGCGGTTCTTCACCACGCCCATCCAGCTCTGCCCTGCCTTGAGATACCCCCACATCGACTCGAACACCGCCGCCGGCATATCCGGGTGACGCACCAGGTTATGGGTGCTGCCAATCAGCTCGGCCTGGCTGAAACCACTCATCGCGGCGAATTCGGCATTGCAGTAGGTGATGTGGCTGTTGGTATCGGTGGCGGATATGAGCCGCTGCTGGTCGGGAAAGGTCTGCTCAACAGAGGTGACCGGCAAATTGAGACGCACTTTAGAACTCCATAGACAGCCTGCGATCAACAGCACCGGGAAGCCGGCAACAGGTTGATTCGAAATGTACTTTCCTGGCGGTACGACTCAATCGAAAGGATCGCCCTGATTGCAGCCGTACAGCGGTTTGCGCGGCAGTTGACCGTCGATTCGACGAAGATCAACTAGGATCAGATAAGGCGTCAGGTGGGGGACGGCGGACGGTGCGTTGGCGGGATTTACGAGACGGTCGAGCCTCTGCCAAGTCCTCGGTTTAGGTGAACAAGGGAAATGCAATGATTTCTTGTTTCATAAACCTGCCCTCTGAAACTAGATCACCAAATACCTGTCCGAAGCGCCGATTCTACGAAATGCATCACATTTTGCAAAGCAAGGTGATGAATCATGGTGTTGTCTAATGCCAATATTTATCGTTAAGTTCTTGATTCTAAATGGGAATTGAGCGATGCAAATTTCAAGTTTGGGTGCAGCCATCAAGCGTTATCGAAAGGTAGCGGGGCTTACTCAGGCTGAACTAGGTGAAAAAACCGGTTTTGACCCAAAAACCATCAGCCGCTTCGAAACCGGCACCTACACCCCCAGCGTTGAAGCTCTATTTCTGCTAGCCGAAGTACTGGGAGTGAAGCTGAAAGCCTTCTTCGCCGATCTGGGCGACGAAGAGGAACAGCGGGCTTATTTGTTCGGTGTCATTCACAAAGCCACCCCGAAGGATCTGGGAAAGCTGATAGCAGCGGTAGACCAGGCCTTGTCCAAGCCTTGAGCCCCGCAACAAATCAACGAGAAGAGGCACGCTTATCACCCCTGATAAGTTGGCCTCTTTTTTAATCCACGACTCCTGACAGGAACTGACAGACCCAGCCCATAAGCTTGTGCCCACAGCACAGCCCAAAGGCCCCTGGAGTCGTCATGATCAGTAACACCTACTTCCTGCTTTATGTGGACAGCCCGCCCCTCAGTGCAGAGTTCTACAGCCGCCTGCTGGACAAACAGCCGGTGGAATCATCCCCATCCTTCGCCCTGTTCATCCTCGACTCGGGGATCAAGCTCGGCCTCTGGTCCCGGCACACGGTTGAACCGAGCGCCCAATCAACCGGTGGTGGCGGCGAACTGGGCTGGGCCGTGGACAGTCGAGAAGCCGTGGACGAACTGCATCGCCACTGGCAAGCGCTGGACATGACCATCGCCCAGCCCCCCACCCAGATGGACTTCGGCTACACCCTGCTCGCCCTTGATCCGGACGGACATCGCTTGCGCGTGCTCTATCTCACTGTCGACTGAATCCATGCCCCAACAGAGGCGCTATACCAGCGCCTTCCCCGCCAGCGCTGAGAGATTACTAGAAACACCTCATTGAGCCCTCCAACACTCATCGCTATCCTCCCCGCCGACTTGTCACAATTTGTAAGGGAATACGATGAAGTACCTGCGCCTCCTCATGGCGATGGCCGTCCTCTGCGCCACGCCCCTCCTTGCCTTTGCCGCCGCGCCGAACGAGAGCAAGGACGCCGAACCCCAGACCGCCGAACAGTTTCTCGCCTCGCTCTCCCCACACCACGGCAACGTCAAGCTGCCCGGTGATATCGCCAGCCTCGACCTGAGCCAGGAGTTCTACTACCTCAACCCCAAGGACACCGAGAAGCTGCTGACCGAGGGCTGGGGCAACCCACCCGGCTTCACCACCCTGGGTATGATCGTGCCCAGCGCAGTCAGCCCGCTGTCCGCCGAAGGCTGGGGCGTGATCATCAGCTACAAGAATGACGGCCACATTTCCGATGACGACGCGGCGAAAATCGATTATCAGGACCTGCTCAAGCAAATGCAGGAAGCGGACGAGGAAGACAATAAGCAACGCAAGGAACAGGGCTACGGCGCCATCCACTTGCTGGGCTGGGCCGAACAGCCAAGCTATGACGCGCAATCCCACAAAATGTACTGGGCCCGCGAACTCAAGGCTGAAGGCGCCGAGAGCCACACCCTGAACTACAGCATCCGCGTACTGGGGCGCGAAGGCGTGCTGGAACTCAACGCGGTCGCCTCCATGGACGACCTGGCAACTATCAAGCGCGAAATTCCCAAGGTCCTGGCCTTCACCAACTTCACCGATGGCAACCGCTACGCCGACTACAATCCCAGCACCGACAAACTGGCCTCCTATGGCCTGGCCGCCCTGGTGGCCGGAGGCCTGGCCAGCAAGGCTGGCTTGTTCGCCAAGCTGGGGGTACTGCTCCTGGCCGGCAAGAAGTTCATTGTCATCGGCGTGCTCGCACTTGCCGCGTTCGCCGGCCGGCTGTTCAAGAAAAAAGGCTGACTGCAAGGTGCAACGCCCCCGCATGATGAGGGGGCGTTGCAGCTTATCAACCACCCTGTTTTACCTGCACATCTCGCTCCTTCGCCGGCAAGGCCCGCAGCCGCCAACGCCCTTCCAGTTGCATGGCCATCACACTGCCCAGCACCACGGCCGCCCCCAGCACCACAGAAGATTGCACCCGCTCTCCCAGGACCATCGCAGCCAGCAGCATCGCCGTCGGTGGAATCAGATACATGGCGATCGACGCCCGACTGACCTCCACCCGCTCCAATACGTAAGCCCAGGCCAGATAGGCCAAAGCACTGGGAAACAACCCCAGCAACAGCACCGCCAGATTCACCCGCCACGACGCCTGTGCCACCGCCTCGGGCAACCCGGGTGCGTACACCGACAACAGCAACGTACCGCCCCAAACCATGTAGCACACCGTGGTCAACACGCCGTAGTGCCCGGAAAAGCGCCGTTGCAAAACGAAGTACAACCCCCAGGAAAAAGCCGCCAACAACACCAGCAATCCGCGCGGTTCGACCGAGCCCAGCCCCTTGTCGGCCGCCACCACCAGCACCGCTCCAAGCAAACCCAGCCCCACGCAGCCCCAGCGCCAACCACTGACCGGCTCCTTGAGCCAGAAAAAGGCGATCAGCGTGCTGAAGATCGGTGCCGACTGCGCCAGCACGCTCGACGCGCCGGCACTCAAGCCCTGCTGACCATAATTGAGGCTGACGTGATGCAGGGTGATGGCAAAGAACCCCAGCACCAGCAGCCAAGGCAGATCACGCCAGCGCGGCAGGGATATTTTCAACGCCACTGCCATTGCCGCCATGAACAGCGAAGCGATCAGGAAGCGCAGCAGCGCCAGATGCCCCGGACTGTAGCCCTCAAGGCCAATATGGATACCCACCGGTGAATAGGCCCAGCACAGAATGACCGCAGCGGTAGCCAGCAATAGCTTGAACCCAGGTAAGCGCTTCACGGCACAGGCATCCAGACAATAAGAAGAAACGCAGTCTCTCGCCCCCCATAACTCACCACAACTAACCGATACTGAGGCTACCCCTCACTGGAAATGAGCAATGGAACTGACCCAACTGAAGATGGTGAAAGCCGTGGCCCGCTCCGGCAGCATTGCCCGCGCGGCCGAGCAATTGCATTGCGTGCCCTCTAATATCACCAACCGCCTCAAGCAGCTGGAGAGCGAACTCGGTACCCCGCTGTTTACCCGGGTCGGGCGCGGGCTGAAGATCAGCCCGGCCGGGGAAATATTCCTCGGCTACAGCGAGCGAATCCTGGCTCTGGTCGACGAAGCCAAACGCGCCGTGGACAGCCAGGCGGAGCCCAGCGGATTGCTGCGCCTGGGCTCGATCGAGTCCTGCGCTGGCGGCCGCCTGCCACCGCTGCTGGCGCAATACCACCGACGCTACCCCAAAGTGAACGTGGAACTGGTAACCGGCACCTGGTCGCAACTCTTTGAAGAACTGCAACACCAGCGTATCGACGGCGCCCTGGTGGCCATCGATACCTTGCCGCCCAAGCTTCAGCAAACCGTGCTCTACCACGAGCCACTGGTGCTGATTTCCAGTGCAGGCACCGCCCCCATCCGCAGCGCCAGCGATTTGCAGGGGCAGAATCTGTTCATGTGGCCACCGGGCTGCCCCTATCGCCGCGCCCTGGAAACCTGGCTGGCCAGGCACGGCCTGAACCTGCCCATTACCGGGTATGCCAGCTGGGGCACCATTATCGGCTGCGTCAGTGTCGGTGCCGGCGTCTCGCTGATACCGGAAGGTGTGCTGGAACGCTATTCACAATCGGCGACCCTGAACGTGCAGCGTTTCAGCGACCTGCTGCCGGTGGACAACCGCTTTGTCTGGCACCAGGACGTGAAGCGCCACAGTGCACGGGATGCGTTTGCCCAGTTGTTGCGGGAACAGCTGGGAGCATGACGCCCTTTCCCGGCAAGCCGGCGAGCGTTTCGGCACAATGCACGAGCGCCCCGGCACAACAACGGACTCAGCCTGCCAATAGACTCGTCTTTCATCACCAACACCCAGACGAGCCCCTCATGAAAAACCGACTTTTACTCAGCGTGCTTTCCTTGGGTCTGAGCCTTGGCGCCCAAGCCGCCGAGTTCAGCATCAGCAGCCACGACATCAGCGACGGCCACCCCTTGAGCCCTCGTGAAGTGTTCCAGGGCTTTGGCTGCGAAGGCGGCAACACCTCTCCCGAACTGTCCTGGAAAAATGCCCCACCGGGCACCAAAAGCTTTGCCATCACTGTTTATGATCCGGACGCCCCCACCGGCAGCGGCTGGTGGCACTGGACCCTGGTCAACCTCCCGACTTCCACCCAGCAATTGCCCAGAGGTGCCGGTAGCGCCAACGGCGAGCAACTGCCGCCCGGCGCCATTCAGGGGCGTACCGATTACGGCCAACCCGGCTTTGGCGGCGCCTGCCCGCCAGTGGGCGATAAACCGCATCGCTATCAGTTCACCGTCTGGGCATTGAAGGTGGATAAACTGCCCCTCGATGCCCAGGCCAGCGGTGCATTGGTGGGCTACATGCTCAACGCCAACGCCTTGGCCAAGACCACACTGACCGCTACTTACGGACGCTAGTAACGATGAATGCCCCTGCTGGCCTGCAGCATCATGAAAGCCGTATCGACACCTGCGTCATCCGCGCCCGGCAAGCCCATGCCCTGCAACGGGTACCGATTTTCGTCAGTGCTCTGTGCCGGGTGCGCCAGGGCGAGAAACGCATGGAGTGGGACGACCGCCAGATGCGCGTGGGCGGCCAGCACCTGATCCTGCTGCCGGCGGGACGCGAAGTGGGCATCAGCAACTATCCGGGCGCGCAGGGTCACTACATCGCCGATGTCGTGACCTTTCCTGCCCCGGCCTTGCGGGCGTTCAGCCTGCGCTACCGCCAGCAGATCATTACCCGTCCCGGGCGCAGCGGCGCGGAGCTCTGCGTCCCCCTGGAGCGGCACACCGCCCTGGCCTGGGACAACCTGCTGGAGTGCATTGCCAGCGATGCACCGGACGCCCTGCGCAGCCACTACGGCGAAGCGGTGCTGCTGGCCCTGGCCCTTGGCGGCTGGGCCGGCCCATTGCTGCTGGATCGTCACGACCCACTGTGCGAACGGGTGCAACAGATCCTCATGAGCAACCCGGCGCGGGACTGGACAGTAGCCTGCGTCGCCGAGCGCCTGAACCTTGGGGCTTCCACATTGCGTCGCCAGCTGGCGAACGAGAACGACAGCTTCAGCAACATCCTCGAGAACGTCAGGCTGGGCCTGGCCCTGCAGTGGCTGCAAACCACGCCACGCCCCATCGGTGAAATCGCCGCAGCCAGCGGCTACGCCTCGGCATCACGTTTTGCGGTGCGCTTTCGCAAGCATTACGGGCTTTCGCCCCGAGAACTGCGGGCAGCTATCTAGCCAGCGCGCATCACTGCGACAGGCCATCCATCACCGCATCGATGAAGGGCGCCTTTTGCGCGAGATACTCGCCAATGCCCTCGCGATTGCCGGCTTCAAGCCGAAGCTTAAGATCCTGATATTGCTGACGGATGCCGCTGTCCTGACGCAACAGATCACGAAAACGCAGCATGCGCCCGATCTGCTCATGACCACAGATGCAGACATGCACTTTGTGGGTGCGCACACCCTCGACATCGCGGCGGTAAAAGTGATGCCCCGGGGACAGATCACTGCCCCGGACATAGCCCAGGGTCGCCATGAAGGCATTGCGCGCAGCCTCATCCCGGTGCTCCACGACCACGGCCAAAAGATCGATTTCCGGCTTGGCCGCCAGCCCTGGAACAGCCGTGCTGCCCACATGCTGAATATCCACTAGCTCGACGCCCAAGCCCTGGGCGATACGCGCTTGCTCGGCAGCGAAGGCCGCAGGCCAGTGATTGTCATACGCACAGATTTTACTGGTCAGCGCCATTGGCACTCCGTCCCTGGTAGCAAAAAAACGCGAGAGCTTAACTTCGATAGGCACCCCTTGGAATCCTCCAGGTCGCAGAAGCAGTCTTTGAAGAGGCCGTAGATGGCGCTACGCGCCTTCCCTGCGCCCATCAAACTCAAACCAGAAACTGGCGCCACCACTAACGGATCGGCCGTACATGAATTCGCTCAACAGGTCGTCATTGAAGTGCTTGTGATAGGCATTGCCATACAACAGCCGGGTTCGCGGGTTATCAATCAACAACGCAAGCAGAAGATACTGCTCGGTCCAATAGATCTGATGATCAATCACCCAACTCTGCGGCAGCGCAAAGGGAAGAAAGACATCATGCACATGGACAAAGATCTTCTTGGTTATTTTCGGCAGCAGGCGCAAGTAAATGTGCAGGCAGTCGCTACCGGTCTTCACCGTATGCGTGGAGTCGATAAAAAGGATATCGCCATCTTGCAGAATGGCGTTCAGGCACTCGACCGTCAGTTCCTGAGCCGGCCTTACCTGCAACTCAAGTGCACCCTCGGCCCCCAGCGCAGCAATGAACGGCCGCGGGAAGGGCTCGATGCAATGCAACCGCCCGACCGCGTTCCTGGACAATGCCTCCAAGGCAATCAGCGAAGAAAAACCACTGCCGATCTCGACAATGTTCCTCGGACGGATGCGCCGTATGTAGGCGTAGTAGGCCATGGCGTCACTGCCTGTGAACTGGCCGTTTTTCCAGAAGTACGAACGACTGTTTTCCTTATCCCCGGTTTGCGCCGGAGTGAAGTCGACCCCATATCGAATCAACTCGACAAGCTCTGCCCGCAGCTTGTCCCGATCAAATATTCCACAGTGCAAATACGGCGGCTCTGCTTCGCGGTATTCATAGGAGTTGAATGTCTCGGAAATCGATGGCGTGTTCGAGTAGAAGTTCACAGGAATCAAGTTAAGTCCATGCCCCTGCAAGCGCTCCCTGTCCTGCTGGTCAGCCCACAACAGTTTTTGCATCACGGGCAAAGCCGCATTGAATTCCTTATCCGTGAGGCGCGCCATCTTATCGACTTCCTTGTTCAAGCTACGTTGGATAAAGCAGAAGACCTGCTATAGGTCCTTTCCCTTTCGGAGAAACAGCGTAGACCGCTCAAGCCCGACGTGCAGCGCAGCGCTTTTGAACTGACAGCAAAAACTCTTGCCGATGGATAAGCCCCTGAGGCTCGCCACAAGCTGGCAAGGAGCAAAAGATATGCTTGAGAAAACGACGGACGCATAAGATCCAGCACCACGATTCGGAAGCTTTAGGCCGAGTGGCGGTACAACGTTAGGTAGGATCGAAGCGATATGGATATATCACGCCTTGCACCAGCGCATGGCAAAGGGTGAAAAACAGCTAGAAGAGAATCATTTGAAGATTGGAGGCAACCCCACCAGCCACACCCCGGCACACAATGTTCCCGCTGTGGCTGCTGCCTTCCGGCTCTGACCAGGTTCACGGGTAATCGTTGCGGGGGGACCGATGGGGTCACCATAACGACGTTCGCCTGACGGCGAGCCGCGCCATTGTACCTATCTGAGTTGAACTTACAACCGCTCGTTGCAGATTAAAAAATCCGATGAGCTTCAAGCACTTGGATACACCCCTGGGTGAAAGTCTTCCCCCATCGCCTGAAGGACGGTGGAGTCAGTCCAGGGACAGCACTTCGTCGGCACGGCCGCCTTCTTGCTGGATCACCAAATGAATGAAATGCAGCTTGGCAATCACCGCCGGCGGCAGGATGAAGGGGTAGAAATCCGGCTGGCCCATGCTGCGGGACAGTTCGTTGAGCATGCCAGCCAATTCGATCCAAGCGTTGATGAAGGCCAGGAACGCCGGTCCGCCAGGATGCTGCGGGTCGTACAGGCTGCTCAGGGGAAACGGCTGGTAGTCGAGATCGACGTCGCGGGCACTCATGCCAAAGCCCAGGGCGGTGTCCACCGCGTCCATCATGTGCAGGTAGTGAGCCCAGGTTTCCGCCCAGTCCTCCCAGGGGTGCATGGTGGCGTAGGCGCTGACGTGGCTTTGCTGCCAGCCGTTTGGCGCACCCTGCTGATAGTGCTGCTCCAGAGCCTCGGCGTAGCTGTAGCGCTCGTCGCCGAACAAGCTGCGAAACGACTCCAGCCAGGGGCTGTTGGCAATCAGCCGATCCCAGTAGTAGTGCCCCACTTCATGGCGAAAGTGCCCAAGCAGGGTGCGGTAAGGTTCATGCATCTGCGCCCGCACCCGCTCGCGATGGGCATCATCGGCTTCCTTGATATCCAGGGTGACCAGGCCATTGGCATGTCCGGTAATGGGCGTCCTTCCCTCAAGATCAACACCAAGGAAGTCGAAAGCCAGGCCCCGCGCTTCGTCGTCGCTCTTGGGGATCACTTGCAGCCCGAGGGCGATCAGTTGGGCGACCAGGCGGCGCTTGGCGATTTCCACTTTGCGCCAGCGCTCCGGATTCTCCGGGACGGACAAGTCGGGGATGGTGCGGTTGAGGCTGCAGGCTACGCACAGATTGCCGGTCAGGTGGGCCGGCAACAGCCAGTTACAAGCGGCGGGCGTGTCGAGGTTGGCGCAGCGCTTGAACGCCCCCGCATCAGGCTCGGCATCCAACACCCAGGTCCCGGCGGCGGGCCCTGGCTGCAGGGACGACAGACAGCCTGATTGCGGCGCATAACCGAGCAAGGCAGAGCACGCCAGGCACTGGCTGTTGCGAAAGAACAGCGACTGCCCACAGCGGCATGACCAGAGTTTGCTGTTGCGTGAGCGGTCACCGACGAAGGGCGCGGCGATCCGGGAACTGAGCTGCTCGAAGAAACGGTACATGACGCATCCTCCCTGGGGCTTGCCAAGACTAGATCATCCTGGCGGCCTCATCGTTCCCTCGGCCTGTCAGGAGCCGGCTTGCTGGCGAAACCATCGCTGCCCAGCCGGCTCCCAAGGATCACGCGGGGATGGGGATGCCGTGGTCGACGAGAAAGGCGACAAAGGCCGCTTCATCCAGGACCTTGAGCCCCAGCTCATTGGCCTTGGCCAGTTTGGAACCGGCTCCGGGGCCGGCGACGACGCAGTGGGTTTTCGCCGAAACGGACCCCGCCACCTTGGCCCCCAGGCTTTCCAGCTTTTCCTTGGCCACATCGCGACTCATCAACTCCAGGGAGCCGGTGAGCACCCAGGTCTTGCCAGCCAACGGCAGGCCTTCGACCACCTTCTTTTCGCTCTGCCAATGCATGCCAAAGGCCTTGAGCTGCTCTTCGATGGCCTGGGCCAACCGGGCATTGGCCGGGTTGTCGAAGAACTCCCGCACCGACTTGGCCTGCTTCTCCGGCAGGGCCTGGCGCATATCCAGCCAGTCAGCCGCAATCACGCCCTGCAGGGAACCGAACTTGTCTGCCAGTTTCTGCGCCGCACCCGGCCCCACCGAGGGGATATTGAGCTTGTCGAGCATGCCGCCCAACGTGGTGCTGGCGGCAAACTCTGCCCCCAGCTCGCCCTGATCCTGCAACACCAGGCCGCATTGATCCTCGGCCAGCAAGGCACCAATCACGCTCCGGTTATGACTGTCTTCGAAGAAGCTGTGAATCTCGTGGGCCACTTCCAGCCCCACATCCGGCAGGTAGGTCAGCACCTGGGGCAAAGCTTGCTGGACCCGCTCCAGGGTTCCCAGGGAACGGGCCAGGACCTTGGCGGTTTCCTCACCCACATCAGGAATGCCCAAGGCATAGATGAAGCGAGCCAGGGCCGGACGCTTGCTGTCCTCGATGGCCTTGAGCAGCTTGTTGCTGGAAACCTCGGCAAAACCTTCCAGATCGATGATCTGTTCGTACTTGAGCTGATAGAGATCCGCAGGCGAAGCAATGAGCTTTTCGTCCACCAGTTGCTCGATGGTCTTGTCCCCCAGGCCTTCGATGTCCATGGCTCGACGGGAAACGAAGTGGATGATCGCCTGCTTGAGCTGGGCACCGCAGGCCAGGCGACCGACGCAACGATACACCGCGCCTTCGCTGACGGTTTCCCGGCCCTTGCTGCGCTTGACCAGTTGCGTGCGTTCGACATGAGAGCCACAGACTGGGCAGCTTTGCGGAATCTGTACCGGCCGGGCGTTTTCAGGTCGACGCTCAACGACCACCTGCACCACTTGCGGGATCACGTCACCGGCGCGGCGGATGATCACCGTGTCGCCGATCATCAGCCCCAGGCGCGCCACCTCATCCATATTGTGCAAGGTAGCGTTGGACACAGTGACTCCCGCCACCTTGACGGGCTTCAGGCGCGCCACTGGCGTCACGGCGCCAGTGCGGCCGACCTGGAATTCCACATCCAGCAACTCGGTGAGTTCTTCCATGGCCGGGAATTTATGGGCAATGGCCCAACGCGGCTCCCGGGCACGGAAGCCCAGTTCACGCTGAGAGGCGATGCTGTTGACCTTGAACACCACACCGTCGATCTCATAGGGCAGCGCATTGCGCCGCTCGCCGATCTCACGGTAATAGTCCAGGCATTCATCAACCCCTTTGGCCAGGCGCAGCTCACGACTGATGGGCATGCCCCACTGCTTGAGTTGCTCCAGGTTGCCGATATGCGTGTCGGCAATGTCGGCGCTGACTTGGCCCAGGCCGTAGCAGCAGAACTCCAGCGGCCGGCTGGCAGTGATCTTCGAGTCCAGCTGGCGCAGGCTACCCGCCGCCGCATTGCGCGGGTTGGCGAAGGTCTTGCCGCCCGACTCCAGTTGCGCCGCGTTCAGGCGCTCGAAACCGGCCTTGGACATGAAGACTTCGCCGCGCACTTCCAGGGTCGCCGGCCAGCCGCTGCCTTGCAGCTTGAGCGGAATGTTGCGCACGGTACGCACGTTGACACTGATGTCTTCGCCGGTGGTGCCGTCGCCACGGGTGGCGCCCCGGACCAGCACGCCGTCCTGATACAGCAGACTGACCGCCAGGCCGTCGAGCTTGGGCTCGCAGCTGTACTCCACCGCCGCGCCACCACCGAACAGATCGCCCGCCGGCAGGTCCAGGCCCTCGTTGACCCGGCGATCAAACTCGCGCATGTCGACTTCTTCAAAGGCGTTACCCAGGCTGAGCATGGGGATTTCATGGCGCACCTGGGTGAAGGCCGAGAGCGCCGCGCTGCCCACACGCTGGGTTGGAGAGTCACTGGTGACCAGCTCCGGGTGCTCGGCCTCCAGGGCCTTGAGTTCGTGGTACAGGCGGTCGTACTCGACGTCCGGAATGCTCGGTTCGTCCAGTACGTGGTAACGGTAGTTGTGTTGGTCCAGCTCGGCGCGCAGCTCAAGAATGCGGGTTTCAGCGGCGGTCATGGGGGTTCTCTCATAAAGCAAAAGAGCAGCCTAGGCTGCTCGATCTGAAGATGGGGGCATGGGCTTCGCTGGCAAGCCAGTTCCTGCACAGTCAGCTCCTGCGAGAGGAGCTGACTGTGGAAGCTTAGCGCTTCTGGGTCAGAGCGCGGCGCTCGAATTCGACGATACGCTGGCGGTAGTGCTCGATGGTCTGGGCAGTCAGCACGCTGCGCTGGTCGTCCTTGAGTTCGCCATTGAGCTCCTGGGACAGCTTGCGCGCCGCCGCCACCATCACGTCGAAGGCTTGCTTCGGGTGACGCGGGCCAGGCAAGCCGAGGAAGAAGCTCACTGCCGGAGTGCTGAAGTGATCGATATCATCCAGATCGAACACGCCGGGCTTGACCGCATTGGCCATGGAGAAAAGCACTTCGCCATTGCCCGCCATGCTTTCGTGGCGGTGGAAGATATCCATCTCGCCAAAACGCAGGCCACTTTCAAGGATGTTCTGCAACAGTGCCGGGCCTTTGAAACCAGCGCTGTCGCGGCAGATCACACTGATCACCAGCACTTCTTCGGCCTGCGGCTGTTCCTTGTCGCTGTGACCGGCAGCCTTGCCTTCATCCGCCGGGAAGTCATCGTCGCGGCTACTGAAGCTTGGGCCGCTATCCAGATCCAGGTCCAGATTGAGGTCACCCTGATGAGGCTCGCCCCCACGCTTGCCGCGCTTGGACGAAGAACTATCCCGAGGCTCGCGGGCAGGCATGCTCACCGACGGCAGATCGTGCTCGTCCAGTTGCGGTTCTTTATGAGTATCCAGCACCCGAGGCGGACCCAGGAGTTCGGCACTGCCTTCATCGTCCGGCAGATTGGAAAGACTTCGATCAAGACGGAACTTCAACTTCCCCTTGCCGCCGCGCATACGCCGCCAGCCATCAAAAAGAATACCGGCGATAACAATAATGCCGATGACGATCAGCCACTCGCGCAGACCGATTTCCATGTAATCCCGTGCCTCTATAAAAAATGCTGAAAAATAAGGGGTTTACAATCTGCAAACCGCTTTAAAACGTGGCGCCAACTCTATGTTCTGAATGGCGTTTTGCCCACGCATAGGAAAAATTGACATTAAACTAGCACGACCAAAGGCAACTTTACACCGTCTGTCGCAACGGTTACGGCCAATATGTCGATTGGCCAGCTTGGTAATGGGAAAAATCCCCCGACTTGCCGTCCAATAGTCGCCTTAGTCGCCCGGACTCAAGCGTCCACCATCGCCATCGCCTCCTCGACATCCACGGCTACCAGGCGCGAACAACCGGGTTCGTGCATCGTCACCCCCATCAACTGATCGGCCATTTCCATGGCGATCTTGTTGTGGGTGATATAGATGAACTGCACAGTCTGCGACATCTCTTTAACCAATCTTGCATAGCGTCCAACGTTAGCGTCATCCAGCGGCGCGTCAACTTCATCGAGCATGCAGAATGGCGCCGGATTCAACTTGAAGATGGCGAATACCAGGGCCAAGGCAGTCAATGCCTTTTCGCCCCCCGAGAGCAAATGAATGGTGCTGTTCTTCTTCCCGGGAGGACGCGCCATGATCGTTACCCCTGTATCGAGTAGATCTTCGCCCGTCAGTTCCAAATAAGCGCTGCCGCCACCGAAAACTTTTGGAAAGAGTGCCTGCAAACCGCCGTTGATCTGATCAAAGGTATCTTTGAATCGATTGCGGGTTTCCTTGTCGATCTTGCGAATCACGTTTTCCAGGGTTTCCAGGGCCTCCACCAGATCGGCGTCCTGGGCATCCAGATAGCGCTTGCGTTCGGACTGCTGCTGATACTCGTCGATGGCCGCAAGGTTGATTGCGCCCAAGCGTTGAATTCTTGCCGCAATGCGCTCCAGCTCTTCTTCGGCGGCCTGCTCGCTGGCCTCCCCGGTCAGGGTCGCCAGCACGCCGTCCAGGTCGTAGCCATCGGCCAGCAACTGCTCCTGCAAGGTCTTGCGGCGCACGGTCAGGGCTTGCCATTCCATGCGTTGCTGTTCGAGCTGGCCGCGGATCAGTTGGGATTGCTGCTCGGCCTGGTTACGGCGCTTCTCGGCATCGCGCAGTTCGCGATCGGCATCTTCCAGGGCGATCTGCGCGGTCTTGAGCTCGACATCCACGGTCATGCGCTTTTCCAGCAGCTCTTCGAGCTTGAGGCGCAGTTCTTCCAGCGGTGCCTCGCCCTCCTCCAGGTTGAGGCTGAGCTGTTCGCGCTTCTCGGTCAGGCGCTCGGACTGCAGCTCCAGACGCTCCAGGGCCTGACGCGTGGAATCGTGCTGGGCCTTGAGAGAGCCCATGCGCACCGCCAATTGATGAGCGTGATCCTTGTGCTGGCGTGCTTCCTGGCGCACGCGATCAAGGCGCTCGCGCAAGCTGTCGCGCTGGGCCAACAGCAGCTCACGCTGCTCGGTGTCCAGGGCCATGCTGTCGAGGGCCTCCTGCAATTGCAGACGCGCCTCGCCCACTTGTTCATGCTCCAGCTCACGCTGCTCGCCGACCTCTACCAGCTCCTCATCGAGGCGGGTACGACGCAGATTCAACTGCTCGGCCTTGGCCTTGCCGGCGGACAGCTTGGCTTTCAACTCTCCCTGCTGGCGAGCCTCGTCCTGCAACAGGCGACGCAAGTGTTCGCGACCGTTCTCCTGCTGACGTTGCTGGGCCCGCAGGTTGAGCAATTGACTCTCCAGGGCTTCGACACTGGCTTCGCGCTCATCGCGCTCCAGGGTCAGTTGCTGGATTTCCTGGCCTCGCGCCAGCACGCCGCTTTCCGCTTCGCTGGCCCGCCGCACCCGCAGGAAATGCCGGCCGACCCAGTAGCCGTCGCGACTGATCAGGCTCTGCCCGGCTGCCAGTTGCCCACGCAAGGCCAGGGCCTGTTCGAGGTTTTCCACCGGTTTGACCTGCCCCAGCCAGGGCGACAGATCGACCGTGGATTCCACCTTGTCCAGCAAGCTGCCGGGCATGCGCAGCGCATCGCCTTGCAGGCTCAGCAGACGCAGGTCGCCTTGCTGGAAACCGGCCAGATCGATACCGGTGAAATCATCCACCAGCACCGCTTGCAGATCGGCGCCGAGCACGGTTTCCACCGCCAGCTCCCAGCCCGCTTCCACGTGCATGCCATCGGCCAGGCGCGGACGCTCGGCCAACTGCTGTTCACGCAGCCACTGTGCAGTACCGGTGCCCGGGTCCAACGCGGCTTGCTGCAGGGCCTCCAGAGACGCCAAGCGGCCATTGAGCCGCTGCAATTCACCCTGGGCCTGCTGCTGGGCCTGGGTCGCCTGCTGCAATTGCTGGCGCAGTTGCTCCAGGCGCTCGACCTGGGATTCCTCACTGGCTTGCAGGTCTTCCAGAGTTGCTTCGCTGGCGGCCAATTGTTCGTTGAGTTCGAGGATCGCCGCGTCTTCCGGGTCGGCCGAGAGCAATTCGCGCTCCTCCCCCAGGCGTCGCTGACGCTCGGCCAGCCGCTCCATGCTGCTTTCGAGCTGCTGGATGCGCGACTGCTGCACTTCCGCCTGGCGCCGCGGCTCGGCAGAACTCAGGTTGAAGGCGTCCCACTGCTCCTGCCAGCCGTGCATGGTGGTTTCGGCTTCTTCCAGGGTCGCGGCGGCTTCCTCGGCGGCGGCTGCAGTGACCTCCTGCTCGGGTTCGAGCATGGCCAGCTCTTCCCCGAGGGTTGCCAGCAAGGTGCGGTCGTGCCCCAGGTGCGACTCGGTTTCCAGGCGCGCACGTTCGGCTTCCTTGAGATCATCCTGCAATTGCCGCAGGCGCTGCTGGCCATGCTGGATGCTCTGCTCGACCCGGGCAATGTCGCCGCCCACCGAATAGAAGCGCCCCTGCACCAGATTGAAGCGCTCGGACAATTCATGGTGCCCGTCACGCAAGCGTTCGATAGCAGCATCGGCATTGCGCTGCTCAGCCACCAGGGCCTCGAAGCTGACTTCCTGGCTACCGATCACCGACTCGCGCTGGCCGACTTGCTCATTCAATGCCTGCCAGCGCAGAGCCGACAGTTGCGCCTTGAGCTGGCGCTCCTCGGCCTTGTATTCCTGGTACTTCTCGGCGGCCTGGGCCTGGCGATGCAGGCGTTCCAGCTGACGCTCCAGCTCTTCGCGCAGGTCGGTCAGGCGGGCGAGGTTCTCATGGGTGCGGCGGATGCGGTTTTCCGTCTCGCGCCGGCGCTCCTTGTACTTGGAAATGCCCGCGGCTTCTTCAATGAAGTTGCGCAGGTCCTCGGGCTTGGCCTCGATCAGCTTGGAGATCATGCCCTGCTCGATGATCGAGTAGCTGCGTGGCCCCAGGCCGGTGCCAAGGAAGATGTCGGTGATATCGCGTCGGCGGCACTTGGCGCCGTTGAGGAAATAGCTGTTCTGGCTGTCGCGTGTGACCTTGCGGCGAATGGAGATCTCGGCGTAGGCCGCGTATTCGCCCACCAGGGTGCCGTCGGAGTTGTCGAACACCAGTTCGATACTGGCCTGGCTCACTGGCTTGCGACTGGTGGAGCCATTGAAGATGACATCGGTCATCGACTCGCCACGCAGGTTTTTCGCCGAGCTTTCGCCCATCACCCAGCGCACGGCGTCGATGATATTCGACTTGCCGCAGCCATTGGGCCCCACCACCGCCGCCATGTTACTGGGGAAGTTCACCGTGGTCGGATCGACGAAGGACTTGAACCCCGCCAGCTTGATGCACTTGAGTCGCACGCTTAAGCATCCGCCAACGCAGACACCACCAGATCGCTGCTGCGCTGGGCGTAGGCCGTCAACACCTGGCGGATCTGCTCCAGATCACGGGCCAGCACCGCGGCCAGCAACTGCTCGAACAACTCCAGGTACTCGCTCATCGACGCCTTGCGCTGCTCCAGTGCCAGGTAATAGGCACGGCTCATGGCCGGCTGCAGATTCTCGACGGTTTCCTGCAGGTAAGGGTTGTTGGCAAAAGGATAGGCCGCGCGCATCACGCTGAAGCTGTCCTCGACGAAGGCGCGGATGTCCTGGCGCTCGTAGGCACCCTCCAGACGCTGCTGGATCTGCAGGAACGGCGTCATGTCGCTCTGCTGCACCCAGCCGCTGGCCACGCAGTTGCCCAGCAGGATGTACAACTCGCTCATCAGGGTGCAAAGACTGCGGACCTTGTGCTCGGTGAGCTCGGTCACGTGGGCACCACGGCGCGGCAGGATGGCAATCAGATGGCGGCGCTCAAGAATCAGCAAGGCCTCGCGGACCGAACCACGACTGACATTGAGGGCCAAGGTGACCTTCTGTTCCTGAATGCGCTCTCCAGGCTTGAGATCCCCGCGAATGATACGTTCGGCGAGGTGGTGAGCAATCTGCTCGGCGAGGCTGTCCGGCGCCTTGAACGTCATGGTTTTCCTTCAAAATCTTTAATCGGCACAAGCGGCGCAGTGTAGCGCAATTGCTACCCCATCGCGGAGTGCTCCGACAGGGGAATTTGGCATGAAACAAGCAGATTGATGTTGATTCAAGGGTTTCTCAAATGCCGTTCATACTTGAAATGTTGAGCACAGAAATTTCCTGACCCAAAGGTCAGAAAATCATTGACCGAAAAGTCAGACATGACTAAATTCGGCTCAGTTCGCTTAACAACAATAAAGAGTCTGCGAGGCCTTCCGTGATCCAGTTTTTACTCAACCAGGAACTCCGTAGCGAGCACGCCCTGGACCCAAACCTGACCGTGCTCAACTATCTGCGCGAGCACCTGGGCAAACCCGGCACCAAGGAAGGCTGCGCCAGCGGCGACTGCGGCGCCTGCACCGTGGTGGTGGGCGAGTTGCAGGTGGATGCCCAGGGCGGCGAATCCATTCGCTATCGCAGCCTCAACTCGTGCCTGACCTTCGTCTCCTCCTTGCACGGCAAACAGCTGATCAGCGTCGAAGGCCTCAAGCATCAGGGCCAACTGCACAGCGTGCAGCAGGCCATGGTCGAGTGCCACGGTTCACAATGCGGCTTTTGCACCCCAGGATTCGTCATGTCGCTGTTCGCCCTGCAAAAGAACAGCAGTGAACCCGACGCCCACAAGGCCCATGAGGCCCTGGCCGGCAACCTGTGCCGTTGCACCGGCTACCGGCCGATCCTCGCTGCTGCCGAGCAGGCCTGCTGCGGCCAGCAGAGCGATCAGTTCGACGCCCGCCAGACCGAGACCATCAGTCGCCTCAAGGCCATCGCCCCCAAGGACACCGGTGAACTCAACAGCGGCGACAAGCGCTGCCTGGTGCCGCTGACCGTGGCCGACCTGGCCGACCTCTACGACGCCTACCCCCAGGCACGGCTGCTGGCCGGTGGCACCGACCTGGCCCTGGAAGTCACCCAGTTCCACCGCACCCTGCCCGTGATGATCTACGTCGGTAACATTGCCGAGATGAAGCGCGTCGAACGCTTCGACGATCGCCTGGAGATCGGCGCGGCCACGGCCCTCACCGACTGCTACGACGCACTGCGCGCCGAGTACCCGGACTTCGGCGAATTGCTGCAGCGCTTCGCCTCGTTGCAGATCCGCAACCAGGGCACCCTGGGGGGCAATATCGGCAACGCCTCGCCCATCGGCGACTCACCGCCCCTGCTGATCGCCCTGGGTGCGCAGATCGTACTGTGCAAGGGCGAAGTACGCCGCACCCTGGCCCTGGAAGACTATTTCATCGATTACCGGGTCACGGCCCGCCAGGACAGCGAGTTCATCGAGAAGATCATCGTGCCCCGGGCCAGCGCCGAACGGCTGTTCCGTGCGTACAAGGTCTCCAAGCGCCTGGACGACGATATCTCTGCGGTCTGCGCGGCCTTCAACCTGCAGATTGAAAACGGCGTGGTCAGCGATGCGCGCATTGCCTTCGGCGGTATGGCGGCAATCCCGAAACGAGCCAAGAGCTGTGAAACCGCACTGATCGGCGCGCCCTGGAACCTGTCCACGGTGGAGCGTGCCTGCGCGGCCCTGGCGGAGGATTTCACCCCGCTTTCGGATTTCCGTGCGAGCAAGGAATACCGCCTGCTGAGTGCGCAGAACCTGCTGCGCAAGTACTTCATCGAACTGCAAACACCGCACATCGAGACCCGGGTGACCGCTTATGTCTAATCATCACAAAGTCGAGAAGACTCAAGCCGAACTGACGGCCCTGTTTCAGCAGGACCTGACCACGGGCGTTGGCCGCAGCGTCAAGCACGACAGCGCCGACAAACACGTGTCCGGCGAGGCGCTGTACATCGACGACCGCCTGGAATTCCCCAACCAGTTGCACGTCTACGCGCGACTGTCGGACCGAGCCCACGCCAAAGTCATCAGCATTGACACCGGCCCCTGCTACGCCTTCGAAGGCGTGCGCATCGCCATTACTCATGAAGACATTCCCGGCTTGAAGGACATCGGCCCGCTGCTGCCCGGCGACCCGCTGCTGGCCATCGATACCGTGCAGTTCGTCGGCCAGCCGGTGCTGGCGGTGGCCGCCAAGGATCTGGAAACCGCGCGCAAGGCGGCCATGGCCGCGATCATCGAGTACGAGGACCTGGAGCCGGTGCTGGACGTGGTGGAAGCCCTGCGCAAGCGCCACTTCGTGCTGGACAGCCACACTCACCAGCGCGGCGATTCCGCCGGCGCCCTGGCCAGCGCCGAACACCGCATCCAGGGCACGCTGCATATCGGCGGCCAGGAGCATTTCTACCTGGAAACCCAGATTTCCTCGGTGATGCCCACCGAGGACGGCGGCATGATCGTCTACTGCTCGACCCAGAACCCCACCGAAGTGCAGAAACTGGTGGCGGAAGTGCTCGACGTGTCGATGAACAAGATAGTGGTCGACATGCGGCGCATGGGCGGCGGCTTCGGCGGCAAGGAAACCCAGGCCGCCAGCCCTGCCTGCCTGTGCGCGGTGATTGCCCGCCTCACCGGCCAGCCCACCAAGATGCGCCTGCCCCGGGTCGAAGACATGCTCATGACCGGCAAGCGTCACCCGTTCTACATCGAATACGACGTGGGCTTCGACAGCAACGGCCGCCTGCACGGCATCCAGCTGGAACTGGCGGGCAACTGCGGCTGCTCACCGGACCTCTCGGCGTCCATCGTCGACCGGGCGATGTTCCACTCCGACAACGCCTACTACCTGGGCGACGCCACCATCAACGGCCACCGCTGCAAGACCAACACCGCCTCCAACACCGCCTACCGCGGTTTCGGCGGCCCGCAAGGCATGGTCGCTATTGAAGAGGTGATGGACGCCATCGCCCGCCACCTGCACCTGGACCCGCTGGCGGTGCGCAAGGCCAACTACTACGGCAAGACCGAACGCAACGTCACCCATTACTACCAGACCGTCGAGCACAACATGCTCGAAGAGATGACGGCCGAACTGGAAGCCAGCAGCCAGTATGCCGAGCGTCGCGAAGCCATCCGGCTGTACAACGCCAACAGCCCGATCCTGAAAAAGGGCCTGGCACTGACCCCGGTGAAGTTCGGCATCTCCTTCACCGCCAGCTTCCTCAACCAGGCCGGCGCGCTGATCCACATCTACACCGACGGCAGCATCCACCTGAACCACGGCGGCACCGAAATGGGCCAGGGCCTGAACGTCAAGGTGGCCCAGGTAGTGGCCGAGGTGTTCCAGGTGGACATCGAGCGGGTACAGATCACTGCCACCAACACCGACAAAGTACCCAACACCTCACCGACCGCGGCATCCAGTGGCGCCGACCTCAACGGCAAGGCCGCGCAGAACGCGGCGCAGACCATCAAGTCGCGCCTGGTGGAGTTTGCCGCGCGCAAGTACCAGGTCAGCGAAGAGGATGTGGAATTCCACAACGGCCACGTGCGTGTCCGCGACCATATCCTGACCTTCGAGGAACTGATCCAGCAGGCGTATTTCGCCCAGGTGTCGCTGTCCAGCACCGGTTTCTACAAGACCCCGAAGATCTACTACGACCGCAGCCAGGCTCGGGGTCGGCCGTTCTACTACTTCGCCTTTGGCGCAGCCTGCGCCGAGGTGATAGTCGATACCCTGACCGGCGAGTACAAGATGCTGCGTACCGACATCCTGCACGACGTCGGTGCCTCGCTGAACCCGGCCATCGACATCGGCCAGGTGGAAGGCGGTTACATCCAGGGCATGGGCTGGCTGACCACCGAGGAACTGGTGTGGAACGCCAAGGGCAAACTGATGACCAATGGTCCCGCCAGCTACAAGATCCCGGCGGTGGCCGACATGCCCCTGGACCTGCGGGTCAAGCTGGTGGAGAACCGCAAGAACCCGGAAGACACGGTGTTCCACTCCAAGGCCGTGGGCGAGCCGCCGTTCATGCTTGGCATCGCTGCCTGGTGCGCCATCAAGGACGCAGTAGCGAGCCTGGGCGACTACCGCCATCAACCGCAGATCGATGCCCCGGCAACACCGGAGCGAGTGTTGTGGGGCTGCGAGCAGATGCGTCGCTTGCAGGTGACCAGGGCCGCGGATCAGCAAGTCGAGCTGGCGCCGCTGTAACGGCCTTCACGGGCAAGCCCGCTCCTGCACCGCGCCCGTAGGAGCTGGCTTGCCGGCGAAGCAGCCCGAACAGACCACCAAGATGTCGAGGTAAACATGAACAACTGGATCAGCGCCCTCGCCGACCTGCAGAACCAGGGTGAACCCTGCGTGTTGGTGACCATCATCGAGGAGCTTGGCTCAACGCCGCGTAATGCCGGTTCGAAAATGGTCGTCAGCGCCACCCAGGCCTTCGACACCATCGGCGGCGGGCACCTGGAATACAAGGCCATGCAAATTGCCCGGAACCTGCTCGCCAGCGGCCAGCAGGCCACCCACCTGGAGCGCTTCAGCCTCGGTGCCAGCCTCGGCCAGTGCTGCGGCGGCACCACCGTGCTGCTGTTCGAACCCATGGGCCAGGTGCAAGCGCAAATCGCCGTGTTCGGTGCCGGGCACGTCGGCCGCGCCCTGGTGCCACTCCTGGCCAGTCTGCCGTGCCGGGTACGCTGGATCGATTCCCGGAAACAGGAATTCCCCGAACAGATTCCCCAGGGCGTGAGCAAGATCGTCAGCGAAGAACCGGTGGAGGAAATCGATAACCTGCCGCCTGGCAGCTATTGCATCGTCATGACCCATAATCACCAGCTGGACCTGGAGTTGACCGCCGCCCTGCTCAAGCGCAACGACTTTGCCTATTTCGGCCTGATCGGCTCGAAGACCAAGCGGGTGAAGTTCGAGCACCGCTTGCGCGATCGCGGTTTCGACGCAACCACCTTGCAGCGCATGCGTTGCCCGATGGGGCTCGCTGAAGTCAAAGGCAAGTTGCCCGTGGAAATCGCCATCTCCATTGCCGGTGAGATCATCGCTACCTACAACGCCCATTTCGGCCAGTCCAGCGCCAGCGCCGAACCCATTGCCAAGCTGCTGCCGGCCTCGCGCCGCAGCCAGACTTCGAACTGACACGCCACACACTGAGAACGACCATGCCTTTGACTCGCAAAGCCTACCGTGCCGCCATCCTGCACAGCATCGCCGACCCGGCCGAAGTCGGAATCGAAGCCTCCTACGAGTATTTCGAAGACGGCCTGCTGGTGGTCGAGGACGGCCGGATCAGCGCCCTCGGCCACGCCAGTGAACTGCTTGCCGGCCTGCCCGCCGATGTAGAGATCAATCACTACCCCGACGCCCTGATCACCCCGGGCTTCATCGACACCCACATCCACCTGCCCCAGACCGGCATGGTCGGTGCCTACGGCGAACAGTTGCTGGACTGGCTGAACACCTACACCTTCCCCTGTGAACGCCAGTTCGCCGATCAGGCCCACGCCGATGAAGTGGCGGACATCTTCATCAAGGAGTTGCTGCGCAACGGCACCACCACCGCGCTGGTGTTCGGCAGCGTGCACCCACAGTCGGTCAATGCCTTCTTCGCCGCCGCCGAGAAACTCGATCTGCGGATGATCGCCGGCAAGGTGATGATGGACCGCAACGCTCCGGACTACCTGACCGACACCGCAGAGTCCGGCTACCTGGAAAGCAAGGCGCTGATTGAGCGCTGGCACGGCAAGGGCCGCCTGCACTACGCGGTGACCCCGCGTTTCGCGCCAACCAGCACCCCGGAACAACTGACCCTGGCCGGCAAACTGCTGACCGAGTACCCCGATCTCTACATGCAGACTCACATCAGTGAAAACCTGCAGGAGATCGAATGGGTCAAGGAACTGTTCCCGGAGCGCAAGGGTTACCTGGACGTTTATGACCACTACCAACTGCTGGGGGAACGCTCGGTGTTCGCCCACGGCGTGCACCTGTGCGATGACGAATGTGCGCGCCTGGCGGAAACCGGTTCGGCCGTGGCCTTCTGCCCAACCTCGAACTTCTTCCTCGGCAGTGGTCTGTTCAACCTGCCCATGGCGGAAAAACACAAACTCAATGTCGGCCTGGGCACCGACGTCGGTGGCGGCACCAGTTTCTCGCTGCTGCAGACCCTGAACGAAGCCTACAAAGTCATGCAGCTACAGGGCGCACGCCTGAGCCCGTTCAAGTCCCTGTACCTGGCAACCCTGGGCGGCGCCCGCGCCCTGCGCCTGGAAGATCGGATCGGCACTCTGCACCCTGGCACCGACGCCGACTTCGTGGTCCTCGACTACCACGCCACTCCCTTGCTCAGCTATCGCCTGAAGCAGGCCAACAGCATCGCTGAAACCCTGTTTGTACTGATGACCCTGGGGGACGATCGCACCGTGCTGCAGACCTACGCCGCCGGCCAGCCAGTCCACCAGCGCTAAGCCCGCAAACGAAAAATCCCCCGCTCGCGAAACATCGAACGGGGGATTTTTCATGCCTGAGTCCCAGGCGATCAGGTGCAGACTAGAACGTCACTTCCATGTTCAAGGTCGGCGCCGTGGTCCGCGTACCCCGTCCACCGTCCACCCCGAACTTGTTGTGCCAGTACTCGTAGCCAACCCCCAGGTACAGGTTGGGCTTGACGTTCTTGCCGGGCAACACGGCCACCATCAGCGACGTCCGCACCAGGGTTTCCGCTGCGGTGTCACGATAGTTGTAGTCGTGGCCCTTTTCCCCGGTGTAGTTGACGAAGCCCTGGAACTTGGCGGCGTGACTGCCAACTTCGAACGGACGCATCCAGGCCAGGTTGAGCATGTAAGTATCGTCGAAGGTGTGATCCGGGTCCTTGGCTCCGGGGATGCCGGAATGGTTGTTTTCCTTGTAGTACAGCAAGCTCAGGTCCAGCACCCCGACGGTGTTGAATTTCAGGGTCGGACCGAAAACCAGGGCGCGTTTCTTGGCCGAGCCCAGGTTGTTGTTGCGACTGGCATCGAAGCCCAGGGTCAGCGCGTAGTCCTTGACGAGGCCGGTGCCCAAGGGCGTATCGAACACCCGGGACGCGAAGAGCTGGTGACGATAGACGCCATAGACTTCGCTGCTGCCCTTGTGGGTGCCCTTGCGCGGATCGTCGCTGTCGGAGAGCGCAGCAGATCCAGGTGCAGGTAGTTGCTGCCGTACTGGTAGCCACTGGCGTGGGTGAAACTGTAGATGCGCTTACTGATGTAGTGCGGATTGTTCGGGTTGGTGAACTCCTTGCCGTACCGAAAGCCGACGCTGTTGTTCATCCACTCCAGGGCGGCTGCTTCCCCTGCTCCGATCAGTGTCATCAGCAGGGTTGCGCCTTGTAATGCCTTTTTCATTTTTATTATGTCCTGTGGCGGTGTGGCGTAAGGCAGCTTCGCTGGCTGCCGTCCGCACGCAGTATCGGCACAAGCGCCACAGGCCCCAAAGCACAGAATATCGATCAGCGCGCTGCCAAAACGGCAACAGCCGCCCACAGCCATGGACTCAGAGCGTTAGCTGGCCGAAAGCGCGCTCGGCCCGCTCGCGAATGGCGATCTCCTCGCCAAGCAGATGCGCCAGCGCCTCCACCGCGCTGGGCAGATCACGACCGCTGCGGGCATAGAGCCCCAGGTCGCTGTAGATCCCCCCCTGATCGCTCAGCGGGATATGCACCAGCTCCCCCTTGCTCAGGTCGCCCTCGACCCCGACCCGGGTCTGGAAGGCCACCCCCATGTTGTGCCGGGCCATCTGTCGCGCCAGCTCCATGGAGTTGCTCTGCAAGGGCGGCTTGTCCAACAGCCCCAGGCGCTTGTGCAACGGCGCCAGCAAGTGATGGATCGACAGCTCGCTCTTGGCCAGGATCAGCCCGTGCTCGGCGCAAGTGGCGAAATTGACGCTGCCCCGCTCGGCCAAGGGATGATCGGGACTGACCAGCGCCCCCAGGCGAAAATGACCGACGCTCAAGGGGCGGATCTCCGGCGCCCTGGGCAAGGCGAACGCCAGGCCCAGGTCCGCACGACTGTTGATCAAGGCCTGGGGAATGGATTGCGAGCCCTGCACCGTGACGCCGATGGTCACCTGTGGATACAGATCGCGCATGCGCTTGAGCACCGAGGGCAGCAGATCCACCGTCGCGCCTTCCACCGCGGCAATCTCCACATGCCCGCTCTTGAGGCCACGCAGAGCATCGAACTCCAGGCGCACCCGCTCCAGGTCCTGCAGCACCAGATTGACATGACGGCTCATGACCTCTCCCGCCAGGGTCAGGCGCAGGCCGCCCGGCAGGCGTTCGAACAAGGGCGCGCCGATTTCATCCTCGATCTTCAGGATCTGCCGGTTCACCGCCGAAGACGCGACATTCAAGCGCCGAGCAGCCTCGCGGATCGAATGACAGCGACGAACCATATCGAAGTAATGGATGGCGGAAGAATGAATGCGTAGCGTTCTGCCGATCATGCCGCGGGCTCCTTTCGCAGGACCAGAGGCGCACGGATTGCCGGCCGTGAGCCTCGAAGCAGGCACTGTATACAATCTTGATTGAAATTTAAAACAATCTTCCTGATCAGCAGGCAGACCCGCCGCCAAACAAAAATCCCCCGCTGCATAGGGCTACGCAGCGAGGGATTTTCAGTCTGATCGAGGCTTACAGCTTGGCCGTCGGCCGCCCCGGCTTCTTGGTCTGCAGCAGGTGCGAGAACACCGCATGCAGGTCGTCCGAGGCGCTTTCCTCGTCGAGATTGAGCTTGCTGTCGATGTGATCCATGTGATGCATCATCAGGTTCACCGCCAGCTCGCCGTCCCGGGCCTCGATGGCGTCGATCAGTTGGGTGTGCTCATCGTAGGAGCAGTGGGAGCGGTTGCCGCTTTCATACTGGGCAATGATCAGCGACGTCTGGGACACCAGGCTGCGCTGGAAGCTGATCAGCGGTGCATTCTTCGCTGCTTCCGCCAGCTTCAGGTGAAACTCCCCGGACAGGCGGATACCGGCACCACGATCGCCTCGGGAAAAGCTGTCGCGCTCCTCGTTGACCATCTGCCGCAACTCCAGCAGCTGTTCGGCGGTGGCATGCTGGACCGCCAGCTCGGTAATGGCTCGCTCCACCAGACGCCGGGCGAGAAAGACCTGACGGGCTTCCTCGACGCTCGGACTGGCAACCACCGCCCCCCGATTGGGCCGCAACAGGACTACGCCTTCATGGGCCAGCCGCGACAATGCACGACGGATGATGGTCCGACTGACTCCGAATATTTCCCCAAGCGCCTCTTCACTCAACTTGGTGCCGGGCGCCAGGCGCTGCTCGAGGATGGCCTCAAAGATGTGCGCGTAGACAATATCGTCCTGGGTTCCGCTGCGACCGGCTTTGCCTGCTCGCGGTTGTTTCTTGAGAGGTTGCAACTGTTCGTTCATGGGCACTCGGGTCGGGAGGACTGCGGCGATTTCGGCGTGACTTTAATACGCCACGGTGGGTCGCTGGCAAGTATCGCGTTAAAACAGGGGCACATTGTACACAACCGCTGGGGATCATTAGCAAAAAGTGTTACCGGCCCCACCACTTATTCAACGACTGTACGGCTATTTGTAGTCACGGCTGTATTGCAATGCAAAGTTGCTTTTAAGTTTAGGCTTGAACCTTGAACCCTATTACCGGCTCGTTGCTTTCGCAGGCTGCAAGCAGCGTTCGCCGGGTATGGGTTTTGCGTCTTTCAAGAACAAGGAACAGCAGTAATGTCCGATGCCACCCCCGCGCAATTACGCCCCCTCGCGGACACTTCGCCCTCCGCCATCGTTGCCGGCTTCATCGCCATGATGACCGGCTACACCAGTTCCCTGGTGCTGATGTTCCAGGCTGGGCAAGCCGCCGGCCTGACCAGCGGTCAGATCTCCTCCTGGATCTGGGCCATCTCCATTGGCATGGCGGTGTGCAGCATCGGCCTGTCTCTGCGCTATCGCACCCCCATCACCATCGCCTGGTCCACACCCGGCGCTGCCCTGCTGATCACCAGCCTGTCGGGGGTGACCTATGGCGAAGCCATTGGCGCCTACATCACTTGCGCGGTCCTGGTGACCATTTGCGGACTCACCGGCAGCTTCGAGCGCCTGGTGAAAAAGATCCCGGCATCCCTGGCAGCCGCCTTGCTGGCGGGAATCCTGTTCAAGATCGGCAGTGAAATCTTTGTGGCGGCCCAACACCGTACCGGTCTGGTACTGGGGATGTTCTTCACCTACCTGGTGGTCAAGCGCCTGTCGCCGCGTTATGCCGTTCTCGCGACCCTGCTGATCGGCACTGCACTGTCCGGGCTGATGGGCTTGCTGGACTTCAGTGGCTTCCACCTGGAAGTGGCGACGCCGGTCTGGACCACGCCGCACTTTTCCCTGGCGGCCACCATCAGCATCGGTATTCCACTGTTTGTGGTCGCCATGACCTCGCAGAACATGCCCGGGATCGCGGTGCTGCGCGCCGACGGCTACAACGTCCCGGCCTCGCCACTGATCACCGCCACCGGACTGGCTTCGTTGCTGCTGGCGCCATTTGGTTCCCACGGCATCAACCTGGCGGCCATCAGCGCTGCGATCTGCACCGGCCCCCACGCCCACGAAGATCGCAGCAAGCGTTACACCGCCGCAGTGTGGTGCGGGGTTTTCTATGGCATCGCCGGGGTCTTCGGCGCCACCCTGGCTGCGCTGTTCGCGGCCTTGCCCAAGGAACTGGTGCTGTCCATCGCCGCCCTGGCGCTGTTCGGCTCGATCATCAACGGCTTGAGCATCGCCATGAGTGAAGTGAAGGAGCGAGAAGCGGCGCTGATCACCTTTATGGTGACGGCCTCGGGGCTGACGCTGTTTTCCATTGGCTCGGCGTTCTGGGGAATTGTCGCTGGGGTCGTGACCTTGATGATTCTGAATGGGCGCAATGCCTGAAGAACTTCGCCGGCATACCTGTTCCTACCCAAGGCAGCACCCACTGTAGGAGCCGACTTGCCGGCGAACGGCGCCCACGAGCATCTCCCGGGCAAGCCCGCACAGAGACAAGGAACACAAGGGGGAAATTCGAAAGGCCGCCCAGGGAGGGCAGCAACGCATGAGCGGCCCGGACGGGCCGCTCACACATGACATCACGCGACTGGGTTGATCGCGTTGTCCGGGTACCAGACGTCCAGCAGCGGGCTGACTTCAACGCTGGTCAGCTCGGTACGGCCTTTGAGCCAAGCTTCAACAGCTGCACGCTGTGCTTCGCTGACGGAACCGCGCTTGCTCAGGCAAACCAGACCGAAGTCATCGCCGCCAACATAGCCCAGACCGTTGGCTTCCATCGCTTCTTTGAGGAACGCGTCGAGGAAAGCGTCAATAGCTTCTTCAGCCAGATCTTCTTTGAAATCCAGGTTCAGCTCAAAACCCAGCTCCTGAAATTCATCTACGCAGAGTTTTTTGCGCAGACGGCGGGAACGGTTAGTGGCCATGGAACAATCCTCATAAGTAATAACGGGCGGCACTTTACCAGTTTAGGCGGGCGATTGCCTGACTCTATGAGGATGCAGGACCGCCATTGGTAAAAAAAATACCGCCACGGCGGCCCGTGGCACGGCACAAGCCGCTATACCTTGGGGCATAATGCCGACACTTTCATGATCACTGAGGGATTTTATCTGCATGCCCTCGCCTTTTTTCCCCTCGACTGCAGGGTTCCACTTCATATGATCAAATCGTTGCGTCCTCTGTTGCTTGCCAGTGTTTTTCTTCCCCTGGCATTTCCTGTCTCTGCGGCTCCGGTCAACACCACCCTGACCCCCAAGGTTCAACAAGCCCTCAAAGCCAGCAAGCTCCCGAACAACGCCCTGTCGCTGGTGATGATTCCCCTGAACGGCCCTGGCACGCCGACGGTTTTCAACGCCGATGTCTCGGTCAACCCGGCCTCCACCATGAAGCTGGTCACCACCTACGCGGCCCTGGAAATGCTTGGCCCGACCCACCAGTGGAAGACCGAGTTCTACACCGATGGCACCCTCAGCGGTGGCATTCTCAACGGCAATCTCTATCTCAAGGGCGGCGGCGATCCCAAGCTGAACATGGAGAAGCTCTGGCTGCTGATGCGTGACCTGCGGGCCAATGGCGTGCAGCAAGTCACCGGCGACCTGGTACTGGACCGCAACTACTTCGTGCAACCGCAGTTGCCTGAGTTCAATGACGACGGCAACGACGAGAACAAGCCGTTCCTGGTCAAGCCCGACGCGCTGATGGTCAACCTCAAGGCCCTGCGCTTCGTCGCCCGCAATGATTCCGGCCGGGTACTGGTTTCGGTAGAGCCGCCGATTGCCAAGATCCGCATCGACAATCAGGTCAAGGCAGTCAACACCAAGCAGTGCACCGGCGACGTTCGCTACAACCCCGTGCCCCAGGCCGATGGCAGCGTGATCGTCACCGTTGGCGGCCAGTTGGGTGATGGCTGCAGTTCCCAGACCTATCTGTCGCTGCTGGACCACGCCACCTACACCGCCGGTGCGGTGCGGGCGATCTGGAGCGAACTGGGCGGCAGCATCCAGGGCAAGGACCGCCTCGCGGTAGTTCCCAAGGATGCCAAGGTTCTGGCCCGTGCCTTCTCTCCGGACCTCGCGGAGGTCATCCGCGACATCAACAAATACAGTAACAACACCATGGCCCAGCAGCTGTTCCTGAGCCTGGGCGCCAAGTACCGCAATGAAGCCGACGGCGATGACGCCAAGGCGGCCCAGCGTGTGGTGCGCCAGTGGCTGGCGAAAAAAGGCATCACCGCGCCGCATCTGGTAATGGAAAACGGCTCCGGCCTGTCCCGTGCCGAACGGGTCAGCGCCCGGGAACTGGCCGGTCTGCTGCAAGCTGCCTGGAAGAGCCCCTACGCCGCCGAGTTCATCAGTTCCATGCCGATTGCCGGCATGGACGGCACCATGCGCAAGCGCCTGAAACGTACCGCCATGTCCGGTGAGGCCCACATCAAGACCGGCACTCTGAACACCGTGCGCGCCATCGCCGGCTATAGCCGCGATGACAACGGCAACACCTGGGCGGTGGTGGCGATCCTCAACGATCCACGACCCTTCGGCGCCTCTTCGGTACTGGATCAGGTGCTGCTGGATCTGTATCGGCAGCCAAAACTGGCCACCAGCGCATCCGTTCTCTAACTCGCTGTTGCGACAGTGGCGGACCCGCTCCGCCGCTGTCAGCGATTAGGGCAGCTCTGGCTGGACTCGATCGCGTCCGGCCTGCTTGGCGGCATAGACCCCGGAGTCGGCCCGCAACAACAAACCGTCCGCCCCCTCGCCTTCGCGCCAGCTGGCAATGCCGAAACTGGCGGTGACACTGCCCACCGGCTCGATCGGCGAACTGCGCAGCCCCTGCCACAGTTCCTGAGCCAGGATCAGCGCCTGCTGGGCGTTGGTGCCCGGACACAGCACCATGAACTCCTCGCCGCCGAGACGGCAGAACACATCGGTACGCCGCAGACGCCCACCAATGCGGACACAGAGCCCCCGCAATACCTGATCCCCTACCCCGTGTCCGTACTGGTCGTTGATCCGCTTGAAATGATCGATATCCAGCATGATCACCGCCATCTCGCCTCCAACACGTTCAAGACGCTGCATTTCGCTCTGCAACTGCTCCTGGAAATAGCGCCGGTTGTGAATGCCGGTCAGGGAGTCGGTCACTGACAACGCACGCAACTCTTCCTCGACCCGCTTGAGGTCGGAAATATCCGATATATAGCCGTGCCAGAGCACGCCGCCGCCCTGCAGGCTTTCCGGGGTCGCCGCGCCACGCATCCAGCGCAGCCCCCGTTGCGGCAGGCAGACCCGATACTCCTCGCGCCACGGACTGAGCTGCTTGGCGGAAACCTGGATCGACTTGCGTACCCGCTGCACATCCTCAGGATGGATACGCTCGAACACTGCCTCGGCATCCTCCTGCAACACCTGCGGCTCGATCTCGTAGATTTCGCGAATGCCATCGCTGGCATAGGTGAAGCTCGCGTGTCCCTCGGCATCCAGCTTGAACTGGTAGATCCCTCCGGGAACATGGGCACTGAGCCTTTTCAACAGGCGGTCCCGGGCCGCCAGGGCCTCGTGCACCCGCTTGCGCTCGGTGATGTCGATGCAGATGGCCAGGTGGCCGATCCACAGCCCCTGATCATCCAGCACCGGGGTTGCCAGCATGTTCACTTGCAGGTGGCTGCCGTCACGCCTGACCAGCGTCCACTCCCGCGCCTCATGGCCACCGGCCAGGCCTTCTTCCACCAGCATGGCCCGGGACACTGGAATGGCCTTGCCATAGCGCTGGGTAAGGCTCTGAGCCCAGCTTTCCAGCTCCCGGGGCAGGTGCAGGCTTTCCAGGGTCAGGTGGCCTACCGCTTCACTGCTGCTGTAGCCGAGCATCTGCTCGGCCCCGGCATTGAAGGTACTGATGACACCACGCAGGTCCGTGGCGATGATCGCCACCTGGGTCGCGGCATTGAGCACGCAGCGCAACTGACTGTGAGTGCCGCGCAATTCCTGCTCGCGACTGCGCAGCTCCGCCGTGCGTTGCTCCACCAGGGCCAAGGCCCGTTGCCGCTGACTCACCAGCACATAGAGCAAGGCGCTGAGCAGCAGACTGAGCAAGCCACCGAGAATCACCAGGCTGCTCAGGGAAGATTGGTTGGCGTGCAGGAACGCCGCGCTGGGGCGGATATCAACCTGATAATCCCGGTCCGCCAGGCGCAGCAAACGGCTGGCCGTCAGGTGACTGGCGATCGGCGGGTTGTTCGATTCATAGAGCACCTCGTGCTGGCCCTCGGTGGACAGATCGAGAATGCGCACCGACAAATTGTCGCTGGCCGGCACCGGCAAGCCGTCCGCCACCAGTTGCCGCAGGCTGATCACCGCCAGCACATAACCGTAAGGCCTGGCCTCGGGCAAGGGGCTGTCCTGGGGCCGCCTGACCGGCGCCGCCAGCAGCACGCCCCGGGCATAGGCCGGGTCCACGGCAACCAGGTGCAAAGGCGGCGAAACCGCCAGGCCGTTGAGCTCCCTGGCCCGCTCCAGAGTAGCCCGGCGCTGAGGCTGGGCCAGCAAGTCGTGCCCCAGGGGCGACCCCAGGGGGCTTTGAGTCTGGCTGTACAGAATCGGCGCAAAGTCTTCTTGCTCACCAGCGGGCTCCATCTGGCCGCTGGCGTTCAATTGCAGGATGGTGAACCCCGCCACCCCCTGATCCCGCACCGCCTGTTCGAACGCCGGACGCTGGGCACGACTCACCAGAGGCGCCCAGGCATAGGCCTGAGTGTGGCGTAGCAGAGGCTTGGCGTAACCATCGAAGTCCTGGCGGGTCACCAGGTCGGAATTGACAAAGAAACGCCGCAGACCGTCCAGGCGTTGCTCCTGGTCTTGAAAGCGCTCTTCGATACGGCTGTAGCGTTCACTGGCGAGCAATTGGAAGCGCTGGCGCAGTTGCTGTTTGTTCGAGTTGTAAGTGGACCAGGCCAGCAGCCCGGTGAGAATGCCGCCCGCAAGCAACACCAGCACAGCTACTAGCCAGGCAGAGACTTCTTCACTAATGAAACCCAGGATCTTCGGGCGTACCACATGCAACGGCATAAGTAGAACTCATCACGCCAGCGAGTTTGGGTGTCATCCGGACTTGGTGTGAGTTATAGCTATTAGCCACTAATTTGACCAGCGCTAAACAGCCCCCAAAGCCCGAAAAAACGGGCGTTGGGGACTTATCCGGCCATCAGCGGGCGCTGATTTTCCAAGCACGGTGAATTTTGCTGTTACGGGCAAAATCCGGGTCGATGGTTTTCGCCGTGATCTCCTCGACCTGATAGCGCGCGGCGAGGTTCTCGTCCAACTGGAACTTGCGGAAGTTGTTGGAGAAGTACAGCACGCCACCCGGCGCCAGACGGGCCATGGCCAGGTCCAGCAACTGCACCTGGTCACGCTGCACGTCGAACACCCCTTCCATGCGCTTGGAGTTGGAGAAGGTCGGCGGGTCGATGAAGATCAGGTCGAACTCGTCACGGCAGCTGTCCAGCCAGGCCATCACATCACCCTGCTCCAGACGGTTCTTGTCGGAGAAACCGTTGAGGGAGAAGTTGCGTCGCGCCCAGTCCAGGTAGGTTTTCGACAAATCGACGCTGGTCGTACTGCGGGCTCCACCCTTGGCCGCGTGCACACTGGCGGTGGCGGTGTAGCAGAACAGGTTGAGGAAACGCTTGCCAGCCGCCTCTTTCTGGATGCGCATGCGCATCGGCCGATGATCGAGGAACAGCCCGGTGTCCAGGTAGTCGGTCAGGTTCACCAGCAGCTTGACCCCGCCTTCGCGAACTTCGGTGAACTGGCCCTGGGCGCTCTGGCGCTCGTATTGCTTGGTGCCGCTCTGGCGCTCGCGACGCTTGATCACCACCCGGCTCTTATCCACGTTCAGTGCCTGGGGAATCGCTGCCAGGGCATCGAACAGACGCGCCTGGGCCTTCTCCGGGTCCACCGACTTGGGCGCCGCGTATTCCTGGACGTGCACCCAATCTTGGTACAGGTCGATGGCCAGGGAGTATTCCGGCATGTCCGCGTCATAGACCCGATAGCACTCGACACCTTCGCGCTTGGCCCATTTGCCCAGCAGCTTGAGGTTCTTTTGCAGGCGGTTGGCAAACATCTGCCCGCCCTCGCTCAGACGGGCCTGCTCGACCACCGGCGCCGGCGCAGGAGCCGGCTTGATCGGGTTGCCATTCTTGTTGTACTGGCGCACTGGCGGCTCGTCTGCAGCGGCCTGAGCCTGCTCGCGTTCCACCTGGCGCTGCTCGGCGGTGCGTCGCTCACCGGTGACGAACTGGTCCGGCAGCACCTTGATCAGCAGCAGCTTGCACGGCAAGGCGCCGTTCCAGAACGAGTACTGCTTGTGGCTGCGAATGCCCATGCGCTTGCCCAGGTCCGGGGCGCCGGTGAACACCGCCGCTTCCCAGTTCAAGCAGGCCTGACGCAGGCGCTCGCCGAGGTTCTGATAGAGGTACAGCAGGCTGGCTTCGTCACCCAGGCGCTCGCCGTAGGGCGGGTTGCAGATCACCAGGCCCTTCTGGTTCTGGTCCGGACGCGGTTCAAAAGTCCCCACTTCGCCCTGGTAGATCTTGATCCAGTCGCTCAAGCCCGCGCGCTCGACGTTGTTGCGACCCGGCTGGATCAATCGTGGATCGGCCTCGTAGCCGCGAATCCACAGCGGTGGCTTGGCCAGTCCGGCCTGGGCCCGAGCCAGGGCTTCATCATGCAGTTTGCGCCACAGCGCCGGCACATGGCCGAGCCAGGCGGTAAAGCCCCACTGCTCACGCTTGAGGTTGGGAGCGATGTCCGCGGCAATCATCGCCGCTTCCACCAGGAAGGTGCCGACACCGCACATTGGGTCGGCCAGGGCCCCGCCTTCAGCGGCGATGCGCGGCCAGCCGGAACGGATCAGGATCGCGGCCGCCAGGTTTTCCTTGAGCGGCGCGGCGCCTTGCTGCAGGCGATAGCCGCGCTGGTGCAGGCTGTGGCCGGACAGGTCCAGGGACAGGATGGCTTCGCCGCGATCCAGGCGCAGGTGGATGCGCAGGTCCGGATTGAGCTTGTCCACCGAAGGACGCTCGCCGGTAGGTGTACGCAGTTTGTCGACAATGGCGTCCTTGACCTTCAGGGCACCAAAGTGGGTGTTGTCGATGCCCGAACCGTGACCGCTGAACTCCACCGCCAGGGTGCCATCGGCCAGCATGTGGTCCTGCCAGTCGACGTCGAGCACGCCGTGGTAGAGGTCTTCGGCGTCCTTCATTGGAAAGCGCTTGAGGACCAGCAGCACCCGGTTGGCCAGGCGCGACCACAGACACAACCGATAGGCCGTCTCCATATCGGCCATGCCGCGCACGGCAGAAGTGTGCTCACGCGCTTGCTCAAGGCCAAGCCCGACGGCTTCCTCGATCAGCAGGCCTTCAAGGCCTTTGGGACAGGTGAGGAAGAGTTCGTAACGATCCGACATGGGAGTACCAGGGCCTTTAGCAATAAGTGAACGGACAACGCATCGCCCGTTCGGTTTTCAATCAAGCGCTTTTCTTCAAGAGCGCTCGTGTGGCACGAAACTGTGCCGTCCCACCCCGGCAGACAGGCTTTCTTGCAGGGCAAAAAAGCTTAGAGGCCGGGACAGATAAAAAAGTCAGGGCAACAAAATGACATAAGTCGACCCTTCGTCGAATAGTAGTTGAGTGCAACCGTTCGACATTCTCACTAAAGCATTAACCTCATCATCTAGTGAGAGGCTGATCACAGCGGGCTTTGCCTGGCAAACAAGCTAAAAAACCCGTCCCGGCTTATGGCCTGGACAGCATTATCGTTACGTCCTTATGACAAAACGATCATTCACTTGCTGTGACCTATTGGTTAGAACTCAACACAGGTTGGCGCCGCAATGGCGTCAACATCAAGGCTCGCCACGCCGGCAGCGAGCACCAACGGCAGAGACAATCTGCCCGACCTCAGAAGAAGGTCGACGGGACATAAGACAGTCAACAAGTGAGGGAAACACCCTATGAGAAGACTAAAGCGTGATCCGTTGGAAAGAGCATTTTTACGCGGATATCAGTATGGCGTTAATGGCAAGTCCCGTGAGCTTTGCCCATTTACTCTACCGTCGGTACGCCAAGCCTGGATTAACGGCTGGCGAGAAGGACGCGGCGACAACTGGGACGGTATGACTGGCACTGCGGGCATCCACAGACTCAACGAACTTCGCGCTGTCGGCTGATCAGGGCACATTCCGACACCTACAACTTGAATAGATGACGACTTAACCACGCACGCCCCATCCGGGCGGCGGGCTTCGGCCCAGGGGCTCCTTAGAGGAGCCCTTTTTTATGCCCGCGCTGGCGCCCGTTCTTATCGGCCCATGGCCGCGATGGCATCCACTGACTCGCGAATCAACGCCGGCCCCTTATAAATGAAGCCCGAATACACCTGCACCAGGCTGGCGCCCGCGGCGATCTTCTCAGCCGCGTGCTTGCCTTCCGTGATGCCGCCCACGGCAATGATCGGCAAGCGACCGGCCAGTTCGGCGGCCAGGACCTTGACTGTATGGGTGCTCTTGTCGCGCACCGGCGCGCCGGACAGGCCGCCTGCCTCATCGCCGTGTTCCATGCCTTCGACGCCTTCGCGACTCAAGGTGGTGTTGGTGGCGATCACCGCGTCCATGCCGGTTTCCAGCAAGGCCCGAGCCACTTCAACGGTTTCCTCATCGCTCATGTCCGGCGCGATCTTGATCGCCAGGGGCACGCGTTTGCCATGAATGCTCGCCAGCTCCTGCTGACGCTGGCTCAGAGCCGACAGCAGCTGCTTGAGGGACTCGCCAAACTGCAGGCTGCGCAAGCCCGGGGTATTGGGCGAGCTGACATTGACCGTGACATAACTGGCATGGGCATAGACCTTGTCCAGGCAGATCAGGTAGTCGTCCACCGCCCGCTCCACCGGGGTGTCGAAGTTCTTGCCGATATTGATCCCCAGCACGCCCTTGTATTGGGAGGCGGCCACACGCGCCAGCAGGTTGTCGACCCCCAGGTTGTTGAAGCCCATGCGGTTGATGATGGCTTCGGCCTGAGGCAGCCGGAAGATGCGCGGCTTGGGGTTGCCCGGCTGCGGACGCGGGGTGACGGTGCCGATCTCGACAAAGCCGAAGCCCAGTTGAGCGAAGCCATCGATGGCGGCGCCGTTCTTGTCCAGACCGGCAGCCAGGCCCACCGGGTTCGGAAACTCCAGGCCCATGACCTGCACCGGCAACTGCGCCGGCGCCTTGCACAACAGACCGTTAAGGCCCAAACGCCCGCCCGCACCGATCAGGTCCAGGGACAGATCGTGGGAGGTTTCCGGGGAGAGTTTGAACAACAGCTGGCGGGCCAGGGTATACATGGGCGGGATGAACTCGGTTGGCGGCGAAATAAGGCGCCGATTATAGCCGCGCCCAGGGCTTGCAGGCGAGGCGCAGAATGAAATCCCCGACAATGGCATATGCCTTGCACCCACTTGCTCATCAGACCTGGGCCAATGGCGGCCCAGGTTCAAGGACAACGGCGTCGTCACCCACACAGGCTTTGCCTGGCCAGTGGGTACGACGCTTTTTTATGCAAGGTGCCAAGCCATGACTGAACACCCCAACTGCGCACTGGCCTGGGTCAACGGCAGCGATGCCCCGGAAAAGTCCGCCATCAACCTGGGCTTCATGGCCCTGACCGACTGCGCCTCGGTGGTGGTCGCCGCCACCCAGGGCTTTGCCCAGCCCTACGGCCTGACCCTGAACCTCAAGCGCCAGAGTTCCTGGGCCGGGCTGCGGGACAAGCTGGTGAGTGGCGAACTGGACGCCGCCCATAGCCTGTACGGCCTGATCTACGCCGTGCACCTGGGCATCGGCGGGACCCATCCCTGCGACATGGCGGTGCTCATGGGCCTGAACCAGAATGGCCAGAGCATCAACCTGTCGCGGGAACTGCAAGCCCTCAAAGTGACCAGCCCTGAAGCATTGGACCGCCATGTGCACCAAAGCCGGGCGCGACTGACCTTCGCCCAGACCTTCCCCACCGGTACTCACGCCATGTGGTTGTACTACTGGCTGGCCAGCCAGGGCATCCACCCGCTGCAGGATGTCGACAGCGTAGTGGTGCCGCCGCCGCAGATGGTGGCTCACCTGCAGGCCGGGCGCATCGACGGGTTCTGCGTCGGCGAACCCTGGAGCGCCAGTGCAGTGCAGCAGGATCAGGGCTTCACCCTGGCCACCAGCCAGGCAATCTGGCCGGATCACCCGGAAAAAGTCCTCGGCTGCACCCGCGCCTTCGTCGAGCAATACCCCAACACCGCCCGGGTCCTGGTCATGGCGATCCTCGAGGCCAGCCGCTTTATCGAACAAAGCCCGGAAAACCGCCGCAGCACCGCCCAGTTGCTGAGCGCTGCCGATTACCTGAATGCACCACTGGACTGCATCGAGCCACGGCTGCTGGGGGCTTACGCCGACGGCCTGGGCAATCGCTGGCAGGACCCCCACGCGCTGCGCTTTCACCACCATGGCGCCGTCAACCTGCCTTATCTGTCCGACGGCATGTGGTTCATGACCCAGTTCCGGCGCTGGGGCCTGCTGCGGGAAGACCCGGACTACCTGGGCGTCGCTCGCCACGTGCAGCAGCTTGAACTGTATCGCGACGCCGCCAGCGCGCTGGGCATCACCGCCTGGGGCCAGGACATGCGCAGCAGCCAGTTGATCGATGGCAAGGTGTGGGACGGCTCTGAGCCTGCCGCCTATGCCCGCAGCTTCCGCCTGCATGCGATGAACGACACCCCTCCCCTTGTTGCCCAGCGCTGACCGGAGCCCGCGAACATGCTGCGTATCCTGCTGATCAACGACACCGCAAAAAAAGTCGGAAGGCTCAAGGCCGCACTCAGCGAAGCCGGTTTCGAGGTGATTGACGAATCCGGCCTGACCATCGACCTGCCGGGCCGCGTCGAAACGGTGCGCCCGGACGTGATCCTGATCGATACCGAGTCACCCAGCCGTGATGTGATGGAGCAAGTGGTGCTGGTCAGCCGCGATCAACCGCGGCCCATCGTGATGTTCACCGATGAACACGATCCGGGGGTGATGCGCCAGGCGATCAAGTCCGGGGTCAGCGCCTACATCGTCGAGGGCATCCAGGTCCAGCGCCTGCAACCGATCCTCGACGTGGCCATGGCGCGCTTCGAAAGCGACCAGGCCCTGCGCGCGCAACTCCAGGCCCGCGACCAGCAACTGGCCGAGCGCAAGCGCATCGAGCTGGCCAAGGGCCTGTTGATGAAGATGAAAGACTGCGACGAAGAACAGGCCTACACCCTGATGCGCCGTCAGGCCATGGGCAAACAGCAGAAGCTGATCCAGGTCGCAGAACAGATCATCGCCATGCAGGAACTACTCGGCTGACCTGCACCCCGTAGGATCCGGCTTGCCGGCGAACAGGCCTCTGAACCTTGTGCCAGTGTTGAGGGCGCCTTCGCTGGCAAGCCAGCTCCTACAGCGAGCCTGCCCATGCGAGCCAGCATCGGCCGCCGGTTGGCGCGGCTCTTGCTATCAAATCCACAACGGTAACCAACGGCGGTTGCCCCACCTACGACAAAGACGTCGCGCACCCTGCTTGCCACAACGAGCCGGATGCCGACGTTTTTTCGTTTTGGCCCCACTGACCGGGGTCGGTGGCGCGGCCGTGGCGGCGCTCCACCTGCAAGCTCATGACGACTCCAACGACTCTTATCAGCTGAGGTGCGCGATGAATTCAAGCTTCTGGAAATCCGGCCACACCCCGACCCTGTTCGCAGCCTTTCTGTATTTCGACCTGAGCTTCATGGTCTGGTACCTGCTGGGCCCCCTGGCGGTACAGATTGCTGCCGACCTGCACCTGAGCCCCCAGCAACGCGGGCTGATGGTGGCCACACCGATCCTCGCCGGCGCAGTGCTGCGCTTCATCATGGGTCTGCTGGCCGATCGCCTGTCGCCCAAGACCGCCGGCCTGATCGGCCAGGTGATTGTCATCGGCGCTCTGTTCGGCGCCTGGAAACTAGGCATCCATAGCTATGAGCAAGCCTTGCTACTGGGGGTATTCCTCGGCATGGCCGGCGCCTCTTTCGCTGTGGCCCTGCCCCTGGCCTCCCAATGGTATCCGCCGCAACACCAGGGCAAGGCCATGGGCATCGCCGGTGCCGGCAACTCCGGCACGGTGTTCGCCGCACTGCTCGCTCCGGTGCTGGCAGCGGCTTTCGGCTGGAGCAATGTCTTCGGCTTCGCCCTGATCCCGCTGCTCCTGACACTGGTGCTGTTCGCCTGGCTGGCGAAGAACGCCCCCGAGCGGCCGCGGGCCAAATCCATGGGCGACTACTTCAAGGCCCTGGGGGACCGCGACAGCTGGTGGTTCATGTTCTTCTACAGCGTGACCTTTGGCGGTTTCATCGGCCTGGCCAGCGCCCTGCCCGGCTATTTCAATGACCAGTACGGCCTGAGCCCGGTGACTGCTGGCTACTACACCGCCGCCTGTGTCTTCGGCGGCAGCCTGATGCGCCCTCTGGGCGGCGCCCTGGCGGACCGTTTCGGCGGTATCCGCACTTTGCTGGCGATGTACAGCGTGGCGGTGGTCTGCATCGCCGCCGTGGGTTTCAACCTGCCCAGTTCCTACGCTGCCCTGGCCCTGTTCGTCTGCACCATGCTGGGCCTCGGCGCCGGCAATGGCGCGGTGTTCCAGCTAGTACCGCAACGTTTTCGCCGGGAAATCGGGGTCATGACCGGGCTGATCGGCATGGCCGGAGGCATCGGCGGTTTTGCCCTGGCGGCAGGCATGGGCGCGATCAAGCAGAGCACCGGCAGCTATCAACTGGCACTGTGGCTGTTCGCCTGTCTCGGGGTCCTGGCCTGGTTCGGCCTGCACGGGGTCAAGCGCCGCTGGAGAACCACCTGGGGCTCCGCCGCCGTGACTGCGGCACGGGTCTGAGCGCGCCATGGGCCTGCAACTGAGCCATGCCGAGGCCAGCGCCACCGGACCGCGGACGGAAAATCAGGACGCCTTGCGCCGGGTCACCCCGGCGCCGGATCTGGCGGCGAGCAAGGGCCTGCTGTTCGCCATCGCCGACGGCGTCAGTCAGTGTGCCGACGGCGGCCTGGCGGCGCGTTCGAGCCTGCAGGCCCTGGCCCTGGATTACTACGCCACCCCGGAAACCTGGGCCGTGGCCGAGGCCCTGGAACGCCTGCTGACCGCCCAGAACCGCTGGCTCCAGGCCAACGGCGGCGGCCAGCCCCTGCTCACCACTCTCAGCGCCCTGGTACTGCGGGGCCGGCGCTTTACCCTGGCCCATGTCGGCGACTGCCGGGTCTACCGTTGGCACCAACAGCAGTTGCAACGCATCAGCGAGGACCACGTCTGGGACCAGCCGGGCATGCAGCATGTGCTCAAGCGCGCCCTGGGCCTGGACCAGCATCTGGTGCTGGACTTCCTCGATGGCGAACTGCGCCTGGGGGAAAGCTTCCTGATGCTCAGCGACGGGGTCTGGGCCACCCTGGGCGACAGCGCCATCGCCGCCATTCTGCGGGACCAGCCCGACCTGGACAGCGCGACACAGACCCTGGTCAACGCCGCGCACCTGGCCGGCAGCCAGGACAACGCCAGCGCGCTGCTGGTGCGGGTCGACGCGCTTGGCGAAAGCAGCCTCGGCGATGCGCTGCTGCACCTGCGGCAATGGCCCCTGCCGCCGTTGCTGAAACCCGGGCAACGCTTCGAAGGCTGGCAGTTGGAGAGCCTGGTCAGCCAGAGCCAGCAATCGCTGCTGTACCGCGTGCGTGACGAACAGCACCAGGCCTGGCTGCTGAAAACCCTGCCGGCGGCCCTGCACAACGACCTGGCGGCCTGCCAGGGGCTGCTGTCCGAGGAATGGCTGCTGCGCCGCGTTGCCGGGCGGTATTTTCCCCAGGTGCACGGTGGCACTGCGCGCCAGCATCTGTATTACCTGATGCGCGAATACCCCGGTCGCACCCTGCAACAGCTGTTTCGCCACAACGGCCCCCTGCCCCTGGACCAGTGGCAGTCCCTGGCCGAGCGCCTGCTGCGGGCCGTTGGCCTGCTGCACCGCCGGCAGATCCTGCACCGCGACATCAAGCCGGACAACCTGTTGCTGGGGGACGACGGCGAACTGCGGATTCTGGATTTCGGCCTGGCCTACTGCCCGGGCTTGTCGGCGGACCTGGCGCACCAGCTGCCCGGCACCCCGAGCTATATCGCCCCGGAAGCCTTCGCCGGCGAACCTCCCAGCCCGCAACAGGATCTCTATGCGGTGGGTGTCAGCCTGTATTACCTGCTGACCGGGCACTACCCCCATGGCGAGATCGAAGCCTTCCAGCGCCCGCGCTTCACCGCTGCTGTTCCCCCCAGCCGCTACCGCCCGGATCTGCCGCAATGGCTGGAGCAAAGCCTGGAACGCGGGGTCTGTGCCGACCCGGCCCAGCGCTATGAAACCGCCGAAGAATGGCTGTTGGTGCTGGAACAGGGTGAACGCCGCAGCCTGAGCCTGCGGCCACGCCCCTTGCTGGAACGGGAGCCGCTGAAGGTCTGGCGCGGCCTCGCCCTGCTCGCCCTGCTGCTCAACCTGATATTGCTGCTGGCACTGCTGCATCGTTAGCGCCCCGCGTCCCTACGGGCCGTTCGCAGCCTGCGGCAGCGGCTACACAACCCTCGGCTGCCTTGGGCCTGTAGCCGCTGCCGAGCCATAGTCGAGGCTGCGATAAGGTCCGCAGGACCTTGCTTGACGCCCCCCAGACCGCCCATCGCCCCCCCCCCACAGCCCCCAAGCGCCGAAACAGGGCGCAGCGCCTCAATCAGGTGCAACGGCCACACCCGACATCCCCGGAAACCTGACCCAGGCCCCATAAAACCGCGCCCTCGGCAACTTGGCACAAGCGCTGCATGAGAGCGGACAACAGACATAAAGCCCGGCCTTCAACGACGAAGGCAGGCTTCCCGAGAGAACGGGATCGGACAAAGGCGTCCTCGTCAGGCCACTGACGGGACGCCTTTTTTGTTTGCGCGCAGTTTTTCGAGCCAGGCCGCACTGAACCTGCCTGAGCTCCGGAGAAGCCCATGAAAAGACTCAAACTGGTAATGATCGGCAACGGCATGGCCGGGGTCCGCACCCTGGAAGAGTTGCTCAAACTGAGCGACGAGCTGTACGACATCACCGTGTTCGGTGCCGAACCCCACACCAACTACAACCGCATCCTGCTCTCGCCGGTGCTGGCCGGAGAACAGACGTTCGAGGACATCGTCCTCAACGACCTGGACTGGTACCTGAACCACAACATCAAGCTGCTGCTCAATCGCAAGGTGGTGGAAATCGACCGGATCAAGCGTCGAGTGATCGCCGAGGACGGCAGCGAAGCCGAGTACGACCGCCTGCTGATCGCCACCGGCTCCACACCCTTTATCCTGCCGATTCCCGGCAAGGACCTGCAGGGGGTGATCGGCTATCGCGACATTGCCGACACCCAGGCGATGATCGACACGGCCAAGACTCACACCCATGCGGTGGTGATCGGCGGCGGCCTGCTGGGCCTGGAAGCCGCCAACGGCCTCAAGCTGCGGGGCATGGACGTGACCGTGGTGCATATCGGCGAATGGCTGCTGGAACGGCAACTGGACCAGACCAGCGGCCAGTTGCTGCAAGGCGCCCTGGAAAGCCGTGGCCTGAAGTTTCGCCTGTGTGAACAGACCCAGGCCCTGATCGATGCCGGCAATGGCCGGGTCGGCTCGGTGCAGTTCAAGAATGGCGAGATCATCCCCGCCGATCTGGTGGTGATGGCCGCCGGCATCCGCCCCAACACCGAGCTGGCGGAACGGGCCGGCCTGCCCTGCAACCGTGGGATTCTGGTCAACGACACCCTGCAAACCTTCGACCCGCGCATCTATGCCATCGGTGAGTGCGCCAGCCACCGTGGCATCGCCTACGGCCTGGTGGCGCCGTTGTTCGAACAGGCCAAGGTCTGCGCCAACCACCTGGCTCAACTGGGCTTTGCCCGCTACCAAGGCTCAGTGACCTCGACCAAGTTGAAGGTCACGGGTATCGATCTGTTTTCCGCCGGGGATTTCATGGGCGGCGACGGCACCGAGACCATCACCCTCTCTGACCCCATTGGCGGGGTCTACAAGAAGCTGGTGATCAAAGACGACATACTGGTGGGCGCCTGCCTGTACGGCGATACGGCGGACGGCGGCTGGTACTTCCGGCAGATCCGCGAACAGCACGGCATTGGCGAAATCCGCGATCACCTGATGTTCGGCGAGCAGGCCCTCGGGGATGTCGGCCACCAGGGCCAGGACAAGGCCATGAGCATGGCCGACAGCGCCGAAGTCTGCGGCTGCAACGGCGTGTGCAAGGGCACCATCGTCAAGGCCATCCAGGAACAGGGGCTGTTCAGCGTCGACGAGGTCAAGAAGCACACCAAGGCCGCCAGCTCCTGCGGTTCCTGCGCCGGCCTGGTGGAGCAGATCCTGATCAACACCGTGGGCGGCGCGGCGGACGTCAAGCCCAAAAGCGAAAAAGCCATCTGCGCCTGCAGCGACCTGAACCACGGGCAGATCCGCCAGGCCATTCGCGACCAGCATCTGCTGACCATCGCCGGCACCATGAGCTACCTCAACTGGCGTACCCCCAATGGTTGTGCCACGTGCCGCCCGGCGCTGAACTACTACCTGATCTCCACCTGGCCAGGGGAGGCCCGGGACGATCCGCAATCGCGGCTGATCAACGAACGGGCCCACGCCAACATCCAGAAGGATGGGACCTACTCGGTGGTGCCGCGGATGTGGGGCGGCGTGACCAATCCGTCCGAGCTGCGACGTATCGCCGATGTCGCCGACAAGTACCAGGTGCCCATGGTCAAGGTCACCGGCGGCCAGCGCATCGACCTGCTGGGCATCCGCAAGGAAGACTTGCCCGGAGTCTGGAAAGACCTGGACATGCCCTCCGGCCACGCCTACGGCAAATCCATCCGCACGGTGAAGACCTGCGTCGGCAGCGAGTTCTGCCGCTTCGGCACGCAGAACTCCACCCAGCTGGGAATCGAGCTGGAACACGACCTGTTCAACATGTGGTCACCGCACAAGGTCAAGCTGGCGGTCTCCGGTTGCCCGCGCAACTGCTCGGAAGCCGGGATCAAGGACGTGGGCATCATCGGCGTCGATTCGGGCTGGGAGATGTACATCGGCGGCAACGGCGGGATCAAGACCGAGGTGGCGGAGTTTTTCGTCAAGCTCAAGACCGCCGAAGAAGTCCGCGAATACAACGGCGCCTTCCTCCAGCTGTACCGCGAAGAGGCCTTCTACCTCGAACGCACGGTGCACTACCTGCAACGGGTCGGCCTGGAGCACGTAAAAAAGGCCGTGCTGGAAGACCCGCAGCGGCGCAAGGCGCTGAACGAGCGCCTGCAGTTCTCCCTGTCCTTCGAGCAAGACCCGTGGCAGCAGCGCCTGGCTGAGCCGCAGCTGAAAAAAGAGTACGAGTCGATCCCCGTGAAACAACTGGAGGTGCCGGCATGAACTGGCTGGATATCTGCGCCCTGGAAGAGATCAATGCCCTGGGCTCGCGCATCATCAAGGGCCCCAAGGGCGATATCGCGATTTTTCGTACCAGCGACGATCAGGTCTTCGCCCTCGACGATCGTTGTCCGCACAAGGGCGGCCCCCTGTCCCAGGGATTGATCTACGGCAAGCGCGTGGCCTGCCCGCTGCACAACTGGCAGATCGACCTGGAATCCGGCGAAGCCCAGGCCCCGGACACCGGCTGCGCCCATCACCATCCGGCGCGGGTGGCAAGTGGCCGGGTGCAGTTGGCCCTGCGGGATGCCGGCTGATGAAGCCGCAGAGCACGGCCTCGACCTGTTGCTACTGCGGGGTTGGCTGCGGTGTGCTGATCGAGCATGACGGCCGGCAGATCCTCGGGGTCAGCGGCGATCCGGCGCACCCGGCCAACTTCGGCAAGCTGTGCAGCAAGGGCGCCAGCCTGCATTTGACCGGCGACCGCAACGCTCGCGCCCTGTACCCGGAACTGCGCCTGGGCAAGGACCTGGCTCGTAGCCGCTGCGACTGGGACAGCGCCCTGGAGCATGCCGCCGGGGTGTTCGCCCAGACCATCGCCGAGCATGGCCCGGACAGCGTGGCGTTCTATGTCTCCGGGCAACTGCTGACCGAGGACTACTACGCCTTCAACAAGCTGGCCCGGGCCCTGGTGGGCACCAACAATATCGACAGCAACTCACGGCTGTGCATGTCGTCGGCGGTGGTGGGCTACAAACGCAGCCTGGGGGCCGATGCGCCGCCTTGCAGTTATGAGGACCTGGAGCACAGCGATTGCGTGGTGATCGTCGGCAGTAACATGGCCTACGCCCATCCCGTGCTGTTTCGGCGCCTGGAACACGCGAAAAGCCAGCGTCCGGACATGAAATTCATCGTCATCGACCCGCGTCGTACCGACACCTGCGATCTGGCCGACCTGCATCTGGCGATTCTGCCGGGCACCGATGTCGCACTGTTCCACGGGATTCTCCACCTGTTGCTGTGGGAGGACTGGGTCGATCGGGACTTCATCCGCGAACACACCGAGGGCCTGGCCGAGCTGAAGCTCCTGGTCCGCGACTACACCCCGGCGATGGTGGCGCAACTCTGCGGTATCAGTCTTGAGCAACTGCAGCTGTGCGCCCAATGGATAGGGACGGCGCCCAGTTTCCTGTCGTTGTGGTGCATGGGCTTGAATCAGTCCAGCGCCGGCAGCGCAAAAAACAGTGCGCTGATCAATCTGCACCTGGCCACCGGGCAAATCGGCCGAAAGGGTGCGGGGCCCTTCTCCCTCACCGGTCAGCCCAATGCCATGGGCGGGCGCGAAACCGGCAGTCTGAGCAACCTGCTCCCCGGGCACCGGGAAGCTGCCGATCCCCAACATCGCGCGGAGGTCGCCGCTTATTGGGGGGTGGAGCAGTTGCCAGCCAGCCCCGGACTGACCGCTATCGAATTGTTTGAACAGCTGCAAAGCGGTCGCATCAAGGCCTTGTGGATCGCCTGTACCAACCCGGCGCAGTCGCTGCCGGACCAGAACGCGGTGCGTGCGGCCCTGCAGCACTGCCCGTTCGTGGTCCTGCAAGAAGCCTTCGCCACCACGGAAACCGCGGCCTTTGCCGACCTGCTGCTACCTGCCGCCAGTTGGGGCGAGAAGGAAGGCACGGTGACCAACTCGGAACGGCGGGTTTCTCATGTGCGTCAGGCGGTAATCGCACCCGGTGAGGCACGGCCTGATTGGGCCATTACCGTGGATTTCGCCCAACGTCTGGAGCGACGCCTGCGGCCCGGGCAGCCGAGCCTGTTTGACTTCGATTCCCCAGCCCAGCTGTTCGATGAGTACAAAGGCCTGACCCAGGACCGCGATCTGGACCTGTCCGGCCTCAGTCACCAGTTGATCGATCGTCTCGGCCCACAGCAGTGGCCCTTCCCCAGCGGCGCGACACAGGGCACACCGCGCTTGTATGAGGATGGGCGTTTTCCCACCGCCACTGGCCGTGCGCACTTTGTCTGCGCCCCTTACCTGCCCGCCAAGGAACAGCGCGATGCCCGCTTTCCCCTGACCCTGATCACCGGTCGGCTGCGGGACCAATGGCACGGCATGAGCCGCACCGGCACCGCGGCGCAGCTGTTCGGCCATGTCAGCGAAGCACTGCTGAGCCTGCATCCGGACGAACTGCGGCGCCAGCGGCTGAGGGAGGGAGATCTGGTCAACCTGAAAAGTCGCCGTGGCAGTGTGATCGTCGCCGTCAGCAGCGATGACAGCGTGCGTCCCGGCCAGGCCTTTATGCCGATGCACTGGGGGGATCGCTTCCTCAAGGGCGGGGTCAATGTCGTCACTCAGCCGGCCTTCGACCCTCTGTCCAAACAACCGGAACTCAAACACAGCGGCGTGCGCCTGGAGCCGGTGCAACTGCCTTGGCAATTGTTTGCCCTGATCGAAGGCGACGTGCAGGCGCACTTCAGTGCTCTGCGCCCCCTGTGCGAAGCCTTTGCCTATGTCAGCCTGAGCCTGACCGGTCGCGAACGTCCGGCCCTGGTGATTCGAGCCGCTCACCAGGAGGCGCCGCAGCCGGCATTGCTCAAGCTCATCGATCAGCACTTGGGGCTCGAAACTGGGCCGGTACTGGCTTATGACGATCCGCGTCGGGCCATCGGCAAGCGGGTGCGCATCGAACAAGGGCGGATCACCGCAATTCGCCTGGCCGGCGAAACCCTGGCCCAGCACTGGCTGCACGAACTGTGGCTCGAGGGACGCGCCGATGAGCAGCTACGACGCTGGTTGCTGGCGCCGATGAGCAGTCCGCCGGGGGCCAGCGGCCTGGGCGGGGACCGGGAGCGGACCCTGTGTAACTGCAAGAACGTCAGCTACCGGGCGGTCTGTGCCGGTATCGCTGAAGGCCTGAATCTCGACCAACTGAAACAACAACTGGGTTGCGGTAGCCAATGTGGCTCCTGCGTGCCGGAGATCAAGCGCCTGCTGGCGGCTCCGGTGCAACCTGTCGCCGCCATCCCTGTGTGAGGAAAACGTATGAGCGCAAAAGTCTGGCTGGTAGGTGCAGGGCCTGGAGACCCCGAGCTGTTGACCCTCAAGGCCGTACGCGCCCTTGGCGAAGCCGATGTGGTGTTGATCGATGATCTGGTGAACAGCGCGGTGCTGGACCATTGCCCCACAGCGCGGGTCATCCCGGTGGGCAAGCGCGGTGGCTGTCGCTCCACGCCCCAGGCCTTCATTCATCGCCTGATGCTGCGCTATGCCCGGCAAGGGCGCTGCGTGGTGCGCCTCAAGGGTGGCGATCCATGCATTTTCGGGCGAGGTGGCGAGGAAGCTCAGTGGCTGAAGGAGCGTGGGATCGAGGTGGAGCTGGTCAATGGCATCACCGCCGGGCTGGCGGGTGCAACCCGTTGTGATATTCCCCTGACCCTGCGAGGCGTGGCTCGGGGCGTGACCCTGGTGACCGCCCACACTCAAGATGACAGCAGCCTGAACTGGCAGGCTCTGGCTCAAAGCGGTACGACCCTGGTGATCTACATGGGGGTGGCGAAGCTGGCGGAGATTGCCGGGCACTTGCGTGACGGCGGTCTGGCAGCCGATACGCCGGTGGCGATGATTGAAAATGCCTCGCTGCCTGAACAGCGGGAATGCCGCAGCGATCTGGCGGGGATGGAGCGCGATGCCCTGCGCTTCGAGTTGAAGAGCCCGGCGATCCTGGTGATCGGTGCAGTAGCGGCCACTGAGTCCGCTGTCCAAGCCTCTGCGTGCCAAGCCTGAGTCGCGCCTCTGGGCCAGGTAAATCGCAGACAAAGAAAAACCCGGCCTAGGCCGGGTTTTTCCAAGCTACAAGGCTAATTACTTAGCTTGAGCTTCAACCGATGCTTCTACGCGACGGTTAACTGCGCGACCAGCTTCAGTTGCGTTGTCGGCAACTGGGCGGGACTCACCGTAACCAACGGATTGAACGCGGTTAGCGCCAACGCCGTACTGGTTGACCAGAACTTGTTTAACGGCGTTTGCACGACGCTCAGACAGCTTCTGGTTGTAAGCGTCAGGACCGACGGAGTCAGTGTGACCTTCAACAACGGTGGTGGTCTGTGGGTACTGATTCATGAAATCAGCCAGGTTCTTGATGTCAGCGTAGCTGTTAGGCTTAACGACCGACTTGTCGAAGTCGAACTTAACGTCCAGCTCAACACGAACAACTTCAGCAACTGGAGCTTCTGGAGCTGGCTCAGGAGCTGGAGCTGGAGCAACTGGAGCTGGAGCAACTTTGCCGCCGCTGCCACCGAAGTTCACACCCAGACCGATAGTAGGAGCGTAGTCCCACTTGCCGTTGTCCAGCTTGTAGTCAGCTTCAACGCCGGCACGGGCGAACAGGTTGTCGGTGAAGTAGTACTTAACACCAGCGCCTGCAGTCAGGAAAGTCGACTGGTCGCGGCCGCTGTGACCGTCAGCGATCACGTTGGTCATGCTCTTGTGAGCAACACCGCCGGAAACGTATGGACGCAGAGCGTCACCCACGGTACCAAAGTGGTACTGAGCGTTCAGGCCGAAGTTGTCGCCTTTGATTTTCTGGTTACCAGTACCGTCGTTAGAACGGGTGTGGTTGGTCTTGTCGTAGGTGGCGTTCAACGACAGATCGTCGGTCAGGAAGTAACCGATCGATGCGCCTGGGTTGAAGCCGTCTTCAACGTGATTAACGCTGTCGTTGTACTGTTTTTTGTAAAACAGTTCACCCTCGACCGCGCCTTGGCCTTGCGCCAGAACGCCGAACGAAGTCACGGCAACAATAGAACCAATGGCAATGCCCAAGGTGTTTTTCAGTTTCATCCGTTAAATCCCCATCTGGTGATTGTAAAGCAGTCCCACATACCGGGGGACAACTCGGCGGTAAGTCTATCAGAACTCACCTAGACGTAAGAGATATTTGCGCCGAACTAAGTTTCAGCAATGCCTGCAAATTTCTCACGCAATTTATCAAGAGCACGTTTGTAACGCATTTTTGTAGCACTCAACCCCATGTGCATGATGTCCGCGATCTCCTGAAACTCCAGTTCTGCGACAAATCGTAGCACCAGAATTTCTCGATCAATCGGGTTCACATGCACTAGCCATCGGTCAAGTCCGCCCTTCTCCTCAGGTTTCGGCGCCTTCTCTTCAGAGGCCTCCTCGAGGGGGTCAAGACTTAAAGCGTCCATCAACCGACGCTTGCGCCGCTCCTTGCGATACTGCGTGATGCATTCGTTGTACGTGATGCTATATAGCCATGTCTTGAACTTCGATTTGCCCTCAAAGTTCTTAAGGCCATACAGCACCTTCAACATCACCTCCTGACAGACATCATCCGCATCACGATCGTTCCCTAGATAACGCGCACAAACATTAAATAGGGTCCGCTGATAGCGTCGCATCAACTCTTCATAGGCGCGTGTTACGTGAAACAGCTCCGTATGTGAGCGCGCAACCAACTCCTCATCAGAGAGCTCACGGGGGTCATAGCGCGTGGATAGCGATTGGGTTTTATTCAAAACGAGTCGTGCCGACAGTCAGGTCAATGTCCGCCGCAGCCCGATGAGGGCATTTTGCGGCGGCATACATTAGCAGGGTTTGCCGGGTTAGCGGCTACTTACATGCTGCTCCAGCAGGATCCGATTGGACAGAGAGACTAGCTCACCCTCCTCGGTCAGCAATGTAGTTTTAACCGTGCCGATCTCTTCGATCTGGCCTTCGACCTCACCAACACGTACTTGTTGCCCAACCTGGTACAACTCACGCACATAGATTCCCGCAAGAATCTGTCCGGCAATTTCCCGGCTTCCCAAACCCATCGCCAGCGCAACGGCCAGACCAACGGTAATCAATACGATCACGATCACATGGTTGAGCAGGTCGGTTTTGACCTCCAACTGACTGATCGCAACGGAAATACTGATGATGATCACCAGCCCCTGGGCAATCCGTCCCAGGCCACTGGCGTAATCGAGGCCTACACCTTCCGCCGCTCCGCGCACCAGACCATTGGCCAATTGTGCCAGCAGAACCCCCACCAACAGCACCAGCGCAGCACCGAAAACCTTCGGCAAATACAGCGCAAGCATGTCGAGCGTAGCCGAAACTCGCTCAAGGCCAAGGGATTCAGCAGCAGAAACCAGAAAAATAAGCAGAACGAACCAATAGACGATCTTGCCGATCAAGGTCGAGATCGGTACTTGCAAGCCCGCGCGGGACAGCAATTTGGTCAAGCCGGTACCGCCCATCAGGCGATCCAGGCCCAGCTTGGCCAGCAATTTCGACAACAGGGTATCCAGCAGCTTGGCCACCACGAAGCCCAGCAACAGCACCACCAGCGCGCCGAACAGGTTCGGAATGAAGTTCGCTACCTTGGTCCACAAGGCAGTCATCGCCGTGACGAGGCTCTGCGTCCAGAGATCAAGTTCCATATTCAATCAGCCTTATCAGCAGTGCGAGCAGAAGATTTACGACGGGAAACCGGCGCGATATGGGCCGATCCGTTATTCAAGGCGATCATCAGCGCCGGCAGCCAGCGGCCCAGCAGGCTGAACAGATCCCCCGCACCAACCTGGCGGTTGGCGGTTTTCAGTACGCGGCCCAGGCAGGCATCGTCATCGCGGCTCGATGGCGAAGCTTTGAGCATGTCACGCAAAGACTGTTCAAACGGATCGTGCATACGCACCTCGGGTGATGTCTGGAAAAGACGCGATCAGATTTATTCGGGTCACATGACGCATCATCACACCCAGCGCAAACGGCGAAACAACCACCATTGTCCCAGGGCCACCGACACCAGCAGCAGGCAGGCAATGATGAATCCGTAAGGGCTGGCGGAGAACGGAATGCCGCCGACGTTGATCCCCAGAAGACCGGTGAGAAAACTCATGGGCAGGAAGATCCCGGTGATGATCCCGAAGCGATACATGGTTCGATTCATGCGTACGCTCAAGCGCCGGTCTTCGGCCTCCAGCACAAGCCCCACGCGCTCTCGAGTCAATTCCAGCTCTTCCAGGTAACGGGTAAGGCTGTTGTGCAGTTCATTCCAATAATCACCATCATCGACGGCGAACCAGGGCAGTTTTATCCGACTCAGTTGGGAGAAAATATCCCGCTGCGGTGCCAGGAAACGCTTCAGTCCGGCAGCCCGGCGACGGATCTGCAAAATACTCCCATGCTCCGGGGTATACCGTTCGTCGGCATCTAGCTTTTCTTCCTCAGCATCGACCACTTCAGAGAGATCGCTGACCAGATCCTGCACTTTATGGGTCAGGTATTCGGCCATATAGAGGAGGAGCTCGGCGGCGGTTTTCGGCCCCTTGCCCTCGGCCAGTTGCACCAACAGCTCATCGGTGGCCCGCAAAGGCCGCAAACGCAGAGAAATCACCCGCTGCGCGGACGCAAAGATGCGCACCGAGACCATGTCTTCAGGCTCGGCTCCCGGATTGAGATTGATGCCCCGCAGAAACAGCAGCAGTTCCGACTCCGGCAAGGCCAGCAAGCGCGGCCGGGTATTTTCCTCCAGCAGCAGATCACAGCTGAATTCGCTCAAGCCGCTGGAGCGGCGCAACCAGGTCTGGGTTTGCGGATGACTGCGATCCCAATGCAGCCACAGGCTTTCATGGGCCTGTAGCTGCAGATCGTCAAGCTCAGTCCGGGCTATCGAACGCGCACCACCTTCACCATCCAGCACCAGGGCATGCACCAGCCCCCATTGCGCGTTTTCTTCCTCGAACATCCTCATCCCTTGTCAGGCCAACTACTTATTCAGGCATTTTCAGCGGGCTCGGCGACACGATCACGCCGTTGTTATCGGCGTAGACATACTGGCCCGGACGGAAAGTCACACCGGCAAAGGTCACTGCCACATTGAGATCACCAATGCCACGCTTGTCGGTCTTCATCGGGTGGCTGGCCAGGGCCTGGACACCGAGGTCAGTCTGCGCGATGACATCCACATCGCGGATGCAACCGTAGATCACCAGACCTTCCCAGCCATTTTTCGCCGCCTTCTCGGCCAGCAGGTCGCCCAGCAGCGCGCGACGCAGGGAACCACCGCCATCAACCACCAGTACCTTGCCGTGCCCCTTGAGTTCGACTTGCTCCTTGACCAGCGAATTGTCTTCGAAGCACTTGATGGTGACGATTTCCCCACCAAAGGAATCGCGACCACCAAAGTTGCTGAACATGGGCTCAACCACCTGTACCAGGTCCGGGTAGGCGTCGCACAGGTCGGGAGTGAGGTAATGGTTCATCGAGAAACTCCTGTAGCAGAAAGAACACGATCGAAGGTATCGGCAAATTCCAGGGGCTGCCTTGGAAATACGAGCTCAAGCGGCAGATGTTTAACCCACAGTGCCTGAGAAGCTGATCGGCCTGTCGCGTATTTTGCAGCCGCCTCACTGGAACGGAAAGTCGACCCAATAACTGAATGTGACCAAAACAGCACAATGCGTCATATCTTAGCCGCAAGCGTTATCGAGCGAAATGCCCTTCTCAGAGCCCTCGCATCAGACCGCAGCCACCTGCTCGGGCGCTGAAACCAGCAACGGCGTGTGCTGATCCTTGAGCCAGCGCTCCACTAACGGCCAGACCTCAGTCTGCGCCGGCTTGCTCACCAACATCTCGACATGACCGAAATTGCTACTGAACCCTAGCTCACGCCCCAGGCAGACAAATTGTTTCTGCTCGCTGGCCAACTGATCGAACAACTTGCGACAGGCCCAGGTCGGGTCCTGATGATCCCCAGTTGCGCTGACCGCCAGCACCGGCACTGAAACCTCCGCTAGCCCTGCCCACCAATCCTTATCAGCATCGCCAAAACGACCGAACAGGCCATGCCAGCGCATGCTTTCCAAAGCCAGGCCAATGGGCTCGTCTTCCGGACCGCGCTTGAGCCGGGAACCGGAGAGTTGGGCAAAACGCTTGATGACCAGGCGCCCGCCCCACTCCACCATAGGAATTTTCAGCGGCCAGTAGGTGCGACTGACCTGGGTGCCGAAAAACGCCGCCGAAGCCACCCCCGCATCCCCCAGATACTGCCCACCCAAAGCCGCCGCCAGGGTGGTACCCCCCAGGGAATGGCCAATCCAATGCGGTATTTGCGCACTTTGCTCACGAACGAAGGCAGCAATCGCCGGCAGATCGTAACGCGCGTAGTCAGCCACCCGATTCTTGCGGTAATCGGCATTGCGTCGCGACAGACCGTGACCGCGCATCTCGGGAATCCACACATCAAAGCCCGCTCGGGCCAGATAGGCCCCGAGGCCAATGCCCTTGGGCGAGTACCAGAAACGCCGGTTGGAAAAACTGCCGTGAAGCAAGACCACAGGCACACCCCGGGCCTCGGGCTCATCGGCCAGCCCCAGGCGGGTCACCGCCAGCTCTACGGAGCTGTCCGGACTGTTGCCGGGTTTCAAGCGATAGACATCTTCGCTGAGGTCGCCTCGACGCTCGGCACTGATCAAGGCGACGGGAAATAGATTGCTGCTGCTTTGCATATTCTTCTTGCACAAAAAAGGGCGGCATCCAGAAGAAGCACGCCCTGCTTGAATCTTCAAGAGCCGGCCAGCCTCACGAGCGACCGACTCTTCGTTCACCGATTACGCCGCGCCCTGGCCTTCAGCCAGGAAGAACCAGGTTTCCAGCACCGAGTCCGGGTTCAACGAAACGCTTTCAATGCCCTGCTCCATCAGCCACTTGGCCAGATCCGGATGGTCCGAAGGCCCCTGGCCGCAAATGCCGATGTACTTGCCAGCCTTGTTACAGGCGGCAATGGCATTGGCCAGCAGTTTCTTGACCGCAGGATTACGCTCGTCGAACAGGTGGGCGATGATCCCGGAGTCGCGGTCCAGGCCCAGGGTCAGCTGGGTCAGGTCGTTGGAACCGATGGAGAAGCCATCGAAGTACTCGAGGAACTCGTCAGCCAGGATGGCGTTGGACGGCAGTTCGCACATCATGATCACGCGCAGGCCGTTTTCGCCACGCTTGAGGCCGTTTTCAGCCAGCAGATCAACCACTTGGCTGGCTTCGCCCAAGGTACGCACGAACGGCACCATGATTTCGACGTTGGTCAGGCCCATCTCGTTGCGCACGCGTTTCAGCGCGCGACACTCGAGCTCGAAGCAGTCACGGAAGGATTCGCTGATGTAACGCGAAGCACCGCGGAAGCCCAGCATCGGGTTTTCTTCTTCCGGCTCGTAGAGCTTGCCGCCGATCAGGTTCGCGTACTCGTTGGACTTGAAGTCCGACAGACGCACGATGACCTTCTTCGGCGTGAACGCTGCCGCCAGGGTGCTGATGCCCTCGACCAGCTTGTCGACATAGAAGTCCACCGGATCGTGGTAACCGGCGATGCGCTTGTCGACGCTGTCCTTGATCTCCTGCGGCAGCCCGGCGTAATTCAACAGCGCCTTGGGGTGCACGCCGATCATGCGGTTGATGATGAATTCCAGGCGAGCCAGGCCCACGCCGGCATTGGGCAGTTGGGCGAAGTCGAAGGCGCGATCCGGGTTACCGACGTTCATCATGATCTTGAACGGCAGCTCCGGCATGGCATCCACCGAGTTCTTCTTGATGTCGAAGCCCAGTTCGCCTTCAAAGATGAAACCGGTGTCGCCCTCGGCGCAGGAAACGGTCACGCCCTGGCCATCTTTCAGCAGCTCGGTGGCGTTGCCGCAACCGACCACCGCAGGAATACCCAGCTCGCGAGCGATGATTGCCGCGTGGCAGGTACGGCCGCCACGGTTGGTGACAATGGCGCTGGCGCGCTTCATCACCGGTTCCCAGTCCGGGTCGGTCATGTCGGAGACCAGCACGTCACCTGGCTGGACCTTGTCCATCTCGGAAACGTCCTTGATGATCCGCACCTTGCCGGCGCCGATGCGCTGGCCAATGGCACGGCCTTCCACCAGCACGGTGCCGGTTTCCTTGAGCAGGTAGCGCTCCATGACATTGGCCTGGGTGCGGCTCTTCACGGTTTCCGGACGGGCCTGGACGATGTACAGCTTGCCGTCGTCGCCGTCCTTGGCCCATTCGATGTCCATCGGACACTGGTAGTGCTTCTCGATGATCATCGCCTGCTTGGCCAGCTCGCTGACTTCCGCATCGGTCAGGCAGAAACGCGCGCGATCGGCCGCGTCCACGTCGACGGTCTTCACCGAACGCCCGGCCTTGGCTTCATCGCCGTAAATCATCTTGATCGCCTTGCTGCCCAGGTTGCGGCGCAGAATGGCCGGGCGACCGGCTTCGAGGGTGTTCTTGTGGACGTAGAACTCGTCCGGATTGACCGCACCCTGAACCACGGTTTCACCCAGGCCGTAGGCGCCGGTGATGAATACCACGTCACGGAAGCCTGACTCGGTGTCGAGGGTGAACATCACGCCGGCAGTGCCGGTTTCCGAACGGACCATGCGCTGCACACCCGCAGACAAGGCCACCAGCTTGTGGTCGAAACCCTGGTGCACGCGGTAAGAAATGGCGCGATCGTTGAACAGAGAAGCAAACACTTCCTTGGCCGCGCGAATCACGTTATCCACGCCACGGATGTTGAGGAAGGTTTCCTGCTGGCCGGCGAAGGAGGCGTCCGGCAAGTCTTCAGCGGTAGCCGAGGAACGTACGGCTACGGCGATGTCCGGGTTGCCCGCCGACAAAGCGGCGAAAGCGGTGCGGATTTCGGTGTTCAGGCGCTCGGGAAACTCGGCTTCCATGATCCATTGACGGATCTGCGCACCGGTCTTGGCCAGGGCGTTGACGTCATCGACATCCAGCGCATCGAGGGCGGCATGGATCTGGTCGTTCAGACCGCTCAACTCAAGAAAATCACGATAAGCCTGAGCTGTCGTGGCGAAGCCACCAGGGACCGATACGCCCGCACCTGCGAGGTTGCTGATCATCTCGCCCAGGGATGCGTTCTTGCCCCCCACATGCTCAACATCGTGTTTGCCGAGCTTATCGAGGGAAACTACGTACTCTACCAAGGTGATCTCTCCACTAACTGTGTTGGAAAAGCTCAGAAGCCGGCTGCTCTTTGGAGCGTTTGCCCGCTATATGGCCTGGACCTGGAAAATAAGTGAGAATGCGGGCCATTCCCGGCCGACAAATCGCGCCTATCATATCCAAGAATCGTCACTAGCTTAAGGCCCAAGCCGCAAATGAAACGATCTGCTTTCTTTATCTCCGACGGTACCGGCATCACAGCGGAAACCCTCGGCCAGAGCCTGTTGGCGCAGTTCGAAAACGTTACCTTCAGCAAATTCACGCGGCCGTATATCGACAGCATGGAAAAAGCGCGGGCCATGGTACAACAAATCAATATAGCCGCCGAAAAAGACGGCTATCGGCCGATTATCTTCGACACCATCGTCAATCAGGACATTCGTGAGATCCTCGCCACCTCCAATGGTTTCATGATCGACATCTTCTCGACCTTCCTCGCCCCCCTGGAACAGGAGCTCAGCGAGCACTCTTCCTACTCCGTCGGCAAGTCCCATTCCATTGGCCACAACTCCAACTACATGGAGCGGATCGAGGCGGTGAACTTCGCCCTGGACAACGACGACGGTGCCCGCACTCACTATTACGACAAGGCCGACCTGATCCTGGTGGGCGTGTCGCGCTGTGGCAAGACCCCGACCTGCCTGTACATGGCCATGCAATTCGGCATCCGTGCGGCCAACTACCCGCTGACCGAAGAAGACATGGAGCGCCTGCAACTGCCCAACGCCCTGCGCGCCCACAAGCACAAGCTGTTCGGCCTGACCATCGACCCGGACCGCCTCACCGCGATCCGCAACGAGCGTAAGCCCAACAGTCGCTATTCCAGCTACGCCCAGTGCGAGTTCGAAGTGCGTGAGGTGGAAAACCTGTTCCGCCGCGAAAACATTCCCCACATCAACTCCACGCATTTCTCGGTGGAAGAGATCTCGGCCAAGATCCTCGTGGAAAAAGGCGTGGAACGGCGCTTCAAGTAAGCATCGACGCCACTTCAGCCGATCCGATGTGGCAAGCACGCGCCCTTGCCACATCCACACCGCCTTCAGCGTCTCACCACCCCGGCAATCCAGGCTCCTGGCTTAACGCCGCAGCCAGCGCAGCAAAACCCTCAGTCAGTTTCCGATCATCGGCAGTGGTATTGCAGACACTGGCACGAATGAACTGCGGCACCCCTGCCTGGCCTACGGCAAAGGCCTCGGCCGTGGCCACCAGATAGTGCTGCTGCTTCAGATGCGCTTCGATCTCCGAGGCCCGCCAGGGCTCGGGAACCTGAATCCAGAAATGCGGGCATGCCTGCGGACTGCGCCACTCCAACCCTTGCAGCAAACCCGCCACCAGCCCCTTGCGACGAGTGATCTCGGCCATTTGCTGCTGACGCAGGCGTTCGGCAATGCCGTCGTCGATCCACCCGGCAGCCAGCTCCAGGGCTAACGGCGTGGCCATCCAGCAGGTTGCCCGCAGCGCTGCGGCCAATCGTCCCACCAGAGGCTGCGGCCCATGCACGAAGCCGACCCGCAACCCAGCCGCCACAGCCTTGCTCAGGCTGCTGATCAGCACCGTGCGCTCCGGGGCAAAATGCGCCAACGGCGCCGGGCGCCGATCCATCAGCACGGCATGGGTTTCGTCTTCAAGAATCAACAGATTGTGTCGCCGACAGACCTCGGCAATGGCCTCCCGCCGCGTCGGGGACTGCACCGCCGTGCTGGGATTCTGCAAGGTCGGCGTGCAATACAAGGCCGCCAGCCGGTGATGCCGGCACGCCTCCTCCAGCGCCTCGGGCAACAGCCCCTGCTCATCCATGGGCAACCCCAGCAACTTGATCCCCAGCATCCGCGCAGTGCTGATCAGACCCGGATAGGTCAGGTGTTCGGTAGCCAGGGTATCCCCGGCCTTGAGCAGCGCCAGCAAGGCGACATGCAAGCCGTGCTGCGCCCCGTTGACGCAAATGACCTGCTGGGGATCAACCTGCAATCCCTCTTGGCTCAGCCAGCGGGCGCCGGCCTCGCGATAGCGCGCCAGCCCGGCTTCCGGGCTGTAGCGAGCCACCTCCAGCAACCCCTGGGGATCTTCCGCCAGCGCCCGCAGGCTCTGGGCGATGTAACGACTCTCCGAACCGGGGATATGGGTATTGCGACTCATGTCGAACAGCGCGGGCGACTCGTCTCCGACAGTGCGGAACCCCGAATCACGCTGACGCTGCAAACCGTCCTGGCGCACATAAGTGCCATCACCGACCCGCGCCACCACCTGCCCCAGGCGCTCCAGCTCGGCATAGGCACGGCTGATGGTGCCGATGGTCACGCCCAGTTGATCGGCCAGCAGCCGGTGGGGAGACAGTTTGCTACCGGGCGCCAGCAGGCTTTGCTCAATGCCCTGGTCCAGGGCCTCTGCCAGCCGCTTGTACTTGGGCCCCGAGCCCTCCTGCAACGCGGAACGCAACATTGACACCATGTCAATACTTACTTTGACAGCCATCATTTACCCCAATAACGTGCTTTACAGGTTCAATCACCGGAAATGACTCGCCAAATATAGGGGTCAATTGCCAATCACGAAAGGAATGTCAGTGTGAACACCCTCACGGCAGCACCTACCACGCCTGTGTCATCGCGCCAGTGGCTCGCCACGCTGGTGACCTGCACCCTGTTCCTGATTGTCTGCCTGAGCTGGGGCACCACCTGGCTGGGCATCAAGATTGCCGTGGAGAGCGTGCCGCCGCTGACCGCCGCCGGGCTGCGCTTTCTGATCGCCTTCCCGCTGTTCGCCTGCTTTGCCTGGCTGCGCCGCGAACCACTGATGTTTCCCAAAGGCAGCCGGGGTTTCTTGCTGTTCGTCACCTTGTGCTACTTCAGCCTGCCCTACACCTTGCTCAACTACGGCGAGGTCCACGTCTCCTCGGGCCTGACCGCGCTGCTGTTCAGCTGCATGCCGGTGTTCATCCTGATTTTTTCCGCCTTGCTGTTGCGCGAGAAGATTCATCTGGCACAACTGCTGGGCATCGCTGTCGGCTTCGCCAGCCTGTTCCAGATCATCCGCGGCCAGGGCCTGCTCAGCGATCACAACGAACTGTCGGGGGTACTGGCGATTCTCGGCGCGGCGCTGCTGCATGCACTGTGCTACGTGGTCACCAAGAAACACGGCAGCGCCATCAGTGTCATCACCTACAACACCTTGCCAATCGGCATCGCCGGTTTGCTGCTGTGCCTGGCGGGGCTGGGGATTGAGCAACCGGACTTTGCCGCCATCAGCCCGCGTTCCTGGGGCGCCTTGCTGTATCTGGGGCTGGCTGCTTCGGTGGGCGGGTTCATTGTCTACTTCTTCCTGCTCAAACGACTGAACCCGGTGATCCTGTCCTTCGTGTTCATTATTTTCCCGGTGTTCGCGGTGATCATCGGCGCCTGGTACGAAGGACAGAGCCTGTCCCGGGACTTGCTGCTGTACTCCGCCACCCTGCTCGGCGGCTTTGCCATCACCAAATTGCCATTGGATAAATGGCTGTCCAGAACACCTGCCCAAGACTAAAGGAACTCAGTAGCGGCGAGTTTGCTCACCAACCCCATCGGAACGCCGGGTTCGCCCGGCGAACCGGTGTCATCACTGACATTCATCGCGAGCAAACTCGTCCCTACAAAGGGAGAAGGTTGCCTCAGATCACCAGCAAATCGACGAACCTATGCACCGGTGTCGCCTCCAGGCGCGCCGGGTCCTTGCACAGTTGGAAAATCTGCGTCGAACGCTGGGCGGTGAAGCGCGTGGCCAGATTGGCCTTGAACTTGTCCTCCAGCAATGGAATGCCTTCGGCGCGGCGACGACGGTGACCGATGGGATATTCCACCGCCACCTGCTCGGTACTGGAGCCGTCCTTGAAGAACACCTGCACGGCATTGGCGATGGAGCGCTTGTCGGCCTCCAGGTATTCACGGGTGTAACGCGGGTCTTCGACGATCTCCATCTTGCCCCGCAACTGATCGATGATCGGATGCGCTGCGTGGAAATCATCTTCATAGTGCTCGGCCACCAAGGTGCCGAACGCCAGGGGCACAGCGGTCATGTATTGCAGGCAATGATCACGATCGGCGGCATTGGCCAAGGGGCCGACCTTGGAAATGATGCGGATCGCCGATTCATGGGTGGTGATGACGATCCGGTCGATCTCGGGCAAGCGATTGCGCACCAGGGGATGCAAAGTCACCGCCGCTTCACAGGCGGTCTGCGCGTGGAACTCCGCTGGGAAGCTGATCTTGAACAGGACGTTTTCCATCACGTAACTGGTGTACTTCTGCGGCAGGCTGAAACAGCGCTGCGCCTCGGGCTTCAACGCCAGGTCCTTGTTGGTGTGACTGAACAGCACGTCATAGAAGCCCCATTGCGGCGCCGTCAGGACACCGGGAATCCCCATCTCGCCACGCAGGGCGATGTCCGCCAGACGCACCCCACGGCTTGAAGCATCGCCCGCCGCCCAGGATTTGCGCGAACCGGCATTGGGGGCATGACGATAGGTCCGCAGCGCCTGGCCGTCGACAAAGGCATGGGACAGCGCCGCCAGCAACTGCTCGCGGTTGGCACCCATCAGCTTGGCGCAGACCGCTGTGGAGGCGACCTTTACCAACAGCACATGATCGAGACCGACCCGGTTGAAGGAGTTTTCCAGGGCCATCACTCCCTGGATCTCATGGGCCATGACCATCGATCGCAACACATCGCCCATGGTCAACGGCGCTTCACCATTGGCCACACGCTTTTGCGAGAGATGGTCGGCCACCGCGAGAATGCCGCCGAGGTTGTCCGAGGGATGCCCCCATTCGGCCGCGAGCCAGGTGTCGTTGTAATCCAGCCAACGCACGATGCAGCCGATGTCCCAGGCCGCCTTCACCGGGTCCAGGCGATAGCTGGTGCCGGGAACCCGGGCACCGAAGGGCACCACCGTGCCTTCGACGATCGGTCCCAGGTGCTTGGTGCATTCAGGGAAACGCAGGGCCAGCAAGCCGCAGCCCAAGGTATCCATCAGGCAATTGCGGGCGGTATCGAGGGCTTCCCGGGAGTCGATGACGTAGTTCAGGACATAGTCGGCAATGTCCTGCAAAACCGGGTCGTAATCGGGACGGTTGTTCAGGTCAACGTTGGCGCTCATGAGTGCTTCACTCCTGTTGCAAGGTTGTGGGTAGCGGTGATTCCTCAGGTACAGGTCAATAACGGCATCGCAGGTCTGCGCCTGCTCAGCGATTCAATAACAACATCACGACTGGCGGTGGTGGCGAGGGAGCAAGCCCCACCGCCACGCCAGCGTGGCTCTGCTTAGAAACTGTCGCCAGGCACTCGCACCCAGCCTTCCATCAGTACTCGGGCGCTGCGGCTCATGATGGCCTTGACCACCGTCCAGTCACCGCCGCTTTGAGTGGCTTCGGCGCCGACGCGCAAGGTGCCCGAAGGGTGACCAAAACGTACCGCGCTGCGCGCGCCGCCACCGGCCGCCAGATTGACCAGGGTCCCGGGAATCGCTGCGGCGGTGCCGATGGCCACCGCGGCGGTGCCCATCATCGCGTGATGCAGCTTGCCCATGGACATGGCCCGCACCAGCAGGTCGACGTCACCGGCCTTGATCGCCTTGCCGCTGGAAGCCTGGTAATCCGCCGGCGGCGCCACAAAGGCCACTTTCGGCGTGTGCTGACGCTGGGCGGCTTGGTCCAGGTGCTGAATCAGGCCCATGCGCAGGGCGCCGTGGGCGCGGATGGTCTCGAACATCGCCAGGGCCTTGGGGTCGCCATTGATGTCGCCCTGCAGCTCGGTGCCGCGATAACCGATGTCCGCCGCGTTGACGAAGATCGTCGGAATCCCGGCATTGATCAAAGTCGCCTTGAAGGTGCCGACACCGGGGACTTCCAAGTCGTCCACCAGGTTGCCGGTGGGGAACATCGAACCACCGGCGCCCTCTTCCTCGGCCGCCGGATCGAGGAATTCCAACTGCACTTCGGCCGCCGGGAAGGTCACGCCGTCGAGCTCGAAATCACCGGTTTCCTGAACCTCGCCGTTGGTGATCGGCACGTGGGCGATGATGCTCTTGCCGATATTGGCCTGCCAGATACGCACCACCGCCACGCCGTTCTGCGGAATGCGCGCCGGGTCCACCAGGCCGCTGCTGATGGCGAAGGAGCCCACCGCCGCCGAGAGGTTGCCGCAGTTGCCGCTCCAGTCGACGAAGGCCTTGTCGATGGCCACCTGGCCGAACAGGTAATCGACGTCGTGATCGGCCTTGATGCTCTTGGACAGAATCACCGTCTTGCTGGTGCTGGAGGTGGCACCGCCCATGCCGTCGATCTGCTTGTCATAGGGATCGGGGCTGCCGATCACCCGCAGCAGCAGGGCATCGCGGGCCGCGCCCGGCAACTGCGCGGCCTCGGGCAGGTCCTTGAGGTTGAAGAACACACCCTTGCTGGTGCCGCCACGCATGTAGGTGGCCGGAATCTTGATTTGCGCTACAAATGCCATGGATTTCTGGTCCTGATAAAGACCGGGGGCGGCGCCTTGCGGCCCGCCCCCGGTACGTCATTTAGCTGGCGACTGCCGATTCCAGGAAGTCCTGGGCGAAGCGTTGCAGCACCCCGCCCGCCTCGTAGATCGACACCTCTTCGGCGGTGTCGAGGCGGCAGGTTACCGGCACCTCCAACCGCTCGCCGTTGCGGCGGTTGATCACCAGGGTCAACTGCGCTCGTGGTGTGCGTTCGCCGATCACGTCGTAGGTTTCGGTGCCGTCGATGCCCAGGGTCTTGCGGTCGGTGCCCGCCAGGAACTCCAGGGGCAGCACGCCCATGCCCACCAGGTTGGTGCGGTGGATGCGCTCGAAGCCTTCGGCGACGATCGCCTCCACACCCGCCAGGCGCACGCCCTTGGCCGCCCAGTCGCGGGACGAGCCCTGGCCATAGTCGGCGCCGGCAATGATGATCAGCGGCTGCTTGCGCTGCATGTAGGTTTCGATGGCTTCCCACATCCGCGTCACTTTGCCTTCCGGCTCGATGCGCGCCAGGGAACCCTGCTTGACCTTGCCGTTTTCCTCGACCATTTCGTTGAACAGTTTCGGGTTGGCAAAGGTCGCGCGCTGAGCGGTCAGGTGGTCGCCACGGTGGGTCGCGTAGGAGTTGAAGTCCTCTTCCGGCAGGCCCATTTTCGCCAGGTACTCACCGGCCGCACTGTCGAGCATGATGGCGTTGGACGGCGACAGGTGGTCGGTGGTGATGTTATCCGGCAGCACCGCCAGCGGGCGCATGCCCTTGAGGCTACGCTCCCCGGCCAGGGCCCCTTCCCAGTAAGGCGGACGGCGGATGTAAGTGCTCTGCGGACGCCAGTCGTACAGCGGCTCGACTTTCGGACCGGTGTCCTCGTGGATGGCGAACATCGGAATGTAGACCTTGCGGAACTGCTCCGGCTTCACCGCGGCCTTGACCACGGCGTCGATTTCTTCGTCGCTCGGCCAGATGTCCTTGAGGCGGATTTCCCGGCCGTTGGCGTCCAGGCCCAGCACGTCCTTCTCGATATCGAAGCGGATGGTGCCGGCAATCGCGTAGGCCACCACCAGCGGCGGCGAAGCCAGGAACGCCTGCTTGGCATAGGGGTGGATACGCCCGTCGAAGTTGCGGTTGCCCGAGAGCACGGCGGTGGCGTACAGGTCGCGATCGATGATCTCTTTCTGGATCACCGGGTCCAGGGCGCCGGACATGCCGTTGCAAGTGGTGCAGGCAAAAGCCACCACGCCAAAGCCCAGTTGCTCCAGCTCATGGCCCAGGCCGGCCTCTTCCAGGTACATGGCCACGGTTTTCGAACCCGGAGCCAGGGACGATTTGACCCACGGCTTGCGGGTCAGCCCCAGCTTGTTGGCATTGCGCGCCAGCAGGCCGGCAGCAATCACGTTGCGCGGGTTGCTGGTGTTGGTGCAACTGGTGATGGCGGCGATGATCACCGCGCCGTCGGGCATCTGCCCCGGCACTTCGGACCAATGCCCGGCGATGCCCTTGGCCGCCAGGTCGCTGGTGGCGACCCGCGCGTGGGGGTTGCTCGGCCCGGCCATGTTGCGCACCACCGACGACAGGTCGAACTGCAGGCCGCGCTCGTAACGCGCGCTCTTCAGGCTGTCGGCCCACAGGCCAGTGTGCTTGGCGTAGCTCTCTACCAGACGCACTTGTTCGTCTTCACGACCGGTGAGCTTGAGGTAATCGATGGTCTGCTGGTCGATGTAGAACATCGCCGCGGTGGCACCGTATTCCGGGGCCATGTTGGAGATGGTGGCGCGGTCGCCCAGGGTCAGGGCCGCGGCGCCTGCGCCGAAGAACTCCAGCCAGGCTCCCACCACTTTCTGTTTGCGCAGGAACTCGGTCAGCGCCAGCACCATGTCGGTGGCGGTGATCCCGGGCTGCAACTTGCCAGTGAGCTCAACACCGATGATTTCCGGCAAGCGCATCCACGAAGCGCGACCGAGCATGACGTTCTCGGCTTCCAGGCCGCCCACACCGATGGCGATCACACCCAGGGCATCCACGTGCGGGGTGTGGCTGTCGGTGCCGACGCAGGTATCCGGGAAGGCCACCCCGTCGCGCACCTGGATCACCGGGGACATTTTCTCCAGGTTGATCTGGTGCATGATGCCGTTGCCCGGCGGGATCACGTCGACGTTCTTGAAGGCTTTTTTGGTCCAGTTGATGAAGTGGAAACGGTCTTCGTTGCGCCGGTCTTCAATCGCCCGGTTCTTGTCGAAGGCGTCCGGATCGAAGCCGCCGCACTCCACGGCCAGGGAGTGGTCGACGATCAACTGGGTCGGCACTACCGGGTTGACCAGCGCCGGATCACCGCCCTGGTCGGCGATGGCGTCGCGCAGGCCGGCCAGGTCCACCAACGCAGTCTGGCCAAGGATGTCATGGCACACCACGCGGGCTGGGAACCAGGGAAAGTCCAGGTCGTCACGACGTTCGATCAACTGGCCCAGGGACGCCTCGAGGGTCGCCGGATCACAGCGACGCACCAGGTTCTCCGCCAGCACGCGGGAGGTATAGGGCAGGCTGTCGTAAGCGCCTGGCTGAAGCGCATCGACCGCCGCACGGGCGTCGAAGTAGTCCAGCTGGCTGCCGGGCAGCGTCTTGCGAAATTCAGTGTTCATGGTCAGGGGACTCGATCACGGTAGTTTCAAAGGGAGCGCCTGGCACCGTGTTGAATGGACATCTATCCCTTGTCGGAGCGACCTGGCTCGCGATGACTGAAGCAGATCCGACATGGCTGTCGGCTGATCCATCGCTATGGCGAGCAAGTTCGCTCCTACAGGTTTGTGGTTCATTCAAGCCACAGTGCCGACACCCTCCCGGTCAGCGGCGTTCGATTGGCACGAACTTGCGCTGTTCAACGCCGATGTACTCGGCGCTTGGACGGATGATGCGGTTGTTGCCACGCTGTTCGAACACATGAGCAGCCCAGCCGGTCAGGCGCGAACACACGAAGATTGGCGTGAACAGCTTGGTGGGGATGCCCATGAAGTGGTACGCCGAGGCGTGGTAGAAGTCGGCGTTGGGGAAGAGTTTCTTCTGCTCCCACATGGTCTTGTCGATGGCTTCGGATACCGGGAACAGCACCTTGTCGCCCACTTCGTCGGCGAGCTTCTTCGACCAGCCCTTGATCACCTCGTTGCGCGGGTCGTTGTCTTTGTAGATCGCGTGACCGAAGCCCATGATCTTGTCCTTGCGCTCCAGCATCCGCAGCAACTCGGCAGTCGCCTCCTCGGGGCTCTGGAAGCGCTCGATCAGCTCCATGGCTGCCTCGTTGGCACCACCGTGCAGCGGGCCGCGCAGCGAACCGATGGCTGCAGTAATGCACGAGTACAGGTCCGACAGGGTCGAGGCACAGACCCGGGCGGTGAAGGTGGAAGCGTTGAATTCGTGCTCGGCGTAAAGGATCAGCGAGACGTTCATCACCTTGACGTGCAACTCGCTGGGCTTCTTGCCGTGCAACAAGTGCAGGAAGTGGCCGCCGATGGTCTGCTCGTCGCTGACACAGCTGATGCGCACGCCTTCGTGGCTGAAGCGGTACCAGTAGCACATGATCGCCGGGAAAGCCGCCAGCAGACGGTCGGTGACGTCATGCTGCTGGGAGAAGTCCGCCTCCGGCTCGATATTGCCGAGGAACGAGCAGCCCGTACGCATCACGTCCATCGGATGGGCCTGGGCCGGAATCCGCTCCAGCACTTCCTTGAGCGCCTGAGGCAGGTCCCGCAGCTTGCTCAGCTTGGCGCTGTAAGCGGCCAGTTGCTCCTGGGTCGGCAGATCGCCGTACAACAGCAGGTAGGCCACTTCCTCGAACTGCGCATCGGCCGCCAGTTCGCGCACGTCATAGCCGCGATAGGTCAACCCGGCACCGGCCTGGCCCACGGTGGACAGCGCGGTTTGCCCGGCCACCTGTCCGCGCAGACCTGCGCCACTCAATACTTTTGCTTCGGCCATTGCTCTCTCCAATCTTGAATTTGTTAGGGACTTGGCAACTTCATCAACGGTTTGTTCGTGGTTCGCGAATCAACCTTTCTTCTGCGCGAACAGTGCGTCGAGCTTCTGCTCGAAGCTGTGGTAGTCGATGCGCTCGTAGAGCTCCATGCGGGTCTGCATGGTGTCGATCACGTTCTGCTGGGTGCCATCGCGACGGATCGCGGTGTAGACGTTTTCCGCCGCCTTGTTCATGGCACGGAACGCCGACAGCGGGTACAGCACCAGGGAAACATCCACGGATTTCAACTGTTCGGTGGTGTACAGCGGAGTCGCGCCGAATTCGGTGATGTTGGCCAGGATCGGCGCTTTCACCCGGTCGGCGAAGATCTTGTACATCTCAAGCTCGGTGATGGCTTCCGGGAACACCATGTCGGCACCGGCCTCGATGCACGCCGCGGCACGTTCCAGGGCCGACTCCAGGCCTTCCACCGCCAGGGCGTCGGTACGCGCCATGATCACGAAACTGTCGTCGGTGCGGGCATCCACCGCGGCCTTGATGCGGTCGACCATTTCCTGCTGGGACACGATCTCTTTATTAGGGCGGTGACCGCAGCGCTTGGCGCCGACCTGGTCCTCGATGTGGATCGCCGCCGCGCCGAACTTGATCATCGACTTGACGGTGCGGGCCACGTTGAAGGCCGAGGAACCGAAACCGGTATCCACGTCCACCAGCAGCGGCAGGTCGCAGACGTCGGTGATGCGGCGCACGTCGGTAAGGACGTCGTCGAGGCCGGTGATGCCCAGGTCAGGCACCCCGAGGGAACCGGCGGCGACCCCGCCGCCAGACAGGTAGATCGCCTTGAAGCCGGCGCGCTTGGCCAGCAGGGCGTGGTTGGCGTTGATCGTGCCCACCACTTGCAATGGCTGTTCGCTGGCGACCGCATCGCGGAAACGCTGGCCTGGAGTGCTCTTGTTGGAACTCATGACTCACCTCGTGGAGTGGCTGTCTGATGGGCGCTGTCCTGGTAGTGACGCGCGATGTTGCGTTTCGAGGCGCCGATGTGGCGGCGCATCAGTAGCTCGGCCAGTTCGCCGTCGCGATCGGCAATGGCGTCGAGAATCCGGTGGTGTTCGGCAAAGGCCTGGTGCGGGCGGTTGGGGGTCGCGGAGAACTGGATGCGATACATGCGCACCAATTGATACAGCTCGCCACAGAGCATTTGCGTGAGGGTACGGTTGCCCGCGCCCTGGATGATCCGGTAGTGGAAGTCGAAATCCCCTTCCTGCTGGTAGTAACCGACCCCGGCCTGGAACGCCGCATCGCGCTCATGGGTATCGAGCACCCGGCGCAATTCGTCGATTTCCTCGCTGGTCATGCGCTCCGCCGCCAGGCGACAGGCCATGCCCTCCAGGGATTCGCGAATTTCGTAGAGTTCGATCAGCTCGGCGTGGCTCAGGGATACCACCCGGGCCCCGACATGAGGCACCCGCACCAACAGGCGCTGGCCTTCCAGGCGGTGGATGGCTTCGCGCAGCGGGCCGCGACTGATGCCGTAGGTTCGGGCCAGCTCAGGCTCGGAGATCTTGCTGCCCGGGGCGATCTCGCCCTTGACGATGGCGGCCTGGATGCGCCGGAAGACGTTTTCGGACAGGGTCTCAGAATCGTCCTGTGTCGGCAGCGGATGTTCCAGTTGATCCAACATATTGTCGACACCTTTAAAATCAATGAGGCAAAAACTAGCCAATACCCCCTAAACAGTCAAAGGAAAAATTGAGATTGTCGACAATCGTCTAATAACCCTTTGCACCCAAACGAGACAAAAGGCCCGCCCCCGACGCTGGCGCCATAAAACCAGCATGCTAGAATGCTGCCCGCATTGGCCTGTCATCTTTTTATGACACGCATACGAGGGAGCTTGCGCAGCAATGCCGGTCGCCTTGAACTGAAGAACCCAAGCCCATCAGGATCTATGAGACTCAAGGCCCTTCCCCTACTCCTCTGTCTGCCTGCCCTGCCCGGTCTCAGTGCCGCCGCCGGCAAGACGGTCTACGGTTTGAACGAGTACGCGCATCTATCAGGTATCGACCTGGAAGTTGCTGCCAAGCTCGACACCGGCGCCAAGACTGCGTCCTTAAGTGCCCGCGACATCAAGCGCTTCAAGCGCAATGGCGAGTCCTGGGTGCGTTTCTATCTGGCCATCGACACCGCCCATTCCCACCCCATCGAACGGCCCCTGGCCCGGGTCAGCAAGATCAAGCGCCGCGCCGGCGACTATGATCCCGATGAGGACAAGAACTACACCGCGCGTCCGGTGATCGCTCTGGATGTCTGCATGGGCAGTGCCTTGCGCAGCATCGAAGTGAACCTGACCGACCGCAGCACTTTCCAATACCCGCTGCTGATTGGCTCCGAAGCGCTGAAACGCTTCGACGCGCTGGTCGACCCCAGTCTTAAATACGCTGCTGGCAAACCCGCCTGCGCCACCGACGCTCATACCGCAGAGTAATTCCAATGCGCTCTCTTACCCTTCATCTGAAAGTCCTGATCGCCATCCTGGTGGTGCTGGGCATTTCGATCACGGCCTATCAGATCTTCGTGCTCGGCATTCCGGTGACCGAAGACGCCACCGACGATCTGTGGAACATCGACGCCAAGGTCGAGTTCGTCGCCAACGGCAAGGACCCGATCAAGATCCAGATGTTCGTGCCGCCCCTGAGCCGCGACTACGTGAGCCTCAACGAGAGCTTCATTTCCAACAACTACGGGGTGGCGGTCAACCGCGTCGACGGCAACCGCAAGGTCACCTGGTCGGCACGCCGGGCCAAGGGCAACCAGACCCTGTACTACCGCCTGGTGCTGACCAAGCGCTACAGCGCCGAGAAATCCAAGGTCAAGGGCCCGACCTTCCGCGACAGCATGGCCGTGGAAGGCGCGGAAAAGATCGCCGCCGAAGCCCTGCTGGCGCCAATCCGCCAGCACTCGGCGGACGTCGAGACCTTCATCAGCGAAGCCATCAAGCGCGTCAACAACGCCAATGACGACAACGCCAAGCTGCTGCTGGCCGGCGACCCCTCCAGCGCCAACAAGGCCAGGATCGTCGAGCTGCTGCTGTCCATCGCCCACGTGCCGATGGAGAAGGTCCACACCATCCGCCTGGTGGCCGATCAGCCGCAGACCCCGGAACTCTGGCTGCGCAGCTTCAACGGCACCGACTGGCTGTACTTCAACCCGGAAACCGGCGAACAGGGCATGCCCAGCGACCGCCTGCTGTGGTGGACCGGCGATGACAACCTGATCACCGTCGATGGCGGCAAGAAGGCCAACGTCACCTTCAGCCTCAACAACAGCGAAATGAACGCCATTCGCCTGGCCAAGCTGACCGACGAGAACACCGACGCCAACTTCCTCGAATACTCGCTGTACGGCCTGCCGCTGCAGACCCAGCAGACCTTCATGATCATGGTGATGATCCCCATCGGCGTGCTGGTGATCCTGGTGTTGCGCAACCTGATCGGCCTGCAGACCCTGGGCACCTTCACCCCGGTGCTGATCGCCCTGGCATTCCGCGAGACCCAGTTGGGCTTCGGTATCGTGCTGTTCACGGTGATTACCGCGCTGGGCCTGTCCTTGCGCTCGTACCTGGAACACTTGAAGTTGCAGATGCTGCCGCGGCTGTCGGTGGTGCTGACCTTCGTCGTGGTGCTGATCGCCGCCATCAGCCTGTTCAGCCACAAGCTGGGCCTGGAGCGCGGGCTGTCGGTGGCACTGTTCCCGATGGTGATCCTGACCATGACCATCGAACGCCTGTCCATCACCTGGGAAGAACGTGGCGGCGGCCACGCGATGAAAGTCGCCATTGGCACCCTGTTTGCCGCGTCCCTGGCGCACCTGATCATGAGCGTGCCGGAGCTGACGTACTTCGTCTTCACCTTCCCGGCGATGCTGCTGATCCTGGTGGGCTTCATGCTGGCGATGGGTCGCTACCGCGGCTACCGCCTGACGGAGCTCGTGCGTTTCAAAGCCTTCGTCAAGGCTGACTCCTGATGTTCGGCCTGTGGAAAACCTGGAAAGCCCTGGAAGCGCGGGGAATCATGGGCATCAACCGGCGTAATGCCGACTACGTGCTCAAGTACAACAAGCGCAGCCTGTACCCCATCGTCGATGACAAGATCATCACCAAGGAGCGGGCGATCAAGGCCGGCATCCATGTGCCGGAACTGTACGGGGTGATCTCCACCGAGAAGGAAATCGACAAGCTCGACGAGATCATCGGTGGGCGCAACGACTTCGTGATCAAGCCGGCGCAAGGCGCCGGTGGTGACGGCATCCTGGTGATCGCCGACCGCTTCGAAGGCCGCTATCGCACGGTGTCCGGGAAGATCATCAGCCATGAGGAGATCGAGCATCAGATCTCCAGCATCCTCACCGGCCTGTATTCCCTGGGCGGCCACCGCGACCGGGCACTGATCGAGTACCGGGTGACCCCGGACCAGATCTTCAAGAGCATCAGCTACGAAGGCGTGCCGGACATCCGCATCATCGTGCTCATGGGCTACCCGGTGATGGCCATGCTGCGCCTGCCAACCCGCCAGTCCGGAGGCAAGGCCAACCTGCACCAGGGCGCCATTGGCGTCGGTGTCGATCTGGCTACCGGCCTGACTCTGCGCGGCACCTGGCTGAACAACATCATCACCAAGCACCCGGATACCACCAACGCCGTGGACGGCGTGCAACTGCCCTACTGGGACGGTTTCATGAAACTGGCAGCCGGCTGCTACGAGCTCTGTGGCCTGGGCTACATCGGCGTGGACATGGTGCTGGACCAGGACAAGGGCCCGCTGATTCTCGAGCTCAACGCCCGGCCCGGGCTGAATATCCAGATCGCCAACGACTGCGGCCTGACCCAGCGTACCCACGCTATTGAAGCCCACCTTGAGCAACTCAAGGCCCGGGGCATCGAGGAAGCCGTCGAAGAGCGGGTGCGCTTCGCCCAGGAGCTGTTCGGCCACATTCCGCCGGTGGAAGGCTGATAACGGCTGCCGCGGGGTGCGAAGGCAATTTTCGCAGCCTGCGGCAGCGGCTACAGGTCGGTGAATGCGCCCTGAATCAGGCAATCGCCGACATACCCTCTAGGAGCAATTCCTGCACAGGCATACAATCGCCAACCGCGCTCCGATGGCTGATTTGCCCCGCATGTTGACCTGTTCCGTACACCCGCTTCCTTATCGCGCCAACCCCGCCGAGTATTTCGCGGCAATCGAACACGCCCCCGGTGCCGTGCTGCTGGACAGCGGCCGGCCCGCTGCCGAGCGCGGTCGCTATGACCTGCTCAGTGCCTGGCCGCTGGCCGAGCTGACGGTGGCCGCCGACGAACGTGGCGGCGACTTCCTCCAGCGTCTGCGGCACAACCTGCAGCAACTGGGCCCGGCCGAGGTCCCGGCGCCCTATGAACTGCCCTTCGCCGGCGGCCTGATCGGCTACCTCAGCTACGACTTCGGCCGCCACCTGGAACGCCTGCCGAACCTGGCCCAGGATGACCTGCACCTACCGGACGCGCGCTTTGGCCTGTATGGCTGGGCGCTGATCAATGACCACCAGACGGGCACCAGCCAACTGCTGTTCCACCCCAGCCTGGACACCGCCGAACGCCAGCGCCTGATCCAGCTGTTCAACCAGCCACTGCCCGCGTCGCAGTCGGCATTCAAGCTGACCAGCGCCATGCAGCCTGATCTGAGCGCCGAGGATTACCGCCAGGCCTTCCAGCGCATCCAGCACTACATCCAGGCCGGCGACTGCTATCAGGTGAACTTCGCCCAGCGCTTTCGCGGCCAGTACCAGGGCGATCCCTGGGTCGCCTACTGCGCGTTGCGCGCGGCCTGTCCGACGCCCTTCTCCGGTTTTCAGCGCCTGCCGGACGGTGGCGCGGTGCTCAGCCTGTCGCCGGAGCGCTTCGTTCATGTCAGCCAGGGCCGGGTGGAAACCCGGCCGATCAAGGGCACTCGTCCCCGGGGCCGGGACGCCGCAGAAGACGCCGCCAACGCCGCCGAGCTGCTGGCCAGCCCAAAGGACCGCGCGGAAAACCTGATGATCGTCGACCTGCTGCGCAACGACCTGGGGCGCACTTGCCGCACCGGCTCGGTGCGCGTGCCGGAGCTGTTCAGCCTGGAAAGCTACCCCAACGTGCACCATCTGGTGAGCAGCGTGACCGGCGAGCTGGCGCACGACAAGGACGCCCTGGACCTGATCGCCGGCAGCTTCCCCGGCGGCTCGATCACCGGCGCGCCGAAGATCCGCTCGATGCAGATCATCGACGAACTGGAGCCCACGCGACGGGCGCTGTACTGCGGCTCGCTGCTGTACCTGGACGTGCGCGGGGAAATGGACAGCTCGATCGCCATCCGCAGCCTGTTGGCCAAGGACGGGCAGATCTGTTGCTGGGGCGGTGGCGGAATCGTCGCAGATTCGGACTGGCAGGCGGAGTACCAGGAATCCATCACCAAGGTGCGGGTGCTGCTGGAAACGCTGCAGGAGCTCTGAACCCCTGTAGCCGCTGCCGCAGGCTGCGACAAGCCCCGCAGGGGCTTCAAGACCTCAAGAGCGACGCCTGCTTCGGAGTCGATCGCAGCCTGCGGCAGTGACTACAGGTGCTGCTTACAGGCTCAAGGTGCGGTTGGAAGCCTTGATGAATTCCTGCTTCAGCTCGGCAAAACTGTGCACCGCGGGGAACTGCGGGAACTCGCGGATCACGTTGTCCGGGGCATGGAACAGGATGCCGGCATCGGCCTCGCCGAGCATGGTCGTGTCGTTGTAGGAATCCCCGGCAGCGATGACCCGGTAGTACAGGCTCTTGAAGGCCAGCACCGATTGACGCTTGGGATCCTTCTGGCGCAGCTGGTAACCGGTGACCCGACCGCCGTCATCGGTGATCAGGCGGTGACACAGCAAGGTCGGGAAACCCAGTTGGCGCATCAGGGGCTGGGAAAACTCATAGAAGGTGTCGGAGAGGATCACCACCTGGAAGCGTTCGCGCAGCCAGTTGACGAACTCCACCGCGCCGTCCAGGGGCTTGAGGGTGGCGATCACTTCCTGGATGTCGGACAGCTTCAGGCCGTGCTCGTCGAGAATCCGCAGGCGCTGCTTCATCAATACGTCGTAGTCGGGAATATCCCGGGTGGTTGCCTTGAGGGATTCAATCCCGGTTTTTTCGGCAAAGGCGATCCAGATTTCCGGGACCAAGACACCTTCCAGATCGAGACAGGCAATTTCCACAAGACACTCCCATTGGTTCTGATTATTGAAGTTGAGCGAGCAAAAGGACTGCCGAACTCTAGCGATTCGCCTGCGCAGGCGCAACGCAGAGGAGCGCGCCAGGGCCGCGTGGATTTTGTTAAGATCGCCCCCCTATAGAGCGCACAGCGCCACCGACCTGTAGGAAACCGCCCTGATGACCCCATCGTTCGACGTCGCTGAACTCGCCGCGACCTATGCCAACAAATCCGCCCAGGACATTCTCAAGCTGGCCTTCGCCCAGTTCGGTGACGACCTGTGGATCTCCTTCAGCGGCGCCGAGGATGTGGTGCTGGTGGACATGGCCTGGAAGCTCAACAAGAACGTCAAGGTGTTCAGCCTGGACACCGGGCGCCTGCACCCGGAAACCTACCGTTTCATCGATCAGGTGCGTGAACACTACAAGATCGACATCGAACTGATCTCGCCGGACCACAGCAAGCTCGAACCCTTCGTCAAGGAAAAGGGCCTGTTCAGCTTCTACAAGGACGGCCACGGCGAATGCTGCGGCATCCGCAAGATCGAACCGCTGCGACGCAAACTGTCCACCGTCAGCGCCTGGGCCACCGGCCAGCGCCGCGACCAGAGCCCGGGCACCCGCAGCCAGGTGGCGGTGCTGGAGATCGACAGCGCCTTCTCCACCCCGGAACGTCCCCTGTACAAGTTCAACCCGCTGGCGCAGATGAGCAGCGAAGAGATCTGGGGCTACATCCGCATGCTGGAACTGCCGTACAACAGCCTGCATGAGCGCGGCTTCATCAGCATCGGCTGCGAGCCCTGCACCCGCCCGGTACTGCCCAACCAGCACGAGCGCGAAGGCCGCTGGTGGTGGGAAGAAGCCACCCAGAAGGAATGCGGCCTGCACGCCGGCAACCTCATCAGCAAAGCCTGACCCTCCCCCTTCTCCCCTGGAACCGGCTTGCCGGCGAAAGCCCCTCGCCCTGAGGACGCGTTCGCCGGCAAACGGAACGCCAACCGACGCACCCGCAAAACCTGTACACATAAATGTCACCAAGGGTGCCATTTATGTGTGCACTTTCAGCACCCTCCGCCCCAAAAAGTGACAGGCCTTTCTGCCGTCAGCATTCATACGACAGCCAATCGCATCCGCCGAAAAATAAATACCTGTTCAAACGGTCAATTTTTAATCCATCTGTTTCATACAGTTAGAAGCAATCCATAACAAAACGAAATCAGCAGCCGATTTCATAGTTTCAAAACTGGCACAGAAGTGGCTTTAGTCGACCTATGTTTTGTATACAAAAACAGCAAAACATACATACACTAACCGTCCGCACGCCTGATCCACGACTCAAGCTGCAGATGCCCAGAACCCAGTGATTCCGCCCCTGCGACGAAGATTGTCGAGCCTTGCGCTCAAGCACAGTCATCCGGGGCCGGAATCAGGAGCCGCCGGAATGCACACCAGCCCTTCCAACAACATCGCACTGGATCTGCCCTCCTCGCCGCACTCGCACCACCTGCAACAGCCCATCGCCACAACCGACCCGGACAGCGTCATCCTCAGCCCGCGCCTGCACAACCGCGACCTGGCGCCAACCAAGGTCGAAGGCCGGCGCTGGGGTGGCTACAGCATCTTTGCCCTGTGGACCAACGATGTGCACAACATCGCCAACTACTCCTTTGCCATCGGCCTCTACGCCCTGGGCCTGGGTGGCTGGCAGATCCTCCTGTCGCTGGGAATAGGCGCGGCGCTGGTGTACTTCTTCATGAACCTGTCCGGCTACATGGGACAGAAGACCGGGGTGCCGTTCCCGGTGATCAGCCGCATCAGCTTCGGCATCCATGGCGCACAGATACCGGCACTGATCCGCGCGGTGATCGCCATCGCCTGGTTCGGCATCCAGACCTACCTGGCCTCGGTGGTATTTCGTGTGTTGCTCACGGCCATTCATCCGGGGTTCGCCGACTACGACCACAACTCGATCCTCGGCCTCTCGAGCCTGGGCTGGGCCTGTTTCGTGCTGATCTGGCTGGTGCAGTTGGTGATCCTCGCCTACGGCATGGAGATGATCCGCCGCTACGAAGCCTTCGCCGGGCCGATCATTCTGCTGACCGTGGCCTGCCTCGCCGGGTGGATGTACACCCAGGCCGACGGGCAGATTGCCTGGTCGATCCGCGAACCTTTGACCGGCGCAGAAATGTGGCGGCAGATCTTCGCCGGCGGCGCCTTGTGGCTGGCGATCTACGGCACGCTGATCCTCAATTTCTGCGACTTCGCCCGCTCCTCGCCGTGCCGCAAGACCATCAAGGTCGGCAACTTCTGGGGCCTGCCGGTGAACATCCTGGTGTTCGCCACCATCACCGTGCTGCTGTGCGGAGCACAGTTCCAGATCAACGGCCAAGTCATCGAAAGTCCGACCCAGATCATCGCCTCGATCCCCAACACCCTGTTCCTGGTCCTGGGTTGCCTGGCCTTCCTGATCGTCACCGTGGCGGTGAACATCATGGCCAACTTCGTCGCACCGGCCTTCGTCCTCAGCAACCTGGCCCCCAAGTACCTGACCTTCCGCCGCGCCGGGCTGATCAGTGCGGCGCTGGCGGTGCTGATCCTGCCGTGGAACCTGTACAACAGCCCGCTGGTGATCGTGTACTTCCTCTCCGGCCTCGGTGCCCTGCTAGGCCCGTTGTACGGGGTGATCATGGTGGACTACTGGATCCTGCGCAAAGCCCAGATCCACGTGCCACAGCTGTACAGCGAAGACCCGCAGGGCGCGTACTTCTACAGCCGCGGGGTCAATCTGCGAGCGGTGGCGGCCTTCGTGCCCGCGGCGCTGATTGCCATCGTACTGGCCCTGGTGCCGGGCTTTGCCAGCGTCTCGCCCTTTTCCTGGCTGATCGGCGCCGGCATCGCCGGCCTGCTGTACCTGATCATCGCCAAGCGCCAGCCCGGTTACGCGGACGTCAGCGGCGAATCCATCGCCGTGGAAAACGTCAGTCATTGAAACTGAACGGCCCGGTGCGCCGGGCCTTGAACTGCCCAACCTGCAAGGAGCCCCCATGCGCATTCTCGTGGTCAACGTCAACACCACCGACAGCATCACCCAGGCCATCGCCCGCCAGGCACAAAGCGTGGCAGCGCCGGGTACGGAAATCGTCGGCCTGACTCCCTATTTCGGCGCCGAATCGGTGGAAGGCAACTTCGAAAGCTACCTGGCGGCCATCGCCGTCATGGATCGAGTACTGGCCTACGACCAGCCCTATGACGCGGTGATCCAGGCCGGTTACGGCGAGCACGGCCGCGAGGGGCTGCAGGAGCTGCTGAATGTGCCGGTGGTGGACATCACCGACGCCGCCGCCAGCACGGCGATGTTCCTCGGCCACGCCTACTCGGTGGTGACCACCCTGGATCGCACCGTGCCGCTGATCGAGGACCGGCTCAAGCTGTCCGGCCTCTATGAGCGCTGCGCCTCGGTACGAGCCAGCGGCCTGGCGGTGCTGGAACTGGAGGAAGACCCGCTGCGAGCGGTGGAGTCCATCGTGCGCCAGGCCGAGCTGGCGGTGACCCAGGACAAGGCTGAAGTGATCTGCCTGGGCTGTGGCGGCATGGCCGGGCTGGATGAACAGATCCGCCAGCGCACCGGGGTGCCGGTGGTGGATGGGGTCACAGCGGCGGTGACCATTGCCGAATCGCTGGTACGCCTGGGGCTGTCCACCTCGAAGGTGCGCACCTACGCGACGCCACGGCCAAAAAAGGTGCTTGGCTGGCCGCTGCGTTCAGGGCGCTGAGTCAGGCAACTGCCGGGTTCGCCGGCAAGCCGGCGCCTACAGGGCGCTGAAGGTTTGCGCCAGGCCCTGTTCGGCGAATTGCTCGATGACGAAGTCGACGAACGCCCGGGTCTTGCCCGGGAGCATCTTGTGCTCGGCGTAGTAGATCGAGGTGTAGCCGTCGTCGACGTACCAATCCGGCAAGACCCGTTGCAGCGCGCCGGAACGCAGGTAGTTGACGGCAAACGGCATGCTCACCAGGGCCAACCCCAGGTCCTGGGCGGCCGCCACGCAGGCGGCTTCGGAATCGCTCATGGTCATGCTGGCCTTGAGCTCCAGCGGGCGCACACCGCCTGCGCGGCCAGTCAGTTGCCAGGGACGGATGCGGCCGGTCTGCGGAGAACGGATCAGGATCCCCCGGCAATGCTGCAGGTCCTCCGGATCACGGATCGGCGCTCGCCCCGCGAGATAGGCCGGGCTGGCCACCAGCACCCGATGGGCCGGTGCCAGGCGCCGGGCGACCACTCCTTGCGGCAGTTCGAAACCGCCACCGATGGCGGCATCGAAGCCCTGGCCGATCAGGTCCACCTGGCGATTGTCGAAATGCCAGTCCGGCTGGATGTCCGGGTAACGCTGCAGGAAGCTTGCGAGCATCGGCACGATGTAAAAACAGCCAAATACCGTTCCCATGCTGACCTTGAGCGTGCCTGCCGGGCGCCCCTGGACGGTGGACAGGCTGCTCACGGCATTCTGGATGGTCTGCAGGCTGTCGCTGACTTCTGCCAGGAACAAGCGTCCGGCCTCGGTCAGGGTCAAACGCCGGGTACTGCGCTGGAATAGACGCACACCCACCCGCGCCTCCAGCTTGGCTACGCTTTTTCCCACCGCGGCCGGGGTCAATCCCAGGCGTCGCGCCGCCTCGGCAAAGCTGCCGACTTCAGCGCTGCGGACAAAACATTCGATACTGCCGAAAGCTTCCATCACTGACCATTCAATACTTTTGGTTTACACAGAGTATAGGAATTACCCGCTACACAGCGGCCAATCAGCAGTCGATACTCGACGCCAAGCACAAGGCAACCCGACCTTGAATCTCTGGAGAAACACATGAGCAAGCACAACCTCAGCGGCAAAGTGGCCTTAATCCAAGGCGGTTCCCGCGGTATCGGCGCCGCCATCGTCGAGCGCCTGGCCGCCGAAGGCGCCAGCGTCGCCTTCACCTATGTCAGCTCCGCGAGCAAGGCCAAGGCCCTGCAGGACAGCATCATCGCCAAGGGCGGCAAGGCCCTGGCCATTCAGGCCGACAGCGCCGACGCCGACGCCATTCGAGAGGCCGTGCAACGTACCGCCCAGGCCTTCGGCCGCCTCGACATCCTGGTCAACAATGCCGGGGTCCTGGCAATGGCCCCGCTGGACGAATTCAAGCTGGAAGACTTTGACCAGACCCTGGCCATCAACGTACGCAGTGTGTTCATCGCCACCCAGGAGGCTGCGCGGCACATGGGCGAAGGCGGACGCATCATCAATATCGGCAGCACCAATGCCGAGCGCATGCCCTTCGCCGGTGGCGGTCCCTACGCCATGAGCAAGGCCGCGCTGGTAGGCCTGACCAAAGGCCTGGCGCGGGACCTGGGACCACGGGGCATCACCATCAACAACGTACAGCCCGGCCCAGTGGACACCGACATGAACCCGGCCGACGGCGCCTTTGCCGAAAGCCTGCTGGATCTCATGGCCGTGCGTCGCTATGGCCGCGCCGAAGAAATCGCTGGCTTCGTGGCCTATCTCGCCGGGCCCGAAGCGGCCTACATCACTGGCGCCAGCTTGAGCATCGACGGCGGTTTCAGCGCCTGATCCGTCAACGCAAAAAAACCGGGCCACCTGTAGCAGGTGGCCCGGTTGCTTGCGCGGCATCCGCCAACGGCTGCCGCAGGGGGCGAACCGGCTGGCAACGCCCTCCTTTCTCCCTACCCGTTTCCTTGCGACCTCAGGCCCACACCAGATGCGGCAAACCACAGGCGGCGGGCTGAAACCCCTTGAGCGAGCGCAGAATCCCGTCAGCGTGGGCGAACTTGCTATCCGCCATGGCCGGATCGGGCACCGCAAGCACCCGCATCCCTGCGGCCTTGGCAGCCGTCACGCCGAAGGGCGAGTCCTCGAACACCAGGCACTCCCCTGGGGCTACCCCCAGGCGCCGGGCCGCGGTGAGGAAGATATCCGGCGCCGGCTTGGCCGCCGTCACTTCCGGGTCATCGGCGGTGACAATGGTGTCGAACAGCGCAAACCAATCGCCATGGCGGGTGATTTTCTCGCCGAAGGACATCTGCGACGAGCTGGTGCCCACTGCGATAGGCACTTGGTGCTGCTTCAAATGGCGTACCAGTTGCTGAGCCCCCGGCATGGCCTCGGCTCGAGGAAAGCGCTCACGCATCAAGGGCTCGCGCATGACCAGGAACTCTTCGGCGCTGATGGGCAGGTCCAGGGCCTCGACCACGTAACGCGCCAGATCGGCGGCACCACGTCCGATGATGTTTTGCTTGATGGTCCAATCGTAGGTGCGGCCATAACGCTCGGCGATCAACTGCGTGATCTCGGTGTAGATACCTTCGGTATCCAGGAGCAGACCGTCCATATCGAAAATGATCGCCTTGATCGGCCCCAAATCATTCAACTGTGCATTCATCGCATCTGATCCGTTAGCAAAAGTACATTCCAGGGAGCGGCTCAGGTACGGCCCGTTATGTTCGGCAACGCGTCAATTAAAGGATTCAGCAGCATAGCGGCGGGGCTGGGTCAGGAGCAACCGAGGGGCAAGGTACAGAGTGCGAGAGGCGGGATAGTTTCAGTCGCCAGGATCGAGCTCGCCCTCTCCTTCTTCAGGCCCTTCCTGCAGTGGCACCAGCGCATCATCCATCAAGGAGCCGGGATCTTCATTCCCCGGGTCGTTGATCACCAACGGTGACGCTGGGCCTGGCTCGACATTAGCGGGCATTTCACGGGGCATGATCCTCTCCTTAAACAGCGGGACGGGCTGCATCAAGTATGGCGAAGCCCTGGGCAACGCGCACAAAAAACCCGGCGCGGGGCCGGGCTATTTTGAACGAGAGCCTAAATCAATGACGCTTCTTGTGCCCCATGCTGCTCCCCAGGGCACCGCCCGCCGCACCACCAATGCCGGCACCCACGGTGGACCCAGTGCTGCCGCCCAGGCGATTGCCGATCAGCGAGCCACCGGCCGAGCCCAGGCCACCGCCAATCGCAGCCTTGGTCCGGCTGCCCTTGCGCGCACCCGCCGCACTACCGGCCGCCCCGGCCACACCCGCACCAATAGCCGCCCCGGTGCTGCCGCCGAGCTGTTGCCCGACCACGTTGCCCAGCGCACCGCCGAGACCACCACCAATGGCGGCAGTGCCATCGCCAGCCATCGCACCTTGAGCCAGCAGAAGTCCTACAACCAGGGCAGGTAAAGTTGAACGCATGACTTGAACCTCAAAAAAAGACTGTCGAACTGACACAAAAGCCCAGCGCGCGCCACCCGCTGCGGAGCGTAACGGCAACACCCGGTTGCTCTCAGGTGGGTTGGACCGCGGATTCTAAAAGAGTTTTATCGTCGCGCAAAAAAAAGCCCGCTGGGGAACGGGCTAGGGGTACTGCTTTTAACGGATGGTTTGAGCGTACGCAGGCAGATGTGAAGATTCTGTGAAAAGTACCCGCGACTGGGAGCAACAGACGCGGATCACACAATTTCCCATCCTGCCAACATCTTCAGTTCACCTTCTGAAGATGCTCGAAGCCGATCAATACAGGCCAGCCCCTTGGTTGGCTACCCCGCCACTGCTTCGATAACGGCCTGATCGCTCACTGGCAACAGTGATCTCAGCGAATGCTGCGAATGCTGCCCTTGTTGCCTTTGACAGTGACCGAGACTTTCTTGAAGACGAAGTAGTTTTCTTCGCTGACTTCATAGCGTGGAGCCACGATCAGGTCGGCACCGGAAGACTTGACTGCCTTGAAGGCAGCAGCCGACTTGACCGCACTCACTGGATCCAGACCCAGACCACCCAGACCGCCGCCGGTAGCACCGCCGTAGGTCACGCCATCAGCAAACTGGTTATCGCCACCAAACTGCAGGAAACCAAAGAGGATATTCACCGACGACTGGCCCGAGATTGCCTCGCCCACTGCTACATCTGCTTTCAGGTCAGCCTTGACCTGGCTATCGATGGGCGACGATGGCTGGCTGATGTTGTAGCTGGTGCAACCAGTGGCTGCGGCTACGAGAGTGGACAGTGCGAGGAGTTTGAAAATAGCTTTCACGTTTATTTCCTTATCGCTTTTCATATAAAGGCATCATCGCTGGATGCGCAGCCCCGTTTGAATCGGGATAAGGAACATATCGCCAGTTATAGCCAATTGAGATAAGAAAATTCCTAAAAGCACAAAGGATGCCTCTTCAATTACCCCCTCTCACTGGCGATAAACTATTAATACGACTACCAAAAAAATCGAAAAAAAATAATACGCAAACAACGGCAAGAACGTTATGCCACTAACCAACCACCGAAAATGAACCCGCCTACTTCGTGACCAGCCTTCACGTTTGGCAGCACGATAAAGCCCCATTACAGATGCATCGCTCGGCGCAAACAGGGATTTCTATTGCCAGCAGGACTATTGGCAACATCAGGCCTTTTCTCAAACTACTCATTTCTTCCAATTACAACTATCAATCCTGATAGACATTCGAACTTAACGATTTACGGACAATAAAAAGCCCCGCATCTAACGGGGCACTCAAAACTTAAGATTACTTTCTCTTTGGCATTGCCTTGGGAAAGAACATCGTGCTACTGGCTACCGGCAGCGGCGCAGTTTTCTTTCTGCTACTGACTCGGGATTGTTCTTCGACTTCAAATGCGGCCTGACCGCAACGCACCAAGTTGTTGATTGGGAACTCATCCCCGTTGTCTTCGATATAGGCAAGACTCCTCATATTCCAGCTCCCTCCAACAACCGATCAGTACCGGCAAGCTCCTGATTGCCTGGAAAATACTGACCGTCACGGCACTTCAGACTAGCCAGTCATTTGTCGACCTGCCGTCCAAACCAGACAAGTGCCGACGAGTGGCAAGGCATCAGAGGAAAAAATGATCCAGAGCACATTTCCGGGCCCATGAACCCGACGACCGCTTGATATGGCAGCACGTCCATTCAGAAATTAGCGGGGGCTTGGCATCCAATTGCCTTATGAAGTGGTGCTGTACATGTCTAGGAATGGAGACATTTTCAGGGAAAGCATTAACACCAGGCTCATCAAATTCGAACCCTTGGGCAGCTCTTTCCATGAAAAAACCCAGACCATTAGCAGCTTGTCAATAGTGCTGTTGAGCGACTGAGCGGGAGGTCGCGCGGTGGTAGGCTTTCATGGCGTCACATTACGCGCGTGCCCGATCTGTTCGGATTACTGATAAAGGCAGGTCAGGCTATGCATAAGCCGCATATCAGCTAACTGAAAGGATTCGAACATGAAAAAATCCATAACTGTTCTGGCCGTTTCCGCGACGCTCGCTTTCACTGCAACTGTCGCGAACGCCTCCGTGCATCAGGCCCCCATCAAGGCTCCCCAGACCGTCAATCAGATGACAGCCTCTGTTGAAACTCCTTTCGGACCCCATCAGACAACTGGCGAAATCCAGATGGCCAGCCTGGCCAGTAGTTGCTCCGATGATCGATATTCCTGGTGGGAATACAGCGGCTGGGAAATCGTCGGCTGTCTCATAAGCGGTCAGTGGTAACTATTCTGACAGGCCTGGTGCGCGACTTACGCGGTCAGCACGCACCAGAGCCTGTCAGCCCAGCCACACACGACTTCGAAGATACAGACGCCTTCATACTTTTTACCCGGCAATAGCCCTCGCCAGCAGACAATTGCTTCTGGTTTAGAGGCAACCCTTGTTGCCTCTTCAAAATGGGACTAGAGCAACAAAATACCTTTCCATGTGTATGCTGCTGCGGACATCGCTCGGCGAATTCGACCTCGGCCATTTCGCCTAAATATATACAGCTCATTCACTGCGCAAAGGGGGTAACGCTTAACCAGTTGTTATCCACCCAACGCCACTGAAAAACACCCACCGGCCCATGCTGGGCCCAGGGGGCCATTTTTTAGACGCCAAAAACCACAAACCCCCGACTTTCTCTAGGAAAATCAGGGGTTTGTGTTTGTAGAATGTGGCGTTGAAGCAGAGATTCGAAACTACCCGCAAATCCACTTCCATCATGCAAGCACCCGGATTACAAGGGCTGCCGCCTGATTGCTTTCGTAAAAATCGAGGTCCGCCAGTCCCATGGCTTTGTAAGCCAGGATGCTGCGAGGCGCCCCAAATGCCATTTCCCCCGATTTATGTTGAGCCCTGGGAAAAAGGTAATTTTGGTAACGCGCTGTCAGAGAACCAAGAAAACACAATAAAATCAGTTACTTATTGACCCCTTCAAGAGGTAATAAAAAGGTCAGTAATTGGTTAGAAAATCACCTTCAGTCTGAGTAATACCTAACAGCCCCAAACCCCAGCAAAATAAGGGCTTTAACAAAATATTACCTTTCTTATTACCTAAAATCACCCTCCAAGGTAATGCCTGAAAGCCACGTTATATAAGGGCTCCAGCCCGTTTTGACCCATCGATTACCAAAATTACCTTTTTCCCAGCCCGCATCTGAAAAACAGTCCTGAATCATCAGTCCAGGTGCTTTTTCACGTCTTCTATATAGGCCCTGAAAAGCAGCACGCTCATGGCGATGCTGTGCAATGTGGCAGAACATCAGATAGCCCCGCCGGCTGGGCCTCACAGCTGATTTGATAACAAGCTGGCCGGTGACTTATGCCCCCCTGGAGCGAACGACACCAAAAACGAAAACCCAACCTTCCGCGGCTTTTCGCAACTAACGTCCTTGTAAACTGGGCATCTCCCCTCCCCGCCTAATTCGCCAGCACCGCAGACCACTGTGCAAGGCCGCTGCACGCCTTCACAAAACCTTGCACACCGTGCAATCACCAAACACCCGACAAACCCCGCAGCGGGCCTGAGCGGGGGCAGGATTTGCACCACCACCTGGCTTTGCACAAAAAAGGGAAGCAGAGCCCGTCGGCGGGAGGGGGATAAGTGCTTTTTTCGACAATTTTTCTTCTGCAATCCTCTTTGACGCCTACCACCACGTTTTGCCCCATGAGCCTTCCCAATGAACTCAGCATCTCAAGAATTACCTTGACGCCCTTCCTGTTAGGTAAGCTTGGGAGGCATGAGCTGAAGAGTCTAATATTGATCTTGACGACTCCTCGAAGATCGGCTGATCTCATGGGATCGACTAGATCAACTTGTAAAGAACAGATTGCCAACAAATCAAGTTCGCGACCACATTTTAAAGGAACTTAAAAGTGACGACTTTAAGCTTGAGTGAATTTGAGAAGATCCCATACTTAGATACTAAAAATATAGATGGTCGCATTTTTACCTGCCTGACTTTCTATGACAACGGCGAATGGCGTGTATGGCTGGCAGCAGGAGAAAAGTTAGTCGAAGTTAAAGCATGGCCCTCTGAGGCATTTTATTTTGCTAAAGAACAGGCCGCTCCTGGAGACTTCTCCTCACACTTCCTTAACTTTATGGCGCAACGCGCCAGTTTTCCACAAATGATGAAGCCATTAAATGGTCTTCAGGATGATTTCTATAACCTATCAGCCACATTTGCAAAATTAGAAATTTTTCGAGAGATGAGTTCAACCTCAAAAAGTGGTTTGTCTCGCATAGTCGTAACTGAGGTCGAGTATCTATTTTCTGTCTGCAGGAGCATTTTTGATCTGCTTTATGAGATCCACAAAACAACGTGGGAAAATATACTAATTAATGGAGAAAAGAACAGCCGAAAACTTCCGTCAAAGCTATCGAAGCTGATGCTGCATGAGACCAAGCCATCGAATGCAAAAATCATGATGGAAAAATACAACTTACCTTTGGCTTGGGCAGAGTTTTACGAAAGTCATTTAGATTTTTTTCTTTCCCTACGATCATTTCGAGACAACATTATCCACCACGGCTCGCAAATAAGCTCGATATTCGTAGGGGATGGCAAATTATCCATTTCTAGAAAGAGCAGGCCTTTTAACGAAATCAATATCTGGCATGATCATGAGCTTGAAGAAAACGACGTAGCCCCTTTAGTTCCAGCTCTCGCTTTTGTCGCGCATCAAACATTGGCTGCCTGTGAGAACTTTACTTTAATGCTAGAGTCCACCATTGATTTCCCTCCAGCATTAGTGCCAGATATGTTTTTATTTGTCAGAGGAAATCATACAGAATTATTTTTTGACACCATACTAGATATAACCACTCGACTTAGAGGCCTACAAATAAATATTGAAACCCCAAAGCTCCATTAAACTAAAACAGCAAGGAGTGCAATGTTGGACATAGCTACCACTATAAAATCAATTATCGAAAACCCAGCAGCAACTGCGTTAATCGGAGCGCTGGCTGGTGGTTGGTTCACACTAAACGCAACAGTTCGCGCTCACAACTTAAGTAGAGAGTCCACTAAATCTGAAAACTTGAGTGCTACGGCAAACTCACTATCTCTTATTCAAGTTGAGTTACAAACTGCGTGGAATATATACAACCTCGAATATGCATCCGAACTATTAGAAGGAGAAGATGGCGAACCATACTTGGTCACCTGGCCAATTGGAAAAGACACCTTCACTATCTTTAACTCAATGCCCCAGTGCCTAGCTGAAATATCACCAGCCGTTTCTAGCCGAATTGTCGAAATGTACATGCGCATCAAAGGACTGGTCGCCATGATTGAGGAAAACAATAAAAACGTAGAGCTCGCACGAAAAGCAGGCCTACAAAAACTTGATGCACTGATGGAGATATATGTAAAAAATCAGGTTGATTTTTCAACAGGAATCTCCACCCCCCTAGATGATTTTTTTGAGAAATATATTTATTGGGAAGCGAAAAAAACAGGGATGGGCGAGTATGCTGACGCTATAAGATTGCTAACTATCGACATGAGAAAAAAACTCTCACTCATAATTTTGGAGCTTGGAGAAGAAATAGACTGTATAAAAACAAAAATTAGGCCATAGGGTAGTTACATTAGGCATCTAGATATCAAAGAGTTAAACTCTGCACATCTAAACTTAGCACTTCCGATTTAGCAGCGGCTAATGCAAAAAACTAGAATTAGACGGTATTGGCGTCGCCCCATGATTATGAACAGCAATCTGGCTGTTCATCTGCTGCACTAAGTCGAGCAAGTCACACAACACCTGCAGTACGTTGACCTCCTCCGACCCTAACCAGGTCTTGGGCGCCTGCAGGCGCTGACCGATCCCGCTCACGCTCTTGCGCAGTCCCTGGATCTGCTCCTGCAGGTCGCCGCCCACCGTGGCGTTGAGCTTCTGCCCCACCACCAGGTTCAAGTCGCGGCCAGTGGCCTGGTGCAGGTCATCCACGGCCGCCAGGCTGGCGGACCCGCCGGAAAGCAGCTTGAGCGCGCCCATGGCCTCGATCTTCTTAACCCCTCCCACTGACTCGGTCGAATGGTCGTCCACCGTCCTGGTGTGATTCTGGAAGCGCTCGGCGTTGTCCAGGGCTTCCACCTCGCGCTCGATTGCCTTGTCCTGGATCTTTCTATCAGTCTGGCGCAGCCAGTTGCCGTCGGCATCGACCCGCTGCTGGCAGGCCTCGCTGTGCTGCCACACCTGATCACCTTTCGGCACCCGGGGCAGGCTCAGGCCATGCGGCAGGATCTGCTGGATAAACGGCTTGTGCGGCAGTCCGTAGGCGAAGCACACCACCACTGTGGTGTTTTCCTCGGGGAAGCCAAACATGCCGGCCTCTTGGCCGCCCATGGGCGCCGGCAGCGGCAGGCCGGCCAGGATCGGCAGATCCGGGTCGGGTTCACCATCGGGCAGCACCACCTGGACGTCCACGCCATAGCGCGGCCGGAAGTCGTCGCACAACCCGGGCGCCGCCGGCGCATCCGGTACCGCGACCACACGGCCGAAGCGTGGCAGGTGGTAACCACCGGTGAGTTCGGGGAATTGCCGCTCTACGCTGCGGCGGATTGCGTCTTCCATTTGATGGCCATCTGAGAACTGCGTTCTCTAAATGTTCACGAGGCACCTCTTCGCACACCAAAATGGAGCACCAGTCCCATATTGGTCCCATGGGATCATTTTTCAGACGCCAAAAACCACAAACCCCCGACTTTCTCTAGGAAAATCAGGGGTTTGTGTTTGTAGAATGTGGCGGTGAAGGAGAGATTCGAACTCTCGATACAGTTTCCTGTATACACACTTTCCAGGCGTGCTCCTTAAGCCACTCGGACACTTCACCGTATCTCTTCAAACCGATTCAGTCTGTCGAGGCGCGCTAATGTAGTCGATAGCTTTTCAGATGGCAAACTTTTTTTTCAGAATTTTCATGCGCTTAAGGCCGATCCCTGCTTGAAGGGGATTCGCCCTCCATCGACGACAAGGCAAACCGGCCATTCTCCAGCCTTGCCTACAGCTATATAGAAGAAACCACCCGTTACCCGCAGCGCCATACAGGCCGATGTCAGGTCCCAAGCCTGACTCACCAGTCAGTCACGGCGCTTTACCAGATCTATCGTGGTGGGTAACTTCTGCTGCACTTCAATACAAGGAATTGCGTCATGAGTGAGTTGATTTCCTACCATCTCGAAGACGGTATCGCGACCCTGACCTTGAGCAATGGCAAGGTCAATGCCATCTCCCCGGACGTGATTGCCGCTTTCAATGCCGCGCTGGATCAAGCAACGGCCGATCGCGCAGTGGTGATCATTACCGGTCAGCCAGGGATTCTTTCCGGTGGCTACGACCTCAATGTGATGACTGCCGGCCCTAAAGAAGCCGTGGCGCTGGTGACCCTGGGTTCGACCCTGGCTCGCCGCCTGCTGTCCCACCCCTTCCCGGTGATCGTCGCCTGCCCCGGCCATGCTGTGGCCAAGGGCGCGTTCCTGCTGCTGTCGGCGGACTACCGTATCGGCGTCGACGGGCCGTTCAGCATCGGCCTCAATGAAGTACAGATCGGCATGACCATGCACCACGCGGGGATCGAGCTGGCCCGTGACCGTCTGCGGCGCTCGGCCTTTCATCGCTCGGTGATCAATGGCGAGATGTTCGATCCCCAGAGTGCTGTGGATGCCGGCTTCCTCGACAAGGTGGTGAGCGCCGAGGAACTGCAAGGCGCCGCCCTGGCTGCCGCGCGTCAACTGAAGAAAATCAACATGCTGGCCCACAAGAACACCAAGCTGAAAGTGCGCAAGGCGCTGCTGGAGACTTTGGACAACGCCATCATCCAGGACCAGGAACACCTGGGCTAAAACACCTGCCGTCCCCGATCCAGCCCGACCTGCGTGTCGGGCTTTTTGCATTCGGCTGAACACCCAGCACCAACCGCTCTAGACCGCTGCCGGCCATCGCAGCCGGAAACATGCCCTTAAACATCGCCCATCTCCCGGCTGAGAACGGTAATTGCCGAAAACAGTGCACATCCGTACACTGCGCCACCTTTTGTCCCCGGTGAGCCGTTTAGATGCTGTATCTGTTTCGTATGTCGTTGATGGGCCTGCACTTTATCCTGGCCGGCAGCCTGGGCCTGCTGCTGGGGCTGTGCCGCCCGTTCAACCCCGACAACAGCCGCCTGTGCGCCCGCCTCTACGCCTGGCCGGCCATGTGCATTCTGCGCCTGCGGGTCAAAGCCGAAGTCGGGCCACTGATGGACAAACCCGAGAGCTGCGTGATCATCGCTAACCACCAGTCCAACTACGACCTGTTCGTGTTCGGCAACGTGGTACCACGGCGCACCGTGTGCATCGGCAAGAAGAGCCTGAAATGGGTGCCTTTGTTCGGCCAACTGTTCTGGTTGGCGGGCAATGTTCTGATCGATCGCGGCAACCCGCTTAAGGCCCGACGCTCGATGCTCACCACCACCCACACCCTGCAGCACAAGAACACCTCGATCTGGGTCTTCCCGGAGGGCACGCGCAACTTCGGCGAAGAACTGCTGCCCTTCAAGAAAGGCGCCTTCCAGATGGCCATCGCCGCCGGCGTGCCGATCGTGCCGGTGTGCGTCAGCAGCTACATCAAGCACATGCACCTGAACCGCTGGAACGGTGGCAAGATCCTTATCCGTTCGCTGCCGGCTATTCCCACGGCCGGGCTGACCATGGACGACATGCCCTTGCTGATTGCCCAGTGCCGCGAGCAGATGCGCGAGTGCATTGCCAACATGGATCGCCAACTGCAAGCGGCCTGAAGCTGCCGGCCCATCTGTGACGCCACCAAGCCCGCCTCGTGCGGGCTTTTATTTGTCGCCGAACTCAAGCTGCACCAGTGACTCTGATGCTGCATTGCAGGCTAAGCTGCTGCTGATCTGTCATCGCCACCATTGATAAGAAGAAGTGAACCGCAACCATGGGTAGAGTTGTTGCTGCCGCCGTTTATAGCGGCGGGAAGAAAGTCGCTGATATCAGCCTCGACGAAGGGGCTGCCTGGGCCGCGAAACCCGGCCACTTCGTCTGGATCGGTCTGGAAGAACCCAATGCCCACGAGCTGGCCAATCTGCAGCGCCAGTTCAACCTGCACGAACTGGCCATTGAGGACGCTCTGGAGAAACACAGTCGGCCCAAGCTGGAAACCTTCGGCGACGCACTGTTCATCGTCACCTACTCCCCCGTGCGGACCGAAGGCAAGCTGGAGTTCATCGAAACCCACATCTTTGCCGGCAACGGTTACATCATCACCGCCCGCAACGGCCAATCGGCTTCCTACGGCTATGTCCGCCAGCGCTGTGAGGCGCGCCCACTGTTGCTCGAGCACGGCGAAGACTTCGTCCTCTATGCCTTGCTGGACTTCGTCACCGAGAACTACCAGCCGGTCAGCGAGGCTATCCACGGGGAAATCGACGAGCTGGAACGCAATGTGCTGAGCAACTCACTGAACGAGCGGGATATCCAGAACCTCCACGGCCTGCGCCGCGACGTGCTGCGCCTGCGCCGTTATGTGGCGCCCATGGTGGAGATCAGCGAGGAGTTGCAGAAGCTCAGCTTTCCATTCATCGACAAGAACATGCGCCCGTACTTCCGTGATGTGCAGATTCATGTCACTCGGCAGATGGAAGACCTGTCGACCCTGCGCGACATCGCCAGCCAGACCATCGAGATCGGCGTGCTGCTGGAGGCTTCTCGGCAAAGCATCGTGCAACGCAAGTTCGCCGCCTGGGCAGCGATCCTGGCGTTTCCAACAGCGGTAGCAGGGATCTACGGGATGAACTTCCAGAACATGCCGGAACTGAGCTGGCACTACGGCTACTTCGGGGTGTTGGGCTTCATCAGTGTGGGCTGTGTCGGTCTCTGGGCCAGTTTCAAGCGCTCAGGCTGGCTCTGAGGGACGATGGCCCTACCCTTGCGGCAGGGCCACAGGCGCACTCAGGCCGCTTCAGGCTTGTGAGCGACGAAGCGCATCATCCACTCCGCAACGGTGGTGCCGTGATGATCGTGCTCAAGGCTGGCCACGCCTTTCTGGTAGATCTGCTCGCCGAGAAACTCCTGGCGCAGATCCAGCAGGGCCCGGGAGTAATCGTGGATGAACTCGGGATGCCCCTGGAAGCACAGCACCTGGTCGTTGATGTGGTAGGCCGCGAAGGGGCAGAAATCACTGGAGGCAATCACCGTGGCATTTTCCGGCAACGCGGTGACCTGGTCCTGATGGCTGATCAACAGGGTCAGTTCCTCCACCACCGGGCTCATCCACGGCGCCTTGGCCGCCAACTTGTAGCTGTGGGTTCCCACGCCCCAGCCCTGACTCGCCCGCTCGCTCTTGCCCCCCAGGAGCAACGCCAGCAACTGATGACCAAAGCAGATGCCCAACAGCTTGTCGCCGCGCTCGTAGCGACCCAAAAGGTAGGTCCTGAGGGTTTCGATCCAGGGATCGGTACCGAAGGAATCGGCCTTGCTGCCCGTCACCAGATAGGCATCGAACTCCAGCTCATCGCCGGGATACTCGCCCTGGACCACGTTGTAGACACTGAACTGGGCGGCGATGGGCTGCTGGGAAAACAGACGCTGGAACATCTGCCCGTAACCCTGATATTGATCGACCAGTTCGGGACGCAGGATATCGGTTTCAAGAATGCAGATGCGTAGCGACATAAAAAATTCCTGACAAGGCGATGGCAATAATGAACACCCCAGAGCCTGCCTTGAAATACCACGGCAAGGCAAGCCCCGGGGCGGCTCATTTACTGCCCGCTTGTGTCAGAACAACTGGCCCTGGCGGGCCTTTTCCAGGAGCAGCGTCGGCGGGGTGAAACGCTCGCCATACTGCTCCGCCAGATACTGCGCGCGAGCGACGAAATCCTGCACCCCGTACTGGTTGATGAACTGCAGGGCGCCACCGCTCCAGGCCGCAAAACCGATACCAAAGATCGAGCCGATATTGGCGTCAGCGGTGGACTGCAACACGCCCTCCTCCACACAGCGCACGGTTTCGATGGCCTGGATAAACAGCAGGCGGTCGCGCACATCCTGGGGCGAGATCTGCCCGTCGGCCTTGTAGAAGCGCGTGTGCAATTGTGGCCACAGGTGCTTCTGGCCGCCGGCCGGGTAGTCGTAGAAGCCGCCTCCGGCAGCCTTGCCCGCTCGCTTGTATTCGTTGAGCAACAAATCGATCACGGCAAATGCCGGATGCTCGATGGCAGGCCGGCCTTCGGCCTGCAAGTCCTTGGTGGTCTGCTGGCGAATATGGCTCATCAGGCTCAGGGAAACCTCATCGGAGATTGCCAGCGGTCCGACGGGCATCCCGGCCTTGCGCGCCTCGGCTTCGATCATCGGTGCCGCGATGCCTTCGCCCAGCATGGCGATGCCTTCGTTGGTAAACGTACCGAACACCCGGGAGGTGAAGAAACCGCGGCTGTCATTGACCACAATCGGAGTCTTCTTGATCTGCAGGACAAAGTCGAAACCTCGAGCCAGGGTTTCGTCGCTGGTCTTCGCCCCTTTGATGATTTCCACCAGAGGCATTTTCTCCACCGGGCTGAAGAAATGCAGACCGATGAACTTGTCCGGATTGGGTACTGCGGTGGCCAGCCCGGTAATGGGCAAGGTGGAGGTGTTGGAGGCAATCACGGCGTCCGCGCCGACCACCTGCTGGGCAGCCCTGGACACCTTGGCCTTGAGTTCTCGATCCTCGAACACGGCTTCGATGATCAGGTCGCAGCCGGCCAGGTCGGTCTCTTCAGCCGTGGTGAGAATCCGCGCCAAGATTGCCTCACGCTGCTCGTTGCTCATGTGTCCGCGCGCGACTTTTTTCTCCAGCAGCGCTGCCGCGTGGGCCTTGCCCTTCTCCGCCGCTTCGCGGCTTATATCCTTGAGCACCACCTCGATGCCTGCGACGGCACTGACGTAGGCAATCCCCGCACCCATCATCCCGGCACCGAGCACCCCGAGTTTTTTCGTGGTCTGCGGCGCTATGCCTTGAGGACGTGAACCGCCGGCATTGATCTCGTTGAGCTGGAACCAGAAGGTGCCGATCATGTTCTTCGCCACCTGGCCGGTGGTCAGCTCGGTGAAGTAGCGGGTCTCGATCAGTTGCGCGGTGTCGAAGTCCACCTGGGCGCCTTCAACGGCGGCGCAGAGGATCTTCTCCGGTGCCGGGAAACAACCCTGGGTCTTGTTCCGCAGGATCGACGGGGCAATGGCCAGCATTTGCGCCACTTTCGGGTTCGCCGGCGTGCCTCCGGGAATCAGATGGCCACGCACATCCCAAGGCTGCCTGGCTGCCGGGTTGGCCTGAATCCAGGCCCGAGCCTTGGCCAGCAGGTCGTCGCGGTCTGTCGCCAGTTCGTCGATCAGGCCGGCCTGCAGCGCCTGCTGCGGACGCACTTTCTTGCCCTCCAGCAGATAAGGCAAGGCCTTCTCCAGGCCCAGCATGCGCACCATGCGCACCACGCCACCGCCACCAGGCAGCAGGCCCAGAGTCACTTCCGGCAAACCGATCTGTACCGACTTGTCGTCCAGTGCAATTCGGCGATGGCAGGCCAGACAGATCTCCCAGCCACCGCCCAGAGCGGCACCGTTGATCGCGGCTACCACGGGCTTGCCCAGGGTCTCCAGGGCACGCAACTGGCCCTTGAGGGTCAGCACCATGTCGTAAAAAGCCTTGGCCTGCGGCTTGCCGACCTTGATCAGCTCATTGAGGTCACCACCGGCAAAGAAGGTCTTTTTCGCCGAGGTAATGATCACCCCGGCAATGGAATCCTGTTCGGCCTGCAGCCGGGCCACTGCAGCGGCCATGGCATCGCGGTACACCGCGTTCATGGTGTTGGCGCTCTGGCCCGGCATATCGATGGTCAGGACGACGATCTGGTCCTGGCCCTTTTCGTAACGGATGGCATCGGTCATGAAGGAAATTCCTTGAAGTCGGGGCTCAGAGGCGTTCGATGATGGTGGCGATACCCATACCGCCGCCGACACACAGGGTGGCCAGGCCATAGCGCTGGCGCCGGACTTCCAGCTCGTCGAGCAAGGTGCCGAGAATTGCGCAACCGGTGGCGCCCAGTGGATGGCCCATGGCGATGGAGCCGCCGTTGACGTTGACCTTGGCCGGATCGATGGCCATGTCCTTGATGAACTTGAGCACCACCGAGGCAAAGGCTTCGTTGACCTCGAACAGGTCGATGTCCTCGACTCGCAGCCCGGCCTTGGCCAGGGCCTTGCGAGTGGCCGGCGCCGGGCCGGTAAGCATGATGGTGGGATCGGTGCTGGTCACCGCAGTGGCAACGATCCGCGCCCGGGGCTTGAGTCCCAGCTCCCGGCCCTTGGCTTGCGAGCCGATGAGCATCAGCGCCGCACCGTCGACGATTCCTGAGCTGTTGCCCGGGGTGTGCACATGGTTGATGCGTTCCACATGGCTGTAGACCCGCAGCGCAGTGGCGTCGAAGCCCATCTGCCCCATCATCTCGAAACTCGGCTTGAGGTTGCCCAGGCCTTCCAGGGTCGAATCGGCACGAATGAATTCGTCGTGGTCCAGCAGCACGATGCCGTTCTGGTCCTGAACCGGCACCAGGGACTTGCCGAAGGCACCGCTGGAGCGCGCACGGGCAGCCTTCTGCTGGGATTGCAGGGCAAAGCGGTCGACGTCCTCGCGGGAGAAACCTTCCAGGGTCGCAATCAGGTCGGCACCTATCCCCTGGGGCGTGAAATGACTGTGCATGTTGGTCTCAGGGTCCAGTACCCAGGCGCCGCCATCACTGCCCATGGGGACCCGCGACATGGACTCGACGCCACCGACCACCACCAGTTCCTCAAAGCCCGAGAGCACCTTCATCGCGCCCAGGTTGACCGCCTCCAGCCCCGAGGCGCAGAAGCGATTGATCTGCACCCCCGCCACGCTCACATCCCAGTCCGCTGCCTGGACGGCGGTCTTGGCGATATCGGCCCCTTGATCGCCGATGGGGGTCACGCAGCCCAGGACCACGTCGTCCACCTGGCTGGTGTCCAGCTCGCAACGTTGTTGCAGGGCCCGCAACAGGCCGGCAACCAGATTCACCGGTTTCACACTGTGCAAGGCGCCATCAGCCTTGCCTTTGCCACGGGGCGTGCGTAACGCATCGAATATCAAAGCTTGGGTCATGACGTCCTCGAACCGCTATCCAGGGGGGGAAATTTCGAGCTCCCACATTAGGCGCGGCAGCGACGGATTCAATGACCGATGCGCTCAGCCGCCTTGACGGTGACGCTCAGACGAACGGTAGGCAGCTAAGCGATCCACCGATGAAGTGTCGCGAGCTGTCTAGCCAAAGGGCGGCCACCCGGTATTCGGGCGGATTTATAGCTTTTTAAGGAAGTGCAGCTATAACTTCATACGAATTGGATCTAAGCCAGAGGATTCAAGGCCCCTAAGGTAGAAACTGTAGGAAGTCCCAGACGGATTCTGCGCCGGGACAGATCAGAAAAAGGACACATAGCCGGCTCATCGTAAAAAAACAGCGACCGGCGTGCATAGATGCTCAGGAATAACAACAAAAGGCATTCAGCCATGTTCAAACATTCGAAAGTACGCCAGGCGGGGCTCATTCTCTTTGCAACCACACTGCTGCTGATCTTGCCGAACCTCACCAAAGTGATCGGCTGATCTGTGGCTGCTCGACCAACGAGATAGAAAATCGCCCCCCGGTTCCTACCGGGGGACAGTTTTGCGTGCCAGTCTTCCCGAGGAACTGGAGGACGTTATCGGCATCAGTGCCGAGGGCCTGGCCCAACAGTTGCGCAACGTGGTGCTGGCCCCCAACGCCACGGTGGTGAGCTACAGCGACGCTAGCCAGCATGCCCTGGAAGCCGAAGAGACCCTGGTCAAACGCGGCCATTTCGGTATCGTCAACGGCGGTAACCATGAAAAACTCCGGGCTGCCCTGTTCGACCATGTGTCGCAACCTGAGGATGTACTCCCCGGCGACGAACCCACTGACGACGATCCGATGGACATCAATTGAAAGCTCTCATCCTTTGCGCTGCTCTGTTGTCGAGCAGTCCGCTATACGCTGCGCAACTGCTGATCGACCTGGGCTCAGACAGCAGCACCTGGCAAACCGAAGAACTGCTCAAGCACCCCGAAGCCCGGGACATCCGCATCAAGGACGATGTGTCCTACAAGCGCGAGATGCAGTACCGAGCCGTGCCCATGGCGGCCCTGCTCAAGGGCCTCAAGGCCGAGGACCATCTGCAGGCCGTGGCTCTGGACGGCTTTGCCGCAGAGTTGAATGCCGCGCCCCTGCTCAATCGCAAGGGCGCCCAGGCCTGGCTGGCCATTGAGGACCCTGACAAACCCTGGCCGTCACTGGCAGCGGACAAGCCCAGCGCCGGGCCTTTCTACCTGGTGTGGAGCAACCCTGCGGCCGGGCATATCAGCCCAGAGCAATGGCCGTTCCAGGTTGCGCGCATTCAGCGCCTGGCGCCGGTGGCGGAGCGTTTCCCGGCCCTGGGCCCGGACCCGAAGCTGGCGGTCGATGATCCAGTCAACCAGGGGTTCGCCCTGTTCCAGAAGAACTGCCTGGCCTGCCACCGACTCAATGGCGCTGGCGACTCTCAGTTCGGACCGGACCTGAACATTCCCTATAACCCCACCGAGTATTTCGGCAGTGATTTTCTCAAGCGCTATATCCGCGATCCGCAAAGCCTGAGGCGCTGGCCTCAGGCGAAAATGCCTGGGTTCAGCAACAGTGTCCTGCCGGATGGGGAGCTGGAATTGTTGCTGGAGTACCTCCGGCATATGGCGGGGCGCAAGCAGATTCCTTGAGTCCCTTTCGCCGACGAGCCGGCGCTTGCAGAAGTGACTGCTGCTTGCACAATCCTGGTATGCATCTGTTCGCCGGCACCGCCCCGGCGAAAGCCTCGGCCGCGCTGGTAGCCACATCCGTTGCCCTCAATGTGTAGGCCATGAGCTGGTGAAGCCCTGCATCAGGTCGACCAGAGCGGTGCGATCACAGCGCCTTGCGCATTGCTGACTGGCAAATTCACGCAACGCTTCATCAGCCTCGATCAGGCGAGCACCTGCTGGCGCTCACTGTCGTGGGGCGTCAGGCTCAAGTAGTGGATGCTGGTTCGTACCGGGTGCTGGTGCTGGTAGCGATAGGCGGTTGCGTGGCTGATGGAGAGTCTCACGCAGCCTCCAGGTAGGCACGGTGAATGGCATCGCCCAACTGGCGCACCAGGGGAATGAAGTCGGTCAGCCAGGCATGCAGGCCCTCGTCGAGAATTTCATCAATGCCGATGCAGCGCAGACGCGCATTCATCTGCGCCGCCAGACGCTGGGCCGGAAGCCCGTTGTCCCCTGGCAGGCTGGCGAGGATCTGGTCGATCTCTTCGGTGCAGGCGCGCAACGAGCGCGGCACGTCGGCATGCAACAGCAGCAACTGGGCGACATGCCGGGCTCCGGGAGCTTCGCGGTAGATCTCGGTATAGGCCTCGAAGGACGACAGGGCGCGAAGCAAGGCGCTCCATTGGTAATACGCACGGGCGGTACCGTCACCGACCGCATCAACCTGGTCGCCAGTCATCTCGTAGCGGGCATCCAGCAGGCGCAGGGTGTTGTCGGCCCGTTCGATAAAGGTGCCCAGGCGGATAAACCGGAAGGCATCGTTGCGCATGATGGTGCCGTAGGAGGCTCCGCGAAACAGGTGGGAGCGCTCCTTGATCCATTCGCAAAAGCGGTTCATGCCGTAGGTACTGAGACCTTGGCGGGCAATCTGTTGAATATCCAACCAGGTGGCGTTGACGTTTTCCCACATATCGGCGGTGATCCGCCCGCGTACCGCGTGGGCACAGGCCCGGGCCGAACCCAGGCAACTATAAATGCTGGCCGGATTGGCGGCATCCAGGGCAAAGAACTGCAACAGCCGCTCGGCATGCAGAGTCTCATGGCGAGCCCGGTAGTCCTCAAGGGTGCCGGTGATCAACAGCGGCATGGCCAGTTCATGCAGACCGTCACCGTGCCCATCCTGGGGCATCAGCGACAGCGAATAGCTGACGTCGAGCATCCGCGCGAGGTTTTCCGCGCGCTCCAGATAACGGGACATCCAGTACAGGTCTGAAGCGGTTCGACTCAACATGGCAGGCGTCCTTAATCCTCCACTACCCAGGTGTCCTTGGTGCCGCCAACCTGGGAGGAGTTCACCACCAGGGAGCCTTCACGCAGGACCACACGAGTAAGACCACCGGACACCACACGGGTTTCGCGATCGGCGAGGACAAGCAGCAACCTGGCGTGCCTACCCTCGCTGCGCGAAGCCGCTGCCGCTCCCTTTTACGTAATGGCCAGGCGCAGGTTTTGGCTATCACCAGCATAGTCAGAGTTGATTTCACCGCTGGGGGACACACGGGGATAATCGCCCCATCGAGCAAACACTTCACCAAGCCTGATGAAGTTGCTGCTGCAACCTTGATGACGCCGATGACAACCGGGTCCGGGCTCTCCCGACCGGTTCCCTCTCCTGACCGGTCTTCCCTTTTAGCCACCCTATCGGGTGGCTTTTTTTTGCCTTTGCGGCCCCTGAAAACACAATTGGCCGACCCGCAGGCCAGCCAATTGTCAGTCTCGATGCACACAACCTTAGCTATACCAGACGCCCACGGATCTCCTGTTTCACCCCCCAGCCTTCAATGATGCCGCCCAGGGGTTCGACCACTGCCTCGAAGTCCTGTTCAAAATCCCCGATGCCGCCATGGGTGGCGTACATCACCTTGCTCAACTCCAGATACCAGGCGCCGTCGTCACGCACGCTGACCTGGGCATTCAAGGATTCACCGCGAAACTGTCCTGCCGCCCTGCGTGCCCGCTCCTCATCCGGGAAAATGGCGTAGAACTCGATGGGATGGAATCGTGAAAAGTCAAAACCGCCTTCTTTCATGCGGCGCAACACACTGCTGCTGAGGTCTTCTTGAAAGGCTGTGCTCATGAAACGTCCTCCTCAAACCGATGGATAGACTTTCCGTGCTTCCCGACCCGCCGGCCAAAAGTGACCGACATCACGACCCGGGGCGGGTCGTCAGGAAACAAGCATGGAGCTGACAAGATCAGAGCTTAGCGAAGAATTCGCTGATCTCGTTTGCAGATTAGCGCCAACACCTGGACGACGCCAGAAATTGCTGTCGGAGCCCTCTCTGCTCTCATTACATCGGCGTAATGCTGAGAATCTGAATGCTGTTCTGCTCTTTCAAGCTCTTGAGGGTGGGGGAATCGGTGCGCCCATCCAGATCATTGAGATCCAGTTCGGCACTCACTGGCAGCAACCTGGCCCGGACCAATTGTGCGGCGCGTTCCAACGTCGGTTGCTGCTCGCAATCGAACTGCTCGACGGACTGGACGCCATGATCATCCACGAAAGTGACTTGCCACTTTTGCATCAACGCCTCCTTGATAGCCCCATGAGTGGACCTACAGCATCTCGACCTTGAGTGCGAGGCAAACGTTCCACAGTGCTGGCGGGGACAAACCAATAAAAAGACCGCCCGGAGGCGGCCTTGATGAATCCCGTGGACAATCAGCCGATTACGGCTTTTCGGCACGGGCCTTGAGCGCCTTCAAAGTGTTGAAGGGCGCGTCCACCACGAACTTGTTGGCCAGCCAGGACGGCACGCTGCCACCCGGCTCGGTATGCACCTGGTAGGTCACTTCCACCTGATCGGCCCCTTTGGGCACAAACTTCCAGTAACCCTCAACCTGGGACACACGCACGAAGCCTTTCTCTTCGGGAATGTAGGTGGGCACGCCTTCCAGCTTACGGATCAGGCTGCCATCGGCGGCCTCGCTGGAGGTAATGTGCAGCACCGAGTCACGGGCAGTCACTGGCCAGGGGGTATTGAACTGAGTGTAGGTCCAGCTTTGATCGCCCTCATGCTTGAGCAGCTTCTGGCTCTTGCACTCATGAATCCAGGAGCAGGCACCGGCCACGTCTTCCTGCAGCGCGCGAAGCTTGGCGATGGAGGTCTTCATGGTGGTGACGCCGCGATAGGCCTTGTATTTGGAACCGGCCACTTCACTCAAGGAAATCTTGATGCCGTCTTCATCCTTGGCCGTTTGCCAGTCTTCGGCGTGGGCCGTTGCCGACAGCAGCACGGTTAAACCACAGAGCACAGCAATTCGATGCAGCGAACCCATTGTCTTATTCCTTATTGTTGAAGTTCCGTTCATTAAAACTAAGCAGCCGTCACTTGCTCCCACCAACCGAGCAAACGGATGGCGTCTTCTCGGCTTTCGCCACACACCTCAGGATCCGCCTGAAATGCCCCACAAACCGCTGGCCGCTCCGGCCTGCCGAAAAGACCGCACAGGTGTTCGACAGAAAGGTGCAGGCAACGTTCTCCCGCCGGCTTGCCATTGGGCATTCCGGGAATCGGCGTACTGATAGAAGGGGCAATGCAGCAAGCGCCACAACCTTCACGGCAGTTCATGACGAAAAGCTCCTCGCGACAAGCATAGTGTTGAATGAGGCCGGACAAGAGTAACCGCTAAAACAGCCGTTTAAAATTACTCAAAGAACGGATTTGACGCACAACCGTGCGTGACTGATCAGTCTCCGACAAAGTGCCGGTCAACTCGGTCACAGAGAGGTTGATGAATTTACTGCTTGAACTCGAAATCCAGGGCAGCGCCCTCGATATCCCGACGCTCCTCGTTGCGTAACTGCAACTGCATTTCGTTGCTGAGCAATCGACCGTTGAGTTGGAACGGACTGCTGTCCTTGGGCTTCTCGCCAAACATCTGCGGCAGCAGAGGCTCGCGCTTGGGCAGCGGCAGTGCTCCCACAGGCTGCAAGTGCTTGACCATTTCCGGTGGCAGGCTCAAGTCGAGCTTGGGACTGGCCAGAGGTGTGTTGATATCTTGATAGGCCCACTTGGACTTGGCCTTCTTGGGCGCAGGCTTGGCCTTTTTCTTGGGCTGGGCTTTGCTGGCATTGGCGGACGGTTTGGTCTTGCTCGCTGGAGCCTGCTTGGTGCTGGAGGCCTTGCTTGAATGAGTAACGCTGGCAGCCGGTTTATCCGGGGTCGAGGCCGCCTGGACAGGCGCCGCAACGACTCCCAAGAGGCAGGCACTCAACCAGATGGCAGGAAAAAAGGCTTTCATAAAGGCAGGTAGATCGACAAAAGGTGCCCTATGCTCGCTTGTTGCAAGCCCCATGACAAGCATGGGACCGCACTGTCTAGAATCCGCCGGCCGCTTCTTGGCATAACTGACTGGCGAGCATGCCCAGGGTCATCAAGGCTCGCTCGGCCTCGCGGTTCCAAGGTGTCCCGCAATTCAGGCGCACGCAGTGGTTGAACTGTTCGGTGTTACTGAAGATCAACCCCGGAGCGATGCTGATGCCCTGCTGCAAAGCCCGCACGTGCAGTTCCTGGGTGTTGACCCGTCCCGGCAGGCTGACCCAGAGAATGAACCCGCCGTTGGGCCGGGTAATCTGCGTACCTTCAGGAAAATGCTGCTGCACCGCCAGTTGAAAGGCGCTGAGGTTCTTGCGGTATTCCTGGCGGATGTAGCGCAGATGACGGTCATAACCACCGTTCTCCAGATAAGCCGCAACCCCCATCTGCGTCACGCTGCATGCGGAATGGGTACTGAAGGTCTGCAGGCGCTGGATCTCCTGCTGATACTTGCCAGCAATCATCCAGCCGATACGCACTCCCGGCGATAGGGTCTTGGAGAAGCTTGAGCAGTAGATCACCCGGTCCAGGCGGTCATAGGCCTTGAGGGCCTTGGTGCGCCCCACTTCGAACATCAACTCGCCGTAGATATCGTCCTCGACCACCTGGATATCGAAGTCCGAAGCCAGGCGCAGCAGTTGCTTCTGCCGCTCCTCCGGCATGGTTCCACCCAGGGGGTTGCTCAGGCGCGTAGTCAGTACCAGGGCCTTGATCGACCATTGGTTGGCCGCCAGCTGCAGGGCCTCAAGGCTCATGCCCGTAGAGGGGTCGCTGGGAATCTCGATGACCTTGAGCCCCAGCAGGTCCGCCAGTTGCAGCAGCCCGTAATAGGTCGGCGATTCCGCGGCGATCAGATCACCCGGCCGGGTCAGGACCCGTAGGGACATCTGCAAGGCATCGACGCATCCGTGGGTAATCACCACTTCCGAAGGGTCGACCACGACCCCGGCATCGCGCATGCGAATCGCCACCTGACGCCGCAAGGGCTCGAATCCCGGGCTGAACATATAGCTGAACGCCCGCGGACTGTGAAAACGCGTGACCTTGGCCAATTGCTGGTGCAGCGCACGCACCGGCAAATAGTCAACGCTGGGCACTGCCGCACCCAGGGGAAACACGCCCTCGCGACGGGACTCCACCAGCACCTGCTGAATAATGCTGCTGCGCGTGACCAGTCCTGGACGTTCGACCCGGGCAATATCCGGGGTCGGCGCTGTCAGAGCCGGGGTCTGGTGCACGTAGTAACCCGATTGGGGACGCGCGCGGATCAGTCCCTGATCTTCCAGATTGGCGTAGGCCTGGAGCACCGTAGCGTGGCTGACATTGAGCTGCGAGCTCATCTTGCGCACCGACGGTACGCGCTCCCCCGGCTGGTAGACACCACGGCGAATATCCTCAGCCAGTTGCTGAGCGATACGTTGATAGAGCAAGAGATTGGTCATGGCGCAGCACTCGATTTCACGGCGTTTTATTCTTGTGTGAAACAATACCGGCACAGTTTAGAAGTGTACTGGGACAGTTTCTACAATAGTCGAGGACACAGGGCAGTGAAAAGTAGAACTGTCGGGTTTTTGCGACACCCTCAGACATAAAAAAACCCAACGCTTGCGAGGCGTCGGGCTTTTCAGGGGCAAAGGGATCAGTGTTTCAGCGAGCAGCGCCGAGCTGGCCCTTGTCGTCGGAGAAGACGATTTCCACCCGACGGTTCTGCGCCCGGCCCCGCTCGGAGGCGTTGGCTTCCACTGGGTACTCGTCACCATAGCCCTGGACATGGACACGCTTTTCGTCGATTCCCAGGTCCACCAGCACATCGGCCACCGCCTGGGCACGATCGCGAGACAGCTGCAGGTTGCTCTGACGCTCCCCGGTGTTATCGGTGTAGCCCTCGATGCGTACCACGCGCTTAGGGTTCAGCTGGAGGAACTGCACCACCTTGAGCACCGTGCGGTTCGCCGAACTCTTCAACTCAGCTTCACCGGTGTCGAACAGCACGTCTCCCAGCGTCATCACCAGACCACGATCGGTCTGGGTGGTGGCCAGGCTGATGATCTGCTCTTCGAGCCATTTGCCCTGCTGCTGCACGCTCAGCAACTTGGCCTCACGCAGGGCCAGTTGCAGACGTTGACGCTCCAGCTCGAGCTTGGCCGCACGCTCCTGATTCAGCGCCTGTTCGGTGTGCTCACGGGCGATTTCGCTGTAACGACGGCTCAGGTAGGCATAGTGCTCCACGTCGCCGCCGCTGCCCCAGTAGGTCGACAGACGATCGGCGCGAGCCAGGGACTCACCCGCACGTATCACGTCCTTGGGCGCGATACGCAGCACATTGGAGTCTTCCTTGACCTTCTGGAAGTCGTTGCTGGCTTGCTGCAAGGCTTCCTCACTGTGCTGGCCGGCGCAGCCATAGAGACCGGCGCAGGCCAACAGCACAGCGCCGCCGAAGATACGGATAGAGAGGCTCATTGGGCGTCTCCCAACTGCTTGCGCAGGCGCGTAATGCGGGTATTGAGCACATTCACCTGCTCCTGGCTTTTCTGAGTCAGGACCTTGGCTTCTGCCAGACGCGCATCCAGCTCGGCCTGCTCGGCGCGCATCCGCGCCTTCTTGTACGACTCATCCTGCATATTGCCCTGGGCACGGGCGAACTTGTCTTCGGCCAGTTTCAACTCAGGCATGTCCTCGGCCGAAGCCCCCACGGCCTTGGCTTGTTCCAGGGCCTGGGCAGTAAGGCGCATCTGCTCGTTGGGCGCCGGATCGGTTGCACAACCCGCCAAGGCCAACAGGGCCAGGGCAGCGAAAAGAGGTCGAATAGTCACACGTGATTCCTACGGTTTTGGGCTGCTGACGGGTTGCTGCAACTGGGCCTTCCAGCGCTCCAGATTGCGCTGCAGCAAGGCCTCCGTCAGACCGGACGCGGGCAATTCTGTCATCTTTTTTGCCAACTGTCCGCGCAACCATGGATCATTGCAGGCGGAGTTGTGGGACAAGGCCAGGAACAGCCCCGGTTTGTCGACAGGCTGGGGAAAGGACACCAGATCCGCCGCCATCCCCAAGGACTGGGCCATGGCCATGCCCGCGTAACGCGGCGCCAGAACATAGTCCACTTCCCCCAGGAGCAAGGTCTGGAAGACTTGGGTCAGATTCGGCAAACGCTTGAGTTGCAGATGCTCCTTGGCCATAGCCTGAAAGGGCTGGGTCAGCCTGGCCTTTTCCGATACCGCGCCGGGATGACCGGCAAGATCCAACGGCTGGGCATAACTCAGAGTGGAGTCCTTGCGGGTCCACACCAGATAGTCGTTCTGCACCAGGGCCGGATGGATGTAGTCCAGGGACTCCAGCTCGTTCAAGGTCAGGGGCGCGTCGGCTAGCAGATCCATGCGCCCACTGCGCACTTCATCCAGGGCCTCGGAACGTTTGCCGGCGTACAGCAACTCGATCTTGAGTCCCAACTCTCCCGCCACTTGCTGTAACAGATCGGCGCTGGCCCCTATCAGGTGCTTGGGGTTCTGCGGATCGCGCCACAGGTAGGGCGGTGCGTCCGGGCTGCCGGTGACCACCAGGCGTTCGCACTTACCCGCAGCCATCGACAGCGATGGCAACAACGCCAAGCCCAACAGCGCTGACCAGCCACTCATGCGGCGCAGATCCATGGCGAAATTCTCCCCAACAAAAAACAGACAAAAAAAAGCCCGGCCAAAGGGCCGGGCTCTTTATAAGTGAAGCCGCCGGATTAGACCAGCTTCTCCAACTCAGGTACGGCTTCGAACAAGTCCGCCACCAGACCGTAGTCGGCCACCTGGAAGATCGGAGCTTCTTCGTCCTTGTTGATCGCAACGATCACCTTGGAATCCTTCATGCCTGCCAGGTGCTGGATCGCGCCGGAGATACCGACGGCGATGTACAGCTGTGGCGCGACGATCTTGCCGGTCTGGCCGACCTGCATGTCGTTGGGCACGAAGCCTGCGTCCACGGCTGCGCGGGAGGCGCCGACCGCTGCGCCAAGCTTGTCGGCCAGGGCGTACAGGTGCTTGAAGTTGTCACCGTTCTGCATGCCACGGCCGCCGGAAACGACGATCTTGGCAGCGGTCAGTTCAGGACGATCGGACTTGGCCAGCTCTTCGCCAACGAAGCTCGACTTGCCGGCATCGTGAGCGGCGCCAACGGCTTCAACCGCAGCCGAACCACCTTCAGCAGCAACGGCGTCGAAGCCGGTAGCGCGCACGGTGATAACTTTCACGGCAGCCGAGGACTGCACGGTAGCGATGGCGTTACCGGCATAGATCGGACGCTTGAAGGTGTCAGCGCTTTCTACCGAGATGATCTCGGAGATCTGGTCAACGTCCAGCTGAGCGGCAACCCGCGGCAGGATGTTCTTACCGTTGGAGGTAGCGGCAGCCAGGATGTGGCTGTAGCCAGCACCCAGCTCGGCCACCAGCGGCGCAACGTTTTCCGGCAGTTGGTGAGCGTAGGCGGCATTGTCTGCCACCAGCACTTTGGCCACGCCAGCGATTTTTACAGCGGCTTCAGCCACAGCGCCAACGCCCTGGCCGGCGACCAGTACATGGACGTCACCACCGATTTTGGCGGCGGCGGCAACGGTGTTCAGGGTGGCCGGAGCCAGCGCCTTGTTATCGTGTTCGGCGATTACCAAGATAGTCATGATCAGATTACCTTCGCTTCGTTTTTCAGTTTCTCGACCAGTTCAGCCACCGACTTGACCTTGATACCTGCGCTGCGTGCAGCCGGCGCTTCGACTTTCAGGGTCTTGTTGGTGGAGGCGGTGGAAACGCCCAAAGCATCAGGAGTCAGCGTTTCAAGCGGCTTCTTCTTGGCTTTCATGATGTTTGGCAGAGACGCATAGCGCGGCTCGTTCAGACGCAGGTCGGTGGTGACGATGGCTGGCAGGTTCAGCGCAACGGTCTGCAGGCCGCCGTCGATTTCGCGAGTGACGTTGACCTTGTCGCCGGACACTTCGACCTTGGAGGCGAAGGTGCCTTGAGCGTAACCGCTCAGGGCCGCCAGCATCTGGCCGGTCTGGTTGTTGTCGCTATCGATGGCCTGTTTGCCCAGGATCACCAATTGTGGCTGCTCCTTGTCGACCACAGCCTTGAGCAGCTTGGCCACAGCCAGGGAGTTCAACTCTTCAGCGGACTCGACGAGGATTGCGCGATCGGCACCCAGTGCCAGGGCGGTACGCAGTTGCTCTTGAGCAGTAGCAGGACCGATGGAGACGACGACGATTTCAGTCGCTACACCTTTCTCTTTCAGGCGTACGGCTTCTTCCACTGCGATTTCGCAGAAAGGGTTCATCGACATCTTGACGTTGGCGAGGTCGACGCCGGAGTTGTCCGCTTTGACGCGAACCTTGACGTTATAGTCGACCACTCGTTTGACAGCTACAAGAACCTTCATGGATTCCTCGTTACTCTCCGGTGAAAAGAAAGTCGCCTAGGCGAGAACCTGGCGGTTGATGCTCATCGGCACAAGGGCACCTCCAAAAACGCTGGCGCATATCAGGTTGACCTTGCTCACGGGGTGATGACCGTTCGTCAGTGGTGACCGACGAGTCATTCATTATCGCGGCGTGTAAACTGCGCACTTTCAAGCTGCGCGGTGCGTCACCTTTATTGCCTTTGCCCTGTCTTTAGAGGTGCTCTTGAAACCAACAGTCAGCCTACGGCGAGCGCAAAACCGACCGTATCTTGACCGGAACGCCTTTTCCGGTCAATACGGCAAAATAGCCGTTTATAAGCCGCGCTTCTTTGATTTATCTGGGCTGCGGCAAATTCAAACAAACGTTTGTATTGGACGCTAAGAGTGGTGTAGATATAATGCGCCGCCCAGAGAGAAAGGTCGGCCATCCTCCCCTTCTCCCCCCATTTGTAATGGGAGAAAGCGCGGATGCAACGCCAAACCTCCAATTAGAAAAAACCGTTGAGCCTTGAGTAGGAGATAGCCTAGTGGAACGCGAATACATGGAATTCGACGTGGTCATCGTCGGTGCCGGCCCCGCAGGCTTGTCCGCCGCTTGCCGCCTTAAGCAGAAGGCCGCTGAAGCCGGTAAGGAAATCAGCGTCTGCGTGGTTGAAAAAGGCTCCGAAGTCGGTGCTCACATCCTTTCCGGTGCAGTGTTCGAGCCTCGGGCCCTGAATGAACTGTTCCCGGACTGGAAGGAACTGGGCGCCCCGCTCAACACCCCGGTCACCCGCGACGACATTTATGTCCTGCGTAGCGGCGACACTTCCACCAAGGTTCCAGACTTCTTTGTGCCCAAGACCATGCACAACGAAGGCAACTACATCATTTCCCTGGGCAACCTGTGCCGCTGGCTGGCCCAGCAGGCCGAGAACCTGGGCGTGGAAATCTACCCGGGCTTCGCCGCCCAGGAAGCCCTGATCGACGAAAACGGCGTGGTCCGCGGGATCATCACCGGTGACCTGGGTGTCGACCGTGAAGGACAGCCGAAAGATGGCCTCTACACCCCAGGCATGGAACTGCGCGGCAAGTACACCCTGTTCGCCGAAGGCTGCCGCGGCCATATCGGCAAGCAACTGATCAAGCGCTTCAACCTGGACACCGACGCCGACGCCCAGCACTACGGCATCGGCCTCAAGGAAATCTGGGAAATCGATCCGGCCAAGCACCAACCGGGCCTGGTGGTCCACACCGCCGGCTGGCCGCTGGACATCATGAGCAACGAGAACACCGGCGGCTCCTTCCTCTATCACCTGGAAAACAACCAGGTCGTGGTGGGCCTGATCGTCGACCTGTCCTATGCCAACACCTACCTGTCGCCGTTCGACGAATTCCAGCGCCTCAAGCATCACCCGGTGCTCAAGCAGTACCTGGAAGGCGGCAAACGCATCAGCTACGGCGCCCGTGCACTGGCCAAGGGCGGTATCAATTCGCTGCCGAAGATGGTCTTCAAGGGCGGCGCGCTGATCGGCTGCGACCTGGGCACCATGAACGTAGCCAAGATCAAGGGCAGCCACACCGCCATGAAGTCCGGCATGCTCGCCGCCGATGCCGTGGCCGACTCGCTGTTCGCCGGCTCCGAAGGGGCTGACGAGTTGAAGAGCTACGTCGACTCCTTCAAATCCAGCTGGCTGTATGAAGAGCTGTTCGCTAGCCGCAACTTCGGCCCGGCCATGCACAAGTTCGGTCCGATCATCGGCGCCGGCTTCAACTGGATGGATCAGAACATCTTCGGTGGCAAGCTGCCCTTCACCCTGCACGACACCAAGCCGGACTACGCCAGCCTGAAGCTGGCCAAGGACTGCGCGAAGATCGACTACCCCAAACCCGACGGAAAAATCAGCTTCGACAAACTGAGCTCGGTGTTCATCTCCGGTACCAACCATGAAGAAGAGCAGCCTTGCCACCTCAAGCTGACCGACCCGAGCATCCCTCTGGGCCGCAACCTGCCGCTGTACGACGAGCCTGCTCAGCGTTACTGCCCGGCCGGCGTGTATGAAGTGATCACCCAGGAAGACGGCGAGAAGCGCTTCCAGATCAACGCCCAGAACTGCGTGCACTGCAAGACCTGCGATATCAAGGACCCGGCCCAGAACATCACCTGGGTCACTCCGGAAGGTGCCGGCGGCCCGACTTACCCGAACATGTAAGTCGCCGCGGTACACAAGAGGCCCCCTATATGGGGGCCTTTTTCATGCCCGGGATTTGCTGGCACAGTCTCCGGTAGAAACCGACTTGTCGGCGAAGAGCCCCTCAAGCCTTGTAGCGGCCCAAAGGCGTCGTCGCTGGCAAGCCAGCGCCTACGAACAGCACCTACAGAGCAACGGCCCGCTCATCCCCGGGATTACGCTCAAAGTAGCGCTTGTACTCGCGACTGAATTGCGAGGTGCTCTGGTAACCCACCCGATGCGCTACCTGGGCCACACCCAGCCCTTCTCCCACCAGCAACTGCTGGGCCTTGAGCAACCGCAGGCGCTTGAGGTACTGCACTGGCGACAGCAGGGTGCTGCGCTTGAAATGCTCGTGGAAGGTCGAAGTGCTCATGTTGGCGCAGCGGGCCAGGGTCTCGACGTTCAACGGCTCGGTGTAATGCTCGTGCAGATGATTGAGCGAAGCCGCGACCCGCGCGAACTGCCCCTGCTGCTCCACCAGCGCCCGCAGCGCATCGGCCTGAGGCCCGCGCAAGGCAGCAAAGAGCAGCTCGCGCACCCTGGACGCCCCCATTACCTTGCACTCCAGAGGATCGTGCAGGCAACGCAGCAGGCGCTCCACGCAACCACGCATGACGTCGTCGAGCACCGCCGAGGTCATCGATTCCAGGGTTTGCGCCGAAGCCGCCCGGCCTTCGGCGATCCCCATGGCCAGCACCAGCTCGCTCAGGACTGCCCGGTCGATGGCAATGGAAATCCCCAGCAGCGGTGCATCGGGCAAGGCGAAGGTTTCGCACTCGAAGGGCACCGACAAGGCCTGGATCAGGTAGTGCCCGGCGCCGTATTCCAGGGTCCGCGTGCCCAGGTAGGCCAGTTTGCTGCCCTGGACAATGATCATCAGGCTCGGTTCATAGATCTGTGGACCTCGCGCCACATCACAGCTGGCCCGCAGCACCTGGACCCCAGGCAAGGCGGTGGCAACAAAACCATCTCGGCTGGCAAGGGGCTGGATCAGCGAAACCAGGGTGGCATTGGCGTCAAGGTGACGGGTCAGCAGCATGCAGAAAACTTCACGAAAAAAGGGATGAAAACATCATCGCAGGTCTGCTGGCCAATGCCGCGCAAAAACCGCCAATACCGGAGGAATAGGCATGACATGCCGAGGAATCGCCATGGCCGCCCTCAGGCTCGACGCCGAGAATGCACCGCCTCACTTGTCAGCGCTTTTGCGAGGTTCTTCATGTACACCGCCATCGGTTATGCCGCCCAATCGGCCACCACTCCCCTCGCCCCCATGAGCTTCCAGCGCCGCAGCCCACGCGCGGACGACGTCGCCATCGAGATCCTCTACTGTGGCGTCTGCCACTCTGACATCCACCAGGCCCGCAACGAATGGGGCATCGCCGTGTACCCGCTGATGCCGGGCCACGAGATCGTCGGCAAGGTCACCGCCGTCGGCGCCAACGTCAGCAAGCACAAGGTCGGCGACTTGGTGGGCGTCGGCTGCATGGTGGACTCCTGCCGCCATTGCGAAGCCTGTGCTGCGAACCTGGAACAGTACTGCCTGGAAGGTCCGACCATGACCTACGCCACCCCGGATCGGGTCGATGGCAGCAACACCATGGGCGGCTACTCCGACAGCATCGTGGTCAGCGAGCACTTTGTCGTGCGCATCCCGGAGAAACTCGACCTGGCCAGCGCAGCACCGATTCTCTGTGCCGGCATCACCACCTACTCGCCCCTCAAGCACTATGGCGTCAAGGCTGGCGACAAGGTGGGGATTCTCGGCATGGGCGGCCTGGGCCACATGGGCATCAAGTTCGCCAAGGCCCTGGGGGCCGAAGTGACCCTGTTCACCCGCTCGGCAAGCAAGGCCGAAGAAGCCCGCCGCCAAGGCGCGGACCATGTGATCGTATCCACCGATGCGGCACAGATGCAGTCGGTAGCCGGGCATTTCGACTTCCTCCTGGACACCATCCCAGTGCCCCACGACCTCAATCCCTACCTCGACACCCTGCGCTTTGACGGCGTGCACATCCTGGTGGGCCTGATCGAGCCGGTGGACCCGGCACTGCACGCCGGCAAGCTGGTGATGAGCCGTCGCGTACTGGCCGGATCGCTGATCGGCGGCATTGCCGAGACCCAGGAGGTGCTGGATTTCTGCGCCGAGCACGGCATCACCTGCGACATCGAGATGCTGGATATTCGCCAGATCAACCAGGCCTATGAGCGCATGATCAAAGGGGATGTGAAGTATCGCTTCGTGATCGACATGGCGACCTTGAAGCTCTGAATCTCGATGCCATGACGGCCCGGCTTGTCACCAGGAGGCGCTCCACGCAATACGCCTTCGCCGACAAGCCGGCTCCGGCATGGGCCAGCTGGCGCCAGCCCATGGGGGCTGTCGTCAGCCCCGGGCGAACGCCCGCAGCACTTCGCCGTCCATGCGGTACTTGACCCACTCCTCCTGAGGCTGGGCGCCCAGGGACTTGTAGAACTGGATCGCCGGTTCATTCCACTCCAGCACACTCCATTCGAAGCGTCCGCAATCGTTGTCACAGGCGATCTGTGCCAGATGCCGCAACAGTTGCTTGCCCGCCCCGCCACCGCGTTGTTCCGGGGTGATGTAGAGATCCTCCAGGTACAGACAGTTGCTGCCCAGCCAGGTGGAATAACTGAAGAAAAACACCGCAAAGCCAATTGGCACGCCGTCACGCAGACAGATCAGGCCGTGGGCCGTAGCCCCCTCACTGAACAAGCTGCGCTCGATATCGGCGACGCCGGCAATCACTTCGTGACGAGCCCGCTCGTAGTCGGCGAGCTCAGTGATGAAAGCAAGAATCTGTGGGGCATCGCTGGGCAGTGCAGGACGGATTACGACGGTCATCGACGGTTCTCTAGGCGGAATCAGGTGGCCATATTAGAACGACAGCCGAAATACATGCACGGCCATTTACGCGCAAAGCTGATTCCGCGGCTCGCGGCTTACTCCGCTGTCGACTAACCCTGAGGCCTGCAGGATCAGAACAAACAGCGCAGAAGGCCATGCTAGAAAGCCCTCCACGACTACAAGCATAAGAGAGGAGTTTTCATGTCCGTGCGGGCTATGCAGGAATCCAGGGGGCCGGGGCCATTGTTCGGGTTGTTCTGTCTGGGCAGCTATCTGTTGTCACTGTCTTACGGATCGACCTTTCTCCTGTCCTTGCTGATCAGCAGCCGCGGCGGCAATGAGCACGACGCCGGCAGCGTGATTTCGGCAGCGATGCTCAGCACCTTCGTCGCGGTGATCGGTTCCGGGCACCTATCGGACTGGCTTGGCGCCGCACGTTCGGTGGCGCTGTTCGGCTGCCTGCTGGCCCTAGCCAGCCTGGGCTTTGCCCTGACCCCCGGGTTCGGCCACGCCCTGCTGCTCTTCGGCCTGACCCTGGGCCTGGGCTGGGGAGTGTTCTACACCCTGGGGCCAATCATCGTGGCGATGCTGGTGGAGCCCACGCAACGGGCCCGTTACTTCGCCCTGCTGTCGGGCAGCATGATGACCGGCATAGGTTCCGGGCCGCTGCTGGGTCGCCTGGCCAGCGCCCTGGGCTATCCCGTGACCAGCGCTTTTTTCATTGCAGCGGCGGCCAGCCTGGTGGGGGTGCTGATCTTTTGGCGACTGGGCGCCCGCTTGAGTCGCGAACCCAATCACTTGGGCACTTCGGCAGCCCGAATCACCTGGAGCGGAGCGGCACGCGTACTGTCTTCCAGGGCCCTGTGGCCAATCCTGATGGTGGGCCTGGGTGGCTGTGTGTTCGGCGGGCTGTCGAGCTTCCAGACCAGCTACGGTGTATCCCGAGGCGTGGACTACTCGCTGTTCTTCCTCGGGTTCATGAGCGCCGCCATCGCCAGCCGGATGCTGATCGCCGGCATCGTGGTCAAGCGTGACCCCTATCGCGCATCCTGCCTGCTATCGGGGCTGATGGTGGTGTCGATCCTGCTGTTTCTGTTTGTCGTCGACAGCAGCGCCAGCTACCTGCTGGCCGCAGTAATACTGGGGATTGGCTATGGCCTGACGTATTCAGTGATCAACGGCCTGGCCGCCAACGAAGCACCTGCCGGCAGCACCTCGCAGGCACTGCTGTTGTTCAGCCTGTCCTATTTTGTCGGGGTATACGGCTTTCCCTGGCTGGCCGGGCGGATCATCGTCGAGGCCGGCATGCAGGCGCTGCTGTTCACCGTACTGGCAATTGCTCTGCTGAACTGGCTGATCAGCCTCGGCCGCCTGGGCTGGCGCCGAGCGTTCCAACTGCGTATCGCCCACAACCCGTAGCGCCGTTCGTCGATCATCCGGCACCAACCCCACGCCAGGGCAGACCAATATCAGGTAACGACTCTAACAATGGAGGCGACACCATGATCAAGGTCCAACTCTCAGCCCTGGCCCTGGCCGGACTGTTGTCCAGCGCCGCCCTGGCGGGCACCACAGGCCCCACCAATCCGGTAGAAGGCCCGCAATCCCCTGCCCCCCAGAGCACACCGAAGATCAACATCAACCCGCCGGCCATGGACGAAGGCTCGCTGCCGCCGGCCACCGGCACCGACCCTAGAATCCAGGGCAACGACAACGGCCGCCAGGGCGGCGCCGGCACCCTGGATGCCACGACTCCGGACAATGGCAAGACCGGTAGCGGATCGAAAACCACCACCGGCGGCTCAGGCTCAGAGGGCAGCAGCCAGTAACACCCGGCGCCGGCTCAATCCAGCTGGTGCTGCGCAAGGCTGGTGACAGTCCATCAGGCCCGCAACATTGCGTCCACTTCCGCGCTGCACGGTGCGGTGGCCGGGCCACGGCGGGTCACCGCGATGGCCGCCGCCGCATTGGCCCGACGGGCCGCTGCCTGCGGCTCATGACCCGCAGCAAGCGCGGCGACAAAGACACCGGCATGGGCATCGCCGGCACCATTGCTGTCCACTGCCTCGACCTTGAATCCCGGCACCAGCACAGCACGCCCCTCTTGATTGATCCAGCAACCTCGGGGACCGTCACGCAGTACCAGCATGGCCTTGGACGACAACCTTGAGCCCAGCCGCTGCAAGGCTTCGACCATTTCCGAGCTGGCACTCAAGCGCAGGGCCTCGACCCGGTTACTGCTCCAGATGTCGATACGTGGCAACAAAGCCGCCATCAAGGGAGAATCCAACGAGCCCACCAGCGGCCCCGGATCGAACATCAGGGGCACCGAGGCTGGCAACGCCAGCACCCAGTCGACCAGGGCCTTGGCCTTGCTCGCCTGCAGCAGGCTGTAGCCACTGACGTAGAGGTAATCCCCCGCTCTCACCTCGACCTGCGCCAAGTCTTCGACCGTCAGTTCGCCCTCGGCACCTATATGGGAAATGAAAGTGCGTTCGGCAGAGGCTTCGGTCAAGGCCACGCATAGACCCGTGTCGGACCCAAGACTGGGTTCCAGGCTCATCTGAATGCTTTCGGCCTGCATCGCCTGCCGTGCCAGATCACCAAAGCGCCCCTGGCCGTGACGACCGAGATAGACCACCGGCAGGCCATTGCGCGCGGCCGCCGCCATGACATTGAAACCGCCACCCGCCTCGAAACTGGCCGATTGCGCCAGCACATCGCCGCCAGACTCCGGCAGGCGATCAACGGCCATCACCAGATCGACGATCACCTGGCCACTGTGGAGCAATCTAGGCATTGGCATTCTCGACAAAAGCCCGACGCCGGTCACGGGCGCCGCCCAGCACGCCATAGACGCCGCCGGCCACCAGGAAGGTGATGATCCAGCCCAGGCCGTTATGCCCCAGCCAGGAATCGGCCAATGGTCCCGTGAACCAGACGTCCTCGACCGTGGTGCCAATGCTGGTGAAACAGAAGCCAAGGACGATGGCCAGCACCCAGGCACCAAAGGCCCGCCATTCGATGCCGCCCTGATACCAGTAGGCGCTGCTCGGGCCCACATTCAATAAATCATCGGCGCTGTAGTAGTGGCGATGGATCAAGTCCACCACGAAGATTCCCACCCAGGCCGTGATCGGCACCGCCAGCAGGGAAATGAAGCTGATGAAGGGGCCGTAGAAACTGTCAGCGATCAACATGAAGTAGATCGACCCCATGAAGATCGCCACGATGTCCACCAGTACTGCGTAGACCCGCTTGACCTTGAGGCCCAGGGTCAGCGCGGTGAGACCGGCTGAATACACCGACAGGTTGTTGGACAACAGCAGACCGCCGAAGGCAGCGATCAGATAAGGCACGGCCATCCAGGTTGGCAGCATGTCGCGGATCGCAATGATCGGGTCCACCGCTGAGGCCAGATGATCGTTACCGACCGACAGCAAGCCTCCCAGGGTGATCAGCAGCACCAGCGGAATACCGGCACCGAAGGCCGCCGAGGCCACCAGGCGTCCGGCGGTGACCGAACGTTGCTGATAACGGGACATGTCCGCCCCAGAGCTGGCCCAGCCGATCCCGGTGCCTGCGGCCATGGTGCCGACGCCGATGATCATCGCGCTCATGGGCGCGGGGGAGGCATTGAACACTGCGGTCCAGTCGATGGTGGCACAGAGAAAGCCGCCCACCAGGACGTTCAGCGCGCCGAATCCGTAGGTGGCCCACTTCTGGATCACCAGCAACGTGGCGTGGCCCAGACCGGACACACTCAGCGTCATGAGCACAAAGATAGCGATGAACAGCAGGGTCAACAGTGGCGCGTCCTTGGCCGAGGCCGGGGTGTGGAACAGGATCGAACTCAAGGACAGGAGAACAAAGGCTGCGGTGGTGGTATTAACCGTTTCCCAACCGACTCGCGACAGCATGGACACCAGGGTCGGGCCGATATTGCCGCGCACACCGAAAATGGCCCGAGACAGGGTCAGGCTCGGCGCCCGGCCACGACGGCCAGCCACTGATATCAGCCCGACCACGGCGAACGATCCCACCGAGCCCAGGACCGCCACCAGCAGCACCTGCCAGATCGACAGGCCGCGAAACGCCACCAGGGTCGCCCCCAGGGGCAACCCGAGGATGCTGATATTGGCCGCAAACCAGACCCAGAACAGCTGCAAAGGATGACCGTTGCACTCCGCTTCCGGGACCGGCTCGATGCCACGGGTTTCCAGTTGTCCGACACCTGACCCGGCGGTCGATGAACTCATGAATAAGGCTCCTGTTGCCATCGTTGTGGTTATTGGCAATTTCGGAAGTCGCTGAACATCCCGGCATTCCTGGCCGTGTTTTTTAGCTTTCCATAGCCATAGGTGTTCTCAGAGCAAAATGGCTCAGCGCAGAGCCAGCAGCTCTTGTACCAGGGGCTGCAAATCCAGTTCATTGACCTGCTGCACCCGGTCGATCAAATCCCTGGGCCACGCCTCGAGCCCAAGGCAGGCTCCGAGCATGGCCCCGAGAATCGCGGCGATAGTGTCGGTATCGCCCCCCAGGCTGGCAGCCATGCACAAGGCCTCGAAGGCTTCCAGATGACCAAGCGCCACTTGCCCGGCCAGGGCAAAGCTCGTTACCACCGACTCTTGGGACGCCACCGAGGTCCCCACCAGCTCATAGAGCATCCGGGCAAACCCCTGCTTGTCGCCATCCACGCTCAGAGTGGCAGCCCACTCCAGGCGCGCGGCAATACTGGCACCGGCGACCCAGTAACCTTGCGCCTGTGCCTGCCAGGCAACCTGCCTCCCAAGGGGCAAAGCGTCCGCCAGGCAAGCGCCATTGACACCTGCGGACACGACTGCCGCCACCGCTGCCGCACTGGCAATGCCCAGGCTGGTGTTGTGGGTGACCTGGCAGGCCTGGACCACCGCCTGGATAAAACGATCGGAGTGGGCAACATCGCTGGCGATGCCCACTGGCGTGATACGCATCGCGGCGCCATTGGTGGTGCCGTAGCGGCCGGCCTCTTCCACCGAGTGACCGGCGAGTATCAGTTCAATCGCGTGTTTGGTGGAAGGCCCGAGCAGGTCCTGGGAGCCTTTGGCCTGCATCGCGGCCTCCCATTCAATCAGGCTGCTGGCCAGCGCGGTCGGAGCGATACGGCCTTGGCCCTGGACCAGCAGGCGGCCCACCAGGATCGCCTGTTCGGTGTCGTCGGTAATGGAGCCGGCAGGCATGTTCGCCGCGATCGGCTGATCCGGGCCGGCATCTTCCAGGGTAGCGATAGCGCCGAAGCGCTGCTGGATCTGTTCACGACTCAGGGACTGGGTCGGCATGCCCAGGGCGTCGCCCAAGGCCAATCCATAAAAAGCGCCAAGCGCCCGCCGGAGCTGGCTCACCCTGACTCTCCAAATTGCAGGTGCAGGCGAAAATGCTGCGGGTCCAACAGACTCTCCACCTGCTCCATGAAGCGTCCCTGGCGGTCATAGGTAGTGCGCAGGGCCTTGAGGAACACTTCTCCGGGAGCACGGCCCAGCAGCTCGGCGTCTTCGGCATTCAAGGGTTCGGCGCCGATCCACTGATCGCCACGCTCGCCGATATAGCCGTAGGCGGCCAGGGTAATGGTCAGGGAATCATCGATCAGGCCAACCCGGGGCAGGCCTTCAAGTTCGCCGGATGCAGGGATCAGGGAGCGCTCAAGAGACAGCACCCGTCCCTCGGTGCTGCGGCGACGGCGGTCCAGGGCAATGAATTGGTCAGTGCCCAGGCGGTGCTTGAGCTCGGGACGGCAGATCGCCTCCAGGCGCAACACCTCGGTATTGACCAGCGCTCCACTGTCGGCCAGCGCCTGGGCCCAACCGTGATGCTGGTCCAGGGCCACGCCATCGAAGGTGACAATGGAGCCGACGCCGCTCTGTGTGGCGATGTAGTTGCGACGCTTGAGCTCGGCCAGGGCCTCACGCAAGGTGCCGCGACTGACACCGAACTCCTCGGCCAACTGATGCTCCCCCGGAAGCTGGAAGCCGTCTTCCATGAGACCGCTTTCAATGCGCCGGATCAGCTCGTCGACCACTCTTGTTTTCTTATCGAATCGGACATGTTTGATCATGTCCGGTTGATACATGAAAGATCGGATCAAGAGCAAGAAATATCTTCTTACACCGGCTGGAAACGTCCGTCTAAGGCTCAAGACCTATGGGGAAAAACGTTCCGCCGCTCCACACTCCCAGCCAGTTCTGGCCTTCAAGGGTGCGGGTCTGCGCCAGTTCCACCAGTTGGTAGAAGACGTTGCGATGGATCAGCGCCTCAAGATTGTGTCGAACCAGGATATAGGGCGCAGGCTCCTGGGTCTGAGGATCGATCACCACGCGCAGGGGATGTTCAGCGCCGGCAACCACCTGTTCATCGACATGGGTGGTGAAGCGCAACACCTGGTTTTCGCCCTGCCCTTCGACCTCCAGGGTCACGGCAACGAAAGGTGCGTCATCAACCTTGATCCCCACTTTCTCAACCGGAGTGATGAGAAAGTACTGGTCGCCATCGCGGCGGATGATCGTGGAGAACAGCTTGACCATGGGCTTGCGGCCGATGGGTGTGCCCAGGTAATACCAGGTACCGTCACGAGCGATGCGCATGTCGATATCGCCGCAGAAATCGGGATTCCACAAGTGGACCGGCGGCAGGCCCTTCTCAGCCTTGGGAATCTGCGCCAACAGGTCGTTGGCCTTGCCTGGACCACTCATACCGCTCTCCTCAATCAATCAGTCACTCAAGCCCAGCAAACCGCGCGCGTATTGCTGCAAGGGCGGGCCGAGCAGATCCTGGGGCTTGTTGTCGTGGAACGTCAGTAAACCGCCACGACTGCGAATACGTGCCGAATCGATCAGATACTGGGTACTGGTTTCGATCAGCATGATCTGGATGGTACTGGTATCGACCCCCAGGCGGTCCACGGCTTCCTGATCCAGCCACTCATCGGAGTTGCCGATGCGGTCATCCGCCTTGGCAAAACGGGCGTAAAGCAGATAGTGCGCGCCTAGCTCCCGGGCTTCGGCCATGGCTTCGTTGAGGCCTTCGGCTGCTCGGGCGCGACGCACCATGGGGAAATATTCGATAAAGCCGTTGAAGGCTTCCTCCGCCACCACGTTGGGCCGCGGGTACGCGCTGCCTGGAGGAGCGAAAGGCCCCTGGGCGATGAAAATGAACGAATCCGGCTGAATGCGGAATGAGCTGGTACGGCGGGTATCACTGTGGTCGAGCACCCCGGCGTCACTCAGGTGATAACGCACCCCTTCGCCCATATCACTGACATTCATGCAGCCGCCAAGTGCCAAAAAGGCCAGCAGCAAAACCAGGCTACGCATCCTACCCTCCAAAATCCGGTGACGGAAAACCGGCGAATGGCCACGGGATGCAGCTTCCGCGCCAGCTACGCGATTGAAGGAAACTCACGGAAAATCAGCATCAGCCACCGATGATCTTCATCACCGTGGCTCCGCCGGAGAAGGCCACATCCTGCTTGTCTCCCAAGGCCTTGACCAACAGGCGCTGCAGGGCCGGCAAAGCTTGATGGCGCGGCTTGTCCAGCAGATCGCCAACATAGTGACGATTGCTCGAAGACAGGCAGCCGTGCAACCAGCCAGTGGAAGACAGTCGCAGGCGCGAGCAAGTCCGGCAGAACGGTACACTCTCGTTGGCAATCACTCCGAAATGGCCAAGCCCGGGAATCTCGTAGCGTACGGCCGTGGCATCCAGTGGCGCGTCGGCCTGCAGGTAGTCGTAGCGCTGGCCGATCAGGTCCAGCAACTGCTGCAGGCTGACAAACTGCTGCAGGAAAGCATTGCCGTCGCTGGCCAGGTGGCCCATGCGCATCAACTCGATGAAACGCAATTCATAGCCCTGCTGCAGACAGTAATCGAGCAACGGCATGACCTGGTCCAGGTTCTGTCCGCGCAACGGCACCATGTTGACCTTGATCTTCAACCCCGCGGCACGGGCTTGCTGCATGCCATCGAGCACAGTGGCCAGATCCCCGCCGCGGGCGATGCTGCGAAAGGCCTTGGCATCCAGAGTGTCGAGAGAAACGTTGATTCGACGGATCCCTGCTTCCAGCAACAATGGCAGCTTGCGCGCCAGCAACTGACCGTTGGTGGTCAGACTGATGTCTTCCAGATCCATGCGCCCCACCGCCTCCATGAAAGCTTCCAGCTTGGGGCTGACCAGGGGCTCACCGCCGGTGATGCGCAAACGCTCGATGCCAGCCGCTTCGATCAGATACGCCACGCCCCGGGCCATCGCCTGGGCCGACAACTCATCCTGGGCAGCCACCAGCCGCTTGCCGTTGGGCACGCAGTAGGTACAGGCGTAGTTGCAGGCAGACGTCAGGCTGATCCGCAAGTTGCGAAAGCGCCTGCCTTGACGATCAACGATCATGGATGACTCCGGCCTAAGAAGGGAGAACCGGCAAAACCTGACTCAAAAATCAGGTTTTAGCAAGTCCCATGCCTGAGTATATTCCTCGGACACCGCGCCATACAGTTACCCGATGGCGCAATACAACGGGCGAATGCCTCAGCTGTTGGAAGTGTCGGGGTCGCGCTTGCGCTTGTTGCCCATGCGCACGCCGATGTCCATCAGGAACTGGAAGAAACCTTCCTGATCCTCGAGCACATTGCTCCAGAATGGCGAGTGATAGAGCGCCACGGCACCGTGCACCAGCGCCCAGGAAGCGCAGTAGTGGAAGTAAGGCGGCACGTCTTCCAGCTTGCCTTCGCTGATGCGGCCCTTGATCAGCAGGGTCAGGCGCTCGAAGTTGGAAGCACGGATCTTGTGCAGCTCCTCGACCATCTCCGGCACCTGATTGCCCTTGACCACCTTCTCTTCCAGGCGGTCGAACAACCGGTAGCGCTGCGGATCGCGCATGCGGAACTCGAAGTAGGCCCGAGACAGAGCCTCCTTGTCCTTGTCGACATCGGCAGAGTGCAGCAACTCGTTCAGATCCCGCTCATAGTCGAGCATCAGGCGCAGGTAGATCTCCGCCTTGGACTTGAAATGCTTGTAGATGGTCCCTTTGCCGATACCCACGGCATCAGCAATCATCTCGACGGTGACGCTGTCTTCACCTTGTTCGAGGAACAGCTTGAGCGCGGTATCGAGAATTTCTTGCTCACGGCGACGAAACTCACGGACCTTACGAGGTTCTTTTTGCATAAGAAAAGGTCTGTTCGGGGTCAAAATCGAAGCCGCGTATTATGCCTAACTTGCGCCAAAATGCACGGATCATCCGTCGTTGCCACTGTTTCTGACGTAAAAGCCCTCGAGACGAAAAGACACAGATGAGTCGCAAACGTCCGGAAAATCCAGTGAATACGGGCCCGGCAAGCGGTTCAAATAGAAAACATCGACAGCTGTAAAGCCTCGTATCAGACCGTAAAGTCTCGATTTTTCTGTAATCGGGTCTCGATACCGGCCTCAGCCCCACACTCGACGAAAATACCGCAATGAGTCGCAATTGCTTCACTGCTTCGCAGGAGTGTTGCCTTTATCAGCATCAGGAAATATTACCGATGAGCCTCGAAAGCTCCATCCAGGACAGGTGAAAGGTCTGAATGTATCGATACCATTGATGGGGATCAGGCTTCTCGGGAAACTAAACTGCAACAGCTTGTGTGTTTACCGAAGGGGGAAAATCGTCGAATTCGTGCAAATTTTGCGAAAACAGACTGTTTTTTTGGGATTTTCAACGAAATCAGCCCCAAAACACCGCAAATGAGAACTCAACCGAAGCGCTCGTATTCCAAATTTGTTTAAAAAACGAGCAGGAGCAACTGGACTGAATGCAATAGTGATCAATACTTGAACTGTCGGCGGGACATCTCCCCCAAGTGAAACGCCGATCAAGGTACCGAAGGACCGCGTGCCTTAGTTTTACTCCTAATGGTCTTAACCCGGATTCACCCCCCAGAACCCGGGTTTTTTTTGCCTGAAATTTGCTCTTCCACACACCGGCGACTCAGGCCTCGCCCTTGACTCGCGCCAGGGGAAACAGACGTTTGAAGTTGGCTGTGGTCTGTTCGGCAAAGGCGTCATAGGCTTCGCCCCGCAACATCGCCAGGAACTCCGCCACTTCACGTACGTACTGCGGCAGGTTGGGCTTGCCGCGATAGGGGATAGGCGCCAGATAAGGTGAATCGGTTTCCACCAACAAGCGATCGGCAGGCACCTGCCGCGCTACATCGCGCAAAGCGTCGGCATTGCGGAAGGTGACAATGCCCGACAGAGAAATATAGAACCCCAGGTCCAGAGCAGCCTTGGCCATGTCCCAGTCCTCGGTGAAGCAATGCAACACGCCGGCATTGGGCAATGCAGCTTCACGCAACAGCGCCAGCGTATCGGCCCGGGCACCGCGGGTATGCACGACCACCGGCTTGCCAGTCTGCTGCGCGGCCTGCAGGTGCAAACGGAAGGACTCCTGCTGCAACTCGGCCGCTTCCGGCTCGTAGTGATAGTCCAGGCCGGTCTCGCCGATGGCCACCACCCGCGGGTGGTTCAATTCATCCAGCAACCAGTCCAGCGCCGGAGCCGCCCCCGGCTGCACATCCAGCGGATGCACCCCCACCGAACAATCGACGTCGTCATAACGCTCGGCCAGCGCTTTGACGTCCGCCGCGTTGTCGGCACTGACGCCAATGCACAGAAAATGCCCGACACCGCGCTGACGGGCGGCATCGAGCGCGGCATCCAGTGAGCCGTCGTGGGCGGCAAGGTCGAGACGATCAAGGTGGCAATGGGAATCTACGAGCATAAGAGACTGCAACTACATCCGATAAATGAAAGGGCCGGACTGCACAGTCCGGCCGGATACAGGCTTGATTCTAGGCGCTGCCTGTCAGCGCTGGGTAGGCAACGCCGACCATTGCACCAACAGCGCTTCCAGCAGCAACACGCGATTGAGGTTGGCCTTGCTCAGAACCTTTTGCCGCTGGGCCAGGATCCAGTCCTGGATCGCCAGCACCTTGTCCTGGCCGGACTTTTGCGCCAGGTACTGCAGCACCTTGCGCATGTCCTGCAACCCCAGTCCGTCTTCGTCCTGGGTCAGTTGGTAGCGCAGGATCAGGTTCGACCAGTCACAGAACCAATCGAACAGCAGCAACAAGGGGATGGCATTCCAGGCCTCGGCCAACTGGGTTGGCGACTGTTGCTGCTTGAGCAACTTCTTCACCCCCTCCACCACCAACGCCCGCTGCTCACGCACCCCTTGGGCCTGCAAGCCGACGGCAGCCAGCGGCGATCCCGCCGCGAGGGTCAGCAGCTCCAACCGCTCCTCCTCGGTGCATTCAGGCAAGGCCTGGGACAGCCACTGCTGACTCATTGCCGCGCTGGGCAATGGGCACGCCTGCTGCACACAACGGCTCTTGATGGTGGGCAACAGCCGGCTGGGCTGATGGCTCACCAGCAACAGCACGGTGTCGCCTGAAGGCTCCTCAAGGCTTTTCAACAGGGCGTTGGAGGCGTTGATGTTCATCGACTCCACAGGCTCGATCAGCACCACCTTGCGTCCGCCCAGCTGCGCAGTCTGGACCACGAAACTCACCAGCTCGCGAACCTGGTCGACCTTGATCGCCTTGTCCGCTTCTTCGGGTTCCAGCACGTAATTGTCTGGATGACTACCCGCCTGCAACAACAGACAAGACTTGCACTGACCGCAGGCATCCAGCCCGTCGGGGCGCTGGCACAACAGGCGCGCCATCAGGCGCTCAGCCAGGGCCCGCTTGCCAATTCCCGCCGGGCCGTGCAGCAGGTAGGCGTGAGCATGCTGCGCGCGCCCCGCCAACTGTTGCCAGAGGCCGTCCTGCCAGGGAAAGACCTCAGCCACGGGCGCGCTCCAGCAATTGTGGCAGCAAGGCATCCAGGGACTGCTGGACCTGCGCCAGTGGCTGCGCCGCATCCACCAGGAAATAACGCTGCGGAGCAGCTTCAGCACGCTTAAGGTAAGCCTCACGGACCTTCTGGAAAAACGCCTGGCCTTCCTGCTCGAAGCGATCCAGCCGGCCACGGGCACTGGCCCGGGCCAGGCCAACGTCCACTGGCAGGTCAAACACCAGGGTCAGGTCCGGGCGCAGCTGGCCCTGGACGAAATCCTCAAGGGCAGCGATGCGCGCAAGGCTCAGGCCACGACCAGCCCCCTGATAGGCGTAGGTCGAGTCGGTGAAGCGGTCGCACAACACTACCGCGCCCCGGGCCAGTGCCGGGCGAATCACCGAGGCCAGGTGCTGGGCGCGGGCCGCGAACACCAACAGCAGCTCGGTATCGGCGCTCATGACTTCCTCCCCCGGAGTCAGCAACACTTCGCGAATCCGTTCAGCCAGGGGCGTGCCACCAGGCTCGCGGGTCAACAACACTTCGATGCCTGCAGCGCGCAAACGCTCGGCGAGGTACTCGCGGTTGGTGCTTTTGCCGGCACCTTCCGGGCCTTCCAGGGTAATAAACAAGCCAGTCACAGGCAGTCCTTAATCAAAGTCATTGCGGGCGTTTCGGCGCGGGTTCGGGCTCCACCGGAGCCACAGCCGGCGCGGGTGACGCTGGCGGCGAGCTGTCCGGCGCCGCCTGAGGCGCAACTGCCGGCGCCGAACTCTCGGCTTCGGGAGCGGCCGGAGCAGTTACTGGCGCCGGGCTGGAACGATAGTCGGCGCGACGCTTGAGCTGGAACTCGCGCACGGCGCTGTTATGGGCATCCAGATCATCGGAGAACACATGGCTGCCGTCACCCCGGGCAACAAAATACAGGCTCTTGCCCGGCACCGGATTGAGAGCGGCATGAATCGCCTCGCGCCCGACCATGGCAATCGGCGTGGGTGGCAACCCGGCAATCACATAGGTGTTATAGGGCGTGGCTTCCTTGAGATGCGCCCGGGTCAGCTTGCCGGTGTAGCGCTCGCCCAGACCATAGATCACGGTAGGATCAGTCTGCAGCAGCATGCCGATCTGCATGCGCCGTACAAAGACCCCCGCGATCTGTCCACGCTCATGGGGCACGCCGGTTTCCTTTTCCACCAGCGACGCCATGATCAGCGCCTGATAGGGATCACTGTAAGGCGCATCATCAGCCCGCCTGCTCCACTCCTTGGCCAGTACATCGTCCAGGCGGTCGTAGGCTTTTTCCAGAAGTTCGGCATCGGTCATACCGCGCACAAAACGATAGGTATCGGGGAAGAAGCGCCCCTCGGGGAACACACCGCCGTGTCCGAGCTTCTCCATCACCTGGCTGTCGCTGAGACCGGTCAGGGTCTGTTGCAATTTGTCGCTCTTGGCCAGGGCACTGCGCACCTGACGGAAGGTCCAGCCCTCCACCAGGGTCAGGCTGTACTGCACCACCTCGCCTCGCTGCCAGAGACCGATCAGGCCTTCGGCAGTCATGCCCGGTGTCATGCGGTACTCGCCGCTGTGCAAAGGCTGCCCCGGCAAGTTGAAGCGCCAGTAAAGGCGCAGCCAGAACGCGTCCCGGATCACGCCATCAGCCTGCAGACGATTGAAGGTTCCGGTGGGCGTAGAACCGGCGGGAACATCGAGCAGTTGCTCCTGACTCAGGTTCAGCGGTTGTTCCAGGGCCGAGTGCAGTTTCCAGGCACTCGCGCCCAGCAGCAGACCTGCCAGGACCAGTCCGGTTTCCAGCAGGAGCAGAAATTTACGTCTCACGAATCAAGCATCCAGTAGTGCGCGGGTAATGCCCTGCAGTTTACGGGTGAGCGCACCCGCCGACCAGCTCATCCCGGCGCAGCCAAGCACTGGCCAAATGCCGTAGACACTGTTGCAGACGAAGACCTCGTCCGCCTGTTGCAGTTGATCAAGGCTGATATCCGCCACTTCAAAGGGAATGCCTTGTGACTCGGCCTGAAACAAAATTTCAGCGCGCATCACTCCAGCCACACCGCAGCGACTCAGATCAGCCGTCAGGAGACGCCCCTGACTGACCAGAAACAGATTGCTGAATACACCTTCGATCACCCGTCCGGCACCATCGAGCATCAAGCCTTCGGCGTGCTCGGGGTCGCGCCATTCAGCGCGAGCCAGAACCTGTTCAAGGCGATTGAGATGCTTGAGGCCAGCCAGTAGCGGCTGCTCGGATAAACGCGTGACGCAAGGGAACAGCACAACCCCCTGATCGGCATGAGCCGCCGGATAAGCCGGCAAGGCCCCGCCCTGGAGAATCCGCCGCGCAGCGCCTGCAGGATCGGCGGCATATCCTCGCAGGCTGTCGCCCCGGGTCAGGATCAGCTTGAGCACGCCCTCCCCCAGGGCCGCCGCATAGGCCAGCACTTCGTCGCGAATCAGCGCCTGATCCGCGCTCAGCGCCAGACGTCGGCAGCCTTCGGCCAGACGCTGCAAGTGCCGCTCCAGCAGTTGCGGTTGCCCGGATCGGACAGCGATGGTCTCGAACAGACCATCGCCATAGGCCAGGCCGCGGTCCCTGAGCGACAGCGCGTCAGCTGGCCGACCGTCGACCCAGCTTTGCATCACTCGGAGAACCGGCGGAACACCAGGGAGCCGTTGGTGCCACCAAAGCCGAAGGAGTTGGACAGCACCACATCGATGTCCATGCTGCGCGCAGTGTGCGGCACGAAATCGAGGTCGCAACCCTCATCCGGTTCATCCAGGTTGATGGTGGGCGGCGCGGCCTGACTGTTGATTGCCAGTACGCTGAAGATCGCCTCGATCGCCCCGGCGGCACCCAGCAGGTGACCAGTCATGGACTTGGTGGAACTGACCGCGAGCTTGTAGGCATGGTCGCCGAACACGCTCTTGATCGCTTCGGCTTCCGCCAGGTCACCGGCCGGAGTCGAAGTACCATGGGCGTTGATGTACTGCACTTGATCGACATTGAGCTTGGCGTCACGCAAGGCGTTGGCGATGCAGCGAGCGGCACCGGCGCCATCGGCGGGTGGCGACGTCATGTGATAGGCATCACCGCTCATGCCGAAGCCGATCAGCTCAGCGTAGATGGTGGCGCCACGAGCCTTGGCGTGCTCCAGTTCCTCAAGAACCAGGGCACCCGCACCGTCGGCCAGCACGAAGCCATCACGCCCCTTGTCCCACGGACGGCTGGCACGGGTCGGCTCGTCATTGCGAGTCGACAGCGCACGGGACGCACCGAAGCCCCCCATACCCAGGCCACAGGCGGCCATTTCGGCGCCACCGGCAATCATCACGTCGGCTTCGCCGTAGGCAATGTTGCGCGCGGCCATGCCGATGCAGTGGGTACCAGTGGTACAGGCAGTAGAAATGGCATAGTTCGGCCCCTGGGCACCCAGATGGATGGACAGGAAGCCGGAAATCATATTGATGATCGAACCGGGCACGAAGAACGGAGAAATCCGCCGTGGGCCGGAATCGTGCAGGATACGGCTGGTTTCTTCGATATTGGTCAAACCGCCAATACCCGACCCCATGGCCACGCCGATGCGCTCACGGTTGGCATCGGTGACTTCCAGGCCGGCGTTACGCACCGCCTGAAACCCGGCCGCCAGACCGTATTGAATGAACAGGTCGAGTTTGCGGGCCTCTTTGGCCGACAGGTATTCCTCGACATTGAAGCCCTTTACCGAGCCGCCAAAACGGGTGGAATAGGCAGAAAGGTCGGTGTGTTCGATCAGACCAATGCCACTTTGGCCAGCCAGAATGCCCTGCCAGCTACTCGGTACATCCGTACCCAGTGGCGACAACATACCCATACCGGTGACTACGACGCGTCTACGCGACACAGCACTCTCCTTTTTCTAATGACGACACTTTGTATCAGGCCTAAAGAAAAAACCGCACGCCGTAACGGCAGTGCGGTTTTTCCATGACAGCAAAAGACGACTACAAACGATTAAGCCTGGTGGCTAGTAACGTAGTCGATAGCTGCTTGAACGGTAGTGATCTTTTCAGCTTCTTCGTCAGGGATTTCGGTCTCGAATTCCTCTTCCAGAGCCATCACCAGCTCAACGGTGTCAAGGGAGTCGGCACCCAGGTCTTCAACGAAGGAAGCGGTGTTCACAACTTCTTCTTCTTTAACGCCCAGTTGCTCAGCAACGATTTTCTTGACGCGCTCTTCGATGGTGCTCATACCTTGTTTTCACTCCTAATGGACAAATTCAGGCAGCTGGCCAGTGGGTAAGTGTATAGAAAGGCTTTTCAGCTTTTCAACTGAAAGCTTCATCCCTCAAACCCTTTGGCCATCTGCCTATAAATTGATTGCAGCTTTATAACGGATTTTAGACAGCTCGTATGACATTTTTTTGAAGCAATCCGTCACATTTGACTCACATATACATCCCGCCGTTGACCGGGATTGTAGCCCCAGTAACGTATGCCGCACCGTCGGATGCCAGAAAAGCGACCACTTGCGCGATCTCTTGAGCCTGACCCAGACGACCCAGCGGAATTTGCGTCAGCAGGGCTTCACGCTGTGCTTCCGGCAACTCGCGGGTCATATCGGTATCGATAAAACCTGGAGCAACCGAGTTCACAGTGATCGACCGCGAACCCACTTCACGCGCCAGGGCACGGCTGAAACCTTCCAGACCGGCTTTGGCGGCGGCGTAGTTTACTTGGCCTGCGTTGCCCATGGCACCCACAACCGAGCCAATACTGATAATTCGACCCCAACGAGCCTTGGTCATGCCACGCAAAACACCCTTGGACAGGCGATACAGACTGTTCAAGTTGGTATCGACCACGTCGTACCACTCGTCATCTTTCATGCGCATCATCAGGTTGTCGCGAGTGATACCGGCGTTGTTCACCAGGATCGCCGGCGCACCGAACTGCTCGGTGATGCTGGCCAGAACCGCAGCCACGGACTCGTCGCTGGTGACATTGAGCTCAAGGCCGGTGCCTTGAATGCCGTTTTCCTTGAGGGTAGCCGCGATGCGCTCGGCCCCCGAAGCGGAAGTGGCAGTACCCACCACGGTGGCGCCCATACGCCCCAGCTCAAGCGCGATGGCCTGGCCGATCCCACGGCTGGCGCCGGTCACCAGTGCAACTTTACCTTGCAGACTCATGCAAGCTTCTCCTAGTTCAGGCCAACGCTGCACGAGCGGCAGCGAAAGCATCTGGGGTATTCAGGTTAGAGGTCGACACGCCTTCGGCGCAGCGCTTGTTGAGACCGGCCAGGACCTTGCCCGGACCGCATTCCACCAGCTGGGTGGCGCCCTGGTTCGCCAGGGTCTGCACCGACTCGACCCAGCGCACAGGCTTGTACAGCTGTTCCAGCAAGTCGCGCTTGAGAGTATCGAGGTCAGCCGCCACGGCGGCGCTGACATTCTGTACCAGCGGAATCTGCGGTGCCTGCCAGTTGATCGCAGCAATCGATTCAGCGAAACGCTCAGCCGCAGGGCGCATCAGCTCGCAATGGGACGGCACGCTGACCGGCAATGGCATGGCACGCTTGGCTCCGCGCGCCTTGCAACCCTCGATAGCACGGTCCACCGCCGCCTTGGCACCAGCGATCACCACCTGGCCCGGGGAGTTGTAGTTCACCGCACTGACCACTTCACCTTGCGCCGCTTCTGCACAGGCCGCCACGACATCGGCGTCGTCCAGACCAAGAATTGCCGCCATGCCGCCTTGACCTGCCGGCACGGCTTCCTGCATCAGCTGACCACGACGCTCGACCAGCTTGACCGCTTCGGCCAGAGTCAGACTGCCAGCGGCCACCAGGGCGCTGTATTCACCCAGACTGTGACCCGCGACGAAGGCCGGACGCGCACCACCCTCAGCCAACCAGACACGCCACAGGGCGATGGAGGCGGTGAGGATGGCCGGTTGAGTCTTGTCGGTTTGATTGAGCAGCTCTTCGGGACCTTGCTGGGTCAGCGCCCAGAGGTCGTAGCCCAGAGCATCGGAGGCTTCCTTGAAGGTATCGAGGATCAGTGGGTACTGCGCGCCCAACTCGGCCAACATGCCGAGGGACTGCGAGCCCTGTCCTGGAAAGACGAATGCGAGGGATGCAGACATGTAACAAGCCCCTAATGATCTTGTCGTCGGAGAATTGACGTCACACCGCGGTGGACGCAAGAAACTGACAGTTGGATGGCCAATTGAACTGAGCGGTCACATTTAAGCACTCCACAGGATAAACGCCTAAAGCAACAGATCTTCAAGGCGCCCATGCAGGCGTCGCGGCAGGTCTTCCTGGATTTCGATCAATGCACGCTGAATCGCACTCTGGAACCCCTGAACGCCCGCAGAACCGTGGCTTTTCACCACTATTCCCTGCAACCCGAGAAAGCTCGCACCATTGTGCCGAGCCGGCGCCAGGTCTGCCTGTAATCGCCGCATCAGCGGCAAGGCCAGCACACCTACGGCCCGGGATAGCAGATTGCGCCTGAACAATGCCTCGATACGAGCAGCAATCATGGTGGCCAGCCCCTCGCTGGACTTGAGCAGGATGTTGCCGACAAAACCGTCGCACACCACCACATCCGCCTCGCCGCGATACAACCCGTCACCTTCAACGAAGCCTACGTAGTTCAGCCCTCGCGCCTGCTGAAGCAGACTCGCCGCCAGCTTGACCTGCTGATTACCCTTGATGTCTTCGGTACCGATATTCAGCAAGGCCACTCTTGGCCGCACGATGCCCAGGCTTTGTGCCGCAACCGACCCCATGATTGCGAACTGCAACAGGTGCTCGGCACTGCAATCGACGTTGGCCCCCAGGTCCAGCAACTGGCAATAGCCGCGCTGAGTGGGAATGGCAGCCACCATCGCCGGACGATCGATGCCGGGCAGGGTCTTGAGTACGTAACGCGACAGAGCCATCAGCGCCCCGGTATTACCTGCACTGACACAAGCCTGGACCTTTTCATCCCGCAACAACTCGAGCGCCACCCGCATCGACGAATCAGGCTTGCCACGCAATGCCTGGGCAGGCTTCTCGTCCATGGCAATCACTTCGCTTGCAGGAGTAATCGTCAGGCGCGCGCGATCCACGGCCGAATGACCGGAGAGCAGCTCTTCAAGTAGGGAGGGTTGACCGACCAGGGTCAGATGCAGCGAGGGGGTAGCAGACAGGCAAGCAATACTGGCCTGAACAATGCTGCGGGGACCGAAGTCCCCGCCCATTGCGTCAATCGCGATGACTTGAGCGGACAAGGATTACTCGTCAGCGCCCTTGTCGATCACTTTACGACCACGGTATACGCCTTCTGGCGATACGTGGTGACGCAGGTGAACTTCACCGGTGGTCTTTTCTACGGACAGGGTGCTAGCCTCGAGAGCATCGTGGGAGCGACGCATGTCACGGGCAGAGCGGGATTTTTTGTTCTGCTGAACAGCCATAATTGATTAACTCCTAAACGTTTGGGTCACGCTTTAACTGCGCCAATACACTGAACGGGTTGGACCGCGTTACCTCGTCCTCGCTCGGTTCGGGCTCATCGAGCCCCGCCGGCTGCTGGCATTCTTCCGGATGATGAGCAGGCACGATGGGCAAGGCAAGCAAAAGCTCTTCCTCGACCAACGCCTGCAGATCCAAAGGATCTTCGCCCAGTTCCAGCACGTCATAACCTTTCGGCAACGACTGGGTATTCGCACCCTCCTTCACCACGGCATAACTGCACTCGCTGTGGATCGGCAGGGTGACCAGCTCAAGACAACGCTGGCAAACCATTTTGACTTCGACGTCGATGGAGCTGTGGATAACTACAGCTTTACGCTCGTCACGCTCGAAAACGAATTTAGCCTGCACCGTACCGACATTGTCGGAAAGCGGGTCGCAGAGTCTCTCCAAATCGGCCAGCAGCAGTTCACCTTGAAGGGTGGTGCCACGGTCAGCCAATTTGCGCGGGTCAACGTGAGGTGGAATCGGGTCATTCAACATAGGCGCAGCATTATAGGGATGCCCCCGGCCATGTCAAAGGAAATTCAGCCCTGTCCGTCACTTGCGAGCCCCGCTAGAATTCCCGCCCCACCCCAGGAGATGCACATGCTGCCTTTATTACTAGCTTCGAGCTCGGCGTACCGCCGAGAATTGCTCTCTCGCCTGCAACTCCCCTTCACTTGCAGCTCTCCTGACATTGACGAAAGCCACCGCCCCGGCGAGCACGCCATAGAGCTGGTGAAGCGCCTGGCCGAGGAAAAAGCCCGCGCCCTGGCAACCACCCACCCGGCACACCTGATCATCGGCTCGGATCAGGTGGCGGTACTGGGAGAGCGCATCATCGGCAAGCCTCACACCTTCGACAAGGCCCGCCAGCAGTTGCTGGACGCCAGCGGCGCGAGCGTGACCTTCCTCACCGGCCTAGCCCTACTCAACAGCAAGAGCGGCCAATGCCAGGTGGACTGCATCCCCTTTACGGTCAACATGCGCCACCTCGACAGCGCCCGCATCGAACGCTACCTGCACGCAGAGCAGCCCTTCGACTGCGCCGGCAGCTTCAAGGCCGAAGGCCTGGGTGTCAGCCTGTTCCAGAGCACCGCCGGCAGCGATGCCACCAGCCTCATAGGACTGCCACTGATCCGCTTGGTGGACATGCTACTGGCCGAAGGCGTGGAAGTGCCCTGAGCAGACACTAAAAAGCCGGCACTGCGGCCGGCTTTTTACTCACACTCGAAGTCAACGCAAGGTTGGCCCCTGAAAACCCATCCACATGGCGATCTGCTCAGCCACGCTGGCGCCCAGCTTCTTCGAGAAACGATCGAAAGGCGATTCCTGAACAGTAAAATCCACCACTTCCTTCTCGCCGATCACATCCCGCGCCACCGAACTGGTGCTGCCCAGGCCGTCAATCAAGCCCAACTGCAGTGCCTGCTCACCAGACCAGACCAACCCGGAGAACAGCTCAGGATGCTCCTTGTCCTTGAGACGCTCGCCACGCCCCTGCTTGACGCTGGCGATGAACTGACGATGAGTTGTATCCAGCACACCTTGCCAGAACTGGGTCTCTTCAGGCTTTTGCGGCTGAAACGGATCAAGGAACGACTTGTGCTCGCCAGAGGTGTAGGTACGGCGCTCGACCCCCAGCTTCTCCATGGCACCGACAAAACCGTAACCGGCAGCCGTAACCCCAATGGAGCCCACCAGACTCGCCTTGTCGGCATAGATCTGATCAGCAGCACTGGCAATGTAATAAGCGCCAGAAGCACCGAGATCAGAAATCACCGCATAAACCTTGGTGTCCTTGTGCAGAGCCCGTAAACGGCGAATCTCGTCATAAACATAGCCAGACTGCACCGGACTGCCGCCAGGACTGTTGATACGCAAAACAATGCCCTTGACCTTGGGATCATCAAAGGCCGTGCGCAAGCTACCGACGATATTGTCTGCACTTGCAGACTCCTTGTCGGCAATCACCCCCGTGACATCGATCACTGCGGTGTAGCTACCACCACGAGCGGCGCTCTTCTCCATGGTCATCAACGGAGTAAACAACGCCAGCGCGACAAACAGGTACACAAAGGTCAGCAGCTTGAAGAAAATCCCCCAACGCCGCGAACGACGCTGCTCCTGAACACTGGCCAGGAGGGTCTTTTCCAACAACTGCCAGCTTTTATCGTCACCACCTTCAGCGCCGGCCTTGCTTGGCGCCTTCCATTCATCAGACATGCTTGCTACCCCAACGAAAACTTAATCGACACCCTGACTGAGCCAGGTGTGCAACTCAGGAAAACGATCGATGGACAGGCGCGGCTCAAACGCCTGCAAGGCCTCAATGGACTGAGCACCGTAGCTAACCGCCACCGAATCCATGCCAGCATTACGCGCCATCAACAGATCGAAGGACGAATCCCCGACCATCAATGCCTGCCGAGGCCCAACACCGCAATGAGCAAGAATCTCCTCCAGCATCAAGGGATGGGGCTTGCTGGCAGTCTCATCGGCGGCCCGGGTGATATCGAAATACTCTTCCCAGCCATGAGACTTCAGCACCCGATCCAAGCCCCGACGCGCCTTGCCCGTAGCGACCGCCAACCGATAACCCTCAGCCCGAAAGGCCTCAAGAGACGACACCACTCCAGCAAACAACGGTGAAGGCTCAGCCTCAAGCGCGATGTAGTGTTCCGCGTAATGCTGACGAAAGGCGACCAACTGGCCGTCGTCGATTTCCGGATACAAGGTACGAATCGCCTCCGGCAACCCAAGCCCGATGATGCCCTTGACGGCAAAATCATCACGCCGAGGAAAACCGGATCGATCGGCAGATACGTGCATCGACTCAACAATCCGACCAATGGAGTCAGCCAGAGTGCCGTCCCAATCGAAGATCAGCAGTTGGTAATCAGGGTGCACTCAAGCGCTCCACGGTTTTGGCCCACATGTCGTCCACTGGGGCCTGCAACTTCAGCTCACCACCATCCGGCAGCGGCACCGTCAACATATAGGCATGGAGAAACAGGCGCTTACCGCCCAACTCGCGAATCTCACGAGTGAAATCATCGTCGCCGTACTTGCTGTCGCCGGCGATGCAGTGCCCGGCGTGCAGGGTGTGCACACGAATCTGATGCGTACGCCCGGTGACCGGCTTGGCCTCGACCATAGTGGCGAACTCACCGAAGCGGCGCAGCACCTTGAACACCGTCAAGGCCTCCTTGCCCTCCTCGTTCACTTCCACCATGCGCTCGCCTGAGCGCAGATTGCTCTTGAGCAACGGCGCCCGCACCTGCTTCAGCGCAGTAGCCCAGTGACCACGAACCAGCGCCATATAGCGCTTATCCACACCATCACCGCGCAAAGCGGCATGCAGGTGGCGCAACATGCTGCGCTTCTTCGCGATCATCAACAGGCCAGAAGTATCGCGATCAAGGCGATGCACCAGCTCCAGTTCCTTGGCATCCGGGCGCAACTGACGAAAGGCTTCGATTACCCCGAAATTCAGGCCGCTTCCGCCATGCACAGCAATGCCTGCGGGCTTGTTGATAACAATCAGGGCCTTGTCTTCGAAGACGATCGACGCCTCAAGACGCTGCAGCAAACCTTGCGCCAGCGGCACCGGCTCGTCGCGCTCAGGCACGCGCACCGGCGGCACGCGCACCACATCACCCGCCTGCAGCTTGTATTCGGGCTTGATCCGCCCCTTGTTCACTCGCACTTCGCCTTTGCGCAAAATGCGATAAATCAAGGTCTTGGGCACGCCTTTGAGCCGAGCAAGAAGGAAGTTATCAATTCGTTGGCCGGCATATTCCGGCGAGACCTCAAGCAATTGAACGCCTGGAGTCGAGGGGGCAGTAGTCGTCATGGCGCGAATGATAACAATTTTTTATGGATTTGAAGCACTTAATGATTGCTGCTATAGTCGCGAACGCCGCCAAAAGCGGCTGGACAGCGGAACAGCGGCAACTAGCCGGCCCTGACCAACGCAATTCATAAGGACGCAAGGCCGTCCTACGCAGCTCTCGCTACATACCGGAAGAGTTTGACGTTGTAACAAGCGCAGGTGACATGAGGCCTGAAACCCGTAGAAAGCAGAGTTATCACTCGCCTTTTACGCAGCGATTAACGGCCAGTTCACAAAGTGCAGTCGGCGACAGACAACCCCGAGCGAAGGTTACGGAAACAACGCCTTTAGCCATGATGCGTGACCTCCCCTTTCGGAGTTCACGGTAAATGCCAACCCGCTGCGGATTCTGCGCGCGGCAGCACCCGAATTATCAGGGATACGTGTAGGGTGGAGATGCACAACCGTCGGACTGTGTAGCATTAGGCTTTATTCAAGACGCTTCATCTCGTCCACAGTCGCCGGTTGATTCCTCCTCCTGACAGACTTTTGCTTAAGCGGTGCCTTAGTCACCACAGCAAGCAGGACGCGTGAGTCGCGACTTCGTTCTTAGTTATTCGGACGAACCTCGCTAGACACTCGAGTGGTCAACCACTCCTGACGCACCTGACACCGACCGTGAGAAGTCGTGTGTGCCGAACGCCGTTTCCGGCAGCCCGGAAACCGACGGTACTACATGAAAAGAATGCTGATTAACGCAACTCAACCCGAAGAGTTGCGTGTTGCCCTGGTAGACGGCCAGCGCCTCTACGATCTGGACATCGAGTCCGGTGCACGCGAGCAGAAAAAGGCCAACATCTATAAAGGCCGCATCACTCGTATCGAACCAAGCCTTGAGGCTGCCTTTGTCGATTTCGGCTCTGAGCGCCACGGCTTCCTGCCCCTCAAAGAAATCTCCCGCGAATACTTCAAGAAAGCCCCTGAAGGCCGCGTCAACATCAAGGACGTCCTGAGCGAAGGCCAGGAAGTCATCGTCCAGGTCGAAAAAGAAGAGCGTGGCAACAAGGGCGCCGCCCTGACCACCTTCATCAGCCTGGCGGGCCGTTACCTGGTACTGATGCCGAACAACCCACGTGCCGGTGGCATCTCCCGTCGCATCGAAGGCGAAGAACGCAACGAACTGCGTGAAGCGTTGAACGGCCTGGTAGCTCCTGCCGACATGGGCCTGATCGTGCGCACTGCCGGCCTGGGCCGCAGCAGCGAAGAGATGCAGTGGGACCTCGACTACCTGCTGCAACTCTGGACCGCCATCAAAGAAGCATCTCTGGATCGCTCCGCGCCATTCCTGATCTACCAGGAAAGCAACGTGATCATCCGCGCGATTCGCGACTACCTGCGCCAGGACATCGGCGAAGTGCTGATCGACAGCGTTGAAGCCCAGGACGAAGCCCTGACCTTCATCCGCCAGGTGATGCCGCAGTACGCCAGCAAGATCAAGCTGTACGAAGACAGCGTTCCGCTGTTCAACCGTTTCCAGATCGAAAGCCAGATCGAGACCGCCTTCCAGCGTGTGGTTGAACTGCCTTCCGGCGGCTCCATCGTCATCGACCCAACCGAAGCCCTGGTGTCCATCGACATCAACTCGGCCCGCGCCACCAAAGGCAGCGACATCGAAGAAACCGCCCTGCAGACCAACCTGGAAGCAGCGGAAGAAATCGCTCGCCAGTTGCGCCTGCGTGACATCGGCGGCCTGATCGTCATCGACTTCATCGACATGACCCCGGCCAAGAACCAGCGCGCAGTGGAAGAGAAAGTCCGCGAATGCCTGGAAGCCGACCGCGCCCGCGTGCAGATCGGTCGCATCTCGCGCTTCGGCCTGCTGGAAATGTCCCGTCAGCGCCTGCGCCCATCCCTGGGTGAAAGCAGCGGCATCGTCTGCCCACGCTGCAACGGCACCGGCATCATCCGTGACGTTGAGTCGCTGTCCCTGGCGATCCTGCGCCTGATCGAAGAAGAAGCCCTGAAAGACCGCACCGCCGAAGTTCGCGCCCAAGTGCCGATTCCGGTCGCGGCTTTCCTGCTCAACGAAAAACGCAACTCGATCACCAAGATCGAACTGCGTACCCGTGCCCGCATCGTCATCCTGCCGAACGATCACCTCGAAACGCCGCACTTCGAAGTTCAGCGCCTGCGCGATGACAGCCCGGAAGCCAACACCAACCAGTCCAGCTACGAAATCGCCGCTGCCGCTGCCGAAGCCGAAGAAGTTCAGCCAACCGCCGCCACCCGTACCCTGGTTCGCCAGGAAGCCGCGGTGAAGACCGCTCCGGCCCGCGCCAACGCTCCAGTGCCAACCGAAGCCCCTGCCCCGGTTGCCGCTCCAGCTCCGGTTGTTGCCGAGCCGAGCCTGTTCAAAGGCCTGGTGAAGTCCCTGGTCAGCCTGTTCGCCACCAAGGAAGAGCCAGCGGCTCCAGTTGTGGTCGAGAAGCCAGTGACCGAACGTCCTGCGCGCAGCAACGAAGAACAACGTCGCAATGGCCGCCAACAGAGCCGCAACCGTAACGGTCGCCGCGATGAAGAACGCAAGCCGCGCGAAGAGCGTGCTCCGCGTGAAGAACGCGCACCACGGGAAGAGCGTCAGCCACGGGAAGTTCGTGAAGCCCGTGAAGAAGTACAAGGCGTAGCCCGCGAAGAACGCGCTCCACGCGCACCTCGTGAAGAACGTCAACCACGCGCCCCTCGCGAGGACCGCAAGCCACGTGGCGAACGTGAAGAGCGTGTTCGCGAACTGCGTGAACCGCTGGATGCCGCTCCGGCTGCAGCCGCCGCTACCGCAGCCGCTGTGACTGAAGAGCGTCCAGCTCGCCAGCCACGTGAAGAGCGCCAGCCGCGTCAACCACGTGAAGAGCGCCAACCACGCGCCGAGCAGGCTCAAGCCGCTGCCGCCAGCGAAGAAGAAGTGCTGCCTAACGAAGAGCAACTGCAGGAAGAGGGCCAGGACAACGCCGAAGGCGAACGTCCACGTCGTCGCTCCCGCGGCCAGCGTCGTCGCAGCAATCGTCGTGAACGTCAGCGCGATGCCAACGGCAATGTGATCGAAGGCTCGGAAGAGAACGGCGAAGAGCCGAGCAGCGCCGACCTGGCTGCCGGCCTCGCGGTTACCGCTGCCGTTGCCAGCACCGCCATCAGCGCCAACGCTGAAGCCGAAGCACATCAGCAAGCCGAACGTGCTACGGCCGCGGTTGAAGAAAAGGCTCCGCAAGCGCCTGTTGTTGAAGCCAACACTGCAGTGGAAGCTCCAGCAGCTCCAGCGGTTGAAGTTGCTCCAGTAGCCGAAGCGGCTCCGGTTGTTGCAGAACCCGCCCAGGTTGAAGTTGCTGCCGAACCGGCCGTGGTTGTGGAAGCACAGCCAGTGGTTGCCCAGCAGCCTGTGGCAGAACCTGTAGCCCCAGCGCCAGTGACTGAAGAAAAGGCCATCGAGCCGGCTCAGGAAACTCCAGTGCCTGCAACTGAGCCTGTAGCTGTCGAACAGCCAGTGGTTGCCCAGCAACCAGCCCAGGCCGAAGAGCCTGCTCCGGTTGCGGCCCCTGTGGTTGCCGAAGCACCCGCTCCAGTGATCGAGGCCGCTCCTGCCAGCGCCCTGACCAGCAACGGTCGCGCACCAAACGATCCGCGTGAAGTGCGTCGTCGCAAGCGTGAAGCCGAGCGTCTGCAGAAGGAAGCCGAACTGGCTGCCGCAGCTGCCCCGGTTGAAGCCGTGGTCGCTGCCGAACCCGCTCCGGTAGAAGCGCCAGTGGTCGTCGAGGCCGCTCCAGCGCCTGTCGAAGCAGCCGAAGCAGCACCTGCGCCTGTCGCCGAACCTGCGGTCGAGCAAGCTGCCCCAGCCGTGGAAGAGGCTCCGCACAACGTCGAACACGCCGTTGAGCACGTAGCCCACACCGAGGAGAAACAGCACGAGCCTAAACCTCTCGTCTGACTCCATCGGCAATGAAAAAGCCCCGCCCGGTTAACCGAGCGGGGCTTTTTCATGCCTGCCATTCAGCGTTCCCGATAGACCAGCGCCTCGGGTCGATCCACATCCCATACCACTCCCGGGTCGGTCACTGCCACCTCGACCACCTTGCCCGAGGTAAACAGGCACTTGGCACCGCGATCACCGGACAAGCCTTGCAATGCAGCGCCATAAGCCCGACCAAACCCCACCGGATGCCCCAGATCGTCACCCAGCCGAGGCACGCTGATGCCCTCCTCGGTCAACGCCTCGATTACCCGCGTTATGGTGCCAGGCAAGATAAAGGGCATATCCCCCAGCAAAATCACCCAACCACCGGCATCGGCACTAGCAGCCACTGCCGCCGCCAGACTCTGGCCCATGCCAAGGGAATCCAGCAACAGCACCTGGCAGCCATAAGCCTGCGCCAGTTCCGCCACCTGCGGCCGACCCGGCGTCGTGACCAGTACCCGCCTAGGCATTTCCACCGACAGGTTGACCAGCACCTGTTCCAGCACCGGTCGCAATACACCATCGCGACCTCTGCAAGGTGCCAGCAACTTATCCTGATCGCTCCCTGCCACCTCTCGATAACGACTGCCCTGCCCCGCCGCCAGGATGACGGCGCAAGGCGGGGCAATCATGTGGTCGCCTCGGCCACTCGGGCCAACGGCTTCTTCTGCAAGGGCTCAATGCCATTCTTGATCGCCACGATCTCCGCCATCAGCGACAGGGCAATCTCCGCCGGCGTATGACTGCCGATGTGCAACCCCACCGGGCCATGCAAACGCTCGATGGCCGGCGCTGACAATCCCAAGAGCGCCAGATTGTCCCGACGTTTCTGGCTGTTGACCCGAGACCCCAGGGCTCCGACATAAAACGCCGGGGAATCGAGCGCCGTCAGCAGGGCCATGTCATCCAGACGCGGATCGTGAGTCAGCGCCACCACCGCCGTGCGCTCATCGGGCTTAATACTCAGCACCGCATCGTCGGGCATGCCGGCGACAAAGCGCCCATCCTGATCCTCCCACCCTTGCACGAACTCCTGGCGCGGATCACAGACCAGCACCTCGAAGTCCAGCAGACGGGCCATTTGCGCCACATAACGGGAAAGCTGCCCGGCGCCGATCAGCAACAGACGCCAGCGCGGCCCATAGATCGCCCGCAGAGTGAGCCCGTCGAACGCCAGCTCATCCGTCTTGCTCGCCGCCTTGAGCAGCACCTGGCCGCTGCTCAGGTTCAATTCCCGAGCCACGATCTGGTGCGCCTCGCAGCGCTCCAGCAACTCGGCGACCCAGGAAGGATCGCCAACCCGCTCCTCGGTCAGGCGCAAGGTGCCGCCACAAGGCAGGCCGAAACGTGCCGCCTCCTCCAGGGTCACACCATAGGTCAGCAACTGCACCGGCGGCCCGGACAGGGACAAGCGCCCATCCGCCAGGCGCGTGATCAAGTCGTCCTCGATACAACCACCGGATACCGAGCCAATCACCACCCCATCGTCGCGCAAGGCCAACATGGCACCCGGCAACCGGGGCGCACTGCCCCAGGTCTGCACCACGCTATAGAGCACCACCGTGCGCCCGGCGCGACGCCACTCCAGAACACTGCGCAGGACATTCAGGTCGACGCTGTCCATCAGGCACCCGCCTGCTGCCAACCCTGCAGCTGGTAGCGCACGGGCAGATTGCGGATGCGCTTGCCGGTGGCGGCGAAGATGGCGTTGCACAGGGCCGGCGCAATGGGCGGTACACCCGGTTCACCAACACCTCCCAGCGGCACCTCGCCCGGCGGAGTCAGCAAATGCACCTGCACCTCTTTCGGCGCCAGGGACATGCGTGCCACCTCATACATATGGAAGTTGTCCTGCTGCACCTTGCCATCCTTGAAGCTGATCTCCCCCAGCACCGCATTGCCCAGGCCCATGACACAAGCCCCCTCGAACTGCGAACGAATGCGCTCGGGGTTGATCTGCGGACCGCAATCCACGGCGATATCAGCCTTGTGCACAATCAGCGTGCCATCCTCCTTGACCTCCACTTCGATCACCGCTGCCACATAGGTCACGAAGCTGTAGTGCACCGCCAACCCCAGGCCACGCCCCTTGGGCAGCGAGCGCCCCCACCCGGCGGCCTTGGCCGCGGTTTCCAGCACCGCGCGCATGCGCCCGGTATCGATCGGGTAACGCTCAGGGGACTCGCCGTAATTCCATTCTTCGCTCAGGGTTCGCGGATCGATCTGACGGTCCGGCCCCAACAGCTTGAGCTGGTACTTCAGTGGGTCCTGGCCCGCCTTGTGGGCCAGTTCGTCGACAAAACTCTGAATGGCAAAACCGTGGGGAATGTTCGAGACCGAGCGATACCAACCCACCCGGGTATGGGCCGCCGCTTCGGGGTTTTCCAGGCGCACATTGGGAATCGCATAGGCCATGTTGGTGAAGCCCATGCCCAGCTCGAAGGCGCCTTCATGGTTCATCCCCGGGGCAAACAACGCGGTAATGCTCGGCGCCACGGTGCGATGCAGCCAGGCGGCGGGCATGCCGTCCTCGCTTAACCCGGCCTTGAGGTACTCCGCCGACACCGTATGGAAGTAGGAGTGGTGGATATCATCCTCCCGGGTCCACTGCACCCGCACCGCCTTACCGGGAAATGCCTTGGCCAGGATGGCCGCTTCAAGAATGAAGTCCGGCTTGGATTTGCGTCCGAAGCCGCCGCCCAGCAGGGTGACGTTGACCGTGACCTGGTCAAAGCCGATGCCCAGGCGCTCGGCAATCCGCTCACGGGTCACCTGAGGCGCCTGACTCGGCGCCCAGGCCTCGCAACGGCCATCCACGAAGCGCGCCACGGCCACCATCGGCTCCATGGGTGCCTGGGCCAGGTGCGGCAGGTAATAGGTGGCTTCCAGGCTGCTCTGCGCACCACTCAGGGCTTCATCCAGGTTGCCGGTGCTGCGCACCACCTTGCCCGGCTTTTGCGCCGCCGCCTCCAACTCCTTGCGATATTCGATGGAGTTGTACCCGGCATTGACTCCATCGTCCCAATCGATCTTCAAGGCATCGCGGCCCTTGATCGCCGCCCAGGTGTTGCTCGCCACCACCGCCACACCGCCCAGGGGCTGGAACTCGGAAGGCAACGGACGGCCATCGATGGGCATGACCTTGATCACCCCAGGCACCTTCAGCGCTGCACTGTCATCCACGGACTTGACCTTGCCGCCATAGACTCGGGGCCGCGCCACCGCCGCAAACAGCATGCCTTCAAAGTGCACATCGGCGCCGTACACCGCACGACCATTGACGATGTCCTCGCCGTCAATGGCCCGGGTCGCCTCTTTACCGATATAGCGAAACTCCGACGCCTGCTTCAGCCGCAGGCTGTCCCGGGCCGGCACCGCCAGAGCCCCCGCCGCTGCGGCCAGAGCGCCATAGCCCAGTTCGCGCCCGCTGGGTTGGTGAACCACTTTGTGCAACTGCGCCCGGCACTCGCTCAGCGGTACTTGCCATTGCTCGGCGGCGGCCTGTTCCAGCATGGTTCGCGCAGCGGCGCCGCAACGACGCATGGGCTCGTACCAATGGCGCATGCTGCGCGAACCGTCGGTGTCCTGGTTGCCAAAGCGCGCCTCGTCCCCGGGCGCCTGCTTGACCTTGACCTGAGCCCAATCGGCCTCCAGCTCATCAGCCACCACCATGCTCAGGCTGGTCCGCACCCCCTGGCCCATCTCCGAACGGTTGCAGATCACCGTCACGCTGCCGTCACTGGCGATGCTCACATAGACCTTGGGATCGTCGACCCAGCCATGGGGCATGCCATCGGCACCGAACTTCTGGTCTTCGGCAAACGCCTGCTGCCAGCCCCAACTGGCCGCCAGCACCAGGGCTCCGGTTGCACCCACGCCCTTGAGAAAACTCCGGCGGCTGAGGTTGCTCAGGGCAAAATCACTGGGTAGGTGGTTCATGCCTTGGCCTCCTGCAGATGGTTGGCTGCCTGGCGAATCGCGGTCTTGATCCGGTTGTAGGTACCGCAGCGACAGATATTGCCGAGCATCGCCTCCTCGATCTGCTCGTCGCTGGGATTGGGATGGGTCTTGAGCAATGCAGTGGCGGACATGATCTGTCCGCCCTGGCAATAACCGCACTGGGCCACCGCTGTATCCAGCCAGGCCTGCTGCACCACCTGCCCGACCGGATCGTTGTGCAGGTTATCGATGGTGCTGATGTTCTTGCCCAGCACCGAGCCGGCCGGGGTGATGCAACTGCGCGCCGGATCACCGTCGATATGAACGGTGCAGGCGCCGCACAGGCCCATGCCGCAGCCGAATTTGGTGCCGCTGTAACCCGCCACATCGCGGATGGCCCACAACAGTGGCATGTCCTCGGTGACGTCCAGTGGATGATCTTGACCGTTGAGCTTCAGGGTAATCATGGGCACGCCCGCATTCTATGAGGTGATGGGGTCGAGCCATCTGCCACGCAGCAGCGCGGCTGCGGTGCGCGCAGATCGGCTCAGGCTAATCGGGCTCTCTTGTGAAGACGGGGCTTCACCGGGCCTTTGGCGACGACAAATACTCACATTGTTAGCAAGCTAAGTTAAGTCGTCATGCATAAAAAAGCCTTGCAGGGTGTAAACCGTGCAAGGCTTTGGACTCAAGCGCTGAGCTTAGTTCAAGAGCTGCCTCAATACAGATTCGGCTCCATCTCCAGCTCGACACCGAAGCGCTCGGCGATATCGCGCTGGATTCGTCGGGCCAACTCCAACAGCTGCAAGCCTGTGGCCGTACCGTAATTCACCAGCACCAGGGATTGCAGGCGATGCACGCCGGCATCGGCATCGCGAAAGCCTTTCCAGCCCGCCTGCTCGATCAGCCAGCCGGCCGCCAGCTTGACCTGCCCGTCGGCCTGGGGATAACCCACCAGCCCCGGATGCGACTGCTTGATCTGCGCCGCCAGCACCGCCGATACCACCGGGTTCTTGAAAAAGCTGCCGGCATTGCCAAGCACCGCCGGGTCCGGAAGTTTCTCGCTGCGGATACTGCAAATCGCCCGGCTGACATCCCTGGCGGTCGGCTGTTCGATGCCCTGCTCACTCAAGCGCTGACGCACCGGACCGTATTCAAGATGCAAATGATCGACACGGTTCAAGGCAAAACGCACCCGCAGAATCAGCCAGCGGCCGGCCTGATGCTTGAACAGGCTGTCGCGGTAGGCGAACTGGCACTGATCCAGATCGAAGTCCCGCAGTTCGCCGGTCTGCCGATCAAGGGCGGTGAGACCGACGAACACGTCCTTGATCTCGACACCATAGGCACCGATGTTCTGCATCGGCGCGGCGCCGACGGTGCCGGGAATCAGGCTGAGGTTCTCCAGCCCGGACAAGCCCTGGTCCAGGGTCCATTGCACGAAGGGATGCCAGGTTTCGCCAGCCTCGGCTTCCACCACCACCCGCTGCCCATCATCGCTAAGCAAGCGAATCCCACGGGTGGCCATGCGCAACACCAGTGCCTGGATATCCGTCGTCAGCAGCAGGTTGCTGCCGCCGCCGATCACCAGCAGTGGCAACTGCTGATCGGCGCAATAGGCCAGGGCCTCGCGTACGTCGTCATCGCTGTGGGCCTGGGCGAACCGCTGCGCCTTGACCTCGACCCCGAAACTGTTGAACGGCTTGAGGGACACATCGGATTGAATGTCCAGGCTCATAACCGCCCCTTCAGTTCGATCACCAACCGATCACAGGCATCCTCGATCAGGTCCAGCACCTGCTCGAAGCCCTGCTCACCGTCGTAATACGGGTCCGGCACTTCATCCAGCGGCGCCTCGTAGCGGCGCAGGAACAGATCCAGCTCGGCCTTGCCCAAAGCCGGCTGCAAGGCCTTGAGGTTGCGCAGGTTGCTCTGATCCATGGCGAAAATCAGGTCATACACGGCGAAATCGGCACTGCCAACCTGCTGCGCCCGTTGCGCAGAAAGGTCGTAGCCACGCCGCAAGGCCGCCTGCTGGCTGCGCTTGTCCGGCGCCTTGCCAACGTGCCAGTCGCTGGTGCCGGCGGACGCGACCTGAACCTGATGACCCATGCCGGCTTCATTCAACTTATGGCGCAGCACGCCTTCGGCGGTGGGCGAGCGGCAGATGTTGCCCAGGCAGACGAACAGAACCCGCATCACGCCTCCAACAGGCGCCGAACGCGCTCAAGGTCTTCGGCGGTATCGACGCCAGTGGGAGGTGCTTCCAGGGCATCGGCAACGTGGATGCGCACGCCGTGCCACAGAGCACGCAACTGCTCCAGGGACTCGGTGTTTTCCAGCCAGCACGGCCCCCAACTGACGAAGTCATGGAGAAAACCTGCACGGTAGGCGTAGATACCGATGTGCCGGCGATAAGGCACGCCTTCCGGCAACTGATCATGACTCTTGGCAAAGGCATCCCGGGCCCAGGGCAAGGTGGCGCGACTGAAGGTCAGGGCCAGGCCGTTGAGGTCAGTAACCACCTTGACCACGTTCGGATTGAACAGAGTCTGTGCGTCCTCGATCGGCTCGGCCAGGGTAGCCATGCGCGCTTCGGTATGAGCCGCCAGGTTGGCCGCCACCTGATCGATCACCGAAGGCGGAATCAGCGGCTCATCACCCTGGACGTTGACCACAATGGCATCCGCCGCCAGGCCGAGCTTGCCCGCGACTTCCGCCAAACGATCGGTACCCGAATTGTGGTCTTCCCGAGTCAGCAGCGCTTGCGCGCCAAAGCCCTGGCAGGCCTCGACGATACGCTGATCATCGGTGGCCACCACCACTCGCTCGGCGCTGCTCTTGCAGGCCTGCTCCCAGACCCACTGGATCATCGGCTTGCCGGCGATCAGTTGCAGGGGTTTGCCTGGCAGACGGGTGGAGGCGAAACGCGCCGGGATGACCACGGTGAAAGCGCTGCTCATTTGTCCAGACGCTCTTCGGTGGTCAGGGTACGGGCCTCGCTTTCCAGCATCACCGGGATGCCGTCGCGAATCGGGTAGGCCAGGCCGGCGCCCTTGCTGATCAGCTCGGTCTTGTCGGCGCTGAGTTTGAGAGGGCCTTTGCAGATCGGGCAGGCCAGGATGTCGAGCAGTTTGGTGTCCATGAGGTTTCCCTGGATAAAAGCGATTAAGGCAACAGACGATCAGGCAGCAGGCGCATCAGCTGGGTATCGAACCAGGCGACGAAGGCCGCGGACGGCACGGCGTCCACCGCCAGGTACCACCAGTCGGCTGCCGCGAAGTCACGGCACTTGACCGCATCTTTTTCGGTCATGACCAGCGGCAATGACGGGGTGAAGGCCAAGGCCTGCGCACTGTATTGGGCGTGATCGGCAAATGCATGGGGGACAGGCCGCCAGTGTAGCGTTTCAAGGGTATTGAAGAAACGCTGGGGGTTGCCGATACCGGCCACCGCGTGCACCGCCTGCCCTGGCGCGAAGTGTTCCACCGGGCGACGCTCGCCGCTCTGCAGATTGACCAGCGCCGAAGGCTTGAGATGGAAGGCAAAACCGTCGGTGCGATCATCGGCAGCGCCGTTGTAGAGCAGGGCATCGACACTGTGCAGACGCTCCACCGGCTCACGCAGCGGGCCGGCCGGCAAACAGCGACGATTGCCCAGGCCGCGGGCCGCGTCGATCAGCACCAACTCCAGATCACGGGCCAGACGGTAATGCTGCAGGCCATCGTCGGAAAGAATCAGATCCAGCGGTTCGGCAGCCAGCAAGGCCTGCACCGCGCGGCTACGATCCGGGTCGATCATCAGCGGCACGCCACAGCGCTGAACGATCAGCAGCGGTTCATCACCAGCCACGGTGGCGCTGTCGTCGGCCGTCACTCGCCAGGGCAATTGCGGCGGCTTGGCGCCATAGCCACGGCTGACCACCCCGACCCGCAGGCCAAGGCGCTGGCAGTGCTCCACCAACCACAGGATCAACGGCGTCTTGCCAGTGCCTCCGACGGTGATGTTGCCCACCACGATCAAGGGCACCGGCGGTTGATAGATAGCCCCCTCACCCGCCAGGAAACGCTGGCGCTTGCCCACCACCACGCGGCGGTACAGCCATTCCAGGGGCTGCAGCAGTTTCAGCGCAGGATGGCCGTTGTACCAGGCGGCGAGCAGACGATCAGAAAGTGCCATCAGGGTGCCGGCGCCGCCTCGACGGTGGTCATGCGCAAATGGCTGAAACCGAGCTTGCCGGCCGCGTCCATGGCAGTGATCACCGCTTGATGTTGTGTCTTGCCGTCGGCACTGATGGACAGCGGCAGGTTGGTGTCTCCCGCCGACTCCTTCTGCAAGGCGTCCATCAGGGTCGCCAGGTCATTCTTCGGCAGCACCTGATTGTTGACCGAGAACACGCCATCAGCGCTGATGGCGATATCCAGCTGCTTGACCTGCTGGTCTTCGGCGGGCGAGCCGCTGACCGCCTCCGGCAGATCGACCCGCAGTTGGGTCTCCCGGGTAAAGGTGGTGGTGACAACGAAAAACAGCAGCAGGATGAACACCACGTCAATCAACGAAGCAAGGTTGATGTCCACGGTTTCCCGGGGTTTGCGACGGAATTTCACGCTTTGCCCTCAGCCAGGTCGACATCGCGGTCGCCCTGGATCACTTCCACCAGCTTGATCGCTTCCTGTTCCATGCCCACCACCAGCTCATCGACCCGGCGTTGCAGGAAACGGTGGAAGAACACCGAAGGAATGCCCACCATCAAACCGGCGGCAGTAGTGATCAGTGCCTTGGAAATACCACCGGCAAGCACTGCAGCGTTGCTGGTCATGCCCGATCCCATGAACGAACTGAAGATATCGATCATGCCCAGCACCGTACCCAGCAGGCCCAGCAAGGGCGCCATGGCGGCGATGGTGCCGAGGGCGTTGAGGTAGCGCTCCAGTTCGTGAATGACCCGGGCGGCGGCTTCCTCGATGCATTCCTTCATGATCTCGCGACCATGCTTGGAGTTGGCCAGGCCCGCTGCCAGGATCTCTCCCAGGGGCGAATCGGCACGCAATTCCTTGAGTTTCTCCTTATTGAGTTGCTTGTCCTTGATCCAGCGCCAGACCTGGCCCAGCAAATGGGGCGGGGTGACTCGGCTGGCCCGCAGGGTCCACAAACGCTCGGCGATGATGCCCACAGCCGCGATGGAACTCAGAATGATCGGCAACATCATCCAGCCGCCGGATTTGACCAATTCCCACACAGTGACAGTCCCCTCGAAAAAGTGCGCCACTCTAACATAGGGGCTGGACGCACCGAAGACCGTGATGTCGCATGCTCAGGGGCTTTAATAACCCATGGTTATTTAAGGCATTGCTGGCCAGTCGCGCCAGAAGCGCCGCTGTTGGCGCAGGCTTTCAGGCTGGCTGAAAGTCCCCAGCCGCAGCTTCAGTGCGCCTTGCTCGGCACTGTCATGAATCACCATGCCCAATTGCCGGTAGCGCGCCACCACCAGGGGATGAGGATGGCCAAAGGCATTGCCCCGCCCCCGGGAAATCAGCACCGCCTTCGGCGCCAGCCGCCGGAGCAAGGCCATGGACGATGAGGTACGGCTGCCATGATGGGGCGCCTGCAACCAGTGAATGCGAACCGCCAGCGGACTGTCGAGCAAGGCCCGCTCAGCATGGACATCAATATCGCCGGTGAGCAGCAGGCGTTCGCCGCCGGCCTCGACCAGCAGCACACAGGAAGCCTGGTTGCCGTCTGCCGCCCCCGTCCACTGCCACAGCGTGAAGCGGGCGCCATTCCAGTGCCAGCTCAGCCCGCTATCACAGGGGGCCGACTGCAGGGCAGCCGGCAAAGCCTCGGGCTCGCCGCTGCGCACCTGGCTCACCGGTATCCCGCGCTGGACTGCCAGGGCGCCTCCGGCATGATCGTTATCGGCGTGGCTGAGCAGCATCAAGTCCAACCGTCGAATGCCAAGTTTATGCAGCGTCGGCAGCACCACTCGCTCCCCCAGGTCGAAATCCGCGACTCGCGCACCGGCGTCATACAACATCGCGTGATCACGGGTACGCAGGATGAACGACAAACCCTGCCCCACATCCAGCTGCCAGATCTCCACCTCGCCCTCGGGTACAGGGTCCTGGGGAGGCCAGACGGCCAACAGCAACAACGGCCAACCCAGCACCCGCAGTGGCACGCCCTTGGGCAACAGCAACAACAGCGCGCCCAGGCTGCTCAGGCCCCAAACCCAAAGGGGGATCAACGGCGCCACCCAGGCTGGCCATAATCCGGCCATCGCCCCCAGTAAGCGGAACAGCCCATCCAGCAGGCCACCCGCCAGCCATAACAGCCCTTCACCCACATAAGGCACAGGCAACAACAGACAGCCCAGCAAGGCCGGGGGCAGGACCAGCAGACTGATCCAGGGCACCGCCAGCAGATTGGCCAGCGGACCACTGAGACTGATGGGCAAGCCAAGGGCCAGCAAGGGTGGCAACAGGCCAATACCCATCAACCACTGGGCGCGCGTCCAACTCTGCCACCAACGCCAGGAACCCAGGCGCCCGGCAAAGGTGAAGATGAGCACCGCCACCGCGGCATAGGACAGCCAGAACCCTGGCTGCAAGCTGGCCAGGGGCTCGAACAACAGCACTGCATTCAACGCCAGCAACAAGGGCCACCAAGCCCGCAGGTGACGAAAGCGCCAGCGCCAGAGCAGCACCAGCGCAACCATCACGCAGGCCCTCTGCACCGGCACATCGAACCCTGCCAGCAGGCCGTAGCCCAGCGCCCCGACAAAGGCCAGGGCGCAGGCCCAGGGCAGCCAGGGCCAACGCGCGGGCCAAAGCCCGTAACGAGCCAGCGCTGCCACTGCAAGGTAGATCACTGCGGCCAGCAGACTGATGTGCTGTCCGGATATCACCATCAGGTGCACCGTGCCAGTGTCCTGCAACAGTTGCCAATCTTCCCGCGTCAGCCCCGAACCGTCGCCCATCACCAATGCCGCCAGGCCTGCGGCGCGGCCGTGGGCCTCGACCGCGAGTAAACGCTGGCGCAGACCGTCACGCCAGGCTTGGCGTGCCGGCGCCAGCAGTTGCCCATCCTTGACTGTGCCGGTGGCCCCAATGCGCCGGGCCAGCAGCCAGGCTTCGTAATCGAAACCGTGAAGATTGAGCAGACCGGCAGGACGCCGCAGCTTGACCGCCAGGCGCCAGCGTTCGCCGCTATTGACGAGTGGCCCACCGTGCCAGGCCAGGCGAATTCGCTGCGGCAGGCGCTCTCGTCGGGACTGGGCATCCTTGAGCTCAAAGCGCACCACGCCCGCCCCCGGTTCCGGCAAGCCGACCACCCGCCCTTCCAGCCAGCGGGTTTGCCCATCCAGGGACTGAGGCAGGCGATCATCCAGCGCCCATTGCCCGGATGCACAGGCCCAGGCCAAACCGAACAAAAAAAATGCCACCGGATGTGTACGAAAAGGCAGCAACATCAGCCCCCCTATCGCCATCAGCAGCAACAACCAGCCGGGCGGCAGCACCGGCATGAAACCCAGCGCCAGCAGTCCTGCGGCCAGTGCCAGCATCCCTGTAACCATCCATCAGCCCATCCTTGGCAGTTCCTAGTCTTGGCTTAGCCGAGGATCGCAGGCGCGGCTTTATCATTTGTCACAATGTCTGAATTTGCGCTGGCTAGAATCCAGTCATAATCCTCGCCTGAACTGACCGAGAAGCCTTATGCCCCGGCACTTATTCAAACGTTACATGCCAGATCCGGTCAGCATCCGGGAACACAAGTCCTTACGCTTTCTTGGCACCCTGTTGCATGACGCCAACCTCTGGCACCTCAATCGGCACTCGGTAGCCCGAGCCATGGCTGTAGGCCTGTTCGCCGCCTTTATCCCGATCCCGATGCAGATGCTGCTGGCCGCGGTACTGGCCATCTGGCTGCGGAGCAACATGCCCATCAGCGTCAGCCTGGTCTGGCTGACCAACCCCATTACCATGCCGCCGGTGTTCTTCTGCACCTATCAACTGGGCGCCTGGCTGATGAATGTGCCGACGCGCACCTTGCCCGACGAACTGACCTGGGAATGGATCAGCAGCCAGCTCAGTACCCTGTGGCAACCCTTCCTTCTCGGCTCGGTGGTGGCCGGATTGGTGCTGGGAGCCCTGGCCTATTGCCTGACCATGCTCTACTGGCGCTGGTGGGTCGGCCGCCAATGGCACAGACGCAAGCAACAGCGGCGATGACAAACGAAAACGGCCTCCCAAAGGAGGCCGTTTTCAGTACACCATCACGGCGTTTACTGACGCATGCCGCGGCCGCTGACCAGCAGTCGGGCACAACCGATATAAAGCACCACGGTGGCCACCAGCATGAAGGTGATGGCCACACTGATCTTGATGTCCGAAACCCCGAGAATGCCGAAACGGAAGGCGTTGACCATGTGCAGCACCGGGTTGGCCAGGGACACGGTCTGCCAGAACGGCGGCAGCAGATTGATCGAGTAGAACACTCCGCCCAGGTAGGTCAGGGGCGTCAGCACGAAGGTCGGGATAATCGAGATATCGTCGAAGTTGCGCGCAAACACCGCGTTGATAAAGCCCAGCAGCGAGAAGATGGTTGCCGTCAGCACCACCACCAGCACTGTCACACCCAAGTGATGCACCTGCAGCTTGGTGAAGAACAACGACAACAGGGTCACGATGATTCCCACCATCAAGCCCCGCAGGACCCCACCCAGGGTGTAGCCGATAAGAATGGTGTGGGGCGATACCGGCGACACCATCAATTCCTCGATGGAGCGCTGGAACTTGCTGCCGAAGAAGCTCGACACCACGTTGCCGTAGGAGTTGGTGATCACCGACATCATGATCAGCCCCGGCACGATGTACTCCATGTAGGTGAAACCACCCATGTCGCCGATCTGCCGACCGATCAGATTACCGAAGATGACGAAGTACAGAACCATGGTAATGGCCGGCGGCAGCAGGGTCTGTGGCCAGATCCGGGTAAAGCGTCGGACCTCGCGATAGACAATGGTGTTGAGCGCCACCAGATTGGGTTTCAACTCGGAACTCATACCGCCACCTTCGACAGATTCTTCTCCACCAAGGACACGAACAACTCCTCAAGTCGGTTGGTTTTGTTACGCAGGCTCAAGACCTCGATGTTCTGCAGGGCCAGTTGACCGAACAGCGCCGTAATCCCCACAGCCTTGTCCACCTGGACTTCCAGGGTGTGGCTGTCCACCAGCCGGGTCGGGTAGCCCGCCAGTTGCGGCGCCACACTGAGATCGTGCTTGAGATCGAGAAGGAAGGTTTCCACATGCAACTGGCCCAGCAACTGCCGCATGCTGGTGTTCTCGACGATGGTGCCGTGGTCGATGATGCCGATGTTGCGGCACAGCTGCTCAGCCTCTTCCAGGTAATGGGTGGTGAGGATGATGGTGATGCCTTTCTGATTGAGCTCGGTGAGGAAGCTCCACATCGAACGGCGCAGCTCGATATCGACCCCGGCAGTGGGTTCGTCGAGGATCAGCAGGCGCGGCTCATGCACCAGCGCACGAGCGATCATCAGGCGGCGCTTCATGCCGCCGGACAGGGAACGCGAAGGCACATCGCGCTTGTCCCAGAGGCCGAGCTGGGTCAGGTACTGCTCGGCCCGCTCCTTGGCGATCTTCGCCGGAATGCCGTAATAGCCGGCCTGAGTGACGACGATGTCGAAGGTCTTCTCGAACTGGTTGAAGTTGAACTCCTGCGGCACCACGCCGATGCAGCGCTTGAGCGCCGCAGGCTCACGATCCAGGTCGTGACCGAAGACATTCACGGTGCCGCTGGTCTTGTTCACCAGGGTCGAAAGAATGCCGATGGTGGTGGATTTACCGGCCCCGTTAGGACCAAGCAGGGCGAAAAAGTCACCTTCGGCGACATCCAGATCGATACCACTCAGGGCCTGGAAACCGTTGCCGTAGGTTTTGGTTAGCTGCCGGATGGACAGAGCGGAACTCATATCGGATTCATGCACCAAGAAGAGGGAATTGTATAAGTGAGGGCAGCCTGGCTGGATTGCAACGACGCCAGGCGCTCGCCATGTTGCGGGTCGAGGCCACGCAAGTACAGTCACGCGTATCGATAGTGGGTATTAAGTCAACGCGGTCATCACCGCCTGACGATAGGCCGGACGCTGCTTCAAGCGCTGGTACCAGGCCTCAAGATGGGGCATCGAAGGCCGCTCGATGGGCATCTCGAACCAGGCATAGATGAAGCTGCCCAGCGGGATATCGCCCACGCCGATTTCTTCTCCCGACAGATAGGGCTGCCCAGCCAACGCCTGATCGACCCGGGTCAGCAACTCGGCGCAAGTGGCCTTGGCGGCATTGATCTGTTGCCAGTCCTGCTGCGCCTCGGGGGTACGCAACACGCCCCAGAACAACTGCCGGAACGGTTCGGCGAAGGTCGAGGTGGTCCAGTCCATCCACTTCTCGGCACTGGCCCGGGCCTGCACATCGGCCGGATACCAGTGGCTATTGGCGGCATGCCGGGCCGCCAGGTAACGCACGATGCTGTTGGACTCCCAGAGCACGAAGCCATCGTCTTCAATCATTGGGATGCGCCCATTGGGGTTCAGCGCCCGATATTCCGGGGTGTCCACTAGGCCGAAGGCACCGCCGGCATCCAGGGACTCATAGGCCAGCGCCAATTCTTCAGCGCACCACAACGCCTTCCTGACATTCGACGAGTTCTTGCGACCCCAGATCTTCAGCATGACCATCCCTCAGTAATGAATGCCGGGGCAGTCTACGCCTGATCAGCCGCGACTCAAATCGTCGTGCATGTCCCCCAGCGACACAGGGTTCTGCTCATTGAACAGATGGGGGTAGCACTTTTCCAGGTGGCTAAAGAACAGGCTCTGCGGCACATCGGCGAAGCGCCCATGGTCCACCAGGTACTCCATGGATTGGTCGCCCTGGCGGTTGAAGGGGTGGAAAACACTGTCCTGCACACCGTCAAAATCCAGCGGCGCCACGTCGAACAACTCGCACAGACTCTGATTGAACGCCGGCGTCGCCTTGACCCAGCGTCCGTGCAGGTACAACTCGGTGTAGCCGTGCATGGCGAACACATCGCTGCGCAGCAACTCCAGCAGACGGGGCGTCGACAGATGATTGCGCACATCCGCCAGACCGATACGCGCCGGAATCCCGCAATGCCGGGCGCAGCCGGCGAGCAAAGTGGCCTTGGGCACGCAATAGCTTTCGCCGCTGGCCAGGGCATGGCTGCCTCGCAAGGTCTCGGGGTCGCGGCTGAAGGAATAGAAGTTGTAGCGCACGGCCTCACGCACGGCGTAGTACAGGCTCACCGCCTGCTGTCGCGGATCACCACTGGCACCGCGATGAGATTCGGCGAACTCCACCACTGCAGGGTGGTCACTATCGATGAAGCGGCTGGGACGCAGGTACTCGTGCATGGGCAAAACCTCCGAGCGAAGCCTGGAGTCTATCGAGGCGTGCGTCCCAGCGATAACGACGTTTCGGCCAAAGGTCAGGGTCGGCTCGATCCAATCGGACCGGGTTTGCCAGCCTTGGCTCGACGGCAAAGTCGACCGCTGTACTCGCACCGCACCGATCACCCGCTTTGTCGGAGGCCGACTAAGCTCTGATGGTGATTTGGCCCCTGGTTTCATGGAGGATTGAATATGCTGTTGTTGTGGATACTGGTTCTGCTGGTTGGAGTGGCCTACCTGGCGCACCGCCGCACTGCCCCTCTGCCCGCCCTGGGCGCAGTGGCCGTTTTCCTGCTGGCCATGGGCGCCTTCAGCCGAGCACCCGGCTGGTTGTTGCTGGTTTTCTGGGTAGTGCTGGCGGCCGTCGCCGCGCCTTTGCTGCTGCCGGACCTGCGACGCAAGTACTTCAGCGCACCGCTGTTCGCCTGGTTCCAGAAAGTCCTGCCGCCGATGTCGCAGACCGAGCGCGACGCCATCGACGCCGGCACCGTGTGGTGGGACGGCGAGCTGTTCAGCGGCCGTCCGGACTGGAACACCTTGCTGGCCTACCCCAAGGCCCAGTTGACCGATGAAGAACAAGCCTTTATCGACGGTCCCACCGAGGAACTCTGCGCCATGGTCAGTGACTGGCAGATTGGCCAGCACATGGACCTGCCGCCCGCGGCCTGGACCCATATCAAGGAACATGGCTTCTTTGCCCTGATCATTCCCAAGGAGTACGGCGGCAAGGGTTTTTCCGCCTACGCCCACTCTCAGGTAGCGATGAAGCTGGCGACCCGCAGCGGCGACCTGGCCTCCACGGTCATGGTCCCCAACTCTCTGGGCCCGGCGGAACTGCTGCTGCATTACGGCACCGAAGAACAACGCAACCACTACCTGCCGCGCCTGGCTCGTGGTGACGACATCCCCTGCTTCGCCCTCACCGGCCCATTGGCAGGCTCCGACGCAGGAGCCATGCCCGACACCGGCATCATCTGCAAGGGCCAATGGCAAGGCGAGGAAACCCTCGGCCTGCGCCTGAACTGGGAAAAGCGCTACATCACCCTGGGCCCGGTGGCCACCCTGCTGGGGCTGGCCTTCAAGGCCCACGACCCGGATCACCTGCTGGGGGACGAGGAAGACCTGGGCATCAGCCTGGCGCTGATCCCCACCGATACCCCGGGGGTCGAGATCGGCCGCCGCCATCTGCCCCTGGGCGCGGCCTTCATGAACGGCCCCAATTCCGGCAAGGACGTGTTCATTCCCCTGGACTACCTGATCGGCGGCCGGGAAATGCTCGGCAAAGGCTGGATGATGCTGATGAACTGCCTGTCGGTGGGACGCTCGATCTCCCTACCGGCGGTGGGCACCGGCGCCGCCAAGTTCACCAGCCTGGTGACGGGCCAGTACGCCCAGGTACGGGAGCAGTTCAATGTGCCCCTCAGCGCCTTCGAGGGGATTCAGGAGGCCCTGGCCCGCCTCGGTGGCAATGCCTGGCTGATGGACAGCGCGCGCATGCTGACCGCCAACGCCGTGGACCTGGGAGAGAAACCCTCGGTGCTGTCGGCCATTCTCAAGTACCACCTCACTGAGCGCGGACGCGAGTGCATCAGCCACGCCATGGACGTGCACGGTGGCAAGGGCATCATCATGGGGCCCAACAACTACCTGGGCCGCAGTTGGCAGGGCGCGCCGATCTTCATCACCGTGGAAGGCGCCAATATCCTCTCGCGCAACCTGATGATCTTTGGCCAGGGGGCCATCCGCTGCCATCCGTTCGTGCTCAAGGAAATGGCCCTGGCCGGACGCGAGGACCATGACCAGGCCCTGCAGGAATTCGATGCCCTGCTGCTGCAGCACATTGGTTTTGCCGTGAGCAACGCCGCCAGCACCCTGGTGCTGAACCTGGGCCTGGGCCACTTCGAACAAACCCCGGGAGACAAGCTCAGCCAAGGCTACTTCCGCGCCCTGAACCGCCAGGCTGCGGCCTTCGCTCTGCTGGCCGACGTGTCGATGATGCTGCTGGGGGGCGAGCTCAAGCGCCGCGAGCGCCTGTCGGCTCGCCTGGGCGACGTCCTCAGCCACCTGTACCTGGCCTCGGCGGCGCTCAAGCGCTATCACGATCTGGATTCCCCCGAGTACCTGCGGCCCCTGCTGGCCTGGGCCCTGGAAGAAAGCCTCGGCCACTCCGAACGTGCCCTGGACGAGTTGCTCAGCAACTTCCCCAGCCGAGTGTTCGGCTGCCTGCTACGGGTATTGGTGTTCCCCTTCGGCCGTCGCCATACCGGGCCGTCGGACCGCCTGGATGCCGAAGTGGCGGCGATCATTGGCCGCGCCCAGGGCGACCCGGCCCTGGAAGCGGTGCTCGCCGGCTGCTATCGCCCGCAATCCACGGACGATCCGGTAGGCGCCCTGCAGCACGCCTGCGACCTGCTGAGCGCGACCCATCCGCTGCAGAAAAAACTCCACGAAGCGCTGAAAAGCGGCCAGGTCAAACCGGCGGCGGGCGAGTCGCCCATCGATGCGGCCCTGGACGCCGGCGTGCTGCAAGCGGCCGAAGCCCAGAGCCTGCGGGACGCCGAAGCGGCGCGACGCAAAGTCATCGATGTGGATGATTTCGCCAAGGAGGAACTGACCTTGAGCGAGGGCAAGACCCGCTAAACGGGCCCCTTGGGACAGGTCGATTATGAAACCGGGCGCGAGGGCTATATACTCCCGCGCCCGTTTTGCTCTTGAGGACCCTGTCATGTCCAACGTCGTCGCCGATCATCTCGTCCTCCTGGACCACCTGCGCAGCATCCTGGTGGCGGTGGGAGAAGCCGAACAGGTTCCCGAAGAAAGCCATGCGCTATTCCTGGAGCGCTTCGATGAACTGCGCGCCTCGCTGCCGATCGACCCGATCGAAAGCCAGTACCTGGGCCAGGACCTGCTGTGCCAGATCATGCAGCGCTATCCGCAGATCGCTCATCTGGTGCCTCGCGACCTGCTGTGGTTCTTCGCCGGTGACTGCCTGCACTACATGCCCGATGAAGAAATCGACCTGTACCAGGCCCTGGAAGAACGCCGCTTCGAAGCCGAGCAGAACGACGAGCCCTTCGACTGGAACCAGGAAAAACAGCTGCTGGCGCTCTCCGCCCAGGACAGCAAGCACTGATTGCCGCGCCTCGCGTAGCCAAGGCCCGCCCGGCTTTTCCGGCGGGCCTTTTTTATGCCCGCCTTATCGCGTCGTCCTCGTAGGAGCCGGCTTGCCGGCGAAGAGGCCCTTGGGTTTTTGCATCGCCCTCAAAGGCATCTTCGCTGGCAAGCCGACAGTTTCTACAAGATGCGTTCGGCTTTGCCGGGGCGGTTCAAGGTCGGCTCCCGAGCCAGGCACTCCACCAGATAGTCGATGAAGACCCGCAGCTTGGGCGGCAGGTAGCGGGTTGGCGAATGCAGGAGCCAGGCACCGCCATGATAGGACGCAAGAAAGGTCCACTCCGGCAACACCTGGACAATCAGCCCCTGTTCCAGAGCATGCCGCGCGGTGAAATACGGCAGGCTGCCAATGCCCAGATGCTGCAGCACCGCATCCAGGCGCACCCCTGTGTGGTTGGCGGCATAACGCCCGCGCACACCGACAGTCACCGCCTTGCCGCCTTGAGTGAACTTCCACCGCGCATCGCTGGGGGTTTCCCCGAGATAGATGCAACTGTGCTGGCGCAGGTCCTGAGGATGCTGCGGCGTGCCCTGCTGCGCCAGGTACTGCGGGGTGGCACACAGCAGGTGATCAATGCGCAACAACTGACGACCAATCAAACCTGGCGGCGGGCGATCGGTGATGCGAATCGCCAGGTCGACATTGTCTTCAATCAGGTCGATATCCCTGTCTTCATGCAGCAGTTCGACATCCACCTTCGGGTAGCGCCGAAGAAACTCCGGCATATGGGGATGCACCACGAAGCGCCCCACTGCCTTGGGCACACTGACCCGCACCACGCCCTCGGCCTCGTGGGTGAACTGACCGCTGATCTCCATGACCGAACGGGCCGCACTGACCATCTCGCTGCAGCGCTTGAAAACCTCTTCGCCGCCGTCGCTCAAGCGCAACTTGCGGGTGGTGCGTTGCAGCAGGCGCGTGGCCAGGGCCTTCTCCAGCCGCGAGATGCTGCGGCTTACCGCCGACGGCGAGGAACCCAGCTGACGCGCTGCTTCGGAAAAGCTGCCGGTTTCTACGACCCTGACGAAGATGGCCATTTCTGCCAGTAAAGGCAGGGGGAGATTTATGCTCATGACGCAATAGTCCATTGAGTTTTGAACGGATTATCACGCAATTACCCAAGCCTCATAATAAAAAAACACTTGGTTCCAGGGTTTGAGAAATGACGCTTCGCCTGTACTTCGAACACGACCTGCTGACTGCCCCGGTAGAACTGCTGACCTGCGTGCCCCGGGACGATCTGTTCGCCGCGACCTTGCACGCCACGCCCTTTCATCCCCAGGGTGGCGGCCAACCCAGCGACACTGGCTGGATTGGCGAGGCCCGCGTGCTGCGAGTCACCCAGGAAGGCGAGCAGATCGTGCATTACCTGACCCAGCCGCTGACGCCGGGAAGCCATGAAGCTCGCGTCGATGAAGAGCAGCGCCTGTTCAACAGCCGCATGCACTCCGCCGGACACTTGATTGGCCACTTCGTACAGAGCCTGGGCTGGATACCGATCAAGGCTCATCACTGGCCGAACGAGGGACGGGTGTCGTTCAAGCCCGGCGAACAGCCTCAGGCAATCGACTGCGCCCGGGTGCAGAACGCCCTCGCACAATGGATCAGCGACGATTTTCCCCGGCATATTTCCCTGGCCGCCGGATCGCGCCAGATCAGCTTCGGCCAGTTGCCCGCCTACGGTTGCGGCGGCACTCACGTCCAGCACCTGCAACAGCTGGGACGGGTGCTCATCGACTCGGTCGCGGAGAAAAAAGGCACCCTTTCAGTCAGCTACAGCCTCGGCTGAGCCACCCACGCTTTTACCCACCTTCCTGCCTTGCGGAGTCCGCATGCTGTCCAACTATCTTGGGGAATTTCTTGCCCTGGCCGTCGTTCACTTTCTTGCCGTGGTCGCCCCAGGCCCGGACTTTACCGTCACCATTCGCCAGAGCGTGCGCTTTGGCCGAATGACCGGTGTCTGTACCGCCCTGGGGATCGGTGCCGGCATTTCGGTGCATGTGCTCTACACCCTGCTGGGGGTCGGTGCACTGATGCACGCGACGCCCTGGCTGCTGAGCGCCGCCAAGCTGCTGGGCGCGGCCTACATTCTGTACCTGGGCGTCAGCCTGTTGCGCAGCAAGGCCAAGACCAGCATCCCAGGCGACACGGCGCCGGATGAGCCGCAGCAGACGTTGCTGCGGGCCTTTATCACCGGTTTCCTGACCAACGCCACCAACCCCAAGGCGACCCTGTTTTTCCTGGCGATCTTCACCACCCTGGTCAGCGCCACCACGCCGTTGAGCATTCAGGCGCTGTATGGCGCCTGGATGTGCCTGGTGAACGCGCTGTGGTTCGTCATCGTCGCGCTGTTCTTTTCCAGCACCCGGGTCCGCCTGCTGTTCATGCGCCTGGGCCACTGGTTCGAGCGCTGCATGGGGCTGATCCTGCTGCTGTTCGCCGGACGCCTGCTGCTGTCGCTGTAAGCGACCCACGACAAAGGCCCGCACAGTCGTCTGACTGGCGGGCCTTTTTTTGTCCATGGCAGGACGAAGCGTTGAATCGCAGACAAACAAAAACGCCGCTCAGTGAGCGGCGTTCTTGTGAAATTGGAGCGGGAAACGAGACTCGAACTCGCGACCCCGACCTTGGCAAGGTCGTGCTCTACCAACTGAGCTATTCCCGCAAATGGCGTCCCCTAGGGGACTCGAACCCCTGTTACCGCCGTGAAAGGGCGGTGTCCTAGGCCACTAGACGAAGGGGACACGCTACCCGGAACACATGGTGTGTGTTTCGGTGTCCAGACCCGCATCCTAAGACTTGGTTCTGGTTTCACTCGACCCCGCCCGAAAGCAGTGCCGTTTAAAATTGGAGCGGGAAACGAGACTCGAACTCGCGACCCCGACCTTGGCAAGGTCGTGCTCTACCAACTGAGCTATTCCCGCAAATGGCGTCCCCTAGGGGACTCGAACCCCTGTTACCGCCGTGAAAGGGCGGTGTCCTAGGCCACTAGACGAAGGGGACACGCTACCCGGAACACATGGTGTGTGTTTCGGTGTCCAGATCCGCATCCGAAGACTTGGCTCTGGTTTCACTCGACCCCGCCCGAAAGCAGTGCCGTTTAAAATTGGAGCGGGAAACGAGACTCGAACTCGCGACCCCGACCTTGGCAAGGTCGTGCTCTACCAACTGAGCTATTCCCGCATTGGCGTCCCCTAGGGGACTCGAACCCCTGTTACCGCCGTGAAAGGGCGGTGTCCTAGGCCACTAGACGAAGGGGACACGCTACAACATTCACTACCTTCAACGTTTCGCGCTTTGCTTTCCGTTGAAAGTGGCGCGCATTCTATGGATGCTTTGGGAGGCCGTCAACCCCCAGATATAATTTTATTTAAATCAATGACTTCGGAGTGGTTTTAGGCTCACTTCGGGCTTTTCTGCCGTCCGCGCTTTGACGCCTATATTCTGGCACTCGACAAGACGCTATAGTCCCCCGCAGCCGGTGATGGCAATTTGAACCTGGGGCTCACCCTGGTGGTTCTATACCTATATAAGCAGCACAACTCATGCCCGGCTCGTCGAGCGGCGCTATGCGTCTAAATGCCAAGCCACTACACTCGCACGCGAATCCTATAACGAGGTTTTAACGGTGACACCACTCATGATCACCCTGCTGGTAATAGCCGGGATCGCACTATTGATCGCCATTGGCTACATGAACCATGTGGTGGAAAACAACAAACTGGAAAAGGCCCGCACCAAAGTCGAACTCAATGATCGCCTGCGTCGCTGCGGCGAGATCACCGAAACCTTCCCTGGCCAGTTCATGTCACCGGCCCTCAAGCTGCTGCTGACACGCCTGGAACTCAACGTTGTGCAGCGCATGCTCAACCTCGACAAGGCAGATAGCGCTCTCAAGGCGCGTCTGGCCGAGCTCAATACCTTGGTGGGACAGGGCGAATCGATTCCGGTGAACAATCCACCGTCGCCGATCCAGACCGAAGCCAAGGCCAAGGATGTTCGCTTCCTGCTGGAGGCCATGCACGGCCAGGTCACCCGTGCCGCCCACGATGGCTTCCTGCAACCCAATGAAGCCAAGCGCTGGATCAAGGAGATCCGCCATATCCTGGTGTTGCTGCATATCGAGTTCTTCAACAACCTGGGCCAATACGCCCTGCAACAGAACCAGCCGGGCCAGGCCCGCCTGGCCTTCGAACGCGGCGTGCAATACCTGCGCAAGCAACCGGACCCGGCGGTCTACAAGGAACAGCTGGAATACCTGGATAAGCTCCTGGCCCGTGCCAACGCCATGGTGCTATCGACCCTGGAGCCCGCGCCAGATGAGGACAACGAGCTGACCCAAGGCCTGAAGACCGTGGAAGCCGACGCCGACTGGAAGAAGAAAGCCATCTACGACTGATATGAAAAACCCCTGCCTGGCGCATCCAGCGCCAGGCAGGGGTTCGATGCAACAGCACCCTCTTCGCCGCTACAAGCGGAAATGCCCCACCATCCCCTTCAACTCCACACCCAACTGCGCCAGCTCGATGCTCGACGCAGCATTGCCTTGCATGGCCAGGGAAGACTGGTCGGCACTGGCACGAATGCTGGTGACACTGCGATTGATCTCTTCAGCCACCGAACTCTGCTGTTCGGCGGCAGCGGCAATCTGCTGGTTCATCTGCTGAATCAACGACACCGCCGCGGCAATACTGCCCAGGGCACTTTCAGTCTGCAGGGCATCGCTGACCGCCAGCTTCACCAGCTCGCCGCTGCTCTGGATCTGCTGCACGGAAGAGTCGGCAGCCGCATGCAATGCCGTCACCAGACGCGCGATCTCCTCGGTGGACTGCTGGGTACGTTTGGCCAAGGCCCGAACTTCATCGGCCACCACCGCAAAGCCCCTGCCCTGCTCCCCCGCCCTTGCCGCCTCGATGGCGGCATTGAGGGCCAGCAGGTTGGTCTGCTCGGCAACGCTCTTGATGACATCCAGCACGCTGCCGATGTTGTCGATCTCTGCGCTCAGGCTCTCGATGCCGCTGCTGGCCCGGGTCGCGGAATCCGCCAACTGCTCGATGCGTTGCATGCTCTGGCGCACGACCTGCTGGCCACTCTCCACCTTGTCATCCGCCGCCTGGGCGGCCTGGGCCGCTTGCTCGGCATTGCGCGCCACATCGTGCACCGTGGCGGTCATCTGATTCATGGCGGTGGCCACCTGCTCGGTTTCTTCCTTCTGGGTACTGACTTCAAGGTTGGTCTGCTCGGTCACCGAGGACAGTGACTGGGCCGAACTGGCCAGTTGCTCGATCCCGGCCTGCAGGCCACTGACGATACCGCTCAGGCCACTGCCCATCTGCTGCATCGCCTGCATCAACTGGCCGATCTCGTCACGCCGGGTGACCATCACCGTGGTGCTCAGGTCCCCCGCCGCGATCTGCTGGGCCACATGCATCACACTGCGTAGCGGACGAACGATCAGGCGAGTGATGCTCAAGGCCGCCAGCAGTCCCACCAGCAATGCCAAGGCCGAGGAGCCGATGATCAGCAGGGTGTTTTTCTCCAGCTCCCCCTGCATCGACAGATCTTCAGCGGCATAAGCCTGGTCGACCCGTGCCATCACCTGGGCGGCGCGCTCATGCAACGTCTGATAGACCTGTTTCTCCTGAGCCAACAGGCCGGTGTATTCGTTGAGTTTTTCGCTGAAGTTGCCGATGTGCCCAGCGACCTCGTTGAGCACCGTCTGGTAGCCCCCATCCTTGACTGCGCTCTTCAACTGCTCGGCTTGAGCCAGGGCCTGCTCGGCCTGCTCGATATTGCCCTGCTCGGCACTGCCTTGCTCATCCCCCTTGCGATTCTGGTCCAGGCGCACCCGAGCTTCGTTCATGGCTTGCAGCATCAGGCGCGAAACCTGGCTGATCTGATTGGCCTGTTCGATGAACTCCGCGCCCTCCTTGCCCTGGGAATCCTTGAGCGTATAGGCGCCGTCATCCGCCAGACCGGCCTGCAGCACGTCAAGGTTGTTGGCCACACTGGACACCGACCAACTGGCCATTTCCAGGGCCAGGTCCTTGGCCTGGGTGAGCTCGACGAATTCATCGAAGGCCTTGCGGTAGTCCGCCAGCGCCAGTTCGACCTCCCCCATCACTGATTGGTTGGCGGTCGACTGCCCCTTGAGCTGCTGTGCCAGGAGCAACAGTGCATCCAGGCTTTCATGCAGGCTGTCCACCGTCTTGCTGTCGCCGTGCAAGGCATAGTCCTGCTCCAGCAGTCGCACCTTGAGCACGCCACTGTTGAGCTGGGACATCTGCTTGAGGCCATCGAAACGCTGGCTGACGGTTTGCAGGGACCAAACGCCGATGCCGGCCACCAGGGCCGTCAAGAGCAACACCAGGGCAAAACCGATACCCAGTTTCTTTGCCATGCCCAGGTTGGCAAAACGTCCACTCGCGGCCGAAGTCATGGTGCGCAGTCCCCTTCCAATCCCCAATGGCAATAAGGCCATTTTGTCTTTACGAAGGGTCGCAACGGCGTGCACCGGCGCACAAGTCTCTGACGTCGGAATAATGGCAAAAAGCTACGCCGAGGTCGTTTTCAGGACACTGGAGGTCGATTCCATCGGGCCCCGGCGGGCTGTTGCGCCAAGGCCCGAGCCTGCAGTCAGATGGCCGTGGCGCCGCCGTCGACGGTCAAGGCGTGTCCAGTGGTGAAAGCAGCGCCATCACTGCACAGATAGAGCACCGCACTGGCAATCTCCTCGACTTTGCCGATACGCCCCACCGGGTGCATCGCCGCGGCAAATTCGGCCTTCTTCGGGTCAGCCTCATAGGCACGGCGGAACATGTCGGTATCGATCACTGCCGGGCAGACGGCATTCACCCGAATCTTCTTTTTGGCGTACTCGATGGCCGCAGACTTGGTCAGGCCGATCACGGCATGCTTGGACGCCGCATAGATGCTCATCTTCGGAGCGGCGCCCAGGCCAGCCACCGAAGCGGTGTTGACGATCGCGCCACCGCCCTGGGCAAGCAGCAGCGGCAGCTGGTACTTCATGCACAACCAGACCCCTTTGACGTTGACCCCCATGATGGCGTCGAACTCATCCAGGGAGCCTTCCGCCAACCGCCCCTTCTCGATCTCGATCCCGGCATTGTTGAAGGCATAGTCCAGACGGCCATAAGCCTCGATTGTCCGGGCCATGAGGTTCTGCACATCCGCCTCCCGGGTGACGTCGCAAGACACGAACAGCGCCTCGCCTCCAGCCGCCTGGATAAGCGCCACCGTCTCTTCGCCTCCGAGCACATCCAGATCCGCCACCACCACTTTCAAACCTTCTGCGGCGAACGCCTGGGCAGTCGCCCGGCCGATACCGTTGGCCGCGCCGGTCACCAGGGCCACCTGGCCGGAAAACGTCATGCTCATTGCAAAGATCCTCGATCAAGTACGGGTCAGCTACCCAATCCAATCTAGCCACAGCCGGCCATGGTCGCGTCAGCACTATCAAAAGGCCGGTTGAGGTCTTATGCCTGCTGGTGATGAACGCCCCCCTCTCTACATCACCACACTGGATTGGCTCCCATTCGCTGGACTGGCAAACCTTGCGACAACGTCCTTGAGGGTCTATCAACTAGAGCTTCATTCACCCCTTGAGTGCCTGTCATGACCACCCTGACCAATCGCCAGTTCCTGCTTGCCAAACGTCCCGTCGGGGCAGCCACCCGCGAGACCTTTACCTACCAGCAGGTCGCCGTCGGCGAACCGGCAGCGGGGCAGATTCTAGTGAAGAACCAATACCTGTCCCTGGACCCGGCGATGCGCGGCTGGATGAATGAAGGCAAGTCCTATATCCCTCCGGTGGCGATTGGCGAGGTCATGCGCGCCCTTGGGGTGGGCCAGGTGATTGCCTCGAACAACCCGGGATTCGCAGTCGGCGACTACGTCAATGGTGCCCTGGGTGTGCAGGACTATTTCCTGGGCGAGCCCCGGGGCTTCTACAAGGTCGACCCCAAGCTGGCCCCTCTGCCGCGCTACCTTTCAGCCCTGGGCATGACCGGCATGACGGCCTATTTCGCCCTGCTGGATGTCGGCGCGCCCAAGGCCGGTGACACCGTGGTGCTGTCCGGTGCGGCAGGCGCGGTGGGCAGCATCGCCGGGCAGATCGCCAAGATCAAAGGCTGCCGGGTGGTGGGCATCGCCGGCGGCCAGGACAAGTGCAAGTTCCTCATCGAGGAACTGGGTTTTGACGGCGCCATCGACTACAAGAGCGAAGACGTGCACGCCGGGCTCAAGCGTGAGTGCCCCAAAGGCGTCGATGTGTATTTCGACAACGTCGGCGGCGACATTCTCGATGCCGTGCTCAGCCGCCTGAACCTCAAAGCCCGGGTGGTGATCTGTGGCGCCATCAGCCAGTACAACAACAAGGAAGCGGTCAAGGGACCGGCCAACTACCTGTCGCTGCTGGTCAACCGTGCGCGCATGGAGGGGTTCGTGGTGATGGACTACGCCTCGCAGTTCGCCGCCGCCGGACAGGAAATGGCCGGCTGGATGGCCAAGGGGCAACTCAAGAGCAAGGAGGATATTGTCGAAGGCCTGGAGACCTTTCCGGAAACGCTGACCAAGCTGTTCAGCGGTGAGAACTTCGGCAAGCTGGTACTGAAGGTCTGACCTGCAGGAGCCGGCAAGCCGGCTCCTGCAAGAGGAGGCGTGTTACAGGGCCAGTTCGGCCACTACGTCGGCCAGGGCCTTGGCCGGATCGGCCGCCTGGCTGATGGGACGACCAATCACCAGGTAATCGGAGCCTGCGTCCAGAGCCTGACGCGGGGTGAGAATCCGCCGCTGGTCGTCCTGGGCGCTGCCCGCCGGACGAATCCCCGGGGTCACCAGTTGCAGAGTCGGATGGGCGCTCTTCAGTGCCTGGGCTTCCAGGGCCGAGCACACCAGGCCGTCCATGCCGGCCTTCTGCGCCAGGGCGGCCAGGCGCAGGACCTGCTCCTGGGGCTCGATGTCCAGGCCAATACCGGCCAGGTCTTCACGCTCCATGCTGGTGAGCACGGTGACGCCGATCAACAGCGGTTTGGGACCTGTGCGCTGATCCAGCACCTCGCGGCAGGCAGCCATCATGCGCAGGCCGCCGGAGCAATGCACGTTGACCATCCACACGCCCATTTCCGCAGCAGCCTTGACCGCCATGGCGGTGGTGTTGGGAATGTCGTGGAACTTCAGGTCCAGGAACACTTCGAAACCCTTGTCACGCAAGGTCCCGACAATCTCGGCGGCACAGCTGGTGAACAGTTCCTTGCCGACTTTGACCCGGCACAGTTTCGGGTCCAGTTGATCGGCCAGTTTCAGTGCGGCGTCACGGGTGGGGAAATCCAGGGCGACGATGATAGGAGTCTGGCAGGCGGACATGAAGGGGCTCTCAGGCAAGTCGAAATCGGCGCGGATTGTAGCGCAAGCCGTGGCGCTCCGGGACCCGATGAAAGGTAAAACATCCTCAACGGTGGTCGCGAATGCCGATCCGGCCGACAAATCCCCCGGGAGACGCGGACTTTGTATCAAGCCGGATACACTGACGACACGTCAGCAACAATCCCCGACGCTACCCTCCCCAGCCGCAATACCCTCGAACAGCACTTCCAGCCCCCGGGCCGGACGCCTATGCTGAAGCCACAACCCCGCCGTCACCTTCTAGTGGCGGCAAGCCTACCTGGCAGATGAACGCCCCATGCACAACACTCCAGCCCCTCTCAACGACTCCAAAGCAGCAGTCAATGCCGATGACAAGCGCTGGAACACCCGGGCCCTGATCGTCGACGACGACGTACCGATCCGCGAACTGCTGATCGACTACCTGGCGCGCTTCAACATCCATGCCAGTGGCGTCACCGACGGAACAGCAATGCGCCAGGCCCTGCAGGCCGAACACTTTGACGTGGTGGTACTGGATCTGATGCTGCCCGGGGAAGACGGCCTGTCCCTGTGCCGCTGGCTGCGCACCGAATCGGATATTCCGATCCTCATGCTCACCGCCCGCTGCGAACCCACCGACCGCATCATCGGCCTGGAACTGGGGGCCGACGACTACATGGCCAAGCCCTTCGAACCCCGAGAGCTGGTGGCGCGAATCCAGACCATCCTGCGCCGGGTCCGTGATGATCGCAGCGAACAGCGAGCCAATATCCGCTTCGACAGCTGGCGCCTGAACAGCGTCCTGCGCCAACTGATCTCGGCCGATGGGCTGGTGGTGCCGCTGTCCAATGCCGAGTTCCGCCTGCTGTGGGTATTCATCGAACGCCCGCGCCGGGTGTTGAGCCGCGAACAACTGCTGGACGCCGCCCGCGGACGCTCCATCGAAGCCTTTGATCGCAGCATCGACCTGCTGGTCTCGCGTCTGCGGCAGAAGCTCGGGGATGATCCGAAATCGCCGCAGTTGATCAAGACGGTACGCGGAGAGGGCTACCTGTTCGACGCCCGAGATATCGGCTGATGCGTGGGCGTTTCGATACGCTGTTCGGCCGCCTGTTCGGCGTCCTGCTGATCGCGATCGTACTCGCCCACCTGCTGGCGTTCTTCTGGTTTCACCATTACGGACCACCGCCCCCACCGCCGCCGCCCCATTCGGCGACGTTCAACAATGGCCAGCCTCCAGTTCAGCCACCGCATTTCCCGAGACGCCCGCCACGGCCCTGGTTCGGTGGCCCGCTGGTGCCCCTGACTTTCCAGTTCATTTCCTTGATCATCGCCGCCTGGTACGGCGCCAAGCTGCTATCGCGCCCCATCCAGCGCCTCAGCGATGCCGCGGAACGCCTGAGTGAAAATCTCGACAGCCCGCCCCTGGAAGAAGTCGGCCCCCGGGAAGCGCGACAAGCGGCCAGCGCCTTCAACCAGATGCAAAAACGCATACAGGAACAGGTTCAGCAGCGGGGGCGCATGCTCGGCGCCGTGTCCCATGACCTGCGCACGCCACTGTCACGCCTCAAGCTGCGCCTGGAACAGATCGAGGACAGCAAGCTGCAAGGACAGATGCGCCAGGACCTGGACGACATGATCAAGATGCTCGATGCCACCCTCAGCTATCTACATGAACAGCGCACCAGCGAGGCGGCGCAATGGATGGATGTGCAGGCGCTGGTGGAGTCGCTGTGCGAGAACGCCCAGGACCAGGGCGCCGACGTCCAGGCCCAAGGCCATTGCGCGCCCCTGCTGGTGCAGCCGATGGCCCTGCAGTCCTGCCTCAACAACCTGCTGGACAACGCCTTGCGCTATGCCGGGCAGGCCACCCTGACCCTGGAAGACAACCGTGAGCAGTTGCTGATCCGGGTCATCGATCATGGGCCGGGGATTGCCGCCGACAAGCGTGAGGCCGTGTTCGAGCCCTTCTTCCGCCTCGAAGGCTCGCGCAACCGCAACTCCGGCGGCGTCGGCCTGGGCATGACCATCGCCCGCGAGGCGGCGGAGCGCATGGGTGGGCAATTGCTGCTGGACGAAACCCCGGGCGGCGGCCTGACTGCAGTGTTGCACCTGCCTCGCCCCTGAGCGCCTTGTGTAGCGACGGGTACTAAACTCAAGTACCCAGGACAGCGACGCCCAGAACCAGCAGGCCAACATCGCCGAAGCCCTGGGCAAGATGATCGCCACCCTCAGCAAGCAGTATCAGTTGAACCCCGGCAGCAGCGTCAACGTCGCCGTCTGTTGGCCCCTTGCCGCTCCCTCGGGGGGCGGCAATCCGCACGTCAGCGCGGTTCCTGGGCCCGGGCCTGGCTGGCACTCCAGTCCAGCAGCAGGCTGTAGGCCACCGCCAGCAGGGTCGGCCCGATAAACAGGCCGATAAAGCCAAAGGCGATCAGGCCGCCGAACACGCCCAGCAGCACGATCACCAGGGGCAGATTGCCACCGCGACTGATCAGATACGGCTTGAGCACGTTGTCGACGCCGCTGATGATGAAGGTGCCCCAGATTCCCAGGAACACCGCCATGCCGTATTCGCCCTTCCAGGCCAGCCAGGCCGTGGCCGGAATCCATACCAGGGGCGGTCCCATGGGAATCAGGCTGAGCAGGAAGGTGACGATACCCAGCACCAGCGCCCCGGGAACGCCGGCAATCAGGAATCCGATCAGCGCCAGCACGCCTTGGGCCGCTGCGGTACCTATGACTCCGTTGACCACCCGTTGCACCGTGCCGGCCACCAGTTCGATGTAATACCCGGCCCGGTCACCGATCAGGCGTTCCAGCAGCTTGTGCACGAACAGCGCCAGGCGCGGACCGTCGCGGTAGAAGAAAAACACGAAGACAATACTCAGGGTCAGCTCAAGGATGCCCCCGCCTATCTGCGCACTGCGGGCCAGCAACCAGTTGCCGACCTGCCCCAGGTACGGCTTGACCGCCAGCATCAGGGCCGCGCCCTGCTGGTCGATGCTGTCCCACAACGCCACCAAGCGCTCTCCGACCAATGGCAAGCCACCGAGCCAGGCGGGAGCCTCGGGCAGCCCGTCCACCTGTACGTCCTTGATAAAGGCCGTGGCATCGCGCACATGGTCCGCCAGATTGAGGCCCAGCCAAACCAGGGGCGCCGCCACCAGGACCATCCAGCCCAGGGTCAGCAGCGCTGCGGCCAGGGATTCGCGGCCATTGAGCCAACGGGTCAGCAATCGCATCAGAGGCCAACTGGCAAAGGCCAGCACCGCGCCCCAGAACAGCGCCGACCAGAAAGGCGCCATCACCCAGAAGCTGGCACCGAACAACACCAGGAGCAGGATCTGCACCAGCAGGCGATCGTTATTGGGCATGAAATGTCTCGCGCAAGAAGAATCAGAGAAGAGTAGGCGAACCCGCGAATGCGGGCCGCCTGAAACAGCTTAACGCAGCCGTTCGACGTGCAAGCCGGTCACTTCGGTGTTGCCGGTCTCCATGCGCGTGGCCAGCACGCCCTGGCTGATCAGGGCCTGGCGCCAGGCTTCAGCCTGCTTGCCGGACAGGCTGATCCGCATCGTGGTGTCCAGATTCAAGCCACGAGAGAGCAGATTGAGCCAGACGGGCTGGGGGTCCGCGAGTTTTGGCAGATCCAGTTTTCCCGTGTCCTTCAGCTGCCGTAGCAAGGTCGCCGAGGTGGGCAGCAGGTCGCCCAGAGGCGCTGCAGCATCAAACTGTTCCACATGGAGGTAGGCCCGGCGATTACCCCGGGTGATGCTATACAAGGCCACCAGGGTGTTCTCCTGGGGCTCCGCCAGGCGCAACAGCAGATAGGCCTGCTGCTCATCGGCGCCGTACAGCTTGGCGTTGCCGAACACTTGATTGGCCCACAGGCTGCTCTCGCCGCAATCCCTGGCCTGGCACCAGAACAACAGCTCGGCCCCCTGCTTCTGCAGGGCCTCCCGGGCCAGGGTGAAGGCCTCGTTGGAGGTGCGCTCGGCGGGTAATTGGTAGGTAATGGCGGTGAGTTTGCCCCTGGCATTGACCTGTCCGTCAAAACGCAGCTGGCCGCTGATCCTGCGGACCGACCCCAAGGGGTAGACGCGCTCCTGCTCCACTTCGGGGCGGTAGTCGACGATTTGTGCGTCGGTCAGACGGGGAACCAAAGGCAGGTCATGACTGCCCGGCAGATCGGCGGCAAGCGCCAGCGAGCTTAACAAGGCCAAGCTCAAAGCACTGATTGAACGCATGAACACTCTCATCGGATAAGCATGGCCTGGGCGCCTTTGACGACGCTGGCGTCATCATTGCGCTGCGGAACCTGCAAGCCGCGCTGGACCGCAGGCCGGGCCTCCAGGGCCGCCATCCAGCGTTGCAGGGCCGGCAATCCCTGTACCGAGACACCGGACCATTCATGACCGCGCACCCAGGGGAAGGTGGCGATATCGGCAATGCTGTAGTCCCCGGCCAGGTATTCGACCTGCTGCAGACGAGTATCGAGCACCTCGTACAGGCGCCGGGTTTCATGCTGGTAGCGGTCGATGGCGCCCTGGAGCTTTTCCGGGAAATAACGGAAGAATACGTTGGCCTGGCCCTGCATGGGCCCCACCCCGCCCATCTGGAACATCAGCCATTGCATGACGATGGAGCGGCCCTTGGGGTCGGCGGGCAGCAACTGGCCACTGCGCTCGGCCAGGTACACCAGGATCGCGCCAGATTCGAATACGGGGAAATCACCATTGTCGCGATCGACGATGGCCGGAATACGTCCATTGGGATTGATCTTCAAAAACGCTGGCGCCTTTTGCTCCCGCTTGTCGAAACTCAGGGCGTGCACGGTATAGGGCAGGCCGAGCTCTTCGAGCAGGATGGAAACCTTGTGGCCATTGGGGGTCGCAGCGGTGTACAGATCTATCATGGTTGTCTCCCATTTCAACCCGCCCAGCCTCGACAGTTGACCCCGTCAAGTCAAGGAACGGCGAAAAACCGATTGAAACAGTCTGCGACAAAGCGGGCACCGGTCTCATCGTTGAGATGCAGATGGTGGCCGCCTGGCAGCTGCTCACGGCTAAAGGGTAGACGCTGCAACAGCGCTTCATGCCTGGCCAACATGCCATCGGCTGCTACCACCAGTTGAGTTGGACAACTGACACGCTGGACGAAGGACATGGCCTGTTCCTCGGTCAGCCGCAGCGGCGAGGCTAGGGTCAGGCGACTGTCACTGCGCCAGGTGTAGCCACCGGCAACCGGCATCAGGCCACGCTGGGCCAGCAGCTCGGCAGCCTCGCGACTGACCGCGACCAGTCCCTTCATCCGTGCTTCGATGGCCCGTTCCAGAGTGCGATAGACCGGTTTGCTCTTGTCCTGCAGGTTGATTTGCGCCTGCAGGGCCATGCCCAGGCGTTCGGCGGCGTCCTCGCCCTTGGCGGTCGGTGGAATGACCCCGTCGATCAAGGCCAGGTGGCTGACCCGCTCCGGCAGCGCGGCCGCCAGCACCAGGGATACGATCGCCCCCAGGGAATGGCCCATCAGGGCGAAACGCTTCCAGCCCAGCTGTTCAGCGACTTGCAGCACGTCGTACACGTAGTCCCACAAGGCATAGCCGGCCCCCAGGGGGCGATGCCCGGAATGACCATGGCCGGCCAGGTCCAGGGCAACGATACGCAGACCTTTGAGCTTGGGCGCCAGCCGGGCAAAGCTGTTGGCGTTGTCCAGCCAGCCGTGCAGGGCGATGACCGGTAAACCGTCCTCGGGCCCGAACAGATGAGCCGCCAGTTCGATGTGGGGCAGACTCAGGCGCACTTCCTCGACGGTATGGCTCATGCACAACTCCGTTGCTGGCGATCGTCCCAGCGGCTGAACAGCTCCTTGAGCAAGGCCGCCGTGGCAGTGGGCCGTTCAAGAGGAAACATGTGGCCGCCGGGCATGGTCAGCGATTCCCCATGGGGCATGCGCCCCACTGCACTGGTGTGATGACGCATCACTACCCGGCTCTGCTGCCCCCGCACCACCGCCAGGGGCACCTTTAGCTGGCGGGCGCTGCCAGGGCTGGTGTGGGGCACGCCGCGATAGATGCTGATCTCGGTAGCCGGATCGAAGCGCAACCGCAGGCGGTCGCCCACTTGCTGCAGGCCATGCTGCAAATACGCGTCCAGACAGTCCGGATCGAACGCGCGAAACAGGGTCTTGCGCGAGAAGTAGCTGCGGGCCGCTTCGATATCGGCAAATTCCTCACGACGTCCCAGAGTGCGCCCGGCGGGAGTCAAGCGGTCGATGAAACCAAACCGCTTGGCGGCGCGGATCACCCATTGATCGGCACGGGTCAGCACCGGGGAATCGAGCATGACCACGCCCCGATACAGTTCCGGACAACGCAAGGCCGCATGCAAGTGCAACACCCCGCCCAATGAATGTCCGACGCCCCATACCGGCTGGGCCTGCTGTTGCAGGTGGTGAATCAATTCGTCCACCAGGCTGCGCCAGTTATCGTCCACCGGAAAACGCGGGTCATGGGCGTGCTGCTGCAAATGGCTGACCTGGAACTCAGGCGCCAGGGCAGCGAACAACTTGCCGTAAGTCCCGGAGGGAAACCCATTGGCGTGAGCGAAAAACACCTGTTGCGACATACCGACTCATCCATCCACCAAACCAACAACGATTGTCCGCAAGGCCCCGTACCAGGGCAATGACCGTAACGGACAGGAATGCTGACACCCGGGCTCAGCCTATGACCCGTTGTTTCAAGCCACCGGCGGTTTCTGTCCCAGCGGCACCACGGCCATGGTCAGGCGCGAGACGCAACTGGCCTTGCCTTCATCACTGCTCAAGCGGATGTCCCAGACATGGGTAGTTCGCCCGATATGAATGGCCCTGGCTACCGCTGTCACCCGACCGCTGCGCAAGCCCCGCAGGTGGTTGGCATTGATCTCCAGGCCCACGCAATAGAACTGGCTGGCATCGATGCACAGATAGCTGGCCATGGAGCCGACGCTTTCCGCCAGCACCACCGACGCGCCGCCATGCAACAAGCCATAGGGCTGGTGGGTGCGATGGTCGATGACCATGCTCGCCGTCAACGACTCCTCGTCGTAGGACTCAAAGCGAATATCCAGCACTTCGCCGATGGTGTTCTTCTGGATTGCGTTCAGTTGTTCGATGTTCGGAGTGGTACGCCACAGACTCATCGCCGCTTCCTTCTCTCGGGTTGTTCTTGTCGATCAATCCTGCCACAGCACGGCTTCGCCACGCTCGCTCCAGGTTTGAAAACTCCCGCCATAGGTGGCTTCGATCACATTGCGCTTGATCTTCAGGGTCGGGGTCAGAAAGCCGTTCTCCACGGCCCAGTTGTCCTTGACCACCACTAGCCGATGCAAACGCTCGTGTTTGTCCAGACTGCCGTTGACCTGAACCAGGAGACTTTCCAGGCTGCTGTGCAGCCCTTCCCGGGAGCTGCCGCCAGCAGCCTGCAAGCCGGCCGCCGAAAGCACACACAACCCCAGGGGCGCGCTCAAGCCATCGCCCACCACACACACCTGCTCGATATGGGCATGCACCGCCAGGCGATTCTCGATGGGGGCCGGGGCCACATACTTGCCCTTGCTGGTCTTGAAGATTTCCTTGAGCCGGCCAGTCAGGCGCAAATTGCCGGCAGCATCCTGCTCCCCCTTGTCCCCCGTGCGCAAAAAACCATCCTCGGTGATGGTTTCCGCCGTTTTCTGCGGGTCCTTGTAATACCCCAGCATGGTGGCCCCGCTGCGCACCTGGACCTCCCCCGCCTCATCGATACGCACTTCGACCTCCGGGCAGGGCCGGCCGATCCAGCCCGGAACATGCTCCCCGGACCGCCCGATATGGGAATAACCGCAGCTTTCGGTCATGCCGTAAACCTCCAGCACGTCCAGGCCCAGGCGGCGATACCAATGCAACAGGGTCTGGGGTACCGGCGCCGCGCCCGACAAGGCCACGCGCAATGCGTCTAGCCCCAATCCGGCCAGCACCTTGTGACCGACGCGCCTGCCGATAAAAGGCAGGCCCAAAAGAAAATCCAGACGCTTGGCCGGCACCTTGCTGTACACCCCCATCTGGAACTTGGTCCAGATCCGCGGCACGCCAAACAGTGCAGTGGGCCGGGCCCGCTGCAGGTCAATCAGGAAAGTGTCGAGGCTTTCGGCAAAGAACACGGTCTGCCCGGTGTAGATCGCCGCCATCTCGACGAACATGCGTTCGGCCACATGACACAACGGCAGGTAGGACAGCAACCGATCCTCGGGGCCCAGGCCGAAAAGCCCGACGCCGTGGCTGGCGGCAAAGCCCAGGTTGCCGAAACTGTGCATCACGCCCTTGGGCAGGCCGGTGGTGCCGGAGGTGTAGATGATGGTGGCCAGTTGATCCGCAGGCGGGCAAGGGCTATCCGCCAGGGGCTCGCTACGCTGCACCTGTTCCCAGTCGAAATCGAAATGCCCCTCGGGGCCCAGCGGCAGACGGATGGTGGGCAACCCGGGCTTCAACCCCGGGGCCATGCCCGGCCAGTCATCAAGCTTGCCGATGAATGCCAGGGCCGACTCGGAGTGCTCCAGCACCTGGGCCACCGAATCGGCTGTGAGGTTGGGATACAGCGGCACCGACACATGCCCGGCCATCCAGATCGCCAGGTCGCTGATGATCCAGTGCGCGGAGTTCTTGCCAATGATTGCAATGTGGCTGCCAGGAGCCAGCTGCCGTTCCCGTAGCCACTGGGCGGCACGACGGGCCTGCTGGCCGACGTCGAACCAGCTCAACGTCTGCACCTGCCCTCCGGCGCTGGGCTGCACCAGGAAACGTTGCTGGGGATGACGAGCTTCGCGCTCGTAGAACACTTGCAGCGGCAAACGAAAAGCAGCAGCCATGACTCGCTCCTTTGTTTTTATTCTGTTCGCGACACCAACCAAGCACTTGCTTGGCTGACTATTCCACGCACAAAGGAGCGCTGCAAGTTAAGAAATGTAGCGGATCACGACCCGATACCGAGCGGGGGCAAAAGGTCATGACGGCCAGGGGATTCCCTGGCCGCCGCCAGCATCAAGGGTGCTTGACGCCGTTAAGGGTCATCAGCCCCGCCAGAGGCCAGTCGCCTTCCAGCTCCGCCAGGCTGGCGGTGTTCATGGGCTGGGGATCACGCAGATGGCCATGCTGCAACAGGCCGATCAGGCTACCCACCAGGGGTTGATGGCTGACCAGCAGCAGATTGTCCGCACCGTCCAGTTGCTGCAGCACCTGCAGCGGATTGGCCTCCGGCGTCAGCCAGGGCACGGTGCGGATCTCTGCTTCGAACCCCAGGGCCTCACGTACCAGCTGGGCCGTTTGCTGGGCTCGTACATAAGGGCTGGCGATGATTGCGCTGATGGGCTGGCCAATCAGTTGCGCGGCGCTGCCCAGCACTTCCTCACGGCCGTGGGCGGTGAGATTGCGCTGGGCATCGGTGGGCGCGTGGGATTCGGCCTGGCCATGGCGCAGGACCCACAGTTTCACAGCTTGGGCTCCTCATCGCGCACCGGATGGGGGGCTGGCGGCACGCTATGGGGAGCCTCCCCTTCAGGTGCTCGTGGGGTTGGCCAATCCGAGAACGGCCAGGGTTTCTGTTCGGTATGGAAGCTGCCGAAACGGCCGATCTGAGCCAGGAACTGGCTCAGGCTGTCACCGAAGTTCATCAGGCCGGCATTGGGAGCGCCGTAGATCAACCGATAAACAAGCTGCACCAGGACCAGGGCACCAAGGAGAAACTGCGCCACCTGCCACACCATCACGAACACCAGCATCCACAGCACGCGCAGGAGGATGGATTCGTATTTGGCTTCGGAATTCGTATCGTTCATGTCTGGCTCCTGTGCTACTCAGTTGAATCCGCTGGTGGAGATAAAATCGACGTCGGTTTTCGGCTCGCCGCGCATCAAGAGCTCGATCACCTGATTAAGCGTACGCCCTTCGAACAGGATCGCATGCAGGCCGGCTACCAGCGGCATGTAGACCCCCAACTCCTGAGCCTTGACCTTGAGCACCTTGAGGGTGTTAACGCCCTCCGCCACTTCGCCAAGACGCGTCACCGCCTCTTCCAGGCTCAGGCCCTGGCCCAGGGCAAAGCCCACCTGATAGTTGCGGCTCTTGGGCGAGGAACAGGTGACGATCAGGTCACCGACACCCGCCAGACCGAGAAAGGTCATGGGATTGGCACCCTGGCTCACGGCAAAGCGGGTCATTTCCGCCAGCGCGCGGGTAATCAGCATGCTCTTGGTGTTTTCCCCCATGCCCAGGGCCACCGCCATGCCGGCGATGATCGCGTAGACGTTCTTCAGCGCTCCGCCCAGCTCCACGCCAAAGCGGTCAGCACTGGCATAGACGCGGAACGTCCGGCCATGCAACACAGCCTGGACCTGCTGGCACAGTTCTTCGTCTTCGCTGGCGACCACGGTGGCGGTCAGGGCGTGCTCGGCCACTTCGCGGGCCAGATTGGGCCCAGAGAGCACGCCGATCCGCGCTTGCGGGGCGATATCCTCGAGGATCTCGCTCATCAGTTTGAAGGTCTGGGCCTCGATGCCCTTGGTCAGGCTGACCAGCATCTTGCCGCTCAACAGTTGTGCGTGGGGGGCCAGTACCGAGCGCAGGGCGCTGGAAGGCAAGGCGACAAAGCACAGGTCACTGTCATTCAGGGTGGCCAGCAGATCGGTGACCGGCTCCACTGCCGGATGAATCTTGATGCCCTTGAGATAGCGCGGATTCTCGCGATTGACCCGAATGGCCTCGGCCTGTTCGGGGTCACGCATCCACTGCCGCACCGGGTGACCGTTCTCGGCCAGCAGATTGGCCACGGCGGTACCAAAACTTCCGCCTCCCAGGACCGCAATAGGGCGCTGTTGTGTCATATGCAATCCGTTTATCCATAGCAGTGGCGATGGCGGCATTATACGGGGCGGTTTCCCCACCACCAGCCCCAGCGGCCATTCAGACGATCTGTCGGGAACGGGTGGACTCATTCGGGGAATGTCGGGCTTATCGACTGGAAAACTCGACTGTCTCGGTTAACATGCGCGCCATCTTTCAAGATTCAAGGCTGTGCCGTGTCCATTGGCCCCTCACCTCTTCGTCTGTCGCTGCTGCTGGGCATGTTGTTCGGCTACCCAGTGCTGGCCGACGATTTGTTCATGGATGGCAGCGCCCTGCCCGAGGTCCTCACCGCCACGCGCCTGAAGCAATCCCCAGCCGCCGTCCCCGGCAGCATGACGGTGCTCGACAATGAACTGATCAAGGCCAGCGGCGCGCGGGACATCAGCGAACTGCTGCGCCTGGTGCCGGGGATGATGGTCGGCGCCATCAGCGGCAATCAGGCCACGGTCAACTACCACGGCACCAACGCCAGCGAAGCCCGGCGCATGCAGGTACTGATCGATGGGCGCTCGGTGTATCGCGCAGGTCTGGCCACGGTGGACTGGAGCGATATTCCGGTAGCCATGGAAGACATCGAGCGCATCGAAGTGTTTCGCGGCCCCAACACCGTCAGCTACGGCGCCAACGCACTGATGGCGGTGGTCAACATCATTACCCGCTCACCCGCCAACAGCCACGGCACGCGCTTCAAGGTGACCAGGGGCCAGCGCGGTATCAACGACTGGTACGCCAGCCAGGGCACCGGCTGGGAAAGCGGCGACCTGCGGCTGTCGTTGTCGGGGCAGGAAGACGATGGCTTCGACAGCCGCCTCGACGGTTCGGACTACCGCGACAGCAGGCGCTTGAATCGCGTCAGTCTGTCGGTGAGCCAGATGCTCAATGAACAGCAGAGCATCGATTGGCAATTGAACGCCAAGGAAGGCACCAACCAGCGACCTTATACCTACAAGCCGGTGTTCTATGGCGTGTCCCAACAGGGCAACAACTCCGATGTGGTGGCCAAGGACTACGCCGGGTCACTGCGCTGGAACCTGGAACTCAATCCGCAGCACAGCCTTTATGTCCAGGGCTCGGCCCAGCACTGGGATCGCCAGCAGACTTGGCGCGCCTGTGACGCGGCGATTTCCTTCAGCCCCGAGCTGACCCGCCTGTGGCAAATCAATCCGAATTACGCCGAGCGCCTGGCGCGCGGCATCAAAGGTTTCAGCGATGCCGGTGCCCCGCCCCCGGGATCTCCCGCCGAGCAGGCCATAGCCCAGCAGGTCCTCACCCAGTGGAACGCCGGCGGCAAGCAAACCGTCTGCGGCAATATCGACCAGAGCGCCCGGGAGACCCGCTACGACCTGGAGTTGCAGGACACCCTGAGCCTCAGCGATAACCTGCGGCTGGTCAGCGGCATGAACTATCGTTACGACCGGGCCGACTCCGAAACCTACTTCAACGGCACCCTCGACGACACCACCTGGCGCCTGTTCGGCCAGTTGGAGTGGCGGGCCAGCGAACACTGGCTGATCCAGGGCGGGGCTATGTACGAAGACACCCAGCTGACCGGCAACTCGCTGACGCCACGGATCGCCGTCAACTACCTGATCAACCCGCGCCACGGGCTGCGCGCGGTGTATTCGGAAGCCATCCGCTCTGCGGACATGTTCGAGAACAACGTCAACTGGAGCTACCGGGTCACCGGTCTGAGCGCTCCGGTCTACGGCCAGAACAGCGCCCAGTACTTCGTCAGGACCCGTGGCCCCGGCAATCTTGACCAAGAGCACATGCGCTCTCGGGAGCTGGGCTACAACGGCTATTTCAGCGACCAGGCACTGAATCTGGACATCAAGCTGTTCTACGACGAAATCAGCGGAATGATCAGCGAACCGCTGCGCAACAACCAGTACATCGCCAGCAACAACAATTCGGCGCGCTTCTCCGGCACCGAGGGCCAGCTGGACTGGCAACTGAGCCGCGCCGACCGCCTGCGCCTGACCTACGCCTATGTCCACGCGCAAGCCAGCAATCGCCTGGACCAGCACCTGACCGCCAGCAACAGCGGTTCTGCCGGCTGGCTGCGCAATTGGGGCCAGGGCTGGTCCAGCGCCCTCTTCTACTATGGTGACAACGCCCTCAACGGCTACCGCTTCCAGCGCATCGACACCCGCATTGCCAAGCGCCTGGCCCTGGGCAAGGCCAGCCTGGAACTGGCAGGCACGCTGCAACAGCGGCTTGACCATGAGCCCACCACCTTCGCCGACAACCTCTACGACTCACGGCACGTGGCCTACCTCAGTGCCGAGCTGGAGTTCTAGCATGGGCCAGCGCGGGCCCTGGAAGGCCCTGGGCATTCATCGCTGTCTCGGTATCTGCCTGATCCTCCTGGGCATGCTGCTGGCGACTCCGCTGCGGGCAGCCGACGTGTTGCTGACCGCCAGTGAAGGCAGCGACAGCGTGCGCACCTTCACCGAGGAACTGGCCACCCAGCGGCCTCAGGACCAGGTGCGCTTCGTGCCCTTGGCACAACTGCCGGCACCGAGCCAACTGCCCGCAGCCACGCGCCTGATCCTGCTGGACCCGCAAAGCCTCGACTGGCGCCTGCAAGACCCGCAAGGGCCGGCCACCCTGGTCCTGCGGATCAGCCGCCTGCAGGCCCAGCAGCGCCTGCAAGGCGCGCCTCACCCCAAACTCAGCCTGCTCTGGAGCGACCCGCCCTTGAGCCGCCAACTGCGGCTGATCCACAAGGTGCTGCCCCAAGTGCGCCGGATCGGCGTGCTGTACAGCGAGGACAGCCAGTTCCTGCTCAGGGAACTGCGCGACGCAGCGCAATCCATGGAAATGGAAATCGTCGCCGAACCCTGGGACAGCACCAATGACAGCCGTCCGCTGCAAAACCTGTTGCGCAACAGCCAGGTGCTGCTGGGCCTGGACGACCCCAAGCTGTACAACCCGAAAACCGTGAAGAACCTGCTGCTGAGCAGCTACGCCCGGCAACAGGCGCTGATCGGGCCCAATGCCGGCTTCGTCAGGGCCGGCAGCCTGGCCAGCACCTACAGCGACCAGCAGGACTGGCTGCAGACCCTGGACAGCCTGCTGGATCAAGCACCAGCCCACTGGCCCAGGGAGCTGTACCCGGCGGCCTTCAAAGTACTGAGCAATCCACAGGTGGCACGCTCCCTGGGCATCGAGGAAATCGACCCGCAAGCCGTCGCGCACCAGTTGAGTGAAGGAGAGAAACGCCCATGACATTGCGTCGCCGGTGGGATATCCAGACCCGCACTCAGCTCATCAGCCTGGGCCCGGCCCTGCTCCTGACTCTGCTGCTGATCAGCTTTTTCACCTTCGTGCGCCTCCAGGATCTGCGCCAGGAGTTGAACCATACCGGCCAACTGATCGCCAACCAGTTGGCCCCGGCCACTGAGTACGGGGTGATCTCCGGCAACAACGAGGGCCTGGAAAGCCTGTTGCAAGCCACTCTGGCCACGCCTCATGTGCACTTTCTGGAAGTCCAGGACAGTGCCAACAACATCCTGGTGTATGTCGAGCAGCCGTCCGCCAGTCACAACCATGCCCAGCAGATCAAGGTCTTCCAGGCGCCGGTGCGCTTGCAGCGCATTCAGGTGCACAACGACTTTCTGCAGAATGATCCCGCCAGCCTGAGCCCCCAGGGCGACGGTTACCTGGGGCGGGTCATTGTCGGCATGTCCAATGACGCCTTCAGCCAGCGTCAACAGGAAATCCTCCTCAAGGCCGGGATTCTCGCCCTGTTCGCCCTGCTCTTCACCTTCTTCCTGGCCCGACGCCTGGCGGCCGGCCTGGCGCAACCCATCAGCGCCATGGGCCACGCGGTGAAGGCGATTCAGGAAGGCGACTTCAAGACGCCGCTGCCGATTGTCGACGACGGCGAGCTGGGCAATCTGGCGCGACATATCAACAACCTCGCCGCCGGCCTGGAACTGGCTAGCCGTGAGCAGCAACAGGCAATGTCACAACTGATCCAGACCCGGGAAGATGCCGAGCGGGCGAACAAGGCCAAATCGGACTTCCTGGCGATGATGAGCCATGAGCTGCGTACCCCGATGAACGGCGTACTGGGGATGCTGCAATTGCTGGAAACCACCGAGATGACCCAAGAGCAGAGCGAGTACGCGGCACTGGCCTCGGAGTCCACCGAGCACCTGCTGAAGGTGATCAATGACATCCTCGACTTCTCGCGCATCGAACGCTCGGCCCTGGAGCTGGAACACATTCCGTTCAACCTCGCCGAGTTGATCAGCAGCTGCGCCCAGGCCTTCCAGCACAGCGCATTGCAACGAGGCCTGGACCTGCAACTGCGGCTGCCGCCGGGCATGGAGTCGCTGCAGGTCAAGGGCGACCCGACGCGAATCCGCCAGATCCTGGTCAACCTGATCGGCAACGCGCTGAAGTTCACCGAACAAGGCAGCGTCACCATCGAACCCCAGTGGCAGGCCCTGGATCACGAACTCCTGTGGTTCACCTGCTCGGTGCGCGACAGCGGGATCGGCATCAGCCCGGCCAGCCTGGAGCTGATGTTCGATGCATTCCAGCAGGCCGACAGCTCGATTTCCCGACGCTACGGCGGCACGGGCCTGGGCCTGCCTATCGCCCGGACCCTGGCTGAACGCATGGGCGGCACCCTGCGGGCCCAGAGCGAGGAAGGCCAGGGCTCGGTGTTCACCCTGGAAATCCCCCTGGCGCTGTTTCAGCAAAGCCTGCCCGTGCTGGCGCCGCGAGTGAACACCGCCGCTCACCAGGGCGAAGGCCGCAACGTGCTACTGGTGGAGGACAACCCGGTGAACCAGACCGTGATCCAGGCCATGTTGCGCAGCCTGGGCTTCACCGTCAGCATCGTCACCGACGGCGCCCAGGCGGTACGCAGCGCCGAAAGCCTGATTTTCGAGGCCATTCTGATGGACTGCCGACTGCCACTGGTCGACGGCTACGAAGCCACCCGGCAGATCCGCCAACTGCCCGGCTGCGCTGATTTACCGATCATCGCCCTGACCGCCAACGCCTTGCAGGGCGACCGTGAGGCCTGCCTGGCGGCGGGCATGAACGACTACCTGGCCAAGCCGTTCAAGCGGGCTGATCTGCAGCAAATTCTCCAACGTTGGGTGCAGTAACAGGCTATTTTCCAACAGGTGCGACTGGCGTGACGGGCGAAAGTGCGGCAGTCTTAGGCACCCGACGGGCCCCGAAAAGGCCCTCAAAAAAAATTTCAGTGCACAAGTGTACATTCATGCCCTTTGCGCTGTGACTTTCACTACAACGCAATAGTCTATGAGTAGGCTGCCGGCTCGAGGCATGAACGCTTCGATCGGCCGGGAAGATTGCCCAACCCTGCCGCACGGGACTATTGAGGAGCTCGCATGACCAAACAAAACGCCTTTACTCGGGAAGACCTGCTGCGCTGCAGTCGCGGTGAGCTGTTCGGCCCAGGTAACGCGCAACTGCCCGCCCCCAACATGCTGATGGTGGATCGCATCACCCATATCAGCGAAGAGGGTGGCAAGTACGGTAAAGGTGAATTGGTCGCTGAGCTGGATATCACTCCAGACCTGTGGTTCTTCGCTTGCCACTTCGAAGGCGATCCGGTGATGCCGGGCTGCCTGGGCCTGGATGCCATGTGGCAACTGGTCGGTTTTTTCCTCGGCTGGCAAGGCCTGCCGGGCCGCGGCCGCGCCCTGGGTTCGGGGGAAGTGAAATTCTTCGGCCAGGTACTGCCGACCGCGAAAAAAGTCACCTATAACATTCACATCAAGCGCGTGCTCAAGGGCAAGCTGAACATGGCCATCGCCGATGGTTCGGTCAGCGTTGACGGCCGCGAAATCTATACCGCCGAAGGCCTCCGGGTCGGCGTGTTTACCTCAACTGACAACTTCTAAGGGTTATCCGCATGCGCCGCGTCGTTATCACTGGTCTGGGCATTGTTTCGTGCCTGGGCAATGACAAAGAGACCGTCTCCGCTAACCTGCGTGCAAGTCGCCCTGGCATCCGCTTCAACCCGGAATATGCCGAAATGGGTCTGCGTAGCCAGGTTTCCGGCTCCATTGACCTGAATCTTGAAGAACTGATCGATCGCAAGATCTATCGCTTCGTCGGCCACGCAGCGGCTTACGCCTACCTGGCCATGAAAGACGCCATCGCCGACTCCGGCCTGAGCGAAGAGCAAGTGTCCAACCCCCGCACCGGCCTGATCGCCGGCTCCGGCGGCGCTTCGACCCTGAACCAGATGGAAGCACTGGACATCCTGCGCGAGAAAGGCGTCAAGCGCGTTGGCCCGTACCGTGTAACGCGGACCATGAGCAGCACCGTTTCCGCCTGCCTGGCCACGCCGTTCAAGATCAAGGGCCTGAACTACTCCATCGCTTCTGCCTGCGCCACCAGTGCTCACTGCATCGGTACCGCCATGGAACAGATCCAGATGGGCAAGCAGGACATCGTCTTCGCCGGTGGCGGTGAAGAAGAGCACTGGACCCAGTCGTTCCTGTTCGACGCCATGGGCGCCCTGTCCACCCAGTACAACGAAACCCCGGAAAAAGCCTCCCGCGCCTATGACGCCAAGCGTGACGGTTTCGTCATCGCCGGCGGTGGCGGCATGGTGGTGGTCGAGGAGCTGGAACACGCTCTGGCCCGTGGCGCGAAGATCTACGCGGAAATCGTCGGCTACGGCGCCACTTCCGATGGCTACGACATGGTGGCTCCAAGCGGCGAAGGCGCAATCCGCTGCATGCAGATGGCCATGTCCACCGTCGACGCACCGATCGACTACCTGAACACCCACGGCACCTCGACTCCGGTCGGCGACGTTGCCGAGATGAAGGGCGTGCGTGAAGTGTTCGGCGACAAGGCTCCAGCCATCAGCTCCACCAAGAGCCTGTCGGGTCACTCCCTGGGCGCCGCCGGCGTTCACGAAGCGATCTACTGCATGCTGATGATGGAAGGCAACTTCATGGCCGGTTCGGCCAACATCGACGAGCTGGACCCGGAAGTGGCCGACATGCCGATCCTGACCAAGACTCGCGAAGACGCCACCATCAACACCGTGATGAGCAACAGCTTCGGCTTCGGTGGCACCAACGCTACCCTGGTGCTGAAACGCTGGCAGGGCAAGTAAGCCCCGCCGCTTCGCCGAATGAAAAAGCCCCGACTGGTTCGGGGCTTTTTTTCGCCTGGCGTTCGCCGGTAAGCCGACGCCCAAGCAACCTGCACGAGCCTGCTTGCCAGCGAAAGTGCCTCACACCGAGAAACGCGCCACCATGGTGTTCAGATCCACCGCCAGCCGCGACAGCTCCTGGCTGGCGGCGCTGGTCTGGTTGGCCCCCGCCGAGGTCTGCAGCGCCAGATCGCGGATGTTCATCAGATTGCGATCCACTTCCCGCGCCACCGCGGCCTGCTGCTCCGAGGCACTGGCAATCACGATATTGCGCTCGTTGATCAGGGTGAAGGCCGAAGCGATTTCCTCCAGCGCCTGACCTGCCGCCTTGGCCACTTCCAGGGTCGAGCGGGCCCGGCTGTTGCTGTGCTGCATGGAACTGACCGCCTGGTCGGTGCCTTGCTGGATCCCGCCAATCATCTGCTCGATTTCCTGGGTCGACTGCTGAGTCCGATGGGCCAGGGCCCGCACTTCGTCCGCCACCACGGCAAACCCGCGCCCGGCATCCCCGGCTCGCGCAGCCTCGATGGCCGCGTTCAGTGCCAGCAGGTTGGTCTGTTCGGCGATGGAGCGAATCACATCCAGCACCTTGCTGATGCCATAGACCTTCTGTGCCAGGTCTTCCACCTGGCTGGCATTGGTCGTCACATCCTCGGCCAGCAACTCGATGGAGAGCACCGTCTGATGCACCTGCTCACGCCCATGCTGGGCGATCCGGTCCGACTCCCGAGAGGCTTCGGAGGTGGCCACGGCATTGCTGGCCACCTCCTCCACCGCGGCGGTCATCTGATTCACCGCAGTGGCCGCCTGCTCGATTTCCAGGCTCTGCTGATGCAGGCCCCGGGTCGCATCCTCGGTCACGCAACTGAGCTCTTCCGAGGCGGAGGCCAACTGGCTGGAAGAGTCGGAAATGCGCCGGATGGTTTCCCGCAGGCTGTGCTGCATGGCCTTGAGCGCCTGCAACAGTCGCGCCGGTTCATCCTTGCCAACCACCGTGATGTCACCCGTCAGGTCGCCGCCGGCCACCACCTCGGCGACACTCAGGGACTGGGCCAGGGGCAGGACGATGCTGCGGGTCAGCAACAATGCCAGGCCAATGGTCACCAGCGCCGCCACCGCGATCATGCCCACCACCCAGACCCGCGACTTGCTGAACACGGCCTGGGCCAGGTCCGTGGCCTGGGTCGCGCTCTGCTTGTTCAACTCGACCAGTTCATGCAGGGTCGCCGCCATGTCATCGGCCAATTGATTCATTTCGCCATTGACCACCTTGATCGCCTCTTCCAGCTGGTTCTGGCTGGAAAAGGCCATGACCTGGGCCTGGCGCTGCAGGTACTGCTTCTCAATGGCCTTGAAACGATCGAACAGGACCCGTTCCTGGGGCAGCACGATCAATGACTCATAGCGCCCCTGGGCAACACCCAGGCCAGTCTTGATGTCGTTGATCTTTTTTTCGTTCTGGACAATCGCTTGCGGGTCGCGATTGATCAGTAGACGCAGGGTCAGGGCACGGATGCGCAGCAGGTCCTGACTCATGTCACCGACGAACATGACGCTGGGCAGCCAATTGCTTTCCACTTCATCGGACTGCTGGCGCATATTGGCCATCTGCATCAGGGCGAATGCCCCGAGGGCAAACACCATCAGCGCCAGCAAGCCGAAACCCAGGCCTGCGCGCGGCGCGATATTGAGACTTCTAAGGCTCATTCCTCTGGCTCCTTCCTAGAGCGCTGCAAGAACTTGCAGCAGGGTGCTCTTAGACGGTATCGGGCCGTTGGAAAATTGCGTAAGACAAAAACGTGATATCAAAACGCCCTAGCACTCCAATACTTGGGCGTAAAACGATTCAGCGCACAGAAAATCGCTGTTCTGCCAACAAACGGTCGCCCTGAAAGACCATGAAGTGCCATTCGCCGGGCACCACTTCATGGTTCTCCGTGAATTCGTAGGCCATCACATCCTGAGGAGCATTGGGTACCAGTTTCTGGGTGATCTCGAACTTGTCGTGGCGCGCCCCGTCCGGGGTACGGATGCCCGGAGTCAGGTAGAGCAGAGTCAGGGGCTGATCCTCGGCCACCTTGCCCAGCAACTGGTAACGCATACCGAACTTGGTCCCCAGCTTGGCGGGCACCACCGAGGTTTGCTGGATCTTCTCGTTGCTGCGGCGCAGCACCCGCTCCCCCGATTGCAGCTCGGCCTTGGGCCCTTCGAACACGCCGTATTCCACCGGTCCTTCAACACGGACTTCGGCACTGGCCAGGCCAGTGAAGATCATCAGCGCCGCCAATGCGCTTAAACGAGTGAGGTGCATATCGCGCTCCTTGATTGAGATGGCGCGAGCTTATGAAGCAGGCGTGACAGGCTGATGACAGACTGGGGCCTGCTAAGGGCGACTTTTGGCGGGAAGGATGGCGAGGAAATTGTCATGGGCCACCTTGCGCGCCACCTCCTCCGGCAAGGCATCAAGGAAGACATCGAAGCTGTGCAGCTCGCGCCCCAGCTTGTTGAAGCGCCCGACCACATCCGAACCGAGCATGAAGCGCTCCGGGAAGCGCTCCACCAACTGCAGCCAGGCCTGGCTGGGATTGCCCTGCTCATCCAGCAGATAGGGCGTGAGCAGGCTCCAGGACAGGTCGATGTACAGATTGGGGTAGCTCTCCAGCAGCCGCGTCAGTGTCGGCAGCAAGAATTCCAGGCGGGTCTGGTGACGATGGATCTCGGCGCTGGTGCCAGCGTGGGCCCAAATAAAGCGCGTATGGGGGTGATTGCGCAGCGGCTCTTCGATTTCTGCCAGGTACAGCGGGTTGCGTTCGCGCTTGGAGGTGATGTTGGAATGCAGCATGACCGGCAGGTCGTTCTCCGCCGCCAGGTGATAGACCTTGGTCATCGCCTCGTTGTTGGCCCGTGGCGTGTCTCCGGCAGTCAAGGCCGTGAGGTCGTCATGGCGGGTGAAGACCTCACCGATGCCCTGCCACAGCCCCGGATCAAGGTCGAGCATGCGCTGGATATGCGCCGCGGAGTTCTTGTCATTGGGATTGAAACCGGACAGGAAGGGATGAAAACGCTGACGCTGCTCAGGGGGCAGTTGCTTAACCGCAGCCGCCACCAGCACGTCGGTGGCGCTGTACCAATAGGCATCAGCATCATCACCGGCGTAATAGCGTGGACGCTTGGGTTCATCCTCGTGCCATTTCTTGGCCACCGGAATGCCGGAAATCATCACCTGTTCAATACGGTTGTCAGCCATGGCCTTGAGCAACGCATCCATGCCGGCGGATTCCTGGAAGAAGTCCACGTAATGCAAGTGAGCATCGCTGTAGCGGTAATCCCGTGCCTGGGCCGCCACGCCGGGCAGCAGCATCAGCAACGCTCCAAGGCAGGTTCCGTATAAATGATTCCAGTACACCGCAGCGTCTCCAAAGGGTTGCAGCCGGGTAGACCCTGCACCCCAGCAGCAGGTTCAGAAAAAAGGGGAACGCCTGTGCCTCCCCATGCTCTATAACTTCAGCACCTTTACAGCCTGATCCGATATTCATCACTGCCTGAGGTTTGCCATGACCATTACCGTCAATACCGAGTCCAGCGAAGGTTTCCGCCACAGCATCCAGGTGGATGACCACCAGTTGTTCACCGACCTGCCCCAGTACGCCGGTGGCGAAGGCACCGCCCCCGAGCCCCATGACTACTTCGATGCCGCCCTGGGGGCCTGCAAGGCCCTGACCCTGAAGCTCTATGCGCAGAAGAAGAACATCCCGCTGACCGGGGTCACGGTGGAGCTCAAGCACGACAACAGCCAGGAGCCGCAAGGCAAATACGCCCTGCATGTAAAGCTGACCCTCAAGGGCGTGCTCACCGATGCCCAGCGTGATGAGCTGCACCGGGTGGCCGACCGTTGCCCGATCCACAAGCTGATGACCACCAGCGAAGTCAGCATCGAGACCCACCTCTCCGAAGGCGCCTTCAGCCAATAGCGGCAAGGCTGGCACACGCGGGTTATGCTCCCAGGCATAACCCGATCAGCCTGGAATCCGCCATGAACTCACCCCTCGTGATCCGTCCCCGTGCCGAGGACGTTGAAGGCCAGCCCATCCTCCGCCCCCTGCCTTCGGCCCAGTGCCGCAGTGTCGGGCCTTTCGTGTTCTTCGACCATATGCTGGAAACCCGCTACCCGCCGGGCAAGGGCATGAATATCCGCCAACATCCGCATATCGGCCTGTCCACCCTGACCTACCTGTTCGCCGGGCAGATCCAGCACAAGGACAGCCTGGGCTCCGACCAGATCGTGGAGGCCGGAGACGTCAGCTGGATGACCGCCGGCAGCGCCATCGCCCATGTCGAACGCACGCCAGCCCCCTTGCTGGCCCAGGGGTTCGCCATGCACGGCCTGCAGGTCTGGCTGGCCTCGCCCCAAGAGCAGGAGCAAGGCCCGGGGCATTACAGCCATCACCCGGCCAGCAGCCTGCCGGTGAGCGACAACCTGGGGGTGAGCATCCGCATGATCGCCGGCAGCGGCTTCTGCCTGGAATCGCCGGTGCCGGTACTCTCCCCCACCCTGTACGCCGAACTGCGACTGCAGACCGCCACCAGCCTGCTGATTCCCACCGAGCACCCGCAGCGCGCGCTGTATGTACTGGACGGCGAGGCACAACTGGACGGCGAGCCTTTGCCCGTGCACGCGCTAGTGGTATTGCCGGAGGGGGAGAACGCCACACTGTTCGCCGAAAGCGATTGTCACGCAGTGCTGATCGGCGGCGCGCCCCTGGACGGTCCGCGCCGGATCAATTGGAACTTCGTGGCCAGCGATCCGGCGCGTATCGAGGAGGCGCGCCAACGCTGGGCGGCCGGGGATTGGCCGCAGGTGCCAGGAGAAAGCGAGCGCATCGAATTGCCACCCGCCCGCCACTGATCGCTAGGAGCCGACTTGCCGGCGAACAGGCCCGTGAGTCTGGCGTTGCTCTCACTGACGCCTTCGCTGGCTAGCCAGCTCCGGAATCAGAGGCGGCGGGTCAGCCGCAGAAAACTTCGTCCAGCAGGTAATGCATGGTGGCGAAGGCCCGCGCCGAGGTCTTGGCGTCGTACATCATCTTGCCCGGTACATTGGCGTGGGTATCGGTGAAGGAATGCACCGCACCGCCATAGCTGACCAGTTGCCAGTCCACACCCGCCGCATCCATTTCCGCCTCGAAGGCCGGCAGTTGCTCCTTAGCCACTAACGGGTCCGCCGCACCGTGCAGTACCAGTACCGAACCCTTGATATTGTTCGCGTCGCTAGGGTTGGGGGTGTCCAGGGTGCCGTGGAACGACACCGCCGCCTTCACTGGCGCGCCACTGCGGGCCAGCTCCAGGGCGCAGCAGCCGCCAAAGCAGAAACCGAAGGTGGCCAGCCTGGAAGTGTCCACCGCTGCTTCGCCCTGACTCTGCAAGGCCGCAAAGGCCGCCTGCATGCGCTTGCGCAACAACGCCCGGTCATCCTTGAGCGGCATCATCGCGGCCCCGGCCTCACTGGCATCGCTGGGACGCAGCGACTGGCCATACAGATCAGCGATCAGTACCACGTAGCCCTTGGCCGCCACCGCCTCGGCGATCTTCTCCGCGCCGGCGCTGACGCCCATCCAGTTCGGCGCCATCAGCAACCCCGGGCGCGCGCCTTGATGGGCGGCATCGAAGGCCAGTCGACCTTCATAGGGCTGGCCATCGATCTGATAGACCACGGAACGCACTGTGATTTGACTCATGACTCAGCTTCTCCAGTAGAGGGACACCAGAATGAAAAAACCCGCCGAAGCGGGTTTTTCTTGCAACGTGGTTAAACCGACAGTTCAACCAGCAGCTTGTTCAGTCGGCGCACATAGGCCGCCGGGTCTTTCAAGCTGTCACCGGCCGCCAGGGCCGCCTGATCGAAGAGGATATGCGACAGGTCGCCAAAGCGCTCTTCGCTCTGCTCACCGTCGAGTTTCTCGATCAGCGGGTGAGTCGGGTTGAACTCGAAGATCGGCTTGGAATCCGGAACCTTCTGCCCGCTGGCTTCAAGGATCTGGCGCATTTGCAGCCCCAGGTCCTGCTCGCCGATGGCCAGGATCGCCGGGGAGTCGGTCAGGCGGTGGGAAACCCGCACTTCGCTGACGCTCTCGCCCAGGGCGGTCTTGATCCGCTCCACCAGGCCTTCCTTGGTCTTGGCGACTTCCTCGGCAGCCTTCTTGTCCTCTTCCGAGTCCAGGTTGCCCAGGTCCAGGTCACCACGCGCCACGTCGACAAAGCTCTTGCCGTCGAATTCGTTGAGGTAGCTCATCAGCCACTCGTCGATACGGTCGGTGAGCAGCAGCACTTCGATGCCTTTCTTGCGGAAGACTTCCAGATGCGGGCTGTTCTTCACCTGAGCGTAGGATTCGCCGGTGAGGAAGTAGATCTTGTCCTGACCTTCCTTGGCGCGAGCCAGGTAGTCGGCCAGGGATACTGTCTGCTCGCCGTCGTCGCCCTGAGTGGACGCGAAGCGCAGCAGGCCGGCGATCTTTTCCTTGTTGGCGAAGTCTTCGGCCGGGCCTTCCTTCATCACCTGGCCAAAGTTCTTCCAGAAGCCCTTGTATTGCTCTGGCTCGTTCTTCGCCAGTTTTTCCAGCATGTCGAGGACGCGCTTGGTCAGTGCCGATTTCATCGAATCGATGATCGGGTCTTTCTGCAGGATTTCCCGCGAGACGTTCAGCGACAGGTCGTTGGAATCCACCACGCCCTTGATAAAGCGCAGGTACAGCGGCAGGAAGGACTCAGCCTGATCCATGACGAACACGCGCTGCACGTAGAGCTTGAGGCCCTTCGGCGCTTCACGCTGGTACAGATCGAACGGTGCACGGGCCGGCACGTAGAGCAGCGAGCTGTACTCCAGCTTGCCTTCGACCTTGTTGTGGCTCCAGCTCAGCGGGTTCTCGAAGTCATGGGCAATATGCTTGTAGAACTCCTGGTATTCCTCGTCCTTGATCTCGGTACGCGGACGGGTCCACAGGGCACTGGCGCGGTTGACGGTTTCCCACTCCAACGCCGGTTTCTCTTCGCCTTCGGCGGCAGCGACTTCTTTGGGCAACTCGATCGGCAGCGCGATGTGGTCGGAGTACTTCTTGATGATGTTGCGCAGGCGCCAGCCATCGGCGAACTCGTCTTCACCGGATTTGAGGTGCAGGACGATGCGGGTACCGCGCTCGGCCTTGTCGAGGGTCGCCACTTCGAACTCGCCTTCGCCCTTGGACGACCAGTGCACGCCTTCGCTGGCCGGCAGGCCGGCACGACGGCTGAACACTTCAACCTGGTCGGCAACGATGAACGCGGAGTAGAAACCCACGCCGAACTGACCGATCAGGTGCGAGTCCTTCTTCTGGTCGCCGGTGAGGTTCTTCATGAAATCGGCAGTGCCGGACTTGGCGATGGTCCCCAGGTGAGTGATGACATCTTCACGGCTCATGCCGATACCGTTGTCTTCGAGGGTGACGGTTTTCGCGTCCTTGTCGAAGCTCACACGGATTTTCAGTTCGGCGCCACCTTCCAGCAACTCAGGCTTGGACAGGGCTTCGAAACGCAATTTGTCGACGGCGTCAGAGGCGTTCGAGATCAATTCGCGAAGGAAGATTTCCTTGTTGGAATACAACGAATGGATCATGAGGTGCAGCAGTTGCTTCACCTCGGTCTGGAAGCCCAGGGTTTCCTTTTGAGTTTCCACACTCATGGTCATCAAACTCCAATCAGATGGCTGTGGTCGCGCTCCGGAAGCGGAGAGCGGCGGGATGACATGGAAGTGGGGGTAGCTGACTGGATTTCAAGGGGCGAGACTCTCTTCAATCTTGAAATGTGCCCGGGCGGTAGCAATTGGCTCGTCGGCGGTGCTCTGCCAGGCCGTGATGGCGACGTTGGCCACCCTCCTCCCCTGCCGCCACACCTGGCAGCGAGCGAAGGTGTCACGAAACTGTCCGGCACGCAGGTAGTCGAGGGAAAAATCGATGATCTTCGGCACGCCGGGCGAGCCGGTGAGAATCAGCAAATGCAGGGCTGCCGCCAGCTCCATGAAACCGGCGATCACTCCACCGTGCAGGGCCGGCAGCAGAGGATTGCCGATATTGTCCTTATTGGCCGGCAGGCGAAACAGCAGCTCATCCCCCAGCGGCGTGCACTCGATGCCGATCAATCTGGCGTAGGGAATCTGCTCCAGCAACGCGGCGTAATCGCCCTGCTGACGAGCCTGCTCCAATAACCCTGCAAGACCCACGCTCATGCCCGCTCTCCCTTGATGGAGCCGGCAAACCCACGACTGCCCTTGAGCCCCTTGCCCATGCGCATGAAGGTACCGACCACGTGCGCCACGGGGCGTTCGGGATCGTCCTGATAGGCAAAGCCACGGGTGAAGATCACGTCAGTGGTGACCCGGTAACACTGGGCAAAGCCGTGCACGTCATGATGAGGCATCGCCGGATGCATATAGTCTATGCGCAGGTCCAGGGTCGGACACACTTCGAACTCCGGCAGCACACAAAGCGTGGCCATGCCGCAGGCGCTGTCCATCAGCGTGGTCAGGGCGCCGCCATGAATGATCCCGGTTTGCGGGTCACCGACAATCTGCGGGCTGTAGGGCAAGGTCAGAGTCATGCCTTCCACCGAGGCGCTGTGTACCCTGATATCCAGCACCTGACAGTGGCGCAGAGCGGAAAGAAAGCGCGTCGCACGCTCGAAAATTGGGTTCTGCACCATGGCTTATGCCTCTTGTTATTGTCAGGAATGTGCATTGAATGAAGCAGACAAAAGTTCCGTGAAACGAATACTTAATATATCTGTGAGCCTCAAGGAACTTAAATCACAAGGCCATGATCGAAAGGCCAGTAGATATCTTCACTAAGGAGAAACACCCCATGCGTAAGACTTTAGCTATTGCCCTGATGCTGACCGCTTCCCTCGGTCTGGCTGCCTGCGACAAAAAATCCGAGGACAAAGCTCAAGATGCCAACCAACATGCTGAGCAAGCTCAACAAAAAATGAACGAAGCTCAGGATAAAGTGAACGAGGCAGCGAAAGAAAACGCCGAAGCCGCCAAAGATCAGGCTGAATCCAACAAGGCCGCTGCTGAAGAAAGCGCCAAGGAAGCAGCACCTAAAACCAACTAAGTCGGTTTTAGCGCAACACCAAAAAGCCCGCCAAGTGCGGGCTTTTTCTTGTCTGCAAAACAGCAGCTCAATACAACGGAGTTTAGTTGTCGAATAGGTAACTAAGCACTGAAGCTCAATACCCTGACTCCAGGAACAACTCATCCTGGAGCGGCTCTGCCTGCAACGGGTGTCCAGACACTCCACTGGCTGAAGACTCCAACGCATAGTGCGAGGAACTGGATACGGGCAATAGCCTGATGGGAAAGTCGTAGTGGGCGGTAAAGGGTGCCAACCACTGGCGAGTCTGGTAATCGACCGCGGTGATACTCATGTAGCAAGGGTGCGGGGTGTCCTGGGGCGCGCGGCCGGCCAGCACCATCACCAGTTCCCAGTCGGTTGCCTGCTCGACCTGGAAGCGTCCGTCCTCGCCAGTCAGGAACTGCGCCCCACAGAAGGTGCCCCTGGCCCCGACGATCGGCATGCCGCTCAATGCATCCACCACCTGGCCACGGGCGTCGCCATTCAGATACAGGGTTTGCACCCGGCAACCGGACAACAAAATGAATGAAAGGCACAGGCACATCAGGGCACGCAGCTTACTCATTGGCCAACTCCTTTTAACCGGGCAACAGATCAATCGATCAGCCCTCCCCGCTCAGACTGCGTCTTTGGGGCTATCGGCCAAAGGCTGTTCAGTCGGGGTATAGACCATGACGTCAAGTACGTCGGAATGAAACTCCCGCCGGTACAGGACAAACACCACGCCTGCACTCATCAGCATGAACAACCAGGGGCTGACGAACCAGGCCAGCATGGTCATGCCGAAATAGTAGGAACGCAGCCCGAAGTTGAACTGGTTGGCCGCCATGGAAATCACCCGGGCTGCCCGCAAAGCAAACGCCTTGCGCTCCTGCTCGGAGACATGTCGCTCGCCGATCATCGGCGCCGACCCCACCAGCACCGCCGCAAAGTTGTACTGGCGCATGCACCAGCTGAAGGTGAAAAAGGCATATACGAACACCAGCGCCAGGCACAGCAACTTGATCTCCGACATGCCCTGGGACGCCTGCTGCACCAGCGGAATGTCCGCCAGCAGCGACACCGCGCGCTCCGATGCACCGAGCACTGTGAGGATGCCTGCCAGGATGATCAGGGTACTGGAAGCGAAGAACGAAGCGTTGCGCTCCAGGTTGCCGATCACACTGGCGTCGGCGATACGGTTGTCCCGCAGCAGCATGCGACGCATCCAGTCCTCGCGGTACAGGTGCAGGACGCTGGCCAGGCATGCCGTGTCCCGGCCCTTCCAGGTGGCATAGCGGGTATAGCCGCCCCAGCAGACGACGAACCACAGAGCGGCCAGTAGATGAATCAGGTTGGCTTGGACAAACGACATGCAAATTCCTGTAAGGCGTTGGCAAAAGACAAGGACACTGCTTCGACGCCACGCCGAGGAAAAAGACACCGCCCAAGCCCCATAAAAAATGCCCCGTATCGATGGATACGAGGCATTTTCCTTGGCGCTCATGGATCGCTTGTGGCGATCCAGAGCCATCAGCGGCAGATCAAGCCAGGGCTTGGGCCGGCTTGCCCAGAATACGGTCGAAAACCACCGCAACCGCCAGGACGATCACCGAAGGCACCAGCCAGGCCAGGCCTTGCTCGCTCAACGGCAAGTGGGCCAGCTGGCTAGGCAAACCATCGGCCAGGCCGGCCCCCTTGAGCGCATCGATCAGACCGAACACGAAAGACACCAGCATCACCGGGCCAACGATACGCCGCTGGTCCTGCCAGAAGTCCTTGCAGAAGCTCAGGGCCACCAGGGCAATGCACGGTGGATAGATGGCAGTCAGTACCGGGATCGAGAAGGCGATCAGCTTGGTCAGGCCAAGGTTGGACACCAACAGCGAGAAGACCGCGAGGATCACCACCAGAGTCTTATAGGACAACGGTGTTACGCGGCTGAAATACTCGGCGCAGGCACAGGTCAGGCCCACGGCGGTCACCAGGCAAGCCAGGGAGATCAGTACCGCGAGGAAGCCGCTGCCCAGGGAGCCAAAGGTGTGTTGGACATAGGCATGCAGCACCGCCGCGCCATTGGTGGCCCCGGCGGCCACTTCATGGCTGCCCGAACCGAGACGGAACAGACTGACATAGACCAGCGCCAGACCAACCCCGGCGATCAGGCCGGCGATCACCGCGTAACGGGTGATCAGTTGAGGCGACTCGACTCCTCGCGAGCGAATGGCGTTGACGATAACGATACCGAACACCAGAGCGCCCAAGGTATCCATGGTCAGGTAACCATTGATGAAACCTTGAGAAAACGGCGCTGCCACATATTCGGGCGTGGCCTCGCCAACAGTACCCGCTGGCAGCGCGACCGCTGCAATACCCAGAACCGCCAGCGCGATGATCTTCAACGGCGCCAGGAAACGGCCAACGGTATCCAACAAGCGGCCCGGATACAGGGAGATGAAGAACACCAGCAGGAAGTAGGCCGAGCTGTAGAGGAACAGCGCCAGCGGGCTCTCGCCCGTCAGTGGCGCCAGGCCCACTTCAAAGGACACAGTAGCCGTCCGCGGCGTGGCGAACAGCGGGCCAACCGCCAGGTAGCAGACCGCCGCCAACAGACCGCCAGCGACTTTACCGATGGGGCTGCTCAGGGCATCCATGGCGCCACCGACCTTGGCCAGGGCAACCACGGTGATCACTGGCAGGCCGACCGCCGTGATCAGAAAACCCAACGCCGCCATCCAGACATGGGGTCCGGACTGCAAACCGACGATAGGAGGGAAGATGATGTTGCCAGCCCCGACGAACAGGGCAAAAGTCATGAAGCCGAGTGCCAGAATGTCCTGGCCTTTCAACACTTTCATTAAGGAAATACCACACTACTGAATCGGAATTTAGAGAGGGATTTCCCTTATGGGTGAGGGAAATGCTGTCAATCCGTATAAGACTGACCCGTTTAGCGCGCAGTTACCTTGTGGGCAGCAGACGCAAAAAGAGGCGGCTAGCCTACCGAATCTGCAAGACGAACGCACCGGCGCAATGAGAATTTTCTGATATGCGACATTGGGATGTCGCATTTTCGAAATTATATTTCCATCGGGCTTAATCCCATCCCCGCACACCAGCCAGCATGCTGGGAGCCGAACCGTATAGAAGCCGAATTAGGTAAGCGAGGCTTGTATAGGAGCTGGCTTGCCAGCGAAGCCCTCCCCCCAGGGCAACAACTGAACTGAAGGCCTCTTCGCCGGCAAGCCGGCTGCTGGGGCAGAAAGCACAAAGGCCACCCGAAGGTGGCCTTTGTGGTTGAAGCGTCAGTTAAGCGCGAGGCTTACTTGACAGCCCAACCGGTCAGCTCGGCCAGGGCCTTGCCGATGTCTGCCAGCGAACGCACGGTTTTCACGCCTGCGTCTTGCAGCGCAGCGAATTTCTCGTCTGCAGTGCCTTTGCCGCCAGAGATGATTGCGCCAGCATGGCCCATGCGCTTGCCCGGAGGAGCAGTCACACCAGCGATGTAGGAAACAACCGGCTTGGTCACGTGAGCCTTGATGTAGGCAGCCGCTTCTTCTTCAGCCGAACCGCCGATCTCGCCGATCATCACGATCGCTTCGGTCTTCGGGTCTTCCTGGAACAGCTTCAGGATGTCGATGAAGTTGGAGCCTGGGATCGGGTCACCACCGATGCCGACGCAGGTGGACTGACCGAAACCGGCGTCAGTGGTCTGCTTCACAGCTTCGTAAGTCAGGGTGCCGGAACGGGAAACGATACCGACCTTGCCTGGCAAGTGAATGTGACCTGGCATGATGCCGATCTTGCATTCGCCTGGAGTGATCACGCCTGGGCAGTTAGGGCCGATCAGGGTAACACCCAGCTCGTCGCACTTAACTTTAGCGTCCAGCATGTCCAGGGTAGGAATGCCTTCGGTGATGCAGACGATCAGCTTGATGCCGCCGAAAGCTGCTTCCAGGATCGAGTCCTTGCAGAAAGGAGCTGGAACGTAGATCACGCTGGCGGTGGCGCCAGTGGCAGCTACAGCGTCTTTCACGGTGTTGAACACTGGCAGGCCCAGGTGCTCGGTACCGCCTTTGCCTGGAGTTACGCCACCCACCATCTGGGTGCCGTATTCGATGGCTTGCTGGGTGTGGAAACTACCTTGCGAACCGGTAATACCCTGGCAGATAACTTTGGTGTCTTTATTGATCAGGACGCTCATTATTTGCCCTCCGCAGCTTTGACAACTTGTTGAGCAGCGTCGGTCAGGCTGGTAGCAGCGATGATGTTCAAGCCGCTTTCTGCCAGTACTTTAGCGCCCAGTTCAGCGTTGTTGCCTTCAAGGCGAACAACAACCGGGATTTTCACGCCGACTTCTTTCACAGCGCCGATGATGCCTTCGGCAATCATGTCGCAGCGAACGATGCCGCCGAAGATGTTGACCAGTACTGCAGCGACGTTGGTGTCGGACAGGATGATCTTGAAAGCTTCGGTCACGCGCTCTTTGGTAGCACCACCGCCCACGTCGAGGAAGTTGGCTGGCTTACCGCCGTGCAGGTTGACGATGTCCATGGTACCCATGGCCAGGCCGGCACCGTTGACCATGCAGCCAATGTTGCCTTCCAGGGCTACGTAGTTCAGTTCGAACTTGGCAGCGTGCGCTTCGCGCGGATCGTCCTGCGACGGATCGTGGAAGGTCTTCAGCTTAGGCTGACGGTACATGGCGTTGGCGTCGATGTTGATCTTGGCGTCCAGGCAGTGCAGATCGCCGTCAGCCTTGATCACCAGCGGGTTCACTTCCAGCAGGGCCAGATCGTGATCCTGGAACAGTTTGGCCAGACCCACGAAGATCTTGGCGAACTGGGCAACTTGCTTGCCTTCCAGACCCAGCTGGAAAGCCAGCTCGCGACCCTGGAATGGCTGAGCGCCAACCAGTGGGTCGATAGTGGCTTTCAGAATTTTTTCTGGAGTGTCGTGAGCGATTTTCTCGATGTCCACGCCACCTTCGGTGGAAGCCATGAACACGATGCGACGGCTCGAACGGTCAACGACAGCGCCCAGGTACAGCTCTTTAGCGATATCAGTGCACGATTCAACCAGGATCTTGGTGACAGGCTGGCCATTGGCGTCAGTCTGATAGGTCACCAGACGCTTGCCCAACCACTGCTGAGCGAATGCCTTAGCGTCTTCTTTGCTGCGAACCAGCTTAACGCCGCCCGCTTTACCGCGACCACCGGCGTGAACCTGGGCTTTGACAACCCACTCGGAGCCGCCGATTTTGTCGCAAGCTTCTGCTGCTTCTTCCGGGGTGTCTACCGCGTAGCCTTTGGATACTGGCAGGCCGTATTCAGCGAACAGCTGCTTACCCTGATACTCGTGAAGATTCATGCTTTTTACCGTCTTCGTTAGGTACTGCGCATTCGGCGCTGCGCTCAAGATTGAGTGCCGCACCACCTGTGACCGCTACTCTCAAACCAGCGCCACACCTGAACCCGGAGCCTGGGCCCCGATCCAGTGTGTGGTGCTACCTCAAGAGGTCGAGTCCAGCGGATATTCCGCGGTGAGTCTTGCGCACAAGGCTCACGACGGGCCAACCGCCGTGGTTTCTTATTATTGCTTAGCGTTTCTTGCGGTTGGCAATGTGGATGGCAGTGCCATTCACAGCCAGAGCTGCTTCGTGCAGGGCTTCGGACAGGGTCGGATGAGAGAAAACCATCATGCCCAGGTCTTCGGCGCTGGTGCCGAATTCCATGCCGATTGCACCTTGCTGAACCAGTTCCGCAGCGCTTGGGCCAATCACGTGGACGCCCAATACGCGGTCAGTCTTGGCATCGGCGATGACTTTGACGAAACCACCGGTGTCGTTGGCTGCCATGGCACGGCCGCTGGCGGCAAACGGAAAGGTGCCGACGTTAACTTCAACGCCTTCAGCTTTCAAGGCCTGCTCGGTTTTACCGACCCATGCAATTTCCGGGTGAGTATAGATAACCGAAGGGATCAGGTCATAGTTCATCTGGGCCTTGTGGCCCTTGATGCGCTCGGCAACCATGATGCCCTCTTCCGAGGCCTTGTGAGCCAGCATCATGCCGCGCACCACGTCACCAATGGCGTAGACGCCCGGTACGGTAGTAGCGCAGTGATCGTCAACGTGCACGAAACCGCGCTCGTCGAGGGTCACGCCGCAGTCGGCAGCCAGCAGATCGGTGGTCACCGGACGGCGACCAACGGCGACAATCAGCTTGTCGAAAGTGATGGTCTGTTCGCCGTTGGCGTCGGTGTAGGTCACCACGACTTCTTCGCCGTTGACCTTGGAGCCGGTCACGCGAGCGCCCAGCTTGATGTCCAGACCCTGCTTGGTCAGGGTTTTCAGCGCTTCCTTGGAAACAGCGGTGTCAGCTGCCATCAGGAAGGTGTCCAGGGCTTCCAGGACAGTCACTTGCGCGCCCAGACGCGACCAGACCGAGCCCAGTTCCAGACCAATAACGCCAGCGCCGATCACGCCCAGACGTTTTGGTACGGCCTGGAATTCCAGCGCGCCGGTGGAGTCGACGATGACATTCTGATCGACCGGGGCCGGTGGAATGTCGATTGGACGCGAACCTGGAGCCAGGATCACGTTTTCAGCTTCGATGACTTCAACCGAACCGTCCGGCTTGGTGACTTCGACTTTCTTGCCTGCCAGCAGTTTGCCGTGGCCTTGGATCGAGGTTACGCCGTTGGCTTTGAACAGGGTGGCAACACCGCTGGTCAGGCCTTTGACGATGTTGGCCTTGCGACCGACCATGGCCGGTACGTCCATGGTCACGCCAGCGTGGCTGATACCGTGGATGGCGAAACCGTCCTGGGCCTCATGGAATTTCCAGGAGCTGTCCAGCAGCGCCTTGGAAGGAATGCAACCGACGTTCAGGCAAGTACCGCCGAGGGCCAGCTTGCCCTCTTTATCGGTGTACTTCTCGATGCAAGCGGTGGTGAAACCGAGTTGTGCGGCCTTGATTGCGGCGACATAACCGCCTGGGCCCGCGCCAATCACTACCACGTCGAATTTCTGAGTCATAAAAAGGTTCCTTTTAACGGCAAGCTAGAAGCCGCAAGCCGCAAGCTTGAAGCCCCTCGCCTTAAGGGCTCGGAACTTGTCGCTTGCAGCTTGCAACTGCTTTTTAGATGTCCAGGAGCAGACGCGCCGGGTCTTCCAGCAGGTTCTTGATGGTCACCAGGAACGTCACAGCTTCTTTACCGTCGATCAGACGGTGATCGTAGGACAGCGCCAGGTACATCATCGGACGGATTACTACCTGACCGTTGATCGCCATAGGACGTTGCAGGATGTTATGCATGCCCAGGATAGCGGCTTGCGGTGGGTTGACGATCGGGGTCGACATCATCGAGCCGAAAGTACCACCGTTGGTGATGGTGAAAGTACCACCGGTCATCTCTTCCATCGACAGCTTGCCGTCGCGGGCCTTCTTGCCGAAGGTGGCGATGCCGCCTTCGATTTCGGCCAGGCTCATCAGCTCGGCGTTACGCAGGACCGGAACCACCAGGCCACGGTCGCTGGACACCGCAACACCGATGTCGGCGTAGCCGTGGTAGACGATGTCGGAACCGTCGATCGAAGCGTTGACTGCCGGGAAGCGCTTCAGCGCTTCGGTGGCGGCCTTGACGAAGAACGACATGAAGCCCAGGCGCACGCCATTGTGGGACTTCTCGAACAGGTCCTTGTACTTCGAACGCAGAGCCATGACTTCGGTCATGTCGACTTCGTTGAAGGTGGTCAGCATGGCCATGTTCGACTGGGCTTCAACCAGACGCTCGGCAACCTTGGCCCGCAGACGGGTCATAGGTACGCGCTTCTCGACGCGATCGCCGGCAGCGAAGACTGGAGCAGCAGCGGCTGGAGCCGGAGCCTTGGCAGGCGCGGCAGCCGGAGCGGCTTTCTTGGCGGCAACGGCAGCCACCACGTCTTCCTTGGTCACACGACCGCCTTTGCCGGTACCGGCAACGGAGGCGATGTTGATGCCATTCTCTTCAGCCAGCTTGCGCGCGGCAGGAGCGGCGATTGGATCGTCTTCGCCGTCAGCGGCAGCAGGGGCAGCAGCGGCCGGAGCAGCGGCGGCAGCAGGAGCAGCGGCAGCAGCTGCGCCTTCAACGATGGAGCCCAGAACTTCGTCGGACAGAACGGTGTCGCCTTCGTTCTTGACGATAGCGCCCAGCACGCCATCAGCGGTGGCCAGCACTTCCAGCACAACCTTGTCGGTCTCGATGTCGACGATCAGCTCGTCGCGCTTGACGGCTTCGCCCGGTTGCTTGTGCCAGGTGGCAACGGTGCCATCGGCAACCGATTCCGGGAAAGTGGGGGCTTTGATCTCGATAGCCATTATCAGTGGTTCCTTAAATTCGGTTTCAGGTGCGCGAAGGCGTTAAACAGTGAAGGCATCTTGCAGCAGTTTTTCCTGCTGCTCGGCGTGCATCGACGCGTAGCCACAAGCTGGCGCAGCAGAGGCGTCACGGCCCGCGTACTCGAGTACGAGCGACTTGTCGTGATTGCCTACGATGCGACGCATGTGGTGCTGGCTGCAGTACCAGGCGCCCTGGTTCATCGGCTCTTCCTGACACCAAACCACATGCTTGAGGTTGGTGTACGGAGCCAGGACTTCGTTCAGATCGTCCTCAGGGAACGGATACAGCTGCTCAATACGCACGACGGCGATGTCTTCACGACCTTCGGCACGGCGTTTTTCCAACAGGTCGTAGTAGACCTTGCCGCTACACAGAATCAGGCGCTCGACCTTTTTCGGGTCCAGTACGTCGATTTCCGGAATCACGGTCTGGAACGAACCTTCGGCCAGATCTTCCAGAGTCGAGATGGCCAGCTTGTGGCGCAGCAGCGACTTCGGAGTCAGAACCACCAGTGGTTTGCGCAGAGGGCGGATCACCTGACGGCGCAGCAAGTGGTAGATCTGTGCCGGAGTGGTCGGCATGCACACCTGAATGTTGTGCTCGGCGCACAGTTGCAGGTAACGCTCCAGACGCGCCGAGGAGTGCTCAGGGCCCTGACCTTCGTAACCGTGAGGCAGCAGCATGGTCAGACCGCAGAGACGGCCCCACTTGTGCTCGCCGCTGGTGATGAACTGGTCGATCACCACTTGCGCACCGTTGGCGAAGTCGCCGAACTGGGCTTCCCAGATCACCAGCGCGTTCGGCGTGGTGGTCGAGTAGCCGTATTCGAATGCCAGTACCGCCTCTTCCGACAGGAAGGAGTCGTACAGGTCAAAGCGCGGCTGACCTTCGAACAGATGCTTGAGCGGCACATAAGTGCTGGCATCTTTCTGGTTGTGCAGAACGGCGTGGCGGTGCGAGAAGGTGCCGCGGCCGATGTCCTGGCCGGTCATGCGGATCGGGTGACCTTCGAACGCCAGGGTCGCGTACGCCATGGTTTCAGCGTACCCCCAGTTGATCGGCAGGCCGCCGGCTTGCATCTTCTGACGGTCTTCGTAGATCTTCGCAACCTGACGCTGAACCACGAAGCCTTCCGGCAGCTCCAGCAACTTGGCGGACAGTTCCTGCAGGGTCTTGAGATCGAAGGTGGTGTCGTGACGTGCGGTCCAGGTGTGGCCCAGGTATGGACGCCAGTCCACGAACAACTCTTTGTTCGGTTCCTTGACCAGGCTCTTCACTACGTGCAGACCGTTGTCCAGCGCATTGCGGTACTCATCGACTTTCGCCTGAACACGCTCTGCGTCGAGCACACCGCTCTGGATCAGGCGATCGGCATACAGCTCACGGGTGGTGCGCTGTTTGGTGATCTGCTGATACATCAGTGGCTGGGTGCCGCTTGGCTCGTCGGCCTCGTTGTGGCCGCGACGACGGTAGCAGACCAGGTCGATCACCACGTCGCGCTTGTACTGCATGCGGTAGTCGATGGCCAGCTGGGTCACGAACAACACGGCTTCCGGATCATCACCATTCACATGGAGGATCGGCGCCTGGATCATCTTAGCAACGTCGGTAGCGTACTCGGTGGAGCGCGAGTCCAGCGGGTTGCTGATGGTGAAACCTACCTGGTTGTTGATCACGATGTGCACAGTGCCGCCGGTACGGAAACCGCGGGTCTGGGACATCTGGAAGGTTTCCATCACCACGCCCTGACCGGCAAACGCCGCGTCACCGTGGATCGAGATCGGCAGAACCTTGTCGCCGGTCTGGTCGTTGCGACGATCCTGACGGGCGCGCACCGAACCCTCGACCACTGGAGAAACGATTTCCAGGTGGGACGGGTTGAACGCCATGGCCAGGTGAACTTCGCCGCCGGCGGTCATCACGTTGGACGAGAAGCCCTGGTGATACTTAACGTCACCGGAGCCCAGCTCGACCTTCTTCTTGCCTTCGAACTCGTCGAACAGCTCGCGCGGGTTCTTGCCGAAGGTGTTGACCAGGACGTTGAGACGGCCACGGTGAGCCATGCCGATCACGACTTCCTTGGTGCCGTAGGAACCGGAACGCTGGATCAGCTCGTCGAGCATTGGAATCAGGCTTTCACCACCTTCCAGACCGAAACGCTTGGTGCCCGGGTATTTGGTACCCAGGTATTTTTCCAGGCCTTCGCCGGCGGTGACGCGCTCGAGCAGGTGGCTCTTGATGTCGGCGGAATAGGTCGGACGGCCGCGTACGCTTTCCAGACGCTGCTGGAACCACTGACGCTGTTCGGAATCGGTGATGTGCGTGAATTCAGCGCCGATGGTGCGGCAATATGTCTGCTGCAACGCTTCGTGAATTTCGCGTAGGCTCGCTTCCTCTTTGCCGATGAACAGGTCGCCGGCACGGAAGGTCGTATCAAGATCGGCATTGGTCAAGCCGTAATGATTGATCGACAGGTCTGCAGGTGCAGGACGCTGCCACAGCCCCAGCGGGTCCAGCTGGGCTGCCTGGTGGCCACGCATCCGATAGGCCTGGATCAATCGCAGCACTTCAACTTGCTTCTTCTCGTGCTCACTGCTCACGCTGCCGGCGGATACCGGTTGGGCGCGGCGCTGGTTCTTTGCCAGCAAGACGAAATGATCGCGGATTGTCGAGTGCGAAACATCGATGGCAGTGCTGCCGTCGGTAGGCAACTTCTGAAAGTAAGTGCGCCACTCTTCTGGCACAGCGTTAGGGTCGTGCAGGTAGAGCTCGTAGAGCTCTTCCACATAGGCAGCGTTACTACCGGATAGGTAGGCGCTGTTCCACATGCGCTGCATCACGCTTTCTTGCATGCTTGGTCACCCTCGGTTAGGGGAACACCACCGGCGAAGACACCGAGCAAGCTTGCAGAAGTCCGAATGCAGCGACCAAAACAAGCCACTTAGGATCACGCTGATAGTCCGGGTACCAGCCCGGATGCCCCTGCTTGTCTCATTTCTTCAAAAATAAAAGCAGCCACTTTGTGAGCTGCTGCTCAGGTTAGAGCCATGACGCGGGTTGAAGCCCGCGCCTTGGCTTTTACGGGTACAGCGGTCCTACGGGTACAACAGCTGAATCACACGCCACTCTGCAGCAACATGTTACGAATGTGACCGATGGCCTTAGTCGGGTTCAGGCCCTTCGGACAAACGTTGACGCAGTTCATGATCCCCCGGCAGCGGAATACGCTGAACGGGTCATCAAGAGAAGCCAGACGCTCAGAAGTCTTGGTGTCACGGCTGTCTGCCAGGAAGCGATAGGCTTGCAGCAGAGCAGCCGGGCCCAGGAACTTGTCCGGGTTCCACCAGAAGGACGGGCAAGAGGTCGAGCAGCAAGCGCACAGGATGCACTCGTACAGACCGTCGAGCTTTTCGCGCTCTTCTGGGGACTGCAGACGCTCGATGGCCGGAGCCGGCGTGTCGTTCTGCAGGAATGGCTTCACCTTCTCGTATTGCTTGTAGAAGATGCTCATATCGACGACCAGGTCACGGATAACCGGCAGACCTGGCAGCGGACGAACAACCAGCTTGTTCTTCTTGACCACGGCGGACAGCGGCGTGATGCACGCCAGGCCGTTCTTGCCGTTGATGTTCATGCCATCGGAACCGCAAACGCCTTCACGGCAGGAACGACGATAGGAGAACCCCTCGTCCTGCTCTTTGATCAGCGCCAGCACGTCCAGCACCATCAAGTCCTTGCCACCGGTGTCGACCTGGAAAACCTGGGTTTTCGGAGCCGAGTCGGTGTCAGGGTTGTAACGATAAACTTCAACTTGCAACATATCGATCACCCTTTAGTAAGTCCGGACTTTTGGTTCAAAAGTCGGAACAGTCTTCGGCGAGAAGTTGACCGCACGCTTGGCAACGCGCTTCTCACCCGGGAAGTACAGGGTGTGGCACAGCCAGTTTTCGTCGTCACGGTCTTCGAAGTCTTCACGGGCGTGAGCGCCGCGGGACTCTTTACGCACTTCGGCAGCGATGGCAGTGGCTTCAGCCACTTCCAGCAGGTTCTGCAGCTCAAGTGCTTCGATACGCGCAGTGTTGAAAGCTTGAGACTTGTCGTTGATCTTGACGTTGGCGATACGCTCGCGCAGCTCAGCCAGCTGAGCAATACCCTTCTGCATGTACTCGCCGGTACGGAATACACCGAAGTAGTTCTGCATGCAGTTCTGCAGCTCGCGGCGCAGGGTTGCAACGTCTTCACCGGTGGTGCGCTCGTTGAGCTTGGCCAGGCGGTTCAGGGCAACGTCAACGTCGGTGTCGCTGGCATCGCGGTATTCGATACCGTCGGTCAGCGCTTTTTCCAGGTGCAGGCCAGCTGCACGACCGAACACCACCAGGTCCAGCAGCGAGTTGCCGCCCAGACGGTTGGCGCCGTGTACCGATACGCAAGCCACTTCACCCACTGCGAACAGACCAGGGATGATGGTGTCTTCGCCAGCAGCGTTCTGAGTGATTGCCTGACCATGAATGTTGGTGGCAACGCCGCCCATCATGTAGTGGCAGGTTGGAACGACCGGAACCGGAGCAACCACCGGGTCAACGTGGGCAAAGGTCTTGGACAGCTCGCAGATGCCAGGCAGGCGGCTGTGCAGAACTTCCTCGCCCAGGTGATCGAGCTTGAGCATCACGTGGTCGCCATTCGGGCCACAGCCGTTGCCAGCAATGATTTCCTTGACCATGGAGCGCGCAACAACGTCGCGACCTGCCAGGTCTTTGGCGTTCGGAGCATAACGCTCCATGAAACGCTCGCCGTGCTTGTTGATCAGGTAACCGCCTTCACCGCGGCAGCCTTCAGTCACCAGTACACCAGCGCCGGCGATACCGGTCGGGTGGAACTGCCACATTTCGATGTCTTGCACCGGAACGCCGGCACGCAGCGCCATGCCTACACCGTCACCGGTGTTGATCAGGGCGTTGGTGGTGGAAGCGTAGATACGACCTGCACCGCCGGTAGCCAGAACGGTGGCCTTGGAGCGGATGTAGGTGGTTTCGCCGGTTTCGATGCAGATCGCGATCACGCCGACAAAAGCGCCGTCCTGGTTCTTCACCAGATCGACCGCGTACCACTCGTTGAGGAACGTGGTGCCGGCTTTCAGGTTGCCCTGATAGAGGGTGTGCAGCAGCGCGTGACCGGTACGGTCGGACGCAGCACAGGTACGAGCAGCCTGGCCGCCCTTGCCGTAATCCTTGGATTGACCACCGAAAGGACGCTGATAGATACGACCGGTTTCAGTACGAGAGAACGGCAGCCCCATGTGGTCCAGCTCGAAGACCGCAGCCGGACCTTCCTGACACATGTATTCGATAGCGTCCTGGTCACCGATGTAGTCGGAACCCTTGACGGTATCGTACATGTGCCAGCGCCAGTCATCGTTCGGGTCCGCCGAGGCGATCGCGCAAGTGATGCCGCCTTGGGCAGACACAGTGTGCGAACGGGTCGGGAACACCTTGGTGATCACAGCAGTCTTGTGGCCGCCCTGGGCCAGCTGCAGTGCGGCACGCATGCCGGCGCCGCCGCCGCCAATGATGATGGCGTCGAAAGAAATGGTTGGAATGTTAGCCATGAATCAGATACCCCAGAGAATCTGCACACCCCAGACGAAGTAAGCGAACATTGCAACGCCGCATACTGCCTGGAAAAGGAAACGCACTGCTGTCGCCGACTTGCCCAGCGCCATCGGCGTCAGGTAGTCAGTCGAGATGGTCCACATACCGACCCAGGCGTGAGCGCCCAGGGCCACCATGGCCAGCAGACTGAAGATACGCATCCAGTTGTTTGCGAACAGGCCATGCCACTGGGTGTAGTCAATGCCCGGATTCGCTACGAGGTATCCGATCAGGAAAATGAAATAAGCCGCGAGAACGACCGCAGACACACGCTGTGCCATCCAGTCATAAAGGCCCGAACGCGACAGGTTCGTAACGCTGGTTACCATATCCAAACTCCCGCCAGAACGATTACCACCACGGATACGGCGATAACGATTTTCGAGCCCAGCTTGCCGCCTTCCAGCGTCTCACCGATGCCCATGTCCATAATCAGATGGCGTACACCGGCCACCAAGTGATACAGCAAGGCGGACAGGAGGCCCCACGCAACGAATTTGGCCAGCGGACTGGTCAAGCACGCCTTCACCTCGGCATAGCCTTCCTCGGAGCCCAGGGATTTGCTCAATGCATAAAGCATGATGCCGATGCCCAGGAAGAGGATGATGCCGGAAACACGGTGAAGAAACGACGTAACGCCGGTGATGGGGAGTTTGATGGTCCTTAGGTCTAGGTTTACAGGTCGTTGGCTATTCACGGCTTTTTTCACACTGAAGAGCCCCTAACAATCAGGGCAAAGTTGTTGGGGAGTGCACTGGTCAGGTAACCACTACCCAGGGAGTGCGACCCCCAATAAAGCGGGCCCAGAAGCCTACGGAGGTCGGTGGCCGAGTATAGACAGTTAGGCTACTAATGACAACGCAAACACCTTCCCCTAATAGCTGATTGCGTTAGCCTTATAAAAGGCGTAAATGGCGCTGAATTTCGCTAAAAAATCCCTCCCAAAGCCTTCTGGGACAAGACTTTAGGCAAATTGACATTCAGATTTATCTCACTATAGTGGTGCGGGCCCTGCGTGGGGGGTCTGTCTGATGATTTCAAGCATAAATAGGAGGCCACATGGCTGACAAAAAAGCGCAGTTGATCATCGAGGGCGCAGCCCCCGTCGAGCTGCCCATTTTAACCGGCACCGTTGGTCCCGATGTAATTGATGTTCGGGGCCTGACGGCCACGGGCCGCTTCACTTTTGACCCGGGTTTCATGTCGACCGCCTCCTGCGAGTCGAAAATCACCTATATCGACGGCGACAACGGCATTCTGCTGCACCGCGGCTACCCGATCGAACAGCTGGCTGAAAAGTCGGACTACCTGGAAACCTGCTACCTGCTGCTCAACGGTGAATTGCCTACCGCCGAACAGAAGGCCCAGTTCGTCAGCACCGTGAAAAACCACACCATGGTTCACGAGCAGCTGAAGAGCTTCTTCAACGGTTTCCGCCGCGACGCCCACCCAATGGCGGTAATGTGCGGCGTAGTGGGTGCACTCTCGGCGTTCTACCACGACTCCCTGGACATCAATAACCCGCAGCACCGCGAAATTTCCGCCGTGCGCCTGGTCGCCAAGATGCCGACCCTGGCAGCGATGGTTTACAAGTACTCCATGGGCCAGCCGATGATGTATCCGCGCAACGACCTGTCGTACGCGGAAAACTTCCTGCACATGATGTTCAACACCCCGTGCGAGATCAAACCGATCAGCCCGGTACTGGCCAAGGCGATGGACCGGATCTTCATCCTCCACGCCGACCACGAACAGAACGCCTCGACTTCCACCGTGCGTCTGGCCGGCTCTTCGGGTGCCAACCCGTTCGCCTGTATCGCTGCCGGTATCGCCGCGCTCTGGGGCCCTGCCCACGGCGGCGCCAACGAAGCCGTACTGACCATGCTCGACGAAATTGGCGATGTATCGAACATCGACAAGTTCATCGCCAAGGCCAAGGACAAGAACGATCCGTTCAAACTCATGGGCTTCGGTCACCGCGTGTATAAAAACCGCGACCCGCGCGCCACCGTAATGAAGCAGACCTGCGACGAAGTCCTGAAAGAACTGGGCATCAACAACGATCCTCAGCTCGAACTGGCCATGCGCCTGGAAGAGATCGCCCTGACCGATCCGTACTTCATCGAACGCTCCCTGTACCCGAACGTCGACTTCTACTCGGGGATCATCCTCAAGGCGATCGGCATTCCAACCAGCATGTTCACCGTGATCTTCGCCCTGGCGCGGACCGTCGGCTGGATCTCCCACTGGAAGGAAATGCTCTCCAGCCCTTACAAGATCGGCCGTCCTCGTCAGCTGTACACCGGCTACGAATCGCGCGACATCACCAAGCTGGAAGACCGCAAGTAAGACCTGCCTTGCGCACACGTCTTAGCTGCACCGGATACGGCCTCTAACAGAGGTCGTATTTGTTTCTGCTCCCCTCACCTACACCCTGTCGGAACCGACTTGCCGGCGAAGAACCCCGCAGCCCTGCCTCCCCCTCGAATAAGCCTTCGCTGGCACGCCAGTTCCTTGTATCTGGACTATCGCTGCGCCCGCAGTCGAGGGTATCTGAACAGGGCGAGCAGACAAAAAAATGCCCCGATCTTTCGATCGAGGCATTTTGCTATTACGCAGCTTCTATATAGAAGCCGATACACAGGCCGAGCTTAGTGCGACACCGCGCCACTGGCGCCCAGGCCGGTCTGCGAACGCACGAACTGCGGGAAGAACAAGGCCCGCTCATTGGCCGCCGAAGCCGACTTGTCAGTGATGGAGAAGAACCAGATACCGACAAAGGCAATGATCATCGAGAACAGCGCCGGGTACTCGTACGGGAAAATTGCCTTCTCGTGGTGCAGGATCTGCACCCAGATGGTCGGACCGAGAACCATCAATGCCACCGCACTGACCAGACCCAACCAGCCGCCAATCATGGCGCCACGCGTGGTGAGCTTCTTCCAGTACATGGAAAGCAGCAGCACCGGGAAGTTGCAACTGGCAGCGATGGAGAACGCCAGGCCCACCATGAACGCAATGTTCTGACTCTCGAAGAGAATGCCCAGGCCGATGGCCAGCACGCCCAAGGCCACGGTAGTGATCTTGGAAACGCGAATCTCATCCTTCTCGTTGGCCTTGCCCTTCTTGACCACACTGGCATACAGGTCGTGGGACACCGCCGAAGCACCTGCCAGGGTCAGGCCCGCTACTACCGCCAGGATGGTGGCGAAAGCCACCGCCGAGATGAAGCCGAGGAACACGCTGCCGCCCACCGCATTGGCCAGGTGCACTGCCGCCATGTTGTTGCCACCCAGCAAGGCGCCTGCGGCATCCTTGAAGGCCGGATTGGTGCTCACCAGCAGGATCGCGCCAAAACCGATGATGAAGGTCAGGATGTAGAAGTAACCGATGAAGCCAGTGGCGTAGAGCACGCTCTTACGGGCTTCCTTGGCATCGCTCACGGTGAAGAAGCGCATCAGGATATGCGGCAGGCCGGCTGTACCGAACATCAGCGCCAGACCCAGGGAGAACGCCGAGATCGGATCCTTCACCAGTCCGCCAGGGCTCATGATCGCCTCACCTTTGGGGTGAACCTTGATCGCCTCGGAGAACAGGGTGTTGAAATCGAAGTTGACGTGCTTCATCACCATCAGCGCCATGAAGGACGCACCGGACAGCAGCAGCACTGCCTTGATGATCTGTACCCAAGTGGTGGCCAGCATGCCGCCGAACAGCACATACAGGCACATCAGGATCCCCACCAGGATCACCGCCACATGGTAGTCGAGGCCGAACAGCAGCTGGATCAGCTTGCCGGCACCCACCATCTGCGCGATCAGGTAGAACGCCACCACCACCAGCGAACCACAGGCCGACAGAGTGCGGATCTGAGTCTGCCCGAGGCGATAGGACGCCACGTCGGCAAAGGTGTACTTGCCCAGGTTGCGCAGGCGCTCGGCGATCAGGAACAGAATGATCGGCCAGCCCACCAGGAAGCCGATGGAGTAGATCAGGCCGTCATAGCCGGAAGTGAACACCAGCGCGGAAATCCCCAGGAAGGACGCCGCCGACATGTAGTCACCGGCAATCGCCAGGCCGTTCTGGAAGCCGGTGATCTTGCCACCCGCGGCGTAATAGTCGGCAGCCGACTTGTTGCGCTTGGAGGCCCAGTAAGTGATGCACAGGGTGGCCCCGACGAAGACCACGAACATCACGATCGCCGAGACGTTGAGGGGTTGCTTGTGGACTTCGCCAGTCAAAGCGTCTGCGGCCCACAGGGCAGGAGCGAAAGCGGCAAGACCGAGTGCTGCGAATAGACGTCGGATCATTGCTGAGCCTCCTTCAGGATCGCATTGTTCAGGTCATCGAACTCGCCGTTGGCGCGTCGCACATAGATACCGGTCAGGATGAAGGCCGAGACAATCAAGCCGACACCAATGGGAATGCCCCAGGTGATGGATGAAGTTGGACTGAGTTTGGCGCCCAGGATCTGCGGACCGTAAGCGATCAACAGAATGAAGCCCGAGTAAAGCCCAAGCATGATCGCCGAGAGAATCCAGGCGAACCGCTCTCGCTTACTGACCAGCTCCTTGAAACGCGGGCTGTTTTGAATCGAGAGGTAAATGCTGTCGTTCATTGTTTTTATCCTCGCAGCACAGATTTTAGGTAGAACCTAATCCACTCTATGCGGCTGTGAGGCAGGTTCCAGACGACCTTAGTATTAGAACGACATTAGCCACCTCGCCAACTTCCCCCCCAAAAAAACACAAGGCCGGCCGCTGATTTCAGCGGCCGGCCTCACAACCCTCGTTCTAGACGCCTGACGGCTATTTAGCAGTCCACTCGGCAACCCGCTCCGGGTGCTTGCTCACCCAGTCCTTGGCTGCCACATCCGGTTTTGCGCCATCTTGAATGGCCAGCATGACCTCGCCGATTTCATCCTTCGACGCCCACTGGAACTTCTTCAGGAACGCTGCCACCTCTGGCGCCTTCTTCTCCAGGCCCTTGCTGCCGATGCTGTTGACGGTTTCAGCGGCGCCATACACCCCTTTCGGATCTTCGAGGAAGCGCAGTTTCCACTTGGCGAACATCCAGTGCGGTACCCAGCCGGTCACGGCGATGGATTCCTGCTTATCCTCGGCCCGGGTCAGTTCGGCGATCATCGCCGCACCGGAACTGGCCTGCAGCTTGTAGTCCAGGCCGTAGTCCTTGATCGCCTGGTCGGTCTTGAGCATCACCCCTGAACCAGCGTCGATGCCGACAATCTTGTTCTTGAAGCTGGTATCGGTCTTGAGGTCCTCAATGGTCTTGGCCTTGACGTACTCCGGCACGATCAGACCGATCTTGGCGTCCTTGAAGTTGGGACCGTAGTCGACAACCTTGTCCTTGTTCTTGGTCCAGTATTCGCCGTGAGTCACCGGCAACCAGGCCGAGAGCATGGCGTCGAGCTTGCCGGTGGCTACGCCCTGCCACATGATCCCGGTCGCCACCGCTTGCAGTTTGACGTCGTAACCGAGCTTCTGCTTGATCACCTCCGCCGCCACATAGGTAGTCGCCACGCTGTCGGACCAGCCGTCGACGTAGCCGATGCTCAGGGTTTTGCTGTCGGCACTGGCCAGAGTGGAGCTGATGGCAAGTACCAGTGCGGCACCTGCGCCTAAGAGTCGTCGCATCTTCATCGTTACTTCCCCGAAAAGTGCAGTGCCAGGCGGCTGCCGGGCACGTCAACGTATGGTTATGGTGCTCAGCGCCCCCATCACGCCTCACCGCGAACGCGTTCGATCATCAGCGGAGTACTGATGCTTCGATCATCAACCCGCCACCGCCCGCGACCTGCTCTGCCTGCGACCTCAAGGCAACCAGCAACGACATCAGATAGCCAGTAACCAGGTGCTGCGACCTCCTCGACTCAGGGCCCGCCCAAACTTTGCATGTCAAAATCATGCAGGCCACCAAGCTGTGGACAAATGCGGGTAAGATGCCCCGCTTTGTTCCACTACGGCCTGACCATGCCCGCCACAGCCCGCTTCCCCACCCTCGCTTATCTGTTTGCCTGCCTGCTCGGCCTGCTGGCCCTTGGTAGTTACTGGTACGGCCTTGGCCGGCCGGTGTCGCTGCCGGACGTCGCCAGCGCCAGCCACAAACTGCAATGCGCCTCCTATACGCCGTTCGACAAGGACCAATCGCCCTTCGACCAGCCGTTCAAACTGCGCCCCGAACGCATGGACGCCGACCTGGCATTGCTGGCCACCCGCTTCGAATGCATCCGCACCTATTCCATGACCGGCCTCGAAGCCCTGCCCGAGCTGGCGCGCAAGCATGGCCTGAAGCTGATGATCGGCGCGTGGGTCAATAGCAACCCAGTAGACACCGAGAAAGAAGTCGACCTGCTGATCGCCTCGGCTAATGCCAACCCGGATGTCGTCAGCGCGGTGATCGTCGGCAACGAGGCGCTGCTGCGCAAGGAAGTCACCGGGCCGCAACTGGCGCGGCTGATCCTCAAGGTCAAGGCTGGGGTCAAGCAGCCGGTCACCTATGCCGATGTCTGGGAATTCTGGCTCAAGCACCCGGAGATCGCGCCAGCGGTGGACTTCCTCACCATTCACCTGCTGCCGTACTGGGAAGACGACCCCTCGAACATCGACGCGGCCCTGAACCACGTGGCCGAGGTACGCCAGGTATTCGGCAACCGCTTTGCCCCCAAGGACGTGATGATCGGTGAAACCGGCTGGCCCAGCGAAGGCCGCCAGCGAGAAACGGCGCTGCCGAGCCGAGTCAACGAGGCCAAGTTCATTCGTGGCTTCGTTGCCCTGGCGGAACACAACGGCTGGCACTACAACCTGATCGAAGCCTTCGACCAGCCCTGGAAACGCGCCAGCGAGGGCGCAGTCGGCGGTTACTGGGGGCTGTTCGATGCCGATCGCCAGGACAAGGGCATCCTCGCAGGCCCGGTGTCCAACCTGCCTTACTGGCCACAATGGCTGGGGGCGGGCGCGGTGATATTCCTCGGCACCCTGATCCTGGGTGGCCGGGTTCGCAGTCGACGCGCTGCGCTGCTCTTGCCGCTGCTGGGCGCGCTGGCGGCGTGCACCATCGGCACCTGGGGCGAACTGGCGCGGGTCACCAGCCGCTTCGCTGGCGAATGGTGCTGGGCCGGACTGCTGCTGGGCCTGAACCTGCTGATCCTGGCCCATGCCGCCCTGGCCTTGAGCCCTCGCGAAGGCTGGCGTCTGCGGGCCTTCAATGCCCTGGAAAAGCGTGCAGGCTGGTTGCTGGCAACGGCAGGATTCGCCGCCGCGGTGATGATGCTTGAGCTGGTGTTCGACCCGCGCTACCGCAGCTTCCCGAGCGCGGCCCTGCTGCTGCCGGCGCTGGTCTACCTGTGCCGCCCGGTGCGCGTGCCACGCCGCGAAATCGCCTTGCTGACCTTTATCCTGGGTGCCGGCATCGCTCCGCAGCTGTATCAGGAAGGCCTGGCCAACCAGCAGGCCTGGGGCTGGGCCCTGGTCAGCCTGCTGATGGTGGCCGCGCTGTGGCGCAGCCTGCGGGCCCGCATCGCCTGAACACAGCCCTAGCCGCAGGTTTTGCCTGCGGCTAGGGCTTGGCGGCGCGCACCAGGCGCAAGGCCGCAATCACCACCGCAAACACCGCCAGCGTGGTGTTGTACAAGGCCAGGGCCGGAATGCCCGCCAGCAAGGCCAGCACCGCCAGCCACCAGCCGGCACGACCGGGCACGACAAACCCCAGCAACGCTGCGCCCAAGGCACTCCAGCCCAGCACCTTGAAGTGGATCATCCAGCCCAGGCTGGAACGTAGCGAACACTCCCAGCGACCGGCCTCATCAACACAGACGCCCACCCACCGAGCATCCTCCATAAAGCCATAGCGCAGGCCATAACTGGCGGCCAGCCACAGCGGCAGGACAACGAGCAGCACAATCACGGGAAGGCGGCGGGACATGAAACACTCCGAACAATCAAAACGGCGCCCAGCATAATCGCCCACGGACGCTTGGCAAGCACGACGCACAGATAACTGTTCAGCAAATAGCGGCAAAGTGTATCGTCCGGCTACTATCACCCCCCAGCAGGCCTGTGGCCGGGGTTATTTGTGCCCACCCATGGCACTTCGGCAGCAGCGCGGTGGTCATAGCCTGCGAACCTCATTCGGTACCTTCCTTCTAGGGATACAGTCATGCTTCGTTCCTTGCGCCTCGCTGCCCTGTTCGGCGGCCTTATCCTGAGTGCGTCCGCACTGGCGGTGGATGTCGACCCGGCCAGCTATGGCTACCCGTTGACCAACCCCTTTGAAGCCACCATCGCCACCACCCCCCCGGAGCTGCGCCCGGAACTGCCCGCCAACGATGACATCCGTCAGTCCGACTACAGCCTGAACCTGCGGCCGGAGCGCGAGTTCATCCTCCCGGACAATTTCTGGGCGGTGAAGAAGCTCACCTACCGCATCGCCACCCAGGACCACGCCGCGCCGCTGATCTTCCTGATCGCCGGCACCGGCGCGCGCTACGACAGCAGCCTCAACGAGTACCTGAAGAAGCTCTACTACAAGGCCGGCTACCATGTGGTGCAGCTATCCTCGCCCACCAGCTTCGACTTCATCACTGCCGCCTCGCGCTTCGCCACCCCCGGGGTGAGCCAGGAAGACGCCGAAGACATGTACCGGGTCATGCAGGCCGTACGGGCCCAGCACCCCAAGCTGCCGATCACCGAGTTCTACCTCACCGGCTACAGCCTCGGCGCCCTGGACGCGGCGTTCATCAGCAAACTGGATGAGACCCGACGCAGCTTCAACTTCAAGAAAGTGCTGCTGCTCAACCCGCCGGTCAACCTCTACACCTCGATCACCAACCTCGACAAACTGGTACAGACCGAGGTCAAGGGCATCAACAACAGCACCACTTTCTATGAACTGGTGCTGGGCAAGCTGACCCGCTACTTCCAGCAGAAGGGCTACATCGACCTCAACGACGCCCTGCTCTACGACTTCCAGCAGTCCAAGCAACACCTGACCAACGAACAGATGGCCATGCTGATCGGTACCTCCTTCCGCTTCTCGGCAGCAGACATCGCCTTCACCTCGGACCTGATCAACCGCCGCGGCCTGATCACCCCGCCCAAGTACCCGATCCGCGAAGGCACCAGCCTTACCCCGTTTCTCAAGCGTGCCCTGCAGTGCGACTTCGACTGTTACCTGACCGAACAGGTGATCCCGATGTGGCGCGCCCGCACCGACGGCGGCAGCCTGCTGCAACTGATCGACCAGGTAAGCCTCTACGCCCTGCAGGACTACCTCAAGGCCAGCCCGAAGATTGCCGTGATGCACAACGCCGATGACGTGATCCTCGGCCCCGGCGACCTGGGTTTCCTGCGCAAAACCTTTGGCGACCGCCTGACCGTCTACCCCCATGGCGGGCATTGCGGCAACCTCAACTACCGCGTCAACAGCGACGCCATGCTGGAGTTCTTCCGTGGCTAAACATCTCCTGCTTATCGCTGCGTTGCTCTGCGCAGGCTATGCCCAAGCCGACAACAGCAAGGCCCACGCCTCCACAGTTCAGGACCCCGACGGCTTCACCGAGCCGTTGAAGAAACTCAAGTTCAACCCGGGGCTGGACCAGCGCGAGTTCGAGCGCTCGACCCTCAATGCACTGAATATCTATGACCCGCTGGAGTCGTGGAACCGCCGGGTCTACCACTTCAACTACCGCTTCGATCAGTGGGTGTTCCTGCCGGTGGTGGACGGTTATCGCTATGTGACCCCGAGCTTCCTGCGCAGCGGGGTCAGCAACTTCTTCAATAACCTCGGCGACGTCCCGAACCTGATGAACAGTCTGTTGCAGTTCAAGGGTCATCGGTCGATGGAAACCACGGCGCGCCTGCTGCTCAATACCACCATCGGCGTTGCCGGCCTGTGGGACCCGGCCACCAAGATGGGCCTGCAACGCCATAGCGAAGACTTCGGCCAGACCCTCGGATTCTATGGCGTGCCCGGCGGCGCCTATCTGGTGCTGCCGATCCTCGGCCCGTCGAACCTGAGGGATACGGCCGGGCTGGCGGTGGACTACACCGCCGAATCGGCAATCAACTTCCTCAACGTCTCGGAAGTCAGCAGCAATCACCCCGAGATCTGGGCGCTGCGTGGTGTCGACAAGCGCTACCAGACCAGCTTTCGCTATGGCCAGCTGAACTCGCCGTTTGAATACGAGAAGGTGCGCTACGTGTACACCGAATCGCGCAAACTGCAGATCGCCGAGTAACCCGCTGTACCGGTTGCCGACCGCAAGAGCGGCAACCGGCTGACTCGTATCTCAGCCGCGCAAGGCCCGCCAGCCTTTGCCCAGTAGCGTCACGGCCAGCAGTACCAGCCCACCGGCAATGATCCCGGCCACGGCATTGAGCAGGGTCGGCATGATCACCGACACCGGGCCCATGACGGCGGCACTACGCTCGGCCAGGCTCTCGATCAGATGGTGCACGGCAGGGACGCCGTGGGTGAGGATGCCGCCACCCACCATGAACATCGCCGCCGTGCCGATCACCGACAGACTCTTCATCATCCACGGCGCCGCTCGCAGGATGGCACCACCGATGCGTTTGGCCAGGGCGCCCGGTTTCTGCGCCAGCCACAACCCCAGGTCATCGAGCTTGACGATGCCCCCCACCAGACCGTAGACGCCAACGGTCATGACAATCGCAATCCCCGAGAGCACCACCACCTGCTGGCTCAGGGAGGCGCCTGCCACCGTGCCCAGGGTAATAGCGATGATTTCCGCGGAAAGGATAAAGTCGGTACGAATCGCGCCCTTGATCTTGTCCTTCTCAAAGGCCACCAGATCCACCTGAGGGTCTGCCAGCGCCCGCAAGGTCTGCTCATGTTCGGCCGCATCGTCGCCGTGGGGCAGGTACTTGTGCGCTAGCTTCTCGAAGCCTTCGAAACACAGGTAGGCCCCGCCGATCATCAGCAACGGCGTCACCAGCCAGGGCGCCAGGGCACTGATGGCCAGCGCCGCCGGCACCAGGATCAATTTGTTGCGAAACGAGCCCTTGGCCACGGCCCAGACCACGGGAATTTCCCGCTCGGCGCGAACCCCGGAAACCTGCTGGGCATTGAGCGCCAGATCGTCGCCCAATACCCCGGCGGTCTTCTTCGCCGCCATCTTGGTCATCAAGGCTACGTCATCGAGAACTGCGGCGATGTCGTCGATCAAAACCAGCAAACTGCTTCCTGCCATGGGCCAGGCTTCCCTGCGTTAAATAAGGCGCGCAGCATACCGCGTCAAAGGCCGGACAAGCGAGATGTCAGAAGCAGGAAAACCGCGGCCAACGGGCATTCTTGAGCCCCTCGCGACCCCGGTGCTACCATGCGCAACCGCCCGAACAGGCAAGGAATCCCCCGGTTTATGAGCACCATCCGCGAGCGCAATAAAGAACTGATCCTGCGGGCCGCCAGTGAAGAGTTTGCCTACAAGGGCTTTGCAGCGACCAAGACCAGCGACATCGCCGCCAAGGCCGGGTTGCCCAAGCCCAACGTCTACTACTACTTCAAGTCCAAGGAAAACCTCTACCGCGAGGTGCTGGAAAGCATCATCGAACCGATTCTCCAGGCTTCCACTCCGTTCAACGCCGACGGCGTACCCAGTGAAGTGCTCAGCGGTTACATCCGCTCGAAGATCCGCATCTCCCGCGACCTGCCTTTTGCCTCCAAGGTGTTCGCCAGCGAAATCATGCACGGTGCGCCGCACCTGAGCCCGGACCAGGTGGAACAGCTCAACGCCCAGGCCAAGCACAACATCGAATGCATCCAGACCTGGATCGATCGCGGCCTGATCGCCCCGCTCGACCCCAACCACCTGATGTTCAGCATCTGGGCCGCGACCCAGACCTACGCCGACTTCGACTGGCAGATCTCGGTGGTCACCGGCAAGAGCAAACTTGACGAAGACGACTACGAAGCTGCCGCGCAGACCATCATCCGCCTGGTGCTCAAAGGCTGTGAACTGGATCGCTGATCGCGTTTCGGCCCCTTCCCGTGCATTGGTGTTGTTGCTGCAAATTGCGCACAGGAATATCAAGACACCAGGCAAGGTCCTGCGGACCTTTTCGCAGCCTCGCGGGCTCGGCAGCGGCTACAGGCCAGGGCCGGGCCCGCAAGGTTAAGGGCTAAGCGCTGACGCCGGCGTCCGCCGCCAGGCCCTGAGCCTCGATCGCGCTGATCGCGCATTGCTCATCGATGTCCGAGGTATCGCCACTGATGCCGATCGCTCCCAGCACCGCCCCCGCCTGATCCCGAATCAACACCCCGCCGGGCGCGGGCACCACGCTGCCCTGTCCCAGGCCATTCAACGCACTGATGAACGCCGGGCGCTGCTGCGCATCCAGCGCCAGCAGGCGCGAGCCCTTGCCCAGGGCTACCGCGCCCCAGGCCTTGCCGATGGCGATCTGCGGACGCAACAGGCTGGCGCCATCCTCCCGTTGCAGGGTCACCAGATGCCCGCCGGCATCCAGCACCGCAATGGTCAGCGGGGCCGCGTTGATCTTGCGCCCCGCATTGATGGCCTGATTGGCCAGGTTGACTGCGACTTTCAAGGTTAAAGCGCTCATGGGTGCCGTCCTTATCTTGTTATTGGGAAAGCCTGGTGGAAGCTTCTTGCAGGAGAAGTCCGATACAGCAAATAGAACACAATGAATTTATTTTTTGTATACAATAATTCGAGAAAGGTAGCTCATGCGACAAAAGGACGCCGGTTTATAGGGCCCCATCGAAAGCCGCTACCGTTCAAGAAAATGGATTGACCTGCGCCATCCGCCGTGAATACACTTTGCGCAAAACCACTTGTATACAATTACAAAACGCAAGAGGCACAAAACCATGAGCAAAATGAGAGCAATCGAAGCCGCCGTTCTGGTGATGCGCCGTGAAGGGGTCGATACCGCTTTTGGCATCCCGGGTGCCGCCATCAACCCGCTGTATTCCGCGCTGCAGAAGGTCGGAGGCATCGATCACGTCCTCGCTCGCCACGTCGAAGGCGCCTCGCACATGGCCGAGGGCTACACCCGCACCAAGGCCGGCAACATCGGCGTGTGCATCGGCACTTCCGGCCCGGCCGGCACCGACATGGTCACCGGCCTGTACAGCGCCTCGGCCGACTCGATCCCGATTCTCTGCATCACCGGCCAGGCGCCCCGGGCCCGCCTGCACAAGGAAGACTTCCAGGCCGTGGACATCACCAGCATCGTCAAGCCGGTGACCAAGTGGGCCACCACCGTGCTGGAACCGGGCCAGGTGCCCTACGCCTTCCAGAAAGCCTTCTATGAAATGCGCTCCGGCCGTCCTGGTCCGGTGTTGATCGACCTGCCGTTCGACGTGCAGATGGCGGAAATCGAATTCGACATCGACGCCTACCAGCCACTGCCCCTGGCCAAACCGGCGGCCACCCGGCTGCAGGCGGAAAAGGTTCTGGCCCTGCTGGACCAGGCCGAACGCCCGTTGCTGGTAGCCGGTGGCGGTGTGATCAACGCCGATGCCAGCGACCTGCTGGTGGAGTTCGCCGAACTGACCGGCATTCCAGTGATCCCGACCCTGATGGGCTGGGGCACCATCCCTGACGATCACCCACAGATGGTGGGCATGGTCGGCCTGCAGACCTCCCATCGCTACGGCAACGCCACCCTGCTCAAATCCGACACGGTGCTGGGCATCGGCAACCGCTGGGCCAACCGCCACACCGGCTCGGTGGACGTCTACACCGAAGGCCGCAAGTTCATTCACGTGGACATCGAGCCAACCCAGATCGGCCGGGTATTCACTCCGGACCTGGGCATCGTCTCCGACGCTGGCAGCGCCCTGACCGTACTGCTGGAAGTGGCTCGTGAATGGCAGACCGCCGGCAAGTTGAAAGATCGCAGCGCCTGGCTGCATGACTGCCAGCAGCGCAAGGCCAGCCTGCATCGCAAGACCCACTTCGACAACGTGCCGGTCAAGCCGCAACGGGTCTACGAAGAGATGAACCAGGTCTTCGGCAAGGACACCTGCTACGTCAGCACCATCGGCCTGTCGCAGATTGCCGGTGCGCAATTCCTCCACGTCTACAAGCCACGCCACTGGATCAACTGCGGTCAGGCCGGCCCATTGGGCTGGACCATCCCCGCCGCCCTCGGCGTGGTCAAGGCCGATCCGAACCGCCAGGTGGTGGCCCTGTCCGGCGACTACGACTTCCAGTTCATGATCGAAGAGCTGGCAGTAGGGGCACAGTTCAACCTGCCGTACATCCACGTGGTGGTGAACAACTCCTACCTGGGGCTGATCCGCCAGGCCCAGCGCGGCTTCGAGATGGACTACTGCGTGCAGCTGTCCTTCGACAACCTCAACGCGCCAGAGCTCAACGGCTACGGCGTGGACCACGTCGCGGTCGCCGAAGGCCTGGGCTGCAAGGCCCTGCGGGTGTTCGAACCCAAGGACATCCAGCCGGCCCTGCGCCAGGCCCAGGAAATGCTCCAGACCTTCAAGGTACCGGTGGTCGTGGAGATCATCCTGGAGCGCGTGACCAACATTTCCATGGGCACCGAAATCAACGCGGTCAACGAGTTCGAAGACCTGGCGCTGGTGGGCAACGACGCCCCGACCGCCATTTCCCTGCTCGACTAAACCCTGTAGCCGCGCCCCCAGGCTGCCATCAGGTTCGCAGAACCTGGCCGGGATCTGCCTCGCACCCTCTTCAAGAGGCACTGCCGGGGCAGCTCGACTGCAGCCTTCGCCCGCTCTACAGGCTTCACCGATTCACAGGAGACCACCATGCCGCGTTTTGCCGCCAACCTGTCCATGCTGTTCACCGAACAGGACTTCCTCGCTCGCTTCAAGGCCGCCGCCGATGCCGGTTTCAGCGGCGTCGAATACCTGTTCCCCTACGAATTCAGCTCCGCCGAGATCAAGGCGCAACTCGATGCCCACGGCCTGACCCAGGTGCTGTTCAACCTGCCCGCCGGCGACTGGGGCAAGGGTGAGCGCGGAATCGCCTGCCTGCCCGACCGGGTCGAGGAATTCCGTGCCGGCGTCGACCTGGCCATCGCCTACGCCCAGGTCCTGGGCAACACCCAGGTCAACTGCCTGGCCGGCATCCGTCCCCAGGGGGCTGATGCCGCGTTGCTGGAAAAGACCTTCGTCGCCAACCTCAAGTACGCCGCCGACAAACTGCAGGCGGTCGGCATCAAGCTGGTGATGGAAGCCATCAACACCCGCGACATTCCCGGCTTCTACCTCAACAACACCGCCCAGGCGCTGTCGATCCGCGAACAAGTAGGCAGTGCCAACCTGTTCCTGCAGTACGACATCTATCACATGCAAATCATGGAAGGTGACCTGGCGCGGACCATGGCCAACCACCTCAACCAGATCAACCACATCCAGCTGGCAGACAACCCAGGACGCAACGAACCCGGCACCGGCGAGATCAACTATCGCTTCCTCTTCGAGCACCTGGACAGCATCGGCTACCAGGGCTGGGTCGGCTGCGAGTACAAACCGCTGACCACCACCGAAGCGGGCCTCGGCTGGCTGAAAACCCACAACGCAATCTGAAACCGCCCCCCCCTGTAGGAGCCGGCTTGCCGGCGAACAGGCCCGCAAGCCGTGCTGCGCCTTCGCTGGCCAGCCAGCTCCTACAAGGTCCCGTTGAATAGAGGATTTTTATCATGGCTAAAATCGGATTTATCGGCACCGGCATCATGGGTCATCCCATGGCGGCAAACCTGCAGAAAGCCGGTCACTCCCTGCTGCTCTCGGAACACCACGGCAAGGCCCCGGCCGACCTGATCGCCGCCGGCGCGGTGGCCCTGGCCTCGCCCAAAGAAGTGGCCCAGGAAGCCGAATTCGTCATCATCATGGTGCCCGATACCCCTCAGGTCGAAGACGTACTGCTGCGTGCCGACGGCGTTGCCGCCGGGATCGGCAAGGGCAAGATCGTCATCGACATGAGTTCCATCTCCCCCACCGCGACCAAGGCCTTCGCCGCCAAGATCAACGAGAAAGGCGCGCAGTACCTGGACGCACCGGTGTCCGGCGGTGAAGTCGGGGCCAAGGCCGCGACCCTGAGCATCATGGTCGGTGGCGACAGCCAGGCCTTTGAGCGCGCCTTGCCGCTGTTCCAGAGCATGGGCAAGAACATCACCCTGGTGGGGGGCAACGGTGACGGTCAGACCGCCAAGGTGGCCAACCAGATCATCGTCGCCCTGAACATCCAGGCCGTGGCCGAAGCCCTGCTGTTCGCCTCGAAGAACGGTGCCGATCCAGCCAAGGTGCGTGAAGCGCTGATGGGCGGTTTTGCCTCCTCGAAGATCCTTGAAGTGCACGGTGAACGCATGATCAAGGGCACCTTCGATCCAGGCTTCCGCATCAACCTGCACCAGAAGGACCTGAACCTGGCCCTCAGTGGCGCCCGCGAGCTGGGGATCAACCTGCCCAACACCGCCAATACCCAGCAAGTGTTCAGCACCTGCACCGCTATTGGTGGCGGCAACTGGGACCACTCGGCCCTGATCAAGGGCCTGGAACACATGGCCAACTTCTCGATCCGCGATAAGAAATAAGCAGCGTCCGTAGCCGCTACCCCAAGCAGCGCCAAGGTTTGCAGGAAACGCCTCACGGCGGGCCAGGGACAGGCCCTGCTGACCTTGTCGCCGCCTGAGGTGGCGGCTACACCCGTTTCAAGCCCCCCATAACAAGAAATCCGGGAGCCCGCCATGTCGGTCGATCCGCAACAATTCCTCCGAGAGCTGTTCGCCACAGCCATCGACGCCGCCCATCCGCAACAGGTTCTCGAAGCCCATCTCCCCAGCGACCGCAGCGGCCGCGTCATCGTCATCGGTGCCGGCAAGGCAGCGGCGGCCATGGCCCAAGTCGTGGAACGCAGCTGGCAGGGCGACGTCTCCGGGCTGGTGGTTACCCGCTACGGCCACGGCGCCCCGTGCACCAAGATCGAAGTGGTCGAGGCCGCTCACCCGGTGCCCGACGCGGCCGGCCTGGCCGTGGCCAAGCGGGTACTGGAGCTGGTCAGCAACCTGTCAGAACAGGATCGGGTGATTTTCCTGCTGTCCGGCGGCGGTTCGGCGCTGCTGGCCCTGCCCGCCACGGGCATCACCCTGGCCGACAAGCAGGCCATCAACAAGGCCCTGCTGAAATCCGGCGCCACCATCAGCGAGATGAACTGCGTGCGCAAGCACCTCTCGGCGATCAAGGGCGGACGCCTGGCCAAGGCCTGCTGGCCGGCCACGGTCTACACCTATGCCATTTCCGACGTCCCCGGCGACCTGGCCACGGTCATCGCTTCCGGCCCCACAGTGGCCGATCCGAGTACCTCGGCCGAAGCCCTGGCGATTCTCAAGCGCTATGCCATTGAAGTACCCGCAGCAGTACGCAACTGGTTGCAGAACCCCGACTCGGAAACCGTCAAGCCCGGCGACCCGTGCCTGGAACGCAGCCACTTCCAGTTGATCGCCCGCCCCCAGCAATCCCTGGAAGCCGCCGCGGTCAAAGCCCGCCAGGCCGGCTACAGCCCGCTGATCCTCGGCGACCTGGAAGGCGAATCCCGGGAGGTGGCCAAGGTTCACGCCGGCATCGCCCGCCAAGTAGCCTTGCACGGCCAGCCCCTGGCGGCGCCCTGCGTGATCCTTTCCGGTGGTGAAACCACGGTTACCGTGCGCGGCAAAGGTCGCGGCGGCCGCAACGCCGAGTTCCTCCTGAGCCTCACCGACAGCCTCAAGGGGCATCCCGGGATCTACGCCCTGGCCGGCGATACCGACGGCATCGACGGCTCCGAAGACAATGCCGGGGCGATCATGACCCCGGACAGCTACGCTCGGGCTGCGGCCCTGGGCCTGAGCGCCAGCGACGAGCTGGACAACAACAATGGCTATGGCTACTTCGCAGCCCTGGGCGACCTGATCATCACCGAGCCGACCCGTACCAACGTCAACGACTTCCGCGCCATCCTGATCCTCGAGAACCCCAAACATGACGCCTGACAAGAAAGTCAAAATCCTCGCCACCCTGGGGCCGGCCACCGACAGCATCGAGGACATCCGCGAACTGGTGCAGGCCGGCGTAAACATCTTCCGACTCAACTTCAGCCACGGCAGCCATGCCGACCATGCTCAGCGATATGAGTGGATTCGCCAGATCGAACGCGAGCTGAACTACCCCCTGGGCATCCTCATGGACCTGCAAGGACCGAAACTGCGGGTTGGCACCTTCGCCGAGGGCAAGGCGCAGTTGGTACGCGGCCAGGCCCTGCGCCTGGACCTGGACCCTACGCCGGGGACCGCCCAGCGGGTCAACCTGCCGCACCCGGAAATCATCGCGGCCCTGGAGCCCGGAATGGACCTGCTGCTGGACGATGGCAAGCTGCGCCTGCGGGTCATCGCCAAGCACGCGGACGCCATCGAGACCACCGTGCTCAATGGCGGCGAACTGTCGGACCGCAAGGGCGTCAATGTGCCCCAGGCAGTGCTCGACCTGAGCCCGCTGACCGCCAAGGACCGCCGCGACCTGAGCTTCGGCCTGGAATTGGGCGTGGATTGGGTGGCGCTGTCCTTCGTGCAACGTCCGGAAGACATCCGTGAAGCCCGTACCCTGATTGGCGACAAGGCCTACCTGATGGCCAAGATCGAAAAGCCTTCCGCGGTGGCCCAACTGCGGGAAATCGCCGAACTGAGCGACGCGATCATGGTGGCCAGAGGTGACCTGGGGGTGGAAGTCCCGGCGGAAAGCGTGCCGCAGATCCAGAAGAACATCATCAGCACCTGCCGTCAGCTGGGCAAACCCGTGGTGGTCGCCACCCAGATGCTGGAGTCCATGCGTTTCTCCCCGGCGCCCACCCGAGCCGAGGTGACCGACGTCGCCAATGCCGTGGCCGAAGGCAGCGATGCGGTGATGCTCTCGGCGGAAACCGCCTCCGGGGAATACCCGCTGGAAGCGGTGCAGATGATGAGCAAGATCATTCGCCAGGTGGAAACCGGCCCCGACTACCAGACTCAACTGGACGTCAGCCGCCCCCAGGCCGAAGCCACGGTATCCGACGCCATCAGCTGCGCGATCCGCCGGGTGTGCAGCATCCTGCCCGTGGCGGTGCTGGTGAACTACAGCGAGTCCGGCAGTTCCACCCTGCGTGCCGCCCGGGAACGTCCTTCGGTACCTATCCTCAACCTGACGCCGAACCTGCAGACAGCGCGCCGCTTGAGCCTGGCCTGGGGTGTGCACTCGGTGGTCAATGACCGCTTGCGCCAGGTGGACGAGGTCTGTGCCACGGCCCTGGAAATCGCCCAGGCCCAGGGCCTGGCCAAACGCGGGGATACCGTGGTGATCACCACCGGCGTGCCGTTCGGCCAGCCCGGAACCACCAACTCCCTGCGCGTCGAAACCCTTCTCTGACCCGCCGCAGCGCCCGCGACCTGCAGCGAGCCTCCCAAAGAGGATGCCGCTGGGGTCGAACGCTGCGGTACGACAACCACCGCATTCGCCGACTCTCGTCATGCCTGCACAGTCTTTCAATGCCTTCTGCCCCGACTGGGCCACTGCCTTGCTCAACGGTTTCAGTCAGATTTTCCTCCAGCGCCACCCGCTGTGCGGCCTGCTGTGCCTGCTGGCGATCCTGATCAGCGCCCCGGCCCTGCTCGGGGGCGCCCTGCTGGGTGCCCTGGCCGGCCTGCTCACCGCCCAGCAACGGGGCTATGCCAAGGCCGACCGGCAAGCCGGACTCTTCAGCTATAACGGCGTGCTCCTGGGCCTGCTGCTGAGCCTGTACCTGCCCTGGTCGGTGCTGCTGCCGCCGCTGATCATCGCCGCCGCCGGCCTCAGCGCGATCATCACCCAGCAATGGCTGAAACGGGCCCGCAGCCCCGCCAGCCTGCCGGCCTACACCGCGCCCTTCGTGGGCCTGGGCTGGCTGTTGCTGAGCCTGATGGAACCCATGCAATCCATGCCCCAGGCGGTGCCCGGCCTGTCCCTGTGGAGCCTGCTGAGCGGAGTGTTCCAGGGCCTGGGCCAGATCATGTTCCTCGGTCAGCCTCTGGCCGGATTGTTGATTCTCCTCGGCCTGCTGCTGGCCAACCGCCGCGCAGCGACCTGGGCCCTGATCGGTTCCGCCAGCGGCCTGGCCTTGACACTGCTGCTGCATGAGCCCGGCCGTGCCCTGCTGGGCCTGGGCGGCTATAACTGCGCACTGGTGGCCCTGGCCCTGGGCCAAGGAGCCCGACGTCCGTGGCGGCCACTGGCAGGAATGTGCCTGGCGCTGCTGATCACCCCAGGCATTGTCGCCCTGGGGCTAGCGCCCCTCACCGCCCCCTTCGTCCTGGCCTGCTGGCTGATGCATGTCGCCACCCGGGTCCTGGGGCCAGCGCCTGGGGACCACGCACCTTGCGCTCCCCCGGCAACTCCCCCTAGGCTTCGCTGATCTTTGATTCAGGCGATTCCCATGGTTAACCGCGACAACTGGCGCCAGCGCCTCTACGTGATGATCTTCCAGACCGATACGGTGGCCGGAAGACGCTTCGATACGACCCTGCTGCTGATCATCCTCGCCAGCCTGGTGATCGTGATTCTCGACAGCATCGACGAGGTGCACAGCAACTACGCCGACGTCCTGGCGTACATCGAATGGGGCTTCACCCTGATCTTCCTCATCGAATACGGACTGCGCCTGTATTGCTCCCCCAAACCCCTGCGCTATGCCTTCAGCTTCTATGGCCTGGTGGACCTGCTGGCGATCGTCCCCGGCATCCTCGCCCTGTACTACAGCGACGCCCAGTACCTGTTGATCATTCGTATCATCCGCATGCTGCGGATCTTCCGCGTGCTCAAGCTGTCGCCCTACCTGAAACAGGCCCATTACCTGCTCGATGCCCTGCGCGGCAGCAAGCAGAAGATCCTGGTGTTCCTGCTCAGCGTCTGCACCCTGGTCACGGTGTTCGGCACCCTGATGTACGTGGTGGAAGGCCCGGAACATGGCTTTACCAGTATCCCCAAGGGCATCTACTGGGCCATCGTCACCCTGACCACCGTGGGCTATGGCGATATCGTGCCCAAGACCGTAATCGGCCAGATTATTTCGTCGATGGTGATGATCACCGGTTACTCGATCATTGCCGTGCCTACCGGGATCTTCACCGCGGAGCTGGCCAGCGCCATGCGCGGCGAACAGCTCAAGCACGACTGCCCGGTGTGCCGCAAGAACAGTCACGAACCGGCCGCGGCCTTCTGCTCCCGCTGTGGCAACGCGCTGTTCAAGAAAATGGAATAAGCAAAGTACTTTTTAATCTTTAAAGAGATATAGCGCCCCGGCTATAGTCGGCGGCAAATTGCCTTCACTCTCGAACAAAAGGAATGCGCAGTGAAAAAACTCTTCAGCGCCTCGCTTCTGGCCGCCGGCCTGGCCCTGGGCAGCGTCGCCCAGGCCGCACCGACCCTGCTCAACGTGTCCTACGACGTGATGCGCGACTTCTACAAGGACTACAACACCGCCTTCCAGAAACACTGGAAAGCCGAGCACAACGAAAACATCACCCTGCAGATGTCCTTCGGCGGCTCCAGCAAGCAGGCGCGCTCGGTGATCGACGGCCTGCCGGCGGATGTCATCACCATGAACATGGCCACCGACATCAACGCCCTGGCGGACAACGGCAAACTGGTGCCGGACAACTGGGTAACGCGCCTGCCGAACAACAGTGCGCCCTTCACTTCGGCCACCGTGTTCATCGTCCGCAAGGGCAACCCCAAGGCCCTGAAAGACTGGCCAGACCTGCTCAAGGATGGCGTGCAAGTGATAGTGCCCAACCCCAAGACCTCGGGTAACGGCCGCTACACCTACCTCTCGGCCTGGGGCTACGTGCTGAAGAACGGCGGCGACGAGAACAAGGCCAAGGACTTCGTCGGCAAACTCTTCAAGCAGGCCCCGGTACTGGACACCGGTGGCCGCGCCGCCACCACCACCTTCATGACCAACCAGATCGGCGACGTGCTGGTGACCTTCGAGAACGAAGCGGAAATGATCGCCCGCGAATTCGGCCGCGATCAGTTCGAAGTGATCTACCCAAGCGTCTCCGCTGAAGCCGAGCCGCCAGTGTCGGTGGTGGACAAGGTGGTGGAGAAGAAAGGCTCCCGCGCTGCGGCCGAGGAATACCTGAAGTACCTGTGGTCGCCGGAAGGCCAGGAAATCGCCGCCAACAACTACCTGCGCCCACGGGACCCGAAAGTCCTGGCCAAGTACACCGACCGTTTCCCGAAAGTCGACTTCCTGTCGGTGGAGAAGACCTTCGGCGACTGGCGCAGCGTGCAGAAGACCCACTTCAACGACGGCGGGGTCTTCGACCAGATCTATACCAACGCCAAGTGACGCTGGTAGCCCGATAAAAAAAGCGACCGTGAAGGTCGCTTTTTTTATGCCGCCGATCAGGGAGTCACAGAGCCCGCGCCGAACTGAACTGCGCGGCTTCGGCTGCCTGATAACGCTCATCCAGCACCGCCTCCGCCTCGACTTCGATCAACCACTCCGGCAACGACAGCCCGCTGACGATGATCCATGAGGACGCCGGTGGCTGGCTGGCAAAACGCTCGAGCAATACCGCGCTGATGTGCTCCTGCTGATCCCGCGCCGCTTCGGCGATGTAGATCCGCAACATCACCACATCCGCCAGTTGGCCTCCCGCCTCGGCCAGGACCTTCTCGATATTGTCGAAGGCCTGCTCGGTCTGCTGCCGCAGGCCCGGTCCTACGGTGCGCTCCTGCTCATCCACACCCACCTGACCGGACAGCAGCAGGCGTCGACCGCCGCGCACCTCCACCGCCTGGCTGAAACCGTATTGCAGGGAATTGAACACACTGGCTGGGTTGAACGTTGACTTTTCCATAAGGGACTCCCACCGCACTGAACGACCGGAAACCCTAAACCAAGGCCTCAGCGACTTCCACTGCAAGCGCAGCGCAGCAACATTTGGCAACGCAAGCTTCAGCGCGGGGTTGCCAGCCTTGCGCAGGCTGCCCCCAGGGCCGTGAAGAACATGAGCATGCTATCGAACAAGATGTAAGTAAATGTATCATCAGGCCTCGGCAGCGGCACGCCCCGGCCATCTCCAGAGCCTCATGACTCAGAGATTTATTCCCAGCAGGAATGAATGCTATCGCCCCGCCCTCTCTACTGCGTTACTGCGCGGTCTCTTAACCTCGTTCCATCCTTTCGCCGCCAAGAGAAACCTGATGACTTCCACGACCCAGGTGCTGCCCGCCAGCAACGTGACAATGACCCGAGGCATGGTGCTGCTGTTCGCCTTCTGCTGCGGCGCCATCGTCGCCAACATCTACTACGCACAACCGATCATCGAGCTGATCGCCCCGGACCTGGGCCTGTCCAGCTCCCTGGCCAGCCTGATCGTGTCCCTGACCCAGATCGGCTATGCCCTGGGCCTGTTCTTCCTGGTGCCCCTGGGAGACCTGCTGGAAAACCGTCGGTTGATGATCATCACCACCCTGGTGGCCATCGCCAGCCTGCTGGGGGCTGCGTATACCCAGCAGCCCAACGCCTTCCTCCTGGTATCGCTGCTGATCGGCTTCAGCTCGGTGTCGGTACAGATCCTCATTCCCCTGGCTGCGCACCTGGCCCCCGAGGAGTCCCGAGGACGAGTGGTGGGCGGCATCATGGGCGGCCTGCTGCTGGGGATTCTCCTGGCCCGCCCGGTGTCCAGCGTGGTGACCGATCTCTTCGGCTGGCGCGCAATGTTCATCGCCGCCGCCGTGCTGATGGCCGCCATCAGCCTGGTATTGATGCTGACCATACCCAAGCGCCAGCCGGCCCACAGCGCCACCTACGGCCAACTGCTGCGCTCCCTGGGCGGCCTGCTGCGCCAGCAGCCGGTCCTGCGCCAGCGAGCCTTCTATCAGGGCTGCATGTTCGCCACCTTCAGCCTGTTCTGGACCGCCGCCCCCTTGGAACTGGCACGGCATCACGGCCTGTCACAAAGCCAGATTGCGATCTTTGCCCTGGTGGGCGCCATCGGCGCCATCGCCGCCCCCATCAGCGGACGTCTCGCGGATGCCGGCCATACCCGCATCGCATCGCTGCTGGCCATGCTCCTGGCAGCCCTGAGCTTTATCCCGACACTGATCCATCCCGCCTACAGCGTCATCGGCCTGGCAGTGACCGGGGTGGTCCTGGATTTCTGTGTACAGATGAACATGGTGCTCGGCCAACGGGCGGTGTATGCCCTGGACGCCCACAGTCGCAGTCGCCTCAACGCGCTGTACATGACCAGCATCTTCATCGGTGGCGCCTTCGGCTCGTCGATTGCCAGTGCGGTGTACGAACACGGCGGCTGGCTGGGAGTGGTGCTGGTGGGCAGTGGGTTTCCACTGCTGGCCCTGCTGCGCTTCCTGCTGGTGGCGGACAACCGCCGCGCGGCCAGCGCCTAGGCCGTGCGCCCAGGACTCGGTGAACGTTTTGGCGCACACTCCCCGATTCACCCCTTCTCAACCCAGCAAGGACAACCGATGGACCGCCTGGCCGCGATGGAAACCTTTGTACATGTGGTGGAAAGCGGCTCCTTCTCCGCTGCCGCCCGGCGTCTGAACCTGGGTCAGCCCGCCGTATCGAAAAGCATCGCCCAACTGGAGGCCTATCTGCAGGTGCGGCTGTTGCTGCGCTCCACCCGCGGCCTGAGCCCCACCGAAGCCGGCCTGGCCTTCTTCGAACGGGCCAAACGCACCCTGGAGGAAGCCAGCGAAGCGGAAAATGCCGCCCGGGGCTCGGCCTCCCAGTTGCGTGGCACCTTGCGCATCTGTGCGGCGGTGACCTTCGCCCGCCTGCATATCATTCCTCACCTGGGGCCCTTTCTGGAGCAGCACCCCGAGTTGCAGATCGACGTGGTGATGGATGATCACACCATCAATCTGGTGGAGGCGGGAGTCGATGTCGCCCTGCGCATGGGCAGCCTCGCCGACTCGACCCTCATCGCCCGCCAGATCGCCGAGTGCCCGCGCCTGCTGCTGGCCACTCCCGAGTACTTCGCCGAGCACGGCGAGCCGCAGCATCCCGGTGAACTGACCGGGCATCAAGCGGTGATCTATAGCCGGGGGCCCGGCAATCTCTGGCACTTTTCCCAAGGCGACGACGAGCAACGGGTAAGTGTCAGTGGCAGGGTTCGAGTGAATGCCGCAGAAGGCTTGCGCGAATCGGTACTGGCCCATCAGGGGCTGGCAATGGCCTCGCAATGGATGTTTGCCCCGGAGCTGGCCAAGGGTGCGGTCAAGGCCGTGCTCACGGATTGGCAACTGCCCCGGCAACAGCTGTGGGCGGTGTTTCCCGGCGGGCGCCTGGTGAGTGCCAAGGCCCGGGCGTTCGTGGATTATGTGGAGCAGTTGCTGGAGCGTCTGTGAAACCCCGGCCTCAGATCCGCTCGCGCACCAGCACTTCGATATTCGCCGCCTCACCCCAGCGCCGCAGCCGGTCGATCAGGCTCAGGTCGGTTTCACCCACCAGATACAGGACGTCGATGGTCTGGATAGCGGCCCACTGGACGAACTCACTGCTGTCGAACTCGCCAAGACTGGCGAGCTGGAACTCGTTCTCGTAGAAACCTGGGATCACCGGGACCGGGGTGTCCTGGGGGCTAGCTCCGGCAATGAACGGGCAGGACAGGTGCACTACGCCCCATTGCGCCACACGCCAGTTCCTCAGGGCTTCGTCCAGGCGCGCGCGGGCACCGCGGACAAAGCCCAGGCCGTCGATCACTACCCGCCGGTTGACGATCAGCCACAGCTTGCGCCGGCGCGGCGCCTTGAGCAGTACCTCGCCGGTCACCTTGGACGCCCGCAGCGCCAGGGCGATCACCAGCAGCAAAGGTGCGCAGTAGCCATAGATCCTCTCGGTCTGACTGGCCTCGGTCAGGCCATGCAGACGGTGTACCTCGGCCCGCTGGTGCTCCAGCTCACCGAAGGTGTCCCCCAGACGCTGCAGCCATTGCTGCACCAGAGGCGCTGAATACTCACCACGAAGGTCGCCCAGGGCCTGCTGCACCTTGATCACGGCCAAAGCCGAAAGACGCCCATCGGCAGAACGCTCCAATGTGCCAAAGCGTTCGCACAGGCTGATGACCTGGGCGGCATCCTGGGGCTCATGCAGCTCCAGCGCCGCCTTGCAGTGAGCGCTGCCGAGCATGTCGTCGATCTCGGCCAGCACTCTGCGCTGCGCTGCGTCCCGGGCACTTTGTGCCAGCTGGTAGTCACTCTGGAACCAGTCCACCCGCACCGCCTGGGTGGCGCTGATCAGGGCCAGGGCAGCCAGCAGCAACCAGCCGTAGTCGACTTTCTTCCAGCCGACCTCCCCCAAGCGGAAAACCGAGATCAGGCTCCAGCAGAAGAAGTAGTACATGAAAGCGAAGGCCACCAGCAGGTACACCGGTGCCAGGGACAGATAGATCAGCTCCGGCACGTCCGCCGGCCCCAGGCCGTACAACAGCAACAGGACGCAGACCACGGCCAGCCAGAACACCATCGGCGCGACATAGGGTTTGTTCAGGTCTTTCTTCATCGGGCGCTCAACGGCTGATACTCAGGAACACCCCGCTGTATCGGCCAGCCTGGGCAGGGCTTAAATAATCCGCTGACCATGGCAAGGCCGGCGCCGGCTCTGGCCCGCGCCTGTGCAGTCAGTCAATGGTGTTGGAAATTACTGGAACTGACGCCCCAGCCCTGCGGGTACACCATGGATGTCGGTGTCTTCCCAAGGACCGTCGGGGCTGATGGAGCGGCTCCAGCCGTTGTTCCAACGGTAATAGGTGCGTTGGCGATAGAAGGTGTTGCTCTGGTTATCCAGCACATAGACCCCCAGCCGCGCATCCCAGTGGCTGTGCCCGCCGGGTGGCGGAGCAAAGCTGGCGGAGGTGCGTGGCAGGGGCTTGGCGGCGGGAATCGGCGCCCCGGGCTTGCCTGGCGCAGGAGCCGTGGACGGGGCCGGGCGCGTGCTCGGCCCCGCAGGCGGGATGGGTTCAGAGGAGGTCGGCGCCGGCCGGTGGACCGTACAAGCACTCAACCCCAGGACCAGTGACAACAGGGTGATACGAGCGATGGCGGTCATGGCGGCTTCTCTGATTATTGATCCGGACTGTCGATGGTCAGCTGTTGCGCGGCCGTGGTGCTGCTGGGCAGGGGCTGGCTCTGCCCGATCCACTCGCCGGCCGTTGGCTGGCCGGCACGGGAAATGCGCGCAACCAATTGGACTTCAGGGAAGTTCGACAGTTTCAACTGCGGCATCATCGCGTCGCTATCCCCCAGCTCCACAGTGGCCGGCAGATCGGCGACGGTCAGGCGCTTGGCCGCCAGCGGCGCGGGCGGGCCCTGGGTCGCACGGGCGAAGATGAACACGCTGTCACCCGGCTGGACCTTGGCCTTGAGCTCCGCCGCCAGATCGACCCGGACCTTGAGCAAGGCGCCCTTGGCCTTGACCGCAGGCTCGGCCGCGACCTTGCCACCGGCTGCCAGCAGTTTCTCGCTGGCGCGATCAATGCCTCCCTGCAGCGCGGCACGGGAATTGTCCTGCGGCGGCAGTTGCGCCTGCAGGCGCTTCCAGTAATCGATGGCCTCCTGGAAACGTCCGCCTTCGAAAGCGGCGATACCCAGCAACCCGAGACTGGTGACTTCGTTGGGATCGGCCTTCAACGCTTCATCGGTCAAGCCCTGGACCTTGTCCGACCATTGCTTGTTATCGGCGAAGTACTGAGCCTGGGCCCACTGCCCCAACAGCTCGGGCTGGCGTCCGGCCAGAGCCACGGTACGCTCGAAGATCTTCGCCGCGTCCGCTGGACGGTCCTGGGCCATGTAGGTACGCCCAAGGAAGTACAGGCCCTCGGCAGAATCCGGCTGGGCCGCCACTGCGCGCTCCAGGCGCCGGGTCATTTCTTCCATGGACTGCGGCGCCTGGGCGAACTCCCGGGTCAGCTCGACCTTGTCGCTGGCACCAAAATGCAGGTACAGACCCAAGCCCAGCACCGGCACCAGCAGCGCCGCCAGCAGCGGCAGCGGTTTGCCCAGACGCGAGGTCCGCACTGGGCCGCTGCCTTCGGTGTCCGCCAAGAGTTCCCGGGCCGCTTCCGCACGCCCCGCGTCCATCTGCTCGGCACTGAGCACGCCTTGCGCTTGCTGGCCATGCAGCTCGGCCACGCGCTCTTCATAAAGCGCCACGTTCAGCGCGGTACGATCCTCCTCACGTTGGGCACGACGCTCACGCAATACCGGGATCAACAGGAAACTCAGGGCGATCAGGAGCAGCAGACCTGCTGCAAGCCAGAAATCAATCATGGGGGGTTTTATCCAGCAGTTGGTCGAGGCGCTGACGCTCTTCGACGGAAAGCGTGTTCGGGCTGTCGCTGCGCTCGACGCGACGACGCCGGACTATCACGGCAATGATCACCAGCCCACCCAGCAACAGGCCGGCAGGACCGAACCAGAGCAAGGCGGTCTTGCCGGTCAGGGCCGGCTTGTAACGCACGAAGTCACCGTAGCGATCCACCATGAAGTCGATGATCTGCTGATTGTCCTTGCCCTCGCCGAGCATGCGGAAAATCTCCTTGCGCAGGTCGGCGGCAATCGGTGCATTGGAATCGGCGATGTCCTGGTTCTGGCACTTGGGGCAGCGCAGTTCCTTGGTCAGCTCGCGAAACCTTTCGCGGTCGGTGTCATTGGCGAACTGGTAGGTATCAATGGCAGCGTGGGCCACGCCAGCGATGCTCAGGCCCAGGATGGCGGCGGCTAACCAGCGCTTCATGGCTTGGCCTCGTCTACCAGGGCCTGGTACTTGGCCGCCAGCTGTTCGCGCCACACCACTTCGTCGATCACCCCGACGAACTTGTCACGGATGATGCCCTTGGCATCGATGAAGAAGGTTTCCGGAGCGCCGTAGACACCCAGATTCAGCCCCAGGGAGCCCTCCTCGTCACGCACATCCAACAGGTAGGGATTGTGGAACTCGGCCAGCCACTTCAGGGCGTCGGCATTGACGTCCTTGTAGTTGATGCCGTAGATCACCACGCCCTTCTCGGCCAGCTTGTTCAGCACCGGATGCTCGACCCGGCAGGAAATGCACCAGGTGCCCCAGACGTTGACCAAAGCCGGCTTGCCCAGCAGGTCCGCGCGGGTCAGGGTCTTGTCGCCCTGCACCGACGGCAGGGAGAACTCCGGGAACGGCTTGCCGATCATCGCCGACGGCAGCTCGGCCGGGTCCAGATACAACCCGCGATAGAGGAACACCGCCACCACCAGGAACACCGCCAGGGGCAACATCATCATCCAGCGTCTCATGCGGCAGCTCCTGTCATGCCCAGCGCTTCGCGCACGCGGCTTTTAACCTTGACCCGATAACGCCGATCCATCGCCGCCAGCAAGCCACCGAACCCGGTGAGCAGGCCGCCGAACCAGATCCAGCGCACGAACGGCTTGACGTGTACCCGCACCGCCCAGGCGCCATCCCCCAGGGATTCGCCCAGGGCGACATACAGGTCACGGGTGAAACCGGCATCGATGCCGGCTTCGGTCATCATCGAGCTCTGCACGGTGTACAGGCGTTTTTCCGGGTGCAGCACCGCCACTTCCTTGCCGTTGCGCACCACACGCACAGTGCCCTTGTCGGAAGTGAAGTTCGGCCCTTCGAAATGCTTGGCGCCTTCGAAGATGAACTGATAACCGGCCAGTTCCATGGACTCGCCTGGCTCCAGGCGCAGGTCGCGCTCGGCGCTGTTCTGGCTCGACAGCACCACGCCCAGGGCGCAGATCGCAATGCCCAGGTGCGCCAGCTGCATGCCCCAATAACTGCGAGTCAGGCTTGGCAGGCCCTTGATCAGGCCCTTGTGGCGGGTCTTGTCGAAGATGTCACGCACCCCGGCCAGCAGCACCCAGGCCGCCAGCAAGAAGGTCGCCAGCACCGCCCAGTTGAAGTCGCCGTAGGCAATGCCGGCCACCACGGCCAGGGCCACGCTGCCCAGCAGCACCGGACCGAGCATGCCCAGCAGCCATTTCACCGGGGTGTCTTTCCAGCGCACCAGCACGCCCACCGCCATCACCACCATCAGCAGGGCCATCAGCGGAATGAACAGCGCATTGAAATACGGCGGGCCCACCGACAGTTTGGCCCCGGTCAGAGCATCCAGCACCAGCGGATACAGGGTGCCCAGCAGGATCATCGAGGACGCCACCACCAGCACCAGGTTGTTGCCCAACAGCAGGGTTTCCCGGGACCACAGGTTGAAGCCCACGTGGCTCTTGACCACCGGCGCTCGCAGGGCAAACAGGGTCAGGGAGCCCCCCACCACGAACAGCAGGAAGATCAGGATGAACACGCCGCGCTCAGGGTCCGAGGCAAAGGCGTGCACTGAAGTCAGGACCCCGGAGCGCACCAGGAAGGTCCCCAGCAGGCTCAGGGAAAAAGCGGCAATGGCCAGCAGCACGGTCCAGCTCTTGAATACACCGCGCTTTTCCGTCACTGCCAGGGAGTGGATCAAGGCCGTACCCACCAGCCAGGGCATGAAGGAAGCGTTTTCCACCGGGTCCCAGAACCACCAGCCGCCCCAGCCCAACTCGTAGTAGGCCCACCAGGAGCCCAGGGTGATACCGATGCCGAGGAAGGCCCAGGCGACAATGGTCCAGGGCCGCGACCAACGCGCCCAGGCAGCGTCCAGGCGACCGCCGAGCAGCGCGGCGATGGCAAAGGCGAAGGCCACCGAGAAACCGACGTAACCCATGTACAGCATGGGCGGGTGGACGATCAGGCCGATGTCCTGCAACAGCGGGTTGAGGTCACGACCGTCCGCCGGTACCTGGGGCAGGATTCGCGAAAACGGGTTGGAGGTCATGATCAGGAACAGCAGGAAGCCGGTGCTGATCATGCCCATCACCGCCAGCACCCGGGCCAGCATCACTTGTGGCAACTGGCGCGAGAATACCGACACAGCGAAGGTCCAGCCCCCGAGGATCAGCGCCCAGAGCAGCAGCGAACCTTCGTGGGCGCCCCACACCGCGCTGAACTTGTAGTACCAGGGCAAGGCGCTGTTGGAGTTGCTGGCGACATAGGCCACCGAGAAGTCGTCACTCATGAAGGCGTAGGTCAGGCAGCCGAAAGCGAATACCAGGAACGCGAACTGGCCCCAGGCTGCTGGCTGGGCCAGGCTCATCCACAGGCGGTCGCCGCGCCAGGCGCCCAGCAATGGCACCACGGCCTGGACCAGGGCAAAGCACAGGGCGAGGATCATCGCCAGATGACCGAGTTCGGGAACGAACAGTGCGGAACTCATGGCTTAACCCTCTTTCGCTGGTGTCGGTGCCGACTGGCCGCTGTCTTGCAACGCCTTGGTGACTTCCGGCGGCATGTATTTCTCGTCGTGCTTGGCCAGCACTTCATCGGCCACCACCACGCCATCGGCGTTGAGCTTGCCCAGGGCGACGATGCCCTGCCCTTCGCGGAACAGGTCCGGAAGAATGCCGCGGTAGGTGATGGTCACCGATTTGTTGAAGTCGGTGACCACGAATTTCACGTCCAGGGAGTCGGCGGAACGTTGCAGGGAGCCGGCCTCGACCATGCCGCCGGCGCGAATCCGCGTGTCCAGCGGTGCTTCACCATTGGCAATTTGGGTCGGGGTGTAGAACAGGTTGATGTTTTCCTTCAGCGCGCTGAGGGCCAGGCCGACGGCAATGCCGACGCCCACCAGGATCGCCAGGATGATCAAAAGACGCTTTTTACGCAGCGGATTCACTTACCGTTCTCCCGGCGCAGACGACGCGCCTCTTGTTGCAGATAACGCTTGCGCGCCAGGATCGGCGCCACCAGCTCACGAGCCAGGACGACCAGGCAAATGCCATAGGCCGACCAGACGTAGAGGCCGTGATGGCCCATGGCGAGAAAATCGCTGAAGGATGCAAAGCTCATTGTGCGGTCTCCAGGCTGCGTTGGACTTCGGCCTTGACCCAACTGGTGCGGGCTTCGCGCTTGAGCACCTCAAGGCGCATGCGCAGCAACAGCAGCACGCCAAAGAAACAATAGAAACCCAAGGACGTCAGCAGCAGCGGCAGCCACATTTCCACCGGCATGGCGGGCTTTTCGGTGAGGGTGAAAGTCGCCCCCTGGTGCAGGGTATTCCACCACTCCACCGAGTATTTGATGATCGGGATATTCACCACGCCGACAATCGCCAGCACCGCGCAGGCCTTGGCGGCGCTGTCACGATTGCTGATGGCGGCATTGAGCGCAATCAGACCTGCGTACAGAAACAGCAGGATCAGCATCGACGTTAGTCGCGCATCCCAGACCCACCAGGAACCCCAGGTCGGCTTGCCCCAGATCGCCCCGGTTACCAGGGCCAGGAAGGTGATCGAATGCCCGATGGGCGCCGCGCATTGCAGGGCAACATCGGCCAGTTTCATTTTCCACACCAGCCCGACCACACCGCACACGGCCAGCATGACGTAGCAGGACTGGGCCAGCATCGCCATTGGCACATGGATATAGATGATGCGAAAGCTGTTGCCCTGCTGGTAATCCGGTGGCGCAAAGGCCAGGCCCCAGACCACGCCGATACCGATCAGCAACACGGCGGCGACGCTCAGCCAGGGCAGCAGCTTGCCGCTGATGCCGTAAAACCATTTAGGCGAGCCGAGCTTATGAAACCAAGTCCAGTTCATTCATTGCTTCCATCACGGTTGCTCTTCGCTTTCACGAACAGCCAGGGTCTTTACTGGTTAAAAAACAACCAGACCTCATTATTCGCCGACGCTGATCTTCAGGCCAGCAGCTATTGCAAAGGGTGTAAGGGTCACTGCCAGGGCGGTCAGGCTCCCAAGCCACAGCAGATAACCTGTCGCCGGCATGCCCTGCAGTGCCGCCTGCAGGGCGCCACTGCCGAGAATCAATACCGGGATGTACAGAGGCAGGATCAGTAACGCCAGCAGCAAGCCTCCACGCTTCAACCCCACCGTCAGTGCTGCGCCCACTGCGCCCAGCAGGCTCAGCACCGGAGTGCCCAGCATCAATGAAGCCAGCAACACCGGCAGGCAGGCGGCAGGCAAGCCGAGCATCAAGGCCAGCAAGGGTGCAAGCAATACCAGTGCCAGGCCGGAAAAGGCCCAGTGTGCCAGCACCTTGGCCAAAACCAGAAGAGGCAGGGGGTGCGACGAAAGGACCCACTGTTCAAGGGATCCGTCCTCGAAATCACTGCGAAAAAGCCCGTCCAGCGAGAGCAGGACGGACAATAAGGCCGCTACCCAGACCAGCCCGGGAGACAAGGTTTGCAACAGATTTGTCTCAGGTCCCACGGCCAATGGGAACAGAGCAACGACGATGGCGAAGAACACCAGAGGATTGGCCAGCTCCGCCGGGCGTCGGAACAGCAAGCGCGCTTCACGGGCCAGCAATTGGGCAAAGACGCTCATGCCGCCCACCGCCCCAGATCCAGATCGCGGTAGCCGGAGGGCATACGGGTCAGCGTGTGGTGAGTGGTCAGGACCACCATGCCACCACGTTCACAATGATTGGCCAGGTGCTCCTCGAGCTGGGCCACCCCCTGTTTGTCCAGGGCGGTAAAGGGCTCGTCGAGGATCCACAGCGGCGGGCCGTCCAGATACAGCCGGGCCAAGGCCACACGACGCTGCTGGCCGGCGGACAGGGTGTGACAGGCAACGTCCTCGAAGCCGCGCAGGCCGACGGCCGCCAGAGCCTGCCAGATAGCGTCGCGCGTTGCCGGCTGGTGCAAGGCACAGAGCCAGTTGAGGTTTTCCTCGGGGGTCAGGACATCCTTGATGCCGGCGGCATGGCCAATCCACAGCAGGTTGCGCGCCAGTTCGGCGCGCTGGGCATGCAAGGGCTGGCCATTGAGCAGCACCTGACCGCTGGTGGGTTGCATCAGGCCGGCGAGCAAACGCAGCAGGCTGGTCTTGCCACTGCCGTTGGGGCCACTGATCTGCACCATGTCTCCGCCGGTCAGACGCAACTCCAGGTGTTCAAACAGCATCCGCCAGTCGCGCTCACAGGCGAGTGCTACGGCTTCGAGAAGAGGGCTGGTCAAGGGATGGTGGGCCTTTACGGGTTCAAGTCGGCAGTGGAGCGGCCGTTAAAGGGATGCAGGATAAATGCATTGGCGGCCTGTTCTAGAGAGCTGCGTCAAACATTTGCAATGTTTTCCCCACTCCCCCAAAGACGGGCGGCATTATACATGCGAAGCCCTACTCTCAAGAGGGCTAATTTCCACAGGTTGTGTCCGAATGACTGGCGAAATAAACATCCTGCCACTGCCCCAGGCGCCGGCTCCCGGCCCCTCGCGCCCTCAGCCGATCAGCGGCGAACTGCTCAAGCTGGTGCCGCCACTGGAAGGCTTGATTGCCGCCGGTCAGAGCGCCAAGGCTGAAGTGCTGTCGCTCAAGCAGACCGACCAGACCTTCCAGCTGTTGCTCAAGGTGACCCTGGACAACGGCCGGCAAACCACCGTGCAAGCCACCAGCAGCCAACCCTTGCCCCAGGGCACCAGCCTGGCGGTGATCCAACCTTCGGCCGGCAACCTGGCGATCACCGTGCAGCAGGCCATTGCCTCCAGCGTCGCCGCCCTGACGCGCCTGGATACCAGCCAACTGCCCGCCGGCACCCTGCTCCAGGGCAAGGTGCTGACTACCCAGCTCCTGCCCCAGGGCAGCAATCAGCCGGCGATCTACCGTTCCCTGGTGAGCCTGCTCAACACCGCGCAAAGTGGCGCCACCTTGAGCATCGACAGCCCGCAGCCGCTGCGTATCGGCAGCCTGCTCAGCGCCCAGGTCGCGGATGCACAGACCCTGAACTTCGTCCCTCTGGGCAACCGCCAGGAACAACTGGCCATCGCCGCACAACTGGCCAGCCAGCAAAGCCGCCAGGGTTCCCTGAACGGACTGATCAACCTTCTGCAGAACCTGCCCGCCGACAGCGAACTGGCCACTTCCTCCGCCGACCTGCGGGCCGCCGTGGAGCGCTTGCTGGCCGGCCTGCCGGACCATCAGCAGCTGAGCACCTCGCGCGGCGTGGCCCAGGCTCTGCTGGGCAGCGGCCTGTTTCTGGAAGCCAAGCTGCTGGCCGGCACCAATCCCGGTCAGACGCCAGACCTGAAGGGCGACCTGCTACGCCTGATCGCCCAGTTGACCCCGGGACTGCCCTCCTCCAGCAGCTTCAATGCGATCATCGCCGCCAACACCCTGGCGCAATCGCTGCCGAGCTTCGTGCGCAGCGCCCTGGGCACCCTCGGCCAGGTCAGCGCCAAGACCTCACCCAGCGGCTTCCCGCTGCCGGCACGGCTGCTGCAAAGCCTGGAGGGCGAAGGCGATCTGGAACACTTGCTGCGCCTGGCCGCCGCTGCGGTATCACGCCTGCAGAGCCATCAACTGGCGAGCCTGGAACAAAGCGGCCAGACCGACGATGGCCGGCAACTGACCACCTGGCAGCTGGAAATTCCCATGCGCAACCTGCAGGACATCGTGCCCTTGCAGGTCAAAATGCAGCGCGAAGAAGCGCCGGAGCCTGAGCCGCAACAAAAACGTGAAGAGCGAGAATCCAAGCAGGCCTTGTGGCGGCTCGATCTGGCCTTCGACCTGGAGCCCCTGGGCCCGCTGCAGGTCCAGGCTCAACTGATTCAAGGTCGGCTGTCCAGCCAGCTGTGGGCCGAACGCCCCTACACCGCGAGCCTGATCGAAAGCCACCTGGGCAACCTGCGCGAACGCCTGCTGGCTTCAGGGCTGGATGTCGGTGACCTGGACTGCCACCTGGGCATCCCGCCCCAGGGCCCGCAAACCCGATTGGAACAACGCTGGGTCGACGAAACCGCATGAAGCACACACCTCCTCCACGCCAGGCCATTGCCCTCAAGTACGACGGCCAGCAAGCCCCGACCCTGACCGCCAAGGGTGACGATGAACTGGCCGAAGCCATCCTGAAGATCGCCCGGGACTATGAAGTGCCGATCTATGAGAACGCCGAGCTGGTGAAGCTGTTGGCGCGCCTGGAGTTGGGCGAGAGCATTCCACCGGAGCTGTACCGGACCATCGCCGAAATCATCGCCTTCGCCTGGAACCTCAAGGGCAAGTTTCCGGCCGGGCATGATCCGCATCAGGTGGAACTGGAGAAAGACATCACCGAGCGCGGTGACGATTATTGAAGAGAAGCCGCGGTAAGCGCTAAGTCGCAAGCCTCCCTCGGGAAGCTTGCGACTTGTGGCTAGCCTTTGTGCAGCTTGCTGACCAGCTCCGCCTCGGCCTGGGTCAGGCCGCAGGACTGGGTCAACTCGTCGACACTGGCGCCCATGCCCACCAGGCGCGCGGCCTGGGCGAAGGACAGGCTGGAGGGGTCACGCTGCTCCAGTTGGGCCAGTTTGTCCGGCAACGGCGCCACCACCGCTCGCAGCTCGTGCAGATCCTCGCCCATGCGCACCGTACCGTTCTGGTAATGATCGACGCGCTTGGCCAGCTCCTTGATCCGCTGGTCGCGCACGGCATCGCCTTCGGCCTGCTGGGCAGCGATCTGCCGCTGATTGCGGGTGTACGACAGGAATAGCGCCACAGTGGCGACCCAAAGGATCGCCAGGACAATCACCGCTACCTCGAGGATCAATCAGATACTCTCCAGTTCCGACCATTCCTCTTCGCTCATCATCTTGTCCAGTTCAACCAGAATCAGCAGTTCGCCGTTCTTGTTGCAGACACCCTGAATGAACTTGGCCGACTCTTCGTTACCGACATTCGGCGCGGTCTCGACTTCCGACTGACGCAGGTAAACCACTTCCGCCACGCTGTCGACCATGATCCCGACCACTTGCTTGTCGGCTTCGATGATGACGATCCGGGTGTTATCGTTGACTTCGGTCGGCACCAGGCCGAAACGCTGACGGGTATCGATCACGGTGACCACATTGCCCCGCAGGTTGATGATCCCCAGCACATAGCTGGGAGCACCCGGTACCGGAGCGATCTCGGTGTAGCGCAGGACTTCCTGAACGCGCATCACGTTGATGCCGTAGGACTCGTTATCCAGCTTGAAGGTGACCCATTGCAGGATCGGATCTTCGGAACCCTGTGCAGACGACGACTTATTCATACCCTGACCCCTCAAAAAACCGTTGAAAACGGCGTGTGTTCTGTGTGGCCACGTCCGACGGACGTAGCCTGTTGTTGGTTTACTTCGGCTTGTGGGCCGCTTGACTGATAGCCATCTGCTTGGCGCCACCGGTGGCAATCAACTCGGCCAGTTCAGCAACGTCAAGCAAGGCGCACATATGCTCAATCACCGTGCCGGCCAGCCACGGACGCTGGCCACGATGACTGCGCCACTTGATTTCGTTGGGGTCCAGGCGCAGGGAGCGACTGACCTGATGCACTGCCAGCCCCCACTCGTAGCCCTGGACCGAGATCACATACTGCAAGCCCTGGCGAAAATCATCACGGTAGCGATCCGGCATGACCCAGCGAGCGGTATCCAGGACTTTCAGATTACCGGCCTGGCTCGGCAGGATGCCGAGGAACCATTCCGGCTGGCCGAACAGCGGTGTCAATTCCTGCCCTGCCAGGGAATAGATCGACCCCAGGCACACCAACGGCACTGCCAGGGTCAGGCCGGCGACATCGAACAACAGGCACTCGAAAGGTTCGGCCGCCCAGCTGGGACGGTCGCTACCGGAAACCGGAGGCGGTGTATTGTTCGGCGGCAGATGAACTTCCACCAGTGGCGGCACCAGGGCCTGGAGCATTGGCACCACCGGCGAGATCGAACTCGGCAAGGGTTCCGGCGCCTCCATTACCGCAGGTGCAGGTGCAGGTGCAGCATCCCGGACAGCAGGTGCCGCCTGGTGCTGGGCCTGTGCGTCCCGCGCCTGCTCTTCCAATACTGCAGCCTGGAACTCATCCAGCACTTCGCTGGAAGCCGAGGATATTACCGGCGGGACCGGCGGAGCAACCTGGACCGGAGGCTCCGGTAGCTGTTCCTCTTCGGTAGCATCCTGCAGCAAAGCGTCCAGGTACGACTGCAGCGCCAGCTGAGGCCGGCTCTTGATATCCAGAGGACGGTTCATGAGGATGCCCACGCAAAAACCCCGATACAGTGATCTGTAGGGGTTATCGGCCGAGCGGTCGAGTGACTTGAATAGCGCTTCACGTCAAGCCACCTGCGCCACGAGTTGTTGGGCCAGCAGATGCTTGAGCAAGGCCTTGTAGGCCAGTACACCGCGGCTCTTGCCATCGAACTGAGATGGGGTGACCCCTGCCCGACTGGCATCCCGCAAGCGGGTATCCACCGGGATATAGCCCTGCCAGATTTCGTCGGGAAACTTGTCCCGCAGAATGCGCAGAGTGCCCAGGGAAGCCTGGGTCCGGCGGTCGAACAGGGTCGGCACAATGGTGAACGGCAGCGGCTGCTTGCGCGAGCGATTGACCATCGCCAGGGTGTTGACCATGCGCTCCAGCCCCTTGACCGCCAAGTGCTCGGTCTGCACCGGGATCACCAGCTGCTGGCTGGCCGCCAGGGCGTTGACCATCAACACACCGAGCAGCGGCGGGCTGTCGATCACCGCGTAATCGAAGTCCTGCCACAGCTGTGCCAGGCTCTTGGCGATCACCAGGCCCAAACCACTCTGCCCCGGTGACTGACGCTCAAGGGTGGCCAGGGCGGTGCTCGACGGCAACAGTGAAATGCGCTCATGGCTGGTGCCCAGCAACAACTGGCCCGGCAGGTCCTGGGGCACATTGCCCTTGTGCAGGAACAGGTCGTAGCTGCTGTGCTCCAGGCTGTCCGGGTCATAGCCGAAGTAGCTGGTCATGGAACCGTGGGGGTCGAGATCGACCACGACCACGCGCTTGCCCGCCTCGGCCAGCAAACCGGCTAAAGCGATGGAACTGGTGGTTTTACCGACACCACCCTTTTGATTGGCAACTGCCCAGACTCTCATTCGGTTTGTTCCTCCCGCCCGGCCACAGCGGGGCGAGACATAGCGCTAAGTTATAAAGCGGGTGACGGAGAATTGACGGCGCTTCCCTGTACCGGCGTTTTCACTGGGGTTGGTGCAGTTTGTGTGCCAGCACGCTTGAGTGCCGCATCCGGTGTCGCGTTGGCGGTTCCGGTACCGGTCAGGCTGCGACGCACATCCAGGTTGCGCGACACCACCAGCACCACCCGGCGATTGCGCGCCCGGCCTTCGGCGGTGGCATTGTTGGCCACCGGCTGGAACTCGCCATACCCCACCGAAGCCATTCGCGCGGGGTTCACCCCCTGCATCGCCAGCATCCGCACGATGCTCGCCGAGCGGGCCGAAGACAACTCCCAGTTGGTCGGGTACTGCGCGGTCTGGATCGGCAGGTTGTCGGTGAAGCCTTCGACATGAATCGGGTTGTCGAAGGGTTTGAGGATCTTCGCCACCTTGTCGATGATGGTGAACGCCTGATCGCTGGGCATGGCATCGCCGCTGCCGAACAACAGGCTGGAGTTGAGTTCGATCTCCACCCACAACTCATTGCCACGCACAGTCATCTGGTTGGAGCTGATCAGGTCGCCAAAAGCGGCGCTGATGTCATCGGCGATGCTTTTCAGCGGATCACTGCCACCGGAAATGCCGGCGTCGGTCTGTTCGCTGTCCTTGACCAGCGGCTTGGCCGGGGTCACGGTCTTGGGCCGCTCGTCACCGATGGGAATCGGCTTGAGACTGCGATCGGAGTCGGTGAAGACCCCGATCAAGGCTTCGGAAATCACCTTGTACTTGCCCTCGTTGATCGAGGAGATGGAGTACATGACCACGAAAAACGCGAACAGCAAGGTGATGAAGTCGGCGTAGGAAACCAACCAGCGTTCGTGGTTGACGTGTTCTTCTTGCTGGCGACGACGAGCCATAATCAGTCCATGAAGCCTTGCAGCTTCAACTCGATGGAGCGAGGGTTTTCGCCTTCGGCAATCGACAGAATGCCTTCGAGCAACATTTCCCGGTAACGGGACTGGCGCAAGGCAATGGCCTTGAGCTTGGCCGCGATCGGCAACAGCACCAGGTTGGCGCTAGCCACACCGTAGATGGTGGCGACGAAGGCCACGGCGATACCACTGCCCAACTGCGACGGGTCCGCCAGGTTGCCCATCACGTGGATCAGGCCCATCACCGCACCGATGATGCCGATGGTCGGCGCATAACCGCCCATGCTTTCGAAGACCTTGGCAGCCTCGATATCGCGGCTTTCCTGGGTGTAGAAGTCCACTTCAAGGATGCTGCGGATGGCTTCCGGCTCGGCACCATCGACCAACAGCTGCAAGCCTTTGCGCGAATAGGTGTCAGGCTCGGCGTCCGCCACGCCTTCCAGGCCCAGCAGGCCCTCCTTGCGCGCGGTCAGGCTCCAGTTGACCACCCGATCGATGCCCCCGGGCAGGTCCACCCGAGGCGGAAACAGAATCCACACCAGGATCTGCATGGCTCGCTTGAAGGCGCTCAACGGCGACTGCAGCAAGGCCGCGCCGATGGTCCCGCCGAGCACGATCAGTGCCGCCGGGCCATTGGCCAGGGCCGACAGGTGCCCCCCTTCCAGGTAGTTGCCGCCAATGATGGCGACAAACGCCATGATGATCCCGATAAGGCTGAGCACATCCATCAGAGACAGGCCTCGACCAGATGCCGGCCGATGTCGTCCAGGCTGTACACCGCGTCCGCCAGATTGGCTTTGACGATGGCCATGGGCATGCCGTAGATCACGCAGCTGGCTTCATCCTGGGCCCAGACCGCGCTGCCGCCCTGCTTGAGCAGACGCGCGCCTTCACGACCGTCAGCGCCCATACCGGTCAGCACCACCGCCAGAACTTTGTCGCTGTAGGATTTGGCTGCAGAGCCGAAGGTGATGTCCACGCACGGCTTGTAGTTCAGGCGCTCGTCGCCGGGAAGAATCTTCACCGCGCCACGACCGTCGATCATCATCTGCTTGCCGCCCGGCGCCAGCAGCGCCAGGCCTGGACGCAGGATGTCGCCATCCTCCGCTTCCTTGACGCTGATCCGGCACAGCTTGTCCAAACGCTCGGCAAAGGCCTTGGTGAAGGCCGCGGGCATATGCTGAATCAGCACGATAGGTGCCGGGAAGTTGGCCGGCAGTTGGGTCAGGACCCGCTGCAGCGCCACCGGGCCACCGGTGGAAGTACCGATCGCCACCAGCTTGTAGGCCTTGCGCTTGGGCGCCGGCGATGCCGGGCCGGCAGCCGGTGCAGGAGCACGGACTGGAGCAGGCGCAGGCGCCGGACGACTGCCGCCAAAACTCGACGGCGCCGGAGCCGGTGCAGCCGGTTGCGGCGCCGGGGCGCTGTAGCTGCTGAAACGGCGATTACTGCGCGAAATGCTGTGGACTTTCTCGCACAGCAGTTGCTTGACCTTCTCGGGATTGCGCGAGATGTCTTCGAAATTCTTCGGCAGGAAATCCACAGCCCCGGCATCCAGCGCATCGAGGGTCACTCGAGCGCCTTCGTGGGTCAGGGAAGAGAACATCAGGACCGGCGTCGGGCAGCGCTGCATGATATGCCGCACTGCGGTGATGCCATCCATCATCGGCATCTCGTAGTCCATGGTGATCACGTCCGGCTTGAGGGCCAGGGCCTGATCGATCGCCTCTTTACCATTGGTCGCCGTACCGACGACCTGGATATTCGAATCCGCTGAAAGAATTTCCGAGACGCGGCGGCGGAAAAAACCCGAATCGTCCACCACCAGGACTTTGACTGCCATAAACACTCCGTTAGGTGGGGCGAGGCCAACCGCCCCTCCCCGCCGAATCAAATACGCCGTGCGGCGTAACGCTTGAGCATGCTCGGAACATCGAGAATCAGAGCGATGCGGCCGTCACCGGTAATGGTGGCGCCGGACATGCCCGGGGTTCCCTGAAGCATTTTGCCCAAGGGCTTGATGACCACTTCTTCCTGGCCGACCAGTTGATCGACGACAAAGCCGATCCGCTGGGTGCCCACAGAAAGGATCACTACGTGGCCTTCACGCTGCTCTTCATGAGCGGCGGAACTGACCAGCCAGCGCTTGAGGTAGAACAGGGCAACGCCTTGTCACGCACGATCACCACTTCCTGGCCATCCACCACATTGGTGCGGGACAGATCGAGGTGGAAAATCTCGTTGACGTTGACCAGAGGGAAAGCGAACGCCTGGTTGCCCAGCATCACCATCAGGGTCGGCATGATCGCCAGGGTCAACGGCACCTTGATGACGATCTTCGAGCCCTGGCCCTTGGTCGAGTAGATGTTGATCGAGCCATTGAGCTGGGAAATCTTGGTCTTCACCACGTCCATGCCCACACCACGGCCGGAGACGTCGGAGATCTCGGTCTTGGTGGAGAAGCCCGGGGCGAAGATCAGGTTGTAGCACTCGGTGTCGCTCAGGCGGTCGGCCGCGTCCTTGTCCATCACGCCGCGCTTGACGGCAATGGCTCGCAGAACGTTGGGGTCCATGCCCTTGCCGTCGTCGGAAATCGACAGGAGGATGTGGTCACCTTCCTGCTCCGCCGCCAGCACGACTTTGCCGCCACGGGCCTTGCCCGAGGCTTCGCGCTCTTCCGGCGACTCGATGCCATGGTCCACCGCGTTGCGCACCAAGTGCACCAGCGGATCGGCCAGGGCCTCGACCAGGTTCTTGTCGAGGTCGGTTTCTTCCCCCACCAGCTCCAGGTTGATCTCTTTCTTGAGCTGTCGGGCCAAGTCGCGAACCAGACGCGGGAAGCGCCCGAACACCTTCTTGATCGGCTGCATGCGGGTCTTCATCACCGCGGTCTGCAGGTCGGCCGTCACCACGTCCAGGTTCGACACGGCCTTGGACATGGCTTCGTCGCCGCTGTTGAGCCCCAGGCGCACCAGACGGTTACGCACCAGAACCAGCTCGCCCACCATGTTCATGATTTCGTCCAGGCGCGCGGTATCGACCCGCACCGTGGTTTCTGCTTCGCTGGCAGGCTTTTCCGCTGGTGGCGCAGCTGCGGCACGAGCCGGTGCCGGCGCTGCAGCCGCTGCCGGTTTTGGCGCCTCAGCCTTGGCTTCGGGCTTCTTCGCCACGGGCTTGGCGACGGCGGTGCTGGTTGCAGCAGCCGGTGCCGCGGCAACAGCCGCTGCCGGTTTGGCCGCACCCGGAGCTTCAGAGAACTTGCCCTTGCCGTGCAGCTCATCGAGCAGGGATTCGAATTCGTGATCGGTGATCAGGTCGCTACCGGCTGCGGCGGCGCTTGGCGCCGGCGCGGCAGGCACCGCGGCCACTGCTGACTCCAGTGCGTCCACGGCAAAGTTGCCCTTGCCATGCAACTGGTCCAGCAGGGCTTCGAATTCGTCATCGGTGATTTCGTCGCCCGCCGCGGCAGCACCAGCGGCAGCAGGAGGCGCTGCGGTGGCTACGGCATCGGGTGCGAACTGCCCCTTGCCATGCAGTTGGTCCAGCAGGGACTCAAACTCAGCATCGGTGATCTCGTCGCTGGCGGGCTCGCCCTCGGCCACCGGTGCGGCAGCAGGTGCGGCTTCGGCGTCGGCCTTGGCGGCATTCAGCGAGTCGAGCAAGAGTTCGAATTCGTTATCGGTGATGTCCCCTGACGGAGCCTGCGCCGCAGGCTCGACAACGGCTTCGGCCACTTCTTCAACCACCGGCGCTGCAGGTTCGGCACCGGCAGGCTCAGCCAGGCGCGCCAAGGCGGCCAGCAGCTCAGGCGTCGCGGCAGTAATTTCGGTGCGCTCACGGACCTGGCCAAACATGCCGTTCACCGCGTCCAGAGCCTCAAGCACCACGTCCATCAGTTCCGAGTCGACCCGCCGCTCACCCTTGCGCAGGATGTCGAAGACGTTCTCGGCGATGTGACAGCACTCCACCAGCTCATTGAGCTGGAGGAAGCCGGCGCCCCCTTTAACAGTGTGAAAACCGCGAAAAATTGCATTGAGCAAGTCCGCATCATCTGGCCGGCTTTCCAGCTCGACCAGTTGTTCGGACAGTTGCTCTAGAATCTCGCCGGCCTCAACCAGGAAATCCTGAAGGATCTCTTCATCGGCGCCGAAGCTCATTAATGGGTGCTCCTAGAATCCAAGGCTGGAAAGCAAATCGTCTACATCGTCCTGACCGGACATAACGTCTTCCCGTTTATCGGCATGAATCTGCGGACCTTCACCCTTGGCGAGATGTTTTTGCGGATCTTTTTCAGCGAGGATCGATTCACGGTCATGTTCGATGCCAGCGAAACGATCGACCTGACTGGCCATCAAGACGAGTTTGAGCAGATTGCTTTCGACTTCCGTGACCAACTGGGTCACACGCTTGATCACCTGACCGGTCAGGTCCTGGTAATCCTGCGCCAGCAGAATGTCGTTGAGGTGGCCCGAGACGGTGCGGGTTTCCTGCTCGCTGCGCGTCAGGAAACTGTCGACCCGGCGTGCCAGTTCGCGAAACTCTTCAGCGCCGACCTCGCGCCGCATAAAGCGCCCCCAGTCTGCGCTCAAGGCCTGGGCTTCAGTGCTCAGGCCATTGACCAACGGAGTGCTGATCTCTACCAGATCCATGGTGCGGTTGGCGGCGGCTTCCGTGAGCCGGACCACATAGGACAGGCGCTCAGTGGCATCCGTGATCTGTGAAACTTCCTCGGCTTGCGGCATGTGCGGGTCAATCTGGAAATTGACGATCGCGCTATGCAGCTCGCGGGTGAGCTTGCCCACTTCCTGATACAGGCCGCGGTCACGGGTCTGATTGAGCTCATGGATCAATTGCACCGCTTCGCCAAACCTGCCCTTTTCAAGGCTTTCGACCAGTTCCAGCGCATGTTTTTTCAGGGTCGACTCAAAGTCGCCCAGTGAAGATTCGTTATGCTCCATAGCTCCCCCGTGGCGGAATGGCTACGTACATCAACCGATGCGTTCGAAGATCTTTTCGATCTTCTCTTTCAACGCCTGAGCCGTGAATGGTTTGACGACATAGCCGTTTACGCCGGCCTGGGCCGCTTCGATGATCTGCTCGCGCTTGGCTTCAGCAGTCACCATCAATACCGGCAGGTGCTTGAGTTTTTCATCGGCACGCACGTGGCGCAGCAGGTCGATACCGGTCATGCCCGGCATGTTCCAGTCCGTTACCAGAAAGTCGATGCTCCCGCTGTTGAGTACCGGAATGGCGGTAGTGCCATCGTCGGCCTCGACCGTGTTGGTGAAACCCAGATCACGCAACAGGTTTTTTATGATCCGCCGCATCGTTGAAAAGTCATCAACGATGAGGATTTTCATGTTCTTGTCCAATTCGACCTCCAAGCAGTCTTAAACGCATCCAGCACCTGAACGCGCCATTCAATCAATTCGGCATAACACACAACGACTGCATGGAGCACATACTGCAAGACCGGTGCAGCGCTTGCTTCACCGGTCCTGATCGCAGTGTCCCCACACTGCCTGTCAGCGCGCTCGCCACTCCCCCAAACGCCCCCGCAAGCGGGCTGCGCACTGGCTGTGTAACTGGCTGACCCGCGACTCGCTGACCCCCAGGACCTCACCGATTTCCTTGAGGTTCAGCTCTTCGTCGTAGTACAGCGCCAACACCAGTCGCTCGCGCTCCGGCAAATTGGCAATCGCATCCGCCAACGCAGCCTGGAAGCGTTCATCCTCCAGGTCCCGTGACGGCTCGAGATGAGCACTGGCGCCATCCTCATGCAGCCCTTCATGTTCGCCGTCCTGCAACAGATCGTCGAAACTGAACAGGCGACTGCCCAAGGTGTCGTTCAAAATCCCGTAATAATCGTCGAGACTCAATTGAAGTTCGGCCGCAACTTCGTGATCTTTAGCGTCGCGACCGGTTTTAGCTTCAATTGCGCGAATGGCATCACTGACCATGCGCGTATTACGGTGCACCGAACGCGGTGCCCAATCGCCTTTGCGAACCTCGTCGAGCATCGCCCCACGGATACGGATACCCGCGTAGGTTTCGAAACTCGCCCCCTTGCTCGCGTCGTACTTGGTCGACACTTCGAGCAAACCGATCATTCCGGCCTGAATCAGGTCTTCCACCTGAACACTGGCCGGCAACCGCGCCAGCAGGTGATAGGCAATACGCTTGACCAGTGGCGCATAGCGCTCGATCAATTCGTATTGGCTGTCACGTGCCGACTTCTTGTAGAGGTTGTAGCCGCTGGCAGTCATAGCACCGGTCCCGCTGTTTGATGCACTAGGCGCTCGACAAAAAACTCCAGATGCCCGCGTGGGTTCGCCGGCAACGGCCAGGTATCGACTTTTTGCGCGATGGCCTTGAACGCCAATGCACACTTCGAACGAGGAAAGGCTTCATAGACCGCACGCTGCTTTTGCACGGCCTTGCGTACGCTTTCGTCGTAGGGAACTGCGCCGACGTATTGTAAGGCCACGTCCAGGAAACGATCCGTGACCTTGGTCAATTTTGCAAACAGGTTGCGCCCTTCCTGAGGACTCTGGGCCATGTTGGCCAAGACCCGGAAACGGTTCATGCCGTAGTCGCGGTTGAGCAACTTGATCAGCGCGTAGGCGTCGGTGATGGAGGTCGGTTCATCGCAGACCACCAGCAACACTTCCTGGGCTGCGCGGACGAAACTGACTACCGAGTCACCAATGCCCGCAGCGGTGTCGATCACCAGTACATCGAGATTGTCGCCGATGTCGCTGAAGGCCTGGATCAGGCCCGCATGCTGGGCAGGACTCAGGTGCACCATGCTTTGGGTGCCCGAGGCGGCCGGAACGATGCGAATGCCGCCAGGCCCCTGGAGCAGCACGTCGCGCAGCTCACAGCGCCCTTCGATGACATCCGCCAGGGTGCGTTTGGGGGTCAGACCCAGTAGGACATCGACGTTGGCCAGTCCCAGATCGGCGTCCAGCAGCAAGACCCGCCGACCGAGCTCAGCCAGAGCCAGGGACAAGTTCACTGACACATTAGTCTTGCCGACGCCACCTTTGCCGCCGGTCACCGCAATCACCTGTACGGGATGCATGCTGCCCATGTTCTTTCTTTACCTTGTCTTACTTAGACGGGGCCACATAACTGGCTGCGCGTTCACCATTGGAACAATGCATGGCAGACCATCGATGTAGATACACTGCAATCTATTCATGTCTACCTCAGCCGACCCGCTTGGTCGGGCTGTGATAGAGGTCAGCGAACATGTCGGCCATGGCTTCTTCGCTGGGTTCTTCCTGCATCTGCACACTGACAGCACGACTCACCAACTGGTGACGGCGAGGCAGATGCAAATCGTCGGGAATCCGTGGGCCATCGGTGAGATAGGCCACTGGCAATTCGTGACTGATGGCCAGGCTCAAGACCTCGCCAAGACTAGCTGTTTCATCCAGTTTCGTGAGGATGCAACCGGCCAGACCGCAGCGCTTGTAGCTGTGGTAGGCAGCCGTCAGCACCTGCTTCTGGCTGGTGGTGGCAAGCACCAGGTAATTCTTCGCCCGAATCCCACGACCGGCCAGGCTTTCCAGTTGCATGCGCAACGCCGGGTCGCTGGCTTGCAGGCCGGCGGTGTCGATCAACACCACGCGCTTGCGCAGCAGCGGGTCCAGGGCTTGAGCCAGGGACTGACCAGGATCGACATGGGTCACCGACACATTAAGGATGCGCCCCAGGGTCTTGAGCTGCTCCTGGGCGCCAATACGGAAGCTGTCCATGCTCACCAGGGCAATGTTCTGTGCGCCGTACTTGAGTACATAGCGCGCTGCCAGCTTGGCCAGGGTGGTGGTCTTGCCCATGCCGGCAGGACCGACCATGGCAATCACCCCCCCTTCTTCGAGTGGCTCGACTTCCGGGGTCTGGATCATCCGCGCCAGGTGCGCCAGCAACATGCGCCAGGCCTGCCGGGGCTCGTCGATTTCGCTGATCAGTGCCAGCAGGTCGCGCGCCAGCGGGCCGGACAGGCCGATGCGCTGCAGGCGACGCCAGAGGTTGGCCTGCTCCGGGCGGCTGCCCTGCAACTGGCTCCAGGCCAGGGAGCCCAACTGCACTTCCAGCAGCTCACGCAGACCGTTGAGTTCGAAACGCATGGAGTCCAAGGCCCGGTTATCGGGCGCCGGAGCAACAGGAGCCGGGGCCGGACGCGGACGCTCGGTCAGGGTCGGCTCGATCAGCGGCTCGGCGGCAGTCAACGGCAGACCGGCGAACAACTGGCGATTGGTGATCGAGGCACTGTCGCCCTCGCCCCGCAGGCTCAGTTCGGCCTGGGCGGTGACGATACGCGACTGGGTCTTGCGCAACTCGTCTTCAAGTTCCATGTTCGGAACCCGCGGCGACAAGGCTGACAACTTGTAATCCAGGGCAGCCGTCAACTCGACGCCCCCGGCAATCCGCCGGTTGCCGATAATGGCGGCTTCAGCGCCCAACTCATCACGAACCAGTTTCATGGCCTGACGCATATCGGCGGCGAAAAAACGCTTAACTTGCATAACCCACTACCTCAGCCGTTGGGCCCTACTGTCGCAACGATGGTCACTTGCTTGTTGTCGGGAATTTCCTGGTACGCCAGCACATGCAACCCGGGAACGGCGAGACGCCCGAACCGCGAGAGCATGGCGCGGACCGGACCCGCTACCAACAGAATCACCGGTTGACCTTGCATCTCTTGACGCTGCGCCGCTTCGATCAGCGAACGTTGCAGCTTTTCAGCCATGCTTGGCTCCAGCAGAACGCCTTCTTCCTGGCCTTGTCCTGCCTTCTGCAAACTGCTGAGCAAAATTTGTTCCAACCTTGGCTCCAAGGTAATCACAGGCAGCTCAGACTCAGTACCTACAATGCTTTGGACGATGGCGCGAGACAAGCCGACCCGAACCGCGGCAACCAAAGCGGCAGTATCTTGACTCTTGGCGGCATTGTTGGCGATCGCCTCGGCAATGCTGCGGATGTCCCGTACCGGCACCTGTTCGGCCAGCAGCGCCTGCAACACCTTGAGCAACTGCGACAACGACAGCACACCCGGCACCAACTCCTCGGCCAGCTTCGGCGAACTCTTGGCCAGCACTTGCAGCAGCTGCTGCACCTCCTCGTGACCAATCAGCTCGCTGGAGTGCTTGTACAGAATCTGGTTCAAGTGGGTGGCGACCACGGTACTGGCGTCCACCACGGTGTAGCCCAGGGACTGCGCCTGAGGCCGCTGGCTGATTTCGATCCACACCGCCTCCAAGCCAAAGGCCGGGTCACGGGCCGAGATACCGTTGAGGGTGCCGTAGACCTGCCCGGGGTTGATCGCCAGTTCGCGATCCGGATAGATCTCCGCCTCCGCCAGGATCACCCCCATCAGGGTCAGGCGATAGGCACTGGGGGCCAGGTCCAGGTTGTCACGGATATGCACAGTGGGCATAAGGAAGCCCAGGTCCTGGGACAACTTCTTGCGCACACCCTTGATCCGCGCCAGCAGTTGCCCGCCCTGGTTGCGATCCACCAAAGGAATCAGGCGGTAGCCAACTTCCAGGCCGATCATGTCGATCGGAGTCACATCGTCCCAACCCAGCTCCTTGGTCTCCATGGCCCGAGCCGGAGAAGGCAGCAAGTCTTGCTGACGCTGGACTTCTTCCTGAGCCTTGACCTTGACCAGGTTCTGCTTTCTCCAGAGCAGATAAGCCGCACCACCGGCCACTGCCGCCAGGCTGAGGAAGGAGAAGTGCGGCATGCCCGGCACCAGCCCCATCACCGCCATCAGGCCCGCAGCCACTGCCAGCGCCTTGGGCGAAGCGAACATCTGCCGGTTGATCTGCTTGCCCATATCTTCGGAGCCCGAAGCACGAGTCACCATGATGGCGGCCGCGGTGGACAGCAGCAGCGATGGCAACTGCGCCACCAAACCGTCACCGATGGTCAGCAAGGCATAGACCTTGCCGGCGTCGGCAAAGGTCATGTTGTGCTGGAAGATACCGACCGCCATGCCGCCGATCAGGTTGATGAAGAGGATCAGCAGGCCGGCGATGGCGTCGCCGCGAACGAACTTGCTGGCACCGTCCATGGAGCCGTAGAACTCGGCCTCCTGGGCCACTTCCAGACGGCGCAGCTTGGCCTGATTCTGATCGATCAGGCCGGCGTTGAGGTCGGCGTCGATGGCCATCTGTTTGCCGGGCATGGCATCCAGGGTGAAGCGCGCGCTCACCTCGGAGATCCGTCCGGCACCCTTGGTCACCACCACGAAGTTGATGATCATGAGGATCGCGAAGACCACGATACCCACGACATAGTTACCGCCGATCACCACCTCACCGAAGGCCTGGATCACCTTACCGGCGGCGGCATGGCCTTCCTGACCGTGGAGCATCACCACCCGGGTCGAGGCCACGTTGAGTGCCAACCGCAACAAGGTGGCTACCAGCAGAATGGTGGGGAACACCGCGAAATCCAGTGGTCGCAGGGCGTACACACAGACCAGCAGGACTACGATCGACAGGGCGATGTTGAAGGTGAAGAACACATCCAGCAGGAACGCCGGCACTGGCAGCATCATCATGGCCAGCATGACCAACAGCAGCACAGGTACACCCAGGTTGCCTCGACCGAGGTCAACCAGGTTACTGCGAGCCGTGTTGATTAACTGAGAGCGATCCACCGATTTACCCCGTTCCGTAAAGCAAACTTTTGACGCCTGAAGCGGCTCGGGGCTGCTACTGCAAGAAGCCTTCCAACTTTGCCAAAGCGGCGCAATCCCATCCTTGACCAGGAAGAACCGGGCTACCGGCGAACAAGACCGCAGGACCACCATTGTCGGCTAGCGAAGCGCCCTGGGTCAGCTGCAAGAAACAAGGTTACAAGGCGAAATAATGGCAATTAGCCATTTTTCTGACGAAAGCAGGACGCACTCGTTGGCAAGCCAGGCCCTGCATGCCTACAGCTACACAGGCTCGATGGGGCCGCCCGAGGATTGCTTGCCGCCAGTGTCGCGCCGCAGATCCGCCGGAATCGGCAAGTCCTTGAGCGGGTCCGGACGCTTGCCCTTGCCCGCGCGGTGCTGGCGGATCTGATAGACGTAGGCCAGGACCTGCGCCACCGCCAGGTACAGGCCCGCAGGGATTTCTTCTTCAAGCTCAGTGGAGTAATAGATGGAACGCGCCAAAGCCGGCGACTCCAGCAGCATCACTTCATGGGCCACGGCAATCTCGCGGATTTTCAGGGCCAAGAAATCACTGCCCTTGGCCAGCAACACCGGAGCCCCACCCTTCTCGGCGTCATACTTGAGGGCAACGGCGTAGTGAGTCGGGTTGGTGATCACCACGTCAGCCTCGGGAATTGCCGCCATCATCCGCCGCTGAGACATCTCGCGCTGGGTCTGGCGAATCCGCTGTTTGACCTCAGGACGACCTTCCTGGTCCTTGTGCTCGTCACGCACCTCCTGCTTGGTCATCAACAACTTCTTATGGGCCTGGTAAATCTGCACCGGCACATCCACCGCCGCGATCAGGATCAGCCCGCACGCCATCCACAACGTGCTCCAGCCCACCACCTGGACGCTGTGGATGATCGCCAGTTCAAGCGGTTCGTGGGCAATGCGCAGCAGATCATCAATGTCCGCCGACAGCACCGAAAGCGCCACGAACAGCACCAGGCCGAATTTGGCCAGGGCCTTGAGCAGCTCGATCAACGCATTGGTGGAAAACATCCGCTTAAGACCACTAGCCGGATTCATCCGACTGAACTTGGGCGCCAGACTCTTGCCCGCGAACAACCAGCCCCCGAGGGAAATCGGCCCGATGATGGCCGCCAGCAGCAAGGTCAGCAGCACCGGCTGCACCGCCAGGATGGCGATCTTGCCCGAGTGCAGCAGGTACTGCCCCATGGCTCCCGGGCTGAGCAGCACCTCCCGGGGCAAGGAGAAATTCAGACGCATGATTTCCAGCAGGTCCTGGGCCAGACCACCGCCATATACCAGCAGACCGCCCGCCCCTGCCAACATGACGGCCAGGGTATTGAGCTCCTTGGAACGGGCAATCTCACCCTTTTCCCGGGAGTCCTTCTTGCGTTTCTCCGTGGGGTCTTCTGTCTTGTCCTGACCGCTCTCGCTTTCTGCCATGGCTCAACGCGCCTTTGCCAGTTCGCGTAAAAACTGCAGGGCCTCGGAGGCCAGCGGTTGATACTGATTGAGAATGTCAGCCAGGCTGACCCAGACAATGCCCATGCCGAGCACCAGCGTCAGGGGAAAGCCGATGGAGAAGATATTCAATTGCGGGGCGGCTCGGGTCATCACGCCAAAGGCGATGTTGACCACCAGCAGCGCGGTGATCGCCGGCAGTACCAGCAACAGCGCAGCCCCCATGACCCAACCGAGCTTGCCCGCCAGCTCCCAGTAGTGGTTGACCATCAGGCCACCGCCCACTGGCAGGGTGGTGAAGCTTTCGGTAAGGACTTCAAAGACCACCAGATGGCCGTTCATGGCCAGGAACAGCAGGGTCACCAGCATGGTGAAAAACTGCCCGATCACCGCCACCGAGACGCCGTTGGTAGGGTCGACCATGGAAGCGAAGCCCATGCCCATCTGGATCGCCACGATCTGCCCGGCGATCACAAAGGACTGGAAGAACAGCTGCAGGGAAAACCCCAGCACCGCACCGATCAGAATCTGCTCGGCAATCAGCAGCAGGCCGCTGAGATCCAAGGCACGCACTTCGGGCATGGGCGGCAGGCCCGGGACTATGACCACGGTAATCGCCAGGGCGAAATACAAACGCACGCGACGCGGCACCAGAGTGGTACCGAATATCGGCATCACCATCAGCAGCGAGGTGACCCGGAACAGCGGCAACATGAAGCTCGCCACCCAGGTACTGATCTGAGTGTCGGTCAGCGCCAACAGGGACATCGGCTCAGCCGATCAGCTGAGGAATACTGCCGTACAACTGACGGATGTATTCCATGAAGGTTTGCACCAGCCAGGGACCGGCGACAATCAGGGTCACCAGCATCACCAGCAAGCGCGGCAGAAAGCTCAGGGTCTGTTCGTTGATCTGGGTGGCCGCCTGGAACATGGCCACCATCAAGCCCACCAGCAGGCTGGGCACCACCAGCACTGCCACCATCAGGGTGGTCAGCCAGAGGGCTTCGCGAAACAGGTCTACCGCGACTTCAGGAGTCATTGTCGAGCACCCGCAAACAAGGTTTTAAACACCACCGAAACTGCCCGCCAAGGTGCCGATGATCAGGGCCCAGCCATCCACCAGAACAAACAGCATGATCTTGAACGGCAAGGAAATGATCAGCGGTGACAGCATCATCATGCCCATGGCCATCAGCACACTGGCAACCACCAGGTCGATGATCAGGAACGGGATAAAGATCATGAAGCCGATCTGGAAGGCCGTCTTGAGCTCCGAGGTGACGAAGGCCGGCACCAGGATGGTCAGCGGTGCCTGGTCGGGGCTGGCAATGTCGGTGCGCTTGGACAGGCGCATGAACAACTCCAGGTCACTGCTGCGAGTCTGCGCCAGCATAAAGTCCTTGATCGGCACCTGAGCCTTGGCCACCGCCTCCTGGGACGTGAGTTTTTCCGCCAGGTAAGGCTGCAAGGCATCCTGGTTCACCCGGTCGAACACCGGAGCCATGATGAACATGGTGAGGAACAGCGCCATGCCGGTGAGGATCTGGTTGGACGGCGTCTGCTGCAGACCCAGGGCCTGACGCAGGATCGAGAAAACGATGATGATCCGGGTGAAGCTGGTCATCAGCATGACGAACGCCGGGATGAAACTCAGCGCGGTCATGATCAACAGGATCTGCAGGCTGACCGAGTATTCCTGCTGACCGTCGGCATTGGTGCCCAGGGTAATCGCCGGGATCGACAACGGGTCGGCCGCCAGCGCCAGCGGCGCCACCAACATCAGTGCCAACGTCAAGATGATGCGCAACGGCATTACTTCTTATCCTTATGATCCTTGCCCAACAGCTCCATCAGGCGCTGGGCAAACTCGGGCGTCGCCTGCTCGGCACTGGGCACCTGCACCGGTTCTTTGAGTACATGCAGCGGGGTGATGGTGCCCGGGGTCAGGCCCAGCAGAATCTGCTCGCTGCCCACTTGCACCAGCACCAGGCGATCGCGCGGCCCCAGGGCCCGGGAGCCGATCAACTCGATCACCTGCCCCTTCCCGGCGGGACCGGCCTGCTGCACCCGGCGCAGCAGCCAGGCGAGGAAGAAAATCAGCCCGATCACCAGCAGCAGGCCCAGCACCAGCTGGGTCAACTGCCCGCTGACACTGCCCACTGCCGGGGCTGCAGCCGCAGCTGTCACCGCCGACTCTGCAGCCAGGGCGCCCAGGGGCAAACCGAGCACGACCACGCCAAGCAGCTTGTTCACTTAGCGCAGCTTCTTGATGCGTTCGCTGGGGCTGATCACGTCAGTCAGGCGAATACCGAACTTTTCGTTGACCACCACCACCTCGCCATGGGCGATCAGGGTGCCGTTGACCAGCACATCCAGCGGCTCGCCGGCCAGGCGATCAAGCTCGATCACCGACCCCTGGTTGAGCTGCAGCAGGTTGCGGATGTTGATGTCGGTGCTGCCCACTTCCATGGAGATCGATACCGGGATATCGAGAATCACGTCCAGGTTGGGACCGTCGAGCGTGACCGGCTCATGGCTCTTGGGCATGCTGCCGAACTCTTCCATCTGCAAACGCCCGGAGCCGGATGCGGCGCCTGCATCGGCGGCCAGCAAGGCGTCGATATCGGCCTGGCCGGCATCACCGGTTTCTTCCAGTGCAGCAGCCCATTCATCGGCCAGTGCCTGGTCGTCCTGGGAGTTAATTTCGTCAGCCATCTTGGGTCCTCGACGGGCAAAAATTCATTGAACAGCAAACAGGTTGGAGCGCCGCTCAACGGCGCTCGATCGGCTCGATCACTTGCAGCGCCAGGTTGCCCTTGTGGGAACCCAGCTTGACCTTGAACGACGGTACGCCGTTGGCACGCATGATCATGTCTTCCGGCAGTTCCACCGGGATCACATCGCCCGGCTGCATGTGCAGGATGTCCCGCAAGCGCAACTGACGACGGGCCACGGTGGCGCTCAGCGGCACTGCCACATCCAGCACGTCCTCGCGCAGTGCCTTGCTCCAGCGCTCGTCCTGGTCATCCAGGTCAGACTGGAAGCCGGCGTCGAGCATTTCGCGGATTGGCTCGATCATCGAGTACGGCATGGTCACGTGCAGGTCGCCGCCACCGCCATCGAGTTCGATGTGGAAGGTCGACACCACGATGGCTTCGCTGGGGCCGACGATGTTGGCCATGGCCGGGTTCACTTCCGAGTTTATGTACTCGAAGTTGACCGGCATGATCGCCTGCCAGGCTTCCTTCAGATCGACGAAGGCCTGCTCCAGCACCATGCGCACCACCCGCAGCTCGGTAGGCGTGAATTCACGCCCTTCGATCTTCGCGTGGCGGCCGTCGCCGCCGAAGAAGTTGTCCACCAGTTTGAACACCAGCTTGGCGTCGAGAATGAACAGCGCCGTGCCACGCAGCGGCTTGATCTTCACCAGGTTGAGGCTGGTGGGCACATACAGCGAGTGCACGTACTCACCAAACTTCATAACCTGCACGCCACCTACCGCCACATCGGCGGAACGACGCAGCATGTTGAACATGCTGATCCGGGTATAGCGGGCGAAACGCTCGTTGATCATTTCCAGGGTCGGCATGCGTCCGCGGACGATGCGATCCTGGCTGGTCAGGTCGTAGCTTTTGACACTGCCGGGCTCGGCAGCGTGTTCGGTCTGTACCAGACCGTCGTCGACGCCATGGAGCAGCGCATCGATCTCATCCTGGGACAGCAGGTCCTGCACGGCCATGTCGTGTTCCTACTGCAGTACGAAGTTAGTAAAGAGCAACTGCTCGACCACCACTTTGCCCACCTCTTTCTGCGCCACTTCCTGGACGCTGGCAGTGGCCTTCTGGCGGAGCATTTCCTGGCCAACCGGAGTCGCCAGGGTGTCGAAACTCTGTCCTGAGAACAGCATCACCAGGTTGTTGCGGATCACCGGCATGTGCACTTTCAGCGCATCCAGGTCGGCCTGGTTGCGCGCCAGCAGGGTAATGCTCACCTGCATATAGCGCTGACGACCGTTCTGCGTGAAGTTGACGACGAAGGCCGGGGCCATGGGCTCGTAGATCGCTGCCGGCTTGACGTTGCTGGCGGTTTCCGCAACCGGCGCAGGCTTGCTCTGAGCACTGTGCATGAAGTACCAGGTGGCGCCGACCGACAAGCCGATGGCCAGCAACAACGCCAGAACAATCAAGAGGATAAGCTTGAGTTTGCTTTTCCCTGCGGTGGGTTTTTCTGCTGCTTCGCTCTTCGCCATGCCAATAATCCGTCACTATTCGGGGGTTCACAGTCGCACGGCAAGGCAAGAGCAAGTGTTATGCCAGATTTGTCCGAAATGGGGGGATAAGCAGCGGGGAAGGAGAAGCAAGGGGCATGGCGAGCTCTCTCGGCCACGCCCCCTCTGTCACTCAATCAGGCGTAATAGTCCACAGCGCTGGTGCCAATCACGGTCTGCACCGGGGCAGCCACTTCAGCCACGCCATGGGGCAACTCTTCGTCGCCACCGTCCAGGCGCGTGCCACTGGTGCTGGAACCACTCCTGCGGTTCTGCTCCTGCTGCGCCTGTTCCTGACCCTGCCAGCCGCGAGACTGGTCGGAAACGTTGACGTCCACCTGCCCCAACCCCTGCTGGCTGAACATGTCTCGCATACGGTGCATCTGCCCTTCCAGGGCCTCACGGACACCGGCATGGGCACTCATGAAGGTCACCTGGGTCTGCTGATCAGGAATCATGTGTACGCGAATATCCAGGCGTCCCAGCTCCGCAGGTTGCAACTGAATGTCCGCCGACCTGAGGTTGGCGCTGGACAGGTACATCACCCGATTGACCACTTCATCGGTCCAACCGCTCTGGTGCATGGCCAGCGGCTGGTTGACCGGCACCGCATTGGCGGTCTTCGGCGTCGCGGCCTGAGTCAGGGCCGCCAGACGATTGGCGAAATCATCCACCCGGGTATCGCTGGAAGCCCCCTTGAGGTCTTTCAGGCCGTCGGCAATCAGGCCAGTGAAGGCCTTTTCGCCGCCCTGCTCGGTGCTGTTCTTGCTAGTGTGCTGCTCAAGCATGCCGGCCATGCCATTGGCGAAGTTCTGCACCGACGTCAACTGACCGTCGGCATCGGCATTCGCAGGTGCAGCCTTGGGCTGAGACTGACTGGAAGCCGAGACATGCCCGCCTTGCTCCATGGCCAGACGCAGCGCTGGCAAGGCATCCAGCGGATCAGCCTCAGGATCGAAGGCCTCCTTGGGCGGCTCCGCCACAGGCGCCACCGTCGCCACTACCGCTGCCACCACCCCAGCGGGCGGCGCCACGGGCACTTCCACCTGAGGTTGCGCAGCCACTACCGGCGGCGGCACTTCAGCAACCTGGGGTTGCGGCTGGATCGCCGGCAACAGACTCGGGTCCACCGGCGCCGGATCCACCGAGGCGTCGGCCTGCGTGGTATCGGCCGGCTTGCTGTCATCACTGGCGGCAGTGGCGGGCTTGCTGTCGCTGCTCACCGGCTTATCGGCAGGCAAGGTTTTGCCGCTATCGGCAACCGCCGGCTGCGGCGCGGCAGACTGATCGCTGGCAACATCCTTCTTCGGACTGTTGTCGACGCTCTTGTCCCGTACGGGCTTGGGCGAGTTGTCGGCGAGGGCCGGCGACTTGTTCTGCGGCTTGCTCTGAGACTCCTTGGCATAGAGCTGCGCGAAGCTGGACGCCTTGTCCCCAGGCTCGGCAACGCTTGCCAGAGGGCTGGCAGGGGCCGCTTGAGTCTTGGACTTAGCGTTGGCCTGAGCTGTGGCCTGAAGAAGCGAATTAGGGGTAACAGCCATGGGACAGTCTCCGCTGCACGGGGATCAAAGGTACAGTTCAGAGACTTGACTGCAAAGGTCGAGCCAGCTTTATCAACCTGCTGACAAAAGGTCGTTTCTCAGCAGTGGAAGCGCTGCAATTCCTGCTCGCACAAGCGCCGGACAATGGCGAACTCGCCATCGATCTCCCCCACCAGCTGGCGAATGCCATCAACGGCAGACTGTCCGGCCCGCACCTCAAGCTCATGACAGAGCTCAGCCAGGCGGATCGCCCCCATATTGCTGCTACTGCCCTTGAGACTGTGGGCGGTCGCCACTAGCTGCAGAGCATCCTCGGACTTGCGCAACAGCCGCACTCGTTCCTCGGAGTCGCAGACGAAAGTGTCCAGCAGGACGGGGTATTCATCCTCCATGACTTCCTGCAATGCGTTGAGCACCGTGTGGTCCAGATGTATCTCAGCCACTTGTTCACTCCTTGATCAAGAACCCCAGGATTATGCCAGAGCCTCCCAGGAAAACTCCACGCAGACACTGCGCCCATCGTCCGCCCACACCGCCTGGCGGCTCATCTGTCGGATCAGGCTCACGCCGCGCCCCGACAAGCGCTCGGTATCGTTGGGCCGAGCCAGGATCGCCGCGACATCGAACCCCTCGCCACTGTCTTCGATCCGCACTATCAGGCGCCCTCCCGTCTCCAGGGGCTGCACCTGCAAATGCACCCGCACAAAGCCATCCTCTAGCTCCGCCAGCCTCACGGATCGCTCGCGGTAATAGCGGCTGAAGCCCTCGGCATCCCGTTTAAGCCGGGAGTCGAGCTTGAGCACACCGTGCTCCAAGGCATTGGAATAGAGTTCGGCCAGCACGCTGTACAGAGCCCCGCTCTGGGAGCGCAGGCCGTGCACCTCCAGCAACAACTGCAACAGATACGGCAAAGGATTGAAGCGCTTGAGGGTAGCGGCGCGGAACTCGAAGCTCACCGACCAATCCAGCGGACAGGACTGGCCGCTGTCGGAGTACACCGGGGCCGGCGGCGCCAGCCTGGGAAATTCTGGCAAGCCGACTTCGACCATGCTCACATCGTCCCGGGCACTGCCACCAAAGTCCTCCAGGGCCTGCTGAATCTCCTCGAACAGTCGCTCCTGCTCGCGGTTGGCGGCAAACACCCGGTGCAACCGCTCCACACCAAACAACTCATCGGCGGTGTTGCAGGTGTCGATCACCCCGTCGGACAGCAGGAATACCCGATCCCCCGGCGCCATGGGGAACACTTCAGTGCGATCTTCGAAAGCCTCGGCACTCAGCACCCCGAGGGGCAGATGTCGCGCCACCAGGGGCGTACGCGCACTGCCGGCATGACGATACAGATACCCCTCGGGCATGCCGCCATTCCACACCTCCACTGACCGTCGCTGGTTACTCAGGCACAGCAGGGTCGCACAACAGAACATATCCACCGGCAGGATGCGCTTGAGCTTGGCATTCATCTCCCGCAGGGTTTCCGGCAGTCCGTAACCCTTGGCGGTCATGCCATAAAACACCTCGGCCAGGGGCATGGCCCCAACCGCCGCTGGCAAGCCATGACCGGTGAAGTCCCCCAACAGCACATGCATGTCACCCGCCGGGGTGTAGGCCGCCAGCAGCAAATCGCCATTGAACAGCGCGTAAGGCGACTGCAGGTAGCGGATGTTCGGCGCATCCAGGCAACCGGAATGGGCGACCTTGTCGAACACCGCCTTGGCCACCCGCTGCTCGTTGAGCAAGTAATCGTGGTGACGAGTGATCTGGTCCCGCTGCGCCAGCACGGTTTCCTGCAGGCGCCGCAAACGGTCCATGGCGTTGATCTTGGCCCCCAGAATCACCGGGTTATAGGGCTTGGCCAGAAAGTCGTCGCCACCTGCCTCCAGACAGCGAGCCAGCGCCTCCCCTTCGCTCAGGGAGGTGAGGAAGATGATCGGCACCAGGGTCTCGCCCGCCAGGGTCTTGATCCGTCGCGCGGCCTCAAAGCCGTCCATCACCGGCATCATCGCGTCCATCAGCACTATGTGCGGACGCCGCTGCTCGAACAACGCCAGGGCCTCGGCCCCATTACTGGCCGCCAGCACCTGATGCCCCTGGCGCCGGATAATGCCAGACAGCAGCAAGCGGTCCGCCGCGCCATCTTCGGCGATCAGCACACACAGGGGCTCGGTCATCGAGCGCATACCGCTCAACTGATGTCGAAAAGCTTGTCGAAATTGGAGATGGCAAGGATCTTGCGCACATCCGAGTTGCTGTTGATCACCCGGACATCGGCATTGTCGCCACCGGCGTGATCACGCAACAGCAACAGCATGCCCAGGGCCGAGCTGTCGAGGTAGGTGGCTTCCTTGAGGTCCACCACGATGGACTCTGGCGTCCGGTTCAGGCGCTCATAGGATTCACGAAACTCCTGGTGGCGTCCAAAATCGAAGCGCCCCCTGATGGAAATCGTGAGTTTTTGTCCGTCCGGGGATATTTCTGTAACGACCGACATGTGACTGCTTCCTTGTCATTGACGACGTTTAAAAGGTTTAGCACCCACTGACCCGGCGAACAACCTGCAGACGAAAAATGAGCGCTCTCAATAAGGGTTCTGACGGGGCAGACGCTGGGAAAGTTCATCCAGCAGCTTCTGTTCGCGCTTGTCCTCAAGCGCTCGAGCCTCATCAATGTAACGCTGCACCAGCTTGCGCAGCCCTTCCACCCGGGCATAAGCCTGCTGCCAGGCCTCGCGCGCGCGATCGAGGTTGTTCTGATGCCAGGCAAGGCTTTGCCGCTGCTGGGCCACGGCGGTATCCAGCTGACTGAGAAAATACTGGTAGTTCATCAACCAGTGACCACTGACGCCGAGCTTGCCGCGCTCGACCCACTGTTCCTGGTAGTCGCCACGAAAACGCTCCAGGTCCCCGAGCTTGCTCTGGGCCACACGCACCTGGCCGTGAAAGTACTCCAGACGCTGGGCAGCGGTACGCTCGGCGTTTTCCGCCATGTCCACCACCGGCGCCAGACGCGCCGCACGGCTGTCGGCCATGGCCGGTTAGCCCCCCGTCGCTGGAGCGAAAAGCATTTCCAGGTGGGTCTGGCTATGACCCAGGCTGACGTTGTCGTTAAGGCCCTGGCGCAGGTAGGCAACCATCGCCGGCTGCAGGGAGATTGCGGTGTCGGTATCGCGATCGCCACCGGCGACGTAAGCGCCAACGCTGATCAAGTCCCGAGCCTGTTGATAACGCGACCACAACTGTTTGAAGTATTGCGCCCGGGCCATGTTGTCGGGGCTGATCACCGCCGGCATGACCCGGCTGATGGAGGCCTCGATATCGATGGCGGGATAATGCCCTTCTTCGGCCAGGCGCCGGGACAGCACGATATGCCCGTCGAGCACGCCCCGAGCCGAGTCGGCGATCGGGTCCTGCTGATCGTCACCCTCGGACAGCACGGTATAGAACGCGGTAATCGAACCACCACCGGCCTCGGCATTACCGGCCCGCTCCACCAGCTTGGGCAGCTTGGCGAACACCGAAGGCGGGTAACCCTTGGTGGCCGGCGGCTCGCCAATGGCCAGAGCGATTTCCCGCTGGGCCTGGGCGAAACGGGTCAGGGAATCCATCAGCAACAGGACGTTCTTGCCCTTGTCGCGAAAATACTCGGCGATCCGCGTGCAGTACATCGCCGCCCGCAAACGCATCAACGGCGCATCGTCCGCTGGCGAAGCCACCACCACTGAACGCTTGAGACCTTCTTCACCGAGAATGTGCTCGATGAACTCCTTGACCTCACGGCCCCGCTCGCCGATCAGCCCGACCACGATGATGTCGGCCTCGGTGAAGCGAGTCATCATGCCCAGCAGCACACTCTTGCCCACGCCGGTACCAGCGAACAGACCGAGGCGCTGGCCGCGACCTACCGTCAATAAACCGTTGATACTGCGAATGCCCACATCCAGCGGCTGGCTGATGGGGTCGCGCTTGAGGGGGTTGATGGTAGGACCGTCCATCGGCACCCAGTCCTCGGCACGCATGCCGCCCTTGCCATCCAGAGCGCGTCCGGCGCCATCCAGCACACGCCCGAGCATGCCCATACCCATGGGCAAGCGCCCGGTATCAGCCAGAGGGACAACCCGAGCACCAGGAGCGATCCCGGCCACGCTACCGACTGGCATCAGGAACACCTTGCTCCCGGAAAAACCCATGACTTCCGCCTCGACCTGAACCGGGTGATAGCTGTCATCGTTGATCACCAGGCAGCGGGTGCCCATGGCGGCGCGCAGGCCCTCGGCTTCAAGAGTAAGGCCGACCATGCGCAGCAGGCGGCCTTCAAGAATCGGCTGACCTGGCAGCTTGACGGCCTCGGCGTAACCTTCCAGGCGCTTGCCGAAACTGGTGCGTTCAAGGCGCATCGGGGTGTTCCGCAGGCTCGGCCTGCTCTGGAACGCTGGACTCTGCGGCGTCGACATCCGGCGCCGACGGAGTCCTTGGGCCGAGGTCCAGGCTCAGGTCAGCAGCCGCCGGGTGCAGCGACTGCTCATGCAACTGATCGGACAGTTGATCCAAGGCCTGGGTGATCCGGGTTTCGATACTGGCATCGATGCGGCTGTGCTCGGTCTCGACCCGGCAACCACCGGGCAGCAGCGCCTCGTCCTCGACGATGCGCCAGCTTTCCTCGTGCCGCTCGCGCAGGCTCTTGACCTGCTCGAAGTCCTGCGGATTGACATAAAGACGTACATTGCCAACCCCCAGCGGCAATAGCTTGAGGGCCTCGCGCATGACGTGTTCGATCTGACTGGAATCCATCACCAGCTCACGCTGGATCACCTGCCGGGTGACGTGCTTGACCAGATCCACCAGGGTTTGTTCGATCTGCGTATCTTGCTCGGCGATGGGCTCGAACAAATTGACCATCAACTGTTCGAGCGCCTGCAACTTGGCGACCAGGGCGACTTCAGCCTCCTGGCGAACCTTGAGCGTGGTGCTGTGGAAGCCTTCCTTCTCGCCGGTGGCGAAACCTTCGTTATAGGCTTCCTGGCGAATGCTCTCGAGCTCTTCCAGGGTCAGTGGCTGGACTTCTTCCAGCGGCACTTCCTCGATTTCTTCCGGCACCTCTTCAGGCTCCGGCTCAGGCTCGGGCGGCTCGGGATCGAAACTGGGCAGTGCCCAGACGTCAAAACCCTCGACGTCCCGGGCACGAATCAGTTCGCTTTGGGACTCATCACTGCTGGACGACATAAAGCGACCTTAGATCATTTCTTCGCCGCCCTTCCCACCGAGAACAATCTCTCCGGCTTCGGCCATACGGCGGGCAATAGTGAGGATTTCCTTCTGCGCAGTTTCCACGTCGCTGACGCGAACCGGGCCCTTGGCTTCCAGGTCGTCGCGCAGCAGCTCCGCCGCACGCTTGGACATGTTCTTGAAGATCTTTTCCTTGACCCCTTCGTCCGACCCCTTGAGGGCCAGAACCAGGACATCGGAAGACACTTCGCGCAACAGGGCCTGGATACCGCGGTCATCGACATCGGCCAGGTTGTTGAACACGAACATCAGGTCTTCGATCTGACCAGACAGGTCTTCGTCGACTTCGCGGATCGAGTCCATGAGCTGGCCTTCAATCGAGCTGTCGAGGAAGTTCATGATGTCGGCTGCGCGCTTGATACCGCCCAAGGTGGTACGGGACGCGTTGGAGTTGCCGGAGAATTGCTTCTCGAGAATCTGGTTCAGCTCTTTCAGGGCCGCTGGCTGCACAGTATTGAGCGAGGAAACCCGCAGAATGATGTCCAGGCGCGCCTTGTGGTCGAAGTTGCCCAGCACCTCACCGGCCTGATCCGGATCGAGGTAAGCCACCACGATGGCCTGGATCTGCGGGTGCTCGTAACGGATCACGTCGGCCACGGCCCGTGGCTCCATCCACTTCAGGCTGTCGAGGCCACTGGTGTTGCCACCCAGGAGGATACGGTCGATCAGGCCATTGGCCTTGTCTTCGCCCAGGGCCTGGGTAAGCATTTTGCGCACGTAGTCATCGGAACCGACGCCGAGACTGGTTTGATCGCCGACAATGTCGACGAACTCGCTCATCACCTGCTCGACCTGCTCACGGTGCACGTTGCCCATTTGCGCCATGGCCACACCCACACGCTGAACCTCTTTGGGCCCCATGTGGCGCAGCACTTGCGCGGCATCGGTGGAACCCAGGGACAGCAGCAGAATCGCGGCTTTGTCGACCCGGGTCAGTTTGGCGGTAGCGGCTCGGTTATCACTCATCTGCGTTAATCCACTCTTTCACGACCTGAGCCACACGACCCGGGTCTTCAGCCACCAGACTCTTGATTGCGTTCAACTGAGCGTCATAACCCTCGCTCGGGCTCGGCAGCAGAATGCTTTGCGGACCGCCCAGGCTGACGCGGTCGTTGGCCAGCTCGCCGTCCAGGCCGCCCATGCCGCCCAGCTCGACGTCGCTGCCCAGCCCTGCCAGTTCCTTGTTCTTGCCGCCGCCAGTGATGTTGTTGAGCACCGGGCGCAGCACGCCGAACACCAGCACCAGGATGAACAACACGCCCAGCACTTGCTTGACGATGTCCCAGAACCACGGCTGCGAGTAGAACGGAATGTCGGCGATCACTTCCCCACGCTCGGCGGAGAACGGCACGTTGATTACGCTGACACTGTCGCCACGGCTGGCATCGAAGCCCACTGCGTCCTGCACCAGGCGAGTGAAGCGCGCCAATTCATCGGCGCTCCAGGGAGCGCGACTGGTTTCGCCGTTGGCCGGGTTGACCTTGACCTGATCATCCACCACCACCGCTACCGACAGGCGATTGAGACGCCCCTGCTGTTGCTTGGTGTGGCTGATGGAACGATCGAGTTCGAAGTTCTTGGTGGATTGTTGACGCTTGTCCGACGGGTACGGTGCCAGCATCGGCTGGCCGGTAGCCGGATCCATGATCTGCTGACCGTTGGCGTCCAACAGCGGCTGACCTGGCTGCACCATGCCCGCGGCGGCGGTAGCGCCACCGGTGGTTTGCGGCGCCGAAGCCGGCGAAGGCGGCTGGTTGCTCAGAGCACCCGGAACGCCTTGCGGACCATTGCTGCTGGAGCGCTGCTCGTTGACCGACTGCTCGCTGCGCAAGGCCGGCTGGTCCGGGTTGAACTGTTCCGAAGTGGATTCAACGGCGCTGAAGTCGACATCCGCCGAGACCTCAGCCTTGTAACGATCGTTGCCCAGCACTGGCTGCAGGATGTTGTGCACCCGCTGGGTCAGCATGCCCTCCAGGCGACGACTGTAGTCGAACTGCTTGCCAGCCATGGTCAGCGCGGAGTTTTCCGCTTGATCGGAGAGCAGGTTGCCCTTCTGGTCGACCACTGTGACTTGGGACTTGCTCAATTCGGGGACGCTGGTAGCCACCAGGTTAACGATGGCCATGACCTGGCCTGGCTCCAGGGAGCGGCCGGAGTACAGCTCTACCAGTACCGAAGCACTGGGCTTGCGCTCGTCGCGCACGAACACCGAGCTTTTGGGAATCGCCAGGTGCACCCTGGCGCCCTTGACATTGTTCAGGCTGGAGATGGTACGGGCCAGCTCGCCTTCCAGGCCGCGACGATAACGGGTCGCTTCCATGAACTGGCTGGTGCCCAGGCCTTGCTCTTTATCAAGGATCTCGAAGCCGACGTTGCCGTCACCCGGCGCCACACCGGCGGCAGCCAGTTTAAGGCGGGCACGAGACAGGTCATCGGCCTTGACCAGCAAGGCACCGGAATTGGGCTCGACGGTGTAAGGAATGTCGGCAGAGGCCAGGGTGTCCATGACTTGCTTGGCGTCCATCCCGGCCAGGCTGCCGTACAGCGGCCGGTAATCGGGCTGCTGGGACCACAGCACCACGGCAAAGCCGATCGCCACGCTGGCGGCCAGGCCTACCAACAGGCCAACCTGACGCAGCATGGTCATCTGGGACAGGTTTTCCAGGAAGGACAAACCGAACAGCGGCGGTTTACCGTCTATCGGGGTGGCCTTGGCCGGTACGTTATCGGCGACTGCTTCTGCCATGACTCAATCTCGTCCTTAAACCGGCATCTGCATGATGTCTTGATACGCTTGAACCAGCTTGTTACGAACCTGGGTCAAGGCTTGAAAAGACACGCTGGCCTTTTGCGAGGAAATCATCACATCCGTCAGGTCCACACCGCTTTTGCCGATCTCGAAGGCACTGGCCAACTGATTGGACGCCTTCTGGGTGTCGTTGACCTTGTTCACGGCCTGGCCAAGCATGTCAGCGAAACTGCTGCCGCTGACCTCTGCCACTGCGGCGGATTTAGGCTGCGACATCGCGTCCATTTGCATGGCCCGCATATCCAGCATCAACCGATTAAATTCAACACCTTGGCTCATGGTCTACTCTCTCTGACGACCCGCAATTTTTTGACGCTCACCGTGCGGTTAGTGAGGTGTTAGCAACAAGGGTGCCAGCTCCATGGCCCAACTCGACAAAAGCCCATCCAGGACTTTGCATATCAGTAATCAGGTCGCAAACAGATAGGCCTCGACGTCCATTCCGGCGTCACGCATCTGCGCCAATTTGTAACGCAGGGTGCGCGGACTGATCCCCAGACGCTCCGCCGCCTCCTTGCGCCGCCCACGCTCGGAACGCAGGGTATCGATGATCATCTGAAATTCCCGGCGCCGCAGATCATCCCCCAGGCCACCCGACTCCTGAGGCACGCCCTCATCCTCGCCGACCACGCCGCGCAACGCCGACTGACCGGCAGGAGCCAGAGCCGGCAGGGGTGCACAGGCCACCGGCCCGGCCAGGCAGAAATCTTCCGGCTGGATCAGGCCGCCCTGCTGCAGGATCAATGCCCGCTGCAAAGCGTTATCCAACTCCCGGACGTTGCCCGGCCATGGATAGGCCAGCAGACACGCTTGCGCCTCAGCCGAGAGCCTGGCGGCGGCATGTTTCATTTTATTGACGTGTTTGGCCAGCAGACGCTCGGCCAGCGGCAAGATATCGGCGGTACGCTCGCGCAATGGTCTCCAGGCCAGAGGAAACACCGAAAGACGGTAATACAGATCCTCGCGGAAGCGCCCGGCCGCCACCTCTCCTGCCAAGTCGCGGTTCGTGGTGGCCACGACCCGAATATCCAGAGCGATAGGCTTACGCGCCCCCACCCGCTCCACTTCACGTTCCTGCAACACCCGTAGCAACTTCGCCTGCAGCCCCAGGGGCATTTCGGAAATTTCGTCCAGGAGAATAGTGCCGCCGTCGGCCTGCTCGAACTTGCCAGGCTGCGCGGCGATAGCCCCCGTGAAAGAACCCTTCTCATGCCCGAACAAGGTGGCTTCGAGCATGTTGTCGGGAATCGCCGCACAGTTGATGGCGATAAAGGGCTGGTTACTTCGATGGGAATGCTGATGGATGTAACGCGCCAACACTTCCTTGCCCGTGCCGGACTCGCCGGAAATCAGCACAGTGGAATCACTACGGGCCACGCGCGCGGCCAGTTCCAGCAATTGCGCACTGGCAGGCTCAAAGGCTACAGGCCCCTCATCCTCGCCCGCCCCCAGGCAACCCAGGGCATGGCGCGCCACCAATTCCAGCAGGGCACGAGGCTCAAAGGGCTTGACCAGATAATCGGCAGCGCCTTGACGCATGGCCTCCACGGCTCGCTCGACGGCGCCATGGGCAGTCATCAGCAATACCGGCAACTGCGGTTGGCGGGCACGCAACAGACCCAACAACTGATGACCATCCATGCCAGGCATGTTGACATCGCTGACCACCAGGCTGAAGGACTCCACGGCGACCGCTTCCAGCGCCTCTTCCGCACTGCCGACCGCCTTGTAGTCATGACCGGCCAGCAGCAGAGTGTCCGCCAGGGCCTCGCGCAACGCGCGATCGTCTTCAACCAGTAGAACCTTGATTGCCATTACCTTCACTCCACTCCATGAGCACTGGAGAACAGAGGCAATGTCACCAGCGCACAAGTACCGCGCCCAGGACGGGAACGCAGCGACAATTCTCCCTGATGCGCACGAGCCACCGCCTTGACCACCGTCAGGCCAAGCCCGGTCCCATTGGCCTTGGTGGTGAAAAACGGCTCTCCCAGACGCTCCAGCACCGCCGCATCGATACCACTACCACTGTCACTGATGCACAGCCGCAAGGTGTCACCACGACTGTACAGGTGTACCTTGAGCCGCGCCGCGCCGGCACTGGCTTGCACGGCATTTTCGATCAGGTTGAGCAAGGCACCCACCAGGGTGTCGCGATTGCACAGCAACTCTCCCTGATGACTGTCGCACTGCCAGCGCACGGCAACATCCTGGACATGGGTCAGGGCCGCGGCCTGCAGTGATTGCAGCAGCGACTTGGGAGTCAGGCGATCAGTGAGGGGCAGCTCACCACGAGCGAACACCAGCATGTCGCGCACCTGGTGCTCCAGCTCGTGCAGTCGCTCCTTGAGGCGCCCAGCGAAACGCTGATGAGTGGCCACTGGCAGTTCATGCTCGGTGAGGTGACTGGCATACAACAGGGCCGCCGAGAGCGGCGTGCGAATCTGATGCGCCAGAGAAGCGACCATCTTGCCCAGGGAGGACAGGCGCTCGTGACGGGCCAGTTGATCCTGCAGATGACGGGTTTCAGTCAAATCGTTAAGCAGCACCAGTTGCCCGGGTTCGGCATCCAGTGACCGGGTAGCGATCGATAGGCGCCGGCCATCGCGCAGGGATATTTCATGACCGTCATCCTCGCGGGGCGCAAAGCTGCGGGCGATGATGTTGCGCCACAACTGCCCTTCCAGCGGCAGCCCCAGCAAATCACACGCCGCCGGGTTGGCCTCGCTGACGATACCCTGGCCATCGATGACGATGACGCCACCGGGCAACAGGTCGAGAAGGTTTTGCAGACGGTTGGCCAGACGCTCTTTTTCCGCCAGCTCCTGCATCCGCTGGGCACTGACCACAGCCAACTCGCCCTTGAGCTCAGTCACCCGAGCCTCAAGCATGCTGTAGGAGTCAGTAAGTTGGCTCGACATCTGGTTGAACAAGGCGAAGGCCTGCTCAAGACCCAGCCGGCTTGCCTGCTCTACGGACGACGATTGCCCCGAAGTATCAGGGGCAGGAGACATCTGGGCGGCTTGGGGCATCGTGCTTTCTCGCGTGGCTGACCGTCAGTTAAACGGAACGTTGCAAGAGACTTAGCAATACCCGTGCCTAAAAAAAACCGCCCTTTTTTCAACAACTTGAAAAACAGGCGTCAATCATCCGCCTGTTCATCACCTTCACGACGACTCATGCCGTACTTGCGCATCTTCTCCACCAGGGTGGTGCGACGAATGCGCAGGCGTTCTGCGGCCCGAGCCACAATGCCATTGGCATCGTCCAGCGCTTGCTGGATCAGACCCTGCTCCAGGCTACCGAGGTAATCCTTCAGATCCAGGCCTTCCGGCGGCAGCATGGCGGTGGCAGCAAAGTCCGGCGCATGGCCATTGATCGCCACGCGCTCTTCAAGGTCGCTGCGCAGGCTGTCCACCAACTGCTCGTCTTCATCATCGACATAGCGGAATTTCTTGGGCAGCTCGACCACACCGATCACACCGTACGGATGCATGATCGCCATGCGCTCCACCAGGTTCGCCAGTTCGCGGACGTTACCCGGCCAGCCATGCCGGCACAGGGACATGATGGCCGCGGAGTTGAAGCGGATCGAACCGCGCTTCTCATGCTCCATGCGCGAGATCAACTCGTTCATCAGCAGCGGAATGTCTTCCACTCGCTCACGCAACGGCGCCATCTCGATGGGGAACACGTTGAGGCGGTAGTACAGATCCTCACGGAAACTGCCCACTTCAATCATGCTTTCAAGGTTTTTATGGGTGGCTGCGATGATTCGCACATCGACACCCTGGGTCTTGTTGCTACCTACGCGCTCGAAGGTACGCTCCTGCAGCACCCGCAACAGCTTGACCTGCATTGGCAGCGGCATATCACCGATTTCGTCAAGGAACAGGGTGCCACCGTTGGCCAGCTCAAAGCGCCCGGCACGACTGGTAATGGCCCCGGTAAATGCGCCCTTCTCATGGCCGAACAGCTCGCTTTCCAGCAACTCTGCAGGAATGGCTCCGCAATTGACCGGAACGAATGGCGCGTCACGACGCTTGGAGTGGTAGTGCAGGTTACGAGCTACCACTTCCTTGCCGGTCCCGGACTCACCAAGGATCAGCACGCTGGCATCGGTATCAGCCACTTGCTGCATCATCTGCCGCACGTGCTGGATCGCACGACTGGTGCCTACCAGGCTGCGAAACAGGTTGGGTTCGCGGTGACGACCGCGCTCGCGGGCCTGATCGTACATTTCACGATAGACCTGGGCACGGTGCAGGGAGTCAAGCAACTTGCTGTAGCTAGGAGGCATTTCCAGAGTGGAAAGCACTCGACGACGCTGGTCTTCTGGCAAGTCGATGGAAGAATTTTCGCCCATTAACAAAACCGGAAGGAACTCATCCCAGGTTGAGAGTGTCTTTAACAGGCCCAAAAGCGCACCAGGAGCATTTACAGTCCCGATGAGGACGCAAATTACTTCACGACTTGACGACAAAGAGCCGACAGCCTGCTGCCAGTCATGGCTACCGCAGGGTAAATTTTCTTCACCGAGAAAATTTAAAATCACCGCCAAGTCGCGGCGGCGCACGCTATCGTCATCGATCAGCAGAATTTTGGTTTCACGCCACATGCAATAGCAACTTCCCTAGTCAACTCAATGCCCAGAATGAGGGGCAAGCTAGACGCGCTTTAGGCATTTTCTGCCTTATAGACGCCTGAAATCTGAAAACAGCCACTAGTTAAGTCAAAAATGCGTGCACAGTCAAATTTATGGCGCGCAACGTTCGGATTAACTCAACATTAACCGAACAAATGGTAAACCTTTGCTGCGTTCTGTGCTTGGGTGATCTGCGACATCTCGTCGACTATTGCCTGACGCTCACCGGTTGCCACCTCAAGCAGCTGCCGGTAAACACCCAGCAACTCCTCCAGATTGTCCCGCAAGGCGACCTCGTCAACCTGAGCCTCACCAAGCACATCTTCCATGCACGAGCGGCAGGCAAGATCCAACTCGCCAATGGCTTGCCAGTTGCGCTCAGCCAAGGCACCAACCAGGGCTTCGCGGGTTTCTTCGATGCGTTGCAGGACAGCACTCATGGTGTTCCTCCTTAGAACTGCGGACCCGGTGCAGCGATGGCATCCCAGCCTTCCTTGACCGTACGCAGCAGATCAGCGACCTCATCGAGAATCTTCGGATCGGTCTTGATATTGGCTTCAGCCAGACGCTTCATCATGTAGGTATAAAGACTGTCCAGATCCCCCAGGGTATCCATGGAGTTTTCCAGGTCCAGCCCCTCACGCAAGCCACCGATGATGCCAATGGCCTTGCCGATGAACACGCCCTTGTTGGCGACATCCTTGCGCTCCATCGCGCCCTTGGCCTGCGCAATACGATCCAGGCCGCCTTCCATCAGCATCTGTACCAGACGATGCGGACTGGCTTCTGAGGTCTGTGCCTGTGCACCCACCTTCTGGTACTGCCGAAGGGCTAACATCGGATTCATGTGATACCTCTTCAAAAATCAAGGGTTCGTATAAGCAATGTATCGACGCAACGTCAAAAAACTTTAGATCAAATGCAAAAGCCCGGAGCGCTGAAAAAACGCTGCCGGGCTTTTGGCGCAGGCTGGATATTAGCCTTTTTTCTGTGCGTTCAACGCTTCGAACATCGACGTGATGTTACTGGCGGTGGCCTTCAACTTGCCCACCAAAGTATCCATGTCGTTGTACTTCTTGGTCAGTACTGCGGTCAGCGTCGCCACTCGACGGTCAAGAGCATCCTGCTGATCGCTGAGCTTTTTCTTGGTGATATCCAGGGTCTTGGTCCGAGTGGTGAGAATCCCCTCGGTCATACTGCCTACGCCCTGAGTGAACGGCTTGATAGCGGAAGTCATGCGATCAAGCAGGCCCGGATTGGTGCCATCGCCGGAAAACAGCTTCTGCACCTCGCCACCGAGCTTTTTATCGGTCATGGCGGCAGTGAACTTCTTATCGTCGAAGTCCAGGGCGCCAGTCTTCTGGTTGGTGGTAATCCCCAACTGCGCCAGTACCGTCAACTTGTCACCCGCCCCCACTTCCGACAACGGCGCACGAATCGCCGCCAGAATCGAACGAGGCAGAGCGTCACCGGTCAACTGAGCAGGGACCGTCAGCTTGCCGTCGTCGTCCAGCGAGGGCTTGGTCAAGGTCGAAATACCATTGGCCACGGCGTTATAGGCATCGACAAACTTCTGAATCGAAGTTTTCAGACCCTCTGTATTGGTCGCAACAGTGATAGTGATCGGCTTATCGGTCTGGGTCGGGGCCAACAAGTTGAGCTTGAGACCGGAAACAGCCTGAGTGACGGTATTGGTCTTGCTGGTCAGTTGCATGCCATCGATTTTGAAAACCGCATCCTTGGCCAGCCCACCAATGTTGCCCGATGCAGCGGCGCCTGCCCCCATAGATTGGGTGCCGTCAATTTCCAACCCGGCGATACCACTGACAGAAATATCAGAGCCCGCACCGGTCTTGTCAGAGCCAATCACCAGACGCGAGCCGAACGAGTCAGTCACAATGTTGGCACTGATTCCGGACATGGCCATCTTGGAGTCGGCGTTGATCGAGTCACGCACCGACTGCAATGTCGCATTCGCGCCGATCGTCAGCGGATAGTTAATGCCATTTTGAGTGATGTTCAACGTACCACTCGGAATGGCACTGGTATTTCCTCCGGCAAAAGCCTTACTGGCCACTTTTGACGAAGTTGCAAGATTGGACACCTCAACAGTGTACTTGCCAGCTACCGCATAGTTGTCGGCTGTGGCATCCACAGTTTTGTTGTCGCTGGAGGTCGCCGCAAAGCCGGCAAAGGAGGGATTGACCGAACTTCCAAGCCCTGTGACCGAGAGGGTGCTCTGAAAAGTCGACAACAGCGATTGCAAGGTGCCGATACCGGAAATGCTCGCACTGTTGCTGGCAGTTGCACGGTCAATCTGACCCTGCTTGGCCGCTTTATCAGCCGCAACCAACGCCTTGACGATAGCACCGGTGTCGAGGCCGGAACCCAGACCGGTACCCGGTAGAATTGGACTTGCCATGTGTTTCTCCCTTCAGTGTGCCGCCGGTCTTTTGACCACTACAACGTCCAAAAGAACACAGCAACAAGTTTCATGCCAGCTATCAGACTTTCGCGCTGAACAGCAGACTGCTGGCGTCATTCAAGCTATTGGCCAATCTCAGCACTTCTTCGTTGGGGATCTGACGAACCACCTCACCCGAATCACTGGCAATCACCTTGACCACAACCTGGCCGGAGGGCTCGTCGATCGAGAACTCCAGATTGCGCTTGACCGACTGGACGAATTTCTCGATTTCCTGAACGGCCATCTTCAACTTGTCCTGCTCGGTCTGAGCATCTTTCTTGCTGTCCTGGCTGGCAGCCTCAACCACAGCAGGCACCACCTCTCGAGGCTTCTCCACGGGCTTGTCAGCAACGGGCGTCACCGGCTTGGCCGCTGGATAAGACAAGTTCAGCTTCACGCTCATATCCATGTCCATCACCTCTTAAAGTAAAAAAGCGAGAGAGCACGACCAGCGCACTCCCCCGCCAAAGCTTAGCCAGCTATTACTGAAGCAGTTTCAGTACAGCGGATGGCAGTTGGTTGGCCTGGGCCAGAACTGCGGTCGAAGCTTGTTGCAGAGTCTGCTGCTTGGTCAGCTGGGCAGTTTCAGCAGCGAAGTCGGTATCTTGTACGCGACCCAGTGCAGCACTGGCGTTTTCGTTGATGTTCTGCAGGTTGGAGATGGTGCTGGTCAGACGGTTCTGGGCAGCACCGAGGTCGGCACGGCTGGAGTTGATGGTCTGCAGCGCCTTGTCGATAGCGTCCATAGCAGCTTTGGTGCTGGCTTCAGCAGTGGTGCTGTCAGTACCGGTAATGGCGATGGTCGCGGAACCCACGCTCAGGGTTGCAGCGTCGAAGCCGCTGGCCAGAGTGATGGTGATCTGGTTGGTAGCGCCAGTGTTGGAACCAACCTGGAAGGTCATGGTGCCAGCAGTACCGTCGATCAGGTTCTTGCCGTTCAGGTTGGTCGACTTGGCGATACGGGTCAGTTCGTCCGACATCTGAGCAAATTCTTTGTTCAGAGCAACACGGTCTTGAGTACCGTTGGAGTCGTTTCGCGACTGAACAGCCAGTTCACGCATACGCTGCAGGATGTTGGTGGATTCTTGCATCGCGCCTTCAGCGGTCTGGGCGATGGAGATACCGTCGTTGGCGTTCTTGATCGCCATGGTCTGACCACGGATCTGCGAAGTCATACGGGTAGCGATCTGCAGGCCGGCGGCGTCGTCTTTTGCACTGTTGATTTTCAGGCCGGAAGACAGGCGAGTCATCGAAGTCGACAGAGCGTCGGAAGCGCGGTTCAGGTTCTTCTGAACGTTCAACGACGTTACGTTAGTGTTTACTGTTAAAGCCATGACGAATTCCTCGTTGGTTGGGTACTGCGGCTTCCGGCCCTGGCAACCGCCGGGTAATGGCCTAGAGAACCTTCGTAATAGTTATCGTCGCCAATGCAAGTTGCTTTAGGGCTTTTTCAAAAATATTTGCCATCACCCTGCCACCCCTTGGAAAACAAGGGGTTAAGCCCATCAACAAGCGAAAAAATGACGCCAGAAAACCCACGCAAAAACCAACTTTGAGCCCTCAGATGGGATACCTCGTCAACCGTCGAGCCCAACCTGCAGCCAATCCAACATTTCATATTCAAGATAATCAGCCAGACCCAACCAGTTCTGCATTTCCTGGCAGGCCAGCATCAGGCCCAGCAGCCGAGCCCAGTCCTGCTGAACCGAAACCGGCGCACTGTCCACCCACAGCTGTATGGGCTCGAACAACTCCACCATGCCCCCTACAGCTTCTACATCCCGGCCCAGCCGGAACAGATCGGCAACTTCCCGCGCACGATCAAACACAGGCTCAAGTCGCGTCATTGAACAAAGTCCCCATGGAAGGTGGTGCCCAGGATCATCGCGCCACTGCGACTGGTATTGAAGAACGCCACTTCAGGCCGACTCGCGATGTAACGCTCCAGCTCGCACAGATAGCTGCGAAAGTTGAGCTGAGTCTTGACCCGCTGTCCGTAACCGTCCATCACCCAATGCCGGGCCACGCCGGCCTGAGGCCCGAGATCACCGTCCTGCCAACCGGCGTGAGTACGATTCTGAGGAAAAGCGAAATCAGCACCAAACAGAGTGATCCGCCTCCCTCCCATCTTCACCGCGAGGTCCACGGCCGGATGAATCACGCTGCCTCCGGCATGCAACTGCGCCCGCGGCAACCGCTGGCGCAACGCCTGGAATACTGGACTGGAGGAATAGCCCACATACCGCGGCCCTTGCCAACCTTCAAGAACCAGCGGGTCCGCCAGGGGCATATAGACCAGGACGACGCCTTCACTGCCCTGGCCCGGCAGGTGCCGCGTGGAGATTCGCTGATCGATACTGACCACCAGGTCCACCCGGATGCCTTGCTTGAGCAGAGGCAGATAGGCCGTATCCACACAGATCAACAACGGTCGCTCAGGTTGTCCGGCCACGGCCCGCAATGCCGGGTAATGCTGTTCCAGACTTGGCCCCGTAGCGATCACGAACACCTCGCGCCCAGGGTGAAGATCGAACAGTTCGGCAACATCTCGATCCGCCCCAACCCAGGGCTCGATGGCAGCCAGGCGCGCGGCGATATCCGGCGTATCGGCCGAAAACAAACGATTGTTGAAGGACAGATGGGTCTCGCTGATCAGCCGATCACGAATCTTCGCGTTGTAGTCATCGGCCAGCACCAGCTCGGCCGGCAGGGCAAAGAACGGCAGTTGAATCTCCGGCAGATCGCCGGCATACAGCAACTCGACCCGCGGATCGGCCAGCCAGTCCTGCTGATCAAGCAGTTGCAGCACCAGCCTGAACACCGCGCCATTGAGGATGTGCACGTACAGGCGCTTCAGCTCCGGCCGCTGGAGCAACGCCAGTTGCAGATCCCCCAAGCCACAGCCGTACAGATGCAGGACCGGCGCCTCAGGCAGGCTGGAGGCCTGGGTATGCGCCTCACGGGTACGATCATGACGACTGGTGAGCTGAATACCTGCAATGCTCAGGGTCGAGCCCAGCCCCTCAACCAGATCGGCCTGCAACGCACCACTGTCTTCAGCCTGCAGCCGCTCCAGCAGCACCGGCCAGCGCTCGCCCAAGATCCGGGCATTGTGTTCCAAGCTGTCGCTCATGCTGCCTCGCTTATCACTCGCGCAAAAAAATAGCGCTCAAGATTACACCTTGAGCGCTACGTGTGCCGCCGGAAGCTGAGCGTCAGGAGCGATAGATAATCGCCGACCCCCAGGACAAGCCAACGCCGAAACCACTCAAAGCCACGCGCTTCCAGCTGGAGTCGAACATGTGCTTTTCCAGCAGCAGCGGAATGCTCGAGGAAACCGTGTTACCGGTTTCCACCATGTCCTTGATGAACTTGTCCGGATCGCCCTCGAAACGCCGGGCCACGGCGTCGACAATCGCGGCACTGCCCTGGTGAATGCAGAAGGCATCGATATCGTCAGGCTGCAAGCCCGACTCGGCCAGCAACTCGTGCAAGTGGGCAGGTACCTTGAGCAGCGCGAAGTTGAACACCTGGCGGCCATTCATGAAGAACACGCCGTCGCTGACTTTCAGGTGCGGAGCACCGGAGCCATCGGTGCCGAACTTGGCCTTGCCCAACTGCCAGGTAGCGCCCTCACCCAGCCAGGTGGCGGTGGCGGCATCGCCGAACAGCATGGTGGTGTTGCGGTCTTCAGGATCGACGATCTTCGAATAAGGATCGGCGGTCACCAACAGGCCGTTCTTCAGGCCCGCAGCTTCCATGAAGCCCTTGATGGCGTAGATACCGTAGACATACCCGGAACAGCCCAGCGAAATATCGAAAGCCGCCACTGTGGTCGGCAGACCCAGTTTGTCCTGAACGATCGCGGCAGTGTGAGGCAGCCCCTCCTCGTCACCGTTCTGGGTGACCACGATCAATACGTCGATAGCTTCACGCTTGAGTTCCGGGTTGCTGGCGAACAGGGCATTGACCGCTTCGACACACAGATCGGAAGTCTCTTGCCCATCGTCTTTGCGCGGCAAAAAAGCAGAACCAATCTTGCCCAGGATGAAATCTTCATCCTTGGCGAATTTTGCACCTTGTGCGTAATTGTCCACGCCGGCTACAGGCACGTAGCTCGCAATGCTTTTTATGCCAATCATTACGGCTTCCCAATAATAAACAGCTCAATACCCCCGCTCAGTCACTGAGCAGGGGCTGCCGAAAGAAACACAGATACTTGCGCCGAACACAACGGCATCGGGAAGAACCAAGGGCTATCACGGGTCCTGTCACGCAGGGCTGGCGCCATCTTCCCGGGCAATACAATACAGTGAAGATGCACGTTATGACTCACAGGTCACGCTATTTTGCCGAATCAGCCACACAAAGGCCTATTCGATGAGCGCCCAGTCCAGTGCCGTGCCGCGCTTGAGGGCCTGACGCGCACGACGGCCGAGCAGCGCATCGTAGTGCTTGGGAGCCAGCCCCAGCCCGGGACGGATTGCCCGCACGTTGTCGGCACTGAACAGCTCCCCGGCCTGCATGTCCCGAGTGACATACAACGACCGACGGTACATCAGCGACTTGCTCTCGGCCTGAGTAGCGCCATAGCGCACTTGCCCCATGGCCTGCCAGGCCCGCTCGGTTTCCACCACCAGGCTGGCCAACTCCCCTGGCTCCAGGGAAAAACTGGCGTCGACCCCACCGGCCGAACGGTCCAGGGTGAAGTGCTTTTCGATCACCGTGGCGCCCAGGGCCACAGCAGCCACCGAGACCCCAACCCCCATGCTGTGATCGGACAAGCCCACCTCACAGCCGAACAGTTCCCGCAGATGAGGAATAGTCAGCAGGTTGCTGTTGGCCGGTGAAGCCGGATAGGTGCTGGTGCACTTGAGCAATACCAGATCCCGGCAGCCGGCCTGCCTGGCGGCCTGCACGCTTTCGTCCAGCTCGGCGATGCTGGCCATGCCGGTGGAAATGATCAGCGGCTTGCCGGTGGCGGCGACCCGGCGAATCAGCGGCAGATCGGTGTTTTCAAAACTGGCGATCTTGTAGGCCGGAACGTCGAGGCTCTCGAGAAAGTCCACCGCGCTCTCGTCGAACGGCGTGGAAAACGCCAGCATGCCCAACTCACGTGCCCGAGCGAAGATCGGCTCGTGCCACTCCCATGGCGTATGGGCACGCTGGTACAGGTCGTAAAGCGATGAACCGGCCCACAGGCTGTCCGGGTCCTTGATGAAGAACTCTCCCTGATCCAGGTCCAGGGTCATGGTGTCGGCGGTGTAGGTCTGCAACTTCAGGGCATGGGCACCGGCCCTGGCTGCGGCCTCGACAATCTGCAGGGCCACATCCAGCGACTGATTATGGTTGCCGCTCATCTCGGCGATGATCAACGGCGCCGCACCCGCGCCCACGCAGCGCGAGCCGATCTTGAAACTAGTCATCCAGATGTTCCTTCAACACACGGGTGAATTCGCAGGGCGCCTGGCAATAGCCGGCCCGGCGAAACAATGTCAGCGAAACCTGATTCTCTGCCAGCACCCTAGCCCCCAGACGCTGCACATCGGGCCAATGGCGCACCAGCCAAGCCTCGCCCTGCTCCAGCAGCGTCCGCCCCCAGCCCAAGCCCAGGTGCTCGGCAAACAGGTAGATGGACACATCCACCTGAACGCCTTGGCGGTCATAGCGCAGCACCCCCACGGCCCCCGCGGCTATTTCCGCTATCAGCAACAGCCGCTGCGGATCATTCACAGCGGCCTCCAGCCAGCGCACATGGTCCGGCCACTCAAGCGCCTCAGGCTGCTGGGACCAACGCCTGACAGGCTCAGCATTGCGCCCCTCGAACAGCAGCCGGGCATCCTCCACAGTCGCCGGACGCAAGCGCAGTACCGCAGTGAATAACGCCGCCGCCACTCGCTGCACGCCCCGACCATCCACCAGCTCGCGGGCCCGGCGAGACAGGCTATGCCGCAGCCCCGGATTGCCCAGCAACAGACTCAGGGCCTGGCGCACCTGCTCCACGCTGACCTGCTCACAGGCCCCCAGGTACAAGTGGGCACCCGCCTCGGCCAGCAACCGGGCATTGGCCTCCTGGTTAGCGGCCACGGTGATGCACAGCGTAGGCACGCCCAATACCGCCCGCTCCCAGCTGGTACCGCCTCCCGCGCCCAGGCACAGGTCGGCCTCGACCAACAGCCCGGCGAAATCCTTCACATAGCTGTGCAGTCGCCAGTGCGGCCGTTCGGCAGCCAGGGCCTGCATGGCCTGCCAGTCAGGGTTGCCGCTGCCGGCGACGAAGTCCACCTGCAGATCGTGAAAATCCAGCAGTGCCAACATGGCCTTGTGGGTCTGACCGGCGGCATCGAAGCCGCCGAAGTTCACCAGCAAGCGCCGCGCCTGTGGCCGGATCGATATCGGTGGACGGCGGAACTCTTCGCGCAGCAAGGCGTAGTGCGGGCCGAACAGGGTCCGGCACGACGCATCGTGCAATCCGGAATAAGCCTGGGCACTGCCGCTGAAATTCTGGTCCAGCAACAGGTCCACGGCATGCTTGCGGTTGGCCAGATCATCGATCGCTGCAATCCTCGGCGCCCATTGGCGAGCGGCGCTCTGCCATTGATGATCAAGGCCGTAATGATCCACCAGCACCCAGTCGAAGGCCGGCTGAGAGGCCAATGCCAGCTGCAGCGCGGCAATGTCCGCCTGCCAGGGCAAAGGCGCCTCGATCCCCAGCTCTGGATGCTCGCCGACGTAGCACTCCGGCAATTCAAAGGCCTGGAAGCCCTCGGCCCGCAGCGCCTCCAGGCGATGGCCGGGCAGACGCCGACAGGCGAACGCCACATCAGCACCCTGACGGCGCAGTTCCTGGGCCAGGGTCAGGCAGCGGGCCACGTGGCCACTGCCGATGGCCGGCGACGCATCGGCGCGGATCAGCACCCTCACTCCAGCTCTCCTGCGGCCTTCAGCGCGGCATACAGGTATTCAGCTCGCTGCCAGTCCTCTTCGGTATCGATGTCCTGCACCAGATGACGGGGCAGGATCACCGGCAGGCTGCGGGGCGAGAACAGCACCTCCCCCTCCAGCCAGGCCTGGCTCCTGCCCCAGTAGAACTGCCCGGCATCCTGATAGGCCGGTGGCAGATCCTGGGAACGGCTCTGGCGAAATTCCGGGTACAGGGCATTGAGCGCCCCCTGCTCATCGAGGGTCAGCGCCCGCTGCACGGGAAAGCCGAAGCTGCACACCGAGAAGGCGAACGCCTTGTCCGGGTGCTGCACCAGCGTCTCCAGCCCCTGGCGCAGATAACGCACCTGCAGCAAGGGCGCGGTGGCGTAGATGCAACACGCGTACTCAAACACTTGCCCCTGCTCCTGCAATGCCTGCAGGGCATGGACAATCACCGCTGCCGTGCCGGTGAAGTCATCTGCCAGGGACTGTGGCCGAATAAACGGCACCTCGGCGCCACAGGCGAGCGCCAGTTCGGCGATCTCTGGATCGTCGGTGCTGACCACCACTCGCTGGAACAATCCGCAACTCAAGGCCTTGTCGATGGAGCGAGCGAGCATCGGCACCCCATCAAAGGCCCTGAGGTTCTTGCGCGCGATACGCTTGCTGCCGCCTCGGGCAGGAATGATGGCGATTGCGCTCACGATATTGACGGCTCCTGAATCCAGCGTCGCACCTGCTGGACAACATAGTCCTGCTCGCTGTCACTCAACCCGGGATAAATTGGCAGGCTGATGGCTTCTGCGTAATAGTGCTCAGCCTCGGGAAAGTCCCCCTGGGCGAAGCCCAATGCCTGGTAATAGGGCTGCAGGTGCACCGGAATGTAATGCAGGTTGACCCCGATTCCCGCCTCACGCAGCCCCTCGAAGACCTGCCGATGGGAGCGCTGCAATCCGTCGAGCTGCAAGCGCACCACATACAGGTGCCAGGCCGACTGCGCATCAGCCTGAGCCTTGGGCAGCGTCAACGGCAAGTCCTGCAACAGCTGCTGGTATCGGGCTGCCAGGTACTGGCGTCGCTGTACAAAGCCATCCAGTTTTTTCAACTGTGACAAGCCCAGCGCCGCCTGAAGATCGGTCATTCGATAGTTGAAGCCCAGCTCCACTTGCTGGTAATACCAGGGACCATGGCTGGCCTCACTCATCTGTTGCGGATCACGGGTCATGCCGTGGCTACGCAAGCGCCGTAAACGATCCACCAACTCAGGACGATTGGTCAGAACCATACCTCCCTCGGCACTGGTAATGATCTTCACCGGATGAAAGCTGAACACGGTCATGGCGGCAAACTCGCCGCACCCGACGGGCCGGCCGGCATAGCGCGCACCCACCGCGTGAGAGGCGTCCTCGATCACGGTGAAGGCATAACGCTCGGCCAGTTCCGCCAACTGGCGCATGTCACAGCTCTGTCCGGAAAAAGCCACCGCCACCACCACCTTGGGCAGGCGCCCCATGGCCTGGGCCACCTGCAGCTTGCCAGCCAAGGCCTCGACATCAAGATTCCAGGTCTGCGGATCGATATCGACAAAATCCACATCCGCGCCGCAATAACGCCCGCAGTTGGCCGAAGCCAGAAAAGTGTTGGGGCTGGTCCACAGCCAATCGCCTGGCCCCAGGCCGGCCGCCAGGCAAGCAATGTGCAAGGCCGCCGTGGCATTGCAGACGGCCACCCCAAAGGCTGCTTCGCAACGGGCCGCCACGGCCTGCTCAAAGGCATCTATGGTGGGTCCCTGAGTCAGCCAGTCGGACTGCAAGACGGCCAGAACCGCATCAATATCCGCCTGATCCACGCTCTGGCGGCCGTACGGAATCATGCCGAAATCCCGTCATGCAACTCGGCAATCTGCCCCACCGAGAGAAAGTGCGGATTGGTATCGGAGCGGTACTCGAAATCCTCGGCGACCGAAACGCCCCTCTCCCCGACCCCATCAACGGCAAAATCGACATTGACACTGGTGAAGCGAATGGACGGTTGAATCGTGTAGTGATCGGCAAACTCCAGGGTCATGCGCGCATCATCCAGAGGCACCATCAACTCATGGAGCTTCTCCCCAGGACGGATGCCCACCTGTTTCTGCGGCAGATGAGAGGCCATGCCCGACGCCAGGTCGACAATGCGAATCGAGGGAATCTTGGGCACGAAGATCTCACCGCCATGCATACGGGCAAAGCTGTCCAGAACAAACTGCACGCCGTGATCCAGCGTGATCCAGAACCGCGTCATGCGCTCATCGGTGATCGGCAGTTCCCTGGCGCCCTCGGCAATCAGCTTGCTGAAGAACGGCACGACCGAACCACGGGAGCCGGCGACATTGCCGTAGCGCACCACGGCAAACCGGGTTGGCTGCTCACCGGCAATATTGTTCGCCGCCACAAACAGCTTGTCCGACAGCAGTTTGGTGGCGCCGTACAGGTTGATCGGGCTCGCTGCCTTGTCGGTGGACAAGGCCACGACCTTCTTCACCCCGTTGTCGATGGCCGCGGCAATGATGTTCTCCGCACCATTGACGTTGGTACGAATGCATTCCGTGGGGTTGTACTCGGCAGCCGGCACCTGCTTCAGGGCGGCAGCATGGATCACATAGTCGATGCCACGCATGGCTTGGCGCAAACGCTCGGCATCACGCACATCGCCGAGAAAATAACGCATGCAAGGGGCATTGAAGGTTTGCTGCATTTCATACTGTTTGAGTTCGTCACGGGAAAACACCACCACCCGCTTGGGCTGATACTGCTCCAGCAGACGACGAATGAAATTGCGCCCGAACGAACCGGTGCCACCGGAAATGAAAATCGACTTGCCGTTGAACATGACTGAATCCTTATCCGAGCAACTGGGCCCAGTTGACCGCACTGGCAGCACCCAGGGCAAAACCCTTGCCGCTCAACGCCAGGTTCTGGTTATAGGCATTATCCTGGGCAAAGCGTGCCGCCCATTTGTCTTGCAGGGCCGCGGCCGCCTGTGGGTGTTGCGGCAACGTCCCCGGATGCTGCACCTGGGCCTGGGGCGTCAGTACCGTGAGGTAACCGGCATCGGCCACTTTCAGGCACAGGTCGACATCGGCGAAAGCCTGGTCGAAATGCTCTTCATCCAGCCCGCCCACCGCCTCGAACAGCGCTTTGCCGATCATCAGACAGGCACCGGACACCGCTGAATAATTCTTCTCCACCCACAGGCTATTCATGTAGCCCGCAGCCTCCTTGGTCTCACCGGCGAAGGCCGCACCCAGGTGGCCGTCGAACCCCAGGATCAGCCCGGCCTGGGTGGTCACGCCGTTTTCGTTCACCAGCTTGGCGCCAACAATCCCGACTTCCGGGCGTTGAGCCTGGTTGAGCAAGCTCTCGATCCAGTTGGCGTTGACCACCTCAGCATCGGCCGCAAGCAGCACCAGGTACTCGCCCCGAGCTTCCCGGCAAGCCATGTTGAACAAAGCCGAAGCGCTCAGGCGTTGGCCACTGCGCAACACACGAATGCGCTCGCCGCGGCCTTCCAGGCTGGTCAGCCAGCTGTCGAGCTCGACACTCTGGTTGTGGTTTTCGGCGATCAGCACTTCATAGCGCTGGTAGCGGGTGCGCTGCAGCACGCTGACCAGGCAACGTTGCAACTCGGCGAAATTGTCCTGGCTGGGCAGGATGATCGATACCAACGGCCGCTCGGCGTGCTGATACTCGATCTGGTAGGTACCCGGCTGCGCCGAACCGACCTGAGCGCGATAGCCTCGTGCGGCCAGGTGCCGGGTCAGCACCTGCCGCTCTTCGGCGTCAGCCTCGTCCCCCGGAGCCTGACAAATCAGCAAGGGCTCGGCCAGGTGGGCCAGACCGGCCAGGCCGCCGTCCTGGATCAGGCGCAGCAGCAGGTCCAACTCCAGCGCCTGCTTGAGCTCACGGGAGAAACCACCAGCCTGCAGCACCGTCTCGCGGTCCAGCAACCAATGCCGGGCCATCAGCGCCGGTGTGCCTTGCAATTGATCGAGGTTGACCCCGGGGCGGAACACCGAAGTCAAAGTGGCATCGGCACGGCGCTGGATCTCGTCCATGGCCACGGCACGAATGCCTTCGGCGCCGAGCAATTCCAGGCTCGCCCGCAGCAGGCCGCTGGCGGTGAACTGATCACCGGCCTCGGCCAACAGCACCCAGTCGGCACGGGACTGGGCCATGGCCTGATTGATGCGCTCGACGTAGTTGTTTTCCGTGACCTTGACGAAATGCAAGGTGTCCTGGGCCGTGGTGGTGGCCGGCAGCTCGCCCGTGGTGAACACCACCAGTTTGAACGCCTTGTAATGACCGGCCAGCAGGCTGTCGAGCGTGGCCTGCAACTTGACCAGGTCAGCGTCCAGGTCCAGCAGCAGGATCTGCACTTGCGGGCCACCGGCATGGCGGGCCAGGTGCGCAGCGATGGCACTCAACTGTGCCGGCTCCGGAGCACGGGCCTCGAGCCATTTGAGCAAGCGTCCCGACTCGGTCGCGTTGAACAACGCACGGCTGTCCGACCCCGGTACCGACGCCAGGCGCTCGGCCCAGGCCTGCAGCTTGCGCGCCTCCTCGGGCTCGTCGCTGTCTTGCATCGACTCGGCCAGGCGCTTGACCACCTCGCGGTTGAACAGGTTCAGGGTCAGCGCTTCCCACAACCGGGCGCGCAGGCTCTCTGGTGTGTCGTTGGGATGAACCCGCATCAACTCTTCCTGACGCAGCAACACACCCTCCAGCTCTTTGAGCTGCAGACGCCCGGTGGGCATGGCATGCATGAGGAATTCCAACTCGGTCAGCAGATCGAACATCGGCTGGTTGTAGAACGGCATCTCGACAAACTGCTCGGGACCGAAAGAGCGTACCGGCTCGGCCCCGACCTCGACCCAGGCCGAACGAAAGATCGCCGTGCCCTTGAGGGAACGACCGCTGAGCAGGCAGTCGGCCATGGCGGTGAAACTGTCCAGGGCGATCTGCTTCACCTGCTCGGGGTCCCGACCACTGAAACCGGTGGGCAGCGAGGCGAGGAACTCGGCGAACGCCTCACGCTGGGCCACCGATTGCGCGTCCTTGTAGGTCAGCACCGTCAGCACATTGGTGTTGTGCTCCGAGGCCCCGTAGTTGGCCTCACGCACGGCAAACGGAATCGGCAGGATCCGCGCCTTGGCACAGGCCAGCAGGAAGAAGGAGTGACCGATTTCCTGCCATTCGAAACTCACTCCCGGCGGCAGCAGCTCATACCACTGGCGCAGCAGGTCGGTGCGGGTTACCGCATAGAACGGCGGCAGGAAATGCCCCATGAAGTTCATCACCCGATCCTGGGCATCATCGGCGTCATAGTCCTCCATGACCCGGCGATCACGGCGGTAGTAATTGGTTTCCGAAGCCCGGGCCAGATACATCATCCCGTAGCCATGGCACAGCCCGTAGTCGGGATGGGCCTCAAGAAACTCCAGGGAGCTGGTCAGCGCATCATGGAGGAGAAAATCGTCATCGGCAGCGAACGCCATATAAGGCGTGGTCACCAGGCTCATGCCGTAGGTCAGCTTGTCCTGCAGGCCCTTGTAGCCGAACTGCGGCAGATGCCGGTAGTCGACCTGGGGATAGAGCTGCGCCAGGGACTCATCCGCCTCCAACGACGAATCCAGTACCAGGATCGAGCACGGATAGGTGCTGTAATACTGCAAGGTGCGCCGCATGAACGCTTTGCGGTTGTGGGACAACAGCACAAGGGTGAAACGCTCACTCAGGGGTGCTTTGTCATTCATTGCTTTGTCTCCAACCCACATAGGTACTTCCCCACAACCGGCCAAACGCCTTGAACCTGCAACCATTGATAGTTAACGAACCCGACGCAGGTAACCGTCCGGCGCCACGGTGATCAGCAGCTTGTTCTGCATCTGGTAGTCGATCTCGAAATCGCGGTTCTCCTCCAGATAGGCCCAGACCGCGGTTTTCGGGTTGTCACCCGGGCCCCACGGACGATCCGGGAAGAAGCTTTCCGGCATGTCCTCGACCACGGTGTCCATGACCACGCAGTAGCTGTCCACCGACACCAGCGGCGCATACAGACGCAGCTCTTCGAGCACGTGCTCGTGAGTATGGTTGGAGTCCAGGACCAGAATCACCTTCTTGCCGGCGGCTGCAGCCCGTACCTGCTCGGCGATGGCCGGGTCGATGCTCGAACCTTCGATCATGCGGATCCGCTTGCTCATCGGATGCTGCTCGATGGCTTCGCGGTTGTGCGGGCGGATATCCAGGTCGATGCCCAGCACTTCGCCATGGCCCTGCAACTCCAGCAGCGAGGCGTAGTAGATGATCGAGCCGCCGTGGGCGATACCGCATTCGATCACCAGGTCCGGCTTGACCTGCCAGATGATTTCCTGCATCGCCATCATGTCCTGGGGCAGCTGGATGATCGGCCGGCCCATCCAGGAAAAGTGATAGCTGTACTTGTGGGTCGCGGACTCGTTGAAAAAGTCACGGGCCAGGCCCTTGAGTTTCTCATCCTGGCCCTGGGCGCTGATCTGCGCCTGGCATTCTTGTTCAAAGGCTTGAATGACGTTGTGCTCGGTCATGTTCGGTTCTCAATGGCAAATTAGCTGAACGAAGCGCTGTCGACGGCGTGATAGACATAACGGCCGTCGGTCATGCGCTTGATTTCTTCGAGGTAGTTGGAATTCATCACGAACAGGTTGGCGCCTGCCGGCAGTGCCTCCATGGCTTCTTGTGGCGATGACACACGCATGCCACTGAGCGGCAGGTACCGGCCCTGTTTGGCCGGGTTGATATCGACGACCTGATCCACCGCCACACCCGCGCGTTGCAGGAACAGCGAATAGATCACGCCCTTGGACGACGCGCCCCAGATCCCGGCAGCGGTGTGCGGCGCCGAGCCGATGATGCGTTTGGCGCACTCGATGCTGGCGGTGAAATCCGCAGGCATCTGCAAGGGCTGGATCGGCGCCGGCAACGACGACGTCAAGCTGCCCAGGTCCGCCACCACATATAGGTACTGGCCGCCGAACAGGTGCCCGGCCTCGTGCACGGTGCCGAACATGCGCTGCAGGTCCTCGAGGCGGAAGTAGTTGACGTGCTCATAGAACACGTCGAACCAGGCGCGATGCTCGAGAATCCAGTCGAAACACGGCACTTCGATATAGATCTGCCCGCCCTGGTTGGCATCGGCAATCTCTGCCAGAAAGGCCAGCGGATCAGCAATATGCTCCAGCACATGACGCAACACGATGGCCTCGGCAGCCAGCCCCAGGCCACGGGTGAAAGGCGCCTTGATCACCTCGGGGTTGGTCCCCTCGTAGGCCGGGTCGATGCCGGTGATGGCATAGCCCTCACTGCGCAGCAGTTCGAGGAAGTAGCCCTTGCCGCAACCGACCTCGATCAGCTCGCGCCCCTTGAAGTGCCGGGCGATGATGCCCTCCACATCCATCAGGTGCTGCTGGAACTGCGCCGAATGGGCCTGTTCGTTCTGGTAGTCGCTGTCGTAGCTGAGCTTGTCGGCATCGAAGGCCTGATTGAAGATCAGCCCGCTCTTGAGATCCTGCACCAGCACGATGTCCGCAGACGCCGAGGCCCGGGCACTCTGGGCATCGGCGAAGGTACGGTTCTGCAACACCGGCAAGTCGGCGACCCGATACAACTCATGCGCCATGTTCGGCTCCTGTTATTTGCAGCAAGCGCTGGTTCAAGCCCCAGAACGCCATGGGTTCGTAGTCCGGGTACGGGTAATGCCCCAGGTTCAGGCGAATCGCCGAACCGCGCTGGGCGATGCGCTGCTCCACCAGGGAACGCACGGCTATTGGCCGGCCGCTGGAGCAATTGACCACCCCGGAAAATTCTCGCTGCTCGAGCAGCGCCGTCAGGTAGCCGGCAGCCGCCTCGATGTCCAGGTAGTCCCGCAGTTGTTCGCCGCCGGACATATTGAAAACCTCGTCACCGGCATCGATCGCTCGATCCAGTGCCGCCAGCAGGCTCTTGGGATTCTGTCCGGGGCCATGCAGGTAGAACAGCCGCGCCCACTGCAAGCTGAAGGGCAACTGCTGCTGCAGGGCCTGGAGGAACAGGTGCAGGCTGTGCTTGGCCAAGCCGTAGGGATTGCCTGGACGAGCCTCGGTCTGCTCTGTCAAAGGTCCACTCTGCATGCCGTACTCGAAGCAGGTGCCGGTGACCAGCACCTGGCTCACCCCCGCCTCGACCACCGCCTTGATAAAGCGATAGTCGGCCATCAGGTTGTGCTCCAGGTGAAACAGCGCCTGGTAGTTCGGCAATCCGGGCCAGGCCAGATGGGCCAAGGCATCGACCCCGTCCACCAGGGCCGCGACATCCAGCTGCGGGTCATGCACATCCAGCGCGCGAAACTCTACCGCGTCGAACCAGGGCATCTGCCGCGCCTTGTCCAGATCCCGGGCCAGCGCCCGGACCCGGCAACCCCGGGCCAGCAAGGCCGCGACCAGATGCCGGCCGACAAAGCCGGTGGCGCCGGTGACCAGCACCGTCATGCCCTTCACAGCAGCTTCAACTCAGGCACGGCAATCACGAAACGCCCGCCCCATTGCCGCACCTGGGCCAGTTGCTCGCTGACTTCGCCCAACAGGTTCCAGGGCAACACCAGCACATAGTCCGGCTGCTCCTGGTCGATGCGCTCGGGGGCCACCACCGGGATGCGACTGCCCGGCAGGAACTTGCCCTGCTTGTGCGGGCTGGCGTCGGCGACCCAGGCCAGCAAGTCAGCCTTGACCCCAGCGTAGTTGAGCAAGGTATTGCCCTTGGCTGCCGCGCCGTAGCCCACCACGCGCTTGCCTTCGGCCTTGGCCTGGAGCAGGAAGCGCAGCAGCTCGTGCTTGATCCGCTCAGCGGCTGGCGCCAGGGTCTGGTAGTACTCGGGCGTGTTCACCCCTGCACGCTGTTCCAACAGCAACTGCTGCGCCACGCTGTCTTGCACCGGCCGGCGCGAGCCATCGATGCGCTGCACGAAGACCCGTAGCGAACCGCCATGGGTGGCCAGGGTCTGGACGTCGAAAACTTCCAGGCCGTTGCGCTGGCACAGGCTCAGGACCGCGGTCAGCGACAGGTAGGAATAGTGTTCGTGGTACAGGGTGTCGAACTGCTGCCCGGCCATCAGGGTCAGCAGCTGAGGAAACTCGAAAGTCGCCACGCCCGTCGGCTTGAGCAACGTAGCGAAACCACAGAGGAAATCGTTGATGTCCGGCACATGGGCCAGCACATTGTTGGCCGCCATCAGGTCGGCGGCCCAGCCCTCCTCCAGCAACTGCGCGGCAGTGCCACGGCCGAAGAACAGCTCGCGGATCTGCAACCCCTTGGCCCGCGCCGCCTGGGCGGTGCTGCGGGTCGGCTCGACCCCCAGGCAGGGAATGTCACGCTGGGCCACGTACTGCAGCAGGTAGCCGTCGTTGGCCGCCACTTCCACCACCCGGCTCCGGGCGTCCAGGCCGAAACGCTCGACCATCTGCGCCACGTAGTCTCGGGCATGCTGCAACCAGGTGCTGGAGAACGAACTGAAGTAGGCATAGTCGGCGTCGAACAGGTGGTCGGCGCGGGTGTAGTCCTCGGTCTGCACCAGCCAGCATTGCTGGCACACCTGGACCTTGAGCGGCACCCACTGCTCGGCCTGATCCAATTGCTCGGCCCGCAGGTAGGCGTTGGATGGCGGCGAGGTGCTCAGGTCGATCAGAGGCAGGCTCAGGCATGCGCCACAACCGCGGCAATTCATAGTCTCACTCCAGCGAAGGCAGCATCGAGCAAGGGGTGGCTGGCATCCCGGGTCGACAGATTATTGACAGGCAACGGCCAGTTGATCGCCAGTCGCGGGTCCAGCACCGACAACCCGGCCTCGTGCTCGGGGGCGTAGTCGGCGCTGTGCAGGTAGAGCAACTCGGCATCGTCGCTCAGGGCCTGGAAGCCATGGGCGAACCCCGCCGGCAGCAACAGGCTGCGCCCATCGCCGCCACGCAGGTGCTCGGCATGCCAATGCAAAAAGGTCGGCGACTCGGGGCGCAGGTCCACCGCCACATCCCAGACTTCGCCGCGCAAGCAACTGATGAGCTTGGCTTCGGGCCGGGCGGCGGTCTGATAGTGCAAGCCACGCACGCTGCCCTGTTCGCGGGTGCAGGAGTGGTTGATCTGGCGAATATGGAAGGGCTGGCCAAAGGCGCTCAGACTGCCTTCGCAGAACAGCCGGGAGAAATGCCCGCGCTGATCTTCGAAGCGTTTGTGGCGCACCTCGAACAACCCGGCCATCGGCAGAGCCAGGACCTGGAACTCGCTCACAGCGCCCCCCGGTACAGGTTCAACTGCCCAAGGGTCACGGCACGCATGTCCGCGCCGCTCTTCCAGGCCAGGTGCCAGTCCAGGGTCTGCGCCAGGCACTGTTGCAGCGTCCAGCGAGGTTTCCAGCCCAACAGCTGGCGCGCACGACTGCTGTCCAGACGCAGCAGGCCGGCTTCGTGCAGCTCACTGGGTTCGATTCGCAGGCCCGGGGCCTCGGGCCATTGCCGGGCCAGCAACTCCACCACTTCACCGACGCTGCACATGTCCTGTTCACCGGGCCCGAAGTTCCAGGCACCGGCGTATTGCGGGCCGTTCACGTACAGGCCGGCTGCCAGTTGCAGGTAACCGGCCAGGGGCTCCAGGGCGTGTTGCCAGGGGCGTACCGCCTGGGGATAACGCAAGGTCACCGGCTCGTCGGCCGACCAGGCCTTGAGCACGTCGGGAATCAACCGCTCGGGGGCGAAATCGCCACCGCCCAGCACGTTGCCGGCCCGGGCCGTGGCCAGGGCCAGGCCGTGCTCGGCATAACGCTCGGCAGCAAAGAAGGATGAGGCATAGGACTGGGCCAGCAACTCGCAACAAGCCTTGCTGCTGCTGTAGGGGTCATGGCCGCCCAGGGCTTCGTTTTCCCGATAGGGCCACAGCCATTCCTGATTGGCGTAGACCTTGTCAGTGGTCACCAGGACGCAGGCACGGACCCCACCGACCTGACGGATCGCTTCCAACAGGTTGAGGGTGCCCATGACGTTGCTTGAGTAGGTCCCCAGCGGATCACGGTAAGCCTCGCGCACCAGGGGCTGGGCCGCCAGGTGCAGGACGATTTCCGGCTGCACCTGGGCGATCAGCTCCAGCAGGCTGCCCAGGTCTCGCAGGTCGCCACGATGATCGTCGACACCTTCGGCCACCCGGGCCAGTTCGAACAGGCTCGGCTCGGTCCCCGGGTCCAGGGCGAATCCGCTGACCTGGGCCCCCAGGCTTTGCAGCCACAGGCTCAGCCAACTGCCCTTGAAACCGGTATGGCCGGTCAGCAGGACCCGCTTGCCACGCCAGAATTCCTGGCTCAGTCCCATTGCTTCCACGGGGCCTCCCCGCTTTGCCAGAGCTGCTCCAGATGATTCTTGTCCCGCAGGGTATCCATGGACTGCCAGAACCCCGAATGCTCGTAGGCGCTCAGTTGCTGATCCTTGGCCAACTGGATCAGCGGCTCGGCCTCCCAGGTGGTGCTGTCGCCATCGATGTAGGACAGCACCTTGGGTGACAACACGAAGAACCCGCCGTTGATCCAGCCACCGTCGCCACGAGGTTTCTCGGTGAAGCCCAGGACCTGGTCGCCATCGCGATCCAGGGCGCCATAGCGGCCCGGAGGCTGCACGGCTGTGACCGTGGCCAGCTTGCCGTGGGACCTGTGGAAATCCACCAATGCACCGATATCCAGATCGGATACGCCATCGCCATAGGTGAAGCAGAAAGCCTCGTCTTCCTGCAGATAACGTCCGGCCCGGCGCAAGCGTCCGCCGGTCATGGTTTCCTCTCCAGTGTCGATCAGCGTCACGCTCCACGGCTCGCTGTAATTCTGATGCACGTCCATGCGGTTGTTGCGCATGTCGAAGGTCACATCCGAAGTGTGCAGGAAGTAGTTGGCGAAGAAGTCCTTGATCGCGTAGCCCTTGTAGCCCAGGCAAATCACGAAGTCATGAATCCCGTGGGCGGAATACTGCTTCATGATGTGCCAAAGAATTGGCTTGCCACCGATCTCGATCATGGGCTTGGGCTTGAGGTGGGACTCTTCGCTGATTCGCGTACCCAGTCCACCTGCCAGAATTACTGCCTTCATCGCTGTCCTCTTGCTCTTCGTGGGCCAGCCCAGCCCTTTCAGGACTGGCACGGCGCCAGATGCAGATCATTCATCGCAACCAAAGGGGCCCTTGCACTGCGCCGCAGTGAAGGATTTATGGCGATTTGCCGAGGACTTGCAGGAAGTGCGCCAATTGCGTGCGCGGCGCCCGCAGGCGCCGCAGAAGACAGCGAGAGCAACCACCCGAACGGAGGATTGCCCCACATCCCGGCCAACGACGATGGCAATCGCCGGCCCGGGGAGGACGATCAGTCCGCCAACCATCCCCACAGCCAGTGCCGCAGGTTGTCGTCGCGCAGCATGAAGTCGCGATGCACCGCTTCTCGCAGCTCATCCCCCATGCGGTAACTGGCTGCCGGGTCGGACAGGTGCATGCGGATCGCCTGCAACCATTCCTCGGTACTGTTGCTGCGGACCTTGGTGCAAGGCAGGAAACCGCGATAGGCCTCGGTGTCGGTGCAGATCACCGGGTAACCGCAGGCACCGTATTCCAGGAGCCGCAGGTTGCTCTTGCAGTCGTTGAAGATATGAAACTCCAGCGGCGCCAGCGCCAGATCCAGGTTCAGGCTGGCCAGCTTGAACGGATAGCTCTGCAGGCTGGTGAGCGAGTGAAATTCGTGTACGTAAGGACGCAGGTCGTCAGGGCACATGCCAAAGAATACCCACTCGACCTCGTTCGCCAGCTCGCGCACCACCTCGGCGATGATCTCCAGGTCGCCGGTATGGCTGGTGCCACCGCCCCAACCCACCCGCGGCTTGCTGGAGGTACCACGACGACTGGTCAAACTGGCCCAGGGGTCCAGCGCCAGCATGTTGGGCACCACGCGAATGTCGCTGTGCATGCTCGACAGGGCATCGGCCAGGGGCTGGGTGGTCACCACCACGCGATCACACAAGCCGATGCCTTCGCGCAGCATCTGCTCGGTGTTCACCGGCTTGTTCCGAGCGTGGGTGTTCTTCTTCGGCGCACTGACGATGTAGTCGTCGAGCTCGAAGACCCGCAGGGCGCTGGAGTATTTTTTCATCCGCAGAATGTCACTGGCCGCCCCTTCGCTATAGCGGCACTGCAGGATGATGGTATCCGGCGACAGGCGCTCGATGTCCGCCGTGGACGGCGACTCGTAGGCCACCCGGGCAATCACCCGCCCCGCTTCTTCCAACGCCGTCAGGGGACCGGTCACCCGGTAATGCCCGACCGCGGAACTGTTGACCGGCAAGCCGAGGATCAAGGGCAAGGCGCGACTGCAGAACGGATTCCAGTTGTTGCGCAAGGAAGGCTCCAGACTGAAGCTGGAGTAGCCCAGGCTCAGGGCCGGGTTATAGGCCGGATCGCGAGCGATCTTCGCCATCCACTGCTGGTAGAAGCGCTCCTGCTCGGCCTCGCGGGCCAGCTGCCGCTCGCTGTCATCACCGGCAGGCGACGCTGGCCGCAGCATCAGGGTGGCGTGAGGCGTCCAGACCACCAGATAGCCGTTGCGGTCGACCCGCAGGCACAGGTCGGTCGCACCCAATTCGTCGGCGAACGCCTGCGCATCCAAGCCGCCCAGGCTGTCGAAGACCTCCTTGCGTACCATCAGGCAATCGCCACTGACCGCACTCCAGTTCTGTACCACTTGCAGCCGTTGCATGTAGCCCCGGGCGTCCATGGCTTCGCCGACAAAGGGCGAACTCGCAGGCCCGGCCATGCCCAGCACCTGGCCGGCATGGAGAATGGAGCCATCGGTGGCCAGAATCCGCGCCCCCACCACGCCCACCTCCGGACGCTGGGCCTGATTGAGCAACTCATCCAGCCAGTCGCCGCTGCAGATCAGCGCCCCCGGATTGAGCAGCAACAGGTAGTCGCCACGCGCCTGGCTCGCCGCACTGTTGATCAGCGCAGCCTGGCTGTGCGGACCGACATAAGGCAGAACCCGCAGCATCGCACCACCCAGCTGGGCCATGGCCGCCAGCCAGTCGGCCATGGCCGGGTCGCGACTGCCGGCATCCACCAGCACAATTTCGTAGTGGTTGTAGGCCGTCTGCTCGATCAGGCTTTCAACGCAGCGCTGCAGGGTCGCCAGGGAGTCACCGCACGGCAGGATGATCGACACCAGCGGCCGGCTGCCATGCAGGTAATCGATGCGATTGAGCAGGGGCAGGTCATCGTGAACAATCCGGTGTTCCACACCGATCCGCTGCAGATGCGCGGCCACCAGCCCTTCACTGGCCTCGATCACCTGGGGGCGGGACAACCACTGGGCGAAGCTGAACTCGGACTCCAGCTGGATATCGGCAATGTGCTCGATGGTCCGGGGCCCCGCCGCCTCCACCATCCGCCATAGAAGATCATGGGGCGCCAGTTCGCCATGGCGCGGATCGAACCCGCCTTCGGCCATGAAGCGCTCGCGGGAAAAAGCCAGGGCACGACCGACATAGGGATAGGAGCGCATCAGGTCGAGGTTGAAGTCAGGCTTGAACACCGGCTCCGACGACTCACCCTCTACCAGCGCGCCTTCATCACTGTAGGCGCAGAGCATGGCCGGGGTATTGGCGATGCGCTCGGCAAGAATCAACAGTGCCGACTCCTGCAGGCGATCACCGGCCTGCAGCAGATAGAACCAGTCGCAACCTTCCAACTGCGGCAGCAGCTCATTGAGCTGCTGCACCCAGTCGCCTCGCAGAGGCTGGTGCAGAACCCGGTCACGCACCTGCTCCTCGCCCACCGACAACACCAGCACCGCGGCAGGCGCGAACAGCTGGCCATCAATGCTGTCCAGAGTCCGGGCAAGCGCTTCGCCATCGCCCTCGAAGTCAAGGACCACCGGCACCAACTGCACCCGCCGCGGCCAGCTGTCGATGCGCTGAGGCATCAGCCGCTGCTCCACCGCCGAGAACTTGCGTACCGACAGCCACTCTCGATAGAAATCCTCGTAACTGATGCTCTCGCCACCCACCCGGCCATCGACCACGGTACTGCGGTTGCCCAGCACCCGGGTCACGCACAGCTCCTGCCAGTTGCGCGGCTGCTCGGCCTCCTGAGCCATATCGACATACCGCACCCAGCCTGCCGCCGGCGCCAACTCGCCACTGCGGGCGGCCAGCATCTGCACCAGCCACTCCCACTCACTGCGTGCCTGCTTGAGCATTTCCGGGGTAGCGCTCAGGCGCCCCGGGTACAGGCGTTCGCAACTGAGCACCGTCACCAGCGCCGCGAGATTGCCACGGCGCATCAGGCAGATGAACAGGGCGAAATCCAGCAGCGCGACAAAACCCGCGCCCTCCTGGATCAATGCCGGCAGCAGCTCCAGCACATCGGCACGACGCATCAGTGCCGAGCTGAAGTTGCCGAGGAAATTGCGCGGCGTGCTCTCGAAGATCGCCAGCATATCCTCGCCCTTGAGCACGGCATCGTTGTAGGTAAAGCGGCAGTTGTCGACCCGCGGCGGCAGGATGAAATTCCCAGCGTCACTGAATACCCGTAGCGCACACACCAGATTGACATCCGGATTGTCGATCAGCACCGGCGCCTGCAGTGCGATGCTGGGTGCAAACAGCCGATCGTCGTCACACAACACCTTGATCAGCTCGCCACGCGCCTCTTCAACACAGCGCAGAACATTCTTCTGCAGCCCAAGGCGTTGCGGGTTGCGCAGGTACCGCACAGGGTGCGCAGGCTCGGCCACGGCTTCAACGATACGCTGGATCTGATCGTCGGCACTGTCGTCGCAAATGACGATTTCCAGGGGCTGGTAGGTTTGGGCCAAGGCACTGTCGAGGGCCTGGCTGAAGAAGCGCGGGTTGAAGGCGGGGATAACGATGCTGACTAGAGGGGCTTGGTTCACGGTTGCAAACTCTCGAGCGGCGAGCCCTGGCCAGAAAGACCAAGGCTGCAGAACCGCTTAAAAAAGACGGCTGACGGCTCGACGGTCATGGCGTTCGAGCCGCAGCTCGAACGCCATGTTCTCAGACCTTGTTGAACAGGCCGAGCTGAGTGATCTTGCTGAAGGCCAACTGCGAGGCCTGCAACATGGTCTGCTGCAGGGTCAGGCGGGTCATGACTTCGGCCGGATCGGAATCACTGATGGCAGAACGGGTGGTGACGTTGGCTGCCGCCAGACTTTCGTTGATTTCGTTCTGGGTGGCCAAAGCCGAACCACGACCACCGATGGAGCTGATGCCGATGGACAGCTGATCGACACCACTGGCCAGGTTGGCCATGCCCGACGCGAGGTCGGCCAACTGCTTCTGGGTTGCCAGGACGTCACCGTCAGTGGGTGTGCTCAACGCGTTTTTCAACTGACTCACGGTGTCCAGGATGTTCTGGGTTTCGTGGGTGTTAACCGCCACGCTGAACTGATCGTTGGCGGCCGGCGAAGGAGCGCCCGTCAGGGTGAAGCTCACGCCTGCCGCAGTGGCGATATTGCCCGGCCCTACCACACCCGAAGACACCGGTTTGCTGTCTGCCGTCAGCGGCGCGGCATATAGATCGAAGTTGGTGGCGCTGGTGAACTTGAGCACGGCAGAGCCACTCGGGAACGTCGAGTTGTAGGCCACCGGATCAGTCACGCTGGCGGCCGAGACCTGAGTCATGCTCGGGTTGCCCGGAGAACGCGCAACGTTGAAGGTGTCCGGCTTCGACGCCAAGGTGAAACTGTGCCCCGGCAGCACCGTGCCAGCGACATCGCCGGACTTGAGATTGATGTTCAGGTTCAGATCGACACCACGGAAACTCACCGTCTGATTCGGTGAAGTACCGATCACGCCGCCCTTGCTGGCCTCGGCCGTCACATCGTTGCCGCTGCCATCGAGGATCTGCAACTGGGTACCGCTGACGAACGACACGGTATAAGGCTCGCCACCGCGGAACTGGCTGTTGTAGGTACCGCTGTTGGTCATCTGGCCATTGGACAGGGAAACCCGCCCATCATCCACCACCGGCGAGGTCATGGTGACCTGGCTACGACTGGTGTTGAGCGCCTGCTGGAACACATCCCAACCGGTGCTGTTGGCAGCCATCATCATGGTGTCGCCCACCGGCAGCTTCAGGCTGCTCTGGTCACCGTTGTAGCTGTAGGTGCCATCGGAGTTGCGGCTGAACGGCGGAACGTCGTCCTTGGAGCCGCCAAAGAGATACTTGCCGTTTTCGTCCTGAGAGTTCATCAGGCTCAGCAGCTGCTCTTCGATCTGCCCCAGCTCGGCAGCATTGGCCTGCCGGTCGGCATTGGTGTAACCGGCGCTGCCGGCGCCGACGGCCAGTTGCTTGGCCCGGTCCAGAACGTTGTTGATGCTGGTCATCACCGACTCGGCCTGGCCCAGGGAAGCCTTGATCGAGTTGCTGTTGGCCTTGTACTGATCAAGCAGGGAAGCCTGCTGACCCAGCTGCAGCAAACGGGCAGCGCCCACCGGATCGTCGGCGGCGGTCTTGACCCGGACCAGGCTGCTGGCCTCTTCGCCGCTCTTGATCGCGTTGGAGAAGTTCTTCTGATAGTTGGCAGCCGAAGTCTCGTAATACTGGGCGGTGGAAATGCGCATGGGCTACGACTCCTTAAAGGCTGTTGATCAGCGTGCTGAAGGTTTCCTGCGCAGCCTTGATGATCTGCGAAGACGCGGTGTAGTACTGCTGGAACTTGACCAGGTTGCCGGTCTCATCGTCCAGGTTGACCCCGGACAGCGAGTCACGGGCACCCTTGGCGTTGGCCAGGATGGAACCGTTGGCAGCACTGTCGAGCTTGGCCTGGCTGGCCTTGGCGCCGACGTTCTCGATCAGCTTGCCGTAGGCATCCACCAGGGTGATGCCCTTGCTCGCCGAACCGGTGTCCACGGTCTGCTTGGTCTGCAGACCCGACAGCGCCAGGCCGTTGCGGTTATCCGAAGAACCGGCGCCATTCACCGAAATGTTCATGTTGTCGCCAGCATTGGGCGAACCGGCAACGGTCATCTGCACCGTGAAGGTCTTGGTCACAGGTGGCGCGCCGCCGTCAGTGATCGGGTTGCCGCTGGCATCGAGCATCTTGATCTGCAGGTTCAGGACATTGCTCTGCCCTGGCACGATGGAGCCGCTGCCCATCTTGACGCCCTTGGCGTCAAAGTAATCGTAGGTCTGGCTGCCGCCGGACGCCGCATTGAACACCACCTTGACCGGGCCGGAGTTCTTCAGGGCGGTCTGCATTTCCAGCTTGCTGGCTGCATCGTAGTTGTTGATCGGCACCGCCAGGGACGGCTGCGCAGAGATGCTCAGGGAGCTCTTGACCCCGGCACCGATCTCGGCCTTCAGCGGCGCAGCCAGAGCCAGGCGCTTGGCGTCGGTCATTTCCGTCTGGATGGTGGCTGCGGCATTGCGGGTCGGGGTGATCTTGAAGCTGTCACCGGCGGCCACCGTACCATTGAGGTTCAGCGAAAAGCCGTCGATCACGGGTGCCGGGCTGGTCGTGGTGCTGAAGGTGCCCATGTCCTTGCCGTCGGAACGCTTGACGCTGTAATTCGTGGCGCTGCTGAAGGTCACGGTGTAGTCGCCGGTGCTCAGCTTGCCGGTGTCCTTGATGGTCACATCGAAGTTGCCCGAGCCCGCGCTGTTGGCGGCGCTGGCCATACTGCGCTGACTGATCATCCGCAGGCTGTTGATGTCGTTGAACAGGTTGCCGCCGAACTCACCGTTCTTGTCGATACCCTGGGCCATCTGGCTGTTCATCTGGTCGGCAACCACCAGGGCCACGCGCCCCAGTTCATTCATTGCCGGGTCCAGCACTTCACTGCGATAGCGCAACAGGCCACCAATCTCGCCACCGGTGGTGACGTTGGTGATGTCCACGGTGCTGGTGCCGCGATTGAGCTGCAGCATGGAGCGCGTCGGGTCGTTCTTGCCCTGCACCACTTCCAGGGTGTTGGCGGAGTTGCCCATCACCAGCGGCTGGCCACTGCCCAGGTACAAGTCGAGGCTGGAACCACGCTCCGACACCTGGACGCCGATAAAGGTCGAAAGCTGGCGCACGGTTTCGTTACGGGCATCCAACAGGTCGTTGGGCATGCCGTTGCCGTTGGTCGACAGTTCGGAAATCTTCTGGTTGAGCTGGGCGACGGTATTGGCCAGCTTGTTGACCTGGTCGGCCATGCTCGCCATGTTGCCGTTGATGTTGCTGTTCTGTTCGTTGAGCTGGCTGGACACCGAGTTGAAACGGTTGCTCAAGGCCTGGGTGTCGCTGAGCAGCAACTGCCGGGAAGCCTCATCGGTAGGCTTGGCGTTGAGGTTCTGCAGCGAGGCGAAGAATTTGGTCAGCGCGCCATTCATGCCAGTGCCGTTGTCCGACAGCAACTGGTCGACCGGGCTGATCTGGCCCTGGTAGGCCGCGACGTCACTGTTCAAGGACGTGGCGGTGCGCAACTGGGCATCGAGGAAGCTGTTGTACACCCGGCGTACGTCCGCCAGGGTGGTACCGGTGCCGATGAAGACATTGCCGAATTGAGCGGAGGCCTTGGTGCCCTGCACGGTCTGCTGGCGCGAGTACCCGGCGGTGTCGGCGTTGGCAATGTTGTTACCTGTAGTCACCAACGACGTTTGGCTGGCGGCCAGCCCCGACATCCCAATATTGAGCAAACTCATGATTCAGACCTTATAAATTCGTGGAAACGCCCGCCGCAGCGTAGCTCTCGTAGTTCTTCATCTGCTTGGCTATCTGCGAAATCTTGCTAGCGTAATCCGGGTCCGTTGCATACCCGGCTTTTTGCAACTCGCGAACAAACTGTTCTGGTTTATCGGCAACCTTCAGCACTTCTTGATAGCGATTATTGCTCTGCAACAAGGTCACCAGATCGTGGAAGCTGTCCTGGTAGGAATCATAGGAACGGAACGCCGCCGTCTCCTTGACCATCTGCCCATCGCGGAACTCGCTGGTGATCGCTCGGGCCTGAGCGCCCTGCCAACTTTTGTTGGCCTTGATGCCGAACAGGTTGTGACTGCTGCTGCCATCCTGCTGACGCATGACCGATTTACCCCAGCCGGTTTCCAGCGCGGCCTGGGCTACCAGATAACGCGGATCGATACCGATGCGCTGGGCCGCCTGCTGCGCCATCGGCAACATGGTGGCGACAAAATCATCTGCGGAACTGAAGGCGCGCTTGGCCGGCGCCAGCGGCGGCTGAGCCATGGCCCGGCCATACACGCGCATCTTGCCCTGTGACGCGGCGTAGCCCTGGTTGACCCGCCACTCGCCACGCAGCACTGCATCGGCGGCTGCGCTATTGCGGGTAGGCGCAACGTTCTGGGTAGAGGCGTCAGCAGTCGCACCGGCCGAAGGCACGATACCGGTCAACAGGCGATCGGTAAGCTTGCTCGGCAACGACAGGCGCCGTTGATTGAGCAACGCCATATCGTTATGCGACACCGTGCTGCGCAACGGGTCCTGGGCACGCGAGGCCCACATTGGACGCTGACCATTGACCCGGCTCAACGGACCATCCTGGGCGGTGGTACCGGCGGCAATCGGGGTCGGAGTCGCCACCGGCGCCGCGGCTGTCAAGGCCGTATGGGTCGCGCCCGGGTTGGCCGGCTTGTTCTTCATCATCTGGCGCATCAGCACATTGGCCAGGCCGATACCGCCACCCTCACGAGACAGGGACACCGCCAGCTGCTGGTCGTACATGTCCTGGTACTGCTTGGCGGCCGGGGTGTTTAGCGGGTTGTCCTGGGCAATGACATCGGTGGCCTTGCGCATGGACTTGAGCATTTCATTGAGGAACAGCGACTCGAACTCCTGCGCAACTTTGCGCACGTTGGCTTCGCCGTTCTTGTCGCCGACCTTGAGTTGCTGCAGGCGATTGAGGTCGGAGTAAGACCCGGAATCGCCGCTGCCAATCAGTCCGCTCTTACGAATATCCATGGCGCTCACCTCAAATCACGATCAGGTCGGCCTGCAAGGCGCCGGCCTGTTTCAAGGCTTCGAGGATCGCCATCAAGTCACCTGGCGCAGCCCCGACCTGGTTCACCGCACGGACGATCTCATCCAGGGTGGTGCCCGGGCCGAACTTGAACATCGGCTTGGCTTCCTGCTGGGCGTTGACCCGCGAACGCGGCACCACAGCGGTCTGGCCATTGGACAGAGGGCCAGGCTGGCTGACGATCGGGTCTTCGGTAATGGTCACGGTCAGGCTGCCGTGGGTCACCGCCGCCGGCGACACCTTGACGTTCTGGCCAATGACGATGGTGCCGGTACGGGAGTTGATGATGACCTTCGCCACCGCCTGCCCCGGATCGACTTCCAGATTCTCCAGGATCGACAGGTAGTCCACGCGCTGGCTTGGGTCCAGAGGCGCGGTGACCCGGATCGAACCGCCATCAATGGCCTGGGCCACGCCCGGGCCGAGCATGTCGTTGATCTTGTCGACAATGCGCTTGGCGGTGGTGAAGTCCGAACGATTGAGGTTCAGGGTCAGGCTGTTGCCCTGATTGAAACCGCTGGGCACGGCGCGCTCCACCGAGGCACCACCAGGAATCCGTCCGGCAGATGGCACGTTGACGGTGATCTTCGAACCGTCACGCCCCTCGGCATCGAAACCGCCCACCACCAGGTTGCCCTGGGCAATGGCGTAGACGTTGCCGTCGATCCCCTTGAGCGGGGTCAGCAGCAAGGTGCCGCCACGCAGGCTCTTGGAGTTACCGATGGACGAAACGGTGATATCCACCTGCTGACCCGGCTTGGCGAATGCCGGCAGATCGGCGCTGACCGACACCGCCGCGACGTTCTTCAACTGCACGTTGCCGGAGCCGGCCGGCACCTTGATGCCAAACTGCGACAGCATGTTGTTGAACGTCTGCAGAGTGAACGGGGTCTGGGTCGTCTGGTCGCCGGTGCCGTTAAGCCCGACCACCAGGCCGTAACCGATCAATTGGTTGGAACGCACGCCGGAAATACTGGCAATGTCCTTCAACCGCTCGGCCTGGACACCAAGGGAAGTGGACAGCAACAACGCCGCCGCCATCAGGTGCTTGAAGTTGAACATGAGGCTTCTCATCACCTAGAAAGGGAACAGCGGACTGAGGAAGAAACGATCGAACCAGCCAGGCTGGTTAGCATCGGCAAACGAGCCGGTACCCGAATAGGTAATGCGGGCATCTGCCACCCGGGTCGAGGAGACGGTGTTGTCGGTAGCGATATCGTCTGCCCGTACCAGACCGGCGATCCGCACCAGTTCGTCGCCGGTGTTGAGCGTCATCCACTTCTCGCCGCGCACCGCGATGATGCCGTTGGGCAATACATCGGCCACGGTGACGGTGATCGAACCGGTCAGGCTGTTGCTCTGCGCGGCCTTACTGTCGCCCTTGGTGGCGCGATTACCGCTGTAGCCGGCATTCAACGTCAGGTCGCCATCGCTCAACGGGTTGTTGACATTGGGCACAGCGCCAAACAACGAGGTCAGGCCGATGCTGTTGGAGCTGGTCTTGTTCAGGGCCGAGTTGGCGCCCTTGCTGGCGCTGGTCCGCTCGTTCAGGGTGATGGTAATGATGTCACCCACCCGGAACGCCTTGCGGTCGCTGTACAGGTTCTGCTCAAAACCGGCCTGGTAGATCGAGCCGTTGTTGGACGCGGAAGGCAGCGGCGTGCGCGGCAACACCGGGGCGTAATAAGGGTCATTGGGCTTGGGCGGCGGAGCAACACAGCCCGCGAGCACGGCACTCCCACTCAGCGCTAGAACACACATAAACCGATTCATGACCCTTCCTCACGATGTTGCCGGTGCGCCACTTCAGACCCGTGGCGACCTCAAGACTTGATTACAGCTTCTGCGTAATGAACGAGAGCATCTGGTCCGCAGTGGAGATCACCTTGGAGTTCATCTCGTAGGCCCGCTGGGTGGTGATCATGTTGACCATTTCCTCAACGGTGCTGACGTTGGACGCTTCCAGGGTGTTCTGCAGCGTGGTGCCGAAGCCGTTAAGGCCCGGGGTACCAATTTGCGGCGCGCCACTGGCGGCGGTTTCCAGGAACAGGTTGTTGCCCTGGGACTGCAGGCCAGCCGGGTTGATGAAGTCGGCGGTCTGCAGGTTGCCGATCACCTGGGAAGCCGGGTTGCCGGCGATAGTGATGGATACGGTGCCGTCCTGACCCACGGTGAAGGTCTGTGCGTCGTTGGGCACAACCACCGCAGGCTCCAGGGCAAAACCGCTGGCAGTGACGATCTGGCCATCGGAGTTGAGGTGGAACGTACCGTCACGGGTATAGGCCGTGGTGCCGTCGGGCTGCAGGATCTGGAAGAAACCACGGCCATTGATGGCCAGGTCCAGAGGCTGCTCGGTGGTCTGCAGGCTGCCGGCAGTGAAGTTCTTCTGAGTCCCGACAATGCGCACACCGGTACCGACCTGCAGGCCGGTTGGCAGTTCGCTGTCCTGGGTCGACTGGGCACCGGGCTGGCGCTTGATCTGATACAGCAGGTCCTGGAACTCGGCGCGATCACGCTTGAAACCCGTGGTCGAGACGTTCGCCAGGTTGTTGGAAATAACACTCAGGTTGGTGTCCTGGGCGGACAGACCGGTTTTGGCAACCCATAGAGCCGGAAGCATTCGATTCTCCTCTCGCGCCTGTTTTACGGCGCTAGATACTGGTAATTAGCTGATCTGCAAGACCCGAGCCATGGCCTGGTCGTCTTCTTTGGCGCTGTTCATCATCTTGACGTGCAATTCGAACTGGCGGGACAAGGCCAGCACCGCGGTCATTTCTTCCACGGCATTGACGTTGCTCGACTCCAGGAAACCCGAGACCAACTGCACATTGGCATCGGCAGGCGCCGGCTGGCCGTCCTTGGTCTTGATCGACCCATCCAGGCCCTTGGTCAGGTTCCTGATATCCGGATTGACCAGCTTGATGCGATCGACCTCGGCCATGACCCGCGGACCTTCACCCATGGCACGAATGCTGATGGTGCCGTCCTGGCCGACTTCGATCTTCTGCTCTGGCGGCACGGCGATAGGACCGCCATTGCCCATGACCGGCATGCCATTGCCTGCACGCAGCACGCCCAGAGCGTCGACATTCAAACTGCCGGTACGCACATAGCTTTCGCTGCCATCGGGGCTCTGCACGGCAATCCAGCCCTTGCCGCTGACGGCCACGTCCAGGTCACGACCGGTTTCCACCATGGAGCCGGGAGTAAAATCCGTTGCCGGCCGTTCACCCATGGCAAAGGCCCGCGCCGGAAAACTGTCACCAAACACCGGCATCGCGCGCGCCTGCTCCAGGTCGCGCTGAAAACCGTTGGTGGAGATGTTCGCCAGATTGTTGGCATGAGCCTTTTGCGCCAGAGCATTCTGGCTGGCGCCGGTCATTGCCACATAAAGGTACTTGTCCACAATCGTTCCTCATCTGCCGGACGTTTGCCGCCCCACACTGTACTGAGCATGGCGTAAGCAATTTCTACACCAACTTTAACTTCCAACAGCGCTCCCCATGCAGGCCGGGGCTTTGCCGCGAGCAACGGGTTTTTCAGGGCGGAATGAGAGACGAAAAAACGGCGGACTTATGCCGCTAACGGCAAGTCTCGGTCGCACGCCCCGGGTTCGTTCCGCACTCGAGCTGGACACTTTGTGAACGGATCTTGCTAGGCACAGTGACTGGCTATCGCAACTTCAGTTTGCGCAGGGGTGGCCGACACCTAAGCCAGTGACTGCCAAGGAGAACCACTTTGAACCTGTACCTCAATCAGCTGCGCAAGACAGCTGACTTCAAGGAAGCCATCTATTCCGGGGATATCTTCCTGGACACTGACCTGGCCACCGCAAAAGAACTCTGCGGGTACGCCAAGGAAAGCATCACCGCGGCATTCGATGGCGAAACCAACCACCAGGCTCTGCACACGATGATGCCGGTAGAAGAGTTCGTCAGCCGGGTTACCCGACTCAAGGGCCAGTTCACCAACAGCCAGCGCGTCAAGGATCTGATCCTTGGCTTCATTCACGAGATCGGCATCGATCCTCGGGACTACATTTTCGACGTACCGCGCCTGCGGGTCGTGCCCAACTACGACTACCTGCACGCTGGCGTCAGCTACGCCTACAAGCCTCATCGCGACAGCTGGTACGGCAGCGTGGATTGCCAGATCAACACCTGGATGCCGGTCTACACCATCACCCCGGACCAGACCATGATGATCAACCCCAGCTACTTCGAGAAGCCGGTGGCCAACACCTCGAAGGACTGGAGCCTGAAGGACTGGATCAGCAACCAGCGACACAAGGCCAAGGACAACCTGACCGAAGAAGTACGGGTCCACCCGGTGCCCCTGGGGGAGATCGACGACAGCTCTGAACTGCGCATCGCCGGCAACTCAGGCGAGATGCTGGTGTTCTCCGGCTCGCACCTGCACGGCACTGTCCCCAACCGTACCGACCGCACCCGCTTCAGCGTGGACTTCCGCCTGATGCACCTCGAAGACCTGAAACACAACCGCGGAGCCCCCAACGTAGACAGCGCCTGCCCCGACGTCGGCTCCGGCTTCAAAGACTACTTCCACGCCCACGACTTCTCGAATTTCCAAGGATTCAAGCCATGACCAAACGTCGCCTTACCCCCGCCGAAGCCCAATACAACGAAACCCGCGCCGGCGTACTCAAGCGGGTCGACGCCGAGTACGTAGCCGACGCGCCCTTCGTCTTCGCCAACCGCATCAACGTCACCGCCGCGCTGTCGCGCATGGAGCTGTTCAAGAAGGTCATGGATGTGCCCGGGGCGATCATCGAGTGCGGCGTGTACAAGGGCAACTCGCTGATGCTCTACATGCACCTGTCGATGATCCTCGAGCCTTATGCCATCAACCGCTCCATCGTCGGCTTCGACACCTTCGAAGGCTTCACCAGCATCAACAAGGACGAGGACCCGGCCGACATCAACGAAAGCATGTTCTCCGACACCGACCAGTCGCTGATCCAGGACATGATCGATGCCAACGACCTGCTGCGTCCGGTGAACCGCATCCCGCGCTGCGAGCTGGTCAAGGGCGACATCTGCAAGACCGTGCCGGAATTCGTCAAGTCGCGTCCGGACCTGGTAGTGGCCATGCTGATCCTCGACACCGACCTGTACGAGCCCACCAAGGTCGCCCTGGAAACCTTCCTGCCGTACATGCCCAAGGGCGCTATCGTGGTTCTCGACGAAGTCGCCTACCGCAACTTCCCGGGCGAAACCAAGGCCCTGCGCGAAGTGTTCGACATGAACAAGATCGAACTCAAGCGCCTGCCTTTTGACTCCTGTGTCGGCTACTTCCATATCTGAAGACAGCCAGCCCCGAGCCAAACGAAAAGCCCCGCTTCATAAGCGGGGCTTTTTTCATTCCGGCGACTCCTTGCCGACCTCGTACTGGCGCAACTTGTTGGCGATGGTGGTATGGGAAACCCCCAGGCGCTTGCCCAGTTGCCGACTGCTGGGATGCTCGGCATAGAGACTTTCCAGCACCGCCTTTTCAAAGCGACCGACAATCTGCTCAAGGCCGCCTTCCAGGGAAAAGTCCCCCAGGGGCTGGCGCGCGCCATAGTCCGGCAGACGGATATGCTCGGCCTTGACCATGCCGCCATCACACAGCGAGACCGCCTGGAACAGCACGTTCTCCAACTGCCGGACATTGCCCGGCCAGTGATAGTGACTGAGGCGCTCCATGGCCGCCGGAGCCAACCGTGGCAGCGGACAGCCGATCTGGCGACTGGCCTGATCGAGGAAGTGCTCCACCAGGGGCGTCAAACCATCGAGGCATTCGCGCAGCGGCGGAATATGCAGGGACAGCACGTTGAGTCGGTGGTACAGGTCCTGGCGAAACTCGCCCCGGGCACAGAGTTCGGACAGATCCACCTGAGTCGCACAGATCACCCGCACATCCAGGTACACCTCCTCGTCACTGCCGACACGACGGAAGCAGCCATCCTGGAGGAAACGCAGCAACTTGACCTGCAGGCGCGGGCTCATTTCCCCCACACCATCGAGAAACAGCGTGCCGCCGGCCGTCAGCTCCAGCAGCCCGAGCTTGCCCTCGGCCCGAGCCCCTTCGAAGGCCCCGGGGCCATAGCCGAACAGCTCGGTCTCGGCCATGGATTCCGGCAGCCCGGCGCAGTTCAGAGCCATCAGCGGCGACTGGCCCCGAGGGCTGGCCAGGTGGCAGGCGCGGGCCAGCAACTCCTTGCCGGTGCCGGTCTCGCCTTCAATCAACAGAGGCGCATCCAGGGGCGCCATGCGCCGGGCTTCCCGCACCACCGCTGCCATGACTTTCGAGCTCTGGAAAATACTGTCAAAGCCCCGCAGCTCCTGCTTGCGCACATTGTAGATACGCTCACCAACCCGATCCGCCCGATGCAGGGTCAATACCGCACCGGCCATGGCCTCGCTGTCATCGTGCTCGGATTGCAGCGGGGCGATGTCCGCCAGAAACACGTCGCCCTTGACCTTGACCCGCAGCCCGTTGATCCGCGACTGGTTGGCCCGCACCAACTCCGGCAAATCGAAGTCCTCAGCGTAGCGTGACAGCGGAATCCCCGGCACTTCATCCACCCGCACGCCCAGCAACTGCGCTGCCGCTCGGTTGGCGGCCACGATGGAGCCGCCCATGTCGATGGACAGCACCGGGAACTCCAGGGCACCCAGCAGCGCATTGAGCTCCATATGCCGACGCTCGCTGGGCATCAGCCCGACCCTTTTGACGCCAAACACTCCGGCGATGGATTCGAACTTGGGGCGCAATGCCTGGAACTGCAGGTTGATCAGGTTCGGACAGTGCAGATAGATGGCGTTGCCATGCTCGCCCCCCACCTCGCCCCGGGCCACGTTGATCCCGTATTCCACCAGCAGATTGAGGATGTCCCGCAGGATGCCGATGCGGTTCTGGCAGTGAACTTTGATACGCATGAAGAAAGGCCCTAAGCGGATAATGGAGGGCATAAACGCCGAAAACCGACGCTTTTGACGTCGGCATTTGCAAACTTTCTGCTGGATGGCGCAGATAATCGTCAAGATTATGTGACAGCAAAGGGCTTTTTCAAACCTGAAAACCCACAATACTTGGGAGCCCTGGGCAAAACCGTAACGATTAGTTTACAAATTGACGTCCTAACCCCCTCCGTCAGCGCCAGTCAGCTGCTGCAAAGCGTCGCACCCTGGGGTATCACTGGGGTCACACATAACAAGAACGCATCCCCTGGCAGGAGAGCAGCATGAAGCAGACGCAGTACGTGGCCCGCGAGCCCGACGCGCAAGGTTTTATCGACTATCCACCCGAAGAACACGCGGTGTGGAACACCCTGATCACGCGCCAGTTGAAAGTGATCGAGGGGCGCGCGTGCCAGGAGTACCTGGACGGCATCGACAAGCTCGGACTGCCCCACGACCGCATCCCGCAGCTGAGTGAAATCAACAAGGTCCTCGGCGAAACCACGGGCTGGCAAGTGGCCCGGGTGCCGGCACTGATTCCTTTCCAGACCTTTTTCGAACTGCTGGCCAGCAAGCGCTTTCCGGTGGCGACCTTCATTCGTACTCCTGAAGAGTTGGACTACCTGCAGGAACCGGACATCTTCCACGAGATTTTCGGCCACTGCCCGCTGCTGACCAACCCCTGGTTCGCCGAATTCACCCACACCTACGGCAAGCTCGGCCTGCAAGCCACCAAGGAAGAGCGCGTTTACCTGGCGCGTCTGTACTGGATGACTATCGAGTTCGGCCTGGTGGACACCCCGGACGGGCGACGCATCTACGGCGGCGGCATCCTCTCCTCGCCCAAGGAAACCGTCTACAGCCTGTCCGAAGAGCCGGAGCACCAGGCCTTCGATCCGCTGGAAGCCATGCGCACGCCTTATCGCATCGACATCCTGCAACCCATCTACTTTGCCCTGCCCAACCTCAAGCGCCTGTTCGACCTGGCCCATGAAGACATCATGGCCCTGGTCCACCAAGGCATGCAGCTGGGCCTGCACGCCCCCAAATTCCCGCCAAAACCCAAGGCGGCCTGAGCAGCCCGCCCTCGCGGGCGGCTGCGAAAGATAGTAACTTCCAACAAGAATCGAACTCAGGAATACACCATGACCGCTCTGAACCAAGCCCATTGCGAAGCCTGCCGCGCCGATGCCCCTCAGGTCAGCGACGAAGAACTGCCGGTACTGATCAAGCAGATCCCCGACTGGAACATCGAAGTTCGTGACGGCGTGATGCAGCTGGAAAAAGTCTTCCTGTTCAAGAATTTCAAATTCGCCCTGGCCTTCACCAATGCCATGGGCGAGATCTCCGAGGCCGAAGGCCACCACCCGGGTCTGCTCACCGAATGGGGCAAAGTCACCGTGACCTGGTGGAGCCACTCGATCAAGGGCCTGCACCGCAACGACTTCATCATGGCCGCCCGCACCGACGAAGTGGCCAAGACCGCAGAAGGACGCAAGTAATGCATTTCGATGCCATCGGCCGCGTACCCGGCGATCCGATTCTCGGCCTGATGGAGGCCTACGCCAACGACCCCAACCCGCGCAAGTTCGACCTCGGCGTGGGGGTCTACAAGGACGCCCAGGGCCTGACGCCGATCCCGCAATCGGTGAAGCTGGCAGAGCAGCGCCTGGTAGACCGCCAGACCACCAAGACCTACATCGGCGGCCACGGCGACGCGGCCTTCGGCAAGGTGATCAATGAACTGGTACTGGGCAACGACTCGACACTCATCGCCGAACAGCGCGCCGGCGCTACCCAGACGCCGGGCGGCACCGGCGCCCTGCGCCTGAGCGCCGACTTCATCGCCCAGTGCCTGCCGGGCCGCGGCGTTTGGTTGAGCAACCCGACCTGGCCGATCCACGAAACCATCTTCGCCGCAGCGGGGGTCAAGGTCAGTCACTACCCCTACGTGGGCAGCGACAACCGCCTGGACGTCGAGGCCATGCTGGACACCCTGAACCGGGTGCCCGAGGGCGACGTGGTGCTGCTGCACGCCTGCTGCCACAACCCCACCGGTTTCGATCTGAGCCAGGCCGACTGGCAACGGGTGCTGGAGGTGGTGCGCAAGCGCAACCTGCTGCCGCTGATCGACTTCGCCTACCAGGGCTTTGGCGACGGCCTGGAACAGGATGCCTGGTCGGTGCGGTTGTTCGCCGCCGAAGTGCCGGAAGTGCTGATCACCAGCTCCTGCTCGAAGAACTTCGGCCTGTACCGCGATCGTACCGGGGCCCTGATCGTCTGCACCCGGGACGCCGAAAAGCTCCTCGACGTGCGCAGTCAACTGGCCCATATCGCCCGTAACCTGTGGTCCACACCACCGGATCATGGGGCCGCAGTAGTCGCCACCATCCTCGGCGACCCGGAGCTGAAAAGCCTCTGGGCCGACGAAGTGGAAGCCATGCGCCAGCGCATCGCCCAACTGCGCGCCGGCCTGCTGGAAGCCTTGCAGCCCTATGGACTGGCCGAGCGCTTCGCCCACATCGGCGTGCAACGCGGCATGTTCTCCTACACCGGCCTGAGCCCGTCTCAGGTCAAGGAACTGCGTGAACACCACAGCGTGTACATGGTCAGTTCCGGCCGGGCCAACGTGGCCGGAATCGACGCTTCGCGCCTGAGCCTGCTGGCTGAGGCGATCGCTCGGGTCGTCTAAAAGCAGAGCGCGTGCTTGCCGGCGCGGGAGGCCCTGAGGGTGCCTTCGCTGGCAAGCCGGTTCCTGCCGCCGCTTTGTCCTTTCATCCCGAAATCGCGATAAAAATCTTTTTGTCATTTCCAGTGCTGTATCCTGCCCAGGCTTTTTAAAAGCGCGGACCTACCCAGCGATTTAAAAAACAGACTTTGCGAGGAGCAACGACATGCATGAGATCCCGAATCTCCCCTTCCCAAGCCTGCACGAAACTGAGCAGACAACCACGCCACAAGCCAGTGCCGAAAAGCCTGTAGTGCAAGAAGCCGCCGACAGCCGCAAGGCCGACAGCGAAGACTGAAAAGAGCTGTAACCAGACCGTGTGGAAAGCGCTACTCAAGCGCTTTCCACACCGCCTGAATCTTTCCCCCCGAGCCCCTGCCGAACCATGACCGACTCCTTCAGCGAAACCCAAGCCAGCGTACTGCTGGGTACTGCGGAAAAAATGATCGAGATCTGGAATCGCCTCAGCCCGGAAAAACAGGCCGCCCTGCTGGCCCGTTTCGGCACCCAGGAAAATGCCCTGGCCGCTCTGGTCACCACTCAGTTGCTGAGCGCCAAAGACGCCTGACTCAATCCCTCAACCAGGGACGTTCTGAACAACGCGTCGATTTCTGCCCCTGCATCCCCGTCCACATCGGTATCATAAGCAGCCTATCTATTTAGCTGTCGCAGTGGACCCATCCCCATGCCAGATACCCAGCGCCCCTTGACGGTCACGCTGCAAGTCGTCTCCATCGTCCTGTTCACCTTTATTGGCTACCTGAATATCGGCATTCCCCTGGCGGTACTGCCAGGCTACGTCCATAGCGACCTGGGGTTTGGCGCAGTGATCGCCGGCCTGGTGATCAGCGTGCAATACCTGGCCACCCTCCTCAGCCGTCCCTACGCCGGACGCATCATCGACAACCTGGGCTGCAAGCGCGCTGTCATGTACGGCCTGGCCGGCTGCGGCCTGAGCGGCGTGTTCATGCTGCTTTCCGCCTGGCTGCAGGGTCAGCCGACCCTGAGTTTGATCAGCCTGCTGATCGGCCGCCTGGTACTGGGCAGCGCGGAAAGCCTGGTGGGCTCGGGGTCGATTGGTTGGGGCATCGGCCGGGTCGGCGCACAGAACACCGCCAAGGTGATTTCCTGGAACGGCATCGCCAGTTATGGCGCCCTGGCCATCGGCGCGCCCCTGGGGGTTTGGCTGGTCAACCGCCTGGGCCTGTGGAGCATGGGGGTAAGCATCATTCTGCTGGCGGTGCTCGGCCTGCTGCTGGCCTGGCCAAAACTCGCCGCGCCGATAGTCGCCGGGGAACGCCTGCCGTTCATCCATGTGCTGGGCAAAGTCTTCCCTCACGGTTGCGGCCTGGCCCTGGGCTCCATCGGCTTTGGCACCATCGCCACCTTCATCACCCTGTATTACACGACCCAGCACTGGTCCAACGCGGTGCTGTGCCTGAGCCTGTTCGGCGCCAGTTTCATTGGTGCACGCCTGCTGTTCGGCAACCTGATCAACCGCCTCGGCGGCTTTCGCGTGGCCATTGCCTGCCTGTCGGTGGAAACCCTCGGCCTGCTCCTGCTGTGGCTGGCCCCCGATGCCAACTGGGCCCTGGCCGGCGCGGCCTTGAGCGGCTTTGGCTTCTCCCTGGTGTTCCCGGCACTGGGCGTGGAAGCGGTCAATCTGGTGCCGGCCTCCAGCCGTGGCGCGGCGGTGGGCGCCTACTCGCTGTTCATCGACCTGTCTTTGGGCATCACCGGACCACTGGCCGGGGCGATTGCCGGCGGTTTCGGCTTTGCCTCGATCTTCCTGTTTGCCGCCATCGCCGCGTGCTGCGGCCTGCTGCTAAGCCTGTACCTGTATCACCAGGCCCCCAAGCAGCGTAAGGAACGTTCGAACCGCTAGAAGTCCACTTTGCCGCGGCCAGCCTTGATGCTGCCGCGCTTGGCCTTGCTCTCCAGGCGGCGCTTCTTCGAGCCCAGGGTCGGCTTGGTGGGGCGGCGCTTCTTTTCCACCTTGACGGCGCTGAGGATCAGCTCGGTGAGACGCTCCAGGGCATCGGCGCGATTCTGCTCCTGGGTGCGGTACTGCTGGGCCTTGAGAATGATCACGCCGTCACTGGTGATGCGACTGTCGCGCAGCGCCAGCAGGCGCTCCTTGTAGAAAGGTGGCAGGGACGAGGCCGGAATATCGAAGCGCAGATGCACTGCGCTGGACACCTTGTTGACGTTCTGACCACCGGCGCCCTGGGCGCGGATGGCGGTCAGCTCGATCTCGGCATCCGGCAGATGCACATTGTTGGAAATCACCAGCATGGAACAGGAATCCGTCTTCAGGGCGCACAGGATACCCCCATTCCCCACGCTCTTGCGGACCTGTTCGCTGGCAAGCCAGCGCCTGCAACAGGCAGCTCCCATGCAGGAGCCGACTGGCCGACGAAAGCGATCTCGCTCCCACAAAGATCACAGGCATGAAAAACCCGGCCGGAGCCGGGTCTGTCATGGCCAAGGCCGCGCTTACTTCAGCGCAGTGCTGGCTGCTTGCAGCGAGTGCTGAGCGCTGCGCTTGTTCTTGATCAGGTAGCAGCCCCACATGAACACCACCCACACCGGAATCGCGTACACCGAGATCTGAATGCCTGGAATCATCAGCATGATGCCGAGGATGAACACCACGAACGCCAGGCAGACATAGTTGCCGTAGGGGTACCACAGCGCCTTGAACAGCGAGGTCTGACCGGTACGGTTCATGTGCTGGCGGAACTTGAAGTGCGAGTAGCTGATCATGGCCCAGTTGATCACCAGGGTTGCCACCACCAGGGACATCAGCAGCTCAAGGGCGTGCTGGGGAATCAGGTAGTTGAGCACCACGGCAACGAAGGTCACCACCGCCGAGGCGAGGATCGACAGCACCGGCACGCCGCGCTTGTCGATCTTGGCCAGGACTTTCGGCGCATCGCCCTGCTCGGCCATGCCCAACAGCATGCGGCTGTTGCAGTAGGTGCCGCTGTTGTACACCGACAACGCCGCAGTCAGGACCACGAAGTTGAGGATGTGCGCTGCCGTGTTGCTGCCCAGCATCGAGAACACCTGGACGAACGGACTGCCGCTATAGGCATCGCCAGAGGCATTCAGGGTCACCAGCAGGGTGTCCCACGGGGTCAGCGACAGCAGCACCACCAGGGCGCCGATGTAGAAAATCAGGATGCGGTAGATCACCTGGTTGATGGCCTTGGGGATCACGGTTTTCGGCTTGTCGGCCTCGGCTGCAGTGAAGCCGAGCATTTCCAGGCCGCCGAAGGAGAACATGATGATCGCCATGGCCATCACCAGTCCGCTGACGCCGTTGGGGAAGAAGCCGCCATGGGACCAGAGGTTGCTCACCGATGCCTGCGGGCCGCCGTTACCGCTGACCAGCAGGTAGCTGCCCAGGGCGATCATGCCGACGATGGCCACCACCTTGATGATGGCGAACCAGAACTCGGCCTCGCCGAACACCTTGACGTTGGCCAGGTTGATGACGTTGATCATCACGAAGAACACCGCCGCCGAGGCCCAGGTCGGCACCTCCGGCCACCAGTAATGCACATACTTGCCGACCGCGGTCAGTTCCGACATGCCCACCAGGATGTAGAGAATCCAGCAGTTCCAGCCGGAAAGGAAACCGGCAAAGCCGCCCCAGTACTTATGGGCGAAGTGACTGAAAGAACCGGCCACCGGCTCTTCAACGATCATCTCGCCCAGCTGGCGCATGATCATGAAGGCGATGAAACCGCAGATGGCGTAACCGAGGATCATCGACGGACCGGCGGATTTGAGCACCCCGGCCGACCCCAGGAACAAACCGGTACCGATCGCGCCACCCAGGGCGATCAGTTGAATATGGCGATTTTTCAGGCCGCGTTTCAGCTCGCCCGAATGCGAGTTTTGTCCACTCATGAAAAGGTTCTCACGCAAGGTTTGATGATGTTTGCAAGACGTTGCCGCCCGGTGAAGGCTTAAGCGGCGCGGAGCAAACCCCAGCGCAGGCACCCGAAGTTCAGCGTTTTTCTAACGGTCATGCGTCACCTGTTTGTTTTTATCTGTGACGAAATCGAACCCACCACGCTCGTGACGCGGCGGAGTGAACAAGGTGGATAACCTTGAGTTTATTGGCCCGGCAGCAGTGTCTTCAGCGCCCTGGGAGCAGGCTGAAACACGCGGCGCAGACGCAAAGTGCGCGGGTACGCAGTTGGGTCACAGTTAAAACGCCGCGCATTGTACACCCCTGACCCCCTGCCGCCAGACACCGCTGTATCAGCGTGCCGGTAACCGGGATCCTGAGGGGCCTGCTCGATGCTCGGCATCGGCGGCGCAAAGTTGGACGGACCGAGTGGGGTCGTCGATGAAGGTGCGATGACCATCGCCCTTCGAAGGGTGTCGGTGAAAGTCGGTTACGGCGTTCATTGCGCCTCCTTCTTGTTATGCACCTGTACGCAGGCAGGTGTGCATCTCACCTGCCTTGGCGCCCTGGAACAAGCGGGCCAGAGCTCTGGCGAGCGGATTAACCGATGCCCGGCGGCAGCTTTTCCTTACAGCGTCCGGACCTTGGCCGATTCAGGGCGAAACACGGAGGATTTCGTAATACTTTCTTTACAGTGCGTAACGTGAATTTGCCAAACCAGATCAACCAGCGCGGCGACTGCAAATTGACGCGCACGCCATCCCACATCGGAAAAAGCCTTAGCTTTTTGTTTTCAGGTGATAAATTTCCGCCCTTAAAATAGAAAATAAAGTTCAGTAGAAAATAATCTAATTATTTTTTTGCACTTCAAAATCCCCTGAACTAGGTTTCCAGCCACTTGCCGGATGCCTCATCCGACAAGTACGAGGAGTGGATAAGCAGCCCTCGCAACCATCCCGTTCGCCGCTGTTGATCCGTTCCGCCAATGGACTGCTGTGCCCTATGTCATCTAGGAGAGTCACCATGCAAACACTGGAACAAGACCTGGAAACCGAACTGCAACTGGACGATTGGTTCGAAGCGGCAACCCACGATGCGGCCGTGGAAATGATGCAGGCCGAGGCGGTGGTGCCGTTCGGCACGGCGATGTGGCCGATGTAAGGCGCCCGGACCGGAGCAGGCCTCGCGCCTGCCCCGGTCACCTTTGTCCTCCAGGGAGGTTTTATGGACCAGACCCGCGCCATCCGCCATTTCCTGTACTACCTCGAACGCCATCCGGCCTTGAGCGGTGCCCAAGCATTGAATGTGGTGATCGGCCATACCGCCGACTACCAGGCCATGGCCAACGCCATCATCGAACAATCGCGCCAGGCCACACCCCTGACTGTCAGCGCCCTGCGCCTGGACCTGGAGCCGGCCGAACGCCTCGCCCAGGCGATCATCGACTGTGACCTGTACATCTTCTTCTACGACTCCTCGACCCTGCCCCAGCCACGCCCCGATGGCCCGGAATTCCTCCGCCCCCTGCATGGCCTGATGGCCGAACACTGGAAGAAGTCCCTGCTGTTCAAGGATTACGGCGACTATTTCTACGACACCTTCAGCGTCGAGCCACAACGTATCGCCGACCTCAACGCCACTTTGATCCGGCGCCTGTCCCACGCCAGCACCCTGAGCTTCAGCGATCCCCAGGGCTCGTATTTCGAGGCGCCCCTGAACAGCGTGAAGAAGTGGACCGACATCAACGGCGTGGGCAATTACGACCTGGCACCGGGTGAGATCGCCACCCACAGCGATGCAATCAATGGCCATGTGAAATTCCTCGGCACCTTCCTCAGCACCATCCCCTTTGCTCGCAAATACGGGGTGCTGCAGACTCCGCTGGAGCTGTGGATCGAGAACTCCAGCATCCGCCAGGTCGCCACCCAGGTGCCCGGACTGGCCAATGACTTCAACAAGTACCTGGACGCCAACCCGTCGAACCGACGCATCGAAGAGCTGGGGATCGGCACCAACGAAGGCATCAAGTCCTTGTACGGACGCAACTCCGGCTTTGAAGAGCGTCATTGCGGCCTGCATCTGGGGCTGGGAGGTGGAGCCAAGGGCAGCCACCACCTGGACCTGATCTTCAGCGCCGGCGTGCTGACGGTGGACAACAAACCAGTGTTCGACGGCCAGTTCGCCTTTTAACCCTCCTTGATGCAGGAACCGACTTGCCGGCTAAGGCGATCATGAGCCTTGCCCAAGGCTTGAGAGCCTATTCGCTGGCAAGCCGGCTCCTACAAAACACCGGGCAAAAAAAACGCCAACCCGAAGGTTGGCGTTTTTTGTCTGCGGGCCGAGGCTTATTCCGGCTTGCGACGACCGAAGCCAGGACGCTGGCCGCTACCGGCCGGGGCGCCACGGCGCTTGCCGGACGGTGCGTCCTTGTCCAGCACCAGGCTTGGGCGCTTGGACTTCGGTGCCGGCTTGGCTGGACGCTTGGTGTCCGCCGGACGCTCGGCTACTGGAGTACCACGGCCGCTTGTCGGACGCGGTGCACGTGGCGCGCGCTCGCCATCCTGACGGGCCGCCGGCTTGCGCCCTGGACGCTCGCCTTCGATCTGCGGCTCGCGGGACACCCGCGGATTGGCCGGTGCGCCATTGGCCGGACGCAGGGTGCGTACACGCTCGCTTTTGCCTACCGGACGCGAGGATTTACGCTGCATGCGCTCCAGCTTGTCCTTGGACTTGGCGTTGAGCTGTGGCAGCGCCACCGGCGTCAGGCCGACTTCGGCGCTGAGCACGTCGACTTCGTACTGGCTCATTTCGCGCCAGCGCCCCATGGGCAGGTCGGAGTTGAGGAACACCGGGCCGAAACGCACGCGCTTCAGTCGGCTCACCACCAGGCCCTGGGACTCCCACAAGCGACGCACTTCACGGTTGCGGCCTTCCATCACCACACAGTGGTACCAGTGGTTGAAACCTTCGCCACCGGGCGCCTGCTGGATATCGGTGAACTTGGCCGGGCCGTCTTCGAGCATGACGCCCGCCTTCAGGCGCTCGATCATCTCGTCGTCGACTTCACCACGCACACGCACTGCGTACTCGCGGTCCATTTCGTAGGACGGGTGCATCAGGCGGTTGGCCAGCTCACCGTCGGTGGTGAACATCAGCAAGCCGGTGGTGTTGATGTCCAGGCGGCCGATGTTGATCCAGCGGCCCTCCCGCGGACGCGGCAGCTTGTCGAACACGGTCGGACGGCCTTCCGGGTCGTCACGGGTGCAGATCTCGCCGTCGGGCTTGTTGTACATGATCACGCGGCGCACCGATTCGGCGGCCTCTTCGCGCTTGATCACCTTGCCATCGATGGAAATGGCGTCATGCAGGTCGACGCGCAGGCCCAGGGTGGCCTCTTTGCCGTTGACCTTGATCCGGCCCTGGCTGATCCAGGACTCGACGTCGCGGCGCGAGCCGACGCCAATGCGGGCGAGGACTTTCTGCAGCTTCTCGCCGGCTGGACGGATTTCCTGGTCGTTCTGATCGTTATCGCTCATCTGGGCACCTCCCGGTGTATCGCTTCAGGCTAGAGCGGCCTGAAGACGTGAAAACAGGTTCTCTGGCGAAGGGATCGCCAAAGGGGGGCAAATCATACGCTCATGGCGGCAGTTGCGCATCACAGACTAGTTGATAAGTCGCCGCCCAGGCTTTTTTCCGCCCACCGGCGCCCCTTCTGCACAAGCCGGCTTGCCGGCGAACAGGCCCACACGCCTTGCACCCAACCGGCCGACACCTTCACTGGCCAGCCAGCTACGGTCAGTCGTCCAGCAGACGGCGTTCGTTTTCGATCGCTTCGGCCAGGGCCAGGGCTTCGGCCTCTTCTTCACTCAAGTCGGGTGCCGAAGGCTCCAGGGCCGCAACGGCAGCCAGCAACTTGGCTCGGGCCTCGGCAACGCCCAGTACATCGTCCTCGGCGTCAAGCAGCGGCTCCTCTTCGGGCTCGACCGCAAGTTCATCGGTGTCATCAGAGTTGTCATCAGCGACGGCTGCCTCGGTTTGCCCCTCAGGCTGATCGAACACCGGCTCCGGGTTCTCTGGCTCAACCGCGCCATCACGATGCAGGTCGTCGAAGTCGGTCTTGATTCCCTCCTCCATGGAGTCCAGCTCCAGCAGCAGGCTATGGAAGCTGGTTTCTTCCTTGGGTTCCTCAGGCTCGGCGCTGGCATCGGCCAACTGCTGCAGGTGCTCGGGCACCGGCGCATCGTCGAACTCCAGCACCGGCTCGGCCTCGATCTCCCGCAACTCGGCCAGGGGCGGCAGGTCATCGAGGTTCTTCAGGTTGAAATGGTCGAGAAACGCCTTGGTGGTGGCGAACATCGCCGGTTTGCCCGGCACATCGCGGTAACCCACCACCCGAATCCACTCGCGTTCGAGCAGGGTCTTGACGATGTTGCTGTTGACCGCCACGCCGCGCACATCCTCGATCTCGCCCCGGGTAATCGGCTGGCGGTAGGCAATCAGGGCCATGGTCTCCAGCAGGGCACGGGAGTAACGCTGGGGCCGCTCTTCCCACAGGCGGCCGACCCAGGGCGCGAACTTTTCACGGATCTGCAGGCGATAGCCGGAAGCCACTTCCTTTAGCTCGAAAGCCCGCCCTTCGCAGGATTTTCCCAGCAGGGTCAGGGCCTTCTTGAAGACGGCCGGGTCCGGTCGCTCGGCTTCTTCGAAGAGCTCGAACAGGCGCTCCAGGGACTGGGGTTTTCCCGAGGCCAACAGAAAGGCTTCGAGCAGGGGCGCCAGCTCGCGGGGTTCATTCAAATTCATGATTTAAGCTCGTTATTCGGCTCGCGCCCGTACGTGGATGGCCGCAAAGGGCTCATTCTGCACCAGCTCGACCAGGGATTCCTTGACCAGTTCGAGGATCGCCATAAAGGTCACCACCACCCCCAGGCGTCCCTCTTCTGCGGTGAACAGCTCGACAAAGGGCACGAAGCCACCGCCTTTGAGCCGCTCCAGCACATCACTCATGCGTTCGCGAGTGGACAAGGCCTCGCGGCTGACCTGATGGCTTTCGAACATGTCACCACGGCGCAGCACCTCGGCCATGGACATCAGCAACTCTTCCAGGGCCACATCCGGCAGCAGCTTGCGCGCCCGGGCCTCAGGAGCATCGAGCTTGGGCACCACCACGTCGCGGCCGACCCGGCTCAGGCCGTCGATGCCTTCGGCAGCCGCCTTGAAGCGTTCGTACTCCTGCAGGCGGCGAATCAACTCGGCCCGGGGATCATCCTCTTCTTCCTCGATCTCAGCAGAGCGCGGCAGCAGCATCCGCGATTTGATCTCGGCCAGCATCGCCGCCATCACCAGGTACTCGGCGGCCAGCTCCAGGCGCACCGACTGCATCAACTCCACATAGCCCATGTACTGGCGGGTGATTTCCGCCACCGGGATGTCGAGGATGTTGATGTTCTGTTTGCGGATCAGGTACAGCAGCAGGTCCAACGGGCCTTCAAAGGCTTCGAGGAAGACCTCCAAGGCATCCGGGGGGATGTACAGGTCCAGGGGCATTTCCATGACCGCCTGGCCGTAGACCATGGCGAATGGCAGCTCCTGTTGGGCGCCGGCCTGCTCGTCGACGGTTTCCAGTACGGACATCTAGGCCTCGGCCATGAACGGCGCAGGGTCGCCGCAACCGACGCGAATCACTTCCGGTTCACCATCGGCCAGGCTGATCACCGTGGAGGACTCGGTGCTGCCAAAGCCGCCGTCGATGATCAGGTCCACCTGATGCTCCAGTAGCTGGCGCATTTCATAGGGGTCGCTCAGAGCCTCGGTATCGCCGGGCATGATCAGGCTGACGCTCATCAGTGGCTCACCCAGCTCGGCCAGCAGCGCCAGGGCAATAGGATTGCTCGGCACCCGCAGGCCGATGGTGCGGCGCTTGGGGTGCAGCAGCAGGCGCGGGACTTCCCGGGTGGCATTGAGAATGAAGGTGTAAGGCCCCGGCACATGGGCCTTGAGCAGGCGGAAAGTGCCGGTATCGATCTTGGCGAACAGCCCCAACTGCGACAGGTCACTGCAGATCAGCGCAAAGTTGTGCTTGTCGTCCAGTTGACGCAAGCGCCGCACTCGTTCGATCGCGCCCTTGTCACCCATCTGGCAGGCAACGGCGTAGGACGAATCCGTGGGATAAATCACCACGCCACCGCCGCGAATGATCTCGACGGCCTGTTTGATCAGACGTGGCTGTGGGTTTTCCGGGTGGATCTGGAAAAATTGACTCACTGTCTCTACCTGTTCAGGCGGCAATAATTGGCTCATGTTTGAACCGACACCAAAGTGGCGGCAGGTCCTCCGGAACCGGACGATACTCGCCGATCTCGGACCAGCCTCCTGGGCCATGAAAGTCACTGCCAGCGCTGACCAGCAGTCCGAATTCACGAGCAAGGATAGCCAAACTGCCCACTTGCTCTGCAGGTTGGTGGCCATTGACTACTTCGATTGCATGGCCGCCGGCTTGAATATAGTCGGCAATCAAGCGGCGGCGCTTGCTGCGGGTGAAATCGTAATGCCAGGGATGGGCCAGACTGACCCAGGCCCCCGCCTCGCGAAGGGTGCCGACGGTGTCTTCCAGTGTCGGCCAATGCTGTTTGACGTCCCCCAGCTTTCCCGCCCCCAGCCATTTGCGAAAAGCTTCGGCACGATCCTTCACAAAACCGGCACGTACCAGATAGTCGGCAAAGTGCGGCCGCGCCGGGGCATTGCCACTGTCCCCCAACTCCTGCTGGATCGCCCTGGCGCCTTCCAGCGCCCCGGGCATGCCCTTGAGGGCCAGCTTGCGGCTGATCTCCTCGGAGCGCAGCCAGCGCCCCTCGTGCAGTTTGTCGATGGCCGCCACCAGAGCCGGGGCCTGGGTGTCGAATCCGTAGCCCAGCACATGAATAGTGGCGCCGCCCCAGGTGCAGGACAGCTCGACGCCGTTGACCAACTGCATGCCCAGTTGCGCCGCTGCCTGACGGGCCTCCGCCAGGCCTTCGAGGGTGTCGTGGTCGGTCAAGGACAGGATTCGCACGCCTCTCTCGTACGCACGCGCAACCAGGACCGCAGGCGCCAGGGCGCCGTCGGAGGCCGTGCTATGGCAGTGCAAATCAACATTCACAGGACGATAAAACCTCAAGTCAGCTGGCGCTTTCGCTACCAAGGATGTTTGTTATTATGCCGCCACATCCTGCTTCTGGCTGCCACTGTGAAACAATTCATCGACTTCATCCCGCTGTTCCTGTTTTTCATCGTCTACAAAATCGATCCCCGGATCGTCGACCTTGCCGGTCACGAAGTCAGCGTGGGCGGTATCTACAGCGCCACCGCAGTACTGATCATCAGCTCCCTGGTGGTTTACGGCGCACTGTTCATTTCCCAGCGCAAACTGGAAAAAAGCCAATGGCTGACCCTGATTGCCTGCCTGGTCTTTGGCAGCCTGACCCTGGCCTTCCATAGCGAAACCTTCCTTAAATGGAAGGCGCCGGTGGTCAACTGGCTATTCGCCCTGGCCTTTGCCGGCAGCCACTTCATCGGCGATCGCCTGTTGATCAAGCGCATCATGGGCCATGCCCTGACCTTGCCGGACCCGGTGTGGACCCGCCTGAACATCGCCTGGATCGCCTTCTTCCTGTTCTGCGGCGCCGCCAACCTGTTCGTCGCCTTCACCTTCCAGAGCATCTGGGTCGACTTCAAGGTCTTCGGCAGCCTGGGCATGACTGTATTGTTCCTGGTGGGCCAGGGCGTCTACCTGTCGCGCCACCTGCATGACGCTGATCCCACTACCCCGAAAACCGAGGACTGACATGCTTTACGCAATCATTGCCACAGACGTCGCCAACTCCCTGGAAAAACGTCTGGCCAACCGGCCGGCGCACCTGGAACGGCTGCAAGTGCTCAAGGACCAAGGGCGTGTGGTGCTGGCCGGCCCACACCCGGCGATCGACAGCAATGACCCTGGCGCCGCCGGCTTCACCGGCAGCCTGATCGTCGCCGAGTTCGACTCCCTGAGCGCCGCCCAAGCCTGGGCCGACGCCGACCCCTTCGTGACCTCCGGCGTCTATGCCCATGTGCAGGTCAAGCCGTTCAGGCAATCGATGCCGTAAATCCTCCCTGACGCGATGAACCTTCACGGTTCATCGCGTTCTCAATCGCTCATTATTCTCGTTTGACGGCCGACAACCTGCCCAACACTCGATTGGAATCAGGAGTTTCGATGCGCCAAGGTCCGCTGTGCCTGCTGTTGGTCATGTTGTCGATCGGGGCTCCGGCCCTTGCCGAGGAAACCCAGGAAACCGGCCATTCCACGCCGCTGTCCCTGAGCGCCGGCAGTCAGATCACCGAGTTGCAGCAACGCTTGAAAGAAAGCGAACGCCTGCGTGAAGAGCTGAGCAAACAACTGCAGAGTGCCGATGCCGAACGGGAAAGCCCGCAGCTGACCCGCTTGCGCCAGGAGAACCAGCGCCTCAAGCTGCAACTCAAAGAGGCCCAGGCCAACCCGGCGCCACGCCTGCTGACCGACCAGCAGCAATGGTTCGTCACCGGCGGCGGCGTGGCCCTCATCGCCCTGCTCTGCGGTATCTTTGCCAGTGGCGGACATCGCAAGCGTCGACAATGGCTAAATTGAGTGATTCATGAGCGACCTGTTACTGATTGATGACGACCAGGAGCTGTGCGAGCTCCTGAGCAGCTGGCTCGGCCAGGAAGGCTTTCAAGTGCGGGCCTGCCACGATGGCCTGAGTGCACGCCGGGCCTTGTCGGAAATGGCCCCGGCTGCCGTAGTCCTGGACGTGATGCTGCCCGACGGCAGCGGCCTGGAGCTGCTCAAGCAACTGCGCAACGACCACCCCGACCTGCCGGTACTGATGCTCTCGGCCCGTGGCGAGCCCCTGGACCGTATCCTTGGCCTGGAACTGGGCGCCGACGACTATCTGGCCAAGCCTTGCGACCCTCGCGAACTCACCGCCCGCTTGCGCGCCGTGCTGCGCCGCAGCCACCCGGTGGCAGCCTCCAGCCAGATGGAGCTGGGCGATCTGTGCTTCAGCCCAGTGCGCGGCGTGGTCAACATCGACGATCAGGACATCGCCCTGACCGTTTCCGAAAGTCGCCTGCTGGAAGCCCTGCTCAAGCAGCCTGGCGAGCCCCTGGACAAGCAGGAGCTGGCGCAGATCGCCCTGGGCCGAAAACTGACCCTCTATGACCGCAGCCTGGACATGCACGTCAGCAACCTGCGCAAGAAGATCGGCCCCCACCCCGACGGCCGCCCACGAATCGTCGCCCTGCGCAGCCGCGGTTATTACTACAGCCTGTGATTGCAATGTGCCCTGACGCATTTGTCAGGGCCCGGAAATACCTTCTTTACCCAAGCTTTACCCTCCGCTGACTGCCGCTGACCTTGATCTGGGTAACCTGAACTCATCCGGAACTTACCGGGAATGAGACAAGGAGACACACCATGCGCAAGACCCTGATCGCCCTGATGTTCGCCGCCGCCCTGCCAACCGTGGCCATGGCCATGCCTGAAGGCAACGGCCCGATGGGTCCGATGGACGGCCCTCGGCACAGCGAACACATGCGCGGCAAAGGCCCCTTCAGCGAACTGGACCTGAGCCGTGAACAGCGTCAGCAGATCGGCAAACTGATGGGCGAGCAAATGCACGACCGCAAGGCCGTGGTGGAAAAGTACCTGGAGAAACTCTCGCCGGCCGACCAGAAAGCCATGAAGGATGAACTGGCCGCCAAACAGCAGAAAACCCAGGCCGACATCCGCGCCCTGCTCAAGCCCGAACAACAGAAAGAGTTCGACGCCATCGTCAAGAAACAAGAGGAACGTCGCGCCGAATGGGCCCAGTTCAAGGCCTGGAAAGCGCAACAACCGCAAAAAGCGCAATAATGCGTTAGCGTTCACCCTAATAGCCCAGTGGCCTCCCCCACTGGGCTTTCGCGTTCGAGGAGTTCCTGTGCGTTCATTGTTCTGGCGCATCCTGGCCAGTTTCTGGCTGGCCATCACCCTGGTTGCAGGACTGTCGATCCTGCTTGGGCACATGCTCAACCAGGACGCCTGGATTCTCAGCCGCCATCCGGGGCTCAACAGCCTCACCGCGCAGTGGACGCAAACCTACGAGACCCAGGGCGAAGACGCCGCCCAGGACATCCTCCAGCAGCGCAAGCGCCAGTACCACATCGATGTTCAGGTACTCAACGAGAGCGGCGACCCGGTGGTACGCGGGACTTTCCCGCGCCGCGCGGCTGCCTTCGAAGCCCGGCAGAACAACGATGACCGCCACCTGCCCTGGCGCCGCCTGACAGCGGAATACACCAGCCCGACCACCGGCGACACCTACCTGTTCATCTACCGCATCCCCCATCCGGAACTGGATGCCTGGCATCGCGACAGCCTGACCTGGCCCCTCAGCGCCCTGGCCATTGCCCTGGTGGTGCTGACCCTGTTCAGCCTGCTGGTGACCCTGTCCATCACCCGCCCCTTGAGCCGCCTGCGCGGCGCGGTACACGACCTGGGCCAGGCCACCTATCAGCAGAACAGCCTGGCGCGCCTGGCCAATCGCCGTGACGAGTTCGGCGTGCTGGCCCGAGACTTCAACCGCATGGGTTCACGCCTGCAGAGCCTGATCGGCAGCCAGCGCCAACTGCTCAGGGATGTCTCCCACGAACTGCGTTCGCCCCTGGCGCGCCTGCGTATTGCCCTGGCACTGGCGGAGCGCGCCGCCCCCGAAGAACGGGAGAGACTCTGGCCACGCCTGACACGGGAATGTGATCGTCTGGAGGCGCTGATCAGCGAGATCCTGGTGCTGGCTCGGGTCGATGCGGACAACGCCAGCGCCGAAGAGGTCGACCTCAACGCCTTGTTGCAGGCCCTGCAAAAAGACGCGCAACTGGCCTGTCCCGAGCAGCAGGTCCAGATCACTGCCCAAACGCAGCTGAGCCTGCGGGGCTGGCCGACCATGCTTGAACGGGCGGTGGACAACCTGCTGCGCAACGCCCAGCGCTTCAATCCTGCCGGGCAACCGATCGAAGTCACGGCCCTGCGCCAGGGCGAGAAGATCCAGATCAGCGTGCGCGACCATGGTCCTGGCGTGGATGCCGAGCACTTGCGACAACTGGGAGAGCCGTTCTTCCGCGCCCCAGGGCAGAGTGCTCCAGGCCATGGCCTGGGGCTGGCCATCGCCCGCCGCGCAGCGGAACGCCACGGCGGCAGCCTGATACTGGGCAACCATCCCCTGGGCGGATTCATCGCCACGCTGGAGCTGCCCCTGGTCCCGGGAGCCGTGGTGCAGGCCTGAATGCAACGCGGGCAAGCCGCTGCTGCGAGGTTCGACAGCAGCGGGCTTGCCCGCAAGGTACTCAGCTTTCGAAGGGGATAATCAGGCCCTGGCGGTCCAGGCGCTGACGAACTCGGCGGTGTCGACTTTCGGTGCGACCCGCGGTTCGTTCAGCGGCGTGCCCAGGTAAAGGAAGGCGATGATCTCTTCGCCGTCCGCCAGGCCCAGTCCCTTGGCCACATGGGGCGAATAGGACAACTCGCCCGTGCGCCATACCGCGCCGATACCCTGGGCATAGGCTGCCAGCAAAATACCGTGGGCTGCACAGCCCGCCGCCAGCAATTGCTCGGACTTGGGCACCTTGAAATGCTCCTGCAGCCGTGCCACGACCACGACCACCAGCGGTGCACGCAGCGGCATGGCCCGAGCCTTGTCCAACGCGGCCTGAGTCACTTCGCCGCCTTGCAGTTGTACCGCTTCGACCAGCAGTTCGCCCAACTGGTCACGGGCTTCGCCTTCAACGGTGAGAAAGCGCCAAGGGCGCAGTTGCCCGTGATCCGGCGCCCGCAAGGCGGCAGCGAACAGTGCTTCGCGTTGCTGCGCCGTGGGGGCTGGCTCCACCAAGCGCGGCACGGAAACACGGTTGAGCAAAGCGTCGAGAGCCTCCATCGGCCACCTCCTGAAAAAAATGTCCGGCTATTCTAGCGGTATCTGCCGGCCGGGTGCCGGTTTACATGCCCTGCACCGCAGGTAGAATGGGCGCCCTTCTCATACCAGCCCGAGCGGAACACATGGCGTTGCCGACCTTAAGGATCATTGGTTTCATTATCGGCATCTTCCTCATCACCCTGGCCATCGCCATGGTGGTGCCGATGGCGACACTGGTGATCTTCGAACGCACCGGCGACCTGCCGTCCTTCCTCTGGGCCAGCATGATCACCTTCATCGCCGGCCTGGCTCTGGTGATTCCTGGCCGTCCCGAACACATTCACCTGCGCCCCCGGGACATGTACCTGCTGACGGTCTCCAGCTGGGTGGTGGTGTGTATCTTCGCCGCCCTGCCGTTCCTGCTGACCCAGCACATCAGTTACACCGACTCGTTCTTTGAAAGCATGTCCGGCATCACCGCCACCGGCGCCACCGTGCTCAGCGGCCTGGACAGCATGTCCCCGGGCATCCTGATCTGGCGCTCGATGCTGCACTGGCTGGGAGGCATCGGCTTTATCGGCATGGCGGTGGCGATCCTGCCGTTGCTGCGCATCGGTGGCATGCGCCTGTTCCAGACCGAATCTTCGGACCGCTCGGAAAAGGTCATGCCGCGCTCGCACATGGTGGCGCGCCTGATTGTCGCCACCTACGTGGGCATCACCATCTTCGGCAGCCTGGCCTTCTGGTGGGCCGGGATGAACATCTTCGATGCCATCAACCACGCCATGTCGGCGATCTCCACTGGGGGCTTCTCTACCTCTGACCAATCCCTGGCCAACTGGCAGCAACCGGCGGTGCACTGGGTGGCGGTGGTGGTGATGATCCTCGGCAGCCTGCCCTTCGCCCTCTATGTGGCAACCCTGCGGGGCAACCGCAAAGCGTTGATCAAGGATCAGCAGGTCCAGGGCTTGCTGGGCATGCTCCTGGTCACCTGGCTGGTGCTCGGCACCTGGTACTGGTGGACCACCAACCTGCACTGGCTGGAGGCCTTGCGTCACGTAGCACTGAACGTGACCTCGGTGGTCACCACCACCGGGTTTGCCTTGGGTGACTACAGCCTGTGGGGCAACTTCTCACTGATGCTGTTCTTTTACCTGGGGTTCGTCGGCGGGTGTTCGGGGTCCACGGCGGGCGGGATCAAGATCTTCCGCTTCCAGGTCGCCTACATCCTGCTCAAGGCCAACCTCAATCAGCTGATCCACCCCCGGGCGGTGATCAAGCAGAAGTACAACGGCCATCGCCTGGACGAGGAAATCGTCCGCTCGATCCTGACCTTCTCGTTCTTCTTCGCGATCACCATCTGCATGATCGCCCTCGCCCTGTCGCTGCTGGGCCTGGACTGGATGACCGCCCTGACCGGCGCCGCCAGCACCGTATCCGGGGTGGGCCCGGGCCTGGGAGAAACCATCGGCCCGGCGGGCAACTTCTCCACCCTGCCCGACGCTGCCAAGTGGATCCTGTCCCTGGGCATGCTCCTGGGCCGGCTGGAAATCATCACGGTGTTCGTGCTGTGCATTCCGGCGTTCTGGCGTCATTGATCGAGCCCGGCAGCGCCAGCAACCGCGCCCGGTACTCTCCGGGCGTGACATCGAACCAGCGACGAAACGCCCGGAAAAAATTGCTCGGATCGGCAAACCCCAACAGGTAGGCAATTTCCAGCAAGGTCATGCGCGGCTGCGCCAGGTACTGTTCGGCCAGCTCGCGGCGGGTGTCATCGAGCAGGGTCTGGAAGCTGGTGCCCTCCTCCTGCAAGCGGCGTTGCAACGTACGCTGGGACAAGTGCAGGGTCTGCGCCACCATCTCGCGCTTGGGCTCGCCCTGCGGCAGCAGACGGCACAGCACTTGTCGCGCCTTGTGGGTCACCCGGCTCTCGGAGAAACGTGCCAGGTATTCGCCGGCGAAACGATCGTGCAACAAGGCCATGGCCTCGTTGGCAGTCGGCAGTGGTGCTTCCATGTCGGCCCGCTCGAAAATCAGCGCATCAAAAGGCGCAGCGAACACCAGCGGCGCATGAAACATGTCCTTGTAAGGCTGCACATCCTGCGGTTGCGGCCCTTGCAACAGCACTTTGCGCGGCTGCAGGGCGCGCCCCGTCAACCAGCCACACAAGGCCAGGGCGCAAGCCAGCGAGGCTTCGGAGCTTTGCCGGGTAGGGGGCAGATGATCGCCATGCACCGTCAGAATCAGCGCATAACCCTCAGGTAAAAGACGGAAACTCAGGTCAGCACTTTCGGCAATGATCCGTTGATAACGCACCAGGCGCTGAAAACCCTCTGCCAGGGTGCGACTCGACATCAGCGCATAACCGGCCACATGAAAGGACGCCGGGCGAACCAACTTGCCCATGTTCAAGCCAATCGCCGGGTTGCCGGACAACTCGACCGCACGCTGCCAGAGCCGTGTCATCGAGTCCTGGGTGAAACGTGCGTCGGGGTCGTCGAGGGCGCCATAGTCGAGCCCTAACTGCAGGAACAAAGCGCGGCAATCCAGGCCGTCCATCTCCAGGGCCTTGACTATTCCCAAGGCCCAGCTTGCAGAAGTCGTTCGTTCGCTCATGAGGGTTTCTTACATGATGAGCCGCATGCTACGGCCAATTTCACAAGGATACTAAAGTGGCGCCTATTGTCACTGGCCAGCGCTGCCAAGGACTCTAGACTCAAATAAGCTCCCCGCAGAACATCCGCTCACGAACAACAAGCACAGAGATCGCGGCCATGGAAAACATCCGACAGTTCAACAGCTTCGCCGAGTTCTACCCCTATTACCTGAGTGAGCACAGCAACAGCACCTGCCGTCGCCTGCACTTCATCGGCACCAGCCTGGTGATCTTCCTCCTGGCCTTTGCCATCGGCAAAGGCGCCTGGCTGCTACTGCTGGCCTTGCCGGTTGCCGGCTATGGCTTTGCCTGGATCGGGCATTTCTTCTTCGAGAAAAATCGCCCGGCCACCTTCCAGCATCCGCTGTACAGCCTGCTGGGGGACTTCGTCATGTACCGCGACATGATTCTCGGCAAGGTCCCCTTCTAGGCCCGGCCGGACAGCAAACCGTCCCCTACAGCCACTGTGGTGACGGGACGCAGGCATAGACTCCAGCCCCGAGCGTCGCTGTACAAGGCGGCGATGGAAACAGGCCAGCCCCACCTGAAGCCTGATCGACAAGCCATCGCTCAGGCCGGCTCCGCCATCTTCATGCGCTCGGCCTTGAGCTGGGCTTCCCGGGCCTGGGCCTCGGCCAGGCGATAGAGTTCGATGCTGCCGTCCCAGTGCTCGATCAGGGCTGTGCAGGACTCCACCCAATCGCCGCAATTGAGGTAATCCACCTCGCCCACCTTACGGATCTCGGCATGGTGAATGTGGCCACAGACCACCCCGTGCAACTCACGCTTGACGCACTCGTGGGCAATGGCCTCCTCGAAGTCGCTGATGAAGCTCACCGCAGTCTTGACCTTGTGCTTGAGGTAGGCCGACAGCGACCAGTAACCGTAGCCATAGCGCGCCCGCCAATGATTGAGCCAACGATTGAGGGTCAGGGTGAACTCGTAGGCCGAGTCGCCGAGAAAGGCCAGCCAGCGGTGATATCGCGTAATGACGTCGAACTGGTCACCGTGGATCACCAGCAGATGGCGGCCGTCAGCCGTGACGTGCACGGCTTCGTCCACCAGTTGGATGTTGCCCAGGATCAGCTTGGAGTAACGGCGCAGGAACTCATCGTGATTGCCGGTGACGTAGATCACCTCGGTGCCGCGCTTGCTCATGGTCAGCAAGCGGCGGATCACGTTGGTATGGGCCTGGGGCCAGTACATGCCGCCCCGCAGTTTCCAGCCATCGATGATGTCGCCAACCAGATAGATACGGTCGGCCTGATACCCCTTGAGAAACTGCGCCAGGTGTTCCGCCTGACAATCCCGGGTGCCCAGATGCACATCGGAAATCCATAAGGTCCGTACCCGTTGCTTGCGGCTGGGCTTGGCGAGTTCGGCATGGGTCATGGACGCTCTCCGGGATTTTTTGCGAGCTTGCGCCGCAGCGATTAATAGCCCATGACAAAAATGCGGCAGTGCGATGACAACGCGAGCCCTCCGACCGCCGGTGTACACTGGCCGCCTGCCAAGGAGACCGTGATGGGATCTATCCTCACCCTGCGCCACTACACCCACGACCTGATCGCCCACAGCCACGAGCATGCGCAACTGGTGTTCGGCCTGCGTGGCCAGCTCCAGTTCGAAGTCGAAGGCCAGGGCAGCCAAGTGCAGCAGCAGAGCTTCGTGGTGGTACCGGCCGGCGCCCGGCATGTCTGCGGCAGCCCCAGCGGAAGCCATTGCCTGGTGTTGGACATACCTGGTGAACGCTGGGTGCAACAGTCTTTGGGCGAACATGCCGAGGCCAGCCGACGTTTGCTCGATGCGCCCCGACATCAGGTCTTGGGGCCGAGCCAGAGCCGCCTGGTCAACTGGCTGGCGGACAGCCCGGTGGACGACCCCTTGATTGCCCAACAAGGCGCTGTCCTGCTGCTGGCCAGCCTCAACCATTGCGCCGACAACCAGCCTGGCGAGCGCCGCCTGCCCTATGCCGCCCTGAATGCCCATATCGATCGTCACGCCGCCCACCCCTTACAGGTGGCCGACCTGGCCCGCATCGCCGGGCTGTCCGCTGCCCGTCTGCACGCACGGTTCATCGCCGAGTGCGGGGCCAGCCCCATGGAATACGTACGACGCCGGCGCCTGCACATGGCCCTGGAACTGTTGCGCGGATCAGCCTTGCCCATGGGCGAAATCGCCAGCCGCGTGGGTTACAGCTCCCAGAGTGCCTTTGCCGCAGCGATACTGCGGCAGTACGGCCACTCGCCGCGCCAACTGCGCCAAGGGGCAGACGCTAGTCCCTCGACAAAAAACGCCAGGATCGCGACAGACCAACAGGTCGCCCGCCCCTAGACTGAGCTCATTGCCGCCTAGGCTCTGTACGAAAAGTGTTGAGACGAAGGTCAGGCAAGGCGAAAACAGTCGAGGAACGGCCGGGGTCGCGTTCGACTTTACGGGTTGTAAATGAGCATTCCGATCGGACTCGCGCACGAGACCGTTTTCGACGCAGCATCACCGAGTATCAAGGCTTTTTGTACAAAGCCTAAGGCCATTACTGCCCGTCTTGTGGCTAAGGATAGAGATGACTCCGCGTACCGCCCTTGGCGCCCTGCATATCGGCGCCCTGATGTTCGGCCTGACCGGTGTATTCGGTAAGCTCGCCGCCGCTTCGCCCGCGGTCATCGTCTTCGGCCGCGCAGCCTTTGCCGTACTCGCCCTGGGCGTCTTTGCCCGGCTGGCCAGCAATACCCCCTGGCAGAAACTGGCCGCCACCGATGGGCGGCGCCTGCTGCTCAGCGGCCTGCTGCTGGCCGGCCACTGGGTGAGTTTCTTCGTCGCGGTAAAAGTTGCCGGGGTGGCCATTGCCACCCTGGGCTTCGCCAGCTTCCCGGCCTTTACGGTGATTCTCGAAGGCCTGATCTTCCGCGAGCGAATCCGCTTTAACGAGACTCTGCTGGTGATCCTCGTGAGCATCGGCCTGGTGCTGGTGACCCCGGACTTCGATCTGGCCAGCCAGGCCACCACCGGTTTGCTCTGGGCCGTGGGGTCGGGCCTGCTGTTTGCCCTGCTGTCCTTGAACAACCGCGCCAGCTCCGGACGTATTCCTGCGGTGCAGGCGGCCCTCTGCCAGAACGTGGTGGTAGCCCTATGCCTGTTACCGGTGGCGGCACCGGAGCTTGGCCAGGTCCGGGCCATGGACTGGCTGTGGATCAGTCTGCTGGGAATCTTCTGCACCGGCCTGGCCCACAGCCTGTTTGTCGCCAGCCTGGCAGTGATCAAGGCACGCACCGCGGCAGTGGTCTTCGCCCTGGAGCCGGTCTACGGGATTACCGTGGCCTGGCTGCTGTTCGGCGAGAATCCGACGCTGCGCATGCTGATGGGCGGAGCCTTGATCATCGTTGCCATCGTGGTTTCAAGTCGCCTGTCGATGGGCTCAGCCAGCAAGGCAGCCACGGCTGAAGCCGGCTCTCACTGAGTACGATCGTTGTGGCCCAGGTTGCGCTCCGGATCGATCTGGTCGCGCACCCGTTGCTTGAGTACCTTGGCCTCGGGAAAACCGCCATCGGCCTTGCGCTCCCAGATCTGCACGCCATCGCAGGAAATGCGGAACGTGCCACCAGTAGCAGGCTCCAGAGACACTTTGCCCAAGTCATCGCTGAACGTGCTCAGCAACTCCTGGGCCAGCCAGGCGGCTCGCAACAGCCACTGGCATTGGGTGCAATAGGTGATGACCACTTCGGGTTTACGTTCAGTCATGGTACGGCCGACTCCTGAGTTCAAGGGCGTCGCTATAATAGCCGGCTTTATCGTCCGTCCCCGAGAACCACGATGCGCCGCCTGCTGTCCTGCCTGTTCCTCTGCCTGCTGCCCCTGCTCGCTCAATCCAGTGAAGCGCCGCGACCGAAAATCGGTCTGGTGCTGTCCGGAGGCGCTGCCCGTGGCATGGCGCATATCGGCGTACTCAAGGCCCTGGAAGAGCAAGGCATCCGCATCGACGCGATTGCCGGCACCAGCATGGGCGCGGTGATCGGCGGGCTCTATGCCTCGGGCTACAAGATCGACGAACTGGAAAAACTGGCCCTGAACATCGACTGGAGGCAAGCGCTGTCCGACGCTCCGCCCCGGGAAGACGTGCCCTTCCGGCGCAAGCAGGACGATCGGGATTTCCTGGTCAAACAGAAACTCAGCTTCCGTGACGACGGTAGCCTGGGCCTGCCACTGGGGGTGATCCAGGGCCAGAACCTGGCGTTACTGCTGGAGAGCAAGCTGGCGCACGCCAGCGATACCCGGGATTTCGACAAGCTGCCCATACCCTTCCGGGCCGTGGCCACCGACATCGCCAGCGGCGAAAAGGTGGTGTTCCGCAAGGGCCACCTGCCCCAGGTGATCCGCGCCAGCATGTCGATTCCGGCAGTGTTTGCGCCGGTGGAGCTCGATGGCCGGCTACTGGTGGACGGCGGCATGACCGACAACATTCCCCTGGACGTCGCCCGGGACATGGGGGTCGACATCGCCATTGTGGTGGACATCGGCACGCCGCTGCGCTCGCGCAAGCAACTCAACACCGTGGTCGACGTGCTCAACCAGTCCATTACCCTGATGACCCGGCGCAATTCCGAGGAACAATTGGCGACGCTGCACAAGGACGACGTGCTGATCCAGCCGTCGTTGTCGAGCTTCGGCGTCACCGACTTCGGTCGAGCCCAGGAGGTGATCGACGCCGGTTATCGCGCCACCCGTATCCTCGACGCCCGCCTGGCGCGCTTGCGTGCGACCCAACCACAGGATGCGCAACTGGCCGCCGCGCGCCTGCCCAGCCAGCGCACGCCGATCATCAGCGCAATCAAGGTGGAGAACGACTCCAAGGTCAGCGATGAGGTCATTCGCTACTACATCCGCCAACACATCGGCGAACCCCTGGACCTGGGCCGCCTGGAAACCGACATGGGCACCCTGTACGGCCTGGACTTCTTCGAACAGGTGCAATACCGCGTGGTGCACAAAGGCCAGGACAACACCCTGGTGATCAGCGCGCGGGGCAAGCGCAGCGGCACTGACTACTTGCGCCTGGGCCTGAACCTGTCCGATGACATGCGCGGCGACAGCGCCTTCAACATCGGCGCCAGCTATCGCATGAACGGTATCAACAGCCTCGGTGCAGAATGGCTGACCCGGGTACAGATCGGCGACCGGCAGGAAATCTATAGCGAGTTCTATCAACCCTTGGATGCCGGTTCACGCTATTTCATTGCGCCGTTTATCGCTGCCCAAGCGCAGAATGTCGAGGCGGTGCTGGATAACGATCCGATCGCCGAATACCGCCTGGAACGCTACGGCCTGGGCCTGAATCTGGGGCGGCAGATCGGCAACAGCGGCGAAGTGCGTTTCGGTGTGGGCGAGGCCTGGGGCAAGGCCGATGTGCGGATCGGCGATCACGACCTGCCCAGCGAGAACTTCAATGAGGGTTATTACCAGCTGCAGTACTCCTTCGACTCCCTGGACAACGTCTACTTCCCCCACTCCGGTGAAGACATCGGCCTGACCCTGCGCCAGTTCGAACCGAGCCTGGGTTCGGACAATCGCTACCGCCAGTGGGAGTTCAAGCTCGACAAGGCCTTGAGCAGCGGCCCCAATACCTTCGTACTGGGAGGGCGCTATGGCCGAACCCTGGACAATGCCGATGTCGTGACCTCCAGTTTCCTCCTGGGGGGCGCACGACAGTTGTCCGGCTTCCGTCAGGACGCCCTGTCCGGGCAGAACATCACCCTGGCCCGCGCCGTGTACTTTCGCCGACTCACACCACGCTCCTACCTGCCACTGGATTTCCCGCTCTACCTGGGCGGCTCACTGGAACGCGGGCGGGTGTGGAACAACGACAACGCCTTCGACAGCGGCTACATCAATGCCGCGAGCATCTTCCTGGGCTTCGACACCCCGCTGGGCCCATTGAACTTCAGCTACGGCTTCAACGACGACAACCAGAAGGCCCTGTCGCTGAACCTTGGCCAAACCTTCTGACAGGCGCACAAATGCCGCACCGGACGGCGCAATCAGCAGGATTCAAGGGAAGCGAAAATAGGACGAACCGGGGTCAGGCAACCCCGGCTGAAGGCATCAGGATTTTTCCAGATTAGCCAGGATGCGCCCATGAACGCGCATGCAGACCCGCAGGTCTTCGTCGTCGACGCCAATGAACAATTCATGGCGCAAGGCAGTGGCGATGGTCTCGATCTGCTCGATCAAGGGCCGCGCGGAAGGACAGAGGACGATCTTCTTCGCCCGGCGATCTTCCACCACCGATTGGCGCTGGACCAGGCCCTGGGTTTCCAGGCTATCCAGCAGCCGAGCCAGGGTTGGCCCTTCTACGCCAACGCTTTGCGCCAGCTCACGCTGGGTTGGCGCGTCTTCAAAACGGGCCAGGTGCAGCAGCACCAGCCAGCGGGCCTGGGACAGGCCAAGCCCGGCCAGGCGGCGGTCCAGTTCGGCACGCCAGCCGCGAGACATATGCGCCAGCTGCATACCAAAACGGTGTTCATCGGTTAACGGCATAAAACACTCATGATCAGACTGAAAATAAAGAAAAACTAATTATTAGTCAGCTAAGCATGACCCTTGCCAGGAGGCAAGGCCTCTAAGGGACTGAATCGTTACAACATTGACGCACCCCTTCACATTTCAAACTCCGACTGCAGCGCGGCACGCACGCAGTACAAAACACCTTCGGGGACTCGTCCGGCAAACACTTGGCTGATCTCGACCACGGGCGGTAGTTCGCCCTCACCGTCGAGGAAAGCGTCCTGGATTTCCCCCAGCAAGTCTTCTGGAAGATCCAGCGCCTGCTCCAGGGACAGTTGCTGCTTGCCAATGGCTTCAGCCAGCAAGGTGTAGACGTTCTTTTCCGTGCACTGCAGTTGCCCGGCGATCTGCACCGGGGTCATCCCGGCACGGGCCAAGGTAATCAGCTCGTGGCGGATATCGGCGACCACCTTCGGCGCCTCGACACCGCCCCCCAGCACTTCGAGGAACGCCGCGCCATAACGCTCCAGCTTGCGCGCACCGACACCACTGACCTCGGCCATTTCCGCCATGGAGCCGGGCTGGCTGCGAAGCATCTCCAACAAGGTTGAGTCGGGGAAAATGACATAGGGCGGCACCCCATGTTCTTCCGCCAGCTTGCGCCGCAGGGCTCGCAGCGCCTCCCATTGCTCGCGCTCCTCGCCCCGTACCAGTTGGCTGGCCTGGCTGGTGCTGCTCTTGGGAGTGCTTTGCGGCTTGAGATCGCGTCGCAGCTCCAGGGTTACCTCGCCCTTGAGCAAGGGCCGGCACGTGTCGCTCAGACGCAGACCGCCATAACCTTCAAGGTCGATGTCCGCCAGCCCGCGAGCCACCAGTTGGCGAAACAGAGAGCGCCATTCGCCTTCGCTACGGGCCTTGCCGACCCCGAACACCGACAAGTGCTGATGACCGAAGCTGCGGACCTTTTCGGTGTCCTTACCCAGCAACACGTCCACCAAGTGACCGACACCATAACGCTGACCAGTACGATAGATGGCCGACAGTGCCTGGCGCGCCGGCTCGGTGGCGTCCCAGGTTTGCACGCCATCGACGCAGTTGTCGCAATGGCCACAAGGCTGGGGCATGTCCTCATCGAAATAGGCGAGCAATGTCTGGCGCCGGCAACGGGTTTCCTCGCACAGGGCCAGCATCGCATCGAGCTTGTGCTGTTCAAGACGCTTGTGGCGTTCGTCGCCTTCGGAGTTCTGCAGCATCTGCTTGAGCATCAGCACATCTTGCAGTCCGTAGGCCATCCAGGCGTCCGCTGGCAGGCCGTCACGGCCGGCACGACCGGTCTCCTGGTAGTACGCCTCCAGGGACTTGGGCAGGTCCATGTGGGCCACAAACCGCACGTTGGGTTTGTCGATGCCCATGCCGAAGGCAATGGTCGCCACCATGATCAGGCCTTCCTCGTTGAGGAAACGTTTCTGGTGATAGGCGCGCAACTCGTTGGGCAGGCCAGCGTGATACGGCAGCGCGGTAAAGCCCTGTTCACAGAGGAAGGCCGCCACTTCGTCAACCTTCTTGCGCGACAGGCAATAGACGATCCCGGCATCGCTGCGCCGCTCGTTGAGGAAGGCCTGCAACTGCTTGCGCGGCTGTTCCTTGGGCACGATGCGATAGAAGATGTTCGGTCGGTCGAAGCTGGAAAGAAAACGCTCGGCGTCCTGCAAGTGCAGGCGATTGACGATCTCTTCCCGGGTACGCTTGTCGGCGGTGGCGGTCAGGGCAATGCGCGGCACGTTCGGGAACATTTCCGCCAACTGCCCCAACTGCAGGTATTCAGGACGGAAGTCATGCCCCCACTGGGACACGCAGTGAGCTTCGTCAATGGCGAACAGAGCAATATCGAGGTTCTGCAGGAACGCCAGCATACGTGGCTGAACCAGGCGCTCCGGTGCCAGGTAGAGCATTTTCACCTCGCCGCGACGAATACGCGCCGCCAGGTCACGCTGCTGCTCGGCGCTCAAGGTCGAGTTCAAGGCGGCGGCCGCAACACCGAGTTCCTCAAGGGTGGCCACCTGATCGTCCATCAACGCGATCAAAGGCGAGACCACCACCGCCAGGCCTTCGCGAAGCAGGGCCGGAACCTGGAAGCACAGCGACTTGCCACCGCCGGTGGGCATCAGTACCAAGGCATCACCGCCGCTGGCAACGCGCTCAATGATCGCACCTTGGCGACCACGGAAACTGTCGTAGCCGAAGATGTCCTTGAGGACGCGTTGAGCCTGTTCGAGCATGAAAAACTCCAAAAATCGCCGATTTCCCTGGATGCAGACTGGCCGAAAAGTCGGCGTGGTTCACCGACAAATGCGTTAGCGGACTTGTCCGCACTTGCCGTCGGGCCTGCAGGGCATCACAAAACGCGCGAGTATACCCGAGCCCTTCCCGGCAGAGGGCGCCGACAATGGACCGCTGGTAACCTTTAGAACCGCTCAAATCTGCCCCGTGGCTGGCTTGAGCGCTCAAGAAAGCCTAGAATTCAGCATCGTTTATTCCCCAAGGTAGCCGTCAATGTCCTTCGCTGAGCAACTAACCCGCCTGCAAGTCTTCCTCGACGCAGATGATCTGCACGACGAGGCGCTGGACTACGTGGCCGCTCACGGCTACTTGACCGCGCTGTCGATCTGCTCGGAAAGCGTTCCCGACCGTGAATGGATCGACGCCCTGTTCGCCGAAGAGCCGCATTACAGCGACGACGCCGAACGCGAAGCCATCGAATCCACGCTACTGGCCCTCAAGGCGCACATCGCGCGCCAACTGGCCTCCGATGAAGAGTTCGAGCTGCCTTGCGAACTCGATCTGGGCGACGACCCGGACGACTCCGACCTGCGCGGCTGGTGCATCGGTTTCATGGAAGGCGTGTTCCTGCGTGAAGCAGCCTGGTTCGAAACCGCAGAGGAAGAAGTCAGCGAGATGCTGCTGCCGATCATGGTGGGTTCCGGCCTGTTCGACGAGCAGCCGGAATTCTCCGACATCGCCAGCGATGCCAACCTGATGGACGACATGATCGTGCAGATCCCCGAAGCACTTACCGCGCTGTACCTGCTGTGCAACGCACCCGACGAAAAACCGGCGCTGCTCAAGCCTCGCCACCACTGAGTCGGCGCCTATGGCCAAGCCCATAGGCCAACGCCCCCTGGTGTTGCGTTACGTTCTGCTGGCCATCGGCTGGCTGAGCGTAGCGCTGGGGGTACTCGGCATCTTCCTTCCGGTATTGCCCACCACCCCTTTCCTACTGCTGGCGGCCGCCTGTTTCGCCCGTAGCTCTCCACGCTTCTACCAATGGCTGGTGCAACACCCGCGCCTGGGTCCGTGGATCCGCGACTACCTGGATGGCAATGGCATTCCGCTCAAGGGCAAGGTGTATGCGATCAGCCTGATGTGGCTGAGCATTGGGCTCTCGTGCTACCTGGTGCCACTGCCCTGGGCACGAGGTTTCATGCTGACCAGCGCGGTGCTGGTCAGCATTTACATCCTGCGCCAGAAAACCTTGCGGCGCCCTTGAGCAGCCCCAGCAGCCGCTGCCTGGGCAGCGGCCTCAAGGACCGTGACAACCATCAGACGGTATCCACCTTCAACGAGTGATCGTTGAGCATGCCGTTGATGATGGTGGCCGTGTCCGCCCCTCCGGCAATCACCCCGCCCGCCCCTGGCGTGACTCCGTAATGGCTGGCCAGGTCGACCCCCGCCAGGTCAATGGTCTGGGTCGGCGTCGCCCCTGCCACCGCGCTGACATCAATGCTGGTGACCAAGGTCGCGCCACTGCCAGTGACCTTGAAGTGCAGGTAGTCATCCAGGGAAGCGGAAGTCGCATTCTCTCCCTGTAACAACTGCGATAGGTCCAGCTTGTCGGTGCCCGGCGTAAAGTCGGTCACCACATCGTGCCCATTGTTGCCCTGCAGCCACTGGAAGGTATCGCTGCCGCCGCCTCCGGTCAGGGTGTTGTTGCCCATCCCGCCGATCAGCAGGTCATCGCCACCACCGCCATTGAGCACATCGTTCCCCAGCCCGCCGGTAATGACGTTGGCGTTGCCATCGCCGGTCAAGGTGTCGTTGTAGTTGGAGCCCACCAGGTTCTCGATGCCGGTCAGGGTGTCAGTGCCCGCGCCCAGGGTGTTCTGCGCCCCCGCCAGGCCGAGGTTGACCGTCACCGCCGCCGTGGCATGGGCGTAACTGGCGGTATCGATACCCGCACCGCCATCCAGCAGATCATTGCCCGGCCCGCTGAACAGCAGGTCATTGCCGCTACCACCATTCAGGGTGTTGTTGCCCGAGCCTGCGGTGAGCACATCGTTGCCATCGCCGCCATTGAGGATGTTGTTGCCACTGCCCGCCACCAGCACATCGTCACCGGAAGTGCCGGTCAGGGTGTTGCCATCCTGGTAGGAGATGCTCACCGCCGCCACATCGCTACCACCGTGACCATCGCTGGCGGTGTAGGTGCCGTGGTAATCCGGGGTGACGTCCTGCGCCCCGGAGTAATTCACGGTCATGGTCAGCTGATAGTTTTCCGCTGCCGTGGTGTTGCCGCCGCTGGTGTTGGTGATGTTGACGATATGGATCTGGTAAGGCCCATCCGCCGCCGCCGTGAAGGTGCCGCCATCGGCGATCGCCGTATAGGCTCCACCGTTAAAGGCGTATTCCATGGAGACGCGGCCGGCGGCCAGATTGTGATTCAGATTCAGGGTTTCCCCCTGTTTGAGATTGACGGTGATCACGTCCTCATCGTTGGCATTGGCGTTAGTGACGGCTCCCAGGTAACCGCTGACCAGCACCACCGCGGTCATGGTCGCGGCGTTGGCATTGAACGAGGCGCGATCGATGGTGATGGCCTGGTTGGCGCCATTGTTGCCATTCCCGGCAAAGCCGATGGTCTGCTGACTCGCCGCCGTGAACGCCGCGCCCTTGGCCGCCCAGCCGGTGTTGAAAGTGGTGGGCGCCGCATTCAGAGGATCACCATTGACGTCACTGTCGTTGGCCAGCAGTGCATCCTCGGGAATCGCCACACTGCTGGACAATACGTTGGTGATGATGTGGTCATCCCCGGCGACCGGAGACGCATTGGGATTGACCTTGACCACCAGAGTCGAGCTCGCCAGGTCACCGTCGTTGTCGCTCACCGTATAGCCAAAGGTTTCGGTGATTACTGAGTTTGTGACTTTTTGCGAGCTGTAGCTGAAGTCCCCGGTATCGAGGTTCACCACCAGGGTACCGCCATTGCTGGTGGCAATGCTGATGCTGTTGTTGACGGTATTGAAGGTACCGTTGTTGGTGGTGCCGCTGAAGGTCAGCGAGCCCTGGTTGCTGTTGCCTTTGGGGTCGTAGGTGTAGGTTCCGCCATCCACCACGATCGACTTGATGAACCCGCCGTCGGCACCAAAGCTGCCGCCATCCCCCAGCAAGCTGCCGGTGACCGGAGAGCCTTGCACCGTACCGGCCAGCACCGAATTGAGCTGGTTCAGGTCGGTGACCACCACCGCATTGGTGTTGACGTGAGTACTGCCGTCATAGGCCAGCGGATCGAGGTTGCCATTGCTGACCCCGCTGCCCAGGCCGATCGCATAGTTCTTGATGCCATTGGCATCGAGGAAGGCTTTCCAGGCCGTCTCGTCCGCGGTGCCGATTTCCTGACCCGAGGTCGGTGCGCCGTCGGAGAAGAAGTAGCCGACATTCTGCGCGCCACTGAGCTGGCCACTGGTGACAAAGGCCAGCTTCGCCGCCGCCACCGCCGCGTCGTAGTTGGTCCCGCCTCCTGCCACCAGCGTGGCGACAATTGCCTTGGCCGTGGCCACGTCTACCCACACCGGAGTCTGGGCGGTAGCGGAGCTGCTGAAAGTGACGAGCTGGACTTTGACATCGCCCATGTTGTCGTACTTGTCGAGCAAAGCGCTGATGGCCTGCTTGGCCAGGCCCAGCCGCGTCAGGCCGGAAACACCTGAAGGATCAGCCATGCTGCCCGACACGTCGATCACCAGCAGCAGGTTGGAGTCCACCTCCACCGCCGTGACCGAACGCTCGCTGGCCACTGCCTTGGGCACATCATCGACAATGCTCACCAGGATGCTGCCGGTGGTGCTGTTGCCCAGGGCATCGGTGGCCTTGTAGGTGAAGCTCTCACTCAAGGTATTGGCGCCATCGTTGGCATTGGGGGTGGTTTTCGGCGCCGAGGTCAGGGTGTAGGTGTAGGTGCCATTGGGGTTGAGCAGAATCTGCCCGTAGCTGCCCGTGGCACTGCCCACCAGACTGAAGGTGATACCTCCAGAGCCGCCGGTGACCGAGCCCACCAGGGTGCCGCTGGCGGTTTCCGCGGTGGAGCCCGGATCGCTACCAGCCACGGTGCCAGCAGCCAGGTCCTGACCATCCTTATTCAGGTCCAGGGCTTTTTCATAGACAGTGACGTCCTGATCGGTCACTGCCTTGAGGCCGCTGTCAGTGACATTGATGGTCAGGGTGGTGGTGCTCTCATCACCATCTCTGTCGCGGATGGTGTAGGTGAAGACATCACTGGCCCCGGGCGGGCTCACCGAGTTCGGATTGCTGTGGTACACCGCGTTGCCGGCGGCATCCAGAGTCAGGGTGCCGTAGGTGCCGGCGATGCTGCTGCCCAGCCCGCCGATGGCCGAGGTGGCGGTATTGCTGCCGGCGCGCACGCCGACCACCGCGCCACCAACGGCTGCACCATCGGCGCCCAGCACATCATTGCCCAGCACACTGACATTGATGGTGGCGCCTTCCGTGCCGCTGGCCGTATCCGCCACGGCGCCGGGCAGGTCATCGACGATGTTGACGTCTATCACCCCGGACGCGGTACTGCCGTCGCCATCGGTGGCCACCACATTGAATTGTTCAGCAATGCTATTGGCGCCCAGCGCCGTTGGATGGGCTTCGTTGTCCAGCAAGGTGTAGCTGTAGCTGATGACTCCGGTGCCGGCGTTGTAGCCAGTGATGGTCAGGGTGTTGCCCAAGGCGGTGGTGACGCTTTGCGGGAAGCCCGCAGCCACACCGCCGCTGACCACATTGATGCCGCCCACAGTCAGGGTTTGCAGGCCGTCCAGGGCCGTCACGGTAAACGTGCCGCTCTGGGTCAACGCTGGGGTATTCGGGCTGCTGCCATCGCTGAGGTTTTTCTCATAGACCGTTAACTCGCCACCGTTGACGTTAAGGCCGTTCAAGGTCACCGGATCGTCGTTGTTATGGATCTGCAGCACCAGATTCGCTGTGCTGGGGTCGCCATCGGAGTCAGTGACGGTGTAAGCGAAGGTTTCTGTGCCGTTGCCATTGCCGCGCAAGGCTTTGAAGTCAGCATCCGCAGTGTTCAGCGTGTAGGTGTAGGAACCGTTGGCATTGAGCACCAGGGTGCCGTAGGTGCCGGTGAACGTACCGGCAGTGACGGGTCCGGAAACCACCCGATCCGCGCCTTGTACATCGTTGGCCAACACGTTGCCCGTCAGGGTCAGTTGGCTCTCCGAGGCAGTAGTCGGATTGCTGTCATTGACCGCAGTCGGCAGGTCGTCCACCACGTTCACATCCAGAGTTCCGGTGGCACTGCTGCCATCCACATCCGTAGCCACTACATTGAACTGTTCGCTGAGGCCGTTGGCACCGTTGGCGCTCGGGTGGGCCTCATTGTCCAGCAGGGTGTAGCTGTAGCTAATGACTCCGGTGCCGGCGTTATAGCCGGTGATGGTCAGGGTGTTGCCCAAAGCAGTGGTGACGCTTTGCGGGAAGCCCGCAGCCACACCGCCGCTGACCACATTGATGCCGCCCACGCTAAGGGTTTGCAGGCCGTCCAGCGCGGTCACGGTAAACGTGCCGCTCTGGGTCAACGCTGGGGTATCCGGGCTGCTGCCATCGCTGAGGTTTTTCTCATAGACCGTTAACTCGCCACCGTTGACGTTAAGGCCGTTCAAGGTCACCGGATCGTCGTTGTTATGGATCTGCAGCACCAGATTCGCTGTGCTGGGGTCGCCATCGGAGTCAGTGACGGTGTAAGCGAAGGTTTCTGTGCCGTTGCCATTGCCGCGCAAGGCTTTGAAGTCAGCATCCGCAGTGTTCAGCGTGTAGGTGTAGGAACCGTTGGCATTGAGCACCAGGGTGCCGTAGGTGCCGGTGAACGTACCGGCAGTGACGGGTCCGGAAACCACCCGATCCGCGCCTTGTACATCGTTGGCCAACACGTTGCCCGTCAGGGTCAGTTGGCTCTCCGAGGCAGTAGTCGGATTGCTGTCATTGACCGCAGTCGGCAGGTCGTCCACCACGTTCACATCCAGAGTTCCGGTGGCACTGCTGCCATCCACATCCGTAGCCACCACATTGAACTGTTCGCTGAGGCCGTTGGCACCATTGGCGCTCGGGTGGGCCTCGTTGTCCAGCAAGGTGTAGCTGTAGCTGATGACTCCGGTGCCGGCGTTGTAGCCAGTGATGGTCAGGGTGTTGCCCAAAGCAGTGGTGACGCTTTGCGGGAAACCCGCCGCGACGCCGCCACTGACCACATTGATGCCGCCCACGGTCAGGGTTTGCAGGCCGTCCAGCGCGGTCACGGTAAACGTGCCGCTCTGGGTCAATGCTGGGGTATCCGGGCTGCTGCCATCGCTGAGGTTTTTCTCATAGACCGTCAACTCGCCACCGTTGACGTTAAGGCCGTTCAAGGTCACCGGGTCGTCGTTGTTATGGATCTGCAGCACCAGGTTCGCCGTGCTCGGGTCGCCATCGGAGTCGGTGACGGTATAGGCGAAGGTTTCTGTGCCGTTGCCATTGCCGCGCAAGGCTTTGAAGTCAGCATCCGCAGTGTTCAGCGTGTAGGTGTAGGAACCGTTGGCATTGAGCACCAGGGTGCCGTAGGTGCCAGTAAAGGTTCCGGCTGTCACCGGCCCGCTGGGCACTCGGTCTGCCCCTTGAGTGTCGTTGGTTAGCACGTTGCCCGTCAGGGTCAGCTGGCTCTCCGAGGCAGTGGTCGGATTGCTGTCGTTGACCGCAGTCGGCAGGTCGTCCACCACGTTCACATCCAGGGTCCCGGTGGCACTGCTGCCATCCACATCCGTAGCCACCACATTGAACTGTTCGCTGAGGCCGTTGGCACCGTTGGCGCTCGGGTGGGCCTCGTTGTCCAGCAGGGTGTAGCTGTAGCTGATGACTCCGGTGCCGGCGTTGTAGCCGGTGATCGTCAGGGTGTTGCCCAAGGCGGTGGTGACGCTTTGCGGGAAACCCGCCGCGACGCCGCCGCTGACCACATTGATGCCGCCCACAGTCAGGGTTTGCAGGCCATCCAGCGCGGTCACGGTAAACGTGCCGCTCTGGGTCAACGCAGGGGTATCCGGGCTGCTGCCGTCGCTGAGGTTTTTCTCATAGACCGTCAACTCGCCACCGTTGACGTTAAGGCCATTCAAGGTCACCGGGTCGTCGTTGTTATGGATCTGCAGCACCAGGTTCGCTGTGCTGGGGTCGCCATCGGAGTCGGTGACGGTGTAGGCGAAGGTTTCTGTGCCGTTGCCATTGCCGCGCAAGGCTTTGAAGTCAGCATCCGCAGTGTTCAGCGTGTAGGTGTAGGAACCGTTGGCATTGAGCACCAGGGTGCCGTAGGTGCCAGTAAAGGTTCCGGCTGTCACCGGCCCGCTGGGCACTCGGTCTGCCCCTTGAGTGTCGTTGGTTAGCACGTTGCCCGTCAGGGTCAGCTGGCTCTCCGAGGCAGTGGTCGGATTGCTGTCGTTGACCGCAGTCGGCAGGTCGTCCACCACGTTCACATCCAGGGTCCCGGTGGCACTGCTGCCATCCACATCCGTAGCCACCACATTGAACTGTTCGCTGAGGCCGTTGGCACCGTTGGCGCTCGGGTGGGCCTCGTTGTCCAGCAGGGTGTAGCTGTAGCTGATGACTCCGGTGCCGGCGTTGTAGCCGGTGATCGTCAGGGTGTTGCCCAAGGCGGTGGTGACGCTTTGCGGGAAACCCGCCGCGACGCCGCCGCTGACCACATTGATGCCGCCCACAGTCAGGGTTTGCAGGCCATCCAGCGCGGTCACGGTAAACGTGCCGCTCTGGGTCAACGCAGGGGTATCCGGGCTGCTGCCGTCGCTGAGGTTTTTCTCATAGACCGTCAACTCGCCACCGTTGACGTTAAGGCCATTCAAGGTCACCGGGTCGTCGTTGTTATGGATCTGCAGCACCAGGTTCGCTGTGCTGGGGTCGCCATCGGAGTCGGTGACGGTGTAGGCGAAGGTTTCTGTGCCGTTGCCATTGCCGCGCAAGGCTTTGAAGTCAGCATCCGCAGTGTTCAGCGTGTAGGTGTAGGAACCGTTGGCATTGAGCACCAGGGTGCCGTAGGTGCCAGTAAAGGTTCCGGCTGTCACCGGCCCGCTGGGCACTCGGTCTGCCCCTTGAGTGTCGTTGGTTAGCACGTTGCCCGTCAGGGTCAGCTGGCTCTCCGAGGCAGTGGTCGGATTGCTGTCGTTGACCGCAGTCGGCAGGTCGTCCACCACGTTCACATCCAGGGTCCCGGTGGCACTGCTGCCATCCACATCCGTAGCCACCACATTGAACTGTTCGCTGAGGCCGTTGGCACCGTTGGCGCTCGGGTGGGCCTCGTTGTCCAGCAGGGTGTAGCTGTAGCTGATGACTCCGGTGCCGGCGTTGTAGCCGGTGATCGTCAGGGTGTTGCCCAAGGCGGTGGTGACGCTTTGCGGGAAACCCGCCGCGACGCCGCCGCTGACCACATTGATGCCGCCCACAGTCAGGGTTTGCAGGCCATCCAGCGCGGTCACGGTAAACGTGCCGCTCTGGGTCAACGCAGGGGTATCCGGGCTGCTGCCGTCGCTGAGGTTTTTCTCATAGACCGTCAACTCGCCACCGTTGACGTTAAGGCCATTCAAGGTCACCGGGTCGTCGTTGTTATGGATCTGCAGCACCAGGTTCGCTGTGCTGGGGTCGCCATCGGAGTCGGTGACGGTGTAGGCGAAGGTTTCTGTACCGTTGCCATTGCCGCGCAGGGCTTTGAAGTCGGCATCCGCAGTGTTCAGCGTGTAGGTGTAGGAACCGTTGGCATTGAGCACCAGGGTGCCGTAGGTGCCGGTGAACGTACCGGCAGTAACGGGTCCGGAAACCACCCGATCCGCGCCTTGTACATCGTTGGTCAACACGTTGCCGGTCAGGGTCAGTTGGCTCTCCGAGGCAGTAGTCGGATTGCTGTCGTTGACCGCACTAGGCAGGTCATCCACCACGTTGACGTCCAGAGAGCCGCTGGCGGTGCTGCCGTCCACATCAGTGGCCAGCACACTGAAATGCTCGCTGAGGCTATTGACGCCATTGGCCGTCGGATGGGCATCGTTGCCATTGAGGGTATAGCTGTAGCTGACTACCCCGGTGCCTGCGTCATAACCGGTAACGGTCAAGGTGTTGCCCAGGCCGGTGGCGATGGATTGCGGAAAACCCGCCACCACCCCGCCGCTGATCACGCTGATGCCGCCCACGTTCAGGCTCTGCAGACCATCAAGGGCCGTTACAGTAAAAGTGCCGCTCTGGGTCAACGCCGGAGTATCCGGGCCGCTGCCAGTGGTCAGGTTCTTCTCGTAAACGGTGAGTTCGCCACCATTGACCTCCAGGCCGTTCAAGGTCACCGGGTCGTCATTGTTGTGCACCTGCAGCACCAGATTGGCCGTACTGGGGTCGCCATCGGCGTCAGTCAGGGTGTAGGTGAAGGTGTCGGTAGCATTGCCGCCCCCGCCCAGCGCGAGGAACGCAGGGTCGGTGGGATGCAGGGTATAGGTGTACGAACCATCCGCTGCCAGCACCAGGGTGCCGTAGGTTCCGGTGAAGGTGCCGGCCGTGATCGGCCCGGAAGCGACCCGGTCGGCGCCCTGTACGTCGTTGCCCAGCACATTGCCAGTCAGGCTCAACAGGCTTTCCGAAGCGGTCCCGGGATTGCTGTCGTTGACCGCCGTGGGCAGGTCGTCCACCACGTTCACATCCAGTGAGGCGCTGGCACTGCTGCCATCCACGTCAGTGGCCACTACATTGAACTGCTCGCCAAGGCTATTGGCGCCATTGGCGTTCGGATGGGCATCGTTGCCATTGAGGGTGTAGCTGTAGCTGACCTCGCCGCTGGCCAGGTTGAAACCGGTGATGGTCAGGGTATTGCCCAGGCCAGTGGTGACGCTTTGCGGAAAGCCCGCCGGTACGCCGCCGCTGACCACGGTGATACCGCCGACAGTCAAGGTTTGCAGGCCGTCCAGTGCGGTCACCGTGAAGGTGCCGCTCTGGGTCAGGGCCGGGGTATCCGGGCCGCTGCCGGTGGTCAGGTTCTTCTCATAGACAGTGAGCTCGCCTCCCTCGACCTCCAAGCCTCGCAGCAGCACCGGATCGTCATTGTTGTTCACCTGCAGCACCAGGTTGGCGGTGCTGGCGTCGCCATCGGAATCAGTCAGGGTATAGGCGAAAGTTTCAGTGCCGCTGCCGCCGCCCTTGAGCGCCAGGAAAGCCGGATCGCTGGTGTTCACGCTATAGGTGTAACTACCGTCCGCCGCCAGCACCAGGGTGCCGAAGGTGCCATTGAAGGTGCCGGCGGTAACAGGTCCGGCCGCCACCCGATCAGCGCCCTGCACATCATTGGTCAGCACATTGCCGCTCAGGGTCAGTTGGCTTTCCGAGGCAGTGCCTGCGTTGTTGTCATTGACTGCCGTCGGCACATCGTCGGTGATATTGACGTCAAGGGTGTTGCTGGCCGAGTCACCATTGCTGTCGATGGCAACCACGCTGAACTGCTCGCTCAGACTGTTGGTGCCATCCGCCGCGGAGTGCAGATCATTGCCATTGAGGGTGTAGCTGTAGCTGACCACCCCGGTGGCCGCGTTGAAGCCGGTGATGGTCAGGGTATTGCCCAGGCCGGTGGCGATGGATTGTGGAAAAGCCGCCGCCACGCCGCCGCTGACCACATTGATGCCACCGACATTCAGACTGAACAGCCCATCCGGGGCCGAGACTGTGAAAGTGCCACTCTGGGTCAGGGCCGCCGGATTGCTTGCCGAGCCCTGCTCCAGGTTGGCTTCATTGACCGTGAGTTCACCGCCCTCCACCGCAAGCCCACTCAGGCTCACCGGGTTGTTGGGGGTTGCACCATTGATCGGAAGCAGGCCATCGATGCGCTCAGGGACAAATTCGGGGATGCCATTGAAGCCCGCTGTCGGAAAGCCGATCACCGGCTCGACCCGGCCCCCGACTTCCTCCAGCAGAACAAAGCTGTGACCGCCGCCCTCGGCACCCGGCGCGCCACCGGTACCGGTGGGGCCCGCCGCAGTGGCTTCAGCGGTTTGGGTTGGGTCATCACCGGCGGCAATGGCTTGTTGCAGTTGTTCGACATCGCTCAGTTGCGCATCGCTGGGTGCCAGCACTTGCGGGGTATCGACCTGAGTGGCCTGCTGGTCAAGCAACTGCGCCGTCAGTTGCTGGCTGCTGTCACGGCCCAGGGTCAGATCCTGGCCATTTTGCAGATGCACTGCCACCGCACCTTCGGCTCCAGTGACCAACTGCTCACCGACAAACAGCCGGTCCCCTTCCACCAGGAGACGACGGGCGCCATCCGCGCCTACCGCGTAAACCTGCCCGATCACCTTGGTCACAATGCCGATTAACGTTGCCATGTGCACTCCTCCGATGCCGAGAACAATCGGCATCCGCTTGCTAGCGGCAGCACAGACAGCGTTAACCCGTGGTTGAACAGACCCTGTGTCTGGCCGCTCCGCCCCCATGGCGAAGCGCGCCAGTCTTGATGTCCCGCCCTCCCTTGCTACCAGTCGGACGGCTGATACCGCAGGGCGCCGGACAAAACAGCCTCATCCGTGCCTTCGGATCGCTCACCAACTACATTGTGCGAAACAGGTCAAAAGGCGAAATCGCCAAAAAAATGCCGCCATATCCTGTTCCGTACCTTCTTCCTTGTAACCACTTCCCCGCCCTGAACTACCTGAAATTTGAACGTCCCCAGAAATTTCAGAAAATGCCTCAACGCCTGAAAATTCCGGGCCTGCGATTGGAACAATGTCTTGCTTTGACAAACATGCATAAGTTTTTTTTGGCATAAAACTTATGAATTTTTTTTCTTAGCTATCCTTCTGGATGTTCTTAGCTCTGTTGTAAACAAGATGAGACGGTTAAGTCTCAATTTTTTAGTCATATTTTTGACGAAAACACTGTTTCACTGGATCAGGGAGAGACACCCATGCGCGTTTTCACCCCCCTCAGCGGTGCAATTCTTTTGGCCTCAATCTGCGTCAGCCCGGCTCAGGCCATGTCTTTGACTGAAGCGATCCAGAGCACTCTGGACAACCACCCTGAACTTCGCGCCAGCCAGAACAACCGGCTGTCTGCCGACGAGGATGTGAAGGTGGCCAAGGGTGGCTTCTATCCCAGCCTGGACCTCAATGCCGGCTATGGCCGCGGCTACAGCGACAACAGCACCACCCGCGGCTACGGGGTGGCACGCGGCACCGGCAACCACAACACCGAGACCCTGAATTACACCCAGTCGGAACTGCGCCTGCGGCAGATGCTCTTCGACGGCTTCAACACGGCCAATGAAGTGGGCCGCACCCAGTCGGTGGTCAACTCCCGGGCCTACTTCACCCGCGGCACCGCCGAAAGCCTCGCCCTGCGCACCATCGAGGTGTACCTGGAGGTGCTCAAGCGCCGTGAACTCTTGACCCTGGCCAAGAACAACCTGCAGGCCCACCTGCGGGTCAACGACCAGATCGGCCTGCGCAGCCAGCAAGGCGTGGGCAGTACCGCCGACCTCGACCAGTCCAAGGCCCGGCGTGCCCTGGCGGAGAACAACTACGACACCGCTCAGGTCGACCTGGCCGATGCCGAGGCCAACTTCTACAGCGCAGTCGGACGCTTGCCCGACGAGCTGGAAAGCCTGCCGTCGATCCGCGGCGAAATCCCGCAGAACCTCAACGACGCCAAGCAGAGCATGCTGCTGAACAACCCCTACCTGAAGTCCGCCCAGGCTGACATCCAGGCGGCGGAGAGTCAGTACGAAGTGGCCAAGTCGCCCTTCTATCCACGCTTCGACGCCGAGGCCGCAGTCAACGCCAACGACAATGTGCAGGGCGACCTGGGCCACGACAACGAATGGCGGGTCGGGGTGATCATGAACTACAACCTGTTCCGCGGCGGCAGTGACAAGGCCCGCCTGCAGTCCAACGCGCATAAGATCAACCAGGCCATGGACATCCGCAACAACGCCCTGCGCATGCTCAACGAAAACATCACCCTGGCCTGGAACGCCATGCTCAACGCCAAGAAACAGACCCCCACCGCCCGGGAATATGCGGAAACCACCACCCGGGTGCGGGCCGCTTATCAGGACCAGTTCGGCCTCGGACAACGCACCCTGCTCGACGTTCTGGACAGTGAAAACGAGCTGTACAACGCCAACCGCCGCTACACCGAAGTGCGCTACACCGAAGAGTTCTCCATGTACCGGGTACTGGCCAACATGGGCGAACTGCTGAGCAAGGAAAAAGTCGTGGTACCGGCCGAAGCCATCGCCCAAAGCGAAGTGAAAAGCGAGGCGCGCCTGCCGGAAATGAAGTAGTCCCGTGGAGGACTCGATTTGACCAGCCTCGAACCCGGGAGCCCGCACGCCGATCCGCGTGCCAGCTTCGATGACCCGCTGTTGGACGGATTACTGATCCTGTGCCGACTCCACGGCTGCAACGTCAGCCGGGGCAGCCTCAGCGCAGGCCTGCCCCTGGACAAGCAACGCCTGAGCCTCGACCTGCTGCCCCGGGCCGCGGCCCGGGCCAGCCTTCAGGCTCGCCTGCTGCGCCGGGAACTGGGGGCGATATCCGCTCTCAACCTGCCGGTGCTGCTGATCCTCCAAGGCGGTCGTTGCGCAGTGCTCAGGCGCTGGGGCGAGGATGGCCAGGCCCTGATCCTGCCCAGCGAGGCCGAAGGTGGCGAGCAGTGGGTGAGCCGCGAGGAACTGGCCCGGGAATACAGCGGCCAGGCCCTGTTCGCACGCCCCCGCCATGAACTCGAAGACCTGCGCAGCCCCCTGGTGCCCAGGGTCGACGCCTGGTTTCGCGACACCCTGAAGCTCTCGCGCTGGCTCTACAGCGACGCCATTCTCGCCAGCCTCCTGATCAACCTGCTGGGCCTGATGGTGCCGCTGTTCGTGATGCAGACCTACGATCGGGTGGTGCCCAACCAGGCCACCTCGACCCTCTGGGTGCTGACCCTGGGCCTGCTGCTGGGCACCGGGTTCGAGCTGGTGTTACGGGTGGTACGGGCCCACCTGCTGGACCAGGCCGGGAAAAAGACCGACGTGATCCTCTCCGCCACCCTGTTCGAACGCATCACCGGCATGAACATGAAGGCCCGACCAGCCACCATCGGCGGCTTTGCCCAAAGCATCCACGACTTCCAGGGCCTGCGGGAGTTTCTGACGGCCGTGACCCTGACCAGCCTGATCGACCTGCCCTTCGCCCTGCTGATGCTGGTGGTGATCGGCCTGCTCGGGGGCTGGCTGGTGGTGATCCCGATACTCGCGTTCCCCATCACTATCGTCTTCGCCATGCTGATCCAGGTGCGCCTGCGGGACACCGTGCAAAAAAGCCTGGCCCTGGGCGCCGAACGTCAGGCGCTGTTGATCGAGACCCTCGGCGGCCTGGAAACCCTCAAGGCCTGCAGCGCCGAAAGCGAACGCCAGCACAAGTGGGAAAGCACCCACGGCGCCCTGACCCGCCTCGACAGCCACGCCCGCAACCTCTCGGCCCTGGCCACCAACGGCACCCTGTTCATTCAGCAGTTGTCCGGCATGGCCACCATCGTCGCCGGGGTCTACAGCATCATCGCCGGCAACCTCAGCGTCGGCGCCCTGGTGGCCACCTATATGCTCGGAAGTCGAGTCCTGGCGCCATTGGGACAGATCGCCGGGCTGATCACCCGCTACCAACAGGCGCAGTTGACCATGCGCAGCACCGACGCCTTGATGGCCCTGCCCCAGGAACGCGATGCCCGTCAGCGGCCTCTGGAGCGCACTCAGTTGCACGGCGCCCTGGAAGTCAGCCGAGTGAGCTTTCGCTACCCCGGGCAAAGCACCCCGGCGCTGAACAACATCAGTTTCAGCCTCAAGCCCGGAGAGCGGGTCGGCATCATCGGCCGCAGCGGCTCGGGGAAAAGTACCCTGGCCCGGCTGTTAATGGGCTTTCTCGCCCCGGAGGAAGGCCAACTGCTGCTGGACGGCCTGGATCTGCGACAACTGGACGTGGCCGACCTGCGTCAACAGATCGGCTACGTCGCCCATGACCTGCCGCTGCTGGCCGGCAGCCTGCGGGACAACCTGACCCTGGGCGCGCGCTACATCAGCGATGCCCGAATGCTCGAAGTCGCCGAGCTCACCGGGGTCACCGAACTGGCCCGCGCCCACCCCCAAGGCTTCGACCGGCCGGTGGGTGAACGTGGGCAACTGCTGTCCGGCGGCCAGCGCCAAGCGGTGCTGCTGGCCCGGGCCCTGCTGCTGGACCCGCCGATCCTGCTGCTGGACGAACCCACCAGCGCCATGGACAACAGCAGCGAAGACGCTCTGCGTCAGCGCCTGCACGCCAAGGTCCAGGGCAAGACTCTGCTGCTGGTGACCCACCGCACTTCGATGCTCAGCCTGGTGGACCGCCTGGTGGTTCTGGACGAAGGACGGATTGTCGCCGACGGACCGAAAGACGCGGTTATCGATGCACTGCGCAAGGGCCGTGTTGGCTCTGCAGCCGTCTAGGAGTGCCGAGCATGTCGACACCATCGTCACCCCGCAGTTACCTGGGCAGTTTTCGCCGAAGCGCGGAAAGCGAATTCATGCCGGAAACCGCAGAGGCCTCGTTGCAAGACTCGCCCCGCAGATCACGGTTGACGGTCTGGATCGCCGCCGCGCTGATCCTCTGCGCGCTGGTATGGGCCAGGTTCGCGGTGCTCCAGGAAGTCACCACGGGCGAAGGCAAGGCCATTCCTTCAAGCAAGATCCAGGTGATCCAGAACCTGGAAGGTGGCATTGTCACCGAGATTTTCGTCCGCGAGGGGCAGATGGTGGACAAGGGCCAGACCCTGCTGCGCCTGGATGACACGCGCTTTCGCTCGAACAAGGGCGAGAGCGAGGCGGATCGCTTCGCCTTGATGGCCCAGGTCGAGCGTCTGTCCGCCGAAGCCGAAGGCAAGCCCTTCACCCCATCCGCCGAAGTGCTGAGCAAGGCGCCGCAAGTGGCAGAAGACGAACGCTCGCTGTACGACCAACGCCAGCGACGCCTGGCCAGCGAGCAGCGCACCCTCAGCGAACAGTTGCGGCAGAAGACCCAGGAACTGGCGGAATTTCGCTCCAAGCAGGGGCAATACAGCTCCAGCCTGGCCCTGCTCAATCAAGAGATGAACATGTCGGCCCCCCTGGTGGGCACTGGCGCCGTGTCACCGGTGGAAATCCTGCGGCTCAAGCGCAGCGCGGTAGAGATTCGCGGCTCCCTGGACGCCACTACCCTGGCCATTCCACGGGCCGAATCGGCCATCAACGAGATCAAGAGCAAGATCGATGAATCGGTGCAGACCTTCCGCTCCGATGCCGCCAAGGAACTCAACGAGAAACGCACCGACCTGTCGAAGATCACCGCGTCGGGGATCGCCATCGATGACCGGGTCAACCGCACCACGGTGGTATCGCCCGTGCACGGCGTGATCAAGCTGCTCAAGGTCAACACCATCGGTGGCGTAGTCCAGCCCGGCAGCGATCTGGTGGAAATCGTGCCCATGGAAGACAACCTGCTGATTGAGGCCAAGGTCCGGCCTCAGGACGTGGCTTTCCTGCACCCCGGACAGAAAGCCATGGTCAAGTTCAGCGCCTATGACTACACCATCTACGGCGGCCTGAGCGCCAAGCTGGAGTTGATCGGCGCCGACACCATCACCGACGACAAGGGCAACAGCTTCTATCTGATCCAGGTACGCACCGACAAGAACCACCTGGGGGGCGACGCCAATCCACTGCTGATCATCCCCGGCATGGTGGCCACGGTGGACATCATCACCGGCGAGAAAAGCGTGCTGGACTACCTGCTCAAGCCCGTGCTCAAGGCCCGCACCGAAGCCATGCGCGAACGCTGACTGCCGGCTACGTAGGAGCCGGCTGGCCGGCGAAGAGGCCCTCTGACTTTGCCGCAGACTTGAGAGTGCTTTCGCGGGCAAGCCCGCTCCTACAGAAAAACTCAGGGTTTGGCGCCGTGGTTGCGTTGGTAGGTGTCTTCGCCCATCGCCGCGATCTGCCCTTCGATCAGGGCCTCGAAGGGGCGCAGCAAGGACTCGAAGGAGGCCGGCGCCTCCAGTACCTGCAACGCCTGGACAATGGCTTCCAGGGTCGACAGCGCACCCGGTCCCGGGGCTTTGCGCAGGCGATAGCGCGAGGGCGTCGCGGCGGCCAAGGTCACTCGCGGCAAGGCCGCCAGCAGCGGATTGAGGTGCAACAGCTTGCGGGCCTTGCGCCAGGTGCCGTCGGGCACCACCAGCAGCAGCGGTTCATCGGTCTCGGCATAGGCCTGCAGCGGCTGGGCATCGTCCGCCGGGAACAACAGGCAGGCCCGGTATCCGGGTTGAGCGAGCAGCGCCGGCAAATCCTCGAACACCTCACCCACCCGCAACTGCGCATTGTTCAGCCCCAGGGCCGCCAGCCGCGCCGTGTTCAAGGCGTGGTTGACCTCACTGGGATGCTGCAGCAGCAACACCCGGGTGCGGCTGGGCAAATCCGGGATCAGCGGGCACAGACAATGGCCTGTGGGACGCAGGCAACGCTCGCAGCGTGCTCTGGACATGGGAATTCCTTATGACTGGTTGAGCTGGGCCTTGAGCAGATCGCGAAAGGTCTGGATCAGGGGTTCACGGCCCCGGCCACGACGCATGATCATGGAGAACGGCGCCTGGTAGCCGAAGGTTGCCGGCAGCAGCACCCGCAGGTCGCCCTTGTCGGCCCAGGCCTGGGCGTAGTGTTCCGGCAGGTAGCCGATGTAGGCGCCGGACAGCACCAGGATCAACTGCGCCTCCATGCTTTCGACAGTCGCCGCGCTGTGCTTGAAGCCGTGCCGGGCCAGTTCCGCCTGGCTCCAGTAGCCACGGCCGACCATGCGCTGCTGGGTGATGACCTGCTCCGGAATGCGCCGCTCGCTGTACAGCGGATGCCGGTTGCTGCAATACAACCAGTGCTGCTCGCGGTACAGCGGCATGTACACCAGGCCGCTCATGCGCGTGGAAAAGGCGCCGATGGCCAGGTCCAGGCGGTTGTCCTGGACCCCCAGTTGCAGTTCGTGGGGGCTCATCACCGACAGGTGCAAATGCACCGCCGGATGCTCCTGGCTATAGGCGCCGATGGCCTCGGCGAACGGCAGGGCCTTGTCGCTGACGGTGGAGTCGATCACCCCCAGGTTCAGGGTGCCGCGCAACTCGCCCTTGAGGGCCGCGGCGTACTGTTCGAAGCCCTCCAGCTCCCCCAGCAGACGCAAGGTCTCCTGGTGGAACAGCTCCCCCTTGCTGGTCAGGCTGAACCCGCCACGGCCACGGTGGCAGAGCACCAGACCGAGGGCGCCTTCGAGCTGGCTCATGTAGGTGCTGATGGCCGACGTCGAGAGATTGAGTTCGTGCTGGGCATTGGCGAACCCCTGATGTCGCACCACGCTGACGAAGATGCGCAATAGTTTCAGATCAGGTAAAGCGTTGGCCATGACAGGCTCCGATAACAGGCAAAACAACCACTTCCCTGTGCCAAGAGAGCGTACTGACGCCGGGCGACCAAGCAGCCCCGATGACCTCCATGCGCACTTTCAACCAGACCCTGCAACCCGGATAACGGTGGCTACGCCACCGAGCGGATGCTCGCTCACTCACCACGCAGGGCCCTGGAAGCCGTGCGGGAGTCTAGCGCGACCCCGGCCATTAGTTTAGAAAAATCTGAACTAAGTATTTGTTCGTAGCGATTCTTTCCCCTCACTACATTTCGCAGAATCGGCCCAATCGGTTGAACGGGCGATACCTGCTGCGCCCTCAGCCCCATAAATATAAAACAACGATGAGGCCTATCCCGTGGACAAGATTCTCCACCAACCACTGGGCGGCAACGAAATGCCGCGCTTCGGCGGCATCGCCACCATGATGCGTCTTCCCCATCTGCAATCCGCCGCCGGCCTGGACGCTGCGTTCGTCGGCGTGCCTCTGGACATCGGCACCTCGCTGCGCGCCGGCACCCGTTTCGGCCCGCGGGAAATCCGCGCCGAGTCGGTGATGATCCGCCCTTACAACATGGCTACCGGTGCCGCTCCGTTCGACTCGCTGTCGGTGGCCGACATCGGCGACGTGGCGATCAACACCTTCAACCTGCTGGACGCGGTGCGCATCATCAAAGAAGCCTATGACGGCATCCTCGAACACAACGTGATTCCCCTGACCCTGGGCGGCGACCACACCATCACCCTGCCGATCCTGCGGGCCATCCACAAGAAACACGGCAAGGTCGGGCTGGTGCACATCGATGCCCACGCGGACGTCAACGACCACATGTTCGGCGAGAAGATCGCCCACGGCACCACCTTCCGCCGCGCAGTGGAAGAAGGCCTGCTGGACTGCGACCGCGTGGTGCAGATCGGCCTGCGCGCACAGGGCTATACCGCCGAAGACTTCAACTGGAGCCGCAAGCAGGGCTTCCGTGTGGTCCAGGCCGAAGAGTGCTGGCACAAATCCCTGGAACCGCTGATGGCCGAAGTCCGTGAAAAGGTCGGCAACGGTCCGGTGTACCTGAGTTTCGACATCGACGGCATCGACCCGGCCTGGGCTCCAGGCACCGGCACCCCGGAAATCGGCGGTTTGACCACCATACAGGCCATCGAGATCGTCCGTGGCTGCCAGGGCCTGGACTTGGTGGGCTGCGACCTGGTGGAGGTTTCGCCGCCTTACGACACCACCGGCAACACCTCGCTGCTGGGTGCCAACCTGCTGTACGAAATGCTCTGCGTACTGCCCGGCGTGGCCCACCGCTGAGTCTCGGCCCTGGGAGGGCTGGTGCCGCGCTCAAGCACGAGCGCGGCCATGGAACCGTCATGCAAAGGAGCGCAACACCTTAGCCAACGTGGTCGGAGCAGATCATGAATAACAATAAAGAAAACAGCCTTAACAACATGAACAACGGGGACGCCCAGATTCCCGCCCCTCGACGCAGCACCCTGTACGACCTCTCTCGAAACAGGCCCCCCTTGGCCTGAACTGCCCCAGCAACCGCAGCTCTTCCGGAAGACCGGCCTCCACTGGTCAACGGGGTGACCGTCCGCATCGGCGGGTGGCAACAACAATAACAACTTGCTTGTGAGGACCCGAACATGGGCTTGGATATTCTCGTAGTACTGATTTATGCCGCCGGCATGATCACCCTGGGCTGGTACGGCATGCGCCGGGCCAAGACCCGTGATGACTATCTGGTAGCCGGCCGCAACCTCGGGCCGGGCTTCTACCTGGGTACCATGGCGGCCACCGTACTGGGCGGCGCCTCGACCATCGGCACCGTACGCCTGGGCTACGTCCACGGCATTTCCGGCTTCTGGCTTTGCGGCGCCATCGGCCTGGGCATCGTCGGACTCAGCCTGTTTCTGGCCAAACCCTTGCTGAAACTGAAGATCTACACCGTCACCCAAGTGCTGGAGCGCCGCTACAACCCCGCGGCACGCCACGCCAGCGGACTGATCATGCTGGTCTACGCACTGATGATCGGCGCCACCTCCACCATTGCCATTGGGACAGTGATGCAAGTGCTGTTCGGCTTGCCGTTCTGGGTATCGATCCTGGTGGGCGGCGGTGTGGTGGTGCTCTACTCGACCATCGGCGGCATGTGGTCGCTGACCCTGACCGACATCGTGCAATTCCTGATCATGACCATCGGCCTGGTGTTCCTGCTGATGCCGCTGTCCATCGTCGATGCCGGCGGCTGGGATACCCTGGTGGCCAAACTGCCCGCCAGCTATTTCGACTTCACCGCCATCGGCTGGGACACCATCCTCACCTACTTCCTGATCTACTTCTTCGGCATCTTCATCGGCCAGGACATCTGGCAACGAGTGTTCACCGCCCGCAGCGAAGGGGTAGCCAAGGTTGCCGGGACCGCGGCCGGCATCTATTGCGTGCTCTACGGCCTGGCCGGCGCGCTGATCGGCATGGCCGCCAAGGTGGTCCTGCCGGATCTGGATAACGTCAACAATGCCTTCGCCAGCATCGTCCAGACCAGCCTGCCCAACGGCGTTCGCGGCCTGGTGATTGCCGCGGCTCTGGCAGCCCTGATGTCCACCGCCAGCGCCGGCCTGCTGGCGGCCTCCACCACCGTGACCCAGGACCTGTTGCCGCGGCTGCGCGGTGGCCGTGAAAGCGGCAATGGCGACGTGCATGAAAACCGCATCGCGACGTTGCTGCTGGGGGTTGTGGTGCTGGGTATCGCCCTGGTAGTGAGCGACGTGATCAGTGCCCTGACCCTGGCCTACAACCTTTTGGTGGGCGGCATGCTGATTCCGCTGATCGGCGCCATCTACTGGAAACGCGCCACCACGGCCGGGGCCATCACCAGTATGTCTCTGGGCTTCATGACCGCGCTGTTCTTCATGTTCAAGGACGGCCTGGACGCCAACACACCGATTTACTACAGCCTGGCCGTGGGCCTGGTGAGTTTCGTGGTGGTGAGCCTGTTCTCCCGGCGCTCGGTGCCTCTGGCCAACGCGATCTGACCTGAAGTCAGACGCCTGAAGCTTTCTTCGACGGGTGCGGCGTCGGTGGCCGCACCCGTTTTTTTCGTCCACGAAAAAGTGCCACAACGCCGGGTGACGCTCGCTTCAGCCCGACCCAGGAAGCCGCCCACTGGACGAGCGGTCACCACTGCCGGAAAAAACCTCTGCTGTAATCTGATTCAGCGACGACTGTTACTGAACAGTACAAGGATCGCTGGCAGCCTCAGGGCACGCTATCGCTTCACCCTTGGACGGGGTCAAAAAACAATCAGAACCTCTCCCCTGCCCCGAGGTGTTTATGGACCGTTTCGACATCCAGCCAAGCATCCGCCTTGATCCGGACCTTGATCTGTACCGGATCAACTCCATCAGCGAACTCAGCCAGGTCATCCTGGAAAAGACCCGCGCCGACGCTGCCCGTCCCGCCTGACCTGCTCGCTCCTCGGGAGTAACGCGATGAAACGGGCCGAAGCACGCGTGGCCGTACACCTGCTCATCCGTCGGGGGCTGGATGAACTCACCGACTTCGATGACCAAAGCGCTCTGCAAGCACTCGGGCTCGACCGGGAGGATATCGAAGCGCTGCTCTGGCGCCTGGAGGACAGGTTCGATCTCTGCATCTCCCCCCGGGAAGAACAGCGAGCGCTCTGGCGCCTGGAAAAGGTCGACGACCTGGTGCAATGGTTGCTGGAAAAGTCCTGGCAAAATCAGGATTGACCCGATTGCCTCGGGTGGATGGCCGAGCGACTGCCGGCCAGAAAACCCTGGCGAGAGCCGGAGTCTGCACTCCGCTCTCGCCCTGAGCTCAACGACGACGTTGCTGACGGCGCCGCAGTTCTTCGTCGGTAGGAATCGGCACCGGTTGCAGCGGTGGCTCGATCAGGCCCAGTGCGACGCCAAGGTCGTGCAGCCAGCTTTGCAGTTTGTCTTTCATAGTGCCCCCTCAGGGTCGTGCCGAGCGGCGATACTGCGCCGCCTCAAGCAGATAATAGTCCTAACTTTTCCCGCGCGCTGCCTCGCAATAGCAATGAACTGTTACTGGATTGAAGCGAATCGGCCAAGGCTATTCAGCCATTGGCCCGCAGCGCCTGTGGCGCCTGCCCGGCAGGCGCATGGGCAGCGGCTTATAGAAAGCGCTTGATCCGCCGACGCAGCCATTGCTCGGCGCTGACAAAGGTGATGCCCAACAACACCAGCAGCGCCCCCAGCACAAAGTTGAGGCTCAAGGGTTCACCCAGCAACAGCACGCCGAAGGTCACGCCAAACATCGGTGTCATGAACGAAAACACCGCCAGGTTCGCCGCCAGATAGCGACGCAACAGCCAGAACCAGGTCAGGTAGCTGAAGAACGACACCACCAGCCCCTGGAACAACACACTGGCCACGGCAACCGGGGTCAGGCTGACCTGGGTCACCTGGCCGCTGAGCACCGCAATCAGCAGCAGGCCGACGAACCCGACGATCAACTGATAGAACAGGGTCAGTGTGGCTGGCGCTTCCGACAATCGCGAGGCGCGTACCACCACCGTGGTCGCGCCCCAGGCCAGCCCCGCCAGTAATCCCAATACATCGCCCAGGAGCATGCGCCGATCCAGATTGTCCAGGGAGATTCCACCGGCAAAGGCGATGCTGATGCCAATGAAAGCAAGGATGATCCCCAACCATTGCAACGGCCGCAGCCGCTCACTGGGCAGCAACCAATTGACCCCAAGGGCAGTGAAGATCGGGGCGGTGTAGAGGAACACCGACATATGCGCGGCGCTCGTCAGCTTCAGCCCCTCGGCAATGAACAGGAACTCCAGGCCGAACAGGGCGCCGGCCAGTAAACCGCCGCGCCAGGTACTGGAGACCTGGGACCAGCCCCCTTTCCAGCACATCAGCAGGGCCACCAGCAGCGCCGAAATCCCGGAACGAGCAGCCGCCTGCATCACCGGGGCAATATCCGCCGCCGCCCATTTGATCATCACCTGCTGCACGCCCCAGATCAGGCACAACCCCAGCATCACCTGCAGGGCAAAACCATCGGCGTTGCGCCGCTCGATGCTCACCGCAGTCCCTCAGATTGATTCATCGACATGACAGCTACCCGCTGTGGAAAAGACAACGCCTCCAGGCGCGCGCCCAGCCGTCGTGCTGCAAGGCCGGCCGCACAAGGAAAGACAAGCAACACGAGACATAGAAGAGGTGGGGCTTTAAGCACATCCACCCCAGAGCGAAACAAGAATCAGCTTAGCTCGATACGATCTGCGTGAATGACAATCTGGCCCTGTTTATAGAGCGCGCCGATGGCCTTCTTGAAGTTGCCTTTGCTGACCCCGAACAAACTGCTGATCAAGGCCGGATCGCTCTTGTCGCTGACCGCCAGAGAGCCATTGTTTTCGCGCAACTTGGCGAGGATCTTCGAGTTCAGGCTGGTGGCCGCTTCTTCACCCACCGGTTGCAGGCTCAGGCTGATCTTGCCATCGGCCCGCACTTCCTTGATGAACCCCTTCTCTTGCATGCCGGAGCGCAGGAACTTGAACACTTCGTTCTTGTGAATCAGGCCCCAGTGCTTGTTGTTGATGATCGCCTTGAAACCCATGTCGGTGGATTCAGCCACCAACAGGTCGACTTCCTGACCAACCTTGTAGTTGGCCGGAGTCTTGTCCAGGTAGCGGTCCAGGCGAGCCGTGGCCGTGATACGACGGGTGTGCTTGTCCAGATAGACATGCACCACGCAGTACTCGCCGGCATTCATCTGGCGCTTCTCTTCCGAGTAGGGCAGCAGCAGGTCCTTGGGCAATCCCCAATCCAGGAATACCCCGATACTGTTAACTTCGACGACTTTAAGACTGGCAAACTCGCCAACTTGAACTTTCGGCTTTTCGGTAGTTGCGATTAACTTGTCGGCACTGTCCAGATAAACAAAAACATTCAACCAGTCTTCATCTTCACTGGGAATGTCCTTGGGAATATAACGATTGGGCAGCAATATTTCGCCGTCCGCCCCTCCGTCCAGATACAAACCAAAGTTAGTGTGTTTAACCACTTGCAAACTGTTGTAGCGCCCGACTAAAGCCATTTCCAATACCCTCATTGCGTGGGCGGCATTCTACCTGTTTTCCACGCCCAGGTTGGCGCTCCTGAGTCCCGGACCGGAAAATTCCGTGAAGAGCCTTGGTTTTTCTAGCATCACTGGCGCTCAAGCGGCCATTCGTCAGGCCAACAGCGACCTGCCGGGTAAGGGCAAACAGCCACCAGGCCGCATTTTCAGTAACGGGTCTTTATTTAAAACAGCCACTTAGGAAGATGTCAGCAAGATCAACTTAAGGAAAAAGCCCAAAAAACGACCCTTTGTTTCAGAGGATATTTACCAAGCAATTGTCAAGTATTTCTGATAAGATGCCTGGCCAAATTAATTTTCCAAAAGGTTAAATGGCCGCCATGCGAGTAAAAGCCTCCAACAGCAAAGCAAAACCAGCTCCCGCCGTTGAAACCAGCGAATCGATCAACGAACAAATCGCGGCCTTCCTGAAATCGGGCGGCGAAATCCAGCAAATTGCCAAAGGCGTCAGCGGCCAGACTTTCGGCCCATCCAAGCAGATCAGCCTCGGCAAAAAGTAATTCCCCCGCATTATCCTGGTCCCTTAGCGCTTTGCCCTCAAAGCGCTAGGACTGGCACCCCTTCTCTCCTCCCCCTAGCACTAAAAGTCGACCAACGGCCCTTATCCGCTGTTCCTGGCCGCTATCCTTTCAGCTCTCTGGATCAATAGTTTCAGCCAACTCCCAGTTCATCACTGCCGGCCTTCCGCCCTGCGACTGAACGGCTGGCAGCCTTCCGGGTTCAGATGCAGGAACCCGAACTCGCAAGGACTCGAACATGGTGCGCCAGTGGCCCCTGCTTATCTCGTTGCTGATCCTCAGCCTGCTGCTCGGCGCCTGCAGCCGAGTCGGCCTGGCCTATCGCAACCTGGATGTAATCATCCCCTGGACCCTCAACGACTACCTGGACATGAACAGCGAGCAGAAAAGCTGGTTCAACCAGCGTCTGCAGCAGCACCTGAGCTGGCATTGCAGCACCCAGTTGCCCGGCTATCTGGACTGGCTCGATCGCCTGCAACTGATGGTGCAGAGCAATCAGGTCAGTGATCAGGACCTGCAAGCACGAACCCGGGAAGCCAAGCAGGCCATCGCCGAGACTGTAAGGCAGATCACCCCTTCCGCTGTAGAACTGCTCCAGGGCCTGGACGACGGGCAAGTCAAAGAGATGAACAACGCCTTCGCCAAGGACCAGCAAGAACACCGCGAGCAGTACCTCACGCCATCATTGGCGCAACAGATCCAGCAGCGCAGTCAGCGCATGAGCAAGCGTCTGAATGCCTGGCTCGGCCCCCTGACCCCCAGCCAGCAACAACGAATCGAGCAATGGTCTGCCTCCCTGGGAGAGCAGAACCAGCAGTGGATCGCCAATCGCGTCCATTGGCAGACGCAATTCAGCGCCGCGGTGGCGCAACGCCGAGACAGCGATTTCCCACAGCGCATCGAGCAGTTGCTGATCAACCGCGAGAGTTTATGGACAGACGACTACCGCCAGGCCTACGCCCACACCGAACAGGCCGCACGCAGCCTGTTGGTTGACTTGATGGCCGCCAGCAGCGTGGACCAACGCCAGCACCTGCTGAAGAAAATCGACGGTGTACGCAAGGACTTCGCCGCCCTGAAATGCCTGCAGAACGCGAGTCAGGGCTAGCATCGCGAAACTAGGCGATCTGCGCCTTGGAGGCCACCTCGTCAAAGGTATCCGCAGCCAGGGCATCAGCCTGTTCATCCAGCACCTGACGCGGGTGATCGTTGCCCGGAATACTGCTGTCGATCAGACACAGCAGGCTTGAGCCGCGAGGCGTCAGTACAAAGTTCTCGCCGTTGCCGCCTTCTTCCTCGGGCCTGGTTTCAATAAAACCCCGGTCCAGCAGCAACTTTTCGTACTGGGTGGCGGTGACTTTCAGTTCATCCAGATTGCCGGTGGGCTCACCCTCCGCCTCCTTGGCCGCCGCATGCTGCTCGGCGTAGGGGCGAGGCGTGAAACTGTGGCCGGCGCCGTTCTGCACTTCGTGCAGCAGTCGCTCAATCAGATCCCAGTTATATGTGGTCATTGCGGTTCAACCTCCAGACATGAGAATGAAATGCCGTTCATAGGTTGTGACCGACCGGGTTTTCAGCCGTTCAGGAAATACGCCGCGCCAGCCTGACCCCTGATCGGAAAACCGCTGGGCAGCTTGTCGATCCAGCCCTGCGCCAAACGACTAGCGTGTGTAAGACCCATGCCCCCTGCCTTGAGGAGAAACGCCATGAGCACTACCGATCACCCCGTGGTCTCCCGGGAACAATGGCTGCTCGCACGCAAGCAGCACCTGATCCATGAAAAGGCCTTTACCCGCCAGCGCGACCAGCTCAGTGCCGAGCGACGGGCGTTGCCCTGGGTCAAGATCGACAAGCCCTACCGCTTTCAAGGCCCCGACGGAGCACTGAGCCTGGCGCAACTGTTCGGCGAGCGTAGCCAGTTGCTGGTCTACCACTTCATGTTCGGCGCCGGCTGGGAAGAAGGCTGCAAGGGCTGCTCCTTTCTTGCGGACCACTTCGACGGCGCCAACCTGCACCTGGCCCATCACGACGTAACGCTGGTGGCTGTCTCCCACGCGCCCTATGCCCAATTCCAGAGCTTCCGTCGACGCATGGGCTGGCGCTTCGACTGGTATTCCAGTGCCGGTGACGACTTCAATCAGGACTTCGGTGTCAGCCTCAGCGCCCAGCAGCTAGCCGCGGGCACCGCGACCTACAACTATGAACAGGCCAGTGGCGATGAAGCCGAGTTGCCCGGCCTGAGCCTGTTCTATCGCAACGATCAGGGTGAGATTTTTCACACCTACTCCACCTATGCCCGCGGACTGGACCTGCTGGTGGGAGCCTATAACTTCCTCGATCTGACGCCCAAAGGGCGCAATGAAGAGCAGATCATGGACTGGGTCCGCCTCCATGACCGCTACGAACAGACACCCGAAGGCAAGGGAAGCCACCAGTGCTGTGGTGATGCTTAAGATCGTGTTCACCGGCAAGCCGGCTACGGGGCGTTTGTAGGAGCCGGCTGCCGGCGAATCGTACCGACAGGCGATTCGCTCTCACAAACGGCACAAATCTGCGGCAGACTGCAACGTCCGCCCCACAGCCAACTAATCTGCAAACATGAGCGCCGCCTACCACAGCCTCCACGAATACACCCTGCGCATGAGCCGGGTGCTGGAGCATATCGACCAACACCTGGACCAGCCCCTGGAGCTGGCTGATCTGGCGCGGGTGGCGCATTTCTCGCCCTACCACTTCCACCGCCTGTTCAGCGCCTGGGTCGGAGAGCCCCTCGGGGCCTACCTGCGGCGTCGGCGCCTGGCCTGTGGGGCTTATCTGATGGCCAGCCGCCCCGAAGCCTCAATCCTGGAAATCGCCATGGATGTCGGCTTCGGCTCCGGCGAAGCCTTCTCCCGGGCCTTCAAGCAACACTTCTCGGTCTCACCCAGCACCTGGCGCGACACCGAACCCAAACGCTGGCACCGCCGCCTCGACGACATCCGCGAACGCCGCCTGCGTGAATTGAGCAATCCTGATCAGACCCACATCCCGGCCTTCGACGATCCTGACGCCTTCATTCATCTGAAGGAAACCAGCATGAACGTCACCCTGCAGCAACTGCCCGCCACCCGCGTGGCCTACCTGCGCTACATCGGCGCCTACGGGCCCGGCATCGGCCTGTTCTGGCGCGAAACCGCCATGCCCTGGATGCTCGAACACCAGCTGTTCAACCACGTGCGCTATGGCATCGGCCACGACGACCCGGACCTCACCCCCGCCGACAAATGCCGCTACGACGCCTGCGTCGAAGTGCCCAAGGACTTCAAGGCCAGCGCCCCCGCCGTCGTCACCACCCTGCCCGGCGGCCTGTACGCCGTGGCCCACTTCCGCGGCTTGGGCCCAGCTATCGCCGACGCCTGGATCGAACTGTGCCGCGACTGGCTACCCAAGAGCGGCCTGCAGTTCGACCCACGCCCGGCCTTCGAGCGCTACCCGGCGGATGCGTACTACGACCTCAAGACGGGAGAGCTGGAGTGTGAGATCTGCATTCCGGTGAAGAAGCTGTAACCCAAAAAGCACGTTGATCCCCATGTAGGAGCGAGCTCGCTCCTACAATCCCGCTACACACCCACTCAACGAGAAGGAATGGCCGTGATATCACGAACGATGAACTTCGGCAGAGCGCGAATGTAAAAGTTCTCCACATCAGAATTACCGCTGTTGGTGATCGCCCCCAACATGGTCTTCATATTGCGCAACTGACCCATGGCCCCGGCAGGCTGCAAACCATTGCGCTCCTGAGCGAAATGCAGCACCTCGGCGCCGTCGCGCCTGACCTGAACCTTGTAGCCGAAATCGACACTGGCCAGGATCGTATTGTCATCGACAACCATCGACACCAGCCCACCCTTGGAATCACTGAGGCGGCGCTTGTACACCGCATTCACATCCAGCAGGTAGTCGGCGCTGTCCTTGGTGGCGGCGTAGCGATTGGCATTGCCCAATTGCCGGATCAACTCCATGCCCAGTTGCTGGCGCAACTTGTCCTCGGGCAGAAAGCGCTCGCTCTCGCCGACCAACTGCAGGTTGAAGGTATCGATCCAGTAAGTGGCGGTAGCGGGAATCTGTACTGGTTTGGGCGAGATGTAATAGTCCGGGGTGGAGGCACAACCGGCGAGCAGAACGAGGGTGAACAGCAGAGACAACAGACGCATGACGGATCTTCCTTGAGAAGGTTTTCAACAACGCACCGCCACCTGAAAACCAACTGTGGCATGGCGATAAGCGGCGGCATTGTAAGCCAGGAAAATCGCCCCGGACCGGCTCGAAAAGATACGCTCGGCAAATTAGGAATTGCCTTACGGCAGAAGCAGACGATCCAGTAGGAATGGGGCTTTAAGGACAGGGGGAACGCTGGATATAGTCGAGGGGTCGTTGAAAGGACGACCGGGTTTGGCGACCTGATCTACAGAGTCCTCAGTCAAACTAAAGAGGCTCAATAAATGACGCGTTATCAAGCTATAACCGGCCACGACTGCAACATTCCCTCACTGCTGATCGATACCCGAGCTCCCATAGACGTCCTGCACGATGCAGCGGCGTATCGCATTCGCGCTGTGACTCAACTACTGGAAAACTTCGCGGTTTCTGATGAAGCGCCCAAAGGCGCAGTGGTGCTACAGGAACTGGCGCTGGTGTGTAGCATTTTGCTGCGCGATGGCTGTGATTTGATGGATGTGGCGGGGCGCCGGATGCAGGGGCAACTATCGGCATAGGCAGACAGGGGGCGGTACAACGCCGCCCCTTTAGCCTGAGTACAGAGTGGGGAGATATTCATTGATACGTTCGTTGTGCAGCAGCCGATCAACTGTAAAGTCCAACTGATCCGAAACAGCGATGCCTCTGCGCAATGGTTGAGGAAAATCCTCGATCGACGCGAAAACTGTCGGGAGCAGATATCTAAAGTAGTCACCCATCACCGTGTTGCCATCGTACCCTACTGGATAATCCTCACCCTCGTAGCTACCTTCAATAGCGTGATAGACAAAAAGCCCCTTATTGACAGGAAAATTCGTTTCACTGTAATGACCCATTTTCGCCAGACTACTTTCAAGACCACCTACGATAGACTTTTTGCACAAACAACTTCGGTGACGACAAGCGGAATACAGGTCCAAGTCAAAACCGCCATTTTTCGGTATTGGATAATCACAAAACTCTTTTGACTCCTCCCACATATATTCATTCATCCGATCGAGCAGTGACTCAACCGCAGCAACCTTGAGCAACGCCTTGGGCAAATCACCGAAGCAGTTGTTCACCATCACGGCAATCCGCCCACATTTATCCATTGCAAACCAAGTGAGCACTGAACCAAATCCAGGTTGCCAATTGAGATCTAGAACAGACATATTTCCTTCACCTATTGAAATTTAGAAATCGATGCATGCACCTACCAACATATATTTCGAGATAATTACTTCCTTCCACTCCAGCAAGGCGCCTGCAAAATCTTCAAGAGTCACATCTGAGAAATCCGTCTCATCATATAAAATCACCTCCAACAACAACCACATTTTTCGCGCAACCTCCCTCAATCCGCGCCAGAGTACAAACCTCTATATCAAATGACTCCTCCCCATCGTCACCCAATGGACCAATAATCGCTTAAAGGAGAGAACAAAAGCTCGCTGCCGATTCCGGCTTATAATTTCGCATATCGTAAACATCCAAATCATGAAGCCACTTTAATCCTGCAGATATAGTTTGATCCGCCATTTTCATATAGCCATCCAACTGCCATCTCTTTGATTATTAAGCGTCGCACCTTTCCACCTCCTTCGCACATCTACGGACTTTCCCGAAGCCCCCTAGATATCAAAATTCGCGTTAAATTATCGAAACTTCCCCCAGCTCCACCGAATTAAACTGAGACTCCTCTAGCACTGAAAAATCATCAGAATTGGCATGCAATCCGTGAGATACGATAAAACTCCTGCCTCCTGACAAATTAAAACGCAAGCCAACTTCACTGGGGCGCTGGAGCTCCTTCGCATTCATCTGCCCGCGCTTAAGTATTGTCACATCAATTACACAACAACCAATAAGCTGCTTCCAAAAAACAGTGGAAAACGATCCAGACTCAGAAATAGCGAACAGTTCCTCGTCTCGACCCAATGAATTCGGATCTTGACTAGCGGCCCTCGCACCCTCATCCCAAACAATGACGCTATTCAGAGAGGGGTCACTCGAAAGACCAAGGATTATGCCTCCCTCAAAATAGATAGCTAAAGGTCCTGCCGTCAATGAAAATGCCAACCTATCCTCAATACCACATTGAGCGGCAACTTCCGAAGCTGGCCACCAGCTATATCTAACAAGCTTGACGACCTGTTTGCCTCTGAGACGTCGAAGAAACTCAACCTCCATAGACGGCACCATTAAATCCATATATTTATCGCTAATTAAAATAATCAATATCCAATTACTTCCCCTCCCCCCCCGCATAATTTTTCATATAGATATCCCTCAACCCCTCAACCAACTCAAGAGCACTTTCAACATCATAAGCCTTATATCCACTTCTATTTATACATTCAAATGGATAAGCATCACCAGAACGCAAGGCACTTATAGCAAAATCAAAAGTCCTCAAATAATCATCATGAAACCCAGGATAACAAAAACTCAACGACGCCATATCTTCCGCAGCCTCTTCAAGCGTCTGCTGATTCACGGTAGCCGCAAACATATCAAGAAATCGCTCTTTCCACTCAAACTCAGCCATATTGACCTCCATCAAAACTCAGGATGCGCCGTATGAATCACATAACCACCTTTACCATCAGACTTAAGTACCAAATTAACATTAGGCATAGGTTTAACTATTTTAGAAACCGGACCACCCTTATTAAGGACTTCAAATCCGCGCCCCAAGTTCCCTAACCCTGGATTAGCAAGGAAAGGCCTAGTTACACCCGCAGGAGGTGAGGAAGCCAACCACAACCTCACTTCCTGACCCTTGATTAATAATGTTTTGGCTATGGCATCCTCCATTTGCGCCCGATCATTGAATGCTGTTCGCGAACCTATGCGATTGCTATTAATCAACTCATTTTTAACTCTATCTTTAAGGTATGCATCGCTAGCATCAGGCCCGTGCTTTTCTAATGGGTGAGTGGGGTTAGACAACTTTCCGTTTGGCTTAACCACTTGACTCCCCTCAGTAGATGCCAGCCCTCCTGGTTGAGACAACTCTGAGTGCGGCGGGTTTGTACCCACTCCATGGAGCGAGCAACTACCATTATTACAGCTATAGCAAGGCCCAACGTTATGCACCCACGTACCAAGTTTACCAACATAGAACGTATGGCCAATGTCCACCGTCAGGTTGTAGGTTCGCCCCTGAGGTTGCAGCAGCTCAACAGACGCCACCGTAATCGAACTGCCTTCACCAGCCCCATCTCCCAACGACTGCAGGCGATCACCGGATTTGAGCTCAATAAGAGGGACAAAACCCTTGCGTGCCGGAACATAGAATGGATGCCCTGGAGTCACCTCCAGCGTCTCCGACGCTGTGACGCCGCCTAAACCGTCCTTCCTCAAACCCAAGCGATAGATAGGCTGATCAGTTCGGACATGAGTTGCAGTGATAACTGCCGCGAATGGCTCTCCGCCCTGTTCAGGCTTGCTCCAAACAACATCGCCGACTTTAAGCGTTTCAATAGCACGCTCCCCATTGGGAGTCGCGACCATAGTGCCAGCTGCAAAACAGCAGGGTTTATAGCCTGCCAGCTTGGCCTCAGACTGAGAGATGAATTTTGTCCCAGTTGCATTAGCGGCGCCTTGAGCAGCGAGACTCTCAGCTTCCGTCGCCACAGCCTTCTTCGCCGCGCCCCTTGCTACTACAGCTTCCCATATCGCCTTGAGAGTAGCCTTACCTCCTACCACTCCGCCCAGAGACAAGATGACATCATCGATGATACTCACCGACTCTGTATTCTTTACCGCCAGCGTCAATATCCGATCAGCAGCATTTTTCGCGCTTAGGTTGTTACTCGAAAAATCCAGGATTTCCTTGCTGTATGCCTGAGCCTGATCCTTCCCATATTGCTTCCATTTTTCGGCCGCTGTCAGCTCGCCATAAAGGCCTTTTCCAAGGCCGTTGAACAAACCTGAGTCATTAAACTGCTCTGGCGTCGAGGCGAACGCATAGACAGGGTTGCCATAGGCAATGATCGGCTTGCCATCTGCCCAGGTCAGCGGGATTTTTTGATCCGCCAACTGTTTTACGGCGTTTTTTGCAACCTCCAGATCGCGCTTGAACCAATCCGTGGTTGGGTCATTCCCCCACCTCTCAACCAAGGCTTCTAAGCGAGCTTTTTCAACAGCATCCACTTCTGCGCCACTGGCAAGAAGGAGCAAATCCTCCCACAAGGCGTCAGACTTCGGTTTGCCCAGTGCCTGCTCCAGCTCCTCGGCTTTTTTCTTCAGTAGCGGAAGTTCTTGATCACGATGATGCTGCCGATTATTAACCTCGACCCCTGCCCCGCTACCGCCACCTGCGATTGCTCCAGCAGTGCCTTCAAGCGATCCGGCCGATACTCCAAGCCCCGCAGCGATGAGTGTTGCAATAGCGATCTGATTGCGCTCTTCAATACCACTTTTGCCCAAAGCCTCTGCAATCGCAGGCATCAATGCTGCCGACGTACCCGCTCCCAACGCCCCGCCCTGCGCAGTGCCGCTCGATAGCCCCATCGCTGCACCGGCCAAGGCGTGAAGCAATACCCGGGCGGCGCCACCCTCACTCCATGCCGCTTGGCTAGTGCTATCGGTAGCATTGCGCTTCTGGGCATCGGCGTAATCACCAATCTTTGTGAAGGTGTCATTGGCCGTGGTATTGGCAACGATGCCAACTGTCGTCGCGCCACCAACACCTCCTAGGCCTGCCGCAATAAGGCCCGAGGCAATGTCGGCCATGATGCGTTTGTCACCACCCACGCTCCAACTAGCAGCATCCGCAAGGGCTGCGTTGGCCTTCGCCTGCTGCTCAGGGGTTTTAGCTTTGCTTAGCTGCTCTTTAGCGGAATCTGCCTTGGCTTTAGCTATCAGATTTATGGTGGTACTCGCTAGCTGCGCGGAACTCTGGATCAGGTCCATACGCTCCTGCATCTTCTTTTCGTCTGGCCGATCAAGATGCTGATTCGCATTGCGGGTATCGCGATTCAGCCCTACCAGATCCTGCGCGCCGGCCGGATCACGAATGGTGATCGTCCCCTCGCTGACGGCACTACGGGTACTGCTGTGATCGGACTCCTTGAGAGCCAAGGGCAAAGTTCCGCCAGTTTCTGAATGCGCCCATTTCCTTTCGCTGTCTGGCGTCACCGGTTGCCCCGGTTTGTCCCATTTGGTGCTGGCGTAGGAAGCACTCAGGCTGGCCGACTGGCTTTTGATTTCGCTGGTATTCTTGATATCGCTGACGATCAGACGACCGGTGTCGAGATGGTTCTTGTCGGCACTGCCCTCACTGGCAATCACCGCGCCTTGCAGCTGGGTGTTGGCGCCGACGTAAATGTCGTATCCCCCTTTACCTGCATACAATCCGGTCTGATCAGTCACCGCTTGGTAGTTACTGTTCATCTTGCTACCGGCGATATTGCCGCTGGCGGTCACCATGGAGCCGTAGCAGAACGGCGGTACACAGATGCTGGCGCCGACACCGCCGCTAATCTGGCGGTTTTTCTGCTCGGCTTCGTCCTGCCGAGAGGCAATTTTGAGATTGCCGCCCACGTCCGCCTTGATGGTATCGGCTCGTACCTGCGCACCAGCCAAGGTGGTGTCCTGGCCGCTTTTCAGCATGAGCCGGCCAGTATCCACAGTACTGTTGACCTGGGAGACCGAGTGGCCCTTGCCCATACCCTTGGCCATCTGCGCCCCGAGATCGAGGGTGAAGCCGTTCTGATCACCAATATTGAAACTGGCGCCAATACTGGTCTTGCTGTTGCGATTTTGGTTATCCCATTGCGCACGGTCCTGCGCGCTTTCCAGAGTGATGTCGTTTTTCGCCATCAACAGCGTGTCATTTGCCTTAAGGCTGCTACCCACAACATGAAGATCGCCACGGGTACCCGGCGCATCCCCCACCGCTGAAATGACCAGACCCGCACCACTGGTCAAGCTCGATTGCTTAGCCGTTTCACTGCTGTATTCACTAGTACTTTTGCTTTGGGTCGAACCCAACTCAGTCCCAATCTTGATAAGCGAGCCACTGCTGTTGGCTGGCTTACCTTGGGATTGATTCGCCGCATCGGCGCTGAAGCTATCGACCGCGTTGTAGGCAGAGAGCAATGCCTGAGCACTCTTGACCGCCTTCAGGCGGCTATCATCGGCATTTTTGGCAGCACGGATGTCATTACGAATACTCTTGACTGTATCGACTATCATGCCACCCACGACCCGACCGACCGCCAGGCTCTTCGAGTTGTCGGTGCTGCTTTGGGTGGCAGTTTCCACTCCTGCGGCGATGGTCACGTTGGAACCAGTAAGACTCATCTCCTTGGTGCTGACCAAATCACTGGCCACCACCTTCAATTCGCGCACGGCCTCCAGTCTCACACCGCCTTCACTCGATCCCACAGTACTGCCCGTTAACGTGGTTTGCGCCGCCTTACCGGTTTGATTACCGCTCCTGATCGACAGATGCTGGTTGCCTGTTATGTCGTCTATGCCCAAATTGTTAGCCGTGAGGACTCCCGTCAGGTCACGACTCTTCTGCTTATGCAACTCACTACGAGTGAAGATGTTTTCGGCCGCATCGATAGTCAGGTCACGCCCAGCATGAACTGCCAGATCCCGAGTACTGACCAATGACGATCCTGTTACGATCACGTCGCGCTTGGCCGCCACGTCCACGATGTTGCCGGAAATGACGCTACCGACTACCGTGGTTTGGGTCTCGGCTACCTGATCCTTGACCTTGCTCGACTTCAGGCCACCCCAACTGCTTTTACTTTGACTATTTTCGTGACGGGCGCTATTGGAGTCACTAACGGCCAGGATCTGTACGTCATTACCCGCCACCAACTTCGCAGCACCTTTTTCCGCAAAGACGTCACTGCCCTTTACCAGCAGGTCGTTACCAGCGACCAGTACACTATTGGTTCCTGAGGAAACGGAGCTACCGATATTGGTCGTGCTCGCCACCTCATCAAGTCGGCTTTTCTTGCCAGACGAACTCTTCTTGGTCTTGCTGTAGAAGCTGTAATCAGTGTCCTCCGCCGACTCCAGAGCCAACTTGCCACCGGCTACCAGATAAGCCTCATCCCCCGCACTCACCCGACTGGCAATCAGTTCCAGATCCTTACCGGCACTGAGTGCCACGCTGCCACCTGCAGTGACCGCAGTAGAAACCTGCTGACCATGATCCTCCTGCCCCTTGAAGCTCTTGGTCTGGCTGAACCAGTGCTGCTCATTCGCAGCAGAAGCCAATGTCAGGTTTTCTTTAGCCGACATCGACACATCACGCTTGGCCTCAATCTGGCTGGCAATCGCCGTGATATCGCGACCAGCACTGATGGACAGGTCGCGACCTGCCTCAAGTGTCGAACCATGCTGGGTGACACTTTTGTCACGGTAGTTGGCGTTCAGCTGATTGCCGACCACCTGCTCCACAGCCGTCAGGCTGACATCGCGGCCAGCGGTGATGCTAGTATCTGCGGCGCTCTTTAAGACTCCCGCACTGTTATTGAAATCGCGTCCCGCATTGATGGTGAGGTTATTCGCGGCCTCAATCCGTGCAGCACTGTCGACAAAATCCCGTTGCTGCGCGAACGAATCCTTATTGCTTTGGTGCGAGGTCAAAGTACGCTCGTTAACCACGTCCCCATCAGTTGCCGTCAAGGCCACATCACGCCCAGCGACAACACCACCGGCCTTGTTCAGCAGATCCTTGCCCGCCGTCAGATTCAGGCCCTTGCCCGCCTCCGCCAACCCACTATTAACCAGGTTCTCCCCCGCCACCGCCGACAGGTCATTAGCCGCGCGCAGGGTGCCGACGTTGTTCAAGTCCTTGCCGGCAATCAGGCTCACGTCCTTGCCGGCGATCAGGGAGCCGTTGGGCGCCAGGCGGTTGTTGGCCTGGGCCAGGTACAGCACCGGCACCAGCACTTGTTCGCCGTTCACTTCATGGCTTTCCAGCCAGACGATGTCGTGGGTCAGGGCGGCGATTTGTTCGGAGGTCAGGGTCACGCCCACCGACAGGTCAAGCTGTTGCTTGCTCTGGATGGCGTTGTCCATCAGGTGCTTGAAGAGTTTTTCGTTGCTGTCCTGGCCGTCGATAAAGCGTTGGCCGGTGCGGGCCACCATGGCTTGCTGGATGAGTTTCTGTTCGTAGAAACCGTCCCCCAGGCGTTTGGCGCTTTCGTCCGGGTTGTAGCCGAGGTGGGACAGCAGGTAGTCCGAGCTCATGAACTGCTTGAGGTTGGTCAGCGCCGGGTTGGTTTCGATCAGGTACTTGTGCGGCCGGGACAGGCTCGCGGCGTCCGGCAGGCCGGCGATCTGCGCAGGCGTCGGGGCCTGAGCCAAGGTGCTGCCCTGGCCGCTGAGGCGGAACAGGCCGTTGCCGCTGGTGGGCAGGGTGAAGCCCGGCAGTACCAGGGGGTTGACCTGTTGCTGGGCCAGTTCCGGGGGCAGTTGCGGGTTGATCCGGATCGGCGTCGAGTAGCCGTTGCCAACGCCGGTGTCGGTCAGGGTCTTGCCGGCGCCGACGTACTCGTAGAAGGAGCGGATCACGCTGTTGTCGAGGGTTTTGTCAGCCTTGAGGTTGACCTTGCCGCCAGCCTGGATGGTGGCGGCGAAGGATTGGTCGCCATCCACCACTTTGCTGCTGGAGGACAGCAATACCCCGGTCCAGGCGATAAAGGCGCTGAGGTCGGAAGCAAAGCTGGCAGACGGAGTCGGGTTGTTGCGGGCGTTGAACGCGGCGGCACGGGCGGCGGCGTTGCCGGTTTCGTTGACGTAGCTCTGATACCGCCGCAGGGTGGTGATTTCCTGGGGTTGCAGGCCCTGGTTGTGGACGGTCTCGGCTTTGACGTTGATGTCGCCGGCCGCGGTGATCAGGCTGCTGGTGTTGGTCAGGATCTGGGTGTCGATCTGTAGGTCCGCGCCGCTGTTGAGGCTGGCGGCGGCGCTGCTGTTGGTCACCCGCAAGCGGTCGGTCTCGGCCACTTCCCATAGGCCGTTGATGCGACCACCGCCACGGTCGTCGCAACCAATCCACTCACACGGCAAGCGAGTGATACTGGCCGCGCTCTTTTCGTGCTCGGTGTACTCCAGCACGTCCATGACGTTGTTGACGGTGCTGGCGGCGATGCTCAGCTTGCCGAGGCTTTCGATATCCCCGGAACGGTTGTCCAGCAGGTCGGCGCGGGTTTGCTGGTCGTCCTTGGCGATCAGCGCGGTGCCCAGGCTGTACACCTGGGCGTAGCGGTTGGTGAAGCTCGTGGTCAGCAGCTGCATATTGCCGCCGCTGGAGATCAGGCCGTGGTCATTGACCAGGGTGGCGGCGGTGAGGTTCAGGTCTTCGCCGCTGCCCAGGGTGCCGTGGTTGTTGATGCTGGCGGCCGTGAGGTGCAGGTTCTGCTTGGCGGTGATGCGCCCGGCGCTATTCAGCGCGCCGTCGACCTTCAGGGTGCTGTTGGCGCCGCCGGCGATGCTGGCGCTGTCCGCCAGGTCCAGTTGGGCGGCATGCAGGTCCAGTTGCCCGAGGCTGCTCAGGCGCCCCTTGCCGCTGTAGTTGCCGCTCAGGTCGAGGTTGAGCGCGGCGTCGCTGCCGATCAGGCCGTCGTTGCTCCAGTGGCTGCCGCTGCCGGTCAGGCCGTTGCCCGCCAGGAGCTGGCCATCGGCGGTCTGGGTCAGGTGGTCGACCTTGACCAGCAACTGGTCGGCCTGGATTGCACTGCTGTTGGTCCAGCGCTCGGCCTCCAGGGTCAGTTGGCCGGCGGTCTTCAGGCGGCCGCCGACGTCTTCGAGGTTGGCCATGGAGATGCCGAACACCCCGCTGCCGCTGTGCAGCAGGCTGCCGCCGCGGTTGTTGAAGCCGCCGGCGTCGAAGGCCAGGTCGTGGTTGGCGGTTTCCAGGAGGCCGTCGCGGTTGTCGAAGGTGCCGCCGATATCGAAGCGGGTTTTGCTCACCAGGCCCAGGGCCCGCAGTTGCCCGCGCTGGTTGTCCAGGCTGGCGGCGGCGGTGGCCAGGGTGCTGCGGCTTTCGATCAGGCCCTGGCGGTTGTCCAGCGCGCCAGCGAGTTCCAGCTCGATCTGCCGGGCGCTGATCTGGCCGGCGCTGTTGTCCAGGTCCTTGGCGCTGATATGCAGGCCCTGCTGGGCGAAGAGCGCGCCGTCGCGGTTGTCGAGGCGGCCACCGGCAGCGGTTTCCAGGGTGGCGCCGCCGTTGAGGGCGGACACCTTGCCGGCCCTGTTGTCGAGGTGGCCCGCCTTGAGCGTCAGGTCGCCCTGCTGGGCAATGATCTGCCCGCCCTGGTTGCCGGCAGCGGCGGCAACCTCAAGGCCCAGGGTGGTCTTGGCCTGCAGCAGGCCCTTGGCGTTATCCAGGCGCTCGGCATTGAGTTGCAGGTCGGCTTCGCGGCTGAGGATCTCGCCGCCATCGCTGTTCTGCACTTCGCCACTGGCGCTGATCAACACCGAGTCATTGGCCGCTACCCGGCCTTTCTGACGGTTGTCCAAGTGTTCGGTGAACAGCCGCAGCCACTGCTGGCTGGAGAGTTCGCCGCCCTGGTTCTCAACCTTCGTGCTGCGCTTGAGCAGCAAAGGGCCGGCGGCAGACAGCGTGCCCTGGTTATTGATCAAGTGTCCCAGCAGATCGAGGGTGACGCCCTGCTTGCCGGTGAAGGTGCCGTGGCTGTTGTCCAGGTCACTGCCGATGAATTCCAGGTCGCCGGTGGCGTTGACTGTGCCGCCCTGGTTGCCCAGGGCCATGGCCTGCAGGGTCAGGGTGGCGGCGCTGTCGATGGAGCCGCCCTGGCTGTTGTCCAGCCGGTCGCTGAGTTTGAGGCTCTGTGCACCCGCGCTGGAGATCACGCCCTTGAAGCTGTTGTCGAGGCTCGCGGCCTTAACGTCCAGGGCCTGCTGGCTGACCAGGGCGCCGCCCTGGCTGTTGTTCAAGGCGTCGCTGAGGGTGATGTCGACACCGCCCTTGAGGCTGGAGACGGTGCCTTTGTTGCTGTTGTTCAGGCCGGTGCCCTTGAGGGTCAGGCCCTGCCAGCCCGACAGCAGCCCGCCCTGGTTGTCCAGTTCCGCAGTACCGGTAATCTCCAGTGTCTGTTGCGCCAGCACCACGCCGGTGAGGTTGTCCATGCCGGCCAGCACCAGGGTGCTGCTGCCCTGGCTCGACAGCTCGCCACCGCTGTTGCCCAAGTGGCCCAGGGTGGCGTTGAGGGACTGCTGACTCTTGATCAGGCCGCCCTGGCCGTTGCGCACTTGCTCGGCATTGAGTTGCAGGCGCTCGGCGCTCAGCAGCTTGCCCTGATGGCTGTTATCCAGAGTCCCAGCGCTGACCGTTACCTGGCGCTGCCCACTCAGGGTGCCGCCCTGGTTGTTCAGGGTCTGCTTGGTCGTGACCGTCAGATCACGGCTGGCCACCACGCTCTTGCCACTGTTGTTCAGGTTTTGCGCCGTCAGGGTGACATCGCCGTTCGGGTTGCGGCTGTTGTCGAGGTTGACCCCGGCTTCGATGATGCCGTGGTTGTTCAGTTGCCCGCCGCTGCCCAGATTGATGCTGTTGGCCGCCGCCAGGGTGCTGTGGTTGTTCAGGTCGTCTTGGGTTTGCACCTTGAGATCGGTGCCGGCGTAGACCGCGCCCTGGGCATCGAGGCTTTGCGCCTTGATCGCCACCGCGCCCTTCTCGGCAGTGGCTTCGGCCATGCGCAACTGGCCATTGGCATCCAGTTGGATATCACCGCCACTGGCGATCAGTTTGCCGTCGAGCTTGACCCCGACCCCGGCCTCAGTACCCACCAACTTGATGGCCCCGGCGTACATGCCGCCCAGGGCGGATGAGTCGATCGCCAGTTGCGGCGCATCCGCCGGGTTGGCGGTCCGCGCCGTGGCGTTCAAGGTCTTGGCGTCGACATCGTTGGCCCCGGCGATCACCGCCAGGTGCTTGGCCTGGATCTCGGCGTTGAATTTCGCGCTGCGGGTGATGATTTCGAACTGGTCGATATTGCTCGCGTTGAGCCCCGCGCCTTCAATGGCGACGCTGCCTTGATCCACCTGGTAACGCTGGAGCTGGCCGTTCTCGATCACCGGTTTGCCGGTGGTCAGGGTGGCTTTCGGGGTGTTGATAAAGCCGCAGCCGTTGCAACTGACGCCGTAGGGGTTGGCAACGATGACATGGGCCGATTGCCCGGCCACTTCGGTGTAGCCCTTGAGCTGGCTGGGGCTGCCGCCGTTGACTTCGTTGAGGATGACATTCGCCGCGCGGCCACCCAGGTTGGGGTTGCCGAGGATGATCCCGCCAAGTTGGGTTTCCTGGGTGCGGTTGACGGCGTTGTTGAGGATCACGCCCTGCTGGCCGACGTTGTAGTCGCTGAACTGGTTATGGGACAAACCACCGCCGTTGGGGGCGGCGATGTTGACGATGGGCACGCCATTGCCGGCCTGACCCAGTGTGGTGCCGCTGCCGTTGACCACGATGCCGTCGGCCATCGCCACCACGGGCTGCCAGAACATCATGTTGGCCAGGATGAACGCCAGTCCGCGCTTGGACAGCCCCCAGAACGTATCCCGCGCTTGCAGGGTGGCGGAAGGCTGGCGGGCCAGAAAGGCAAACTGACGAGCGTCCATGTCATGTATCTCGGGTAAAGAGCGGAATTAAAGGAACAGGTCCAAACGGAAATAGATCGGCGCTTCGCGTTCACTCAGGGCTTCGGGCCGTTCGAGGGAGTGGGCAAAGGTCACGCTGGCGGCGAGGTTCTTGCCGCGGGCAAAGAACTCGATGGAGTCGCTGGAGACCCGGCCATGCTGCTCGGCGTTGTAGCGGTCGTTGCGGATCGCGCCGAGGTCATAGCCCAGCCCCGTGCCGTACTCGGCGAACACCGGGCGCAGCCAGTCCCAGGTCACCGGGCGACTCCAGCGCAGGTCGTTGCGCCAGTAGTAGCCGCTGTCGCCATTGAGGCTCTGGTCCTTGTAGCCACGGATCGAGGACTGGCTGCCCAGGCTCATGCGTTGCGAGCTGAACAACACATCCTCGCTGCGCTGGCCGGTGACCAGGCTGCTGAACACCAGGGACTCGTCCCACAGCTTGAACGGCTGCTGGTAGCTGGCGGTGGCGGTGTACTTGCGGTAGCGGGCGTTGGCCTGGCGATTGCCGTATTTGTCGCGCTGGTTTTCGCGCTGGGCATCGAAGGCGCCAATACCGTCCTGCAGCCCCAGGTCGAGGTTGAGGAAGGCGCTGCCGATACGCCGACCGTGGTTGATGCCGAACTGGGCTTCGCTGAGGCGGTTGCTGCTGTTACTCAGCTTGCTGTCTTCGATGTAGTTGTTGGTGCGCAGGTAGCTCAGGCCGCTGTTCAGCGAGGTCTTGCTCACGGCATCACGGTGGATCACTCGCTCCAGGCGCAGTTGATGGTTCTGGCTGTCGCCGGTCTGCTTGAAGTTGAAGCCCACGGCCTGAGCCAGGGAGCGGTATTCGCTCTGGCTGTAGCTGTAGCTGAGGTTCCACCAGCCAAACGGCAGGTTGTAGTAGAGCATGGCGTTGCGCGAGGTTTTCTGGTGGTCGCTGACGGCGTCGTGGCCGCCGCGCAACACCAGTTGGTCGGCCAATCCCAGAGGGCTGTCCCATTCGAAAGAGCTGCCCCACTGCTGCTCGCCGGTGCTCTTCTGGCCCTCGTTGCTGCGCGACAGACCGACGCGCCAGGGCTTTTGCGGGTTGTTCTTGACCAGGACTTCACTGCCGCCCACGGCCTGCCCCGGGGCCAGTTCCATCTGCGCCTGGTTCGACGGCAGGCGGTTGAGCTGGTCCACCATCTGTTCGATCTGCCGCAAGTTGAGCAGCTCACCGCTGCTGCCGGGAAAGGCCATGTTCAGTTCGCGGGCTGTGAGCTTGCTGCCCTCGGCGGCCTTGAGCCCTTCGAGCTTGCCCTCTACCACCAGCACTTGCAGGTGGCCGCTGGACAGGTCCTGTTGCGGCAGGTAGGCACGGCTGGTGACCAGGCCCTTTTCGATGTAGCGGTTGGTGATGACCTTGAGCAGCTCGTTGAGCTGGGCCACCCCCAGGCACTGGCCGATATAGGGCTTGAGCAGGCTCTCGCGTTCGCTGGCGGACAGCGAATCGGCGCCTTTGAGCTGGATATCCTGAATCGGGAAGCAGCGGCTATCGCTGGGCGCGCTGGGCGCTACAGGCGCGGCGCTCTTGCCGGGCAGGTCCTTGAGTTCTTCGAGACGCCGCTGCTGTTCTTCCAGCAGGCGGTTCTGCCGGTCGCGGATCAGGTCCTGGTCACCGGGGTTGAAGGTCGGTGCGGGCAAGGGAGCGGCAACAGCCATGTGTACGGTGCCGGCCAGCAGCAGGCAAGACAGGGCACAGCACAACCTCATCCCGAGGGTGGGGATAGACATATTCGGTCCTTCGAAAGGGCAGCAAGGGTCAAGACAGGGCGCGCGATGTTAATGTGCCACCATCTTGGCGTCAAATAAGCGCTGAACGCCCCGACAAACTGCGTATCCCCGCATCATCCGGGCACTGGAGCGGGTGCCGATACTAGATAGACCCCGGCAAGCGACACATCAGACGCTTCTGAATCTTCAGGAAAGTTTTCTTGGCAGCGGGCTGTTGATCCGCCAGAAGCGTCTCTTCGAGCTTTGGCCACTTAGCCAAAACTCGGGGGCATGGCCCAGATTGCCCGGGATGCCGGAATGGGCCGGGAAACCCAAGGCCAGTTGAGCCATCGAGGCCCGGAGTAGCTCTGAAAGCCAGCCAAAAAAAACCCGGATCAGGTCCGGGTTTTTCGTTTACCGCTGGCCGCTGGCTTATTCAGCTACCGGCGCCTGTGGCTTGCGGCGCTTGAGCGGCGCCAGACCGTCCTGGCTGACCAGGCTGTCGCTTTTCGGCCGGTTGGCGGTCTTGCGCTTGGTCGGGGCCTTGGCCACGGACTTTTTCTTGTCGCCCTTGGCGTCGGTCTTTTTCTTCTTCACGCCAACGGCCTTGCCGGACGCCTTGACCTTTTTCGGGCCGCTGTAGGTGCCTTTGACTTCCTTGATGGTGCGGCGCTCGAAGCTCTGCTTGAGGTAGCGCTCGATACTCGACATCAGGTTCCAGTCGCCGTGGCAGATCAGCGAGATGGCCAGGCCATCGTTGCCAGCACGGCCAGTACGACCGATGCGGTGCACGTATTCGTCGCCGCTGCGCGGCATATCGAAGTTGATCACCAGGTCCAGGCCGTCCACGTCCAGGCCACGGGCGGCGACGTCGGTGGCCACGAGGATCTTGACCCCGCCCTGCTTCAGGCGATCGATGGCCAGCTTGCGGTCCTTCTGGTCCTTCTCGCCGTGCAGGACGAAAGCCTTGTAGTCCTGGGCCACCAGGCGGCCATAGATGCGGTCGGCCATGGCCCGGGTGTTGGTGAAGACGATGGCCTTCTGGTAGGTCTCGTTGGCCAGCAGCCAGTTGACGATCTGTTCTTTGTGCTGGTTGTGGTCGGCGGTGATGATCTGCTGACGGGTGGTTTCGTTCAGCTGGCTGACACTGTTGAGTTGCAGGTGCTCAGGGTTGTTGAGGACCTTGGCGACCATCTCGCGCAGGCCGGAACCACCGGTGGTAGCGGAGAACAGCATGGTCTGCTGGCGGTTCGGGCATTCGTCCACCAGGCGCTGCACGTCTTCGGCAAAGCCCATGTCGAGCATGCGGTCGGCTTCGTCGAGCACCAGCACTTCGACTTCTTTGAGGTCCAGGTTGCCGGCGTTGAGTTGCTCCAGCATGCGCCCCGGGGTGCCAATGAGGATGTCCGGCACTTTGCGCAGCATGGCGGCCTGGACCTTGAAGTCTTCACCGCCGGTGATCAGGCCGGACTTGATGAAGGTGAACTGGGAGAAACGCTCGACTTCCTTGAGGGTCTGCTGGGCCAGTTCCCGGGTCGGCAACAGGATCAGGGTCTTGATGCTGACGCGGATCTTCGCCGGGCCGATCAGGCGATTAAGGATTGGCAGGACAAAGGCCGCGGTCTTGCCGCTGCCGGTCTGTGCCGTCACCCGCAGGTCACGCCCTTGCAGCGCGAGCGGAATAGCCGCTGCTTGCACCGGCGTCGGCTCGACAAATTTAAGCTCGGCCACGGCTTTGAGCAGGCGTTCGTGCAGGGCGAATTGGGAAAACACGGGTGCTACCTCGAAGATATGCAAAAAAACAGCTGCATAGGGTAACGGTTTCGAGCGCGCAGGCCGAGTTTCTTTGTGCAAACGGTGGCAAAGAGTTGGTTTTTTGTTAGCCGATTTGTCCTTAACCGTAACTTTCCCAGGGTTAAATGCTCTAATCCTGCCCTTGTGCCTCATAGAAGAATCGTTTTAGCCCATGGATTTCAAACAGCTCTGGCTCAATACCCAGGACCTCTGGGGAGCCCTCGATCAACACCCTCTCCTGCACGCCGGCATCGGCCTGGCCCTGTTACTGGTGATCGCCCTGGTGCTCGGACGAGTGGCCCGCTACCTGGTCCTGCACGCCGTCAGGCTGCTGGGCCGCCAGCCGTCCCTGCACTGGCTCAATGATCTGCGCCACAACAAGGTGTTCCACCGCCTGGCGCAAATGACCCCGTCCCTGGTGATCCAGTTCGGCCTGCACCTGGTGCCGGAGCTGAGCAAGACCAGCCTGCTGTTCCTCGGCAACTTGGCCATGGCCTTCACCATCCTGTTCCAGCTCCTGGCCCTGAGCGCCCTGCTCAACGCCCTGCTGGACATCTACGCGCGCACCGAACACGCCCGCACACGCTCGATCAAGGGCTACGTGCAACTGGCGAAGATGGTGCTGTACGTGTTTGGCGCAATCATCATCGTCGCCACCCTGATCGACCGCTCGCCGCTGTTGCTGCTGTCCGGTCTGGGCGCCATGTCGGCGGTGATCCTGTTGGTCTACAAGGACACCCTGCTGTCCTTCGTCGCCAGCGTGCAGTTGACCAGCAACGACATGCTGCGGGTCGGCGACTGGATCGAGATGCCCCAGGTGGGCGCCGACGGCGATGTGGTGGACATCACCCTGCACACGGTCAAGGTGCAGAACTTCGACAAGACCATCGTCTCCATCCCGACCTGGCGCTTGATGAGCGAGTCGTTCAAGAACTGGCGCGGCATGCAGCAATCCGGCGGTCGGCGGATCAAGCGCAGCCTGTACATCGATGCCAGCGGCGTGCGCTTTTTGCATGACGAAGAGGAACAGCGTCTGAGCAAGGTGCGCCTGCTCACCGACTACATCGGGCGCAAGCAGGCCGAGCTCAAGAGTTGGAACGAAGCCCAGGGCAACGTCGCCGCGCTGTCGGCCAACCGCCGGCGCATGACCAATATCGGCACCTTCCGCGCCTATGCCCTGGCGTACCTCAAGAGCCACCCGGAGATCCAGCCGAACATGACCTGCATGGTGCGCCAGATGCAGACCACGGCCCAGGGCATTCCGCTGGAGATCTACTGCTTCACCCGCACCACGGCCTGGGTGGATTACGAGCGCATCCAGGGGGATATCTTCGATTACCTGCTGGCGGTGATGCCGGAATTTGGCCTGAACCTCTACCAGCAGCCCAGCGGCACCGATCTGCGGGCCGGTTTGCTGCCGGCGATAGCGGGCGCCAGCCATGTTCCACAACCAGAAAAGCACGCGCTTTAACCTGTAGCCGCTGCCGAAGGTTCGGGCCGCGTTCGGACGATCGGCCCCGCAGGGGCCGTGAAACCTGTGTTGGCGGTTCGCCTGGTCATACGCGGCGGCCGCCTTGCGAGTCCTGCGGACTCGGTCGCAGCCTGCGGCAGCGGCTACAACCAGCCCGGCAGCGCCGCCAGCATCCAGCCCCTGGATCGCTGCCTCAGCGAGTCGCCAGCACCGCAGAGCCGCGGCGGCTGATCCACACCGCCCCAAGGATCACCAACCCGCCCAACAACAAGCGCCCCAGGTCTTCATGCTGGTTCCAGATCAGCAGGTTGACCAGCAGCCCCACCGGCACATGCAAGTTGTTCATCACCGCCAGGGTGGCGCCGGTCACCAGGCACGCGCCCTTGTTCCACCAGTACATCCCCAATGCCGTGGACACCAGGCCGAGAAACAGCAGCACCGCCCATTGCAGCGGCGCATCAGGCAGGTAATGGGCCTTGCCGAACAGCAGGAACGCCGGCAGTACCACCAGCAACGCCCCCAGGTAGAAGTAGCCGAAGCGCCGGTAATGCGGCAGGTCGCTGGGGTAGCGTGCCACCAGGTGCTTGTACAGCACTTGCCCGGCGGCGTAGGTGAAGTTGGCCAGTTGCAGCAGCAAGAAGCCGATGAAGAAGTCCGGATTGACGCTGTCGTAGCGAATCACCACCGCGCCCGCCACCGCCACCAGCGCCGCCAGCAGCCCCCAGGGGTTGAAGCGCCGGTTCAGGGCGTCTTCGATCAGGGTTACGTGCAAAGGCGTGAGGATGGTGAACAGCAGCACCTCCGGCACCGTCAGCACCCGAAAGCTCAGGTACAGGCACACGTAGGTGATGCCGAACTGCAGGGCCCCGATCAGCAGCATGCCGCGCATGAAGGCCGGTTCCACCCGGCGCCAGCGGGTCAGCGGGAGAAACACCAGCCCCGCCAGCAGCACCCGCACCAGCACCGCGAAGTAACTGTCGACATGCCCGGCCAGGTATTCGCCGATCAGGCTGAAGGAAAATGCCTGGATCAGAGTGACAAAAAGTAGATAGCCCATGTTCGCCTCATCTTGAATGGCGGCGACGATAGCGGTTTTGCCGGTACAGATGAAATCCCGGGCAAAAAAAAGCCCGATCTCGCTAGGCGTGCAATCGGGCGTCGGCACTGAAGAAGCAACCAGTGCAAAGGGAGGTTCGATGCGCGAACCGGCTTGAAGGGGATCCGCAGGCGCTACTTGAACACCGGCGGATTATCTGCGGATTAACGGCGCCCATCTTGCAGCGCCGCTTCGTCCAACGGGGCTCAGGCCACCTGGGCCAGCTTGGCGTTGGCCTGGTTCAAGCCCTTTTCGTGGAAGTCGCCGCCCAGGTTCAAACCTTCGGCGTGGATGAATTCGACGTCGTGGATACCGATAAAGCCCATGACCTGACGCAGGTAGGGTTCCTGGTGATCGGCGCTGCTGCCGGCGTAGATGCCACCCCGAGCAGTGAGCACGTAGGCACGCTTGCCGGTGAGCAGGCCCTGGGGCCCGGTGTCGGTGTACTTAAAGGTCACCCCGGCACGCAGCACATGGTCGAGCCAGGCTTTCAGGGTGCTGGGAATGGCAAAGTTGTACATCGGCGCGGCCATCACCAACACGTCGGCGGCCAGCAGCTCCTCGGTCAGCTCATTGGAGCGCTGCAGGGACTCCTGCTCGGCGGCGCTGCGCTGCTCGGCAGGTTTCATCCAGCCTCCCAACAGGTTGGCGTCCAAATGCGGCACCGGGTTGCGGGCCAGGTCACGCACCGTGATCGAGTCGCCGGGGTGAGCGGCCTGCCATTGCTGGATAAAGGTCTGGGTCAATTGCCGGGATACGGAATCCTGCTGGCGGGCACTGCTTTCAATGATCAGGACGCGGGACATGGCTGAAGCCTCCATCGGGGTATGCATAAGTCGATGGAGCGCAGATTAAACAGAGTGATATCGATGAAAAAGCGCAAATAACTGCTATAACCAATCAACAAATTCGTTTATAAGCGGAGCCAGCCCCAACGCAGCACGCCGGGCCGGCCCAGAGTCCATCATTTGGCCTGGCAGTTCAGGTCCAGGCGCAGCTTGATGATCTTGCGATTGAACTTGGCGGTCACGTTCTTGCTCTTGCCGGCCGCCACTTCCACCTTGCGGGTGCGGGGCGCCTCGGGGCCATTGCGAAACACCACCGAACACACGGCGTCGTTCTTGCCGTAGTTGTTCAACTGGATGGAGCCGATGTCTTCATCGGTAGCAAAGGTGGTGTAGTCGATGCTCTGGCCGTTCAACTGCTTCTCGACATCGATGGGGTAGGCCCAGGCGCAGAGGGGCAACAGCGCCAGCAACACACAACAGAATTTTCTCATTCGGCAGTCTCCAATAAGGAGCGCCAGCTTAGGACAAGAGGAGTCCCTCATGAAAGCGCCCCGCGTGACCCTGGATCAATGGCGCACCCTGCAGGCGGTGGTCGATCACGGCGGCTTCGCCCAGGCCGCCGAAGCCCTGCACCGCTCGCAGTCCTCGGTCAGCTACACCGTGGCGCGCATGCAGGACCAGCTCGGCGTGCCGCTGCTGCGCATCGATGGCCGCAAGGCGGTGCTCACCGAAGCCGGCGGCGTGTTGCTGCGCCGCTCCCGGCAACTGGTCAAGCAGGCCAGCCAGCTGGAAGACCTGGCCCACCATATGGAACAGGGCTGGGAAGCCGAGGTGCGACTGGTGGTGGACGCCGCCTACCCCAACGCGCGCCTGGTGCGCGCCCTGACCGCCTTCATGCCGCAAAGCCGTGGCTGCCGCGTACGCCTGCGCGAAGAAGTGCTGTCCGGGGTCGAGGAAGTGCTGCTCGAAGGCGTGGCCGACCTGGCCATCAGTGGCTTCAACATTCCCGGTTACCTGGGCACCGAGATGAGTTCGGTGGAATTTGTCGCCGTGGCCCACCCGGAACACGCCCTGCACCGCCTGCAACGGGAACTGCACTTCCAGGACCTGGAAAGCCAGCTGCAAGTGGTGATCCGCGACTCCGGCCGCCAGCAGCCGCGGGATGTGGGCTGGCTCGGCGCCGAACAACGCTGGACCGTGGGCAGCCTGGCCACCGCCGCGACCTTCGTCAGCAGCGGCCTGGGGTTTGCCTGGCTGCCCCGGCACCTGATCGAACGGGAGCTGCGCGAAGGCCTGCTCAAGGTCCTGCCCCTGGACCAGGGCGGCAGCCGCCATCCGACCTTCTTCCTCTATTCCAACAAGGACAAACCCCTGGGCCCGGCCACGCAGATCCTCGTGGAACTGCTGCGCACCTTCGACACCGCGCCCCTGGATGCGCCCTTTGCCGCCCCCGAGCAAGCCTGACGTCCCACCCACCAGAACAGGAGTTCTGCCATGGCGTATTTCGAGCATGAAGGTTGCACCCTGCACTACGAGGAATACGGCCGGGGCGACCCCCTGCTGCTGGTTCACGGCCTGGGCTCCAGCGCCCTGGACTGGGAAAAGCAGATCCCCGAGCTCGCGGCCCGCTACCGGCTGATCATCCCGGACATTCGCGGTCACGGGCGTTCCGACAAACCTCGGGAGCGCTACAGCATCCCGGGCTTCAGCGCCGACATCGTGGCGCTGATCGAGCACCTGAACCTGGGTCACGCGCACTACGTCGGGCTGTCCATGGGCGGCATGATCGGCTTCCAGCTGGCGGTGGATCAGCCGCAATTGCTCAAGAGCCTGTGCATCGTCAACAGCGCCCCCGAGGTCAAGCTACGCAGCGCCAATGACTACTGGCAGTGGTTCAAGCGCTGGAGCCTGGCCCGGGTGTTGAGCCCGGCCGCCATCGGCAAGGCCCTGGGGCCGCGCCTGTTTCCCAAGCCGGAGCAGGGTGAGCTGCGGCAAAAGATGGCCGAGCGCTGGGCAAAAAACGACAAACGTGCTTATCTCGCCAGCTTCGACGCCATCGTCGGCTGGGGAGTGCAGGAACGTCTGGGGCGGATCACCTGTCCAACCCTGGTCGTCAGCGCCGACCGCGACTACACCCCGGTGGCGGTCAAAGAGGCTTATGTCAAACTGCTGCCGGATGCACGGCTGGTGGTGATCGAGGACTCCCGACACGCCACGCCGCTGGACCAGCCGCAGCGCTTCAACCACACCCTGCTGGACTTCATAACCACAGTCGACACCACCACTCAGGATCACTGAACCATGCTGAAAAAAATCGCCCTCGTCGCCGGCTCCGTGCTGTTCGCTGCCAACCTGATGGCCGCCCAACCGGCCAAGGCGCCTCACGTCCTGCTGGACACCAGCTTCGGCAAGATCGAAGTCGAACTGGACCCGGTCAAGGCACCGATCTCCAGCAAGAACTTCCTCGACTACGTCGACAGCGGCTTCTACAACAACACCATCTTCCACCGGGTAATCCCGGGGTTCATGGCCCAAGGCGGTGGTTTCACCGCGCAGATGGTGCAGAAAGACACCCGCGACCCGATCAAGAACGAAGCCTCCAACGGTCTGCATAACGTTCGCGGCACCCTGTCCATGGCCCGCACCTCCAACCCCAACTCGGCCACCAGCCAGTTCTTCATCAACGTCGCCGACAACGCCTTCCTCGACCCGGGCCGCGATGCCGGCTACGCGGTGTTCGCCAAGGTGGTGAGCGGCATGGACGTGGTGGACCAGATCGTCAATTCCCAGACCACCACCAAGCAAGGCATGCAAAACGTGCCTGTGGACCCGGTGCTGATCAAGTCGGCCAAGCGCATCGACTGAATTCCGCAGCCTGTCCCGACGGCGGCGCCCTACCCGGCGCCCCGTCCGCTTTCAGAACAGGAGAGCCCGTACCCCGGGCTTCAAGACCCCCATGCTCTTTCGTCGTTTTGAACAACTGATCGATATCTTCCGCGACGCCCCCAGCGCCACCCCGCCCAATCGGGTCCTGCCCTTCTACTTCCACTACATCAAGCAAGTCTGGCCCAGCTTCGTCGCCCTGCTGGTGGTGGGCCTGTTCGTGGCCCTGATCGAGGTGTCGCTGTTCAGCTACCTGAGCACCATCATCGACCTGGCCCAGGGCACGCCCAGCGTCCAGGTATTCACCGACCACGGCCTGGAGCTGGCCTGGATGGCGGTGGTGGCCCTGCTGTTCCGGCCGCTGATGGTGGGCCTGCACGACCTGTTGATGCACCAGACCATCAACCCCGGCATGACCAGCCTGATCCGCTGGCAGAACCACAGCTACGTGCTGCGCCAGAGCCTGAACTTCTTCCAGAACGACTTCGCCGGGCGCATCGCCCAGCGCATCATGCAGACCGGCTATTCGCTGCAGGACTCCTCGGTGCAGGTGATCGACGCCCTGTGGCACGTGACCATCTACGCCATCGGCTCCCTGGTGCTGTTCGCCGACGCCGACTGGCGCCTGATGATCCCCCTGCTGCTGTGGATCGCCGGTTTCATCGGTGCCATGCGCTACTTCGTGCCACGCATCCAGAAGCGCTCGGTGGACGCCTCCGACGCCCGCTCCAAACTCATGGGGCGGATCGTCGACGGCTACACCAACATCACCACCCTCAAGCTCTTCGCCCACACCCACTTCGAGCAGAGCTACGCCCGCGAAGCCATCGCCGAGCAGACCGAGAAAAGCCAATTGGCCGGGCGCGTGGTTACCGCCATGGACGTGACCATCACCAGCCTCAACGGCCTGCTGATCGTCAGCACCACGGGCCTGGCCCTGTGGCTGTGGAGCCAGTCGCTGATCAGCGCCGGGGCCATCGCCCTGGCCACCGGCCTGGTGATCCGCATCGTCAACATGTCCGGCTGGATCATGTGGGTGATCAACGGCATCTTCGAGAACATCGGCATGGTCGAGGACGGCCTCAAGACCATCGCCCAGCCGCTGCAACTCACCGACCGTGAGCAGGCGCCGAAGCTGGCGGTGGCCAAGGGCGGCGTGCGCTTCGAGCATGTGGAGTTCCATTACGGCAAGGCTAACAAGGTCATCAGCGACCTCAACCTGGACATCCGTCCCGGGGAGAAGATCGGCCTGATCGGCCCGTCCGGGGCCGGCAAATCGACCCTGGTCAACCTGCTGCTGCGCCTCTACGACCTGCAGGGCGGGCAGATCCTCATCGACGGCCAGAACATCGCCGAGGTGACCCAGGAAAGCCTGCGCGAGCGCATCGGCATGATCACCCAGGACACCTCGCTGCTGCACCGCTCGATCCGTGACAACCTGCTTTACGGCCGCCCCGATGCCACCGACGAGGAGCTCTGGGAAGCGGTGCGCAAGGCCCGGGCCGACGAGTTCATCCCGCAGCTGTCCGATGCCCAGGGCCGCACCGGCTTCGATGCCCACGTTGGCGAACGCGGGGTCAAGCTGTCCGGCGGCCAGCGCCAGCGCATCGCCATTGCCCGGGTGCTGCTCAAGGACGCGCCGATCCTGATCATGGACGAAGCCACCTCGGCCCTGGACTCGGAAGTGGAAGCGGCGATCCAGGAAAGCCTGGAGACCCTGATGCAGGGCAAGACCGTAATCGCCATCGCCCACCGTCTCTCCACCATCGCCCGCATGGACCGCCTGATCGTCCTGGAACAGGGGCGCATTGCCGAAGCAGGCACCCACGCCGAACTGCTGGCCCATGGTGGTTTGTACGCGCGCCTGTGGCAGCACCAGACTGGAGGATTCGTCGGCATCGACTGACCGGCAGCGACTGATCTGTAGCCGCTGCCGCAGGCTGCGATCGGCACCGCCGGGGCCGCAGAACCTGCATCAGCGGTTTGCCTGGTCAATCGTGGTGGCCGCCTTGCGAGTCCTGCGGACTCGGTCGCAGCCTGCGGCAGCGGCTACAGCAATCAGGTGCAGAAGGTTGTGCCTCGCAACGCCAGGGCCCCGTTTCCAGGGGCCCTGGCGTTTTTTTGTGGGCTGGAATTGCGCCAAAAGCCTGCTGTACTGAGCCTAGGTTCCGGGACAGAACCTGCAGTTAACCCGCGGGATGCATAACAGTTGTATCGCGTTGATAGGTTGGCCTATCAAGGAATCACTCATGTCTTTGTTCAAACGTTCCATGACTGAATTGCTCGGGACCTTCTGGCTGGTTCTCGGCGGCTGCGGCAGCGCCGTGCTGGCGGCGGCGTTTCCCAATGTCGGCATCGGTCTGCTGGGCGTCGCCCTGGCCTTCGGCCTGACGGTGCTGACCATGGCCTTCGCCATCGGCCATATTTCCGGCTGCCACCTCAATCCCGCCGTGTCCGTGGGCCTGGTGGTGGGCGGACGCTTTCCGGCCAGGGAGCTGCCAGCCTATATCGTGGCGCAGGTCATCGGCGGGGCCATCGCCGCAGCGCTGCTGTATTTCATTGCCAGCGGCAAGCCCGGCTTCGAGCTGGCCTCGGGGCTGGCCTCCAATGGCTATGGCGAGCACTCCCCCGGCGGCTATTCAATGGCAGCGGGGTTTGTCTGTGAACTGGTGATGACCGGGATGTTCGTGGTGATCATTCTGGGCGCCACTGACAAACGCGCCCCGGCGGGGCTGGCGCCCATTGCCATTGGCCTGGCCCTGACCCTGATCCACCTGATCTCGATCCCGGTCACCAACACCTCGGTCAACCCGGCCCGCAGCACTGGCCCGGCGCTGATCGTCGGCGGTTGGGCCCTGCAGCAACTGTGGCTGTTCTGGCTGGCACCGATCCTCGGCGCAGTGATCGGCGCCGTGCTCTACCGCTGGCTGGGCAAGGAAGACGGCTGAGCAACGGCGGCGAGGATCACGCCTGCCGATAGGGCAAGGCGTCCCTCGCCTCCTCGGCATAAGCGCGAATCCCGACCCGCTCCCGATGCAGGAAATCCTGCACCGCGGCATTCAGCCCGGGGTGACGCAGGTAGTGCCAGGAGCGGGTGATCACCGGTTCGAAGCCCCGAATCAGTTTGTGCTCGCCCTGGGCCCCGGCGTCGAAGCGCTGCAGCCCCTGGGCGATGGCGTAGTCCATGCCCTGATAGAAACAGGTCTCGAAATGCAGGCGGTCAAACTCCGCCAGGCAGCCCCAGTAGCGGCCGTAGAAACTGTCGCCCCCCACCAGGCTGAAGGCCATGGCCACCGGGCGCCCGCCCTGCTTGGCCAGGACCACGCGAATCGCCTCGGGCATGCGCTCGGCCAGCAGGCTGAAGAAGGCCCGGGTCAGGTACGGCGACTGGCGCCGCACCGCATAGGTATTGGCGTAGCAGGCATAGACGAAATCCCACAGTGCCTCGTCCAGTTCATGGCCTTCGAACCACTGGAAATCAAAGCCCTGCCCCGCCACCTGTTCGCGCTCCTTGCGCATCTGCTTGCGCTTGCGCGAGCTCAAGGCGTCGAGAAAATCCTGAAAATCCCGGTAGCCGCGATTCTGCCAGTGGAACTGACAGCCCAGGCGCTGCAACCAGCCTGGTTGCTGTTCCAGGGCCTGATCGCTGAAGTCGTCGGTGAAATTGATATGGGCGCTGGAAAGCCCTTCGATCTCCAGGTAACCGGGCAGGCTTTTCAGCAGCTCGAAGGCGTCCGCCTGGGTCGCCGCCAACACCCGGGCGCCGCTCACCGGGCTGAACGGCACCGCCGTCAGCAGCTTGGGGTAGTAGTCGATCCCGGCCCGCGCGCAGGCATCGGCCCAGCCATGATCGAACACGTATTCACCGTAGGAGTGCCATTTGCGATAGCTGGGCAGGGCCGCCAGCAGCCGGCCGTCTTCTACATGCAGCAGGTGCTCGGCCTGCCAACCAGAGCCCGGGCCCAGGCTGCCACTGTCTTCCAGGGCACTGAGAAAGGCGTGACGGACAAAGGGTTGCCCGTCCTTGAGCAGGCCATCCCATTGCACAGGATCGACGGCAGACAGACTGTTCAAGGATTGCAGCGGCATGGGGGTCCCCGGAATTCAGATCGAACGACCCGGCGAGTATCCTCCATCCCCGGACTCACCGAAACCGCCAGCACCCTGCCCCCCTCTCAATGCCCCAGGTGTTCGGCGAGAAAATCGATGAACACCCGGGATTTGCGCGGCAAGTGGGCGCTGTTGGGAAACAGCACATGCACCGGCTGCGGCGCCAGGCTGTACGGCGGCAGCACCCGCACCAGGCGCCCGTTGGCCAGGTCGTCGAGCACCAGCCATTCGGGCAGCACCGCCAGCCCCAGGCCGGCCAGGGCCAGGGCGCGAATCGCCGTCGCCGAATTGGACTCATGCCCGGGGTTGACCCGCACCTCCACCTCGCCCCGACGCGGATGATTGAAGGTCCAGCTGGGCGGCCCCGCCAGATTGCTGTTGCCGATCCACGGCAAGCGACAGAGATCCTCGGCCTGCGCCAGTTCCACGCCCTTGAGCAGATCCGGGCTGGCCACCAGGGCGATGCCGTAGTCCGCCAGCTTGCGACCCTTGAACCCCGAGTCCGCCAGGTGGCCGAGGCGAATCACCAGATCGAGCTTTTCCGCCACCAGGTCATTCAACGACGAATTGAAGTGATAACTCAGGCGTACCTCGGGGTAGCGCGCGGTGAACAACGGCAGGATCGGCAGCACGAAAGTCTCGGCGTACTCCGCCGTGGAGCTGATGCGCAACTTGCCGCTGACCCGGTTGCGTCCGTGCAGCACGTTGTCAAAGGCGGTATCGATATTGGCGACAATCCCCTTGAATTCGTCATACAGGTCCTGGCCGCTTTCCGTCAGGGCGATATGCCGCGTGGTGCGGATCAGCAAGGTACTGGCCAGGGCCTGCTCCAGCGCCTTGATATGCAGGCTGGCCATGGCCTTGCTGATGCCCAGGTACTGCGCGGCGCGGGTGTAGGAGCCAAAGTCCACCACCGCGAGAAAGGTCTGCACCCGGTGCAGTTGGCCGTGAAAGGTCTCGCTCACTGTCAAATCTCATTAAACAATGCGTCAAGTATAGGCCCCTCGACAGTCTCCGCCCAAGCTCCCTAAGCTGCGGGCAAAACGGAGGCGGCATGACCTACAGATACAAAGTGGCGGTGGTATTTCTTCTCGGATTCTTTATCGACTGCGTGAATATCTTCATGTCGGCGGTGGCCCTGCCGAGCATCGCCGCGCACTGGCAGGTCTCCAGCGCCAGCGTGGCCTGGGTGGCCAACGCCTACATTCTCGGCCTGACCCTGGTGATTCCCATCAGCACCTGGCTGGCAGGACGCTTCGGCAGCCGGGAGATCCTCAGCGCCTCGATGCTGCTGTTCAGTGGCGCGGCCCTGCTCTGTGGGCTGGCCGACGACTTCAGGTGGCTGGTGTTCTGGCGACTGGTGCAGGGCATGGCCGGCGGCCTGCTGATTCCCCTGGGGCAAGCCCTGACCTTCAACCTGTTCCAGGGCCCGCAACGGGCGCGCATCTCGACCCTGATCATGGCCGTGGCATTGCTGGCGCCGGCACTCTCGCCGACCCTGGGCGGCGCGATCGTCGACCACAGTTCCTGGCGCTGGGTGTTCTTCGCCAGCCTGCCGTTGTCCTTGCTGGCGGCGCTGCTGTCCTGGCGCTGGGTCCGCAGCGAACGCACTCCGCATCCGGCCCGACCGGACCTGCGCGGCCTGCTGCTGGTGAGCGCCAGCCTGGGCAGCCTGCTGCTGGGCATGTCGCTGTACGGCAGCGGCTACCCGGCCCATCAGGCCCTGCTCTGCCTCGCGGCCGGCCTGCTGTTGGCCGCGCTGTACCGCAGGCACTGCCAGGCTTGCCCACAGCCCATCGTCGATCTGCACCTGCTGAGCAATCCCCGCCTCGGCCTGTCAGTGGGCATCTACCACGCGATTCCCGGGATCTTCACCGGCGTCAACCTGCTGAGCCTGTTCTTCCTGCAGGACAGCCTGCACCTGAGCGCGCAACACAGCGGCATGTTCATGCTGCTGTATGCCGCCGGTGCCCTGCTGGCGATGCTGGCCTGCGGGCGTTACTACCACCGCATCGGCGCCCCGCGACTGTTCTCCATCGCCCTGGTGCTGCACAGCGCCGGCATCGCCACCTTGTGTTGGGTCAACGCGACATCCGACCTGCCGCTGATCATGCTGGCCTACCTGCTGATGGGCCTTGGCGGCGGCGCCGGTGCCAACACCGCCCAGACCACCGCCCTGCTGGACTTCAGCGGCAGCGACACGCACAAAGCCAGCGTGATCTGGAACATCAACCGGCAGATGGCCTTCAGCCTTGGCGCAGCCTTGCTGCTGATGCTCTACAACCTCCTGCTCAGGTACCTGGACGCTCTCGCGGCCTATCACCTGAGCCTGCTACTGGCCGCCCTGGCCGGCCTGCTTCCCTTGCCGGCCCTCGGCAGACTCACTCCACAAAAGGCCTCCCATGCCCAACTCGATCGTTAAACAGGCACAGCACAGCGTGCACTGGATTCATCAACTGATTCACCGTGTCTTCACCGATCAACGGGGGGATGGCGCGGCCTGCATCGAGCAACTGCTGCCGCTGTTCGCCGAGGATTTCCAGATGGTGACCACCAGCGGCGCCCTGGTTGGCCGGGCACAGGTGGAGCAGCTGTTTCGCAGTGCCCTGGGCACCCGCGCGGGGCTGGAGATCATCGTCAGCGATCTGCACTGCCTGTGGCAGGAAGGCCACAGCGCGGCGATCCGCTACAAGGAAACCCATTGCCTGAACCAGAGCCAGACCTCGCGCCTGTCACTGGCGATCATCCGGGTCCAGGACGATGCAGTGCAGTGGCTGTACCTGCACGAAACCGCCTGCCCCTGAGCCCTTTGCCCGAGGCGCGGCACGCGCCCCGCCTCGGCCAAGCACAGCATCACATGGTGTCGACCACCTCGATCCCCAGCAGCCCCAGGCCCTCCTTCAGGGTTCGGGCGGTCAGTTCACAGAGTTTCAGCCGCGAACCATCGACACGCTCGTCAGCAATCACCGGGCAGGACTCGTAGAAACGCGAAAACGCCGTGGCCAGCCCGTACAGATAGGCACACAGCACGTGGGGCAGGCTTTCGCGCAGCACTTGCAACATCACATCCTCGAAACGCAGCAGCTCGATGGCCAGGCTGTGTTCATGGGGCTCGATGATCTGCAGGCCCTGCTCCTTGACGCTCCCGGCCCGGGTCAGCACGCGGTTGGCCCTGGTGTAGGCGTATTGCAGGTAAGGCGCGGTATTGCCCTCGAAGGACAGCATCGCGTCCCAGTCGAACACGTAATCGGTGTTGCGATGACGGGACAGGTCGGCGTACTTCAGCGCGCCGATGCCCACCACCCGGGCCACGTGTCGACGGGCCTCGGGGTCCAGCCCGGTGTTCTTCGCGGCGATCAGCACCTCGGCCCGCTCCACCGCCTCGGTCAGCAACGCATCGAGCTTGACCGACTCGCCGGACTTGGTCTTCAACGGCTTGCCATCGGCGCCCTTGATCGTGCCATGGCTGACATGCTCGAAATCCGCCTGGGGCGGCAGGAAGCCGGCCTTGCGCGCCACCAGGAACAACTGCTGGAAATGCAGGGACTGACGCACATCCACCACATACAGGCAGCGGTCGAGCTTGAGCTGGCGAATGCGAAAACGGATCGCCGCCAGGTCCGTGGTGGCATAGAGAAAGCCACCGCCCTGCTTCTGCACGATAAAGGCCGCCTCCTGGCCCTCCTTGTTGGCGTACTCCGCCAGCATCACCACCCTGGCGCCCTGGCTTTCGGTCAGCAGGCCCTTGTCCTGCAGGGCCTGGACCAGGGGCTGCAGGTCATCGTTGTAGAAACTCTCGCCACGGATGTCCGACTGTTTGAGCAACAGGCCCAGGCGCTGGAAGATATCCAGGGAGTGGGACAGCGACACCTCGACGAAGGTGTGCCACATGCGCAGCACCTCGGCGTCTCCCTGTTGCAGCCGGACCACATAATCCCGGGCACGGCGGGCAAAATCCTCCGATTCATCGAAGCGCAGCTTGGCCTGTTGGTAGAAGCGGTTCAGGTCCCGCAGTTCGTAGTCCTGCCGGCAGGTATCGGTGGCCTCTTTCATATAGGCCAGGAGCATGCCGAACTGAGTGCCCCAGTCGCCGACGTGACTCTGCAGGATCACGTCCTGGCCCATGAACAGATTGATCCGCGCCAGGGCGTCGCCAATGATGCTGCCGCGCAGGTGCCCGACGTGCATTTCCTTGGCCAGGTTGACCGAGGCGTACTCCACCATCACCCGCTTGGCCGGCTGCGGTTCGACTCCCAGGTTGCGGGTCAGCAGCGCATGCTCCAGGCGTTCGCGCAGGAAGTCCTTGCTGAGGGAAATATTGATAAAGCCCGGCCCGGCGATCTGCAGGTGCTCGGCGATGCCCCGCAGGTCCACCCGCTCCACCAGTTGCAGGGCCAGCTCACGCGGCGCCAGGCCCAGCTTCTTGGCCGCGGCCATGACTCCACTCATCTGGAAGTCGCCAAACTCGGGACGGCTGGCCAGTTGAATCACCGGCGGACTGTCAGTGGCGCCCAGGCCGTTGAGGGCGGCCGCGAAACGTTGGTCCAGAATGCGCATTACAGACATGTCGGATACACCTCATCCTTGAAGATTTCGAACCTCAGGCGGCAACCCTGCCCTTTACCTGACGGCGTAGTTTTGTACCACCATGACCAGCCCGCACAGTGCGGCCAATCCTATGAACATCCATTGCCCCCCCACCAGGTCGAGCATGCCGCCACCGTAGATCGGCGACAGCGCAATGCCCACCCGATAAAGGCTGGAGACCCCGAAATAGGTGCCGCGCAGACTCTCCTGAGCCAGCCGGTCGACCTCGATGCTGAAGATCGGGAACACAATCAACTCGCCCACGCTCAACAGCAGCGTGGCCAGCGCCAGCCCCCAGAACAGCGTCACCGGCGAGCCGGCGAACACCAGTTGCGACGCTAACATCAGGGCCATGCCCCAGAACAGCCGGCAGCGAGTGGAATAAACCTCCAGCAAGCGCAACAGAGGAAACTGAGTAAAGACCACAATCAGCGAGTTGAGGGTGATCAGGATCACCAGCAGGGTCACCGGGTCCTGCACTTCGCTACGCGCCAGGTACTGCGGCAGGGTCGAGTCGAACGAGGCATAGACGAAGGCCGCCACGGTGTTGCACAGCATCAGCAGGGTAAATCGCCGATGCTTGAGCACCGCACCGAAGGCCACCAGGAAGTTGGGGGTCGGGGCGCTGGCATGCCGCTGCACCCGGGCCTCCTTGTCCCGCAGCAGACGCCACAGCAGCAGGCCGAACACCGTGTACACCAGGGCGCAGACGGCGAACACCAGGGAGCGCACGCTGGACAGCAGCAACATGCCGATCAACGGCCCGATGGAGCCGCCGACGTTCACCAGAAAATAGTTGGCATACAGTGCCAGCTCCCGGGACTGCAGGTCCTCCACGTAATCGCCGATCAGCACTTTGCAGGTCGACTCCAGCAGCGAGCAGCCGATGCTCACCCCCGCCACTGCCACGCCGAACCAGAACACCGAGCCGGCCTCGATGAACAGCAAGAACGACAGCGCGCTCAACAAGGCGCCCGCCAGGATCAGGCGCCGGCGCCCGAAGCGGTCCGAGAGCCAGCCGGTGTAGATACTGCTCAGTGCGCCGCCGACCATGGCCACCGCCAGCAGGGTGCCGATCAAGGTCGCCCCCAGGTGATAGTCCTGGTACAGGAAGATCGCCAGGAACGGCCAGATCATGAAGAACGCGCTGCGGGTCAGCAGGGTGCCGAACAGCACCACATGGATCTCTCTGGGCAGGGTGGCGTAGCGCGCCCAGCTGAAGGTTCTTTCAATCATGGGCCGGCCCACTTCTCCCGCCAGGGGGAGCCTGTCCTCCCCGGCCCTGGTTCATTGCGCTAGAGGGCACGGTTCAGGCTCCTGGGTCTTGAGTTGCGCCAGCAGCCGCTGGTGCTCCTGGTCGGTGATCGGCAGCGCCCAGCCCGGCATGCCGCCGGACAACACATTGACCGCCCTGGAGCGACCGTTGCAACGCAAATACAGGCCCGACATCTGCTGATTGATGTAGTACAGGCCAAACACCACGAACTGCTCAACCGGCTGGTTCCAGAAGGCCTGGGGCAAAGCATAGGAGCGCTGGCGGATGGTGGCCTGGGCAATCCATTCACCGTGACTTGGACCGATGCAGGCGCGGATCAGTTCGTCAGTGGCTTCCTCCCCGAGGATCACCCCCTTGCCACCGGTGGAGTTGCAGGGCTTGAACACCAGCTCTTGGCGCCGCTGCAGCAAACCCTCAAGGTTTTGCGCACTGACCCGCACCGTCATGGGTATCCGGCGATCGATGGCGGCGCGCTGTTCAGCGTCCAGCACCGCCCGCAGCGCCGGCTCATGAAACAGCGAGAACCATGACTTGCAGCTGCTCACGTAGTTTTCAAAGGTGTTGAGCAGCAAGGCGCCCGAACCGCAGATACGCCGCACCAGATCGCCGCCATCAACGATTTCCTCCTCCAGGAACAGGCGATAGACCAGGGTTCGCGCGCCCTCTTCGGCGCTCAGCCACTGCGCCTGGTACTGGTGCTCCTTGATCAGTACCACTTCCAGACCCGCACAGGCCTGACGCACATGGCGCAACAACGGCTGGTAGGCCGAAGCGCCTGCCCAGTGGTCATAGGCTTCAAGATCCAGGAGCACCACACGACTGCGCCGCTGCTCCTTGCACAGGCGCTGGATCAACCGCGCCAGATCGACATAGGGCGATTGCCCGTGTTCGAAGCCACTGAGCTGCACCCCTCGCGACTCCAGGAAACGGGCACAGAATTCGTGCAACTGCGGGCCTTCGATGGCCGGCCCAATGTTCAGTTCGCACAGCTGGTACTGGCCATCCTCGCTCAGCAGAACGTCCGCACGGCCAATCAGCCGCCCGCCCTTTTCCAGCAGCGACCAATCCACCAGGTCGCGGACCTGAACCGGCACATTGAACAATTCGAGGATGTGCTCGCGGCTGTGCAGGGTCAGCAAATGGGCAAGCATCCGCGACTGCGCCGCCAGGATCAGACGCAGGTCGGCGGCCACCGCCTGAAAGGCAGTGGCGGGAAACAGGGCCAGGGGAAAGGGGGTCGCCTTGTATCCCTGGGGCTTGATCAACTGCGGATTGCGCTGGCCAAACACATCGAACAACGGGCGATTGAGCTCTTCAAAATTCATGGATCGCGCTTCCTGATGGACATGAGGGGGCAAGCCCTCGGTGGGAATGGATCAGAGGGTCGCTTCGCCGCCATCGATCACGATGTCGGCACCGGTCACCCAGGCGGCTTCATCACTGGCCAGAAACACCGCCGCGCCGGCGTGATCCTGGGGCGTGCCGGCGCGGCCCAGGGGAATGTCCTTGCCCCGTTCGCGCCACAACTGCGGATCGTTGTGCCACTGGTTGCGGTTGCCCTGGGTGGCGGTCAGTCCGGGTGACAGGGTATTGACCCGGATGCCCTGGGCAGCGAACTCGTAGGCCAGGCTCTTGGACAGCATCGACAGCCCGGCCTTGGATGACTGGTAGTGGGCCATCTGGCTGATGGCCTTGAAGGCACTGATGGAAGACACGTTGATCACACTGCCGGCGATCCGCCGTTCGAGCATGTGGGCGATCACCGCCTGGGTCAGAAAGAACGGAAACCGCAGGTTGGCATTCATCACCTTGTGGTAGTCCTCGACGCTGGTTTCGAGAAACCCCGTGCGTGTGGTGATGCCGACATTGTTGACCAGCACATGCAGCTCATCGAACCCGGCAAGGACTCGACCGGCCAGTTGCGGCGCGGCACTGGCCTCCCCCGCATCCACCTGGAAGGCCTGGCATTTCACCCCCAACTCTTGCAGTTGACCCAGCATCTGGGCCGCGGCGGCCTCATCGCGCTGATAGGTAAACGCCACATTGGCCCCTTCTCGCGCCATGGCCAGGGCGATGGCCTGGCCAATGCCATGACTGGCGCCGGTGATCAGCGCGTTCTTGCCGGACAATCGTTGTTCTGCCATGTATTCATCCTTGTCATGCCTGGGCCCCAGGCACTGTGGTTTCAGAGGCTGTGGTTTCAGAGGCTGACGCGTGTGCCCAGCCCCTTGGTCCGTGCCGAGCGCAGCAAGGCTGCCGCCACCGCCACATCCTGAATCGCCGTGCCCACTGACTTGAACAGGCTGCTGGCGGTGCCTCGCGGGACGACGGAGCCGCCCAGCAGGCTGGCGATTTCCTGCACATCCCCGGGCATCAGAACCCCCAGGCGCAGGCTTTGAATCAGCTCGCCGGCCTCACGCAGAGCGGCATCGCGCTCCTCGACGTACACCGCCGCCTGTCCCAGCAGCAGCGGATCGATCTCGCAGGCCATTTCATCGACCCCGCCGATGGCATTGATGTGGGTCCCGGGGCGCACATCCGCCGCCCGCACCAGCGGCTCGGCACTGGCGGTGGAAGTGGCCGTGCAGATCACGTCCGCCATGCGCACCGCCCGGGCCACGCTGTCGGTCACCATGACCTGGGGGCACAACCCACGATCACTGACCCAGGCCGCCAGGGCCCGGGCCTTGTCCAGGCTCCTGGAATGCAGCAACAGCTGTTCGATGGGGCGCACCGCACAGACCGCCTCGATCTGGCTGCGGGCCTGGACCCCGGCACCGATCACCGCCAGCACCCGGGATGCGGGCCGCGCCAGCAGGTCGGTGGCCAGCCCGGCCATGGCCCCGGTGCGCAGGGCCGTCAGATGGGCGCCTTCCATCAGCGCCAGGATTTCCCCGGTCTGGCTGCTGAGCAGGATCACCAGGGCATGGATCAGTGGCCGACCGTGGCGGGGGTTGTCCGGGGTGATGGTCGAAACCTTGACCGCCACCGCCTGGGCCAAGGGCAGGGCCGCCGGCATCACCAGCACTTGGTTGCTCTCGGCACTGTCGCCCAGGGTCATGATGGTTCGCGGCGGCACTTGCACGCCGTCCGCCATGGCCGGTGCCAGGGCCTGGCGCAGGGCCTCGATGGCCTCGCCCATGGACAGTGCCCGAGCCATGGCCTGGCGATCGAGGCTGAGAAAATTCATGGCACCTCCTGTTCGGCCGCGGGCAAGGCCAGGGGCTCGCGCCGGGGCACCAGGAATGAACGCTGGTAACTGAGCACCACACTGCCATCGGCCTTGAAGCCTTCGGTCTCGATGGTGGCGATCCCCTGCCCCGGCCGTGAACGGCTGGGGCGGATGGCCAGGACCTTCGACTTGGCGTAGAGGGTGTCGCCGATGAACACCGGGGCCGACAGCCGCACCTGATCCCAGCCCAGGTTGGCCAGGGTGCGAAAGCTCATGGTCTGCACCGACATGCCATTGATGATGGCGAAGGTCACCACGCTGTTGACCAGCACCTTGCCGAACTCCGTGTCCTTGGCGTACTCCTGGTCGAAGTGCAGCGGGTGATGGTTCATCGACAGCAGGGTCAGCCAGGTGTTGTCGGTTTCCAGCACGGTGCGCCCGGGCCAGTGACGAATCACGTCGCCGGGCTTGAAGTCCTCGAAGAACATCCCCGGCGACTCCAGGTACTCACCGTTGTCCAGCCGTTGCAGGGTCGAGATCATGGATGTGGCTCCTGGGTAAAATTGTTCAGCAGCTTGCGGGCCTTCTTGATGAATGGAGGACCGATCATGTCGCCATCCAGGGTGAAGATTTCGCCCTGGCTGTGCTCCGCCCGACGCAGGATCTCCCGGGCCCGTTCCAGCTCGCCGGGGCTGGGGCTGAACACCTCCATGACCGTGGCCAGCTGGCGCGGGTGGACGATGGCCTTGCCATGGAATCCCAGGGCCTTGACCGCCCGGCTTTCCTGCAGCAATAGCTGCGGGTCGTCCAGGTGATAGCAGGCGGTGTCGATGGCGGCGATGTCGTAGCGCGCCGCTGCGTTGGCGATGCGCTGGCGGGCGTAGAGCATGTTTTCCCAACCGATTTCCACCCCCAGCTCGGCCGCAAAGTCCGCCGAGCCGAACACCAGCCCCGAGCACTGGCTGGCAATCGGGTCGATGGCGTCGATGGCCTCCAGGGTCTCCACGGTGACGTACAGCTCCACCGGGTGCTTCAGCTCGCTGAGCTGGGCACGCACGATCTCCAGTTCGCAGGCATCGCGGACCATGGTCAGCATCACGATGTCCGGCGCCACGCCATGGCGGATGAAGGCCTCAAGGTCCAGCAAGCCTTGGGGCGAGCGCAGTTCGTTGATCCGCACCGCCACCCGGGACGCCGACGCCGGAGCCTTGAGCAATTGCAGGCAATGCTCCCGGGCCAGGGCTTTCCTGGCTGGGGGCACCGAGTCTTCCAGGTCGATCAGGCAGACATCGGCCCCCGCCTCCCGAGCGCCTTGCAGCCGCTCCAGGTTGAAGGCCGGGGTGTAGAGGATCGAACGGGGCAACCGGGGAATGGGGGCAACTGAATAACCACGGGTTTGCATAACCGGACACTCGCAGCAATGGATGGGTTCAGGACTCGATGCAGCCACGCAGCAGTTCGCACATGGACAGCACCTGCTCCTCGCTGATGGTGGAGCGCAACATGACCCGCAACCCGGCGTTGTCCTTGGCCACGATGGGGAAGAACACCGGCGACACATAGAAGCCGTTTTCGAACAGCAGCCGACCGCTGCGGATCACCTTGTCGTTGGGCAACTGCACCAGGCGGATCGGAAAGGCATTGCCGGCCTGCTCGGTGCGGATGAACTCGTCGAACAGCTGGATGTTGCGCGACAGGGCGTTCTGCCGCAGCGCCAGCTCCGGGCCGCGATGCAGCTCGGCAGACGCCAGGGAGGCGCCGATGGCCGCGGTGTTCATCGGCTGCGACCAGGCCATCGGCCCACCGAAACGGGTCAGGATGTCCTCCACCTGCTTGCCCTTGGGGCCGAACATGATGGCTGCGCCACTGGTGCCGAACGCCTTGTTCAGGGTGGCGACGATGATGGTGTTTTCATTGACCTGATCGATGTGCGAGCGCACATAGCCCTCGCCGTGGCGACCGACGATGGACAGCGAGTGTGAATCGTCCAGGTAGAGGAACAGGCCGTACTTTTCCTGCAGGGTCAGCAAGTCCCCAAGGGCCGCGTGGCCGCCCATGCTGTAGGTGCCGTCGGCGACATAGGCGACCTTGCGGTACTTGCGGCACAGGTCTTCCAGGGCGTTCATGTCGTTGTGGCCGATGGTGAACACCTCGGTCTCATCGCCGCACACCGGCTTGTACAGGCTCATGGAAAAGTGCGCGAACTTGTCGAAGGCCATCACCGGGCGCACGCCCTGGGTCAGGTGCCCGGACGCCAGCAGCGGGAGGATGCCTGCCGTGGCCGCACCGGCGGAAATGGCGGTGATGACCTTGGCCTCGAACAGCTGCGAGAGCGACGCCTCCAGCTCCAGCAGCGCCGGAATCTGGATGCGGATCCGGGAAATGCAGTGATCCAGCACGCCATAGCGATGCAAGGCGTCGATGGCGCCCTGGACAATGCTCGGATGGGAATCCAGGTCCAGGTAGGAACAGCAACTGACGTTGATGAAACGATGGCCATCGGCGGTTTCCAGGCTGCCGTCCCCCACCAGGTTGGCGACGATGCCCGCCAGGCCGTTGCGTTCGGATTCGTCCCAGAACTGGTTGCCGTAATCGAAGGCCTTGAGGTTGTTGCGGTACTTGTTGGTGGCCTGAGGCTGAGTGTTGTCGGTCATGATGCTCTCCGGAATTCGAGTGAGTAGGTGCCTGTCAGGTAGGCATGACGTCGAGGGCCTGGGCTTCGAACACCGCCAGCCGCCGCTTGAAGTCGCTGTCGGTTTTCCACACCGCGAAGATGTCGCCACTGGCGCCGACCATGATCAGCGCGTCCATGCCCTTGGCCCGCTTGAGGGTCTGCAGGGCATGGGCCGGGGTCTGGGCGATCGGGCTGCCGACGTTCAGCGAAGTGTTCACCGAGGCCTCGACCCCGCACTGTTTCCCCATCTGCTTGAGGTAGGCGTGGATCAGCGGGTTGAGGGACTGGCGCACGATCTGCAGGCGACTGGTGCCGTCCACATGGACCACCGCCGGAACCCGGCTGCGGGCCTCGGGGCGCGCCCGGGCGGTGAGCACCATGTAGTTGTAGGCCGAGTAGTCGTCGGTCTTGGCCCCTTCATCGAGCTCGAACAGCCGATGGGCTTCTTCCAGGGTGACCATGGGCGCCAGCGGCCGGATCTTCTCCCGGAACTTCACTTTCGAGTTGAGCAGTTCCAGGGTGTTGGGATTGCGCGGGTTGGCCAGGATGCTGCGATTGCCCAAGGCCCGCGGACCGGTTTCCGCCGGGCCCTGGAACACCCCGATCACGGCGTTGTTGCACACCAGGCTGGCCATGAAACGCGCCACCTCGGCCAGGGAATCGGCCTGGTTCAGAGAGCCGATCTTGCGGGCTTCGACCCCCTGTTCCTCGATCACTGCGCGCTGGATCTGCGCCGTAGACGGTGCCAGGCCACACAGGTACGGGCTGGCGAAATCGTTGCGCGCGTCGGCGCCATTGCGCATGGCGAACTGTATCGCCGCGCCCAGGGCCACACCGCAGTCGCTGGGGATCGGCGGCACCCAGATCTTCAGGCACTGGTCCTGGCCCAGGTAGCGCTGGAAGTAGTCGCGATTGAAGTGCTGGACCAGATGCATGTTGGCAATGCAATTGAGCGCCGTGCCGCCGGTGAGTACCAGCTTGTGGGCACAGGTCTTGCGGATCAGGTGGTCGACGATATGGAACAGCGCGTCCTCGAACACCAGTTGCAGAGCCTGGGCCTTGTCGACCCGATCCTGGGTGATGTCCGAATGCTCGATGTCGTCGACGCTGAGCACGCTGTCCGGGTTCCACATGTCCCCCGGAGCGATGGGCGCGCCGAGGATGTCGATCAACGGCTGGCCATAGGGTTCGGTGTGGCTCTTGATGTGCCAGTTGACCATGGTCCGGTTGACGTGGATGTTGCCTTCCTCGGCGAAATACAGGATCTGCCGCAGGCGCTTGTAATAGGGGTTGGTCAGGCGGCTGGCATTGCCCCAGGCCGCGGCGCCCATGTAGCGCCCTTCGGAGCTGAGGAAACTCCAGCCGCCCTGGGTCGAGCTGATGTAGCCGTACAGGTAGCCCAGGGAGTCGATGGTGCTCTGGTTTTGCCGGTGACAGATGACCTGGCCGTCGCGGACTTCGTACAGCGAGATGGCACCGTTGTCGCCAGTGCCGTCGAGCACGGTGAGGATCACCGGCTCAGGCTCCCGGGCGAACGGCGACAGGGCATAGGCCAGGTAGGCATGGTTGTTGTGGTGATGCATGCCGATCAGCGGCTGGGTGGTTTCCAGGCCCAGGCTCTGGGAGATCCGCTTGGGCGCCCCCAGGCCCTTGACCAGGTGGCTGAGGTTGAAGTTCGGGTCGTGCCGCGGGTTGAGCAGGGTCAGGCTGCTGGGGGCATGTTCGAAGATGATCTTCAGGTCAAAGCCCAGGGCGCGGATGTAGTCCCAACTGCCAAGAATGCAGAAGATGTCCTGCGCGCTGATGTTGCGGCTGGCCATGATCAGGCGGATCTCTGCCAGGCTGTGCTGGGGAAACTTGTTGGAGTGTTTTTCTGCGCTGAAGCGCTCCTCCTCGTTGTTGGCAATGATGTGGATGCCATCCTTGGCGCTGACCTTGATCAGGGCCACGCCGGTGTTGTGCCCGAAGGGACCGACCCCCAGCAGGTACAGGCTCTCGCCCTGGGCCAGACGCCGGCCGAACTCCGCTCCGCGCTCCTGGGCGAAGGCGCTTTCACCGCTGTAGAAATGCTGCCGCCGGCCCAACTTCTCGTAGACATAGTCGGTCACGCGCTTGACCCACTCGGGCAGGCGCTTGAGCTTCGGCCCGTAGGTTCCATATACCGTGGTCATGTCGACACTCTCCTGAGATAAACATCGAACCCGTCCTGGGTTCAGTTCCGGCAACGATCTTCGGCGGCCCGGACTGCCGCACTGGTGATGATGTCCAGATTGCCCGCATAGGCCGGCAAGTAGTCCCCTGCCCCCCTGGCCCGAACCATGGTCACCACTTTGCCGTCGATCAGGCTGGGTTCCATGATCAGCGAGTAGCCGGGCATGTACTGGCGCACCTGATCGAGCATCACGCGGACACTGTGCCGCAGCTCGGCCATGTCCGGTTTGTCTATCAAGGCGAAGACCGTGGTCTGCATGTCCACCGGCGGATCGGCCGGATTGATGTTGAGGATCGACTTGACGCTCGGAGCGCCGGAGAAATGCTTGAGGGCCTTCTCCGTGGTGCACAGGTACTCGTTCACATTCAGCCGGGTTGCGGCGCCGGCACTGCGGGCGGAAATCGACGACACCGCCTCCACGTAGTTCAGGTGCTGCCCGGTGCGCCGCAGCGCATGCACGATCGGCAGGGAGGCCTGGCCACCGCAGGTGACCATGTTGAGGTTCTCTACATCCCGCAACGTGCTCGAATTGATCGTGGGCACACACCAGACGCCGGTATCGGCCGGAGTCAGGTTGATCAGCAACTTGCCCTGCCCCTCCAACACCTGGGCATGTTGCACATGGGCCTGGGCACTGCTGGCATCGAACACCACATCAACTTCATCCAGATGTTCAACTAACTTATCAATACCGCGATGATCACAACGCACTCCCAGTTTTGCGGCATAGTCCAGCCCCGCCGACTGTTGATTGCGCCCAATAAAATAATCACAGCGCAAATAAGAACTGCGCATGACCTTCAACAGAAGATCACAGCCAATATTACCGCTGCCTAATATCGCGACTCTAAGTACCATAAAGCGCTCTCCTTGCTTATGGGAAGTCAGTTGAATTCACAGCGCCTTGGCCAGATTCATCGCAACTTCAATAATCAGGTCTTCCTGACCTGCCACTACTTTTCTTTTGCCCAGCACGCGATATATATCCAGCGCCGCGACACCATGTTGTTGTGCGGCCTTCAACACCGGCTTTTCAAACCCCGAGAACACTCCGTACAAACCGCTGACAATGTTCATGGCACTGATATGGGGCTGCGCGTTCTTGATCCGGTCCGTGCTCTGCTCCGAGGCGACGATCATGGCAAAGGCCCGAGCCTCGTCCACCAGACCGAGCTTCATCAGCGCCGCGCACAACACTTCCAGGGGGGTATTACCGGCGCCGGCGCCGAGGCCATTGATGGTGCCGTCGAGCAACCGGGCTCCGGCCCTGACCGCGCTCAGGCTGTTGGCCACCGCCAACCCCAGGTTGTTATGCCCGTGAAAACCTATGGGCACCGGCAACTCCTGGGCCAGCAGCGAGACCTTTTCAAAGGCGTCCTGCTCCATGTAGGCCCCGGCGGAATCCATCAGCACAATGGCGTCGGCGCCGTAGCTGACCTGCAGTCGGGCCTGCTCCAGCAGGGTCCGGGCACTGGCCATGTGGGTCATCATCAGCACGCCCTGGGCCTCGGCGCCCCGTGACTTGACGAAGTCGATGTAGCGCGCGGTGATATCGGCCTCGGTGCAATGGCAGGCGATGCGCAGCACATCCACCCCCTGCTCGATGGCCATGTGCAGATGATCGATCCTGGCGAACCCGGGAATCGCATGAATCCCCAGGCGGGTCTGCTGCAAAGCTTCCCGGGCGGTGCTCAGCATCGCTTCATCACTGTGGGGAGCCAGCCCCAGTTGCAGGGACGAAGCCCCCAGGCCGTTGCCATGACCGACCTCCACGCAATAGAGCCCACAGGCATCCACGGCGCGGCAATAGGCACTGATGTCCTCCAGGCCAAGGCGGTGCCCGAGCGCATGATTACCGTCCCGAAGTGTCGGGTCGTAAAGTTCAACTTTCGTCATGTCAGCAATCCCTTGCGACCCCCGGTACAGGGGTACTTAATTACTCTGCCCCACCCTTCACTTCCTTGAAGGGCTTATCGGGCCGGGGCATGACCAAACCAACCAGCGCCGGCCACCAGCGTATTAACAATCCGGTTAAAGCTCTAACTTCCCTGACAACAATCAGCCTGACCAGCTCTACAAAACTCCGTGTAGAACACTATCTTTCAGACAACTTTCCCAATACTTGATCTGAAATCTTTTTTGATACTTCCATAGCCATTCCGAGACTGTCAACCGCACTAATTTCATTCTAAAAAGCCGTAATATTTTTTAAGAAAGAAAATCACTCCAGAAAAAAAACCATATCGACGCCCTCGCCTCATCCACCATTGCCCCGTATCGACTGGCCCATGAGCACTTTCGCCAACGGCTGTAGCGAGAACGATTGATGGCGGATTTCAACAGCGAAAATAAACTCGACGGGAACTATCCAGAGGCTATTTATTTTTTAAATTTGACGCCTGCCAAGGGGCTAACTAGCGTCCTTCGATCGCTATAACCTTCACTCCAGAAACAGCGTATTGCCGTATTCGGGCAAAAAAAAACCCCGCCGCAGCGGGGTCAAAACGAGAGGAGCTATAACGGATGAGAAAGAGCTCTACCTGGATGTTGCAACAGCCTTAGAACACGTACTGCACGCGAGCCACCAGGGCGTCGCCACTGTCATCGCCAACGCTGTTGCTGATCTTGTCGGTGCTGACCTTGATGTAGTTGGCGGACACCTTGATCGCCTCGTTGGCGTACCAGTTGACCCCGATGGTGTTCATGTTGGCCTTGGCATCGCCGACTTCACGGGTAGCGGTGGCGGCGACGATGTTCTTGTCATCAACCTTGATGTTGTCGTAGCGGTAGAACACTTCCCAGGCACCGTACTGCTTGTTTTCCGGCTTGATGGTGTCGAACTTGGCGCCATCGAGCTTGTAGACCCGGGATTCGCCGGTCAGGGTGTAGGCCAGTTGGCCGTAGAAACCGTTGGCCTTGACGTCCTTGTAAGCGTTGCTGTCGGCTTTGAGCTTGCGAGTCAGGTATTCCGCCTGGGCCGAGAACGGGCCACTGGCGAAGGCGAACTCGCCGCCGAACACTCGGTCATTGTCATAAGCGCCTGCTGTCGTCAGGTTCGAGGCGTTCAGGCCGACGCCACCGCCGAAGGTAGCGCGGTTGCCGTTGGCGCCGGCATCGTTGCCGCCGTTGGTGGCGATGCCACGCACGCCCAGGCGAGGACGAATCCGCGAGTCGAAAGCGGTATCGCCCAGATCGCGGCTGGCGAAGTCCAGGCCGAAGTGCAGGACGTTGCCGGTTTCATGCAGCGGTGCAAACACGGCACGGGCGTTGAGCTGCTTGACGCTGTCGCCATCGCTGTCGTTGATGTCCTTGGCCGAGACGCTGCCGGACAGGTAAGCCATGTCGGCCACCACCGAGCTGACCTGCAGCCCCATGCCGTTCTCGTGGGAGTTGATCCAGTCGGCCAGCTCGTAGGCGGCGTTACGCTCCATGGAGGTGACCCACTTGGAGCTGGTGGCCTTCTCCAGACCGAAGTCGGCGTCGAAACGACCGGCGCGAATGGTCACCGGCTTGAAGCCCACATAAGAGATGGACGCCTCGTCGAAGTAACCGTCATCGGAGGTGCCTGAGTTGTGGGAGAAGTCGTAGCTGATCTGGTATTTCCAATCCTTGTAGGCGGTGCCGCCCAATTCCAGATAGGCGCGGCGGAAGTAGGCGCCGTCGCCGGTATCACCATTCTTGGTGTAGAACCCGTCGAAACGGCCATAGTCGGCTTGCAGACGACCGCCCAGCTTGAAGCTGAATGCGGAGTCGGTGGTAGCAACCTCAAGGCCGCCCTTGGTTTTGACTACGATATCGGCGCCGTCGGTGGTGACGGTGCCAGCGAAAGCCTGGGCGGTTACTGCCAGGGCCAGGGCGCTGGCGGCAAAACCGGCGAAGTGCTTACGGATCATCGAAGAGTTCCCCTAATTGGTGGTCTGTAGCGTTGGAAAACAAGCGGGGTTGGCCCGCTGGTGTTGGGTGGGAATCTTGGCGATGGGTTATTTCAGCCGGGTTGCTGATAGATAAAGATTTAATTACAGGGGAACTTTTTTACTTCGAAATGCAATAAGGCAAAAAGCCCGTGCTAGAGCGCTTTCGCCAGGGTTTGCGGGGGAATGGGGGGACATTACAGGGCTGTCACCTTCGATCGGATGACCGATTGATGACAGATGCGGATGCACGGCGGCATCCGCATGGGGGAAAGGTCAGAGGTCGCGCTTGTGCTCGGCAGCCAGGCGTTCGGCCAGTTCGTCCAGGCCTTCCAGAGGCGGCTCGGGAAGCACCCGCAACGTGGCCTGGAGCAGGCGCATCTGACGAATGAAACGCCGGCAATTGGGGCAGAACAGCAGATGATGGCGAACCATCAGGCGCTCGCGAAAACTCAGCTGGCCGTCCAGGTAGTCGCTGGAACGTGCCACTTGTTCCTTACAGGTCAGCATTGGCCGGTTTCCTCAAAATGCTCCACGGTGGCGAAGACTTTCAAACGCGCCCGGTGCAACAGCACCCGTACATTGGAGAGCGTGAGCCCCAAAAGATTACAGATTTCTTCCAGTTCCAACCCCTGACGTTCGCGCAACAGCAGGACGCTGCTTTGCAGTTCCGAGAGGCTGAGCAGGGTGTGCTCCAGGCAGTCACGCAGCTCGGACTCGGTCAGCAGGGCCTCCGGGGTGTCTTCGTGCCAGGCGAAGGGCGCCACCAGCCAGTGGCCATCGCTGGAAGAGAAACGCTCATCGCCCACGGTGCCGTGGGGGGCGGGCAAGTCATCCAGCAGGACTTCCCGGCGATTCTGTTTGTAACGGCCCTTGGCCGCGTTGGACGTGATGGTCAGCAGCCAGGTCTTGAGGCTGGAACGCCCCTGAAACCCTGACAGATTGCGCACCACCGACAACCAGGCGTCCTGTACCACTTCATCGGCATGGCGGTTGCCGACAATGGCGTAAGCCACCGCGCGCATAGCGCTCTGGTAGGTACTGACCAGTTCCTTGTAAGCCTTTTGCTCACCCGCCAAAAGGCGCTCTAGCAGTTGCGTGTCATCAGCAGCAGCCATTCGTGCCTCGTTCAATCATGCAGGTTTGAGAGGGTGTGACGCGCCAACCCGGCCCTGCGCCACACCCGCATCAGCCTAGATCAACGCTTGCGCAGCAGTACGCTGCCGATGGAGTAGCCAGCGCCGAAGGAACTGAGCACGGCCAGGGAGCCGCTGGCCAGGTCGTCCTGGTACTTGTGGAAGGCAATCACCGAGCCGGCCGAACTGGTGTTGGCGTAAGTGTCGAGAATCACCGGGGCCTCTTCCACCGTGGCTTCACGGCCCAGGAGTTTCTTGACGATCAGGTGGTTCATGCTCAGGTTGGCCTGGTGCAGCCAGAAGCGCTTCACGTCGCCGACATTGAGCTGGTTTTCTTCCAGGTGGGCCGCGATCAGTTCGGCCACCATCGGGCATACGTCACGGAACACCTTGCGGCCTTCCTGGACGAACAGCTTGTCCCGGGCACCTATGCCCTCTTCCGCCGCGCGGTTGAGGAAACCGAAGTTGTTGCGGATGTTGTTGGAGAACTGGGTCAGCAACTTGGTGCTGACGATCTCGAACTGCTGGGCCGAGGTGGCGAGGTCGGCACGCTCGATGATCACCGCGGTGGCGGCGTCGCCGAAGATGAAGTGGCTGTCGCGGTCACGGAAGTTCAAGTGTCCGGTGCAGACTTCCGGGTTGACCATCAGGATGGCCCGGGCCTGGCCCAGTTGCACGCTGTTGCAGGCAGCCTGGATGCCGAAGGTCGCCGAAGAACAGGCCACGTTCATGTCAAAGCCGAAGCCCTGGATGCCCAGGGCGGCCTGGACTTCGATGGCGATGGCCGGATAGGCACGCTGCAGGTTGGAACAGGCAACGATCACCCCGTCGATGTCGGCGGCGGTCTTGCCGGCCCGTTGCAGGGCCTGTTCGGCGGCGGCGACCGCCATCTGGCAAAGCACCGACCATTCGTCGTTGGAACGCTCCGGCAGGCGCGGAGCCATGCGTTGCGGGTCGAGGATGCCGTCCTTGTCCATGACGAAGCGACTTTTGATCCCCGAGGCCTTTTCAATGAAAGCGGCGTTGGATTCGGTCAGGGCCTGCACCTCGCCCCGCTCGATGGCCGCGGCGTTGTCGCTGTTGAACTGGTGGACGTAGGCATTGAAAGATTCCACCAGCTCTTCGTTGGAAATGCTGTTGGCCGGGGTAAACAGGCCGGTGCCGCTGATGACGACGTTATGCACGGTCGTTCCTCTAGTGTGATGAGGCAGAAGGTCTTGGCACCGCCGTGCCAAACCATAAACGGACTGCCCCGCTGGTGGGAGCCTTCCTGGCATCGCTTTATTCCGATCCGCCCGTTTGCCTGGGATACAGAACAACAGGGCCGGTATTTATGACGGCGGAGTTTGCCATAAACACCGGCATTTCGCCGCAATTGCAGTGTGCTCGGTGGGCGCCGGCTTGACGGCGAAGGGGCCTTGGAGCCTTGAGTTGCCCACGCAGACACCTTCGCTGGGGAGCCGGCGCCTGCATGGGCTCAGGCTTCGACCTGGCTCCACTGCTTGTTCAGGCGCTTGTCGGAAATCGGCACCTTGGTCCCCAGTTGCTGGGCAAACAAGGACACCCGGTATTCCTCCAGCCACCAGCGATACAGCTCCAGTTGCGGGTCGCGCTTGCCTTCCTGGGCATGCTTCTGCGCCCGGGTCTGGTACTGGCTCCACAGGCCCGCCAGCTCAGTGCTCCAGACCCGATCCTTCTGCAGCTGGCTGCCGAGTTTCTCGAAACGCAGTTCCACCGCCTTGAGGTAGCGCGGCAGTTCCTTGAGCCACAGGGCCGGGGTTTCCCGGACAAAGCCCGGGTACACCAGATTCGCCAACTGCGACTTGATGTCGTTGAGGGCCACCGCCTGGGCCAGGTCGATCTTGCCCTTGAAGCGTTTTTGCAGGCCGTGCCAAAGCTTGAGAATCTCCAGGGTCAGGCGCGCCAGACGCTCGGCGTGCTCGGTCCAGGCGCCGCGCTTGCGCTCGGCCAGGGACGCCAGGCCCGCGCCATCGCGAGGCAGCGAGGCTTCGCCGTCGAGGATGCAGCTGTCGAGGCTGGCCAGGAGGATGTCCTCCACCAGGGCATCGACCCGGCCCAGTTCACGGTACAGCAGGCCCAGCTCAGTCAGCCCCGGCAGCTTGCCGCGCAGGAACTTGGCCGGTTCGGCCAATTGCTGCAACAGCAGGCGCTGCAGGGCCCGGCGATGCTGGAATTCGGCCTCGGCGGCGGTGGAGAAACGCCCTTCCTTGACCGTCCCCGCCTCTTCCACCAGGGCCGGGTACACCGTCATCGACAGTCCGGCGATCTTCTGCTGGGTCTTTTCCGCGACCGCGGCAAACACACGGGCCTCCACCGGCTGCTGGCTCTTGGCGGTTTGCGGCACGGCCAGGGCGGCCTGGCTGGCTTCGGCAAAACGCGCCGTCAGTTCGGCCAGGTCCCGGCCTTCGCCAAGGAACTTGCCCTGGGCGTCGACGATTTCCAGGTTCATCCGTAGGTGGCTTTCCACCTGCTGCGCGGCTTCGTTCCAGGCCTCGTCGCTGACCCGTGCACCGGTCATGCGCAACAGCTCGCGGCCCAGGGCCTGGGGCAACGAGCCTTCGGCGAAGACCATGCGCTGCAAGGCCGCCTTGACGAAGTCCGGCACTGGCACGAAGTTTTTGCGCAGGGCCTTGGGCAGGTTGCGCACCAGGGCGATGCACTTGGCCTCGATCAGTCCCGGCACCAGCCATTCCAGGCGTTCGGCGGGCAGCGCCGGCAGCAGGGGCGCCGGCACCCGTAGGGTCACGCCGTCCCGGGGGTGGTTGGGCTCGAAGTGATAACTCAGGGCCAGTTCCAGATCGCCAATATGCAGGGTGTCCGGGTACTGCTTGGCGGTGACTTCACTGGCCTCGCGGGCCAGCACGTCTTCTTCGCGCATGATCAACAGCTGCGGGTTCTTCTGGCTGTGGACCCGGTACCAACTGTCGAAGGTCGCGGTCTGGTGGATCTCCGCCGGCAGGCGCTCGTCGTAGAAGGCGAACAGGGTTTCCTCGTCCGCCAGGATGTCCCGGCGCCGGGCCTTGGCTTCCAGGGCGTCGAGCTGTTCCAGCAATTGGGTATTGGCAGTCAGGCACTTGGCCTTGGACTGAATCTCACCGCGCACCAGGGCCTCGCGGATAAACAGCTCGCGGGACACCACCGGGTCCACCGGCCCGTAATGCACCGGCCGACGGCCGACCACGATCAGCCCGAATAGGGTGATCTGCTCGTAAGCCACCACCTGGCCACGCTTCTTCTCCCAATGGGGTTCGAAGTGGTTCTTCTTCACCAGGTGGCCGGCCAGGGGCTCGATCCAGTCGGGCTCGATCTTGGCCACCATGCGCGCGTAGAGCTTGGTGGTTTCCACCAGCTCGGCGGTCATCAGCCATTGCGGGCGCTTCTTGCCCAGGCCCGAGGACGGGTGAATCCAGAAACGTCGCTGCCGGGCACCGAGGTAGTCGCCGTCTTCGGTCTTCTGGCCGATCTGGCTCAGCAGGCCCACCAGCACCGCCTTGTGCAGTTTCGGGTAGTCCGCCGGTTCCTTGTTCAGGCTCAGTTGCAGGTCGCGGCAGATCAGGCTCAGTTGCCGGTGCGAATCGCGCCATTCCCGCAGGCGCAGGTAATTCAGGAAGTTCTTGCGGCACCAGTTGCGCAGCGGGCTGGCGGTCAGGGCCTGGCGCTGCTCTTCAAAGCCGCGCCACAGATTGACCAGCCCGGCGAAGTCCGAATCCACGTCCTTCCACTGTGCGTGAGCCTGGTCGGCGGCTTGCTGACGCTCCGGCGGACGTTCGCGAGGGTCCTGGATCGACATGGCACTGGCAACGATCAGCACTTCCTGCAGGCTGCCGAGCTTGGCCGCTTCCAGCAGCATGCGGCCCATGCGCGGGTCCACCGGCAGCCGCGCCAGTTGCCGGCCCAGGGGCGTCAACTGGCTGTTGCGGTCCACTGCCGAGAGTTCTTGCAGCAGGTTGAAACCGTCGCTGATGGCCTTGCCATCCGGCGGCTCGATAAACGGGAAGGCGGTGATTTCCCCCAGGCGCAGATGGAGCATCTGCAGGATCACCGCCGCCAGGTTGGTACGCAGGATCTCCGGATCGGTGAACTCCGGCCGGCCGAGGAAATCTTCCTCGCTGTACAGGCGCACGCAGATCCCCGGCTCGACCCGGCCACAACGGCCTTTACGCTGGTTGGCGCTGGCCTGGGACACCGCCTCGATGGGCAGGCGCTGGACCTTGGCCCGGTAGCTGTAGCGGCTGATGCGTGCAGTGCCGCTGTCGATCACGTAGCGAATGCCCGGCACGGTCAGCGAGGTTTCCGCAACGTTGGTCGCCAGCACCACCCGCCGCCCCGGGTGGGACTGGAAGATCCGCTGCTGTTCCGCCGGCGACAGGCGCGCGTACAGCGGCAGGATCTCGGTGTGCTTGAGCTGAGCCTTGCGCAGCATGTCCGCGGCGTCGCGAATTTCCCGCTCCCCCGGCAGGAACACCAGCACGTCTCCGGGGCTGCGGCGTTCGCTGCGCTCGTAGGCGGCGATTTCATCCAGGGTGGCGAGGATCGCCTGGTCCACCGTCAGGTCGTCCTCGACCCGGTTGCCCTCCTCGTCCTGCTCCAGGGTCAGGGGGCGATACCAGGTTTCCACCGGAAAGGTGCGGCCAGAGACTTCGACGATCGGCGCGTTATCGAAGTGCTTGGAGAAACGCTCCAGGTCGATGGTGGCCGAGGTGATGATGACCTTCAGGTCCGGACGCCGAGGCAACAGGGTCTTGAGGTAACCGAGGAGGAAGTCGATGTTCAGACTGCGCTCGTGGGCCTCGTCGACGATGATCGTGTCGTAGCGCTCCAGGTAACGGTCGTTCTGGGTTTCCGCCAGCAGGATGCCGTCGGTCATCAACTTGATCAGGGTGCTGGAGTCGCTCTGATCCTCGAAACGCACCTGGTAACCCACCAGCGACCCGAGGGGCGTGGCCAGTTCTTCGGCCACTCGGCTGGCGACGCTGCGGGCAGCGATCCGCCGGGGCTGGGTATGGCCGATCAGCCCCTGCTGGCCGCGACCGATCTCCAGACAGATCTTCGGCAACTGGGTGGTTTTGCCCGAGCCGGTCTCACCGGCAATGATCAGCACCTGATGCTTGAGCAGCGCCTCCTTGATCTCGTCGCGCTTGGCGGCGATCGGCAGGCTGTCGTCATAGCGGATCAGCGGCACGCTGTCGCGCCGCGCCGTCACCAGGTTGCACGACGCCTGCATCCGCTCCAGCCACTGGGCGAGCTTGGCCTCGTCGGGCTTCTTGCGCAGTTCAAGCAACTGCCGGCGCAACCGGTGGCGGTCGGCGAGCATGGCTTGATCGAGGTTTTTCAACAGTTGGTCGATTGCAGGCGATTCGGAAGTCATCAGGTACGCAAAATGTCGTCTATGTAGGCAGGGCGCGATTGTCGCAGAAAAGCGCAGGCAATACGTAGGAGCCGGCGTGCCGGCGAAGGCGTGCTCACGGGCACCTTCGCTGGCACGCCGGCTCCTGCACTTCTATTCGTCTTCCAGGCCTTTGCGCCGGTAAGGGAAGACATCGATGATCTTGCCGGCGCGGATGGCGTCCTGCAGGCCCTTCCAGTAGTCGGCGTTGTACAGCTCGCCGTGCAACTGGTCGAACAGCTTGCGCTGGCCGGCATCGGCGAACAGGAACGGCGGGAACTCCTCGGGGAACACGTCGTGGGGGCCGATGGAATACCAGGGCTCGGAAGCCATCTCGTCCTCCGGCGTACGGGGCGCCGGAATGTGACGGAAGTTGGCTTCGGTGAGGTAGCAGATCTCGTCGTAGTCGTAGAACACCACCCGACCGTGACGGGTCACGCCGAAGTTTTTCAGCAGCATGTCGCCGGGGAAGATGTTGGCTGCCGCCAGTTGCTTGATCGCCAGGCCGTAGTCCTCCAGGGCCTCGCGGACCTGATCCGGGTTGGCGTGCTCCAGGTAGAGGTTGAGCGGGGTCATGCGGCGCTCGGTCCAGCAGTGGCGGATCAGCACGGTCTGGTCTTCCACGGCCACGGTGGACGGCGCCACTTCCAACAGTTCCTCAAGGCAGGCCGGGTCGAACTTGCTCAGGGGGAAGCGGAAATCGGCGAACTCCTGGGTATCGGCCATGCGCCCGACCCGGTCGACGCTTTTCACCAATCGGTACTTCTCGATCACCGTGGCCCGGTCGACGTTCTTCGACGGCGAGAAGCGGTCCTTGATGATCTTGAACACGGTGTTGAAGCCCGGCAGGGTGAACACGCTCATGACCATGCCGCGCACACCGGGAGCCATGATGAAACGGTCATCGGTGCTGGCCAGGTGGTTGATCAGGGCGCGGTAGAACTCCGACTTGCCGTGCTTGTAGAAGCCGATGGAGGTGTACAGCTCGGCGATGTGCTTGCCCGGCAGGATGCGCTTGAGAAAGCCGATGAATTCCGCCGGCACCGGAACATCCACCATGAAATACGAGCGGGTGAAGGAGAAGATGATCGAGACATCGGCTTCGTCGGTGATCAGCGCATCGATCTGGATGCCCCGGCCTTCACGATGCAGCAGCGGGATCACCAGGGGCCATTGCTCTTCGTGGGTGAAGATACGCCCCACCAGGTAAGCGCCCTTGTTGCGATAGAGCACCGAGGAGAACAGTTCCAGGGTCAACTCCGGGTCCTTGCACACCCAGTCCGGCAGGTTCTCCCGCAGTTGCGCCTCCAGGCGCCGCAGGTCCCCCGGCAGGTCGGCATAGTCCTCGCTGAAGCGGTAGTCGGCGAACACCTGTTCGAGCATCGCCGGCAGGTTGCCCTTGGGGTGGTAGCTGCGGGTCTGCGCGGCCCGGGCCCGGCGCAGGCTGGGCCGGGTGGTGTGGATGAACATGCAGCCGTCGCTGATCAGGTCATGGCTGAACAGCCCGCAGAAGATCGAGTTGTACCAGGTCTCGGACAGCTCATCGTCAAAACGCAGGTCGATCAGGCTGATGTAGGCGCTTTTCACCAGGGGCCACTGGCCGACATCCATCAACGCATCGTCGCTGAAGGACTGGTGCAACCGGGCCACGGTTTCCCCGACCTTTTCCTCATACAGGTTGATCCGCGCCGCCGAGGCCCTCTGCGCTTCCTGCCATTGCGCCTGCTCGAAGCGTTGCCGGGCACCGTCGGTGATCTGGCGAAAATGCTCGCGGTAGTCGTCGAAGCCATCGAGGATCATTCGAGCGATATCGGCGGCGGGCCATGGCTGCGGCATAAGTAGACCTCTGCGGGAATTTACGATGCCAGAGCTTAGCCAGTGAAACGGCTTGAGGAGAAGCGTATTTTTGTGATCAAGCGTACGCCGGAAAATGACCCGGCAGTCGCCCTGCTCCCCAGGCTTGTGTGGCGGATCGTGGGACACAACAAACCCAGTGCCAGGTTTCTTCGCCCTGTGCGCCAATAAGGTTTGCCATGCCCGCCAGCGCTGGGCAAGATCCCCGCCCTCAAACCGAAGGATCCTTCCGTGAGACTTGTCGATCTCCTGCGTCTGTTGTCGCTGGCCGCCATCTGGGGCGCGAGCTTTTTATTCATGCGCATCATCGCCCCGGTGCTGGGCAGCGTACCCACGGCGTTTTTCCGGGTGTCGATTGCCGCGCTCGGGCTGCTGGTCATGCTGGCGCTGATGCGGGTCGACTGGAATTTTCGCGGCAAGCTCAAGACCGTGTTGCTGCTCGGTGTGATCAACTCAGGTATACCGGCAACGATGTATTCGGTGGCAGCCCAGGTGCTGCCTGCCGGCTACTCGGCGATCTTCAATGCCACCACGCCCTTGATGGGGGTGTTGATCGGCGGGCTGTTCTTTCATGAGCGGCTGAGCCTGAGCAAGATCGCCGGCGTCTGCCTGGGCCTGTTCGGCGTCGGCATCCTGACCCGTGCCGGCCCCGTGGCCTTCGACCATGAACTGCTGCTGGGCGCCCTGTCCTGCCTGATGGCCACCACCTGCTACGGCTTTGCCGGCTTCCTCGCGCGGCGCTGGCTGGATCAGGCCGGCGGCCTGGACAGTCGCCTCTCGGCGCTGGGCAGCATGCTCGGTGCCACCCTGCTGCTGTTGCCCCTGTTCGCCTACAACGCCATCAGCCAGCCGCCAGCCAGTTGGGGTGGCTGGAGCGTGTGGCTGTCGCTGCTGGGCTTGGGGCTAGGCTGCACGGCGTTTGCCTATGTGCTGTATTTCCGTCTGCTCAGCGCCATCGGTCCGGTGCGATCAATGACCGTGACCTTCATGATTCCGCCGTTCGGCGTGTTGTGGGGGGCCTTGCTGCTGGATGAGCCGCTGTCCATGGCGCATCTGTATGGCGGCGCGCTGATTGGCGCCGCCCTGTGGCTGGTGCTGCGGCCCACGGTCACGAGCAGCGCTCGCTGACCCGTGGCTCTTGTGGCCACGGCTAGCGCGGGTCGTGTAGCCGCTGCCGCAGGCTGCGAACGGCTTGGGCGGCATTGCGACGCAGCAGACGCGGCCATCTGGCGCCCGCACAAGGTTCGGCAGCAGACCGTCAAGCAAGGCCCTGCGGGCCTTTTCGCAGCCTCGCCGGAGCTCGGCAGCGGCTACGGAGCCTAAAGCGCGGCGTTGCTCATTTCGCCATCCACCAGACGCCGAATACCCAACGGGTTGGCATTGCGCAGGGCTTCGGGCAACAGCGCGTCCGGGTAGTTCTGGAAACACACCGGCCGCAGGAAGCGCTCGATCGCCAGACTGCCCACCGAGGTGCCCCGGGCATCGGAAGTGGCCGGGTAAGGCCCGCCATGAACCATGGCATCGCAGACTTCGACCCCAGTCGGATAACCGTTGAGCAACAGCCTACCGACCTTGTCCTGCAGGGTCTCGGTCAACCAGCGATGCTCCAGCAACTCCGGCTCCTCGCCGATCAGGGTCGCGGTCAGTTGCCCGCGCAGCCCCTGCAAGGCCGCCGCCAGCTCGCTCCAATCAGCCACTTCGATGACGATGCTGGCTGGGCCGAAGACTTCCTCCTGAAGCCGTTCATCCCCCTCCAGCAACAGGCTGACATCAGCCTGGAATAGCTGAGCCTGTGCCTGGGCGCCCTGTTGTGGCCGACCCGCCAGGTGCCGCAGGCGGGGATGCTGGTGCAAGGCTTCAACACCCTGGCAGTAGCTGGCCAGCGTGCCGCTGTTGAGCATGGTCTGCGGCGCCTGCTGGTCCATCTGCGCGCTGAACGCTTGGAGAAAGGCGCTGAACTGCGGCGAGCGCAGGCCGATGATCAGGCCCGGATTGGTACAGAACTGACCCGCGCCCAAGGTCACCGAGCCCGCCAGTTCGGCGGCGATCCGCGCGCCCCGGACCCTGAGTGCCTCGGGCAGCAGGATCACCGGGTTGATGCTCGACATCTCGGCGAACACCGGGATCGGCTGCGGCCGGTTCGCAGCCATCTGACACAAAGCGTTGCCGCCCTTGAGGGAGCCGGTAAAGCCCACTGCCTGGATCGCCGGGTGCTTGACCAGCCACTCCCCGACCCCGGCGCCGTAGATCATGTTGAACACCCCGGCGGGCATCTCGCTGCGCTGCGCCGCACGGATGATCGCGTCGGCCACCCACTCGGCGGTCGCCATGTGTCCGCTGTGGGCCTTGAACACCACCGGGCAACCGGCGGCCAGGGCCGCAGCGGTGTCGCCACCGGCCGTGGAAAACGCCAGGGGAAAGTTGCTCGCACCGAATACCGCCACCGGGCCCAGGCCGATATGGTACTGGCGCAAGTCCGGGCGCGGCAGCGGCTGGCGCTCGGGCAAGGCGCGATCGATGCGTGCGGCATAGAAGTCCCCCCGACGCAGGACCCTGGCGAACAAGCGCAACTGGCCGCTGGTACGCCCACGCTCGCCCTGGATACGCGCAGCGGGCAAGGCGGTTTCCCGGCAGACGGTGGCGATGAAGTCATCCCCGAGACGATCCAGTTCATCGGCAATGGCATCGAGAAACTGGGCGCGCCTCTCGGCGCTGAGGTTGCGGTACAGCGGGAAGGCCTGCGCGGCGGCCCGGGCCGCAGCATCCACTTCTGCCGCAGTCGCCTGGAAGAAGCTTCCCGGCAGGGCTTGGCCACTGTCGGCATCCAGGCTGTGCAGTTGCACCTCGCCCTGTGCGCTGCGGCCGCCGCCAATGTAGTTGTGTCCAGACAAGCGAGTCATGAGGCATTCCTTGACCGGCGCCAGGGGCCGGTGATTGAAGGTTTACAGGGCACGCACCTGGCCGATGGCCAAGGGCTGGGCGCTTTCGCCGATGGTGTTTTCCAGGGGCGCGCCGAAGGCTTCGAGGCTGATCTGGAAGCGGTCGCCGGGCCGCGTGCGCACCCCATCGGCAAAGGACAGGGTGGCGGTGCCGAAGTAGTGCACATGGACGTCACCGGGACGCAGGAACTGCGCGTACTTGAAGTGGTGGTATTCGAGGTTGGCCAGGCTGTGGCACATGTTGTCCTCGCCGCTGAGAAACTCCTTTTCCCAGAGCACTTCAGCGTCGCGGATGATGCGGCTGCGGCCCACCAGGTGCCGGGGCAGTTCGCCGACCCGCAATTCCGGGCCATAGGCGCAGTAGCGCAGCTTCGAGTGGGCCAGGTACAGGTAGTTGCGCCGCTCCATCACATGGTCGGAGAACTCGTTGCCCAGGGCATAACCGACGCGGTACGGCAGGCCATCCTCGCCGATCACATAAAGGCCGGTGAGCTCCGGCTCCTCGCCGGCATCCTCGGCAAAGGGCGGTACAGGAAAATCGCCGCCGGGAGGTACGACAATGCTGCCGTCGCCCTTGTAGAACCATTCCGGCTGGGCTCCCACTTGCCCGGCTGCAGGCTTGCCGCCTTCCAGGCCCCATTTGAAGATGCGCATGGTGTCGGTCATGCCGGCTTCCACCCCAGCGTCATGCTGGTGCATCTTGTCCCGGGCCGAGGCGCTGCCCAGGTGAGTCAGGCCGGTGCCGCTGATCAGGCAGTGGGCCGGGTCCTCATGATCCAGGGGCGGCAGGACCCGGCGCTGCTGCAGCAGCTGTGCATAGTCCGGCCCCGGATCACTGCCACGCCGTTGCGCTTCCTGCTGCAGGGTGCGCTGGTTGCGGATCGCCGCCAGGGCCAACTCTCGGGTGCTGGCGGTGTTGCGCAATACTCGCAGTTGCTGCTCTTCGATCACCCCGACCTGACGCTGACCGGTGCTGCTGAAAAATTGAATCAAGCGCATGTTCGCTCTCCCACAGGTCTGCACAGCGCCGCCCGCAAGCGGCGCCCGAGGCTTATTCGATGATGTTGAATTCGCTCAGGTAATCTTCGGAGATTTCCAGGCCCAGGCCCGGTTTGTGGTCGTCGAGCTGGATGTAGCCCTTGACCGGCTGCGGCTCGCCCTTGAACACGTAATAGAAGAGTTCGTTGCCGACCTCGACGTCGAACACCGGGAAGAACTCGGCCATCGGCGAGGCCGTGGTGGACAGGGTCAAGTGGTAGTTGTGCATCTGCCCGGCATGGGGAATCACCGGCACCGACCAGGCTTCGGCCATGGCGTTGATCTTGCGCGCGGCGGTGATGCCACCGACACGGTTGGTGTCGTACTGGATCACGTCGACGGCGCGACGTTCCAGCAGGTCCTTGAAGCCATAGGAAGTGAACTCGTGCTCGCCGCCGGAGATCGGCATGATGCCCATTTTCTTCAGCTCGACGTAGCCTTCGAGGTCATCGGCGATCACCGGCTCCTCCAGCCAGCGCGGCTCGAACTCCGCCAGCTTGGGCAACATGCGCCGGGCGTATTCCAGGGTCCAGCCCATATAGCACTCAAGCATGATGTCCACGTCCGGGCCGACCAGTTCGCGCAGGGCGCGTACCTGCTCGATGTTGCGGCGCATGCCGGCCGGGCCGTCCTTGGGGCCGTAGCCGAAGCGCATCTTCAGCGCGGTGAAACCCTGGTTGAGGTAGCCCTGGGCCTCTTCGAGGAACAGATCGAGATTGTCATTGGCGTAGAGCTTGGAGGCGTAGGTCCAGATCTGGTCCTTGGTGCGCCCGCCGAGGAGCTTGAATACCGGCTTGTTCACTGCTTTGCCCATGATGTCCCAGAGGGCAATGTCGATCGCCGAGATGGCCGCCATGCCGATGCCCTTGCGCCCCCAGGCGTGGCTCTGACGGTACATTTTCTGCCAGATGTATTCGTTGTCGAAAGGGTCCTCACCGATGGCGATCGGGGCCAGGTAGGTGTCGATGATTTCCTTGGCCACCCGCGGCGCCAGGGCGCAATTGCCTATGCCCACCAAGCCGTTGTCGGTTTCCACTTCCACCACCAGCCAGCCGTGGAAACGGAACGAGCCCATGGCATCGCCACGCTCGAAGAGGATGTCCGTGGCGTTGGTGCAAAAGTGCGCCTGGGGTGGCACGACTTTGCCTTTCCACTCGAATACACGGGTACGGATCGCGGTGATTTTCATCAGGAGGTTTTCCTTGCAAGGCGTGGGTAGTGATCAGCCGACCTGGGCCGGTGTGAGCTGTTTGGGAGTGGTCGGGGTGTGCCGGGTATTCAGGCGTGACAACAGAATGGCGCCGAGGATGCCGACCAGGGCCAGGGCGAACATCCCCGCACGCGGGTCGGCAAACTGGGTTTCCATCAGGGTCTTGAGGTTCGGCGCGACAAAGCCGCCGAGGTTGCCGATGGAGTTGATCAGGGCGATGCCGCCGGCCGCCGCGGCGCCGCTGAGGTAGCCGGTGGGAATGGTCCAGAACAGCGGCTGCACGGCGACAAAGCCGGCGGCGGCGAAACAGAAGGCCAGGACCACCGGCACCATGCTGCTGCCCAGCGCCGAAGCAGCGATGCCCAGGGCGGCCATGCTCAGCATGACCACCGCCAGGTGCCGGTGCTGACCACTGCGGTCGGCATAGCGGGTCACCAGACGGGTCACCAGCAAGGCGCAGATCCACGGAATCGCGGTGATCAGCCCGACGCTAAGGCCGACGTGGCCATCCAGCAGCCCGGCGATGCGTGTCGGCAGGTAGAACACCACGCCGTAGACGCTCATCTGGATGGTGAAATAGGCCAGGCAGAATTGCAGGACCCGGCGGTTGCGCAAGGCACTGAAGAAGCCGTGGGGGCTGCTGTCCTTTTTCCTCGCGTCCTCTTCGGCCAGGGCCTCATGCAGCGCCTGCTTCTGCTCGTGGCTCAACCAGCGTGCATCGCCGGGACGATCCACCAGGTAAAAGTAGGCGGCGACGCCGACGACCGAGGCCATCAGGCCCTCGACCACGAACAGCCATTGCCAGTTGGTCAGGCCGAACACGCCGTGGAACTCCAGCAACCAACCCGACAGCGGGCTGCCCAGGACCAGCGCCAAGGGCAGACCGAAATAGAACAGCCCCAGGGCCTGGCCCCGGCTCTGGGCCGGGAACCAGTAAGTGAGGTACAGAATGATCCCCGGGAAGAAGCCGGCCTCGGCCACGCCCAGGAGAAAGCGCAGCACATAGAAGGTCTGGGCGTTGTGGGCGAACATCATCGCCGCCGACACCAGGCCCCAGGTGACCATGATCCGGCACAGCCAGACCCGCGCACCAAGGCGATGCAGCATGTAGTTGCTGGGCACTTCGAAGAAGGCGTAGCCGATGAAGAAAATACTCGCGCCAAAGGCGAAGGCCGCATCGCCGAGGCCGGTATCGGCTTGTAATGCGGCCTTGGCGAAGCCGACGTTGGAGCGGTCGATAAAGGCCAGGATGTACATCAGGATCAGGAACGGCAGCAGACGCAGCCGGCTTTTGGAGATGGCGCTGGCGAGCGCCAGCGCGGAATCTGGACGAGTCATGTGGATGTTCCTTGAGTGCCGATCATGCCTTGCGCAAGGGACAAGGCGGGCTTCTTGTAGTTGTTCGATCGCTTGAGGGAGTCGCTGGCAGCCGCTCAATCGATGGGGCGACTTTAGCCAGCGCCGACAGCACCGGCTAATCACTTATGGGTATCCAGCGATAACCACCGGTGATCGCAAGAGACCTTTTATTGCCTTTCAGGGTTATCAGAGAGAGCGCCTGCCTTTCGCCGGCCAGCCGGCTCCTACAGCCATGCCGGCCCAGGCGTTCCGGCAAACGGCGGATGCCAGAAAGCATTCCCATGCCTAGGCATGGGAATGCGCGAGCAAGCAAACGCTGCGATCAGTGGCGGTGGGCGCCCATGCGGCAGGCGATCTCGAAGGCCTGGCCAATGGCGCCGGCATTGGCCTTGCCCTGCCCGGCAATATCGAACGCCGTACCGTGGGCCGGCGTGGTGATGGGAATAGGCAAGCCGCCCTGCACGGTGACGCCACGGGAAAAGCCCATGAGCTTGATCGCGATCTGCCCCTGGTCGTGGTACATGGTCACCACCGCGTCGAAGGCACTGGCGTCGCCCTGGACCTTGAGGAAGATGGTGTCAGCCGGATAAGGCCCGTCAGCGCCGATACCCAGGGCCTGGGCGGTCTTCACTGCCGGGCCGATGATATCCAGCTCCTCGCGACCAAAAGAGCCATGGTCGCCATTGTGCGGATTGAGACCGCAGACGCCGATGCGCGGCCGTGCCAGACCATTGCGTTTGAGGGCCTGGTCGATCAGTTGGATGGCCTCCAGCACTCGCGCCTGGCTGAGCAGGCCCGGCACCTCGGCCAGGGCCACATGGGAGGTCACCCGTGAGGTCCAGAGGTTGTCGAGGACGTTGAACTCACAGAACGGCCCGTGGAAGTCCAACCGCTCAGCGAACCAGTGCAGCTCATCGCTGTGGGCCATACCGGCCATGTGCAGCGAGGTCTTGTTCAAGGGGCCGAACAGCACCGCGTCGGTGGTCCCGTCACGGGTCAGGCCCAGGGCCACTTCGAGGGTGTCAAGGCAATAACGCCCACCCACGGCGCTGGCTTGGCGGCGCGCAAACTCGCCTACTGCATTGCCGCGAAAATCATAGAACAGCGGCGTGTCGTCAGTGAACGCCAACGACTCCAGGGTACTGACCTTGCGATAGGCAAACTCGCACCCGGCGATGTCCATGCCGCGACGCATTTCTGCTTCATCGGCAATCAGGATCACCTTGGCCTGGGCCCGCACCTGGGGCTGGCTCAACAACCGGGCAATGAGTTCCGGGCCGATGCCAGCCGGGTCCCCCAGGACCATGGCGATGGTGCTCTTGCTCATGCTTCACTCCTTGCAGGTTCAGGCTCGGGGCGCGCATCCACGCCCGGCTCGCAACGGAAGAGCTGTTGCGCATTGCTGTAGAACAGGCGCTGCTGATCGGCCCGTGGCAGATCGGCGACCCTGTGTTTGAAATTGTTGTAATGCATGCAGCGCTCGACTGGGACAGCGCCACGTGGGGGCACTATCGAGGCCCTGGAGATAACCGTCTAATCAAAACTTGAGATACACCGATAGCTGGAAGATATGCCTACAAGGGATTCAGAGAACTCCGAAGCTCTACGGTATTTTCCAACCACCGCTCACAAAAGGCTCTGAACCGCCTGTTTCAGCGTCTTCCCCGCTGCGCCGACCCGTCGATCTATAACCCCAGGCTATCGGTGTATCTCATGTTTTGAGTAGACGTCGTGCCACCGGCTTCCCACACTCGGTTCCAGGCTTGCGGCCTCAGGCCACGGACAAGCCACTCATAACAACGACAAGAACCAGAGGCTCTACCATGCGCTCAACCTTCGTTCGTCGCACGTCACGCCTATTGCTCGGCGCCAGCCTGCTCTGCGCCCTGCCCGCCCTGGCCTGGCAGCCGGAAAAGAACGTCGAGATCGTAATCGCCGGTGGCCCCGGAGGCGGTACCGACCAACTCGGCCGACTGATCCAGTCAATCATCACCACCCACAAGCTGCTGGACGTCAACACCGTGGTCCTGAACAAGGGGGGAGGCAACGGCGCGGAGGCCTTCCTTGACCTGAAGATGGCCCAGGGCGATCCAGGCAAGCTGGTGATCGGCACCAACAACATCTACTTGCTGCCGCTAGTGGCCAAACTCGGCTACCAGTGGCAGGAGCTGACGCCGGTGGCCGCCCTGGCCGAGGACGACTTCATCCTCTGGACCTACCAGGACGCGCCCTGGAAAGACGCCAAGGCTTTCTATGAGGCAGTCAAAACCGAGCCGAAGCTGCGCATGGGCGGCAGCCAGTCCAAGGACGTCGACCAGACCCTGACCCTGCTGCTGAACCGCACCATCGGCAGCAAGCTGACCTACATCCCCTTCAAGAGCGGCAGTGAGGCGGCCACCCAGTTGGCGGGCAAACACATCGCCAGCAACGTCAACAATCCCGCAGAAAGCATCAGCCAATGGCGCGGCAATCAGGTCCGGCCACTGTGTGTGTTCAGCCGCGAGCCCATGCAGTACACCGACAAGGTCGCCGGCGAACGCTCCTGGTCAGACATTCCCACCTGCCACTCCCAAGGCCTGGGGATCGACCAGTACCGCTTCCCGCGCACCGTGTTCATGCCCGGCGGGGTCAGTGCCGAGCAGCGGGCGTTCTACGTCGAGCTGCTGCGCAAGGTCACCCAGGCTCCGGAATTCAAGGCCTATGTGAGCCAGAACGCCCTGGTGCCGACCTTTCTCGAAGGCGAGCCACTGAACGCCTACATCGAGCAGGACACTGCACGGGTGACCCCGGTCTTCAAGGAAGCCGGCTGGCTGCGCGACTGATCCCGCGGGCGGCCCCGCCCCGCCTGAGACTCAGGCAGGGCCGCTGCCGCTCGCCCTTTTTTCGGAGGTGCAAGCATGTCCCATTGCGCAAATTCATCATCACTCCTGGGCACCCGCTGGGTCGAACTCGGGCTGGCCCTGTTCACCGCCCTGATCGGCGCCGCGGTGATGCTCGGTAGCCTCGAACAAGGCATCGGCTGGGGCGACGCCGGCCCCCAGCCTGGGTATTTCCCGTTCTACATCGGCCTGCTGCTCAGTGGCGCCAGCGCCGCCAACGCCCTGCTCACCGGGCTGCGCTGGCACGCCCTGGGCCTGGCCTTCGTCAGCCGCAAGGCGTTCGTCCAGGTGCTCTCGGTGTTCATTCCCATTGCCCTGTTCGTTGCGGCCATGCCGTTCACCGGCATCTACCTGGCCTCAGCGCTGTTCATCGCCTGGTTCATGTGGCGCGACCGGTTGCGGGCCCGGCCTTATGGCAGATGGATGATCGGTGGCGTGTCCTTCGGAGCAGTGCTGGCCAGCTACCTGATCTTCGCCCTGTGGTTCAAGGTGCCGCTGGATGCCGGGCCGCTGGGCGACTGGTTGGCCCTGGCCGGGAGTCGCCTGAAATGAGCGAATTCGACTCCCTGCTGCAAGGCATGAACCTGATCCTCACCCCCGGCCATATCGGACTGATGGTGGTGGGCGTACTGCTGGGTATCCTGGTGGGAGTGCTGCCCGGGCTCGGCGCGCCCAACGGTGTCGCTCTGTTACTGCCGCTGACCTTCAGCATGACGCCGGTGGCGGCGATTATCCTGCTTTCGTGCATGTACTGGGGGGCGTTGTTCGGCGGTTCGATCACCTCGATCCTGTTCAACATTCCCGGTGAGCCCTCATCGGTGGCCACTACCTTCGACGGCTACCCCATGGCCCGCCAGGGTCGGGCGGCCGAGGCCCTGACCGCAGCCTTCAGTTCGGCACTGATCGGTGCCCTCTGCGGCGTGCTGCTGCTGACCTTCCTGTCGACGCGGATTGCCGAGTTCGCCCTGTCCTTCAGCTCACCGGAATTCTTCGCCGTGTACCTGCTGGCGTTCTGCACGTTCATTGGCATGAGCAAGAACCCGCCGCTAAAAACCCTGGTGGCGATGATGCTCGGCTTCGCCATGGCCGCGGTGGGCATGGACACGGTGTCGGGCAACCTGCGACTGACCTTCGACCAGCCGATGCTGATGACCGGCATCAGCTTTGAAGTGGCGGTGATCGGTCTGTTCGGCATTGGCGAGATCCTCTGCACCGTGGAGGAAGGCCAGGTGTTCCGTGGCGAGCACGCGCGGATCACGCCGATGATCATCCTGCGTACCTGGGCGCGCTTGCCGCGCTATTGGCTGACGCTGGTGCGCAGCACCCTGGTGGGCTGCTGGATGGGCATCACACCCGGCGGCCCCACCGCAGCCTCGTTCATGGGCTACAGCCTGGCACGGCGCTTCTCCAGGCACCGCGAGCACTTCGGCAAGGGTGAGATCGAAGGCGTGATCGCCCCGGAAACCGCCGACCACGCTGCTGGTACCAGCGCCCTGCTGCCGATGCTGACCCTGGGCATTCCCGGTTCTGCCACCGCCGCGGTGATGCTCGGCGGGCTAATGATCTGGGGCCTGCACCCGGGGCCGACGCTGTTTGTCGAGCAGCACGATTTCGTCTGGGGCCTGATCGCCAGCATGTACCTGGGCAACGTGGTCAGCCTGATCGTGGTGCTGGCCACCGTGCCGCTGTTCGCCTCGATCCTGCGGATTCCTTTCTCGATCATTGCGCCGATCATCATCATGGTCTGCGCCATTGGTGCCTACTCGGTGCACAACGCCTTCTTCGACGTGGTGCTGATGCTGGGCTTCGGCGCCCTGGGCTACCTGTTCAAAAAGCTCGGCTACCCCATCGCGCCGTTGGTGCTGGCGGCAGTACTGGGAGACAAGGCCGAGGATGCCTTCCGCCAATCGATGCTGTTCTCCGACGGGCAATTGGGGATCTTCTGGTCCAACCCGCTGGTGGGCAGCCTGACCACGGCGGCGCTGATCATACTGTTCTGGCCCCTGCTGTCTACGGCCTTGCAACACGTGGTCAAGGGCCGCTCGCAGAGTCCGGCCGACAGTCATTCCTCCCCTTGAATGCTACTCCTGGCAACGCCTGGCATTTATTGTCAGGCTTGCCGCTGCCTCTTACTGCGAGCCCGGCCCTATGACCAAGATTCCTGATGCCAACATGATTCACAGTCGCCTACGCCTGCGCCAATTACGACTGATGCTGGCCCTGCAGGAGTTCGGCTCTCTGCGCCGCGCTGCGGACAACATCGGCATGACCCAGCCAGCCGCGACCAAGATGCTCCATGAGGCCGAGGACCTGCTGGGGGTCGAGCTGTTCGAACGCCTGCCTCGGGGCATGCGCTCCACGCCCTTCGGCGAGACGGTGATCTACTACGCCCAGATGGTCTTCGCCGAACTCAGTGGCATGCGCGAGGAACTGGTAGCCCTGGAATCCGGCAACCTCGGGCGGGTTGCGGTGGGGGCCATTCCAGCCCTGGCCTCAGGACTGCTGACGCGGACCATCGCGACCCTCAAGCAGAGTCACCCCCGGCTGTCCATGAGCATTCAGGTAGACACCAGCGATGTGCTGGTACAGGCGTTATTGCAGGATCAACTGGACATCGTCCTGGGCAGGATCCCCGCTGGCGCACGGGCCGAGGAACTGCTCTTCGACAGCCTGGGTGAAGAGGCCCTGTGCGTGATCGCTGGGGCGCAGAATCCACTGGCACAAGCCACGCACTTGAGCTGGGCACAATTGCAGAACGAAACCTGGGTGCTGCAACAGCATCCCAGCCCCATGCGCTCGATCATCAACCAAGTGTTCCACAACGCCCGGGTCGACATCCCCAGCAGCATCGTCGAGACCACCTCGATCATGACCTTGCTGTCCCTGGTGCAGCAGACCGACATGATCGGTGTTACACCGGTTTCGGTAGTCGAGGACTATCCCGGGCGTCACCTGTTGGCGGTGCTGCCGATCCAGTTCGAGGCGCGGTTGCCGCCCTTCGGGTTGATCACCCGGCGGCACCGCATCCAGTCGTCGGCGATGCAGGCCTTCATGAACTCGGTTCGCAAGGAACATGGGTTGAACCGAGACTGAGTGCCAGCAAGGGGCTCAAGGAACGTTCAGGGTAATCAGGTAGGTGCCGGAGGTTACGGCCTTGCCGGCCTGATCAACAAAGGCATAGTGCTGGTTGTAGTAGCGGCCCTGGGAACCGCTGTCGGCCAAGAGCTTGACCTTGACGGCGGAATGATCCGAAGCGCTGACGCTGGCCACGGCTCCCACACGGGCTACGTCGATTGCGGTGCCGCGCGAGCCTTGAGGACACTGGCGTAGGCTAAGCCCTGTGCTGGCGGCGCTGGTGGTGCAATGGCTCTCAACGATACTGCCGGTAAAGCGGATGACCCCCTGTGCCACGGGAGCAGCGGCGAAACAACTGCTCGACAGTCCCAAAAGCAAACCGAAAGCGGTTGAAGCGAACGTTGCGTTCATACTGACTCTCCTTTGTTTAAGGACTATGTCGTCAGTCTAGGTACCGGCTTTAGCTTTTAAGGTTTGTCTGATGGACTAATTTGGAATACCAACAAAAAAGTCTAAGCATCTGGTTATCAAAAGAACCTTGAGGGTTCGCTTCAGTCGCTCATTACGTGCACATACAAGGTTTGAAATCAGACCTTTATTGACCGGCAAAGAACTACACGACGATAGTGGCATCTAGCCACTATTCATGCTTATAGTCGATCATTAATTGAATCAATAATGGGCAAAAGCGACCGAGCATTGCGCTCGGCCGCAGGTCTGGACAACCACCGCGAAGATCGTCGCCCGTAACTATCAGGCGCTCTTACGGAACACGAAGACCAGGCCGACAATGATCAGGCCCATGCCCATCAGGCTCAGCCAGGCCAGACGATTGCCGAAAAAGATAAAGTCCATCAATGCGGTCACCGCCGGCACCAGATAGAACAGGCTGGTGACATTCACCAGGTTGCCCTGAGCGATCAAGCGGTACAGCAGCAGTGTGGCCAGTACCGACACCACCAACCCCATCCACAGCAGCGCAATCACGAAGCCGGCGCTGTACTCGAAGTGAAACGGCTGGAACGGCACGAACAGCGCACACAACAACAGGCCCGCCAGGTACTGCACCGGCAGGGTGCCCAAGGGGTTGTCGGTGATGCGTTTCTGCATGATCGAACCGGCCGTCATGCTGACCAGGGCCAGCAGGCCACAGAGCATGCCGGAGACGGATATCCCCGCCAGACCGATGCCCTGGTAGACCACCATGATCAGCCCGGTGAGCCCCAGACTGAGGCCGAACAGGCGGCTCCAGGAACGCTGGCGCTCCATCAGCACCACGGTGAGGATCGGCTGCACCCCCATGATGGTGGCCATGACGCCAGGGGTGACCTTCAGGTCCAGGGCCAGGATGTAGAAGATCTGGTAGGCCCCCAGCAGCACCAGGCCGGTGGCCATGGCAAAGCCCACGGCCCGGCGCCCCTGGGGCAACCTGAGCTTGAGCAGGGGCATCAGCAGCACCAGGCCCATCAGCGCGATGATGAAACGCAGCAGCAGGAAGGCAAAGGGCGAAGCCTGGGTCAGGCCCCATTTGGAGAAGATCGCGCCACTGCTCCAGAGCAGGACGAACAGGCTCGTGGAAGCCGCCGCAAGTGCGGACTTTTTGGAAATGAGCAACATGAAAACCACCTGTAATCAGGCAAGAAGCCAATTCAGCCAAGGCTGAAGTTCAGTAGTGTTTGGTTCAGGCGGGCACAGGGAACAGCAGCGATTGCTGATCAGCCCGAAAAGCCAACGCCCGGCGGTGATACGACTGCGTACACCGGCGTGCTACTGACAGGTGGGGGGTACTGACCGATCTGCACAGGCTGCTGATTCCCGCACGGCACGACGCCAGCGTTGACCGCTGAAACCACTACCGCGTTGAGAGGGGAAAAGGCCATGAGCTGATCTTTCTTGAAGGGAAAAAACCATGAGTCGGCTGACTCATCGAGCGCCGAATGTAACCGGCGCCCGATATTCATTGCAAGATTTATCCGAACAGCCACTTCCACAAGACCACCAGCACCACCACCGCCAGAACCGGGCGCAGGATGCGGTAGAGCTTGGGATTGCGGCGCTTCCACTGCTTGACCACACCGCTGAAGCTGTCGCTGAAACGCTTGCTCCAGGCATAGGCCTGGTTAATCCCGCCGACGCGCTCGTCATCAAGGTTCTGCGGCGCGGTCGCACGACCCAACTGGGCGCTGACCCAGCGGTTGATGCGCGTCATCAGCGGGCTGCTCAGCGGACGCTCGATGTCGCAGAACAGGATCACCCGGGTGGTTTCGGTTTCGTTCTTCACCCAGTGCACATAGGTCTCGTCGAACATCACGTCTTCACCGTCGCGCCAGGCGTACTCCTGGCCATCGACGAAGATCCGGCAAGCGTCGGAGTTGGGGGTCGACAACCCCAGGTGATAACGCAGCGAGCCGGCAAAGGGATCGCGGTGCGGGTTCAGGTGGCTGCCACCGGGCAGCAGGGCGAACATCGCGCCCTTGACGTTGGGAATGGCGCTCACCAGCTCGACGGTCTTGGGGCACAGCGCGGCCGCTGACGGCAGGGGCTTGTCGTACCACTTGAGGTAGAAACGCTTCCAGCCCTTCTTGAAGAAGGAACCGAAGCCGGCATCGTTGTTCTTCTCCGCCGCGCGGATATACCCCTCATCGAACAGATGCATGGCCTCCTCGCGGATCACTTCCCAGTTATCCCGCAGGATATCCAGCTCGGGGAACTTGCTGCGGTCCAGGTAAGGCTTGGAAGGCACTCCGGAAAACAGATACATCAGCGCGTTGTAGGGGGCAAACAACGCCGAATGGTTGACGAACTGGCGCAGTACCGGCAGACGCGCTTTGCCGCGCAGATGCACGTAAAGGATGCTGCCGACGAACAGCGACAACACCGCGAACTTGGCGGCAAAGGAAAAGCTCATGCAACGACTCCTTGGAAATAGGCACCTGTGCAGGCTGTGTGGGGGAGTGTTCACCCAACCTGGCAGCCGGCAATGATAAACACTCCTGGACCCTGGAAAAACCCGCACGACTCAACATTCAGTGTTAACGGGCGTGCAACAAAGGCGCTTAAGTAGCATATGCGGCCAGGCCCTTGCCTGATGTAGGTCAGCATTCACCGGCGAGCCGGCGCCTGTCGGCGAATGCCCGAGGTGCGTTACTGCTGGTTTTCCTGCTCGGTGAACAGGTCGCTGAACAGCATGCTCGACAGATAGCGCTCGCCGGAGTCCGGCAGGATCACCACGATGGTCTTGCCCTGCATTTCCGGGGTCTGGGCCAGGCGCACCGCCACCGCCATTGCCGCGCCGCAGGAAATCCCGCAGAGAATCCCCTCTTCCTGCATCAACCGCAGGGCCATGGCCTTGGATTCCTCGTCGGTCACCAGCTCGACCCGGTCGACCATTTCCAGATCCAGGTTCTTGGGCACGAAACCGGCACCGATGCCCTGGATCTTGTGGGGGCTGGGCTTGATCTCTTCGCCGGCCAGTTTCTGGCTGATGACCGGCGAAGTGGCAGGTTCTACCGCCACCGAGAGGATCGGCTTGCCCTGGGTCTTCTTGATATAGCGCGACACGCCGCTGATGGTACCACCCGTGCCGACCCCAGCCACCAGCACATCCACGGCGCCGTCGGTGTCGTTCCAGATTTCCGGACCGGTGGTTTTCTCGTGGATCGCCGGGTTGGCCGGGTTATCGAACTGCTGCGGCATGAAGTACTTGGACGGATCGCTGGCGAGAATTTCCGCCGCCTTTTCAATCGCGCCCTTCATGCCCTTGGCCGGCTCGGTCAGGACCAGCTCCGCCCCCAGGGCCTTGAGCACCTTGCGCCGCTCGATGCTCATGGACGCCGGCATGGTCAGCATCAGCTTGTAACCACGGGCAGCGGCGACGAAGGCCAGACCAATCCCGGTATTGCCCGAAGTGGGCTCGACGATGGTCATGCCCGGCTTGAGCTTGCCGCGACTTTCCGCGTCCCAGATCATGTTGGCGCCGATCCGGCATTTCACCGAGTAGCCCGGGTTACGCCCTTCGATCTTGGCCAGGATGGTTACGCCGCGAGGGGCGATACGGTTGATCTGCACCAAGGGCGTATTGCCGATGGAATGGGCATTGTCAGCAAAAATTCGGCTCATGGCTGGGTCCTTATGCAGCAGTGAAGAAGTCCTCAAGGGTATGCCTGGTGCCTTTGAGCGTCCAGTCGCGCCGAACGACTGCGACCCCAGGCAGTCAATGCCTCTATACGGCTGGAGACTGCTGATCATGAAACGTCGTTACCGTTGGCCCCTATGGACACTGGCCGGCCTGCTGGTCCTGCTGCTGGCCCTGCACTTCACCCTGCCCTATCTGGTGCGCGACTACCTGAATGACAAACTGGCGGACATGGGCGACTACCGTGGCCAGATCAGCGATATCGACCTGGCCCTGTGGCGCGGCGCCTACCGCATCAACGGGCTGGAGATCGTCAAGGTCAGCGGCAAGGTACCGGTGCCCTTCGTCAAGGCGCCGCAGATCGACCTGGCGGTGAGCTGGCATTCACTGTGGTACGACCACGCCGTGGTGGCCAAGGTGCAGTTCGTCCAGCCGGAGCTGAACTTCGTCGATGGCGGCGCCGACAAGCAAGCGTCGCAGACCGGTGAAGGCACCGACTGGCGGGCGCAACTGGGCAAGCTGTTGCCCATCACTCTCGACGAGCTGCGGATCAGCGACGGCAAGATCCACTTTCGCAACTTCAGCTCCACTCCCCCGGTGAACATCGGCGCCACCCAGGTCAATGCCAGTTTCTACAACCTGACCAACGTGGTGGATACCCAGGGCAAACGCGATGCGCGCTTCGACGGCAAGGCCTTGCTGCAAGGCCAGGCCCCCATGGAAAGCACCGCCACCTTCGACCCCCTGAGCAATTTCGAGGACTTCGAATTCCGTCTGCGGGCCCGGGGTATCGAACTCAAGCGTTTCAACGACTTCGCCTCGGCCTACGGCAAGTTCGACTTCAATGCCGGACACGGCGACGTGGTGATCGAAGCCCAGGCCGAGAAGGGCCAACTGCATGGCTATATCAAGCCGCTGCTGCGGGACGTGGAAGTCTTCAACTGGCAGCAGGACGTGGAGAACCGCAACAAAGGAATATTCCGCTCGGTATGGGAAGCCTTGGTGGGGGCCGGGGAAAACCTGCTGAAAAACCAGCACAAGAACCAGTTCGCCACCCGGGTCGAACTCAGCGGCAGTGTGCACCAGCAAGATATCAGCGCATTCCAGGCGTTTTTGCAGATTTTGCGCAATGGATTCATCCAGGCCTTCAATGCCCGTTACGAACAACCCAAGCCCTCGACTGACTGAGTCACCCCGTGACGCTCCATTCAGAGACTGAATGGGGCGTCCACGTTCACAGTCGACCGGGCACCGCGTTATAGTCGCGCCATCACTCTCCATTCAATCGATCTGCCCCGGGCAGCTCGCCGTCACCGTTCGAGGAATTGCAGATGAAGTTCGAAGGCACCAGCGCATACGTCGCCACCGATGACCTGAAGCTGGCAGTCAACGCCGCCATCACCCTGGAGCGTCCGCTGCTGGTCAAGGGCGAACCCGGCACCGGCAAGACCATGCTCGCCGAGCAACTGGCCGAATCCTTTGGCGCCAAGCTGATCACCTGGCACATCAAGTCCACCACCAAGGCCCACCAGGGTCTGTATGAGTACGACGCGGTCAGCCGCCTGCGCGACTCCCAGCTGGGTGTGGACAAGCTCCACGACATCCGCAACTACCTGAAGAAAGGCAAGCTGTGGGAAGCCTTCGAATCCGAGGAACGGGTGATCCTCTTGATCGACGAGATCGACAAGGCCGACATCGAGTTCCCCAACGACCTGCTGCAAGAGCTCGACAAGATGGAGTTCTACGTCTACGAAATCGACGAGACCATCAAGGCCAAGCAGCGGCCGATCATCATCATTACCTCCAACAACGAGAAAGAGCTGCCGGACGCCTTCCTGCGTCGCTGCTTCTTCCACTACATCGCCTTCCCCGACCGCACCACCCTGCAGAAAATCGTCGACGTGCACTACCCCGACATCAAGAAAGACCTGGTCAGCGAAGCCCTGGACGTGTTCTTCGATGTGCGCAAGGTGCCGGGCCTGAAGAAGAAGCCCTCGACCTCGGAACTGGTGGACTGGCTCAAGCTCTTGATGGCCGACAACATCGGCGAAGCGGTGCTGCGCGAACGCGATCCGACCAAGGCCATCCCGCCCCTGGCCGGCGCCCTGGTGAAGAACGAACAGGACGTACAACTGCTGGAGCGCCTGGCGTTCATGAGCCGTCGCGGTAGTCGTTAAGAGGCTGATTCCATGCTGCTCAACCTGTTCAATGAAATGCGCGCGGCCAAGGTGCCGGTGTCGGTACGCGAGCTGCTGGACCTGATCAACGCACTCAAGCAGCGCGTGACCTTCGCCGACATGGACGAGTTCTACTACCTCGCCCGGGCGATCCTGGTGAAGGACGAACGGCATTTCGACAAGTTCGACCGAGCCTTCGGTGCCTACTTCAATGGCCTGGAAAAGCTCGATGACCACCTGCAGGCGCTGATCCCCGAGGATTGGCTGCGCAAGGAGTTCGAGCGTTCGCTGACCGATGAAGAGCGGGCGCAGATCCAGTCCCTGGGCGGCCTGGACAAGCTCATCGAAGAATTCAAGAAGCGCCTGGAAGAACAGAAGGAACGCCACGCCGGCGGCAACAAGTGGATCGGCACCGGCGGCACCAGCCCCTTCGGCTCCGGCGGTTTCAACCCGGAAGGCATCCGCGTCGGCGATGCCGGCAAGCGCCAGGGCAAGGCGGTGAAAGTCTGGGACCAGCGCGAATACAAGAACCTCGACGACTCGGTGGAACTGGGCACCCGCAACATCAAGGTGGCCCTGCGCCGGCTGCGCAAGTTCGCGCGCCAGGGTGCGGCGGAGGAGCTGGACATCGACGGCACCATCGACCACACCGCCCGGGATGCCGGGTTGCTGAACATCCAGATGCGCCCGGAGCGACGCAACAGCATCAAGCTGCTGTTGCTGTTCGACATCGGCGGTTCCATGGATGCCCACGTGAAGATCTGCGAGGAACTGTTCTCGGCCTGCAAGACCGAGTTCAAGCACCTGGAGTACTACTACTTCCACAACTTCATCTATGAATCGGTGTGGAAGAACAACCTGCGTCGCGGTTCCGAGCGCACCTCGACCCAGGACCTGCTGCACAAGTACGGCGCCGACTACAAAGTGATCTTCGTCGGTGACGCCGCCATGGCGCCCTACGAAATCACCCAGGCCGGCGGCAGCGTCGAGCACTGGAACGAAGAAGCCGGCTATGTGTGGATGCAGCGCTTCATGGAGAAGTACAAGAAGCTCATCTGGATCAATCCCTACCCGAAAGACACCTGGGGCTACACCGCTTCGACCAACATCGTTCGCGAGTTGATCGAAGACCAGATGTACCCGCTGACCTTGCGTGGCCTGGAAGAAGGCATGCGCTTCCTGTCCAAGTAAGCGGCGCGGGACCGTCAAGCAAGGCCTTGCGGCCTTTTCGCAGCCTCGCCAAGGCTCGACAGCGGCTACAGGAAATCCCCTGTAGCCGCTGCCGCAGGCTGCGAACGGTCGCGAAGCGGCCGCCTTCAGCCACTACCCAAACCTGCGCAAGAATGCCACCTGCTGCCGATGCGCCGTTTCCTGCACCACCGGCGTCAATCGCACCTCGCTGCCCGGCAAACACTGCGCCAACCGCGCCAGTGACAAGGGGGTCAACGCCCCCAATCGCGGGTAGCCGCCAATGGTCTGCCGATCATTGAGCAGGATGATCGGCTGGCCGTCCGGCGGCACCTGGATCGCCCCCAGGGGAATGCCCTCGGAAATCATCGGCTGGCCCTGATACTGCAAGGTCGGTCCCAGCAAGCGCGCGCCCATGCGATCAGCGCGGCTGTCCAGGGTCCAGGTGCTGTTGAAGGCGTCGAACAGGCTCAAACCGCTGAACTGGCCGATCTGCGCGCCCAGAATCACCTCCAGGGGTGCTGCGCATTGCCAATCCGGCAACTGCGCAGCCGACAAGCTCCTGAGCGCACCGCCAGTCCCCGAATAACTCAAGGCCCCGCCCTCGCTCAGGGCCCGGCCATGACCATCCGGGCCGCCCAAGGCTTCGCGCAACACACTGGCGCAACTGCCCAGCACCTTGGGCGCGTCAAATCCGCCAGGGGCTGCCAGGTAGGCCCGGGCGCCGAAGAAAGGTTGAGTAAAACGCAGGCGCTGGCCCTTTTGCAGGATGAAACTGCGTCCCGGGCTCAAAGGCCGCTCATCGACATATGCCCCCAGATCGGCCCCGACCAGGGCCAGCAGGCAATAGTCCTCGGCCAACAGGGTGAAACCGCCCAGGGTGATTTCCACCACCGGCGCATCCAGGGCATTGCCCAGCAGCCAGTTGGCCCAGGACATCGACACCCAATCCAGCGCCCCGCCCTGGGTCACGCCCAAATGGCGCACACCAAAACGCCCGGCATCCTGCAGCAGGCACAGCGGGGTGCTGGCCTCGATCATCAAGCGGCTCATGCCGACACCTCCAGCGGCGTGTCATCGCCCCCCAGGCGCAGGAACTCGGCCCGCTCCACGGCAGCAAAGCGCACGCGGTCCCCCGGCTGCATCAGGCTGTAGCCTTCGCGCTCGCGATCGAACAGGCGGCTCGGGGTACGGCCGATCAGGTTCCAGCCCCCCGGCGATACCACCGGGTAAGCGGCGGTCTGGCGTTCGGCGATCCCCACACTGCCCGCCGCCACCCGCTTGCGCGGGGTGTTCAGCCGCGGCGCCGCCAGCGCCTCTTCCACCAGCCCCATGAAGGCAAATCCGGGCGCGAAACCCAGGGCGAACACTTGATATTCACGCTGGCTGTGACGCTCGATCACCTCAGGCACCGACAGCCCGCTGCGCCGGGACAACAGCGCCAGTTCCGGCCCGACACTGAGGTCGTACCACACCGGCAGCACATGCTCGCGCCCGGCCTGAGTGGTACTGGGCGCCAGATCGGTCAAGGCGACCGCGATCCGCTGCCGAGCCTCGGACGGACTCAGGGCCAGCAGGTCGTAATGCACCATCAACGTGGTATAGGACGGCACCAGGTCGATCAGAGACTCGCCAAAGGCCCGCCGCAGCCCTTGGGCGGCGGCCAGCATCCAGGGCATGTTGTCCTCGGCGATCACCTCGAACAAGCGCACCATCAGGCAGTCGATGGCGACGACTTCAACCTGTGGCTTCATAGGCCGGACTGCTGGTTCAAGGCCTCGCGAATGCGCTGCACGGCGGCCACCGAACTGGCGTTGTCGCCATGCACGCACAGGGTGTCGGCCTGCAGCAGCAAGGCGCTGCCGTCGCTGGCGGTCAGGGTGTCGCCCCGAGCGATGGTCAAGGCCTGCTGGAGAATGGTCTGCGGATCATGATGCACCGCGCCCGGCAACTGCCGCGACACTAGATGCCCGGCGTTGTCGTAGGCACGGTCGGCAAAGGCCTCGAACCACAGGGTCACGCCGTATTCATTGCCCAGGGCCTGGGCCGTGCTGTTATCCCGCGTGGCCATGAGCATCAGCGGCAGTTGCGGGTCGTAGGCCGCCACCGCCTGGATCACCGCCCGCAACTGGGTCGGCTTGGCCATCATGTCGTTGTACATCGCGCCGTGGGGTTTGACGTAGCTGACCCGCGCGCCCTGGGCCCGGCAGATGCCGTCCAGCGCGCCGATCTGGTAGTGCAGCAGGTCACGAATCTCCTCGGGCGAATAGCTCATGGAGCGGCGGCCGAAACCGGCCAGATCCTGATAGGCCGGGTGCGCACCGATGCGCACGCCGTTGGCCAGGGCCAGGGCCACGGTCTTGCGCATGATGCCCGGGTCGCCGGCATGGAAGCCGCAGGCAATGTTGGCGCAGTCGATAAAGGGCATCACCTCGGCATCCAGGCCCAGGGTCCAGTTGCCAAAGCTCTCGCCGATGTCGCAATTCAATAACAGGCGGCTCATGGTCAGTGCTCCTGTGGTTCTTGTTGTGGGTCAGCTGCAGGGCTGTCGCGCAATGTCCGCGCAGATTATCAGTTAGCGCGCCTCAAGTTCCTTGCCGCGGGTTTCCGGCAGGCTCAGGGCCGCCAGCACCACCACGCCGTAGGACACCGCGGCAAAGCTGCCGATGGCCACGCTCAGGGGTACATGCTGGCTCAGCAGGCCGATCAGCAGCGGGAACAGCGCCGCCAGCGCCCGGCCGCTGTTGTAGCAGAAACCCTGGCCGGAACCGCGGATACGGGTGGGGAACAGCTCAGTGAGGAACGCCCCCATGCCGCTGAAAATGCCTGAAGCGAAGAAGCCCAGGGGAAAGCCCAGCCAGAGCATCACGGCATTGCTCACCGGCATTTGCGTATAGAGCAGGACAATGGTGAAAGAGCCGGCGGCGAACAGCACGAAGTTCTTCTTGCGGCCGAGAATATCCGTCAGGTAGGCGCTGATCACATAGCCCACGTAGGAGCCGGCGATCACCATGGCCAGGTAGCCGCCGGTACTGAGCACGCTCAAGCCGCGCTCGGTCTTCAGATAGGTCGGCAGCCAGAAGGTGATGGCGTAGTAACCACCCTGGGCCCCTGCCGCCAGCAAGGAGGCGCGCAGGGTGGTGCTGAGAATCCCCGGGGCGAAGATCTCGTAGAACCGCGCCGGGTTGCTTGGCGCTTCACGCGCGCGGGTTTCCCGGTAGACCTCGGGGTCCTTGACCAGGCGGCGAACGAAGATCACGAAAATCGCCGGCAGGATGCCCAGCAGAAACAGCCCGCGCCAGGCGTCCTCCGGCGGCAGCAAGGAGAACAGCAGCGCATACAGCAGCGCCGTCAGCCCCCAGCCCAAGGCCCAGCCGGACTGCACCATGCCCACCGCCTTGCCACGGTTCTTGGCGCGGATCACTTCACCGATCAACACCGCCCCGGCGGTCCACTCGCCGCCGAATCCAAACCCCATCAAGGTGCGGGCGATCAGCAACTGTTCGTAGTTCTGCGCAAGACCGCAGAGAAAGGTGAAGACGGCAAACCACAGTACCGTGAGTTGCAGGGTGCGTACCCGGCCGATGCGGTCGGAAAGAATCCCGGCGATCCAGCCTCCCAGGGCGGAGGCCAGCAAGGTACTGGTATGGATCAGGCCGGCTTCGGCGGAAGTGATGCCCCACAGCGCGATCAAGGTCGGGATCACGAAGCTGAGCATCTGGGTGTCCATGCCATCCAGGCCGTAACCTATCTTGCAGCTCCAGAATGTCCGGCGCTCCTGCTGGTTGATGTCTCGGTACCAGTCAAACGGGCCGGCGCGGCGCGGAGCCTTGGCGGCCAATGTTTCGGGCGCACTCATGGCGATCTCCAGGGTAGTGTTGTTGGTATTGTTCTGGGCCCCGACGACGCATATCGTGGGTCGGGCCATTCTTCGGTTCAGGCACAACCTGCGTCCAACTAATAAAAACCGCCCTAAGGCATAAGAAAAGTTGATCCCATGAATCTCAAGTTTCTCGAAACCTTCGTCTGGGTGGCGCGGCTCAAAAGCTTCAGCCTGACCGCGGAAAAACTCTTCACCACCCAGGCGGCAATCTCCAGCCGTATCGCGGTACTGGAAGGCGAACTGGGGGTGAAGCTGTTCCTGCGGGACTCGCGGGGCGTCAGCCTGACCCCGCAAGGGCTCAAGGTGCTGGAGCACGCCGAGCAGATGCTCGACACCCTGCAGGTGCTGAAACAGTCCATCGAGGCGCCGTCGAGCAAGGTCGGGCGGGTTCGCATCGGGGTCATGGATACGGTGATCCACACCTGGCTCAGCCCCCTGGTGGCGGAAATGATGGATCACTACCCGCAAGTGGAAATCGAACTGGTGGCCGACACCTCGCTGAATCTCTGCGACCAGCTGCAAAAAGGCTTTCTCGACCTGGTGCTGCAGACCGACTTGCTGCGCCAGGAAAGTATCCGCAGCCGGGAGCTGGCCAGCCACCCGGTGGGCTGGATTGCCGCCAGCAACTCGATCTACAACCGCGACTACGCCAATCTCGCCGAGCTGGCCCGGGAGCGGATCATCACCTATTCGAAGAACTCCCTGCCCCACCAGCAGGTACTGAGCCTGATGCAGGCCAACGGGGTGCTGGCGCCACGGCTCAATTGCGTCAACTCGGTGTCGGCCATCACCCGCCTGCTCAGAGATGGCTTCGGGATTGGCGCCCTGCCCCCGGTGCTGGTCCGTGAAGAACTGGCCCGTGGCGAACTGACCTTGCTGGCCATCGAGCAGCGTCCGCCCAACCTGCAGGTGGTGGTGTCGTGGCGCGTGGGCGTGGATCTGGTGGAGGATATCGTGGAGCTGTGCCAGCGCGTGGTGCAGCGCTATGGGCAGAAGGTCGGCGAGGATCAGCTGGTACTGATCGCCCCCCAGTAAACATCGCCATCCCCCCCTCGTAGGAGCTGGCTTGCCAGCGAAGGCGATCTACAGCCAGGCGCAAGCCACGCGGCCCTTTCGCCGGCAAGCCGGCTCCTACAGAGGTCAGAGGCCCTTTAGGTCGCGCTCTTCGATCGGACGGCTCTGGCGCAGACGCCGGCCTCCCAGCACCACCCAGTCGATCAGGCGATACAGGCACTCCAGTCCAAAGGACAGCAGCATGGCGCCGCTCATGCCCCAGATCATCGCTTCCGGGGTCAGCAGGATCTGGTAGCTGTAGCCGTCCCAGGTTTCCTTGCGGATATCCGGGTCGGCTGCCAGGGCCACTTGCAGCAGGCGGATGTACCACGGGCCCTGCATCGCCTGGTATTGCTTGTCCAGGGCCAACTGACGATGGAGCAAACCGCTCAAGCTTTCGGCATCGCTGCGAAACACCGGGTCTTCGCTGGCCCGGTAATGGGCCACCAGCGCATTCAGATCGCCCTTGAAGAATTGCTGCGCGGTGCCCTGGAAGCCCCGCAGGCTGTTCTGCGACTCAATCAAGTGGGCTTCCACGCGCTTGGCGTAGTCGCTGATGAAACCCGGCACTTGCACACCGATCAACAGGCCGGCGGCGAACAACACCAGCCGCAGATAACTGAGCAACATAGAGATGTCCTTATTCGGTCTGGCCGTGGCTGACGCATTCACCGCGCCGCCACAGGCTCCATTGGCCCGGCTGATAGCGGGTCCAGGTTTCGTTTTCGGTCAGAGGTTCGGTGGCGATCACCGTCACGACGTCGTTGGGGGTGGTTTCCGCCTGGAAGTCGACAATCACATCGACATCCTTGAGCCGGGCCGGGCCGAACGGCGCGCGCCGGGTGATCTGCGCCAGCTTGGTGGAGCAGAAGCAGAACAGCCAGTCGCCGTCGCTGAGCAAGCCGTTGAACACACCCTTGCTGCGGTATTCGCTACAGGCCTGGATCAGGGTTGGCAGCAGTTCCTCGACCTCCACCGGTTCGGGAAAGGCTTCGCGAACCCGGTTGAGCAAGTCACAGAAGGCCGCCTCGCTGTCAGTATCGCCCACCGGACGATAGAAGCTGGTCTGGGGCTGGAAGTCCGCCAACTGGCCGTTATGGGCGAAGCACCAGTTGCGGCCCCAGAGTTCACGGACAAAGGGATGGGTGTTGGCCAGGCAGACCTTGCCGACGTTGGCCTGGCGGATGTGGCCGATGACCACTTCGCTCTTGATCGGGTAGCGCTGCACCAGGTTGGCCACTTCCGACTCGCTGCTGGCCGCCGGGTCCTGGAACAGCCGCAGGCCGCGGCCTTCGTAGAAGGCGATGCCCCAACCGTCGCGATGGGGGCCGGTACGGCCGCCGCGCTGCATCAGCCCGGTAAAGCTGAAGACGATATCGGTCGGTACATTGGCGCTCATGCCCAATAACTCACACATGCTCGGACTCTCGCTGCAATGCCGGGGCCAGGTTACAGACGCGGCTCGACCCGCGTGTTCAGGGGGGCGCCCGCAGCTGGCGGACGACCATAACGGTCATTGCCGGCACCGCCAAAGGGCTGGTCATCCTCGACTTCGGCAGCCTTGGCCGCGGCTTGCGCCGCTTCGTTGCGCTGGCGGCGTTCATTGGCGGCACGCTCGATAGGCCAGCGGATCAGCACAAACAGCAGGTACACGCCAAAGGCGATCATGCCGTACATGAACAGATCGGACACCGCACGCCAGGCGTTGTTGCCGACCTTGAAGGCCATATCCAGGGCAGTGATGGCCACCGCCGGGGCAAATTTTTCCTTGACCGGGTCGATGATGGTGGGACTGAACAGCAGCACCGCCACCAGTACACGCAGCGGCTCGCGCAGCCAGCGCCACATCCAGCGGGTCAGGCGCATCCACACCAGCAGGCAGCCCAAGGCGGCAAAGGCGTAAAGGCCCCAGGCGATCAGATAGTCGTTCTCGGTCATGGTGTCCATGGCAAGGCAGGCAAAGAGGCGCTTATGATAACGACTTTTCCCGTGTCAGGCTGCACCGCCGTCTGCCAAGCCCTCATTTGTCTTCGTTCGAGAGCCACCCATGCCCCTACCCGCCAACGACAGCAGCGCCCCGATTGCCCACAAGGCCGAAGGCGCTGACCCGTATGCCTGGCTGCAGGAACGCGACACCGACGCGGTGCTCGACTACCTGAACGCTGAAAACAGCTACCAGGAAGCCCGGCTGGCCCATCAGGCGCCGCTGCGCGAGACACTGTTCCAGGAGATCAAGGGGCGAATCCTCGAGACCGACCTGTCCCTGCCCTCCCCCTGGGGCCCGTACCTGTATTACACCCGCACCACCGCCGGTGACGAATACGCCCGGCACTACCGCTGCCCGCGCCCGGCGGACGACAGCCTGACGGTGGACGAAAGCCGCGAACAGCTGCTGCTGGACCCCAACGCCCTGGCCAACGGTGGCTTCTTCTCCCTCGGCGCCTTCAGCATCAGCCCCGACCACCAGCGCCTGGCCTACAGCCTCGACACCACCGGCGAGGAAATCTACACCCTGTTCATCAAGGAGCTGTCCAACGGCAAGGTCAGCGAGCTGTCCTTCGACAACTGCGACGGCAGCATGACCTGGGCCAACGACAGCCTGACCCTGTTCTTCGGCGAACTGGACGACACCCACCGCCCACACAAACTGTTCCGCTACCGTCTGGACGGCACCGCCGCCGAGGAAGTGTTCCACGAGCCGGACGGACGCTTCTTCCTGCACTGCTACCGCTCAAGCTCCGAGCGCCAATTGCTGCTGTCCCTGGGCAGCAAGACCACCGGCGAAACCTGGGCCCTGGATGCCGCACAGCCGCAGTTGCCGTTCACCTGCCTGGCGCCACGGGTCGAAGGCCATGAATACGACGTCGATCACGGTCAACTCGACGGCCAGTGGACCTGGTTCATCCGCAGTAACCGCGAGGGCATCAACTTCGCCCTCTACCAGGCTGCGGACGAAGGCGTTATCCCCGAGGAAAGCGACTGGCAACTGCTGGTCCCGCACAACCCCGAGGTGATGCTCGATGGCGTGACCCTCAATGCCGGCGCCATGACCCTGAGCCTGCGCGAAGGCGGGCTGCCGATCATCGAAGTGCATCCCCAGGACCTGCCCGTGTATCGCGTACAACTGCCGGATGCGGCCTACAGCCTGCACGTGCAGAACAGCCTGGAGTTTTCCAGCGATCGCATCCGCCTGCGCTACGAGGCGCTGAATCGCCCGGCCCAGGTACGCCAGCTGCAACTGGCCGACGGTCAACAGCAGGTGCTCAAGGAAACCCCGGTGCTGGGCCCCTTCGACGCCGATGCCTACGTCAGCCAGCGCCTCTGGGCCACCGCGGCCGACGGTACCCAGGTGCCCATCAGCCTGGTGGTCAAGCGCGAGTGCCTGGGCCAACCGACACCGCTGTACCTGTATGGCTACGGCGCCTATGGCGAGAGCCTCGATCCCTGGTTCTCCCATGCCCGCCTGAGCCTGCTGGATCGCGGCGTGGCCTTTGCCATCGCCCATGTGCGCGGCGGTGGCGAACTGGGTGAAGCCTGGTATCGCGCCGGCAAGCAGGAACACAAACAGAACACCTTCAGCGACTTCATCGCCTGCGCCGAGCACCTGATCGCCCAGGGCCTGACCAGCGCCCAGCAACTGGCCATCAGCGGTGGCAGTGCCGGCGGCCTGTTGATCGGCGCCGTGCTCAACCAGCGTCCCGAACTGTTCCGGGCGGCCATCGCCGAAGTGCCCTTCGTCGACGTGCTCAACACCATGCTCGACCCGGACCTGCCACTGACCGTCACCGAGTACGACGAATGGGGCAATCCCGAGGAGCCTGAGGTCTATGAACGGATCAAGGCCTACGCCCCCTACGAGAACGTCCGGGCCCAGGCCTACCCGGCGACCCTGGTGATCGCCGGCTACAACGACAGTCGCGTGCAGTACTGGGAAGCCGCCAAATGGGTGGCCAAACTGCGCGCCACCAAGACCGACGAAAACCTGCTGCTGCTCAAGACCGAACTGGGTGCCGGCCATGGCGGCATGAGCGGCCGTTACCAGGGATTACGTGACGTAGCCCTCGAATATGCCTTTATCCTGAACATTCTGGGCCTGGACTGAGGAACTACCTGCGGCGCTCCTGTCTTAACCCTGGACCGCCGCCGGCAACCGCCGGACCGGGCCTGCGCCCGTGCAACAGACACAAGAAAAAGACCCTGATCCCATGTCTGAACCCACCTTACTGAACAACGAAATCCGCGACTGGCTGATGGACTGCGGCCTGTTCGACCAACTGCAGCCCGCCGACTTCAACGCGGCGGCCGGCTATTTCAGCATCAGCAGCATCGCCGAAGGCGAAGCGATCTTTCGTGAAGGCGATGCCGGCAGTTTCATGTGCATCATCCACAGCGGCCAGGTGGCCGTGCAAAAGAGCACCCTGGACGGCCAGCCGCTGACCATCGCCACCCTGCGCAGCGGCCGGGCCTTTGGCGAAATGGCGGTGCTCGATGGCGAGCGACGCTCGGCCACCTGCGTGGCGGCCAGTGATTGCCAGTTGCTCAACCTGGGCAAGGACTCCCTGGAGAAGATGCTCAACGATGCGCCGAAGATCGCCGCCAAGATCATCCGCGCCCTGGCTATTTCCCTGTCCAAGCGCCTGCGCATGGCCGACGGCCAGTTGCTCGCACAGCAGATCTAGGCTCCTTGCACCTTGGCCTTGTTGTCATTCTGCTCCAGCCCCGGCAGGGTCTGATCCTTGGGCGGCTTGGGCATGTCGATGGGCGGCAGCAAGGGCGCACTGCCACTGCTGCCGGTTTTCGGCGTGCTGGGTGGGGTCACTTGCGGATAAGGCGTGGGGGTGGCCGTGCCCGGGGTGCCTAGGGTCGGCGTCGGGGTCACCACCGGGGCGCTTTGCGGCTCGTCGGCCAGGGCCGGGCCAGCACTCAGCGCCAGGGCGGCGGTCAGGGCGAGCGCCGCTTGGGCAATCACCGTTAGAATAGTGCGCTTCATCAATGGCTCCATTGCTATTGTCTGGCGTCAGGCTACTCCCAACCGGGAGCTTTTGCCTTCCTCAATGAGATCTCCATGAAACGTTTCGTACTGCTGGACACCACTGCGATTCCCGACAACGGCGGTGCCTTGTGCCTGTTCGAATACGGTGAGGATTTCGTCATCAAGATCCAGGGCGGCGACGGCGGCCAATTGATGAACACCCGTATGCACGGCTCCGAGGACGCCCTGGCGCAGATTCCCTGCAGCAAGGTCGCCGGGCGCCCGAACTCGCGGGTGCTGATCGGCGGCCTCGGCATGGGCTTCACCCTGGCCGCGGCCCTCAAGCACCTGGGCCAGAGCGCCGAGGTGGTGGTCGCCGAACTGGTGCCCGGAGTGGTGGAGTGGAACCGCGGCCCGCTCGGGGAAAAGTCCGGCCGGCCGCTGCTGGACCCGCGCACGGTGATCCGCCTGGAAGACGTGGCCAAGGTCCTGCAGGCCGAGCCCCAGGGCTTCGACGCGATCATGCTCGACGTCGACAACGGCCCCGAAGGCCTGACCCAGAAAGCCAACAGTTGGCTCTACTCCAGCGCCGGCCTGGCCGCCTGTGCCCGCGCTCTGCGGCCCAAGGGCATTCTTGCGGTGTGGTCCGCCAGCGCCGACCAGAAGTTCTCCGAGCGCCTGCGCAAGGCCGGCTTCAAGGCCGAGGAAGTGCAGGTGTACGCTCACGGCAATCGCGGCACCCGGCATACCATCTGGATTGCCGAGAAGCTCAAGGCCTGAGCTAAACTTTGTCCATTACCGTCTTTAGTCCTTCTACAAAGGTGAACCCATGAGTTCGTCCACTCCCCCGTCCAACACCGCCAAGCTGGACCGTATCCTTGCCGACGCCCAGCGCGACCGGGAAATGGGCTACCGCGACAAGGCGCTGAAGATGTACCCCCACGTCTGCGGCCGCTGCGCCCGGGAGTTTTCCGGCAAGCGCCTGAGCGAGCTGACCGTGCACCACCGCGATCACAACCACGACAACAACCCCCAGGACGGTTCCAACTGGGAACTCTTGTGCCTGTACTGCCATGACAACGAGCACTCGCGCTACACCGACCAGCAGTACTTCGGCGAAGGCTCCCTGAGCACCCCGAAAATTGCCAAGGCGACCCACAACCCGTTTGCCGCCCTGGCCGGGTTGATGAAGAAAGACGACGAGTAAGCTTTTCGCGGGCCAGCCGCCCGGCTTGCCCGCGAACCGCCGAGCACCCCGCCACACCCCGCACAATCCCCGTATAATCGCGCTCTTTTCCCCCAAGGCTCCTCGCTCGTGGCAAACAAAAGGTACAGCTGCATCGGTTTGTATAACCCCAAGTCACCGGAGAATGTCGGTTCGGTGATGCGCGCCGCCGGCTGCTATGGCGTCGCCTCGGTGTTCTACACCGGCAAGCGCTATGAACGTGCCCGCGACTTCGTCACCGACACCAAGAAGGTCCACCAGGACATTCCCCTGATCGGCATCGACGACCTGAAGAAAATCCTCCCCCTGGGCTGCATCCCGGTGGCCGTGGAACTGGTGGAAGGCGCCCGTGCGCTGCCGGAATACACTCACCCGGACCGCGCGCTGTACATCTTCGGTCCGGAAGACGGCTCCCTCGACAAGGAGATCCGCGACTGGTGCGAGGACGTGGTCTACATCCCCACCACCGGCTGCATGAACCTGGCGGCGACGGTCAACGTGGTGCTCTACGATCGCCTGGCCAAGGGCAACAACACCCGCTCCGGTCCGAAGTACTGAAACCCCGCCGATCAATCCCCGGGAACCAGCGACGCCCTGGTGCAGTCAGCTTTGTATCCCATACCTCCCTTGGAGACAGAGCATGAGCGAGCGCAAACAGCTGCAAACGATCGAAGCCACACCCTTGCCGAGCCAACCGACCCAGAACGTCCAGGGCTGGGAGCGCATCGGCTCCCTGGCCGGTGGCGTGGTGATGATGGGCAAGGGCCTGCGCCGCGGCGGCGTGTTCGGCCTGATTCAAGTGGCCATCGGTGGCGTGGCCCTGGCCCGGGGGATTACCGGCCATAGCTCGGCGAAAAGCCTGCTGGAGAAGAGCCGCCAGGACATGCACAACGTGCGCAGCAAGATCGAACGCGCCGGGGAAGAACTGCGCACTCTGAAGGCCAATGCCGAAGCGGCCAGCCGCCATGCCAAGGCGGCCAGCAATGATGAAGTGAAGACGCCCAAGGCTTGAGGCGAAGGCGTTCCTGCGGGTCCCCTGCGCGGACAGAGGTCAGTGCAGCAGGCTGGTGTCCAGGACCTTGGACGATTCGCCCAGCACGTTTTCACTGAGCTGGATGAACTCGGCGGTGCTGACGCTTTCCAGGCGCATCGCCGCTTGCAGCACATCGTCCAGGGAACGCTTGTTGCGGGTCTTGAGGCGGATTTCCCGATCCAGCTCCTGCAACAGCAGCACGGCCTTGGCCACGGTGGCGCTGTCCACCTGCTCGCCCCGCAGGCTGTCGACCTTGTGACTGTCCCGGACCAGGCGCTTGTGCAGCACCTGATAGCGCTCGTCACTGATGCCACCGGCCCGGCGCAACAGTTCGATGCCGTAGTACTCCGCCAGCCCCTCGCTGATCCAGTCGCTGCCCTGGCTGTCGTTGATCCGCGACAGTGACTGCACCAGTTCCCGCAATAACGGGCTGCTGCCGCTCTCGCTGACCAGGGGCAGGCGGCTATGGAGGAACAGCGAGTCACGCCCCGCCAGACTACCGCGCCACATCGGATCGGCCGCGCCAACGATCAACAGCTTGCCGGGCTGACGCGGGAACACCGCCTGTACTTGCGGCCAGACAAAGGTCAGCAGGGTCAGCACGTCCATGCGCCGCATGCCCTGGCCCAGGGGCGACACCACGCTGACTTCGGTTGCTCCCAGACGCGTGCGGCGGCTGCCCAGGTTGCCGGCCAGCATCCAGCCGGCGGGACGGTCGAACAGCCGCGAGGGATTGTCGATGCGGAAGCGATTCTTGCCGATACGCGGCCAGGCGGTCTCGATGCTTTTCCAACCGGCCGGCAAGTCGAACTCCAGACGCGCCACCAGCTCGACACCATCCTGTTGATCGAGCCGGGCCGGGGGCACCAGGGTCTCACCGCGCAACAGCGCCCAGTTGGCGCTGCTGCGGCTGTCGTAGCTGCCCTTCTTGATGCTGTGACTCAGGCGCACCCTGTAGCTGAGGCTGGCCTTGCCGCTGGCCGGACGCCAGACACCGCGCTGGCCACCGGCATCCGCCGCCCCGGCCTGCCATTGGCCGTCGGCCTTGAAGTCGCTGTAGTCGCCGTCACGCCCCAGGTCGAAGTCCAGGCTGCGCAAGGCCGAGCCCTCGGCCAGGGTCAGGCGCACCTCGGCCTGATCGCTCTGGGGCAGGAAACGCACGTGATAATCCAGATCGACTTTCTTCGCCGCAAAGGCCGATGCGCTCAATGCCAGCATTGCAGCGGCCAGCGCCAGTTTCGCCCCCACCCTCATACACACTCCTTTCCTGGGTAACCTGGTTCTGCAGCCAACGCGGCGAATCCTCAGCCGGCGCGGAAAATCAGATGATCCTCCCAGTCCTCTTCCGCCACGCTGCCTTCGGCCAGCATGCGCCCGGACTGGGAAATACGTTCGTGGTGCACCGCATCGCGATCGCCGCACACCAGGTGGTGCCAGAGCGGCAGGTCCTTGCCTTCGCTCACCAGGCGGTAGCCGCAGGTGGGTGGCAGCCACTTGAATTCGTCGGCCTTGCCCGGGGTCAGTTGGATGCAGTCGGGCACCGACGCCCGGCGATTGGGGTAGTCGCTGCACTGGCAGGTTTTCAGGTCCAGCAGTTTGCAGGCGATGCGCGTGTAATAGACGCTGTTGTCGTCCTCGTCCTCAAGCTTTTGCAGGCAGCACAGACCGCAGCCATCGCACAGCGACTCCCATTCGTCCTGGTCGAGCTGTTCGAGGGTTTTGCGTATCCAGAAAGGTTCGACTTTGGCGGCCATGGCTCAAGCATCAGTATCCGAGGGTGAAAAGGCCGCCAGTCTAGTGCCGAAGGCCCGGCGGGCCAAGCGCTTACGACTGTCGGTAGGCCGGGGCTTGTCAGCAGCAGGCCCGCACAGTAGCTTTGCGCCTCGGACCACCCCGCGTCCGAGTGCCATTAACGCTCGACCGCGTTGCACCCGGCAAACCGCACGGGGTCAGGAATACCCCTTCGCTCAGCTGATCTGCGCTTGCCGGTTTATTCCACCCTTCTCACTCGCTGCCAGGAGTTTTTCCATGAGCGCCAATCCTCGCGTTGCCGATTACGCCATCCACCCGCAGTTCACTCAGCGCTGGTCGCCACGGGCCTTCACCGGCGAAACCATCCCTGAAGAAACCCTGCTGAGCTTCTTTGAAGCCGCGCGCTGGGCGCCTTCGGCCTACAACTCGCAACCCTGGCGCTTTCTCTATGCCCGACGCGATACGCCGAACTGGGAGCGCTTCCTCGGCCTGCTCAACGAATTCAACCGTGGCTGGGCGCAACATGCCTCGGCCCTGGTGATCGTGATTTCCAAGACCACCTTCACCGCCCCCGGCGCCACGGAAGAAAGCCCGGCCCTGTGGCACACCTTCGACACCGGCTCGGCCTGGGGCCACCTGGCACTGCAGGCCAGCCTCAGCGGCTGGCACACCCACGGCATGGCCGGCTTCGACCAGGAGCTGACCCGCAAGGAGCTGAAGATTCCAGAAGGCTATGCACTGCACGCAGCGATAGCGGTGGGCAAGCTGGGAGACAAGTCGACCCTGGCCGACTACCTGCAGGCCCGGGAAGAACCGAGCCCGCGCCGTCCATTGAGCGAGACCGTGGCCGAAGGCGATTTCAGCCTCTAAAGCCGCGATTGCCTCTGTAGGAGCGAGCTGGCTCGCGAAGCCCTGAAGGCCGCCGCGCGTGCCTGGCAAGCGCGGCTTTCGCGAGCAAGCTCGCTCCTACGATCAGGCACGTTTCAGTAGCCGCGAGCGAAATCCACTTCGCCGCGCAAGGCCTGCTTGGCCTGGTAGGCCCGCAGGTTGTCGACGAACAACTGCACCATCAGTTCCGGCGAGGTCGGCGCCGAGCTGTGGCCCGTCAGCAGCAAGCCCCAGGCCGTCCAGAACGGGTGCCGTTGCGGCAAGGGTTCCTGGCGGCAGACATCGATCACCGCCCCCGCCAGATGCCCATCCTTGAGGGCCTGCACCAAGTCGCCATCGACCACGGAAACACCCCGGCCCACATTGATGAACAGCCCCGTGGACTTGAATTGCTTGAACAGCGCCGCGTCATACAGGTCGTGGGTACTTGGGGTGTTGGGCAGCAGATTGACCACATAATCCACCTCCCCCACCAAGCGTCCCAGGTCTTCCAGGCCGGCCACTTCGATAAAGGGGGCCTGCTCCCGCGCCTGGCTGGCGATGCCGTACAGCTTCACGCCAAAGGGCAGCAGAAATTGCGCCACGCTCTGGCCGATGTCGCCGGTGCCGACGATCAGCACCTTGCGCCCCACCAGGCTCTGGCCCATGCGGTTGTCCCACTTGCGCTCCACCTGGCTGACCAGCCGCGCCAGCACTTCGCGCTCATGGCCGAGGATGTAGGTAAGCACGTACTCGGCCATTACCTGGCCGAAGATGCCCACCGCCCGGGTCAGGCGGTAATGCCGGGGCAGACCGTCGGCCAGCAACGGGGTGATACCGGCCCAGGTGGATTGCAGCCATTGGGGCTGATGGCCCTGACGCAGCAGGGTCGCCAGCAGGTCCGGCTGGCCCAGCCAGACCGGGCAATCGGCCGCCAGCCGCGACAGTTCGGCGGAATCGCCGCTGGTCAGCACTTCCAGCTCCGGAGCCGCCTGACGCAACAGGCGGGCATAAACAGCGTGATCGTGTTCGGCAATCAGAACGCGCATGGTTCAAACCTTAAAAAACGGTGCAGGCCGCCGCCGACGGAGCATTGCTCCATCGATCAAGGCGGTGGCCAGGTCAGTCAATTGCATTTCACAGCGGCTCGGAACCGAGCCTCTAGAGGTCAGACCGGATCATTGCGGCGCAGCAACTCTTCGGGCAAGTGCTCGATGTACTCGTCTTCCGCCGGCGGCATCTGCAAGTGATAGCCCTGCTTTTCGAGGTTCTCCAGCACCTGGTGGATGTCCTCCCGGGACAGCTTGCGCTCCGGGGTCAGCACCAGATCGAAGGCATGTTGCGGCTTGCCGAAAGCCAGCAGCAGGTTTTCCGGCACGCGTTCCAGGGCCTCGCTTTTCAGGACGTAGAGGTACATCTCGTTCTTGCGCGGGCTTTTATAGATGGAGCAGATACGTTTCAAGGCTGTTCTCCGGCGGTGGCCAGGCTGTCCAGCAGCGCCTGGCCCATCAATTCGCGGCGCCAGCCACGCAGCGAATCAGGCAATTGGTAAGGCCCGTTGGGGTAGCCGCTCTTGAGCAGGCTCTCCAGGGTTTTCTTGCGCAGCATGACTTCCGGGGCGATGCCCAGACGCTCGGCCTCGGCCTGCCCCACTGCCTTGAGGCGCTTGAGCAGGGCCGCGGCTTCGATCGGCAACGGCTCGGGTACGGCCGGCGGCCATTGATCCGGGCCAAGGGCCGCGGTGCGCTTGATCAGGTCGAGGAGAAACTCGCCATCCTGACGCACGGTACGCGGGTGCATGTCTTCGATCTTGGCCAGCGCCGCCAGCGTATCGGGCTGGGTCTTGGCCAGGGGCCAGAGGGCGTGTTCACGCACGATGCGGTTGCGCGGCAAGTCCCGGGCGCGGGCTTCACGCTCGCGCCAGGCACAGAGCTCACGCAGCACCGCCAACTGGGCACGGGAGAGTTTCCAGGCCAGCTTGGCCTCGCGATAAACTTCGTTGGGGTCCACTTCGCGGCGCAGGTTGGCCACCAGCTCGGCGCCGTCCTCCAGCACCCAGCGGTACTTGTCCTCGGACAACTTCGGCCGCAGCTCGGTAAACACCTGGGCCAGATGCACGGCATCTTCGGCGGCGTAACTGACCTGGGTTTCCGAGAGTGGACGCTGCAGCCAGTCGGAGCGGGTCTCGCCCTTGGGCAGTTCGATGCCCAGGACTTCCTGCACCAGGCGCGAATAGCCCATGGAAAAGCCCAGGTTCAGGTAGGCAGCCGCCAGTTGCGTGTCGAACAAAGGCGCCGGCAGACTGCCGGTCAGGCGCAGCAGGACTTCGAGGTCCTCACTGCAGGCATGCACCACCTTGACCACCGCCGGGTTCTCCAGCAGGGCCGCCAGGGGCTTCCAGTTGTCGATGGTCAAAGGATCAATCAGGTAAGCGCGCTGCCCATCGCCGATCTGCAACAGGGCGGCGATGGGATAGAAAGTGTCGACCCGCATGAATTCGGTGTCGAGGGCGACGAATGGCAGCTGCTGCCACTCGGCGCAAAACTGACCGAGGCTATCGTTGTCGCGAATCCAGTGTATATCGATGGCCACACGGCTCTCCCTTGAAGAATGGCGCGCAGTATATATCGCCTCCGGCGATTTCTGAGCATTCACCCGACAAGAGCAAGTGCGAAACCTTATGTCGGACGGCAAGAATAGTCCGAGAGTCGCAATCAGCTGGGTTTTCTAAGGACATAGACCCGCGCCGCCCCACAGCCGGGCAGAAAATCCTGCTGGCTCACGACCTCGAAACCGGCCTGCTTGAACTCGCCTTCCAACTGCACCCTGCCGATCGCCAGTGACGCCGCGGACTCTCCCCGCGCAGTGGCCAGGTGCTTGAACAACGGCTCGACCCGGGTCGCGAGGATCACCGAATCACGGCTGACCCGATGAAACTCCCGCAGCAGCGCCAGGCGATCCTCGCTGCGGGTCACATGGGCAAACAGTTGCATGCAGATGATGCTGTCCACCGCATTGGCCGACAGACCGATGTCGAACGCCGAGCTGTGCAAGGTCTTGACCCGTTGCAGCAGGCTGGCCGGGTGATGGGTCTGGGCATGATTGAGCATGTCCTGGGAAGGGTCCGACGCCAGGATCACCCGGTTGCCATGTTCGGCCAGTACCGGCCAGTAACGCCCGGCACCACAGGCCACATCCAGGATCAGTCCCGGCTCGCCGGCCGCTTTCAGGGCATGGCGTACCAGGCGCACCGTGCGCCACAGCGCCAGGCGCGCGGCAAGCCCGGCAGGCCGGGGCTCGCCGCAGACCCGGGCGTGCTCCTGATCATAGCGCCGGGCGAACTCCAGCTCGATGGATGGTGGGGGATGGGACGACATGACTGGCGAACTCTTGTAGGTATCCAGAAGCCACAGGTTAACCAGTCGTTCGTGAAAAAAAGGTCGAAAGCCCTCGAGCGGTTTTGTCCAGGCGGGGCACCAGGCCACCCTTGCCCGACCCAGGGCCGATGCCAATAATGCTTCGGCACCGCGTCCCGCCCTTCACTTCAAGGAACGACCCATGCTGCCCCGCCTCTTGCTCTGCACTCTGCTCGGCCTCAGTGCCCCCGCCCTCAGCTTCGCCCAGGACCCGACCTCCCGTCTGGACCAGGTACTCGAACGTGGCCACCTCACGGTCTGCACCACCGGCGACTACAAGCCCTACAGCTACCTGCGCGACGATGGCCACTACGAAGGCATCGACATCGACATGGCCGAATCCCTGGCGAAAAGCCTCGGGGTCCGGGTGAAGTGGATCAATACCACCTGGAAGACCCTGATGGCGGACTTCCAGAGCCAGCAATGCGATATCGCCGTCGGGGGTATTTCCGTCTCCCTGGAGCGGCAGAAAAAAGCCTTCTTCAGCCAGCCCCTGGGGATTGACGGCAAGATTCCCCTGGTGCGCTGCCAGGACCTCAAGCGCTATGCAACCCTGGAGCAGATCAACCAGCCCTCGGTGCGCCTGATCGAACCACCGGGTGGCACCAACGAAGTCTTCGCCCGGGCCCATGTGCCCAAGGCCGAGCTGATCCTGTTCGCCGACAACGTGAAAATCTTCGATCAGTTGCTGACCAAGCAGGCCGACGTGATGATCACCGACGCCTCGGAGGCGCGCTTCCAGCAGAAGCACAAGCCGGGGCTGTGCGCGGTCAACCCCGAGCGCTACCTGCAATACAGCGAGAAGGCCTTTCTCCTGCCTCGGGATGACATGGCCTGGAAAAGCTATGTCGACCAGTGGCTGCACCTGAGCAAGGCTACCGGCGCCTATGACCAGGTGGTGAATCAGTGGCTGGCGGCGCCGTAGTCCTGGTCCAGCAGCATCTGCCGAAAGGCCTGGCAGGCGGCGCTGCGATAGACACCCCGGCGTTCCAGCAGCACCACGCTGCGGGGCGCCGGGGGTGATTGCAAGGCCAATGCCCGCAAGCCCGGCTGCTCGCGGGCGATGGCACTCGGAAGCAGGGTCGCCAACGGCCCGCGGCGCACGATCTCGACAATCCCACTCACCGAATTGGCCTCGATGGCGATACGCGGCGCAATGCCCTGTTGCCGGCAATACAGGTCGATATGCTGGCGCGTGGCAAAGTCGGCGCTGAGCAGCACCAGGGAATGACGAGCCAGGGCCGAGGCACTCAAGGGTTGCTGGCCCTGCTGCGGATAGTGCAGGCCGACCATCAGGCTCAGGGTTTCGGTGAACAGCGGCTGGCTGTGGATGTCCGCCAGGTGTTCGCCGGCAAAGGCGATCCCCAGGTCCAGGCGGTCCTCGGCCAGGGCTGCTTCCAGGCGATCCTGGGTCATTTCCTCAAGGCTCAGGTCGATCCCCGGGTACTGCTGGTTGAAGCGGCTGAGCAAGGGGCCGGTGAGGTAGGCAGTGAAGGTCGGGGTCAGCGCCAGGCGCAGTGAACCGCGACTCAGGTCCTGCACATCATGGATCGCCCGCTTGGCCGCCTGCAGGTCCTGCAGGGCGCGGCGCGCATAGACGACATAGGCCTGACCGGCATCGGTGAGACGCACGCTGCGTCCGGAGCGGTCGAACAACGGCGCCCCCAGGGACTCCTCCAACTGTTTGATCTGTTGCGACAAGGTCGGCTGGGAAACATGCAGCGCCTCGGCGGCACGGGTGAAATTGCAATGCTCGGCCACGGCCAGCAGGTAACGGATATGACGCAAGAGCATGACGGCTCCAACTATAGGCGGGACTTATGGAAAGCATAATAAACCGGTCTTGGACGCTATAGCCGAACACTTCCATCCTTGCCCCATCAGCGACGCAAGGAGACTCCCATGCAGAACATCATCGACGGCTTCCTCAAGTTCCAGCGCGAGGCCTTTGTGCAACGCAGCGAGCTGTTCAGGCAGTTGGCCAACAAGCAGAGCCCCGGCACCCTGTTCGTCACCTGCTCCGACAGTCGGGTCGTTCCCGAGCTGCTGACCCAGCAGGAGCCCGGCGACCTGTTCGTGATTCGCAACGCCGGCAACATCGTCCCCAGCTACGGCCCGGAACCCGGCGGTGTGTCGGCCACCGTGGAATACGCGGTAGCGGTGCTGGGGGTGAGCGACATCGTCATCTGCGGCCATTCCGACTGCGGCGCAATGACCGCCATCTCCACCTGCAAATGCCTCGATCACCTGCCCGCCGTGGCCAACTGGCTGCGCCACGCCGAGTCGGCCAAGGTGATCAACGCCGCCCGCCAGCATGCCTCCCCCGCCGAGCACCTGGACGCCCTGGTGCGTGACAACGTGATCGCCCAGTTGGCGAACCTCAAGACTCATCCTTCGGTGGCCCTGGCCCTGCAACAGGGCCGGCTGAACCTGCATGGCTGGGTGTATGACATCGAGCGCGGCGCCATCGCCGCCCTCGACGGCAACAGCCAGCGCTTTGTCTCCCTGACCGAACACCCGCAGACCTGCGCCCTGGCCAGCCACGCTTCAACCGCTGCCTGAACACCCCCTTTCATCCCCCAAGAGGAACAGACCCATGCTGCAATCTCAATTCGCCCAAGCTCCACGCCTGGCCCTGGCCGACACCATCATCGACGCCAAGGCGCGCCAGAACCTGTCGTGGCAGGACCTTGCCGACGGTACCGGGCTGAGCCTGGCCTTCGTCACCGCCGCCCTGCTGGGCCAGCATGCCCTGCCCGCTGCTGCTGCCGATCGGGTATGCGAAAAACTCGGCCTGGACCAGGACGCCAGCCGCCTGCTGCAGAGCATTCCCCTGCGGGGCAGCATCGCCGGCGGCATCCCCACCGACCCGACCGTCTACCGCTTCTATGAAATGCTCCAGGTCTACGGCTCGACCCTCAAGGCCCTGGTGCACGAGCAGTTCGGCGACGGCATCATCAGCGCCATCAACTTCAAGCTGGACATCAAGAAGGTCGAAGACCCGGAAGGTGGTTCCCGCGCGGTAATCACCCTGGATGGCAAGTACCTGCCAACCAAACCGTTCTGATCCACCATGCCTAGTCGCCGCCGCTGCAGGCGGCGCCGGGTCGCAACGAGGCACCGGGCCTTACCGATAAACCGCGGCGCCCGGTTTGCCCCGTCCTGCGCACCGAATCGCAGCCTATGGCAGCGGTTACAGGTCCGCAGTGATATTTAGTTTTTAAATAACACTGCGGACTTTCTGATTTGCCCCGACTGTCCCCCTCGCCGCCTAATCAGCCCCTGTTCCTTGAAGGTCTGGTTATGGAAAACGTTCGTGCAAGTTCCCGTCCCGCGCTCTGGCTGATGGTCAGCGTGGTCCTGGTGGCCCTCAACCTGCGGCCGTCGATGGCCGCCGTCGGCCCTCTGCTGTCGGGCATCCGTGGCGATGTCCCGCTGAGTTTCAGCCTGGCGTCGCTGCTGACCATGTTGCCGGTCATGGCCATGGGCCTGGCGATGTTCTTCGGCATGGCCATCAGTCAGCGCCTGGGCGAACACCGCACGGTGGTCCTGTCCTTGCTGATCATCGGGCTGGCCACGGTCTCGCGGTTGTTCATGGGCTCGGCGGCGGAGCTGATTCTCAGCGCCGTGCTGGCCGGTGTCGGCATCGCCCTGATCCAGGCGCTGATGCCGGCCCTGATCAAGTCGCGTTTTGCCGATAACGTCTCGCTGTTCATGGGCCTGTATGTCACCTCGATCATGGGCGGCGCGGCCATCGCGGCGTCCTTCGCCCCACTGGTGATGAACCACAGCGGCAGTTGGCGCCTGGCCCTGGCGATCTGGGCCGGCCTGGCCCTGCTGGCCCTGGTGTTCTGGTCCGCCCAGCGCCGTTCACTGCCTAGCCTGCCGGCCGCCGGCGGCGGGCGTGAGTCCTTCAGCGGCAATCGCCGGGCCTGGCTGCTGGCGGTGTTCTTCGGTCTTGGCACCGCGTCCTACACCTGCGTGCTGGCGTGGCTGGCGCCCTACTACGTGGAGAACGGCTGGAGCGAACAGAACGCCGGCCTGCTGCTGGGCTTTCTCACCGCCATGGAAGTGATTTCCGGGCTGGTCACCCCGGCCATCGCCAACCGCAGCCAGGATCGGCGCCGAGTGCTGGTGGCCCTGCTGGTGCTGATCATCGCCGGCTTTTGCGGCCTGATCCTCAGCCCGCAATACCTGAGCCTGCTCTGGCCGTGCCTGCTGGGCCTGGGCATTGGCGGACTGTTTCCCATGAGCCTGATCGTGTCCCTGGACCACTTGCCCGACCCGCGCCGGGCCGGCGGCCTGACCGCGTTCGTGCAGGGCATCGGCTACCTGATCGCCGGCCTGTCACCGCTACTGGCGGGGATGATCCGCGACCAGTTGGGCAGTTTCGAATGGGCCTGGTGGTCACTGACGGCAGTGATGGGGGTGATGATCCTCATGGTGCTGCGCTTCGACCCTCGGCATTACGCCCGGCACATCCGCTGAGCATCGGCCCGGGAGGCCTGCATGAACCCTGTGAGTTTCACCCAAGCCAACCTCGGCATGCTGCTCTGGGCAGCGCTGATCGCCGCCTCGTTCTTCGCCGCTGCCCAGGTCAGCCAGGCCATCGATCCGGTGCTGCTGACCGCCCTGCGCCTGTTGTTCTCGGCACTGATGTTCGTGCCCTTGCTGTGGTTCCAGGGCGCTGCGGCGCCGACCCGGGCCGGATTGGGCGCCCACGCGGTACTGGGCCTGCTGCTGGCGCTGTACTTTGGCTCGCTGTTCGAAGCCCTGCGCTACACCTCGGCGGTCAACACCGGCACCCTGTTCACCCTGGTGCCGCTGCTGACCCTGGCGTTCGAAGGCTGGCTGTTGCCCGGCGGCAGCCAGCAACGCCGCCTGCTGCCGATGCTGGTGGCCGGCGCCGGGGCCTTGCTGTTGGTGCTCAAGGGGGGCGCGCCGGGGCAGTTGCCCTCCCTGTATGCCATGGCGGTCTATGCCCTGGGCTGCCTGGCCATGGCGGCCTACTCGCCCCTCAGCCAGCGCTTCAAGGCTCGCAGCCTGCAAGGCCGCAGCCCGGCCGCCATGACGTTCTGGAACATGCTCTTCGGTGCGCTGTTCCTGTTTGCCGCCAGCCTGGTCAGCGGCGGCTGGCGCAGCGCCGCCCTGCTCGGCAGCAACGACCTGCTGTGGCTGCTGTACCTGGCCCTGTTCGCAACCCTGGCGACCTTCTGGCTGTTGCACCGGGCCATAGGCGTCATCGCCCCTTCCACGGTGATTTCCTACATCTACCTGAGCACCCTGTTCCTCACCCTGTTCCACTGGTTGTGGCTGGGCCAGCGTCCGCTCCTGGGAGAAGGGCTCGGTGCTCTGCTGGTGGCCCTGGGCATGTTCGGTCTGGTGCGCGGCAGCCGTCCCGGGGCAGCCATGGCCTGAAATGACCCTGAGACAGGGGACATTATTCTGCGAGAAACTGCGCAGGTCGTGTTATCGGAATTTAATGTCCGGATGCTGTCCGCGAATCCCCACCCCGGGCATTTGATTAGGACGATCGTTCCGCTAGCATCGACCCGGTTTGTGCGCCACCGGCGCCAGGTGCTCAGCGGGATGGAACAGATGCTCATCAGCAACGTGCTCAGAAAACTCGACATGCAGGACCTGATGGTCTTTATCGCGGTGTACGAGCAAAGCAGTGTCACCGGGGTATCGGAAACCCTGTGCGTCAGTCAGTCGACTGTCAGCTACTGCCTGAAGAAACTGCGCAATGGCTTCGAGGACGAGCTGTTCATCAATACCCGCACCGGCATGCGCCCGACCTACAAAGCCACCAGCATGTATAGCCACGTGCTGAAGATCCTGGAAAGCATCAATCTGTGCCACAGCGGCGTACCGGCCTTCGATCCGACCCGCCAGGCCGTGACCTTCAACCTCTGCGCCCCGGAATACTTCGAGCTGCTGATCCTGCCGCGCCTGCTCAAGGGGTTCGACTACGCCGACCTGCCGGTGACGGTCAATGTGCAGAAGCTTGAGAGCGACATTCCTGCCGAGGAGCTGCGTGACGGCAGCATTGACCTGGTGATCTGCTTTGGTCCGAACTTCCATCGCAGCCATGCCGACTTCAAGTCGCAGATGCTGCTGGAGGACGATCTGGTGTGCGTCTTCGACAAGCGCGCCACACCGCCCAAGGAGCCGCGTTTCAGCCTGCAATCGTTCATCGAACGGCGCCACGTTTTTCCTACGCCCTGGACGTCGGACAGCAACATGGTGGATGGCTGGCTGGCCCGCCAGGCGCACAAGCGGCAGATCGTCGCCCGCTCCAACAGCTACAGCGCAGCGCTGAAAATGATCACCGGCACCGACTTCATCCTGACCCTGCCCCGACGCATCCAGGCCTTGCTGGCCAACGAAGCGGTGTTCAACCATTGCGAGGCCCCCAGCGGCCTGCCGGGGTTCACCCTGGACATGCAATGGAACCAGAACACCGATCAGGACAGCGCGCAGACCTGGTTCCGCGAACAGGTGGTCAAGGTCTGCGCCGAACCGGGCCTGCTTTAGGCCCTGCCCCCATCAGAGACCGACAGCCGCCTTGCTGTAGGACGCGCGGTCGATGTCGATAATCTCCACGCACAACTGCACCGCCAGCTCAGCCGGCCAGGGCGCCAGGTCCTGCAGCAGGGCCAGCAGGCTGTCGGACAATTGCTTCTTGATCTCTGGCGAGCGGCCGCTGAGCAGGGCCAACTTGACGTGGACAAAGGCCCGCTCACCCAGGCCGGTACCCACCCGGAACGACTCGACCTTCACTGCCCGGCTCTTGATATCGAACTCATCGGCAAACTGCCCGGAGGCCACCAGCCCGTGATTGAGCCGCAGCAGCGCCTTGTCGACGTCCAGCTGGGGCAGGTTGGCGGTGTATTCCATATGCAGGTGCGGCATGGCAGAACTCCTGGTCTGTCAGGGGAAAAGGCGCTCCATACTACACAAGGCCCGACCTCGCGCTTGCATTATCCGCTGGCCTCATTGCCCCGCCGTCGCTGCCCGCTCGCGCAGGGCCAGGGTTTCCCAGGCGGCCACGAGCACCATCACCAAGGTGGTCAGGCTGCCCAGGGCCAGAGCGGAAAACAGCTGATTCCAGGCGGCCGGCAACAACAGCAACAGCACCGCGAGCCCGGCCAGGTGCGACAGCGGCGGCAACGGCCGATCGTTCATCACCCACTTGAACAGGGCGCAGCCCAGGAGGAACAGCCAGGGACCACCGACTATCACCAGCACCCCGGCCGGGCTGGCGTGCTCCGGGTGCATCAGCACCAGCTCATCGGCCACGGCACTGACAATGATCCCCGCCACGATCAGCAGGTGCAGATAGGTGTAGGCGATGCGCGCCTGACGCCCCGGGTCGTCGGAATGAGCGATACGGTGGTGGGCACGCTCGGCGCCACTGTCGAAATACACCCACCACATGGCGATGCTGCCCAGCACCGCCACCACGAACCCCAGCAGCCCCTGGGCGCTGGTGGTCAGCTCGGCGAAGGTGGCACCGGTCACCAGCAGCGATTCTCCCAGGGCGATGATCACGAACAGGCCGCAGCGCTCGGCCATGTGATTGCCTTCCACATTCCAGTCGGCCAGGGTCGAACGCCCCAGCCCCGGCACCCAGAAATACAGCGACGGCGACAGCACTTCGATGGCCAGGGCCAGCCCCCACAAGGCCAGCCGCTGCGGGCCCTCCAGCAGGCCGCCGGTGATCCAGAAAACCCCCGAGAACATCAGCCACAACAGGATGCGCTGGAAGTTGCGGGTCATGTTCAACGGCTCGCCGCGCACCGCCCACAGGGCATAGGCGGTGCGGCCCACCTGCATGAACACATAGGCGCCGGCAAACAGCAGGCCGCGCTCACCGAAGGCCTGGGGAATCGACGACGACAGCAGCAACCCCGCCACCATCAGCACAAACAGCCCAAGGCGGATCGGCAGGGTTTCCGGGTCCAGCCAGTTGGTGATCCACGACGTGAAGATCCACACCCACCACACCGCCACCATCAGCAACGCGACCTGCAGCGCCCCGCCCAGGGACAGATGGGCCAGCAGGGAATGGGACAACTGGGTCACAGCGAACACGAACACCAGGTCGAAGAACAGCTCGACCATGCCAACCTTGCCGCTGTCGTGGCTGCCACGCCCACGCAACAGGGAACGGGAACGACTCATGGGCACACTCCACCGATCAATGTTTCAACAGACGATCCACACAGCAAAGCAGCCGCCTGTGCCTATGCCAAGCTGGCGGCCTCCGTTCACTGCGCCGCTGTAGCCGCTGCCGCAGGCTGCGACCCAGTCCGCAGGACGGGCAAGGCCGCCCACGCGATCCGCCAGGCAGACCGCATGGGCCGGTTTCGGGCCCACTGCGCGGTCCATCGCAGCCTGCGGCAGCGGCTACAAAGCACGATTAGCTCGCGAGGGGCGCCCGCTCGCTCATGAAGGCTTCCAGGCGCGAGCGCAGCCAGCGCTCGGCGGGGTCGGTGTCGACATGGCTGAGCCAGACCATGGACAGGTCCAGGGTTGGGGTCTTGAACGGAAACGGCTCGCAGTACAGCTGCCCCGAGGCGGCCATGGCCGCAGCGGCGTAGTCGGGCAGGCTGGCGATCAGCTTGGTCCCGGCCAGCAGGGCCGGCAAAGAACTGTACTGCGGCACCGACAGCACGACCTGACGGGTGCGGCCGATCTCCGCCAGCCACTCATCGGCGAAGCCTGCGACATTGGCGGTGTGGGATACCAGCACATGGGGCCGCGCACAGTACTCATCGAGGGTCAGCGGCGTGTCGCTGGCGTCGGCCCGCAGCAAGCAGGGCTGAATGTGCCGCAACAGCTTGCGCTTGGCATTGGCCGGCAGGCCCCGGGTCTGGCTGATGCCGACGGTGATGTCGCCGGAGGCCAGCAAGTCGGGAATCCGCCAGTAGTCCACGTGCTGCACCACGACCACCACCTGCGGTGCTTCCTGGCGCAGGGCTCGCAGCAAGGGCGGCAGCAGGCCGAACTCGACGTCGTCGGACAGGCCGATACGGAAGGTCATGGTGCTGCTGGCGGGATCGAAATCGTGGGTCAGGCTCAGGGCCGAGGACAGCGCGTCAAGGGCCGGCGACAGGTGCTGGATAAGCTGCTCGGCACGCGCCGTGGGCTCCATGCGATGGCCGACGCGGATGAACAGCGGATCGTTGAACATCGCCCGCAAACGGTTGAGGGCGGAGCTGATGGTGGGCTGGCCGAGAAACAGCTTCTCCGCTACCCGGGTGACATTGCGTTCCAGCATCAACGCCTCGAACACCACCATCAGGTTGATGTCGGCCTTGCGCAGTTCATTGCGATTCATCGGTGCTCCCCCGGTCCCCAGACGGAGGTCAGTGTAGAAAGGCCTGTGGGCCGGCGTCCAGGTAAACACCCGAGGCCTGCGGCCGGTGCTTCAGTCGAAGGTGAAGTTGAACTGGGCGCTGCTGTTGGCTGCCCCCTCAGTGATCGGCCCCGTGCGAATGTACTGGGCGCGAAAGCTGAAGCTGGCGCTATCGCTGCCCAACAGGCGCTCCATGGCGTATTGAGTGCCATTGCAATGAATGCGCGGAATCTGCTCATTGAACATGACGATGCCGACGCCCTTGGCGACGGACCGCCCCTGATCCTGAGCCGATTGAGTCAGCCCCAGGATCCCTGTCGGGTCGCAGCGCGAGGCGGGTTCGGCGCTGAACGAGACCTTCGGCAGGCTGTTGAACGAGCAGTCGTTGACCTCAAGCCTGGCCACGGCCGAGGGCGGCGAAGTCGAGCCCAGCGTGGGAAAGTCATGGGCCGAGGGACTGCCCAGACGCAGCGTAACGTTGCGGGTGACCACCTGGCACTTGGCGGCGAACTTGACGCCTTCGGCGCCCAGCAGATCCTGTTCGCTGAGCAACAGTTGTTTCGAACACCGATCCCGGTTGTCCTGCTGCGGCAGGTCCAGCAAGTGTTGCCCTACCGTCACCGCCCCCTTGTCCAGATCCAGCGCGTACAGCGCCACCTGGGCGCCGCTCAAGCTGTTGACCACCAGCGCGCCCTTGGGCAACTCATCGGCGGGCCGGGTCAGGATCAGCGAATACACGTAGGCCGTGACTACCTTTTTCAACGCGGCACTTGAATGCTCCACGATGTACTTTTCCAGTACCCGGGGATAGAAATTGCCCGTGAGGACATGAGGGTCCGAGCCGGACGGATAGGCCGTCACCTTGAGGCTGATGCCATCGATATTGGTCGGAATGATGCCGTCGGGAAATCTCACCCCCGGCAAATGCGCAGCGGCCACCAATTCATGCCACTCCTGGGATTCAGACTCTTCGGTGGTGTATTCGATGATCGGGTTCACGTGACGCTGCTGCAATACGGACCCCACTGGCGTGCTGCGGGTCAATGGCGTGATCTCGACCCAGTCTTGGGCAGAGCCGTCATAGCTACTGAATGCGCAGCCTTGGGCCATGCCACTCTTAGCGGCATACGCCGGTAAGCTGCCTTGCAGGCAGGACAGCATCAGGATGATCGCGCGAATCAACAGACCGGGCCGTCGCCCATCGGTGAGGAGCCTGAGCCATGAGTCACTCATCGGTCATTGCCTCTTTTTCCATGCCGGCCCCTGGCGCGCTAGAGCGCCCCGGGAGCCCGCCAATCGATAGTGGATAGGTTGCAGTGCCCGGCGTGCCAGGGACAGTCCCTGGCAGCCGGGCCGAGGTTTTACGGACGATACTTACTCCGTCAGGCTGGCAAACCGCGTCAGACTGTCGGGAACGCGGGCCTTAGAGTAGGTACCTTGGTTGATGCCGACCTGATCATCGGAGGTCTGGAAGTAGTGCAAGACGGTATCGACCTTGACGGTGGATTTCGAGCCTTGGATCTGCCCCTCGTTCACGCCCACCAGGCCACCCAGGGTGGCACGCCAGCCGCCACTGACCTTGCTATGGGATTCGGAGTTGACGATCCGCGACTGGTTGTCGCCGACCAGGCCACCCACCTTGCTGTGCCAGGTTCCATGGACGTCGCCCGTCGCCACTGCACGCTCGATGACGTGGTTGGAGTAGTTGGTGTTAGTACCCACCAGTCCCCCCACCGAGCTGTAGGTATCGCCAAATACCTTGCCATGGGCCTCAACCGAGATCAGGTCGCCATCGTTGTAGCCCACCAGGCCGCCAATATTACTGCTGGCATAGCCCTCCACCGCGCCAAGCGCTTTGGCATCGTAGATGAGCCCACCGATGTTGCTGCCGACCAGGCCGCCGACGTTGGCCTTCAATCCGCCTTTGACCTGTCCCTTGGCCTCGATGTAACCGCGGATCGTGCTGTCATCGCTCTTTCCTACCAGTCCCCCCAGATTCACGCCAGCGCGGTCAATGACATTCCCGGAGGCCTGGACGTTGCTCAGCACACTTTGGTTCTGCTGCGAGCCGACCAACCCGCCGGCCGCCTCAGTGCCCACCCCATAGACATTGCCGCTGGCACTGGAACCGCTGATGGTGCCAGACCGGTTGACCCCGACCAGGCCGCCAATATGGCTACCCAGCGAGCCATGCACGGTCGCCGAAGAACTGGAGCCGGTAATGGTGCCGTTCTGGTTATTACCCACCAACCCGCCCAGATACAGCCCCTTGTAGAACGGGTTGTAAGTACCGACGGAGCCCTTGCTCGACGAATTGATAATCACCGCGCCATTATTGACTCCCACCAGCCCACCGGCGGCGCCCATGATCTGCCTATGCATATGGGTAGTGATATCGACATGACTGGAACTGCCGCTGATGATGCCGGTGTTGACAAGACCGAAGCGGTTTTCCCCGGCCACGCCGCCGATGGCCGCGGTATGGGCGCCGCCGTACAGCGAACCCGCTACCGAAGAGTCCTTGATCGAACCGCCGTAGTTGACCCCCACCAGGCCGCCCAGCTTGTTGCGCTGGCCGCTCTTGGCGTTGACCTGCATATCACGGGCACTGACCCGAGCGATGCTGCCGCTATTACGCCCCACCAGGCCGCCGATTTCACTGAAACCCTTCGCGCTGTTTTGCCCGTTGACGGTGATCGAGGCCAGCTTCAGATCGCTGATGGTGCCCGAGGACTGGCCGAACAATCCGGCGTACAGGCCCGAACTGTCGATGGTGAAGCCACTGATGGTATTGCCCAGACCATTGAGCGAGCCGGTGAACAGCTCATCGCCGCCAATGGAGTTGATGGTCCCTGATCCCTTGATCTGATTGCCCAGGACATAGTGGTCATCGAGCTTGTTGCCGATGGCCTGCAACTGCTGGCTGTTCTGGATCACTTTGTGCTGCTTGCCATTGGCGTCAAACCCGGCGTTATCTCCAGACAAGGTCACCAGGCCCTGGTTGCCCACGACCAGTTGCTCGCCATGATTGACCCCCAGGCTGTTGTTGACGCCGGTGAGGCTCACGTGATTGTCGAGCCGGACCGACTTGTCGGCGTTCAATTCCAGACGCGACTTGTCACCCGTGGCGTTGATCCGTTGATTGACCTTGACGTCCTTGGCGGAGGTCAGGGTCAGTTGGTTGCCGCTTTTCCACTCCACCGCAGCGTCCACCGCCACATCGCCATTGCGGCTACGCAGATGAACGTTGGTGTTGTTCAGGTTCTGGGAGAGCGTGCTGTTGACCAGGGTCGGGCTGCCAGCCACGCCCGTCGAACCCACCTTGACCTCGTTGGACTCGATGACCCAGGTGCCGGCGCGATTGTTCCTGGAGCTGGTATCGACCTCGGCATTGAGCTCGACTCGGGTGACCGCGCCCGATGTCTGCACCGTACCGCCGTCGCCGTAGCTGGATTCGGCCTTGGCCGTCAATTTCCCTCCCACATTGACCACGCCACGCTCGCCACCGTCCAGAACAATGCGCCCATCCTTGTTGGACAGGGTATTGGCCTCGATCACGCCCTGGTTGTTGACCACCGCCTGAGTCAGCGCATTGGCGCTCTTGGCCAGCATCAGCACCTGACCGCCATCGGCCTTGAGCAACGACGTGTTCTGCGCCAACGCATCCGCGGCGGCAGCGTTAATCTGCAAGCTGATCAGATTGTCGTTACCCAGGCTCAGGGTGAAGTCGTTACCAGCCGCCAGTGCCACGGCTCCTCCATTGGCAACGATTTCGCCATTGTTGCGCACCCGCGCGCCCAGCAGCGCCACGTAGCCGCCCTCGGCGGCAGTGATCTTGCCGTCGTTGATCACTTCCACCGCCGATTTTCCGGAGAACTGGTAGCGAGCGTTGGCGAAATCCTCATCACTGATGCCACGGGTAGAGGCCACCAGGCCGCCCACGTTGACCTGCGCACCCTGGCCGATCAGCACACCGTTGGGGTTGATCAGAAACACCTGGCCGTTGGCGTTCAGCGCGCCCTGAATGTTGCTGGCCTTGAAGCCGGTCACCCGGTTCAGGGCGATGGAGTCGCGTCCCGGCTGGTTGAAGGTCACCGACTGATCGGCGGCGATGTTGAACTCGGTCCAGTTGGTGACCAGCTTGTCGGTCTTTTGATTGATCACCAGGTCGTTGCCATAGACGTCATAATTGGCACTGCCGGAAACCGGCGTGCCTCCTTGGGGCAACGCCATCGCCGGCGTCAGTCCTCCCAGGGCAAGCAAGCCGGCTGCCATCACCAGCAACCCCTTGCGCCCACCACTGCGACGCCGGCGCCGCGCGCCCTCGCACGTCACGCTCCAGCGACCTTGGGCCTGGTTCCATACCAACGCATAAATCTTATTCACAATGACTCCTTATTGACGTTTAAACGCTCTGCTGTTTTTCGCAGAACGGCACTACTTCCAAAGCACGCGCAGGCCTTCAGAAAAACTGTGTCGCGCTGACCCAGATCCGTGGGGTGCGCTCGGGACCGTCCCCGGCCTTCTGGTTATCCAGGGGCCAGGCACTGGTCAGGTTGAGTTGCCGCTGATCGCCGCTCCAGCGTGCCCCCAGCCCCGCCGCTTGCAGGCGCTGGGTATTGATTTCGCTCGTCCAGGGCAGGCGGTTGACCTGCACATAGCCCTTGTCGGCAAACAGGCTGAGCTGCCAGCCGGGTGCCAGGGCGTAGCTCAGCTCCAGGCCGGCCTGCCAGCCCTGGTCGCCAATACCGGCGCTCAGGGGATAGGCGCGCACGCCGTAGGGGCCGCCCAGCCCCATCTTTTCCGAGCTGTCGAGGTTGGCCGAGGTCCACTGGGCATTGACTTGGGCATAGAGCTGGAAGCGGTTGCCCAGGCGCTGCAGCCGCGCAACCTGCAGGTTGGTCTTGGCGAAGCCGCCGCCGGTGGCAGCGCTATAGCGATCCAGGCGCTGCTCAAAGGCGTCATCGAAGGTCAGGCGGCCGGAGCCGTAGGACAGGCTGAACTGGTTGTAGCCACCGCCGAGGAACCGGTCCTGACGGTTGCCGCCCAGGCTCAGGGTCCACAACTCGATGTGCTTGCGCTTGCTCAGCTCAAGCAGGTCGATGTCGTCGCGCAGTTGCTTGTTCTCGTACTGCAGTTGCGCACTCAGGTCGAAGGTCCGCCCGCGCAGGATCGGCTGAGCGAGGAACAGGCTCTGGACACTGGCCTGGCCATTGATCTGCAGCTTCTTCAAACGCTTTCTGTTGAGCTCGTAGCTCATGTGCGAATAGGCCGCGCCGACCCGGGTCGACCAGGGCCCGAGGGGCAGCTGATAGGCGCTGCGCCAGTAGCGCTGGTCGCGGTCACTGCCCAACAGGCGCACATTGAGCTGGTCCCCCAGGCCCAGGGGGTTGTTGAGGTTGAAGCTGCCCCCCAGGCGGAACTCGCCGGTGTGGTAGCCGCCGAAGTTGTCCGCCTCCAGGCTGCCACTGGCCCAGGGACCGGGCTGTGCCTCCACCAGCAGATCGCTGGTGCCGGGGGCCTGTCCCGCACGCAACGTGCCCTTGACCCGGACCCCGGGCAGATCGTTAAGCAGCAGCAGGCTGCGCTCAAGGTCCGCGCTGTTGACCGCCGCGCCATCGTCCAGTGCGGCCAGCGGCCCACGGAGCACGCCATCCCGGGCACGGGACTGGTTGCTCAGCTCGACCCGGCCATAGCGACCTTCCATGACCTCGATGCGCACCACGCCGCCATCGATTTCCTGAGCCGGCAAGAAGGCCCGGGCCAGCAGGTAGCCCTGTTGCTGGTAATGGGCGGTGATGCGCTGCGCCGCGTCACGCAAACCGTCAAGGTCGAGTTCCCGCCCGCGCAGATCGTCCAGCAGCGGCTGCAGGTCCTGATCGCTGAACACTTGATTGCCCTCGATGACGAAAGCCTTGACCTGCAAGCGCACCCCAGAAGTATCCGCAGCCGATGTCGACCGCTCGGCCTTGGGCACATCCAGTTGCACGTCATCGGTGGGCGGCGGCAGCGCCGGCTGGGTGGCTTCGATATCCCGTATGGCCTGTCCGGCGCTGGGCACCTGAACCCGCATCTGGGCCTGCGCCAGCACAGGCAACAACAGCGCCAGCAACATCACCGGCCGCCGCGCCAACGGCACTCGCGCCCGCTCCGGACCTCGCCCCTTGCCCACACCAACCGACAGTCCGGCTGGCGCACCACTACAGCTGTACTTGCACACTTCCACTCAGCGTCTCCCCGCTGTCTAAAACCACTTGGTATCGAATTTCTGCCGCGCCGCCGCTCAACACCGGCGCGGCGGACAAAGGCAGGCGCGCCGAGCCGAACGGCTCGACGGTGATGCCCTGCACAGTCATGGGTTGGCCTGGGTCGCCCACATCCACCCGAGCCAGGGACACGTAGTACGGCGTCGGATTGCTCACGCTGAGCAGCGCAGCCCCAGCCGCCTGCGCCGCCATCTGCAGGCTCCAGCGCAGCTGGCGCGCCGCCTCGTCGGCGCGACCCGGCAGGCCCTTGGGGCGATACAGCAGCTTCATGCGCAGGCGGTAGCTCAGGCTCAGCTGGTTGCTGCTCAAAGGCCGCAGGGACGGCACTTCCAGAAAGTTGAGCCAGAACACCGACTCGCGATCGGCAGGCAGCGGCTCACCGCTGTAACGCAGCGACAGGACGGAGCTCTGCTGCGGATCAAGCCGCGACAGCGGGGGCGAAAGCACGAATGGCACCGCCAGCCGGCTCGGATCGACCGAGGCATCGCCCTTGTCCAGCCAGGTCTGCAGCAGCAGCGGCGCCGTCCCGAGATTGCCGACCCGGATGCTCAAGGCCGCCAGCCCCTGGGGATAGATAAAGCGCGTGCCGACAATCGACAGATCGGCGCGCACGCCCTGACTGAACAGCAGCACCGCCGCCAACAGGCACACGCAACGCACCACACCAGCAAGACGGCTACTCAAGATGCAGGCTCCGTGGTGATGGCGCTCTGCTGCGCCCAGCGGTGACACGGCAAGTCGAGCAGAAGCGAATCGTTGCCCGGCTGCGCCGCGGGCGCCGGCAATACATAGTCGATCAGGCACTGCTCGCCAGGTCCTTCGCCCCACTGCACACGGATGCGGCCCCGGTCCTTCTCGCTGCGCAGCACCAGGCGACTGCCCTGCCCCACCGCCCCCAGCTCCTCGCCGCTGTCGGCGTCCAGGGCACTGGCGGCAAAGGGCAGCGGCGCGCCATCGGCCTGCCGGCTGTCGATCAGAAACGCCCGGGCCTTGCGGGTCGGGTAGGACAGCCTGACCACGGCCCCCGCCCGGGGCGCGACATTGCGCGAACTGACCTGCAGTTCGACATCCTCATCCATGCCGCTGGGGTCCAGGTCCACGGTATTGAGCTGATAGGGCGCCAGGCTCGGCAGCACCGCATAACCTTGTCCGTCCACCTGCGTACCGGCGTAACCGACACTGGCGCCCCTGGCATGGGGGGCATGCACCAGGGCTGCGGTTTCACTCAGGGTCTGGGACAGGGTCAGGCCCCCGGAATGCAGGAGCATGCCGCCGGAGGCACCCAGCGACTGGGCCCGATAGTCACGGCCCTGGGACAGGCTCGAACTCAGGGTCACCTGCGGCAGGTAGTAGCTCAGGTTGGCGTTGGTCGAAGTTTCCCGCGGCTGGGCATCATGGGACACCGAGACGCCATAGGACGCCGTGTCGTGCTCGCCCAGTGAACCGGAAATGCCACTGGAGAAACGGGCACCGGAATTCTGGTCGTGACTGGCAAAGGCATTGGCCAGGGTGGAACGCCCGGCGACGCCCCCCAGGGGCAGCGACAGACTGAGGCTCCACAAGGTGTTCTCACTGCGGGTGCGACGCCCCGAGAACTGGCTCGAACCCTGGGTACGCTGGACGCTTAGGGCATAGCTGAGGCCGCGCCACTGGTGGTTGTAGCCCATGGCGTAGTTGCGGGCCTGACCGCGGCTGTTCCAGTAGTTGAGGGAGGAGCCGTTGAGGTAAAAGTTACCGCCGATGCCATCCACCCGCTGGTTGATCGTCACATCCAGCCGATCGCGGACCCGGGCGAAGTCTTCGAAGCGCGCGCCTCGGTTGACGAAGTCCTCAAGGTCGATGGCGTCCCGCAGGCTCAGGTAGCCCCGGGTGGAATAGCGATAAGCCAGCAACGAGAACTGGGTGCCGCTGTCATGCAGGTTCTTGCTGTAGGAAAGACGCAGGCTGGTGCCCTGCAGGTTGCCATTGCGCGGCACCTGGGTGCGGGACTGGGTCAGGTCGAGACCGAAACCACCGAGCTCGGTGTTCAGCGCCGCGCCGATCAGGCCGGCCATGTAGCTGCCGGTGAGCGAGGCACCGGCATAACCGGTGACCCGGTTGTCCAGCCCGCGTTGCAGGGTGCCCTGGGCCACATACTGGTGCAGGCCACGCCCTCCGGCCCTGATCACCTGACCGCCGGTCAGGCTGTAGCGGGTGACGCCGGGACGCAGGTGGCGGGCCATGGTGGCAAAGGGCACGGTAAAACGCTGGGTACGGCCATCGGCCTCGGTGACCGTCACCTCCAGGTCACCACCAAAGCTGGCGGCCTGCAGGTCGGCAATCTCGAAGGGGCCTGGGGCAACGGTGGTTTCATACACCAGGTAACCACGCTGCTGCACCGTGACCTTGGCGTTGGTATTGGCCGTGCCGCGCACCACCGGGGCGAAATAGCGCTGGGTGGTGGGCAGCATGCGTTCATCGCTGAACAACTTGACCCCGCGAAACGACACCGAATCGAACAGCTCGGAATCGGTCACGCTCTCCCCCACCAGTAATTGCGAACGCCAGTCGGTCAGGTCGGTCTGGCCGTAGATGTAGCCCCGCTGATAATCGCTGCCGCTGTCGGGCGACCAGGACAAGGTGCCGCTGTGACGCAGGCGCAGGTTTCCCAGGTTCAGGCCCATGCTCAATCCGGCATAACCGTTGGTACTGCGCTGGCCACGGCTCTGGGAGCTGAACAGGTTGGTGCTGTAGTTCAGCCGGGCAGCGTTGATGCCCGAGTCCCAACTGGCCGGATCGACATAGCTGGAGGCGACTTCAGGCAGCACGAACAGCTGTGGAACCGAGAGCTCAAGCTGCTGTTCGGCCATGTTGACCCTGGTGGTGACGTGGGGGATGTAACTGGCAAGGTCCCCGCAGAACAGGCCATCGCCTTGCAGCGGATGGCTGGCAGGCGCCAGCGCAGCGTCGGCTTTGTGCAGGTCGATGCCCAGTTGCGTGAGCAACTCGCGGTCGTAGCAGGGCTGGCTGCCCTGGGGGTCAGCGCTTTCGCGCAATTCGATCTCGATCAGCCCGCGCCAGGCGCCACTGACCCGCACATCCAGCAGGTACTTGCCCGGCGCCACGTAACCCGCACGCTCGAAGCGCTGCGTGTCGATGAGGGTTCCCGGCCCCTTGAACAACATCTGGGTATCGAAGAACACCGGGCTGTTCTGCGGCGTGTCGCCGGACACCTCCGACAGCACGGCTTGATCAGCGGTCGTCGGCTGGGCAGCCACAGGAGCCGCCAGCCCCAGCAGCCCGGCCAGCACCGACAGTGCTCGCAAGAGCCGGGCCGGACCATCGCCAGGACAGACTCGCGCAAGCACAGGAAAACCCAGCCAAAAGGGCCGCACACTGAACATAATCGATACCAATGCACTCAGCGTTTAATAACCAGGGCCAAGAGCGGAGTTGAATTAACAGGGCAACTAGAGAAGGTTCTTTTCAAGCGGCACCCGGCCACCGAAGTCATTGACTACTTCAAAGCGCACAGCCGCATTGCGTGGCGCTCTTTCAGCGCCTGCCGGCCAGGCGAAGGACTCCCGACCAAAAGGCGCGACCATCCCGGCCCCCAGGTCGACGGTGCGTCCTTGCACTTGCACCTCGACCTTGCTGAAAGACAGGTAGTAAGGCGTTGGATTGGATACCTGGACGACCGGACCTGCGGCCTGGTCTTTGGCCACTCCCGCGGGCTCAAACTTCCAACTGAGTTTTCCCACCGCCGAGTTGACATCGACCTTCAAGTCCGCAGGGCGAAAGAACAACTTGATCCGATGACGGAAGGTAAAGGCCAATCGGTTTTCATCCTGTTTCTGTTGGGGCGGAACTTCCAGAATGTTCAGCCAGTACAGTGACTCACGATCAGCGGGTAACGGTTCTTTCGAATAACCAATACGCAGCACCGCCGCGGCATTGGGCTCCAGGCGACTGAGTGCCGGTGTAAGTTGAAAGGGCACTTTCATTTCTTCCGGCGCCTTACTGGCATCACCATCATCAATCCAGGCCTGAACCAATATCGGCATACCGCCTGGATTATTCATTCTCAGTGTCACATCACGCGCACTCGCCGGATAAACCACACGAGTGCCATGAATGACTATTTCCGCATTGACTACCGAAGAGAACAAACTCAGGAAGAGGGCGCCGATAACGAACGTTTTAAATACATGCGCTCTCGGCGCCATGAGCAACTCCTTATGTAACTGACAGATGTCAGTTGTACGTCACATCGAAGTTGATATTGGAGTCGGCACGACCTTCAACGATTGTGTCGCTGACCGCCACATAAGAGGCCTTGAACTTCAGCACGGCCTTGTTACCGATAACTTCGGCAACCTGCTGATTGTTGTTTTCCGACAGGTCGATTTTCCCCGGCGTGGCGCCGTTGTTGTGAATCTGGATCTGCACGCCCGAGGCCGAACCGGAACCGCTGTCGATCAGACGCAGGTTGCCGGTGGCGTTATCAATGAAACCATCCTTGTGGAAGCTGACGGCGGCTTTGGAGCCGTCGGTGCAGCCGCCGCCACTGAGGTTGATGTTGAATTCCTTGAACTCGGAAGCCGTGCCGACGCCACCGGTGAAAACCGAAGGCAGGACGTTGCCGAACTTGACCGTGCCGGTGTTCGCTCCGGATTCGTTGGCATCGACCTGAACCTTGCAACTGACACTGGAGATCAGGCCTTCGAACTTCACGTTGCCGGAGTTGAGACCGGTTTCTGCGTAGCTCAATGCCGGAGTCAGTGCCGCAAGCAGCAACCCGGAGGTCGCCATGGATGCAAAAGATTTAAGTTTCATCTGATTCCCTATTATTAAAAACCGTCTAAGAGCACAGTATTCAAAACAACTTCGCCCTCCCGAGACGTACAGCCTTGCTGAACTTCGAGCCAACGAGACATGAGTTGAACACCACAACAACCTCGACCAACCGCTCTCGCCCACAATAAAATGCATATTGACAAAAGGCATCTGCATTCCATCCAGAGCGGACATTACGATACCGACTGCCCTCTTCTTTTAGAATAACGACCAATCCTCACGTAACGAGGAGCACTCTCTAAATGAACAAGATTTTTCTCGGAAACTTGTACTACTTAAAAACCACTAAACACACTAAAAACAGCCAATAAATAAGACACTTCTTATATAGAGCCCCATAGACTGCAAACACGCGATATACGACAGAGATTCGGCGCTGTAACCAACTGATCAAGTGACGGTCGGCCGGTTACGGACCTAAGTGCTGGACAAGCCCCGAACATCCGCCCAACGAAAAACGCCCGGTGCATTGCACCGGGCGTTTGGCCAGAGCTCTCGACAACGCAGCCTGTGCTGCAAGCGCTCACAACGCGTTTGAGCGCCCCGAAACTGGGTGCGCAACTGCGGCCATGGGGCGCACCGGACGCGGGTCTTCCTGGCCCTGACGCAAGCGCAAGGCCGCCAGTGCCGCCACCAGTAGCACCAGGGCAATGGCCTTGAGGCCGTTCATGGCATCGCCGGTGCTCATCTCGATCGCCCCCATCACCGAGGGGCCGACAAAACCGCCCAACAGTCCGCAGGAGTTCACAAAGCCCAGGCCTCCCGCCAGGGCCGCACCTTTGAGCCGTGACGCCGGGTACAGGAAGATGATCGACTGCACCACAAAGAACATCAGCGCCGCCACGCAGAACCCCAGCAGGCTGAACACCGGCCCGGAAAAGGCCGCAATCAGCAGCCCGGCCGCCATCGTCAGCAAGCCGCAGACCAGCAAGCGCCGGGCCCGCTGCGCGCTGGTGGCCAGCCGTGGCAGGCTGATCGCCCCCAGCGCCGCGACGATCCACGGCAAGGAGGTCAGCAGGCCGACGCTCATCAGGCTCAGGCTGCCGTACTTGCCGATGATGCTGGGGAGGAAAAAGATCACGGTGTAGATGGTGATCTGGTGGCAGAAGTAGACAAAGATCGCCAGCAGGATCTGCGGCGTAAAGCACTGCCGGAACGAATGCCCGCCCTGCCCTGCCCCCTCATCGGCTTCGTCGGCCAGGCGCTGCTCGATACCCCGGGCCTCCTCGGCGCTCAACCAGGGCGCGCGGCTTGGACGGTCCGGCAGGCGCCGCCAGACCACCCAGGCGAAGAACACCGCCGGCAGCCCTTCGAGCAGGAACATCCACTGCCAGCCATGCCAGCCCAGCAAGCCGTCCATCTTCATCAGCGCGGCGCCCAGCGGACCGCCGATGATATTGGCCAGGCACACCCCCAGCAGGAAATAGCCGGTAGCCCGGGCCCGTTGCCGGCGGTCGAACCAGTAGGTCAGGTACAGCATGACCCCGGGAAACAGGCCGGCTTCGGCGATCCCCAGCAGCAGGCGCAGTACATAGAAGGAGGTCTCGCCCTGGACGAAGGCCATGGCGGCGGAGATCAGCCCCCACGTGACCATGATCCGGGCAATCCAGAAGCGCGCGCCGACCTTGTGCATGATCAGGTTGCTGGGCACCTCGGACAGCGCATAGGTGAGGAAGAACAACCCGGCACCCAGGCCATAGGCGGCGGCGGAAATCCCCAGGTCCACATCCAGTTGATGCTTGGCCAGGGCGATGTTGGTGCGGTCGAGAAAGCTCAGGACATAGGCCGCGATCAACAGCGGCATGAGTTTGAGAAACATCAGGCGGGTCAGCTGTTGCGAGTCCCGGGGCGCTGCAGTGGTTGCAGTGTTCATGGGGCATATCCCTTTGTAGTTGTTATGCGGGATCGTCAGCGGGCCTGGAGCCAGGGCCGCTGACACGGACCTTCAAGGGTCAGAACGCGACGTGCTCACGCCCCTTGAGCCCGAGCAGGGCCCGGGCTTCATCCGGGGTCGCCACACGACCGCCCAGGGCTTCGATGACCGTGCGAATGCGCCGCACCTGATCGGCGTTGCTGGCCGCCAGTTTGCCGGGGCCATCCCACAGCGAGTCCTCCAGGCCGACCCGGGCATGGCTGCCCATGGCCAGGCCCATGGTGGCCAGGGGAATCTGGTTGCGCCCGGCGCCGAGGATCGACCAGTGATAGGCATCGCCAAACAGCCGGTCGGCGGTGCGACGCATGTGCGCCAGGTCCTCGGGATGACCACCGATGCCGCCCCGCAGGCCGAACACCGACTGGATGAACAGCGGCGCCTTGAGCAGGCCGCGCTCAAGGAAATGCGCCGCGGTATACAGGTGGCCGATGTCGTAGCACTCGATCTCGAAGCGGGTGCGATTCTCGGCACAGGCGCTGAGGATATGGGCGATATCGCGGAAGGTATTGCGGAAGATCCGGTCGTCGCTCTCCTCCAGGTACGGCCGCTCCCAGTCGTGCTTGAACTCGGTGAAGCGGTTGAGCATTTCGTACAGGCCGAAGTTCATCGAGCCCATGTTCAACGAGGCCAGCTCCGGCTTGAATTCCAGCACCGGCTGCAGGCGCTCCTCGACGCCCATCGTGGGGGCACCACCGGTGGTGAGGTTGATCACCACGTCGCAGGCCGCCTTGATCTGCGGCAGGAAGCGCCGGAACAGCTCGGGGTCCTGGCTCGGCCGCCCGTCCTCCGGGTCTCGGGCATGCAGGTGCACGATGGCCGCACCGGCTTGGGCCGCAGCGATGGCCTCGGCGGCGATTTCTGCGGCGGTGATCGGCAGGTGCGGCGACATGGACGGGGTATGAATCGCCCCGGTGACAGCACAAGTGATGATGACAGGCGTTTTTTCAGACATGACGGTACTCCGACTTTTATTCTTGATGAAAAAAATCCCTGGGTGTCGCTGATGGAATTCACCGCTGACGACCTTCAGCGGTGCGGATCGCGGGCGCGGCTAGAGGTACTCGACGTTGCCGTCGACGCTGATCGCCTGGCCGGTGATGTTGCGAGCCGCCGGCGAGCAGAGAAACAGCGCCATGGCGGCCACGTCCTCGGCGCTGACCATGCGCTTGAGGGAGATCTTGTTCAGGTACTCCTGGCGCATTTCGGCCACCGGCACTCCGGTCTGTTCGGCCCGGGCCTGAATCACCGCGTCCATGCGCGGCCCCTGGACTATCCCCGGCAACAACGCATTGACCCGGATATCGCTGGCCCCAAGCTCGGCCGCCAGAGACTTCATCAACCCGACAATGGCCCACTTGGTGGCCGCATACGGCGTACGCCAGGCATATCCCAGGCGCCCGGCCACCGAGGCGATGTGCAGCAGATGGGCGTTGTCCGAAGCCTTGAGCAACGGCACTGCGTGGTGGGCAAAACGGTACTGCGCGGTCAGGTTGATATCGATGGTGCGCTGCCAGTCGGCGTCGCTGACGGCATCGATGCCGGCCGTGGGCCCGGCAATACCAGCGTTGTTGACCAGCACATCAAGCCCGCCGAAGCGCGCCACCTGAAGCTCGAACAGCGCGTGGATCTGTGCCGGATCAGCGACATCGGTGCGGGTCGCCAGCGCCTCGGGGTAGCGATCCCGGAACGCCGCCAGGGCCGCCTCACTGACATCGCAGACGTGCACCTGGGCGCCGGCTTCGAGATAGGCCCTGGCCAGCACTTCACCGATGCCCGCCGCGCCGCCGGAAATCATCACCCGCAAGCCCGGGTAAGGCTGTAAACGCTGCAAGATGCTCATGCCCGACCTCCTTTGAGCGCCGCCGCACCAGGCTTCTTGGCCAACAGCCGGCCCAGGGAATCCGCCGCTTGCATGATGTCGTCGGTGACGGCCGCTCGCACTCCCGGACCATCGCCGGTGGCCAGGGCTTCGACGATGCGATTGTGGGCTTCCATGGAACGTTGCAGGTGGGCCTGGTCCGGCGCCACCAGGGCAAAACACGGCCCCATGTGCAGCCAGAAATTCTCCACCGCGGCCATGGTCAGCTCGGCTCGAGCCACGGCATAGATACGTCGGTGAAAGGCGAAGTTGGTCCACAGGTAACGGGACACATCCACCTCATCGGCAGCCTTTTGCATCTGCCGGCACAGATCGGTGATCTCCTGCAGATCGCTCTTTTGCAGATGCTGCAGGGCCTTTTCCGCCAGCAGCCCTTCCAGGGCCACCCGTGCATCACGGATCTCCCGCAGACGCTCCAGCGTCATCATTCGCACTCGCAGGCGAGAAGTTTCCGTGACCTCAAAGGCATTTTCCGCACTCAGGCGCTGCAGGGCTTCGCGCACCGGCATGGGGCTGGAACCCAGGGCTTCGGCCAGGCCACGAATGGTCAACTTCTGGCCGGGCTGAAAACGCCCACTCATCAAGGCTTCGCGAATCTGCCGGTACACCTGCTCCTGCAAGGTATCGCGAGAAACCTGACGCAGCGTGGGAAGGGGGATTGGGCCTTGGGATATAGGACCTTCAGACATGGCATCTACCTGTGTTGTGGTTCTTGTGCCCGACAATATGTGATCACAAATCAAATATGTCAAACATCAGGATTTGATCCACAACCCGTCATGAAGGGCAAATTAACCGTTAAAACACTTAATAAATTCCGCACTGCGGAACAATATTCCGTATTGACCACAATATTCATTGATGACAGGATTATTTTCGCCAAGTGATTCAAATAGCGGAATAAAGCTATCCGTGACTGGGATGTTCTGCTGGTCACCCTCAACGCCATGCCGCGCCCACCGACCTCTCGCTGCCCTTCACCCCGGAGACTGCTGCAATGAGTTGCGAAACAGCCCTGCCAATCGTCGAAAGCGCATTACACGGAAACATCCTGGTGCTGACCCTCAACAACCCGCCGGTCAACGCCCTGGGGGTGGAGATCCGCCGCGGACTGCTGGCGGCCATCGACAGCGCCAACGACAACCCGGCGGTCAAAGCCATACTGCTGGTCGGTGCAGAACGACACTTCTGTGGCGGCGCCGACATTCGCGAATTTGGCCAGACGCCCCAGGCTCCGGCGCTGCCGGAGGTGGTCAAGCGGATCGAGGACAGCAGCAAACCGGTGCTGGCAGCGATCCAGGGAGTGGCCCTCGGAGGAGGCCTGGAAGTCGCCCTCGCCGCCCATTACCGCCTGGCCACCGGCAGCGCCCGGCTCGGCCTGCCAGAGGTGTTGCTGGGCTTGCTTCCCGGGGCCGGCGGCACCCAGCGTCTGCCACGCCTGATCGGTGCCAAAGCGGCTCTGGAACTGATGCTCAGCGGGCGCCATCTGAGCGCCAAGGAGGCCCTGGATCTGGGTTTGGTGGACCGTCTGGGGGACAGCGATGACGCACTGGCCGAAGGCCTGGCCTACATGCGCCAGTTGCTGGCACAGGGCGCCACTGCCCGACGCACCCGGGATGCTCAGGCCCTGAGCGAGCCAGCCGCCCAGCGCCAAGCGATAGATGCCGCCCGCCAGCAGGCCACGCAGAAATCACAAGGCCTGCTGTCGCCGTTGCACATCATCCAGGCCGTGGAAGCGGCCCTCGATCAATCCTTCGAAGACGGCCTGCGCGAAGAACGCCGACTGTTTCTGGAGTGCCTCGACAGCCCGCAGCGTGCCGGGCTGGTGCATGCTTTTTTTGCTGAACGGGAAGTGCTCAAGGCCCCCGAGACCCGCGCGGCAGCACCCCGGGCCATTGCCCGGGTGGGGGTGGTGGGCGGTGGCACCATGGGCGCCGGCATCGCCGTAACGGTCCTCGACGCGGGGCTGGAAGTGACCATGATCGAACGCGACCAGGACGCCCTGAATCGCGGCCGCGGCAATGTCGAGAAGGTCTACGACACCCTGATCGACAAAGGTCGCCTGACCCAGGCCGACAAAGCCGCGACCCTGGCCCGTTTCCGCGCCAGCACCGACTACCAGGACCTGGCCCAGGCCGATCTGGTGATCGAAGCCGTGTTCGAGGACATGGCGGCCAAGCTCGCGGTGTTCGCCGAACTGGATCGCGTGTGCAAGGCCGGCGCCGTACTCGCCAGCAACACCTCCTACCTGGACATCAACGCCATCGCCCAAAGCGTCTCGCGACCTGCCGACGTGATCGGCCTGCACTTCTTCTCCCCGGCCAACATCATGAAGTTGCTGGAGATCGTGGTGCCGGCCAAGGTCGCCACGGAGGTCGTCGCCACGGCCTTCGAGCTGGCGAAACAGTTGCGCAAGGTGCCGGTACGCGCCGGCGTCTGTGATGGATTTATCGGCAATCGCATCCTCGCGGTCTATCGCCAGGCCGCTGACTACATGATGGAAGACGGCGCCTCGCCCTATCAGATCGACCAGGCCCTGCGCGATTTCGGCTTCCCCATGGGCCCCTTCCAGGTGGCGGACCTGGCCGGTGGCGACATCGGCTGGGCGACCCGCCAGCGCAAGGCTGCCACCCGTGATCCCCGGGCCCGCTATGTACAGATCGCCGACCGCCTCTGCGAGCGCGGCTGGTTCGGGCAGAAAACCGGTCGCGGCTACTACCTCTATGCCCAGGGCCCGCGCAGCGCCAGCCAGGACCCGGAGGTCCTGGCGATCATCGACGCCGAGCGGACCCGGGCCGGCATCACGCCCCGGGCCTTCAGCAACCCGGAAATCCTGCGGCGCTACATGGCGGCCATGATCAACGAGGGCGCCAACGTGGTGCATGAAGGCATCGCCCTGCGGCCCCTGGACGTGGACATCACCCTTATCCACGGCTACGGCTTTCCGCGCTATCGCGGGGGCCCGCTCAAGTACGCCGACCAGTACGGCCTGCCCCAGGTCCTGGCGGATATCCGCGAGTTTGCCGAAGAAGATCCGCTGTTCTGGACAGCCTCGCCCTTGCTGGTGCAGTTGGTAGAGCGCGGCGAGAACTTTGACAGCCTCAATCACAGCCACTGACCAAGGAGCACGTCCCATGCGCGAAGCCGTCATTGTCTCCACTGCCCGCACGCCCCTGACCAAGGCCCATCGAGGTGAATTCAACATCACCCCCGGCCCCACCCTCGCCGCCTTCGCGGTACGCGCCGCGGTCGAGCGGGCCGCCATCGATCCGGGGCTGATCGAAGATGCCATCCTCGGCTGCGGCTACGGCGAAGGCACCACCGGGCGCAACGTCGCGCGCCTGGCAGTGGTCCGCGCCGGCTTGCCCATCAGCATCGCCGGCACCACGGTCAACCGCTTCTGCGCCTCCGGGCTGCAGGCCATTGCCATGGCGGCGGGACGCATCGTGGTGGACGGTGCCCCAGCGATCATCGCCGGCGGTGTGGAGAGCATTTCCCAGATCCGTGGCCGCGGCGCCAGCGACGACCCGGACCTCGACCCCTGGCTCCTGCAGCACAAGCCGGAACTGTTCCTGCCGATGATCGAAACCGCCGACATCGTCGCCGCGCGCTATGGCATCAGTCGCGAGGCCCAGGACCGCTTCTCGGTGGAGAGCCAGCGCAAGACCGAAGCGGCACAACTGGCCGGCCGCTACCGCGAGGAAATCATCCCTTGCACCACCACCATGGCGCTGACCGATAAACAGAGCGGCGTGGTCAGCCAGCTGCAGGTCACGGTGGAGGCCGACACCTGCAACCGCCGCGGCACCACTTACGAAGCCCTGGCCAAACTGCAGCCGGTGCAAGGCCCTGAGCGTTTCATCAGCGCCGGCAACGCCTCGCAACTGTCCGACGGCGCCTCGGCCTGCGTATTGATGGAGGCGCGGGAAGCGTCCCGCGCCAACCTGACCCCGTTGGGGGTGTTTCGCGGCATGGCGGTGGCTGGCTGCGAGCCCGACGAGATGGGCATCGGCCCGGTGTTCGCGGTGCCCAAGCTGTTGGCCCGGCATGGCCTCAAGGTCGAGGACATCGGCCTCTGGGAACTCAACGAAGCCTTCGCCTCCCAGGCGCTCTACTGTCAGCAGCGGCTGGGCATTGCCGACGAATGCCTGAACGTCAACGGCGGAGCCATCGCCCTGGGTCACCCGTTCGGCATGACCGGCGCGCGCCTGGCCGGCCATGTGCTGCTTGAGGGGCGCCGTCGGGGCGTGAAGTACGCCGTGGTCAGCATGTGCATCGCCGGCGGCATGGGCGCCGCCGCGCTGTTCGAAATCTATTGAGGACGTCGCCATGGACCTGAGTTTCACTCCAGAGGAAGAAGCCTTCCGCGACCAGGTGCGACGCTTTCTTGCCGAACACCTGCCCACTGGCCTGAGTGACAAGGTGGCCGCAGGCGAGCGTCTGTCCAAGGCCGACATGGAGCAATGGCATGCGCTGCTCAATGCCCGGGGCTGGCTGGCCAACCACTGGCCCCAAGCCTTTGGCGGACCGGGCTGGAGCCCCGTGGAAAAGTTCATCTTCGAACTGGAGTGCGGACTGGCCAATGCGCCGCGCGTCGTGCCCTTTGGCGTCAATATGCTGGGGCCAGTGCTGATCAAGTACGGCACCCCACAGCAGCAGGACTATTGGCTGCCACGGATTCTCGACGGCCGCCACTGGTGGTGCCAGGGCTATTCGGAACCCGGTGCCGGCTCGGACCTGGCCGCGGTGAAAACCAGCGCCGTGCGCGACGGCGATCACTATGTGGTCAACGGCCAGAAGACCTGGACCACCCTCGGCCAGCACGCCAACATGATTTTCTGCCTGGTACGCACCGACCGTGAAGCCAAGCCCCAGGAAGGCATCAGCTTCCTGCTGATCGACATGGCCAGCCCCGGGGTCGAGGTACGCCCGATCATCACCCTGGAAGGCGATCACGAAATCAACGAAGTCTTCTTCACCGACGTGCGGGTGCCGGTGGCCAATCGGGTGGGTGAGGAACACAAGGGCTGGACCTGCGCCAAGTACCTCTTGACCTACGAACGCACCAATATCGCCGGAGTGGGTTTGTCCATGGCTGCGCTGCAACGGGTCAAGCAGTTGGCCGCGCAGCGCACCCGCAACGGCCAACCGCTGCTGCAGGACCCGCAGTTCGCCGCCCGCCTGGCCCGGGTCGAGATCGACCTGGCCAATATGCAGACCACCAACCTGCGGGTGATCGCCGCCGTGGCCGGGGGTGGGGCTCCGGGTGCGGAAAGTTCGATGCTGAAGATCTGCGGCACGCAAATCCGTCAGGAACTGACCGCGCTGCTGCGCCGGGCCATGGGCCCCGAAGCCCGGCTCATGCTGGATGACGCCAACGCCCAAGCGCTGGACGCGGGTCCCGGGTTCGCGGCCAGTGCCGCGGCGCAGTACTTCAACAATCGCAAGCTGTCGATTTTTGGCGGCTCCAATGAAATCCAGAAAAACATCATCTCGAAAATGATTCTCGGGCTCTGAGGGCGCGCACATGAACTTCGAACACAGCGCAGAACGGCGCATGCTCGCCGACAGCTTGAATCGCTTCATCACCCAGCAATACAACCTGGAAAAGCGCCAACAGAGCCTGCAGTCCGAGCTGGGTTTCAACCCCGATATCTGGCGCCAGCTGGCGGACCTGGGAGTCATCGGTGCCCTGTTCAGTGAGGCCGACGGCGGCTTTGGTGGCGGTGGCTTCGACCTGGCCCTGGTCTTCGAGGCAATAGGCCGCGGACTGCTGGTGGAACCTCTGCTAGGCAGTGCGGTACTGGCCGGCGGGGCCATCGCCAGCGCCGGCACCGAAGAACAGAAAATGCACCTGGGGCCCATCATCGACGGCAGCCTGATCGCCGCCCTGGCCCATGAAGAACCCGGCAACCACTATGCAACCTACCGGGTCGCCTGCCGCGCCGAGGCGGACCCTGCCGGCTGGCGTCTGGACGGTATCAAGAATATGGTCCTCAACGGCCGCCAGGCCGGGTTGCTGGTGGTCGCGGCACGCACGGCCGGAGCCCTGGACGATAGCCAGGGCATCTCGCTGTTCCTGGTGCCGGCGGACACCCCGGGCCTGGAGATCCTGGCCTGCCCGACCCTCGATAGCGGCCCCGTCGCGCAAGTGCGCCTGCACCATGCAAAAGTGCCGGCACAGGCCTTGCTGGGGCCCTTGCATCAGGGCCACGCGATCCTCGAACGGGCCATCGGCCGGGGCCTGTTGGCGCTCTGCGCGGAAGCCCTTGGCGCCATGGAAGTGGCCAAGCTGGCGACCCTGGACTACCTGCGCACCCGGCAACAATTTGGCCGTCCTATCGGTAGCTTCCAGGCGCTGCAACATCGCATGGCGGTGTTGTTGCTGGAGATCGAGCAGGCGCGTTCGGCGGTGATCAACGCCGCTGCCGCCCTGGACGCCGACCGCCTGACCCGCGAACGCAGCCTGTCGGCGGCCAAGGTCAGCATCGGCCGCATCGGCGCCCTGGTGGCCGAGGAATGCATCCAGCTGCATGGCGGTATCGGCATGACCTGGGAGCTGCCACTGGCCCATTACGCCAAGCGGTTGGTGATGATCGACCACCAGTTGGGGGACGAGGATCATCACCTGCAGCGCTACATCGCCCTCGGCCAAGCACCGACCCCATGAGTCTCTCGGGCAGACAACCACAGGCCCAGGCCAAACACCCCGCCCCCCGAGCGATGGCGACGAGCCCTGACTCTATCGTTGAACACTAACGACATGGCGAGCACGCCACCGGGGACCGAGGTCCGCGCCGTGGCCTGCACCCGGGGCGGTGGCACGAAGTTCTGTATCGCCAGTGACGACCTGCTGGATACCGAGGATTGACTGCTGGTCAGCGCCAAGGGCGTATTCAAGCGTGGCCGCCTGCGTCACGACAGCCTCTGAGGCGGTACGGCGCAGACGGCAGATCGACCGGACCGTGATCGCCTGACGAGACAGGTGCCTGCCTGGCGCAACAGCGTTCCGAGAGGGAATCGTCGATTTCAATTCAAGCGGTTCCGGGATAACATTTTTCCCTTGTTTCCAAGAACCCGCTGTGTGGTCAACTGGCATTGCGCCCGGCACCAGCCCCTACCGGAAGACCCCATGCACGACCCGAACGACGCCCCGGAACCAGCGCCCAAAGACCGCAAGTTCGTCGAAGCCCTGGCCCGTGGCCTGGAAGTCCTGCGGGCCTTTACCCACGGTCACGCGGTACGCGGCAACCAGGACATCGCCCGCATCACCGGCCTGCCCAAACCCACGGTGTCGCGCCTGACCTACACCCTGACGCAGTTGGGCTACCTCAAGTACAACCAGGACCTGGAGAAGTACCAGCTGGATTCGGCGGTACTGGCCCTGGGTTACGCCTACTCCGCCAGCCTGCGAGTTCGCCAGTTGGGCAAACCCTTCATGGACGAGTTCTCCCGGCGCACCAACACCACAGTCAGCCTGACCTGCCGCGATCGCCTGTCGATGATTCACGTGGACAGCAGCCGCCCGCCGGAGGTCGCCAGTCTGCGCATGGAACCCGGACTGCGCCTGCCCCTGGCCACCAGCGCCGCGGGGCGGGCCTACCTGGCGGCCACGCCGAAAATCGAGCGTGACCATCTGCTGCGGGAAGTGGCGAAAAAAGTCGGAGATGAATGGCCGGCCCTGGAAAAGTCCCTAGAGGACTCCTTCCGTGAATACGAAGCCTTTGGCTTCTGCCTGTCATTGGGAGAATGGGACCGCAACGTCAATGGCGCGGGCGTTCCGCTGCGCCTGGCCGACGGCAGCATCATGGCCCTGACCTGCGGCGCCCCGAGCTTTCAGCTGTCCAGCGAAAAACTCGAAAGCTCCCTGGCCCACCAGTTGGTGATGCTGGCCCGGGATCTTGAAAGCCTCGGCGTCTGAAGCACACGCCAGGGCAGATTTTCGGCTTCTGCAACGAGCCGGGGTACATCGGGTACATCATGAATGACCATGAAGCCCCCGAGACCGGCCCCGTTATCAGCGGGGCCGTCCCATCCGTTACTCGTCACCCCACCTATCATGGCCAGCAATTACCTGGCTATTGCCGAAGGCTGCAGATTGACGAATGTCACCCAAGCCCAGGCCCGCCAACCGAGCATTCCGGTTGCCGGTGAGTTCGCCGCTGGCGAATGTTGGGTTATCGAAGGCGACTGGCACCGCGGTGCCAACCAATGCCGCCATACGTTCGCGAGCCTGATGCTGTGGAGTTAGGTTCCTGCCGAGTGGGTGGCGCGCCAGCTAGACCATGCCGACTAGAGCGCCCCTGCATGCCGCATCTTTTGCCCTAAAAATGCCCTGACAACTGCCACAGAAACGAAAAAGCCCCCGTAATCTTCAATGATTACGAGGGCTTAGTCTTGTTCAATAATGGCGGAGAGATAGGGATTCGAACCCTAGGTACCGGTGAAGGTACAACGGATTTCGAATCCGTCCCATTCGGCCACTCTGGCATCTCTCCAACGGCGCGCATCATAACAGCACCTTTGCCGGATGCGAAGCCCCCGAGCAAATTTTTTCCGTGCTATCAGATGCTTGCGTCGATTACAGCGGAACGCCCAGGCGCTGGGCGACTTCTTCGTAGGCTTCGATGACATCACCGAGGCCCTGGCGGAAGCGGTCCTTGTCCATCTTCTTCTTGGTGTCCTTGTCCCACAGACGGCAGCCGTCCGGGCTGAACTCGTCGCCCAGGACGATGGAGCCGTCGCTGAACACACCGAACTCCAGCTTGAAGTCCACCAGCAGCAGACCAGCGTCATCGAACAGCTTGCTCAGGACTTCGTTGACCTTGAGCGACAGCTCTTTCATGCGTGCCAGTTGCTCGACGGTGCCCCAGCCGAATGCCACAACGTGGGATTCGTTGATGAACGGGTCGCCCTTGGCGTCGTCCTTCAGGAACAGCTCGAAGGTGTAAGGGTTGAGCTTCATGCCCTCTTCCACACCCAGGCGCTTGACCAGGCTGCCGGCCGCGTAGTTACGCACCACGCACTCCACCGGGATCATGTCGAGCTTCTTCACCAGGCACTCGTTGTCGCCCAGCAGCTTGTCGAACTGGGTCGGCACGCCGGCGGCTTCGAGTTTCTGCATGATGAAGGCGTTGAACTTGTTGTTCACCATACCCTTGCGGTCCAACTGCTCGATGCGCTTGCCGTCGAACGCCGAGGTGTCGTTGCGAAACAGCAGGATCAAGCGGTCAGCGTCGTCGGTCTTGTAAACCGATTTGGCTTTGCCGCGGTAGAGTTCTTCACGTTTTTCCATGATGGGCTCCGCTTGCTAAGTAGGTGGGCTAGGCGATGTGGCGCCAGTCGAGCCCTGAATCTTGATCGGCCAATTGCAGCCAGTCCGGATCGCACCCGAGGGTGTCGACAAAACATTGCCGGGCCAGCTGCGGCAGGTTGTTCTTGCTGCTCAGATGAGCAAGGACCAGATGCTGCAAGTCCTGCCATCCCAATTCGGCCACCAGGCTTGCGGCCTGATGGTTGTTCAAATGCCCTTGGTCACCGCCGACCCGCTGCTTGAGAAAGTACGGGTAATAACCGCGCGCCAACAGGTCCCGGCAATGGTTGGCCTCGATCATCAAGGCATCCAGGCCACGGTAGCCTTCCAGTACGCCGGTACAGTAGGAACCCAGGTCGGTCAGCAGACCAAAACGCCGCTGACCGTCGCTGAAGACAAACTGTGTAGGTTCCTGGGCGTCGTGGGCGACGGCAATCACGTCAATGCACAAGGCACCAATCTGCAGTTGCTCGCCACCGCGGACAAAACCTGCAGCCTCCACCGGCTTGCGCATCCCGCGCAAAGTGCCCTGGCTGAGGTAGACCGGTAAATTGTAGCGCCGAGACAGCAAACCCACGCCATGCACGTGGTCGGCATGTTCGTGGGTCACCAGGATGGCGCTCAACTGCGAGGGATGAACTCCCAGGCGCAGCAGGCGCCGCTCGGTTTCCCGCAAGGAGAAACCACAATCCACCAGGATGTAAGTGTCAGCACTGGCGATCAGCGTGCCATTCCCTTGGCTACCACTGCCGAGAACGGCGAAACGCATCTGATCAGCCCAGGTTGTCCTGAATCGCGCCCAACACCTTGCGCGCCACATCGGCCGGCGCCACGGTGTTGATGTTCTTCTCGACGGTCACCTGGACGTTGTCACCCACCTTGCTCAGGCGCACCTGGTAGCGCTCGGCGCGGGCTTCGATCTCTTCCTTGGCCGGCTTGCTGCCGAACAACTTGCCGAAGAAGCCCGGCTCGTCGTTCTTCTTCTCGGCTTTTTCCGCCAGGTTGATGTAGTACAGGCCCAGGCTGCGGTTGATGTCCTCAACCCGCCATTCGCCCTGCTCCAGGGCGCGGCCCACGCTGGACCAGGCGCGATCGAGGTCGGCGCCCAGGTTCAGCACCGGGTTGCCGCTGCCGTCTTCGCTGAGGCTGACCCGGCTTGGGGTATCGAAATCGCGAGCAGCCAGCAGGGACACCGAACCGCCCTTCTCGGAGGTACGGCTCATGCTGGCCAGCATGTCATCCACCAGCGCGGCGTCCAGGCCGGTGTTGACCGAACGGTTGGTGAACTCCACATCGGCGGTGCTGCCGGCGGGACGCTCGGCACTGACCACGTAGACTTCACTGGTATTGCGCTGCACACCCGGTTCGATGCGCACCCGCACTCGAGTTTCGCTGTCGGCGGCGACGCCGGCGCTGCTCAGGCGCTTGGCCACGGCAGCGGAAAGCTCGTCGGAACGCTGCCAGCGGGTGCTGAACTCGCCGGTTTGCGGGCGTTGCTGATCCAGGCGGAAACCGTTGTCCTGGAAGAACTGCACTGCCACCGGCCAGACTTCGGCCGGCGGATGCTGGGCCATGACCCAACGGGAGTCGCCGCTTTTCTGCAGGGTGTAGTCGCTGGCATCGGCAATCGCCGACAGCGGCTGCGGACGAGGCACCTGGTACTCGCCCTTGACGTTGTCGTCGGCCACGTTGCGCGGGATTGGCAGCAACGGATCCAGGCGCTTGGCGGTCTGGACATCCGGCGGCAGTTGCATTGGTGCTGTTTGTTGCGCTTGCAGGTAATCGCTACCCCGGTCACGGAAGTAGCCTTCCGGGCCCCAGATCCAACCGCAGCCACTGGTGCTGGAGATAATCAAGGCAAGTGCGGAAAGTCCGGCCATTCGCTTCATGCGTTGTACTTCCTCAATTAAACCAAGACGCCGGACTGGCGCATGGCCTGCCGCAGCGGTTCGTGACAGGCGGCACTGAGCCAGGTGAGCGGCAGACGGATACCGTCCGGCATCAAGCCCATTTCGTGCAGGGCCCATTTCACGGGAATAGGGTTGGATTCGATGAACAGTGTCTTGTTCAGCGGCATCAGGGTTTCGTGGATCTCGCGGGCCTTCGCGGCGTCGCCGGCCATGGCCGCGGCGCACATCTGGCTCATGGCCCGAGGCGCGACGTTGGCGGTCACCGAGATATTGCCCTTGCCGCCCAGCAGGATCAGTTCAACGGCAGTGGCGTCATCGCCGGAGTACACCAGGAAATCGTCGGGCACGCCGGCCAGGATGGCCTTGGCACGCTGCAGGTCGCCGGTGGCTTCCTTGATGCCGATGATGTTTTTCACGGAGGACAGACGGATCACGGTCTCGGCCTGCATGTCGCATGCGGTACGGCCTGGAACGTTGTAGAGGATCTGCGGGATGTCCACGGCCTCGGCAATGGCGCGGAAATGCTGGTACAGGCCTTCCTGGGTCGGCTTGTTGTAATACGGGGTCACCAGCAGGCAGGCATCGGCGCCGGCGATCTTCGCATTGGTGGTCAGTTCGATCGCTTCACGCGTCGAGTTGGCGCCGGTACCGGCAATCACCGGGATACGCCCTGCAACCTGGGCCACCACCCGACGAATCACTTCGATGTGCTCGTTGACATCCAGTGTGGCCGATTCACCTGTGGTGCCGACCGCCACGATGGCGTTGGTGCCCTCTTGCAGGTGGAAGTCCACCAGTTTGCTCAGGCTGTCCCAGTCGAGATTTCCCTGTGCATCCATGGGTGTGACCAGTGCCACCATACTGCCCGCAATCATGCAACCGCTCCTGCCGGAAAAAGAGAGCGGTAATGGTACTGGCGCCAAGTTCCTTGCACAAGCGAAGTCCCTTGCCGTGAGCATTCCCCTGAGCGATGGTTTTCGCTACCCTTCAGGCTTTGATCGCTACTGATAAGCATGTAAACCGGGTTATCGCCTGCCTGTTGGATCTGCAAAGCCCCATTCCCACGTTGCCAGACTGTGTTCCGAGCGTTTCGGGGCCCGTCGCCGGCTTGTGGTTCAAGGCCCTGAAGTTCAGCTTGCAACGCTTGCCTGCTACTGGCTTGTCAAAAAGTACCGACCGCTCATCGCTTTAGGAATGCTGCATGTCCACCCCCACAGTTCGCGAACAATTCCTTGTCATCAGTGCCCTCGGCGCCAACCCCATGGAGCTGACCAACGTCCTGTGCCGCGCCAGCCATGAAAACCGTTGTGCCGTGGTGACTTCGCGCCTGACCCGACACGGCGAGTGCAGCGCCCTGGTGCTGGAGATTTCCGGCAGTTGGGACGCCCTGGCGCGCCTGGAAAGCAGCCTGCCATCCCTGGCCAAGAAGCACGCCTTCACGGTCAACGTGGTGCGCAGCGCCGCTCTGGAAAGCCGTCCCCAGGCCTTGCCTTATGTCGCCTACGTCAGCGCGGCCTACCGCTCTGACATCGTCAATGAGCTGTGCCAGTTCTTCATCGACCATCATGTCGAACTGGAAAACCTCACCTGCGATACCTACCAGGCTCCGCAAACCGGCGGCACCATGCTCAATGCCACCTTTACCGTGACCCTGCCCGCCGGCACCCAGATCAGCTGGTTGCGCGACCAGTTCCTGGATTTTGCCGACGCCATGAACCTCGATGCGCTGATCGAACCCTGGCGCCCACAGAACCCCATGTAAGGAAGCTCCCATGGCTGTTGCTATCGACCAACCCGTCGCTGATTTCCAGGCCCCTGCCACCAGCGGCCAGACCGTCAGCCTGTCCGGCCTCAAGGGCAAGCAAGTGGTGATCTACTTCTACCCCAAGGACAGCACCCCAGGCTGCACCACCGAGGGCCAGGGCTTTCGTGATCAATACGCCGCCTTCCAGGCCGCCAACACCGAGGTCTTCGGCATCTCCCGCGACAGCCTGAAGTCCCACGAGAACTTCAAGTGCAAGCAGGAGTTCCCCTTCGAGCTGATCAGCGACAAGGACGAAGCCGTCTGCCAGCTGTTCGACGTGATCAAGTTGAAGAAGCTCTATGGCAAGGAATACCTGGGCGTGGACCGCAGCACTTTCCTGATCGACAAGGACGGCGTCCTGCGCCAGGAATGGCGCGGGGTCAAGGTTCCGGGCCATGTCGACGCCGTACTGGCAGCAGCCCAGGCTCTGAACAAGGCCTGAAACCAACGGGGCGGCTGAATCAGCCGCCCCGCGTTATCTAGAGTAAAGGCGCCACCACCGGGTCCTTCCTCGGCCAGGCATCCAGCACAGCCTTGAACAGCGTGGCCAGGGGAATCGCAAAGAAAATCCCCCAGAAGCCCCACAGCCCGCCAAACAGCAGCACCGCACAGATGATTGCTACCGGGTGCAGGTTCACCGCACCGGAGAACAGCAGCGGCACAAGCACGTTGCCATCCAGGGCCTGGATGATCCCGTAGACCGCCATCAGGTAGATGAACTGGTCGCTCCAGCCCCACTGGAACAGGGCGATCAGCGCCACCGGCACGGTGACCACAACGGCGCCGACATAGGGCACCACCACCGAAATCCCTACCAGCAGGGCCAGCAGGGCCGCGTAGTTAAGCCCCAGGGCGACGAAGGCGATGTAGGTCACACCACCGCAAATAACGATCTCGATGACCTTGCCGCGGATGTAGTTGGCGATCTGCCGGTTCATCTCGTGGGCAACCCGAGTGATCAAGGTTCGCTCCTGAGGCAGGTAGCCGATAACCCAACGGCTGATCATCGCCCGATCCTTGAGGAAGAAGAACACCAGGATCGGCACCAGCACCAGGTAGATCATGATGTTCACCAGCAAGGGCAGGCTGGACAGGGAGAAGGTCAGCGCCCATTGGCCGAACTTGCCGATCTCGCCCCGAGCCACTTCGATGGCCTGTAGTACCTGCTCGTCCGACACCAGGTGCGGATAGCGCTCGGGCAACAGCAGCAACAGTGACTGCCACTTGGCGAGCATCCCCGGCAATTCGTTGAACAGGGTGACGAACTGGTGCCAGAGCAAAGGCACCACCACCAGGATGAACACCAGCAGCAGGCCCATGAACAACGCGAACACCAACCCCACCGCCGCCCCACCGGGCAGGCGCAGGCGCTCCAGACTGACCACCAGCCCCTGCATCAGGTAAGCCAGGACCATGCCCGCCAGTACTGGCGCCAGCATCCCACCCAAGGTCAGCACAGCGGTAAAGGCCAGGAACAGCAGTACAGCGAGCACCACCGCTTCTTCATCCGAGAAGTAGCGCTGTATCCAGTCACGTAGCACTTTGAACATCAATGATCCTTAGATGAAAACGGTGAACGGCCGTCAGGCCTTTTTCAGCCAGTAACGATAGACCCCGGCCTCGTCCTCTTCGCGCAACAGGGTATGACCGGCCAGGCGAGCGAAGGTGCGGAAGTCACGCTGGGACCCGGCATCGGTGGCAATGACCTTGAGCACCGCGCCACTGGCCAGGCGATTGAGTTCCATCTTGGCCTTGAGCAGTGGCAGTGGGCAGTTCAGTCCACTGGCATCGAGCTCGGCGTCATGGGCGACAACATCGGTCATTGGCTTACTCCGATCATCAATTCAAGGCGCCTAGAATACCCTGCAAGGCAAAGCCGTCGGCAATAAAGAAGCCTGAAACCAGAGCGCTGCAGCGCCGTGATAGAAGCTCGATGAGGTAGACGTCGGAATTTACCCGAAAGCACTTTTTTATCCGCAGAGTTTTCACTGGCTTTATCTGGTCCCCGGACCAGCGGGCAGCTACAGTAGAGCCTTTGTCGAATAAGGCTTTGTGCATGAATTTATTGCGCCCTACCCTGCTGACGCTCGCTTGCCTGCTCGCCTCACCGGGCTTCGCCGACGACCTGCCGTCACTTGGTGATGCCAGTTCATCCATTGTCTCTCCACAACAGGAACACCAGCTGGGCCGTGCCTGGCTGGCGTTGCTACGCAGCCAGGTCTCGCAACTCAACGACCCGCAACTCAAGGACTATGTCGAAACCAGCGTCTACAAACTGGTGGAGACCAGCCAGGTCAACGACCGCCGCCTTGAGTTCATCCTGATCAACAGCCCGCAGCTCAACGCCTTCGCCGCCCCCGGCGGGATTGTCGGGGTCAACGGTGGCCTGTTTCTCAATGCCCAGACCGAGGGAGAGTACGCCTCGGTGATGGCTCACGAACTGGCGCACCTTTCCCAACGCCACTTTGCCCGCGGGGTTGAAGCCCAGCGGCGCATGCAGGTGCCAATGATGGCCGCCTTGCTAGCCGGGATCGTGATCGCTGCCGCCGGCGCCGGGGATGCGGGGATCGCCACCATCGCCGGCACCCAGGCCGCGGCCATCCAGGAACAGCGGCGCTTTTCCCGGCAAAACGAACAGGAAGCCGACCGCATCGGCATTCTCAATCTGGAGAAAGCCGGCTACGACCCACGCTCGATGCCCACCATGTTCGAACGTTTGATGCGCCAATACCGCTTCGATGCCAAGCCTCCGGAATTCCTCCTGACGCACCCGGTCACCGAATCGCGAATCGCCGACACCCGCAACCGCGCAGAACAGGCCAAACTCGGAGGCACCGAAGACAGCCTGCGCTATCAACTGATCCGTGCGCGGGTGCAGTTGAATTACGAAGAATCTCCTGGTCTGGCCGCCAAGCGCTTTCGCGCCCAGCTCGATGAAAACCCGAAGAACGACATTGCCCGTTACGGTCTGGCCATCGCCCAGATCAAGGGCAGCCAGTGGAACGAGGCTCGGGAAAACCTCAAGCCGCTGCTGGCCAAATCCCCCAACGATGTCACCTACAACCTGGCCCAGATCGAATTGGACATGGCCAACAACCGCCTGCCGGATGCGCAAGCTCGTGTGGAGCGGATGCTCAACCTGTACCCGGGCAACTACCCGCTGAATCAGATCCGGGTGGACCTGCTGCTCAAGCAGAACCGCCCCGCGGATGCGGAAAAGGCCCTGGAAGGCTTGCTGAAAAGCCGTCCGGACGATCCGGATGTCTGGTATCTGGTGGCGGAAACCCGCGGCCTGTCGGGCAATATCATTGGCCTGCACCAGGCCCGGGCCGAGTACTTCGCCCTGGTCGGCGACTACCGCCAAGCCATTCAGCAACTGGACTTCGCCAAACGGCGGGCCGGCAGCAACTTCCCACTGTCGTCGAGAATCGACGCTCGTCAGCGGGAGATGATGGACCAGGAGCAGATGGTCAAAGACATGATGCGCTGATGTTTCCAGGCGCCATAAAAAAGCCCGCCTCTTACGAGGCGGGCTTTTTACTACGCGAGCACGGCGTCAGACGTATTACTCGGCCAGTTTGAAGGTAATGAAACTGGCTCGCCCCTGACGCAGTACGCGCATGGACACCGAACGGTTCTTCGGCAGCGCCTTGGCGATTTCGGTGAACTCCTTGGCGGTGGTAATCGCCTGGTTGTTCAGGTGGGTGATCACGTCGCCCGGCTGCAGGCCGATCAACGCCGCTGGGCCATCCTGGACTTCCTTGATGACTACGCCACCCTTGAGGTCAAAAGCCTTTCTCTGCTCATCATTGAGCTCTACAACGGCTACGCCGAGACGGTTACTGCTGCGCTCGACGCCGGACTTGGGCAGCATGCTCAGATCCTTGTCTTCTTCAGGAATGGCGCCCACGGTGAGCTCGACATTCTTGCGCTTGCCTTCACGGATCACTTCCAGGTTGGCCTTGGCTCCGGCCTTCAGTGCCCCGACCAGATGCGGCAGGTCCGCCGACATGACAATGGGTTGACCATTGAGGCTGAGAATCACGTCCCCCACTTGCAGGCCGCCCTTGGCCGCTGGGCCTCCGTCCTGAACCTGCGCGACCAGTGCACCGGCAGGTTTTTCCAGGCCAAAGGATTCTGCCAGGTCTTTATTGACCTCCTGAATCACTACGCCCAGCCAGCCACGACTGACCTTGCCACCGGTTTTCAGCTGATTGGAAACGTCCATGGCCACGTCGATAGGGATCGCGAAGGACACCCCCATGAAGCCACCGGAACGGGTGTAGATCTGCGAGTTGATGCCCACCACTTCCCCCGCCAGGTTGAACAGCGGGCCACCGGAGTTACCCGGGTTGATCGGCACGTCGGTCTGAATGAAGGGAACGTAGTTTTCGTTTGGCAGACTGCGACCAATGGCACTGACGATGCCCTGGGTCACGGTGTGGTCGAAACCAAATGGCGAACCGATGGCCACGACCCATTGCCCGGCTTTCAGGTCCTGGGATTTACCCAGCTTCAGCACAGGCAGGTCCTTGCCATCAATCTTCAACAGTGCCACGTCGGAACGCGGATCGGTGCCTATCAGCTTGGCTTTCAATTCACTGCGGTCGGCCAGACGCACGAGAATCTCGTCCGCATCGGCGATCACGTGATTGTTGGTGAGGATGTAGCCATCCGGGGAAATGATGAAACCCGAGCCCAGGGACTGGGCTTCACGCTGGCGGTCCCCTCGCGGAGAGCGCTGCTGAGGCATGCCACGCTCGAAGAACTCCCGCAACATTGGCGGCAGGCCTTCCAGTTCGGGCATCTGTGCCGAGTTGGAAAACCGCCGATCAGGCAGCTTCTGCGTTGTACTGATATTCACCACAGCAGGCGAGGCCTGCTCGACCAGTTGGGTGAAATCAGGCAACTCGGCGGCCTGGGCAGACACGGCCTGCCCCAGCACCAGCACGGTGGCAAGAATGGTGAAGTAAGACTTCAAGCGTGGTATCGACATACGGCTCCCGTTACGACGAGCGTGGTTAAGCGATATGGAGCAAGTCGCACCGAAAATACAGGGGCGGTACTTTTGCTCCAGGAACGACAAATAAGGTCAGAACCGAGGGGTTCTGACCTATAAAAAAACTCTGGGGATTTTGCAAATGAAATTGCTCACCAAACATTTCATCTTCTCAATTGTGGAGTAGGCATAACCGACCTCTTACACAACCAACAAAGGCTCATTGCTTGGCGGTGGCATCGGAACGCATCGACAGCGCAATACGTTCAGCAGTGCCAATGGGGATTTCCCCGACCACGGTGACCATCATTTCGCCTTCAGGCGTGGTCAAGCGACGTGATACGGCAACAGTCGGACCGAGCTGGGTGCGGGTATCGGTAACCGTCGCACCATTGAGTGGCTCGAGGAACACCGAGAACCGCGCCAAACCGTCGTCATACAGCAAGCTGTTGACCAGGGTCTTGGTTTGCGGATCCTTGCGGGCGGAGCTACTGGTCAGCTCGAAACCTGGAGGTAGCCAGTCGGAATGCCAGGTTTGCGCAGTCTTGATGGCCGAAGCCTTGTCGCTGTCCAGGCTCACGGGTTTGCAGTCAGCACCCGCTTGCAACTCCGCATCTTCAGGGACATCTGCAGTATCCAGACGAGTGAACTGGAAGCGCTCCAATAGTTGTCCCTTGTCGTTCAACAACAGGGATTTGAGCGGCAGGCCGGTTTCCCGATCCAGATGCAACTCAAAGCCATAACGATGTTGATCTCTGGGCGTAACCGAAACGATCACTGCCTGACGCCCAGCCACACGTGACTTGCCGATAACGGCAAGGTCATACCAATTCTTGAGCTTTTGCGGGTCCAGCGCACGGGCCGCAGAGTCCGGGGCATCGCCCAACCCTGCCATTAACGTACCGCTGACACACTGGGTGCGACCATCGACACGCACCACCTCTTGAGCAGATCCATCGAGCTGAACCAAACGCTCACGGACCTCTCCACCCTGGACGCGATGCCAGATGTTATGGGTAGAAAAACTACCGTTACGCTCGTAAACGAAAGTGCCCTGAAAGCTTTGCTGCTGTTCCGCTTGCCCAAGACGCTGCAACCAGCCCTGGGCTTCATCGGCGTGGGCTGGAACCACAAACCAGCCACCAAGCAGAAGCGAGAGTAGAGGTATGGCGCGCATGATCCTCCTTAGCGGTTTTCCAGGCTTGCCGCACGGGCATAAGGCAGTGCGCTTTCAGTGCCTTTGAGTGCAGCTTGCTGAGCATGCTGACGCAGATAGCTTGGCAGACGCTGATCGTGCCAGCCTGGCTGCCCTTGCAATACACCATTAGCCATGGGGCCAGTGGCTTCCGAGCTTTCATTGTAGCCGGCCAGTACAGCAGGGCCCTTAATTTGTGGAGTCGCCAGGGTAGGTTGAGCGGCTTGCTGAGCCAGTTCAACGCCTGCGATCTCATCTTGGTTGTACAGGCGCACACCGGCCAGTACCGCCACAGTCACCGATGCAGCTACCGCCAGACGGCCCAGACTGCGCCAAGGTCCACGGGACGCTTTGGCTGGTACGGCCTCATCAGCCAGAGCTGCCGAAACAGCAGCGGCGATGTCCAGACGTGGAAGCAGCAACTCCTTGTGCATAGCTGCCCGGGCGATTTGATAACGAGCCCAAGTCTCACGGGTTTCTACTTCGTCGACGGCATTCAACACCCGACGCAATTCCAGTTCGTCCGCTTCGTTATCCATCACCGCGGACAGCGATTCCTGCAGGGCTTCACGACTCATGGCGGTTCCTCTCTTGGCTGTCGCCGCTGTCTCAGGTTTCCTGCAACAACGGCTGCAGGGCTTTATCGATGGCTTCCCGAGCGCGGAAAATCCGGGAGCGCACGGTACCCACCGGACACTGCATGACGCTGGCAATGTCCTCGTAACTCAGACCATCGAATTCACGTAAAGTTAAGGCTGTACGCAAATCTTCAGGCAATTGCTGAATGGTTCGATGGACGGTGCCCTCGATCTCATCCCGCAGCAATGCACGTTCCGGCGATTCGAGATCCTTCAGGCCATGATCGCCGTCATAGAACTCCGCATCCTCAGAACTCACATCGCTATCCGGCGGCCGGCGGCCGCGTGAAACCAGATAGTTTTTCGCCGTGTTGATGGCGATACGGTACAGCCACGTATAGAACGCGCTGTCCCCCCGAAAATTACCTAGTGCACGGTAAGCCTTGATAAAGGCTTCTTGTGCGACATCCTGGGCTTCATGGGTGTCGTGCACGAAACGCACGATCAACCCGAGAATTTTGTGCTGGTACTTCAGCACGAGCAGATCGAACGCTCGCTTGTCGCCACGCTGAACGCGCTCGACCAGCTGCTGATCCTCTTCCTGGGTTAGCATGAACACTCCTCGATAAGCTCGGAGGAGGCTTGCATCACTAATCGATCAGGCTTGCAAACATAGACTCGGGCTTTTCGCAAAAGTTCTCCCCCTCCAAGCAAGTTTCCTGCGGGCTCTGATCCGGCACGCACGAAAAACGCAGCGCGGGCAAGGCCGGCTGCGCGAATAATCCTGTCGTCGATTTCTGTCACCAAGGGACAGATTGCAAACCCTGGCCAGAACCGACGCTGTCCCTTCTTTCAGGCAACCTTCTATTGAGTTTGGGGCCTTGGCAAAAGTTCCCAATCTTTATAGCTGCGCCGAACGAAGATTGTGTAACGGTGAAGAGAAAAACAGCCCTACTTCTTCGATCAACCCGCGCGGCAGCTTGAACGCCGCGAGTAGAGGCTGGTCGAGAGCAACGCTTTTGCTCAGCGAAGTCGCACAACGCCATGAAGGCGCGACTATTGTGCCGATCCCCCCCTCTATATACTAGTGGGCTGTGTGGCTGCTTTGACTCGCCGATTCAGGCGTCTGGCGCCAACCCCATATTGGGTCGCTTTGAGCGGAATCCTTCAAATGAGCCAACAGTTTCAACACGATGTTCTGGTGATTGGCAGCGGCGCCGCCGGCTTGAGCCTGGCCCTGACACTGCCCCGCCACTTGCGTATCGCCGTCCTGAGCAAAGGCGATCTGGCCAACGGCTCGACCTACTGGGCCCAAGGCGGCGTCGCTGCCGTTCTGGACGATACCGATACCGTCGAATCCCATGTCGATGACACCCTCAACGCCGGTGGCGGCCTGTGCCACGAAGATGCCGTGCGATTTACCGTGGAACACAGCCGTGAGGCCATCCAGTGGTTGATCGACCAGGGGGTTCCCTTTACCCGTGATGAAGACGCCAGCAGCGATGACAATGGCTTCGAGTTCCACCTGACCCGTGAAGGCGGTCACAGCCACCGACGGATCATCCATGCCGCAGACGCCACCGGCGCAGCCATTTTCAAGACACTGCTGGCCCAGGCCCGACAACACCCCAATATCGAACTGCTGGAGCAGCGGGTTGCCGTTGACCTGATCACCGAAAAACGCCTGGGCCTGGAAGGTGATCGCTGCCTGGGCGCCTACGTACTCAACCGCGGCACGGGTGAAGTGGACACCTTCGGCGCCCGCTTCGTGATCCTCGCCTCCGGCGGTGCAGCCAAGGTCTACCTCTATACCAGCAACCCCGACAGTGCCTGTGGCGATGGCATCGCCATGGCGTGGCGCTCGGGTTGCCGGGTGGCCAACCTGGAGTTCAACCAGTTCCACCCCACCTGCCTGTATCACCCACTGGCCAAGAGCTTCCTGATCACCGAGGCCCTGCGCGGTGAAGGCGCCCACCTCAAGCTGCCCAACGGCGAACGCTTCATGCAGCGCTTCGACCCTCGGGCTGAACTGGCTCCCCGGGATATCGTCGCCCGGGCCATTGACCACGAAATGAAGCGCCTGGGGATCGACTGCGTCTACCTGGATATCAGCCACAAACCGGAAGCCTTCATCAAAACCCACTTCCCCACCGTGTATGAACGCTGCCTGGAATTTTCCATCGATATCACCCGGCAGCCGATCCCAGTGGTGCCGGCCGCCCACTACACCTGCGGCGGCGTAATGGTCGATCAACAAGGGCGCACCGATGTGCCAGGCCTGTATGCCATTGGCGAAACCAGTTTCACTGGCCTCCACGGAGCCAACCGCATGGCCAGCAACTCGTTGCTGGAGTGTTTCGTCTACGCCCGCTCGGCAGCGGCCGACATTCTCCAGCAGCTGCCTCAGATCTCGATTCCCATCGCCCTGCCGGCCTGGGATGCCAGCCAGGTCACCGACTCTGACGAAGACGTGATCATTGCGCACAACTGGGACGAACTGCGGCGATTCATGTGGGACTACGTCGGTATCGTGCGGACCAACAAACGCCTGCAACGGGCTCAACACCGGGTTCGCCTGCTACTGGACGAAATCGACGAGTTCTACAGCAACTACAAGGTCAGCCGTGACTTGATCGAGTTGCGCAACCTGGCCCAGGTGGCCGAATTGATGATTCTCTCGGCCATGGAGCGCAAGGAAAGCCGCGGCCTGCACTACACCCTCGACTATCCGCAGCTGCTGCCCGAAGCTCGCGACACTATTCTGCTGCCGCCCACCTACTCCGGCCGAACTTGAGCCGCACCCGCAGACGCCGATGCTCATCGGCGGTCTGCGCGTCCCTCGGCACACAAAGGGAGCGCACCCAGCGCTCGCCCTGCAGACGGAAGCGCAATACCACGATCAGCGGCAATGCCAGGCTGTCAGGCCGCAACTGCACCCCCTGCCAACCCGTGGCCGGACTCCACAGCTGCCAACCCTCTGATGAATGCCGCAAGCGGCTGAATGCTCGGGAATGAGTCAACAAAATCTGTCGAGGCAGCACCCAGCCGCCGTGCAACAGGCACAGCAGGATGCCCAGCACCTTGGCCAAAGACGGGATATCCAGCAGGAAAATAGCGACCAGAGCGAATGCCTGGGCCAGCAGGTAGGCCGCCAGCAGTTGCCGTGAAGCACGCCAGCGGCACTCGAACAGCCTACTTGGGCTGGACACGGTCCAGAATCATGCGAACCATGCGCTGCAGCTCAGGATCCTCGGACTCGCTGCGTTCCATGAACCAGCCGAACATGTCCTGATCCTCACACTCCAGCAACTTGCGGTAGCACTCGCGATCGGTCTCATTGAGATGCGGGTACACCTCCCTGACGAACGGCACCAGCAATACGTCCAGCTCAAGCATGCCGCGACGGCTGTGCCAGTAGAGGCGATTCAGTTCAACATCTTCAACCATGGAGCGCTCCTCAAATAGAGCGCAAGTATACAGCCCGGGGAACACGAGAACAGTCGGCTTTGGTCGGTCACCACCTGTCCTTTGTGAACTATCCATTTCAGGGGCGCCCCCTTATGATGTGCCCCAGACTTTTTACCCTGCGATGAACCATGGCTGACTCCGCTTTTTTCTGCCCCCTGTCCCACGAAGGCGTCCTCGCCGTCCGCGGCCCTGATGCCAGCAAATTCCTTCAGGGTCAGTTGACCTGCAACCTCAATTACCTCAGCGACAGCCAGTCCAGCCTGGGCGCCCGTTGCAACCAGAAAGGCCGCATGCAGTCCAGTTTCCGCATCCTCCTGGAAGGTGACGGCTGCCTGCTGGCCATGGCCAGCGAACTGCTTGAGCCGCAACTGGCGGACCTGAAGAAGTACGCAGTCTTCTCCAAGGCCAAGCTCACCGATGAAAGCGCCAACTGGGTGCGCTTCGGCCTCAGCCATGCCGACTCCAGCCTGAGCGGCCTGGGCCTTGAACTGCCCCAGGACGACGGCGCCGTAGTCCGCGCCGACGACCTGATTGCCGTGCGCGCCTCAAGCCACCGCGTCGAACTCTGGGTCCCAGCAGAACGCGCCGAGAGCCTGAGCCAGCAACTGGCTGCGCAACTGCCCCAGGGAGAGCTCAATCAGTGGCTGTTAGGCCAGATCCGCGCGGGCCTCGGCCAGGTCATGGCGCAGACCCGTGAACTGTTCATTCCACAGATGCTCAACCTCCAGGCCGTGGGCGGCGTCAGTTTCAAGAAAGGCTGCTACACCGGTCAGGAAATCGTCGCCCGCATGCAATACCTGGGCAAGCTCAAGCGCCGCCTCTACCGACTCGCATTGCCCAGCGGCGAACTCCCCATACCAGGCACCCCGCTGTTCTCCCCGACCCACAACAGCTCCATCGGTGAAGTGGTCCTGGCCGCCCAGGCACAAGACCAGGTGGAACTGCTGGCCGTGTTGCAGGCCGAAGCGGCAGAAGATGGCAACCTGCACCTGGGCGCACTCGAAGGGCCCGGTCTGCAATTGCTTGACCTGCCGTACCAGCTGGACCGCGATCGCGAAATCCAGCGCTGACCGACTCCCCCTTTCCTGCAACACCCTAGAGAACTGAAATGACTGAGCTGGCGCAAAAGGTCCAACAGGATTTGGTGGAGGCCATCGACAACGATGACCTGGTTCTGCCAACCCTACCGGAGGTGGCCATGCAGATTCGCCGGGCCGCCGAAGACCCGGAAATCAGCGTCAGCACCCTGAGCAAAGTGATAGGCCGCGACACCGCGTTGTCGGCGCGACTGATCAAGGTGGTCAACAGCCCCCTGTTGCGGGCGGCACAGGAAGTCACCGACCTGCATACCGCCATCACCCGCCTGGGCGTCAACTACAGCAGCAACCTGGCCATCGGCCTGGTGATGGAGCAGATCTTCAATGCCCGCTCCGAGGTGGTTGCACAGAAAATGCACGATGTGTGGCGCCGCAGCCTGGAAGTGGCCGGGGTCAGCTATGCCCTGTGCCGCCGCTACTCCCAGCTCAAGCCCGACCAGGCAGCCCTTGGCGGACTGGTACACCAGATCGGCGTGCTGCCGATCCTGACCTACGCCGAAGACCACTACGAACTGCTTTCCGACCCGGTCAGCCTCAATCACGTGATCGAACGCATTCACCCGTTGCTGGGGGACAAGCTGCTTCGGGTCTGGGAGTTCCCCGAGCAACTGGTGGAGATCCCCGGGCACTACCTGGAATTCAACCGCCAGACCAGCGGGATCGACTACGTCGATCTGGTCCAGGTGGCGACCCTGTACTGCCACAAAGACACAGATCACTCCCTCTCGCGCATTGACGCCTTCAGCGTGCCGGCGTTCAAGAAGCTGGGGATCGACCCGGAAAACCAGGCCATGTGCAACGAGCTGCAAGAATCCCGCTCAATGCTCTACTGATCCTAACCCCGCGATAAAACTCACCCGCACCTTGAGCCCCGAAGGCTGGCCATCGTGCAGGCTGATCTGTGCCAGATGGGCGCGACAGATTTCCCCCACGATTGCCAGCCCCAACCCCGAACCGGCCACCTGCTGATTACGCCGGTAAAAACGTTCGAAGACCCGGTCGCGATCCTCCAGGGGAATACCCGGCCCGTCGTCCTCCACCTCCAGCACCCCCGGCGCCGATACCCGCAACACCACATTGCCGCCCGACGGCGTGTGGGCCAGGGCGTTGTCCACCAGGTTGCTCAGCAGTTCATTGAGCAGGGTTGGCTCGCCCTTGAGCCACACCGGCTCGTCGGCTTCCAGGGCCAAGGCCACCCCCCTGGCATGGGCCAGAGGCGCCATGGCCATGCCCAGTTCCCGAGCCAACTGGCTGAGATCGAGCAACTGTGCGCCCCCCTCGGCGATCGCCCGGGCGCCATTTTCCACCCGGGCCAGGGACAGCAACTGATTGGCCAGGTGGGTCAAGCGATCGGTGCCCTGAGCCGCGCTTTCCAAGGTCGTGCGCCAAGTGTCCGGCTCGCTGGAACGCAGCCCCAGCTCCAGACGGGCCTTGAGTGCTGCCAGCGGTGTTCGCAACTCATGGGCGGCCTCGGCAATAAACTGTGCCTGGCGCTCGAACTGCCCCCGCAGGCGTTCGGTGAAATGGTTCAAGGCCCGCACCAAGGGCCACAACTCACGCTGTACCGAAACCAGCGGCAGCGGCCGCAAGTCATCGGGCTGGCGCTCCTCCACCGCACCGCGCAAACGTTCCAGCGGACGCAAGGCGGCACTCACCGCAAACCACACCAACAGCAACGCCCCCATGGCCAGCATTCCCAGGCGCAGCAAGGTGTCGGCCATCAAGCTACGGGCCATGGCGACCCGCGCCTCGTCGGTCTCCGCCACGCGAATTTCCGCCATGCCGTTCATGTTCGGCTCGCTGACCGCCTTGAGCAGGCTCACCACCCGCACGTTCTGGCCCTGATAGGTGGCATCGTAGAAACGCGCCAGGGCCGGATAGTCATCGGTACGCGGAGTACCCGGCGGCGGACCAGGCAGGTTTTCGTAACCGGAGATCAGTTGCTGGTGAATATCGTTGACCTGGTAATAGATGCGCCCGGCACTGTCGTAGGCAAAGGTGTCCAGGGCCACATAGGGCACATTGGCGCTGAGGCTGCCGTCACGCTGGGACAACCCGGCGGCAATGGTCCGCGCCGAGGCCAGCAGGGTACGGTCGTAGGCGGTGTCGGCGGCCTCACGGCCGTTCCAGTAGGCACTCAAGCCGCTGGCCAGCATCAGCACCACCAGCAGCAGCGCCAGGTTCCACAGCAACCGCCAGCGCAGGCTGCTGGGCCTATGCATCGCGGCTTTCCAACAGATAACCCAAGCCGCGGAACGTCACGATGGCCACTGCATGGCCATCGAGCTTCTTGCGCAGGCGGTGGACGTAAATCTCGATGGCATCCGGGCTGGCCTCCTCATCCAGGCCGAACACCTGGGAGGCCAGTTGCTCCTTGCTCATCACCCGGCCGGGACGGGCAATCAATGCCTCGAGCACGGCCTGCTCGCGTGACGTCAGGGTCAGCAGTTCTTCGCCCAGGGTGAAGCGCCGGGTATCCAGGTCATAGGCCAGCACTCCGCAACGCTGCTGGCGCTCTCCCCCCAGCACGCTACGGCGCAACAGCGCCTTGACCCGGGCTTCGAGCTCGGTCAGTTCGAACGGCTTGGCCAGGTAATCGTCGGCCCCCAGGTTCAGACCGTGGACCCGATCCTTGACGTCGCTGCGGGCAGTGAGCATCAGCACCGGCAGGTTCTTGCCCCGGGCCCGCAGGCGCGCCAGCACCTCGAAACCGTCCAGGCGCGGCAGGCCGACATCGAGGATCGCCATGGCGTATTCCTCACTGCCCAGAGCCAGGTCGGCGGCCACGCCATCGTGCAGCACATCCACGGTCAGGCCGGTGCTCTTGAGCGCCTGGGCGACACTCTCGGCCAGTTGCAGATGGTCTTCGACGAGCAGGACTCGCATGTTTTCTTACCTCGTTCCGGGGGGATCGACGCCGCTCTTTGGCGCGGAGTGTACCGCTGCATTCGCCGCTGTGAAGCCCGAAAACCGTGAAAGTACGTTGAAAGGTTAGCGAAAGGTTGGCCCTTTAGAGTCCGGCTACGGACAGTCTCGACTGCCCTGGCCCCGATGGCCGCTGATACGCAAAACGCCTCGAAGCGTTTTCGTCAAAATAAGAACAATAACGGAGTACCCCTGGATGCCGTCCACGCGCCCTCACGCCGTCACACCTGTATTTTTTTCCCGTCTGACCCCGACTGCCCTGGCCAGCGCCGCGGCCCTCGCCGGTGTCGCGCCCTTAAGCCAGGCCGCCTTCTTCGAAGACAGCAGCGCCACCTTCGAAACCCGCAACATGTATTTCAATCGCGACTTTCGCGACGGCACCAGCGCCCAGCAATCCAAGCGCGATGAATGGGCCCAGGGTTTCATGCTCAACCTGCAGTCGGGCTACACCGAAGGCACCTTGGGTTTCGGCCTGGACGCCCTGGGCATGCTCGGGGTCAAGCTCGACTCCAGCCCCGACCGCACCGGCACCGGCCTGCTGCCGACCCACGATGACGGACGCGCCGCCGACCAGTACTCCAAGCTCGGCCTGACCGGCAAAGTGAAGATCTCCGCCACCGAACTGAAAATCGGCAGCCTGATCCCCGAGCTACCGATCCTCAAGCCCAACGACGGGCGCATCCTGCCGCAGACCTTCGAAGGCGGCCTGCTGACCTCCAAGGAAATCAAGAACCTGACCTTCACCGGCGGGCGCCTGGACAAGGCCAAGGACCGCGACGACAGCAACTACGAGGACATCCGCCTCAACAACAAGAACAGCCGCTTCGCCGGCACCGTGGCCGGCAAGCACTTCAATTTCGGCGGCCTGGACTACAAGTTCACCGACAAGATCACCGGCAGCTACCACTTCGCCCAACTGGACGATGTCTACAACCAGCACTTCCTCGGCCTGGTAGCGTCCCAGCCCATGGGACCGGGCACCTTCGGCGCCGACCTGCGCCTGGCCATCAGCGACGACCAGGGCCAGGCCCGGGGCGGCAAGATCGACAACAAATCCCTCAACGGCCTGGTGAGCTATGCCCTGAACGGACATAAACTCAGCGCCGGCTACCAGCACATGTCCGGCGACAGCGCCTTCCCCTATGTCGATGGCAGCGACCCGTACCTGGTGAACTTCGTGCAGATCAACGACTTCGCCGGGGCCGAGGAACGCTCCTGGCAGGCCCGCTATGACTACGACTTCGCCAAGCTGGGGATTCCCGGCCTGAGCTTCATGACCCGCTACCTCAGCGGCGACAACATCGCCCTGAAAAACGGCGACACCGGCAAAGAGTGGGAACGCAACACCGAGGTCAAATACGTGGTGCAAAGCGGCACCTTCAAGGACGTCGCCGTGCGCCTGCGCAACGCCACCTACCGTTCCAACTATTCGGCACGCGATGCCGATGAAGTACGCCTGCTGGTGAGCTACAGCGTGGCCCTGTGGTAAGCCACCCGTATCTCGCTGCGTCGTAGGCGCCGGCAAGCCGGCTCCTGCGGAAAAAGGGTCGGGGATGACCCGGACATACCGATAACAACAACTCCTGTGGAGACGTTCATGGACCTTTCACTGCGCAAACTAGCCCTCGCCGCCGGCTGCATGCTGTTCGCCGGCCAACTGCTGGCCGCGACCGCCGAGCCCAAGCGCCCGGAATGCATCGCCCCGGCCTCCCCCGGCGGCGGTTTCGACCTGACCTGCAAGCTGGTGCAAAGCGCCCTGGTCAACGAAAAACTCCTCACCAAGCCGATGCGCGTCACCTACATGCCTGGCGGTGTCGGTGCCGTGGCCTACAACGCCGTGGTGGCCCAGCGTCCCGCCGACGCCGGAACCCTGGTGGCCTGGTCCAGCGGCTCGCTGCTGAACCTGGCCCAGGGCAAGTTCGGCCGTTTCGATGAAAGCGCGGTGCGCTGGCTGGCAGCGGTCGGCACCAGCTACGGCGCTATCGCGGTGAAAAGCGACTCGCCCTACAAGACCCTCGACGATCTGGTCCAGGCTCTTAAGAAAGATCCAAGCAAAGTGGTGATAGGTTCCGGCGGCACCGTGGGCAGCCAGGACTGGATGCAGACCGCACTGATCGCCAAGGCCGCCGGGATCAACCCCCGGGACCTGCGCTACGTCGCCCTGGAAGGCGGTGGTGAAATCGCCACCGCCCTGCTGGGCGGACACATCCAGGTGGGCAGCACCGACATCTCCGACTCCATGCCCCATATCCAGGCCGGCGACATGCGCCTGCTGGCGGTGTTCTCCGAACAGCGTCTGGACGAACCGGAAATGAAAGACATCCCCACCGCCAAGGAGCAGGGCTACGACATCGTCTGGCCGGTGGTACGCGGTTTCTACCTCGGGCCGAAAGTCACCGACGAGGAATACGCCTGGTGGAAAAACGCCTTCGACCAGCTCCTGGCCTCCGAAGAGTTCGCCAAGCTGCGTGACCAGCGCGAGCTGTTCCCCTTCGCCCTGACCGGCCCCGAGTTGGACACCTATGTGAAGAAACAGGTGGCCGACTACAAGACCCTGGCCAAAGAGTTCGGCCTGATCCAGTGACCGTCCCTTGCTGAAGGCGCGACCCTCGCGCATCGAGGGCCGCGCCCAGGAGTTAGCCATGCTCGTTCAACGTCTCTTCGCTGCGGTGTTGCTGCTGGCCTGTGCCGGCCTGGCACTGATGGCCTGGCCGTATCAGGCGGCCTTTTCCTATGAACCCGTGGGCCCGCGGGCCTTCCCTTTGCTGATGCTCGGTCTGATGGGGCTGGCCCTGCTGTACATGCTGTTTCGCCCGACACCCATCAAGCACAGCGAAGATGAACCGCCCCTGGACCGGCAAACCCTGACCAAGATCACGATCTGCGTGACCTTGCTGCTGGTGTTCGCCGGAACCTTCGAACCCCTGGGTTTCATCGTCGCCAGTGTCCTCATCGGCGTACCCATGGCACGGCTCTACGGCGGCCGCTGGCTGCCTAGCCTGGTGATCATCAGCCTGCTCAGTGTCGGCCTCTACTGGTTGTTCGACCGGGTCATGGACGTACCACTGCCCCTCGGCCTGCTCGACGTTCTGGAGAATTGATATGGATACCCTCAGTTATCTGGGCCAGGGCTTCGGCGTTGCGCTGACCCCTTACAACCTGGTCACCGCCCTGTCCGGCACCCTGATCGGCACCGTGGTCGGCCTGCTCCCGGGCCTGGGCCCGATCAATGGCGTGGCGCTGTTGATCCCCATTGCCTTCGCCCTGGGCCTGCCACCGGAATCGGCGCTGATCCTGTTGGCGGCGGTGTACCTGGGTTGCGAATACGGCGGCCGCATCAGTTCGATCCTGCTGAACATTCCGGGCGAAGCCTCCACCGTGATGACCACCCTGGACGGTTACCCCATGGCCCGCAAAGGCCTGGCGGGCGTGGCCCTGTCACTCTCGGCCTGGAGCTCGTTCATCGGCGCCTTCATCGCCACCTGCGGCATGGTGCTGTTCGCCCCGCTGCTGGCCAAGTGGGCGATCGCCTTCGGCCCGGCGGAATACTTCGTACTGATGGTGTTCGCCATCGTCTGCCTGGGCGGCATGGCCGGCGATCGGCCGCTGAAGACCTTCATTGCGGCGCTGATCGGCCTGTTCCTGTCGGCGGTGGGCATTGACGCCAACAGCGGTGTGTACCGCTTCACCGGGGACAACATTCACCTCACCGACGGCATCCAGTTCGTGGTGCTGGTGCTGGGCCTGTTCTCCATCAGCGAGATTCTGTTGCTGCTGGAGAAGACCCATCGCGGCCAGGAAGCGGTGAAAGCCACCGGACGCATGATGTTCAACTTCAAGGAAGCGGCCTCGGTGTTCGTGGTGAACATCCGCTGTGGCCTGCTGGGCTTCATCATGGGCGTTCTGCCCGGTGCCGGCGCGACCCTGGCCAGCGCCGTGGCCTACATGACCGAGAAACGCATCGCCGGCGCCAGCGGCACCTTCGGCGAAGGCGACAAGCGCGGCCTGGCCGCGCCGGAAACCGCCATCGGCGCCTCGGCCTGCGGCGCCCTGGTGCCGATGCTGACCCTCGGCGTTCCCGGCTCCGGCACCACGGCGGTGATGATCGGCGCCCTGTCGCTGTACAACATCACGCCCGGCCCACTGCTGTTTCAGCAGCAGCCGGACATTGTCTGGGGCCTGATCGCCTCGCTGTTCGTCGCCAACATCATGCTGGTGATCCTCAACATCCCAATGATCCGCCTCTTCACCCGCATCCTCGCCGTGCCGAACTGGGCCCTGGTGCCGGTGATCGCGATCATTACCGGGATTGGCGTCTACGCAGTGCACGCCACCACCTTCGACCTGTTCCTGATGGTGGGCATCGGCATCTTCGGCTACATCCTGCGCAAGCTGGACTTCCCGTTGTCGCCGGTATTGCTGGGTTTCATCCTCGGCGGCTTGATGGAGCAGAACCTGCGCCGGGCGCTGTCGATCTCCAATGGCGCGATGGAGATCCTCTGGTCGAGCCCGATCACGGTCGGGGTCTGGGTGTTGACCCTCCTCATGCTGTTCATGCCGCTGCTGCGCATCTGGCGCAAGCGCTCGGCCCAGCAACGTGCCGTGGCCGATGTCTGAAGCCCGCTTCAGACAATGGTGGGGCACGCCCCTGGTGGGCCTGGCTGGCGGTTATCTCGCCAGCCAGATCGGCTGGCCGTTGCCCTGGATGGTCGGCTCGTTGCTGGCGATCATCCTGGTGCGCTGCCTGACGCCCTGGCAATTGGCGGAAATCCCCGGCGGCCGCAAATGCGGGCAATGGGTGGTCGGCATCGGCATTGGCCTGCACTTCACGCCGCAGGTGATGGAACAGGTCATGAGCCACTTTGGCCTGATCTTCTTCGGCGCCCTGGTCACCAGCCTGTCCAGCGTGGTCGGGGTGTGGTTGCTGCGGCGCACCGGAGAAGACCGGGCCACCGCGTTTTTCTCCAGCATGCCCGGCGGCTCCGGGGAGATGGTCAATCTCGGCGCGCGCAATGGCGCGGTGCTCAGCCGCGTGGCGGCTGGGCAGAGCCTGCGGGTGCTGGCCGTGGTGCTCTGTGTTCCGGCGGCCTTCAAATATCTGCTGGGGGAAGGCACCCCCGCCCTGCATGCCACCAGCGTGGACTGGCAGTGGCTGGCCCTGCTGTTTCCCGCGGGCGCGCTGCTGGCCTGGATCTGGCAGCGTCTGCACCAACCCAACCCCTGGCTGTTCGGCCCCTTGCTGCTCAGCGCTACGGTGAGCATCGCCTGGGACCTGCACATCGGCCTGCCCGAGGGCGGCAGTCAGGTGGGCCAATGGCTGATCGGCAGCGGCCTGGGCTGTCACTTCAATCGGCAGTTCTTCCGCCGAGCGCCGTCGTTCATGGGGCGGACCTTGATCGGCACCGCCCTGAGCATGCTGATCGCCGGCCTTGCGGCCCTGGGCCTGAGTGTGTTGACCCACTTGGATCTACGTTCGCTGACATTGGGCATGATGCCCGGCGGTATCGCGGAAATGAGCCTGACGGCCGAGACCCTGCAACTGTCGGTGCCACTGGTGACCGCGATGCAGGTGATGAGGTTGTTGTTCGTGCTGTTTCTCGCCGAGCCCCTGTTCCGCCACTGGAACAAAGGCTCCCTGTAGCCGCTGCCGCGGGGGGCGACAAGGTCCACAGCCTTCCCGCCGCGGCCCTACGGGCCGTTCGCAGCCTGCGGCAGCGGCTACAGATATGCCTTGGTTCAAGTCGCAGGTGGTTTTACCACCAAGCAGCCCCCCATCGAGCAATAGTTACAACGGCGGCAGGCGCCACTCGATGGGCGTCTCGCCATTCTGCTCAAGGTATTTGTTGGTGCGGCTGAAATGCCCGCAACCGAGGAAGCCGCGGTAGGCCGACAGCGGTGAAGGATGCACCGAGGTCAGTACCAGATGCTTGGTGGCGTCGATCAGTTTCTGCTTGCTCTGGGCGTGGGCACCCCACAACAGGAACACCAGGTGCGGCTGGTGCTCGCTGACCACTTCGATGATCCGATCGGTAAAGAACTGCCAGCCCTTGCCTGCATGGGATGCCGCGTTGGCCCGCTCCACGGTCATGGTGGTGTTGAGCATCAGCACGCCCTGGTCGGCCCAGCTTTGCAGGTAGCCGTGGTTGGGAATGTCGATGTTGAGGTCACGCTTGAGCTCTTTATAGATGTTCACCAGCGAGGGCGGCGCTGGCACCCCGGGCTGTACCGAGAAGCACAAGCCATGGGCCTGGCCCGGTCCGTGGTACGGGTCCTGGCCGAGGATCACCACCTTGACCTTGTCCAGCGGCGTTGAGTTCAAGGCATTGAAGATCATCGGACCCGGCGGATAGATTTCCTTGCCGGCGGCATGTTCCTGGCGCAGGAATTCGCGAAGTTCGCTCATGTAGGGCTGCTCGAATTCGGCACGCAGCGCCTCCTTCCAGCTCGGTTCGAGTTTGATACGATCGTCAGCAGTCATGGCCATGCCCGTGAAAAAAACAATGGCCGCACCCTAGGAAAGCCGACTTCGCTTGTCAATTGATCTGACACGGAACCTGCACTTTCCCTACCAGCGATCATACTGAGCGCTTCTATTTCCCCTCGAGGTCACGATGAACCTGCACGTCGAAGAACTCACCGGCACCGATGGCGCACGCATCGCCATTGCCACCCTGGACGCGGAAAAATCCCTGAATGCCCTGTCGCTGCCCATGATCCAGCAGTTGAGCGAGCGTCTCGATGCTTGGGCCAAGGACCCGCAAGTGGTCTGTGTGCTGCTGCGGGGTAACGGCGCCAAGGCCTTCTGTGCCGGCGGCGAGGTACGCAGCCTGGCCCAGGCTTGCCTCGATCACCCCGGCGAAGTACCGGCCTTGGCCGGGCATTTCTTTGCCGCGGAATACCGTCTCGACTATCGCTTGCACACCTATCCCAAACCCTTGATCTGCTGGGGCCACGGTTATGTGCTGGGCGGTGGCATGGGCCTGCTGCAAGGTGCCGGGATTCGTATCGTCACCCCCAGCAGTCGCCTGGCAATGCCGGAAATCAGCATCGGCCTGTATCCCGACGTCGGCGCCAGCTGGTTCCTCTCGCGGATGCCCGGCAAGCTCGGCTTGTTCCTGGGGTTGACCGGTGCCCACATGAATGGCCGCGATGCCCTGGACCTGAACCTCGCCGACCGCTTCCTGCTGGACGAACAACAGGAAGCACTGATCGAGGGGCTGTTGCAGTTGAACTGGCAGGAACAGACGCCAAGGCAACTCAACAGCTTGCTCAAGGCCTTGCAGCAGGAAGCATCGGCTCAACTGCCCGAAGCCCAATGGCTGCCGCGTCGGCAGCAGATCGACGCCTGGCTGGACGTCAGTGACGTGGCCTGTGCCTGGCGTGCCATCAGCCAGTTGCAGAACCACAGCGATGCCCTCTACAGCCGAGCGGCCAAGACGCTGGTCGAGGGCTGCCCGCTGACCGCGCACCTGGTATGGGAGCAGATCCACCGTGCTCGCTACCTGTCCCTGGCCGAGGTATTCCAGATGGAATACACCCTGAGCCTGAACTGCTGCCGGCACCCGGAATTCGCCGAAGGGGTGCGTGCCCGCCTGATCGACAAGGATCATCAGCCCCATTGGCATTGGTCGGATATCAACAGCGTGCCCGAGGCGGTGGTGCAAGCGCATTTCCACAAGGCCTGGGAAGGCCGTCATCCCCTGGCGGACCTGACGGATTACTAAAAAGCCTGCAGCCGCCGACAGCGGCTACAGGCTTTTGGCCCACTCGGGATCAATGGCCGCGACCGCCTCGCCCATGGTCGCCCCGGTCACGATCGCCTCGGCCACGATCACCACGTCCGCCGTGACCGCCCCATTCCCGATGGCCACCATTGTTGCCCCAATTGTTGTTGCCCCAGTTGCTGTGGCGATCGTGCCCGCCCCAGCCCTGGTTCGGATACGGCCGGTACACCGCCCGGGGTGGCTGGTAGTAGCGCGGAGCCGGTTGGTAGTAACGCGGAGCCGACTGGTAATAACGGGGTGCCGGCTGGTAGTAACGCGGTGCGTAGTAACTGCGGCCAGTGGAGTAATAGGAAGAACCACCACCGTAGTAATAGGCCGGCGTGGGAGAACTGTAGACTTCGGAGCTGTAATAGCTTGAACCTCCACCGTAATAAGGGACGCACGCGCTAAGACTCAAACCCAGTAATGCAACAAGCAGAAGTCGACGATACATGGCGGCCTCCTGGACCGCGAAGAAGCCACACCAGCGACGCTGGCAGGCGGCAGTCGACAACAGGTCGACTGACGAAATATCTGACCGCGAAAACCCCTTCTGGTGCGATTTTGGCAACACGTTGATACAAGTCCTTCGACCGCCGGTAACCGCCCTGTCAGGACGACTCGGGGCCGCATTTCCGGCGCCGGAAAAACACCATGCCGTGTGTCGATTCCGAGACAACTCAGTGCGCTGATGAACGAGTTATTTCCGCGCCGTGCCACTAGAATGCGTCATCGGGCCACTATCACGGAATTGCCATGCCGCTTCGTTCTCCCTTGTATTCGCAGCGTTCGCTGGTACTGGTCCTGATCACCTTGCTGGGCAGCGGCTTCCTCGCCACTTCCCTGCTCAGCTACTACGCCTCCCGGGACTCGATCCGCGACAACATCGTCAACACCGAGCTGCCCCTGACCTCCGACACCGTGTACTCGGAAATCCAGAAGGACCTGGTACGGCCGGTCCTGATCTCCTCGATGATGGCCCGCGACACCTTCATGCGTGACTGGGTGGTGGCCGGCGAACGCGACCCTACCCAGATGACCCGTTACCTCAACGAGGTCATGACCCACTATGGCGCCTACACCGCGTTCTTCGTCTCCAACACCAGCCTCACCTACTACCAGGCCAAGGGCGTGCTGAAGCAGGTCAAGGTCGATGAGCCCCGGGACGCCTGGTACTTTCGTGTACGCGATATGGCCACGCCCTATGAAATCAACGTCGACCCGGACCTGGCCAACCAGGACAAACTGACCTTCTTCATCAACTACAAGGTCTACGACTATCAGGAGCGCTTCATCGGTGCGGCCGGAGTGGGCTTGACGGTGGACGCGGTGATCAAGCTGATCGACAAGTACCAGCAGCGCTACCAGCGCAGTGTGTACTTCGTCGACACCTTCGGCCGCATCGTCCTCACCGGCGCCGACGGTGGGCCCCAGGGCGCCCGCAGCGGCCAGTCCCTGCATGACCTGGACAGCCTCAAGGAGCTGATGACCCAACTGCCCAAGCCCCACAGCGGCAGCTACGAATACTCGACCCAGGGCCAGGGGCATTTTCTCAATGTGCGATTCATTCCCGAACTGAACTGGTACCTGTTCGTCGACAAGCGCGAAGACGGCGCCCTCAACAGCATCCGTCAGTCGCTGTACCTGAACCTGCTGATCTGCCTGGTGGTCACCAGCATCGTGCTGATCCTGCTCAGCGGCGTGGTGCGTCGCTACCGGCGCAAGATTGAGGCCCAGGCCACCCTCGACAGCCTCACCCGCCTGCCCAATCGTCGCGGCTTCGATCTGCTGGCAGCCCAGGCTCTGCAGGAAGCGCGGCGGGACATGACGCCACTGTGCGCCCTGCTGCTGGACCTGGATCACTTCAAGCGCCTCAACGACACCTACGGCCATCTGGCCGGGGACCTGGTGCTCAGCGGTTTTGCCCGTGACCTGCAGGACTGCCTGCGCCAGTCCGACATCGTCTGCCGCTGGGGCGGCGAGGAGTTCATTGTCCTGCTCAAGGACACCCAGAGCAGCGCCGCCCTGGTCATTGCCGAGAAGATCCGCCAGCAGACCGAACAACAGCGCTACTACTATGAAGGGCAGCCTCTGCAACTGACCGTCAGTATCGGCTTGACCGCTCTGCAATCGGCAGACACCCTGCACAGCCTGCTGTCCCGTGCCGACCATGCGATGTACCGCGCCAAGCAGAGCGGACGCAATCGAACCTGTGTGGAAATGCCCCACTCCAGCCATGAATGAACCTGACCTTTGCCCGGCCTGCGGTGCCCGCAACAACTGCACCCTGGCCGACCCGCGTACTGCGGACCATGCCTGCTGGTGCTACACCGTGAGCATCGACCCGGCAATCATCGAAGCCTTGCCGCCAGAGCTGCGCGACCGCTCCTGCCTGTGTCCCCGTTGTGCCGGGGTCGAAGCGCAGTTGCGCGCCGGCGCCCTGCCACGCTCCTGAACCTCCTCACCTTGCCCCCAACCGCCGATCACCATGCGCATTGACCGTTTCCTCAGCAACCTGCCTCGCTTCAACCGTCAGCAGGTGCGCCTGCTGCTGGTGCAACGCCGCATCCGCATCGACGGGCAGCCGGTAAGCGACCCCAAGGCCGAGGTCCGTGAGTTCAGTCGCGTGGAACTGGATGAGGAAGTGCTCCAGGTCGGCAAGCCGGCGCGTTATTTCATGCTGCACAAGCCCATGGGCTGTGTCAGCGCCACCCGCGACCCGGAGCACAGGACCGTGCTGGAGCTGATCCACGAGCCGGATCCCCAGGACCTGCACATCGCCGGGCGCCTGGATTACAACACCACCGGGCTGATGCTGATCACCAACGACGGCAGCTGGTCGCGACGCTTGACCCAGCCGCAGACCAAGCTACCCAAGCTCTACTACGTGGAAACCGAGCAGGAGATTGGCCCCGAGTACATCGAGACCTTCGCCCAGGGTCTGTATTTCGCCTTCGAGGACCTCACCACCCTGCCTGCGCAATTGCAGATCCTCGGCCCCCATAGCGCCAGGCTGAGCATCGTCGAGGGGCGCTATCACCAGGTCAAACGGATGTTCGGCCACTTCAACAACAAGGTGGTGCGCCTGCACCGCGAACGCATGGGACCACTGGTACTGGATGAATGCCTTGCCCCAGGCCAATACCGCCCCCTCAGCGCAGACGAAATCCGCCTGATCTGACGCCGCGTCCCACTGAATGACCGCTGGGCAGAAGCTGTCGAACAATTTGTCCAACGCACTTGCAGGTTCCCGGTTGCCCTGCTTGAATCAGTCCGTCGGCCGAAATGTGACCGATGAGTCACCAACAGACATCTAAGAAACCTTTTGCCGGCCTGAGCCCTGCCTGCTCTGCATTCAACCCGGTAAATCGCCCGCCTATAACAATACCCGTCGACCTGCATTACCGGATCGACATGGGCTCCGATTCCAGGCGTATGCCTACCTGTCACATTGCCCGTGCACACTCAACGTTGCGCGCATACCCGCTTGCCAGGAGTCTTATGACATGAGGCCAGAAATCGCTGTGCTGGATATACAGGGTCAGTATCGGGTTTACACGGAGTTCTATCGCGCAGATGCCGCAGACAAGACCATCATTCTGGTCAACGGCTCGATGGCCACCACTGCGTCCTTTGCCCAGACCGTGAAGAATCTGTACCCGCAGTTCAACGTGGTGCTCTACGACCAGCCCTACGCGGGCCGGTCCAAGGCCCACAACAAGCACGAACGGATGCTCACCAAGGAAGTGGAAGGGCAGATCCTGCTGGAGTTGATCGAGCACTTCGCCGCCGAGCATGTGCTGTCGTTCTCGTGGGGCGGCGCCGCGGCTTTGCAGGCCTTGTCCCAACGTCCTCGACGTATCGAGAAGGCGGTGATCAGCTCGTTCTCGCCGGTGCTCAACGAACCCATGCGCGACTACCTGGAGCGCGGTGTCGACTACCTCGGCAGCCTCGACCGCCATCGCGTCGGCCACCTGGTCAACGACACCATCGGCAAACACCTGCCATCGCTGTTCAAGCGCTTCAACTATCGCCATGTCAGCAGCCTGGCGGAGCATGAGTACGGGCAGATGCACTTCCACATCAGCCATGTGCTCAACGGTGATCGCCAGTGCTACTTGCGGGCGGCGAAGAACATCCAGGTGCCGGTGCTGTTTCTCAACGGTGAGTGGGACGAGTACACCTCAGCCAACGACGCCAAGCTGTTCGCCGACCATGTACAGCACGCAAGCTTCAGCACCATCCAGGCCACCGGGCACTTTCTCGACATGGAACACAAGGCCGCCTGCCGCGACAGTCGCCAGGCACTCCTGGGCTTCCTCAAGCCAGCCCAGTACGACAACCGCTCGCGTCCACACTATGTTCATGATCAGCATGCACGGGCCATCTGAAACCCCGTCGCCACAGGCCGTCACCCCGCCTTGAAAAACCCTGTTTTTCCTGGCGGGTGAGGCACCTGTGGCGACCTCAACCGACACGCAAGCACAAGTCAGATAAAGAAAAACTTCAAATCCCCGGCCACTTCTGGTACAAAGTCAGCCGTTCGAGCGGGTGTCGTATAATGGCATTACTCCAGCTTCCCAAGCTGATAACGAGGGTTCGATTCCCTTCACCCGCTCCACTTCCCCAATCTGCGGGCTCCCGCAGATATCTGTAGAAGCTTCTCAAGTCGTTGATTCAAACGATTTCCTCTCCTCCCAGCAGCAAACCTAGCGAACCAAGCCCAAGCCTCGTGCAGATCATTGGAGCGCCGCTGTTTCAGCATTGACCTGTGCCAACGGCCTATCAGCCGGGTGCGTGGCACAACTGATCGGGATTGGCCAAAAAAGCGGCATAGCCATCCGCAACGACGCAGGTTCGGCCCGTCTCATGGGACCACAGCACCACGACCGGCTCACCGGCGTCGCCCAGTACCGCGTAATCGAAGCAGTAATAGTCGCCCGTCCCAAATTGAGCGAACGGCAACAGGCTGGAGCAGTCGAGCGCGATGCCGGAGAAAGTGTCTTGCCAAGCCCGCCAGCCTTGCTCGAAATGGCGGACTATCGACTCCCAGGTCTTGCGGGGATCACGCGCATCAAAGACAGGAAACACTTCCAGCCCCCCCAGCGCCTTGCCGTTGTGCTCCAGCAGCCAGTCCACGAATGACCTGGGCAAGGTTCGCCCCAATGCCGTCTCGGCAGCATGAATGGCCTCTATTGTCGTGCCTATCACTCGCGCTTTGCCCAAGGTGCCTCGCTTAGGGTACAGACCCAGGTTCGGGGGATTCGGTTGGCCCTTACAGACGATCACCCAGCGCTATCGGTTGGCTTGGTGTCGATGACGACGCTGATCGTTTGAGGCGTGGCGCACGATAATGCATAACCCACACTGAGTGAAAATCGCCGTGACCGGGTCAGAGGAAAAACCTCAGCCGCGTCTTTTGCATCATCCGCCCGACATCACGGCTGCACACGAACCTCAAGGAAACGCTGCATGACCCAGAATATTTACGACGATCCGACCTTTTTCCAGGGCTACAGCCAGATGGGCCGCTCCCTCGGCGGCCTCGATGCGGCACCGGAATGGCCAGCCCTGCAAGCTCTGCTGCCCACCATGAACGGTCTCAAGGTGGTGGACCTGGGCTGCGGTTATGGCTGGTTCAGCCGCTGGGCCAGCGAACAGGGGGCCCGACAGGTACTGGGCCTGGACGTTTCGCAAAAGATGCTGGCGACCGCCCGCGCCAGCACCTCGGCGCCCAACATCGATTATCAGCGGGCCGATCTGGAACACCTGAGCCTGCCCGCCTGCAGCTTCGACCTGGCCTACAGCTCCCTGGCCCTGCACTACATCAAGGACTTGCGCGGGCTGTTCACCCAGGTCCATGCCGCCCTGGTACCCGGGGCACGCCTGGTGTTCTCCATCGAGCACCCGATCTTCATGGCCCCGCGCAACCCGGGTTGGCAGGTGGATGACCAGGGCCGCAAATCCTGGCCGCTGGACAGCTACCAGCAAGAAGGCGAACGGGTGACCCATTGGCTGGCGGAGGGCGTGATCAAGCAGCACCGGACCCTGGGCACTCTGCTCAATACGCTGATCGACACAGGGTTCAGCATTCGCCATGTCGAGGAGTGGGGACCGAGCGCCCAGCAAGTGCTGGAGCAACCGGCTCTGGAAGAAGAGCGCGAGCGACCGATGATGTTGCTGGTGGCCGCACAGCGCTGAGGCGGCCGCCGTTGCGCGGCCACCTCGGCAGGCTTGTCTTGCATGCTAGACGCCCTGCTGCAACGGAAAACGCCGGGCCCCGCTGTGAGCGAGGAATTTTTCCTGGGCCATGGGCCGGGCCAGGAAATAGCCCTGGGCTTCGTCGCAGCCAAAGGCCCGTAGCATCTGCAGGCATTTGAAACTCTCGATGCCCTCGGCCACGGTGCGATAGCCCAGCTCCCTGGCCAGGGCAATGACCGAACGGGTGATCTTCTGGTGCTGGGCGCTGCTCTCAAGGTCCGTGACCATGGATTTGTCGAGCTTCACCACATTGGCGGGAATCTGATGCAGGTAGGCGAAGTTGCTGTAGCCGGTACCGAAATCATCGATGGCCACGTCCATGCCCAGGCCGCGGATCTTGCTCAACTGATCCAGCACCTTGGGGTTGGAGCGCAGCCAGGCACCTTCAGTGATCTCCACCTCCAGGCGCCGGGGATCGATGCGGTGACGCTGGCAGGCCTCCCTGAGTACATCGGCAATGTCCTGGTCCTCGAAATCCTGGGGGGACAGGTTGATCGACAGGCGCTGTACATCGCTGGAACTCCAACTGTGCAGCCTGTCCAGCACCGCGTTGATCACCCAATGGGTCACCCGGTGGATCAAGGCGTTGCGCTCCATGACCGGAATGAATTCCGCCGGGGAAATCGGTCCCAGCCAAGGGTGATCCCAGCGGATCAGTGCCTCGGCGCTGACCTGGGCACCATCGGGCAGGGCGAAGCGCGGCTGGAACATCAGGTAGATCTGTCCGCTGTCGAGGGCTTCGCTGATGTCCGACGCCAGATTGAAGGCACGTCGATAGGCCTGGTCCCGCACCACGTCATAGGGCGCCCAGGTGCTGCGCTTCAAGGTCGCCAGCTCCAGGGCGAACATGGCTTTGCGCAGCACGTCCGGCACCGCGTCGCGGTCCGTGGAGAACTCCACGGTGCCCGCACATACCCCGGGAATCATCGGCAGTTCAAGGCCCGGCGGCTGGCGTCGCAAACGCCGAACCAGCCCTTCGAGAAAACGTTCGATGCCCGGCGCTGCCGGTAGCAGAAAGCCAAAACGCTTGACCGAGACGTGATACACCCGGACATGCCGCCCCAGGTAGGTGAGCAGTTGCTGGGCCAGGAAGCGCACGATGATTTCAAACGGAGCCATGCCCATGGCCAGGGTCAGCTCGTGAGCCACGGTCATGTCCACCGCATCCACCAGCACCAGCACGCGCTTTTCACCAGGATGCTGTTCCGCCAGGTCGTACAGATCGCTCTGGAATTGCTCCCGATTGGGCAGGCTGCTGACCGGATCGCGACGGGTCTGGCGCTGACGGTGCTCGATCTGCTCCATCACCAGGCACGCCAGGTCCCGCAGTTGCTGGCGCTCGACGGCATTCAAGCGCTGGGGCTGTTTATCGATGACGCACAAACTGCCGATGGCGTGGCCGGTGGATGTGATCAGCGGCGCGCCGGCATAAAAGCCGATGCATGGATCTTCGGTGACCAGGGGATTGGCATGAAAGCGCACATCCCGGCGGGCGTTTTCCACTTCAAACACATCGCCGGACTTGATGGTGTAGGCACAGAACGATTGATCGATGGGGGTCTGCTCGGCGACGAAGCCCACCCGCGACATGAACCACTGGCGATCCCGATCCACCAGGGTGATCAGGGCCGTGGGTACCTTGAAGTACTGCGCCGCCAGACGACAAATACGATCAAAACGCTCACAACGGGCCGTGTCCAGCAGTTCCAGGGCATACAGAGCAGCCAGGCGCTGCTCCTCGACCAACGCCTTATCGGGCATACCGCGCCTCAGGCAGGATCAACACACTCATCAGAAAACCTATCTCAGCAGCGCAGGGGGAAAACACCACCTGGAAACGGGTTGAGCCCAAAATGGTGGCATTACGACATCCATCGACAGCATGACGCAGTGACTAGTGCTTGCCAATTCCATCCGTCGGACGAACGGTATTGCCCGGAACAATACATAGCGACCTTGAAAAGACCGTTCCAGAGCGCTCGCGCCCCATGACAAAGAGACCTTGCCGGCCATTGCGTCCTGCTCGAGCCCCTCTCTGCAAACCCTGGCAGATCGGCAGGCGCGTACCTTGCGAAGACAAAAAAAGCGATCCGCAGATCGCTTTCTTTGCTATTGCATCATCAGGCCAGTTCCAGAGTCCCGACCTTCTTGCCCCCTTGTCACGACCCAGCTCCTGCCGGGCGTCCGAATCTTTTAACAGCCTGCGACTGTCTGCTGGCTGAACCTGCCGGCGGCAAGCGTGACAATTCATGACAGTCCCTTGCCAAGCATGAGCAAAGCCGGAACCATGCGCCGCCCTGCCCATGGATGGAGCCGTACCATGAAAAAACTCGTATTCCTGCTATTCCTCGGCCTGCTGGTGGTGCTCAACGTCGGCTACTACACCGAGCTGGAAGAAGCCGAGACCCACACCCGCTGGTTTATCAAGCAGTCCCCGACGCTGCGCCTGGAGTTCTTCAATATCCACGCCAATGACGGCGACTACCGGCGCGTGGAAAAGCTCACTCCCGAGCACCGGCAGATGATCATCGACTACTGCAAGTACCGTTTGGGCATCGATACCCAGGTCACCACCCAGGCCGACGTGGAACGTTGCGCCAAGCTCTGACCCCTCCCCTCCAGCACGCCAACCCCGGGTCTTTGGTACTCGTCTCATGGCAACCGGGCCAGCCCCCGGCTAGGGTCGCTACAACTCTCCTGCCCCAGGGGAGCCCTGCGCCCGTCCTTGGTCCAGGGGTGCTATGGTGGTCGGCTGCCCTGCGTGCCAGGGCTCATTGGAGGAGTGCGACGCTGAACGCCTGGTCGTGAAGCTTGAGGAGGTCACTGAATAGATATGTGCAACGCCAAAGATATTTATACCGCGGGTTGGATTCTGGTGGTCATGTCCGGTCTGGTGTCCCTGGTGATCCAGGTCTACCTGGGCTATTTCAAGATCGATGACATGGTCAAGTACCTGGCCCGCTGCCGGGTCATCGCCATTCGCATGCCACTGCTGGGCAAAGACCCTCTCAGCCGTCTGTGCATGCTGGTGTGCATCGGCGGGATGTTCGCCATGCCCCACCTCTTTCTGCGCAATGGCGGCATGGATGTACGGGACTACAAGAACTTCCCCCTGGGCCTGAAATGGCTGATCAATCTGTTCCAGCTGTCAGCTCTGGCCGCGGTCATCGCCTTCCTGGTGTTGTGGTGGGTCAGCCGTCACCTTTGACCGGCAACGGTCTTCATTGCGGGGCGCCACGCAACGGCGCCCCGTCTCCCCAGAGCCAGCAGCCCTTCAACCGGTCGCTGTCTGCTGATGAAAATCCTCACGGGTCATTTCGAAAAACCGGCTTGGCAGGCCTTCGAATTCGCCGTCGTGAGTGAAACGAAAACCCAGCTTGCGAGCCACCGCCAACGAGGCGCCATTGTCGATGTGAGCATCAGCGACAATCCGCTCGACCTCCGGGTCGGCAAAGGCGTGCTCGACAATGCGCCTGGCGGCCTCAGAGGCCACCCCCCGGCCCCAGGCCCGCCGCACCAGACGCCAGCCCATCTCCAGTTCCGGGCCCACGGCGTCGAAAGGAATGAACGAGACCCAGCCCAGTAAATCGTCCGGGGCCTCCTTAGCGAAGATCGCCCAATAACCGCATCGCTCACCAAAGTCCTGGGTCATGCGCGACTGCAAGAAATCCCGGTGCCATTGCCCACCGTCCCAGATTCCCGGAGTGAAGCGCGTGACTTCAGGGTCCAGGTCCATGCGCAAGCAGGCCTCGAAGTGTTCGAGCGTGCGTGGGCGCAATATCAAGTTGGGGGTTTCGAAGTGCAGATTCATCCGTGATCTCCTGGGTTGATGGTCGACCATGAAACAGCGGCTGGCGGAAAAAGAAAACAGCCCGCCGCAAGAAAATATGTCGCTCCGCACAGCAAACCCGATCAAGCCCCCTCACTTCGTATACAGCCACGCATACACTTTTCGACACCATTGTTCAGAACTATCTGATTGAATGATAATAATTATCTAATGAGAATCGCTTCCAAATAAAACGGAGGCTCTATCTCAATGTCCAGTCCCGCCCGCCCACAACCCTGGAAGTTGTGGTCCACCTCTCTCGGTCTGATGGCCCTCAGCGAAGCCAGCCTGGGAGCCGCTGCTGAAGACGCCAAGCGTCACACCGAGGCGACACCTGTCACCCTGGCCCCAACCCATGTGCAAGGGGTGCATCAGCCTGGCTACAAGCGCGAGGCCTCGGATTCGGTGAAGTTCACCGCGCCCCTGCGGGAAACGCCGAAGTCGGTGACCATCATCACCGACACCCTGATGCAGGAACGTGCCGTGTCGACCCTGACCGATGCCTTGCGCACGACCCCGGGCATCACCTTCGGCGCCGGGGAAGGCGGAACGCCGCTGGGGGATCGCCCCTTCATCCGCGGCTTCGAGGCCAGCACCGACATCATGATCGACGGCATCCGCGACGTCGGCCGGATGAACCATGAAGTGTTCAACTACGAGCAGATCGAAATCGTCAAAGGCCCGGGTTCGGCCTACTCGGGACGCGGCTCCACCGGCGGCACCATCAACCTGATCAGCAAAGTACCGCAGCAGGAGGACTTCAGCGCTGGCAGCCTGACCCTGGGCACCGATCATCAGCGGCGCAGCACGCTTGACCTCAACCAGTACCTGCCCGAACAGAACATGGCCCTGCGCCTGAACGCCATGAAGCATGAAGCCGATACCCCCGGGCGCGATCATGTGCAGGTGTCGCGCTGGGGCGTGGCACCGAGCGTGACCTTCGGCCTGAACACCGACACCCGCGCCACCTTGAGCTACTACCACCTGCAGACCGACGACATGCCCGACCAGGGCATCCCGGTGTCGGAAATCTCCGGCAAGCCGATCAAGGTCGACCGCGACAACTTCTATGGCTTCCCCCAGCGCGACTTCCGCAAGACCTCGGCAGACCTTGCGACCTTGCAACTGGAACATGACGTCAACGACCACCTGACCCTGCGCAACACCACCCGCCAGGGCCGCAGCATGCAGGACTACGTCATGAGCCGGCCGATATCCACGGCGGCGCAGGAACAGGCGAACACCGTGCAACGTGCGGCTCGCGGGCGCAACGTGGTCAACGAATCGCTGATCAACCAGACCGACATCTTCGGCACATTCGACACCGGCTCCATCGGCCACAGCTACAGCGCGGGCCTGGAGTTCTCGCGCGAACGGATCGACGTCAAGAATCGTTATGCAAGCCCCAAGAACAGCAACCTGGGCGACCTCAATCACCCCAATCCCAAAGACCCATTCGCCCCGGTGCTACGAGGCGACGGCCAACACACGGTCACCCAACACAACAACCGCGCCGTCTATGTGATGGACACCCTGGCCCTGCACGAGCAATGGGACCTGAACCTGGGGGTGCGCTATGACGCCTATCACGTCAGGGACCCCAGCCAGAGCAACCGCAGCAATATGTGGACCTACCAAAGCGGTATCGTCTTCAAGCCCCTGCCCTACGGCAGCATCTACCTGTCCTACGGCACCTCGTTCAACCCTTCGGGCGAAACCGCCGGGCAGTCGGGCGGCGCCGATGGCGCAGCAGGCGGCCGGCTCAGCAACCTGGACCCGGAAAAGAGCCGCAGCCTCGAACTGGGCACCAAATGGGACCTGCTCAACGAACGCCTGGCCCTGACCGCAGCGGTGTTCAAGACCGAGAAGACCAACGCCCGAACCTACGACCCGATCAGCAACGAAGTGACCCTGGATGGCGATGTCGAAGTGAAAGGTTTTGAAGTCGGGGCTACCGGCCACCTGACCGATCAATGGGAGGTGATGGCGGGCTACACCTACCTGGATGCCAAGACGGTCAAGTACGCCTCAGGCAGGAACACCGACTTCAACGGCAACCAGATGAAATTCATCGCCCCCAACAGCGCCTCGCTGTGGAGCACCTACATGCTCACCGACCGCCTGAAAGTCGGTGCCGGCGCCAACTATGTGGGCGAGCGCTACACCAACGATGAAAACACCCGCAGCCTCGATGCCTACTGGCGCTACGACGCCATGCTGGCCTATCGGGTGAACAAGAACCTGGACCTGCAGTTCAACGTGCTCAACCTCACCGACAAGACCTACTACGACGCCTCCCACGTCGGCATGTTCGCCACTGTCGCGCCAGGGCGCTCTGCCGAGCTGGCGGCGAACGTCAGGTTCTGATGCTTTCGCCGGCAAGCTAGCTCCTACGGAGGGTTGGAGCTGGCTTGTCAGCGAACGCCTGCCTAGAGCAACCGCCGGATCTCCTCCAGCAACTCCCGTGGAATCTGCACCCCGTGCTCCAGGCTGCGCGCCCGGGCCTCGAACCTGCGTTGGGACGGCAACCGCGCTCCATCCCGGGCAATCCCCGCGAACAAAGCCTCCGCCCGCTCCAGCCCCGCCTGATACCCCTGCCCCAGAAACACCTGGGGATCGAACGCCAGCACCAGCTCGCCATGACAAGGCGTCGCCCCGACGCCTTCATCGAAGGCCATGGACTCCACACTGGTGAGGTCGCCAATCAGGGCCCCGGCCAACAACTCGATCATCGCCGCCAGGGCCGAGCCCTTGTGACCGCCAAAGGTCTGCATGGCACCGCGCAATGCAGCCTGGGCGTCAGTGGTGGGTTCGCCGTCGGCATCGATGGCCCAATGGCTGGGAATCGGCTTGCCCTGGCGTGCATGCAATTCGATATCGCCGCGGGCAATGGCGCTGGTGGCGAAGTCGAAGACAAAAGGATCGCCCCCCGGTCGCGGCCAGGCAAAGGCCAGGGGGTTGGTGCCGAACACCGGGTGCCGGCCTCCGGCCGGAGCCACCCAGCTATGACTGGGGTTCATCGCCAGGCCCACCAGCCCGGTGGCGGCAATCGCCTCGACCTCGGGCCACAGGGCGGAAAAGTGGAAACAGCGCTTGATCACCATGGCGGCGACCCCCTGGCTACGAGCCTTCTCCGCCAGGACCGGCAGGCCGGTGTGGAAGCCCAGTAAGGAGTAGCCGTAATGGGCATCCACTTCCAGCACCCCAGGCGACACATGCCGCAGGCTGGGCTCGGCCCGGGGGTCGATCTTGCCTTCGCGCACCGAGCGCACGCAGCCCAGCAGGCGATACACCCCGTGGGAATGGCATTCGTCACGCTGGCCCTGGGTAATGACCTCGGCGATCGCCCGACTGTGAGCGTCGGACAGGCCATGTCGGCTGAGCACCTGGTAGGACAGGCTGCGGACTTCGTCCAATGACAGGGTGATGTATTCAGACATGGTGGAACCTCTATGAGCGGTAAGTGAAAGCTCCTGTGGGAGAGTGTGTTGTGGGGCTGATCGGCCCCTGGCCATCGATCAGTTGCGGTACGTGCAACCGATTGCCGCTGGACAGTTCGGCAGGCAACAGCGCCTCGGGCAGATCCTGGTAGGACACCGGACGCAGAAAGCGCTGGATCGCCAGGCTGCCCACCGAGGTGCTGCGGCTGTCGGAAGTGGCCGGGAACGGCCCGCCATGAACCATGGCGTGGGCCACTTCGACCCCAGTGCCGAATCCGTTGACCAATAGACGTCCGGCCTTGCGCTCCAACAGCGGCAGCAGCGTGCGGACCTGGGGGTGATCGCCATCGCTCAAGTGCAGCGCAATGGTCAACTGGCCCTCCAGGCTCTGCAGCACCTGTTGCAAGGCGGCAAAGTCCGGGCAACGAACGATCAACGAGGCCGGACCAAAGACCTCTTCCCGCAATTGAGCGCAGCCCATGAAGGCCTCGGCCGAGGTGGCGAACAACGCGCCTCGGGCCTGAGTACCCTGCCCCGCCAAGCCCTGGGCCAAGGTCTGCACCTGGGCATGGGCCGCCAGGGCGGCAACGCCCTGGCAGTAACTGCGGTGAATGCCTGGGGTAAGCATGGTCTGCGCTGCCTGTGTGGCTAGGGCAGCGGCAGCGGCGCTTTCAAAGCGCTGCAATGCCGGGCCTTCCAGGGCCAGGATCAAGCCCGGGTTGGTACAGAACTGCCCGGCGCCCTGGGTCAGCGAGGCAACGAACGCCGGGGCAATCTGCTCCGCCCGCGCCTCCAGGGCTTGGGGCAACAACAGCACCGGATTGATGGAGCTCATCTCGGCATACACGGGAATCGGCTCAGGACGTAATGCGGCGATCTGCATCAGCGCGACCCCGCCCGTGCGCGAGCCGGTAAACCCCACTGCCTTGATCCGCGGGTCCGCCACCAGTCCCTGGCCGATGGCCCGGCCGCTGTCGAACAGCAGCGAAAACACCCCCTCGGGCAATCCCAGACTCTGCGCGGCCCGGGCAATGGCCTGCCCCACCAACTCAGATGTCCCGGGGTGCGCCGAGTGGGCCTTGACGATCACCGGACAACCCGCCGCCAGGGCCGAAGCGGTGTCGCCGCCGGCCACGGAAAACGCCAGGGGAAAGTTCGACGCGCCAAACACCGCCACCGGGCCCAGGCCGATATGCCGCAGGCGCAACTCGATCCTGGGCAGAGGCTGACGCTCAGGTTGCGCCGGGTCGATCCTGACCCCGAGAAAACCGCCGTCACGGACCACCTGGGCAAACAGGCGCAATTGGCCGACGGTGCGCCCCCGCTCACCTTCCAGGCGAGCCCGGGGCAAGCCGGTTTCCAAGTGACAGCGCTCAATCAGCTCCTCGCCCAAGCCCAGAACATGGCTGGCAATGCTCTCCAGAAAGGCCGCCCGCTGTGCAAGCGGCAACTGGCGATAAGGATCGAACGCCGCCTCCGCCAGGGCACAGGCGCGCTCAAGTTCAGCGGCCGAGGCGCCACCGAAAGCCGGTTGCAACACCTCGCCACTGGCGGCGGCCAGCCCATGAATCGAGCCCTGGCCGCCAAGCACGGCGGTGTGACCTATCAGCATCTGTCCGGTAACAGTCATGGATAACCTCGTCTGCATGAAAGTGGTCATGGTCATTCCACCTCATCGCCGTCCAGCACCAGCTTGGCACTGGGCACTCCGGTATTGGCGCCCCAGTAGTAGATGCACAGGGCCATGAGGGTGACGGTGAGGGTGTCGTAGGGATGAGTCAGGGCGCCGATGCCGCCGAAGCTACCCAGGTAGGAAATGACAATGGTCAGCCCATAGAAGGCGATCAGCCACAGCGATGAGCGCACCTGCTCGCCCAGGCTCAGGTGGTCGGTGGGCACCAGGCGTTTGCACAGCAGGTAGATCACGAACATCAGGATCTGCAGCCCCAGCAGCCAGGACACCGTGCCCCAGCCGGACCAGTAGACAATCAGTGCCGCGATCACGAACGACACCGGGCCCAGCACTGCAAAGGCGCGGACCCGAAACGGCCGCGCCAGTTGCGGTGCACTCTTGCGCAACGCCGCGACGCTGATGGGGGCCACCGCATAACTGAGCACCAGGGCCGCTGACACCACGTTGATCAGCGCCTCCCACGAGGGGAACGGCAGGGTCCAGAACACCGACAGGCCGAAGGTCAGCCACAGCGCCGGACGCGGGATGCCGGACTCTTCATCGATGCGGGTGAAAACCTTGAAGAAGGTCCCGGTCCGGGCCCAGCCGTAGACCACCCGCGGCGTGGCGTTCATGTAGATGTTGCCGCAGCCACTGGGGGAGATCACCGCGTCGGCCACCACCAGATAGGCCAGCCAGCCGACCCCGAGGGTCAGAGCAATGTCGCGGTACGGCAGAGAGAATTCCTTGCTGATGCCGCTCCAGCCGTTGGCCAGCATTTCCGTGGGAATGCTGCCCAGAAAGGCCAGTTGCAACAGGCCGTAGATCAAGGTCGAGAGCAGCACCGAGAGAATCAGCGCGATGGGAATGGTGCGTTGCGGATTACGCACTTCACTGGCCACGGAGATAATCGGCGTCAGCCCCAGGTAGGCGAAGATGATGCCCCCCGCCGAGACCGCCATCTCGATCCCCGACAGGCCGAACGGGGCAAACCCCTGGACATGGAAGTTGTCGGGCTTGAAGAAGGTGAACAGCACCGCGATCACCAGCAGCGGCACGATGAACTTGAACAGGCTGATGAAGTTGTTGGATTTGGCGAAGGTCTTGACGCTGTAGTAGTTGAGCCAGAAGAACAGGCACAACAGGGCAAACTGCACCAGCCAGCCGATGATGGTCGGGTTGCTGGAGCCTTCGTGGGTCAACGCCGGAAACCAGGCCGCGGCGTATTGCCGGGCCGCCACCACTTCAATCGCCACCAGGCTGGAAAAGGCGATCAGGGTGATGAACCCCATCAAATAGCCCAGCAGCGGGCCATGGGAGAACACCGGGTAGCGCACCACCCCACCGGCCCGGGGCAGGGCGGCCCCCAGCTCGCAGTAAACGATGCCCAACAGCAGCACGGCGAACCCGCCCAGCAGCCAGGAAAAGATCCCCGCCGGCCCGGCAATCGCCGAAACGTGGCTGGCCGCGAACAGCCAGCCGGAACCGAAGATCGCACCCAGACCGATAAAGGTCAGGTCCACCAGAGAGAGTTGTTTCTTGAATTTGCCTTTGCCTGACATGGAGCTGCGCCTTTTTTGAGGTTATTGGAATAGGCAAGTCGAATGTCACGTCGGCGGAGCCGCTCGACGCTTGCAGCACATGGGGTATTGCAGAAGCGGGTGCCCCCACCCAGGGCACCCGACCAAGTCCTGCAGGCCCGTTTCTACAGGCCGACGTCCGGCAGGCTCGGGCGCGTGGCCAGGGCCTTGGCGACCAGGGCTTTGACTTCGGCCAGGGTTTCACCCTGCAGCGCCAGACGCGGCGGCCGGGTGATGGACGAGCCACGGCCCACCAGTTCTTCACAGAGCTTGATGCACTGCACCAGGTCCGGACGAGCGTCCAGGTGCAGCAGCGGCATGAACCAGCGGTACAGGGCCAGGGCCTCCTCGAAGCGTTTTTCCTTGGCCAGGCGGAACAGGGTCTCACCCTCCTTGGGGAAGGCCACGGACATGCCCGAGACCCAGCCCTCGGCCCCCACCGCCACGCTCTCGACCACCACATCGTCGAGACCGGCGAACAGCACGAAGCGATCGCCGACCGCGTTGCGCAGGTCGATGAAACGCCGGGTATCGCCGGAGGAATCCTTGAAGCAGACGATGTTCTCGCAGTCCTGCAGGGCGATCAGCACCTCAGGGGTGACGTCATTCTTGTAGATCGGCGGGTTATTGTAGACCATCACCGGCAGGTCGGTGCCGGTGGCCACCGCACGAAAATGCGCCGCGGTTTCATGAGGCTTGGCCGAGTACACCAGGGCCGGCATCACCATCACCCCATCGACCCCGACCCGAGCCGCTTCGCGCACCGTATGGCGGGCGAACTCGGTGGTGAATTCGGCCACCCCGGCGATCACCGGCACCCGACCGCCGGCGGCGTCCTTGGCGACTTCGATCACCGACAGTTTTTCTGCGGTGCTCAAGGAGGTGTTTTCCCCCACGGTGCCGCACACCACCAGGCCGGATACGCCGTCGTCCACCAGGTTGCGCATGACCTTGTGGGTGGCCTGCAGGTCGAGGGAGAAATCGGCTTTGAATTGAGTGGTCACAGCGGGGAATACACCGCTCCATTGGATGGCTTTACGGCTCATGGTCTTGTCCTTGTTTGAGGTCGGTCGGGCCGACTGACGTTGAAAACCCAGACCAGAGTCGCCTTTTATCCCCCTTGCAGCTTGAGGCTTTTCGCCCCTGCAAGAGACGAAATCGGCACACTCACCCCTCACCCCATTGCGGCTCCAGCGCCACAGCGGTCATCGCGAGACTGTGCTGATTTCGTCATCCGCCACAGCGAAAACCCACAAGCAACGCCGCCCCCGCCAAGGCCACTCTGTAGCTCTTTCCCGTCAGGTGCCGCCATGAAAAAAATAACCGTGATCGACTCACACACCGCAGGTGAACCCACTCGCCTGGTGATCGACGGCTTTCCCGAGCTGGGCCGTGGCTCCATGGCCGAGCGCCTGCAGACCCTGCGCAGCCAGCACGATCACTGGCGCCGCGCCTGCGTCCTCGAGCCCCGGGGCAGCGACGTGCTGGTCGGGGCCCTGCTCTGCGAGCCACAGGCCGGGGATGCCTGTGCCGGCGTGATCTTTTTCAACAACAGCGGCTACCTGGGCATGTGCGGCCACGGCACCATCGGCCTGGTGCGTTCGCTGTACCACCTGGGACGCATCGACTACGGCGTGCACCGCATCGAAACCCCGGTGGGCACGGTGGAGGCCACCTTGCACGACGATCTGTCGGTGAGCGTGCGCAATGTCCCCGCCTATCGCTACCGCACCCAGGTGGCGCTGCAAGTGCCGGGGCACGGCACGGTGCATGGCGATATCGCCTGGGGCGGCAACTGGTTCTTCCTGATCAGCGATCACGGCCAGGACATTGCCCTGGACAATGTCGAAGCCCTGACCCAATTCACCTGGCGCGTGCGCGAGGCCCTGGAAGCCGCCGGGGTGACCGGGGCCGAGGGCGAAGTCATCGACCACATCGAACTGTTCGCCGACGACCCACAGGCCGACAGCCGCAACTTCGTGCTCTGTCCCGGCAAGGCCTACGACCGCTCCCCCTGCGGCACCGGCACCAGCGCCAAGCTGGCCTGCCTGGCGGCGGACGGCAAGCTCGCTCCGGGCCAGACCTGGCGCCAGGCCAGCGTCATCGGCAGCCAGTTCAGCGCCCACTACGAGCAGGCCGGCGAGCGGATCATTCCCACCCTGCGTGGCAGCGCCCATATCAGCGCCGAAGCGACCCTGCTGCTCGATGACAGCGACCCGTTCGCCTGGGGCATCGGCTCGTGAATGCCCAGGGCGAGGCCGACGTGATCGTGGTCGGCGCCGGCATCATCGGTGCCGCCTGCGCCCATGAACTGGCCGGCCGCGGCCTGCGGGTGCAGGTGCTGGACGACGCCCGTGGCGGCGCCACCGGGGCTGGCATGGGCCATCTGGTGGCCATGGACGACAACCCGGCGGAGCTGGCCCTGAGTCATTACTCCATCGGCCTGTGGCAGCAGTTGCGCGAACGTCTGCCCGAGGCCTGCGCCTATCGCAACTGCGGCACCCTGTGGCTGGCCGCCGACCGCGAGGAAATGGACCTGGCGCGAGCCAAGCAGCAGGCCCTGGCAGACCACGGCGTCACCGGCCAACTGCTCGACGGCCCGCAGCTGGCGGCGCTGGAGCCGATGCTGCGCCCGGGCCTGGGCGGCGCCCTGAAGATCCCCGGAGACGGCATTCTCTACGCCCCGGCCACCGCCCACTGGCTGCTCAGCAGCCATCCACTGATCCAGCGCCAGTGCGGCCATGTGCGTAGGGTGGCCGGCGATCAGCTGGAGCTGGACGACGGCCGGGTCCTGCGCGCCCCCCGGGTGCTGCTGGCCAACGGTTTCGCCGCCCGGGAACTGCTGCCGGCCCTGCCCCTGCGGCCGAAGAAGGGCCACCTGCTGATCACCGACCGCTACCCACAACAGGTCCAGCATCAACTGGTCGAACTGGGCTACGCCGCCAGTGCCCACGCCAGTGACGGCACCTCGGTGGCCTTCAACGTCCAGCCGCGTCCGACCGGCCAGTTGCTGATCGGCTCGTCCCGACAATTCGACACCCTCAACCCTCAAGTCGAACCGGCCGTGCTGGCGCCCATGCTGCAACGGGCAGTGGAATACCTGCCGGAGCTGGCAGCGCTCAACGGCATCCGCGCCTGGACCGGCTTTCGCGCCGCCACCCCGGACGGCCTGCCGATCCTGGGTGAACACCCGCAACAGCCGGGCCTGTGGTTGGCCGTCGGGCATGAAGGCCTGGGCGTGACGACCGCCCCCGGCAGCGCGCGGCTGCTGGTGGACCTGATGCTCTGCGAATGCCCGGCAATCGACCCGCGCCCCTATCTGCCCGGACGCTTCGCCGCCCTGACTGGAGAATGCCCGTGATCATCTACCTGGATCAGCAAGCGCTGGAGGTCCGCTCCGGCCTCACGGTGGCCGCTGCCGTAGCCAACAGCGGCGTGCCCTATACCCGCACCGCCTGCAGCGGTGCTCCACGAGCGCCGTTCTGTGGCATGGGCATCTGCCAGGAATGTCGGATGACCATCGACGGTCGCCGTCAACTGGCCTGCCAGACCCTGTGCCGGGATGGCATGCAAGTGGAGCGCAGCCAATGAGCGCCCAACGCCTGCACTGCCAGATCGTCATAGTCGGCAGCGGCCCGGCGGGGCTCGCCGCCGCCCAGGCCGCCAGCCACAGCGCCACCTCGATCCTGATGATCGACGACAACCCGCGGCCCGGCGGACAGATCTGGCGCAATGGCCCCGGGCACCCGCCCACCGCCCTCCAGACCAAGCGTTTCAAGATCCTGCAGCACCCGGCGCTGCGCTACCTCAGCGCCACCCGCATCATCGCCGCCCTGGGCCCGCAACGCCTGTTGCTGGAGGACGCGCAACAGGCCTGGCAGGTGGACTTTGAACAACTGATCCTGTGCTGCGGCGCCCAGGAGTTGCTGCTGCCCTTTCCCGGCTGGACCCTGCCCGGGGTCACCGGCGCCGGGGGCCTGCAGGCCCTGCTGAAGAATGGCCTGCAGGTGAATGGAAAAACCCTGGTGATCGCCGGCAGCGGCCCCTTACTGCTGGCCAGCGCCGCCACCGCGCGCCAGGCTGGCGCCCGCGTGGTGCGGGTGCTGGAACAGGCCCCCGCAGCCTCCGTGCTGGGTTTCGCCGGCCAGCTGTGGCGCTGGCCAAGCAAGCTGGCCCAGGCCCTGAAGCTGGCCACCCCGGCCTACCGTTGCAACGCCCATGTGGTGGAGGCCCTGGGGGACCGGCACCTGCAAGGAGTACGCATCCGCCAGGGCCGGCGCAGCGAGGAAATCCCCTGCGACTACCTGGCCTGCGGCTTCGGCCTGGTGCCCAATACCCGTCTGGCCAGCCATCTGGGCTGTCATCTGGAACACGGCGCCATTGCGGTCGACCAGCAGCAGCGCAGCAGCCTGCCCCAGGTCCTTGCCGCCGGAGAATGCACCGGCATCGGTGGCAGCGAACTGGCCCTGATCGAAGGCGAGATTGCCGGCTGCGTCGCCAGCGGCCAGAGCGCCCGCGCCGCCGGCCTGATCCGCCAGCGCCAGCACTGGCAGGCCTTTGCCAGGCAGTTGCAGCGTCACTTCGAGCTGCAACCGCAGATCCTCGAACTGGCCCGACCCGAGACGCTGCTGTGCCGTTGCGAAGATGTGCCCTACGCTGCGGTGGCGGCGGCAGCCGATTGGCCCAGCGCCAAGTTGCACAGCCGGTGCGGCATGGGGGCCTGCCAGGGCCGGGTCTGCGCCAGCGCCGCCCAGCGCCTGTTCAACTGGCCCACAGTCGCCCCGCGAACGCCGCTGGTGCCGGCCCGGCTCGCCACCCTGATGCTCGACGAGACCTGCCACGACGCCGCAGACTGAGCCCCTGAACCCACCCTGGCCGGGAACACCCGGTCAGCTTGCACAGCCCTTTTGTACCCCCTGGCTTTATCGACACAGATCCATCCCCCAAGCCCCCTAGAGAGAGGCCGACGATGATCGATAGCGCACAGCTCCACCACTTGCCCAGGGCCATCGCCGCCCAATCCCTCGGGGACATCAACAGCCTGCTGGCCAGCATGGCCCCGATCACCCCCCTGCTGGACTGCATTCCCAGCGCAGTGTTCTTCATCAAGGACCTGCAGGCCCGCTACCTGATCGCCAACCTGACCCTGGCCCAGCGCTGCGGCTTCAAGAACATCCGGCCATTGCTCGGCAAGACCTCCGCCGAAGTCTTTCCGGCGGTGCTCGGCCCGGTCTACACCGAGCAGGACCAGCGCGTGCTGCGCCAGGGCATCACCATCAAGGGCCAACTGGAATTGCACCTGTACGGCAGCCGTGAACCCGGCTGGTGCCTGACCCACAAACTGCCGCTGTATGGACACGACCGACAGATCATCGGCATGGCCGGCATCTCCCTGGACCTGCAGGCAGCCCGTGACACCCATCCCGCCTACGAGCGTTTGGCGGCCGTGGACCGGCATATCCGCGAGCACTACAGCGAAGCCATCCGCCTGCAGGATCTGACCCGCATCGCCAACCTGTCCACGGCGCAGCTGGAACGCTACTGCAAGCGCATCTTCCACCTCACGCCCCGGCAGATGATCCACAAGGCACGCCTGGAGCACGCCTCACGGCTGCTGCTGACCCAGGAGCCGATCACCGAGGTGGCGCTGCAATGCGGCTACACCGATCACAGCGCCTTCAGCCGGCAGTTCAAGTCCCTGACCGGACTCAGCCCACGGCAGTTCCGGCTCAACGCCACGACGTAGCCAGGACTTACGCCTGGCAGAAGGTGCAATAGTCGAACAAGCCCGTGAAGCCGACCTTGCGGTAGATCGACAGGCCGTCGAGAGAGGCCTCGAGCACACAGATTTTCGCGCCCTGGGCCTGGATCAGGCGCAGCACCGAGTGGATCAGCGCCGTGGCATAGCCCCGCCCCTGGCACTCCCGCAAAGTGCCGATATCATCCAGCCGCGCCACCCCCGGCCCCAGGGACAGCGTCAGGGCACTCACCGGACGCTGGTCGACATACAAAGTGAAATGGCGCAGGGCCCTGCCGTCCAGCAACGCCGCCCGGTGCCGTTCCAGGTACAGCTCAATGCCTCCGCCATCGGGCTCGAACGCGCTCTGCACCGGCAGCCCCCAATCCTCCAGATGCTCATCGGTGCAACGCACATCCGCCAGTGGCGCCAGTCCCTCCTGCACTTCGTAGGTCGCCAGATCCAGCACCATGCAAGTGGTCTTGTCCGCGGCCATCAGGTGCTGCTGTTGCAACTGCAGACTGACCCGCGACACCTGCGCCTGAGGGATCACCACACAGAACGGCATGCCGGTTCGCTGCAGGAACGCCACGCCCTCGGCCAGTTGCTGGCTGTTGTCGCCAGGCCGGTCCTTCATCATCAACAGATTCAGGCTGCTGGCTTCAAGCCCGGTGCAATAGGCACTCAGATCGGCGCCGAAGCGCCGATGGAACTGCGAGATGGAAACGAAGAAATAGTCTTCCGCCTGGTGATACAGATCGATGATCGACGCGCTGGGCACCTGCACCATCTGCTACCTCCTTGAGCCTCGCGACGCGCCATGCGCCGCCTGACCCGGGCCACGTTAAGCCCACAGGCCCAGCGGCTCCAGCACAATCCTGTTTTATTGTGCGAAGGGATGTTCTGAGGTGTAAGCAAAAAGCGGAGCGCCTTGCTCATGTGGCGAGTTCCGCCGCCACATGAGCTGCAACAGTGCAGTTCTCAGCGCACGGACGGCCTATTCGTAATAACCCACAGTCTTCTTCAAGTGATCCGCATACTCGTAGATTTCGTCGACGGAACTGATCGGATGACGTGTCTCGACTTTGTCCTGGTCGAAAATGCCGATGTACTTCTGGGCTCGATTGAAATGCAAACGGCAGATGGGCTTGCGATTGTTATCGTCGAGCAAAATACCGAAGTAGCTCTGGGTATCGCGCTGGACAATACGCTTGGCATCAACCACTGAACGCACCACCGCCCGCACAATGTGATACGCCTCCAGCTCCTCCAGCGTAGTGAAGATCTTTTCCTCAGATCCGTCCGTCTCAGTGGTCTCCTGCACATCGTTGATAGGTGCCGAGTGCTGATTAATGACCACCTGGCTGGAGCCACTCATTGCCGACTTGAGACGATCATTGATCTGGTCATTGAGAAACTGACCGAGCGCCTTGCGGGTCAATTCATAAAACTGCTCCCGCACTTTTTGGGTGATCACACCTTCATAGACCCGGGACGCAAAAACCTTCACCAAGTCGTCGTCGGGTTTGCTCACCTGAGACGCAATGACCTTCTTGATCTGGCTGACGTACTTCAACTCCCCCGCTGCACTAAGAACCGATTCAACGTCAAACGCCGACTTGGTCAACTTGATCAATTCAGGGACGGAGTATTCGTCGATATCCAGCAGATCAAGTTCAAGGAAGGGCTTTTCATCCATCTTGTTCGGCGCATCCAGATCGGTGAAGAACTTGTAGACCTGACCATTAGTAAGAATGGAAATGCGCGCACTGGTGACATGAAAATAACGAAACAACTGAGAAGCATGATTGATGTGCAGCGGCTCACCGATTTTCTTGCACTCGATGAGTATCTGCACCTCGCCATCCTTGATGATCGCGTAATCGATCTTCTCGCCCTTCTTGGTTCCAACATCACAGACGAATTCAGGGGTCACCTCCATGGGATCGAAGACGTCATAACCCAGAACCGTATTGATAAAGGGCATGACGAAAGCGTTCTTCGTTGCCTCTTCAGTTTGAATGGCTGCGCCTTGCAAACGCACCTTGGCAGCAAGACTGGTTAGTTTTTCGAAAAATTCCATGAGCGACCTCTGACTGATACCGATCCGTGAGTTAGCGTGCTGGCACTTTGACCGCCAATAGATACTAGACACAAACCGTCACCTAGACAGACATCCACATCAAGTGAGGCGCACTTCAGTCAAGGGCAGCACTAAACCGCAGACGACATCAACGATGCATCAGCAATTCTCATAAACAGACAGAGGTTCGGGAGGAACGCTGAACAGCCGCTTTGCGCTCCTCCAACGATCAGGAGTGGCTGATCATCACTCAACCATCCATACGCTCGGTGTGACGTCCGGCCTGGATGGCCTTGGCCATTTGCAGGTGGTTCTCCAGCTTGGGCAGGGTTTCCTCGGCGAAGGCCTTGAGTTGCGGCACGTTACTGGTTTGCGCCTGTTGCTGGATCTGTCGGATCGCCGCTTCAGTGGCCTTGATCTGGTTGGCGGCATAGGCGCGGTCGAAATCCGTCCCCTCGGGTAGCTGCGGCATCAAGCGCTTGGCCTGGTCCATGACCTGCTCTCGGGGGGCCACCGGCAGGTCCAGTTGCCTGGCGATTTTGGCCAAGTGCTGGTTGGCCGTGGTGCGATCGTTGATCACCTGAATGGTGTATTCCTTTACCGCCCTGGACGAGGTGTGCCGATGCGCCAGGCGGCTGGCTTCGATATCGGCCATGCCCTTGGCCGAGGCGTCGTCGATAAAGGCCGCGGGGGACTGGGCCAGGGCGTTGCTGGCGCCAAGGCCGAGCAACAGGGCCAGGCCGGCACGACCGAGGATGGTGGCCATGGGGTTCATGCTGGGAGTCTCCTCTTGCAAGTCAGTACGGCGGGAGCCACAGCACCCGCCTGCATAGGGAAAACCCGAAGCCGCAAAGGTTTAGAAAAATCGCCGGTGGAACGACGAATGGCGAGTCGTACAGGCCGGAAGCAGAGCCTCGCCCCTGGCCAGGACCTCAGGCGCTGGAGCGGCTTTTGCGCTCGCGCTTGACCGCGTACATCGCCTCATCGGCGTGCTTGAACAGCTGCTTTTCTTCCAGGCCATGTTCGGGGTACAGGCCAATGCCGATACTCGGCAGGATGTTCAGCGAATGGCCATCCAGGCGCAGCGGCTCGTTGAGCGCGCGGCGAATCTTCTCGGCGACATGCTGGGCATCGTCGCTGTGCTGCACGCTCTCCAGCAGCACCACGAACTCATCGCCGCCCATGCGTGCCACGGTGTCGGTTTCCCGTACGCAGCCTTTGAGGCGATTGGCCACCGCTTGCAGCAGCATGTCGCCCACAGCATGCCCGCAGGTGTCGTTGACCTCCTTGAACTTGTCCAGGTCGACATACAGCAAGGCCATGCGTCCCGAGTCGCGCCGGGCCCGAGCCAGGGCTGAACGCAAGCGCTCGCGCAGCAGCTCGCGGTTAGGCAGGTGAGTCAGTTGATCGTACTCAGCCATGTAATGCAGGCGCGCATGCAATTGCGCCCGTTCGATGGCCGCGGCGAGCTGGGCGCTGACGTACTGCAGCAATTCCAGCTCTGCTTCCCCGTAGCCCTGGGCACCGGGTGCACTTTTGACCATGAGCACGCCGATGGTGCCCTTCTGCGAATTCAGTGGCACGCCCAACCAGCAGCGAGGACCTTGAACGACGGCGAACTGGTTCCACAAATCCCGGCTCAACGGACACTCCGGTGCCAGCAGCAAGGACTGGCCGTGCCGCAGCACCTGCGCGCAGAAACGCCCGATCAGGGTCCCGGGCAGTTCCGGGCTGCTTTCGCAGTCATCGACGTGATAAGGAAAGTTCAGGCTATCGCTGCGCTCGTCGTACAGCGCCAGAACGAAATTGAGCGCCGGCAGCCACTCACCGATGATCCGATGCACATGCTTGAACAGCACCAGCAGGTCCTCGGTGGCGTGGGCCGCTTCGGAAATGGCATACAACGCCGCCTGTTTCGATTCGGCCTGTTTGCGCTCGGTAATGTCCCGGGCCACGGCGATGCGCAACTGGTCCACTTCCGACCAGCGCGCCGACCAGAGGATGTGCGCCACCCGCCCGTCCTTGCGCAGGTAACGGTTCTCGAAATTGGGCTTGGGCACGCCCCCCATGATTTCCCGGGCGGCCTGCAGGGTGCGCTCACGATCGGCCGGGTGCACCAGCTCGATCATCGGCCGGCCGATCAGCTCGTCGGCGGTGTAGCCGAAGACCCGCTCGCAGGCGGCACTGACAAATACGAAACGACCCTGGCTATCTACGGCGCACACGACGTCCAGAAGCAGATCGATGAAACTCGCCAGAGGCGCGGAGTTCTTGGTTGCCATCAGAGAAAGCTACTACCCATGAAAAATGCACTGAGTACCCATCCCTTGAGCCCGGTCAGCCAGTGACGAACACCGGCTGAACACCACCCTCGCACTCCGCGAGCGGCGTTATGCCTTGTTGCCGATCAGCCCCGGCACCGCATGCAGCAGGGCATTGATCGCGAAACCGATGAACATCACCCCGCAGACCCGGGTGATCGCCAGCTCGTGACGCTGATACCAACTGCGTACCTGCCGCGCACCCACCACGCCGATGAGAATAGCGTAAGCGCCGAGGCCGCCCAGGAAGCTCAGGGCAATCAGGCCGGGAAGCATGGACCAGCTGAGCAGCTCCGCACGACTGGACAGCAGGGCGGTGAACGTCGCCACCGCCACCGGATAAGCCTTGGGGTTGGTCAGGCCGAAGATGATCCCGTGCCAGAACGGATTGCGCGCTGCTCCCTGAGGCTCATCGCCATTGCCACCACGACTGCGGATCGCCCGCAGCCCCAGCCAGAACAGGTACAGACCGCTGAGCACCCCGAGAATGTTGAAGGCGTCGCTGCCGATTTCCCGGGCGCCGACAATGGCGATCAGTGCCGTACTGCACCAGACCACATCCCCCAGCAAGTGCCCGCAGAGAAACCCTGCGCCAGCCTGTCGACCACGGGAAGCGCCAATACCGAAGACCGCCAGGACCCCGGGCCCGGGGGTGATCGCGTAAATGAAACCCGAGGCGATAACAGCCAGCAACAGCGATGAGGTCATCAGCAAGACTCCAGAACGGATGCACCTCACGGCAACGCCAGGCACAGAACGAATCTGGCGGATTCTGCACGATCAAGGCACCTTGCCACCAGCGGCTTTCGTCAGCTGCTTCCCGGTAGCGGCGCCTCAGTCGGCGGGGTAAAAGCGCATTCCTGCGTAAGGATGTTCGCGACAGGCCCGTAATCGCGAAGCCAAGTCACCGACATGAACCTCCAGTCGATGCCCATCGGGATCGAGAAAATAAAACGACGCGCCCTCGCTGCGGTTGTCGCGCCACTCCGGCACTCGCGCCTCACGCAGGCGCGGGACCAGCGCTGCAAAATCTGCAGCGCCGACGCCAAAGGCGTAATGGGTGTAATCGGCAACTGCCGGTGCCTGCCGTTGCGGGTCCAGGGACAGGCACAGCCACAGTCCCGGCAGTGACAGGTAGGCTCCCGTATCCCAGGTGGCCTCCAGACGCAGTTGCAACAGCGAGTGATAGAAGGCCAGGCTGCGGGGCAAGTCGCTGACCGCCAGGGTCAGGTGATTGAGGCCGGTGAGCATCGATTACTGTCCTTTCAGGGCTTTGCTCAGTGCATAGCGCTGGCCGTCATAATGCAGGGTCGCCACCGTGTTCCTGGGCGGCAGATCACGGCTTTCACAGCCGTCGCTGCCCTTGAAATGCTTGGTGCTGACTTCACGGGTACGCACGATCAGATCGGCGTAACCGTTGCGCTGGCCACTGCCGACTTCCAGGGTCCGGTGCAGGGTCCGGGAGCGGCCCTCGCACTCACTGCCCCAGCCAAACTCGCCGTGGCTCTCATCCATCACCAATCCTTCCAGCAGCGGCAGGACTTCCTTGTCTTCACGTCGATACAGGGTCAGCACGCTTTTCTCGTAGGGCATGGCACTGGAGCTGTGGTGATAGAGAACCCGCAGGCCAAAGGCTCGCTGCTCTTTATTCAAACGGTAGCGCCCGGTGTCGATCTGCAGCCCCTGCAGGGCCACGGCATCGGAGAACAGAGCAGAATCCTTGTAGTTGCTGGCCAGGGTCCAACCGGAGTCGATGTCCTGCAGCGATACGTCCAGGCTGTAGCTGCTGACGTCGCCAGTCTGGCTCCCGGGCATGGGCGTCGCCCGGGCACTGATGCTCAGCTCCGGCTCCGCGGGCCAGGGCTTGCAGACATAGAACTCTCCGGGAACACCCGTCGTGTTGTCGCACCCCGCCTGCGCCGCCGTGACACCCCCCAACCCGGCACAAAGGGCCAGGCCCAGGCCGCATGATTCAAGCCACTTCATCAAAACTCCCTCAGATACCGCTGTAGCCATTGGGCAGCACATAACGCTGGCCGTCGTAATGCAGAGTGATGAGCACCGGCTTGGCGGTCACGGACTTGGACTGGCACTCCTCCCCGACTTTTTCGCTCCGGGTACTGACGCTGACCGAACGCACGATCAGGTCGGCATAACCATGGCTGCGGGTCTTGGCGATCTCCAGGGTACGCGTGGTTTCAGTGCCCTCGCCGGCGCACTGGCCATCCCATTCTCCGTTGTAGGAATGGGCCAGGAACTTCTCCAGCACCGGGCGCAGGGTGCTGCCTTCGCGCACATACAGGCTGAGCCAGATCTGATTGAAAGGGTTGACCCGGGACGAGCCCTCGAACCCGGCCCGAACCCCGAAGGCCCGCACTTGTGGCGCCAGTTGGAAGCGCCCGGTGTCGAGCTTCACGCTTTCCAGGCGGAAGGCGTCGGAGACGAAAGCCACAGGCTGCCTGTAACTGGCCAGGGGCTTGCCGCTGTTGCGGTCCAGCACCGCCAGTTGCAGGTTGTAGGTGCCGTCACCGTTGCCGGTGTCGCTGGGGTCCGGGACCTGTTCCGACAGCAGGCTGATGCTCTGGTCGTCAAAGGCCGGCCAGTCCTTGCACAGGGAAAAGCCCGGAACCTCGGCGTTGCGTGGCGGCGGCAGGCACTGGGCCGCGACGGATGTGGTGCCGGCCAGCAGCGCCAGGCTGCCCAGAAGCGGGATCAAAGAAGAGCGACGGAACATTCACGACTCCTTGTGACAGGCGGATACAGCGCGATTTCAGGTCGCACTATCCTCTGCCCCGTCGACGCTTTCAACGCTGGGAGCACGCGCGTGGGAGTGACCTTGCCTTGTAACAACTGCAGGCCTGACGAATGGCCGGACCTGGGCTAGGGTATGACGAGGTAATATGTTGTATTACACACCACTACAACGAGACTGCCATGTCCATCATGTCCCTGCGCTTGCCCGATGAACTTGCTGAAACTCTGGCCCTGCTGGCAAAAGCCACCGGACGCAGCAAGTCGTTTCTCGCCGTGGACGCCCTGCGTGAATACCTGGCGCGGGAAGCCTGGCAAATCGAGGAAATCCAGAAGGCCCTGAACGAGGCCGACGCAGGTGACTTCGCCAGTGCCGAAGAAGTGGCGGCCATCGCCGGCAAGTGGACCGACAATGCGCATTGAATGGCTACGCAGCGCCCTGAACAACCTGGACGCTGAGGCCCGTCATATCGCCCAGGACGATCCCCGGGCCGCCGGGGAATTTGTCAGGGCGCTGTTGATCAGTATCGAGCAACTGGCCCGGTTCCCCTCAAGTGGCCGCGAAGGCCGCCTGCCCGGCACCCGGGAATGGGTAGTGCCGGGCTGGCCTTACCTGATTCCCTACCGGGTGCGCGGGGACCGGCTACAGATTCTGCGAATTTTCCATACCCGCCGTCAGCCCCCGGCACGTTGGTGAACGCTTCACTTGTAGGAGCTGGCTTGCCAGCGAAATGGACCTACCCGTTCCTCAAAACGCGCTACGGAAAATCTCTTCGATCTGCCGTTGCTCCGCCGGACGCGGGTTGGTCAGGCCGCAGGCGTCTTTCAGGGCATTGGCCGCCAGCAGTGGAATGTCCTGCAACTTGGCGCCCAGTTCCCGCAAACCGGCGGGGATTTCCACGTCCCGAGCCAAAGCGCGAATCGCCGCGATTGCCGCCTGGGCCCCCTCCTCCGGACTGAAGCCTCGAATATCCGCCCCCAGGGCGTGGGCCACATCGGTCAGGCGCTCGGCACAGACGCTGGCGTTGAAGCTCTGCACATGGGGCAACAGCACCGCGTTGCACACGCCATGGGGCAGGTCATAGAAGCCACCCAACTGGTGAGCCATGGCATGCACGAAGCCCAGGGAAGCGTTGTTGAAGGCCATGCCGGCGAGGAACTGCGCATACGCCATGTTCTCCCGGGCCAGCAAATCGCTGCCGTCGTGCACCGCCTGGCGCAAGTTCGCGCTGATCATGCTGATGGCTTTGAGCGCACAGGCATCGGTGATCGGGTTGGCGGCGGTGGACACATAGGCCTCCACCGCGTGGGTCAGGGCGTCCATGCCGGTGGCGGCGGTCAACCCCTTGGGCATCGCCACCATCAGCGCCGGATCGTTGACCGACAGCAGTGGCGTGACGTTGCGGTCGACGATGGCCATTTTCACGTGGCGCGACTCGTCGGTGATGATGCAGAAGCGGGTCATCTCGCTGGCGGTGCCAGCGGTGGTGTTGATGGCAATCAACGGCAGTTGTGGCTTGCTCGACTGGTCGACCCCTTCGTAGTCGCCAATGTGTCCGCCGTTGGTTGCACACAGGGCAATACCCTTGGCGCAGTCATGGGGCGAGCCGCCGCCCAGGGAGATGACGAAATCACACTGCGACTGCTGCAACTGCGCCAGCCCTTGCTCGACGTTGGCGATGCTCGGATTGGGCTTGGCGCCATCGAAGATCACCGAATCGATGTCCTGCATGGCCAACTTCTCGGCGATCATGCCCGCCACCCCGGCCTTGGCCAGGCCGACGTCAGTGACGATCAGCGCCTTGCGAAACCCATAATTGCGAATGGCGCTCATGGCCTCGTCCAGGCAATTGATGCCCATGATGTTGACGGCTGGGATGAAGAAGGTGCTGCTCATGAGGAAGTCTCCAGGCGAATGCCCAATGCGGGGTGTCGATTCATGTCTGCCCGACAGGATCGACTCATCGGTCACGGGCGATCTTGATCTGGCTCAAGGGTCGGTCGTGATAAAGTCGGCGCCCTGATGACCTTCTGCCTTGAGACCAATGACCGCGATGACGGATTTCCAGGAATTTGACGCCGAACTTGAAGACTGGAACGCCCTGGGCACGAGCACACCGTTCAATGGCCTGCTGATCGGCAACGGTGCCAGCCGTGCCGTCTGGGAAGACTTTGCCTACGACTCGCTGTTCGAAAACGCTCGCACAGTGGAAGAAAAGCCCCTGAGCCAGTCCGAGCTCAGCGTCTTCGAAGCCCTGCAGACCCGCAGCTTCGAACAGGTACTGGGCGCGTTGAAAACCACCAGCCGGGTCAACAAGGCCCTGGCGGTCAGCTCGGCGGCGCCGCGCAACCGCTACTACGCCATCAAGGAAGCCCTGATCAACACCGTGCATGCGGTACACATCCCCTGGCGCCTGGTACAGCCGCAAAGCCTGGCGGCGATCAACCAGGAACTGCGACGCTATCCCACGGTGTTCACCAGCAACTACGACCTGCTCAACTACTGGGCGGTGCAGCACGACAACCAAGGCATCGATGACCTGTTTCACGGCGCCGATCCGGCCTTCGCACTGGGCACCACCTCCAGCGCCGCTACTCGCTTGCTCTACCTCCACGGCGGCCTGCACCTGGTGCGCAACCTGGACGGCAGCGCGCGCAAGCTGAGTTCCACCGAAGGCACCCTGCTGGGCAGCTTCGCCATCAACAACACCCTCAAGACCCTGGATGACGTGCCGCTGTTCGTCAGCGAAGGGCCCCTGGCGGACAAGCTCAAGACCATCCGCAGCTCGGACTACCTGTCGTTCTGCTACCAGCAACTGCTGGACCACAGCGGCGCCCTGTGCATCTTCGGCCACAACCTGGGGCCCCAGGACCAGCACCTGGTGCAGGCGATCCGCCAGTCGGCCGTCACGACCCTGGCGATCTCCATCTACCCGCGCAGCACGGCGTTCATCCAGCACCAGAAGCGCCACTACGCCAAGCTGTTCGAAGGGTTGGAGTTGAACCTGCGCTTCTTCGATTCCAAGACCCACGCCCTGGGCAACCCGGCCCTGTCGGTGCCCGTGGAACGCTGATTGCGCCGGGCGCGGGCGTCCTTGGGATCGCTGCGGGCCTGCGGCCCGCTCGCAGCCTTCGGCAGCGGCTACAGATGGGGACACGCCAGGCGTTGTGTAGCTGCTGGCGCAGCCTGCGATAAGCACCGCAGGGGCTAGGGCGTCCTTGGGATCGTTGCGGGCCTGCGGCCCGTTCGCAGCCTGCGGCAGCGGCTACAGATGGGGACACGCCAGGCTTTGTGTAGCCGCTGGCGTAGCCTGCGATAAGCACCGCAGGGGCTAGGGCGTCCTCGGGATCGCCGCGGGCCTGCGGCCCGTTCGCAGCCTGCGGCAGCGGCTACAGGGCTCATTCTTCGTTGCTGTGTACCACCACTAGCAGCTGCGCCTGCTCGTCGCCCAGGGAGCGGATGCGATGGGGCTTCTGGGCATTGAAGTGCAGCGCGTCGCCACGGTTGAGAATCACCCGCTCGGTCATGAAGTCCACTTCCACCTGGCCTTCATGGACAAACAGGAACTCCTCCCCCAGGTGTTCCTTGAAGGTCTTGTCACTGAACTCTTTGGCCGGGTAGATGATGAACGGCAGCAGGTTGCGCTCGCTGACCTGATGGGCCAGCACCGCATATCCCGGCGTCTGGTCGTTGGCTGCCAATGACTGGCGCTCATCGCTGCGCACCAGGCTGTAGCTGTCCAGGCTGATGCTGTCCTCGGCGAACAGCTCCTCGACCTTGACGTTCAACGCCTTGGCCAGCTTCAAGGCGGCGGCGATCGACGGGGTGTTCAACCCGCGCTCGACTTTCGACAGGTAGCTCTTGGTCATCCCGGATTTTTCGGCCAGGGCCTCCAGGGTCACGCCAAGTTTTTTTCTCAGTAATTTCAAACGGATAGACATGTGGAGCGATTAATCCATCTAGAAAACAACGATTGGCGCTTGCCAATGACACAAAGTGTCATATAGCCTCTTTAGTGTCATCAGCATTCACCCAACGACCTTGCAAGTAACAGGTGAAGTGCAGACCCGACGTCCATTGCAGCCTCACCAAGGACCCCGACATGGCCAAGACATTAGCACTGCCCAAGGACCAACTGATCAAGCAAGCCCTGACCCAGATGCAAAACACCCTGGCGGATAATACGTGGACCGACCGGCAAAAGCTGGCCCTGACCTGCCGCATTCTGTTCGAGAACGGTCACGACTCGGGCCTCGCCGGGCAGATCACCGCCCGCGGTCCGCAGCCCGGCACCTACTACACCCAGCAACTGGGCCTGGGTTTCGATGAAATCAGCGCCAGCAACCTGCTGCTGGTCAACGAAGACCTGGAAGTCCTCGAAGGCCACGGCATGCCCAACCCGGCCAACCGCTTCCACAGCTGGGTGTACCGCGCCCGGCCGGACGTGAACTGCATCATCCACACCCACCCGACTCACGTTGCCGCGCTGTCGATGCTGGAAGTGCCGCTGGAGGTATCGCACATGGACCTCTGCCCGCTGTACGAGGACTGTGCCTTTCTCGAAGCCTGGCCCGGGGTGCCGGTGGGCAACGAAGAAGGCGAAATCATCTCCGCGGCCCTGGGCGACAAACGCGCGATCCTGCTTTCCCACCACGGTCAGCTGTCCACCGGGGCCAGCATCGAGGAAGCCTGCGTCATCGCCCAACTGATCGAGCGCGCAGCCAAGCTGCAACTGCTGGCCATGGCGGCCGGCACCATCAAGCCGATCCTCCCGGAGCTGGGTCGTGAAGCCCACGATTGGATTTCCAAGCCCAAGCGCCACGGCGCCGCCTTCAACTACTACGCGCGGCAGAACCTGAAAAAACACGCCGACTGCCTGAACTGATCCACCCCTTATGCCTTGCTAGGAGTTGCACCATGTCCACACCCGATATCCACGGCATCATCGGCTACACCGTTACCCCTTTCGGCGCCCATGGCGAAGGCCTGGACCTGGACGCCCTCGGGCGTTCCATCGACCGCATGATCGACGCCGGTGTCCACGCCATCGCGCCCCTGGGCAGCACCGGCGAAGGCGCCTACCTCAGCGATGCGGAATGGGACCAGGTCGCCGAGTTCAGCATCCGCCACGTCGCCAAGCGCGTGCCGACCATCGTCAGCGTCTCCGACCTGACCACCGCCAAAGCCATCCGCCGCGCGCGCTTTGCCGAAGCCCAGGGCGCCGACGTGGTGATGGTGCTGCCCACCTCCTACTGGAAACTCAGCGAAGCCGAGATCCTCACCCACTACCAGGCCATCGGCGCCAGCATCGGCGTGCCGATCATGCTCTACAACAACCCGGCCACCAGCGGCACCGACATGTCGGTGGAGCTGATCCTGAAGATTTTCCACACCGTGGAGAACGTCACCCTGGTCAAGGAAAGCACCGGCGACATCCAGCGCATGCACAAGCTGCACCTGCTGGGCGAAGGCCAGGTGCCGTTCTACAACGGCTGCAACCCCCTGGCCCTGGAAGCCTTCGCTGCCGGTGCCCGCGGCTGGTGCACAGCGGCGGCGAACCTGATCCCCCAGCTCAATCTCGATCTGTACCAGGCCGTGCTGGAGCATGACCTGCAACGAGCCCGGGAGCTGTTCTACCGCCAGCTGCCGCTGCTGGACTTCATCCTCAAGGGCGGCTTGCCGGCCACGGTCAAGGCCGGGCTGGAACTGGCCGGACTGAACGCCGGCGAGCCACGCCGGCCGGTGTTTGCCCTGAACGAGGGCGCACGCCAACAGTTGCAGACGCTGCTGCAGACCCTGAGTTGAAGCCCTGACAAAAAAGCCCGGGCGGCTGTCACCGTCCGGGCTTTGGCATGGGCCGCGTTCACGCGTGGCTCAGTGACTGTTCTGCACCACTGGGGCCTGGGCCTTGAACTGCGGGTCCTGCAACATCTGCGCGATGAAGTCGTCGGTGATGCGCTGCACATGCTGGTATTGGCCACCATCGGGATTGGCCCAGCCGCGCCAGGAGCGGGTCTGATTGCTGACCCGATACTTGGCCAGCGGCTGGTCACCACGGCTGACATGGAACATCACCTGGCTGTCCCAGGTGGCCCGGCCCGGCACGATAAACAAGGTCATCGCACTGAGCAGCCCCATGGGAATGTTCTGCCAGCCAAAGTAATCACTGTTGGCCATTACGATCACGTTGTAGCCATCGACACTGAACCCCGACTGCACCTGCTCGAAGGTGCCGCGACGACGCAGGTTGTCACGGATCAGGCCGGCGGGGATGGCTCCCATCACACTGACGCTGATCGCCGGCAACCGCTGCTGGTAATCCACCTCGGCCGGCTTGAGACTATGGCTGGTCTGGCAACCGCCAAGTCCCAGCATCAGCACCAGCAACAACCACAACCGACTGCTCATTACAGATCCCCCGACAGCATGGCCTTGAGCATCGACGCCTTGGGCCCCTGCTCCTTGACGATCAACGACGTGACGTCTTCCATCTTCTCTAGATCGACCCGCTGCAGGCTCGGCACCTGCGGGTACTTGGCGCGTACCAGGGCGGCGTCGCGCTCCAGGTGGTCACTGTGCAGAAACACGCACTTGGCCCCTGCCGCCGACAGGCAGCCGGCGCGGAAATCACCGACGTAATAGGCCTTGCCGGCTTCCAGTTCCAAGGGAATGGAGAAGTCTTCGCGGCTCCAGGCGGTGGCGTTACCGCGGTCGAAGTGCAGGTTGTAGATCTCGTAGCGCCCGGGTTTGAGCGGCATCACGAACAGGCTGCCGATGCCGTGCCAGGTCTCGCGCACATCCCGTGGCGTGCGGCCGTAGATCTGGTTGTACAAGCGTGCCGAGGCGAATCCCTCACCGCCTCGTGGGCGAATCAGCAGCATCTGTTCGTTGGCGGTGTGCACCGCCTTCGGCCAAATGCCCACCACGCCCACCACATAGGCCACCCCCGACTGCGAATCGGGGCGCATGCTCTCGGCGATTTTCGTGGAAGGCAGGCTGTAGCAACCGCTTAGCGCCAGCAGCGCAGCGAGTAATACGAAAGGGCGAATCATGAGGTCGCAGATCCCTTGGACAATGATCGATTACGTCACCCAAGGTGCCTGGCATGCCGAGCGCCCGGTGACGGGCGCGGAGGATAAAGCAAGTAATATCATTTCGCCATAATTCAGTCGCCAATCGGCTGGCGTCCGCCAGGGGCTCGAACCAAAGCTTGCCGCCATCACGGGCGACAAGCTTCAGCTGGGCAAATGGCGGCGCAGCCGTGCGGCCTTGCCCCTGATCAGGCCGAGCGGCCTCAGGCATTACCGAACCGGGTTCAAACGGCTGTCAGGTCCTTGATGTTGTGGCTCGGACCGTTGGCCTTGACGCTGGCGATGCCCTTGTCCCGGGCCGCTTCCGATGAATAGGCTTCACTGCTGCCGATGATCTGGTGATTGGCCGCCTTCAGCGTGAAATAGGGCTGGCCGTCCTTGGTGCTCTTGCGCTCGTAGCGCTCCTCCAGGGGACTGTTGGCCTGCACCGAGGCAATACCGTTCTCCGCGGCCGCGCGAGTGGTGTATTGCTCGCTGGTGAGAATGGTCTCGGCGTTGGCCGCCTTGAGCACGAAACGAAATTGACCGTTGCTGCTTTTCTTCAACTCATACCATCCGGACATGCTGTTGTTCCTTGCGTTGATTGATGGGCGTTGCGCCTTGAAAGTAAAGACTCTTTGCGCGATTCAGCCATTGCCCCGATGACTGAAAAATCGGTTTTCCACTCGCGCAAGCCCCAGGTGTTCGCGCAGGGTGTGTCCCGTGTAGCGCTGGCGAAACAGGCCCCGGCGTTGCAGCTGCGGGGTGATCAATTGCACGAAATCCTCGATGGCTCCCGGCAAATGGGTAAACAGCACATTGAAGCCATCGGCGGCGTACTCCTCGTACCAGGTCGCCAGTTCATCAACGATCTGCCCTGGCGTCCCCACCAGTACCTTGTGTCCGCTGGCGGACAGGCTGCGCAGCAGCTGCGCCAGGGTCGGCCGCTCCCGGCGGACCAGATCCACCACCAGTTGCCGGCGGCTCTTGTGGCGCTCGGTGGGCGCCGCGTCCGCCAACAGCGGCACTGGGGCATCCAGGGGCAGTGTCGACAGATCGATGCCCAGATCCAGCAAGTAGGACAGCGCCCTGAGCTGGGCCTCCGGGTCCTGCAGCTCCTGCAACTGCTGATACTTCTCCTCGGCCTCGTTGAGGGTCCGGCCAACCGTGGGCGCAATCCCCGGGAAGATCTTCAACTGCTGGGCATGGCGACCGTAATGGGGAAGTCGTTCCTTGAGCCCGACGTAGAAATCCTTGGCCTGTTGCAGGTCGGTCTGGGCGGTGAACACCAGCTCGGCACAGCGGGCCGCCAGCTCACAGCCCGGGCCCGAAGACCCGGCCTGGGCGATCACCGGCCAGCCCTGCAGCGGACGCGGCGCATTCAACGGTCCCTGCACCTGGAAGTGCCGGCCACGGTGCTCCAGCAGGTGCATCCTGTGCGGCTGCAACCACTGGCCGCTGGCCTTGTCCCGGGGGAAGGCGTCATCGGCCCAGCTGTCCCACAGGCCGCTGACCACCGCGAAAAACTCCTCGGCCCGGGCATAACGTTCGGCATGGCTGGGGGGCTCGGGGCGATTGAAGTTCTCCCCGCCGATCAGCCCCGTCACCAGGTTCCAACCGGCACGCCCCTCACTCAGGTGGTCCAGGTACGCGAACTTGCGTGCCAGGTTGTAGGGCTCGTTGTAGGTGGTGCTGGCGGTGGCGATCAGGCCGATGTGCCGGGTCACCACCGCCAGGGCCGGCAGCAGGGTCAGCGGGTCCCAGCGCAGGCTGTGGGAACTGCGAGCCAGCACCCGCGGATCGAGATCCCCCACGGCCACGTTGTCGTTGAGAAACAGTGCGTCGAAACAGCCCCGCTCCAGGGTCTGGGCATAGTGTCGGTAGCGCTGGAAATTCAACGAGGCATCGGCATCCGCCCGGGGATGGCGCCAACTGCCGCCGTGGGCGCCGGAGCCGGAGAGAAAGGCCCCCAGCCCCATCTGCCCGCCGCGCTCAGCCACGGCTGGCGCCCTCCTCGGCCGCAGCAGCCGCCACCGGCAGCGGCGCGGCGCGCAGCAACAGGCTCACCGCAGTCCAGACCAGCAGCGTCGCCAATGCCAAGAACAGCATCACCCCGCGATAACCGTTGAGAAAGGCGCCCTGGGCATCGTCCAGCGGCGTCGCGGAAAAGTAGTGAAACAAGCCCACCCCCACCGCCAGCCCTACGCCACCGCCGACGTTGTGCAGGGTCATCAGCGAACCCATGGCCACCGAGCCCACTTCCTGGGGCACCGAGGAAATCCCCAGCACCGTCGACGGCCCGAGAATGCTGGCCCAACCCAGGCCCATGATGACGAAGGCCCCCAGCAGATAAGCCAGCGACGTCTGCCGATCGAACCCGGCCTGCAACAGCGCCGACAGCACGAACAGCAGCAACCCAGTCTTGATCAAGAGCGCCGGGCCCTTGCGGTCCACCAGCCGTCCCACCAGCGGCGACAGCAACGCCACCCCCAAGGTGGTGGGCAGTAACAGCAAGCCGCTGGCCTGCACCGACTCGCCACGGATCTGCGCCAGATACAACGGCATGACAAAAAACGCCACGCAGTAGAACAGCGCCAGGCCGAAGCTTGCCGCGACCCCGGCGACAAAGCGCCGATTGGCGAACAGCTTGAGATCGATGATCGGCGCCGCCACCCGTTTCTCCACCGCCAGGAAGGCCACCAGAGCCAGCAGCGCCAAGGCGATCAGGCTCAAGGTCAGGCGTGAACCCCAGCCCCAGGCTCCGCCCTGGACGATCACCAGCACCAGGCTCGGCAAGCCGATCAGCAGCAGCAAGGCGCCCCAGCCATCCAGCCGCGCACCGGCCTCGGCCGAGCGCGATTCCTTCACGCTGAAACTGCAGATGCCCAGACTCAGCAGCACGAAAGGCACGTTGATCAGGAAGATCCACTGCCAGCCAAAACCACTGGTGATCAGCCCGCCCAGCACCGGCCCGACAGCCAGCCCCACGCCGTTGACCCCGAACAGCACGCCAAAGGCCTTGCCCTGTTCGGCGCTGTCGAAGGTGCTGGAGACAATCGCCCCGGAGGCGGTGTAGAGCACCGCGCAGGCCAGCCCCTGGATCACCCGCGCGCCGATCAGGGTGTCGATCTGCGTCGCCAGTCCGGCCGCCAGGGACGCCAGGCCGAACACGCTCAAGCCGATGAACAGCACCCGCTTGCGTCCATGCAGGTCGGCCAGGCGCCCCACCAGCACCATGAAACTCGACAGCGTCAGGATGAAGCCGTTGATCACCCACTGCAGGCTGTCCACCGAGGCCCCGAGATCGGCCTGCAGCGCCGGTAGCGCGGTGTTGACGATGGTGAAATCCACACAGCCGAGAAAACTGGCGATGCTCACACCGAGCAATGCCCACCACTTGCGTTGCTGTTGCGCAAAAACGCTCATGGAAACTCCTTGTCAGTCAAAAAAAATCGCTCTGTAGGCGCCCGCTTGCCGGCGAACAGGCCCTTGAGTCCTGCATCGCAGGCCAGGGCGCTTTCGCTGGCAAGCCAGCTCCTACATTGATCGCGGTGGGTCAGATGGCGATGGCGCCGCTGGTCCAGTTAGGGTGGATGGCGCCGGGCAAGGTGAACGGAATCGGAATCCCGCGCTTCTTGAACTTCAGTGGCAGCCAGCGCACCCGATCCGGGCTGTGGGGTTCGATCAACAGCTCGCGACTGGTGGCCATGGCGGTGGTCATCTGCTGCGGGTAGAGCACGTAGTGGTAACCCTCGTCGGCCCACAGCGGCAGGATGATGGGGATCTCTTCCAGGATGTATTCCCGGCACTGGGCCGCCGCCCGTTCGATGTCCGCCTGTTCATCCCGCAGGCGCAGACGCTCGGTGAACACGCTGATGGTGCTGTCGATGGCCTGGCGCAATTCCTCGCGCTGCTGATAGATCTGGTCCAGTTGCTGGCGCAGTTCAGCATAGCGGTCGCTGGCCAGTTCCTGGTTCCAGCGGGTGATGTGGTACGGCACCCGCAGGCCATCGAGGATGCTCTGGTTGCGCGCCAGCCAGGCATCGCCGTCGCGGATCGACGCCGACAGCGCCTCGCCGGGGGATTTGCCGTGCTTGTTGTGGCGTTGCAGGGTGTCGGCCACCACCACCTTGACGTGGCTGAAGCCGGACTGGTTGATCAGGTGAATGGTGGACCGCAGCTTCTGGTCCTCGTGGTATTCCTGGCCGACGCTGACCGCCAGGACCACGCGCTTGCCATCAAATTCGTGCTCCTCGCCGCCCTTGTTGAAGTAGGCCTTGAGATTGATTTCCTGCACCTTGCTCATGAGTTCAGCTCCAGTAGGCCAAAGGCTGGTGTTCGCCGTAGTAACCGATAAAGACCCCGAGGGTGACCCGGGTGCTGCTGGCCGAGGGGCGTACCGCGTGGATCAGCCGCGGATTGAGCAGGATCAGGTCGCCGGGCTCGGGCTTGACCACGAAGTCCGGCGGCGGCAGCAGGTGGCGCTCGATGCCGTAGGCCCGCTCGCCCTTGAGGCGGTTGTACTCCTCCTCGTCCGGCTCGATGCCCCAGATCTCCAGCTCTCCGCCGTCCTCGGGGATTTCCAGGTAAATGTTGGTGGACAGTTGGGTCAGCAGTGGCGGGCTGTGGCCCTCCGGCGCGTTGCGTTCGAGCTTGTCGGTGTGGGGCGTGAGATCGACCCCCGAACCCTGGAAGCGGGCGATGCCGACAAAGCACTTCTGCCCGTCCACCTGCAGCAGGTGCGCGCCCTGGGGCCAAACCTCGTCGAGCAAAAGGCGCAGCTCGTCGATGGGCGAGGCCAGGGGCCGGAACAGGTTGCGGATCTTGCGGATGTTGGGCAGGGCCAGGGCGTGGTATTCGGCCCGGCTCTGCTCGTCCTGAATCTCGATGTAGGCCTTGCCGACGCGGACGAACTCCTGCTGCTGGCTAAAAGCGCTGCGCAGCTCCTGCTGGTACAGATGATCCCGCGCCACCTGCAAGGTGTCCGGCGGACAGAAACCTTTGAGTTGGACGCCATAAGAGCGTTTTTCAACGACATCGAGGATATGCCGCGCTTCAAGTTTGTCGGCCGTAGTGACTGTGAACATGCAAGCTCCCTTAATTCCCTGGAAGTAGCGACGAAGTTATGGTTTCGCAGAAGGTAATAATTTGTTTCAAGGCCACCTTAGGCAGTTGCGAAAGCCTTGTGAAATATCCTTTACCTCTAATCTCCAAACTTAAAAATGTATCGAAAAACAGGCGAATAGCGGCCATTACCGGCACTTTCACAAGTACCGACAGAGGATTATTAAATTCGCTGATAGTTAACTTAAAAGAAGGACATCATTGCTCTTTATTTATTCAAAACCTCCCGAGCTTAATTAATAAAATTGCCATCACTTCATTCAACTTCATTGAATGAAGCATCCATGTAAGCTGCCGCATCGAACGACTGGTGGATGATGCCTTCTTCACGGTACAGATCGGCGGTGTGCTGCACGTCCTCGACCACGGCCGGACCCACGGCGATGCGCCGGGGCAGCGAGTAGCGATTGGAGCGTTCATGCACCTCCAACGGCAGGCCGCTGTAACCGGCCTGGATCTTTGAAAACTCGCGCTGGTGCTGGTTGGCCCAGGCATAGGCACGGTCCAGGCGCCGGAGGAAATCAGCGATCTGCCGTGGTTTTTCACGAATCGCCTGGTCATTGGCCACCAGCAGCATGTGTCCGGCAAACAGCCCCTCGCCACTGACCAGCACCCGGGTTCCACCTTCCATCTGCACCATGCTGGTGTAGGGGTCCCAGGTCGACCAGGCATCGGCCTGACCGTTGCTCAGCAAACTGCGGGACTCAGCCGGCTGGAGAAAGATGAACTGCGCATCCGCGCCGTGCAGGCCCACCGAACGCAGCGCCGCCAGGGCCAGGAAATGGCCGATGGAGCCGCGCGTGGTGGTGATGCGCTGGCCCTTGAGGTCGGCGGCGCCCCGTAGCGGCGAGTCGTCCTTGACCAGCATCGCCACCGCCGTCGGCGTGACCTTGAGCTTGATCACACCCACGGTCTTGATCGGCGCCCCGGCGGCGGCAGCGAACACGAACGGCGCATCCCCCAGGCTGCCGATATCCACCGCACCGGCGGCCAGGGCCTCGGCGGTGGGCGCGGCGGCGGCGAAAGAGGCGAATTCGATGGGGTACGGCACCTGCTCCAGCTCACCGGCGGCTTGCAGCAGGATCTTCAGCGACTGCTTCTGGCTGGACACCCGCAGCGCCGGCTGCGCCAGGGCATGGCTGCCGAACAGAAGCAGCGCCAGGATCGCCAGCCGCCGTCTGCTGCGCAGCCGATCGCAGCCTGCGGCAGCGGCTACAGGGTGCTCGTTCGCCGGCTTGATCATCGTTCAGAACGCCAGGCTGACGCGGCTGTAGTAATAGCCACCGCCCAGGCCATAGGGCGAGAACATCCCGTACTCATAGGTCCCCGCCCAGGCCTTGAGGCCGATCTTGTCCGGGTACACGTCGAACAGGTTGTTGGCCCCCACCGCCACGGTGAGGTTCTGGGTCACGTCGTAGGCCACGTCCAGGTCGGTGATCCACTTGGCGCTGTAGGTGCGGTCGTTGGCCGGGATGTTCGAGCCTTCGGTGTACTCGCCAAAGCGGGTCAGTTGCAGATTGGTGGTCCAGTCGCCGACCTTGTAGTTAGTGGAGAGGATCCACTTGTCCTTGGGCGTGGATTTAGTCAGGTCGATCTGCTGCTGGCGGTCGAACAGCACATAGCCGGCCCCAAGGCGCGACAGGGCCGCGGGGGTGTCCGCCAGGTCGCGGATGGTGGTCTTGTTGTGGTTGTAGGCGACGCTCCACTTGGCCGTGCCGTACTCGCCGAACGATTGGCTGTAGTCCGCCACCAGGTCGACGCCCTTGGTCCGGGTGTCCGCGGCGTTGGTGTAGTACTGCCCGGCGAGGTTCGGCGACAGGCCGTTCTCCACCAGGATCTGCGACACCGCCGGGCCCTTGAGGATGCCGGTCTGGAGGATGCGCTTGTCGATATCGATCAGGTAGAAGTCAGCGGTCAGGCGCAGGCGCTCGGTAGGCTCGGCGGTGAAGCCCAGGCTGTAGTTGCGCGAGGTTTCCGGCTCCAGGTCCTTGGCCCCCAGGGCGATGGCTTCCGGCGAGTTGGGGCGCATCTGTTTGGTGCGCACTGAGCTGGTGGTGCCGCCGGCGCCGAACTGGGTCACGGTGCTGGTGGTGGAGAACACGCTCTGGGCCAGGGACGGCGCGCGGAAGCCGTTGCTCACCGCCGCCCGCACCGCGTAGCCGGGGAGGAACTCGTAGCGCGTGGTCAGCTTGCCGCTGGTGGTATCGCCCACCCCGAGGTTGTACTTCTCATAGCGCGCCGCCGCGCCGACGTACCAGTTGGGGGTGATGTTCAGGCCGAAATCCACATAGGCGGCTTCACTGTGGCGCTTGAGGCTGTAGGCGTCTTCCGGCGTGGTGCCATTGACCGAGAACAGCCCCGGGTCCGGCACCACGCCGGCAAAGGGACCGGTGGCCGGGACGTAGCTGCCCTGGTTGTAGGAGTTGGGTTCGCCCTCCTCCAGCGCGTATTTCTCCCAGCGGTATTCCACGCCGAAGGAGGTTTCCAGCGGGCTGCTCCAGCCGATGTCTAGGGCCCGGGAGAAGTCCAGGTTGTTGGTCCACTGGTCAAACACCAGATTGCCCAGGTGGAAGTCGTGCTGGCCGTAAGGACCGTTGGAAATGTTCAGGTTGTTGGCGGTATCCAGTACCCCGCGATCCTTGCCATAGGTGCTGGACAGGTCCCAGTCCCAACCGCCGAGCAGGCCCTTGGCCCCGCCGGCGACCTGGAAGTCGGTCTCGCGGATCTCCCGCCGTGCCTGGCCGCCATTGGGATACGGCGCGTTGGGTACTCCCGCCAGGCTGGTGATGTCGGTGGGTTTGCGATGGCCCAGGTTCTTGTTGCTGTTGCGGTAGCTCAGGGTCGAGAACGAATACAGCTTGAGGTCGTCGGCCAGGGGCAGCTCGGCGTTGTAGGCCAGGCTGGTGGTGCGGTCGCGCCCCAGGCCATATTCGGTGCCCCAGCCCTGGCGATTGCTTTCCCGAGGGTCCGGCGAGCCATTGGGCTGATTGAAGTACAGCTGGCCGCTGGCCGCGCTGGAGCGCTCGTAAGGCTCCTGGAGCTTGGCGTCCCAGGACAGGTTGATGAAGCCGCCGTTCTCCCCCAGCGGGTTGCCCCAGTTGAAGGCTTCGTGGCCGGTGGTGCCGTCGCCGTCGTAGTACTGGCCCAGGGTGGTGTCCGAGGTCAGGCCCTCGGCGTTGCGCTTGAGGATGATGTTGATCACCCCGGCGATGGCATCGGAGCCGTATTGCGCTGCAGCACCGTCGCGCAGCACTTCGATGCGTTCGATGGCGGCCGTGGGAATCAGGTCCAGGTCCACCGGCACCGAGGCGTTGCCGACCCGGGCACCGTTGTTGATCAGTGCCGAGTTGTGCCGACGCTTGCCGTTGATCAGCACCAGCACCTGATCACCGCCCAGGCCACGCATGCTCACCCCACGCACCAGGAACGCCGTGCCACCGCCGTTGATGGTGGGCACGTTGAACGACGGCAAGAGGCGCCCGAGCATTTCTTTCAGGCCGTTCTGGCCGATGCTGCGCAGCTGTTCGCTGTCGATCACATCGATCGGCGCCGGGCTGTTGGTGACGGTACGTTGCTGGCTGCCGCGCACGCCGGTAACCACCACCGTGCCTAGGGTTTCATCGGCGGCCAGCAGCTCCACAGGGGTTGCCAGGCTCAGCAGGCCAAGGCTCAGGGGCGCGGCGCCGCGAACGATTTTATGCAAGGAAATACTCATGACTTCAGATCCTTTGACAGGCGCCTCAGCGCGCTCGGGCGGCGACGGTTTCGACTTCGATCAAGGCGCCGGGCAGTACCAGCCCCGCCACTTGCACCGTGGTCCGGGCAGGTTTGAGCGGCTGTTTCTCGGTGCCGAAGAACTCGCGAAAGGCCACTTGCAGGCCATCGAAATCCAGCTTGCCGCCCAGGGCCGGGTCGCCCACCAGGTAGATCCGCAGTTGCACCACATCCCCCAGGGTCAAACCCTGGCTGGCGAGGATCGTTTGCACCTTGCGCAGCACCTCCCGGGCTTGGCTCTCGGTGTTGCCAGCGGCGCGGATCTGCTCCTTGGGCGCCTTGGGGTCCACCGGGTCCGGCAACAGGCCGGAGAGGTAGGTCAGCTCGCTGTTGGCGGGCAAGGTCACCGATTGCAGGATCGGTGAATTGGGATAGGTGGACGGCACGCGCTGGATTCCCGCAGCCCAGCTGCTGCTGGCGGCGCACAACAGGCCCAGCCCTACGACGGTGTTTTTCAAAGACATGCAAAGACGCTCCAAGGTTGTGTTTGCCAGCCTCGGAGGTCCGCTACCCGGCAATGGGTGACTGCTGTTTTATGAGTGCTCGGCTTTTTCAGGCCGTTTGCTGTAGCGACGAGCCTTGCGCCCGTTGAAAAAGTTGCCGCACCACCCGCCGCGCCGCACCGGCAGCGGCTTCCTGCCAGATGCCCACGCCGCTGTGGGCCAGGCCGTCGCTGGTCAGGTAGACCCGCCCCTGGGGCTGGTTGAGCAGGCTGTAGTCCGGCTCGGCCACTTCATGACTGATCCAGGGGCCGAAGTTGTAGGGGATCTTGCCCCAGGCAATCACCAGTGGCTTGCGCAGTTCATGGCTGTGGCCGGGGTGCAGCAGCTCCACTGCCTGACGGGAAATCTCGATCTGCTGGGCCAGGGTTTTCTCCCCGAACTTGCGCGCGGTTTCACCGTTGTTGTAGGCCGCCACCAGCACCCCCTCGGCCTGGTTGAAACCACCGCTGGGGTACCACAGCCCAGAGGCTTCCTGATTGATGAACGACAGCCCGCCGTAGATCTGATACTGGCTTTCCCAGAAGCGCCGCGACTGCCAGGCCACCTTGTTGGCGTAGCCGAACTGCACCGCAGCAATAGCCTCGCGTACCGGTGCGCTGAAGTTGTTCTGCACCTTGGCCAACAGCGGCAGGGGCAAGGAACTGATCACGTAGTCGGCCTTCAGGCTCTGGGTGCGGCCGCTGCGGCGATCCAGGTAGACCACCTCGACGCTGTCGCTGTGATTGGTGATGGAACGCACCTCACTGTGCAGCCGCAACTGCCCCTGCAAGCGTCGGGCAAAGGCCAGGGGAATGCGGTCCATGCCACCCACGGGCTGGAACATGGTGGGCGAGAATTCCGGGTATTCATCGATCATCAGCGCGGTGGTCAGCGCCGGGTTGAGCAGGGTCTGCAACGGCAGCGGATCGTTCTTCTGCGCCAGTTGGTCACCAGCGCCGGGCCAGACCTTGTAGCCGGAGCGGGCCGATCCCAGGTATTCCAGCTTGTCCGAGAGATCGCCCCAGGTTTTCAGGAAGCTCAGCAGGTTGCTGCGATCGGCCGCCGTCAACTCCTGGTCCAGGGCATGCCGATTGACCGCCTTGGCCAGCAGCTCGGAAAAGTGCCCGCGGCTGTCATTGACCGCCTGGCGGATCTGCAGGGCCGGCTGGTTCAGGTCCGGACGCACCAAGGCATTGCGACTGGTGTTGACCAGCACCTCCAGTTCGACCCCCAGCTCGCGGCAGTAGCCGAGCATCAGTTGATGGTGACTGGGCAAGCGACCGGCCCCGGCATTGAGATAGAAACCGTCATCGAACTCGGCGACCTGCGCGCTGCCGTCGCTGTATTCCACCCGATCGCCGCGGCGCACGGTCCAGTTGCGCCCGCCGACCCGGTCCCGGGCTTCCAGCAGCGTGACCTTGAACCCGGCCTTGTTCAGCTCATAGGCACTGACCAGACCACCGATCCCAGCGCCGATCACCACCACCGAAGCGCCCTTGCCCACGGCGGCTGTGGGCAGCGACGCATAGTTCTCCTCGAAGGCCTCGGCGTTGCCCGGCACGCCGAACAGGCCCATGACCGCACTCGCCGCCTGCACCCCGCCGACAGCGGCGATACGGGCGATCAATTGTCTTCTGGTCAGTGGCATGCCAGCGCTCCCTGCTGCGAATGGATAGTGCGTTCGGTTATAGCCCGTGGACTTATGCAGTCACTTGGGTCTATGGGAAGCCATCCTAGGGGCGCTCATTTAATAAGAGAAATACATTTTAAGCATATGCAAATATTACTTTGTTTCATATTCAGCCGCGCAAATATTGCACAAGACGCATGAACGACAGTGACTAGCCAGTCGCAAGACAATCCCCCTTGGAGAGAGGACCTGCACAGGAAAAAGCCGCCTGTAACATACTTATTGAACGGTAACACCGTAAATGATACCGTTCAAAAATCATGTTAAAAGGACACCAGCGATGAACTCTGAACTCCAGCACGCGGCCCCCCAACTGCCTGCGCTTGCTTCCTACATCGAGACCGTGCTCGGCGATACCCCAAGCTTCAGTCCCTGGGATCAGGCCCCCAGCCTTCCCTACTACCTCACCAGCCACTATTGCCTTCTGCACATGACCCTGCTCGGACAAACCTGCGTGGTCTTGCTGGAGAACCCGCAGCAATCGGCCAGCTTGCCGGAGGTGAAAAAGCACATGGATACGCTGCGCAAACTGACCCAGGCCCCCCTGATCTTCGTGGCCGAGGCTTTGGCCTCCTATGAGCGCAAGCGCCTGATTGACAAAGGCGTGCAGTTCATCGTCCCCGGCAACCAGCTGTTCATCCCCGAACTGGGGCTTGATCTGAGGGAGTACTTCCGCGCCCGGCAGGAAAAAATCACGCTCATGAGTCCGGCCACTCAGGCCATGTTGATCCACCTGTTGATGAACCCCTCGCCGCCCTCGTTGCAGTTTTCCCAATCGACGCTGGGCTACCCGTTCAAGTACTCCAAGATGACCGTTTCCCGCGCCGTCAAAGAGCTGAAAGACCTGGCTTTGATCGTGGTACACAACGACCGGCAAGCCCATATCGAGATCCAGATTTCGTCGCATCAACTCTGGGAAGACGCCAGGAAGCACATGCGCTCCCCCTTGAAAAAGACCCTGTGGCTGAACCAGATCCCGCACTTGAATCACACGCCACTGCTATTGGCAGGCGAGTCTGCGCTGAACAAGCACAGCCTGCTGATGGAACCCCGGCTGCCAGTTTACGCCTGCTCCAGTGAAACCCTGGGCACGCTCCTGAAGGACTCCCCGGCGCTGAGCGAAGTTGCCCCCGAGGACGCCGTCTGCGCGTTGCAGATCTGGTCCTACGAACCCACCGTCTATGCTCGGGCTATGGATGCTTGTGTCGATCCTTTCTCGCTGCTCCTGAGCTTGCAGGACAGCAAGGATGAAAGGATCCAGATCGGCTTGAGCCAAGTGGAAGGAGACTTGAAATGGTAAGGGGGCTAGATCGCTTCCGTGAGTACTTCACCGACTACGCAGACCGCTACGTGATGATCGGAGGCGTGGCCGCCTACCTGAGCATGGAAGAAGCCGGCCAGGCGTTCAGAGCCACCCGAGACCTGGACATCGTCCTGATCATCGAAGCGCTGGACCCTTCGTTTGTCGCTCGGTTCTGGGAGTTTGTCAGAGCCGGCGGCTATCAGATAAAGCAACGCAATGACCAAAGGCCGATTTTCTATCGTTTCATGGCGCCGGCCGATACCCGCTTCCCTGTACAGATCGAACTGTTCTCACGCAGCCCGGCAGGCATCGATCTGGCAGAGGACGCAACCTTGAGTCCTATTCCTGTCGACGAGGCCGTCTCAAGCCTTTCGGCCATCTTGCTCAACGACCAGTACTACGACTTTTTACGCGCGGGCATGCAGCAGATCGACGCTATCACCCACATCGGGGCGGATCGGCTGATTCCCCTCAAGGCCCATGCCTGGCTGAACCTGACCGAGCGTCTGGGCAAAGGGGAGCGGATCGACAGCAAGAACATTCGTAAACACCGTAACGATATCTTGAGCCTCTCGGTCCTGCTTGCCCCCCACTCAACCCACCTGCCCGGCCCGATAGCTGAAGATCTGCAGCAGTTCCTGCTGCAACTTGCCGAACAAGCCGTGGACCCTGCCGCCATAGGGCTGACAGAAAGCCTGCAACAGATGATTTGGCGAATCAGACAAGCCTTTCATCTGGCCTGATACAGTCAGCCTCCTAACCAGCGCTAACGGCCTGCGCCGCAGCCAGCACCCGCAGCAGATTCCCACCCCAGATCTTCGCCAGATCCGCTTCGCTGTAACCCGCCGCCAGCAGGCGTTCGGTGATTCGCGCCAGCTGCGTCACATCCTCCAGCCCCTGCACCCCGCCGCCGCCATCCCAGTCGGCACCAATGCCCACATGGTCCGGCCCCACCACGTCCAGGATGTGCAGCAGGTGGCGCATGTAGTCGTCCAGGCTGGCCCTGGGCTGCGGGTAACGCGCCTCGACCTGACGAATCCGCTCGGCCAGGTCCGCCACCTGCACCGGGCTCAGGCTCGCCGCCAGGCGAAACTCGCGGTACAGCGGTCCCAGGGCCTTGTCGCGCTCGGGGTTGGGCGCACGGTCGATCAGGTCGCTGGGGAAAGTGTTGACCTGCACCACTCCGCCCCTGGCCGCCAGCTGGCGCAGGCGCTGGTCATCCAGGTTGCGCGGATGGGCGGTGATCGCCCGGCTGCTGGAGTGCGAGGCAATGATCGGCGCCCTGGACAGGGCCAGGACCTGGTCGAATACCTGATCCGAGGCATGGGACACATCCAGCAGGATGCCCAGGCGATTGGCCTCGGCCACCAGTTCGCGTCCCGCCGGGCTCAGGCCGTGCCACTGCGGCAAGGCGGTGGCCGAGTCGGCGAAATCGTTGTTGGCCGAGTGCACCAGGCCGAGCATGCGCAGGCCCTGGCGATGGTAAGTGAGCAAGCGCCCGGGATCGGCTGCCAGGGGCTCGGCATTTTCCATGCTGATAAACACCACGCGCTGGCCACGGGCGATGATCGCCGGCACATCGGCGGCGCTCAGGGCCAGGGCAAAGTCCTCGGGGTGGGCGGCGATCAGGTCGCGAATCCGCGTGAGCACCGCCAGGCCATGCTCGCTGGCCAGGGTCCGGCCTTCGGCATTGAGCGGGCCCTGGGGGGTGAAGATGGCCCAGAACCCGCCGTCCAGGCCGCCCTCTTTCATCCGTGGCAGATCGACCTGGGACAGATCATCCCGGTAGTCATGGCGCTGGGTGATGTCCCAGCCAGGGCGGGCCAATTGCATCGGGGTATCGAGGTGGCTGTCGAGCACCGTCAGGCGCTGGTGCAACGATTGCGCCGGGCTCGCGGCCAACGCCCAGGGGCTGACCAGCGCCAGACAGAGCAAGGTTCGAGAAGACATCGGGCCTCCTGGCCAATCAAAGAAATCGCCCCATCGGACCGTAGGAGCTGGCTTGCCAGCGAAGGCGACCCCGAGATCGTTGCAGGGCTCAGGGGCCTATTCGCCGGCAAGCCGGCTCCTACAAGGGGTCAGGACCAGTGGAAGCTGCGGTCCCACAGGCCGGAAACATCCAGTTGCTGGGGCAGGACGCCGGCTTCGAAGAACAGGTCGGCAACGTCCTGCTGGGACTTCACGGCAGCGTCGTCCACCGGTTGCAACAGTCGTGGGCCGCTCTGGGCGCGGTATTGGGCCAGGAACACTTCCCGGGGCATGCCAAGAATCTTGGCGCTCTTGGTGGCCCATTCCTCGGGGTGGCTGGCGATCCATTGCCAGGCGCGGTACTCGCGCAGGATGTAGTCGGTGATCGCCGCGTGCTTGAGCGGATCGGCAATGCTCTGCTGATTGGCGGCAATCACATAGTTGCCGGACAGGTAGCCCTGGCCGGTCTTCAGCACCCGCGCCCCGGCCCGCAGTTCCGCCAGCTGGATGAAGTAGCCGAAGCTGACCCAGGCATCCAGGGCGCCGTTCTGGAAGGCGGCGAAACCGTCTTGCGGGGTCAGCGCCATGGGCACGATGTCGGCAAAGCCCAGGCCCTGTTCCTTCAGCGCCTTGAGCAGAAAGTAGTGCGAGCTGGTGGAGCGGATGTAGCCGATGCGCTTGCCCTTGAGCTCGGCCACCGACTGCACCGCAGAGCCCTTGGGCACAATGAAGGCCTGGTTGTTGACGTCGCCGGTGAGCACCGCGATCAGTTTCACCGGGGCGTGGTTCTTGATGCCGAAGATCGGCGGGATCTCGCTCATCGGCGAGATGTCCAGGGTGCCGCTGACCAGGGCCTCGAAGCTCAGGTTGCCGCCGGTGAACTCGGCGTACCTGACCTTGTAGGGCGGCGGCTCGATGCCCGCCTCGGTGAAGAAGCTCGGCGCCGCGCCCTTGTAGGTGGCGACATTCAGGGTGACCCCGGACAGGTCCACGGCGGCCCCCAGGCCCAGGCGCGGCAAGGCGGCGGCCAGGCCGGCCAGGGCCGAGAGTTGGAGAAAGTGACGACGCTGCATGGGCAAGGATCCTTAATCGAGAAAATCCGGTTCTTCGCGCACGATCCGCTCGCGGTAAGGCTGGAAACTGAACCAGCCACCGAACTCGCTGCCAACCTGGCGCGCGGTGTGGCGCGCCACCTCGTGGGGAATGAGTCGCGGGGTGCCGGCGGCTTGCGCCAGCAGTTGGGTCTGGGCGGCGTTGTCCATGGCGATGAAACGCCACACCGCCGCCTCGACGGTTTCACCCACGGTGAGCAGGCCATGGTTCTGCAGGATCAGCGCCTTGTGCCCCTGCAACGCGGCGGCGATCCGCGCGCCTTCGCTGGCCTCCAGCACCACCCCGGAGAAGTTGTCGAACAGCCCGTGTCTTTCATAGAAAGCGCAGGCGTCCTGGGTCAGCGGGTCCAATAGACGCCCCAGGCTCGACCAGGCCTTGCCATGCAGCGAATGGGCATGGGCTGCGGCCACCACTTCGGGATGGGCTTCGTGCAACGCCGCATGAATGGCGAACGCGGCGAGGTTCAGCGCGCCCTCGCCTTCGATCACCGCGCCTTCGGGATTGACCAGCAGCAGGTCCGACACCCGCACATGGCCGAAATACACCCCCACCGGGTTGACCCAGAAATGGTCCGGGCGCCCCGGGTCGCGCACGGTGATATGCCCGGCGCCGCCCATGTCGAAGCCCAGCCGGGCGAACACCCTAAAGGCCGCGGCCAGGCTTTGCTTGCGCTGCCGGCGCTCCAGCTCGACCGTGGCCTGCTGGGGCGGGTGCTCCCAGCGAAACACCGTATGGCCATCGCGGGGCAAGTCATACACCGCGGGACGAAAATGTGCGGTCATGTCCGCTCTCCTTGAAGTTGTCATCAACACCCTGTGCGAAAAGGCCCACAGGACCTTGCTTGGCGATCTCCCGCCGAACCTTCAGCGACCTTGAGAACCTCGCGTCCCTTCGGGCCGTGCGCAGCCTGCGGCAGCGGCTACACAAATCCCGTCCCGGCACTGGACCTGTAGCCGCTGCCGAGCCCGCGAGGCTGCGAAAAGGCCCGCAGGGCCTTGCTTGGCGATCTCCCGCCGAACCTTTAGCGACCTCAAGCCCCCCTGCGTCTCCTGCGGAGCCGTGCGCAGCCTACGGCAGCGGCTACACGAAGCGCTGCAGGCCAAGGCTGGAACCGTGTGTTAGTAGCCACGCTGGATCTCCACCGGATTCTCCAGGGGCAAGCCATCGCCCCAGTGCTGCAGATTGCGCCCCAGCAAGCGGGCGATATTCAGGTAGACCCGTGGCGAATTGGCCGAGGTGTGGGGCGACAGGCGAATCCGCGGGTGGCGATAAAACGCGTGGCCCGCGGGCAGCGGTTCGGGGTCGGCCACGTCCAGGCTGGCCAGGCCGATGCGCCCCGTATCCAGGGCCTGCAACAGCGCCGGCTGATCGATCAGCGCACCGCGAGCGATATTGATCAGGTGCAGCCCGGGCTTGGCCGCCGCCAGGACATCGGCGTCGATGATCCGCCGGGTGTGCTCGGTCAGGGGCACCGCCAGCAGCAGGTGATCGGCCCGGGCGAACAGTTGATGCAGGTCGGCCACCGGTCGAACCCCGGGCACCTCGAACGGCTGCGCCGAACGGCGCAGGGCCAGCACCTGCATGCCCAGGGCCTGGGCCTTGGGTGCCAGTTCGCGGGCGATGCTGCCAAAGCCGAACAGCCCCAGGGTGCTGCCGGCCACCGAGGCCAGCGGCCGTTGCTGCCAGTGTTCGGCGCGCTCGATCCACACCTGGGGCAGTTGCTTGGCGGCGGCGAAGATCGCCGCCAGGGCAAACTCGGCAATGCTCTCGGCGGTGCTGCCCCGGGCGCTGGCCACCGGCAGCCCCTGGAACAGCCAGCGGGGGAAATAATCCAGGCCCGAGGTCACCAATTGCACGAAGCGCAGGCCGAAGGGCCAGCCCGCAGGCGGCTCTGGAGCATCACGAAAATCGGCGTGGGGCGCCGCCAGCAGTACCTGAATATCCCCGGGCAGATCACTGGGCAGCCCTCGGGGCAGGCTCAGCACCTCGACGCCTGGCAGCGACTGGCGCAGTTGCTGGTTGAAGCCCTCGTCGAGCTGGCTGGCAATGCGCGTCACACCTGGGCTCCCCGGCTGGGCAAGGCAAAGGCGGCGCGGCCCACGGCGCCAAGGATCGCGTCGTTCTGCGGCGTGTGAATCCGGCTGCACAGCACATCACGGTAATGCCGCTCGATGGGGTTGCCCCGGGCCAGCCCGGGATTACCGATGGCCTCGATGCCCAGCTCCACGGCGCTGATGGCGTTACTGGTCACCAGGTACTTGATCTGGGTCGCCTCCCCCGGGGCGATCCGCCCTTCGGCGGCCGCATCCAGCAGCACCCGGTTATTGAACAGCAAGGCATCGATGCGCCCGATCAGTTCCTGGAAACGCGGCAGGCTCGACAGCGGCGCACCAAGGTTGGCCGGGGTGCGCTGGGCCAGCCAGCCCAGCAGCCAGTCGCGGGCGGCCCGGGCCACGCCGTCATAGATCGCCGACAGCAGCACCGCCAGCCAGAGCACACCCTTGCTGTCCAGTTCGGAAGGACGAGGAACGTTGGCCGGCTGGATGTCCACCGCCTGCTCCAGGGGCACGAACACCTCGTCGAAGATCACGTCGTGGCTGCCAGTGGCGCGCATCCCCAGGTGGTCCCAGGTTTCCTCGATACGAATCCCGGGGCTGTCGCGGTGCACCAGCCAGGTGCCCACCTGCGGTTCCGGGTCATCGCTGCGGGCCCAGACCGCCAGCCAGGTCAGCCCGGGAATGCCGGTGGAGTAGATCTTGCGCCCATTGAGCCGCCAGCCACCTTCGACCCGCCGCGCCAGGGTCGCGGGCAAACCGCCACGGGCCGGGGTGCCCAGATCCGGCTCGACCCGCAGGGCATTGATCAAGGCGCCGTCCTGTACCGCTTCACGGGCCAGTTGCTGACGCAGATGCAGGGGCCAGGCGTTGTTCTGTTGCAGCCGCGTGTGCTGCAGGTACTGCATCACCAGCACCAGCGCGGTGGAAGGTTCGCCCTGGGCCACGGCGCCGATCACCCGCCGCGCCTGGGCCAGGGTCGCCTCGCTGCCACCCAGGGCCCGGGGCACGGTCAGGGCCAGCAGGCCATGCTGGTGCAGGCGCTGCAGGTTGGCGTGGGGAAACTCGCTGTGGCGATCGTAATGGGCCGCGGTGGCGGCGAACTCTTCGCTCAACTGCTGCAGCAAGTCGGCGAACTCGCTGGAATCCGGATCAGGGACGCGACGGGACACGGACGGAGACGGTTGCACGCTGGAAAGGCTCATCGGCTGGCAGTCCTGCTCAAGGGGTGGGAGACGCTGACGGCCGGCTCGGCCTCGGTTTCGACCCCCAGCAGTTGCAGCAGCCGCGCGCGCAGTTGCTGGAACCCCGGGGTGGACGCCTGACGCGGACGCGGCAGGCGGATCGGCAGTTGTTCGGCGATTTGCCCGTTGGCCAACACCAGCACCCGGTCGGCCAGCAGCAAGGCCTCATCGACATCGTGGGTCACCAGCAGCACCGCCGGGGTGTGCGCGCGCCAGAGGCGGATGATCAGCTGATGCATGCGAATTCGGGTCAAGGCGTCGAGGGCGGCGAAGGGTTCATCCAGCAGCAACAGCTGCGGTTCGCGCACCAGGGCCCGGGCCAGGGCCACGCGCTGGGCCTCGCCGCCGGACAGGGTGCCGGGCCAGGCGCCCAACCGATGGGCCAGCCCGACCTCGCCCAGCGCCGCCTCGGCCCGCTCGCGGACCCCAGCCCCGCGCACGCCCAGGGCAACGTTGCGCCACACGCGCTTCCAGGGCATCAGCCGTGGCTCCTGAAACACCGCGGCCATGGCCGCGGGCACCTGCAACTGCCCCTCATCGATGGGCTCCAGCCCGGCCAGGGCCCGGAGCAAAGTGGTCTTGCCCGAACCGCTGCTGCCTAGCAGGGCGACGAACTCCCCCGGGGCAATGTCCAGGTCCAGGCCGTCGAGTACCGCCTGCCCGGCAAAACGTCGGGTCACCCCACGGCATTCAACGGCGGCGCGCACGGGGCGCGGCTGGGGCAATGACACAGTCATGGTCAGTTCCTGATAAAGGTCGGGCGCCAGGCCAGGGCGCAACGTTCGAGGCCGCGCACCAGCCCGTCGATGCCCAGGCCGAGCACGCTGTAGACCAAGAGGCAGATGACGATCACGTCGGTACGCATGAAGTCCCGGGCGTCGTTGACCAGGTAGCCGATACCGGCGCTGGCGTTGATCTGCTCCACCACCACCAGCCCCAGCCAGCTGATGCCGAAGGCGTAGCGCAGGCCGACGAAGAACGCCGGCAAGGCCCCGGGCAGGATCACGTGGAGAACCAGCTCCCAGCGCTTGAGGCCGAGCAGGGTCGCCGCCTCCAGCAGCTTGGGATCCAGGCTGCGGATACCGGAGAACAGGGTGAGGTAGATAGGAAAGGTGGTGCCCAGGGCGATAAGCGCGATCTTCGGCGTCTCGCCCACGCCGAACCAGAGAATGAACAGCGGCACGATGGCCAGGAATGGCAGGGTGCGCAGCATCTGCATCGGCGAGTCGATGGCGATCTCGCCACGCCGGGACAGGCCCGCCAGCAGGGCCAGGACAGTGCCAAGGCTGACGCCGATGGCCAGTCCGCTGAGGGCGCGCTTGAGGGACACCCACAGATGCCCGCCCAACTCGCCACTGCCGAGCATCTGCCACAGGGTGTCGCCGATGGTGCTGGGGGCGGCGATGATCCGTGTCGGCAAGAGCCCGCTGCGGGAGGCCAGTTCCCAGAGCAGCAGGAGCAACAGCGGGCTGATCAAGCGCAGCGATAGATTGCCCAGGAACTTCACTCCGGGGCGCTCGGTCCAGCGGGAATACAAGGAAAGCGGGGCTTGCGCAGGCATTTCAACATCCCTATTTCAGCGCGTTCGAGCCCCATGCTAACTACATAAAAAACGTCCGTGAAATTCGTTTTGGTTCTAACTTAATATACAAAAAATGCATTCATCAAATAGATATATATGCAAACAAAGGATAAACCCGTAGGCGCCGTCTTGCCGGCGGAAAAGCCGTAGAGCCTTGTGCCGCCCTTGCCGGCACCTTCGCTGGCAAGCCAGTTCCTACCGCCGATTTGCGCCGCACCCTTGGCTAGCCGACGCGAGCTGCGACCATTTCGCCGAACAGACTCACCGGCTCCTGCAGGTTGCCAAGGAAGCGTGGGTGCACCAGCCACAGGTCGATCACCGGCTTGAAGTCGCTCACCGGGACAATCTCCAGCTTGTCCCGGTGGCTGCTGTTTTCCAGCAGCGGCAGCGGCACCAGGCCGTAACCCAGGCCATTGGCGATCAGCCCCAGTTGCAGCTCGGTGCCGAAGGTTTCCAGATTGATCTGCAAGGTCAGGCCCTGGGCACTCAACGCTCGTTGCAGGCCCGCCCGGAAACCGCAGCCATCGGGATTCAACACCCAGCCGCGCTGGTAACAGTCGGCCAGCTTGCACGAGCGCTTGCGCACCTCGCCCTTGGCCGCCACCACCACCAGATTCATGCTGCCCAGGGAGCGCCCCACCACCCCTTCGGGGAACACCTTGCCGGCGGGAAACAGCGCGGCCACCACGTCCAGCTCGCCGTTCTCGACCTTGCTCAGCAGGTGGCTGCCCCACCCCGTGGCCACCGAGGTCTGCAACTGCGGATAGAGGTTCTTCAGCTGGCTCAGGGCATCCAGCAGCACCACATCGCCAATGGTCTGCGGCACACCGATGCGCAGGGCGCCGCTGGGGGCGCCGTCATTGGCCACCAGCTCGTTCAGGGCATCGATGCTGCGCAGCACTTCCAGGCACTGGCCGTAAACCCGCAAGCCCATGCTGGTGGGCTTGAGCGGCTTGGTGTTGCGGTCCAGCAACTCCACCCCCAGGGCTTCCTCGAAATTCTGCACCCGGCGGGTGATGGCCGGCTGGGTCAATTGCAGGGCATCGGCCGCCTGGCTGATGGTCTGGCAGCGGATCACCGCCACGAACGCGTTCAGATCATCTATCTTCATTCTTTTTTCGCATAATAAATGACTGGAAAAATGTTCGAGAAGAATAATACCTTTTAGCTCGCCCGTGTAGTTCGCGTCATTTGCCTTGTGTCCACGGAGGGAGCCCATGCCCCACAACGCCGCAACAGTCGCTATCGATACACCCAACTTCGCCCGCCTGCGGGACTTCATCGCCGCCCTGGCCGAGCTGCTGGACGGCCATCCCGACGAGGACCGGATACTGGAGCACGGCGCCGACCTGCTGCAGCGCCTGGTGAGCCAGGACGACTGGCTGCCCGATGATTTCGCCCAGCCGGACCCGCAGCGCTACCAGCAATTCCTGCTGCATGCCGACTCGCGCCAGCGCTTCTCCATCGTCAGTTTTGTCTGGGGTCCGGGGCAGCGCACGCCGATCCACGATCACCGGGTCTGGGGCCTGATCGGCATGCTCCGCGGCGCCGAAGACTCCCAGGGGTTCGAACGCCTGGCGGACGGCCGCCTGCAACCTGCGGGGGCTCCGATTCGCCTGGTACCGGGGCAAGTGGAAGCGGTGTCGCCGCGCATTGGCGACATCCATCAGGTGAGCAACGCCTACGCCGACCGGGTGTCCATCAGCATCCATGTGTACGGCGCCAACATCGGCGCGGTACGACGGGCCGTGTACACCCCCGAAGGTCACGAGAAGCCCTTTGTCTCCGGTTATTCCAACCGCTTGCTGCCTAACCTCTGGGACTTGTCGAAGGAGCCCCTGCAATGACCGATTTCCCTACCCGCAGCCCGGCGCAGATCCGTCAGGCCCTGCTCGAGCGCCAGGAACTGGCGCTGATCGATGTCCGCGAAGAGGCGCCCTTCGCCGAAGCCCACCCGCTGTTCGCCGCCAATATCCCGCTGTCGAAACTGGAGCTGGAGGTCTATGCGCGCATCCCCCGGCGCGACACCCCGATCACCCTCTATGACCAGGGCGAAGGGCTGGCCCAGCGCGCCGCGACCCGCCTGGGGCAACTGGGCTACCGCGATATCGCCCTGCTCGAAGGCGGCCTGGAGGGCTGGCGCGCCGCCGGCGGTGAGCTGTTCAAGGACGTCAACGTACCGAGCAAGGCCTTTGGCGAACTGGTGGAAGCCGAGCGCCACACTCCGTCCCTGGCCGCCGAGGAACTCCAGGCGCTGCTCGACCAGCAGGCCGACCTGGTGGTACTGGATGCCCGGCGCTTCGACGAGTACCAGACCATGAGCATCCCCGGCAGCACCAGCGTGCCCGGCGCCGAACTGGTGCTGCGGGTGCGTGAGCTGGCCCCCGATCCACGCACCCGAGTGGTGGTCAACTGTGCCGGACGCACCCGCAGCATCATCGGCACACAGTCCCTGGTGAACGCCGGCATTCCCAATCCGGTGGCGGCCCTGCGCAACGGCACCATCGGCTGGACCCTGGCCGGGCAAAAACTGGAGCACGGCCAGAACCGCCGCTTCAAGGCGGTGAATGAGGACCAGCGGGCGCAGGCGCAAACAGCAGCGCGGGCGGTAGCGGATCGGGCTGACGTGGCACGCATCGACCTCGCCCAGTGGCGGCGCTGGCAAGCCGATCCCAAGCGCACCAGCTATCTGTTCGATGTACGCACTCCGGAGGAATTCGCCGCCGGCCACCTGCCGGGGGCTCGCTCCACGCCCGGGGGACAACTGGTGCAGGAAACCGATCACTTCGCCAGCGTTCGCGGTGCGCGCCTGGTGCTGGTGGACAACGACGGCGTGCGCGCCAACATGAGCGCGTCCTGGCTGGCCCAGATGGGCTGGCAGGTGGCGGTGCTCGACGGCCTGCGCGACAGCGACTTCAGCGTACGCGGTCCCTGGCAGGCGCCGCTGCCGGATACCTCGCCGGCCGAAGAAATCAGCCCTCGGACCCTCGCCGCCTGGCTAGAGAAACCCGGCACCCTGGTGCTGGACTTCACCGCCAGCGCCAACTACGTGCAACGTCATATCCCCGGCGCCTGGTGGGCCCTGCCCAGCCAACTGCAGGAATCCCTGGCCCGGTTGCCCCAGCCCGAGCGGTTTGTCCTGACCTGCGGCAGCAGTCTGCTGGCGCGCTTTGTGGTGCCGCAATTGCAGGCCCTGACCCAGCGTCCGGTGTTTCTCCTGAGCGGTGGCACCGCGGCCTGGATCGAAGCCGGCCTGCCCCTCGAGGAAAGCCGTCAGCAACTGGCCTCGCCGCGGATCGACCGCTACCGCCGGCCCTATGAGGGCACCGACAACCCCAGGGAGGCCATGCAGGGTTACCTGGACTGGGAGTTTGGTCTGGTAGAACAACTGCGGCGCGACGGCACCCACGGTTTTTTCGTGATCTGAGCCTTAGTGGGGGCTTTCGCTGGCAAGCCAGCTCCTACAGGCCTTGCTTACCCTTGTAGGAGCCGGTTTGCCGGCGAAGAGGCCGCAAGCCTGGCATCGCTCGCAAGGTCGCCTTCGCTGCAAGACCGCTCCTGCGAGGAGGGGTATTTCGGACGCGTAGGCGGTGCCGGTTGATCGTCAATCTGCCCAAGTGACAAATAGCAATAATTCTCGATATCATTCGCGACCTTGTGCTCACCGCGTCGTCAAGAAGGATATCCATGTCTCGCTCCAAGACCGACTCTGCGTCGGCGGACTCTGTTCGCGGGTTCTATGCGGACATCCTGCATTTCCTGCGTAAACGCACGGACAACGCCAGCGACGCGGCGGACATGACCCAGGACGTGTTCACCCAATGGCTCGATTACCGTGATCGGGCCCAGGTCGAGCAGCCCCGGGCCTTCCTGTTCCAGATGGCGCGCAATCTGTTGCGCGATCATTGGCGGCGCCAGCAAGTGCGCTCCAAGGTGCACCACGAGGCCCGCCACGAGGAAAATTTCGACAGCGAGCCCCTGGCCGACGAACAGCACGAGCCGCTGCCCGCCGCCCAGCGCCTGCAACGCCTGGAACAATTGAAAGAAGTCCTCGCCCAACTCTCGCCGCGCCGCCGCGAAGCCCTTATGCTGCACCGCTTCGAAGGGCTGAGCCAGGCGCAGATCGCCGAACGCATGGGGATTTCCGTGAGCATGGTGGAGAAACACATCGCCTTTGCCCTGCTGCACTGCAAGCAGCACCTACAACGAGAAAATGGCAAGGAGCAGCCTGAATGACCCGCTTTCCCGGCACCCACGACGACCTCGACAGCGAGCAGATCGATGCCCAGGCCGCCAGCTGGTTCGCCCGTAACCGCAATGATCCGGACCGTGCCACGCGCAAGGCCTTCGAGAGCTGGGTCAGTGAACCGGCCCATGCCCGGGCCTACGCCGAATTCGAGGAGCTGTGGGACGACCTGGCGCAGCTGCAACAACTGAGCCGCCCGGTGCCACTCCCCCGGCGCAAGGCGCCGCTCTGGCGCCCGGCCCTGGCAGTGGCCGCTGCTTTGCTGTGCGCGGTACTGGCGGCCAACCTGGGCACGCCCCAGGCCCCCTACCGGCAGCAGATCGCAGCCCAGGAACAGGGAGCGCGAGCCTTCAAGCTGCCGGACGGCAGCACTTTGTACGTCAATGCCAATACCCAGGTGAGCGTCGATTTCAGCGCCCATCAGCGCAACATCTACTTGCAGGCGGGCCAGCTGTACCTGGAAGTCGCCGCCGACAAGGAACGTCCGCTGTGGGTGCACAGCGGCGAGGCCAAGGTGCGTGTGGTGGGTACCGCTTTCGACGTGCGGCGCGGCCAGCGCCAACTGGTGGTCAGCGTGGCCCACGGCCAGGTGGCCTTCAGCCCGGACGGCAAGCCCGGGGAGCTGACCCTGCTGGGCGCTCGGCAACAGGCCACCTATGACCTGCAAAAAGGCACCTTGCGCCAACAGACCCTGGACCGCGACGAGGTGGCCGACTGGCGCAGCGGGCGCCTGGCCTTTCGCAACCGCGACCTGGCCAGTCTGGTGGACGAGTTGAACCTGTACCGCCAGCAACCGGTACAACTGGCCGAGGGCCCGCTGGGTGCCTACAAGGTTTCCGGCAACCTCGACGTCAACGATCCGGATGCCCTGGTCAAGGCTCTACCGGCCCTGATCCCGGTGAAAACCCGGGTCCAGGCCAACGGTCAGCTGAAGATCGAAGCCCGCTAATTTTTTATATGAGAATATTTTGCATTCGCATATGAGGTTTTTTTTCACTGCCGCGTCTTCCTCCTGTCTGCGATCTGTCCGCAGCGCCTTTTTGGCCTTTAAGCCGCTCTGGGGGAAGTCATGTTTCGCGCGTTCTTGCCTGTTCCGTTAGTCCGTACCCGCCCGACCCTGCTCGCCGCCTGCCTGGCATTCAGCCTGCAGGCCCATGCCGGGCCGCTGCATTTCCAGTTGCCGGCGCAACCTCTGGCTGCCTCCCTGAGCCAGATCGCCCAGCAGGCGAAAATCCAGCTGCTGTTCGATGAACAACTGCTGCGCAATGCCAAGGCCCCGGCCCTGCAAGGCGACTACAGCCCGGAAGAGGCGATCCGCGCCCTGCTGCAGAACGGCCAGTTCAATCTGATGAAGGTCGACAACACCTACATCGTGCGCCCTGCCGAGACCAGCCTCAGCAGCGGTTCGGCCCTGCAGTTGGGGGCCATGAGCGTGATCGGCAACGGCACCGAGGTGGACGCCGCCAGTGTTGGCCGCTCGACCCTGAACCAGGCGGAAATCGATCGCCACCAGGCCACCAACGTGGTCAGCCTGATCGACACCCTGCCCGGGGTCAGCCTGGGCGGCTCGCTGAAACCCGGCGGCCAGACCATCAACATCTGGGGCCTGGGGGATGCCGAAGACGTGCCGATGAGCGTCGATGGCGCCACCAAGAGCGGCTTCGAACGCTACCAGCAGGGCTCGGTGTTCATCGAGCCGGAACTGATCAAGCGCCTGGAGGTGGAAAAGGGCCCGCACTCCCCCGAGACCGGCAATGGCGGTTTCGGCGGCACCGTGCACATGGAGACCAAGGACGCACCCGACCTGCTGCAAGACGGGCGCAACAGCGGCGCCATGCTCAAGTACGGCTACAGCAGCAACAGCCACGAACAGGCCTACACCGGCGCGGTGTACGGCCGCACCGATGATAAGCGCTTCGATGCCCTGGCCTACTGGACCAAGCGCGACGGCGATGACATGAAGATAGCCAGCGCCCAGCCCGACCCGAAGAATGCCTACCCGATCAACCCCAAGCGCCTGCCCAACACCGCTCAGGACATGGAGGGCGAGCTGTTCAAGCTGAACATGCAACTGACTGACGAGCATCGCCTGGGCTTCAGTTACATGCGTTCCAACAGCGACATCTGGGCGCCCTTCTCGGCCAAGAGCTACCCGACGCCGCCGAGCCAGAGCGACATCAACAAGTACGGTTATGACGGCGCCACCCGCCGCTTCCTGGCCCAGCGCAATACCATCGACACCACCTGGATCGCCAAGTACCAGTACACCCCCGTAGACAATCCCTGGATCGACTTCGAGGCCAAGTACTCCGACTCCACCACCGACCAGACCGACGAACGCGGGCCGAACGCCTACTTCCAGCCGGCCTCCGGTGGCCGCAAGATCACCGTGGGCTATGACGACAAGATCCTGGCCCTGAAAAACACCAGCCGCTTCAGCACCGGCCCGCTGGAACACGCGCTGACCAATGGCATCCAGATCCGCAAGCACACCCGGGAAGTGGACATGTGGATGCCGGGCAAGACCTATGAAGTGCCCAAGTACAACTACGGCCACTACCAGCCGGGCTTCATGCCCCACGGCAAGGTCGACAACAATGCCTTCTACATCCAGGACGCCATCACCCTGGGGGACTTCACCCTGACCCCGTCCTTGCGCTACGACCATGTGCGCAACCGCGGCCAGAAGAACGACGCACCGATCTACAACAGCCCCGACCCGGTGGCGGGCCACGACTACGGCGACAAGACCTACACCGGCTGGTCGCCTCGGCTGTCGGCGTTCTGGACGGTGACTCCGCAATTCGCCCTGTTCGCCGACTACAGCAAGACCTGGCGCGCGCCGGTGATCGACGAGCAGTACGAGGTCCAGTCGGCCGCCTCCACCCGTTCCGCCACCAGCCGCGACCTCGACCCGGAACGCATCACCGCCCTGCGCGCCGGTAACATCACCAGCTTCGCCGACGTGTTCACCCAGGCCGACCGCGTACAAGTGCGTACCACGCTGTTTCACAACACCATCAAAGACGAAATCATGAAGAACCTCGGGATCGGCTGCCCCGAGCAACTCACCAGCGGCAAGAGCATCGGCCAGGTGTGCAACCAGCCGACCATCGGGGTTTATCGCAACATCGGCGACCTGACCATCAAGGGCTTCGAGGTGGAAAGCTTCTACGACTCGACCTACCTGTTCGGCTCCCTGTCCTACTCATGGATCACCGGCAAGCATGAAGGGGCCTACACCAACCCCTGGGGCCCGAACGTCTGGGCCCGGGACATCCCGCCACGCAAGTGGGTGGCCAGCCTGGGGGTGAAGATTCCACAGTGGGATGCGCAAGTGGGCTGGCAGGGCCAGTGGGTGCGCCAGACCGACCGCGTGCCCAGCGACCTCTATGCCGGCGGCCCGGCCAGCGCCCTGGGCGACGCCTACTGGGACCAGTACAAGAACGACCGCTACAACGTGCACGGCCTGTTCGCCAACTGGAAACCCCAGCAGCCTTACCTCAAGGGCACCGAAGTCAACTTCACCCTGGACAACATGTTCAACCGTGACTATCGCCCACCGCTGAGCGGCGAGAACGCCTCCAGCCTGGGACGCAACGCCAAGATCAGCGTGACCCGCTTCTTCTGACGGCAACTGGCTGCGGTGCATCGGACGCACCGCAGCAGGCCAGCCGTTGGCCATCACGGATGTATTGCAAGCCTTTAGCCAAGCCCTGCCGCCCGCTCCTGCCGGGCTAAGATCGACTCCCCCCTGAAAACCGCTGAAATGCCTTTGGGCGCTTTCAGTCGACTTCCCATTGATTATGTACGACATCTGTCGTACAACCGAGAAAGCATCATGGACAGAGGCTTCAGGAAGGTCAGGCGTGACCTGATCAATGCACTACAGAATGGCGACTATCTGCATGCCGCGCGCGGCTCGATCGAGGTCAAGAACCTGCTGGCCACGGGCGAAGTCTCGGCCGGTCAACTGATCGAGGTCATCAGCGCCTGCAAGGGCCAGGACCACAGTTGCAGCGCACATCACAGCGTCCCAGGCATCGCGGTCCACGTGCTGAAAAAGGCCGGCTGGTACATCAAGTTCTACTTTATCGAGCCAGAGACGTGGTTCATCAGCGTTCACCGATGAGGGCAACCCATGAAACTCTTTCTGCAAGGCGACCGGGGCAAGGCGCTCTGCGAGCATTGCCAACAGATCGTCGGCATTACCTACCTGCGGCGCGACGTCCCCTTCAGCGACGGCAACGGCCTGGCCCGGGACATCCTGGTGGGGGTCTGCGACCAGTGCGCCACCACCGTGGCCATTCCGCCTCAGTCGACGCCGGCGATCAAGGACGCGCGCCAGCACCCGTTGACCTCCATCGAGGCGCGGCTGCCCGCGGTCTATCTGGATGTTCTGGATGCCGCCATGCACTCGGTGATCCAGGACGCCGGGGTGCAGATGCGCAAACTGTTCTTCAGCTACTACTTCAGCGCCCGGGTCGCCCCGTGCCTGGAACGGGTGCATAGCACTTTCACCGCCTACCTGGCCGAACAGGCCGAGGCCCGCCAGCTGCCGGCGGTCCATTCAATGAAACGCCTGTCGCTGAAGGTCAACCATTATGTGGCCGAGGATCTCGCGCGCCTGCTGCAGGCGACGCGGATGACCCAGACCGAGCTGCTCAAATCGCTGATCGCGCAAATGCGCCTGGATGTGCTCGAAGGCGGCAACCCGGCGGTGATCGCCGACCTGCGCCAGCTGGCACGCCTGGGGCTCTAGCCCTCAGCCTTTGCCGCGGCCCTGAACCTTCGCGAACACCTGCAACGCGCCCGCCAGCGGATGCTGAAATGCCTCAAGGTGCTGTCGGTGCTCCCGGAACCGGAGCTACCAGGCTTCCTCAGCAAAATCAGCTGAGCCCTGTAGCCGCTGCCGAGCTCGCGAGGCTGCGCAAAGGTCCGCAGGACCTTGCTTGGCGATTCCCCGCCAAACCTCCGGCGGCCTTCAGAACCCCGCGTCCCTGCGGGCCGTTCGCAGCCTGCGGCAGCGGCTACAGTGCGTTGCGCCGTACCAGGCTTAGGTCAGGGGCGGCGGTGCGCCGCTGGCTCAGGTAGCGGGTGCAGCTGACCCGCAGGAAGGAGGCGAAATTCACCACTTCGCCGCGGTAATCCATGACCTCTTCATACAGCTTGGCGATCAGCTGGTTGGTGGTCATGCCGTCCACTTCGGCAATTTCGCTGAGGATGTCCCAGAACTGGTTTTCCAGGCGCAAGGTGGTGACCACGCCACAGATGCGCAGCGAGCGGGAACGGGATTCGTAGAGAATCGGGTCGGCCTTGACGTACAGCTCGCACATGGCGCGGTCCTCGCTTACAAGGTGATCTGGGTGCCCAGCAGGCCGAGGAAACCCGCCAACCAGCTGGGGTGCGCCGGCCAGGCCGGGGCGGTGGCCAGATTGCCCTGGACGTGGCCTTCGGTCACCGGGATATCGATGTAGGTGCCACCGGCCAGCCGCACTTCCGGGGCACAGGCCGGGTAGGCGCTGCACTCGCGGCCTTCGAGGATGCCCGCCGCCGCCAGCAGTTGCGCGCCATGGCACACCGCGGCAATGGGCTTGCCGGCCTGGTCGAATTCCTTGACCAGTTGCAGCACCTTGGCGTTCAGGCGCAGGTATTCCGGAGCACGTCCGCCGGGGATCAGCAGGGCGTCGTAATCAGCGGAGCTGACCTGGGCGAAGTCGTAGTTGAGGGCAAACAGGTGACCCGGTTTCTCGCTGTAGGTCTGGTCGCCCTCGAAGTCGTGGATCGCCGTGCGCACCGTCTGCCCGGCGATCTTGTCCGGGCACACGGCATGCACCGTATGACCGACCATCAGCAGGGCCTGGAACGGCACCATCGCTTCGTAGTCTTCGACGTAATCGCCAACCAGCATGAGGATCTTTTTCGCGGCCATGGAGTGGACTCCTTTCAGGGAAAGACGTGGGCGGAAGGAGTACTCAAGGTAGTCCCATTGCGCCAGCCCGGGTAATAGCCTGGTACTACAGCGGCTTCAACCCAGATAGCCGTCGGCCTTGAGCAGGGTTTCCAGGCAGTGTTCGCTGATCTGGTAGAAGGCCTTGAGTTCTTCGATCCTGGCCAGCAACTGGGTCGGGTCAACCGGCTCGGCGCGCTTGACCGCCAGGATCATCTTGTTCTTGTTGGTGTGCTCCAGGGAGATGAACTCGAAGACCTTGGTTTCATAACCGCAGGCTTCGAGGAACAGCGCTCGCAGGCTGTCGGTGACCATCTCCGCCTGCTGTCCCAAGTGCAGACCGTATTGCAGCATCGGCTTGAGCAGCGCCGGGCTCTGGATCTGCAGGCGGATCTGCTTGTGGCAGCACGGCGAGCACATGATGATCGCCGCGCCGGAGCGAATGCCGGTGTGGATCGCGTAGTCGGTGGCGATGTCGCAGGCATGCAGGGCGATCATCACGTCCAGCTGGCTGGGGGCTACGCTGCGCACGTCACCGCACTTGAACACCAGGCCCGGGTGTTCCAGGCGCTGCGCGGCGGCGTTGCACAGGGTCACCATGTCCTCGCGCAATTCGACGCCGGTGACTTCGCCCTCGGCCTTGAGGGTGTTGCGCAGGTAATCGTGGATGGCGAACGTCAGGTAGCCCTTGCCGGAGCCGAAGTCCGCGACCCGCACCGGCTGATCGAGCTTGATCGGCGAGCTGCCCAGGGCGTGGCTGAAGACCTCGATGAACTTGTTGATCTGCTTCCACTTGCGCGACATGGCCGGGATCAGTTCGTGCTGCTTGTTGGTCACCCCAAGATCGGCGAGGAAAGGCCGGCTCAGGTCGAGAAAGCGGTTCTTCTCGCGGTTGTGCTCGGCCGACGGCACATCGCGCTGGGTTTGCGGCTTGCCCTTGAACAGCGAACTCTTGCCCTTCTTGCTGTATTCGAGCTGCACTTCGTCGGTCAGGGTCAGCAGGTGGGCGTTCTTGAACGAAGCCGGCAGCAGCCCAGCGATGGCGGCGATGCCTTCGTCCAGGGAGAAGTTCTTGGTGATGTCCCGGGTCTTGTAGCGGTAGACGAAGGACAGGCACGGCTGCTCCTTGACCGTCAGTTGCTTGATGATCAGGCGTTGCAGGTCCGCCTCCGGGCCCACGTGCTTGGCCAGTACCAGCTTGATAAAGGCGTTCTGCGCAAGGCTGGTGTCGAGCAATTGCAGGAACTGGGCGTGATGATCCGGCGCGGGACGGGCGGAAGGTGCGGTCACAGACATGGGGGCAGGTGCCTCGGGCGATGCGGGGTGTGAATCAGGGAGTGGCAGGTATTTTAGGGAGCAAGCCGCGTCGGGGCACGAAGTTATTCACTCGACGGTAAAAAATCCTCGCCCGAGGGCGGTGCAAGGCTCAGAGGCCATTCGCCGGCAAGCCGGCTCCTGCATGAACAACAGCGATATCGCACCGCCGTAGGAGCTGGCTTGCCAGCGAAGGCGTCCTCAAGGGCGGCGCAAGACTCAGGGGCCTGTTCGCCGGCAAGCCGGCTCCTACGGCGGTGGGCTCAGTTGAGCACCACCAGGCGGTTGGGCAATTCGTTGCGTATCTGGGTCAGGGGCACATGGGTCTTGAGCAACTCGCCGCTGGCTTCAATACAGTCGAGGAAGCCCTGCAGGGTCTGGCCCTGGCGGACTTGCTGGGTAAAGTTGCGCACGATGCCGTTCCACTGCTTGTTATCCAGACGCTTGGAAATGCCCTCGTCCACGAGGATTTCCACGTAACGCTCGGCTTCGCTGACAAAGATCAGCACCCCGGTGCCGCCCACGGTGTGGTGCAGGTTCTGTTCGAGAAACTGCCGTCGGGCCAGGTTGGAAGCCCGCCAATGGCGCACCGAGCGCGGGATCAGCCGGGTGGTGATCCAGGGTAGGCGAAACACCAGGCACAGCACGATAAAGGTCGCCCATTGCGCCAGCAGCAACAGGTGCATGTTCAGCCAGCCAGTGGCGTAGTGCACCAGCCCCGGCACCACCAGCGCCAGCAGGCTGGCCCAGAGCAGCGGGATATAGGCGTAGTCGTCGGCTCGGGCGGCCAGCACCGTCACCAGTTCGGCGTCGGTCTGCTGTTCCACCCGGGCAATGGCTTCGGCCACTTGCCGTTGTTCGTATTCACTGAGTAATGCCATGTCGTTGGATTTCCACTTCTTATTTTGAGTTACCAGCCGCCGGAGGAACCGCCGCCGCCAAAGCTGCCACCGCCGCCGCTGAAGCCGCCACCGCCGCCGGACCCACCACCAAAACCGCCGAAGCCACCGCCTCCGTCACCGCCGCGCCCGCTGGTGGTGGTGATGAACCCGAGCGCCTGCGCCACTATCACCACCAGGATGAACAGCAGCACCATGAAGATGAACAGCCACGGGTGACGCTGGACAAAATCGTCCTGGTCGCTGCTCTCGCCGCCGCTGTCATAGGCCGTGGCCGGCTCGTCCAGCGGCGTGCCGCCGAGCACCAGGAGCATGGCCGAAACCCCGTCGCTGATGCCCTTGCTGAACTGCCCGGTCTTGAACGCCGGGGTGATCACCTGGTTGATGATCACCGAGGCCTGGGCGTCGGTCAGGCGCTCCTCCAGGCCGTAGCCCACTTCGATGCGCAGCTTGCGCTCGTCCCGAGCGACGATCAGCAGCGCGCCGTTGTTCTTGTCCTTCTGGCCGATGCCCCAGTGACGCCCCAACTGGTAGCCGTATTCCTCGATGCTGGCGCCTTGCAGGTCCGGCAGGGTCACCACCACCAACTGTTCGCCGGTGGCCTGTTCGTGGGCTTGCAGTTGCCGAGTCAGCAGGGCGCTGATGGTCGGCTCGATCATCTGCGCGTCGTCCACCACCCGCCCGCTCAGGGCCGGGAACCTCAGCTCGGCCTGGGCCGTGACCGCAAAGACCCAGAGCAACAGCACCAGGCCGATTTTATAAAGTCGCATCAGCACCTCATCCTTAATGTTTGTCCGCGTGTGCTACCAACTGCCGGACGCCCCGCCACCGCCAAAACTGCCGCCGCCCCCGCTGAAGCTGTCCGAGCTTGAACTGGAGCTTGCGCTGGAACTGCTGGAATCGAACCAGTCGAACGCACTGCTGCTCGAACCTGCGTCGCGCTCGACCCTGGTTTCGCGCCTGGCCGAATCGCCGCTGGCAACAACCGGCGAATCATTGCCGCTGCGCCATTGGGTCAGGAACCCGAACAACGGTACACCGACGAACACCAGGTAGAACAACCTCTCGAACCACCACATCCACTCGATGTCCTGGTACCAGCTTTTCTCCACCGAGCGGTACACCAGCCTCGGCCGGTCGGTGGACGACAGCACGTTCACGATGGACGTGGCCCCGGCAATGATCCCCGAGGAATACAGGTCGTCCTTGAAGTACGGAATGATCGAACCATCGATGATGAAGTGGGCCACTATGTCGTTGAGCCGCCCCTCCAGGCCGTAACCGACCTCGATCCGCACCTTGCGATCGTCCTTGGCCACCAGCAGCAGGACGCCGTTGTTCTTGTCCTTCTGGCCAATCCCCCAGTGCCGGCCCAACTGCAGGCCGAACTCCTCGATGCTGTGGCCACCCAGGCTCGGCACCGTGGCCACCACCACCTGGTCGGTGGTGGTCTGCTCGAGCCGTTCCAGCATCTGCGCCAGGTAGACCTGCGCGGATGGCGTGAGCAACTGCGCGGTGTCCACCACCCGCCCGGTCAGCTTGGGAAACAGCCGTTCGATCGGTGCCGCTGTCGCAGTGGTCGGTGCGGGCTCGACCTGGACAGCGGGTTGCGACGAACGCAACGGCACCCCATCCGTGGGTGTGGGCCCGGGTTGTTGCGCCAACACGGCGCCACTCACCAGCCATAGCCACAGCAGCGCGCCTCGCAGCACGCGCCGCCCGTGGCTCATCAGAATTTCACTTGCGGCGCTTTGTCGGCGTCGGGGCTGGTGGCCTCGAAGGATTCACGCACCGGCAGGTCGCTGTACATCAGGCTGTGCCACAGGCGGCCGGGGAAGGTGCGGATCTCGGTGTTGTACTTCTGCACCGCCAGGATGAAGTCGCGACGGGCCACGGCGATGCGGTTCTCGGTGCCTTCAAGCTGGGATTGCAGGGCCAGGAAGTTCTGGTTGGCCTTGAGGTCCGGATAACGCTCGGAGACCACCATCAGACGGCTCAGGGCTCCGCTCAACTGGTCCTGGGCCTGCTGGAACTGCTTGAGTTTTTCCGGGTTGTCCAGGGTGCTGGCGTCCACCTGGATCGAAGTGGCCTTGGCCCGCGCCTCGATCACCGCGGTCAGGGTGGCTTCCTCGTGCTTGGCGTAGCCCTTGACGGTCTCCACCAGGTTGGGGATCAGGTCGGCGCGGCGCTGGTACTGGTTCTGTACCTGGCCCCAGTCGGCCTTGACCTGCTCGTCCAGGGTCGGAATGTTGTTGATGCCGCAGCCGCTGAGCAGGCTGGTAAGCAGCAACAGGGCAGCGATGGGCCAACTCGAGCGCAGGCTTTGGGTGATGTTCATGGGTGGGGCTCCTTGCACAACCTGATGGAAAAGAATCTTTTGCCCGGTTTCACACATCCTGTGGGGCAAAATCTGCCTGCGCCACTGGAATGCATCGGGCTGATGGGCTAAAAGATGCCCAGCGCGAAAAAGAGTTCAGAAGTGTGCTGGATTTATCTGAACAACAATAGCCGCTCCCTAAATTTTGGCTGTTCGACGCGTCACTCATGCGTCGGTCTTGAGCCCTTGAGAACACTATTCATGAATAAGCTGTGTTTGCTGGGCCTGCTGGTCAGCCTGGCCAGTCACCCTGTGTTGGCCGAATCTGCCCCGGTCCCCCTGGAAAACAAAGAAGCCTTTATCAGCGATCTGCTCAAGCGCATGACCCTGGAAGAGAAGATCGGCCAGTTGCGCCTGATCAGCATCGGCCCGGAAATGCCCCGTGAGCTGATCCGCAAGGAAATCGCCGCGGGCAATATCGGCGGCACTTTCAACTCCATCACCCGCCCGGAAAACCGGCCGATGCAGGACGCGGCCATGCGCAGCCGGCTGAAGATCCCGATGTTCTTCGCCTATGACGTGATCCACGGCCACCGGACCATCTTCCCCATCAGCCTGGCCCTGGCGTCCAGCTGGGATATGGACGCCATCGGCCGCTCCGGGCGCATCGCCGCCAAGGAGGCCAGCGCCGACAGCCTGGACATCACATTCGCGCCGATGGTGGACATCTCCCGCGATCCTCGCTGGGGCCGTACCTCCGAAGGCTTCGGCGAAGACACCTACCTGGTCTCGCGCATTGCCAAGGTCATGGTCAATGCCTACCAGGGCCAGAGCCCGGCCTTGCCGGACAGCATCATGGCCAGCGTCAAGCACTTCGCCCTGTATGGCGCAGTAGAGGGCGGTCGCGACTACAACATCGTCGACATGAGCCCGGTGAAGATGTACCAGGACTACCTGCCGCCCTACCGCGCAGCCATTGACGCCGGTGCCGGCGGAGTGATGGTGGCCCTGAACTCCATCAACGGCGTGCCGGCCACCTCCAACACCTGGCTGATGAACGACCTGTTGCGCAAGGAATGGGGCTTCAAGGGCCTGGCGGTGAGCGACCACGGGGCGATCATCGAACTGATCCGCCACGGCGTCGCCAAGGACGGTCGCGAGGCCGCCAAGCTGGCAATCAAGGCCGGCATCGACATGAGCATGAACGACTCGCTGTACGGCAAGGAACTGCCGGGGCTGCTCAAGTCCGGCGAGATCGAGCAGAAGGACATCGACAACGCGGTGCGTGAAGTGCTGGCGGCCAAGTACGACATGGGCCTGTTCAAGGACCCTTATGTGCGCATCGGCAAGGCCGAGGACGACCCGGCCGACACCAACGCCGAAAGCCGCCTGCACCGCAGCGACGCCCGGGACATCGCCCGCCGCAGCCTGGTGCTGCTGAAGAACCACAACGACACCTTGCCGCTGAAGAAAACCGCGAAGATCGCCCTGGTCGGCCCCCTGGCCAAGGCCCCCATCGACATGATGGGCAGCTGGGCCGCCGCTGGCGTACCGGCGCAGTCGGTGACGCTGTACGACGGCATGCGCAACGTCCTGGGTGACAAGGCCCAACTGGTGTACGCCCGTGGCTCGAACATCACCGCCGACAAGAAGGTGGTGGATTACCTGAACTTCCTCAACTTCGATGCCCCGGAAGTGGTGGACGATCCGCGTCCGGCGCAGCAGATGATCGACGAAGCGGTCAAGGCGGCCAAGCAGGCGGACGTGATCGTGGCCGCTGTGGGTGAGTCCCGTGGCATGTCCCACGAGTCTTCGAGCCGCACCGACCTGCACATTCCCGCCAGCCAGCGCGAGCTGATCAAGGCCCTCAAGGCCACCGGCAAGCCTCTGGTGCTGGTGCTGATGAATGGCCGGCCGCTGTCACTGCTGGAAGAAAACCAGCAAGCCGACGCCATCCTGGAAACCTGGTTCAGCGGCACCGAGGGCGGCAACGCCATTGCCGACGTACTGTTCGGCGACTACAACCCGTCGGGCAAGCTGCCGATCACCTTCCCCCGCTCCGTGGGCCAGATTCCCACCTACTACAACCACCTGACCATTGGCCGGCCGTTCACGCCGGGCAAGCCGGGCAACTACACCTCGCAGTACTTCGACGACACCACCGGCCCGCTGTATCCGTTCGGCTATGGCTTGAGCTACACCAGCTTCAGCCTGTCGGACATGGCACTGTCCTCCACCACCCTGAACAAGAGCGGCAAGCTCGATGCCAGCGTGACCGTGAAGAACACCGGCAAGCGTGACGGCGAAACCGTGGTGCAGCTGTACATCCAGGACGTGGCCGGCTCAATGATTCGCCCGATCAAGGAATTGAAGAACTTCCAGAAAGTCATGCTCAAGGCCGGCGAAGAGAAGTCCATTCACTTCACCATCACCGAGGATGACCTGAAGTTCTACAACGCGCAGCTCAAGTACGCCGCGGAACCGGGCGACTTCAATGTACAGATCGGCCTGGATTCCCAGGACGTCAAGCAACAGAGCTTCGAACTGCTCTGACCTCCGACACCGGCCGGCGCATGACCTGCGCCGGCCGACTCCTTCTGCAATCCCCGCAATCCCCACAATCGCTGCAATATCTGTAGCCGCTGCCGAGCCTGCGAGGCTGCGCAAAGGTCCGCAGGACCTTGCTTGTTGATCTACCGCCAAACCTCCATCGGACTCACGACCGCCGCGACCGCTTCGCGCTCGTTCGCAGCCTCCGGCAGCGGCTACAGCCAGCCATGTCAGCCGTGACGGTCAGCCGCGCCGGTCCAGCAGGTTGACCACCAGGCGGTCGACCCAACCCCAGATCCGCTGTTTGACCCGCCGCCACAACGGCCGGTTGCGCCACTGTGCCAGGCTGATCTCTTCACTCTGGGCGAAGTCCGCCTCGAAGCTCGCCGCCACGGAGTGGGTCAGTGGCGGGTCCAGGGCCTCCAGGTTGGCTTCCAGGTTGAAGCGCAGGTTCCAGTGGTCGAAATTGCACGACCCCACACTGACCCAGTCGTCCACCAGCACCATCTTCAAATGCAGGAAACACGGCTGATACTCGAAAATCCGCACACCGGCCTTGAGCAAGCGCGGGTAGTAACGGTGCCCGGCATAGCGCACGGCCGGATGATCGGTGTGCGGTCCGGTCAGCAACAGGCGTACGTCGACGCCCCGGGCGGCGGCCTTGCGCAATGAGCGCCGCACCGACCACGTCGGCAAGAAGTAAGGCGTGGCCAGCCAGATGCGCTGCTGGCCGCTGTGCAGGGCACGAATCAGTGAATGCAGGATGTCGCGATGCTGACGCGAGTCGGCATACGCCACCCGGCCCATGCCCTCTCCCGAGTCAGGCACACGGGGCAGATGGGGCAGGCCGAAATCCACGTCGGGCCGCCAGGCGCCCTTGCGCAGGTTGGCGCTCCACTGGCGGTCGAACAGCCTTTGCCAGTCCAGCACCGCGGGCCCGGCGATCTCCACCATCACTTCATGCCAGTCGCAGCTGTTGTCCTCGGGCCGCCAGAATTCATCGGTAACCCCAGTACCGCCCACCACGGCCAGGGACTGGTCCACCAGCAACAGTTTTCGATGGTCGCGATACAGATTGAGAAAGCCCTGGCGCCACTTCAGGCGGTTGTAGAAACGCAGCTCGACACCGGCCGTGGTCAAGCGCAGGCGCAAGGCCTGGGTAAAAGCCAGGCTGCCATAGTCATCGAACAGACAGCGCACCCGCACCCCGCGCTCGGCAGCCTGGACCAGGGACTGGACCAGAGCGTCGGCACATGCGCCGGCTTCCACCAGATACAGCTCCAGCTCCACCTGCTGCCGGGCGCGGGCAATGGCCACCAGCATGCGCGGAAAGAACTGGGGACCGTCGATCAACAGCTCGAAGCGGTTGCCTTCACGCCAAGGGAACACCGCTCCGCGCATTTCAGCGCGCCGTGAAGATCAGTACCGCACCCACCGGTACCGAGAAACTGATGGCCGACAAGCCAGCCACTTTGCGCAGGCTGTCGAGGCCCGGTGCCAGGTTGAAGTCTTCGGCATTGAGAACCAGCGGTTCCAAGGTCACCACCTGGAAACGCCGCTCATCCAGGCGAGTGGCCAGCAGCTCGGCGTTGTAGGTGTGTTCCTGGCCGTGCAGGGCCACGGTGACCGGCAACAGCAGCTCGATCTGCGCCCCGGGGGCCAGGTCGTTGATCGGCCGCAGGTTGATCTGCGTCGTGATCTGCGCCTCGGGAAACTGCTGGACCTGGAACAGCTCCTGGCGCATGCGCTCATCGCGCAGGGGAATGCCGCTGCTGATCGAGTCCAGCTCGATCTGCAACCGGGCCTGGCCCTTGGCGTCGACCTTGCCGTGCAACACCAGAAAGCGCTGGACCTCGGAAATACTGGCGTTCTTGGTGGTCACGAAGGACACCCGGGAAGACTCGTTGTCCAGGTACCAGTTGGCCTGGGCCGGCAGGGCGAGTACCCCGAGCAGGCTGATAAGAAGGCGGATCGGCGTACGCATGCAAGCTCCCGTGAACAGAAGGCGCCACCTTAACCGGCTGCCAGGGGGCTGGCAAACACCGCGCTCAAGTGGGGCCCAGCCGTTGTAGACGGGGAATGGCTCAGGCAATGGACTTCTGCAATTGCTCAATGGTGTCGGCCAGCAATCCCAAGTGACGATTGCGCACCTGCTCGACACAGCTCAGATCCATCGGCCAATGCAGAGCGATGCTGCCGATCACCCGGCCTTCGGCCTGCAACGGCAGGGCCACGGCACGAATCAGAAAAGGCAGGCGTACCGGATATTCCCAGTGGCCCTCGGTACGCTGACCGAAGCCCAGATGCTGGGACTGGGCGCAAGCCTGCTGCTGGTCTTCGGCCGGTACTCGCTCACGCTCGGCCAGACGCTCGACTTCATCACTGGCCAGGGCCCCCAGGCAGGCCTTGCCCATGGCCGAATGAAACAGGCTGGCATGCTGGCCGACAATCCGGCTGTTGTTCGGGTAGCGCTTGCGCAACACCGCAGGCACCGCACTTTCCAGGACCTCAAGGTGCTCACCGTCAAAACTCGACAGGTCGCTGACCAGTCCGGTGCGTGCACTCAACTCCAGCATCCAGGGCGCCGCCTGCTCCACCAGATGGCGCTTGAAGCGTTGCCGGCTGTCGCCGAACAGGCTGCGGGCGCTCAGGCGATAACGCCTGTCGCTCAGGCCACGGTAGATCCAGCCCTGCTCCTGCAGGGTCAGCAACATGCGCGACACCGTGGCCTTGGCTAGCCCCGTCAGGTAGTGCAACTCCTCCAGGCCCAAGGCCTGGTGCTGGCCCAGCAACTCGACGATGGCCAGGGCCCGTTCCACGGAACGCACGCTGCCGGTTTCTACCTTGCTGGCCATAGTCCGAACTCCCTGACTGAAGATGGGTAAAGGTTTTTCCCAGCAAGATGCGGGCCTTAGGCTCTGTACGAAAAGTTTTGAGACGAAGGTCAGGCAAGGCGAAAACGGTCGAGGAAGCGGAGTTTACGGGTTGTAAATGAGCATTCCGAGACCGTTTTCAACGCAGCATCACCGAGTATCAAGGCTTTTCGTACAGAGCCTAGAACCCTATCAACGGCATTTGCCTGGTTACAGCAGGTTACCCGGAGGGCGTTGCCGCACCCAGTGCGTCAGTTGTTCGTGGGCATAGGCCAGTTGCAGCACGGCGTGGTCGGCCTGGGCCGGCCCGATGATCTGCAAGCCCATGGGCAGGCCCGCCAGATTGAACCCCACCGGAATGCTGATACTGGGCAGGCCGGCCAGGGTCGGACCGATCACCACTTCCATCCAGCGGTGATAAGTGTCCATTTCCTGCCCATCGATCTGCCTTGGCCAGGCCTGCCGTGCATCGAAAGGGAACACCTGGGCCGTGGGCAGCAGCAGAAAATCGTAACGTTCGAACAACCGCAGCAAGGCGCGATACCAATCGCTGCGACTCTGGGAAGCGCGGTACACGTCCGCGGCACTGAGGCTGGCCGCGCCCTCCACTTCCCAACGCGCCTCGGGCTTGAGCCAGCGGCGCTGGTCCGGGTCGTTGTGCAACAGCCCCAGGGAACCCTGGACCAGCCAGTGCCGGTGCACCAGCCAGCAGTCCCACAATTGCGCCATGGAAAACTCCGGCTGGCAGCTTTCCACTTCACAGCCCAGATGGGTGAAGTCGGCCAAGGCCTTTTCGCACAGGCTCAGGACGCCCTGCTCCATGGCCAGGTAGCCGTTGTAGTCACCCAGCCAGCCCAGGCGCAGGCCGCGTACATCCCGTTGCAGAGGCGCCTGCAACAGCGCCGGATCGTCCTTGAGGGACAAGGGCACTCGCGGATCGTATCCGGCCTGGGTGCTCAACAACCGCGCCACATCAGCCACCGTGCGCCCCATCGGCCCTTCGGTAGCCAGTTGCTGCACGAACAACTCAGGGGTCGGGCCGAATGGCACCCGCCCCTGGGAGGGGCGCATGCCGAACACGTTGTTGAAGGCCGCCGGATTGCGCAGCGAGCCCATCATGTCGCTGCCATCGGCCACCGGCAGCATGCGCAAGGCCAGGGCCACCGCCGCCCCGCCGCTGCTGCCGCCGGCGCTCAGGCTACTGTCATAGGCATTGCCGGTGGTGCCGAACAGCTGGTTGTAGGTATGGGAGCCCAGGCCGAACTCCGGCACGTTGCTCTTGCCGACAATGATCGCGCCGCTGGCCCGGACCCGGGCCACGCTGATGGCATCCACCTGGGGTACCTGATCGGCGAACAGCGGCGAGCCCATGCTGGTGGCCAGCCCTGCGGTGGCTGCCAGATCCTTGATCGCCTGGGGCATGCCATGCATCCAGCCCATGGACTGCCCCCGATCCAGTTGCCGGTCACGCTCATCGGCCTGGGCCAGCAGATCCTGCGGATCGCACAGGGAGACCAGGGCATTGACGCCCGGGTTGTAACGCTCGATCTGCTGCAGATAAGCCTGCATCACCTCGCGACAGGACAGCTCGCGCGCATGGATCGCCCGGGATAGTGCCAAGGCATCCAATTCGACGATGGACTCGTTGGCCATTGCTTCGCTGTGCTTGATCAAGACTCGCCTCCCAGGGTCACGGCATCGGGTTTGTCGTCTCTGACCGCGTCATGCATGCAGTAGATACCCAGCAGGCTGAGGATCGAGGTCAGCAAGACATAGAAGGATGGCGCCACCGGCGTGGCCATGACCTTGCTCAGCCAGGTCACGATCAAGGGCGCAAAGCCACCGAACAGCATCACCGTGACGTTATACGCCACCGACACCCCGGTGGAACGCACCTCGATGGGAAACTGCTCGGCCAGGGCCGTAGGACCGGGACCGAAAAAGCCGCCAATGGCACCGCACAGCAACATTTGCATCACCAGCAGGCGCTCAATGGACGGCGCCGCGGCGACCCACACATACAAGGGATAGACCATGACGAAAAACGCCAGGGTGAAGGCCATCAGCACTGGGCGCCGGCCGATGCGGTCCGACAGCGCCCCGGCAAAGGGAATCACCACGGTCATCAGGGCCACGGCGAACATCTGCACCAGCAGCACCTGATCCAGGGGCAGGCCGAGGTTGGTGTGGGCGAAGGTCGGCATGTTCACCAGCACCACATAGAAAGACACCGTGCTGCCGCAGCACAGGCCCATGGAGATCAGGATCGCCCGGCGATGGGCCGACACCACCTGCCACAGCCCCGGCCCCTCGCCACCTGCCTGCTTGCGCGCCTCGATGAAGGCCTCCGGCTCCTCCATGTACTTGCGAATCCACAGTCCCACCGGACCGATCAGCAGGCCGATCACGAACGGCAGGCGCCAGCCCCAGAGATCCAGGGTCTGCGGCGAAAAGAGGTGGGTCACCGCCGCCACCATCGCCGCTCCGCTGAACACCGCCAGGCACTGTCCTACCAACTGCCAGGAGCCATACAGCCCCTTCTTGTCCACCGGGGCACTTTCCACCAGGTAGGCCGTGGCGCTGGCGTACTCCCCCCCGGTGGCAAAGCCCTGGAGCATCCGCGCCACCACAATCAGCAACGGCGCGCCCAGGCCAATGGCCGCGTAGTTGGGGGCAAAGACGATCATCGCAATGGCCACGGTCATCAGCTGGATGATCACCAGCATCGCCGCCTTGCGGCCTTTGCGGTCGGAATACATGCCCAGCAGCACGCCGCCCACCGGGCGCATGAAAAAGCCCACGCCGAAGGTGGCCAGGGCCATCAGCAGCGAGGTGTACTCGTCTTCAGCCGGGAAAAACTGGCGGGCGATAAAGCTGGCGAGAAAGCCATAGACGATGAAGTCGTACCATTCCAGGGCGTTGCCAACCACGGCGGCAACCACTTGCCGGGTCTTGGAAACAGCAGGTGTCAAGACGCTCATGGGAGGTTCCTTGATACTTTTGAGCCTTCTTGCGGGCTCGGAAAAGTGCCGGACGCATGGCACGCCCGGGCCGCACAGCGCTACAGGAACAGGAGGGCTCAGACGGGCTTGAGCCAGCTCTCCGCCAGGGCGCCCCAATAGGCCGCACCGGTGAGCAGGATGTCGTCGTTGAAGTCGTAACCCGGGTTATGCACCATCGGTTGCGCTACGCCATTGCCGATGAACAGGTAGCTGCCGGGGCAGCGCTGCAGCATCCAGCCGAAGTCTTCGCTGCCCATCAGCTTCGGCGTATTGCCATTGACCGCCTCGGCCCCCACCAGCTCGACACCGACCCGCCGGGCAAACTCGGTTTCTTCCGGGCTGTTGATCAGCACCGGATAAGCCGGGCGATGGTCGATGCTGGCGCTGCAGCCAAAGCTTTCGGCCTGGGTGCGGATGATCGACTTGACTCGCTCCAGCATCTGCTCGCGCACCGGTGCGTTGAGGGCCCTGAGGCTCAGGCGCAGTAACGCCTGCTGGGGAATCACGTTGGCCGCCTCACCCGCCTGCAAGGCCCCCACCGTCACCACCGCCGCTTCCTGCGCGTCGATATTGCGCGCCACCACCGTCTGCAAGGCCATGACCATGCTGGCCGCGGCCACCAAGGGGTCCACCGCCAGGTGGGGCATGGAGCCGTGACCGCCGACGCCTTCGACAATCACCTCAAGCAGGTCCTGGGACGCCATCATCGGCCCTTCGCGAAAGCCCAGGTGACCGGCCGGCAGCCCAGGCATGTTGTGCAGGCCGAACAGCGCATCACAGGGGAAGCGTTCCAGCAGGCCATCGGCAAGCATCGCCTCGGCACCGCCCTGGCCTTCTTCCGCGGGCTGGAAGATCAGGTTCAGGGTGCCGTCGAACGCTCGGGTCGCCGCCAGGTAGCGCGCCGCCCCCAGCAGGATGGTGGTGTGGCCGTCATGCCCGCAGGCGTGCATGCAACCGCCATGGCGGCTGCTGTAGGGAACCCCGGTGTTCTCGATGATCGGCAAGGCGTCCATGTCCGCCCGCAGGCCCAGGGTGCGTGTGCCCGTGCCGTTGCGCAGAACACCCACGACCCCGGTTCGGCCGACGCCGGTGTGCACTTCATAACCCCACTCCTGCAGACAGCGAGCCACCAGCGCCGAAGTGCGTTGCTCTTCGAAACCCAGTTCCGGGTGGGCATGAATATCCTGGCGGATGGCCCGCAGATCGCTGGCAATGTCGTTGAGCCAGGCAAGGATGTGCTGGTGTCGGGTCATGGCGTATCTCCTCTGGGCCGGGTGGCTTCCCGTTCTTTTTTTCGGAGCGTTGCACGAGGCGCCGGAGCGTGCTCGAAGCTCGGCGTCAGATAACCGCGAGCCGGAGCACAGGACAATCAAATGTGGTTCCACTGGATGGAACACATAATCTGCAGCGCTGCCTGATCCAGGGATCAGGGGGCGAGGCGACAGCCTTCCCGGGGGCCTAGCCAGAGCGCGCTGTGGGTACGCCCCAGGGCGCTGGCGGTAACACGTCGGCTCTGCGGCTCATCGCTAAAACCGTTGATGGGCAGGTACTGGCGCACATAGGCGCGACAGTAGTCGGCAGGTTGTTGCATCACGTAGCGGCAGGAGCAGTACTCCTTGGCGGTGTAGGCACCGAGGATATCCGGGAAGGCTTGCAGGGCCACCCGGTGCTGCCAGCTCCAGCCCAGCAGCAGGAGCAGCGCCACCAACACCAGGCCGAGCAGCGGATGACGGCGGAAAAAGGCCCGACGCTTCATGGTCGCCCCTGGCTGGAAAACGCCGCCAGGACTCGCTTGAGCAATTCATTGTGCCGATAGCTGCCATCGCGATCATCGCCGTAACGCACGATCACCAGGCGCTGCGCCGGCAGGACATACAGCGCCTGTCCCCAGTGCCCCAGGGCCGCATAGGTATCCGCCGGAGCATCGGGCCAGGGCTGAGGAGCACCGTCCACCGAGCGGTTGAGCCACCAGTGCCCGCCCGCCACCGCCTCATCCTGGTTGGCCCGATAGCCGGCAAAGGGCGTGCGGCTGAACTCGACCCAGGCCCTGGGCAGCAACTGCCGATCACGCCAGCGACCCTCGCGCAGCATCAACAGGCCGACACGGGCCAGATCGCGGGCCGTCAGGTAGAGGTAGGAAGACGCCACGAAGGTGCCGGCGGCGTCGCGTTCCCAAACCGCCTGGGTGATGCCCAGCGGTTCGAACAGGGCCTGCCAGGGGTAGTCCGCGTACTGGTCTGCCCCGACCATCCCCCGCAGGCTGGCCGCCAGCAGGTTGCTATCGCCGCTGGAATAACGGAAGACCTGCCCCGGTGGGGTGGAGCGCGCCTGCTGTGCAGCAAATGCCGCCATGTCCCGATGCCCGCGGGTGTAGAGCATGGCCACCACTGAGGAGTTGAGGGGGGCGTACTCGTAGTCTTCCTGCCAATCCAGACCCGAGGCCCAATGCAACAAGTCACCCAGGGTGATGGCCGGATGCGGCTGCAGCGCCGGGTAATATTTTGCCGCGGGGTCCTGGAGCTGGAAGCGGCCTTCACCGTAGGCAACGCCCAACACCACCGCCAACAGGCTTTTGCTGGCAGACCAGATGAGATGGGGCGTCTGTGGTCCGGTGGCGCCGGCGTAGCGCTCGTAAATCACTTGGCCATCGCGGATCACCAGCAAGGCGTCAGTGCGAATGCCTTTTTGGGACTGGTCGTCCCTGGGCACAAAGGCATAGTCCTCCAGAGCCTTGAGCGCCGGGCCGCTGACAGTCGGCCCCCGACTCCATTGCTGCGCCGGCCACTCCTCGGCCCTGGCCGGCAAGCAGAGGTACACCAGTAACGCCAGCAGAATCGGAGCCTTGGCCATGGATGACACTCGAACAACGTCAGTGGCCGAGCCTAGTCCAGGCTGATGACAATTTCACTGCAAGTGCCCCCGTTTGTTGGAGCTGGCTGGCCAGCGCAGACGTCATCGAGCCTTGTGCGAGGCCCTCGGGCCCTTTCGCCGGCAAGCCGGCTCCTACGCAAGGGGAGGCCGCTGCTGAAACGAGGCCAGGGCTTTGGCCAGGCGTTGTTCCCGGGCGCTGGCCGCCAGGTCCAGCAGGGCCTGGTCACGGGACCATTGGTTGCGCCAATGCTCGGGGCCATTGGCGAATGCGGCGTCGATTTCAGGCCGCAATACCTGGAACTGCGTGAACAAACCAGCCAATAGAATGTGCCCGCCACTCAAGGAGGGATTCTGCCGACTGACTTCGGCACAACCTGCAAGCAACCCCAGCACCTGCAACTGCAAGGGCTGCGGCCAGCCGCTGTCCTGCCCCACGCCATACAGCCAGGCGAGCATGGCGCTCAGGACATAGATGTCCTCCAGGGTGCGGAAGGGTTTGACATAGGCGTCCCAGCCATCGCCGGCCAGCAGTTCGCAGGCGGCGTTTTCCAGCAACAGGCAGCCGTGGCTGATCTCTGGCATCAGGGCGATGGCGGGCAGGGTCTGGACCTTGACCCCAGGCTCCCCGGCATAGACCACGGTCAGGCGCAAGGCTGCCCGCTCACCCGGGGCCTCGCTGCGGGCCGCCACCAACAGCCAGTCGGCGGCATCGCCAGCGGTCACGAAATCCTTGCGCCCCTGCAGGCGCAGATCCTCCAGCCGGGTCTGCATGTCCGCCGGACGCAGACTGCGGCGTTCGGTCGCGCACATAGCCCCCAGGCTTTGCGGCGCACTGGGCCACAACATGCGCAACGCCGCCTGGTAACCCACCAGGAACGCCAGCCCCGGAGTCTCCATCAGGCGGCCGCCGAGCACCGCCAGTTCGAAGGGCGTAACACTGCCCAAATGGGCCAGCAAAGCCCCGTAGCCCTCGGCCAGATCGGGGTTGACGGGCAGTCGGTCACGGCTCTCGAGCAGGGCTTGCCAGGGCATTCGAAGATCCTCAGGGGCTGTCATATAAGCATCACCAAAGCTTCATGGCGATGACACCGGGGCTACATAGCCTGACTTTGCACAACAAAGTCGATTGGCTGCAACCCAAGGCGGGTCGGTAGCCCGCACGGAGATTCACGATGACTCAGATCGCCCGCATCAGCGACACCGGCACTGAACGCCGCCTGCAAGCCGAACGCCTGATTGGCGCCCAGGCCCTGCAAGAAGCCCAGGCCCTGCGTTTCAACGTCTTCAGCGGCGAGTTCAACGCCAAGCTCAAGGGCGCGGAATGGGGTCTGGACATGGATGACTATGATGTTCACTGCAGCCACATCGGTGTACGCGACTTGAACACCGGGCGTCTGGTGGCCACTACCCGCCTGCTGGACCATCAGGCCGCCAGCAGCCTGGGACGCTTCTACAGCGAGGAAGAGTTCAGCCTGCACGGCCTGGCGCACCTCAAGGGCCCCATCCTGGAAATCGGCCGTACCTGCGTCGACCCGGCCTATCGCAACGGCGGCACCATCGCCGTGCTCTGGGGCGAGCTGGCCGAAGCGCTCAACCAGGGCGGTTACAGCTACCTGATGGGTTGCGCCAGTATCCCCATGCAGGACGGCGGCATCCAGGCCCAGGCCATCATGCAACGGCTGCGCGAGCGCTACCTGAGTACCGAACACCTGCGGGCCGAGCCGAAGCACCCGCTGCCCAGCCTGGATATTCCTTCCAATGTCATCGCCGAGATGCCGCCACTGCTCAAGGCCTACATGCGCCTGGGGGCGAAGATCTGCGGCGAACCCTGCTGGGACCAGGACTTCCAGGTCGCCGACGTGTTCATCCTGCTCAAGCGCGACGAGTTGTGCCCGCGTTATGCCCGGCACTTCAAGGCGGCGGTCTGATGCGCCGGCTGCGGGTCTACGGGCGCATCGCCCGGGTACTGCTGGTGGTCGCGCTGGGCCTGAGCATGGCCAGTATCTTCGGCTTGCTGGAACGCCTGGGGGTCGCCAACTCCATGGTCCGGCGCCAGCGCTGGTCGCGGTTCTTCATGGCTCGCCTGAGCAATGCCCTGCCGTTTCGGGTCACGGTGCACGGCGAGTTGCCTCGCCAGCCGATGCTCTGGGTCAGCAATCACGTGTCCTGGACCGATATTCCGCTGCTGGGCATGTTGACGCCGCTGTCGTTCCTGTCCAAGGCCGAGGTGCGCACCTGGCCGGTGGCGGGCTGGCTGGCGGCCAAGGCCGGCAGCCTGTTCATCCGTCGTGGGGCCGGTGACAGCCAGCTGATCCGCAAGCAGATGACCCGCCACCTGCAAGAGCAGCACCCGCTGCTGCTGTTTCCTGAAGGCACCACCACCGACGGCCGTGGCCTGCGCACCTTCCACGGCCGCCTGCTGGCCAGCGCCATCGATGCCGAGGTGTCCCTGCAACCCGTGGCGATCCGTTATTTGCGCGATGGCCAGATCGATACCCTGGCCCCCTTCATTGGCGACGACGACCTGCTCTCGCACCTGATGCGGCTGTTTGCCAACGATCAGGGCCGAGTGGAAATCCATGTGCTCAAGCCCATTGCCTGCCAGGGCCAGGAACGTGCGGCGCTGGCCTTCCAGGCTCAGCAAGCCGTGCAGAAAGCCCTGTTCGGTGATGTCGTGCAGCCCGCCGAACCACGCCGCAACGGCGAACTGGTCGCCGCCTGAAACTCTCTGTAGGAGCCGGCTTGCCGGCGAAAAGGCCTTCAAGCCTGGCGTCATTCATGAAGGCGCCTTCGCTGGCAAGCCAGCTCCTACCGGGGGAACGTTCGTCAGGGCAACTGGGTGTGCTGCGCGGCGAATGCCTGCAACTGCGGGTAGAAGGCTCGGAAATCTTCGCTCAAGGGCTGATACAGCCGCTCCAGCTCGATCATCGCTGCAGTCAATTCCTCTGGCCGTGACAGGCGTCGGGCAATGCCCCGCAAGACCTGCTCCAACACCGCGAAATCCCGATAGGAACCCAGCCAGTCATCCGCCGCCATGTACGGCGCAATCTGTGCCAGGCGCGCCGGCAGTTGCGGCTCGGCCGCCAGCACCCGGTACACCTCGGCGGTGAACAGCGGCAAGGGACGATCGGCGTAATGAGCCCAGTCACGGGCCAGGCAGTGGTCGAAGAACACGTCGATGACGATGCCGGCATAGCGCCGCCGGGTCAGGGAGAAACGCGACAGTGCCGCCGTCACCAGAGGATGGCTGTCGGTGTAGGTATCGATGCGCCGATGCAGCTGGATCGCCGCCTCGACCTCGGGGGCAAACTGCCCTTGCAGGCGGCCTTTGACGAAATCGCCATACAGGCTGCCGAGTAATTGACCCGGACGCTGGCCGCCAAGGTGTAGATGTGCGAGATAATTCATTCGCGCAGCTTAGCACCGCGCCCAACATATCGTTATAACCCGATATACCGATAAGTGATGATTTAAGATCAAAATCATATTGGTATATCGCGAAATAACGATTTAAATTTCGCCTCATCGCGATACAACGTTTTATGGAAAACGAGCACCGCCATGTCCCTCGACCTCGACGAAATAATAAAAGCCCTGGCACATCCGGTTCGCAGGGAAATCCTGCACTGGCTGAAAGACCCGACAGTCGAATTTCCCGATCAGGCTCACAGCAATGAGCACGGCGTCTGTGCCGGACAAATTGATCAACGCTGCGGCCTGTCGCAGTCGACCGTGTCCGCCCACCTCGCCACGTTGCAACGCGCAGGCCTGATCAGCAGCCGGAAAGTCGGCCAATGGCATTTTTTCAAACGCAATGAGGAAGTCATCCAGCAGTTCCTCACGCAAATGAGCCAACAGCTCTGATCTGACAAGGACCCGACAATGCCCCTTTCACTCATCATCCTGGCCTTGAGTGCCTTCGCCATCGGCACCACCGAGTTCGTCATCATGGGGCTTTTGCCCGATGTGGCGGCGGACCTCGGGGTGTCGATTCCCGGTGCCGGCTGGCTGGTGACCGGCTACGCCCTGGGCGTGGCCATCGGCGCGCCGTTCATGGCCCTGGCCACCGCACGGCTGCCGCGCAAGGCAGCCCTGGTAGCACTGATGGGGATCTTCATTGTCGGCAACCTGCTGTGTGCACTGGCCAGTGATTACAACGTGCTGATGTTCGCCCGGGTAATCACGGCGCTGTGCCACGGTGCCTTCTTCGGTATCGGTTCAGTGGTGGCCGCCGGCCTGGTGCCCGCCAACAAGCGCGCCTCGGCCGTGGCCCTGATGTTCACCGGCCTGACCCTGGCCAACGTACTCGGCGTGCCCCTGGGTACTGCCCTGGGCCAGGCAGCCGGCTGGCGTTCGACCTTCTGGGCGGTGACGGTCATCGGTGTGGTGGCGCTGATCGGCCTGCTGCGCTTTTTGCCGGCCAAGCGCGATGAGGAAAAACTCGATATGCGCGCGGAACTGGCGGCCCTCAAGGGCGCGGGGATCTGGCTATCCCTGAGCATGACCGCACTGTTCGCCGCGTCGATGTTCACCCTCTTCACCTACGTTGCGCCGCTGCTCGGCGATGTCACCGGCGTCTCGCCCCGGGGCGTGACCTGGACCCTGCTGCTGATCGGCCTGGGCCTGACCCTGGGCAACATCATCGGCGGCAAGCTGGCGGACAAGCGCCTGGGCGCCACCCTGATCGGCGTGTTCGCGGCTATGGCCGTGGTCTCCACCGTACTGACCTGGACCAGCGTGGCGTTGATTCCCACCGAGATCACTCTGTTCCTCTGGGCCACCGCTTCGTTTGCTGCGGTGCCGGCTTTGCAGGTCAATGTGGTGACCTTCGGCAAAGCCGCACCCAACCTGGTTTCGACCCTGAACATCGGCGCTTTCAACATCGGCAACGCCCTGGGCGCCTGGGTCGGCGGCAGCGTCATCGCCCACGGTTTCGGCCTGACCAGCGTGCCCCTGGCGGCGGCGGTCCTGGCGATCCTGGCCTTGCTGGTGACGCTGATTACCTTCCGCCAGGGCGGCAACGCCGAACTGGCTGCTGCAACCCACTGATCCGTTCCTTTCCTATATAGAAGGCTGTATTCCATGACCACTCTCTTTGATCCGATCAAGATCGGCGACCTCGAGCTGTCCAACCGCATCATCATGGCCCCACTGACCCGCTGCCGCGCCGACGCCGGCCGCGTGCCCAATGCGCTGATGGCCGAGTACTACGTGCAGCGGGCCTCCGCAGGCCTGATCCTCAGCGAGGCCACCTCGGTGACCCCAATGGGGGTGGGCTACCCGGACACCCCCGGCATCTGGTCCAACGACCAGGTGCGTGGCTGGGCCAATGTAACCAAGGCCGTGCACGGCGCTGGCGGCAAGATCTTCCTGCAGCTGTGGCACGTGGGGCGGATTTCCCACCCGTCCTACCTGGACGGTGAAACGCCAGTGGCGCCAAGCGCCATCCAGCCCAAGGGCCATGTCAGCCTGGTGCGTCCACTGGCCGACTACCCAACCCCGCGAGCCCTGGAAACCGCTGAGATCGCCGACATCGTCGACGCTTACCGGGTCGGTGCGGAAAACGCCAAGGCCGCCGGTTTCGACGGTGTGGAAATCCACGGCGCCAACGGTTACCTGCTGGATCAGTTCCTGCAAAGCAGCACCAACCAGCGTACCGACCAGTACGGCGGTTCTCTGGAGAACCGTGCCCGCCTGCTGCTGGAAGTCACCGACGCCGCCATCGAGGTCTGGGGCGCCGGCCGAGTGGGCGTGCACCTGGCACCCCGTGCCGACTCCCATGACATGGGCGACGACAACCTGGCAGAGACGTTCACCTACGTAGCCCGCGAGCTGGGCAAACGCGGCATCGCCTTTATCTGCTCCCGCGAGAAAGAAGGCGCCGACAGCCTGGGCCCGCAGTTGAAAGCGGCTTTCGGTGGCCCCTACATCGCCAACGAGCGCTTCACCAAGGACAGTGCCAATGCCTGGCTGGCCGCCGGCAAGGCTGACGCCGTCGCGTTCGGTGTACCTTTCATCGCCAACCCGGACCTGCCGGCCCGCTTGAAGGCCGATGCTCCCTTGAATGAGGCGCATCCGGAAACCTTCTACGGCAAGGGCCCGGTGGGCTACATCGACTACCCAGCGCTGTAAGCCTGCCTCTGAAAATAGAAAGCCCCGACTCTCGCGAGCCGGGGCTTTTCTTTGAGTGCCAGGATTAACGCTTGCGTTGAGTCCAGGCCACCGCCAGCCCGCTCAGGCAGATCACCGCAATCCCGATAAGGCCGTAGCGGTCCGGGGCGTGGTCGAAGATCAGGTAGCCATAAAGGCCAGCGAACAGTATCTGTCCGTAGCTGAAAGGCGCCAGCATCGCCGGGGCGGCATGACGGAAGGCCTGGGTCAGCAGCATATGGCCAAGCATGCCGCAGGTGCCGAGGCCGATCATGAACAGGCCGTGGACAAAGCTTGGCGTGCTCCAGAAAAACGGCAACAACGCGCTCATGATCAGGCTGTTGAAGATCCCGGTCAGGAAGTTGCTGGTGGTCGGGCTGTCGATGCCGCTGAGCTTGCGGGTGAGCAACTGATAAAAGCCGAAGCACAGCGCCGACCCCAGGGGCAGCAGGATCGCCGGAGTGAAGAGAACGCCACCAGGGCGCACCACGATCAGCACCCCGACGAAGCCCGCGAGCACCGCCAGCCATTGCCCGCGGCTGACCCGCTCGCCCAGGAACGGCACAGACAAGGCCGTGACCAGCAAGGGCGCAAGAAAGTTGACCGCGGTAGCTTCCGCCAGGGGGATATAGCGCAGGCCAGTGGTGAACAGCAGGCTGGTGCCGATCAGGCACAAGGCCCGGAGCAGTTGCAGGCCGGGACGCTTGGTTCGTACCACCGCGGAAAAACCGCTGCGAGGGACGAACACCACCAGCATCATCAAGGTATGAACCACGTAACGAGCCCAGACCACCATGACGATGGGGTAAAAGGCCGAGAGATATTTGGACAGCGTGTCGTGACTGGCGAAGAGCAGAACCGCCAGACAAATCAGGGCGATCCCCTTGATTGGCTGTTCTGCGCCTTTGAACGGTGAAGGGTTCACACTCATTCACACACCCGCAACAAAATCACTACAAAATACGTAGCTCGCTATCTATCAAGATGCAGCCAGCCCGTATATAAAAGCACCCCATCGCGATCCGGCGAGCGCGGTAATGAATCTCCCTCGCCGTAAATCTTGACATAACTGGACTCAATTACGCATTTTGTCTTAATGACGCAGGTTCGGGCTCAAGCGCAGCATGTCCAGCCCGATGTCGATCCAGCGCTCTGCCTCGGTGTGCAGAGCGAAGCTGTCAGGGGCCAGCAGCCATTGATAAAGGATGCCATCGATAAAGGCCCGCATGCTGATAGCCGCTCGCATAGTGTCGAGGTTTTCGGGCAATTGCCCACGATTCACTGCATTGGTCAGCGCCAACTCGATACGCAGGTTGCAGTCCAGGCTGGCGGCACGACGCTGGCGACGCAGGTCGCACATTTCATCGGTGAATTCGCACTTATGAAACAGAATTTCATTAATGCGTCGGGTTTTCGGGTCCAGGGCAACTTGATGAAACAAATGAATGAGCAACTTGCGCATCCAGCCCAACGGATCCATTTCATCTACATTTTCACTGGCGGCAGCCATCTCATCCAAGGGTTCACGCAGGCTGTCGAGCATGGCCTGTACCAGATCGGCCTTATTGCTGAAGTGCCAATAGATGGCACCCCGAGTCACCCCTGCCAGCGCCGCGATATCGGCCAGGGTGGTACGCGCCACGCCACGCTCGTAAAAGGCCTTTTCGGCGGCCTCGAGTATCTGGCTGCGAGTTTCTTGAGCTTCCTCTTTGGTACGACGGACCATGGCAGTAAAACCTCGATCAGGATCTTTCAGCGATGCGTGAAGACCTTCTGAATAAATATGGAACGGCATCTCGAGTGCCGTTTGCCCAACCTACAATTCAACACCTACAGGGGCTTTTGTAACCGGATGGGTACGCCGCCAGGGTATTTACAAACAACCATGAACGTAAGTATATTCCTTAGCAAGCTACTAATCCACTCAGCCAACTCTTTTTACCCTTCCACTTTTCTTGTGCGCATCTTGCGTGCCTGACCCGAGGATCTTCATGCAACTCAAGCCAGCTGTTACCGCTCTGGTCACTGCCGTCGCCCTGGCATCGCTGCTCAGCGGATGTAAAAAGGAAGAGGCGGCGCCAGCCCCTCAAGCCCCTCAGGTCGGCGTCGTTACCCTGCAACCACAAGCCTTTACCTTGACTTCCGAACTCCCGGGCCGGACCACTGCTTTCCGCATCGCCGAAGTTCGCCCACAGGTAAACGGGATCATTCTCAAGCGTCTGTTCAAAGAAGGCGGAGATGTTAAGGAAGGTCAGCAGCTTTATCAGATCGATCCATCGGTCTATGAGGCAACGCTGAAGAGCGCCGAGGCCAATCTGCAATCGACCAAGTCAATTGCAGATCGCTACAAGCAATTGGTCGATGAGCAGGCCGTGAGCCGCCAGGAATACGACACCGCCGTGGCCAACCGTCTGCAATCGGAAGCCTCCCTACAAAGTGCCCAGATCAACCTGCGCTTCACCAAAGTGCTGTCGCCCTTGACCGGCCGCATTGGCCGCTCCTCGGTGACCGAAGGCGCCCTGGTCAGCAACGGCCAGGCCAATGCCATGGCGGTGATCCAGCAGTTGGACCCGATCTACGTCGACGTCACCCAGTCCTCGGTTGAGCTGCTGGAATTGCGCCGCGAGCTGGAAAGCGGTCGCCTGCAGAAAGTCGGCGACAACGCCGCCAAGGTCAAACTGACTCTGGAAGACGGCAGCCAGTACAAGCTCGACGGCAAGCTGGAGTTCTCCGAAGTCTCGGTGGATGAAACCACCGGCTCGGTGACCCTGCGCGCCGTGTTCCCCAACCCCCAGCACACCCTGTTGCCGGGCATGTTCGTCCACGCCCAGCTGCAAGCTGGGGTGAACAGTGCGGCGATCCTGGCCCCACAACAAGGCGTGACCCGCGACCTGAAAGGCACCCCGACCGCCCTGGTGGTTGGCCCGGACAACAAGGTCGAGCTGCGCCAGCTCAAGGCCAGCCGCACCGTCGGTAGCCAGTGGCTGGTGGAAGATGGCCTGAAAGCTGGTGATCGGCTGATCACCGAAGGCCTGCAATTCGTCAAGCCGGGCATTGAAGTCAAGGCCAGCGAAGCGACCAATGTAGCAACCAAGAACCCGGCCCCTGCACAGGCAACTGACAAAGCTGCAGGCGGCAAAGGGGAGTAAACCATGTCGAAATTTTTTATCGACCGTCCGATTTTCGCCTGGGTAATTGCCCTGGTGATCATGTTGGTCGGGGCTCTATCGATCCTCAAATTGCCGATCAACCAGTACCCGAGCATCGCCCCTCCGGCGATTGCGATCTCCGTGACCTACCCAGGCGCTTCTGCACAGACCGTGCAGGACACCGTGGTCCAGGTGATCGAGCAGCAGCTCAACGGTATCGACAACCTGCGTTACGTGTCCTCGGAAAGTAACTCCGACGGCAGCATGACCATCACCGCCACCTTCGAGCAGGGCACCAACTCGGACACCGCGCAGGTCCAGGTACAGAACAAGCTCAACCTGGCCACCCCGCTGCTGCCGCAAGAAGTGCAGCAACAGGGTATCCGCGTAACCAAGGCAGTGAAGAACTTCCTGCTGGTGATCGGCGTGGTTTCCGAGGACGGCAGCATGTCCAAGGACGACCTGTCGAACTACATCGTGTCGAACATGCAGGACCCGATCTCGCGGACCGCGGGTGTGGGTGACTTCCAGGTGTTCGGTGCCCAGTACGCCATGCGGATCTGGCTCGACCCGGCCAAGCTGAACAACTTCAACCTGACCCCGGTGGACGTGAAGACCGCGGTTGCCGCGCAGAACGTCCAGGTGTCCTCCGGCCAGCTCGGTGGCCTGCCCGCCCTGCCCGGCCAGCAGCTGAACGCCACCATCATCGGCAAGACTCGCCTGCAGACGGCCGAGCAGTTCAAGGCAATCCTGCTCAAGGTCAACAAGGACGGTTCGCAAGTACGCCTGGGTGATGTTGCCGATGTAGCGCTGGGCGGCGAGAACTACGCCATCAGCGCCCAGTTCAACGGCAAGCCGGCTTCCGGTCTGGCGGTGAAACTGGCCAACGGCGCCAACGCCCTGGACACCGCCAAGGCGCTGCGCAAGACCATCAGCGACCTGGAACCCTTCTTCCCGCAAGGCATGAAGGTGGTGTTCCCGTACGACACCACGCCAGTGGTGACCGAATCCATCAAGGGTGTGGTTGAAACCCTGGTGGAAGCGATTGTCCTGGTGTTCCTGGTGATGTTCCTGTTCCTGCAGAACTTCCGCGCCACGGTGATCACCACCATGACGGTGCCGGTGGTACTGCTGGGGACCTTCGGCATCCTTGCGGCGGCCGGCTTCAGCATCAACACCCTGACCATGTTCGGCATGGTACTGGCCATCGGCTTGCTGGTGGACGACGCCATCGTCGTGGTGGAAAACGTCGAACGGGTGATGCACGAGGAAGGTCTGTCACCCAAGGAAGCGACGAAGAAATCCATGGGCCAGATCCAGGGCGCCCTGGTGGGTATCGCCCTGGTGCTGTCCGCGGTACTGCTGCCGATGGCCTTCTTCAGCGGCTCCACGGGCGTGATCTACAAACAGTTCTCGATCACCGTGGTGTCGGCCATGGCCCTGTCGGTGCTGGTGGCCCTGATCTTCACCCCGGCCCTGTGCGCCACCATGCTCAAGCCTGTGGTTGCGGGGCAGAATCACGAGAAGCGCGGCTTCTTCGGCTGGTTCAACCGCACCTTCGATCGCAGCGTGAAAAGCTACGAGCGCGGCGTCGGCAACATGCTGCGCCACAAGGTCCCGTACCTGCTGGCCTACGTATTGATCGTCCTGGGCATGATCTGGCTGTTCACCCGCATCCCGACCGCGTTCCTGCCGGAAGAAGACCAGGGCGTTCTGTTCGCCCAGGTACAGACCCCAGCCGGCTCCAGTGCCGAACGGACCCAGGTGGTGGTGGACGAGATGCGCGCCTACCTGCTGGACAAGGAAAAGGACACCGTGGCTTCGGTGTTCACCGTGAACGGCTTCAACTTCGCCGGTCGCGGCCAGAGCTCGGGCATGGCCTTCATCATGCTCAAGCCCTGGGGCGAGCGCTCCGCAGAAAACAGCGTGTTCAACCTGGCGGCCCGCGCCCAGCAGCACTTCTTCAGCTTCCGTGACGCGATGGTGTTCGCCTTCGCCCCTCCGGCGGTACTGGAGTTGGGTAACGCCACCGGTTTCGACGTGTTCCTCCAGGATCGCGCCGGTATCGGCCACGAGAAACTCATGGCGGCACGCAACCAGTTCCTCGGCATGGCCGCCCAGAGCAAGGTGCTGTCCCAGGTGCGTCCGAACGGCCTGAACGATGAACCGCAGTACCAGTTGACCATCGATGACGAGCGCGCCAGTGCCTTGGGCGTGACCCTCACCGATATCAACAACACCCTGTCGATTGCCCTGGGCAGTAGCTACGTCAACGACTTCATCGACCGCGGTCGAGTGAAGAAGGTCTACATCCAGGGTCAGGCCGGTGCTCGCATGAGCCCTGAAGACCTGAAGAAGTGGTACGTACGCAACAGCGCCGGGACCATGGTGCCGTTCTCCGCCTTCGCCAAGGGCGAGTGGATCTACGGTTCGCCGAAACTGGCCCGTTACAACGGCGTGGAAGCCATGGAAGTCCTCGGTGCTCCAGCCCCTGGCTACAGTACCGGTGAGGCCATGGCCGAAGTCGAAGCCATTGCCGCCAAGCTGCCGCCGGGTGTGGGCATTTCCTGGACCGGTCTGTCCTACGAGGAACGCCTGTCGGGTTCCCAGGCCCCAGCGCTGTACGCCTTGTCCCTGCTGATGGTGTTCCTGTGTCTGGCAGCCCTGTATGAAAGCTGGTCGATTCCGATCGCGGTCATGCTGGTGGTGCCTCTGGGGATCATCGGTGCACTCATGGCCACCAGCCTGCGGGGTCTGTCCAACGACGTGTACTTCCAGGTGGGGCTGTTGGTGACCATCGGCCTGGCGGCGAAAAACGCCATTCTGATCGTCGAGTTCGCCAAGGAACTGCACGAGCAGGGCCGCTCCCTGGTGGACGCAGCGGTGGAAGCCTGCCGCATGCGTCTGCGGCCGATCATCATGACCTCCCTGGCCTTCGTCCTCGGGGTTGTGCCACTGGCCATCTCCACCGGCGCCGGCTCGGGCAGCCAGCATGCGATCGGTACCGGGGTGATTGGCGGTATGCTCACCGCGACGATCCTGGCGATCTTCTGGGTGCCATTGTTCTTCGTCACCGTGTCGTCCATGGGCCGCAGGAAAGCGGACCAATCAGAAACTACTGCAACTGCTAATGAGGCTGGCCAATGAGCAAGTCGCTACTCTCCCTGGCAATCACCGCCATCGCGCTAAGTGGTTGCTCGCTGATACCGGATTATCAGCAACCGCAGGCGCCGGTGGCGGCGCAATTCCCCCAAGGTCCTGCCTACTCGCCCAAGGAGGCCGCCAACGTGGCGGCCGCCGAACAGGGCTGGCGGCAATTCTTCCATGACCCGGCGTTGCAGCAGCTGATCCAGACTGCACTGGAAAACAACCGCGACCTCAAAGTCGCGGCGCTGAACATCGATGCCTACGCCGCGCAGTACCAGATCCAGCGGGCTGACCTGTTCCCTGCGGTTTCGGCCAACGCCAGCGGTAGCCGCCAGCGTACTCCAGCACGCATGTCGCAGACCGGCGAAGCCGGGATCACCAGCCAGTACTCGGCCACCGTGGGCGTCAGCGCCTATGAGCTGGACCTGTTCGGCCGGGTTCGCAGCCTGAGCGAGCAAGCCCTGCAGACCTACTTCTCCAGCGAAGAGGCCCGGCGCAGCACCCAGATCAGCCTGGTGGCCAGCGTGGCCAATGCCTACATGACCTGGCAGGCCGACAAGGAACTGCTGAAACTGACCCAGGACACCCTCGCTGCCTACGAGGAAAGCTACCGGCTGACCTCCCGCAGCAACGAAGTGGGCGTCGCCTCGGCACTGGACCTGAGCCAGGCACGAACCTCGGTGGAAAACGCCCGGGTTCAACTGGCCCGTTACACCCGCCAGGTGGCCCAGGATGAAAACAGCCTGACGCTGCTGCTGGGCACGGCGATTCCGAGCAATCTGCCGGCGGCCCAGCCGCTGTCGGCCAATCTGTTGAGCGAGCTGCCGGCCGGTCTGCCGTCGGAACTGCTGCAACGGCGTCCGGACATCCTCGAAGCCGAGTACAAGCTCAAAGCAGCCAACGCCAATATCGGCGCGGCGCGGGCGGCGTTCTTCCCGAGCATCAGCCTGACGGCCAACGCCGGCACCTTGAGCCCGGACCTTTCCGGGCTGTTCAAGGGCGGTTCGGGAACCTGGCTGTTCCAGCCGCAGATCAATCTGCCAATCTTCAACGCCGGCAGCCTGCGGGCCAGCCTGGACTACTCGAAGATCCAGAAAGACATCAGCGTCGCGCAGTACGAGAAGTCCATCCAGACCGCCTTCCAGGAAGTCTCCGATGGCTTGGCCGCACGCCAGACCTACAACCAGCAGTTGCAGGCCCAGCGTGACTTCGTCAACGCCAACCAGGACTACTACCGCCTGGCCGAGCGTCGCTATCGCATCGGGGTCGACAGCAACCTGACCTTCCTCGACGCCCAGCGCTCGCTGTTCAGTGCCCAGCAGGCCTTGATCACCGATCGCCTGTCGCAGCTGACCAGCGAGGTCAACCTGTACAAGGCCCTCGGCGGCGGCTGGAGCGAACAGACCGCGAAGAACGAGCCACTGGCTGAAAAGGCCCCGGCGCTGCACCTGTTCTGAAGCACAGTCTGTCTGTATGAAAAACCCACCTAACGGTGGGTTTTTTTATGCCTCGCGCGCCCTCTCCTCAGCCGCCGGCACCATTGAGCAGGAACACCGGCTCGCGCAGGTAATCCAGGCCCAGTCGGGTTTCGAAGGTCTCGTCGCGCAAGGCTGCCGTGGTGCAGCTCTTGAGCCCCAGCGCCGTGGCCACCAAGGCGAAGCTCTGGCTCAAGTGGCCGCAGTCCATCAAGGCCACGCGCAAGGCCCGGCTGCCCGGGTATTTCCAGGCCAGGCGCTCAAGCCGCGCGGTGGACAGAAACACCACGGCGGTCTTGCTGATCCAGTCCTGTTCGCCACAGGCTGCGCCAATCCACGCCCTGGGGTCCTCTCGCGACAGCAGTTCAAGCCCGTGCCGACGCACCGAATAGTGGTACAACCCTGCCTCGAAGCCCTGCACATTGAGCAGGATCGGATAGACCTCGATGGCATGCAGAGAGCCGCCGGAGGCCGAGGTTTTCTTCAGGAAGAAGTCGCCCATGGGGTTGCGGCGCATCTGGGTAGCGCCCCAGGTGTAATACAGCAGCAGGGACAACTGCCGGGCGCTCAAGGGCGAACCGTCGAAGGTCCGGCAAGTCTCGCGATCGCTCAAGGTATCCACCAGGCCCTGCTGACCCAACGCCGGTGCAGATGCCAACAGAGGATTGTCCAGGGCAAGGAACGGGTGTGAAAAGTAGTCCTTGAACGCCGATGGCTGACGCTGCTGCAACGCCTTGCCAGCCAGCTGTTCTTCCATCTGCGCCACACTGATGTAGGGCGTAGCGGTTTGAGTGCGAGTCCCCAGGTAGAAATCCAGGGCGTCCTGCCAATGGGCCCAGATATCGCCGGCGTCCTCGGGCTCGGCAAGGCCCTGGGACTGCCCGGGCTGCAACAGGCCCAACTCAATCAGCTCCTGGAGCACCGCCAGGCTCTCGCCCTGCAACGCGCCGGGTAGCAAGAGGGCGCTGTCCAGGGTCCGCGGGCAGAGAAAATGCCGTACCAGCGGCAAAAACTCCGTCGACAACTCCAGGTCCAGGCCGCGCCGGCGATCGCGCAGGGAAAAGGCCTGATGGGCGAAACCGAGCCAGGTCCCCGGCCGCAGTTCGAACAAGCTCTGGCCATCCACCGCGCCAACCGTCGGGGCCGGCGCACTGGCAACAGGCGCGGCCTGCCAGAACAGAGGTTCGGGCCGCAGGGCCTTGATCTCCTTGATCAGCGCCGACAACTGCGGGTCCTCGGCTCGATCGGCAATGTCCCACTCGATGGTGACCGCCTTGAGCGGCGCACACTGCAAGAGTTGGCGCAATATGTCCCAGTCCCGGCGCGGATCGCCGATATGCACCTCAATCAGACGTTGCAGCGGCAATGAGCGCAGGTAATCGCGCAAGTCGTAGCCCAGGGCCCTGGCCGTGCTGATGGCGCTGTCCAGGTCCAGAAGAAAGCCACTGTCACTGCGCTCGACCACACTGCAAATGAACCCGCCTTCGGAGAGTTCCTGGCCAATGTCCATGGAAAACAGCCGGGGGGCGTTCTCCAGCACCAGGGGGGTCCGGGTGAAGGCCTGCAGCTCGATGGCATTGGCCACCACCGTATCGGCCACTTCACGGGCCAGGCTCGGCAGAATGAAATGCTGGGTATCACCCCCCTGAAACCGTGACCAGGAAATATGCTCGGCCAGCCAGGGGGATGAGGTTCGGTCGCACAGACGACGGGTCATGCGCAAAAACTCCCGGTCCATCTCAATGCCGACGCTGCCCAGGGACAGGCTGGAAGAATGCAGCAGCACCGGCACCCGTCCGCCCAGCTCGTTCAGCCGCGGCTGCAGAATGCAGTGGGTGGGCTGGAACTCCAGGTAATCGAAGTACGGCAGCCCTTCATCCAGAATCCGCTCGATGGTGGGATCAAGCCCTGCTGAGCCGGCCCCGGCGCCATGTGGCAAATGGTATTCCAGCCCCACCCCGGCTTCGGGGAAACGCGAAGAATCGAAGTTTTGCATGTCCGCCTCCCTGGCTCAGGCCGTCAGGTGCAGGGGCGCGGCAACGGTGCTGGCACCCTCGCCCCGACTCAGCAACCCGGCATGACGACGCTCCAGCCGATGCACTTCCTGCATCAGGTTGCCCAGCAGTTCCCGCCCTTGCGCGGTGAAACCCGGTGCGGTTTCAAAATCCGCCAGCGCCTTGCTCAAGCCCCGCAGGATAAACAGCATGCGCTGCTCGGCCCGGCGCATTTCCTCTGCCGGACGGGCCTGGACCCGCTCCAGGTACTTGACCAGGGCGATGTAGACGTAGAAGGCGTGGAAGTAGCCATACAAGTCCCGCTGCTGCCCCGACCAGGGCAAGGAATACAGGGCCTCTTTGGAGGCGTGGGGCTCCACCACCGCAGCGACTTCAACGATGTTGTACAGCAGCTGGTGGGTCGCTTCATGCACCAGCGACTCTTCCATGTCGAGTATCGAGTTGTCCCGGCTCGACAGCAGGATCACCCCGGTATAACGGGACGCCGAGCAACTGCGAAAACTGCCGTCGGGCAAATAGCACACGGCCTTGACCAGCACTTGCCACTGTTCATGACAGGCCGGCCAGGTGTGCTTGATCCGCAGTAGGGCAAGCTGCATGACGTCCTTGAAAAAGGCTTTGGAATAACCCGCCCGCTCCAGCTGACGCCGGGTTTGCTCATCTGGCGGATAGTCATAACTGGGCGGCGTGACCTGGGTGATCAGCGGGTCGACATCGAATCGATAAACCGGCGGGTATTGCTCATCGACCTGTGCATCCTGCGAAGCTTCGATCCGTTGCAGTACTTGCGCAAACTCCAGCAGCCTGGCTTTAACTTCAGCATCATCCAGCGTCGTTCCGGTCAACAGATAGTTAACATCACGAAACGTCAGAATGTTCCAGATCTGAAACACTGGATGGGCGATAAGTTTGGCGCGAACACTGGGTGGAGACAGAACAATATCCAGCGCCTGTTTAAAAAAAAGATTCAACGCAGAATCAGCAGCAAACAACTTTGACAGCTCGGCATATAACGCGACAAACATCGTATAACGATTCTTTTCGACTTGCTCCTGTAACTTTAAAAAGCGTTCCGGCTCGCTGTCCGGGAGAAAAGTAGTGCCCTGAAATAGCTCATCAATGGAAAGTTCTGGTTGCTGACTGTTAACACTGTCCATGGTTCAACCTTCCCTTAAGGTCACGGCAAGGGCTTGCTCATCGTCAGGCTGGCGACTTCATAGCCCAGCAGTTCATAAAGACGACGCGCCCCTTGGTTGTGCCCGAAGACATGCAAACGCATCTCGTCACACCCCCACTCACGCGCCGCCGACTCACCGGCCAGCAGCGTCTGCCTGGCGTAACCCCGGCGACGTTCGATCGGTTCGATATAAAGATCGAGGATGAAGGCAATCCGTCGAGAGCCCACCTGGCGCTCGGCGATCCACAACTCGCCCACCGCTCGTCCCGCACAAAGCGCCCGCCACAAGTGATTGTGCGTACTCAGACGCCCCTGCGGCAGCAACTGGCGGAACACCTCTGCCGCCTGGAGCGAAGCCTGCTCCGGCAACCATTCCCCGGCCGCCACCATGCCGGTGGCGTATTCATCCAGGGCTCGCTGGGCGAAACGACTGAAGTCGGCTTCCTGCATCGACACCAGGGTGATGGACACGGACAGGCACTCCACGATGACCTTGAATCCCGGTTCCGGTGTGCCGCACTGATGAAAACTTGAGCGCGGCACACCGGACTGCACACGCCTGGCTCAGTCCATGCGCGCCTGTTGCTGTTGAGTGTCAAAGATTGCCGCGACACCAATTTTGTCGCGAATCGCCGAACCGGCGCTGGTCAGTTTTGCCGTATCGATACTTTTCACTGCACCCACTTCGGTAACACTCAGGTGCACACCGATACCTTTGGCCGCGGCCTCTGGGTCCTTCTGCAACTGTGCGGCGAACTCCTTATCCAGAAGTGCGCGACCGACTACCGATGCCAAGCGTTCCTGATTGACTTTCGTACTCATGGTGTTTCTCCTTGTATATTCACAACACGATAAAAAGCCCTCTCCCGACGAACTTTAAACTTATCCTTGTCCGCCTTGAGGAACTTCAATATAGCAAGGCAAACCTGCTTTTCCAGCGAGCAAAAACCTTTCACTTAAACCTTTTTACGATAATCGATAACACCGAATATCAAGTTTAACTGGCGATTAGCCCTATATCCTTTTATATAAGAACAACATCCAACAACAAGGATTTACTACTAAAGCAATAAGTCCTTTTTATTAACTAGTTGATGCTGCCCGCAGCGTCATGGAAATAGCGCAACTTCCAGCATTGATCGATCAGCGAGGACAACCTCAGGATTCATCAGGGATATATCCCCAGGCGCCCCACCACATCCAGCCCGATAACTGTTCGTTAATCGCCCAGAACCCGCATTCGCCAATTGATCGGCCCTGATCCGCGACGCACCATTCCCGGCACCCGAACACACCAATAACAACAGGTTCGATGCCATGCCCTCACGTCCTGCCCGCTCCGGCTGATCCTGCAAGCGCCACCTCCCACACCTTGAAAGCTGTCCGCATGGGCTTTTTGCGGCAGTGGATCGTTGCACCCCTAACAATTAGAGAGACCGACGAATGAAGCCAATCACCCCGCCGCAACACCTTCTGCCCAGCCTTCTGGCCCTGGCGCTGACCAGCGCCGCCCTGCCGGTCATGGCCGCAGAGTCGGGCTTTCTCGAAGACGCCCAGGCCAACCTGAACCTGCGCAACTTCTACATCAACCGCAACTTCACCAACCCGAGCAAGGTCCAGGGCAAGGCCGAAGAGTGGACCCAGAGCTTCATCCTCGACGCCAAGTCCGGCTTCACCCAGGGCACGGTAGGCTTCGGCATGGACGTATTGGGCCTGTACTCGGTGAAGCTCGACGGTGGCAAGGGCACCGGTGGCACCCAACTGCTGCCCCTGGACCACGACGGGCGCCCGGCGGACAACTTCGGGCGCCTGGGAGTGGCCTTCAAGGCCCGGCTGTCGCAGACCGAGGTCAAGGTTGGCGAATGGATGCCGGTGCTGCCGATCCTGCGTTCGGATGACGGTCGCTCGCTGCCGCAGACCTTCCGCGGCGGCCAGATCACCTCGAAGGAAATCGCCGGCCTGACCCTCTACGGCGGTCAGTTCCGTGGCAACAGCCCACGCGACGACAGCAGCATGAGCGACATGACGATGTTCGGCAAAGCGGCCTTCACCTCGGATCGCTTCAACTTCCAGGGGGCCGAATACGCCTTCAATGACAAGCGCACCCAGATCGGCCTGTGGAATGCCGAGCTCAAGGACATCTACAGCCAGAAGTTCGTTAACCTGATCCACACCCAGCCGCTGGGCGACTGGACCCTGGGGGCCAACCTGGGCTTCTTCTACGGCAAGGAAGACGGCAGCGCCCGGGCCGGCGATCTGGAAAACCGCACCTGGTCCGGCCTGTTCTCGGCCAAATACGGCGGCAACACCTTCTACGTCGGCCTGCAGAAACTCACTGGCGACAGCGGCTGGATGCGGGTCAATGGCACCAGCGGCGGGACCCTGGCCAACGACAGCTACAACGCCAGCTACGACAACGCCAAGGAAAAATCCTGGCAACTGCGCCATGACTACAACTTCGCCGCCCTGGGTGTGCCTGGTTTGACCCTGATGAACCGCTACATCAGCGGCAGCAACGTGCACACCACCACCGTCAGCGATGGCAAGGAATGGGGCCGGGAAAGTGAGCTTGGGTACACGGTGCAGAGCGGCACCTTGAAGAACCTCAACCTGAAATGGCGCAACTCCACCATGCGCCGTGATTTCAGCAACAACGAGTTCGACGAGAACCGCCTGATCGTCAGCTATCCGCTGAGCCTGCTGTAACCGCACAACGCCCAACAAAAAGGCCAGCCCGGTGATCGGGCTGGCCTTTTTGTTGAGCCATGGAACGGGTTACACACGCGATTCGGTGCCCAGTTCGTCCCACACCGATTCGGCCAGGTGGAAGGTGGCATTGGCTGCCGGGATGCCGCAGTAGATCGCGCTCTGCATGATCACCTCCTTGATCTCGGCTCGGCTCACGCCGTTATTGGCCGCTGCCCGCAGGTGCAGCTTGAGTTCTTCGTTGCGGTTCATGCCGATCAGCATGGCGATGGTGATCAGGCTGCGGGTATGCCGCGGCAGACCCGGACGGGTCCAGATATCACCCCAGGCATGGCGGGTGATCATTTCCTGGAACTCCGAGTTGAACTCGTTCAGGGCATTCAGGCTGCGGTCCACATGGGCGTCGCCCAGTACGGCGCGGCGGACCTGCATGCCTTCGTCATAACGTTGTTTCTCGTCCACAAAGGGCTCCTTGAATCCGGGGTCAGGCCAGCAGGAATTCCACGACACGGTCGCTGAACGCGTCACCGGCCTGGACGTTGGACAGATGCGCGGCATAGAACTCGGCGTACTCGGCGCCGGCCACGTGCTGCTGGATGAAGTGACTGCCAGAAGGCGGCGTCACCGCGTCTTCGCTGCCGGCAATCACCAGGGTCGGCACCTTGATCGCTGCCAGTTGCTCACGGAAATCCGCATCCCGAACCGCTGCGCAGTTGGCGGCATAACCCTGGGGCGAGGTGGCGGCGAGCATGTCGGTGATCAGTTTGGCCTGATCAGGACGCGCGGCGGCAAAGTCCTCGGTGAACCAGCGGGCAATGGAGGCATCGCGTAGCGCCACCATGGCGGCCTGGCCGTCACGCAGCACGGTCTCGATCCGTGGGTTCCAGATGGACGGGTCGCCGATCTTCGCCGCGGTATTGCACACCACCAGCTTGTGCAGACGCTCGCCGGCATTGATCCCCAGCCACTGGCCGATCAGGCCGCCCATGGACAGACCGCAGAAATGCGCCCGGCGGATATCCAGGGCATCCAGCAGTGCCAGCACATCCTGGCCCAGTTGCTGGATGCTGTAAGGCCCCTCGGTCACCAACGAACGGCCATGGCCGCGCGTGTCCATGCGCAACACCCGAAAGTGCCGGGTAAACGCCGCGATCTGCTTGTCCCACATGTGCAGATCGGTGCCCAGGGAGTTGGACAGCACCAGTACCGGCGCGCCCTCTGGTCCTTCGAGTTGATAGTGCAGATCGCCCTCGGCGAGTTTCACGAATCCCACAGCAGTCTCCTTCAGGCCTTCAAGGCAAAATGTTCAGCCACGGCGCGCTCGACCCAGGCCTGGGCCTGACCGAGGTAGTGCGCCGGGTCCATCAGACGATCCAGCTCTGGCGCCGACAGCTCGACGCTGACCTGGGCATCGTCCGCCAATACCTCGCGCAGATGGCGTCGTTCGGCCACCGCACGCTTGCAGCATTGTTCCAACAGGTGATGGGCCGTCTCCCGCCCCAGGCGCTGGGCCAGTTCAATGCTCACCGCTTCCGCCAGAACCAGGCCCTGGGTCAGGTCAAGGTTGCGCGCCATGCGTGCGCTGTCGACCTCCAGGCCCTCGGCGACCAGCAAGGCCTGCTGCAGGGCTCCGGACACCAGGCAGCAAATCTCCGGCAGGGTTTCCCATTCGGCGTGCCACAGGCCGAGGCTGCGCTCGTGCTCCTGGGGCATGGCGGCAAACATCGTCGCCAAGAGGCCCGGAACCCGGGTCGCGGCGCTGATCAATACCGCCGCGCCCACCGGATTGCGCTTGTGCGGCATGGTGGACGAACCGCCCTTGCCCGGCGCCGAAGGCTCGAAGACTTCCGCCGCCTCGGTCTGCATCAACAGGCTGATATCCCGCCCCAGCTTGCCCAGGCTGCCGGCCAGCAGGCCCAGCACCGAGGCGAACTCCACCAGACGGTCGCGCTGGGTGTGCCAGGGCTGTTCCGGCAGGCTCAGTTGCAGTTCTTGCGCCAGGGCCTGGGCAATCGGCAGGGCCTGTTCGCCCAGGGCCGCCAGGGTTCCGGAGGCACCGCCGAACTGCAGCACCAGCAGACGCGGCTTGAGTTGCTGCAGCCGTTCGCGGCTGCGGGTCACGGCCCCCAGCCAACCGGCGATCTTCATGCCCAGGGTCACCGGCGTGGCATGTTGCAGCCAGGTACGGCCGGCCAGGGGCGTGTCGGCATAGCGCTGGGCCTGGGCCGCGAGTATGCCGCCCAGGCGGTTCAGGTCCCCCTCCAGCAAGTCCACGGCGCGGCGCAATTGCAGCACCAGCCCACTGTCCATCACGTCCTGGCTGGTGGCGCCCAGGTGCACATAACGCTCGGCCTCGGCATCGGTCCGGGCGATCTGCTTGCCCAGGGCCTTGACCAGAGGAATCGCCGAATTGCCGGCCGTGGCGATCGCTTCACCCAGGGCCTGGAAGTCATAGAGATGGGCGTGGCAAGCCGCCTCGATGGGGGCAACCGCCGCGCTTGGAATCAACCCGGTGCGCGCCTCGGCCCGGGCCAGGGCGGCCTCGAAGTCGAGCATGGCCTGGACCCGTCCCTGGTCACAGAACACCCCACGCATTTCCCGGGCAGTAAAGTAGGCATCGAACAACTGGTTGCTCGCAGGTAAGGTCATAAACAGTCCTTGGTGCGCCTGTGCCCTGGGCGGGCACAGGCGTACGGGTCAAAGGTCATGGTGCAAGTATGCAGCCTGTTTCGGCAGACGCAGGCTGAACAGGAAAGCAATCGCCATCATCGCCGTGACATACCAGTAGAAGGTGTTTTCCATGCCCATGTTCTTGAAGTTCAGGGCCACCCATTCTGCCGAGCCACCGAAGATCGCATTGGCCACCGCATAAGCCAAGCCTACCCCCAGCGCCCGCACTTGTGGCGGGAACATCTCCGCCTTCACCAGACCGCTGATGGAGGTGTAGAAACTGACGATGGCCAGGGCCAGGGTGATCAGTACAAAGGCCAGGAACGGACTGGTGACGGTCTTGAGGGTCATCAGGATCGGCACCGTGAACAGGGTGCCCAGGGCGCCGAACCAGAGCATCGAGTTACGCCGGCCAATCCTGTCCGCGAGCATTCCGAACAGCGGCTGCATGCACATATAAAGGAACAGCGCGCCGGTCATGATGTAGCTGGCGGTCTTGGCGTGCATGCCCGCGGTGTTCACCAGGTACTTCTGCATGTAGGTGGTGAAGGTGTAGAAAATCAGCGAGCCGCCAGCGGTGTAGCCCAGCACGGTGATAAAGGCCGCCGAGTGATGCTTGAACAGCGCGGCGATGCTGCCGGCGTCCTTGTTCTCACGCATTTCCTTGCTGGTGGTTTCCTTCAGCGAACGCCGCAGCAGCAACGAGATCACCGCCGCGATGGCGCCGATCACGAAGGGAATGCGCCAACCCCAGGCCTTGAGCTCGGCCTCATCGAGGAACTGCTGGAGGATCACCACCACCGACACCGCCAGCAGTTGTCCGCCGATCAGGGTCACGTACTGGAAGGACGCGAAGAAACCGCGCTGGCCCTTGAGCGCCACTTCACTCATGTAGGTGGCGGTGGTGCCGTACTCGCCGCCCACCGACAAGCCCTGGAACAGGCGCGCCACCAGCAGCAGGAACGGCGCCCAGGCACCGATGCTGGCGTAGGTCGGCAGGAAGGCGATGACCAGGGAGCCGGCGCACATCATCAGCACCGAGATCATCATCGAGTTCTTGCGCCCATGACGATCGGCAACCCGGCCGAACAACCAGCCGCCGATGGGACGCATCAGGAACCCCGCAGCGAATACCCCGGCCGTGTTGAGCAGTTGCACGGTGGGATCGTCAGAGGGGAAGAAAGCCGGAGCGAAGTAGATGGCGCAAAAGGCATAGACGTAGAAGTCGAACCACTCCACCAGGTTGCCGGAGGACGCACCGACAATGGCAAAGATCCTTTTGCTGCGCTCCTCTGCGGTGTAGTGACTTGTCGTTGTAGTCATGGTTTTTCACTCATGGGGGACAGTGCGAATCTAGACACACTTTGCAACAACCCCGTTCCCTACGGGACGTGGGCCCTGTGGTTCTGCCCTGTAGCCGCTGCCGAGCCACGGCGAGGCTGCGAAAGGCCGGGCCGCGTTCGGTACGCAGGGCCTTGCTCGGCAATCTCTCGCCAAACTCGCCGCAACCTTGAGAACCCCGCGCCCCTTCGGGTCGTTCGCAGCCTGCGGCAGCGGCTACACAGTGCTCCGGCTCAGTAGTCGAAGAACACGGTTTCGGCGTCGGTGCCCTGGAGGATCACGTTCCACTGATAGCGGCCCTCGGCATCGGACTTGGCCAGCAAGGTGCTGCGGCGTTCCTCGGGTACACAGGCCAGCAAGGGGTCAGTGGCATTGGCCGGTTCACCCTCGAAATAGATCCGGGTCAGCAAGTGCTTGACCAGGCCCCGAGCGAACACCAGCACCACCAGGTGCGGCGCCTGGGTCGTGCCCTTCAGACCCGGCACCGCGCCCGGCTTGATGGTGGTGAAGCGGAAGCGCCCTTCGCCATCCACCGGGACCCGGCCAAAACCCTGGAAGCTCGGGTCCAGAGGTTTGTCCTGGTCGTCCTCGCAGTGGCGGTACTTGCCGGCAGCGTTGGCTTGCCAGACTTCCAGCATGGCGTCGTTGACGAAGTTGCCGTTGCCGTCCACCACCTGGCCGGTGATTGCCACTCGCTCGCCCAGGGTGCCTTCTTCGGTCAGGTCTTCGCGGTTCAGCCAGGTCAGGCCGATGTGGTAGTAGGGGCCGACGGTGTGGGAGGTAGTCGCGGTCAGGCTCATGTTATTTCTCCATCGGCGTGGCATCGCGGCCGCGCAGGACAATGTCCCAACGGTAACCGAGGGCGTAGGAAGGAATGGTTTTCTCCAGGTCGAAGCGGGCGATCAGGCGTTCCTTGGCACAGGTGTCCGGCACGCAGTTGTAGATCGGGTCATATTCCAGCAGCGGGTCCCCGGGGAAATACATCTGGGTCACCAGACGGGTGAGGATGCTCGGGCCGAACAGCGAAAAATGGATATGCGCCGGACGCCAGGCATTGTGGTGGTTGCCCCAGGGGTAGGCGCCGGGCTTGATGGTCTGGAACTGATACCAGCCCTCAGCATCGGTGACGGTACGCCCGGTGCCGGTGAAGTTCGGGTCCAGGGGCGCGTCGTGCAGGTCGCGGTCGTGGTTATAGCGACCGGCGGCGTTGGCCTGCCAGATCTCTACCAGGATGCCCGGCACCGGCAGGCCGTTCTCGTCCAGCACCCGGCCGTGGATGATGATCCGCTCGCCCTGGGGCTGGCCTTGGTGCTGGGCCGTCAGGTCGTTGTCCCGCTCCTGGATCGACTCGGCGCCGATGCTCGGGCCGGTGATTTCCGACAGCGAATGGGGCAGGAACACCAGCGGCTTGGACGGCGAGCGGGTGTTGGTCGACTGGTAGGCCGGGTGCAGGTAATCAGGCTGAGTACCCGCTTGCGGGCGCCGGTAACCGGGCTTGTCACTCATGGTGGTTCCTCGTTCTCTTCTTATATAGGGCAGGCATTCAAACCCGCTCGATGGCCAGTGCCAGCCCTTGGCCGACGCCCACGCACATGGTGGCCAGGCCTTTTTTACCGCCGCTCTTTTCCAGCTGATGCAGGGCTGTCAGCACCAGGCGCGCGCCGCTCATGCCCAAGGGGTGACCCAAGGCAATGGCGCCGCCATTGGGATTGACCTGCGGCGCATCGTCGGCAAGACCCAGCTCCCGCAGTACCGCCAGACCCTGGCTGGCGAAAGCTTCATTGAGTTCGATCACATCGAAATCGCTGACGGCCACACCCAGGCGTTCGATCAGTTTGCGCACCGCCGGCACCGGGCCGATGCCCATCACCCGCGGCGCCACACCGGCGCTGGCCATGCCCAGCACTCGCGCACGTGGAGTCAGGCCGTGTTTCTTGACCGCCTCGGCCGACGCCAGGATCAGTGCGGCAGCACCGTCGTTGACCCCGGACGCATTGCCGGCGGTGACGGTCTTGTCCGGGCCGTTGACCGGCTTGAGTTTGCCCAGGGCTTCCAGGGTCGTGTCGGCCCGTGGATGTTCGTCCTGTTCCACCACGCTCTCGCCCTTCTTGTGGGCAATGCGCACCGGGACGATTTCCTCGGCGAAGAAACCGGCGGCCTGGGCCGCGGCGGTGCGCTGCTGGCTGCGCAGGGCGAAGGCGTCCTGGTCAGCGCGGGACACTTTATAGTCGTCGGCCACGTTGTCGGCGGTCTGGGGCATGGCATCCACACCGTACTGGGCTTTCATCAGCGGGTTGATGAAACGCCAGCCGATGGTGGTGTCTTCCAGCTTCATGTTGCGCGAAAAGGCGGCATCGGCCTTGCCCATGACAAAGGGCGCACGGGACATGGACTCGACGCCGCCGGCAATCGCCAGTTCCATCTCGCCACTGGCAATGGCGCGGAAGGCGGTGCCGATGGCATCCATGCCCGAGGCGCAGAGGCGGTTGAGGGTGACGCCCGGCACGCTGTCCGGCAGGCCCGCCAGCAGCAGCGCCATGCGCGCCACGTTGCGGTTGTCTTCACCGGCCTGGTTGGCGCAGCCGAGGAACACCTCGTCCACGGCAGTCCAATCCACCGTCGGGTTGCGCTCCATCAGCGCCTTGATCGGCACCGCCGCCAAGTCGTCGGCGCGCACCGCCGACAGGCCGCCGCCAAAGCGGCCGATGGGAGTACGAATGGCATCACAGATGAATACGTCGCGCATCAGGCTTCTCCAGGTGCTTGGCCGTGGGCCGCAGCGGTGCGTGCTTCCAGCTCACGCAGGGCGGTCAGTTCGACTTCAGTAGGCGCGGCCGTCTCGGCCACGTGCTCGGCGAAACGGATCGCCCAACCGGTGGCGGCCACCACCTGCTCGCGGGTTACCCCCGGGTGCAGGGAAGTGACGACGAATTCGTGGGTACCGGCTTCCGGTTCCATGATGCACAGGTCGGTGATGATCCCCACCGGCCCGGCGCCGGGCAGGCCCAGACGCTTGCGCGAGTCGCCGCCCTCGCCGTGACCGACGGAGGTGATAAAGTCCAGCTTGTCGACAAAGGAACGGGAAGACTGCTTGAGGATGATCAGCACGCTTTTCGCCGAACCGGCGATCTCCGGAGCACCGCCGGCCCCCGGCAGGCGCACCTTGGGCCGGTGGTAATCACCCACCACTGTGGTGTTGATGTTGCCGAAGCGGTCGACCTGGGCCGCGCCGAGGAACCCCACATCGATGCGCCCGCCTTGCAGCCAGTAGCGGAAAATCTCTCCGGTGGGGACTACGGTGTCGGCAGTTTCCGCCAGTTCACCGTCACCGATAGACAGCGGCAGCACGCTGGGTTTGGCGCCAATCGGGCCGGATTCGTAGATCAGCACCACGTCCGGCGACGAGGTCAGGCGCGCCAGGTTGGCGGCCTTGGACGGCAGGCCGATGCCGACGAAGCATACCGAACCGTTCTGCAGGCGACGGGCCGCGGCCACGGTCATCATTTCATTGGTGGAGTAGGTCATTACTGGGCCTCCGAAGCTGCGGCCAGCTTGGCCTGGAATTCGCTGAAGTCGGCACTGCCGTGGATGTATTCGTTGATCCACGCGGTGAAGGTCTCACGGTCGCGGGCGATCGGGTCCCAGGCCTGGTAGAAACGGTTGTCGCGCTCGGAATAACCATGGGCGTAGGACGGATGGGCGCCGCCGGGCACATGGCACACCGCGCTCAGGGCCCAGGTCGGCAGCACGCAGGCGTTCATCGGCGCATTCAGGTCGTCGACGATTTCCTCGACGGTAACGATGCAGCGCTTGGCGGCCAGGGCGGCCTCTTTCTGCACCCCAAGGATGCCCCACAGCAGGACGTTGCCCTTGCGATCGGCTTTCTGCGCGTGAATCACCGTCACGTCGGGACGCACCGAAGGCACCGCCGCCAGCACTTCACCGGTGAAGGGACAGGTCACGGTCTTGATCAGTGGGTTGACCTTGGGCAGATCAGAGCCGGCATAGGCCCGCAGTACCGCGAATGGCAGGCCGGAGGCCCCGGCCACATAGGCGTTGGCCAGGTCGGCGTGGCTGTGCTCTTCAATTTCCAGGGGCTGTGGCCACTGCTTTTCCACGGCGTCCCGCAGGCGATGCAGGGAGCCAACGCCCGGGTTGCCGCCCCAGGAGAAAATCAACTTGCGAGCGCAACCGGCACCGATCAACTGGTCGTAGATCAGGTCAGGCGTCATCCGTACCAGGGTCAGGTCTTTCTTGCCCTGGCGGATGATTTCATGACCTGCGGCCGTAGGAATCAGGTGGGTGAAGCCTTCGAGTGCGACGGTGTCACCGTCGTTGACGAATTGCTTCACCGCGTCGTGCAGCGAAAGGATTTCAGCCATGGATGGGGTCTCCCGATTGTTATTCAGCGACTGGAGAAAAAGGCGCTCTAGGCGCGCCGCAGTGACTGAAGATTAAGCCGGAGCAATACCCCAAACAATCCGATAATCGACTGAGCGTTCGATTATCGAACGGATTGTTGCAGGGCTATCGATTCTTCGCCCTGCACTCAATCCTGGTCCTTGTTGCCTGTCAGGTGGCGTCGGCATGGCTGACCATGCCCTTGATCACCACCGCCGTGGTGGCCAGCGCCGCCGGGATCACCAGCGCGGTCAGCACCTGCTCGAAGTTCCAGCCCAGGCCCAACAGGGTGGCGCCCATCCAGGCACCGAGAATGGCGCCGAATCGACCGATGCCGAGCATCCAGGACACCCCGGTGGCCCTTCCCTGGGTCGGATAGAAACGCGCCGCCAGGGAAGGCATCGCCGATTGCGCACCGTTGACGCACATGCCGGCGATCAGCACCAGGGTGGCGAGCACGGTGATGTTGCCCAGGCTTTGTCCCACGGCGTAGGCAAAGACCCCGGCCAGCAGGTAGAAACAGCCAATCACCTTGTGCGGATTGAAACGGTCCATGGCCCAGCCCACGGCGACTGCACTGAGCACCCCGCCAAACTGGAACAAGGCGCCGATAAAGGCCGCCTGCTCCATGCTCGCGCCACTGTCGCGCATCAGGGTCGGCAGCCAGCTGGTCAGCAGGTAGACAATCACCAGGCCCATGAAATAGGTGAGCCACAGCAGCAGCGTGCCGACGCTGTAAGTGCCGGAGAAGATCACGGCAAAGACGTTGCGCGCCTTCACCGTCTTCTGTTCCGGCACGCTGAAACTGCCGGCCTCGCTGACGATGGCCGGAGCGATGGGGGCCAAGGTCTTGCGCACCTTGTCGGTGCCGCGATTGCGCACCACCAAGTAACGCGCCGACTCCGGCAGCCAGACCACCAGCACCAGGGCCAGGATCAGCGGCAGGACGCCGCCGATCAGCAGCAGGCTGTGCCAGCCGAAGGCCGGGATCAGCTTGGCGGAAATGAAACCACCGCCCGCCATGCCCAGGTTGAACCCACAAAACATGCTGGTCACCAACAGCGACTTATGGCGCTCGGGGGTGTACTCCGAAAGCAGCGTGGTGGCATTGGGCATCCCCGCCCCCAGTCCCAGGCCGGTGAGAAAGCGCAGCACCAGCAACTGGTCGACGTTGGTGCTGTAGGCCGAAGCCAGGCTGAAGGCGCCAAACAGCAGCACCGCCCCTACCAGCACCACCTTGCGACCAAAACGGTCAGCCAGGGGCCCGGAACCCAGGGCACCGAAGACCATGCCGATCAGCGCCGCACTCATCACCGGGCCCAGGCTGGCACGGTCGATGCCCCAGTCCTGGGACAGCGCCGGGGCGATGAAGCCCATGGCCGCGGTGTCCAGCCCATCGAGGAAGACAATCAGGAAACACAGGATCACGACTCGCCACTGGTAACGCGACAGCGGCTGGGAATTGATGAAGGACTGCACATCGAGGCAGTTCCCTACAGCGGATTGGGGTTGATTCATTGTTTTTATTTCCACACTAAAACGCAGGCGCGCACAGGCCGCCAAGGGCTGATCAGGTCACGTAGAAAAGGTGGCGAAAATCAGGCGATTCGAGCGGGACGGCAGGAACGGTCACGGCAACGACGCAGGGAGAGCATGCTCATGAGTTGGCCTCTTCATTATTATTGGACGGGTCATCGGCAGCAGGCTGGCAATGCCGGCTGGCCGCCGATGACGCTGGCGCGACATTAATGAGCCAGGGGAAAGAGCGTCAATTCGTCAAAGGCGGATCTGTGCGTTTATCGAACGCTTAAGCAAACAGCTGGGCGCTGAGATCGCGGCTGGCGCTCAGCAGGCCGGGGAGAAAACGCTGTTCCAATTCGGCGCGGCTGACCCGACCCGCGTGGGTGCTGACGTTCAACGCCGCCAACACCTGGCCCGAAGCATCGTAGACCGGCACGGCAATCGAACGCAGCCCTTGCTCCAGTTCCTGGTCGACGATGCACCAGCCCTGCTGACGAACTTGCTGCAGGCACTCCAGCAATGCCTCCGGGGTGTGCAGGGTGCGGCTGGTCTTGGCCTGCAGATCGGCGTGTTCCAGATACTCATGCAGCGAAGAATCATCCAGCGCGGCCAACAGAATCCGCCCCATGGACGTGCAATAGGCCGGTAGCCGGCCGCCCACCGAAAGATCGACGGAAATCAACCGCTGGGTAGTGGCCGAACGGGCGATATAGAGGATGTCGTCGCCTTCCAGGGTGGCCATGTTGCAGGCTTCATGGAGTTGCTCGCTCATGCGGTCCAGATAAGGCTGCGCGGAAACCGCCAGGGGCGTCGACGACAGGTAGGCGTGACCCAGGGTCAGCACCTTGGGCAGCAGCGAATAGGTACGCCCGTCGGTGGTGGCGTACCCCAGCTTGATCAGCGTATGCAGGCAGCGGCGCACTGCCGCTCGGGGAATCTCCGTGCGGTGGCTGATCTGGGCGATGGTCAGGTGACGCTTGCGTTCCTGAAACGCCTGCACCACCGCCAGGCCACGGGCCAGAGACGTCATGAAATCCGGGTCACCGGTCAACGCCTGAATCCTCTTCGCTGCCGAAGCCACGATAGGCGGCGCCACTGAGGTGAAGGAATTACGCATCTGATCGTTCATTTCAGGGTCTCTGCGATGAAATTCTTCCGTATTACAAGCCGTATTGGAGAGGCAGCACAAGTCAGCCCCTGCAAGATTGGGCGATTATCGAACCGTCGACCGATAATCGCAATCTGCGGTGCTTGCCGCTGCCAACCACTCGCCCCACTCTTTTATTGCAAAAACTCATGGTAATAATCACCGGCAGGCGGTGGACTCAGTGACCATCTTCAGACCTGCCACTTGTATCAAGAGCGGATTAGCCCCATATAGATTTCTACCAACGGAGTACGAAGACGGGAAGCGCCGTGTAGGAATTCATTAGAACTTCCGTGTCACAAAACGCTCACAATAAAGTTGACAGTTTTAAACTTGCCGAGCGTAGAGTTATTCTTTGCCGAGGCTATACTGCCGAAGTGAGTAACGCGCAATCAGTCCCGCTCGTACCTCGCTCAGGTGACCCAAGGCTGCAATCGGCCACCTATCGCAAGCGCTTGACCCCTAACCAGATTCGGCCAATCCGCTTGCAACAAACAACACTGTTGCTACGACAGTCGTTTTCATCCGGTGACGTGGCCGCATGCAACAAAAGGCTGACTGGAAAGAGCAGGCCCCAAGGCCTCGGCGGGCAATCAGTCTGCTTTCTTGATAGTCGCCCACAAGCAATGCGTTGCACCGGAATGGACCCTTACTCAATTAGGTAACACTGTGACGAAAGACGAACTGCGCGCGGAACTTGAGCGCCAGGAACAACGTTACAAGGAAGTTTACGGCGGCGAGATCACCCGTTATGCCGCCCAACCGGAACCTGAACGCAAACCTTGGCGCAAACGCGCAAGTATTCGCGACCAGGCGTTCACCCAAGAACTGCAAAAGATGGAAAAAGAGCTCAAGGCCGAACAGCCATAATGCCGGCGGCCTGAGCTTCTCAGGGCTTGCTCTCTTGTCCGCTCGATCACCCCAGCGGCCAGGCAGACCATTGATGCTCGCTACCCCGGGCCCCTCACCGCCTCGCCCCACCCACAGCGAGAAACGGTACCCGGCAGGCCCTTTCGTTGAAATTTCATACAAGCGTTTGAACCTTCTCACTCCCGGGCTCAAACCCTCGTCATCGTGCTTTGGCCCAATAAACTCAATGACTTGCCACATTTGGCGAGAATTGGCGAAAACTCTGCTCCCGGTCAGTTTTTTCGTTGAAGAATGTTACCGGTTAGCACCTTGTGCATTGATTAGCAGGGTTTTCTGGCATAATCGCGCCCCCTTATGACCGGGTCAGAAAACCTTCATGATCGATTTATTCAGCGGACTGGATGCTTGGGTGCTTGTGAGCCTCTTGCTCGCCCTGGCTTTTGTCCTCGCCTACGAGTTCATCAACGGCTTTCATGACACCGCAAACGCGGTTGCCACTGTCATCTACACCAAAGCCATGCCGCCACACCTGGCCGTGTTCTTTTCCGGTGTCTTCAATTTCCTCGGTGTGCTGCTGGGCGGCGTCGGCGTGGCCTATGCCATCGTTCACCTGCTGCCGGTCGAGCTGCTGATCAATGTCAACACCGGTCACGGTCTGGCCATGGTCTTCTCGCTGCTGGCCGCGGCCATCGCCTGGAACCTGGGCACCTGGTACTTCGGCATCCCGGCTTCCAGTTCCCACACCCTGATCGGCTCGATCCTCGGTGTCGGCCTGGCCAACGCCCTGATCAACGACATTCCCCTGGGGGACGGCGTGAACTGGCAGAAAGCGATCGATATCGGGGCCTCCCTGGTGTTCTCGCCGATGGCCGGCTTCCTTATTGCTGCGCTGGTACTGATCGGTCTGAAATGGTGGCGTCCGATCTCGAAGATGCACAAGACCCCGGAACAGCGCCGCAAGGTCGATGACAAGAAGCACCCACCGTTCTGGAACCGCCTGGTTCTAGTGATCTCGGCGATGGCCGTGAGCTTCGTCCACGGTTCCAACGATGGTCAGAAAGGCATTGGCCTGATCATGCTGGTGCTGATCGGCATCGTGCCTGCGCAGTTCGTGCTGGACCTCAACAGCACCACCTACCAGATCGAGCGTACCCGCGACGCGACCCTGCACCTGAGTCAGTTCTACGAGCGCAACCACGACTCCCTGGGCGAGTTCCTGGCCCTGGGCAAGAGCGTGAAAGACGACCTGCCGGGCAAGTTCCGCTGCAACCCGCAACAGACCGAGCCCACCATCAGCGCCCTGCTGAGCAGCCTCAAGGGTGTCGCCGACTACCACTCGCTGTCGCCGGAAAGCCGCATCGAAGTGCGTCGCTACCTGCTGTGCCTGGATGACACAGCGAAAAAAGTGGGCAAACTGCCGAACCTGTCGGCCCGTGAAAAGGCTGACCTGGACAAGCTGCGCAAGGACCTGACCGCCACCACCGAGTACGCACCGTTCTGGGTGATCCTGGCCGTCGCCCTGGCACTGGGCCTGGGCACCATGATCGGCTGGAAGCGTGTGGTGCTGACCATTGGCGAGAAGATCGGCAAGCAAGGCATGACCTACGCCCAGGGCATGTCGGCACAGATCACCGCGGCGGGCCTGATCGGCCTGGCGAACATCTTCAGCCTGCCGGTCTCCACCACCCACGTACTCTCCTCCGGCGTGGCCGGGACCATGGTCGCCAACAAGAGCGGCCTGCAAGGCGGTACGGTGAGAACCATCCTCCTGGCCTGGGTCCTCACCCTGCCGGCGACCGTGGCCCTGTCTGCCGGTCTGTTCTGGGCGGCCTCCAAAGTCCTGGGTACCTGATACCCCAGCGCCAACAAAAAAGGTGCGCCCCTCGGGACGCACCTTTTTTTATGCCTTTTCCACAGGCAAAAAAAAGGGCAACCGAAGTTGCCCAAAATGCCTTGCGTGCTCGTTGCTCTGGAGAGACTTAAGGTTTTTTACGCTTATTCGCGTCTTTCCAGATGAAGAAACCAAACCCTGCGAAAAACAGAACCATGAGGCCGACAGTCAGCACTCCGGCGATCACCACATTGTCGAAAAACATGACTGGCCTCCTGCTCTTGCCCTGTTGCGATGGGGCTAAGTTAACCAAAGAGGCCGCGGGGAAAATTGACCGGGGTCAATGTCGCCCAAGACTGGGCGCGAGGAAGGGGAAATAACTGACCTGTATCAACAGAAAGCGCCCAGTTCAGCGCTTTTTCGGTTTGTTTTTCGGCTTTTTCTTGGCCTTGCCCAAAGGCATGGCCTGCTCGAATGCCTGGCGTACTTCATTCAGGCGTTTCTCGTTCAGGTCATGCACACGCTTGGCGCGTTCAGCATTCAGGTCGATCAGCTTGTCGTCTTGATTCATGGCTTGGCTGGCATCACTGGGAGGTCAATATCAACCGCACTGCTACAGGATGCAGAGCGGCCCTGGCGGATAGGCCAATAATGCGGCGTGCCGCCGCACCTGACCAGTGATCAGACCGGCACAAAGGCAATAAAGTCGCTGCCGTGAAGAGTTTTTATCCGCACAATGGCCCTTTGCAAACCGCCCCACGGAGCCTGATGTGGAAATGCCCAAGCACCTGCCGCCACTGCTGGCCCTGCGCGCATTCGAGGCCGTGGCCCGCCACCTGAGCTTTATCAAGGCGGCTCGGGAACTGTGCGTGAGCCAGAGCGCGGTCAGCCATCAAGTGCAGAAACTCGAACAGCACCTGGGCCAACGCCTGTTCATACGTCGGACTCGCGCCATCGACCTGACCGCCACCGGCGACACCTATTACCGACAGATTCGTCCGGCCCTGGAGCAGATCGCCCAAGCCACCCAGGCGCTGCTTGCGCCCGCTGGGCAACAGGTGTTGCGCATCGGTCTGTTGGCGTCCTTCGCCACCTTGTGGCTGGCGCCTCGCCTGGCAGACTTCAACCGCCGCCATCCAAAGATCCAGTTGGAATTGCTACCGGCCATCGACCTGGCGGATGTCGCCGGCGCCGAGGTCGACCTGGCTATTCGCTACGGCAAGGGCAACTGGCCAAAGGTCCGGGCCACGCGTTTTCTCGCCGAGCAGCTATCGCCAGTCTGCAGCCCTGCCTTCAAAGCCACCTCCCTGGCCAATGGCCCCTTGCTGATGGCTCGCTCCCATCAACCCTTCGAGTGGGATGACTGGAGCAGGCAACAGGCTATGGACCTTGCCTCCCACCCCAGGGTGATGCTGCACGACTACAACATCGTGGTAGAGGCCGCGGTGGCCGGCCAGGGCATTGCCATGGGGCGTCGCCAGTTGATCCAACGCCATCTGGCCCAGGGCAGCCTGGTGGATGCCTTCGACCTGCCGCCCTTGTGCAGTCAGATCGGCTACTGGCTGGTGACCGCTGAAGGAGCGTCGAACCCGGCTCTGGAGTGTTTTGCACAGTGGCTACTGGAGCAAGGCCTCGACCCATGAGAAATTCAGATACGTCGAATTAGATCTATCCGTTTGTCGCTCCTGGACTGAACGCGGATGCTGCAGGCCTTGCATCCGAGGACTTCCCATGAGCGACTCCCTGAAACACCGCGTGCAGCAACTGGGGCTTGAACTACCCGCCCCCAGCCAGCCAATCGCCAACTACGTCAACCATGTACGCAGCCAGAACCTGCTGCTGATCTCCGGACAGATTCCCTTGTTGCAAGGTCAACCGACCCTGCAGGGCCGTCTCGGCGAAAGCCTGACGGTGGAGCAAGGCACCCAGGCCGCCGAGCTCGCGGCCCTGGCCTTGCTGGCCCAGTTGAGCGCGGCGCTGGACGACGACCTGTCGCGGCTGCAGCGCATCAGCCAGCTCGGTGTATTCATTGCCGCCAGTGCCGATTTCCAGAGCCATGGCATCGTGGCCAATGGCGCTTCCAACCTGCTGGTCAACGCCCTGGGCGAGAAAGGCCGGCATGCACGCACCGCGGTGGGTGTGGCCAGCCTGCCCGCCGGGGTCGCCGTAGAGGTCGACGCGATTTTCGAACTCAAGCCATGAGTCCCCTGGACCCAGCGCGCCTCGCCCGTCTGCGCGAGGCCACACCCGGCTGCGCCCGGGTCTGTCACTTCAACCACGCGGGTGCTTCATTGCCCAGCCAGGGCACCCTGGACGCGATGCTCGGGCAATTGCAACGGGAAGCCCGTGAAGGGCCGATGGAGGCCGCCATCACCGGCGCACAGCTGCAGGAACAGGCCCGTGAGGCCGCGGCCCGGCTGCTCAATACCCACCCCGCTGCAATCGCCTTTGCCAGCAGCGGCTCGGCAGCCTGGAGCATGGCCTTCAGCGCCCTGCCCCCGTGGCAAGCGGGCGACCGGATTCTGGTGGGGCGCCATGAATGGGGTGGCAACCTGGCCTGCCTGGCCCAGGCGGTAAGTGCCGGCGCCCAACTGGAAGTCATCCCCTGCGACCGCCATGGCGCGGTTTCGGTGGAGGCGCTGGAATCCATGCTCGACTCCCACGTGCGCCTGATCGCCCTGACCTGGCTGCCGGCCAACGGCGGCTTGATCAATCCGGCCGCCGCCGTCGGCCAACTGGCCCGAAAAAGGCGCATTCCCTATTTCATCGACGCCGGCCAGGCCCTGGGGCAACTGCCCTGTGATGTAGAGGCGCTGGGGTGCGACGTGCTCAAAGGCGCGGGACGCAAATACCTGCGCGGGCCACGGGGCACGGCCCTGCTCTATGTCAGGCCGGGCTTCCTGGAACAGTTGCAGCCACTGCCGCGGGATGTCTTGTCTGCTCCCTGGAACGGCCAGGGCTTCAGTTTGCGAGACGATGCACGGCGCTTCGAAACCAGCGAAGTTTCGCTGGTGCTGCTGGCGGGGCTGGCCAATGCCTTGCAGGAACTGAACAGCATCGGTATCGACGCCATACACCAGCGGATCAAGACCCTGGCCGACTCGCTGCGTCAGGACCTCGACCGCCTGCCCGGCCTGCAGCGCCAGGACCTGGGGGTCGCCGGGCAGCAGTCAGGCCTGATTGCCTTCACCCTCAAGGGCTGGGACTGTTTTGCATTGAAGGAAGCGTTGGCTCGAAGGGGCATCAATATCGGTGCCAATGGCGTGGCCTACACCCCGCTGGACATGCAGGCCCGAGGCCTGACCCAGATTGCCCGGATCGCCCTGAGCTATTTGAATACCGAAGCGGAAATCCAGTGCCTGCTGGAGGCGCTGACGGAACTGGCCGAACACGGCCCCGCAGGCTAGACCTGCACGTCCACCCACAGGCCCTGGCGCGGGGCATCCTCGATCAGCGGTGCCACCGGCACGGTGTTGTCGGCGTTCAATTCGTCGCCGGGCACGGCCAGGTGCTGCTCCGGATCATCATCGGCCTCACGCTTGCGCCGCTGCTTTTCCTGTTGGCGCTGCTGCTCCTCGCGCAAGAGCAGGGCCGACTGCTCGGCATCGCGCTTTTGCAAGTCGATGGTGCTTTCGTTGGAGCTTTCCTGCACCGGCACCACTGGCGGGATATCCGGACGCTGCCGGATCGGGTCCTGCTGGGCGGTGATGGGCACGGCACTCAAGGGGAGCATCGGTGGCAGCATGTTATGGGTCTCCTGTCGGCAGGCTGTCGGCTGCGGCACGGGCGACTTGAGCCATCGGTCGCAAAACTGTGACCCGGTCGTCAGCCGATAGTGCCCTCGGGGCCGACGAACGCCGCTGTACGCTACCTTTTATTCCAGGGGTTTTTATCAGAGTTCTTTGGACTGGAAGCGTCGTTCCGTTAAGATAGTCGGCTTTTTCAAAGCGGGAGTCAGGCAGCATGGCGCAGCAGTATCAACCGGGGCAACGCTGGATTAGTGACAGCGAAGCCGAGCTAGGTTTAGGCACCGTTCTGGCACAGGACGGTCGCTTGCTGACCGTGCTCTATCCGGCCACTGGCGACACCCGCCAGTATGCGCTACGGAATGCGCCCCTCACTCGCGTGAGGTTCTCTCCAGGGGACAGCATCACCCACTTCGAAGGCTGGAAAATGACTGTTCAGGAAGTCGACGACGTCGACGGCCTGCTGGTCTATCACGGCCTCAACGGGCAGAACGAAGCCGTTACCCTGCCGGAAACCCAACTCTCGAACTTTATCCAGTTCCGTCTGGCCAGCGACCGTCTGTTCGCCGGACAGATCGACCCCCTGGCCTGGTTCTCCCTGCGCTACCACACCCTGGAACACACCAGTCGCCAACTGCAGTCCTCGCTCTGGGGCCTGGGCGGCGTGCGCGCCCAACCCATCGCCCACCAGTTGCACATTGCCCGTGAAGTCGCCGACCGTATCGCGCCACGGGTCCTGCTGGCGGACGAAGTGGGCCTGGGCAAGACCATCGAGGCCGGCCTGGTCATCCATCGCCAACTGCTTTCGGGCCGCGCCAGCCGGGTGCTGATCCTGGTTCCGGAAAACCTCCAGCACCAGTGGCTGGTGGAAATGCGCCGGCGCTTCAACCTGCAAGTGGCACTGTTCGACGAAGAACGCTTTATCGAAAGCGATGCCAGCAACCCGTTCGAAGACACCCAGCTGGCCCTGGTGGCCCTGGAATGGCTGGTGGACGACGAGAAGGCCCAGGACGCGCTGTTCGCTGCCGGCTGGGACTTGATGGTGGTGGACGAAGCCCACCACCTGGTGTGGCACGAAGATCAGGTCAGCCCGGAATACGCCCTGGTGGAACAGTTGGCCGAGACCATCCCTGGCGTACTGCTGCTGACCGCGACCCCGGAACAACTGGGCCAGGACAGCCACTTTGCCCGCCTGCGCCTGCTGGACCCGAATCGCTTCCATGACCTCGCGGCCTTCCGCGCCGAGAGCGAGAACTACCGCCCGGTGGCCGAAGCCGTGCAGGAGCTGATGGATAAAGGCCGCCTGTCTCCCGAGGCGCACAAGACCATTCACGGTTTCCTCGGCAACGAAGGCGAAGCCCTGCTGGCCGCGGTCAACGATGGCGACAGCGAAGCCAGCGCACGCCTGGTGCGCGAGCTGCTGGACCGCCACGGCACCGGCCGCGTGCTGTTCCGCAACACCCGCGCCGCCGTACAGGGCTTCCCGGAGCGCAAGCTGCACGCCTATCCGCTGCCGTGCCCGGACGAATACCTGGAACTGCCCCTGGGCGAACACGCCGAGCTGTACCCGGAAGTCAGCTTCCAGGCCCAGCCTGAAGCCAGCGACGAAGAACAGCGCTGGTGGAAATTCGACCCGCGGGTCGAGTGGCTGATCGACCAGCTGAAGATGCTCAAGCGCACCAAGGTCCTGGTGATCTGCGCCCACGCGGAAACCGCCATGGACCTGGAGGACGCCCTGCGCGTGCGCTCCGGCATTCCGGCCACGGTCTTCCATGAAGGCATGAACATCCTCGAACGCGACCGCGCCGCCGCCTACTTCGCCGACGAAGAGTTCGGCGCCCAGGTGCTGATCTGTTCGGAAATCGGCAGTGAAGGCCGCAACTTCCAGTTCGCCCACCATCTGGTGCTGTTCGATCTGCCGTCGCACCCGGACCTGCTGGAGCAGCGGATCGGCCGTCTCGACCGGATCGGCCAGAAACACGTGATCGAACTGCATGTGCCGTACCTGGAAACCAGCCCGCAAGAGCGCCTGTTCCAGTGGTATCACGAAGCCCTGAACGCCTTCCTCAACACCTGCCCGACCGGCAACGCCTTGCAGCACCAGTTCGGCCCGCGCCTGCTGCCGCTGCTGGAAAACGCCGACGACGGCGAGTGGCAAGCCCTGATCGACGAAGCCCGTGGCGAACGCGAGCGCCTGGAAGCCGAGTTGCATACCGGCCGCGACCGCCTGCTGGAGCTCAACTCCGGCGGCGCCGGTGAAGGCGATGCGCTGGTGGAAGCGATCCTCGAACAGGACGACCAGTTCGCCCTGCCGATCTACATGGAGACCCTGTTCGACGCCTTCGGCATCGACAGCGAGGACCATTCGGAAAACGCCCTGATCCTCAAGCCCAGCGAGAAGATGCTCGATGCCAGCTTCCCCCTGGGCGACGACGAAGGCGTGACCATCACCTACGACCGCAACCAGGCGCTGTCCCGCGAAGACATGCAGTTCATCACCTGGGAGCACCCGATGGTGCAGGGCGGCATGGACCTGGTGCTGTCCGGTTCCATGGGCAACACCGCCGTGGCACTGATCAAGAACAAGGCGCTCAAACCCGGCACCGTGCTGCTTGAACTGCTGTATGTGAGTGAAGTCGTGGCCCCGCGTTCGCTGCAACTGGGCCGCTACCTGCCGCCGGCCGCCCTGCGCTGCCTGCTGGACGCCAACGGCAACGACCTGTCGGCACGGGTGGCTTTCGAGACCCTCAACGACCAACTGGAAAGCGTGCCCAAGGCCAGCGCCAACAAGTTCATCCAGGCCCAGCGCGACCAGCTGGCGCCGAAGATCAACGCTGGCGAAGCCAAGGTCGCACCGCGTCACGCCGAGCGCGTGGCCGAGGCCCAACGTCGCCTGGCGGCCGATACCGATGAAGAACTGGCGCGCCTGACCGCCTTGCAGGCGGTCAACCCGACAGTCCGTGACAGCGAGCTGGTCGCCCTGCGCAAGCAACGGGAACAGGGTCTGGCGATGCTGGAAAAAGCCGCCCTGCGCCTGGAAGCGATCCGGGTGCTGGTGGCGGGCTGATTGCCCGACGCCAAGCGCTAAACAAAAGGCCCGCATCGTGCGGGCCTTTTTTTCATCTGCCAGATCAGACCGCCAACGCCGTCGCCGCAGGCTCAGCCAGCGCCAGCCCCTCCTTCATGCGCTGGGCATCGCGGACAAAACAACGAGCGGCCTGGAACAGAAACAGCAGGGTCAGGAACAGCGCCACCGGAATCAGGTACATGGCGTCGTGCAGGCCGATGGCCTTGAACTCCTCGGTCATCAGCTCGGCACCGGCGGCATACATCGCCGAGTGGGCGAAGTGATCCGACAGCGCGCCGACCACCACTGGCCCCAACCCGCCGCCCAGCAGGTACAGACCGGCGAAAAACAAGGCCATGGCCGTGGCCCGCAAACGGGGTTCGACCACGTCCTGCAAAGCGGTATAGACACAGGTGTAGAAGTTGTAGGCAAACAGCCAGCCGACGCTGAACACCGCAACAAATACCCCGATCTCGACGCGCCCGGCATGCAACGCCCAGCCAGTGGCCAAGGTCGAGATGATCAGGCTGCAGGCCGCAAACAGCAGGCGGCCGTTGGCAACCCGCTGATGAATCTTGTCGGCGACCCAGCCACCCAGGGTCAAACCCACCAACCCGGTAACACCGACAATCAGCCCCGTCGCCATGGCCGCCTCCTGCAAGGGCATGAGGAAGTAACGCTGCAGCATCGGCACCAGGAAGGAGTTGCAGGCGTAAGTGGCGAAGTTGAAGGTCAGCCCGGCCAAGGTCAGCCAGAGAAAGGTCGGAATCGCCAACACCCGGCGAATCGGACGGTCGACAGGCACTTGTGCCACCTTCACCGCTTCCGCCGCGCCGCGCTTGGGCTCCTTGATGAAAAACATGAACACCGCCAGCACCAACCCGGGTACCGCAGCGATGAAGAACGGTGCCCGCCAGCTGTCAAAAGCCTTGACCATGGCCCCGATGGTGAAGAAGGCCAGCACCAGCCCCAGGGGCAACCCAAGCATGAAGATACCCATGGCCCGGGCCCGGCGGTGCGCGGGGAACAGGTCGCCGATCAGCGAGTTGGCCGCCGGTGCGTAGCTCGCCTCGCCAATGCCCACCCCCATGCGCACCAGCAGGAAACTCCAGAAACTGCCGACCATGCCGTTGACCGCCGTCAGCCCGCTCCACACCGCCAGGCCCCAGCCCATCAGCTTGCTCCGCGAGCCGGTATCGGCCAGGCGCCCGAGGGGCAGGCCGGCGATGGCGTAGACGATGGTAAAGGCGGTGCCGATGATCCCCAGCTGGAAGTCACTCAAGTGCCATTCCATGCGGATCGGCTCGATGATGATGGCGGGAATGGTGCGGTCGAAGAAGTTGAACAGGTTTGCCAAAAACAACAGGAACAGAATGCGCCAGGCATTTGCCGCTTGAGTCGAGTTATCCATGGGGTCGATCTCTTTATTGTTATTCGGCCAGACGCGAGCGAGCCTGGAAGCTGCAATCTAGTCAGGCCCGGCCTGGCTGTCTGTGATCATTCGTCAGCCTGATATCAAACCATCGCATGCAGGCCCCGGCCGCAACCTTCAAAACCCTCACCACGCGGCGCGGCGAATTCGCCACAGCCCCCAGTACCCGGGGCTTTCCCAGTCTTTTCAAGGGCTTGGCCGGCACTGAAAAAATACCTGGCGCCCCCCCTTCCCAAGGCCGATGGGAAGCCTAGAATAGCCGCCTTGCCTGCCCCCCTTACCCTTCCCTCTCCCTTTGAATACGCCTATGTCCGAAGCCAGTCCGTGTCTGAATTGCGGTGCCTGCTGTTCATACTTTCGTGTGTCTTTTTTCTGGGGCGAATGCGCCTCATCCGGTGGCACGGTCCCCGACGATCTGGTGCAGAGCATCAGTCCCACTCGGGTAGCCATGCTCGGCACCGACTGCAAATCGCCGCGCTGCATTGCCCTTGAAGGCGAGGTCGGCCAGGGTGTGAGCTGCTCGATTTATGAGCAGCGTTCCAGCCCCTGCCGGGAGTTCGAAGCCTCATGGGCCGACGGCCAGCACAACAGCGACTGCGACGCCGCCCGGGCCGCCTTTGGCCTGGCGCCCCTGGAGCCGCTGGATCACGAGCCCTGGTTCGAGAAAAGCGCATAGCACCATTGGCGATAGGGCTCATAAGCAAATCATTAGAGCCAGATTGCCACCTCCCATTGCAGCCAACGGGTGCCTTCTATACTGCAAGCACTTGTTGGCGCGCGGGTCCGCCGACACCACATGACTCAGAGATGGGCATGCTATGGAATGGCTGGGTCTGCATTTCCTCACCGAGCTTCCAGATAGCGGGCAAGTGGTTCTGCAATGCAGTCACAACCCGGTCCTGGTGCTGCTGGCTTATATAGTGGCCTGTGCCGCCAGCTTCGCGACACTGGATATGGCCGAACGTGTCAGCCACGTCGAACAAGCCACCCATCAACGCCTGTGGCGCTGGGTCGGTGTCTGCTGTCTGGCCGGCGGTATCTGGGCCATGCACTTCATCGCCATGCTGGCGCTCGAAGTGCCCCTGGAGATCCAGTACGACCTGCCACTGACCCTGGTTTCCCTGCTCCTCGCCCTGATCGCCGCCTGGCTGGCAATGAACACCTTGAGCCATATCGAGCTGCCGCTCTGGCGCTATGGCGTGGCTTCGGTGTGGATTGGCCTGGGCATCTGCTGCATGCATTACGTGGGCATGGCCGCTATGCGCTCCAGTGCCAGCCTGTACTACGAACCAATGCTCATGGGGCTGTCGCTGCTGGTGGCAATCGGCGGCAGCCTGGCCGCGCTGCTGCTATCCCGGCACTTGCGTGATGGCAGCGGGATGTTCCATCAACTGCTCAAGTACGCCATCAGCCTGGTGCTGGGTGGCGCCATCGTGCTGATGCATTTCACCGGCATCTGGTCCATGACCCTGGTGCTGCCCGCAGGCAGCCTGCCGACCTCAGTGGCACCCAACGGCCACATGCAACTGGGCCTGACCCTCAGCGTGATCACGCTCCTGATCATCGCCAGCGGTATCAGTGCGGCCCTGGCGGACAAGAAGCTGCAACACAAGGAGCGGGACCTGCGTCGGGTCAACACCTTGCTCTCGCAACTGGACCAGGCCCGGGTCTCGCTGCAGCAGGTGGCTCATTACGATGCCCTGACCAACCTGATCAACCGCCGTGGCTTCAACCAGCTGTTCGCGGAAAAACTCATGGAGAAAAACACCTTCGGCGGCATGCTGGCGGTGATGTTCCTCGACATCGACCACTTCAAGCGAATCAACGACAGCCTCGGCCACGATGCCGGCGACGAGTTGCTCAAGGTCATCGCCGGGCATATCAAGAGTTCCACCCGCAGCCATGAAGACGTGGTGGCACGCCTGGGTGGCGATGAATTCTGCATTCTCATCAACCTCCATGAGCGAGATGAGGCGCGGCTCATGGCCCAGCGCATCATGCAGAAGATGAAGGAACCGATCGAACTGGGGGGCCGGCGCATGGTGATGACCACCAGCATCGGCATCAGTGTCTTCCCTGACGACGGCAAGACCTGCGAGGAACTGCTGAAGAACGCCGACCTGGCGCTCTATCAGTCCAAGGGTGCCGGGCGCAACAGCCTGCACTTCTTCAGTTCCGGCCTGAAGACCCGCGCCACCCTGGAACTGCAACTGGAAGAAGAGCTGCGCAATGCCCTGCGCGACGATCAAGGGCTGCTGCTGTATTACCAGCCGATCTACGACCTCAAGCTCGGCAGGGTCACCAAGCTCGAAGCCCTGGTCCGCTGGCAACATCCGCAGCATGGATTGCTGTTACCGGATCGCTTCATCGACATTGCCGAAACCAACGGCATGATCGCCGAGCTGGACAACTGGGTATTGCGCAAGGCTTGCGAGGACCTGGCCTACCTGTCCCAAAACGGCAGTGGCGAGTTGAAGATCGCAGTCAACTGCTCGGCCCTGAACCTGACCCGTGACACCCTGGCCGAGGAAATCGCGGCCGCCCTGCGTGACGCCCAGGTAGCCCCGCAACGCCTGGAACTGGAGGTCACGGAAAACGCCCTGATGGGCAACATCGCCAGTACCCTGGCCCTGCTCCAGCAGATCCGTGACCTGGGCGTATCCCTGTCGATCGACGACTTCGGCACCGGTTACTCATCCCTGGCCTACCTCAAGCGCCTGCCGCTCAATACCCTGAAGATCGATCGATCGTTCATCCAGGACATCCCCAAGTCGACCCAGGACAGGGAAATAGTCCAGGCAATCATCGTCATGGCCCACACCCTGCACCTGCAGGTGGTCACCGAAGGGGTCGAGACCCTGGAGCAGCAGCAGTTCCTCGAACACTACGGCTGCGACTACCTGCAGGGCTACCTGCTCAGTCGCCCGGTGCCGCTGCAGGACCTGGGTCGGGTACTGGATGAACTGAACCAGCGCCACGACAGGCTCAATCTGCGGATGCCGGGTCTCGATAGAGGCGAACCAGGGTCGCCGGGTCCTGCTCCAGATAGCCCTGACCACCATGCAGACGCATCAACTGTGCAGCTAATCCGCTGATCGGCGTAGCCGAACCCTGCTCCCGGGAAAACTTCACCGCACCGTCCAGATCCTTGAGCAGGGTCCGCACATGCCACTTCACCGGTTCGAAACGGCTCTCAGCCATCTGCGGGGCCAGGATCTGCAGCGGCTTGGAGTCAGCGAAACCGCCGGCCAGGGCCTCGGCAATCAACCGTGCATCCACGCCGGAACGCTCCGCCAGGGCCACCACTTCGGCAATCACCAGGGCATTGCAGGCGACAATCATCTGGTTGCAGGCCTTGGTGACCTGGCCTGCCCCCACAGCCCCCATGTGCGTGACCCGCTGCCCCAGGGCCAGCAACACTGGGCGGACCCGTTCGATATCCGCCGCCTCACCGCCCACCATGATCGCCAGGCTGCCGGACTCGGCACCGGGGGTTCCACCGGAAACCGGGGCATCGACCCAGGCCATGCCGGTGTCGCGAGCCAGCATCGCGGCCATCTCCCGGGTGGCGGTGGGTTCCAGGCTGGACAGGTCCAGCAGCAGTTGCCCGGCCCGGGCGCCCTGGGCGATGCCATCGGCAGCAAACACCACCTGGCGCACCACGTCAGTGTTGGCCAGGCACAGCAGCACCAGATCCGCGTGCTCGCACAGCTGCGCGGGTGTGGCCACTTGTCGCGCCCCGGCGGCCACCAGGGGCGCGCACTTCTGCGGATTGCGGTTCCACACCGTCAGCGGATAGCCCGCAGCCAGCAGGCGCCGGCACATGGGCAGCCCCATCAGGCCGATCCCGGCAAACCCGAGTGAAGGTAACGCTGACATCATATTGCCCCCATTTGATTAAAGATCATCGAATACTGGCCGATTCATCATGATTCAGGAAAGGATTCCCCCGAGCGACGCTCAGTAAATACCCTGACGCCTTGGGCAAAATTCGCGCTCCACGCAGCGGCGAGGTCCCATTCCGTGATGGTTCGCTGACACCTCGTCTCGAGCCAACCAGACCAGGCATATGGCGCACAATGACTTCTAAAAACAATCCTGCCAACGCAGTCTCCGAGATGACGCTGACCTCCCCCACATCAAGCCACTCAGATACGAAGCCATTGTCCAGTTCACGCCCCCTGTCGACCCAGCAGTACCTGTATTTCACCGAAACCAACACCGACCGCATCCTCGATAACCTCGATGGCCTGCGCGACTCCGTGTTCCCGCGCCCGCCGCACCTGGAAGACGAGCAGGAAAATCGCCGTGACCAGGAATTCCCGTCGGTGTGCCTGATCGGCCTGGGCCGCTGCGGCTCCAACATCGCCCTGGATGTGGCGGAGCTGGTGTACAACGCCCGCAAGTTCTACCTCAACGAATTCAATAACGAAGACAAGGCCTACGAAGGCGGCTACAGCCCCGGCCAGTGGATCCGCCAGAACCTGCGCCTGGGCCAGAGCAAGGCCAGCAAGCCGGTGTTCCTGGTGGAGCCCCTGGTTATGCTCGGTGACCTGGACAAGGACATCGCCGGGCGCATCCGCTTCTCGCGCAAGGGCGAAAAGAGCGGCTTCATCCGCGACTACAGCAAGATGAAGATCATGGACCTCTCGGAAGTCCACGCCGGTGGCGCCGGTAACGCGCCGATCCTCGGCCAGTACCTGGCCAAGATCATCCTCAACAAGGACACCCAGCGCTTCTCCAGCCCTGACTGGAAAATGATCCACTCGTACCTGATCGATTCCTGCGGGATCAAGGCCAACCAGTCGCGCCTGTACTTCTCGATCTTCAGTGCTGGTGGCGGTACCGGCTCGGGCATGGCCTCGGAATTCGGCCTGGCCCAGCAGTACTCGTACATGAACAAGACCTTCGACACCAAGCCGATGGACGAGCACGACAGCAAGAGCGGGCACTCCTTCGTCTTCGAGCCGATCTTCACCAGCGGCATCTGCGTGCTGCCGAACATCTCGGACCATCGCAGCGAAATGTCCGAGGCGCTGCACATCAACGCCGGCCGCCTGCTGTGCAAATACCTTTCGGAAGAGTGGGACTTCTCCTACAACTTCGACAATGAAGACAGCAGCGAAGCCAGCGTCATGGGGCGGATCCGCCCCTGGAACGCGATGATGCTGATCTCCAACGACATCATGCGCTACGCCGAAGAAAGCGATGACGGCAACATCCAGAACATTGACGTCAACGCCATGGAGAAGCACGCCAACCAGTACATCTCCCAGCAGATCTTCAACATCCTCACTGCCCAGGCAGTGACCACCGACTACGACCAGAACTACTTCCGTCGCGCCGGCATCGACATCGGCGAGACCATCCGCCTGGACGCCAACGACCTGTTCATGAGCCTGGCCGGCCCGGTGGCGATCGCCTACGCCGAATCCGTGGTGCCGGAGCAGCCGGTACCCAGCGGCGACAAGTTCAAGGTGTTCGAGAAAGAGCCGCAGCGCCTGAACATCGACGACCTGTTCTTCCGCTCCATCGACCTGCCGCACTTCAACAAGGTGACCCAGGCCATTGAAGGCATCAGCCTGCTGCCCATCGAGTCCAAGCGCTATCGTGCGGCCCTGGAGCAGTACAAGGCCTCGGGGTATGACGCCGCGGCGCTGCACGACCTGCATTTCTTCAAGAACTGCTCGTCGGTGGTATCGATTGTGTCCCTGCCCAAGGACTACAAGCTGTCCTACATGGACCTGAACCGGCTCAAGACTCACCTCAACAGCCTGTTCCCCAACACCACCCTCAAGCGCTACGCGCTGGTGATCGGCGCCTCGGCCAACCTGTCGCTGACTACCCTGATCGCCAAGAGCCCGTGCCTGTCGGATGACTTCCTGACCCTGATCGTGGCCTTTATCAAGCGTTGCTTTGCGCGCAATCCGTACCGCTTCGACGACACCCTGGACAACTCGGTGCTGGATTTCATCGTCAGCGAGCAATTCGACGAAGACCGCATCGACGATCTGCTCAACGAATTCGAGAACCCGGCGAAGATCCTCGATACCAACTGGTACGCGATCAAGCCGATGTACGAGAAGAAGTACCGCGAGCTGATCAACGACAAGGACAAGTTCGTCTCGATCAACGACATCCGCCTGTCCCGGGATTGCGTGAAGAAGGCCATCAAGTACCTGCGCGAGATCTACCGTCACCGCATCGGCAAGACCCGGGTCATCTCCCTCAATAGCCACACCGGCAAGACCGCCTATTAAGAAGGGCTTCGCCAGCGAGCCGGCTCCTACACAGCAGGGAAAAAACCTGCTGCCCTGTAGGGGCGGCCGGGCGGCGTTCCGCTCGCCGGCCAATGGTCGATTTGTTCACACCACGAAACAATTAAGCAGCTCGTCGGACCGACTTGAAACTGTGCCCCTTCCGTGAACGTCACCCTGGCTGAAATCCCTGTGGGGCCTTTCTCCACGGCAAGATGCCATCACTGGACTCACGGTTACTCGGCTACACACTTTTGTCCGACAAAATAGCGCACCAGATTGGCGCGCACCTTCAGCGCGACGCCCTCTCCTGGGTCAGAATCCAGGGCGAGACCACCACGGCCCACAGCTGCGGATCACGCTCCAACAGATCGGACGCCCGCGTCGCAGACAGCTTTTCAACCTTCCCTTCGGCCAGCCAGGCCGCGACTTTTTGTGCCTGATTCTCCGCTACCGCCTGGGCCGCCTCGATCAGATCCAGGTCGGCGTCGACCCACAATAGGGCACCCTTGGCAAAGAACGGCTCCAGTTCCTTCCAGCTGATAGATGCGGTCTCACCAAGCAGCTTGGCATAGAGGGTGCTAGGTTCTTGAGTCATGGGACTGTCCAGAAATGAAATCGGCGCAATCATAACGTCGGTGCTCTGGCAGAAAAACCCAGAAGCAAATGCATCACCGATCGAGAAGCTCAGAAGCGCCAGGGACTGACGCCGAACCGGGCGCAAGCCACGCCGCAAATCTGTCTTTTTCTTTCGATTAAGCGACACCCCGCGTTTTTGCCCCCAGCCGCCAGCTTTTCAAGCGAACAACCGGCGCTCTACACTGTACCGGTACAGTTGCCAGGGGCACTTCCGACGGATATTCGCGATATATCTGATTCGGTTCTGCGACCAAGGCCGCCGGAACTATAAAAATTACAACAGTAAGAGTGGAGCACTATGAATAAGGCTACTAAGCAGATTACCAAACTGTTTGCCGCTATGGTCCTGGCCGGTGTTGCCAGCCATTCGTTCGCAGCTGACACCATCAAGATCGGTATCGCCGGCCCCAAGACCGGCCCGGTAGCCCAGTACGGCGACATGCAGTTCAGTGGCGCGAAAATGGCCATCGAACAGATCAACGCCAAGGGCGGCGTCAACGGCAAGAAGCTCGAAGCCGTTGAATACGATGACGCCTGTGATCCAAAACAAGCCGTGGCGGTGGCCAACAAAGTGGTCAACGATGGCGTCAAGTTCGTGGTCGGCCACCTGTGCTCCAGCTCCACTCAACCCGCTTCCGACATCTACGAAGATGAAGGCGTGATCATGATCACCCCGGCAGCCACCAGCCCGGACATCACCGCCCGTGGTTACAAAATGGTGTTCCGCACCATCGGCCTGGACAGCGCCCAGGGCCCTGCCGCCGGTAACTACATCGCCGACCACGTGAAGCCAAAAGTCGTTGCTGTACTCCACGACAAACAGCAGTACGGTGAAGGCATCGCCAGCGCCGTGAAGCAGACCCTGGAGAAGAAAGGCACCAAGGTGGCCGTGTTCGAAGGCATCAACGCCGGCGACAAGGACTTCTCTTCGCTGATCGCCAAGCTCAAGCAAGCCAACGTCGACTTCGTCTACTACGGCGGCTACCACCCAGAGCTGGGCCTGATCCTGCGTCAATCCCAGGAAAAGGGCCTGAAGGCCAAGTTCATGGGTCCGGAAGGCGTGGGTAACGACTCCATCTCGCAGATCGCCAAGGACGCGTCCGAAGGCCTGCTGGTGACCCTGCCCAAATCCTTCGACCAGGACCCGGCCAACGTCGCCCTGGCTGACGCATTCAAGGCCAAGAAAGAAGACCCGAGCGGTCCTTTCGTATTCCCCTCCTACTCCGCGGTTGAAGTGATCGCTGGCGCCATCACCAACGCCAAGAGCGAAGACGCGGCCAAGGTGGCTGAAGCCATCCACGCCGGGACCTTCAAGACCCCGACCGGTGACTTGAGCTTCGACGCCAAGGGCGACTTGAAAGACTTCAAATTCGTGGTCTACGAGTGGCACTTCGGCAAACCTAAAACCGAAGTCTCTCCTCAGTAAGGCGCGCCCTGACTGACTGCCAATAAAGCCCACGGCTCGCCGTGGGCTTTGTTTTACGAATGTATGGGCCTGTGTTCCGTGATCCGGAATCCCGCCCACCTGAAAATCTCAAAACCGTCATCAGCGGTTCGCTGGCAAAACCCAGCCCGAAGTGGGTGCAGATCCACGGGGCCTGGGCGGGAAAATGACTCCACCAGTGAAATGCGTATCAGGTTTTTAGGAGCGTTGTAATGCCTGACCTCTATCACTTTTTCCAACAGCTGGTTAACGGTCTCACCGTTGGCAGCACGTATGCCCTGATCGCCATCGGCTATACGATGGTTTACGGCATCATTGGAATGATCAACTTCGCCCACGGCGAGGTGTACATGATCGGCTCCTATGTGGCGTTCATCGCCATCGCCGGGCTGGCCATGATGGGACTCGACAGCGTGCCGCTGTTGATGACCGCAGCCTTTATCGCGAGCATCGTCGTCACCAGTGCCTACGGCTACAGCATCGAACGGATCGCCTACCGCCCCTTGCGGGGCAGTAACCGCCTGATCCCGCTGATCTCGGCCATCGGCATGTCGATCTTCCTGCAGAACACCGTTCTGCTGGCGCAAGACTCCAAGGACAAATCCATTCCCAACCTGATCCCGGGCAATTTCTCCATCGGGCCAGGTGGCGCACATGAAGTGCTGATTTCCTACATGCAGATCGTGGTGTTCGTGGTGACCCTGGTGGCCATGCTCGGTCTGACGCTGTTCATCTCCCGTTCTCGTCTGGGTCGCGCCTGCCGTGCCTGTGCCGAAGACATCAAGATGGCCAACCTCCTGGGGATCAATACCAACAACATCATCGCCCTGACCTTCGTGATCGGCGCCGCACTGGCGGCCATCGCCGCCGTGCTGCTGAGCATGCAATACGGTGTGATCAACCCCAACGCCGGTTTCCTGGTGGGCCTCAAGGCCTTCACCGCAGCGGTCTTGGGCGGCATCGGCAGTATCCCGGGCGCGATGCTCGGCGGGCTGGTGCTGGGGGTGGCCGAAGCCTTTGGCGCCGACGTGTTCGGCGACCAGTACAAGGACGTCGTGGCGTTCGGCCTGTTGGTTCTGGTGCTGTTGTTCCGTCCGACCGGCATTCTGGGCCGTCCGGAGGTTGAGAAAGTATGACTAGGAATCTTAAATCGGCGCTGTTCAGCGCCTTGCTGGTCTGGGCCGTCGCCTACCCGGTACTGGGCCTGAAACTGACCATCGTCGGCATCAACCTGGAAGTCCACAACACCAGCCCGACCATCCTGGCCACCATCGCGGTGTGCTCGGTGCTGATGTTCCTGCGGGTGCTGTTCCATAGCCAGATCAGCGCCGCCTGGAAGTCTTCTCCCAGCATGCCGCTGATTCCGGCCAAGGCCAGCAACTTCCTGACCCTGCCGGGCACCCAGCGCTGGATCATCCTGGCATTGATCGTCGTTGCCCTGGTCTGGCCATTCTTTGGCTCCCGCGGTGCGGTGGACATTGCCACGCTGATCCTGATCTACGTGATGCTGGGCCTGGGCCTGAACATCGTCGTCGGTCTGGCCGGCCTGCTGGACCTGGGTTACGTGGGGTTCTATGCCGTCGGTGCCTACAGCTACGCGCTGCTCTCGCACTACTTCGGCCTGAGCTTCTGGATCTGCCTGCCGATCGCCGGGATGATGGCGGCCACCTTCGGCTTCCTGCTGGGCTTCCCGGTGCTGCGCCTGCGCGGTGACTACCTGGCGATCGTGACCCTGGGCTTTGGCGAGATCATCCGTCTGCTGCTACGCAACATGACCGATCTCACTGGCGGCCCGAACGGCATCAGCAACATCGACAAGCCGACCTTCTTCGGCCTGACCTTCGAGCGCAAGGCAGCAGAAGGCATGCAGACCTTCCATGAGTTCTTCGGCCTGCAATACAACTCGATCAACAAGGTGATCTTCCTCTACCTGGTGGCCCTGCTGCTGGCGCTGGCGGCGCTGTTCGTCATCAACCGCCTGCTGCGCATGCCCATCGGCCGTGCCTGGGAAGCGCTGCGTGAAGACGAGATTGCCTGCCGCGCGCTGGGCCTGAACCCCACCGTGATCAAGCTCTCGGCCTTTACCCTGGGCGCCGCGTTCGCCGGTTTCGCCGGCAGCTTCTTCGCCGCGCGCCAAGGCCTGGTGACCCCGGAGTCCTTCACCTTCATCGAGTCGGCGATCATCCTCGCCATCGTCGTGCTGGGTGGCATGGGCTCGCAGCTGGGTGTGATCCTGGCGGCGATCGTGATGATCCTCTTGCCTGAAATGATGCGTGAATTCAGCGAATACCGGATGTTGATGTTCGGCGCCATGATGGTGCTGATGATGATCTGGCGTCCTCAAGGTCTGCTGCCCATGCAACGTCCTCACATGGAGCTGCGCAAATGAGCCGTGAGATCCTCAAAGTAACCGGCCTGTCGATGCGCTTCGGCGGCCTGCTGGCGGTCAACGGCGTGGCCCTGACCGTCAAGGAAAAACAAGTGGTGGCATTGATCGGCCCGAACGGCGCCGGCAAGACCACGGTGTTCAATTGCCTGACCGGTTTCTACCAGCCAAGCGCCGGCAGTATCCTCCTGGACGGTGAGCCGATCGAAGGCCTGCCGGGCCACCAGATCGCCCGCAAGGGTGTGGTGCGAACCTTCCAGAACGTGCGCCTGTTCAAGGACATGACCGCGGTCGAGAACCTGTTGATCGCCCAGCACCGTCACCTGAACACCAACTTCCTGGCCGGTCTGTTCAAGACCCCAGCGTTCCGCAAGAGCGAGCGCGAGGCCATGGAGTACGCCGGCTACTGGCTGGACAAGGTCAACCTGCGGGAATTCGCCAACCGTCCCGCCGGCACCCTGGCCTACGGTCAGCAACGGCGTCTGGAAATCGCCCGCTGCATGATGACCCGCCCGCGGATCCTCATGCTCGACGAGCCGGCCGCCGGCCTCAACCCCAAGGAAACCGAGGACCTCAAGGGGCTGATCAGCGTGTTGCGTGAGGAGCACAACGTCACCGTGCTGCTGATCGAGCACGACATGAAGCTGGTCATGAGCATTTCCGACCACATCGTGGTGATCAACCAGGGCACGCCCCTGGCCGACGGCACGCCGGAACAGATCCGCGACAATCCCGAAGTGATCAAAGCCTACCTGGGGGAAGCGTAAATGCTGCAGTTCGAAAACGTTTCCACCTACTACGGCAAGATCCAGGCGTTGCACAGCGTCAACGTCGAGATCCGCCAGGGCGAAATCGTCACCCTGATCGGCGCCAACGGCGCCGGCAAATCCACCCTGCTGATGACCCTCTGCGGCTCGCCACAGGCCCACAGCGGCAGCATCCGTTACCTGGGTGAAGAGCTGGTGGGGCAAAGCTCGGCGCAGATCATGCGCAAGAGCATTGCCGTGGTGCCGGAAGGCCGCCGGGTGTTCGCCCGCCTGACCGTGGAAGAAAACCTCGCCATGGGCGGTTTCTTCACCGACAAGGGCGACTATCAGGAGCAGATGGACAAGGTCCTGGAGCTGTTTCCACGGCTCAAGGAGCGCTTCACCCAGCGCGGCGGCACCATGTCCGGCGGCGAGCAGCAGATGCTCGCCATCGGCCGGGCGCTGATGAGCAAGCCCAAGCTGTTGCTCCTGGACGAACCGTCCCTGGGCCTGGCGCCGATCATCATTCAGCAGATCTTCGACATCATCGAACAGCTGCGCCGCGACGGCGTGACGGTGTTCCTGGTGGAGCAGAACGCCAACCAGGCGCTGAAAATCGCCGACCGCGCCTATGTGCTGGAAAACGGCCGGGTGGTGATGCAAGGCACCGGCGAAGCGCTGCTGACCGATCCGAAGGTGCGCGAAGCCTATCTGGGCGGCTAAACACCTGCGTCACAAAAAACGGCCCTTCGGGGCCGTTTTTTTTATTCCGGGATAAAAAACTGTCCCGGGCTGTAACGAATGCCAATGAGCCTTCTCTAGAGGGGTAAGCAAGCACAAATGCTTCCTTACCCAACCGATCTGGAGAAACATCATGAGCACCACTCGCACCCTGTCCGCCACCGCCCTGGTCCTGGCCCTGGGCTCCGCCCTGAGCATCGCTGCCGTCTCCACCACCGCGCAAGCCGCCGACGACATGGAGAAATGCTTCGGCGTGGCCATGAAGGGCAAGAACGACTGCGCCGCGGGCGCCGGCACCAGCTGCGCCGGCACCTCCAAGGTCAACGACCAGGCCAACGCCTGGAAACTGGTGCCCAAGGGCACTTGCGAAAAAACCGCCAGCAGCACCTCGCCCACCGGTTTCGGCCAGCTCGAAGCCTTCAAAGCCAAGTCCTGATCCTGCGCCAGCCTGAGTGTCGATGATGAACACAGCCTTGATCCCACGTCCCCGCCACGACATTCAGGCGTCCACCCCGAGCCTGCCGCCCTGTGCAGGCCTGGGGCTCAAGAGCCAACACTTCAAGGACGTCCTCGAACAGCGTCCCGACATTGGCTTTTTCGAGGTGCATGCCGAGAACTACATGGTGGCGGGCGGGCCCTTCCATCATTACCTGGGCCTGATTCGCCAGGAGTATCCGCTGTCGCTGCACGGTGTCGGTCTGTCCATTGGCGGCGAAGGCCCCCTGGACAGCGAGCATCTGCGGCGTCTGGCGGTCTTGATCGAGCGCTATCAACCCCAGTCCTTTTCCGAACACCTGGCCTGGTCCAGCCACGGCCCGGTGTTTCTCAACGACCTGCTGCCCCTGGCCTACGATGTGCCGACCCTGCAGCGGGTCTGCGACCACATCGACCAACTGCAGAATCATCTGGGGCGAACCATGCTGCTGGAAAACCCCTCTACCTACCTGCAGTTCCAACGCTCGACCCTGGACGAGACGGACTTCATCCGCGAAGTGATCCAGCGCAGCGGTTGCGGCCTGCTGCTGGACGTCAACAACCTCTACGTGTCCTGCATCAACCACCAGCGCGATCCCCTGGCCTATCTGCAGGCACTGCCGCTGCAGGCCGTGGGCGAGATCCATCTGGCCGGGTTCGCCGAAGACCGGGACAACCTCGGCGACCGCCTGTTGATCGACGACCACGGCGCCCCGGTAGACCGGGAAGTCTGGGCCCTGTACCAACAGGTGCTGGGGCGGATCGGCCCCATGGCCACCCTGATCGAACGGGACAATCAGGTGCCGAGCCTGACCACGCTGCTGGGGGAGGCCGCTCAGGCCCAGGCGCTGTTACACCAGGCGCGGGTGCAGCCATGAGCAACCACGCCCTCTTTGCCCAGGCGCTACTGAGCGCCGAATCCATCTGCCCGGAGGGGCTTTGCAGCAGCAACGGCGCCGATCCGGCCAGTCGCTTCGCGGTCTATCGCAACAACGTGCAAGGCTCGCTGATCAACGCCCTGGCGGAGGCCTACCCAGTGCTGGCGCAACTGGTGGGGCAGACATTCTTCAACGCCATGGCCCGTCTGTATGTGCAGGATTTCCCTCCACACAGCCCGCTGCTCAACGACTACGGCCAGGACCTGGCGGACTTCATCCAGGGTTTCGCTCCGGCGGCGGCCCTGCCCTATCTGGCCGATATGGCGCGCCTGGAACGGCTGCGGGTCGAGGCTTATCACGCCGCCGACGCCGAGCCTCTGCAACCGGCCCAACTGCTGGCGGCGATGAACCAGCCCGATCGCCTCGGCCAGCTCTGCCTGCAGTTGCATCCGTCACTGCGCACCCTGCACTCGGCGTTCGCCGTCGTCAGCCTGTGGGCCGCTCACCAGAGCGACGCTGCCTGGCCGGCGTTCGACCTGCACCAGAGCCAGCACGCCCTGGTGCTGCGCAATGCCCTGGAAGTGCGGGTGATCGCACTGGACGCCGGCAGCGCCACCTTCATCGACAGCCTGCGCCACCACTGGCCGCTGGAAATCGCCGCCGCTTATGCCCTGGACGCCCAGGCCGACTTCGACCTGGGCCAGTGCCTGGGCCTGCTGCTGGCCCACGGCGCCCTCATCGACCTGCAACCTCACCAAAAGGCTTGACCATGAACACCCAGACACCTGCCCCCGTTAGCGGACTGCTGCACCGAATCATTCAAGGGTTCGAGCGTATTCCCTACAGCCTGATCGCCTTTATCGCGCGCTTTTCCATCGCCGCGGTATTCTGGAAATCCGGCCAGACCAAGGTCGAGGGACTGGCCATCGACCTGGTCGATGGCACCTTCGAACTGGGCTGGCCGCGTTTGGCGGACTCCACCATTCCCCTGTTCCAGAGCGAATACCACGTACCCCTGCTGAGCCCGGAAGTGGCGGCGCACCTGGCGGCCTTTGCCGAGCACTTTTTCCCGGTGTTGATTCTGCTGGGCCTGGCCACGCGCTTTTCCGCACTGGCGCTGCTGGGGATGACCCTGACCATCCAGCTTTTCGTCTACCCCGACGCCTACCCGACCCACGGCACCTGGGCGGCGATCTTGCTGCTGTTGATGGCCCGTGGCCCGGGCATGTTTTCCCTCGACCACCTGCTGGCCCGGCATTTTCACCACCGTCCTCTGCAGCCGCTGCCGCAGGCTGCGAAAAGGGCCACAGCCCCTTGAACCGATTCAAGTTCGCACCCCACTGGCCGCGGCTACAGACGATCCAGCGCCTCACCGCTGCGGCGGAACCAGTCCATCAGGTAATCGGCCAGCACCTGGGTGCGCCTGGGTAGGCCGCCCTGATAGGGATGCACCAGGTACATCGGCATGCTGCGGGTCTGGTAGTCCCGCAACAGCCAGCGCAAGCGGCCATCGGCCAGCTCGCTGTGCAGCATGTAGGAAGGCAGCCGGGCAATTCCCGCCCCCACCAGGGCGGCCTTCTTCAGCAAGTTGTAGTGATTGCTGGAAAAAGGACCGCTGACCCGCACCCGCAGCAGTTCGTGACGCTGGTGATAGAGCCACTCTTCCCGCCCGCTGTAGTGGCTGTTGAGCAGGCAGCGATGCTCGGCCAGCTCCGCGGGAGTCTGCGGCTCGCCGTATTGCTCCAGATAGGCCGGGCTGGCGCAGGTCATCTCATGCCAGGCCAGCAGCGGCCGGGCGACCAGGCGCTGATCGTTGGCCACTTCCGAGCGCACCGCCAGATCAAACCCCTCCCGAGCCAGGTCGCGGTAGCTGTTGTTCAGGTCCAGCTCGATCTGCACCTGGGGATAGTGCCGGGAGAACTCCAGCAGCAGGCCGTCGAAAAAGGTTTCGCCCAAGGACACCGGCACCGTCAGGCGCACCGGACCGGCCATGTCGTCCTTGAGCCGCGCCAGGGCCTGATGCGCTCGCTCGACTTGAGCCACCAGCGCCTGGGCCTGAGGCAAAAGTGCCGCGCCGGCGGCGGTCAGGTCCAGGCGCCGAGTAGTGCGTTGCAATAGCACCACGGCGAACTTGGCTTCCAGAGCACTGATGCGCTTGGACAGCTGGCCCTTGCTGCACCCCAGTTGCTGGGCCGCCAGGGTAAAGCTGCCCGCCTCCACCAACACTGCAAACGCCACCAGATCATCCATCTCGCTCATGGATTGTTTCCATTTGAAAACCAAAGGTTGCCTATTAGCGCGTTAATCCATGGAAAAAACCACTCTAGACTGCAACCTCCCCCCCTTTTCGAGGAACAGCCCATGAAGATTCTCTTGATCGGTGCCAACGGCACCATTGGCTCGGCGGTAGACCGGGAACTGTCCCAGCGCCACGAAGTGATCCGTATCGGCCGCACCAGCGGTGACTTCCAGGTGGATATCAGTGATGCCCAGTCGATCCGCGCACTGTTCGAAAAGACCGGTCGCTTCGATGCGCTGGTCTGTGCCGCAGGCAACGTCACTTTCGCCCCCTTGGCAGAAATGACCGCCGAACACTTCAGCCTGGGCCTGCACGACAAACTGATGGGCCAGGTCAACCTGCTGCTGATCGGCCGCGAATACGCCAACGACGGTGCGTCCTTCACCTTCACCACCGGCGTGCTGAGCCACGACCCGATCCGCAGCGGCGCTTCGGCCGCCCTGGTCAACGGCGCCATCGACAGCTTCGTGCGGGCCGCCGCCATCGAGCTGCCCCGGGGCCTGCGAGTCAACTCCATCAGCCCCAACGTGCTGCAGGAAGCCATGGGCAGCTATGCCCCGTACTTTCGCGGCTTCAAGCCGGTGCCGGCGGCCGACGTGGCCCTGGCCTACGCCAAGAGCGTGGAAGGCCTGCAGACCGGCCAGACCTACCACGTCGGCTGATCCGGCTTGTGTAGGAGCTGGTTTGTGTAGGAGCTGGCTTGCCAGCGAAGGCGTCCTCCCGAATCACACAAGGCTCCAGGGCCTCTTCGCCGGCAAGCCGGCTCCTGCGGTTGATGGCGCTGCTGCGTTCAATCCGGGGTTGTGGTGACCGGGCGGGCTGCGTAACGTGTCGGCTTCCGCTTGGAGGCCCCATGATGCGCACCGCCCGTTCACTGCTTTGCTTCGCCTTGTTACCGCTGTTTGCCGGCTGTCAGATGTTGCCGATGTTCAACTCACAACCCGAGGCGCCCTCCATGGCCGGGCTGACCCGGATGCAGGGTGAACTCAGCGCGGCAGACGGCAAGTTGCTGTTCAAGCCCTGCGCCGAAGATCGCCGTTATGTGGTCAGCGATGGCGGCGACACCAGCGTGCTGCAAGAGGCCGCTACCCTGGCTGAAAAACAGGGCAAGCTGTTCGCCGACCTGCGAGGCAAGTTTTCCGCCAGCGGCAGCAGCGACGGGCAGCTGGACCTGCGCCAGCTGTATCGCATCGAAGGTTCCGGCAATGCCTGCAACGACCCGAATTTCCAGCGTCTGATCCTGCGGGCCGGCGGCAAGAATCCGGCCTGGAATGTCGATGTCAGTGCCAAGGGCATGATGATCGAGCGCGCCGGCCAGCCAAACCTGGCCCTGCCGTATCTGGAAGAGCAACTGGGCGACGGCCGTTTCAACCTCAGCAGCGAAGCCAATCACCAGCGCGTGGAGCTTTGGGTCGCACCGCAACGCTGCGTCGACCCCGTTACCGGCAGCGTCCAGCACCTGAGCGCCGAGCTGCGGGTGGATGGTCAGGTGCAGCGCGGTTGCGGCTATTTCGGCGGCTCGCGCAACGACTGATTCGACGAGCAGCGGTTTTAGCCTCACGGCGACGGTGGATTGCGGCTTATAATCGCCGGTTTGTGCAAAGCAAGCCGGCGCACTGTTGCGCACCGCCTACCCGGATCCTGTCATGTTACGAATCACCGAACTCAAGTTGCCGATCGACCATCCCGATGAAGACCTGCGCGCCGCTATCGTGCAGCGCCTGGGGATCGCCAGCGATGACCTGCTCGATTTCACCTTGTTCAAACGCAGCTACGATGCGCGCAAGAAATCTTCCGAGCTGTGCTTCATCTACACCATCGACCTCAACGTGCGCGACGAAGCGGCGCTGCTGCTCAAGTTCGCCGACGACCGTAACGTCAACCCGGCGCCGGATGTCAGCTACAAGGTGGTGGGCCAGGCCCCGGCAGACCTGAGCGAGCGACCGATCGTGGTGGGTTTCGGCCCTTGCGGCATCTTTGCCGGCCTGTTGCTGGCACAGATGGGCTTCAAGCCGATCGTCCTCGAGCGCGGCAAGGAAGTGCGCCAGCGCACCAAGGACACCTGGGGCCTGTGGCGCAAAAGCGTGCTCAACCCCGAGTCCAACGTGCAGTTCGGCGAAGGCGGCGCCGGGACCTTCTCCGACGGCAAGCTCTACAGCCAGATCAAGGACCCGCAGCACCACGGTCGCAAGGTGCTCCACGAGTTCGTCAAGGCTGGTGCGCCAGACGAGATTCTCTACGTCAGCAAGCCGCACATCGGCACCTTCCGCCTCACTGGCGTGGTGGAAAACATGCGCCAGCAGATCATCGCCCTGGGCGGTGAAGTGCGCTTCGAGCAGCGGGTCACCGACGTGCTGATCGAAGACGGTCAATTGCAGGGCGTGGAACTGGCCAGCGGTGAACAACTGCATTCCCGGCACGTGATCCTGGCCCTGGGCCACAGCGCCCGCGACACCTTCCGCATGCTCCACAGTCGGGGCGTGTACATGGAAGCCAAGCCGTTCTCGGTGGGTTTCCGCATCGAACACCCGCAATCGCTGATCGACAGCGCGCGCCTGGGCAAGTACGCCGGCCACCCGAAACTCGGCGCCGCCGACTACAAGCTGGTGCACCACGCCAAGAACGGCCGTTCGGTCTACAGCTTCTGCATGTGCCCGGGCGGCACCGTGGTTGCCGCCACCTCTGAGCCAAACCGGGTGGTGACCAACGGCATGAGCCAGTACTCGCGCAACGAGCGCAATGCAAACTCCGGAATCGTGGTGGGCATTACCCCGGAAGTGGATTACCCGGGCGGCCCGCTGGCCGGCATCGAATTGCAGGAACGCCTGGAGTCCCACGCCTTCGTCCTGGGTGGCAGCAACTACCAGGCCCCGGCGCAGCTGGTGGGCGATTTCATTGCTGGCAAGCCGACTACCGCCCTGGGCAGCGTCGAGCCCTCCTACAAGCCCGGCGTGAACCTGGGTGACCTGGCCCTGGCGTTGCCGGACTTCGCCATCGAGGCCATTCGTGAGGCGCTGCCGGCCTTTGAACGGCAGATCAAGGGCTACTCGCTGCACGACGCGGTGCTGACCGGCATCGAAACCCGCACTTCATCGCCACTGCGCATTACCCGTGACGCCTCGATGCAGAGCCTGAATGTGAAGGGTCTGTACCCCGCTGGCGAAGGCGCCGGTTATGCCGGGGGAATTCTTTCCGCCGGTGTGGACGGGATTCGTATTGCCGAAGCCGTGGCCCGCGACATCCTCGGCATTCAGGCCTGACGCACCGACCCTTTCGCCGGTAAGCCGGCTCCTACCGCCTGCCGTAGGAGCTGGCTCGCCAGCGAAGATGTCATCCAGAACAGTGCAAGGCTCAAGGGCCTCTTCGCCGGCAAGCCGGCTCCTACGACAGGTTCAGATGCCGGCACGCAATACGCTAGCCGGGAGTGCCTCGCCACGCTCGACGCTGGCCGCTACCGCATCGATCAAGGCATCCAACTCATACCCCTGCTCCGCCAGCCACTGCTCATCGTAGTAAGTGGTCGCATAGCGCTCGCCACCGTCACAGAGAATCGCCACGATCGACCCCGTCTCACCCGCGGCGGCCATCTGCTGCGCGGCCATCAGTGCGCCAATCAGGTTGGTGCCGCTGGAGCCGCCAACCCGTCGGCCAAGGCGCTGGGCCAGGTAATGCATGGCCGCCAGGGACAAGGCATCCGGCACCTTGACCATGGCGTCGATCACTTTGGGCAGGAACGAAGCTTCGACCCGCGGCCGGCCGATGCCTTCGATCCGCGAACCGCAGTCCAAACGCAAACTAGCATCGCCGCTCAGGTAGTAGTCGAAGAACACCGAACGCTCGGCGTCGGCACACAACACCCGGGTGCCGTGCTGGCGATAACGCACGTAGCGACCCAGAGTCGCGGTAGTGCCGCCGGTACCAGGGCTGGAGATCAGCCAGCTGGGCTCGGGATAACGCTCGAAGCGCAGCTGCTGGAAGATCGACTCGGCAATGTTGTTGTTGGCCCGCCAGTCGGTGGCCCGCTCGGCGTAGGTGAATTGATCCATGAAGTGGCCGCCACTCTCCCGGGCCAGGCGCTCGGATTCGGCATAGATCTGCGTCGGGTCCTGCACCAGATGGCTCTTGCCACCATAGAAGGCGATCTGCGCGATCTTTTCCTGGGAGGTGGTGGCTGGCATCACGGCAATGAAAGGCAATCCCAGGAGACGGGCGAAATAAGCCTCGGAAATCGCCGTGGAGCCACTGGAGGCCTCGATCACTGGCGCACCGGGCTTGAGCCAGCCGTTACACAGGGCATAAAGAAACAGCGAGCGAGCCAGGCGGTGCTTGAGACTGCCGGTGGGATGGCTGGATTCATCCTTGAAATACAATTCAATGCCCGGCAGTCCCGGCAAAGGCAGCGGAATCAGGTGGGTGTCGGCGCTGCGCTGGAAGTCGGCTTCGATGATGCGGATGGCCTCACGGGCCCACTGGCGATTGTCACTCATGTTCTATTCTCGTCAGATCGAACGCCGTACCGGCGCAAGAAGATGAAATGCACCCGGCGAAGATGATCCGGGTTCGTGGCTGACTGGCGTTTTCCCGGGAAAAACAGCTCGGAACGGCCCTGAAAAGACATGTTATGAAATAACTTTCGGACCTTACAGGTACAGCTGGGAAGCAATTGGAAACACAACTGCAAAAGCGCATTTTCAAGCAGGCCCTTTAGCCTCTGCATATAACAAAAAAGAATATAATTTTTGTTTTAACAACTATCTGTACGGGTTAGGGTGTGCCACCTTTTTTAGATTTAGATGGAGAGCGACCTTGCCTCTGCGTAGCACTTTCACTCGTTTCTTTGCCATGGAAGCTGCCAGCGGTCTGTTATTGATCGCCGCTGCCATCCTGGCTCTCATCATCAACAACTCGCCACTGTCCTGGCTGTACAACGGCCTGCTGGAAACCCCGGTGGTGGCCCAGATCGGCGCCTTGAAGATCGCCAAACCGCTGTTGCTGTGGATCAACGACGGTCTGATGGCGCTGTTCTTCCTGCTGATCGGCCTTGAGGTCAAGCGCGAAGTCCTGGAAGGGCAACTGTCCAAGCCTTCGCAAATCGTCCTGCCGGGCATGGCGGCCATTGGCGGCATGCTGGTCCCGGCGCTGATCTACTGGTTTCTCAACCGGGACAATCCGGCGGCACTCAATGGCTGGGCGATTCCCACCGCCACCGACATCGCCTTCGCCCTGGGGGTCCTGGCCCTGCTGGGCAAGCGGGTGCCGACATCGCTGAAACTGTTCCTCATGACCCTGGCGATCATCGATGACCTGGGGGCCATCGTGATCATCGCGATCTTCTATTCCGGCGCCCTGTCGACCCTGTCACTGATGCTGGCGGCCGCCTGTATTGCCGCCCTGGTGGCGATGAACCGCATGGGGGTGGTGAAACTCGGGCCGTACATGATCATCGGCCTGATTCTCTGGGTTTGCGTGCTCAAGAGTGGTGTCCACGCCACCCTGGCCGGCGTGACCCTGGCCTTCTGCATTCCCTTGCGTACCCGTAATGCCGAACCCTCGCCCTCGCTGGCCCTGGAACATGCGCTGCATCCCTGGGTGGCGTTCGGCATCCTGCCACTGTTCGCCTTCGCCAACGCCGGCCTGTCCCTGAGCGGCGTGACCCTTGAGAGCTTCACCCACCATGTCCCCATGGGCATCGCCATCGGCCTGTTGCTGGGCAAGACCATCGGTGTGTTCGGCCTCAGCTGGTTGGCGGTCAAAGCCGGACTTACGGCCTTGCCTGCCGGCGCCAACTGGGGCCAGATCCTCGGGGTGGCAATTCTCTGCGGCATCGGCTTCACCATGAGCCTGTTCGTCGGCTCCCTGGCCTTCGTGCCCGGTAGCAGCGAATACGCCGGCATGGATCGCATGGGGATTCTCACCGGCTCGTTGCTGGCCGCACTGATTGGCTATGCGGTTACCGCCGCCGCCAGCCGCAAGAACACGGCGCTGGCCTCCTGATCCACACCGATCCGACCGCCTGAAAACACAAAACCCCGACCAGTTGCCTGGCCGGGGTTTTGTTTTGTAGCAGAAATATCAGCGGGTAACGCGGCTGGTACCGTTGACGCTCATGATGCGTACGCGATCGCCAACCCGGAACACTTCGTTTTCCTGCACCTGCTGCACATAGGCACGCATGCTGCCGTCGTCTTCACGCACGGTGATTTCGACGCCCTGGGTACGGGTCAGGCCTTCTTCAGTGGCCGACCCCAACAGACCGCCAGCTACCGCACCGATCACAGCGGTGACGATGCTGCCACGGCCGCCGCCGATGGCGCTGCCACCCACGCCACCAATCACAGCGCCAGCAGCGCCGCCGATGGGGGTCTTGGTGCCTTCGATTTTCACCGGACGCAGGGACTCGATGGTGCCCATACGCACGGTTTGCACACGACGTGCTTCATCACGGGAGTAGGAGTCACCGGTCAGGTTAGAGGCACAACCGCCGAGCAACATTGCCATCGTGGTGAAAGACGCAACCAGCAAAACAGACTTACGCATAGGATCAACTCCAAAGGACAGATAGCCATTAGACTCCGCAGCTTGACGCCTGTCACGGCACCGCCCGGATAAAATTGGTTTCATTCAGCCAAAGTACAGACTGCAAAAAAGCCAAACCGTCTCAATACGGTAACGCCGATTTCCAGCATAGCGCCAACCAGCAAGGGATTTTCATGGATTACTTCATCATCATCGTGACCACCATCGCCGGTCTGTATTTCCATTGGTGGCTCTACGTGCGCATCAAGCGTTGGGTGGACCGGGACCTGGCTTTGTCCCTGGCCGGAACCGATGAACAGAAGAAACAATTCATGCTGCAACAGCTGGCCGAGGCCCAACGCCAGAAAGTAAAACGCCGGGACCTGCCGCAATGGCTGGAAGCCGCCGCGGCCGGTTATCCCGGCGACTGACCTGCGCGCTTCAGGGGGCCAGGCGCTCCCGGCTCCACTGCCCCGCCTGCAGGCGATAGTTCAAACGGTCATGCAGGCGGCTGGGGCGACCCTGCCAGAACTCGATGCGCTCCGGCAGCAGGCGATAACCACCCCAATGTTCCGGGCAATCGGGCTGACTATCACTGAAACGCGCCTCGGTGGCCTTGAGCAATTCCTGCAACTCGTTGCGATCGGCGATCACCCGGCTTTGCGGTGAAGCCCAGGCCCCCAACCGACTCCCCAGAGGGCGCACCTGATAATAGGCATCAGACTCCTGGGGAGCGACCTTGACCACCCTTCCTTCGATCCGCACCTGACGCTCCAGGGTCGGCCAGAAGAAGGTCATGGCGGCAAAGGGCCGTGCGGCCAGTTGCTCGCCCTTGGCGCTTTCGTAGTTGGTGAAGAAGGTGAAACCCTGTTCATCCAGCCCCTTGAGCAACAAGATGCGGCAGTGGGGACGACCGTCGGTATCGACAGTCGCCAGCGTCATGGCATTGGCCTCTACCGGCGGTTGCTCGGTCTTCACCGCTTCGGCAAACCACTGATGAAACAGCGCGAAGGGTTCACCCGGGGCCTGAGCCTCGGACAAACCATCGCGGGTGTAATCCCGGCGCATATCAGCCAGAGACTGAGTCATGCCTGCTTCCTTATCCTTGAGAATCAGTTTTTAGCCTGAGCAGTAGCCGTTGTTTTCTTCGCTGGAGCTGCGGCCTTCTTCGCTGGAGCCTTCTTGGCGGCAGGCTTCTTGCCAACGGTGGACTTCTTCGCTGGCGCTGCGGCCTTTTTGCCGGAGGCGGCAGGAACGGGCAGCTTGGCATCTTGCACCGCGACCATTTCGGTCTCGGACGGCGTCGGCTGGTTGTACTTGCTCAACAGGCCCAGCATGGTGCTGCGCTGAGTCAGCATGATTTCCACTCGACGGTTCAGCGAACGGCCTTGAGGGCTGTCATTGGCAGCACGCGGCATGACCGCACCCATGCCACGCAGCATCAGGCGGTCCTGCTTCAAGCCGCTGAGGCTGAAGATGGCAGCAACAGACTGGGCGCGATCACGGCTCAGCTTCTGGTTGGCCAGGGTCGGGCCAGTCGCATCGGCGTGGCCGAGAATCAGTACGGCGGTCTTGGGGTCACCTTCAACAGCCTTGGCAACGCGGGTGAATGGGCCCAGGGTCACCGGCAGCAGCATGGCTGGACGGTCCGGGTTGAAGGACGCATCGACCAGCGCAGTCACCACCAGCACGTTTTCGCGACGTTCTACTTGCAGCTTGCTGTCCTTCACCGCTTCACGCAGGCGCGGCTCGTAGTCGTCCAGCCAGGCCTGGGTGATTTTCGGGTCGGGCATTGGAATGTCCGCCACGTTGACCTTGCTCAGTGGCTTGGGTTGGCTCTTGGCAAACGGCCACCACCAGTGGGTCTCGGAGTCGGCGGCCTTGGCGACCTCTGGAGCTGGAGTCGGCTCGGCTTTCTTGGTCTCAGCCACAGGCTTGTCGGCGGATTCCTTGGAGGAGAACGGCCACCACCAGTTGCTGCTCTCGGCCTTGGCGGCAGGAGCGGCAGGTGCTGCGGCTACAGGGGCAGGAGCTGGAGCTGGCTCGGCTGCTGCCGGCTTGGCGGCAACCGGAGCTTTGCCTGCCGGTGCTGCCTGCTTCGCGGAGGCGGTGGTTTTACCGGCAGCGGCCGCAGGAGCTGCGGGCTTGGCCGCCACTGCCGGCTTGCCTGCTGGAGCGACAGGAGCTGGCGCTTCAGCTGCGACGGGTTTTTCAGCGGCCTGCGGGGCTTCCTTGCTGCTGGCCTTATCGGACCCGAACGACCACCAATGGCCGCCATCCGCTTCATTTTGTGGGGTTTGTGCACAACCGGTGACGGTCAGGCAGATGGCCAAGGCTAGAGACTTGTTCGACGACATGGGATATCCACAAAATGAGATAAAAAATTCGGTCTACATGACCGGTACAAACAGACGCTTGGAAATTATAAAAGCCACAGGGTTCCGTCCTGCAGCTTTCCAAGCATGTTTAAGCAAAAAAGTGCTTAACAGCAACCTTTTTACAGACAATCCGACAAAGCCCGCACCAGCTTCTGTGCCCGTGGATCCATCAATACATAAGGCCCCAGGGTATTTGTCACAAAACCGAACGCCACATCATGCTCCGGGTCAGCAAAACCGATGGAACCCCCGGCCCCCGGATGCCCGAACGCCCGAGCCCCCAGGCCAAAAGTGGCATTGGCGACCTGGGGTTGATCAAGCATGCAGCCCAGGCCGAATCGGGTCTGGGTCAGCAGGGTCTTGTCCATGCCCAGGCTGTGTTCGCGGGTCAGTTCTTCGAGCATATCGGCCTCCAGCAAGCTGCCATCGAGCAGGCCGCTGTAGAACCCGGCGAGACTGCGGGCGTTGCCATGGCCATTGGCTGCCGGCTGCTGCATGCGCCGCCATTCGGGTTTGTTGGTGCTGGTCATGATAGACGGTGGATTGGTGAAGGCCCGGGTGGTCATGGCCGTCGGCTCGCGCAGGGTCACCTGCAGCAAGCGCTGAGCTGCTGCGTCACCCACATTGCCCTTGCCACGGGCGATATGCGCCACCCGATGGAACTCTTCGTCGGCCAGGCCGACATGGAAGTCCAGCCCCAGGGGTCTTGCCACCCGGGCCGCAATGGACTCTCCCGGACCGCGTCCATCAGCGCGTCGGATCAGTTCACCCACCAACCAGCCATAGGTGATAGCGGCGTAGCCATGCCCATCACCCGGCGTCCACCAGGGTTGCTCGGCGGCCAGGGCATCGACCATGGTCTGCCAGTCGTAGAGGGCCTCGGCAGGCAGCAACTCGCGCAGGGCCGGCAAGCCCGCCTGATGACAGAGTAATTGGCGCAAGGTAATGGCAGCTTTGCCTGCTGCGGCGAACTCCGGCCAGTAACTGGCGACCGGCGCATCCAGCCTGAGCTTGCCTTCGGCCACCAGTTGCAGGGCGGTGACCGCAGTGAAGGTCTTGGTGCAGGAGAACAGATTGGCGATGGTATCGCTGTGCCAGGGCTCGGCACCGTCCTTGTCGGCGGTGCCGGCCCACAGGTCGATGACGGTTTCTCCGCCGATCTGGATGCACAGCGCCGCGCCGCGCTCCTGGGGATCGTCGAACAGTGCCGCGAAGGCTTCGCGTACCGCCTCGAATTTAAGTTCGTAATGACCCTGAATCTGCACCCTGACTCCCCCAGCACATTTGCTCGACAACGAGGCGCGCATTGTTCCAGCCCGAAACGGATTTGGGAACAGCCAACGGAGCTCTGCGCAGCGCGGCAGAGCCCCGGATCGATCAATGACCGTTAGCGGAATGGCCGCCAGCGTGCTCACCCGCGCCCTTGCCTTCGTGGCCCTTGCCCGCTTCCTCGCTGCCATGCTCGGCGGCTTCAGCCTGCTGCGCCTGAACCCGGGCCTTCTGTGTTTCCTTGGCCAGTTGTTCAATCGCCTGCAGGTTGCTCTTGCGCACATTGTCGACAAAACCCTGGAAGGGCACATCGGTAATGCCCACCAGGCCAAAATGGCCATTTTCACCGTCCAGCAGACGTCCGGTTACCGGTTGGTCGAGATACTGGAACCAATGCACACCGACAATCGATGGCTCACTCACGGCCTGTTTGAGGAAGTTGGCGTAGGCCGGTCCACGATCTTCCTCCCGAGCCAGCTCGGTCACCCCGCCCCAGAACGGGCCACGATCCCGGGAGCCGAAATTGAACTCGGTCACCAGCACCGGTTTGTCCAGGCTGCGCAGGTACGCAAAGTCCTGACCGTCCTGAGGCTTGAGGGTGTACATGTTGAAGCTCAGCACATCGCAGTACTGGGCACAGGCCGCCACCGCCTCGGGATTGCTGACGGCAAAGCGACCGCCCAGCAGCAGATGGTTGGGGGCATGCCACTTCAGCGAGTCGGCGATGGTCTTGAAATAGGTCTCGGCAAAGACTTTCTGGAAATACTTGAAGTCAGCCTCGATCTCCGGGTGTTCGGGACTTGGCTGTGGCGGCACGAAACCCGGGTCTTCCATCAACTCCCAGGCCGGCAGATCGATGCCCCAGGCTTTCGACAGGCCCGCCTGGTTACGATATTTGTCCCGCAGTTGCTTGAGGAAGGCCCGTTTGGCCGGCACATCGGTGGTCAGGCGCAGGGTGCCGTAGGCCAGGGCATAGCGGGCTTTTGGATCATCACCGGGACCGGCCCAGGCCAGCTCGTTGTCGGCAAAATAACCAATCAGCCAGGGATCATCCCGATGGTCGCGGGCGGCGATGGCCACGGCGCGCTCGGTGGCCATGGCAAAGCGCGGATCGAAGGGGTCCGGCATGCCGCCCCACCAATCACTGCCCGTGCTGATGCTGGCGTAATCACCCACGATCGACAGCGGCAAGGTGTAGGGCACCCGGTCGGCCGCCCCCAGCGCCGGGGCGCTCCAATTACCGATGGTGTTGAATCCCCAGGCCTGCAAGCGGTCCAGGGTGTGGCTGACCCAGCGTCGCTCATCGAAGGTCGGTGCCGCGCATGGGACTGCGGCGGCTTCAGGCGCCGCTGGCTTGGGCTCGGTACTGGAGGCTTCGGCCGGAGCTTCGCTGGCCATTGCACAGGGGGCGCTGTAGGTACGTTGCAGGTTGGCCCGATAGAAGTCGTACCAGCGGCCGGCGTTGTAACCACGTCCCCGATCGGCGCCGTTGCCGCCACGGTTGTCGCCCTCACCGTAATGGCTCGCCAGGGGCTCGCCGTCCTTGGGCAAGGCGCTGAACATCCACTCACGCCCGGCGACATAGGTCTGGCTGTTATCCGGGGCCACGGTGTTGACGCCCAGGGAGTAGAACGGGTGACCTTGCGGAGTCACCAGGAACCAGCGCCCGTCACGCTTTTCCGTGCGGAAGAAGCCGCTGGCCTTGAAGCTCGGACCCTTGTCCCAGCCGCCAAACTTGTCCAGGGAAGTCTTCTCGCGCTCGCCAAGCCACGCCTTGAGTTGCTGCTGTTCCTTGGCATCGGCCGCCTTGAGCTGATCGTCGCTGGTAATCTTTTCCGGCCAGCGGGACCGGGTCGACTGGCCGTAGCCATCCACCAGGGAACCGTAGACCGCCTTGATCACGCCCTCGCCGTCCTGCACACCAAAGCGCTCGAGGAGGATACTCTGAGCGGCCTTGGGGCTATCCAGGGACAAGGTCACCGACACCACCTGGCTGCGGTCCAATTGTCCCTCGCTGCTGGCCAGCAGGATGCGCTGGCCGTCCACGGTCATCGGCATCGGCGGCGCGGCCTTCATGCCTTGGCTCAGGGGAGTGTTGGCCACCAATGGCACCAGCAGGGTCTGCGCCGGCCCCGCGGGCAGATCGACGCGGCTGACCAGGGTCTTGCCGTCGTTGCTTTGAATGGTCACATAGAGGGTCAGGGCCCAGTTCATGGCGCTCTGGATGCGCAGGCTCATCATCCCCGACTGCGACCAGTCCCAGGCACCGCTCTGGGGCGTCAGGGTCAGGCTGGGCCGACTGGTCGGGTTGAAGATGATGCGCCGCAGCACTTCGCCTTCGGCCGTTTGCTCCGCGTTGGACTGCGGCAGGCTGGCATCTTGTGTCGCCACCTGCACCACAGCGGCAGGCCGGACAAAGTTGAACAGCGTCTGTTGTCCGGTCGGGGCCGCCCACACAGGCGCGGTAAACAACAGGGCAAATACAGCGGGCAACGAACGGCGAATCATATGAACCTGGCTCTCCCTAAAGACCGATGAACGGCCGGTGCTGAAGCGGCGATATGAAATAGACAGCAAGGCGCGCAAAGGTGCGCGCCTTGCTTATGATATTTCTCGGCGAAATGGCGGCAAGGCATTGAGGATAGCCTTGCCATAGCGCTGGGTGACCAGGCGGCGGTCCAGCAGGGTGATGGTGCCGCGGTCCTGCTCGGTACGCAGCAGACGGCCGCAGGCCTGAACCAGCTTGAGAGAAGCATCCGGCACCGAGATTTCCATGAATGGATTGCCACCCCGGGCCTCGATCCATTCCGCCAGCGCCGCTTCCACCGGATCATCCGGTACCGAGAACGGGATCTTGGCGATCACCACGTGCTCACAATAGGCACCGGGCAAGTCCACCCCTTCGGCAAAGCTCGCCAGGCCGAACAGCACGCTGGAATCGCCACCGTCGACCCGGGCCTTGTGCTTGTTGAGGGTTTCCTGCTTGGACAGGTTGCCCTGGATGAACACCTGCTTGCGCCAATCCCGATCCAGACCGTCGAACACGTCCTGCATCTGCTTGCGCGAGGAGAACAGCACCAGGGTGCCCCGGGAGCCTTCCACCAGTTCCGGCAGGTCGCGAATGATCGCCGCCGTATGCGCCGGCGCATCCCGCGGATCGGCACGCAGGTCAGGCACTCGCAACACCCCGGCATCAGCGTGATGGAACGGGCTGGGTACCACCGCAGTCACGGCTTTCTTCGGCAGCCCGGCACGCATGCGGAAGCGGTCGAAGGTGCCCAGGGCGGTCAGGGTCGCCGACGTCACCAGGGCGCCGTAGGCCACGTTCCACAAATTGCGTCGGAGCATCTCCGCCGCGAGGATCGGGCTGGCGTTGACCTCGATGTCGAACAGCGAGCCGCTCTCGGCCAGGGTCAGCCAACGGGCCATGGGCGGATTGTCTTCCGGGTCCTCGATGGTGAACGCGGTCCACAGTTCCCAGTTGCCCGACGCCCGCGCCAGCAGGCTACCGAACAGCGGATACCACTCTTCGGCCTGGTTGCTGGCGATGCCGATATTGACCTCGCCATCCATGCCTTCCTTGAGCAGCTCAGTGAGGCGGGTGAACAGATCGGTGAGACGGGAGAAGCCCTTCTTCAACTCGATGCCCATCTCGCGCATGTGGTCGGGAATCAGCCCGCCGACGAAGCGATGGCGTGGCCGTTCGCGGCCTTCCATGTCTTCGCCGGTCTTGAAGTCGGCGATCTGCTCGCAGGCGCTGAACATGAACTGCTGCTGGGTCTTGATCTCCCGCGCCAGCTCCGGCACTTGCTCGATCAAGCGCCCCAGATCCCCCGGCAGCGGGTGCTGGGCCAGCAACTTGGTGAGGTTCTTGGCGGTCTGCTCCAGCCAGTCGGCGGTGGAGCGCAGCCGGGTGTAATGGGCAAAGTGGCCGATGGCCTTGTCCGGCAAGTGGTGGCCTTCGTCGAACACATAGAGGGTGTCGCGCGGGTCCGGCAGCACCGCGCCGCCGCCCAGGGCCAGGTCGGCCAGGACCATGTCATGGTTGGTGACGATCACGTCCACCTTGCCCATGCCTTCCCGAGCCTTGTAGAAGGCGCACTGGCCGAAGTTCGGGCAGTGTCGATTGGTGCACTGGCTGTGGTCGGTGGTCAGGCGTGCCCAATCGGCGTCTTCCAGGGCGGTGGGCCAACTGTCGCGGTCACCGTCCCATTTATTCCCGGCGAGCTTCTCGATCATGCTGGTGAACAGCTTCTGGCTGGCTTCATCCACTTCGATCTTGAAGCCTTCTTCCTCGAACAGCTGGGCGGTGGCGGTCTGCGCGTGGCCTTCCTGAAGCAGCATGTCGAGCTTGGACAGGCACATGTAGCGCCCACGGCCCTTGGCCAGGGAGAAGCTGAAGTTCAGCCCGCTGTTGCGCATCAGGTCCGGCAGGTCCTTGTAGACGATCTGTTCCTGCAGGGCGACGGTGGCGGTGGCAATCACCAGGCGCTTGCCGGCGGCCTTGGCCGTGGGAATGGCCGCCAGACTGTAGGCCACGGTCTTGCCAGTACCGGTGCCGGCTTCCACCGCGACGACCGCCGGGTCGCCACTGCGCCGGCCCTCGTCGTCGGTGTCGATATCACCCAGGACCTTGGCCACTTCGGCGATCATCAGGCGCTGGCCGTAACGCGGCTTGAGGCTCTTGGCTTCGAGAAAACGCGAGTAGGCGCCCTGGATCGTGGTTTTGAGTTCGTTGCTGATCATGGTTTTTCGGGCGCACAAAACGCTGGATAAATTTTCAGTGGTTCGAATCGGCCGCTATCATACCCCGCTAATTCATGTCGCGCAGAACGGAGTACCCGAATGACCGCTTTCGCCCTTGCCTACACCTTGCATGTACTGGCCGCCCTGGTCTGGGTCGGCGGCATGTTTTTCGCCTGGATGGTCCTGCGCCCGGCAGCCGTGGCGGCCCTTGAGGGGCCGGCGCGACTGCAGCTCTGGGTGCAAGTGTTTCCGCGTTTTTTCGTCTGGGTCTGGGTCGCCGTGGTGCTGTTGCCGATCAGCGGTATCGGCCTGCTGCATTTGCGCTTCAGCGGCTTTGAAACCGCACCGAAGTATGTGCAGATCATGATGGGGCTGTATCTGGTGATGACCGCCCTGTTCATCCGCATCCAGTCCCTGCAACTGCCGGAGCTGCGCAAGGCCGTCGCGGCGCAGGACTGGCCGGCCGGCGCCGCGGCGCTGGGCAAGATCCGCCGGCTGGTGGGCAGCAACCTGATCATCGGCCTGGTACTGGTGGCCCTGGCAGCGGCCCGGCCAAGCTTCTGAAAGCAACCGCCCGCTACAGGAGCGGGCGGCTGGAACAATCCATCTTTCGAGGTTGACTACAAACGCTGGACCGTCAGCGACCCCGCCTCGCCCACAGGGCCCGGCTGCCCCTGAGCACCGGGACGCCCGCTTTTGCCGCCATCGGTTCGGTAAACCAGGCAGCCCTTGGACTTGCCCCCAGACCCCGGTTTGCCGCCGGCACCGGCCAGGCCGCCGGCGCCACCATCGACCAGGACCTTGATCTGCTCGCTGGGGTAATCACGGGGCAACTCTAGCCGGACCACGGCGCCCGAAGCCCCGGGCCGGCCGTCACCGCCGTTGTCACCATCGGCACCGCGCCCGGCCTGCCCCCAGGTGCAACCCGGCTCCTGGCCATTGGCGCCATCAAGGCCGACGTAACCGGGAGCCCCCTTGCCACCGCGGGCGTCCACGAACAATTGCTCGGCCTTCAAGGACTCGATTCGCAGGTTCAGATTGCGCCCCGGCTTGGCCGCCTTCTCATAGGTGCCCGGTGCACCACGGGAGCTGATCTGGCTGCCGCTCTCCAACTGCGCATGGCGGACAATCAGTTGCAGGCTTTGCCCGGTAGGCACGATGGCGATCCGCGCGTCACGTCCCAGATGCAGGTCGTCGACCTTGAGTTCGGTGACATTGGCCGGAATCAGCAAGGTGCCGTAGTCCGCCACGTCCAGACGCTCCAGCTGCAGGGTGCTGGCGGTATTGGGCAGGCGCATGAAGGAGTTGGTTTCAACCTGGACCACCTGGGCCACGGCCAGAGGACTGCAGAACAGGGCCAGCAGGCAAAGCTTACGCATGGTCGGTCTCGGCAACAGGAGCAGCAGCGGGAAGGGTTTGCAGGTGGAAGATCCCCACCAGCAGGATGTGTAAACGATCACGCCAGGGATGTGGACGCTCCTTGAGGCTGCCATTGAACAGCAGCAGTTCCAGCAAATGGGTCAAAAGCAACAGGCTACCCGCCAGGTTGACCAGCAGGTGCAACGGATTGATCAATGGATTGACCAGATTGATCAACACCACCAGCCAAAAGACCAAGGTCAGAAACTTCCCCGCCCCCCATAAGACCTTCATAGGCTCCCCTTGTGAATTATTCTTTGCGCGCACAGTAACGACTTACCCCGGGGATACGCCAGAGGTCGATGAAAATTCTTCCCGAAGCGTCTGTTTAGCGGCCCGATCGGCGAGGATCGCCGACCCGGACCGCCTCGTTTCAACGTTGGAGATGCAGTTCCACGCGACGATTCGTTGCTCGCCCCTGCTCACTGTCGTTATCCGCTACCGGCTGACTTTCTCCCAGGCCCTGGCTGCTGATTTTTTCCGACGCCACGCCCTGGCCAACAAGAAAGGTGACGACACTGCTAGCGCGGCGCTCCGAGAGCTTCTGGTTATAGGCATCGGAACCCTGGCTGTCGGTATGCCCGAGCACCTCGATGCTGACCACATCGGCATTGGCCAGCTTGGCCATCAGCCCCTGCAGCTGGTTGCGCGCCTCGGCGGTCAACTCCGCGGAGTCGAAGGCGAACAGCACATTGCCCTGGTCACTGAGGGTGATCACTTCCGCAGGCGCTGCTACCTCAGGCTCCGGCGCCTTGACCACTGCCGGATACTCGGGCATCGGGCAACCGCGATTATCCACCGCCGTGTTGGAAGGCGTGTCCGGGCAACGATCGCGACGATCGAATACCCCATCGCCATCCTCGTCGCCATCCTGGGCGTAACAGATCAGGCCACCACCGATCAGCCCCAGGGCCGCGCCTCCAGCCGCCCAACTACCACTCTCGATCGCTCCCAAGCCACCGCCGGCCAGCCCGCCGAGCAGACTACAGAGGGGCCAGGTGCGTTGGTTGAGGGGAGCAGTGCCATCACTGTGGGTTGCGCAACCTGTCAGTAGGCCGCCGAGCAACAGGACCGGGAAAACGGCCCGAGGAAGAAGGTTCATCATGAATGCTCCTGTGTCACCGGCAAGACCGGTCACACAGGAGTAAAGACTGCCATCGACGGCTGCACAAGCCGCGCAGGCAAAGGGTTTCAGCGGTTGATCTGGATCTCCGTACGACGGTTCATCGCCCGGCCCGCGGCCGTCTTGTTGTCCGCCACCGGCTTGCTTTCACCGGCTCCGGTCACTGACACGAAACTGTTGCGGGGAATGCCGTTGCTGATCAGATAGTCCACGACCGAGTGGGCACGCTTGTCCGAGAGTTTCTGGTTGTAGGCATCGCTGCCGACGCTGTCGGTGTGGCCGGTCACGCGCAGCTGTGCAGTCGGCGCTTCCTGTTTCAGGCGGCTCACGATGGTGTTGAGCTTGGTCTTGTCGGCGTCGGTCAACTTGGCCGAGTCGAAATGGAAGTAGACATCGCGGATGACGATGGTTTCCTCCTTGACCACCACGACTTCTTCCACAACCGGTGGTGGCGGCGGTGGGCAACCGTCGGCATCGACCTGTACACCTTTGGGGGTATGCGGGCACTTGTCGCGGCTGTCCGGCACGCCATCGCCGTCTTCGTCGCCATCGCCTTTTACCCAGCAGTAGGCACCTGCCAGACCACCGACCAACAGTGCGCCACCACCCGCCCACGAGGCGCTTTCGGTGGCGCCCAACGCCGCGCCCGTGACGCCGCCGACTGCGGCACAGGTTGGCCAGTCGGTTTTCTGCAAACCTGCACAACCAGTCAACACACTGGTTAACAGAACCAAGGGTACTGCCGTCCGAATGATGCTCATCTGATTTCTCCTGAGGGATCGGCTCGAGGCCGATTCACGGAGTAAAGACTGCACATTTCATCTGCGCCAGCACCGGGCTATCAGTGATTTCGCCCCGTAAATACGGGAGGTTCGCCGATTTAGTGGCGAACCGCTCTAGGCCCGAGGGTGCCAGCACGCTAGTCTTGGGCGTTCTGATCGAGGAGCTACAATGAGCGCCGGAATTTCTACCCGTACCCCCCAGCAGGCTCTGGCGGCCTTGCTGGACCGTTACGCCCCCCAACAGCTGCTGCTGATCGGCGCCAGCGACTTCCCCGCCCTGGCCGCATTCAAGGAGGCTCATCCCGCTACCGAGGTGGCTCAGGCGGCCCCCGGCCCCTTGCCTGCGGAGCTGGCTGCACGGCGTTTCGACCTGGCCCTGGCGGTGGATTGCCTGGAGCACCTGCCCAAGCGCGATGGCCTGAACCTGCTTGGGGGCATTCGCAACCTCAATGCCAGCCGGATTGCCGTGCTGGCCGACCTGAGTGCCTGCGGCTGGCAGGAGACCGACTTTTTCTCCCTGGCGCTGCAGGCCAGTGAACGCTTCCAGCGGGACGAACAGGTGCTGACCCTGTTTACCTATGATCTGCTTGAATACAAACAAGTGCCCGACTGGCTCAACGCTCGCTTCTGGGCGAACCCGGAAAACTTTGGAAAGTATTGGTGGTAACACAATGAGCGCCTCGATTTGTCCTTGTGGCAGCGGCAACCTGCTGGACGCCTGCTGCGGCCACTACCACGCCGGTCATCCCGCCCCTTGCGCCGAAGCCCTGATGCGTTCGCGCTACAGCGCCTATGTACTGGGGCAAGTGGACTACCTGCTGGCCACCACACTGCCCGTACAACAGGCAGGCCTGGATCGCCAATCCATCAGTGACTGGAGCGCACAAAGCACCTGGCTGGGGCTGGAGGTAGAAAGCTCGGAGGTCTTCGGCGGTCAGCCCGAACATGCCTTCGTCACCTTCACTGCGCGCTGGCATGACAACCAGGGCGAACACAGCCATCGCGAACGCTCGTCCTTCGTGCAGAATCATGGACGCTGGTATTTCATCGACCCCACCGTGCCCCTGAATGCCGGACGCAACGACGCCTGCCCCTGTGGTAGCGGGCAAAAATTCAAGAAGTGCTGCGCCGGCTATTTCACACGCTGAGCCTTTGCAGGCCAGGCACCCCATGCCCAGGACGGGTACAGGGGGTTCAAAGGGAGTCTTGCAATGATCGGTGAACTGCGCGCACTACGGGCCGTCTGCCTGTTCGGACTATTGAGCCTGTCGGGATGCGCGTCCTGGTTCACCGATGAGGACCTGGCCCCTGCGGTCCACCTGGTCAAGGTCGAGGTGGTCAAGGCCAACCTGCTGGAGCAGCGCTTCACCCTGCACCTGCGGGTCGACAATCCCAATGACAGCGACCTGACCGTGCGCCGCTTGACCTACCGGGTCTACCTGGAGCGTTTTCTGCTCAGCGAGGGCGAGCATGAACACTGGTTCACCGTCACGCCCCACAGCAGCCGCTACTTCAAGGTGCCGGTGCGCACCAATCTCTGGCCGCAGATCCGGGATGTGGTGAAACTGTTGCGCAAGCCCGAACGGCCGATCCCCTATCGCCTCGAAGGGGAGCTGGAAATCGGATTATTCATCGGCCAGGACGTGCACCTGAAGCGCAATGGCGTGATAATTCCCGGCGATTTTATCCCGGAGTAACCCGCAATGACCCAGCAACCTCATGTCCATGGCCCGGACTGCAACCACGATCATGACCACCACGATCATGACCATGGCCATGTTCACGGTCCGCACTGCAACCACGCCCACCAGGAACCCGTGCGCAACGCGCTGAAAGACGTTGGCCGCAACGATCCTTGCCCATGCGGCAGCAGCAAGAAGTTCAAGAAGTGCCACGGCGCTTGATCTGATTGCGCAAGAGGCCTGTCCGCGCCACGTCGCCGTCCGGCCTCTCCTAAAAAAGCTGCGCCAGGTTCAACACCGTGGCGTACTCGCCGTGCAGGTTGGCCAGCGACATGTCATGCACCTCCTCGGCAGAACGGGCTCGACCGGCAAAGTCGCGCTTGTCGAAGGTGAAGCAGGCGTCGGCCACCACCCATACCGCAAAGCCCAGGTTACCGGCGGTTCTCGCCGTCGACTCCACCGAGTTGTTGGTGGCCACACCGACTATCACCAACTGCCCGATCCCCTGCTGGCGCAGATCCGCCTCCAGCGAGGTGCCACAAAAGGCATCCGGCACCTGTTTCTGAATCAGTCCCTCCGCCGTTTGCGGACGAAAACGCGGCTGAAACTCCACGCCGGACTGCCCGGGCCAGAACACCGAATCCGTCGAGCGCGACAGATGCTGCACATGGATCACCGGCCAACCCCGGGAGCGCCAATGGGCCAGCAACTCGAGCATCCGCTCCTCTGCCTCGGGATTGTTTCGTGGGCCGAGCCGGGGATGCAGGATGCCTTGCTGTTGATCGATGATTAGCAGCGCCGTGTCGGCCGGAATGGGCATGCAACATTCTCCGTTGGAGCGTCATTGAATTTTGCCAACTTCAACATCACCTGCTGTGACAGGCAAGCCACTCATTGCACACCGGACGACCTAATGCAGACGCTTGCTGTCGGGCCATCGTCGAGCATGAAACGACAGATGACGGCGCTCCGGCGCTGGCTATTTGTGGCGTGGTCAAGAAATACCTCCAGCCCCCGCTTGCGCGGCACTCGCCTGCTCACTAACGTAGCGCCTTTATCGACGCTACCCCCCGCAGGAGCTTTGCCATGGCCTCGCCAGCCCTCTCACATTTTCTTCCCCGGTTCGGCGTTGCCGCGGCAGTGGCCGGTGCTCTCAGCCTGGCCGGTTGCCAGTCCTGGAACACTCAAAACAGCCTGCCACCCACCTCCGGCGTACAGCCTCTCAAGGGCCTGGCGCAGAATGTTTCGGTTAGGCGTAGCGTCGTCGGTGTACCGCTGATCGAAAGCAACAGTTTCCACGACGCGCTGTTCACCCTGGGCTATGTACACGCCAGCGATCGTATCGAACAGATGGTCACCCTGCGCCTGCTGGCCCAGGGCCGCTTGGCGGAGATGTCCGGCGCCGAGGTGCTGGAAGTCGACCGCCTGATGCGCGCGGTGAATCTGAAGAAAAGCGCCGACGAGCTGTACAAGGCCTCATCACCACGGATCAAGCGTTTCTTCGAGGTCTACGCTCGAGGCGTCAACGCCTACCTGTTCCGCTACCGCGACAAGCTGCCGCCAGACCTGGCCGCCCGCGGCTACATCCCTGAATACTGGAAGGCCGAGGATTCGGCACTGATTTTCTGCCTGCTGAATTTCGGCCAGTCCGCCAATCTGCTGGAAGAGATCAACAGCCTGGTACTGGCACAAAAGGTCGGCAGCGACAAACTGCCCTGGCTGACCCCGAGCTACCCCGATGAACCGCTGCCCACGGCCGAGGCCGACAAGCTCAAGGGGCTGGCCTTGCATGTGCCGGGCTTGAGTGAACTCAGCCTGGCCGCCAAGCAGATGTCGACCCTCAACTCACTGGGTGTCACGGCCGGCAGCAACCTGGCCGTCGCCCCGCAGCGCGCTCGCAGCGGTCGCAGCCTGCTGGCCAGCGATAGCCAGATCGGCGCCTGGTACTACGTACAGATCCGCGCGCCGAAATATCAGGCGGCCGGGGCCTCGATCGCTGGTCTACCGGCCATTCTGCAAGGCTTCAACGGCAAGCTGGCCTGGAGCATGAGCTCGGCGATGGGCGACAACCAGGACCTGTTCCTGGAAAAACTCAAACGCCAGGGCAACGCTCTGTACTACCAGAACAACGGAAAATGGCAGCCGGTCATCGTTCGCAACGAGACCTACTTCGTCAAAGGCCAGCGGCCAATTCGCGAAGCGGTGTACGAAACCCGCCACGGTCCGCTGCTCAACAGCACCCTGGGGATCAACGCCAACAATGCCCTGGCCAGTGGCTACGGCCTGGCGCTGCAAATGCCGGAGCTCAAGGACGACAGGAGCCTGGATGCGTTCTTCGATCTGTCACGGGCCCAGAATGTGGAGAAGGCCTCCGACGCCAGCCGCGAGATCCGCGCCATTGCCCTGAATATGGTCTACGCCGATGCCAGCAACATCGGCTGGCAGGTCACCGGGCGCTTCCCCAACCGCCGCGAGGGCGAAGGCCTGCTGCCCTCTCCCGGCTGGGACGGACGCTATGACTGGGATGGCTACGCCGACCCGATGCTCCACCCTTATGACCAGGACCCGGCGCAAGGCTGGATCGCCACCGCCAATCAGCGGGTCATCCCCCGCGGTTACGGCATGCAGCTGTCCAACTCCTGGGACGCTCCGGAGCGGGCCGAGCGCATCGGCCAATGGCTGTCGGGCGGCAAGCAGGACAACCGCAGCCTGATTGCCCTGCAGTACGACCAGACCACCCTGTTCGCCGCCAAGTTGAAGATGATGTTCGAGGCGCCGGGCATGGCCCTGCCGCTGAAAAACGCCATCGACGCCCTGCCCGATGCAGACCGCGCCAAGGCCCGTGAAGCCTACAGCCGGCTGATGGCGTTCGACGGCAAGCTCAGCGCCGGCTCCGCCGACGCCGCGCTCTACGAACTGTTCCTCCAGGAAAGCGCCAAGCAGACCTTCCTCAAACAGCTCGGTCCGGAGCCCGGCGTTGCCTGGCAGGCGTTCGTTGCCAATGCGGGCCTGTCCTATCCGGCCCAGGCCGACCATCTTCTGAGCCGGGAAGACAGCCCGTTCTGGGGCGACTCGCGTAACGGGCAAAAAGAGGACAAGCCGGCCATTATCGCCCGCAGCCTGGCGGCGGCCATCAGTTCGGGCGAGCAACTGCTGGGCACGGACCGCAAGGCCTGGCAGTGGGGCAAGTTGCACAGCTACCGCTGGACCCGCAACAGCGGCCAGGCGATACGCGCCCCCTTGCAGGCCGGTGGCGACCAGAACACCGTCAACAGCGCCGGCTATCGCTGGGGACAGGACTTTGCCATCACCACGACCCCGGCCCTGCGTTTCGTCGTCGACTTCGCGCTGAGCGAGCCGCTGATGGGCCTCAACAGCAGTGGCCAATCCAGCAACCCGGTGAGCCCGAACTACGCCAACGGCATCGACGGCTGGCTCAAGGCCCAGTACCTGAGTTTCCCGATGCAACCGCAGAACTTTGAACGCAGCTACGGCAAGACCCGCCTGACCCTGGTCCCGGGCAAGTAACCTCCCCCCGGCCGAACCCGCTGGCGCATCCTGCGCCAGCGGGTTCGCCTCATAACGATCACTCCGCTCTGCAGACGCCAGCGCCCAAACCAGCGGACATGCGCTCTGCAGCGCCTCGTAGTCCGCTCCCCAGCATCGCCGCCCCCTCTTGGCGCCGCGCCGCCCACACGCCTCCTTTCAGTGCACAACAGGCCTTGCCCAGGTGTTGCCAACTGCTTTTAAAACACTTGTTCGGGGCTCTGGTTCGGAAATTGCTACTTTCAATAAGTCTTATGCGTTCCAGTAACAGTACTCATGCGCCACAAGCGCTCATATTGGTTCTTAGGGATTGAATAATGAAAAAAGCATTGCTGACCCTTTCCGCACTGGCTCTCTGCATGGCCGCCGGCTCCGCGCTGGCCAAGGAATACAAGGAACTGCGCTTCGGCGTCGATCCGTCCTATGCCCCCTTCGAGTCCAAGGCCGCCGACGGTAGCCTGGTGGGCTTCGACATCGACCTGGGCAACGCCATCTGTGCCGAGCTGAAGGTCAAGTGCAAATGGGTCGAAAGTGACTTCGACGGCATGATTCCCGGGCTGAAAGCCAATAAATTCGACGGTGTGATCTCGTCCATGACCGTCACTGCAGCCCGGGAAAAAGTCATCGACTTCTCCAACGAGCTGTTCTCCGGTCCCACCTCGTTCGTGTTCAAGAAAGGTTCGGGCTTGAGCGCAGACACCGCCTCGCTCAAGGGCAAGACCGTGGGCTATGAGCAGGGCACCATTCAGGAAGCCTATGCCAAGGCCGTACTGGACAAGGCAGGAGTCAAGACCCAGGCCTATCAGAACCAGGATCAGGTCTATGCCGACCTGACTTCAGGGCGCCTGGATGCCTCGATCCAGGACATGCTGCAAGCCGAACTGGGCTTCCTCAAATCGCCGCAGGGCGCGGGCTACGAAGTCAGCAAGCCGGTGGATGACCCACTGCTGCCGTCCAAGACCGCCATCGGTATCTCAAAAGGTAACAAAGAGCTGAAAGCGCTCCTGGATAAAGGTATCAAAGCGTTACACGATGATGGCACCTACGCCACCATCCAGAAAAAACACTTCGGTGACCTGAACCTCTACAGCGGTAAATAACCTGCCGGCGCCCATCCTCGATGGGCGCCTTTTTTATCGCCACGGGTCACTGATCAATGCTCGAAGAACTTCTAAAAAACCTGGGGCTTTCCGCCTTCAGCCTGAAGGGTTTCGGCCCTCTGCTGCTGGAAGGTACCTGGATGACCATCAAGTTGTCGGTGTTGTCGCTGCTGGTCAGCGTCTTGCTCGGCCTGCTCGGCGCCAGTGCCAAACTCTCCAGCGTTGCCTTGCTGCGGGTCCCCGCCCAGCTCTATACCACCCTGATCCGCGGGGTGCCGGACCTGGTACTGATGCTGCTGATTTTCTACAGCCTGCAAACCTGGCTGACCTCCTTCACCGACTTCATGGAGTGGGAATACATCGAGATCAATCCTTTCAGCGCCGGGGTGATCACCCTGGGTTTCATCTATGGCGCCTATTTCACCGAAACCTTCCGCGGGGCGATCCTCGCCGTGCCCCGGGGCCAGGTAGAAGCGGCCACCGCCTATGGCCTCAAGCGCGGCCAGCGCTTTCGCTTCGTGGTCTTCCCGCAGATGATGCGCTTCGCCCTGCCGGGCATCAGCAACAACTGGATGGTGATGCTCAAGGCCACGGCCCTGGTGTCGATCATCGGCCTGGCCGATCTGGTCAAGGCCGCCCAGGATGCCGGCAAGAGCACCTATCAGCTGTTCTACTTCCTGGTCCTGGCGGCACTGATCTACCTGTTGATCACCAGCGCCTCCAACTTCGTCCTGCGCAAGCTTGAACGGCGCTATGCCGCCGGCGCCCGGGAGGCCGTGCGATGATCGAACTCCTGCAGGAATACTGGCGTCCCTTCCTTTACAGCGACGGTTACCACATGACCGGGCTGGCCATGACCATGTGGCTGCTCACGGCCTCGATCTGCATTGGCTTTTTGGTGTCGATCCCGCTGTCCATCGCCCGGGTCTCGCCCAAGCGCTACATCCGCTGGCCGGTGCAGTTCTACACCTACCTGTTTCGCGGCACACCGCTCTATATCCAGTTGCTGATTTGCTACACCGGGATCTACAGCATCGCCGCGATCCGCGCGCAACCGCTGCTCGACGCGTTCTTTCGCGACGCGATGAACTGCACCATCCTCGCGTTTTCCCTGAATACCTGCGCCTACACCACGGAAATTTTCGCCGGGGCGATCCGCAGCATGGCCCACGGCGAAGTGGAGGCAGCCAAGGCCTATGGTTTGAGCGGCTGGAAGCTGTATGCGTACGTGATCATGCCTTCGGCCCTGCGCCGCTCGCTGCCCTACTACAGCAACGAAGTGATCCTGATGTTGCACTCCACCACGGTGGCCTTTACCGCGACCATTCCCGACATCCTGAAAATCGCCCGGGACGCCAACTCGGCGACCTTCCTGACGTTTCAGTCGTTCGGTATCGCCGCCATCATCTACCTGTGCGTGACCTTCACCCTGGTGGGCCTGTTCCGTCTCGCTGAACGCCGCTGGCTGGCCTTCCTCGGGCCGACCCACTAGGACTTGCTGCCGGGAAATCACCAATGCGCCACGAGATCCACGACCTGCTCGCTCCGCTGCCGGGCACCGCGCGCCAGGTCCACAGTTTTCATTTCGGCCCCGCCCAGGCCCAAGGCAAGGTCTACATCCAGTCCTCCCTGCATGCCGACGAATTGCCCGGCATGCTGGTGGCCTGGCACCTCAAGCAGCGCCTGACGGAGCTGGAAGCCGCCGGTCGCCTGTTGCATGAAATAGTCCTGGTGCCGGTGGCCAATCCGGTGGGCCTGGAACAAGTGTTGATGGACGTTCCACTGGGGCGCTACCAGCTGGAAAGCGGGCAGAACTTCAATCGCGGCTTCGTCGACCTCAGTGAAGAGGTCGGCAACGCCATCGAAGGGCTGCTCACTCACGATCCGCAGCACAACCTCGACCTGATTCGCCGACACCTGAGCGATGCCCTGACCCGTCAACGACCACAGACGCAATTGCAGTCCCTGCAACTGGCCCTGCAACGGCTGGCCTGCGATGCCGACATGGTGCTGGACCTGCACTGCGACTTCGAAGCCGTGGCGCACCTGTACACCACCCCCGAAGCCTGGCCCCAGGTAGAGCCATTGGCCCGCTACCTCGGCGCCGAAGCCTGCCTCCTGGCCACCGACTCCGCGGCCTGGTCGTTCGACGAGTGCTTCAGCCTGCTGTGGTGGCAACTGCAACAGCGCTTCGGCGAACACTTCGCCATTCCCACGGGCACCTTTGCGGTCACGGTCGAGCTGCGTGGTCAGGGCGACGTCAACCACGGCCTGGCCAGCCTCGACTGCCAGGCCATGCTGGACTACCTGACCCGCTTCGGCGCCATTGCCGGCCAGGTTCCGCCGTTGCCTGAGCTGCCCTTTCCGGCCACGCCGCTGGCGGCGGTCGAACCGTTAGCGACGCCTGTGGGCGGGCTGCTGGTGTTCGCTGCGCTACCGGGGGAATACCTGGAGGCCGGGCAGTTGGTGGCTGAAATCATCGACCCGATCCATGACCGGGTTACACCTATCCATTGCAACAATGCCGGGCTCCTGTATGCCCGCTCGCTGCGGCGCATGGCCACCGCCGGCATGGTGATCGCCCATGTCGCCGGCCGCGAGGCCTATCGCAGCGGCTATCTACTTTCGCCTTGAGGATGCAAGCCCCATGTACAAACTGACCATTGAAGGCCTGCATAAATGCTACGGCGATAATGAGGTGCTCAAAGGTGTGTCTCTCAAGGCCAAGACCGGTGACGTGATCAGCCTGATCGGCGCCAGTGGTTCGGGCAAAAGCACCTTTCTGCGTTGCATCAACTTTCTCGAAACCCCGGACGACGGCGCCATGAGCCTGGATGGCCAGCCGATCCGCATGGTCAGCGATCGCCACGGCATGCACGTGGCCGATCCTGCCGAGCTGCAGCGGATTCGTACGCGCCTGGCGATGGTGTTCCAGCATTTCAACCTGTGGAGCCACATGACGGTGCTGGAAAACATCACCATGGCCCCGCGTCGGGTGCTGGGAGTCAGTAACAAGGACGCCGAAGAACGGGCCCGGCGCTATCTGGACAAGGTCGGCCTGCCGGCCCGCGTCGCTGGCCAGTACCCGGCGTTCCTCTCCGGCGGCCAGCAGCAGCGAGTGGCCATCGCCCGGGCATTGGCCATGGAGCCGGAAGTCATGTTGTTCGACGAACCCACGTCAGCCCTGGACCCGGAGCTGGTGGGCGAGGTGCTCAAGGTGATTCAGGGCCTGGCCGAGGAAGGCCGGACCATGATCATGGTCACCCACGAGATGAGCTTCGCCCGCAAGGTGTCGAGCCAGGTGCTGTTTCTGCACAAGGGCTTGGTGGAAGAGGAAGGCACTCCTGAAGAGGTGCTGGGCAACCCGAAAAGCGAGCGCCTGCAGCAGTTTCTCAGTGGCAACCTGAAGTAGCGGCCGCGTAGAACGCCACCGTCCGCGCAAGATTGTCGCGGACGGGGCGACTGACGGTATCCAGTGAGTTCAAGCCACAGGCGCGGGCGGCGGCTCGTCCGGCAAAGTGGGCTCACCAGGTTCGGTAGGTTCTGGGGGTTGGGGAGAGTCCGGGTCGGGCTGACCGGGAATGCCGCCTGCCATGTTGACAGGCGGATGTGCCAGCAGGGTCCAAGCCAATACCCCAACCTGATTGGGTTCCAGCCTGGCCAAGGTGGCGCTGATTCGCGGATCTATCTTCATGGGGCACTCCTGAGCTGAGCCCGGTACGCCTTGCGCATACCGGAAATACACCCAATAGAGTGTGGGTGTGCTCAGGAATTCCCGCTATTTGTCAGACGGACGCAATCAGGTACGCGGCAGGGTCACGCCACGCTGGCCCTGGTATTTGCCGCCACGGTCCTTGTAGGAAACTTCGCACTCTTCATCCGACTCCAGGAACAGCATCTGCGCCACGCCTTCATTGGCGTAGATCTTGGCCGGCAAGGTGGTGGTGTTGGAGAACTCCAGGGTCACGTGGCCTTCCCACTCGGGCTCCAGCGGAGTCACGTTGACGATGATGCCGCAACGGGCATAGGTGCTCTTGCCCAGGCAGATGGTCAGCACGTTGCGCGGAATGCGGAAATACTCGACGGTACGGGCCAGGGCGAAGGAGTTTGGCGGGATGATGCAGACGTCGCTCTTGATGTCGACGAAGCTCTTTTCATCGAAGTTCTTCGGGTCGACGGTGGCCGAATTGATGTTGGTGAACACCTTGAATTCATCAGCGCAACGCACATCGTAGCCGTAGCTCGACACCCCGAAAGAGATCAGCCGATCCGGGCCTTCGCCACGCATCTGGCGCTCTACGAAGGGCTCGATCATGCCGTGCTCTTGCGCCATGCGGCGAATCCACTTGTCCGATTTGATGCTCATGGCGGGTGTCCTGAAATAACGAGGTGAAAAAATTCTGTCCGGCATCTTACCGGGGCGCGGGGTCGGGTTCAAAGTCCGGGACGTTTTTCTCGCCTGACACCAGGATTTTCAAGGGTTCGGCGACGAACGACGGGCCGTCAGTCACGAAAACCGAGAAACCTTGGCCCTAGCCATTGGCACGTTCAGGAAAAAGGGTTAAGGTGGCGCCACTGTGCTGCTTGTGTCACTGAGAATCTCTACACGATGTTGAATTTCGATCCAACCATCTCCAAGAATTTTTCCTGCTCTTTGCACTCAGTCTCGGCCAGGGCTTTTCCTGAGTCGCAGTTAACTTTGTCCAAGGAGATACACCATGTCTAATCGCCAAACCGGTACCGTTAAGTGGTTCAACGATGAAAAAGGCTTCGGCTTCATCACTCCACAATCCGGTGACGACCTGTTCGTACACTTCAAAGCTATCCAATCCGACGGCTTCAAAAGCCTGAAAGAAGGCCAACAGGTTTCTTTCATCGCTACCCGCGGTCAGAAAGGCATGCAAGCTGAAGAAGTTCAAGTTATCTAACTTGTACTGATCCAGTAAAAAGCCCCGCCCTCAACAGCGGGGCTTTTTTGTGCCCGCAGGTTTTTGCGGCGTGCAGCCAAGGCGCATCCTCGCGAATGCTCCTGGCTGGTACCCCGTTACCAGGTCACGCCAAAGCCCACGGTATAGCGGGTCTTATCCAAGTCGCTGTCCTCGGTACCGCGGATCAGATCCTTTTCCGCCTTGAGGTTGAGCGACGCCCAGTCCGTGACCTTGTAGCGCAGCCCCATCTCCGCATCCAGCGCGTAATCGGCGACGCCGGAAAACGGCCTGCCCACTTCGCCATTAGTGAAGAACTCCACCCGCTTGCCAATCAGGTAACGGTTGTAATCCCACTTCATCGCCAGTGAGTAGAAGCTGTCCTTACCGCCATCGGCGTACTCGTAATCCGTGCGGTTGAGCAGCGAGCCCAAGGAGAACGCCCCCAGCTCATCGTCCCAGAACTGGTAGCCGGGACCCGTACCCACCACCCGTTGCCGCGCAAGATCTTCTACTTTGTCGCGCTTGTAGGTCAGGCGTCCTTCCCAGAACCACTTCTCGGTAATGAAGCGGTCCAGAGCGTACTCGGCATTCCAGTTGTCGGTAGTCACCACCTGATTCTGGAACTCACGGTTGTACTCACCCTGGGCGTTGTGACGCCAGGCACCATGGCGCGCCGAAGTCTTGAAGTCGATGTCATAGTCATCGGTGTCCTTTTCAGCACGCTTGTAATCCATGGCCACGTCGACATTGCCCTTCCAGACCACATCCTCCACCAGCGGCTTGGGTTTCATGATCTGCTGGATACTGGCCAACTCCACGGTCTTGGGCGCCTCACCGTTGGCCAGGACAACCTTGCCCTCCTCCGCCGCCTGCAGCGACTTGGCCTTTTCCCCGGTGTAGGCATCCTGTTTGACTAGCAACTCCTGATCGCTTTCCAGGGTCTTGACCTGCTTCCAATCAATGGAAATGGCGCCACCGTAATCGGTCTGGATCAACAGCTTACCGCCGTCGAAAACCTTGATCTTGCCACTCAACCGGTCACCGTTCTTCAACCAGACGGTATCGGCCAGAGCAGGCATGGAGGCGCTGAGCACCGCGAAACACAGCATCGTTCTAGGCAACATAAGCAATACAGGACTCGATCTTGCGAAAAAAAACGGCATTATTCCTGCTGAACAAGCCTTAGTCAGGACTGACCCGGGTATCGAGAGTGAGTTCAATACTCACAAGACTTTCATCCTCACAACCGCCCCGAGCCCCTGCCCCTATCTGGAACCGCGAATGTGACCGAACACGGCGAAGACTCGCAAAACCCCGCGCAAATCCGACGCACGGTGCTGTACCTGACCCTGGCCCAAGTCCCCGAAGGCAAGGTCGTCAGCTATGGCCAACTGGCAGAAATGGCCGGCCTGGGCCGGGCCGCGCGCTGGGTTGGACGCACCCTCAGTCAGCTACCCGCCGATACCAGCCTGCCCTGGCACCGGGTACTCGGTGCTGGCGGCCGCATCAGCCTGCCCGTCGGTAGCCCATCAGGCGACGAGCAGCGCGCCAGACTGCACGGCGAAGGTGTCTCTATCCTGAACAATCGCGTGGATATTCAGCGCCATGGCTGGCGCCCGGTAGAGCACAGCGGTTAGAGTGCGCGCTTTGTTTCCGTAATCTGAGGCAGACTTCAGCCCATGCCCCGTAAAACCTGGCGCGCCGCACTTGCCGCCTATGCCAGCCCCTCGACGCTCGTGCTGTTGCTGCTTGGTTTCGCTGCCGGCATGCCTTACATGCTGGTGTTCTCGACTCTTTCGGTGTGGTTGCGCGAGGCCGGTGTGGCCCGCGAAACCATCGGCTACGCCAGCCTGATCGGTTTGGCCTATGCCTTTAAATGGGTGTGGTCGCCACTGCTCGACCAATGGCGCCTGCCTCTATTGGGCAAGCTCGGCCGACGCCGCTCCTGGCTGGTACTGGCCCAGGTCCTGGTGATTCTCGGCCTGATCGGCATGGGCTTCTGCGATCCGCAAAAACACCTGTCCTGGTTGATCGCCATTGCGGTGGTCGTGGCCTTTGCCTCGGCGACCCAGGACATCGCCATCGACGCCTATCGCCTGGAAATCGCCGACGACAGTCGACAGGCCGCGCTGGCCGCCAGCTACATGTCCGGCTACCGGGTCGCGGTACTGCTGGCCACCGCCGGCGCGCTGTTCTTCGCCGAAGGCTTCGGCTCCACCGGCTTCAGCTACAAGCATTCGGCCTGGACCGGTACCTACGTGCTGTTCGGCGTGCTGATGATTCCAGCACTGCTCACCACCCTGCTGATGCGTGAACCAGCAGTGCCATTGCGCACTCAACTGTCGGCAGGGCGCTACAGCTTCGCCCACCAGTTGATCTCGGTGTTCGTCCTGATCGTGCTTCTGGTTTCAGTGCCAGCCACCTTTACCCAGCTGTACAACACCGACTTCGCCAGCGTGATCTTCGACGGCGTCAGCCTGCTGGACCTGCTGCTGGAAGACCGGGCCTTCCTGCGGGCGATCCTCTACATCACCCTCAGCACCCTGTGCCTGTCGGCCATGGGCCGTCGAGGCCTGGCGCCGGTGTTGACCCCGGTGAACGACTTCATCCTGCGCTACCGCTGGCAAGCCTTCCTGCTACTGGGTCTGATCGCCACCTATCGCATGTCGGACACGGTCATGGGCGTGATGGCCAATGTTTTCTATATCGACCAGGGTTTCACCAAGGACCAGATTGCCGGGGTCAGCAAGATCTTCGGCCTGATCATGACCCTGCTTGGGGCCGGCATGGGCGGCCTGCTGATCGTGCGCTTCGGCATCCTGCCGATCCTGTTCATCGGCGGTGCCGCGTCTGCCGGCACCAACCTGCTGTTCCTCATGCTCGCCGACATGGGCCCGAACCTGAAAATGCTGATTGCCACCATTTCCCTGGACAACTTCAGCTCGGGAATGGCCACTTCCGCCTTCGTCGCCTACCTGTCGAGCCTGACCAACCTCAAGTTCTCGGCCACTCAGTACGCCCTGCTCAGCTCCATCATGCTGCTGCTTCCACGCCTGATCGGCGGCTATTCCGGAGTCATGGTGGAAAAATACGGCTATCACGACTTCTTCCTCATCACCGCCATACTCGGGGTGCCGACCCTGATTCTGATCGCCATTCACTGGTTCCAGGAGAGCCGCCGCGCCGGACCGAAAGACCCGTCGGAGCAGCCCGCCAAGGGCGCTGTCGTGGGCGAGGAATCCTAGAAAATCCCGGGAGTTGCGGCTTTTCTCCGCGGCTCCCGTCCCCTCAAAGCGCAATCCTGTACGCCAGCGGAACTCGCCCGTACAATGCTCCGTCACTTCCAGTCTCAGCAACCGACAACGGCCTACCATGCGTACCAGTCAATATTTGCTCGCCACACAGAAAGAAACGCCTTCCGACGCGGTCGTGATCAGCCACCAGCTGATGCTGCGCGCCGGCATGATCCGTAAACTGGCTTCCGGCCTGTACACCTGGCTGCCGATGGGCTTGCGAGTGATGCGCAAGGTTGAAGCCATCGTTCGCGAAGAAATGAACGCCGCGGGCGCGCTTGAAGTGTTGATGCCGAGCACTCAACCGGCTGAGCTGTGGCAGGAATCCGGTCGCTGGGAAGAGTACGGCCCGGAGCTGCTGCGCTTCAAAGACCGTCACGGGCGCGATTTCTGCGCCGGCCCGACCCACGAAGAAGTGATCACCGATCTGGCCCGCAACGAGTTGAGCAGCTACAAGCAGCTGCCGCTGAACCTGTACCAGATCCAGACCAAATTCCGCGATGAAATCCGCCCACGCTTCGGCCTGATGCGCGGCCGCGAGTTCATCATGAAGGACGCCTACTCCTTCCACGCCGACCAGGCGTCCTTGCAGGTCACCTACGACCGCATGCACCAGGCTTATTGCAACGTCTTCACCCGCCTGGGCCTGAAGTTCCGCCCGGTTGAAGCAGACAACGGCTCCATCGGCGGCGCCGGCTCCCACGAATTCCACGTACTGGCCGAGTCCGGCGAAGACGATATCGTCTTCAGCAACGGTTCCGACTACGCAGCGAACATCGAGAAGGCTGAAGCCGTGCCGCGCGAAACCTCGCGCCCGGCTCCAACCGAAGAGATGCGCCTGGTTGACACCCCTGACGCGAAAACCATCGCCCAGCTGGTGGAAGGCTACAACCTGCCGATCGAGAAGACCGTCAAGACCCTGGTGGTGCATGCCGAAGAAGCCGGCAAGCTGATCGCCCTGATCATCCGTGGCGACCACGAACTGAACGAAATCAAGGCCGCCAACCAGCCTGGCGTTGCCAGCCCGCTGGTCATGGCCTCCGAAGCCGAACTGCGTGACGCCATCGGCGCCGGCGCCGGCTCCCTGGGCCCGGTGAACCTGCCACTGCCGATCATCATCGACCGCTCGGTGGCGCTGATGAGCGACTTCGGCGTCGGCGCCAACATCGACGACAAGCACTACTTCGGCGTCAACTGGGAACGCGACCTGCCGGTTCCGACTGTTGCCGACCTGCGCAACGTGGTGGCCGGCGACCCGAGCCCGGACGGCAAGGGCACTCTGGAAATCAAGCGCGGCATCGAGGTCGGGCACATCTTCCAGCTGGGCAACAAGTACAGCAAGGCGATGAAGTGCGAAGTGCTGGGCGAAAACGGCAAGCCAGTGACCCTGGAAATGGGCTGCTACGGCATTGGCGTGTCCCGCGTGGTGGCGGCCGCCATCGAGCAGAACAACGATGAAAACGGCATTATCTGGAGCGATACCCTGGCGCCGTTCCAGATCGCCCTGGTACCGCTGCGCTACGAAACCGAGCAGGTTCGCGAAGCCACCGACAAACTGTACGCAGAACTGACTGCCGCCGGTTTCGAAGTGCTGCTGGACGACCGCGACAAGAAAACCAGCCCGGGCATCAAGTTCGCTGACATGGAGCTGATCGGCATTCCTCACCGGATCGTGGTCAGTGACCGCGGCCTCGCCGAAGGCAACCTGGAATACAAGAGCCGTACCGAAGCCCAGGCACAAGCGCTGCCCGTGGCCGACGTCCTGTCCTTCCTCCAAGCCCGTATCCGTCGCTGAAACCAGATAGAGAAGTCATGTTCAAGCGAAACACCTTAAGCCTCGGGGGCGCCGCCTTGTGCGGCGCCCTGCTGGTCAGCGGCTGCGCCAACCAGATGTCGCAACGCAGCGAACACGAGGAACGCGTCGAGCGCAAACTGCTCGACCACAGCCTGCAGATCGATGTCGGTGAGCCTAAGGTGCTTGAGCTGCCGCAACGCCGGGTACGCATCCACGAGCAGAAGACCTTCGAAGTCACCGAATTCGAGGTCACTCGCCGCTACGATCGCTATACGCCCTACCAACCCTGGCGGGAAATCTACGAGATCCCGCTGGGCGCGGTGGCCCTGGTGGCCGGCGTCGGCGCCAATGTGGTCAACGTGTTTGCTCTGGGCAACCTGCCGGACAGCGTCACCAAGGACTGGGTCAGCTACGGCGTGTCCGGGCTCAACCCGTTCATGAACATGCCGTCCCACGGCCGGGCTCAGCAGAACCTGGCGGCCATCGATGAAGTCCAGCGTGACAAGCGCCTGGAGTATTCGAGCCTGCCCTGGAGCGAGCGCCCGGTGCAGGTCAAGGCCGGCAAGCAAACCTACGACATGAGCACCGATCGTAATGGCGTGCTGCGCTTGAACCTGCTGGACGCGCCATTCTCCGAACAGGACCTGAACCACATCGGCAAGTTGCAGATCAGTGTCGAGGATGCTCAGGACGAAGTGCATTCCGACTCGTCCCTGAGCCTGAGCAGCACCCTGCGCGGCAAGCTGGTGGAAGCTCACGCACTGATCTACGACGACCTGGAAGATGACGAAGTGAGCCAGTGGGTACACCGGGTCAAGCGCCTGTCGGAGTTGGGTCTGGAAGAAGAGGCCAGCGAGCTGGAGCAGAGCCTGATCGAGCTGACACGCAACGATCCGGAATTGCAGAGCGAGTTTCTAAAGTCCCTGACCAAGAACGCCGGCCGCCTGGTCGCCGATCCCGGTCACTGATTGACAAGGAGCCGGCTTGCCGGCGAACACCACGCCGCGGATCGATCGCGACGCCAAATTCGCCAGCCAGCCAGCGCCTACAACACGCCCCGAAACAGCTCCAGCTGTTCGTGACCACCGCGTAGATCCTGCAATCGCACGCCAATCCCCAAGAGCCGCACTGGCTTGCCGCCACGCTTGAAGGCCAGGGTCAGCAGTTGCCGATAACTCTCCAGATCCCGTCCGGCCCCCGCCTGCTCCAGAGTGGTCTGGGTAAAGTCGTGGAACTTCACTTTGACGAAGGGTTTGCCCGGCCGATAACTGCTGTCGATACGCGCAATGCGCCCTGCCAGAGTCTCCATCAGCTCCGGCAGCTTCTGCAGGCAACTGTCCAGATCCGGCAGATCCACGTCATAGGTGTTTTCCACGCTGATGGACTGGCGCCGACTGTCATTCTGCACCGGCCGCTCGTCGATCCCCCTGGCCAGACTCCACAGGCGTTCGCCGAAACTGCCGAACTCGCGCACCAGGGCCAGCTTGTTCCAGTCGCGCAACTGCAGGCAGTCGACAATCCCCAGGCGACCCAGTTTGTCCGCCGTGACCTTGCCCACCCCATGCAACGTGCTCACCGGCAGTTCGGAGACAAAATCCTCCACCTGATCCGGAGTGATCACGAACAGGCCGTTGGGCTTTTTCCAGTCGCTGGCAATCTTGGCCAGAAACTTGTTGGGCGCGACCCCGGCCGACACCGTGATATGCAGCTGATTGGAAACCCGCCGGCGAATGTCCTGGGCAATGCGCGTGGCGCTACCGGCGAAGTTCGGGCTATCGGAAACATCCAGATAGGCCTCGTCCAGCGACAAGGGTTCGATCAGATCGGTGTAGTCACGAAAGATCGTATGAATCTCTTTCGACGCCTCGCGATAGGCATCCATGCGCGGCTTGACGATCACCAGGTCCGGGCACAGGGTCAACGCGTGCCGCGACGACATGGCAGAACGCACGCCATAGGCCCGCGCCTCGTAGTTGCAGGTGGCGATCACCCCCCGCCGATCTGCGGAACCACCCACTGCCAGCGGCTTGCCGGCCAGTTGCGGGTCGTCGCGCATTTCGATGGCGGCGTAGAAGCAATCACAGTCGATGTGGATGATTTTGCGCTGCATCATATAAAGGCAGTGATCATTGAAAGCCGAAGTTGGAATCAAAGCGGGCAGCCAGTATCTACCGACACCTGTATATAGCACCAGTACCTTGCATCTCAGATCAATCGGCAAAGCGCCATGAGAAATTTATTCTCTTAATGAGCACCAAGCGTTCCATAGAGCTGAAAGCCACGTTCTACCTGGGCCCAAGCCTCGAAAAACGCTCCTGGAAGCACGCTAAGCGATTGAACAGGAAGCCTTTTTTAAAAATTAATGATTGACAGACGCCAGCGACGCTGTAGAATCCGCCCACACAGACGCGGGATGGAGCAGTCTGGTAGCTCGTCGGGCTCATAACCCGAAGGTCGTCGGTTCAAATCCGGCTCCCGCAACCAAACATCAAAAAAGGCTACTCGAAAGAGTGGCCTTTTTTGTGCGCGCCTGTTTTGCACTACTCCCTCTCAAACACGGCATAGGCAAAACTCTTTAGCTGTCGATGACTTAAGAGACGGAACCGGCCATTCGACGTTTATTTGACCTGTCGAACCATTAATGGTTGACACTCAGTCGTTCGCCTGTAGAATGCCGCCACACAGACGCGGGATGGAGCAGTCTGGTAGCTCGTCGGGCTCATAACCCGAAGGTCGTCGGTTCAAATCCGGCTCCCGCAACCAAACATCAAAAAAGGCTGCTCGAAAGAGTGGCCTTTTTTGTATCTGTTGAAAAAGTCCTTTCGCAACAATGACCTGGCAAAGTGTTGCGAGCCTTTTAGCGATGCTTCGACCCTTCAAGATGCGAGCTATGCTCTGTCTCGAGCAACCACCCGGCGGCCATCGCCCAGGGTCGCCGGGCCACGGTGAGACGCGTTAATATTTGAAACTATTTTTTCTACAGGGATTGGTAACTTGGCCGGATACCCCCATCCTGTCGCGCACAATCCACGAGGTGATTGATGCGCGCCAACACGTCTGATTCGCAAGACAGCGATACCACTACCGCCACTCAACCTGTGACAACCACTCGCCTGCGCTGGCTGGACCTGTTGAGCAAGTACCGCCAACCCTTGGGCCTGGCCATAACCCTGCTGCTGTTCGCCATTGCCCTGATCGCTTGCCGTCACCTGCTTAGCGAGCTGGACTTCTACGCCCTGCACGACTCGATCCTCGAAGTACCCAAGCCCGCCCTACTGGGCGCCCTGGGCGCGACCATCGTCGGCTTCATCATTCTGCTGGGATACGAGTGGTCCGCCAGCCGCTATGCCGGAGTCAACCTGCCCGGCCGCACCCTGGCTCTGGGCGGCTTCACCGCCTTCGCCATCGGCAACGCCATTGGTCTGTCGCTGCTGTCCGGCGGCTCGGTACGTTATCGCCTGTATGCACGTCATGGGCTGGGGGCCTCCGACGTCGCGCACATGACCCTGTTTGCCAGCCTCTCTCTGGGTTGTGCCTTGCCACCGCTGGCGGCCCTGGCCACTTTGAGTAACTTGCCGGCAGCCTCGGCGGCCCTGCGCCTGCCCGAAAGCCTGCTGGCCGGCATTGCCCTGGCTATCCTGCTGCTGGGTGCAGTACTGGCCGTCGGCATCTATCGCCGACGCCTGCCAGAGCAGCCTCTGCGCGACAACCTGCTGGTACGGGTCGGACGCCGCACCCTGCGCCTGCCTGGACGCCGCCTGACCTTCCTGCAACTGATCATCACCGCCCTGGACGTCGCCGCAGCCGCCACCGTGCTCTACCTGCTGCTGCCCGAGGCACCGCCGTTCGGCGCCTTCCTGCTGGTGTACCTGCTGGCCCTGGCCGCCGGTGTGCTCAGCCACGTGCCTGGCGGCGTCGGGGTGTTCGAAGCCATCCTGCTGGCGGCGTTTGCCGACAAGCTCGGGGCCGCGCCCCTGGCGGCCGCATTGCTGCTGTATCGCCTGATCTACGTGGTGCTGCCGATGCTGGTGGCCTGCGTCCTGCTGCTGATCAACGAAGCCCAGCGCCTGTTCCAGACCCGACAATCCCTGCGAGTGGCTTCAGGCCTGGCAGCGCCAATCCTGGCGGTGCTGGTGTTTCTCTCCGGCGTGGTGCTGCTGTTCTCCGGCGCCACCCCGGAAATCGATACCCGCCTGCAACACATCGGCTTCCTGATTCCTCACCGCCTGGTGGACGCTTCGCACTTCGGCGCCAGCCTGATTGGCGTGCTCTGCCTGCTGCTGGCCCAAGGCCTGCGCCGGCGCCTGTCCGCCGCCTGGATGCTCACCACCATTCTGTTGCTGGTGGGCGCCCTGCTCTCGCTGCTTAAAGGCTTTGACTGGGAAGAAGCCTGCCTGATGACCCTCACCGCCAGCCTGCTGGCCGTATTCCGGCGCTCGTTCTATCGCCCCAGCCGCCTCACCGAACTGCCCTTCTCGCCGCTGTACCTGGTGGCCAGCGTCTGCGTGCTCGGCGCCTCCACCTGGCTGCTGCTGTTCGCCTATCAGGACGTGCCCTACAGCCACCAACTGTGGTGGCAGTTCACCCTCGACGCCGACGCCCCCCGGGGCCTGCGTTCGCTGTTGGGGGCTGCGGTGCTGTTGCTGGTGGTGTCCCTGACCTGGCTGCTGCGTACCGCACGCCCGGTCATCCACCTGCCCACCAGCGACGAGCTGGACAAGGCGGCAAAGATCCTCATGGCCTCGTCCCAACCCGATGGTGGCCTGGCCCTGACCGGCGACAAGGCGCTGCTGTTCCACCCCAACGACGATGCCTTCCTGATGTACGCTCGCCGCGGCCGCAGCCTGGTGGCGCTGTACGACCCCATCGGCCCGACCCAGCAGCGCGCGGAAATGATCTGGCAGTTCCGCGACCTGTGCGACCTGCACCACGCGCGCCCGGTGTTCTACCAAGTACGGGCGGAAAACCTGCCCTACTACATGGACATCGGCCTGACGGCGATCAAGCTCGGCGAAGAAGCCCGGGTCGACCTCAAGCGCTTTGATCTGGAAGCCAAGGGCAAGGAGATGAAAGACCTGCGCTACACCTGGAATCGCGGCACCCGCGACGGCCTGTCGCTGGAGATCCACGAGCCGGGGCAAGCGCCGATGGACGAGCTGAAAGTGATTTCAGACGCCTGGCTGACCGGCAAGAATGTCCGCGAGAAAGGCTTCTCCCTGGGGCGCTTCAGCGACGACTACCTCAAGCACTTCCGCATCGCCATCATCCGTTTTGAAGGACGCCCGGTGGCCTTCGCCAACCTGCTCGAGACCTACAGCCATGACCTGGCCAGCCTCGACTTGATGCGCGCGCACCCGGACGCCCCGAAGCTGACCATGGAGTTCATGATGGTCGGCCTGATCCAGCATTATAAAAATCATGGATACGCCCGCTTCAGCCTGGGCATGGTGCCGCTGTCCGGCCTGCAACCCCGGCGTGGCGCGCCGCTGACCCAACGCCTGGGCTCGATGGTCTTCCGCCGTGGCGAGCAACTGTATAACTTCCAAGGCTTGCGCCGCTTCAAAGACAAGTTCCAGCCCGACTGGGAACCCCGTTACATGGCCGTGCCGGCCGGGCTCGACCCGCTGGTGGCACTGGCCGACACCGCCGCCCTGATCGCAGGCGGCCTGACTGGATTGGTGAAACGCTGATGATTCAACGCTCTTGGCGGTATCTGCTGGCCACACTGGTGGTACTGGCTTTGCTTGCGGGTGGTGGCTACTGGTGGTGGAACCGCCCCGCCCCTGAACCGACCCTGGAACAACTGACCCAGGCCGATGGCTCGACCCTGACCCGAGTGACCCCAGGCGCCAAGGCCAAGGCCCGGGTGGTGGTGGCGGTGCTGCCTGACTCGACCCTGACCGACAAACAGCTGCTGGCCCTGAGCCGCAGCGGCGCGGCGCAGATCGTCCAGGTGATCCTGCCCAAGGACGATTGCAAACTGCAGGAACAAGCCCTGCAAAGCGCCCTGCCCCAGCTCAGTGGCCCGGCCACCCTGGTCAGCGGCATCGGCCCGGGCGCGGCCCTGGCCTGGCGCTGGGTCGCCACCCAGAACGACGACAAGGCCCAGGCCGTGTCGGTAGGCTTCACCATCAACCCGGCGCCCGGTTGCACCGATCCACTGCCCAAGACCCTGGCCCACGGCCACTGGCTGGTGGCCTGGAACGACAACCCGGATGACGAAAGTGCCGGCTTCGTGCGTGATACCCCCAACGCCACCACCAGCATCAGCGACTACGACATCCACCTGCCCCAGGTGCTGAACAACGAGCTGCGCAAGCTGCTGGTGGGTTCGGAAAACGGCGGCCTGAACATTCCCGTGGTGGAAGTCCCGGCCGGCCAGGCCAAGGACACCGTGACCCTGTTCCTCTCCGGCGACGGCGGCTGGCGCGACCTGGACCGCGACGTGGCTGGCGAGATGGCCAAGATCGGCTACCCGGTGGTGGGCATCGACACCCTGCGCTACTACTGGCAGCACAAGACGCCTGAGCAAAGCGCCGTTGACCTCACCGAACTGATGCAGCACTACCGGCAGAAGTGGGGCACCAAGCGCTTCGTGCTGACCGGCTACTCCTTCGGCGCCGACGTGCTGCCGGCGATCTACAACCGCCTGCCGGAAGCAGAGCAGCAGCGGGTCGACGCCATTATCCTGCTGGCCTTCGCCCGTACCGGCAGCTTCGAGATCGAAGTCGAAGGCTGGCTGGGCAATGCCGGCAAGGAAGCTGCCACCGGCCCGGAAATGGCCAAGCTGCCCGCCGCCAAGGTGGTGTGCATCTACGGTGAGGAAGAAGTCGACGAAAGCGGCTGCACCGACAAGACTGCGGTCGGTGAAGCCATGAAGCTGCCGGGCGGCCATCACTTCGATGAGAACTACCCGGCACTGGCCAAGCGCCTGGTGGATGCCATCGAAAAGCGCCAGGTCAAGGATCAGGCCACCGCTCAAGAGTGAGCTGAGCCTCGCCCCATCAAAGCCCCCGCAGCCTCAGGTTGCGGGGGCTTTTTTACATCAGCGGCCTGAGCTTCCTCGCTGAAGACCGCGTAATGGCGGATGACTCCCGCGCAGGTTGTAGGCAAACTCCGAGAGTTGTGTAAGGGGTGCGTTTTGGGCACTTTGCTGCCTTGTTGGCCTGCGCTTCGACGGGCTAGGCTCCGGGTGTCGCTGAACTTCAGCGACCGGGCTTGGAAACCCGAAGAGTCTGGGCAACTAACACCCCATAGTGATTGCAGGCGAATTTAACACCTGTAATCCATCTGTTATGGCGGCTGTGCGTGGGAGACCTTCGGGTCTGCCGGTTTCCTGGATTACCGGTTTTCCAACCTGCGTACAGCTGCCACCCATTCGCTTGGAAACGAACGTGGTAGCTCCTCAAATTCAGGAGTTGGACCATGAACAATGCGAACCTGCCTCAACTGTCAGATCTGAAAACTATCGGCTTAAGCACTTTCCTTTACTGCTCGGAACGCCCGCTGTTCCAGGTCAGCCCCGGCCTGCCCATTGGCGACGCCCTGGCCCAAGCCTCCGACCTGCTGTCCCTGGCCAAGGCCTTTGCCGAGGACGCTGCCTACAGCAAAGACAGCGATCGTCACGCCTGGGCCGCGCACTACCTGACCGCCATGGGCAAGGCGGTGGTGGACGATGTGGTGCAGGCGCTAGCCGCGTAAAGGCCGGGGCGATCACGGGGCCGGTGGGCTCCGGGAGAAACCGTCCTGTCATCAGCATCGATGTCGATGGTCGGTCCGTTATCGCGAGCAAGCTCGCTCCTACAGGGTCCGTGAAACGAAAAAGCCCCCGCTGCCGCAAAGCAACGGGGGCTTTTGTCTGGTCAGGATTACATCTCGACCTGAGTACCCAGTTCGATCACCCGGTTTACCGGCAGCTTGAAGAAGCGCAGGTTGCCGTTGGCGTTCTTCAACATGAAGGCGAACAACGCTTCGCGCCAGCGGGCCATGCCCACGAGCTTGGAGGCGATCACGGTTTCACGGCTGAGGAAGTAGGTGGTGCGCATGGGGCTGAAGTCCAGCTCGTCCAGGTGGCACAGTTTCAGGGCCTCCGGCACGTCCGGTTCGTCGGTGAAACCGAAGTGCAGGATCACCCGGAAGAAACCTTCACCATAGGAGTCCACCTCGAAGCGCCGATTTGCAGGCACCCGCGGAATGTCCTCGTAGACCACCGTCAACAGCACCACTTGTTCGTGCAGCACCTGGTTATGCAGCAGGTTATGCAGCAAGGCGTGGGGCACGGCGTCTGGACGGGCCGTGAGGAACACCGCAGTGCCCTGCACCCGATGCGGCGGCTGTACGCGGATACTGCCGATAAAGATTGGCAGCGGCAGCCCGCCTTCGTCCAAGCGATCCACCAGCAATTCCTTGCCGCGTTTCCAGGTGGTCATGAGCAGGAACAGCACAATCCCCGCCAGCACCGGGAAGGCGCCGCCCTGGAAGATCTTCGGCACGTTGGCGGCGAAGAACAGCCCATCCACCAACAGGAATCCCAGCAGGAGCGGCACCACCAGCATCGGCGGCCACTTCCACAGCAGCAGGATCACCGCCGACACCAGGATGCTGGTGATCAGCATGGTCCCGGTCACCGCCACGCCGTAGGCCGAAGCCAGGGCACCGGAGGACTCGAAACCGAGCACCAGCAGGATCACACCCACCATCAGCGCCCAGTTCACCGCACCGATGTAGATCTGCCCCTGCTCGGCGCTGGACGTGTGCTGAATGTGCATCCGCGGGATGTAACCCAGCTGGATTGCTTGGCGAGTCAGGGAGAAGGCTCCGGAAATCACTGCCTGGGACGCGATCACCGTGGCCAGGGTGGCCAGCACCACCAGCGGAATCAGGGCCCAGCTCGGCGCCAGCAGGTAGAAGGGGTTGCGGGCGGCTTCAGGGTTTTCCAGCAGCAACGCGCCCTGGCCGAAGTAGTTCAGCACCAGCGCCGGCAGCACCAGGGCGAACCAGGCCCGGGCAATGGGCTTGCGCCCGAAGTGCCCCATGTCGGCGTACAAGGCTTCGGCACCGGTCAATGCCAGAACCACCGCCCCGAGGATGGCGACCCCCATGCCCGGATGAACGATGAAGAAACGCACGCCCCACATCGGGTTCAACGCCTGCAGCACTTCCGGGTGCTGGAGAATGCCGTTGACCCCCAACCCGCCAAGGACCACGAACCAGGCCACCATCACCGGACCAAACAGCTTGCCGATGCGATCAGTGCCGTGTTTCTGGATCAGGAACAAGGCCACCAGCACCACCAGCGCCATTGGCACCACCCAGTGTTCCAGGCCGCTGAATGCCAGCTCCAGGCCCTCGACCGCCGACAGCACGGAAATCGCCGGGGTGATCATGCTGTCGCCATAGAACAGCGCCGCGCCGATCAGGCCCAGAATCACCAGCATCGAACGCAAGCGCGGATAGGAACCGGACGCCCGTCTGGCCAGCGCGGTCAGGGCCATGATGCCGCCCTCGCCCTGGTTGTCGGCCCGCAGGACGAACAGCACGTACTTGATCGAAACCACCCAGATCAACGACCAGAAAATCAGCGCGAGGATGCCAAACACCCCGTCATGATTGACCTGAACCCCATAATGGCCGGCAAACACCTCCTTGAGGGTGTAGAGCGGACTGGTGCCGATATCGCCATACACCACCCCGACCGCCGCCACCAGCATCCCCAGAGGCTTGCCCCCGGAGTGCTCGCCACTCGCCGCCTGACTACTTGCCTGACCCATCAATGACTCCTACTACTCAAGACCGGGGCTTCTTATATAGAAAGCGCAAGGTTATACAAGCGCTATTCTCTTAAGTTGCGCAGTTTGCCATGTAATTTGCAGATTCTTATTACCACTAAGGCGCCAACTAACGTCGTATGAAAGCAAGCGGGCATAACGGGAAGAAGCATAGTCCAGCGCTGGTCGTATTTCCCCCGTATAAAGCTGGTCAAGCGCGTCGACCATCGCTAGAATTGCGCACTTTTTGATCAGAGGCGCAGCCAGCGCCCAAGCGTCGCACTTGCCCCCCAAGTGATTCGACACCCAATACCGAGGTTAGACATGTCCACCCCCTCCGCGCCGGCCAACCCGAAAGTCGGCTTCGTATCCCTGGGTTGCCCAAAAGCTCTGGTCGACTCCGAGCGCATCCTCACTCAACTGCGCATGGAAGGCTATGACGTGGTGTCCACCTACCAGGACGCCGATGTCGTGGTGGTCAACACCTGCGGTTTCATCGATTCGGCCAAGGCCGAATCCCTGGAAGTGATCGGCGAAGCCATCAAGGAAAACGGCAAGGTCATCGTCACCGGCTGCATGGGCGTGGAAGAAGGCAATATCCGTGACGTGCACCCAAGCGTGTTGGCAGTGACCGGCCCGCAGCAGTACGAGCAAGTGGTCAACGCCGTGCACGAAGTGGTGCCGCCGAAACAGGACCACAACCCGCTGATCGACCTGGTGCCGCCGCAAGGCATCAAGCTGACCCCGCGCCACTACGCCTACCTGAAGATTTCCGAAGGCTGCAACCACAGCTGCAGCTTCTGCATCATTCCGTCGATGCGCGGCAAGCTGGTCAGCCGCCCAGTGGGCGATGTGCTCGACGAGGCCCAGCGCCTGGTCAAGTCCGGGGTCAAGGAACTGCTGGTGATCTCCCAAGACACCAGCGCCTACGGCGTCGACGTCAAGTACCGCACCGGCTTCTGGAACGGTGCGCCGGTGAAGACCCGCATGACCGAGCTCTGCGAAGCCCTGAGTACTCTGGGTGTGTGGGTGCGCCTGCACTACGTGTACCCGTACCCGCACGTGGACGAGCTGATCCCGTTGATGGCCGCCGGCAAGATCCTGCCGTACCTGGACATCCCGTTCCAGCACGCCAGCCCGAAAGTGCTCAAGGCCATGAAGCGTCCGGCCTTCGAAGACAAGACCCTGGCGCGGATCAAGGCCTGGCGCGAGATCTGCCCCGAGCTGATCATCCGCTCGACCTTTATCGTCGGCTTCCCTGGCGAAACCGAGGAAGACTTCCAGTACCTGCTCAACTGGCTGACCGAAGCCCAGCTGGACCGCGTCGGCTGCTTCCAGTACTCGCCGGTGGAAGGCGCTCCGGCCAATGACCTGGACCTGGAAGTGGTCCCGGACGAGGTCAAGCAGGACCGTTGGGAGCGCTTCATGGCGCACCAGCAGGAAATCAGCTCGGCACGCCTGCAACAGCGCATCGGCAAAGAGATCGAAGTGCTGATCGATGAAGTCGACGAGAATGGCGCCGTGGGCCGCTGCTTCTTCGATGCGCCGGAGATCGACGGCAACGTGTTCATCGACGGTGCGGGCGACCTGAAGCCGGGTGACAAGGTCTGGTGCCGGGTCACCGACGCCGACGAATACGACCTCTGGGCCGAAACCCTGTAAGGCGTAAAAAAACTGCCAAGCCCCGCTCTCGCCACGAGATGCGGGGCTTTTTTCGGTCTATCGTTAGCCCTTGCCAATCACCTCAGGGACAAGCGGCATGCGCCACCACTCGGTCATCCACACCCCCAAACTCAGCGACTACCCGGAACTGGTGCGCGTCTGGGAAGACTCGGTGCGCGCCACCCACGACTTTCTCCCGGACAGCTATATAGAGCTGCTGAGAAACCTGGTACTGACCCGCTACCTGGATGCGGTGATGCTGATCTGTACCCGGGATCAGCGGCAGCGCATCACCGGTTTCGCTGGTGTGGCAGCGGGCAAGATCGAGATGCTGTTCATCGACCCGGCCCATCGCGGCCAGGGCCTGGGCCGGCAACTGCTGCATTACGCGGTGGAACACCTGAATGCCCAGCAACTGGACGTCAATGAACAGAACCCTCAAGCGCTGGGCTTCTACTTCAAGCAGGGCTTTGAGGTGGTCGGCCGCTCCGAACAGGACGGCATGGGCCAGCCCTACCCGTTGCTGCACATGCGCCTGAAACAACCACAACTGCAGGCCCGACGCGGCTAAAAGCCACAGCGGGCAAATGGACCCGCGATTAACCGGCGCCAGGCAGGTACAATAGCCGCCCTCTTTTGATACGGCCCCTGACATGACTGACCCGATTCGTCTCTCCAAACGCCTCATCGAACTGGTCGGCTGCTCCCGCCGGGAGGCTGAGCTGTTCATCGAGGGCGGCTGGGTCACCGTAGACGGCGAAGTCATCGACGAACCGCAGTTCAAGGTCGGCGCGCAAAAGGTCGTCCTCGACCCCGAGGCCAAGGCCACCGCCCCGGAGCCGGTAACCATCCTGCTCAACGTGCCCGCCGGCCAGGATCTGGACAGCGCCCTGGCATCCATCGGCGCCGACAGCCTGTCGGACGAGCACCGCTACGGCAAACGTCCGCTGCGCGGGCACTTCCTGCGCCTGACCGCCAGTGAAGACCTGCAGCCCAACGCCAGTGGCCTGCTGGTGTTCACCCAGGACTGGAAAGTGCTGCGCAAGCTGACGGCCGATGCGGCCAAGATCGAGCAGGAATACGTGGTCGAGGTCGAAGGCGAGATGATCGACCACGGCCTCAACCGCCTGAACCACGGCCTGACCTACAAGGGCCGCGAGCTGCCGCCGGTCAAAGCCAGCTGGCAGAACGAAAACCGCCTGCGCTTCGCCATGAAGAACCCGCAGCCGGGCGTGATCGCACTGTTTTGCCAAGCCGTCGGCCTCAAGGTCGTCGCCATTCGCCGCATCCGGATCGGCGGCGTGTCCATCGGCAAAGTGCCGCTGGGCCAGTGGCGCTACCTGTCGGCCAAAGAAAAGTTCTAAAACCGCCCCCATTCAGACGCCGTGCCCTGGCGCGGCGCTCAACGCGCATTGATCAGGACTGTAACCATGATTCATAACGATGTACTGCGCAGCGTGCGCTACATGCTCGACATCAGCGACAAGAAGGTCGTGGACATCATCAAGCTCACCGGCTTCAAGGTCAGCCTGGACGACATCGTCAGCTACCTGAAGAAGGACGAGGAAGAAGGCTTCGTGCACTGCCCGGACGAAGTCATGGCGCACTTCCTTGACGGCCTGGTGATCTTCAAGCGTGGCAAGGATGAAAGCCGTCCGCCGCTGCCGATCGAACTGCCGGTGACCAACAACATCATCCTGAAGAAGCTGCGCGTGGCCTTCGAGCTCAAGGAAGACGACATGCACGCCGTGCTCAAGGCCGCCGACTTCCCAGTGTCCAAGCCTGAGCTCAGCGCGCTGTTCCGCAAGTTCGGCCACACCAACTACCGCCCTTGCGGCGACCAGTTGCTGCGTAACTTCCTCAAGGGCCTGACCCTGCGGGTTAGAGCTTAAGACAGCTGCAAGCCTCAAGCTGCCAGTTCAACGCTTGTAGCTTGCGGCTTGTGGCTCAAAGCTTGAGGCCTGCCAAATGACCTACAGCGTTTCCCCCATCGGTTTCGTGCGCTCCTGCTTCAAGGAGAAGTTCGCCATCCCGCGCCAACCGCAACTGGCGCCGGCCGCGCGCGGGGTGCTGGAGCTGGTGGCACCCTTCGATCAGGGCGAGGCGGTGCAAGGGTTGGAGCAGGTCAGCCACGTGTGGCTGCTGTTCCTGTTTCACCAGGCCCTGGAAGACAAGCCGCGGCTCAAGGTGCGCCCGCCGCGCCTGGGGGGCAACAAGTCCATGGGGGTCTTCGCTACCCGAGCGACCCACAGACCCAACGGCATCGGCCAGTCGGTGGTCAAACTGGACAAGGTCGAGGCCAACCGCCTGTGGATCTCCGGCATCGACCTGCTGGACGGCACACCGATCCTCGATATCAAACCCTACGTGCCTTACGCCGACATCATTGCTGCGGCGAGCAATGACATCGCCAGCGCTGCACCACAGTTGATACCAGTGCAGTGGCAGGATAATGCCCTGCACCAGGCTCAGACCCACGCTCAGCGCCTGCAGGAGCCCTTGGTGGAGCTGATAGAACAGTGTCTGGCGCAGGACCCACGCCCGGCCTATCAGGTGCCTACTGCCGAGCGGGAATACGGCGCGCAGTTCTGGGACCTGGATGTGCGCTGGCATTACCCCGAGCCGGGGCTGATCCGGGTGTTGGAAGTAGTCCCGGCGGGCTGAACCGCAGAAACGAAAAAGCCCGCGTTGCCTTGACAGGCAACGCGGGCTTTTTTGCGTTCGGGAGATCGTGCCCAATCAGCATCAATGCGCTGCTTGGGCGATCTTCGCGAGCAAGCTCGCTCCTACTTCTCGACGAAGGCGCGCTCGATCAGGTAGTCGCCCGGTTCGCGCATGCGCGGCGAAACGGTCAGGCCGAAGCTGTTGAGCACTTCGCTGGTTTCTTCCAGCATGCTCGGGCTACCGCACAGCATGGCGCGGTCGTCCTGCGGGTTGATGGGTGGCAGACCGATGTCGCGGAACAGCTTGCCGCTGCGCATCAGGTCGGTCAGGCGGCCTTCGTTCTCGAACGGCTCGCGGGTCACGGTGGGGTAGTAGATCAACTTCTCACGCAGCGCTTCGCCGAAGAACTCGTTCTGCGGCAAGTGCTCGGTGATGAACTCGCGGTAGGCGACTTCGTTGACGTAGCGAACGCCGTGGCACAGGATCACTTTTTCGAAACGCTCGTAGGTTTCCGGATCCTGGATCACGCTCATGAACGGCGCCAGGCCGGTACCAGTGCTGAGCAGGTACAGGTGCTTACCCGGCTTCAAGTCATCCAGTACAAGAGTACCGGTGGGCTTCTTGCTGATGATGATCTCGTCGCCTTCCTTCAGATGCTGCAACTGGGAAGTCAACGGACCGTCTGGAACCTTGATGCTGAAGAATTCGAGATGCTCTTCCCAGTTCGGGCTGGCAATGGAGTAGGCACGCATAAGCGGACGGCCATTGGGCTGTTGCAGGCCGATCATCACGAACTGACCGTTCTCGAAGCGCAGACCCGGGTCGCGGGTGCACTTGAAGCTGAACAGAGTGTCATTCCAGTGATGAACACTGAGGACACGCTCGTGGTTCATGTTGCTCATGTACGGGGGCTCCTAGAAATTGCCTGCGCTGACCATGAGCGCAATTGCACAGCATTCTAATGGCGGCGACAATATCTGTTAACTGGATTATTAAGATAAGGGTTATCGGTTATATCGATATGCGATTCACTCTCCGTCAACTGCAAGTCTTCGTCGCCGTCGCCCAGCAAGAGAGCGTTTCTCGCGCTGCCGGGCTCCTGGCCCTGTCGCAATCGGCGGCGAGTACCTCGATCACCGAGCTCGAGCGCCAATCCAGCTGCCAGCTGTTTGATCGCGCCGGCAAGCGCCTGAGCCTCAACGCCCTGGGCAAACAGCTTTTGCCACAAGCGGTGGCGCTGCTGGACCAGGCCAAGGAGATCGAGGATCTGCTCAACGGCAAGTCCGGGTTCGGCTCACTGTCGGTGGGCGCGACCCTGACCATTGGCAACTACCTGGCGACCCTGCTGATCGGCAGCTTCATGCAGGTGCATCCGGAAAGCCAAGTGAAGCTCCATGTGCAAAACACTGCGCATATCGTGCAACAGGTGGCCCACTACGAAATTGATCTGGGTCTAATCGAGGGCGACTGCAGTCACCCGGATATCGAGGTGCAAACCTGGGTCGAGGATGAGCTGGTGGTGTTCTGCGCGCCCCAGCACCCTTTGGCCAAACGCGGCCACGCCACCATGGAGGAGCTGACCCACGAAGCCTGGATTCTCCGGGAGCAGGGTTCCGGGACACGCCTGACCTTCGACCAGGCCATGCGTCATCATCGCAGCGCGCTGAACATCCGCCTGGAACTGGAGCACACCGAAGCCATCAAGCGTGCGGTGGAGTCGGGATTGGGGATTGGTTGCATCTCCAGGCTGGCGCTGCGAGATGCCTTTCGTCGTGGCAGCCTGGTGCCAGTGGAAACACCGGGCCTGGATCTGGCCCGGCAATTCTACTTCATCTGGCATAAACAGAAGTATCAGACTTCAGCCATGCGCGAGTTCCTCGAACTGTGCCGTTCCTTTACCGCCGGGGTACAGCGCAGCGACGAAATCGTCCTGCCGAGCATTCCTTAGATCAGGATCACGGCCCACACGATGGTGATCATGCTCAGGGCGACAAATTGCGCCGCGCTGCCCATGTCCTTGGCGTTCTTCGACAACGGGTGACGATCCAGGGAAATCCGGTCGATCGCTGCCTCCACCGCCGAGTTGAGCAATTCGACGATCAGCGCCAGCAGGCACACGGCAATCAGCAGCGCGCGCTCGACCCGGCTGACGTTGAGCAGAAAGCTCAAGGGAATCAGGATCACGTTGAGCAACACCAACTGACGAAATGCCGCCTCGCCGGTGAAGGCGGCGCGCAAGCCATCGAACGAATAGCCGGCGGCGTTGAGGATACGTTTGAGACCGGTTTGACCTTTGAAAGGCGACATAAGCTGAGCAACTGAAAAAAAGGAGTGAGGAAACTAGTTCAACCAAAGTCAAAAAAGCGTGAACAAGCAGCCGGTTAATGGCTGGAAATTGACTCAAGTTGTTGCAAGAGCAAGGCCGCCTGGGTACGGGTGCGAACCCCGAGCTTGCGGAAAATTGCCGTCACGTGAGCCTTGATCGTCGCCTCGGAAACACTCAGCTCATAAGCGATCTGCTTGTTCAACAACCCCTCGCAGACCATGGTCAGTACCCGAAACTGCTGAGGCGTCAGGCTTGCCAGGCCTTCACTGGCGGCCTTGGCTTCCGCCGAAACACTGACTTCTTCAAAAGCTTGCGGCGGCCACCAGACGTCACCATCGAGGACACTGCGCACCGCCTGCTGAATGACTTCCAGAGAACTGGACTTGGGAATGAAACCGCTGGCCCCGAACTCACGGGAACGAACCATGACGGACGCTTCTTCCTGCGCCGAAACCATCACCACCGGAATCTGCGGATACTGCCCACGCAACAGCACCAGGCCAGAAAAACCGTAGGCACCAGGCATGTTCAGGTCCAACAGCACCAGATCCCAGTCAGCTTTTTCGGTGAGGCGGGCTTCCAGCTCGGCGATGCTCGCCACTTCCACCAGACGCACATCAGGACCCAAGCCCAGGGTGACCGCTTGATGCAGTGCGCTGCGAAAAAGCGGGTGGTCATCGGCAATCAGGATTTCGTATGTGGCCATTTTTCAAATGATCCTGTTCTTCATGGCAGGACTGATGCATTCAGCCCTCACCCAGCAACATGGGGGCTCGCCAGAATGCGATACCCAAAGAGCACGAACACCGCGAAAAGCCTGAGCAAAACGGTGGTTCAAACAGCGCTGGCGCCCTAATCGGCGCCAAGCATGCCCAGCGAAGCCAGGGTGGTCAAGCGTGAAGCTTTGCGGCATCTTAGCCAGCTAACTAATAAGAGAGCCCTCATGCGAAGCCAAGCCTTGCGTGCCGATGTCCTGATGCTGATCACCGCTGTCATCTGGGGGGCTGCGTTTGTCGCACAATCCTCCGGCATGGATCATATCGGCCCCTTCCTCTATTCCGGCCTGCGTTTTGCTCTGGGCTCACTCTGCCTGCTACCACTGGTACTACGCAGAACGCCCGCTGATCGCCACCCCGCCCCCCTGCTCAATCGTGGCCTGTTGCTGGGCGGCGTACTCATGGGCCTGGCCCTTACTCTGGGGATCAACCTGCAGCAGGTCGGTCTGATGTTTACCAGCGTAACCAATGCCGGGTTCATCACCGGGCTCTACGTCATTGTAGTGCCGCTGCTGGGACTGCTGATTGGCCACAAGACGGGACTAGGTACCTGGCTCGGCGCGGTGCTGGCCGTGGTGGGCATGTTCCTGTTGACCGTCAGCGACAGCTTTCACGTTGCATCCGGCGACTGGCTGCAATTGATCGGCGCCTTTGTCTGGGGCGCACACGTGATTCTGGTGGGAGTATTCGCCAGCCGCCACGACCCGATTCGCCTGGCCTTCCTGCAATTTGCCACCTGTTCGGTGGTGAGCCTGATCCTCGCGCTGTGCCTGGAGCCGATTCACTGGAACGCGATTGTCGCCGCCGGTCCGGCCATTCTTTACGGAGGCGTGATTGCTGTCGGCATCGGCTACACCCTGCAAGTGATTGCCCAGAGGGACGCGATCGCCTCCCACGCGGCAATCATTCTGTCCCTCGAAGCCGTGTTTGCCGCCATTGCCGGGGCCTGGCTGCTGGATGAATCACTGCAGCTGCGCGGTTACTTCGGCTGCGCACTCATGCTCAGCGGCATGTTGGTGGCCCAGCTATGGCCGCAAAAATCCCAGGCAACGGCTACCACTACACAAAGGGCTTGAGCCGGGAATGCACTTCATCTTGCGGATCGATGGCCTTCTGGAACTTCGCCGACAGGTAATGAGTGCTGAATACGTCAAGGTAGGCGTCCATAACCTGGCTGACCTGCTCGTCCCCCGCCAACTCCAGGCACAGCGCAGCTACCTCGGCGGTACAGAAATGGTCGTCACGCTTGGAGCGCCGCAACTTGTAGCGCGAGAGCTTCTCCGATGACAGGCTCAGTACCGGCAAGTGCTCAAGATAGGGGCTCTTGCGAAACATCTTGCGGGCTTCGCTCCAGGTGGCATCCAGCAGAATGAACAGCGGGCGCTTGCCTTCCTGCTGCCGGACCTCGCTGACCACTCGCTCGGGTGCCACGAACTCTCCGGGAAAGACGATATAAGGCTGCCACTGCGGATCAGCCAGTAAGGCCAGCAATTGCGGATCGACCTCGGTACGGGACCAGTGAAACGCCCAGGTATCGGCAATCACATCAGCGATCAACCAGCCGGTATTACTCGGTTTGAGCGGCTCCACATCGTGCATCACCAGGCACATGGCCGACTCGGCGCTGACCTTGGGCCGCCAGGCACACAGGCAGTGGCTGGGAATCACTCGGCAACGCGGGCAGCGCTCAGCGCGTGAGCCCCGCGCAAAAAAGGGTTTGACCGCACGAGCCATGCGCAGATCACGTAGACGGGATACCGCATGGCTCATCGCTGAGCACACCGGCAAAGGACAGGAATCGACACGGAAATAACTCGAAGGGGTAAAAAGTCGGACAAGTTTATCAGAGCCATCTGTTCAAACCTGTACCGCCTTCCTAGCTCTCCCCCTATAATTCGTCGCCACTGAACGCACAGTCGAGTGGCTGGTCGAAGCATCAGTCACTGCACCAGGAGAGTTTCATGTTGCGCTTTACCATCCCTACCGTCGCCCTTCTGCTGGCCTTGCCCCTGGGTGTCCAGGCTGCGTCCTTGCAAGAGTTCGAACTGAGCAAAATGCTGGAGAAGGTCGCTGCGGAAAGCAACGTCGGCACTCCCCGGGAAGTCAACGAGAACATTCTCGATCAGGGTTATACCGTTGAAGGCAAGGAGTTGATCAATCACCTCAGTGTCCAGGCCGGCCACGCCGAACAAATGCGCGCCAACCCCAAGGCCGTCTACTTACAGCTGGGTGCCAGCGTCTGCCGCAACCCCAACTACCGCAAGCTGATGGCCAAAGGCGCAGTCATGCGCTACGAGTTCACCGAAAACCGCACCAATCGCCCTGTAGCCTCGGCGCGCTTCCAGGAATCAGATTGCCCTTCCCAAAACACGCCCAAGAAGAAGTGAATCAAGAACGGGACGCGCGCCGCTGCTGATCATCGGCGCGCAACTCCGCTACCAGGGCCTGCAGATATCGCGAAGGCCGCTCCTCCCCCGCCAAGCGACGCCGGCACTCTTCCTCAAGACTCAAATGATGGGCTGCCGCCGCAGCTTGCAACAGCTGGTACAACTGCGGATCGACTTCCAGCACGACAGTGGTCATCCCTTGCCTCCCTGCCCTCGGCTTGCACGGACGGATGGCCGCGCCCCCTTCCTGGAGCCGGCTCCTGAACCAAGCGCTGCACTTTAGTAAATCAGAGGCTCGAGCCCTTGCCGCGGCGCCTGACCAATGGTGCCAAGGCCGCTAAATTCACTAAGAAGCGGTTGCCAGCCAAGACTTTATGGGCACATGATCAAGTCATGTCCGAAGGTTCCCATCGATTGTTCCAGGACGGTTCAGGAGGCCGTTCTTGTGCGTCTTGCAGTGCAATTTTTTCTTAATAAAGGAAAGCAGAACCTCTGTGGATACCTCGATTGCTGCCCAGCGACGGTCAGCGGTGATCGGGCCAAGAGAGTTGCTCACACGCTGGGCTGAGCTGGCAGCGACACAGGCTGTGTCGTGGCACGTTCGAATACCTCGGCCGTGCACAAGGTTCTGTGCAGAAGGAGAAGCTGAATGCCTTACCAATCGAATGACCTGTTAACTCGTCATTTCCAAAGCAAGGGCGTCGACCTCACAAGCCAGGTCGAAGCGCAACTCAACCAGATTGCCCCCAACAGCCCGAATATCCCCCTCTACCGCGACATGGTTCTCACCGTCCTGCGCATGGCCGAGGACGACCTCAACCGCTGGAACGCCAAGATTACCCTGCAAGCGCTGCGCGAGCTGGAACATGCCTTCCGGGTACTGGAACAGTTCAAGGGCCGGCGCAAAGTGACGGTATTCGGCTCGGCGCGAACGCCCAGCGAACATCCGCTTTATGCCATGGCCAAGGAACTGGGAGCAGCCCTGGCCCGCTCGGACCTGATGGTGATCACCGGCGCTGGCGGCGGCATCATGGCAGCGGCTCATGATGGCGCAGGGCTGGAGCACAGCCTGGGTTTCAACATCACCCTGCCCTTCGAACAGCATGCCAACCCCACCGTGGGCGGCACGGAAAACCTGCTGTCGTTCCACTTCTTCTTCACACGCAAGCTGTTTTTCGTCAAGGAAGCCGATGCCCTGGTGCTTTGCCCTGGTGGTTTCGGCACCCTGGACGAAGCCCTGGAGGTCCTGACCCTGATCCAGACCGGCAAAAGCCCTCTGGTACCAGTGGTATTACTGGACGCACCTGGCGGGCAGTTCTGGCAAGGCGCCCTGGACTTCATCCATAACCAGTTGGAGGCCAATCGCTACATCCTGCCCAGCGACATGAAGCTGGTGCGCCTGGTACACAGCACCGAAGAAGCAGTTAAGGAAATCCAGCAGTTCTACGCCAACTTCCACTCCAGCCGCTGGCTAAAACAGGAGTTTGTCATTCGCATGAACCACAGCCTCAATGAGCAGGCGCTGGAACACATGCAGACAGCATTCGCCGACCTGTGCCTGAGTGGCCAGTTTCGGCAACATACCTACAGTGGAGAGGAGCACGACGAAGTTCAGTTCAGCCATCTGACGCGGCTATCGTTCGTTTTCAACGCACGTGACAACGGCCGCCTGCGGGAACTGATCGACTTTATCAACCTGCCGGAGAACTGGACCAGGCAACAATCCGAGACCCGCCAGCGCGCACGAGAAACCAGCAAAGTCAGCTGACCTGCACCATCACCCGCTGCACTAGGCAGCGGGTACAACCTCAGTCATCCATGCCTCGGCCGCTCAAAAGACGGCCGATCATGTCCATGGAATACCCGCGATAACTCAGAAAGCGCCCTTGCTTGGCCCGTTCACGGGCATCCACAGGAAACTGCCCGGCAAACTTGCGCTGCCAGACGTCTCGCAACTGCTCTTGCCAGTCGATACCGCACTCGCGCAGAGCAAGATCGATATCACCTCGCTGCAAGCCACGCTGGCTGAGCTCTTCGCGAATACGCATCGGCCCGTAACCTGAGCGCGCACGATAGGAAACAAAACTTTCGAGATAACGAGATTCGGACAGCAGCCCCTCTTCCGTCAAACGGTCCAGGGCGGCTTCGATCATTTCAGGAGGAGCGCCGCGCTGACGCAGTTTACGCGTCAGCTCGACTCGACCGTGCTCGCGTCGCGCGAGCAGGTCCATTGCAGTTCGCCGCACCGCGACGAGGGTATCGAGTACGGCGGTCATTGGATCAATCAGATATCAGCGTCGGCCATATCGTCTTCGGTCTCTTTCACCGGATTGGCTTTGACGTCTGGCGAAGCGGTCAGCAGCTTCTCGCGGATCTGCTTCTCCAGCGCGTTGCCGATTTCCGGATTGTCCTGCAGGAACTTGGCCGAGTTGGCCTTGCCCTGGCCGATCTTGTTACCCTGGTAGCTGTACCAGGCACCGGATTTCTCCAGGAAACCATGCAGCACGCCCAGATCGATGATTTCGCCGTTGAGGTAGATACCCTTGCCGTAAAGAATCTGGAACTCGGCCTGACGGAACGGCGGAGCCACCTTGTTCTTGACGATCTTGACTCGGGTTTCGCTACCGACCACCTCGTCGCCTTCCTTCACCGCACCGGTACGACGGATATCCAGACGAACCGAAGCGTAGAACTTCAGCGCGTTACCACCGGTGGTGGTTTCCGGGCTGCCGAACATCACGCCGATCTTCATGCGGATCTGGTTGATGAAGATCACCAGGCAGTTGGCATTCTTGATGTTACCGGTGATTTTACGCAGCGCCTGGGACATCAAGCGGGCTTGCAGGCCCACGTGCATGTCACCCATCTCGCCTTCGATTTCAGCCTTGGGCACCAAGGCCGCCACGGAGTCGACGATGATCACGTCAACCGCGTTGGAGCGCACCAGCATGTCGGTGATTTCCAGGGCCTGCTCGCCGGTATCCGGCTGAGAAACCAGCAGGTCGTCGACGTTGACTCCCAGCTTGCCGGCGTATTCCGGATCCAGCGCGTGCTCGGCGTCGACGAAGGCACAAGTGGCACCAGCTTTCTGCGCCTGGGCAATGACCGACAGGGTCAGAGTGGTCTTACCGGACGACTCAGGGCCGTAGATTTCAACGATACGGCCTTTTGGCAGACCGCCAATGCCCAGAGCAATGTCCAGGCCCAGAGAGCCAGTGGAAATGGCCGGGATCGCCTGACGGTCGTGATCGCCCATACGCATTACGGCACCCTTGCCGAATTGACGTTCGATCTGACCCAGGGCCGCAGCCAAGGCTTTCTTCTTGTTGTCGTCCATTAAAGTCCTCACGTAATCAATAAGGCCTGACGGCCAACACCTGTATAAGTAGCCAGTATTATTCCACAGCGCTCGAGGATCGCCTACCCCTGATTTGCGATTTCTGCTGCAGCGTGTTGCAGCAACCCCTCTAGCGCGGCCTTCACCGTTTGTCGGCGAACCTCATCGCGATTCCCGGGGAAGTGCCGGCACTCGGAGGTCAACGTCTCTCCCGCGCCCCAGGCTAGCCAAACCGTACCCACCGGCTTCTGCGCAGAACCGCCATCCGGCCCAGCGATGCCACTGACCGCCACCGCAAAATGCGCATGACTCTTGGCCTGTGACCCACGGACCATGGCCTCTACCACTTCACGACTGACCGCACCAACCGAATTGAACAAATCGGCCGGCACATTCAATTGAAGGGTCTTCTGGCGGTTGGAATAGGTGACATAACCGGCCTCAAACCAGGCCGAACTGCCCGGGATCCGCGTGATCGCCTCGGCAATCCCGCCGCCAGTGCAGGACTCCGCCGTGGTGACGTGGGCATTCAGAACCTGCAGACGCCGGCCGAGTTCAGCGGCAAGCTGGGTAATTTCTTTCACAGTTCTCTCCTGATGGGGCTGGCGTGTGCTTACCGTACACCAGGAAAGAAGGCTTGCAAGTGACAAGCTGTCAGGAAAACCAACGGCTCTGGAACAAGGCTTCAGAGGATCTGACGCGAACAGTCCATCATTGCGCCAGGAACAGCACCAGCCACCAAGCTGACGCGGCCAGTCCAGTGATCAAAGCCTGCCGAAATGAGCAAAAGCACCGGCGCCTGTTGATCCACCTTCTCTGCGCAGACAGGTCAGGCCAGCAAGTCCCAAGTCAAAGCTATAGCGCCACCCGGAGTGGATGCGTATGCCCACAATGCCTGGCCTGCGGGAATACGGATCGGGTACGGCATGACAATCTCGGAGTCGCTGCCGGAAATGCTAGAGCCGTTGCCAGAGAAGATGACGGCCGAATTGGAGATGGAAGAGCCGGTCGGTCCCACATACAGGTCGACAACACCGGTCGAGGTCTTGATCAACCCCGTCTGGATGATCAGGCCACCGGTGTTTTGAGCTGCCGAAACGATCTCCACAATCCCTTTTGGGAATACGGTAATGAAGTGCTTGCCCATGGTTACTGCGTTCATATTTTTCACCTTTGAATGGAATGGTCGGTCACTGAGAGTGCCGTTTTCATGTCGCTCAAAGGCGATTGCCCAGGGCTCGAGGCCTTCACATGGTTCAAGGTTCCACAGCGGGAACATTTGATCTGGAGCTCGGTAAACTCGCCCACACGGGCGAGCAGTCGTTTGCAATTGCCGCATCTGCATTCTTTTAACATCTGCAAGTCCATTTGATTTCAGTCACTCCACGCGCCTACACAAACCGCGGCAGCGATCCATTTTCATACGCGCCTCAAGGCCCTCAGCGCATCGCCGGGGCACCTTGCAGCAACGCCTGAGACTTCCGCACCCACTGCTGCAACGCTTTCAGTTGCTCGGCGTTTGCGTGGCATTGGCTGTAGTTGTCGACGACGCTGGCGGCGACGGTAGAGAGTGCAAGGCCCGAGGCGGCGTCATCAGCGACGCCGGGGCCTGCGGCCATGGGCAGGTTGGCGGCGCCGGCGTCGTGCACCCGGACAAAACCAGCAGGTACAACGCAGGCGTTATCAGCCGCTTTCGAAACATAGATAGGAACCTCCTTGGTGATAGTGGTGCCCGCCTGATAGACCTTGACGACGCGATCGACGTACTCGACCACCACCTTCTCCTTGACCCGGCCCAACGCCTGGCCCTGCTCGAAGGATTGCTGCAGTCGTGCCTCGTCCAGGCGCTGCTGCTTACTGCGTTCGCTGCCGGCACCGCTGACGAAGCCAAGGGCATAGAGCAACCCAGCTACGACGGCGAGAGCCAGCCAACTGCGGATACTCATCACGCCCTCCCTTGACCGATGTGAAATGCATCAAGTGGCCTGCAAAAATCCCTGTAGCCGCTGCCGCAGGCTGCGAAAAGGTCCGCAGGACCTTCCCTCCAGGTCCAATCGCAGCCTACGGCAGCGGCTACAGAAGGTGCCCGCCTCCCCATGAACTCAGACCACGGGCAGGCACAGCACCGCCCGCGCCCTGGCCCAGAGTTGCAGGCGATCCTGCAAGCCGTTCAAACCGCCATTGATACGGCGGGTAATGCTGTTGAACTCATCGCGATCAGCCAGGGCATTAAGCCCGCCGCGCTCCCAGAACCAAGCCGCCGACTCGGCGGCCCATTGCGGCTGCTCCAGCAACTGCGGCAACTCCAGCAGGCGCTCATCGCCAAACAGCCCGAGGCTGCACTGGCGATAATTGCTGCGCCCGGTGATCTGGATCAGCCCACGCCCGCGATACCGCTGGCCGTCGCCATCGGCTTCTGGGGTGTTGCCCAGGCGTGCCGCGAGCGTGCCGGTGTCGTACTTGCTCAGGTATTGATCACTGCCCAGCTCGCGCACGTATTGCAGTTGCCCGGATTCGTGACCGATCTGGGCGAGAAAGGCCGCCTGGCGCTTCGGCGTATCGATCTGCCGATGGGCCATGGCGGTGTTGAGTGGAGAAACAAAAACGCCCGCTTGGCGGCGGGCGTTAGGCATGATTTGTTGCAGTTGTTGTTCGGTGATTGGCATACACAATCTTCAATCAGAAAAGAAAACGCCCCATTGAAAAGGGGCGTCTATTGGGTCTGTTCAGTGATCCACGGTGGTGCAACCGGGCGATATTGGCTATCGGGAAAGTTAGGAGACTGCGGCCAATCGCGCAGCAATTGGATATAGCTAATCAACTCCTTAAATTCCTCATTGTTGAGAGTTGGCACCACACCGGCTTCGGCTTGATCGCGATGCCGTTCTCGAAGCCACATGACAGCCGATAGCTGAGCATTACGCCAACTCCGCTCCTGTGAAGGGAGATCAATGCTTGGTTCGGGTGCATCTACTAAATAAGGCAATCCGCTATCGTTGTGAACTCGAATTTTTCCAGGTTCTGGATTACCGATCACGGAGAGATACAACTCTTCTGATATTTCAACTACATCTGCTGGGAGCACCGAGTGCACCCCAACCAGATAGGTTGTCCCGGTACTCGGACTGTATAAACGTTTCACTTACACCTCCTGTCAGAAACCGACTGCAATATAGTTTGCAGACTGATTCGCCGATATCCCGTTAAAAACCTTACAAACTGCTGTAAATGAGGATTGATTTTTCGCGGTAACGGTCAACCCATACTCATTCATCGCGATGCCTGAGGTGACACTAGGGACAACGACAAAACATGCGTTGGGGAATGCAAGTGGATAAGTAGTTGTTTGCCCACCTGCACTCAAGGGAAGAGTATTGCCCCATTGGACAATTACACCTCCTAACCAAGAGGGAAAAGCCACATAGCCATTTGCAGCAAGACTAATAGAAAATCCAAGACGCAACTGTCTCGGTGTCACAATTTTCGAGGTACTGCTTCCAGCATTTACGTCCGTTTGACTGGCTATCAGTGCTGTACCTCGATTGGTTTCAGTGGCTTGGGCAGCCAAAGGAACCAGTGCAGCAACGTCGATACTTCCCTGATTGGTCGGCGCGTTCCAGGCCTTGATGCACCACATAACCGCCAGGTTGCGAGGGCGGGTCTCATCAGCTGTACGAGCTACTCGAGAAGCATCAAATGTAAAACGGGGCCGTGTTGATGCGTAGGCAACGCTTTCACCCTGCCCCCCGCCGTCCTCTAAAGTAAACGCCCCTGTTGCTGAGTTTAAAGGCCCAAACGCCGTATAAACCGTCATGGTACCGGTGATGTTCTGCAACGCATCCATCTGGCCACTACCAAGCGTTCGCCCCGTATCCACCCCCCGCCCATGATCCCAACCCCGCAAAAACTCGCCTCGCGACTCCGGCAAACGGAAGTTACCCGCGCCCTCGCCCCCGGTGTTGAAGGTCGTCCCCAGATATGCCGCCAGATCCGGATAGGCCGCAGCGCTCTGCACACTACCATCCACCTCCAGGAATCCCGGTGGCACCGTACCCTTGGGAAACGGCACCATGGCCCCCACCGGTAAGGCCGACATGTTCTTCAGCAACGCCTCGATCTCGGCCTTGGTGTAGGTCACCGACTTGGTATACGCATCAGTGATCCCATACTCGGCCAAGGTCGTGCGGATCTTCTCCGGTGGAATCGAATCACGGACGATCGCCTTGATCGCCGCCAGCAGTTGATCATGCTCGGCCTCGGCCGGCTCCTTCCCACCCGCACGAATCACGTTGAGCAATTCATCGGTCACCGCATTTCCCCAGTCGGAAGAAATCAGTGAGCCGACTTGCCCCGTGACCGGGTTCTCGTCGACAAACTTCCCATTAACCAACCCAACACTTGGCACACTCTTTGGATAATCCACTCGTCTGTCCTCTCGTTGTCATTCATCCACACCGACACAGCTCGGCGTGGACATAGTTAGAAAACTGGAAAAGAAAACGCCCCGGCGAGACGGGGCGTTTATTGAACTTGTTTGGCAATCCAGGGGGGCGCTAGCGGACGCAGCCCGGCATCGGGGAAATCCACCGATTGCGGCCAGTCGCGCAGGGCTTGCATATACACCAGCAGCTCCTTGAATTGCTCCCCATCAATACTCGTCGGGGCTTGAATTTCGAGCTGGTCGCGATGCCGCTCACGCAGCCACATCACCGAAGTCAGTTCGGTATCACGCCAGTTGCGCTCCGAATCTTCTTTGGTAGGCAAGGCAGTTGTTGCACTGTCGATATAGGCTTGTACCTGCGTTTCGGACATTGGCAACAAGCTGCTCGAGATGAAGTACTCAGGGGCATCCTCATCGTAGGCATGGACTGCGTTGGTCTCGGGGTTATGGAAATACTTCATGTGCGCAACTCCGACCAACACAAGTTAACTGGATTGTTGAGTGTGACTGTATAAGTGGCTCCTGCTGGCACTACGAACGCTGCGTGATAGGCCGAGAAAGATACGTCAACAGGACCTACCCGGGCGTAAACAGCTCCACTCGAGATCGCCACATGCACCTGAATTGGCCGCCCTGTCGTGTTGGTGTAGACCGTTCCAGAAACCCGGCTCGTTGTAAGGTTCTGCCAGACTTGACCATCGCCCAGGCCACGTGGTCTGGCCTCAAGTGCCGCAACGTTTGCGGCCAGGCTTGCGATGTCGATGTTTCCCTGATTGACAGGTGCGTTCCAGGCCTTGATGCACCACATGACTGCCAAGTTGCGAGGCCGGGTTTCTGCCCCTCCTGTCGCTTCCAAGCCAACTGACGACAATACACCTGCTGACGTATACCCTGGTGACCCTAACCCAGTACCTGCGTATGCTCCGTATTGCACACGGTGGGTATGAGACTTGAACTCATCCGCCTGCCAACTGCCAAGCCCCCGTCCTACATCCACCCCCCGCCCATGATCCCAACCCCGCAAAAACTCCCCCCGCGACTCAGGCAAACGGAAGTTCCCCGCGCCCTCGCCCCCGGTGTTGAACGTAGTCCCCAGATAAGCCGCCAAATCCGGATAAGTCGCAGCGCTCTGCACACTGCCATCCACCTCCAGGAACCCCGGCGGCACGGTGCCCTTGGGAAACGGCACCATGGCCCCCACCGGCAGGGCCGACATGTTCTTCAACAGTGCCTCGATCTCCGCCTTGGTGTAGGTCACCGACTTGGTGTAGGCGTCGGTGATGCCGTACTCGGCCAAGGTGGTGCGAATCTTCTCTGGCGGTATCGAATCACGGACGATCGCCTTGATCGCCGCCAGCAACTGGTCATGCTCGGCCTCGGCCGGCACCTTGCCACCCGCACGAATCACGTTGAGCAATTCGTCGGTAACCGCGTTTCCCCATTGCGAGGAAATCAGTGAGCCGACTTGCCCCGTGACCGGGTTCTCGTCGACAAACTTGCCGTTCACCAGCCCTACGCTGGGAACACTTTTCGGATAATCCACTTGTTCTTGTCTTCTCTAGTCATAGTTGATGTACACCTGGGTATGCGCCGGTGCACTGCGATGGATCAGGCACTCCAGGGCGCTGCCCGGGTTCATGCCAAAACGTTCGCCCCAATAGCTCGCGCCGAAGCGCCGGCCCAGTTGCAGGCGGCCGCCGGTATTGAGGGTCCACATGAAATTCGCCCGCCAGGTGCCGAAATGCGCGTGACCAAAACGTGAGCGGCCCATGCGCGGAGTGCTCAGTTCGGTGACGCTGGCATTGGGGTAGCCCTGGCTGCGGGCGATTTCGACGAAGTAGGCGGCGCGCTGGCTGCCCACCGCCAACAGGCGGCGGCGCACGGCCAGGCGCCGGTCTTCGAACAGCGGGGTCAGGCCCAGGCAGGGATCGGGCAGGTTCATGACCTTTTCCCAATCGGTCACCAGTTCGCTGACGCTGGCCGGGTCCATTTCGTTTTGCAGGTCCACGGCCCGGGCGTCGATGCGCGCCAGCTCCTGGGAGATGCCCTGCAACACTCGCTCAAGCTCCGGCACCCGCTCCGGGTCCCAGGCCGGGCCGCTGGGCAGCAGGCTGCGCAGCTGATCCTGGTACTGGGTGGCGCTTCTTATTGCTGCCATTGGCAACCTCCGAATACCAGCAACTGATTATTCGCCGCCGGAACATCGGCCAAGGGCGCCAGCAGTTGGTGATCCTGCTCGCCGGTGGCGCTGCTGATGGCTTCGCGGATATGGCTGAGCAACAGGGTCTGGCCCAGGCCGGCCTCGCGGCTGTGCAGATCGCGCAGTTGGTCCTCGACGGCGGCGCGCACCGCGCTGGTGTCGGGAGTCAGGCGCAGTCTGTAGGTCACCGGCAGCATCACCGGGGCCAGCACATGCACCTCGGCGGTGACCGGGCGCAGCGGCTCGATATAGGCCTGGACCTGCGCCAGTTGCTCGGCGTTGGGGATAGGCAGCGGGTCATCGTCACGCATGACGAACAGGCCCACAGTGCCTGGCCCCAGGTAGTTGCGCCGGCACCAGGCGCGGGTGATACCCGGGCATTCCAGGGCCCAGGTTTCGTAGTCGTCCGCCGAGCCGCCGTGGGGAATGATCCGGTAGGAGCGAATCACCCGGGAGCGCAGGGATTCGAGGCTTTCCCGGGCCACGCCACCGCTCAGCCCCGGGGCCAGGACGGTGAACGCGTTGCCGATGCCTTGCACCGGCTGCACCGCGGTCAATTCCAGGCCCGCATCGGCATTGCCCAGGGTCCCGCCATCGACCGCCTGGATCGTGGTGCTGTTGAGCCCCGCGATGGTGGTGCGGGCGGCCGTCACCTTGTAGCTGCGGCCGTCGCTGCTCTGCAGCAGGGTGTCGACATCCAGCACGGCACCGGCCGCGGCGTTGAAACTGACGCTGCCACGGGCCGCCTGAGCAGCCTTGCGCGGCTGGTTCAGACGCAGCGCGGCGATGCGTTCCAGGGTCGACTCATCGGCCTTGTCCGGGAGGATCTGTTCGGCGATCCAATCCAGGTAGCCATACAGGCCAAAGGCGGCACCGCTCAGGGTACGGGCCAGCACTTGGGCATCGGACTGGCGCAGCGAGTCGCTGGCCAGGTCGCTTTGGGTGCGCTGAATCAGCACCGGCAGCGAAGGGGTTTCAAACGGCATAGGTCACCTGCCAACTGTGAGTGGGGTTGAGGTCCAGGCGTTCGCCGTCGGCCAGGATCAGCACCGTGCGCAGGTTCAGACGCTTGGCGTCGAGTCGCTCGGTCATGATCTCCACGGCGTTGCAGTGGCCATCGTCGATCAGCCACTGCAAGGCCTCGCGGGCATAGAACTCGGCGTCGAGCTGGGTCTGCCGGCTGAGCTTGACCCGGCGCAGCAGCCACAGCCGCGAGCCGATGCGGTCGTCGGCCACCGTGGGAAAGCTGTCGCCCCACCAGCCGTAGCGCTGGTCGTCGTCCAGGGCGTCGTCATCGGCGGCACGGCGCCAGGTGAACAGGCTGATTTCCACGGCCCGGGTCAGGGCGTTCTTCAGGTCATAGGTGGCAAACATGCTTAACCTCCCACCGGCACGCCGGTCTGACCCGGGCCGGGTTGCACGCCGCTGTGGACGTGGTTGATCTGGCTGATACCGGCGGCGACCTGATCGCCCTGGGAGACGATCTTGCCGCTCATGCTCAGGGTCGGGCTGTCGATGTTGACGCCGCTGCTGGCGCGGATATTCAAGGTCGCGGTGTCGATGTCGATGACCCGACCGCGCTTGAAGTGGATCTTGTCGCCCTCGTCGGTGTAGATCGCCACTTCGCCGGCGGCCAGGGCCTGCAAGCGGTAGCGCCGGTCCGCCACCACCAGCACCACCGCGTGGGAACGGTCGCCACCGAGGAAGGTGGCAATCCCCTCGGCGCCGGCCAGGGGATTGCTGGTGAACCCGTAAGGCTCGAAATGCTCCATGTCGTCGTTGACCTCGCCGGCGGTGAGGCGCATTTGCAGCGATTGCAGTTTGTTGGCCGAGTTGGCGAGCACCACGGTGCCCCGCGCCAACAGGCGTGTCAGTAGGCTCATGCTGAGTTCCTTGGAGGGTAGGAGCCGGCTTGCCGGCGAACAGGGGTTGCGCGGTTTCGTGCCGGATGCCTTCGCCGGCAAGCCGGCTCCTACGGATGGGCGCGGGTTTCAGGTTTTGCCGGGTGTCGGGTTGGCGTCGAAGGTGTGAGGCGGGGCCACCTGCAGGGTGGTGATCGAGCCCTGCTCGGACAGCGACCAGGTGACCTTGGAGATCAGCATGTCCTGATCAAACCCCAGCACCGGATCGATCACTCGCACCAGGGTGTTGTGCCTCCACAAGTCGCCATTGCTCTGGCGCCAGCCCTGCACCTGATAGGTGGTGGTCAGGGCCTTGCCGGTGCGGGTGCCGCGCTCCCAGTCAGCGCGCTGCTGAGCCAGTTCCGCACTCAGTTGCGCCGCCTCGCTGATCACCGTCACCCGTTTGCGTGAAGCACTGGCATCGCTGGACTGGCCGGATACTTCGCTGACTGCAGCCCCACTGCTCTGGTCGCTACCCTTGTGCTGGCCGATCACCCGGTACTCGGAAAACACCGCGGAAAAATCCATGGCGGCATTGGCCGAGAGAATGTTCTTGCCCAGCTCCAGGGCATCGCTGGCGCGCCCACCACTGCCCGGCGCCGCCAGCAGCAGGTAACCGTCGGCGTCGTCGGTGGAAAATACTCGGTACAGGGTCAGCAAACGGTCGATGGAGGCGAACACCGTCTCCCCCGGCACGATGCTGTGGGTGTGCAGCTTGCTGGTTGGAGCGATTTCGCTGCGCACCCCGACCCCATAGGAGCCGGCCAGGGCGCGGACGATGCTCAGCACGTCCTGCTGGCGCCACTGACTCGGCCGGTTGATGGCCGCGCAATCCACCAGATCCTGGGTCAAGGAACTGCCCTGGATGCTCAGGCTGATCTGCTGGCCGTCGTAACTGATCGGCGCCTTGTAGACATGCCCGGTGAGCACCAGGTCGCAACCGATGCGCACCTGGCAGCGAGCGCCCGGGCGGATGCGTACCTGCGCATCCTGCCCCGGCCATTGCCAGGTGATGTTGAGGCTGAAGGTACGGAACTGACGCTCCAGGTCCGCACTGATTTCGACGCTTTTCCAGCCGCTGTAATCCAGTCCGTCCACCGTCAGGGTGACGATATTTGCCAATTCGTCCATGGGTCACTCCCGAGCGATTTGCAGATCAGCCGGCGGCAGGAAGCCCGGATGAGCCACCCGGTTGCGCTGCACCACTTCGCCGACCCGCGTCGCATCGGCAAACCGCTGATAGGCCAGTACCAGCGCCGGCACGCTGCTTTTGGGGCTGAGGCTGACCAGCCGCACCCCCGAGGACGCCACCGCATTGAGGTGCCCCTGCACCTGCTGACGCAGGGTGTTGAGCGCCTGGTAATGCACCGCGTCGGCCTTGAGCGCGGCTTGCCAGATCAGCTCATTGAACTGATCGCGCAGCGCCAGCACATCGTCAGCCACCGGCACTTCAAGGCGCTGCACCGGCCGGCTGGCCTGCTGCGCCAGGGGCGGCGTGTTCTTGAGCTTCACCACGGGCGTGGCCACCGGTAACGCCGACACCAGCCGGGCGATCTGCACCAGCAGCGCATCCTGCACCAGGTTGGCCACCGCCTCGGCCGCCGCCGTGGTGTCCTTGCCGGTGGTCAGCTTCGGCGCATCGATGCGCCGGGCCGCCTCCACCTGCTGGGAAATATCGGCGAGCATCTGCCGATAGCCGGTACGGGCAAAGTCCTTGAGCCCGCGTACATCGTCCAGCAACCCCTTGAACTCCGTGCTCAGCTCCTTGGGTATTTCCTTGACCGCTTTGACCAGGGTGTTGAGATCGCCATAGAACTCGATCAACGGCTTGAACTCGTGCTCGATGACCTGATACACGTCCGCCAGCCCCTGACGCAAAGACGCCACGCCGATCCGTGCCTGCTTGATCAGGTTGGTGGTAAATTCGAACCGCAGCACCGCCGCCCCCAGCAAGGTATCGCTGGCCACCAGCACCTGCTGCTGGGTGTTGACCACTGCCGAGGGAAAGCGCAGCGGCTGGTCCGGATAGAACTTCAGGCTGAAAGTCACCAGGCCGCCGTCCTGGCGGCTCTGGGTCATCTCGCATTCGCCGACCTTGACCTGCATCCGCCCGAGCCAAGGGTGCACCAGCTCGCCGCTGCCCTCCTCCAGGGCCTTGAGCAGCTTGTCGCGCTGCTCCAGGCAATCGGCGCCGACGATAAAGGCCGTCAGATCGTGGATTTTCGCCTGCTGGCCAAGGCCCTCGAAAAACGGCTGGTCGCGCTGTGGGTACTCGTGCAACTGGCCTTTCTGGCCCACCGGGGTTTTCGCCTGATCGACCCAGAACGGCACGCCGCGAAAGGATGCGGGCAACAAACGATCACGCCAGTTATCCGCCATTGGAACCTCCTAGGGAAAGTGAGCGATAGCCCAGGGTCGAAGCCACGTTCAGGCCTGGTTGATTGGTCTTGGCCTGTTCGGCACGCAGGCCTGCCGGGGCGTTTTCGAAACGTACGGTCAACCCGCCTTCGAGTTGCGTGCGGTTGTTGGCAGCGTTCTGTTGGATCAGGGCACTGGAGTGCTGGGTCAGCGAGCTGCCCTGGGTTGCGGCAAAGGGTGATGCCAGCCCGCCTTTACCCTCGGCGTTGATTTGCCTTTGCGCCTCGGTAAAGCCTTCGACCTTACCGGTGACCGTGGCAATCAGCCCTCCGAAACCGCCCTCGAACAGCTCCTTGATCGGCACCATCAACTCTTGAAGCTTGCTCCACAGCCCGGAAAACCAATCGGCGATGGGGGCCCAATTGGTCATGATCAGCTCCATCGGCGACCAGTCGAACAGGGCTTCAATGGCCTTCCTGATCGAGTCGATACCCGGTTGCAACTCGGCCCAGATCGAACTGAAAAAGCCCGTAACCGCGCCCCAGTTGTTGTAAAGAATCACCAGCGGAGAGAAGTCGAATAGCGTTTGCAGGACCTTCTTGATCGCATCGATACCCGGTTGCAGCGCCGCCCAGATCGAGCTGAAGAAGCTGCTGACAGCCCCCCAGTTGTTGTAAAGCAACACGGACGGAGAAAAGTCGAACAGCGTCTGGAACACCGTTTTGATCGCCTGGATGCCCGTTTTCAACGCTCCCCAGAGCGACGCGAAGAAGCCGGTGACCGCGCCCCAGCTCTTGGTGATCATGTCCATCGGCACCCAGTCGAACAGGCCTTTTAGAAAGGCCATCGCCGGTACCGTCAAGGCCTTGAGCGACTCCCAGATGGATGCGAACAGGCCCGTCAACCCAGCCCAGTTATCGATGATCAGTCCCAGAGGTGACCAGGAAAACACTTCTTTGAGGAAGCCAACGACCGAAGCCGTCATCGCCTTGATACTGTCCCAAAGCCCGGCAAAGAACGCCGTGATGGCCCCCCAGTTGCCGATCAGCATGCCCAAGGGCGTCCAGCTGAACAGGGTTTTCAGCCCTTCCAACGCCTGCGTCGCAAGAGTCTTTACGCCCTCCCAGAGACTGACAAAAAAGGCCGAGATCGGCCCCCAGTTGGCAATGATCACACCGGCCGCCAGGGCAATGCCCATAGCAATCAGCATCACCGGATTGGCCTTGGCCACGGTGCCCATCAGGTCGAGCACCTGGGTCGCACCGGTCACGGCGGTTTGCATCGCCGAAAAGGCAATGGCACCCATCGCCAGCCCCTCAACCAGCTTGGGGTTGTCGTCGAGCAGCGTCCCCAGGCTGTTGAGCATGGGCTCCAGACCGACCACCAGTGCCCCCACCGCCGGCGCCAGCGCAGCATCAATGGCCGAGGACACCTTGGCCATGGACTGACTGAATACATTCATGCCTTTGGCTGCATCGGCCGACGCGCTGGAATCGCCAACCTCGGCCAGCTTGCCCTTGAACGCGTCGCAGGCCTTGATCCCGTCGAGAAACGGGGTGATCAAGCTGCCGCCCTTGAACAGACCGCTGATATCCAGCTTGCCCAGCCCGGTCTGCTCAAGGTTTTTCTTGAAAGAGTCGACCTTGCCTTGAAGGGCGACGAGTTTGGGTGACAGTTCGTCGATGCCGGTCAACAGCACCGACTTCTTCTCTACGGTTTGTGTGTCTGCCATCACTGCACCTGCTGCATCGCATTGATCCGTTGCGCGTGCTCCAGGGATTCCCGGAGCACATCCAGTGGCCTGGCCATCATCTGTTCGGGGTCGACCTTCCAGAACCAGGCCAGGTCATAGGCGACAGCGATCAGGTCGGCGATGGCTGCGATGCCGCACTCATGAAAAAACTCGCCACCGCCCAGCTCAAGGCGTTGAGGTCCACCAGGTCCAGCTGGTTCACCGAGGACGGTGGAATACCGGCGCAGACCGCGATGTATTTGGCCGCGACGTCCATGTCGAGGCTGACTTCTTCGCTCTTGTCGATCTTGTACGGCAGCGCCTTGATCGCCCGCACTTCCTGCACCGTCGGACGGCGCAGGGTGAGTTCGGCCAGGGGCTCGCCGTGGGCCTCGATGGGCACTTGCAGCTTCACCGTGTTGCTCATTGCCAGGTCCCCTTCTGCCCTTCGAAGTTCAGTTCGATGCTGGCGTCGTCGCCCTTGGCAATAGGCTCGTCCACCAGGTAGGCGCCAGCCAGCACGTAGACCTTGCCGTTGGCGAACTCGCAGGTGACGGTCATGTCGACACCTTCGATCAGCTGCTTGAGCGGAAAGTCCGGGGTGTGCAGCGCGGTGACTTTGAACGACGGGGTGAGGTCGGTTTCCTTGTAGAAACCCGGAACCACGGTTTCCCGCTTGACGGCCATCAGCGGTGCTTCGCAGCCACCGCTGATGGTCAGTTGAGCGCCGTCCACTTTGACGTAGCAGGTGCCCGCAATCAGTTGACCCATGATGTTTCTCCCAAAAAATAAGCCCGCTCAAGGCGGGCTGAAAAAGCGCAGTGATGCAGGTCCGGCTCAGGCCGCGGCGTCGTACTGCAGACGGAATTGGTTGAGCAGCGCAAACACCCGCAGGCCGTTGATGTAGTCCGGCGGGAACAGCACGTTGACCCGGCTCGGGTCCTGCACGTCGCGTTCAACGATCAGGTGCTCGGCAAACAGTTCGGCGTTCTCCACATGGCCTTCCAGCTCCAGCTTGGCGTACTGGGCGATCAGCTCACCGCGAATGGTGCTCGGGGTCACGATCGGCTGGCCGGCGCCGAAGCGGGTGCCGTCGGCGGCCAGCTTGTGGCGCCCGTACTTGCTGGTGATCACGCTTTGCAGCCGGCGCACGATGAACGCCGACTGGTGCATGGTTTCGCTGTCCAGGTAGGAGTTGTCAGCCTGGCCGTAAGCGTTCTTCTGGTAGGTGGTAATCGCCCGCTGAATGCGCATGTAGCCGCCTTCGTAGTAGGCAGTAGCAATGCCGTAGCTGAGCAGCGACTGGCGCTCGGTCAGGGTAAAGCGTTCGCTGGCCGGCGCCGGATCGATCCCCGGCAGGCTACCGCTCTGGGTCGGACGGCTGGCGTCAGCGGAGATGAACACCGAGGTCCGCGCCGCCAGGGCTGCGGCCTGAACCCACACGGGTTGGGGCACGCCGGTTTCCAGGGCCTGGATGGTGATGTGCTGGTCGTTGCGCGCCTGACCGGCCGCCACCAGGGTGCCGACGGTGCCGCGCTTGGCGCTGTAGACATGACCGAACAGCTGCTTGGCCCAGGACCAGCGGCCGGTGTTGTCGTCCATCACCGCTTGCCACGCATTGAGGCTGGCGGTGTCGGTCCAGGGCATGCAGATGAACTCGAACGGCTCATCGCCCAGGGCCGCCAGGGCCTCGACCTGATCCGGCACGCCGGTGCCGCCGGCCATCTTGCCCAGCACCAGGGTCAGGCCTGCCGGGGTTTCTTCACCATTGCTCTTGCCCAGGCGATTGAGTTGCAGGCTGATGTCATTGCCGCTGTCGCCGGTCCACTTGGCACTCAGGGTCACCGTGCCGTCGACCGCTGCTGCGGTCACCGGCAGATCCACTGCCGCATTGACCTTCAGCGCCAGGGCGCTGGCCGCCTGAGCGGCAGTGGCGCCGCTGACGATCGAGGCCTGCACCCGCACACCGCCGACGTACAGATTGAGCAGGCCGGCGGCGCTGGCGCTACCGGTGAGCTTCAACTCGGCCTTGGCCACGCTGCCTTCAGTGCTGTGCAGCGGCAGGCACCAGATCTCGCCCACCGGGTCGGTCTTGCGCCAGGTTTCATACATCGAGGCGAGCATCGAACCTTGCCCGCCGATGCTCTTGGCCAGGGCCACGCTGGACACCAGCACCAGCTTGCCGAGGTCATCGCCGGTCTGGTTGTCATTGACTTGGGCGACGATCAGACGGCGCATGGCCGAAGACGCGCTATTGGCCGCCGAGTTGTCCATCTCGGCGTAGAACAGCGGAACACGGATGTCCGCCGGGATATTGCTGAAACCGATCGCCATTATTTGGCTCCTTGAGATTTCGCCGCTTTCACGGCTTTGCTAGTGATATCGCCATCGGCCAGACGCCGGCGCCACCAGGCGTTGTCCGGCACTTCACGGCCGGAGGCGGGCAGCAGATCGCCTGCTTCCGGGTCCGGTACGGCGCGGCCAGCGACCGGCAGCACGGTGATGCGTTTGCTCATTGCTTCAGCTCTCCTGAAAAAGTCAGCTCCAGGCGCCCATCGGGGCCCGGTTTCTTCAAATTGGGGTCCGCCGGATCGATGGCATCGACCCGCACCGTGACCCCGGTCAAGGACGGCAAGCCGTCGAGTTCACGCTCATGCCAGGTTTCCGCCGGCTGCCCGGGCAGATTGCGCCCCAGCTGGAATTCGGCGAAGAAGCGCAGGCGGTAGAGCAAGCGGGTGGCGTCGAACGACACCATTTCACCGCCGTCGTATTGGATCGGGTTGTACTCGGCGCCGGGCTTGAAACCGACCAGGGCGCGCCATAGTTCGGCGCGCAGGTCGTGGAGTTGGTCCAGGGCTTGTTGTGGGTTGCTGGCGTCGAGGAGCAAGGCGACTTCGAAGCGGTCGCGGATGGTTGAAGAAGTGGCATTTTGAATGGTGCTCCGACTTGCAATATCGGCCAAGGACACGACATGAGCAGCAGGAGTTTGCGAAGCATCAGCTGTGTCCAAAGAGGACATATCAGTACCAACCACTACATGATTGGAAAAACTGGGACAGTGAGTACGCACCTGGGTATAGACAGGAGTAATTTTCATGGTTTTTCCAAATGATCGTAGAGGGCTGGCGAAAGGATTTTGCGTAGCGTTTTGCACCCACCAGAAAGGCTCGGGGCACCGACTTTCTGCCCTTCGCGCCTACTAGCGCTTCCGGGTTGTCTCGCTGGCCTTAGCTTTAGCCAGTTCCGTATTGGTAATGTCGAGCGGCCAGCCAAGGGTCCAGGGCGACGAACGACAAAATCCGAACTACTTACCAGGCTCAGCGTTCAATTCAGCATGAGGTTGTAGTCGATGTTTCCAGGGTTGCGGTTGCGGACGCCGCGGGCGTTCTGAATTGTCATGGTCAAACTCCAGGCACAAAAAAGCCCGCGACTTGGCGGGCTTGGGGGAGGATCTGCAGCAGCTGCTGCTCAGTGATCGGCATCAACATTTCTCATTAAAAGTTTGTCACATCAATAACCATGAAAGAGTTTGAACGACTGGAGTAATCATATCTAGGATATGAACCACCATCCCAAGGAAGATTGAAAGATCTAACTATAATGTACTGATACACTGCTGCGCTTTCTGATGGAGTTGACATCACCCCGGAATATGTTGAGTCGATCACCACAAACCCGGATCTATCCTTAAAAGCTCCATATGATCTGACGCCCTGCACTAACGCAACCTTTCGACCAGAAAACGTTATTGGTGATGATGGGGTGGCGCTAGTGTTGGTATAGTGCCCTAGAACCCTTAGATATTTGTAATTCGAATCGAAAACAACAGCTCCAGTTACCTGATTCCTCACTCTAAAACCTATACCTCCCGATGCACTAGTGGCTGGTGGACTGCCGAAGATATAGACATCAACTGTTGGCGGCGCTTCAGTTGACGGAGTTCTCTTGGTGAAAATCCTATATGTGCTTGCGTCTGCCATTGTGTAGAAGCAATAGAAATCGCACCTTAGCGCAAGAAGCGGGATTGTTGAGGATTGAGGAATTGGGATATCTATGTACCTTAGACTGTTGTCCCCGAAAACTTGATTGGTCGGCTGAAGCGTAACCTTTTGTAAAAGCGCGTGATTTTTGTACTGTCCGTCTATTTGCAATATTTTTTCTTTATTGCGAACCCTAAACCCTACGGCATCCATTAATAAACTCCATAAACAAGAGTCGCACCGATAAAGTAGTTATAACCCGATGGAAAATACCAAGATAGGGTAGTACCCGATATTGTAGCCACCGGCCGCATTCCGGTTGTCACAATATCAGGAACCACATCAAACCTAGTAACCCACCCGCTACCAGTCGCAAACTCTGGAACCTGTATTGACCCAGGAGACGTGCCAGTTTCGACAGTACCCAAAACCCTAGTGAGCCTGTCGGTAATATCAAGCACAATTGCACCAGTCAACTTATCCCTTACACGCAGACCAACTAAATCAGACATTAACTAAGCACTCCAAGCTCAACAAGCGGAGGCGTTAGACCATTAACGTACAAACGCCAGTAGCGGTTGGTTTGGGTTACGCGAAAACCGTCGCCCGATCCGTTATTTTCGAAGTTCCCTATTTTATCAAGCTTCCACCCTGCCTGAGCTGAAACGTAGTCATTCGACTGGATGTAGTCACCAATCTTGGCATTAGTAATCGATCCGTTCTCAATAAACGCAGACTTGATATAAGCAGCGTTTCCTTGCACAACGAACGGGTAAAAAACATCGGTGGTGTTTGGGTCGATAATCGCAAATCGACTGGCCGCGATCAGAACCTGGCTGGTGATGATTCCTTGGTTGTTCTCGACCCCGACGCCGATGCCGGCCAGGTATGGCTTGTTGTCGACCGTGAGCTGGGTCTTGATCGAGTACATGGCCGCCAGTTCGGTTTTCAGGGCCTCAACCTCGACCTGAGCGCCACCGCCCGAGTCGATCTTCGCCAGCAACTGCTGGCTCAACTGCGTCTCGGTGATCTGATCGCTGAGGTAGTCAAGAATTGGCCCGGCGTCCGACGATGACTGCCCGGTAACCGGGCCATAAAACGCCCCCACGTTGCCAATGCGATCCACCAGCCGGGCCCAAAAGAAAAACCGCACTCCAGCAGCCAAGCCCATGATCGTCAGATCCGTCTGCGGATAAGCGTAATCACCAAACTTGATAGCCGTTCCGACGTCATTGGTCTGGCTGTACCAGATCTCGGTTCGCTGCAGATCCGCAGTGGCGACACCCGCCGGAATGCCCCACTTCAACTTGATGCCAAACACAATCGACTCGGCGGTGAACGACGCCACCACCGGTGGTGGCGTGGTCTTGCCATTCAGTATCGTCTCGGTAGAAGTCGCGAACACCGAACCAATATCCAGCGAGTTGATCGCTCGAACCTTGGCCACATAACGACCGGCATAGATCCCGCTCACTTCGATCGAAGTCGCACCGGTGCGCCCGGCAAATACCCACTCGCCATCGTTCTTGCGCCAGTAAACCTCATAAGCAATCGCGCTTTCTGGGCGATCCCATTCGATGGTCATGACGCTGACCGCACTGCCCTGATCGACAAAGTGATTGTTGCTCACCCGAACATTACTCGGCGGCCGTTGCACACTCGGCGGTATCACTGTCACCGGCGGCCGCTCAATCCGCGCGCCGTTATCAATCGCGTCAAACTTGCTGGGTACATGCTTGACCGCGCTGATGCTGTATTTGATGGAGTCATCGCTGAAGTCTTCAGCCACCGACAGCACCCGAAACTGTTGGGCTGCCAAGGTCGGCGAATCGATCGCCCACATCGATTGCTCTGGCGGCAGTTCCTCCAGCTTCTTCTCCAGCACCACCCGCTGAACTTCGGCAGGAAAGCCGGTGCTATCAAGGGTGATGTCACCGTTGTCCCAGGTAATCCCCGTGCTGTCCCAGGTCAGTGGATAGCCCACTGACTTGATCACCCGCGAGATGGCCTTGCCGGTGGGCATGATCAGGGTGACGGTGTCCCCCGGATAGGCCTTCACGTCGGCGTCGAGCACCAGGGTATCCAGGGTCGCGGAACGCAGTCGGCCGCCAATCCGGCGCCCTGCCCTGTCGTTGTCCGCCACCCGGATGATCTGCCCAGGGCGTGCGAGGGTGCCATCCAGGCCCACGGCGAAACTCACGCTTTCGGTTTCCAGGCGGTTGGTCAGCAGCGCCCATTTACCGATGCGCTGAGCCTGGGCCTGGGAGGTGCAACCGGTGGCGGTGATTTCGGTCTGCTGCACGCCGTAGCGGGCAATGCCTTCAGGGTCATCGACGTACTGCACCTTCTGCCGGTAGAAGTCCGCCGGATCGTTCCAGCTGACCAGGGCCACGCTGTAGCGGGTCTTTTTCGCCGAACCACCGTAGACGAACTTGCCGTCGACCACGTTGGCATTGCTGTAGGTGTACACCGGGTCTTCCGGCATATCGGCCACGGCCATCACCGAACCGGCGCCCCAATAGGCCATGCCGCGGAAGGTGGTTGCCAGGTCCTGCAGCACTTTCAAGGCGTCGGCACGAACCGACAGGTAGAGGTTGCAAGTGAAGCGTGGTTCGGTACCGCCCTTGCCATCGGAGACCGGCTGGTCGCAGTACTGGCCAATGCGGTACAGCTCCCACTTGTCCACCTGGGCGGCGTTGAGCAGATGCCCCAGGCCATAGCGCTGGTGCAGCAGCAGGTCGTAGTAGATCCAGGCTGGGTTGTCGGTCCAGGCCGACTTGAAGGTGCCATCCCAGACGCCGCTGTATATCCGGGTCAGCGGGTCGTAGTTACTGGGTACGCGGATAATCCGCCCCTGCAGTTCGAAGGATCGGGTGGGGATCGACTGGAACTGCGAGGCATCGAATTGCAGGCCGATGATCGCCGATCCGGGGTAGCGCAACTTGGCGTCGATCACATCGGTGATGGACTCGACACTGGTGGTGTCGGCGATCGCTCCGCTGGTGGAGTTCGGTGTCAGGCGCCGTACACGAACCGTCCAGCCAGCAGTAGCGGCAGGTAGATCGACGCGATGGGAGCGCTCGTACTTGCTCGAGGTCTTGCCGCTGAAGGCTGCTTGCAGCACTTCCACGAAGGCACCGCCATCGGTGGAAAGGTCGATGGCATAGCGCACCGTATAACCGTTGGTGTCGCCATTGCTGGTGTTGGTCTGCGCCAGCCGCGAGACCGCCAGGCGAATGCGCACGGCCGACAGTTGCAGGTTGGTAATGGCCTTGCTCCAGGGCTGGTCACTGCGCAACTCCACCGCCACCGAAGATTCGTTTTCCACCGCCGGGAATCCCGGGATGTAGGTCTGGTCCTGGCTGCCATTGCGGGTCTCGAGGGTGACCCCGGAGAAGTTCAAGCTGCCATCGGCGTTGGCCAGGGGCGTTTCGTTGAGAAACACCGAGCGCTTGCCATTCTTCAAGCCCACGATCTCGCCCTCGCTGACGAGATCGAGGATCCGAGCATAAGCCGTGCTTTGCAGGCTGTCTGGCGCCTCCACGGAGGGACGGGGCTTGGAGCCGCCGCCTTTGCTGCCAGCGAGAGTAAGGTCAGTCATGGCTTTCCTTCAGGCGAAATAAGGCCCGCGCAACGGCAGGCAGGTTGAAGACAGGAGGGGTTAGAGTTGATCTTCGGCGTAGATGCCGGCACTGATCACGGCGCTGCCGATGGTCAACTGACCGTACAACAGGCCCACTGGATGACCCTGGGCGCTGGTGTTGACCGGGCCGTTGAAGCTGTAGCTGGGGCGATTTTCCGGCCGATCCTGAGCAGCGAGCCCCTTTGGTAGAGGCGCCAGCATTTGCATGACGCCCCCCATCGCCATGCTCGCCCCCGTCATAAACAGAAACGAGGCAGCAGGGCCGGTCAGGTATCCAAAGGGGTTGAAATAAGCCACGGCCATCAACACCGCGCCCAGAATGGTCTGCAATCCACCGGCGCGCTTCGAACCGCTGAGGACCGGGGCGATGCGAATCACTTCTTTGCCCAAAGGCTGATGAATATCGGTCTCGGACAAATTGCGCCGTCCATTGAACACCGCGAATCGCAAGCCTTGGTCCGCGCTCTGCAGCATGTAGCGCTCGAAGCCGGGGAACTGACGGAAGTACCCCATCACCTCCTTGAAGCCACCCGTAATGGCCACTCGATGCTCACGTCCGAACATCTTTGCCAGGGAGCCGGACAACAGCACGGTTTGCATCTTTTGTCGTTCTACGGCCAAGCCCATGGGGTTCTCCTGGCAATAAAAAACCCGCCAAGGCGGGCTTCAAGTAAAGGGTGGACCCAGCCGGGTTCAGAGCTGGTCCTGGGCATAGATCCCGGCGCTGATCACCGAGCTGCCAACGGTCAACTGACCGTACAGCAACCCCACCGGATTACCCTGGGCACTGGTATTGACCGCACCATTGAAACTGTAGCTGGCGCGGTTGTCGGGACGGTCCATGGCCCCCAGCCCCTTGAGCTGCGGAGACATCATCTGCATGACCCCACCCATGGCGAGGGCGATGCCCATCTGCGCGGCCATGGTCCAGCCCGTGGTGCCGGTGGTGCCTATCAATGTCGAACTCCCCCCCGCAGCAAACATGCCCCCGGAGAAGTACGACGCAGCCACCACCAATGCGACCCCAATGATGGTTTGCAATCCACCTGAACGCTTGCTACCGATCAATACCGGAGCGATTCGGATATCACTGGCACCACAGGGGGCATTCAAGCGGTCGTGACCGATGTTGTCGCGGCCAAGAAACAGCGAGTAGGTCAGTCCGCGGTCCTTGGACTCCATCAGGAAAGCCTCGAACCCCGGAATCAGGATGCACAAGGCTCTAACCGCTTCCGAGGCATTACTGACCGCCAGCCTGTGCACTCGGCCAAAACGTGCGCCCAGAGTGCCGTAGAGACGGATGACGCGGATTTTTTGCTGATTCATCACATCACTCCCAGGAACAAGATCCCCGGTTGATTTCAAGGAAAGACGATGCACTTCAATCCATCGCCATAAGCTGGCGATGTCGCCAGATGCTGACTGTTACCTCGTCCCAGTAACCACCATAGGTGTCCCGTTTGCTGTCGCGTCCATAGAGGTGATGCAGGATCGAGCCTGGCGCGGGGAAGTGCTCCGGCTCGCTCTTGAGCACGCCGTCAGCCAGATAGATCGCCGCATGATTGGGCACCGGCGAGCGGATCTGCATCAGCACCACATCGCCTTGGCGCAGGTCATTGACTCGCTCGAATCCGGCCTGAGGCAGATTCTCTAAATAAAGGTTGCCGCCCTTGTCCCACCAACCGTCTTCACGCTGGTAGCTACCCAATTCGATACCCAGTTCACGACGGTAGTAGTCCAGGATGATGCTCAGGCAATCGTGAATGCCGTGGGCAAAGGCTCGGCCAATCAACGGCGCTTGATACCCCGTGGGCAGCAGACTCGCCCAGTCGCCCTTGTGCAAAGTGCCGTCATCGTCCTTGCGCACTTCCAGGATGTGCCAGGGCAAGCCCGACGCCTCGCAGGCCACCCGATCCGCCTCGCTGGGAGCCGGTGGATAATCCGGGTGACTGTGGATCACCGCCAGCACCTCGCCGCGCTCTTCCGCCGCCGCGTAATCCTCGGGGGCCAGGCGAAAATGTTCGCTGGGCGTGACAGCGGTGTTGCGACAGGGCACGTAGACCCGCTTGCGCCCCTCGCGGATCAGTAGCCCGCAACATTCCTTGGGGTACTCGGCCAGCGCGTGGCGCTCGATGGCGGCCCGATTTGCCTTGTTCATGCTCAGCTCCGTAGCAACCCTGCCGCTGGAAACGAACCGAAAGGCAGCGGGTTGTTTTCACCGAAACGCAGCTTGCAGCTGCTCAACCGACCACCACATTTATCCTTGGCCGCATCGGTGACGATCACATCGTTGAGATCCGCTACCGGACCACCGTTGTAGCCGCAATAAGGCCCGCGATAGCCTCCACAACTGAGCCACCAGCAGACGTTGGCAACGATTTGCCGTCGTGGCAGTTGCACACCGTTGAAGTCCAGGGCGCTGGCCAGTTCGAACTTCACCACTTCGTTGTCTTCGCTAGACTTGCGCTCGACATACCAGATGTCTGGCGGCAACTCTTCTTCGGGGTCGGCTTCAGGCTGGCCATCCAGGTACTTGCCTAGGGTCCGGTGACGAATCAACCGGGCCCCGACCAGGTCCTCGAAATACAGCACCAGGGCAGTGATGAAACCGCCGACGTTGCCGACCGACAGCGTCGGAGTCGGCTGCGCGCCCTTGCCGGTCATTTCAAAACCCTCGGCCTGAATCGGCCAGGGTGAGTACTCAAGCCCCTGCCAGAAGATCGACGACTGCTGGGGGTAACCGTGAAAGCGATAAAGCTCGGCGCCGAGGCTGGTGGCGTCGAGCTCAAAAAGCTCCACCCACGCGCCTGGCTCCAGGGTCTGGATATCGGCCGTGATCGGCATAGTGATTCCTCGGGCAAAAATAAGCCCACACAGGGCGGGCAGGGGGTAACTCGCAGCGGTTTAGCGGCTAAAGCATCCAGTTAGGTTTCATTTGCAAAGGAACCAGGCAGTCAACTGCAGCGTTAGAGAGGTAAACCCCGTATTGGCCCTGATGTCCCCAGCCGTAGAGCATGCCCTCGTTGTCTATGGCATAGACAACCGTTGCTCCAGCAGCGGCATGCGAGGTACTTAAGAAGCCGATACTTTCGATAGTGATTGGTTTTCCGCTATTGCCCAGCTTGGGCAGTGTTACGAGACTTGGCGTGCTGAGAGTTCCTACTATCCCCCTGCCACCTTCGCCATAGCCATTGACCCCCATGTGGTAGACATCCCCTGCGATAGTCTGGATGTACATAGGGAAACAGTAACTGTAATAAGGTCGGTCGTAGTCGAGGGTCATGATTTTTTTGACCTTGCGATCAGCCGTGGTTCCGTCAAACGTAGGATGTTTGGTGGGCGACGAAAGATTAGTGGTATTACCAGTACCCAAAGCCGAGTTGCCATTATGGCCCCAGACCCAAAGCGCACCTTCGTTATCCACCGCATAGCAGGAGCCCACCCCTCCACCACAAACGCTCAATTGAGAGAATGTCAGCGAGATTTTGAAAGGGGTCATCAAGGTATTGGTGTTGCCGTTCCCCAACTGGCCATAGGTGTTAATGCCACAGGTACGCATCGAATCAGTAAATTGAATCACAGTAAATCCGTTGGCATTCGCAGCACTGTCCGCCCACCCACTTCCCCCTTTAATACTGACCAGCTTGGCAATTTCGTCCGCCCCCCCCCAGGCGGCAGTCACATCGGTGAACGAAACAATATTGGCCGGAGTAGCAATACCGGCCTGACCCTGACCGTTGTAACCACTCACGAATAAGCGGTTGTCAGAGGTCTGGATCCAGGTGCGTCCAAATGAACTACCAACGTTCCACACCTGTTTGACATTCCCCCTGCTGGGTATATCCCAGACTTTCGTCCAAACATTACGTGATGTGGTATCCCCAGTGCCCAAGGCCCCGTATCCGTTGTAGCCAGCGACATACAAGCCATCTGCCTTGCGGATAACAGCCTTGCCTCCATCCCAGTTATGGCCCGAGTTGGATTCATGGAAATAAACATCCAGTACATCCCCCGTAGACAAGCTCGGAGTAAGAACAATCGACACATGCCCCATGCCTAACTGGCCATTATTGTTATATCCCCATACCCACAACTCGCCGTTATTCAGTAAGGCATAGGCGTTATGGCCAACAGCCCCTGCCTTGACCACAGGAGAGGTACTGGGAATGTTCACTCGACTGAAATTGTTCAGTCCATAGAACGTGGTCAAAGCGTTAGGTCCACGGCCTGCGCTGTAGTTGCCATACACCCCCGCCGCCCCGCAAGTAGACCACAACACCCCATTGACAATCGCAAAGACACTGTTGACGTTGCAACTACTCATCCATATAGGTTTTACAGGCCCCAGGACAGCCTCCATGGCTGTCACTCGCTGAGCGTTGTTGTCCACCTGAGTAGCCAATGCAGGGATATTGACCTCACCAGGGGCAGAAGCAGAGGCTGCAGCCATGGTGATCCAGATCACGGTGGAGTTGGCCATGCGGGTTTCTGCGCCAACCCGAGGCGTGCCATTGGAACCATCGGATACCGCACCAGCAGTGTAGGCAGTCCAGCCTGTTGCCACCGTCACGTTTCCAACTTGGGTGCTCTGATTGGTATCACCACCGAACATCGGGTTCAATCCCGTCGAGTTGCCTCCCCCCCCATTTACAGGGGTTCGATGCTTCATGCCTTGCACTTGGTCAGCCTGGTGCATTCCCACGATGCCTGTCGAATTCAAGCCGTATCCCCGATAGGTAACGCCGCCGACACCACGCTGGTCGTACTTGCCATTGTCATCCGGCATCCGGAAGGTCGTGGAACCGTCACCACTGGAATAGCAACCGCGAAATACGGAGTTGGACTTCCATTGCTCATCCGATACCGATGCGTCCTGAACTTTTGCCCACAATCCCGGCCATACGGCGCGCTGCAAAATCTGTCCAGAACGCTCGACAAAGCCTGCAGGAATCGTGTCCGCTGGCAAATTCCAGGGAATCGTCGCTCCCACCGGCAAACCAGTACCGCTGCTGACTTCCTTGAAGGTTCCATCGCTGCACAGGAAGCGGTCTTTATCCGTTTCCAGCTGAGGCGGCGCAGGCACCAGCCCCTGAGTACCGGAGGCGGTGGCGGTCGCTCCGCCCATGGGGGCACGATAGTAAGCCGCAGTCTGGCCTGCCAGCTTGTCCGAATCGATAGCCTTCTCGCTCTTGCCGAGTTTGGCGTCGACCTGCGCCTGCAACTTGGCAATGCCTTGCAACAGCGTATCGCTGGCGACGACAGCAGCGTTGACCGGCGCTCCCAGGCCCGTCAGCGTCGTCGAACGCACACGCGCCGCTGTGAAGTACTGGTTGGTCGCCCCTTCCGCCACCTGATCCGTTGACCCTGGGGAGGAAGGGATCAGCACGAAGGACAAGCCATTCCAGCGATATTGCTTACTGGGATTGCTCAGGCTGCCACCATCATTGACCGCGATATAGATCTTCCCGCTCTCACCCGTCGCTGGAAAACCGGCCAGCGTCGCGAACTCCAGCACATCACTGGGTAACTGCGACTGCGGTACTGTTCCATTGACCAATTGAGCCACAGTGGCTCCTAGAGCTGATGCCGGAATCGCCGCATCAGCCTTGGCCTTGGCGGCTAAAGCCTGTTCAACACCCTGCTCGGCTGTGGCCTGTGCTGTTGCCGTACGGGTGTCCAGCTCAGCGAAATTTTCATTGATAGTCTGCCCCCCCGAACGCAGGTTTTGCCCGGTGCCATCGTTGGGAGCACTGCCAAGGTGGATCGGATCGATAGTCATGGATGAAATGCCTGTTCAAAAGTTGCGCTGAGCGAGTAAATCCCTGCGCCCAACGGCGAGGGCTGGTAGGTCTTGCAGCGGTACAACCCCTGCTCGCCCAACGGCGGGGTCCAATAGAAAGGCCTGGCTCCTTGATGGGCGTCGATGAAGTTGATGATCGGCTTGATCTTCTTGTCGTCACCGACAAAAGTCAGCGGCCAGGACTGGGTCTTGTTGTTGATCCCGTCCTGGACAACCTGCTGATAGCCATCACCAAAGCGCGCCGACTTGAGGCGAAACTCGACGCTGCCCACGGGCTCGATCTTGGGTACCCAAGTGAATGTTTCGATAGTCATGTCTTTTCTCCGGGCGTGAGCCGTTGCGGCCGCTGGAAATCAGCGGCCGTTGATGACGGACCAGATCTGGCCGCCCGGTTTCAGGTCTCGGGCAATCTGTTCGGCCGCGCCCTGCTTCGCCGCGCTGGCGTAGGCGTTGGCCAGGCTCTGGGAGTTCGTGCCTGCACCCGAGGCACCGGTCTGTCCGTCGGGTACGTTGATGGTCTGCTGGATGACCACCTGCTGGTTGCTGGTGGTGCCGGATTGTCCCCCGCCCAGCGCAACGACCCCCAACGAGCCATCGGAACCACGACTCAGGGGCATGATTGCTTCTGGTCCGGCCTCACCGAACAGGGCCATAGGAGCCAGAGTCGGACCGGTAGCAACACCATTGGTGAAGACACCACCGTTGGCATACTTGAAGCTGGAGTCCAGGCTCAACTGAGGATCGAAGGTGTAGCTTGAGGAGCCGACCGAAGCGGTCGTTGGGGCAGGCGCAGCAGTAGAACCAAACCATCCCATGACCGCCGAACTGGCCATTCCAAACAACGAACTCAACGCTTTGGACGCCGCCGTCTTCGCCGCCAACATCGCCATGTCCTTGAGCACAGACTTGGCGAAATCGGAAAAGGAGAACTTGCCCGTGGTAGCGAACTGGAGGATCGCTGCATCCATCTGCTCAAACGCACTGGTGAACACCGCCTTCGACTGAGCGGCGACGTTACCGGCGTTGTTCATGTAGTCATCCAAAGCCGACGAGGCACCATTTTTCCAGTCGCCGAGTGCTTCGCTCATCTGTACATAATTGCTTTGAATCTGCAGGGCCATGTCACTGTGCTTGGTCTTCAGCTCATCAAGCTTGGTGGCATAGTCGTCGCCCTGTTCGGCCCCACGGCCATAGGCATCTCCCGCCGGGAACTTGATCCCCGACTTGTCGGCATAGGTCGCTGGCGACTGTGCCGCGCCTTGAGGAAATTGCTTATCCAGAGCCTTACGCGCCAACGCATATTCTTCATCGTTCGCGCTAAGTTGGGCGGCCAGCGCCTGTTGACGACTCCCCCTGCCTAACTGAGAGACAGCTAGAGCACCTGAATTACGCAGTTTCTCCATCTCGTCGGAGTAGGCCCCCAGTTTTTTTCCAGATACTTCCAGGGATTGCCGGTACTCGGTTCCAGCACTTTTGTTCTGCTGGAGCAGTGCGCTCAAGGAACTTTGACTCTTTACAAAATCATCGGCCGCTCTGGCAGCCGGGTCATAGGCCTTACGCAGGCCATCAAAGGCATTGGAGGTAGCGCCCAACGCGGAAGCAGACGAAGTCGCCAGCGCCTCGGCAATTTTCTTGCTGGCCTCCTCGACACGCCTCTGCATGCTGCGCATGCCTTGGTCGGTAATACGCTGGGCCTTGTCCAGGGCCCGCTCCAGGCTGCCAAGGTCCAGCTGCAGATTCCCTTGGGAAGCAGTTGCCATAGGTTTCTCCGGGTCATGAAAAAACCCGTCGAAACGGGTTTGGGGAAAGTGGCCTGAGGTCAGCGCCACTCGTTCATTGCACGTTCGAGTGACAACCCCAAACGTTGTTCGTGAGGCATGAAGTCCAGCAACTCCGCCATGCCTCCGCCCAGCCGGTGGGTCTGCAGCGCCACCAGGGCACTGCCCGCCTCCAGCCGCCTACCGGTATGCAAGGAACCATATCGGTCGATATAGCGCCCCCACGCCAGGGCTTCCTGGTAGGTCATGCGTTCCTTGGCTTCGGCAATGGTCCGGCCGCCGACTCCGTTCAGCACCAACTCGTGCCAGAACTCATCGGCGGCGGTCAGTTTTTTGCCGCGGCGCCACCGGTGCCATTGACCTCATTCACCGCATTGAGAATCAGGAACCCCAGGGACGGCTCCAGCCCGTAGGCATCGTCGTAGCTGAGGGCTTCCGAGCCGTCAGCGCCCAAGGCCACCGACGCGGCGATGTAGCGGGCATTACGGCTCAGCTCGCTGTCACTCTCGGCAAACAGGCGCTCGATAACCCCGAAAGACTGCCGGCGAACATGCAGGGTCAAGGTGTCGGTCACTTCCTTGCCAGTCTTGCTGTCAAGGTGAGTCCAGCTCACCTGTTTCTTCACGGGCAGGGCATCGACGATGCCGCCCTTGGCTTTCAGCTGCTTGAGGTTCATGGCGTGGCTCAGGCCTTCTTGATCCAGGTGGAACCGCCGGTGCGCTGAATGGTGACGGTGGTGGTCACTACAGCGTTCAGGGCGAAGTTGAACGGGAAGTCCGAGACGTAGCCGTCGAAGGCGAACCAGGTACGGGTGGTGGGCAGTTCGAAGTTGTCACCCTTGGTATTGAGGGTAGGGACTACACCCTTGCCATCGGACCAGCCCACGACCCATTTGACGCTGGTATCGCCATTGGCTTCGGACAGTTGGTGCAGGCGGATATGGCTGGCGTTGGCCGGGTCGGCGTTCAGCCCGAGACTGGCAGTGCCTGGAGTGCGCAGGCCCTTCTTGTAGCTGCGTTCTTCAGCGTTGAGACTGGTGTCTTCGATCTGCTCGGCGGGTGCACCGCCCGGGTCGAAGGAAGTGGCGTGCTCGATTTCCAGCACGGTGTAGGGGCCGCTGCCGGAGACAGGCGGAACCAGGGCAAAGATTTGCGTACCTTGGGTAAGAATCGACATCAGGTGTTCTCCATCAAACAATAAAAAACCCGCGACGGCGGGCTGTGAGTGTTACTCGGGGAGGAAGCTCAAGACGCTGGAACCCTGGGTTCAGGGAGCCGGCGAGCCATCCAGATAAGGGGGCGCGTTGGGGTCTGGCTCGCGACTCTTGATCAAGTCCACCAGTGCCTGATTGCTCTGCGCCAGCAGGCGGATCGCGCTGTTCAGGGCGGCCTGTCCATCGGTCTGGGCCTGGAGCGCAGCGATCAGTCGATTGATCGCCGCAAGGTCTTCGTCATTCATGGGGGCAGTACTCTCTATCCGTCGAACGTTACCCGGGGCAGTCCCGGAACTCTGGTACCGGCCTGGCTCACTCCCGCCCCGCCGGCAACAGCTCAGCACCGACCTTGAGCCCCGCCTGCAGCGCCGTCCAGAACTCGGCATTTTCATAGCCCATGGCCCAGACACTGGTACCACCCAGGCCCAGCTTGGTCATCAGCGCGGTCTTGGTCTTGATGCTCGCGGCATCGTCGTACCAGAGCACCGGTTGCGCGCGCTCCGGGGTCCACTCCACGCCATCGGCGAAGCTCTTGAGCGGCCCCCAGGTGGCGTAAGGCGTTGCGGAAGCGGCGTCCCGGTGGGCGACGGCGCGGTGCTCGGCAATCACTTCCTGATAGGCCGACCAGTGCACTCGATTGCCAATGCTGTAGTCCTGACCGTAGGCCGGCAGCCCGGCCAGGACCTTGCTCGGCGCAACTTGCGACACGGCGTAGCTGAGCAGCATCTGCTGCCAGTCGGCACCGGACACGGGGCCGGGCCAGGCTTCGTCGTGGAAACCGCCACTGCTCCAGCCGGGGCCGACCTGGTCGTAGGTCATGACCTGGAAGTAATCCACCGCCGCGCCCAGGGCCTTGTAGTCGTAGCCTTGCAGGTACTCGGGCTCGCGGTCGCTGGACTTGGGCGGGACGCTGATGATCAGTTTCTTGCCGCTGGCATGCAGTGCGTTGCCCAGGGCTTTGACATAGGCGGAAAAGGCCTTGGCATTCCTCGGTTCGACCTTTTCGAAGTCCAGGTTGATCCCGGCAAAACCGCCCTCCTTGGCCAGCCTCACCAGTTGCTTGATGCTGCCGGCACTCAAGCTCTTGTCGTTGACGATGGAGTGGGAAATCGCCGGGTCGAAATCAGCAATGCCTTCGTTGTAGTCGGAGACGGTGGGGTACAGCGGCAGGGACTTGGACTGGGCGAAGCGAATGATGTTTTCGCTGGTTGGGTTCATCCCTTCCTGGTGCAACTGGCCGGTGACGGTCAGCCCGTAGATGCTGCCCAGACCGACAGCAGAAAGGTGGCGGTGGAACGCTTGCAGGTTGCTGTAGGACGCTTCGACCTGGCCATCGGTGTAGGCCAGAACAAAGGGCCCGGAATGGGCTGCGGTTGCCAGCAACAGAGTGCAGCCAGCGATCAATGCCTGAAAAAAATGCCGGATGCCTCGCTTCGAGGCCGGGCTGCTGAAGCCTGGATTCATGAATGCTCCTGCGGACTTTCCGCGTGGATTGAAAGGAAGTGAATGCTGGATCGGGGACGATCCGAATGAGCCGCTCGCGAGGATGCTCGCGGCACCACTGAAGGGTTAAAGCTGCACCACCCTGAGTGGTTTTTTGGCGGGGGTTTTCTTGGCCTTGGCTTTGGCCTTGCCTTGTTTGCCGCCGTTACATTCGACCGTGGTGCTCCACCCCGACGGGTTGAACAGCTGCTCCACCGAGTCCACCAGGTACTCGCCGTCCAGTCCGGCTTTGAAGCCCTGGGCATTGATCAGGCGCTCGGCAAACAGATCGGTGCGCCCGGGCATTTCCAGGCGCAGGCTGGCGCTGCTGCGGTTGAAGGCCGCCAAGCGGGCCTTGGCCGCTTGCTCGGCGGCGGACTTGTTGGGGTACAGGTGCCGATCGATGTGCACCGCCGGCACGCTGGCCGGTGAGTCGCTGTTGCCCAGGTCGATGACCTTGAGCGTGCCGCTCTTCGGGTCCTGATGCTTGGTCTGCACCGCCTTGTGGGTGCTGCTGTCACTGAGGCGGAACTGATAGCGGCTGACGTCGCGACGGCTGAGGCTGACAACGCCCAGGGCCTTGCCGCTGGCACTCAATCCAGACTGCCGGGGCAGCACCAGCAACCTGCCTTCGGCCACCTTGGCGGTACAGTCGTACTGCCGGGCCAGGCGGGTGATGAAGTTGAAGTCGGACTCGTTGAGCTGGTCGATCCGCGGCACCTTGGTCGCCACCGGACAGACCGGCTGCCAACCGTTGCGGGCCGCCAGATCGCGGACTATCTGCGCCAGCGCCACGTTCTCCCAGCTGCCGCTGCGGGTGGTCTTGCCACTGCCGCGCATGTCGCTGGCCTTGCCGCGGATCTCGATGGAATCCGGCGGTCCGTTGACCACCACTTCATCCACCGTGTAGCGCCCCAGGCGGGTCAATGCCTGCCCGGCATAGCCGAGGAACACTTCGATGGCGGCGCCACGACTGGGCAAGGCGACCGCACCGTCACGGTCATCGATGCGCAGTTCGAACTCATCCGCTTCCATTCCCGGTTTGTCCAGGGTGCGCAGGGTCAGCAGCCGGTCATTGATCTGCGCGGTGATGTCGCGGCCATCGGCGAGGATACGAAAGACCGGGGTCATGGCCTGTGCTCCAGAAAATGAAGACCCCGCACGCAGCGGGGTCTGTTGAGTGGAGGCAAGGTCAGTCCCATAGCTGAACCATCGCCTCTGTGCGAATCGGCAGCTCCGGTAGCAGGATCAGTACCCCGGCCCGAAAGGGTTGTGGCTCATCGGCCAGGCCCTGGTTGGCGTCCAGCACCGCCTCGACGCTGCCATTGAGGTGCCCGTAGTAGCGATGACACAGGGTGTCGAGCAGATCACCGTCAGAGGTTCTGCAGGTCGTTGCCATAGCTCACAAACTCCAGTGAAAACCCTTGTTTGCGGGGAATGCCGCCCGCCAGCAGGTGGCTCTGTTCCTCGTCGATGCTGGTGAGGCACCAGGTGCCCAGCACTTCACCGTAGCCCGTGGTCAGACTCAGGGGCTGCAAGCGCCGGCCAATGCTGCGCAACGCCTGCAACTGCCCCAACCCACCCTTGAACCCGGGAAAGATCGCGCCCTTGAGGGAGATCTTGTCGTCGCCCTGCCCCACCGCCTGCTGCGCGATGCTGCGGCTCAGGCGCTCCTGGGCCGCCCAGCGAAAGCCGGTTTGCCGGCGCAACTCATCGAAGGCCGCGGTATCGAGGTTGAAGTAGAACGGCTCGGCCGCGGCCCCAAGGGGCTGCAGAATCAGCAGGTGCGGGAAGGGTTTCACCGCCTCCGCCGCCGGGGTGTCCTGAGGCGCCAGCGCGCCGGAAGGAAAGATATTGCCCAGGGCCGGGCTGATCTGCCCGCCGATGCGGTTGATCGCCGCGCCGGCCTTGGCCACCTGCTCCTGCAAGGCGCCAAGACGCTGCTGCATCTGCCCCGCCACGGTCACGGCCTGGCTGTACTTGGCCGCGACTTCACCCACCGCCGACTGCGCCGCGCCGATGCTGCGCATCGTGCGTTGCAGCTTGGCGCCCAGCACCGGGCCGACCCAGGGCAGATTTTCCAGCTCCGAGGCGGCGCCAGTGATGTCGCTGATGGCGCCGTTCATGGGCCCCAGCATTTCATCGGCGCTGCGCCGCCCCGCCTCCGCTGCCGCCACCAGGGACGTGAGCCCCGATTGCAGCTGTTCCATATAGGCCATGCCGCCTCCTTAAACGTGTGCCGCGTCGAACAACTGACGACCTGCCGCCTGACGGCTGTATTCGTCGAACTGAAAGCGCAGATAGGGTTCCAGCTCCCGGGCCAATTGCGCCGGATCTCTGACATCGCCCTGCACCGAAATCGACAGATAAGGCGCGAAGCTGAACTGCTGTTCGATCGAAGGTGGCGTCGCCGATGTGAACGGCTCCGCCGGTTTGAGCAGCGAAGAGGTCGATGCCGACGGCGACGGGCTGGCCATCGAACGCACGGCCTGCCCCATCAGCGGAGGTGTCTGCCCCGGCTGGAAGGACTTGGCGATATCGCCCATTACCGGCGGGATGTTCTGCCCGGCGTTGCGCATCATCAGCGGACCGGCTGCGGGCATTCTCTTGAGCGAGTCGTCGGAGCCGAACATCGCCTTGCCAGCATAGGAGCCCAAGGCTCCACCGCCCCAGTAACCAAGAGCGCCACCGATGACGGAACCTATGGCGCCGCCAATGGCTGTTCCAAGGCCTGGCACGACAGAGCCAATGGCAGCCCCGGCAACAACCCCCGCTTTGGCCCCGGCCAATGTGCCTGCTAAACCTCCGAGCGCACCGCCATAGCCTTCGGCCTTCTCATCGCGGGTCTTGGCATTCTGATAGGTGTCTGCGATCTGCAGACCGGCATCCAGTATCGACAGGGCACCACCCCGCTTGAATAACTTCTTGCCGTTACTCCACAGAGACTTCAAGCCGCTTCCGACAACCTGGGCGACTCTCATCCCAGCATTGGCAAGGCGACTCAAATTGCCAGGGCTGAATACATTTTTCAGTGTCTGGACAATGCGACCGAGCACGCCACGCTTGGGTCTTGCACCACCGGGGCCATTGCCGCCTTTGTTGCCCTTCTTGTTCCTACCACCGTCCACGTCGAAATCACCCGCGCCCATTCCCAGCGCATTGGTGACAAACACGCGCTGGACAACGTTGGGGTCAACCTTCAACCCACCACGCAAGACATTGATCAGGCCCTTGCCCATGGTGTAGACGGCCATGAGCTTTTTCACCGCGACATAAGCAGCGCCCAGGGCAACCACACCCTGCACCAACGATGGGTTCTGCTCTGCCAGTTCGGTCAGCTTGCCAACCACAACCGTGATGTTTTTGGCCACCAGATCCGTCGCCGGTTGCAGGGCCTCTCCCACCGCACGCATGCCATCGTCGACCGCCTGCTCGCTCTCCTTCCACAATTGCGCGGAGGCTTGTCGACGCTCGGCCAGGTTCTTGTCGAGAACAGCCGAGGCGCTCAACGAGTCCTTCTTCACTTGCTCATACTGCTGCCGGCCCTGGGTCTGGGCCAGCAAGGCCGCCTTGATCTGCATATCGGTAAACAGGTCACCGGTACGCAGGGACTCTTCCAAAGCCTCAAGCATGGCCTTGGCCTTGGCCGGGTCTGTTTCCTGGCTGATCTTCGCCTGGGCCTCGGCCATCTTCGCCGCCTTGGCCGGGTCGATGGCCCTGACGTAACGCATGGCCAGGGCAAAGCTCGCCTCCAGGCTCGACATGCCCTTCTGGATACCGGTGTTCAGCGAAGCCTGATAATCAATGCCAGCGTCTTCATAAGCCTTGACCGCCTCACTGGAGCCGATTTTCTCGATCCAGTTCTGCAATTGGCCAGCGGCCTGATCAGCACTGCCCGCAGTGTTCATCTGCACTTGCAGCATGGACCCCAACTGACTCACCGCCTCCATGCCGGTGAGTCCTTCCGCGCTCGCGCTCTTGAGCAGCGCCGGGAGCAAGCGCGCCATGTCGGCCGCCTCGAAATTGCCGGCCTGCCCCTGCAGGGCGATGGCCTCAAGAGCCTGCTCCATAACCTTGGGATCGCTGATCCCAGCCTTCAGCTCCAGGGCCCGCATCAGCTTCGCGGTATCGTCGACACTCGCGCCCTGCCCCACTGCAAACTTGGCGGCCAGCCCTGTGTAGCCTTGCGCCTTGTCCAGCGACATGCCGCTGGCCATCATCTGGCTCACCAGAGCCGCCACATCGTTACGGGCCATGCCCGTGTCACGGGAGGTCTGAATGACGGTGCGGCTCAGCTGCGCTTCCTGAGGCTGGTTGACCACATTGGCCTTGATCGCCATGTCGCGGATCAGCGCTTGATAATCAGCACTGATCTTGACCGGGGCGCGGAGCTTATCGACGCCAAACTTTGCCCAGTCATAAGCCGCCTTGAAGTCGGCCTTGCCCTGGGCAACCTGCTGCAGTCCTCGGGCCTGAAGCGCCGAGCCCCGCGCTACATTGCCCAGCGCTTGATATTCCTGGCGCAGCTTGTGCACCTGAATCCCCTGCCGGCGCAGCCCATCCCGGCTCTCCTCCAACCGGCGCAACAGCCCGGCCGCGGAAGCGGCGCCGGTGTCATGGGCCTTTTTCCATTCATCCTGCAGGCGCAGGGTCTGGCCAATGGTCTTTTCCAGCACCCTGGCCTTGCTGCCCTGCTGTTCCAGCTGCTTGATCCGGCCTTCCACCGTCTTGAAGGCGGCGTCCCAGGTCGAACTGAGGGCAGTACCCACTACCACCAGCCCCGATACCAGTTTGTTCGCCATGTGCTTCTCCTGATCCTTGGGTGACGGGCTCAATCCGTGAGCCACCAGACCATGTCGGAAAACCTCATGGTCATGATTTCCTCAGCGGCGAAATGCAGCTCGCGAGCGAGCCGTTTCGCCGCCACCTTCATCACCGCCGGATCAAAGCTCGTCGTCTTGCACCAGGCGAAAATAGCCGGCCTGCAGGCGCTGATAGTCCTTGAGTGCCATGCTCTCCAGGTCCTTGGTGCTGATTTGCGCGAGGCTGGCAAACAGCATCAGCTCGCGCTGTTCATCGTCACCAACGCCGGCCGCACTGGCGGCGCGCACATCACGCACCGTCGGCGCTCGCAGGGTGAGCCGGTCGCAGACCACGCCGTTCATCTCTACCGGCTTGCTCAGCGCCACCACCACGCTGTCGCTGCTCAGGGTCATCCAGGCCGGGGTCTTGTCGATTGCTTGAGACATGAGGTGTCTTCCTTACAGGCCCAGGGCCGAACGTTGAGCGGCGAGCTGGTCGACGCCGTTGATCACACGCTTCATGCCCAGGGCATCAATCTCGTAGATCAGGCGACCGTCGACTTCCAGCTTGTAGTAGGTCAGGGCCACGTTGTGCTTGATCTCGGCCTTGTCGCCGGATTTCCAGTCGCCCATGTCGACCTCCTTGAGCAGGCCGCGCAGGGTCACGATCACCGGGGTGACCTTGCCCTTGAGGCCCTTGAAGGCGCCACGGAACACACCGTTGAAGCCGCTGCCATCGGCCAGGCCGAACATCTTCAGCGACTCGCGGCGCACGCCGGTGGTGGTGAAGCCGGCCTCTTGTTTCTCCATGCCCATATCCAGTTCCACCGGCACATCCATGCCACCGACGCGGTGTTCCTCGGTCTTGAGGGTCAACTTGGGCAGGGTCAGGCTCGGCACGTCGCCTTGAAAGCTGATGCCATCGACGAACAGGTTCATGTTCGCCAGGGTTTCGGGAATCATTGCCATTACTGCGGCTCCTTAAGCGGCTTGGTCGAGGACTTCGGTCAACCACTGGTTGGTGACCTCGACCCGGAAGTTGGGGTTTTCGGCGGGCGGTACGTCGGTGAAGCGGATGTTCCAGTACACCTTGCCCTGCTCCAGCTGGCTGGCGGTGTTGAGCTCGGTGTCGGCGTAGACCTCGAAATTGATGATCGCGCCCTGGTTCTTCAGATCACGCATGAACGCTTGCAGGCCCTCGGTGACGTCCTTGACGTAGGTCGCGGTGATCGAGCGGTCCACGGCCCATTTGTGGCCGAAGAGGATGGCGTCCATGACGATGTCCATGGTCCGCACCCGGGTGACGAAGGCCCATTTCGGATCGCTGGACAGCGTGCGGTTGCCCCACAGGCGGAAGCCCGCATCACGAATGATGGTGGTGATGTTGGCGTTGTTCAGCAGGTTGGCGCGGCAGGTTTCATCGCCGTCGAGGAACTCGATCGGCCGCTTGGTGCCGGTGATGCCGACGAACTCCTTGTTCGACGGCGAGGCCCAGAAGCCGTACTCGTTGTCGGTCCAGGCAAACAGACCGGCAACCCAGGCCGATGCCGGCGCATCGACGGTGGCATTGGCGCCGTTGTCCCAGTGCTGAACACCCGGGTCGACCATATAGGCGCGCTTGGCGCCGAAGTTCTTGGCGTAGGCCATGGCCGCTTCGTCGGTGGTATTGGGACCATCGAGAATGGCCAGGCCACGCAGCTTGTCGGCCAGGGCCACCAGGGCGGTGCCGATGGCCAGGGTCGAACTGTGCTTGGGGGTGACCAGCAGACGTGGCTGGGCGTTGAAACGGCTCTTGCCGTCCAGCAGCGCCTGCAGACCGGTACGCTTACCGTCGGCCAGCACCCCGCCGATGATCGCCGAAGTCTGCTCGGCCGCGTCGGTCATCTTGGCCACGCCACAAGCGACGATCACCGCCTTAGCCCGCTGATAGATGGCCTGACAGGCCTTGGTGATGGCCGCATCCGGGCCCCAGGCCGCAATGGCCTCACGCTCGTTGGTGATCAGCAGCAGGTCATTGACCTTGGCAGCGGCGGTCGGGCCTTCGGTGAAGGTGTCCACCAGGCCGATGATCGAAGACGACGGCAGCGAAATAGTGCGCGTGCCGGTGTCGACGTTAGTAACGGTAACGCCGTGGAAAAAACCACTCATGGATAAACTCCAGACATGAAAAAGCCCCGGGTGAAGGGGGCTGTAAGGGATGTTGAGTTAAGGGAAAGCGGGAAAGAAAACGCCCCGGCGGTGCGGGGCGTTTATTGGGTTTGTTCGGCGATCCAGGGCGGCGCCACCGGGCGATGTTCAATCTGTGGAAAGTCCGGGGATTGCGGCCAGTCGCGTAGGGATTGCATGTACACAAGCAGCTCGTTGTACTGATTGTCCGAAAGGGCAGTAGGCACTTTGATTTCAAGCTGATCTCGATGGCGGTCGCGCAGCCATGTAACGGCCGCCAACTCGGCAGCTCGCCAGATTCGTTCATCCTCCCCCAGGTTGAAAGGTTCAACCATAGCGTGGAGCGCATCAGGCAGCGGCAACGTGACAGCTGGTGCCGGCCGCATACCTTCGATGACTTTTGCCAATGCCACCGAGTCGATGTCAGGGTTAGTTAAGATTTCTTGGGGGATGTAGTGGTTTAACGTCACATTTCCCCAGTCGACAAGCATGGTGCCAGCGGTAGCCGACACAGAGAGAACTTTAAATCCACTCACAAGATATTCCCCTTTACTCGATCAGGGCTGTTGCCCCCTTCAAAGATCAAGTTGTTGCCATTTTTCTCAATCGAATAGCCACCAGCACCAGGTGCATTGGTCGACGCTGCACCGGGGCTACCAGGAGCGCCGCCTGCGCCACCGTTCCATCCGGCTGTATACCAGCCCCCAGCGCCACCAGCATCCAAACTGCCTGCCGCTGGGTAGCCATAGCCGTAAGTAGAAACTTGATACATTCCGCCACCTGCGCCGCCAGGACGTCCCGCGCCACCGCCACCTCCGGTATGCAGTACGTTGGGCCAGTAGGCATCCCCGCCGCCACCTCCGCCACCGAAAATGTAGCCATTGCGGTTATCGAGCGTTGCAGGAAAATCAAGAACAACAGCTGTGGCGCCTGGCAAAGGCCGAGCGGGATAAGCCCCCGCGCCACCCGCACCACGGATGTAGTGTTCATTGACGATTTTTAGCGTGGAGCCTGGTGGAAAGACTCCCGTTCTCAATGAAAACCCCGTACCACCGCCGTAAATCATTGCCCGGTTGATAAAGAGATAACGTCGCGCCTTGGTCGGCTTGCCCATGAGGTCAAAAATGCTCGCACCTGCTCGTTCTACTGTGTTGATAAACACAACGGTTCGACGCCAGACCGTGCGCCACCCACTTTCGGTTTTGATGAACAGCTCTGCCCCTTCTCGCCAGCCATCTGCAAGCTTTACATAAGGCATAACACCAGGTCGGTAACCTCCATCCAGCTTTACGTGGAAGTTCATTATGGTTCCTCGTATTGCAGCCAAAGCGTACCAACCGAACCGTCAGTTGGTTTAGGGGCATTTGGAGAGTAGATAAAACGGTTGGCCGGCAATGCATCGGTGATGCCGTATCCCGCAAGGGTGGTCGCCTTGTCTGCTTTGCGTGTCGGGTCAAAATTGGCGGCGTCCCATAGCAAGTTGCCAAAGACGGTTGCGGACTTGTTGGCAAGGCTCAGAAGAAGCGGCGTTATTGTTTCCCCGCCATAATTTGCAAAAATCCTCACATTGTCATTCAGAAGATCCATGCGGGCTTCGCTGCTGGGCGTCACCCAACCGAACTCCGGAGAGTCGCTACCTTCACTCGACAGTAATATTGAGCCATTCAACCGTCCACCCGTTATGGGAAGGAGCTTGCTGACTGCGCTAGTCAGCTCTGCCTTTGTTGCCCCATCAGCAATCCCATAACCAGACAGAGTTGTGGGGTTGATACCACTAACAACTAGGCCTCGTTTATCGATCGTGACTTGCCGATAAGTACCAGCCACCTTATCCGCCGGAAGTGCAGCAGCCAGGGAGTCGTCCACATACTGGCGGGTAGCAAGCACCACCGCCGGATCAATCTTCAACACGATCTGCGCGGTGTTGGCGACGATGAAGTTCATGCGGATGACTTGGGTCTTGCCGGTGCCCTGGGCCAACAGGGGCTTGAAGCTCGGGGCGCAGTTGGCTACCGCCACCAGGTCACCGTCGGCATCGAACAGGCCGATCTCACGAATCCAGCGACCGCCAACATCAGGCGGGATCACTTGTTCGGTGATGATGATGTTGGGGTTGGCCGGGTCGGTGCGCACCTGGTTGACCGGAGCGCGGCGCCATTCGTTGATCAGCTTGGTCTGAGCCCGGTTCGGGATGGGGTCGGTGCCGTTGGCATCGCCGACCGCCATTTCCTTGAAGGTCCAGGGCGTGCCCAGGGCCGTGGCGTTGGCCTGTTTCGCCTCGCCCACCGCCGTGAGAATGGCAAAGAACTGACTGTTGGAATCAATCATGAGTACACATCCAGGGTGTCTGTTTCATCAATACACATGACCTGGCCATAACGGCCGGTCACTTCGATATCGCGGGGTGTCGGGGGGTAAACGTCGATGTCTTCGCCCTGATATTCATAGGCGCCAAGACCAATCACTCCGGAGCTTTCCAGGCTGATGGCCAGGCCAGTCATGTGCCGGCTGACGGGCCTGGCGTCGTCGATCAGCCGGGTCAGCTCCTGGTACATTTCCTCAGTGATACCGGTGTCCAGAACGCCGACTTTCAGGGCAAAGGTGGCCGGTTCGCCTTCAGGGACCGTCTGCCACCATTCGACCACTTCGATCAGGTAGCCCAGCGGTTCCACCACCCGGCGCAGTGCACCGATGGTGCCTTTGCGAGCGTGGATGAAGTACGAGGCACGAATGGCGTTGCGCTTGACCGTCTCGGACCAGCGCGGGTCCCAGCGATCCACCGACCAGGCCCAGGCCAACTGCGGTAGCAGATGCACCGGGCAGGTGGACGGGTTGTACAGGGTGCGCAGCATGATGGCGGTATCGCCTGCGCTGGCCGCCTCAAGGGCGCGCTCCAGCGGCGTGCTATTGATCGGCAATAGGCTGGTCATCTCAGCTCCCCAGCGTGACGCTGTAACCAGTGCAATACGCCGCTTGAGCCTTGGTCGGGGTGATGTCTTGCCAACCCGCCAGATCGACCCGAGCCACGCCGGCCACATGCAACTGCGCATCAATGGCCGAACGGGCCACCTCGATGCCCAGGCGCCGGCGTGGGTTGACCCAGGCAGCCAGCTTGCGCTCGGCCTCTGCCAGGGCAGCGTCACCTTCCGGGCCGGAGCCCTTCATGTGCAGCACCGCGTCGATGCGATACGGCAAGACTTGGGCACTCTGGACCGTGACCCGGTCGCCGAGCGGTCGCACGTCTTCATCGTTGAGGGCTGCGGCAACGGTCGCCAGCAAGTCAGGACTGGCCGCGCCATTTCCCTCCAGGCTCAGCACCGTGACCGTCACCCGGGCCGGTGCCGGGCTTTCGGCCTCGGCGTCTGCTACCAGTGCAGAAGCGTTACGGGCATGCAGGATGTAGCTGTTGCGCGGGCCGGCCGTGGTCAGTCCTTCATAGGCCAATTGCACGCGCTCGCGCAGAGCGTCGTCGGCTTCCTTGACCTCCTCCACCGGCGGCACCGCCTGCGGGTCACCCTGCAGGATCACCAGGCGCTGCAGTTTGACGTTGGCCGCCAGGTGATCCAGGTCCGTGCCCTTGGCATGGGCCAACAGCAGCGCCTTGGCTGCATCGTTGACCCGGGCCCGCAATTGCATATCGCCGTAGGCCGATAGCTCCAGCAGTTTGCTCACCGGGTCGCTTTCCAGGTTGGCCGTCCAGTTATCGCCCATATGCCGGCGAAAGGTGGCCAGCTTGCCTTGGTACAAGGCCTCAAAATCCAGGGCCTCAAGCACCTGCGGCGCCGGCAGCGCCGACAAGTCCAACGTACTCATGCCGTCACCTCCAAAACCGCGCTATCACCCAGGTACTGGCCGGTCAGTTGAAAACTGATCTGACCACCCACCACCGCAACCACTCTTACCCGTTCCAGCTTCAGCCGGGGCTCCCAGCGCAACAGCGCTCGGGCCACTTCGGCCTGCACCGCACTTTTCCACCCGCCGGTTACCGGCAAGTCGACGTAGCGGCGCAGGTTGCTGCCGTACTCCGGGCGCATCCGCCGACTGCCCAGCGGCGTGGTCAGAATGTCCTCGATGGACTGCCGCACATGCTCGATGCCGGACAGCGACAGGCCGGTACGGCGATCCATTCCGATCATCGTGTCACTCCTGCGCTTGCAGATCCGGGTGGGCGTTCAGGTAGTCCAGGGCGACAAGGTCGCCGGCCTTTACCGACACCTGTCCCTGGGCAACCCGCAACTGGCGGCCATCCGGCAGGATCAAATTGCGCGAGGTGTAAAGGGTGTCGCGAAACACCACAGTGCCGGCGCCCACAGGGCGACCGGGAGTTTTCTTAGGGGTGGCCATAGGTATCTCCGGGTACAAAAAAGCCGCTCGGGGCGGGTTGATGGGGTGTTCGGTGATAGGTGAGACGTGAGCGCTGAGTCGTGAGGGCCACGACCCGCATGGGTCACTGCGGCGTTGCAGTTGAACCGGGACCCGGCATCACACCCAGATGGGTATGGGTCGAGCCGACGTTGACCCCGTTGTGCTTCAAGCTCCCACCGTTGATGTGCACATCGCCATTCAAGGTGATCGCTCCGGTCAGGGTGATGCTGTCGGCCTTGCCGGTCAGGGCGCTGTCGGTCACCACCGCCGAGCTGCCGCCGACCTGAATGGTCACCGTGCCGCTGGGCAGGCTGATGCTGTAACTCTTGGCCTGCCAGTCATAGACCAGCGAGCCACCATCCTCGAAACGCCAGACCTCGACGTGGTCACGGTTGTCCGGCTGGGGACCGGCGTTGCCATACAGGCCGGGAACGAAGGTGCCCTGGGCCGGCTCGCCGCTGGGGCTGATCAGCACGCCCTGCTCCCCCAGGCTCGGCGCCCGCCAGTGCCGGGCCTTGCCGGCGGCCTGGCTGTGCCAGCGCACCCAGGCGCTGGTCCAGCCGGCGCCATCGGACACCCGCACCAGGCCGGCAGCCAGATCCACGCCGACCACGCTGCAAGGCAGGATCAGGCCGGCAATCATGCGGTCGTGGGTTGCAGACACGTAACTCACGCCATGTGCTCCGGCGACTGGTAGCCGCCCTCATGACCGGAGCCAGTGTCGGGACTGAAACCCAACACCAGCGTGCCCGGTGGTTGATTCGGCCAGGGCCATTGCTCCTGACCCAGGTAGATAAGCTGCTGCCACTGCACGATCCACTCGGCGCGGTAAACCGACTCTGCAGCCGTACCAACAGGCTTGGCCCACACGGCCGTCGCGCCTTCGACAAAGTCCAGATCCCACTGCTGACAACGCAGCAGCTCGATTAACTGAGCCGCCAGAATGGCCGCCTGCAAAGGTGCCTGTGCAAGCTCGGGGTCAACCCGTACCCGGGCCTCCAAAGTGGCCCGCATGCAACAGCGACCGTCACCCGGGTCGGCTGCCTGGTCCAGGCCGGTGACGGCAAAGTAGAGCGCCGGCTCAGTGGCGCCTTCAAACGCCTTGGGGAATGCCTCAACCGTCTGCAGATGGGGCATCGCCAGCTTGATCGTGGACGTGATGGCGTCTTTTAGCTGGGTCAGTTCGTTCATTGTCTAGTTCCAGAATAAGAGCGAGGCAGCCTAGTCACAGGGGCCTGGGCCGGTGGACCTTGTTGAGGGCCGAAGCCGATCGGGGCTCAAGGCCGATCCGAGTTCGAATCCCGTGAAGGCGGTTCGCAAACCCCGATGCGCTTGGCCGCCCAGCGCTCATAAAGGCCGATGGCGACGTCGGCGCCGGCCATGGCGGTCAGGCAGCCGAAGGCGCAGGCGGTCCAGATCGAGACGCCGGCGGCATACAGCAGCATGATCGCCGAGACCCCGCAGACCACGCAGGCTCCGGAGCGCAGCGCCAGGCGCCGCAGCAGCGACCAGCCACGAGCGCCCTCCTTGTCGGCGCGCCACATTTCGCCGGAAACGCCACCGACCAGCGCCAGGACGATGACCAGCCAGATCGGCATGTCCAGCAACGCTTGTTGCTCGTTTGTCATTCACGTCTCCCGTGCGGATTGAGGCCAGCGAGATGGCCAGTTGATAGAAGGCTGATAACGATGTTTCAAGGGGTCCCTGTCTGTTGGTGGCCCACGTTAGGCAGGCATTCCAAAAAGCCCGGTCGCCCGGGCTTTTCAGTAATGCAAACCTTGGTCTTTCGGCACGACTGGTGCGGTACGGACCCATTCAAATTGTTCCTCCGACCGCGACCCTGTCCGCCGGATAACTGCTTCTGGTGCTTTACGCTGCACACCCGGGTCAGTTGCCAACCCTCTGAACCGTCGAGGCCGGTTCATCGCTGCCTTTGCTTTGCCACTAAAGAGCGTCGTTGCAGCCGTTGTTGAACGGCTTGAGATGGATAATATGCATTCGTGCATATGCAGTCAATGCGTAAATGCATTTATTTATGCATGCGAATTGCGCGAATGCATGAGAGCCGCATAGATGCAGGGCGGGGGGGGATTTTTCGAGGGCGAAAAAAAGCCCGCTCAGTGGCGGGCTTTGTCTGACAGTGATGGCTTAGCGGGCGTACATGCCCCACCAGAAGACGTGACCGAGGATGCTGATCTGCTCCTCCTGGATTTCCTGGAAGCTGTAGTCCTCATCCGGATGCTCATCGCGGTTGAAGCTGCGCAGGCGAATCCCGGTGGGCAAGCGATACAGCTGCTTCACTCGCAGTTGGCCATTGTGGTTGATCGCATACAGGTCGCCATCGACGATATCGCCGATGGCGCACTTGCCAGCATTGACCCCGACCGTGGCACCATCGCGCAGCACCGGCAACATACTGTTGCCCCGCACCGTGACGCATTTGGCCTGATCGAACTGCACGCCGTTGTGCCGCAGGCTGCGCTTGCCGAAGCGCAGGCTGGCGCGCTCGCTCTCCTCGATGACGAATCTTCCTGATCCAGCAGCCAATTCAACCTCACGCAGAAAAGGAACCGACACCTCGTCGTCATCGACAGGGGTATCGTCGTCCCACAGGCTTATGTCCTTGAGTTCCGAATGAATCTCGTCGCGGGGCGCAGCAACCCGGGCAGGCGCGATATCCACGCGCCCGCGCAATTGGTCGGTGCTCACCTGGAAGTATTCAGCGATCCGCGAGATGTGTTTATCCGAAGGATCGACGATCTTCCCGCTGAGAATCCGCGAGAGGGTGGATTGAGGCACACCAGTCCGACGGTGAAGCTCCGTGGGGGAGATTCCATCACGATCCAGCAGCTCTCTTAAGACGGTAGAAACATTGCGTATTTGCATAGAACGCATAGTGCTCGAACTTTTAGCCCATGACAAATGCTGTTTTGCATATTTGTGCTGCATTTACCGGACAAACGCAGTAGTGCCTTGGTGTCTGCGAGGCCAGGGCGCCCATGGTAACCTTGCCGCCATCTGCAAAAAGCCGGGCCCAGCGCTCCTTTGCTTCACCCATTCAACGAATCCGCCTAAATACCAATGAGTAAAAATACCTCCGATCTGTCCTCCCACACGCCGATGATGCAGCAGTACTGGCGCCTCAAGAACCAGCACCCTGATCAGTTGATGTTCTACCGCATGGGCGACTTCTACGAGATCTTCTATGAAGACGCAAAGAAGGCCGCCAAGCTGCTGGACATCACCCTGACGGCACGCGGACAGTCGGCGGGACAGGCAATTCCCATGTGTGGCATTCCCTACCACGCCGCCGAAGGTTACCTGGCCAAGCTGGTGAAGCTCGGCGAGTCGGTGGTCATCTGCGAGCAAGTGGGTGATCCGGCCACCAGCAAAGGCCCCGTGGAACGTCAGGTGGTGCGCATCATTACCCCGGGCACCGTCAGCGACGAAGCCCTGCTGGACGAACGCCGCGACAACCTGATCGCGGCCGTGCTGGGCGATGAGCGCTTGTTCGGCCTGGCGGTGCTGGACATCACCAGCGGCAATTTCAGCGTCCTGGAAATCAAGGGTTGGGAAAACTTGCTGGCGGAGCTGGAACGCATCAATCCAGTGGAGCTGCTGATCCCTGATGACTGGCCACAAGGCCTGCCGGCGGAAAAGCGCCGGGGTGTTCGACGTCGCGCCCCCTGGGACTTCGAGCGCGACTCGGCCCACAAGAGCCTCTGCCAGCAATTCTCCACCCAAGACCTCAAGGGCTTTGGTTGCGAGACCCTGACCCTGGCCATCGGCGCCGCCGGATGTCTGTTGAGCTACGCCAAGGAAACCCAGCGCACCGCCCTGCCCCACTTGCGCAGCCTGCGGCACGAACGCCTGGACGACACGGTGGTGCTGGACGGTGCCAGTCGCCGCAACCTGGAGCTGGACACCAACCTGGCCGGTGGACGCGACAACACCCTGCAATCGGTAGTCGATCGCTGCCAGACCGCCATGGGCAGCCGTCTGCTGACCCGCTGGCTGAACCGCCCGCTACGGGATCTCAAGGTCTTGCAGGCGCGTCAGTCCTCGATCACCTGCCTGCTGGACGGCTACCGTTTCGAACGGCTGCAGCCGCAGTTGAAGGAAATCGGCGATATCGAGCGGATTCTCGCGCGAATCGGCTTGCGCAATGCCCGTCCTCGGGACCTGGCTCGCCTGCGTGATGCCCTGGCAGCGTTGCCAGAGCTGCAAGAGGCGATGACCGAACTGGAGGCAGAGCACCTCAAGCAACTGGCAGTCACCACCAGCACCTACCCGGAACTGGCCGCGCTGCTGGCCAAAGCGATCATCGACAACCCGCCGGCGGTGATCCGCGACGGCGGCGTGCTCAAGACCGGCTACGACGCCGAGCTCGACGAACTGCAATCCTTGAGCGAGAACGCCGGGCAATTCCTGATCGATCTGGAAGCCCGGGAAAAAGCCCGTACCGGTCTGGCCAACCTCAAAGTCGGCTATAACCGCATTCATGGCTACTTCATCGAGCTGCCGAGCAAACAGGCCGAGCAGGCACCGGCGGATTACATTCGTCGCCAGACCCTGAAGGGCGCCGAGCGCTTCATCACTCCGGAACTCAAGGAGTTTGAAGACAAGGCGCTGTCGGCCAAGAGCCGCGCCCTGGCCCGGGAAAAGATGCTCTACGATGCGCTGCTGGAAACCCTGATCAGCCATCTGCCGCCGCTGCAGGATACCGCCGGTGCCCTGGCGGAACTGGACGTGCTGAGCAATCTGGCCGAACGCGCGCTGAACCTGGACCTCAATTGCCCGCGTTTTGTCAGCGAGCCTTGCATGCGCATCACCCAGGGCCGTCACCCGGTGGTGGAGCAAGTATTGACCACACCTTTTGTGGCCAACGACCTGAATCTGGACGACAACACCCGGATGCTGGTGATCACCGGTCCTAACATGGGCGGTAAATCCACCTACATGCGCCAGACTGCGCTGATCGTACTGCTGGCCCATATCGGCAGTTTTGTCCCGGCGGCGAGCTGCGAGCTGTCCCTGGTGGATCGGATCTTTACTCGGATCGGCTCTAGCGACGACCTGGCCGGCGGTCGCTCGACCTTCATGGTGGAAATGAGTGAAACCGCGAACATCCTGCACAACGCCACTGAACGCAGCCTGGTGCTGATGGACGAAGTGGGCCGCGGCACCAGTACTTTCGACGGACTTTCCCTGGCCTGGGCTGCGGCAGAACGTCTCGCCCATCTGCGGGCCTACACCCTGTTCGCCACCCACTATTTTGAACTGACCGTACTGCCGGAAAGCGAGCCGCTGGTGGCCAACGTGCACCTCAATGCCACTGAACACAACGAGCGCATCGTCTTCCTGCACCATGTATTGCCCGGCCCTGCCAGCCAGAGCTATGGCCTGGCGGTAGCCCAGCTGGCGGGGGTTCCCAGCGCTGTCATCGGGCGAGCCCGTGAACATTTGAGCCGCCTGGAGACCACCAGCCTGCCCCATGAAACACCACGCCCCGCGCCAGGCAAAGCCTCGGTTCCGCAGCAAAGCGACCTGTTTGCCAGCCTGCCGCACCCAGTCCTCGAGGAACTGGCCAAACTGGATCTGGATGACCTGACACCACGCCGGGCACTGGAAATGCTCTATACATTGAAGACACGCATCTAACGCGAACGCCTTCAAGCTGTTAGAATCTCGCGCGGTTTGGGATGCTGCGGACTATTAGCCTGGTTCGCAGACTATCGCTCCCAAACCTGGCGACCCCGTCATGTAGGGGCTCCGCTGCCGCCGCCTGAGGAGAGAATTAGAAATGACCTTCGTCGTCACCGACAACTGCATCAAGTGCAAGTACACCGACTGCGTAGAAGTCTGTCCGGTGGACTGCTTTTACGAAGGGCCGAACTTCCTGGTGATTCACCCGGATGAGTGCATTGACTGCGCGCTGTGCGAGCCTGAATGCCCGGCTGTAGCCATTTTCTCCGAGGATGAAGTCCCGGAGGAGATGCAGGAGTTCATTCAGCTGAACGTCGAGCTGGCAGAGATCTGGCCGAATATCACTGAAAAGAAAGAATCGTTGCCGGATGCCGCAGAGTGGGATGGCGTCAAAGGCAAGATCAAAGACCTCGAACGCTGATTGCCCCCGCGTTCCTGAAAAGGCCCCTTGCGGGCCTTTTTGCATTTCTGGGAATAGGGCTCTTGTCCTCGGGACTTTTCGACAGGCAAAAAAAAGGGGCGGTATGACCCGCCCACATTTTTCCCTAGTCCCTGTGTTCCTTTTCATCGTCCTGATGAATCGCTTCCTGCGATGTCCTGACCATCGTCCTTGATGGCTGTGTCTATCCGTCGACACAGGGCTGATATTAGAGAATTCCCTGGTAAGAGCAATCGCACTATTCCCCGGAAAACTTGTCGAACACAAACAGAAAGACTTAAAAAATACTTATAAATCAACAATATAAAAAATCACTTAAAGCATTTCAGGCAAGTCTGAAGCAATCGAGAACCGAACACTTACGGAAACGTAATCTATTGCTTACACGCCAGTGAAGAGTAATCCCAACCCTGACCAGAATCCCAGAACTCAGAGTCAAAATAATCACGCAATAAAAAGCCCCGAACAGATCGGGGCTCTTGCGAGTCAGTTCCAGAAGCTACTGAAATAGAGACTCACTGGACAACCCATTCTTCTCAAGGATCTCTCGCAGGCGCTTGAGGCCTTCAACCTGGATTTGTCGAACCCGCTCACGGGTCAGGCCAATCTCCAGGCCAACATCTTCAAGAGTGCTGCTCTCATGACCTCGCAGGCCAAAGCGGCGAACCACCACTTCACGCTGCTTTTCAGTCAATTCGGACAGCCATTGATCGATGCTTTGCGACAGATCATCGTCCTGCAACAGTTCACAAGGATCCGTTGGACGATCGTCAGTCAAGGTGTCCAGCAGGGTTTTATCCGAATCCGGTCCCAGCGAGACATCAACCGAAGAAACCCGCTCATTCAGACCGAGCATGCGTTTGACTTCAGCCACCGGCTTCTCCAGCAGGTTGGCGATTTCTTCGGGAGAGGGTTCATGATCGAGTTTTTGCGTCAACTCACGGGCGGCGCGCAAGTAGACGTTAAGCTCTTTGACCACATGAATCGGCAACCGGATGGTCCGGGTTTGATTCATGATCGCCCGTTCGATGGTCTGGCGAATCCACCAGGTGGCGTAGGTCGAAAAGCGGAAGCCGCGTTCCGGGTCGAACTTCTCCACTGCCCGGATCAGGCCGAGGTTGCCCTCTTCAATCAGGTCCAGCAGCGACAATCCACGATTGACATAGCGCCGGGCAATTTTCACCACCAGTCGCAAGTTACTTTCAATCATGCGCTTGCGCCCGGCGGGGTCGCCACTCTGCGACAAACGCGCAAAGTGCACTTCCTCTTCGGGAGAGAGCAATGGAGAAAAGCCGATTTCATTGAGGTACAACTGCGTTGCATCGAGGGCACGCGTGTAATCAATGTACTTGTGTTGCTTAAGTGAAGCGGAGCTTTTGGATTTGGCGCGAACGGAAGGTGGAGTTGCCCCCTCATTATTCGACATCGAATCCATATCGATACTGCTCTCCATAAGGAGAACTTCATCGTCGATGTCAAACTCCGGCACTTCTTTACTGAGAGCCATTGTTATAGTCCTTTGGTGAGTTCGACCTCAGGCTCAAGCGGCGCCTTAATCCTTGGCAACGCTGGAGCCTGTTCCCTCTACGTGAGCGGAACAGGCTGGTAACGGATCAACGACGTGGCAGGAATTGCAGCGGATCTACAGGTTTACCTTGTCGGCGAATCTCAAAGTGCAGTTTCACCCGGTCTGTACCAGTTGATCCCATCTCGGCAATTGTCTGTCCGACTTTGACCTGCTGTCCCTCCCGAACCAATAGCTTGCGGTTGTGGCCGTAAGCACTGACGTAGGTTTCGTTGTGTTTGATGATGACTAATTCGCCGTAGCCCCTTAAGCCACTCCCGGCGTAAACCACCGTCCCATCAGACGCAGCTAAAACAGGCTGTCCCAAATCCCCGGCGATATCAATGCCTTTATTCAAACTACCGTTTGAAGAGAATTTTCCAATCAGAACACCGTTGGAAGGCCAGCCCCAGCCCGTCGGAGCGGGGCCTGCAGGCGTAACCGGAGCGGGCGCCGGCTTGCTTGCAGTAGCTGTAGAAGTGCCCGTTGCGGTGGCTGTCGTTGCCCCCGCCGGACGACGAATAACCGTGGTCTTGCTGGAGGACGATGCACCAGACTGGGTGCTGGTAACCACAGTTGTCGGCGCAACACCCGTGCGACCATCAAAACGAATGGTTTGCCCCGGATGGATGGTATAGGGCTCGCCAATATTGTTACGAGCAGCCAACGCCTTGTAGTCCCAGCCGTAGCGAAACGCGATGGAGAACAGCGTATCCCCGCGACGTACTACATATTGTCCCGTGGTCACAGTTGGACGCTGAGGCGCCGCATTATTACTGCGTTCAACCACACCCACACTGCTGGACTTGGTGCTGGAACAACCGACCAACAAGGAACTCAAGACAAGGCCAATCATCAGTCGCTGAAAGCTTGTTATACCCATACGCTGCGCAATGACTGTGAGACTCACCCGCCGCTCCCTTTATGGTGGTTGACGATATTAATTGCCTGGCTCAGGCATGAAATGACGCAAGTATAACTGGAGGCAGGCGCTTTACGGCTGGCAAAGCGCAACACACAGTCACAAGAGGTTGCCATTGATCGCCGTCCCACTCATTGCCGATCAATACGGCACTAAGACACAACCCGGCAAACAGAATTCACCCAGGCGGCGATAAATGCTCAGGCCAGTGGCCCATTGAGCAACGGTACAAACCGCACCGCCCCCAGGACATGTCGGGCAAAGCCATGTTCTTCACGAATGATCAGCATCAACTGCTGTACTTCTCCGGCTCCCACTGGAATGACCAGACGCCCACCAGGCGCCAGTTGATCAAGCAGTGCCTGAGGAATATCGGTAGCCACGGCGGTGACGATGATGCCGTTGTAAGGCGCCAACGCTGGCCAGCCCTCCCAACCATCGCCCCAGCGGAACACCACATTACGCAGGTTCAATTCCTGCAGACGCTCCTTGGCCCGATCCTGCAGGACCTTGATCCGCTCCACCGAAAACACCCGCTCAACCAACTGCGACAGTACTGCCGTCTGGTAGCCGGAACCGGTACCGATCTCCAGCACTTTGTCCAGCGGACCTGCCGCCAACAGCAACTCGCTCATGCGAGCCACCATATAAGGCTGGGAGATAGTCTGGTTATGGCCGATGGGCAGCGCTGTGTCTTCATAGGCACGGTGCGCCAGAGCTTCATCAACGAACAGATGCCGTGGTGTACGACGAATGACTTCCAATACCTGGGGATTGGACAGGCCCTCATCGTAAAGCCGTTGGATCAGGCGCTCGCGGGTTCGCTGGGAAGTCATGCCTATTCCCCGTCGTAGCAAATCGTCCTGCTCACGAGCCATCAGCGCAGCCCCTCCAACCAACCATCCAGACTCCTGAACGCCTCATTGAAGGTGCGATCGAGCTGTAACGGCGTGATCGACACATAACCTTGCATGACAGCATGGAAGTCAGTACCTGGACCGCCATCTTCGGCGTCCCCTGCGGCGGCAATCCAGTATCCCGACTTGCCACGGGGATCGACGACCTGCATGGGCGCCGCTGCGCGCGCGCGATGGCCCAACCGGGTCAGCTGTATGCCACGGATATGATCAAGCGGGAGGTTGGGAATATTCACGTTCAACACCGTCCGTGGTGGCAAATCCAGCAAGCCCTGAGCCTGTACCAGCTTGCGCGCGAAATGGGCAGCAGTGGCGAGGTTTTCTACCTGCCTCGACACCAGCGAAAAGGCAATCGCCGGGCGCTGCAGGAAACGTCCTTCAAGCGCAGCAGCGACGGTTCCGGAATACAGCACGTCATCACCGAGGTTGGCCCCCAGGTTGATTCCCGACACCACCATGTCCGGCTCATGCTCCAACAGGCCGTTAAGCCCCAGGTGAACACAGTCGGTCGGTGTGCCATTGATACTGATGAAACCATTGCCGAGGGTATGCGGATGCAACGGACGGTCGAGCGTCAGCGAACTGCTGGCGCCGCTTTTGTCTTGATCCGGTGCGATAACCACACACTCGGCGTAATCCGCCAACGCAGCATGCAGCGCGGCGATACCGGGTGCAGTTACCCCATCATCGTTAGAAATCAGAATACGCATGAGCTGTCCGTCTGCCCCACCGGCACCAGATCGACGAGTTCACGCACCAATGCGGTGGCGAAACACCCGGCCGGCAGGACGAATTCCAGTTGCAGAATGTCAGGCTCGGGATAATGCCACGTCAAACCGCCAATGGGCAGCCGCAGGATGCGTCGTTCGTGGCTCATGCCGGCTTTAATCAGCCAATCGCACAGTCCCGCCTCACGATCGGCAATCTGTTGCTCAAGCTCATGGGATACACCGCCCGCCGGAGAAACACCCTCCCCCCACAGCGGACCGGTGGGGTGCAGGTCGAGAATCGCCAGGCGTGGGTCCGAGCATTCATCAGGCCCGGCCATGAAAAAGCTGCGACTGTCGGTAAACGCCAGCAGGTCACCTATCTGTGCCTGCTGCCAACTGCCGTCCGCCACCCGTGCTGCCAGCACCTGGTTGAACAAATAGCTGCGGGCCGTAGACAACAACCGCGAACGCACATTGCGCTGCTCTGGTAGTGCCTGGCGCGCGGCCCAGCCGCGGGCATCCACTAGATTGCCGCCGTCGTGGCCAAAACGCTGGGCGCCGAAATAGTTGGGAATCCCAAACTGGGCGATCTGCTGCAAACGCTCATCAATGGCCGAATGGTCCGCCGTAAGCTCTGTCAGACGCAGGGTAAAACCGTTGGCCGCATGGGCTCCACGCTGTAGCTTGCGCTTGTGTCGGGTGGCCTTGAGGATTTTCAGGGTGTGGTTTTCCGCCGCGCCAAGATCCGGATCAGCCTTGCCCGGCAGTTGCACACTGAACCATTGGCGAGTCAGCGCCTGACGATCCTTGAGCCCGGCGTAGCTCACGGTGCGCAACGACACTCCGGCGGCCTTGGCAATCCGCCGCGCGGCCTCTTCGGTATTCAAGCCACGCTTTTCCACCCACAGCCACAGGTGCTCGCCTTCACCGCTCAGCGGGATATCGAGCACTTCATCGACCTGGAAATCTTCGGCAGTAGCCTTGAGCACCGCGCTGCCCAGGGCATCGCCATAGGCCCGCGGGCCCAACAGTTGCAGTTCATTCATGGGCGCAGCAACAAGGCCACGGAGTGCACCGCGATACCTTCCTCGCGACCGACGAAACCGAGTTTTTCGGTAGTGGTGGCCTTCACGTTCACTTGATCCAGTTCGACTTGCAGGTCCTCGGCAATCAAGGCCCGCATGGTTTCAATATGAGGCGCCATTTTTGGGGCCTGGGCGACGATGGTGTTGTCGACGTTGCCGATCTTCCAGCCTTTGGCATGGATCAGCGCGACAACATGACGCAGCAGGACGCGGCTGTCGGCACCTTTGAACTGCGGATCGGTGTCCGGAAAATGCTTGCCGATATCCCCCAGCGCCGCGGCGCCCAGCAGGGCATCACTGAGTGCGTGCAACAACACATCACCGTCGGAGTGGGCGAGCAACCCAGAATGATGGGCGATACGCACACCGCCCAAAGTAATGAAGTCGCCCTCAGCGAAACGGTGCACATCGTAGCCGTGGCCAATACGCATAAAAAAACGCCCCGAAAAAGTCAGGGCGTGATTCTACCTGCTTTGGCGGGTATTAGGCGTTAAGAGCACGTGCATGGTGCTGCAAGTGATCGTCTATAAAGCTGGCGATAAAGAAGTAGCTGTGGTCATAACCGGGCTGCATGCGCAGCGTCAGCTCATGCCCGGCATTCTTTGCCGCTTGCTGCAGAACTTCAGGCTTGAGCTGGCCGGCGAGGAAATCGTCGCGATCCCCCTGATCCACTAGCAACGGCAGCTTCTGCGTGGCCTCGGCGATCAATACGCTGGCATCCCACTCGCGCCAGCGTGAGCGCTCTTCCCCCAGATAACGGGAAAACGCCTTCTGCCCCCAAGGACAATCCATGGGATTACTGATAGGAGCGAACGCCGAAACCGACTGATAGCGACCGGGATTACGCAACGCGCAGACCAACGCCCCGTGACCGCCCATGGAGTGGCCGCTGATCCCACGTTTCTGCGACGCGGGAAAGTGCGCCTCCACCAACTCCGGCAGCTCGTTCACCACATAGTCATGCATCCGATAATGCTGGGCCCAGGGCTCCTGTGTCGCGTTCAGATAGAACCCCGCGCCCAGGCCAAAGTCCCAAGCGCCCTCCGGGTCACCGGGCACGCCTGCGCCGCGAGGGCTGGTATCCGGAGCGACGATGATCAGGCCCAGTTCCGCCGCCAGGCGCTGGGCGCCGGCCTTTTGCATGAAGTTCTCGTCGGTGCAGGTCAGGCCGGACAACCAGTAAAGCACCGGCAGCTTGCCCCCCTGCTCCGCCTGGGGCGGCAAGTACACGGCGAACACCATGTCACAGCCCAACACCTGGGAATGATGCTTGTAGCGTTTGTGCCAGCCGCCGAAGCTCTTCTGGCAGGAAAGGTTTTCCAGACTCATGGCAGACCTCCAGTCACAAGCCGCAAGCTACGAGCCGCAAGTGGGAATCCCCTCTTGGTGCTTGTGGCTTGCAGCTTGCCGCTGCTCTTAGAAATGAATGACCGAACGAATGCTCTTGCCTTCGTGCATCAGGTCGAAAGCCTTGTTGATATCTTCCAGGCCCATGGTGTGAGTAATGAAGGTATCCAGCGGGATTTCGCCGGTCTGAGACATTTCCACGTAGCTTGGCAGCTCGCTGCGACCACGCACGCCACCGAATGCCGAACCGCGCCAAACGCGGCCAGTCACCAGCTGGAAGGGACGGGTCGAAATTTCCTGACCGGCACCGGCCACACCGATGATCACCGACTCGCCCCAGCCCTTGTGGCAGCATTCCAGCGCGGCGCGCATCAGTTGCACGTTGCCGATGCATTCGAAGGAGAAATCCACGCCGCCGTCAGTCATATCGACGATGACCTCCTGGATCGGACGGTCGAAATCCTTGGGGTTGACGCAATCGGTGGCGCCCAGTTGCTTGGCGATCTCGAACTTGGCCGGATTGATATCGATAGCAATAATGCGCCCGGCCTTGGCCTTGACCGCACCGATTACCGCCGACAGACCAATGCCCCCCAGGCCGAAGATAGCCACGGTATCACCGGCCTTGACCTTGGCGGTGTTGATCACCGCGCCAATGCCTGTGGTCACGCCGCAACCCAGCAGGCAGACCTTCTCCAGAGGCGCGTCCTTGGGAATCTTGGCCACGGAGATTTCCGGCAGAACGGTGTACTCGGAGAATGTCGAGGTACCCATATAGTGGAAAATGGGCTGACCCTTGTAGGAAAAACGGGTAGTACCATCAGGCATCAGGCCTTTGCCCTGGGTAGCGCGAATGGCCTGACAGAGGTTGGTCTTGCCCGACAGACAGAATTTGCACTTGCCACATTCCGGGGTGTAGAGCGGGATCACATGATCGCCGACGGCCACCGAGGTCACGCCCTCGCCCACCGCTTCCACCACTGCACCACCTTCATGGCCGAGGATCGCCGGAAAGATACCTTCCGGGTCAGCACCGGACAGGGTGTAGGCGTCGGTGTGGCAGACGCCGGAAGCGACAACCCGCAACAGCACTTCGCCGGCCTTGGGCATGGCAACATCCACTTCGACGATTTCCAGGGGCTTCTTGGCCTCGAAGGCTACGGCAGCACGTGACTTGATCATCCTGACTCTCCAGCGAATAAAAACGAGGCAGTGAGTGTAAAACAGCGCAAGGCGATGAATAATCCAGACAAAAGCAAAACATTATTGCCATGCAGGGATAATCAATGAGCGAAAACCGTTGGGAAGGCATCGACGAATTTGTCGCAGTCGCCGAATGCAGCCAGTTCACTGCCGCTGCCGAACGCCTGGGGGTGTCCTCATCTCATATCAGCCGCCAGGTCGTGCGCCTGGAAGAGCGCTTGCAGACCCGCCTGCTGTATCGCAGTACCCGCCGCGTCACCCTGACCGAGGCCGGGCAGACCTTTCTCCAGCATTGCCAACGCTTGCAGGACGGACGCGAGGAAGCATTGCGAGCCGTGGGGGACCTGACCAGCGAGCCCAAGGGCATGCTGCGCATGACTTGCGCAGTGGCCTATGGCGAGCGTTTCATCGTGCCGCTGGTCACGCGTTTCATGAGCCTTTATCCGCAATTGCGGGTGGACATAGAACTGAGCAACCGTCCCCTGGACCTGGTGCACGAGGGGCTCGACCTGGCCATTCGCCTGGGACGCCTGCAGGACTCACGCCTGGTCGCCACTCGCCTGGCACCACGCCGCATGTACCTATGTGCATCGCCGTCCTATCTGGAACGCTATGGCCGCCCTCACAGCCTTTCGGAATTGAGCCGGCACAACTGCCTGATCGGCAGCTCGGATATCTGGCAGTTGGAGGTCGACGGGCGCGAATTTTCGCAAAGGGTGCAGGGCAACTGGCGCTGCAACAGCGGACAGGCAGTGCTGGACGCGGCATTACAAGGCGTCGGACTCTGCCAACTGCCGGACTACTACGTTCTGGAGCACCTGCAGGACGGTACGCTGGTTTCCTTGCTGGAAGCTCACCAGCCGCCCAACACCGCAGTCTGGGCGCTCTATCCACAGCAACGGCATCTGTCGCCGAAAGTGCGCAAGCTGGTGGATTATCTCAAGCAAGGCTTGGCCGAACGCCCGGAATACCGCGATGTGTAGCCGCTGCCGCAGGGCCCTCGGGGTTTCAGGAGCGGCGCCTCCTTCGGAGTCGTTCGCAGCCTGCGGCAGCGGCTACAAGGTTCAGCGCCCGCCCGCGATCAGCGCCGATTGGACCAACGCTGGCGCAGCCACTCAAGATCCTCGGGGCGAGTGACCTTGAGGTTGTCGGAACGGCCTTCGATCAGGCGTGGCGCCTGCCCGGCCCATTCCATTGCCGAAGCCTCATCGGTGATCGCCACATCGGCCACCAGGCTGTCGGCCAAGGCGCGGTGCAGCGCGCCAAGACGGAACATCTGCGGTGTGTAGGCTTGCCAGATCAGGCTGCGATCCACGGTTTCCAAAACCCTTCCGTGCTTGTCGATCCGCTTCAGGGTGTCCCGAGCCGGCACCGCCAGCAGCCCGCCCACCGGGTCATGCGCCAATTCACTCAGCAGCTTGTCCAGGTCATCTCGGGAAAGATTGGGGCGTGCGGCATCGTGAACCAGAACCCAATCCTCATCGGCCGCGCCCTGAGCATGCAGATGAAGCAAGGCATTGAGTACCGACCCGGAACGCTCGGTGCCACCTTCGACCCGCTGAATCCGCGAGTCATGGGCACAGGCCAGGGTTGGCCAGTAAGGATCGTCCAGCGCCAGGCTGACCACCAGCCCCTTGAGGCCAGGATGGTCGAGGAAACAGCCGAGGCTGTGTTCGAGAATTGTGCGTCCGCCCAGTTGCAGGTACTGCTTGGGACGATCCGCGGCCATGCGGGCACCGACGCCCGCGGCAGGAATCACGGCCCAGAAGGCCGGCAATCTATCGCTCATTGGGCCAACTGGTAGAGGGTTTCACCCTCCTTGACCATGCCCAACTCGTGGCGAGCCCGTTCTTCAACGGTCTCCATGCCCTTCTTCAGTTCCATGACTTCCGCATCGAGTACGCGATTTCGCTCCAGCAAACGCTCGTTTTCAGCGTGCTGGTCGGCAATCTGCTGAGTCAGGTCAGCTACCTGGGCCAAGCTGCCGCTCCCCACCCACAGGCGGTACTGCAAGCCAGCCAGCAGCAAGAGCAAGACCAGGAACAACCAATTGGGACTGCGCATCGAATATCGGGTATCCAGTGAAAAAAGACAGCCATGCCAACAACTTCGGACCTACTGATAGCACGAAGCCTGGAAGAACCAGGCTTCGTGCTCTTAAGGCATCAGATTAGTGGCAAAAAACTCGCTGTAGCGATTTTCCCGACACAATCCGGTGTCTTTTTACCATCTACGGCTTAGCCGCGAAACTCGCTGCGACCGTTGTACTTGGCCTTGCCGTTCAATTGCTCTTCGATACGCAGCAATTGGTTGTACTTGGATACGCGGTCGGAACGGCACAGGGAGCCGGTCTTGATCTGGCCAGCCGAGGTGCCCACAGCCAGGTCGGCGATGGTCGAGTCTTCGGTTTCGCCGGAACGGTGCGAAATCACGGCGGTGTAACCGGCAGCCTTGGCCATCTGGATGGCTTCCAGGGTTTCGGTCAGGGTGCCGATCTGGTTGAACTTGATCAGGATCGAGTTGGCGATCTTCTTGTCGATGCCTTCTTTCAGGATCTTGGTGTTGGTCACGAACAGGTCGTCACCGACCAGTTGCACCTTGTCGCCGATCTTGTCGGTGAGGATCTTCCAGCCCGCCCAGTCGGACTCGTCCAGGCCGTCTTCGATGGAGATGATCGGGTAGCGCTGAGTCAGGCCTTTGAGGTACTCGGCAAAACCTTCGGCGGTGAACACCTGGCCTTCGCCGGACAGGTTGTACTTACCGTCTTCGTAGAACTCGCTGGCGGCGCAGTCCAGAGCCAGGGTCACGTCGGTGCCCAGGGTGTAACCGGCATTGGCCACGGCCTCGGAGATGACTTTCAGTGCATCTTCGTTGGAAGCCAGGTTTGGCGCGAAACCACCTTCATCACCCACAGCGGTGTTCAGGCCACGGGCCTTCAGCACGGCTTTGAGGTGATGGAAAATCTCTGTGCCCATGCGCAGACCTTCCGAGAAGGACTTGGCGCCAACCGGCTGCACCATGAACTCCTGAATGTCGACGTTGTTATCGGCGTGCTCGCCACCGTTGATGATGTTCATCATCGGTACCGGCATCGAGTAGACGCCTGGGGTGCCGTTGAGGTTGGCGATGTGAGCGTACAGCGGCAGGTCCTGGTCCTGGGCGGCAGCCTTGGCCGCGGCCAGGGACACGGCGAGGATAGCGTTGGCGCCCAGGGTGGCCTTGTTCTCGGTACCGTCGAGCTTGATCATCGCCTGATCCAGCGCTTTCTGGTCGATCGGGTCTTTACCCAGCAACAGGTCGCGGATCGGACCGTTGATGTTGGCTACCGCCTTGAGCACGCCCTTGCCCAGATAACGGCTCTTGTCGCCATCACGCAGCTCCAGCGCTTCGCGCGAGCCGGTGGAGGCACCGGACGGCGCGCAAGCACTGCCGATGATGCCGTTGTCGAGAAGCACGTCCGCTTCGACAGTGGGGTTGCCACGGGAGTCGAGAACTTCACGACCTTTGATGTCGACGATTTTTGCCATTGTTGTAAACACTCCAAAGTTGACGAAAACGCTGAGTACCGCTCGATTTATAACTTGTGGGTCAAATTGCATTCTTGTAGGAGCCGGCTGGCTGGCGAACGGGCCCGCGAGGACACCTTCGCCGGCCAGCCGGCTCCTACAGAGGAAGTCGCCGGTTTTACGCGGTTTCTACCGTGGGGAAACTCTTGACCAGCTCGTCCAGAGCCTTGAGCTGAGCCAGGAACGGCTCAAGCTTGTCCAGGCGCAGGGCGCAAGGGCCGTCGCACTTGGCGTTATCCGGATCCGGGTGGGCTTCCAGGAACAGGCCGGCCAGGGACTGGCTCATGCCGGCCTTGGCCAAGTCGGTGACCTGAGCCCGACGACCACCCGCGGAGTCGGCGCGACCGCCCGGCATCTGCAGGGCATGGGTCACGTCAAAGAACACCGGGTACTCGAACTGCTTCATGATGCCGAAGCCGAGCATGTCCACCACCAGGTTGTTGTAACCGAAGCTGGAGCCGCGCTCGCAGAGGATCAACTGATCATTACCCGCCTCTTCGCACTTGCTCAGGATGTGTTTCATTTCCTGAGGCGCGAGAAACTGGGCCTTCTTGATGTTGATCACCGCGCCGGTCTTGGCCATGGCCACCACCAGGTCGGTCTGCCGCGAGAGAAACGCCGGCAACTGGATGATGTCGCAGACTTCGGCGACCACGGCGGCCTGGGCCGGCTCATGGACATCGGTGATGATCGGCACGCCGAAGGCCTGCTTCACGTCTTCGAAAATCCGCATGCCCTCTTCCAGGCCAGGACCACGATAAGAAGTCACCGACGAACGGTTGGCCTTGTCGAAGCTGGCCTTGAACACGTAGGGAATACCGAGCTTCTCGGTAACCCGTACGTACTCTTCACAGACCTGCATCGCCATGTCGCGGCTTTCCAGCACGTTCATGCCGCCGAACAGCACCATCGGCTTGTCGTTGGCGATCTCGATGTTGCCTACGCGGATGATCTTCTGCGCCATCAGGTTCAAGCCTTCTTCTGGTGTTGAGCCAATGCTGCTTTGACGAAACCGCTGAACAGTGGGTGACCGTCACGTGGCGTCGAGGTGAACTCAGGGTGGAACTGGCAAGCGACGAACCATGGATGATCCGCAGCTTCGACCACTTCAACCAGCGCGCCGTCGCCCGAGCGACCGGAGATCTTCAGGCCAGCCTCGATCAGCTGTGGCAGCAGCTTGTTGTTCACTTCGTAACGGTGACGGTGACGCTCGATGATCACGTCCTTGGCGTAGCAGTCGTGGACCTTGGAGCCCGCTTCCAGCAAGCATTCCTGGGCGCCCAGACGCATGGTGCCGCCCAGATCGGACGCTTCGTTACGCACTTCGACAGCGCCGGTGGCGTCTTCCCACTCGGTGATCAGACCGACGACCGGGTGACCACTGGTGCGATCGAATTCGGTGGAGTTGGCATCTTTCCAGCCCATGACGTTACGGGCGAACTCGATGACCGCCACTTGCATGCCCAGGCAGATACCCAGGTACGGCACCTTGTTCTCGCGAGCGTATTGCACTGCAGTGATCTTACCTTCCACGCCACGCAGGCCGAAACCGCCCGGGACCAGGATCGCATCAACGCCTTCCAGCAGCGCGGTGCCTTGGTTCTCGATGTCTTCGGAATCGATATAGCGCAGATTGACCTTGGTGCGGTTGGTGATGCCGGCGTGACTCATCGCTTCGATCAGCGACTTGTAGGCATCCAGCAGTTCCATGTACTTGCCGACCATGGCGATGGTGACTTCATGCTCAGGGTTGAGCTTGGCGTCTACCACCTTTTCCCACTCGGACAGATCGGCGCCGTTGCATTGCAGGCCGAAACGCTCGACGACGAAATCGTCCAGACCCTGGGCGTGCAGTACGGCCGGGATCTTGTAGATGGTGTCGACGTCTTCCAGGGAGATCACCGCACGCTCTTCAACGTTGGTGAACAGCGCGATCTTGCGACGCGAGGACACATCCACCGGATGGTCGGAGCGGCAGATCAGCACGTCAGGCTGCAGACCGATGGAGCGCAGTTCCTTCACCGAGTGTTGGGTCGGCTTGGTCTTGGTCTCGCCAGCGGTGGCGATGTACGGAACCAGGGTCAGGTGCATCAGCATCGCGCGCTTGGAGCCGACTTCGACCCGCAGTTGGCGGATGGCTTCGAGGAACGGTTGCGACTCGATGTCGCCCACAGTACCGCCGATTTCCACCAGGGCCACGTCGGCATCGCCGGCGCCCTTGATGATGCGACGCTTGATCTCGTCGGTGATATGCGGAATCACCTGGATGGTGGCGCCCAGGTAATCACCACGGCGCTCCTTGCGCAGTACGTGCTCGTAGACACGGCCAGTGGTGAAGTTGTTGTTCTGGGTCATGGTCGTGCGGATGAACCGCTCGTAGTGGCCCAGGTCCAGGTCGGTCTCGGCGCCGTCGTGGGTGACGAACACTTCACCGTGCTGGAACGGGCTCATGGTGCCCGGGTCGACGTTGATGTACGGGTCCAGCTTGAGCATGGTGACCTTAAGCCCCCGCGCCTCCAGGATGGCCGCCAATGAAGCCGAGGCAATGCCTTTCCCCAATGAAGAAACAACACCGCCCGTGACGAATATGTAGCGCGTCATGAAAAACCCTAGAAGTCTGCGTTAAAGCGGTCAGTGCCGCCGGGGAAAGCGAAGGAAGGCCGAAGCCCCCGATCACCTGCATTAATCACAGTGCACCTTTCAAAAAAACCGCCGCGTGGTGACAGACCGGATGCAAAAACACCGGTAGGTTGCTCGCTACACATTTTTTGGAATCGCCCAGCAAAGACTGCTTGGTAATCGGCAACTCCTGCAATTCAGGCGAATCCACAGAAGTTGTATCAAGAAGGGAGCGTAGTCTACCGGAAAGCCCCTTTCAGCTCAAACCTTGATCGCTGGTCAGTGGTCGCCAATTCAATTGCCAGCCTGCCTGGGGATTTGCCGCAAGCGCCGGCAGGTTTGCCACTGCCAGCAACCGCTCATCCTGGTACAGCAGCGGCAATCTGCCACGGACGAAGCTCGGTAGTCCGGCCTCGTTGAGCAGACGCTTCAGGTCACGATGACCACGTCCGGCCACTTGCATGACTTCCCCACCCTGCCGATAACGGATGTGCAACGGGCCCTGGGGCGCCGAGCCGACGAAAAACACCTGGCCATTGTTCGGCAACTGCAACGGACTGCCCGGATCCTGCCATTCGATCCCGCTTTTCACCTGCTGCAACCAGGCACCAGACAGCCACCAGATTCGCCCTCCCGCGCGATGCACTTCGCCGTCGGCCAGACGCCATCGAGGATGCCCCTGCGCGCTGGCATCCCGCAGACTCTCCCAGCCGGCCCAATGATCGGTGTCCGGTAAACGGCCACGCTTGCTCAGCCAGTGACTCAAGACGTTGCGCTGCCGGGCCGGGGATAACGACTGCAAAGGGGCAAGGGCCAGTGACGGCAAGTCCAGCCAGGGAAAGTCGCTCTCCCCCTCGGCGGTCGCCAGATCCATCATCGCCAGTTCATCGAGCAGGCCCTGTGCTTCTCTCAGGTGGGCGGCGCTGCGACTTATGCTGGTCGCGGCCTGAGGCCAGCGAGCAATCAACGACGGCATCACCTGATGCCGCAGATAATTGCGCGAATATTGATGATCGGCATTTGAAGGGTCCTGAACCCAGCTCAGGCAATGCTCGGCGGCGTAACGTTCAAGTTCGGCACGGGACACGCCAAGCAAGGGCCGCAACAGGTGCCCTGCGCCCAAAGGTCGGCTTTCCGGCATTGCCGATAGCCCCCTGACGCCAGCACCGCGCAACAGTCGAAACAACAGGGTTTCGGCCTGATCATCACGATGCTGCGCTGTCAGCAGCAACTCATTGGCAGCGGTCAAGCGCTCGAATGCCCCATAACGCGCCTCCCGGGCAGCCCCTTCGAGACTGGAACCGGCGCGCACCTGAACATGAATCACCTGCAACGGCACACCCAGGGCAGCACAGATCGCCTGACAGTGGGCCGGCCAAGCATCCGCCGCCGCTTGCAGCCCATGATGAACATGCACAGCCGTGAGCCGTGGAAGGCCATGTTGATGCGCCAGATCGACAAGGAGATGCAGCAGGACAGTGGAATCAAGTCCACCGGAGAAAGCGATGCGCCAATGAGCGGCTTCACGCCAGGGCGCCAGGCTTTTTAGGAGTTTGGCGGAGAGAGAGTTCATGAAGCTTCAAGCCCCGCAGGAGCATATGCTCGACAAAGGACGACGCCGCAATCTGATCGATTGCGGCGCCTGGGTCGCGAGCAAGCGTACCCCTACAAGGGGGAACAGTGCTCGATCAGAGACCGTAGCTCATCAGGCGGTCATAACGACGGGCCAGCAGGGTGTCGTTATCCATTTCCTTGAGCATTGCCAGCTGCGAGCTGAGTTCGGCACGGATCGAGGCAGCCGCGGCGGCTGGATCACGATGGGCGCCACCCAGCGGCTCGCTGATGACCTTGTCGACAATGCCCAGGCCTTTCAGACGCTCGGCGGTGATGCCCATGGCCTCGGCTGCATCGGCGGCCTTTTCCGAGGTTTTCCACAGGATCGAGGCGCAGCCTTCCGGCGAGATCACCGCATAAGTGGAATATTGCAGCATGTTCAACTGGTCGCAGACACCGATGGCCAATGCGCCGCCGGAACCACCCTCACCGATCACGGTGGCGATGATCGGGGTCTTCAGGCGTGCCATGACCCGCAGGTTCCAGGCAATCGCCTCGCTCTGGTTGCGCTCTTCAGCGTCGATGCCCGGGTAGGCGCCCGGGGTGTCGATGAAGGTCAGGATCGGCATCTTGAAGCGTTCGGCCATTTCCATCAGGCGGCAGGCCTTGCGGTAGCCTTCCGGACGCGGCATGCCGAAGTTACGGCGTACCTTCTCGCGCACTTCACGGCCTTTCTGATGACCGATGATCATCACCGGCTGCTCATCCAGGCGAGCAACGCCGCCGACGATCGCGGCGTCGTCAGAGAAGTGGCGATCGCCATGCAGCTCGTCAAACTCGGTGAAGATGTGCTGGATGTAATCCAGGGTGTACGGACGACGCGGGTGCCGCGCCAGACGTGCGATCTGCCAGCTGGTGAGCTTGCCGAAGATGTCTTCGGTCAGGGTATTGCTCTTGTCCTGCAGGCGGGAAATCTCATCGCCGATATTCAGCGAATTGTCATTACCGACCAAGCGCAACTCTTCGATCTTGGCTTGCAGGTCGGCGATCGGCTGTTCGAAATCAAGAAAATTCGGGTTCATAGGCGTCCGTCTGGGCTCGACGTCCAAGGGGGCTTGGGCCGGCCGGTTGTCTATTCGCGCCCTACCTTAAGGGACGGACGCGTTGAGGTCGAGATTAAAAATTCATGTGGCGATGAGGCGCAATGATGGCACCTCACCGTCAACGGTATTGGAGGAAGACGTTGTCTCGCCCGAACTGGTCACGCAGGGCTTGAATCAAGCTGTCTGCCGGGTCGATCCGCCAGCTCTCGCCAAACTGCAGCAAGGCCTTGGCGTCGTTACGGGTGTACTCCATGGTGATCGGGCACGCACCGCGGTGACGCTTGAACAAGTCCCCCAGCCAGCGTAGCTGATCGCCCTTGAGGGCATCGGTATGGACTTTCAGGCGCAGGCTTTCCGCCAGGTTGGTCCGCGCGTCTTCCATGCTCATCACCCGCTTGACCCGCAAACGCAGGCCGCCGGAGAAGTCGTCGTTGCTCACCTCGCCTTCCACCACCACCATGGCGTCGGTCTGCAACAGCGACTGGGCCGAATGGAAAGCATCGGCAAACAAGGAGGCCTCGATCCGCCCCGAACGGTCGTCGAGGGTGATGAAACCCATCTTGTCGCCCTTTTTGTTCTTCATCACCCGCAGGGCAATGATCATGCCCGCTACCGTCTGGGTATCCCGGGCCGGTTTCAGGTCAATGATGCGCTGACGAGCGAAGCGGCGGATCTCGCCTTCATACTCATCAATCGGGTGCCCGGTCAGGTACAGGCCGAGGGTATCTTTCTCGCCTTTAAGGCGCTCCTTGAGGGTCAGCTCCTTGGCCTTGCGATGGTTGGCGTAGACATCCGCGTCCTCATCGACGAACACCCCGCCAAACAGGTCGGCGTGGCCGCTGTCGTGGGTACGAGCAGTTTGCTCCGCCGCCTTGATCGCCTCTTCCATGGCTGCCAGCAGTACCGCGCGGTTCTGGTCGATGTTGGCCTGGTAGGCCTTGGGCTCGTCGAAGAAGTGCGGGCCGAGACGGTCCAGGGCACCACTGCGAATCAGACCATCCAGGGTCCGCTTGTTAATGCGCTTGAGGTCGACCCGGGCACAGAAATCGAACAGGTCCTTGAACGGCCCCTCAGCACGGGCTTCGGTGATGGCTTCCACCGGTCCCTCGCCCACCCCTTTGATCGCGCCAAGGCCATAAACGATGCGACCTTCATCGTTCACCGTGAACTTGAATTCGGAAGTGTTCACGTCTGGCGCATCGAGGCGCAGTTTCATGGTCCGCACTTCCTCGATCAAGGTCACGACCTTGTCGGTGTTGTGCATATCCGCGGACAGTACCGCCGCCATGAAGGGCGCCGGGTAGTGAGCCTTGAGCCAGGCAGTCTGGTACGACACCAGGCCGTAGGCGGCGGAGTGGGATTTGTTGAAACCGTAACCGGCGAATTTTTCCACCAGGTCGAAGATGTTGCCCGCCAGGTCCGCATCGATGTTGTTGCTGGCGCAACCCTCAATGAAACCGCCACGCTGCTTGGCCATTTCCTCGGGCTTTTTCTTACCCATGGCCCGACGCAGCATGTCTGCACCACCGAGGGTGTAACCGGCCATGACCTGGGCAATCTGCATCACCTGTTCCTGATACAGGATGATGCCGTAGGTCGGCGCCAGAACCGGGCGCAGGCCATCGTACTGATAGTCGGGGTGCGGATAGGCCAGTTCGGCGCGACCGTGCTTACGGTTGATGAAGTCATCCACCATGCCCGATTGCAGCGGCCCCGGACGGAACAGGGCCACCAGTGCAATCAAGTCTTCCAGGCAGTCGGGCTTGAGCTTCTTGATCAGCTCCTTCATGCCCCGGGATTCAAGCTGGAATACCGCGGTGGTTTCAGCTTTCTGCAACAGGCTATAGGTCGGCTTGTCGTCCAGCGGGATAAAGGCGATATCCAGCGGTTCCTCGCCGACCTTGGCGCGGTCGCGGTTAATGGTTTTCAGCGCCCAATCGATAATGGTCAGGGTCCGCAGACCGAGGAAGTCGAACTTCACCAGACCGGCCGCCTCGACGTCATCCTTGTCGAACTGGGTCACCAGGCCGCCGCCTTCTTCGTCGCAGTAGATCGGCGAGAAGTCGGTGAGCTTGGTCGGCGCGATCACCACACCACCGGCGTGTTTACCGACGTTACGCACCACACCTTCAAGCTTGCGCGCCATCTCCCAGATTTCCGCCGCCTCTTCATCGACCTTGATGAAGTCCCGCAGGATCTCTTCCTGCTCGTAGGCTTTTTCCAGGGTCATGCCGACTTCGAAGGGGATCATCTTCGACAGACGGTCGGCCAGGCCATAGGACTTGCCTTGCACCCGCGCAACGTCGCGCACCACCGCCTTGGCCGCCATGGAACCAAAAGTGATGATCTGGCTTACCGCGTTGCGGCCGTACTTCTCGGCCACGTAATCGATCACCCGGTCGCGACCGTCCATGCAGAAGTCGACGTCGAAGTCGGGCATGGAAACCCGTTCCGGGTTAAGGAAACGTTCGAACAGCAGGTCGTATTCCAGCGGGTCGAGGTCGGTGATCTTCTGCACATAGGCCACCAGGGAACCGGCACCCGAGCCACGGCCCGGACCCACCGGCACGCCGTTGCTCTTGGCCCACTGGATAAAGTCCATAACGATCAGGAAGTAACCGGGGAATCCCATCTGGATGATGATATCCAGCTCGAAATTCAGCCGGTCGACGTAGACCTGGCGCTTGGCTTCATAGTCCTCGGTGGTGTCCTTGGGCAGCAGCACGCTGAGGCGCTCGTCCAGGCCGTCGAAGGAAACCTTGCGGAAGTATTCATCGATGGTCATGCCATCAGGAATGGGGTAGTCGGGCAGGAAGTGCTTGCCCAGCTTGACTTCGATATTGCAGCGCTTGGCGATCTCGACCGTGTTTTCCAGCGCCTCGGGCAGGTCGCTGAACAGCTCGGCCATTTCCTCGGCGCTTTTCAGGTACTGCTGATCGCTGTAGTTCTTCGAACGGCGCGGATCGTCCAGGGCCCGACCTTCACCGATGCAGACTCGGGTTTCGTGGGCTTCGAAGTCTTCCTGCTTGATAAAGCGCACATCGTTGGTGGCCACCAGCGGCGCACCGATCTTGTCGGCCAGGGCCACGGCGGCGTGCAGTTGCTCTTCATCATTGGGCCGATTGGTACGCTGCACTTCCAGGTAGAAACGGTCCGGGAACACCGCCATCCACTCCCGGGCCAGGGTTTCGGCGACCTCCAGGTCACCGGCGATCAGCGCCATGCCAATCTCGCCCTCCTTGGCCGCCGAAAGCATGATCAGGCCTTCCGCCGCCTCCGCCACCCACTCGCGCTCGATGATGATCTGGCCATTGCGCTGACCATCAATGAAGCCCCGGGAAATCAGCTCGGTCAGGTTGCGGTAACCCACGGCGTTCATCACCAGCAGGCTGATGCGGCTCAGGGGGTTATCCGGGTCCTTGTTCGACAGCCACAGGTCGGCACCGCAGATCGGCTTAATCCCGGCGCCCATGCTGTTTTTGTAGAACTTGACCAGGGAACACATGTTGTTCTGGTCGGTGACCGCCACCGCAGGCATGCCCATGCCGGTGAGAGCCTTGACCAGCGGCTTGATCCGCACCAGACCGTCGACCAGGGAGTATTCAGTGTGCAGGCGCAGGTGAACGAATGAAGCCGGCATAGTGATCCTGTAATAAGCGCGAAAACAACAAGGCCCGGATTGTACCGGGCCTCGACTAAAACATCAGCCTCAGGACTGAATCTCGCCCTGCGCCTCACGGGCTTCATAAGCTTGCCGTACCGGGGCGAAGGAACGCCGGTGAATCGGCGTCGGCCCCAGGCGGGCCAGGGCTTCCAGATGCTCCGGCGTCGGATAGCCCTTGTGGCCACCGATACCGTAACCCGGGTAGATCAGCTCGAAAGCGGCCATTTCCCGGTCGCGGCTGACCTTGGCCAGAATCGACGCTGCAGCGATTGCCGGAACCTTGCTATCGCCCTTGACCACAGCTTCCGCCGGCATCGCCAGCTTCGGGCAACGGTTGCCGTCGATCATCGCCAGCTTCGGCGTCACGCTCAGGCCTTCCACCGCTCGCTGCATCGCCAGCATGGTGGCGTGGAGGATGTTCAGCTCGTCGATCTCTTCGACTTCAGCCCGAGCAATGCACCAGCTCAGGGCCTTCTCACAGATTTCATCGAACAGTTTTTCGCGGCGGGCCTCAGTGAGCTTCTTCGAGTCGTTGAGGCCGAGAATCGGCCGTTGCGGATCAAGAATCACTGCAGCAGTGACAACCGCCCCGCACAACGGGCCACGGCCAACTTCGTCGACACCGGCCACCAGGTCCTCGGCATCGGCCACCAGGGTGAAATCCAGGCCCATCTGCATCTTTGAATTACTCACAGGGTTTTGCCGATCAGCCCCAGCACCGCTTGCGCGGCCTGGTTGGACGCATCACGGCGCAAGGTTCGGTGGATCTCGTCAAAGCCACGGGTCTGCTCTTCACCGCCATCGATCAGCGGCGACAGCGTCTGAGCCAGGGCCTCGGCAGTGGCGTCGTCCTGCAGCAACTCGGGTACCAGCAAACGCTGAGCCAGCAGGTTCGGCAAGGAAATATACGGACTCTTGACCATGCGCTTGAGAATCCAGAAGGTCAGCGGCGCCAGGCGATAGGCCACCACCATCGGCCGCTTGTAGAGCAAGGCTTCCAGAGTCGCGGTACCGGAGGCGATCAGCACCGCATCACAAGCGGCCAGGGCCTTGTGGGACTGACCATCGAGCAAGGTCAGCGGCAGGTCGCGACTGGCCAGCAGCTCTTCCAGCTGGACCCGACGCTCCGGGCTCGCGCACGGCATGATGAAGCGCACGCCGGGGCGCATGGCTCGCAAACGCTGTGCGGCATCGAGGAACAAGGCACCCAGGCGCCCTACTTCGCCACCACGACTGCCGGGCAGCAAGGCCACCAGCGGACCGTCGGGCAAGCCCAGCTCGGCACGCGCTGCGGCGCGATCGGCTTGCAGCGGAATGGCATCGGCCAAGGAGTGACCGACGAACTTCACCGGTACACCCTGCTCTTCATAGAAGCGAGCCTCGAAGGGAAACAGGGTCAGCATCAGATCGCAGCCTTCGCGGATCTTCAGTACCCGCTTCTGCCGCCATGCCCAGACCGACGGACTGACGTAGTGCACCGTCTTGATCCCGGCCTGACGCAACTTGAGTTCGATATTCAGGGTGAAATCCGGGGCATCGATCCCGATGAACACATCCGGCTTTTCAGCAATCAGGGTCTGGATCAGCTTCTTGCGTCGAGCCAGCAACTCACGCAGCCGCCCAAGCACCTCCACCAACCCCATGACCGCCAGGCGCTCCATGGGAAAGTAGGAAGTGAGGCCTTCGGCCTCCATCAGCGGACCGCCGACGCCAATGAATTCAACGGCCGGGTGCTGAGCCTTGAAGGCTCGCATCAAACCGGCGCCGAGAATGTCGCCGGAGGCTTCGCCAGCCACCAGCGCAATACGCAGAGTGTTCATGATTAACGGGTGATGCCGCGAGTCGAAGACTGGATCGAGTCACGAAACACCGCGACTTCGGGGAACTGTGCAGCCGGCTCGGCCAGCTCGGCCAAGGCCTGATCCACCGTCAGCCCTTGGCGATAGACCGTCTTGTAGGCGCGACGCAGTGCATGGATTGCATCTTCGCTGAAGCCACGACGGCGCATGCCTTCGAAGTTCATGCTGCGGGCTTCGGCAGGGTTGCCGAACACCGTGACGAATGCCGGCACATCCTTGCCGATGGCGGTGCCCATGCCGGAGAAGCTGTGAGCGCCGATATGGCAGTACTGATGCACAAGGGTGAAACCGGAGAGAATCGCCCAGTCATCCACGTGCACATGCCCGGCCAACGCAGTGTTGTTGACCAGGATGCAATGGTTGCCAATGACACTGTCATGGCCGATATGGGCATAGGCCATGATCAGGTTGTGATCGCCCAGAGTGGTTTCGGAACGGTCCTGGACGGTGCCACGGTGAATGGTCACGCCTTCGCGGATCACGTTGTGGTCGCCAATAACCAGGCGGGTTTCCTCGCCTTTGTACTTCAGATCAGGCGTGTCCTCACCTACCGAGGAAAACTGGTAGATGCGGTTGTGCTTACCGATCCGGGTAGGGCCCTTGAGAATCACATGGGGCCCGATCACTGTACCCTCGCCGATTTCCACACCAGCGCCGATGATCGACCACGGGCCAACCTCAACGTCGTCGGCCAGGATAGCCGTCGGATCGATGATTGCGCGAGGGTCAATCAAACTCATAGTTTGCGTTCCGCACAGATGATTTCAGCGGAGCAGACAGGCTTGCCGTCTACCGACGCCTGGCACTCGAACTTCCAGATCTGACGCTTGCAGCTGATGAACTTGGCTTCAAGAATCAGTTGGTCGCCCGGCAGTACTGGCTGACGGAAGCGCAGCTTGTCGGAACCGACGAAGTAATAAAGGGTGCCGTCGGCTGGCTTCACGTCGAGCATCTTGAAACCGAGAATGCCCGCAGCCTGAGCCATGGCCTCGATGATCAACACGCCCGGCATGATCGGATGCGCCGGGAAGTGACCATTGAAGAACGGCTCGTTGATGCTGACATTCTTGTAGGCACGAATGCACTTGCCCTCGACATCCAGGTCCACTACCCGATCCACCAACAGGAAAGGGTAACGGTGAGGCAAGTATTCGCGAATCTCGTTGATGTCCATCATTTCGGGGGGAAGCCTGTAGTAAAGAGTGGGAGCGCGCGACTAACGCACGCCCCTCTAGCAAATCAAGGAGGCAGTCTAGCGGCTGTGCACACTTGATATGGAAATGGTATCAGCCATCTGATGAAGCATTGCCGTCAGGGGTCACGTCCCCAACGCGCTTTTCCAACTGGCGCAAACGCCGCGCAAGGTCATCGAGCTGACGGATGCGTGCCGCGCTTTTGCGCCACTCGGCAGCAGGTTGCATGGCCGTACCGGAAGAGTAAGCGCCCGGCTCGGTAATCGAGTGAGTCACCATGGTCATTCCAGTGAGGAATACGTTGTCACAAATCTCGATGTGCCCTACCAGACCCACACCGCCGGCGAGCATACAGTGCTTGCCGATCTTGGTGCTGCCGGAAATCCCCACACAAGCCGCCATCGCCGTGTGATCGCCGACCTGGACGTTGTGGGCAATCTGAATCTGGTTATCCAGCTTCACACCGTTGCCGATGACGGTATCGGCCAGGGCGCCGCGGTCAATCGCCGTATTGACGCCGATTTCCACATCGTCACCGATGGTCACACCACCAATCTGCGCGATCTTCTGCCAGATGCCTTTTTCATTGGCAAAGCCGAAACCTTCACCACCGAGCACCGCCCCCGACTGGATGACCACACGCTGACCAATGCGCACATCGTGGTACAAGGTCACCCGCGGGGCCAGCCAGCCGCCTTCGCCGATTTCGCAGCGAGCGCCGATAAAGCAGTGGGCACCGATGGTCACTCCAGCCGCAATACGCACACCAGACTCGATCACTGCAAACGGACCAATGCTGGCCTCCGGGTGCACCAGCGCATCGGCGGCAATCACCGCTGACGGATGGATACCCGCTGGCGCCTTGGGCTTGGGATCGAACAGATGGGAAATACGGGCGTAGGACAGATAAGGATCAGCCACCACCAGTGCATCGCCGGCATAAGCCTCGGCATCAGCGGCCTTCAGCAATACCGCGCCGGCCTGGCAGTCCACCAGGTACTTGCGATATTGCGGATTTGCCAAAAAGCTCAACTGAGCTGGGCCAGCCTCCTGCAAGGTGGCTAGCCCAGTGATTTCCTTCTCCGCGTCACCACTCAAGGTGGCGCCGAGGAACTCGGCCAATTGGCCGAGTTTTATGGTCGCGGTCATGGCTTACTTCAGCTGATTCATGCGCTCGATAACTTGGCGGGTGATGTCGTACTGAGGTTTGACATCGATCACTGCGCCACGCTCGAAAACCAGGTCGAAAGCACCTTTCTTGATGACTTCTTCAACGGCGCTATCCAGCTTCGGCTTCAATTGCTTGAGCATTTCACGGTCAGCAACAGCCTTGGCTTCGTTCAGTTCCTTGGACTGGAACTGGAAGTCCCGAGCCTTTTGCTTGAACTCGAGCTCCAGACGCTCACGCTCGCCTTGCTGCATCTTGTCGCCACCCGCAACCAAGCGATCCTGGATGCCCTTGGCACTGCTTTCCAGAGTCTTCAGCTTGGTCAGTTGCGGGCCGAATTTCTTCTCGGCATCCACTGCGTACTTCTTGGCCGCGTCTGATTCCAGCAGAGCCATCTGATAGTTCAGAACAGCGATTTTCATTTCGGCAAACGCCGGGCTCGCGACCAGTACGGAGGCCAGGAGAACCAATTGAGTCAACTTACGCACGATGCACTCCTACAAAATCCATTGTCGTTATCTTGGGTAGACTATTAGAAAGTCTGACCGAGAGAGAATTGGAACACCTGAGTTTCAGCGTCATCCGGTTTCTTGATCGGCATCGCCAGGGCAAAGCTCAATGGCCCCAAAGCAGTGACCCAAGTCACACCAACACCCACCGAACTGGCCAGATTGCTCAAGCTGATATCGTTGCACTGCGTTTTCACATTCGACGCCGCAATGGTGTTGGACGTGCTTTCACAGCGAGAGTTGAAGACGTTACCCACATCCCAGAACAACGAAGTGCGCAGGGAACGCTGATCTTTGACGAACGGCAGCGGGAACAGCAACTCGGCACCGCCCTGGATCAATACGTTACCGCCGAATGGCAGTGGATCCTGGTCTGGGTCGGCAGCTGTACCGGCGTTACCGGTTACACCAGCACCACGACTCGGAGTACTGCGCGGCCCCAGGGTACTGTCCTTGAAGCCACGTACCGAGTTGAAACCACCAGCATAGTAGTTCTCGTAGAACGGCAAGCCCTTGGTGTCACCAAAGCCGTCGCCATAACCCAGTTCGGTATGGAAGCGCATGGTGTAGTTCTCACTCAGCGGAGTGAACAACTGACCACGGTAGTCGAGCTTGAAGAACGACAGGTCGCTACCTGGAGTAGTGGTTTCCAGAACCAGGCTTTGCGAATGGCCGCGAGTGGCCAGCACACCTTTGTTCAGGGTCGACTCGGACCAGCCGGCCGACGCCTTGAAGTTGAGGTAGCTGTCGCCCTGTTTGTTCACGAAGTCGAAGATTTCGTCGACGGTGTACAGGCCGGTCTTGATCTTGTCCTGCTGCGCGGTCAGGCCGAAGGTCAGACGCGAAGTCTCACTGATCGGATAGCCCACGCTGACGCCGGCACCGAGGCTGTCCACCGCATAGCTGGCCACGTCGACGTCGAGGTCTTTGTAGTCAGTGGTGCGATAGAAAGCGTTGTAACCCAGGCTCACGCCGTCGGCGGTCCAGTAGGGGTCAACGTAGCCGAAGTTGTAGCGGCTCTGGTATTCGCTGCGGGTCAGACCGATGCTGACCTTGTTACCGGTACCCAGGAAGTTGTTCTGGGTAATGGAACCACCGAGGATCAGACCAGCGCTCTGGGCGAAACCGACACTGGCGGTGATCGAACCGGATGCTTGCTCTTCAACCGCGTAGTTCACGTCGACCTGGTCATCAACACCCGGTACAGCCGGTGTCTCGACGTTGACTTCCTTAAAGAAGCCCAAGCGCTCAAGACGGGTCTTGGACTGGTCGATCAGGTAGGTCGAAGCCCAGCCGCCTTCCATCTGACGCATTTCGCGACGCAGCACTTCGTCCTCGGACTTGGTGTTGCCACGGAAGTTGATACGGTTGACGTAGGCACGTTTACCCGGGTCTACCACGAAGGTGATGTCCACGGTGTGGTCTTCATCATGAGGCTGAGGCACGCCGTTGACGTTGGCGAAGGTGTAGCCCTCGTTACCCAGACGGCGGGTAATCAGTTCGGACGTGGTGGTCATCAGTTTGCGCGAGAACACCTGGCCCTTCTCCACCAACAACAGTGCCTTGACTTGGTCTTCAGGTACTTTCAGGTCGCCGCTGAGCTTCACGTCACGAACGCTGTACTTCTCGCCTTCGTTGACGTTGACGGTAATGTAGACGTGCTTTTTGTCCGGGGTGATGGACACCTGGGTCGAAGCAATATCCATATTGATATAGCCACGGTCCAGATAGTAGGAACGCAGACGCTCCAGGTCACCGGAGAGCTTTTCACGGGCGTACTTGTCGTCGTTCTTGAAGAACGACAGCCAGTTGGTGGTCTTGAGCTCGAACAGGCCGATCAGGTCTTCGTCTGGAAAGACAGTGTTGCCCACCACGTTGATGTGCTGGATGGCTGCGACCGTGCCTTCGTTGATATTAACCTTCAGGCCGACACGGTTGCGTGGCTGCGGAACCACTTCAGTCTCAACGGTGGCCGAGTAACGGCCCTGGGCGACATATTGGCGCTGCAACTCGTTACGAACGCCTTCGAGTGTCGCACGCTGGAAGATCTCACCCTCGGCCAGACCGGACTGTTTCAGGCCCTTCATCAAGTCTTCGGTGGAGATCGCCTTGTTGCCTTCGATCTCGATACTGGCAACCGACGGCCGCTCGACTACCGTAATGACCAGGACGTTGCCATCGCGGCCCAGTTGGATGTCTTGAAAGAAACCGGTTTTGAACAGCGCACGAGTGGATTCCACCAGGCGACGGTCGTCCGCCTGCTCGCCGACGTTCAACGGCAAGGCACCAAAGACGCTACCCGCGGAAACGCGCTGAAGGCCGTTGACGCGGATATCGGAGATAGTGAAGGACTCGGCGTGAACTTCGGCGATCATCAATACGGTGAGAACCGCAGTTAGCAGCAGACGTTTCATGAAGTCCTTTCTTATTCCAACTGGCAATAAACAAACTGCCGCAAAATGCGGCAGATTCGCAATTCAGCGAAGCGTTACAGACGACCCAGATCGTTGACCAGAGCAAGCAGCATGACTCCGACCACCAAGCTGATACCGATCTGTATCCCCCAACCTTGCACCCGATCCGACAAGGGACGACCACGCGCCCACTCGATCAGATAAAACAACAAATGCCCCCCATCCAGTACCGGGATGGGCAACAAATTCAGAACACCCAGGCTAATACTCAGATAAGCAAGGAAATTCAAGAAATCAGCAATGCCCGACTGGGCAGAAGCGCCCGCCACTTTAGCAATGGTTATCGGTCCACTCAAGTTTTTTACCGAGAGCTCGCCGAACAACATTTTCTTCAGTGATTCGAGGGTCAGGACACTCATGGTCCAGGTCCGTCGAGCCCCTTCGCCAATCGCCTCCAGCGGGCCATAACTGACCTCGCGAAGCATCTCCGCAGGCCAGTCGACAGCTTTCACCCCAGCCCCCAGGTAGCCATTGGGCGCTTTGTTTTCGCCACGGCTGGCCAAGGTCACGGGGACGTCGATTTGAGCACCATCGCGCTCGACTTGCAGCACAATTTTCGTATCAGGGTGCACACGGACCCAATCAACCACCTGCTGCCAGTCACTGAGCGATTGCCCATCGAGCGCCAGCAGACGGTCGCCGGTTTTCAGGCCGGCAGCCTGGGCCGGGCCTTTCGGATCGAGTTCAGCCAGCACGGGGGGCAATGCCGGGCGCCATGGGCGAATCCCCAGGGAGCGGATCGGGTCCGGCTCGTCGGCGCCCTTGAGCCATTTGTCCAGCACCAACTGGCGAGAGGAGTCAACCGTCGCACCCTGCTCGCGCACCTGCACCTGCAGCGTTCCACTTTCACCCAGACGGCGCACCAGTTGCAGATTCACTGCCGCCCAACCGGAAGTTGGCTCACCATCGATGGCAACGATTTCCTCGCCGGCACCGAGGCCGGCCTTGGCGGCTATGCTCCCCGCCTCCACGCCACCGATGACCGGTCGCACCTGCTGACTGCCCAGCATCGCCAGGGCCCAGAAGAACACCAGGGCGAGTAGGAAGTTGGCGATCGGGCCGGCGGCAACAATGGCGATACGCTGGCGTACGGACTTGCGGTTGAAGGACTGGTCGAGCTCATCGAGGGCCACTTCGCCTTCACGCTCGTCGAGCATCTTCACGTAGCCACCCAGGGGAATGGCGGCGATCACAAACTCGGTACCGCGACGATCATGCCAGCGCAGCAACGGCATACCAAAGCCCACGGAGAAACGCAGCACCTTGACGCCACAGCGACGCGCGACCCAGAAGTGACCGAATTCATGGAAGGTGACCAGCACACCCAGGGCTACCAGGGTGCCGACAATCATATAGAGCGCGCTCATCTACTTTCTCCGCAATCCTATTCGCCGCCACTCGCCCGGTCGCAAATCCTATCGCCCGTTACGCTGCAACCATTGTTCTGCCAGGCTTCGGGCCTTGGCATCCGCCGCAAACACTGCATCGAGCTCATTGACTGCAACTACAGGCTCAAGGACCAAAACTTCTTCGATGATACTCGCGATCTCCGGGTAACGGATGCGCCGATCAAGAAAGGCCGAAACAGCCACTTCATTGGCCGCATTGAGCATCGCCGGAGCGCTGCCCCCCGCCTCGGCAGCTTGACGCGCCAGACGCAGGCAAGGGAACCGCTGCTCGTCGGGTGCCTGGAAGTCCAGACGGGCGATCGCGAACAGATCCAACGGGGCTACACCGGAGTCGATACGCTCCGGCCAGGCCAGGGCGTTGGCGATAGGCGTGCGCATATCCGGATTGCCCAACTGGGCAAGCACCGAGCCGTCGACATAATCCACCAGGGAATGGATCACGCTCTGTGGATGCACCACCACCTCGACCTGGGAAGGCTTGGCATCGAACAGCCAGCAGGCCTCGATCAACTCCAACCCCTTGTTCATCATGCTCGCCGAATCCACGGAGATCTTGCGCCCCATGGACCAGTTCGGATGGGCACAGGCCTGTTCCGGCGAAACATGTTCGAGCTCGGCCAGAGGCGTCTGACGGAATGGACCGCCCGAAGCGGTCAACAGAATCCGTCGCACCCCGACCTGACTCAAGCCCCGAGAAAAATCCCCAGGCATGCATTGGAAAATCGCGTTGTGCTCACTGTCGATAGGCAGCAGCAACGAGCCACTCTTGCCTACCGCCTGCATGAACAGTGCGCCGGACATCACCAGCGCTTCTTTATTGGCCAGGAGGATCTTTTTGCCGGCCTCCACCGCCGCGAGGGTCGGACGCAGGCCCGCCGCCCCGACAATAGCCGCCATCACCGCATCGACTTCAGGCGCCGAGGCGACTTCACACAACCCCTGCTCCCCCACCAGCACCCGAGTCGACAGGCCAGCGGCTCGCAGATCGTCCTGCAAAGTCCTCGCCGCAGCGACCTCAGGCACCACGGCAAAACGCGGCACATGGCGTACGCACAACGCCAGCAACTCGGCCAGACGGCTGAACCCGCTAAGGGCAAACACCTGATAGCGATCCGGATGACGAGCAATCACATCCAGCGTACTCAGGCCAATGGAGCCCGTAGCCCCCAGAACCGTGATCTGTTGCACACGACTCACAGCGCAGCCATCCACAGCAGCACCGCAAACACGGGAATCGCCGCCGTCAGACTGTCGATCCGATCGAGCACACCGCCGTGCCCCGGCAACAGATTACTGCTGTCCTTGATGCCGGACTGACGCTTGAACATGCTCTCGGTCAGGTCACCGACCACCGAAATGAAGACCACAATGGCCGCACCCAACAGCCCCAACAGGATCTGTCCGAAGGACCAATCACGCACCAGCCCGACCACTGCCGTGATCACCAGGCTCAATGCCAGGCCGCCATAGACGCCCTCCCAGCTCTTGCCAGGACTCACCTGTGGCGCCAGCTTGCGCTTGCCGAAGGCCTTGCCGGAGAAGTAGGCACCGATGTCTGCCCCCCAAACCAGCACCATTACCGCCATGATCAACCAGTTGCCCAGCGGCAGCTGCTTGATGAACACCAAGCCCTGCCAGGCCGGCAACAGGATCAATAGACCGATCAGCAGCTTGGGGGCCGCCCCGGACCATTGCTCACTGGTGCGCGGATAGGTCAGCACCAGGAAAGTCGCCAACCCCCACCACAACACCGCGGCACCCAGCACCCAAGGCGCAACACCCGGGACCAGATGCATCAAGAACAGCAGCGCCGCCACTACCAGCGCGTAAGCCACCCGAGCCGGCTGCGCCTCGAAACCCGCCAGACGCGCCCACTCCCAGGCCCCCAGGCTCACCACCAAACCGATGAACAGGGCAAACCCTGAACCTTCGAGCAGGAAAAACCCGCATAAGGCGATCGGCAGCAGGATCAGCGCAGTAATGATTCGTTGTTTAAGCATTAAACCCGGGCTCCAGCCTCGACCTGCTCGCTCGTTTTACCGAAGCGCCGCTGTCGAGATGCGTAATCGGCCAGCGCGTTGCGCATGGCTTCGTGTTTGAAGTCCGGCCAGAACAGGTCGGAGAAATACAGCTCGGCATAGGCCAGCTGCCACAGCAGGAAATTACTGATGCGATGCTCGCCACCGGTGCGGATGCAGAGGTCCGGCAACGGCAAGTCGCCGGTTGCCAGACAGGTCTGCAACAGGCCCGGAGTGATGTCCTCGGGTCGTAGATGACCGGCCTGAACCTCACGCGCCAGGCGCTGGGCAGCCTGGGCGATATCCCATTGACCGCCGTAGTTGGCAGCGATCTGCAGAATGAAACGATCACTGCCCGCGGTAATCGCTTCCGCCTCGCGCATCGCCGCCTGCAACTCGGGATGGAAACGCGAACGGTCGCCAATGATCCGCAGACTGATGTTGTTCTCGTTAAGACGCTTGGCCTCACGCCGCAGCGCCTTGAAGAACAGATCCATCAAGGCACTGACTTCGTCGGCCGGGCGCTGCCAGTTTTCACTGGAAAAGGCAAACAGGGTCAGGACTTCAACCTTGGCCTCAGCGCACACTTCGATCACTGCACGTACCGCGTCAACGCCCGCTTTATGCCCGGCAACACCCGGCATAAAGCGTTTTTTTTGCCCAGCGGTTATTACCGTCCATGATGATCGCCACATGGCGCGGCACCGAGGACAACACGGACTGCTTGGTCTTTTCCATGAAAACGCCTGACCCTTATACGGCCATCAAGTCCTTTTCTTTTTCCTCAGTCGCCTTGGCGATCTGAGCTTCAAAGTCCTTGATCAACTTGTCGATTTCGGCGCTGCCACGACGCTCTTCGTCTTCGCTGATTTCCTTGTCCTTGGTCAGCTTCTTCAACTCGCCCAAGGCATCGCGGCGAATGTTGCGCACAGCAACCCGCGCATCCTCGGCGGCGGCACGCGCCTGCTTGGTGAAGCCCTTGCGGGTTTCCTCGGTCAGCGGCGCCATCTTGATCAGCAGCAGCTCGCCCAGGTTGGTCGGATTGAGGTTAAGACCGGCACTGCCAATGGCCTTGTCGATGGCTCCGAGCATGTTGCGCTCGAACGGCACGACCTGCAGGGTCTGGGAGTCCTTCACGGTCACGTTGGCAACGCCGCTCAACGGCGTGTCGGTACCGTAGTAAGGCACCATCACGCTGCCCAGAATGCTGGGGTGCGCCTTGCCGGTGCGGATCTGGCCGAATGCATGCGCCAGAGACTCCAGGGTTTTCTTCATGCGCTCTTGAGCGTCTTTCTTGATTTCGTTGATCATTGCTCGCCTTCCTCGATCAGGGTTCCTTCAGCGCCACCATGCACGATATTCAGCAGGGCGCCGGGCTTGTTCATGTTGAATACCCGCAGCGGCATCTTGTGGTCGCGGCACAGGCAAATGGCCGTCAGGTCCATCACTCCCAGCTTGCGATCCAGCACTTCATCGTAAGTCAGATGATCGAACTTCTCGGCATGCGGGTCTTTGAACGGGTCTGCAGTGTAAACACCGTCGACCTTGGTTGCCTTGAGCACGACATCGGCATCGATCTCGATGGCGCGCAGACAGGCTGCGGAGTCGGTAGTGAAGAACGGGTTGCCGGTACCGGCCGCGAAAATCACCACTTCTTTGGAGTTCAGGTGGCGCATGGCCTTGCGACGATCATAGTGATCGGTCACACCCACCATGGAAATAGCGGACATCACGATGGCCGAGATATTCGCACGTTCCAGCGCGTCGCGCATGGCCAGGGCGTTCATCACAGTGGCCAGCATGCCCATGTGGTCGCCTGTGACCCGATCCATCCCGGCAGCGCTCAAGGCGGCGCCACGGAACAGGTTGCCACCACCGATCACCAAACCTACCTGGACACCGATGCCAACCAGTTGGCCGACTTCCAGCGCCATGCGGTCCAGCACCTTGGGGTCGATCCCGAACTCTTCCGAGCCCATCAGGGCCTCGCCGCTAAGCTTGAGTAGAATGCGTTTATAGCGAGCTTGATAACCACTGCCCTGCTGAGCCATTGCGAATCTCTCCTGCGGCGTATTTTAAAAATTCTTTGCGGGCTGTTTGCAGCCTGCGTTCACTCTAGCTTGACGCTGTCACAGCGCCATCAGAACACGACTTTGTAAACCGGTTCCGAGGTAAAGCAACAAAATTGCCCTGCCCATTTGAAAAGAGGCTGCGCGCGTGAGCGGGCAGCCTCTTCTGGGCGACAGTTGAAAAACCGTCTTACTGTTGCTTGGCAGCAGCCAGTTGTGCAGCAACTTCTTCAGCGAAGTTGTCTTCTTTCTTCTCGATGCCTTCACCTACTGCGAAACGGGTGAAGGAAACGATTTCAGCGCCGCCTTTCTTGGCCAGAGCACCTACGGTGACTTCTGGATCCTTGACGAACGCTTGCTCAACCAGGCTGGCTTCAGCCAGGAACTTGCTGATACGGCCAGCGATCATTTTCTCGACGATTTCGGCCGGCTTGCCTTTCATCTTGTCTTCGTTCAGCTGCAGGAACACAGCTTTTTCGCGCTCGATGGCTTCGGCAGAAACCTGCGAAGGCAGCAGGAACTCAGGGTTGCTTGCCGCTACGTGCATGGCGATGTCTTTGGCCAGCTCAACGGAGCCGCCCTTCAGGACAACCGCAACACCGATCTTGTTACCGTGCAGGTAAGTACCGACCACGTCACCTTCAACGCGAGCCAGACGACGGATGTTGACGTTCTCACCGGTCTTGCCCACCAGGATCAGACGGTCAGCTTCTTGAGCTTCGATCAGTGGAGCGGCGTCGGTCAGTTTGTCAGCGAACGCTTTTTCAACGCTGGCAGCAACGAATGCCTTGAAGTCGTCCTGCAGAGCCAGGAAGTCGGTCTGCGAGTTCACTTCCAGCAGGACAGCGGCTTTACCGTCGTCCTTGATGGCGATAGCGCCTTCAGCAGCCACGTTGCCTGCTTTCTTGGCAGCCTTGATGGCGCCGGAAGCACGCATGTCATCAATGGCTTTTTCGATGTCGCCGCCGGCCTTGGTCAAGGCCTTTTTGCAGTCCATCATGCCTTCGCCGGTACGCTCGCGCAGTTCTTTGACCAACGCTGCAGTAATCTCTGCCATTTTCAAAATCCTCTTGGATAGGTTTTCAACCATTCCACCCGATCGAACGGGCGTTCAATTCTTGGGCGCTGCCCCGAATTCACTTCATAACAGCCCCGCATTACAGAAACTGTCGGGGCGCAACGACGAAATGATTTTCGAGTTGGCAAAAAGGGGGCCAAGCCCCCTTTTTGCGTACTGAGTAAACGCTAAGCGTCAGTTACTCAGGCTTCAGCCGCCGGTGCTGCAGCTTCTTCGAACACTTCGGTGCCGCCAGCAACGTTGTTGCGACCACGGATCACAGCGTCAGCCATCGAGCCCATGTACAGCTGGATGGCGCGAATGGCGTCATCGTTGCCTGGGATGATGTAGTCAACGCCTTCCGGGCTGCTGTTGGTATCGACAACGCCGATGACCGGGATGCCCAGCTTGTTGGCTTCGGTGATCGCGATGCGCTCGTGATCAACGTCGATCACGAACAGTGCGTCAGGCAGGCCGCCCATGTCCTTGATACCACCCAGGGAACGATCCAGCTTTTCCAGGTCGCGAGTGCGCATCAGCGCCTCTTTCTTGGTCAGCTTGGCGAAGGTGCCGTCTTCTGCTTGCACTTCAAGGTCACGCAGACGCTTGATGGAAGCACGGATGGTTTTGTAGTTGGTCAGCATGCCGCCCAACCAGCGGTGATCGACGTACGGCGAACCGCAACGTGCTGCTTCTTCAGCAACGATCTTGCCAGCGGAACGCTTGGTGCCGACGAACAGAATCTTGTTTTTGCCCTGGGCCAGACGCTCTACGAAAGTCAGAGCTTCGTTGAACATTGGCAGGGTTTTTTCAAGGTTGATGATGTGAATCTTGTTACGCGCACCAAAAATGTACTTACCCATTTTCGGGTTCCAGTAACGGGTTTGGTGACCGAAGTGCACACCGGCCTTCAGCATATCGCGCATGTTGACTTGGGACATGATAGTTCCTTAATAAGTCGGGTTAGGCCTCCACGTATCCCAATGACCAACCAACAGCATGTGCTGAGGGCACCCAGGTCATCGTGTCGACACGTGTGTGGGTTTGAGCTTTTCGGGGCATCCCCGGAAAGCGGCGCATTTTATACCACAGCAAGGTCAAAAACGGAACCCGGATTCACATCCGTCGATCCTTGCAGTTTTCGCCCTGACCTTGGAAACAGCCCAGAATGCACCATTGTATGGAGACAAGCGCCAGCAGAACCTCAGATTTACGCTGAGCCTCTGTTAGAATCGCACCTTTGCGGCTTCCGAAAACCTCACCGGTTCCATCCCGGTTCCAGCCTTGCAGGGGCAGGTTTTCAAGCCATTCCGTGTATATCGCGCCATTGAGCGTCAAGAGAGCCTGTATGACCGTCACCCTCAAAACTCCCGAGGACATCGCCAAAATGCGTGTCGCCGGCAAACTGGCCGCCGAAGTCCTGGAAATGATTGCCGAGCATGTCAAACCCGGTGTCACCACCGAAGAACTGGACCGCATCTGCCATGACTACATCGTCAACGTGCAGGGCGCTATCCCGGCCCCGCTGAACTACAAGGGTTTCCCCAAGTCCATCTGCACCTCGATCAATCACGTGGTGTGCCACGGTATTCCCAACGAGAAGCCCCTGAAGGACGGCGACACCCTGAACATCGACGTCACCGTCATCAAGGACGGCTACCACGGCGACACCAGCCGCATGTTCCACGTCGGCACCGTGCCAGTCTGGGCCGAGCGCCTGTCGCAGATCACCCAGGAATGCATGTACAAGGCCATCGAACTGGTGAAGCCGGGCTGCCGCCTGGGCGACATCGGCGAAGTGATCCAGAAGCACGCGGAAAAGAACGGCTTCTCGGTGGTTCGCGAGTTCTGTGGTCACGGCATCGGCAAGGTGTTCCACGAAGAGCCGCAGATCCTGCACTACGGCCGCGCCGGCACCGGCATGGAACTCAAGGCCGGCATGACCTTCACCATCGAGCCGATGATCAACCAGGGCAAGGCCGACACTAAGGTACTGGGCGACGGTTGGACCGCCATCACCAAGGACCGCAAGCTCTCGGCACAGTGGGAACACACCCTGCTGGTGACCGAAACCGGCTACGAGATCTTTACCCTGCGCAGCGATGACACCATCCCCCGGGTATCTGCCTGATCCACAACGCCGCGTCCCGACCTTATAGATAGAAAGGAAAGCCAATCGATGCCGCAGGTGGATCCCGAACTCTTCGACCGTGGCCAGTTCCAGGCGGAACTGGCACTGAAGGCCAGCCCCATCGCCGCCTTCAAGAAAGCCATCCGTCAGGCACGGGAAGTGCTCGACAACCGCTTTCGCAGCGGACGGGAAATCCGCCGGCTGATCGAGGACCGCGCCTGGTTCATCGATAACATCCTGCAAAAGGCCTGGGACCAGTTCACCTGGAGCAACGAAGCCGACATCGCCCTGGTGGCGGTCGGCGGCTACGGCCGCGGCGAGCTTCACCCCTATTCCGATATCGACCTGCTGATCCTCCTGGACAGCGCCGATCATGAGATCTTTCGCGACTCCATCGAACGCTTTCTCACCCTGCTCTGGGACATCGGCCTGGAAGTCGGGCAAAGCGTGCGTTCGGTGGATGAATGCGCCGAGGAGGCCCGGGCCGACCTGACGGTCATCACCAACCTGATGGAAAGCCGCACCATCGCCGGCCCCGAGCGCCTGCGCCAGCGCATGCTGGACGTCACCAGCACCGCACATATGTGGCCGAGCAAGGACTTCTTCCTGGCCAAGCACGCCGAGCAGAAGGCCCGCCACCACAAGTACAACGACACCGAATACAACCTGGAGCCCAACGTCAAAGGCTCACCCGGCGGCCTGCGGGATATCCAGACCATTCTCTGGGTCGCCCGCCGCCAGTACGGCACCCTGAATCTGCGAGCACTGGCCGGCGAAGGCTTCCTGGTGGAAAGCGAAAACGCCCTGCTGGCCTCCTCCCAGGAGTTCCTGTGGAAGGTCCGCTACGCCCTGCACATGCTCGCCGGCCGCGCCGAAGACCGCCTGCTGCTGGACCACCAGCGCTCCATCGCCGAGCTACTGGGTTTCAGCGGTGAAGACGTCAAGCAGTCGATTGAAAGCTTCATGCAGCAGTACTACCGGGTGGTGATGAGCATCGCCCAGTTGAGCGACCTGATCATCCAGCACTTCGAAGAGGTGATCCTCGCCCCCGAGGACGAAGCCCCGCCACAGCCGATCAACGCCCGCTTCCAACTGCACGACGGCTACATCGAGGCGATCAACGACAACGTGTTCAAACGCACGCCGTTCGCCATGCTGGAAATCTTCGTGCTGATGGCCCAGCACCCGGAGATCAAGGGCGTACGCGCCGACACCATCCGCCTGCTGCGCGAGCACCGGCACCTGATCGACGACGACTTCCGTCACGACATCCGCAACACCAGCCTGTTCATCGAGCTGTTCAAATGCGAGATCGGCATCCACCGCAACCTGCGGCGGATGAACCGCTACGGCATCCTTGGACGCTACCTGCCGGAATTCGGCTTCATCGTTGGACAGATGCAGCACGACCTGTTCCACATCTATACCGTGGACGCCCACACGCTGAATCTGATCAAGCACCTGCGCAAGATGCAGTACACGCCGATCTCCGAGAAATTCCCCCTGGCCAGCAAGCTCATGGGCAAGCTGCCCAAGCCCGAACTGATCTACCTGGCCGGCCTGTATCACGACATCGGCAAGGGCCGCCACGGCGACCACTCGGAGATCGGCGCGGTGGATGCCGAAGCCTTCTGTGTGCGCCACCAACTGCCTCTATGGGACACCCGGCTGATCGTCTGGCTGGTGCAGAACCACCTGGTGATGTCCACCACCGCCCAGCGCAAGGACCTGTCCGACCCGCAGGTGATCCACGATTTCGCCCAGACTGTGGTCGACCAGACCCGCCTCGACTACCTCTACGTGCTGACGGTCGCCGACATCTACGCCACCAACCCGACCCTGTGGAACTCCTGGCGCGCCAGCCTGTTGCGCCAGCTCTACACCGAGACCAAGCGCGCCCTGCGCCGCGGCCTGGAAAACCCGGTGGACCGCGAAGAGCAGATCCGCCAGACCCAGAGCGCCGCCCTGGATATCCTGGTGCGCAACGGCACCGATCCGGACGAGGTCGAGCAGCTCTGGTCGCAACTGGGAGACGACTACTTTCTGCGTCACACCGCTGGCGATGTGGCCTGGCACAGCGACGCGATCCTCCAGCAGCCGGCCGATGGCGGGCCACTGGTGCTGATCAAGGAAATCACCCAGCGCGAGTTCGAGGGTGGCACCCAAATCTTCATCTACGCCCCGGACCAGCACGACTTCTTTGCGGTGACCGTGGCCGCCATGGACCAGCTCAACCTCAACATCCATGACGCGCGGATCATCACCTCCAGCAGCCAGTTCACCCTCGACACCTACATCGTCCTGGACAACGACGGCGAGTCCATCGGCAACAACCCGCAGCGGGTCGAGCAGATCCGCAAAGGCCTGACCGATGCCCTGCGCAACCCCGACGACTACCCGACCATCATCCAGCGCCGGGTGCCGCGACAGCTCAAGCACTTTGCCTTCGAGCCCGAGGTGACCATCCACAACGACGCCCAGCGCCCGGTCACCGTGCTGGAACTCAGCGCCCCGGATCGTCCGGGCCTGCTGGCGCGGATCGGCAAGATCTTCCTGGAGTTCGACCTGTCGCTGCAAAACGCCAAGATCGCCACCTTGGGCGAGCGCGTGGAAGACGTGTTCTTCATCACCGACGCGCACAACCACCCTCTTTCCGACCCACAGCTGTGCAGCCGCTTGCAGGATGCGATCGTCGAACAGTTGAGTGTCAGCCATGAACCGACTATCGAAATGACCCGCCTGAGCATCTGAAGGGTCCGAACCGCCGCTTTGAGTGAGAAAACGCACCGATGAACAACGCTCTGAACCAGTTGCAGCCCTACCCGTTCGAAAAGCTGCGGGCCCTGCTCGGCACCGTGACCCCCAACCCGGACAAGCGCCCGATCGCCCTGTCCATCGGCGAACCCAAGCACCGCTCGCCGAGCTTTGTCGCCGAAGCCCTGGCCAGCAACCTCGATCAGATGGCGGTGTACCCCACCACCCTGGGTATACCGGCCCTGCGTGAAGCCATCGCTGGTTGGTGCGAGCGACGCTTCGGCGTGCCGACCGGCTGGATCGACCCGGCGCGCAACGTCCTGCCGGTCAACGGCACCCGTGAAGCCCTGTTCGCCTTCACCCAGACCGTAGTCAACCGCGGTGACGACGCCCTGGTGGTCAGCCCCAACCCCTTCTATCAGATCTACGAAGGCGCAGCCTTCCTTGCCGGGGCCAAGCCGCACTACCTGCCGTGCCTGGATGAAAACGGCTTCAACCCGGATTTCGACGCCGTACCGGCCGAGATCTGGCAGCGCTGCCAGATCCTCTTCCTGTGCTCCCCGGGCAACCCCACCGGCGCGCTGATCCCGCTGGACACCCTGAAGAAACTGATCGCCCTGGCCGACGAACACGACTTCGTGATCGCCGCCGACGAGTGCTACAGCGAGCTGTACTTCGACGAACAGACCCCGCCGCCGGGGCTGCTCAGCGCCTGCGTCGAACTGGGCCGCAAGGACTTCAAGCGTTGCGTGGTGTTCCACAGCCTGTCCAAGCGCTCCAACCTGCCGGGCCTGCGCTCCGGCTTCGTGGCCGGCGACGCCGACATCCTCAAGGGTTTCCTGCTGTACCGCACCTACCACGGCTGCGCCATGCCGGTGCAGACCCAACTGGCCAGCATCGCCGCCTGGAACGATGAAGTGCACGTGCGCGCCAACCGCGCCCTGTACCGCGAGAAGTTCGACGCGGTGCTGACAATCCTCGCGCCGGTAATGGACGTGCAGCGCCCGGACGGCAGCTTCTACCTGTGGCCCAACGTGGCCGGAGATGACGCCGCCTTCTGCCGCGACCTGTTCGAGCAGGAGCACGTGACCGTGGTTCCGGGTTCCTACCTGTCGCGGGATGTGGACGGCACCAACCCGGGCGCCGGACGGGTGCGCATGGCGCTGGTCGCGCCGCTGGCGGAGTGTGTCGAGGCAGCCGAGCGGATTCGCGACTTCGTTCTGCGTCGCGCGTGAGCCCCTTCGCCGGCAAGCCGGCTCCTACACCCTCCCAGTAGGAGCCGGCTTGCCGGCGAAAGCGTTATTCGCTCACTTCACCTGCCCCAAATTCGCCTCGCTCAAATCCAGGTCCGCCAACACCTCGCGCAGCACATCATCACCGATCTGGTGATGCCGGCTCAGGCGGTACAGCTCCAGCCGTTGCGCGCGCAGGGCCTTGAGCCGCAGGCGCCGTTCCAGCAAGTCCATCTGCAATGCCAGGGCCTGAGCCTCCGCGGAATCGTTGTAGACCTCCAACTGATGCCGGTACTCAGCCATCAAACGGCCCTTGAGCTCGGTGGCCAGTGCCGCCTGGGCCGCATCGGGGGCCTCACTGGTTTCAGCCACTTCCTCGGCTTCCAGGGCATGGATCGCCGCCTCGGCGGTCTTGCGCCAGGCATCGCGGACTTCTCCACGGCGTTTGTCGTCGGGGCTTTTGACGATACCGCGCAACAGCAGCGGCAGGGCAATGCAGGCCGCCACCAGGGACAGCAGGATCACTCCAGCGGCGATAAAGATCAGCAGGTCACGTTCGGGGAAGGCCTCCCCGGCGCCCAGGAACAAGGGCACCGACATCACGCCGGCCAGGGTCACAGCCCCACGCACCCCGCCCACCGTCAGCAGCCAGCAGGAGCGCGCCGTGGGCACCAGGGTCAGCTCGCCCTTGCCGCGCCAGCGCCGCAGCAGCCCGGACAGGCGCCAGATGCTCTGCACCCAGATAAAACGCAACACCAGCAGCACCAGGAAGATCGCCAGCACATCCAGGCAGCGGTAGAACAGGGTCGGCCAGAGTGAAGTTTCATGACTGACCACGGCCTTGATGATGTCAGGCAATTGCAGCCCCAACAGTAGGAAGATCAGGCCATTGAAGGCGAACTCCAGCAGCGACCAGACACTGCGATTGAGCAGTCGGGTGCTGGTCTGGCGCGGCAGCAGGTCGAGCCAGCTCTGCATCATTCCCGCCGCCACCGCCGAGAGAATGCCCGAGGCCCCCAGGCGCTCGGCCAGGACGTAAGCCGCGAAGGGCAATAGCAACATGAACACCACATGGGTCGCCGGATCGTCCCAGCCGCGGGCGATCATCCAGGCCCGCAGGCGCCCGACCAGCCAGCTCAGGGCCACGCCGACCGCCAAGCCACCCACCGCCACCAACACAAAGGTCAGGCTGGCATTGGCCAGGGAGAACACCCCGGTAACGGCGGCCACCAGGGCGAACTTGAAAGTCACCAGGCCCGAGGCATCGTTCATCAAGGCCTCGCCCTGGAGCATGTGCATCAGCGGGGTTGGCAGGCGGTTCTGGGAAATGGCCGACACCGCGACGGCGTCAGTGGGCGACAGCACCGCAGCCAGGGCGAAAGCCACCGGCAACGGGATAGTCGGCAACAGCCAGTGAATGAAATAACCGGCCCCGACCACGGTGAACAACACCAGGCCCACCGCCAAGGTCAGGATCGGGCCACGCAAGCGCCAGAACTCGCGCTTGGGCATGCGCCAACCGTCGGAAAACAGCAACGGCGGCAGGAACAGGAAAAGGAACAATTCCGGGTCCAGGGCCACATGCAAACCCAGGGTCGGCCAGGCCAACAGGGCTCCGGCGGCGATCTGTACCAGAGGCAAGGGCAGCGGAATCACCCGTCCGACCAGTCGCGAAAGACTCACCAGCATCAGCAGGATGAGGACGGTATAGGCGGTTTGCATAAAGCGAAAATCCAAGGCTCAACAGGAAAAATCGTACGCATCTCAGCTGAGAATCGCCGACGAAGTGCCATATTAGCCGCTTAAACTCGGTACTGACCGCTGCACAAAAGTCGCAAGCCCCATGACCTGCCATGCAACAACCTGCGACAAAGCCGATTTCAGGCCGACGCTGAAGCGCTGCGGTCGTGGCATAATCCGTGACCTTTCATCTCCAGCATCTCCAAAGGGGGCAATTCCTTGACCGCTTCAAGCAAAACGTTGCACCTTTTCGGCATCAAAGCCTGTGACACCATGAAAAAGGCGCGCACCTGGCTCGATGAACACGCTGTCAGCTATGACTTCCATGATTACAAAACCTCCGGCATTGACCGTGAGCACCTGAATCAGTGGTGCAACGAGCACGGCTGGCAGGTGGTGTTGAACCGCGCGGGCACGACCTTTCGCAAACTCGATGACGAAAGCAAAGCCGATCTCGACCAGGCGAAAGCCGTTGAACTGATGCTCGCGCAACCTTCGATGATCAAGCGCCCGGTGCTCGACCTCGGAGACAAGACCCTGATTGGCTTCAAGCCAGACCTTTACGCAGCGGCGCTCAAGTAAGCCTGCTCACTCTATTTCGCAAGAGGTAACTGCATGTCCACTACTCTGTTCAGCCTGGCATTCGGTGTCGGCACCCAAAATCGTCAAGGCGCCTGGCTGGAAGTGTTCTACGCATCGCCACTGCTCAATCCTGCCGCCGAAATCGTTGCCGCTGTCGCACCGATCCTCGGCTACAGCGAAGGCAACCAGGCCATCACCTTCACCACCGCCCAGGCCGCGCAAATGGCCGACGCGCTGAAAGGCATCGACGCCACCCAGGCTGCCCTGCTGACCCGCCTGGCCGAAAGCCACAAGCCGCTGGTAGCCACCCTGCTGGCCGAAGACGCTCAATTGACCTCCACCCCAGAGGCTTACCTGAAGCTGCACCTGCTGTCCCACCGTTTGGTCAAGCCGCACGGCCTGAGCCTGGCCGGGGTGTTCCCCCTGCTGCCGAACGTAGCCTGGACCAGCCAGGGCGCCATCGATCTGGGCGAGTTGGCCGAGCGGCAACTGGAAGCCCGCCTGCGCGGCGAGCTGCTGGAAGTGTTCTCCGTGGACAAGTTCCCGAAAATGACCGACTACGTGGTGCCGAGCGGCGTGCGTATCGCTGACAGCGCGCGGATTCGCCTGGGCGCCTACATCGGCGAAGGCACCACCGTGATGCACGAAGGCTTCGTCAACTTCAACGCCGGCACCGAAGGCCCGGGCATGATCGAAGGCCGTGTATCAGCTGGCGTGTTCGTCGGCAAGGGTTCGGACCTGGGCGGTGGCTGCTCCACCATGGGCACCCTGTCGGGTGGCGGCAACATCGTGATCAAGGTCGGCGAAGGCTGCCTGATCGGCGCCAATGCCGGTATCGGCATTCCCCTGGGCGACCGCAACACCGTGGAGTCGGGTCTGTACGTGACCGCTGGCACCAAGGTGGCGCTGCTGGACGAAAACAACCAGTTGGTCAAAGTGCTCAAGGCCCGTGAACTGGCCGGCCAGCCGGACCTGCTGTTCCGCCGCAACTCGGAAACCGGCGCCGTGGAGTGCAAGACCCACAAGTCGGCCATCGAGCTGAACGAAGCGCTGCACGCTCACAACTAAGCAGCGATTCGGTTTCACTGGAACCGGCCGGGCGCTTATCATCGGCGCCCGGCCTGTTCAAACGAGTTCTGCCACCATGCTTGTACCCTCCCCCTGGCGCGCCGACTTCCCGGCCATCGCCGCACTGCATCGCCAGGACCAGACGTACCTGGACAACGCCGCCACCACGCAAAAACCCCAAGCCCTGCTGGACGCCCTGGCCCACTACTACGCCAATGGCGCGGCCAATGTGCATCGCGCGCAGCACCTGCCCGGCGCCCATGCCACCCAGGCCTTCGAGGACAGTCGCCGCAAGGTCGGCCAATGGCTGAATGCCGGTGACAGCGGACAGATCATCTTCACCCACGGCGCCACCAGTGCGCTGAATCTCCTGGCTTATGGCCTGGAGCAGCAATTTGAAAGCGGCGATGAGATCGTCATCAGCGCCCTTGAACACCATGCCAACCTGCTGCCCTGGCAACAGTTGGCCCAACGTCGCGACCTCAAGCTGCTGATCCTGCCCCTGGATGCCGACGGACTGATCGATATTGATGCGGCAAGCCGTCTGATTGGCCCGCGCACTCGCCTGCTGGCAGTGAGCCAGTTGTCCAATGTGCTCGGCGCCTGGCAACCCTTGACGCCACTGCTGGCCATGGCCAATGCCCAGGGCGCACTGACGGTGATCGACGGCGCCCAGGGCGTGGTCCATGGCCGTCACGATGTGCAGGCCCTGGGCTGCGACTTCTATGTGTTCTCCAGCCATAAACTTTATGGTCCGGACGGCGTCGGCGTGCTGTTCGGCCGTCATGCCGCGCTCAAGCACCTGCGTCATTGGCAGTTCGGCGGAGAAATGGTCCAGGACGCCGACTACCAGCACGCCAGCTTTCGCCCGGCGCCCCTGGGATTCGAGGCCGGCACCCCGCCGATTGCCGGAGTCATTGGCCTGGGGGCGACCCTGGATTACCTCGCTGGCATGGATCAGCAGGCAGTGGCCACGCACGAAGCCGCGCTGCATGCCTATCTGCTGCAGGGCTTGCAGGCACGCAATGGCATCCGCCTGCTGGGCACGCCGCAACTGGCCCTGGTCAGCTTCGTCGTGGACGGCGTGCACAACGCCGACCTGGCCCACCTGCTGACCGAACAGGGCATTGCCGTGCGGGCCGGTCATCATTGCGCCATGCCGCTGATGAAAAGCTTCGGCCTCGTCGGGGCGATTCGCGTATCCCTGGCGCTGTACAACGACTCCGAGGACTTGGAGCGTTTCTTCGAAGCCCTGGATCAGGCCCTGGAGTTGCTGCGATGAGCCTGCCGGCGGACGCCGTGGCCGCCCTTGAAGTTTTCCAGGGGGCGGCCGGCTGGGAACAGCGGGCCCGCCTGCTGATGCAATGGGGCGAGCGCCTGCCGCCCCTGAGCGAGGACGACAAGGTAGACGCCAATCGAGTCCATGGCTGTGAAAGCCAGGTCTGGCTGGTGGCGGCCCTGGAAAATGGTCATTGGCAGTTTGCCGCCGCCAGCGACGCACGGCTGATTCGCGGTTTGGTGGCCTTGCTGCTGGCCCGGGTCAACGGCCTGACGGTGCAGCAATTGCAGGAAGTGGACCTGGCGGACTGGTTCAACCAGCTGGGCCTGTCGCGCCAGCTCTCGCCGTCGCGCAGCAATGGCCTGAACGCCGTCTTGCAACGCATGAACGAACTGGCCGGCGCCCTGTAGCCGCTGCCGAGCCTGCGAGGCTGCGAAAAGGTCCGCAGGACCTTGCCTGGCGATCTCCCGCCAGACCTCTAGCGGCCTCAAGCCCCACGGCCCGCCGGGCCGCTCGCAGCCTGCGGCAGCGGCTACAGGGGCTTGCTGCGTTCCGAGGGGCGGCGTACGCCGGCAACGATCTTGTCCACCGCCTTGGTCGCCGCCACCATGCCAAAGGTCGCGGTCACCATCATCACCGCGCCAAAACCGCCGGCGCAGTCGAGCTTGACCCCGTCGCCGACAAAGCTCTTCTGCAGGCAGATGCTGCCATCGGGTTTCGGATAACGCAGTTGCTCAGTAGAAAACACACAGGGCACGCTGTAGTGCCGGGTCACGGTACGCGAAAAACCATAGTCACGACGCAAGGTGGAACGCACCTTGGAGGCCAACGGGTCATTAAAGGTGCGGTTCAGGTCGCAGACCTGGATCAGCGTCGGGTCGATCTGCCCGCCGGCACCGCCAGTGGTGATGATCTGGATCTTGCGCCGCTTGCACCAGGCAATCAGCGCCGCCTTGGCATTCACGCTGTCGATGCAGTCAATCACGCAGTCGATGTCGGGGGTGATGTATTCGGCCATGGTGTCGCGGGTGACGAAATCCGCTACCGCATGCACCTTACAGTCTGGGTTGATGCCCCGCAGGCGCTCGGCCATGACCTCGACCTTGGGCTTGCCCACGGTGCTGTCCAGGGCGTGCAACTGACGGTTGCTGTTGCTGACGCAGACATCGTCGAGGTCGAACAGCGAGATCTCCCCGACCCCGCAACGGGCGATGGCTTCCGCCGCCCAGGAACCGACTCCGCCGACGCCAACGATCGCCACATGGGCCGCCCGCAGCCGCTCCAGGCCTTCAATGCCATACAAACGGGCGACGCCGGCAAACCGTGGATCTTCTGTACTCATGACCATCACCTAAAAAACCGGCGCGCATTATAGAGCTGGGAAGCGACAAGTTTTAAGCCGCCAGCTACAAGTAAAGAACTTAAACGCAATTACAGTGCCCAAGGTCTGGCTTTCCTCTGTGCGCTGTACGCTCAGTTGAGGGCCGGTGTAGGATGCCCGCCGTTTGGCGCCTGCCAACCCTTCCCTCGTTCCACACCTTTTGGAACCCGAAATAGCTATGTCATCGCGTAAATTTGGACTCAATCTGGTGATAGTGCTGGCCATTGCCGCGCTGTTCACCGGTTTCTGGGCGCTGATCAATCGCCCGGTCTCGGCCCCCGACTGGCCGGAACAGATCTCCGGTTTTTCCTACTCGCCTTTCCAGCAGGGCCAGTTCCCGCAGAAGGAGCAGTACCCGTCCGACGATGAAATGCGTCGTGACCTGGAGATCATGAGCAAGCTGACCGACAACATCCGTACCTATTCGGTGGACGGCAGCCTGCAGGATATTCCCAAACTGGCGGAAGAGTTCGGCCTGCGAGTGACCCTGGGGATCTGGATCAGCCCGGACCTGGAGCGCAACGAGCGGGAAATCATGCGCGCCATCGAGCTGGCCAACAGCTCACGCAGCGTCGTCCGCGTAGTGGTGGGCAACGAAGCGATCTTCCGCAAGGAAATCACCGCCGACCAGTTATCGGTGCTTCTCGACCGGGTCCGCGCTGCGGTGAAAGTTCCGGTGACCACTTCAGAACAGTGGCACGTCTGGGAAGAACACCCAGAACTGGCCAAACACGTCGATCTGATCGCCGCGCACATCCTGCCCTACTGGGAATTCATCCCGATGGACAAGGCCGGGCAGTTTGTCCTCGACCGCGCCCGGGACCTGAAGAAGATGTTCCCGAAAAAGCCGCTGCTGCTGTCCGAGGTGGGCTGGCCGAGCAACGGCCGCATGCGCGGTGGCGCTGACGCCAGCCCCGCGGACCAGGCGATCTACCTGCGGACCCTGGTCAACAAGCTCAATCGTCAGGGCTACAACTACTTTGTCATCGAAGCCTTCGACCAACCGTGGAAGGCCAGCGACGAGGGTTCGGTAGGCGCCTACTGGGGCGTGTTCAACGCTGCGCGCCAACAGAAATTCAACTTCGAAGGCCCTGTGGTGGCGATCCCGCAATGGCGGGTGCTGGCCATCGGTTCGGTGGTGCTGGCGCTGCTGTCGCTGACCCTGCTGATGATCGACGGCTCGGCCCTGCGCCAGCGCGGCCGCACCTTCCTGACCTTCATCGCCTTCCTCTGCGGTTCAGTGCTGGTGTGGATCGGCTACGACTACAGCCAGCAATACAGCACCTGGTTCAGCCTGACGGTGGGCTTCCTGCTGGCCCTCGGCGCGCTGGGGGTGTTTATCGTGCTGCTGACCGAGGCCCATGAACTGGCCGAGGCGGTGTGGGTCCGCAAACGCCGGCGCGAATTCCTGCCGGTGGAAGGAGACTCCAGCTACCGGCCGAAAGTCTCGATCCACGTGCCCTGCTACAACGAGCCGCCGGAGATGGTCAAACAGACCCTCAACGCCCTGGCCAACCTCGATTACCCGGACTTCGAAGTCCTGATCATCGACAACAACACCAAGGACCCGGCGGTCTGGGAACCGGTGCAGGCCTATTGCGAGACCCTGGGACCACGCTTCAAGTTCTTCCACGTCGCGCCCCTGGCCGGTTTCAAGGGCGGCGCCCTGAACTACCTGCTGCCGCACACCGCCAAGGATGCCGAAGTGATCGCGGTGATCGACTCCGACTACTGCGTCGACCGCAACTGGCTCAAGCACATGGTGCCGCACTTCGCCGATCCGAAGATCGCCATCGTGCAATCGCCCCAGGACTACCGCGACCAGAACGAAAGTACCTTCAAGAAGCTCTGCTATGCGGAATACAAGGGCTTCTTCCATATCGGCATGGTCACCCGCAACGACCGTGACGCGATCATCCAGCACGGCACCATGACCATGACCCGGCGTTCGGTGCTGGAAGAATTGGGCTGGGCCGACTGGTGCATCTGCGAAGACGCCGAGCTGGGCCTGCGAGTGTTCGAGAAAGGCCTGTCGGCGGCCTACCATCACGAAAGCTACGGCAAGGGCCTGATGCCCGACACCTTCATCGACTTCAAGAAGCAGCGCTTCCGCTGGGCCTATGGCGCGATCCAGATCATCAAGCGCCACACCGCCAGCCTGCTGCGTGGCAAGGACACCGAACTGACCCGTGGCCAGCGCTACCACTTCCTGGCGGGTTGGCTGCCGTGGGTGGCGGACGGCATGAACATTTTCTTCACCGTCGGCGCCCTGCTGTGGTCGGCGGCGATGATCATCGTGCCGCAACGGGTCGACCCGCCGCTGCTGATCTTCGCGATCCCGCCGCTCGCGCTGTTCGTGTTCAAGGTGGGCAAGATCATCTTCCTCTACCGCCGGGCAGTGGGGGTCAACCTCAAGGATGCGTTCTGCGCGGCCCTGGCCGGCCTGGCCTTGTCCCACACCATCGCCAAGGCGGTGCTGTACGGCTTCTTCACCAGCAGCATCCCGTTCTTCCGCACCCCGAAGAACGCCGACAACCACGGCTTCTGGGTAGCCATCTCGGAAGCCCGGGAAGAGTTGTTCATCATGCTGCTGTTGTGGGGCGCGGCGCTGGGGATCTTCCTGGTACAGGGGCTGCCCAGCAACGACATGCGCTTCTGGGTAACCATGCTTCTGGTGCAGTCGCTGCCCTATGTGGCGGCACTGATCATGGCGTTCCTGTCGTCACTGCCAAAACCTGCGGAACACCCCGAGCCGGCTCCAGCCGCCTAAATCGATGCAAAGCACTAAACGGCGGCCTCAGGCCGCCGTTTTGCTTTAAGATATCCGCCATTTTGCGCGCCCCGCCCAACCCTGTAGGCGCTGGCTGACCAGCGAACCACGCGACGCGGTGTAACCAGTAAACCGCCATCGCCGGCCAGCCGGCTCCTACACAATGCCTTGCACCGGAGTTCCCCATGACGGCCCCTGCCGAGCTTTCGCCGACCCTGCAACTTGCCTGTGATCTGATCCGTCGCCCCTCGGTGACGCCGGTCGACGCCGACTGCCAGAAGCTGATGATGCAGCGCCTGGGGGATGCCGGCTTCAAGCTGGAACCGATGCGCATCGAGGACGTGGACAACTTCTGGGCCACCCATGGCCAGCATGAAGGCCCGGTGCTGTGCTTCGCCGGCCACACTGACGTGGTGCCCACCGGCCCGGTCCAGGCCTGGCAGAACGACCCGTTCGAAGCCCTGATCGACGAGCACGGCATGCTGTGTGGCCGTGGCGCGGCGGACATGAAAGGCAGCCTGGCCGCCATGCTGGTGGCCGCCGAGCGCTTTGTCGCCGATTACCCGGACCACAAGGGCTCGGTGGCCTTTCTGATCACCAGCGACGAAGAAGGCCCGGCGCACCACGGCACCAAGGCGGTGGTGGAACGCCTGGCGGCACGCAAGGAGCGCCTGGACTGGTGCATCGTCGGTGAACCTTCGAGCACCAGCCTGGTGGGCGATGTGGTCAAGAACGGCCGCCGCGGCTCCCTCGGCGCCAAGCTCACGGTACGTGGAGTGCAAGGCCACGTGGCCTACCCGCACCTGGCCAAGAACCCGATCCACCTGGCGGCTCCGGCCTTGGCGGAACTGGCGGCCGAACACTGGGACGACGGCAATGCCTTCTTCCCGCCCACCAGCTTCCAGATTTCCAACCTCAATTCAGGGACCGGCGCCACCAATGTGATCCCCGGTGATCTGGTGGCGGTGTTCAACTTCCGCTTCTCCACCGAATCCACCGTTGAAGGCCTGCAACAACGGGTTGCAGCGATCCTCGACAAGCACGGCCTGGACTGGCACGTGGACTGGGCCCTGTCCGGCCTGCCGTTCCTCACCGAACCCGGCGCCCTGCTGGACGCGGTCTCGGCCAGCATCAAGCAAGTCACTGGCCGCGAGACCCAGGCATCCACCAGCGGCGGCACGTCCGACGGGCGCTTCATCGCCACCCTGGGCACCCAGGTGGTGGAGTTGGGCCCGGTCAACGCCACCATCCATCAGGTCAATGAGCGCATCCTGGCTAGTGACCTGGATGTGCTGACCGAAATCTACTACCAGACCCTGATCAAGTTGCTTGCCTGATGCTTGCCTGTCCTCTTTGCAACGCACCGCTGAACGCCGTGGACAACGGCGTGGTCTGCCCGGCCGGGCATCGCTTCGACCGTGCCCGCCAGGGCTACCTGAACCTGCTGCCGGTGCAGCACAAGAACAGCCGTGACCCGGGCGACAACCAGGCCATGGTCGAGGCCCGCCGCGACTTTCTCAACGCCGGGCACTACGCCCCGGTGGCCCGGCGCCTGGCAGAGCTGGCGGCAGAACGCACGCCCCAGCGCTGGGTCGACATCGGCTGCGGCGAGGGTTACTACACCGCGCAGTTGGCCGACGCCCTGCCCGACGCCGACGGCTACGCCCTGGATATTTCCCGGGAGGCCGTGAAACGCGCCTGTCGTCGCGCGCCGCAACTGACCTGGATGGTCGCCAGCATGGCGCGCATCCCGTTGGCCGATGCCAGCTGCCAGTTTCTCGCCAGCGTCTTCAGCCCCCTCGACTGGCAAGAGGCCAAGCGCCTGTTGAGCCCGGGTGGCGGCCTGATGAAAGTCGGCCCTACCAGCGGCCACCTGATGGAGCTGCGCGAACGCCTGTACGACGAAGTGCGTGAATACACCGACGACAAGCACCTGGCCCTGGTGCCGGAGGGCATGGCCCTGGCCCACAGCGAAACCCTGGAGTTCAGGCTGCGCCTGGAACGCCCGGAAGATCGCGCCAACCTGTTGGCCATGACGCCCCACGGCTGGCGCGCCAGCGCCGAACGCCGGGCCGCGGTGATCGAGCAGGCCGAGCCTTTCGAGGTCAGCGTGTCGATGCGCTACGATTACTTCGTGCTGCAGTAACCCCCCACTTAACCCAACGACCGCGGGCATGGGCCCGAGGTCGAAGAAATCCGCGAATGGATTTTTCAGACCGGCAATGAGGACATCCATGCGCCAGCCCGATATCGAGATTTACCTGAAAGACGCCGACGTCGACTACAAGGCCATCGCCACCTGGCTCGGCGCCGTGCTCGGCCCGTGCAGCGACTGGGTGCAAAAGGGCCAGACCTACAAATGCACCGCAGGCTCAGTACCCGTGACCTGGCTGCCCAAGGCCGTGGGCAAGTGGAACAGCCTGTACCTGGAAAGCGACCAGACTCCGTGGGACGACGACATCGCCTGTGCCCGAGCCGCCTTTGCCGCGCTGAATGTGGAAGTGCGCTGCGCACCGGGCAGTTGGGTCGAGGAAGAAGGTGAAGAGACCGCCGATCGCTGGATTCGCATCAGCACCGACGGCGAAGAAGAGATTACCTGGCGCACTGCCTGAACAGCGCAATCCGGTAGGAGCCGGCTTGCCGGCGAAAAGGCCCCTGAGCCTTGCATCGCCAGCGCCCCGTTCGCTGGCAAGCCAGCTCCTGCAGGGTTGGTTACAGGCCGACGACGTCTTCGGCTTGCAGACCTTTCTGACCTTCGACCACGGCGTATTCCACCTGCTGGCCTTCGGTCAGCGAACGGTGGCCTTCGCCACGGATCGCTCGGTAATGGACAAACACGTCCGCCCCACCTTCACGCTGGATAAAGCCGTAGCCCTTGGCGTCGTTGAACCACTTCACGTTGCCGGTCTCACGAGTAGTCATGAATCCACACCTCATTTTTTTATTATTGGCTGGGCGCACTGCCACCCTGCCTTGAGAACTTTCCCTCGAGCTGCCTCTCTATGACTGGAGGCAATACGACCGCGGGAGAGTCGGCCGAGTATATGACAGGCGTAAAAACTCTCAACTCAATCTTGTTTGGGTGCTTTTTTGCCGATTTTCGGCGAATCCGGCACACTACCGGCCCCGAGCAGGTGCTCGGTTTTGATTTCTTATTCACTCACGCAGAAGCCGTATGACCCGCTCCCCGATCCGTCGTCTTGTGTTTGGCACCTTGCGCCGCCTGCTGTACCTCTGGGTGCGCTCGGAAACCATCAACCAGTCGTCCTTCACCCTCGACCTCGACCGCAGCCGGCCGGTGTTCTACGTCCTGCAAAACCCATCCCTGACTGACCTCGCCGTGGTCGATACCGAATGCACCAAGGCCGGCTTGCCACGCCCGGTACTGCCGGTGTCGGTGGGCAACCTGCTGGAGCCCGCGGCGTTCTTCTACCTGACCCCGGAACCCGACTGGCTCGGTCGCCAGGACAAACGCGGCGCACCGCCAACCCTGACCCGACTGGTCAGCGCCCTGACCCAGAACGCTGCCGAAGATGCGCAAATCATTCCGGTCAGTGTGTTCTGGGGCCAGTCCCCGGACAGCGAGTCCAGCCCCTGGAAGCTGCTGTTCGCCGACAGTTGGGCGGTCACCGGACGCCTGCGCCGGCTGCTGAGCATCATGATCCTGGGGCGCAAGACCCGGGTGCAGTTCTCGGCCCCGATCAACCTGCGCGAACTGATCGAGCACAACAAGGGTCACGAGCGCACCGTGCGCATGGCCCAGCGCATCCTGCGGGTGCACTTTCGCAACCTCAAGGCCGCGGTCATCGGCCCGGACATCTCCCACCGGCGCAACCTGGTCAAGGGCCTGCTCAATCAACCCCTGGTGAAACAGGCGATCCTCGACGAGGCCGAGCGCGAGAAGATCTCCCCGGAAAAGGCCAAGGCCCAGGCCCTGCGCTACGGCAACGAGATCGCCTCGGACTACACCTACACTGCAATCCGCTTCCTGGAAGTGGTGCTGAGCTGGTTCTGGAACAAGATCTACGACGGGATCAAGGTCAACCACCTCGAAGGCGTACAGAAAATCGCCCAGGGCCACGAAGTGATCTACGTGCCCTGCCACCGCAGCCATATCGACTACCTGCTGCTGTCCTACCTACTGTTCCGCAATGGCCTGACCCCGCCGCACATCGCCGCCGGGATCAACCTCAACATGCCGGTGATCGGCAGCCTGTTGCGCCGCGGCGGGGCCTTCTTCATGCGCCGCACCTTCAAGGGCAACCCGCTGTACACCTCGGTGTTCAACGAGTACCTGCACACCCTGTTCACCAAGGGTTTCCCGGTGGAGTACTTCGTCGAAGGCGGCCGCTCGCGTACCGGACGCATGCTGCAGCCCAAGACCGGGATGCTGGCCATCACCCTGCGCAGCTTCCTGCGTTCCTCACGCATGCCCATCGTTTTCGTGCCGGTGTACATCGGCTACGAACGGGTTCTGGAAGGCCGCACCTACCTGGGCGAACTGCGCGGCGCGAGCAAGAAGAAGGAGTCGATCTTCGACATCTTCAAAGTCATCGGCGCCCTCAAACAGCGCTTTGGCCAGGTGGCGGTGAACTTCGGCGAACCGATCAAACTGGCGGAATTCCTCGACCAGGAACAACCGGACTGGCGCACCCAGGAACTGGGCCCGCAATACCGCCCGGCCTGGCTCAATGAAACCACCAACCGCCTGGGCGAGCGTGTGGCTCAGCACCTCAATGAAGCCGCGGCGATCAACCCGGTGAACCTGGTGGCCCTGGCCCTGCTGTCCACCAGCCGCCTGGCCCTGGACGACCGAGCCATGGCCCGAGTCCTGGACCTGTACCTGGCGCTGTTGCGCCGCGTGCCCTACTCGCCCCACACCACCTTGCCGGAAGGCGACGGCCAGGCGCTGATCCAGCACGTCAAGGACATGAACCTGCTGGCCGAGCAGAACGACGCCCTGGGCAAGATCCTCTACCTGGACGAGCAGAACGCCGTCCTGATGACCTACTACCGCAACAACGTGCTGCATATCTTCGCCCTGCCGGCACTGCTGGCGAGCTTCTTCCAGAGTTCGTCGCGCATGAGCCGCGAACAGATCCTGCGCTACACCCGCGCGCTGTATCCCTACCTGCAGTCGGAGCTGTTCATTCGCTGGTCCCTGGAAGAACTGGACGGCGTGGTGGATCAATGGCTGGAGGCCTTCGTCGAACAGGGCCTGCTGCGCTTCGAGAAAGACCTGTACCTGCGCCCGGCGCCCAGCTCGCGGCATTTTGTCCTGCTGACCCTGCTGTCCAAGAGCATCGCCCAGACCCTGCAGCGCTTCTACATGGCCATTTCCCTGTTGCTCAACAGCGGCCAGAACAGTATCAGCGCCGAAGAACTGGAAGACCTGTGCACGGTCATGGCCCAGCGCCTGTCGATCCTGCATGGCCTCAATGCCCCGGAGTTCTTCGACAAGAGCCTGTTCCGCCACTTCATCCAGACCCTGCTGGATCAGGGCGTACTGCGCCGCGACGAAGCCGGCAAGCTGAGCTATCACCCACTGCTGGGGGAACTGGCCGAGGGCGCGGCCAAACGGGTGCTGCCGGCGGAGATTCGCCTGTCGATCCGCCAGGTCGCCCTGCACCGCAGCGAAGATGCCGCCGACCAGCTCGCGGCACCGGCGCAAAGCGACTAGATTCTTATCGGCGCCGCAGAACCTGCGGCGCCCTCGATACGGAGATCCGTCATGAAAAAACTCACCCTGCTGGCAGCCACTGCGCTGCTTGGAGCCTGCCAGGCCATGCAACCCGCAGCCAAGGCCAGCCTCGACGGCGAAGTCTTCTATCTGCAACGCATCGCCCTGCCGCCTGCCGCCACCTTGAGCGTGAGCCTGCAGGACGTCTCCCTGGCGGACGCTCCGGCGGTGGTCCTGGCCGAGCAGAGTGGCCCGGTCAAAGGCCAGGTGCCGCTGCCCTTCCACCTCAACTACGACCCGGCCCAGGTCAAGCCCGGCCACCGCTACGCGGTCAGTGCGCGGATCGAACTGGACGGCAAGCTGATGTTCATCACCACCGAACACAACGGGGTCAACCTCGACGGCAAAGATCCCCAGCCGTTGAAACTCCGTGTCGACGCTGTACGTTAATTTTCATTGCCCAAGGAAGCCGCCATGCTCCGTACCTCGCTCCGTTTCACCAGCCTGTGCGCTGGCCTGCTGATCTCCGCCAGTGCCCTGGCCCTGTCCCTGAGCGACCTGTCCCAGGGTGACGCCAGCGGTGGCCTCAAGGACGCCCTGACCCAAGGCGCACAGATCGCCGTCAAACAGCTGGGAACACCCGGCGGATTCAGCAACAACCCCGATGTGCGTATCGAACTGCCGGGCAACCTCGGCAAAGTCGCGAAGAAAATGAAACAGTTCGGCATGGGGGATCAGGTCGATCAGCTGGAAACCAGCATGAACAAGGCCGCTGAGGCCGCCGTGCCGCAAGCGCAGGCACTGCTGGTGGACGCGGTGAAGAAGATGACCGTGGCCGACGCCAAGGGCATTCTCGCCGGTGGCAAGGACTCCGCCACCCAGTATCTGGACAAGAGCAGCCGCGAACAGATCCGCGCCAAGTTCCTGCCTATCGTCAAGCAAGCCACCGACCAGGTAGGCCTGGCCAAGCAGTACAACTCCTTCGCCGGCCAGGCCGCGACCCTGGGTGTGCTGGATGCCAAGAGCGCCAACATCGAAGGCTACGTGACCGAGCAAGCCCTCAATGGTCTGTTCGAAATGATCGGCAAGCAGGAAGAAACCATTCGCCAGAACCCGGCGGCTGCGGCCACCAGCCTGGCCAAGAAGGTCTTCGGCACCCTCTGATCCGCCCTACGGCCTTGCCCACTGTTTAGCGGGCAAGGCCGCGAGTGCCGGCGAAAGTACAGCAGGTTGCCCTGACGGTGCAGGTCCCATTGGCTCTTGGGCAAGCCCCGCAGCTCCTACTGAAGGCAGACTCCCTGGCTAGGGGGCAGCCCCCGGATGAAATGCCAGAGCTGGCGGTCCGGTCATGGCCCCCCCCCTGCGGACTGCTGTCCATTCACGACCTTGCGGTCCTGGCCTGCTCCCCCTAAGTCCCAGGCAGCAGATGCTCGAAGAGCACGCTGCCCAATTGCTGGAAAACCTGCACTGCGGAAAAACCAGGCCGGGTAATCTCTACCCGGCCCAGGTTGATGCCTTGCGAGTTGCCCGGATCAGTCCTTCCTGACCCGGAACCAGGCCGCATACAGCGCTGGCAGAAACAGCAGGGTCAAGACCGTGGCGATAATCAGGCCGCCCATGATGGCCACCGCCATCGGCCCGAAGAACACACTGCGCGACAGCGGAATCATCGCCAGTACCGCCGCCAGGGCAGTCAGCACGATGGGACGGAAACGCCGCACAGTGGCTTCGATGATCGCATCCCAGGGACGCAGGCCAGCCTTGATGTCCTGTTCGATCTGGTCCACCAGGATCACCGAGTTGCGCATGATCATCCCGGACAGGGCAATGGTGCCGAGCATGGCCACAAAGCCGAAGGGCTGGCGGAACACCAGGAGGAACAGGGTGACCCCGATCAGCCCCAGGGGCGCAGTGAGGAACACCATGGCGGTGCGCGAAAAACTGCGCAGCTGAATCATCAGCAAGGTCAGCACTACCACGATGAACAGCGGCACGCCGGCCTTCACCGAGTTCTGGCCACGGGCCGAATCCTCGACAGTGCCGCCCACCTCCAGCAAGAAGCCGTCCGGCAGTTCGGCGCGAATCGGCTCCAGGGTCGGCAGAATCTGCTGCACCAACGTCGCCGGTTGTTCCTTGCCGTAGATATCGGCACGCACGGTGACGTTGGGCAAGCGGTTACGGTGCCAGATCACCCCTTCCTCGAAGCCGTACTCCAGGGTCGCGACCTGGGACAGCGACACGCTCTGGCCGTTGTCGGTGGGCACTGCCAGGCTTGGCAACAAGGCCAGCTCAGTGCGCTCCTGCTGGGTTCCGCGCAGGAGAATCTCGATCAGTTCGTTGTCCTCACGGTACTGGCTGACGGTGGAACCGATCAGCGAGCTCTGCAGGAACTTCGACAGGTTGGCCGTGCTGACACCCAGCGCCCGGGCCCGGTCCTGATCGATATTCAGGTAGACCACCTTGCTCGGCTCCTCCCAGTCCAGGTGAACGTTGACCACATGGGGGTTCTCCCGCACCTTGGCCGCCACCTTGCGCGCCAGGGCGCGAACCTCCTCGATGTGCTCGCCCGTGACCCGGAACTGCACCGGGTAACCCACTGGCGGACCGTTCTCCAGGCGCGTGACCCGGGAGCGCAAGGCCGGGAACTGTTCATTGAGGGTCGCGATCAGCCAACTGCGCAGGCTCTCCCGCTCCTCGATGGTCTTGGCCAGCACCACAAACTGGGCAAAGCTGGTGGCCGGCAGTTGCTGGTCCAGCGGCAGGTAGAAACGCGGCGAGCCGGTTCCCACGTAGGCCACGTAGTTGTCGATGCCTGGGTGGTCCTTGAGCATCGCCTCCAGGCGCTTGACCTCATCGGCGGTGTTGCTCAGGGAAGCACCTTCCGCCAGTTTCAGGTCGACCATCAATTCCAGGCGGCCCGAGGCCGGGAAGAACTGCTGCGGGACAAAACGGAACAGCATCACCGAACCGACGAATGCCAGGATGGTCAGGACGATCACGGTCTTGCGCCGCTCCACGCACCAGCCCACCACCCGGCGCACGCGCTGGTAGAAAGGCGTGCCGTGGGGATTGGACTCGGCGCCGTGCTTGGCGGCGTGGATCTTGGCCAGGTCCGGCAGGAGCTTTTCCCCCAGGTAGGGAACGAAGACCACGGCGGCAATCCATGAGGCCACCAGGGCGATGGTCACCACCTGGAAGATCGAGCGGGTGTACTCGCCGGTGCCGGACTGGGCCGTGGCAATCGGCAAAAAGCCCGCTGCGGTAATCAGGGTGCCGGTGAGCATGGGAAAGGCGGTACTGGTCCAGGCAAAGCTGGCGGCCTTGATCCGGTCGAACCCCTGCTCCATCTTGATCGCCATCATCTCCACCGCAATGATCGCGTCATCCACCAACAGCCCCAACGCCAGCACCAGGGCGCCCAGGGAAATCTTGTGCAGGCCTATCCCCAGGTAGTACATGGTGGCGAACGTGATCGCCAGCACCAAGGGAATCGCCAGGGCCACCACCATGCCAGTGCGCACCCCCAGGGAAAAGAAGCTCACCAGCAGGACAATGATCAGGGCCTCGGCCAGCACCCGGACAAACTCGCCGACCCCGGTTTTCACCGCCGCCGGCTGATCGGACACCTTGCGCAACTCCATCCCCGCCGGCAGGCTTTTCTGCAGGCGGGAGAACTCGCCTTCCAGGGCCTTGCCCAACACCAGGATGTCGCCGCCGTCCTTCATCGCCACGGCCAGGCCAATGGCGTCTTCCCCCATGAAACGCATGCGCGGTGCCGGTGGATCATTAAAGCCGCGACGCACATCCGCCACATCACCAATGCGGAAGGTGCGATCGGCGACCCGGATCGGGAAATTGCGGATCTGCTCCACCGTCTGGAAGTTGCCGGATACCCGCAATTGCACCCGCTCGCTGGGGGTCTCGAAGAACCCCGCAGTGGACACTGCGTTCTGCTCCTCCAGCGCCTTTTGCACCGCTGCCAAGGGCAGGCCCAGGGTTGCCAGCTTGACGTTGGATAGCTCGATCCAGATCTTTTCGTCCTGCAGGCCCAGCAGATCGACCTTGCCCACGTCCTTGACCCGCTGCAGCTGGATCTGGATACGGTCGGCATAGTCCTTGAGCACGGCGTAGTCGAAGCCCTGCCCTGTCAGCGCATAGATATTGCCGAAGGTCGTACCGAATTCATCGTTGAAGAAGGGTCCCTGGATGCCCGGCGGCAGGGACTGGCGAATGTCGCTGATCTTCTTGCGAACCTGATACCAGAGTTCGGGAATCTCGTTGGAGTGCATCGAATCCCGGGCAATGAAGGTCACCTGGGATTCCCCGGGGCGGGAGAAGGAAACGATGCGATCGTACTCGCCGGTTTCCATGAGTTTCTTTTCAATGCGCTCGGTGACCTGGCGCGACACTTCCTGGGCCGTGGCCCCCGGCCAGTTGGTGCGGATCACCATGGCCTTGAAGGTGAAAGGCGGGTCTTCGCTCTGGCCCAGCTTGGTGTAGGACAGCGCACCGACAATGGCCAGCAACAGCATCAGGAACAGGACGATCTGGCGATTGCGCAACGCCCATGCAGAAAGGTTGAAACCCATCGGGGACTACTCCTTGACCGCCAGATTGACCACACGGTTGGAGCGATCCACCGGGCGCACCTGCAAGCCCTCATGGAGCACATGCACCCCGGCTGCCACCACCCAATCGCTGGCGCTCAAACCTTCGAGCACCGGCACTGTCTTCTCACCGAAGGCACCGACCCGTACCGGCGTCTTGTGCAAGGTGTTGTTGGCATCGACTCGCCAAACGTAGGTCGCGCCCCCTTCGGCAGTCAGCGCCGACAACGGCACCGACAGCGACAGCGCATCAGCGCTCTGGATGAACACCCTGGCGCTCTGGCCCAACTCCGCCGGAACCTTGCCGGCACTGAAGGCAATGCGTGCGGCAAAGGTCCGGGACTTGGGATCGGCAGCCGGGGACAGCTCGCGGATGCGCCCGTCGAAACGTTGGCCCGGCTGGGTCCAGAGTTCCACCGAGACTGGCTGGCCGACCTTGAAGCGACCGTAGTTCTGCTCGGGGAAGCTGATCAGCACCTCACGCTCACCGTCAGTGGCCAGGGTAAAGACTGTCTGCCCGGCCGCCACCACTTGCCCCACTTCCACTGCGCGCTTGGCCACCACGCCATCCTGCGGGGCACGCAGCACGGCATAACCGGCCTGGTTGTTGGCCACGTCGAACTCGGCCTTGATCTGCTTCAGGCGTGCTTCACCAGCACGGTAGAGGTTTTCGGCGTTGTCGTATTGGGAATGGCTGACCATCTGCCGCTCCAGCAGGGTCTTGTAGCGATCACGCTCGGCGCGCACCAGATTGAGGTTGGCAGTGGCCGCCGTGACCTGGGCCCGAGTGGCCTCCAGTTGCAGGCGAACATCCTGGGGATCGAGTTCGGCCAGGGGCTGATTGGCCTTGACCCGCTCGCCTTCTTCCACCAGTCGTCGACTGACCTTGCCACCGATACGGAACGCCAGGTCGGGTTCGTAGCGGGCTCGCACCTCGCCCGGATAACTGTCCGAAACCCGCGCCGAAGGCTCTGGCTGGACCACCATGGCCGGTCGGACGCCAATTTGAACGGGCTCTTCGTGCCCACAAGCAGACAGAAAAAAAGCCAGGCTGACTGGCAAGGCATAGCGGAACATGGCGGCGACCTTTCGCTAATGGTGCTTGGAATAATTATACTGGCCGGTATGTTATTAATAGCAAACTCACCAGTCCAGTATTAACAGCGAAAAAATGTCCGACAATCACTCCGCAAACGTTGGGCCAGGCAGGCCCAAGGATCTGGCCAAGCGCCAGGCCATTCTCGAAGCAGCGAAAAACCTGTTTCTGAGCAATGGCTACGCCAGTACCAGCATGGATGCGGTCGCCGCCGAAGCCGGCGTTTCAAAACTCACGGTCTATAGCCATTTCAACGACAAAGAGACCCTGTTCACCGCCGCCGTGGTGGCCAAGTGCGAAGAGCAGCTGCCCACGCTGATCTACGAACTGACGCCCGACACACCGGTGCGAGGCGTCCTGTTGAACATCGCACGAGGCTTTCATCAGTTGATCAACAGCGACGAGTCGGTGAACCTGCATCGCTTGATCATGGCCCTGGGCAATCAGGATCCCAAGCTCTCGCAAATGTTCATTGAGGCCGGCCCCGAACGCGTACTGCAGGGTATGGAACGGCTGCTGGGGCGAATCAATCAGTTGGGCACCTTGCACATCGACAAGCCGCGCAATGCCGCCGAGCATTTCTTCTGCATGCTCAAGGGCGGGGCGAACTTCCGCCTGCTCTATGGTTGCGGCGAGCCCTTGAGAGGCCCCGCTGCGGAAGAGCACGTGCAAGAAGTGGTGGATCTGTTCATGCGCGCCTACCGGCCATAGAAACCGGCATGTGCGGGAGCAGGCTGTTGTAGGAGCTGGCTTGCCAGCGAAGAGGCCCTGAGATCGCCTTCGCCGGCAAGCCGGCTCCTACAACCAGGAGCCCTCCCCTGAAACCGCTTTTGCCAGCAAGCCGGCGCCTACATCGGGTTCAGGCCTTGAGGGCCTTCTTCGGGTAGATATCGTAGCGACTGGATTTGCCTTCCAGTCCATGGCTTGGCTTCGGCCCTTCAATGCACGGTGCCTTGCGCGGGCGCTTGACCACCACTCGATGGCTGGCCAGGGCCAGGGCTGCGGCCAGCAGCGCCGGAGCGTCGTTGTCGTCCCCCACCAACGGCCGGAACAGACGCATTTCCTTTTTCACCAAGGCGCTTTTCTCCCGATGGGGAAACATCGGATCGAGGTAGATCACCTGAGGCGGCTCGCCCTCCCAGTTGCGCATCAGCTCGATAGAGTTGCCCTTGAGCAAGTGCATGCGGGCAACGATAGGCGCCACCTCGGCGTCCAGCGCCCCCCGGGCCAACCCGTCCTCCAGCAGCGCACCAATCAATGGCTGGCGCTCGATCAGACTCATCTCACAGCCGAGGGTAGCCAGGACAAACCCGTCCTTGCCCAAGCCTGCCGTGGCATCCAGCACCCGTGGCCGCACGCCCTGAGCAACGCCCACCGCCTTGGCAATCATCTGCCCGCTGCCACCACCGTACAGCCGCCGGTGGGCCGCTCCGCCTTCAACAAAGTCCACCCGCACCGGCCCTGGTGCATCGGCGCCCAGCTGCTGCAATTGCAGCCCCTGCTCACCCACCTGCAGGGCAAACTCGGCCTCGTCGATCTGCAACGGCAGTCCCAGGCGTTGTGCCCATTGCTGAGCCTGCGGCGCGAATCCAGCGTCCAGGGCCTCGACTTTGATGCGGCAGGCCGCGGGTTGCTCATTCATCTGAAAACACACTCAAAAAATTAATGATCGGCAAAAACTGCCGATAACAGAACTATCGGCCATTTTGCCAGAGCTCAGCGTCGACCGAGAGCAATGTCAGACATTCAACGCACATCGATAGGTTATATCTCTCGCCACGGCGACTATGGCCTACGCAACTCCCAGGCACTGAGCGGCGTCAGCCATCTGTGGCAGGACTTCTTTGCCCAGGCCCTGGCCGAGCAACAGGGAGAAGGCGCGAACGTTGAAGGGCTGCCCGCGGTGGCCATTGATGGTCCCGTGGAGCCGGTTGGCGGCACCGATGTTCTGACGCAGATCGTCAACCAGCGCCATTGCGATGTTCAGGACACCGAGATTCGCCCCCCTGAGCCGCTGTTCCTGCCGATCGCCGAATTCGAAATGGAACTGCTGGACAAGCCGGCTCCACCCTTCCCGCCGGAAGAAATCGTTGCCCAGCAACGTCAGCAGGACTTTGAGAGTGGCTGGGTCCGCCCGATCGTGCTTAATGCCGGTCAGCCGCTGCCGGCCCCCGGCCCGGCGCCGGAACCACGTCCGCTGCACCTGCCCATCGCCGAATTCGAACTGGACCTGCTGGATAAACCGGCCGAACCGTTCCCGCCGCAGGAGCTTATCGAGCAACAGCGGCAGATGGACTTCGACATCGGCTGGGCACGCCCACTGATTCTGCAGAACCTGCGCATCGCCGCCTGAGCCGGCTCCTCAGCGACATATCCACCAAGGCCCTACATCCAGATGAAAATGGTTGCGATGGGCGCTGTTGTAATCCGGCCCCAGTACCACATTGAATGCATCGCAGGCACCGTCCCGGGCCAGTCGCAAAAAACGTCCCGCATCGCTGTCCTTCGGCCAATCCTTGAGCACACTGATGCTGCGCCCGTCCGCCAGTCGAAAACCGGCAATATCCAGGGCGTTGGCACTGGCGTGCTGACTGCGAGCACCATTCTCACGACTGTACATATTGCGGCAGGCAAAACTGCCCAGATGATCGACCCGCGCCACGCGCTGCCCATACACCGCCTGTGCCGCGGGCTGCAGCCCGTGGCGCTCATAAAGGGCAAAGGCCACCGCCAGTGGGCAACTGGCAAGGAAGCTGCTGCTCAAGGCGACATCGCCACCTTGCACGCGCAAGGTATTGCTCAATGGGCAGGCCACATCACCACGACTGTCGGGCTGGCGACTGGTGCGCAGGCCAGAGCGGCCAAGCACCTCGTCGCACAGCTGCGGATCGTCCCGCAGCCGCGCCAGCTTGAAGCGGGTCAACAGATTCGGCTTGGCCCTTACATCCAGCGGCGCCCAAGGGTTCCAGGCATCCGCCAGCGGCACCCAGCCCAGGCGTATACCGATCAACAACAAGGCGCCCAGCAACAACAGGACGCCCAGAATTCTCACCACCCGCACAGAATGTCCCGTTTTATGGCTGTTTGAACAATTGATTGATCTGCCGAAACGGCATCGCACGATCGGCAAAATCAAAGCGACCATGCTCGCGGATATCCTCCGCAGCCCGGTAGAAAGCACCATAGGCGGCCCGGGCCAGGGCCGAACCGACACTGATGCGCTTGACCCCCAGCTCCGCCAGTTGCGCCACGCTCAGGTTGAGGCCACCAGACATCAGCACGTTCACCGGCTTGGGCGCCACAGCCCGCACCACCTGCACAATCTCCTCGGCGCTGCGCAGGGCCGGAGCATAGAGTACATCGGCACCGGCTTCGGCAAAGGCCTGCAAGCGGCGAATGGTGTCTGGCAGATCATCACGACCGTGGAGCAGGTTCTCCGCCCGGGCAGTCAGGATGAAGGGGAATGGCAAGCTGCGCACGGCGGCAGCACATGCCTCGATACGCTCCACCGCCAGGTTGAAGTCATAGATAGGGTCGTCGGCGCGACCGCTGGCGTCCTCGATCGAGCCTCCAACCACACCACTGGCTGCCGCCAACAACAGGGCTTGGGCGCAACCTTCAGGACTGTCGGAAAAGCCGTTTTCCAAGTCCACCGCCACCGGCAGGCTGCTGGCACCGACTATGACCCGCACATTGTCCAGGGTGTCTTCCAGGCTGACGGCGCCCTCGGCATCCGGACGCCCCAGGGAGAAGGCATAACCGGCGCTGGTGGTGGCCAGGGCCTCGAACCCGAGACCGGCCAGCATCTTCGCGGAACCGGCATCCCAGGGGTTGGGAATGACAAAGGCGCCGGCACGTTCATGCAGGGCTTTGAAGGCATTGGCTCGAAGGGTTTGCGCGTCCATTTGCTCGCTCCGGAAGAAGGCAATGAAGACGCCTCAGAGCAAGCCGAGCTGCTCCGCGGCGGGCTCTCTGTATAACTCAGGCAACGCGGGCAAGCCAGGCAAACGTTGCATCAGCTGGCTATGAAAACGGCGAGCCAGTTCAGCGGCCAGTCGGTTGTCCGAGGTATGCAGGAAGACATAAGGGGTACGCCCCTCTTCGATCCAGCCGGCGACCTTGTCGATCCAGGGCACGAGAAATGGATCGTTGGCCTCAAGCTCCGGATGACCGATGAAGCGCACTTGCGGAAACTGGGTGAACGCCGCAGGTCGCGGCGGCACCTTGGGCTTTTTCGACTGGGCGTGCAGCACCGCGGGAGCAGTGGACGTGCAACTGAACAGGGCCCGTGGATCAAGGCTGATACGCTCGACGCCACGCTCACGCAACAGTCGGTTGAGCATGCGCTCCGCATCGCCCTTGGCAAAGAACTCCGGATGCCGGACCTCCACCGCCAGCGGCCGCTCCAGACCCTCGATAAAGCCCGCCAACTCCCCCAGACGCTGCGGTGCGAAGCTGGCCGGCAATTGCAGCCACAAGGGCGACACACGTTCCCCCAGGGGGCTGAGCAACTGGATAAAGGTCTGGGCAGCGCTCAGTTGTTCGCGCAGGTCACCGCCGTGGCTGATGTCACCGGGAAACTTGGCGGTGAAACGAAAGTGCTCGGGCATGATCTGGGCCCAGCGCTGCACAGTGCCGGGCGCGGGCCGTGCATAGAAGGTGGTGTTGCCTTCAACGGCATTGAAGACCTGGGAATACAGGCCAAGGAAATCAGTGGGTCGCGCATCCTCCGGGTACAGGTACTCACGCCAGGCGTTTTCGCTCCAGGAAGGACAACCCAGGAAATAAGGCAGCATCAGATGTACAGGTCGAGCCCCACCACTTCCAGATCCCAATCGACAAAGCCGGCGGTGGTCAGGTAGCTGGCCAGGGCATTGGCCACGCTCTTTTTCATCGCGCGCTGAAAGATCATGTCCTGAGGACGGGCGGGGAGATTACCGGTGCGGGGGGCAGATGCCTGGGAACGGCTTTGAGTCGCAGGTTCGGACTGGACTTCAATGGCGTCGTCATCGTCCAGAGACTCGTCTACCAGCGCCAGGCCTTTACGAGGCTTGCGCTTGATGGGGTAGGACTGAGAGGAGATGCCGTCTATGCGCATACTGAAAAGCCCGGGGTCAATGATGGCAATTTAGCGGCACCGCTTCGACTTAGCAAATGCCCAAGTGATAACTAGAACACAGAAAAGCCAAAAGGTTTAAACCCGAGCAGAATCGACTCCGAAAACCAGACGATTGGCCAGTTTACACCGGAAAAATCTGAACCCCCGCAAACACTTGGACCACCCTCAACGGGCTTTGGGCGTGGCCACCTTGTCGCGCAGATAGACCGGTTGTGCGTCGTCGGCAACTATCGCTTCGCCCCGCTCCCAGGCAAATTTCGCCAGGGTCAGCAGGTCTTCGGCGTGGGGCAGCATGCCCGCGTCCTGACCACTGAGAGGGACCGCGATGCGCTCGCCATAACCCCAGCCGGTGCCCGCGCCGAACCAGTCGCCGCTGGCCCCTTCCGGCAAGGCCGCGACCTCCGGCGGCAGCACCGCTTCGGCGCCCACCAGACGCATCTCGCCAGCCGTTTCCCGGTAGCAGCCCCAATAGACTTCATCCATGCGCGCATCGATGGCCGAGGCCACCTGGGTCGCACCGTGCTCACGCAAAGCGCGCTGGGCCAGCACCGCCAGGTTGGACACCGGCAGCACCGGACGCTCCAGGGCGAAGGCCAGCCCCTGCACCACGCCAATGGCGATCCGCACGCCGGTGAAAGCGCCGGGGCCACGGCCAAAGGCAATCGCATCCACCGCCTGCAAGGTGGTGCCGGCATTGGCCAGCAGCTCCTGGATCATCGGCAACAGCTTCTGCGCATGCAGGCGGGGAATCACCTCGTAATGGCTCGTAACCTTGCCGTCATGCAGCAAAGCAACGGAGCAAGCTTCAGTCGCGGTGTCCAGGGCCAGCAAGGTGCTCATCGGGGGTTCCATCGGCATTGAAAAAAGTGACGCATTATAAACAGCAACGGCCCGCAAGCGGGCCGTTGAACGATCAAACGATCAGGCAACTCAGCTCAGGGCTTCGAGCACCTTGGCGGTGATCACTTCCACCGAACCCACGCCAGGGATATGGCTGTACTTCGGTTTGCCTTGAGCCGCGGCCAGTTGCTGGTAGAACTCCACCAGCGGCTTGGTCTGGGAGTGATAGACCGACAGGCGATGACGCACGGTTTCTTCGGTGTCGTCCTTGCGCTGCACCAGGTCTTCACCGGTGATGTCGTCCTTGCCGGCGATCTTCGGCGGGTTGTAAACGGTGTGGTAGACCCGGCCCGAAGCTTCGTGCACCCGGCGGCCGGCAATACGCTGGACGATCTCTTCGTCGTCAACAGCGATTTCTACTACGTTGTCCAGCTCAACACCGGCTTTGACCAGCGCTTCGGCCTGAGGAATGGTGCGCGGGAAGCCGTCGAACAGGAAGCCATTAACGCAGTCGGCCTGGCTGATGCGTTCCTTGACCAGGTTGATGATCAGGTCATCGGACACCAGGCCACCGCTGTCCATCACGCTCTTGGCCTTCAGGCCCAGCTCGGTGCCGGCCTTGACCGCAGCACGCAGCATGTCGCCGGTGGAGATCTGTGGAATGCCGAACTTTTCGGTGATGAACTTTGCCTGAGTACCTTTACCGGCCCCGGGAGCTCCCAGCAGAATTACGCGCATCGATGTGCTCCTCAATTTTTTATTTAGAAACGCTCAGATTCGCCTCGTGGGGCCAATCTCAAAAATAGGATAGTGGCCGCCCAAACGGCCAAAGGCTGATCAAGATACACAGCCGACACAGCGCACACAAGCAGTCGAAAGTCGGAGGAACCCGGCCCTTTTGTGCCCCATCGGCACGGTAGAACAAGTCGCAACCCCATAACAAAGTGTCGCCAGATGAATCTGAGCGACACCTTGGGATTGTCCCGATCAGGGCCGTGCCAAAGCAGGCCGACAGCCCTCTGCAACCTCAGCCGGTATTGCGCAAACCGGCGGCGATACCCGCTACGGAGACCAGCAGCGCCTGTTCCAGGGGGCTTCCTTGCGGCGCCTCCTGTTTGCGCGAGCGTGCCAGCAACTCCGCCTGCAACAGATGCAGCGGGTCGAGGTAGGTATTGCGCAGGCGGATGAACTCCAGGGTGTCGGGGCTGTGGGCCAGCAGTTGCGACTGCCCGGTCAGGCCCAGGACCACCGCGCAGGCCTGCGACAATAGGTCGCGTAAATGCGCACCCAATGGCAGCAGTTCCGCTTCCACCAGGCGCTCGTCATAAGAACGGGCAATGTCGGCATCGGCCTTGGCCAGGACCATCTCCAGCATGTCGATGCGAGTGCGGAAAAACGGCCATTGCTCACGCATCTGCCCCAGCAACTCACCCTCGCCTCGGGCCAGCGCCTTGCTCAAGGCCGCTTCCCAGCCGAGCCACGCCGGCAGCATCAGGCGCGTCTGAGTCCAGCCGAAGATCCATGGGATAGCCCGCAGGCTTTCAATGCCACCGGCACGGCGCTTGGCTGGCCGACTGCCCAGGGGCAGGCGGCCCAGCTCCTGCTCCGGGGTGGACTGGCGGAAGTACTCGACAAACTGCGGGTTGTCCCGCACCACCGCGCGATAGGCCTGGACCCCGTCGCTGGCCAGCTCGTCCATCAGGTGACGCCAGGCTGGCTCCGGAGGCGGCGGCGGCAGCAAGGTGGCTTCCAGTACCGCAGCCAGATAGAGGTTGAGGTTCTGCTCGGCGATGTCCGGCAGGCCAAATTTGAAACGGATCATTTCCCCCTGCTCGGTGGTGCGGAAGCGCCCCGCCACCGAACCCGGAGGCTGCGACAGAATCGCCGCGTGGGCCGGACCGCCGCCGCGCCCCACAGTACCGCCGCGGCCATGGAACAACAGCAGTTCCACCTGCTGTTCACGGCAGATATCCACCAGCCGTTCCTGAGCCCGATATTGCGCCCAGGCCGCAGCGGTGGTCCCGGCATCCTTGGCCGAGTCGGAATAACCGATCATCACTTCCTGAGGCCCTTGCAGGCGTGAGCGATAGCCCGGCATGTGCAGCAGTTTTTCCATCACCGGCCCGGCGTTGTCCAGGTCCGCCAGGGTTTCGAACAAGGGCACCACACGCATCGGCCGCAGCACCCCAGACTCCTTGAGCAGCAACTGCACCGCCAGTACATCGGAGGCCGCGCCCGCCATGGAAATCACGTAGGAACCCAAGGAAGCCGCCGGGGCGACGGCGATCTCGCGACAGGTAGCGAGCACCTCCGCCGTGTCAGCCGAGGGTTTGAAATAACCCGGCAGCAAGGGACGGCGACTGCTCAGCTCGCGCATCAGGAAGCTGATGCGATCTTCCTCGCTCCAGTCCTCATAGCGGCCCAGGCCCAGATAGTCGGTGATTTCGGTCATGGCCGAGGTGTGCCGACTGGAGTCCTGACGCACATCGAGACGCACCAGGAACAGGCCGAAGGTCACCGCCCGCCGCAAGCAATCGAGCAATGGGCCATCGGCGATCACCCCCATCCCGCATTCATGCAGCGACTGGTAGCACAGTTGCAGCGGCTCCAGCAGGTCGCGGTTGTTCTGCAATACCTCGGCACCCGCCGGCACCGGAGCGCCAAGCGCTGCATGCGCCCAGTTACGGGTGGCCCGCAGACGCTCGCGCAATTGCTTGAGCAGCGCCCGATACGGCTCGGCACTGTCCCCGGCCCTGGCCAGCAAGGCCGCGTTGGCCTGCTGCATGGACAGTTCGGCGGCCAGGTGATCGACGTCCCGCAGGTACAGGTCGGCAGCCATCCAGCGCGCCAGCAACAGTACCTCCCGGGTCACGCTGGCAGTGACATTGGGGTTGCCGTCCCGGTCGCCGCCCATCCACGAAGCGAAGCGGATCGGTGCCGATTCCAACGGCAGGTGCAGCCCGGTAGCCTCGAACAACGCCTTGTCGGCCTTGCGCAGGTAGTTGGGAATGGCCTGCCACAAGGAGTGCTCGATCACCGCGAAACCCCATTTGGCCTCATCCACCGGCGTCGGCCGAGTACGGCGGATTTCCTCGGTGTGCCAGGCTTCGGCAATCAAGCGCTGCAGGCGTTCCTGGATCTGCCCGCGCTCGGCGCTGGTGAGATCGCGATGGTCCTGGGCCGCCAGTTGCCCGGCGATGGCATCGTATTTCTGAATCAGGGTGCGGCGCGCCACTTCGGTGGGGTGAGCGGTGAGCACCAGCTCGATCTCCAGGCGCCCCAACTGCCGGGCCAGAGCGTCGGCAGAATGCCCTGCAGCCCGCAGCCGGGCCAGCAGCTCCGGTAGTACCCGGGCCTCGAACGGTGCCGGCTGCGACTCGTCGCGGCGGTGGATCAACTGATACTGCTCGGCGATGTTCGCCAGGTTGAGGAACTGGTTGAAGGCCCTGGCCACCGGAAGCAGTTCGTCCTCGCTCAACTGGTCGAGACTGGCACTCAATTCGACCCCGGGCGAGCCCCGTCGATCGGCCTTGGCGCCCTTGCGAATCTGCTCGATCTTGTCGAGGAAAGCCTCCCCGTACTGATCACGGATGGTATTGCCCAACAGTTCTCCCAAGAGGTGAACGTCTTCGCGCAAGCGCGCATCAATATCGGTCATCGAGGTGTTCTCCAGCAGACTCAAGGCGGCACGGAAGGCTCAAGAGTGCCGCTTGCAGGCATCCCTTAGCAAGCACGTGGCAAACCGGCGCCCAACCTTCGGCGATGGAGCTAGTCTCAACAGTAGACCGCACAAGGGCCACGCACCGGCCCGGGCCGGTCACTCAACCCAACTTGCCACAAGCAGGTGTTCATTGAGGTCATCATGAAAATCCGTGAACTTGCGCAACACTGGGAAGAAAACGCCAAGGGTCGCCTGACCAAGACCGGCTACCGGATTCACCTGGATGTGGAAGCCGCCGCGCGCCTGGCCGCACTCTCCGAGATGTACCCCAAACGCCAGACCGAGGAACTGCTCGGCGAACTGATCGGCGCCGCCCTGGAAGAGCTGGAAGCCAGCTTCCCCTACATCCAGGGTCAGCACGTAGTGGCCACCGACGAGGAAGGTGATCCGCTGTACGAAGATGTCGGCCCCACCCCACGCTTTCTGGCCCTGTCACGTCAACATCTGCAGTTGATCTCAAGCCAGGCCGACAAGCCCAAACACTGAGTCCACCGTCTCTCGTTTCCCTGATGAAAACCATCGCTCCCGGTCCTGAAAAGGGCCGGGGATACCCCTGCGCACAGCAAAAGTTCCCGATTTAGAGCCCTGACCAAGGCGTCAGATTTTTTTCCGGCCAATCGCCATCTTTCTCTGAACTATTCAAAAAAGCCTCGGGTCACACCCATTAGCCATCACTGGAACGGCCGTTTCAAATTTTGCCATCAGCGCCCGTCACTCAGCGTCACGGCGCCAGGACCGGGATGGATATTGATGTTTTTCAGGAGTTACCCAATGGAGTTGAAGACCATGAAGATCAGCACTGCCAAATCCTCGTTCACCTCTCTGCGCGGGCTGAAACTGGCCGCGCTGGCCCTCGGTAGCAGCATGGTACTGGCCGGTTGTGCCGGTAACCCGCCTTCCGAGCAGTACGCGGTCACGCAATCTGCGGTCAACAGCGCAGTGAGCGCAGGCGGCACCGAATTCGCCGCCGTGGAAATGAAATCGGCCCAGGACAAGCTCAAGCAAGCCGAGATTGCCATGCACGACAAGAAGTACGACGAAGCCCGTCGCCTGGCTGAACAAGCCGAGTGGGATGCCCGTGTCGCCGAACGCAAGGCCCAGGCCGCCAAGGCCGAACAGGCGCTGAAAGATTCGCAGAAAGGCGTTCAGGAACTGCGTCAGGAAGGTATGCGCAGCGTGCAGTAAGCCGCCGCCGATTCCCACGTACTCGTATTTGATTGAAAGGACGAACCATTATGCGCAAACAACTGATGATCCCTGCCCTGTTGGCCATGAGCGTAGCCCTGGCGGCGTGCTCCACCCCACCTAACGCCAACCTGGAAAACGCCCGGACCAACTTCTCCGGCCTGCAAGCCAACCCGCAGGCGAGCAAAATCGCGGCCCTGGAAACCAAGGATGCCGCCGACTGGATGGACAAGGCCGACAAGGCTTACCTGAACAAGGAAGACGAGAAGAAAGTCGACCAACTGGCCTACCTGACCAACCAGCGGGTTGAAGTGGCCAAGGAAACCATTGCCCTGCGCACTGCCGAAGCCAAGCTCAAGGACGCCGGCGACCAGCGCGCCCGCGCCATCCTCGATGCCCGTAACGCGCAGATCAAGCAACTGCAGGACAGCCTCAACGCCAAGCAGACCGATCGCGGCACCCTGGTGACTTTCGGTGACGTGCTGTTCGCCACCAACAAGTCCGACCTGAAATCCAATGGTCTGGTGAACATCAACAAGTTGTCGCAATTCCTCCAGGAGAACCCGGACCGCAAGGTGATCGTCGAAGGCTACACCGACAGCACCGGCAGCGACTCCTACAACCAGTCCCTGTCCGAGCGCCGTGCCGGCTCGGTGCAGATGGCCCTGATCCGCATGGGCGTCGATCCGGCGCGGATCGTCAGCCAGGGTTACGGCAAGGAGTATCCGGTGGCCGATAACGGCAGCGTTTCCGGTCGTGCCATGAACCGTCGTGTGGAAGTGACCATTTCCAACGACAACCAGCCGGTAGCGCCACGCTCGGCCATCAGCCGCAACTGATGGAGCGCCCTGCTTATATAGGCAGGTAAAACTATAGGCAGGTAAAACCAAACGCCGCCGACCTCTTCAGGTCGGCGGCGTTTTTTATGCGGTTATCCAGACGGGAACCGGCTGGCCGGCAAATCGATCACTGCTGCAGTTGCGGCGTCTCTTGCCCCATGCAGCGCACGGCCTGCTTCTTCTTGTTCACCAGCACCCCGGTCAAGCCCTTCTGCTGGGTGTCGAACAACACCAGCACGCCATCGATGCACTGGGCCACTTCATCGGCCGGTTGCAGGGAGATCTTGTAGTCCTCGCCGGGCACGGTCTTGAGCATGGTGAAGTCGCTGAGCAGCAGCGCGTCCTCCGGTTTGGCGAAGTGCAGGTAACCGTAGTACCACAGGCAGGCCACGGTGCCGATGATGCTGCAGATACCGGTGATGATCATTGGAATGGCGTTACGTTCTTCACTCATTGCGGACTCTCTGGAGGTTCAACTGCTGAATTCGGCGTCGCCGGATAGTTGGGGATTTCCCCCAGGCGGCGCAACCCGTCGAAATGCTGCGGATCATCGAGGTAGCGCAGCATCACGCGGCGCCAGGTCGGATCGGCAAAGGTTTGCACATGGCCGCCGCGGGTCAGTTGCAGGACCCGCGGCGGCGGCGCAGCTTGATACACCCGGATGCCGTTGGAAAGGGGCACGATCGGATCGTCGATGCTGTGGTAAATGAGTTTCGGCACGCCGGTCAGACGCGGCAGCAGGTGAACCGCGCTGTCGGTGTCTGGCACCAGCCACGACAAAGGCACCTGCAACGGCCAGGTCAGCCAGGACGTGCTCAGGGCATAACGCCCGACATCACGGTAGCTGGCCGGCACGCCGTCGAGGACGATGGCCTTGAGTTGGGCCTGACGCTCGGGGTGCTCCACCAGATAATGAATGGCCAGGGCGCCGCCAAGGCTTTGTCCGAGGACGATCAAGGGTTTGCCTTGAACCTCCGGGGCTTGGTCCAACCACTTGAACGCGGCATCGACGTCCTGGTAGATCGCCGGCAGGCTCGGCGCACCTTCGGACAAGCCATAGCCGCGATAGTCCACCAGCAGCACCTGATAGCCCTGCTCCGGCAGCCACCAACTGCCCCCAAGGTGCCAGGCCAGGTTGCCGCCGTTACCGTGCAGGTGCAGCACCGTGCCCTTGACGGCCACCCCCGGTTTGGCCGGCAGCCACCAGCCGTGCAGCTCCAGGCCGTCGGCGCTGGTCAGGGTAATGTCACGGTATTCGAGCTTGGCCCGTTCGGGGGTGAAGGGCAGCCCGGGCTCGGGATAGAACAGCAACGAGCTGCAGCCGGTGAGGCACAGCAGCAACGTCAGTGCGGCCAACAAACGCATCATCGGCCACTCCGTGTATCTATGAATACGTCCATGTGCGCCCCCGGAAAAATTCAAAGGATATTGGAGTAGTCCGCCTCGATCCGATCCAGGCTCAGGTGGTTGAGGAAGTTGGAGAAACACATCCACGCCGACAGCGCATTCATGTCGCGGAACTGGTCGGGCAGGTACTTGGGTGGCACCACCAGGCCTTCATCCACCAGTTGGCGCAAGGTGCGCATGTCTTCCAGGGTGGTCTTGCCGCAGAACAGCAAGGGGATCTGTTCCAGCTTGCCCTTGCGCACAGCCAGCTGAATGTAGTTGTAAACCATGATGAAGCCCTTGAGATAGGACAAGTCTTTGGTAAACGGCAGCCCGTTGGGCACCGAACCGCGGAACACCCGGCTGGCGTTGCCGTAGCTCTCGGCCATCTCGAAACCCTGCTCACGGAAGAACTCGAACACCTGCAGAAAGTCCGCGCCCTCCTCCACCATGTGGATGGCTCGGGTGCGGTTGGTCAGCTTGCGCAGGCGGCTGGGGTAGGAGGCAAAGGTGATGATCTCCATCAGGATCGCCAGGCCTTCCTGGGTCACCGTGGACGACGGCGGGCCCTTGGCCAGGAAGGTGCAGATCGGCTGGTTCAACCCGTTGAGGGTGGTGCCCACATGCACCAACCCCTCATGGACTTCCAGCGCCCGCACGTCCCGGTTGTTGAACATCGCATCGCTGCGGATCTTGATGTAGTCGGCACCCGCCGCCGCGTCGGCGACAATGCCGTCGGACTCGAATACGCGGATGGTTTCCTCGGCCTCGCCGAACACTTTGTTCAACCGGCTTTGCAGCAGGCTCACCGCCTCCTTGGCACTGAGAGTCTTGGGTTCGTCCTTGAGATCGCCACGCCCGTCGATGTTGTTCAGGTAGTCGGACATCATCAGCCCGAGGTCTGCCAGAGTCGGATCACCGGCGTGGAAGGCATCGGACGCGGCGCCATAAAGCTCCTGGGAAATCAGCCCGAAATCAGCGGTCCCCCGGGCTTCGAGCATGCGCACCACCATGCGGTATTCCTTGCACATGCGGCGCATGATCTGCCCCACCGGGTTGAACTGGCCCAACTGGCGGGTGATGTCGCGCTCAATGTTCTGGAACTCCAGTTTCACCGCGCCAGAGTCGAAGGACAGCGGCCGCCCTTCGTAGTAGGCGCGGTCCACCGCCGGCATTTCCTTGCCCTTGGCCTTGAGAAAGCCCTTGCGGATGTTCTCGTCCCACTTCACCGCATCCAGCACCCGGATCGGTGTCTGGGCCAGCACTATGCGATCGGACAAAGTGCGTATCGTCTGCTGGTAATCGTCCACCCGAAACTCCTATTGAATGGGTCTGTAGCGCGGGGTCACTTGCCCAGCAATTGGGTAGGCGCCGCCTGTTCAGCCGGCAGCGGGTCCTTGAAGAGCATCTGGCAACCGCTGAGCAGCGGGAACGACGGGGCAATCAGAATGCGCCAGGCTTGCATGCAACTCTCCTTTGAACACCAGAATGACTGTAGCCGCTGGCGTGGGCCTCGGCCGACAGGCCGCAGCCGGTCAGCCGTGTGGGGCGCGTCAGACCGAAGCCAGAACCAGATGCATGTAGCGCGTGAGGATACCGAGCATCTCTTCCTCCGCCAGCGGCTCAGCGCCGTTGAGCAGGCCCTGATACTCCATCCGGCCGATTATAGACGTCAACACCTTGGCATCCTGCTGCGGCTCCCGCGAGCCCAAGACCTGAAAGAACTGACAGGTGCCGTGGAGCAGGATCTGCTGGTGCGAGCGCACCAACTGCGCCAGGCGCGGGTTGAGCAAGGCTTCCTGGCGGAAGGCCTGCTCGGCCATCAGGTGCTCACGGCGGGTGCTCAACTGGCGCTGCACATAGTCGGCGGTCAGCCGAGCGATGTCGTCGGCCAGCTGCGAGCGAGACGCCGGACTGCCATCACCGTAGGCGACCATTTCTCGCAGCAACCCTTCGTTGTTGGCCCACAGCTTGCCCATGAACGCCGCGCTGCGTTCCACATACTGAGCGAAGGTATCGGTGAGCAAGTCATCGATATCCTTGAAGTAATAGGTGGTGGCCGACAAGGGCACGCCGGCTTCGGCGGCCACCGCGCGATGGCGCACGGCCCGCACGCCGTCACGCACCACAATGCGCATGGCGGCATCAAGAATGTCCTGTCTACGCTGCTCACTGCCCTGCCGGCTGGCCTTGCGCCCCTGGTACTGAACACTTTCAGCCACCGCAGTGGCGATGCCGGCTGCACCTTCTTGAGCAATTGCGCGGTTCACGACAGATATTCCCTCTTGAAAATCACACAGAATTAGAAGCGGTACGTCAGTTCCAACCAGACAATAAAAAGCCGCCTGTTAAAGGCGGCTTCTTATTCACAACACTTAAGCTTGCGGCCGCATGTGCGGGAACAGGATCACGTCGCGAATCGACGGCGAGTTGGTCAGCAGCATCACCAGACGGTCGATACCGATGCCTTCACCGGCGGTGGGCGGCATGCCGTATTCCAGGGCACGGACGAAGTCGGCGTCGTAGTGCATGGCTTCGTCGTCACCGGCGTCCTTGTCGGCCACCTGGGCCATGAAGCGCTCGGCCTGATCTTCCGCGTCATTGAGCTCGGAGTAGGCGTTGGCGATCTCGCGGCCGCCGATGAACAGCTCGAAACGGTCGGTGACGTTGGGGTTCTCGTCGTTGCGACGAGCCAGCGGCGACACCTCGAACGGGTACTGGGTGATGAAGTGCGGCTGTTCCAGCTTGTGCTCCACCAGCTCTTCGAAAATCATCACCTGCAACTTGCCCAGACCTTCGAAGCCCAACACCTTGGCGCCGGCCTTCTTGGCGATGGCGCGAGCCTTGTCGATGTCATTCAGGTCATCGGCCGTCAGCTCAGGGTTGTACTTGAGGATCGAATCGAACACCGAGAGACGGGCGAACGGCTCGCCGAAGTGGAACACCTTGTCGCCGTAAGGCACGTCGGTGCTGCCCAGCACCAGCTGCGCCAGTTCACGGAACAGCTCTTCGGTCAGGTCCATGTTGTCTTCGTAGTCGGCGTAGGCCTGGTAGAACTCCAACATGGTGAATTCAGGGTTGTGACGAGTCGAAACGCCTTCGTTACGGAAGTTGCGGTTGATCTCGAACACTTTTTCAAACCCGCCAACCACCAGCCGCTTCAGGTACAGCTCGGGCGCGATGCGCAGGAACATTTCCATGTCCAGGGCGTTGTGGTGGGTCTCGAACGGCTTGGCCGCGGCGCCGCCAGGAATGGTTTGCAGCATCGGCGTTTCGACTTCAAGGAAGTCGCGCTTCATCAGGAAGCTGCGGATGTGGGCAATGACTTGCGAACGCACGCGGAAAGTCTGGCGCACGTCTTCGTTGACGATCAGGTCAACGTAACGCTGGCGGTAGCGCTGCTCGGTGTCGGTCAGGCCGTGGTGCTTGTCCGGCAGCGGACGCAGCGATTTGGTCAGCAGGCGCACGTGGGTCATTTCAACGTACAGGTCACCCTTGCCGGAACGGGCCAGGGTGCCTTCGGCGGCAATGATGTCGCCCATGTCCCAGGTTTTCACCGCGGCCAGGGTTTCTTCGGACAGGGTCTTGCGGTTGACGTAGACCTGGATGCGACCGGTCATGTCCTGGATCACCATGAACGAGCCACGGTTGAGCATGATGCGACCAGCAACCTTGACCGGGATCGCCGCCTCTGCCAGCTCTTCCTTGGTCTTGTCGGCGTACTTTTTCTGCAGATCTTCGCAGTAGTTTTCGCGGCGGAAGTCGTTCGGGAAGGCATTGCCCTTGGCGCGCTCGGCAGCAAGCTTTTCCTTGCGCAGGGCGATCAGGGAGTTTTCTTCCTGTTGCAGGGCTTGCGGGTCGAGTTGTTGGTCGCTCATGTCTTTAAATTTTCCATCAGGTTCGTTGCCCCCGGCCTGCGGCCGGGGGGCGCCGGGCAAGGACTCGTCGTCCCCCCGGCTCCTACAGGGTTTTACAGGCCGGACTTCAGGCTGGCTTCCAGGTACTCGTCGATGTCGCCGTCGAGCACCTTGTCGCAGTCGCTGCGTTCGATGTTGGTGCGCAGGTCCTTGATCCGCGACGCGTCGAGCACGTACGAGCGAATCTGATGACCCCAGCCGATGTCCGACTTGGTGTCTTCCAGGGCCTGGGAAGCCGCGTTGCGCTTCTGCATTTCCTGCTCGTACAACTTGGCCCGCAGCATTTTCATGGCGGTGTCCTTGTTGGCGTGCTGGGAGCGTTCGTTCTGGCAGCTGACCACGGTGTTGGTCGGTACGTGGGTAATACGCACGGCCGAGTCGGTGGTGTTTACGTGCTGACCACCGGCACCGGAGGAGCGATAGGTATCGATCCGCAGGTCGGCCGGGTTGATCTCGATTTCCACCTTGTCATCGATCTCTGGCGAGACGAACACTGCCGAGAACGAGGTGTGGCGACGGTTGCCGGAGTCGAACGGGCTCTTGCGCACCAGGCGGTGCACGCCGATCTCGGTGCGCAGCCAACCGAAGGCGTATTCGCCCTTGATGTGCACGGTCGCGCCCTTGATCCCGGCCACTTCACCGGCCGACAGCTCCATGATGGTCGCTTCGAAACCGCGCTTGTCGGCCCAGCGCAGGTACATGCGCAGCAGGATGTTGGCCCAGTCCTGAGCCTCGGTACCGCCGGAGCCGGCCTGGATGTCCAGGTAGGCGTTGTTCGGGTCCATTTCGTGACTGAACATGCGGCGGAATTCTAGTTTGGCGAGGTTTTCCTCGAGACGGGCCAGCTCGGCGACGACATCGCCCACTGCACCTTCGTCGTTTTCTTCGACGGCCATGTCCAGCAGGTCGCGGCAATCGGCCAGACCGCCGTTCAGCTCGTCCAGGGTCTCGACGATCTGTGCCAGCGCAGCGCGCTCGCGGCCCAGTTCCTGGGCGTATTCGGGTTTGTTCCAGACACTCGGATCTTCAAGCTCGCGATTGACCTCGGTCAGACGCTCATGCTTTTGATCGTAGTCAAAGATACCCCCGAATAGTTTCGGAGCGCTCGGACAGGTCCTTGATGGTGTTAAGGATCGGGTTGATTTCCATGGGGGGCGGCACTCGTTGGCGAACTTTTGAAAGCCGAAGATTATAACGGAATCACCGAATCACGGCAGCCCGCTTAGCGGCTTTAGCGGCCAATCAGCCATCTAATTTCAGTGAGCGAACCACTGAGATTCGCGCGCAGGCGCCATTTTACCGCCCTGATCCATCTGCGCCCGGGTCCGAAAGTCAGCCGGGGCCAGCCCGCTACCCGCAGGCCATGAGCCGCCCCCCCCAGAGCCGCTACTCGATCCCTACCTGGTTGCGACCGTTGTTCTTCGCCAGGTACAGCCCCTTGTCCGCCGCCGAAATCAACTGTCGACAATGGCTGTTGGGCTGCGGCGTTACGGTGGAAAGGCCGATGCTGATGGTCAGGCTGGCGCCCTCCACCGGCACGATATGAGGGATTTTCAGGGCTTCCACGGTCTGGCGCAGCTTCTCCGCCACCAGTCGCGCCCCGCCCGGCGAAGTATTGGGCAGCACCAGCACGAACTCTTCGCCGCCGTAACGCGCCGGCAGGTCGGAAGGCCGGCTGCTGGCCTCGCGTATCGCCGTGGCCACCTTGCGCAGGGCTTCATCCCCTTCCAGGTGGCCGAAGGTATCGTTGTAGGTCTTGAAGTAGTCGACGTCGATCATCAACAACGACAGCTGGCTCTGCTCTCGCATCGCCCGACGCCATTCCAGTTCCAGGTATTCGTCGAAGTGCCGACGGTTGGACAGCCCGGTCAGGCCGTCGGAGTTCATCAGTCGCTGCAGCACCAGGTTGGTGTCCAGCAATTGCTGCTGGCTGACCCGCAACGCACGGTAGGCCGCATCGCGCTGCAACAGGGTCATGTAGGAGCGCGAGTGATAGCGGATGCGCGCCACCAGCTCGATGTTGTCCGGCAGCTTGACCAGGTAGTCGTTGGCCCCGGCGGCAAAGGCCGCACTCTTGATCAGCGGGTCTTCCTTGGTCGAGAGGACAATGATCGGGATGTTCTGGGTCGCCGGATGATTACGGTACTCGCGCACCAGGGTCAGGCCATCCAGCCCTGGCATCACCAGGTCCTGGAGGATCACCGTGGGCTTGATGCGGATGGCCTGGGCGATGGCCTGGTGAGGATCGGCGCAGAAGTGGAAGTCGATGTTTTCCTCATTCGCCAACCCACGCCGAACGGCCTCGCCGATCATGGCCTGGTCATCCACCAGCAACACCATCGCGGCGTTTTCGTCGGTCTTGAATTCGTCGAGCTGTAAATCATTCATGGGTTGTCACCTGAGTTGCTACCTGGCCAGGACAGCTGCGTTTTTCAGTCATTTGGCAAATATCTCCAGCAAACGTGGAGCAATCTTGTCCAGTGGGCGAATCTCTGCGGCGGCATCGATGGCAGCGGCCGCCTTGGGCATGCCATACACCGCGCTACTGTTCTGGTCCTGAGCGATGGTCAAATAACCCTGATCGCGCATCAACTTCAAGCCCTGGGCACCATCGCGACCCATGCCGGTCAGCAGCACCCCCACCGCATCGCCATTCCAATAGCTGGCGACACTCTCGAAAAACACGTCGATGGAGGGCCGGTAGATTTCATTCACCGGTTCGGCGGTGTAGGCCAGGGTGCCGTTCTTCAACAAGCGGATATGGTGGTTGGTGCCTGCCAGCAATACGGTGCCGCTTTGCGGCGGCTCGCCTTCCCGGGCCAGCCGTACCTGCAAGCCGGACGCGCTGCTGAGCCACTCGGCCATGCCGGCGGCGAACACTTGGTCAACATGCTGGACCAGCACGATGGCGGCGGGAAAGTCCTTTGGCAAGCCCTTGAGCAGCACTTCCAGGGCCGCCGGGCCACCGGCGGAAGAGCCAATGGCCACCAGGCTCTGGCGTGGCGCCCCGCTGCGCAGCGGCACCGGCGCCGAGCGCACCCGACTGCCGCGCTGGCCGATCAGCCAGCCGATATTGAGGATCTTGCGCAGCAGCGGCGCCGCCGCCTCCTGGGCATTGCCCGCGCCCAGGGCCGGGGTGTCCACCACGTCCAGGGCGCCATGGCCCATGGCCTCGAACACTCGGTGCACATTCTGCTGGCGGTCGACGGTGACGATCACAATGGCGCAAGGCGACTCGGCCATGATCCGCCGCGTGGCCTCGACACCATCCATGACCGGCATGATCAGGTCCATGAGAATCAGGTCCGGCGTCAGTTCGGCGCAGTATTTCACCGCCTCGGCGCCATTGGTGGCGACCCACACCACCTCGTGGCTGGGGTCGAAGGCCAAGGCCCGGCGCAACGCCTCCACGGCCATGGGCATGTCGTTGACTATCGCTATCTTCATGCCCGCGCTCCTCCAATCAGCTCAACCACTGCGTCGAGCAGGGCGTCGTCATGGAAACTGGCTTTGGCTAGATAGTAGTCGGCGCCGGCATCCAGTCCACGGCGCCGGTCTTCCTCACGATCCTTGTAGGACACCACCATCACCGGCAGGGACTGCAGGCGATTGTCGCGACGCAAGAGTGTGACCAATTCAATTCCATCCATTCGCGGCATATCGATATCGGTGATCAGCAAGTCGAAGCTTTCCGAACGCAAGGCATTCCAGCCATCCATGCCGTCCACTGCAACGGCCACATCGTAGCCGCGATTGATCAATAGCTTGCGCTGCAACTCTCGCACCGTCAGTGAGTCGTCCACCACCAGAATACGCTTGCGCGCAGCCTGTGCATGCTGCTGGTGATGACGTGCGATGCGCTCCAGGCGGCCGGTATTGAGCAGTTTGTCCACCGAACGCAGCATGTCCTCGACATCCACGATCAGCGCCACCCGACCATCATCGAGCAGGGCCCCGGCGGAAATATCCTGGATCTTGCCCAGGCGGTCATCCAGCGGCAGCACCACCAGGGTGCGCTCGCCGATAAAGCGTTCCACGGCGATCCCGTACACCGCATCACGCTCGCGAATCACCACCACCTTGAGAGTCGGCGCGTTGGTCTCGGTCGCCGGCCGCTGCAACAGTTGACTGGCGGCCACCAGCCCCACATGCCGCCCCTCGTGCCAGAAATGCTGGCGCCCCTCCACCTGGACGATGGACTCGGGTTCCAGGTCGCACATGCGTTCGATATGGGCCAGCGGAAAGGCGTAGGCCTCGTCGCCGACCTCCACCACCAGGCTGCGCACCACCGACAGGGTCAAGGGCACTTCCAGGTGGAAACGGCTGCCCTGGCCGCTGGTCTGCTCCAGCTCCACCGCGCCACGCAGCTGCCGCACCATATGCTGCACGGCATCCAGGCCGACGCCGCGTCCGGAAACCTCGGTGACTTTGTCCCGCAGGCTGAAACCCGGCAGGAACAGGAAAGTCAGGAGTTCTTCCTCGCTGAGCTGGGCGGCGGTCTGGGCCGGCGACAGCTGACGCTCGACGATGCTCTGGCGCAAGCGCTGAAGATCCACGCCGTTGCCGTCATCACTGAGTTCCAGCACCAGAAGACCGGCCTGGTGCGAGGCCCGCAGACGAATCACCCCTTCGGCCGGCTTGCCCGCCAGCAGGCGCTGCTCGGGCAGCTCGATGCCGTGGTCGACGGCATTGCGCAGCAGGTGAGTCAGCGGTGCTTCGAGTTTCTCCAACACATCGCGGTCGACCTGGGTTTTCTCGCCTTCGACTTCCAGGCGTACCTGTTTACCCAGGCTGCGCCCCAGATCGCGGACCATGCGCACCTGACCGGTGAGGACATCGGCAAAGGGCCGCATGCGACAGGCCAGGGCCGTGTCATAAAGCACCTGGGCCCGTTGACTGGCCTGCCAGCCGAACTCATCGAGCTCGGCGGTCTGCAGCGCCAACAGTTGCTGGGACTCGGCCAGCAAGCGTCGCGCGTCGGCCAGTGCCTCCTGGGCCTCCAGGCTCAGCGCATGCTCCTTAAGGTGCAGGTTGAGGTTTTCCAGGGCGGCCAGGCTGTTGCTCTGAATCCGTTTGAGGCGCTGCATCGTGACCAGGTAGGGCTTGAGCCGCTGGGTTTCCACCAGGGATTTGCTCGACAGGTCCAGCAAGCTGTTGAGGCGCTCGGCGGTCACCCGCAGCACCCGCTCGCCGCCTTCGGTCATGCGCTTGCCTGGGCGCCCGCTGCTCACTGCCGGCTCCAGGGCCGGATCGCTCGGTGGCGGCAAGGGCTCCAGTTCCTTCGGCAACTGCGCCATGGGCGCCACTGGTGCTTCCAATTGCGGCTCTGGCGGGGCGCTGTCCTGGGCCGGCACGCTTGGCGTTCCCGGTCCTTGAGTCAGCAGGCGCTCCATCAAGGCCACATAGACCGGAATATCCGGCGCCACGGTCTCGACGCCCCCGGGACTGGCAATCCGCATCAACAGGTCGGTGCCCTGCAACAGGGCGTCGATATGCTCGGGCTGCAGGTACAGTCGCCCTTCCTGGGCACTGACCAGGCAATCCTCCATCACGTGGGCAACGCTGACCCCGGCATCGACCCCGACAATCCGCGCCGCGCCCTTGAGCGAGTGGGCGGCGCGCATGCAGGCTTCCAACTGGTCGGCCTGGGTCGGATTGCGCTCCAGGGCCAGCAGCCCGGTACTGAGTACCTGGGTCTGGGCCTCGGCTTCCAGGCTGAACAGTTCCAGCAACGAGGCATCGCGCATTTGATCGGGGGTCATGTCAGGCTCCGGGTCACGGCCAAGAGCAGTTGCTCTTCATCCAGCAAGCGCAGGCTGCGTCCCTGCCATTGCAACACGCCACGGGTGTACTTGGCATTGGCCTGTTCTCCGGAGAGCGAGGCAGCGTTGAGAAGGCGTTCGTCGATGGCATGGATGCCGTGCACCTCATCCACCGGCACCACCACCGGGCCGCCCTCGGCCCCAATGATCAGCATCCGCGGCATGACCCGCCCGGCGGCAGCGACCACCGGTGTGCCATCCAGGCCCAGCAGTTCGGTCAATGACAGACAGGCCACCAGGGCCCCGCGCACGTTGGCCACCCCCAGCAACGCCCGGGAACGCTGGTGAGGCAAGGAATGGATTTCCTGCAGCGGTGCCACCTCCAGCAGGCACCGGGTCGCCAGTCCCAGCCACTCCTCGCCGAGACGGAACATCAGCAGCGAACGGGTGACCACATCGCTGTTGGCCTCCAGGTTCAGCGCGTGTTCCCGGTCCTCCTGACGCAACGAATAGCGGTCCAGCAGGCGCGTAGCAGCGGCGGAGTAGACCGCGCAGTTACGACAATGGATATGCTCGGCGAGCAAGGGGCAGGACTTGTCGCCGTGGATGCCGATGCGGTTCCAGCAATCGTCGATGGCCTGCGCATCTTCACGGGTCACGTCCAATGAGTAGGAATGGCTCATCGTTTCAACTCACTGTCGGCAGTGCGAGTGCTGCGGGCAGCGCGCTCCTGCAATCGTTGGGCTCCGGCGACATCGCCCTGGGATGCCAGCAGCGCCGCCAGGTGCGCCAGGGCTTCAGGGTGCTGGGGAGCCAGGTACAGGGCCTTGCGGTAGAAACCCTGGGCTTCCATGGCGTTGCCGGCCACATCGCTGAGCAGCCCCAGCCAATAGAACACCTGGGCCACAGGTTCATGCTGCTGCAGATAGCGCTCGCAGGCGGCACGGGCTTGCGCGCTCTTGCCCTCATTGGCCAAAGCGGCAATGTTGGCCAGCAGGCTCGCGGCATCGCTGTCCGGCGGCGTGCTCTCGGCCACCGGGGCCGGGGCTGCACGGACGGCAAAGGGGCGCTGGCGCGGCGCCGCAGGCACCGAGCTGCGCGGCGGCAGGGGCAAGGACAAGGGCTGAGGCAAGGCCACGGGAGCCGGTGCAGGCTCGGGCTCGCTGTGCCGGCTGAAGGCAAAGGACTGGGGAATGCCAATCGAACGCATGCCCAGCCGCCCCAGCAGGCTGCCCTCGGCAGGCCCGATGAACAGCACCCCCTCTTCATGGGTCAGGCGCTTGAGCACCTCGAACACCTGACGCTGGGTCGGCTGGTCGAAATAGATCAGCAGGTTGCGACAGAAGACAAAGTCGAAAGGCGGCTCGCTGGCCAGCAAGCCCGGGGCCAGGACATTGCCCACCTGCAGCCGTACCTGCTCGCGAACCCGCTCGCTCAAGCGATAACGATCACCCTCGGCGCAAAAGTGCAGCTCGCGGAACTCGGTGTTCTGGCCACGAAAGGAATTCTTGCCATAGACCGCCCCCCGGGCCCGCTCCACTGACAACGGGCTGACGTCCAGGCCGTCGACCTTGAACTGATGGGGAGCCAGGCCGCCATCCAACAGAGCCATGGCAATCGAGTAAGGCTCCTCACCGGTGGAACAGGGCAGGCTCAACAGGCGCAAGGCGCGCATGCCCTTGATCTGTGACAGACGTTCCTTGGCCAGCTTGACCAGGGTGGCGAAGGATTCCGGATAACGGAAAAACCAGGTTTCCGGAACGATCACCGCCTCGATCAGGGCCTGCTGTTCGTCCCGCGAGCCTTGCAGCTTTTGCCAGTACTCATCGCTGCTGCGGGCATACAGGGCATTGCTGCGCTGGCGCACCGCGCGTTCGATGATCGCCGGGCCCACCGAGGCGACGTCCAGGCCGATTCGCTCTTTGAGAAAGTCGAAAAACCGTTGTTCGTCGCTCATCGAAGCTCCTCAAGCGACGCCGGGTCCAGAGGCTCGGCCGGAAACAGCAACTCCCGCACCTGCGCGCTCAGCAAGTCATCGACCCGCACCCATTGCAAAAGCCCCTGGGCGTCTTCACGCACCGGTCCCAGATACGGCGCCTGGCGGTTGTCCAGGCCATAGGGCTGGAATTCCTGGGGGTCGCAGCGCAACGTGTCGTTGGCCTGCTCCAGCAACAAACCCAGCACTCGGGGTGGCTGGGAGCCGTCGCCACGGTAGTGCACCAGCACCAACCGGGTACTGGTACGCAACTGCGCCGCACGCCCGAACGTCAGCTCGCACAGGTCGATGACCGGTACCACCACCCCGCGATAGGCAAAGACCCCGGCGACCCAGGACGGTGCCTGGGCAATGGGCTTGAGCTGCAGGCGCGGCAACACCTCCACCACGTCAACGGCCTGTAGTGCATAGCGCTCCTGACCGATGCGGAACACCAGGAACAGAGCACTGCGCGCCCCGGCTGCGGCGCTGCGCTTGTGCGCGAGCTCATCCATCAGACTTTGAAACGCGAGACGCCGCTGCGCAGGCCCACGGCCACCTGGCTCAGCTCATCAATGGCAAAGCTGGCCTGGCGCAGGGACTCGACGGTCTGGCTGCTGGCATCCCCCAGTTGCACCAGGGCATGGTTGATCTGCTCGGCGCCGGTGGCCTGGGCCTGCATCCCTTCATTGACCATCAGCACCCGAGGTGCCAGGGCCTGGACCTGATGGATGATCTGCGACAGCTGCTCACCCACCTGCTGCACCTCGGCCATGCCGCGACGCACCTCTTCGGAAAACTTGTCCATGCCCATCACCCCCGCCGACACCGCCGACTGGATCTCACGGACCATCTGTTCAATGTCGTAGGTGGCGACGGCGGTCTGATCCGCCAGACGTCGCACTTCAGTGGCCACCACGGCAAAGCCGCGACCGTACTCGCCGGCTTTCTCCGCCTCGATGGCGGCGTTCAACGACAGCAGGTTGGTCTGGTCGGCAACCTTGACGATGGTCACCACCACCTGATTGATGTTGCCGGCCTTCTCATTGAGGATCGCCAGCTTGGCGTTCACCAGGTCCGCGGCGCCCATCACCGAATGCATGGTGTCTTCCATGCGCGCCAGGCCCTGCTGGCCGGAACCGGCAAGCACCGAAGCCTGATCGGCGGCGCTGGATACTTCAGTCATGGTGCGCACCAGATCCCGGGATGTCGCGGCGATTTCCCGCGAAGTGGCACCAATTTCCGTGGTGGTGGCGGCGGTCTCGGTGGCGGTGGCCTGTTGCTGCTTGGAGGTGGCGGCAATCTCGGTCACCGATGTGGTGACCTGCACCGACGAACGCTGGGCCTGCGATACCAGGGCAGTGAGCTCGGTCATCATGTCGTTGAAGCCGGTTTCCACCGCGCCGAACTCGTCCTTGCGCTCCAGGTTCAAACGGCCGCTGAGGTCACCGGTGCGCATGATTTCAAGAATGCTCACGATGCGATTCATCGGCGCCATGATCGCCCGCATCAACAGCAGGCCACATAGACCAGCGACGAAAATCGCCACCAGCAACGACACGCCCATCCCAACCTTGGCTGCGGCCACCGCATCGTCGATGGCATGGGTGGCAGAATCGGCTATGCGCTTGTTGAAACTGATGAGCTCGTTGAGCTTGATGCGGCCCTTGATCCAGAGCGGGGTCAGTTGCTCGTTGAACAAGCGGATCGCCTCAGCACTCTGGTTCCGCAGGTGCAGGTCCAGCACCTGGGCCATGACGCGATTGAACTCTTGATGGTCTTTCTCGAAGGCCGCGAACGCAATCCGATCCTCCTCAGTGGTGATGGACTTCTGGTAACCGGCCATCTGAGTCTGCAGGTTTTCTTCATATTTCTTGAAGTTTTCCTGGTCTTGGGCGCTGATGCCCTGGTCCCGCTTGAGCCCGATGATTTCCATCGTCTGTCGGTAGCTGTCGACCCAGGCTCCGCGAATCATCGAACTGAAATAAACCCCGGGCACTGCGTCATTGCGCATTCGCTCTTCACCGGCTTCGATCTTCAACAGGCGCGAGTACGAGACGACGACCATCAACAACATGATGGCAATAATCACCGCAAAGCTCGCCAAAATGCGTTGGCGCAACGTCCAGTTCTTCACAGTCAGTCCTCGAAGCCATTCAAAAATGGAAGGAGTATAGCCGAGGACGATGCAGGTTTTATGGGTGGTTTAAGAACCCGAATGGCACTTTCGGCATCTTTGTGCGCCCGCTCTGGATGGTGGCTTAGCGGGCACTTTCAGGCTTGCAGAAGGTATTTCGGCAATACCTTCCGGCAGAACCGCCATCCTTGGCAAACGACAAGTCCCAGGTGCTTCAGAGAACGCTCTGGCGCACCTGGCTTTCCAGTTCGGCCTTGAGCCCCGGCGCCAGTTTCAACTGACGCGCCAGTTCGTCCAGGTAGGCCTTTTCCATGAAGTGTTCTTCATCCACCAGCATCACGCTGGCCAGGTACATCTCGGCCGCCATCTCCGGGGTGCTGGCAGCACGGGCCACGTCCGCCGGGTCCAGGGGTTTGTTCAACTCGCTGTGCAGCCAGTTCTGCAATTGCGGATCGTTGTCCAGCTTGCGGAACTCGCCTTCGATCAGTGCCCGCTCACGCTCGTCCACGTGACCATCGGCCTTGGCTGCCGCCACCAGGGCCTTGAGGATTGCCTGGCTGTGCTGCTCCACCTGCTGCGCCGGCAGCCGGTCAAGGGTCTGCGGCTCGTTGCGAGGAGCAGTGCCCTGTTGCGCTTGCCAGTTGCCGTAGGCTTTGTAGGCCAGCACTCCGAGAGCCGCCAGGCCGCCATAGGTCAGGGCCTTGCCGCCAAACTTGCGGGCCTTCTTGTTGCCCAGCAGCAAGCCCATGGCGCCAGCTGCCAGTGCCCCGCCGCCCGCTCCGGACAGCAGTCCACCCAGCCCGCCGGCCTGGCCGCCGAGCAAGCCGCCAAGGCCACTGGAATCGGGCCGGGCCTTGTCCGTTGGCGCCGCGCCTGCCTTGTTCTGCAGCAACTCCTGGCCGGACCTGAGTAATTGATCGAGCAATCCACGGGTGTTCATCTGCCGCCTCCGGAAAATTGGGTGTCACATCGACACATAAGGCCGTAAGCCTAGAGAGAAGTGCCCAGGTTCAGGGGGACGATAGTGCTTCTGAATGTTGCTTTCCCAGGAACCGGACAAAGGACCGGACAACGGGCCAGACACATGACCCGCACCACGACCAAGATCGCCTTGCAGGAGCCGGCTTGCCAACGAAGCCCCCCACGCGCGCGAAATGCCTGCATCAAGGGTCCTCGATCAGTACCCACCCAGGCTGCCAGACTGGATTAGCGCCCCGAGTTACGGCACTATCGCCCGCCTGAAAAAACCCGGCGCCACCGACCGGAATCGCTGAAGACCTTCCGGCAGCAAGGATGCGCCCATGCCCCGACAGAACTGCGCCACCGCCCACGAGTGCCGCCCATGAGCCTGGACGCCGTAGGCCGTTATCACCTGATACGCATCATCACCGGCCTCGTGCCCCTGTCGCTGCCGGCGCCGCTGTTCTATCTGGCACATGTCTGGGGCATATCGGTGTATCGCAGCCACTTCGGTTCCATCGCCAAGGGCTTTGGCCTGGGAATGATGGTGGAATTCCTGCTCCAATTGCTGATCCTCGTCAGCGTGCTGGTGGCCCTGGTGCCCAACCTGAAGGCCAAGCTGGGCCTGGTCGGCGCCCTGGTGCTGTTCACCGCCTGGGCGATGTTTCCCGACCATCCGATACGTGGCTACGTCTATTGCTTCCTGATGAGCGTGCCGCTGCTGCTGGCAATCTGGCTGGCGCAGTGGCTGTGCCGCTGCTGCGTGCCGACACCCCCGCCGGACACGCCATGAACCGCGCTCCGCCTCCAACCTCGATGAGTTCGCCGATGCCCGCCCTTCGTCATCTCTTGCGCCCGTTGCTCGCCGCCCTGTTGCTTGGCGCCGCCACCCAGGCGGCCCAGGCCGCTGCCCCCGCCTGCCCGTCCAGCGACCTGCCGACCTTCCTCAAGGCCTTTGCCAGCAGCCCGGAGCTGCAGCAGGCGTTCACCGATTCGCCGCTGATCGAACAGCGCCCGAGCCATGACGAGTACGGCCGCGAGATCACCACCCGGCACAAGCTGACGGGCGATACCCGCCACCTGCTGACCCTGCTCGATCCACAGGCCCAGGCTCGGGCCGGACTGCAAGCCTTCTGGGAGAGCCAGACCCTGGTGGTGCATGATCCGCTGGGCGACGTGGTCCAGGCCTTCGTCTTTCAACAGGGCGCCTGCTGGCAACTGGTGCGGGTGGAGCAGTGGTCCATGGACGGCCTGCTCAACCAGGACGCCCCGGCCAATGAAACCGCCCTGCAGCGACAGATGCGCAAGGCCGATCTGTTCCTGGGCTACGGCGGTCGCGAGCAGTACCTGTTGACCCAGTACTTCTTCGAGCTGGGCCAGCAGCTTCTGCTGGACGCCGCCCGGCATGGCTCGGCCACGGCGGCGGTGCGGGCAGTGAGCCTGGGTTACTCGGGCATGGCACCGGAGCTCAAGCCCGGGGAGCCGGAAGAACTGCTGCTGCCTTACGCCCAGACCGATGCCGAGGCGGCGTTGATGCTGTCGATGTACTACTGCGACCCCCGCGGCGATGGCTCCGTCAATGAATGCCAGCAACCGCGCAAGTCCGAAGAGCTGGTGCAGCGCACCGCCCGGGAACTGGACTCGGCCGACGCCTACTACTACCTGGGCAGCGGCTACGCCGAGGGCAAGTGGGGCACCACCGATGGCCCCCGGGCCCTGGCTTGCTACCGGGAAGCGATCAAGCGCGGCGACCTGAACAGCCTCCGGCCCCTGACCTGGTGGACGAAAAAAGGCCAAACACCCGCCGGTGAAGCCCAGTGCCTGCCAGCCACGGCGCCGGCGGGGAGCTGACCCCGGAGCGGCGTGCCGGCCCTGGGGCGGACACGGCGCCGCAGGTTTGTTGACTTTTTTTCACAAGAGTTTGATTGCCCGCACACCGCCTGATCGCGTTAATTGAGCCTTCACTCCATTCACCGACAGGCCCGCCCATGCACCTCGCCGCTCTGGAACACGCCCCGCAGCCCAGGTCCCGGAAATGAACGCGCCGTTGCCGCGCCAGGCGTCACGCCTGCAGCAGGTCGACGCCCTGCGCGGCTTCGCTCTGCTGGGCATCCTGGCGGTGAACATCTGGTCTTTCGCCGACCCCTACTACGCCTCGCCGGTCAGCAACCCGGCCTACGCCAGCGACCTCGACCACCTGATCCGCTGGCTGGTGTCGGTGCTGTTCGAGGCCAAGTTCTACCTGCTGTTCTCCTTCCTGTTTGGCTACAGCTTCACCCTGCAGATGGCCTCCGCCGAGCGGGCGGGCGAACGCTTCGTGCCGCGCATGCTGCGGCGGCAACTGGCCTTGCTGGCCATCGGCCTGGTGCACGGCGCACTGCTGTTCTACGGCGAGATCCTCTCGCTGTACGCCCTGCTGGGCCTGGTGCTGCTGACGCTGCGCGGATTGTCGGCAAGGTGGGCCGCGACCCTGGCGCTGGTGCTGATCACGGGAACCGCCGTGCTGATCCTGCTGTTGGGTGTCCAACTGCTGAGCGCCGGTCTCTACACCGGCGCCGCCGACGGCGCAGCGGTGCTCAAGGACATGGCCCTGGGCGGCGATGCCCTGGATACCCTGGCCTACAACGCCTCTCACCTGCTGGAGACCGCTTCTGCCCTGTGGCTACTGCAGGGCCCCAGTACCCTGGCGATGTTCCTGCTGGGCTATGTCGCCGGGCGCAAAGGCCTGCTGGTGGCGCCTTACCGCTTTGAACGCAGGCTGCCAGGGCTGCTGGCCCTGACCCTGCCCCTGGGCCTGGGTGGCGCCCTGCTTTACGGATACTGGGCAGCCTACGCCCCCGGTGGTGGTCTGGAAGTCATCGGCTACGGCATCAGCCAACTGACCGCGCCACTGCTCTCGGCCAGTTACGCCATGCTGCTGCTCAGGGCCTTTCATTCCCCTCTGGGCCAGCGTCTGTGCCAACGCCTGGCCCCTCTGGGCCGGATGTCCCTGAGCAACTACCTGCTGCAATCACTGATCCTCTGCCTGCTGTTCACCGGCTACGGACTGGGGCTGATCAACCATCTGTCGCCGCTGTGGATGCCCGTCCTGGTAATCGCCATCTACTTGTTGCAGATGCAACTCAGCGCCCTGTGGCTGCGTTCTCATCAGTACGGCCCTTGCGAGTGGCTGCTGCGGGCGCTGACCATCGGTGCCTGGCCGAGCTGGCGCAAGCCCCTCCAGGCTTAAACCAGACGCAGATAGAGGTGGATATCCTCGGGCTCCAGGCGCAGCAGCTCCGGGTCCGGGATGGCCAGCAGCTCACAGCCCAGGCCGGTGTAAAAATCCACGGTGTGCCGCGACGGCGTGGCCGACACGTACAAGCCCTGGGCGCCCATGAACAGGGCCTGCTCCCGAGCCAGGGCGAAGAGTTGCCGGCCCAGGCCAAGGCCGCGATAAGCCCGGCTCACATGCAGGAACTTCAACTGCCGCAAGTCCAGCCCGGCAGCCTCGATGGGCAGGCAATCCACCACCGCCGCGGCCACCAGAGCCGGGCCATCGAACACCCCGTACAACCAGCCGCCGCGCTGGTAACACTGCTGCAAGATCAGCGCGTCATGCTCGGCCTCGCCCTCCGGCCAGCCCTCCACCACTTCATGCTGGGCATAACGCAGCAGAACCCCCTCCTGCAGGCGGTAGAACTCATCGATGACCTCGGCACGGTCGATCAATTTTAGCCGTTGGATATCGTCTTCGCTGAGCAGGCGCGGGTGCAGCATGGGACAGGTTCCTGGAGCTGATCAGTGGTTACCAATGGACACAAGCTAATCATTTTTCTGCCCCTGGCGAACCGTTTATTCTATCCGCCGTCTGTTTACATTCAGTTGCGTTTGGCCGATGGCTTGACCGAACCTCACCTCGCGATCCCCTCATACAGCCAGGAACGGCTGGGGATCTTTCCCCGTATAAGGTTCACCTATGCACCGCAGGAATCTCCTCAAAGCCTCCATGGCCCTGGCGGCCTACACCGGCCTCTCGGCCAGCGGTCTGCTGGCAGCCAGGGCCTGGGCCGGCGCCGCTGATGGCCAAGCCCAGGCATTCGACTTCGAGCGTCTCAAGGCCCAGGCCAAGCAACTGGCCGGCCAGCGATACGTGGACACCAAGCAGGTGCTGCCACCGACCCTGGCGCAGATGACGCCGCAGAACTTCAACGCCATCCAGTACGACAGCCAGCACTCGCTGTGGAATGACCTGAACGGCCAGCTGGATGTGCAGTTCTTCCATGTGGGCATGGGCTTCAAGCAACCGGTGCGCATGCACAGCGTCGACCCCAAGACCCGCCAGGCGCGGGAAGTGCACTTCCGTCCCTCGCTGTTCAACTACCAAAACACCAGCGTCGACACCGCCCAGCTCAAGGGCGACCTGGGCTTTGCCGGCTTCAAGCTGTTCAAGGCTCCGGAACTGGACAGGCATGACGTGGTGTCCTTCCTCGGCGCCAGCTATTTCCGTGCAGTGGACGCCACCGGCCAGTACGGCCTGTCGGCCCGGGGCCTGGCCATCGACACCTACGCCAAACGCCGTGAGGAATTCCCCGACTTCACCCAGTTCTGGTTCGAGACCCCGGACAAGGACAGCACCCGCTTCGTGGTCTACGCCCTGCTGGATTCGCCAAGCGCCACCGGCGCCTACCGCTTCGACATCGACTGCCAGGCCGAGCGCGTGGTGATGGAGATCGACGCCCACATCAATGCCCGTACCGCCATCGAACAACTGGGCATCGCACCGATGACCAGCATGTTCAGCTGCGGCACCCATGAACGGCGCATGTGCGACACCATCCACCCGCAGATCCACGACTCCGACCGCCTGGCCATGTGGCGCGGCAATGGCGAATGGATCTGCCGCCCGTTGAACAACCCGGCCAACCTGCAGTTCAACGCTTTCGCCGACAAGGACCCGAAGGGCTTCGGCCTGGTGCAGACCGACCACGAGTTCGCCAGCTACCAGGACACCGTGGACTGGTACAGCCGCCGCCCGAGCCTGTGGGTCGAGCCCACCACCGCCTGGGGCGAAGGCAGCATCGACCTGCTGGAAATCCCCACCACCGGCGAAACCATGGACAACATCGTGGCCTTCTGGACCCCGAAAAAACCCGTGGCCGCCGGCGACTCCCTGAACTACGGCTACAAGCTCTACTGGAGCGCCCTGCCGCCGGTAGGCACGCCACTGGCCCGGGTCCACGCCACCCGTTCCGGCATGGGCGGCTTCGTCGAAGGCTGGGCCCCGGGCGAGCACTACCCGCCAGTCTGGGCCCGACGCTTTGCCGTGGACTTCACCGGCGGCGGCCTCGATCGTCTGCCCGCCGGCACTGGCATCGAACCGGTGGTCACCGCTTCCAACGGCGAGGTCAAGGACTTCAGCATCCTGGTGCTGGACGAGATCAAGGGCTACCGCATCCTCTTCGACTGGTACCCGACCAACGACAGCGTCGATCCGGTGGAACTGCGGCTGTTCATCCGCTCCCAGGACCGCACCCTGAGCGAAACCTGGCTGTACCAGTACTTCCCGCCGGCGCCGGACAAGCGCAAATACCCCTGATCGGCTGACAGCCCCCGGCACGCCCCAGGGGCCTCTTCGCCGGCAAGCCGGCTCCTACAGATCGCACCGCCTCCGTAGGAGCGGGCTTGCCCGCGAAGGCAGCCAGCAGTCAGACACAAAAAAACCGGCCCACACGGGCCGGTTTTTTTACATCGGCACAACCTTAATCGCGCAAGTCCGACTCATGAATCGGCTGGTCCCTGTGGGTCGCCCGCTGATACTGCGCCGGCCAGATTGCCTTGCGCCCGCCCAGGTCATCATCGGCATGCAGCGGCCAGTAAGGATCGCGCAGCAGCTCCCGGGCGAGGAAGATGATGTCCGCCTGACAGGTGCGCAGAATGTGCTCGGCCTGGGCCGGCTCAGTGATCAGCCCCACGGTGCCGGTGGCCATGCCCGACTCCTTGCGCACCCGCTCGGCAAAACGCGTCTGATAACCCGGCCCGGTGGGAATCTCGGCATTGGCCGCGGTGCCGCCGGACGACACATCGATCAAATCCACCCCCAGATCCTTGAGGCGCCGCGCCAGCTCGACGGTCTCGTCCGGGTTCCAGCCGTCCTCCACCCAATCGGTGGCCGACACCCGCACAAACAGCGGTAGCTCTTCGGGCCAGACTTTTCGTACCGCCTCGGTCACTTGCAACACCAGGCGAATGCGATTTTCGAACGAGCCGCCGTACAGGTCCTGACGCTGATTGCTCAGGGGCGAGAGGAACTGGTGCAGCAGGTAGCCGTGGGCGGCATGCACTTCCACCACCTTGAAACCAGCTTCCAGGGCGCGTTTGGCGGCCGCGACGAAAGCCTGGATGATCTCGTCGATCTGCCCTTGGTCCAATTGGGTGGGCGGCGTGTGCTGCGGATCGAAGGCAATCCGCGATGGCCCCACCGGCACCCAACCGCCGTCCTCGGGCTTGACGCTGCCAGACTTGCCCAGCCAGGGCCGATGGGTACTGGCCTTGCGCCCGGCATGGGCCAGCTGGATACCCGCCACCGCGCCCTGGGCGGTAATGAAACGGGTGATGCGCTGCAAGGGTTCGATCTGCGCGTCGTTCCACAGGCCCAGGTCCTGGGCGGTGATGCGGCCCTCGGCGGTGACCGCCGTGGCCTCGGTGAAGATCAACCCGGCGCCGCCGACGGCGCGGCTGCCCAGGTGCACCAGATGCCAGTCGTTGGCCAGCCCGTCCACCGACGAGTACTGGCACATGGGCGACACGGCGATGCGGTTGAGCAGGGTCAGTTGACGCAAGGTATAGGGTTCAAGCAGCAGACTCATGGGGCACCTCTCGATCAATGGTCAGGCTCCAGGGTTCTGTTTGAACGGTCGACGAGTGACTGCGAAGTGAAGCGCCCGCCCCCGCGGGTAGAAGAATGACAAAAGGTCACAAGGCCAATCAGACAGTGCTTAGAGACTAGTCGACAACACTGTCGCTGGCAGAGTGCCCGAGCAAAAAACTGCCCCACCGGCCCTTGTAGCCGCTGCCGCAGGCTGCGACCGGCTTGGGCGGCACTCCGACGCAGCAGACGCGGGATTTGAAGTCTGCCAGAGGTTCGGCGGGAGATCGCCAGGCAAGGCCCTGCGGGCCTTTTCGCAGCCTCGCCATAGGCTCGACAGCGGCTACAGAGGGCAGCGGGAGGGCGCCGGGCACGGCTCGGCGGCCCTTTCGCAGGTTAGCGCGGTTCGATATGGGCAATCATCAACTGCACGGTTTCCTGGCCACGGAACTCGTTGAGGTCGAGCTTGTAGGCCAGCTCCACCCAGCGGATGGTCGGGTTGGGCCAGACTTCGCGGTCGATGCCGAAGGCGATGCCGTCCAGCTTCAGTGAGCCGCATTCGCTGCGCAGCACCACTTTCAGGTGACGCTCGCCGACGATGCGTTGTTCCAGCAGTTCGAACACGCCGTGGAACATCGGCTCGGGGAAGTGCTGGCCCCAGGGACCGGCGTGGCGCAGGGCGCGGGCCAGTTCCAGGTGGAACTCTTCCACCGCCAGGGTGCCGTCCGACAGCAGGCGCCCGGTGAGGTCTTCTTCGCGCAGCTGGCGCCGCACCTCTTCGTCGAAGGCCTCGGCAAAGGCCGGGAAGTTCTGCTCCGGCAGCGACAGGCCGGCGGCCATGGCGTGGCCGCCGAACTTGCTGATCAGTTGCGGATGGCGCGCGGCCACAGCGTCCAGGGCGTCGCGGATATGGAAACCCGGCACCGAACGCGCCGAGCCTTTGAGCATGCCCTCGCCAGCGTCGGCAAAGGCGATGGTCGGGCGGTGGTAACGCTCTTTCAGGCGCGAGGCGAGAATCCCGATCACCCCCTGGTGCCACTCGGCGTCGAACATGCACAGGCCGAACGGCATGGATTCCACCGGCAGCTCCTTGAGCTGGGCCAACGCTTCGCGCTGCATGCCCTGCTCGATGGACTTGCGGTCCTGATTCAGCTCGTCGAGCTGGGCGGCCATGGCCCGGGCGGCGGAAACGTCGTCGCTGAGCAGGCATTCGATGCCCAGGCTCATGTCGTCCAGGCGTCCGGCGGCGTTGAGCCGCGGGCCGAGGATAAAGCCCAGGTCGGTGGAGGTGATGCGCGAGTGATCGCGCTTGGCCACTTCGAGAATCGCCTTGAGCCCCGGCCGCGCGCGACCGGCGCGAATCCGCTCCAGGCCCTGGTGCACCAGGATGCGGTTGTTGGCGTCCAGGGGCACCACGTCTGCCACGCTGCCCAGGGCCACCAGGTCCAGCAGCTCGCCAATGTTCGGCTGCGGCCGGGTTTCATAGCGACCCAGGCTGCGCAGGCGCGCACGCAGGGCCATCAGCACATAGAAGATCACCCCGACCCCGGCCAGGGCCTTGCTGGGGAACTCGCAGCCCGGCTGGTTGGGGTTGACGATGGCGTCCGCCGCGGGCAGTTCATGGCCGGGCAAGTGGTGGTCGGTGACCAGCACTTGCAAGCCTGCGGCCTTGGCCGCGGCCACGCCTTCGACGCTGGAGATGCCGTTGTCCACGGTGATCAGCAGCTGCGGCTCGCGCTGCAGGGCCACGGCGACGATTTCCGGGGTCAGGCCGTAGCCGTATTCAAAGCGGTTGGGCACCAGGTAATCGACGTGGGCTGCGCCCAGCAGGCGCAGGCCCAGCACGCCCACGGTGCTGGCGGTGGCGCCGTCGGCATCGAAGTCGCCGACGATGAGGATGCGCTGGCGCTGGTCCAGAGCGGTCACCAGCAGGTCCACCGCGGCGTCGATGCCCTTGAGCTGCTGATACGGGATCAGCCGCGCCAGGCTCTTGTCCAACTCCTCCACCGATTGCACACCACGGGCGGCATAAAGGCGGGTCAGCAGTGGCGGCAGATCGCCAAGAAAGGGCAGGACGGCGGGCAACTCACGGGGTTCGATACGCATGGGCTAACAGCAACTTCTCTTGGAGGACGGTGGATCGTTCAGGGGCAGAGCGGGCGATCAGCCGCGCTCACCCAGCAGCCATTCCAGCTGCACTTCGTGCTGGCCGCGATCGTCGGTGACGAAGATCGTGCCTTCACTGATCATCACGTCCCACTTGATGACGCGCGGCATGTCCTTGGCCAGGGTCTCAAGGACGTCCTGGGGTACGCCGGCGATGTTGAGGTTCTTCAGGTTCTTCACCGCGTCCAGCACCCGGGTCTGCCAGACCCGCAGGCTGCCGTAGGCCAGCAGGCTGGTGCGCTCGGTGCGGCGCGAGCACCAGGTCAGGCGATCGGCGTCCGGCTGGCCGACTTCGATCCAGTGCAGGACGCGGTCATCCAGGCTCTTTTCCCACAGGGCAGGTTCATCCACATCCGACAGACCCCGACCAAACGACAGGTGCTCGTTGTACCAGAAGGCGTAGGCCAGCAGCCGCACTGTCATGCGCTCTTCAGTTTCCGAAGGGTGACGGGCGATGGTCTGCTTGACGCTTTCATAGACCCCGCGGTCGAGGTCGGTCAGGTTCAGTTCGAATTTGTAGGTGGTGGACGGCTGGGCCATGTGCGGGCTTCTTGAGTGTGCGAAAAGGCGGCAAGTCTAACCCGAAACCTGCCGCCCTGCCCGACCACTGACCGGGCCAACCCTGCTCTGGATGACATCCGCTGAAACGCATTGGCTGGGTAAAGTCGGTTGCCAGCCTGTAGCCATGGCTTTATAACCCCGCGCAAACCGGCTGGCGCGTAACGCGCCAGAGCCGCAGTTCAATAGAAAAGGACGTCCATGACCCTCTTTGTCATCCTGCTTGTCATCGCACTGGTGTTCATCGCACTGATTCTGTACTCCCGCCGGAAAATCGCCGAACAGAGCGAGGGTCTGGTAATGACCAGCAACCTCACCGCCCAGATCAATCAGACCCTGCTGCTGAGCAAGGCCGAGCCGCTGCTGGCGCTGAAACTGGCAGAGACGCTACCCGGCGAGGCCCGGGAACTGGCCTTGCAACTGGTGGCCAGCGAGCTCTACCTGGCAGGACACAAGGCCCAGGCCCTGGCGATCTACCAGCAACTGCCGCCCCACGCCCGGGACTACGTGCTCAATACCCTGATCGAAACACTGCTCGACACCGACGATACCCAAGCCTGCCTGGAACTCCTGGAGAACTGGGGTGAAGCCCTGCCCAGCTGGCCGCTGCTGCAAGTGCGTATCCTTCAGGCCCGCGGCGAACAGGACCAGGCCCTGGCCGTACTGGGCGAACTGAGCGACCCGCGCCAAGCGGCCGCCCAGGAACGCCAGAGCATCGGCAACCTGCTGATCCTGGCGCGCCTGCAGCATCAGGCCGGGATGCAGGATGCGGCGCTGGCCAGCGTTGAGCAGGCGTGGTCGGCGTTTGAAGAAACCGAAGAGGTCCATCGCCAGTCGACGCTGCGCAGCCTGTTCGAAGCCTGCACAACCCTGGGTCAGTTCGACACGATCCTGACCCGGGCCGCGCCATTGCCGGCAGAAGAACAGGCCCAGGCAGTCGCCGCCCTGATCAAGGCCGCTCAGCTGGACTCAGCCCTCAACCTGCTGGCCCCCATCAACGACGCGCTCTACTCCACCACGTACAGCGAACTGATGGACCTGACCCTGGCCCTGCCGCCGATCGATAACGCCCTGCGTCTGCTGGACAAAGCCCCCGACCGGGATCGCTACAGCCTGCTGCTGAGCCTGCTGAACCATCTGGCAGCACAAGGCCAGACCGCAGAAGCCGAAGCACTGCTGCTGACTCTGGAACCTGAACCGAGCCAGCATCCCGGCCTGATGCTCAGCCTCTGTGAGCAGCACCACGCCACGCAGCCGCAATGGGCCGAGGCACTGCTGGCCAAGGCGCTGCAACAGATCGACGGTTACAAGAATGACCATGAGTTCTGGAGCGGCATACGCATGCAGGCCCTGCGCACCCAGCTCCAGCTGCAAAGCCGGCTGCCGGCCCATCGCCGGGACAGCTGGCTGGTACGCAGCAGCCTTGAGGAGTTGCACCGCCTGCACCAGCAGCAAGACGGCGAACAGCAATTGCTGTGCATTCGCGAGCAGACCACGTTGCTGCACGACCTGGGTCAGACCGCCCAGGCCAGGACCCTATTGGAGCAGGCCCTGGCATTGCTGGACAGCGACAGCCTGCCGGAGGTCGATGAGATGGACACAACCTTCTACCTGGAGGACATCGCCAGCGCCTACCTGAGCATCGACGAAGCAGAGCAGGCCCAGGCCCTGCAGAATCGATTGCACAGCCTGGAGGCCGGTAGTCGCGACCTGGAAGAGGACCTGCTGCTCAATCACATCGAGCACCAGCGTTACGCCCAGGCCATCGAGGCCCTGACCCTGAGCGTCTTGCTCAGCGACAAGAAGCCTCTGTCACGCCTGTATCAGGCCCTGGAGGAGCTGCAGCAACGGGCCCCCGAGCGGGCCAGCGAACTCCAGCAACAGCTGCTGGAGCGGTTTAGCAGCGGGATGGCCTGGCGCGCCTTCCAGGCGAACTGACCCAGCGGCCTTTTGCGCGCCCCCAACGGGGCGCTATTGGCGTCCAAGGGCTTGACCATCGGCTCCAGCCGTTTCAATGCCGGCAGCACATTGCCGCGGTCCGCCAGGCTCAGTTCTCGCCCCCAAGGAAAACCGAATCATGGAAGTGTTTATCATCCTGCTGCTCATCACCGGCGTGATCTCGCTGCTGGTGGTCTATGCCCACAAGGGCAGCAGCAATGACCAGGGCACCAGCCTGGGCATCAACCTGGACGAGGAGGCGCAGATCTATCGCTCGGCGTACCTGAGCGCCGTCGAACCGCAGGTGGCCCTGCAACTGGCCCAGCGCCTGACGGGCAAAGCCCGGCAACAGGGGCTGCTGCAGATACCCGCCGCACTGTACCGGCAAGGCAACCAGGCCCAGGCCCTGGAAGTCCTGGCCGAGCTCGATGAAACCTACCAGCCCATGGCGCTGTACCGACTGCTCGAAACCCTGCTCGACAAGGACGGCCCGCAGGCGGTGCTGAGCCTGTTGGAGCGCCTGCATCAGCCCCTGCCGTCAGCGCCCCTGCTGCGCATCCCGCTGTTGGTGGCCCGCGGTGAACTTGAGCAGGCCCACGCCTTGCTGGTGACCTTCGGTGTCGAGCAGTTGAACCAGGGCTGTGCCAGTGAGCACCGAAAGTTGGCGACCCTGCAACGCAGTGTGGGCCTGGCCGAGCAGGCCGCCATCAGCCTCGGCCTGGCCTGGCAACTGCTGCTCAAACAGCCGGCCGACGAACTGGACCCGTATGAAGTGGAACAGACCCTGCGCGAGTTCCGTGCCCAGGGGCAGGACGCGCAGTTCCCGGCCATGGCCGCGCAATTGCCCGCGTCGGCCCAGATCATCGTTGTGGTCTTGCTGATACAAGCCGGGGAATTCGACGCCGGATTCGAACTGCTGGCGCAGAACCCCGAGCCCGAGGACTACTGCGGTTACCCACCGCTGCTCAAGCTGATCCTGGACGCCAGCCGCCCGGATCTGGCGGCACCGCTGATCGCCCAGGTGCCAGTGAGACACGCCAGCGAGATGCTGCTGAGCCTGTTGCACTGGCATGTCGCGCGCCATGAGCTGGCCGAGGCCGAGGCGGCCTTGCAGGCCTGCGCGGTCGCGCCCTCGCAGCGTCTCTGGTGCCTGCTCTCTCTGTGGCGCACCTACCTCGAGGAGCACCCGCATTGGTGCGCCCACCTGCTGGAGCAGGCCCTGCTGACACTGGAGACCTGGCGTGGCGCTGAGCAATGGCCGTGGCATCGCCTGCTGATCGTGGAAACCCAGTTGTGGGTGCAGGCTGCCCTGGCGCCCCAGCGCCGCGACAGCGAGCTGATCCGCAACGGTCTTGAGGAAGTGGCGCTCCTCAACACCCAGATCGAATACGCCGATCGCCCGGTGAAACAGGCAGCACAGGCCAAATTGCTGCATGACCTGGAACAGACCCGGCAAGCCATCGAACTGCTGGACCAGACCGTGCAAGCGCTCGACGACGAAGCTCAGAATACGGCGATGGACCCTGCGGAAAAAAACTACCACCTGGCACAGCTGGCACTGGTCTACCTCTACATCGACGAGCAGGCAAAAGCCGCCGAGCTCAAGAGCCGCCTGGAACAGAACCTGTCCTATGCCAGCCAGTTGAGCCACGCCACGCTGCTGAACCATATCCGTCAGCAACGTTTCGAAGAAACCATTGCCGGCCTGGAACTGGGCAGCCTGTTTAACAGCGAAAACCCGCTGCAGCAGTTGCACCTGGCCCTGGAAACCCTAAGCCAGAGCGCCCCCGAACAGGCCCATAGGTTGCGCCAGAAACTCCTCGACAGGCTGGCCGACGACAGCCTCTGGAGTCAGCCGAGCGCCGCCTGAGGCCGGGTGCTGGCCCGCCGCGGCACGCCTTAACGCGGCGCGTAGCGGGCCCAGAGTTCGTTGAACTCCTTGAGGTAACTGACCACCAGTTGCGGGTGGTCGATCACCAGCAGGTTTTCCTCGTTGCCGGTGGTGGCGCTGCGGGTCCAGTTGAAGCTGCCATTGAGCAAGGTTCGGCCATCAAACACGGCGAACTTGTGGTGCATGTGGAACGGCGTGTCGTCGATCCGCACCGGCACCCCGGCCTCGCGTAGCACGGCGATATCGCTGCCGACATCGAACTGCTTTTCACTGTCGCTGATCACCCGCACGGCCACGCCGCGCTGGTGGCAGGCGCGGATTTCGTCGCTCAGTTGATCGTCGGAAATGGTGAACACGCAGATATCCACCGAGATCCGGGCCTGGCGGCACAGGTCGCGGATCTTGCGTCGGCAGTCTTCACCGGGGCTGAAGTGGGCGCTGGCCATGTCGCGCACCGGGGCGCTGTTGGCGTCCAGGGTCTTGACCACCTGCTCCAGCCATTTCAACGCCGGCAGCACATTGGCGCTGTCCGCCAGGCTCAGTTCCCGTACCAGATCGAAAGCCCGATTGCGCAGGTAACGCACTTGATCGGCACTGAGTTCGCTGCCCAGTTGGCGCAGCTCGTCCCGCTCTTCGTTGCTCAGTTTCAGGTCCTGCAGGCTGTCGCGCAGCTGCTGGTCCAGGTGGGCAAAATCCATGTTGTGATCCTTGGCTGTTCGCCGGCAAGCCGGCTCCTACTATTGGGAGTCCTTGAGGGTGGGCACATCGCCGTGGCTGAGCATGCGGCTCAGTTCGTCCACACGCGTGGCGATGTCGCCGATGCGCTGGTGGCTGTGCAGATCGACGTCGATCTTCTTGTGCATGACCTTGATCAGCGGCAGGAAGCTGTTCTCCAGGTGCTCGGAGAGGTTTTCCAGCACCGCGCGCAGGTCATGCTGCTGTGCGGGCCGGGCCAGGCCGCGTACGCCTTCCACCAGATCGTTGAGCTGGGCCACGACCCGGGTGCCGACATCGCTGTCGCTGCCGCCCATGGAGCGGTTACGCACGAAGTCGCGCTTGATCTGGGTCCAGCGTTCGCTCTGCTCCGGGGTCTGGTTACCGCGCAGTTCGGCGAGCTTGAGCAGGTTTTCCTCGGCGCCGGTGGTCAGCAACTGGGATTCGCCCTGGTAGTGGTCGGCCAAGAGTTGCAGGAGCTCGGCATCGTTCATCACCGCCGAGATCTTCTCGGCCATCTTGTTCATGTTGCGGTAGCTGCCCTGCAGCTTGAACGGTGGCTCGCTGCGGTACTGGTCGGCCTGCGCGGCGCTGGCGATGTACTGCTGGTTGACCCGCAGCACCACGTCGCGCACTTGCATCAGGCGTTGCAGGGTGGTGGTGATTTCGTTGATCTCGGCGCCGCTGTAGCTGTGGCTCAGTTCGTTGCTGGAGAAGGCCTTGCCCTCGGCCTTGGCGACGAAGCGGTAGACGTCGGCCATGTCGCGGGTGGCCAGCGGCGCCAGCACCGGGTTGGAAGTCAGGCCGTTCTCGATGTAACTCAGGGCGAAGGCTTCCTGCATGCCACCCAAGGTATCGCCGAGGTTATAGATGTCGGCCCGGTTGGCCAGCATGTCAGGGATCTTGAACACCTCGCCGGACTCGGTGTACGGGTTGCCCGACATCACCACGCAGAACTTCTTGCCGCGCATGTCGTAGGTCTTGGTGCGGCCTTTCCACACGCCTTCGACGCGCCGGGTGCCGTCGCACAGCGAGATGAATTTCTGCAGGAATTCCGGGTGGGTGTGCTGGATGTCGTCGACATAGAGCATCACGTTGTTGCCCATCTCCAGGGCCAGGTTGAGTTTCTCCAGTTCCTGGCGCGAAGTAGCGTCCGGTGCCTGGGCCGGGTCCAGGGAACGCACCTGGTGACCCAGGGCCGGGCCGTTGATCTTCATGAAGATCAGGCCCAGGCGGTGGGCGACATATTCCATCAGGGTGGTCTTGCCGTAGCCCGGTGGCGAAATCAGCATTAACAGGCCCATCAGGTCGGTGCGCTTGTTCTCGCCCACGGTGCCCATCTGCTTGGCCAGGTTGTCGCCGATAAAGCCCAGGTACACATCGTTGATCAGCTTGTTGCGCACGAACGAGCTCAGCGGCCGCGGCTTGAATTCGCTCAGGCGCAGGGCCGAGCGTTCACGACTGATGATGCCCTGGCGCAGCGCCTGGTAGCGCTGCAGGCCGGGCAGGAACTGTTCGCGGTGGGCCCGCAGGCGGGCAAAGAAACCATCCACGGTGAGTGACAGACTGCGCTCGTGAATGCGCGGGTGTTCGCCCATCAGGTTGTCGACCTTGAACCGCAGGTCGACTTCAGTGATGCGTTTGGCAAAGTCTTCCCGCAGCAGCGACAGGGCCACCGCCTCGGGCACGTAGTCGGCCCACTCGACGAACTCGCCCTCGGCGCACAGGGCCGAGAGCCAGTTCTCGGTCAATGCCCACTGTGCAGCAGGCCGCTCCACCAGCCGCGCCAGGGCCTGCTGGTAGTCGTCCCACATCCGCGCGCCCTGCAGACGCAGGGTCAGGGCTTCCTGCAGTTGCTTGGCGTATTTGCTGAAGGTGAATTCGATGCGTTCTGCAGCCAGTTCCTGAACCAGGTACTCGGCGGCCTCCGGCAACAGCTCGGCGGCCAGGGTGAAGGCGTGCTGCTGATGCCAGTCACTCAGTGCCGCGAGGATTTCCTCCTGCAACTGCAGCAAGCCTTCACGACGCCCGAACAGCTGCTGAATATGCCGGCTGGTGCGCGCCCGCTCGACCCATTGCTGCGGTTGCGGCTGGTGCTGCTGGCGGCCCCAGAACAGCGTGGCGAAGGCCCGCGCCGCCGCGCCGAAGCGCAGCAGGCCGGCGCTGTCGCGCAGCGGTAGCAGTTGCAACAGGATCGCCGCCGCATCGTGATCGTGAATGCCCTTTTCGTAGCCTTCCTTGTAGCGCGGCGCGGCGAAGTCGCGGATCACCCGCGCCAATTCCTCAGGCTGCGCCAGCAAGGGTTTCAGGCTTTCCAGGCTCAGCCCTTCCACGCCCCGGTCGGCAGCGTCCAGCACTTGCCCGGCCAGGTACTCGGCGCGGTACAGCTGGGCCGATTCCGACTCCAGGGCCACCTGCCAGAAGTCGCGCAGGGCTTCCAGCTCGGGGTCGCGCAGAGGTTCGAGGAAATCCGTGCCGGTGAGGTGCAGGTGCAGTTCGTCGCCCCGGGGCATCAGGGTCAGGTCCAGCTCCTGGGTGTTGACGCTGAAACGGTGGCGCGGCCCCAGCTTGATGACGTTGCCGCCCTCTTCGAACAGCTCGGTCTTGTCGCGCAGCGCCCGTACGGCCTGATCCCGGGCGCCCTTGAGACGCGACTCGACGTCGTCAGCCTTGACGCTGTCCTTGAGCTCGCGCAGGCGCTCGGCCAGCTCCCGCAGCTTGAGGATCAGCGGGTCGGCGGCGAAGAACGCATTGAGCTCCTCGGCCTGGGTGAACTTTGCGGTGCGCCGGCCGAGGCTGTCGAGAATCCGCCGCGCCGCGTCCAGCAGGCCCTGGGCCTTGCGCTGGCGCTCGTCGAGCAGCGATTGCTTGTGGGCCTCGAAGGTTTCCAGCAACTCCTCGCGCTTGCCGAGGATGTCGCCGAGGAACTGTTCGTGATCACCGAAACGGCTTTCCAGTTCCTCAAGCTGCACCAGCAGCCGCGACAGCTGCTCGTCGCAACGCTCGGGGTCCTGGGCCTGGGCCAGGGCGTTGGTGATGCCCTGGCTGAAGAGTTTGAACTGGGCCCCGAACTGGGCCACGGTTTCGGTCGAGCCCATGCCCTTGCGCCGCTGTTCGGCGCGGGCCTTGGCCTGGTTCAGGCGAGCGTAGATCTGCGAGATGGATTCGATGATCCGGGTGCGCTGGGTGGCGTCGTCGATCTGCAGCGAGGCCATCAGGCTCGACAGCATGTCCAGGTCGCCAGCCATGGCTTGCAGAGCGCCCAGGGGCTCGCTGAGCTGGGCCACGGTTTCGGCTTTCTGCGCCTGGGCGTCGAGGGTTTCCAGCTGAGTGACGAAGGGCTGCAGGGCCTGATCGCTGGCGAGGAAGGTCGCGGTGCCGGCGGCGGTGCGCTCCTGGGCCTTGAGCAAATCGGCTTCCATGGCGTCGATGCGCGCCACGTCGATATAGCGGTAGTCGCGAATGGTCAGCAGCAGACCGCGCTGGGCGGTGATGCCGTTAAGGGCATCGACAAAGCTCTGCACCTGATCCCAACTGTCCACCAGCAGGCTGTCGAGCAGGGTTTTCTGCTTGGCCTCGGCGGCCACCATGGCCTGGTCCGACTGGCGGCGGATGCTTTCGACTTTCTCGTATTCGTCGAGCACCAGCTCCGACGTGGAAGCCACCTCACGCAGCAGCGGCGCCAACCCGTCAAGTTCGGCACTGCCCAACCAGTGGTACACGTCGAACAGGCGCCGGGTGTTCTGGCACAGCAACGAATAGCGCTGCACCGACACCGCCGGGGTGTCGATCTCGCGGCACAGGTCATAGAGATCGGAGACGCTGCGCACCAGTTCGGCATTGCCGATGCGCCCCAGGAAACCGCTGCGGGTCGGTTGCCGCGCGGCGTATTCCTCGGTGAAGAACGGCGTCTGCCAGATCTGCATCGGATGCACCCGGGTCGGCTCTTCGCCCTCGGCGGCGAAGATCACCATGCGCCCGTCTTCCAGGCGTGCGTAGCCGTGGCCGAACAGCGGGTTCTGCAACTGGCGGTTGATCATGTTGTAGGTCAGCAGCACCGAGCGGCCCTGCTCCGGGTGGTAGAAGATGTACTGCACATCTTCACCGTTGGGCGAGCGCACCGAGCGCTTGAAGCGCATGCCTTCCATTGACTGTTCGAAGGTCTTGTACTCGCCGCTTTGCAGGTAGTAACCGCCGGGGAAGATGATCCCGTGGTCTTCCGGCAACTGCACGCAGGCCAGGCCGATGGCGTCGATGCGCTCCACCTGGCGAGTCAGGCTGTTGAACACCAGGTAGCGCCACTGCTCTTCGCGGTACGGCAGGACCTTGAGCAGGATCAGGCTGCCCAGGCGGGCGAATTCGATCTGCGAGTCGTCCAGGGACTGGGTCTTGTCCAGCACCTCTTCGCGGTAGATGCCCAGACCCGACTCGGTGTTGTTCTCGACCTTGATGGTCAGGTCGCCGCCGATGGTTTCGACGAACACCGTGTCGAGGATGTTCAGGTGCGGGAAGCGGCCTTCGACCACCATCTCGCGGGTGGCCTTCTTCCATTCGAAATCGAAGGGCGCCGGCAGGGCGATATCCCGCTCGCCGCGGTTGTCGATGTAACGGACATCCCGTCCGTCCACCGAGATCGACCAGCGGAACACCCGCACATCGGTGACGCGCTCGCCAATCTGGAAACTCGCCAGCAGCTTGCCGTCACGGATCGCCAGTTGCAGCAGGCGGGTGTTCTTGTAATAGGTGTAGAGCTCGTTGAAATCATTGAGGAAGCCCTGGGCCGCCAGGAAGCTGCCTTCCAGGGGCACGGGCTCGGCTTCGTAGCCTTCGCCCTCTTCCACCAGCCGGTAGAGGGAAAACACGTCGGCGACGCTGGTTTCCTTCTTCAGGCCGATAAACACGTTGTAGCCGAACAACAGGCAGTCGCCGACCTGGACGATGTCCCGGGCGATGCAATTGTTCTCGGTACGGATGCGCACCCGCCCGACCACTTCCATGCGGCTGTTGCCGAACTCGTCGAGACGCCTCTGGTTGAGGTCGTCGGTGGTGGCCCGCAGGCGCTGGCCCTGGTCCAGCAGGCGCTTGTGCAGCACCTCATAGGCGCCGCCTTCGGCGACGGCCTTGTCCAATACGTCCTGCGGGGGAGTTGCGACTTGAGCGTCCGACATCGTGGCCTTCCTGGATCTACGGCGGTGTGCAAAAAAAGCGGGCTCCTCAAACCTGGAGCCCAGTACCCGACACTAGGCCGGTAGCCGCTGCCGCGGGCTGGGTGCGTGCTTGAGGGCCCGAAGGCCCTCAAGGGCTGCGCCTCCTACGGAGTCGGTCGCAGCCTTCGGCAGCGGCTACAGGTGTGTCAGGTGTGGGTCAGGCTTCGGCAGACGGCGCGTCGGCCTTGCGCGAGACGGCAGCGGCGGCCAGTTCAGCGGCAACGGCCGGGGCACCCTTGCCATTGAGCAGGCGTGCCAGGACGTCCTGGACCACCGGGCTCTTGCCCACCACGCCCTCGATGGCCTTGCCCACCGACAGCGATTTGGCGAAGGAATTGAAGAAGTCGCCTTCGCCGCCGACGATTTCGATCTTGGCCTTGCTGAGGGCGGCGGACAGCACTTCGGCCTGGTCCTTGGCGATGTCCTTGTTGGCGGCGATGGCGGCCATCGCTTCCTCGAAGTTCTTCTCCAGTTGCATGCGGAACTCTTCGTGCTGGCGAGCGCTGTCGCTGAGGGAATCCAGGGCACCGAACTTCTTGCCCAGGCCTTCGGCTTCGGCGTTCAGACGCTGCAGCAGCACTTCGGCTTCGGCCGAACCCAGGTCCTTGGTGGCCTTGGCCTTGGCCGCGCCCAGTTGCTCTTCGCCACGGGCTTGAGCACCGAGTTTCTCTTCCATGACCTTGGCTTCCGCCAGGCCGTCCTTCTCTTTGGCAGCCGCCTGGGCTTCCATGACGCGGGCGTCGGCCAGGCCTTTTTCCTGCTCGCCGCGAGCTTCGGCAATCAGCTGCTCGGTGCGTACGCGGGCTTGAGCCAGGCCTTCTTTTTCCTGGGCCGCTGCGGTGATTTCCAGCACGCGGGCATCGGCCAGACCAGGCGCGGCGCGCTCGGCTTCCAGGCCTTCGGCCAGGCGCTTCTTGGCTTCGGCCTGTTTGGCCGCCGCTTCCAGTTCGGCCTGGGCCAGGTTGTTGATCTCCACGGCCTTGTGCTTGGAACGAGTCTCGTCGGCTTCGGCCTGTTTGACCTGACGCACCAGATCCTGCTCGGCTTCGGCCTGGGCCTGGATCACCACCACTTGCTTGGCGCGTTCGGCTTCGGAAATTTCGCGCACTTCCTTGATCCGCTCTTCTTCCTGGGCCACGGTCTTCTCGACCGCTACCCGCTCACGAATCACGGTGGCGATGTTCTTGCGCTGCTCTTCCAGAGCCTTTTCTTTCTCGATGCGCTGCAGTTCCACTTCACGCTCACGGGCCACTACTTCCAGGTCCTTGGCGCGGGTGACTTTCTCCACTTCGATGACCACCGCACGCTGACGGTTCTGCTGGGCCACTTCGACTTCGCGCTGATGGTTCTCGGTGCGCACGTCGATTTCCTGCTGCGACTGAATGCGTGCTTGCTCGGCCTTCAGGCGCTCTTCTTCCTTGACCTTGGCGGTCTCGGCTTCCTCGCGGGCGCGGATGGTTTCGATCTCGCGCTTCTGCCGCGCTTCGGCGTCGGCCTGCTGGCGTTCGAGGGACAGCGAGGCTTCGCGGGTCTCGACGTTTTTCTTCTGGATCGCCAGTTCCTGGTTGCGCTCCAGTTCGTTGGTGATGACGTTCTGCGCCGCGGTCAGCTCGGTGATCTTGCGGATACCTTCGGCGTCGAGGATGTTGCTCGGGTCCAGAGAGTGCTTGGCGGTCTGCTCCAGGTAGTCGATGGCCACGTCTTCCAGCACGTAGCCGTTGAGGTCGTTGCCGATGATCTCGATGATGCGGTCGCGGAAGTCCTGGCGGTTCTCGAACAACTGGACGAAGTCGAACTGCTTGCCCACGGTCTTCAGCGCTTCGGAGAACTTGGCGTTGAACAGCTCGTTGACCGCGGCGCGGTCGGAGGCACGGTCGACACCGATGGCCTTGGCCACCTTGAGCACGTCTTCCTGGGTTTCATTGACCCGCAGGTAGAAAGCCACGGTGATGTCGGCGCGCATGTTGTCGCGGCAGATCAGACCATCCTTGGCCCGACGGTCGACTTCCAGGGTGATCAGCGAGATCCGCATGAACTCCTTGAGGTGGATGACCGGGTACACCAGGGCGCCGGTGAAGTGCACCTTGGGCGTCGAGGACATGTCGTTGACGATCAGCGCCGTGCCTTGGGGGACCTTGATATAGAAGGCCTTGAACAGGGCCAGCAGGCCGAAGACCACCAGAACGACGAGGCCGATCCCGAGCAGGATGGGCAGCAGCGACGGTAAATTCATGCAATCAATCTCCTTTGATTCTGAGGAAGCCCGGGCTCAGAGGCCGCGAAACTCGTCCTCGGTAATGACCCGATAGGCGTGTTGCGCCTCCAGATACTCCAGTAACACGACGCGATCGCCGCGTTTGAAAGCTCGCGCCTCATCGGCACGCACACGCAGGATCAGGCCCGCGCCGCCGTTCTCGAGCACGGCTTCGCCGTGTTCCAGGGTGACTCTGCCGCTGCGTACCACGGCGGTCTGCCCCAGCACCGACTGGCTGCTGGTGGCTTCCATCTTGTGAAACAGCGGACGCAGCGGACGGCAGATGGCCGCGCTGATGGGGGCCGCCAGAAACAGCGCAACCACAGCCAGCAACAGGCCCAGGGGATAGCGCAGCCAACCCAGGGGCAGGTGGCTGAGGACGTAGAGTTCGGCGAAATAGGTCAGGAACCAGCTGAAGAACATCAGCAGGGTCAGCACCAGGGTGACCGGCACCCCGTTGAGCTTGAACTTGATCAGCAGCCCGGCCAGGCCTTCAGTGGCATGGGCGCCTTCGAGCAGCGAATCAGCCTCGAAGTCCAGCAGATCGACCTCGAGCATGCCCATGGCCACCACGGCCCAGTAGATCACCGCCAGGCAGAGCATGAAGCTGAACAGCACTGTGGGGAACGACAACACTGTCTGCAGGAAGATTTCCATTGCTTTCCTATCCCTGAAAAAGCCGGGCAAGGCCCATCGGCCCCGCCCCTACAACACAACGATGAATCAGGACTTGTTGCGGTCCTTGAGGCGCGCCAGCACGCTGTCGGCGCTGGTGCTGCCGGCGACGATCCCGGCCTCGCGCAACTTGGCGTCCAGGGCATCGTCGGGGGTGCTGGTGCTGGCCAGCTCCGCTGCGGCTTCCATCTTCGCCGCACGCTCGGCCTGCTTCTGCTTGATCCGCTCCAGGGACTCCACCGCGGTGTGCAGCTTGCTCTGCGAGCCGCCGTAGCGCTGGGCCACGGCCTGCTGAGCCTTTTGCACGCTCTCGGTGGCCTTGACGGTATCCACCTGTTGTTTCAGATGTTTGATATTGCCTTCAGCCTGGGTCACGGCCTTGCGCAACTGGGCCACGCTGGCGGCAAAGCCATCGGCCTGCTCGCGCTCGACCGCCAGGTCATTTTCCAGATTGGCGATCTTCTGCGCCACTTCCTGGGCAAGATTTTCATTACCCGCCTCCAGGGCCTTGAGGGCGTAGCTTTCATACTCGGCGATCTTCGCCGCGCTGCCGTTGGCGCGCTCGGCGGCGAGTTTCTGCCGGGCCATGATCTCGGCCAGGGCTTCCTTGGACTTGCGCAGTTCCTGGTCGGCGTCGCGGATTTCCTGATCCAGAATCCTCAGGGCCTGGCTGTCCACCATGGCTTCGCCCGCCTCATTGGCGCCACCGCGCAGGGCGGTAAGCAACTTGCTCCATACGTTCATGTGCATTCCTCCAGGTCAGGCCTGAGCCTTCAGGTAGCCTTCATAGGCCTCGGTAGCCCTGATCACGTTGCTGGCCAGGGTTTCGATCTCGTAAAGCACGTTGGAGAGGATCGAGGTGGCGCTGAGCGCACCGAACATCATGTAGAAGCGCTCGCCGCCCAAGCCGGTTTCCAGACCGATGCTCGACAGAGGGAACAACTGGCGGCTGAGCAGCACTTCTTCATTGAAGGCTTGCACATCGGTGACTTCGCTTTGCGGCCAGAGCAGGGCTTCGACCAGGATCTGCTCGCCGGACAGGGCGACGAACAGCGGCAGGTCGCCGTATTCGCGCATGGTCACGTGCAAGCTCGGTTCGGCGCCTTCAAGCAGTTCAACGCTGGCTTCGCCGCTGCTGAACAACTCGGTGGCCATCAGGGCCTGGCACAGCGATCGGGCATTCCAGATCTGCGGCATGCTCATTTCTCCATCCTTTTCCACAGGAGCCAGCCCCTCGGAGGGCTGACGCAGTTTGCGTTCAACCGCCAGCAACGCCTGGGCGTTCTCGGGCAGTATCCAGACTTCCTTTTTCACCAAGCCCTGATCACGCAGGCGCTGGCGGAATAAACGTTGGTAATGGGCTGAGGATTTGTTTTCCATGGCGCACAGACTAGAGCATCACATGTAAGACTTTCAATTCATCACATGTAATTTTTTAAAGGGGTATTTGTAACAATAGTTTTCTATCGACCAGCTCGGAACAAAACATCGAACCTGTCACGGGGCATAGACCAGATCGAAGGATTTGCAACCGCCCTTCTCATGAAAGGCGCCATTAAACCCGCCACCCCAGAGAATGAGAAGCACAATTATCCCGCCATCGACCTGCAAATAATGAATGAAGGCAACCGTCCAGCGCTGCCTTAATGGCAACCAATGGTCTAGGCTAGGCGGATTTTCCTGCCCAGCGGATGCCCCATGAACAGCCTCAGCAAGCCCCTCGCCGGATTGAAAGTGATCGAACTCGGCACCCTGATCGCCGGCCCCTTCGCCTCGCGTATCTGCGCCGAGTTCGGTGCCGAGGTGATCAAGGTCGAGTCTCCGGACGGCGGCGATCCGCTGCGCAAGTGGCGCAAGCTGTATGAAGGCACTTCGCTGTGGTGGTTCGTCCAGGCCCGCAACAAGAAATCCCTGACCCTGAACCTCAAGCATCCCGAAGGCCTGGCGGTGCTCAAGCAACTGCTGGCCGAAGCCGACATCCTGATCGAAAACTTCCGCCCCGGGGTCCTGGAAAAGCTCGGCCTGGGCTGGGACGTGCTGCACGCCCTCAACCCCAAACTGGTGATGGTGCGCCTGTCGGGCTTCGGCCAGACCGGCCCGATGAAGGACCAGCCGGGCTTCGGCGCCGTGGGCGAATCCATGGGCGGCCTGCGCTATATCACCGGCTTCGAGGATCGTCCGCCGGTACGCACCGGGATTTCCATTGGCGACTCCATCGCGGCCCTGTGGGGCGTGATCGGCGCGCTGATGGCCCTGCGTCATCGCGAGGTCAACGGCGGCCAGGGGCAAGTGGTGGACGTGGCGCTGTACGAGGCGATCTTCGCCATGATGGAAAGCATGGTTCCGGAGTTCGATGTGTTCGGTTTTATCCGCGAGCGCAGCGGCAACATCATGCCCGGCATCACCCCGTCTTCGATCCACACCAGCGCCGATGGCAAGCATGTGCAGATCGGCGCCAACGGCGATGCGATCTTCAAGCGCTTCATGCTGCTTATCGGCCGCGACGACCTGGCCAACGATCCCGCCCTGGCCAGCAACGACGGACGCGATACCCGCCGCGATGAACTCTATGGCGTGATCGACCGCTGGGTGGCCTCCCTGCCCCTGGACCAGGTACTGCAGCAGCTGAATCAGGCTGACGTCCCGGCGAGCCGCATCTTCAGCGCCGAGGACATGTTCCACGACCCGCAGTTCCTCGCTCGGGAAATGTTCCTCCAGGCCAAACTGCCCGACGGCAAGCCCTTCAAGATGCCCGGCATCGTGCCGAAACTCTCTGAGACGCCCGGCTCCGCGGACTGGGTCGGCCCCGAGCTCGGCGAGCATTCGACAGAAGTCCTGGCGAGCCTGGGCTACAGCAGCGAACAGATCCAACACTTGCGCAACTCTGGGGCGATCTAAGCTGAAAAACCGGTTTTCCATCAGCGCCCTGTCCGGCGCCCATCCACCCTTCCTACGCCGTCGCCTTAGGTGCTGCGTGACGTTTCTGCTCGCCCTGCTGTGGCTGCCGAACGCCTTCAGCGAACCCAAGGAGACGCTGTTCTGGCTGCTGCGAGACCTGCCGCCACTGAGCATTTTCGAGGGCGAGCAGAAAGGACAAGGGGTTATCGACCTGCTGATGCCGCAACTGATCGCCAGCCTGCCGGAGTACCAACAACAGATAGTGCGGGTCAATCGCGCCCGGGGCATGCAGATGCTGCGCGAGCCGACCTTCGTCTGCGACCCGTCGCTGATCATGAACAAGGAACGCGAACAGTGGGTGACCTTCTCCATCACCAGCTTCCGGGTCCTGAGCAATGGCCTGGTAATCCGCCGCGCCGACCATGAACACCTGACCCCGTTCGTCCGGGAGGGCAAGGTCGATCTGCGCGCCCTGCTCGCCAGCGGCCAGGAAAAAGTCGGAGTGGTTGCCGAGCGCAGCTATGGCCAACAAGTCGATAACCTGCTGCAAGCAGCCCCCGCGGACTCGGTCAATGCCCACCACGGCAACGACGCCCTGGGCAGCCTGTTGCAGATGCAGCGCCTGGGGCGCCTGCGTTTGTTGCTGGGCTACTGGCCGGAGATTCGCTACCAGGCAATGCAGCAAGGCATGGACCCGCAGGAGCTGGAGTTCTACCCAATCCAGGGCACCCAGCAGTATCAGGAGATCCATATCGGCTGCAGCAAGACCGCCCAAGGGCGACAAGCCATAGCCCGGATCAACCAGGCCCTGCTCAAGCTGCGTGAGGATCGTCTGGTTGAGCTGTACGCCGCCTGGCTGGAGCCCGAGATGCGTGACCAATACCGTGCCGACGCCAAGGCCTATTTCCGCGATCTGCACGACCACTGACAAATCCCGGGCAAAAAGAAACCCCGAGAAGTGGGGAGACGACTCGGGGTTAAACGCGGTCTTTGACGACCGGTATCAGCCGGCTACAAGCACCGGAGCACAATGCCTGATCCTGCTGATACTGAGTCTGACTGACCGGGTGACAGGAAGGTTCCGCAAAAATTTGCATCAGTTGCGCTGATCGAACACCTTGCCTTCAGCTGCATGGCGCAACGCGGCGATCACACAGGGTTCCAGCCGGCCTTCGGCGATCAGCACGTCACGGTGCAGACCATCGACTACGTCGGTAAGCAGGCGCTTGTCGGTGAGCTGGGCCTGATTGACCTCACGCTCCAAGACCATGGCGCCAGCCGCGTTCTTCAGGGTCACCAGGCATTCGCCATGGCCGCCGCAAGGCGTCAGTGTGACCTGGTACGGACTCAGCGACTCGCTCAACAAAAGACTGATACTTTCCATCTAGATCACCACTCAATAGCTCGAATTAGAGGTTCGAAAACAAAAATGCCGGTAGCTTTCTGACATTCAAGTGACCATCGCTCAGAGAAGAAAGTTCGCCACACCTACTGCTGCCGACCTGAGTCATTCGAGCATGCACGGGTAACATGACAGATATAAAACGGCCGACCAGGCGCAAACCACGCCGCCGTTGCATTGGAGCCCAAGCTTTGAAAGCAATGTCGAACAACAAATTGCGCATCATCCTTGCCGACGATCACCCGATCTTCCTGATTGGCTTGCGTGCCGTGCTGGAGCAGGACGACAGCCTGGCCATTGTCGGTGAAGCCCGCTCGCCTTCCGCCCTGAGCCAACTGATGCAGGAAGTCGAGTGCGACGTGCTGGTAACGGATTTCATGATGCCCGAGGAGCAGCAGAACGACGGCCTGCGCCTGATCGAGCAATTGCGCCGGCATCATCCCGACCTGCCCATCGTGGTGGTGACCATGCTCAATCACGCCGGGCTGTTTCGCTCGATCCTCGACCTGGGGGTGATGGGGTTGCTGAGCAAGGCCAGCCTGGCCGATGAACTGCCGTCAGCGATTGCCCATGCGCGACAGCACAAACGCTATGTGGCCCAGGCCATCAGGCGGGCATTGAGCCTTGCCGGTGAAGTGGGACCGGATCGACTGGTCTCCAAGGATCAGTTGTCGCCCCGGGAACTGGAAGTGATCCGCCTGCTGGCCGCCGGCCATGCGGTGGGAACCATCGCCACTCAGCTCAACCGCAGCAAACAGACGGTCAGCGCGCAGAAAGTCAGCGCCATGCGCAAACTGGGCCTGGCCAGCGAAGCCGCGCTGTACATCTATGTCCAGGAACACGGGCTGTCCTAGGCGCTACGGGCAGCGACCTTAAGCACACAAACCGGCGGCCTGCCCATCCAGGCCGTTGCTGCCCACGCCTGGGGTCTCGGCCAGCCATTGGCGCATCTGGGCGGCGCTCATCGGCGGGGCGATGAAACACCCCTGCAGATGAGCCGCCCCCAGGCCCCTGGCCGCCACACAGTCGGACTCGGTCTCGATACCGGTCACCACCACCCCCAGGGACATGCGTCGCGCCATGTTCATCGCACCGCCGACCAGCGCCCGCTTGCGCTCATCCACGGCCATGCCGGCGACAAACACCGGAGGGATCTTCAGCTCGGTGAACGGCAACTCCAGCAAGCGCTGCAGGCTGGTTCCACCGGTGCCGAAATCGCCGATGGACAACTTGCAACCAATCATCCGCAGGCGCAGCAGCGCCTCCACATGGGCGGTATCGGTCTGCAGTTGCGTGGTGTCGATGACTTCCAGGGTCAGCATCCGGGCCGGCACTTCGAAGCGCCTCAGCAACACCTCCAACTGACGGGGGAACAACGGCCGCTCAAGGATGCCGGTGGGAATGTTCACGGCAACCGGCAGCCAGTAGCCCAGCACCAGTTTCACCCCGGCCACCAGTTCCAGTGCCTGCTCCAGCATGTGCCAGGTGAAGACCTCTTGCAGGCCGGCGAACTCGATCAGCGGAAGAAATTCGCCAGGCATCAGCAGACCCCGCTCGGGATGCTGCCAGCGCGCTAGCGCCTCGACACCTTGAAGCTCGCCATGCTCATGGATGACCGGCTGAAAATGCGCAACCCCACAACCCAGCACCGCCGCCAGCCCCTCATCCTGAGTCACGTCCTCGAAGACAAAGGGCTCAAGGCCCAGCAAGTCCCGGAGCAATGTCTGGTTCAATTCGGGGCCGGCTGCCCTGGCGTGCTGTTGATAGGCACAGAGCAAGTCGCCGAGCACCGCAGCCGAAGCCGGCTTGGGCAGGCATGCGAGCACTTTCAACCCCAGCTCGCGAGCCATGCCGGCTGTACCTTCAAGGACATCCGGCTCTGCGTCGCTGAGAATGATCAGGGCCTTGGCCAGTTGCTGCTGGGCCAGTTCGCGGATCAACTCCAGGCCATCGGTCTGCTCCAGGTACAGATCGCAGATAGCGATATCCACCGGCCCCTTGCTGTCCAGCGAGCGCCGCGCGGACTCCTGGTTCTCGGCGGTCAGCACGTTGAAGACACCATTGGCGTTGAGCATCTGGTGCAAGGCCATCAATTGGAACGAGTTGTCTTCGAGAATCAGCACTTTTAGCGAATGCATGGGGGCAACCTCCGATCGGCGCAGGTGGGAACAGTCCACTACGGGCCGACACGGTAATCAGACAAGTCCTAATCACACATAGGACAAGTCTTATTCGTCCAGAGCCATCTGAATATCGCTGCGCAAAATCCCCATGACCTCAAGCAGCAGCGGCCATTGACGGCCCAGCGCCTGCTCCTGACGCTCCTTGACCAGCACCTCCAGCTCGATACAGGCCTTGGCCAGGGGCAAGGCGTCGATCAGGCAGCACACACCCTTGAGCCGATGCAAGGTGCCTCTCAGGCGCTCCCAATCCAGCACCGCCAAAGCCTCTTCCAGCGCTTGCTCCTCTTGGGCAAGGTTGCGCAACAGCTCCTGCAACATGCGCTGCAACACGTGTTCGTCGGCCTGGGTCATGCCGCGCAAGGTCTGGATGTTGAAGGATGGCGACGGCAGGAAACGGGCCAGAGACTGGGCCAACTGATCCAGGGTCACCGGCTTGACCAGCAACTGATCCATGCCGGCGCGCTCACAACGCTCGCGCTCGTCTTCGAACGCATTGGCCGTGCAGCCGATCACCGGGCAGGGCGAACGCCCTTCCTGCGACTCGATCTGGCGGATGGCCTCGGTCAGGGCGTAGCCACTCATGCCCGGCATGTTGCAATCGGTCATCAGCACATCAAAGGTCCCGGAGCGCCAGCGCTGCAACGCCTCACGGGCGTTGTCACAGGCCACGACCCGATGCCCGAGGAACATCAGTTGCTGGCTCAGGACCATGCGGTTGGCGCTCAAGTCATCCACCACCAGCACTTCGATGCTGCGGCTCGGCGGACGCTCGGCAGGCGGCGAGACTTGCGGATCGAGATCCTCGCTGACCCGCTCCAGATACAGCTCGATGACAACAACGGTTCCGGCTCCTGGCTCACTCAGCAGGTGAATGCGCCCGCCCATCAACTCGATCAACTGCCGGCAGATGCTCAGACCCAGCCCGGTGCCGCCATAGGTTGAAGAGGTCATGGCATCGGCCTGGACAAAGGGCGTGAATATCCTCGCTTGCTGCTCGGCACTGATTCCCGGGCCGGTATCCGCGACGCTGATACGCAGACACGGGATACCGGACTCATCCGGCTGGCGCTCCACCGTCACCCGCACCTCACCTTCAGCGGTGAACTTCAAGGCGTTGCTCAACAGGTTGTGCAGCACCTGGCGCAAGCGCAACGGATCAAAGAGATAACGCCCCCGGGCTTCCTCGTGGAAGACCAGTTGCAAATGCACGCCCTGGTTGCGCGCAGTCACCTCGAAGAGCTGCCGGACGCTGTCGAAAAAGGGCTTGAGGGCGGTGACCTGCGGCACCAGCTGCATATGGCCGGCCTCGATCTTGGCCAGATCAAGACTGTCCCCCATCAGGCTGATCAACTCCTGGGCAGACTGATAAGCCACCCGCAGAGCCTCGGAAAAAGGCGCGCCACGCACCCTGGCCTGCTCTTTCTCCAGTTCCAGCAAGCCAACGATGGCGGTCATCGGCGTGCGGATCTCATGACTCATGGTGGAGAGAAAAGCGCTCTTGGCGGCATTGGCCTGGTCGGCGGACTGACGCGCCTCCACCAACTGGTTCTCCAGACGCTTGCGCTCGGTGATATCGATCCAGCCACCCAGCAAGCCCTGCAGACGGCCCTCGGCACTGTAGAACGGCACCGTCCATTGATAGGCGTGGATCGATCCGTTGCGCGTCTGCACCTGGCGGTCGGCGAATACCGACTCCTCGGACGCCAGCAACTGCATGATCTCGCCATGCAGCTGGCGCGCGGTGGCTGCAGGCAGCAGATCCAGCTCTGTCAGTTGTCGCCCCTGAATCTGTTCCAGGCTCGTCCCCAACTGCTGCTCATAACTCTTGTTGCAGGTGATCAGGCGCCCTTGCAGATCACGGACAAAGATCGGGTTGGGAATGCCGTCAAGCAGGGCCCGCATGAACACCAACTGATCGTTGAGCCGTTGCTCGGCTTGCAATCGCTGCTGAATCTGCAGCTTGAGCCGACTGCTCCAGGCCAGGGAAATCAGACCGAACAGCAGCGCGGTGGAAATGGCCCAGTACACCCAGGTCGGCACCCGCTGCCAGACCGGCATCGGCACCGGCGTGGCCCCCAGCCACTTGAGACGGATGGCGCTAAGCTCCGCCACGGGCAGCGCCTCCAGCGACTTGTTGAGGATACTCAGCAGCTCGGGTTGATCCTTGCGCACGGAAAACTCGTCGGCCGACCAGGTACCTTCGACGCTGCGTCCCACCCGCAACCCATCGTCAGCGGGCCCCAACCCCAGCGCCTGGACCTGGACCTCGTTCTGAATGGTGGCCATGGCTTCACCACTGCTGACCAGAGCCCGGGCTTGCTCATAGCTGGCAACGCTGCGCAGCCGAATATCGGGATAGTAGCGCCGGATGTAGCTCTCAAGGGTGTGCCGCGCCGGCAACGCCAGAACCTCACCGGCCATCTGCTCCAGGCTGCTCAGGCGGCGATCCTCGGGACGCACGACAAAGACCCAGGCAGCACCACCAAAGGCATGGGAGAAATTCAGGAACAAGCGTCGGTCTTCACTGGCCGTGAGGGTAGAAGTCATCTGCGCCTGCCCACTCTCCAGCCACTCAAGGGTCTGTGCTGTGGAAAGGCTCTCCTTGTGCACAAAATGCAGGCCGGTCATGCGCGAGATACGGTTGAGCAAATCGATATTCAGGCCGGCCCAGCGCCCTTCCTTGTCCTTGAACACATGGGGCGGGTATTGCTGGGAGGCGACCATGACATGGGGATGCTGGAGAATCCAGGCCTGCTCCTCGGCGCTGAGCTCAATGCGCTCACCGGAAATATTCGCCCCCAGACCGGTGGTCCAGCGGGCCTGTATTTCCCGTTGCAGGGATTCGTCGATGCTCTGCAACGCCTGCTCCAGCATGCCTGCCAGCAACGCATTGTCGTCACGAGTGGCAAAGGCGAAACCAGTCGGTGGCAAGCGGCTTTCATCCTGGATGTGCACCGCCAGATAAGGGCGCAGGGCCTTGTACGCGCGCACGATGACCTCATTACCAATGAAGGCGTCGGCGTCGCCCTGATTCAATGCCTCCAAGCCGCTGTAGAGGTTAGGCGAAAGCATGATCTGACTATTCGGATAGGCCGCATGAACCTGCTCGGCGTTGGCATAGCCATCCAACAACACCAGCTTCTTGCCGGCCAGATCACCACTGGGGCTCGACCCGTCACGGCGAACCACCACCACGGCCCTATCGGGCATGTAATCGCTGGTGAAGCGCAGCCCCGAGAGACCGCGCTCATAGCCATTGGCGCTGGTCAGCACATCGATGGTGCCGTTGCGCAGCGCTTCAACCGCCTGCTCGCGCTCGGAAAACCCCAGGACTTCCATTGTCACGTCCAATCGCTCGCCCACCAGACCGAGGTAATCGGCGCTGATGCCCTGATAGCGATTGCGGTCACGGGTGATGTCGATGGGCTGGTAGTCATCAATGGCGATCCCCACCCTCAGGCGTGGATGCGTCGCCAGCCATTGCTGTTCGGCAGGCGCCAGGGCCAGAGGCTGCAGATCGGCGAACGCCGGCACCAGTTTGAAGGGCAGGTTCTTCACCGTGCCGGCCAGCGCGACACCCCAGAGCACGGCCCAGGCCAGCAGGCCCGCCAGTAGCAGGCCCAGGACGCGCCCTACCCTGTACGTTTGTCGAAGCATCATCCGGGCCTCCCTGCCCCTGACGGGCCAAGCTTGCGCATGAAAAAACAAAGCCCGTCAGGAGACGGGCTTCGTGGACGACAAGACCAAGGGATCAGAGTGGCTTGCCACGATTGCCGTGCTGGCTGACAAAAACCTGCACCGCTTTCAGGTCATTGGCCAGGACCGTGCAGCGTTCTTCGCGCTGGAACAGGTCGGACAAGTGCGCCGGCAGTTCCAGAGCCTTGCCGACACCGGCCTTCTCCACCGCGTCCGGGAACTTGACCGGGTGCGCCGTGCCCAGGATCACCATCGGTGTATCCAGGCTGCGACGGCACTCACGGGCGGCCTTGACGCCAATCGCGGTATGCGGGTCGAGCACCTCGCCGGTCTGTTCGAAGACTTCGGCGATGGTTTCGCAGGTCTGCTCGTCGTTCACCGCCAGGGAGTCGAACAGCTTGCGCGCTTCGGTCCAGCGATCTTCTTCGACGCTGAAACCGCCGCCTTGCTTGAAGCTCTCCATCAACCCCGCCAGCGCCGCGCCATTGCGACCGTGCAGGTCGAACAGCAGGCGTTCGAAGTTCGACGAGACCATGATGTCCATGGACGGCGACAGGGTCGCGTGCAGGGTTTCCTTGACGTACTGATTGCCGCTCATGAAGCGGTGCAGGATGTCGTTGCGGTTGGTGGCGACGATCAGCTGGCTGATGGGCAGGCCCATGTTGCGTGCCAGGTAGCCGGCGAAAATATCGCCGAAGTTGCCGGTGGGCACCGAGAACGCGATGGAGCGCGCCGGGCCGCCCAACTGCAGGGCCGCGTGGAAGTAGTAGACGATCTGGGCCATGATCCGCGCCCAGTTGATCGAGTTCACTGACACCAGACGGGTGCCCTTGAGGAAGCCCTGGTCGGCGAAGCTGGCCTTGACCATTTCCTGGCAGTCGTCGAAGTTGCCTTCGATGGCGATGTTGTGGATGTTCTCGCCGAAGATGGTGGTCATCTGCCGGCGCTGCACTTCCGAGACACGGTTGTGCGGATGCAGGATGAAGATATCGACGTTGTCGCAACGCTTGCAGCCTTCAATGGCCGCCGAACCGGTGTCACCGGAAGTGGCGCCAATGATCACCACGCGCTCGCCGCGCTTCTCCAGCACGTAGTCCAGCAGGCGACCCAGCAGTTGCAGGGCGAAGTCCTTGAACGCCAGGGTCGGGCCATGGAACAGCTCCAGCACCCACTCATTGCCGTTCAGCTGACGCAGCGGGGCAATGGCGTTGTGAGAGAAGGCCGCGTAGGTTTCTTCCAGGATCTTCTTGAAGTCGGCATCCGGAATGCTGCCGGTGACGAACGGGCGCATGACCCGGAACGCCAGCTCGTGATACGGCAGGCCGGCCCAGGAAGCGATTTCTTCCTGGGTAAAGCGCGGCAGGTTCTCCGGCACATAGAGACCGCCATCACTGGCCAGACCGGCCAGCAGCACATCTTCGAAATTCAGGGCCGGTGCCTGGCCACGAGTACTGATATAGCGCATGGGGACAAACCTTCGGTTTGAGCCTCAAGCCGCAAGCTTCAAGCCTCAAGTCAAAGCACATCAGCTTCTGACTTGGCGCTTGCCGCTCGCCACTTGCGGCTGCTTCATTAATTCAAATGTTCGACGCGGATACGGACCACTGGGCCGACGACACCCTGCAGGGCCTCCAGCGCGGTAATCGCATCGTTGATGTGCTGCTCCAGAACGCGGTGGGTCAGCAGGATCATCGGCACCAGGCCATCCTGTTCTTCCACTTCCTTCTGCATGATCGATTCGATGTTGATGCCGCGCTCGGAAAGAATGCTCGCCACCTGGGCCAGTACGCCCGGGTGATCCTTGGCCTGGATGCGCAGGTAGTAGGCGCTTTCGCAGGACTCGATCGGCAGGATCGGGTGATCGGACAGGGAATCAGGCTGGAAGGCCAGGTGCGGCACGCGGTTTTCCGGATCGCTGGTCATGGCGCGAACCACGTCCACCAGATCGGCCACTACCGAGGAAGCGGTCGGCTCCATGCCGGCGCCAGCGCCGTAGAACAGGGTCGAACCGGCAGCGTCGCCATTGACCATCACCGCGTTCATCACGCCGTTGACATTGGCAATCAGGCGGTCGGCCGGGATCAGGGTCGGGTGCACTCGCAGCTCGATGCCCGCCTCGGTGCGGCGCGCCACACCCAGGTGCTTGATGCGGTAGCCCAGGGCTTCGGCGTAGTTCACGTCGGCCGTGGTCAGCTTGGTGATGCCTTCGGTGTAGGCCTTGTCGAACTGCAGCGGGATACCAAAGGCGATGGACGCCAGGATGGTCAGCTTGTGCGCGGCGTCGATGCCTTCAACGTCGAAGGTCGGATCGGCTTCGGCATAACCCAGGGCCTGGGCTTCAGCCAGCACGTCTTCGAAGGTACGGCCCTTCTCGCGCATTTCCGAGAGGATGAAGTTGCCGGTGCCGTTGATGATGCCCGCCAGCCAGTTGATGCGGTTGGCCGACAGCCCTTCACGGATCGCCTTGATCACCGGAATGCCACCGGCCACGGCGGCTTCGAAGGCCACGATCACGCCCTTCTCCTGGGCCTTGGCGAAAATCTCGTTACCGTGGACGGCAATCAGCGCCTTGTTCGCGGTAACCACATGCTTGCCATTCTCGATGGCCTTGAGCACCAACTCACGGGCCACGGTATAGCCGCCCACCAGCTCGATAACGATATCGATTTCAGGGTTGGTGGCCACGGCGAAGACATCGTTGGTAATCGCAATACCGGTCGTCTGGAACTGAGGCTTTGGCGTACGGGTAGCAATTTGCGCTACTTCGATTCCACGCCCGGCACGGCGGGCAATCTCCTCGGCGTTGCGCTGAAGTACGTTTAGGGTACCGCCACCGACAGTACCCAGCCCACAGATGCCTACTTTGACCGGATTCACTCTGAACTCCCCATAAAACGGCCGACTCAAGGCCGGCCGTGGAAAACAGCCGCAAACAGCGCGGCTCTCTATTAATGCCCCTCCGGTTGCACCCGGAGGAGCATGATCGTCAAAGGCTAGCGTGACGATGCAGGATTATTTCGCACCCAGGGCCAGTTTGGCGATCTGCGGTGCCGGCTGGTAGCCGGGAATGACTTGGCCATCAGCCAGGACGATGGCCGGCGTGCCATTGACGCCGATCGACTGACCCAGGGCGAACTGCTTGGACACCGGGTTATCGCACTTGGCGGCCTTGATTTCCTTGCCGTCGACCATTTTGTCCATGGCGGCTTTCTTGTCCGCCGAGCACCAGACCGCCTGCAGCTGTTCGTCACCCGGCGAACCCAGGCCCTGACGCGGGAACGCTACATAGCGCACTTCCACACCCTGCTTGTTCAGTGCCGGTATTTCCGCGTGCAGCTTGTGGCAGTACGGGCAGGTGGTGTCGGTGAACACGGTGATATGGGTCTTGGTCTCGCCGATGGCCGGATAGACCACAGTTTCTGCGACCGGAATACCGTTGATCAACTTGGAAATGCCCAGGCGTTCGGTTTTTTCCGTCAGGTTCACCGGTTTGCCGTCCTTGAGCTGGAACAGATAGCCCTGGACCACGAACTGGCCATCGGCGCTGGCATACAGCACGCGACTGCCCTTGAGCTTGACCTCGTACAGCCCGGCCAGAGGACTGGCGGTGATGCTCTCCACCGGCACTTCGAGCTGCAGCGTCTCGAGGCTCTTGCGGATGGCTTTCTCGGCACTGTCATCGGCCACGGCGAAGGTGCTGAGCAACGCCAGGGAGGCGGCGGCAAAAATCTGGGTCAAACGCATGGGAACTCCTGAAGGCGGGCAAATGGGCAACTGGGAGCGGTCGCAATGGCAACGGCCCGCAAACACCCGTTTTGCAAACCGGCAAAGCCTACCACATCTGTTTGCCGGCACCGACTACGGGCGACGCAAAGCGCCACCCGGGAGCCAAATCAACCCCGCGGGTGATGCTTGGCGTGCAGATCCTGGAGGCGGGCACGAGCCACATGGGTATAAATCTGGGTGGTGGACAGATCACTGTGGCCCAGCAACATCTGCACCACTCGCAGATCGGCCCCGTGATTGAGCAAGTGCGTGGCGAAGGCGTGGCGCAGGGTGTGAGGCGACAGCGCCTTGCCGATCCCGGCGACCTTGGCCTGGTGCTTGATCCGGTGCCAGAAGGTCTGCCGCGTCATCTGCTCGCCACGCAAGCTGGGAAACAGTACATCGCTGGGCCGCCCGCCCAGCAGCTCGGCCCGGGCATCACGCATGTAGCGCTCGACCCAGACAATCGATTCCTCGCCCATGGGCACCAGGCGTTCCTTGCTGCCCTTGCCCATGACCCGCAACACACCCTGGCGCAGGTTGACCTGTTCCAGGGTCAGGCTGATCAGCTCAGTCACCCGCAGGCCGCAGGCGTAGAGCACCTCCAGCATGGCGCGATCGCGCTGGCCGATGGCCTCGCTCAAGTCCGGCGCCGCCAGCAACGCTTCGACATCGGCCTCCGACAGGGACTTGGGCAGCGGGCGTCCCAGTTGCGGCATATCGATCTGCAAAGTCGGATCGATCTCGATCAGTTTTTCTCTCAGCAAATAGCGATAGAAGCCCCGCACCCCAGAGAGGAATCTGGCGGTGGAACGGGGCTTGTAGGCTTGCTCCACGCGCCAGGCCAAATGATCGAGGATCAGCTCGCGTCCGGCCTGCGGCAACTCCACCCCCTGCTCCTGCAACCAGCCGTTGAACAACGCCAGGTCACTGCGATAGGCATGGCGGGTGTTGTCGGACAGGCCTTTCTCCAGCCACAGGGCATCGAGAAAACGGTCGATCAGGGGGTGGTCGATGGCGGGCATAAAGACTCGAAAGGCACGGCCCAGGGGCCACACGTAAAAAAATAGTGAACTGCGCAGAGGGTCGCTAGTCTTTCATAGCCAGCCATTTCAAGGAACAGGGTGCATTGATGAGTGAACAACAGATTCTGCTGGCCTTCGGCGGCATCGGCGCGGCAGCACTGGGCTGCCAATGGCTGGCCTGGAGGCTGAAACTGCCAGCCATTCTGTTCCTGCTGCTGAGCGGCATTCTTGCCGGTCCCGTGCTGGGCTGGCTCGATCCCCAGGAGATGTTCGGCCCGCTGCTGATGCCCCTGGTGTCCCTGGCGGTGGCGCTGATCCTGTTCGAAGGCAGCCTGACCCTGCACCTCTCGGAATGGCGTGAAATCGGCAGCGTGGTGCGCCGCCTGGTGACCATCGGCGCGCTGTCCACCTGGGCGGTGATCACCCTCGCCACCCATTGGCTGCTGGGCTTCGACTGGATGCTGGCCCTGCTGTTCGGCACCTTGACGCTGGTCACTGGGCCGACGGTGATCGTACCCATGTTGCGAGTGGTGCGACCCAAGGCCTCGATCGCCAATATCCTGCGCTGGGAGGGCATCGTCATCGACCCTATCGGCGCCCTGCTGGCCGTGGTGGTCTACAGCTTCATCATCGCCAGCGCCGCCGGCGAGGGCCTGAGCCACAGCCTGCTGACCTTTGGCGGGGTGATTCTGTGCGGCAGCCTGTTCGGCATCGCCGGCGGCTGGGTCCTGGGCACCATCATGCGTCGCCAGTGGCTACCGGAGTACCTGCACAACCTGGCGACCCTGGCCGCAGTCCTGGGAATCTTCATCGCGTCCAATCAGGTGATGCACGAATCCGGGCTGCTGGCGGTGACGCTGATGGGCATGTGGATGGCCAACATGAAGGGCGTGGATGTCCGGCACATCCTGCACTTCAAGGAAAACCTCAGCGTGTTGCTGATCTCCGGACTGTTCATCCTGCTGGCAGCGCGCCTGGACCTCAAGGCACTGATCGCCCTGGGGCCGCTGGTGCTGATCCTGCTGCTGGTGATCCAGTTCATAGCTCGACCGCTGAATGTGCTGCTGTCCACTGCCGGCTCCAGCCTCAACTGGCGTGAACGCGCCTTGCTGGCCTGGATTGCGCCACGGGGGATTGTTGCGGCAGCGGTGTCGGCCATCTTCGCCATCCGCCTGGATGAAGCCGGTCACGAGGGGGCGTTGCTGCTGGTGCCACTGACCTTTGCCGTGATCATCGGCACCGTGGTCCTGCAAAGCGCTACTGCCCGGCCCTTGGCGCGCCTGCTCAAAGTCGCGGAGCCCGCCCCCAGCGGCTTCCTGATTGTCGGCGCCAATGGCCCGGCACGCACCATTGGCAAGGCCTTGCAGCAGTTGGGCAGCCGAGTGCTGCTGACCGACTCCAGCTGGGAGAATATCCGTGCAGCACGCATGGAAGGCCTGCCCACCTATTTCGGCAACCCGGCCTCGCAGCACGCCGACGCGCATCTGGATCTGGTGGGATTGGGGCATTTGCTGGCGCTCTCACCTTCAGGCGAACTCAACACCCTGGCGGCCATGCGCTTTCGACACGACTTTGGCCATCAGCGCCTTTTTGCCCTGGCCAACAGCCAGGAAAGCCGACGCACCGACAAGCACCGCGCCAGCCACGAACATCGCGGCCAGCTACTGGGCAGTGAGGCCCTGACCTACACCAAGCTGGCCAGCCTGCTGGGCCAGGGCGCCGAGCTGTACAGCACGCACCTGACCGAAGCCTTTGGCTGGAACGACTACCAGACTTTGCACGGCGAACGCGCAACCCTGCTGTTCGCCCGCGACAGCAACGGCTGGGTGCATGTAATCACCCCGGAAAGCGGCCTCAAGCCGACGGCTGGCTGGACCCTGCTGGCACTGATCCAACCCGAGTCACTCTAAGAAGCGGGTTTGCCGGCGAAGGGGCCCGCAGGAACGCCTTCGCCGGCAAGCCGGCTCCTACGCTGCGAATCCCGGAAGCACCGGCACCGGGCGCTTGTCGTCATCGATGGCGACGAAACTGAACAGACCATGAATGGCCTTTTCCCGTCCGTCGCAACTCATGCTCTCGACAAACACCTCTACCTCAACCTTGAGGCTGGTGTTGCCCACCTTCACCACCCGCCCTACCAACTCGACAATAGAACCGGCGGCAATCGGATGATTGAAGTCGATACGGTCGGTGGACACTGTCACCAGTGGCAACCGGCAAAAGCGCGTAGCGGCGATAAACGACACTTCGTCCATCCAGGCCAGGGCGGTGCCGCCGAACAGGGTGTTGTGATGATTGGTGGTGGACGGGAATACCGCCTTGGTCACACGGGTCACCGAGAGTTCGGTACGACGCTGGATTTCTTGCTCACGAAGGGTCATCGGACTACTGCCTGAATGGATAGATCCGCGCAGGGGCACGCTGCGGGCATGGAACGCCGATGAGCGCTGCAAGGCAGCGACCAAAGGCTTGATGGGAACAATCGGGGGCCGCCTGCCTGTGGATAACAACAGGCCAGGAACGCCGGGAGGCGTGTGACGCACCCTGGGCGTTCCGTGCAGGCTGCACGGCGCGGGCGATCACACTTTATTGGGTCGGCGAGTATATCGCCGCCCGGCAGGGGCCGAAAGAACCCGGCAGGGGTCAGAGGTCACGATCGGCGATAAAAAATGCGATCATCCGCGCCCCCAACAAGGAGAATCGCCGTCATGGATGCCCTTTCCGCGCCTTCGCTCGTCGAGCACCTGCAGCAACGCCTGAGCGCCGCGACAACGGATCATCCGAGTTTCATTGGCGCGCCCATCGATATCAGCTCACTGACACCCGCTCAACTGGGCAGCCTGTGGCCGGCTATCCGCCGAGCACTGCGTACCCCTGAAAACCCGGCTGCGCAGCAACTGGCGACATCGATTGTGCAGCAGGCCGCACAGCTGGAACTGTGCCCACAACTCGATCAAACCACCCTGCTGGAGGTGCTGCGCACTTGTCTGAGCGGGCAGGAGGCGGTGGAGCAACTGGCCTATCACAGCGGCAAACCGAGCAGTGCACTGAGCAGCGAGTTACATAGAATCCTCGGCGAACCCTCGATACGCTGGGCTGCGGACTACCACCAGACGTACGTATTGGCACAATGGCTGGATGCACAAGCCCAAGCAGCCCTGCACCGTTGCGTGGAACAACACTACGCCGATGCTCCCTACGTCCGACAGGAGTTCGAACTGCTTGAACAACTGGAACCGCAATCCCGACTGGCCCTTGCCAGCAGCGAGTACTGGACCGGTCATCACTCACTGAGCAGCGACCCCGCCACGGCGCTGGCCGACGATGCTGCCTACGTCGAGTTCTCCCAGCAGATCCTCAACACCGCCGCCCAGCGCCTGGAAGATATTCACAGCGGCGCCACCCCCTATGTGGCCGATGGCGCCTTCAGCACCCATGACACGCCAGTAATCGCCCGTGCCGCCCGGATCGCCCTGCGGCGCGATGCGCCCTGGCTACCGCCACTGATGGACACTTTGCTGACCAAGGCTTGCGTCGCCCCAACCCAGGCCAAAACCGCGCCGTCGCAATCCCTGGCCATTGCCCTGGGTCATTGCATCGAACAGATACCAACGCCGGAAAGCGTGCAAACGCTTCGCAGCGCCCTGAGCCTGGTGCGACATGCCGGCCTGCAGAAAAAACTCACGCGCAATCTCAAACCCGCCGAACGCGGGCTGGCCCAACGACCCGAGATTGCCCTGCGCCTTGCCCCAATCAGTGCTCCCGGAAAAGCCCAGCACGCGCTTCTGGCCAGTTGCCTGGAGTCAGGACTGTGGCAACACTTCGAGCTGTCTTTGAGCGACTGGCGAAGGCAACTGGTGGATTCTGCCGTGGGCGCGCCCTTTGCCCACTCGTTGATATGGGTGGCTCACAACGACTGTGGCCAACGCTGCAGTTTCCTATTGACCCAAAACGCGCAAGCTCTTGACGTGCGGGGTCAGCCGCTGCCCCTGGACGCCGGATGCCGGATTTCACTGTGGCACCCCCTGTCGAGCGACGAAGCAGAGCGCCAAGCCTGGCAAGCCGTGATCACCGAACGCCAGATCAGGCAACCACTGCGCCAGGTATTTCGCGAGCACTACCAGGCACCTGACCATGAGCTGGAAAGCCCCTCCTACCAAGCATTCGCCGGGTACAGCCTATCCATTCGCCCATTGATCGGCCTGGCACGCCGCGAGGGCTGGAAGATCGACAGAGACGGTAGCCTGAGCCGGAACCTGAGCGACATCCGAGTGAGTCTGAATGTCGACGTGCCACTCTATCCCGGCTTACAAGGGCACTGCTTGTCCGGCGCCACGTGCTTCGCTCGTCGCACCGAGAAACACTGGCAGCCTGTGCTGCTGAAAAATGTGCCGGCGCAGGTCTTTTCAGAGGCTTGCCGAGCCATCGATCTGCTGGTCAGCATCAGCGCTTTCGCCGTTGAAGAACTGACGCAGACCGCCGCTGGCATTCCTCTTCCCCAGGCCTCGCCAGGCAAGCGCGAAGAGCGCCTGAATCGACTGGCCGGGCACAATCTCACGCAAATGACATTGATGCGCCAACAGGTGCTGAATACAGCCTTTGCGACGCACATCAAGGCAGGAAAGCTGAGTATGGATGAGCGCCATGTGCGGGTCGGTGACTACGCCGTGCACCTGGTGACCGGGCGCGTGTCACGCGATGGAGGCGCGGTGGACCTGCCACTGGCGGCACAAAGTGGCAAATTGGCCGCCCTGCCCTGGCTGCCTTATGACGAGGTACTGCTGGAACGTATCGCCAACACGGTCTGCGCCCTGCTGAACCGCTCCGGGCATTAAATGACAGGCAACAAAAAAGCAGCCCGTAGGCTGCTTTTTTCTGCATCGGAAGCTGGACTTAAACCAGTTTTTCCTTGATGCGAGCTGCTTTACCCGACAGGTCACGCAGGTAGTACAGCTTGGCTTTACGCACGTCACCGCGACGCTTGACAGCCATGCTGTCGATCTGCGGGCTGTAGGTCTGGAAAGTACGCTCTACGCCAACACCGTTGGAGATTTTACGTACGGTGAACGCGCTGTTCACACCGCGGTTGCGCTTGGCGATAACTACGCCTTCGAACGCCTGCAGACGGGAACGATCGCCTTCCTTCACTTTCACCTGAACGACAATGGTGTCGCCCGGGGCAAAGGCTGGGATCTCTTTGGTCATCTGCTCTGCTTCGAGTGCAAGGATGATTTTGTTGGTCATGCTGTGCTCCTAAGGTAAATCGTCGGATCTACCATCGATACGTTGTTAACTATCGTCCCGCTCGCGGAGATATTCCTCGAGCAGCTTCTTCTCTTCTCCAGAAAGCGAGCGGCTTTCCAGAAGATCGGCGCGTCGTTCATAGGTCCGACCAAGGGACTGCTGTAAACGCCAACGCCGGATGTGTGCGTGGTTGCCACTTAGCAACACGTCGGGAACACGCTGATCCGCATACACCTCCGGTCGGGTGTAGTGCGGGCAATCCAGCAGACCGTCCGTGAAGGAATCTTCCTCCGCGGAATCCACATGCCCTAAAGCTCCGGGCAGCAGTCGCGTAACCGCATCAATCAGGACCATCGCCGGCAGCTCGCCACCGGAGAGTACATAGTCGCCAATCGACCACTCTTCATCGACATGAGCTTCAATAAACCGCTCGTCAATGCCTTCATAACGACCAGCAATCAGGATCAATGCATCCTCATTCGCCAACTCGCGTACCGCCGACTGATTCAGTTGACGGCCTTGGGGCGACAGGTAGATCACCTTCGCACCCTCCCCGGCTGCGTTTCTGGCCTGAACCAGTGCATCCTCCAGGGGCTTGATCTTCATCACCATGCCAGGGCCACCGCCAAACGGGCGATCGTCCACAGTGTGATGTCGATCCGTGGTGTAGTCTCGCGGATTCCAACAAGTGAGCTGCAAGAGCCCCTGTTTCACCGCGCGGCTGGTTATGCCGTATTCGCTGATGGCGGAAAACATCTCGGGAAACAAACTGATCACTTCTACGCGCAAGTTAGCCACGCTTAGAAGTCCGCATCCCATTCCACCTTCATCTCGCCCGCGGCCAGATCGACGGCCAACACGCATTGCTCGGTATAGGGCAACAGGCGTTCGCGATCATCCAGGCTGCCAGCGCAAGGCTTGACCACCATTACATCGTTCGAGCCGGTCTCCAACAGGTGATCGATCTGCCCGAGCAGTTGCCCGAGGGTGTCGATGACCTTGAGACCTTGCAGCTGGTACCAGTAGTACTCGCCGTCGGTCAGTTCAGGGAACAGGTTGCGCGGCACGCAGATCTCGTAACCGGCCAGAAGACGAGCTTCTTCGCGATCATCAAGACCCTTGAGCTTTGCGACCAGGAACTTGTCGTTCCCGCGTCCGCTGACCAGCTCAACCTGTTTCACGCTACCTTCGCGCTTGAGCGTCCAGGTTTTGTAGTCCAACAGGTTTTTAATCGGATCAGTAAAGGAAAAGACCTTCACTTCGCCGCGAACGCCATGAACAGAGTAGATTTTGCCGATAACGATCAAATCATCAGCAGGAGCTGGCGTCGCGTTCATAGGGTTCAGGCTGCAGCCTTAGCCGATTCCTTCAGCAACTGAGCAACGCGCTCAGAAGGCTGTGCACCAACGCTCAGCCAGTAGGCTACGCGCTCTTGGTTCACGGACAGGCGGACTTCTTGACCACGAGCGATCGGGTTGAAGAAGCCAACTTGTTCTTTGTGCGAACCGTCGCGTGGGTTACGGCTGTCGGTCACGGTCAAGTGGTAAAACGGGCGCTTTTTGGAGCCGCCAAGGGCAAGACGGATTGTTAGCATGTGAACATCGTTCCTGTAGTCGGTGCTGCAAATCTAAATGCACAGCGGGCATGGGTGCCCGAAAGGCCGCATATTCTAAGGAATATCCGGACTTTTGCAAATGACTTTTTCCGGCGCCTATCGGCTGCCACTCAGATTTGCTATGGAGCCGCCGCAAGCGGCAGCGAGTGAGCGCGCCCCAATCGAGGGTTTGCTCGAGATTCCACGTCCCCGTGGAATAGCGCCGACATGACTGCCGGCGCGGATTCTTCACATTTTCGGCATGCCGCCGCCGGGCAACATGCCGCCCATGCCGCGCATCATCTTGGCCATCCCGCCCTTGGCGGAGAACTTCTTCATCATCTTCTGCATCTGCTTGTGCTGCTTGATCAAGCGGCCGATGTCCTGCACCTGGGTACCGGAACCCATGGCGATCCGGCGCTTGCGCGAACCGCTGATCAGCTCAGGGTCGCGGCGCTCGGCCGGGGTCATGGAGTTGATGATGGCTTCCATCTGCTTGAACTGCTTTTCAGCGGCGCTCTGTGCGTTGCCCATCTGCGCCAGATTGACGCCGCCGATGTTCGGCAGCTTGTCCATCAGGCCGCCCAGACCGCCCATGTTCTTCATTTGTTGCAGCTGATCGCGGAAGTCTTCGAGATCGAAGCCTTTGCCCTTCTTCAGCTTCTTGGCCAGTTTGTCGGCCTTTTCCTTGTCGAGGGTCTGCTCGGCCTGCTCGATCAGGCTGAGCACGTCGCCCATGCCAAGAATTCGCGAAGCGATACGTTCAGGGTGGAATGGCTCCAGCGCCTCGGTCTTCTCGCCCATACCGATGAACTTGATCGGCTTGCCAGTGATGGCCCGCACCGACAGCGCGGCACCGCCACGGGCGTCACCATCGACCTTGGTCAGGATCACCCCGGTCAGCGGCAGCGCGTCACCAAAGGCCTTGGCGGTGTTGGCGGCGTCCTGACCGGTCATGGCGTCGACCACGAACAGGGTTTCCACCGGTTTGATCGCCGCATGCAGCGCCTGGATCTCGTCCATCATCTCGCTGTCGACGTGCAGGCGACCGGCGGTGTCGACGATCACCACGTCGATGAACTTGAGCTTCGCTTCCTTTATAGCTGCTTCGGCGATGGCCACCGGCTTCTGGCTCAGGTCCGACGGGAAGAAGGTCACGCCGATGTCGTTGGCCAGGGTCTCCAACTGCTTGATCGCCGCCGGGCGGTAGACGTCGGCGGACACCACCATCACGCTCTTTTTCTTGCGCTCTTTAAGGAAGCGCGCAAGTTTGCCGGCGGTGGTGGTCTTACCCGCACCCTGCAGACCGGCCATCAGCACCACGGCTGGCGGCACGGCGCTGAGGTTGAGGTCTTCGTTGGCCGCGCCCATCAGGCTTTCCAGCTCGGCCTGGACGATTTTCACAAAGGCCTGGCCCGGGGTCAGGCTGCGGGACACTTCGGTGCCGACCGCACGCTCCTTCACCGAGTTGACGAAGTCCTTGACCACCGGCAACGCAACGTCGGCTTCGAGCAGCGCCATGCGCACTTCGCGCAGGGTGTCTTTGATGTTGTCCTCGGTCAGCTTGGCCTTGCCGGTGACATGGCGCAGCGTCTGCGAGAGACGGTCGGTTAGGTTTTCAAACATGCTCGATCCTTTCAGGCCCAAGGTAGACCGGGGTAATGGCGGCCCAGAGCTTAATAAACAAGAGCTCGATGAGCCTGCGGCGTGGGCAGGTCGCGGATTATAGCGAAGACTGTGCGTGGCGGACACCTCGCCGTCTGCTTGCGTGGTCTTTCAGGGCTGTGGGTTCTATGCCAAACTCAGCGACTTTCGGGCTTGCCTAACAGGATTTATGCTCCCCTTGTCACCCAGCTTGCTACCCACCCTCGCCGCCGCCGTCCTTTATGCCGCTGCGACCTTCTATCAAGGCTCTCGCCTGGCCACAGGCGCCAAGGCAAACAAGCGCCTGCTGGTTATGCTGGGCATCCTGGCCCTGCTCGCCCACGGCATCAGCCTGCTGACCCATTTGCTGACCCCGGCCGGCCTGGGCTTGGACTTCTTCAGCGCCGCCAGCCTGATCGCTGCCGCGGTCATCGCCCTGACCTTACTGGCCTGCTGGCGGATTCCCGTGGAAAACCTGCTGGTGCTGCTGTTCCCCCTCGGCGCCCTGACTGCGCTACTGGCGCAGTTCGTGCCTACCGGAACCGTGCCGGTGATCGATGAGGAACCGGGAATTCTCGCCCATATCCTGCTGTCGATCCTGGCCTACGGCATGTTCACCATCGCGGTGTTCCAGTCCCTGTTACTACTGGTGCAGGACCATCAGCTGAAGAACAAGCACCCCTCCGGGCTGATCAGGAACTTCCCGCCCCTGCAAACCATGGAAAGCCTGCTGTTCGGTTTTCTCTGGGCTGGCTGGACCCTGCTGTCGCTGTCGCTGATCTCCGGCTGGTTGTTCGTCGAGAACCTGTTCGCCCAGCACCTGGTGCACAAGACCCTGCTGGCCTGCCTGGCCTGGGTGGTGTTCAGCGTGCTGCTGTGGGGCCGCAACCGCCTGGGCTGGCGCGGGCACAAGGCGATTCGCTGGACCCTCGCGGGTTTTTGCCTGCTGATGCTGGCGTACTTCGGCAGCAAGCTGGTTCGTGAATACATCCTGCACATCTGACGACCGGCCATGACCGACTCCTTGCCCTCCGGGCCCATGCTCGCGGTAATCGCCCTGCTGATCGTCTGGTCGGGGCTGTTCACTGCCATCGATGCCGCCCAGCAGCACCTGCTGACCCAACGCAACGGCTCACGCTCAGGCGACAAACCGACGGCACAGCTGGCCTTCCCCAAGGAAAGCCTGATCCTGTGCAACACCCTGTGCCGAGTCCTGGCGGTGATCATCAGCACCTTGCTGGCGCTGTTCTACTGGGCGGAAAACGGCCCCTGGCTGGCCTGCCTGATCAGCACCAGCGGCTTGCTGGTGCTGGCCGAGTACTTGCCCCGCACCCTGGCTTTGCGCTACCCGGAAAGCACTCTGAGCTTTGGCAACAGCCTGCTGGCCATCCCCATGAAGCTTGTCTATCCCCTGGCCTGGCTGCTGCAGGCCATCGGCCAGTTGCTGTTGCGCCCGTTCGCCGCCAAGGCCAGCGCGGTCAAGCACAGCGAAGACGATCCGGCACGGCTGGACGATGAGCCCGCGCCCCAGGAACACCACGCCCTGTCCGGCATCCACGCCCTGGACAAGATCACGGTCAATGACATCCTGGTGCCTCGCAGCGAAGTGGACGGCATCAACCTGGACGACTCCATCGACGAGATCATCGCCCAACTGCGCCTGAACAAACGCACGCGCCTACCGGTGTTCCACAGCGACATCAACCAGGTGGAGGCTGTCCTTAATACCCGCCAGATCCGCCACCTGCTGCCAGACGCCAGCCTGACCAAGGAAACCCTGCTGGCAGCCTGCCACGAACCCTACTTCGTCCCCGAAAGCACCCCGTTGCAGTTACAGCTGCTCAATTTCCACAAGCAGCAGCGGCGCCTGGGCATGGTGGTGGACGAATACGGCGAAGTGCTGGGCATCGTCACCCTGGAAGACATCCTCGAAGAAATCGTCGGCGAGTTCGAAAACGAGCACAGCCTGGACAACCCCCATATCCACCCACAGGCCGATGGCCGTTATGTGGTGGAGGGCGCGGCATCGATCCGTGAACTGAACAAGAGCCTGGGCTGGCACCTGCCCAGCGACGGCCCCAAGACCCTCAACGGCCTGGTCACCGAAGCCCTGGAAACCATTCCCGACAGCGCCGTGTGCCTGAAGATCGGCCGCTACCGCCTGGAAATCCTCGAAACCGAGGAAAACCGTGTCAGCCGCGTACTGCTCTGGCACACCAGCAGCGTTCCCGCCCGGACCTGACTCGATGCTGATGCCTGCGCCTTGAACCTCTGCAACGGAGTTTCGGGGCCTGGCGCAGTCATGCAAAACCACCAACGACCACAGCCCTTGTTGGATCGTTAGCAGCCTTTCTATAATCGCGCTGCTTACCCAAGCCCCGCAGATCCGCGTGCTACCCGCACCGAGAGCGATCCTGCATGCATCACCCGCCACTGTTCGACGTCACTCCCATCCCGAGTGACGACCGCGCCAAACCCACATCCCTGGGTGCTCGACCATAATAATTCGCTCCACTGGAGCACAGACTGTCAGGGATATCCGCATGACGACCAACACCGCCTACAGCGCCTGCGCGCCTGTTCAACCGAGCAATTCCACCACCCGGGTGGCCACCGCCAGTTTTATCGGCACCGCCATCGAGTTCTACGACTTCTACGTCTACGCCACCGCCGCTGCGCTGGTGATCGGGCCGGTATTCTTCCCCCAGACGTCCGGCACCGCCCAGATGCTCTCGGCCTTTCTGACCTTTGGCATTGCCTTCCTCGCCCGCCCCCTGGGCTCGGCGCTGTTCGGCCACTTTGGCGACCGTATCGGACGCAAATCGACTCTGGTCGCCTCCCTGCTGCTGATGGGGGTGTGCACCACCCTGATCGGCGTGCTGCCGGGCTATGCCAGCATCGGAGCCTGGGCACCGATCCTGCTTTGCGTATTGCGCTTCGGCCAAGGGCTGGGGCTGGGAGGCGAATGGGGTGGCGCAGCCCTGCTGGCCACGGAAAACGCCCCGCAAGGCAAACGCGCCTGGTTCGGCATGTTCCCGCAACTGGGCCCCTCCATCGGTTTTCTCGCCGCCAACGGCCTGTTCCTGGCCCTGGCCATGGGCCTGGATGACGAACAGTTCCGCTCCTGGGGCTGGCGCATTCCGTTTCTGCTCAGCGCGGCGCTGGTGATGGTGGGCCTGTATGTGCGCCTGAAGCTGCACGAAACCCCGGTGTTCGCCAACGCCGTGGCACGCCAGGAACGGGTGAAAATGCCACTGGTGGAGCTCTTCAGCCAGTACTGGCTGCCAGTACTGCTGGGCGCCGCGTCGATGGTGGTGTGCTACGCGCTGTTTTACATTTCCACGGTATTTTCCCTGAGCTACGGCGTCGCCACCCTGGGCTACAGCCGGGAAACCTTCCTCGGCCTGCTGTGTTTCGCAGTGCTGTTCATGGCCGCGGCCACGCCCCTGTCGGCCTGGGCCAGCGACCGTTTCGGGCGCAAGCCCGTGCTGATTGTCGGTGCCGTGCTGGCTATTCTCTCCGGCTTCACCATGGAACCCTTGCTGACTCAGGGCTCCACCGCCGGTGTGGCGCTGTTTCTGTGCATTGAGCTGTTCCTGATGGGGGTGACCTTCGCCCCGATGGGCGCGCTGCTGCCGGAACTGTTTCCGACCCATGTGCGCTATACCGGCGCATCGGCGGCTTACAACCTGGGGGGCATTGTCGGTGCTTCGGCCGCACCCTTCTTCGCCCAGAAGCTGGTGGCGATGGGTGGGTTGAGCTGGGTAGGCGGGTATGTGTCGGGGGCGGCGATCCTGAGCTTGATCGCGGTGCTGTGCTTGAAGGAAACGCGCAATAACGATCTGAATCGGGTCGTCTGAGCGACCGCTTCGCGAGCAAGCTCGCTCCTACAGGTTCAATGCAAACCTTGTGGAAGCCAGCTTGCTCGCGATGTTTCTCAGAGTTCGACCACTACCGCTTGCGCAGCGCGGGTCGCCTTGGCCCGGGCGGCCTCGATCGACTCATCACGAGCCAGAGCCACGCCCATGCGGCGCTGGCCGTTGACCTCAGGCTTGCCGAACAGGCGCAGCGCAGTGTCCGGCTCGCTCAGGGCGACGCCGAGGTTGGCGAACGCGGTCTGGGTGGATTTGCCTTCTACCAGAATCACTGCCGAAGCCGATGGACCGAACTGACGGATCAGCGGAATCGGCAAGCCGAGGATCGCCCGCGCATGCAGGGCGAACTGGGACAAGTCCTGGGAAATCAGGGTCACCAGGCCGGTGTCATGGGGACGCGGCGACACTTCGCTGAACCACACCTGATCGCCCTTGATGAACAGCTCCACGCCGAACAGGCCGCGGCCGCCCAGGGCTTCGGTCACTGCCTTGGCCACACGCTCGGATTCGGCCAGGGCTTTGGGGCTCATGGCCTGAGGCTGCCAGGATTCCTGATAGTCGCCCTTTTCCTGACGATGACCGACCGGCGCACAGAAAGTGGTGCCGCCTACGTGGCGCACGGTCAGCAGGGTGATCTCGTAGTCAAAATCGATGAAGCCCTCGATGATCACCCGGCCCTTGCCGGCACGCCCGCCTTCCTGAGCGTAGTCCCAGGCTTTCTGTACGTCATCGACACTGCGCAGCAGGCTCTGGCCCTTGCCCGAGGAGCTCATCACCGGCTTGACCACGCAAGGGAAACCCAGGTCTTGCACCGCCTTGGAATAGTCTTCGAAGGTATCGGCGAAATGGTAAGGCGAGGTCGGCAGGTCCAGCTCCTCAGCCGCCAGACGACGAATGCCTTCACGGTTCATGGTCAGCGAAGTGGCCCGGGCGGTGGGGATTACGGTGAAGCCTTCAGCTTCCAGTTCCACCAGGGTCGCGGTAGCGATGGCTTCGATTTCCGGAACGATGAAGTGCGGCTTCTCAGCCTCGATCACCGCCCGCAGGGCCGCACCGTCGAGCATGTTGATCACGTGGCTGCGATGGGCCACCTGCATCGCCGGCGCATTGGCGTAGCGGTCCACGGCAATCACCTCGACACCCAGGCGTTGCAGCTCGATCACCACTTCCTTGCCCAACTCACCACAGCCACAAAGCAAGACGCGGGTCGCGGTTGGCGACAATGGAGTTCCGATACGAGTCATCTGAAGGTCCTCAAAGGAGCGGATCATCGAGGGCCGAGCGCCAGGCGGGCGACCCATGGGGAAAGAGCGCGGCATTTTACATGAACCGCGGGGTTTGACTCAGCCGGCGCACGCCGCTTTGCGCAAACGCCAGGCCATCGCCAGCCAGACCACGGTGACCCCGGCGAACTTCGACCCCAGGGCGGTCAGCACGACCCCCGGGGTCAGCGCATCGATCATGCCGTAGAAGATGAAGGTATCCAGGGGAATGCTCAGGGCCGAACTGATCCACAGACGATCATGCAGGGGCCGCTTGGTGATGCTGAACACCAGCCAGTCGATGCATTCCGAGACGGCGAATGCCGTGGCACTGGCCAGAGCAATGGTCGGGTCGGAGGTGACATAGGACAACACCAGGGCCGCCAGCATGGCGACGATGGCGCCATGGCCGAAGCGCGTCTGCACCATGTCCCGCAGGACAAACACCAGCCCGCCCCAGGCCGACCAGACGATATCCAGTTGCGGCGCGACGGAAAAGGCGTAATTGATCAGCACGACGCTGCTGATATAGGCGATCAGGAAAAGCATGGGGGCCAAGGATACCTATCGGGAAGGAGCACAGGTTACTGCAGGCCCGGGGTTGGGCCAAGAAACCCTTGCGCCGGCAAGCTGGCTCCTACGCATCGCCTGCGGGAGCTGGCTTGCCGGCGAACGGGCGGATCAGCTCGCCGAGCTGGAGCCGATCATCCACAGCAAGCCACTGGATTTGGCCCGCTCATGGCACAGGGCCAGGACTGCGCGGCGCTCGCTGTTGTCCATGCGACTCCAGCGGGTGATTTCATCCACCGTGCGCTGACAGCCGGTGCAGATGTCTTGCTCATCCAGGGCACAGATGCTCACGCAAGGCGAGGCGACGGGTCTTTCAGGGGCGGTCATTGTTCTTGCTCAACCAAGTCTCGGGCATAACGTTGAGCATTATGAACGTAGTGGGCGGCGCTGGCTTCGAGCATTTTCTTCTGCGCCTCGGTCAGTTCGCGAACCACTTTGCCCGGCGAGCCCATGACCAGCGAACCGTCAGGTATTTCCTTGCCTTCGCCGATCAACGAATTGGCGCCGATGATGCAGTTCTTGCCGATCTTTGCGCCATTGAGAATGACCGCGTTGATACCAATCAGGCTGTAATCGCCCACGGTGCAGCCATGCAGCATGGCGTTATGGCCGATGGTCACGCCGGTACCCAGGGTCAGTGGAAAGCCCATGTCGGTGTGCATCACGGCACCGTCCTGGACGTTGCTGTGCTTGCCGATCAGGATCAGTTCGTTGTCGCCACGCAGCACGGCGTTGAACCACACACTGGCCCCCTCTTCCAGCTTGACCTTACCCACCAAGGTGGCGTTCGGGGCCACCCAGCTCTGTGGATGGGTGTCGACTCGGGCGTCGCCCAGGCGGTATTTCATCTTGTTGTCCTTATGGTTCAGGCAGCCGCGGGTTTATGCCATGCCAAGCCATGGCTTCAGGTGTCGATAAAGGTTTTCGGCGGGTGATGCAGGCTGATCTTGGCGTCGTACAGCAGGTTGACCAGTTCGACCACCATGATCGCGGTCAGACCCCAGATCTTGTACTCGCCGAAGCGGTAGCTGGGGACGTACCAACTGCGGCCCTGATAGTCGATGCGGTGGGTGTGCTCACGGGGGTCCTGGCGAAAGAACTCCAGAGGGACGCTGAAAACGGCAGCGATCTCGGCATCATTGGCCTGGTATTCGACATAGTCGGGAATCACCCCGACGTAGGGTGTGACCTTGATCCCGTGCAGGGAAATCAGTGGGCTCAAGGGGCCGATGACTTCCACCAGTCCCGGCGGCAGGCCGATCTCTTCTTCGGCCTCCCGTAGCGCGGTGAAGATCAGATCCGGGTCTTCCGGATCGCGCCGGCCACCGGGGAAGGCCACTTCACCACCATGGGTCGAAAGCCCGCTGGCGCGCAGGGTCAGCACCAGCTCCGGTTCATCGCTGCGGGTGATGGGCACCAGCACCGCAGCCTCGGGAAAACGTCGGTCGGTCTCCAGCGTTCTTGGCGTGTAATGGCTTACCCGATGAAGTAGCTCGTCCAGCATGAGGCATCTCGATCTGTTGGCTACCGTGCATCATGCACCAATCCAATCGGTGGCCCAACCCCTGCTCTCGGGCATGTCGCTTAACGACAACTTGCCGACAATCGGGCGGCGCGCCAAGATAGCCCCAGCCTTTTCGGATACCCCACATGAAATTTTGCAGCCAGTGCGGCAACCCGGTGATCCAGCGCATTCCCGCAGGCGACTCGCGCCTGCGCTTCGTCTGCGATCACTGCCAGACCATCCACTACCAGAACCCCAACATCGTCGCTGGCTGCCTGGCCACCTGGGAGGGCAAGGTATTGCTCTGCCGTCGCGCCATCGAACCGCGCCTGGGCTACTGGACCCTGCCGGCGGGTTTCATGGAGAACGGCGAGACCGTGGAACAGGCGGCCATCCGCGAAACCTACGAGGAAGCCTGTGCCCGGGTACGCAACCTGAACCTCTACACCTTGATCGACGTGCCGCACATCAGCCAGGTGCATGTGTTCTTCCGCGCCGAACTGGCCGACCTGGACTTCGCCGCCGGTCCCGAGAGCCTGGAGGTGCAGCTGTTCGACGAAGCCGATATCCCTTGGTCCGAGCTGGCTTTCCGCACCGTCGGTCGTACCTTAGAATGCTTCTTCGCTGACCGGCGGGCACAGGCATTTGCCGTGCGCTCCGAATCCATTCCGCCGCTCTCTCAGCCTGCCATCAGTTAAACAATAAAAACGTGCACGGACTCTGTGCGCGCCTGGGGATATCGTGTCAATGCGCTGGTTGCTTGCCCTGCTGTGCTGTTCCGTCGTCACTCTGTCTCAGGCCTCCACGGTGGAAACCCTGGACGGCAAGGTCATCGAAAAGGTCCTGGTGCTCAAGTCCGCCCATCAACTGCAGTTGATCAATGGCGGCAAGCCACTGAAAACCTATCGGATTTCCCTGGGCAAGAAGCCCAAGGGGCCCAAGCTCATGGAAGGCGATAAACGCACCCCCGAAGGCCTCTACTGGCTCGACTGGCGCAAGACCAGCGACCGCTACAACCTGGCCATGCACATCTCCTACCCGAACATCACCGATGCCGCCCGCTCGCGTCGCGAAGGGGTCAATCCCGGCGGCATGATCATGATCCATGGCACTCCAGACACCGAAGAGTTTCCCGAGCAGTACTTCCACACCCTGGACTGGACCGACGGCTGCATCGCCATGCGCAATGTCGACATGCGCGAAGTCTGGAGTCTGGTCAAAGACGGCACCCTGATCGAAATTCGCCCTTAATCCCTCCAGCACAAAAAATATTTTCCTCCCCGCCGCCCTCCCCCGGCGCGCATACCACTTGGCGACCCGCCCCGGGTCGCCACCTCGAGCTATAGCCTTCGCGGCCAGACCTGCCTAATACCACTTCAATCCTTTATCCTCCTAAGCACCCCGAAAGCGCCAGATCTACTGCATCTCCACCTGATAGGTGGCGTTGACATGGTATTTAAGTGGTATTAGTTTTTCGGCATTACCGGGCGACAACAACCTCATAACCGCATCGGAAAACCTACAGATGAATCACCTCCTGACCCTGCGTCCCGACGACACTCAGCCGACCCCGCTGTACCTGCAACTGGCTCGCAACCTGGAAGCGGCGATTCACTCCGGCCAATGGAAAGCCGAGCAGGCGCTGCCTTCGGAACGCAACCTCAGCGAACTGCTGGGCATCTCCCGGGTGACTGCGCGCAAGGCCCTGGAAGTCCTCTTCGAACGGGGCCTGATCCGGCGCAGCCAGGGCTCGGGCACTTTCATTACCCCGCGCCTTGAGCAACCGCTGTCGCGCCTTTCCGGGTTCAGCGAAATGCTGCGCCTCAAAGGTTTCGTCCCCGGCTCGCAATGGCTGGAACGCACACTGACCCCGCCGACCCACGAAGAGCTGATCCGCCTCGGCCTGTCGCCCAACGACAAGGTGGCGCGCCTCAAGCGCCTGCGCAAAGCCGACGATGCGGTCATGGCGATCGAGATGAGCACCTTGCCGGCCAGCATCATTGCCCAGCCCGAGGCCGTCGGCGATTCGCTCTACGAGTACCTCGACAGCATCGGCCGTCCCGTGGTCCGGGCCCTGCAGCACATCCAGGCGATCAACGCGTCGGACGAATTCGCCGCCCTGGTGGGCATCGCCCCCGGCACCGCGATGCTGCTGATGACCCGGGTCGGCTACCTGGAAGACAACACGCCGATCGAAGTCACCGACACCTATTGCCGCAACGACTACTACGACTTCGTCGCCGAACTGCGACGCTGAATCCGCCCCCTGGAGCCAGAGAAACGCCCATGTCCGAAGACAACATCCTCACGCCCCAAGGCTGGGTCCGCGGCCGCCTGATCCATGAGCACGGCAAGGTCGTCGCCATCGAAGGCAGCCCCTGCGACCCGGCGGACAACGAGCTGCCCTACCTGCTGCCGGGCTTTATCGACCTGCACGTCCACGGCGGTGGCGGCAAGGACGTCATGCAAGGCCGCACAGCCTTCGAGACCATCACCCGTACCCATGTACGTTTCGGCACCACCTCGCTGCTGGCCACCACCATGACCGCCCCCAGCGAAGAAATCAGCCAGGTTCTGGCTGAGCTTGGAACCTACGCCGAGCAGCGCCCCCAGGGCTGCGCCCGGGTCCTCGGTGTGCACCTGGAAGGCCCGTACATCAATCCCGGCAAGCTCGGTGCACAACCCAACTTCGCCCACACCGCGCTCATGGCGGAAGTGGAGAAGTACCTGCAACTGGCGCCCATCCGGGTGATCACCATTGCCCCGGAAATCGCCGGCCACGACGCCCTGATCCGTGCCCTCAGCGCGCGTGGCGTGCGCATGCAGATCGGCCACACCCTGGGCAGCTACGAAGAAGGCGTGGCCGCCCTCGCCGCCGGCGCCACCAGCTTCACTCACCTGTACAACGCCATGAGCCCGCTGCATCACCGCGAACCAGGCATCGTCGGTGCGGCCCTGGCCCACGCCCAGTACGCCGAGCTGATCCCCGACCTGCTGCACGTGCACCCCGGTGCCATGCGCGTGGCCCTGCGCTCGATCCCCTGTCTGTATTGCGTCACCGACTCCACCGCCGCCGCCGGTATGCCCGACGGTGAGTACAAGCTGGGCAGCCACACCGTGACCAAGTGCCTGGGCGGCGTGCGCCTGCCGGACGGCACCCTGGCCGGCAGCACCCTGACCATGGACCAGGCCCTGCGCAATCTGGTGAAGATCGGCCTGCCCCTGGCGGACGCTTCCCAGCGCCTGTCGCAATTTCCCGCCGACTACCTCGGCATCCCTGAACGCGGCCGTCTGCAACCTGGCAGCTGGGCCGACAGCGTGCGCCTGGACCGCGCACTCACACTGACCGCCGTCATGGTCGAAGGAGAAGACATTGACTTCAAAAATGCTTGAAGAGGCCCTGTCCTCGCACGCTGCCGTAAGCAGTCAACTGCAGCACCTGGATGCGTCGCTGCTCGAAGTCGCCGGCCGCCTGCGTCGCCAGCCGCCACAAGTGGCCATGACCGTGGCCCGGGGCAGTTCCGACCATGCCGCCAGCTACTTCGCCTACCTGACCATGCAACAGGTGGGCATCCCGGTGGCCTCACTGCCGATGTCGGTGGTGACCATGCAACAGGCCCCCCTGCGGGTCAGCGGCCAGGCGGTGTTCGCCTTCTCGCAATCGGGCCAGAGCCCGGACCTGGTGAACAGCGTGCGCCTGCTGCGCAAGCGCGGTGCCCTGAGCGTGGCCATGGTCAATGCGCAAAACAGCCCTCTGGAGGCCGCCAGCGAATTCTCCCTGCCGCTGTACGCCGGTGCCGAACAGAGCGTGGCCGCTACCAAGAGTTTCATTGCCACCCTCAGCGCCAGCGCCCGCCTGATCGGTCACTGGAACGAGGACAGCCATCTGCTGGAAGCCGGCCTGGCGCTGCCCGAAGGCTTGCAGCAGGCCGCGACCCAGGACTGGGACCTGGCGGTCAACGCCCTGCGCGATTGCCAGCGGCTGATGGTCATTGGCCGCGGTGCCGGCTTCGCCATCGCCCAGGAAGCCGCACTCAAGCTCAAGGAGACATCGGCGATCCAGGCCGAAGCCTTCAGCAGCGCCGAAGTCCGCCACGGCCCGATGGCCCTGATCGACCACAACTACCCGTTGCTGGTGTTCGCCCCCCGGGGCGCCGAACAGGGCGGCTTGCTGAGCCTGGCCGCCGACATGCGCCAGCGCGGCGCCAAGGTGCTGCTGGCGGCACCGGATGATATCGGCGAACGGGACCTGACCCTGAGCCGCGCGGAACACCCGGCGCTGGACCCGATCCTGGCGATCCAGAGTTTCTATGTGATGGCCGCCGGCCTGGCCGAGGCCCGCAGCATGGACCCCGACCAGCCGCGTCACCTGAGCAAAGTGACCCGCACGCACTAAGCCCTTTTGATCGATGAGTACTGCGCCATGCACAACAACAATAACGACCTGACGCTCAGTGCCCCCCTCAGCGGGCCTGTCCTGCCGCTACACAGCGTCCCCGACCCGGTATTCGCCAGTGGCGCCATGGGTGACGGGATTGCCATCGACCCGCTCAACGACACCCTGCACGCCCCTTGCGCCGGTGAAGTAATCCAAGTGGCGCGCACCGGGCACGCCGTGACCCTGCGGGCAGCCAATGGTGCCGAACTGCTGCTGCACCTGGGCCTGGACACGGTCGAACTGCAAGGTGAAGGGTTTGCCCTGCTGGTGGAGCAAGGCCAGCAGGTCAGCGCCGGCCAGCCCCTGCTGCGGGTTGACCTGGACCATGTGGCGCAGCATTGCCGAAGCCTGATCAGCCTGTTGATCCTGACCAACGGCGAGAGCTTCGACCTGCGCCCCCTGCCCCTGTCCGCGGTCAAGGTGGGCGAGCCCTTGCTGCACATCAGCCGACGCGCCAACGCTGGCCCGCAACCGCTGGCGCAAGAGCCATCCGAACAGCAGGCCAGCGCCCGGATCAAGGTAGCCCATCGCGGCGGCCTGCATGCTCGCCCTGCCGCCCTGGTGCGCCAGACCGCCCTGGGTTTCAACAGCCATTCGCAACTGACCTTCAAGGACAAGAGCGCCCCCTGCACCAGCCTGATCGCCCTGATGAGCCTGGGTATCGGTGAACAGGATGAAGTGCTGGTCAATTGCCAGGGCGCTGATTGCCAGGACGCCTTGCAGGCGATGCTGCTGACCCTCGGTACCGCCATGGCCGCAGATGCCCATGGCGAAACCCCGGCACCGGCACCGGTCGCCCAACGCCCCGTGGAAGATGGCGTGCTGCCGGGCGTCTGCGCCGCACCGGGCCTGGTGTGCGGGCCATTGGTGCGGCTCAACGCCATGGTCCTGGCAGAGGATCATGACCAGCATCCGCCCGAGCCCCAACGGCAAGCATTGAACGCCGCTCTGGACCAGGTGCGCGGAGAAATCCGCCACACCCTGGAGCAGGCCCGGCAACGCCGCGACCAGCAGGAACAGGACATTTTCAGCGCCCACCTGGCCCTGCTCGAAGACCCGACCCTGCTGGACGCCGCCGAAGCCGCCATTGCCCAGGGCCGCGCAGCCACCCACGCCTGGAGCGCGGCGATTGCCGAGCAATGCCAGATCCTGCAGCAACTGGGCAGCACACTGCTGGCCGAACGCGCCAACGACCTGCGGGACCTGCAGCAACGCATTCTGCGGGCCTTGCTGGGCGAAGCCTGGCACTACGACCTGCCACCCGGAGCGATCGTCGCCGCCGAGGAGTTGACCCCCTCCGACCTGCTGCAACTCAGCGCCCAGGGCGTGGCCGGGCTGTGCATGGCCGGCGGCGGCGCCACCTCCCATGTGGCGATCCTCGCCCGCGGCAAAGGCCTGCCCTGTCTGGTGGCCATGGGTCCGGAAGTGCTGGGCCTGGACGGCGACCACCAGGTGGTGCTGGATGCCGACGGCGGGCGCCTGGAACTGGCACCCGGCCCGCAGCGCATCGCACAGGTGCAACAGACTGGTGAAACCCTACGCCAGCGCCGTGCACTGCAACAGCAAAAAGCCCATGAGTCCGCCCTGACCCAGGACGGCCAGCAGATCGAGGTGGCAGCCAACGTGGCTTCCAGCAATGAAGCCCGGGACGCCCACCAGGGGGGCGCCGATGGCGTCGGCCTGCTGCGCACCGAGTTCCTGTTCGTCGATCGCCTGACCGCTCCAGATGAAGCCGAGCAACTACAGGCCTATCAAGCGGTGCTGGATGCCATGGGCGACAAGCCGGTGATCATCCGCACCATCGATGTCGGCGGCGACAAGCAACTGGACTACCTGCCTCTGCCAGTGGAAGCCAACCCGGTGCTGGGCCTGCGGGGCATCCGCCTGGCTCAGGCCCGCCCGGAACTGCTGGACCAGCAACTGCGAGCCCTACTAAAGGTCAGCCCGGTGCAGCGCTGCCGGATCATGCTGCCAATGGTTACCGAAGTGGCCGAACTGCTGCATATCCGTCAGCGCCTGGATCGGCTCGCGGTGGAGCTGGGACTGAGCCAGCGCCCGGAGTTGGGGGTGATGATCGAAGTACCGGCTGCCGCGCTGATGGCCGAGCAACTGGCGGAACACGCCGACTTTCTGTCCATCGGCACCAACGACCTGTCCCAGTACACCCTGGCCATGGACCGCGACCACGCTGGCCTGGCAGCCCGGGTCGATGCCCTGCACCCCGCCCTGCTGCGGCTGATCGCTCAGACCTGTGCCGGCGCCGAGCGCCACGGACGCTGGGTCGGGGTTTGCGGTGCACTGGCTTCCGATCCGCTGGCCACCCCCGTCCTGATTGGCCTGGGGGTCAGCGAGCTGTCGGTCAGCCCGCCTCAGGTCGGCGAGATCAAGGACCGGGTTCGCCAACTGGACGCCGGCCAATGCCGCCACCTCAGCCAACCGCTGCTCAACCTGCCCGGCGCCACCGCAGTCCGTCAGGCCTGCGAACGGCTTTGGCCTCTGCACTCATAACAAGAATTCCAGGAGAGACGCCATGTACCAGTATTTCATCGAGGGCCTGCAACGCCTCGGCCGGGCGCTGATGCTACCCATTGCCATCCTGCCGATTGCCGGCCTGCTGCTGCGCCTGGGTGACACCGATCTGCTGAACATTCCCATCATCCACGATGCCGGACAGTCGATCTTCGGCAATCTGGCGCTGATCTTCGCCATCGGCATCGCCGTGGGCTTTGCCAAGGACAACAACGGCACCGCCGGACTCGCCGGGGCCATTGGCTACCTGGTGATGATCTCGACCCTCAAGGTGCTGGACGCCAGCATCAACATGGGCATGCTCGCCGGGATCATCAGCGGGCTGATGGCCGGCGCGCTGTACAACCGCTTCAAGGACATCAAACTGCCGGAGTACCTGGCGTTCTTCGGCGGTCGGCGCTTCGTGCCCATCGCCACCGGCTTTACCGCCGTGGGCCTGGGGGTGGCGTTCGGTCTGATCTGGCCGCCAATCCAGCACGGCATCAACAGCTTTGGCCAATTGCTGCTGGAAAGCGGCAGCTTCGGCGCCTTCGTCTTCGGTGTGTTCAATCGCCTGCTGATCGTCACCGGCCTGCACCACATCCTCAACAACATGGCCTGGTTCATCTTTGGCAGTTTCACCGACCCGAGCACCGGCGCGGTGGTCACTGGCGACCTGACCCGCTATTTCGCCGGCGACCCCAAAGGCGGCCAGTTCATGACCGGGATGTTCCCGGTGATGCTGTTCGGCCTGCCCGCCGCCTGCCTGGCGATGTACCGCAACACCCGGCCAGAACGGCGCAAGGTGATGGGCGGGATCTTCCTGTCCATGGCCCTGACCTCCTTTCTGACCGGGGTCACCGAGCCCATCGAATTCGCCTTCATGTTCCTCGCGCCCCTGTTGTATCTGGTGCATGCACTGCTGACGGGCGTGGCCATGGCCCTGACCAATCTGCTGAACATCCACCTGGGCTTCACCTTCTCCGGTGGCGCCATCGACATGGCCCTGGGCTGGGGCCGCTCCACCAATGGCTGGAAGGTGTTTCCGGTGGGGCTGCTGTATGCGGTGGTGTACTACCTGGTGTTCGACTTCTGCATCCGCCGCTTCAACCTGAAGACACCAGGACGCGAGGACAGCCCCTCCGGCGAGAAGTCCGAACTCAACGCCGATCAACGTGCCGCGGCCTACATCAAGGCCCTGGGCGGCGCGAGCAACCTGATCACTGTCGGCGCTTGCACCACGCGCCTGCGCCTGGAACTGGCGGATCGCAGCCTGGCTGTGGACGCCGAACTGAAAACCTTGGGCGCCATGGCTGTGGTACGCCCCGGCAAGGGCGGCAGTTTGCAGGTGGTGGTGGGACCGACGGCCGACAGCATTGCCGACCAGATCCGCCTGGCACTGCCAACCTCGGCCACTGTCAGGGTGACGCCGACGCCTGTAGAAGCCGCACAGCAGATCGACATTTCCAACCAGGAAGCCCAGCAGTGGCTCAGTGCTCTGGGTGGCCGGGAAAATCTGTTGCAGATGGATTGCGTGGCCCTGACCCGGTTGCGGGTGCAACTCAGTGACAGCCGCAGCCTGTCGGAGTCGGCGCTCAATGCCCTGGGCTGCCAGGGTACGCGGCGCCTGGAGGGGGATGTCTGGCACGTGCTGATTGGCGAGAAGGCCGAAGGATTGCAGGCCGCTCTGCAAACGCTGCTGCACGAGAAGGTGGAGGCGAGCGCCTGAAGCCGTCTTCGCCGGCAAGCCGGCACCTACACCGTTCCTATAGGTGCCGGCCTGCCTGAAAAGGCCCACAAAAAAGCCCGCTGACCGTCTCCGGTGCAGCGGGCTTTTTATCGGTGGATAACCTCAGAACGCTTCCAGACGCCAGACTTCATAGGCCGGCGTCTCGTAGGGATGGCTCTGCTTGAGGGCCGCCACTGCATCAGCAATCAGTTCATCGGCCACCACCAGCTCGACTTTCCATTCCTCCACTCGCTCCACCTGCCCGGTCTGCCCGAGAAACGGCTGGCTGCCGTCCAACGGGCGAAACTGGCCCTGGCCGAGCACCTGCCAGGCGCACTGGTCATAGGCGCCGATACGTCCGCCACCGGCGGCAAACACGGCACTCTTGACCAACTCCACATGGCTGGGAGGCACGAAGAAGCTGAGCTTGTACATCAGCCTCAGTTCACCCAGACGCGAGCGTTGCGGAACATGCGCATCCACGCCGCGTCTTCGTTCCAGTCATCCGGACGCCAGGAGTTCTGCACGGCACGGAACACCCGCTCAGGGTGCGGCATCATGATGGTGACGCGACCGTCGCGGCTGGTGAGGCCGGTGATCCCGCGCGGCGAGCCGTTCGGGTTGGCCGGGTAACGCTCGGTGACCTTGCCATGGTTGTCGACGAAGCGCAGGGCCACGCAACCGGACAGATCGGCTTCCAGCAGCGCCTCTTCGCTTTCGAACTCCGCATGGCCTTCACCGTGGGCGATGGCAATCGGCATCCGCGAGCCGGCCATGCCCTGCAGGAAGATCGAGTTCGACTCCTGAACCTGGACCATGGCCACCCGGGCTTCGAACTGCTCGGAGCGGTTGCGCACGAAGTGCGGCCAGAACTCGCTGCCCGGGATCAGCTCGTGCAGGTTGGACATCATCTGGCAACCGTTGCACACACCCAGGGTGAAGCTGTCGGTACGTTCGAAGAAGCCCTGGAAGGCATCCCGCGCGCGGCTGTTGAACAGCGCCGACTTGGCCCAGCCTTCACCGGCACCCAGTACATCGCCGTAGGAGAAGCCGCCGCAGGCAACCATGCCCTTGAAGTCGTTGAGGTCGACACGACCGGCGAGGATATCGCTCATGTGCACGTCGATAGCGTTGAAGCCGGCGCGGTCGAAAGCCGCAGCCATTTCCACCTGGCCGTTGACGCCCTGCTCACGCAGCACCGCCACCTGGGGACGCACGCCTTTCTTGATGTACGGCGCGGCGATGTCCTGGTTGACGTCGAAGCCCAGCTTGACGCTCAGGCCCGGGTTGTCTTCTTCCAGCAGGACGTCGAATTCCTGCTCGGCGCACTCGGCGTTGTCCCGCAGGCGCTGGATCTGGTAGCTGGTTTCTGCCCACTGACGCTGCAGCAGACGACGCTGGCCGGTGAATACGCTTTCGCCGTTGTAGGAGATGCTCACTTCACCGTTGTTGATCGGCTGGCCGATCACGGCCACGCAGTCGCCCAGGCCGGCAGCGCTGAACTGGGCCAGCACGTCAGGAGTGGCGTCCTGACGCACCTGGATCACCGCACCCAGTTCTTCGTTGAACAGGATGGCGGCGATTTCCGCAGCGTTTTCCGCGACAGCGTCGAGGCTCAGGTTCAGGCCGCAGTGACCGGCGAAGGCCATTTCCACGGCAGTGACCAGCAGACCGCCATCGGAACGGTCGTGGTAGGCCAGCAGGTGACCGTCGGCATTGAGGCCCTGGATCACCGCGAAGAAGGCTTTCAGGTCTTCGGCGTCATCGACGTCCGGCGCTTGCTTGCCGAGCTTGCCGTGGGTCTGGGCCAGGATCGAGGCGCCCATGCGGTTCTGACCGCGACCGAGGTCGATCAGGATCAGGTCGGTGGTGCCCTTGTCCATGCGCAGTTGCGGGGTCAGGGTCTGACGAATGTCCGCGACCGGTGCGAAGCCAGTGACGATCAGCGACAGCGGCGAGGTGACGCTCTTGTCCTGGCCGTCTTCATTCCAGCGGGTGGCCATGGACATCGAGTCCTTGCCCACCGGGATGGTGATGCCCAGCTCTGGGCACAGCTCCATGCCCACCGCCTTGACGGTGTCGTACAGACGCGCATCTTCGCCCGGGTGGCCGGCAGCCGACATCCAGTTGGCGGAGAGCTTGATGTCGCTGATCTTGTTGATCCGCGACGCTGCGATGTTGGTCAGGGTCTCGCCAATGGCCATGCGGCCGGACGCCGGGGCATCCAGCAGGGCCAGCGGAGTGCGCTCGCCCATGGCCATGGCTTCACCGGTGTAGACGTCGAAGCTGGTGGCGGTCACGGCCACGTCAGCCACCGGCACCTGCCACGGGCCGACCATCTGGTCGCGAGCCACGAGGCCGGTGATGGTGCGGTCACCGATGGTGATCAGGAAGCTCTTGCTGGCCACGGCCGGGTGATGCAGGACGCGCTCGATGCTCTCGGCGATATCCAGGGTGCTTGGATCGAAATCATCACCCAACTCGGTTTCCCGAACCGCCGAACGGTGCATGCGCGGGGCCTTGCCCAGCAGCACTTCCAGCGGCATGTCCACCGGGCTGTTGCCGAAGTGGCTGTCGGTCACGGTCAGCTGTGGCTCGGCAGTGGCTTCGCCGACCACCGCGAATGGGCAGCGCTCACGCTCGCAGATGGCCTTGAAGCGTTCGAAGTCTGCTGCGCCCACCGCCAGGACATAACGCTCCTGGGATTCGTTGGACCAGATTTCGTGCGGGGCCATGCCCGGCTCGTCGTTGGGAATGTTGCGCAGTTCGAAGCGACCGCCACGGCCGCCGTCGTTGACCAGTTCCGGGAAGGCGTTGGACAGGCCGCCGGCACCCACGTCGTGGATGAAGCTGATGGGGTTGTTGTCCCCCAGCTGCCAGCAACGGTCGATGACTTCCTGGCAACGGCGTTCCATTTCCGGGTTTTCACGTTGTACCGAAGCAAAATCCAGGTCCGCCGAGCTGGTGCCGGTGGCCATGGAGGATGCCGCGCCGCCGCCCAGGCCGATGAGCATGGCCGGGCCGCCGAGGACGATCAGCTTGGAGCCGACGGTGATCTCGCCTTTCTGCACGTGTTCGTCACGGATATTGCCCATGCCGCCTGCCAGCATGATCGGCTTGTGGTAACCACGAACTTCATCGCCACGAGGCGTGGTAATGGATTGCTCGAAGGTACGGAAATAACCGGTCAGGGCCGGACGGCCGAATTCGTTGTTGAACGCAGCGCCGCCCAGTGGGCCTTCGATCATGATGTCGAGGGCGGTGACGATGCGCTCTGGCTTGCCATACGGCACTTCCCACGGCTGCTCGAAGCCCGGGATCTGCAGGTTGGACACGGTAAAACCGGTGAGGCCGGCTTTCGGCTTGGCGCCGCGACCGGTAGCGCCTTCGTCACGGATTTCGCCGCCGGAACCGGTGGAGGCGCCAGGGAATGGAGCAATGGCAGTCGGGTGGTTGTGGGTCTCAACCTTCATCAGGATGTGCACCGGCTCCTGCACCGCACCGTATTGGCGGGTATCAGGGTTCGGGTAGAAACGCCCGGCAACGGAACCGACGATGACCGCCGCGTTGTCCTTATAAGCAGAAAGCACACCTTCGCTGTGCATCTGGTAGGTGTTCTTGATCATGCCGAACAGGCTTTTTTCCTGGCTCTGGCCGTCGATGTCCCAACTGGCGTTGAAAATCTTGTGGCGACAGTGCTCGGAGTTGGCCTGGGCGAACATCATCAGTTCGATGTCGTGGGGATTACGCTTGAGGCCCTGGAAGGCGTTCATCAGGTAATCGATTTCGTCTTCGGCCAGGGCCAGGCCCAGTTCGCTGTTGGCTTTTTCCAACGCGGCGCGACCACCGCCGAGAATGTCGATGGCCGTCAGCGGCTTGGGTTCGGCGTGGCTGAACAAGCCGGCAGCCTGCTCCAGGTTACCCACGACGATCTGAGTCATGCGATCGTGCAGCGCTTCGGCGATCAACTGCGCATCAGCGTCGCTGAACTCACCGGCGACGTAGAAAGCGATACCACGCTCCAGGCGCTGGATCTTCGCCAGGCCACAGTTACGGGCGATGTCGCTGGCCTTGCTCGACCAGGGCGAGATGGTGCCGAAACGCGGCAGGACCAGGAACAGACGGCCGGTCGGCTCTTGTACCGGAACACTTGGGCCGTACTTCAGAAGGCGCGCAAGCACCTGCTGTTCGTCGCCGGTCAGGACGCCGGTGACTTCGGCGAAGTGAGCGAATTCAGCATACAAGCCACTGACAGCCGGAACCTTCTGGCTCAGTTGCTCAAGGAGTTTGCTGTGGCGAAAGGCAGAAAGGGCAGGAGCGCCGCGCAGGATCAACATCTTCGGGACAGCCTCGGGAAGGGGGGTGTGCTTTGAGGCCGTGCATTCTAACGTAAACCGTTGGCATCGGCACTCGAAACGCAAACCGGGGTGCCCCCGGACGTCGGCCCAGACCCGACGGCCTATAACAAAGGCTCATCAAGGTCATTGCCGTAGGTTATTTTAATCGTCATATAGACGGCCGAAGCCCCATTCTTGAGGCCTCCAGCCCAGGCCACCCGGCGCTAGCAGACAAGCCCTTCGCTGTCGAGATATGGCGGCCGTTATCCTTTGCGTATACTGCGCCAATGTTTTCCCCTATGGCTTTACGTCCGCGCTGCGCCAAGTGGCTCATCGTAACCGGACTCTTCCTGATGCTCGGCGCCTGTGTTGAGAAACCCAGCACCCTTGAGCGCGTAAAGGAGGATGGTGTGCTGCGGGTGATCACCCGTAACAGCCCCGCCACCTACTTTCAGGACCGCAACGGCGAAACCGGCTTCGAGTACGAGCTGGTGAAGCGCTTCGCCGATGATCTGGGGGTGGAGCTGAAGATCGAGACCGCCGACAACCTCGACGATCTGTTCAACCAGCTGGGTCAACCCAAGGGCCCGGTACTGGCCGCCGCCGGCCTGGTCGGCAGCGAAAAGCGCAAGCAGCAAGTCCGGTTTTCCCATCCGTATCTGGAAGTCACCCCGCAAGTCATCTATCGCAATGGCCAGTCCCGGCCCACCAACGCGCAGAACCTGGTGGGCAAGCGCATCATGGTGCTCAAGGGCAGCAGTCACGCAGAGCAACTGGCGGAGCTCAAGCTCAAGTACCCCGGGATCGAATACGAAGAGTCCGACGCCGTGGAAGTCGTGGACCTGCTGCGCATGGTGGACGAGGGACAGATCGACCTGACCCTGGTGGACTCCAACGAACTGGCGATGAACCAGGTGTACTTTCCCAAGGTGCGGGTGGCCTTCGACCTCGGGGACGCCCGCAGCCAGAGTTGGGCCGTGGCCGCCGGTGACGACAATAGCCTGCTCAACGAAATCAACAGCTTCCTCGACAAAGTCGAGAAGAACGGCACCCTGCAACGCCTCAAGGACCGCTATTACGGTCACGTGGACGTGCTCGGCTATGTCGGCGCCTACACCTTCGCCCAGCACCTGCAGCAGCGCCTGCCCAAGTACGAGAAGCACTTCAAGGCCTCGGCCAAACAGGAAAAGGTCGACTGGCGACTCCTGGCGGCCGTGGGTTACCAGGAATCCATGTGGCAGGCCGAGGTCACCTCCAAGACCGGCGTGCGCGGGCTGATGATGCTGACCCAGAACACCGCCCAGGCCATGGGCGTGTCCAACCGCCTGGACCCCAAGCAGAGCATCAGCGGCGGCGCCAAGTACCTGGCCTACATCAAGCAACAACTGGACGACAAGATCGAGGAGCCGGACCGTACCTGGTTCGCTCTCGCCGCCTACAACGTCGGCACTGGCCACCTGGACGACGCCCGCAAGCTGGCGGAACGGGAAGGCCTGAACCCGAACAAGTGGCTGGATGTGAAGAAGATGCTGCCGCGGCTGTCGCAGAAGCAGTGGTACAGCAAGACCCGCTATGGCTATGCCCGAGGCGGCGAGCCGGTGCATTTCGTGGCCAACATCCGGCGCTACTACGACATCCTGACCTGGGTGACCCAGCCGCAGCTGGAAGGCGATCAGGTCGCCGAGGGCAACCTGCACGTCCCCGGGGTCAACAAGACCAAGCCGACGGAAGACAATCCGCCGCTCTGAAAACCTTCGCCGGCAAGCCGGCTCCTACAGAGGTTGCAGGAATCAGCTTCCGGCGAAGAGCAATCAGGCCTTGGCTGCAGCCGCCAGGATCAGCGCCTTCATCTCGGCTACCGCTCCCTTGAAACCGACGAACAGGGCATGAGCCACCAGGGCATGGCCGATGTTCAGCTCATTGATGCCCTTGATCGCCGCCACCGCTTCAACGTTGTGGTAATGCAGGCCATGGCCGGCATTGACGATCAGCCCCTGGGCCAAACCTACGGCAACCCCGTCGACGATACGCTGCAGCTCATCGGCCACTTCACTCGGGGTCTGGGCGTCGGCATAGCGACCCGTGTGCAACTCGATGGCCGGCGCGCCAACGCGCTTGGAGGCCTCGATCTGACGCTCGTCAGCGTCGATAAACAGGGACACTTCGGCACCGATTTTCGACAAGCGCTCCACCGCCGCCTTGATCCGCGCTTCCTGCCCGGCCACGTCAAGTCCGCCTTCAGTGGTCAGCTCCTGGCGGGTTTCCGGCACCAGGCAGATATGCGCCGGGCGGATGCGCTCGGCAAAAGCCATCATTTCTTCGGTAACGCCCATCTCGAAATTCATGCGGGTCTGCAGCACGTCCTCGAGCAGCAGCACGTCGCGCTCCTGGATATGCCGACGGTCTTCGCGCAGGTGCACGGTGATGCCGTCGGCGCCCGCTTCTTCAGCGTCCAGCGCGGCCTTGACCGGGTCCGGGTAACGAGTGCCGCGGGCCTGACGCAGGGTGGCAACGTGATCGATGTTCACGCCGAGAAGAATGCGATTGCTGGTGGTCACGAAAGCGCTCCTGAGTAAATGAAGATTCGGCGCACAGCATACGGGGAGAACAGGGTCCGTTGCCATTTGCGCGAACGCACAATGGCGGCGCCAGATGGACTACCGATGCCGACGGCCAAACAACTGCCAGGCTCAAGGCTTGCGAAACAGCTCGCGACTGACCAGGGGCCGGCCGCCCAGATGCACGGCCAGGGCCTGGCGCATCAGGCGCTTGGCTGCCGACAACGCGCCAGGAGCGCTCCAGTCGGCCTCGGCCATGGCCAACAGCTCGGTGCCATTGAACAGGCCCGGTTGCAGCAGGAACACCTGCTCCAGTCCGGCATCCACCTGCAGGCGATACAGCCCATCGGCAGCGATGGGCGCGCCGTGGATGTCGCTGTCCAGGGCGAAGCCGTAGCCCAGATCGTCCAGCAGGCGCCACTCAAAGGCCCGCAGCAGGGGCTCCAGGGGCCGGCCTTCGGCCAGGGCCAGCAAGGTGGCGGCGTAGTGGTCGAATACCGCCGGATGGGGATCTTCCGCCGGCAGCAGGCGGATCAGCAGTTCATTCAGATACAGACCACTGAACAGCGCTTCGCCATTGAGCCAGGATGCGATGCCGGCACTTTCCATGCGCCCGACGTTCTTCAGCTCGCCGCGGCCGCGAAACTCGACTTCCAGAGGAACAAAGGGTCGCGCCAGGGTACCGGCCTTGCCCCGTGCGTTGCGCAGCACAGCGCGCAGGCGACCTTGGGGGGTAAGGAAATCCACCAATGCACTGCTTTCGCGGTAGGCGCGGCTGTGCAGGACGTAGGCAAGTTGGCCGACTGGAGCGGTGCTGGACATGGTTGCGAGGGATCTCAGGGGCAGAGAGGGAACCGGGTCCGAAGAAGGGGTTGTAGCTGTTCGCCGGCCAGCCGGCTCCTACAGGGCGCTGCAGGAGCCGGCTGGCCGGCGAAGGGCGTCAGAGGTCGCCGTAGCCCAGGGAGCGCAAGGCGCGCTCGTCGTCGGACCAGCCGCCCTTGACCTTGACCCAGAGGTTGAGCATGACCTTGGAGTCGAACAGCAGCTCCATGTCCTTGCGCGCTTCCATGCCGATGCGTTTGATCCGCTCACCCTTGTCGCCAATGATGATTTTCTTCTGTCCGTCGCGCTCGACGAGAATCAAGGCATGAATATGCAGGGTCTTGCCCTGCTGCTTGAACTCTTCGATTTCCACGGTGATCTGGTACGGCAGCTCGGCACCCAGCTGGCGCATGATCTTCTCGCGCACCAGTTCGGCCGCCAGGAAACGGGAACTGCGGTCGGTGATCTGGTCTTCCGGGAAGAAGTGGTCGTTCTCCGGCAGATGCTTGGCGATCAGGCCTTCCAGGGCTTCGAGGTTGTGCCCCTGCTGCGCGGAAACAGGCACGATCTCGGCATTCGGCAGTTGCTCCTGCAGCCAGGTCAGGTGCGGCATCAGCTCGGCCTTGTCCTCGATGCGGTCGGTCTTGTTGATCGCCAGGATCACCGGCCCCTGCACGTACTGGACACGCTCAAGGACCAACTGGTCCTCGTCGGTCCACTTGGTGCGGTCCACCACGAAGATCACCACGTCCACGTCTTTCAAGGCCGCCGAAGCGGTCTTGTTCATGTAGCGGTTCAGCGCCTTCTCGTTGCTCTTGTGCATGCCGGGGGTGTCGACGTAGATCGCCTGGATGGCGCCTTCGGTCTTGATCCCGAGCATGTTGTGGCGTGTGGTCTGAGGCTTGCGCGAGGTGATCGCCAGCTTCTGGCCGAGGATATGGTTGAGCAGCGTCGACTTGCCCACATTGGGGCGGCCGACGATGGCGACATAGCCACAGCGTGTTGCGGTTGAATCAGTCATGGCCATTCTCCACGCCCAGGGCAATCAGTGCTGCGGCGGCCGCTACCTGTTCGGCAATACGACGGCTCACACCCTGACCTCGGCTTTTTTCATTCAATAAGGTGACTTCACATTCAACGAAGAATGTCCGGCAGTGCGGTTCGCCCTGGATATCCACCACTTCGTAGCGTGGCAGTTCACAGGCGCGAGACTGGAGGAACTCCTGCAGCCGGGTCTTGGGATCCTTGTTGGTGTCCACCAGGGTCAGGCTCTCGAACTCCGAGGCCAGCCAGGACAACACGCGGTCACGGGCGGTTTCCATGCCGGCGTCCAGGTAGATCGCACCAATCAGGGCTTCCAGGGCATCGGCGAGGATCGACTCACGACGGAAACCGCCGCTCTTCAATTCGCCGGAGCCCAGGCGCAGGTATTCGCCCAGGTCGAAACCACGGGCCAGTACTGCCAGTGTTTCACCTTTCACCAGGCGTGCGCGCAAACGCGACAGCTGGCCTTCGCGGGCCTGGGGAAGCGCTCGAACAACGCCTCGCCGGCCACGAAGTTGAGGATGGCATCACCGAGGAATTCCAGGCGTTCATTGTTGCGCCCGGCAAAGCTGCGATGGGTGAGGGCCAGGAGCATCAGTTCCTGATCCTTGAAGGTATAACCGAGCTGACGCTCGAGACGGCTCAAAGAAACGCTCACGGTTTACCCACGCTGATTTCGTTGCCGAAACTCACCATCCTAGGGGCCGCGCACGAGGTGCGGGTGGCAATTAACGCTGTGTTCAAATCCACATCCTGAATATCGTTGACTGCATGCTTCTGGTCACAAAGCTGTTACGCGATGCCCGAGGGCAAGGGCGTTTTATACAAGAGCCAGAAAAGCATTCGGCGCTGTGTTCAACAGCGCCGTGTGTGATTACTTGATCAGGCCAACCCGCGAGAAATTCGGCAGGTGGCTGAGTTTCGGTTCGGGCCAGCTCATCCAGACTGCGAAGGCCTTGCCGACGATATTCTTGTCGGGAACCATGCCCAGCAGATCCTTGGGAATACTTGGATCGTCCCAGTAGCGACTGTCGTTGGAGTTGTCGCGGTTGTCGCCCATCATGAAGTAGTGCCCGGCGGGAACCACCCAGCGCCCGTCCGGAGCGGGCCGATAGCGACTCATTTCCTTGCGGATCAAGTGCTCGGCGGCACCGAGTTTTTCCTTGTACAGCTCAGCGCTGCCCAGGGTGCCGGGTTCAGCCCCGACCAACTGCTCCGCCACCGGCTGACCGTTGACGAACAAGCGTTTGTCGCTGGTGTAGCGCACTTCATCGCCCGGCAGGCCGACCACACGCTTGATGTAGTTGACGTTCGGGTCGCTTGGGTAGCGGAACACCATCACATCGCCGCGCTGCGGATCACCGACTTCGATGACTTTCTTGTCGATCACCGGCAAGCGAATCCCGTAAGAAAACTTGTTCACCAGGATGAAGTCGCCCACATCCAGGGTCGGCTTCATCGAGCCCGACGGAATCTGGAACGGTTCCACCAGGAACGAACGCAGCACCAGGACGATGAACAGCACCGGAAAGAACGACTTGCCGTACTCAACCAGCAGCGGTTCCTTGCTCAGCTTTTCGACCACCAGCCCATCCGGCTGGCTGACGCTGCCCTGATAGTTGGCGATGGCCGAGCGCCGACGCGGTGCCAGAAACACCAGGTCGAGCAACGCCAAGAGACCGCAGACAAAGACAGCGATGACCAGCAACAGCGGGAAATTTAGTGACATAGGACCTAACTATCCAACCTGAGCACGGCAAGGAAGGCTTCTTGTGGAATTTCCACGTTGCCCACTTGCTTCATGCGTTTCTTACCGGCCTTCTGCTTTTCCAACAGCTTGCGCTTACGGCTGACGTCGCCACCGTAGCATTTGGCCAGTACGTTCTTTCTGAGCGCCTTGACGGTTGTCCGCGCCACAATCTGCCCGCCAATGGCGGCCTGGATTGCCACGTCAAACATCTGCCGAGGAATCAGTTCCTTCATCTTCTCGGTCAACGCACGCCCTTTGTAGTGAGCGTTGTCACGGTGGACGATCAACGCCAGGGCGTCGACTTTCTCACCGTTGATCAATACATCCAGCTTGACCAGATTAGCCGACTGGTAGCGATCGAAATGGTAATCCAGCGAAGCATAGCCGCGGCTGGTGGATTTCAGGCGGTCAAAGAAGTCCAGTACCACTTCGTTCATCGGCAGATCGTAGGTCACCTGGACCTGGCTACCAAGGAACAGCATGTCGTGCTGCACGCCACGCTTCTCGATGCACAGGGTTATGACGTTGCCCAGATGCTCTTGCGGCACAAGAATATTGGCCCGCACGATCGGCTCGCGCATGTCTTCAATCGCCGACAGATCCGGAAGTTTGGACGGGTTGTCGACATAGATCGTTTCACCGTTCTTCAACTGCAGCTCGAAGATCACCGTCGGCGCCGTGGTGATCAGGTCCAGGTCGTATTCGCGCTCCAGGCGCTCCTGGATGATCTCCATGTGCAGCATGCCGAGGAACCCGCAACGGAAGCCGAAGCCCAGGGCGTCGGAGCTTTCCGGGGTGTACTGCAGCGACGAGTCGTTGAGGGTGAGCTTCTGCAAGGCTTCGCGGAAATCCTCGAAGTCGTCGGAGCTGACCGGGAACAGGCCGGCATAGACCTGCGGCTGAATGCGCTTGAAGCCTGGCAGTACTTCCACGTCCGGGGTCGAACTCAAGGTCAGGGTGTCACCCACCGGTGCCCCGTGAATGTCCTTGATGCCGGCGATGATGAAGCCCACTTCACCGGCCTTGAGGTCAGTGGTGGCGGTGTGTTTCGGGTTGAAGACGCCGACGCTGTCCACCAGGTGGATCTTGCCGGTGGATTTCACCAGGATCTTGTCGCCCTTCTTCACCCGGCCGTGACGCACGCGCACCAGGGACACAACGCCCAGGTAGTTGTCGAACCAGGAGTCAATGATCAGTGCTTGCAGCGGGTCTTCGATATTGCCGGTAGGAGCCGGGATAGTGGCGACCAGGCGCTCAAGCACCTCGTCCACGCCCAGGCCGGTCTTGGCGCTGCAAGTCACGGCATCGGTGGCATCGATACCGATGATCTTCTCGATCTCTTCCTTGACCCGCTCCGGATCGGCCTGTGGCAGGTCGATCTTGTTCAGCACCGGCATGACTTCCAGGCCTTGCTCAATGGCGGTGTAGCAGTTGGCAACCGACTGGGCCTCAACACCCTGACCGGCGTCCACCACCAGCAGAGCACCTTCACAGGCCGCCAGGGAGCGACTGACTTCATAAGTGAAGTCCACGTGGCCCGGGGTATCGATGAAGTTCAGCTGGTAGGTGATGCCATCTTTGGCTTTGTAATAGAGGGTGACGCTGTGGGCCTTGATGGTGATCCCGCGCTCACGTTCAAGGTCCATGGAGTCCAGAACCTGGGCTTCCATTTCGCGATCGGCCAGGCCGCCGCACATCTGGATAAAACGATCGGCCAGAGTCGACTTGCCATGGTCAATGTGGGCGATGATGGAGAAATTGCGGATATGACTCAAATCACTCACGGATGAACACTCAAAAAGGCTGCAGGCAGGGCCCGCCGAAAAATAGCCGGGAATTGTACCTGATACTCGGCACGAGCGTCACGCTCGCCTATCAGCGTTTGTCAAATGCAAAAACGCCCCGATTCAAGGACCGGGGCGTTACGCTAATCGCCTGGTAGAGCCAATGAATCAGCCGGCTCGGCGCAATAGCCAGAAACCAGCAATGGCACAGATACCCGCCGGCACCAGCACCGCGAACAGCGGCGAGAAGCCGAACACCAGGCTCGAAGGGCCCAGCAGGTCCTGGGCGATACGGAAGGTGAAGCCCACCAATACGCCGGTGAATACCCGCTGCCCCAGGGTCACCGAACGCAGCGGTCCGAAAATGAAGGAAATCGCCATCAGCACCAGGGCCGCCGTCACCAACGGCTGCAGCACCTTGACCCAGAACGCCAGCCAGTAGCGGCCATTGTTCAAACCCTGGTCGGCCAGGTAATGGATATAGCCCCACAGACCGCTGATGGACAGGGACTCCGGCGCCATGACCACAGTACTCAGCAGTTGCGGGCTCAGGGCCACATCCCAACGCTCATCGGGCACGCTGATGACCTCGGTGTGACCGTCACGGAAATAGGTGGTGGTGACATCAGTCAACTGCCAGTAGTTCTCGTGGAACCGTGCCTGACGGGCAAAACTCGACGACAACATGTGGTGACTGTCATCGAAGTGATAGCGAGTCACGCCATACAGCAGGCCATTGGGCTGCACTGCGTTGATATGGATGAACTCCTCGCCCTGGCGGTGCCACAGACCGCGCTTGGAGCTCTGGGCATCACCGGAACCCTGGGCCAGGGCGCGACTGGCCTGGGCCTGGGTCTCGGTGGCCGGCGCCACGTACTCGCCCACCAGCACGCCCACCAGCATCAGCACCAGCATCGGCTTCATCACCGCCCAGACGATACGACCGACAGAAACGCCGGCAGCACGCATGATGGTCAGCTCGCTGTTGCTGGCCAGGGAGCCAAGACCGATCAGGCAGCCGATCAGGCCGGCCATCGGCAACATTTCATAGACCCGGCGCGGAGCAGTGAGCGCCACGTAGCTCATCACGTCCATCACGGTGTAGGTATCGCTGACACTGCCCATCTCATCGATGAAGGCAAACAGCGAAGCCAGCCCGAGGATGATCCCCAGAACCGCGAGAATAGCCATGAACACACTGCTACCGATGTAGCGATCGAGCTTAACCACGAGCCATCTCCTTCATGCTGCGACGACTCGCCATCTTCAAACGCAACGGTTCCCAGTACATCAAACCCAGACCAATCGCCAGGAACATCAGGTGGACCCACCACAGCCCCAGGGCCGGCGAGATCTTGCCTTTCTCCATGGCGCCACGTACCGCGATCAGGATAGTCAGGTACGCCATATACAGCAGGATGGCCGGGATCAGCTTGAGGAAGCGGCCCTGGCGCGGGTTGACCCGAGACAACGGCACCGCCATCAAGGTCACGATAAACACCAGCAATGGCAGAGACAGGCGCCATTGCAGCTCGGCACGGGCCCGCAGGTCATCCTTGCCGATCAGATCAGCAGTGGGCATGGCATCGCGATCGGTGACTTCGTCGCTGACATCAGGCCGCTCCAGCAGCACGCCGTAGGTGTCGTACTTGATCACCCGGTAGTTGGCCTCACCTGGATTGCCGTCATAGCGATAGCCGTTTTCCAGGATCAGGTAGCGATTGCCATCGGGACGAATGTCCTGGTGCCCCTTCTCGGCCACCAGCACCGAAATGCCCTGGTCCTTTTTCTCCCGACTCAGGCGTTTTTCGGAGATGAACACTCCGGAAAGATTGGTGCGATCCTCGGAAAGCTGCTCGGTATAGGTCACCCGAGTGCCGTCATTGAGCGCCTGGAAGCGCCCGGCCACCAGGGTGTCGAACTCGGTCAGCGCATCCTGTTTGTTCAGCAGCAACTGGAACTGATTGGCTCCCTGCGGCGCCAGACTCAGGCTCAACCAGGCCACCAGCAGGGCCACAAGGGCCGCCGGGATCATGGTCATGCCCAGCAAACGCTGCTGACTCATGCCGGTAGCCGACAACACGGTCATCTCGCTTTCGAGATAGAGCCGGCCGTAAGCCAGGAGAATGCCCAGGAACAGTCCCAATGGCAGGATCAGCTGCAAAAAGCCCGGCAGACGAAAGCCCATGATCAGGAACAGCGAGCCCGGGTCCAGGGCGCCCGAGGCGGCTTGTGCGAGGAACTTGACGAAGCGTCCGCTCATGATGATGACCAGCAGCACCGCACTCACGGCACTCAGGGTCAACAGGACTTCGCGGGATAGATAACGAAAGACGATCAAACCAGACACTCCAGGGTTGTCAGGCTAAGGCGGCCGAACAAGCAAACGTATCGAGCCGGCCCCAGAGACAGGGCCGCCGAAAAAAAGATGGCGCATTATCCTGTGATTGCGCGCGCCTGTCACGGAGGATGCTCACCCGACGCTCTAAAGCAGCGAACTTGGCCAAGACGAGGGTTGTCAGCCGCAACGGGCGAGGTTCAAACTGGCGGCTTTGTCGTCGGCAGCACGCGACGCCTTCTTCTATATAGATAAGCCCCGCGCCGGAGTCTTTCCTGCGCTCTTTGACCATTCATTCAGGGACCCAGACATGGAACTGGTTGTAAAAAGCGCTAGCCCGGAAACGTTGAAGACCGCCACCCTGGTGGTCGCCGTCGGCGAAGGCCGCAAACTCGGCAACGTGGCCAAGCAACTCGACGAACTCAGCGGCGGCGCCATCAGCGCCGTACTCAAGCGCGGCGATCTGGCCGGCAAGGTCGGCCAGAGCCTGCTGCTGCACGGCGTGGCCAAGCTGAAGGCGGAACGCCTACTGCTGGTGGGCGTCGGCAAGGATGAGGAACTGGGCGACCGCCCGTTCCGCAAGATCATCAGCGGTGTACTTGCCACCCTCAAGGGCCTGGGCGGCAGCGATGCCGTGCTGGCTCTGGACGAAGTCGTGGTCAAAGGCCGCGACAGCTATGGCAAGACCCGTCTGCTGGCCGAAACCCTGGTGGACGGCGGTTACGTATTCGATCGCTACAAGAGCCAGAAAGCCGAACCCCGCGCCCTGAAGAAAATCACCCTGCTGACCATCAAGGCCGCCCAGGCTGAAGTCGAGCGCGGCGTGACCCACGCCCAAGCCATCGCCAAAGGCATGGCTTTTACCCGCGACCTGGGCAACCTGCCGCCGAACGTTTGCCACCCGACGTTTCTGGGTGAACAGGCCAAGGCCCTGGGCAAGGAGTTCAAGGGCCTGAAAGTCGAAGTCCTTGACGAGAAGAAGATCAAGGAACTGGGCATGGGCTCGTTCTATGCCGTAGGCCAGGGCAGCGACCAGCCGCCGCGCCTGATCGTCATGCAATACAACGGCGGCAAGAAATCCGAGAAGCCGTTTGCCCTGGTGGGCAAGGGCATCACCTTCGACACCGGCGGCATCAGCCTCAAGCCGGGCGCTGGCATGGACGAAATGAAATACGACATGGGCGGCGCCGCCAGCGTGTTCGGCACCCTGCGCGCCGTGCTCGAACTGCAACTGCCGATCAACCTGGTATGCATCCTGGCCTGCGCCGAGAACATGCCCAGCGGCGGCGCTGCACGGCCTGGCGATATCGTCACCACCATGAGCGGCCAGACCGTGGAAATCCTCAATACCGACGCCGAAGGCCGTCTGGTGCTGTGCGACGCCCTGACCTACGCCGAACGCTTCAAGCCCCAGGCTGTGATCGACATCGCCACCCTGACCGGTGCCTGCGTGGTCGCCCTGGGCGCCCATACGTCCGGCCTGCTGGGCAACAACGACGAGTTGATCGGCCAACTGCTCAGCGCCGGCCAGCAAGCCGACGACCGCGCCTGGCAACTGCCGCTGTTCGATGAGTACCAGGAACAACTGGACAGCCCGTTCGCCGACATCGCCAACATTGGCGGGCCGAAGGCCGGGACCATCACTGCCGCGTGCTTCCTCTCGCGCTTCACCAAGAACCTGAACTGGGCGCACCTGGATATCGCCGGCACCGCCTGGACCAGCGGCGGCAAGGACAAAGGCGCCACCGGCCGCCCAGTACCCCTGCTGACCCAATACCTGCTGGACCGCGCCAAAGCCTGAAAACCATGACCGCGGAGGGTGTCGCTTGAAGGCGGCGCCCTTTCCGGCTCAGGAATCCCAATGACCAAAGTCGACTTCTACATTCTTCCCAGCGCGGACCCTGCGGCGCGCCTGGATTTTGCCTGCAAGCTCACCGACAAGGCCTGGCGCATGGGCCATCGCATCTACCTGCATTGCAGCGACGCCCAACAACGGGACGAACTCGATGCCCGCCTGTGGCGCTTCAAGGGCGAAGCCTTCGTTCCCCACGGCCCGGCAGAAAGCGAAGCCGACGGCCTGATCGTGCTTGGCTTGGGCCAGGACCCTGGCGAACACAACGACCTGCTGGTGAACCTGGACCTCAAAGTACCGGCCTTTGCACCGCGCTTTGCCCGAATTGCCGAAGTGGTGGTGGAAGACCCGACTATTCGTCAGGCGGCCCGCGAGAGTTTCCGTTTCTATCGCGAACAGGGCTATCCTCTGCAAGATCACCGTTTACAGCGACTCTGAGCACCCGATGGACACTCCCAACCCGCTGCAAAAGCCCGCGCATCTGCTGGACGACCTCGAGTCGATCCGTCAACTGCTCGGCGATGACAATCTGCAACCGCCACTGCTGACCGAAACCGTGAGCGGCGAAGTGCAAATCCCCCTGCTGTTCGACATGGTGGGCAGCCAGCAACCTGACGAAACCGAAGCTGCACCCGCAGCGCAAGCCAAACCGCAAGCTGCACCGGCACCGGCACCAGTTCAAGTGACGGCACCAGCCCCTGTTCCAGCTCCAGCGACCGCCCCCGCAGCCAAACCCGCCCCTGCCAGCAACAGCGCCGATGCCCTGCTGCACCTGGATACCGAACTGCGTGCCGCTGCCCAGCTGATCATGCAAGACGTGATCGACGATTTCGCCCCGCACATCGAAACCGAAATCAAGCGCCGCCTCGACGCCCGCCTGGAACGCCTGCTCGCAGCAGCCACCAACGGCAAACCATAAGCCACACGCAAAAGCCGGGCATGGCCACCTTGTCGCTTGCCGCTTGTGGCTTGCTGCTGCCCCCCTCCGCTATACTTCCCGGCTTTTCCTGAATAAATGCCAATAGGGTCCCGCCGCGCATGGATAAGACCTACCAGCCGCACGCCATTGAAACTTCCTGGTACCAGACCTGGGAGTCCGAGAACTACTTCGCCCCGCAAGGCGCGGGCGACTCCTACACCATCATGATCCCGCCGCCGAACGTCACCGGCAGCCTGCACATGGGCCACGGCTTCAACAACGCGATCATGGACGCCCTGATCCGCTTCCGCCGCATGCAGGGTCGCAACACCCTGTGGCAGCCGGGTACCGACCACGCCGGTATCGCCACACAGATGCTGGTGGAGCGTCAGATCGAAGCCCAGGGCCAGAATCGCCATGATCTGGGCCGGGAAAAATTCCTCGAAAAAGTCTGGGAATGGAAGGATCAATCCGGGGGCAACATCAGCCGCCAGATCCGTCGCCTGGGCTCCTCCGTGGACTGGAGCCGCGAGCGCTTCACCATGGACGACGGCCTGTCGGAAGCGGTGAAGGAAGCCTTCGTGCGCCTGCACGAAGATGGTCTGATCTACCGCGGCAAGCGCCTGGTGAACTGGGACACCAAGCTGCACACGGCGATTTCCGATCTGGAAGTGGAAAACCACGACGAGAAAGGCTTCCTGTGGAACCTGAAGTATCCACTGGCCGACGGCGCCAAGACCGCTGAAGGCAACGACTACCTGATCGTCGCCACCACTCGTCCGGAAACCATGCTCGGCGACTCCGCCGTCGCGGTGAACCCTGAAGACGAGCGTTACAAGGCGCTGATCGGCAAGTTCGTCGAACTGCCCCTGGTCGGCCGGCGCATCCCGATCATTGCCGATGACTACTGCGACCCTGAATTCGGCACCGGCTGCGTGAAAATCACCCCGGCCCACGATTTCAACGACTACGAAGTCGGCAAGCGCCACAACCTGCCGCTGCTCAACATCTTCGACAAGAACGCCGCCGTGCTGCCGGCCTGCCAGGTGTTCAACCTGGACGGCAGCCTCAACGAAACCGTCGACGGCAAGATCCCGGCCGAGTACGTGGGCCTGGATCGTTTCGAAGCGCGCAAGCAGATCGTGGCCGCCTTCGACGCTGCCGGCCTGCTGGTCAGCGTCGACGACCACGCCCTGAAAGTGCCGAAGGGCGACCGCTCCGGCACCGTCATCGAGCCGTGGCTCACCGACCAGTGGTACGTCTCCACCAAGCCGCTGGCCGAACCTGCCATCGCTGCTGTGGAAGACGGCCGCATCGCCTTCGTGCCCAAGCAGTACGAGAACATGTACTTCTCCTGGATGCGCGACATCCAGGACTGGTGCATCAGCCGCCAGCTGTGGTGGGGCCACCGGATTCCGGCCTGGTACGACGAATCGGGCAAGGTCTATGTCGGCCGCGATGAAGCCGAAGTGCGAGCCAAGCACAACCTCGGTCCGGACGTTGCCCTGCAGCAGGACAACGACGTACTCGACACCTGGTTCAGCTCGGGCCTGTGGACCTTCTCCACCCTGGGCTGGCCGGAACAGACCGACTTCCTCAAGACCTTCCACCCGACCGACGTGCTGGTCACCGGCTTCGACATCATTTTCTTCTGGGTCGCCCGGATGATCATGCTCACCATGCACCTGGTGAAGAACGAAGACGGCACGCCGCAGGTTCCGTTCAAGACCGTGTACGTGCACGGTCTGGTCCGCGACGGCCAGGGCCAGAAGATGTCCAAGTCCAAGGGCAACGTCCTCGACCCGCTGGACATCATCGACGGTATCGACCTCGAAACCCTGGTGCAGAAGCGCACCACCGGCCTGATGCAGCCCAAACTGCAGAAAGCCATCGAGAAGCAGACCCGCGCCGAATTCGCCGACGGCATCGCCAGCTACGGCACCGACGCCCTGCGCTTCACCTTCTGCTCCCTGGCCACCACCGGCCGCGACATCAAGTTCGACATGGGCCGCGTCGAGGGTTACCGCAACTTCTGCAACAAGATCTGGAACGCTGCGCGCTACGTGCTGGATAAGGGCGAGGACTGCGGTCAGAACGGCGAGGCCTATGAGCTGTCCCTGGCGGATCGCTGGATCATCTCGCAACTGCAGCGCACCGAAGCTGAAGTGACCCGTCAGCTCGACCAGTTCCGTTTCGACCTGGCCGCCCAGGCCCTGTACGAGTTCATCTGGAACCAGTACTGCGACTGGTACCTGGAGCTATCCAAGCCGGTGCTGTGGGACGAGAACGCGCCGGTTGAACGCCAGCGCGGCACCCGTCGCACACTGGTGCGGGTACTGGAAGTGGCCCTGCGCCTGGCCCATCCGTTCATGCCGTTCATCACCGAAGAAATCTGGCAGCGCCTGGCGCCGCTGGCAGGTAGCACCGGCAAGACCATCATGCTGCAACCTTGGCCGGTGGCTAACGAAGCCCGCATCGACCAGGCCGCCGAAGACGACATCGAATGGCTCAAGGGCCTGATGCTCGGCACTCGCAACATTCGCGCGGAAATGAACATCGGCCCGGGCAAGCCCCTGGCCCTGTTCCTGAAGAACGTTAGTGCCGAAGACCAGCGTCGCCTGACCGAGAACGAAGCCTTGCTGAAGAAGCTGGCCCGACTCGAATCCATCACTGTGCTGGGTGCCGGCGACGAAGCGCCGCTGTCCGCCACCGCCCTGGTGGGCGAGATGGAAGTGCTGGTGCCCATGGCCGGCCTGATCGACAAAGGTGCGGAACTGGCCCGTCTGGACAAGGAAATCCAACGCCTACAAGGCGAAGTGCAGCGAGTGGGCGGCAAGCTGTCCAACGCCTCCTTCGTCGACAAGGCTCCGGCCGAAGTGATCGAGAAGGAACGCGCCAAACTGGCCGAAGCCGAACAGGCTCTGGGCAAGCTGGCAGAGCAGCACGCACGGATCTCCAGCCTGTAACGGCGATTCGCGCAGTGTGAAAGAGGGAGGCCCGTACAGGCCTCCCTTTTTTATGCGCGCTGTCTTATGTAGCGAGAAGGCACGCTTGCATCACTTGTCGCTCGCCGCTTGAAACTTACCGTTGCTCCTGTGTGACAATGCCCGCCACTTTGAACCAGCCCCGAATCGATCCCCCATGACCGCCCCCAACACCCCAAAGCCTGCGCGCAAAAAGCCCAAAACCGCCTCCCCGGCCAAAAACGCCGCACCCCGGGAAAAGGCCAGCCTGCATCCGCGCAATCGTCACCAGGGGCGTTACGACTTCCCGCAACTGATCAAGAGCACCCCGGAACTGGGGCAGTTCGTGATCCTCAATCCCTACGGCAAGGAAAGCATCGACTTCGCCGACCCGGCGGCCGTGCGGGTGTTCAACCGCGCCCTGCTCAAGGCCTTCTACGGCATTGCCCACTGGGACATTCCGGCGGACTTTCTCTGCCCACCCGTGCCCGGTCGCGCCGACTACGTGCATTTCCTCGCCGACCTGCTGGCCAGCCACAACCAGGGTGAAATCCCTCGTGGCGCGGCGGTACGGGTGCTGGACGTCGGGGTCGGCGCCAACTGCATCTACCCGCTGATCGGCTACAGCGACTACCGCTGGCAGTTCCTCGGTTCGGACATCGACAGCACTGCCCTGGCCGCGGCCAAGGCCATTGTCCAGGCCAACGGCTTGAACAAGACCATCAGCCTGCGCCAGCAGGGCAATCCCAGGCAGATCCTCAGCGGCCTGCTGGAAAGCACCGAGCGTTTCGACCTGACGATGTGCAACCCGCCCTTCCATGCCTCCCTGGACGAGGCCACCCGCGGTAGCCAGCGCAAGTGGCGAGCTCTGGGCAAGGCCGATCCCAAGCGCAAGCTGCCAGTGCTGAATTTCGGCGGCCAGGCCCGGGAACTCTGGTGCGAGGGTGGCGAGATCCGTTTCGTCAGCCAGTTGATCAGCGAGAGCGCCGGCGTCGGCCAGCAAGTGCTGTGGTTCAGCACCCTGGTGTCAAAGGCCTCGAACCTGCCGGCGATTGAAAGCGCGCTGAAAAAGGCCGGAGCCCTGGAAAGCCAGGTGGTGGAGATGTCCCAGGGACAGAAACAGAGCCGCTTCGTCGCCTGGACCTTCAAGGACAAGGCACAGCAACAGGCCTGGAGTCAGGAACGCTGGGTTAGGAAGAGCTAGAGAGGCGGGAGATTCAAAGACGATTCACCTTGCGTGAATCGGTGTCACACAAACCGTGCCCGGAGTACTTCTGAGCACGGTTTCACTGCAAGTCTTACTTGTTAACAGCGTCGGTCAGGCCTTTAGCCACAACCAGCTTGATAACTTTCTTGGCAGCGATTTCGATGGCAGCGCCAGTCGATGGGTTACGGCCAGTACGGGCAGGACGCTCGGTCACTTTCAGCTTGCCGATACCTGGCAGAGTGATTTCGCCGCCATTTTCCAATTGATCAGCAACGATCTGGGCCAGTTGGTCCAGAGCGTTACGCGCGGTGGTTTTCGGCGCGTCGATAGCTTCAGCGATATCAGCGATCAGTTGGTCTTTAGTAATAGCCATTGTGGTGTTCCTTCCCTATCAAATTCATTTGGATTGCAGAGTGCAGTGTCAGCCATCGAGCCAGATCTTGTGAATCTGGCACCCCGGTTACAACCACGACAGATCGGGGTTATAGATACCGAAATCAGGGTTTGGTTCGACCCGACAAATGCTGAATGCACGCTTAACGCTGAGACATCGCGTAAGACGGGGCAAAACTAGCACACAGACGGGGAAATATCCGCCTCTACCTAGCCATTTGGTCAGCTTTATTGCTCTAAATCGGTAAAAAAATGCATAAGCGTTACCGACAGGCCGTTCATCGCCTGGCAAACCGCGCCAAAACCAACGGGTGCGGTACACTGGGCACTTTTTCGGGGAGTCCGCCCTCCCCCTTCAATCAGCCGAGAAGCCCATGCCGATCCGTCATTGCATCGTCCACCTGATCGACAAAAAACCCGACGGCAGCCCCGCAGTTCTGCATGCCCGAGACTCCGAACTGGCAGAGTCCGCGGCCATCGAGAACATGCTCGCCGATCTCAATGAAAGCTATAACGCCAAACAGGGCAAAGCCTGGGGCCTGTTCCATCCCGAGTCCGGCGCTTTCCCCTTCAGCGGCTGGCTGAAGGAGTACCTGGACGGCGGCCAGGACTTCACCGCGTTCAGCCGGGTGGCGGTGGAGCATCTGCAGAAGCTGATGGAGGAATCCAACCTGTCGGTGGGCGGCCACGTGCTGTTTGCTCATTACCAACAGGGCATGACCGACTATCTGGCGATCGCCCTGCTGCACCACAGCGAAGGCGTGGCGGTGACCGACCAACTGGACGTGACCCCGTCGCGCCATCTGGACCTGGGCCAACTGCACCTCGCCGCGCGGATCAACATCTCCGAGTGGCAGAACAACAAGCAGTCCAAGCAGTACATCTCCTTTATCAAGGGCAAGAACGGCAAGAAGGTCTCGGAGTACTTCCGCGACTTCATCGGCTGCCAGGAAGGCGTCGACGGTCCGGGCGAGACCCGCACCCTACTCAAGGCCTTCAGCGACTTCGTCGAAAGCGAAGACCTGCCGGAAGAGTCGGCCCGGGAAAAGACCAAGACCCTGGTGGACTACGCCAGCAGCCAAGCCAAGCTCGGCGAACCCATGGGCCTGGAAGAACTCTCGGAACTGATCGACGAAGACCGCCCCAAGGCGTTCTACGACCACATCCGCAACAAGGATTACGGGCTATCGCCGGAAATTCCTGCGGATAAACGCACCCTCAACCAGTTCCGCCGCTTCACCGGTCGCGCCGAGGGCCTGTCCATCAGCTTCGAAGCCCACCTGCTGGGCTCGAAGATCGAGTACGACGAAGAAGCCGGGACCCTGATCATCAAGGGCCTGCCGACCCAGCTGACCGACCAGCTCAAGCGCCGCAACTGATGCTCCAGGGAGTACTGAAGAAGTTCCTGCTGATCCTGCTGGTGGTTGTGGTCTATCAGAACTGGGGCAAGATCGAGCGGCTGTTCAACCCTTCGGCGGTGGTCAGCGAAGAGATCCGTAGCCAGGCCCGGGTGGTGCTGTACGCCACCGACTGGTGCGGCTACTGCAAGGCTACCCGACGCTTTCTCGATCAGAAGGGCATTCCCTATCGGGAGTTCGACATCGAGAAAGACGCAGAGGCGCGTAAGGCCTATACCGCTCTGGGCGGTGCCGGGATTCCGATCCTGGATGTGAATGGAACCCTGCTCCGCACCTATGATCCCGATGCCATCATGGCGGCGCTGCAACCGTAGGAACCGGCGAGCCGACGCGGCGCTTGCCGGCGAAGGGGCCGGCAGATCGTGCACCGATCTTGAGGACGCCTTCGCTGGCAAGCCAGCTCCTACAGGTGTGAGTCACTGCGCCTGGATACGGAAACCCAACCGCGGGAAGTGCACGTGGACCACGCCGGCACGTGGATCTTCACGGCGCAGGATCAACTCTTCAGTACCGGCAAACAGCAACTCGCCCGCCACCGGATCGACTCCATAGTCGGTCGCAGCAATCACCACCTGCTGCCCTGCCACAAAGCCATTGGGATCGACAAACCGCTCATCCGGCAGCGGCGCCGGGGTCGCACCGCGCGACACCTCAAGGGCCTCTTCAGCGCTCATTTCGGTGAAGGAGCCGTGACCAAAGCCCAGCACTCGCGCCAACCAGGCTGATACCGCCGGATACTCGTCCACCAGCGGCGCCGTCACCGGCGTACCCTTGAGGAACCACAGCGGGTGCGCCAGGGCGATATCGGCAATCGAGGGCTCACCAAACAGAAAGTCCCCCGGCTCGCGCTGCAGTTGCTGCTCCAAACGCGCCATGATGGTCGGCCACTGATGCTTGGCCACTTCCAGGGGCAGACGACTGGCACTGCCGCCACTGAACAACCCGGCGCGGTCGGCCATGAAGGCCTTGACCACCTCCGGCGGCAGCTTGCCGAAACGTGCTGCGGCAGACTCGGGCTGGAACACCAGGGTCACCGCATGCTGGAACACCACCGAGTCGACCCAGGCGGCGAAGGTCGCGCTGATCATTTCCTGGCCTTCGGGGAACAGCGCCGGCGAGGCCTTTTCCCGCTCCAGACGCCGGGCGATCAAAGCCGTGTCGCAGTAGATATCAGCACCGACCTGCAGTACCGGCGTCTTGCGATAGCCACCGGTCAGGGCGGTCAGATCAGGCTTGGGCATCACCGGGGAAATCTTCACGGAGCGCCAGGACAGGCCCTTGAAGCCCAGGAGCAAACGGGCTTTTTCCGCGAAGGGAGAAGTCGGGTAATGGTGCAGGATCAACTCTGACATGCTGGGGTCCGCCGGAAGAGGGAAAGCGCTGAGCTTAGCGCGCAATCCATGGACGGCCTACCGATCCGACTGATGAGCACCTATCAGTCAGATTGATGCTGCTGCCCCGGCAGACGCCACCAGACACTCCTTGGCGCTTTTCCTGAGCTTCTTGATCAACCGCTCCTGACGCAGAGCCTCGCTCTTGTCCCGACAAGCTTCGGTATAGACCAGGGCCACCGCCGGGCTGGAGAGAAAGAAACGCGCGCCCTTGCCACTCTGGTGCTTGGCGAAGCGCTTCACCGGGTCGTCGCTGATGCCGCAATAAAGGGCGCCATTGGCCGCACGCACCAGATACACAAACCAGGGTTTGCTGGCAGGCGCGGGCAGTTCGGCGGCAATCACGGGGTTTGGATCGGGGCTGCTCACAAAAACCATCGGGGCCTGTGGATAACAAGCCGCGATCTTAGCAGAGGATGGCTTTCAGCGACCGCTCTGGAAGGCCTTGAGGCCTTTACGGGCCTGGGCGCGAACGGCATTTTTCAGCAGCGGCGTCCAGCCCAGCAAAAGCCCCTTGGCCCCCAGGGCCTGGCGCGCCCAACGCCACAGGTCGAAATGGTCGTGGTGCTCACAGATCTTGCCATCGCGAAACACGAAGCGCGCCTGGATATCGTTGACCACCGTGTTGCCGGTCTGGCTGAACAGGTAGGTGGCGACCCAGTGCGCGCCACCCGAATGCTCGTCGGCATGTACCTGATCGAAGGTCAGGGAAAAGTCCTTGGCCCGCGCGGTGAGCATGCGCCACATGTCGCCGGCGTCACGTCCGCGCAATTCGCCGAAGGCCGGATCACTGAATACAACGTCCTCGGTATAGCAGGCGCTCATGGCCTCGGCATCGAGCCGCTGGAAGGCCTGGTAGAACTCAGTGATCAGGACGCGGTGGGCATCACTCATGGGCGGACTCCGGAAGGACAAAGGGATGCCAGCACAATAATCCGCACGCCCAAAGAAGACTATCGGCATTTGCCGTGCAAATACCGACAGTGACGCTCCTCAGATCCTCTCGCTTTGCGCCTGCACATACAGCGAGCGGCCGGCGCCCAGCCCGGCAATGATCGCCCCGCTGCCCAACACCGCGAAAATCCAGCCCACGGCGTTCCAGCCGCCGGTCCAGTCATGCACCAGCCCCACGGCAAACGGCCCCATGGACGCCAGGGTGTAGCCGATGCCCTGGGCCATGCTCGACAGGTTGGCGGCCACATGGGTATCCCGTGAGCGCAGGACGATCAGCGTCAGGGCCAGGCTGAAAGTACCTCCTTGCCCCAGGCCCAGCAGAATGGCCCAGCCCCACAAGCCATCAAGCGGTGCATACAGGCAACCGAACAGACCGCCCAAGGTCATCAACATGACGATCACGATGGCCAGACGCTGGTCCTTGCCGCGAGTCGCCAGCCAGGGCGCCGCCAGGGAGCTGGCCAGTTGCACGATGACCGAACCCGACAGCACCAGTCCGGCCTGGGTCGGAGTCAGCCCACGACCGATCAGGATCGATGGCAACCAGCCAAACACGATGTAGGCCAGGGACGATTGCAAGCCCATGTACAAGGTCACCTGCCAGGCCAGGCGATCACGCAGCAACCCGCGCACACGGAAAGCGACATGGTGGGCACCGTGTTTCTGCCCCACTTGAGGCAACCAGAACAGCGCTGCCATCAACGCCGGCACCACCCAGAAGCCAAGGCCCATGGCCCAGCTGTCATCGAAGTGGTGGCTCAAGGGCACCGTCGCGCCTGCCGCCATGGCTGCCCCCAGGCACAGGGCCATGGTGTAGACCCCGGTCATGCTTCCCGCATGCCGGGCGAAGTCGCGCTTGACGATGCCCGGCAGCAGCACCCCGATCACGCCGATGCTGGCCCCGGCCAGGATGCTCCCGGCAAAGACCCCGAACTCACCGAGCGAGCTGCGCAGGACAATGCCCAGGGCCAGGGTCAGGAGAATCCCCAGCACCACCCGTTCGGCGCCGAAACGTCGGGCCAGCAGCGGCGCCAAAGGCGCGAATAGCCCCAGGCACAACACCGGCAAAGTGGTCAGCAATCCCGCCTTGGCGGCCGACAGGCCCAGGCTCTGGGATACGTCACTGAGCAACGGCGCCATGCTCGACAGCGCCGGACGCAGGTTCAACGCCACCAGGATCAGCCCCAACAGCAACAGCCAGGGCCGCCGCAAAGGTGGCGGGGCCTGCTGGACTTCTTCGTCATCGGCCTCGGCATCGATCAACAACTCGGGAGGCGACGGGGTGTTCGGAGGGGACTGCTGGTTGGACATAAAGGTCTCGGGTTCAGGATTCGTTGATCAACTGGCGGGACAGGTGCTTGGCCCGCTCGGGGTCGCCCTGCTCGATGGCGTCCAGCAGATGCTGGTGGAGATCGAAGACGTCCTGGCGGCGCGGAGTAACCGTCAAGGCCTGGCGCAACTGGGCGCCCACCACACTGGAGAAATAGCGGTACAGCTGGCTCAGGGTCGGATTGTGCGCGGCATCCACCAGGCCCTGATGAAACACCAGGTCGCAGGCGATGTAGCTTTCCAGATCGCCATGAAAATGCCCGCCGCTGGCCTGCAAGGCTTCGCTCAAGGCGCGCAGGTCCTCGTCGGTGCGACGCAGGGCCGCGAGGCCAACCGCCTCCACTTCAAGGATCTGTCGGGTTTCCCGGGCCTGCTCCAGAGAGCATTGGGACAGGGCCTGGAGCATGTCCAGGGGATCAGCCACGGCTCGCAGGTAGCTGCCATCGCCCTGGCGAATCTCGATCAACCCGGAAAACGCCAGCACCCGCATGGCTTCACGCACGGTGTTGCGGCTGATGCCCAGCTCACTGGCCAGCTCCGGCTCGGTGGGCAGGCGCTGGCCGACGGCCCAGGCGCCCTTGGTGATGCGCAGGCGCAACTGTTCCAGGGCCTGGTCGACCAGGGAACGTTTGATCAGGGGGGAAATTTCGCTCATTGAACTCACTCTTTCATCCAATCATCGGACGAATTGCCCGACATGGTATTCAGGCTTTTCCGAGAGTTCAACGATTTAGGCTGGAGGAGGCACTTTCGCCATTGCAATCAGGCCTTGACAAAAAACCCTATAAGGGTAATTTCGATCAAACCTCAAGGGTGTCTCATGGAAAAGAAAACACCTCATTACGACCTGTCGCTGATCAAGGCACAGGTCGTTCGGCAAGGAGCACAAGCCTTCACTCGAAGCGCATTGCGCTGCGGCAGGGAACTCGGATTGTCCCTGGCCGCCATGCAACGAGTAGTAGCCGGACTCCAGGGCAGCCTGTTCTATAAATCGATGACCACCTATAGCGATCATCGGCTGTGGCAGGACGTGTACTACACCCGTATCGCTAACTGGACGCTCTACATCAAGGTCACCTACCGCCCCGGTGCAGGGCCTCCCGTGATCTCCTTCAAGGAGGCAGAGACTTGAAACGACAACAATGCTACAGCTGCGGCGCTCCGACCGGCATGCTGGCGTTCGAGCAGCGCAGCGAGCTCATCGACTACCGGCACCTACAGCGTCACCTCCATGGCCTGGCGGGCTGGGAATGCCAGGAATGCGGTGAAATCGAATTCGACGCCGCCAGTGCACAACGCTACGCCGCCGCGGGCGACCAATTGCTGGAAGAGTACCGGCAGAGCGTCGCCGCCGACATGAAGCGCATCCGCCGCCAGTTGCACCTCTCGCAGAAAGAGGCGGTCAAACTGCTGTCCGGTGGCGGGCACAACGCCTTTTCCCGTTACGAGCGCGGCGAAGTCGGCGTGCCCCAACCGCTGTACGTGCTGATGCGCCTGCTGGATCGCCACCCACAGTTGATGAAGGACGTACTGGAACTCAGCGCACCACAGCGGGCGCCTTCTGCCTCCAGCGACCAACCCGAACAACAGCTCGGCGCTGCCGGCGGTTGAACGCCGGGCAAAAATAAACCCGGAACCAGTCCGGGTTTATCGTCAGCGCGGGCCCTGCATCAGGATCAATGCAGGATCTGGCTCAGGAACAGCTTGGTGCGATCATTTTGCGGGTTGTCGAAGAAGTCATTCGGTGCCGCCTGCTCGACGATCTCGCCCTTGTCCATGAAGATCACCCGGTTGGCCACGGTGCGAGCAAAACCCATTTCATGGGTCACGCAGAGCATGGTCATGCCGTCTTCGGCGAGGCCGATCATGGTGTCCAGCACCTCCTTGACCATTTCCGGGTCCAGGGCCGAGGTGGGTTCATCGAATAGCATGATCTTGGGTTTCATGCACAGCGCCCGGGCAATCGCCACCCGTTGCTGCTGGCCACCGGAAAGCTGGCCCGGGTACTTGTGGGCCTGCTCTGGAATCCGCACCCGCTCCAAGTAATGCATGGCAATTTCCTCGGCCTTGCGCTTGGGCATCTTGCGCACCCACATCGGCGCCAGGGTGCAGTTCTGCAGGATCGTCAGGTGCGGAAACAGGTTGAAGTGCTGGAACACCATACCCACTTCCCGGCGAATGGCCTCGATCTGCTTGAGGTCGTTGGTCAGCTCCACCCCGTCCACCACGATGCGTCCCTGCTGGTGCTCTTCCAGACGGTTGAGGCAGCGGATGGTGGTGGATTTGCCCGAGCCCGAAGGCCCGCACAGGACGATGCGCTCGCCCTGCTGGACGTTGAGGTTAATGTCCTTCAACACGTGGAACTGGCCATACCACTTGTTCACACCCTGCATCTGAATAATGCCTTCAGGGCCCACAGGCTTTTTGTTCGCTTCACTCATGGAGGTACTCCTAACGCTTGTGGCCTGTGTCCAACTTACGCTCCAGATGCATGGAGTAGCGGGACATACCAAAACAGAAAATCCAGAACACCAGGGCCGCGAAGACATAGCCTTCGGTGGCCATGCCCAGCCATTTGGGGTCGGCGGCGGCTTGCTTGACGCTGTTGAGCAGGTCGAACAGGCCAATGATGATCACCAAGCTCGTGTCCTTGAACAGGGCGATGAAGGTGTTGACGATCCCGGGGATCACCAGCTTCAGGGCCTGCGGCAGAATCACCAGGCCCATCGCGCGCCAGTAACCCAGGCCCATGGCGGCCGCCGCTTCGTACTGGCCCTTGGGAATGGCCTGCAAACCGCCACGCACCACCTCGGCCACATAGGCCGACTGGAACAGGATCACCCCGATCAACGCCCGCAGCAGCTTGTCGAAGTTCATGCCCTCGGGCAGGAACAGCGGCAACATCACCGACGACATGAACAGCACCGTGATCAGCGGCACGCCACGCCAGAACTCGATGAAGGTCACGCAGACCACTCGGATCGCCGGCAGGTTGGAACGTCGTCCCAATGCCAGCAGGATGCCCAGGGGCAAGGCCCCGGCAATGCCCACCGTGGCAATCACCAAAGTCAGCATCAGGCCGCCCCACTGGCTGGTGGCGACGGTGCTCAGGCCCAGGTAGCCGCCGTGCAGCAGGGTGTAGGCCAACACCGGGTACCACACCAGGAAACACAGGCCGTAGATCGCTTTGCGAGCAAAGCGCGAGATGAACAAGGGAGCCACGCCGATCACCGCCAGCCACACGGTCAGGTCCACCCGCCAGCGCAGTTCCACTGGGTAGTAGCCATACATGAACTGGCCGAAACGCTGCTGGATGAACACCCAACAGGCACCGTCCTTGGTGCAGTCGGCACGGGTGGTGCCGACCCAGTTGGCGTCGAGGATCGCCCACTGCAGGATCGGCGGCACCACCAGGTAGATCAGGTAGAAGGCAAACAGGGTCAACAGGGTGTTGAGCCAGTTGGAGAACATGTTGGCGCGCATCCACGCCAGCACGCCGATACTGCGGCTGGGCGGCGGCATATCGGGCTTGAAAGTATGAGTCGTCATGGGCGCTTCCTCACCGCTCGATCAGCGCAATGCGCTTGTTGTACCAGTTCATCAGCAGGGAAATGCTGATGCTGATTGCCAGGTACACGCTCATGGTGATGGCAATGACCTCAATGGCCTGGCCGGTCTGGTTGAGCACCGTGCCGGCGAACAGCGAAACCATTTCCGGGTAACCGATACCGGCGGCCAGGGACGAGTTCTTCGCCAGGTTCAGATACTGGCTGGTCAATGGCGGAATGATCACCCGCAAGGCCTGGGGAATGATCACCTTGCGCAGGGTCGGACCGTTGCGCAGGCCCAGGGAACGGGCTGCCTCGGTCTGGCCGTGGCTGACCGACTTGATCCCGGAACGCACGATCTCGGCGATGAACGCCGCCGTGTAGACGGTCAGGGCCAGGGTCAGGGCCAAGAGTTCGGGGATCAGTACCCAGCCGCCGACGAAGTTGAAGCCTTGCAGCTTCGGCAACTCCCAATGCACGGGCGAGCCGAAGACCAGCGCGCACAGCGCCGGAATCACCAGCAACAACGCCAGGCCAGTCCAGAACTTGTGGAACGGCACCCCGGTGTCTTCAAAGCGTTTGTTGGCCCAGCGGCACATCAGCACGATGGCGACGATGGCCAGCACCACACTCGCAAAGAACGCCCAGAACCCTGGAGCCATCTGCGCCGCCGGCATGTTCAAGCCACGACTGCTGACGAAGAAGGTGTCGCCGAAGTTATGGCTGTTGCGCGGCCCCGGCATGGTCAGGAACACCGCGAAGTACCAGAACAGGATCTGCAGCAGCGGCGGAATGTTGCGGAACACTTCCACATACACCGTCGCCAGCTTGCTGATGATCCAGTTCTGCGACAGCCGCGCCACCCCGATGATGAACCCCAGCAAGGTTGCCAGGATCACCCCGATAAAGGTCACCAGCAGTGTATTGAGCAGACCAATGACGAAGACCCGGGCATAACTGTCCGCTTCGGTGTAGGCAATCAAGTGTTGAGCGATACCGAAACCGGCGCTGCGCTCAAGAAAGTCGAAACCCGAGGTAATACCCCGGTGCTGGAGGTTGGTTTGCGTGTTGTCGAACAGAAACCAGCCCAGCGAAACCACCGCCACAAGGGTGATGATCTGGAACAGCCAGGCGCGCACACGCGGATCGCTGAGGCTAAGCCTCTGCTTGGGTGCGCCGATTGAATTTTGCATGAAGTGCCCCAGGAATAATGGAACAGAACATCACCCGGCGGTTGGCCCGCCGGGTGATAGAACCATCAGCGCACAGGTGGTGCGTATTGGATGCCGCCGTTGTTCCACAGCGCGTTCAGGCCGCGGTCGATGGCCAGTGGCGTGCTCTTGCCGAGGTTTTTCTCGAACACTTCACCGTAGTTACCTACTTGCTTGACGATCTGTACTACCCAGTCCTTCGGCAGTTTCAGGTCTTTGCCGTATTCACCGTCCGCGCCCAGCAGACGTGCTACATCAGGGTTCTTGGTGGACTTGGCTTCAGCTTCGACGTTTTTCGAAGTGATACCCGCCTCTTCGGCGTTGAGCATGGCGAACAGGGTCCACTTGACGATGCTGAACCACTCTTCGTCGCCCTTACGCACCACCGGGCCCAAAGGCTCCTTGGAGATGGTTTCCGGCAGTACGACGTATTCGGTCGGAGTCGCCAGCTTGCTGCGCTGTGCATAAAGCTGGGACTTGTCGGAGGTCAGCACGTCGCAACGACCGGACTCCAGGGACTTGGCGCTTTCATCGGAAGTATCGAAGGTGATCGGGGTGTATTTCAGACCATTGCCGCGGAAGTAGTCCGACACGTTCAGCTCGGTGGTAGTACCGGCTTGAATACAGATGGTCGCACCGTCCAACTCCTTGGCACTTTTTACACCCAGTTTGTTGTTCACCAGGAAGCCAATGCCGTCGTAATAAGTGACGCCGGCGAACATCAAGCCCATACCCGCGTCACGGGAACTGGTCCAGGTGGTATTGCGCGACAGCACGTCGATCTCGCCGGATTGCAGCGCAGTGAAGCGCTCCTTGGCGTTCAGCTGGCTGAACTTGACCTTGGTCGCATCGCCGAATACGGCTGCGGCCACGGCACGGCAGACATCGGCGTCAATGCCGAGAATCTTGCCGGTAGCGTCCGGTACCGAGAAGCCCGGCAGACCATCGCTGACGCCGCACTGTACGAAACCTTTCTTCTGTACTGCATCGAGGGTCGCACCCGCCTGTGCGAAACCGCTTGTAGCCAGTACCGTGGCCGCCGTAACGACGGCCAGGGTGGATTTCAACATCTTCATTCAAACCTCCAGTTTTGCTCTTGTTGTGTCGGAGCTTGAGTCCTGCCGCACCCTCATGAGGCGCTGTTGACCCGCGTCGGCTTTTTATAGGGTCAAGCGGCGTAAGACCTTCGCTATGAGTCTAGTAGGAGAAATCCACGTAATGGGGGACCTACATCTCACCAATCGGCCGAACGGGCTTTAGCCCTTTGCAGTTCACAGAGCCCGTAGCGGCCGTAGGCGAACCGGTATCAGAGGAGGTGGGGTATGCCATCGCCCGCGGTAGCCTGTTAGTGTTACCGCCGGCAGAGCGTGCTATCACATCCGCTCCTCTTTCTGAGCCATAGCAAAGCCCGTACCACAGTTTCGGCTAAAGCGTTTCAGCCAGTGGTCAATAGCAAAACGTTCAACCGTGCGACATCTTCTTCACCGATCAACCGGGCGCGCCCCTTAACCTCGCACTCAATCGGCGCGCACGCACATAAATGGAGCAGCCATGACCGAGCCCTTGATTCTTCAGCCCAGCAAGCCCGCAGATGCCTGTGTGATCTGGCTTCATGGCCTGGGAGCGGACCGTTACGACTTCCTGCCGGTGGCCGAGATGCTGCAGGAAAAACTCTTGAGCACCCGCTTCGTCCTGCCCCAGGCACCGACCCGCGCCGTGACCATCAATGGCGGATACGCCATGCCCAGCTGGTACGACATTTTGGCCATGAGCCCGGCTCGCGCGATCAGTCGCGAACAGCTCGAAGAATCATCTGACGAGGTCATCAGACTGATCGAAGAGCAACGCGCAAGCGGAATAGACGCATCGCGCATTTTCCTCGCGGGTTTCTCCCAAGGTGGCGCCGTGGTACTGCACACCGCCTTCCTCAAATGGCAGGGTCCCTTGGGTGGCGTACTTGCCCTCTCCACCTATGCCCCGACCTTCAGCGATGAACTGCAACTTTGCGCCAGCCAACAGCGGATTCCGGTGCTGTCCCTGCACGGCCAGTACGACGAAGTGGTGCAGAACGCCATGGGACGCACCGCATACGAGTACCTGAAACAGCACGGTGTCACCGTGACATGGCAGGAATACCCAATGGGACACGAGGTGTTACCGGAAGAAATCCGTGATATCGGCACCTGGCTGAGCGAGCGTTTGCGCTAGAAAAAGTGCCTCGCGCCAGGACCACAAGCAACAGACTACGCCGCGCCCGTTTCTTGCATTACACTGGCCGGCGTACATTCCTTAACCAATTGATGAGATGACCGTGCTCAAAGCACTCAAGAAAATCTTCGGTAAAAGCGAGGCTGAGCCGCTCGCGCCAAGCCCCAGCGCCCCTTCCCCCAGTTCCAGCAGCCGCAATGACGGCCGTCAGCCGGAGCGGAGCGCACCTGCTACCGCAGCTAAAAAAGAACCGGTGAACACACCGGCCGCCCCTTCCGCTCCCAAAGCACCGCGCCAAGAGAAGCCCAAGGCCGAGCAACCCAAACCTGAGCAAGCGCAGCGCCCGCGGCCGCCAAAACCAGCGGTCAGCACCTGGAAACTCGAAGACTTCGTGGTGCAACCCCAGGAAGGCAAGACCCGTTTCCACGACTTCAAGCTCGCTCCGGAACTGATGCACGCCATCCAGGACCTGGGCTTTCCCTACTGCACGCCGATCCAGGCCCAGGTACTGGGCTTCACTCTGGCGGGCAAAGACGCCATCGGCCGTGCCCAGACCGGCACCGGCAAGACCGCCGCGTTCCTGATCTCGATCATCACCCAGTTGCTGCAGACCCCGCCGCCGAAAGAGCGCTACATGGGCGAACCACGGGCACTGATCATTGCCCCGACCCGGGAACTGGTGGTGCAGATCGCCAAGGACGCCGCGGCCCTGACCAAATACACCGGCCTCAACGTCATGACCTTCGTTGGCGGCATGGATTTCGACAAGCAGCTCAAGCACCTGGAAGCTCGCCACTGCGACATCCTGGTGGCCACCCCGGGCCGCCTGCTGGACTTCAACCAGCGCGGTGACGTGCACCTGGACATGGTCGAAGTGATGGTGCTGGACGAAGCCGACCGCATGCTCGACATGGGCTTCATCCCGCAAGTGCGGCAGATCATTCGCCAGACTCCGCCCAAGAGCGAGCGCCAGACCCTGCTGTTCTCCGCCACCTTCACCGAAGACGTGATGAACCTGGCCAAGCAGTGGACCACCGACCCGGCGATCGTCGAGATCGAGGCCGAGAACGTCGCCAGCGAAAACGTCGAACAGCACATTTATGCCGTGGCCGGGGCCGACAAGTACAAGCTGCTGTACAACCTGGTCACCGACAACGGCTGGGAACGGGTCATGGTCTTCGCCAACCGCAAGGATGAAGTGCGGCGCATCGAAGAACGCCTGGTGCGCGACGGCGTGAACGCCGCCCAGCTGTCCGGCGACGTGCCCCAGCACAAGCGGATCAAGACCCTGGAAGGCTTCCGCGAAGGCAAGATCCGGGTCCTGGTGGCCACCGACGTGGCCGGCCGCGGCATCCACATCGACGGCATCAGCCACGTGATCAACTTCACCCTGCCGGAAGTGCCGGACGACTACGTGCACCGCATCGGCCGTACCGGGCGTGCCGGTGCCGACGGCGTCTCCATCAGCTTCGCCGGCGAGGACGACTCCTATCAGTTGCCATCGATCGAAGCCCTGCTGGGGCGCAAGATCAGCTGCGAGATGCCGCCGGCCGAGCTGTTGCGCCCAGTAGAGCGCAAACGCCCGCAAGCCTGATAACAGACGCGCCGAAAAAACGCAGCCCATCACCGGCTGCGTTTTTTTTCGCCTGGATGTTGCTCAAGGAAACTAAAAGTCCATAATGGACAAATAAGTTTAATTCCTTGGGAACGCCTACATGCCCAGCACGCCCTACCTGATTGCCCAGACCGAAGCCCGCCAGTTGCTCGCGCAAATCGACGTCCCGCAGATCCTGCGCAAACTGTTTCGCGACCTGGCCGCCGGACACGCCGCACAACCGCCACAACAGCTGGTGGAGTTTCCCCAGGGCGCCGGCGACTTCATCAACTACCTGGGCGTGCTGGCTGAAGATCGGGTCTACGGGGTCAAGACCTCGCCCTACATCATTCGCGCCGAAGGCCCGCTGGTCACCGCCTGGACCCTGCTGATGTCCATGGACAGCGGCCAGCCCCTGCTGCTGTGCGACGCCGCCGAACTGACCACCGCACGCACCGCCGCCACTACGGCGGTCGCCGTCGATGCACTGGCCACGCCCGAGGCCCGGCACCTGGCAATCATCGGCAGCGGCGCCGTGGCCCAGGCTCACCTGCACTACGTGAAAGACCTGCGCCCCTGGCAGAGCATCCGCCTCTTTTCCCCAAGCCTGGCGAGCAAATCCGCCGAGGAGCTTGCGCGTCTCAAGGCCCTCGATCCGCGCCTGCAAATCGTCCCGCAGCTTGAAGAGGCTGTCGAAGATGCCGACGTGATCATGCTTTGCACTTCGTCCGCCGGACCGGTCATCGACCCACGCTCCCTCAACAAGCCGGCGCTGATCACCTCCATCAGCACCAATGCGCCACGGGCCCATGAAGTGCCGCCCGCCGCACTGCAGCAGATGCAGGTCTATTGTGACTATCGCCGTACCACCCCGGGCTCGGCCGGCGAGATGCTGATTGCCGGTGAACAGCACGGCTGGGACAACGCGGCGATTCTCGGCGACCTGCCGGAGCTGCTGAGCAACCAGGCTCAACGCCCCAGCGCCGAGCGCCATGTGTTCTTCCGCTCCATCGGCCTGGGCCTGGAAGACATCGCCCTGGCCAATGCCCTGTACCACCTGCGGCACCCGCACTAAGGGCCTGTCACTTGCACTTTTCCAGGAGCCTTGAATGATCCAGGCAGATTTCATCATCATCGGCGGCGGTATCGCCGGAGCCTCCACCGGTTACTGGCTGTCGCGCCACGGCCGCGTCATCGTGCTGGAGCGCGAATCCCATCCGGCCTATCACTCCACCGGCCGCTCTGCCGCGCTCTACACCGCCGCCTATGGCACCGCCCAGGTGCGGGCCCTGACCCTGGCCAGCCGGGACTTTTTCGACCATCCGCCGGAGGGCTTCTGCGACCACCCGCTGCTGACGCCACGAGGGGAAATGACCGTGGACTTCACCGGCGATCCGGCCGAACTGAACAACCAGTACCTGAGCGCCAAGGCCACGGTGCCGGAGATGCAACTGCTCAGTGCCGACGAAGCCTGCGCTCGCCTGCCAATCCTGCGTCGCGAAAAGGTCCATGGCGCCCTCTACGACCCCAGTGCCAGCGACATCGACACCGACGCCCTGCATCAGGGCTACCTGCGGGGCATCCGCCGCCATCAGGGCCAGGTCTATACCGACCATGAAGTGCTGGGGCTGCACCGTGATGAACAAGGGCTGTGGCAGGTCCAAACCAGCGGCCAGGGCTTCAGCGCGCCGGTGCTGATCAACGCTGCCGGGGCCTGGGCCGATCAGATCGGCGCGATGGCCGGTGCCCGCCCCCTGGGCCTGCAACCCAAGCGCCGGGCGGCCTTTATCTTCGCCGGTCCGGAAGGGGTCGATACTCACCGCTGGCCGATGTTGGTGAGCCTGGACGAGTCCTTCTACATGAAGCCCGACGCCGGTATGTTCCTCGGTTCGCCGGCCAACGCCGACCCGGTGGAGCCCCATGATGTGCAGCCCGAAGAGCTGGACATTGCCCTGGGCATCTACCAGATCGAAGAAGCCACCACCCTGAGCATTCGTCGTCCGACCCGGACCTGGGCCGGCCTGCGCAGCTTTGTCAGCGACGGCGATCTGCTGGCCGGTTTTGATCCACAGGTGCCCGGGCTGTTCTGGGTCGCCGGGCAAGGCGGCTACGGCATCCAGACCTCTCCGGCCATGGGCCAGGCCAGCGCCGCCCTGGTGCGTGGCCAACCCCTGCCGGAGCAGTTGACCCGCTTCGGCCTGGAGTCCGCCATGCTCTCCCCTGCCCGCCTCGGTTGAACCCGCCTGCGGGGTGACGCGCCCAAACGATTGCGGCACACTCCCAGCGCCCGCTAACGGCGGGCGCTGAAGCCGCCTGGAGTACGACCCATGACCTCACTCGCAAAGGACCCAGCCCTGGATAATTTCCGGGCGATTGCCGACGCCATTGCCACGCTGTTCTTCCCCCATGCCGAGGTGGTGCTCCACGACCTGCGCACCCAGAAGATCGACTACATCGCCAATAATCTGTCCAAGCGCGAAGTGGGCGACGATGCGGCCCTGGAAGACCTGCTCAGCGGCGACAGCAGCGAACGCAATATCGGTCCCTATGAAAAGCTCAACTGGGACGGCCAGAAGATCCGCAGCCTCAGCAGCGTGCTGCGCGACAGCCAGGGCCAGCCAATGGCCGTGCTGTGCATCAACCTGAACATCTCGCTGTTCGAAAATGCCAAGGCCGCGCTGGACCTGTTTCTCTCACCCAGCAAGCTGATTCCCCAGCCCGATTCACTGTTTCGCGACGACTGGCAGGAACGCATCAACACCTTCCTGCACAACTGGCTGCGCGAGCGCCAGTTGGGGCTGAACCTGTTGACCCGCGAACACAAGCGCGAACTGGTACTGGCTCTGCACGCCGAAGGTGCCTTCAAGGGCAAGAGCGCCTCCAACTACGTGGCCAACGTACTGAGCATGGGCCGGGCGACGGTGTACAAGCACCTGAAGGAATTGAAGGGCCAATAAAGGTTCGCGAGCAGGCTCGCGCCTACACGGCTTGCACAACACCTGTAGGAGCGAGCTCGCGAAGGCGTCCTCAAGAACGCCCCAACGTCTCAATCCCCGTAAATATCCGACTTGAAGTACTTGGCCTGGATCTTCTGATATTCACCATTGGCGCGAATATCATCGATGGCCTTGTTCAGCTCGCCCACCAGTTCACTGTTGCCCTTGCGCACCGCAATCCCGGCGCCTTCCCCAACGTATTTGGGATCTTTCAACTCGGGCCCGACAAAGGCGTAGTCGGCGCCCCGCGGCATCGACAGGAAATCCTCCAGGGGAATGGTGTCGGCGAAGATCGCGTCCAGGCGCCCGGCCGCCAGGTCCATGTAGATCTCTTCGTTGTTGCTGTAGCGCACCACCTTGATGCCCTTGGGCTCGAAGACCTCGGTGGCGAAACGGTCGGTGGTGGTGGAACGCTGCACGCCCACGGTCTTGCCCTTGAGGCTGGCGTACTGGTCATCCACCACCGCGCCCTTCTTCATCACCAGGCGCGACGAAGTGAAGTAGTACTTGTGGGTGAAATCCACGGATTTACGCCGTTCCGCGGTGATGGTCATGGAGGACAGCGCGGCGTCGATCTTCTTCACTTTCAACGAGGGAATCAGGCCGTCGAACTCGCCCTCGATCCACTCGCACTTGACCTGCATCTGCGCGCACAAGGCATTGCCGATGTCGTAGTCGAAGCCACCAATCTTGCCGTCGGCGGTCTTGAAGGCGAACGGCGGATATGCCGCCTCGATGCCCAGGCGCAAGGTTTTCTCGGCAGCCATCAGGCTGCTGCACGCCAACAAGCTCAAGGCCAGGCCACTGATGAGGGGGAATTTTTTCATGTTCGTTCTCTCGCGGGTTGTTGTTGGTTTGGCAAGACAGAAGGAAAGGATGAAACGGAGGACGCTGTATTTGTACTTGTAAATCCATACTGGACTTTTACGTACATATCGTCAACGGCGCGCACAGCGACTTATCCCCAGCGGTCGGCGGGAACAGTCGCAGTCGATTACAGGTTGAATTGGGGCGGGCTCAGGCGCCGCCGGCCAGCATCAGGGGCTCAGTCTTTCCAGCGCGCGGCCGCCGCGTGATCACTGTCGCGGCCTTCTACCCAACGGGGGCCGTCGGCGGTGTTTTCCTTTTTCCAGAACGGCGCCCGGGTCTTCAGATAATCCATGACAAAGGCGCAGGCTTCGAACGCCGCCTGGCGATGGGCACTGGCTGCGCCGACGAACACGATGGGCTCGCCCGGCTCCAGGGCGCCGATGCGGTGCAGCACCTCCAGTTGCAACAGCGGCCAGCGCTGCTCGGCTTCAGCCGCAATCTTGCCCAGGGCCTTTTCGGTCATGCCCGGGTAGTGCTCCAGGAACATGCCGTGCACGTCCTGACCGTCATTGAAGTCGCGCACGTAGCCGACAAAGCTGACCACCGCGCCAACCCCGGTATCGGCGGCGTGCATGGCGTTGACTTCGGCGCCGGGATCGAAGGCCGCTGATTGCACACGGATCGCCATCTCAGCCTCCGGTCACTGTGGGGAAGAACGCCACTTCATCGCCGTCCGCCAGGGGCTCGTCCAGCTGGCACAGCTCTTCGTTGCGGGCGCACATCAGGTTCTGTTCGGCGAGCACGGCGGCCCCGTCACGGGACAACAGCGCCTGGCGCACATCGTCGACACAGGCAAAGTCGCCCTCGACAAGCACGCCATCGAGCCCCAGGGCCTCACGGTAGCGGGCAAAGAACTTCACCGAGATCCTCATGCGTCAGCCACCCGGTAATCGCCGCTCTTGCCGCCGGATTTCTCCAGCACTCGCACGCCTTCGATGGTCATGCCGCGGTCCACGGCTTTGCACATGTCATAGATTGTCAGCGCGGCGACGCTGGCGGCGGTCAACGCCTCCATCTCCACCCCGGTCTGCCCCGACAGCTTGCAACGCGCCACGATGCGCACACTGTCCTCGCCTTCGGCACTGAGCTCGACCTTGACGCTGGTGAGCATCAACGGATGGCACAGGGGAATCAGCTCACTGGTTTTCTTCGCCGCCTGGATTCCGGCGATGCGCGCCACGGCAAACACGTCGCCCTTGGGGTGACCACCACTGACGATCATGTGCAGGGTTTGCGGGAGCATGCGCACCCGGGCTTCGGCCACTGCCTCGCGGAAGGTCACGGCCTTATCGGTGACGTCGACCATATTGGCGCGACCTTGGGAATCGAGATGAGTCAGCACGGTGTTACTCCTGATCAGGTGGGCCGATTGTAAACCTGCGGGTCAGTTTTTCGCACGGGGCATCTGCCCGGCGTTTGGCAGCGCCAACCGGCAATCAGCCTGGCGAATAACCCGCATCAAAACAACGAATTGGAGCCCGACTGCGGATAAACGTACAACAGCGCAAAAACCCGCAAAAGGAAGTCGCTTCATGGCCTTGTTCGTTTCGATCCTGCTCAGCCTGCTCGCCGGTTTCGCCGTACCCCTCCAGGCCGGGACCAACGCCCGCCTGGGCACCCTGCTCGGGCATCCACTGTGGGCCACCGGCGTTTCCCTGCTGGTCAGCCTGCTGGTGCTGGGGGGCCTGCTGCTGTTCATCAAAGTGCCCAAGCCCAATCTCATGGCCGCGCTGCAAGGCCCCTGGTGGATCTGGATGGGCGGCCTGGCTGGAGTGCTCTACATCACCGTGGCCCTGTTGATGGCGCCACGCCTGGGGGCGCTGAACTTCATCATGGTGGTGATCATCGGCCAGTTGCTGATCTCGCTGATCATCGACTACTTCGGGCTGGTGGGTCTGCCACGCAAGGACATCAGCCTGCAGAAGCTGATCGGCGTGCTGGTGGTGATCGGCGGTTTCGTCATCACCATCCGCGGCTGAGGCGTCACTTCAGGCCTTGGCCACGCTGGCCAGCTTGACCTGTTCACGCAACCAGCGATGGGCCGGGTCATCGCTCAAGCGCGAGTGCCAGATCTGCACGAACTTGAAGGGCGCAATGTTCAAGGGCGGGGTCAGCCGCAGCAGCCCTTCCGGCAGCGGAATCTCGTCCAGGGTGCGGCTGGCCACGGTAAGAATCAGGTCGGTGCCGCGGATCATCCCCGGCGCGATGCCCCAGTGGGGCACGCTGACCGCGATCTGCCGTTGCAGTCCCTCCTCCCCCAGGCGGTGATCGACTTCACCATTGAAACAGCCGTCCATCGACACCTGCAGATGGGGACGCTGCAGATAGGGCGTCAGGTCCAGGCCGCCGTCGCCCTCAAGGGTGGCGCCGTCCACCAGACAGGAAAAAGTTTCCTCGAACAGCACTTCCTTGACGATCTCGTCCGAGGAGGTGGGAAACACGCCCAGGGCCAGGTCGATCTTGCCCTGGGTGATCTGCTCGAACATCTCGTGGCGGCTGCCCTGGGTCACCACCAGGCGCATCAAGGGCGCTTCGCCACGCAGACGCACCAGCAACCTGGGGAGCACGATCGCCGCACCGTAATCCGACATCGCCAGGTGAAAGATCCGCTGGGAGGTGGCCGGATCAAAGTCGAGGGACTTGCCGAACAGGGTTTCGATCTGACTGAGAATCTCCTTGAGGGGCGCCTGCAGGCTGCGGGCCAGGGGGCTGAGCAGCACGTCGTTGCCCTGGCGGATCAGCAACGGATCATCCAGTAGCACCCGCAGCTTGCCCAGGGAATGACTGATAGCCGGCTGGCTCAGGTGCAGGCGCTCGCCAGTGCGGGTCACGTGCTTTTCCGTCAGCAAGGCATCGAGTACCACCAACAGATTCAGATCGATATTGCGCAGGGAGACACGGGTCATCCGGTGTTTTCCAACTGGGAAGCGCTCTACGGCGGGGAGCCGCAGAATAACCCAGTGCCCCAGGCCGAATGCAAAACGGGCGACCCGAAGGCCGCCCGTGCTGGAAGGAATTGACGTTACAGATGGCTTTCCGCGTACTCCGCCAGGATCGAGCGCGGCACCCCTTGCAGGGTGATGTGCACGCCGTTGGGGAAGTCCTTGAAGCGTTCGGTGAGGTAGGTCAGGCCCGAGCTGGTGGCCGACAGGTAAGGGGTATCGATCTGTGCCAGGTTGCCCAGGCACACCACTTTGGAACCGGCGCCGGCACGGGTGATGATGGTTTTCATCTGGTGCGGGGTAAGGTTCTGGCATTCGTCGATCAGGATCAGGCTCTGCTGGAAGCTGCGACCGCGGATGTAGTTCAGGGATTTGAACTGCAACGGCACCTTGCTGAGGATGTAGTCGACGCTGCCGTGGGTGTTCTCGTCATCCATGTGCAGGGCTTCGAGGTTATCGGTAATGGCGCCCAGCCAGGGTTCCATCTTCTCCGCCTCGGTGCCCGGCAGGAAGCCGATCTCCTGGTCCAGCCCCTGCACGCTGCGGGTGGCGATGATGCGCCGGTAGCGCTTGCTGACCATGGTCTGCTCGATGGCGGCAGCCAGGGCCAGGATGGTCTTGCCGGAGCCGGCGGCGCCGGACAGGTTGACCAGGTGGATGTCCGGGTCGAGCAGCGCGTACAGCGCCAGGCCCTGGTAGATGTCTCGCGGTTTCAGGCCCCAGGCTTCCTGATGCAACAGGGGTTCCTGATGCAGATCGAGGATCAGCAGCACATCGGCGCGGATTTCCTTGATCCAGCCGACAAAGCCCTGTTCGTCGATGATGAATTCATTGATATGCACCGCCGGCAAGTTGTCGATCAACTGCACCTGGTGCCAGGTGCGGCCGTGATCCTGACGGGTTTCCACCTTGCTTACGCGGTCCCAGAACGAGCCGCTCATGTTGTGAAAACCATTAGGCAGCAGGGACACGTCGTCCACCAGCTGGTCGGTGCTGTAGTCTTCGGCGGCAATCCCGCAGGCCCGCGCCTTGAGGCGCATGTTGATGTCTTTGGTCACCAGCACCACGGGCAAGTCCTTGTTGCGCGCGTGCAGGTCGATCAACTGGTTGATGATGATGTTGTCGTTGAGGTTCTCCGGCAACAGGCTGTTGGGCTCGTTGCGCTTGCTCATCAGAATCGACAGCAAGCCCTTGGGCCCGCTCTTGCCGCGCTGAATCGGTACGCCCAGTTCAACATCCTCGGGGGAAGCCTCGCCCAGGGTCTTGTCGATCAGGCGGATCGCCTGGCGGCATTCGGCGGCAACGCTGTGATGCCCGCTCTTGAGCTTGTCCAGCTCTTCAAGGACGGTCATGGGGATGGCGACGTGGTGTTCTTCGAAATTCAGTAAGGCGTTGGGATCGTGAATCAATACATTGGTATCGAGTACATAAAGGATTGGCTGGTTGGAGGAAGCGCTACGTCCGTGGTCATCCATACTCGGTCACCTTATGTGGGAGCCAGTCGACGCAATACCATGAGGTATCGCGCCTCGAATGACCACCGAATTCACCCGCAGGGGTATCAGGTGAGCTGCACACACGAGGAGTCTTGGGAGACGCCACCTGTGTCGCAGGTTTCGGCGGTCTGAGTTCGTAATACTCCAAAAACCGTGACAGGAAAACGCACTTTGACGCTTTTTTGATGTTTATTTTTCAGGGTGACGAAAAGCCCTTGGCGCACCGCCCGCTCACCGTTAAAGTCGGAAGTCCGCCTGCCTCGAAATCCCGCCGAAATCCGCCCCCTTTTCCGCTCACGCCCCGTGTTTACGGGCACTTGGCCGTTTCAGCGGAACGCGTCCTGACAATCCTCCCAACCGATGCCACTTTGCGCGGTCTGCGCCAGCAGCCAGGGCAAGCTGCTCTTGACCCCGTCCTGTTTGGCATTGAAAGCGATCACCCCACGCCGCCATAGCAACATCAAGGTCAGCACCCGCTGGCCACTGTCCTCGGCCTTGAGCTTGCCGGCACCGTCCTGGGCGTCGATGTCCCACAATGCCACCTGCATGCCCTGGGCATTGAAGAAGCCCTCGGCATCGGCACGACGCTGGCCAAAGGGCGGGCGGAACAAGGGCACATAGTTTTCCGGCAGTTTGCTCTTCACCAGATCGGCGCTGCGCTGGATCGAATACTGCCAGTCCTGCCAGTGGCTGTGGGAGCGGAACTCCCAGCCTTGCACGCCAACGCACTGCCTGGAGTACAGCGATTGCAGGCTGGCCACCGAGGCCTTGTCGAGGCGACTCTGGATGTCGTTGCCCAGGACAAAGAACGTCCCACTGAGATTGGCCTTGCGCAGGTAGTTGGTGAGCCAGGGCGTGTTGTCCGGCGCCAGGTTGGCGGCGCTGTCGAAGGTCAGCAGAAACAGCCGGTCGTTGAGTTCGTCGCCATTGCGCTCGTAGTCGCCGTAGCGCAGCACCTCGCTGCTGGTCTGGGGAGCCAGCGCCGCCTTGCGCAGCAATTCGTCCAGGTACTGCTCATGGAAGGTCCGGCTCGGCTCGCCCCAACGGGCGTAGTAGGAATCCTCAGCCAGGTGGAACTTGCCGGCCTGCTTGCGCAGTTGCTGCATGTTTTCCACCAGGTAGCAGAACGAAGCGTCCTGGTCGCAGCTCTGCTGGGCGAAGTTGTAGTTGTCCAGCAGGCGTTTCCAGAGATGCTCGCGTAGTTCGTTGATCGCCTCCATGTTGATCATGCGCAAGCCCAGGCGCTGCTTCAGGGACGCCTCGTCCCAGGCCTCGCTGACCAGCAAGGCGCGGGCAAAGGTCAGGATCTCGGCCCGCGAGGCGACGTCGAACAGGGTCGGATTGTCGAGCTTTTCCGGCCAGGTGCTGCGATCCAGGGTCGCCACATCATTGGGCGCCGCCAGCACACTGAGACTCAGAAGCCAGGCCGAGAAGAAAAACGCGATACGCAAAAGAGACGCCTCCAGAACAAAACCCGCGCGGCACTATAGCCGATATGCCGCGCAGCGAAGGCATCCGCCACGCGTCAGCTATCGCCTTGATAGGTGGAGTCCGAACGCCCGAGCCAATAGAATCCCCCGACGCTAAAAGGAGACGACTCATGCTGATGGTGATTTCACCCGCCAAGACCCTCGATTACGAGACGCCGCCGGTCACCCCGCGCTTTACCCAGCCGCAATACCTCGACCATTCCCAGGAACTGATCCAGCAACTGCGGGAACTGAGCCCGGCGCAGATCAGCGAACTGATGCACGTGTCCGACAAGATCGGCGGCCTGAATGCCGCGCGCTTCGGCAGCTGGACCCCAGCCTTCACTCCGGACAACGCCAAGCAGGCGCTGCTGGCCTTCAAGGGCGACGTCTACACCGGGCTCAACGCCGAATCCTTGAGCGAAGCGGACTTCGACTACGCCCAGCAGCACCTGCGCATGCTCTCCGGCCTGTACGGCCTGCTGCGCCCCCTGGACCTGATGCAGCCCTATCGCCTGGAAATGGGCACCAAGCTGGCCAACGCCCGTGGCAAGGACCTGTACGCCTTCTGGGGCACGCGCATCAGTGAATGGCTGAACGAGGCCCTGGCCGATCAGGGCGACGATCTGCTGCTGAACCTGGCCTCCAACGAGTACTTCTCGGCAGTCAAGCGCACGGCCCTGAACGCGCGGATCATCAACACCGAGTTCAAGGACCTGAAGAACGGCCAGTACAAGATCATCAGCTTCTATGCCAAGAAGGCCCGGGGCCTGATGAGCCGCTTCGTCATCCAGGAACGCATCAACGATCCCGCACAACTCAAGCAATTCGACGTCCAGGGCTATCGCTTCAGCGCGGAGCAATCCAAAGCCGACAACCTGGTATTCCTGCGCGACCACGCACCGGAGTAAAACGTTCCCCTGCCGCGCTCGTTGCCACCCGGCGAGCGCGCCAGAATGTGATCACTCGCACATTCCCCGCCTCCTTTTAGCCATTTTTTTGGCGCCATAAAATCTTCATCTATTTCTATAACTTTTCTTTCACTCGACAACAGTGATTTTTTTCAGTAGTGGCACCACTTTTTTTATTAGGTAGTGGCACAAAAGTATCCCCGCGCTTCAACTCCCCACAACTAAAGGCCCAAACCTTAAGTGCTATCAGTTTGAAAGCAGTGCCATCTTTCTCAATATTTCAAGAAATTTCGCAAAACAGGATGAGCGGGCCGGAACTATGCCTGCGGACACCGCTCATACCACCGGTAACGATTCTCAACGAGCTTGTAGGAGATGACTTACACGGACTCAAGTGAGACTAATCAAGTTACGTCCACCTTTGACCAATGAGTCACAAACTTAAACTAAAGGGTAAACAACAGGAGATAAGGCACCACAACTATCCCCTAACGAGCCAAGGAAAAGCTGGCCTTCAAGGACCGCGAAAATCAACTGAAAAGCCCGTATTACGTGGCATTCAGCCATTCGAAGGATACCGGATGGTTTTTCTCGCGAACCCTGCAGCAGGAGCCGCCGGCAACATTCAAGGGCAAATCAGAACAACAAGGATCGGTTGCGCACAACTTGAGTGCATATATTTAGACACTCGGAACTTAGTCTGCCTGCACGCGGCCCTACAACGTACTTCGTTGTACTTCCGAGTGCGCAATAACAGCTGGCAAACATTAACTCCGGCCATCTAATGGCGTGAATAACACAGAGGTAAATGCGATGCGCATCAGCATATTTGGTTTGGGTTACGTCGGTGCAGTCTGTGCCGGTTGCCTGTCCGCACGGGGCCATGAAGTGGTTGGCGTAGATATCTCCAAAGACAAGATCGACCTGATCAACGCCGGTAAATCGCCGATCGTTGAACCGGGTCTGGGTGAACTTCTGGCGCAAGGGATTCAGACCGCTCGTCTACGCGGCACCACCAACTTCGCCGAAGCCATCCGCGATACCGACCTGTCGATGATCTGCGTCGGCACCCCGAGCAAGAAGAACGGCGACCTGGAACTGGACTACATCGAATCGGTGTGCCGCGAGATCGGTTTCGTCCTGCGCGACAAGGCCACCCGCCACACCATCGTGGTGCGCAGCACGGTGCTGCCGGGCACGGTGAAAAACGTGGTGATCCCGATTCTCGAAGACTGCTCGGGCAAGAAGGCCGGGGTGGATTTCGGCGTGGCGGTGAACCCGGAGTTCCTGCGAGAAAGCACCGCGATCAAGGACTACGACTTCCCGCCCATGACCGTGATCGGCCAGTTCGACCAAGCCTCCGGTGACGTGCTGCAAGCGCTGTACGAAGAGCTAGACGCGCCGATCATCCGCAAGGACATCGAAGTCGCCGAGATGATCAAGTACACCTGCAACGTCTGGCACGCGACCAAGGTCACCTTCGCCAACGAGATCGGCAACATCGCCAAGGCGGTGGGTGTGGACGGTCGTGAAGTGATGGACGTGGTCTGCCAGGACAAGACCCTCAACCTGTCCCAGTACTACATGCGCCCCGGCTTCGCCTTCGGCGGTTCGTGCCTGCCCAAGGACGTGCGCGCCCTGACCTACCGCGCCAGCTCCCTGGACATCGAAGCGCCGCTGCTCAACTCGCTGATGCGCAGCAACGAATCCCAGGTACAGAACGCCTTCGACATCGTGTCCAGCCACGACAAGCGCAAGGTCGCCCTGCTGGGCCTGAGCTTCAAGGCCGGCACCGACGACCTGCGCGAGAGCCCGCTGGTGGAACTGGCGGAAATGCTCATCGGCAAGGGTTTCGACCTGAGCATCTACGACAGCAACGTCGAGTACGCCCGAGTCCACGGCGCCAACAAGGACTACATCGAGTCGAAGATCCCCCACGTCTCGTCCCTGCTCAACTCGGACTTCGACGCGGTGATCGGCAAGTCCGACCTGATCATCCTCGGCAACCGCGACGAGAAGTTCCGCGCCCTGGCCGAGGACGTGCCCCACGGCAAGCAGGTCATCGACCTGGTGGGCTTCATGTCCAAAGCCTCCAGCGTCCAGGGCCGAACCGAAGGGATCTGCTGGTAAAGGCATGCGCCTGTAGCCGCTGCCGCAGGCTGCGATCGTCCCCGAAGGGGCGTGCTCCCGAGGGCATCTCGAGGCCCTGCGGACCTATCGCAGCCTACGGCAGCGGCTACAGGGTACCGCTTAGAATTTTAGGACGCAGATTATGCACAGGCTAAAGCACGGCCTGCTTCAGGCCGCCGGTTGGCTGTTTTACTTGAGTTTGCTGATGGGCATGGCCTTGCTGCTGCCCGCATCGACCTTCGACTCGCAGTCCAAGGACTTCATTTTCCTGATTGGCGCCGTGGGCATCTGGCGCTACTCCATGGGTGCCACGCACTTCGTGCGCGGCATGCTGTTTCTCTACGTGGTCTACCCGCACCTGCGGCGCAAGGTGCGCAAGCTGGGCAGCGCGGCCGACCCGTCCCACGTGTTCCTGATGGTCACCAGCTTTCGCATCGATGCGCTGACCACCGCCCAGGTCTACGGCTCGGTGATCCGCGAAGCCATCGACTGCGGCTTCCCCACCACCGTGGTCTGCTCGATCGTGGAAATGTCCGACGAGCTGCTGGTGAAAAGCCTGTGGGCACGGATGAACCCGCCGGAGCGGGTCAAGCTGGACTTCGTGCGCATCCCCGGCACCGGCAAGCGCGACGGCCTGGCCTTCGGCTTTCGCGCCATCTCCCGCCACCTGCCGGACAACCGCGCCGTGGTGGCGGTGATCGACGGCGACACCGTGCTCGGCGAAGGCGTGGTGCGCAAGACCGTGCCCTGGTTCCAGTTGTTCGGCAACGTCGGTGGCCTGACCACCAACGAATTCTGCGAAGTGCGCGGCGGCTACATCATGAGCGAATGGCACAAGCTGCGCTTCGCCCAGCGCCACATCAACATGTGCTCCATGGCCCTGTCCAAGCGCGTGCTGACCATGACCGGGCGCATGTCGGTGTTCCGCGCCACCGTGGTCACCGACCCGGACTTCATCGCCGACGTGGAAAGCGACTCCCTGCAGCACTGGCGCCTGGGTCGCTTCAAGTTCCTCACCGGCGACGACAAGTCCAGCTGGTTCAGCCTGATGCGCCTGGGCTACGACACCTTCTACGTGCCTGACGCGGCGATCAACACCGTGGAACACCCGCCGGAAAAGAGCTTCATCAAGGCCAGCCGCAAGCTGATGTTCCGCTGGTACGGCAACAACCTGCGGCAGAACGCCCGGGCCTTGGGTCTGGGAGTCAAGCGCTTGGGACTGTTCACCAGCGTGGTGCTGTTCGACCAGCGCGTGTCGATGTGGACCTCGCTGCTGGGCCTGACCGTGGCGATCATCGCCAGCGTCAAGTACGGCACCGCCTTCATCCTCGCCTACCTGCTGTGGATCGGTATCACCCGCCTGATCCTGACCCTGTTGCTGTCCTGCTCGGGGCACCGCATCGGCCCGGCCTACCCCTTGATCCTCTATTACAACCAGATCGTCGGCGCCCTGGTGAAGATCTACGTGTTCTTCCGCCTCGACCAGCAATCCTGGACCCGCCAGGACACCAAGCTGACCCGCGACCTGGCCAGTTTTCAACGTTGGTTCAACACCTGGTCGTCTCGGACCATGACCTTCTCGGCCGGCAGCGTGTTCGTCGCTGTCCTGCTGCTGATGGTCTGAACCGCCTTGCCTGAATTAACTAGGAAATCGACCCTATGAACACCGCCGTGAACGTCAATGTAGTGCATGAATCCGAAGCCCAACGCCAGCACGCCCGGGTCAAGATCCCGGCCAAGCTGCGCTTCTTCGGCAACGAAGCCAAGCCCCTGGAAGTGCGGGTCCACGACCTCTCGGCCGGCGGCCTGAGCTTCAACGCCGGGCAGCAGATGCTGACCGTGGGTGCCGTGCACAAGGGCCGTCTGCAATTTGTCATCGACAACCTCGGCCTGGCCATGGATGTGGAGCTGCAAATCCGCTCCTTCGATCGCCAGAACGGGCGCGTCGGTTGCCAGTTCCAGAACCTCGAGCCCCAGGACATTTCCACCCTGCGCCACCTGATCACCTCGCACCTGGCCGGCGACATCGTCAGCATGGGCGACGTGCTCGCCACCCTACAGCGCGACAACTTCACCAAGGCGCGCAAGGTCAAGGACAGCGGCAGCGGCATGACCGCCATGGGCCGCCTGCGGGCCGTGACCTTCAGCGCCGGGATCTTCGTGGTGGGCCTGGCGGCGTTCGGCTTCATCCTCAAGTCGGTGTACGGCATGTACTTCGTCAGCCACGCCCAGGCCGGCCTGGTCAGCGTCCCGGGGATGAACGTCACTATGCCGCGCGACGGCACTGTGCAAAGCCTGGTGCAGAGCGACGGCATCGCCGCCAAGGGCGCGCCACTGGCCACCTTCAGCACCAGCATGCTCGACGTGCTCAAAGGCCACCTGGCTGAAGACCAACTGCAACCGGCCAAGGTCGAGGAACTGTTCGGCAAGCAAATGACCGGCACCCTGACCTCCCCTTGCGACTGCACCGTGGCCCAGCAAATGGTCGCCGACGGCCAGTACGCCAGCAAAGGCGACGTGATCTTCCAACTGGTGCCCCGCAACAGCCAGGCCAACGTCGAGGCGCGCTTCTCCTACCGCCAGTTCGGCGACGTGCGCCCGGGTACCCGGGTCAACTTCCAGATCGCCGGCGAGGATGAAGTACGCACCGGCACCATCGTCAGCAGCGCCAGCCTCAACAGCAGCGACCTGTCCTCTGACATCCGCGTGCAGATCAAGCCCGACGCGCCGCTGAGCAGCGCCTTCGCCGGGCGCCCGGTGGAAGTCAGCAGCGACCGCGGCCCCTCGATGAACTGGCTGATCGACAAAGCCATGGCTGCGGGTCTGTAACCATGACAGTGCCTACCCAGCTCCCTGTAGCCGCTGCCGCAGGCTGCGCCCGGCCGCGCAGCGGACGCCATCCGGCCGACTCGATGCTCCCCGACAACCGGCACGAGCGCTGCGCGCTCGATCGCAGCCTGCGGCAGCGGCTACAGGGTTCGGTGTTGCCCTTGGTCGCCGCCCTGGCCCTGGCCGGTTGCGCCGGCCTGCCGGACCAGCGCCTGGCCAACGAAGCCCTGAAGCGCGGCGACACCGCGCTGGCCGAACAGAACTACCGGCAACTGGCGGACCTGGGCTACAGCGAGGCCCAGGTAGGCCTGGCCGACATCCAGGTGGACAGCCGCGACCCGGCGCAGATCAAGCAGGCCGAGGCCACCTATCGCGCCGCAGCCGATGTGTCGCCCCGGGCCCAGGCGCGCCTCGGCCGCCTGTTGGTGGCCAAGCCCGGTTCCACCGAAGCCGAGCAGCACGAAGCCGAAGGCCTGTTGAAAAAAGCCTTTGCCAACGGTGAAGGCAACACCCTGATTCCCCTGGCGATGCTGTACCTGCAATACCCCCACAGCTTCCCCAACGTCGACGCCCAGCAGCAGATCAGCCAATGGCGCAGCGCCGGTTACCCGGAAGCCGGCCTGGCCCAGGTGCTGCTGTACCGCACCCAAGGCAGCTACGACCAGCACCTGGCCGAGGTGGAAAGCATCTGCAAGGCCGCGCTCAACAGCACCGACATCTGCTACGTGGAACTGGCGACCGTTTATCAAAAACGCGGCCAGCCGGAGCAACAGGCCGAGCTGCTCAAGCAACTGCAGGCCGGCTACAGCCGTGGCACGGTCAGCGCCCAGCGAGTCGACAGCGTGGCCCGCGTGCTGGGCGATGCAAGCCTGGGCAAGCCGGATGAAAAAACCGCCCAGGCCCTGCTGGAGCAGGTCGCTCCGGGTTACCCGGCGTCCTGGGTCAGCCTGGCCCAACTGCTCTACGACTTCCCCGAACTGGGTGACGTCGACAAGATGATGCAGTACCTGGACAACGGCCGCGCCGCCGACCAGCCCCGCGCCGAACTGCTGCTGGGCAAGCTCTACTACGAAGGCAAATGGGTGCCGGCCGACGCCAAGGTCGCCGAAGCACACTTCCAGAAAGCCGTGGGCCGCGAAGTCGCCGCCGACTACTACCTCGGCCAGATCTACCGCCGTGGCTACCTGGGCCAGGTCCACCCACAAAAGGCCCTGGACCACCTGCTGACCGCCGCGCGCAACGGCCAGAACAGCGCCGACTTCGCCATTGCCCAGTTGTTCTCCCAGGGCAAGGGCACCAAGCCCAACCCAGTCAACGCCTACGTCTTCAGCCAACTGGCGAAGGTCCAGAACACACCGCAGGCCAACGAACTGGCGCAACAACTGGAAAGCCAATTGCCGCCTGCACAGCGCGCCGAAGCCCAACGCCTGCTGCAACAAGAGCAGGCCGTGCGTGGGGCCTTGAGCCAGAACGCGCTGCAACTGCACGCCCTGCAAGAAGAAGACGGCGAGGAAACCCTATGACGCTCCCCCCACTCAATACACCTCCTGCGACAGCGCCTACAGGCAAGCGCTTCAGCCTGTCGAAACTGGGCATAGCCCTGGGTTTTGCCATGCTCTGGTCCAACCCGACCCTGGCGGCAATGACCGATACCCAGAACTTCGGCCTGGAAGTGAAGATCACCGGCCAATCCGAAGATGATCGCGACCTGGGCACCCTCAGCGGCGGCGACGTCAACGGCCTGGGCCTGGACCTGCGGCCGTGGGTCTACGGTGAACGCGGTGCCTGGAGCGCCTACGCCATGGGCCAGGCGGTGACCTCCACCGACATCATCGAAACCGATACCCTGCAGCAGTCGGACGCCGACGGCAGCCAGCAGTCGAGCAACGACGACCGCAAGACCCAGAAAAACTACCTGGCCCTGCGCGAGTTCTGGATCGGCTACAGCGGCTTCACGCCCTACCCCGGCGAGCAGTTGAAACTGGGCCGCCAACGCCTGCGCAACGACGACGGCCAGTGGCGCGACACCAACATCGAAGCCCTGAACTGGACCTTCGACACCACCTTGCTGCGGGCCAACGTGGGCGCCGCCGAGCGCTTCAGCGAGTACCGCACCGACCTCAAGGAACTGGCGCCCAAGGACAAGGACCGCCTGCACGTCTACGGCGACGCGGCCTACCAGTGGACCCCAGGCAACTGGGTGGGGATTCGCGGTCATCACACTCACGATGACGGCAAGCTCGACTATCCGGTGCCCGGCGAAGCCGCCGATTCCCTGGACAAGAAAGAGAACGGCGACCTCACCTGGCTCGGCCTCACCGCCGACAGCGACGCCTACAACTGGCGCAACACCAACACCGTCAACTACTGGGCCAGCCTGACCGGCATGCGCGGCGAGCGCGACACGGTCAACGCACTGGACGCCAATGGCAACCGCCCGGCCCAGGCCAAGCGCAGCGACAACCTCGACGGCTGGGCCACCGACCTGGGCGTACGCCTGCGCCTGGACCCCAACTGGCAAGTCGGCGCCGCCTATGCCCGCGCCAGCGGCGACTACGAGCAGAACGGCCTGGAAAGCAACCGCTCCAACTACACCGGCACCCGCTCCCGCGTGCACCGTTTCGGCGAAGCCTATCGCGGCGAAATGAACAACATGCAGACCGCCACCCTGTTCGGCTCCTGGATGCTCAACGATGAATACGACGCCAGCCTGATCTACCACAAGTTCTGGCGCGTGGACGGCAACAAGCCGGTGGGCAGCAACGGCATCAACGCCGTGGACAACGACTATGACGGCAACGGCAACCTGCTCTCCAGCACCGCGCTGCCCCTGCAGGACGGCAAGAAAGACTTGGGGCAGGAAATGGACCTGGTGGTCACCAAGTACTTCAAGCAAGGCCTGTTGCCGGCGGCCCTGAGCCAGTCCATCGATGAGCCGTCGGCCCTGGTGCGTTTTCGTGGCGGCGTGTTCAAGCCCGGCGATGCCTATGGCAAAGACGTCGACTCGTACATGCACCGCGCCTTTATCGACGTGATCTGGCGCTTCTGATGCGAACCGCGAAGGGAGTGCCCGAAATGAACTGCTACCCCATGAACAGCCCCGCTGCGAAAGGCGCCATCAGCCTGTTGGCTGGCGCTCTGTTGCTGGCCAGCAGCTCGGCTTTCGCCACTGTCGAGCCGGCCAAGGCGCCGATCGTCGCCAAGGAACTGCAACAGGCCAAGACCTACACCGTCAGCAGCGCGCCCACTGAGCCGTTGAACCTGGCCACGCCGACCCTGCCCGACCTCTCCGGCTACACCGCCGAGGCCGTTGCGGCGAAGATCGTGCGCAGCCAGCCGGGCAAGATCAGCGTGCGCCGGATGATGCAGGAAGACGCCCTGAAAGACTTTATCGGCGGTGACAACAAGATGGCCGAATGGGTGGTGCGCCAGCACGGCATTCCCCAGGCGATCTTTATCGACGACGGTTACATCAACCTCAAGGACCTGGCCAAGAAACTGCCCAAGCAGTACATCAGCGAAACCGCGCCGGGTGTATTCCTCGCGCGCCTGCCGATCGTGGTCGGGCGCAAGGGCATCCTGGAAATCGACAAACAGACCCAGGAGCTGCGCCTGTCCCAGGAAGGCGGTTCGTTCCTGGTCAACGATGGCCAGCTGTTTGTGCGCGACACCAAGGTCACCGGCTGGCGCGAGAAAGACAACGGCCCGGCGACCTTCCGCTCGCCCAAGGAATTCCGCCCGTTCCTGCTGGCCTGGGGCGGCACCGAGACTTACATCGTCAACAGCCAGATGGCCAGCTTCGGCTACGCCAACTCCAAGTCCTACGGCGTGAGTATTTCCCAGTACACGCCGAACATGGCCAAGGTGCTCAAGCGCGATGAACCCACCGGCTGGATCATCGGCTCGGATTTCTCGGACATGTGGTACGGCTTCTACTGCTACGAAACCCGCGACTTCGTGGTCAAGGGCAACACCTACAAGGACAACATCGTCTACGGCATCGACCCCCACGACCGTTCCCACGGCCTGATCATCGCCGACAACACCGTCCACGGGACCAAGAAGAAGCACGGCATCATCATTTCCCGGGAAGTGAACGACAGCTTCATCTTCAACAACCGTAGCTACGACAACAAACTCTCGGGCCTGGTGATCGACCGAAACAGCGTCAACAACCTGATCGCCTACAACGAGATCTACCGCAACCACACCGACGGCATCACCCTCTACGAGAGCGCCGACAACCTGCTGTGGGGCAACAAGGTGATCAGCAACAAACGCCACGGCATCCGCATTCGCAACAGCGTGAACATCCGCCTGTACGAAAACATCGCCATGGCCAACGGCCTGACCGGCGTCTACGGCCACATCAAGGACCTTTCCGACACCGACCGCGACATCAAGCTCGACCCGTTCGACGCTCAGGTTTCGCTGATCGTGGTCGGCGGCGAGCTGGCGGCCAATGGCAGCGGCCCGCTGTCCATCGACTCGCCGTTGAGCGTGGAGCTGTATCGCGTGTCCATGCTCGCGCCCACCAAAAGCAGCGGCATCAGCTTTTCGGGGATCCTTGGCGAACGCCAGGATGAAATCCTCGACCTGATGGTGCGCCAGCAAAAAGCCGTGCTGATCGACCCTGTCGAACGCCAGACCGAAATGCGCGATTGAGGATGACTGTCATGCCCCCACACCTGATCAAACTGTTGAGCCTGTCGGCGCTGACCGCCGGCATTCTCGCCGCCAGCGCCGGCGCCCGTGCCGCTGAGCCCCAGGCGCCGAACTTCACCGCCGAGCCGTGCTGCAACCTGTGCCCGGCCGCCCATGATGCGAAGAACTACACCACCCGCTACCAGCAGAACTTCACCACCCTGGTGCAAGCTCAGGGCGACTGGCTGTTCCGTACCCAGGAAGACCTGCGCACCGAATTTGATACCACGCCGCAAGGCTATCGCCGCCTCAAGCAACTGCACCAAGCCTTCAAGAGCAAGGGTGTGGAACTGGTGCTGGTCTACCAGCCGACTCGCGGCCTGGTGAACCGCAACAAGCTCAACCCGGCAGAGAAAGCCCGCTTCGACTACGACAAGGCCCTGAACAACTACCAGGCCATGCTCGGGCGCTTTGCGCAGATGGGCTACGTGGTGCCGGACCTGTCGCCGCTGACCAACGAACAACTGCCCGACACCCTGCCGGCCCACGATTTCTACTTCCGTGGCGACCAGCACTGGACCCCTTACGGCGCCCAACGCACCGCCAAGATCGTCGCCGACAAGGTCAAGCAACTGCCGGCCTTCGCCGACATTCCACGGCGTGAATTCGAGACCCACAAGTCCGGGCGCATGGGCAAGACCGGCACCCTGCACAACATGGCCGGGCAACTGTGCGGCACCAGCTACGCCATCCAGTACATGGACCAGTTCACCACCGAGCCCAAGGGCGAGGCCGGCGACGGCGACCTGTTCGGTGATTCCGGCAACCCGCAGATCACTCTCGTAGGCACCAGCCACAGCGGCAAGAACTACAACTTCGCCGGCTTTCTGGAAGAGGCCATCGGCGCCGACATCCTCAACGTCGCCTTCCCCGGCGGTGGCCTGGAAGGCTCGATGTTGCAGTACCTGGGCAGCGACGAATTCCAGAAGAGCCCGCCGAAGATCCTGATCTGGGAGTTCTCGCCGCTGTACCGCCTGGACCAGGAAACCATCTACCGGCAGATGATGGCCCTGCTGGACAACGGCTGCGAGGGCAAGGCTGCGCAGATGAGCGCCAGCACCACCCTCAAGCCGGGCAAGAACGAACTGCTGGTCAACAGCCAGAACCTGGACCTGCGCAACAGCGGCCATCAGGTCGACATCCGCTTCGCCGACCCTTCGGTGAAAACCCTGCAAGCCACCCTCTGGTACATGAACGGGCGCCACGAGGACATCAAGATCGACAAACCGGAAACGTCCGACACCGACGGGCGCTTCGCCTTCGAACTGCGCACTGACGAAGACTGGGCCTCGCAGAACCTGCTGGCAGTCGAAATCCAGGGCCCGGAAGCGGGCACTGCCGGGCAGAAGGTCGAAGCGAAAATTTGCAAACGCAACGTATTCCCGAGCGCCGAGCAACGCACCGCGCAGATCGGGCAATGAGGTTACCTATGCAAAGCACACACCTGAAACGCCTGTTGATACCCAGCCTGCTGGGGCTGGCCATGGTCACCGGCAGCGCCCAGGCCGCCGCGCCGCTGCGTCCACCCCAGGGCTATTACGCCCCGGTGGACAAGTTCAAGAGCGGTGACGACAGCGAAGGCTGCGACGCCATGCCGGCGCCCTACACCGGCGCCCTGCAGTTTCGCAGCAAGTACGAAGGCTCGGACAAGGCCCGGGCGACCCTGAACACCCAGTCCGAACAGGCCTTTCGCGACACCACCGCGGACATCACCAAGATCGAGCGCGGCACCAGCAAGCGGGTCATGCAGTTCATGCGCGACGGCCGCCCGCAACAGCTGGACTGCACCCTCGCCTGGCTCAGCGCCTGGGCCCAGGCCGACGCGCTGATGTCCAAGGACTTCAACCACACCGGCAAGTCCATGCGCAAATGGGCCCTGGGCAGCATGGCCTCGGCCTACCTGCGGCTGAAGTTCTCCGACTCCCACCCGCTGGCCAGCCACCAGGAACAGGCGCAGAAGATCGAGGCCTGGTTCAGCAAGATGGCCGATCAGGTCGTCAGCGACTGGGACAACCTGCCCCTGGACAAGACCAACAACCACTCCTACTGGGCCGCCTGGTCGGTGATGGCCACCGCCGTGGCCACCAACCGCCGCGACCTGTTCGACTGGGCCGTGAAGGAATACAAGGTCGGCGCCCACCAGGTCGACGCCGACGGCTTCTTGCCCAACGAACTCAAGCGCCAGCAACGAGCCCTGGCGTACCACAACTACGCCCTGCCGCCCTTGGCGATGATCGCCAGCTTCGCCCAGGTCAACGGCGTCGACCTGCGCCAGGAGAACAACAGCGCGCTCAAGCGCTTGGGTGACCGAGTGCTGGCTGGGGTGAAAGACCCGGAGCTTTTCGAGCAGAAGAATGGCAAGGAACAGGACATGACCGACCTCAAGGTCGACTCGAAATTCGCCTGGCTGGAACCCTACTGCAGCCTCTACACCTGCGCTCCGGAGACATTGGAGCGCAAGCACAAGATGCAACCGTTCAAGACTTTCCGCCTGGGTGGCGACCTGACCAAGGTCTACGACCCGGCCCATGAAAAAGGCAACACAGGCCCGTAACACCTACACCTGTAGCCGCTGCCGAGGCACGAGGCTGCGACGCGGTCCGCAGGACCGCCCCCAGGGGCCGCTTCGCAGCCCATCGCAGCCTCGTACCTCGGCAGCGGCTACAGAGAGCGTCATGAATGCAATACGCCTCCCACGGTTTTTTCAGTGGGGGGTTTGGGGGGGCTCCGGCCTCTGACTATTGGTTAAACATGGAGAGATCGGGATGGTTTTCTCGTCCAATGTGTTCCTGTTCCTGTTCCTGCCGATCTTTCTCGGCTTGTACTACTTGAGCGGGCAACGCTATCGCAACCTGCTGCTGCTGATCGCCAGCTATGTGTTCTATGCCTGGTGGCGGGTGGACTTCCTGGCGCTGTTCGCCGGGGTCACCCTGTGGAACTACTGGATCGGCCTGAAAGTCGGCGCCGCCGGGGTCCGGACCAAGCCGGCCCAACGCTGGCTGCTGCTCGGCGTCGGCGTCGACCTGTGCATCCTCGGCTACTTCAAGTACGCCAACTTCGGCGTGGACAGCATCAACGCGATCATGACCTCCTACGGTCTGGAACCGTTCATCCTGACCCACATCCTGCTGCCGATCGGCATCTCGTTCTACATCTTCGAGTCCATCAGCTACATCATCGACGTCTACCGCGGCGACACCCCGGCCACCCGCAACCTCATCGACTTTGCGGCGTTCGTGGCGATCTTCCCGCACCTGATCGCCGGCCCGGTCCTGCGCTTTCGCGACCTGGCGGACCAGTTCAACAACCGCACCCACACCCTGGACAAGTTCTCCGAAGGCTGCACCCGCTTCATGCAGGGTTTCATCAAGAAGGTGTTCATCGCCGACACCCTGGCAGTGGTCGCCGACCATTGCTTCGCCCTGCAAAACCCCACCACGGGCGATGCCTGGCTCGGCGCCCTGGCCTACACCGCGCAGCTGTATTTCGACTTCTCCGGCTACAGCGACATGGCCATCGGCCTGGGCTTGATGATGGGTTTTCGCTTCATGGAAAACTTCAAGCAGCCCTATATCAGCCAGTCGATCACCGAGTTCTGGCGGCGCTGGCACATCAGCCTGTCCACCTGGCTGCGCGACTACCTGTACATCACCCTGGGCGGCAACCGCAAAGGCACGCTGATGACTTACCGCAACCTGTTCCTGACCATGCTGCTCGGTGGCCTGTGGCACGGTGCGAACATCACCTACATCGTCTGGGGCGCCTGGCACGGCATGTGGCTGGCCATCGAAAAGGCCCTGGGCATCAACACCACCCCACGCAGCCTGAACCCGATCCGCTGGGCCCTGACCTTCCTGCTGGTGGTGATGGGCTGGGTGATCTTCCGTGCCGAGAACCTGCACGTGGCCGGGCGCATGTACGGTGCCATGTTCAGCTTTGGCGACTGGTCGCTGTCGGAACTCAACCGCGCCAGCCTCACCGGCCTGCAAGTGGCGACCCTGATCCTGGCCTACGCCACCCTGGCGTTCTTCGGCCTGCGTGACCTGTACCGCAACCCGGCACCGGTCAAGGCCAAGCCCGACGTCGCTACCCCCGCCGACGGCCCGGCCACCGCCCAGCCCGGTCTGATCAAGGCAGTGCCCGGGGACACCCCCGGCAGCGTTCACCAGCCAGGCTACATCGTCGGCACCGAGGCCCAAGTGCAACCGGCCTACTGGAGCGCCGACTGGTCGCGCTACGTGATGCGCGCCCTGGTGCTGCTGCTGTTCATCGCCTCGATTCTCAAACTCTCGGCGCAAAGCTTCTCGCCGTTCCTTTACTTCCAGTTCTGAGGGATCTGCCCATGACCCGCTCATTACGTGTGTTCTACATCGCCCTGTTCCTGGTGACCCTGGCGGTCCTCGGGCTGTGGTCGGTGCGCAGCTTCTTCGGCTTCAGTACCAACAACGACGCCACCGTGCTCAACGGGCGCTGGGCCAAAGCCGTGGAAACCCACTACGACGACCAGTTCCCGATCAAGCGCCTGGGCACCAACCTCTGGGCCGCCCTGGACTTCAAACTGTTCAACGAAGGCCGCCCCGGGGTGGTGCTAGGCCGCGACCAGTGGCTGTACAGCGATGAAGAGTTCAACCCGGTGGTCAACGAGGAGCTCAACCTGCAAGGCAACTACGCCCTGGTGGAAGGCGTGCGCCAGACCTTGAAGGCGCACGGGGTGAAACTGGTGATGGCCATCGTCCCGGCCAAGGTCCGGCTGTACCCGGAACACCTGGACGAGGTACGCCCGGCGCGAATCCACGCCAACCTCTACCAGGACTTTCATGCCCGGGTCGCGGCCGACAAGATCCTTGCCCCCGACCTGCTGGGCCCCCTGCAACAGGCCAAGCAACAGGGCCAGCAAGTGTTCCTGCGCACCGACACCCACTGGACCCCGGCCGGCGCCGAAGTCGTCGCTCGCCAGTTGGCCCAGGCCATCGCCGCCAAGACCCCGCTCAGCGGTCAGCCACAACGCTTCGTCACCGAGACTCAAGAGACCGTGAAGCACCAGGGCGACCTGCGGCGCTTCCTGCCCCTGGACCCGCTGTTCGAAAACCTGATGCCGGCCGAAGAGCCGCTGCAAAAGCGCGTGACCCGCGCCAGCGAGGAACAGCCGGCCGCCGATGACGCGCTGTTCGCCGACCACGAAGTGCCGGTGACCCTGGTGGGCACCAGCTACAGCGCCAACCCCAGTTGGAACTTCGTCGGCGCCCTGAAACAGGCCCTGCACAGCGACGTGGTGAGCTACGCCGAAGACGGCCACGGCCCGATTCTGCCGATGCTCAGCTACCTGAAAAGCGACGACTTCAAGAACAACCCGCCCCAGGTGCTGATCTGGGAATTCCCTGAACGCTATCTGCCCGTCAACAACGAAATCGGCGACGCCGACCCGCAGTGGGTCGCAGAGCTCAAGCAAGCCGGTGCTCGCCAACAAAACCTAGCCAGCAACACTCCGAAATCCGAGACGCCCGACCGGGCGCAAAACTGAAAAAGAGGTAACACTCATGACTTTCACTACTACTCCTCGCCGTCTCGCTGCCAAATCCCTGAAAGCTGCCGTATTGGCCGCGAGCCTGGGCCTGCTATCAGCCCCGGTATTCGCCGGTGGCGACGCCGCCCTGTACGGTCCCACCGCGCCCAAGGGCTCGACCTTCGTGCGCCTCTACAACGCCAGCAACAGCGAAGTCAGCGCCACGGTGGGCAGCACCAACGTCAACGACGTCGCGCCCCTGGCCAGCAGCGACTTCAGCTTCATGCCCGGCGGTGACTACACCGCCAAGGTGGGCAGCCAGAGCGTGCCGGTGAAACTGGCCGCCGATCACTATTACACCCTGGTCAACAACGCCAGCGGCCAGCCGCAACTGATCGAAGAACCGCCGTTCAAGAACAAGCAGAAATCCCTGGTGCGAGTGCAGAACCTCAGCGACCAGGCCCTGACCCTGAAGACCGCCGACGGCAAGACCGACGTGGTCAAGGCCGTGGCTGCCAAAGGCCGCGGCGAGCGCGAAATCAACCCGGTGAAGGTCAGCTTCGCCCTGTATGACGGCGATAAAAAAGTCAGCGACCTCAAGCCCGTGGCCCTGGAGCGCGGCGAAGCGGCGGTGCTCTACGTCACCGGCAACGGCAGCAACCTGTCGCCGGTGTGGGTGAAACGCCCCGTCTCCACCCGCTAACCCGAACCTGTAGCCGCTGCCGAGGCCCGAGGCTGCGACGCGGTCCGCAGGACCGCCCTCAGGGGCCGCTTCGCAGCCCATCGCAGCCTCATACCTCGGCAGCGGCTACACCGAGACAAAAACAAGAGTGAAACGACAGAACGCAGTAGCTCTAACCCATACGATGTTTGAAGGAGTAACAACATGATTCCGGTGATCTTGTCAGGTGGTAGCGGCTCACGTCTTTGGCCGCTTTCGCGCAAACAATTCCCCAAGCAGTTCCTCGCCCTGACCGGCGAACACACCCTGTTCCAGCAAACCCTGGAGCGCCTGGTGTTCGAAGGCATGGACACCCCCATCGTGGTCTGCAACAAGGACCACCGCTTCATCGTCAACGAGCAGTTGGCCAACCGTAAGCTCGAATCCCAGCGCATCCTCATGGAACCCTTCGGCCGCAACACCGCCCCCGCCGTGGCCCTGACCGCGATGATGCTGGTCAACGAAGGCCGCGACGAGCTGATGCTGGTGCTGCCCGCCGACCACGTCCTGGACGACCAGAAAGCCCTGCAACGGGCCCTGGCCCTGGCCACCGTGGCCGCCGAGCGTGGCGAAATGGTGCTGTTCGGCGTACCGGCGACCAAACCGGAAACCGGCTACGGCTACATCAAGTCCGCCAACGACGCCCTGCTGCCGGAAGGCATCAGCCGGGTCGCGCAGTTCGTCGAGAAGCCCGACGAAAAACGCGCTAACGAATTCGTCCAGGCCGGCGGCTACTTCTGGAACAGCGGCATGTTCCTGTTCCGTGCCAGCCGCTTCCTCGAAGAGCTGAAGAAACACGACCCGGACATCTACGACACCTGCCTCTTGACCCTGGAACGCAGCCAGCAAGACGCGGACACCGTGACCATCGACGAAGCCACCTTCGCCTGCTGCCCGGACAACTCCATCGACTACGCGGTGATGGAAAAGACCCAGCGCGCCTGCGTGGTGCCCCTGAGCGCCGGTTGGAGCGATGTCGGCTGCTGGTCGTCGCTGTGGGACGTGCATGAAAAAGACGCCAACGGCAACGTCAGCAAGGGCGATGTGGTGATTCAGGACAGCCACAACTGCATGATCCACGGCAACGGCAAACTGGTGTCGGTGATCGGCCTGGACAACATCGTGGTGGTGGAAACCAAGGACGCCATGATGATTGCCCACAAGGACAAGGTCCAAGGGGTGAAACAGATGGTCAACACCCTCAACGAACAGGGCCGCAGCGAAACCCAGAACCACTGCGAGGTCTACCGCCCGTGGGGCTCCTACGACTCGGTGGACATGGGCGGGCGCTTCCAGGTCAAGCACATCTCGGTCAAGCCGGGGGCCTGCCTGTCGCTACAGATGCACCACCACCGCGCCGAGCACTGGATCGTGGTCAGCGGCACCGCCGAAGTCACCTGTGACGAGAACGTGTTCCTGCTCACCGAGAACCAGTCCACCTACATCCCCATCGCCTCGGTGCATCGCCTGCGCAACCCGGGCAAGATCCCGCTGGAGATCATCGAAGTGCAATCGGGCAGTTATTTGGGCGAGGACGATATCGAGCGGTTTGAAGATATCTACGGCCGCTCCACCCCGGTGGAACGTGGCGTCTCGGTGAAGACCATTGCGCAGTAAGCGCAGCGGCGAGTTTCAAGCGGCAAGTAGAAGCAGCCGTAAGCTTCAAGCGGCAAGCTGCAAGTAAAAGCAGGGAGTCGTGCTAGCAAGACCTTTGTGCTCCCCCTTTCCAGGTGCCTGCGTCCCCTATCCGCAGGCACTTGGACAGGGGGATTTTTGTAGCCGCTGCCGCAGGCTGCGAAAAGGGCCGAAGGACCTTCAGCGATCTCAAGCCCCCTGCGCCCGCTGCGCGGTCGTTCGCAGCCTGCGGCAGCGGCTACAAGAAGCAGCGATAAATAGGAGCAACCGTAAGCTTCAAGCGGCAAGTCAGATCAACAGCCAACTGCGGATACACAAGGTCGTTTCAGGCTACACATATCGGGTTGACCGCCCTCTCACTGCTCCCTATCCTCGCGCCTGTCACGACTCATTCGTGATCGAGGTTGACGGCTCGGTTGTTTTCTCAGGAACGCAGTTTTCCAGCACTGTTTTTTTGGAGCACACCATGACCGACCGTATCGCGCTAACCAGCAACGAATCCTCCACGCCCACCCTGTTTATCGACACCCGCGCGCCTTTGGACGAACTGCATGCCAGCGCCGCCTACCGCATCCTCGCGGTGACTCAACTGATGGAAAGCATCGTGCACATGGACAACCGCCACGCCGATGCCACCGATCTGACACAGATCGCCCACGCCAGCGCCATTCTGTTGCGCGATGGTTGTGATCTGCTGGACGTGTTGGGTCGGCGGATTCGTGGCAGTCAGTACCTGAACTAAAACGCCCGGTGATCGTTCCCCTTCAAACGCGGGGGGAACGATCGGCACGCCTGTCCCCTCTCCTTCATCTAGAACCCGCCTCATCGATCACTGCCGTACCCATCTTCGCCAGAAGATGCGCAGCCCTGTTGTGGGTGGCAGCCGTGCACGGATTGGTCGACCGGAGATACAGGAACCCGGCAGGGACGAAGCCCTCCCACGCACAGTTGCCATTGCACAAGTGAAATGCGGCGCTGTTGCGCCTGTATCAGAACGAGTTACCAAGCCCGGTCGCTGAATATGCTGCGACGCTCAAAGACTAGTCCGGGTTCGACACGCAGTAACGACGAAGGCGTCGCCGTTTATGTCCAGGCCAAGGGAGTTTAGGAATGTTCAGGATGGCGGCACGCCGAGGAGGCGGGGTAGCAGTCATGATCATGAGAAGCGTCGTATTTATCCATTCAACGGTCTTCCATGCTTGGCCAGGATTTTTTCCAACGAGGCTTTTTCGTCGAAGATCGGTATATCTATGCCTTCCAGTCTTGAACTGCTGACAAAGTTTTTAAGCTTGTTCTTTTCGAAACGCTCAATCGCTGATCTGTGCAGTTTGCAAAATCTGCTGCAGTGATACGTCCATCATCGCCCCATGATTGATGCCAAAGCCCGGAGATTATACACCTCATAGATCGCCACCACGGGCACGTCTCGTCCTTGGCACCAGCACTCTTCACAGTCGAAAGCGGAGTCCCCCCCTTCAGCTAGCATTCGCCTCGTTCGATGTTTGTAGCCCTGAGAGCCTGAGCATTTTCCAGTCCCGGTAAAGGTGTTCCAGGAATGGATAGATGACCCCGGAGCATGCCAGCCACCTGCTCGGGCGGGCACCAGAGTGGACCACATGATGTCCACTATCGGCATAAATCCGCTTTAACAGACCTTCTGTTGTCCCTAACGCCCCCATCAAAACCTGGCCTGTGGATAACGTCACAACAGCCATCCTCCATCGCCAACCCCACCTACGCTTAGGTAGGATGTCCCCTCCTTTTCCCCGAGGCTCACCTCATGTTCATCGGCGTTCTGCTGGTCATCACCTGGCTGATCCTGCTTCTGCGCTACCCCGCCAAAGCCCTTCCCGTGTCCCTGGCCGCTGCGTTCGGCCTGGCCCTGGTGGCCTGCTGGGTGGTCTGGCTGGACAACCGCGAAGCCCAGCAACTGGCGCGCCTGGATCTGCGCCTGAGCTACGCCCCCGAACACTGCCCTGCCGACCGCCCGCTGCAGGTCAAGCTGAACAACGGTAACAAGGTGCCCCTGATCGAACTGCGCTGGCGGGTCGCCGCCTACGCGCCGGGGGACACGGTCAACCTCGCCGACAACCAGTACAGCGCCCCGCGCTACCGCGGCCCCGGCGAGTTGCAGGCCGGCGCCAGCTGGGAAGACTGCCTGCCGCTGCCACCGCTGCGCTCGGGCTATCGTCCGCAAACCCTGGAGTTTCGTGCCGAGCGTTTGCAAGGTAGCTTCTCCGACTGATTTCCTCTTCCCCCTCACAGCACAAGGACCGCGCCATGCCCGTAGCGTTGATCACCGGTTGTTCCAGCGGCATCGGCCGCGCCCTGGCAGATGCCTTCAAGGGCGCCGGTTTTACCGTGCTCGCCAGCGCCCGCAAGGCCGAGGACGTCACTGCCCTGCAAGCCGCCGGTTTCAAGGCCGTGCAACTGGACGTCAATGACGGCGCTGCCCTGGGCGCCTTGAGCGAGGAGATCAACCAGCAGTACGGCGGCCTCGATGTGCTGATCAACAACGCCGGCTACGGCGCCATGGGCCCGCTACTGGATGGCGGCGTGCAAGCCATGCAGCGCCAGTTCGAAACCAACGTGTTCTCGGTGGTCGGGGTGACCCGGGCGATGTTCCCGGTGCTGCGTCGCAGCCGCGGCCTGGTGGTGAATATCGGCAGTGTCTCCGGGGTGCTGGTGACGCCGTTTGCCGGCGCCTACTGCGCCTCGAAAGCCGCGGTGCATGCCTTGAGCGATGCCCTGCGCATGGAACTCTCGCCATTCGGCATCCGGGTCATGGAAGTGCAGCCCGGGGCCATTGCCTCAAGTTTTGCCAGGAACGCCGGGCATGAAGCCGAACAGTTGCTCAACGAGCAATCGCCCTGGTGGCCACTGCGCGAGGGCATCCGCTCCCGGGCCAAGGCCTCCCAGGACAAGCCGACCCCCGCCAGCGAGTTTGCCGCCGGCTTGCTCAAGGCCGTGCAACAGGACAAACCGCCACGCCTGCTGCGCCTGGGCAATGGCAGCCGCGCCTTGCCGCTGCTGGCCAACCTGCTGCCCAAGGGTTTGCTGGAGAAGGGACTGATGAAGCGGTTTGGCCTGACTCGCAACCTCTAAAAAAAAGTAACCACCACGCTCAGCGAAAGCTGAGCGTGCCCGCCCCCCGCTGTCATACTGATAAATCTGTAGCGCCACACCGTCTGCGCCCGTTCACGGGCAAGAGGGCTGATGGCCCCTCCCCCGTCCTGGCCCCTTCAGCGCCTCCGGCCCCCTGCTCGACCGCAGGCGCGCCAGTGCGCCTGCGCCCCTTAAAAAATCGATACAACTCAATCCTATAGAACACACGACTCTGTTTATTTCTTGCAAGTTCACCATTTCAAAACAGCAAGTACATTTCTTACATATAACTAAGATATTTCTCAAACTATCAATTCAGAAATTACAAAAAAAATCCTGTGCTAGGTTTACGGGCAGGCGAGTTCACCATTACTAAAATCGCAAAAAACCAACCACTTCAATATTGAAATCAAATAAATAGTTAAGGACAACTAGGATCATGAGAAAGATCGCAATCGTAGGGATGTCTTGCAATTTACCTGCAGATATCAATGACTTAAGAAAATTACTAAGCGCACTTAGAGAACGCCGAGTTACCGCCGAAACGGTCCCTAAAGACCGTTGGGACATGGCGCGCTATTACTCTATCGATGAGACTTCAAAGGGTAAGGCCTACGTAGAAAAAGGAAACTTCCTAAAACACGATATTCGTTCAATGGATGCCGAGTTCTTTGACTTACCAGCAAGTGTCGCGGAGAACATTGATCCACAGCAACGTTTATTGCTTGAACTAACCTGGGAAGCTTTCGAGAATGCCGGCCTGAACTTGCCGGCACATTCAGGTCGTAAAGTCGGGGTCTATGTCGGCGGTTTCATGCTGGACCAAATGGTCACCATGACCCACTTCGCCAACCGCACCCGACAGAACGCCAATACCCCCAGCGGGATGATGATGACGATGTTGGCCAACCGGCTGTCCCACGCATTCAACCTGCGTGGCCCTAGCCTGTCGATCGACACCGCCTGCTCCTCGTCGCTCGTCGCCTTCAGCTACGCCTGCAACGATATCTGGTCCGGCGAGTGCGACATGGCGGTGGTAGGCGGTGCCAACATCATGACCCGTCCCGAGTACCCCATCGGCATGTGCAAGGGGCACTTCCTCTCTCGCGATGGACAATGCAAGTCGTTCGATGCCCGTGGCGACGGTTACGGCCGCGGCGAAGGCGGTGGCGTGGTGATCATCAAGGCCCTGGAGCAAGCGTTGCTCGATGGCGACACGATCCTGGCCACGGTGGAGGGCGCCGGCGTCAACTCCGACGGGCGTACCCCGGGCATCTCGCTGCCCAGCGCTGAAGCCCAGGGCGCGTTGATCCAGGACGTTTGCACGCGTTTCGACATTGATCCAGCTCAGGTGCGTTACGTCGAATGCCATGGGACGGGAACCGCGGCAGGCGACCCGATCGAGGCACGCTCCATCGGGTCGGTCTATGGCAAGGGCCGCAGCGGCGACGACCGCGTGGTCCTGGGTTCGATCAAAAGCAACATCGGCCACCTTGAGGCCGGTGCCGGTATCGCCAGTCTGATCAAGGCAGTACTGACCCTGCAACATCGCGAAGCCTTCGAACTGGGCAACCTGGAAACGCCCAACCCCGACATTCCCTTCGAAGAATGGGGAATCCGACTGGCCGCCGGGCCCATTCAACTGGCCAAACCCGGCGAAGCCTTTCTGGTAGGCATCAACTCGTTCGGTTTCGGCGGCACCAATGCCCACGTGGTGCTGCGTTCCGCGCCGGACCCTGAGCCTGCCGCCCTGACCGCCGCGGCCCGCAGCCAAGACGCGCCGCTGTACCTGCCCTTCTCCGCACGCAGCCCCGGTGCGCTCAAGGAGCTGTCCCACCGCTACAGCGAGCGTCTGCAGGCGAGCAACGTCGAGCTGGACGACATCCTGCACTCCGCCGCATTCCACCGTGCGCCCCTCAATCATCGGGCCGTGGCCATCGGCCGGGATCGGCAGCAGTTGCATCAAGCGCTCAGCGAGTATTGGCAGCACGGGCATTGCGATCAGGTCATCACCAGTCGCCGTACGGCCCAGGGCCAGCCCCTACCGGTCTGGGTCTTCACCGGGATGGGGCCACAGTGGTGGGGAATGGGCCAGGAGCTGTATCGCAGCGAGCCGGTCTATCGCGACGCGGTGGATACCGCCGACCGACTGTTCCAGAACGTCTCCGGGTTCTCGATCGTTGCCCAAATGCTCAAGAGCAAGGGCGAGTCACGCATTACACAGACGGCCTTCGCGCAACCGGCGAACTTCATGCTTCAGTGGGGGCTGGCGGCGATGCTGTCTGCCGCCGGGGTCAAGCCCGGGGCCATCGTCGGCCACAGCGTTGGCGAGGTCACCGCAGCCTGCGTGAGTGGCGTGTTATCCCTGGACGATGCGGTGCGCGTCATCCATGAGCGCAGCCGGTTGCAAGCGACCACCGCAGGCACCGGCAGCATGCTGGCGGTAGGCATCGGCCAGAAAGAGGCGCAGGCATTGCTGGCTGATTACGAGGGGCGCATCGAAGTCGCGGCGGTCAACGGGCCAAACATGCTGACCCTGTCGGGGGAAACCGCGGCCATTGAAGCCCTGGCCCAGACACTGGAAACCCAGGAGATCTTCAACCGCCTGCTGACAGTCGAAGTGCCTTATCACAGCTACCTGATGGCGCCGATCCTGAATGAGCTGACCGCCGCCCTGAGCACCATCAGTGCCTGCAAACCCTCCATCCCGCTGGTCTCGACCGTGACCGGGCGCTATGCCAGCCAGGGCCAGTACGGCACCGACTACTGGCAGCACAACGTCCGGCAACCGGTGCATTTCTACCCAGCGATCCAGACCTTGCTCGACGATGACTACGTCACCTTCGTCGAGATCGGCCCGCACCCGGTCCTGGCAGGCGCCTTGCGCGATTGCGCCAAGGTCCAGGCCAAGGAGATCCGCCTGGTCGAAACCCTGCGTCGCGAAGAACCGGAACAACAGCGCATGCAGCGTGTGGTCGCCCAGGTGTTCGCCAGTGGCTGCGACATCGACTGGCAACCACTGAACGGCCGCGGCCGCTTCACCGACCTGCCTAACTACCCATGGCAACGCGAACACCTTTGGCTTGAGAGTGAGCGCTCCAATTACCTGCGCATCGCCTCGACCCAAGTGCCCATGCTCGGCTACCGGCACTATCCGGCCAACGACACCTGGCTCAACGACCTGGATCATCAGGCCCTGGCCTACCTGAAGGAGCACGTGGTCTCGGGCGTCTCGATCATGCCGGCGGCAGGCTATGTCGAAACCCTGTTGGAGGCCGCGGCCGCGCTGTACCCGGACAGCCCGGGGCTGCGCCTCTCAGACCTGGAGATCCGCGCGCCGCTGGTGATTGCCAACAACAATCCTCTGGACTACGTGTCCACCTACTCCCGCGACAGCGGTCGGGTAACCCTCCACAGTATCGAGAGCGGCAGCATTGGCGCCGGTCAGGTCCACGCCGTCGGGCGGGTCGACGCACTGGCCACAAGCGAGCCTCAATCGCTTGACATTGCCGGGCTCCAAGCCTCGTTCGGCGGCGAATGGGAGCCCAAGGTGTTCTATCGCGAGCTGTCGCGCATCGGCCTCCAGTACGGACCGATGTTCCAGACCATCCGCTCGATCCGCGCCGACGCCAAGACCGGCCGGGCCCTGACCTTCATCGAGTGTTCAAGCGAACTCTCGAACCAGGGCTACCATGCTCATCCAACCGTTCTGGATGCCTGTTTCCAGTCATTGGTCGGCCTGCTGGAAGACAGCGACACCACCTATCTACCCACCGGTTTTCGCGAGCTGCGCCTGCTCGCCCCCGCGTTGCCCACACGTTGCTGGTGCCAGGCGCTAAGGACAAGTGCGACGGCTGCCTACGTTGAGTCCGACCTGACCATCACCGATGAACATGGCGTGGTCGTTGCCCAGATCAGGGGGATGCGCGTCACAGCTGTGCCCAACGCGCCCGGGCGCACCGACAAGTTCGGTGACCCGGTCAAACTGCAAATGGCCCGCTATGAATGGGCGGATGCCGGGACCCCACCCGAACCCAAGCGACTGGGTAACTGGCTGGTCGTCGAGGACGGTGCTTCCCGCGATCTGGCCGACCGTATCGTCGAGGACTTCCACAACGCCAGTGTCTCGGTCAGCGCCCGACTGCGTACCGGCCCCCAGGAACGGGCCGATGGTCTGGAGATCAGCGTGCCCCTCGAATCGGCCGCCATCGAGCGAGCGCTGGGGCGCATGGGCCCATTGGCCGGCGTGGTCTTCGTCCACGGCGCCCAGGCCCGCCTGGACAGCCAGGACCCAACCGGCGCCCAGGCACTGCTGTTGATGATCGAGGTCAGCCGCTGCCTGGCCAGGCTTGAGCTAGAACAGCGGCCCAGGGCCTATGTGATCACCCACAACGCCTTCAAGATCATGGACAACGACGCACCGGTGCAACCGGCGCAAACCGCGTTGGCCGGATTTGCCCGGGTCGCCTTCAACGAAATCGAAGGCGTGCGCTTCAGCAGCGTCGACCTGCCGGCTACGCCGTCCGCCGTGGACATCAACGCCTGCCTTCGTGAGTTGATGTGCGACGCGCCACAGGATGAAGTCGCCATTCGCCAGGGTCGTCGCTTCAGCAGCCGGCTTGAAGTCCAGCCGTGGTTGGCCGACGCCCTGGTGGAGGAAGTTGCTCTGGCGGGCACGGATAGGGCGATCCTGGTCCGTCCCGATGAAGACGACACTAGCCTTGGCAGCGTGAAGCTCATCGAAACCCCGCGCGAGCCCCTGGGCGCAGATGACATCGAGCTCAAGGTCCAACGCGTGGTGGTATCCAAACACGACCTGCAGGCAGCAGGCCATCCACCCTCCGGCCAGCACTATATCGAGCTGCTCGCCACCGTTACCCGCACCGGAGCCGAGGTTACCGACCTGCATCCTGGCCAACGGGTCTGCGGTCTTGCCCCCTTCACGTTCAGCAGCCACCTGCGCGGTCCGCGATCAGCCTTCCACCTGACCTCGCTGAGCGACGAGCAATGCAGCGACCGATTGCTGCTGGTAGCCGTGCGTGATGCCATCGCCCAGCACCTCATTGACCAGGCCGGTCTTGAGGCCGGCCTGTGTGCGCTGATCGAGGCAGATCCACTGGGCCTGGCCATCGATGCCGAACTCCAGCGCCGCGGCGTGCGTACCGTGCTGATCAACGTGCCCGACAGCAATGCCGCAGTCGCCAGCACGGTCATCACCGCCACTGGCAGTGCGCTGGACGCCGCCGTATGCGAACACACGGCCGGCCAGGGTTTTGACGCCATCATCGGTTCGATGCCACGTTGGGATCGGCTGTACGGCTGGGAAGCGCTGGCCCGGGGCGGTGTGCTGATTGACACCGAAAAAACTGCACGCGCCTTCGCCCTGCCCGGCAATGCAGCCTCCCTGGTGCGCGCCGACCTGACATTGATCAGCCAACGGGCGCAGCTGTTCGCAACCTCCCTGCGCACGGCCGTGGAGCGCACCCGCCATGCTCAGGTCCCGGTCATCCCCAGCCTGACGATTTCCCTGGCCGACCTGGCCACGAGAAAGCTGTCAATGCTCGACAACGTGGATGTTCCGATCCTCATCGATTTTGATGAAGTGGAGAGTCCCCTCAAGGTCCAAGTCATGGAGACGGTGTCCTTCAGGCCGGATGCCTCCTACCTGGTCACGGGCGGTTTCGGTGGCTTTGGTCAGAAAACCAGCCGCTGGCTGGTGGATCACGGCGCGCGACATATCGTGCTCGCCGGGCGCAGCGGCGCCGATACTCCCGAGCGCCAGGCCTTTGTCGAAGAGCTGCGCCAGCAAGGCGCGAACGTGCTGGCCCTGGCCTGCGATCTGGCCGATGCCAGTGCCGTGCGCGACCTGATGGGCACCATCGCCGACAGCGCTGCGCCCCTGCGAGGTGTGTTCCACCTGGCCACGGTGATCATCGATGAGGCGATCCTCGAACTCGATCCTGCGCATTTCCTCCAGGTCATGCAGAGCAAGGCGCAGAGCGCGCTATGGCTGCACCAGGCGACGCAGGAAATCGAGCTCGACCATTTCGTGCTGTTCTCGTCCTTCGCCGGGTTGATCGGCAACAGCAAGCAAGCCGCCTATGTCAGCGCCAACAGCTTCCTTGACGGCCTGACCTGGCATCGCCGGGCGCTGGGTTTGCCGGCACTGAGCATCAACTGGGGCGCGATTTCCGATACCGGCATCATTGCCCGCGATGAAAAGCTCGAACAGTTCATGCGCTACATGGGACTGCGCGGCATGGAGACTCGCGAAGCACTGCAGTGGCTGGAACGCGCAATGCGGCGGGATATCACCCAACTGGGCATTTCCCTGGTCAGCAGTTGGGCTGATTGGGCGCGGTACGAAACCCTCAGCCAGCAATCGCCACGTTTCATCGAGCTGATCGCCTCCGATGCCGAGGCCAGCAACGACGCCAGTGAACGCCTGCGGGAGGAAATCGTCGCGCTGCCGGAGACGGAACGCTTCGCGGTGCTGTCAGGCCTGATCGTGTCGTTGATCGCCGATGAACTGGAAACCAGTGCCGACACGGTTTCGATCGACAGACCGATTCTCGAGTTTGGTATCGACTCACTGATGGCGGCGGAGATTCAGGTGGTGCTGAAAAACAACCTGGGGATCAGCGTCTCGGTGATCGAGATCCTCAACAACCTGACGATTCGCGGCATGGCCAACGATGCCCTGGCCAACATGGGACTGAGCGACGATCTCGATGCTCAGCCCTCGACAACGGTTCAGGCACAGGAGCGACAAGCATGACTACTCACCTGCATATCGAGCGGCTGCGTGCCCAGTTGTTGGGTAAACAGGGAACCGCCAGCGTCGGTGCCGCGACCGGCCCGGAGCAGGGCCCACGAGCGACCCCGGCCAAGGTCAAAGTCGGCCCCGAACACTACGACTTTGCCTACTTCCCGGAGCTGCGCGAGTTCAGCAACACCCAGTGGTACTACAACACCCAGGGCTATGAATGGAACATGTTCCGCCAGCACCTGGGGGCATCCAGCGCCGTGGTGGAGATGGATGGGCGGCAACTGATCAACTACGCCTCCTACAACTACCTGGACTTGCTGGGCGATCCGCGGATGCAAGACGCCGCCAAACAGGCCGTGGACGCGTTCGGCACTTCGGCGGGCTCGGGAAGGATCAACATGGGCGAGATCCCGATCTTCACCGAGTTCGAGCAACTGATCAGCCAGACACTGGGGGTCGAGGATGCGGTAATGGCGGTCAATGGCTATGGCGCCAACGTCGCGACCCTGGGTTATCTGGCCCGCCGCCAGGATCTGGTGATCTATGACGAGCTGATCCACAACAGCATGCTCATGGGGGCCAAGCTCAGCGGAGCCCGGCGCCTGACCTTTCCCCACAACGACTATGACGCCCTGGAGCAACTGCTGGTGGAGCACCGCCAGCACTACGAACGGGTGCTGATCCTGACCGAGGGCGTCTACAGCATGGACGGGGATATTCCGGATATCCCGCGCATGATCGACATCAAGCGCCGCCATCACGCCCTGCTGATGGTGGATGAAGCCCACTCGATGGGAGTGATCGGCCCCCGCGGGCTCGGCGTGGTCGACTACTTCGGCCTCGACGGTGCGGACATCGACATCCACTTCTCGTCCATGAGCAAGGCATTCGCCACGGTGGGAGGCTACATCGCCGGGCGCAAGGAGCTGATCGCGATCCTCAAGCACTACGCGCCGGGCCTGTTGCTATACACCGCCGCGCCCACGCCGGCCAGTGCCGCCGCCGGCCTGCAAGCGTTGCGCATCATGCACGCCGAGCCGGAACGAGCACGGCGGGCGGTCAGCAATGCCGGCTACTTCCGGACCCAGGCCCGGGCAGCCGGTTTGGATACGGGCTTGAGCCATGATTCGGCGATCGTGCCGATCATGATGCCCGACGGCGAGACAGCGGTATGGACCACGGCCCAGCTGTTCGAACAGAACATCTGCACCTTCCCGATGATCTTTCCGGTGGTCCCGCGCAACACCGAACGCCTGCGTTTCTTTATCAGCGCCGCCCATACCCGGGAGCACATCGACCGTACCGTCGAGCTGCTGGTCGATCTGCGCAAGAACGCTCCCGCGAGCAAGGGGTTATTTTGAAACAGATACGTTTTGATCGATTCGGTCTGCCTTCCCGCGTGGCCTATTGCGTCGAGGTTGAGGACCCGGGGCCACCTTCGCCCTGGGAGGTGCTGGTCGAGGTGGAAGTCTGCGCGCTCAACCCTGCCGATCTCGCACGCCTGTCCGGCCGCTACGGTGAATTGCCCCAGTTGCCCGCGACCCTTGGTCTTGAGGCGATTGGCCGGGTGATGGCCTGTGGCGCCTCGGTCGACCAGCTGTGCGAGGGGGACCGGGTGATTCTGCTCGGCAACGAAAACTGGTGCCAGCAGCGCCGCATTGCCGCCTCGCTGGTGCACAAGTTACCCCCGGAACTGGACCCGCTGCAGGCCGCCTCGCTCAAGGTCAGCGCCTGCACCGCCATCGAACTGCTACGCCGGCAGAGCCAACTGGGGCCGGGGGCCTGGGTCATCCAGAACGCGCCCCTGTCGAGCGTCGGGCGGGCGGTGATGCAAGTCGCCCGGCATGACGGTTTGCGCACGCTGAATGTCGTCCGTCGCCCCGAAGCGGTGAGCGAAGTGCTCGCGGCCGGCGGCGATGCCGCAATCCTGGCCGGTGACCGATTGGTGCAAGAAGCCAAGGCCACCATGGGCTATGCCCTGGGGGGGCTGGTGCTGGATGCCGTGGGTGGTGAAGGCGTTGCGCCCCTGGGAGAACTGCTGGAGCCGGGGGGCACCATCATCCAGTACGGCATGCTTTCAGGACAACCGGCCCAACTGGCCTGCGAGGATGTGATTTTCCGCGACATCAACCTCAAGGGCTTCTGGCTGGCCCGCCATCTGGCCCAGGTGTCCCATCAACATCGGGATGGACTGATGAGCGAAGCCACCGATTTGCTGGCCAAGAAGGTCCTGCAAGCGCAGGTGGCAGCGACCTACACGCTGGACGAAATCACCGCGGCACTGCGGCACTTCGAAACCCCGGGACGCAGGGGGCGCGTCTACCTGCTGCCCAACGGGCCGGTTCAGCACCTTTGCAGTGGAGGTCACCAGGATCATGGATGAAGTCAGCCAACGGCATGCTCCGCACGCCAATCCGCCCCCCGTGGATCAGGTGCCGCTCGTGCAACTGCGCAACCTGGGCAAGCGCTATGGCGACGTCATTGCGTTGCATGACATCAACCTGGACATCCCCAGCGGAGAAATGCTCGCCATCGTCGGGCCCTCGGGCAGCGGCAAAACCACGCTGCTGAACCTGATCGGGCTTCTGGACAAACCCTCATCCGGGCAGATCGAGCTGCAGGGCCACAGCGTGACCCAAAGCAACTCGGTGCACTATGCACAGCAACGCCTGCGCACCATCGGTTTCGTTTTCCAGAGCTTCAACCTGATCCCGGTGCTCGACGCCCTGGACAATGTGCTGCTGCCCTTGCGAATCGCCGGCCGTATCAGCGCGCAGCAGCGCCAGCGCGCCTGCCACTTGCTGCAAGAGGTCGGCCTGGCCGGGCATCTGCACCAGCGCCCGGACAAAATGAGCGGCGGCCAGCGGCAACGGGTCGCCATTGCCCGAGCCTTGATCGCCCAACCACGCCTGGTGATCGCCGATGAACCGACGGCCAGCCTGGACAGTGAAAACGCCCATGCCGCGATGCAGTTGTTCCAACGGCTCAATCGCGGTTATGGCGTGACCTTCGTTTTCTCGACCCACGATGAGCGGGCATTGGGCTACATGGACCGATGCCTGAGCTTGTGCGACGGGCGAATCATCAAGCAGGTTCAGTCATGCACTCATTGATACTCGCGCTGAAAAACGCCTTCCGCAACGGACGACGAACCCTGGTCACGCTGCTGGCCATCGCCTTTGGCCTGGCGGCAATCAACCTGTTCAGCGGCTATGTCGCCAATGTCTACAAAGGGCTGGAGGATCTGGCGGTGATGGGCGAGCGCCTTGGCCACCTGACCCTGACCAAACGTGGCTTCTGGCTCGAAGGCAAACTCGATCCGACGCCATACCTGATCGCTCCTGAAGAGGCGCAGCGCATTGAGAACGTGCTGCGCGCTGCGCCGCACATCAAACATGTCTCGCCCAGGCTGAGCCTGAACGGACTGGCCTCCAATGGCCGCGCATCGACCATCTTCATCAGCGAAAGTATCGCGCCAGAGGACGACCAGGCCCTGGGCGGCTCGGCTCTGGGCTACTCCAACGGTCAACTCGATGCCCGAAATGAAATGGGGGTCGCGGTGTCCTCGGACCTCGCCAAGTTGTTGAACCTGCAACAGGACACGGTGTTCAGCCTGCTGTCGAGCACCTTCGACGGACAGGCCAATGCCGTGGACGCCATGGTCACCGACGTGTTCAACACCGGCACCGCCAGTACCAACGACAAGTTCATCCTGTTGCCCCTCAAGCTGGCCCAGGCGCTGCTCAACACCGACGCCATCGAACGCTTTGTCGTGGTACTCGATGATGCCGGGATGACCGAGACCATGGGCGAGCAATTGCAGGACAAGCTGCGGGCCGCAGGCATCGACGTCGAGTTCAGAACCTGGAAGCAACTGTCGAACTTCTATACCCAGGTCAAAAGCCTGTTCGACGTGATCTTCTCCTTTATCGCCTCGATCGTTCTGGTGATCTCGGCCATGAGCGTCGCCAACACCATGTCGATGGCGGTGGTGGAGCGCACCCGCGAAATCGGCACGCTGCGGGCCCTCGGGCTTTCGCAGAATGGGGTGATCCGGCTGTTTGCCCTGGAAGGTTTCTGGATCGCTGCCTTCGGTTGCCTGCTGGGACTGGTCCTGACCCTGGTGGTGGCCCTGGGGATCAATCTCGCCCAGATCGGCTACATCCCCCCGAACCTGTCCACAGAAGTACCGCTGCAGGTCGATCTGGACTGGCTGCGCATCGTCTCGACCGCGCTGGTGGTCACTGTGTTCGCCGTACTGTGCGCCGCCTATCCGGCGTACAAGGCCACGCGCCATGAAATTGTCGACGCACTCACGTTCGTTTAGTCGGCCACCAGGCCACAGGTCAATCACTCAAGAAAAAGGCTTCGTCATGCTCAAATACATCCTGGCCCTGCTCATGGGCTTGAGCGGCGCTCAGAGTTCGATGTCTTACGCAGACTCATCTCCTCTTACCCCACAGCAGATCGTCGCTGCCAGCGACCGTGCCCGAGGGGGCGGCCTGAGCGGTATCGAATGGAAAATCGACATCACCGGTGAGGACAGCAAGGGCCCCCTGGGCAAGCACAGCTACCTGGTCAAGGCCAGCGGCAACAACAGCCTGGCGCAAACCATCTATCCGCCCCGTAACCGAGGGGCTCGGCTGCTGCAGCTGGAACGCAACATGTGGTTTGGCAAGCCCAGCCTGAGCAAGCCGGTGTCGATTTCGGCACGCCAGAAGATGATCGGCATGGCCTCCAATGGCGATATTGCCTCGACCAATTACGCCAATGACTACAACGCCTCAGTGCTGCGCAGCGAACCGGTCAACGGCGAAGACAGCCATGTACTGGAGCTGCTGGCCAAGAATCGCTTCGTCACCTACGACCGCATCATCTATTACGTCTCAAGCACCCGCCTGGTACCGCTGAAGGCCGAGTTCTACACGGTCTCGGGCAAGTTGTTCAAAACCGCCAGCTTCGACGCCTACAGCAACCTGGAACTGGACAATGGCCAGCACCAGCTGTTCATCAAGCACATGACCATCCGGGATGCCATCGAGCCGTCCAACTACTCGGTCCTCGACTATCAGGATGTGAAGTTGCAAACCTTCGCCGCCGACACCTTCAGCATCGACTCGCTCAATCGCCCCTGAATCAGGATGAAACAACGCATGCAACGCCCAAGGATGGGGTACCCGCAGGCGGCTCGATGGCGAGCCGGCCCGCTACAACCGCGGCTCTGGCTGCTGGTGCTCTGCTGCAGTGCCGCGCCGTCCGCCAGCGCCCAGGACAGCCTGACACTGCACAGCGACCTGACCGTCCTCAGCTATGCCACCTGGAACCGGCTGAACCAGGACGCGTTGGCCAACCCGGACAATCTGATCGCTCAACTGCCACGACGCCAAATGGAGCTGGCACCACGCCCGGATTTCAGCCTCACGACCTCGTCATGTTTTTTCCAGTTCAAGCCACGGGCGTTCCTCAGTGCCCGGGGAGAGAGTTTTGCTACGGGCGACCAACACACCTCCGGTGATGCCTATGTGAACGAAGCACGCCTGTCCTGCTCGCTGCCCAATGCGCTCAACCTGGAGTTGGGACGCGGCACTTTGCTGTGGGGCAACGCGGTCCTGCTCTCGCCCAGCAATCCCTTTTTCCCCGAGACCGGCAAGACTGATCCGGTCAACGAGGTCTTCGGCAAAGACTTCGCACGAGCCACTCTGGCGCTTGCCGAGCACTGGCAAATCGAGGGCATGCGCAGCGTCAGTAGCAACTCGCGAGACATGAGCGCGCAGCACTTTTCCCCCATCAGCGCGGTGAAACTTAACTGGACCGCAGAGGCCGCGACGGCCAGCCTGCTGGCCTCCAAACGCGACAACGGCGTCAGGCGACTGGGGGCTTATGGCACCCTCACCGTCTCCGATGCGTGGCTGCTCTACCTGGATGGTTCGCTGGGGCAAGGCCGCGACATTCCCTTGCCTGTGGCTCCCACGGCGCAAACCAGGGCCTGGCACTTCGAACACCAGCCGATGGCCGACCGCAGGTTGCGCAAAAGCCTGCTGCTGGGCAGCGGTTACACCTTGGAGTCCGGCTGGACCCACACCCTGGAAGCGCTCTACAACGGTGACGGCTATAGCCCGTCCGAGCGCGAGGACTATCAGCGGGCGATTGGCCAGAGCAACGCCGCGCTGATGCTGGGTGATGACAATGCGGCCCAAGTGCTGGGGCAAGCCCTGCTCACTGCCCGGCAAGGCCTGCTGGGGCAGCGCTACGCCATGTACCAGATCGACCGCAACGACTGGTTCAACACCTGGGACCTGGCACTGCGCTACACCCAGGCCTTCGACTCGCCACGGGGCGGTAATCTGGCGCTGTCGCTGAACTACAAAATGAACGATCACAGCGAACTGTTCACCTTCGCCCAGTGGAACACCGGCAATGGGCAGTCCGAGTTTGCACAACTGTCTCGCTCTTCAGTCATCAGTGGCATCCGCTACTACTTTTGAAACCCGTATCCGCAGACCTGTCAGGGCCCCCGTCATTGGCCAGGACACTCGCTGATCGAGGAGAAAAGGCTGATGAAGCAGTGCCGATTGAGCGCCAAGCGCTGAGCATTCAACGTCGCCGATCACCTGCATGACACCGTTGTATGCCGCGCCGATGCCCGTAGAATGGGCGCACTCAAATCGCAGGGAAGCGGCATTTCAAGCACGGAACGGCTGCACCCCGCCCCTGCTCATGCCCTCTTGGCGTCCTGCCTTTTACGATTGAACCTCAGGGACTCTCCATTGATATCTCGCAGCCTGCTGCCCTTGGCCATCCTCACTCTGCTGCTGGGCTGCGATGCCTCGTCACCGGACGAAAAACTCAATGCCACCCTGCCGGACCTGAGCCTGGAACAGATCCTGCCCAAGGTTGAAGCCAACCCGTACTGCTCGCCGGAGATGGACAGCGAACGGCTGGTCGGCCTCGGCATCCGACTGATGAATGAGGACGAGGTACTGCATGGCGCAAGCCGTACCTTGCTGGCGAGCAAGGCCATACAAATGGCCCGCGCCTGCCTGATCATGGCCGCCCCCCGCGACACCATGAGCCTGTGCATCCTGGGCGGGATTGTCGGGTCCAGGCAGAAGGACTATGACAAAAGCGAAGCCTTCAACTACATCGCTTACGCCGCCCAGCACAATGAATCCTGCGCGGAAGCGGGCCTGTACGACATCTACAACCTTGGCAAGTTGGACCAGCCCGCGAACAAGGCATTGGCCATGGCCTGGCTGGAACGCGCCGCTCGGCACGGCGACGAGGACTCGCAACAAGAGATGCTGCGCAGCAGCGAACAGGACAATTTGCCACTGGCCTACGCCTGGGCCCGAACCCTCGATGACGCCCAAAGGCTCGAAGCGCTGAAACGCAAGATGAGCCCTCAGCAAACAGCTGAAGGCGAACAGCACTACACCCGGCTGCTCAGCCAGCTCCCCTCCAAAAAGGATCTGGAGCAGGCGCTGCGCCAGAACGTCATCCTCCTGGGCACAGGGGATATCTACTACGACTACCCGGAGGTGTTCGCGGGCATGTCGCCTGAGCAACAGCATGCTTTCGTCGCCCAGTTGGTAGACATGCAGGACCGCTACCCGAAGTTCCACACCCGCGGCCAACTGGTGGCCTACGCCTTGATTTCCCGCCTGGTGCAAAGCACCGGGCCGGCCGTGGACCTGTGGCAAGACCCGGCGCTGCAGGCCGTGCTGGAGGACGATGACCTGAGCGTGGAAGACAGCGTGGCCAAGGCCAAAATTCTCCTGGCCAAGCGCAAGCCATAGCAGCGGCTGGCGCTACGCCTTTTGCAGCCGCCGCCGAGGTGTCGCGCGCAAGGCCCAAGGGCCCTTTGCCGCAGCCAAACAGGCGCTGCGGTTTGGGTTGTACGCCCTCTCAAACCCCGTAGAATGCGCAACCTTGAGCCCTTGGGCCCATGCAGCATGGAATCGCTGGTGTCGACACCCAAGCACGGAATGGCTAACGCTCCACCCTCTCCCGTCCTGTCCCTGCCTGATTTCATGCGCGTCTTTTTTCATTCGCCGATCAGGGAATACCCATTGAAATTGTTCAACGTGCTGCCACTGGCCTTGGCTGTCTTGCTGGCGGCTTGCGCCTCCACGACGCCGGAAAACACCGCACCGAAAATCCCCGAACTGAATGACACCCTGCCCAAGCTGACGCTGGAAAGTGTCTTGCCCAAGGTCAGCACCAACGAATACTGCAACCCGGCCATGGAGGCCGATCTGCTGTTCGGCATCGGTTACAAGCTGAACGAGATCGAGGACTACAAGAACGCCAAGGGCTGCTTCGCCATGGCCGCGCCGCACTACACCCGGGCCTTCTGCTACCTGTCCACCACCACCGACCAGGAAACGGACAAGCCCAAGGCCGAGCGCGACCGCGAGTCCTTCAACTACATCGCCTACTCGGCGTCGCAGAACGATTGGTGCGCCGAGTACGGCATGTACGCCACCTACTGGTTCGGCGACAAGGACATCCCCAAAGACCGGGACCTGGCCCTGCGCTGGCTGGAACGCTCGGCGCTGCACGGCAACCCGGAACCGCAGCAGAGCCTGGCCGACGCCGCCGAAGAGTCCGGCGATCTGGTGAAGGCCTACGCCTGGCTGAAAGTCATCGACAACACCGAGGACACCAGCCAGTTGGATGCCCTGAAAGGCAAGATGAGCCCTGAGCAACTGGCCGAAGGCGAACAGCGCTTTGCCGACCTCAAGAAGCGCGTAACCAGCAAGCAGGTGATGTACGACGAGGCGCGGGATGAGGAGGTGGCGATTTTCTCGGCCGAGATCCATTTCGATCTCCCCGACCTGTTCCAGGGCATGACCACGGCCCAGCGCCAGGCCTTTGTCAAAGCGGCCATCGCCAAGGCCCGGGACAGCGGCAAGTTCGATCTGCATTACGCGGTGACCCAGTACATCATCGTCTCGCGCCTGGCCCAACAGCGTTACCCCGGTGTCGACGTGCTGCAGAACCCGAAGCTGGTGGCCGCGATCAACCACGTCAACGACGGCCTGGAAGCCACGGCGAAGAAGTCCCTGGCGATCATGCAGAAAAGCTACAAATAACCGCCCCCCCACCGACGTAGGAGCCGGCTTGCCGGCGAAGAGGCCCGCGAGCCTTGCATCGCCCCTGCCGGCGCTTTCGCTGGCAAGCCAGCTCCTACAGGGGTTCGGGGTTGACGATGACGGTGCAGGTGATGCCCGCCGCCAGCAGCACGCCTTCCGGCACTTCATCAATGTGGATGCGCACCGGCACGCGCTGGGCCAGGCGCACCCAGTTGAAGGTCGGGTTGACGTCGGCGATCAGTTCGCGGCTTTCCGGGTTGTCGCGGTCGTAGATGCCGCGGGAAATGCTTTCCACGTGCCCCTTGAGCACTTCACCGCTCATCAGTTGCATGTCGGCCTTATCCCCCACGCGCACGTGGGGCAGCTTGGTTTCTTCGAAGAAGCCATAGACCCAGAACGAGTTCATGTCGACCACCGCCATCTTCGCCTCGCCGATGCGTGCGTAGTCGCCGCGGTGCACGTTGAGGTTGGTGACGTAGCCGTCCACCGCCGCCCGTACCTGGGTGCGTTTGAGGTTGAGCTCCGCCGCTTCCAACTGCGCCTGGGCGTGCTGGTAATCGGCCAGGGCCGAGTCGGCGATGTTGCCGGCGTCGTCGCGGTTTTCCTTGGAGATCACCAGGTTGTCCATGTCGGCGCGGCGTCGGGCGTTGACCTTGCGCATCTCCCAGGTGGCCTTCTTCGACGCCACCAGCGCTTGCGCCTGCTTGACCGCGATCTGGTAGTGCTCGGGGTCGATCTGCATCAGCAGATCGCCCTTGCGCACCAGCTGGTTGTCCTTGACCGGCACGTCCACCACTTCGCCGGTGACGTCGGCGGCGACGTTGATGATGTCCGCGCGCACCCGGCCGTCACGGGTCCAGGGGGTGTACATGTAGTGCTCCCACAGGGTACGGCCGATCCACAGGGCCAGGGCCAGCACGAGCAGGGTGGCGAGCAGGCTGAAAAACTTTTTCATTGCGGGGGTCTCAACGGTAGACAGTGAGCGCCATGGCGCCGAACAGACAGCAGAACAGGCTCAGGCGCAGCAGCGCCGGGTGCCAGAAGAAGCGATACAGGTCATAGCCGGAAATGAACCGGTCCAGGGCCCAGGCCAGGGCCGCGGCGATGAAGAACATCAGGGTCATGGTGGGCATGTAAACGCCGTGGAAGGCGATTTCACGAGGCATGGTCAAGTCCTTGGGGTGCAGGCGCCGTTGGCTTGGCCACGGCATAGGCCGCCAGCGGCGATTGCGGGTCGAGCAATGAAGTACGGATGAAGTGCAGGTAGCTCTTGACCCGGCGCAGGGCCGAAGTGTCGAAGTGCGGGGCAAAGGGTTCGTCGGTGGCCTGGACCCGGCTGATGGCGTGGTCCACGGCGATCAGGCCGCGCTCCAGGTTGCTCTGGCTCGGTTGCAGGAACAGCCGCACCAGGGAGCGCCCCATGACCCGGATCGCCTGGCGCCAGGGCTGGGATTCGGCATAGGCCGGGTGCACCGGGAGGATCGCCTGTTCCTTGCGCAACTCGATGATGGCGTGGCCGACTTCCAGCACCACGAACATCCAGCGCAGCAGTTCGCTCTGCACCTTGGGCTGACCCACCGCCAGGCCGTAGGCCTGGTGCAACAGGTCGCGGGTACGGCTTTCGAAACTGGAGGCCAGGCCCTTGAGCTTGCCGCTGATGGCGTACACCACCTGGCCGCGCAGGTCCTGCTCCAGGCGCCGCCACAGCCAGCGGCTGTTGGGCGGCAGGATGATCGCCCCGGCCGCGGCGCAGACCAGCATGCCCATGACCATGGCGATGTAGTCGTTGATGAAGGTGTAGGGGTTGTAGACGGTCAGGTTGTCCGGCACCGAACCGGTGCTGAAGAAGATCAGCAGGCCCAGGCCGACCCCGGCGTACTTGGGCCGCGAGGCGAGGAATGAACCGAGCACGATCACCGGCGCCAGCATCAGGCACAGCAGCGGGAAGCCGTCGATCCAGGGGAACACGAAGAACATTTCGACGAAGCCCACCAGGGCACCGATCAAGGTCCCGCAGGCCATCTGGAACGCCATGCGCTTGGGGTTCGGCGTAGCCGCCGAGAGGCCGATGGTGGCGGCGGCGATCAGGGTCATGGTGGCACCGCTGGGCCAGGCGGTGGCCACCCAGTAGCTGCCCAGCACCACCAGTACAAAGGCCGCGCGGATGCCCGAAGCGGCGCAGGCCAGCCAGTTGGTCTGCGGCGTGTAGGGCTCGTCCCAGCGCTCGCGTTCGTGACTGTGGTCGGCCAGGGACGCGTGGGTCTGGGCGTAGCTGTGCATCTCGTCGACGAAGCGGTAGAGCAGCTCGTAGGCGGTGTGGAAATCCAGCTGCTCGGCGTCGCTCGGACCGCTCTCCTGGAAGGCCGCCCGCAGGCTGCGCACCCGTGCTGGCAGTTCGGCCTTGTAGGCCGCCAGGGCCGTGGCCAGGCGCGCCGCATCGGGGCTGGTCAGGGCCCGGCCGGAGAAACCGTCCAGCAGTTCCGCCAGGTCCTGCAGGCCCGGCTTGATCGCTGCCACCACATGGTCGGCGCCACTGCTGCGCAGGCGTTCGAGCAACTGGTGCAGGGCGTTGAAACGCGTGGTGATGCCCATGAATTCGCTGTTCAAGCGGCTCAGGCGGCCATTGCGCCGGCGCATGTGCGGGTCTTCGAACACAGTGACGCTGCGCAGCCCTTCCAGGCCCACGGCCTCGGCGATGAAGCGCACGTTGCTGCTTTCAAAGCTGTCGCGCTGGCTGCGCCCGCGCAGGCCGTCGGTGACGAACAGGGCGAACACCCCGAAGCGTTGGTACAGGGCGTTGCGCATGGCGGCGCTGGCGGTCTGCGGCAGGATCGCGGCGCTGACCAGGGTCGAGCAGAGAATCCCCAGGGAGATCTCCAGTACCCGCCACACCGCCGCCATGAAGGCGCCTTCCGGGTGAGCCAGGGCCGGCAAGCCGACCATGGCCGCGGTGTAGCCGGCGAGGACGAAACCGTAGGCGCGAAAGTTGCGATAACGCGCGGCACCGGCCGAGCAGATGCCGACCCAAATCGCCAGGGAGCCGAGGAACAGCTCGGTGTTCTGGGCGAACAGGGCGATCAGCGCCACCATCACCGCCGAGCCGGTCAGGGTGCCGAGAAAGCGGTAGAAGCTCTTGGCGAACACCTGGCCGCTCTGCGGCTGCATGACGATGAACACGGTGATCATCGCCGTGCGCGGTTGCGGCAACTCCAGGCGCATGGCCAGCCACAGGGTGAGGAACGCGGCGGCCAGGACCTTGAAGATGTACACCCAGGTCACGCCGTCGCTGCGCGCCCAGTCGAAGAAGCCCCGGCGCCATTCCAGGGAGTACAGCCAGCGCAAAGGGGCGGGCAAGGAAGTCATGAGGGCCTGCTTCAGTGGTCGAACACGGCCAGGGCCGCGGGGGTCTTGGGTGCCTGGGTGCGATTTTCCGCGGGGACGTCACGGCCGGCTTCCAGCCCGCCGCCCAGGGCTGTCACCAGGTCCGCCTGGACGGTCAGGCGCGCAGCCTGCACCTGTTGCTGGATCTGCTGCTGGTGGAACAGCAGGCTCTGGGCGTTGAGCACGTTCAGGTAGTCGGTCAGGCCACGCTGGAAGGCCACGGTGGCGATGTCGTAGGTCTTCTGCGCCGCAGCCACCGACTCGGCGGCGAAGGCTTGCTGCTTGTCCATGGACTCGCGGCGGATCAACTGGTCGGAGATGCTTTTCAGCGCGTCCACCAGGGTCTGGTTGTACCTGGCCACGGCCAGGTCGTAGCCGGCTGCGGCTTCACCCAGTTCCGAGCGCAGCCGCCCGCCGTCGAAGATCGGCAGGCTGATGGCCGGGCCGACGTTGTAGTTGAGTTTCTTGCCGGTGAGGAACTCCAGGGCCCCGCCGCCAGTGGCCATGAAGCCGAGGCTGCCCACCAGGTCGACGTTGGGGTAGAAGCCGGCGTGAGCCACATCGATGCCACGGGCCTGGGCCGCCACTTGCCAGCGGCTGGCGACCACGTCCGGGCGCTGCCCCAGGAGTTCGGCGGGCAGGGCCGAGGGCAGTTTCAGCGCGGCGCCCAGGGACAGGCTCGGTCGCTGCAGTTGCGCGCCCTCCCCCGGGCCCTTGCCGGCCAGGGCCGCCAGTTGATTGCGGGTCAGGGCGATTGCTTCGTCCAGGGCGTCCAGCTGGCGATGGGTTTCCGGCAGCGGCGCCTCGGCCTGGCTGACTTCGAAATGGGTGCCGAGGCCGCCGTCCAGGCGTCGTTGCGCCAGTTCGAGAATCTGTTGCTGCTGCTTCAGGGTGGCGGCCACGATATCGCGCTGGGCGAAGTGCAGGGACAGCTGGATATAGCTGCGCACCACGTTGTTCACCAGTTCCAGCTGGGCCTGGCGGGCTTCGGCCACGCTCATGTGGGCCAGGTCGACGGCGCGCTCGGTGCTGTTGCTTTCCCGGCCCCAGAGGTCCAGGGCATAACTCAAGCCCAGGGCGGCGTTGTTGTCCCAGGTGGTGGTGTTGGCCAGGGCGCCGGGGCCGTAGAACTGATCGGTGGGCCAGTTGTGGCGCTTGAGGGTGGCGTCGCCCTTGATCTGCAACGACTCGGCCGACTCGGCAATACCGGCCAGGGCCTTGGCCTGGCGCACCCGGGCGGCGGCCATGGCCAGGCTCGGGCTGCCTTGCACGGCGAGGCTGATCCAGCGGTTCAGCTGCGGGTCGCCGTAGGCCTGCCACCACTGGGCACTGGGCCAGTGGGCCTCTTGCGCGGCGCTCTTGATCGCCTCGTCGGTGGCCAGTGTATTAGCGGGAAGTGTCTTGCCTTGTGGGGCAATGCCTCCGGTTCCGATGCAGCCGCTGATTGCTAACGATAAAGCCCAAACACTGAGGGTCTTGAACCCTCTGCTGATGCGACGCGGCACTGCTGCGAATTCCTGAAGATCGGGGGGAGTATTTCTCTCGTAGGCATCGGCTGGCCGGCGCAGCGATACGCCTGCTAAACCGCGTTGCGCGGATCGCCGGCAAACCGGCTCCTACGGATCGGCGCAATTCTAGGGGGCGGCCGGGGCGGCGATAAGGTGGGATTCCTGTGAATCTTTGTTACCGTAAACGCGATAATCCCTTGGTCGCCTATCCAAGCCCCCGTAACTTCGTGTCACAATTTGCCATCTCCCCAGAGAGCACCCCATGGACACTTTGCAAAACATGCGCGCCTTCAGTTGCGTCGCCGAAGCCGGTAGTTTCACCGCCGCGGCAGTGCAACTGGACACCACCACGGCCAACGTCTCGCGCGCAGTCTCCAATCTTGAGGCTCACCTGCAAACCCGCCTGCTCAACCGCACCACCCGCCGTATCGCCCTGACCGAAGCCGGCAAGCGCTACCTGCTGCGCTGCGAGCAGATCCTGGCCTACGTCGAAGAAGCCGAGGCCGAGGCCAGCGACGCCCACGCCCGCCCCGCCGGGCAATTGAAAGTGCACACCATGACCGGCATCGGCCAGCACTTCGTGATCGACGCCATCGCCCGCTATCGCAAGTCGCACCCGGACGTGACCTTCGACCTGACCATGGCCAACCGCGTGCCGGACCTTCTGGACGAGGGCTACGACGTGTCCATCGTCCTGGCCAGCGAGCTGCCGGACTCGGGGTTCGTCTCCCAGCGCCTGGGGATCACCTACAGCATCGTCTGCGCCTCCCCGGCCTACGTGAAAGCCAACGGCTGCCCGCACAAACCCAGCGACCTGCTCAACCATGCCTGCCTGCGCCTGGTGAGCCCGGTGATACCGCTTGAGAAGTGGGCTTTCGACGGCCCGGAAGGCCAGGAGATGGTGACCATCAACAGCTCGCCGTTCCTGGTGAACTCCGCCGACGCCATGAAGACCGCGATCATCAGCGGCATGGGCGTTGGTGTGCTGCCGGTGTACGCCGCCATCGAAGGCCTGCGCAACGGCACCCTGGTACGGGTCATGCCCAAGTACCGCTCCCAGGAGTTGAACCTGTACGCCATCTACCCGTCGCGCCAGTACCTGGACGCCAAGATCAAGACCTGGGTCGAATACCTGCGCGGCTCCCTGCCGGAGATCCTCGCCGCGCACCAGGCGGAACTGGCGGCCTATGAACTGAGCGGCAGCCTGAGCGGCGCACGCCTGAGCACTTGAGCCCGCCCCCTTGAACCGGGGGCCTGTAGCCGCTGTCGAGCCAAGGCGAGGCTGCGCGGGCTCAGCCTGAGCAACTCTCGCCGAACCCTGCAGAGCGGCCACCAGGCCGCCCCTGTGCAAGCCATCGCAGCCTGCGGCAGCGGCTACAAAAAGCCGGTGGGGAATGTTAGCTTGCTTGGCATTCTCTCCCGCCTGATGAGTCTCCCCGCAATGAAAAAGACGGTACTTGCCTTCAGCCGCATCACCCCCGAGATGACCGAACGCCTGCAACAGGACTTCGAGGTCATCGTCCCCAACCCCAAGCTCGGGGACATCGCCGCGCAGTTCAATGAAGCCCTGCCCCAGGCCCACGGCCTGATCGGCGTCGGCCGCAAACTGGGACGCGCGCAGCTGGAAAACGCCGCACGACTGGAAGTGGTGTCGAGCATCTCGGTGGGCTACGACAACTACGACCTGGACTACTTCAACGAACGCGGGCTGATGCTCACCAACACTCCCGACGTGCTCACCGAAAGCACCGCCGACCTGGCCTTTGCCCTGCTCATGGGCAGCGCCCGCCGGGTGGCCGAGCTGGACGCCTGGACCAAGGCCGGGCAATGGCAGGCCAGCGTCGGCCCGGCGCTGTTCGGCGGCGATGTGCACGGCAAGACCCTGGGCATCGTCGGCATGGGCAACATTGGCGCGGCCATCGCCCGGCGTGGGCGTTTGGGCTTCGGCATGCCGATTCTCTACAGCGGCAACAGCCGCAAGACTGCCCTGGAACAGGAACTGGGGGCGCAGTTCCGGAGCCTGGAGCAACTCTTGGCCGAGGCGGATTTCGTCTGCCTGGTGGTGCCGCTGAGCGACAAGACCCGACACCTGATCAGCCACCGCGAACTGGCGCTGATGAAACCCAGCGCGATCCTGGTGAACATTTCCCGGGGGCCGGTGGTGGATGAACCGGCGTTGATCGAAGCCTTGCAGAAGGGCCAGATCCGCGGCGCCGGCCTGGATGTGTACGAGAAAGAGCCGCTGGCAGAATCGCCGCTGTTCCAACTGAAAAATGCGCTGACCCTGCCGCACATTGGCTCGGCCACCCATGAAACCCGCGACGCCATGGCCAACCGCGCCATGGCCAACCTGCGCAGCGCCCTGCTGGGCGAACGCCCGCAGGATCTGGTCAACCCGCAAGTGTGGAAGGGCTGACCAGCCACTGCCTCTCACCCCCTGTAGCCGCTGCCGAGCCTGCGAGGCTGCGACAAGGTCCGCAGGACCTTCAGCGATAGCCCGGCAGAATCAGGTCGCCTGGTTTTGCGACGGCTGCGCCGCCGTTCGCAGCCTCGCGAGCTCGGCAGCAGCTACAGAGGCTGGCGCAGCCTTGGGTTTACGGAACACCAGCACGTTGCCCAGCATCACCAGCACCAGTCCAGCCAATGCCGGGGCGGTCCATTGGTAGCCTTCGGCAAAGGCCGAGACGTTCAGCGCCACCACCGGGAACAGCACCGTGCAATAGGCCGCCCGCTCCGGGCCCATGCGCCCGACCAGGGTCAGGTAGGCGGTAAAGCCGATCACCGAACCCGGTATCACCAGGTACAGCAGCGAGCCGATGTAGCGGGTGGTCCACTCGACGTCGAAGGCAATGCCCTGGAACAGGCAATACACCGCCAGCATCGTCGCGCCGTAGGCCATGCCCCAGGCATTGGTGGTCATGGGCTTGAGTCCGGCTTTCTGCTGCAGGCTGGAGAGCATGTTGCCCGCCGAGAAACACAAGGTGCCCAACAGGGCCAAGCCCAGGCCCAACAACGTTTGCGGACTGGCGCTGTGGCCTGCCAGCTCGGGCCAGAACAGCAGCCCCAACCCCAGCAGGCCCAGACCGCCGCCCAGCAGCACGTTGCGGGCGATCTTCTGGCCAAAGAACACCCGCGCATTCAGGGCATTCCACAAGGTCGCGGTAGAAAACACCACCGCCACCAGGCCGCTGGGAATCCATTGGCTGGCGTGCAGAAAGCACATGAAATTGATGCAGAACAGGCATAGGCCCTGGGCCAGGCAGATCAGGTGGCCACGGCGGTTCATCGGCTGCAGCTTGCGGCTGAGCAGCAGCAAGGCGAACAGCACCAGGGCCGCCAGGGCGAAGCGATAGACGATGGACACCGGAATCGCCACCACCCCCAGTTGCAGTTTCAGGGCGATCCAGGTGGTGCCCCAGATCAGCACGGTCAACAGGTACAGCGATAGGTTCATGGCGGGACTCCTTTATCAGGAGTGCAGTGTCCCGCCCGACCGACCTTGGGCGCTTGCATAAACTTGCGCTTTTTATCGGCCCGGGGCTGGCGGCGAACCGGCGAGGGAGTAGCATGCAAACCACCGGAAACCGGACCCCTTGCCGACTCGAACAGCATGCCCGCACTGGATACCCTGCAAGTCTTCCAAGCCTTGAACCGCTCGCCCCATGCTCGCCTGGAGCATAGCGCCGAGCTCGGAGACGGCTTGTCCGCAGCCTTGTGGAGCAACCATCACGACGCCCAGGAATATGAGGCACCCGGCCACCACACCCTGTCCTGCTACCTGGCCGGCGGCACCGGCACCTTTCGCCGCGATCAGCCGGGCAGCAAAGGCGGCCCGGGCAAGCTGTGCATCCTGCCTGCCGAGCACCAATCGGCCTGGGTGATCAACGGCGATATCCGCCTGGCCCACGTGTATTTCAGCCCCGAACAATTCGCCCTGGGTTGCGTCACCCTGCTGGACCGCGAACCCCGGGCAATGCAACTGCGCGAAAGCACCTTTGTCGACGACCCCGAGCAGACCCGGCGCTTTGCCCAACTGGTCCGCCTGAACTGGGACGAGCCCGGCGAGCGCCTGCTCACCAGCAGCCTGGCCCACGAGATGCTCTGCCATGCCCTGCTCAATCAAGTGGGCCTGCGCCAGGGTGCCCGGCTCAAGGGCGGCTTGGCCGCCCACCAGCGCCGCCTGCTGGTGGACTACATCGACAGCCAGCTGGACGCGCCCCTGAGCCTGGGCCAACTGGCGGGGTTGTGTGCGCTGTCGGAGTACCACTTCGCCCGCATGTTCCGCGCAAGCTTCGGCCTGCCGCCCCATCAATATGTGCTGGCCCGGCGCCTGAGCCGGGCCCGGCACCTGCTACGCAGCACTGCCCAGCCCCTGGGGGAGATTGCCCTGGCCTGTGGTTTTGCCAGTGCCAGCCACTTCAACAATCGCTTCCGCCAGGCCCTGGGTGGAACACCGGGGGACTACCGCCTGGCATTCCTGCGCTGAGGTTCGGCTTAATCCTGACCCGCCTCTGTAGGCCCCTTCTTATGCCAAAGTCCGCATCGGCACGCCTGAATAAGTAAATTACTCAAATTCTTTACCTAAACAGGACAACTCTTACCAAACAATCAATAAACTCCTACGCCGCCCTCTATAAAAGAGCACTTCCAACAAGTACCGATATGACAAACAAAAACATAAACAGGTAATTATTTTAAAACTTCAGTTATCACCCCATTCACAGAACTGATGATTCTTGTTTAACCCCAGCCCCAACTTAGTCTTTAGGCCTTGAATCCCCGGCATTACGCAAAGATTCAACAAACAGCCACACGCCTTCACCCCCATTAACTTCAACCCCAAAAAAGCCACACCCACAACTTCACCCACCCTTCATCACATTTAAACAAAGCTGCAAAGACTCAATACATCAGCCCCCAATCGCCTTTCTCCTAAAACAACAAAAACAGAGGACGATGAAATGCCTTCAAGACACTGGCCACGACAGTGGCTCAACCGCTCTACCCTACTTTGCACCGGGCTGCTGGCCATCCCGGTAAACGCCGAACTGCTTGAAGACAGCAGCGCGCGCCTGGAGCTGCGCAACTATTACTTCAATCGGGACTATCGCGAAGGCACCGCGCCCAGCCGTGAAGAATGGGCACAAGGTTTGCTCTTGCGCCTGGACTCGGGGTTTACCGAGGGCCGCCTGGGTGTGGGTGCCGACGCCATCGGCATGCTCGGCATCAAGCTGGACTCCGCACCTGGCCGAACCGGCACCGGGCTGCTGAAGGTGGGGCGCGATGGCCGGGCAGAGGATGACTACTGGAAACTGGCCCTGGCCGGGAAGCTCAAGACCAGCAAGACCCTGTTCAAGTTCGGCGCGCTGGTACCGCCGGTACTGCCAACGCTGAAACCCAATGACGGCCGCCTGTTTCCGCAGATTTTCGAAGGCGGGCTGCTGACCTCGAATGAAATCGATGACCTGGAATTTACCGCCGGGCGCCTGAGCCGGGTCATGCAGCGCAACGCCACGCAGTACACGCCGCTGACCTTGAGCCCCTTGAACCGGCGCTTCCAGGGTCAGGGGGCAACGGCGGATCATTTCGACATGGCGGGCGTCGACTATCGGTTCCACAAGCAATGGCTGGCGCGGGTGCATGTCGCCCAACTGGAGGACATCTACCGCCAGCAGGTCTTCACCCTGGTCAATAAGAGCCCCTGGGGCGCGGGGACGTTCAGCAGCGATCTGCGCTTGAGCCTGATGAACGACTATGGCAATGCCAAAGGCGGCAAGATCGACAACCGCGCTCTGCAGGGGCTACTCGGCTATGCCTACAAAGGCCACAGCCTTGGCCTGGCTTATCAGCGAATGTTGGGAGACACCGGTTATGCCAACATCCTGGGCGCCGATGCCAACTTGATCAACTTATCGGTACTGGGTGACTTCGCCAATGCCAAGGAACGTTCCTGGGCACTTCGTTATGGCTATGACTTCGCCAACCTGGGTTTGCCGGGACTGAGTATCAACAGCCGCTATATATCCGGCAGCCATGCCGAAATCACCGGCACCCGAACCATTGGCAAGTCATGGGAGTTGGATAACGAACTGCGTTATGTCGTGCAACAAGGCCCACTGAAAAACTTGAGTGTGCGCCTGCGCACCGCACACTATCGCTCCAACTATGCCAAGAACTTCATTCGCGACACCGATGATACACGGCTGATGTTCAATTACGCCTGGAATATCAAGTAACCCAACAAGCAGAACCCATGTAGCGAATCAAACTCCTAGAGGTGATATCCACATGCAACGCCTACTATCGAACTGTTTGGCCGGTCTATTGTTTTCAAGTCTGATCCACTCCGCCGTGGCCAAACAAACCAGCCAAGCAGAAAACGTCCCGGAGTTCCGACCGGGTTACTTGATCGGTTATCTGAAACAGCAGGATCTGCCCAATAGTCTGTCGCTGTTACCACCACCTCCTGCGGTGGGCACGCCAGCCTTCGCGCTGGACCAGAGCATGGCTGAAAAAAGCCAGGCCTTGCGTGGCAGCAAACGCTGGGCGTTGGCAATCAGCGATGCCAACCTGAAATTCCCCGCCGCCGCAGAGACGTTTTCCTGTGCGCTGGATGCGCCAATCAGCGAACAGCAAACACCTGCGCTGTACAGAGTCTTGCGCCGGACCCTGACCGATGCCGGGCTGGCCACCTATAGCGCAAAGAAGCGCTACCAGCGCCCCCGGCCCTTCGTCTACAACCAGCAGCCCAGTTGCACCCCGGAAGATGAAGCCAAGCTGGCCGCGGATGGTTCCTACCCATCGGGCCACAGCGCCATCGGCTGGGCCTGGGCGCTGCTGTTGAGCGAACTGGCCCCCGAGCACGGCAACGCGCTCTGGGCCCGTGGCCGGGCCTATTCGGAAAGCCGGATGGTGTGCAACGTGCACTGGTACAGCGATGTCCGTGAAGGCCGCGAGATTGGCGCGACCACCGTGGCACGCTTGCACACCGATCCGACCTTCCAGGCCGACTTCGCCGTCGCCCGGCAAGAGCTGCTGGCCGTTCGCGCCAAGGGCCTGACTGCCAGCGGCGACTGTGCGGCGCAAGCGCAAGCCCTGGCGCTGGGCGCCGACTAAGGCGCCACGGCCAGGCCCTGGATCAGGGTGCTCATCAGAACTCCAGGGTGCTGGACAGCGACACCTGGCGAGCATCCCCCATGGACACGAAGAACTTGCTGGCCGACGAGGTGTAGTAGGTCTTGTCGAACAGGTTCTTCACGTTGAGCTGGAACTTGACCTTCTGCCCTTCGACCCGGGTGTCGTAGGTGGCAAAGGCATCGGCCACGGTGTAGCCCGGCAGGTCGAAGCTGTTGGGCGCATCCCCGGCGCGCTCGCCGACATAACGGGCCCCGGCGCCGACGCGCAGGCGGTCGCCACCGATCAGGCTGCCGAAGTCGTAGACCGCCGACAGCGAGCCGGTGTTCTTGGCCACGTTCTGCAGTTGCTTGCCCTTGTACTGGGTGTCCTTGGTCACTTCGGTGTCGGTGTAGGCGTAGCTGCCGATCAGGCTCCACTGATCGGTGAGCTGCCCGGTCAGGTCCAGTTCCAGGCCCTGGGAGTGCACTTCGCCGGCGACGCTGGTGACCGTCTCGGTAGCGGTGGCGGTGGTCACCAGCACATTGCGCTTGGTGATATCGAACAGCGCCGCGCTGGCGGTGACGCGCCCGGGAATGTCGAGCTTGGCCCCCAGCTCCCAGGACTTGGCTTCTTCCGGGGCGATGGAGCCGTCGAGCACCGCGCTGCCACCGGCCAGATCGGCGATGCTGGAGTTCGGCTTGAACGACTCGGTGTAGCTGCCGTAGAGCGACAACTGGTCGGTGTAGCGATACACCAGCCCGGCCCGCGGCACGAACTTCTGCCCGTTGCTGTTGGTGTTGACCCGGAACGGCCGGCCCTTGCCGGCGTACTGGTCGTATTCCTGGAAACGTCCGCCGCCCACCAGAATCCACTGGTCGGTAAGGTGGATGGCGTCCTGGAAAAACAGCGAGTCGCTGCGCAACAGGTCGGTCTGCGCACTGTCGTTGGCGCTGACTGTGGTTCCGGCCACTTCCCGGCCGTAGACCGGGTTCAGGTAGTTGAAGGTGGTCCGGCTTTTCTGCCGGATCAGGTCGGCGCGGTAGATCTTGCGGTACTCATCATCCAGGCCGAACACCAGATCGTGGCGCATGCCGCCCAGTTGCACCTGGCCTTCCAGGCTGACGGTGGCGTAGCGGTCGGTGGTCAGGGCGTCCTGGGTGCCGTCCATGGCCCGGGTCAGGGTGCCGTTGGCATTTACCGCGGTCAGGCGCACCTGGCTGGCGTCGTAGGTCTCACGGTTCCAGCTGTAGCCGAAGTGGGCCTTCCAGTCGTCGCTGAGCTCGTGGTCGACTTCAAAGCGATACAGGTCCGAGCGCCCTTCCATATTGTTGAACGGCTCGTCCAGGCGTCGGGTGGCCGGGATGTCCAGCGGGTGATTGGTCTTGGGATCGATGGCGGTGCCACGGTCGAAGGGGGTCAGGAACTCGCGGTGCTCATAGGCCAGCAACACCTTGGTGCGCTCGCCGTACCAGGCCAGGGACGGCGCCACCAGGGATTCGCGATGGGTGCCGAAGTTGCGCCAGTAGTCTTCGTCTTCATGGTCGACGATCAAGCGGTAGGCCAGCCCGGAATCACCCAGCGGCCCAGTGGTGTCGAGGCTGCCGCCGCTGCCGTTCTTGCCCGAGCCGTAGGTCGAGCCACGCACGGTCAGGGCCGTGGACTGCTGCAACTCAGGCTTCTTGCTGACAATGTTGATGACCCCGCCCGGGTCCTGGATGCCGTACAGCAGAGACGACGGGCCCTTGAGCACTTCCACCCGGTCCGCCGTGGCATTCAGCGCCCGGCCCTGCACCACCGGCATGCTGTCGCGCATGATCGAGCCGTTGCGGTTGTCACCGAAGCCGCGCAGCAGCACCGCATCCTGGGTGCCGCCCAGGGTGTTGGTCTGGGTGATACCGCTGACGTTCTTCAGGGCATCGTCCAGATTGCGCGGGGTCTGGTCCCGCAGCACCTGGGCCGGCACTACGTTGATGATCTGCGGGATTTCCTGGTTCAGCGCTTGGGAACGGGCCACCGAAGTGGTGGCCGGCGGCTGGTAGCTGGTGCTGTCGTCGAGGCCCGGGGTGGTGATGCTGGTGGCCCCCAGGTTCAGTGCGCCACTGCTGGGCAAGGGCTCCAGGACCAGGGTGTGCGCGTCGCTGCGCCGGTAGGTGAAGCCGGAACCGCCCAGCAGACGCTGCAGGGCCTGTTCGGCGCTGAACGGGCCGCTCAGAGCCGGTGCCTTGAACGCATAAGGCGCTTCGTCGGTGTAGACCACGCTGATCCCGGTGACCCGGGTGAAATCGCTCAGGGCCTGGGGCAGCGGCTTGGCCACGATGGCAAAGTTGAACAGCGCACCGTGTTGCGCACTGCCGGCCTCGGCCGCCTGCGCCACGCTCAGGGGCAGCCACGCCAACCCCGACACCACCAGCGCCGAAGCGCCGAACCACCGTTTGATCGAAGCGTTTGCCGCCGAATGTGCCCTGGACTTCATGCTTGAGACTCGCGTGTAAAAAAGCCATGAATGCGAATTAGTCGCACTTTCAAGCACTACACGTGGCTCGAACGCAAAGACCTCACCTGTTTTTTGAAAATATTTTCACGATGGCGAAAACGCCCCCCGCCCGATGCATTCCTTGTAGCCGCTGGCGCAGGCTGCGAACGAGCTGGGCGGCACTCCGACGAAGTGGGCGCGGCGGTCTTGAGGCCGCTGCTGGCTTGGCGGGAGATCGCCAAGCAAGGTCCTGCGGACCTTTTCGCAGCCTCGCAGGCTCGGCAGCGGCTACAAGGATCGGGGGCGCTTCTGGTGTCAGTTGAGGCGCTGGATGCGCCCGGCGCTGCTGCTGGAACCCACCGGCTGGCCCTGCTGGTCCATGGCCTTGAGGTACTGCAGCATCGCGTCCAGATCGCTGAGGCCGAGGTCGCTGCGGTTGCGGCCGCTCTTGAACAGGCTGAAGCGGTCGCCGCCATCGGCCAGGAAGCCATTCATCACCAGTCGGTAGTTGCCATCGGCCTGCAGCGGCTTGCCGTTGAGGCGCAGGCTGCCGGGCACTACGCGGCTGTCCAGCGGGCGCTGGGCGTCCCAGCGATAACTGAAGCCCTGGGACACTTGCAGGATGTTGGCATCGTCCGCGCCCTTCCATTGCTGGTTGAGCACCTGTTCGATCTGCCGCCCCGTGAGGTCGAAGGCGATCAGGTTGTTGTTGAACGGCTGCAGGGTCGCCAGTTGCCCATAGTTCACCTGGGTCTGCCCCGGTTCCAGGGCCAGGTCGCTGCGAATGCCGCCGGTGTTCATGAAGGCGATTTGCGCACCGTTGGCCCGGCCACCCGCCAGATGGGCATCGGCGATCAGGTCGCCGATGGGCATTTCCCCGGCGTTGTCAGCTCGCCGGGCAATCGGCGAGGCGGCAATCGCCCCTACCGGCTGGAGCAGCACCTGATTGCTGCGGGCCTCGACCTCCTGTTGCAGCTTCGCCAAGCCCTGGTCCTGTGGATAACGGGCCGGATCGGCCAGCAGGTTAAGGGCCTGGATGCTCGTCACCCGGTGCTGGCCCGGGGTCACTTGCAGGGTCAGGTGGGTCAACAGATGGCCGTAGGCATTGCCCTGGGTCACCAGCAATGGCCCGACCTTGCACAGGTAGCCCTGGTGCGAGTGAGCGCTGATCAACACGTCCACCGCCGGGTCCAGGCGCTTGGCCACGTCGACGATATCGCCACTCAACTGCGAGCAGTCCTGCTTATCGAAAGGTTCCGGGGTCGCGCCACCCTGGTGCACCACGGCGACGATGGCGTTGACCCCCTTGGCGTTGAGTTCGGGAATCAACTGGTTAATCGATTGGGCTTCATCGGCCACCTGCAAACCGCGCATGCCCTTGGCGCTGACCACCGAAGCCACGTCCCGCAGCACTGCGCCGACGAAGGCCACCTTGACCCCGCGCACCTCCTCGATGCGGTAGGCCGGCAACAGCGGCTGGCCGGTGTCGCTGTCCAGCAGGTTGGCCGCCAGGTAGGGGAAACCGCTGCCGGGGTAATTCGGCCGGAACTGGCAGGCCTTGTCCGGCCGCGATGACTGGCAGCCGCCATTGAGCTGGCGCAGGAACTCGGCCTTGCCGTTGTCCAGTTCGTGGTTGCCGATGGCGCTGAGTTTCATGTCCATGTGGCGCAGGGCTTCCAGGGTCGGCTCGTCGGCCCACATGGCCGACAGCGGCGGGCTCCCGCCCACCAGATCGCCGGCGCCGATGAACAGCAGTTGCGGGTCCTGCTGGCGCAGCTGGCTGAGCATGCCGCCCAGGGTGGCGATACCGCCGGCCGCAAGCTTGCGCACCCCGCCGGGGGCCTGGGGGTCCTTGTAGCTGAAGGGGTTGGCCTGCAAATAGCCGTGCAAGTCGTTGATGGCGACGATGTTCACCGCCACCGGTTGCGGCTCGCGCGGCAGCGAGCTGCAACCGGCCAGAGTAACCAGGGCCAGGGTCAGTGCACCCAGCACCCGGGGCATGGGACGAAGACGGGACATGAAAGAAATCCTTGGCAGATCAGCAAAAAAAAGGCCGCTGACACAGGCCTGGATCGGACAGAGACGAGCGCTGGGGAACAGCGCTCGCCGTCGATCGTCCGAACGCGGCCCGAGCCTACGGCAGCGGCTACAGGTCACGTCAGGTCATCAGGCCGGTTGCAGATTGCCCTGGACCGTGGGTACGGGGGCCTTCAGGGCGGTGCCCATGCCGGCGCGCAGCAACAGGATCTTCAGGTGGTCGGTGATGCGCTCGACCCGGTCCTGGAAGTGGTTGTGGAAAATCATGCTGCCCAGGGCGATGGCGATACCCAGGGCCGTGGCGTAGAGCGCGGTGCCGATGCCCTTGGACACTTCACCGGGGTCGCTGACGCCGGTCTCGGCCAGGGCCTTGAAGGTGTCGATGATCCCCAGGATGGTGCCCAAGAGGCCCAGCAAGGGCGCGGCGGTGACCACGGTTTCCAGCAGCCACAAGCCATGCATCAGCTTGCTGCGGGTGGCGATGTAGATCGACTCGCTGAGGTCTTCCAGGTCCTTGTGGCTGGCCAGCCCCTGCTTGTGGGCGAACAGCTCGGCGACCATCTCCAGGGGCAGGCTGTTGCGCTGGCGCAGCTCGGCGGGCAGGTCGTCGACACTGTGCATTTTCGGGCTGAGCACGGTCTCCAGTTTCTTCGCCTGACGCAGGCTGAAGCTGAAGTAGATGCCGCGTTCCACGGCGATAAAGGCGGCAATCGCGGCGGCGCCGTACATGGTGTAGAAGGTGATGTCGTGCAGCAGATTCATGTCCATCGTCATTTCCTCTTGGGCCCGAAGGCCATCAGAACCCGGCTTCCAGGGAGACCATCGCGGTGCGTTCCTCACCGACGTTGTAATAGGCCGTGCTCGGTGCCAGGCCATTGGTGCGCTGGGTGTTGAACGACACGGTGCGGGTCGAGGCCAGGTATTCCTTGTCGAACACGTTGAGCATGGAGAAGCGCAGGGTCGCGGACTTCAGCACTTTCTTGTCCACCGGCAGGTGGATACCGGCGTTGAGATCCACCACGGTGCGGCCGGCGATCTTCTCGTCGTTGGTCAGGTCGCCGTAGAAGGCACCGACGTATTTGCCGACGACGTTGCCGTAGTAGCGCGAGTCGTCGTAGCCCAGGCTCAGGTTGAACATGTTTTCCGGCACGTTGGCCAGTTGCTTGCCGGAGGTGGGCAGCAGCACGTTCTTGTTGCTCAGGTCGTCCATCTGCTCGGACTGGGTGTAGGTGTACGAGGCGTAGTAGTTGAAGTCGTGGGGCAACTTGCCGCTCCACTCCAGCTCCAGGCCGCGGTTCTTCACTTCGCCAACGTTGGCCACCACATAGTCGCCGTTGACGTCGGTGGTGGAGATCTGCCGGTCCTTGAAGCTGATGTAGAACAGGGTCGCGCTCAGGGCCATGTCGTCTTCGCTGTAGCGCCAGCCCAGTTCCTGGTTCCAGCTCAGCTCGGGTTTCAGGCTGATGGAATCGCCCTTGTTGTAGAGCACGTAGTTGGGCGGCGTGCGCATGTTGCGGGTGACGTTGTAGAAGGCCTGGTTGTTCGGGTCGATCTGGTACTTGGCGTTGAAGCTGGGCAGGAACTCGTGGTACCTGGCGTCGCGTTTTTCCGGCTTGTCGGTGAGGCTGCCGAGGTTGTTGCCGTCACGTTCCACGTACTGGTAGGCCAGGGCTCCGGTCAGGGTCAGGTCCGGGGTCGCCTGCCAGGTGTCCTGCACCCAGAGTTTCTGCGCCGGGGTCACGGTGTATTGGTGACGGCCCTGGACCGTGGCGCCGTTGCGGTCCACCAGTTGGTCGGAACCGTTGTAGTCGCCCCAGACATTTTCCGGAGCGCCATTGCCCTTGATCCCGATGAAGGGCTGGGTCTGGCGCTGGCGGGCGCGCTCGTACCAGTAGCCGACGTCCAGGCTGTGCTCTTCGTTGAGATCCCACTTGAGCTTGGTGGTCATCCCGGGGCGCCAGGTTTCAGTCCACGACGGCCGGTAGTAGGTGCCGGCAGGCAAGCCGCTCAGGTCGTAGTTGCCGGCCTTGTTCGAGCTGGCGGACAAGCTGGTGGCGGTCTGGCCGCTGAAGCTGCCGCCGTTGGACCACACGTAGTAGGGGTTCAAGGTCAGGCTCAGGTCGTCGCGCAGCTGGAAGCGCTGGGTCACCGAGGCGGTCAGGCTTTCGAAGGGGTTGCGGTTGAGCTTGTAGGACTGGGACACGCTGCCGTTCTTGAACACGGTGCTTTCCGAGTAGTCCAGGCGCCGGCCCTGGTTCTGGAACTGGGCCTTGCTCAGGCTGTTGTAGTTGTAGTTTTCCTGCTGGTTGTACTTGACGATGGCGTTGGTGGAGTTGCCGTTACCGTCTTCGAACAGGGTGTTCCACTCGACCTTGTCAGCCCGCAGGGTGCCCTTGCCGCGCCACTTGTCGCCCTCGGTGTGAGACGCCGAGACCCAGGTCTTGAAACCGCCCAGGTCACCGGTGTTGAGACGGGCGAAGCTCTTGCGCACGTTGTTCGAGCCGATGGACTGCTTGGCGAACACGCCGAAGTCCTTGGTCGGGCGCACGGTCACCAGGCCGATGTTGCCGCCGCTGGAGCCGATGTGCGGGCCGTCGGCTTCGGACGAGCCCTGGGTGACGAAGACTTCGCTGAAGTTCTCCGGGTCGCCCATCAGGTTCGGGTAGATGCTGTAGTCCCCCGAATCGTTGATCGGGAAACCATCGGCAGAAAGCCCGACCTGGTCGGAGTTCATCCCGCGCATGGTGAAGTTGGTGCCGCTCAGGCCGGTGGCGTCGGTGCTGGAAACGTTGATCCCCGGGTGTACTTGAGCTTGTCCACGGCGTTGGCAGTGGGGGCCATCTGGTCCATGGCCTCCTTGGTCACGGTGGAACGTCCCTTGGCGCTTTCTTCCTTGATCATGTGGCCGTTGCCCAGGGTCTGTTTACCGGCAACGTTCACCGAACCGACGTCAACTGTATCGTCGGCCAAAACCAATGGCGCAAAACTGCCCAGGCCCGATGCCAGAAGCAGGGCATAAAGTTTATTGATCTTCACGGGTCAATCCCTTGCTTACAACTTTCGTTAATAGGTGATGGGTTTATTCCACGTTGTAACTAAAGGTCGCGGTAAAACGTTGCTTGTTCTTGCCGGAGAACGCGTCCGAGGGAAACGGTGAAACTTTCTCCACGCGGCGCAAACTGGTTTGCGCCGCGCGATTGAGCAACATGTTCGGCGCCTTGTTTTCGATGCCACTGTCGAGCACGTTGCCGGCCCGATCGACTTCCAGCCAGATCACCACATCGCCCTGGGGACGTTGCAGCGAGGCCTCGCGGCCGCTGGGGTATTGCTTGTGCTTTTCCAGTTCCTTGCGCAAAGCGGCGGTGTACAGGCTTTCCTTGATTGCACTGGCGGGCGCCGCAGGTGCGGGGGCCGGAGCCGGTGCAGGAGCCGCTGGCGCCACCACCGGTTGCGGCGCTGCAACCACCGCCGGCTGCGGCGCGGGGGCACTCCTGGCCACCTGAGCCGGAGCCGGCTTGGGTGGTTGCGGCTTGGCCAGCAACGGCTTGGCCAGCAACGGCTTGGGCGCTGGGGGCTTGGGCTTGACCACCGGCTTGGGCTTGGGCGGCTCGATCACCAGCGGCTCTTCCTCGGGCACCACCAGCGGTGGCTCGGGCTCGATCGGCAGCGGCTCGGGCTCAGGCGGTGGTGGCTCTGCCGCGGCCACCAGTTCCGCCGCATCCACCAGGGCAATTTCCACCGTGCTTTCGTCATACACCGGCTTGATCTGCAACTGTTGCAACTGACTGGCATAGATCACCAGCAACAACAGGCCGGCCGGCAGCAGGCACGCCAGCCACTTGCGAGTTCTATATAAACCGAACATGGCGTCAGGACTTGCGCGTAGCGATGGAGACGGAAGAGAAGCCATTGCCCTTGAGCAAGTCCATCACCGAAACCAGGCGCTTAACTTCCACGCCCTGATCGCTGTTGATAATGATCACCAACTTTTCGCTGCCGTTGTTCAGCACTTTAAGTTGTGCCAACAGCGCCCCTTCATCCAGGTCCTGGCCGTCGAGTTGCAGGCGTTCTTGCAGCCCCAGGGTAATCACCGCCTTGTTTTGCGGCTTCAATTGTTGCGCGGTACTGGCCACCGGCAACTGCGTCTTGATTCCCACGGCGGGAATCACGTTGAGACTGATCAGTACGAAGAACACCAGGAGAAACATCATCACATCGATCATCGGAATGATTTCGATGTGGGCCTTCTTCTTTTTTGCGACATCCCAGCTGCGCATCGTCTTGCTCCCGCTTCAGCCTTCCCTCCCTTGTGAGAGCTGAATCACAACCCTCGCCGATCCTGACCATGTGCTCAGGAATCCGCAGATCATCCGCGCCTGATATAACGGTTTGGTGACAGAAAGGTGTGATATCGATGAATGTTCGGGAGCTCTGGGACGGGCCTTTCAGCGCAGGACTATGAACCTGCCGAGGACTTGGTGCTGTTCGAACCCTAAGGCCGCCTGCAGGGAATCGAGGACCGCCTGAGGGTCCTTGCTGGAGAAACTGCCACTGACCCGGCGCGCTGCCAGTTGGTCATTGAGCAGCAGGATGCGTCCGGGGAAATAGCGCCGCAGGTCCTGCACCACCTCGGCCAGGGGCGCGTGGTAGTAGTTCAGCCAACCCTGGCGCCAGGCCAGTTGCGCTTCGCTGTCGACACCCTGCAACGGGGTCGCCTGGCCATGACCGTACGCCACCTGCTGGCCGGCACCGAGCACCTGCTGCGCCGCGCCTTTGGCGGCGGTGACCGCGACACGCCCGGACAGCACCGTGACCTGGGCACCGTCGGCTTGCAGACGCACTTCGAACTGGGTGCCCAGGACCCGCGCTTCGCCCTCCCCGGCCGCCACCACAAAGGGCGCGCCCGTGTGGCTGACGCTGAAGAAACCAGCACCACGACGCAACTGCACATGCCGTTCGCCGTGGCTGAAGTCCACGGCAATGGCGCTGTCGGCGTCCAGGGTGACCTGACTCTGGTCGGCAAGAATCACCGTGCGTACCTGACCCGGCGCGGAAACGTAATCGGCGCCCAGGTCATCGAGCCAACGGCCCGGCTGCCAGCCGGCGCCCAGGGCGATCACCAGCAGCACACTGGCGGCCATGGCCAACCCTGCCGACCAGCGCCGCCGGGCCCGAGCACGGGCTCCGTCCATGGCACGCAGCAGGCCCTGCAGGGCCAAGGCGTCTTCATCCGCCAGGGTCCGCGCCGGCTGTTCACTCAACTCCCACAGCACCTGGGCCTGGGCATAGGCTTCGACGTGGGCCGGATCGGCCTGCAGCCATTGGCTGAAGGTGGCCTGGTCGCCACTGCTGGGCTGATCGTGGAGCAGGCTCAGCCAGGCCAGGGCGGCCTGTTCCTGGGCCGGCGTCGGGATGACACGGGAGCGCTGATTCACGGTGCATTCCTTGGCGTGCGCGGGGGCGCAGGTTCCCGCAGGCTGGCCTTGCAGGCTTCGAGGGCGCGCATCATGTGTTTTTCCACGGCGCTTTGGGACAGGCCCATGACCTTGGCGATCTCGGCGTACTTGCGCCCGTGGATACGGTTGAGCAGGAAGATCTGCCGGGTTCGCTGCGGCAGGCTGCGCAGGGCGGCCTCCACGTGTCGCAAGTCATTGCCGGCTTCCAGGGCGGCCTGGGGCTCGCTGCCCTGGTTGTCCTGCTGTTCCGGTAGCCAGCCTTCACTGACCCGCACCCGCGCGCCTTCGCTGCGCAAGTGATCGATGGCAATGTTGCCGGCGCAGCGCAGCAGGTAGGTGCTGAGCTCTTCGACCTGCACCAGGGGCCGGCGCCAGAAGCGCAGGAACAGGTCCTGCACCAGGTCCGCGGCGGTGGCCCGGCAGCCGACCCGGCGGCTGACCAAGGCTTCCATCTGCGAACGCTGGGACAGGAACACCTGCAGAAAATGCGCACGACTGCCCCGCAGATCGGGGTGATCCAGGTCGCTGGGTTCCGGTGGCAGGGCGCTCATCACGGGCCGCTCCCTCAGAACCGGGCCAGGGCCGCGAGGGGGCAGGCCAACAGACTGGCCCCCGCCATCGACAGCACCAGACGCGGGCGATAGGGCAGCAGCAACACCAGCAGCAAGGCACTGCACATCAGCACGGCGCACCACTGCACCAGCCCCAGGCTCCAGCCGGTGCCCTGCACTGCCGCCGCCAGCGACAGGCCCAGCAACAACCAGCCTCCCAGGCGCAGGCCCTGTTGGCGCCGAGTCGTGGGCTTGTGCCCCAGGAGTTCACCGTGATGCCGGTCCAGGGACAGGCACAGGCCGGTGAATCCGCTAAAACACAACAGCAGCGCCAGCAACATCAGTTCACCTCGGTGTCAGGGGGCAGAGGCCGCTGCCGGGCCGGTGCTTGCTGGCCGCGATGCAGCTTGCGCGCAGCCCAGGCCAGGAACAGGCCACTGCTCAGGCAGGCCAGGTCGAAGCCCGCCAGCATCCAGTCGCCACGCACCATGAAGCCGTCCATCAGGCTCGGGCTGGTCACAGCGTCCAGCAAGGGGATGCTGGAGAACAGCAAGGCGGCGAGGCTCAATTGCTCGACCCAGGCACGCCGCCCGGGCCGGACCACGGCATGCACCAGGCTCAGGCCCCACAGGATGAAGAAGCTGTTGACCTCCCACTCGGCGCGCTCGGCGAAGGCTGCCGGCAACAGCCGGTTGGCCCAGAAGAAGCCGGCCACCGCCAGCACCAGCCCGGACATGCTGGCAATGTTCAGCACTTCCACCAGGCGCAGCTCGAAGGGCATGACCCCGCTCTTGGCGTGCTTGAGCTGGCGCTTGCCCAGCCAGATCACCAGCCCGGTGCCGATCATCGCGGTGCTCGCCAGGCCGCAGATAAAGTACAGCCAGCGCAACACCGGACCGGCGAACAGGCCCATGTGCAGGCCATAGAAACTGCCGCCGATGGCCATGGGCAGGGACTGTTCGGGGCTGGCGTCCAACGGCTGGCCAGTGACCCCGTTGAACGACACGCTGCTGCCAAGATCCCGGGCCACCCGGTCGGCGCTGTGGCGCATGACGTGCACCGACGCATTCACATCCCCCGGGTGGTTGACCACCAGGCGCTGCGCATGGCCCCCCGGCCACTGTGCCAAGGCTTGCTTGAGCAGCGGGTCCAGGGCCGTCAGCGCTGCCGGCTGCCCAGCCGCCGGGATGCTGTTGCTGGCCGGCCGCAAGTCCTTGAAGAACGCATTGCTGTCACCCTTGTAGGCCACCAGGATGCTCGCCGGCATGACCATGGACATGAAGATCACCAGGCTGCTGTAGGTGATCATCAGGTGGAATGGCAGCACCAGCACACCCACCGCGTTGTGCCCGTCGAGCCAGGTGCGCTGGCCCTTGCGGGGCCGGAAGGTGAAGAAGTCCTTGAAGATTTTCTTGTGGATGATGATGCCGCTGATCAGGGCCACGAACATCACCATGGCGGCCAGGGTCGACAACCAGCGGCCCCAGGGATAAGGCATTTGCAACTGGAAGTGGAAGCGGTAGAAGAACTCGCCGCCACGGGTATCGCGCACCTGCAGTTCGCTGCCGGTGCTGGGGTCCAGGAGTTTTTCCGTGAACTCGCCGCGCTCGCCCGGGGCGCTCGGCGCCTGCCAGGCCACCGACAGCAGCGGCTGACGCGCATCGGGCAGGGTAATGAACCAGCGCTGCGCGCCCTGGCCGTGCTGTTCCAGGTAACGCTGGGCCAGATCCAGGCTGATATCGGCATGCACGGCCCGAACCGGGGCCTCCGGCTGCATCCAGTGGGTAATTTCTTCCTTGAAGTAGGACAGGGTTCCGGTGAAGAAAATCGCGAACAGCAACCAGCCGAACACCAGCCCGGCCCAGGTGTGCAGCCAGGCCATGGACTGACGCAAACCTTCCTTCATGGCAAGGCCACCCAATAGGCGCTGCCGGCGACCAGCGCCAGCACCAGGCTTGGCAGCAACAGGCCGAACCAGGCCTGCCAGGCAGTGCGACAGGCGAAGCACCAGAGCACCGCCAGGAGATAGAACACAAAGGAGGCCATCATCCCGCTGAGCACGGCGTCGGCCCGGGGAATGGGCAGCAGCAGCGTCAGGCAGACGCTGGACAGCGCCGCCAGCAGGTAACCACCCAGGACCGCGGCACAGACCCGCGAGACCACTGCCAGACGATAGGAAGCGGGAACTCCGCCGGCCTTGCTTTTCATGTTTGAACCTTGCAGCGAGGGGATGCCCGGGGCACTGCGCAGGCCGTCGGGGAGAAACAGGCGCACAATACTAATGATAAATATTCTCATGTGCAAAAAAACACCGACAACGCGGCCCATTTCTGTCGGTACGGGCTGATTGCCGAATGCCCTGTCGCAACACTACAATGCGAACAATTCTTGTTCTCTTATGCGCCTTGTGGGTGCAGGAGCGTCCGACTTGTCCCATTGCGCTACCGTCGAAGGCCTCTACCAAGCCCATCACAGCTGGCTGAACACTTGGTTACGGCGCCGGCTCGGCTGCCCCCACAGTGCCGCCGACCTGGCCCAGGACACCTTTATTCGTGTGCTCAGCGCCCGGGAAACACCGACCCTGATCGAGCCCCGGGCGTTTCTCACCACCATCGCCAAACGGGTGCTGTTCAACCACTACCGACGCCAGGACCTGGAGCGGGCCTATCAGGAAACCCTGGCGCAGATGCCGGAACAGGTGGCCCCCTCCGAGGAGGAGCGGGCCATCATCCTGCAGACCCTGATGGAGCTGGACGCCTTGCTCGACGGCCTGCCACGCCCGGTCAAGCGGGCCTTTCTGCTGTGTCAGCTCGATGGCCTGACCTACGGCCAGATTGCCGAGCAATTGAACATCTCCATCGCCACAGTCAAACGTCATCTGAACAAAGCCGCCATGCGTTGTTATTTCGCCCTGTGAGCGCCTCGATGAACCCACACCTCAATGGCCAGCCCGACTTCAGCAACGCCGTGGCCGAACAGGCCGTGCACTGGCTGATCGAAATGCAAGGCGGCCCCCTGAGCCCACGCCAGCAAGCGGCCTGGCAGCAATGGCACGACGCCCATAGCGAACACCAGCGAGCCTGGGCGCATATCCAACGGGTCAATCAGCGCTTGCGCGGCTTGTCCTCGCCCCTGGCCCACGCGGCCTTGAATGCACCGAAATCCGCCAGCCGGCGCCAGGCCCTGAAGCTGTTGCTGATTCTCGGTGCCGGCTCGGCCGCCGCCTGGGGCCTGCGGGAACACAACCCGCTGCCGCCGCTGTTGGCGGACTACCGCAGCTCCCTGGGCCAGCGGCGCACCTTGCAACTGAGCGATGGCAGCCAGTTGCAACTCAACACCAGCAGCGCGGTGGATGTGCGTTTCGATGGACAGCAACGACTGATCCGTCTGCTGGAGGGCGAGATCATGCTCAGCGCCGGCCAGGACGCCCGGCCGCTGGTGGTACAGACTTCCCAGGGGCAGGTCCGCCCCGCTGCCGCACGAATCAACCTGCGCCAGTTCAAGGAGCACAGTCAGTTGGCGGTGTTTTCCGGAACGGTCAGCGTGACGCCGGCGCACTACAGCGCAATGCCGCCTCAGGTAGCGGCCGGACAACAACTGAATTTCACCCACAGCAGCTGGCAGCCGCCCCAGGCCCTGGATGCCGGCAGCGGTGCCTGGAGCGAAGGCATGCTGGTGGCGGCCCATATGCGCCTGGCGGATTTCCTCGACGAGTTGGGGCGCTACCGTCGTGGCCAGTTGAACTGCGATGCCCAGGTGGCGGACCTGCTGATCTCAGGCAGTTATCCACTGGATGACAGCGAGCGGATTCTCGACCTGCTGGCCATCAGCCTGCCGGTCAGGGTGCGGCGCTTTACCCGCTATTGGGTCACGGTTGAGGCCCGGGCCTGATTGTCGGGAACCACCATCCGTCGCTGGTTCTTTCGCTCAGGAAGATTTTTTCATGGCCGTTGAGCCGTTTTGCCCGGCTCGGGTGACAGAGAGGGAAAGCCACCTTGATTCCCCCTTCTCAGGATCGCCGTTCATGACCGAGCAACCCATCCGCCTCACGCCCCTGGCCCGTACCCTGCGTCACCTGTTGCTGGGCGCCAGCCTGAGTCTTGCCAGCCTGCCCCAGGTCCTGGCCGCCACCACCGAGACCAAGCCTTACCACATTGCCCCGACCAGCCTGGAAAGCGCGCTGAACCAGTTCGGTCGTGAAGCCGGGGTGCTGATCTCCTTCGGCTCAGAGGTCACCCGTGGCGTGCAAAGTCGTGGCCTGGAAGGTAACTACAGCCCGGAACAGGGCCTCAAAGCCCTGCTGCAAGGCACCGGCCTGCAAGCCCGGGCCGAGGGCCAGAATGCCTTCAGCCTGCAACCGGCCAACCCCGAGGCAGCCCCGGCGTCAGTGCAACTGGAGACCTCCAGCGTGGTCGGTGACTGGCTCGGCGATGCCCAGCAGAGCGATGTCTTCGAGCACCCCGGCGCCCGGGACGTGATTCGGCGGGAAGAGTTCGAGCGTCAGGGCGCGACCCAGGCCCGGGATGTGCTCAATCGGATTCCCGGGGTCAATGCACCGGACAACAACGGCACCGGCAGCCACGACATGGCCCTGAACTTCGGCATTCGCGGCCTCAATCCGCGTCTGGCCTCGCGCTCCACGGTGCTGATGGACGGCATCCCGGTACCGTTCGCCCCCTACGGTCAGCCGCAACTGTCGTTTGCCCCCATCAGCATGGGCAACATGGATGCCGTGGACGTGGTGCGTGGCGGCGGCGCCGTGCGCTACGGCCCGCAGAACGTCGGCGGCATCGTCAACTTCGTGACCCGGGCGATTCCCGATACACCAACGGTCAAGGGTGGTTTTCAGACCGAGACCAGCCCCTCCTCCAGCCATGACGGTTTCAAGACCAGCGCCAACCTGCTGGCCGGCGGCACGGCCGACAATGGCCTGGGTGGCGCCCTGCTGTACTCCGGCACCCGCGGCGGCGACTGGCGCGAACACAGCGACACGCAGATCGACGACCTGATTCTCAAGGGCAAGTACCAGCTCGACGAGGCCAACAGCTTCAATGCCATGGCCCAGTACTACGAGGGTGAAGCGGACATGCCCGGCGGCCTGAACGTGGCGGACTACAAGGCCGATCCGTATCAGTCCACCCGTCCCTATGACAAATTCTGGGGCCGGCGCACGATGTTCAATGTCGGCTATCGCTATCAGGAAGATCGCCGGGAGTTCACCGTCAACAGCTTCTTCACCAAGACCCTGCGCAGCGGCTACCTGGACCAGGGCAGTTTCCTCTCCCTGTCACCCCGCGAGTACTGGGTGCGCGGCCTGGAAACCCGCTTCGCCCAGGGCTTCGACTTGGGGGACAGCAGCCATGAAGTGGGCGTCGGCTACCGCTACATCAACGAAGCCGGGCATGAACTGCGCTACCGCACACCGCTGACCGCCAATCAGCAACTGCCCACCAGCAACAGTCGCAACGACCGGGATACCCGTGGCGGCACCGAGGCCCACGCTTTCTTCGTCGACGACCGGATCGATATCGGCAAGTGGACCCTGACCCCGGGCATCCGCTACGAGATGATCGAGTCACAGCAGAGCAACAACCTCACCCACGTCAAATACCAGGGCGACTACAACACCGCGCTGCCGGCGCTGAATGTGCTGTATCACCTCAACGAGAGCTGGAACCTCTACGCCAATACCGAAGGCTCCTTCGGCAGCGTGCAATACAGCCAGATGCCCAACCGGGTGGCCAGCGGCGAGGTCAAACCGGAAAAAGCCCGCACCTGGGAACTGGGCACCCGCTATGACGATGGCAACCTGCGGGCGGAGATCGGCGCCTTCCTGATCAACTTCGACAACCAGTACGACAGCAACCAGACCAACGACACGGTGATCGCCCGGGGCGAAACCCGCCACCAGGGTATCGAGAGCAGCATCAACTACGCCCTGGACGGCCTCGATCCGGCGCTGGCCGGTTTCAATGTCTACGCCACCTATGCCTACGTCGATGCCACGATTCGTGAGGACGGTCCGAACAAGGGCAACCGCGTGCCCTTCTCCTCCAAGCACAAGGGCACCCTGGGGGTGAGCTACACCGAAGGTCCGTGGAAGCTCAACCTCGACAGCAGCTACCAGAGCAGCCAGTTCGCCGACAACGCCAACACCTCGCGTGAAAGTGCCGACGGCAGCAACGGCCGCATCCCCGGCTACATGCTGTTCAGCACCCGTGCCGGCTACGACTTCGGCCCGCAGCTGTCTGACCTGAATGTCGCGGTGGGCGTGAAGAACATCTTCAACCACCAGTACTTCACCCGCTCCTTCGACGACAACAACAAGGGCAAGTACGTGGGTGAGCCACGCACGCTCTATGTACAAACGTCAGTGGCGTTCTGACTTTCCTCGCCACAAAACAAAACGGGCCTGCAATGCAGGCCCGTGGGTTGGGGGAGAAACTCAGCCGTCAGCTATTGAGCGCGGCCTGTTGGTTTTCCAGGAATTCTTCTTCGAGCAGGGCATCCGCCTCGGTGCCGTCGCTGCTGGGCACGGCCGCCGCACGTTTGCCGCGCAATTTACCGAACATGTGCTCCAGGGCACTTTCCAGCTTGATGGTCGCACCATCAATGGCCTGTTCCAGGGTGTCGGCCTTATGGGTCACGGAAATCGGCTGGTGACCTTTCGGACGGGCTTCCAGCTGGCAGCGCATATCGTCCGGACCTGACTTGCCACCGTTCTCGTCCCGCAGGTGGACCACGACCCGGGTCAGGTCTTCTTCGTAGCGTTCGAGCGTGCTTTCAACGGTGCTGCGCACCCACTCCTCCAACCGAAGGCTGCTTTGAATATGGTTATCGCTATGGACTTGGATTTGCATAGTTCTTCCCTTATTTCAGCTTGCTCGTAAGAGGGTCAAGGCAGGACGTTTGGACCTGCATTTCGTGACCTCTTGATTACACAATTAGGCACGGCGGCGAACATTTCAACCCCTTAAAAAAGATAAATATTCATACGCAAATAAAGCCGGACAAACTGCAAAGGCGCTGTTAAGGTCGGGAGTTAGCTCGATTCGGCCCCCTCGCTCAAACCCTCACAATTGCCCCTCTCCCAGGGGGTGCAGACCGCGAAAGATCTCCGCTTCTTCGACCAGCCAATCATGCACCGCACGCACACCCGGATGGCTCAGGGCGCCCGGTGCATAGAGCAACACATAACGCTTGTGATTGGGCACCGCCAGACCGAAAGGCACGATCAGGGTGCCGCGCTCCAGTTCGTCATTGAGCAGGGTGCGCCGGGCAATCGCCACGCCCATGCCGGCGATCGCCGCCTCGATGGTCAGGTGGTTGCGGTTGAAGGTGTGGCCACGACGCACATCCGCGCCTTCGAAGCCGATGGCATTGAGGTAGAACTCCCATTCGGCGTATTCAAAGCTGCCGCGCCAGGCGGTGATGTCGTGCAGCAGGGGGAAATGCGCCAGGTCCGCCGGCCCGTGCAGCGGCGGACGGCCCCGCAGCAGACTCGGCGCGCAGACCGGGAAGATCTGCTCGTCCAGCAACGCGGTGGACTGCAAGCCGGGGTAGCTGCCGTCGTTCAGGTCGATGGCCAGGTCGAAGTCGCCTTCGTGCAAGGCCACGCTGCTGTCCTCCGCCACTAGCCGCAGCTGGATCTCCGGATAACGCTGTTGCAGCCGCGGCAGGCGCGGGGTCAGCCACTTGCCGAGAAACGAAGGGATCGAACGCAGACGCAGGGTGCCACTGATCATTCCCGCGTCCAGGCGCCGCAGCTCCGCATCGATGCTGCCGTAGGCCTCGCTCACCGTCAGCGCCAGCCGCTGGCCTTCGGCGCTCAGTTCCACACCCCGGGGCCGACGGTGAAACAGGCGCAGACCCAGGCGCTCTTCCAACTGACGGATCTGCTGGCTGACCGCTCCGGGCGTGATGTGCAGTTCTTCAGCACAACGGGTAAAGGACAGGTGCCGCGCGGCACAGGAAAACACATGCAGCCAGACATAGGTCTGGGCATGAAACTGACGGCTCATCGTTTAGTCCTGCTAAAGGATCTCTTAGGAAGTTTCGTTGGTCAGTTCCGACCGACCCGGGCAGTATCGCCGACATTGCGCTTGGCCTACAAAAAATGGCAGCGATCCACCTTCCATTGCTTGTAAGGCTTTAGCATGGCTATCAGTGTTTTCGATCTTTTCAAAGTCGGTATCGGTCCCTCCAGCTCCCACACCGTGGGCCCGATGCGCGCCGCCGCCACCTTCGCCCAGGCGCTGTTCGACCTGGGCCTGGAGGATCAGGTACAGCGGGTGCAGATCCGCCTTTACGGCTCCCTCTCCGCCACCGGTGTCGGCCATGCCACCGACCGCGCCAGCGTCATGGGACTGATGGGCGAATGGCCCGACAGCATCGACCCGGGCAGCATCGGCCCACGCATCCAGCAACTGCGCGACAGCGGCCAATTGCTGCTGGGGGGGCGCACGAACATCGCCTTCGACTGGCAACAGGACCTGCTCCTGCTGGACCAAAGCCTGCCCTACCACCCCAACGCCATGTCCCTGACCGCCTCAGGCGAGCAAGGCACGCTGCTGGAACAGACCTACTACTCGGTAGGTGGTGGTTTCATCATCGAGGCCGCCCAGGTCGAGGCCGGAACTGAAGCCGGCGCCAGCGTCGAATTGCCTTACGACTTCAACAGCGCTGCTGAACTGCTGGCGCTGTGCAAGACCCACAAGCTGCGGGTCGGCGAGCTGATGCTGGCCAACGAAAGGGCTTGGCGCAGCGACGCCGAAATCCGCAGCGGCCTGCTGCATATCTGGTCGGTGATGCGCGAATGCGTCGAACAGGGCCTGCGCCACGAAGGCATCCTGCCTGGCGGCCTCGATGTCCCGCGGCGCGCCGCCAAGCTGCACCGCAGCCTGCTGGAAATCGGCAAGCCGAATGTCATCACCTCGACCCTCTCGGCCATGGAGTGGGTCAACCTCTACGCCCTGGCGGTAAACGAGGAAAACGCCGCCGGCGGGCGCATGGTCACCGCTCCTACCAACGGTGCGGCGGGGATCATCCCGGCGGTGCTGCACTACTACATGAAGTTCAATCCCCAGGCCTCTGACGACGACGTCGTGAACTTTTTCCTCGGTGCCGCGGCAGTGGGCATCCTGTGCAAGAAGAACGCCTCTATTTCCGGCGCCGAAGTCGGCTGCCAGGGCGAAGTGGGCTCGGCCTGCGCCATGGCCGCCGCGGGTTTGGCGGAAGTCCTCGGCGCCACCCCCGAGCAACTGGAAAACGCCGCCGAGATCGGCCTGGAACACAACCTCGGCCTGACCTGCGACCCGGTGGGCGGGCTGGTGCAGGTGCCCTGCATCGAGCGCAACGCGATTGCCGCGGTGAAAGCGATCAACGCCACCCAGATGGCCCTGCGCGGCGACGGCAAACACTTCATTTCCCTGGACCGGGTGATCCGCACCATGCGCGATACCGGCGCCGACATGCATGACAAATACAAAGAAACTTCACGGGGCGGCCTGGCAGTGAGCTGGGTGGAATGCTGAGGAGCCTTCCCTGACCGTCCGTAACACGTGAGCCCGAGCAAAAATAATAACGAGGCGATACCGATGACCGATGTACCCACACCTGCTGCCGAAAATCCCGCAGTAGCCACACCCCGCGACACCGCAACAGCCCGGCAAGGCTGGAGCAAGCACGACACCACCTGGATGCTCGGCCTGTATGGCACCGCCATCGGCGCCGGCACCCTGTTCCTGCCGATCAACGCCGGGGTCGGTGGCTTCTGGCCATTGATCGTGCTGGCGCTGCTGGCCTTCCCCATGACCTTCTTCGCTCACCGCGGCCTGACCCGTTTCGTCCTCTCCGGGCGCTCCGGGGACATCACCGAGGTGGTGGAAGAACACTTCGGGGTCGGTGCCGGCAAGCTGATCACCCTGCTCTACTTCTTCGCCATCTTCCCGATCCTGCTGGTGTACAGCGTGGCCCTGACCAACACCCTGGGCAACTTCATGGAGCACCAGCTGCACATGACCCCGCCGCCTCGGGCGCTGCTGTCGCTGCTGCTGATCCTCGGCCTGATGGCCATTGTGCGTTGCGGCCAGGACGTGATCGTGCGGGCCATGAGCCTGCTGGTCTATCCGTTCGTCGCCGCCTTGCTGCTACTGGCCCTGAGCCTGATTCCCAACTGGAACGGCGCGTTCTTCGCTTCGGCCGGCGAGGGCATGCCCCTGCCGCTGTTCTTCAAGACCTTGTGGCTGGCGATTCCGGTGATGGTGTTCTCCTTCAACCATTCGCCGATCATCTCGGCCTTCGCCCTGGATCAGAAACGCCATTACGGCGGCCAGGCCGAACGCAAGAGCAGCGGCATCCTGGCCACGGCCCACGCCATGATGGTGCTGACGGTGATGTTCTTCTGCTTCAGCTGCGTGCTGGCCCTGTCGCCGGCGGACCTGGTGGCGGCCAAGGAACAGAACATCTCGATCCTGTCGTACCTGGCCAACCACTTCCAGACCCCGGTCATCGCCTACGCCGCGCCGCTGATCGCCCTGGTGGCCATTACCAAGTCGTTCCTGGGCCACTACATCGGCGCCAGCGAAGGCTTCCAGGGGCTGATCGTGAAAAACCTGCGGGGGCGCTCGCTGTCGTCCACCCGCCTGGAAAAGATCACCGCGCTGTTCATGATCCTCACTTGCTGGGCCGTGGCCACCTTCAACCCGAGCATCCTGCACATTATCGAGACCATGGGCGGACCGGTGATCGCCTGCCTGCTGTTCCTGATGCCGATGTACGCGATCCAGCGGGTGCCTTCGCTGCGCCAGTATTCGGGCCAGTTGTCGAACCTGTTCGTGGTGCTGATCGGCCTGATCGCACTGTCTGCGATCATTTACTCGGTCGTGCCCTGAAACGGGCAGGAATAAAAAAAGCGGACCTTGTGGTCCGCTTTTTTGTCCCCGCAATCATTGCCCGGCGAGGTTCCCGGCATGCCCCTTGCTTTGTTCATCCTTGAGCAACACGGACGTAGGCAAACCTCGGCAAACGACCGGCCAGCGGTCTGGAATTGCGAACTAATTCCGCGCCCTGCCAGTCAATGACTGCACGATCCAATCAGGCGGTGACGCATCATGGACAACCCCTTTCAACTGATTACCGACACCTTCACCCCGGATTATCAGGTCAACCTGAGCATCCAGGGCCTGGACGGCAGCATCATGCTGACCTTGTCCCAGGCTGGCCGGGTGGTGGCCAAGCGCATGATCAGCGCAGCCCAGCGCAATGACCCGCAGCGCATCAAGCGCCTGGTGCAAAGCATTCAATTCGGCATCGCCATCGAGCAAGGCCACAGCGCCGTGGCCATCCTCGAAGCCATGACCAACGGCGACAGCCTCGCACTGCTGCCGTCCGCTGGGCATAAGCCCGCGCCCCAGGCCTTGCGTTTCTAGAGCTCGCCCTTCTCCACTTCCGGGTGCTCGCCGGAGCCCGCGCCGATCTTGCGTTGCGGATGTTCGATCTTCACCGAGGGAAACTGCGACGAGGCGTAGCGCACCACCAGAATGGCGAAGGCCAGCAGCAGGATGCCGCCACACAGGTAGATGATCCCCAGGTCCGGCGGGCTGTGGTGCGAGACGTTGGAAATCAGTAGCCGGGTCAGCGCGGTGATCGCCACGTAGATCAGGAAACGCACTGGCATATGGTTGGTCTTGAAGTAGATACCGACCATCGCCCCCAATTCCAGGTAGATGAACAGCAGCAGGATGTCATCGATCTTGATGTGGCCTGCCTCAAGCATCTGCAGGAATTCCATCACCGCCGCCCAGGCAGTCACCGCGCCAATGGCGAACAGCGCCAGGTAATGGAACGACTCGACAAACAGGTTGCCCAGGGACTCGGCCAGTTGATGGACGTTCTGCCGTAGGTTCTCGGCCCAATTGATTTTCACGATGGTTCTTCCTTAGGTCGGTTCGACCGGATGATGCGGATTGGACGTGACGGTTGTTCTGCATGCAGAAAAAAGGCCAGGAGCCGTCAATGAGATGGTGGCCGCCCGCAACGAGGCACGGCCCCATCACAATCGACCCGGGAAAAAAATTCCGTCTACATTAAAAAGCCACTATCCAAGGGAAAAGGATTCGCCTATTCTCTCGACCTGTATATAGATACAGTGTTTATACAGACCCATTATCGTGAAGGCATGTGAGGTGGTGAATGGCCGTCGAAGTGGTATACCGCAGCAGCCGAGATCTGGAGCGCTTGTTCATGGATAAAGCCGAAGCTGACCGTCATGACAAAATGCTCGAACTGGCTGAAGTGCTGGCGCAAGTGTTGCAAAAAGCCGTGCCGTCGCTGAGCGAGCAACAGGTGGAAGAAGCCGGGATCTACATGGCGAAGAACCGCGATGTATTCGCCAGGGCCTTCAAGAGCCAGCCGGATGCGTTGTCCGAATTGCTCAGCGCCCCCGCTCCCGCGCTGGAGGTGGTTGAAGCGCAGCAACCTGCTGAAGTCGAGGCGCCGACCAAACCGGCGAAAGCGGCCAAGGCAGCGAAATAGGCTTTACGCGAATTGAATAAGCTCTGTGTCCATGGCACAGGGCTTTTTTCATGTTTGCCGATCAAGGAGTGCCCGTGATGCAGCCGCCGGTCAAACGACTGCCGCGCCTTTCGGCTCGGGCAAATCGATCAGGTTGCGACGCAATATCGCAGTGATCTTGCCCATGAAAATCACGGGCAAATCGGTCGCGCCTCCATACAGGTCGACCATTCCAACCTCAACCGCGCTGTCGACGATACTGGAGAACGCTTCGATATCTTCAGGCGCTATCAAAGCAACAAGGCTTTGTGGCAAATCATCTCCTCGTCCATTCAATGCCAGTTGCGCTCCGGCCCTGTCCCAGGCCAGTAAACGATCTTTTTCCGGATAGTCCTCAAGGTGCTTTAGCAAGTCATCTACAGCAGGATGAGTAATACCTTTGCTCAGGCAGTAAGCCTCCAGGCACGCCGCAGCGTACAACTGCAGGTCCCTGACAGAACACCCGATCAATGGTTTGTCGGTATGGGCCTCGGTCATGACACAACCTCCCACACCCTGCAGCCTGGCGAGCAGTATCCGGACGCTATATCCATGGCTTCCAGGATTCTGTCTTCAAGTTCTTCAGATGCGTCGTGCCTGAGCGACGCCAGATAGTTGTACACCGCCTGCGCGCCAAAGCCCCGATCCCGGTACCGCTCAAGAAGCTGGCGTATCGATTGAATATCCGCACCTTTGCGCAACAGCGAAGCCAACTGCTCATCCAGGCCACTATCCAGCACTTGAGGCATCGTCGAATTCATTCCTTGTCGTTGGCCTTTGAGGGATCGGGCTCAGCGCGGCAACCTTTTCCGGGCCCTGATACTACAGAGGGCGAGCCAAAGGGATAAGACACAGATACCTAGCGGTACAGCACCCGCTCCGCCAGTTCGTCCGCGACCCGCGCCGGAGAGCGTTTTTCCGCCTGGGCGTGGGCGAAGATCTCCGTCAGCCGCAGGCTGATCTTCGACAGGTGCGCGGTGATCACCGGAAGCTCCTCATTGCGATGCTTGAGGGACACATAGATCAGGCCACCCGAATTGATCACGTAGTCCGGCGCATAGAGAATCCCGCGCCGCTCCAGTTGATCGGCCACTTGCAGGTTGGTCAGTTGATTGTTGGCCGATCCGGCCACCGCCGCGCAGCGCAACTGGGCCACGCTGAGGCTGTTGAGCACGGCGCCCAGGCCACAAGGGGCGAGAATGTCGCAAGGGGTGCTGAGCAACGAATCGTTGGCGACGGGATGCGCCCCGAGTTGCTCCATGGCCAACTGCACCTTGCCGGCATCAATGTCGCTGACCAGCAGCTCGGCACCAGCGGCGTGCAGTTGCTCGGCCAGGGCAAAGCCGACGTTGCCCAGGCCCTGGATTGCCACCCGCAGGCCTTCCAGGTTGTCGCTGCCCAGGCGGGCCATGGCGGTGCTGCGAATCCCGGCGAATACGCCCATGGCGGTGTGGGGCGACGGGTCTCCGGCGGCGCTGGTGCTGGTGACGTAGCGGGTCTGCTGAGCGATGCAGTCCATGTCGGCCACCGAGGTGCCGCTGTCGATGGCGGTGATGTAGCGCCCGTCCAGTTGCTCGATGCAACGGCCAAAGGCCTCGAACAGCGCCGCGCGGTTTTCCACATGGGCGGGACGGATGATCACCGCGGTACCACCGCCTTGAGGCAAGCCGGCCAGGGCCGCCTTGTAGCTCATGCCCTGGGCCAGTCGCGCAGCGTCTTCCACGGCACTGGTGGTGTCGGGATAGGCCAGATAACGGCAACCGCCCAGGGCGGGCCCCAGGCGGTTGTTGTGGATGGCGATCACTGCCTTCAACCCGGTGCTGGGGTCGACGCTGAGGTGCAGCGATTCAAGGCGAGTGCTGTGCATGAGAGCGAACATCGACGGGCTCCCGAATCACTTCTTGTAGTCGCCAGTATAGGCTTGCGCCTGGAATTTGCTGCGCCACGCAGGAATAAGCCGCGGGCTTTTACAGGCTTTGGGAAATAACCTGCTACCACCTGTGTCAGCACTGGACGAACCTGCGCCACGAGGCTAAAACGAGGCATCCGTCGGAGGTTGAGATGAACCCGCGCCAAGCCTTTTTCGCCTGCCTGCACCGCTCGCCACCAGCCCTGCTGGAAGCGGCCCTGTGGATTGCCGCCGAGCATGCACCAAAACTTGTGCCCGAGCGTCACTTGGAAGCCTTCAAGGAGATCCAGCTGCAGATCGGCAGCAGCCTGCCTCATCTACCGCCGAACGAACTGGGCCAGCCACTGTTGCGGCGCATGAACGACCTGGGCTTCCAGCAGGACGAGCACCTGCCCCTGCGCCCCCAGGCGGCGCTGATGGACAAGGTCCTGGAATCGCGCCGCGGGCAACCCCTGGCCCTGGCCCTGATTGCCCTGGAGCTGGCACAACGGCTGCAGATTCCCCTGGTGGGGGTGAACTTCCCCGGGCACTTCCTGCTGCGGGTACCCGGCGCCGACCATCTGCTCGATCCCTGCGGCGGACGCCGACTGTACCCCGCCGACTGCCGGGAACTGCTGCAACGCCAGTACGGCGCCCATATCAAGCTCAGTGCCGAACACCTGGCCAGTGCCGAGCCGCTGCAGATGTTCCAGCGCCTGTCGCGCAATCTGCGCCAGTTGCACCTGTCCTACGACGACAACCTGGCGGCCCTGATCAATGCCGAGCGCGTGCTGGAACTGGGCAACGGCAGCGCCGCCGACTACCTGGCCCGGGCCAGCCTCTATCAACGCCTGGAGTGCCCGAATGCCGAGCGCTTCGACCTGGAGCACGCCTTGCTGCTCAGCGACGACCCGATCCAGCGCCTGCGCCTGACCGAGCGCCTGGGGCACCTGCCGCCCAACACCGTGGTCCACTGATCGCATCCCGGACCGGGCTCTGGCAGGATGCTCGGCTCACTCCACGGAACGGGCACAGCATGCTGATCAGAAAAGCTCATGGCGGCGACGCGCAACGGGTCTTCGACATTCGTAACCAAGCCATCAACCACCAGTGCCGCGGCCACTACCCCGACGCCGACTTGCAGGTATGGACCGCCGGCAGCCTGGCGGACTACTTCATCGAAGTGGTGGAAAACACCGGCTACGTGGCCGTCATCGACGGCCAGGTCACCGCCAGCGGCCTGCTCGACCTGGAGACCGGACAGGTCGACGCGGTGTTCGTCGACCCGGCCTACATGGGCCAGGGGATTGGCCGGCAGATGATGGCCTACCTTGAGGAACGGGCCCTGCAAGCCGGGCTGCCGCACCTGATCCTGGACTCGACCTTGAACGCCGCCCACTTCTATCGTCAGTGCGGTTTCGTCGGCGAGCGGATCGCCCAGTACCAATCGCCCCGGGGCCTGACTCTGGCCTGCGTGCCGATGATCAAGCACCTGGCACGCTGAACCGACAGCACATCAGGACTTGAGCGCTTCCTGCAGCTCGGGGGCCACTCCCGCACCACCTGCGGGAGCCTCGGACGGCGAGCGCACCTGGATGATCAGCAAGGCCGCCAGTACCGCCGGAATCGCGCAGAAGAAGAAAATCTGCTGCACCGGGATATGCATCGCCAACAGCAGGCTGCCGAACAAGGGCCCGAGGATCGAACCGAAGCGCCCCACCCCCAGCGCCCAGCCAGTGCCGGTGGCGCGCACCTGAGCCGGATAGAAATTGCTGGCGAAGGCGTTGAGGGTCAGCTGGCCGCCGATGATGCAAAAACCGGCGGCGAACACGAACACCACCAGATAACGCGGATTGTCGTGATTCAGGCCGAGCAACACCGTGCACAGGGCCGCGGCGCCGAGCACGGCCGCCAGCAAGCGCACCTTGCGCTTGAGGCGGTCGGCGAACCAGGCCATGCAGATCGCCCCCAAAGTGCCGGCGAAGAGGAACATCGAGGTCACCAGATTGGCCTGTTTCAGGGCCAGGCCACTTTCCAGCAGCAAGGTCGGCAACCAACTGATCATGAAGTACAGGAGGATCAGGCTGACAAAAAACGTCGACCAGATCAGCAGCGTTGGCCGCGCATAGCCCTGGCGGAACAGCTCCAGCACCGTGAGCTTGCTGCCTGCCGGTGCTTCAGTGGCGTCGCTGACAACCGGCGGTGGCTGCCAGTGCGGGAGCATCTGCGCAGTGACCTTGCGCAAGCGCGCATAAGGTGGCGCATCCCGCAGCAAGCGCGGCAGGGATTCGGGCAGGCGCCAGACCAGGAACGGAAACAGCAACAACGGCGTGATCCCACCGGCCAGGAACACCGCCTCCCAACCGAAGCGGTCGATGAAACCGGCAGCGACAAAACCACCGGCAGCGCCACCGAACGAGAAACCGCAGGCGGCCAAGGTCACCATCAAGGTGCGCAAGCGTGGCGGCGAATACTCGGACATCAGGGCCATGGCGCTGGGCATGGCGCCGCCCATGCCGATCCCGCAGATAAAGCGCGCGGCCATCAGGCTGTCGAGGGAATTGGCGAACACCATCAGCACCGTCAGGCTGGCGTAGATCAGCACGCAACCGAGCAGAATCCGTCGCACCCCGAACCGGTCTGCCAGAGGTGTCACTGCCAGAGAGCCGAGAGTCAAGCCCAGCAGGTTGGCGCTGAACACCGGGCCGAAGGCGGACTTTTCCAGGCCCCAGTCCTGGGCCAGGGCCGGCACCACATAACCCAGAACCTGGGCATCGTAGCCGTCAGTGACCAGCAGCAAGGCGAGAAGCAACAGGAGCAACCACTGATAGCGGGACACCGGGCGGGCGTCGAGCGCAGCACGAAAGCTGGCAATCTGATTTTGCATCGCAAGGTACCTGTTCGTTTTTTATGGTTATGAGCAGCAGTGTTGCGCAGGTCACAGGCGGTGACCGCTCAAGCCCCGTTGCGGGGCCCGGTTGATACGGATGCCACGCTGCCCCGCACGCCGGGGCAGCGTGCAGGTTCAGGCCGGGGTGTCCGGCTGGTTGGCCGGGTGCGCAGCCTGGAACGCCGGGTGCGCCGCAGCCAGGGCTGCGACTCGGAGAATCCGTGGATACTCATCCAGAGACACCTTGAAGCGCTCGGCGGCGTACAGCTGGGGAATCAGGAACACATCGGCCAGCCCCGGCTCATCGCCGAAACAGAAGCCGTGGTCACCGATCAGTTGTTCCAGGGCCGCCAGGCCCTGGCTGATCCAATGGTCGATCCACACCAGCAACTGCTCTTCTTCATGCCCCCATTCCCGCAGCAGGTTCTGGGTGCTGGAGTTGTGCAGCGGGTGGATGTCGCAGCCGATGATCGCCGCCACCGCACGCTCCCGGGCGCGACTGACCAGATCCTTGGACAGCAGCGGCACCTGTGGATAACGCTCCTCCAGGTACTCGATGATCGCCAGCGACTGGATCAGCAGGTCGCCGTCGTCGGTGCGCAGGGCCGGCACCCGGCCCTGGGGGTTGATCTCCAGGTACTCCGGCTGGCGGTTGGCGCCGCCCTTGGGCACCAGCAGATTGACCGGGATGGCCTGGAATTCCAGGCCCTTGAGGGCCAGGGCGATGCGCACCCGATAGGAGGCGGTGGAACGGTAGTAGGTATAGAGCTGCATGGGGCTCTCCCTTAACGTGCCGGTTGGACCGTGCCTCGGCATTCGCCGAAGCCGATGGAGGCGAAACCTTCGCGGCGGCAACGCCCGCGCAGAATGATTTCATCGCCGTCTTCGAGGAACTTGCGCACCTCACCGGAAGCCAGTTCGATGGGCTTCTTGCCGCCTTCGGTGATCTCCAGCAGGCTGCCGAACTGACCGCTCTGCGGGCCGGACAAGGTGCCCGAACCAAACAGGTCACCGGCCTGCAACTGGCAGCCGTTGACGCTGTGGTGCGCCACCATCTGCGCCACGGTCCAGTACATGTACTGGGTGTTGCTCAGGGTCAGGCGGTGAGCCGGCAAGCCCTGCTCGCGCATGGCCTGGGTGATCAGCAGCACTTCCAGCTCGATGTCGAAGCCGCCAGCGGCCTGATCGCGCTTGTCCAGCAGATAAGGCAAGGGTTGCGGGTCGCCTTCAGGACGCTGGGGCTGGGCCTGGCGGAACGGCTCCAGGGCTTCGGCGGTCACCACCCAGGGCGAAATGCTGGTGATGAAACTCTTCGACAGGAATGGCCCCAGCGGCTGGTATTCCCAGGCCTGGATATCCCGCGCCGACCAGTCGTTGAGCAGGCAGAAACCGGCAATGTGCTCAGCGGCGTCGCCAATCGCGATGGGCTCGCCCATCTCGTTACCCTGGCCAATCCAGATGCCCAGTTCCAGTTCATAGTCCAGGCGTGCGCAGGGGCCGAAGGTCGGCTCGCTCTGCCCGGCCGGCAGGGTCTGGCCCTTGGGCCGGCGCACATCGGCACCGGAGACGCGGATGGTCGAGGCGCGACCGTGGTAGCCGATGGGCACGTACTTGTAGTTGGGCAACAGGGGGTTGTCGGGACGAAACAGCTTGCCGACGTTCTGCGCGTGCTCGATGCCGACATAGAAGTCGGTGTAGTCATTGATCTTGGCCGGCAGGTGCATCTGGCAGTCCGCCGCCAGGGGCAGCAGTTTCGCGCCCAGGGCTTGGATCTTGTCGCGCAGGCTGCTGCCCTCGCCCAGCAGTTCCAGCAGGCGCTCACGCAGGGCGACGCGGGCCGGACGGCCAAGCTGGAAGAAAGCGTTCAACTGACCACCACGGGCAGCTTGCACCGCGGCCTTGGCCTGGCCTTCGAACAGGCCGGCCTCCAGCGCCGCTTCCAGGTCGAAAATCTGTTCGCCAATGGCAACGCCACTGCGGGGCGCCGAACCCTGGGTGCTGAAGACCCCCAGGGGCAGGTTCTGCAACGGGAAGTCGGGGTGACCGTTGGCGGACTCGACCCAGCTACGGGTGATGGTTGAGGTCATGGGTTATCTCCGATTCGGGTTGAAGGTGGCGGGCAGCGAGGCCCAGCAAGCATCGTAGTCGTTCTGCAGTTGCGGGCATTCCAGGGCGAACTGGCTGGGACGCAGCACCTGGCTGGTCTCGAACATGAAGGCCATGGTGTTGTCGATCTTCGAAGGTTGCAGCTCGACGTTGATCGCCTTGGTGCAGGTCTCGCCGTCCGGACCGTGGGCGCTCATGCAGCTGTGCAGGGACGCGCCGCCGGGCAGGAAGCCTTCGGCCTTGGCATCGTAGGCGCCCTGGATCAGGCCCATGAATTCGTTCATCAGGTTGCGGTGGAACCACGGTGGACGGAAGGTGTTCTCGGCCACCATCCAGCGCGGCGGGAAGATCACGAAGTCGAGGTTGGCCAGACCCGGCACGCTGGTGGGTGAGGTCAACACGGTGAAGATCGACGGGTCCGGGTGATCGAAGCTGACAGTACCGATGGTGTTGAAGCGGCGCAGGTCATATTTGTAGGGCACGTTGTTGCCGTGCCAGGCCACCACGTTGAGCGGCGAATGGTCGAGCTCGCAGCCCCAGAGTTCGCCGAGGAACTTCTGCACCAGGGTGGTGGGCTGCTTGAGGTCTTCGTAGTGGGCCACCGGGCTCAGGAAGTCCCGGGGATTGGCCAGGCCGTTGCTGCCAATGGGGCCCAGGTCCGGCAGGCGCAGCGGCGCACCATGGTTCTCGGCAATGTAGCCACGGGCTTGCGGGTCCAGCAGCTCAACGCGGAATTTCAGGCCGCGAGGCAGCACGGCGATTTCCAGGGGTTCCAGCTCCAGCACGCCCAGTTCGGTAGCAATGCGCAGGCGGCCCTGTTCCGGCACCAGGAGCATTTCCCCGTCGGCGTTGAAGAACACCCGCTCCATGGAGCGGTTGGCGCGGTAGTGATAGACGCTGATGCCGGAAGGACTCTGCGCCGCAGAGTTGGCCACCATGGCCACCAGGCCATCAATGAAATCGGTGGGTTCGGCAGGAATCGGCAACGGGTTCCAACGCAGGCGGTTGGGGGTCACCTCTCCCAAGGAGCCGCCCGCCAACTGGCGCTCGAGCTTGGCGAACGCCGGGTGATTGGCCGAGGGCTGGATGCGGTACATCCAGGTGCGCCGGGCTTCGCTGCGGGTCATGGTGAAGGCGGTGCCGGAAAACAATTCGGCGTACAGGCCGTAAGGGGCTTTTTGCGGGGAGTTCTGGCCGACGGGCAGTGCGCCCGGCAGGGCTTCGCTGGCGAATTCATTGCCAAAGCCCGATTGGTAGCTGAGGGCCGACGCCGAAGAATCGAGGTTCATGGAGCCTCCTGGAAGTTGGAATAGGCAGGGGCCCACCACTCCTTCACAAGAGTTATCGGCACGCCTGGGTTATTTTTATCGTAATCCAATTACGCATAACGTAATTTGATTGCCTATGAGCGTCAAGCTATAAAGACCGCCACTTGTAACGGGACCCCGACACCTCCATGGAAAAGCCGCGCAGCACCAGCGACAGCACCGGTAAACAGAAAGTCCGCTCGGCCGAAGTCGGCACCGACATCCTCAAGGCCCTGGCCGAACTGTCACCGGCCACTTCTCTTTCGCGTCTGGCCGAACATGTGCAAATGCCGGCGAGCAAGGTGCACCGTTACCTGCAGGCGTTGATCGCCAGCGGTTTTGCCGAGCAGAACACCGCCACCAATCACTACGGCCTGGGCCGTGAAGCCTTGCGGGTGGGGCTGGCGGCCCTGGGCAGCATGGATGTCTTGAAGGTAGGCGCCCTACCCCTGGCGGAACTGCGGGACGAATTGAACGAAACCTGCTTCCTCGCGGTGTGGGGCAATCAGGGCGCGACCGTGGTGCACATCGAGCCGGCGGTGCGAGCGGTGACCGTGGTCACTCAATTGGGCTCGGTGCTGCCCCTGCTCAGCTCATCCACCGGGCTGGTGTTCAACGCCTACCTGCCACAACGGGAAACCCTCGATCTGCGCCAGCAGGAACTGTCCACAGGTGCCCCCCATGCCCTGGCCGACCCGCAGGTCCACGACGCACTGGCCGAGCAGATCCGTCAGCGCGGCTTGCACCATGTCCACGGTTTACTGATGCCTGGGGTCGATGCCCTGTCGGCGCCGGTATTCGATGCCACCGGCAAGATCGCCGCCGTGCTGACCGTGGTAGGGCCGACGTCGCTGTTCCACGCCGATGAACATGGACCCGCGGCCCAACGCCTGCTGGCGGCCAGCTCTGCAGTGAGCTGGCGCATGGGTTATCAACCGCAGCCCGAGTAACCGGCGCGCCTCAACTCATCAGCCCCAGGGCCTGGGCCTTGGCCACCGCCTGGGTGCGCCGCTCGACCCCCAGCTTGCTGTGAATCCTGCGGCCGTGGGTCTTCACCGTGTGCAGGGAGATGAACAACTGCTCGGCAATCTGCTGGTTCGAGCAGCCCTGGGCAATCAATTGCAGCACTTGCAACTCCCGCAGGCTGAGCAGGCTGTCGTGATCCTCCTGCGGCGCCGCGAGCGTGGTTGGCGGGCTGTCCAGTGCTTGCAACAACGCTGGTTGTCGCAGGCGCAACTCGTGCAGGGCCTGGGGCAGATTGCAGCGCGCCACCCGCTCCTGCCCGGCCTGCAACGCCTGCGCCGCCAAGGCTTGATCGCCGAGGATGAAAGCCACCTCGGCCAGGGCCAATTGCACCTGTGCCTCCAGCCCCAGCATGCCGTGGCGCTGGGCCCGGGCCAGCAGCCCCTGCAACGTGGCCACCGGTGCCTGGGCCCGCCCCAGATGGACCTCGGCCAGCACCAGCAGGTACTCAATGCTCGGGATCAATTCCAGGGAGGCCGGCGGCGCCTGCAGGGCCTGGGGCCCGCGAAAGTGCCGGAGCACCCGGCTCAAGGCTTCGTGAGCCAGTTCCGCTCGGCCCTGCTGCAGCCAGAGCTGGCTGCTGACCTGCAACAGCACGCCACGGTAGACCGTGTCCGGGATCTGCCGTTGCTGCATCAGCCGCTCGGCGTCCCGCAGGCGCACGAACGCCTGGGCGTAGTCGCCCTGGTTGGCCGCCAACTGGGCCTCACCGAGAAAGCCATACAAGGCGCGCTTGTCATGACTGACCAGACAGTCCTCGAGCCCTCGGCGAAAATACTCGGCTGCTTGCCCATCGTTTCCCTGGCGCAACGCCAGCCGGCCGAGGCGCAAGGCCAGGCGCCCGAGCAAGGGCGTGGCGCGCAGCGCTTGCCCGGACAAACGCTCGATCACCTGCTCCAGCAAACTTTGCGCCCGATGGGGCGCGCCGCGTTGTTCCAGCAATTGGGCATGATCGAGCTCCAGCAAGCCTTCGAACAACAACGCATCCTGGGCCCGGGCCAGACACAACGCCTCACGATTGAGGGACTGGGCCACCTCCAGCTCGCCGCACAACAGCGCTTGCTGGGTCAGGCCGGACAGGCACAGCAAACGGGTGGTCCAGGCGCCGTCCTCCAACTCGTTCAAGGCTTCGCGAAAGTGCTGCCGCGCGGCCTCCATCCGCCCGCCCAGGTGCAACAGCCACCCTTGCTGCGCCTGCCAGCGAGCCAGCAGCTGACGTTGTTCAACCGCCGAAGGTTGCGGTGCAAACCGTGCCATCTGGGCCATGCATTGCCCGGCCTGTTCGAAGCGTCCGGCAAACAGCATGGCCGCCACCAGCAACCCCAGTAACTGCGGACTGCCCAGCAGCAACTCGGCGCCCTGGCGCTCATGCAGTTGCAACAGCAACAAGCCATTGTGCTGCTGGAACAGGAACTCAATATTGAAATGCTCCAGCAGGCTGACCACGACTTCGTACTCCTGGGCCAATAGCGCCTGCTCAAAGGCCGACTGCCAATCCTCCTGAGCGGTAAACCACTGGCACGCCCGCCGATGCCAGGAGCGCCCGGCGGGCCAGGCCTCATGCCGCATCAGCCGGGCCAGGGGTGCAAACACCTGCAGCCAGTCGGCACCGCCTTCCCAGGGTTCGATAAAGCAGCCCAGGTCCTGCAGGGTACGCAGGTACTGGGCCCCTTCTCCGGCGCCAAACAGGTGCTCGCACAACTCGGCATTGAACCGCGGCATCTGGGCCAGCACTTGCCAGACTTCCGCCAGTTCCGCCGGTAACACGCTGAACAGCTCATGCTCCAGGTATTCGAGCAAGGTATTGGGGCGCCCTGGCTTGCAGGGTTGGGTCACCCGCTCGCTGCCATCGAGCAAGGCGATGCGCACCCCGGCACACCAGCCGCCACTGCGCTGCAGGATGCTGCTGGCGGTCTGGGCACACAAAGGTTGCGGCAAACGTTGCAGCAGTTGCTCGATATCACGCTGGCTGAAGGCCAGGGCGCTGCCGTCCAGTTCGTAGAGCTGGTCGTCCAGCAACAGGCGTGGCCAGTTGCATTGGGGGCGGCGGCGACTGCCGATCCACCAAGTGAGCAAGGGGTTGTCGATGCTCAGCAAGCGGTCCAGCAGCCCGTCCAGCTCCGGAGCCGGCAAACGGCAATAGTCATCAATGCACAGCCAGGCCGGACTGGGCAGATGAGCCAGGTGTAACAGCAGCGCGGCGGGATCGGCATCGGCCTGGTCCAAGGCGTCGGCCAGGACACGACACAAGTCTTCAGGACTCTGGCACGCACCGCCCAGGGGCAACCAGATGACCCGGCACGAAGCGGGGGCCTGCTGCAGGCATTCGCTGAGCAGGGCGGTCTTGCCGCTGCCGGCAGGGGCACACAACAACTTGACCCGCGCACTGGAGGCCAGCAACGGCGTACTCAGGTGGTCGCGTGGAGAATGATGGGAAGACAAACGGGGCATGAACCCGGGACGCTCTGGACAACGAGTCATGGCAGTCATTGCGGCGAGCCTTTTTATAGTTTTAGCCAGCGTGCCCCCACCCTAGCCTCGACCTCCCGACCTGTTGAAGAAGTATTCAGCGGGCTGATCCTCTGCCATAAAAAAGGCGACCGGGCGGTCGCCTTTGCACCTCGTGCGTCACTGCTGCCTAGCGCACCCCGCTGGCGCGCAAGGCGGCCGGAGTGTAGTCGGCCGCCTTGGCGGCAAAGCCGAATTCCAGGCTGTGCTTTTCCTCGTTCTTCATGCCCAGGGCCAGGTAGCGACCGGCGTTGAGGTCATACAGCGCTTCCAGGGTGTAGGCCGGGACCTGATGGTCGTAGTAGTACTGCGCGTGTCCCTCGGCCACTCGCCACAACTGGCCACGACCGTCGTAGTGATCCACCAGCGCCACCTGCCAGCTGTCCTCGTCGATGTACATGTGGCGGGTGGCATAGATATGCCGCTGGTTGGGCTTGACCGTGCCCACCACTTCCCAGACCCGGTGCAGTTCGTAGCGGGTCAGGTCCTGGTTGATGTGCCCGGCCTTGATGATGTCGTCGTACTTGAGGCTCGGCGAGTCCAGCTTGTAGCTGTTGTAGGGGATGTACATCTCCTTCTTGCCCACCAGTTTCCAGTCGTAACGGTCGGGGGCGCCGGAAAACATGTCGAAGTTGTCCGAGGTGCGCAGGCCGTCGGCGGCGGTGCCCGGACCGTCGTAGGCCACCTGCGGGGCGCGGCGTACACGGCGCTGCCCGGCGTTGTAGATCCAGGCCGAACGGGGCTCCTTGACCTGATCCAGGGTTTCATGGACCAGCAGCACGTTGCCCGCCAGCCGCGCCGGGGCGGTCACCGACTGCTTGAAGAAGTTCTGCACGTTGGCACCCTTGGCCGGGTCCAGGTCGGGGATCAGTTGCGGCGCCGCCACTTCCTCTTCAAAACGGATCGAGGTGTAGCTGCCGTTGGTCTGCGGGGTGGCCTGGGTGATGATGCGTTTCTGATTGCCACCGTGATAGCGGGTCAGGTGGTTCCACAGCACCTCGATGCCGCTCTTCGGAATCGGGAAGGCGTAGTAGCGGTTGCCGGTGAAGTTGGCCAGTCCGTTGCCGTCGTTGGTGGTGGTCACGTTCAGCGCGCTGCGCTTGGCCGACTCGTAGATTTCCGGTGGCAGGCCGACGCTGCGATGGGTCGGGTAGACCGGAATCCGGTAGCTGTCCGGGTAGCGCTTGAACATCGCCAGTTGCCCTGCGGACAGCTTGTCCTTGTACTTGTCGGCCGTGGCCGCGGTGATGATGAACAACGGTTTCTCATTGGCGAAGGGATCGGCGAGAAAGCCCTTGCTGTCCACCGCCCCGGCGTTCTTCGGGATGCCGCCGGTCCAGGCCGGAATCGAGCCATCGGCGTTGCCGGCCTTCTCCGCCCCCACGGGAGTCAGGCTGGTGCCCAGCTTGGCGGCTTCTTCCGGACTCACTGCAGCCATCAGGTTGGCCGCCCACAGGCCCAGTGCCAGGGCGCTGCATTGCAGAATCATCTTGCGCATTCAAGTGCTCCTTCTTGTGCCGGTTCAGAAGTTCACGCCAAAGCTCAACGCGAGGAAGTCCCGGTCGGTGAGGGTGTTGTAGCGCCCGCCAAAAAAGTCGGTGTAGCTGAGGCTGGCGGTGTAGGTGTTGCGGTAGTCGGCGTCGACACCAACGCTGAGGGCCTTGGCGCCCTGGTTGAACAAGCCGTTGGGGCCGTAGCCGTTGACGTCATGGGACCAGGACAGGTTGGGCTTGAAGTTGATCCCGCCGATCACGTTGCTGTAGTCGAGGATGGCCCGGGCCCGATAACCCCAGGAGGTGGCGGTGACGAACCCATCGGTGTCGCCGCCATAGCCGTACTGGCCGTAGACCGAGTCGCGGCCGTAGCGCAGCTTGCTTTTGTCCTCCAGGCCACCGACCCGGACAATCGCCGCCTCGCCCACCAGGGTCAGGCGATCGGCCCCCAGCACCTGATCGAAGAACTGGGTCATGCTGCTCTGGATCTGGGTGATTTCCTTGCGCCGGTAGCCGGTGTTGTCGGCGCCCATGGCGGTCTTGATCGGTGAAGCCGCACCCCCGGCAATGGGGTTGAGCAGGGCCAGGGTCAGGTCGTTAGTATTGACCTGCACCGGGGCATTGGGCCGGTAGCTGATCTCGCCGGTCCAGGCGGTGCCGGTGGGCAGCGTGGTAGAGAAGCTGGCGCCATACAGGCGGATGTCCTCCGGGTATTCGAGGTAGTACTGGCCACGGCCGAGCATCACGCTTTGCACCAGGCCGCTGCCGGAACCGGGAACGATGCCGTTGGCGGCGCCGGCAATCGCGCCCAGGGTCGCCGGGCTGACATTGGCGGTGGTGGTGCTGACCACGGGGCTGCGGGCGTGGTAGTTCATGAAATACAGGCCGTACTCGGTGTCATCGCCGAGCCAGCGCAGAGCGGCGCCCCACTGCCCGGAGTCCCGGGCATCGCGGTCACCGCCGCGGGGCAGGATCACCCCCTCGCGGGCCACCTGAAAGCCCTGGCCGAAGGCCGCTGCCACCGGTTGTAACGGTGCGATCGCCGGGTTGCCGACGGTGTAGCCGGTGGTGCAGCCATCGGCCACCACATCGTTGCCGAAGAAGGTGCCGCAGTTGTCCACCACGGTCTGGTCCCACTCCAGCTGATAGAAGCCTTCCACGGTCAACTGGTTGGTCAGGCCCTGGGAGGCGAACAGCATGTTCACCGGCACCAGGCCTTCCTTGATCTCGGCCCCGGGGCGGCGAAAGGCCGAGACGTCCACCGGGTTGATGCTGTTGATGGAGTTGCCGATGAAGGTGCTCTCGCCCCAGCTGACCACCTGCTTGCCGGCGCGCACGGTACCCGGCAGGTTGGCAATCGAGTAGTTGTGGTAGACGAAGGCGTCGAGAATCTGTGCGCCCGAGGACTTGGCGCCTTCCTTGCGGTTGTGGTCGCTGATGGGTTTGAACTGGCGATCCTCGTCCTTGAGTTCGAAGTCGTACCAGTACTTGCCGCGCACGAAGACGCCGGTGTCGCCGTACTTGAGTTCAAGGTCGTGCAGGCCCTTGAAGATCTTCGAGAAAGTCTCGCCCTTCTTGAAGTTCAAGCGGCCATCGTCACCGGTGGAAGACTGCGCGGTGCCACCATTGATGGTGCCGACAAACGCAGGGTCGGCATTGCGCATGCCCCAACTGGCGCCAACGGACAAGGACGAGTCGAACTGCCCTTCAATTTCCCCAATATTGAACGAAACCGCCTGCGCCTGAGCGCTGCAGCCCAGCGCTACCGCGACAGCCAGCGCCTGCGGTTTGAAGATGGCGCGCATTGTTGTTCTTGTCATGCGTCTTCCCCGGTGAGTGACAGGAGGCCTCACCCTACTGCCGGGGTACCACGGCCGATAAGCGCACCAAGGAGGTATTCGAGTTGTCGCCCGAAAGGATTAGCGCCCTTGCCACAGGGACCGTTCAGAGATGTATCCACGGGCTGGATACGCGACCATCAAGTGCATCGATACAGGTGCTGTGCCCTCTGGACTGTTGCTCAAGCTGTAACAGTCCTTGTCCTGAATGGCTATTTTTCCAGGTCATGCCAGGGCTTATTCTTACCTCGCAGTCACGGCAAACAACGCCACGCTACTGCCGCGCAAAGAGCCCGCCGCCCGTTGCCCGAAACAGACTTCCAGTTGGCTTGAAAAGATTCAGTCCAGGCCACTACCCCAGGTTCACCGACGTTGATTTTGTAGCTCCTTGATCTAACGTCTTACCTTGGCCGCTGCTCTTGCAGCGGCCTTTTTTATGCGCGCAAGACAACGGCCAAGTTGGCCTTACAAGGTGTCGTCATCACCATCGTCGTAATGAAACTTGTGCAACAGACGATGCGCCACCGGTGACAGGATCAAGCCCAGAGTGGCGGCGAACACCAGGTTGGTGTAGAGCCCGTAGGTGGCAAAAAACAGTTTGCCGCCAGGGGTTTGCGGCATGTTGATGGGCCCGATGCCGCCGAGGATCATGGCTGCGTCATACAAGGCGTCGTGAAAGGAAATGTCCTGCTCGAAGTACAGCAGACCGCTGATACCCAGCAACACCGAAAAGCTGATCAGGGCCAGAACCACCAGGCCGTGAACACATAGACGCCGGATAAACAGCAGTCGCGACAGTACCGGCTGATCCTTTGACTCATACATCTCAAGCGCTCCTTGTGCGTTCGCCAGCCGTCGAGCATAGAGACGAACGCCACAGGAGTAAAACCGCCGGAGCCCAGGCTCCGGCGGGTCATTGCCTGGCGGCTTTCAAGCCTGGAAAAAGCGCCCGCCGATCAGCGCCGGACAAGGCTGACCCACGCAGCGTCAGAGGGCGTACTTTTGCAGATTCTGCATCATCTCCTTGAGCGCCTCGATGTTGTCCTTGGGATGCGCCGCCCCCTCGAAATCGCAGATCTGCTGCCAGTGCGCCGCCACATCGTCGGGCGAAAAGCCCTGGCGCGGATCAAAACCGGCGCCCAGGCTGCGCTCCCAGCGCACCTTGCCGATCCAGCCGCCGCCCACTTCGAACAGGCCGGAGGTTTCCTCGCACTGCTCGCTGCCCAGGTACACCACCAGCGGGCTCACCAGTTCCGGCTTGAGCTGCTCGAACACCTGTGGCGGGATCAGGCCCTCGGTCATCCGCGTGCCACCGGTCGGGGCGATAGCGTTGACCAGGATATTGTTCTTGCGCCCCTCGATCGCCAGAGTCCGGGTCAGGCCATACAGGCCGAGCTTGGCCATGCCGTAGTTGGACTGGCCAAAGTTGCCGTAGATGCCTGATGTGGACGCGGTGAAGATCACCCGTCCGTACGCCTGGTCCCGCAGATGCGGCCAGGCGGCGCGAGTGACTTTGTAGGCACCTTCGACATGCACCCGGTACACCAGGTCCCAATCGGCGTCGTCCATCTTGTGGAAGGTCTTGTCCCGCAGGATGCCAGCGTTGTTGACCACCACATCGACCCGGCCGAACACATCCAGGGCGTTCTGCACGATCTTTTCGCCATCGGTGACCGAGTCGTGGTTGGCCTCGGCGATGCCCCCAGCCTCACGGATCTGCGCCACCACCCGATCCGCCGCCGAGGCACTGGCGCCCTCGCCCTGGGCCGAGCCCCCCAGGTCGTTGACCAGCACCTTGGCCCCGTGCCTGGCGAACAGCAAGGCATGGGCCCGGCCCAGGCCGCCGCCGGCTCCGGTGATGATCACTACTTTGTCTTGCAAGCGCACAGATTCACTCATACCGAACTCCAGCAGGGCCAATGGACAATTCTTCGAGTGTCGGACAGCCAGCCGGCGGTCACAATAAAAACGTCCGGGCCTGAATGGTGCCCAATAAGACAGCGGGATAATCGCCCCGCCCGCACCAGAGCGCGCCCCTGCCTTGGGCCACACAGTGACCCAAGGCGCTCAGGAACCCATTGCCTGGCGTGGCGGCGCGAGCAATGTGTCGCGAAACCCCAGGTAATGCTTGAGCACCGGCAACGGCGCCTCGATCTGTGGGTAATGGCCGATACCCGGTAGCAGCACCGTGTCCGGCTCGGCGATCAACTGGCGATAGCGCTCCACCATGTGCGCCCCGGAAATCGGGTCCTGGGCGCCATCGATCACCCGCAGCGGCACCTCGCCGCGTTGCATGGCGCCGACCCAACGCTCGCGCTGGGCCCGTCGCTCGGGGATATAAGCGATCAACTTGTGCAGGATGCGCGGCCCGTTGTTGCTGTGCACCAGGCTCCAGAAGTCATCCAGGACCGACTCGCTGGGACCGGTCTGGGGGCCGAAGATCTGCCGGAAACTGTTCGCCAGCCCCTGGCGACTGAACACCCGCCCGAGCATCCAGCCCACGGGGCTGAGCAACAGCTTCTGGGTCAGTACCGGGCGATGGGTTTCCGGAAACAGACCGCCATTGAGGAACACGCAGCTGGCGATCTCGATCCGCGCTTCATAATGCCGGGCCAGCAGTTCCTGGGCGACGCTGTCGCCGTAGTCATGGGCCAGCAGGTGCAGCGGCTCTTGGATCTGCAAATGGGCCAGCAACGCCTGCTGCAAGTCTGCCTGCTCCAGCAGGCTGTACTCATGGTCCAGCGGCTTGTCCGAGTCGCCGAAGCCGAGCATGTCGCAGGCGATCACCTGATAGCGCCGCGCCAGGGGTTGCCACAGGTAATGCCAGTCCCAGCTGGCGGTGGGAAACCCATGGATCAACAGCAGCGGCTCTCCTTGCCCCGCCACCCAATAACGAATGCGCTGGCCGCGAAACACAAAGTCCTTGCCGCGCTTGCGCCAGACACACAGAGGAATCTCGGCGATAGGCATCAGACTTTATAACCCGGGTCGAGTTGATCGAGTTTGCGCAACAGGGCCGGCCAGGCCAGTGCGCCCCCCATCCCCTGGGCACTGCGGATGACGCCGGCGATCATCGCCTTGGCCCCCGCCAGGATCGATGCAGGAATGGTGATCAGCTCGGCGCCACCATTCTGCGCCAGCACCTGGATCTCGCAGGCACGCTGGAAGGTGAACATCATCAGGAAGGTATCGGCGATGCTGGCGCCGCAGGTCAGCAAGCCATGGTTGTGCAGCAGCAGGAAGTTGTTGTCCCCCAGGTCGGCCTGCAGCCGCTCTTTCTCCTCGGGGTTCAGGGCTACGCCCTCATAAGGGTGACGGCCCAGGCTCGACAGCACGAACAGCGACTGCTGGCTGATGGGCAGCACGCCCTGCTTCTGCGCCGACACTGCGACCCCGGCGGCCGTGTGGGTATGCAGCACACAGAGCACATCGTGGCGCACCGCGTGCACGGCACTGTGAATGGTGTAGCCCGCCGGGTTGATCTCGTAGGGGCTGTCCATCAGCTTGTTACCGGCCTGGTCGACCTTCACCAGGCTAGAGGCGGTGATCTCGTGGAACATCATGCCGAAGGGGTTGATCAGGAAGTCTTCGGTGCCCGGCACCTTGGCGGAGATATGGGTGAAGATCAGGTCGTCCCAGCCGTGCATGGCCACCAGACGGTAGCAGGCGGCGAGGTCCAGACGGGTTTGCCACTCAACGGCGCTGACTTGTTTTTTTACACTCGGTGTCGATTGAACGGGGGCTAGGCTCACGGCAAGGACCTCGGTGATGGTTCTTATTGGATGAGGGAACCCTCAGAGTCTAGACAGCTTGCATCGACTGCGGAGTTGCATTGACAGCCAGCTTGATGACCGTACGGGTCAGCCGGAGAGAAGGCTCTGATCCGCGGCTTTGCGTCAAAGCACAGACGCCAGCAAAGGGGCCGCGAAGAGGTTCAGCAACCCGGTCAACACCATCACCAGACCGGCCACCGAGCCCTCTTCCCCCCCGACTTCATGGGCCCGGCTGACTCCGGCTCCGTGGGCACCGACACCAAACAGCGCGCCCCGGGCCAGGGCACTGCGCAAGGGCAGCCAGCGCAGCAGCACACCGCCGAGCATGGCACCGAACACCCCGGTGAACATCACGAACACCGCCGTCAACTCAGGCACGCCGCCCAGGTCATGGGCCAGGGGCATGGCGAACGGCGTGGTAATGGAACGTGGCACCAGGGACAGGGTCACCGAGCTGTCCAGGGCCAGCATCTTCGCCAAGCCGAAGGAACTGCCGATGGACGCGGCGCTGCCCGCCAGCATGCCCAGCAACAGGGCCGACCAGTGGCGCATCAGCAACTGGCGCTGCTGCCAGATGGGAATCGCAAAGGCCACCGTCACCGGCCCCAGCACCAGCATCAGCCAGTGGGTGTTGGCGGCGTATTCGGCATAGGCGGTGTGCAATGGCACCGCAATTGCCAGCAGCAGGGCCGGCACCAGGATCAACGGCGACAGCAGGTAGCGCCCGGTGCGCCGGTAGATCCAGCGGCTGAACAGATACGCCCCCAGGGTCAGGACCAGCCAGAACATCGGCATCAGTTCAAGCTTCATGGCGCATCCTCCAGCGGCAGACCATCTCCACCGTGAGTGCGGTCACCAGCATCACCAGCAGGGTGCTGATACCGATCACCAGCAGAATCCGCCAGCCGTCCTGACGCAGCAGGCTGCCGTAGTCCAGCAAGCTCATCAGCGCCGGAATGAAGAACAGCAGCATCTCCGCCATCAGCAGGCCGGCCCCCAGTTGCAAGGCCGCCGGCTTGACCCAGCCCAGGGCGAAGGTCAGCAGCAACAGCGCAAGGCCAATGACCCCACCGGGAATCGGCCAGGGCAGCCAGGTAGCCAGTTGGCAACCGAGAAAATAGATGGCCAGCAGCACTGCCAATTCGCCAATCAGGCGGCCCAGGCGTTTACAGGTGGAAATGTTCATGGTGGTTGAGTCCTCTCAGGGGCCCATTTTATGAAAAGCCCCTGCATCACCGAAGCGAATTGTTAGACTTGAAACCATTCCAATCTGGAATTACCACCATGGATTTCAAACAACTGCGCAGTTTTGTCGAAGTCATCCGCCAGGGCGGTTTCACCCAGGCGGCCAGGACCCTGCACATCAGCCAGTCGGCGGTCAGCAAGCAGATCGCGCAGCTGGAACAAAGCCTGGGCACGCCCCTGCTGGAGCGCCAGGGCTCGCACATTCATCTCACCGCCGCCGGCGGCGTGGTGCTGCAGCGGGCCGAGGACATGCTGCGCCTGCGCCATGAACTGCTCAGCGAACTGGATGACCTGAGCCAACTGGCACGGGGTGAACTGCGCCTGGGTCTGCCGCTGCTGGGCAGCGATGCACTGTTCGCCAGCCGTTTCGCCGAATACCGCCGGCGCTACCCGAATATCCAAGTGCAACTGCTCGAAGGCGGCAGCCTGAATGTCGAGCAGGCCGTGCGCAGTGGCGAGCTGGAACTGGGGGGCAGCCTGACCCCCAAGGACCCGGCGTTTGCCTATCAACCCTTCTGCGATGAACCCCTGGATGCCTTGTTGCCCGCCGATCATCCCCTGGCGCTGAACGCCCAGGTGCGCCTGGAAGAACTGGCCGATACGCCCTTCCTCCTCTATCAGCGCAGCTTTGTGCTCAACGACCGGCTGCTCCAGGCCTGCCAGCAGGTGGGCTTCACGCCAAAGGAGGGGGGACGTAGCGGCCAGGCAGACTTTCTTGCGGCGCTGGTGGCCGCCGGTCAAGGTGTGGTGTTGCTGCCCAGTGTGGTGGCCCGCGGCCTGGTGCGGCCGGGGGTGGTGCGCCTGACGCTGAAGGCCCCGGACTATCTGCGCTGGGACATTGCCTTCATCTGGCGCCAGGGCGCGTATCTGTCCAAGGCAGCGCAAGCCTGGCTGGCGCTGCTAAGGGAACAGCCGGTCAACCCCGCAGGGCGCTGATCAACTCGGTCAGCCAGGGCTCGGCATCGGTTTCCGGGGTCACGCTCTCGCTGGCGTCCAGGCGCAGCATCGGCAGCACTTCTTCCACTCCCAGCTCGGCAAACAGCTCACGCATCTGCTCGCCACCGCCACAGAAGGTATCGCCGTAGCTGGAATCCCCCAGACCGATTACCGCTCCGGGCAGCCCACGCCAGGCGGCGGGCAACTGATCGCGAATGCTCGAATACAGCGGCAGCAGGTTGTCCGGCAGTTCGCCCATGCCGGTGGTCGAGGTCACGGCCAGCAACGCCTGCGGTGCGAAGGCCTGAAGCTCGGTCAAAGTGGCCCGCGAGTTGTGCCAGGCCTCGAAACCTGCGGCGTTGAGGAGCTTGGCGGCGTGCCGGGCGACTTCTTCAGCCGTGCCGTACACCGAGCCGGAAAGGATGGCGACTTTCATCAATCTGTTCCTGAAGCTGACTAAAAGACTGGGATATTACCAGCTACGGAGTAAAATCCCGCTTCTGCTGCCCGCACCGCTCAAAAGCGCCTGTGGACAGCGTGCCAGCGTGACTTAGAATTCAATTCAACACTTGCTGATTGATAGCGGAACTTCGGGATGATCAACGCTCATCTGCTGCAAAAGATGATCAACGCCTCCAACGACGGGATTGTGGTCGCGGAACAGGAAGGCGAAGACAACATCGTGATTTACGTGAATCCGGCTTTCGAGCGACTGACCGGCTACAGCGCCGACGAAGTGCTGTATCAGGATTGTCGTTTCCTGCAGTCCGGAGACCGTGACCAGCCGGGGCTGGAACGGATTCGCCAGGCCCTGAGCCAGGGGCAGCCTTGCCGCGAGGTGCTGCGCAACTATCGCAAGGACGGCAGCCACTTCTGGAACGAACTGTCGATCACCCCGGTATTCAACGACAGCGATCAACTGACCTATTTCATTGGCGTGCAGAAAGACGTCAGTGTGCAGATCAAGGCGCAGCAACGCTTGCTCCAGCTGGAGCAGCAACTGGCCGCAGTGCAAGCCGAGCTCGCGGCCCTCAAGGCGACCGACGGCTCTAATAAGTCGCAGATTTAGTGGTCTGTAGGGATATTCCCCACCGATTTGTCCTTCACCCTTCGAGCAACATCATGCAGCGTGACGCTCTCCTCACCCAGGATGAACTGGACTTCATCCAAACCATGCAGCACAACCCGCAGCTCAATGTGCGCGATGCCACATCGAGCCTGCTGGTCAATGGCGGCTCGCAGATCCGTGACCTGCTGACCCGTCTGGCTGCCAATGAAAAGGTCACCATCCAGGCCCATTTCGACAACCAGCAGATGACCTTCCCCCTGCATCTGGTGGAAGATGAATTCCATGCCCTGCATCTACGCCTGGGGGTGCCGAGCATCTTCGAGGACGGCCCCATGATCCGGCCCTGGCGCCTGACGCTGGAAGAGCCGGTGGCCCTGGAAAACTCCAGGGGCCAGCCTGGACGCCTGTGGGTGCGGGAGGTGTCGTTCAAGGGCGTATTGCTGGAGATCCGCAACCGGACCCGGCCCCCCAAGCAGTTCGCCCAGTGGTTCAGCCCTTCGGGATATGAACGGATTGCCCTGCACGGGCGCTTCGAGCGCCAGACCGAAGCCGGTTTCTATGCCTATCGCCTGGATCAGAGTGACGCGGAAGAAACCGAACGCCTGCGCCAGTTCATCCTCCAGCAGCACCGCCATACCCATCCGGCCCTGCACGCCTGAAGCTGACCGAGAGCCGTTTCAGGTATCCAGGCGACCGCTGAGGAACTGCCGCAGGCGCTTCTGCATCAGGCGCCCCTCATTTCCAAGGCACGCCACCGGCGAACCGCTGAAGCTTTCCTGAGCCAGGTCCGCCGCATCTCCGGCAAGCATCAATGGACAGTCCAGAGTCAGCGCCAGACGCTTGAGGCGCTTGGGCAACTCCGCCGTCGGCGCGTGATTGGAGAACACCACCAGAGCCACAGGCTTGAGTTTTTCGCAGACCAGGGTCAGTTCATCCAGCGGTGCTCCCGGCCCCAGCAGGCGGACACCGACCTGGTCATGCCCGAGCATCAGTGCCGCCACCAGCAGCTCCAGTTCGCGGCACTGCGGGCTGAGCGCCGTCAGCAGCAGTTGCCGGTTCTGAGTGGCACGCTGCAACAACAGCCTTTGCGTGATCCGCGCCCGCAAAAAACCATCCAGAAACAACCACTCGCTGGTCTGACCGAAAGTCTCCCGGTCCTGCAGCAGTTGCTTCCAGAACGGCAGGAAAATGTCCTGGAATACCACCGGCAAGGCGTAGCTGGAGAAGACCTGGCCGTAGAGACGCTCCAGTTGCTCTTCATCGAAAGCGCTCACCGCCAGCTTCAACTGATCGCGCCACTGGCCATATTCACCTTGCAGGCCGTCGTCCACCGACACCTTGGCCTGAGCCTGGTCTGCCCGGCTCTTGGCCAGAATCTTGCCGACTTTGCTTACCGCCACACCGCGCTCGATCCAACCCAGAATCTCCCGCACCGCCTCAACATCGTGCATGGAATACAGGCGATGCCCGCTTTCGGTGCGCGTCGGCTGAATCAGACCGTAGCGTCGTTCCCAGGCCCGCAGGGTCACCGGGTTGATTCCAGTCAGGCGCGCCACTTCACGGATCGGAAACAGCTCATCCTGACGGGCAGGGTCAGGCGCCGGAGCAACAGGGACAGGTTCAGTCATGACGGGCATCTGGGGAGAAAACACCAGTAAACAAAGTGGCGGCCATTCTACTCTCCCCAGGTGCAAATGCTTCAAGCGCGAGAAAAACCGACCGGTGTCATTGGTAGCCTCGCGCCAATCAGGAATAATCCTTGCTTGATTCAGGCGCGGCCCACTACCCCGGTGCCACGTCAGCGACTGCCTTACCCAGGCCGCGCATTGGTTTACGGAGATACATAATGTCTACCTCACCCGTCACCCTGATGGTTGCCCGGCGCGTTGCCGACGGCCGTTACCAGGACCTGATCGCCTGGCTGCGCGAAGGCGAACAACTGGCCACCGACTTTCCCGGCTACCTGGGTTCCGGCGTTCTGGCCCCACCACCTGACGACGACGAATTCCAGATCATCTTCCGCTTCGCCGACGAACAGACCCTGCACACCTGGGAACACTCCGCCTCGCGCACCGCCTGGCTGGCCCGGGGCAGCGACTTGTTTGCCCACCCATCGGAACATCGCGTCAGCGGTATCGATGGCTGGTTCGGCGCAGCCGGACAACGACCACCGCGCTGGAAACAGGCCGTGGCCATCTGGCTGGCGTTCTTCCCGGTGTCGCTGCTGTTCAACTTCGTCTTAGGTCCCCTGCTCAGCGACCTGAGCCTGTTGCCCCGAGTGTTTGTCAGCACCCTGGCGTTGACCCCGTTGATGGTCTACCTCTTCATTCCGATGTCCACCCGCCTGCTGGCTAACTGGCTCAACAGCACACCTGCGCGCCCGCTGCCGACCAGCGCCTCGACGCAGAATCCGTGATTCGCCGGCAAGCCGGCTCCTACATCGCCCTGTAGGAGCTGGCTTGCCAGCGCAGCCCCCGAGCAACAGGCACAACCCATCCCGCCGCTGGTATAGTTTTCCCCTACCCGCGACGCGAGCCCTTCATGAACACCTCCTCCGCTCCGATCCTGATCACTGGTGCCAGCCAGCGTGTCGGCCTGCATTGCGCCCTGCGCCTGCTGGAAGACGGGCAGCCGGTGATCGTCACTTACCGCAGCGACCGCCCGGGCCTGCAGACCTTGCGGGAAAAAGGCGCGATCCTGCTGCATGCCGACTTCTCCAGCGAAGCCGGAATCCTGGCCCTGATCAGCGAGGTGAAACACCACACCGACCGCTTGCGGGCCATCGTCCACAACGCCTCAGAGTGGCTGGAAGAAAGCCCAGGCGAGGAAAGCGCGGCCTTTACCCGGATGTTCAGCGTGCACATGCTCGCGCCCTACCTGATCAACCTGCACTGCGCAGAGTTGCTGCAGCGTTCGAGCCCGGCGGACATCATCCACATCAGCGACGACGTGACCCGCAAGGGCAGCAGCAAGCACATCGCCTACTGCGCCAGCAAAGCCGGGCTGGACAGCCTGACCCTGTCCTTCGCGGCAAAATACGCCCCGGCAATCAAGGTCAACGGCATCGCTCCGGCCCTGCTATTGTTCAACCCCGACGACGACGCGGCGTACCGCGCCAAGACCCTGGCCAAATCCGCCCTGGGCATCGAACCCGGCAGCGAAGTGATCTACCAGAGCCTGCGCTACCTGCTGGACAACCCCTATGTCACCGGCACCACCTTGACCGTCAACGGCGGGCGGCACGTTAAATAAGCCGGCCCCCACGAGGACCTTGCATGAGCCTTTCCCTGCCCCAACACTACCGCGAGATCCTCAAGGGCCTCGGTGAAGACCCCGAGCGCGAAGGTTTGCTCGACACCCCCAAGCGCGCGGCCAAGGCCATGCAGTACCTGTGTCATGGCTACAGCCAGTCGGTGGACGAGATCGTCAATGGCGCACTGTTCGCCTCCGACAGCGACGAAATGGTGATAGTCGCCGACATCGAGCTGTACTCCCTGTGCGAACATCACCTGCTGCCCTTCATCGGCAAGGCCCATGTGGCTTATATTCCTACCGGCAAGGTGCTGGGGCTGTCGAAGATCGCCCGGATCGTCGATATGTTCGCCAGACGCCTGCAGATCCAGGAAAATCTCACCCGGGAAATCGCCGACGCGGTGCAAAGCGTGACCCAGGCCGCGGGCGTCGCGGTGGTAATCGAAGCCAAGCACATGTGCATGATGATGCGCGGCGTCGAGAAACAGAATTCCACCATGCACACCTCGGTGATGCTCGGCGCCTTTCGCGATTCGAGCACCACTCGCCAGGAATTCCTGCAATTGATTGGACGGAGCAAGTAGCAATGCCACAACTTCAGCCAGGAATGGCTCGTATCCGAGTCAAGGACCTGCTCCTGCGGACCTATATCGGAATCAACGAGGAAGAGATCCTCAACAAGCAGGATGTGCTGATCAACCTGACCATCCTGTACCCCGCCCATGATGCGGTGCGCGACAACGACATCGATCACGCGCTGAACTACCGCACCATCACCAAGGCAATCATTGCCCACGTCGAAGGCAATCGCTTCGCCTTGCTGGAGCGCCTGACCCAGGAACTGCTGGACCTGGTGATGTGCAACCTCTCGGTGCAGTACGCCGAAGTCGAAGTCGACAAACCCCACGCCCTGCGCTTTGCCGAATCGGTATCGATCACCCTCGCGGCCAGCCGCGCTGGCTCATAGAGAACAGCCATAGCGGCAAGCGCCTGTCTTGGCGCTTGCCGCTGCATTGGAGAGTCACATGACCGAACAACAACGCTTGGAACTGGAAGCCGCGGCCTTTCGCCGCCTGGTGGCCCACCTGGACAACCGCAAGGACGTGCAGAACATCGACCTGATGAACCTGGCCGGGTTCTGCCGCAACTGCCTGTCCAAGTGGTACAAGGCCGAGGCCGACGAACGCCAGATCGAGGTCAGCCTCGATGACGCCCGTGAAGTGGTGTACGGCATGCCCTACGCCGAATGGAAAAATCTCTACCAGAAAGAAGCCAGCGCCGAGCAGCAAGCGGCGTTCGCCAAAGGAAAGTCCCATGACTGATCTGAACACCCTGCGCGCCAGCCTGAACAGCGGTGAACACGCTTTTGCCGACACCCTGGCCTTTGTCGCCGCCGGTTACGACTACCAGCCTCAGGCCTTCAACAACGGTGGCGTGGAAAACGCCGCCGGGCAGAACGAAGGCTCGTGCAAGACCCTGGGCCTGGCCCTGTTGGAAGGCCTGAGCGACACAGAAGCCCTGCTGGCCTTCGGCGAGCACTACCGCTCGGTACTGGCCACCCCCGAAGGCACTGACCACGGCAATATCCGCGCCCTGATCGCCCACGGCCTGGCCGGGGTCAAGTTCGCCGCCCAGCCGCTGACTCGCCGCTGAACCGTACTCTGTAGGAGCGGGCTCGCCAGCGAAGGCGTCAGCACAGGCGGCGCAAGGCCCGAAGGCCTCTTCGCCGGCAAGCCGGCTCCTACCGTGCAATACCCATAAAAAAACCGGCTTGCGCCGGTTTTTTTATCGCCTGGAAATCAGTGTGCAGCGTTCTGCAGACCGTCCAGGTAACGCTCGGTGTCCAGTGCCGCCATGCAGCCGGCGCCGGCCGAGGTGATGGCCTGACGGTAAACGTGGTCAGCCACGTCGCCAGCGGCAAAGATGCCCTCGACGCTGGTGGCCGTGGCATTGCCGTCACGACCGCCCTGCACCACCAGGTAACCGTCCTTGAGGGTCAACTGGCCTTCGAACAGCGAGGTGTTCGGGGTGTGGCCGATGGCGATGAACACGCCGTCGACTTTCAGCTCGTCGAAGCTGCCGTCGTTGTTCTTCAGGCGCGCACCGGTCACGCCCATGTTGTCACCCAGGACTTCGTCCAGGTTGGCATTGAGCTTGAGGATGATCTTGCCTTCGGCCACGCGGGCGTTGAGCTTGTCGATCAGGATCTTCTCGGCGCGGAAGGTTTCGCGACGGTGGATCAAGGTCACGGTGCTGGCGATGTTGGCCAGGTACAGGGCTTCTTCGACAGCGGTGTTGCCACCACCGACCACCGCCACCGGTTTGTTGCGATAGAAGAAACCGTCACAGGTAGCGCAGGCCGATACACCCTTGCCCATGAACGCTTCTTCCGAAGGCAGGCCCAGGTAACGGGCGCTGGCGCCGGTGGCGATGATCAGGGCGTCGCAGGTGTAGGTCGCGCTGTCGCCGGTCAGGGTGTAAGGCTTGGCAGCGAAGTCCACGGCATTGATATGGTCGAAGACGATTTCGGTTTCGAAACGCTCGGCGTGCTCGCGCATCCGCTCCATCAGCGCCGGGCCGGTCAGGCCGTGCACGTCGCCAGGCCAGTTGTCGACTTCAGTGGTGGTGGTCAGTTGGCCACCGGCCTGCATACCGGTGATCAGCAGCGGCTTCAGGTTGGCACGGGCGGCATAGACGGCGGCGCTGTAACCGGCAGGGCCGGAACCGAGAATAATCACACGCGAATGGCGTACTTCAGACATGACTCACTCCTATCGACCGGCCCGGGTGCCCTGGCGCGGAACGCCGGATTGCCGGCTGGAATAAAAAAGGACGGCGAAACCTTGGGGAAGGCTTGAACTCGACCGTCCAAAAAATAATGGGTGAAGCGTATAGAGGGGGCGAAGATTAAGGAAATACGGTTTAACAATCCAGCTCATAGGCGGTCTCTATCCTCAGCAGGCCCATTTGAAAGGGTCTTTGTTACCGTTGATGTCGACCTGTTCACGGTGCTTTCGCCCCCCGGGCAAAGCCGGTAAGGTCGGCGCGTTTTCCATCTGCTCGGAGCGTTCTATGCCCGCCCCCGTACTGTCAGGCCCGCAATACCTGCGTGAAGGCCTGAAGCTGGTCCTCAGTCCCGGCCTGCGCCTGTTCGTGCTACTGCCCCTGGTGATCAACCTGGTGTTGTTCGTCGGATTGATCTATTTCGCCGGCCACCAGTTCAGCCTGTGGATCGACACCCTGATGCCGACCCTGCCGCAATGGCTGAGCTTTCTGAGCTACATCCTCTGGCCGCTGTTCATGGTGCTGGTGGTGTTGATGGTGTTTTTCACCTTCACCATGCTAGCCAATATCATCGCCGCTCCCTTCAACGGCTTTCTATCGGAAAAAGTCGAAATCGTGGTCCGTGGCACCGACGATTTCCCGCCCTTCAGCTGGGGCGAACTGATCGCCATGATCCCCCGCACCCTATCCCGGGAAATGCGCAAGCTCGGCTACTTCCTGCCCCGGGCCATCGGCCTGTTCATCCTGTCGCTGATCCCGGTGGTCAACCTGATTGCCGCGCCGCTGTGGCTGCTGTTCGGCGTCTGGATGATGGCCATCCAGTACATCGACTACCCGGCGGATAACAACAAGATGAGCTGGCAGGAGATGATCGTCTGGCTGCGGCAGAAGCGCTGGCAGAGCCTGGGTTTTGGCGGCATCGTCTACCTGGCGCTGATGATCCCCTTCGTCAACATCCTGATGATGCCGGCCGCCGTGGCCGGGGCGACGCTGTTCTGGGTGCGTGAGCGCGGGATGGAGAACCTGCCGGCCAAATAAGGCTGGCGCGTCATAAATCCATCATCCAGACGTCACAATGACGACATGGCCTCAGTCGACACTGAGGCCATGACGACAGCTCTGCACATCACCCTCATCACTGAAACCTTCCCACCGGAAATCAACGGCGTGGCCAATACCCTTGGTCGCCTGTGTGATGGCCTGCGTGCCCGTGGGCATCAGGTGGAACTGGTGCGTCCGCGCCAGGGTTGTGATCAGAGCCGCCCCAGCGACGAGGCCCTGATGCTGTGCCGCGGCTGGCCACTGCCGGGATACCCGGGGCTGCAATGGGGCCAGTCGTCGATGCACAAACTGCTGCGACGCTGGAAACGCCAACGCCCGGACGTGCTCTACATCGCCACCGAGGGCCCGCTGGGGCTGTCCGCGCTGCGGGCGGCGAAACGTCTGGGGATCTCGGTGGTCAGTGGCTTCCATACCAACTTCCAGCAGTATTCCAGCCAGTACGGCCTGGGTTTGCTGACGCGCTTGCTGACCCATTACCTGCGCTGGTTCCACAACCGTTCGAAGCTGACCCTGGTGCCCAGCGCCAGTCAGCGCCTGGAGCTGGAGCGTCGGCACTTCGAACGCCTGGCCCTGCTGTCCCGGGGCGTCGACAGCCAACTGTTCCATCCGGCCAAACGCCTCAATGAGCTGCGCACCCGCTGGGGCCTGGGCAACGATGATCTGGCGGTGATCCATGTCGGGCGCCTGGCCCCGGAGAAGAACCTGAGCCTGCTCAAGCGCTGCTTCGAGCAACTCAAGGCCACTTATCCACAGCGGAAGATGAAACTGATCGTGGTGGGTGACGGCCCACAACGCGCCGCCCTGGAAAAAAGCCTGCCCGAGGCCCTGTTCTGTGGCTGTCAGCGGGGTGAAGCCCTGGCGGCCCATTACGCTTCGGGGGATGTGTTCCTGTTTCCCAGCCTCACGGAAACCTTCGGCAATGTGGTGCTGGAAGCCCTGGCTTCCGGGCTGGCGGTGGTGGCCTACGATCAGGCCGCTGCAGCCCAGCATATCCGCCATGGCTACAACGGCGTGCTGGCCATGCCCGGGGATGAAGGCGCGTTCTGTGAGGCCGCCGGCTGGCTGCTGGAGGAAGCGGAAACCCTGCGCCGGGTACGTCTCAACGCCCGGCAACACGCCAGCCGCCAGGGCTGGCCGGCCGTGATCGCACAGTTTGAGGATCAGTTGCGCAGTGTCTGCCAGCCAGCACCGGTCGTGGATTACGAAGGGATGATCGAAGCGGCGCTGGAACCACGCAGCGCCACAGAGACACTTGGTGCGGCAAGGAGGCTGCCCCCCTCATCGCCCGGGGCCAGAAGTTAAACCAGGGTCGTCAGTGCTTCACGGCTGAACGGCAGGATGTCCTGCTCACGGCCTTCACGGACTTTCTGCGCCCAATCCGGGTCCACCAACAGTGCCCGACCCACGGCCACTAGATCGAACTCGTCGTTGTTCAAGCGCTGCAGCAGGTTTTCCAGGCTGGCCGGCTGCGCCACCTTGTCGGTGTTGACCATGAACTGCAGGAACTCGCCGTCCAGGCCGACGCTGCCCACGGTGATGGTGGGTTTGCCGGTGAGCTTGCGGGTCCAGCCTGCCAGGTTCAGGTCCGAGCCTTCGAACTCCGGCTCCCAGAAGCGTCGCGTCGAACAGTGGAAGATATCCACACCTGCATCTGCCAACGGCTTGAGGAAGGCGCCCAGAGCTTCCGGGGTCTGCACCAGACGCGCGCTGTAATCCTGCTGCTTCCACTGGGAGAAACGCAGGATGATCGGGAAATCCGGGCCGACGGCAGCCCGCACCGCCTGGATCAACTCGATGGCGAAACGCGAGCGCTGCGCCAGGTCGCCGCCGTATTCGTCGGTGCGCTGGTTGGTGCCCTCCCAGAAGAACTGGTCCACCAGGTAACCGTGGGCACCATGGATTTCCACACCGTCCATGCCGATGCTCTGGGCATCCTTGGCGGCCTGGGCAAAGGCTGCGATCACTTCCTGGATGTCCTGGTGGGTCATGCCATGCACCAGCACCTTGCCGTCCTTGAGCTTCTCGGTCGGGCCATAGCCGGGCACGCTGGCGTCCGGCTCGGTGCCCAGGCGCCGCACATTACCCACATGCCACAGTTGCGGAACGATCTTGCCACCTTCGGCGTGGACCGCATCCACCACCTTCTTCCACCCGGCCAGGGCCGCCTCGCCATGGAACTGCGGCACATTGGGGTAACCGTTGGCGGCCTGGTGCCCCACCGTGGTGCCCTCGGTGATGATCAGGCCGACACCCGCAGCAGCGCGGCGACGGTAATACTCGATGACCTTGGAGTTGGGCACGCCACCCGGAGAAAACGAACGGGTCATCGGCGCCATCACTACGCGGCTCGGCAGCTCCAGCGCGCCGAGTTGAAAGGGTTTGAACAAGGCTTGAACAGGCATGCTGCACTCCGACAAAAAGGCTCGAGTCGATACTCGACGCACAAGACTGCGCCGGGTACCTGCCCCGGCGCACTTATGATGAGGATAATATGGCCCCCTCACAGTGCTGCACAGCATTATTGATTTGAGTGATCTAGATGCAAAAACGCCGCATTGCAGCGGCGTGAAAGAGGGGCCCGGCAGTGCTTAGCTCAGGGCTTTTTCGATGGCCTGGACCACAGTCGGATCATCCGGAGCGGTACGGGGCGAGAAACGCGCCAGTACCCGACCGTCCTTGCCCAACAGGAATTTCTCGAAGTTCCAGGTGATATCCCCGGGAAACTCCGCGCCCTCGCCCGCCAGCAAACGGTACAGCTGATGACGCTCGGGACCGTTCACGTCCAGTTTGCTGCTCAAGGGAAAAGTCACCCCGTAGTTGAGGCTGCAAAACTCCTGGATCTCCTGCTCGGTGCCCGGTTCCTGCCCGGCGAACTGGTTGCAGGGCAACCCCAGCACGCTGAATCCCTGGGCCTTGTATTGCTGGTAGAGATTCTCCAACGCCGCATATTGTGGTGTCAGACCACATTTGGAGGCGACGTTGACCACCAGCACGACTTGCCCCTTGAAGGGCGCGAGCGGCAGCTCCTGACCATCCAGGGCTTTCAATTTAAGGTCGTGAAAAGCACTCATGACGAACTCCAAATTCCTGTGTTCTTACAGAAAAACAGCCTCTCGACAGTACAGCCAAAAGCCGCGGACTAAAAAGGCGCCCTCGGGCGCCTCTCCAGTAAGCTTGAGCTTAGCGCAGAAAATCAGTGGTGATGGCCACCTTCGCCATGGACGTGACCATGAGCAACTTCTTCCTGGCTGGCATCACGGATGGCAACGATCTTGACCTGGAAGTTCAGGCGCTGACCGGCCAGCGGGTGGTTGCCGTCTACGGTCACGTCGTCACCGTCCAGATCACGGATGGTCACGATCTGCATCTGGCCGTCCGGAGCGGACGCGTGGAACTGCATGCCCACTTCCAGTTCGTCGACGCCTTCGAACATGCTGCGGCTCAGGGTGCTGACCAGTTCGGCAGCGTATTCGCCGTAGGCATCTTCAGGTTCCACGGAGACGCTCAGTTCGTCACCGACTTGCTTGCCTTCCAGAGCCTTTTCCAGACCAGGAATGATGTTACCTGCGCCTTGCAGGTAAACCAGCGGGGCGCCGCCGGCAGAGCTGTCGATGACCTCACCAGCATCGTTGGTGAGGGTATAGTCGATGGAGACAGCCTTATTGGCGGCGATCAGCATGGGGCGGGACCTTTTGCATAAGAATGAAGAACGGGCAAGTTTAGCGAAGCAATCGCTCGAAAGCGAACGGAACCCGGACCAACGGAACGTGAAAAATCACTCGACAATCTGCGGTTTCCATCAGGACGAAGAGGGTCATTGGGTGGCCGAACTGTCCTGTGGGCATACCCAGCACCTGCGTCACTTGCCGCCCTGGCAATCCCGGGCCTGGGTACTGGACCCGCAGTCGCGGGCGGAAAAAATAGGCCAGCGCTTTGACTGCGGCTGGTGTGCTCAAGCACCGGATAACGATAACCTTAGCGCCTGACGACCAGGCAGACGGCTGCAGACCGTCGCCTTTGCCATGCACCTTCTGAGAACTCGCATGCAAACTTTTTTTATCGCGCCCACCGATTTTGGTGTGGGTCTGACCTCCATCAGCCTCGGGCTGGTGCGTACCTTGGAACGGGCCGGCCTCAAGGTCGGCTTTTTCAAGCCCATTGCCCAGCCCCACCCCGGTGATACCGGCCCCGAGCGCTCCACCGAGCTGGTAGCCCGGACCCACGGCCTGAAGCCGCCACAACCCCTGGGCCTGGCCCATGTGGAGCGAATGCTCGGCGACGGCCAGCTGGATGAATTGCTAGAGGAAATCATCACCCTCTACCAGCAGGCCGCCATCGGCAAGGACGTGCTGATCGTCGAAGGCATGGTACCGACCCGCAGCGCCAGCTACGCCGCCCGGGTCAACCTGCACCTGGCCAAAAGCCTGGATGCCGAAGTGATCCTGGTCTCTGCTCCGGAAAACGAAGTGCTCACCGAGCTGTCGGGACGAGTCGAGTTGCAGGCGCAGTTGTTCGGCGGCCCGCGAGACCCGAAAGTGCTGGGGGTGATCCTCAACAAAGTGCGTACCGACGAAAGCATGGAGGCGTTCTCCGCCCGTTTGAAGGAGCACTCGCCCTTGCTGCGCAGCGGCGACTTCCGCCTGCTGGGCTGCATTCCCTTCCAGCCGGAACTGAACGCACCGCGCACCCGCGACGTAGCCGACCTGATGGGCGCCCAGGTGCTCAATGCCGGGGACTATGAAACCCGGCGCATGACCAAGATCATCATTTGCGCCCGCACCATGCGCAACACCGTGGAACTGCTCAAGCCCGGCGTACTGGTGGTGACCCCGGGGGATCGCGACGACATCATCCTCGCCGTGAGTCTCGCGGCGATCAACGGTGTGCCCCTGGCCGGCCTGCTGCTGACCAGCGACACCCTGCCCGACCCGCGCATCATGGATCTGTGCCGTGGTGCCCTGAACGCCGGCCTGCCGGTGCTATCGGTCAGCACCGGGTCCTACGACACCGCCAACCAGCTCAATGGCCTGAACAAGGAAATCCCCATCGATGACCGCGAGCGCGCGGAAATCATCACCGACTTCGTCGCCAGCCACCTGGACGCCAACTGGCTGCACCAGCGCTGCGGCACTCCGCGGGAAATGCGCCTGTCGCCGGCGGTGTTCCGCTATCAGTTGATCCAGCGGGCACAGGACGCCAACAAGCGTATCGTCCTGCCCGAAGGCAGCGAACCCTTGACCGTGCAGGCCGCCGCCATCTGCCAGGCCCGGGGCATCGCCCGTTGTGTACTGCTGGCCAAGCCAGAGGAAGTGCATGCGGTCGCCCGGGCCCAGGGCATCGAGTTGCCCGAAGGCCTGGAGATTCTCGACCCGGACCTGATTCGCGAGCGCTACGTGGAGCCCATGGTGGCCCTGCGCAAGAGCAAGAGCCTCAACGCCCCCATGGCCGAGCAGCAACTGGAGGACCCGGTGGTGATCGGCACCGTGATGCTGGCCCTGGATGAGGTGGATGGCCTGGTATCGGGGGTCATCCATTCCACCGCCAACACCATTCGCCCGGCCCTGCAACTGATCAAGACCGCCCCGGGCTGCACCCTGGTGTCCTCGGTATTCTTCATGCTGTTCCCCGAGCAGGTGCTGGTCTACGGCGACTGCGTGATGAACCCGCACCCCAGCGCCAGCGAACTGGCGGAGATCGCCCTGCAGAGTGCCGACTCGGCGGCTGCGTTCGGCATTACTCCAAGAGTGGCCATGATCAGCTACTCCAGCGGCGACTCGGCCAGCGGCGAAGAAGTGGAGAAAGTCCGCGAGGCGACCCTGCTGGCCCATGAAGCCCAGCGTTCGCTGTTGATCGACGGCCCGCTGCAATACGATGCCGCGGCCAACGAAAACGTCGCCCGGCAACTGGCCCCCAACAGCCAGGTGGCAGGCAAGGCCACGGTTTTCGTGTTCCCCGACCTGAACACCGGCAACACCACCCACAAGGCCGTGCAACGCAGTGCCGATTGCGTGAGCCTGGGCCCGATGCTGCAAGGCCTGCGCAAGCCTGTGAACGACCTGCCCCGGGGCGCCCAGGTGGATGACATTGTCTACACCATCGCCCTGACCGCGATTCAAGCCGCCAACCGACCCATGGATGCCTAAATGCTGGAATTTCTACCTGCCGCCGTGCGCGGGATCATCGCCTCGATCCTGCTGGCGCTGAACACCATCCTGCTGTGCTCGTTCCTGTTCTGCGTGGCGATCTGCAAGGCCCTGCCCTTCGCCCTCACCCAGCGCTTCACCCACTGGCTGATGAACCACACCCACGAAGCCTGGATCAGCAACAACAAGGCCTGGATGCAGCTGGTGTGCCGCACTCGCTGGCACCTTCAGGGCCTTGAAGGCCTGGATTACCAGCACTCCTATCTGGTCACCAGCAACCATCAGAGCTGGGTCGACATCATGGTGCTGCAGTACGTGCTCAACCGCCGCATCCGCCCGCTGAAGTTCTTCCTCAAGCAGGAGCTGATCTGGGTGCCGGTGATTGGCCTCGCCTGGTGGGCCCTGGGCTTTCCGTTCATGAAGCGCTACTCCAAGGCCTACCTGGAAAAGCATCCGGAGAAAAAGGGCAAGGACCTGGAAACCACCCGCAAGACCTGCGCGAAGTTCCGCAACAACCCGGTGGGGATCTTCAACTTCGTCGAAGGCACGCGCTTCACCGAAGGCAAGCATGCCCAGCAACAGTCGCCGTTCCGCTACCTGCTCAAGCCCAAGGCCGGCGGCATCGCCTTTGTCCTGGATGCCATGGGCGAGCAATTGCAATCGATCATCGATGTGACCATCCACTACCCCGCTGGCCGGCCCGGTTTCTGGGACCTGCTGTGCGGCAGGGTCAAGGAGGTGGTGGTGCGCTTTGAGGAAGTGCAGATTCCACCGCAGTTCATTGGCAAGAACTACGAGCAGGACACGACCTATCGCCAGGCATTCCAGGGCTGGATCAACCAGCAGTGGCTGGACAAGGACGCGCTGCTGGAAGAACTGCATCGCGAGTATCCGGCAAAGCCCTGAGGGCCTGTTCGCTGGCAGGCCAGCGCCTGCGTAGCTGCACCGTCCTGGCCGGCTGACGCTATCTGCAGCGCACAAAAAAGCCCGCAGCCGATCACTCGACTGCGGGCTTTTTGCTACGGCTTAGATCACGCCGCGGCCACGCAACAGGTCCAGCACCTGCTTGACACTCTCTTCCACCGACAGCGCCTGGGTGTCGATCACCAGATCGGCATTGAGCGGTACGTCATAGGGGAAGGATTCGCCCGGGATGTTGTCCCCAGCGGCAGCGTACAGGCCTTGAGGATCACGCTCAGCGCACACCGCAGGCGATGCCTGGACGTAAACCGTCAGCAGACGATCCTTGCCGATCAGGTCCTTGGCCTTCTCGCGCCCTTCGGCACTCGGCGCCACGAACGCGGCCAGGGTCAGCAGGCCAGCTTCGTTGAACTGACGGGCCACGTGAGCCGCACGGCGCCAGTTCTCGGTACGCCCGGCACGATCCTGTGGCAGACCCTTGTTCAGGTCGTGACGCAGGTTCTGACCATCGAGCACATACACCGCACGGCCCATGTCGAACAGCTTGCGCTCCACCGCATAAGCCAGGGTGCTCTTGCCAGCGCCCGACAGGCCGCTGAACAGCACGGTGGCCGGTTGCTGGCCGAAACGCAGGGCACGCTCCTCAGTGGCCACATGGGCCAGCTTGCCGTGATGGGTGACGCTGCCATGGGCCACTGGCTGGGCGATGATCATGCCGGCGCCGACGGTGCCGTTGGTCAAGCGGTCGATAACGATGAAAGCACCGGTGGTGCGGTTGCTTTCGTAGCCATCCAGGGCAATCGGCGCGTCGAGGCTGATCTTGACCTTGCCGATCTCGTTCAGTTGCAGCGCGCTGGCCGCGCCCTCCTCCAGGGTGTTCACATCAACCTTGTGAGTGATGCTGGCAATCGAACCCGGCACGTAGCTGGTGGCGCGCTTGATGTCGTATTTCTTGCCCGGCAGCATCGGCTCTTCGGCCATCCACACCAGCATGGCTTCGAAGCTGTCGGTGACCGGCGGCACGTTGTCGGCATGCACCAGCAGGTCGCCACGGGAGATGTCGATCTCGTCTTCCATGGTCAGGGTCACGGCCTGGCCTGGACCTGCCTGCTCCAGCTCGCCCTCGAAGGTGACGATGGACTTGACCCGGCTGCTCTTGCCCGACGGCAGCACCACGACTTCGTCGCCCTTGTGCACGATGCCGCTGGCCAGGGTGCCGGCAAAACCACGGAAGTTCAGGTTCGGACGGTTGACGTACTGCACCGGGAAACGCAGGTCGGTGAAGTTGCGGTCACCCGCCACTTCCACAGTCTCGAGAATTTCCATCAGCGACTGGCCGGTGTACCAGGGCGAACGCTCGCTCTTGTTCACCACGTTGTCGCCCTTGAGGGCCGACATTGGCACGAAGTGCAGGCTGGTGGGCTGGATCTTCAAACCCTGGGCAAACTTCAGGTAGTCGGCCTTGATCGACTCGAACACGCCCTGGTCGAAGTCCTTGAGGTCCATCTTGTTGATGGCCACGACGATGTGTTTGATGCCCAGCAGGGAGGCGATGAAGCTGTGACGACGGGTCTGGGTCTGCACACCGTAGCGGGCGTCCACCAGGATGATCGCCAGGTCACAGGTGGAAGCACCGGTGGCCATGTTGCGGGTGTACTGCTCATGGCCGGGGGTGTCGGCGATGATGAACTTGCGCTTGGCGGTGGAGAAATAACGATAGGCGACATCGATGGTGATGCCCTGCTCGCGCTCGGCCTGCAAGCCATCGACCAGCAACGCCAGGTCGATGTCGTCACCGGTGGTGCCGACCTTCTTCGAATCCCGGGTGATGGCTTCCAGATGGTCTTCGTAGATCATCTTCGAGTCGTGCAGCAGACGCCCGATCAGGGTGCTCTTGCCGTCGTCGACGTTACCGCAGGTGAGAAAGCGCAGCAGCTCTTTGCGTTCGTGCTGGCCCAGGTAAGCGAGGATGTCCTCGCTGATCAAATCAGATTGATGCGACATGACAGCCCCTTAGAAATAACCCTGACGTTTTTTATCTTCCATCGAGCCGGCGCCATCGTGGTCGATGACCCGACCCTGGCGCTCGGAAGTTCGCGTCAGGAGCATTTCCTGGATGATGTCCGTCAGGCTCTCGGCCTCGGACTCCACCGCGCCCGTCAACGGGTAGCAGCCAAGGGTACGGAAACGCACTTTCTTCTTGACGATGCGGGCTTTCTCTTCATCGGACAGATGCTCGAGGATGCGCTGGTCATCGATCATGATCAGGGTGCCGTTCTTCTCGATCACTTCACGTTCGGCGGCGAAGTACAGCGGCACGATCGGGATGCCTTCCAGGTAGATGTACTGCCAGATGTCCAGCTCGGTCCAGTTGGACAGCGGGAACACGCGGATCGACTCGCCCTTGTTGACCTTGCCGTTGTAGACGTTCCACAGCTCGGGGCGCTGGTTCTTCGGATCCCAGCGGTGCTTGCTGTCGCGGAACGAGTAGACGCGCTCCTTGGCGCGGGACTTCTCTTCATCGCGACGGGCACCGCCGAATGCGGCGTCGAAACCGTACTTGTCCAGAGCCTGCTTGAGGCCCTCGGTCTTCATGATGTCGGTGTGCTTGGCACTGCCGTGGGTGAACGGGTTGATGCCCTGGGCCACGCCATCCGGGTTGACGTGGGTGATCAGGTCCAGCCCCAGCTCCTCGACCATGCGATCGCGGAACTTGTACATTTCCTGGAATTTCCACTGGGTATCGACGTGCATCACCGGGAACGGCAGCTTGCCGGGGAAGAACGCCTTGCGGGCCAGATGCAACATCACGGCGGAGTCTTTACCGATGGAGTACAGCATCACCGGGTTGTCGAACTCGGCGGCCACCTCGCGGATGATGTGGATGCTTTCCGCCTCCAGCTGTTTCAGATGCGTCAGTTTGTCGACCATGGCTACTCACGAAAGCTTTCTTATGGACGGCCAGCGGGCCGTGTTCGAGCGGGGCATGCTAGCACAGCGACCTGCTTCTAATCAGGACGCCAACTAGAACGAAACGGTATATGAATATACCGCTCCGTTAGCCCCCAAACGCCCCTCTGTAGGAGCTGGCTTGCCAGCGAAGGCACTTTCAAGCGCACCTCAGGGCTGAAGATCTTTTTGCCGGCAAGCCGGCTCCTGCACGGGGTCAGATCGGGTTGGGGCAGTCGATGAACAGGTGCTCCAGGGCAAAGCGCCGGGCCAGGTAGTCGCCCAGGGCCTGGACGCCATAACGCTCGGTGGCGTGGTGACCGGCAGCAATGAAGCTGATGTCGTTTTCCCGGGCGCTGTGGAAGGTCTGTTCCGAAGCCTCACCACTCAGGTACAGGTCAACGCCGGCCTGGACCGCCTGGTCGATGTAGCCCTGGCCGCCGCCGGTGCACCAGCCGACCCGGCGGATCATCTCGCTGCCTTCGATCAGCAAGGGTTCGCGGCCCATCACTTCTTGCACCCGCCGGGCAAAGTCCCGCGCCGTCATGGGTTCGCTGAGGGAACCGACCAGACCGACGACCTTGGGGTTCTCCGGGTCCAATGGGCCTTCCACGGTGATATCCAACTGCCGGGCCAACTGCACGTTGTTGCCCACCTCCGAGTGCAGATCCAGGGGCAGGTGATAGGCCAAGAGGCTGATGTCGTGCCTGAGCAGGGTTTTCAACCTACGCTGCTTCATTCCGGTGATGCAGGGGTTCTCGCCTTTCCAGAAGTAGCCGTGATGCACCAGCACCAGATCGGCCTTGGCCTCCACGGCTGCGTCCAGCAACGCCTGGCTGGCGGTCACGCCACTGACGATGCGCATCACCTGCGGGCGTCCTTCGACTTGCAAGCCATTGGGGCAATAGTCGGCGATACGTGAACTGCCCAGGTAGCGGTCCGCTTCTTCCACCAGTGTGCTCAGGGCAACGGCCATAAAAGACTCCTAAATATCCCGTTCAGAGGCGCGCGCGGCCTCGTATAATGCGCGACATTATGGGCCGTGCGCAGCCCTTCGTAACCACCCAGGACTTGCTCAATGCTCAAGGCTCTGCGTTTTTTTGGCTGGCCGCTACTGGCCGGCGTGCTTATCGCGTTGTTGATTATTCAGCGTTATCCGCAATGGGTCGGGCTACCCAGCCTGGACGTCAACCTGCAGCAAGCTCCGCAAACCACCAGCACCCAGCAGGGGCCAGTCTCCTACGCCGATGCGGTACTGATTGCCGCGCCCGCGGTGGTCAACCTGTACACCACCAAAGTGATCAACAAACCCGCGCATCCGCTGTTTGAAGACCCGCAGTTCCGGCGTTTCTTCGGCGACAACCTGCCCAAGCAGCAGCGCATGGAGTCAAGCCTGGGTTCCGGGGTGATCATGAGCCCCGAAGGCTACCTGCTGACCAACAACCACGTGACTTCCGGCGCCGAGCAGATCGTGGTGGCGCTCAAGGATGGCCGTGAAACCCTGGCAAGGGTCATCGGCAGCGATCCGGAAACCGATCTGGCGGTACTCAAGATCGACTTGAAAAAACTGCCTTCGATCACCGTCGGCCGCTCGGAAAACGTCCGTGTCGGTGACGTCGCCCTGGCCATCGGCAACCCGTTCGGGGTCGGCCAGACCGTGACCATGGGCATCATCAGCGCCACCGGGCGCAACCAGCTGGGCCTGAACAACTACGAAGACTTCATCCAGACTGATGCCGCGATCAACCCAGGCAACTCTGGTGGTGCATTGGTAGACGCCAACGGCAACCTTACCGGGATCAACACCGCCATCTTCTCCAAGTCCGGCGGTTCCCAGGGCATCGGCTTCGCGATCCCGATCAAACTGGCCATGGAGGTGATGAAGTCGATCATCGAGCATGGCCAGGTGATCCGTGGCTGGCTGGGCATCGAAGTGCAGCCGCTGACCCAGGAGCTGGCAGAGTCCTTCGGCCTGGCCGGGCGGCCTGGAATCGTGGTGGCCGGGATCTTCCGCGACGGTCCGGCGCAGAAGGCCGGTATGCAGCTGGGTGATGTGATCCTCAGCATCGACGGCGAACCCGCCGGCGATGGTCGTCGTTCGATGAATCAGGTGGCGCGAATCAAACCGACGGACAAAGTCTCGATCCAGGTCATGCGCAACGGCAAGGAACTCAAGCTGACCGCAGAAATCGGCCTGCGTCCGCCGCCCGCACCGGTCAAAGAAGAAGAGTGAATGTGCGCCCGGCCATGCCGGGTTAACAACATACATTCTCATCAGTCATGTTATATTGTTTCAATATTGCTATTGGAACAGCCCGATGACGTCCCGAAAAATCCTCCCCTTGGCAGGCCTGACCCTAGGCCTGCTGGCAGACCCGCTGCTTGCCGAAGAACCGCAGTCGCTGGAACTTGAAACCACCCGCATCACCACCGAATACGAGTCTGCCAGCGGCCCGGTCAAAGGTTACCGGGCCACTCGCTCGGCCAGCGCCACCAAGACTGACACGGCAATCCGCGATATCCCGCAGTCCATCAGCGTGATCCCCGCCAGCGTGCTCAAGGACCTGGGCAGCAGTAACGTCGAGCGGGCCCTGGAGTTCGCCGGCGGAGTCTCCAAGCAGAACAACTTCGGCGGCCTGACCCTGTATGAATACAGCGTGCGCGGCTTCACCACCTCGGAGTTCTACAAGGACGGTTTCAGCGCCAATCGCGGTTATCCCAGCACCCCGGATGCGGCCAATATCGAGCGCATCGAAGTGCTCAAGGGACCGGCGGCCAGCCTTTATGGCCGGGGCGATCCCGGCGGTACGGTGAACATCGTCACCAAGAAACCTCAGCCCGAAGCCTTCGCCACCCTGCAGACCAGCGCCGGCAGCTGGGACCGCTACCGCACCGCCCTGGACCTCAACACCCCGCTGGATGACCAGGGCAACCTGCTGTCCCGGGTCAACCTGGCGGTGGAGGACAACCACAGCTTCCGCGACCATGTGGACAGCCGCCGGCTGTTCGTCGCCCCCTCCTTCAGTTGGCAGCTGAACCCGGACACCAGCCTGCTGGTGGAGAGCGAGTTCGTGCGCCACAGCTCGACCTTCGACCGCGGCATCGTCGCGCCCAACAATCGCTGGAGCGGCGTCTCGCGCTCGACCTTCCTCGGTGAACCCAACGACGGCAACATCGACAACCACAACACCATGCTCCAGGCCGCCCTGGAACATCACCTCAACGACAGCTGGAAGCTGCGCCTGGCCAGCCACTACAAGGAAGGCAAGTTGTGGGGCTTCGCCTCGGAAACCCGCCCGCTGAATGCCGACCAGCACACCGTCAACCGGCGCTATCGCGAGCGCGACAACAACTGGCACGACAGCATCACCCAACTGGAACTGCGCGGCCTGTTCGACATCGGCAGTTGGCAGCACGAGCTGCTGATCGGCAGCGAATACGAGAACTACCGCAAGAACGAGCGGGTCACCACCATTGCCGGCGGCGCCTACGCTGTCGACATCTACGACCCGATCTACGGCCAGGCCAAGCCCAACGGCAAACGTTCCGGCACGGACTTTTTCGAACATGTCGAAAGCCAGGCCCTCAACCTGCAGGACCAGATTGTCTTCAACGACCGCCTGCGCGGCATGCTCGGCGCCCGCTTCGAACATTTCGAGCAACGGATCGACGACCACACCACCGGCAAGCGCAGCCGCCAGAGCCACGACGCCCTGACCCAGCGCGCCGGCCTGCTGTATCAACTGACTCCGCAGTTGGGGCTGTTCGCCAACGCCTCCACCTCGTTCAAGCCCAACAACGGGCTGGATGCGGCCGGCAAGACCTTCAAGCCCGAGGAAGGGGTCGGTTATGAAGTGGGGATCAAGAGCGAGCTGTTCGACGAACGCCTGAGCGCCACCCTCGCCGCCTTCCATATCGACAAGGAAAACGTCCTGGCCCTGGACCCCGGCACCGACTCCAGCCGCGCCGTGGGCAAGGCCCGCAGCCAGGGCTTCGACGTGCAAGTGACCGGCCAGTTGACCGATGCGGTGCGGGTGATTGGTGCCTATGCGCTGATCGATGCCGAGGTCACCAAGGGCGATCGGGCGATCCCCGCCGGCAGTCGCATACTCGGCGTGGCCAAGCACAGTGGCAGCCTGTTGGGCGTCTATGAGTTCCAGGACGGACGACTCAAAGGCTCGGACGTCGGCGCCGCCCTGACCTACGTCGGCGATCGCTCAGGCGAGGCCGGAGGCCGCTTCGAGTTGCCCGCCTACCGCACCCTGGACCTGCTGGCCCACTACAAGGCCAGCGACAACCTGACCCTGGGCCTGAACCTGAACAACCTGTTCGACGAGAAGTACTACGAGCGCTCCTACAGCAACTACTGGGTCAACCCCGGCGAGCCGCGCAACTTCACCGTCAGCCTGACACTCAACCTGTAGCCGGAAATCGCCATGCACAACCTCAAATCAATCGCCCTGCTGGGCCTGCTCGCCACCCTGGGTACAACCCAGGCCTCGGCCCACGGTCTGTGGACCGAACAGCGCCGCGGCAATATCGAAGTGATCTACGGCCACGGCGCCGAAGACGACGCCTTCAAGGCCAAGAAGGTCAGTGGTGCCTGGGCCTACGACGCCGCAGCCAGAATGATTCCGGTGAGCGTGCAACGCCTGGCCGACCACGCGCGCCTGCAACCACTCAAGCCACCGGCGGTGCTGGCCGTGGCGCTGGACAACGGTCCGTGGTCGCAAACGGCGGACAAACGCTGGGTCAACCAGGGGCGCAGCAAAGTCCCGGGGGCCATCGCCTCGACCCACACCTTCAAGTACAGCCTGGCGATCTATCAAGCGGGGGCGAAGCTGCCCAAGCTGGAACAGCTCAAGCTGCTGATCCTGCCGGAAGTCGACCCGCTGACCGTGGGCCAGGGCAACAGCCTGCCGGTGCGGGTCCTGCTGGATGGGCAGCCCGTGGCTGGGGTCAAGTTGATCGGCGATTACCGCAATGCACCGAGCACCCTGAGCACCGAAACCGATGCCCAGGGACGCGCTCAAGTGTTGGTGAGAAATGAAGGCTTGAACGTGATTGCCGCAGAGCTTGAAGTGCCGCTCAAGGACGACCCGGATGTGGCTTCACGCGGCCTGTTCAGCTCCCTGACCTTCCTCGGCGAGCCGCACCACGAGTGAGAGCAGCCGGGGGCTGCAGCTACAAGCGGCAAGCTTGTAGCTGCAAGCGAGAGGCTCCAAGCATTGGCTCTGGGCTTCTAACTTGCAGCTTGCGGCTTAAAGCTGCACCAATCCGTCGATCAGCGCCTGGTTCTGCTCCGGCGTGCCGATGCTGATGCGCAGGAATTGGGCGATCCGTTCCTGCTTGAAGTGACGCACTATCACCCCTTGCTCACGCAGCTTGGCCGCCAGGCCGGCTGCGTCGTGCTGGGGGTGGCGGGCAAAGATGAAGTTGGCCGCCGACGGCAATACTTCAAAACCCTTGGCCTCCAACTGCGCCACCACCCACTCACGACTGTCGATCACCCGCTGGCAGGTCTTGGCAAAGTACTCGCGGTCCTCGAAGGCCGCCGCTGCCCCCACAATGGCCAGGCGATCCAGAGGGTAGGAGTTGAAGCTGTTCTTGATCCGCTCCAGGGCCTCGATCAGGTCCGGATGCCCCACCGCCAGGCCCACCCGCAGGCCGGCCAGAGAGCGCGACTTGGACAGAGTCTGGGTCACCAGCAGGTTGGGGTAGCGGTCCACCAGACTGATGGCAGTCTGGCCACCGAAGTCGATATAGGCTTCGTCCACGACCACCACCGAATCCGGGCTGGCCTGGAGGATCTGCTCCACCGCGTCCAGGGTCAGCAAGCAGCCGGTGGGCGCATTCGGGTTGGGGAAGATGATCCCGCCGTTGGGCTGGGCGTAGTCGGCCACACGGATCTGGAACTGTTCATCCAGGGGCACCGCCTGGTAGTCGATGCCGTATAGACCGCAGTACACCGGGTAGAAGCTGTAGCTGATGTCCGGGAACAGCAGCGGCTTATCCTGCTGCAGCAGGCCATGGAAAATGTGCGCCAGGACTTCGTCGGAACCGTTGCCGAGGAATACCTGATTGCCCTGCACCCCGTAATAGCGGGCCACCGCCTGCTTGAGCAGGTCGCTGTTGGGGTCGGGATACAGGCGCAGGTTGTCATTGAGCTCGGCCTGCATCGCCGCCAGGGCCTTGGGCGACGGGCCATAGGGGTTTTCGTTGGTGTTGAGCTTGACCAGCTTGGTCAGCTTGGGTTGTTCGCCCGGCACGTAGGGCACCAGGTTCTTGACGAACGGACTCCAGAATTTGCTCATGTTCATTGCCCCTGATCTTGGTCGTCGACGATGCGGTATTCGGCGCTGCGGGCGTGGGCGGTCAGCGACTCGCCACGGGCCAGCACCGAGGCGGTCCGCCCCAGCTCGGACGCGCCCTGCTCGGAGCAGAAAATGATCGACGAGCGTTTCTGGAAGTCATACACCCCCAGCGGTGAGGAGAAACGCGCAGTACCGGACGTCGGCAGCACGTGGTTCGGCCCGGCGCAGTAATCGCCCAGCGCCTCGGAGGTGTGACGGCCCATGAAGATCGCCCCGGCGTGGCGGATCTGCGGCAGCCAGGCTTGCGGGTCGGCCACCGACAACTCCAGGTGCTCGGGGGCAATGCGGTTGGCCACGTCCATGGCTTGCTGCATGTCGCGAACCTGGATCAGCGCGCCACGGCCGTTGATCGAGGTGTTGATGATTTCTGCGCGCTCCATGGTCGGCAGCAGCTTGGCGATGCTCGCCGCCACCTTGTCGAGGAACTCGGCGTCCGGGCTGACCAGGATTGCCTGGGCGTCTTCGTCGTGCTCAGCCTGGGAAAACAGGTCCATGGCGATCCAGTCCGGATCGGTCTGGCCGTCACAGACCACGAGGATCTCCGAAGGACCGGCGATCATGTCGATCCCGACCTGGCCAAACACGTGGCGCTTGGCGGTGGCCACATAGATGTTGCCTGGGCCGACCACCTTGTCCACCTGGGGCACGCTTTCGGTGCCGTAGGCCAGCGCGGCCACGGCCTGGGCGCCACCGATGGTGAACACCCGGTCAACCCCGGCGATGCAGGCAGCGGCCAGTACCAGCTCGTTGACTTCACCACGGGGGGTCGGCACCACCATCACCACCTCGGTCACGCCCGCCACCTTGGCCGGGATCGCGTTCATCAGCACCGATGACGGGTAAGACGCCTTGCCCCCCGGTACATACAAGCCGGCGCGGTCCAGCGGCGTAACCTTCTGGCCCAGCACCGTGCCGTCGGCTTCGGTGTAGCTCCAGGAGTCCTGTTTCTGCTTCTCGTGGTAGCTGCGCACCCGCGCCGCGGCCTTTTCCAGGGCTTCGCGCTGGGCCACGGTGATTCGGGTCAGGGCCAGTTCCAGGCGCTCGCGCGGCAGGATCAGGTCGGCCATGGAGGCCACTTGCAGGCCGTCGAAACGCTGGGTGAACTCCACCAGCGCCGCATCGCCGCGCTCGCGCACGGCCTTGATGATGTCCAGCACCCGCTGATTGACCGAATCGTCAGAGACACTTTCCCAGCTCAGCAGATGATCCAGATGACGGGCGAAATCCGGGTCGGCAGCGTTGAGTCGGCGAATTGCAGTCGGAGCGGTCATAGCGAAGGCCTCAATGATTGGCGAGTGCACAAAAGGGCAAGCTTGGATTTGCAAAGCTCAGGCGCCGCAAGACTACCAAGCCATCCGCGTGGGCACCTGAGCATTCTGGCTATGACGCGGATAGATGGGCGCGGCTCAAGGCCACGCATGTGAATCAGCCGCGGTGTCGCGATTCCACTGCCTTGCGCAGGGTATCGATCAACGCCTGGATACGGGCGTGCTGCATCTTCATCGATGCCTTGTTGACCACCAGGCGGGAGCTGATGGTGGCGATCAGTTCCTGGGGTTCCAGACCGTTGGCCCGCAGGGTGTTGCCGGTGTCGACCACGTCGATGATCTTGTCCGCCAGACCGATCAGCGGCGCCAGTTCCATCGAGCCGTAGAGCTTGATGATGTCGACCTGACGGCCCTGCTCGGCGTAATAACGCTTGGCGACGTTGACGAACTTGGTGGCCACGCGCAGGCGCCCCTTGGGTTCGACGGCGCCAATCGCACCGGCGGTCATCAGCTTGCACTGGGCAATCTGCAGGTCCAGCGGTTCGTACAGGCCCTGGCCGGAGTACTCCATCAGGACGTCCTTGCCGGCCACCCCGAGGTCGGCGGCGCCATGCTCGACATAGGTCGGTACGTCAGTGGCACGCACGATCAGCAGGCGAACGTCGTCCTGGGTCGTGGGGATGATCAGTTTGCGGCTCTTGTCCGGATTCTCGGTTGGCACGATGCCCGCTTCAGCCAGAAGCGGCAGCGTGTCGTCGAGGATACGGCCCTTGGACAGTGCGATGGTCAACATGAGTAACGTAAGTCCTTATGCGGCGACTGATGCCCGGACGCAAACGGCGCCAGACATGCGTCGAGCCTGAAGACAGGCTCGACGTGGAACTGATTCAGCGTTGGGCACCTCCCTGTGCCCGTCATGCAACTAGCCCGGTACGCGGCGGATCTTGGCGCCGAGCATCTGCAGCTTCTCTTCGATGCACTCGTAACCACGGTCGATGTGGTAGATGCGGTCGATCAGGGTGTCGCCTTCGGCCATCAGGGCCGAGATCACCAGGCTGGCCGAGGCCCGCAGGTCGGTGGCCATGACTGGCGCGCCCTTGAGGATCTCGGTGCCGGTAACGATCGCGGTGTTGCCTTCGACCTGGATCTTGGCGCCCATGCGGTGCAGCTCGTACACGTGCATGAAGCGGTTTTCGAAGATGGTCTCGATGACCGCGCCCGTGCCTTCGGCAATCGCGTTCAGGGAAATGAACTGCGCTTGCATGTCGGTCGGGAACGCCGGGTACGGAGCAGTACGCACGTTGACCGCCTTGGGGCGCTTGCCATGCATGTTCAGCTCGATCCAGTCGCTGCCGGTGGTGACTTCGGCGCCCGCTTCCTTGAGTTTTTCCAGAACGGCTTCAAGGATGGTCGGATCGGTGTCCTTGACCTTGACCCGGCCGCCGGTGACGGCTGCGGCCACCAGGTAGGTACCGGTTTCGATACGGTCAGGCATCACTTTGTAGATCGCCGAATGCAGACGCTCGACGCCATCGATGGTGATGGTGTCGGTGCCAGCACCGGAAATCTTCGCACCCATGGCGATCAGGAAGTTCGCCAGGTCGACGACTTCAGGTTCGCGGGCGGCGTTCTGCAGCACGCTGCGGCCCTTGGCCAGGGCAGCGGCCATCATGATGTTCTCGGTACCGGTCACACTCACGGTATCGAAGAAGAAGTTGGCACCGCGCAGGCCGCCTTCAGGCGCCTTGGCCTTGATGTAGCCGCCCTCGACATCGATCACCGCGCCCATGGCTTCCAGGCCGCGAATGTGCAGGTCCACTGGACGCGAACCGATGGCGCAACCGCCTGGCAGGGCCACTTCGGCTTCGCCGAAACGGGCAACCATCGGGCCCAGGACCAGGATCGAGGCGCGCATGGTTTTCACCAGCTCGTACGGCGCCACCAGGGTCTTGATGGTGCGTGGATCGATTTCGACGCTCAGTTTCTCGTCGATCACCGGCTCGATGCCCATGCGACCGAACAGTTCGATCATGGTGGTGATGTCGTGCAGGTGCGGGAGGTTGGCCACGGTGACCGGGCCATCGCACAGCAGGGTTGCTGCCAGAATCGGCAGCGCGGAGTTCTTGGCCCCGGAAATGCGGATCTCGCCATCAAGGCGAACGCCGCCGGTAATAATCAATTTATCCATAACAGTCTCGACGCCCTTGGGCTCAGGTGCGCTCGGCCCAGGCCGCGCGGCTGAAAAATTTCATAGTGATCGCGTGGATGCTGCCATCGGCAATCCATGGATTCAAATGGGCATAGATGCTCTGCTGACGCTTCACCGGGCTCAAGGCCGACAGTTCGTCGCTAATCACGTTCAGCTGAAAGTTGCAGCCTTCGCCCTCAACTTCTACCTGAGCTCCGGGCAGCTTTCCCTCAAGAAAGCTCTTCACTTCGTTGGCCTGCATGCTCAACCTCAATCGGCGCCCTGTGCGCGCGGGTCGGACATCATACAAAAAAGCCCCGCGCCTGCGAACCCCGCATAGCAGGACTCTGACGGGGGGCTTCTATATAGATGTGGGTTACTACGGATGGAGAAGGATCTCGGTGACCCCGGATACTTCGGCAATTTCTCGCATGTCTTCGGGCAAGGCACGAACACTCACTGCCTTGCCCAGGTCCTGGGCATCTCGCATGAAGGCCAGCAGCAGGGCCAGGCCGACACTGCTGGACTTTTCCACCGCCGAGCAATCCAGCACCAACGCCGCAGCGGCGCTGGACTTGATCAATGCCTGACCCTGCTTGCGCAGACCCGGACCGCTGCGGTAATCCAGCACACCGCTGATCAGCAACTCCCCGGCGTCCCCGAGGCGTACGGCGGACTCGCTCATTGCGCAACCTTATCTGCGGCGTCTTCGGTCACTTCCTTGGCCTTGGCCACTTCGCCGGCCCAGCCGTCGATGGTCTTGTCCAGGTTGTTGCCGTTACGCTGCATGGCATCGGCGAACTGATCACGGAACAGCTTGCCGATATTGATGCCGTTGATAATCACGTTGCGCACCTTCCACTCGTCGTTGATCTTCTCCAGGGTGTAGGACACCGGGTAGATCGCGCCGTTGTTGCCTTTGACCTGCATATCCACGCTGGTACGGGTACCGCTTTCATCCTTGGCCGGAGAAACAGTGATGCCCTGGTTGTTGTACTCCAGCAAGGCATTGCCATAGAACTGCATCAGGCTGCGCTTGAAGTTTTCCTGGAAGCGCGCCATCTGCTCCGGGGTGGCCTTGCGCGAATACTTCACGGTCATGATGCTGCGGGAGATGCCATCGGCGTCCACCACCGGACCGACAATACCGTTCAAGGCGTTGTAGAAGTCGTTCGGGCTTTGCTTGTACTTCTCTTTATTGGCCGCCAGATCCGCCAGCAGACGGGTGGTCGTGTCCTGCACCAGATCATGCGCGGAAGGCGTGCTTGCCGCATTGGCCAGCAACGGCAGGGCCGCCAGCAGGACCAACAAGCCACGTCGCAAGATAGAGATCATCGAAAAACTCCTCATTTGGCGTCTTTGCTAACGGTATTGAGCAGGAATTTACCGATCAGGTCCTCCAGCACCAGCGACGACTGGGTGTCGTGGATGGTTCCACCATCCTTGAGCAAGGCTTCTTCCCCGCCCACGCTGATACCGATGTACTTCTCACCCAACAGGCCAGCCGTCAGGATAGATGCAGTGGAGTCGGTCGGCAGATTATCCACACGCTTTTCCAGTTGCATCGTCACCCGGCCGGTGAAGCTGTCACGGTCCAGATCGATCGCTGTAACCTTGCCGATGGTCACACCGGCCATGGTCACCTTAGCTCTGACCGTCAAACCGGCGATATTGTCGAAGTAGGCGTAAAGTTTATAGGTATCGGTGCTCGCAGTCGGAGACAAGCCACTGACCCGCAGGGCAAGCAACAGCAAAGCCAGGATGCCGGCCAGCAGAAAAAGGCCGACACCGATTTCCAGGGTGCGGTTTTGCATCAGAAATCTCCAAACATCAAGGCGGTCAGAATAAAGTCCAAGCCGAGTACGGCCAACGAGGCATACACCACGGTCTTGGTAGTGGCACGGCTGATCCCTTCTGAAGTGGGCTCACAGTCGTAGCCTTGGAATACGGCGATCCAGGTCACTACAAACGCAAAAACAATACTTTTGATCACACCGTTGAGCACGTCACCGGTGAAGGTCACGCTGTTCTGCATGTTCGCCCAGTAGGAACCGTCATAGACGCCCAGCCAGTCGACAGCCACCCAGGAACCGCCCCAGATTCCCACCACGCTGAAAATCATCGCCAGCAACGGCAGGGAAATGAAGCCGGCCCACAGGCGCGGCGCAATGATGTACTTGAGTGGATCGACCCCGATCATCTCCAGGCTGGAGAGTTGCTCGGTGGACTTCATGTTGCCGATTTCCGCGGTCAGCGCCGACCCGGCACGACCGGCGAACAGCAACGCAGTCACCACCGGGCCCAACTCCCGCAGCAAGGTCAGGGCAACCATTTGCCCGACGGCCTGCTCCGAACCGTAGCTGGACAGAATGTTGAAGCCCTGCAGCGCCAGCACCATGCCGATGAAGATCCCGGACACGACGATGATCACCAGGGACATCACGCCCACCGAATGCAGTTGCTTGACCAGCAGGCCAAAGCTGCCGCCAATGCCGCCGCGCCCCAGCAACGCATGAAACAGAAACAGCGTGGAGCGCCCCAGTACCGCCAGGACATCGATGCCTGAGCGACCGAAGAGGCGAACCCTCTCGATTAGCGATATTTTGCGCATCAGCGCTTCCCCAGAAGATCTGCGCGGTAATCCGTCGCTGGAAAGTGAAACGGCACCGGGCCGTCGGGATCGCCCTTCATGAATTGACGGATACGCGGATTGTCGGAGTCCATCAGTTCGTCAGGAGTTCCCTGCCCCAATACCTGGCCATCGCCGACCACATAGAGGTAATCGGCAATGCTCGCGGTTTCCGCAAGATCGTGGGACACCACGATGCTGGTAATGCCCAGGGCATCGTTGAGCAGGCGAATCAAGCGCACCAGGACGCCCATGGCAATCGGGTCCTGGCCCACGAAAGGCTCGTCGTACATGAGAATCTGCGGGTCCAGGGCGATGGCCCGGGCCAGGGCGACCCGACGCTTCATGCCGCCGGACAGCTCGTCGGGCATCAGGTCGACGGCACCGCGCAGGCCCACCGCCTGTAGCTTGAGCAGCACGATGTCACGAATCATTTCGTCCGGCAGCTCGGTATGTACCCGCAGCGGAAAGGCCACGTTCTCGAACACGTCCAGGTCGGTGAACAGCGCGCCGCTCTGGAACAGAACGCCCATTTGCTTGCGTGCATCGAACAGATCGCTGCGCGAGAGGGTCGGCAGATTCTGGCCGTTGACCCACACTTCGCCGCTGCTGGGCCGCAATTGCATGCCCATCAAGCGCAACAGGGTGGTTTTTCCGCAGCCTGAAGGCCCCATGATGCCGGTGACCTTGCCCCGCGGAATACGGATATCCACGTTATTGAAAATGCTGCGCGTACCGCGCTTGAAGGACAGTCCCTTCAGCTCGACCGCGTAGGCGTTATCGGCACTCATCTAAACTCCTTGCGATGCAGCCTATCACTCGGACGCTTGGCTCCCTGCCGGGAGTACGTGCCCCTGGGCAGGCCGAACTGGCGGCGAACTATATCACTGCTGATACGGAGCCCCCAAGGCCGAAGCCGTGAACGTTCAGGTCCAAGACAGGCAAAATCGGAGGAATCCTAATACCGGCCAGATAAAGGCTGACGAACTTGCGTGAGGGATTTGTTCATTACCGCTATAATCGCCGCCTTTTCATCGGGCTATACGATTTCAGACATGAGCCAATCCAGCGACCTGATTCAATCAGCACAACGCACCATCCGCCTCGAACTTCAGGCCGTAGAAGGCTTGCTGCCCCATATCGATGCAGATTTCGTGCGCGCTTGCGAGATGATTCTGGCCAGTAAAGGCCGCGTGGTAGTGGTCGGCATGGGCAAGTCCGGGCACGTCGGCAACAAGATCGCCGCCACCCTGGCCAGCACCGGCACCACGGCTTTCTTTGTCCACCCGGCTGAAGCCAGTCATGGCGACATGGGCATGATCACTCGCGACGACGTGATCCTGGCCCTCTCCAACTCCGGCTCCACCAACGAAATCGTCACCCTGCTGCCCTTGATCAAGCGCCTGGGCATCCAGTTGATCAGCCTGACCGGCAACCCTGACTCGCCGCTGGCCAAGGCCGCCGACGTCAACCTCAATGTGCATGTCGAACACGAGGCCTGCCCGCTGAACCTGGCGCCGACCTCCTCGACCACTGCCGCCCTGGTCATGGGCGATGCCCTGGCCGTGGCCCTGCTGGAAGCTCGCGGGTTCACCGCCGAAGACTTCGCTTTCTCCCATCCCGGAGGCGCCCTGGGCCGCCGTCTGCTGCTCAAGGTGGAGAATGTGATGCATGAAGGCACCGAGTTGCCGCACGTGCAAAGGGGCACCCTGCTCAAGGACGCGCTCATGGAGATGACCCGCAAGGGCCTGGGCATGACCGTGATCCTGGAGGCCGATGGCCGCCTGGCCGGGATCTTCACCGACGGCGACTTGCGCCGCACCCTGGATCGCGCCATCGATATTCATCACGCCACCATCGACTCGGTCATGACCCCTCACGGCAAGACGGCACGCGCCGATATGCTGGCAGCCGAAGCCCTGAAGATCATGGAAGACCATAAAATCAGCGCCCTGGTGGTGGTGGACAAGGAAGACCGGCCGATCGGCGCCTTGAACATGCACGATCTGCTGCGCGCGGGAGTGATGTAATGAGTGCCGACCTGCTGCAACGCGGTAAAAACATCAAGCTGGCGGTTTTCGACGTCGACGGCGTACTGACCGACGGTCGCCTGTACTTCCTTGAGGACGGCAGCGAGTTCAAGACGTTCAATACCCTCGACGGCCAAGGCATCAAGATGCTCATGGCCGCCGGGGTGCAGACGGCGATCATCAGCGGGCGCAAGACCCCTGTGGTGGAGCGCCGGGCCAAGAACCTGGGGATTCCCCACCTCTACCAGGGTCGTGAAGACAAGCTGGTGGTGCTGGACGAACTTCTTGCCCAACTGGGCCTAAGCTATGAACAGGTCGCCTATCTGGGCGACGACCTGCCCGACCTGCCGGTGATCCGCCGTGTCGGCCTGGGCATGGCGGTGGCCAACGCAGCCGGCTTTGTCCGCGAACACGCCCATGGCATCACTGTAGCCCGCGGTGGCGAAGGCGCTGCCCGGGAGTTCTGCGAGCTGATCCTGCAAGCCCAGGACCGCCTTGAAGCAGCCAACGCCGCTTATTTATAGAGCCCTCCCATGCTGAGTAAAAAGATTCGCAACATCCTGATATTCGGGATCATCGCCCTGCTGTTCGCCGCGGTCGGTTACTGGAACATCAGCCCTGAGCGCTTCCTCGACAAGCCGGTAGTGCAGGTCGACGACAACGCCATCGACTATTACGTGATCAACGCTCGCAGCGTGCAGTACCTGCCTGACGGCAAGCTGCAGTACGAAATGACCTCGGACAAAGTGGAGCACGTCAAGGCCAGCGAAGTGACGCTGCTGACCAAGCCGGACCTGCAGATGTACCGCGGCACCACTTTCCCCTGGCACGTCCAGAGCGAGCGCGGCGAAGTCAATCCGGACGGCACCGAGGTCGAGCTGATCGATTCGGTACGGGTTTCCCGCACTGATGAGCGCAACCGCAACCTGCTGATCACCACCAGCCGCATGACAGTATTCCCGCAGAAGCAATATGCGCAGACCGAGCAAGCCGTTAGAATCGACGGCGCCGGCGGCGTGACTACGGCCAAGGGAATGAAAGCGTATTTGAAAGACGGCAGGATGAACCTGCTATCGAACGTAAGAGGACAGTATGAGGCTCGTTAAAACCCTCCCTATTTTGCTCAGTCTGGGCGCAGCACTGGGAAGCGTGAGCGCCTGGGCTCTGCCGAACGATAGCCAACAGCCAATCCGCATCCAGGCCGACGACGCCCAGTTGGACGATAAGAACGGCGTAGCCACCTACAAGGGCGATGTGATCATCACCCAGGGTTCGATGAAGATCACTGGCAACACCGTGACCATCACCCGAGCCCAGAGCGGCGAAATCGACGTAGTGACGTCGGTGGGCAACCTCGCCTACTTCGAGCAGCTGCAGAAGCAGACCGACCCGAAACCGGTTCAGGCCTACGCTGTGACCATCCAGTACCACGCTCAGCAGAATCGCATCGTGCTGATCGACAAAGCCAAGGTCATCAACGACGGCAACACCACCGAAGGCGAGAAGATCGTCTACGACACCGTCAAGCAAGTGGCTAACGCCGGTCGCGCCAATGGCAGCTCGGTCACCGCGCCACGTCCGCGGATCGACATGGTCATCCAGCCGAAAAAGAAAACCGACGAGCAAAAGGCCCAGTAATGGCAACTCTGAAAGCTCAGCACCTGGCCAAGAGCTACAAGAGCCGTCAGGTCGTGCGTGATGTCAGCCTGTCCATCGACAGCGGCCAGATCGTCGGCCTGCTCGGCCCCAACGGCGCCGGCAAGACCACCTGTTTCTACATGATCGTCGGCCTGGTCCAGGCCGATCAGGGCCGCGTCCTGATCGACGACCTGGATGTCAGCCACCAACCGATGCACGGTCGCGCCCGCGCCGGCATCGGCTACCTGCCACAGGAAGCCTCGATCTTCCGCAAGCTGTCGGTGGCCGACAACATCATGGCCATCCTCGAGACCCGCAAGGAACTCGACAAGGCCGGCCGTCGCCAGGAACTGGAAAGCCTGCTGCAGGAGTTCCACATCAACCATATCCGCGACAACCTCGGCATGAGCCTGTCCGGTGGTGAGCGCCGTCGCGTGGAAATCGCCCGCGCCCTGGCCACCGCGCCCAAGTTCATCCTGCTGGACGAACCCTTCGCCGGCGTGGACCCGATCTCGGTCGGCGATATCAAGCAGATCATCCACCACCTGAAGGCCAAGGGCATCGGGGTGCTGATCACCGACCACAATGTCCGCGAAACCCTGGACATCTGTGAAACCGCCTATATCGTCAATGACGGGCAACTGATTGCCGAAGGCGACTCCGAGACCATCCTGGCCAACGAATTGGTCAAGGAAGTCTACCTGGGCCATGAGTTCCGCCTGTAAAGGCTGAGGTGTCGGGCTAGATGCCAGAGCGCCAGGAACAATAAATCCCTACTGATTTTATTGTTACAGCGCTCTAGGCAAACACTTCAGTTTCAGGCATATAATTTGCTTATGTTTGGCGCTCCGGCGCCCTGTAGTGGATGGCGCATGTGCGCCGGCAAATAAGGTGTTAAGCCCCTGCCATGAAACCATCGCTAGTCCTGAGAATGGGCCAGCAGCTGACGATGACACCGCAGCTGCAACAGGCCATCCGCCTGCTCCAATTGTCGACCCTGGACCTGCAACAGGAAATCCAGGAGGCCCTGGAGTCCAACCCGATGCTCGAACGCCAGGAAGATGGCGAAGACTTCGACAACAGCGACCCCTTGGCCGACAACACCGAGTCCAAACCCAACACCGAGATTCAGGAACCCTCCTACCAGGAAACCGCCCCCACGGTGGATAACCTCGAGGAAGGCGAATGGAACGAACGCATCCCCAACGAGCTACCGGTGGACACCGCGTGGGAAGACGTCTACCAGACCAGCGCCAGCAGCCTGCCCAGCAGCGATGACGATGAATGGGACTTCACCACTCGCACATCGGCCGGCGAGAGCCTGCAAAGCCACCTGCTCTGGCAACTGAACCTGGCGCCAATGTCGGATACCGACCGCCTGATCGCCGTGACCCTGATCGATTGCATCAACAATCAGGGTTACCTGGACGAAACCCTTGAAGAGATTCTCGAGGCCTTCGATCCGGAGTTGGACATCGAGCTGGACGAGATCGAAGCCGTCCTGCACCGCATCCAGCAATTCGAGCCGGCCGGCATCGGCGCCCGCAACCTGGGTGAATGCCTGCTGCTGCAACTGCGCCAACTGCCAGCGAAAACTCCCTGGCTGAGCGAAGCCCAGCGCCTGGTCAGTGACTACATCGACCTCCTGGGTAGTCGCGACTACAGCCAGCTGATGCGCCGCATGAAGCTCAAGGAAGACGAGCTGCGCCAGGTCATCGAACTGGTGCAAAGCCTCAACCCGCGCCCGGGCTCACAGATCGAATCCAGCGAAGCCGAATACGTGGTCCCGGACGTCATCGTGCGCAAGGACAACGAGCGCTGGCTGGTGGAGCTGAATCAGGAATCAGTGCCACGCCTGCGGGTCAACGCACAGTACGCCGGCTTTGTTCGCCGCGCCGACACCAGTGCCGACAACACCTTCATGCGCAATCAGTTGCAGGAAGCTCGCTGGTTCATCAAGAGCCTGCAGAGCCGTAACGAAACCCTGATGAAAGTCGCCACTCAGATCGTCGAGCACCAACGAGGCTTCCTGGAGTACGGCGACGAAGCCATGAAACCTCTGGTTCTGCATGACATCGCTGAAGCTGTGGGCATGCACGAATCGACCATTTCCCGTGTAACCACGCAAAAATTCATGCATACCCCCCGGGGCATATATGAACTGAAATACTTTTTCTCCAGCCACGTCAGCACCTCCGAAGGCGGCGAATGCTCGTCCACGGCGATCCGCGCGATCATCAAAAAACTGGTGGCTGCGGAAAATCAGAAAAAGCCGTTGAGTGACAGCAAGATCGCTGGTTTACTGGAGGCACAAGGCATTCAGGTAGCCCGTCGTACCGTCGCCAAGTACCGCGAATCCCTTGGGATCGCGCCTTCCAGCGAACGGAAGCGGTTGATGTAGCCGCCGGGCTGGCCACAGCGTTTCAGAGTGTGTTTGAAACAGGCCGAAAGTCGGTTTCAAACGCGGTCTAGGTGGCAGGCAACCCAGCCTGTCGCGTTATGCACTGGCAACGAAGGAGAAGCTGTATGCAAGTCAACATCAGTGGACACCAACTCGAAGTGACTGAACCTCTGCGCGCTTACATCGGCGAGAAACTCGACCGGCTGGAGCGGCACTTCGACAAGATTACCAATGTGCAGGTCACCATGGCTGTCGAGAAGCTGAAACAGAAAATCGAAGCCACCCTGCACATCCACGGTGGGGAGGTCGTCGCCAATGCAGAACATGACGATATGTATGCCGCAATCGACCTGCTCACGGACAAGCTTGACCGCCAACTGAAAAAGCATAAGGAAAAGCAACTCCACCTTCTCCAAGGCACGGGTCGCTAACACTCCCCTCCCATGATCCGACTTGAAAGCATCCTGACCCCCGGCCGTTCCCTGGTGAACGTGCCGGGCGGCAGTAAAAAACGCGCCCTCGAACAAATTGCCAACCTGATCAGCCGCGAAGTGCCTGATCTGGAGATGCAGGATGTCTTCGAGAGCCTGATCGCCCGTGAAAAACTCGGTTCCACCGGTTTTGGCAACGGCATCGCCATTCCCCACTGCCGCCTCAAAGGCTGCGAGTCGCCTATCAGTGCGCTGATGCACCTGGACGCTCCGATCGATTTCGACGCCATCGACGGTGCACCCGTGGATCTGCTGTTCGTCCTCCTGGTTCCGGAAGCCGCCACCGACGCACACCTGGAACTGCTCCGGCAGATCGCCAGCATGCTCGATCGCAAGGAAGTCCGTGACCGGCTGCGCAGTGCCACCAGCAATGAAGCCTTGTATCAGGTTGTCCTGGACGAGCAAAACGGTCAGTAACCATGCGCTTGATCATTGTCAGCGGCCGCTCCGGCTCAGGTAAAAGCACCGCCCTCGATGTTCTTGAGGACCACGGCTACTACTGCATCGACAACCTTCCCGCCGGCTTGCTGCCCGAGCTGGCCGAGCGCGCTTTGATTCACACGGAACTGGCACAACCTCTGGTAGCGGTTTCCATCGACGCCCGAAACCTACCCAGCCATCTGTCGCGCTTCCCCGAGTTGCTGGAAGAAGTGCGCAGCCGGCATATCCAGTGCGACGTGCTCTATCTGGACGCCGATGAGGAAACCCTGCTCAAGCGCTTCTCGGAAACCCGACGGCGCCACCCGCTGAGCAGTGCCAATCGCTCGCTGGCTGAAGCCATCCACGATGAGACTCAACTGCTGGGGCCGATCGTCGATCTGGCCGACCTCAAGGTCAACACCACCAATCTGAACCTCTACCAATTGCGGGACACCATCAAGCTGCGCCTGCTGAACCAACCCGAACCCGGGACTGCGTTCCTGGTGGAGTCTTTCGGTTTCAAGCGCGGCATGCCGGTGGACGCCGATCTGGTGTTTGACGTGCGCTGCCTGCCCAATCCGTACTGGAAGCCCGAACTGCGCGCCCAATCCGGTCTGGACGCTCCCGTGGCCGAATACCTGGCCGCACAGCCCGATGTCGAAGAAATGTTCCAGGACATCGAAAGCTATCTGCTCAAGTGGCTGCCACGCTTCGCTGCCAGCAACCGCGCCTACGTGACCATTGCCATTGGCTGCACCGGCGGACATCACCGCTCCGTGTACCTGACCGAGCGCCTGGGCAAGGTGTTGCAAAAAACCCTGAAGAACGTCCAGGTTCGCCACCGCGACCTTAGCTGAAAGGATCTACCCCGCGATGCCAGCTCTGGAAATCGAGATCATCAACAAACTGGGTTTGCACGCCCGCGCCTCAGCCAAATTCGTCGGTGTAGCGGGACAGTTCCCCTGCCAGATCCGCGCCGGCAGGAGCCCGGAGTCAATGGTGGACGGCAAAAGCATCATGGCCATGATGATGCTCGCCGCAGGCAAGGGCACCAAGATCCATCTGAAGACCGAAGGCGAGCAAGAACAGGAAGCGCTGAATGCGCTGGTGGCATTGATCAACAACTACTTCGACGAGGGCGAGTAAGCCCCTGCGGGCCACTCGCCAAACGGCCCTCAGGCAAGCGCCGTGTCCATCACCATCATCAGGCAAAAGCCGATGCACAATCCGAGGCTGGCGAGCTTTTCGTGACCATTGCGGCGGGACTCGGGAATGACTTCGTGAGTCACCACCAGCAACATGGCTCCCGCCGCCAAGGCCAACCCCAGCGGCAGCAGCACCTGCGCCAGACTGACCAACCAGGCACAGAGCAAGGCAAAGACCGGCTCCACCAAGCCTGAAGCGGCGCCAATCAGAAATGCCCTGACCCGCGACATCCCCGCCCCCGCCAGCACCAGAGCGATCACCAGCCCCTCCGGTACATCCTGCAGGGCAATCCCCATGGCCAAGCTGTCCGCATCCGCCATGCCGCCCCCTGCCGACACCCCCACCGCCATGCCTTCCGGAATGTTGTGGGCAATGATGGCAAAGACAAACAGCCAGATGCGTGGCGCAATCACCGGATGCTCCGCCGTACCTACCAGCACTTCGGGGCTGGCTCCCGACACCTTGCGATCCACCAGGAACAAGCCAAAAGCCCCCAGCATGATGCCGGCGCAAACCAGGCCACTGGAGCCCCAGGCAGACAAGCCCAAGTCTTGAGCAGCGGCAATACCGGGAACGATCAGCGAAAACGCCGTCGCCGCCAGCATCACCCCAGCGCCAAAACCCAGCAACGTATCGCTCACGGCCATCGGCATTCTGCGGATCACCAGCACCGGGACCGCCCCCAGCGCCGTGCCCAACGCGCAGATCGAGCCACCCTGCAAGGCGCGCAACAACCTTGGTTCCAGATCCAGCCAGCTCAGCCCTTGAGCCACCAGCAACGCGGTACCCGCCAACAGCAACAGCGAACCGAAGGCATAACGAAACATCCGTCCGCTGCTGATCGCCAGTGTTTCAGTGCCCATAGTCGGCCTTAGGTCTTGTTATGAATGGAGGTATCAGGCCATCGCGGCCTGATAGCGTTGAGCGACTTCCGGCCAATTGATCACGTTGTAGAACGCATTGATGTATTCCGGCCGACGGTTCTGATAACGCAGGTAGTAGGCGTGCTCCCACACGTCCAGACCGAGAATCGGCGTGTTGCCATTCATCAGCGGGCTGTCCTGGTTACCGCTGCTTTCCACCAGCAGCTTTTTCTCCGGAGTCACGCTGAGCCAGGCCCAGCCACTGCCGAAACGGGTCAGCGCAGCCTTGGTGAACGCCTCCTTGAAGCGCTCGAAACCACCCAGTTGCTGCTCGATTGCCTGAGCCAGGGCACCCTCGGGCTTACCGCCGCCGGCCGGGGTCATGACCGCCCAGAACAGCGAATGGTTGGCGTGACCACCCCCTTGGTTGATCACCGCGGCCCGAAGTTTTTCCGGCAGTTGCTGGACGCTGGCCACCAGTTTTTCGACTTCCCAGCCCGCCCATTCAGTGCCTTCTACAGCGGCATTGAGATTGTTTATGTAGGTCTGGTGGTGCTTGCTGTAGTGAATCTCCATGGTCTGCGCATCGATGTGCGGTTCCAGCGCGTCATAGGCATAAGGCAGTGCAGGCAAGGTAAAGGACATATCAATGGGCTCCGTAAGAGGGGCTGTCGGCTAGCGGGCTGTCGGCTGACAGGCCCGCGACGTTGCTGTCCAGCAAACGATGAGTACGGGGGTACTCACCGTGATCACCGATGAAATTCAACAGTTCGACGTAGGTCTTGCTGCTCTGGCGCAAAGCCGCTTCGCGCAAGGCAGGGCTGAGGCGGCTGTCCTGCATGGTCTGCAGCAGGCGCTGGTGGATCGCGCAGAGGTACTCTGCGCTCTCCTCCGGCTGGTTCAGGCGCAAATGCAGGTCCGCCAGGTTGTGATGGGAAATCACACAGGCTGCCACCGCCTCGTCGGCATCCCCCCAGCGCTCGAACAACACCTGAGCCAAGGCCAGTGCCTGCAGGTAGAACTCGCGAGCATCCACCAGTTCGCCCTGCATAAAGAGGCGATTGGCCCTTTCGATCGTGCGTTTCCAGTGCTCCATGGTGAGCCTCCAAAGCGGTGTTGGGAGTTACACGCCGCCTGCGGTGAGTTTTTCCGGGTCCAGCAGGACCTCAAGTTGGCTGCGTGGCAGATCAGTGAGTTCAAGTGCCACGTCGATCACCGGGCGACCTTGCCTGTAGGCAGTCTTGGCAATTTCAGCGGCCTTCTGATACCCGATGATCGGGTTCAGAGCAGTCACCAGGATCGGGTTGCGTGACAGTGCTTCCTTGAGCTTGGGCTCGTTGACCTTGAAGCTGGCAATGGCCTTGTCCGCCAACAGGCGACTGGAGTTGGCCAGCAGTTCAATACTGCCGAGCAGGTTCTGGGCAATGATCGGCAGCATCACGTTGAGCTCGAAGTTGCCCGATTGCCCGGCCACGGTGATGGTGCTGTCGTTACCAATGACTTGGGCCGCGACCATCGCCACGGCTTCCGGAATCACCGGATTGACCTTGCCCGGCATGATCGACGAGCCCGGCTGCAGCCCCTCCAGCTCGATCTCGCCAAGCCCCGCCAGTGGACCGGAGTTCATCCAGCGCAGGTCGTTGGCGATCTTCATCAACGACACCGCAGTGGCCTTGAGCTGGCCGGACACCGTGACCGCCGTGTCCTGTGAGCCGATCAGGGCGAACAGGTTCTTGCCCGGGGTGAACTGCACCTGGGTCAGCTTGCTCAACTGCCGGCTGAAGCGCGCAGCGAACTCGGGGTGAGCGTTGATTCCAGTACCCACGGCGGTGCCGCCCTGAGCCAGGGCCTGCAGGCTCGGTAGCAGGTCCTGCAAGTGAGCGATATTGGCCTTGAGCTGCTGCGCCCAACCGTCCAGCACCTGGCTCATTCGCACCGGCATGGCATCCATCAGGTGGGTACGACCGGTCTTGATGAAGGGATGCACCTGCACCGCCTTGCGCTCAATGACCTCCACCAGATGCACCAGTGCCGGCAGCAGTTGCTCATGCAGGGTCAGGGCTGCGCTGACGTGAATGGTGGTGGGAATGATGTCGTTGCTGCTCTGGCCACAGTTGACGTGGTCATTGGGGTTGACCGGCTCGCCCAACAGGCGGCTGGCCAGGGTCGCCAGCACTTCGTTGGCGTTCATGTTGGAACTGGTACCGGAGCCGGTCTGGAAGATGTCCACCGGAAAGTGCTGCATGTAGTCGCCTTCCAACAGCCCCTGGGCGGCATCGACAATGGCCTTGCCCTGGGACGCGCTGAGCTGCCCAAGCTCGACGTTGGCCTCGGCCGCTGCAGCCTTGGCCAGAATCAGGGCACGAATGAAGGCTGCCGGCATACGTTGCCCGCTGATGGGAAAGTTATCCACCGCGCGCTGAGTCTGCGCGCCATACAAGGCCTGCTCAGGGACCTGCAGTTCGCCCATGCTGTCGCGTTCGATACGGGTATTACTCATCGGGAAATCCTTGCACCAGTTCAATCAGAGGAATGGAAGGCAGCAGCGAACAGGTCGCCAGTTGCCAGGCATGGCTTTGCCAGCGCTTGAGCCGGCACTTGCACAAAGACAACCGCTCCATGTCACGCAATGGCCGCCAGGCCTGATCCAGGCACAGGCTGCGCCAGTGCCAGGGCAGCGCAGTATCGGTAGCGGTATCGATCAACAAACGGAAGGAGGTTTCAGCGACGGTCCAGGCCGACATCGCGGTGCAGCAGGCCAAGTAGCGGCCCTCGGCGAGGTAATGCTCAATCAGACGTGGTTCGTCCGGTTCCAGTGCGCAACGGATCTGGCGACTCATCCAGCGCCAGCTTTCGAGGTAGGGCTGCTCGTGCAAGGCAGAACTCATGACCTGGGCTCATTGAATAATGATTTTCATTATTAAATGATATTGAGAATCAAATCAATCTGACTTGTACGAATTTTGCCCAACCCTTGTAGGAGTCGGCTTGCCGGCGAATGAGCCCTTATGCCGGGTATCGAGCGTCAGGACGCCTTCGCTGGCAAGCCAGCTTAGAAAAGCGCCAGGCATAAAAAAACGCGCCACCCGGGGAGGTGGCGCGTTTGGGTGACTCAGGAGGGCAGTCAGCTGCCAGCGACGGTCATGCGTTCGATCAGCACCGAGCCAGTGCGGATGTTGCTGCGCAGTTCCAGGTCGTTACCCACGGCAATGATCTGCTTGAACATGTCCCGCAAATTACCGGCAATGGTCACTTCCTGCACCGCGAACTGGATCTCGCCATTCTCGACCCAGAAACCCGCCGCACCACGGGAGTAATCCCCAGTGACCATGTTCAGGCCATGCCCCATCAACTCGGTCACCAACAGGCCACGCCCCATACGCCGCAGCAGCGCCGCCTGGTCTTCATCGCCATGGGTGACGAACAGATTGTGCACGCCACCGGCGTTGGCGGTACTCGGCATGCCCAGCTTGCGACCCGAATAGGTGCCCAGCACATAGGACACCAACTCCCCGTCCTTGACGAAAGGCTTGGCGTAAGTGGCCAGGCCGTCACCATCGAACGCCGAACTGCCCATGGCGCGCATCAGGTGCGGGCGCTCATCGATGGTCAGCCACTGGGGAAACAGCTGTTGGCCCAAGGCGCCTTCAAGGAAGGATGACTTGCGGTACAGATTGCCGCCGGAAATCGCGCCGAGAAAACTGCCGAACAGGCCGCCGGCCAGTTCCGCAGAAAACAACACCGGCACTTCGCAGGTCGGCACCGGGCGGGCGCCAAGTCGACTGGCCGCGCGTTGGGCAGCACGCTGACCAATGCTCGCAGGGTCGGCCAGCAACTGGCCCTGGCGATTGACGTCATACCAGTAGTCGCGCTGCATCTGGCCGTCAGCCTCGGCAATCATCACGCAACTCAGACTGTGGCGAGTGGAGGCATAACCACCGATAAAACCGTGACTGTTGCCATACACCCGGCAGCCCTGATGGGTGCTCAGGGTGGTGCCGTCGGCATTCTTGATCCGGCTGTCGGCGGCAAAGGCCGCAGCTTCACAGGCCAGGGCCTGCTCGATGGCTTGCTCTGGGGTGATGTCCCAGGCATGGAACAGGTCGAAGTCCTGCAGGTCCTTGGCCATCAAGGATGCATCGGCCAGCCCCGAGGCTTCGTCTTCGGAGGTGTGCTTGGCGATTGCCAGGGCCGCGGCCACGGTTTCACGAATGGCCTCGGGGCCGCTGGCAGAGGTGCTGGCCGAACCCTTGCGCTGGCCCACATAGAGGGTGATGCCAAAGCCCTGGTCGCGGTTGAACTCCACGGTTTCCACTTCCCGCTGGCGCACCGAAGTCGACAGGCCCTGCTCCAGAGACACCGCTACTTCGCAGGCACTGGCCCCCTGGCGCTTGGCCTCGGCAACGATCTGCTCGACTTGCTCCTGCAGGGCCGGCAAAGCCTGTGGGCCGACGCTTTGTGCTGCACTCATGCTGTTCTCCACTCAAATTCTGCTTTCGATTAAGGCCGGCGAGCGACCGGGCCGGACAAGCGGCCCTCGACTGGTTATCATGGCGGCGTTTCTTTGCGGACTGCCACCATGGTTGATTCTTACGACGACTCCCTCGATGGGGAGAAAAGCAAATCCCAGGTCAAACGCGAGCTGCATGCTCTGGTTGATCTCGGCGAGCGCCTTACCACTCTCAAGCCTGACTTGCTGAACAAACTGCCGTTGACCGACGCCTTGCGCCGGGCCCTGGCGGATGCGCCCAAGCACGTCGCCCATATCGCCCGAAAGCGCCACCTGCAATTCATCGGCAAGCTGATGCGTGACCAGGACACCGACGCGATTCTGCAACTGCTCGACCAACTCGACGCCTCCACCCGGCAGTACAACGAACGTTTCCACAACCTGGAACGTTGGCGTGACCGCCTGATCGGCGGCGGCGATGACGTTCTGGAAAAGTTCGTCAGTGAATACCCTGACGCCGATCGCCAGCAACTGCGCTCCCTGATTCGTCAGGCCCAGCACGAGGTGGCCCATAACAAGGCGCCGGCCTCCAGCCGTAAAATCTTCAAGTACATCCGCGAGCTGGACGAGACCCAACGCGGTCTGCGTTGAGCCCTCCACGGGTGAGCTGCCCAGCAGTTCACCCGGCGCCCTCTTCTCTTATGCCCCTGTGCCACCCACGGTGATCGCATCGATCTTCAAGGTCGGCTGACCGACGCCTACCGGCACTGATTGCCCGTCCTTGCCACAAGTGCCAACGCCGCTGTCCAGGGACAAATCGTTGCCCACCATCGACACTCGGCTCATCGCTTCAGGACCGTTGCCAATCAGGGTCGCGCCCTTGACCGGTGCGGTGATCTTGCCGTCTTCGATCAGATACGCCTCGCTGGTGGAAAACACGAACTTGCCGCTGGTGATGTCCACCTGGCCGCCGCCAAGGTTGGCGCAGTAGATACCTTTCTTCACCGAGGCGATGATTTCCGCCGGATCGCTTTCGCCAGCCAGCATGTAGGTGTTAGTCATGCGCGGCATCGGCAAGTGCGCGTAGGACTCACGACGCCCGTTGCCAGTGCGGGCCACGCCCATCAGGCGGGCATTGAGTTTGTCCTGCATATAGCCCTTGAGCACACCGTTCTCGATCAGGGTGGTGCATTCGGTCGGGGTGCCTTCGTCGTCCACACTCAGGGAGCCGCGACGCCCAGCCAGGGTGCCATCGTCGACGATGGTGCAAAGCTTGGAAGCCACCCTCTCGCCCATGCGGCCGCTGTAGGCCGAGCTGCCCTTGCGGTTGAAATCGCCTTCCAGGCCGTGGCCCACGGCTTCGTGCAGCAGCACACCGGACCAGCCGGAGCCGAGTACCACCGGCAAGGTGCCCGCCGGTGCCGGAATGGCTTCGAGATTGACCAGGGCCTGACGCAGCGCTTCACGGGCATAGCCCATGGCCCGATCTTCAGTGAGGAAATAGCGGTAATCGGTACGCCCGCCGCCACCGTGACCACCGCGCTCGCGGCGGCCATTCTGCTCGACGATGACGCTGACGTTGAAGCGCACCAACGGCCGCACATCCGCCGCCAGGCCGCCGTCCGTCGAGGCCACCAGAATCCGCTCCCAGACCCCAGCCATGCTCACGCTGACCTGCTGGATACGCGGGTCCAGAGCACGAGTCGCCGCGTCCACTCGCTTGAGCAGTTCGACTTTCTCGGCCCGGCTGATGACTTCCAGAGGATTGTCCGGCGCATACAGTTGCGCCACGTCCTGGCTGGTGAATGCCTGCACCGTACCGTTCTGTCCGGCCCGGGAGATCGATCGCGCAGCACGGGCCGCCAGCCCCAGGGCTTCCAGGGTGATGGCGTTGCTGTAGGCAAAGCCGGTCTTCTCCCCGGACTGCGCACGCACACCCACCCCTTGGTCGAGGTTGAAACTGCCTTCCTTGACGATCCCGTCTTCCAGGGACCAAGACTCGGAAATCTGCCCCTGGAAATACAGGTCGGCGGCATCGATGCCCGGGCCGGCCAGATCCCCCAGCACGCCCTGCAAGCTTTCGATGGTCACGCCGCCAGGGGCTAGAAGATGTTCACTGACTGAGGACAACAACCCGCTCATATGCTTTGGCCTTAAATTCGTCGTACTTATGCAAGCCGTTGAACGCCTTGCGAGAAAATGCGCCGGTGACTGACCACCGGCATCCGCGCCCGAATGGACGCCTGTTCACTGCTGTCGCGCTCGGCCAACAGCACGCCCTCACCTTGATCCTGCTCCGCCAGCACGCGTCCCCATGGGTCGACGATGGCCGCATGGCCGTAGGTTTCCCGTGGACCGGGATGCACGCCACCCTGGGCCGCCGCCAGCAGGTAGCACTGGGTTTCAATGGCCCGGGCCCGGATCAGCACCTCCCAATGGGCGGCGCCGGTCACCGCGGTAAAAGCCGAAGGCGCGGTAATCAATTCAGCGCCGGCGGCGCGCAATTCGCTGTACAGCTCGGGAAAGCGCAGGTCATAACAAACCGTCAGCCCCAACCGACCCACCGGCGTATCCGCCACTACCACGCGGTCTCCATGAGCATAGTCATCGGATTCGCGATAGCGTCCGCGATTGTCCGCCACGTCGACATCGAACAGATGCAGCTTGTCGTAGCGCGCCACAATCTGTCCCTGATCGTCCACCAACAAAGAACAGGCGTTGGCCTTGGCCTCGGGCTGATCCTCGGGGGGCAGCGGCAAGGTGCCGGCCACTATCCATAACCTGAGGTCGCGGGCGGTCTGTTTCAACCATGGCAGGATCGGACCTTCGCCCAGGGCTTCGGCACGACCGATGGCCGCCATGTCGCGGCGGCCCATGGCGGCGAAGTTTTCCGGCAGCACGGCCAGCTTGGCGCCAGCAACGGCGGCTTGCTCAAGCAGGCTCCGTGCCTGGTTCAGATTGGCCAGCACATCGCTCTGGCTGACCATTTGAATCACCGCAAGAGACATGGCGAACTCCTTGTAGGGTAGGCCGCCATGCTACTCCATAGGCACGAATCGAGGATTCTCAAAACGGCTTGTCGAAGGTGATTTGGGGATCTTTCCACGGGCCTTTGACGTTGTATTTGACGCTGGCAAAGCGCGCCACGCGGTCTCCGATCAGTTTGTCGATTAGGAACAACGCCCCGCCCACCGCAGGCGCCCCGACGATCAGCGCGGCAATCGGCAGGTTGTTGGTGACCGGCAGGGTCACCAGCAGCTTGGCGTCCACCTGATCGGCCACCATATCCAGGGTGCCATTGAGCTCCAGATTGCTCGACGGCCCCGTGAGGGTGATCGGTTCGCGAGTGACATACACACCATTGCTCGCCGCCAGCACGCCCTTGACCCGGTCATAGCTCAAGCCCTTGCCGAACAGGTCGGAGAAGTCCAGGCGCAGGCGCCGGCCGATGGAGTTGAAGTTGAGCAGGCCGAATACCCGCAGGGCCTGGGCCCCGCCTTCGACTTCAACGAACTGCCCCTTGCGCAGGGTGGCGTCCAGGCTGCCGGAGAAGCGCTTCAAGCCCACCCAGGCCGGTGAGCCCGGCCAGCGGCCATCGACATCCAGGTGAAAGTCTTCACTGGTCACGGTCGGTGCGAAGCCCCAGCCCTTGAGCACATCCGCCAGGTTCTTGCCACCAATACGGCCACGGTACCAACTGCTGCTGGCACCGGCCTGACCTTCCCAGCCACCCTCGCCTTGCAACTGCATGCCCTTGAGGCCCAGGTTCAGGCCATTGAAGACCATGCCCTTGGCCGTCGGCCGAACCTTGAGCGCCCAGCGACCGATCAGGTCCTGGCCCTGGAACAGTTGGGCAATGGATATATCCAGTGGCGGAACGTTCTTCGGGTCCACCGAAGCCAAAGGATCAGGTGCATTTTCATCGGTCTGGGCCGTCGGGTCGGCGGCCGGCAGGCGCACATACGCCATGTCGATGACCATTGGCGCCACCTTGGCATCGGGAATCCCGACTTTGCCCTTGGCCTGTTGACTGTCGATCTGCAGCTCCCAGGCAGTGGGCTTGCGGCTCAGCAGCAGGTTGACCTGATCCAGCGAGGTGCCGAAGGCGCTGAGCTTGCCGACCTTGAAGTCCGCACTGCTGAGCAACTGCTTGGCGCTGCCCCCCGGGTCCTTTCCGGCATAGCGATCCACCAGAGCCTTCCACGGCTCCACATCCAGCTCGGAGAGAATCCCCCGTACCCGCAGCCCTTTGCCAGGAGGCAGCAAGGCCGCACCATCGCCGAGGAACAGTTCGCCCCGACCCTCGGCGAGCTTGCCGCTGGGCGCCGCGAAAGTGAAGTCGGCCAACTCGCCGTATTTGAACCAGTAGCGCCGCTCGGCCCCTTGCAGGGTCATGCGAAACACACTGTTGCGCCCGGTGCTGGCAGCCATGCCAAACGGCGCCGGCAGGTCCACCGCCATGCCCTTGAGGCTGGAGTTGACCATCAATTGACTGTCGGCACCGTCAAGGTTCAGTTGCAACTGAAAGGGCACTTCGCCGGACACCGGCAACGGCTGGCTGACTTTCAACCAGTCGGTGAGTTTCTTCACCGTAACCTGACCCTTGGCAACCACTCGGGTATTGGGCTTGCCTGGCTTGCCATCGGCAAAAATCTGCGCCGTGACCGGCCGATCGAAAGCCTGGGCGCTGATCCCTGAGCCACTCAGGCCCCTGGCACTGTCAAAGCGGAAGTCGCCCTTGAGCTGGGTCAGTTCCAACTCGGGTTCGCTGAGTTTGAGGCGCGCCTTGTCAGTCTTGAAGTCCACCAGGATCTTCGGTTCCTCGCCCTTGACCAGGGGGATGTCCAGGTTCAGCTTGCCTTGCAGGTCGCCCTCGCCCTGCCAGCCGGCAAAGGTCGATGCGGTGCCGATCGGCGCTTCCTGCAGAATCTTCACCCCGTCACCCAGGCCGCCGGCAAAACTGCCGTCGATGAACATGTGGCTGCTCTGACCGGCAACGGAATGGGGAATGTTGACGAAAACATCCCGCACCTTGGTATCCAACAGCTGCCCCTTGCTGGCGACGATGCGTACGCCGCTGTCTTCGACAAACACATCGCCGCTGATCTTGCTCAGGTGCGGCCAGCCCGGCTGGAACGCCAGTTCGGCGTCATGCACCTTGAAGAACAGGCTGATGCTGCGGGCCGCCTCGATAGCGTCATGGTTCAGCGAACCCTGGTATTGGAAGAAGCCCTCATCCACCGCGCCCTTGAGGATCGCCGTGCGCAGCCATTCATCCAGCGCCGGACTGAGCACCTGGGGCAGGTACTTGGCGGTGTAGCGCCCATCGCCGTCCACCAGGCCGACCCGCAGGTCCATGTAGTCTTCCTGACTGTGGTCGAAGTGCAGCCGGATCAGGAAATCGCCGGCAATCTTGCCCTCTTCCCCCAGCACCTTGAGGTAGGGCGCGATCAGGGTGAAACCTTGTTTGTCGAGTTTCCAGGTCAGGGTGGCGTTGGCCTGGATGTACTGCCAGGGCTTGGCGAAGATCGGGTACAGGTGCAGGGAGAAATCCTTGCTGTCCATGCGCAGCTCGCCCTTACCCAGGTCGCCGCTGATGCTGCCACTGACGTTTCGCGCCGCCGGAGCGCCGTGATAGGCGTCGAAGCCGACCCGATCAAGGTTGGCGGCAAAGCTCAGCCGCTGGTCGCCGGTGTTCTGGGGGCGATAGTCGAGCAGCACATTGCGCAGCCCGCCGCTAACCTTCAAGCGCTCGATGGTGGTGGCCAGGCCTTGCGGCAAAGGTGCCAGGGCATTGAGGATCGGCGTGAGCGGCGTCAGGTCCAAGCGGTCGGCTTGCAGATGCCAGAGTTCTTCACGGTTATCGCCGGCCTGGGTTTGCTGCAGTTGCAGGCGCGATTCCCAACGGGTTTCGCCAAGGCTCAGCGCCAGGGAATCGAGTTGTACCTGCAGGCCCTGATCGCTGCGCTGGAAGAAGGCATTCAACGCCAGATTCTTCAGGGTGACTGGCGTGCGCTCGGCATAGGCGCCGGTTAGCTGTGGCGCATTCAAGCGCAGCGCCGCGCTCTGCACTGTGCCCTTGGCCCAGGTCAGCCACAGCTCGCCACCGGCCTTGAGTTCGGAGAGTTTCCATTGCTGAGTGACACGGGCCGGCAGCCAGCGCGACCAGTCACTTTGCGGCAGGCTCAGGTACAGCTCGGCCCGGGCGTCGCGCCATGCATCCGCCTGGATGCGTGTGCGCAGGTTGACGGCCAGGGGCTGCCCGTCCGGCAGGGTCAGGCGCAGGTCCAGGCGCTGGCGGCTGGGACCGGTGCGCAGATTGAGTCCGACATAGGTCAGGGCCAGCGGCGAATGATCCTGCGGCAGCAAAGTGACTTGGCTGTCCAACAGGGAGAGTTCCGCAACTTGCTGCAAGCGAGTCAGCAGTTGTCCCGGATCCATGGGTTGGTCCTGCTGCATTGGCAGGCCTTGCAATTGCCATTGGCCGTCCGCGCCCTCCTTGAGGCTCAGACTCAGACCACTGAGCTCCAGGCGCCCTATGCGCAGGTCACGGGCCAACAGGCTGCCGAGCATGTCCGGGGCCACGCTGACCTGGTCCAGGCGCAGGGCGTTGGCCCCCTCGCCCACCATCACATCGTGTGCCAGGAGAATCGGCGACAGTCCGCTCCAACGCCCTTCCAGGCTACCGATATGCACCGGCAGCCCCACGGCCTGCTGCACCTTGGCTTCGACCTCGGCCTGGTACTCAGCCACCAACGGAGTCAGTTCCCGACCCAGGCTGACGTACAAGGCCGTCACCACCAGCAGCAACGCGCAGGAGCCCAGCCCCCAGCGAATCAGCGTGGTGAACAAGCGGATCAGCCGCTCCATCTCAGTTGGCTCCCATGGCAAAAGTCATGCAAAAAGCTGAAGCCAGCCGTTTCCAGTGGTGTAAAACACGGGAAATCAGAGCAGCACCACGTCGTATTGTTCCTGGGAGTACATGGTTTCGACCTGGAACCTGATGGTACGGCCGATAAAACCTTCCAACTCCGCCACATTGCCCGACTCTTCGTCCAGCAGACGATCCACCACTTTCTGATTGGCCAGCACTCGATACCCTTCTGCCTGATAAGCCCGGGCCTCACGGAGGATTTCACGGAATATTTCGTAACAGATGGTTTCCGGAGTCTTCAGCTTGCCCCGTCCCTGACAACTGCTGCAGGGCTCGCAGAGCACCTGCTCCAGACTCTCGCGCGTGCGTTTGCGGGTCATCTGCACCAGGCCCAGTTCGGTGATGCCGATGATGTTGGTCTTGGCGTGATCGCGCTCCAGCTGCTTCTCCAGGGTCCGCAGTACCTGACGCTGATGCTCCTCGTCTTCCATGTCGATGAAGTCGATGATGATGATCCCGCCCAGGTTGCGCAGGCGCAGTTGCCGGGCAATGGCGGTAGCGGCTTCGAGGTTGGTCTTGAAGATGGTTTCCTCAAGATTGCGATGACCGACGAAGGCCCCGGTGTTGACGTCGATGGTGGTCATGGCTTCCGCCGGGTCCACCACCAGATAACCACCGGACTTGAGTGGCACCTTGCGCTCCAGGGCCTTCTGGATTTCATCCTCGACGCCGTACAGGTCGAAGATCGGCCGCTCACCGGGGTAGTGCTCCAGGCGATCGGCGATTTCCGGCATCAGCTCGGCAACGAACTGAGTGGTCTTCTGGAAGGTTTCCCGGGAGTCGATGCGGATCTTCTCGATTTTCGGACTCACCAGATCCCGCAGGGTACGCAGCGCCAGGCCCAGGTCTTCGTAGATCACATTGGGCGCGCCAATGGTCTTGATCTGAACGCCGATCTGATCCCAGAGCCGACGCAGGTAGCGAATGTCCATCAGGATCTCATCGGCCCCGGCGCCCTCGGCGGCAGTACGCAGGATGAACCCGCCCGCCTCCTTGATGCCTTCCTGGGCCACGCAGTCGCTGACCACCTGCTTCAAGCGCTCACGCTCGGCTTCATCCTCGATCTTCAGCGAGATGCCGACATGGGCGGTACGGGGCATGTACACCAGATAACGTGAGGGAATCGACAACTGGGTGGTCAGTCGGGCGCCCTTGGTGCCGATGGGGTCCTTGGTGACTTGCACCACCAGGCTCTGCCCTTCATGCACCAGGGCACTGATGCTTTCCACCGCCGTACCTTCACGGGTGGAGATTTCCGCAGCATGAATAAACGCTGCGCGGTCCAGGCCGATATCGACGAAGGCGGCCTGCATGCCGGGCAATACCCGCACCACCTTGCCTTTATAGATGTTGCCAACGATACCGCGGCGCTGGGTCCGTTCGACGTGAACCTCTTGCAGCACTCCGTTTTCGACCACCGCCACCCGTGATTCCATCGGCGTGATGTTGATCAGAATCTCTTCACTCATGGCAGTGTCTCGTTCAGGCGTGTTCATAGAAGGCCGCAGCAGTCGGGTACGGCGCTTTAGCGCACTGGAAGGTTTTGCCAACAGGGTATGCCGAAATGGCCAAGCAGTTCTGCGGTTTCGCACACCGGCAAGCCAACCACAGCGGAGTAACTGCCATTGAGCCCTGACACAAACACCGCCGCAAGCCCCTGGATTGCATAACCGCCGGCCTTGTCCCGAGGCTCGCCGCTGGCCCAGTAGATGCTCGCTTCCTCAACGGAGATGGCGCGAAACCGCACCAGGCTGCGCACCACTCTCGACTCGCAGCGCTCTCCGTCGAGCAAGGCAATGGCGGTCAATACTTCGTGCTCGCGCCCGGCCAGCGCCATGAGCATCGCCAGGGCGTCGGCCTGGTCCAGCGGTTTGCCGAGGATCCGCCCATCCAGCACCACGGCCGTATCGGCTCCCAGCACACAGGCCGGGGCCCGGGATTCGCTGCTGGTGATCAGGGCGCGTCCGGCCGCCGCCTTGCCACGGGCAAGACGCTCGACATAAGCCGCAGGGGATTCATCAGCCAGCGGAGTTTCATCGATGTCCGCGCTGATGGCGGTGAAGGGCACACCGATCTGGGTGAGCAGCTCACGCCGACGGGGCGAACCGGAAGCGAGGTAAAGCGGATTCATCAAGACATCTCCCTGTCGAGGTGCGGGCCAATGCCTGACCGAATTAATTGATTTTGAAACGTCGGCGCAACCCACGCAGGCCAAAGCTGACCCACGGCCACAACAGCGCACTGACCAGGGCTGGCAGGACCAGCGCCAGGGTCGGCTGGCGATTACCGGTCAGGGCGCTGAGCCAGAGTTGGACCAACTGCGCCAAGCCAAAGATCACCAGGATCACCAAACTCTGCTGCCACATCGGGAACATCCGCAGACGCTGTTGCAGGGATAGCACGAGGAAGGTGATCAGAGTCAGGATCAAGGCGTTCTGCCCCAGGAGCGTGCCGTAGAGCACATCCTCCGCCAGCCCAAGGCACCAAGCCGTGACCATGCCCACCTTGTGCGGCAGGGCCAGGGCCCAAAAGGCCAGTAGCAGGGCCAGCCATAGCGGGCGCAGGATTTCCATGAACTGAGGCAAAGGCGACACACTCAGCAGCATGCCGATCAGAAACGTCAGCCAGACGATCCAGCCGTTTTGCGAATAGGTGCTACCCGCCATTATTCTCTTCCTCCGGTGGTGGCCGGTGCCGCAGCCGGAGGCTGGGCCGCCGGTTTCACCACAGGTTTATTGACCGGCTTGGCCGGCGCATGGGCGGCCGGCTTGACCGGAGTCGCCGGTGCAGCAGTGGGGGCAGTGGCAGGCGCGGCAGTGGCCGCTGGAGTCACCGCAGGCTTGGGCACCGTGGCCGGCACCGCCGGGGTGGTATTGCCACCCTGCTGGTCCTGGGCTTCCTGAGCCTGGGCCGCATCATTGGCCCGCTCTTCGGCCGTGCGCGGATCACTGAATACCAGTAACAGGTAACGGCTGCGGTTCAGCGCAGCAGTGGGCACCGCTCGCACAATGGCGAATGGCTGACCGGAATCGTGGATCACTTCCTTGACCGTGGCCACCGGATATCCAGCGGGGAAACGCTGGCCAAGGCCCGAACTGACCAGCAAATCGCCTTCCTTGACATCGGCGGTGTCGGCCACGTGGCGCAACTCCAGGCGCTCCGGGTTGCCAGTGCCACTGGCAATGGCCCGCAGGCCGTTGCGATTGACCTGTACCGGAATGCTGTGGGTGGTGTCGGTCAGCAACAGGACGCGCGAGGTATAAGGCATCAACTCCACCACCTGCCCCATCAAGCCACGGGCATCGAGCACCGGCTGGCCGAGGAACACGCCGTCACGCTCACCTTTATTGATGATAATGCGATGGGTAAAGGGGTTGGGGTCCATGCCGATCAACTCGGCCACTTCAACCTTCTCGTTGACCAGTGCCGAAGAGTTGAGCAACTCGCGCAGACGCACGTTCTGCTCGGTCAAGGCGGCAAGCTTTTGCATGCGTCCCTGCAGCAGCAGGTTTTCGGTCTTGAGTTTTTCGTTTTCAGCGACCAGCTCGGTGCGACTGCCGAACTGACTGGCCACGCCCTGCCATAGCCGCTGCGGCAGGTCGGTGATCCAGTAGGACTGCATCAACACCAGCGACATCTGGCTACGCACTGGCTTGAGCAGTGTGAAGCGGGCATCGACCACCATCAGTGCGACCGACAGTACGACCAGCACCAGGAGGCGCACGCCCAATGAGGGGCCTTTGGCGAAAAGCGGTTTAATAAGCCGCTCCTCCCAGGCAAATGTTGTGTTTATTCATACGGCATCAAACCGGCCTGGATGCAGATTGACAGAAGATAAACGCCACAGGCAGCACTGCAAAGTGCTGCCTGTGAGCGCAACAGCATAGATGCAACCGGCGAAGTTACTCGCTGGAGAGCAGGTCCATGGTGTGTTTGTCCATCATTTCCAATGCACGGCCACCGCCGCGAGCAACACAGGTCAGCGGATCTTCGGCAACGATCACCGGCAGACCGGTTTCCTGGGCCAACAGCTTGTCCAGATCACGCAGCAGAGCGCCACCACCGGTCAGCACCAGGCCGCGCTCGGCGATGTCCGAAGCCAGTTCCGGAGGCGATTGCTCCAGGGCACTTTTCACCGCCTGAACGATGGTTGCCAGGGACTCCTGCAGAGCCTCCAGCACTTCATTGGAGTTCAGGGTGAAGGCACGTGGCACACCTTCAGCCAGGTTACGGCCGCGTACGTCGACTTCACGTACTTCGCCGCCTGGATAGGCAGTACCGATTTCCTGCTTGATGCGCTCAGCGGTGGACTCACCGATCAGGCTGCCGTAGTTGCGACGCACGTAAGTGATGATGGCCTCGTCGAAACGGTCGCCACCAACACGTACGGATTCGGCGTAAACCACACCGTTCAGGGAGATCAGGGCGATTTCAGTGGTACCACCACCGATGTCCACGACCATCGAACCACGGGCTTCTTCAACCGGCAGGCCGGCACCGATCGCAGCGGCCATTGGCTCTTCGATCAGGAACACTTCACGGGCACCGGCGCCAAGGGCCGATTCACGGATCGCACGACGTTCAACCTGGGTGGACTTGCATGGAACGCAGATCAGCACACGAGGGCTGGGCTGCAGAAAGCTGTTTTCATGAACCTTGTTGATGAAGTACTGCAGCATCTTTTCGCAGACGCTGAAGTCGGCGATCACGCCGTCCTTCATCGGACGAATGGCGGCAATGTTGCCCGGAGTACGACCGAGCATGCGCTTGGCCTCAGTACCAACCGCAACAACACTTTTCTGATTACCGTGGGTCCGAATGGCCACAACCGATGGTTCATTCAGGACAATACCGCGCTCGCGCACGTAAATAAGGGTGTTGGCAGTGCCCAGGTCAATGGAAAGATCGCTGGAAAACATGCCACGCAGTTTCTTGAACATGGGAAAGGGACCCTAGGCAACGCGTGGGTAAAAAAGTGCGGCAAACTCTAACAACGACAGGGATTTTGGGCAAGGCGCCAATATGTTAAATTGGCCGCTTTTCTGTGCACCAAACCCCACAATCGCGGCCATAAGACCGTAGAAATGCGGTAGTGTTCCGACAATCTAACACGCGGACGAAATCCGTTTTTGTTTTCCACTGGAGAATCCCATGGCGCTTGAACGCTCCGACGTGGAAAAAATCGCTCATTTGGCCAGCATCAAGCTCAATGAAGGCGATCTTCCACACATCACCTCCGCCCTTAACAGCATTCTCGGGCTGGTGGATGAAATGCAGGCAGTCGATACCGATGGTATCGAGCCCCTGGCCCACCCTCTGGAAGCCAGCCAGCGCCTGCGCGCAGACGTTGTGACCGAGTCCAATCATCGCGAGGCCTATCAGTCCATCGCACCAGCGGTCGAAAGCGGCCTGTATCTGGTTCCGAAAGTCATCGACTAAAGGGAAAGAGCCTGCAATGCACCACATGACTCTGGCCGAGATCGCCCGCGGCCTCGCCGACAAGAAGTTTTCCTCTGTAGAACTGACCCAGACCCTGCTGGCGCGCATCGCTCAGTTGGATCCGCAGATCAACAGTTTCATCAGCCTCACCCAAGACCTGGCCCTGGGCCAGGCCAAAGCCGCCGACGAACGTCGCGCCAACGGTGAGAGCGGAGCCCTGCTGGGCGCACCGATCGCCCACAAAGACCTGTTCTGCACCCAAGGCATCCGCACCAGCTGCGGTTCGAAGATGCTCGACAACTTCAAGGCGCCCTATGACGCCACCGTGGTCGCCAAGCTGGCCGCTGCCGGGGCCGTGACCCTGGGCAAGACCAACATGGACGAATTCGCCATGGGCTCGGCCAACGAGTCGAGCTGGTACGGCGCAGTGAAAAACCCGTGGAACCTGGAGCACGTGCCCGGCGGTTCGTCCGGTGGTTCAGCCGCCGCCGTAGCCGCGCGCCTGCTGCCTGCGGCCACCGCCACCGACACCGGCGGTTCGATCCGCCAGCCCGCCGCCTTCACCAACCTCACCGGCCTGAAGCCGACCTACGGTCGCGTTTCCCGCTGGGGCATGATCGCCTACGCTTCCAGCCTCGATCAGGGCGGCCCGCTGGCACGCACCGCCGAAGACTGCGCGATCCTGCTGCAAGGCATGGCCGGCTTCGACCCGAACGACTCCACCAGCATCGATGAACCGGTGCCGGACTACAGCGCCAGCCTCAGCGGCTCGCTGCAGGGCCTGCGCATCGGCGTGCCGAAGGAGTACTTCAGCGCCGGCCTCGACCCGCGCATCGCCGAACTGATCCACAACAGCATCAAGGAGCTGGAAAAGCTCGGCGCGGTGATCAAGGAAATCAGCCTGCCGAACATGCAGCACGCGATTCCCGCGTACTACGTGATCGCCCCGGCGGAAGCCTCCTCCAACCTGTCGCGTTTCGACGGCGTGCGCTTCGGCTACCGTTGCGAGAACCCGGCCAACCTTGAAGACCTGTACAAGCGCTCCCGTGGCGAAGGCTTCGGCAGCGAAGTGCAGCGCCGGATCATGGTCGGCGCCTACGCGCTGTCCGCCGGCTACTACGACGCCTACTACCTCAAGGCGCAGAAAATCCGTCGCCTGGTGAAGAACGACTTCATGACCGCTTTCAACGAAGTCGACATCATCCTCGGCCCGACCACGCCCAACCCGGCCTGGAAGCTCGGCGCCAAGAGCAGCGATCCGGTCGCCGCGTACCTGGAAGACGTCTACACCATCACCGCCAACCTCGCGGGCCTGCCGGGCCTGTCGATGCCGGCCGGTTTCGTCGACGGCTTGCCGGTCGGCGTGCAACTGCTCGCCCCGTATTTCCAGGAAGGCCGCTTGCTCAACGTTGCGCACCAGTATCAGTTGAACACTGACTGGCACACCCGCACCCCAACCGGCTTCTGAGGAGACACACATGCAATGGGAAGTCGTGATCGGGCTGGAGATTCATACCCAGCTCACCACTCAATCGAAGATTTTCTCCGGTAGCTCCACCGCCTTCGGTGCCGAGCCCAACACCCAGGCCAGCCTGATCGACCTGGGCATGCCCGGCGTACTACCAGTGCTGAACCAGGAAGCGGTGCGCATGGCGGTGATGTTCGGCCTGGCGGTAGACGCCGAGATCGGCCAGCACAACGTGTTCGCCCGCAAGAACTACTTCTACCCTGACCTACCCAAGGGCTACCAGATCAGCCAGATGGAACTGCCAATCGTCGGCAAGGGCCACCTGGACATCCCTCTGGAAGACGGCACCATGAAACGCGTCGGCATCACCCGCGCGCACCTGGAAGAAGACGCCGGCAAGAGCCTGCACGAAGAGTTCAACGGTGCCACCGGCATCGACCTGAACCGCGCCGGCACGCCGCTGCTGGAAATCGTGTCCGAGCCGGACATGCGCAGCGCCAAGGAAGCCGTGGCCTACGTCAAGTCGATCCACGCGCTGGTTCGCTACCTGGGCATCTGCGACGGCAACATGGCCGAAGGCTCGCTGCGTTGCGACTGCAACGTCTCGGTCCGCCCCAAGGGCCAGGTCGAGTTCGGCACCCGCTGCGAGATCAAGAACGTCAACTCGTTCCGTTTCATCGAGAAGGCGATCAACAGCGAGATCCGTCGCCAGATCGATCTGATCGAAGACGGCGGCAAAGTGATCCAGCAGACCCGCCTGTACGACCCGAACAAGGACGAAACCCGTCCGATGCGCAGCAAGGAAGAAGCCAACGACTACCGTTACTTCCCCGATCCGGACCTGCTGCCCGTGGTTATCGAGGATTCCTTCCTCGACCAGGTACGCGCCACCCTGCCAGAACTGCCACCGCAGAAACGCGAGCGCTTCCAGGAGCAGTTCGGCCTGTCGGTCTACGACGCCAGCGTCCTGGCCACCAGCCGCGAGCAGGCGGACTACTTCGAGAAGGTCGCCAGCATTGCCGGTGACGCCAAGCTCGCCGCCAACTGGGTCATGGTCGAACTGGGCAGCCTGCTCAACAAGCAGGGCCTGGAAATCGACGCAGCCCCGGTCTCGGCCGAACAACTGGGCGGCATGCTGCTGCGGATCAAGGACAACACCATCTCCGGCAAGATCGCCAAGACCGTGTTCGAAGCCATGGCCAATGGCGAGGGCAGCGCCGACGAGATCATCGACAAGCGCGGCCTCAAGCAAGTCACCGACAGCGGCGCGATCTCCGCGGTGCTGGATGAAATGCTCGCGGCCAACGCCGAACAGGTCGAACAGTACCGCGCCGCCGACGAGGCCAAGCGCGGCAAGATGTTCGGCTTCTTCGTCGGTCAAGCGATGAAGGCTTCCAAGGGCAAGGCCAACCCGCAACAGGTCAACGAGCTGCTGAAAAGCAAGCTCGAAGGCTGATCGAAAAATGCAGCCTTGGCTTGTCAGTCGAAATCGCGGGGATGCAAGCCCGTCTTCGCTGGCAAGCCAGCTCCTGCGAATAATGACTCCCCGTCCCTGGTTCGTGGCCTGTGCCCTGCTCGCTCTGCTCACGGGCTGCGCCAGCAGCCATATCATCGACCCTCGAGGTTATGACCAGACCGGGACAGCCTCCTATTACGGCGCCCGCCATCATGGCAAACGCACCGCCAGCGGCGAGCCCTTCGATCAGAACGGCCTCACTGCGGCCCATCGCGAACTGCCGTTCGGCACCCGAGTGCAAGTCACCAACCAGGGCAATGGCAAAAGCGTCGTGGTCCGTATCAACGATCGTGGCCCGCACACCCGCGGCCGCCTGATCGACTTATCCCGCGCTGCCGCGCAACAGCTGGGCATGCTGCGCAGCGGCACCGCCAAAGTACGCATCCAAGCCCTCAGCGACTGACCGACGGAGCCCGAGCCATTACCGCCTTTGCCGAACTGCCCCTGCTCAGCCTGATCCAACTCATCAGCGGCCTGGTGATGCTGATCGCCGGCGCCGAGTTGCTGGTGCGTGCCGCCGTACGTTTGTCCGCGCGCCTGCATGTACGTCCGCTGATCATGGGCTTGAGCATCGTCGCCTTCGGCAGCAGCGCGCCGCAGATGGCCATCAGCCTGCAGGCGACCCTGGCCGACAACACCGATATCGCCGTGGGCAGCGTGATCGGCAGCAGCATCTTCAACATCCTGGTGACCCTGGGTCTATCGGCCCTGATCATTCCGCTGCGGGTATCGCGACAGCTGGTGCGCCTGGATATCCCGTTGATGATCGGTGCCAGCCTGCTGGTATTCATCCTGGCCTATAACGAGCGTCTCACCCCCTCCGACGGCGTCATCCTGCTGGCGGCCCTGGTGCTGTACCTGCTCCTGCTGTTGCGCCAGTCGCGGCACTCGGCACGCCATCACCTGCCCGCTCCAGCCGGCCAGCGCGGTTTCGCGCCCAGGTTCAGCAGCATGCTGATGGTGCTTATCGGCCTGGGGCTGCTGGTCTTCGCCGGACACTTGCTGCTAGGCGCCGCCGTCACCGTGGCCGACGACCTGGGCTTGTCGGAGCGGGTCATGGGACTGACGGTGATTGCCGTCAGCACCTCCCTGCCCCAACTCGCCACTTCCCTGCTCGCGGCCCTGCGGGGCCAGCGGGATATCGCCGTGGGCAATGTCATCGGCAGCAATCTCTTCAACTTGCTGGGGGTCCTGGGGTTTACCGCCCTGGTGGCACCGACGCCGCTCTCGGTTTCGCCCAACGCCCTGGATTTCGACTTGCCGGTGATGCTCGGCGTCGCGGTGCTGTGCCTGCCGGTGTTCTATTCGGGGTATCGCGTGACCCGGGCCGAAGGCTTGCTGTTTCTCGGCCTTTACCTGGCCTATGGGCTGCACGTGGTGTCCTTCACCACGGGCATGCCCCTGGCGGGCAAGCTGGAACACTTGATGCTGTTTTTCGTCCTGCCAGCGCTGGTGGCGTTTCTGCTGTTCAGTTCGCTACGGGCCTGGCGCCGCCAACACAAGAGAGAAGCGCCATGAGCGAAAACAAGAAAAGCGGACTGCAAATGCGTCGCCAAGTGATGGGCGACGCCTTCGTCGACCGAGCTCTGGGCAACGCCACCGAATTCACCCAGCCACTGCAGGAGTTCGTCAACGAACACGCTTGGGGCGGCGTGTGGAACCGTAATGGCCTGCCGTTGAAAACCCGTAGCCTGATCACCCTGGCAACGCTGACCGCGCTGAAGTGTCCCCAGGAGTTGAAGGGCCACGTGCGTGGCGCCCTGAACAACGGCTGCACCGTGGAAGAGATACGTGAAGCGCTGCTGCATTGCGCGGTGTATGCCGGAGTGCCGGCCGCCATCGATGCGTTTCGCGCAGCCCAGGAAGTGATTGACGCTTATCAGCAGCCGCAGTGAACCCGTTGTTCGCCGACAAGCCGCCTCCTAGCGCCGCCTTATAAGAGCCGGCTTGACGGTGAACAGCTTCAGATCCACCCACCCCACTGCAACACAAAGATCCCAATGTTGGTGGTCACTGCCGCCATCACGGTGGTGATGACGATAATGGCCGCCGCCAGCTCATGATTGCCATTGGCCGCCCGGGCCATGACATAGCTCGCTGCAGCAGTCGGACTGCCGAAATACAGAAACAGAATCCCCAGTTCCGCCCCGCGAAAACCGCATAACCAAGCGCCAAAGGTTGCCAGCGTCGGCAGGCTGACCATCTTCAGCAGGCTGGAGCTCATGGCCATCCGCCCACTGTTGCGCAAGGCCGCCATGGACAACGTGCCGCCGATGCAGATCAGCGCCAGAGGCAGACTCATCTGTGCCAGGTATTTTCCCGAAGTCTCCAGCCAGCCGGGAAGGCTGATCTGCCAGTAGGCAAACGGCGCAGCCACCAGCACGCTAACAATCAACGGATTGCTGAACACACTTTTGCAGATGCTCCAAGGGTCGGACTTGATCGCCGGGCTGTAGACCGCCAGGACCACCGTCGACAGGGTGTTGTAGTAAAGAATCACCAACGCGGCAAGCAGCGCCCCCAGGGAAATCCCGTAATCCCCATACATGCTGGCCGCCAGGGCCAGGCCGATGATCGCGTTATTGCCGCGAAACGCCCCCTGGGTATAGATCCCCCGATCCACCTTCGGGCAACGCCAGATGGCCCAGCCCCAGGCCAGGGCAAAACAGACCAGGGTGGCCACCGAAAAGTAGATCAGTACACCAGGCTTCAGTGAGGCATGCAGGTCGGCATGGACAATGCCGAGAAACAGCAAGGCCGGCATGGTGACGTTGAACACCAGGGCCGACGCCGTATGGATGAAGTTGTCATTGATCCACCCCACCCGCTTGAGCAGCAGCCCCAGAAACAGCATCGCAAACACCGGCGCAGTGATCGCCAGGGTTTCGAAAAAAATAGCCAGCATGCGCGGGGGGACCTTGAGCCTGTCGTTAGGGCGCTAATGATAATCCAATCAACCCGCCCTCACGTAACCGTCTTCTTGACGGCGTGTCATTTTCAATTATGCTCACGATAACTGTATATACATACAGTTAAACCAAGCATAACCATGACATATCAAGGAGCTAGAAATGTCAGGACTCTCTGCACAGATGCAGCAACAGCCACAACAGGCCGGCAAGATCATTGCCGATCTGGACCGTTTGTTCACTGAACAAGGCATCGCCATTTCCGGCGATGGCGACACCCTGGTGCTGGTCACCGACGGCCACCACACCATCAAGTACCACCGCCCGGAAGACCTGCCCCACACCCCGCAAAAGTCCGCCAGGGGCCTGCCTCAATTGCGTTTTGAGGGCGGTGAACACACCGCCATTGGCGACAGCACTCTGCTGCGCTTCGTCAAGGATGCCCCGGCCATTCCCGCGTGGCAGGTCGAACTGCACCTGCCCAACGGCCTGGCTCTGACCTATGGCCAGGTGGTTGCCCTGGGCGGCGATTTCTACGGCATTCCCGAGCAGCCGATCTGCGAAGGCGCGACGCCGGCTGATCGAGTGCAACGCTTTACCGCGGCCTTCAACTCCCTGGCAGTACTGCCGGCGGCGAAAGACGAAGCCCGACAGATCCTCGCGGTGATGCAGAAGGAAATCGTTGCCGCCAACCAGGCGATCCGCGACGGCAAACAGCCCCACGAAGCCTATGACGCCCTGGGCGATACCCTGTCTGAAGAGTGGAACCGGATCACCGGTGGCGGCAGCGCGGTCTCCGCCCTGTTCCCTCTGGGGCGCTACCTGAAGCTGGCGGCCAACAATGCCGACCACTTTGGCGAATGGGCCCTGGCGGCTTATATCGCCGGGCACACGGCCGCCCTGCAACAAGCGGTACTGGCGGGTAAGACTGCCGACGACAAGCAACTGGAACTGGCCTATGCGATGAACGCCTTCGCCGACCACTTCCTCACCGACCTGTTTTCTGCCGGCCATGTACGAGTGCCACGCAAACAGGTGGCGGCGGTGGTCACCCCCAGCGACCTGGGCTCGCTGATTACCCGTTTCATGCACGACGAGGACAGCAAGTTCGGCCTCAATGTCAGTAACGCCCAGGGCGACCGCTGGCACGCCTACGGCGACAAGCGTTATTTCGACAGCGTCGATCATCGCAATCGCCAGCAGGTGAAACAGGCGGTGCAGCGTTCGGCAGACGAGATCTTTACCTGCTACCTCAGCGGCAACCTGCCGGCGCCCGCCAGTTACGCGGCTCTCAAGGCCTTACCGGATCTGAATGCCGCCAAGAGCGGCAATTTCTCGCCACTGTTCGTGATGAGCGGTGACAAAGTGCTGCGCCGCAGCGACGTCAACAATCTCAATGACAGCAAGACCATCGACAACTGGTGGGGCTGGAGCACCTACCTGCTGCTGAAGAACTACAGCCCGAACAAGCCGACGGGCTACCTGGAAACCCCAAGCGCGGTCCCGACAATCCTGGTCGATGGCTGGCAAAGCCACACCCCCAGCGAGCCCAACTGGCTCCCTGGCCAGGCGGTGCGCTACGCCCTCAGCGAAACCAACGGCTTGAACGAGTCATACATCGGTCCCTGGTCGGCCTACATGGAACTGAGCGACAGCTTCCAGCCGACCTTGAGCATCCCGGCCGGCACCAGCAACAGCAGCGCCACCGGACGCAATGTGTTCCGTCAGTTCCGCGGTGGCTCGCCGGAGCTGATCGGCTCCATCGACAAGAACGCCAGCCGCTTCATCGACCGTAACGCCTGATAAGGAAATCACCATGGCTATCAACCTAAAACTGCAACTGGCCTCCGGGCAATCCCTCAAGGACGCACCTCTGGAACTGCTGCTCAACGGCGCTCCCATTGCCCGCGCCTGCGTGGATGAACACGGCAACGTGGCCTTCAACGCCAAGCCGGGAACTGGCCAACTGGCCGTACGAGTTGACCGCTCGATCCTGCACAAAGCCTAACCGCGCGCTGTAGGAGCGGGCTCACCCGCGAGCAAGCCTCCTGCTCCGCTGCGCCAGCGCCGGTTCATGGCCCTGGCGCAGCCGGCGTCATTGCCCTCAATGATCGCCAACCCCTGATTTCACCGAGACGTCCTCCCGAACCTCGCACTCAAGCCAAGCGGCAAGGCTTACCTGGCCAGCGTCATACGGTCACCGTCTGTTCCAGCAAATGCCCCTGCTCAATGCGTACATGGCGGGGATGGAAGCGCTTGAGGCTGCTGCGATGGCCGACGCTGACAATGCTCAGCCCCGGCAACTGATCGATCAACGCCTGGTACAGATTGGCTTCATCTTCTTCATCCATGGCCGAAGTCGCCTCATCCATGTACAGCCATTGCGGCGCATAGAGCAGCGCCCGGGCAAACGCCAGCCGCTGCTGCTCCCCCGGCGACAACATGCGCTGCCAGTGATTGCTTTCGTCCAGACGCGCCACCAGATGGGGCAGGCGGCAAGTTTCCAGGACCTGTGCATAACGCTCCTGGGGGTAGCTGTCGCCCGACTGTGGATAACTCAAGGCTTCCCGCAGGCTGCCAATGGGCAGGTAGGGCTTCTGCGGCAGGAACAGGTAGCGCTGGTTCGGCAGCAAGATGCTCCCGTGCCCCGCCGGCCACAAGCGTCCCATGGCTCGCAACAGGGTGCTCTTGCCACTGCCGGAGCGACCACTGAGCATCAGTCGCTCGCCAGGATTCACGGTCATCTGGGCACCGGCCAGCAAATGACGGCCATCCGCCAGATCCAGACCCAGATCACGCACCTGCAATTGTTCGCCCTGGTGCTGCACGTCAATCGCCGGAGGACGCTCCTCGTTTTCACTCATGGCCTGGCGGAAGCTCAACAGACGGTCACAGGTGGCGCGCCAGGCAGCGAGGTCCGAATAAGCGCTGATAAACCAACTGAAGTTCTCCTGGACATTGCCGAACGCCGAGTTGATCTGCATCAGCTCTCCCAGCTCGATCTTGCCGGCGAAGTAACGCGGCGCGGCGACAATAAACGGGAAGATGATCGCGATCTGGCCATAACCGGCGGTGAAGAAGGTCAGGCGCTTGGAGACCTTCATGATCTCCCAGAAGTTGTGCCAGACCTTGCTGAAACGGCTGCTCAGACGCTGGTTCTCATTCTTCTCGCCGTCGTAAAGGGCAATGCTCTCGGCGTTCTCCCGGACTCGCACCATGGAGAAACGCAGGTCGGCTTCAAAACGTTGCTGTTGATTGTTCAGGCCGATCAAGCGACGCCCGATCAGGTGGGTCAGCCAACTGCCGACCACCGCATACACCAGGGCGCACCAGAACATATAGCCGGGAATGGTATAGCCCATGACCTCGATACTGCCGGATACACCCCAGAGGATGATGGAGAAGGACACCAGACTGACCACGTTGCGGATCAATCCCAGGCCCAGGGACAAGGTGTTGGTGGTGAAGCCGTTGAGGTCTTCGGAAATCCGCTGGTCGGGGTTGTCGGTGTAGCCGCCCTGCTCCAGCTGGTAGTAGTTCTTGTTGCCCAGCCAACGGGCAAAGTGTCTTTCGGTCAGCCAGGCGCGCCAACGGATGGTCAGCATCTGGGTCAGGTACAAGCGATACACCGCACCGAGAATGGCCACCGCGGCGATCCCGCAGAAATACAGGATCAGGCTCCAGAAAGCCGCCTCGTCCTTCTTCTGCAAGGCGTTGTAGAAGTCCTTGTACCAACTGTTGATCCATACCGAAATGGCGACACTGAACAGCGACAGGCCAATCACCGCGATCAGCAGCAGCCAGGCCTTGCCCTTCTCTTCACTACGCCAGTAAGGGGTAATCATGGCCCAGACCCGGCGAAAGAATTGACCGCGCACAGCATCGTTGACCGCGGAGTACTCAGCGTTCTGATTCATCGTTGTGGCTCGATAGGGAGAAGGACAAGCGTTGAGCCGATCTTAGTAGATCGGCTCGCTTTTTCACGGTGTCCAGCGACATTCATTCAGTCGCGGTTCAGCGACGCACGGGACGCTTCTGCAGTTTGCGCTGCAAGGTACGGCGATGCATGCCCAGGGCCCGGGCAGTGGCGGAGATATTACCTTCGTGTTCGGTCAGCACGCGCTGGATGTGCTCCCATTGCAGACGGTCCACGGACATCGGGTTTTCCGGCACCAGGGTGTCCAGGTCCGCATGTTCGGAGAGCAGAGCGGCCAGCACATCATCGGCATCCGCGGGTTTGCACAGGTAGTTGCAGGCACCGCGTTTGATGGCTTCCACCGCCGTGGCGATGCTCGAATAACCGGTGAGGATCAGGACGCGCATTTCCGGGTCCAGCTCCAGCAGCTTGGGCAGCAGCACCAGCCCGGAGTCGCCATCCATCTTCAGGTCCAGCGCGGCGTAGTCCGGCAGATCCTGCTGGGCGATGGTCAGGCCCTCTTCCGCGGAACCTGCGGTACTGACGCGAAAGCCCCGGCGGCTCATGGCGCGTGCCATTACCCGGGTAAAGGTGGCGTCATCATCCACCAGCAACAGATGCGGCAGTTCTTCGCCTTCGACTTGGATCTCTTCACTCATGGTCGTCTCCTCGGGCGGCACGGGGCAGGCGCAGCTCAGTGAGCGTTCCGCCTTCCTCATGACTGTAGAGTTTCACTGAGCCACCGGCGCGGGTCACGCTGGCCTTGCTCAAAAACAGGCCCAGGCCGAAGCCTTTGCCCTTGGTGGTAAAAAACGGTTTGCCGATCTGCTCGGCGATGGCCAAGGGTACTCCGGCGCCGTGGTCACGAATACTGATGGTGAGGTTTTCCGCATCCCAGTCCAGGCGCACTTCCAGACCTTCGGCACAGGCATCGGCTGCATTGTTCAACAGATTGAGCAAGGCCTGGGTCAAGTCCGGCGGCGGCGCCAGGCGCGGCACTGGTCCCTCTCCCAGCAGATGAAAGCGGTAGCTGGCCTCGGGACGCATCAGGTGCCAGCGATTCAAGGCTTCGTCCAGCCACTGGGTGACTTCCTGCATCTCCACCGCCATACGGCGATTGGCCTCGGCGGCGCGCACCAGTTGCTGCAGGGTTTCCTTGCACAACTTGACCTGGTCCTGGAGCACGCTGAGGTCGTCCTGCAACAGCGGGTCGGGATGGTCCTGGCGCATCTCCTTGAGCAATACGCTCATGGTCGCCAGCGGCGTGCCCAACTCATGGGCGGCACCGGCGGCCTGGGTCGCCACGGCCAGCAATTGCTGATCGCGCAGGCCTTCTTCACGGCGGATCGCCCGCAATTCTTCCTGACGGCGCAACTCTTCGGCCATGCGTGCAGCGAAGAAGGTGATCACCGCCGCCGCCAGGGCAAAACTCAGCCACATGCCATAGACCTGCAGGTTTTCCCGGGCGATGGGGAAAGTCTGCAAGGGATAGAACCGCGCCAGCAACAAGGTGTAGAGGGTCAGGGCAATACCCGACAGCACCACCGAATAGCGCCAGGGCAAGGTCACGGCGGCGATCGTCAGGGGTACCAGATAATAGGAGACGAAGGGGTTGGTAGAGCCGCCGGAGAAATACAGCAGCACACTGTGGATAAACAGGTCACAAGCCAGTTGCAGGGCATATTCCAGCTCCGTCACCGGCCACGAGGTTCGCAAGCGGATGGCGGTGAAGGCACAGAGCACCATGGAAAACATCAAGGTGACGCCCAGTTGCAACCAGGGCAGTGGCAACAGTTCCAACCAATAGGCGAGCCCCACCGAGCCGGCCTGAGCAGCCAGAACCAGGGTACGAATAAAGGTCAGGCGCCAGAGGTTCTGACGAGTGGCAGACAATAATTTTAAGGGGGCGAGCATGAGCTCTCCTGATGAGCGCTCCAGGGCAATCGGCGGGAGTATAACCAAGCAGCCCCCGCCACAGGCAAAACTGCGGCAAAGCGTCACAGAAAAACAGTGGCAAGCTGCACGCTTTGAGCTACAAGCGTATTGGCTCTCAACATGCAGCTTGCGGCTTGAAACTTGCCGCAGCCCCACACTGTCTGAATGTTTCACGCAGGCTCTGAGCTGATCCTGCGGACCGCACTCAAGGAGTTTCCATGCAGCATTTCAGTCGCAGCCTCGCCCTTCTGGCCCTCAGCGCCGGCACCCTCACCAGTCTGCCCGCCCTGGCCGCCGATGAATTGCACTACAACCAGATTTCCCTGCGTGCCGAAGTCAGCCAGGAAGTGGCACGGGACCTGATGATCGTGACCCTCTACAGCGAGTCGCAGAACAGCGACCCGGCCAAGCTTGCTGCAGAAATCACCAGCACCATGAACAAGGCCCTGGGTCAGGCCCGCCAGGTCAAGGATGTGACGCTGCGCCAGGGCAGCCGCAACAGCTACCCGATCTACGACGATAAAGGCCAGAAGATCACCGGCTGGCGTGAGCGCGCCGAACTGCGCCTGGAAAGCTCCGACTTCGCCGCCTTGTCCAAGCTCACCGGCGAACTGCTGGGCGACCTGAAAATGGCTGGCATGGACTTCGCCATCGCCGACCCGACCCGCAAGGCCAGCGAAGATGCCCTGCTCAAGGACGCGGTCAAGGCGTTCAAGGCCCGTGCTCAACTGGCCACCGAAGCCCTGGGTGGCAAGGGCTACAAAATCGTCAACCTGAACCTCAACAGCAACGGTTATCCACAGCCCTACCTGCGTGCGCCAATGATGATGAAGGCCGCCAGCATGGATTCGGCGCCCGTGACTCCAGAAGTCGAGGCTGGCACCAGCCAGGTCAGCATGACCGCCGACGGCGCCATCGAAGTGCTGATGCCGTAAACCTCTCCCAGCGTCCCCCAACGGCGGTAACCTCCAGCGCAAACCGAGGTCACCGCCGTTTTTCGTGACCAGGCATTTCAACCGGCACCCGACGAACTCGGCTCAGGGTAGGTGCGTTCGGCCACCAGGGTGATGCTAAAGTTACGCACCTCGGTATTGCGCCTGCCAGGCGTCATGGGTGTCTGCCGGGTATAATGCTTCTTTCCTATAAGAGTCGCTCTAATGACCGCAGATCGCATCGGCGAACGCCTGCGCCGCTATCGCCGCGCCGCCAAGAAAACCCTGCGCCAAATTGCCAGTGAATCCGGCCTGACCGCCAGTTTCCTCTCCCAAGCGGAACGCAATCTCACCGGTGTATCGATCTCGTCTCTGGTCAACATTGCCAAGTCGCTGAACGTTCCGCTGAACGCTCTGTTCGACCAGCCGACCCAGGCGCAACCCGACTCCCATGACGGCAAGCGCGTGCGCTACACCATCGAAGGTCAGCCACTGGCCTACGAACGGCTGTCCAGCTCCTTTCCCGGCAACCTGATCAACGCGGTGAAAATGAACATCCCGGTGGGCTATCAGTCGGAACTGATCTCCCACGATGGCTCTGAGTTTTCCTACGTTCTTTCGGGACAGATCGTCTACACCATCGAAGGTCAGCAATATCCACTTGGTGCCGGCGACTCGGTGCACTTCGACTCGACCAAGACCCACTGCCTGGCCAATGTCGGCAACGGCCCGGCGGAAGTCCTGACGGTCACGACCATGGGCCTGTTCGACGACCATTCGGCGGCGTAAGCCCCACCCGCAGTCGCCTGCCGAACTTTACAGACGTACCTGTGCGCAAGAGAAATGTTAGTCAGGCTTAATTTTCGTTGACCACGATTTCAGCATGACTTAATTTCGGCATCGGCGAATTGACAAACAACAACACAACAAGTGATCGCCATCGCCGCACAGGGTCCATGGGGCTGCATTCACGCCCCATAGAAAGGCGAGTTACCGCGGCCCACAAGGCCAATCCTCAGATATGCCCTAGAAAAAGAAAAAATGAGGTTTGCATGCGTAAGACCTTTCCGCTTCAGGTTTGGCAGACAGCGGGGCTGATCCTCGACACGCCACTGTCACGCGCCACCAGCAACCTCCACAGTGACAACTTCACTGCGAGCCGCGACTTCAACACCGCCGACGATGCGCTGTCCATTCGCCATCGCCTGCAAGGTCCCGGGCAACCGTCTCCAACGGCCTCCCCCACACCGTCGTTCTACGCCATCCGGTCAACCGGATGCGTCGAAGATTTGCGCCTGCCTGAAAAGGTCTGGCGGCTCAAGCACAAGCCGGTCGGCACCCGTTCCATTGATGCACCAAGCGGGGGCGCGAACAGCCCTGTTTGCCCAATAGAAAAGCAATGCATGCACCAGAAAAGACCTGCGCAAACGGTCAAATGCGTCAACATTTATACAAATGCGTCATTCGTGTACGTTCGTTCCACTCTTTGAGACTTGTGTCGGCCCTGCATCTTGCAATGGGTATGAGGGCTGCATAAGTATCGGCGGGTCGACTCACAAGGTCGCCCTCTACTCCAAAAATGACAACAAATCATGAGGCCACCATGTTCAAAAAAGCAGTCCTTCCGTTTTTAGTCAGTGCCGGCTTGCTGGCCAGCACCCCCTTCGCCCACGCGGCGACTAACCTGGTGTTCTGCTCTGAAGGGAGCCCGGCCGGTTTCGACCCTGGCCAGTACACCACCGGAACCGACTTCGACGCCTCAGCCGAAACCCTCTACAACCGCCTCAGCCAGTTCGAACGTGGCGGCACCGCAGTCATTCCGGGCCTGGCCACCAGTTGGGACATCTCGGACGACGGTCTGACCTACACCTTCCACCTGCGCGAAGGGGTCAAGTTCCACACCACGCCGTACTTCACCCCGACCCGTACCTTCAACGCCGACGACGTGCTGTTCACCTTCAACCGCATGATCGACAAGGACATGCCGTTCCGTAAGGCATACCCGACCGAATTCCCGTATTTCACCGACATGGGGATGGACACCAACATCACCAAGGTCGAGAAAGTCGACGACAAGACCGTCAAGTTCACCCTGAAAACCGTTGATGCCGCATTCATCCAGAACCTGGCCATGAGCTTTGCCTCCATCCAGTCCGCCGAGTACGCCGACAAGCTGCTCAAGGAAGGCAAGACCAGCGATATCAACCAGAAGCCGATCGGCACAGGTCCCTTCGTTTTCAAGAGCTACCAGAAAGACTCCAACATCCGCTACACCGGCAACAAGGACTACTGGAAACCTGAAGACGTGAAGATCGACAACCTGATCTTCGCCATCACCACCGACCCATCGGTGCGCATCCAGAAGCTGAAGAAGAACGAATGCCAGATCACCCTCTTCCCGCGCCCGGCCGACCTCAAGGCGCTCAAGGAAGACAAGACCCTGAAGATGCCTGAACAGGCAGGCTTCAACCTGGGCTACATCGCCTACAACGTGATGCCGGTGCTCAAGGGCCGCACCGACGCCAACCCGCTGGCTGACCTCAAGGTTCGCCAGGCACTGGACATGGCCGTCAACAAGCCGCAGATCATCGACTCGGTCTACCAGGGCGCCGGCCAACTGGCGGTCAACGCCATGCCGCCGACCCAATGGTCCTACGACACCAGCATCAAGGACGCCAAGTACGATCCCGAGAAAGCCAAGCAGTTGCTCAAGGAAGCGGGCATCAAGGAAGGCACCCAGATCACCCTCTGGGCCATGCCGGTACAGCGCCCGTACAACCCGAACGCCAAACTGATGGCCGAGATGCTGCAGTCCGACTGGGCCAAGATCGGTCTCAAGGTCAACATCGTCAGCTACGAGTGGGGCGAGTACATCAAGCGCTCCAAAGGCGGCGAGAACCAGGCGATGATCATCGGCTGGAGCGGCGACAATGGTGACCCCGACAACTGGCTCGGCACCCTGTTCGGTTGCGATGCAATGAACGGCAACAACTTCTCGAAATGGTGCGACAAGCCTTATGACGCCCTGATCAAGCAAGCCAAGGCCACGTCGGATGTGGCCAAACGCACCGAGCTGTACAAGCAGGCGCAACACATCCTCAAAGATGCCGTTCCGATGACACCTATCGCTCACTCGACGGTGTTCCAACCCATGCGCGCCAACGTGCAGGATTTCAAGATCAGCCCCTTTGGCTTGAACTCCTTCTACGGCGTAGGCATCGGCAAATAAGGTTCTGCAACGGCGACGTCCCTGGCGTCGCCGTTGTTTTACCGCCCCCCCTGAAAGCGTCCGGCCCTGGGGTCGAGATTGCGTCCTTTTGGACGTGATCTTTCGAATTTAGAGCCGATTCCTACAAGCCTTTCAGGTACAGCGCATATACGACCCAGCCTTCGGCTCCTAACGTCGAGGCATGGCAAAACTGCGTCTATCGGTGGGCATTTGCTGCAGCCATGGTTTGGCATCAATGGCCTGTACAGGCTCCAGGAAGGAGCCAGGGTCCATTGATCATCACAACAAAAAATGGAGATGGACCGTCATGCGTCATTCGCTGATTTTCTCGGCCCTGCTGGCCACCAGTTCGATCTGCAGCGCTGCCGACCGCAGCCTGGTGTTCTGTTCCGAAGGCAGCCCCGCAGGCTTTGACACCGCGCAGTACACCACCGCCACCGACAACGATGCCGCCGAGCCGTTGTACAACCGCCTCGTGGAGTTCGAAAAAGGCGCAACCAACGTACTGCCGGCCCTGGCCAAGAGCTGGGATATTTCCGAGGACGGCCTCAAGTACAGCTTTCACCTGCGTGAAGGGGTGAAGTTCCACAGCACTCCCTACTTCAAGCCCAGCCGTGACCTCAACGCCGACGACGTGCTGTTCACCTTCAATCGCATGCTCGACGCCGAACATCCGTTCCGTAAGGCTTATCCAACGGAGTTTCCCTACTTCAACGGCATGAGCCTGAACAAGAACATCGCCAAGGTCGAAAAAACCGACCCCATGACCGTGGTCATGACCCTCAACACCGTGGACGCCGCGTTCATCCAGAACCTGGCCATGAGCTTTGCCGCGATCCTCTCCGCCGAATACGCCGAGCAACTGCTCAAGGCCGGCACGCCCAGCCAGATCAACCAGCAACCCATCGGCACCGGACCTTTCGTGTTCCAGCGCTACCAGAAAGACTCGCAGATCCGCTACGCCGCCAACCCGCATTACTGGGACCCGAGCCGGGTCAAGCTCGACAGGCTGATCTTCGCCATCAACACCGATGCCTCGGTACGCGTGCAGAAGCTGCGCGCCGGCGAATGCCAGGTGACCCTGCACCCGCGTCCCGCCGACATCGATGCCCTGAAAAACGACCCGAAACTGCAAGTCATCGAGAAGCCCGGCTTCAACCTCGGCTACATCGCCTACAACGTGCAACACAAACCCTTCGACCGCCTCGAAGTGCGCCAGGCACTGGACATGGCGGTGAACAAGCAGAGCATCCTCAATGCCGTGTACCAGGGCGCCGGCCAGTTGGCGGTGAACGCCATGCCGCCCACCCAGTGGTCCTACGACGAGACGGTCAAGGACGCTGCCTACAACCCGGAAAAGGCCCGTGAGCTGCTCAAGGCTGCCGGGGTCAAGGAAGGCACGGAAATCACCCTCTGGGCCATGCCCGTGCAACGCCCCTACAACCCCAACGCCAAGCTGATGGCCGAAATGCTCCAGTCCGACTGGGCGAAGATCGGCCTCAAGGTGAAGATCGTCAGCTACGAATGGGGCGAATACATCAAGCGCACCAAAAACGGCGAACACGACATCAGCCTGATCGGCTGGACCGGAGACAACGGTGACCCGGACAACTGGCTCGGCACCCTGTACAGCTGTGACGCCATCGGCGGCAACAACTACTCCATGTGGTGCGACCCGCAATACGACCAGTTGATCAAGCAAGCCAAGGTCGTCACCGACCGTGAACAGCGCACCGAGCTCTATAAGCAGGCCCAGCAGTTGCTCAAGCAGCAAGTGCCGATCACGCCTGTGGCCCACTCGACGATCAACCAGCCGTTGAGTGCGAAAGTCGAGGGTTTCAAGGTCAGTCCCTTCGGCCGCAACTCCTTCTCAGGTGTCAGCCTGACCCCATAACCGATGAGCCAGAACCCTGAGGGCGACTCTCGCCCTCACGCAGGCGCTTTGCCTGAATTCGGCGATTGAGCCGCGTGCAAACGTTTGCGATGCCATGAATGAGTTCCAAAAACCAGCCGGCCCAAAAAAACCGGCATCTAAAAAAGAAAACAAAGGAGCTTCACCCATGAAACTGAGCAGCAGCGCATTGTTAGCCTTGGCTATCAGTAGCATCACCGCCACGGCCTATGCGGAGAACGTCAGCCAGGACTTCGTCCCGACTGTACAGAACAGCACCAATGCCCAGGCGGAGGCCAAAGGCTTCATCGAAGGGCAAAGCCTGTCGGGGACCACCCGCAACTGGTACGCCAACGAGCTGAAACGTCGCGATGATCGTTTTTCGTACAACCATAACGGTCAAGCAACCTCGACCCCACGCCGCATCAACTGGGTCCAGGGCACCATTCTCAACTACAGCTCCGGCTTCACCGAAGGCACCGTGGGCGTCAGCACCGAAGTCGCAGCCTACAACGCCATTGCCCTGGATCGTGACCGCAAGCACATCGCCGGCAAGAACAACCGCACCCTGACCCATTCCGACGGCGATGCCGTGGGCCAGTGGAGCAAGCTGGGCCTGGCCAACGTCAAGTTCCGCGTGTCCAACACCACCCTGACCGCCGGCCGGCAGAACTTCAGCACGCCAATCGTCGATGTCATCGGCAACCGTGCACTGCCTTCGAGCTTTGAAGGGGTGAGCATCCACAGCGAAGAATTCAACAACCTGTCGTTCGATGCCGGCACCTTCGACCGGGTATCGCCACGGACCGAACAGAGCCTGTCGAAATTCCGCTCCGAATACACCAACAACACCGCCGAGACCGACCGCGTGAGCATCGTCGGCCTCAACTACCAGCCGCTGAAAAGCCTGAAGACCAGCCTCTACGCCTCCAAGGTGGAAGACTTCTGGAACCAGTACTACTTCGGCGGCACCCACGAGCTGGGCGACAGCTCGGTACTGAGCCTGACCACCGGGCTGAACTACTACAAGACCGTCGACACCGGCAAGAAAGAGATGGGCAATATCGACAACGATACCTACTCCCTGTCTCTCGGCCTGACCCACCAGGCCCATAGCCTGACCTTCTCGTACCAGGAAGTCAGCGGCAACGAGTACTTCGACTACCTGCACGAAACCAACGGCATCTACCTGGCCAACTCCCTGCTCTCGGACTTCAACGGCCCGAACGAGAAATCCTTCCAGATCGCCTACGGTCTGAACATGGCCGAATACGGCGTACCCGGCCTGAAGTTCAACATCTACCAGGCCCGTGGCTGGGGCATCGACGGCACCCATTACACCGGCACGGCCTACGACGTGAAGAAAATGGACGGCGAACACCACTACGAATACGGCATCGGTGCTTCCTACGCCGTGCAGAGCGGCCCGCTGAAAGCCACGGCGATCCGCGCCACCTACACCACTCACCGTGCGAGCGAGAACCAGGCCGACGGCAACATCAATGAATTCCGTCTGGTCACCACCATCCCGTTCAATATTCTCTAACCCACCAGTTGAAGGGCGGACTCATGACGAATCCGCCATTCAAGCTAATCTGGTTCAATTGATTGCAGAGGGTTCTTGATGAAAATGCTTCCCCTGAGAGCGGCCATGGGCGCCGCACTGCTGAGCGTCGCCATGGGCGTCGCGGCCAAACCCTTGGTGGTCTGTACCGAAGCCAGCCCGGAAGGCTTCGATATGGTCCAGTACACGACTGCAGTCACTGCCGATGCGGTGGCGGAAACCATCTTCAACCGCCTGGTGGACTTCAAGCCCGGCACCACGGACATCCAGCCCGCCCTGGCGGAGTCCTGGGAGATCAGCCCGGACGGCCTGCAATACACTTTCCACCTGCGCAAAGGCGTCAAGTTCCACACCACCGACTACTTCACCCCAACCCGCGACATGAACGCCGACGACGTGCTCTGGAGCTTCCAGCGTCAACTGGACCCGAAGCATCCCTGGCATGACAAATCCAGCGTCGGCTTCCCCTATTTCGAAAGCATGGGTTTCAAGGAACTGCTCAAAAGTGTCGAGAAGACTGACGACCACACCGTGGTCTTCACCCTGACCCGCCGCGAGGCACCGTTCCTGGCCGACATCGCCATGGCCTTCTCTTCAATTTTCCCGGCGGAATACGCCGACAAGCTGCTCAAGGAAGGCAAGACAGCCGACCTCAACAGCAAGCCCATCGGCACCGGCCCGTTCATTTTCACGCGTTACGCCAAGGACGCCCAGGTCCGTTTCAAGGCCAACCCGGACTACTTCCGGGGCAAGGCACCGGCGGACCCGCTGGTGCTGGCAATTACCACCGATAACAACGTGCGCCTGCAGAAGCTCAAGGCCAACGAATGCCAGATCGCCCTGTACCCCAAGCCCGATGACATCCCCAGCATCAAGGCCGACGCCAACCTCAAGGTCGACGAGCTGGCCGCCATGACCACCGGCTACATCGCCATGAACACCACGCGCAAATACATGAGCGACGTGCGAGTGCGCAAAGCCATCGACATCGCCTTCGACAAGGAAGCCTACGTCAACAGTCTCTATGGCAAAGGCAACGCCCTGGTGGGTACCGGCCCTTATCCTCCGACCTTGCTGGGCTTCAACACCAGCCTGCAGAACCCGGCCCGGGACCTGGACAAGGCCCGTGCCCTGCTCAAGGAAGCCGGCGTGCCGGATGGCACGGTCATCACCCTGTTCACCCGCAATGGCGGTGGCCCAACCAACCCCAACCCTTTGCTGGGGGCCCAGATGATGCAGGCTGACCTGGCCAAGATCGGCCTCAAGCTCGAGATCCGCGTCATGGAGTGGGGCGAGATGCTCAAGCGTGCGAAAAACGGCGAACACGATATGGTGTCGGCCGGCTGGGCAGGTGACAACGGCGATCCGGACAACTTCCTGACCCCGAACCTGAGTTGTGACGCCGCCAAGAACGGCGAAAACTACGCCCGCTGGTGCAACAAGGAGTTCCAGGACCTGATCGACCAGGCCCGTTCCGACGCTGAACCTGCCAAACGCGCAGAGCTCTATGAAAAGGCGTTGCTGATTTTCCAACAGGATCAACCGTGGATTCCCATGGCCTATCCGAAGATGTTCACCGCCATGCGCAAGAACGTCGAGGGTTACCACCAGAGCCCCCTGACCACCAACAACTTCGCGACCACCCAAGTGAAGTGATAAGAAACGCCCGCCGCCCTTGACCCCAAGGGCGGCGGGAACGCCTAACCGGCTGATTGAGGTACTTCAGAAGATGTTTAGTTTTATTGCCCGCCGTGTGGGGTTGTTGATCCCCACATTCTTCGGCATCACCTTGCTGACCTTCGCCTTGATACGCATGATTCCCGGCGACCCCGTGGAAGTCATGATGGGCGAACGTCGGGTCGACCCCGAGATGCATGCCCAGGCAATGGAACGCCTTGGATTGAACAAACCGCTGTATGCCCAATACCTGGACTACATCGGCAAGCTCGCCCACGGTGACCTGGGCGAATCCCTGCGCACCCGCACCAGTGTGTGGAGCGAATTCACTTCGCTGTTCCCCGCGACCCTGGAACTGTCCATGGCCGCCCTGCTGTTCGCCGGCATCCTCGGGCTGCTGGCCGGGGTGATCGCCGCCCTCAAGCGAGGCTCCCTGTTCGACCATGGGGTCATGGGCATCTCGCTGGCGGGTTACTCGATGCCGATCTTCTGGTGGGGCCTGATCCTGATCATGTTCTTCTCGGTGAGCCTGGGCTGGACCCCGGTGTCCGGACGCATCGACCTGCTCTACGACATCGAGCCGAAAACCGGCTTCATGCTCATCGACACCCTGCTGGCCAAAGACACCGACGCCTTCTTCGACGCCCTGCATCACCTGATCCTGCCGGCCATCGTTCTGGGCACCATTCCCCTGGCGGTGATCGCGCGGATGACTCGCTCCTCGATGCTCGAAGTGCTGCGTGAAGACTACATCCGCACCGCCAAGGCCAAGGGCCTGTCGCCTGCGCGGGTGGTATTCGTCCACGGCTTGCGTAACGCACTGATTCCGGTGCTCACGGTGGTTGGCCTGCAAGTCGGCACCCTGCTGGCCGGCGCCGTGCTGACCGAAACCATCTTCTCCTGGCCGGGAATCGGCAAGTGGCTGATCGAAGCCATCGGCGCCCGGGACTATCCCGTGGTGCAGAACGGCATCCTGCTGATCGCCTGCCTGGTGATCATGGTCAACTTCGTGGTGGACATCCTCTACGGCTTTGCCAACCCACGCATCCGTCACCAGCGCTGAGATCAAGACTAATGAGCACTCCAACTTCCTCAGTAGCAGTCGATCAAAGCCTGCTCTATCCGTCCGTTTACAAAGAATTCTGGCAGCACTTTTCGCGCAACAAAGGCGCGGTGGCCGGCCTGCTGTTCATGCTGCTGATCGTGTTCTGCGCGCTGTTCGCCCCTTGGGTGGCGCCGCACAACCCCAGCGAGCAGTACCGCGACTTCCTGCTGACGCCGCCGGCCTGGCTCGAAGGCGGGCAGATGCAGTTCCTGCTGGGCACCGATGAGCTGGGTCGCGACCTGCTGTCGCGCCTGATCCAGGGTTCGCGGCTGTCGTTGCTGATCGGTTTGTCATCGGTGGTGATGTCGCTGATCCCGGGCATCCTCCTGGGGCTGTTCGCCGGTTTCTTCCCGCGCTTGCTGGGCCCGACCATCATGCGCCTGATGGACATCATGCTGGCCCTGCCTTCGCTGCTGCTGGCCGTGGCCATCGTCGCCATCCTCGGCCCAGGCCTGATCAACACCGTGATCGCCATTGCCGTGGTGTCCCTGCCGTCCTATGTGCGCCTGACCCGTGCCGCGGTGATGGGCGAACTGAACCGCGACTACGTGACCGCCGCGCGCCTGGCCGGTGCCGGCCTGCCGCGCCTGATGTTCATCACCGTGCTGCCCAATTGCATGGCGCCACTGATCGTCCAGGCCACCTTGAGCTTCTCCTCGGCCATCCTCGACGCCGCCGCCCTGGGCTTCCTCGGCCTGGGCGTGCAACCGCCAACTCCAGAGTGGGGCACCATGCTGGCCTCGGCCCGGGACTACATCGAACGCGCCTGGTGGGTCGTGAGCCTGCCGGGTCTGACCATTTTGCTCAGCGTGCTGGCAATCAACCTGATGGGCGACGGCCTGCGCGATGCGCTGGACCCGAAACTCAAGAACGCCGCCTGAGGAGATTCCCATGTCATTGCTAGAAATCAAGAATCTCAACGTACGCTTCGGCGATGCCACGGCGGTGCCGGTGGTGGACGGCCTCGACCTCAAGGTCGACAAGGGCGAAGTGCTGGCCATCGTCGGCGAGTCCGGCTCCGGCAAATCGGTGACCATGATGGCGCTGATGGGGCTGATCGAGCACCCAGGCATCGTCACCGCCGATGCCTTGAGCTTCGACGGCCGCGACATGCTCAAGCTCAGCGCCCGCCAGCGCCGGCAGATCGTCGGCAAGGACCTGGCCATGGTCTTCCAGGACCCGATGACCGCGCTCAACCCCAGCTACACCGTGGGCTTCCAGATCGAGGAAGTGCTGCGCCTGCACCTGAAGATGTCCGCCAAGGCCGCGCGCAAGCGCGCCATCGAACTGCTGGAGAAGGTCGAGATCCCCGGCGCTGCCAGCCGCATGGACGCCTACCCGCACCAGCTGTCCGGCGGCATGAGCCAACGGGTGGCGATCGCCATGGCGATTGCCGGCGAACCCAAGCTGCTGATCGCCGACGAACCCACCACCGCTCTGGACGTGACCATCCAGGCGCAGATCATGGACCTGCTGCTCAACCTGCAGAAAGAGCAGAACATGGGCCTGGTGCTGATCACCCACGACCTGGCCGTGGTGGCCGAAACCGCCCAGCGCGTCTGCGTGATGTACGCCGGGCAAGCCGTGGAAGTCGGCCAGGTGCCGCAGCTGTTCGACATCCCCGCGCACCCTTACAGCGAAGCGCTGCTGGCGGCGATTCCCGAGCACAGCCTGGGCGCCACCCGCCTCTCGACCCTGCCGGGTATCGTCCCCGGGCGTTATGACCGCCCACAAGGCTGCCTGCTGTCGCCACGCTGTCCCTATGCTCAGGACAACTGCCGTCAGCAACGCCCCAGCCTCGACCCGAAAGCCGCCAGCCTGGTGCGCTGCTTCTACCCGCTCAATCAGGAGGTGGCGTAATGGCCGTCGTTCTTACCGCCCGCGACCTGACCCGTCACTACGAAGTGTCCCGTGGCCTGTTCAAGGGCCATGCCACCGTGCGTGCCCTCAACGGCGTGTCCTTTGAACTGGAAGCCGGCAAGACCCTGGCCGTGGTCGGCGAGTCCGGCTGCGGCAAGTCCACCCTGGCCCGGGCCCTGACCCTGATCGAGGAACCCTCTTCCGGCTCGCTGAAAATCGCCGGCCAGGAAGTGGCCGGCGCCGACAAGGCCCAGCGCAAGCAACTGCGCAAAGACGTGCAGATGGTGTTCCAGAGCCCTTATGCCTCGCTCAACCCACGGCAGAAGATTGGCGATCAACTGGCCGAGCCGCTCTTGATCAACACCAAGCTGTCCGCCGCCGAACGCCGGGAAAAAGTCCAGGCGATGATGAAGCAGGTGGGCCTGCGCCCCGAGCATTACCAGCGCTACCCACATATGTTCTCCGGCGGCCAGCGCCAGCGCATTGCCCTGGCCCGGGCGATGATGCTGCAACCCAAGGTGTTGGTGGCGGATGAGCCAACCTCGGCCCTGGACGTGTCGATCCAGGCCCAGGTGCTGAACCTGTTCATGGACCTGCAACAGGAATTCAACACCGCCTACGTGTTCATCTCCCACAACCTGGCGGTGGTGCGTCACGTCGCCGACCAGGTGCTGGTGATGTACCTCGGCCGGCCGGTGGAAATGGGCCCCAAGGAGGACATCTACACCCGCCCCCTGCATCCCTACACCCAGGCGCTGCTGTCGGCGACCCCAACCATCCATCCGGACCCGGACAAGCCGAAGATCAAGATCGTCGGCGAATTGCCCAACCCGCTGAACCCGCCACCCGGCTGTGCCTTCCACAAGCGCTGCCCCTACGCCACCGAGCGTTGCAGCACGCAAGAGCCGGCCCTGCGCCAGCTCGACAGCCGCCAGGTGGCTTGCCACTACGCCGAGCAGTTTGTGGTTTAAGCGGACATGAAAAAGGCGCTCCCGAAACACTCCGGGAGCGCCTGTACAGTGTTCCACTCGCCCCTGGCAATGGATTGCGCATCAGTCCGTGGCCAGGGGTTTTCTTTTAGCTCTGGCTGTCACCCTCGTCGTCATCGTCGGTGGTCTGATCGTCATCGCCCGAACTGCCCCCCTGCCCTTCATCCCCCGGTTCCGACTCGGACTGGGCGAGCATCTGTTCCGGTTCGCCTATGGTCGACGAAAAGCCCGGCTCCTTGACCTCCAGCAGATTGTGAGCCCAGGCCGCCGAGGTTCCGAGCGACAGCATCACCAGCACTTTGATCAGCAACAGCGTGCGTTGAAAAAGATTCATAGCCGATTCCATCCTTCACAGGTGAATCATCAAAGGCTGCGCCCAACCTTGCGAAGGTCACAGCACTGTCTGAAACCTAGTCCCGATATCCCGGCTTTTCCAGATAGCAGGCTATCGACAGCCAAACCTGCCGGGCCCTTCCGACTAACGGCGCTCCCTGAAATACACCACAACCGGTAGGAGCCGGCTTGCCGGCGAAGAGGCCCGCAAGCCATGCACCGCCGCGTCCGCCGCCTTCGCTGGCAAGCCAGCTCCTACGGGGCGGCGGGCCTGTCCTGCGCGCAACAAAAAGCCCCGCTGTCTGCACAGCGGGGCTTGGGGTGTTACAGGCGAACTTAGTGATGTTCGCGGGTGGCGCGGAATTTCACGTCTGGCCAGCGCTCTTCCATCAGCGCCAGGTTGACCCGGGTCGGCGCCAGGTAAGTCAGGTGACCACCGCCGTCCAAAGCCAGGTTTTCCACCGCCTTGTTGGAAAACTCTTCCAGCTTCTTCTTGTCGCTGCACTCAATCCAGCGGGCGGACCATACGGTGATCGGCTCATAGGAGCACTCCACCTTGTATTCCTCCTTCAGGCGGCTGGCCACCACATCGAACTGCAGCACACCCACGGCGCCGAGGATGATGTCGTTGCTGCGCTCCGGGAAGAACACCTGGGTCGCGCCTTCTTCGGCCAGCTGTTGCAGGCCCTGGCGCAGTTGCTTGGACTTGAGCGGGTCCTTCAGGCGCACGCGGCGGAAGAGTTCCGGGGCGAAGTGCGGGATACCGGTGAAGCCCAGGGCCTCGCCTTCGGTGAAGGTATCGCCGATCTGGATGGTGCCGTGGTTGTGCAGGCCGATGATGTCGCCAGCGTAGGCTTCTTCCAGCTGTTCACGCTCGGAGGAGAAGAAGGTCAGGGCGTCGCCGATGCGCACGTCCTTGCCGGTGCGTACGTGGCGCATCTTCATACCCTTCTCGTACTTGCCCGAGCAGATGCGCATGAAGGCGATACGGTCGCGGTGCTTGGGGTCCATGTTCGCCTGGATCTTGAACACGAAACCGCTGAATTTCTCTTCCTGGGGGGCGACGCTGCGCTCGTTGGCAACACGAGCCAGCGGCAGCGGCGCCCAGTCCACCACGGCATCGAGTACGTGATCGACACCGAAGTTGCCCAGGGCGGTACCGAAGAACACCGGGGTCAACTGGCCGTCGAGGAACTCCTGCTGGTTGAACTCGTGGCAGGCACCCTGCACCAGTTCCAACTGCTCGATGAAACGCTCGTACTCGTCACCCAGGTGGGCACGGGCTTCGTCGGAGTCGAGTTTCTCGATGATCTTGGTTTCGGTACGTTCGTGGCCGTGGCCCGGGGTGTAGACGATGATGTAGTCGCCCGCCAGGTGGTACACACCCTTGAAGTCGCGGTAGCAACCGATCGGCCAGGTGATAGGCGCGGCCTTGATCTTCAGCACCGCTTCGATTTCGTCCAGCAGCTCGATCGGGTCGCGAATATCGCGGTCGAGTTTGTTGATGAAGCTGACGATGGGCGTATCCCGCAGCCGGCAGACGTCCATCAGGGCGATGGTCCGTGGCTCAACGCCCTTACCGCCGTCGAGCACCATCAGCGCCGAGTCCACGGCAGTCAGAGTGCGATAGGTATCTTCCGAGAAGTCTTCGTGGCCCGGGGTGTCCAGCAGGTTGATCATGTGTTCGCGATAGGGGAACTGCATGACCGACGTGGTAATGGAAATACCCCGCTGCTTCTCCATCTCCATCCAGTCGGAAGTGGCATGGCGGTCGGACTTACGCGATTTGACCGTACCCGCCACCGCAATCGCCTTGCCCATCAGCAAGAGCTTTTCGGTGATGGTGGTCTTACCCGCATCCGGGTGGGAAATAATGGCGAAAGTGCGGCGTTTCGCGACTTCGGCGGCCTGGTTGGTCATGGGAAATCGCCTGGCGGTGATCAAAAAAGGGCGCAGATTATAGCCCACACAAAGCCTTGCGGGCCACCGCTGCCCCCGTCGCCCAGGCCACCGCGCGGCAGATAAACGGTGGCTAAATGCTGCCAAGTATGGAACCTTTTAAAACGTGGAGACGTCCACTCCCCTGTCACGCGCTGTCGTCAGGGGCTGAAATATCAGCACGTTAGCTTGACGAAGCTGCGCTCATGGCTCGTTCACCCGCCGCTTTGCCGGCACTCGACGAGCTGCTTTTCGCGCGTACTTTCGCGGCAGCCAGGAATGGCCTTGCCACACGGGAAAGTGCCCGCCGACTGAAAAAAGGAGTCCGCCTGTGGCTATTCGCTATGGCAAAGGGCTGATAGGAGGCGCTGCGGTAATCGCCCTCCTGGCCCTGCTGGTCCACTGGATCGGCATCACGACGATCGAACACTACCGCGACGATCTGTTGTTCTACCTGCAAGCTCATCTGTTCCTGGTCCTGGCGTCCATGCTCGCCGCACTGCTCGTGGGCATCCCCGCCGGCATCTTCCTCAGCCGCCCGAGCATGGTCGGACGCGCCGAACGCTTCATGCAAGTGTTCAACATCGGTAACACCGTCCCCCCTCTGGCCGTCCTGGCCATCGCCCTGGGGATTCTCGGCATCGGCAGTGGCCCGGCCATCTTCGCGTTGTTCCTCGCCTCCTTGCTGCCCATCGTGCGTAACACCTACGAAGGCCTGAAAAACGTCCAGGGTTCCCTCAAGGAAGCCGCCGTCGGCATCGGCATGACCCCGCGCCAGGTGCTGTGGAAAGTCGAATTGCCCAACGCCGTGCCGATCATCATCGGTGGCGTGCGGGTGGCCCTGGCGATCAACGTCGGCACCGCGCCCCTGGCCTTCCTGATCGGCGCCAACAGCCTGGGCAGCCTGATCTTCCCCGGCATCGCCCTGAACAATCAGCCGCAATTGCTGCTCGGCGCCGCCTGTACCGCGCTGCTGGCCTTGCTCCTCGACGGTCTGGTCACCCTGGCCAGCCGCCTCTGGCTGGAACGTGGTCTGCGCCCGTCCTAAGTCCGTAAGCGCCAAGGAATGAACATGAAAAAAACAAGCCTGATACTCGGCTGCATCCTGCTTTTCGCTGGATGGGTGCAAGCCGCGGAAAAACCACTGATCCGCATTGGTGCCCGGGTCTTCACCGAACAGACCCTGCTGGCGGAAATCACCTCCCAGTACCTGCGCAGCAAGGGTTACGACACCCGCGTCACCGGCGGCCTGGGCAGCAACCTGGCGCGCAGCGCCCAGGAAAGCGGCCAGCTGGACCTGATCTGGGAATACACCGGGGTCTCGCTGGTGGCCTACAACCACATCGACGAGAAACTCGACAGCCAGCAGTCCTACGCCCGAGTCAAAGAACTCGACGCGAAAAAAGGCCTGGTCTGGTTGGCGCCGTCCAAGTTCAGCAATACCTACGCCCTGGCCCTGCCGGAGAACGTGGCCAAGGAACATCCACAGATCAACAGCATCAGCGACCTGACCCGAGCCCTGGCCGAAAACCCCAAGGAAAACCGCCTGGTGGCCCTGGACACCGAGTTCGCCAACCGCTCCGACGGCCTGGCCGGCATGGTCAAGCTGTACGACATGAACCTGACCCGCAAGAACACCCGGCAAATGGACGCCGGCCTGGTCTACACCGCCTTGCGCAATGGCCAGGTATTTGCCGGTTTGGTCTACACCACCGACGGTCGGCTCAACGCCTTCAAGCTCAAGCTGCTGCAAGACGACAAGCATTACTTCCCGGACTACACCGCAGCCCCCGTGGTGCGTCAGGCGTATCTCGACGCCCACCCGCAATTGGCGGCCGATCTCAAGCCGCTGGCGGCGCTGTTCGACGACGAAACCATGCGCCAGCTGAACGCGCGGGTCGACGTCGACCATGAAAGCCCTTCCGCCGTGGCCGCAGATTTTCTGCGCCAGCATCCGATCAACCACTAATAGAGAGGAGAAGACATGGAATTCTTGAACGCCTTTTCCCATCTCGATTGGGCCCAGGTCCTGCACCTGACCTGGCAGCACATCACCCTGGTGGGCATCGCCGTGACCCTGGCGATTGTCTTCGGTGTGCCCCTGGGCATCCTGATGACCCGCTTCCCGACCCTCGCCGGCCCGTTGCAGGCCAGCGCCACCGTGCTGCTGACCATTCCCTCCATCGCCCTGTTCGGCCTGCTGCTGCCGTTCTACTCCAAGTTCGGCCAGGGCCTGGGGCCGCTGCCGGCCATCACGGCGGTGTTCCTCTATTCCCTGCTGCCGATCATGCGCAACACCTACCTGGCCCTGACCGGCGTCGAGCCGGGCATCCGCGAAGCCGCCCGCGGCATCGGCATGACCTTCGGCCAGCGCCTGCGCATGGTCGAACTGCCGATCGCGGTGCCGGTGATCCTCGCTGGGGTGCGCACCGCCGTGGTGATGAACATCGGCGTCATGACCATCGCCGCCACCATTGGCGCCGGCGGCCTGGGCGTACTCATTCTTGCTTCCATCAGCCGCAGCGACATGTCGATGCTGATCGTCGGCGCGCTACTGGTCAGTCTCCTGGCCATCTTCGCCGACCTGCTTCTGCAATGGCTGCAACGCTCGCTGACACCAAAAGGACTGCTCAAATGATCGAACTTCAAAAGCTGACCAAGACCTTCCAAAGCAACGGCAAGACCATCACCGCCGTTGACTCCGTAAGCCTGACCGTCAATGAAGGCGAAATTTGCGTATTCCTCGGCCCTTCGGGCTGCGGCAAAAGCACCACGCTGAAGATGATCAACCGCCTGATCAAGCCCACCTCGGGCAAGATCCTGATCAACGGCGAAGACACCACCGACCTCGACGAAGTCACCCTGCGCCGCAACATCGGCTATGTGATCCAGCAGATCGGCCTGTTCCCCAACATGACCATCGAGGAAAACATCGTGGTGGTGCCCAAGCTGCTGGGCTGGGACAAGCAGAAATGCCACGACCGCGCCCGTGAGCTGATGAGCATGATCAAGCTCGAACCCAAGCAGTACCTGCATCGGTATCCGCGGGAACTGTCCGGCGGCCAGCAACAGCGCATCGGGGTGATCCGCGCCCTGGCGGCGGACGCCCCGCTGCTGCTGATGGACGAGCCCTTCGGCGCGGTGGACCCGATCAACCGCGAGATGATCCAGAACGAGTTCTTCGAGATGCAGCGCGCGCTAAACAAGACCGTGATCATGGTCAGCCACGACATCGACGAAGCCATCAAGCTGGGTGACAAGATCGCCATCTTCCGCGCCGGCAAGCTGCTGCAGATCGATCACCCGGACACCTTGCTGGCGCACCCGGCGGACGACTTCGTCAGCAACTTCGTCGGCCAGGACAGCACCTTGAAACGCCTGCTGCTGGTGAAGGCCGAAGACGCCGCGGACAACGCTCCGTCGGTGAGCCCGGAAACCCCGGTAGCCGAGGCCCTGGACCTGATGGACGAACACGACCGCCGCTACGTGGTGGTGACCTGCGCCGAGAACAAGGCCCTGGGTTATGTACGCCGTCGCGACCTGCACCGTCAGACCGGCACCTGCGCCCAGTTCCTGCGCGAATTCAACGCCACCGCCGCCTACGACGAACACCTGCGGATTCTTCTGTCGCGCATGTACGAGTTCAACCGTTCGTGGCTGCCGGTGCTGGATGCCGAGCGGGTATTTCTCGGTGAGGTGACCCAGGAATCCATTGCGGCCTACCTGAGCTCCGGGCGTTCGCGGGGGATGAAGACCCACATCGTCTCGCCGGCTGAGGCAGTGGTCGCCTGATCAATAAATAGCCAACAACGAACCTGTGGCGAGGGCGCTTGCTGCACCTGGGCCGTGAAGCGGCCCCTCTTTGCCAAAAAGAGTGGAACTGCTGCGCAGTTCATCGGGAGCAAGCGCCCTCGCCACTGGTTTTTCGGCTCACTGACATGGCGGAAAAAAATATCAACAGCCGCCCCCGCGAACGCCGTCCGGCGACACCTTCCGAAGCAGCCAAGATCCTCCTCTGACCAGCCTCTCGTCGCTAACGTCGCCGATGTTGACGCCTTCATACTTTCCAGACACTTGGCGCGCAAAAGCGTCGAACGTGCAGGTATTTTTAACACCTGGAAAATCTTCGGGAACATCTGTCCGTCATCTGTGTCGGCTACAAAGAGAGGTGTCGTTTACGCACGTCAGACAAGTGCAAAAACGCGACATTTTTTGTTGATCTCAGGCCCCTCACCACCTAAAGTTCGCGCCGAACGTCCATGCTGGAAACGATCCATCCGGCTCAAGTACTGACGACGAGACAGCAAGGCCAAGGGAAACTTTCCCATGGCCTTTTTGCTTTCGGCGACATGCCTTGGGAAGTAGGCGAACCAAAGTGGGGATACGGAGGACGTTCTGATTTGCACCCATTGATTTCTAACGTTTGCCAGTAGGAGCTCCCAACGCATGTCGATTAATGTCGAAGACTATTTCGCGCGCGAAACCTTTCAAAAAATGAAGGCGTTCGCCGACCAGCAAGAAACCCCGTTCGTGGTCATCGACACCCAGATGATCGCCCAGGCCTATGACGACCTGCGCGCTGGTTTCGAATTCGCCAAGGTCTACTACGCGGTCAAGGCCAACCCGGCCGCCGAGATCATCGACCTGCTGCACGAAAAAGGCTCCAGCTTCGACATCGCCTCGATCTACGAGCTGGACAAAGTGCTGGGCCGCGGCGTCAACCCGGCCAACATCAGCTACGGCAACACCATCAAGAAATCCAAGGACATCCGCTACTTCTATGAGAAGGGCGTGCGTCTGTATGCCACCGACTCCGAAGCCGACCTGCGCAACATCGCCAAGGCCGCCCCGGGTTCGAAAGTCTATGTGCGCATCCTCACCGAAGGCTCCACCACCGCCGACTGGCCACTGTCGCGCAAATTCGGCTGCCAGACCGACATGGCCATGGACCTGCTGATCCTCGCCCGCGACCTGGGCCTGGTGCCTTACGGCGTGTCGTTCCACGTGGGTTCGCAACAGCGCGACATCAGCGTCTGGGACGCGGCGATCGCCAAGGTCAAAGTGATCTTCGAACGCCTGAAGGAAGAAGACGGCATCGAGCTCAAACTGATCAACATGGGCGGTGGCTTCCCGGCCAACTACATCACCCGTACCAACAGCCTGGAAACCTACGCCGAGGAAATCATCCGCTTCCTCAAGGAAGACTTCGGCGACGAGCTGCCGGAAATCATCCTTGAGCCTGGCCGTTCGCTGATTGCCAACGCCGGCATCCTGGTCAGCGAAGTGGTGCTGGTGGCGCGTAAATCCCGCACCGCCGTGGAGCGCTGGGTCTACACCGACGTGGGCAAATTCTCCGGCCTGATCGAAACCATGGACGAGTCCATCAAGTTCCCGATCTGGACCGAGAAGAAAGGCGAAGTGGAAGAAGTGGTCATCGCCGGCCCAACCTGCGACAGCGCCGACATCATGTACGAGAACTACAAGTACGGCCTGCCGCTGAACCTGGCCATCGGCGACCGCCTGTACTGGCTGTCCACCGGCGCCTACACCACCAGCTACAGCGCGGTGGAATTCAACGGCTTTCCGCCGCTGAAGGCGTTTTACCTGTAAGGACAGTGGCTAGCTGCTAGCGACAAGCTGCAGGAAAAAGCCCATGACCTGTCATGGGCTTTTGGCTTTTTGTGGCGGCGGTTTTGGCAAAGGACAAGGCTGACTCAAGCTCGCAGCCCACGCCACGACTTGCTGATGGTCGATCACTCTTGCGCAATCGACATCGGCCATTGCTTCCAGTGTCCTGCGAGTGGCGACATTGAAAGACGGCAGGCCAAAAGAGACTTGGGAATCACTCATGAGGCTTTTCCTTGCGTCATCCCCACTCAGGCCAAGTCTGCAAGCCGCTCGCCATCCCGCTCATCACCCAATTGCGCTGCGCGCCGCTGATAGGCCTGGGCCAGTTCGCGAATCTTTGGATGCGTGGCATTGAGCAACGCAGCGCAAGCCACCCGCAGGAAATTCAGATTGCCGCCAGCTAACGCCTGCTGCAGCCAATCCACGGCTTCGTCGATACGACCGGCATCGGCCAGCACCGCCGCATAGCTGAACTGTCCACGGAAATCCCCGCCTTCGGCCGAGCGTCGATACCATTCGTGGGCCGCTTGCGGGTCGGCCGGACACACCAGCCCTTCCTCCAGGTAACGCCCCAGCAGGTTCATCGATTTGGCATGCCCCAGCTCTGCCGCACGGCGGTAGCAAGCCAGGGCCAGGGCGTGGTTTTGCGCCACGCCACGGCCGGTGGCCAGCAGGTTGGCGTAGTTGTACAGGCCCCAATCCAGCCCCGCTTCGGCGGCCAATCGATAATGCCCGGCAGCGCGGGCGGCATCCGCCGGGCAACCCCAGCCATGCTCATGGCAGCGGCCGAGCATGTTGCGCGCCATCAGGTGCCCACGTCGCGCGGCGATTTCGAACCAGCGCAAAGCCAGGGGTTGATCCTGCTGGATGCCGTGGCCGTCGAGGAGGATCTGTCCCAGCAGCGCCTGGGCCTCCACCAGCCCCTCTCGGGCCGCCACCAATATCGCCTGGGCCGCACGGGCCGGACTCTGTTGGAGCATGGCGCTCAGTTGCGCGCCGTCGAGGACTTCCTCGCGGCGAAGTTGAACAGTCACCGCCTACACCTCGACCCAGCGCCGCAGCAGGTTGTGATAAGTGCCGGTCAGGCGGATCAGCGAAGGATGCTCGGGCACATCCCGGGTCAGTTCCTGGATCGCTCCGTCCATCTCGAACAACAAGGCGCGCTGACTGTCTTCGCGCACCAGGCTCTGAGTCCAGAAGAAGGAGGCATAGCGAGCGCCGCGGGTTACCGGGTTGACCTTGTGCAGGCTGGTGCCGGGGTACAGCACCATGTCCCCCGCCGGCAGCTTGACCCGCTGCAGGCCGTAGGTGTCCTGGATCTCCAGCTCGCCGCCGTCGTAATCCTCGGGGTCGCTGAAGAACAGGGTCGATGACAGATCGGTGCGCACCCGCTCCGCGCTGCCCTTGGGCTGGCGCACAGCGTTGTCGATATGGAAGTCGAAACTGCCGCCGGCGGTGTAGCAGTTGATCAGCGGCGGGAACACCTTGTGCGGCAAGGCGGCGGACATGAACAGCGGGTTCTGCCACAGGCGATCGAGCATCGCCGCGCCGATCTCCTGGGCCAGCGGATGCCCTTCGGGCAGCTGCAGGTTGTGCTTGGCCTTGGCCGACTGGTAACCGGCGGTGATCTTGCCATCCGCCCAGTCCGCCTGCTCCAGGGCTTCACGGATGCGCCCTACTTCATCACGGGTGAACACGCCGGGGATGTGCAGCAACATGGCCAGGTACCTGAGCAGCGAAAGGCCCTCAATGGTATTGATTCTTATTGACTGTGTAAAACCCGGTGACGAATGAGCGCGCAAAAACCGTAAGGATAAATTGTAAAGATTGTAAATTCAGTGCGAATAGTAACGTTTCGCAATTGATAACGATTGTTTCTTTCCCCTATATTCCGCGACCTCAAATCCTTGGGGAGGGGAACCACCATGTCACGCCAACAACCACCATCTGCTGTCAGTTCACCACGCCTGCTGGCCTCCGCCATTGGCGTGGCGATTACCGCCGGCTCCGCGGGCCATATGGTCCAGGCCGCGCAAGACACCCAGCAAAAGACGGCGGGCAAGGCCATTGCCCTGGATGCCACCAGCATTACTGGTGAGGCCCAGGAGCAGACGTCTTACAAGGTCGACTCCTCCTCCTCGAAAAAATACACAGCACCATTGCGGGAAACGCCGAAAAGCGTGACGGTGATTCCCCAGCAAGTGATGCGCGACACTGCTGCCACCAGCCTGGTGGATGCCCTGCGCACCACACCCGGGATTACCTTTGGTGCCGGTGAAGGCGGCAACCCGGCCGGTGATCGCCCGATCATTCGCGGCTTCAACGCCGAAAGCGACGTGTTCATCGACGGCATGCGTGATCCTGCCTCGCAAAGCCGGGAGATCTTCAACGTCGAGTCCATCGAAGTCAGCAAGGGCCCTGGCTCGGCCTTTACCGGTGCCGGTTCCACCGGCGGCAGCCTGAACCTGGTGTCCAAGACCGCCAAACTGGGCAACTCCTACAACGGTGGTTTCACCTGGGGCTCGGACCAGACCAAACGCACCACCCTGGACCTCAACCAGCAGATGACCGACAGTTCGGCCTTTCGCCTGAACCTGATGAAGCACGAGGCCAACGTGGCCGGTCGCGACGCCGTGGAAGTCAGCCGCTGGGGCGTGGCGCCCTCCTTCGCGTTCGGCCTGGGCACCGACACCCGGGTCACCGTGGGCTACTACCACCTCAACACCGACGACATCCCGGACTACGGCATCCCGTTGACCAGCAGTGGCACCCGCCGCAGCAAGTACAACGTCGACAAACCGGTCAGCGTCAATCGTGACAACTTCTACGGTCTCACCGGCCGCGACTACCGCAAGACCAGCGAAGACAGCGGCACGATCAAGATCGAACACGATCTGAACGACAACCTGACCCTGTCCAACAGCTTCCGCCTGTCGCGCTCGACCCTGGACTACATCGTCACCAACCCGGATGACAGCCGTGGCAACGTGGCCAATGGCACCGTCTACCGCAGCCCGAAAAGCCGCAACTCGACCTCCAAGGGCTGGACCAACCAGACCGACCTGAGCGCCAAGTTCGACACCGGTTTCATCGAGCACAGCCTGGTGACCGGTATCGAGTTCTCCTACGTGGATACCCACAACCGTGCCTACGACGTGACTTCGGCAGTCAACGGCAGCACCTGTAACGCGGCCCTGATCGCCAACGGCGACTGCACCAGCCTCAACAACCCGACGCCGGGCGCCGGCTGGAACGGCACCATCAAGGACAGCGCGGCCTACACCGACACCGACACCAAGACCGCTGCGGCCTACGTGTTCGACACCCTGAAGTTCAACGAACAATGGTCGCTGAACCTGGGCCTGCGTTTCGACGACTACCAGACTCGTTCCAGCGGCTTCGCCACTCGGGCCCCGGCGGGTGAATTTGCCCGCGAGAACAACTCGCAGCTGTGGAACTACCAGGTTGGCGTGGTCTACAAACCACTGCCCAACGGCAGCGTCTACGCCGCCTACTCCACCTCCAGCAACCCGGCGGGCGAGACCAGCGGCAACGGCGGCCTGGACTTGGCCGCGAACAACAGCAGCCTGGACCCGGAAAAGAACCGCAACTACGAAGTGGGCACCAAGTGGGACTTCTTCGATGACGATCTGTCGTTGACCGCGGCCCTGTTCCGCACCGAGAAGACCAACGCGCGGATCAACGACCCCGATGGCGGCGCCACCCAGGTGCTGGACGGTGAACAACGGGTCAACGGCCTGGAACTGACCTACAGCGGCAAGCTGACTCGCAACTGGAAGGTCTACGGCGGCTACACCTACATGGAAAGCGAAGTGGTGAAAACCACCCTGGCGGTGGACGAGGGCAACCACACCCCGAGCACACCACGGAACAACTTCACCCTGTGGTCGACCTATGACCTGATCCCGGAACGCCTCACTGTCGGCGCCGGCGCCACCTTCGTCGATTCGCAGTTCGGCAACATCGCCAACTCGGTGGAGATCCCGTCCTACTGGCGCTACGACGCCATGGCCAGCTACAAGCTGACCAAGAACGTCGACCTGCAGCTCAACGTGCAGAACCTGACCGACAAGCGTTACTTCGACCAGGTGTTCCAGACCCACTACGCCCACGTAGCCGCCGGCCGTACCGCCCTGATGAGCGCCAACTTCCACTTCTGACCCAGCAGCCGACCGCCTGTGGCCCCCGCCACAGGCCGCCAAGCCCCACGCATTGCAATGCCTGGGGCTTTTGCGTGTAAAAAAGAATGCTTCTCGACAACCCACGGCATACTGCGCGCCGTGTTTTCTCTCTCTGGACGAACAAGGCGAGTGACGTGTTGAAGAAAACCCTGTTCCAGCTGCACTGGTTCTTCGGCATCAGCGCGGGGCTGATCCTGGCCCTGATGGGCATCACCGGGGCGACGGTGTCGTTCCAGGACGAGATCCTGCGCGCCCTCAACCCATCGGTGCTGCAAGTCGACAAGCTCCCCGCCGGGGTGCTGCCACCCGCCGAACTGGTGGACAAAATCCAGGCCGCCGAAGGCAAGACCGTGTCCATGCTCTGGGTGGAAACCGACAGCGGCAACGCCGCGCGGGTGTTCTTCACCCCGCCGCCGGGGGAACGCCGCGGCCAGATGCGCTACTTCGATCCCTACACCGGCGAGTTCCTGGGCGACGCGGTCGGCCAGGACTTCTTCGGCTTGATGCTGCAGCTGCACCGTTTCCTGGCCATCGGCGACACCGGCCGGCAGATCACCGGCGCCTGCACCCTGATCCTGATCTTCTTCTGCCTGTCCGGGCTGTACCTGCGCTGGCCGCGTCAGGTCGGCAACTGGCGCGTATGGCTGACACTGGACTGGGCCAAGAAAGGCCGCGGCTTCAACTGGGACCTGCACGCGGTGTTCGGCACCTGGTGCCTGCTGTTCTACCTGCTGTTCGCCCTCACCGGCCTGTACTGGTCCTACGACTGGTACCGGGAGGGCCTGACCAAACTGCTCTCCGACGCGCCACACAGTGAACGCCAGCGCGGCGGTCGCGGCGGCCCACCGCCCAAGGGCCCCGCCCCCGTGGCGGACTACAACGCCCTGTGGAGCAGCATCTACAGCGCTGCCGGCAAGGACCTCAGCGGCTACAACATCCGCATGCCCGCCGTGGCCGGCCAGCCGGCGACGGTGTTCTACCTGCTCAAGGATTCGCCCCACGATCGAGCGCTGAACCAACTGACCCTGGACCCCGCCACCGGAGTCATCAGCCGTCATGAGCGCTACGCCGACAAGAGCCTCAAGGCGCAGTTGCTCACCAGCGTCTACGCCCTGCACGTGGGCAGCTACTTCGGCCTGATCGGACGCATCGTGCTGACCCTGGCCTCATTGAGCATGCCGCTGTTCTTCGTCACCGGCTGGCTGCTGTACCTGGATCGCCGGCGCAAAAAGCGCCAGATCAAGAACGCACGCCAAGGCCTGGAAAGCAGCGCCGACGATGGCTCCGCGTGGCTGATCGGCTTCGCCAGCCAGAGCGGTTTTGCCGAACAATTGGCCTGGCAGACTGCCGGGCAATTGCAAGCTGCCGGGGTCAGCGCCAAGGTCCAGTCGCTGGCCAGCCTCAGCGAGCAGGATCTGCGCAGCGCCCAACGCGCGCTGTTCATAGTCAGCACCTTCGGCGACGGTGAAGCCCCGGACAGCGCCCGCGGCTTCGAACGCAAACTGCTGGGCCGCGAGCTGCCGCTTGCGGGCTTGCAATACGCCGTGCTCGGCCTCGGCGACCGCCAGTATCAGCACTTCTGCGGCTTTGCCCGGCGCCTGCATGACTGGTTGTCGAGCCAGGGCGGCAACACCCTGTTCGCCCCCATCGAAGTGGACAGCGGCGACAGCTACGCCCTGCGCCACTGGCAACAGCAACTGGGCCAACTGACCGGACAGGCTCCCGTGAACCTGTGGCAGGCCCCGGCCTTCGACAACTGGACCTTGAACACCCGAACCCTGCTCAACCCTGAAAGCAGCGGTTCCGGGGTCTACCTGCTGCAGTTGCTGGCCCCCAGTACCAGTAGCTGGCTGGCCGGGGATCTGGTGGAAGTCATGCCGCGCAACAGCCGCGGCGCGGTGGTGGATTTCCTCGTCGGCCTGGGCCTCTCCGGCAACACCCCGGTGCAACTGGATGGCCTGCAAGAAAGCCTGGAACAGGCCCTGGGCAGCCGCCAGCTGCCAGACAACCGCAGCCATCTGGTGGGGCTGCATGCCCAGGCCCTGGTGGACGCCCTGGTGCCCCTGAGCATGCGCGAATACTCCATCGCCTCGATTGCCGCCGACGGCTGCCTGGAACTTCTGGTGCGTCAGGAATGCCACCCCGATGGCAGCCTGGGGATTGGTTCCGGCTGGCTCACCGAGCATGCCGCGGTGGGTTCCAGCATCAGCCTGCGGGTGCGCCGCAACAGCGGCTTCCACCTGCCGGCCGAACCTTGCCCGCTGATTCTGCTGGGCAACGGCACCGGGTTGGCGGGCCTGCGCAGTTTGCTCAAGGCACGGATCGCCGACGGCCAGCAACGCAACTGGCTGATCTTTGGCGAGCGCAACGCCGAGCATGATTTCTACTGCAAGGATGAACTGCAGGAATGGCGCACCCGGGGCGACCTGAGCCGCCTGGACCTGGCGTTCTCCCGGGACCAGGCCGAGAAGATCTACGTCCAGGACCGCCTGCGCCAAGCGGCCGACGAGCTGAAAAAATGGCTGGCCGACGGCGCCGCGATCTACATCTGCGGCAGCTTGCAGGGCATGGCTTCAGGGGTGGATCAGGTGCTCAACGAGGTACTGAGCGCAGACCAGGTCGAACGCCTGATCGAACAGGGGCGCTACCGCCGCGACGTTTACTGAGGCGTCAGGCGCTTCGCCGGCAACCCGGCTCTACACCACTCCTACGGCCCCCTCCTGCGTAGGAGCTGGCTTGCCAGCGAAAGCGCCCGTCAGATCAGCGCAAGGCTCAAGGCCCTCTTCGCCGGCAAGCCGGCTCCTACATCGATCCTGCTGCCCACTCCTCCTACGGAACGGGATGCTGGCGAGGAGGGTTACACCGGTTGCAGGTTGTGCTCGTACACCGCCACGCCATCCAGGTCCCGCAGGATCACCTTCAGCTCTGCAGTCTGCCCGTCGATCTGCACTTCGCCAAAGAACTGGAAACCGGCAAAGGGCGAAGTGTTCTGCGCCGGCGGCGCCTTCTGAAACACCACTTCCGGGCCGAAGGTTTTATCCAGCAAATTGGGCCCGAAACTCCCGGCATTCAGCGGGCCCGCAACAAACTCCCAGAACGGCTCGAAATCCTGGAACGCCGCGCGATCCGGGTGGTAATGGTGAGCCGCGCAGTAATGCACGTCCGCCGTCAGCCACACATGGTTGCGCACCTGATGCTTGCGCAGATGCGCCAGCAATTCGGCAATCTCCAGCTCACGCCCCTGAGCCGGTCCCGGGTCGCCGTTGGCAACGGCCTCCCAACGCGCCACACCGGGGCTGACTTCACCATCGGGCACACCGAGGCCAATGGGCATGTCCGCCGCCACCACTTTCCACTGGGCCTGCGAATCCTTGAGTTCACGCTTCAACCAATCCAGCTGCTCACGGCCCAGGAAGGGTTTCTCGCCACCGAGGTTGTCATCGTTGGCCCCGCGATAACTGCGCATATCTAGCACGAACACATCCAGCAGCGGCCCATAGCTGAGCTTGCGGTAAATCCGCCCGCCGCCATTGGCGCTCTGCCGGCGCATCGGCGCATACTCCAGCCACGCCTGGCGCGCGCGACCCACCAGGGTCTGGATATCCTTGACCGCGTAGCGCTCGTCCAACTGTTTGCCGGGCGACCAGTTGTTGACCACCTCGTGGTCGTCCCACTGCCAGATCTGCGGCACCTCGGCGTTGAAGCGACGCAGGTTCTCGTCCATCAGGTTGTAGCGGTAATTGCCCCGGTATTCGTCGAGGGTCTCGGCCACCTTGCTCTTGGCCTCGGTGGTGATATTGCGCCAGACGCGCCCGTCCTCCACGGTCAACTGCGCCGGCACCGGGCCGTCGGCGTAAATGGTGTCGCCGCTGTGGATAAAGAAGTCCGGCAAACGCAGGCGCATGGCCTCATAAATGCGCATGCCGCCGATGTCCGGGTTGATGCCGAAGCCCTGGCCCACCGTGTCGCCGCTCCAGACGAAACGGATATCCCGGCGTTGCGTCGGCGCACTGCGCAAATGGCCGAACCACGGCTCACTGGCCACACCGCTCTGGGCATCCTCGAACCTCACCCGATAAAAGATCGCCTGATCGGCCGGCAACCCGGTCAACTCCACCCGCGCGGTAAAATCCGTGCGCGCATCGGCCAGCGGCGAGATAAACCGCCGAGGGTTGCCGAACAGGCTTCGCGTGTCCCACTCCACCACCATCCGCGCCGGGCGATCCGTGCGGCTCCAGATCATCGCCCTATCCCCCAGCAGATCCCCGGACTGCACCCCATCGGTGAGCTGCGGCCGATCCTTGACCGAAGCAATCACCGCCGGCGCCAGACTCGGCAGCAACAGCCCCGCCCCGGCGATTTGCATGATCCGACGACGGCCGAGGTTGAACTCGCTCATGGTGACTCCCTGACAATGGTCAAAAGGCAACCTTAGTCAGCGGGGATGAAGGGGGTGTGACAGGACGGTGGCGAGGCCGCTTGCTCCCTCGCCACACAAAAGCGGCTAGCTAAGCGCTCAAGAGGAAGTGTGGCGATTGCCATCAAGCAAGGCATCGACCACGCCACGGGCCATTTCCACAGAATGCACCAGGGACCAGATCAGGCCACGCTCAATGCCGCTGGCATGTTCGGTGATCTCGTCGGACACCTCTTCGGCGGCTTTGAGCAGCATGGAAACGTGGAGCAAGGCCTCCTCGGCGCTGATGCCGGGGCGGACGGTGAAGGGGGAACCAGCGCTAATGGGCGTGCTGACTGTTTCTTTAAGGGCTTTGAGCACTGCGTGGTTGGCTGCATCGTGCTTGAAATCGCATAAACGACGAGCACGCGAGATATGAGAGGTCGAGTTTGAACGTTTCATGAAGCTCCTCCGAATGAATGGAGTCGCCATAACCTATCAGAACAAGTAGAAACTCCACTGACTGGATACGGGACCGAAATCCCTGAGCTCAGGCTGCTAACCCCGGACACTAAACTGCAGTGACGCCCCGAAGACTAGCCAGCAAATTATGCAGTCACAAGCGCCTAAGAACGTCTCCGACCAACCTTACAAAAGAAAGAGATTTTCCCGACTTGCATCGCTGACAAATGCCTTCGGAAACCTCAACACCCAACGCCAGCTTCTCTGTCGTTCGCAACCTGCGGCAGCGACTACACCAGCCCAACCCCAAAACGCCCCAAACACCCCCACCCATCGCCCAAACGCGCCGGCCGGTAGGCCGCGCCGCCAGGCTTTTGATGTTGATCCACCCGCCCCCTTCGGCAGGCCGAGTGGAGGTGTTTATCAGGGGATTGGCGCGCAGCGCCCCTCGACGTAGTCGAGGACATCGCTGGAAGCGATGCCCCCTGATAAGCACCGGAGGGAGGGAACCTGAGCGCAGCGAAGGCCGTACGCGGGGGCAAGACCTTTTGGTTCCTTTTGTGGCGTTTGACAAAAGGGACTCGCCGTAAGGGCGAAACCGCCAGCCGACGTTACCGCAGCAACGGATATGCACTCCGTACCGATGCACCAGGCCGGCTTCAAGGCCGCCTTCTCCGGCAAGCCGGCTCCTACGAAGACGCAGGTTGCAGGGCCAGCTCCACCGCCTCGGGCCGCTTCAGCAGCGCATACACCACCGCCGTCAGCAGACTCCCCGCAACAATCGCCAGCAAATACAGCAGCGCATGATTGATCGCATTCGGAATCAACATCACAAACAGGCCGCCATGGGGCGCCATCAGCTTGCAGCCGAAATACATCGACAAGGCCCCAGTCAGAGCACCGCCAGCAATGCTCGCCGGAATCACCCGCAGTGGATCTTTGGCGGCAAACGGAATCGCCCCTTCGGAGATAAAGCACAACCCCAACACCAGCGCCGCCTTGCCGGCTTCACGTTCGGTCTGGGCAAATTTGCGCCGGGCAATGAAGGTGGCAATCCCTAAGCCAATCGGCGGCACCATGCCCGCGGCCATGGTCGCGGCCATCGGTGCATAACTCTGGGAGGCCAGCAGCCCCACCGAAAACGCATAGGCCGCCTTGTTGATCGGCCCGCCCAGGTCAACGCACATCATCCCGCCCAGCAGTACCCCAAGCAGAATGGCGTTGGTGGTGCCCATGCTGTCGAGGAAGTGGGTCAGCGCCGCGAGCATGCCCGCCACCGGTTTGCCCACCACGTAGATCATCACCAGCCCGGTAAACAGACTGGCCAGCAGCGGGATGATCAGGATCGGCTTCAACGCCTCCAGGCTTTGCGGCAGTCGCACATATTGGCTGATCGCCTTGGCCGCATAACCGGCCAGAAACCCGGCGACGATGCCGCCGATAAAACCCGCGCCCAGGGTGCTGGCGAGCAGGCCGCCGATCATCCCCGGCGCCAGACCAGGCCGGTCGGCGATGGAGTAGGCGATGTAACCGGCCAGCAGCGGCACCATCAACTTGAAGGCGGTCTCGCCGCCGATCTGCATCAAGGCCGCGGCCAGGGTGCCCTCTTCTTTGAAGGCGGTAATGCCGAAGACGAAGGACAGGGCAATCATCAAGCCGCCCGCTACCACCATCGGCAGCATGAACGACACGCCAGTCAGCAGGTGTTTGTAGACCCCGGTCTTTTCCTGCTTGGCCGGTGCCTGGGCGCCTGCAGCCGTGGACTCCAACTGGCCCTCGGCCAAGGCCTTGTTCAGGGTCGCCTCGGACTGTTTCAAAGCCACGCCGGTGCCGCAGCGGTAGATGCGCTTGCCGGCAAAACGCTCGGTGGCCACTTCGATGTCCGCCGCCAGCAGCACCACGTCGGCGGCGGCGATGGCTTCGGCGCTCAGCGGGTTACGGGCGCCCACCGAGCCCTGGGTTTCCACTTGCAGGTCGTAGCCCAGGCGCTTGGCGGTCTGCTGCAAGGCCTCGGCGGCCATGAAGGTGTGAGCCACACCGGTCGGGCAGGCGGTGATCGCCACCAGGCGCGGCGCGCGTTTGCCCGCCTCGACCACCGGCTCGGCACTGGCCTCGGTGGCGACATGGACCTGGGCCTCTTCGGCGCCGCGACGCAGCACCGCGTCGACGTCCTGCAGAGCCTGGGACGGAGTGCTGCGGTAGACCCGCTTGCCGACAAAACGCGACAGGTCCACAGGCCCGGTGCTGACGACCAGCACCCACTCGGCGGCCTCAATGGTGGCCGCTGACAGTTGGCGCTCGGGGTGTGCGTCATCGTGCACTTCAACGCTGGTACTCCAGCCCTGGCGCTGGGCCGCAGCGTCCAGCAGGCGGGCACAGAGCACGCTGGTGACCATGCCGTTGGGGCAGGCGGTAATAATGGCTAACTTCATACGCAACCCTCTTATTGTTCTAGGAGGGGATGCACGCGCACCCCCTGCTCCAGCCGGGCCAGTTGGGCCCTGTCGCTGATGCCGAAACCGATCTGGGTCACGGCCATGGCGGCAATCGCCGTGGCGGTGCGCAGGGTCTGTTCGAACGGCTGGACGCCGAGCAGGCCGTGGAGCATGCCCGCCAGCAGCGAGTCGCCAGCGCCCACGGTGCTGACCACGCTGACCTTGGGCGGCTGGGCCTGCAAGGACAGTCCGGCGCTAAACCAGTTCACCCCTTCGGCGCCGTGAGAAATCACCACGTGCTCGACGCCTTGGGCCTGCAGAAGACGCGCCGCCTCGGCCTGCACCGCCACGCCAAGCACCGGGCTGCCCAGGGCATCTGCCAGTTCTTCAGTGTTGGGCTTGATCAACCAGGGCCCCGTCGTCAGGCCGGCGCGCAAGGCGGCGCCGCTGGTGTCGAGGGCGACCTTCAGGCCCAGGCTTTTCAGGCGCAGCAACAGCGCCTGGAACCATTCGGGGCTGACGCCTCGCGGCAAGCTGCCGGCCACCACCACCGCGTCATGCCCGAGAGCGATCTGTTCCAGACGCTCAAGCAAGGCCTGTTGCGCCGCCTCGCTGACCTCGGGCCCAAGGCCGTTGATATCGGTAATGCGCCCGTCGCTTTCGGCCAGCTTGATGTTGCTGCGGGTGTCGCCGGGCACGCGGATAAAGGCATCGACAAACCCGCGCTGGGCGAACAGCGCGTCAAACGCCTGTGGATTGTTTTCCCCGAGAAAGCCGCTGACGGTCAGTTGATGACCGAGGTCGGCCAGCACCTGGGCCACGTTCAGGCCCTTGCCTGCGGCATGGGTGTGCATGGCATCGCTGCGGTTGACCTGCCCCGCCTCCAGGTGCGCCATCTGGACGGTGAGGTCCAGCGCCGGATTGAGGGTCAGGGTGAGAATCTTTGCCATTACATGGCCTCCACTAGGGCACGCACTTCGTGGGCGCTGCCGACGGCCAAAGCCTGTTGAGCAAGGGTTTGCGCCTGGGTCAGGCTGAGTTCGCGAATCCGCGCCTTGACCTCGGCGATGCTGCGCCCGGAGACGCTCAGTTCATCCACCCCCAGACCCACCAGCACCGGCACCGCCAGCGGATCGGCCGCCAGTTCGCCGCAGACCCCGACCCATTTGCCGTGGGCATGGGCGGCACGCACGGTGATGTCGATCAGTTGCAGCACCGCCGGGTGCAGGCCATCGGCCTGGGCAGAGAGCGTCGGGTGGCCACGGTCGATGGCCAGGGTGTATTGGGTCAGGTCGTTGGTGCCGACGCTGAAGAAGTCCACTTCCTTGGCCAGCACCGGCGCCAGCAGGGCGGCGGACGGCACTTCGATCATGATCCCCAGTTGCAGGTCGGCCACGGGAATTTCCTGGCGCAGGCGCTCGGTCATGTCCCGGGCCTGGCGCCATTCTTCGACGCTGCCGACCATGGGGAACATGATCCGCAGCGGGCGGTTGTCCGCCGAGCGCAGCAGGGCGCGCAATTGCGCTTCCATGATCAGCGGCCGCTGCAGAGTCAGGCGGATGCCGCGCACGCCGAGGAAGGGGTTTTCTTCCTTGGCGATCGGCCAGTAAGGCAGCGGTTTGTCACCGCCCACATCCAGGGTACGCACCACCAGCGGACGCCCGGCAAGGCCGTCAAGTACGCGGCGGTATTCGGCTTCCTGGGTGGCTTCGTCCGGGGCCTGGGGATGGGCCATGAAGATCAGTTCGGTGCGCAGCAGGCCGATGCCTTCGGCGCCGTTTTCCACAGCGGCGGCGACACCGGCGCTTTCACCGATATTGGCGAACACCTCGACGGCATGACCGTCCGTGGTATGGGCCTGTTGATGGCGTTGCTCGGCGGCGGCCTTGAGGCGTTGCTCGCGGGTGTCACGTTCCTCGGCGGCCCGCTGCAGGGTGTGGCTATCAGCGTCGACATGCAGGCGACCGCGCTGGCCGTCCAGCAGCAAGGGCGTGCCGGACTTGATCAGCAGCACGCTTGCGCCCGCGCCCACCAGGGCCGGAATGCCTAGGGCCCGGGCGACGATGGCGCTGTGGGCGGTGGCGCCGCCGCGGGCGGTGAGAATGCCGGCGACACGGGCCGGATCGAGGCGCGCGACGTCCGAGGGTCCGACTTCATCCATCACCAGGATGTAGGGCTGGTCCGGCTCGGCCGGGGTTTCGATGCCGCACAGTTGGGCCAGTACCCGGCGGCCGATGTCCCGCAGGTCGGCGGCACGTTCGGCGAGCAAGGCGTCCTGCAGGGCTTCCTGTTGTTTGGCGGCGGTTTCGATCACGGTCATCCAAGCTGCTTCCGCGCTTTCGCCCTGCTTGAGGCGGGTGTCCACCTCGTCGGTCAGCTCGGGGTCGTCGAGCATTTCCTGGTGGGTGATGAAGATCTCGCGAATGGCCTTGGACTTGCTGCGCTGGACCAGCCCATCGATGTCCTGGCGCACGTCGGCCAGGGCCTGCTGCAGGCGCTGGCGCTCGATGGCGGTGGACTCACCCCGCAGCGGGTAGTCGATGGCTTGCTGAACCTGGATGTGGGCCGGGCCGATGGCGATGCCGGGAGCGGCGGCGATGGCCTGGATCAGGCTGCCGGAGGCCGGAGCGCTGAGCGGCACCACGACTTCCTGCGGTTCTTCCCGGAGGGCGCTGGCCGCCGGCAGGGGCTCAACGGTTTCCCCGAGGCCGGCTTCGATGGCCGCCAGCAGGGCCGGCAAGGCATCAGCGGCAATGCTCGGTTCAGCGATCAGCTCCAGCACCTGGCCGCGTCGAGCACCGAGGCTCAGCAGCTTGCTCAGGCTTTTCACCGAGACCGCCGAAGCTGCGCCATCGGCGATACGGATGCGGATCTCGCCCTCGAAATTCTTCGCCAACTGCGCCAATTCCTTGGCCGGGCGCGCATGCAGGCCGTGGGCATTGGCCAGGGCGATGCGGGCGCTGGGCCAGTCTGCCGGCAACTCACCGCCGAGCACTTCCAGCACCGCGCGACGGCTGGTGGCGCGGCCCAGTTCCTGGCCCCGGCCTTCGATCAACAGCGCGCACAAACGCTCCAGCAAGGCTTGATGAGCTTCTCCCAGGCTGGCCAGGCAGAACAGGCCGCTCAGGGGCTGGCCCAGGTAACGAATGGGTTTGTCCGGGGTGACAAACGCCAGCCCCGGGCGCAGCACGGTCTGCTCGCTGTGCAACCACCACAGGCCGTCGCCCAGGGGCAGCGCATCCACCTGTTGCAGCACCGCGGCAAAGCCGTTGCTCACGCACTCGGCCTGGCGCAGCAGGCGGGCGCCGCGCCAGACCAGTTCTTCGAAGTCTTCCGCCGCGACCCCGAGGCCGATCATCTGCGCGTCCAGCGCCAGTTCCTGGGGCGCGCCCTGCAACAGCTTGAGCAGGGCCTCCGGGGAACTGGCACGACGCAGGGCCTGGCCCAGGTCGGTTTCCCCCAGGGCCCGGGTCAGCAGTTGCAGCAGGCGCAAATGCTCGTCGGATTTGGCCGCGATGCCGATGGCCAGGTAGACGATCTGCCCGTCGCCCCAGTCCACGCCGTCGGGAAACTGCAGCAGGCGCACGCCGGTGGCAAACACCTGATCGCGGGTTTCCGGGGTGCCGTGGGGAATGGCGATGCCTTGACCGAGAAAGGTCGAGCCCTGGGCTTCGCGGGCCTTGAGGCCGGCCAGATAACCTTCGGCCACCAGGCCGTCAGCCACCAGTTTGTCGGCCAGCAAATGCAGCGCCGCGGACTTATCCACAGCCGTTTGGCCCATGGATATCTGCTCTACAGTGAGCTCGAGCATGGCTTCTCCTATTTAGCGCGGCAGGGGGCGGCGCTAGGTATTGTTTTAAGTAAGCAGCGTAGGCGTGTTTAGGGCCACAAACGGGACTTGTTACCGGGCAGGGGCAGTTTTCCGTTTATGATCTAGCCTAGAAAATACGCCTGCTGAAACGTTTAATCTAGCAAGTTTGCTAAGTTACTCGATAATCTCGGCGCCTTGAAGTCCTTCTGCTCGATGGCCGGTTCCGACGTTGGTCGCCTGCCCAGATCAGGTAGGATTGGCGAAAATGTCGGGGCAAGCACCAAAAACAAGGAAATCCCGGGTTGAAACTCAGTGATATCGCTCGCCTGGCCGGTGTGTCCGTCACCACCGCCAGTTACGTCATCAACGGCAAGGCCGAACAACAACGCATCAGCAACGCCACCGTGGAACGGGTGCGCGCGGTGGTGGAGGAACACGGCTTCACCCCCAACCCCCAGGCCGCCGGCTTGCGCAGCCGCCACACCCGGACCTTGGGGTTCATTCTTCCGGACCTGGAAAACCCCAGCTACGCGCGCATCGCCAAGCTGCTGGAGCAAGGTGCTCGGGCCCGGGGTTATCAGTTGCTGATCGCCAGCTCCGACGATGCGCCGGACAGCGAGCGGCAATTGCTCCAACTGTTTCGCGCGCGGCGTTGCGATGCGCTGTTCGTCGCCAGCTGCCTGCCGCCGGAAGACGACAGCTATGAGCAATTGCAGGCCCAAGGCCTGCCGATCATCGCCATCGACCGGGTGATGCCGTCCGAGCTGTTCTGCTCGGTGATCAGCGACGACCTGCACGCCAGCCTGCTGCTGACCCAGAGCCTGCTTGAGCCCGAGCCCAAGCAGATCGTGCTGATCGGCGCGCGCCCGGAACTGAGCATCAGCCAGGAGCGCGCCGCCGGGTTCCGCCAGGCCCTGCAAGGCTTCGGCGGTGAGGTGCTGATCGAGCACGGCGAAGCCTTCAGTCGTGATTGCGGCCGGCAGTTGATGGAAGAGTTGCTACAGCGCCTGGGGCACCTGCCGGATGCCCTGGTGACCACCTCCTATGTGCTGCTGCAGGGGGTGTTCGACGCTTTGCACGACTTCCCGCTCAAATCCCGGCCACTGCGCCTGGGCACCTTCGGTGATACCCAGTTGCTGGACTTCTTGCCGCTGCCGGTCAACGCCATGGCCCAGCAGCACAAGCTGATCGCCGAGAAAGCCCTGCAACTGGCCCTGGCCGCCATCGAAGAAGGGCAATACCAGCCCGGCGTCCAGGCCATCGCCCGGACCTTCAAACAGCGCATCCGGCAGGCTTGAACCGTGGAACTGATCGACACCCACACCCATCTGGATTTTCCGGATTTCGACGACGACCGTGAGGCGCTGCTGGCCGACAGCCGCGCCCGGGGCGTCTCGCGAATGGTGGTGCTGGGGGTCTATCAGGCCAATTGGCAGCGGGTCTGGGACCTGGTGCAGAGCGATGCCAGGTTGTACGCGGCCTTTGGCCTGCACCCGGTCTATCTGGACGCTCATCAACCCGCCGACCTCCAGCAACTGGGGGACTGGCTGACGCGATTGGCAGGGCATCCCCAGCTGTGCGCGGTGGGCGAGATCGGCCTGGATTACTTTCTTGCGCAATTGGACCGCGAGCGCCAGCAATCGCTGTTCGAGGCCCAGTTGCAGCTGGCGGCGGACTTTCATTTGCCCGCCCTGCTGCACGTGCGGCGCAGTCACGCGGCGGTGATCGCCACCTTGAAGCGTTTCAAGCTCAAGCGCGGCGGCATCATCCACGCCTTTGCCGGCAGCCGCGAGGAAGCCCGGGAATACATCAAGCTGGGGTTCAATCTGGGCCTGGGCGGCGCCGCTACCTGGCCTCAGGCATTGCGCCTGCGCAAGGTCCTGGCCGACCTGCCCCTGGACTCTGTGGTGCTGGAGACCGACTCGCCGGACATGGCGCCCGCCATGTTTCCCGGCCAGCGCAACAGTCCGCAGCATTTACCGGCGATCTGCAGCGCCCTGGCAGACATCATCGGCATCGCTCCCGAGCAACTGGCCAGGGCCAGCACCGGTAATGCCTGCGAGCTGTTCGGCTGGCCCTCAAGCGCGCCGTAACGATCGCCCCCTCCCCGGTCAGACGCGGAACGCACCAATCAGCTGTTTCAACTGCACCACCTGGGCCGACAGCTGGCGGCTGGCATCCTCGGTCTGGTGCGCGCCCTCGGCGGTGCGTTCACCGGCACGATTGATCTCGACAATGTTCTGGTCAATGTCGTGGGCCACTGCCGTCTGCTGCTCTACGGCAGCGGCGATTTGCTGGTTCTGGTCGACGATCATGCCTACAGCACCCAGGATGTTTTCCAGGGCCTGCTGAACCTTTTCCGACTGGTCGACCGTGCCATTGGCCATGGCGTGACTGCTGCCCATGGCCTTGACCGCCGCGCCGACGCCGCCGTGGAGCTTGCCGATCATTTCCTCGATTTCTTCGGTGGATTGCTGAGTGCGCTTGGCCAGGGTCCGTACTTCATCGGCCACCACGGCAAAGCCCCTGCCTTGCTCGCCGGCGCGGGCGGCCTCGATGGCGGCATTCAGGGCCAGCAGGTTGGTCTGTTCGGCAATGCTCTTGATCACTTCCAGCACCCGACTGATGGACTGGCTGTCGCTGGCCAACTGGTTGATCACCCGCACCGACTGATCGATCTCGCTGGCCAGGCGAGCAATGCTGTCCTGCTGGGACTCCACCAGCCCACGGCCGCTGATGGTTTCGTCGTTGACGCTGTGGGCACTGCTGACTGCCGCCGCCGCGCTGCGGGCCACTTCCTGGGAGGTGGCGGACATCTGGTTCATGGCCGTGGCCACTTGTTCGATCTGGCTGCGCTGGCCGGCCACGGCCTGGTTGCTCTGGGCCGAGACGCTTTCCACCTGTCCGGCCTGGCGCTCCACTTCGCTGACGGTATGGCCGACCCGTTCGATCAGGTCGTGGATCTTGCGCACCGTGCCGTTGAACACACTGCCCAGTTCGCCCAGCTCATCACGGCTGTGGGCGGTGAAGGTGACGGTCATGTCCCCCGCCGCCACCTTGTCCATCATCGCTCCCAGTTGGCGCAGGGTGGTGCGGGTGGAGGCATAGAAGCCGCCGTACAGATAAACGATGGAGAGAAACACCAGGGCCAGGGCCGCTACCAGCAGCACCATGTGGCTGCGGTTCTGCTCCAGGCGTTTTTGCAGCTCGACATCAAGGAACTTCAAGGTGCCTTCGTTGAGTTGATAGGTCTGCGCCATCAGGCTGCTGACCTGGTCGTAGAACCCCTGCCAGGGCGCGTCCAGGGTATCGGCCATCACCACCTGCTCTTCGAACAGTTCGCTGGCCTGCTTGAGGCTGCCTTTGCTGGCACTGGCCAGGCTGTCCAGGGCGTCGTGGGCGGCGCGGCTGGAGCCCAGGGCATCCTGCAGCTTGAGTCCGTACTCGGCCTGAAGCTTTTCGATCTGCACCAGCAGCTCGTCGAAGCGGGTGCTGGATGAAGAGTTGAGAAAACCCTGGCCCAGGGAATAGGCGCCCATGGCCCGACCTTCTCCCAGGGTCTGGGTGACTTGCGGGGTGACGCTGGTGATCAGCTCGCTGAGCTGGCGGATATCGCCCTGAGCATCGCGGCTCAGGCCCGACTGGCTGGCGATGATCTGGCTGAACAGTTGCGCGCTGCCCAGCAGCTTGCCGATCAGCCCGCTTTTGTTCAGCAGCGAGCTTTCCACCTGCTGGGCCTTGAAGGCCGCCACCAGCTCGTCGCGCTTGGCGTTGAACACCTCGACCTGCTGGGGATCGACGGTGACGGCCTCAAGAGCCTGCATGCGCTCGAGCACGGACTTTTCCAGGGCGACTATCTTGCCCTCCAGATCCCCTGCCTTGCCGGACTGACCAAGGCTGGCGTTGATCTGCACCAGGTTGTTGAGGGTCTCCAGGTCCCGGCGCAGGGCCAGGCTGCTGCCCAACAGGTCGAGACTTTGCAGTTCGACCCGGGTGCCCTGGAACTCCCGGTAGGAGTCGCGTACCAGATAGAAGTTGGTCACCAGCATGGGCACAAAGAACAGCACGCTGATCAGGCTGAACTTCATGCCGAAGCTCAGGCGGTTCATCAGCGCGACAGCGGGATAGAGCAAGCTCTTCACAAGGAAGTCTCCCTTTTCTTTTATTGTTATGGGCCGGCAGGCGAAGGCAGCAGAAAGCCACTATTCGGCGCTCCGTCTGTATAGCTCAATTTCGGGGGAGGTTTTGTAACTTAAAGTTAACCGCGCATGGGCGGTGGATCGGGGCGGTGGATCGAGCCCGTGGCCCGGGCTGGCGCAGCGAGCCAGACTGGCTCGCTGCGCCAGGGGCACAGATTCAGGCGAGAACGGTCCACAGGGCAAAACCGGCATACCAGAGCACGGCCGCCCGCAGCTGCAACTCCCAGATGCGGTCCAGGCTATTGATGCCCTCGGGCCCGGCCAAAGGGGGAGGAATCTCGGCAGCCACCAGGCCGACCTTCTCTACCAGTTGCGCGGCGCTGATGTGCCAGTTGAGCAACTCGTGGAGCATCACCCGGCTCACGGCCACGAAGTTGCCCACCAGGGCGAAGCTCGCCGCCAGCAGGCGCACCGGCAACCAGTCGAAGGCATGGCGCAACTGCGCCGCACGCTCCACCAGGGCGGGATTCTTACCGTGCTCGGCAGCCAGCGCCAGCAGGCGATAGCTCAAGGCCGCCACCGGGCCCAGCAGGAAGTACCAGAAGATCACCACGAAGAAGCTCTGGAAGGCCTGCCACAGCAGATAGCCCTGGACCCGTTCCAGCAGTTGCTCGCCATTGTCGGCGTCAATGTTCAGGTCACGCTTGGCCACATGCACCGCTGCTTGCAGGTCTTCACGGCGCCAGGCATCGCGAAACGGCCCGAGGCCACCGAGCAGATCGCCCCGACCCAGAGCGTAGATCACCACCAGCAGATGCACCGGCAGGGCCAACAGTCCATAGGTGACCGGCTCCAGCACCAGCAGCAAGAGACCGAGCAAGGCCACCGGCAGCAACACCAGCACCAGCAACAGGCACCATGGATGCCCCGCCAGACGCGGGCTGGCCTCCAACCGCGCCAACTCCTTCAGCCACCAACCGTCGCGCTGCACCCGCTGGCGCAAGGCCGAGAATTTCTCGATCCACACCGCCAGCAGCAACACCAGAAAACTCATTGTCCTTCTCCCTTCTCCAAGGCGGCACGATAACGTGCCCAGTCAAAAGCCTGGCCCGGGTCGGTCTTGCGCCCGGGAGCGATGTCGCTATGACCACAAATCCGTTGTGGCGTGATGGCGCAGAAAGCCGCCTGTAATTGTTTGGTCAGGGCACTCAGGGAACGGTACTGGGCGTCGGTGAAGGGCAATTCGTCAGTGCCCTCCAGTTCAATGCCCAGGGAAAAATCGTTGCACGTGTCCCGCCCCTCGAAGCTCGACACGCCGGCATGCCAGGCCCGATCCAGACAAGAGACAAACTGAGTGACCGCGCCGTCACGTTCGATCAGAAAATGCGCAGACACGCGCAAGTCGGCGATCCCGGCAAAATAGGGATGCTCTGTGACATCAAGGCGATTCTGGAAGAATTCCTGCACCTTGCCGGTGCCGAACTGCCCCGGCGGCAGACTGATGTTATGAATCACCAACAGGGAGATCTCGCCTGCCGGGCGTTCATTGAAATTGACTGACGGGCAGTGCCGTACGCCGTGACACCAACCCGTGGCAGGGTCCAGCCGCATACCGATTCCTTCAACTAAAGCCTTGAGTGGCCCAGTATGCCGCGTTACCCCCTCGGGTTGCGATCACTTGCCGTGATTGAGTCGCTGCAGATTGCCGATCACCGATTCCAGGGCCCGATCGAACAGCAAGGTATCGTCCAGCGCCCGCACCGCGCCGCGATGAAACTCCAGGGCCAGGCCCATGCGCGTGCGCTCCAGGACTTTCATTCCGGTGCGGTTGACGAATACGTACTTGGCCACGGGATGGGGAACAATCGCCGCCAGTTTGCAACGCAAGGTATTGTCCTCGTCCTCCTGAAACTCGACCCAGGCCCCCAAGCGCAGTTGCTCCACTTGCAGCACACCGGGGTCATTGGCCGGCAGAGCCAGCGGAGCGGCCTCCAGGGGGCCTTCTTCGGCGCTGGGCAGGACGATCTCCTGGGCCACCACGATCAGATCGCTAGGCTCGGCCCCCAGGGGCACCACTCGCTGTTGCGGTGCCTGGGCTTCACGCTCGAATGCCTGCAGGTGCAGAAGCTCCAGCTGGCTGAAGAATTCGCTAGTGGCAAAAGGATCGAAAGCTGCGCTGCTCAAACCGTCTCGCAGGCCCTTGAGCAGTCCCGGCACCAGGGCCAGCAGGCGCATTGCGGTGTCCGGCTGCTCGTGGCGTTGCACACTCCAGATCAGCTCGCGCATGACGCCCTCAGCAGTGCGCCATTCGGCAGAGTCATCACCGTGCTTCAGGCAACTGAGCAACAGCACCTGGCTCCAGGCATCGCGAACAAAATCCACCACTGTGTGCGGCAGCACCTTGCCCAGCAGCGCTTCATTGAGCGCCTGTTCCACCCGCCGTCTCGCCAGCTCCGCCTTGGCCCGCCCCTCCTCGGCGTCTCGGGTGCGCTGCTCCAGCAACTCGGCACGACGTCGTTCGTCGGCGGTAAAGGCGAGAAAATCGGCCAGCAGCTCGGAAAAGATCGCCGGGTCGTCGGTGAATTCGCTCAGCAGGCGTTGCACCACTTGTTCGATACGCAAATACAGGCTGTCACGCTGATGGTCATCGCAGCCGCCCCAGCCCATCGCTGCGGCAGCGATTTCATTGAGCAGGCGCCGCGCCGGGTGGTTGCCGCGACTGAAGAAACTCTTGTCCAGCACCGCCACCTTGAGCATGGGAATCTGCAGGCGGCCGATCAGCGCCTTGAGGGACTCCGGCAGGTTACGGTCGTCAAGGATGCACTCGAAGAGCATGGCAATCAGGTTGATCACATCCTCGTCGGCAACATCCACGACCCGGGACTTGCCGCTCTTGACGCTGACCCGGGTGAGCAGTTGTTCCAGCTGATTGCGCAGGTCGAAATCTTCCTGGGCACTGGGGGCCGGCACGTATTGCTGCAGATGGGACAGCAGGCGCATAAGGTCACGGGTCGAAATCGGTTGGGTTTCGGCGCTGGCCTCAAGGGTCGGGGCAACGCTGCCGCGCACATGCAGGAGCAGTGTCTGCAAGGCCGCGAAGACTTCCTGCACGCTCTCGTCGAGCGGGCTCTGACCCGGTTTGTGCGCACCGCCATCGGCAGTGGCGGTCTGGGCTTCAGCCTGGGCTCGATCCGAGGCCCGGCGCGCCGGGGCCGGCATCAGCTCCGGCAGGATTCCAGTGGCGATCAACAGTTGGTTGGCTTCGCCATAGAGCAGTTCGGCATCGCTGAGCACGTACCGCTCGAACAGCTTGAGGATGATCAACTTGACCTTGATCTCCACCCCCAGGCTGCGTCCGGCCTGGAGGAAGTACTCACAGAGCAGCGCCGGAGCCAGAGGGTTTTCCGCATCCGCCAAGCGCCGGCCCAGCAGCACGCCCAGGCGCGCCGTCAGTTGCCCGAGGGCGAAGCCGTCCCGGTTGAGAACCTTGGCCACCATGGCATCCACGGCCACGGTCTTTTCCAGATCATCCCGGGAAGGGTCAAGAGAAGGGTCGTAAGCCACCGAATGGGGAATGACCAGGGCCGGGTCGTACTGCACCAGGCCAGCGAAGGCTTCGAAAAACTTTTCCAGAAAACCGCGTTCGATGCTTTTGCGCTTCAAGCGCAGGTCGCGCATGGCCTCAAACAGGGTGTTCTGCTCGACATTGTTCTGCGCCCGATCGGCCATTTCGAACAGCGTGTCGTCGGCGTTATCGAACAGTTCCTGTAAACCGTGACGCAGCTGCTGGGCGGCCTTGTCTCGAACCTGAAGCAGAATCACCGGCAGGCGGGCAAGCGGCGAAGCGGTCGCCTGATCTGTAGCCGCCTTGTGCAAAGGCACTACATTCCCGTCGTTGTGCATCCAAGCCTCCTGGAAAGGTGTTTCTTCGGTTCGAAATCAAGGTTCAGTCAAGCCGACGGCGCTCACAGTCGGCTCTCAGCGGAGGCAAATGCATTCCACTGCACTTTATTTAAGGGGGAGCCAAAGACACGTCAAAGCTATGACGTCAATTACAAGTCATATTATCTTGTAAAAGTCCCCTCTTGCGCCAGCAGACTCTGCCGCCTATCCGGAAATAACCCTCAGGCAAACTAGAAAAATCACTCTTGCTTATCAGACAAATCGACGAAAGACAGGTTCGTCAAAGACTCGCCGAGATTTGCCACCTTGGGTTCGCCGATCCCATGCCCCTATAATCGGCGCACTTAGTTTGTGGAGCCCGTTATGCCGAATCTACGCCTCGCCGACCTGACCGCCGAAATCGAAGCCAACGTGCGCCGCGCGTTGCTGGAGGACATCGGCAGCGGCGACATCACCGCGCAACTGATCCCGGCCGAACGCCTGGCCAAAGCCACCATCATCACTCGCGAAGCGGCGGTCGTCGCTGGTACAGCCTGGGTGGATGCGGTGTTCCGCCAACTGGACCCGCGGGTTGCCGTGCACTGGCAAGTGGCTGACGGCGAGCGGGTGGTCCCCAACCAGGCGCTGTTCCACCTTGAAGGCCCGGCCCGCTCACTGCTCACCGGCGAACGCAGCGCTCTGAACTTCCTGCAACTGCTGTCCGGCGTGGCCACCCGCGCCCGTTATCTGGCCGACTTTGTCACCGATACCCAGGTCAAGCTGCTGGATACCCGCAAGACCCTTCCCGGCCTGCGCCTGGCACAGAAGTACGCGGTTACCTGCGGCGGCTGCCACAACCACCGTATCGGTCTGTATGACGCCTTCCTGATCAAGGAGAACCACATCGCAGCCTGTGGCGGCATCGCCCAGGCCATCAGCGCCGCCCACAAGATCGCCCCGGGCAAGCCGGTGGAAGTGGAAGTGGAAAGCCTTGGGGAGTTGAAACAAGCCCTGGCGGCGGGTGCCGACATCATCATGCTCGACGAACTGAGCCTGGACGATATGCGCGAGGCGGTACGCCTGAATGCCGGCAAGGCCAAGCTGGAAGCCAGCGGGGGAATCAACGAAAGCACCTTGCGCCCGATTGCCGAAACCGGGGTGGACTACATTTCCATCGGTGCCATGACCAAGGATGTGAAAGCCCTGGACCTGTCCATGCGGCTGAGCATCTGATCCATGAAAAACGCCAGCCTGATTAAGGCTGGCGTCGGGCTCAACTGTCGATCTCGTTGAGCTGCAGATAATCCTCAAGGTCCATGCCCAGCGCTTCAGCAACCTCCTGATGCACCTCCAGGCGCATAGCCTTCAGTTCCTCCGGTGTCTCGGCCACCAGATCGAGCACCAGTTCCCACGGCTCGATGCCGCGAGACTCTGCCTCGTCCTCAAACGCCCATTGCGCTTGCTGCTTCTGTTCTTCGGGGCTCAGGGCGCTGATTTCCTCTTGCAAGGAAGGCGTGGCAGCCAGGTACCGTTCAAGCGCTACGTCGATTCTTGCCTCTTTAGGAATCATCTCGTTCTCTCTGATCATGGGAATGGAAGATGGATCTGGATCGTTGGGATCTCTCTGCCGCAAAAAACCGTTACAACCGTCGATTTATCTGGCCTTCAGAACCATTCGGGATCATCTGAAAACAGCATGCTGGTACTCAGACAGCAACCGAATATAGGACCTTTGGGCGACGATTTATATGACCTGATGCACCGATGAGCGAGAAATCGGCGGATTTCCGGGCCGTCACCAGACACAGACTCGCCAGAAACCTCAGGAAACCAGGTTGATCAACCGGCCGCTGTTCCTTTTCTCAAGCAAACGCCTGCCTTGCCCAGTTCGAAAAATCTTCTGAGATTTTCCAGGATGTCGTACTGCTGAACCGTCCCATCGCGGGCAATATTCATTTCAGCCCTGGTCACCCACAAGTGCCTGTCCTTGCTTTGATTAGGAATAACGGAGAGCACGATATTGAACTTTGTAGCCTCAGGAGGGGTCCCGGCTGACTTAGGTTCATAAAAATTGAAAGTCAGCTGGTTATCATCATTGGGCGAGACGCTTTGCGCACTGACAACAGGCAGTCCAGCCTTCGCAGCTGCTGGAAAATGAGCCGAGAACAACACGCTTCTACCCCGCACCTCTTTGGTGATTTCCAGATAATATTGTTCAGCATCTTTCACATTCGCTGGAGTCGTGCACTCTTCGCCCTCCATTGCAAAATACTGCCCCTCAAACTCATACGTGGGGGCCTTCTCACAGGCTGCGAGGGACAGCGATACTGCGCTGATTAACGCCAACTTCCACTTCTTCACGCTGAACACTCCTTGATTTCAGGCCGTCATTATGGGCAAGGCCGTTCGCTGGCACCACTTGATTCATGAGCAGCATCAAGTACTTGCACAAGCAACCCAGTACGACTCCCTTCTCATTACGAAAGCATCGACTTTAAATAGCATCGGCCAAACTCTTAGAAGCACGATACGCACTAGCGAATATAGAAAAGTGAAGTCTTAGTTCGGCTTACTATTTGCCTGCCATAAGAACCCTTAAAAACACACCATTCAACAATCAACCCCAGCAGCACCCGGCTCAATAGAACAGCAGCTCCTGAAACTTTCAGAGCAAACTCTGGCAATTATCAATAATGAGTCATGAATACAACCGACGAACTCAACACCAGTTGAAGCTGGCTGCCGACCTTTCTTGGGGAGGTATCTTTCGAGGGCGCTCATTCAGCGCTAGAGGGACTTTGCTGGCGGGGCTAAACACTGGCAAACCGCCCCAAACTCGATATCTGGTGCCGGAGACAGGAATCGAACCTGCGACCTTCGCGTTACGAGTGCGCTGCTCTACCGACTGAGCTACACCGGCGTGGGTTAAAACCTAGCACCGGCGCCCAAGGCCGGCAACCAGGAGCCTTTGCGCACATAGCAAAACGCCCCGAACCAGTCGGGGCGTTTGCTTGTTCAGCGTATGGCTAGGGGACGATTAAACGCCCGAAGCCTTGGCTGCTGCCACGTCTTTGATGGACAGCTTGATACGACCGCGGTTGTCCACGTCCAGTACCAGCACTTCCACTTCCTGACCTTCTTTCAGGATGTCGGTGACTTTCTCAACGCGAGCGTCGCTCAGCATGGAGATGTGCACCAGACCGTCCTTACCCGGCAGGATGTTGACGAAGGCGCCGAAGTCGACGATGCGCTCAACCTTGCCGACGTAGATCTTGCCGATCTCGGCTTCCGCGGTGATGCCCAGAACGCGCTGACGCGCGGCCTCTGCAGCTTCCTTGGTTTCGCCGAAGATCTTGATCGAACCGTCGTCTTCGATGTCGATCGAAGCCTTGGTTTCTTCGCAGATCGCACGGATGGTGGCGCCACCTTTACCGATGACGTCACGGATCTTGTCGGTGTCGATCTTCATCGCGATCATGGTCGGTGCGTTGGCCGACAGCTCGGTACGGGACTGACCGATGATCTGGTTCATCTGGCCGAGGATGTTCAGGCGAGCTTCCAGGGCCTGGCCCAGGGCGATCTCCATGATTTCTTCGGTGATGCCCTTGATCTTGATGTCCATCTGCAGCGCGGTGACGCCTTTGGCGGTACCGGCTACCTTGAAGTCCATGTCGCCCAGGTGGTCTTCGTCACCCAGGATGTCGGTCAGGACGGCGAACTTCTCGCCTTCTTTAACCAGGCCCATGGCGATACCGGCAACCGGCGCCTTCATCGGTACACCAGCGTCCATCAGCGCCAGGGAAGCACCGCACACGGAAGCCATGGAGCTGGAACCGTTGGATTCGGTGATTTCCGATACTACGCGGATGGTGTAAGGGAACACGTCAGCGGCTGGCAGCATGGCCTGGACCGAACGACGGGCCAGACGGCCGTGACCGATTTCACGACGACCAGCGCCGCCCATGCGACCACACTCGCCCACCGAGAACGGAGGGAAGTTGTAGTGCAGCATGAAGGGGTCTTTTTTCTCGCCTTCCAGGGTGTCCAGCAGCTGTGCGTCACGGGCAGTACCCAGGGTCGCAACCACCAGGGCCTGGGTTTCGCCACGGGTGAACAGGGCCGAACCGTGAGTCTTCGGCAGGACGCCGACTTCGATGTTCAGCGGACGTACAGTGCGGGTGTCGCGGCCGTCGATACGTGGCTTGCCGTTAACGATGTTTTCGCGAACGGTGCGGTATTCGATCTCGCCGAAAGCAGCTTTGACGTCGGCAGCCGAAGGCTGGCCTTCTTCACCGGAGAGCTTGGCGACCACCTGGTCTTTCAGCTCGCCCAGGCGAGCGTAACGGTCGGCCTTGACGGTGATGGTGTAAGCCTGGGAGATGGCTTCGCCGAACTCGGCACGGATAGCGCCCAACAGTTCGGTGGCTTCTGGGGCAGCAGCCCAGTCCCAGGTAGGCTTGGCAGCTTCGGCGGCCAGCTCTTTGACAGCCTTGATCACAGACTGGAATTCGTCGTGGGCGAACAGTACAGCGCCCAGCATCTGGTCTTCGGTCAGCTCTTTGGCTTCCGACTCAACCATCAGCACGGCTTCTTCGGTACCGGCCACAACCATGTCCAGGCTCGAAGCAGCCAGTTGTTCGTAGGTTGGGTTCAGCAGGTAGCCAGTGCTTTCATGGAAAGCCACGCGAGCGGCGCCGATCGGGCCGTCGAAAGGAATGCCGGAAATCGCCAGGGCAGCCGAGGTACCGATCATCGCAGCGATGTCCGGATCGGTCTTCTTGCTGGTGGAAACCACGGTGCAGACAACCTGCACTTCGTTCATGAAGCCTTCTGGGAACAGAGGGCGGATCGGACGGTCGATCAGACGCGAGGTCAGGGTTTCTTTCTCGGAAGGACGGCCTTCACGCTTGAAGAAACCGCCAGGGATCTTACCGGCAGCGTAAGTCTTTTCCTGGTAGTGAACAGACAGAGGGAAGAAGCCCTTGCCTGGGTCGGCTTGCTTGGCGCCAACCACGGTCACCAATACGCTGACGTCGTCGTCAACGGTGACCAATACTGCGCCGGAAGCTTGACGGGCGATACGGCCAGTCTCGAGGGTTACGGTCGACTGACCGAACTGGAATTTTTTGATTACCGGGTTCACGGTGTCCTACCTTCTTTGTGGCTCTTGGGGAAACTTGATTCTTGCGAAATTCTTGGGCAATGCGGGGAATCGGCCCAGCCTTTATTGTCCAGGTAAAACGGTGCAGCAGATAAAACTTGAGGCTGGGAGCCTGCCATACGCCGGCGGAAAAACCGCTGACGCATGGCAAACAACCAACCTCATAGCGCAATCGCTGATTAGCGACGCAGACCCAGACGACCGATCAGGGTGCTGTAACGGCTCAGGTCTTTGCCTTTCAGGTAGTCCAGCAGCTTACGACGCTGGTTTACCATGCGGATCAGGCCACGACGGGAGTGGTGGTCTTTACCGTTGGCTTTGAAGTGACCTTGCAGTTTGTTGATGTTGGCGGTCAGCAGTGCAACTTGCACTTCTGGCGAACCAGTGTCACCAACAGCTTGCTGGTAGTCGGTTACGATCTGAGCTTTTTCTTCAACGCTGAGTGCCATGTGGGCAATCCTTATATCAGGAAACTGTTCAAGAACAGTTTCAACAGGCCAGGGACAAATCCCTGTATCTATAAATGAGTAGTGACCGTGCCTGTTAACAGCCACCCTCGTCCGGTCATTCTGACCGAATCAGTCGACGCGGCGCGATGCGCCCGTCTTCGCTCACTTCACCGATACCGATGAAGCGACCGTTGTGATCCTGTACCCGCACCATGCCGAACTTCGGTGCATCCGGGGCACGTACCGGCTGGCCATTGAGCCAGTAGAACGCGCTGTGCTCCGAGAACTGCAGCAGTGGCCAATCCAGCAGGCCGCTGTCCGATGGCATCAGGAAGCGATCTACCGCTTCATTGCCGCCTTCGGCGTGCACGGCTTCAAGCTCTTCCAAGGTGACCGTCTGGGCCAAGCTGAAAGGTCCGGCCTGGGTCCGTCGCAGTTCTGCAACGTAAGCACCGCAGCCGAGCTTTTCACCAATATCTTCCACCAGGGTGCGGATATAGGTGCCTTTGCTGCAGTCCACCGCCAGGCGCGCAGTGTCGCCTTCAAAGGCGAGTAATTCCAAGCGCGCAATAGTAACAGAACGCGGTTCGCGCTCCACCACTTCCCCTGCACGAGCCAGTTTGTAGAGTGGCTGGCCATCACGCTTGAGGGCCGAGTACATCGGCGGTATCTGTTTGATTTCGCCGCGAAATTCCGGCAATACCGCTTCGATATCGGCACGACCAACGGTCACTTCGCGGGTCTGCAAAACTTCGCCTTCAGCATCCGCAGTGGTGGTGGTCTTGCCCAACTGCGCCAGGGTTTCGTAACCCTTGTCGGAATCGAGCAGGTATTGCGAGAACTTGGTGGCCTCGCCGAAGCACAGCGGCAGCACACCGGTGGCCAGGGGATCGAGGCTGCCGGTGTGACCGGCCTTTTCGGCATTGAGCAACCAGCGGACTTTCTGCAGCGCCGCATTGGAGGTGAAGCCCAGCGGCTTGTCCAGAAGGATGATGCCGCTGACGTTACGACGGATACGCTTGACCTGAGCCACCGCTTACTCCTTGGCGTCTTCAGGGGCAGGCGCGTCGCCATGCTGGCTGTCTTCAGCCACGGCGCGCTCGATCAGGGCCGACAAGTGCGCCCCGCGGGCCACGCTTTCGTCGTAATGGAAGTGCAGTTGCGGCACGCTGCGCAGCTTCATTTCCTTGGCCAGTTGCATGCGCAGGAAACCTGCCGCCGAGTTCAGCACCTTGATGCTCTGGGCGATCTCTTCGGCGTTTTCCTGGCCCATCACGGTGATGAAAATCTTCGCGTGACCGACATCGCGGCTGACTTCCACGGCGGTGATGGTCACCAGGCCGACGCGTGGATCCTTGACTTCGCGACGGATCAGTTGCGCCAGTTCGCGCTGCATCTGATCACCGATGCGTTGGGTACGGCTGTATTCTTTTGCCATGTCTTGTTACCTGTTACTGCCTCACGGTGAAACCCGTGTGGTCTGAAAGCGGCAAACGCCCGGCCTGGCAGGAGCCAGACCGGGCGTTGCGTTTAGAGGCCGCTGGCGGTGCCGTGCATGAACATGCTACGGGCCACCAGGGCTCTTGAAGTGCGCGAGTTAGAGGCTGCGAGCAACCTGGACCTTCTCGAAGACTTCGATCTTGTCACCGACTTTGACGTCGTTGTAGCTCTTCACGCCGATACCGCATTCCATGCCGGCACGCACTTCGGAGGCGTCATCCTTGAAGCGGCGCAGGGATTCCAGCTCGCCTTCGAAGATAACGATGTCTTCACGCAGTACACGGATTGGGCGGTTACGGTGCACGACACCTTCGATGACCATGCAACCGGCGATCGCGCCAAACTTCGGCGAGCGGAACACGTCGCGAACTTCGGCAACACCCAGGATGTTCTCCCGAACGTCGCTGCCCAACATACCGGTCAGGGCTTTCTTGACGTCTTCGATGATGTCGTAGATCACGTTGTAGTAACGCATATCCAGACCTTCCTGCTCGACGATCTTCCGGGCGCCGGCATCGGCACGCACGTTGAAGCCGAACAGTACAGCGTTGGAGGCCAGTGCCAGGTTGGCGTCGCTTTCGGTGATACCACCGACGCCGCCGCCCACTACGCGCACTTGCACTTCGTCGTTGCCCAGGCCGTTCAGAGCGCCTTGCAGAGCTTCCAACGAACCACGGACGTCGGATTTGAGGACGATGTTGAGCGTCTTCTTCTCTTCCTGGCCCATGCTTTCGAAGATGTTTTCCAGCTTGCCGGCGTGAGCACGAGCCAGTTTGACTTCGCGGAACTTGCCTTGACGGAACAGAGCCACTTCACGGGCTTTCTTCTCGTCGGCCACTACGCTCATCTCGTCGCCAGCGTCCGGGGTACCGTCCAGGCCGAGGATCTCGACCGGGATGGAAGGACCGGCTTCCTTGATTGGCTTGCCGTTCTCGTCGAGCATGGCGCGCACGCGGCCGTAGTTCGAGCCAACCAGCACCATGTCGCCTTGACGCAGCGTACCGTCCTGAACCAGCACGGTGGCTACCGGGCCACGGCCCTTGTCGAGACGGGATTCCACCACGACACCACGGCCTGGGGCCGAAGGAGTCGCCTTGAGTTCCAGTACTTCGGCCTGCAGCAGAACGGCTTCGAGCAGGTCGTCGACACCGGTACCCATTTTCGCGGAGACCGGTACGAACGGCGTATCGCCACCCCAATCTTCCGACGTCACGCCGTGAACCGAGAGCTCACTGCGGATACGGTCCAGATCAGCGCCTGGCTTATCGATCTTGTTCACCGCAACCACCAGCGGCACGCCGGCAGCTTGTGCGTGCTGAACGGCTTCAATGGTCTGCGGCATCACGCCGTCGTCCGCTGCAACCACCAGGATCACGATGTCGGTAGCCTTGGCACCACGGGCACGCATGGCGGTAAACGCGGCGTGACCTGGGGTGTCGAGGAAGGTGACCATGCCGCGCTCGGTTTCTACGTGGTAGGCACCGATGTGCTGGGTAATGCCACCGGCTTCGCCCGCGGCCACTTTGGCGCGACGGATGTAGTCCAGCAACGAGGTCTTACCGTGGTCAACGTGGCCCATTACAGTCACGACCGGCGCACGAGCAACCGCTTCACCTTCAAACTTCAGGGACTCGGCCAGGGAATCTTCCAGGGCAGTGTCGCTGACCAGGGTCACTTTGTGGCCCAGTTCTTCAGCAACCAGCTGGGCAGTTTCCTGGTCCAGAACCTGGTTGATGGTGGCTGGAGTGCCCAGCTTGAACATGAACTTGATGACTTCGGCAGCCTTGACCGACATCTGCTGGGCCAGTTCGCCCACAGTGATGGTCTCGCCGATCTGCACGTCACGTACCACTGGCCCGGTTGGGCTCTGGAAACCGTGAGCGTTGCGCTTCTTCAGCTTGGCCTTGCCGCGACCACCACGACGGAAGCCATCGCTTTCTTCGTCGGTGGTACGTGGAGCAACGCGCGGCGCTGGCGCCTTTTCCTTGACCGAAGCACGATGAGGAGCGTTTTTGCGCTCGCCATCGCCGCTGCGACGGTTGTCGTCGTTGCGGGACTTGTCCGGACGGCGCTGCTCGTCTTTCTTGCGCTCGGCAACCGGCGCCGGAGCGGCCACTGGTGCTTCTTGCACGGCTTCGACCACAGGCGCAGGTGCAGGGGCTGCAGCAGCTTGCGCGGCAACAGGCTCGGCAACCGGAGCAGGCTGGCGACGCGCTTCTTCTTCGGCGCGACGCTTGGCTTCTTCTTCAGCCTTTTGACGAGCAGCATTTTCTACTGCGCGGCGTTCTTCCAGTTCGCGTTGACGCTCGGCTTCGATTTCTTCCGGGCTGCGCTGCACGAAGACTTTCTTCTTGCGCACTTCAACGCTGATGCTTTTGCTACCAGCAACACGCAGGGTGCTGGTGGTCTTGCGCTGCAAAGTGATCTTGCGTGGTTCTTCCACTTTCGCCTTGTGGCTGCTTTTCAGATGAGTCAGCAACGACTGCTTCTCACTGTCGCTCACATGTTCCTCGGCGGCGGTGTGCGGCAGACCTGCCTCACGCATCTGCTGCAGCAGGCGCTCTACCGGTGTTTTGACCTCATCGGCCAGTTGTTTCACCGTGACTTGCGTCATGCACTTCTCTCCTCAGGCCGCGCCTAATTACTCGAACCAGTGGGCTCGGGCGGCCATGATCAACTTGCCGGCACGATCATCGTCAATGCCGTCGATGTCGAGCAGGTCGTCAATAGACTGCTCGGCCAGGTCTTCGCGGGTAATTACGCCGCGCACCGCCAGTTCCATCGCCAAATCCTTGTCCATACCCTCAAGCGAGAGCAGGTCTTCGGCCGGATGGGCGTCTGCCAGCTTTTCCTCAGTAGCGATGGCTTTAGTCAACAAGCGATCCTTGGCCCGAGCGCGAAGCTCGTTGACGATATCTTCGTCAAAGCCGTCGATGTTGAGCATTTCTTCCAGCGGTACGTAGGCAATCTCTTCCAGGCTGGTGAAGCCTTCATCAACCAGAACCTGTGCCAGTTCTTCATCAACTTCCAGCTCGTCGATGAAGTTGCGCAGGATGTCGCCGGTTTCTGCTTGCTGCTTGGCCTGGATGTCCGATTCGGTCATCACGTTCAGGGTCCAGCCAGTCAATTGGCTGGCCAGACGCACGTTCTGACCACCGCGACCGATGGCCTGAGCCAGATTGTCTGCGCCAACGGCGATGTCCATGGCATGGGCATCTTCGTCAACGATAATTGCCGCGACCTCAGCCGGCGACATGGCATTGATCACGAACTGCGCCGGGTTCTCGTCCCACAGGACGATGTCCACGCGCTCGCCGCCCAACTCACCGGATACGGCCTGGACGCGCGAACCGCGCATACCAATGCACGCGCCCTGCGGGTCGATGCGTTTGTCTTTGGAGCGGACTGCGATCTTGGCCCGCGAACCCGGATCACGGGAGGCGGCCATGACTTCGATCAGGCCTTCGGCAATTTCCGGCACTTCGATACGGAACAGCTCGATCAGCATTTCCGGTGCGGTACGCGACAGGATCAGCTGCGGGCCGCGATTCTCGGTGCGGATTTCCTTGAGCAGCGCACGCAGGCGCACGCCAACCCGGAAAGTCTCACGGGAGATGATGTCTTCACGGGCCAGCAACGCTTCAGCGTTGTTACCCAGGTCAACGATCACGTTGTCACGTGTCACTTTTTTCACGGTGCCGGAGATGATTTCTCCCAGGCGCTCGCGATAGGCATCAACCACCTGTGCGCGCTCGGCTTCGCGAACTTTCTGCACAATGACCTGCTTGGCGGTCTGGGCAGCGATGCGGCCGAACTCGATGGATTCGATTTTCTCTTCGATCACATCACCGACTTTGGCGTCGGGATGGGTTTCACGAGCCTTGCTCAACCAGGTCTCGACCGCTGGGTCATCCAGATCGGCTTCTTCAACCACCGTCCAGCGACGGAAAGTTTCATAGGAACCGGTGTGGCGATTGATTTCCACACGCAGGTCCACTTCGTCTTCAAAACGCTTTTTGGTAGCAGTGGCCAGGGCCAGCTCCAGCGCTTCAAAAATCACGCTTGCCGGTACACCCTTTTCATTGGATACCGACTCAACAACCAGCAGTACTTCTTTGCTCATCGTACGCCTCGCCTTTCGCAAGCCATTGGATCCGCGGGATCCGCGTCTCAGTCAAAACTGGGAATAATGTTGGCCTTGTCGATCATATCGATCGGCAACAGAAACTCGTGATCATCCACCTGCACCACGACGTCCTGCTCCTCCACCCCGCGGAGAAGGCCCTGAAAATTACGCCGACCTTCGAAAGGCGAGCGCAGCTTGATCTTCACTTGCTCACCGACATACTTGGCGAACTGTTCAAGGGTGAACAGTGGGCGTTCCATGCCAGGAGAGGAAACCTCAAGGGTGTATTCAACGGAAATCGGATCTTCTACGTCGAGAACACCGCTGATCTGACGGCTGACGATGGCGCAATCGTCCACCAGCACGCCGCCTTCTTTATCGATATAAACGCGCAACAATGAGTGGCGACCCTGAGCCGAAAACTCAATACCCCAGCATTCATAGCCAAGGGCCACGACCACCGGGGCCAACAAGGCCTGCAACTGTTCTAGCTTGCTCGACACCTGAACCCCCTCGTGCATGCTTGTGCAAATAAAAAATGGGCGAAGCGCCCATCCCGGAAACGCCGTTGAATAGCGGCGTTATAAAGTGTCCAGCTAACAAAAAGCCCCTGAAAAGGGGCTCCGCTAAAACTGGTTGCGGGGGCCGGATTTGAACCGACGACCTTCGGGTTATGAGCCCGACGAGCTACCAGACTGCTCCACCCCGCGACAAAGCTGGGGCGGAAGTATACGACTGATCCCTTTTTGGGTCAATGTAACCTTCCACCTACAAGAAAGCCCGCAACCGCGGGCTCTCCTGACAATTGGTACCGAGAAGGGGACTCGAACCCCTACACCCTATGGGCACAACCACCTCAAGGTTGCGTGTCTACCAATTCCACCACCTCGGCATAGACTACGTTACTGCGTGAAACTCTTCTTACTTCTGCTCTGGAGCTGGAGGTACGTCAGTCGCACTATTGGCCGACTTTTGCTCTTGGAGCACCGGGACATCATCAGAAGCCGGTTTTTGCTTTGGTACTTCAAGTACTGCTGGATCTGGCAAACCTACTTGAGTCAGCTGATGAGCTTTCTCTTTAGCAAAGTAACCTAACCCCAAGCTGGTTATGAAGAAACCGGCGGCAAGTATAGCAGTAAACTTACTAAGAAAGGTAGAGGAACCTTGGCTTCCGAACACAGTATTTGAAGCACCTGCACCGAAAGACGCGCCAGCATCCGCACCTTTACCCTGCTGCAGCAGAACCAGAGCAACTACGCCCAGGGCACCCAGCAGATGAAAAACGACTACGACTGTTTCCAGCATTTTTTCAGTTTCCCGCGGCGCGACAGATCGCACCGAACTCATCTGCATTCAGGGAAGCTCCACCAATGAGCCCCCCATCGATATCCGGCATGCCGAACAGTTCGACCGCATTGGCCGCCTTCACGCTGCCGCCGTATAGAAGCCGCACTCCTCGTGCCACTTCAGAATTCTCTGCCGCCAACTGCGCGCGAATGGCTGCGTGCACATCCTGCGCCTGTTGCGGTGTTGCAGTCAGCCCGGTACCAATGGCCCAGACCGGCTCGTAAGCGATAACAGCACTGGCGAATGCGCCAACACCCAACTCTTCAATGATGCTGCCCAGCTGACGACCGACAACTTCCAGAGTCTTCCCCGCTTCGCGCTGCTCGAGGGTCTCCCCCACACACAGAATCGGCTTCAGACCACAAGCCTGTGCTGCCGCGAACTTGCGGTTAAGCGTCGCGTCCCGCTCGCCCATTATCATGCGGCGCTCAGAGTGCCCAACCAGCACCAAGGAACAACCTGCGTCCACCAATTGACTCGGGGCGATTTCGCCCGTCAACGCACCTTGCATGGATTCCACCGCAGAGTTCTGCGCGCCGACCTGAATCGACTTGCCTTTCAAGCCATCAATCACTTGATTGATATACAAGCAAGGCGGGAATACCGCGACATCAACACCGCTTGGCAAGGCCAGATGACGAAGGCCGTTGATCAGCTCAGCGACGCTGGCGCGGGTACCGTGCATCTTCCAGTTACCAGCTACCATAGGGCGACGCATGCTGTACCTCGTCGGTCAAAGTGGGCGCAGATGTTACCCAACCAAAACAACACTGGCAAGCCGAAATCAGGCAGAAACTTCAGCAACCAGTTTTGCCAGCTCATCAGCATAAGCGCGAACCTGTGCTTCATCGTCACCTTCGACCATGACACGCACCAGCGGCTCAGTACCGGACTTGCGCAACAGAACCCGACCACGCCCCGCCATAGCGGTCGTAACGCGCTCGCAAGCCTCTTTCACAGCAGGATGCTCAACCGGGCTCTCGCCACCACCAAAACGGACATTGACCAGCACTTGAGGGCATTTGCGCAGCCCTTGGCGTGATTGCGCCAGACTTTCACCACGCGCCTTGAGCGCCATCAGCACCTGTAGCGCAGCGATGATCGCATCACCGGTGGTCGCGTGGCGGAAGCACACGATATGGCCGGAATTCTCTCCACCCACCAACCAGTTGCGCTCAAGCAGCTCAGCAATCACATAACGATCACCTACGTTGGCCCGGACAAAAGGAATACCCAGATCCGCCAGAGCCAGCTCCAGCCCCAGATTGCTCATAAGCGTCCCGACTACACCGCCTTGCAACTTGTCACGCTCATGCAGGTCCCGGGCGATGATGAACAGCAGCTCATCACCGTCAACAATTGCACCGGTCTGGTCGACCATCAGCACCCGGTCACCGTCGCCATCAAAGGCAATACCCAGATCCGCGTGCTCAGCCAGGACCGCCGCCTGCAGTTGCGACATATGAGTCGAACCGCAGTTCTCGTTGATGTTCAAGCCATTAGGCTGCGCAGATAGAACCGTGACTTGCGCACCCAACTCGCGGAATACACTCGGCGCGACCTTGTAGGTGGCGCCATGAGCGCAGTCCAGGACGATCTTCAAGCCTGCAAAACTGGTGCTCGATGGCACGCTGCTCTTGCAGAACTCGATATAGCGTCCCGATGCATCGTTGATCCGCGACACCTTGCCGAGCTTGCTCGACTCCACCACGGTCATGGGCGCATCCAGTAACTCCTCGATCATCAACTCCACCTCGTCAGGCAACTTGGTGCCCTCACCCGAGAAGAACTTGATGCCGTTGTCATCATGGGGATTGTGCGAAGCACTGATGACAATCCCGGCCTCCGCATGGAAGGTGCGCGTCAGATAGGCGATAGCCGGAGTTGGCATCGGCCCCAACAGCATGACATCTGCACCGGCAGCAGATAGCCCCGCCTCGAGAGCCGACTCGAACATGTACCCAGAGATACGCGTGTCCTTACCTACCAGCACACGGCAAGCCCCCATGCTGCGGAAAGCCATGCCCGCCGCCCAGCCGAGCTTGAGCATGAAGTCTGGAGTAATAGGGTATTCGCCCACACGACCACGAATGCCGTCGGTGCCAAAATATTTCTTAGTCATAAGTACTCCATCGTTCTTATTCAGCGGATTCCACTGCCGCAATCATTCGCACCACATCCACCGTTTCGGCGACATCATGGACGCGGATAATCTTCGCGCCCTTGGTCACCGCCAGTGCCGCCAGTGCCAGGCTACCGTGCAATCGCTCGGCTACAGGCCGATTCAGGGACTGGCCAATCATGCTTTTGCGCGACACCCCGACCAGCAGGGGACGCCCAAGGGCATGCAAGGCCTCCATATGCTTGAACAGACTCAAGTTGTGCTGCAGGGTCTTGGCAAAACCAAAGCCCGGGTCAAGAACAATCCGCCCAGCCTCGATTCCCACCGACGCACACGCCGCCATCCGCTCAACCAAAAACTCACTCACTTCCCGAGTGACATCCTGGTAATGCGGGTTGTCTTGCATATCGCCAGGCTCACCGAGCATATGCATCAGACATACAGGCAAACCAGTAGCGGCCGCCGCATCCAGGGCACCATCACGGCGCAGTGCGCGCACATCATTGATAAACCCCGCTCCCAGGCGAGCAGTTTCACGCATGACGGCCGGCGTCGAGGTATCAACGGAAATAACCACATCCAGCTCGCGATTAATTCGCTCCACGACCGGAGCCACACGCTCCAACTCTTCCAGGGGCGATACCGCACGAGCACCCGGCCGCGTCGACTCGCCACCGATATCGATCAGCGTAGCACCAGCAAGAACCATGGCCTCGGCATGCCGCAAGGCGACATCCAGTTGACTGAAGCGACCGCCATCGGAGAAGGAATCGGGGGTTACATTGAGAATGCCCATGACATGCGCACGGGCCAAATCAAGAACCCGGTTGCCGCAAGGCAACCGGGTGGAGGAAGGAACAGAAGTCATTTAAAACCTTAGTGGTCGGCAGCAGGGCCGCCGATGGGTGTTTCCGGACGTTCGTTTTGCACTACTGGAGGAGTAGTACCCGAACCGCCCTCCCAATCACGAGGTTCACGCGGAGTACGCCCGGCCATGATGTCGTCAATCTGATCAGCATCGATGGTTTCGTACTTCATCAAGGCATCTGCCATGGCGTCCAGTTTGTCGCGGTTATCAGTGAGGATCTGCTTGGCGGTGCCATAACATTGATCAATGATGCTGCGCACTTCGGAGTCGATCAGTTTCGCTGTTTCAGCGGACAAACTGGCATGCTGACTGCCTGCACTGCGACCCAGGAACACTTCGCCCTCTTCTTCCGCATACATCAGCGGGCCGAGTTTTTCGGAGAGCCCCCACTTGGTGACCATGTTCCGAGCAATCTGGCTGGCGCGCATGATGTCGTTGGATGCACCGGTGGTCACACCGTCAAAACCCAGCGTCATCTCTTCTGCAATACGACCGCCATAGAGCGAACAAATCTGGCTAATCAGGGCTCGCTTGGACAGGCTGTAGCGATCCTCTTCCGGCAAGAACATGGTGACGCCCAATGCGCGACCGCGAGGAATGATCGAGACTTTGTAGACAGGATCATGCTCAGGCACAACTCGACCAACAATGGCGTGGCCAGCTTCGTGATAAGCGGTGTTCTGCTTCTCTTTCTCGGACATGACCATGGATTTGCGCTCTGCGCCCATCATGATCTTGTCCTTGGCCAGTTCAAATTCCTTCATTTCGACAATGCGCTTACCGGTACGAGCCGCGAACAGCGAGGCCTCGTTCACCAGGTTTGCCAAGTCGGCACCGGAGAAGCCCGGCGTACCACGCGCAATCACCGCCGGAGCAACATCTTCGCCCATTGGCACTTTGCGCATGTGGACCTTGAGAATCTGCTCACGGCCGCGAATATCCGGCAGACCAACCACCACCTGGCGGTCGAAACGACCGGGTCGCAGCAGCGCTGGGTCAAGCACGTCAGGACGGTTGGTGGCGGCGATAACAATGATGCCGTCGTTCATTTCAAAGCCGTCCATCTCAACCAGCAATTGGTTGAGGGTCTGCTCACGCTCATCATGACCGCCGCCCATGCCGGCACCACGGTGACGACCGACAGCGTCGATCTCATCGATGAAAATGATGCATGGAGCATGTTTCTTGGCCTGTTCGAACATGTCGCGAACACGGCTGGCACCAACACCAACGAACATCTCGACGAAATCGGAACCGGAGATAGTGAAGAACGGTACCTTGGCTTCGCCCGCAATGGCCTTGGCCAGCAAGGTCTTACCGGTGCCCGGTGGCCCCACCATCAGCACGCCGCGAGGAATACGGCCCCCCAGGCGCTGGAACTTGCCTGGATCACGCAGGAATTCAACCAGCTCGCCAACTTCCTCTTTGGCCTCGTCACAACCAGCAACGTCAGCCAGAGTGGTTTTCACCTGATCTTCAGAGAGCAGACGCGCCTTGCTCTTGCCAAAGCTCATCGGCCCGCCCTTGCCACCTGCGCCACCCTGCATTTGCCGCATGAAGAACATGAAGACGGCAATGATCACCAGGATCGGGAAACTGGCTACCAGCAGTTGGGTCCAGATACTTTGTTGCTCGGGCTGCTTGCCCTCGACCACGACATGGTTGTCCACCAAATCGCCGATCAGACCATTGTCCTGAATGGCAGGACGGATGGTTTTGAAGGTATCGCCATCGCTGCGCTTGCCGGTAATAACGTAGCCATCAACAGCTACGCGCTCGACCTTGCCATCCTTAACCTGCTGGATGAAGTCGGAGTAGTTGAGGGTTTGCGGCTCGTTAGGGCTGGAGAAGTTGTTCATCACCGTCACAAGGACGGCAGCGATGATCAACCAAAGGATCAGATTCTTTGCCATGTCGTTCAATTAACTACCCTCTGAAGCAAGCGCCGCTACTGGCGCGCGCTTCGCATGATATTCACCGGCCTAACTTACTACATTACCTACAGCTCTGGCAGGCGCTGTCTGTAACCCTATGTGAAACTTAGACTACACAATATGCGTTTAATCTGACGGGGCGAAATACGAAAATCCTATCACCCCAGTCAAAAACCTTACTTACTCGCTGCGACCACGAAAGCCCCGCCCCAGCAGATATTGCTCCCGAGAACGGTCACGGGAAGATGTCGGTTTGCGCATCTGCACTTTCTCGAACATCTGCCGAACGCTCTTGTGGTACTCATCAAAACCTTCACCTTGGAAAATCTTGATCAGAAAATCACCACCTGGCCGTAGTACCCTACCCGCAAGATCCAGCGCCAATTCGCACAGGAACATCGCCCGAGGCATGTCCACGGCTGCTAACCCACTCATATTGGGGGCCATATCGGAAATCACAAGGTCAACCTCTGAATTTCCGACAGCTTCGAGAATCTGCGCCAGCACCGCATCCTCGGTGAAGTCCCCTTGAATGAAGGTCACATCGGGGATGCTGTCCATTTCCAGGATATCCGAGGCGATCAATCGCCCCTGACCACCAATCAGACGACTGGTCACCTGCGACCAGCCCCCCGGGGCAGCCCCCAGGTCGATAACACTCATGCCAGGACGGATAAGGCGGTCCTTTTCCTGGATCTCCAGCAGTTTGTAGCTGGCACGGGAACGGTACCCATCTTTTTGCGCCATTTTGACGAATGGGTCGTTGAAGTGCTCTTTCAGCCAGTTATGGCTAGTTTTGGAACGGGCCACGGGCCACCTCAAAATAAAACGGGTCGTGATTAACTGGGCGGTCCCGGACTCGCTCGGGTAAACTGGCCGCCGCTTTTTACAAGATCAGACGCAGGGGTCAGATTATGCCGCTCACTCAAGAGCAGAAGAAACAGTACAAATCCATTGGCCACCATCTGAAACCAGTATTGACTGTGGCTGACAACGGTTTGACCGAAGGTGTGCTAGCCGAACTTGAACGCGCCTTGAGCGATCACGAGCTGATCAAGATCAAGCTCAACATCCTCGAGCGCGAATCGCGCCTGGAAGCCATTGCCGAACTGTGCAAGGCCGGCAAAGCGGATCTGGTGCAGGTCATCGGCAAGATGGCGCTGATCTACCGCAAGAACGCCAAGGTAAACAAGCAATTGTCGAACGTCCATCGTTTCAACTGACGTCGACTCGGGTCAAGGGTGTGCCTGGCGCACCCTTCCACCCCATCCTGGCACCGGCTGCAATACCAGTATCAAGCCGGAAAATCCCAGAACCAGATAGCTGAACAACTGCCAGCGTTGAGCTTCCGGCAACAGAATACGCACGGCGAAATACATGCCGCACGCATACATTGCCATCAACAGCAGTTGCCCCCGAATATCCCGCCAAAGACTTCTCAATCCTTCGGACTGAATCAGCACCAGCGTCTGTAGAACCAGGCACGCCCCCGAAAAGCCCACCAACAAAGCACTGAGCAGGGTAGAAATCTCTTCGATCAGCAAGGGAGCAAGGCCAATCTGGCCCAGGACGGGAAACAAACCGAGATGCAACAGCCATAAGCCGCCGACCCACAGCATCTGGGTCAGCTGCCAAAGCATGGCGCCCGCATGCAGCGGGCGTCTTCTTTCAGATGTGACGGACTTCGACAATCTCATACTCGATTACACCGCCAGGCGTTTTGACCGCCACCACATCACCCTCTTCCTTGGCAATCAAGGCACGAGCAATCGGCGAGCCGACGGAGATTTTACCGAGCTTTATATCAGCCTCGTCCTCACCAACGATCTGGTAGGTCACGCTTTCGTCAGTCTCGACGTTGGCGATCTCGACCGTGGTGCCAAAGATCACCTTGCCGGTATGAGGAATGGTCGTGACATCGATGACCACCGAGTTCTGCAGACGGCCTTCGATATCACGGATCCGAGCCTCGACCATGCCTTGCTGTTCACGCGCAGCATGGTATTCAGCGTTTTCCTTCAAGTCACCCAACTCGCGGGCCGTACCGATGTCCTGGCTGAGCTTAGGACGAACGACCTTGGTCAAGTGAGCATGCTCTTCTTCCAGGGCGCGAGCGCCCTGGACGGTCATTGGGTATTTATTCATGCCTTCAATCCTGCGTGTAGATCCTGCAAGCGACGCACGGTTTTTTCTGGACCGAACTTCAACGCTTCGCAGATAGCTTCGCCAGCAGCAATGGTGGTGGTGCAGTAGATCTTGTGCTGCAAGGCGTTACGACGAATGGAGTAAGAGTCAGCAATCGACTGACGACCTTCAGTGGTGTTGATGATCAGGGTGACTTCGTCGTTCTTGATCATATCGACCACATGAGGACGACCTTCAGTCACCTTGTTCACACGACGCACTTTCAGGCCGGCCGCTTCGATCAGCTTGGCGGTGCCCGCAGTAGCGACCACTTCGAAGCCCAAGTTGATCAGATCACGGGCCACGCCTGCAACCAGAGGCTTGTCATCGTCACGAACACTGATAAATGCAGTACCGCCAGTCGGCAGCACTTCGCTGGCGCCCATCTGGGCCTTGGCGAAAGCCTCACCGAAAGTATCGCCCACACCCATGACTTCACCGGTGGACTTCATCTCTGGGCCGAGGATCGGGTCAACACCCGGGAACTTGGCGAACGGGAACACCGCTTCCTTGACGCTGTAGAAGTTCGGGATGATTTCCTTGGTAAAGCCCAGCTCTTTCAGAGTCTTACCAGCCATCACACGAGCCGCGATCATCGCCAGGGAGACGCCGATGCACTTGGACACGAAAGGCACGGTGCGGGAAGCACGCGGGTTCACTTCAATGACGTAGATCTCATTGCCCTGCAGGGCCAACTGTACGTTCATCAAGCCAACCACGCCCAACTCCAGGGCCATTTTCTTGACCTGCTCACGCATCTCATCCTGGATGTGCGCCGGCAGCGAGTACGGCGGCAGGGAGCACGCGGAGTCACCGGAGTGAACGCCGGCCTGCTCGATGTGCTGCATGATCGCGCCGATCACCACGTCGGTACCGTCGCAGACCGCATCCACGTCCATCTCGATGGCGCAGTTGAGGAAGTGGTCCAGCAGCACCGGACTGTCGTTGGACACTTGCACCGCTTCACGCAGGTAGCGCTTGAGCTCTTCTTCCTCGTAGACGATTTCCATCGCACGGCCGCCCAGAACATAGGACGGACGCACCACCAGCGGATAACCGATCTTGGTCGCGGCACGAATCGCTTCGTCTTCGCTGCGCACGGTGGCGTTTGGCGGCTGACGCAGATTCAGGCGCTCAACCATTTGCTGGAAGCGCTCACGGTCTTCTGCACGGTCGATAGCGTCTGGGCTGGTGCCGATGATTGGCACGCCGGCCGCTTCCAGGGCGCGAGCCAGTTTCAGAGGCGTCTGGCCGCCGTACTGAACGATCACGCCTTTTGGCTTCTCAACGCGGACGATTTCCAGCACGTCTTCCAGGGTTACTGGCTCGAAGTACAGGCGATCGGAGGTGTCGTAGTCGGTGGAAACGGTTTCCGGGTTGCAGTTGACCATGATGGTTTCGTAACCATCGTCGCGCAGTGCCAGTGCAGCGTGCACGCAGCAGTAGTCGAACTCGATCCCCTGGCCAATACGGTTTGGACCGCCGCCCAGGATCATGATCTTGTCGCGGGTCGATGGCGCGGCTTCGCACTCTTCTTCATAAGTCGAGTACAGGTAAGCGGTGTCAGTAGCGAACTCGGCGGCGCAGGTGTCGACGCGCTTGTAGACCGGGAACACTTCCAGCTTATGGCGGTGAGTGCGCAGGTTCTTCTCGGTCACACCCAGCAGCTTGGCCAGGCGCTGGTCGGAGAAGCCTTTGCGCTTCAAGCGGAACATCAGGTCGCGGCCGATAGCCGACAGCCCCAAGGTCTTGACCTTCTCTTCTTCCTTGATCAGATCTTCGATCTGCACCAGGAACCAAGGATCGATCATGTTCATGCCGAAGATCTGCTCGACGGTCATGCCGGCACGGAAGGCGTCAGCCACGTACCAGATACGCTCGGCGCCTGGCACGGTCAGCTCGCGCTTGAGCACATTCATGCTTTCCGGATTGCTCAGGTCGAGCTTCGGATCCAGCCCGCAAACGCCAACTTCCAGGCCACGCAGGGCTTTCTGCAGGGATTCCTGGAAGGTCCGACCAATGGCCATGACTTCACCCACCGACTTCATCTGGGTGGTCAGGCGTGCGTCAGCCTTGGAGAACTTCTCGAAGGCAAAGCGTGGCAGCTTGGTCACGACGTAGTCGATGGACGGCTCGAAGGATGCTGGAGTCTTGCCGCCGGTGATGTCGTTGGACAGCTCGTCCAGGGTGTAACCCACCGCCAGCTTGGCCGCGACCTTGGCGATCGGGAAACCCGTGGCTTTCGAGGCCAGCGCCGAGGAACGGGACACCCGCGGGTTCATCTCGATCACGACCATGCGGCCAGTGTTCGGGCAGATGCCGAACTGCACGTTGGAACCGCCGGTTTCCACGCCGATCTCACGCAGTACCGCCAGGGAGGCGTTACGCAGGATCTGGTATTCCTTGTCGGTCAGGGTCTGTGCCGGAGCCACGGTGATCGAGTCACCGGTGTGCACACCCATCGGGTCGAAGTTTTCGATGGAGCAGACGATGATGCAGTTGTCCTTCTTATCGCGGACCACCTCCATCTCGTACTCTTTCCAGCCGATCAGCGATTCGTCGATCAACAGTTCCTTGGTCGGCGACAGGTCCAGACCGCGGGCGCAGATCTCTTCGAACTCTTCACGGTTGTAAGCAATACCGCCACCGGTGCCGCCCATGGTGAAGGACGGACGGATGATGCAAGGGAAGCCCAGCTTGTCGAGGACTGCATTGGCCTCTTCCATGCTGTGAGCGATACCGGAACGTGGGCACGCCAGGCCGATGGACTTCATGGCGGCGTCGAAGCGCGAACGGTCTTCAGCCTTGTCGATGGTGTCGGCATTGGCACCGATCATCTCTACGCCGAACTTCTCCAGAACGCCTTCGCGCTCCAGGTCCAGAGCGCAGTTCAGAGCCGTCTGGCCGCCCATGGTTGGCAGCAGCGCATCCGGACGCTCTTTCTCGATGATCTTGGCAACGGTCTGCCACTTGATCGGCTCGATGTAGGTGGCGTCGGCCATGGCCGGGTCGGTCATGATGGTGGCCGGGTTGGAGTTCACCAGGATGACCCGGTAACCCTCTTCGCGCAGGGCCTTGCAGGCCTGGGCGCCGGAGTAGTCGAATTCGCAGGCCTGGCCGATCACGATCGGGCCAGCGCCAAGAATCAGGATGCTTTTAATGTCTGTACGTTTTGGCATGGGTTGTCACTCAAATCCGCAGGTCAGTCGGCAAGCCGTCTTGAACATTCTCTGAGGCGCCTGAGGGGATTCCGCCGGACTCGCCGGGGCCACCCTCAAGCGCTGCTCGCTACACTTTCAAGGCGAGCGCTTAGCGTCGCTTGGCCATCTCGTTGATGAAGCGGTCGAACAGCGGCGCCACATCGTTCGGGCCCGGGCTGGCTTCAGGGTGGCCCTGGAAGCTGAACGCGCTCTTGTCGGTACGCTCGATACCCTGCAGGGTGCCGTCGAACAGCGACTTGTGGATCGCCCGGACGTTACCCGGCAACGTGGCTTCATCCACCGCAAAACCGTGGTTCTGGCTGGTGATCATGACCACGCCGGTGTCCAGGTCCTGGACCGGGTGGTTGGCACCGTGGTGGCCGTGGCCCATTTTCAGGGTCTTGGCGCCGGAAGCCAGGGCCAGCAATTGGTGACCCAGGCAGATGCCGAACACCGGAATCTCGGTCTCGAGGATTTCCTTGATGGCCTTGATCGCGTAGCCGCAAGGCTCGGGGTCGCCAGGACCGTTGGACAGGAACACGCCATCCGGCTTGAGGGCCAGGACGTCGCTCGCCGGGGTCTGAGCAGGCACAACGGTCACGCGGCAGCCGCGCTCCACCAGCATGCGCAGGATGTTCAGCTTGACCCCGAAGTCATAGGCAACCACGTGGTACGGCAGATCGGCGGCTTCGATGGTGGCGTGGCTGTCGGTTTTCAGATCCCAGACAGTCGAACGCCATTCGTAGCTTTGCTTGGTGCTGACGACTTTCGCCAGGTCCATGCCTTTCAGGCCCGGGAAGCCGCGCGCTGCTGCAATCGCCGCTTCTTCGGAGATGTTGTCGCCGGCCATGATGCAGCCGTTCTGAGCACCTTTTTCACGCAGGATGCGGGTCAGGCGACGGGTGTCGATACCGGCGATCGCCACGACGTTGTTGGCTTTCAGGTAATCGGACAGGGACAGGGTGTTACGCCAGTTGCTGGCCACCAACGGCAAGTCACGGATAACCAGGCCAGCCGACCAGACGCGGTCGGACTCGGCGTCTTCCGGCGTGGTGCCGGTGTTGCCGATGTGGGGATAGGTCAGGGTAACGATCTGTTGGGCGTAGGAAGGATCGGTAAGGATTTCCTGATAGCCGGTCATTGCGGTGTTGAACACCACCTCACCAACGGTTTGACCGTCGGCTCCAATGGCTTCGCCGCGAAAAATGCTGCCATCAGCAAGGGCGAGTATGGCTGGCTTAGTCAAGAAGACCTCCCGTAAATAGAGCCTGAAAGGGCGATCGCAGGTTGCAAAAAAGCGGAATGACGTATAGACACGTCACCCCGCTTCTTCGTCGAATTATCTGCGCGCTTTTAGTGGACACACTAAAGCTGTAGCTTACAGAAAAAGGCTTTTTCGGTCCACCGCTAATGAGCCTTAAAGGCAGAGGAATGCGACAGAACATCGCCTAGCGGTGCGAAGCGGGGCTGAAGGACAGCCTCAACCCCACTTCAGATGCATCTCAACGCAAATCCAGCACATCCTGCATGTCGTAAAGACCGGCCTCGCGACCATCCAGCCACAGGGCAGCACGTACCGCCCCCTTGGCGAAGGTCATGCGACTGGAGGCCTTGTGGGTGATTTCCAGGCGCTCGCCCTCAGTGGCAAACAGCACAGTGTGATCCCCCACCACATCACCACCACGCACAGTGGCGAAACCGATAGTTTCGCGCTCACGCGCACCGGTATGCCCCTCGCGACCATAGACCGCAACCTGTTGCAGGTCGCGCCCCAAGGCATTGGCAATCACCTCACCCATGCGCAGGGCAGTACCCGAAGGCGCATCGATCTTGTGACGGTGATGAGCCTCGATGATTTCGATGTCCGCATCATCACCCAGCACCCGAGCCGCCATATCCAGCAGCTTCAGCGAAAGGTTCACCCCGACACTGAAGTTGGCAGCGAAGACGATGGGAATATCCTTGCCCGCCTCGGCCAGCAATTGCTTTTCCTTGGCGCCCAAACCCGTAGTACCAATCACCATGGCCTTGCCCGCCTTACGGCAGAAGGCCAGGTTCTTGAGCATCACTTCCGGCAAGGTGAAATCGATCAGCACATCAAACTCATCGACAACCTTCTCCAGGCTATCGGACATCGACACGCCAAGACGCCCCAGGGACGCCAGCTCACCCGCATCCGCACCCACCAGCGAACTGCCAGGACGAACGATCGCCGCCGTCAACCCAGAGAGCGGCGAGCGCAGTTGCACAGCCTCGACCAAAGTCTTGCCCATGCGCCCCGCGGCGCCCATCACTGCTATACGTCGCATGCATTACTCCTTACAGATCGCCGAAGAAGCGCTTGACGCCCTCGAACCAACCCGTGGTTTTCGGCGAGTGCGAATTGTCGCCATCCAGCGAACCGCGCAACTCTTCCAGCAGCTCGCGCTGACGACGACTCAGGTTCACTGGCGTTTCCACCGCAACCCGACACATCAGATCGCCAGCACCGCCGCCACGCACCGGAGCAACGCCCTTGCCACGAATCCGGAACTGCTTGCCGGTCTGAGTCCCCTCAGGAATCTTCAGCTTGACCCGACCATCCAGAGTCGGAATCTCCAGCTCGCCGCCCAAGGCCGCATCAACAAAGCTGATAGGCACTTCGCAGAACAGGTGCTTGCCGTCACGCTGGAAGATCGAGTGCTCGCGCACATTGATCACCACATACAAGTCACCAGTCGGACCACCCTGGGTTCCCGCCTCACCCTCACCGGACAGACGGATACGGTCACCCGTATCGACACCTGCCGGCACTTTTACCGACAGCGTCTTGTACTCTTCGACGCGGCCTTCGCCGTGGCACGAATCGCACGGATCGGAAATGATCTTGCCCTGACCATGGCAACGCGGGCAGGTCTGCTGCACCGAGAAGAAGCCCTGCTGCATGCGCACCTGACCAATACCACCGCAAGTCGGGCAAGTGACAGGCGACGAGCCCTTCTTGGCACCCGAACCATCACACGGCTTGCAATTGACCAGTGTTGGCACACGGATGTTAACCGTGGTGCCCCGCACCGCCTCTTCCAGATTCAGCTCTAGGGTGTAACGCAGATCGCTACCGCGCTGCGCACCACCACGAGAACCGCCGCGACCGCCACCGAAGAAATCACTGAACACATCACCGAAGATATCGGAGAAGTTCTGACCGCCAAAACCGGCGCCACCACCACCCATGCTCGGATCGACACCGGCATGACCATACTGGTCATAAGCTGCGCGCTTACTGGAGTCGGACAGCACTTCGTAGGCCTCGTTGGCCTCCTTAAACATGTCTTCCGACGCTTTGTCGCCGGGATTACGATCCGGGTGATGCTTCATCGCCAGGCGACGGTAAGCCTTTTTCAGCTCCGCTTCGCTGGAGCCACGCTCCACACCCAATACTTCGTAATAGTCACGCTTTGCCATAAGTCTTTGCACTCTTAAGGACGCCCGGCAAACCCTCCTGAGCTCTGCCAAACTCGCTGAGCCCCAATACAGGCCCGGACCCAACTCACGTCAATTCAACGATCCTGGTCTTGGATAGACGACCCGGTTGCAGGTCGATCATTGCGGTCATCGCAGCCGGAAAGCAGGAGCTTCTCCGACCCGACCGCCAGTGCACAAACGGAAGTTGCACACCATCAAAATTCGCTGACTCCAGACACGCCAACGCGGGAGCAAGCTCCCGCGCGGCGACATCCTACCAGTCACCGCCCAAAGGCAGTCAACCGGCCGACCAACAAGCCATTACTTGTGGTCTTTTACTTCTTCGAACTCGGCATCGACGACGTCGTCGGCTTTTTCAGCAGACTCAGCGTGCGGTGCTGCACCCTCAGCAGGCTGAGCCTGTTCGGCGTACATCTTCTGGGCAACCGGGGCCGAGACTTTCGACAGCTCTTCGACCTTGGCGTCGATGGCAGCCTTGTCGTCGCCTTTGACAGCGGCTTCCAGAGCAACCACGGCAGCTTCAATCGCAGTCTTCTCTTCCGCAGTCACTTTGTCGCCGGCGTCAGCCACCATCTTGCGAGTCGAGTGCACCAGCGCGTCACCCTGGTTACGGGCAGTGGCCAGCTCTTCGAACTTGCGATCCTCTTCCGAGTTGGCTTCAGCGTCACGGATCATCTGCTGGATTTCTTCATCCGACAGGCCGGAGTTGGCCTTGATCACGATCGACTGAGTCTTACCGGTAGCCTTGTCCTTCGCACCTACGTGCAGGATGCCGTTGGCGTCGATGTCGAAGGTCACTTCGATCTGCGGCACGCCACGTGGAGCAGGTGGAATGTCGGTCAGGTCGAACTTGCCCAGGGACTTGTTCTGCGCGGCTTGCTTACGCTCGCCCTGCAGTACGTGAATGGTCACGGCGCCCTGGTTGTCATCGGCAGTCGAGAACACCTGGGATTTCTTGGTAGGAATCGTGGTGTTTTTCTCGATCAGCGCGGTCATCACGCCACCCATGGTTTCGATACCCAGGGTCAGCGGGCTAACGTCCAGCAGCAGTACGTCTTTCACGTCACCGGCCAGAACCGCACCCTGGATCGCAGCACCCATGGCAACCGCTTCGTCTGGGTTGACGTCCTTACGAGCTTCTTTACCGAAGAAGTCGGTTACGGCTTTCTGTACCAGCGGCATACGAGTCTGGCCGCCGACCAGGATCACGTCGTTGATCGCGCCAACGTCGATACCGGCGTCCTTCAGAGCGATGCGGCATGGCTCGATGGTGCGCTGAACCAGGTCTTCAACCAGAGATTCCAGCTTGGCGCGGGAGATCTTCACGTTCAGGTGCTTAGGACCAGTGGCATCTGCTGTGATGTACGGCAGGTTGACGTCGGTCTGCTGGCTCGAGGACAGCTCGATCTTGGCTTTTTCGGCAGCTTCTTTCAGACGCTGCATGGCCAGCGGGTCACCCTTGAGGTTCATGCCGCTTTCTTTCTTGAACTCATCAACCAGGTAGTCGATCAGACGGATGTCGAAGTCCTCACCACCCAGGAAGGTGTCACCGTTGGTGGCCAGTACTTCGAACTGATGCTCACCGTCGACTTCAGCGATCTCGATCACGGAAACGTCAAACGTACCGCCACCCAGGTCATAAACGATCACGGTGTGATCGCCCTTGGCCTTGTCCATGCCATAAGCCAGAGCGGCTGCGGTTGGTTCGTTGATGATGCGCTTGACGTCCAGACCAGCGATACGACCGGCGTCCTTGGTGGCCTGACGCTGGCTGTCGTTGAAGTAGGCCGGAACAGTAATGACCGCTTCGGTCACTGCTTCGCCGAGGTAGTCTTCGGCGGTCTTCTTCATCTTTTTGAGGATTTCAGCCGAAATCTGCGGCGGAGCCATTTTCTGGCCGTTCACCTCAACCCAGGCGTCGTTGTTGTCAGCCTTGACGATCTTGTAAGGGACCATCTGAATGTCTTTCTGCACAACTTCTTCGTCGAAACGACGACCGATCAGACGCTTAACTGCGTACAGGGTGTTGTGCGGGTTGGTAACAGCCTGACGCTTGGCCGACTGACCTACCAGAATCTCGCCATCGTTGGCGTAAGCGATGATCGACGGCGTGGTACGCGCGCCTTCAGCGTTTTCGATAACTTTTACGTTGCCGTTTTCAAGAATGGAGACGCACGAGTTGGTGGTCCCCAAGTCAATACCGATAATTTTGCCCATGTTAACTCTCCCGAAACTTTGGATTTGGATGCCGCAGTTGTGGTGGCAAACTGCGGTAGCACTTAAACGCTTGACTGTTAGATGGGGGCTCTACAGCCGTTTTCAAGCCTTTTCGTCAATCGAAGGCGAAACCGGTGCAGGAGCCTTGCTGACCACGACCATGGCCGGGCGCAGCAGGCGACCATTGAGCTGGTACCCCTTCTGGAACACTTTGAGAACACTATTGGGTTCTACATCCGCGCTTTCCTGCATGGCCATGGCCTGATGCTGTTCAGCGTTGAACGGTTCGCCGTGAGGATCGATGGCTTCCAACTGATAACGCTTGAGGGTGTCGTGGAACATCTTCAAGGTCAGTTCGATACCTTCACGCATTGGGCGAATGCTTTCGTCGTCCGGATTGGACAGTTCCAGGCCACGCTCCAGGCTATCGATCACCGGCAACAGGTCACCGGCGAACTTCTCGAGAGCAAATTTGTGAGCCTTTTCCACATCCTGCTCGGCGCGGCGGCGGACGTTTTGCAGATCGGCCGCAACACGCAAAGCCTGATCCTGCGCACCAGCCAGTTGCTCTTCGAGCACTTGTACACGAGCCGCCAGGTCTTCACCCGAAGCCTCGGGGGCCTGATTGGCGTCTAGATTTTGCGTATCCAGCGTCTGTTCGTCAGCCATGAAATTCTCCTTTCAATATCGTCTGTGAGCCAGGCTCACTCTTCTGCACAGCTATATGGGGTCGCATTTTCAGGGTTCAAGCCCGCAGCCACAGCAAAAGTTGTTCCGACCGGATAAATCCTGTACGCGGACACTCCCGAGGCACTAAAAAGCCAGAATGACCAAGCAAATCGAGCTAAGGGAAAGCATTGTCAGCCCGAAACAAAACACTGTATAAATAACCAGACATCTAGTTTGGGAGCGGCCTTAATGCTGGTGCACCTGTCCGTACACAATTACGCCATCGTCGAACACCTGGATCTGGAACTGGATCGCGGAATGAGCGTCATTACCGGCGAAACCGGCGCCGGCAAGTCGATCATGCTCGACGCGCTCGGCCTGACCCTGGGCGATCGCGCCGACAGTGGCGTGGTACGACCCGGCGCCGACAAGGCCGACATCCTTGCCACCTTCGACCTGTCGGACATTCCCGAGGCCCACAGTTGGCTGGCCGAGCGCGATCTGGATAACGACGGGCCGTGCATACTACGCCGGGTGATCACCGCCGAAGGACGCTCCCGCGGCTATATCAACGGTACGCCCTGCCCGCTCGGTGACCTCAAGGCCCTGGGCGAACTGCTGATCGACATCCACAGCCAGCACGAGCACCAGTCATTGCTCAAGACCGATACCCATCGGCGCCTGCTGGATGAATACGCCGGCGCCACCGATCTCGCCCGCCAGGTGCAGCTGGCCGCCCAGCGCTGGCGCCAGACACGCCAGGAACTGGAACGTCTGTCCAACTCCGGCGATGAACAACGAGCTCGTCACCAACTGCTCAGCTATCAGCTCGAGGAGCTGGAGAACCTCGGCCTGGGGGAGAACGAACTCGAGGAACTGGAGCAGGAACACAAGAACCTGACCAACGCTGAAACCCTGCTGGGTATTTGCCGACAGGTGGTGGAGCAATGCAGCGAAAGCGATTCCGGCAATGTCCTCAACGCGCTGACCGTCAGCCTCAACCGTCTGTCCAGTATTGGCAATTCATCGGGCTCGCTGGGTGAGGCCACCAATCTGCTGGCCAGCGCACAGATCCAGGTTGAAGAGGCCGTGGGCGAACTAAACCGCTTCCTCGATCACTTCGACGCCGACCCTGCACGCCTGCAACAACTCGAAGAACGCCTCGACGCCATCTATACCTTGGCACGCAAGCACCGCATCCAGCCCTTCGAACTCGCAGCCATGCAGCAAACCCTGCTAGATGAGATCGAGACCCTTGACGCAAACGATGAGTCCATCGAGCAGCTCGGCGAAGAGTTGCAGTCCTTCGCCAGGCATTACCATGAAAAAGCCTTGGAGCTTAGCCAACTGCGTCAGCAAGCCGCGACCGGCCTGGCCAGTGCAGTAGAGATGGAAATTCAGCGCCTGGGTATGCCTGGAGGGCGTTTCACCATCGAGCTTCGCGCCAACACCAGCGATGAGCTGCTACCTAATGGCCTGGAGCAGGTTGAACTGTTGGTCAGCGCCAACCCCGGTCAGCCGCTCAAGGCCCTGGCAAAAGTTGCCTCCGGCGGCGAGCTGTCCCGTATCAGCCTGGCGATCCAGGTCATTACCGCGCAGACCTCGCGGGTTCCCACTCTGGTGTTCGATGAAGTCGACGTGGGGATTGGCGGACCAACAGCGGAGATCGTCGGCCAGTTGCTGCGCCGTCTCGGCGAACGCGGCCAGGTGCTGACTGTGACTCACTTGCCTCAGGTCGCCGCCCAAGGGCACCAGCACTTGTTCGTGCACAAGGTACGAGGCAGCGATGCGACACACACAGCAGTATCCAAGCTGGGCAAGAGCGAAAGGGTCGAGGAAGTTGCGCGGATGCTCGGCGGCATCGACCTGACCAAAGAGTCCCTGGCCCACGCCAAAAAGATGGTGGTCACCGCCAAAGCCTGAAGCCTCAGCGCTTCTTTTATATAGACAGAAAGCACGAAGGCGACCCTTAGGTCGCCTTCGATCGTTTCACGACTATGAAAGTCGCGTGAGGGGCTTACTTCTTCTTGCGCACATACAGCACAAGATTGTGATCCACCAACTCGAAACCGTGCTTTTCGACAATCGCCTTCTGAAGCTTTTCGATTTCTTCGTCGAAGAACTCGATCACTTCGCCAGACTCCACGTTGACCATATGGTCGTGGTGACCGCCATCCGCCAGCTCGAATACAGCGTGACCGCCATCAAAATTATGGCGCACCACCAGTCCGGCTGCTTCGAATTGAGTCAGTACACGGTAAACCGTGGCCAGACCCACATCCTCACCAGCTTCCATCAGCGCCTTGTAGACATCTTCAGCGCTCATGTGCCGCTGCTCGGTGGAGTCGAGCATTTGTAGAATTTTGACCCGTGGCAGAGTCACTTTAAGGCCGGCTTTACGTAGTTCGCTATTTTCAACCATGGTCAGCTTTCTCGCCGATGCTGCTTCGCAGCTTCTCTTAATGCGGGTATGATCGGGGTTTACGTTGTCCCAGCCAAGATAGTGGAAGTCGCCCACCGATGCAAAACACCAAGCTCTTGCTAACCAGTTTCACCTTCGTGGGACTGCTCGCACTCGCCGGTTGTTCATTCCCCGGGGTTTACAAAATCGACATCCAGCAGGGCAATGTCGTGACGCAGGACATGATAGACCAGTTGCGCCCGGGAATGACCCGACGGCAAGTAAGGTTTATCATGGGCAACCCTCTGTTGACCGACACGTTCCATGCCGATCGCTGGGATTATCTCTACAGCCTGCAACCTGGTGGCGGTGAACGCCAACAGGAACGCGTCAGCCTGATCTTCAACGGCAACGACCAACTGGTTAGCTTGGCCGGCGACTTCATGCCAGGCGTAAGCCGCGACGAAGCCCTGTTGGGCAAGGAGAGCGGCAACACCGTTACCGCCCCTGCCGAGAACGCCGAGAAGCCAAAAGCCGAGAAACCGGTCAAACCGGGTTCGCTGCTGGACCAGATCCAGAAGGATGTGGATGGCGTCGAAACCGTACCAGTGCCTACTCCTGAACCACTGGACACTTCTCCACAATAATTTGTGGCGAATAAAAAAGCCCGGGCATGCCCGGGCTTTTTATTGGCTGTCGCTAACGATCACTGCTCACGCTTACGAGCCTCGGCCGCCTTGGCGGCACGCAGACGCCGCACCTCTTTAGGATCGGCCAGCAGCGGACGATAGATTTCAATTCGATCTCCGGCCTGAACTACATATTGCCCAGGATCGGATACCTGCTTTCCGAAGATTCCCACCGGACACGCCGCCAGATCCAGCTCCGCAAAATGCTCCTTTATAGAAGAAGCCTCCAGCGCTGCAAGCAGGGTCGAACCCTGGGGCACTTGCACACTGACCAGCACCTGGCGGTCGACGGCAGCGTGAACCACCTCGATGGTAATCAGAGGCTCAACCATGCAGTTGCTTGGCCCGCTGGCAGAATGCATCCACCAGAGTATTGGCCGCCTGATTGAACAGAGGCCCCAGAGTGGCACGCACCAACGGCCCGGCGTAGTCGAACGACAGATCGAGGCTGATCTTGCAGGCCTTCTCCCCCAACGGTTTGAACACCCATAACCCATGCAGTTGGTTGAACGGCCCCTCTTCCAGGTTCATCTCGATCGACTGTCCCGGCACCAGGGTATTGCAGGTCACGAAACGCTGGCTCATGCCGCCCTTGGCCACCGCCAGGCTGGCACGCATCCGTTCCTCGCTGTTTTCCAGCACCTCGGCCGAAGAGCACCAGGGCAGAAACTCCGGGTAACGGGCCACATCATTGACCAGGTCATACAGAAACTGCGCCGGATAGGGCAAAAGGGCCGAACGTTGAATATGGGTCGTCATGTGAGCTTCATTTCCACAACTGGGCGGCAAACACCACAAGAATGCCGACGGGCGCCACATAGCGCATCAAAAACAAGGCCAGGGTGAACAACAACGGACTACGCAACGACAACTCATCACGAACAGCCTCACGGCCCATCACCCAACCTGCAAACACCACGAAGCACAAACCGCCAAGAGGCAACATGATCCGCGAGGTGAAAAAGTCGATCACGCCAAAGAAATCCAGACCGCCGGCCGCGCCCCATCGATAGAGATGAAAAACACCGCCTTCGTTCACGAAGAATTTGGCCTGCTGCCAGATGTTGAAAGAGAACACCGTTCCCAATCCCACGAACCAGCAACTGAACGCCAGCCAGAATGTCACCCAGCCGCGGCGGATTTTAGTCCTCTCGACGAGATAAGCCACCATCGGTTCCAACAAGGAAATCGCCGAACTCCAGGCAGCAATCGCCACCAGGATAAAGAACACTACGCCCATAAGCTGGCCGAACGCCACATTGCCGAAGGCAAACGGCAGGCTGATGAACATCAGGCCCGGCCCCTCGCTGGGATTCAGCCCGGCAGCGAATACGATGGGGAACAGAGCCATCCCCGCCACCAGCGAAACGAAGGTATCCAGCAGCGCCACACCGACCACGGTGCCAGCCAGGGACGAATGCTTGGGCATGTAGGCACCGTAGATCATGATCGAACCAACCCCCACGCTGAGGGAAAAGAACGCATGCCCCATGGCCGGCAGCAGCCCGTCCAACAAGCGATCCAGGCTGAAGTCGAACATGAAATGCAGGCCCTGCATGAAATGCCCGGTGGTCATGCTGTAGCCCAGCAGCACCAACAGCATCACGAACAGCAGCGGCATCATGATCCGCAAACTGCGTTCAAGCCCAGCGACCACTCCCTTGGCAATCACCAATGCCGACAGCAGCATGAACAGCGTGTGCCAAAGCGTCAGTCGCCACGGGTCGGCCGTCACCGCGGAGAAGTACACACTGACCTGATCCGCCGTGACACCCTGAAAATCGCCGCGCCCCATGTCGATGATGTAGTCCAGGGACCAACCACCCACCACGCTATAGAAGGAAAGAATCAGCAGCGCCGTGATCATTCCGGCGAAGGCGCCCCAGGACCACCTGGCCGAATGCCCCGCCTCCAGAGCCAGCACCTTCAGGGCATTGGCCGGACTCTGCCGTGCCCGACGGCCAATCAAGGTTTCCGCCAGCATCACCGGCAAGCCGATCAGCGCAATACACGCCAGAAACACCAGGACAAAAGCACCACCACCATAGACGCCGACCATGTAGGGGAATTTCCAGATGCTCCCCAGGCCCACGGCCGAACCAGTTGCAGCGAGTATAAAGACCCAGCGGCTTGCCCAGCCGCCGTGGACAGAGACCCTGTCTGTCGACATCGTTAACGCGCCCAACCGAAAAAAAAGAGGCCGCATTGTCCGGGATTCAATCAACCTGCTCAAGCACGCTGCGTCACCGTAGCCGACGCGCGCGCAACTCCCTATAATGCCGCCCCTATGGCTAAACAGAAGAAACACCCAACAGGGACCATCGCGCAAAATAAAAAGGCGCGTCACGATTACTTCATCGAACATCGGTTCGAGGCTGGACTGGTCCTGGCCGGCTGGGAAGTAAAGAGTCTGCGGGCGGGCAAGGCGCAACTGGTGGACAGTTACGTGCTGCTCAAGGATGGCGAGGCCTGGCTGTTCGGCAGCCATTTCACCCCGCTGACCACTGCAAGTACCCACGTCATTGCCGACCCGACGCGCTCGCGCAAGCTGCTGCTCAACCAGCGCGAGCTGGAAAAGCTGTTCGCCGCCGTGCAGCAAAAGGGTTACGCCTGTGTGTGCCTTTCGCTCTACTGGAGCAAGCACCTGGTCAAGTGTGAAATTGCACTGGGCAAGGGCAAGAAGGAATACGACAAGCGTCATACCGAACGCGAGCGCGATTCCGATCGCGAGCTGCAGCGTGCGGTGCGGACCAAGGGCAAGGAAGACTGATCTTCCTGCCTTGAGGTCGCTTTCGCCGGCAAGCCGGCTCCTACAACACCCAGGTAGGAGCCAGCTTGCCGGCGATTTGCATTACATGCCCTTGCGCCGTTCGGCCCGGGCTACTCGCTGCACTTCCTGACGCACTTCTTCAAGCACTTCCTGCACATAGAGAATGTGCCGACTGGAAACTTCCCGAGCCTCCTCCGCACGCCCTTCAATAATCGCCAAGTACAGATCGCGGTGCTGACTGATCAGCATGTCGCGAGTTTCCGTGCGCTGCTTGTACATGCCGCCGATGTTGGTCACCACGTTGCGCTTGAGCAGGTCGAACAGGCCGCGAATGGTGTGCAGCAACACCGCGTTATGGCTGGCCTCGGCAATCGCCAGGTGGAACTTGGCATCCGCCGCCCCCTCCTCGATACGACTGACATCGTCGGAGCGAGAATAACAATCCTGCAGCTCCTCGAAAGCTTGAGTCAGCCGCTCACGATCCACCGCCGTCGCGCGCAACGCCGCGTAATAAGCGCAAGACGCCTCCAAGGTATGACGGAACTCCAGCAGATCGCGCTGTGCATCCGTGTTGTTTTCCAACAGGTGCAGCAAAGGATCGCTGAAGGTCGAGCCCAGGGATTCCACCACGTAGTTGCCGCCACCCTGACGGCTGATCAGCAAGCCCTTGGCCGTCAGCTTCTGGATCGCCTCGCGCAGCGAAGGACGGGAGACACCGAACTGCTCGGCCAAGGCACGCTCGGCCGGCAGCCGCTCGCCAGCCTTCAAGGTGCCTTCAAGAATCATCCCTTCCAGACGCTCGACAATATCGTCGGACAAACGGCGCTGGCGTATCTGATCAAACCCCATAACTCACTCTCCACCCTCCCGACCCTTCGCCGGGGGCTCTATTCTGGCCTATTCACGGCGCGCCAACACCTAGCAGAAGGAAGCCTTTTGCACCGATCAGATGCCCGCGCCATAGCGCATTCGACAAAAGTTTTAGGGCGGCAAATTGACACACCGCGCACAACGCTTTTACCCTAGCCAACAGCGATTGTAAATTGGTCTTACCAATTAACCAAGACGCTAGCAGTGCCTGACCAACAACAATTAGGGGCCACCCCATTATGCAAACCTGGCAACAGCTCTATAGCCCGCTTGGCAGCCTCGGCCTGTCCGCCCTCGCCGCCGTTATCCCGATCGTGTTCTTCTTCCTGGCTCTGGCCGTGTTCCGTCTCAAAGGACACGTCGCCGGGAGTATCACCCTGGCCTTGTCGATCCTGGTGGCGATCTTCGCCTTCAAGATGCCCGCCGACATGGCCTTCGCTGCCGCTGGCTATGGATTTGCCTACGGTCTGTGGCCCATCGCCTGGATCATCGTCGCCGCCGTGTTCCTCTACAAACTGACGGTGAAAAGCGGCCAGTTTGAAATCATCCGCAGCTCGGTACTGTCGATCACCGACGACCAGCGCCTGCAGGTGCTGCTGATCGGCTTCTGCTTCGGCGCCTTCCTCGAAGGTGCGGCCGGCTTCGGCGCACCGGTGGCGATCACCGCCGCCCTGCTGGTGGGCCTGGGCTTCAACCCGCTGTACGCCGCCGGCCTGTGCCTGATCGCCAACACCGCGCCCGTGGCCTTCGGCGCCCTGGGGATTCCGATCATCGTTGCCGGCCAGGTGACGGGCATCGACGCCTTCAAGATCGGCGCCATGACCGGCCGCCAACTGCCGCTGCTGTCGCTGTTCGTGCCGTTCTGGCTGGTGTTCATGATGGACGGTATGCGCGGCGTCAAAGAGACCTGGCCCGCCGCGCTGGTGGCCGGTCTGAGCTTTGCCATCACTCAGTACTTCACCTCGAACTTCATCGGCCCGGAACTGCCGGACATCACTTCGGCCCTGGCCAGCCTGATCTCCCTGACCCTGTTCCTGAAAATCTGGCAGCCCAAGCGCACCGCCGGTGCGCAGATCGCCGGTGCCACCTCCAGCGCGGCCGTCATCGCCAGCGTCGGCGGCTTCGGTCAGCCACGCAACACCGTCGCTTCGCCCTACAGCCTGGGGCAGATCTTCAAGGCCTGGTCGCCGTTCCTGATCCTCACCGTGCTGGTGACCATCTGGACCCTCAAGCCCTTCAAGGCGATGTTCGCCGCCGGCGGCTCGATGTACGGCTGGGTGTTCAACTTCTCCATCCCGCATCTGGATCAGTTGGTGATCAAGATGACGCCAATCGTGGCCACCCCGACCGCCATCCCGGCGGTGTTCAAGCTCGACCCTATCTCCGCCACCGGCACGGCGATTTTCTTCTCCGCGCTGGTCTCCATGCTGGTGCTGAAGATCAACGTTAAAACTGGTCTGACCACTTTAAAAGAGACCTTCTACGAGCTGCGCTGGCCGATCCTGTCCATCGGCATGGTGCTGGCGTTCGCCTTCGTCACCAACTACTCGGGCATGTCTTCGACCATGGCCCTGGTCCTGGCGGGCACCGGCGCGGCGTTCCCGTTCTTCTCGCCGTTCCTGGGCTGGCTCGGGGTGTTCCTCACCGGTTCCGATACCTCGTCCAACGCCCTGTTCAGCTCGCTACAGGCCACCACCGCGCACCAGATCGGGGTCAACGACACCCTCATGGTCGCGGCCAACACCAGCGGCGGCGTGACCGGCAAGATGATCTCGCCGCAATCGATCGCCGTGGCCTGCGCCGCCACCGGCCTGGTGGGCAAGGAGTCGGATCTGTTCCGCTTCACCCTCAAGCACAGCCTGTTCTTTGCCACTATTGTCGGCCTGATCACCCTGGCCCAGGCCTACTGGTTCACCGGCATGCTGGTGCACTAAGCAACACCGAAAGAACCGACGCCGCCCTTACCCGCGGCGTCCGCATTCACCACCCGGTCTGCAAGGCTGCTGAAAGCTTGCTGGTTTATCTTTCAGCCGTCGCGACGGACGAATAACCGGGACCACCCGGAGACACGCCTGATGAGCGAGCTTTTCTACAACGCCGTGCCCAATGCGACTCGTGTCGCGCCACCGCTGGCCGAACCCCGGCAGTACCCCAGCGCGAAGCCGTCGCGGGTTTACCTGTTCGGCACCTGCGTGGTCGATCTGTTCTATCCCGAAGCCGGGATGGACGCGATTCACCTGCTGGAGCGCGAAGGCATTCGCGTGGAGTACCCGCAAGGGCAAAGCTGCTGCGGCCAACCCGCCTACACCTCGGGTTACACCGAGCAGGCGCGCACCGTGGCCCGCTCGCAACTGGCGCTGTTTGCCGGCGACTATCCGGTGGTGGTGCCGTCGGGTTCCTGCGCGGGCATGCTGCGCGAGCATTACGCGGACTTGTTCAAGGACGAGCCCGAAACCCTGAAACAGGTGCAGGCCCTGGCCGCCCGCACCTACGAGCTGGCCGAGTTTCTCCTGCACGTGTGCAAGGTGCAGTTCAAGGACAGCGGCGCCCCGGTCAAGGTGGCGCTGCACACCTCCTGCTCGGCTCGACGGGAAATGAACACCCACCTGCACGGCCGTGAGTTGCTGTCACAGCTGAGCAACGTGGAACGGGTAGAACACAGCCACGAAAGCGAATGCTGTGGCTTTGGCGGGACTTTCAGCGTCCGAATGCCGGACATCTCCGGCGCCATGGTTGCGGACAAGACCCGGGCGCTGAAGGAATCCGGCGCGCATCAGGTACTGAGTGCCGATTGCGGCTGCTTGATGAACATCAACGGCGCGCTGGAGAAACAGCAAGAGGCATTGCGCGGCCAGCACCTGGCGAGCTTCCTCTGGCAACGTACCGGAGGTGCACAATGAGCACCCCCGAGCTGATTCCGACCACCAACGTGGCGGACGATTTCCGAACCCGGGCCCACGAAGCCCTGGGGGACAAACAACTGCGAAACAACTTTCGCAGCGCCATGGACTCACTCATGGCCAAGCGTGCGGCCTCGTTCAGCGATGCCCACGAAAGAGAACACCTACGCGCCCTGGGCAACGCGATTCGCGCCCGGGCGCTGTCCAAGCTGCCCGACCTGCTCGAGCGCCTGGAACAGAACCTGACCCGCAACGGTGTGACAGTGCACTGGGCGGAAACGGTGGACGAAGCCAATGGCATCGTCCTCTCGATCATCCGCGCTCACGAGGCGCGGCAAGTGATCAAGGGCAAATCGATGGTCAGCGAAGAGATGGAAATGAACCATGTCCTCGCTGAACAAGGCATTGAATGCCTTGAGTCGGACATGGGCGAGTTCATCGTCCAGCTCGACCACGAGAAGCCTTCACACATCATTATGCCGGCGATCCACAAGAATGCCGGTCAGGTCGCGTCCTTGTTCCACGACAAACTCGGCGTGGAGTACACCAAGGACGTTGACCAACTCATTCAGATCGGTCGCAAGGTCTTGCGGCAGAAATTCTTCGAAGCCGATATCGGCGTCTCCGGCGTCAACTTCGCCGTGGCCGAGACCGGCACCCTGCTGCTGGTGGAAAACGAAGGCAACGGGCGCATGTCCACCACCGTGCCGCCAGTGCACATTGCCGTCACCGGGATCGAGAAAGTCGTCGAGAACCTGCGCGATGTGGTGCCGCTGCTTTCACTGCTGACCCGCTCGGCCCTCGGCCAGCCCATCACCACCTACGTCAACATGATCTCCGGCCCGCGCAAAGAGCATGAGCTGGACGGCCCCCAGGAAGTGCACCTGGTGCTGCTGGACAACGGCCGCAGCCAGGCCTTTGCCGACAGCGAACTGCGCCAGACCCTGAACTGCATCCGCTGCGGCGCCTGCATGAACCACTGCCCGGTCTACACCCGAGTCGGCGGCCACACCTACGGCGAGGTCTACCCGGGGCCTATCGGCAAGATCATCACCCCGCACATGGTCGGCCTAGCCAAGGTGCCGGATCACCCCAGCGCCTCGTCGCTGTGCGGCGCCTGTGGCGAAGTCTGCCCGGTAAAGATCCCGATCCCGGCGCTGCTGCGACGCCTGCGGGAAGAGAACGTCAAGGCCCCGGACAGCCCGCATCAAGTGATGCGCGGTCAGGGCAGCAAGTACTCGCGCAAGGAACGTTTCATCTGGAACGCCTGGGCCCGCCTCAACAGCTCGCCGACCCTGTATCGCCTGTTCACCCTGGCCGCCACCCGCCTGCGCGCCCTCACCCCGAGCAAGGTCGGCCCCTGGACGCAGAACCACAGCGCGCCAAAACCCGCCGCCCGGTCGCTGCATGACCTGGCCCGTGAGCACCTGGACAAGCAGGGAGACCGCTGATGAGCGCGAAACACAATATCCTCGCCAAGCTGCGCAACAGCCTCGCCGGCACCACGCCGATTGTGGATAACTTCGACGAGGCGCTGGTCACCCAGCCTTACAGCTACACGGCGGAACAACGCATTCCGCAACTGCGCAAACAGATGGAAGCGGTGCACACCGAAATCCACCTGAGCACCGGCGCCGACTGGCCTGAACTGCTGGCCCGGCTGCTGCAGGAGCGCCAGCTGCCCAGCCTGCTGATCGCCCCGAGCACGCCCCATGGCCAGCGGGTCACCCAGTACTGGGCCGAGCACCCGCAACTGCCGGCACTCAAGGCCTACGACCGCCCGCTGGAAGAGTGGAAAGCCGAGCTGTTCAACGACACCCCGGCCAGCCTCACCACCACCCTGGGTGCCATCGCCGCCACCGGTAGCCTGATCCTCTGGCCAACCCGGGAAGAACCGCGGCTGATGAGCCTGGTGCCGCCGGTGCATTTCGCCCTGCTCAAGGCCAGCGAAATCCGCGACAACTTCTATCAGGTGCAGGAACAGATGAACTGGGCCGCCGGCATGCCGACCAACGCACTGCTGGTGTCCGGCCCGTCGAAGACCGCTGATATCGAACAAGTCCTGGCTTACGGCGCCCACGGCCCGAAAGACCTGGTGGTGCTGATCCTGGAGGACCAATGAGCCTACCGGCCGCTTTTCTACGTGATGCCCAGCAACTGATTCCCCAGGAGCGGCGTTTCGACGACCCGCTCTCGACCCTGGCCTTCGGCACCGATGCCAGCTTCTACCGGCTGATCCCCAAGCTGGTGATCCGCGTCGAATCCGAAGATGAAGTGGTCGCCCTGCTCCAGCTGGCCCAGCGCGACCGGGTGCCGGTGACCTTCCGCGCCGCCGGCACCAGCCTGTCCGGGCAGGCCATCAGCGACTCGGTGCTGATCGTTCTGGGGGATAACTGGAACGGCAAGGAGATTCGCCATCAGGGTACGCAGATTCGTCTGCAGCCCGGGGTGATCGGCGCCCAGGCCAATGCCTGGCTGGCGCCGTTCGGGCGCAAGATCGGCCCCGACCCTGCCTCGATCAACGCCTGCAAGATCGGCGGCATCGTCGCCAACAACGCCAGCGGCATGTGCTGCGGCACCGCGCAGAACACCTATCACACCCTAGCCGGCATCCGTCTGGTGCTGGCCGATGGCACGCGCCTGGACACCGAGGATGCCGCCAGCATCGCCGCCTTCCGCGCCAGCCATGGTCCGTTGCTGGAGCGCCTGGCCGAACTGGGCCGCAGCACCCGCGCCAACAGCGAGCTGGCAGCGAAGATCCGCCACAAATACCGGCTGAAAAACACCACTGGCCTGTCCCTCAATGCCCTGGTGGATTTCGACGAGCCGCTGGACATCCTCAGCCATCTGCTGGTGGGCTCCGAGGGCACCCTGGGCTTTATCAGCGCGGTGACCTACGACACGGTAATCGACCACCCGAACAAGGCCTCGGCGCTGATCGTCTTTCCCGACGTAGAAACCTGCTGCAACGCGGTGACCGTGCTCAAGAGCCAGCCAGTGTCGGCAGTGGAGCTGCTGGACCGCCGCAGCCTGCGCTCGGTGCAGGACAAGCCCGGCATGCCGGCTTTCGTCCAGCAGCTCTCGGCCAACGCCTGCGCGCTGCTGATCGAGTCCCGCGCCGCGTCCTCGTCGCTACTGCACGAGCAACTGGCGCAGATCATGAATTCCCTGGCCGCCTTCCCGGTGGAAAAACAGGTGGACTTCACCGAAGACCCACAGGAAAACGCCAAGCTCTGGGCGATCCGCAAGGACACCTTCCCGGCGGTCGGCGCGGTGCGCAAGACCGGCACCACGGTGATCATCGAAGACGTGACCTTCCCCGTGGAGCAGCTGGCCATCGGCGTCAACCGCCTGATCGAGCTGTTCGACAAGCACCACTACGACGAAGCGATCCTCTTCGGCCATGCCCTGGAGGGCAACCTGCACTTCGTCTTCACCCAGGGCTTCAACAGCAGCGAGGAAGTGAACCGCTACCAGGCGTTCATGGACGACGTGGCGCAACTGGTGGCCGTGGAGTTCGGCGGATCGCTGAAGGCCGAGCACGGCACCGGACGCAACATGGCGCCCTTTGTAGAGCTGGAATGGGGCAGCGATGCCTACCAGCTAATGTGGCAGCTCAAGCGCCTGCTGGACCCCAACGGCATCCTCAACCCGGACGTGGTGCTCAGCGACGATCCGCAGATCCACCTGAAGCATCTCAAGCCGCTGCCGGCGGCCGACGAGATTGTGGATAAGTGCATCGAGTGCGGTTTCTGCGAGCCGGTGTGCCCATCCAAGGGCCTGACCCTGAGCCCGCGCCAGCGCATCGTCATCTGGCGCGACATCCAGGCACGTAAACGCGCCGGCATCGACACCTCCGAGCTGGAGGCGGCCTATCAGTACCAGGGCATCGACACCTGCGCCGCCACCGGCCTGTGCGCCCAGCGCTGCCCGGTGGGCATCAACACCGGCGAGCTGGTGAAGAAACTGCGCAGCGAGCACGCCACTCACACCGGCACCGCCGACTGGCTCGGCTCGCACTTCGCCAGCACCTTGCAGGGCGCGCGCTTCACCCTGCACGTGGCCAACGGTGCGCGCATGCTCCTGGGAGCGCCGCGCCTGAGCAAGCTGTCGGCGAGCCTGACGCGCCTGTCCAAAGGCCGGGTGCCGCAGTGGAATAACGCCATGCCGCAACCGGAAAAGGCCATTCGCTTCAGCCCGAGCGTCAGCGACGCGCGCCCGCGAGTGGTGTACCTGGCGGCCTGCGTGTCCCGAGTGATGGGGCCAGCAGCAGGCGACAAGGAACAATCGTCGCTCTACGAAAAAACCCGCGGCCTGCTGGAAAAGGCCGGCTATCAAGTGGTGCTGCCGGACAACCTGGACAACCTCTGCTGCGGCCAGCCATTCGCCTCCAAGGGCTACGCCACCCAGGCCGAAGACAAGCGCCAGGAACTGATCGGCGCCCTGCTTCATGCCAGCCGTGGCGGCCTTGACCCGATCTACTGCGACACCAGTCCCTGCACCCTGCGTCTGGTGCAGGACCTGGGGGATGTGCGCCTGGACCTCTACGACCCGGTGCGCTTCATCCGCACCCACCTGCTGGAGCGCCTGGAGTTCACCCCCCAGGAAGCGCCAATCGCCGTGCACGTCACCTGCAGCACCCAGCACCTGGGCGAGAGCCAGGCGCTGATCGAACTGGCCCGGCGTTGCAGCAACAACGTGGTGATCCCCGAAGGCATCCACTGCTGTGGTTTCGCCGGCGACAAGGGCTTCACCACCCCGGAGCTCAATGCCCACTCCCTGCGCAGCCTCAAGGACGCGGTGCAGTATTGCAGCGAAGGCATCTCCACCAGCCGCACCTGTGAAATCGGCCTCAGCCAGCACGGCGGGATCGACTATCACGGGCTGGTCTACCTGGTGGACCGGGTCACACGGGCCAAGACGGTCTGACTTCAGGGGCGGAACAACAAGGGGCGTTTTCGCCCCTTTTTTTTGCCTGCTTAAACGCGATAACGGCTGTTCCAGTTCATCGCAAAAAAAACAGAACCCCGGCGCACCGCTGTAGTCCATTTTCCAGGCCCGCACAAAAAGGGCTTAGCCCCATTCGGCCGCCCGTCCTGTTGACCGGCAACGCCGAGCCCCTGCGATCAAGGAGATAACCATGAAGCGTTCTGCACTGGCTGGACTGTTCATCACCGCCGCGATGCTGGCCTCCCCGGTGTTTGCCGCCGGGCAAGAGGACCTGTGCCAGATCAACCTGCAAAAGATCAAGGATGCCAAGGTCAGCACCGAGGCCATGAGCTCGGACTTGAGCAGCAACATCGACGCCAAGGTCCAGCAAGCCACCGCCGAACAGGCCAAAGGCACCGAGGAAGGCACCAAGAACTGCATCTCCCTGACCACCCAGGCGATCCAGCAATTGCAGAACAACACCAAGGGCGGTCAATAGGTCGATGCATTGGCCAACCTTCGGGTTGGCCTTCTGCGCTCGCTTAGCGTAGAATCCGCCCACCTGTTGGTAATGCACAACAGGTTCGGGGCCGTTTAGGATTCGACGCCGGTTGCGAAACTTTAGGTGCATGCCGAGTTGGTAACAGAACTCGTAAATCCACTGTTGCAACTTCCTATAGTTGCCAATGACGAAACCTACGGGGATTACGCTCTCGCTGCGTAAGCAGCCTTAGCCCTTCCCCCCTGGTACCTTCGGGTCCAGCAATCATCAGGGGATGTCTGTAAACCCAAAATGATTGTCATATAGAACAGAATCGCCGTGCAGTACGTTGTGGACGAAGCGGCTAAAACTTACACAACTCGCCCAAAGCACCCTGCCCGTCGGGTCGCTGAGGGTTAACTCAATAGACACGGCTAAGCATGTAGTACCGACAGCGGAGTACTGGCGGACGGGGGTTCAAATCCCCCGGCTCCACCAACTCAACAAGAAAAGACGTCCTTGGACGTCTTTTTTTGTGCCTGAGATCCAGAAAATACAGGACCTTGGCGCCTACTAGCGTCCACAGACGTCCGACAAAATCCCCACCTTCTTGTATTCCACAAGGTATTCCAAGCCCTTCAGGGGTAGTTTTTGGAATACCGAATGATGTCATAGAGTGCTGAACCGCCTTGATTTAGTAGACGTATTCGAGTGATTGCATTTGGCTGACTCCGTTGAAAAAGTCGGCCATGGTTTCTGCAGAAGAAAATAATGCGTCCGAAGTTGAGTTCTTTACTTCGGCAAAGGCTTCCGAACTCAGATTTCAGTTAGTCGTTTGCAAAAAAGGCGTTTTAACCAGTCACGATTCAATCCGTTTAGGCAGTCCGATTCTCAACAGAATCTGCAGAATGCTGCTTGCTGTGAAATGCGGTAGCCGACCTAAAGCGAACGCTCTATATGTAATCAAAATGTAGTGCACCTTCCCTCCTCTATTTCGACCGCAGGTCAGTCCTATCCCCCATCCTCCCTCTTGTGCTTACGATAACGGGACAGCGAAATCCCCGTTTGGCGCTTGAAGTAGCGACACAAGTAAGATGCGTCGGCAAAGTTCAGTTCGTCGGCCACACGGCCAATAGCCAAGTCACTGTATGAAAGAAGCGCCTTGATTTCCAAGGTTACCTGCCGATCAATCAGGCCCTTGGGTGTGTCATTGAAAAACGCTTTGGTCAACTGCGACAGGTAGAACGGCGTGATATTCAGTGCGTCGGCGTAGAACTTCACATCTCGGTGGCGCACACAATGTTTGCCTATCAATTCCCAGAAGCGCCAACTGAGCATTTCCTTCCGGCTGAATCCCCTGTTTTCTATTTGGCTGGCTGGAAGTTGCTCGGCTATTTTCAAAAAGAGGTTCTGCAGCTGATTGCGCAACATGATGCGTTGGTAGGTGGGGCAGGTCTGCGCAATGTTCCGCATCTGCGTCACCCAGCCCTCTATCAACGGCATGTCGTCCCTGGATGGAACGCAATGAGGATGGTCATGCAGAAATACGAACAACGTATTTGGCAGTGGGTAGGCAACCTCAGCGGCAAAACTTTTCGGCATAAGGCAGAAAAACACCTTGAAGCGGCGCGAGCGACGTTTGAGCAAGGCAATAGTGTCCTCAGCCAGCAGCATCACAGCACCGCGCCTAACCGCATGCTCTTTGAAGTTAAGTGTGAAGTGGGCACTACCGGAGAGGCACACCAGCAGCGTCAAATAAGCGTGACCGAAGGAAAGCGGTAAACCTAGCCCTTCCGCTAGCGTGGTTTCTCCCATCCGCATCAAGTCGCCAGGAACGGAAAGTTTCGGAATGTGATGCATAGTGACCCAGCGCTACAACAAACAAGAGCCAAAATCCTATCACCGCTTGGCGCAGCTGTTTCTAAAAGTACCGAAAAAGCCGAGGTACTGACGTGTACCGATGATATGCCTCCCAATACTCTGTCCTGAACGAATCAATCCATTACGAGTACAGGACATGACACTTAAAACAGAACGACTCTTGCTGCGCCCCTGGCAGGACACAGACGCCGATGATCTATACGAATATGCCAAAGACGCCCGAGTCGGCCCTATCGCTGGCTGGCCCCCCCACACCAGTGTGGAGAACAGTGCCGACATCATCCGTACGGTCTTCAATCACCCCGAGGTGTACGCGGTCGAATTGAAGGAAAATCGCCGTGCTGTTGGTTGTGTGGGCATTCTCATAGGCAGCAACAGCAATTTTGAAATCAGTGAGCAGGAAGGGGAAATCGCCTACTGGATCGGCGTGCCGTACTGGGGTAAAGGCCTGATTCCGGAAGCAGTACGTGAAGTGATGCGACACGCCTTTGAAAACCTGAACCTCAAAGCACTTTGGTGTGGTTACTTCGCCAACAACATCCAGTCCTATGCTGCTCAATCGAAGTGTGGCTTTCGCTTTCATCACACGGAAGAAAACAAATACAACCAGTTCCTCCAAGACTATCGGACAGAACACATTAGCCGTATCACCTACCAAGAATGGCTGGACCATACGAAAGAGTAAGGACACAAACCAAAGGCACCGATGTACGGCGGCCACAACCGACGAACGCAGCCTGGTGACGACGTAAACCGCACGAACGCGGGAGAGGAATTCAAACCTTACTTGGAACTGCACGGAGAGCTAACCGGAATCCCCCCCCGCCGCCGCAGCACTGCTGCGAACAGCAACAGCAAGAATGCGAAGCCTTGCCGCAGGACAGCGCCGACCTGTTCGCCGCGCTGCTGGTGAAGGCGCAGGATGAACTAAATACCCATGAAAGTTAATTGAGCCTCATCAACACCCCAACTCAGGAGACTCTATGAAAATCTCACTTACCCAAATAACGCAACAAAACTATGAGGCGATTTGTGAACTGGAGGTCACTGAAGAACAGGAAGACTACGTGGCAAGTAATACCTGGTCGCTCGTTGAGGCTGCGTACAACCCAGGCTACTTCACACGCGCCATAATCGCGGATGGAGAGCCTGTAGGCTTTTTTATGTGGGTGCAGGAATCAAAAGGCAAAGTCTCTATCTGGCGCTTTATGGTGGACAAAGAACATCAGCAGAAATCCATCGGCAGAGTAGCGCTGGGTCTCGCCCTCCATGAAATAAAACAGATCGCAGATTTGAAAGAAATTGAAATTTGCTACAACCCCAAGAACATCGTAGCTAAAGGGTTTTACTCCAGCTTCGGGTTTGTCGAGGTTGGTATGGATGCAGACGGCGAAGATATGCTGGCGAGGATCAGGATTTGAACTTCGCCAAATACAATCCGAGCTTTGCACAAAAGTTCTAATTACCTTCAACTCCAATCGCTTTTGATTCCGAAAGCCCTACGCCATGCAAGCTTTTCCCGACGCTGTACTTCGACGATGAGCATGTGACCATCCTCTACACCGCCGGGGACGCACTTCTCGCCGTGGCGCAAGCGCTAGACGATATCGGGGTTCCTGGTAGCCAACCAAACGAAGCACCAACAAAGCGCGCCTTGCGCGGGCTTTGTTGATGCTGGCCTTAACGTTCAGCCACCATCGCCAACCGCCCCTCCCCACTCTCACGGACCGAGCATTGGTTGCCCCAAAGCAGCGTTAAGTCTCTTTCTATTGTGCGAACTTTCCTAGAAACTCCTAGCCGCTTGCGCCTACCCCCTCACCCTGGCTAGCCTCGATCCGTCACTGCAAATTCAGTGACCGGGTTTAGCAGCTCGACGTGTAACTAGGCGCATGGTGCCCCCATTACGTGGCGCTTTTTTGGCTCCGTTTTATGGCGGCCGTGCGCAGGGCACCTTCGGGTGCGCCGGGGTCCTAGTCACCGGTCTGCTAACCTGCGAACGGCCGCCACCCTATCGTTTAGCAGCGACGGTGAAGGCTCCTATCTCTGTACTAGGAGTTACGCCATGAAAAAGCTCGTCCCCGATCCGCCCCTCACCGCTGCACAGCGCGGCAGAAACCCCGAACACGATCTGGCCAATCAGCAGATCCGGCAGAAACTGTCACTTCAGCCTGCCGATGTACCTCTGATCCAGTCACTGAAAAAAACCATCAGCACCCCAGTAAGTCGCGACTCTCTTTTCTCAGTACGCGGCGGCATCAACGCCGAAGAAGCCCTGCTCCACGTCTCCCTGCTGCTCAAAAGCGCCGAAGAAGTCTCCGATGAAATCACCGAGCGCGGCAGTGGCATCGAGCGTGGTCTGATCTGGTCCCTGGTGCATTCGGTGGAGATGGCGCGAGCGGTGGTAGATGCCTTGCTCGATGGCAGTCGCCACAGGCCCTAGAGGTAGCAGGCCTCGTAAAAGCACAGCGCGGCAGCACGACCTGCCGCGCTGTTTTGTAGCGCTCGAATGAAACCGGACACGCACTCAGTCGAGAATGCGCGCCCGGTCCAGGTGTCTGATGCCTCAACAAGGCTGCTGTCCATCGGGATCTAAACCTGCGGACCAGCAGACACCTGCCCGCGGGTTTTCCACAGCGACACCAGCACTCCGCCCAGCAGCAAAGCCAGGGTCACACTCAAGGAAATGACCGCTGGAATCTTGCCGATGATGCCGACCATGAAGATCTTGCCGCCGATAAACACCAGCACCAGCGCCAGGGCGTACTTGAGATAGGCGAAGCGGTGAATCATCGCTGCCAGGGCGAAATACAACGCCCGCAGACCGAGGATGGCGAAGATGTTCGAGGTGTAGACGATGAACGGGTCCTGGGTGATGGCAAAGATCGCCGGGACGCTGTCCACCGCGAACACCAGGTCGGCGCACTCGATCAGCACCAGGGCCAGGAACAACGGCGTGGCCCAGACCACGGACGTACCACTGGCATCGGCCTGGCGAACGAAGAAGCGCCCTTCATGCAGGCGATCGGTCACCCGCATGTGCTTGCGCAGGAACTTCACCAGCAGGTTTTCGCTGAGGTCGGGGTGATCATCGAGCTTGCTGAACAGCATCTTTACCCCAGTCAGCAGCAGGAAGACGCCGAACCCATAGAGAATCCAACTGAACTCGGCGATCAGCGCCGCACCGAGGCCAATCATGATGGCGCGTAGCACTATCACGCCGAGAATTCCCCAGAACAGCACCTCATGCTGATACTGCCGCGGAATGGACAGAAAGCTGAAGATCATCGCCATCAGGAACACGTTGTCCATCGACAACGATTTCTCGATCAGAAAGCCGGTGTAGAAATCCATCCCGGCGTCACCGCCCTTGACCTGCCAGACCCAAAGGCCGAACAGCAAGCCAGCCGCGATATAGCCCGCAGACAGCAGCAGACTTTCACGAACGCCGATTTCTCGATGCTCACGGTGCAGCACCCCAAGGTCGAAGACCAGCAGGCCGACAACGATGCTGATAAACGCGAACCAAAGCCACGTAGCGGTGCCGAGAAACTCAGCAAAAAAGAAGGATTCAAGGGCTGTCATGAGTGCGCCTCCCAGTGTCGAAGTTGTACAAACTGCAACTCCGACATGGCAGCGATTAGCTGTCAGAGGGGCCCGGCGTTGTGAGGAAAAAACTAAATAGCCGCATGGGGTTTCGCAACAATGCAAGAGTTGCAAGTTATGTCTATTTGCAAGACCTCAGTGGCGCTCATCACCTGGCGCCAGCGCACTCGGCGGTCGCCAGTCTGCGGGCTCAATTCGCAGCGGCATCAGCACCGAAGAAGCCCGCCCCGCGTGTTCTTCCTCAAGGGCTCAGGGCCCGCTCCATGATCAGCGTCAACTCCTCGCCCTCGTAATGCTCGCGTACCCGGACAAACCCCAGGCGTGCATAAAAGCCTTCGGCGGTGACCGACGAGGGCACCACCAGCGAGGTCAAACCCGAGTCCAGTGCTGCCTGCTCGACCGCGGCCATCAGTTGCCGGCCCAGACCATGGCCGTGGTACGCCGGATCGACAAACACTGAACGCACCGCGCGCCCGTCGAGGCTGGCGGTGCCCAGCAATTCCCCGTCCACCAGGGCGACGAACATCTGCCGGCGCTGCATCAGTTGGCGCACAGAATCGGTGGTGAAGCTGGCCTGGACCCGCTCGATCACACTGGCGGGATAGTCCTGGGCATTGCTGGTGAGCAAGGCCGCCAGGATCACTTGGCTGACCCTCGCGGCATCGGCCTCTAGGGCCGGACGAACCTGGCATTCCATGACCACTCCCTGGTTTCAACGCGGATCGCAGGGGCCAAAAATACGACCCGCACCACTCGCTGCCAAGGACTTACTGCAACTGAAACACCAAACAGGGATTGTCATTCAAGCGCCCCTCGTACACCGGCTGCTGGTTTTCCAGCGAGGTGCCCTGGAGCTTCTCTCGATCCTTGCGCGCCACGATCACCCAGGAGCCGTGGGGCAATGTGTCCAGTTGTCCGGGGGCGTCGCCGCTGACAAACAGCGGCTGTTCGTCGTGGTCCAGGTTCATCATGTAGCGCACGGCCCAGGTGTCCTGGCCCAGGTTGAAGAACACCAGGGGGCCGTGTTCGGCCGCGCGCAGTTGTTCCACCTGGGAAACAAAACCCTGGGTGTCGAACTGCAGATCCTTGGCCGGGTCCACCACCGCCACCAGCAGCGTCCATTGCGCCGCCAGGGCCAGTCCGCTGAGCAGTACCAGCCGCCGGCCGAAACTGCCCAGGGTCTTGCGCCAGCAGTACAGAGCCAGCAGTTGCAACAGGACAAAGATCGCGATCAGCAACGGCATGGACACCGGCGGCCAGTAACCGTGTTTGTGCCAGCTGTGTTTAAGAACGAGCAGCACCAGGATGCACAACCCCGGCAGCGCACCCACCAACCAAAGGTAGGCGCTGCGCATCTTGCCCATTCTGCCCCGGACCATGAGCAGGCCGTAGGCGGCCACCGCAGCGAACATCGGCACCATGGGCAAGATGTAATAGGCGCGTTTGAAATGCGGCACCGACAAGCCCAGCAGGATCATCAGGCCGCAGGCGCCAAGACGCAGTACCAGGCGCAGCTGCGGGTCGGCATGGCGCCGGAACACTTGGCGACGCAGCATCCACAGCGTCGCCAGGGCCAGGGGCACCACAGGGAAGTAGCGGTACAACGCCAACTGAAAGTAGAAGTAGAACGGCTCGCCACTCTCATCCAGACGCCCGCCCACCTGCATGTGGTAGACCTGCTGCACAAAGGCCTCGCCACCGCTGAGATAAGCCAGCTTCAACAGCAGCCACCAACAGGCTGCCAGCAACAGCAGACCGCTGAAGCCGTAGCCGAGCACGCGCTTGAACAAGATACGGCGCGCCTCCTGGGTACGGCTCTCGCCCAACAGCCAATAGGTGCAGACCACGCCGCAGACTTCCACCAGCCCCAAGGGCCCGCGAATGGCGAAGGCCAGCACGAACAGCGGCAGCACCATCAGTGGCCGCAGCCGCGAGCCGCGCTGTTCGCCGCTGTGCAGCAGGTAGAAAGCCCCCAGGCACAGCAGTGAAACCATCTGGTCCAGGCACACCGAGCGGGACTTGTCCAACAGCTGACTGGTCAGCGCCGTCAGCAGTACCGCGAGCAGCGCCCAGGTGCGCCCCGAAGGCGCCAGCAGGCGATACAGCAACGCCAGCACCCCGGCCGAAGCCAGCGCAGTGGGCAGGATATTGGCCAAGTGATTGGGGGCGCCGAAGGCCTGGGCAAACAGGTAGCTGAAGAAGGTCGCGGTAGCCGGATAGTCCGGATAGGGCTGGCCGTAAGTGGTGGGGAACAGGCTCGGCCCGTGACGGAACATCTCCTGCAGAAACAGCGCCCAACGGCCGTCGAAACCCTGGGGCTGCTCGTCCCAGATGCCAAAGGTGAACAGCAGCAGGGCCACCAGGTAGATACCCCAGGACTCAATCCCGAAACGCGTTTCTCGAACCATCTTCGCCCCACCAGAAAGTGCCGTGCCATAAGCTCGGCGTAAGGCTGGACATGGTGCGCGCGATACCCCTGAACGGTGACTGAACGAGGATAAGAAACCCGCCTGCGCCACCGACTGTCACCGACTGTAGCCGCTGCCGAGCCCGCGAGGCTGCGAAAAGGCCCACAGGGCCTTGCCTGACGTTTTCCACATAAACCTGTGATGGCGACGGAGTGCCGCCCAAAGCGTTCGCAGCCTGCGGCAGCGGCTACAGGGACCGGCGATGCAGGGCCGAAAACCGGCGCCAGTCAAACTGCCCCACTGCCAGCGCCAGCAGGATCAGGCCCATGGATACAGCCTCATCGACCCCGACCCGCTGCCCCAGGATCAACACCGACCCGGCCATGCCGAACACCGGGATCAGCAACGACAAGGGCGCCACCCGAGAGACCGGATACTCCCGCAGCAACAGGTTCCAGCCCCAGTAACAGAAGTGCGTTGCCGCATAGACCTGGAACATCAGGGACAAGGCCGCACTGGCGGACACCTGCCCGGCCAGTTGCAGAAACGGCGCACTCCCATGGCTTATCCAGGTCAACGCCAGCAGCGGCAACGGCGCAAACAGGCTGGCCCAGACCACGAAGGCGAACACCTCGCGAACCCCACAGCGCTTGATGATGACGTTGCCCACACTCCAGCTGAAGGCGCTCACCAGCAGCAAGGCGTAACCCAGGCTGGTGGCGTGCCCGGGGCTGTCGCCGATGATCCGCAGCAGCCCCCACAAAGCAATGGCCGTGGCCAGAACCTGCTGCCAGCGCAGGCGCTCGCCGAACAGCAACACGCCCCAGCCCAGGGAAAAAAAGGCGCTGAACTGGATCAACAGCGAAGCCGTGCCCGGAGCCACGCCCTGCTCAATTCCCAGGTTGATCAGCGCCCACATGGCCACGCCGAAAATCAGCCCGTAGGCCGCCAACCAGGCGAATGCCACCGGCGGGCGAGGTATCAGCCATACCCAGGGCAACGCCGCCAGGGTGAAGCGCAAGGCGGTAAGCAGCAATGGATCGATACTCGCCAGCCCAAGCTTGGTGATGGGGAAGTTCAGGCCCCACAAGGCCGTCACCAGCAAGGCCAGGAACAGGTGTTTTTTCTGCATGTCGCGCGGTCCAGGAAAGGCGGCCACGAGCAAATCCCCGGCCGGGGCCGAACTATCGCCGGAGCACGCCATGGCCCGCTTGCAGTATCAGGTCAACTATCAGTAGATTCGGGCCATGCGACCTATCGATATCGATCACTACGAAAACATCCCCCGAGACGCGCTGGTCACGGCCATCGACTATGCGGACGGCCAGTACTTCGCCGAACACCAGCATCGACGCGGGCAGTTCGCCTACGCCGCTACCGGGGTCATCAGCGTCTACACCGAACAGGGCAACTGGGTGGTGCCGCCACAGCGGGCCATTTGGGTGCCGGCCGGGGTGACCCATGCCATGCACATGAGCGGGCCGGTGACCATGCTCAACACCTATGTGCGCCCCCGGGCGGCAAAGCGCCTGGGCTTGCCGGAGCAATGCGAGGTGCGGGAAGTGTCCGAGTTGCTGCGCCAGCTACTGCTGCGGGCCATGCACCTCCCCACGCTCTACGCCAGGGACGGTGTGCCGGGGCAGTTGATGAACCTGCTGCTGCATGAAGTCGCCAGCATGCCGGCCTTGACCCTCAACGCCCCGCTGCCGGACGAGCCGCGGCTGGCCAGGGTCTGTCGCGAGCTGCTGGAACAGCCATCGCTGGAGTTGGGGATCGATGCCATAGCCGAGCGCGCCGGCATGAGCCGTCGTACCTTCACCCGGCTGTTTCGCCAGCACACCGGCATCAGTTTCGTCGAATGGCGCCAGCAGGCCTGCCTGTTGGCGGCCGTGGTGCGCCTGGGCCAGGGCGAGGCCGTGACCCGGGTCGCCAGCGACCTGGGCTACAGCAGCCCGAGTGCCTTCAGCAGTGTGTTTCGCAAGGTCCTGGGCGAGGCGCCCAGTCGTTACTTTGCCCGGGCCCGGGCCTGAAGGACCCGAGCCTGAGCGAGGCCGTGCTAGAGGAACACGGCGGACAACATCCCCAGCGCACCGAGGCAGAAGCCGATCAAGGCGCCGCGCCCGGGCGCCTGCTGGAACAGCGCCCAGATCACCAGCGGCTCCAGAAGCAGCAGCGACGTCACCGAGACCACGGTGATGATCCAGATGTCGCCAACCGCCACGTAACCCAGCCAGTAGGCCGCCAGCAGACAGATACCGCCCAGGCACATGATCAGCACCGGCAACGCCAGTTCGGCACCGGAGGTGTTGCCGGAATGGGCCAGCCGCGCCACCACCACTTCACTGTAGATGGCGCAGAACTCGCCCAGCACCATCAGCCCTACAGCAGAAACTCCGAGTAATTCTTTGGACATGTAACAAACCCCTTGGTATTGAGAGCCCGATTTTTCAGCTCCCAGGCATTGATCGCTCCGCTAACGGAGCCTGTATCTCGATGCGCAGGGGTACGGGGCAACTCGGTAATCGTCAGGAACTTGAACATGTCCATCTCCTTCTGGGTGGGTGACGCAAGCCGGGCCCGTGAACAGTCGACGGGCCGCTGCCTGTATAAGGGATTTTCTGCCCCGACGTCATCCACCAGAGAACATTGACCGCGAAAAAACCACGCAAACTCCACAATCAAATTGCCTACTTGCCGATAGCCTGGGTCCGGTCATCCTCAGCCTGAAGCCCGTGCCCACCATGCCCCAAACGTCCAATTCCGTTCGCACCCTGAGTCCCTATCACTGGATCGCCACGTACTTCATCGGCGTTGCGGGACTGGCCTTGGCCCTGATGCTGGTGGTCAATCTGATCCTGCTGAGCACCAGCCAGACGCCGTGGCAATCGCTGCTCAACTCCCTGTCGTTCAGCGTGGCGGTGCTGATGGTGAGCCTGGTGCTGATTACCCTGATCGCCGCCTTGCCGTGCATCCTGTTCTTCTGGCTGGCCCAGCGCTTTACCTGGCGCCGCCTGTGGATCTACCTGGTGAGTGGAGCCCTGGCGGCGCAGTTCGCCATTCCCGTGATGACCCAGCTGCTCCCCGAACTCTTCAACCTCCCGCACGGCGTCAGCGCTGCGCTGCACTATTTACAGCTGGCATCGATGTTCGGCGGCTGCGGGGTGTTTCTGGGGGTAGTGTTCTGGTGGCGCAGCGGGCGTCACTTGCGCTGAGCCGAGCCTTTATTCACCACCGGCCCGACGCCAAGCAACCCGCCCCTTGAGCAGGGCCAAAGCAGCCACCCATATAGCGATCTTTTCCATGTCCGTAACAACTCCACCCCAACGCAGCGTGCAGCCAGAAGACTGGTTCGCCGCCTACTTCATCGGCGTCACGGCCATGGCCGTGATCCTGGCCTTGCTGATCATGCTGGCGATGCTGGCCAGCGCCGGCTCGTTGAACGCAGACATCATTACCCAGACGCTGTTCGTGGGCCTGCTGACCCTAGTGGTCAGTGGCGTGCTGATCGGCATTATCACGGCCCTGCCCTGCGCCCTGTTCTTCTGGCTGGCCCAACGGTTTGCCTGGCGCAATGTGCTGATCTACCTGTTCTGCGGTGCACTGGCGGCGATGCCGACCATTCCCGTGGTAGCCAGCCTGGTGCCCTCCAGCTTCTATACCGACCGCTACGAGGATGAACCGCTACCCGACGGTTTGCCGCGCTACCTGCCGCTGGCGCCATTGTTCGGCTGCTCGGGGGCTTTTCTGGGGCTGGTTTTCTGGTGGCGCAGCGGCCGTCATCTGCGCTGATCAACTCCCCAACACCGCGCGAACCGGTCCGCCTGAGCCCTCAAGACCGAACCGCACCTTTTCCCCCTACTTGTTCACAATTTGTTAAGAGTTGCCTCCGTATACTTTTGCGCTTGCCCGCGGCCTTCCGGCTGCGCCCCTCGATCTGCCGGCGCAAAACTCATGTCACGACCCGCTCCGCTGTTGTTCCTGCTGGCCTGCCTGCTGTTCTTCTTCGCCCTGGGCAACCACCAGTTGCAAGGTTCCACCGAAGCCCGGGTCGCCGGGATCGCCATGGAAATGCACCTGGATGATGACTGGGTCACGCCGCGCCTGTTCGGCACGCCGTTTCTGGAGAAACCGCCCCTGAGCCTGTGGCTCGACGCCGGCGCCATCCGCGCCTTCGGCGGCACGCCCCTGGCGGTGCGCCTGGCCTCGGCCTTCGCCGGGCTGATCAGCGTGATGCTGCTGTACGCCATGCTGCGCCGCTTCGGCCGGCCGGCCACCCTGGCCGCGGTGGCCGGGCTGATGCTGGCGACCATGGCCAGTTACTGGAGCAACGTGCGCGGCGTGGGTGAAGATGCCCTGCTCAGCCTGGGGGTGACCCTGGCCCTGCTGGCGTTCTTTCAGGCCCAGCGCCGTCAGGCCGAACGGCAACCGGCGCTGCTGGCCTGGCTGGCGTTTGCCGTCGGCATCGCCATCGCCACCCTGAGCAAGGGCGTGCTGGGCCTGGCCATGCCGGGGGTGGTGATCTTTGCCTACCTGCTGGCCGACAGCCTGATCGAAAAACGCTTCACCCTCAGCCACTGGTTGCGCCCCGGGTTGCTGACCCTGCTGGGCCTGGTGCCGCTGATGATCTGGCTGTACCTGCTCTACCAGCGCGGTGGCCTGCAAGCCCTGGGCGAAGTGCTGTGGACCAACAGCGTCGGGCGCTTCGGCGGCTCCTTTGTCGAGGCCGGGCACTACGAACCCTTCTATTACTACCTGGCCAAGCTGCCCCAGGCCTTCCTGCCGTGGAACATCCTGGTCTACCTGGGGCTGTGGCACTTCCGTAAAACCCTGGTGCAGAACCGCTACCTGCTGTTCTTCAGCCTCTGGTTGCTGGCGCAATTCACCCTGCTGTGCCTGGCCTCCAGCAAACGCACGGTGTACCTGATGTCCCTGACCCCGGCAGCGGCGGTGCTGGCGGCGGAATATGCCGCGGTGCTCTACCAGCGCCTGGCCCAGCGGGCCCTGGGCACGGGTTTCTGGAGTGCCGTGGGGCGCCAGCGCAAGGGCTTGCTGATAACGCTCATGGCCCTGGTGATCGGCGGCTATCTGGCCAACGCTCAATGGGCTGCGCCCAAGGCCGACCGCAAGCTGTCGTTCGTTCCGGTGACCGACCGGATCATGGCGTTGCAGGGTAGCGGGCACCAGCTGGCGCTGTACCAGGCCAACGAACGCATCGCCGGCGCCAGCGTGTTCTACACCCAAAGCCTGCTCAAGGACCTGCAGACCGAAGCGCAGTTGCTGGCCTTTCTGCGCGAGTCGCCGCAGCACATGGCGGTACTGGGCGGCGCCGAGGCGCCCAAGCCGCCGCTACAGATCCAGCAGACCCTCATGGTCGGCCGCCAGGCCTACTACTTCGTCAGCCTGGCGCCCGCCGGCTGAAGCGCAAAAAAACGGCACCTGAATCAGGTGCCGTTTGCCCATCCGCGCCGCCACACCCCTTGAACCCTTTCCCGCTGATACCCGCACGCCGCCCTTGAAACCATGACTCCTGCCCAACGACGGGCAATCCCCCCAAGGAGTCAGTCATGAGCATCACCGTTACCACCTCCACCCTGGACCAGGCCGTCGCCCAGAAGCGCTTCGACGATGCCTGCCGCTACCTGCGCCAATCCGATCTGGCCAACTTCCTCCTCGACGAGCTGATCGCCGTCAAAGAGGAACTGACCGTGGAAGTCACCAACTCCTCGGCGGCGGACAAGACCGACCGCTGGATTCCTCCGGCCGCCAACTCCACCACGTCCGCCGGACGCGTGGTGTGGAACCTCAAGTCCCAGGTGTACGCCATCGAGAAACAATACAAACAGCCGGACCTGAGCAACTTCCAGAAATTCCTCGCGCTGTTCGCCAGTGACCGGGTCGAGCGCCTGTCCCCGGCTCTGGTGCTGATGCATGAGTTGGGGCACGCCTGCCAGTTCCTCACCAACAAGGCCGAGTTCCGCAAGCAACTGGCGGACAAAAACATCCTTGAAGTGGAAAACATCAACGTCAACGCCATCGAGAACACCGTGGCCAAGGAGCTGACGGCGAAAAACAACAAGGAAGGCCTGCGCTGGGACTACCTCGACGCCCGCTGAGCCTTGTCCCCCGGCGATGCCCTGTCGCCGGGGTCCTCCCTGTGTTCGTGTCGGGCCCTAGCGGCCTGCAGAAGGAGTTGCCCCATGTTGATTCTGCGTTCACTGATCATCGGCCTGAGCCTGTTGGCCAGCGCCGCCCACGCCCTGGAAACCACCAGCACCCCGGCCGAAACCCTGAAGGCCTACGCCGCCACCCTGGGGAGCACCGCCGGCAGCAGCCAATGGCAGCAGCTGTGGAAACGCGCCCGGGACCAGGGCGCTTTCAATACCGCGGGCGAACAACCGCGCTTCACCATCACCCAGGACAAACTGCCGGACATGGCTCGCACCACCTTGAGCAATGCCAGCAGCGTAACCGCGCAAAACACCACCCAGGCGCTGTACCGCCATGAGTTTGCCACGCCCATCGGCCAGGCCCAGGGCAAGTCCCTCAAGGCGCTGTGCCTGTTGGTGGATTGGCGTTCGCTGCCCACCGGCACCCGGCCCGATGACACCAGCCACATGGGCAGTGCGAGCCTGCTGCAAATCATCCCCTGCCCCTGAAACCGACAAGCCGCCCAGGCCGTTAGCCTGGGCGGCAACGGCTCATGAAGCGATCTGCGAGCTCAGCAGATCGGCCTCCTTGCGCCGACGAGTGCCGTAGCTGTCGCCAAAGTTACGCAGGTTGGCCAGGGCACTGGACCAGTCGCGGGCCACCACCTGGGCCCAGAACTTCGGCGTGCGGCTGGCCAGGTCGCCGTACTGAAAAGCCACCGAGGCGATCACGGTCTGCATCGGTGCCGGCAGTTGGGCGAAATCCACCCCGCTGGCCTTGGCGTAGTTCGCCGCCAGGCGATCGACAAAGGGCGCCTTGAACGCCTCATCGATCAGCTCGGCCTCGTCACTGCCGATGCTCAAGGGCTGGCCATCGAGAAACGCCTTGGCCTTGAGCCCCGTCAGGCCCAGGTAGGGCGTCAAGCGCCGCACCAGATCTGCCGGCAGATTGAGCGCCTGCAAATCCTTCACCCCTCGCTGCCCCAGATCAAAGCCCGTGCCCACCGTGACCCCGCTCTTGCTGTTGGCCGCATCAGGCACATAACCGCGGGTCATGGCACCGCCTTCCAGAGCGGCGATAAAACTGAAATCAATCGCATAGCGTGACATGGATATTTCCTCCTCCAGTTGAAGAAAATCCAGTGCATCACCAGCGACCGATACAACATCAGAATGTAATAGTTCCCTTTAATAGGGGGGAAATTTCCCACTGAACAGAGGACGACACACCTCCTTAGGATCGAACCAGCTGTATTCATAATTCCAAGGAGGTACCAAATGGACGTGAAAGACCTCAGTCTTATCGATATTCGCCAGCTACCCCATTCACTCCAGGCCCTCATCGACTGCATCGGCCTGGAAAACGCCTACCGCCTGACACGTGAATACGGCGGCCGTCCTAAGTACATCCCCAAGCACGCCGAGCGCACTTCGCTGGCGCTGATCCTGCCTCCCGATGCTCTCAACGCCCTGATCGAACGCTTCGCCGGACTGGCCCTGGAGATCCCCAAGGCCGACCACTTCTGCCGGCAGATCCGCAATCAGCACATCCAGCTGGAAAGCCTGGGAGGCATCTCCCGCAGCGTCCTGGCAGACAAGTACGGCCTGAGCCTGCGGCAGATCGGCAACATCCGCCGCCTGGAAGCCAACACTCACCGGTAATCGATTCCCGCTGAATCGGCGGCGCGGGCTTGCTTAAGGTGCAAGGGCGCAACTCGCGCATAAACGATAAGGAGATTGACCATGCCAGATATCGACAAGGGCTTGATCGGCGGCGTGATTGCCGCCCTGCCCCTGGACAAGATGATCACCGGTCCGTTGATGGCAATGATCCAGGCGCAGGTCGCCGCGAGCAAAGCCTATGCGGACTTCCTCATGGGTGTGTGTATCCAGAACGGCCAGGCGGTATCGGTGCAGTTCGACTACGACGAAACCCTGGTGGATGACCAGGGCGTCTACAAGGGTACGGTGAAGAAGTCGATGCGCATCCCGCTGCTGGCGGCCATCAGTCACCCCAACATCACCATCGAGGAAGGCTCCATCGAGTTCGAGCTGACCATCAGCCAGATGGCCGAGGACACCAGTTCCACTGAAGCCTCCGGCAGTTTCGAGGCGAAGATGGGCTGGGGCCCGTTCAGTGTTTCGGTCAAGGGTGCGGCGAGCCACAAATCCACGCAGACCCGCAAGACCGACACCCGGGCACGCTACGCCATCAGCACCAAGATCGTCCGCCAGGACCCACCGGAAGCCCTGATGCGGGTGATCGACTTCCTCACCGACGCCGCCACCAAACCGGTGATGCTGCCGAGCGCCACCGCCACCGACACCGACAAGCTGCCCACCGCCAACGCGCTGAAAATGCCCGATGCTCCGGCGGAAAACAGCGGCAACAAGCCCTGACAACCACGCTTGACCCACCCGCCCCGCCGCCACGGCGGGGCACTTCAGCCATCGAACAAGGAGCATGATCCATGGCGTTTTTTTCCCGTCGCAAGGAGCCCATGTCCGCCAGTGACCTGAGCCACATCACCCGTGGCATGCACCAGGCCGCCGCCGCGACCCACAACCTGATCGCCCAGCAATACATCAAGTTGTTCGACCAGTTCTTCGACTACAACGTCAACGACCTGGGTACGCCGATGAAGGCCAAGATGGTCGAGGTGGCACTCAACGAACAGCACATCATCAACGTCCCGTTGATTGCCCTGGTCTCGCCCAAGGGCCTGGCCCTGCACAAGATGACCGTCGACCTGTCGGTGCGCATGCAGGGCACCGAACTGCAGAAGGCCAGCCACGACCTGGAGAATGGCGAGCTGCAGAGCGAGAAGTTTTTCGTCACCTTCGGCAGCGGCAAACGCGAAGGCCAGGAGCGCGACCCGGACGAAGTGCAGATCTGCATGGAGTTTCGCGACTGCGAGCCGCCGGAGGCGATCCAGCGCCTGATCGAGGAGTTCACCAATCTGATCAGTCCACAACGGATCAATGAAGGTCCTGCGCCCGGCGCGCTGGCTCCCGCGGCAACCCCTCCCGCCGATCCGGACCTGCTGGCCCCCTGAGCCTGATCACCGGCCGCGACGGCCGGCCCCGGGTGCCGTCAGGGCTTGAGGTTTACCGAACGCCAGTCACTGGCCTCGATCATCCCGAGCATCTTCGGCGCCCCGTTGAGGGTATCGGTAGACACGAACAGCGAGGCGCCGTAACCCAGGGTCGGGGTCGACAGTTTCAGTTCCTGCTCCAGTTGGTCCATGCATTCACTGTGGGTCACCAGCACCAGATTGCGGCCAGCGACCTTATGCGCCAGCACGTCGTGCAGCAGGCCGTTCTTGCAGTTGTACAGCCAGTCATCGCCACTGCTGACCTTGCTGAACATATAGCCGGCCGTCTGCGCGGTACGGGTCAGGGGGCTGTTATAGAGATCGGTGCGTTCCAGGCCCAACTGCTCGAACTGCGCGCCAATGCTCACCGCCACCTCCCGCGCTCGATCGGTAATGCCATCGGCGGGCCCGAGACAGGTGGCACTGGAGCGATCGCAGCGCTCCACGTGGCGCACCAGGACAATCATGTCGCCCTTGGCCCAACTGCGGGTCAAGGCCCTGATCCCGGCCACGTTGCCGTGGGCCATGTCCGGCACCGCCGCCGGCTTGAGCAGGTACAGACTCAAGGGGAGCAGCAGCAACACGCCCAGCAGCGCCAGTGCGTTCTTGTAACGGACCAGGGAACGCCTAAAGGGCGGACGCTTGGCCACCGCCAGCACGAGTCTTGTAACCACAGTCCTGCCGCCCTTTGAGGGTGATCCGGGTTTTTGAGCAGCGCGTAGCGAGGCTACAGAACCCGGATGACAATTGAGCGCTGCCGGGCACGCTGGCAGCAACCGGACCGACTCTAGGGCGCACACCGTGGGGGAGCGGTGAAATCAATGTGAAAAAAAGCTCAACGCACGGGTGGTTCATCCCGCAAAATAACCGTCCATCGCCGAAAACATTGTCTTGGGACAATGCGGACGAAATCGTTTCAGCTATGGCACATCCCGCCGATACACCCCCTACAAAACACCTTGCTGGTCACCAACAACAACAATCTTCCAGCCAACTCAAGATCAAGAAGAGCTATGTTCCTGGAGGAATTCAATGAGTAGTTGGTTTGCCAACATCAGCGTCAACCTTAAGCTGGGCCTGGGTTTCGGCCTGGTCCTGGCCCTCACCGGCATCCTGGCACTGACCGGCTGGACCAGTCTGGGCAACCTGATCGACCGCAGTAACTGGATGAGCGACATCACCCAGCTCAACAGCGGCCTGACCAAACTGCGGGTCACCCGTCTGCAGTACATGCTGGCCAACGGCGACGAAACCGCCGCCCAGGGCGTGCAGAAGACCCTGGATGATTTCAGCGCCCAGCAGAAAAAACTCCTGGCCACGTTCCAGAGCCCGGAAAACATCAAGCTCCTGCAAGGCCTGGGCGCGACCATCAGCGCTTATCAGGACTCGCTGAACAAGATGCGCAATGCCTACCGCACCGGCGACGCTGCGCGCCTGGCGATGAACCAGAACGCCGAACGCGCCAATGACCTGATCAATGGCATCAACACCTGGGTCAAGCAACTGCCCCTGAGCGACGAGCGCTTTACGCAGTTCCAGGCCATCACCCAGGCCAAGGAAGCCTTCCAACTGGCGCGCTATGAAGTGCGCGGCTATGTCACCACCAACAACCCGGACACCGAACAGAAAGCCGTCACCCAGCTCAACGCGGCCATTGCCGAAATGGATCAGCTCAAGAGCCATTTCAGCAGCACCCAGCGTGATGCCCTGCAACAGCTGGAAACCGCACTGAGCGGCTACCGCAGCTCGCTGCAGGCCTTCAAGGTCGCCTTCACCGACGCCGTGCAGGCGCGCAAGGAAATGACCGAGCAGGGCGCCGACATCGTCAGCCGCAGCGACGCCCTGTACCAGATCCAGCTGGAACGCCGCGACATCGAAAGCGCCCAGGCCCGCAGCCTGCAATTGATCAGCACCCTGCTGGCCCTGCTGGTGGGCGTACTGGCTGCCGTGATCATCACCCGGCAGATTACCCGTCCGCTGCGGGAAACCCTGGCCGTGGTCGAGCGCATCGCTTCGGGCGATCTCACCGAAAACCTGCGGGTGACCCGTCGCGATGAACTGGGCGTGCTGCAACAAGGCATCGTGCGCATGGGCGTGACCCTGCGCGAACTGATCGGTGGCATCCGCGACGGCGTGACCCAGATCGCCAGCGCCGCCGAAGAACTGTCCGCGGTGACCGAAGAAACCAGCGCCGGGGTCAACAGCCAGAAAGTCGAGACCGACCAGGTGGCCACCGCCATGCACGAGATGACCGCCACCGTGCAGGAAGTCGCGCGCAATGCCGAAGAAGCTTCCCAGGCCGCAGCCGCCGCCGACGGCGAAGCCCGCGAAGGCGACAAAGTGGTGGCCCAGGCCATCGAGCAGATCGAGCGCCTGGCCAGCGAAGTGGTGCGCTCCACCGATGCCATGACCGTGCTGCAACAGGAAAGCGACAAGATCGGCAGCGTCATGGACGTGATCAAGGCCGTGGCCGAACAGACCAACCTGCTGGCGCTGAACGCCGCCATCGAAGCCGCCCGTGCCGGTGAAGCCGGTCGTGGTTTCGCCGTGGTCGCCGACGAAGTGCGGGCCCTGGCCCAGCGCACCCAGAAGTCCACCGAAGAGATCGAAGAACTGGTGGCCGGCCTGCAGAACGGCACCCAGCAAGTGGCCACGGTGATGAACAACAGCCGCAGCCTGACCGACAGCAGCGTCGAGCTGACCCGCAAGGCCGGTGCCTCGCTGGAAAGCATCACCCGCACCGTGTCCAACATCCAATCGATGAACCAGCAGATCGCCGCCGCGGCCGAGCAGCAGAGCGCCGTGGCCGAAGAGATCAGCCGCAGCATCATCAACGTGCGCGACGTCTCCGAACAGACCGCCGCCGCCAGCGACGAAACCGCCGCCTCAAGTGTTGAACTGGCGCGCCTGGGCGGCCAGTTGCAGATGATGGTCAGCCACTTCCGCGTCTGATTCGCCGCGGCCCTTCGGTCCTGTAGCCGCTGCCGCAGGCTGCGACAAGGACCGAAGGGCCTTCCTAGGCCCTCAAGAGCTTGAACAAGGGTGGCGGCTGCGTGCAGGCCTGCAATGCCAGGAAGAAGCAAACCTGGTGGATCCGAAAATCCGCCAGCACGCAACCGCCATTAATTGACACGGCTACAAGCGTGATTGCAAACACGCTTGATGTACCACTACCGGTTTAGGTTAGCCCGGTCCCTGCCGGCGACGTCCTGCCCTACCCCGCCGGTTTACTAGCGCCATCCAACAGCGCATCCACCACCGCCCGCGCCATCTCCACCGAATGAATCATCGACCAGATCAGCCCGCGCTCGATGCCGCTGGCACTGGTGATTTCGTCGGCCGTCTCTTCCGCGCACTTGAGCAGCAATGAAACGTGCAGCAGCGCCTCTTCGGCATTGACCCCTTCACATACCGCAACCTCGCCATCCCGACAACCAAAGCGGGTGCTGCCAGTGGCAGTGAAGTGCTCATGCAAAGGGGGCGAAAGCGCGGTGTTTTGCAGCGCCTGTAGCAAGGTCTTGTTGGGTTCTTCCAGCGCAGTGATCAACTCACGACTGGGTTGCAGAACGGGTGGATCGGGAACGATCTTCTTCACGGCAAAACTCCTGGAGAAGTTGAACCGCCACGCATCGCTACCAAACGATCAAGGTGGCGGCCATACGCAGGTTGGTAGACCGGGACTCCAGGAAACCCAGCGCACACGAGGTGCCCTGCGCACAGCCGCCATAACACGTCGACAGATTAAGGCCTGTCGAAAGTCAGCGGCGCTTGTGCCTGAAGTGATGCGGGCTACCAAACCCGATCGCTGAAATGCAGCGACGGCCGAAGACTAGCCCTGGACATTCGATAGGCACAAGCCATGCAAACAGTTGAAATGTAACGGGTGGATTCTCGCGGAAATGCCCTACAAATCAAAGCGAAAATCCGCCATCAGAGGCAAACTTTATCGCATCCCTGTAGCCGCTGCCGCAGGCTGCGACAAGGCCCGCAGGGCCTTCCGAGGCCCTCAAGGGCGGCGTCCCCTTCGGGGCCGGTCGCAGCCTGCGGCAGCGGCTACAAGAAGCGGGGTCGCCGGCCATTTACAGCGCTTGGGGTTTGCCCTTACCTTTCCCGGTCCGCGTCCTGCTGTCCGAAGGATCTGTCACCAGGAATATCTCGATGCCCAGCCTCGGTTTTACCTCGGTCCCACCCTTGCTCAAATATCTGCTCTATGCCGAGCAATTGGGTATTGCCACGGCGCCGGCGCTGGCGGCGGCGGGGCTTGAGGCCGCGCAGTTGAACGACACCAGTCTGCGCCTGCCAGTGGAGGTGCATGAGCGATTGCTCGACTACTTCTGCCAGCATTCCGGCGACCCGCTGTTCGGGCTCAATTCGGCGCGCTTCGTCAAACCCAGTTCCTGGAATGTGCTGGGCTACATCACCATGAACTGCGCCACCCTGGGCGAGGCCATGGGCCGCATCATGCCGTTCGAAAAGCTGGTGGGGGACATGGGCACCAGCCGGGCCGAGGTGGCGGGCGTTCAGGTGCGGCTGATCTGGAGCTGTCGTCATCGGCGCCCGGACATTCGCCGGCATCTGGTGGAAAACGTGCTCGCCTCCTGGCTGCTGTATGCGCGCTGGATCGCTGACTCGCAGCTCTCCCCCACTGCAGTGTGGTTCGAGCACTCGCTGCCGGAGCAGGCCGAGGTGGCGCAGTACGAGGCCCTGTTCGGCTGTCCGGTGCTGTTCGGGCAAGCCTGCTCGGCCCTGGTGGCACCGCTGCACTACCTGCAGTTGCCCCTGCGCCAGGCCGATGCGCGGCTGCTCAAGACCCTGGAGGATCACGCCCAGGCGATGATGGCCTCGTTGGCCGATGCGCCCCTGGCGTTGCAGGTGCAGAACGTGTTGCGCCAGTTGCTCAAGGACGGCCTGCCGCGCAAGGAGCAGGTGGCGGAACAGTTGCAGATGTCCGAACGCACGCTGCAGCGCCAGCTGCAACAGGCCGGCACCTCCTACCAACAGATTCTCGATGACTTGCGCCAGGAGCTGGCCGAGCACTATCTGCGCCACAGCGAGCTGTCGATCCAGGGGATCGCCGATTGCCTGGGCTTTACCGAATCCCGTTCATTTCACCGCAGCTTCAAGAGCCGCACCGGGTTGACCCCGGGACAGTTTCGTCAGACCGCGCTGAACGCCGGCAAGGCCTGAGCCCGCTCAGACGCTGATGGCGTTGGTGAACACCAGCCGATTGCCGAACGGATCGCTGATGGTCATGTCCTGGCTGCCCCAGGGCATGGCCTGGATCTGCGGATGGGAAAAACGGTACTGCTTGGCCAGCAATTGCTGCTGGAAGGCTTCCAGTTCATCGGTCTCGATCCGCAGCGCCGCGCCCGGGGTGCAATCGCCGTGATGCTCGGACAGGTGCAGCACGCAATCGCCCCGAGACACCTGCATGTACAGCGGGAAATTGTCCTCGAAGCGGTGCTGCCAATCGAGGTTGAACCCCAGGAAGTCCAGGTAAAACTCCCGGGCCTTGGCTTCATCGAAGATCCGCAGGATGGGGGTGGTTTTGCCAAAGCTCATTGCATGACTCCCTGACTGAAATAGGCCGACTCTACAGGTGGCGATTCCCAGCACTTCGGCGCCGCGCAAGGATTCTTTAATGGCACAGCGCCATCACTGTGATGAAGATCAAAGAATCAGACTACGGATGTGAAGCCCCGGCGCAAATCCCCCTCCCGTGGTAAGAAACGTCCCGAGCGTTGACCGTTGGCCTGGCCCTCGGTGTAGCTGCGCACGCCATTGACCCAGACCCCGTCGATCCCTTGCGCGGCTTGCTGCGGGTGCTTGAAATCGGCCACGTCGCGCACCCGCGCCGGATCGAACAGCACCAGGTCGGCCCAATGCCCCTCGCGGATTTCGCCGCGCTGGTGCAGGCCAAATCGCGCCGCCGAAAGCCCGGTCATCTTGTGCACCGCGGTGTGCAGCGGGAACAGGCCCAGGTCGCGGCTGAAGTGGCCCAGTACCCGAGGGAAGGCTCCCCACAACCGTGGATGAGGGAAGGGATCTTCCGGCAGACCATCGGAGCCGATCATCGACAGCGGATGGGCGAGGATGCGCCGCACGTCGCTTTCATCCATGCCGTAGTACACCGCCCCCGCCGGTTGCAGGCGCTCGGCGGCGGCCAACAGGCTGACGCCCCACTCGTCGGCAATCTCGTTCAGATCACGACCGCCCTGTTCGGGGTGCGGCGTGGACCAGGTGATGGTGATGCGGTACGCATCGGTGACTTGCTTGAGATCCAGGGTCGAGGAGCTGGCGGCGTAGGGATAACAATCGCAGCCCACCGGATGATCCTGGGCCGCCTGTTCCAGGGCCGCCAGCAGTTGCGGGCTGCGTCCCCAGTTGCCGGCCCCGGCGCATTTGAGGTGGGAGACGATCACCGGCGCCCGGGCCGCGCGACCGATCAGGAAGGCTTCGTCCATGGCCTCCAGCACCGGCTCGAACTCGCTGCGCAGGTGGGTGGTGTACACCGCCCCGAACGCCGTCAGTTCCTGGGCCAGTTGCAGCACTTCATCGGTCTCGGCGCAAAACGCGCTGGCATAGGCCAGCCCGCTGGACAGGCCGAGGGCGCCGTCCTCCAGGCTTTCGCGCAGTTGCTCGCGCATGGCCGCGATTTCGCCAGCGCTGGCGGTGCGCTGCAGGTCCGAAAGGTGGTTGCTGCGCAGCGCCGTGTGCCCCACCAGGGCCGCGACGTTCACCGCCGGGCGCGCCTCATCCACCGCCGCGCGATAGTCGCGAAAGTGCGGATAGACAAACATCGAGCGCTCGCCCAGCAGGTTCATCGGGTCCGGCGGATCGCCCTTGAGGCTCACCGGCGCAGCGCTGATCCCGCAGTTGCCGACGATCACTGTGGTCACGCCCTGGCTGAGCTTGGGCAGCATCTGCGGCTGGCGGATCACTACGGTGTCGTCGTGGGTGTGCACATCGATGAAGCCCGGGGCCAGGACCCGGCCGCCGGCATCGATCTCGTGCTCGGCGGTGGCGGCGCACAGGTCGCCGATGCGCTGGATGCGACCGTCGCCGGTCGCCAGGTCGGCGGGATAGCCCGGGCGGTCGCTGCCGTCGATGATCAGGGCGTTGCGGATCAGCGTGTCGTAGCGCATGTCAGTCTCCCAGGGGCAGGCAGTCGTCGCCGCCCCGGTAATGGTCCAGGGCCAGCTTGATTCGCCGCAGGCGTTCCTGGCTGTCATCGGGCAGGGCCAGGGCCAGCTCGGTGGCCAGTACATCAATGGCCAGCAGCATGCCGTAGCGGGCCGCGGTGGGTTTGTAGATGAATGAGGTTTCGGCGCTGTGCAGAGGCAGCACCACGTCCGCCAGTTGGGCCAGGGGTGACTCGGGCAGGGTAATGGCGAGGATGCCGGCACCGTAGTTGCGGGCCAGGGCCACCGCGTCCAGCAGTTCGGGGGTGATGCCGGTCAGGGAACAGGCGATCACCGCGTGTTGCGGCCCCAGGGCGGCGGCGGTCACCCGCATCATCACCGGGTCGTGGCAGGCGGCGATGGGGTAGCCCAGGCGCACCAGGCGCACCTGCAGTTCATCGCTGCACAGGGTCGAGCAGCCGCCCATGCCGAAGGCGTGGATCATCCGTGCGCGCCCCAGCAAGCGCACCGCATCGGCAAACTGCGTTTCCTCGAAACCGGCCAGGTGCTGATGCAGCGCAGACTCGATATCGCCCAGGATCTGCCGGTAGAAACCGGACTGCTCGGGCGCCCCGGCCGGGTCGAGAAAGCGGCTGCCGACACCGCTGGCCTGGGCCAGCTGCAAGCGCAGTTGGCGCAGGTCGCGGCAACCGACACTGCGGGCAAAGCGCGACAGGGTGGCGGCGCTGACTTCGGCGCGCTGGGCCAGTTCGTCGAGGCTGGCGGAGGCGGCAAAGCCCACGTCGTCGAGCAGCAAGCGGGCGATCCGCCCTTCCCCGGCGCTGAAGTCATCCAGGCGCGAACGGATCTGATAAAGAATGTCCATCTACAACAGCTCCGCGAGTCCCAGGGTCAGGCCGAAGGCGATCAGCGAAATCAGCGTCTCCAGCACGGTCCAGGTCTTGAAGGTTTGAATGACGGTCATATTGAAGTATTCCTTCACCAGCCAGAAGCCACCGTCGTTGACGTGGGACAGAATCACCGAACCGGCCCCGGTGGCAATCACCAGCAATTCCGGGTGGGGATACCCCAGGCCGACAGCCACCGGCGCCACCACCCCGGAAGCGGTGGTCAGGGCCACGGTGGCAGAACCGGTGGCGACCCGCATCAACACCGCAAACAGCCAGCCCATCCACAGCGGCGACAGCTGGAATTCATGGGCCAGGCCGACGATCTGCTCGGTGACCCCGGAGTCGATCAGAATCCGGTTCAGGCCACCACCGGCCCCCACCAGCAAGGTGATGCTGGCGGTGGGCGCCAGGCACTCGTTGGTGAATTTGAGGATCGATTCACGGTTGATGCCCTGGGCCAGCCCCAGGGTCCAGAAACTCACCAGGGTCGCCACCAACAGGGCGATCACCGAGTTGCCGATAAACAGCAGGAACTGATTGAGCCCGGTGCCGGGCTCCGCCAGCAGGTTGGCCCAACCGCCGATCAGCATCAGCACCACCGGCAGCAGGATGGTGAACATGGTCAGGCCAAAGCTGGGCAGGCGCGCCCGGGGTTCGCGGGCAATGAACTGACGCTCCAGGGGGTTCTCGGCCGGCAGATGGATGTGCGGCACGATAAACCGGGCATACACCGGACCGGCGATGATCGCCGTGGGCACGCCGATCAGGATCGCGTACAGCAGGGTCTGCCCCACCGACGCCTGATAGGCCTGCACCGCCAGCATCGCCCCCGGGTGCGGCGGCACCAGAGCGTGGACCACCGACAGCCCGGCGACCATGGGCAGCCCCACCATCAGCAGCGACACCCCCACCCGCCGTGCCACGGTGAAGGCAATGGGGATGAGCAGTACAAAACCCACTTCGAAAAACAGCGGCAGCCCCACCAGGAAGGCAATGCACACCATCGCCCAGTGGGCGTTGCGCTCGCCGAAGCGGTCGATCAGGGTCCGCGCCACTTGTTCGGCGCCGCCGGATTCGGCCATCAGCTTGCCGAGCATGGTGCCCAGGGCCACCACCAGGGCGATATGGCCCAGGGTCTTGCCGACCCCGGCTTCATAGGCACCCACCACACCGGACGGCGGCATGCCGGCCATCAGCGCCAGGCCGACCGACACCAGGGTGATGACGATAAAGGGATTGAGTCGGTAGCGGGCGATCAACACGATCAACGCAATGATGGCGACTGCGGCGTAGCCCAGCAGCCAATAACCCGTTGCGGGAGCCATGGTGTTCTCCTTGAAAACAGCGTCACTTTCGAATGGTTGTGAAACTCTTTAATCACTTAAGGAGTTTTGTTTCAAACCAAGTGAAACTAATTTTCGTAAAGAGGCAGGCCTTGTCGCGAACAGCTATGCAAAAGCGCGAGCGATGAAAATCGGTAGTGGCTATTTTCATCCCCGCGCATTGAAAAGCGGGCGAGCACTGCCACTCGCCCCCGGGCTTCAGTCGTGTTGCACCCGGGCTCGTTTCAGCAGCTTCTTGCAACGCTCCGACAGGTGCAGCACCCGCAGTTGCTTGCCGGCCTTGGCATAGCGCTCGCGCAAGGTTTTCAGGGCGGCGATGGCCGAGTAGTCGACAAAGCTCAGGTGGCGACAGTCGACGGTCACGTGCTGCGGGTCACCCGCCGGGTCGAACTGATTGAGAAACGGCGTGGTGGAAGCAAAGAACAACGTGCCGTGCAAGTGATAGCGCTTGCTGCCGTCGGCCTCCAGGTGAGCGTCGGCGTACAGCTCCCGGGCCTGCTGCCAGGCGAAGTTCAGCGCCGCGATCACGATGCCGCAGAACACCGCTATGGCCAGGTCGGTGAACACCGTGATCACGCTCACGGCGAGGATCACCAGCACATCGTTCATCGGCACCTTGTTGATCACCCGCAACGAGGCCCAGGCAAAGGTCTGCTGCGACACCACGAACATCACCCCTACCAGGGCCGCCAGGGGAATGCGCTCGATCAGCGGCGACAGGAACAGCACGAACAGCAGGATCAGCCCCCCGGCCACCACCCCGGACAAGCGCCCGCGACCACCGGAGCTGAGGTTGATCACGGTCTGGCCGATCATCGCGCAGCCGCCCATGCCGCCGAACAGGCCCGACACCACATTGGCCGCGCCCAGGGCCACGCATTCGCGGTCCGGGTAGCCACGGCTCTCGGTGATTTCGTCGGTGAGGTTCAAGGTCAGCAGGGTTTCCAGCAGGCCGACCATGGCCATCAGCAACGCGTAGGGCGCGATGATGCCCAGGGTGTCCAGATTCCATGGCACCTGGGGCAGCGCCAGGCTCGGCAGGCCGCCGGCGATGTGGGCCATGTCCCCCAGGGTGCGGGTCGGCAGGCCCAGCAGGTACACCAATGCGCCAACGCCGAGGATCGCCACCAGGGCCGGTGGCACCGCTCGGGTCAGGCGTGGCAGCAGGTAGACAATGGCCATGGTCAGCGCCACCAGCCCGGCCATCAGGTACAGCGCCTGGCCGCTGAGCCAGTGTTCACCGCTCTTGAAATGCTCCAGCTGGGCCAGGGCAATGACGATCGCCAGGCCGTTGACGAACCCCAGCATCACCGGGTGCGGCACCATGCGCACCAACTTGCCCAGGCGCAGCAGGCCAAAGGCGACCATGACCAGCCCGCCCAGCAACACCGTGGCCAGCAGGTACTGCACCCCGTGCTGCACCACCAGGGCGACGATCACCACCGCCATGGAACCGGCAGCGCCGGACACCATGCCCGGCCGACCACCGAACAGCGCGGTCAGGGTGCAGATGAAGAAGGCGCCGTACAGGCCCATCAACGGGTTGAGATGGGCCACCAGGGCGAAGGCGATGCATTCGGGGAGCAAGGCGAAGGAGGTAGTGAGTCCGGCCAGGACATCGGCGCGCAGACGTTTTGCTTTCATGGTTGACCTGATAGGCGGACCGGCAGGCGCGGCCCTGGGAAGAGCGGAAAGAAGGCGGGGAATGTTACGGAATTGAGCCATCGACGACCAGCCGGCCGTCGGAGCCTGCACAACGAATGTAGGAGCTGGCTTGCCAGCGAAGACGATTTCGCGGCTGGCGCAAAACCCGGAGGCCTCTTCGCCGGCAAGCCGGCTCCTACAGGGGGCAGCGGTTATTTGACGACCTTGCCGACGCCACGACCGCGGGGGTCGGAAGCGGTTTCAAGCTGGGTGCCATTGACCCGGATCGCCTGGATGTCACCCATCTCCCAACCCTGGTCTTCCAGGGTGTAGCCCATGGTTTTCAGCTCATCGGCGACCTTGCCGGTGAGCGGCGCATAGGCGTCGTAGTAGATCGTGTCCTTGGGCAGCAACTGGTGATGCACGCGCTGCGCGGCCACGGCCTTTTCCAGGGGCAGGTTGTAGTCATAGAGGTTGTTCAGCACCTGGAAGATCGAGGTGAAGATCCGCGAACCACCGGGGGTGCCCAGCACCAGGGTGACCTTGCCATCGCGGGTCACCAGGCTCGGGCTCATGGACGACAGCATGCGCTTGCCCGGGGCGATGGCGTTGGCATCGCCACCCACCACGCCGAAGGCGTTGGCTACGCCGGGCTTGGAACTGAAGTCATCCATCTCATCGTTGAGCAAGAAGCCTGCACCCTTGACCACCACGCCACTGCCGTAATCCCAGTTCAGGGTGTAGGTGTTGCTCACCGCGTTGCCCTGGGCATCGACAATGGAGAAGTGGGTGGTCTGGTGCGGCTCAAGCCCGGGACGCACTTTCTCGGTGGCCGAGATGGCATTCGGGTTGACCTCGGCGGCGCGTTTTTTCAGATAGGCCGGGTCGGTCAGTTGCTTGACCGGCACGTCGGAGAACGCCGGGTCGCCCAGGTAGTCGGCACGGTCGGCGAACACGCGCTTTTCGATTTCCGCCAGCAAGTGGATGTACTTGGCCGAGTTCAGCTCGACGCCCTTGAAGTCCGCGGCACGTTCTTCCTTGATGCTGATCAGCTGCGCCAGGGCCACCCCACCGGAGCTGGGTGGCGGTGCGGTGTACAGGGTGTTGCCACGGAAGCTGACCTGCAGCGGCTGGCGCCACTGGACCTTGTAGTCCTGCAGGTCCTGTTTGGTGATCAGGCCTTTGTCGGCCTGCATCTGCGCCACCAGCAAGTCGGCGGTCTTGCCGCTGTAGAACTCCTTGGCGCCCTGGTCGGCGATGCGTTCCAGGGTGGCGGCCAACTCCGGCTGACGGAAGGTTTCACCGGGTTTCATGCTGCCGAAGTAATCGCCGAAGTTGGTGCTGCCGTTGAACAGCTTCAACGCATCCTCGCGGTACTGGTACTGCTTGTCCGCCACCTTGAAACCGTTTTTCGCGTAGCCCACGGCCGGCGTGATCAACTCGCTCCACGGCAACTTGCCGAACTTCTGGTGAGCTTCCCACAGGCCCATCACGGTGCCCGGCACCCCGGCGGCGCGCGCGCCCACCAGGCTCAGGTTCTCGATCACCTCGCCCTTTTCATTCAGGTACATGTCCCGGGTCGCGGCCTTGGGCGCGGTTTCCCGGTAGTCGAGGAAGTAGGGTTTGCCGTCGATGAACATCGTCATGAAACCGCCGCCGCCGATGTTACCGGCTTCGGGGTAGGTCACTGCCAGGGCAAAGGCCGTGGCCACCGCGGCGTCCACCGCGTTACCGCCTTTCTTCAGGATCTGCGCCGCGACATCGGCACCGTACTGGTTGGGCGCAGCCACCGCGCCGCCTTCCAGGGTCACGGCGAACGCCGAACTGCTGGCGGCGATGGCGGCCGTCAGGGCCAGGGTCTTGAACAACAGGATGCGCATAAAGTCCTTCCTTTTCTTGTTTTTGAACGGCAAGAACATAGGCCCGGGATCACGGTTTGAGCAATCGTCAATTGCAGTACGCGCGTACCAATCCACAAACATAAATGACCGTAGGAGCTGGCTTGCCAGCGAAAGCGATTTCAAGACTTGCGCAAAACCTGGGGGCCTCTTCGCCGGCAAGCCGGCTCCTACGGGTGATAGGCGGGGAACGGGGCTTTCAGCCCTGGAACTCGGGGCTGGCGTAGTCCGCCAGCTTGCCCTGGATGAAATCCAGGAAGCACTGGATGCGCAGGGCCAGTTGCGAGTTGCGGTAGTACACCGCGTTGATCGGCTGGCGGTAGCCGCTGTTGAACGAGGCCAGCACCGGTTGCAGGCGCCCGGCGCGGATGTCGTCGATGGTCATGAAATGCGACAGGCAGGCAATCCCCTGCCCCTCCAGCGCCAGGTGGCGCAAGGTCTCGCCGCTGGAGGCACTGATGCCCGGCTGGATCTGCCAGCGATCACCGTGCACATGGCGCAACGGCCAGTGGTTGAGGGTTTCGGTCTGGGTGAAGCCGAGCAAGGTGTGTTCGGCCAGTTCGGCCACGCTGTGCGGCGTGCCGTGGCGGGCCAGGTAATCGGGGCTGGCGAGGATATGCAGCGGGCTACAGCCCAGGGAGCGGGCATGCAGGGTCGAGTCCGCCAGCACGCCGATGCGGATGGCGATGTCGGTGCTCTGCTCCAGCAGGTCGATGATCAGGTCGTTGCTGTTGAGTTCCAGCTGGATGTCCGGGTACAGGCGGCGGAACTCAGCCACATGGGGAACGATGGCGTGCAGCATGAAAGGCGACGCGGCGTTGATCCGCAAACGCCCGGACGGATTGCGCTGGCGCGAGGACAGGCGCTCTTCGAGCTCGTCCATCTGGTCGAGAATCAGCTTGGCCTGCTCGAAGAAGTAGCGCCCTTCTTCGGTCAGGTCCATGCGTCGAGTGGTACGATTGATCAGCGTGGTGTCGAGCTTGGCCTCCAACCGCGACAAGGTGCGGCTGACCGCCGAAGGGGTCTGGGCCAATTGCTCGGCGGCGGCGGAAATCGAACCGCACTCGATGACGCAAACCAAGACTTGCAACTCGTCGGATCGGGCTTTCACAGGAGTCCTTTATCGGCGCGGGTGGGCCCTGGATAAACCGCAGGCCCGCTTCAAGGCGCTCAATAGTAGCCGGATTCAGCCCTGGAGATTGAACACCGCCTTGAGGTGCTCCGCGTAGCGCTGTACGTCGGCTTCGATGTTCGGGCGCTTCATCACGTCGACACAGAGGAAGGTCGGCAAGCCGCGCATGCCGAGGAACTGGTTGGCCTTGTGGAACGGGAAGTACACCGCGTCCACGCCCTTGGCTTCGAAGAAGTCGGTCGGATCGTCAAAGGCCTGCTGCGGCGCGTTCCAGGTCAGCGACAGCATGTACTGCTTGCCCTGGATCAGGCCGCCGCTGCCGTATTTCTGCGAGGCGTCGGAACGGGTCCGGCCATCGCTGGCGTAGAGGCTGCCGTGGCCTTCGGTGAAGACTTCGTCGATGTACTTCTTGACGATCCAAGGCGCGCCCATCCACCAGCCGGGCATCTGGTAGATGATCACGTCGGCCCAGAGAAACTTCGCCACTTCTTCCTGAATGTCGTAGCCCTCGTCGATATGGGTGACCTTGACCTCCAGGCCACCGCGATCCAGCACCGCCAGGGCGGTGTCGTGCAGGGTGGCGTTGTAACGGCCATCGGAGTGGGCGAACTGTTTGGCGCCATTGAGCAGCAGTACTTTTTTCATGATCCGGCCTCATCGGGGACAGCCCATCGCGCATCGGCAGCGACGGGCTGTGAAGGTTGCAAACGATGGCGGCAGGTTAATCAGGCCGGGAGCGGAGAATAAGCCCGGGTCGCTCAAAATACATTTGACTAAAACGCACGAATCGATAGCCGATCTTTGCCTTAGGATCTTCAGCACCTTCCCCGTCAATGAGTGCTTTGCGCATGTCCACGCCCCAGGCCTTTATCCTTCACGCCAAGACCCGTCCCGAACGCGCCGACGCCTTCCAGGCGTTCTTCCTGAGCCATGTCGCCGCCAGCCGCGCTGAAGCCGGCTGCATCGAGTACCACATGCTGCGGGACCGGGAAGACCCGAGCCTGTTCATCTTCTACGAGGTCTGGGCTTCCCAGGAGGCGCTGGATAGCCACTCTGGCCTGCCGCACATGCAGCAGTTTCTCGACGCGCGCATGGACTACCTGGAGCGCGACTTCGAGATCCGCGCCATCGACATGCTCAGCCCGGCCGCGGCTGGCCGCTGAGCCAAAGGTCTAGCCGCTGATCAACAGATGCCCGCCCAGCAGCCCCAGGCCGATGAAGAACACCCGCTTGAACAGCAAGGCGCTGATGCGCTGGCGCAACCATTGCCCCAGCCACATGCCCAACAGCGCCGGGGCCAGGGTCAGCAAGGAAGCCCCCAGCTCGGCGCTGCCCAGGGCGCCACGCCACAGCAGGCCGGCGGCCAGGGCCAGGGTCGAGACGGTGAACGACAGGCCCAGGGCCTGCACCAACTGATCCCTGTTCAAGCCCAGGGCCTGCAGATAGGGCACCGCCGGGATCACGAACACCCCGGTGGCCGAAGTGATGACCCCGGTGACCAGCCCGCACAGCGGCGCCAGCCAGCGCTCCTGGGCCGGCGACACGCGCAGGGTCGGCAACAGCAGGCCGCTCAGGGCATACAGCAGCAACGCCGCGCCCAACCCCCGCACCACCCAATGCCCGCCCTCGATGCCCAACCACAATGAACCGGCGGCCGTGCCGACGAAGATCGCCAGCAACATCCGCCACAGGCGCTTGAGCAAGGCCGGCAGGTGCCCGCCAAAGGCCAGTTGCCAGAGATTGGTCAGGGTCGCCGGAATGATCAGCAAGGCTGCAGCCTGCGCCGGAGCCATAGCCAGTCCCAACAACCCCATGGCGATGGTGGGCAGGCCGAGGCCGATCACCCCCTTGATCATGCCGGCCAGCAGGAATGTGCCGATGACCAGCAGAGAAAGGGCCAGTCCGAGGTTTTGATAAAACGCGAGAGAGCTGTTCATGGGCCTATCCTGCGCCCTGCCCGCCGAGCTGAAAATCTGCCATATACTGAGCCAGCCTCTTGCCAGGCAATAGGCACATGCAAAAACCTATTGCCCGCCACCACCGTAGGAGCTGGCTTGCCAGCGAAGGCGCACTCAAGCCCGATGCAAAATCCTAAGGCCCCTTCGCCGGCAAGCCGGCTCCTACAAAAACATCTGCACGGCCTCCGTAAGAGACCCCGTTCCCCGAGGAATGCCCCATGCACTTCGACCTGATCGACCTGCGGCTGTACCTGAACATTCTCGACGCCGGCAACATCACCGCCGGGGCCGCTCGCAGCCATCTGTCCCTGGCCGCCGCCAGCGCTCGAATCCGCGCCATGGAAGCCTCCCTGGGCATCGAGTTCCTCGAACGCGGGCGCCGCGGCATTCGCCCGACGCCCGCCGGCAAGGCCCTGGCCCAACATGCCCGGACGCTGTTGCTGTACGCAGAACACCTGCAACAGGACCTCGCCGAATACGCCAAGGGAATCAAGGGCCAGGTGCGCTTGCTGTGCAACACCACCGCCCTCAGCGAGTACCTGCCGGAGCTGCTGGCGGACTTCCTGCACAACCAGCCCCAGGTGGATATCGACCTGCAGGAACTGCCCAGCCAGCGCATCACCCACGCCCTGCGCCAGGGTGCGGCAGACCTGGGTATCGTCTCCGACGCGGTGGACATTCAGGGACTGATGAGCCGGCCTTTCCGTGATGATCCGCTGGTCCTGGTGATGCCCCAGGATCACCCGCTGAGCCTGCAGCCCAACCTCAGCTTCAACGACACCCTGGCCCACGACTACGTTGGCCTGGCCAGCCATAGCGCCCTGGCGGTGTATCTGGAGGAACAGGCCCTGCACCTGGGACGACGCATGCAATTGCGCATCCGCGCCGAAGGCTTCGACGCCCTGCTGCGCATGGTGGCCCGTGGGGCCGGGCTGGCGCTGGTGCCCCTGGCGGCCCTGGAGCGCAACCGTCACCTGCCATTGCAGTCCCGCCCTCTGAGCGAAGCTTGGGCCCGGCGCCGGTTGCTGTTGTGCGCCCGTGACTTCGCAACGCTGCCGCTGTATGCCCAAGGTTTGTGCGCGGCACTGCTGCCGCCTTGACTCTCCCCTTAGGGGCAGACTTTAGCCTTGGGGTTTATCCCTCAAGGACCACGGCAATGAGCAAACGCATCCTGGTGATTCTCGGCCACCCCTCGCGCAACAGCCTGTGCGCGGCATTGAGCGAGCGCTATGTGAAGGCGGCGCAGGAAGCCGGGCATGACGTGCGCCAGCTCAGGCTCGGCGACCTACGCTTCGATCCGGTGCTGCGCGAAGGCTACCGGCAGATCCAGCCTCTGGAGGAAGACCTGCAACGGGCCCAGGCCGACATCCTCTGGGCCGAGCACCTGACCTGGGTCTTCCCCATCTGGTGGGGTGGGATTCCAGCCCTGATGAAGGGCTTTCTCGACCGTGTGCTGCTGCCGGGCTTCGCCTTCAAGTACCGCCCCGGCAAGGCCTTTCCCGAGCAACTGCTCAAGGGCCGCACCGCCCACCTGATGGTGACCATGGACACCCCGCCCTGGTATTTCCGCTGGTTCTATCGCATGCCCGGCTTGCAGCAGATGCGCCGCACCACCCTGGCCTTCTGCGGCATCAAGCCGTTGCGCACCCTGACCTTTGGCCCGGTGCTGGACGCCAGCGAAGAACGCAAGGCGGATTGGCTGATGCAGGCGCAGTACCTTGCCAGGCAGTGAATCCACCGGATAATGCGCAACGCTGTCCACCGCCCGAAACCGGTACTGAACAAGGAGTTTTCATGTACATCGGCCAAGCCGCGCAACTGTCCGGGACCACCGTCAAGAGCATCCGTCACTACGAAGCCATCGGCCTGTTGCCCGAAGCTCCGCGTCAGGGTCGCTACCGCCTCTATGACGCCCAGAGCGTCGAGCAACTGATGTTCATCAAATGCGCGCAGCAGTTGGGGTTCAAGCTCAAGGAATTGCAGCAGGTGTTCGCCACGCACCAGGGCCAGGCCTTTCCCTGGGACCGCGCCCAGGCCGCCCTGGCGCAAAAGAGGCGCGAGCTGCAACAACAGATCGATGACTTGCAGCAGTTGCAGAGCCGGCTCGAAGTCTTCGAGACCAGCCTGCAACAGGCTCGCGAAGAGTGCCCCCTGGGCAGCCTCTAGCGGGTCGTTGAGAAAGGAGCGGAAAGGTGCATTCCGATAGAAAATTCAATTAATCAGTGACGCCAATCAGGCTCAGCGGCTCGCACGAACAAGTACGCTGGCACCGTCCAGACCTCCGGACTCGCTCCACCAGCTCCGCCCTTAGACTTTCGGAGGCAACTTGGGGCACCAAACCAAACTGCGATGTGTTCCTCGGGGACATTGGGGTCCCCCTCAATGCCGACCACGACCGCCAGAAGGCCGTCCAGCTCGACTAAGTCACCACGTTGCCAATTTGTCATGCACAGCACCTTTGAAGGCTTTCGATTTTCAAGTCGGCTCGTTCGCCGCAAGCGCGACACTCACCACAACTCAAGTCGGGGATGACTGCCACCACCCAGCGATTGCGCCCAGGCGGATCGCATTGTAAGCCGCTAAGGCCCAGGAGACCCAGCCTCGCAAGGTGGCGAGACCTCGCCACCCTCCTTAGTCGCTCACTACGCACGCTATACACAACCTGCACCAGCGATGCCCGGAGAATCCGGGAGGCGTGGCCTCAGACCTCGGACAGTCCGGCGACCGTCCTGGGCTTACGGAAGCACAGGTAGTAGACCAGGGTCAGTAACAGCAGGAAGGGCACGCCGAACACCAGGGTCATCTTGAACGCCTCGGTGAAGAAGGTGGTGATCATCACCGCCCCCATCAGCACCAGTCCCAGCAGGGTGCTGTAGGGAAACAGGCGCATGCGGAACGACAGTTGCTGTTCACCATGACGCTGGTGATAACGGCGGAAGCAGTAGTGGGTGAGGAAGATCATGAACCAGGTGAAGATCGCGCCGAACATCGAGATCGCCATCATCAGGACGAATGAGCTCTCCGGGTACAGCACGTTGATCAAGGTGGCCAGGGCAATACCGGAGCTGGACAGCAACAAGGCATTCAGCGGAATCCCGGTCTTGCTCAGGGCGCCCATGGACTTGGGCGCAAAGCCGGCGCGGGACAGGCTGAACATCATCCGCGTGGTGATGTAGAGCTGGCTGTTCATCGCCGACAGGGCCGCGATCAGGATCACGAAGTTCATCACCCCGGTGGCCCCGGGAATGCCGATGGTCTGCATCACCGTGACGAACGGGCTCTGGGCCTTGCCCGCCTGGACCCAGGGCACGATGGCCAGCATCAGGGCCAGGGTCAGCAGGTAGAACACCACCAGGCGCACGATGGTGGCGCGAAACGCCTGCTTCACCGCACGTTGCGGGTCCTTGGCCTCTCCCGCCGCCACCGCGATCATTTCCACGCTCAGGTAACTGAAGATCGACACGATCACCGCGATCCACATGCCCTCGAAGCCATTGGGAAAGAAGCCGCCGTGGGCGCTGTAGTTGTGCACGCCGTAATCGGGGTTGCCGGAGCCGAACACCACATACACCGCAAGGATGATGAAGCCGACGATGGCGGCGATCTTGATGGTGGAGAACCAGTATTCGAAGTTGCCGAAGGTCTTCACGCTGATGGCGTTGAGCAGGATCAGCACGCTGGAGAAGGATATGATCCACACCCATTCCGGAACGTTGGCGAACCAGTACTTCATGTACATGGCGATGGCCGTGACTTCGGCGCCCACCGCCAGAACGATGGCCGCCCAGTAGGCGTAGCGCACCAGGAAACCGGCCAGCGGGCTGACGTAGAACTCGGCATAAGCGCCGAAGGAACCGGAGGTGGAATGGGCCACGGTCATTTCCGCCAGGCAGCCCATGAGGATCAGGGTGATCAGCGCACCGATGGCGTAGCTCAGCAGCACGCTGGGGCCGGCATAGCCGATGGCATAGGCGCTGCCCATGAACAGCCCGGTGCCGATGGCCCCGCCGATGGCGATCATGCTCATCTGGCCGGCGGTCAGCTGGCGCCTGAGGCCGTGCTCGCGATTGGAAATCGCTTCGAAACCTTTGTTGGAGGTGGTCACTTTAAGTGCCTCTTTATTGTTGTGTGCACGTATGAATCGTTGTGACGGCCCGTCCTTGTGCCGCTGGCCTGGCCGCCGCACAGGGCGGCAACCAGGAGGTGAAGCGCGTCTCAGGTCACGCTGTGACGCACCTGGAATTGCGCCTGGGCCCAGGTTTTCTGATCAAGGATTTCACCGAGAATCTGCACCGCGTCCCAGACCTCACTGAAGCGGGTGTACAGCGGGGTGAAGCCAAAACGCATGATGCGCGGCTCGCGATAATCACCAATCACGCCCCGGGCGATCAGGGCCTGGATCACGGCATAACCTTCAGGGTGTTCGAAGCTCACGTGACTGCCACGCTTGGCGTGATCGCGTGGGGTCACCAGCTTCAGGTCATGGCCGGCGCAACGCTGTTCCACCAGCTCGATGAACAGGTCGGTCAGGGCCAGGGACTTGCGCCGCAGGCTCTGCATGTCGGTCTGTTCGAAGACCTCCAGGCCGCACTCGACCATGGCCAGCGAAGTGATCGGCTGGGTGCCGCACAGGTAGCGGGCGATACCGCTGGCGGGCTCGTACTGGGTGGCCATGTCGAACTGTCGGGCATGGCCGAACCAGCCGGACAGTGGCTGGGTCACCAGATTGCACAGGGCAGGAGCAACCCAGGCGAAGGCTTGCGAACCCGGGCCGCCGTTGAGGTATTTGTAGGTGCAGCCGATGGCGTAGTCGGCGCCGCTGCGATTCAGCTCCACCGGCACCGCGCCGGCCGAGTGGGCCAGGTCCCAGAGGCTCAGGGCGCCGGCTTCGTGGATCAGTCCGGTGACGGCCTGCATGTCGTGCATGTAGCCGGTCTTGTAGTTGACGTGGGTGAGCATCACCACCGCCACGTCCTGGTCGATTGCCGCCGGCAGTTGTTCCGGGCTGTCCACCAGGCGCAGGGAATAGCCCTGCTCAAGCATCTGGGTCAGTCCCTCGGCGATGTACAGGTCGGTGGGGAAGTTGCTGCTTTCGGAAACGATCACCCGCCGCTCGGGGGCGCGTTCGGCCTGCACCCGCAAGGCCGCGCTGAGCACCTTGAACAGGTTGATGGAGGTGGTGTCGGTGATCACCACTTCACCACTGCCGGCGCCGATCAGCGGAGCCAGGCGGTCGCCCAGGCGCTGCGGCAGGTCGCGCCAGCCGGCGCTGTTCCAACTGCGGATCAGGCCATCGCCCCACTCCTGCTCGATCACTTGCCGGGCCCGTTCCAAGGCGGCCACAGGGCGAGCACCCAGGGAGTTGCCATCGAGGTAGATCACGCCCTCGGGCAAGGCGAACTGTTGGCGCAGCGGCGCCAGTGGGTCCTGTTCATCGAGACGCAGGCAGTGGTTTTTATCGATCATTGGAAGTCCTGTCTTGGTCAAGGTCATGTACGCCTGGCGCGGGCCGGGCACGGGGTCTGGGCGACCCGCAAACCCAGGAAATAATGGACGAAGCCGCAGAGAATTTTCGTGCAAAGTGCAGCGCGTTATCGTACTAATCTCGAATAAAATTCTAATCCTTCAATAAAAAACGCGGATTTATGCCAGCCATGACCCTCGACTCCACCGACCTGCGCATCCTGCACTTCCTGCAACAGGATGGGCGTATCAGCAATCAGGAACTGGCAGAGAAAGTCGCCCTTTCACCCTCCGCCTGCCTGCGCCGCCTGCGCATGCTCGAAGGCGACGGGATCATCAGCGGCTATCGCGCCCAGCTCAACGCCGAGCGCCTGGGGATCGAGTTGGAAGCCATCGTCCATGTGTCCCTGCGCCAGGACGTGGAAGGCTGGCACGAGACCTTTATCAGCAAGGTCCAGCAATGGCCGGAAGTGGTAGCCGCCTACGTGATCACCGGCGCCAGCAACTACGTGCTGCGCATCCGGGCGCGCAACCTCAAGCACTTCTCGGATTTCATCGTCAATCACCTGAACCGCGCGTCCGGGGTTACCGATATCCGCTCGGAAATCGTCCTGCAGAAGATCAAGGAACAGGACGGCCTGCTGGATCTGGTGCTGCGCAAGTAGTCCGTCCTAGAACCCCACCGGGCGCCGTGCCTGGTGGCGCTGAGCCGTGGCGCTCGGCGCCTCGTCGAACAGCTTGCGGTACTCCGCGGAAAACCGCCCCAGGTGGGTAAAGCCCCAGGCCAGGGCAATCTCGGAAATATTGCGCGCAGCGCCGTGTTCGAGAATGTCCTGACGCACGCCATTGAGTCGATGTCGCTTGAGGTAGGCCATGGGCGACAGGGCAAAGTACTTGCGAAAGGCCTCGAACAGCTTGAAGCGCGAAACGCCGGCGGCGGCTTCCAGGTCCTCCAGGTGTACCGCCTCTCGGGCATGCTCGTGCAGGTACTGGCGGGCCCGCACCAGGTAATGCGGCAGCTTGATCCCGAGCATCGCCTGCAGCTCCGCGGAGTAGTTGTTGGGTTGGGCCAGGATCAGCCCCTTGATCAGGGAGCTCTCGATTTCCCGGGTGAAGGCCAGTTGCTCGTAAAGTTCGTTGCCCTGGGCCAGTTCGCCAATGAAGTGATGCGCCATGCGCCACCAGGCCGCGGCGGCGCCCTGCCGTGCGTCCATGGCAGGCTCGAAGCGCAGCGGCTGCTCGACCGGGCGTTGCAGCAATGCCTCCAGGGCTTCGCTCATGGCCGGCCGGGAAATCACCACCTGCAACTTGCGGCAGTCGCCGGAGATGGCCAGCACCTGGCTTTCGTTGGGGGCAATGATCACCCCCTGGTCAGGGTCCGAACGCAGCAGGCGACCGTCCTTGCTCAGCTCCTGCTCGCCGCACAGGGGCAGGCTCAGGCTGTAGCTGCTGAAGCGCTCGGTGTCCTCGATATCGACGACCACGTCGGTGCCGTATTCGATGATGCCCAGGGTCGTGGCGCGTGACCTGAGGACGTTGGCACTGTGGTGGAAACGAATGCGTTCGGGGTTAGCGGTTTCCAGGCGATGCGGCCCACAGATACCCGCCATCCAGCTCCTGGCCCCTTCAAGGTCATAGCGATCGATACGAATCTCGCGAAACAGCCCATCAGCCTTGCTATTCATCACGGCGCACCCACGGCAATTATTATTCAGCGCGCTCTGACGGCGCGTCTTGTGTGACAGGGCAAGTTTTGCGCCAGCCGGCAACGCTGCCAACCCAGTGGATAGCAATCGCCCACTAAGTGGATAACCCGCCCCCATCGTCCTCTCTGGCCGGGCTCACAGTAGCCCATCGGCGCCCCGTGGTGCAGCTGTCGATCGCCGATCCGCTCAAAGGTGGGTCGCAGCTGGGTCACAACTACCCAGGCAATTTTATGGATGGCCTTGGCCGACTAAGCGGATAGCCACCGGCGCCCCGCACTCTCTCTAATGACTGCACCCGATTGACCTGAATAAAAAAGGTACCGACTCATGAGTGGTGCAAGAAGCGTCGAGCAGTGGCAAGACTTCATCCACGGCTGCCTGGACTTCCGCCCCGCGGACGGAGTGTTCCGTATCGCCCGGGAGATGTTCACCGAGCCCGAGCTGTTCGATCTGGAGATGGAACTGATCTTCGAGAAAAACTGGATCTACGCCTGTCACGAAAGCGAACTGCCCAACAACCACGACTTCATCACCATGCGCGCCGGGCGCCAGCCGATGATCATCACCCGCGATGGCGAGGGCCGACTCAATGCCCTGATCAACGCCTGCCAACACCGCGGCACCACCCTGACTCGGGTTGGCAAGGGCAACCAGTCGACCTTCACCTGCCCGTTCCACGCCTGGTGCTACAAGAGCGACGGGCGCCTGGTGAAGGTCAAGGCGCCGGGGGAATACGACGAAGGCTTCGACAAGGCCACCCGCGGCCTGAAGAAGGCCCGCATCGACAGCTACAAGGGCTTTGTCTTCATCAGCCTGGACGTGGCCGCCGACAACAGCCTGGAAGACTTCCTGGGCGACGCGCGGATCTTCTTCGACATGATGGTCGCCCAGTCCCCCAACGGTGAGCTGGAAGTACTGCCGGGCAAGTCCGCCTACACCTACGACGGTAACTGGAAGCTGCAGAACGAGAACGGCCTGGACGGTTATCACGTCAGCACCGTGCACTACAACTACGTGGCCACGGTGCAGCATCGCCAGCAGGTCAACGCTGACAACGGCACCGGCAGCAGCGCCACCCTGGACTACAGCAAGCTCGGCGCCGGCGACGCCAGCACCGACGACGGCTGGTTCGCCTTCAACAACGGCCACAGCGTGCTGTTCAGCGAAATGCCCAACCCGGCGGTGCGTTCCGGCTACGCCAGCATCATGCCGCGCCTGGTGGAGGAGCACGGCCAGGCCAAGGCCGAGTGGATGATGCACCGCCTGCGCAACCTGAACATCTACCCCAGCCTGTTCTTCCTCGACCAGATCAGCTCCCAGCTGCGGATCATCCGCCCCATCGCCTGGAACAAGACCGAGATCATCAGCCAGTGCATCGGGGTCAAGGGCGAGAGCGACGCCGACCGGGAAAACCGCATCCGCCAGTTCGAAGATTTCTTCAACGTCTCGGGCATGGGCACGCCGGACGACCTGGTGGAGTTTCGCGAGGCACAGCGCGGCTTCCAGGGGCGCCTGGAGCGCTGGAGCGATGTCTCGCGCGGCCATCACCGCTGGGCCACCGGCCCCACCGCCAACAGCGAGAACCTGGGCATCCAGCCGGCCATGACCGGCACCGAAATCACCCATGAAGGGCTGTACGTCAACCAGCACCGCAACTGGCAGAAATTCCTCCTCGACGGCCTGCAGCGCCAGTCCCTGAAACTGCGTGAGGTATGAACATGAATGCGCAATTGCAGTACCAGATCGAGCAATTCTTCTATCGCAAGTGCGAACTGTGCGACGCCCAGGACTGGGACGCCTACCTGCAGCTGTTCGCCGTGGACAGCGAGTTCCACCTGCCGCAATGGGACTCGGAACACGTCTACACCCGGGACCCGAAACGCGAGATGTCGCTGATCTACTACGCCAACCGTTCGGGCCTGGAAGACCGGGTGTTCCGCCTGCGCACCGGCAAGGCGGCCTCGACCATTCCCATGCCGCGCACCCTGCACATGGTCAGCAACCTGCGCATCGCCGAGGGCGACAACGGGCTGCTGCAGGTGCGCCTGAACTGGCACACGCTGTTCTATCGCCTGGCCACCTCCGAGGACTTCTACGGTCACGCCACCTACGACCTCAAGCCCCATGGCGACAGCTGGCTGATCCAGCGCAAGCACGTGCTGCTGCTCAACGACACGATCAACTCGGTGCTCGACTTCTACCACCTCTGACTCGACGGACATCTCTTCATGACGCACAAGGTCGCGTTCAGCTTTGCCGACGGCAAGACCCTGTTCTTCCCGGTCAAGGCCAATGAAATACTGCTCGACGCTGCCCTGCGCAACGGCATCAAGATCCCCCTGGACTGCCGCGAAGGCGTCTGCGGCACCTGCCAGGGCCGTTGCGAGTCGGGCCAGTACAGCCAGGACTATGTGGACGAGGAAGCCCTATCGCCCCAGGACCTGGAGCAACGCAAGATGCTCACCTGCCAGACCCGGGTGCAGTCCGATGCGGCGTTCTACTTCGACTTCGATTCCAGCCTGTGCCACAACGCCGATCCGGTGCGACGCACCGGCTCGGTGATCGACGTGCGCCAAGTCTCGGACAGCACCGCCATCCTGCACCTGGACCTGGGCAGCAGCGAGGCACCGCTGGAGTTTCTCCCCGGCCAGTACGCACGCCTGCAAGTTCCCGGCACCGACAGCAGCCGGGCCTACTCCTTCGCCAACCGGCCGGGAGCGGACAACCAGTTGCAGTTCCTGATCCGCCTGCTGCCCGACGGGGTGATGAGCAACTACATCCGCGAGCGTTGCCTGGTGGGCGACAGCATCGAAATGGAGGCGCCGCTGGGGGCTTTCTATCTGCGCCAGATCAGCCGGCCGCTGCTGCTGGTGGCCGGCGGCACCGGGCTGTCGGCGCTGCTGGCGATGCTCGAACAGATCGTCGAGCAGGGCTGCCAGCAACCGGTGCACCTGTACTACGGCGTGCGCCAGAGTGCCGATCTGTGCGAACTGGAGCGTATCCAGGCGCTGGGCGAGCGCCTGCAAGGGTTTCGCTTCACCCCGGTGATCAGCGACGCCGACCCGGATTGGTCGGGCAAGCGCGGCTACATCACCGAGCACTTGGACAGCAGCGAACTGCGCGACCAAGACAGCGACCTGTACGTTTGCGGACCGCCACCGATGGTCGATTCGATTCGAACCTGGCTGCAAGAACAGCAACTTAACCGCGTTCAGCTGTATTACGAGCGGTTTACCGAGAGTAATATCTGATCCCGTCAGCATTGAGCCGCGATCGGTCCCGTTCACCACGGGATCGGTCCTGATAACAACTAGAAGAGAGCGCACATTAGTGGATCAAACCTTGCAACAAGGTGAACTCAAGCGTGGCTTGAAGAATCGCCATATTCAGTTGATCGCCCTGGGCGGGGCGATCGGCACCGGACTCTTCCTCGGCTCGGCCGGGGTGCTCAAGTCCGCCGGACCTTCGATGATCCTCGGCTATGCGATTGCCGGGTTCATTGCCTTCCTGATCATGCGCCAGTTGGGGGAAATGATCGTCGAAGAGCCGGTGGCCGGCTCCTTCAGCCACTTCGCCCACAAGTACTGGGGCGGCTACTTCGGCTTTCTCGCCGGCTGGAACTACTGGGTGCTGTATGTCCTGGTGGGCATGGCCGAGCTCACCGCGGTGGGCAAGTACGTGCAGTTCTGGTGGCCGGAAATCCCCACCTGGGTCAGTGCGGCGGTGTTCTTCGTGCTGGTCAACATGATCAACATGATGAACGTGAAGTTCTTCGGTGAAGCCGAGTTCTGGTTCGCCATCATCAAGGTGGTGGCCATCGTCGGCATGATCGTCCTCGGTTGCTACATGCTGTTCAGCGGCAGCGGCGGCAGCCAGGCGTCGGTGAGCAACCTCTGGTCCCACGGCGGTTTCTTCCCCAACGGCGGCACCGGCCTGCTGATGGCCATGGCCTTCATCATGTTCTCTTTCGGCGGCCTGGAACTGGTGGGCATCACCGCTGCCGAAGCCGCTGAGCCGCGTAAAGTGATTCCCAAGGCCATCAATCAGGTGGTGTACCGGGTGCTGATCTTCTACGTCGGCGCCCTGGCCGTGCTGCTGTCGCTGTATCCGTGGGATGAACTGCTGGTGAGCCTCAACGCCGGCGGCGACGCCTACAGCAGCAGCCCTTTCGTGAAGATCTTCTCGCTGATCGGCAGTGATGCGGCGGCGCAGATCCTCAACTTCGTGGTCCTGACCGCAGCACTGTCGGTGTACAACAGCGGTGTGTACTGCAACAGCCGCATGCTCTATGGCCTGGCCGAACAGGGCGACGCGCCCAAAGCGCTGATGAAGCTCAACAAGCAGGGCGTGCCGATTCTGGCCCTGGGCATTTCCGCGCTGATCACGCTGCTCTGCGTACTGGTCAACTACCTGGCGCCCCACGAAGCGCTGGAGCTGTTGTTCGCCCTGGTGGTGGCTGCACTGATGATCAACTGGGCGCTGATCAGCCTGACCCACCTGCGCTTTCGCAAGGCCATGGCCGAGCAAGGCGTGGTGCCGTCGTTCAGGGCGTTCTGGTCGCCACTGAGCAACTACCTGTGCCTGGCGTTCATGGTGATGATCATCGGCGTGATGTGGATGATCCCGGGCATCCGCGCCTCGGTGTATGCGATTCCGGTGTGGGTCCTGGTGATTTGGGGCTTCTACCGCCTGAGTCATGCACGCAAGGCCGGACAGCCCGCCCTGCACTAAGCTCACGATTGCAACACCCGAAAGCCCGGCCAGGATCAAGGCCGGGCTTTTTTGTCGGCGGCGTAAAAGCGGTCTGCCAATTAGGGTGAATGTGGCCTGAAACAACAGTCCGCCCTCTCTCTAGAATCGACTCCCTCCCGGCACCTGAGCCTGGGAGCCTGTTTCTGGATGGAGAGCGGCTGATGAACAGAACGGCGACAAGCCTGCGCTGGACCGATGTTTTCTCGCCCACCGTGGCGGCGCTGATTTCAGTGCTGGTGAACTACGGCGGAACCTTTGTCCTGGTGTTCCAGGCCGCCGAGCTGGCACGGCTGTCAGAGGCCCAGACCGCGTCCTGGGTCTGGGCGGTGTCGGTCGGTGTCGGCCTGACCGGGCTGTGGCTGAGCCTGCGTTACAAGGCGCCGATCATCACTGCCTGGTCCACACCCGGCGCGGCCTTCCTGGCCACGGTGATGCCCTTTACGCCCTATGCCGAGGTGATCGGTGCCTACCTGATCTCGGCCCTGGGCTTTATGCTGCTGGGTGCCACAGGGGCCTTCGACAGGCTGGTGCGGATGATCCCCAAGGGCATCGCCGCCGGCCTGCTGGCGGGCATTCTGCTGCAGTTCGGGATCAATGCCTTTGGCGGCGCCAGCGCCGACCCGCTATTGGTGACAGTGCTGTTGGTGTCCTACGCCCTGCTGCGGCGCTTCACCTCGCGCTTTGCCGTGGTGGGCATCTTGGTCATCGGCCTGGGGCTGCTTATCGCTCAGCAGCGGGTCGACTTTTCTGCAGTGCACTTGAGCCTGGCCGTGCCGGCATTCACCGCGCCGCAGTTCTCCCTGCAGGCCTTGCTCGGAGTGGCCTTGCCGCTGTTCGTCATCACCCTCACCGGCCAGTACATGCCCGGCATGCTGGTGTTGCGCAATGACGGCTACAGCACCAGCGCCAATCCAGTGCTCACGGTCACCGGCCTGGGTTCGCTGCTGATGGCACCGTTCGGCGCCCATGCCTTCAACGTGGCGGCCATTACCGCGGCGATCTGTACCGGCAAGGACGCCCATCCTGACCCGAAAAAACGCTACATCGCCGGTATCGCCTGCGGGCTGTTCTACATCCTGGTGGGCACCTTCGGCGTGACCCTGGCCAGCCTGTTCATGGTGCTACCCAAGACCTTTATCAGCGCCCTGGCGGGCCTGGCGCTATTGGGGGCCATCGGCGGCAGCCTGGCCAATGCCATGGCCGACGCGGCCACCCGGGAAACCGCACTGATCACCTTCCTCGCCACCGCGGCCAACGTCACCCTGCTCGGGGTCGGCGGTGCCTTTTGGGGGCTGGTGGCCGGCTTGACCGCGCACCTGCTGATCCATGGCCGGGCCACTCTGTTGACCGCCCGTACCGTCAAACCCTGAAGGCCAGCGCCTGGCTAGGCCTTTTTCAGGGCCTGGGCCAGGCGTGCCATGGTCGTTTCGATTTCATGGGCGCTCAGCGAGGCGTAGCCCAGCAACCAGCCTGGCTGCTTGTGCTCCCCGGAATACAGCCGGCTGAGCCCCGGCAACTGGATGCCGGCCCTGGCGGCTCGTTGCTGGGTCAACGCTTCGCTCCAGCCGGGCTCCAGCAGGCAAGGAATCTGCAACCCGCCCGGTGGCGGCAAGGCCACGGCAATGCCCTGCAAATGCCGCCCGATGGCATCGAGCATGGCTTGCCGACGCTCGGCGTACAGCTTGCGCATGGCCCGCACATGGGCGTTGTAGTGCCCCTCCTCCATGAACCGCGCCAAGGTCAGCTGGAGGATCTGCGGCGTGTGCCCGTCCATGATGCTGCGGGCCGCGCTGAAGGCGCTCACCAGCTCGCTGGGCAGGGCCATGTAGCCCATGCGCAGGCCCGGGTAGAGGGTCTTGCTGAAGGTGCCGATGTAAAGGGTGCGCTGATACGGGTCCAGGCCCTGGACACAGGCGGTGGGCAAACCGTCGTAGTGGAACTCGCTGTCGTAGTCGTCCTCGATGATCCATTTCTCCTGCTCGGCGGCCCAGCGGGTCAGTTCCAGGCGGCGCTCCAGGGACAGGGTGACGCCCGTGGGGTACTGATGGGACGGCGTCACATAGACACAGCGGGCGCCACTGCGGTCGGCCCGCAGCAGGTCGGTGCGAATGCCCTGGCTGTCGACATCGATGGGCACGATGCGCGCCTCGGCGGCCTCGAATGCCTTGCGTGCGCCGAAGTAGCCCGGGTTCTCCAACAGGATCGGCTTGCCGGCGTCCACCAGCAGTTGCGCGCACAGAAACAGCGCCTGGCGGGTACTGCTCAGCACCAGGATCTGCTCGGGCTGCACCTTGGCTCCGCGCTCCAGGTTCAGGTAGGCGGCAATGGCCTTGCGCAGGGGCAGCGCGCCCTGGGGATCTCCATGCAGCAGTACATTGGTGCGGTAATCCTTCAGCGCTTGGCGTTGCAGGCGTTCCCAGGCATCCAGCGGGAAACTGCGGGTTTCCGGCAGCCCGGTAGCAAAGGCGGTGACGGCCTGCTGATCGCTGACGCCGCCCCTTTGCAACAGCAGCGCGCCGCGTCGGCTCAGGCCCGCGCCGGGCTCTCGGCTGTGCCCCGGCTGCCCCTGCAACTGCTGGCGGCGGCGGACCGAGCCGCGCAACTGGGCACCGATGGCTTCACAGACATAACTCCCCGAACCTTCGCGGCGCTGGATAAAACCGTCGCGCTGCAACTGCACATAGGCGTTTTCCACGGTGTCCCGGGAGACCGCCAGCGACTTGGCCAGGGCCCGACTGGCCGGCAACTTCACCCCAGGCCCCAGGGCGCCATCGAGGATCAGCCCGCGCAACGCACGCTGAATGCGCTGGTGCAGGTCCAGAGGGCGGAACTCAGGGTCGCTGAGGCGCATCTTGAGGGTTTCAAGCTCGAAGGTCCGGGACATGTGGTCCGCCTGGAAGAGTAAAAATTCTGTACTTAAGGCAGCCACTTTATCTCCAGAGCGCAACTGTCGCCAATGCCTACCGCTCTGCAACGACCTCTGTAGCCGCTGCCGCAGGCTGCGCTAAGGTCCGCAGGACCTTCCAGACCTCAAGAGCACGTCTGCTGCGCAGGCGATCGCAGCCTGCGGCTGCAGCGACATTAGGGATTCAGGCAATCAGACGCCGGCAGGCAAATGAAAACGCCCCGGCAGGCGGAGCGTTTTGCGGATCAGAGCGAGGATCGCACTCGCCACAACTCGGGGAACAGCACGGTGTCGAGCATCTTGCGCAGGTAGCCCACGCCTTCGGTGCCGCCGGTGCCAGGCTGGAAGCCGATGATGCGCTCCACGGTGGTCACGTGACGGAAGCGCCACTGGCGGAAGGAATCCTCCAGGTCGATGAACTTTTCCGCCAACTGATACAGGTCCCAATAGGCCGAAGGGTTGGCGTATACCTCGCGCCAGGCCGCCTCCACCGACGGGTCATGCTGAGTCGTGGTGGTGCTGTTCAGGGCCAGGCGCGCGGGGTCGATGCTCAAGCCGCTGCGAGCCATCAGGGCAATCGCTTCGTCATACATGGACGGCGTGGCAATCGATTCTTCCAGGGACTGCAGCAGCTCGGGACGGTGGGCGTGGGGCCGCAGCAGGGCCGCGCTCTTGTTGCCGAGGATAAATTCGATTTCCCGGTACTGGAACGACTGGAAGCCCGAGGACTGGCCCAGGTACGGGCGGATCGACTTGTACTCGGACGGCGTCATGGTGGCCAGCACGGCCCAGGCGTGCACCAGTTGGTCGAAGATCCGCGACACCCGCGCCAGCATCTTGAACGCCGGGGGCAACTGGCCCTGGCGCACCTGCTCGCGGGCGGCCTTGAGCTCATGAAGCATCAGCTTCATCCACAGCTCCGAAGTCTGGTGCTGGATGATGAAGAGCATTTCGTTGTGATCCGGCGACAGCGGATGCTGGGCGCTGAGAATACGCCCCAGGTCCAGGTAGTCGCCGTAGCTCATGGAATCGGAGAAATTCAGCTCGGCGTTATGCCATTCATCCGGTGGGTTGCTTGAAAAAGGACATTGGCTCATGGCGTGGGCTCCTCGCCTCAGGCAGCGGTTACCACCCGCAGGCTGTGCAACCCGGGGCGGGATGCACAACGGCGCGGACGGCCAGCTGTGTATTTATTGTAGGAATCAATCGGCCAGGGGGCGCAGGATCGCCCGCACCGGACTGGCATCCAGGTGGGCAAAGCGCAGTGGCAGGGCAATCAGTTCGTAGTCGCCTTCGGCAACCTCATCCAGGACTATCCCCTCAAGGATCGCCATGCCGTGGCGGGCCACGGTGCTATGAGCATCCATGGTCTTGGACTGCTGGGGATCGAGGGACGGGGTGTCGATACCGATCAGGCGCACGCCGAGGCTGGCCAGCAGTTCGATGGTGGCTGGAGCTACCGCGGTAAAGTCCGGGTCCCACGTGCTCAGCGGCGCCTGTGGATAAGTGCGTAGCAAGACTCGCGCAGGCAAGTTGTCCAAGCGTCCGAGCACGGCTTCGGGCTGCACCAGGGCGCCGCTGTCCAGGCAATGCAGGACCCGGCACGGGCCCATGTAGACATCCAGCGACACTTCGCCGATGGGCAAGCCGTCCGGCCGGTAATGCAGGGGGGCGTCGACATGGGCGCCAGTGTGGGGCGACAGGGTTACGCGCCCGACATTCACCGGGCATTCGGGCCCGAACTGCCAGACGCGCTCCTCCTGGAACGGCGTGTCCCCCGGCCAGGTCGGGGTCGCGGTACTCAAAGGCGGGCTGATATCCCACCAGCGTGGTGTATTTTCCATTCGTGCGGCTCTCGGTCACTCCGGACTGAATGATACGAGCGATACCAGTAAAGATTCTTGCGAAATAACTCGGGCATCGTCAGATATTTCGCAAATCCTGCTAAAAAACCGCCCTTTGTCGAGGGAATGTTTCAAGCGCCAGCCGCCCGTTACCCCCCAGCCGGCAGCGACTCTCGCATTGCGCTTCTGGATACCCCGAGGTCGAGAACAGACATCCCCCTGAACGTGGGGCGCTATAGGGTGCGTCTTCAGTTCTCTGCCCGCTAGGAGCACAGCATGTCGCAACCCATTACCGTTCTGCGCGATACCCACCCACTGCCCGTCCTCGACGCCTGCAAGTGGGAAAAACTCGAGGGCGATCCCCACACCGTGAACCTCAACGCCTACACCAGCGAGGACGGCAGCAAGATCATGGGCACCTGGATCTGCACCCCGGGCAAGTGGCGAGTGGCCTATGAGAAGTGGGAGTACTGCCATTTCCAGGAAGGGTACTGCGTGATCACCCCGGATGGCCGCGATCCCATCCACTTGCGTGCCGGCGATATCTTCGTGGTGGAACCCGGGATGAAAGGCACCTGGGAAGTGGTGGAAACCGTGCGCAAATACTTCGTGTTTGCCTGAGTCAGAACGCACCGGGGGGCCCCTTCGACCTGGGCTCCCCTTCCGGCATTGCCATTGAACACAACGCGCTCCGCCAAATGTCTATATAATCACTGCCAAATGGCAAAGGCAGGAGTAGCACTCATGGTTGCGCTGACAGGCACCGGCATTGCCCCCAAACGGCGGGGCAAACTGGTATTGAAAGAACAGTCTGCGGACATCCTCCTGGGTGGCCGGGCACGGTTTGACGACCGCATTTCGATCTATCGCTTGACCGAGGAAGGCATCCCTCTGACGGCGATCATCAAGTTCGTCTCCTCGGTCCCCATGCTCAAGGACGAACAGGTCCTGGCCAAGATCATCGGCCTCTCCGAACGCACCCTGCATCGGCGCCTGAAAACCCCGGACGAACCCCTGAACCCGGAGCAGAGTGCCCGCGCGGTACGCTTTGCCCAGGTGCTGGCCAAGGCCCAGGACGTCTTCGGCAGCAGTGAAGAGGCACAGGACTGGATGGCCAAGCCGGTGATGGGCCTCGACGGCCATAAACCGGTGGATCTGCTGACCAACCCCATCGGCTTCGAACTGGTGGACGAGTTCCTCACCCGCCTGGAATACGGGGTCTATCAGTGATCAGTATTCCGGGCAGCGGCGAGATTCATTTCTGGCGACTGGACGCCGCCCGGCACGCCGATAGCTGGGACAGTGGCATCGGTGCCGAGCTGTGCGGCGGCCGCTGGAACTCCAAAGGGGTCAAGGCCGTGTATGGCAGCGCCGATCCGGCCACGGCGATTCTGGAAGTGGCGGTGCACAAGGGCTTTGCCGCACTGGATAACGTGCCCCATGTCCTCACTGGCGCCCTGATCCAGGACCCATCGGCCATCTACCGCGTGGATGAGCGCAGCCTGCCCAATCCCAACTGGCTGATCCCGGGCATTCCCAGTGCCGGCCAGCAGAAATTCGCCGACCAGTTGCTGGCCGACCATCCATTCGTGCTGGTGCCCTCATCGGTGTCGCGCCACAGCTGGAACATTCTGATCAATCCATTGCTGGCCAAAGGGCTGTATCAGGTGGTGATCCAGGAACGCTTCGGCCTCGACACCCGTCTCAACCCACCGCCACACGCACTCATGCCTGCCCCACCAGTCTGCAACGGCTAGAACGGCTGCAGCTTAGACGAATTCTTATTTGGTCCAAAAAAAGCGGGAACCTGCCCGACGCAGGTTCCCGCAAACGCCCCGGCTGAAGGGGCCGCGTTCAATACCAATCTTCGCCAGACGTGAAATCGCTGCGGCCCTTCGGGCCGTTCGCAGCCTGCGGCAGCGGCTACACCCATCCTTGTAGCCGCTGCTGAGCCCGCGAAGCTGCGAAAAGGACCGCAGGGCCTTGCTTGGCGCTATCCAGCTTTGAGATCGCTACGTCTCCTGCGCAGCCGTTCGTAACCTGCGGCGGCTACACAATCTTTGCCTTACTGCGGTTTGCGGTAGCTGTTGACGATGGCCGAGAAGTCCTTGCCGCCTTCCCCACGCAGGCTCATGGCCTGGTACAGCTGCTGGGCCACGGCGCCGAGCACCACCGGCTGATGCGCCTGGCGCGCGGCCTCGGTGGCCAGCCCGAGGTCCTTGAGCATCAGCTCGGCACCAAAGCCGCCGGTGTAGCCCCGGGAGGCCGGGGCGGTTTCAATCACTCCAGGCCACGGGTTGTAGGTATCGGAACTCCAGCAACGGCCGGTGGAGCTGTTGATGATCCCGGCCAGCACCTGGGTATCGATGCCCAGGGCATCCCCCAGGGCCATGGCTTCGCTGACGCCGATCATCGAAATCCCCAGCAGCAGGTTGTTGCAGATCTTGGCAATCTGCCCGGTGCCCACTTCGCCGCAATGCACGATGTTGCGCCCCATCTGCGCCAGCACTGGCTGCAGGGTGGCGAACAGCTCAGTACTGGCGCCGACCATGAAGGTCAGGGTCCCGGCCTGGGCACCACCGGTGCCGCCGGACACAGGCGCATCGGCCATGGCCACACCTTGCTTGGCAGCCACAGCGGCCACTTCACGAGCGGTCTGCGGGTCGATGGTGCTGCAGTCCACCGCCGGTACGCCGCGGCCAATCCCCGCCAGCACCCCGTCTTCACCCAACCACACGCTGCGCACATGGGCCGCGGCCGGGAGCATGGTGATCACCAGTTCGGCGCCTTCGGCGGCCGCCTTGGGCGAAGCAGCAACGCGCCCGCCCAGTTGCGCCAACTCCGCCAACACGCTCTGGTTGAGGTCGAACAGGTTCAGCTGATGCCCGGCCTTGATCAGGTTGCGGGCCATGGGTGCGCCCATGTTGCCCAGGCCGATAAATGCAATGTTCATGTCAGGCTCCTCAACGCAGGCTGATGGTGGTGTTCACACCGTCGTTGACGCTGTCATCGTCGAACCAGCGGGCGGTGACGGTCTTGGTCTGAGTGTAGAACTGCACCACTTGCTTGCCGTACGGGCCCAGGTCACCGAGCTTGGAGCCGCGGGAGCCGGTGAAGCTGAAGAACGGAACCGGCACCGGAATCGGGATGTTGATACCCACTTGGCCGACGTCGATTTCGCTCTGGAACTTGCGCGCCGCCGCACCGCTCTGGGTGAACAGGCCGGTGCCGTTGCCGAAGGGGTTGGCGTTGACCAGGGCGATGGCCTGATCCAGGGTGTCCACCTCCAGCACCACCAGCACCGGGCCGAAGATTTCCTGGGTGTAGATCTGCATAGAGGGGGTTACCCCGGAGAACAGGGTCGGGCCGATGAAGTTGCCTTGCTCGTAGCCCGGGACCTGGATGCCGCGGCCATCGAGCTCCAGCTTGGCGCCTTCTTTCACGCCGCTTTCGATCAGTTCCAGAATCCGCGCCTTGGCGCGCTTGGACACCACCGGGCCAACATCGGTGCCCGGCTCGCTGCCGGCGTTGACCTTGAGTTTCTGTGCCAGGGCCTTGAGGTCCGGCAGCCATTGTTTCGAGGCGCCCACCAGCACCACCACCGAGGTGGCCATGCACCGCTGACCAGCAGCGCCGAAGCCTGCGCCCACCAGGGCATTGAGGGTCTGTTCGCGGTTGGCGTCGGGCAGCACCACGGCGTGGTTCTTGGCGCCCATCATCGATTGCACGCGCTTGCCGTGCTTGCCCGCCAGGTCATAGACGTGAGTGCCGACCGCGGTCGAACCGACGAAGGACACGGCTTTGATGTCCTTGTGAGTGCACAACGCATCCACCACGTCCTTGCCGCCGTGCACCACGTTGAGCACGCCGGCCGGGACGCCGGCTTCCACCGCCAGCTCCACCAGCAGCATGGTGGACAGCGGGTCCTGCTCGGAAGGCTTGAGGACGAAGGTGTTGCCGCAGGCGATGGCCATCGGGAACATCCACAGCGGGATCATCGCCGGGAAGTTGAACGGGGTGATCCCGGCGCACACACCGATCGGCTGGCGCAGGGTATAGGTGTCCACACCGCCGGCGACGTTCTCGGCGAACTCGCCCATCTGCAGGGTGCCGATGGAGCAGGCATGCTCCACCACTTCCAAGCCGCGGAAGATGTCACCCTCGGCGTCGGCGAGGGTCTTGCCCTGTTCGGCGCTGAGGACTGCGGCAATGCGCTTGGAATGCTCGCGGATCAGGGCCTGGAGCTTGAGCATGATGCGCATCCGCGCGCCGATCGGGGTCAGTTTCCAGGTCTGGAAGGCGCGCTGGGCGGCGGCGATCGCGGCATCGACTTCAGCGGCGGTGGCAAAGGGCACCTTGGCCAGCACTTCCTGGGTCGCCGGGTTGACGATGTCGTGCCATTCCTGGCTCTGGGACTGGACCCATTCACCGTCGATCAGCAGTTTGACCTGTTGCAGGGTGGTGCCGTCGGGCTTGAGGGATGCGTTCATGGGGTCTCCTGACTTCTTGAGTTCTTATGCAGGGAACCAAGGCGGGCAAGCGCCTTGAAAGAGGGGCTGTCGCGAGTTGGTGTCGGACGGTTTTTGGAGTATAGATGTGCAAACTTCTAATAAGAACGCACATAAAAACCGGTCCATCATGCAAAAAAACATCACCTCGCTAAGCACCCTGAACTGGGACGACCTGAAGTTTTTCCTCGAAGTGGCGCGCACCCGCAAGGCCAGCAGCGCGGCCAAGCGCCTGGCGGTGGACTACACCACGGTGTCGCGACGCATCGGTTCGCTGGAAACCGCCCTGGGCACCCTGTTGTTCGAAAAGTCCCGCACCAACGGTTTTGTTCTGACCGCCGAGGGCCAGCGCCTGCTGGGTTATGCCGAGTCCATCGAAAGCACCCTGCACATGGCGTGCGAGCAGGTCTCGGGTTCTGGCGTGGCGCTGTCCGGACACGTACGCATGGGCTGCACCGAGGGCTTCGGCAGCTTCTTCATCACCCCGCAGTTGAGCCACTTCCTCGATGAGTACCCGGCGATCTCAGTGGACATCCTGCCGCTGCCGCACTTCATCAGCCTGTCCAAGCGCGAGGCGGACATCGTCATTGCCCTGGAACGCCCGGAGCACGGCCCCTACGTGTGCTGCAAGCTGTGCGACTACCGCCTGCAGCTGTACGCCACCCAGGAATACCTCGACCGCCACCCGCCGATCCGCCGCCCCGGCGACCTGAGTGAGCATCAATTCATCAGCTACGTGGACGACCTGGCGTTCAGTTCCGAGCTGCTGTACCTGGCCAATGTGGTGCCCGGGGCCAGCGCCAACCTGCGCAGCACCAGCGTCATTGCCCAGTACGTGGCGGCGCAGCAGGGCCGCTCGCTGGCGATCCTGCCGTGCTTCCTGGCGGCCCAGGACCCGCGCCTGCTGCCGGTGCTGCCCAAGGAGATCAACTTGACCCGGCAATTCTGGATGTACTGCCGGGAAGACCTGCGCAAACTGAAGCGGATTACCCTGTTGTGGGATTACATCCGCGAGGTGACCGAGCAGAATCGGCCGCTGCTCATGGGGGACAGTCGCAGCATGCTGTTCGCCGCCCCCTGATCTTTAGCGACCGCCAAGCTAAAGCCGCAAAAGTGTGGATCGCCGATCAGTCGGCGATCACCACGATCGACACCCGGCGGTTCTCGGTGCGCCCGGCTGCGGTGCTGTTGGAAGCCACCGGCTCGCTGCTGCCCAGACCGCGCAGCTGGATGTTCTCTTCACGCATGCCGACCTGGGTCAGCACCTTGACCACGCTCTTGGCCCGGCGCACGGAAAGCTGCACGTTGTAGGCCTCCTTGCCCGAAGCGTCGGTGTGGCCATCGACCCGGACCTTCTGGATATCCACACTGAGCAGGGCCTTGCCGATGCGCTGGACGATCTCGGTGCTGGCCTGGTTCAGGGTCTCCACATCGCTGCCAAACAGCACCTTGCCCGACAGGCCGAAGGCCCAGCCTTCATCCGTCAGTTCGAAGCCCTCCTGTTTCAGTACCGCGATCTGCTGTGGAGTCAGACCTTTGGGCGGCACGCTCTGGCAGCCGGTCAGGGCCAAGAGGGCCATCAATACCAGGGTGCTGAACAGTCGAACCGTACGTTGCGTCATTGAGAACAAGGGAATTAGCTCCTGTTTTGAACCTGAACGATAGGGAGCTCCGCCCCCACTGTGTGTTGCCCGCCTCGCGAGCCGCGCTTGGCGTGGTACATGGCCTCATCGGCAGCGTTCAACAGGCTGCCGGGAGTCACGCCATGGTCCGGGTACACGGCAATGCCGATGCTCAGCGACGTCATGATCGACAGGTTGCCAGGCAATTGAATCGGCACGTCCATGCTGTGGATGATTTTGTCTGCGATGCGCTGGGCATCTTCAACCCGGTGCAGCGGGCTGAGCAGCACGGCGAATTCGTCGCCGCCCAGCCGGGCCACCAGATCCTCTTCACGCAGCTGCGCGCGAATTCGCGTGGCCACCGCCACCAGCACCGCATCACCCGCGGCGTGGCCGAAGTTGTCGTTGATTTCCTTGAACCGGTCACTGTCGAGAAACAGCACCGCCATGCGCTCGTTGAGCTTGTTGGCGCTGCGCAGTGCACGAATCAGCCGCCCCTCGAAAAACGCCCGGTTGGGCAGGCCGGTCAGGCTGTCGTGACTGGCCTGGTGAGCCAGGGTCTCATTCTCGCTTTGCAGGTGAGTCTGCCAGGCTTCCAGCTCATCGAGCAGGGCATTGAAGTCGTTGCCGAGGTTGTCCAGTTCGGCGATTTCCGCCGGCGGCACCCGCTGATCAAAGGCCCGCTCGCGCCGCGCCGCGTGGGCCACTTCCGCCAGGCTGCGCAAGGGTCCGGTGATCCCCCGCAGTTGCCGGCGTGCCAGGTACAGCGACACCCAGGCACTCAAGGCGGTACAAAGCACGATACCCACCAGACCACTGAGCAGAAAGCGCAGCAGACTGCCGCCATGGCCGGTGACATTGACGCTGCCCACTTCTCGGTTCTGATGAAGAATCGGCAAGCTGATGGGCTTTTCCAGGATCGCACTGGCAACGTGCATTTCCAGACGGGTCAGCAGACCGCTTTCTGGACGTTGCCAACTGGCCAGCAGACGGCCCTGGTTGTCATAGACCTTGGCATCGGCCACCTCTTCGGTTGAGGCAATCAGGGCCAGGGCCTCGGTGGCCACCACACTGTCGTTGAACACCACCGCCGCTTCCACGGTGTAGCTGATGGACCGGGCAATCAGGTGCAGGTTGTGATCGGCATAGACCCGCAATGCCAGGACCCCGAGGAAGGTCAGGGACAGGCTGGCCATGGAGATCGCCAACAGGGCGACGATCAGGTGACCGCGACCTATAACCGACCGCAGGGTCGGGCGGGCGTTGGGCTTGAACAGCTTCATGGCGCCGCCGGGCGACGACGCGACAGTTGCAGCACGCTGGGATGGATCTTCACCCCGCTGCGGGCCACTGAATCCAGGTTGACCTCGAACGACACTTGGTTGTCGCTGACCCGCAGGCAGAACAGGCTACCAACGGTGCACTGGTCGCCACCCTCGCTGATGCTCAGCACGGGTTGGCCGATCAGCGAATTGAACAGGCGACTCCGTTCATCGTTGCTCAGTTTGCCGACATAGACCGAGTCGCACTCACTGACGATTGCCGGGCTGCTGGCCAACAAGCGACGCACCAGCACCGGACGGCCGGTAGCCTGAGTAGTGCCCTTGAGCAGATCGTCGGTGTATTCGGTCGGGCCTACCACGCACAGGCGCAGTTCTGCAGGTTCCACGGGCCAGCGAGCGTAGCTGAGGATACCCAGCACCACTTGCGTCACTGCCTTGGCCCGCTGTTCCGCCAGGCTGGTAGAGGCTGACGGCTCTGGCTGCGCAATGGCAAGCAGACTGAACAGGCAAAGAATGGTCGACAGTACACACTGCCTCCACCCCAAAATGCGCTCTGTCCTGAAGACAGCCACGTCCATGCAGGGATTCTCTTTGAATTTCACGGAAATGATGCCGCAACGATAGCACAGCCCGGGAAAATGCAGCGAGCCCAGCGCCCCAAAACGGTGCTGGGCACTGGACAGCAACGCAGTGCTCAGTCCAGCTCCAGCATCAACCCGCTAAGGCGCTTGACCTTGCGCCGCACCGCCTCTTCAAACACCCCGGCCCGAGGCTCGATCAGGCTGAACCAATCCTTGGCCCGGGTGATTCCTGTATAGATCAATTCCTTGGTCAGCACTGGGTTCAGGGCGTCGGGCAGGATCAGCGCAGTATGGGCGAACTCCGAACCCTGGGACTTGTGCACGGTCATGGCGTAGACCGTTTCCACGTCATTGAGCCGGCTCGGCAGTACCAGGCGTACCCCGCCCTGGCCATCGTTGCGCGGGAAAGCCACCCGCAGCACCTGACGCCCGGCTTGCGGCCCCTCATGTTCCGGCAGCTTGAGGGCAATGCCAATATCGCCATTCATCAGGCCCAGACCATAGTCGTTACGGGTCATCAGCACGGGGCGGCCTTCGTACCATTGCTGGTCGCTGTCGATCAGCCGAGCCTTGAACAACGCCTGGGTGATCCGCAGGTTCAATCCTTCGACGCCCCACGGCCCCTTGCGCACGGCACAGAGCAACTGGAAGCGATCGAAGGCCTGCAGGACGTTGCGCGCCCAATCAGTCCAGCGGCGGTCTTCCAGGGCGGTGTCCGCGGGTGGACGCTGACTGCGCAGCACATTCAGGTAATGCCGATAGCCTTGTGGCCCCTCGCCGTGGCCTTCCAGCAACAGGCGCTCAAGGGCTCGGTCCTGCTCGCCCTTGAGACTCAAGCTGTACAAGTCCGCATGGCTGCGAGCCGCCAGCAGGCGCCGGGCCTCCTCGGCCTGTTGTTGATTGACCCAGCGCGCCAGCTGGCCAATGCCACTGCCTTCGCCGAAGCGCCGGGAGTGGCGCAGCATCACCACCTGCTGCGCCAGGGGATGCTGGTGCCCGGTGTCTTCCTGCAAGCCGCTGGCGCCCAGGTTCTCAGCGCTGACCGCTTCCAGCCAGGCGCGAGTCTGCCGGTTGTACCAGCCGGCCTCGGCATCGCGACACAGGTCACCGAGCACCGCCCCCGCCTCCACCGACGCCAGTTGATCCTTGTCTCCCAGCAGCACCAGGCGGGCATGAATGGGCAAGGCGTCCAGCAGATTGGCCATCATTTCCAGGTCGATCATCGAAGCTTCGTCCACCACCAGCACATCCAGGGGCAGACGGTTGCCAGCGTGGTGGCGGAAATGCCGGGTGCCCGGGCGATTGCCCAGCAAGCGGTGCACCGTGGTCACCTCGCTGGGGATCTTTTCCCGTACCTCGTCGGCGACTGCCAGGGACCGCACTTGCAGGCTGATGGACTCGGTAAGGCGGGCCGCGGCCTTGCCAGTGGGCGCCGCCAGACGAATGCGCAAGGGTTTGCGCGCCTCCACCGCCGGGGCCTGGAGCAACGCCAGCAGACGCACCACGGTGGTGGTTTTGCCCGTGCCGGGGCCACCGGTGATGATGCTGAAGGCGCCTCGGGTCGCCAGGGCACAGGCGAGTTTCTGCCAATCGATGGGCCCGGCAGCCTTGGCCGGGCCAAACAGCCCGTCCAGGCGCTGGGCCAGATTCTCCGGAGTCGCTTCCGTCGACGCCAGGCGCTGGCGCAGGGCATTGTCGATCCGCCGTTCATAGGCCCAGTAGCGCCGCAGGTACAGGCGCTTTCCGGACAGCACCAACGGCCGCTGCTGGGACGCCTCGCCGTGATCAGCCGACAGGGCCACCAGCCGACTGCCGGCCAGGACCTTGCACCAGTGCGCCCCCTCCAGATTCGCCAACACCTGGGAAGGCAGCATCGTGGCACCGCCTTGCGAATCCCCTTCCGGCGGCAGCGACAGGGCGAAATCCGGCTCCTTGAGGGTTTCGAACAGGTCCAGGCAGACATGCCCATGGCCCAACTGGTGACTGGTCAGGGCCGCTGCCATGAGCACCAACGGATCGCAGCCGGGGTCCAGCTCATGGAGGAAACCGACAAAAGCCTTGTCCAGGGCCCTCAGCCAGCCGCGTTCGACCCAACGCTCTAACAACAACAGTAGGTCTTCGGCGCGAGCCAGGGGCGCCAAGTCGAACTGGGGCGCTGGCGGCTCGGCCAACTGGACAAACAGATCCTGGGTCATAACAGCACTCCCTGTTCCCAGGCGGGCTCGGCCTTGGGCGGCTCGGGCTGGCCCTGGAACATGCGGTCGAGGCGTTCGATCAACTGCCGTGGCGGCCGGGCAAAGTACGCGCCCTGGCTCGCGGAGCGGCTACCGCGCAAAAACAGGTACAAGGCGCCGCCGATGTGCCGATCGTAATCGTAGTCCGCCAACCGGGCCTTCAGCTGCCGGTGCAGCGCCAGCAGGTAGAGCACGTATTGCAGGTCGTAGCGGTTGTCGAGAATCGATTGTTCCATGGCCTGCTCGGTGTAGGCCGCGTCGTCCACGCCCAGCCAGTTGGATTTGTAGTCGGCCACGTAATAGCGGCCCTGATGTTCGAATGTCAGGTCGATGAAGCCCTTGAACATGCCATTGAGCAGCACCGGCTCGGCGGTGACCCGAGGCGCGCCCTGGTGGGTCTGCTGGCGCACCAGCTCGTCGAGCTTGAGCACGTCGACCTTGTGGCTGGCAAACCAGAACTCCATTTCGACCCGGTACTGGGTCAGTCGCCCCAGCACCACTGGCGGTTGCCCATCCCCCACAGGCAGGGACGCCTGCAACAAGTGCTGCAGCCAATCGCTGAGGGTCAAAATCCAGCCTTGCCAGCCGCGACGATTGCAACGACGGGCGATGGCATCCTCGATCACCGCGGGGGCGGCGGCAAAACCCTCCTCCCCGGCCCATTCCAGCAGACCGTGGAGGAAAGTGCCGGGGTTCGGCCCCCGGGGAAACCGGTGAATATCGCCACCACTGGCGACGACTTCCCGAGGGGCCTCGGGGTCCAGCCGCTCATCGTCGAAGAGCTTCTGTGCCTGGGGATTTTCCGGGGCTTCGGTGCTGCCGGCCCCCAAGGTATCGCTGATGCGCAAGGCACTGTAGGAGGCGATCCACCAGTTCTCCGCCGCCCGTCGAATCGGCTGCAGCGGGGCCAGCAGGCTGGCGTCATTGCGCGGTGGGTAAAAGCGCTGGTCATCGGCCGCAGGCAGCTCGCTGACACCGATGGCCTCACAGCCTTGCTGCAAGTCCAGGAGCCAGCGCAGCAACCCCTTGGACTCGCCCAACAGGGCACCGCCGCCAAGCAGGTAGCCCAGGGCCGACAAGTGCAACACCGAGCTGCTGTGGTTGCCACGCTTGAGGTCGGCCACTCCCAGCCAGCAGGCATGCTGGGCCCGGGTCAGGGCCACGTAGAGCAGACGCAGATCTTCCGCCAGACGCTCCTCATCGGCTTGGGCGATCAGCTCCGGCGTCGGTCGCAAACTGACCTGGGCCTTGCCGGCAGCATCGTGGTAATGCAGCGGCAGGCGACTGCCATCCACCGGTTTGGTGGAGCAGATGAAGGGCAGGAACACCAAGGGGTATTCCAGGCCCTTGGACTTGTGGATGGTCACCACCTTGACCAGTTGCTCGTCGCTTTCCAGGCGCAGGATCTGCTCTTCACCGGCCTGCCCGGACAACGCCAGATGCTCGGCCAGATGGCGGATCAGCGCCTGCTCACCGTCCAGTTCCGCAGCGTTCTGCTGCAACAACTCAGACAGGTGCAGGAGATTGGTCAGCACCCGCTCGCCGTCGCTGCGGGCCATCAGCGCCTGGGGCAGTTGGAAGTCATGGAGCAGGCGTCGGAGCATCGGCAGCACGCCCTGGCTGCGCCAGATCGTGCGGTATCCGCGGAACTGCATGACTCGGGCTTCCCAGGCCAGTTCGTCCTGGTTCAGCCGCTCCAGTTCCACCAGGGACAGGTTCAGGGTCAGGGAGGCCAGGGCGGCCCGCAGCGGACGCTCCACATCCGGTTCGGCGCAAGCCTTGAGCCACACCAGCAGGTCCCGGGCTTCCTGGGCGGCGAACACCGAGTCCTTGTCCGAGAGATACACGCTGCGCACCCCGCGGGCGGCCAGTTCACCGCGCACCGCCTGGGCCTCCTTGCCGTCGCGGACCAGGATGGCAATATCCGCCGGCAACAGGCCCTTGAGTTCCTGCTGGTCGCGGACAAAGCCACTGCGCCCCTGCTGACCGCCATTGAGCAGATCGACAATGGCACTGGCACAGGCCGCGGCCTGCTGCTGACGATACTGGGCCCCGGACAGCGGTTGCTCCGAAGGCAGTTGCCAGAAGTTCAGCGCCGGCACCGCTTGGCCATCCACCTGCAGGCGCTCCTTGCGGCCCTGAGCGGCTACCACCAGGAAGGGCACCGGATTCTCGCCATCCTCTTCGCGAAACAGGAAGGCCCCCTGCCCTTGCTGGCGCTGTTCGGCTTGCAGGAACACATGGTTGACCGCACTGACCATGGCCTGGCTGGAACGGAAGTTGGTGCCCAGGGTATGCAAGCGTCCCGCGGTGGCCTGGCGGGCCCGCAGGTAGGTGTAGATGTCGGCGCCACGGAAGGCGTAGATCGCTTGCTTGGGGTCGCCAATCAGGAACAGCCCGGTTTCGGGGTCGTTGGCCTCGATGCGGTAGATGCTTTCGAAGATCCGGTACTGCACCGGATCGGTGTCCTGGAACTCGTCGATCAGGGCCACCGGGAACTGCTCGCGGATCAGAGTCGCCAGGCGCTCGCCGCCATCGCTTTGCAGGGCGCTGTCCAGACGCAGCAACATATCGTCAAAGCCCATTTCGGCGCGGCGACGCTTCTCTTCTTCAAAACGCGCACCGACCCACTGCGCAGCATGCTGCAGGACTGCGGCGTCCGGGCTGGGCAAGGCGTCGAGGCTGGCCTTGAGTCCAGCCATGGCATCGAGCCCCGGGTGCTGCGGCGCTTCACCTTTCCAGGCCTCGCTCATTCCGTCTGGGGTCAGGCGGGTGAAGCCGGTGCCAATATCCAACTGCTCAACGGATTCGTCCTCGGCCCAGGCAATGATCTTTTCAAACCAGGGCTCGAAGAAGCGGGCCTGCATCTTGCGGCCGTCGACACTCTTACTGGCAACGCCTTGCAGACAGATCTCCCGCAACTCCACCGCCCATTGCCGCCAGGGCGCCTTGAGTTGCACCAGCGCTTCCCGACGCTCCTGCAAACAGGCTTCGATCAATTCACTGGGGGTCTGTTCCGACGGCTCACGACGCTCGCTGCCGAACATCGCCCGCACCCGGGGCAACAATTGGGCCGGGCCGACCCAGTTGGAGCGCACCCAATTGAGCGCATCGCCCTGCATCGGATAGCAGAACAAGCGCCAGTAATCGCGCAGCACCTGACCCAGCAGATCGCTGTGGTCGGTTTCCAGGGTCTGGGTAAACAGGCTGCCGCTGTCGAAAGCGTGCTCGCGGAGCATGCGTTGGCACCAGCTGTGAATGGTGGAGACGGCGGCCTCATCCATCCACTGCGCGGCGATGTCCAGGCGGTTGGCGCAGACGGCCCATTGTTCGGCGGGGTACTGCTCCCGCAGCTCGACGATCAGGCTATCGGGGGCGCTGGTTTCGTCACGGAAGAAGCGTGCGGCCTCCGCTAAACGGGTGCGGATGCGTTCGCGCAATTCCTTGGTGGCGGCATCGGTAAAGGTCACCACCAGGATCTGCGGTGGCAGCAATTCGCGACCAAAGCCTGCGGACTCGCCACCGTGGCCCAGCACCAGACGCAGATAGAGCGCGGAGATGGTGAAGGTCTTGCCGGTGCCGGCACTGGCCTCGATCAGTTGGCTGCCCCGTAGGGGGAAGGCCAGGGCCAGAGGGACTTGTTGAGTCATGCGCCGGCCTCCTCGCCGAGGGCTGAACGCCAGGGGGCGTCCAGCAGGGGACGATAGAGTGTCTCGGCCCAGCCGCTGAAGGTTTCATCAGCGATCAGGGCGTTGTAGTCGGCGAATTGCCGAGCCAATGCCGGGCTTTCTCGACGCTCGCCTTCACTGTTCTGACCATCGCCATCGTAGGTCTTGCGGGCCGCGGCAGCGGCTTTGTCAGGATCGGTCTGGCCCAGCCAGGCGAAGGCAGTCTTGACAGCCACCGGCAGTGGCTGACGCATGCCCGATTGCCAGGCCAGCAGCAGATTGCCGAGGACCGCCCGAGCCTGATCCTGTTCCAACGGCGGCAACAGCAGGCTGTCATCGCTAGCCACCAACGCGGTGGTCAGGGAGTAACCGCTGGCGCAGGCCAGCAGATGGTTGATCCAGGGCTTGATCAAGCGGTGCCATTTGCGGGTTTTGAGCGAACCTATGCCGTTGGGAATGGTGGTCACGGCCAATAGCCCGCCATCCGCCCGTTGATGCAGGTGGCTCAACCAGCCTTCCAGGCGCACGCCCTGCAATTCCAGGCTGACAGGCAATGCACTGGTGACCGGGGTTGGCCACAGATCCAGCAGTTGCCGGTAGCGCTGCAGCAAGTCAGGCAGGGGCTCCATGAGTTCGCGCTGCAGGCACTCGCCGAAACCGGCCATGGGCAACAGGCCGCTGGCTTGCAGCCTTTGCGCCTGGGCCTGCAAGGCCTGATCCGGGTGTGCGGCATCGCTCAATGCGGCCTCCAGCAAGCTGTCGCTGAGGCTGTAGCGTTGCAGGGCGTCGAGGACAAAGGGCTCCTCGTCAGCCAGTGGTGCTTCCATGGCTTCAAAAAACACCTTGAGCCGTTGGCTGAAAAAGTGCCGTACCGGGTTGCGCAGAAAATCCTGCAACTGGGCCAGGCTCAAGGGCTCATCCTGTACATAAGGCTCGAGGCGTTCGGTGGTGCTGGTTTCTGCCGGGGCCTGATGCAGCACCTGCCACTCCCGGGCGTAACTGAACAGGACGTCATTGTCATGAAAGTAGCGGGCACTGAAGGGCTGCAGCGGGTGCTCCTGGGTCAGGGCCTCAAGCAGGGACTGCTGCGCATCGGCCAATCGCCAGCCACCGGCCAGATGATCGCGCAACTGGCCGATCAGCACCGAGGCAGGCCGTTCGCTGTTATCGCGGATGCTGCGGCCAACCCAACTGACATAGAGTTGGTCCCGGGCTGAGAGCAACGCTTCGAGCAGCAGATAGCGGTCATCTTCGCGTCGGGAACGGTCGCCGGGGCGGTAGTCGCTGCCCATCAGGTCGAAGTCCAGGGGCGGTTGCGCCCGTGGGTAGTCACCGTCATTCATGCCCAGCAGGCACACCAGCTTGAAGGGGATTGCACGCATCGGCATCAGGGTGCAGAAATTCACGGCGCCGGCGAGGAAGCGCTGGGACAAGCGGCCCTGATCAAGGCCCGCCAGCCAGGCTTCACGCACCACGGTCAGGGGCAATTGATCTTGCAGACCGACGGAGTCGCAGGTTTCCAGCCAGTTTTCCCGAAGGTCCTCGAGCTGGCCCAACAGGTAATCGTCATGCTCGGTGCTAGCCAGGAAGAACTGTTCCAGCAAGTGCTGCAGGCGCTCGCCCCATTGGGCTGGCACAGCAGGCTGAGTGAGTTGCTGGTAGGCAATCTGCAGGGCATCCAGCAGTGCGACCAAGGGGCCGATCAGCGCGGCATCCAGGCCGCCGATTTCGTCATAAGGCTCAATGCCGTCGCAGGCATCGGAGCGGCCGACCGCATATCCCAGGAGCATTCGGCGCAGGCCGAAACGCCAGCTGTTTTGCTCAAGCTCCTGGGGCAGTCCCAATTCGGCACGTTGTTCGGCGTTCATGCCCCAACGGATGCCGGCACCTTCGATCCAGCGGTGCAAGGTAGGCAGGTCAGCTTCATCGACACCAAAACGCGCACGCAATGCCGGGACGTCCAACAGGTCGAGAATCTCACTGACCGGGAAGCGGCTATCCGGGAGTTTGAGCAGGTGTTCGACGGCGATCAGCAACGGGTCGCGACCGCGCTGTCCCTGGTCGGTGAGGGTAAAGGGAATGAAACGTCGGTCATCACGCTCCAACTGGCCGAATACCGCACGGATATGCGGGGCGTAGCTGTCGATGTCGGGGACCATGACGATCACATCGCGAGGTCGCAGGTCGGGCTCGGCGCTGAAGCGTGCCAGGAGCTGGTCGTGGAGGATTTCCACCTCGCGCTGGGCACTATGGGCAATGTGAAAACGGATCGACTGGTCCTGCTGGAGATCGACTTCGGGCCACAGTTCGCGAGTCTCGTTGAGGGGACGCAGCTCGAGGATATCGTCCTGCAGCTGCTGAAGCATGGTGCGTGGCTGGCTGTCGCTGAACAGGTCGATGCGGCCATCGCGGAAAGCCGCGCGATAACTGTTGGGGTCGTCGTAGCTGTCCAGCAGGTTGATGTAGTCACGGCCCTGCTTGCCCCAGGCGGCCAGCAACGGATGGGCATGCTGGTGCAGGGTTTGCGGGTCCAGGGCCAGTGGCATACCGGCTTTGCGCGCCTGGCGTTTGTACTGATGGCGCAGCAGATCCTTGTCGGCAACGATGTCCGCCCAGTGATGGCGACAGGGGTTGTGCACACAGAGAAGGACTTGGCTGAAACGGGCCAATCCGGCCAAAGCCTCCAAGGCCTGGGCCGGCAAGGAAGAAATACCGAAAACGATCACCCGTGACGGCAGGCCAGCGGGAGCTTGATCCAGGTTATTGATCCGCTCGATAAAGCGTTGGTGGACTCCGGCTCGGCTCTGGGCCATGCCCTCGGTACCCACATCCAGAAGCAGTGCTCGCCACAGTTCGGCTTGCCAGCAGTTGGCCGGGGTCAGGGTTTTGGCTTCGCCACGAACGTTACGCAGTGAATGGCGTCCAGCGGCCCAGTCCTCCAGCCAATCGGCCCGATAGACCTGGTACTGGTCGAACAGGTCGGCAAGGCGCTCTGCCAGTTGGTAGCGTTTACGCAAATCACTGTCGTGGGTCAGGAAGCGCTGCAAGGGTTCGAAGTGGGGCTCATCGATCAGTTCTGGCAGCAGGCGCATCAGACGCCAGGTCAGCGGGGCTTTGTCCAAAAGGGATTTAGGCGGGATTTCATCGCGTCCCAATACCAGACGATAAAGCTGCCACATGAAGCTGCCAGGCAATTGCACATCGATGGCGGCGGCAATGCCGCAACCGCCGGAGTCGTCCTCTTCAGGATCTTCAGCCAGGGCCAACTTCAGCCATTGCGCGATGCCATTGCTCTGCACCAGGGCGATTTCATTTTCCAGAGGGGCCAGCGGGTAGCGCCGCATCCAGCTGACCACCAGGCTGCGCAACTCGTCCAGGCGGTTACCGTGAACCACCATAAAACCTGGGGTGAGGGACGAGGCGTCCGGCATAAGGGCTTCCTTGGAGAATACAAAAAGCTAGGCCGGAACCTTAGCACTGTCACGGGGTGGTGGCAGCCGGAGCGAGCAAACAGCACAAGAGAAACCGCTGCAGCTTTTCTCCGCGCAAAAACAAAACCCCAATTGCTTTCGCAATTGGGGTTTCGGAATTTAATCTTGACGATGACCTACTCTCACATGGGGAAACCCCACACTACCATCGGCGATGCATCGTTTCACTTCTGAGTTCGGGATGGGATCAGGTGGTTCCAACGCTCTATGGTCGTCAAGAAATTCGGTAGCCAGTCCGTTGCTGATGCAACGTGCCAGCGAATGGGTATGTAATAGATTTGTGTGTTGTGCAAACTTTCGGTTTGTTGCGTCTTCACACACCGCAATCTGTCTCTTTCGAGTTCGCAAATTGCTTGGGTGTTATATGGTCAAGCCTCACGGGCAATTAGTATTGGTTAGCTCAACGCCTCACAGCGCTTACACACCCAACCTATCAACGTCGTAGTCTTCGACGGCCCTTTAGGGGATTCAAGATCCCAGTGAGATCTCATCTTGAGGCAAGTTTCCCGCTTAGATGCTTTCAGCGGTTATCTTTTCCGAACATAGCTACCCGGCAATGCCACTGGCGTGACAACCGGAACACCAGAGGTTCGTCCACTCCGGTCCTCTCGTACTAGGAGCAGCCCCTCTCAAATCTCAAACGTCCACGGCAGATAGGGACCGAACTGTCTCACGACGTTCTAAACCCAGCTCGCGTACCACTTTAAATGGCGAACAGCCATACCCTTGGGACCGGCTTCAGCCCCAGGATGTGATGAGCCGACATCGAGGTGCCAAACACCGCCGTCGATATGAACTCTTGGGCGGTATCAGCCTGTTATCCCCGGAGTACCTTTTATCCGTTGAGCGATGGCCCTTCCATACAGAACCACCGGATCACTAAGACCTACTTTCGTACCTGCTCGACGTGTCTGTCTCGCAGTCAAGCGCGCTTTTGCCTTTATACTCTACGACCGATTTCCGACCGGTCTGAGCGCACCTTCGTACTCCTCCGTTACTCTTTAGGAGGAGACCGCCCCAGTCAAACTACCCACCATACACTGTCCTCGATCCGGATAACGGACCTGAGTTAGAACCTCAAAGTTGCCAGGGTGGTATTTCAAGGATGGCTCCACGCAAACTGGCGTTCACGCTTCAAAGCCTCCCACCTATCCTACACAAGCAAATTCAAAGTCCAGTGCAAAGCTATAGTAAAGGTTCACGGGGTCTTTCCGTCTAGCCGCGGATACACTGCATCTTCACAGCGATTTCAATTTCACTGAGTCTCGGGTGGAGACAGCGCCGCCATCGTTACGCCATTCGTGCAGGTCGGAACTTACCCGACAAGGAATTTCGCTACCTTAGGACCGTTATAGTTACGGCCGCCGTTTACCGGGGCTTCGATCAAGAGCTTCGCGTTAGCTAACCCCATCAATTAACCTTCCGGCACCGGGCAGGCGTCACACCCTATACGTCCACTTTCGTGTTTGCAGAGTGCTGTGTTTTTAATAAACAGTCGCAGCGGCCTGGTATCTTCGACCGGCATGAGCTTACGGAGCAAGTCCTTCACCCTCACCGGCGCACCTTCTCCCGAAGTTACGGTGCCATTTTGCCTAGTTCCTTCACCCGAGTTCTCTCAAGCGCCTTGGTATTCTCTACCCAACCACCTGTGTCGGTTTGGGGTACGGTTCCTAGTTATCTGAAGCTTAGAAGCTTTTCTTGGAAGCATGGCATCAACCACTTCGTCACCTAAAAGGTAACTCGTCATCAGCTCTCGGCCTTAGAACCCCGGATTTACCTAAGATTCCAGCCTACCACCTTAAACTTGGACAACCAACGCCAAGCTGGCCTAGCCTTCTCCGTCCCTCCATCGCAATAACTAGAAGTACAGGAATATTAACCTGTTTTCCATCGACTACGCTTTTCAGCCTCGCCTTAGGGACCGACTAACCCTGCGTCGATTAACGTTGCGCAGGAAACCTTGGTCTTTCGGCGTGGGTGTTTTTCACACCCATTGTCGTTACTCATGTCAGCATTCGCACTTCTGATACCTCCAGCAAGCTTCTCAACTCACCTTCACAGGCTTACAGAACGCTCCTCTACCGCATCACTTACGTGATACCCGTAGCTTCGGTGTATGGTTTGAGCCCCGTTACATCTTCCGCGCAGGCCGACTCGACTAGTGAGCTATTACGCTTTCTTTAAAGGGTGGCTGCTTCTAAGCCAACCTCCTAGCTGTCTAAGCCTTCCCACATCGTTTCCCACTTAACCATAACTTTGGGACCTTAGCTGACGGTCTGGGTTGTTTCCCTTTTCACGACGGACGTTAGCACCCGCCGTGTGTCTCCCATGCTCGGCACTTGTAGGTATTCGGAGTTTGCATCGGTTTGGTAAGTCGGGATGACCCCCTAGCCGAAACAGTGCTCTACCCCCTACAGTGATACATGAGGCGCTACCTAAATAGCTTTCGAGGAGAACCAGCTATCTCCGAGCTTGATTAGCCTTTCACTCCGATCCACAGGTCATCCGCTAACTTTTCAACGGTAGTCGGTTCGGTCCTCCAGTCAGTGTTACCTAACCTTCAACCTGCCCATGGATAGATCGCCCGGTTTCGGGTCTATTCCCAGCGACTAGACGCCCTATTAAGACTCGCTTTCGCTACGCCTCCCCTATTCGGTTAAGCTCGCCACTGAAAATAAGTCGCTGACCCATTATACAAAAGGTACGCAGTCACAGAACAAAGTCTGCTCCCACTGCTTGTACGCATACGGTTTCAGGATCTATTTCACTCCCCTCTCCGGGGTTCTTTTCGCCTTTC
>NZ_CP087201.1:125000-812500 GCF_026016285.1 Pseudomonas sp. B21-059 | reverse complement strand
GTTTTCCTTCTGCAGCAGATCCAGTGCCGCCAGACCCGCAGCGCACGCCACCGGGTGCGCCGAATAGGTGTAGCCGTGGGGGAATTCCACTGCGTACTCAGGCGTCGCCTGGTTCATGAAGGTCTGATAGATCTCGGAGCTGGCAATCACCGCGCCCATGGGAATGGCGCCGTTGGTGACCTGCTTGGCCACACACATCAGATCCGGGGTTACGCCGAAGCTGTCGGCGCCAAACATCGCACCCGTACGACCGAAGCCTGTGATCACTTCGTCGAACACCAGCAGGATGTTGTGCTGATCACAGATTTCCCGCAGACGCTTGAGATAACCCTGTGGCGGCACCAGTACGCCAGCCGAGCCAGCCATCGGCTCGACGAAGACCGCAGCGATATTGGAAGCATCGTGCAGTTCGATCAGCTTCAGCAGCTCATCGGCCAGGGCAATACCGCCCTGCTCCGGCATGCCACGGGAAAACGCGTTACTGGCCAGCAGAGTGTGCGGCAGGTGGTCCACATCCATCATTGCCTGGCCGAACAGTTTACGGTTGCCGTTGACCCCGCCCAGACTGGTGCCGGCGATGTTCACACCGTGATAGCCACGGGCACGGCCGATCATCTTGGTCTTGGTCGACTGGCCTTTCAGGCGCCAGTAGGCACGCACCATCTTCACTGCGGTATCAGCGCACTCGGAGCCGGAGTCGGTGAAGAACACGTGGTTCAGGTTGCCCGGAGTCAGGTCGGTGATTTTTTCCGCCAGTTGAAACGACAGCGGGTGACCGTATTGGAAGCCTGGGGAGTAATCCAGGGTGCCCAGTTGCTTGGATACCGCTTCCTGGATCTCTTTGCGCGAGTGACCGGCGCCGCAGGTCCACAGACCGGACAGCGAGTCATAGACCTTGCGGCCCTTGTCATCCACCAGCCAGCTGCCTTCGGCGCCGACGATCAGGCGCGGGTCGCGTTGGAAGTTGCGATTGGCGGTGTAGGGCATCCAGTGAGCGTCAAGCTTGAGCTGACTGGCCAAAGATGGAATCGCGGTTTCCGGCATGTTCATGAGCAAAACCTCGCAAGGCAATGAAGCGGCGTAGGAATAAAAGCGTTGTTGCGACTAAGTTGCCACGGCTATAAAGTCGGTGAAATCCAACTTTAATAACCTTCAGTCTGGCATCCACTAAACTATGAGCAGCCGTCGCGCCGACCCGCTGGCGCAAGTCAGCGACTTTGATATCCGCCTGCTGCGGATCTTTCGCAGCGTTGTGGAATGCGGTGGTTTCTCCGCCGCAGAGACCGTGCTCGGCATTGGCCGCTCGGCCATCAGCCAACAGATGAGTGATCTGGAGCAACGGGTCGGCCTGCGCCTGTGCCAACGCGGACGCGCCGGCTTTTCCCTCACCGAAGAAGGCCGCGAGGTCTATCAGTCGAGCCTGCAACTGCTCAGCGCCCTGGAGAGCTTCCGCACCGAGGTCAACGGCCTGCACCGCCACCTGCGGGGCGAGTTGATCATCGGCCTCACCGACAACCTGGTGACCCTGCCCCACATGCGCATCACCCACGCCCTGGCGCAATTGAAGGAGCGCGGCCCGGACGTGCAGATCCAGATCCGCATGATCGCCCCCAACGAAGTCGAGCAAGGGGTACTCGACGGTCGCCTGCACGTCGGCGTGGTGCCCCAGGCCAGCGCCCTGTCTGGATTGGAGTATCAGCCGCTGTATGACGAACGTTCGTTGCTGTACTGCGCGGTGGGCCATCCCCTGTTCTACGTGGACGACAAGCAACTGGACGATCAGCGTCTCAATGACCAGGACGCCATTGCCCCGACCTTCCGCCTGCCCGCGGAAATCCAGGCCCACTATCAAGCATTGAACTGCACCGCCAGCGCATCCGACCGCGAAGGCATGGCCTTCCTGATCCTCACCGGACGCTATATCGGCTACCTCCCTGACCACTACGCCACCCTCTGGGTGCAGCAGGGCCGGTTGCGCGCGCTCAAGCCCAAGTCTCGCTTTTATGACCTGAGCCTGGCATCGGTCACACGCAAGGGCCGGCGCCCCCACCTGGTGCTGGAAAGCTTCCTGGAGAGCCTGGCGGCGACCCGCTAAAAACCGGCAAAGCCCCGTACTCGCATGGCCGCATCGACAACCAGACAAAATGGCCTGAGCACCTGGACCGCTTTTTTGCAAAGACCTCGGCATCTAGAACCTTCAGCCCGAGCTCCACGCCCTGCAGCCAGATGCTTCCCGCAGCGGTGAACTGATCCATGGACTCAACGACCGCCGCACCCCCTGGCAGCCCTGCTGATGCGCCTGCTGCCGGAAGGTAAAAGCCTGCCAAACGACATAAATCCGGCGCCGGAAAAACACAGCCTGAAGGCCCGCTGAAGCTTTTGTCGCGCCAAGGCTTGTCTGATCAACCTGGGTGCGCTATCAACGCACAGGTTGCACCCACAGACTTGCTCGGAAACCTCCATGACCTTTGAAGTCCCCGCCCACAGCACTCCTCACCCAGGCAAACCCGCCAGCCGCATTCGGCAGAAGAATGAAGAGGCCATCATCCAGGCCGCCGAGGACGAGTTCGCCCGTCACGGCTTCAAAGGCACCAGCATGAACACCATCGCGCAGAAGGCCGGCCTGCCCAAAGCCAACCTGCACTACTACTTCACCAACAAGCTGGGGCTGTACATCGCGGTGCTGAGCAACATCCTCGAACTCTGGGACAGCACCTTCAACACCCTCACCGCCGAGGATGACCCGGCGGAGGCCCTGACCCGCTACATCCGCGCCAAGATGGAATTTTCCCGTCGCCAGCCACAGGCCTCGCGGATCTTCGCCATGGAAATCATCAGTGGCGGCGAATGCCTGAGCGAATACTTCAGCCAGGACTACCGCGCCTGGTTCCAAGGCCGGGCCAATGTGTTCCAGGCCTGGATCGACGCCGGCAAGATGGACCCGGTTGACCCGGTGCACCTGATCTTCCTGCTCTGGGGCAGCACCCAGCACTACGCCGACTTCGCCACCCAGATCTGCCGCGTCACCGGCCGCAGCCGCCTGACCAAGCAGGATTTCGAAGAGGCCGGCACCAACCTGATCCGTATCATCCTCAAAGGCTGTGGCCTGACTCCCGCCCAGAAAGACTGACGCTCATGCCCTTTACCCTGGCCGGCCTTTGCGAGTACCGCGAAGAGATTCGCAAAAGCCGCTTCATCACCTTTGCCGCGCCCATCACCAGCGCGGTCGAGGCCCAAGCCTTCATCCAGCAATACAGTGACCTCAACGCCTCCCACAATTGCTGGGCATGGAAGCTGGCCGATCAGTACCGCAGCAACGACGACGGCGAACCTGGCGGCACCGCCGGACGGCCGATCCTCGCGGCCATCGAGGCCCAGGATTGCGATCAGGTAGCCGTGCTGGTGATCCGCTGGTACGGCGGCATCCAGCTGGGCACTGGTGGCCTGGCCCGGGCCTACGGCGGCGGTGCCAACAAATGCCTGCAAGGCGCCGAACGCATCGCCCTGGTCAACCGCATACCGCTGCGCTGCGCCTGCAGTTTCAGCGAGCTGGCCCTGGTCAAGTTGCGGATCGCCGATCTGGGCGGACTACTGGTCCAGGAAGACTTCACCGCCCATGGCGTGGAGTTGCAACTGGCCCTGGGCGAAGAGCAGATCGATACCCTGCAACAGCAGTTGGCCGACCTCAGCCGCGGACGCATCCTCTTGCAGCGCTGAGCGCACCAACCCGGCCCGAGCACCTTGTGCATAACCCGGCAGAGCCTCCCGCAGTTGCCCACATCTGCTGTGCACCCGACTGTGGATAACCTGAGCACATAGCGCTGTAACCCTTCTGTAACGTGGCTTTGCGGGCTTTGTTCATTTTTTGCCCAAAGTTCCTCCAGTGGACTTTTTTGCAACGTAAAACAGCAAGTTAGAGTGGTTTATCGCGGTTGGAAGGCAAGGCTGCCGGGCTTATGCCCAAGTTCCAGGCTTGCACACAAATACTGTGGAGCAAGCTGTGGATAACCCGTGCAAGGCTGCTCCAGCCGCTGACTGCACAGGGCCTGCAGGCCACTGGTCATTTTTTGCTCAGTTTGCCGCGGACAAAAACAGAGCCCTTTCAAACACTTTGCCCCGAAGTGGTGCCCGGTATCCGCCTCCTCCGACAGTTCAAGGGGCACTCCAGGGCGGCGCCTGAGCTTTCCTGACCTACTGGCCAGGAAATTGCTTTATCCACAGCAACAACTCCAATCCCCTGAGCCCGTCATGCCAAATTCCGCTGTGCCCATCGCACAAACTCCGCGCCTGCAACTGCGCCAGATCAGCAAGCGCTATCCCGGTTGCCTGGCCAACGACGCCATCGACCTGAGCATCGCCCCAGGTGAAATCCAGGCCCTGCTCGGCGAGAACGGCGCCGGCAAAAGCACCTTGATGAAGATCATCTACGGGGTGATCCAGGCCGACTCGGGGGAGTTGATCTGGCAAGGCCGGCGTCAGCTCATCAGCAGCCCGGCCCATGCTCGCGGCCTGGGAATCGGCATGGTGTTCCAGCACTTCTCATTGTTCGAAACCCTCAGCGTCGCGCAAAACATCGCCCTGGCCATGGGTTCGGCGGCCGGCACGCCGGGCCAGCTGGAAGGCAAGATCCGCGAAGTGTCCCAGCGCTACGGCATGGCCCTGGAACCCCAGCGCCTGGTGCACAGCCTGTCCATCGGCGAACGCCAGCGAGTGGAGATCGTGCGCTGCCTGATGCAGGACATCCGCCTGTTGATTCTCGACGAACCCACCTCAGTGCTGACCCCGCAAGAGGCCGAAGAACTGTTCATCACCCTGCGCCGGCTGGCGGCCGAGGGCTGCAGCATCCTGTTCATCAGCCACAAGCTCGCCGAAGTCCGCGCGCTGTGCCACAGCGCCACAGTACTGCGGGGCGGCCGGGTGGCCGGGCACTGTCGGCCGGCCGAATGCTCGAACCAGGAACTGGCGCAACTGATGGTGGGTGACACGGCGGCCCTGCTCGCCGACTACCCCAAGGTCAGCGGCGCTACCGAATTCCTGCAGATCCGCGAGTTGAGCTGGCACAACCCCGATCCCTTCGGCTGCTCCCTCAAGGCCATCGACCTGAGCCTGCGCAGTGGCGAAATCGTCGGCATCGCCGGGGTCGCCGGCAATGGCCAGGACGAACTGCTGGCCCTGCTCAGCGGCGAGCAACGCCTGGCTCCCGGTGAGGCCCAACGCATCTGCCTGGCCGGCCAGGCCGTCGGCCATCTCTACCCCGATGCAAGACGCCGAAAGGGGCTGGCCTTCGTCCCCGCCGAACGCCTGGGGCAAGGTGCCGTGCCGGAACTGAGCCTGGAAGACAACGCGCTGCTCAGCGCCTTTCAACAGGGACTGGTCCGCAATGGCCTGATTCAAAGAGCCAAGGTCCGCGCCCTGGCCGAGAAAATAATCCAGCGCTTCGGGGTCAAGACCGGTGATGCCCAGAGCCCGGCCCGCAGCCTGTCCGGCGGCAATCTGCAGAAATTCATCCTCGGCCGCGAGATCCTCCAGCAACCGCGCTTGCTGATCGCCGCGCACCCGACCTGGGGCGTCGACGTGGGTGCCGCTGCCACCATTCACCGGGCACTGATCGCCCTGCGCGATGCCGGCGCGGCGATCCTGGTGATCTCCGAAGACCTGGATGAACTGCTGCAGATCAGCGATCGCATTGCCGCCCTGTGCGGCGGTCGTCTCTCGACGCCCAAAGCCTGCGCCGACACCTCATTGGTCGAAGTCGGCGCCTGGATGGCCGGCCACTTCGAAGCCGTCCCCTACACCCCTGCCCCGGCGGTTTAACGGAGTCGTCCATGCTGCTTTCACTCGAACCTCGCGGCCGCCAGTCGCGCCTGATGCTCTGGTGTTCCCCTCTTCTGGCCGCGCTGCTGACCCTGAGCTGTGGCGCCCTGCTGTTCATGGCCCTGGGGCATGACCCGCTGCTGACCTTGCACACCCTGCTGATCGCCCCGGTCAGCGACCTGTACGGCGTCTCGGAACTGCTGGTCAAGGCGCTGCCGATCCTGCTCTGCGCCCTGGGCCTGGCAGTGGCCTACCGGGCCCGCATCTGGAACATCGGCGCTGAAGGCCAATTGCTGCTCGGGGCCCTGGCCGGCAGCGCCCTGGCGGTCAACCTCATCGAGTTGCAAAGTCGCTGGGCGCTGGTACTGATCCTGCTCACCGGCACCCTGGCCGGCGCCGCCTGGGCCGGGCTCACCGCCTGGTTGCGCACGCGTTTCAACGCCAACGAAATCCTTACCAGCATCATGCTCAACTACATCGCCCTGAACCTGTTGCTGTATTGCGTACACGGCCCATTGAAGGACCCCGCCGGGTTCAACTTCCCCGAGTCGGCGATGTTCGGCGACGCCAGCCGCTTGCCACAGTTGATGGAAGACGGTCGGGTCCACGCCGGGGTGTATTTCGCCCTGCTGGCCCTGGTGGCAGTCTGGGTACTGCTGCAGAAAAGCTTCGTCGGTTTCCAGATCAAGGTCCTCGGGCTGGACACCCGCGCCGCAGGTTTCGTCGGCTTTCGCCAGCAGCGCCTGATCTGGCTGGCGCTATTGATCAGCGGCGCCCTGGCAGGGCTGGCCGGGGTCTGTGAAGTCACCGGCCCCATCGGCCAACTGGTGCCGCAAGTCTCCCCCGGCTACGGCTATGCGGCGATCACCGTGGCCTTTCTTGGACGCTTGAACCCCATCGGCATCCTGTTCTCCAGCCTGCTCATGGCCCTGCTGTACATCGGTGGCGAAAGCGCGCAGATGAGCCTCAACCTGCCCCAGGCCATTACCCAGTTGTTCCAGGGCATGATGCTGTTCTTCCTCCTGGCCTGTGACGTACTGATTCTCTATCGGCCGCGCCTGAACCTGCGCTGGGCACGCCGCGACACGCCCCTCAGCGCAACCGCCGGAGCCCTGTAATGGATATCGATCTGCTGAGCAATATTCTCTACGCCATGGTGCGCTGCGGCACGCCCTTGCTGCTGGTGGCCCTGGGGGAACTGATCTGTGAAAAGAGCGGCGTCCTCAACCTCGGCCAGGAAGGCATGATGCTGTTCGGCGCGGTGATAGGTTTTATCGTCGCCCTCAACAGCGGCCATTTATGGCTTGGCGTGCTGCTGGCAATGGCGGCGGGAATGCTGCTCTCGGCGCTGTTTGCCCTGGTGGCCCTGGCGTTCAACGCCAATCAGGTGGCTACCGGGCTGGCGTTGACCATCTTCGGGGTCGGCCTGTCGAGCTTTGTCGGTGCGGCCTGGGTCGGCAAGCCACTGGCCGGGTTCGAACCGCTGGCGCTGCCATTGCTCAGCGACATCCCGCTGATCGGCCGCATGCTGTTTGCCCAGGATCTGCTGGTGTACTTGTCCTTCGCGCTGTTCGCCCTGGTGGCCTGGGTGCTCCTCAAGAGCCGGGTTGGCCTGATCATCCAGGCCGTCGGCGAAAACCCCGACGCCGCCAGCGCCATGGGCCTGCCGGTGCTGCGGGTGCGCACTCTCGCGGTGCTGTTCGGCGGCGCCATGGCCGGGTTGGCCGGGGCCTACCTGTCCCTGGCCTACACCCCGATGTGGGCCGAGAACATGAGCGCCGGCCGCGGCTGGATTGCCCTGGCCCTGGTGGTGTTCGCCAGTTGGCGCGTGTGGCGACTGTTGCTCGGCGCCTACCTGTTCGGCCTGGCGAGCATCCTGCATCTGGTGGCCCAGGGCCTGGGGCTGGCGATACCCTCCAACCTGCTGGCGATGCTGCCCTATGCCGCCACCATCCTGGTGCTGGTGCTGCTATCGCGCGACGCCTTGCGCACCCGTTTGTACGCACCGGTTTCCCTGGGGCAGCCGTGGCAGGCGGGGCATTAAATGACCGGCGCACGCCCGGCTGGAGCCAGCTTGCCAACGTCGCCTTTGACCGGCAGCAACTGCGCCACGCACCAGGCCAGTTCGAAAACCAGGAACACCGCGATCAATGCCGTGGCGCCGTGCATCAGGGCGTACCCCAGCCAGGTGGCAAACAGGAGGCGCCCCACCGCGTCATAACGACCAAACGCCTGCTGCGGATCACGAATCCGCAGCACCGACCATACGCAGACAATCGACCCCATGAGGTTGGCCATCAGCAGGTGCATCGGCTCGAACGGAGGCAGGCTACCGGGCAGATTGAAGGCCTGGACCGCGCCCTGCAGCAACTCGTGCAGGGCCATGAAGCTCCAGGGGGTGACAAAGGCCAGCGTCACCAGCAAGTCGTACCAGCCGCTGGCGCGGACCAATTTTCGGTAGTGTTCGGTCGTCCACATAGGAAGTGCTCCATCAACTCAAGGAGCGCGCAGGCTAAAGCCTGGAGTATGCTCAAGGGTCAAGCCCTTTCGAGCCCCATGCATGTGCATCGGAGAACTGGGCCAGTTGCGCCACGAGCTGCAACTGCGGCTGGGACAAGCCTGTCCATTGAATCCGTGATCCTCATTTATCAAGGAACCTCATCATGTCCACGGCAAAAACCGCACTGATCATCGGCGCCTCCCGGGGCCTGGGCCTCGGCCTGGTACAACGCCTGCTGGAAGACGGCTGGCAAGTCACCGCCACCGTGCGCAACCCGCACAAGGCCGAGGCCCTGCAGGCCCTGGGCAAGGTGCAGATCGAACAACTGGACATGGACGATCAGCAAGCGGTGATCGCCCTGAGCCAGAAACTCAAGGACCAGGTGTTCGACCTGCTGTTCGTCAATGCCGGGGTCAAGGGCCCGGACAACCAGCTGCCGGGCCACGCGACCCTGGCCGAAGTCGGCCAGCTGTTCTTCACCAACGCGGTGGCGCCGATCAACCTGGCCCAGCGCTTTGTCGGGCAGATCCGCAAGGACAGCGGCGTGCTGGCGTTCATGAGTTCGGTGCTAGGCAGCGTGACCATGCCGGACGCTCCGGAGCTGGCGCTGTACAAGGCCAGCAAGGCGGCGCTGAATTCCATGACCAACAGTTTCGTGACTCAGTTGCAACAGAAGCTGACCGTGCTCTCGCTGCACCCGGGCTGGGTAAAGACCGACATGGGCGGCGAAGGCGCTGACATCGACGTGCAAACCAGCACCCGTGGGCTGATCGCCCAGATCAACGCCTACACCGGCAAGGGCGGCCATCACTTCGTCAACTACAAGGGCGAAACCATCCCCTGGTAAGCCCGCAACCTCTGTAACCGATGCCCCTGGCAGCGCTTGCACAGCGCGGCCAAGGCTCTGCAACGGGGGGCAAGCCGCAAGTTTTGTCCCCCGGCACATCTTTCGCTAGACTGCGCACCTCGCCCCTTGCGGCGACCCTGGATCAGCAGACAGGGCAACACTGAGCTGGCTAACCTGAACCCACTTTCAGAGGAGCCGGCCACCATGCCTGCGACCCGTACCTGGTTAAAAAATCCCCTGGCCATCTTCACCGGCAATGCCCTCGACGCCCGTGGCGGCCTGGTCGTGCAAGACGGTCTGATCGTCGAAGTCCTGGGCCTGGGCCAACAGCCTGCGAGCCCTTGCCAACAGGTCTTCGATGCCCGCGAGCACGTGTTGCTGCCGGGCCTGATCAACACCCACCATCACTTCTACCAAACCCTGACCCGGGCCTGGGCGCCGGTGGTCAACCAGCCGCTGTTCCCCTGGCTCAAGACCCTGTACCCGGTCTGGGCGCGGCTGACCCCGGAAAAACTCGCCCTGGCCACCAAAGTGGCGCTGGCCGAACTGCTGCTTTCCGGTTGCACCACCGCCGCCGACCATCACTACCTGTTCCCGGACGGTCTGGAAAACGCCATCGACGTACAAGTCGAAAGCGTGCGTGAACTGGGCATGCGCGCCATGCTCACCCGCGGTTCCATGAGCCTTGGCGAAAAGGACGGCGGCCTGCCACCGCAACAGACCGTGCAGGAAGGCCAGGTGATTCTCGACGACAGTCAGCGCCTGATTCACCAGTACCACGAGCGTGGCGACGGCGCGCAAATCCAGATTGCCCTGGCGCCGTGCTCGCCGTTCTCGGTGACCCCGGAAATCATGTCGGCCAGCGCCGAACTGGCCAACGGACTCGATGTGCGTCTGCACACTCATCTCGCCGAGACCCTCGACGAAGAAGACTTCTGCCTGCAGCGCTTCGGCCTGCGCACCGTGGATTACCTGGACAGCGTCGGCTGGCTCGGTCCGCGTACCTGGCTGGCCCACGGCATCCACTTCAACCCGGATGAAATCGCCCGCCTGGGCGCTGCCGGCACCGGCATCTGCCATTGTCCGAGTTCGAACATGCGCCTGGCCTCCGGCATCTGCCCCAGTATCGAGCTGACCGATGCGGGGGCGCCGCTTGGCTTGGGCGTGGATGGCTCGGCATCCAATGATGCCTCGAACATGATCCTCGAAGCCCGTCAGGCGCTGTACATCCAGCGTCTGCGCTACGGCGCCGAGAAGATCACCCCGGAGCGGGTATTGGGCTGGGCGACCCAGGGTTCGGCAAGCCTGTTGGGCCGCACCGACATCGGCGAGCTGGCGGTGGGCAAGCAGGCGGACCTGGCGTTGTTCAAGCTTGATGAGCTGCGTTTCTCGGGTAGCCATGATCCGGTTTCGGCGCTGCTGTTGTGCGGCGCGGATCGAGCGGACCGGGTCATGATTGGTGGCAAGTGGCGGGTGATTGATGGCCAGGTCGAAGGGCTGGACCTGAAAAACCTGATCGCCGATCACAGCCAGGCGGCCCGGCAGTTGATCGCTGGTAGCTGATCGTTGAGTCCAACGGCGAGGGACCCGATCCCTCGCCTGCGCCTTAAGCGGAATCGGATTGAGGAAACATGTTAGTTTCCGCCCTCGAACGAACCGCTATAGGGACATTACGTGAAACAAAAGTACGGACTGGCGCTCTGCGTCGCGCTGCTGATTTCAGGCTGCGAGAAACAGGAGGTTGCTGGCCCGCCCAGCAAAGTGCTGTCCCCTGAAAAAGTGGCAGAAATTGCTTCGACCATCAGCCGCAAATACCCGAATCTGTCCCCACAAAACCGCGATGCCGTACTCAACACAGTGATCCGCTCGCTGGACAACATGGTGTTGATTGAAGGGGGCCAATTCCAGATGGGCGATTTCGGTTGGCCCCATGGCTTCGACCCACTTGCCTTGTGCCAATGGCCCTGCGGCGTGGACCCGGCAAAAATGGAGCGGATCAGTCTAGACGTCGATGACGATTTCGTTCACCCGGTCAAATTGAGCAGCTATTACCTGTCCTCGCTGCAAACCACCTTGGGCGATTTTGATCTGTTCTTCCTGGCCCAAGGCAAGCCGCCATTCGACGCTGAACTTCGTAAACGCGAAGACATGAAGCACCTCTACCTTGAAAACCTGCCCGCCCCGGCCTCTCGATCATGGCAAGAGGCCAAGGATTACTGTGGCTGGCTGGCAGACCTCAGCGGCTATCGCGTCGATCTGCCGACCGAGGCGCAATGGGAATATGCGGCGCGCAACCGCGGCCAGCCGGTGATGTTCGCCACCGACAACGGCAATCTGGATTACGGCCGCAACTTCCCGGCCCCTGACGACAACGAAACCTTCGCCGTGGACAGGTTTGTGCCCAATCCGCTGGGCCTCTACAACCTCACCGGCAACGCCAGTGAATGGGTCAACGATTGGTACGATAAACACTACTATCGCGAGTCTCCCGTGGAGAACCCGCAAGGGCCTGAAACAGGCATCTATCGGGCGCAACGCGGCGCCAACAACAAGTTTGCCAACGACCCGACCTTTTCTCCTTCGGCCAGCACCGTGCGCCGTTGGCGTTGGGGGGCACTGGCGGCCTGGAATGCCCCCGGTGTCAGCTTTCGCTGCGCCATCCAGTCAGCCCAGCCGCTTTAAAGGCCCAGCAGCGACAGCATGATGAAGGTGGCAAATAGCACGAAGTGAGTCATGCCTTCTATGGCATTGGTTTCACCGTCGTTGAGGTTGATCGCGCTGACGATCAGGGTGATGAACACCATCACTGTCTGCACAGGAGTCATGGCCATCTGGAACGGCTGGCCGGTGTACAAGGCCATGGCCTCCATCACCGGCACCGTGAGGATCACCGTCGACAGGGAGGCGCCCAGTGCCACGTTGACCACCGACTGCATGCGGTTGGCCAAGGCCGCGCGCAGGGCGGTGAGAATCTCCGGCGCGGCGGAAATGGCCGCCACCAGGATTGCCGTGATCACCGGCGGTGCGCCCGTGCCTTCCAGGCCCAGGTCAAGGGTCTTGGACATCACCTCGGCCAGGGCGCCGATCACCACCACCCCGAACACCAGGATGCCGATGCTCCAGGCCAGGTTGACGGCATGGGGCTGTTCCTGGGCCTCTTTAGCACGGCGCTTTTCCGGGTAGCTATAGCTGAAGAAGTAGCTGTGCGGCCCGACCTGCATGCGCAGGAACAGGGTATAGAGCACCACCATCGCGCCAATGGTGAAGGCCGAATACACCTTCCAGTCGGCCTCGGGGATGAACTCCGGCACCACCATCGACACGCCCATGGCGGTGAGGATCATCACGCTGTAGGTGCGCGCCGAATCGTCGTTGTAAGGCTGCTCGCCGTGCTTGATGCCGCCCATCAACGCGGCCAGGCCGAGGATGCCATTGATGTCCAGCATCACCGCCGAATAGATGGTGTCGCGCACCAGGGTCGGCGAGGCTTCGTTGCTCATCATGATGGCCAGGATCACCACCTCCACCAGCACCGCGGCCAGGGTCAGGATCATGGTGCCGTAGGGGTCGCCGACCTTTTCCGCCAGCCGTTCGGCGTGGTGGGCAACGCGCATCGAGGCGATGACGATAAAGCCGATCAGCACCAGCCCGGCCATCAGGGCGATGCCTTGGCCGCTATTGAGCAACAGGTGTTCCAGGGGATAGGCGGCCACGGCAGCCAGCAGCGCAAGCAGCAGAAACTGTTCTTGCTTGAGGGAAGTGAGCATCGCAGTCCTTTGACGGAAATAAAAACGAGTACAGGAGATGAATAAAAGACTGCTTCGGGTCACTAACGTTTCGTTACATGTCAGTGCACCAGGCTCAGGCGCCACGCACCGGGATGGATCTTGAACAGCCCTTCGCCGGCAAGCCGGCTCCTACATTCCAGCCCCGTAGGAGCTGGCTTGCCAGCGAAAAGCTCGCCCCAAAGCCCCCGTAGAAACCGCCTCGCCGGCGCAACCGCCCTCTTTGTTGTCCTGTTGGTCAGCTATTTGCATTGCCCTTAAGCGCTTGCCGACCCAGTCCTCCCCCACAACAAGATGGAGCTCCAATTCATGCATACACGCCCGTTGCACAAGCTGCTCTGCGCCCTGGCCGCCGCTGTCGGCCTGAGTGCCAGTCTCGCCGCCAGCGCTGCCGATCCGCTGAAGGTCGGCTTCGTCTACATCGGTCCCATCGGCGACCACGGCTGGACCTATCAGCATGAACAAGGACGCAAGGCACTGGCGGAAAAATTCGGCGAGCAGATCAAGACCAACTACGTCGAGAACGTGGCCGAAGGCGCCGACGCCGAGCGGGTGATCCGCAACATGGCCAAGGATCATTACGACCTGATCTTCACCACCTCCTTCGGCTACATGAACCCCACCCTGAAAGTCGCCAAGCAGTTCCCCAAGGTGACCTTCGAACACGCCACCGGCTACAAGCAGGACAAGAACCTCGGCACCTACCTGGCGCGCACTTACGAGGGACGCTACGTCGGCGGCTTCCTCGCGGCGAAGATGACCAAGAGCAAGAAGATCGGCTACGTCGCCTCCTTCCCGATCCCGGAAGTGATCCGCGACATCAACGCCATCCAGCTGGCCCTGAACAAGTACAACCCGGGTACCGAGATCAAAGTGGTGTGGGTCAACTCCTGGTTCGACCCGGGCAAGGAAGCCGACGCCGCCAACGCCCTGATCGACCAGGGCGCCGACGTGATCTTCCAGCACACCGACAGCCCGGCGCCGATCCAGGCCGCAGAACGCCGTGGCGTGTATGCGGTGGGCTACGCCTCGGACATGGCCCACTTCGGCCCGAAGGCGGTGCTGACTTCCATCGTCAACAACTGGGCCCCGCACTACATCCAGGCCACCCAAGGGGTGCTGGACCACAGCTGGACATCCCAGGACTACTGGGGCGGCCTGAAAGAGGGTACGGTTGAGCTGCCCCTCAGCGACCTGCTGCCGGCCCCGGTGAAAGCCGAGGCCGAGCAGATCATCGCCAGCATCAAGAGTGGCCAGTTCCACCCGTTCACCGGCCCGATCAAGGACCAGGGCGGGACAGAAAAAATCCCTGCGGGGGTCAGCGCCAGCAATGCCGAACTGGCCTCGATGAACTACTACGTCGAAGGCCTGAAGGCAGACCTCCCCAAATAAGCTGGTCGTCGCTGCCGGAGCACCCGCCAGCGACGACGGACCGCCAACAGGATGGGAGCCTTTTCATGCATCAACTGCCGATCATCGATATCAGCCCGCTGTATCAGGAGGCCCAGCCAGGCTGGGACAGTGTCGCCAAACAGATCGACCGCGCCTGTCGCGAATGGGGCTTCTTCTACATCAAGGGCCACCCGATCAGCGCACAACGCATCGAGCAATTGCTGGCCATGGCCAAGCAGTTCTTCGCCCTGCCCAGCGCCGAGAAACTCAAGATCGACATCACCCAGAGCCGCCACCATCGCGGCTACGGCGCCATCGCCACCGAGCAGCTGGACCCGGGCAAGCCCAGCGACCTCAAGGAAACCTTCGACATGGGCCTGCATCTGCCCGCCGAGCATCCCGAGGTAGTGGCGGACAAGCCCCTGCGCGGCCCCAACCGCCACCCGGACCTGCCCGGCTGGAAAGACCTAATGGAACAGCACTACCAGGACATGCAGGCCCTGGCCCAGACCCTGCTGCGGGCCATGACCCTGGCCCTGGGCATCGAACGCGACTTCTTCGACCGCCGCTTCCAGGACCCGGTCAGCGTGCTGCGGCTGATCCACTATCCGCCGCGCCACACCGCCAGCAGCACCGAGCAGCAAGGCGCCGGCGCCCACACCGACTATGGCTGCATCACCCTGCTCTACCAGGACGCCGCCGGTGGCTTGCAGGTACGCAACGTTCAGGGGCAGTGGATCGACGCGCCGCCCATTGCAGGCACCTTCGTGGTCAACCTGGGCGACATGATGGCGCGCTGGAGCAACGACCGTTACCTGTCGACTCCGCACCGGGTCATCAGCCCGCTGGGGGTGGACCGCTACTCGATGCCGTTCTTCGCCGAACCGCACCCGGACACCCGCATCGAATGCCTGCCCGGCTGCCAGGACGCGGAGCATCCGGCCAAGTATCCGCTGACCACCTGCGCCGAATTCCTGCTCTCGCGTTTTGCCGATACCTACGCCTATCGCCGGGAGCTGGAGCAGGCCTGATCGCCCACTCGGTCAGGTTTTGCCGAACAATCGCGCCGCCAGATGTAGAATGGCGGCTTTTTCGGGCCCGGTGAAAACCTGGCGATCGCCGCAACCGCCGCCAGTTCCCCAGAGAAGGGCACGGCCCCGGCAGCGCATCACACTTCGCAGCGCCCACCTGCACCTGATGAGACAACACCATGTATGACTGGCTGAACGCCTTGCCCAAGGCCGAGTTGCACCTGCACCTGGAAGGCTCCCTGGAGCCGGAACTGCTGTTCGCCCTGGCCGAACGCAACAAGATCGCACTGCCCTGGAGCGACGTCGAAACCCTGCGCAAGGCCTACGCCTTCAACAACCTGCAGGAGTTCCTCGACCTGTATTACCAGGGCGCCGATGTGCTGCGCACCTCACAGGACTTCTACGACCTGACCTGGGCCTACCTGCTGCGCTGCAAAGAGCAGAACGTGATTCACACCGAGCCGTTCTTCGATCCGCAGACCCACACCGACCGTGGCATCCCGTTCGAAGTGGTGCTCAACGGCATCGCCGCCGCGCTGAAAGACGGCGAGCAGCAACTGGGCATCACCAGCGGCCTGATCCTCAGCTTCTTGCGTCACCTGAGCGAAGAAGAGGCACAGAAGACCCTCGACCAGGCGCTGCCGTTTCGCGATGCGTTCGTTGCCGTCGGCCTGGACAGCTCGGAAATGGGCCACCCGCCGAGCAAGTTCCAGCGGGTCTTCGACCGTGCGCGCAGTGAAGGCTTCCTGACCGTCGCCCATGCCGGCGAGGAAGGCCCGCCCGAGTACATCTGGCAAGCTCTGGACCTGTTGAAGATCCAGCGCATCGACCACGGCGTGCGCGCCTTCGAAGACGAGCGGCTGATGCAGCGCATCATCGACGAACAGATCCCGCTGACCGTGTGCCCGCTGTCCAACACCAAGCTCTGCGTGTTCGACCACATGTCCCAGCACAACATCCTGCAAATGCTCGAGCGCGGGGTGAAGGTCACGGTCAACTCCGATGACCCGGCGTACTTCGGCGGCTACGTCACCGAGAACTTCCACGCCTTGTACACCGACCTGGGCATGACCCAGGACCAGGCCCAGCGCCTGGCGCAGAACAGCCTGGATGCGCGGCTGGTCAAGCCGTAACAGCCTTCGCCGGCCAGCCGGCTCCTACACGAACCTGTAGGAGCCGGCTTGCCGGCGAACAGCTCCCCCCTCTCTATCACCCCCCCGCCTCGCTCAACGCCTCCAGCGTCTTGCCCCGGGTCTCCATCCCGAACAGCCAGACCACTCCCGCCGCCACCACAAAGCACGCCGCCCCCAAGGCAAACACCCCGCCCTGCCCGGTGATGGGAAACACCAGCCCGGTCACCAACGGCCCCAGCAGCGAACCGATCCGGCCAACGGCCGAAGCAAAGCCCGAACCCGTAGCCCGGGCAGACGTCGGGTACAGCTCGGGCGTGTAGGTGTAGAGCACCGCCCACATGCCGAACAGGAAGAACTGCATCAGCAGGCCGGTGCCGATCAACAGGCTGACGTTGCCGCCAAACACCGCGCTCTGCCCGTAGAAGAAGGCCATGATCCCGCCGCCGAGCAAGGTGACGATGCACACCGGCTTGCGCCCCCAGCGCTCCACCAGCCAGGCGGCCATGAGGAACCCGGGAATCCCGCCCAGGGAAATCAGCACCGTGTAGTACACCGACTGGGTCACGGCAAAACCGGACTGTTGCAGCAAGGCGCTGAGCCAGGACGTCAACCCGTAGAACCCCAGCAATGCGAAGAACCACAGGCTCCAGATCATCATCGTGCGTTGCCGATACAGGGGCGACCAGATCTGTTTCAGCGCGGAGAAAAAATGCCCCGGCGCACTGTCGATGCGTGGCAGGCGTACCGGTTCCGGCAACGGGGCGCCACCCAGGGCAGCCCGCACCTTGTCCTCGATGCCCAGCAGCACCCGGTCGGCCTCGGCATGGCGCCCAGCCTGCTCCAGCCAGCGCGGCGACTCGGGAATGAAGAAGCGGATCACCAGCACGAACACTGCCGGAATCGCCAGCACCAGGAAGATGTCGCGCCAGCCGATCAGCGGCAGGAGGAAGTACGACAGCGCACCGGCCGCCACAAAACCCAAGGGCCAGAAGCCGTCCATCAAGGCGATGTAGCGCCCGCGTCGTTGCGCCGGAATCATCTCCGAGAGCATCGATTGGGCGATGGGAAACTCCATGCCCATGCCGATGCCCAGCAGCACCCGGAACAGGGTCAGGCTGTCCACGCTCTGGGCGGTGGAACACAGGTAACTGGCCACGCCCCAGAGCACGATGCTCCATTGGAACACCGGCTTGCGCCCGAAGCGGTCAGCGAGCATGCCCGACAGCGAGGCGCCGAGCACCATGCCGAAGAAGCTGGAGCTGGCCAGCAGGCCGGCCTGGGCCGAGCTCAGGCCGAACTCGGTTTTGATCGACCCCAGCAGGAAGGTCATCATCGCCAAATCCATGGAGTCGAAGAAAAACGCCAGGGCAATGATGATGAAGATCACCCGGTGATAACCGCTGATAGGTAAGCGCTCCAGGCGCTCTGCGGCGCTGTATCCCTGTATGCCCATGCCCTGTTCCCCCGATTGAATGCACGACCCGTCGAGTGTGCGGGATCGAAGCGGGGGGTGATGGCTGAGGGCGACCTGTTCGCGTCCGGCAGCGACGCCGAGGGCGCGGCACCTGGGTTCGCCGGCAACCCGGCTCTTACGGGCGGCGGGCGCTGATCTGGGCGCAGCGCTCCTGGAGCATGTCCCGCAGCAGCTTGACCGGTTTGCTCAAGTGCGCGCGATGGGTGCACAAAAGGTTCAGCGACGCGCCTTCGCAACGCAACTCCGGCAACAGCACCTGCAAGCGGCCGGCCAGCACGTCGGCGGCCACATCCAGCCAGGACTTGTAGGCAATCCCTTCGCCGGCCACCGCCCAGCGCCGCACTACATCGGCATCGTCACTCAGGCGGTCGCCGCTGACGGTCAGGCTCACCTCGCGCTTGCCGTCATAAAAACTCCAAAGGTCGTGGGCCCGGCTGTCGAGCATGTACAGCAGGCAGTTGTGCTGGGCCAGTTGCTCCAGCTGGCGCGGCTCGCCGTGCCGGGCCAGGTAGCTGGGGGCCGCACACAGGACCCGGAGATTGTCCGGGGCTATCGGCAGTGCCACCAGACTGGAGTCCTCCGGCTCGCCATAGCGCAGGGCAATGTCCACCGGCTGGCGGAACAGATCGGCAATCCGGTCCCCCAGCAGCAGGCGCACGCTGAGCTTGGGATGCTCGCGCTGGAACTCGTCGAGCCAGGGCAGCAGCAGGTTGCGACCAAAGTCAGAGGGCGCGGAAAGCTGCAACACGCCGCTGACCTGATCCTGTCCGCTGGCCAGCAAGCGCCGCCCTTCATCCAGGTTGCTCAAGGCGGCGCGAGCGTATTCAAGAAAGCCCTCGCCCTCGGCCGTCAGACGCAGGCTGCGGGTGGAACGGGCCAGCAAACGCGCCCCCAAGTGTTCTTCGATGCGCTTGAGGGCGGCGCTGGCCACCGCCGGCGACAGGTCCATGACCCGGGCCGCCGCCGACAGGCTGCCCAGGTCCGCGGCCCGCACGAACAGTTGCAGGTCATCGAATCGCAGCATGGATCCACCCCTGGATTATCAAAAAAATATTGAAAGAGACTGCTCTTTTAGCCGGTTTTATCTTCAGGAGAAATAGCCAATTATCTGCCCATCACCTGACAGCCCAAAGGTAAACACCATGTCCCAAGCCTTTACCGCCATCGCGACCCTGATCGCCAAGCCTGACCAGCACAACGTCCTCAAGCACGAACTCAGTGCCCTGGTACACCCCAGCCGTGCCGAGACCGGCTGCCAGTACTACCAATTGCATCAGGACGCCGAACAGCCGGGCACCTTCTACGTCCTGGAACGCTGGGACGATGAGGCCGCCCTGGAGTTTCACAACAACACCCCGCACTTCCAGCATTTCCTCAACCAGACCCGCGAGGCGATCGAGCACTTCGAACTCAAGCGCCTGCAACTGATCGTCTGACCCTCACTCTGCACTCAACAGGAATTCACCATGAAAGCCATCGCCTACTACACATCCCTACCAATCGACGACCCCAAGTCCCTGCAAGACATCGAGCTGCCGGAGCCGGTCGCCGGCCCTCGCGACCTGCTGGTGGAGGTCAAGGCCATCTCGGTCAACCCGGTGGACACCAAGGTCCGCCAGAACGTCCAGCCCGAAGGCGGCGCCGCCAAGGTGCTGGGCTGGGACGTGGCCGGCGTGGTCAAGGCCGTGGGCAGCGAGGTCAGCCTGTTCAAGGTTGGCGACCGGGTGTTCTACGCCGGCTCCATCGCCCGGGCCGGAGGCAACAGCGAGCTGCACACCGTGGATGAACGCATCGTCGGCCATATGCCCAAGAGCCTGGGTTTTGCCGAAGCCGCGGCCCTGCCGCTGACCGCGATCACGGCCTGGGAACTGCTGTTCGAACGCCTGCAAATCAGCCAGGACCGCAGCGACCAGGGCCAGAGCCTGCTGATTGTCGGCGCCGCCGGCGGGGTCGGTTCGATCCTCACCCAACTGGCCCGGCAACTGACCGGCCTCAAGGTGGTCGGCAGCGCCTCCCGGGAGCAGACCCAAGCCTGGGTCCGCGAGCTGGGCGCGCACGGCGTGGTGGATCACCGTCAGCCACTGAGCGCCGAGCTCAAACGCATCGGCATCAATCAGGTGACCCACGTCGCCAGCCTGACCCAGACCGACACCCACCTTGATGAGTTGGTGGAAGCCCTGGCGCCCCAGGGCAAACTGGCCTTGATCGATGATCCGAAAAGCCTCGACGTGACCAAGCTCAAGCGCAAGAGCCTGTCCCTGCACTGGGAGTTCATGTACACCCGCTCGCTGTTCGAGACCGCCGACATGCAGGAACAGCACGTGCTGCTCAACAAGGTCGCCGAGCTGATCGACGCCGGCACCCTGAAGACCACGGTGGGCGAGCATTTCGGCCAGATCAATGCGGCCAACCTGCGCCGCGCCCACGCCTTGCTGGAGAGCGGCACGGCCAAGGGCAAGATCGTCCTGGAAGGTTTCTAAGGGCTGAACGCACGGCGGCCATCGCGCACAAAAGCCCGATGGCCGCCGTCAGTCCGAGAGTTGATTTCGGTCATATTTGTGACCGTATTCGGGTCTACACTGGCAGCCCTTGCATCGCACTCTTTTACCGTTAGGAGGTCAGCAATGAAGATCCTGATAAAAGAATTGGCAAACCCTCAAGGCTCCCAATGGCAGGTCCGTCTCGACCAGCACGCGGTGACTTTCCGCAGTGAAGCCGAGGCCCGGGCTTTCACCCAGACCCTGCAAGCACGCCTGCAAGCCCCTCACCCGATTCCCCAGAGTCAACGCGCCGTCGGCTGACTCAGAGCTCGGCGGCTTTCAAGGCCCGGGCATTCTGCAAACGCCGGGTCATGACCGCCATGCTCACCGCCAGAACACCACACAGGCTGATGACCATGGCCATCGGCATGGCACTGCCATCGTGCAACACACCCACCAGATAGGCAGCACCCGCAGCGACGCTGAACTGCAGGCAACCGAGCATCGCCGAGGCGCTGCCGGCCCGCGCGCCCTGGCCGTTCATGGCGCAGGCCGCCGCGTTGGGAATGATGCAGCCCAGGCTGGCGATGCACACGAACAAGGGCAGCAGCAGCGGCCAGAGCTCACTCGTATGCAGGGCGCTGACTGCCAGCAAGGTCAACCCGGCCGCCAGGTAGATCCACACGGTACGGGCCAGCAGGAAAGCCGGACCGCGCTTGGCCAACAGCCGCGCATTGATCTGCGCCACGAGGATAAAACCGCCGGCATTGATCCCGAAGAACCAGCCGAAATGCTCCGCCGGCACGCCATAAAGCTTGATAAAGACAAAGGGCGAGCCGGCGATATAGGAAAACATCCCGGCGATGGCGATGCCGCCGGTCAGGGCGTGACCAAGAAAGACCCGGTCCGCCAGCAACAGGCCGTACTGGCGCAACGCGCCGGACAACGGTAGGCGCGGGCGCGTGGCCGGCATGCTCTCCGGCAGACCCAGGGCCACCGCCAATCCCGACAGGGCGCTGAACACCGTGAGCATGATGAAGATCGATTGCCAACCGTAGAGATTGACCAGCAGGCCGCCGAGCATCGGTGCCAGGATCGGCGCCAGGCCCATCACCAGCATCAACTGGGAGAACACCTTGGCCGAACCCACGGCATCGCACTTGTCGCTGACCACTGCGCGGGATATCACCATCCCGGCGCAACCGCCCAGGGCCTGGACGAAGCGCGCGCCAATCAGCCACTCCAGGTTGGGCGCATAGGCGCAGGCCAGTGAGGCCAGGGTGAACAGCCCCACTCCCACCAGCAACGGCAGGCGCCGACCAAAACGGTCGGCCACAGGACCATAGGCCAGTTGCCCAATGGACAATCCAAGGAAATAGGCGGCCAGGGTCAGTTGGACGTGTTTTTCATCGGTGCCGAAAGCCAGGGCCATCGAGGGAAAGGCCGGCAGATAAAAGTCGATGGCCAGAGGGCCGAAAGCGCTCAAGGCGCCGAGAATCAGGATTGTGCGCAGGTTCATGGCATCCAAGCGAGCGTTGGTCAGCGGTCGCACAGTCTAGCCGCGCTTGGACGCCTTGAACATTCCGATAGGTCGCTAACTATTAAAAAGACTCAAGCAACCTGGACGGCGTAGCCTTCCTCGCTGATCAGATTGATCACCTCTTCGCTGGACAGGCGACTCTCGACCCCCACTTCCTTGGCCGCCAGATCCACCCGCACGGTGGCCGCCGGGTCCTTGCTCTGCAGCGCCTGAGTGATGGCCCGCACGCAGTGGCCGCAGGACATGCCTTGAACATTGAATACTTGCATCACGCTTCTCCTGTATTGGGATGCACGCAGTCTTGTCCTTGCCACCGTGGCAAGGTCAAGTTCCGGATTGAACTGCCGGGCTGGAAATCGGCGCCGCGCTCCGCCAAGCTGCACGTCTTATGACATCACAGCAGGAGATTCAGCCATGCGCTGGTCAACTTTCAGCTTCGTCGGCCTCCTTGGTCTGTTGGCGGCGACGCCACCGGCACTGGCCGCCGGAGAAGACTACGGCGTACTGATCATTTCCCGGGAGCGGCTGGAAGTCGCCACCTCCTGCGAGATCGGCCTGTACATCCAGGACCAGCTCGCCGGTCGGCTGTTCCAGGAACAGAGCGCCTCCTTCAACCTGCCGCCGGGCAAAGTGTCCCTGCGCCTGAAACTGCTGCCGGGCCAGGCGCCGGGCTGCAACCCTGGCCTGCTCGCCCCGGGTTCCCAGGACATCAGCGTGCGGGCCGGCGACGTGCTGAAGTTCCGCATCGCCAGCAACGCCTCGGGCATGTACCTCAAGCCCACCGCCCTGGACTACTGACGCTGCGCCCTCCACACGCCTTGCGTCCTGCAGCGCAAGGCGTGCTCCTGCTCCCCCCTGGGACAAAATGAAGCACCCTGGCAATGCCCGCTTGACCTTGCCTGCATGGCAAGGTTGATCCTGTGGGCAACATTTACAGGGAGTGTCAGCCATGCCTGAATCAACCACCTTCGACCTGCCGATTGCCGGCATGACCTGCGCCAGTTGCGCCGGTCGTGTGGAGCGTGCCTTGGCCAAGGTCGCCGGTATACGCGCGGTCAGCGTCAACCTCGCCACGGAACAGGCCCGGATCGAAGCCCCCGGGGACAGTCTGCCGGCCCTGCTGGAAGCGGTGGAAAATGCCGGTTACAGCGTGCCGGTGCAGTCCATTGAACTGACCATCGGCGGCATGACCTGCGCCACCTGTGCCGGCCGTGTAGAACGCGCCTTGAACAAGGTTCAAGGCGTGCGCAGCGCCAGCGTCAACCTGGCCACCGAGCGCGCCCACGTCGAACTGCTGGGCCTGGTCGATCCGACGCAGCTGATCAACGCCGTGACCCAGGCCGGCTACTCAGCCAGCCTGTGGCAGGCCGAGCACAAGCACGGCAACGACCAGCAGCAGAACCTGCGCCGCGAACGCTGGAGCCTGGTCCTGGCGATCCTCCTGGCCCTGCCCCTGGTGCTGCCGATGCTGGTGCAACCCTTTGGCCTGCACTGGATGCTCCCGGCCTGGGCCCAGTTCGCCCTGGCCACTCCGGTGCAGTTCATCTTCGGCGCACGCTTTTATGTCGCCGCCTGGAAAGCCGTGCGCGCCGGCAGCGGCAACATGGACCTGCTGGTGGCCCTGGGCACCAGCGCCGGTTATGGCCTGAGCCTGTATGAATGGGCCACGGCCGCCGCCGGCAGCATGCCGCACCTGTACTTCGAAGCCTCGGCGGTGGTGATCGCCCTGGTGCTGCTGGGCAAGTACCTGGAAAGCCGCGCCAAGCGCCAGACCGCCAGCGCCATCCGCGCCCTGGAAGCCCTGCGCCCCGAGCGGGCAATCCAGGTCATCGATGGGCGCGAGCAGGAAGTCGCCATCAGCGCCCTGCGCCTGAACGACCTGGTGCTGGTCAAACCCGGCGAGCGCTTTCCGGTGGACGGCGAAGTCATCGAAGGCCAGAGCCATGCCGACGAAGCGCTGATCAGCGGTGAAAGCCTGCCGGTGCCTAAGCAGCCCGGGGATAAAGTCACCGGCGGCGCCATCAACGGCGAAGGCCGCCTGCTGGTACGCACCCTGGCCCTCGGCGCGGAAACCGTGCTGGCACGGATCATTCGCCTGGTGGAAGACGCCCAGGCCGGCAAGGCACCGATCCAGAAGCTGGTGGACAAGGTCAGCCAGGTGTTCGTGCCCACCGTGCTGGTGCTGGCGCTGATCACCCTGGTGGGCTGGTGGCTGTATGGCGCGCCCCTGGAAACCGCAGTGATCAACGCCGTCGCCGTGCTGGTGATCGCCTGTCCTTGCGCCCTGGGCCTGGCCACCCCCACCGCGATCATGGCCGGCACCGGCGTGGCCGCCCGCCACGGCATCCTGATCAAGGATGCCGAAGCCCTGGAACGAGCCCATGAAGTCAGCTCGGTGGTTTTCGACAAGACCGGCACCCTGACTTCCGGTACGCCACGCATCGCCCATATGCAGGCCCTGGAAGGCGACGACAACAGCGTGCTGCAACTGGCCGGTGCCCTGCAGCGCGGCAGTGAGCATCCCCTGGCCAAGGCGGTGCTGGACCTGTGCCAGGAACGCCAACTGCCAGTGGCCGATGTCAGCGCCAGCCAGTCCCTGACCGGGCGCGGCATCGCCGGCACCCTGGACGGCCGCCAACTGGCCCTGGGCAACCGCCGCCTGCTGGAAGAAAGCGGCCTGACCCCGGGCAGCCTGGCCCAGGCAGCCAAAGACTGGGAACACGAGGGCCGGACCCTGTCCTGGCTGATCGAGCAGAGCCCGCAATCCCGGGTACTGGGCCTGTTCGCCTTTGGCGACACCCTCAAGCCCGGCGCCTTGCAGGCGGTGCAGCAACTGCGCGCGCGGCATATCAGCAGCCACCTGCTGACCGGCGACAACCGTGGCAGCGCCAAGGTCGTGGCCGACGCCCTGGGCATTGACGATGTGCACGCCGAAGTACTGCCGGCGGACAAGGCCGCCACGGTGACAGCACTGAAAAAGACCGGCGTGGTGGCCATGGTCGGCGACGGCATCAACGACGCCCCGGCCCTGGCGGCGGCCGACATCGGCATTGCCATGGGCGGCGGCACCGACGTGGCCATGCACGCGGCCGGCATCACCCTGATGCGCGGCGATCCACGACTGATACCCGCGGCCCTGGAGATCAGCCGCAAGACCTACGCGAAAATCCGCCAGAACCTGTTCTGGGCCTTCGTCTACAACCTGATCGGCATTCCCCTGGCGGCCTTCGGCCTGCTCAACCCGGTGCTGGCCGGGGCGGCCATGGCCCTGTCCAGCGTCAGCGTGGTGAGCAATGCGCTACTGTTGAAAACCTGGAAACCCAAAGACCTGGAGAACGCCGAATGAACATCGGCCAAGCGGCGCGCAAGAGCGGCCTGAGCGCCAAGATGATCCGTTACTACGAGTCCATCGGCCTGCTCAAGCCGGCCCATCGCAGCGACAGCGGCTATCGCCTGTACGGCGACGAAGACCTGCACAGCCTGGCCTTCATCAAGCGCTCTCGCGATCTGGGCTTTTCCCTGGAAGAAGTGGGCAAGCTGCTGACCCTGTGGCAGGACCGGCAGCGAGCCAGCGCCGATGTAAAGGCCCTGGCGCGCCAGCACATCGATGAGCTCAACCAGAAGATCCGCGAACTGGCCGGGCTGCGCGACACCCTGCAGGACCTGGTGGAGCACTGCCACGGCGACCATCGTCCGGACTGCCCGATCCTCAAGGAACTGGCTTCGGGCAGTTGTTGCGGGTCCTGAGTATTTGCAAGAAGCGATCTCTGTAGCCGCTGCCGAGCCCTGGCGAGGCTGCGAAAAGGCCCGCAGGGCCTTGCTTGGCGATCCCTTGCAAAATTTCAGCGCCCTCAAGATCCTCGCGTCCCTTCGGGCCGTGCGCAGCCTGCGGCAGCGGCTACAAGGTGCCAAGGTGCCAAGGTGCCAAGGTGCCAAGGTGCCAAGGTGCCAAGGTGCCAGGTAGTTTGCAGGCATAAAAAATCCGGCCAAGGCCGGATTTTTTTATTCCATCACTGCATCCAGGGCGGAGGCGGTGGTTCTTCGGATTTGCCTGGCGGCGCATCGTCCGCCGCCCGCACTGCCTGCCGGCGCTCCTCGTCGAGACGTGCCGCTTCGATCTCGCGGATCACGCTGCCAACATCCGCCAGTTCTTCGGGGTCGTCGAACTCGCCGGTCAGCACACTGCCCGGATGCAAGGTGCCAGCCTCGTACAAAGCCCACATTTCCTTGGCATAACGGGTGTGCTTGAGCTCCGGGGCAAAACGCCCGAAGTAGGACGCCATGTTGCCCACGTCCCGCTCCAGCATGCTGAACGCGTGGTTGTTGCCTGCCGCGTCCACCGCCTGGGGCAGGTCGATGATCACCGGACCATCCGGCGTCAGCAGCACGTTGAACTCGGACAGGTCACCGTGCACCAGCCCGGTACACAACATCAGCACGATCTGGGAAATCAGGAAGGCGTGATATTCACGAGCCTGGTCCGGTTCCAGCACCACATCGTTGAGCCGCGGCGCCGCGTCGCCGTACTCGTCGGCCACCAGTTCCATCAGCAACACGCCTTCGAGAAAGTCGAACGGCTTGGGCACCCGCACCCCGGCATTGGCCAGACGGAACAAGGCCGCCACTTCGGCGTTCTGCCAGGCGTCCTCGGTTTCCTTGCGACCGAACTTGGAGCCCTTGGCCATGGCCCGCGCCTGTCGGCTGTTGCGAACCTTGCGCCCCTCCTGATATTCCGCCGCCTGACGGAAACTGCGTTTGTTCGCCTCCTTGTAGACCTTGGCGCAACGTAGCTCGTTGCCGCAGCGCACCACATACACAGCTGCCTCTTTACCACTCATGAGTGGGCGCAGCACCTCGTCTACCAGACCGTCTTCGATCAGGGGTTCAATGCGTTTTGGAGTCTTCATCAGCTTTTATTGGGGGTCCCTTGTTACCAAACACGCGAAAGTCACTCGTTATACGGCAATCCTCCCACCACGGGAAAGGGCTGCCGAGCGCCGGACGACAGCAATGCACTCAATGTGCCAGATCCCTGAAGCGCTGCCGCCGAAGATCATAGCCGAGTGGCCAGCGAACAACGTCCGCCATGGCTTGAGAGATTGCCGCCATCCGTCGCACGCCCTTGGCGTCTTCAAGGAGGTTTTTTCTCTGCGCGACTCAATTTTCCGCCGTCCCAGCCGAAGTCATCAGAGACAAAGGGATTTTGTCCGACAATCCAATAAAGACGTCAGCCGCCGGCCAAGGTTCGATCGCTGCCTGCTCGACTTCTGCATCAGGGACTGCAATCAGCGCCATCTTTCAAGCTGCCAATAATCCGCGAGTCGCCTGCACTTCGTGGTCATACAAGAAAATCTGGAGCGCGGATGAATATCAAACAGAAACTCACCTGGGCCTTCGCCGCCATTGCCTGCCTGCCCGTGGTGCTGGTGGCCACGCTGGTGGTGATCAACCTGCGCAGCGAAGCGCAAAACACCTTTGTCGACGGCAGCGGCCGCGAGATCCGCCAAGTGGCCAATGCCATGCAGCTGTTCTTCGAAGGCATCAGCCAGAACATCGACTACCTGGCAGCCCAACCCTTGCTGACCCAGGCCGGCGGCGATCTCAAGACCTGGATGAGCGCCGATGCCGCCAAGATTCCAGAAGGCGAGCAGGACAAACGCATCTTCGAACTGTTCGCCGCCATGGCCGCCAGCCACCCCGCCTATGCCTATGTGTCCTATGGCGTGAGCAACGGCGGTTACGTCTCCTGGCCCGCCGACCTGAAGCTGGCCAACTACGACCCTCGCGTACGCCCCTGGTACAAGGCCGCGCTGGCCAGCCCGGGCAAGACCCTGCGCACCGATGCGTACTACTGGGCCCCGGACGATGCGGTGCTGGTCAGCACCGTGCGCTCCCTGGCCAACCAGTTGGGCCCCCAAGGCGGCGTGGTCGCGGTCGATGTGTCGCTCAAGCAGCTCACCGAAATCGTCAAGCAGATCAAGCTGGGCGAGTCCGGCTACCTGATGCTGATGGAAAACAACGGCACGGTGCTGGTGGACCCCAAGCAGCCGGAGCATAACTTCAAGGCCCTGGACAGCCTCGGCGAGGGTTACGCGCAACTGGCCAAGACCGGCAAGGGCCTGGTGCAAGTGGAACTGGGCGGCGAGCACTACATGGCCAACGTCTGGCCTTCTGAACAACTGGGCTGGACCTTCATCGGCCTGATCAAGCAGAACGAAGTCATGGGCTCGGCCACCCAGCTGACCTGGATCATCGCTGTGATCGCCGGGGTCCTGGCCGTGCTGTTCGCGGTATTCGGAGCCAGCTTCGCCAGCCTCATCGTGCGGCCGATCCGCAGTGTCGCCAGCGGCCTGGAAGGCATCGCCCAGGGTGAAGGCGACCTGACCCGCAACCTGAATATCCGTGGCAGCGATGAAACCGCGCAACTGGCCAACTGGTTCAACCAGTTCCTCGCGGCGATCCGCAGCCTGATCCAGCACATCGGCCAGGCGGCACAGAAGATTCTCGCCACCTCCCATTCCTCGACCCAAGTTTCCAACGACATGGCCGAAGCCGCCGGACGCCAGCGCGAAGCGGTGGACATGGTGTCCACGGCCTTCCACGAAATGGTAGCCACGGCCAACGAAGTGGCTCGCTCCTGCAGCCAGGCCGCCGAATCGGCAGACAGCGGCCAGCGTCAGGCCCAGGAAGGCCAGCAGCAGATCGACGACGCGGTGCACAGCGTCGACCGCCTGAGCCAGGAGATCGAGCAGTCGGCGCAATCGATGCAGCAACTGGAACGCGACAGCAACGACATCCAGTCGATCCTCGGCACCATCCGCTCCATCGCCGAACAGACCAACCTGCTGGCCCTCAACGCCGCCATCGAGGCCGCCCGGGCCGGAGAGCAGGGGCGCGGTTTTGCCGTGGTGGCCGACGAAGTCCGCGCCCTGGCCAAGCGCACCGCCGATTCCACCGCCGAGATCGACGGGCTGCTGGGCAACCTGGCCAAGCGCACCAGCGCCGTGACCCAGCAGATGCACGCCAGCCTGGAAGTGTCCCAACAGTCGGTGAACCGCATAGGCCTGGCGCGCAACAGTTTCGGACAGATCCGCGAGTCGGTGGACGTGATCCGCGACATGAACACTCAGATCGCCACCGCCGCCGAGGAGCAGCATCAAGTGGCGGAAGACATCAACCGGCACATCAGCCAGATCCATGGCGATGCGCAACGGGTGGCGGAACTGGCCAACGCGGCACGCCTGGACTCCCAGAACTTGGCGGGGCTGTCCAATGAGCTGGACAGCCTGGTGCGGCGCTTCAAGACTTGAGGCCCCTTTCGCCGGCAAGCCGGCTCCTACGGATTTGGAGGCACTTCTCTGTAGGAACCGGCTTGCCAGCGAATGCCACGAACCTCAGCGTTCGATGATCGCCGTCACACCCTGCCCACCCGCGGCACAGATCGAAATCAGCCCGCGCCCCTGCCCCGCCACACTCAGCAACTTCGCCAGGTTGGCGACAATGCGCCCGCCGGTGGCGGCAAACGGGTGCCCCGCCGCCAGGGAGCTGCCTTTGACGTTAAGCCGGGCGCGATCGATGCGGCCCAGAGGCGCGTCGAGGCCCAGGCGGGTCTTGCAGTAATCCGCGTCTTCCCAGGCCTTGAGGGTGCACAGCACCTGGGCGGCAAAGGCTTCGTGGATCTCGTAATAATCAAAGTCCTGCAGGCTCAGCCCGTTGCGCGCCAGCAAGCGCGGCACGGCATACACCGGGGCCATCAGCAGGCCTTCGGCTCCTTTGACGAAATCCACCGCGCCAGCCTCGCCGTCGCGCAGGTAGGCGAGGATCGGCAGGCCGCGCTCCTGGGCCCATTGCTCACTGCCCAGCAACACCAGGGAGGCGCCATCGGTCAGAGGCGTGGAATTGCCGGCGGTGAGGGTGCCCGCGGCACTGCGATCGAAGGCGGGCTTGAGGCTGGCGAGTTTTTCCAGGGTCAGGTCCGGGCGCAGGTTGTTGTCCCGGGTCAGGCCGAGGAAGGGGGTGAGCAGGTCGTCGTGCCAGCCTTCGGCATAGGCGGCGGCCATTTTCTGGTGGCTCTCCAGGGCCAGTTGGTCCTGCTCGCCACGGGGAATGTTCCAGGTCTTGGCCATCTGTTCGCAGTGTTCGCCCATGGACAGGCCGGTGCGCGGCTCACCGTTGCGCGGCAGTTCCGGCTTGAGGTGATGGGGCCGCAACTGCAGCAGGATCTTCAGCTTGTCGCCGGTAGTCTTGGCCCGATTGGCCTGCAACAGGATCTGCCGCAGCCCCTCGTTGACCCCGATCGGCGCATCCGAGGTGGTGTCGACGCCACCAGCGATGCCGCAGTCGATCTGCCCCAGGGCAATCTTGTTGGCCACCAGCAAAGCCGCTTCCAGGCCGGTGCCACAGGCTTGCTGAATGTCGTAAGCCGGGGTGGTGGGCGATAGCCGCGAACCCAGTACGCACTCCCGGGTCAGGTTGAAGTCCCGCGAGTGCTTGAGCACCGCCCCCGCCACCACCTCGCCAAGGCGCAGGCCATGGAGCTGGTAACGCTCGATCAGGCCCTCCAGGGCGGCCGTGAGCATGGCCTGGTTGCTGGCCGTGGCATACGGGCCGTTGGAGCGGGCGAAGGGAATGCGGTTACCGCCGATAATCGCGACGCGACGCAGCTGTGTCATGGAAAGCTCCCTATTCTATGAGTGCGACTTCGGTGAGTACCTCTCCCACTAGCGTAGGAGGCTTCTCGCAGATCGAACGACTCGCGGCCATTCGTGGTCCACACTTTGAACCCCAGCCTGCGGAGTGCGTTCCATGTCCGACCGTTATATCGACTTCGCCAATTCGTCCATCGGCCAGCGCCTGGTCGGGGCCCTTGGCCTGCCGTCACCGGTACGTCTGGAGCGCTGGCAGGCCGGCCGCCTGCGGCCCATCGAAGGCGCTCTGTTGATCGGTGGCGGCGCCATGGCCCAACAGGTGAGCGCCCTGGCACCGCGCCTGACCGATTCGGTCTACAGCTACGGCACCGATCCGACCCTGGCCACGCCCTGGATTCCCGGCCATGGGCCCAAGCTCAAGGCCGTGGTCTTCGATGCCAGCGAACTGCGGCATACCGATCAACTCAAGCAACTGCGGGAGTTCTTCCAGCCGCTGCTGCGCAGCCTTGAATCCAGCGCCCATCTGCTGATCCTCGGACGTGCTCCGCACACCCTGGCAGAGCCCTTTGCCGCCAGCGCCCAGCGTGCCCTGGAAGGCTTCAGTCGCTCCCTGGCCAAGGAGCTGCGCAACGGCGCCACCCTGCAACTGCTGTACGTGGCCGAGGGCGCCGAAGAGCAGTTGGAAGGCGCCCTGCGATTCTTTCTCTCGCCCAAGAGCGCCTATGTTTCCGGGCAGGTGATCCACTTGCAGCCCTGCGCCAGTCAGGTCCAGGACTGGAGCCGGCCGCTGGCCGGGCGCAAGGCCCTGGTCACCGGCGCGGCCCGGGGCATTGGCGCGGCCATCGCCGAAACCCTGGCCCGGGACGGGGCCCAGGTGCTGTTGCTGGATGTGCCCCAGGCCAAGGCCGACCTGGACGCTCTGGCGGCCCGTCTCGGCGCACGCGCCATCGGCCTGGATATCTGCGCCGAGGACGCCCCGGCCCAGTTGCTCGAACAACTGCCCGAGGGCATCGACATTCTGGTGCACAACGCCGGGATCACCCGGGACAAGACCCTGGCCAACATGACCGCCGAGTTCTGGGACGCCGTGCTGGCGGTGAACCTCAACGCCCCGCAGGTACTGACCCAGGCCCTGCTGGACAGCGGCCGGCTGCACGATCACGGACGCGTGATCCTGTTGGCCTCCATCAGCGGCATTGCCGGCAACCGCGGGCAGACCAACTACGCCGCCAGCAAGGCCGGGCTGATCGGCCTGGCCCAGGCCTGGGCACCGCTGCTCAAGGCCCGGGACATCAGCATCAACGCCGTGGCGCCAGGCTTCATCGAGACCCAGATGACCGCCAAGGTGCCCTTCGCCTTGCGCGAAGCCGGACGCCGCATGAGTTCCCTGGGCCAGGGCGGCCTGCCTCAGGACGTCGCCGAGGCCGTGGCCTGGCTCGGCCAGCCGGGCAGTGGCGCGGTCAGCGGGCAAGCCTTGCGGGTGTGTGGCCAAAGTGTCCTGGGAGCCTGAAGATGACAACGCACTGGCATGAACTGAACCTGCCTGCGCTCTTGCCGCCGCTGTTTCTCAAGGCGGCGCTGAGACGGCGGAGCAATGGCACCGAGTTGCCCGAAGATGGCCTGCGCTGCTGGATCAGCCTGGAGCCCAAACGGCTGGCGGCCTATCGCAAGGTCTGCGGTTTTGCCGACAACGGCCTGCTTCCCGCTACCTATCCCCATGTGCTGGCCTTCGCCCTGCAGATGCAGCTGCTGACCGCCCAGAACTTCCCCTTCCCGTTGCTGGGGCTGGTCCATCTGGCCAACCGGATTCGAGTGTTGCGCCCCATGGGCAACGTCAGCAGCGTGCGCATCGGCGTCCGGGTGGACAACCTGCAACCTCACGCCAAGGGTGCGGTGTTCGATCTGGTGACCACCGTGGACGATCTGCTGGGGCCGCTCTGGGAAGCCGAAAGCCAGATGCTCTGTCGCACAGTCAAGTTGCCCGGAGAACCTGCCGCGCCGCTCCCACCATTGGGCGAAGGCCTGAACGAGGTGAGCCGCTGGCAGGCCGAAAGCAATATCGGCCGGCGCTACGCCAGGGTCTCTGGTGACTACAACCCTATCCACCTCAGTGCCTGGAGTGCCCGCCTGTTTGGCTTTCCCCAGGCCATAGCCCACGGTCTGTGGAACAAGGCCATGACCCTGGCGGCACTGAGCGAGCACCTGCCGGCCGCGAATATCGAAGTGTCGGTGCATTTCATCAAGCCCGTGCTGCTGCCCGGAACCGTCCGCTTGCTGGCCAGCGCTGCAGGGTCCAGTGGCGAACTCCAGCTACTGGGCAATGGCGATCTGCAACATATGCAGGGTCGCTGGCAGCCCATCGCCTGAGACGTCATCACCCCCGGCGAATAAGCACTACACCGGCGACGATCAGCAGCAATCCGGCAATCTTGCCGAGGCTCACCGGCGCCTCGCGAAAGCCCACCCAACCAAAGTGGTCCAGGGCCAGGGCCATGCTCAACTGACCCGCCAGCACCAGAGCCATGAACAGCAAGGCGCCGATCCGTGGCCCGGCAAAAGCTGCGGTGGTGATGAAAAAGACCCCCAGCAGGCCGCCACACCAGTGCCACCAGGTCAGGCCCTTGAGGGCACTCAACGAGGGCATCTCACGCTGCATCAACACCAGGATCAACAAGGCTGCAGTACCGACAAAAAAGGAAATCAGTGCTGCGGCCAGCACACCGCCGACCTGCTTGGCCAACTGACCATTGATTCCGGCTTGCAGGGCCAGAAAGGCCCCTGCGAAAAACGGCAGGCACAACAGCCACCAGATTGGACTAGGCATCACAGGCTCCAACAGCAATTCGGCCGCGCAGTATAGGCCAGCGCAGATTTGAAAGTCCTCGACACCCATTAACAGAATCTTAGAAAACTGCCGTTCTCTTGAGCAGAAAACAAAATAGAACCCATTAATTGTATATATATAACTTTCGTTTAGAGCTTACGAGCAGTCGCTCCAGACAGAGATACAAGATATTGATTAATAACAACTTATAAAACACAAACTTCACAAACAATACTTTCAAACTAGTCACTTTTAAAGCAGTAGAAAACCAAGAATAAAACTCATTAATACCAAGTTCATAATTGTTCAAAAAGTCTCTCGCGCCTTTCATGTAGACAACGGACGAAGGTATCTCCAGCAATAGAACTGGAGAGCTATCGAAAACAACGAACGTTGTAATAGGTGCAAGGGATACCTCTCATGAAAACTCAATTCGGATGGAAAGCGTGTACAGCACTGGCGATGATCCTGACCCTCAGCCTGGCGGGCTGCAGCGGCGGCGGTGGTGGTCATAAGAGTGGTTCGAGCAGTTCTCCTGCCAGCTCAGGTGGTGGCAGCACCGATGGCGGAACCGGTGGCACGCCCAGCACCCTGGTGACCGCCGACGTGGCGTCCGACGTGGGTACTACCGTGAGCGGTGTCGGCGACGGCATCAGCGCCCTGGGCGACTCTCTGGCAACGGTTCCAGTGGTCGGCGGCCTGGCCCGCAGTGCCGTCAGCACTACCGGCAATGTGGTGGACAGCGTTGGTGAGGGCTTGACCAATGGCCTTGGCAAACTGGGCAGCGATCCCAAGGCCCTGAGCAAGACTACGGCCACCGTCGGCAACGTGGTCGGCGATGTGGGCACCGGAGTCAAGGATCTCAGCGGGCAACTGGCGACGACCACCCAAAGCGTTCCGGTCGTCGGTGGCGTGGTGACCAGGGTGGCCCCGGTACTCAGCGGTGTCGGCACCCGGGTAACCATGCTGGGCAACACCTTGAGTACCGTCACCAGCAGCGGGCCAGTCGGCACCCTGACCGATGGCGTGGGTGACAGGGTACTGGTACCGGTAGTGAGCATGGCAGAAGGCCTGACCGACAAGGTGGGCAGCACCACCGGCCTGGGTGCACCAGTCAAGGGACTGATCAAAGGCGTGAGCGATGCTGTGGATGATACCGGCGAGAAGGTCAGCGATACCGGTGATGGCAACCCTGTGACCGATCTGTTGGGCAATGCCCTGAGCAACGCCAGCGGCGCGGTAAACAGCGCAGGTGGCTACGTCGGCAAGTCCGGGAGCGGCACCGGAAGCGGTGGCAGCAACGGTGGCGGTACTGGCCTGGGCGGCACCGGCATGCTGGAAGTCGTAGGCGGTGCAGTGGCCAATCTCGGCAACGGCATCAATACCGGCAACACCAATGGCGCTGTCAGCGCAGTGAGTGCCGCCGGCGGTGCGGTGGGCGGCCTGATCGCCTCGGTGGGCGGAGCCCTGGGCGGCCCTGGCACTCCCAACCTGGTGGTCACCGCGCCCCTGGCCAGTGTCGGCGTAAACCTGGGTTCGGCGTTGAATCCGATCACCAGCTCCGTCACTGGCCTGACCCAGCAAGTAGGCGCAGCCAGCGGCCTGGGTGGCGCGGTCAGCGGTCTGCTGGGCCAAGCGGGCGGGGCTGTGAGCAATGTGGGTACCACTGTTGCCGGTGGCATAGGCGGCAATCAGGTCGGCGGCGCCCTGGGCGGCACCCTCGGCGCAGTGGGCAGCACCGTGGCCTCGGTCGGCGGTCTGGTCAACGGTGGCACTGCCCCCAGCGGCGGTCTGCTCGGTGGGGCCGGGATCGGCGTCGGAGCCAGCGCCAACGGCAGCGCTTCTGCAGGAGCAGGTCTCAACGGTGGCCTGGGTGGTGTGCTGGGTGGTTTGACCGGCGCCCTGGGCGGCAAGAAATAATTTGCACCTGGCCGATTCGACGGCCTCACCTACAGCGCCTACGCTTGGTTGAGGGCGAGAGGTTCAGATGAATCTCTCGCCTTTTTGTTTATCCAGAGCATCACCCTCCAGCACCTGATCAGGGCTCAGACCTTGAACGGTGCATGGAATGAGGACTTTTAGCATCGCTGCGGCTTGACCATGGAGTGTCCTATGCGCACGTTGGCCAGTTTGTTGTTGATTGGATGCTGTACCTCCGCTTACGCCGACTCCCTTCCGCGCTTTCTCAACAGTAACGACAGCATTACCAACCTGCCCCAACCCAACCTGCCGGTGGACGCCTACCGCCCGGCTACACCGCAGTTGCAGATGCCTGAGCAACCCGTCGCCCCCCAAGGGCAGCAGCCGCTGATGATGGGCACCAAGGTTACGGTGCGTCAGGTCCAGATCGAGGGTGGCACGGTCTACCCTCTTGAGCAGTTGGCGGCGATCTACCAGCCATTGATCGGCCATGAAACCAGCTTCGCTCAATTGATCGAAGCCACCCGTGAGATCACCCGACGCTACCAGAACGACGGCTACCTGCTGTCCTACGCCTTCATGCCGCAGCAGAACTTCAACCAGGGTGTCCTGCGGGTGGTGCTGGTGGAAGGCTATATCAGGGACTACCAGCTACAGGGCGACATCGGTCCGGTGTCCGCCTATCTGGACAAGCTGGTGAGCAAGCTAAAGGCCGAACGCCCGCTGACCCGCAAGACCTTCGAGCGCTATACCACTCTGATGAGCCGGGTACCGGGCGTGACCCTGCAAGCAGTGGTGCCACCACCGGGAACCACCGACGGTGCGACCCAATTGGTCGCCGTGGCCAGCCGCAAATCCATCAGCACCACCCTCAACAGCACCGACGACAATCGCAACGGTCTGCAGGCCCTGGTGGGTATTACCAGCAGCTCGCAAACGGCCTGGGGCGAACAGCTGAGCCTCAGCGGACTGTTTCCCCCGGGCAAGGACAAGGAGCACTACTACCGCCTGGATTACAGCCAGTTGCTGGGTTCCGAGGGCACGCAGTTGAACCTCTACGGTGCGCGCTACCGCAGTGATCCGCGAAGCAACGTGCAATTGGGCAATGGCCTGGAGCTTGAGTCCCATCGCGCAAACGACCGTTTCTCCATCGGCGTCAGCCACCCCTTCATCGCCTCGCCCAATGAGATGCTCACCGCCGGTACACGCCTGTATGCAGTGAACGACAAGACCCGCTATCGGCTGAACAACGCCCCCCTGACCCTGGAAGAGAAAACCGATATCCGCGCCCTGGCGCTGGAGAGCGACTGGAGCAAATCCGATCCGCGCCAACTGCGAATCCTCAGCGCCGGTCTCTACCAGGGCCTGGACAGCATGGGAGCCAAGACCAACAACGCACTCTACGATCTGGATTTCTTCCGCCTGCGTGTGGCGGGGGTACAGAGCGACCGTTTCTTCGACAATTGGCAGGGGGTGCTTTCCGCAGCCCTGTACTGGAGCGATGACAATCTGCCAGACAGTGAACGGGCCAGTTTTGGCGGACAGAACTTCGCGCGGGGTTATCCCGATGACCAGGCCACCGGTGACAAGGGTTGGGGTGTGGCTTATGAGGTGAACTACAGCTTCCATCGCGCGGGTCCTTGGGTCCGGGTACTGCAACCCTATGTCGTGCTGGACCGCTCCAAGACCTGGTTCAACCAGTTGCCGGTCAAGGGCAGCAACCTGTCATCGGCGGCTGTGGGTCTGCGCTTCGGCGACACCAAGCACTACAACATCGCCCTGGAGGCCGCCAAGCCCATGTCCGATGAAGCCCTGGACACCTACAACCGCCGTCCGCGCTATACCTTGAGTTTCAGCTATCAACTCTGAACAGTTGGGTGATTTTGACCTGCTCCCCAGCAGGTCTTTTTTTGCCGGCAAAAAAGACCGAGCAAGCCTGAAGGTCAGGGACCGACGATATGCAGCCGGGGTTGGGGAAACAGATTATTGAGGGTTTCCAGCAGGCGCACGTAATAGATCGGCTTGCGGAACAGATCCAGGACCTGCAGACGCAACAGGTCACTGACGTCATCCATGTCGGCGTGCCCCGACATGACGATCACCGGCAAGTGCTGGCGCGAGGTGTGCTCGCGCAGACGCTTGATCAGCGACAGGCCACCCTCTTCCGGCATGCGCAGGTCCGTGATCACCAGAGCAATATCCGGATGCTGGGTGAGGTGTTCCAGAGCACATTTCACCGAGGTGGCGGTAAAGCAGCAAAAGCCCTCGCCCTCCAGCAGCTCGGCGAGTTCCATCAGCGCATCTTCTTCGTCGTCCACCAGCAACAATTGCTGACGTGTGGGTTGAGGGGAGGTCATGGACAGTACCCTGGAGTGAGCGTCACGCCCGTGGTTGAACGCAGCCATCGAACATCAGGCTACCGGTGGCGTAACCGCAAACAGGCCTTCGGTTCTAGAAAACCGAAGGCCTGCACGGAACCGGGGGTAGCTTGAAGGTCTGTCGAAAGCGCTGCCCAGCGGCTGCTCACCTGGGCCACTCCGCTGATCAAGGCTCAGGCCGGGTGACGGCGTCGCCTCCAAGGCTGGTCAGGATGTTGTTGAAGATGGCCAGTACACGATCACCCAGAGGGGTAACGAACGCTACGACCACCACTGCCACCATCGCTACGACAATCGCGTACTCGATCGCGGATGCGCCTTCGGTGCGGTCAAAAAACAGGCGCGCCCTGAGCAACAAATATTGAAGAATCATCCTAGCTCTCCTTTGCGCCAGACGGCGCCACTGGAACAGCACTGGGCAAAATTCCCCGGTGCCACCTGAGCATTGTCAACAAAGCCCGGACCAGCAACTGTAAGAACTGATTAATCACAAAGTATTAATCGGATGGTTGGCGCCAAAAAACTCGCCCCATTGAATCAACTCATACTTTTGTTAGCTATTTTTCGACGACTTAATGGCATTTCGTCCTAGCTCTACTACCTTCACATAGCGAAATAGTTGCATGTTCATAGCTGCCTGATTGCGAAATTAACTCGTTTGGAATCACGGGCTGGTGGTGCAGCAGGATAGGGAGAGCCTTCATGAACAGTCGCGTCACCATGGGTCTGGCTGGACTTCTGCTGCTGGGTGCGGTGTTTTTCGGTTACTGGGGCCTGGTCCTCAGCCGTCAACCCGAACCGGCACCACCGGCTCAACCGGTGGCCCCCCGCGTCGTCGAACAAGTCACCAGCAATGCCGAAGACCAGACCCGCCAACCCGTGGTGGTACTGGTGCGCGATGTGCCACCTTTCGTTCCGCTCACCGCCGCGGATCTGGCGCTGGAAAAACTGCGCACCGCGCCTGCCGGCAGCCTCAGTGCCATTGATCAGGCGGTGGGCCGTACGCCCTGGCGACAACTGAGTGCCGGCACCTGGCTCAACGCCCAGAGCTTCGAGACCGGTGGCACCCTGGCACGAATGATTCGCAGCGATGAGCGAGCCCTGGCGGTAGCGGTGGATGAAGTCATCGGCGCCGCCGGGCAACTGAGCCCCGGGGACTATGTCGACGTGCTGTTGTTCCTGCGTCAGGACACGACCAATCCACAGCAATCGGCACAGATCGCCGTGCCCGCCATGCGGGTACTGGCAGTGGGCGAGCAACTGGGACTGACCAATGACGGACAGCCCGCCGCCCCAGCGGTGACCCGCGAGGAGAAGCTCAAGCAGGACCAGCGCCGGATCGCCGCCCGCACGGTGGTTCTGGCCGTACCCGAGCAGCTCTTGAGCCGGTTGATGCTCGCCACCCAGGTCGGCGTGCTGCGACTGGCCGTGCGCAGCAGCGATGAGCAGCGCCTGGCCCACTACTGGGCCGGCAACGAGGACGCCATCGGACACCTCGATGCAGCCAACAGCAACCTGTTCCAGTTCACTCAACTGGCCCTCGGCAAAGCTCCCCGTAGCCCGCTCGCCCAAGGTGGCGGACCACGCTCGGCGGTGGAGGTCATCCGGGGCAACCAGGTCTCTCAACAAACCCCCTGATCGAGCAAGGATGCATGACATGCGCAGTCGTTCCATGCCGCTGTTCACCACACTGCTGACGCTGAGTCTGGGCCAATGGCTCTGGAACCCGGCCATGGCCGCGCCAATGTCGGGCTGCTCGAGCCTGGCGCCGTTACCGGCCGTGCTGGAAGTCGGCGAAGGTTTGCAACAGGAGCTGCAGTCCCCGGTGGTCATCACTCGATTGGCGGTAGGCGATCCGAAAGTTGCCGATGTCCACGCCAACGGCAACAAGGCCTTTCTGCTCACCGGCATGGCTCCCGGCGCCACCAGCCTGATGGTCTGGACCTCCTGCTCCAGCACTCCACGCCAGAGCATGGTGTTCGTCCGCGGCCGGGCCACTGCCGACATGACCGCCAGCCGCTTGCCAATCAGCGACGATCCGTTGCTGCCCAGCCAGGTACAGACCGACATCCGCTTCGTCGAGGTCAGCCGCACCAAGCTCAAGGAGGCCAGTGCCTCGATCTTCGGCCGCGGAAACAACTTCCTGTTCGGCTCCCCTGGCACCGCTCCCGTCACCACCGGCACCGCCGGCAGCGTCACCCCGACCTTCGGTGGCCGGCGGACCAACATCCCCCTGGACAACGGCACCTTCAACATCGGCTTCGGCAACGGCCGGGTGCTGACCCTGATCAACGCCCTGGAAGGCAGCGGCTTCGCCTACACCCTGGCCCGGCCCTCCCTGGTGGCCCTCAGCGGCCAGAGCGCAAGCTTCCTGGCCGGTGGCGAAATCCCCATTCCGGTACCCAGCACCGCTAGCAACAGCGTGACCATCGAATACAAGGAATTCGGTATCCGCCTGACCCTGACCCCCACCATTGTCGACAGCGGTCGCATTTCGCTGAAAGTGGCGCCGGAGGTCAGCGAGCTGGACTACAGCAACGGCGTGACCATCGCCGGGACCGTGGTACCGGCGCTGATCGTACGACGCACGGACACCAGCATCTCCCTGGCCGATGGCGAGAGCTTCGTCATCAGCGGCCTGATCAGCACCCGCAACAGTTCCCTGGTGAGCAAGTTTCCCGGGTTGGGGGACATCCCGGTACTGGGGGCCTTTTTCCGCGACTCGACGATCAATCGCGAAGAGCGCGAGCTGCTGATGGTGGTCACTCCGCATCTGGTCCAGCCCCTGGCCGCCGATGCCAAGCTGCCGGCCTTGCCCGGTGAACGCCTGCGCAGCTACGACCCGAACTTCTATCGCATGTTCTTCCTCGAGAACGGCAACTTCGACAAGCGCAGCGGGCTATCGCAATGAGCCAGAACATGAGCCAGACGTTCCTGGCCATCACCCGCAACAGCACCGATCTTGAATGGCTGCAGGGCGCCCTGGCACCTCTGGGCCAGGTGGTAGGGGCCGATGGCAGCCTCGACGAGTTGCTGGCGCTGGTGGACGTGACTTTCGCCAACCTGGTGTTCGTCGGCCTCGACCGCGAGCATGTGGTGGCCCAGGCCGCACTGATCGAAGGGGCCCTGGAAGCCAAGCCGATGCTGGCGATCGTCGCCCTCGGCGATGGCATGGACAACCAGTTGGTCCTCAACGCCATGCGTGCCGGCGCCCGGGACTTCGTCGCCTACGGCTCGCGTTCCAGCGAAGTTGCCGGTCTGGTCCGACGTTTGAGCAAACGCCTGCCGGCAGTGACGCCCAACACCCAGATGGGCGGCCTGACCGTGCTCTACGGCGCGCAAGCCGATAGCGACGGCGCACTCCTGTCCGGGCACCTGGCCCTGGTGGTGCAAAAGAGTGGCCAGCAGACTCTGCTGCTGGACCTCGGCCTGCCCCGTGGCGACAGCCTGGCACTGTTGGGGCTGGAAAGTTCGTTCCACTTCGGCGATGCCCTGCGCCACCTGCGGCGCCTGGATACCACCCTGATCGACAGCGCCTTCACCAGCACTGAAGCCGGCTTGCGCATCCTCGCCTACGCCAGTCACGACGAACCCCTGGAACACACCAGCGCAGCCGAGCTGTACATGTTGCTCAGCGCCTTGCGCCAGCACTTCCAGCACATCGTGGTGAACCTCGTTGGCCAGCCCGACAGCGAGGCTCTGCGGACCTTCGTCAGTCATTGCGACAAGCTGATCTGGTGCACCGACCAGAATGTCCTCGACTGCCGGCGCAACCTGGCGGTCCTCAATCACTGGCGCGAAAAGGGCATGAAACTGGAGCACGCACGCTTGCTGGTGGACCGCTACCTGCGCGCCGTCACTCCGGATTCCGAAACCCTGGGCAAGACTTTCGGCCTGGAAGTGATCGCGGTGCTGGCCTACAACCCGGAGGTGCGCCTGAACGCCAAGAACCAGGGAGTCACCCTGTTTGAAATGGCCCCCCGGGAGAGCCTGACCCAAAGCATTCGCACCTTGGGCGAACGCCTGGCCAAGCGCTCCGAAGGCCTGACCAAGCCCAAGGCCGGCTGGCTCAACAGAATCATGGGGGGCAGATGAGCGGCGAAAAACTCTTTGGCGCCCCGGCTCGTCCGGCACCGGGCAATAGCGATCACGAAGGCCTGAAGCTGGTGCTGCATCGCTACATCATCGATGCCATCGAAGACTCGGGGAAAAACCTGCTGGAAAGCTCCCGGCAGAACCTTTCGCAGTTCGTCACCGACAAAGTGGCGGAGTACATCGCGCGCATGCACCTGGCGATTTCCCGCTATGAAATGGAACGGCTGGCGGAGGAAATCGTCGATGAGCTGACCGGCTTCGGCCCCCTGGAAGTGCTGCTGCGCGATCCGGCGGTGACCGAGATCCTGGTCAACGGCCCGCACCGGGTATTCGTCGAGCGCGACGGCGTGCTGCACCAGAGCGACCTGCGTTTCATCGACGCCCACCACGTTGAGCGGGTCATGCAACGGATCCTTGCCCCCTTGGGCCGACGCCTCGACGAGTCCTCGCCGATGGTCGATGCGCGCCTGCCGGACGGCAGCCGGGTCAACGCCATCATTCCTCCCATCGCCCTGGACGGCCCCTGCCTGTCGATTCGTAAATTTCGCAAGGACATGCTCAAGAGCAGCGACCTGATCGCCATGCAGACCATCGACCTGGCGATCTTCGAGTTCCTCCAGGAGGCCGTGGGCAAACGCTGCAACATCCTGATCAGCGGCGGCACCGGTACCGGCAAGACCACCCTGCTGAACATCCTCAGCCAGTTGATCAATCCCCACGAACGGCTGGTGACCATCGAAGACGTGGCCGAACTGCAACTGGGGCACCCCCATGTGGTGCGTCTGGAAACCCGCCCGCCCAATGCCGAAGGCCATGGCGAGGTCAAGGCCAGCGACCTGATCCGCAACGCCCTGCGGATGCGCCCGGATCGGATCATCCTCGGTGAGATCCGCGGCGTGGAAGTACTGGATGTACTGACCGCGATGAACACCGGCCACGATGGTTCCATGAGTACGGTACACGCCAACAACGCTCAGGATGCCCTGTTGCGCCTGGAGACCCTGGTGGGCCTGACCGGTCGCCAGATCGCCGAGCGCACCTTGCGGCAGATGATCTGCGCGGCCCTGGATGTGGTGATCCAGTTGACCCGCCTGCCCGATGGCCGGCGCTGCGTCAGCGAAGTGGTGGAGGTGGTGGGCATTCGCGATGACATCTATGTCACCAACACCCTGTTCCGCCTGGATCGCCGCAGCGGCTTTGGCTTCGGTTTCCTGCGCGAGGCGCTGCACCCGGCGGGGGACAAACTGCGCCGCGAGAGCGGGCTGAGCGTCAATTGAACCGGCGAGGTAGCCCATGATCGGCCTGCTGCTTACCTTGATCTGCCTGATTCTGCTGGGGCTTTCCGGCTGGCTGTTCTACCACGGTGTGCGCAAGACCGAGCGTGAGCGAGTGCTCAACCGGCTGGCCGAAGGGCAACCCGAGCTGAGCCCGCAACGCAGTCCATGGATCGGCCTGGAGCGCGCCTTCGCCCGCGCCGGCCTGGGCCAGCCCAGTGAGCGCCTGGGCCTGTGGCTGGCGGTGTGGGCAGTGCTGATGTTGTTGGGCTACCTGCTGGGGGACTGGCTCGGACTGCTGGGCTGCCTCTTCGGCCCACCGCTGCTGTTGCGGCTGTATATCGCCTGGCTGTACCAGCGCCGGCTCAAACGCATGATCGAGCAACTGCCGCCCTTGCTGGATCACAGCGTGCGCAGCCTGAAGTCCGGACGCACCCTGGCAGACGCCGTGCTGGGAGCCATCGAGGCCAGTAACGATCCGCTGAAACAAGCCATGGGGCGTATCCAGCGCAACGTGCAACTGGGGGTCAATCTGCCGGACGCGGTCAACGATTTCGCCGAGTTCTACGAACAGGACGAGTTACGCATGTTCGCCCTGGGCCTTAAGGTCAATCACCGATATGGCGGCAACGCCAGCGAGCTCCTGGAAAACCTGATCAAGCTGATTCGCGAGCGGGAACAAGGGGCCCGACAACTGAGCGCGATGACCGGCGAAACCCGCATGACCGCCTGGGTCCTGGGAACCCTGCCGCTGCTGCTGGTGGGCTACTTCATGCTCACCAACCCGGGCTACATGCTGGGCATGTGGCACGACCCTTCCGGACAGAAAATGCTGATCACTGCCGTGTGCTTGCAGATCTTCGGCTGCCTGGCCCTGTGGCGCATGTTGAGGAGTATCTGAAATGCTTCTGCTGGCCGCTGCGATGCTGTTTTTAGGTGCCTTGCTGCTGCTTGGCAACGGCGTGCTGGAGCAACGCCGGCGCGAGCGCCAGGTTGCCCAGCGCCTGCAAGGCAACCTGACTCGTGACAACCGCCTGGGCAGTTGGCTGCGACAGTTGGGCGACAGCCGCTTCGGCCAGCGCGCCGTCAGCATGGACAGCGAGACCCAGACCCTGCTCAACCGTCTGGGCTGGCGTCGCGCCAGCCAGCGCTCGCTGTTCGCCGCCAGCCAGATCGCGACCCCGGTGCTGGCGGTGTGCCTGGTGATCTTTGTCCAGGAAGTGGCATTCCCCAATGCGCAAAGCAAATGGCTGGTACCGATGCTGGCGGCCGGGGCCGGTTATCTGCTGCCCAAGCGCGCCCTGGCCTACGCCGCTCACCGCCGGCAGAAACAGATCGCCCTGGAGATTTCGACCTTCATTCCCTTGCTGCGCATTCTGTTCGAGTCGGGCATGGCCGTGGAACAGGCCCTGCGGGTCCTGAGCAACGAAGCCGGGAAGCTGCTGCCGGAACTGACCCACGAGTTGCGCCTGATCCTGGCACGGGTCGATTCGGGCCTGGAGCTGGGCCAGGAGCTCAGCCAGACCGCGACCCTGCTGGCGGTGGACGAATTCACCGACACCTGTGTGATTCTCCAGCAACTGGTACTGCAAGGCGGCGGGGCGATGAAATCCCTGCAGGCCCTCAAGCAGTTGCTCGACGACCGGCGCCTGACTCGCCTGCAGGAATACATATCGAAAATGTCGGCCAAAATGTCGGTGGTGATGATGCTGTTTCTCTTCCCCGCCTTGTTGATCGTGCTGGCCGGGCCGGGCTTCACCGCCATCGCCCGGGCCTTTGCTGCCTAGAGGGAATTTGATGAAAGCCATAATTGTCGCCACCAGTTTGTTGCTGCTCGGCGGATGCGCCAGCAACGGCCAGGTGCCGTGGGCAGCCCTGACCCACTCCGCCAGTTGCGCCAAGCTCAGCTCAGAGCAGGAGCTGGCGGTGAACCTCGCCGATGAGATGGCCAACGACGGCAAGCTGCACGCCAGCCTGGCCAACCTGCAGAACCTGCCGGACAACCTCGCCGAAGTGCGGGTGCGCAAGGCCCGGGTCTACCGCCTGCTGGGCCGTAATGAGGCCGAGCCACTGTACCGCAGCCTGCTGGGCTCCTGCCTGGCCGCCGAGGGCGAGCATGGCCTGGGCCAATTGGCGGCGGCCCGGGGGGACAACGGCCAGGCTCAGGCTCACCTGCAACGGGCGGCGCGACTGGCACCGACCAATGAAAAAATCCGCAACGACCTGGGGGTCGTCTACCTCAACCAGTTGCGCATCGAAGATGCACGCTTCGAATTCCTCACCGCCATCGAGCTCAAGCAGTCCGAGCCGCTGGCGGCCATCAACCTGGTGACCCTGTTGCTTTATCAGGACAACTGGAAGCAGGCCGCCGAAGTGGTCAGCCAGGCCAACCTGAATCCCCAGCAATTTTCCCAGGCCCAGGCCCGCGCCGAGGCGCTGGGGAAACCCGCGACAACCACGGCCTCCGTGCCCCAGGTGGCGAAGGGTTCCACGACCCTGCAGCCCGAGGCCACGCCGTCCAAGGAGCGCTGAAATGAAACTGCCCATGCTCTGCTGCACCGCCCTGCTGACGATCCCTCTGGCTGCCCAAGCCATCGATGCAGGCCCCGCCTCGCCCCAGCAGCAGGAGACCGAAGGCTGGCTGCTGTTGCAAAGCCGCAACCTGGCCGCCTCGCCGCAGCCACAGTCGGCGACCCCCACGGAACGTGAGCTGGCGTTGCAACGCTGGTTGAAAAAATACCACTACGAAATTCCGGACCTGTACGACCCGGATGCCGGTGGCAAGGTGGAAACCAAGTAGCCAGGAGGGAATCGAGCGGCGGTGAGCTCATCACCGCCGCCATGCACTGCTCGTTATCAGTGGGCGGTGACCCGCTGGCGCAGCCCCGAATTGCTCGGTGACAAGGCCAGGGCCAGTTGCGTGCGGTTGTGCATGTGGGTCAGCCGCAGGACCTGGGAAACGTAGAGTTTTACGGTGTTTTCGGTGATCCCCAGTTCACAGGCGATCTGGTAGTTGGTCTGCCCCTTGCCCACCAGTCGCGCCACGTCCAGTTGTCGTGGCGACAGCTGGTTGAAGATGGCCGGAATCTCGATGGCATCAGCGTCTGCGCTGTCGCCCTGAGACTCCTCGCTGCGACTGGCGGCGGGGGTACGCCGGACCTTGTCCAGGTCCTGGTAGAGATCGTCTATGGACTCCGAAAGAAATTGCAGCTTCTGGTTCAGGTGCCCCAGGTGCAGGTTCTTCTGCCGCTCCTGCAAGGCGACTTCCTGACGCTGCAGGCCTTCGAGGAGTTCGTCCAGGTCGATGGGTTTCTGGTAGTAATCGGCAATGCCGGCGCGCAGGGCCTTGATCACGTCCTGTTTGTCCGCCTGCCCGGTGAGCATGATGGCTTCGAACACCCGATGCTTGCCGGCCAGGCGCTGCAGTTCCTGCACCAGCTGGATGCCGTCCATATCCGGCATGTGCAGATCGCAGAGCACCAGGGAGATTTCCGGGTCCTTGTTGAAGCACTCCATCGCCTGGAGGCTGGACTCGCAAGGAACACAACGGTAACCACTGCTTTCAAGAAACTCGCAAAGTTCTTCGACAATCAGTGGCTGATCATCGACCACGAGCACTTTCATCTGTGAGGTGAGCTTGTTCACGTGCTACTCCGTGCGGGCCATTCGTCGACTGGCCACTCCTGTCCTGCCTCGCATGATCCAGGCAGCTACACATAAAAACCTAGACCCACTTTCCGACTATGTACATCGCATTAATCAGTCCGGCGACTAATGGATCACGCTCACAGTTAAGACCATTCCAGCCAGTACAAAGGGGGCAAATGGGTATTTTTTTGACAAGCGCCTGCCGGTCCCTCCCGCTTGGGGGGCAAGCCCTTGTTTCTGCTGAAACCAGAGCCTGGGCGCGATCAGCAACCACACCAGGCTGCAGAGCCCAGCGCCGATAAAGGCCCCCAGTAAGTGCTCTGGGTCGCAGAGCAGCCCCAGGGCCGCCATCAACTTGACGTCCCCCGCCCCCATCCGCCCCATGGCATACCCGGGCAAAGTGAACAGCAGGGCCAGCAACAATGCCCAACCACCCTGTGCGGCACTGGCCCCCAGCCAGGTACTGCCGGTCCACAACAGGTACAGGCCGGCCAGCAGCGCGACGCCCAGAGTCAAGCTGTTGGCGATCTGCCGCTGACGCAGATCCTGCAGCGCGCAGATTGCCAACCAGATCCACAAAACCCAGAAATGCATCGCCTAAGAGGGTTCCTTTTGCCGGATTGATCCTATGCTCAATGGACATAGTGGTTGTCAGGGTAGACGCACTCATGAAACCGGGCCTCCCTAGAAAGCAGAAAGGTGCTGTGGCGATCGAATTCGCCGCCGTGTTCGTGATCTTCTTCGCGGTGTTTTACGGCCTGGTCAGCTACAGCCTGCCGCTGCTGCTGATGCAGTCCTTCAACCAGGCGACCGCTGAAGCCGTGCGCCGGGCCGTGGCGGTCGACCCCAATATCGACGACTACGCCACCACGGTGCAGGACCTGGCCAACACCGTGGTGCAGAACCAGACCAACTGGATTCCGCCGGCCTTCAACTTCGCCGCCGCCGACCACAGCGCGGTGTACGCCAACGGCGTACTCACAGTACGGATCGACTACCCCACCCAGAAACTCACCCAGGTACTGCCGCGCCTGGTATTACCGGTGGTCGGCCCGGTGCCCAACCTGCCCACCAACCTGAGCGCCATCTCGAGTGTGCAATTTTGACCTCTGGTGACAAGCTGCTTGGACGCTTGCTGGGCCGTCAGCCACTCCCCGCCGACGAGTCCCGGGTCCCGCCCCAGGCTGTTGGCCTGCAACTGGTACTCGACCCCCAGGGCCGGGTCCTCACCAGCAGCGGGCCATTGCGTCATGGGCTGGCCCAGTTGCCCCCCAGCGCCGAACCACCGCACCTGCTGGACTACATCCTGCCCGGCAGCACCCTGGCCCTGGAAGGCCGTCCCGCCGACTGGAGCGGACAAGTGCTGGACCTGGACCTGCGCGGGCTGGGTGGCAAGACCTTGCACCTGCGCGGCTGGCTCCAACCCTGGGGCTCGCAATGGTTGCTGCATCTGCTGGACATCGGCGACCTGATCCAGCAACGCCAACAGGCCCTGAGCCGTGAGCAATGCCAGATCTTCGCCGCGCAGATCAGCGAACAGATCCGCCTGTGCAACCTGACCCGCCTGCCGGACGTGCTGCACGACCAGCTCGCCGACCTGGCCCGCTACTGGCACATCCCCTGCCTGGGCCTGGCCTTGCTCGACGAACAGGAACAAAGCTGGGTCATCCACAGTTGCTACAGTGCCCATGACTCGCCCCGGTTGTGGCATGACGACCAGGACCTGGGGACTGGCCTGGATAGCCTGAGCGGCAATACACCGCTGCATCTGAATCAAATCCAGGGCCTGAATGAACACCCGCGATTGCAGGGCATCTTCGGTCATCGCGAAGGTTTTCTGGTGCCCTACCGGGACGACCATGGCGTCGCGGCCTGGCTGCTGTGCGGCTGTTACGCCGTACAGCAACACGCGCCCAACCTGCTGGACCGCGACTGGCTGGCGCTCACTGCGGCCCTGGCCGGGCCACTGCTCAGCCGCCTGCGGGAACAGCGTCATCACCTGCACCTGGAGCGCCTGGAAGCCCTGCAAGGGCTGCTGGGCACCGGTTGGTGGGAACTGCGCGCCGACACGGCCGAGGTGTTGCTGGCCAAGCCACTGGCCGCCAGCCTGCAACTGCCCGCCGACAGCAACAGACTCAGCGTCCAGGATTGGCTGGAACTGATTCACCCCGCCGACCGCGCCGAACTCAACAGCCGCCTGCAGGCCCTGAAGCTGGGCAAGCCGCTGCTGCTCTGCGCCCGCCTGCACGAAGCTGACCCGAGCGCAGCGACGCGCTGGTACCGTTTGCAGGGCCAGGCCCTGGGACGAGGGGAACAGCAACGGCTGGTGGGGTTCATGCTGGATATCAGCGATATCAAGAACCAACAGCAACAAGCCGCTGCCGCCCATGCCCGCCTGGATAACCTGATCGCCAGCTCGCCGGCGGTGATCTATGTCCAGCGCTACCTGGAAGGCGCCCTGCAACCGAGCTTTTTCAGCGCCAGCCTGCAACCGCTGCTGGGCTGGAGCCTGGAAGACTGCAACGAAGGCGCCGTGGCGGACTGGGTCCATCCCGAGGACCGCGACCTGTACTTCCAGCGCTGTCGCCAACTGCTGCGTGAGGGCAATGTCCATGCCCGCTACCGACTCCGGGATCGCCAGGGGAACTTTCACTGGGTACTGGACGAAGCCCGGCTGCTGCGCAATGACCTGGGCCTGCCGGTGGAAGCGGTTGGCCTGTGGCTGGACGTCACCGAAGCCACCCTGGCCGCCGAGCACGTGCGCCAGAGCGAAGAGCGCTACCGGATTCTGGTGGAAGACTCACCGGCGATGATCTGCCGCTACCGCCCGGACCTGACCCTGACCTTCGGCAACCGGCCGCTGGCGGCCTACCTGGAGTGCGCCGCCGAAGATCTGCCGGGGAGCAATCTCGGACAGTGGCTGTCCGCCGAGCAGCGCGAGGGTTTTGAACGGCGGCTCACGTTGCTGAGCCCGGAGTTTCCGGTCAGCACCGCCGAGATCAACCTGCAACTGCCAGGGCGTGAACACGCCTGGTGGGTCTGGTCGGATCGTGGGGTATTCGATGAACAGGGGCAGTTGCTGGAAATCCAGGCCGTGGGCCGCGACAACACCGAAGTGCGGCGTTCCCAGCAGCAACTGACGCAAAGCGCGAAAATGGCCACCCTGGGGGAAATGGCCACCGGCCTGGCCCATGAAATCAACCAGCCGCTCAACGTGATGCGCATGGCCATCGTCAATGTGCTCAAGCGCCTGAACAGTGGCGATATCCAGGTCGACTACCTGACCGAAAAACTCCATCGCATCGACGCTCAGGTCCAGCGGGCCGCTCGAGTGGTGGACCACATGCGGGTATTCGGCCGGCGCTCGGAGGTGGAGCAACAGCCCTTCAATCCGGCCCAGGCCATCGAGGGGACCCTGTCGCTGCTGGCCGAGGGCATGCGTGGCAAGGGGCTGGAACTGCGTATCAGCGAGCTGGGTTTCGAGGTTCAGGTGCTGGGCTTTGTCGACCAGTTGGAACAGGTGCTGATCAACCTTTTGGTGAATGCCCGGGACGCCCTGCTGGGCAAGCAAGGGCAGCAGAAGGATTTCAAACCCTGGATTGCCGTACATGGCCAGCGCGACGAACAGTGGGTGCGCCTGTGGGTCGAGGACAACGCCGGTGGCATCGACCCGCGGCTGCTGGAACGGATTTTCGAACCCTTCTTCACCACCAAGCCGGTGGGCGTCGGCACCGGGCTCGGTCTGTCGGTGAGCTACGGCATAGTCCAGAACATGGGCGGTCGCCTGAGTGTCAGCAACGGCCAGGACGGCGCGCGCTTTTGCATCGAGCTGCCAATTGTCCAGGCGGATCAGATCACCAGATAGGCCCTGCCCGTCTGCCCGCAGGTGAGGTTGGCACCGACCTGGACGTCCATCAGGCTGACCCCCAATGCCGCCAGCAGGTTGTTCAACAGCGGATCGAGCAAGGGGCTCAGCAGATTGCTGATCAGCGGCATGATCAGGCTGGTGACACCATTGATCAGCCCCCCCGCGCCCGCCACTACCGAACCCAGGAGGTTGGCGCTGACCGGCTGGTAAACCTGCAGGCTGATCCCGGAGATAGTGCCCGACAGGCTGTTGACGAGGTTGTTGGTCGGGGCAGCGTTCTGGTAGCTCGGCGTCTGGTTGACGTTCGGGGGGACAGCAAAATCCGGCGCACCGCTTGAGTAAGTCAGGTCCCGCCCCACGTTCGGCCCGGTCTGGCTGAGCCCCAGCGAACTGTCGACCTTGATGCCGATGCCCCCGGCGGCGAAGGCTGTGCGCGCCGGCCCGCAACTGCCGATCCCGAGAATCTTGCGACAGGTCCAGATGCCCAGGTCGATGATCGGCAGCGGCGTCACCACAGGTTGCGTCGAGGAAGAGAACGTCGTGTTGGGATCAATCTGCCCGACCTTGATGTCGGCCAGGGACGATTCGCTGTACGCCGTGAGGCTTTTGGTTCCGGTGTTGCCCGTCGGACAGCTGTAGTTGGTGACGTAGGCCTTGGCGCCCCCCAACTCCAGGTTGATGTCGATTCGCGGAGAAGGCAGCACTTGTGGGTCGATTTGCTGGCACCCGGCGCCCAGCAGGCAGCCCACGGAGTTGATGGTGGCCGCCAGGTCCAGGCTCAGGACACTGTTGAGGGTCGGCGTCAGCGAACCCACCAGCCCCAGCACGGCGTTGGCCAGGCCGGTCACCCCGGACAGGCCCGTGAGGTTGACCGAAATCAGCGTCCGTACCTGGGCTGTGCTCACATAGATGCGATTGGGCCCCAACGGATCGAGGATGGCCAGCCGAGGGTCACCGACCGCCGAGAACTGCGGTGGCTCGATGACCTTGACCCTGACCGTCACACTGGCCAGGCCCAGCAGGTTGGCCGGTATTACCGCCGCCACCGCGCTCTTGCTGTTGGCCAGTTGAACCATCGCTTGCAGCAGTTGGAACAGCTGCACGTTGGCATCCAGCGCGGTGGACACGGCACCGGTCTGCAGTTTCAGGATGTCCCCCAGTTCCAGCTCCGGTATCTGAGCACTCACCGCCGCCTGCAGGCTCCCCAGGGCCGCCAGTAGGTCGGCGGTAGCACCATTGGCCTGGACCACGGTGGCGGCAGTCTGGATCAGTTGGGTCAGGCTCGCCTGGGTGTTGAGCAACTGGGTGTAGTTGCCGGCGGCGACGCCCAGGTCGATGGCCAGTTGGTCGAGGTAGCTCAGCAAATTGATATCGCTGTTGAGCAGGCCATTCCAGCCCACGGCACTGATGTTCACGCTGCCGCCGAGCATGTTGCCCACCAGGGCATTGAGCAACGCTGAGTTGGCGCTGTTGACGGTGGCGATGGTGCTGCGAATGCTCAGTTGCGCCAGCGGCGGCGTTGGTGCAGCCGCAACGGCTGTGGCCGTGAGCTGCGTGGTGAGGTTGATCGGACCTGGCGAGAACAGCGCAGCAACACCCGAGGCCACACTGATGGGGACGGTGTTAGTGGCGATTACCTGCACAGCCGCCGACTGCGCCGGGTTGGCATTGAAGGTACGCAAACCGTCGGCTCCGGTGCTCAGGAAGCCGCAGTTGGTGGTCAGGGTATTGCCGGCGGCGACGACGAAGCCATTGCGCACTGCACTCTGCCCGACATAGGTGGCGGCCGTCAGGCCGGCCAGGCAATTGCCGCCACGGCTGACGGCTTCCAGCGCCGCGTTGTCCGCTACCCGCTGCAACTTGCGCTGCTCCATGTAGAGCCGGCCGCTGTCTACCACCAGCAGCATCAGCAACAGCGCCAGGCCCAGGGTCGTTGCCGCCATCAGGCCAATGGCGCCACGTTGACGGGCCGGGCCGGTAAACCGCTTCAGAGGAGACATCGGGGCACTCCTTTACCGGCTCGCAGCCGAGCGCACTCTCCATCGATGCACAGCAGTGTAGTCAAAGGCCCGGGCCTGTGCTGGCAGGCTGCCAGCTCGCCTGACTGTCGGCGCAAAGGCGCGCCACAGGCTGCCTGTGGCGCTTGCCAAAGCCGGTGCTCCTGCCTGGTAAAGGCCTCAGTGCGGCGGGTAGTTCTGCAGGATTCGCATCACCGTAGTACGCACCGCAGTCGTGCGGTCGGCGGGATTGGGCGAGCTGCTGAGCATTTGTTCATCACTGCCACGCCACACCAGCCTGCCGTCCTTACCGTCCAGCAAGTCGATCTGAAGGGTCGCCACCTTGTAGGTGATGTTACGGGTCTCGTTGTACATCGGGCCGCCCCAGTAGCCATTCCATGGGCCACCCCAGCCTCCACCATAGTGGGTGGTGACCTGTTGCTGACGGTCCTCGACGATCAGATACGCCTGGACATTCAGGTCTGCCCGGCTCCCGCCCTGGGCCGGGCGCAGACCCCGCTGGTCCAATTGCTCGGCCACCGCCTGACGGATGCGCTGCTCGGTCAGGTCACTCTTGATGCGCGGATCGTCGGGGCGATATTGCAGGGCGGGTTCTTTCCAGCTCCAGCTGCGGTAGGCGCCAAAGTCCCGGCTGGCGTCAAAGTCATGATTGATCTGGTCGGCAGCGCAGGCACTGAGCAAGGCGGCACACACCAGTAACGCGATTCGATGGAACATGCTGTTTCTCCGCGTGAAGAGCAAAAACGGGCATCGTTCAACTAACTGGGAGGATAGGCGGCCATGGCCTTTTGCACTGCCTCACGCAGCGAATCGGCACGTTCACTCAGGCTGCCCCTGCTGCTGGTCTCGGCGCTGGCGCTCCACACCGGCTGGCCGCTGGCGCCGTCAAACAGATTGACCCGGACCACCACGACCTCCACCTCGTAGGTGCGCACCACCGGCACGCTGCCGTACATGCCGTAACCCGGCCCGTAGCGGTTGTACCCCCCGTACCCGCCATAACCATAATCGTCCCGGACCTGGCGCAGACGCTTCTCCAGGTGCAGGTCGGCGCTGACCCACAGGTCCGCCGGACGCAGGTCTTGCACCGGTCGCAAACCCTGCTGATCCAGGGCATTGCTGACCGCCTCGGCGATCTGCGCCGAGTCGGCCCAGGCCGAGCCGTTGGGCAGGCGCCCATTGAGCCAGGCCCAGTTGCGGTAGCGCCCATAGTCCCGTTGCGGCGCCGGATAGGCGCTGCGGTCGAAGGTGTTGGCCGCTTGCGGCGGCGCCGGTGGCAGGGGCTTGCTACTGGCGACGTAGGGATTGCTGCCCTGACAGGCGGCAAGCCCGGAACACAGGAAGATCAGACCCAGGCGGCGTTTCATTGCGCACTCCGTTAGACCGGCCGGCACAGCCAATGCAGATAACGCCCAAGCCCGGCAAAACCTGGGTGTCGGCGGTGAGCCAATTCCATCTCAAGCAAATCCGTCAGCTCGGCGCGAGCCTGGAATTCCACCGGCATGTAATCGTGGAAAACCCGCACTCCGCTCTGGGTTTCGACTCGCCACAAGCCCTCAAGTTGCGCCGCCAGCTCGCGCGGATCAAGCGGTTGTTGCGGGGTCAGGCTCTGCTTCTCGCCGGCCATGTCGTTCTTGCGCAGCTTGCGAAAGTGGCCCTTGAGCAGATTGCGATAAACCAGGGCATCGCGGTTATAGAACGCCAGGGACAGCCAGCCATCGGCGCTGGTCAGTTGGTGCAGTACCGGCAGGATCGCGTGGGGCTCGGCCAGCCATTCCAGCACCGCATGGCAGAGCACCAGGTCGTAGGGCTCGGTGAGCTGCCCCAACAACTCCTGCCAGGGCGCCTGGATGAAGGTCGCCTGCTGACCGGCCTCGACAAAGCGCTGGCGGGCGCCTTCGAGCATCGGCGCGGCGGGCTCGGCCAGCGTCACCTGGTGCCCGTGCTGGGCCAGCCACAGAGACATGTGCCCAAGGCCGGCACCGATATCCAGCACCCGCAGCGGCCGCTCGGGCAGGCATTCCTTGAGGTCGGCCTGGAGCACCGCAAGGCGGATCGCGCCCTTGGCGCCGCCATAGATCTTCTCGGCGAAACGGGTCGCCAACTGGTCGAAATGCCGATCACTCATGAGCAGAACCGCCGTTCGCTGTCCGCCAGCTTGCTGCGCACCACCTGGTCCATGTCCAGTCCCAGTTCACTGCATAGCAACAGCAGGTAGAGGACGATATCGCCTACCTCCTGTCCGGCGTGAGCCAGCTTGTCCGCGGGCAGTTGCCGCGACTGCTCCTCGGTCAGCCACTGGAAGATTTCCACCAGCTCCGCCATCTCGACGCTGGCGGCCATGGCCAGGTTCTTCGGGCTGTGAAATTGCCGCCAATCGTTGTGGTCACGAATGGCGTGCAGGCGTTGGGTCAGTTGCTCTAGATTCATCGGGGTCTCCTGAAGGCGTATAGCTTCCGGGGGATAGCCGTGGGACGCAAGAGTGCTTTCGCCGGCCGGTCGGCTCCTACAGAATGAGCGGCCCCGGCAGCTTCTATGCTTAACAGGGAACTCGCTGCGGGCATTCATGGCCCAAGGTTGAGCTCGGGCACCCGCCCCCTCTTTCATCAGGACGCACACATGCAGGTAGAAAGTTTCTTCGAGTGGCTTGGCCAGGCCATAGGTTCGGTCATCCGGTTTATCGTCGACCTGCTCAGCGGGTTGTTCAATACCCTGACCCACGCCGGTGGCAACTTCGTCGACGGACTGTCCCGGGCCCTGGGGATGGACACCTCCATTGTCAGCATCATTGGCCTGATCATCGGCCTGATGTTCCTCTACTCGGCGATCCGCGCCTTCATGCGCGCCTCGATCATCCTCGGCATCATCTGGCTGGTGCTCGGTCTCTGGCTGCTGAGCTGGATCATTCACTGATCCCCTTCTGAAACCTCGGCGCCTCTCGTCGCCGAGGCTACAATGCCGGCTCTCGCAAGGAGCCCGCATGTCCCCCCTGATCACCGATTGGCATCATCGCCCCACCCATCGCCGCGTCTGGGCCCTGGCCGCGCCGATGATCCTGTCGAATATTTCCGTGCCCCTGGTGGCCCTGGTGGACAGCACCGTGATCGGTCACCTGCCCCACGCCCATCAGTTGGGGGCCGTGGCAGTAGGCGCCAGCCTCTATACCTTCCTGGCCTGGGCCATGGGTTTTCTGCGCATGGGGGCCACCGGGTTCGCCGCCCAGGCCGCCGGCCGCGGCGACGGTGCCGCCCTGCGCCAGATCCTCCTCCAGGGCCTGTTGCTGGCGTTGGGCCTGGCACTGCTGCTGGGGGCCATCGGCGTGCCGCTGAGCGGCGCGGCCTTGCACCTGATGCAACCCTCGGCGGGCCTGGACCAGATGACCCGGGCATTCTTCCACACTCGATTGCTGGGCCTGCCAGCGGCCCTGGCCAGCTTCGCCCTGGTGGGCTGGTTCCTCGGCACCCAGAATGCCCGGGCACCGCTGGCCATCCTGCTCAGTACCAACCTGGTGAACATCGCGCTCAACCTGTGGTTCGTCCTGGGCCTGGACTGGGGCGTGGTGGGCTCGGCCCGGGCCTCGGTGATCGCCGAATGGACCGGGGCATTGATCGGCCTGGCCATGACCCGGCCGGCCCTGCGCGCCTATCCGGGACGGATCGTCTGGGCCGCGCTGCGCCGCTGGCAGAGCTGGCGCCCGCTGCTGGCAGTGAACCGTGACATCTTCATCCGCAGCCTGGCCCTGCAATCGGTGTTTTTCCTGATCACCGTACAAGGCGCCCGCCTCGGGGATGCCACGGTGGCAGCCAACGCTCTGCTGCTCAACGGCCTGTTGCTCACCGCCCATGCCCTGGACGGACTGGCCCACGCGGTGGAAGCCCTGTGCGGCCACGCCATCGGCGCCCACGATCGCCAGGCCCTGCGCCGTTCGCTGGTGGTGGCCGGTGGCTGGTCATTGCTGGCCAGCCTGGGATTCGCGCTGATGTTCTTGCTGGGCGGCCACCTGTTCATCGAAATGCAGACCAACATTCCCGAGGTCCGCCAGACCGCCTTCACCTATTTGCCCTACCTTGCCGTACTGCCCCTGATCGCCGTCTGGAGCTACCTGCTGGACGGCCTGTTCATCGGTGCCACCCGAGCCCGGGAAATGCGCAACGGCATGCTCCTCACTGTGCTCCTGCTACTGCCCTTCGCCTGGGGCCTGCAAGGCTTCGGCAACCACGGCCTGTGGCTGACCTTTCTGCTGTTCATGCTCCTGCGCAGCCTGACCCTGGCAGCCTTCGCCTGGCACCTGGAGCGGCGCGACGGCTGGTTTGCCGGGGCTCACTGAGTCGGCGTCGACTCGACAAAACCACTGACCCGATCCAGTACCGGCGCCAGCCCACGCAAGGGGCGAGACAAGGCGGCCACCAGCGTGGCGTGGCCAGTGCGGGAGAAATAGAACTCCTGCACCGGTACTCCTGCCGCTCGCAGCTTGCTGGCCAGGCCACCGGTATTACGCTGTGGGTTGACCAGCGAATCATCATCGGACGCTATCAGCAGCGCCGGCGGCGCGCCACGGCTGACGTGGTTGATCGGCTGCGAGTCCGGCGGCGAATCAGGGTAGAAAAACACCGGGCGCACCTCAGGGTTGCGGATCGGCAGAAAGTCATAGGGCCCGGCCAGGCCGATCCAGCCCTTGATGATCTGCGGCGTCAGCCCGACTTGCCCCAGCAAGCGCGAGTCCAGGGCGAGCATGGCCGCGTTGTAGGCACCAGAACTATGCCCCATCAGATACAACCGCCGCGGGTCGGCGCCAAACTCGCCGATATGTTCATGGGTCCAGGCCACGGCACGGGCCGCGTCTTCAAGAAAGGCCGGATAGCGCACCTGTGGATACAGCCGGTAGTCCGCCAGGACCGCCACCATGCCCCGAGAGGCCAGGGCCTCGCCGACAAAGTCGTAGTCGTTGCGCGAGCCGCTGTTCCAACTGCCACCGTAAAAGAACACCACCACCGGTGCACCGGGAACCGCCTGCCGGGGCTGATAGACATCCAGCTTCTGCCGTGGATCGATGCCATAGGCAATGTCCCGGGTCTTGATAAAGGTGCTGTCGGGGGTCAGGGAATTAAGCGCCTTGAGCGGTGAACAGGCCGCCAGCAGGCTGAGCACCAGGGTGCCGAACAGCAGACGCCAGGCGCCTTTCGATGTATTGAGCATCAGCAAGCCTCGTTGCGCCCACCATGGACGCCTCTTTGCAGGCTAGCTGAAATGGAACGGGGCCCCCTCTTGCGTGGCGAACCTGGAAACAGTTCAAAAAAAAGCCGCGCCCTCCATCGCAGGGCGCGGCTTTGTGCCGGAACGGAACAGGCATCACTGGGGATGCCCGGGCCTTCAGGACGACAGGTAGGACGAGCGGGTCAGGCCCAGGCGCAAGGCGTCGAGGAACTGGGTGCGCTCGGCGGCGCTGATCTTGGCGCTGGCCACTTTATCGCGGTAATGAGTCATCAACTCCTCCGGCGACAAGTGCACGTAACGCAGCATGTCTTCGATGGTGTCGTGGGTCTCGATCCCGGCGTGGTACACGCTGCCATTGGGCCGCTGGTAGATGTTCACCGAGTCGGTGTCACCGAACAGGTTGTGCATGTCGCCGAGGATTTCCTGGTAGGCGCCCACCAGGAAGATCCCCAGCAGGTAGTCCTCGCCCTCGTTGAGGCCATGAACCGGCAGGCTGGTCTCGATGCTCTGCTCGTCGACGTACTGCTTGATCTTGCCGTCGGAGTCGCAGGTCAGGTCTTGCAGCACCGCGCGACGCAGCGGCTCTTCGTCGAGACGGTGCAACGGCAGGATCGGCAGCACCTGGCCGATGGCCCAGGTGTCCGGCAGGCTCTGGAACACCGAGAAGTTGCAGATGTACTTGTCCGCCAGCTTGTCGTTGAGTTCATCCAGCACCTGGCGGTGGGAACGCTGACGCGCCTTGAGCGAGTTGTGCAGGCGACGGCACACGGCGAAGTAGCACTGCTCGGCCAGGGCTTTTTCGGCCAGGGTCAGCTTGCCGTCGGCATACTGGGCCGCCACGTCGCTCATGTAGTGCGTGGCGCGCCAGTAGGTTTCGGTGACCATCTCGATGTCGGTCGGACCCAGCAGGTCCACCAGCCATTGCACGGTTTCCGGCAGCTCTTCCTTGTTTTCGATCTTCGGCACGTCGTCGTTGTGTTTCTCGACGTCGGTCACCTGCACCACCAGCATGGCGTGGTGGGCGGTCAGGGAACGGCCGCTCTCGGAGAAGATGTGCGGGTGCGGCAGGTTCTGCGCATCGCAGAATTCCTTGAGCATGCCCACCACCACGCCGGCGTAGTCGTCCATGTCGTAGTTGATCGAGCTGGCGTTGCGCGAGTGGGTACCGTCGTAGTCCACGCCCAGGCCACCACCGACGTCGATGTGATCCACCGGCAAGCCGAGGTTGCGCAGTTCGCCGTAGTAGCGGATGGCTTCCTTGAAACCGTGCTGGTAGTCCGCCAGGTTGGCGATCTGCGAGCCCATGTGGAAGTGCAGCAGGCGGATGCCCTGGTCCAGGCCGGCGGCGCGGAAGCGCTCCACCACCGACAGCAGTTGCGCCGCCGACAGGCCGAACTTGGATTTCTCGCCGCCGGTGTCGGCCCACTTGCTCGACGCCAGGGACGACAGACGCACCCGCAGGCCCACCTGTGGCTTGACCTTGAGGGAGGCCGCTTCCTCGATCACCAGGCCCACTTCGGACTCTTTCTCGATGACGATGAACACGTTGTGGCCAAGCTTCTGGCCCATCAGCGCCAGGCGAATGAACTCACGGTCCTTGTACCCGTTGCAGACGATGGTGCCGCCCTTGGGCGCCAGGGCCAGAACCGCCAGCAGCTCCGGCTTGGAGCCGGCTTCCAGGCCGATGGAGACGTTCTGGGTGGCGATGATGTTCTCGATCACCGCTTCTTGCTGGTTGACCTTGATCGGGTACAGGGCGGTGTACTTGCTCTGGTATTCCAGGCGCGCGATGTTGGCGTCGAAAGCGCCGGTCAGCTGGCGTACACGGTCCTGGAGGATGTCCGGGAAGCGCACCAGCAAAGGCAGGGACAAGCCGCTCTTGCGCAGCTCCTCGACTTGTTCGAACAGATCGATGGGCAAACTGCTCGGGCCATTCGGACGAACTTCGACGCGACCGGCGTCATTGATCGCGAAATACCCGGCCCCCCAATGGCGAATCCCGTAGACACTGCGGCTGTCCGCAACGGTCCATTGGCTGCCATCGTCTTTACGTGTGCGTCGTACGGACATCGAAGTCCCCTATAAAGAAGTCATAGAGCGCCACCCCAATCCGGGGTCGGCGCAGTCTAAAGAATGAAAATGACGATTAGCCTGCAAGCGCAATAGACCGCGCCTGCCGTGCTGAGTTTAGAAACCGTTCATGAACAGGCTCTGTGAAAACCATGGAGACGACACCTGCGTCCTGAGCCAATCAAGACAGCGTCCAGTCAGAGGTGGTTTTCACAGAGGCTGCTAGCCGCCGGACTTCTTCGCCTTGAAACCGTGCTTGACCAGTTCCGCCAAGAGTAGCTCGACATGGTCACCCTGGATTTCAATGACGCCGTCCTTCAAGGCGCCACCGGTGCCACAGCGTTTCTTCAACGTGGTGGCAAGCTCCTTGAGGGCGTCTTCGGCCAGAGGCACGCCGGTGATGGTGGTCACCGTCTTGCCGCCACGACCCTTGCTCTCGCGACGCACGCGGGCAATGCCGTCGCCGGCAGGAATCACGGTTTGTTTGCAGATACAGGCGGCCACCGGCTGGCTACAGTCCGGGCAATGTCGACCTGCGTCGGTGGAAAACACCAGGCCACCAAGGGCGGCGAAGGATGCGGCTTTTTTGGCCACCGGCAATCCTCTTGGGAGGACAAAGACTGGTCGAAGCACATGGCGGTGCCATCGACCGCGAAGCCCCACTCAGGCAGGGGCAGCGCTACTGAGCCGGGCGCCCTTATTTAAGAAGCAGCATCGGTTCAGCTTGAAAAGTCGCGCAGTGTAACGGCAAAAAGCCCGGTTGCTAAGAGCCAATCAGCGTCAATTTATGCAACTTTAACGACGTCGGGCCAGATAACGTTGCAAGGCGGCCAAGGAGTCCGGGCAATAGGGCTTTTCGTGGATTTCCCGCAGCACCTGATCCAGGGGAATGAAGTGCGCTTCCAGGACTTCTTCCGGCTGCAAACGCAGCGGACCGTCCCACACGGCAGAGAACGCCGAACACCAGAGACGGTTGCCGGTGTCCTCGAAAAAGAAGTGATCATGGGCAGTCAGTTCGACGCCGCTCACCCCCAGCTCCTCTTCCAGTTCCCGGGCCGCGGATTCGGCATAGCTTTCAGTCGCCAGGACCATGCCACCGGCGGCAACATCCCAATAGCCCGGGTAGATGGCCTTGCTCAGGGTACGCCGGTGCACGCACAGCTCACCGGCAGAATTGAACAGCATGATGTAGGTGCCACGCCCGATCAGGCCGCGCTCGCGCAGCTCCGAGCGGACCATGGCCCCCAGCAGTTGGTCTTCGCCATCGACCCAGGCTATTTCTTCAGCGTCGGAGGCGGCGCGATGGGCCGCCTCATTGGTGGTCGCAACCATGGATCAGCCTTGATTGAGCAGTTGGCGCAAGTCGATGACTGCCGCGTTGGCTCGGGAAATATAGTTGGCCATGACCAGCGAGTGGTTGGCCAGGACGCCAAAGCCGCTGCCATTGAGAATCATCGGGCTCCAGACCGGCTCCTGGGAGGCCTCCAGTTCGCGGATGATCTGACGCACGCTGACCGTGGCGTTCTTTTTCGCCAGCACGTCGGCGAAGTCCACTTCAATCGCACGCAGCAGGTGCGACAGCGCCCAGGCCTGGCCACGGGCCTCGTAGAAGACGTTGTCGATCTGCATCCATGGGGTTTCCACCACTTCTTCATCCACCTGCGGGCCCTGGCCCGGGGCCGGCACTTCGGTTTTCAGTGCGGTGTTGAGCTTGACCCGGCCCACACTGGCCGACAGCCGTTGCGACAGCGAGCCCAGGCGCGTCCCTACATCACCCAGCCAGTTGTTGAGGTTGTCGGCACGGGCATAGAACTGCGCGGTCTTCTGGTTTGGATCGGAGAGGCGAGCCTGGTAGCGGCTAAGGGAATTGATGCCGTCCTGGTACTCGGACTCGCTGGACGGCAGCACCCAGCTCTTGTTGTCGAAGTTGAAGCGCGGTTCGGCCTTGGCCAGGTCGGAGTCTTCAGCGGACTGCGACTGGGAGCGGGCGAAGTCCTTGCGCAAGGCGCGGGTCAGGTCGCGGACCTGGACCAGCACGCCATATTCCCAGCTTGGCATGTTGTCCATCCACAGGCCCGGTGGAAAACGGTCGTTGGAGATATAGCCACCCGGCTTGTCCAGCAAGGTACCGACCACGGTCTTCAGGGTTTCCACGGTGGTGTAGCCCACCACCATCTGCCGGCCTTCCTTCTCGGCAGCGATCTGGGCGTTCTGCTGGACCGGGAACAGCGCAGGTTCCTGACTCCAGTACCAGCCCAGGCCGCCCGTGACCAGCAGGTACAGGCCCAGCAAGGTGGCCAGGGCACGACTGAACAGCAGGCCACCGAAATAGCTGCGTGTCGCCGACTTGGGTTCGGCAGCACGATCCGGCGCGCTACCTGCGCGATTCTTCCAATCCAGCATGGCTATGTCCTTTCAATCACTTGGGTTCATCGGTTCGACCACAACCCTACTCCATCGTGCCTTGCCTTGACGGGATATATCTTCCGGCAAATGCGCGCCGCGCAATGATTGCGAATCAGGCGGTCACTATAAATGAAGCACACTCCAGAGCCTATGCGACCAGTGGGTCAAGAACTGAATAACCCCGCCTTGCACATTATTGACGTACGACACTCATGGGACACAAAAGTGGTGCTAGCATAGAGCCACCAGTCGACCTCAGCATGCACCCTACCTAGTAGTCAGGATATGACCGAGCCAGAAGACCCCAGCCGTGAGCGCCTCAAGCACCACTTTGCCCAGCGGGTAATTCATCAGGCACGTCAGATTCTTGAGATATGGCAGCGTCTGCAACGCAGCGAATGGTCCACCACCGACATGTCGGAACTGTGCGAAGCCAACCTGCGCCTGCTGCGTTTCGCTGAACGCTTCGAGCAACCCGAACATACCCAACTGGCCCGCAGCATCAGCCAATCGCTGGAGGCTGTAGATGCCAATCGCGGTCGCCTGAGCAGCAACCTGATCACCGACCTCAATCGCTTGATGCAGCGTTTGTCGCGCACCGGCCTGCGCCACGGCGACCAGTTGGAACAGACCTTCCTGCCGCCGTTGCGCAAACCTATCTATGTGATGTTGCAGGATCACGACCGGGCCGAGCGCCTGGCCAAGCAACTGGAATTCTTTGGTCTCACGGCCCAGTCCCTGGACAGCATCGCCGCCTTTCGTTCGTCCATGGTCGAGCGCTTGCCGGCGGCGATCGTCATTGATGTGGACTTCTGCGGCCCCGGCATGGGCCTGACCCTGGCAGCCGAAGCCCAGGTCGGCCTGGAGCAGAAACTGCCGCTGCTGTTCTTCAGCCTGCATGAAACCGACACCCCGACTCGCCTGGCGGCAGTACGCGCCGGCGGCCAGGAGTTCCTGACTGGCACTCTGGAAGCTTCCAGCTTGCTGGAAAAGATCGAAGTGCTGACCTGCGTCGCCCAGTACGAGCCTTACAAGGTGCTGATCATCGACGACTCCCGGGCCCAGGCGCTGCATACCGAGCGCCTGCTCAACAGCGCAGGGATCGTCACCCGCACCCTGATCGAGCCGATCCAGGCCATGGCCGAGCTGGCGGACTTCCAGCCGGACCTGATCATCCTCGACATGTACATGCCGGCCTGCACCGGCACCGAGCTGGCCAAGGTGATCCGCCACAACGACCGTTATGTCAGTGTGCCGATCATCTACCTGTCCGCCGAGGACGACCTGGACAAGCAACTGGACGCCATGAGCGAAGGCGGCGATGACTTCCTCACCAAGCCCATCAAGCCGCGGCACCTGATCACCACCGTGCGCAACCGCGCCGCCCGGGCCCGCAACCTCAAGGCACGGATGGTCCGCGACAGCCTCACCGGCCTGTACAACCACACCCACATTCTGCAACTGCTGGAAGACTGCAGCTTCCGCGCCCGCCGCGAGGGCAAGCCGCTGAGCTTCGCCATGCTCGACATCGACCACTTCAAGCGGGTCAACGACAGCCACGGCCACCCCATGGGCGACCGGGTGATCAAGAGCCTGGCGCTGTTTCTCAAGCAGCGCCTGCGCAAGACCGACTTCATCGGCCGCTACGGCGGCGAAGAGTTTGCCATCGTCATGCCCGACACCGATCAGGACGCCGCCTGCAAGGTCCTGGACGAAATCCGCCAGCGCTTTGCCGAGATCCATTACCCGGCCCAGCCTCAAGACCTGTGGTGCACCTTCAGCGCCGGCGTGGTGGAGATGCAGGAAGACTCCGACAGCCTGATGATGGCCAGCCAGGCGGACGAGGCGCTGTACCGCGCCAAGCACGGCGGACGCAACCGAGTGCAGGCCGCACGGCAATCAAGTCAAAGTGCCATCTTTTCATCCGAATCCACAGATTCGGTCATAACCTTGTAATACAAACGCAATAAATTCAGGCGCTTACCATTTTTGCCGTTGGTAGAGCCCTGATGCGCCTGAAGCTGCTGACCAATCTCAATACCCTGTTGTTAGTTGCCGTCTGCCTGGCCCTGGGGGCCACGCTCTGGTGGTCGCAACGAGCCCTGGAGCGCCCCTATCTGCTGATGGAGCGCTACCTGGGACTGTCCCAGCAGTTTCAAAACCAGGTAGCGCGCAATATCGAAGACTACCTGGCCAGCGGCGACGCCCTGCGCCTGAGCAGCGCAGCCCAGGCCATCGAGGCCCTGCAAGGCGAACTGACCGAGCTGCCGCCGCAGCTCGCGCAAAGCTTGCGCCCGAGCCTGGCCAGCCTCGATGACTTCAGCAAGACCGACCTGCTGGCCGCGGGCAAGCTGGCCGGCGATCCCCAGGCCCTGCTGTTGCAGGCCGAGCGGGAGCTGGGGGCCAGCCTGGAACAGCTCAGCCAGTACGCCAGCGGGACCAAGACCGCAGAAGGCGCCACTTACCTGCCCTTGCTGCTCACCGCGGCGCAGCACCTGGGCAAACTGTCCCTGGCCCGGGACAAGTTGGTGAGCAGCGGCCGCAGCGAACTGGCCGCCGATGTCGAACGCGAAGTCAACAACATCAAGGCCCAGGCCGACCGGCTCGAAGCCCTGCCTTTATTAGGGGTGGCCGCCAGCAACGAATCGGGCACCGATGACTTTGCCGCCCTGATGGGCCTGGAAAACACCCAGAAAGCCACTGCCGAAGACGCCGGCATCGGCCTCAAGCGCGAACTCCACAGCCTGCTCAACCGCTACCCGGCGGAACTGCAGCGCACCCGCGAGCAGATCCAGAAACGCGCCGACCTGAGTGCCGCGACCCTGCTGAAGATCACCGCCGTGCGCCAGGCCATCGCCGAGCTGGAACCGGCGGTGCGGGCCCAGCACGGCCAGATCCAGGACGAGGTACGGCTGATCCAGGGGCTGATGATCGGCCTGATCCTGCTGATCGCCCTGGTCATCGACACCTTGCAGCGCAAGCTGGCCCGGGTCCTGACCAACCTGGCCCCGGCGCTGTCGACCTGGGCCGAAGGCGACTTCAGCCGGCCGATCCAACTGGGCAAGACCAACCGCGAACTGCACGCCATCGAAGAATCCCTCAATCGCCTGCGGGCCTACCTGGTGGATCTGGTGGGCACCATTCGCCAGAACGCCGAGCAAGTGGCCGGCAGCAGCCGCGCCCTGGCTGACCTCAGCAGCGGCCTGCACAGCGGGGCCGAGCGCCAGGCCGGCGATACCGCGCAGATCCGCGATGCCCTGGGGGAGCTGGAAGCCACCATCCAGCAGGTTGCCGGTGACGCCAGCCAGGCCGCCGACGCCAGCCGCAGCGCTGGCCTTGCGGTGCAACAGGGGCAGAAAGTCATAGGCCTGAGCCTGACCGGGCTGCACGCCCTGGTGGGCGAGGTACAGGGCAACGCGCAGATGATCGAGCACCTGGCCCAGGAGTCCGCCACCATTGGCGGCGTGCTGACCGTGATCCGCTCCATTGCCGAACAGACCAACCTGCTGGCCCTCAACGCCGCCATCGAAGCCGCTCGCGCCGGGGAAATGGGCCGCGGCTTTGCCGTGGTCGCCGAAGAAGTGCGCTCCCTGGCCCAGCGTACCGCCGGCGCTACGGCAGAGATCCAGACCTTGATCGCCGGCCTGCAGGCCGCCGCGCAACAATCGGTGCAAGGCATGCGTGCCCAGGTGGAACACGCCGAAGCCACCGCCAGCCAGGCCCAGGCCGCCGACGGTGCCCTGGACGAAATCGTCGGGGCGATCCAGACCATCGCCGACACCGCCGTGCGCATCGCCGATGTCACCGCCCAGCAAAGCGGCGCGGTCAGCGAGATCCGCGACCACAGCGAGCGCATCCATCAGTTGGGCGGCGACAACCTGCTGCGCATTGGCGAAGGCCGGGCCCAGGGCGAGAACTTGCTGGACCTCGGGGGACAATTGCATACGGCGGTGCAAGCCTTCCGCGTCTAAGCTCTGCCTGTGCCCCGGTTTTCCCTGACAAACGCCCCATCATCGGCGAAACGGCTGGCCGGGAGTGCAGCGCTCTCACCCTGCTGGCAAATGACCGGATTTAAGTGCTTGGTCACATATTTTGCGCAAACATCGGTCATCGTGCTGGCTATTGCAGAGAACTGGACAGTCATAAAGTCTTTCCGGCATAGTCGCCGGGTTCTGACAACAGCACCCCGATAACAAGGAACAACCGATGGCCACCCTACTGGTGCTTCACGGCCCCAACCTGAACCTGCTCGGCACCCGTGAACCGGGGGTCTACGGTGCAACCACCCTGGCCCAGATCAACCAGGACCTGGAGCAGCGGGCCCGTGATGCCGGGCACCATCTGCAGTATCTGCAGAGCAATGCCGAGTACGAATTGATCGAACGTATCCATGCCGCCCGCGATGAAGGCGTGGACTTCATTTTGATCAATCCAGCAGCTTTTACACATACAAGCGTCGCATTACGTGACGCGCTGCTGGCAGTGAGCATCCCATTCATCGAAGTGCATTTGTCCAACGTGCACAAACGCGAACCTTTCCGCCATCACTCCTACTTCTCCGACGTTGCGGTGGGAGTGATCTGCGGCCTTGGCGCCAGCGGTTACCGACTGGCCCTGGAGGCCGCACTAGAGCAGCTTGAACAACAAGCTAAACGCCCCTGACCGACCCTTGGGAGTTGATGATTCATGGATATCCGTAAAGTTAAGAAACTGATCGAACTGCTGGAAGAGTCCGGCATCGACGAGTTGGAGATCAAGGAAGGCGAAGAGTCCGTGCGCATCAGCCGCCACAGCAAGACTCCAGCCCAGCAGTACTACGCACCGGCTCCGGTTGCCGCCCCCGTAGCTGCACCTGCCGCTGCCGCCCCGGCCGCCGCCGCTGCTCCTGCCGCCCCCGCCGCACCTGCGCTGAACGGCACCGTGGCCCGCTCGCCAATGGTCGGTACTTTCTACCGCAAGTCTTCGCCTACCTCGCCAGCCTTCGTTGAAGTCGGCCAGAGCGTGAAGAAGGGCGACACCCTGTGCATCGTCGAAGCGATGAAGATGATGAACCACATCGAAGCTGAAACCAGCGGTGTGATCGAATCCATTCTTGTCGAAGACGGCCAGCCGGTTGAGTACGACCAACCGCTGTTCACCATCGTTTGAACCGCGGAGAGTCTTTGATGTTGAAGCCTGCGAAGTTGGAAAAAGTCCTGATCGCCAACCGCGGCGAAATCGCCCTGCGGATCCTGCGTGCCTGCAAGGAAATGGGGATCAAGACCGTCGCCGTCTACTCCAAGGCCGACAAGGAGCTGATGCACCTGGGCCTGGCGGACGAATCCGTCTGCATCGGGCCTGCGCAAGCCGCGCAGTCCTACCTGCACATTCCGGCCATCATCGCGGCCGCTGAAGTCACTGGCGCTACCGCAATCCACCCTGGCTACGGCTTCCTGGCGGAAAACGCCGACTTCGCCGAACAGGTGGAAAACTCCGGCTTCGCCTTCATCGGCCCGAAAGCTGAAACCATCCGCCTGATGGGCGACAAGGTTTCCGCCAAGCACGCCATGATCGCCGCTGGTGTTCCTACGGTTCCAGGTTCCGACGGCCCACTGCCGGAAGACGAAGAAACCGCCCTGCGCATTGGCCGTGAAGTCGGCTACCCGGTGATCATCAAGGCCGCTGGCGGCGGCGGTGGTCGCGGCATGCGCGTGGTGCACAAGGAAGAAGACCTGATCGCCTCGGCGAAGCTGACCCGCTCCGAAGCCGGCGCGGCGTTTGGCAACCCGATGGTCTACCTGGAGAAGTTCCTGACCAACCCACGTCACGTGGAAGTTCAGGTGCTGTCCGACGGCCAGGGCAACGCCATCCACCTGGGCGACCGCGACTGCTCGCTGCAGCGTCGTCACCAGAAAGTCCTCGAAGAAGCGCCGGCACCGGGCATCGACGAGACTGCGCGCCAGGAAGTCTTCGCCCGCTGCGTCAAGGCGTGCATCGACATCGGCTACCGCGGTGCCGGTACGTTCGAGTTCCTTTACGAGAACGGCCGCTTCTACTTCATCGAGATGAACACTCGCGTGCAGGTAGAGCACCCGGTTTCGGAAATGGTCACTGGCATCGACATCGTCAAGGAGATGCTCAGCATCGCCGCCGGCAACAAGCTGTCGTTCACCCAGGATGACGTGGTCATTCGCGGTCACGCCCTGGAATGCCGGATCAACGCCGAAGACCCGAAAACCTTCATGCCAAGCCCAGGCACGGTCAAGCATTTCCATGCTCCGGGCGGCAACGGCGTGCGCGTCGACTCGCACCTGTACAGCGGTTACGCGGTTCCACCGAACTACGATTCGTTGATCGGCAAGCTGATCACCTACGGGGCGACCCGTGACGAAGCCATGGCGCGCATGCGCAATGCGCTGGACGAAATCGTCGTCGACGGAATCAAGACCAACATCCCGCTGCACCGCGATCTGACCCGTGACGAAGGCTTCTGCAAAGGGGGCGTGAACATTCACTACCTCGAGCACAAGCTGGCCGAGCAACACTGATCGGCACTCGCCACACCGACAAGGCCGCTTTCGAGCGGCCTTGTCGTATCTGTCATTTGCCCCTGCGCGCCCCTGTACAAGCGAGCTTGCCCGCCAACCGCACAACGGCCATTGCGTGCCCTCCCCGATCAACGGCCAACGCGAGCAAGAACTAGGCGTCCCCCTCGCTCCTGCGGGTCGTCTCGCGTAAACTTGCGCGCTTCTCGCGGCCCGCTAGGCTGCACATCACATATTTTCAAAGGTGCCCGCCATGCCTTGGCTGCAAGTCCGTCTCGCCATCAGCCCAGAACAAGCCGAAACCTATGAAGACGCTTTTCTTGAAGTCGGTGCCGTCTCGGTCACCTTCATGGACGCCGAGGATCAGCCGATCTTCGAACCCGAACTCAATACCACGCCACTGTGGTCCCACACTCACTTGCTGGCTCTGTTCGAAGGCGGCACTGAAGCCGCCAGCGTGCTCGCTCACCTGGAACTGCTGACCGGCAGCCCGTTGCCCGAGCACCACAGCGAAGTCATCGAGGACCAGGACTGGGAACGCAGCTGGATGGACAACTTCCAGCCGATGCGTTTCGGCCAGCGCCTGTGGATCGTTCCAAGCTGGCACGCCGCACCGGAGCCTGACGCGGTCAACCTGCTGCTGGACCCGGGCCTGGCCTTCGGCACCGGCACCCACCCGACCACCGCGCTGTGCCTGGAGTGGCTGGACGGCCAGGACCTCAAGGACTGCAACGTGCTGGACTTTGGTTGCGGCTCGGGAATCCTTGCCATCGCTGCCCTGCTGCTGGGCGCCAAGCAAGCGGTCGGCACCGATATCGATGTCCAGGCACTGGAAGCCTCCCGCGACAACGCCGGGCGCAACGGTATTGCCGACGAACTGTTCCCGCTGTACCTGCCCGAGCAACTTCCACAAGTACAGGCCGATGTGCTGGTGGCCAATATCCTGGCCGGCCCGCTGGTCTCCCTGGCCCCGCAACTGTCCGGCCTGGTGAAGTCCGGAGGACGCCTGGCACTCTCCGGCATCCTCGCCGAACAAGGCGAAGAAGTGGCTGCGGCCTATGCCCAGGACTTCGATCTGGATCCGATCGCCACCCTCGATGGCTGGGTGCGCATCACCGGCCGTCGGCGCTAGAATGGCCGCCTGCATAATCCGGATGGCCGCATGACCGACAGTTTCGTCACCCAGTGCCCGCATTGCCAAACCAGGTTCCGTGTCAGCCATGCTCAGTTGAGCGTGGCCCGCGGGGTGGTTCGCTGTGGCTCCTGCCTGCAGGTGTTCAACGCCGCGCGGCAGTTGCTTGAGCAGCGCGCCGCCAAGGAAAACGCAACGTCCAGGCCGGCGGCGAAACCGGCAACCGCACCCGCGCCCGCGCCAGCTGCGACGCCTAAACCCGAGCAGCCGCCCGCCCCCGCACCAACGCCGGCGGCGGCACCTCCCCAGCGCGCCATCAGCCAGAAACAATGGTCGGCCGCCGAGATGGACCTGGATCACCTGGACCTCGACGAGGAATTGGCCAAGCTCGAGCAACGGGAGATCCAGCCGGCCAAGGCCTTTGGCCAGGAACGCGAACACCAGGAAGACAGCCTCAGTGCCCGTCGCGACCCTCAGGGCGCCGATGAAGCCCACTGGCCCGACGGCCTGTTCGGCAGCGCCAGTGAACACGATGAGTCCGAGCCCGCCCCCCTCAAGGCCCAGGCGCATCAGGACGACATCGCCCCTGAGCCGGTCCGTCCCAGTCGCACCGAGCCTTCGCTGTCCTTCAACCTGGCGGATCTGGATGACGAGCCAAAGACGCCGAAACTGCGCCATGACGACGACCTGGAACCCTTCGAGGCCCAGGTGTCCACAGACGCCGACGAACACGACGAACCATCGCCAGCAGCCTCCCCCGGCAAGAAGCGCCGCGAACGCAGCGAGCCCGGAGTCAAGGAGGATGTACTGCTGGACCTGGTGGACGATCCGATCCACCTCGATTGGCAGAAACGCCGCTCCCCCTGGGGCCGGCGCCTGCTCTGGCTGCTGCTGATCCTGCTGGCCGCCGGCGGCCTGGTCGGACAATACGTCGCGTATCACTTCGACGAGCTCGCACGCCAGGACCAGTACCGGCCGTGGTTCCAGGAGTTGTGCCCGGAGCTCGGCTGTACGGTGCCATCCCGGGTGGATATCGCCCGAATCAAGAGCAGCAACCTGGTGGTGCGCAGCCACCCGGAATTCAGCGGGGCGCTGGTGGTGGACGCCATCATCTATAACCGCGCGCCCTTCTCCCAACCCTTCCCTCTGCTGGAGCTGCGCTTCGCCGACCTCAACGGCCACCTGATTGCCAGCCGCAGTTTCAAACCCGGGGAGTACCTGGGCGGCGAGATGCAGGATGTGGCGGAAATGCCACCGCAGACGCCGATTCACATCGCCCTGGATATTCTCGACCCAGGACCGAAAGCGGTGAACTACAGTCTGAGTTTCCACTCGCCCGAGTGAATCGGCTGATCAGACTAACGGACAACTCTGGATTGACGACAGATTTATGACTGTATCGCTCAGATTGATCACCGGGCGATAACGGAAGAACTGTTCAGATTTTATCCAATTCAGCCTTTATCCGGTCATCGAGAGCGGGTATCATGCCAACCCTTTTTCGAACTCTCATGATCCGGCCCCACAACAGGGAAGTCCTATGTCGGCGGTACGCATCGGCCCATATACATTGCACAACGGCTTGATTCTCGCCCCGATGGCGGGGGTCACCGACCAGCCCTTTCGTCAGCTTTGCAAGCAGTTGGGCGCGGGCCTTGTAGTCTCGGAAATGGTCACCAGCGACATGAGCTTGTGGAACAGCCGCAAATCGCGGTTGCGCATGATCCACGAAGGCGATCCCGAGCCTCGCTCGGTACAGATTGCCGGTGGCGATGCACAGATGCTGGCAGACGCCGCCCGCGCCAACGTCGAGTTGGGCGCACAGATTATTGATATCAACATGGGTTGTCCGGCGAAGAAGGTCTGCAACAAGGCTGCCGGTTCCGCGTTGCTGAAAGACGAAGCCCTGGTCAACGAGATTCTCCAGGCGGTGGTGGCCGCAGTGGATGTACCGGTCACCCTGAAGATCCGCACCGGCTGGGACCGGCAGAACAAGAACGGCCTGACGGTGGCGAAGATCGCCGAGCAGGCGGGCATCACGGCACTGGCGGTCCACGGTCGGACCCGGGCCGACCTGTACACCGGTGAAGCCGAGTACGACACCATTGCCGCGATCAAGCAGGCGGTGTCGATTCCGGTCTTTGCCAACGGCGATATCGACTCGCCCGAGAAGGCCCGGCAGGTATTGCACGCCACCGGGGCCGACGGGTTGTTGATCGGCCGGGCCGCCCAGGGGCGGCCATGGATTTTTCGTGAAATCGAGCACTTCCTGCGTACCGGTGAAACCCTCCCGGCACCGGAGCTGTTCGAGGTGGAACGTATTCTGCTAGAGCACCTGGCCGCGCTGCATGCCTTCTATGGGGAGGTCATGGGCGTCCGCATTGCGCGCAAGCATGTGGGCTGGTATCTCGCAACCCTGCCGGGCGCCAGGGAGTTTCGCGCCCACTTCAATCGTTTGGAAGATACGGAAGCACAATGCGCCAACGTTCGTGAGTTCTTTGCCGGACGTTACAAGAGCCTGGAAACAGGGGACGGAGAGGGGGTGGCCGCATGACGATGATGACCGAGACTTTAGTGAGTGGAACTGCACCCGTGAGCGACAACGTGAATTTGAAACAGCACCTCAATACCCCCAGCGAAGAAGGCCAGACCCTTCGCGGGAGTGTCGAGAAGGCGCTGCACAATTATTTCGCCCACCTTGAGGGCGCTGCCGTCACGGACGTGTACAACCTGGTGCTCTCCGAAGTCGAGGCTCCGTTGCTCGAAAGCGTGATGAACTACGTCAAGGGCAACCAGACCAAGGCCAGCGAACTCCTGGGTCTGAACCGCGGCACCCTGCGCAAGAAACTCAAGCAGTACGATTTGTTGTAAGCATTCAATCAAACCAGAAAGGCGCCCGCGTAAAAAACGGTCGCCTTTTTTGCTGACTCCTTTGCTTTTGATGGAAATTGAGATGACCGACCAGACTACCCGCCTGCCGATCCGCCGCGCCTTGATCAGTGTTTCCGACAAGACCGGGATCCTCGAATTCGCCAAGGAGCTGGAAGCCCTCGGTGTGGAGATCCTCTCCACCGGCGGGACCTTCAAACTGCTGCAGGACAACGGCGTGGCCGCAGTGGAAGTCGCGGATTACACCGGTTTCGCGGAAATGATGGACGGCCGGGTCAAGACCCTGCACCCGAAAATCCACGGCGGTATCCTCGGTCGTCGCGGTATCGACGACGCCATCATGAACGAGCACGGGATCAAGCCCATCGATCTGGTGGCGGTCAACCTCTACCCCTTCGAAGCCACCATTTCCAAGCCCGGCTGCGACCTGCCGACCGCCATCGAGAACATCGACATCGGCGGCCCGACCATGGTCCGCTCGGCGGCCAAGAACCATAAGGACGTGGCCATCGTGGTCAATGCCAGCGACTACGCCGGCGTCCTGGAAAGCCTCAAGGCCGGCGGCCTGACCTACGCCCAGCGTTTCGACCTGATGCTCAAGGCCTTCGAACACACCGCCGCCTACGACGGCATGATCGCCAACTACATGGGCACCGTGAACCAGGCCGCCGAGACCCTCTCGACATCCGGCCGCAGCGAATTCCCGCGGACCTTCAACAGCCAGTTCATCAAGGCCCAGGAAATGCGCTACGGCGAGAACCCGCACCAGAGCGCGGCGTTCTACGTGGAAGCCAAGCCTGCCGAAGTCGGCATCGCCACCGCCACCCAGCTGCAAGGCAAGGAGCTGTCCTACAACAACGTAGCCGACACCGACGCCGCCCTGGAATGCGTGAAGAGCTTCGTCAAGCCGGCCTGCGTCATCGTCAAGCACGCCAACCCGTGCGGCGTGGCGGTAAGCCCGGACGCTGAAGGCGGCATCCGCCAGGCCTACGAACTGGCCTACGCCACCGACACCGAATCGGCCTTCGGCGGCATCATCGCCTTCAACCGCGAACTGGACGCCGAAACCGCCAAGGCCATCGTCGAGCGTCAGTTCGTCGAAGTGATCATCGCCCCGAGCGTCAGCGAAGAAGCCCGCGCCATTGTCGCCGCCAAAGCCAACGTGCGCCTGCTGGCCTGTGGCCAGTGGTCGGCAGACCGCGTACCGGCCTGGGACTACAAGCGCGTCAACGGTGGCCTGCTGGTGCAGAGCCGCGATATCGGCATGATCAGCGCCGATGACCTGAAAGTGGTGACCAAACGCGCCCCGACCGAGCAAGAGATCCACGACCTGATCTTCGCTTGGAAAGTCGCCAAATACGTCAAATCCAACGCCATCGTCTACGCCAAGAACCGCCAGACCATCGGTGTCGGCGCCGGCCAGATGAGCCGCGTGAACTCGGCGCGGATCGCTGCGATCAAAGCCGAACACGCCGGCCTGCAAGTGCAGGGCGCAGTGATGGCTTCCGACGCCTTCTTCCCGTTCCGTGACGGCATCGACAACGCGGCCAAGGTCGGCATCACGGCGGTGATCCAGCCAGGCGGCTCGATGCGTGACAACGAAGTGATTGCCGCAGCTGACGAGGCTGGCATTGCGATGGTGTTCACCGGCATGCGCCACTTCCGTCACTGATACGACAACGGTCGCACTGGCACCGGCATCTGCTGCGTTGGAGCCCACCCCGATGACGCTCATTGCCAACAGGCAACTGCGCTCATCGAGGTGGGCTCCGCCTTGCATCTACCTCTGTCATTGCAACCTCCTGAGGCGTGCAGCGCTTCAGGTTCCAAAACAGAATTAGCGTCATCCGAGGTTTTTGAAATGAATGTACTGATCATTGGTAGCGGCGGTCGCGAACACGCCCTGGCCTGGAAAGTCGCTCAGGACCCACGGGTCGAAAAAGTATTCGTCGCCCCCGGCAACGCCGGTACCGCCATCGAAGCCAAGTGCGAGAACGTCGCCATCGACGTCCTGGCCCTGGAGCAGTTGGCGGATTTCGCTGAGAAGAACGTCTCCCTGACCATCGTCGGTCCGGAAGTACCGTTGGTGGCCGGCGTGGTGGATCTGTTCCGCTCCCGTGGCCTGGACTGCTTCGGTCCGACCGCCGGCGCCGCGCAGCTGGAAGGTTCGAAAGCCTTCACCAAGGACTTCCTGGCACGCCACAAGATCCCGACGGCCGACTACCAGAACTTCACCGAGATCGAGCCGGCCCTGACCTACCTGCGGGAAAAAGGCGCGCCGATCGTGATCAAGGCCGACGGCCTGGCCGCCGGTAAAGGCGTGATCGTCGCCATGACCCTGGCCGAAGCCGAAGAAGCCGTGCGTGACATGCTGGCCGGCAATGCCTTCGGTGATGCCGGTTCCCGCGTGGTCATCGAGGAGTTCCTCGACGGCGAGGAAGCCAGCTTCATCGTCATGGTCGACGGCAAGAACGTGCTGCCCATGGCCACCAGCCAGGACCACAAACGCGTCGGCGACGGCGACACTGGCCCCAATACCGGTGGCATGGGCGCTTACTCGCCAGCACCGGTGGTCACTTCAGAAGTGCACCAGCGGGTGATGGATCTGGTGATCTGGCCCACCGTTCGCGGCATGGCCGAGGAAGGCAACGTCTACACCGGCTTCCTCTATGCCGGTCTGATGATCGACAAAGCCGGCAACCCGAAAGTCATCGAGTTCAACTGCCGCTTCGGCGACCCGGAAACCCAACCGGTGATGCTGCGCCTGCAATCGAGCCTGGTGCTGCTGGTGGAAGCCGCCCTGGCCCAGGCCCTGGACAAGGTCGAAGCCCAGTGGGACCCACGCCCGAGCCTGGGCATCGTCCTCGCCGCCGGCGGCTATCCTGGCGACTATGCCAAGGGCGCGGCCATCACTGGCCTGGACGCCGCCGCTGCACTGGAAGGCAAGGTGTTCCACGCCGGCACCGCACTCAAGGACGGTCAGGTCGTGACCTCCGGCGGCCGGGTGCTCTGCGCCACCGCCATGGGTGACAGCGTCGATGCCGCCCAGCAACAAGCCTACCGCCTGGCGGCCAAGATCGACTGGCAGGGCTGCTTCTACCGCAACGACATCGGCTACCGTGCCATTGCTCGTGAGCGCGGCCAGGAGTAAAGCTGCCAGCGCCCCCCGGCAAGGGCCTCGCGCCCTTGCCGTGCGGTGATCACGCCGCGCATAGTTATAATCAGGCATCAACCAATGAAGGGATTTCGCCGTGCGCTGGCTCAGGACCGCCCTAGGCTTCACCGTCACATTGCTGACCTTGCTCTGCTTGAATCCGGCCCTGGCCGCTCAAGGCAGTGGCTGGGCGGTTTTGCTCGACGAACAGGCCGACCTGCAGCTCAGTGATATCCGCTCCCCGCGCTACACCAACCAATTCAGCCCCATCGAACTGGACAAGCTGACCGCAGCCGAACCCGACGGCGCCCTGTGGTTGCGCTTCAAGCTCCAACCGGGAACCCACGAGCAGATCCTGCGGATCTTCGCCCCCGACCTGTCCCACCTGAATCTCTACGTGCTCGACGGCGACAAGCTGATCGAACAAGTGAACACCGGCGCCAGCCAGTCGCAAGCCCAAAAGCCTTTGCCCAGCAGCGACTTCATGCTGCCACTACCGCAAAGTGCCAAGCCGCTGGACGTCTATCTGCGCCTGGTGTCCGAACATGAACTGCGTCCCTACATCACCCTGCAATCGGCTGTGATGGGCGCCGCCGACCAGAGCCAGACGCTGATCTACGGCCTGTTGTTCGGCTGCCTGGCGATGCTGATCCTGCACAACCTCACCCGCTTCGCCTACACCCGTTCACGCAGCAGCCTGTGGCTGGCAGCCTGTGAAGGCCTGCTGACCCTCAGCCTGTTGATGCTGCTGAACCTGCTCGGTCCCTGGCTACCGGACTGGCAAGCGTTGCAGACACCGGGCGCCTACGTGGCCCTGCTGCTGACCGCGCCCTGCGGGATGATGTTCGCCTACCGCTTCTTCGCTCCACTGGGCCCGCACCCGCTGAACCGCTTGCTGCTGGGCAATATTCTGCTGATCGGCCTGTTCGGTCTGTTGCTGCTGTTCGTCAACACCCTGCCGCTGAACATCATCACCTACGGCCTGGTGGCCCTGGCCGGCCTGAGCATGCTGTTCGTTGGCGCCTACCACTGGCACCAGGGCTATCGTCCGGCCCGGCTGTTCGTCACCGCCATGGTGATTTTCAACCTCGGCACCCTGGTGATTCTCCCGGCGCTGCTGGGCCTGACCCTGGTAGCGCCGCAAGGGTTGATCGTCACCCTGCTGAGCGTGGTGTGCATCGCCGGGTTGCTGATGAGCATTGCCTTGGGCGAACGCCAGCGCAACATCACCGAGAACCGCTTCAGTGTCAGCCGCGACCTGGCCGCCAGCACCGCCGAAATCAATGCCAAGGCCGAGTTCCTGGCCAAGATCAGCCACGAGATCCGTACGCCGATGAACGGTGTGCTGGGCATGACCGAGTTACTGCTGGGCACCCCGCTGTCGGTCAAGCAGCGTGATTATGTGCAGACCATTCACAGTGCCGGCAACGAGCTGCTGACCCTGATCAACGAGATCCTCGACATCTCCAAGCTGGAGTCCGGGCAGATCGAACTGGACGACGTGCAGTTCGACCTCAACGCCCTGATCGAGGATTGCCTGAGTATCTTCCGGGCCAAGGCCGAACAGCAGAACGTCGAGCTGATCAGTTTCATCCAGCCCCAGGTGCCGCGGGTCATCAGCGGCGACCCGACGCGCCTGCGCCAGGCCCTGCTGAGCCTGTTGGAAAACGCCCTGAAGAAGACCGACGAAGGCGAAGTGCTGATCGTCGTCGCCCTCGACGAGCGCAGCAGCAAACCGCGCCTGCGCATTGCCGTACAAGACAGCGGCCAGCCCATGGATACCGAGGAGCGCGAAGCGCTGCTGCACACCGAACTGCACAGCAAGAACTTCCTCGCCACCACCCGCCTGGGGGGCAACCTGGGGCTGGTGATCGCCCGCCAGTTGATCCTGCTGATGCACGGCGAATTCGGCATCAAGAGCGGCACCAACCAGGGCAGCACCCTGTGGCTGACCCTGCCCCTGGACGCCGAGCGCCTGGAACATCCCACCGCCGACCTCGACGGCCCCTTGCAGGGCGCGCGGGTGCTGGTGGTGGACGATAACGACACCTGCCGCAAGGTGCTGGTGCAGCAATGCAGCGCCTGGGGCCTGAACGTCAGCGCCGTGCCTTCGGGCAAGGAAGCCCTGGCCCTGCTGCGGACCAAGGCGCACCTGCGGGACTACTTCGACGTGGTGCTGCTGGACCAGAACATGCCCGGCATGACCGGCATGCAGCTGGCGGCGAAGATCAAGGAAGACCCGAGCCTGAACCACGACATCCTGCTGATCATGCTCACCGGCATCAGCAACGCGCCAAGCAAGGTGATTGCGCGCAATGCCGGGATCAAGCGCATCCTCGCCAAGCCGGTGGCCGGCTACACCCTCAAGACCACTCTGGCCGACGAGCTCAGCCAACGCGACAAGGCCCCCGCCGCGCCCTACAACATGCCCCTGAACCCGGCACCGGGTCCGGCGCCGATCACCGTTCCCAGCGACTTCAGCATCCTGGTGGCCGAAGACAACAGCATCTCCACCAAGGTCATCCGCGGCATGCTGGGCAAGCTCAATCTGCAGCCCGACACCGCCAGCAACGGCGAAGAGGCCTTGCAGGCAATGAAGGCCAAGCGCTACGACCTGGTGCTCATGGACTGCGAAATGCCGGTGCTCGACGGTTTCTCCGCCACCCAGCAGTTGCGGGCCTGGGAAGTCGGCAACCAGCGGGTGCGCACCCCGGTGGTGGCGCTGACCGCGCACATCCTCGCCGAGCACAAGGAGCGCGCGCGCCAGGCCGGCATGGACGGGCACATGGCCAAGCCGGTGGAGTTGTCGCAACTGCGCGAGCTGGTGGAACACTGGGTCACCCAGCGCGACCTGCGCGAGCGCAGCACCGCGCACACCAGTTGAGCCGACAGCCTGCGCGGCGCCTGTTAAACTCTGGCTCGCCCTCCCTAGTCGTGAGCTCCCGCCATGCTCCACGTGCTGTTCAGCGTTTACCTGAAGATGCTGGTGCTCTATAGCCCGTTCTTCGTCCTCTCATGCTTCATCAGCCTGACCCGCGGCTACTCCTCCAAGGAGCGCCGACGCCTGGCCTGGAAAGTCGCCCTGGCCACCCTGGTTTCCAGCGTCTTGCTGTACCTGTTCGGGCGGGTGATCTTCAGCGTGTTCGGCATCACCGTGGACGCCTTCCGCATCGGTGCCGGCAGCGTGCTGTTCATCTCGGCCCTGGGCATGGCCCAGGGCAAGTCGGCTGTACAGACCGACAACGTGCAACAGGACGTGACCATCGTGCCGCTGACCATTCCCCTGACCGTAGGCCCGGGCACCATCGGCGCCCTGCTGGTGATGGGGGTCAGCCAGCCCCACTGGGACGACAAGCTCACCGCCATTCTCAGCATCGCCCTGGCCAGCCTCACCGTGGGCGTGGTGCTGTACCTGTCCAACCGCATCGAGCGCATCCTTGGCGACCAAGGCTTGCAGATCGTCAGCCGGCTGATGGGACTGTTCGTCTGTGCCCTGGCAGCACAGATCATCTTTACCGGGGTAAGGGGTTATCTGGTCCCTTAGGTCCGCCAGGTCTCGAAACTGTAGGAAACCTTCCCAGCAGGAGCAGGAACCGCACCATGCCCTACAGCGCCGACACGGCCTTTATCCAGCAACAATGGCAGGCCGGGTACTTCCCCCGGGAAAACACCCTGGTCCTCAACAGCGGGTTCTACTGCCTGTTCGACCTGCCCTACGAACATCCCCGGCTGAGCAACAAAGTCTGGATGCCGGCCCTGGACTTCCCAGGCAGGGATGAACCTGATTTCGTCACCACCCTGGGGTTTGCCGCCGAAGGCCCGCAGCCCTTTCATGCCCAGTGCGGTGAGACCGCCGGGCACGGCGGCGACGGCTTCCTGGCCTTGCTGGAAAAGGACACGGATGCACTGATCTGGCTGCTTGTCCTCAGCGAAACCAATCCCTTCTGCCGAGTCGAGATCCACGACCAGCAGATCCATGCCGAGTCGACCTCCGGCGTCACCGTGCGGGTCCCTGTCGAGCGCCCCGATCAGTTGACCCTGGTCTGGCCATGAACCGCCCGCCCACACCGAGCCCAATGAAAAAACTGAGCGCCACCGCCGCCATCGACCTCCTGAGCACACACAGGCTGCCCGGCCTCGACCTCGCCGCTCGGGCTTCCCTGCTCCTGGACTGGTGGGGGATCGACAGCGACAACCTTGAATTCGCGACACTGCCACCCGACCTGCAGCAACAGCTCATCTCGCAACCGGAGCCCCCGGACGATGCGCAAGACCCGCGCTACGACGCCCTGCTGCTGGTCGCCCTGCGCGCCGAGTATCGCGGCGTGACCCAGCTGTACCTGAGGCGCTGCCTACGTGAAGCAGGGCTGGGCGACTACGCCGTCAGCGCGGACATCGAGTACCTTGAGGCCTGTCCCTGCTGCGGTTATCGAACCCTCACGGCGCGGGGCGACTACCAGATCTGCGACCTCTGCCATTGGGAGGACGACGGCAGCCAGGCGCTGGATGTGCTGAGCGGACCCAACCACAAAACCCTGGGCCAGGCCCGGGAACACTTTGCCCAGCAGCAGGGCCGCCTGCCCTTGGATAAGTGGCCACACATCAGCAAGGACCACCCATGATTCCCCCGCAGTTGATCGCCCTGATCGAAGCCCAGCCCCGCTTCCGCCCGCGCCCCGACACCGCCGAGGTCACCCGAGCGCTGGCAACATTGGGGATTGCCCTGGACAGCGAGTTCGCGCAGATCTACCTGACCTGTCACCCCGCCGACTTCTTAGACCGAGTGAGCTACGGAGCGCTGATGAACATCGACGGGCCCAGTGATGAAATCCTGATGAGCACCGAGTTCATTCATGAAGTCTGGGAGTTGCCCAAGAACTTCATCGCCCTCACCTCACTGCAAGGTCAAGGCGGCTACTTGCTGGACAAGGACAGCGGTGGCGTCTGGGATTTCGACCTGGGCGACCGGGAAGCTTTCGTCGCCGGCCGCATCCCGGCCAGATGGGCCAGCTTCTTCGAATTCATCACCTGGCTGCTGACCGCCACGGACAAGGATGAGGATGAGGACCCTGCGCGCTAGAAGCCGCTGCCGGCGATGGCGATCTTGCGAGCGCCTTCGCCGGCAAGCCGGCTCCTACAAGGGTTTATTGCCGTACCAGCGCGGGGTGTAGACCCACTCGCCACCCTCGGCCCGGGGGAAGACGCAGGTGGTGGAAGAGCCCACCAGCACCATGGTGCGCATGTCCACCTGCTCCGGGGTCAGCTCGCCCAGGGTGATGACCCGCAAGGTCTGGCCCGGACGGCCAATGTCGCGCCCCAGCACCACCGGGGTTTGCGGCGTGCGGTGCTGGCGCACGATCTCCAGGGCCCGGCCCAGTTGCCAGGGTCGGGAACGGGAGATCGGGTTGTAGAAGGCCAGGGCCAGATCGGCCTGGGAGGCGAGATCGAGGCGCTTCTCGATGATGTCCCAGGGCTTGAGGTTGTCGGACAGCGACAGTACGCAGAAGTCATGACCCAGCGGCGCGCCGGCCTGGGCGGCGGTGGCCAGTGAGGCGGAGACGCCCGGGAGGATCTCCAGGTCGACACGATGCCAGGCCGGATCGCTGGATTCGTGCAGGGCTTCCAGGACCGCCGCGGCCATGGCAAACACCCCCGGATCACCGGACGACACCACCACCACCGAACGGCCCTGGGCCGCCAGTTCGAAGGCGTGCCGGGCACGCTGCATTTCTTCGCGGTTGTCAGTGCAGTGCATCACCTGATCGGCGCGGAACGGGCCGGCCATGCGCACGTAGGTTTCATAACCGAGGATGTCGTTGGCCCGGGCCAGTTCGGCTTTCACCGCCGGCACCATGAGTTCGGCAGCACCAGGACCGAGGCCGATGACTGCCAGGCGTCCGCGGGGACGACCAATCCGCTCAGGGTCCAGGGGCTGGCTGGCCACGGCGATGGCGATGTCGTCCCCCACCTTCAGCGGCGGCAGCAATTGCGGCACGGCTTGCTGTGCCAGTTCGACGACACTGCCGGCGGCCGGCAGGAAACGCAGCGGCACACCCAGTTGCGCAGCCGCCTGATGCAGGGCGCGATCGGCCATGTCACTGTCGGCCGCCAGCAGGCAGGCGACGGACTGCACGGCAATTCGCGCCTGATGCAGGGCCTGACGGATGTGGGTGGCGAGGCCGGTATCGCTTTCGCCAGCAAGCTGGCCGCTACGGCAAGCGACCAGGACGCTGCAGGGGTAGATCAGCAGCTCATTATCGGCCGGCTCGCGCTCGGCAGAGCCGACCCGGATGGTCAGGCGGGCCTGATCGTTCTCGGGCAGCTTGGCCGCGGCCAGCCAGGGCGCGGCGCCTTCGATGCGCACGCTTTCGCCACCCAGCAGGTCGGAAACGAAACGCTTGCCCAGCTCCAGGTCGCCCAGGGCATAACCGCTGGGCGGGTTGAGCAGGCAGGTGCCGAAGCGCAGTTCGCCACTGGTGGTAATGGCCGCAGCCACGCCAAGGCCCGCGGCGATTTCCCGGGCCATGACGTTGACGCCGCCCAGGCCACCCAGCAGCGGCACCACGGCGCTGCCGTCTTCGGCAACGGCCAGCACCGGCGGTTCGGCGCCTTTTTCCAGCAGCAGCGGGGCCAGGGTGCGGATCACGATCCCGGCCGCGCACAGGGCGATGATGGGCGTGTCCTGTTGATACAGCTGGCGCAGGGTGGCGCCGAATTCGTGGTAGATCCGATCAGCGCCTTCGACCCGTTCCGCCAGACCGTGGATCAACGAATCGGGATACAGCCGCTGGATCTGCCGTGCGGTGTCGAGACTGCCTTGGCCAAGGATGACGATGGCCGGAATTGAACGGGCCATCAGCCTTGCCACCTTTCGCCGGGCACGATGATCAGCGAGAAGTACGGCGAGGACATCGGCTCCACGTCATCCAGCGGCACGATCTTCTGGTTGGCCATGGTGGCGCGCTCGACGTACAGCGCACGCTGCGCCAGCCCCAGCTCTTCCAGGACCTGGCGCACCTTGGGGAAATTGCGCCCCAGCTTCATCACCACCGCCGCGTCGGCGTCCGCCAGACGCCGCTTGAGCTCGTCATGGGGCAGCACGCCCGAGAGCACCGACAGGCTCTGGTTGCGATACACCAGCGGCGCGCCCAGTACCGACGCGCCGCCCAGCATCGAGCACACCCCGGGCACCACTTCGGCCTGGTAACGCTCGGCCAGACGATCGTGCAGGTACATGTAGGAACCGTAGAAGAACGGGTCGCCTTCGCAGATCACCGCCACATCCCGACCGGCATCCAGATGCAGCGCCAGCTCCTGGCTGGCGCTGTCGTAGAAATCGCTGATCACTTGCTCGTAGGACAGCGGCGCCGGCAGCACTTCGGTGGTCACCGGGTACACCAGCGGCAGCAGGGTCTGGGCCTGTTGCAGGTGCCCTTCGATGATGCCGAAGGCGTTGCCTTTCTTGCCCTTGGCCACGAAGTAGGCCACCACCGGCGACTCGCGCAGCAGGCGCAGGGCCTTCAGGGTAATCAGCTCCGGATCACCAGGACCCACGCCAAGGCCGATCAAACGTCCAGGTTGCTGCATCATTCGATCTCCGTGGCCAGGGCGTTAACGGCGGCGGCGGCCATGGCGCTACCGCCCAGGCGACCCTGCATGATCACAAAGGGCACGCCGCGGCTGTCGGCGGCGAGCATCGCCTTGGATTCGGCGGCGCCGACGAAGCCCACCGGGAAGCCGAGGATCAGCGCCGGTTTCGGCGCGCCGGCGTCGAGCATTTCCAGGAGGTAGAACAGGGCGGTGGGCGCATTGCCGATCACCACCACGCTGCCTTCCAGGTGCGGACGCCAGAGCTCCAGAGCCGCCGCCGAGCGGGTGTTGCCCAGCTCTCGGGCCAACTCCGGGACGCTGTCATCGCGCAGGGTGCAGATCACTTTGTTGTTGGCCGGCAAGCGTGCCCGGGTAATGCCTTCAGAGACCATCCGTGCATCGCAGAGGATCGGTGCCCCGGCGGCCAGGGCATCACGCCCGGCCTTGCCGGCGCCCGCGGAGAATTGCAGGCCATCGATGGCCTCGACCATGCCGCAGGCGTGGATCACCCGTACCGCGAGTTTTTCCAGGTCGGCGGGAATGCGATCCAGCTTGGCTTCTTCGCGGATGATCGCAAAGGAGTTGCGATAGATCTCCTGACCGTCGCGGATGTAATCAATCATCTAGGTGGCTCCGTGGGCGGGCATCAAGCAGTGCCTCTGCCGCTTCAATAGAAAGGTTGCGTGCGTGCAGTGCGCCGAAACCCGGCTGCGCTGCATCGCGTAGATACAAGTCGTAACGCCCTGGGGCCGTCGCCAGCAGGGTGGCCGGCGCCACATGGGCGGCGGCGCAGGAACGGGAGCAGGCCGACAAATGCACCGCCTGCTGACGGCCATGACCCTGGAGCAGGGCTGCCAACTTCAGCGCATCGCCCTTGGTGTCGGCCAGGGCTTTGCCGCAGCCACTGGAGCCAGTACAGGCAATCAGGTGGGCCAGGGATTGTTCAGGGCGGCACAACAGGCCCAGTTGGCCCAGACGTGCCGTGACCCCGGGAGCATCCGCCGGGGCAATGCCGGGCAGCAGCAGGCTCTGCCAGGGTGTGAAGCGCAGGCTGGCGTCGCCGTACTGTTCGGCCAGTTGCGCAGCGCCCTTGAGCATGACGGGATCAAGGCGCCCCAGGGGCGCAACCGCGCCGACATAGACCTGTCCGCGTTCACGCTGTGGATAAGTTCCCAGGTGCAGCCCAGCGACCGAGGCCGGACGCTGCCAGCCGTCGATACTCAACAAGGGCCGGCTCAGGCGCAGGTTCAGTTGGGCAAGAAAATCCGCCACCGGCACCTGCGCCAACAGGTGGCGCATCCGCGTCTGCTCGGGCGTGGCCAGCTCGAGAAACAGCTCCAGCACCGCCACCAGCAGTTCATGGCCCAGTTCCTGGGGCACTGCCGCCAAGGGTTTATCCACAGGGCTGCCCGCCAGGCCAAAGGCCAACAGCAACTGCCCCTCCCGCACCAAGGCGGCCAGCCACAGATCGTGATGATGTTCGAGCATGGCCAGGGCTTCGCCGCCATCGAGCTGCACGGCGAACTTGGCCGACAGTTCATGGAAGCGCGAGTGGCTCTGCAAGGTCTCGAGGATCTGCCCGGCCAGGGGCCGGGTGTCCATCAGCAATTGCCGGTCGATGCCGGCGCTGGGGCTGAGCATCAGGTTGCGCACATCGTCGCCGGCGGCGGTGGTCGGTCCCAGGCCGGCCGCCAGCAGTTTGTCGATCAGTGCCTGGTGCTCGGCGCCGATCCCGCGAATCTGCAGGTTGGCGCGGTTGGTGGCCTCGATCACACCGCCGGCATAAGCCTGCGCCGCCTCGGCCACCGCCGCTGCCTGAGCTGAACTGATGACGCCGCCCGCCAGCTTGATCCGGCAGATGCCGCCGTCCAGCGCCGGGACAATGCGCAGCAACCCCGGGCAGGCCGAGGGGCGGATGGCGGTGGACATAGGACGTTCGTTCAAAGGGGCGACCGGCAGTGTGGGAAAAGCGCTTCGTCAGCGAAGGCGCGGTATTATGCCTGCTTTGTCCGAAGGCATGAAAAGCCTGCCGGTCGGAACCTTAGGTTTGAGGAATATAGATGTCGCCCTGGCTGACAGTAGTGGGAATCGGTGAAGACGGCTTCAAGGGCCTGGGCAGGAACGCCCGCCATGCCCTGCTGGGCGCTTCGCGGATCGTCGGCGGCCAGCGCCAGCTGGATCTGCTGCCGGCGTGCATCCGTGGCGAACGCCAGTTGTGGTCCAGTCCGTTCTCGCTGGAGCCGGTGCTGAGCCAACGCGGCACGCCCGTCTGCGTGCTGGCCAGCGGCGATCCGATGCTGTTCGGCGTAGGGGCCAGCCTGGCCCGGCAACTGCCGGCCGAGGAGCTGCAGGTACTGCCCTTTCCTTCCTCCTATTCCCTGGCCGCCGCCCGCCTGGGCTGGGCCCTGCAAGAGGTGGTCACGCTGTCGGTGGTGGCACGCCCGATTGCCGCGCTCAACGCCCAACTGTTCAGCGGCGTGCGCCTGCTGGTGCTGAGCAATGACCGCCACAGCCCGGCGGCCATCGCCGGACTGCTGCGCGAACGCGGCTTCGGCCCGAGCCGGATCACGGTACTGGAGCACTTGGGCGGGCCCTTGGAGCGACGCCTGGACAGCACTGCCAATCAATGGAGCGATCCATCGATCGCCGACCTCAACCTGCTGGCCATCGAATGCCGGGCGGCGGCCGATACGCCGCAACTGTCCCGTCTGGCTGGCCTGCCGGACTCGGCCTTCCGCCATGACGGCCAGTTGACCAAGCGGGACGTGCGCGCCATCACCCTGGCCCGCTTGGCCCCGGTGCCCGGTGAACTGCTCTGGGATGTGGGGGCCGGCAGCGGCTCCATCGGTATTGAATGGATGCGGGCCCACCCCAGTTGCCGGGCCCTGGCCATCGAAGCCGATGACGGCCGCCAGCAGTTGATCGAACACAACCGCGACGTGCTCGGGGTGCCCGGGCTGCAACTGATTCGCGGCAGCGCGCCCCAGGCCCTGGCCGGACTGGAGCGTCCAGATGCGGTGTTCATCGGTGGTGGGGTGACCCGCGAAGGCGTGTTGCAGACCTGCTGGGAGCAGCTCAAGCCCGGTGGGCGCCTGGTGGCCAACGCGGTGACCCTGCAAAGTGAAATGACCCTGATGCACTGGCGCGACCAGTACGGCGGTGAACTGACCCGCATCCATATCGCCCAGGCCCAGCCCCTGGGGGAGTTCGACACCTGGCGCCAGGCCCTGCCGATCACCCTGCTGGAGCTGCACAAACCCCGGGACCTGCCATGAACCTTGCAGGAGCGGGCTTGCCCGCAAAAGCGTCCAGCAAAGAGACCGCAGCGCGCCCTTCGCGAGCAAGCTCGCTCCTACGGGAGCAAGGGCATGCGTGAGGAAACAGCGGAACAGCCCGCGCCCCTGCGCAGCGGCCTGACCACCGGCAGCTGCGCCACGGCCACCAGCCTGGCCGCCGCTCGCCTGCTTTTGGGGGGTGTCAATGCGGATGCGGTGGATATCGTCCTGCCCAAGGGTAAACAGGTACAGATGCGCCTGGAGTTCTGTCGCCGCACCCACGACGGCGCCGAGGCCGGAACCCTCAAGGATGCCGGCGACGACCCGGACGTGACCCACGGCGCCCTGCTCTACTCCCAGGTGCGCCTGACTCCCGAGCCGGGAATCCGCTTTATCGCCGGCCAAGGCGTGGGCACCGTGACCCGCCCCGGTCTGGTGCTGGCCGTGGGTGAGCCGGCGATCAATCCCGTGCCGCGCCGGATGATCAGCGAACACCTGCAACGGCTCGCCGAGGAACAGGCCTACCCCGGCGGGTTCGAAGTCACGGTGAACGTCGAGGGCGGAGCGGAACTGGCCCTGAAAACCATGAACCCGCGCCTGGGGATTCTCGGCGGGCTGTCGATCCTGGGCACCAGCGGCATTGTCCGGCCCTTCTCCTGCGCGGCCTATATCGCCTCGATCCACCAGGGCATCGACGTGGCCAAGACCAATGGCTACCTGCACATCGCCGCCTGCACCGGCAACGCCAGCGAAGACACCATGCGCCGGGTCTACGAACTGCCGGAAATCGCCCTGATCGAAATGGGCGACTTCGTCGGCGCAGTGCTCAAGCACCTGCGCAAAGTGCCTGTGGATAAACTCAGCCTGTGCGGCGGCTTCGGCAAGATCAGCAAACTGGCCGCCGGGCACATGGACCTGCACAGCCGCCATTCCAGCATCGACCTGCCACAACTGGCGCGCTGGGCCGCCGCGGTGGGTGCCGACCCGGCGCTGCAACAGGCCATCCGCGAGGCCAATACCAGCCAGCAGGCCCTGGCCATGGCCAGCGCCGCCGGGATCGCCCTGGGCGACGCGGTGTGCCAGCACGCCCTGGACTTCGCCCGCAGCGTGGTGCCGGCCCAGGTTCAGGTGGAAGTCTTCGCCATCGATCGCCAGGGCGGCATCGTTGGCCATGCCGGAGTCTTGTCATGACCCGTATTCTGCTGCTGGGCGGGGTCACCGAAGCCCTGGCCATCGCCCGCACCCTGGGCCCAACACATATCTACAGCCTGGCCGGAGTCGGACGGGTGCCCACCGACCTGAACTGCCAGGTACGGGTCGGCGGCTATGGCGGTGCCGAGGGCCTGGCCCGCTTTATCCGCCAAGAGCGCATCGGCCTGCTGCTCGATGCCACCCACCCTTACGCGGCACAGATCAGCGCCAATGCACAGGCCGCCGCGCAACTGGCCGGGGTTGCCTGCTGGGCCTTGCGACGTCCGGCCTGGCAGCCGCAGCCCGGGGATGACTGGCGCGAGATCACGGACTGGCCGCACTTGGTGCAGGCCTTGAAACCCTTCAAGCGGCCCTTGTTCACCCTGGGTCGCGAACCCTTGCAGCATCTGGATGAGATTCCTGCCGGCCAGTTCTGGACCCTGCGCGCCCTGGATACCTACCCGGGCAATCCGCGCTGTGAAGTGATCGGGGCCCGCGGGCCGTTCCTGATCGAGGACGAACGAGCGCTGTTCGAGCGTCGGCAGATCGATGTGCTGATCAGCAAGAACAGTGGCAGCAGCGCCACCGAACCCAAGCTGGAAGTGGCCCGCGAGCGGGGCATACCGGTGCTGGTGCTCAAGCGTCCCGAGCTGCCCGAGGTCGACCGCCACTTTGCCAGCGTGGCCGAGGTGTTGAGTGCCCTGGGGCAGCTGTCTCACGCCTGACAGACAAAGTCGCCAAGCCCCACAGACTCTTGGGATTCCCCTGGCAGCAATCGATAAGACAGTGCTTTAGCCTCCTTGGAACGATTCAGTGGCGACCGGCTCATCAATGGCCAGTCGTCGCGCCAATCGACTTCAGTCTGGCAAATGACTTGCCAGCCCGTATCCCAAGGAATACAGTCGCCATGTTCGTCTTTGAGCAGACTCAGGCGTTCACCCACTGGCTGCTACGCCTAAAAGATCCCCAGGGAAAAACCCGCGTGCTGGCCCGGATCAGGGCGGCGCAACTGGGCCGTTTCGGCGACTGCGAACCGGTGGGCGAAGGTGTCTATGAAATGCGCATCCATCGCGGCCCCGGCTATCGGGTGTACTTCTCGCGCCGGGACACCGTGATCTACCTGTTGCTGATCGGCGGTGACAAGGGCACCCAGAGACGCGATATCCAACGCGCCAGGCAACTGGCCCATGACCTCAAGAGCGAGGGCTGAAACATGCGTACCCCAGTGACCCGCTTCGACGCGGCAGAGTACCTCAAGACCCCGGAAGACATGGTGGCCTACCTCGACGCCTGCTTCGAGGAAGATGCCGGCGACGGCAAGCTGATCCGCGCCGCCCTCAACGACATCGCCCGCGCCCGGGGCATGACCCAGGTGGCCCGCGACACCGGCCTGGGTCGCGAGAGCCTGTACAAGGCCCTGGGCAGCCAGGGCAATCCCGAGTTCGCGACTATCATCAAGGTCATGAAGGCACTGGGACTCAAGCTCCACGTCAGCCCGGCCTGAACTGGCACTGCGACACCACACCGCATACGCTGCTTTTTTACTTATCCACAGCGATCAGGCTAAATACCCGCCTGATCGCTCAACCGACGGATCGTCCCCATGTCCCGACAACGGCTCGCATTTGCCTGGATCGCCTGCTTCGCAGTGCTGTTCAACATGCTTGCCATGCCGCTTTCCGGGGCCATGCAACGCAACGATTCGGGGCTGGACGAACAACTGCTGTGGGGCAGCTTCTGCTCTTCCAGCGGCACCAAGATGGTGGCCATTTCCCTGGGCAAGCTTGAACAGAAAGCCCCGCAGAACGACGAGCACTCGAACATGCAGCACTGCTGGTGCTGCTCAGGCTCGGCGCCGCTGGTGGCCCTGCCCGGTCATGTACCCCAGCTGAATTTCATTCGTTTCGCCGTCCAGCCGGGCGCGCCGCAACCGAAGATCGCAATGCTCACCCTGCGCCAGCAATGGCCCAGCCTGAACCCCGGTGCCCCGCCTCTGGCATGATTCCCTTTCGCAAGTGATCTGCGTTTTTGAATCGTTCTGGAGAACCGTCATGTCCAAACCGTCCCTGATCAAGCAATCCCTGCTTATTGCCGCACTGCTGCTGCCCGCCTGTTTCGCCACCGCTCACGACTACAAGGCCGGTGAGTTGCAGATCGCCCATCCCTGGTCGCAGGAGCTGCCGCCGAACGCGCCGACCGTCGCGGCTTACTTCGTGGTGCACAACCCAGGCAAGAACGCCGACACCCTGCTCAGTGTGGACTCGCCGATCTCTGGCCGGGCCGAACTGCATGAACACGTCATGCAAGGCGACATGATGAAGATGCAGCAAGTGGCCAAGGTTGCGGTGCCCGCCGGCGGTGAGGTGACCTTCGCCCCCATGGGCTACCACGTGATGCTGATGGAGCTCAAAGACCGCAGCCTGCTCAGCGACGGCAAGCGCTTCCCGCTGACCCTGCACTTTGAAAAGGCCGGCGACGTCACCGTCGAAGTGGCCGTACAGAAGCAGCCACCGGCCGCCATGCACGAGTCCAAGCACGCTCACTAAGCTGACCGGCTCGTTACCGTGAACACCCCGCACGCGCCTGGCCGCAGGCGGTCCGCGCCGCGTCGCAACTCCCCGGGAGTGCGCCGCGGCAGCTGGATCAGCCTGTTCGCCATGCTGATGATCTTTATCGGCCCGCTGATTTCTCAGTCGATGCCGATGGATCACGCGATGCCGATGAACATGTCCGTCTCCATGGACATGGGCGACGGCGCGCCCGGCTGTCACGGTGAAAGCCCGCATCACGCCCAACCGGGCAAGTCCCAGGGCGAACAACACGTACTCTGGGAAAAATGCGGCTATTGCAGCCTGCTGTTCAATTGCCCGGCACTGCCTTCGGGGCTGTCGTTCGCCGCTCTGTCCGCGCCGCCCACACAGTATTTCCTGATCCCCGCCACGCGCCTGGGCCACGCCCGGCAGACCGTGTTCCCCGGCGCCCTGACCCGCGCCCCGCCGATCCTCGTCTGAGTCCCCTGCTCATCTCACACGGCCGACTGTCATTGCGACAGCCGCGTAGTTGCGGCCGTGTCATTCAAGACCGATCGATGGAACATCTATGTTTTCTGCTGACACTCGCCTGGGCGCTGCCCAACCATCCAAGCCCTTTGCCCTGAACCCGTCGCGCCTGCGTTTCAACCATGCCCTGGCGGTGCTTTGCGGCGTGCTGCTGACCCCCCTGGCCCTGGCCGACGAGGCCCCGACGGACCACTCCCGACACGGCACGCAATTGAGCCCGACGGTGATCACCGCCATCGCCCCCAGCTCGCCGCTGACCGTGGTCACCAATCCCAAGGACCCGCGCCAACCGGTCCCGGCCAGTGACGGCGGCGACTACCTGAAGACCATTCCCGGCTTCGCCCTGGTACGCAATGGCGGCACCAACGGCGACCCGGTACTGCGGGGCATGTTCGGCTCGCGCCTGAACATCCTCACCAACGGCGGCATGATGCTCGGCGCCTGCCCCGGCCGCATGGATGCACCGACCTCCTACATCTCCCCGGAAACCTATGATCGCCTGACCGTGATCAAGGGCCCGCAAACCGTGCTCTGGGGCCCCGGCGCCTCGGCCGGCACCGTGCTGTTCGAGCGTGAGCCGGAACACTTCGGCGAACTCGGCACGCGGGTCAACGCCAGCCTGCTGGCGGGCTCCAACGGCCGCTTCGACAAGACCCTGGATGCTGCTGCCGGCGGCCCCCTGGGGTATGTGCGGGTGATCGGCAACACCGCCCACGCCGACGACTACAAGGACGGCAACAACGACACCGTGGCCTCGCGCTACGACAAGTGGAACGGTGACGTGGCCCTGGGCTGGACCCCGGACGCCGACACCCTGCTGGAGCTCACCGCCGGCAAGGGCGACGGCGAAGCCCGCTACGCCGGCCGCGGTATGGACGGCTCGCAGTTCAAGCGCGAAAGCCTGGGCCTGCGTTTCGAAAAGTCCAACATCGGCGAGGTCCTGGACAAGGTCGAGGCCCAGGTCTACTACAACTACGCCGACCACGTGATGGACAACTACAGCCTGCGTACCCCGTCCGGCACCGGCATGATGGCCGGCCCCATGGCCTCCAATGTCGACCGTCGCACCCTCGGTGCGCGGATCAAGGCCACCTGGCGCTGGGCCGACCTGCAGTTGATCGGCGGCCTGGATGCCCAGACCAACGAACACCGCACTCGGGCCAGCAACGGCGTGGATACCTACAAGCAACTGCCCCGTACCAAGGACGCCGACTTCCACAACTACGGCGCCTTCGGCGAACTGACCTGGTACGCCGCCGAGCGCGACCGCCTGATCACCGGGGCCCGCCTCGACCGTGCTTCGGCCAAGGACTACCGGCAGAGCATCGGCTCGGGAATGATGAGCCGGCCCAACCCCACTGCCGGCGATACCCGGGCCGATACCCTGCCCAGCGGCTTCGTGCGCTACGAGCATGACCTGGCCGACAGCCCGACCACGCTCTACGTCGGCCTTGGCCACACTCAGCGCTTCCCCGACTACTGGGAGCTGTTCTCGCCGAAAATGGGCCCGGCAGGCTCAGTGAACGCCTTCGATTCGATCAAGCCGGAAAAGACCACCCAACTGGACTTCGGCCTGCAATACCAGAGCGAGGATCTGGAAGCCTGGGCCTCGGGCTATATCGGCCAGGTGCGCGACTACATCCTCTTCGACTACAGTCCTGCCATGGGCGGCATGAGCACCTCTCGGGCCGAGAACATCGACGCACGGATCATGGGCGGCGAACTGGGTGCGGCCTACAAGCTGACCTCCAACTGGAAAGCCGATGCGACCCTGGCCTACGCCTGGGGCAAGAACAGCAGCGACGGCAAGGCCCTGCCGCAGATGCCGCCGCTGGACGCGCGCTTCGGCCTGACCTACAGCGAGGACGACTGGAGCGCCGGGGCCTTGTGGCGAGTGGTGGCGGCGCAAAACCGCGTCGACCTGAACAAGGGCAACGTGGTCGGCAAGGACTTCGGCAAGAGCGGTGGCTTCGGCGTGTTCTCCCTCAACGGCGCCTACCGGGTCACCAAGAACCTCAAGCTCAGCACCGGGGTCGACAACCTGTTCGGCAAGGCCTACGCCGAACACCTGAACCTGGCGGGCAACGCCGGCTTCGGCTACCCGGCCAGTGATCCCCAGGCGATCAAGGAGCCGGGGCGCACCCTCTGGACCAAGGTCGACCTGAGCTTCTGATCCGCCTTCGCCGGCACGCCGGCTCCTCACCGCAGGAGCTGGGGTGCCAGCGAACAGCCCCTATAAGAAAAGATTCACTGCCCTGCGGAGCGTGCCCCGATGAACCGACCCAAAGTGTCTTTCTACAACCTGGCCTGGCGCTGGCATTTCTACGCCGGGCTGTTCGTGGCCCCTTTCATGGTGATGCTGGCCCTGACCGGCATCATCTACCTGTTCAAGCCACAACTGGACCCGTTGATGTACCCCAGCCTGCTCAAGGTGCCCGCCGGTCATCACCTGCTGAGTGCCGACGACTTGCTGCAAAGGGTGCAATCGGCCTACCCCCAGGGCCATATCAAGCAGTACCTGCCACCGATTGCTGCCGAGCGCAGCGCGCAGTTCGTGGTGCAGGACAAGGGTCAGGAGCTGAATGTCTTCATCGACCCCTACCACGGCGATGTGCTCGGCGAGCAGGATGCCAAGGCCAACCTGCAGGCCGTGGCCCGGGCCATTCACGGTGAGCTGATGATCGGCACCGTCGGTGACCGACTGGTGGAACTGGCCGCTGGCTGGGGCATTGTCCTGGTGGTGTCCGGCCTGTACCTGTGGTGGCCACGGGGCAAGTCGTCGGCGGGGGTGCTGTGGCCGCGTTTCAGCGTCCGCGGCAGGCCGTTCTGGCGCGACCTGCACAGTGTGCTGGGCTTCTGGGGCGCGGCATTCCTGCTGCTGATGCTGCTCAGCGGCATGACCTGGACCGGCTTCTGGGGCAAGCAATACGCCGACCTGTGGAACCGCTTCCCGGCGGCCATGTGGAACGACGTGCCGACCTCCGACCAGCAGGCCCGGGAGCTCAACAGCGCCACGCGCCAGACTGTGCCCTGGGCGGTAGAAAACACCCCGATGCCGATGTCCGGCGACCACGCCGAGCACATGGCCCACAACGCCGCGGACACGGCGCCGGCAGCCCCGTCCATCAGCCTGCAAGCGGTGCAGGACATCGCCCGCCAGCGCCAGGTCGAACCGGGCTACAGCATCACCTTGCCGAAGACCGCCACCGGCGTGTTCACCATCGCCGTGTTCGCCGACGATCCGCGCAACGATGCCACCCTGCATGTCGACCAATACAGCGGCAAGGTCCTGGCCGACGTGCGCTGGCAGCAGTACAGCAACGTGGCCCGGGCCACGGAGGTTGGGGTGATGCTGCATGAAGGCAAGATGTTCGGCCGCGTCAACCAGATCCTGGTGCTGGTGGTGTGCCTGATGATCCTGCTCAGCGCCGTGAGCGGCATCGTCATGTGGTGGCAGCGTCGTCCCCAGGGCCGACTCGGCGTGCCCCCACTGCGCCACGACCTGCCGAAATGGAAAACCGCGATGCTGATCATGGCGCTGCTGGCCTTGGCATTTCCTTTGGTTGGAGCCTCGCTGATTGGGGTGTGGTTGCTCGATCGCCTGCTGCTTTCACGCTTCAACCGCGGGCCTGAATCTGCTTCATCTTCAACATGAATCAGCCGAGATGCGCGTTCCAGAGGGCTCTGTAGAATCTCGGCGCCTTAGCCATGCACAGTTATAATGTTACTTTATAACACTAAAGTGTAAGATCCCTGCCCGCAGTCCCCCACTGCGGGCAACCCCCTCGAAGAAGTGATTCACCGTCCCGATGAACAAGTACTTGCTGCCCAGCCTTTGCCTGATGGCCTTGCCTTCCCTGGCTCAGGCGGATGATTCCGCCGCCTCCCTGACCCTGCCCACCGGCACCATTTCGGCTCCGGCCAGCGCGGCCGACGACAGCGTCAGCCTGAAGACCCCCACCAGCGCCGGCTCGCGCTTGGGCCTCAGCGCCCTGGAAACCCCGGCCAGCACTGACAGCCTGAGCGGCGAACGGATTCGCGCCCGGGGTGACCGCAGCATTCAGGACGCGGTCTCCCGCAGCGCCGGCATCAGCCGCACCGGCACCCCAGGCGACGGTGGCACTTCGTTGTCGGCACGGGGTTTCACCGGGCAGAGTTCGGTGATGCAGCTGTATGACGGCAACCGCATGTACACCGGCATGGGCACCGTGACCTTCCCGGTGGACAGCTGGGCGGTGGAACGGGTCGACGTGCTGCGCGGCCCGGCCTCGGTGCTGTATGGCGAAGGCGCCACTGGCGCGGTGATCAACACCCTCCCGAAAAAGCCCTTCAGCGGCGCAATCGAAAACCACCTGCGCCTGGGCTACGGCTCCTTCGATCGCCAGCAGCAGGCCCTGGACAGCGGTGGCTCCCTGAGTGACACCTTGAGCTACCGGCTCAACCTCAACCGCGAGCGCAGCAACGGCTGGATCGACCGTGGCGACTCCTCCGGCGATTTCGTCAGTGCCGCCCTGCGCTGGCAGGCCCGCGACGACCTGGCCTTTACCCTGGCCCACGACTACGGCGACCAGAACCCGATGAACAACTTCGGCACGCCGCTGATCAACGGGCGCTTCCACAAGAGCCTGCGGGACAAGAACTACAACGTCCGCAATGACCAGCAGCACTACAACGACCAGTGGACCCGCCTGACCAGCGAATGGCAGATTTCCGACCAGGTCAGTGCCAGCAACGAGCTGTATTACCTCAAGGCCCAGCGTCGTTGGCAGAACGCCGAGAACTACAACTTCAACCCGACCACCGGCCAACTGAGCCGCAGCGGTTACTACGCTATCGGCCACCAGCAGGAACAGGTCGGCGACCGCCAGACCTTCACCTTCAAGCACTCGCTGCTGGGCCTCGACAGCCAGACCCTGACCGGCGTCGACTACAACCGCATTCGCTTTCACCTGAAAAGCAATTCGCCCTTCACCGACAGCTTTACCAACGGTCAACCGCTGGACCTGTATCACCCGGCCCCGGGCGACTTCACCAGCAACAGCCCCTACCGCGATCAATTCAAGACCACCACCAAACAGATGTCGGTGTTCGCCGAAAACCGCCTGCAACTCAGCGAGCGCTGGTCCCTGGTGACCGGTGTGCGCCGCGACTATGCGCACATTGATCGGGATGACTTGAAGGACGGCAGCCAGAGCGACAAGACCCTGACCGGCAACAACTGGAAGGCCGGGCTGGTGTTTGCCGTCACTCCGGATACGTCCGTGTACGGTCAGTACTCCACCAGCACCGACGGCGTCGGCGGCCTGATTTCCCTGAGCCAGAGCCAGCAGCAATTCGACCTGTCCAGCGCCAGGCAGAGCGAGATCGGCCTCAAGCAGGCGTTCTGGGACCAGCGTGGCGAATGGACCCTGGCCGCCTACCACATCGTCAAGAAGAAGCTGCTGACCGATGTTCCCGGCGACCCGGGCCAGAAACAGCAGGTGGGCCAGCAATCCTCCAACGGCCTGGAGGCCAGCCTGGACCTGCAACTGCCCCACGCCTGGCAACTGCAAGCCAACGCCGCCCTCGTTCGCGCCCAGTACGACGACTTCAAGCAGGACGTCAACGGCGTGCAAGTCTCCCGCGACGGCAAGCGCCCGGTGGACGTGCCCCGGCGCACCGCCAACCTGTGGCTGAGCAAAGCCCTCAACGATGACCTGCGGGCCGGCGCCGGAGTGCGCTACGTGGATGCGCGCTACGCCGATATGGCCAACCGCAATGAGTTGCCCAGCTACACCGTGGTCGATGCCAACCTGTCGTGGAAAGCGCTGCCCAATACCACCCTGGGCCTGCAATTGAACAACCTGTTTGACCGCCAGTACGCACAAAGCCAATACAATGACGGCCAGCAATGGATACTCGGCGAGCCACGCTCGTTCTTCGTCACCGCTGACTACACCTTTTAACCCCACCTGGCGCTACGGCACGGGGATCACACGGACACCGCATGACCTCGCTGAACCTCACCAACCTGGCCTGGACACCCCTGGGCCAGGGCCACTGCCATCACCAGTTCCAACTGCGTGAGGCCAGCCTGCACGTGGCGGCCGGCGAGTTCGTCGGCCTGATCGGGCCCAACGGCAGCGGCAAGACCAGCCTGCTGCGCTGCGCCTATCGCTTCAGCAAGCCGCAGCAGGGCGAGGTGCAGCTTGAGCATCAGAATGTGTGGAAGCAATCGCCACGCTGGTGCGCGCAACGCATCGCCGTGGTGCTCCAGGAGTTCCCCGACGCCTTCGGCCTGACGGTGGAGGAAGTGGTCGCCATGGGCCGCACGCCGCACAAAGGCCTGTTCGACGGCGACACCGAACAAGACCGGCGCATCGCCCGCGAGGCCCTGGAGTCGGTGGGCCTGCTGGGCTTCGAAGACCATGCTTTCGCCACCTTGTCCGGGGGCGAGAAACAACGGGTGATCCTGGCCCGGGCCCTGGCCCAGCGCCCGCAACTGCTGATCCTCGATGAACCGACCAACCACCTCGACCCGCGCTACCAGCTGGAGCTGTTGCAACGGGTCAAGCGCCTGGGCATCGGCACCCTGGCGAGCATCCATGACCTGAACCTGGCCGCGGCCTTCTGCGACCGGCTGTATGTCCTCGATCACGGACGCATCGTCGCCAGCGGCACTCCCACCGAAGTGCTCACGGTCGATCTGCTGCGCAACGTCTTCGGCGTCGAGGCGCTGATCGACGCCCACCCCCTGTCCGGCTACCCACGAATCACCTGGATCACTCAACCATGACCTTGCGCTCCCTGCTCCGCTCCGGCCTCGCCCTGACCCTGTTCCTGGGCACCGCCCAAGCCTTCGCCGAAGCGACCCACTACCCGCTGACCATCACCAGCTGCAACCGTGAAGTGACCTTCAAGCAAGCGCCGCAACACGCCCTCAGCCATGACATCAACATGACTCAGATGATGCTCGCCCTGGGGCTCAAGTCGCGGATGGTGGGCTACAGCGGCGTCAGCGGCTGGAAGGCCGTGACCCCGCAAATGAGCACCTTGCTCGACGGCCTGCCGGAGCTGGCGGCCAAGTACCCGTCGGTGGAAACCCTGCTCAACGCCAACGTCGACTTCCTGTTCGCCGGCTGGGACTACGGCATGCGCGTCGGCGGCGACCTCACGCCGCAGACCCTGGCGCCGCTGGGGATCAACGTCTATGAGCTGACCGAGTCCTGTGCCTTCGTGATGAAGCGCCCGGCGGCCAGCCTCGAGGACACCTACAACGACCTGCGCAACCTGGGGCGGATCTTCGACGTGCAGGACCGGGCCAACGCGCTGATCGCGCAGATGCAGGAGCAGGTCGCCGAGGTACAGAAGGACCTGCCCAAGGACCCGCCCCGGGTGTTCCTCTACGACAGCGGCGAAGACCGGGCCATGACCTCAGGCCGCCTGGGCATGCCCCAGGCCCTGATCGATGCGGCGGGCGGGCGCAACATTCTCGATGACGTCGAGGCCAGTTGGACCCGGATCAACTGGGAGACGGTGGTCGAGCGCAACCCGCAGGTGATCGTCATCGTCGACTACAGCGAAGTCACGGCCGAGCAGAAGCAGCAGTTCCTGCTGAACAACCAGGCCCTGCAAGGAGTCGACGCGATCAAGAACCAGCGCTTCATCGTCATTCCTTATGTGCAAGCCACCCCGGGCATCGACAACGTGCTGGCGGTGGAAACCCTGGCCAAGGGTTTCCACGGCGAATGATCAAGGGTCGTTATGCCTGTCTGTTACTGACCCTCGGCGCCCTGCTGCTGGTGTCCTGCGTGCTGTCCCTGGGGTTTGGCCCGGCGCGGGTGCCGGCGGAGGTGGTCTGGCGGATTCTCCTGCACAAGGCCCTGGGCCTGGGTACGGTGGACTGGAGCCCGGGCCAGGAGCATATCGTCTGGCTGATCCGCGTCCCGCGCATGCTCCTCGGTGCTTTGGTCGGCGCCGGGCTGGCGCTGATCGGCGCGGTGCTGCAGGCCGTGACCCGCAATCCCCTGGCCGACCCGCACCTGCTGGGGGTGACCTCCGGCGCCACCCTCGGCGCGGTGATCGTGGTGCTGCACCTGGGGCAGGTCATCGGCCTCTTGACCCTGCCCCTGGCGGCCTTTATCGGCGCCCTGGCGAGCATGCTCCTGGTGCTGGGCATCGCCGCGCGCAACGGCCGCCTGGACAGCGACCGCCTGCTGCTGTGCGGGGTGGCGGTGTCCTTCGTGATGATGGCGGTGGCCAACCTGCTGCTGTTCATGGGGGATCACCGGGCCAGCTCGGCGGTGATGTTCTGGATGCTCGGCGGCCTGGGCCTGGCGCGTTGGGAACTGCTGGCGATTCCTGCCGCCAGCGTGCTGCTGGGGCTGGGGTTGCTGCTGGGCATGGCCCGGCCGCTGAATGCCTTGATGGCCGGGGAACAGACCGCCGTGACCCTGGGCCTGAACGCACGCAACGTCCGCCTGAAGGTGTTCCTGATCGCCTCGCTGATGACCGGGGTGCTGGTGTCCATCAGCGGCTCCATCGGCTTTGTCGGGCTGATGGTTCCGCACATCGCCCGGCGCCTGGTGGGCGCCGAACATCGCCGCTTGCTGCCAGCGTGCGTGCTGCTGGGCAGCCTGTTCCTGGTCTGGGTCGACGTCGCCGCGCGTACCCTGATCGCCCCTGAGGACCTGCCCATCGGCGTGGCCACCGCGGCCATTGGCGGGCTGTTCTTCATCGGCCTGATGCGCCGCCGCTGATCCACCCGCCGTTGTAGGAGCCGGCTTGCCGGCCAAGGCGCCCGTGAGCCTTGTGCCAGGTTCGAGGGCCTCTTCGCTGGCAAGCCAGCTCCTACAATCGTCGCCCTTGCTTTAAGATCGCGCGCTTGGATCTCTCAGGATGAGTCTCATGTTCAGAACCGCATTCTTGGCCTTGCTGCTCGGCACCTCCCTTGGCGCCCAGGCCGGCACCTCGGTCGATGTCTCGAAAATCTACGGCAACATCCAGATCGTCAACAGCTTCCCCGACTACAAGGTCAAGGTGGTGAACTCCTTTCCCGATCTGAAGGTCAAGCAGGTCAACTCCTTTGCCGACGCGCCGGGCAAGTGGAAGATCGTCAACAGCTTTCCCGATTACAAGATCCAGATCGTCGACTCCTTTCCCGATTTCACCATCAAATACGTCGACTCCTTCCCTGGGGTTAACTGAAGCCCCTGGCTGACCCAGGCTGCCGCTCTGCGGCAGCACCACAATGACGCATCCCTGCGCACCATCCTCTGCGCAAAGCCTCCTCTTGGGGCATCACCTAGCCGCTCACTGCCGCTAAGACCGACGTTTTCATGCCCTGCGGCGACTCGGCACATCCCTTGCAAAACAGCCCTTCAGCACAGGCGGAGTGAAAACTACTGCGTTTTCACTGCGCCTGAGAAGTCGCATCTACCACCTGAAAAATTCAAGAGTTCATGGAGATCGCACAATGAAGCGTCGTAGTTTGCTCAAGGCTTTCACTCTCTCGGCAAGCATTGCCGCGATGGGCATGACCTGGACCGTCCAGGCCGCCGAGACCATCAAGGTCGGTATCCTGCACTCCCTGTCGGGGACCATGGCGATCTCTGAAACCTCGCTCAAAGACATGGCGCTGATGACCATTGACGAGATCAACGCCAAGGGCGGGGTCAACGGCAAGCTGCTGGAACCGGTGGTGGTGGACCCGGCGTCCAACTGGCCGCTGTTCGCCGAAAAGGGCCGGCAGTTGCTGACCCAGGACAAGGTGGCGGTGGTGTTCGGCTGCTGGACTTCGGTGTCGCGCAAATCGGTGCTGCCGGTGTTCGAAGAACTCAACGGCCTGCTGTTCTACCCGGTGCAGTACGAAGGCGAAGAAATGTCGCCCAACGTCTTCTACACCGGCGCCGCGCCGAACCAGCAGGCGATCCCGGCGGTGGAGTACCTGATGAGCGAAGACGGCGGCAGCGCCAAGCGCTTCTTCCTGCTGGGCACCGACTACGTCTACCCGCGCACCACCAACAAGATTCTGCGTTCGTTCCTGCACGCCAAGGGCGTGGCCGACAAGGACATCGAAGAGGTCTACACCCCCTTCGGCCACAGCGACTATCAAACCATCGTCGCCAACATCAAGAAGTTCTCCGCCGGCGGCAAGACCGCGGTGATCTCCACGGTCAACGGCGATTCCAACGTGCCCTTCTACAAGGAACTGGCCAACCAGGGCCTGAAGGCCACCGACGTGCCGGTGGTGGCGTTCTCGGTGGGCGAAGAAGAACTGCGCGGCATCGACACCAAGCCGCTGGTGGGCAACCTCGCGGCGTGGAACTACTTCGAATCGGTGGATAACCCGGTGAACCAGAAGTTCGTCGCCGCCTGGAAGGCCTACGCCAAGGCCAAGAACCTGCCGGGGGCAGACAAGGCGGTGACCAACGACCCGATGGAAGCCACCTACGTCGGCATTCACATGTGGGCCCAGGCGGTGGAGAAAGCCAAGTCCACCGATGTCGACAAGGTCCGCGAAGCCCTGGCCGGGCAGACCTTCGCCGCGCCCTCGGGCTACACCCTGACCATGGACAAGACCAACCACCACCTGCACAAGCCGGTGATGATCGGCGAGATCCAGCCGGACGGTCAGTTCAACGTGGTGTGGCAGACCGAAGGCCCGATCCGCGCCCAGCCCTGGAGCCCGTACATCCCGGGCAACGACAAAAAGCCGGACTACGCGGTCAAGAGCAACTGATCGCCGGATGGACGCCAAGCCTTCAGGCCCGGCACACCCCCTGTACCCGCTGCCGCTGGCTGCGATCGGCCTCGAAGAGCACGTGCTCTTGAGGCCGTTGAAGGTCCTGCGGACCTTATCGCAGCCTGCGGCAGCGGCTACAGAACCACGCTACGCGCAAGGCCACTGATATGCCCACTGCCCTCTACCGTTTGATCCTCGCCTGCCTGTTGCTGCTGCCCATGGCCGCCCAGGCCGGCGACGCCGAAGACTTCGTCGCCGGCAACTCTAGCGAACAGGCCCGGCTTCTGGAAAGCTGGGCCGCGCAGCCCGACCCGGCGCGCCTGGAACTGCTCATGGCCCTGCAACAAGGCCAACTGAGCATGGCCGGCGAAACCAAGCCCCTGCGCCTGAACAACCGCTTGCGGGGCCTGATCGACAGCGCCCTGGCCAGCCACCAACTGCTCGCCGCCGACGCCCAGAGCCGGCTGGCCGCCGCCCGCCAATTGCAGAAAAGCGCCAAGCCGGCGCAATTGAAATTCCTCGATGCCCAGCTCGCCGCCGAGCAAGACCCCGGCGTGCACGCCGCCCTGAGCCTGGCCCTGGCCAACCTGCAACTGGTGGACAGCGACCCGGCGGTGCGTCTGGCCGCCGTGCGCCTTTTGGGGGAAACCGGCGACCCACTGGCCCGCACCCGCCTCGAAGGCCTGCTGCAACCCGGGGTCGAGGCCGATGCCAATGTGCGCACCGCCGCCGAAACCAGCCTGGCCCAGGTCAAGCGCAAGCTGCTGGTGGGTGAGGTCCTCGGCCAGGCCTTCAGCGGCTTGTCCCTGGGTTCGATCCTGCTGCTGGCGGCCCTGGGCCTGGCCATCACCTTCGGCCTGCTGGGGGTGATCAACATGGCCCACGGCGAGATGCTGATGCTCGGCGCCTACGCCACCTACGTGGTGCAGCTGCTGTTCCAGCGCTACGCCCCACAAGCCATCGAGTACTACCCGCTGCTGGCACTGCCGGTGGCGTTCTTCGTCACCGCCGGGATCGGCATGGCCCTGGAACGCACGGTGATCCGTCATCTGTATGGCCGGCCCCTGGAAACCCTGCTGGCCACCTGGGGCATCAGCCTGATGCTGATCCAACTGGTGCGCCTGCTGTTCGGCGCGCAGAACGTCGAGGTGGCGAACCCGGCCTGGCTCTCCGGCGGCATCCAGGTATTGCCCAATCTGGTACTGCCCTACAACCGCATCGTGATCATCGCCTTCGCGCTGTTCGTTGTCGTGCTCACCTGGCTGCTGCTGAACAGGACCCGCCTGGGCCTGAACGTGCGAGCAGTGACCCAGAACCGCAACATGGCCGCGTGCTGCGGCGTGCCCACCGGCCGCGTGGACATGCTCGCCTTCGGTCTCGGCTCGGGCATCGCCGGCCTTGGTGGCGTGGCCCTGAGCCAGGTCGGCAACGTTGGCCCGGACCTGGGCCAGAGCTACATCATCGACTCGTTCCTGGTGGTGGTGCTCGGCGGCGTCGGGCAACTGGCCGGCAGCGTGCTGGCGGCCTTTGGCCTGGGGGTGGCGAACAAGATCCTCGAACCGCAGATCGGCGCCGTACTGGGCAAGATCCTCATCCTGGCGCTGATCATTCTGTTCATCCAGAAACGCCCGCAAGGACTCTTCGCACTCAAAGGACGGGTGATCGACTGATGAATCAACCACTGCTCATTACCGCCAGCCAGAAAGCCGGGCCCAAGGTCACGATCGCCGTCGGCGCGCTGCTGCTCCTGGTGCTGCTGGCCTTGCCGCTGTTGTCACTGCTGCCGGCGGACAACCCGCTGCAGGTCTCGGCCTACACCCTGACCCTGGTGGGCAAGATCCTCTGCTACGCCATTGTCGCCCTGGCCCTGGACCTGGTCTGGGGCTACGCCGGGCTGCTGTCCCTGGGCCACGGCCTGTTCTTCGCCCTGGGCGGCTACGCCATGGGCATGTACCTGATGCGCCAGGCAGCAGGCGACGGCTTGCCAGCGTTCATGACCTTCCTTTCGTGGAGCGAACTGCCCTGGTACTGGACCGGCACCAGCCACTTCCTCTGGGCCCTGTGCCTGGTGGTGCTGGCGCCGGGTCTCTTGGCCCTGGTGTTCGGTTTCTTCGCCTTCCGCTCGCGGATCAAGGGCGTGTACTTCTCGATCATGACCCAGGCCCTGACGTTTGCCGGGATGCTGCTGTTCTTCCGTAACGAGACCGGTTTTGGCGGCAACAACGGCTTCACCAATTTCCGCAGCATCCTGGGTTTTGGCATCACCGAACCCGGCACTCGCGCGGTGCTGTTCCTGGCCACGGTGCTGCTGCTGGTGGCCAGCCTGTACCTGGGCTGGCGCCTGGCCCGGAGCAAGTTCGGCCGGGTGCTGACCGCCCTGCGCGATGCCGAGAACCGCCTGATGTTCTGCGGCTACGACCCGCGTGGCTTCAAGCTGTTCGTCTGGGTCTTGAGCGCGGTGCTCTGTGGCTTGGCCGGGGCCCTGTATGTGCCCCAGGTGGGCATCATCAACCCCAGCGAGATGTCCCCCACCAACTCCATCGAGGCTGCCGTGTGGGTGGCCCTGGGCGGACGCGGCACGCTGATCGGACCGCTGCTGGGCGCCGGGCTGGTGAACGGCATGAAGAGCTGGTTCACCGTGGCCTTCCCCGAATACTGGCTGTTCTGCCTCGGCGCCCTGTTCATCGTGGTGACCCTGTACCTGCCCAAGGGCGTGATCGGCCTGCTGAAGAAACGAGGTGAACAATGAGAGTCACAGCCACCGCGGACTTCATGCTCGAACCCATTCTCGACGCCAACAAGGACGCCGGCGCCAGCCGCGACGCCATCGGCCTCGGACACGCCGCCGGCAAGGGCCTCAACACCCGCCACGGCACCCTCCTGACCCTGGAAGACATCAGCGTCAGCTTCGACGGTTTCAAGGCCCTCAACGACCTCAACCTGTACATCGGCGTCGGCGAGCTGCGCTGCATCATCGGCCCCAACGGCGCCGGCAAGACCACCCTGATGGACGTGATCACCGGCAAGACCCGCCCCACCCAGGGCAAGGCCTGGTTCGGCGAAACCCTGGACCTGACCCGGATGAGCGAAGTGCAGATCGCCCAGGCCGGGATCGGCCGCAAGTTCCAGAAGCCCACGGTGTTCGAGGCCCTGAGCGTGTTCGAGAACCTGGAGCTGGCGCAGAAGACCGACAAGTCGGTGTGGGCCAGCCTCGGGGCGCGCCTGAGCGGCGAACAGAAAGACCGCATCGCCCAGGTGCTGGAGACCATTCGCCTGAGCCCTTCGGCCCAGCGTCAGGCCGGCTTGCTGTCCCACGGTCAGAAGCAGTTCCTGGAGATCGGCATGCTGCTGATGCAAGACCCGCAACTGCTGTTGCTGGACGAGCCGGTGGCAGGCATGACCGACGCCGAGACCGAGTTCACCGCCGAGCTGTTCAAGACCCTGGCGGGCAAGCATTCGCTGATGGTGGTGGAGCACGACATGGGCTTTGTCGGCTCGATTGCCGACCACGTCACCGTGCTGCACCAGGGCAGCGTGCTGGCCGAAGGGTCGCTGGAGCAGGTGCAGGAAAACGAGCGGGTGATCGAGGTGTACCTCGGCCGCTGACCCAACCAACCACCTTTGTAGCCGCTGCCGCAGGCTGCGATCGGCCTTGAAGAGGACGTGCTCTGCAAGGCCCATGAAGGTCCTGTGGACCTTGTCGCAGCCTGCGGCAGCGGCTACAGGTTTTTGAAGGAATCCGAACATGCTGCAAGTCGACCAGCTGCACCAATACTACGGCGGTAGCCACATCCTGCGCGGCCTGAGTTTCGAAGCCCGGATCGGCGAAGTCACCTGCCTGCTGGGACGCAACGGCGTGGGCAAGACCACCCTGCTCAAATGCCTGATGGGCCTGCTGCCGGTCAAGGAAGGCGCGGTCAACTGGGAGGGCCGGACCATCACCGGCTACAAGCCCCACCAGAGGGTCAACGCCGGGATCGCCTACGTGCCCCAGGGCCGGGAAATCTTCGGCCGCCTGAGCGTGGAGGAAAACCTGCTGATGGGCCTGTCCCGCTTCCCCGGCTCCCAGGCCAGGGAAGTGCCGGCCTTCATCTACGAACTGTTCCCGGTGCTGTTGCAGATGAAGCAGCGCCGTGGCGGCGACCTCTCCGGCGGCCAGCAGCAACAGCTGGCCATCGGTCGCGCCCTGGCCAGCCGCCCCCGGCTGCTGATCCTCGATGAGCCCACCGAAGGCATCCAGCCCTCGGTGATCAAGGAGATCGGCGCGGTGATCAAGCAACTCGCCGCCCGGGGCGATATGGCCATTGTGCTGGTGGAACAGTTCTACGACTTTGCCGCCGAACTGGCGGACCAGTACCTGGTGATGTCCCGGGGCGAAATCGTCCAGCAGGGCCGCGGGGAAAATATGCAGGCAGAAGGTGTACGCGGCCTGGTTACGATCTAATCTGTAGCTTCCTAACGATAACGACCCAGCATGAACTCACCTGCCGCCACCGCCCTGTTCACCCCCAGCTGGCACGCCGAGCTGGAACTGGCCTATGCCCGTTTCGGCGCCACCACGCGCCCGGTGCTGCGTCGCCACCTGGGCCCGCTGCGGGTGCAGAAGCACCTGTATGCCGAAGGCCCCGAGGTCTGCCAGCACATCATCGTCCACCCACCCGGCGGCATCGCCGGCGGCGACCGGCTGGCCATCAGTGCCCGGGTCGAGCGCGGCGCCTGGGCACAGCTGACCAGCCCCGGTGCCGCCAAGTGGTACCGCGCCACCGGTCCTGCCAGCCAGACCCTGAGGCTGCAAGTGGCGCCGGGGGCGACCCTGGAATGGCTGCCCCAGGAAACCATTGTCTTCAGCGCCGCCCAGGCCGAACTGACCACCCTGATCGAACTACAAGGCGATGCCCGGCTGTTCTACTGGGATGTCGTGGCCCTGGGACGCCCGGCCAGTGGCGAGCGCTTCGAGCAAGGGCACTTCCAGGCTCACCTGGATATCCAGCGCGACGGCCGACCGCTCTGGCATGAGCGCCAGCGCATCAAAGGCGGCGACGGCCTGCTGGATTCCCCCATCGGCCTGGACGGCCAGCCAGTGTTCGCCACCTTGCTGGTAACCGGTGAAATCGACAGCCAACTGCTGGAGCGCTGCCGTGCCCTGGAACACCCGGTACGTGGCGACCTGAGCCAACTGCCGGGCCTGCTGGTGGCCCGCTGCCTGGCCAGTGAAGCCCTGCAGGCCCGGGCCTGGCTGATCGACCTGTGGCGCCTGCTGCGCCCGGCGTTGCTGGGCCGCGAGGCCGTGCCGCCGAGGATCTGGAACACCTGACGCCGACTCTTTTTTCAACTGCCCAACAACGGATTGATCACGATGGACCTGACACCACGCGAAAAAGACAAGCTGCTGATCTTCACCGCCGGCCTGGTGGCCGAGCGGCGACTGGCTCGCGGCCTCAAGCTCAACTACCCGGAAGCCATGGCCTTTATTTCCGCGGCGCTGCTCGAAGGCGCCCGGGATGGCCAGACCGTGGCTGAACTGATGCACTACGGCACCACGCTGCTGAGCCGTGAACAGGTGATGGAAGGCATCCCGGAAATGATCCCGGAGATCCAGGTCGAGGCCACCTTCCCCGACGGCACCAAGCTGGTCACCGTCCACCAACCCATCGCCTGAGGCCGCGCCATGACCTATCGCATCCGCGACGCATTGCACGCCGACCTGCCGGCGATCCGCGACATCTACAACGACGCCGTGCTCAATACCACGGCGATCTGGAACGACTCGCCGGTGGACCTGGGCAACCGCCAGGCCTGGTTCAGCGCACGCCAGGCCCAGGGCTACCCGATCCTGGTGATCGTCAACGCCGAGGAGCAGGTGCTCGGCTACGCTTCCTTCGGCGACTGGCGACCCTTCGACGGCTTTCGCCACACCGTGGAACATTCGGTCTATGTCCGCCGCGACCAGCGCGGCAACGGCCTGGGTCCACAGCTGATGGCGGTGCTGCTGGAACGTGCCCGTGGCTGTGACAAGCACGTGATGGTGGCCGCCATCGAAAGCGCCAACGCCGCCTCGATCCGCCTGCACCAGCGCCTGGGCTTCATCAGCACCGGGCAGATGCAGCAGGTGGGCACCAAGTTCGGCCGCTGGCTGGACCTGACCTTCATGCAGCTGATTCTCAACCCTGGGGCACAACCGCCCGCCCCTCACAAGGAGTGACCTCTCGATGAACGCCGCCCAACTGCGCCGAGTCCATGGAGAAAGCTTTGCCCATTACCGTCAAGGATTGATCGACCTGCTGCTGGACTCGGTGCACCACGGCGCGTCCATCGGCTTCATGGCCGATCTGGACGACAGCCAGGCCCGGGATTACCTCGGCAGCGTGCAGGCAGGCGTCGAGGACGGCAGCCTGATGCTGTGGGTGGTGGTTCACGATGAGAAGGTCCTGGCCAGCGTGCAGCTGGCGCTGTGCATGAAGGCCAATGGGCGCAACCGCGCCGAGGTGCAAAAGCTCCAGGTGCTGCACAGCGCCCGGCGCCGTGGCCTGGGCCAGCAATTGATGAACGCCCTGGAGCAGGCCGCCCGCCAGCACAAGCGCGGGCTGCTGTACCTGGACACCGAGGCAGGGTCGGCGGCCGAGGACTTCTACCGTTCCCTGGGCTACACCCGGGTTGGCGAACTGCCCAACTACTGCCAGAGCCCGGACGGCACCTACACCGCCACCGCCATCTACTTCAAGACCCTGGGACAACCCCTATGATTCCTGGCCAATACCAGATCCAGCCCGGCGAGATCGAACTCAATGCCGGGCGCCGCACCTTGACCCTCAGCGTGGCCAACAGTGGCGACCGACCGATCCAGGTCGGCTCCCACTATCACTTTTTCGAAACCAACGACGCCCTGACCTTCGACCGCGCCGCCAGCCGCGGCATGCGCCTGAACATCGCCGCCGGCACCGCGGTGCGCTTCGAACCGGGACAGACCCGGGAAGTGGAACTGGTGGATCTGGCCGGCAAGCGCCGGGTGTTCGGTTTTGCCGGACGCATCATGGGCGACCTCTGATCCCTCGACCCTACGCACATAGGAGCCAGCTTGCTGGCGAATGCGGTCTTTCGGGCCCCTTCGCCGGCAAGCCGGCTCCTACAAGACCTGTTTCTGTAAGGAGCTGCGATGAAGATTTCCCGTGAGGCCTACGCCGATATGTTCGGCCCTACCGTGGGCGACAAGGTGCGGCTGGCCGATACCGAGCTGTGGATCGAAGTGGAGCAGGACTTCACCACCTACGGCGAAGAAGTGAAGTTCGGCGGCGGCAAGGTGATCCGCGACGGCATGGGCCAGAGCCAGCTGCTGGCCTGCGATGTGGTGGACACCCTGATCACCAACGCGCTGATCATCGATCACTGGGGCATCGTCAAGGCTGACGTCGGTTTGAAGGACGGGCGCATCGCCGCCATCGGCAAGGCCGGCAATCCGGATATCCAGCCCGATGTGACCATCGCCATCGGCGCCAGCACCGAGGTCATCGCCGGTGAAGGCATGATCCTCACCGCCGGCGGCGTCGACACCCATATCCACTTCATCTGCCCGCAGCAGATCGAAGAGGCGCTGATGAGCGGCGTCACCACCATGATCGGCGGCGGCACCGGGCCGGCCACCGGAACCAACGCCACCACCTGCACCTCCGGGCCTTGGCACATGGCGCGCATGCTCCAGGCCGCGGACGCCTTCCCGATGAACATCGGCTTTACCGGCAAGGGCAACGCCAGCCTGCCGGAGCCCTTGATCGAACAGGTCAAGGCGGGGGCCATCGGCCTCAAGCTGCACGAGGACTGGGGCAGCACCCCGGCCAGCATCGACAACTGCCTGAGCGTGGCCGATGAGTACGACGTGCAGGTGGCAATCCACACCGACACGCTGAACGAATCCGGCTTCGTCGAAACCACCCTCGGCGCCTTCAAGGGCCGGACCATTCACACCTACCACACCGAAGGTGCCGGCGGCGGCCATGCCCCGGACATCATCAAGGCCTGTGGCTTCGCCAATGTGCTGCCCAGCTCGACCAACCCGACCCGGCCCTTCACCCGCAACACCATCGACGAGCACCTGGACATGCTCATGGTCTGCCACCACCTGGACCCGAGCATCGCCGAGGACGTGGCTTTTGCCGAGAGCCGCATCCGCCGCGAGACCATCGCCGCCGAAGACATCCTCCACGACCTGGGGGCGTTCTCGATGATCAGCTCCGACAGCCAGGCCATGGGCCGGGTCGGCGAGGTGGTGACCCGCACCTGGCAAACCGCCGACAAGATGCACCGCCAGCGCGGTCCGCTGCCGGGCGACGGCTCGGGCAACAGCAACTTCCGGGTCAAGCGCTACATCGCCAAGTACACCATCAACCCGGCCATCACCCACGGCATCAGCCATGAGGTGGGCTCCATCGAAGTGGGCAAGTGGGCCGACCTGGTGCTCTGGCGCCCGGCCTTTTTCGGGGTCAAGCCGACCCTGATCCTCAAGGGCGGGGCCATTGCCGCGAGCCTGATGGGCGACGCCAATGCCTCGATCCCGACCCCGCAACCGGTGCACTACCGGCCGATGTTCGCAAGCTTTGGCGGCAGCCGCCACGCCACCAGCCTGACCTTTATCAGCCAGGCCGCACTGGATGCCGGCGTACCGGAGCAATTGGGGCTGAAGAAGCGCATCGCCGTGGTCAAGGGCTGTCGCACCGTGCAAAAGAGCGACCTGATCCACAACGACTACCTGCCGAACATCGAGGTCGACCCGCAGACCTATCAGGTCAAGGCCGATGGTGTGCTGCTGTGGTGCGAACCGGCGGATGTGCTGCCCATGGCCCAGCGTTACTTCCTGTTCTGAGGCGTGCCCGGCCACTGGGCAGGCGCGATGTTGAAGCCGTGGATAAGGCGCTAAGATGCGTGTCGGTTTTCCACTCTCTGCCCAATAAGGTGCCCGGCTATGCGCCTGTCCGATTTCATCGTGCAGCACGTTGATCGAATCGTTGATGAATGGGAACAATTTGCCAGGACCCTGGCCGCGGACACTCTGACCCGCAGCGACCTGCGGGATCACGCCACCTCGATCCTGCTGGCGGCCGCCCGGGATATGCGCATCACCCAGAGCCCGGGTGAACAGCTGGCCAAGGCCAGGGGCGAAGGCCCGGAGAAATCCCCGAGCCTGGATGCGGCCGCCGCCAGCCATGGCGAACTGCGCCATCACGTGGGTTTCGATCTGGTGCAGATGACGTCCGAGTTCCGCCACCTGCGGGCCTGTGTGATCCGTCTGTGGGTCGCCAGCCTGGTAACCCCGGACCTGGAACACCTGCAGGACATGATCCGTTTCAACGAAGCCATCGACGAAGCCCTGGCCGAGTCCACCTGCGCCTATGCCGAGCAGGTCAGCCGCTCACGGGACATCTTCCTGGCGATTCTCGGCCACGACCTGCGGGCACCGTTGCAGGCGGTGAGCATGTCCACCGAGATGCTGGCGCGCAAAGTGCCGCTGGATGGCGACGCCCAGGCCTTTGTCTCACGCATCAAGACCGGCACCCGACACATGGGCGCCATGGTCAGCGATTTGCTGGAGTTCGTCCGCAGTCGCCTGGGCAACGGCCTGCCCATCGACCCCGCGCCCATGGACCTGGCCAGCGCCGCCAAGGCGGCCATGGACGAAGCCTGCGCCGGACAGCCCGATTGCACGCCGTTACTGAGCTTCGAAGGTGACAGCCATGGAATCTGGGACCGGGGACGTATCGAACAGATGCTGCAGAACCTGATCGGCAACGCCCTGCAACACGGCAGCAACCGCCGTACCGTGACCGTGACCATTACCGGCGGTGCGGAGCAGGTGCTGTTGACCGTGCACAATTACGGCACGCCGATTCCCAAGGAAGCCCTGGGCACCCTGTTCGATCCTTTGGTACGCAGTGCCGATGAGGAACTGGGCAGCACCAGCACCAGCCTTGGCCTGGGGTTGTTCATCGTCAAGGAAGTGGTGACCGCGCACCAAGGCAGCATCGAGGTCAGCTCCAACGAAAGCGACGGCACCACCTTCACCGTCACCCTGCCGCGGGTCTCCCGCGCCTGAGGCTCACTACAACTGCTGCTGCCCTCTGTAGCCGCTGCTGAGCGCCAGCGAAGCTGCGAACGAGGACGCAGTCCTCGCAACCTGCTTTTTCCTGACACCCCGCAGTTGCCTGTTTTTACGGCCGCTGCACGCCCGGTCGCAGCCTCGCTGGCGCTCGGCAGCGGCTACAGGTCATCAGTCCAGCAGCAGGCGGCCCAGGCGCTGCTTGAGCATCTGGTTCTCCGCCCGCAGTTGCCGCACCTCGTCCAGCAGGTCCAACGCCAGGGCGACGCCTTCCCACTCCAGGTCCAGGTCGCGGCGCAACTTCGCCGCGCGCTTGGCCAGGGCCAGTTCGACATCATTGAAGCGCCAGTCCTTGGGCGCCGTCCCCTGAGGTTCGAGGATGCCGTGTTCGACGATTTCGATCACGTAGGCCGCCGACAGGTCGGCCATTTCACAGAACTCTTCCATGTCCAGCTGAACGATCAGGGTGCTCATGATCAGCGCCTCCTAGTGTCGAATCAGAAATTTTCCCGAGGGTCGAACGCGGCCTTCTTCGCCAGTTCCTGCCACAACGCCTTGACGTCGTCGCCGGTCTGCTTGGGCATCACCGCCTTGAGCTGGACGAACAGGTAGCCACGCTGGCCGGCCTTGTTCAGCAGGCCATGCCCCTTGGCGCGCATGCGCTGGCCGTTCTGGCTGCCGGCCGGGACCTTGAGATTGATCTTGCCGGTCAGGGTCGGCACCGCCACCTCGGTGCCCAACGCCAGCTCCCAAGGGGCCAGCGGCAGGGTGATGATCAGGTTTTCGCCTTCGACATCGAATTTCGGATGGGGCGCAAAACGAATGGTCAGGTACAGGTCGCCATTGGCCCCGCCGCCCACACCCGGCGCGCCCTGGCCCTTGAGGCGGATGCGCTCGCCGTCGGTAACCCCGGCCGGAATCTTCACGTTCAGGCTTTTGCTGGTGTTGCTGACGTGCTGCCCGTTGGCGTTGTATTGCGGCACCTGGAAGCTGATCTTCTTCGACTCGTTCGACAGGGTTTCTTCAAGAAAGATCGGCAGTTCCATTTCCACATCCTGTCCACGACGACCGCTGCTGCGGCGCTGCTCCGGGCCGCCGAATCCTGGCCCCCGGTTACCAAAGATCGAACTGAAGAAGTCCGAGAAGTCCCCACCGTCACCGCCACCAAAGCCGCCACGGCTCTGCCAGCCCGGTGGCCCCTGGAACGGCTGGCCGTGCTGGCCGTACTTGCGCAGGTCGTCGTACTCGGCGCGCTTGTCGGCGCTTTTCAGCGCTTCATAGGCTTCCGAGGCATCCTTGAACTTGGCCTCGGCATCCTTTTCCTTACTGACGTCGGGGTGGTATTTGCGCGCCAGCTTGCGATAGGCGGCCTTGATCGCCTTGTCGTCCGCTGTCGGCTCCACGCCGAGAATCTTGTAATAGTCTTTGAAGTCCATCGAGGGAATCACCATCCGTTATCAAAGTCGCGCGGCGTGCAGCACAGCATGCTCGGTCTGGCAGCATGAGAATTGATCAATCTCAATCCTCTGACTGAACGGCGCATCAGAAGTTTATCGGCAGCCGCGGGCGGATCTTGTGATCCCTGGTGGCTGCTCGGCCCATGCCTGCAAGTTTGGGGGTCAAGGATAGTCTTTCAAGGCACGACAGGGGGTGATTTAGCAGATAGTCGGCCTTTGCAACGCGCGAGGACTGGCGTACGCTTCGCGGCCGTTTTTTTCACCGGATCCAAAGACATGAACAACGCCACCCCGGCCCGTGCCTGCGGCATTGACTTCGGTACCTCCAACTCCACCGTCGGCTGGCTGCGCCCCGGCGAGGAGACGCTGATCGCCCTGGAGGACGACAAGATCACCCTGCCTTCGGTGGTGTTCTTCAATATCGAGGAGCGCCGTCCGGTGTACGGCCGCCTGGCGTTGCACGAATACCTGGAAGGCTACGAAGGCCGGCTGATGCGCTCGCTGAAGAGCCTGCTGGGCTCCAAGCTGATCAAGCACGACACCAGCGTGCTGGGCACCGCGATGCCGTTCAAGGACCTCTTGGGGCTGTTCATCGGCCAGCTGAAAAGCCGCGCCGAAGCCACCGCCGGTCGGGAATTCGAGCAAGTGGTACTGGGCCGCCCGGTGTTCTTCGTCGATGACGATGCCGCCGCCGACCAGGAAGCCGAAGACACCCTGGTGGAAGTGGCGCGCAAGATCGGCTTCAAGGAAGTGTCCTTCCAGTACGAACCCATCGCCGCGGCCTTCGACTACGAATCCACCATCGAACGCGAAGAGCTGGTACTGATCGTCGACATCGGCGGTGGTACTTCGGACTTTTCCCTGGTGCGCCTGTCCCCCGAGCGCCGTGGCGTCGACAACCGTCACGACGACATCCTCGCCACTGGCGGCGTGCACGTCGGCGGTACCGACTTCGACAAGCAACTGAGCTTGCAGGGCGTGATGCCGCTGTTCGGCTACGGCAGCCGGATGAAGAGCGGCGCCTACATGCCCACCAGCCACCACATGAACCTGGCGACCTGGCACACCATCAACTCGGTGTACTCGCAAAAGTCCCAGCTGGCCCTGGGCAGCATGCGCTACGACATCGAGGACACCGGCGGCATCGACCGTCTGTTCAAGCTGATCGAACAGCGCGCCGGGCACTGGCTGGCCATGGAAGTGGAAGAAACCAAGATCCAGCTGACCCACGCCGAGAACCGCCTGGTGGCCCTGGACCGCATCGAGCGCGACCTCAGCGTCGACCTGAGCCGGGCCCTGTTCGAATCCTCCATCGACGGTTTGCTGGAGCGCATCCGCACCAGCGTCACCCAACTGCTGAGCGATGCCAATGTGGGTGTGGCCCAGGTCGACACGGTGTTCTTCACCGGCGGTTCCAGCGGTATTCCGGCGCTGCGCCAGAGCGTGGCGGCGATGCTGCCCAACGCCCGGCATGTGGAAGGCAATATCTTCGGCAGCATCGGCAGCGGTCTGGCCATCGAGGCCAAGAAGCGTTACGGCTGAAACCGCCTCGCCGGCCAGCCGGCTCCTACAGACCGTTGTGGGAGCCGGCTGGCCGGCGAACAAGATTCACACCAATCCCGCCAGCTTCAACTCGCTCTTCAAGTACGCGTAATAGATCGGCCCCGCCACCACCCCGGGCAGGCCGAAGGCGGCCTCGAACACCAGCATCGCCAGCAGCAGCTCCCAGGACTTGGCACTGATCTGCCCGCCAACGATCCGCGCGTTGAGGAAGTATTCCAGCTTGTGGATAAAGATCAGGTAGCCCAGCGCCGCCACCGCCACCCAGATAGACAGCGACAGGCCGACGATGGTGATCAGGGTGTTGGAGATCAGGTTGCCGATCACCGGCAGCAGGCCCAGCAGGAAGGTCAGCACGATCAGGGTCTTGGTCAGCGGCAGCTTGACCCCGAACAGCGGCAGGATCAGCGCCAGGAAGATCCCGGTGAAGAAAGTGTTGAGCAGGGAGATCTTGATCTGGGCGAAGACGATGTTGCGAAACGCCTGGACCAGCAGGTGCAGGCGGTCGAACAGCGCCGCTGCCAGGGGCTTGCGCTTGGTCAGGTCGGGGATGCGCTGCAAGGCGATGATCGCCCCCAGGACCATGCCGATCAGCAAGGTCACGAACATGTGCGCCGCGTCCTTGCCCACCAGTTGCAACTCGCTCAGGTGCTTGCTGGCCCAGGCGCCGATGGCGGTCTGGAACTCGGCCGCACTGGCCGGCAGGTAGGAATCGAGGAACGGCGGCAACTGGCCGCGGGCCTTGTCCACCACCACCATGAACTTGCCCAGCGAAGCCCCGGGGTTTTCCGCTTCATGCAACAGGAAACTGATGGCCCCGGCGAACAGCAGGGTCAGCAGACTGACCACCAGGGTGCCCAGCAGGGCCACCGCCAGCCAGCGCGCGCGCCGGCCCTCGATCAGCCGCTGCAGTTGCGGGGTGAGCATGTTGACCAGCTCGAACACCAAGAGACCGGCCAGCAGGCTGGGCAACAGACGCATGGGCAAGGCCAGCAACAGGCCTCCGAAGATGATGATCCAACTGATGAACAACAGATGACGCTGTGAAAACGCTGGCATAAAGCCTCAAGACAAACAGCGGGAAAAGACCGGCAGTCTGCCAGCCTTCACCCCGGAGGAATAGTGGCAGGCGCCCCAAGGGCATGGGCTTACATGGGTACTTGAGTCTTGTGACAGGCGAAGGTTCAGTCGCTTTTGGCCTGAGGCACCGGGGCTGAAAGGTCGGGCAGCGGCACGTTGTAACCGCAGTAGTGCAGGTGAGTCAGGGTCAGGCGCTTGTCGGGGTAGTCATCGCCCCATCTCAGGTTCTGGTCGTAGCGCGATTTGACATGGGCACAGAACCCTTGAAGATCGGCCCGGGCCTTGGCCAGCAGCGGTGCCGGCAATGGGTTGATCTTCAGGCTCTGGAAGAACGGCAGGATGAACACCTGATCCAGGTCGTAGCCCTTGCTTCCCAAGGGCAGGCGCTGGCCGGCATGCACGTAGAACGGCTGCTGCAGGCCGCTCTCCTGCTCCCAGCACCAGTACTTGACCTTGTCTTCGAGAATGCCCACTGCGGTCCCTTCCCAGCGCTCGTAGGCGCGCAGGCATTGATAGCCCTGCACAGTCACCCACTGCAGGCTGCTGGGCTTGACTCCGCTATGGGAAGGCAGCGCCTGCCTGGCCAGCAGATCATCCAGAAAGGCCTGGCGGGGATACAGCAGCCCATCCGCGCGACCATCGAGAAAGCTGTTGACCCGCATGTACAGTGCCGCAGCCGTCACCTCGGTAGTGCCGTAGGAGAAGGTTCCGGAGGTGCCGACCGACAGCGCGTCACGGCCCTTTTCATAGTCAAAGCCGCCGGTGACAGTGCCACACGGCGCATGCCGATAAGGCTCGGGCAGGTCGAAGGAGTAACGCTGCATCAGGGTGACCCGCTTCGCCCCCTCCTGGCACAGCATGCGGGAATCCAGACGAGCATTTTCATAGACCAGGGGTGGGCCGCCGCACGCCGGCAGCACCCCACAGGTCAGAACGATCAGCGCTATCTGTGCAGCCTTCATTGCGAGCCCAGTAATTTGTCGTTGCCGTGCTGATCGATCAAGGTCGGGACGATGTACTTGTTGCTGTTCTTGAAGGTCTCTTGCAACCCACTGCTGGCTCCGCCACAAATGTCCTTGGCCACACACAAGTAGTTAGAGTGAGGACTGTCCGCGGCCAACAGCTTGCCTGACGTAGCCGCGGCCCCGAAGAATCGGGCAACCGTATCGGACGAGCGCCACGCATTGCGCCCCAGCAAGTCGGACACCGTATCGGTCACCGGCAACGTATTGAAGAACATGCTCGAGGTCGGCCGGTTGACCTGGAAGAACGCCCCTTCACTGATGTCGAACCCGGCATTCTTGGCCGCCTGGAAGAAGTCCGTCGAAGCGACGGGCGCGCCCGACAGCTGGATGCTACCCGCATTGCCATTGGCATTGAAGTTGAGTCCGGCAATGGCCCGGTACGTCAGCAAGCCGCCCTGGCTGTGGCCGAATACATCCAGCTTGTTGCCCTGGTCGAGCCCGGCGCCGAGGAAATCATTGAGCTGCCGGGCGTTCCCTGAACGCACGGCACCGCCGAGCATCACATCCCACAAGGACTCCACCAGGTCACCCAGGAAGCCATGCTCAGGGTTATAGGCCTGGATGAAGCTGTCCTTGCCGGTCTGCATGCCGCCGTTGACCAGCGCCGCATCCAGCGAGTTCTGGATCCCGTTGGTGAACACCGCTGCGTTACCGTCGGGTGTCAGCAAGTTCTGCAAACTGTTGCGTGTGGCGTCCACATCCAGGACCGGCTTGCCCGATTCCGGGTCGATAAAGACTTTTCCATTGGCATCCTTTTTGTACTCCATCTGCACACGATAGAAGCTCATGTCCCCCGTGAGCAGCGCCGGGACTTGGGTAACCACGCCACCATGACTGACGACGCCCGGTATTACGCCGCCGGTGTAGAAGGCCGACTCGTCCATGGCTTTCTGCAGGAAGCCCGGTATCCAGGCCAAAGGCGCCAGCGCCGGGTTGTCGGCCAGGGCCTTGTCCGCGGCCTGGGTCAGATCGCCGTACTGGGTGAACGCTGCGGACGCATTCTTGCCATAGTCCTTGATCCCCTGGGCCCATTGATTGAGGGTCTGCAACGGATGGCTCACCGCGTCCAGGGACGACTGGGACACATACAGATCGGTACGCTTTTCCTTGTCCTTGGTGATCTCGTAGGCCCGTGACGGATCACGGTTCAGGCCCGCCGTGGAGTCGGCGCCGGTCTTGGCGTCGTTGCGCACGGTGATGGTGCCCGCGCCCACTGTGGCCCGGACCTCTTGCTCACGCTCCTTGCGGTAGTCATAGCCGCTGACACTCCAGCCCGAAGCCCCGGTCTTGCCCTTGCCTTCCTGGCTCTTGTCATTGGTGAAGGCCACCTCCTTGCCGCCGGTGGACTTGGCGCCGTCGCCGCCGCCCCAGCCAAAGGTGCCGCCCGCGTTGACGTAGTAGCTGTGCTCCTTGTCCTGACCGGAAATATCGCGGAAGCCCAGGGTGCCGGTGTCCAGCTTGAGGTTGCCGTTGTCGGCGGCGACCAGCGCGCCGTCGAGCTGGGTGTGGTTCTCGGTGCGGATGTCTACCCCGTTCTTGCCGGTGATGCTGGTCTGCTCCTGGACCCAGTTGGTCTTGCCGGTGGTCTTGCCCATGCCCAGGGAACCGCTGACGCTGCCACCGCCGCCCAGGCCGATGCTCACGGTGACGCTGGCATCCAGTTCCTTGCCGCTGACCTTGCCGGTGTCCGGCACCGAGGACACGGTCAGGTCACCGCCCACCCGGCCGATGACTTCTCCACCGCGCAGGGTGGCGCCGGCAATGGTGGTGTCCTTGCCGCTGCTGAAACGCAGCTGGTCGCCGGCCACCAGGTTGGCGTTCTGTTGCCGCTGGTTGTCCCGGTCCAGCTGGCCCTTGCCCATGTCGACGCTGGCATAGACCGAGATGAAGTCCTTGCCACCCACCGCCAGGCCCACTTCGCCACCGCCGCTGTGACGGCTGGACTCGCTGCTGGAATCGTTCTGCGCAGCGCGGATGGTCAGGTCGTTACCGGCCCCCAGGTCGATATCGCGCCCGGCCTGGACCTGGGTTCCGATCAGGGTCAGGTTGTTGCGCGCCTCAAGGCTGACGTCGCGCCCGGCGAGGAACACCGACGGAGTATTGGTGCCCTGGCTCATCTGCTCGCTGGCCACACCGTTGCTGCCACCGATACCGGCACGGGCGCTGCCGCCGCCGCTCTGGCCGTTGATGCCGCCCTGACTGCGGGCGCTCTTGCTCTCTTCGGAAATCGAGCCGCGGGCCACATCCACATTGATGTCGCGCCCCACCAGGGTAATGTCGCGCCCGGCGTCGAACTGACCGCCACGAATGTTGATGTCATTGCCGGCCACGGCGCTGATATCCCGTCCGGCACCGAGGCTGGCTGGGCTGTTGCTGTGCACTTCCTGGCGCGAACTGCTGGACTGGCTGGCCGTGCCGAAGTGGGTCGCGGTGGTCGGGCCCGAGGTGAACTGGTTGATCGCATCCACGGTGCTCAGCACGCTGGAGGCCTTGCTGGTGTTGTCCTCGCCTTTGCCGGTGCCCTTGATCGCATCCATGGTGTTGCCGTAGTTGTGGCTGACGTTGACCGTCAGGCCATTGCGGTCACGGCTCTTGCTGCGTTCCTCGATCGAGGTTTGCTTGCCGGCATCGATGCTGATATCGCGCCCGGCCTGCAGGTTGATATCGCGCCCGGCATCCACCCGCGAGCCTTCCAGGGTCAGGTCACGCCCGGCCTTGATGGTTGCATCCTGCCCGGCCAGCAACTGGCTCGGGGCCACTGTCTGCTCGGCATTGCGCGACTTCTGCTTGAGGGCTTCGCTGCCCAGGAACGCGGTGACGCCGTTACGATCGCTCTCCAGGGACAGCCCCACATGCTTCTCGGATTTCCAGTTGCTCTGGTCCGAACTGTTGCTGCCGGCCAGCACGTTGACGTCGCGGCCCGCCCCCACGTTGAGATTGCGCTCGGCCGCCGCCGTGCTGCCGATCATGTTGACGTCGCGGGCCGCCTGCAGGATGGTGTCACGCCCGCCGCTGACCACGCTGCCAACGCTCTGGGACTGGGTGTTTTCCTGCCCCGACTTCTTCGCCGAGGCAATCGAAGTGAAGCTGCCGGAACTGGAAAGCCCCACCTTGCTCTTGTACTTCTCGCTCTGGCTGCTGGAGGTGTTAGCCGCGTCCATCAGGTTGATGTCGCCGTTCTTGTCGATCAGCCCGGCGCGCACTTCGGCATCGCGCTTGGCCTCGATGGAGCTGGCCGAAAGGTTGACGTTGGTCCCTGCGATCACCACCGCGTCATTGCCGGCACTCAGCTCGCTGCCCACCTGGGTGGTGCTGCTGGAGGTGCGGCTGTTGCCGCTTTTGTTCAGGCCGAAGCTGCCTTTCTTCTTCTGGCTGTAGGCGCTGTCCTGCTGCTCCTGGGCCGACACCACACTGACATCCCGGGTGGCGCCCACCAGCAGGTCGTTGCCGGCCTTGAGCTGGCTGCCGACCACGGTGACGTCGCGCCCGCCGTTGAGGCTGATGCGGCCGTCCTGGTCCTGGCTGACGTTGACCATCAGGTCGTGCCCGGCGCTGATCTCGGAGGCCACGTTGGTGGTCGAGGAGTCGGCGCTCTGGGTGGTCTTGCTCTTGCCCCAGGAACCTTTTTTCTTCTGGTAGGAAGTCGAGGACTGCTCGTCCTGGGCCGAGGCGATGACGATGTCGCGCTTGGCGTTGAGGGACAGGTCGTGGCCGGCATCAACCTTGCTCGCCACCACCGCCAGGTCGCGCCCGGCATTGAGTTGCAGGTTGCCGCCGGTGGTCACGCTGGAGCCCAGGGTCTGCACCGTGTCGTGGGTCACCAGGCCGCGACGGATCGCGCTCTGGGTGAAGGTATGGTCCTGCACCGCCAGTAAATCGATGTCACGACCAGCGCTGAGCTTGGCATCCCCGGCGCTGGCGAGCTGACCGAGGTTGCTCAGGTCGCGGCCGGCGCTGAGGTCGAGCTGCTGGCGCGCGGTGATCTGGCTGCCCTGGTCAAGGATGGTGCGACTGCCCGAGCCGTAGCCGACGGCCACCGCGGTGCGGTCGTTGATGATGTCGCCCTTGATTGAAGTGACGCTGACCTGATTGCCGCGAATTTCCCCAGCCAGGGCGTTACGCACGCTGTCCTGGGCCATCAGGCTGACCCGCTCGTTGGCTTCGATCAGCCCCCCCTGGTACAGGCTGCCGCCGGCATTCACGCTCAGGTCGTTGCTGGCCCGCAGGGTGCCGACGTTGCTCAGGTCGCCACCGGCGATCAGGGTCATGTCGCGCCCCTGCACCAGGCTGCCGCCGCGCAGGTTGCGGATTTCCGCCTGGGCCAGGTACAGCACCGGCACCAGCACCTTCTCGCCCTGCACTTCGCGGGTTTCCATCCACACGATGTCGTGGGTCAGCGAGGCCACCTGGGCCGGGGTCAGGGACACGCCGACGCTGAGCTGCAACTGGTCCTTGGAAGCGATGGCGTTGTCCATCAGATAGCGATACTGGTCGTAATCACTGGTCAGCCCCGCCGCGAGGAAACGCTGCCCGGTCTGGGCCAGCACCGCATCGCGGATCAAGCGGGTTTCATACAGGCCGTCGCCCAGGCGGCGCCAGGTCTGGTCGGTGTTGTAGTTGAGGTGGCCGAGCATGTAGTCCGAACTCATGAAGCGCGACAGGTCGGTGAAGGTCGGGTTGGTCTCGATCAGGTAGCGGCCCTGGGGATTCTGGCTCTTGACGAACAGGCCGTACTCGCCCTGGGGTACGCGGAAACTCGACAGAGAAGTCGGGTCCACGGCAGCGAACGGTACGCCGGAGAAGTCCACCGGCACGAAGCTGACTTGGGTAGTGCCGTCGGCGGCGACCTTTTCGATGCGCTGCACATCCTTGGCCACCTGATTGGCAGCGGCGGAGCTTTGCGCGTTGACTGTAATGACCTGGCCGCCCACCTGGGCCAGGTTGTTCTGGAGCGTCTGCCCGGTGAGCTGGGCGCGGCTCTGTTCGGTCTGCACGCCGTTCTCGATAGTGCCGCTGACCTGCAGGTGCAGGCGCTGGCCGGCCTGCAAGGTGGAAGCGTAGGCAGTCTGGGTGCCCGGAGTGATCACCGTGTGGCTGGCGGGTTCGTAGATCGGGTACTGGGTCACCTCTGTCGGCAACGGGTCCTGCTGGCCCGGCGCGCGATTGGCATTGGCAGCGTTCCAGGCGAGGGTCGCCCGCTCCGCGGCGCGGAACGCGCCCTGGGAAACCCCATGCAGGAAATAGCTGATGCTGTCGACCCGCTTGTCCAGGGTCAGGCCGCGGTTGTAGAGATTGTTGGCCGTAATGGAAACATCGCGGTTGGCGGCGATCAGGCTCTGGTCGTTCTCCACCGTGTCGGCATTGATGGTCAGGTCACGGTTGGACACCAGGCGGGCACCGGCGGAGTGCTCGCCCATGGTGCCTTCATAGGTGGTGTTAACGATGTAAGTGGCGGTGTGGTGATCGCCGGAACAGTCGGTGCAATTGATCACGATGTTGCGCTGGGTGATGGTTTCGCCGACCTGGTACTTGTCCATGGCGTTTTGCAGCAACGCCACGTTGAGGTTCATGTCGCCCTCGCTTTCGATGGTCCCGGAGCGGTTGCTCAGCAGGGCCGCGCGGCCACCGTCGAGGGCGGCAAAACTGAGGTTGCCGGCGCTGTAGAGATCGCCATAGCTGTTGCTCAGAGTATTGCCCCGCAGGAGCATGTCGCCGCCGCTGTAGATCAGGGTGTCGGCCGAGGTGGTGATGCCGTTGCCGGAGCGCAGTTGCATCTGCCCCAGGGCCCCGAGGGTGCCGCGGTTGTTGATCTGCGCCGCGGACACATAGAGATTCTGGCTGGCGATCAGGCGCCCCAGGTTGTCCAGGGTGCCGCGCAGGTTCAGTTCGCTGTCGCCGCCACTGGCGATACGACCGCCGTACTGGTTGAGGTCGCCGGCCCCCACCGTGAGCTTGCCCCGGGACGACAGCAGGCCGCTGTTGTTCAGGTTGCCCCCCAGGTCCAGGGTCAGGTAACCGTCACTGGCCAGCTCCCCGGCGTTGTTCAGGGTCGCCGCGCCCACTCGCAGGCCGCTGGCGCTGGCGATGCGGTCGCCGGCATTCAGGTTGAGGTCGCCCCCGGTGCTCAGGTCCAGCGTACCGTTGAGTTGCATCAGGCCGCTGCGATCCACCGCAGCCACATCCCAGTCGCCACGGCCCAGGCCGGTGATCCGTCCCTGGAAGCCGGACAGCGCCCCCAGGTCCAGTTTGAACAAGCCGCTGCCGGCGTGCTCGATGCTGCCGCCGATGTTGTTCAGCTGTCCGGCATTCAGGGCAAAGGCGCTGGAGCCCAGGGCCAGGGTGCCGCCCTGGTTGTTCAGCACGCCGCCCAGGGTAATCCGGCTTTGCTCGCCAGCCAGTGCCCGTACCCGGCCCCCGGCGCTGTTGTCCAGGTTGCCGCCCACCAGCAGCAGTGAGTTGCCCGACTCCAGCAGCCCGCCCTGGTTGTAGAGGTTGGCCGCCACGTTCAAGTCCAACTGCCGGGCGCTGACTTCGCCGCCAAAGCGGTTGTCCAGGGTCTGCCCGGTGCTGCTGAGCAGGCCATTGGCGTAGAGCTTGCCCGCCTGGTTGGTGAGGCGATCGACCACCAGCTTGAGCGCTCCGGCCTGGCTGCTGATCAGTCCGGCCTTGCCGTTCAGGGCACTGTTATCCACAGCCCCGGCAGTGACTCCCAGGGTCGCGCCCTGCAGGGTGCCTCCACGGTTGTCCAGAGTGCCTTGGCCCAGCGCCACTTCGCCGTGGCCGTCCTTGGCCAGGATCATCCCTTGGGCGTTGTTCAGGCCGCCGGCCACCAGGTTCAAACCGTCGCTGCCGGCCAGCAGTTGTCCCTGGCGGTTATCCAGGGCTGTACCCGCAACCTCCAGGCGCTTGCCCTTGAGGGTGCCGCCCTGGTTGTCCAATTGCCCGCCCTGGGTCACCCGCAGCGCCTGTTCACCGGCGTCGATGACCCCGGCGTTGTTGTTCAGTGCGCCGTGGTTGAGTTTCAGATCCAGCGCCCCCTGGCTGGCCACCACCGCGCCCTTGGCGCTGTTGTCGAGGCCGGAGGTATCGAGCCCGACGCTGCGGCCCAGCAGCACACCGCCACTGTTGTTCAGTTGACCGCCGTTGATCTGCAGGTGCCCATCGCTTTGCAGGCGCCCCTGGCTGTTGAGCAGTTGCCCCGGTGCCGCGCCGTCAGCCGTCAAGGTCAACTGCAGGCCATCGCTGCCGGCCGCCAGCAGGCCCGACGCCTGGTTGTCCAGACGCTGGGTGCTGACGGTCAACTGATCACCGGCCAATTGCCCACCACGGTTATCCAGCAGGCCGGTGTTGGTCAGCAGCAAGTGATTGCCCACCACCACACCGCTCTGGTTGTTCAGGCTGCCCGAGACGATCTGCACGTCACCGGTCTTGGCCTGCAGGTGGCCCAGGGCATTGTTCAGGTGCTGCTTGACCGTCAGCGTGAGCTTGCCGGTCTCGGCGCTCAACACCCCGGCCTGGTTCTGGCTGAGGCTGTCGAGGTTGGCGCTCAGCACGTTGCCGATGACCTGGCCCTGGTTGTTCGCCAGGTCCCGGGCGTCCAGCAGCAGGTTGTCCTTGCCCTGCAGCAGGCCGCCCTGGTTGTCGATGTCCGCGGTGTGCAGCTCCAGCGCGTCGGCGGTGAGGGTGCCGCCCTGGTTGCCGAGCTTGCCGCTGCTGTTGAGGGTCAGTTGCGGGGCGATCAGGGTACCGCCGCGGTTGTCCACACTGCCGGCCTTGAGGTTCAGCAGCGAAGTGGCCTGCAACTTGCCATCGGCATTGGCCAGGTCCTGATCGAGGCTCACTTGCAGTGCGCCCTTCTCGGCGCTGATCAGGCCCTTCTGGCTGTTGTCCAGGCGCTTGCCGGTCACCTCGATCTGGTCCGCCAGCAGCTTGCCGCCCTGATTGAGCAACTCCCCACCCTGGGTTTCCAGCAGGGTCTGAGCCTGGAGCCGGCCGCCATTGTTGTTCAACTGCTCGCTGATCTTGAAGGTGGCGCTGCCCTGGCTGGCCCCGATCAGGCCCTGCTGGTTGTCCAGCCGCTGGGCGCTGATCGCAACCTGGTCGGCGACCATCGAACCCTTCTGGTTACTGACCTCACGGGCGTTGAGGGTCAGGTCGGCACCCGCCACTTCCAGGCGTCCGCCGTTGTTGTTCAGGCTGTCGAGGGTCAGGGTTGCCGCCTGCCGGTCGCCAAAGCGGATCAGGCCTTCCAGGTTGGCAATGGCCGGGGTGGTAAGCACCAGCTCATTGTGCGCCAGCACTCGGGCCTGCCCGCCCTGGTTGACCAGGCGTGCGGCCTTGACCTCGACCCTGGGCCCCTGGATCACGCCGTTCTGGTTGCTCAGGGTCTGCCGCGCGGTCAGTTGCAGAGAGCGGCTGGCCAGCACATCGCCGCGGTTTTCCAGGTTGTCGGCGTTCAGCTTGACCACGCCTTGATCGTTGCGGCTGTTGTCGCTGTTGACCCCGGCCTCGATGATGCCGTGGTTGACCAGTTGCCCGGCGTCCACCACCCGCACCTGATCCCGGGCCGCCAGACTGGTGCCCACCTCGATCTGCTCCTTGGCCTGCAGGGTCGCTTCGGTCCCGGCATAGGCCTTGCCCTTGAGGTCGATGCTCTGGGCCTTGATCGCGATCGCCTGGTTGGCGCCCATGCCGGCCACCGTGACCTTGCCGTTGGCATCGATCTGGATGTCACCGGTGCTGGCCGCCATCTCCCCCGACATGTTCACACCCACGCCCTTCTCCGTGCCCACCAGACGGATGGCCCCGGCGTACATGCCTCCCAGGGCCGCACTGTCGATGGCCAGTTCCGGCTTGGCACTGGCATCGGCGTCCCGGGCGGTGACGCTCAGGTCATCGGCCTTGACGTCGTTGCGCCCGGTGATGACGTTGAGGTTCTTGGCATACAGGTTGGCGTTGAGCTTGGTGCTGCGGGTGATCAAGTCGAACTGATCGATATTGCTGGCGTTGAGGCCGGCACCTTCAATGCTGATATCGCCGCCATCGACCTGGAAGCGATCGAGCTTCTGACCCTCGATAATCGGCTTGCCGGTGGTCAGGGTGGCGCGCGGGGTGTTGATGAAGCCGCAACCGTTGCAGGTAATGCCATGGGGGTTGGCGACGATCACTCGGGCAGCCTGACCGGCCACCTCGGTGTACCCCGCCAGCTTGCTGCGGTTGCTGCCGGTGACTTCGTTGAGGATGACCTGCGCCGCCTGCCCCTTGAGGTTGGGGTTGCCGATGATGTAGCCGCCCAGCTGGGTGCTCTGGGTCGAGCCGGTGGCGTTGTTGAGGATCAGGCCGTTACTGCCGACGTTGTATTCGCTGAACTTGTTGTGGGACAAGCCGCTGCCATTGGCCGCATTGATGTTGACGATGGGGACGCCGTTGCCCGCCGCGCCGATGGTGGCATTGCCCCCGGCGGCCGGGTCCAGGGCCAGGCCGGCGGCGACGCTGACGATCGGATTGAGAAACAGGATCCCCGACAACGACAGGGCAATGCATTGGGCAAAGGGCTTGCGTACGTCCATATACGAATCATCCATCCACTAGCGTTTGGGTCGGGTCAGAAGAACAGGTCTACTCGCACGTACACCGGATGCTCTCGTCTCTCGATAATGTCGGGTCGCTCCAGGGAGCGGGCGAAGCTGACTGACGCGGCCAGGTACTGGCCACGGGCGTTGAGTTCGATGGCGTTGCCACTCATGCGGCCCTTGGCGTCATGGTTGTAGCGATCGCCCTTGATCACCCCGACGTCATAAGCAAAGGCCAGGCCGTATTCCTGGACAAAGGGTTGCAGCGCTTGCCAGGTCACGGCACGGCGCCAGCGCAGCTGGTTGCGCCAGTAGCCGCCGCTGTTGCCGGAGAGGGTCTGGTCCTGGAAGCCGCGCACCGAATTGAGTCCGCCGAGGCTGATGCGCTGAGGGCTGAAGAGCACGTCCTCGCTACGCTGGCCGGTGGCCAGGCTGTCGAAACTGAAGTTCTCGTTCCACAGGCGAAAGGGCTGCAGGTAGCTCAGGGTCAGGCTGTACTTGTTGTAGCGCGAGACCGGCTCGCTGCCGTGAGGGTTGCCGCTGCCCTGGGCGTCCAGCGCGCCGATGCCCTGCTGCCAGCCGATGTCGGCGTTGACCAGGGCAGTGCCGATGCGCCGCCCGTGGTTGAAGCCCAACTGGCTTTCGGTGATGCGGTTGCTGGAGACGTCGATCAGGTTGTCGTCGATGTAGTTGCGCGTGCGCAGCTGGCTCAGCCCCAGGCTCATCCCGGTCTTGCTCAGGTTGTCGCGGTGCAACACACGCTCGGCGCGCAACTGCTGGTTCTTGCTTTCGCCGTCCATGGTGAAGTCGAAGCCGGTGCTGTCATTGCGAGTGCGGTAGTAGCTCTGGCTGTAGGCGTAGCTGAAAGTCCACCAGCCCCAGGGCAGGCTGTAGAACAGGCTCTGATTGTCGGAATGGCGCCAGCGATCGCTGACCGCGTCCTGGTTGGCCCGCAGGCTCAATTGATCCGCCAGCCCCAGGGGGCTGTCCCAGTCCAGGCCGAGGCCCATTTGCTGCTCGCCGGTGCTTTTGTCGCCGCTGTTGTTGCGGGTGGCCGAGACGCGCCAGGGTTTCAGGCGCTGGCCCTTGAGCCCGACATGGCTGTCCCCCAGTGTCTCCCCCGGTGACAGTTCCAGCTCGACCTGGCGCGAAGGCAGGCGGCTGAGCTGGTCCACCAACTGCTCCAGTTCCCGCAGGTTCAGCACCTGGCCGGTGGTGCCGGGAAAGGCCATGGCCAGCTCCCGGGAACTGGCCAGGGCCGAGCTGTCCAGGCTTTCCAGGCGACCTTCGACGATGACGATGATCAATTGCCCCGACGCCAGCTCCTGGGCAGGCAGGTAGGCGCGGGTGGTGACATAGCCCTGTTGCAGGTAGTGGTGGGTAATGGCCTTGAGCAGGGTGTTGATCTGCGCCACCGACAGGCACTGGTCGCGATAGGGCGCAACCAGGCGCTCCTGATCCGCCGCCGAGAGGTGTTCGGCGCCTTTGAGGACCACGGTCTTGATGGTGAAACAGCGCTGCTCGCCAGGTTGCGGAGCAGGCTCGGGGGGCAGGGTCTTGCCGGGCAGTTGCTGCAGTTCGTCGAGGCGCTTTTGCTGTTCTTGCAGCAACTGCTGCTGGCGATCACGGATCAGATCGCGGTCACCCGGCGTCTGCAGCGGGGCGGCGGTGAGGGCAAACGAGCCAAACAAAGCACAAAACGCTACGACAGGCCTGAAACAGCCAAAACGCGACATGCCTTCCATTCCCTTGAGTCGCAGACGCCGGTACTAGAGCGGCCGCGCGGTGCATCCCGGCACCTGTTTTCGAAGGGGATAAAGTCTAAATGTAAAATTTATTACATTAAAAAAAAGCGACGAGCGGTATCTTTCTGATTTATCTCATTGAAATAAAAGATTTTTTGTGATCTTGAAATCGTAAACCTCGATGCGAACCAAGGCCCTGTGCCAGCCCGGTGACCTTGGTCCCATCGATTCAGGCTCACTTTTTCTTCAGGCAATCACTCATGAACGCCTTGCGCGCATCGCCCTTGAGGGCCTGGGCAGTGGCGGTGGCGTTGCACGATTTCATTCTTTCCTGGGGCGTGGAAGGTGTCGCTGCAGCCGCCGGAGCCGCCTTGAGGCAGGTGCTCATGAAGGCCTTGCGCTCGTCGCCCTTGAGGGCCTTGGCGGTGGCCTCGGCATTACAGGTGGTCATCTTGTTTTGCTGGGCAGTGGCGGCAAAACCTTGGGAGCAAAGCAGCAGGCCCACCATCAACAAAGGGATACGCAACATCTTCATGGAGTTTTCTCCTGGTCACCGCACCGATGGGCACGGCCTCCTGCGCAGTGTAGACAAAGCCTGTTACACCTTCACCTGTTCTGCAGGCTGGCCCGGCGGTACTGCTCGGGGGTGCAGCCGGCCTGGCGCTGGAACATCGCGATAAACGCCGAGGCGCTGCTGTAGCCCATGTCGAAGGCGATTTCCTGGACGCTGCGGGTGCTTTCCAGGGCCTCGATGGCCGCGAGGAAGCGCTGGCGTTGGCGCCATTCGCCGAAACTCATGCCCAGCTCGCGAACGAACTGGCGGGCCAGGGTCCGTTCACTGACATGGGCCTGCTGCGCCCAGTGGGCCAGGGGCTGGTGGTTGCCCGGTTCGGCCTGCAGGGCCTGGAGTACCCGCAGCAGCTCGGGGTTGCGGGCATAGGGCAGGTAACAGTCTTGCACCGGGGCCTGGCGCAACTGGTCCAGCGCCACCTGGGCCAGACGCTGGTCGGCCTCGCCTTCGGGGATCTGCACGTCCCGGGCGGCGAAGTCCTTGAGGATCGCCTTGAGTATCTCGCTGATGGCCAGGGTGCTGCCCTGCTTCGGCAAGTCCGTGCACAGTTCCGGCGCCAGCAGCACCGCTCGGTAGTTGATCGGTTGCGGAGTGTAGAAACTGTGGGGCGTCTGCGGCGGCACCCAGACCGCGTACTGTGGCGGCGACATGAAGCGCCGGCCGGCGATGTCCATGCGCATCACACCATGGGCCGAATACTCCAGGCAGCCCCAGGGATGCCGGTGCTCCAGGGCGTGGCTGTCGGCGGCGAAGTCGGCATAGCGGAAGTACACCGGCGCGGGCAGGCCGTGGAAATCCAGGAGATCGATGTGTTTTTTGCTCATGCTGTCCGGATGTCGGGGCAGGTTGTCCGGTTCGAAGTATAGGCATTGATCCGGACAGGAGGATAATCAGCCCTCATCAACTGTCTGGCTGTTTCCATGCAATACGCTTATCCACTGCTGGCCATCTTTATCTGGGCCGGCAATACCGTGATCAACAAACTCGCAGTGGGTGCGATCTTCCCGGCAGAGATCGGCTTTTACCGCTGGCTGCTGGCGGGCCTGCTATTCACTCCGTTCATGCTCAAGCCGGTGCTGCGGCACTGGCCGGTGATCCGCCCCAACCTGGGCCGGATCTTCATCCTCGGGGTGTTGGGCATGGCGGTGTATCAAAGCCTGGCCTACTTCGCTGCGACCCTGACCTCGGCCACCAACATGGGCATCATTCTTTCCCTGATGCCGCTGATGTCCCTGGCCATGGCCATTGCCGCCCTGGGCCAGCGCCTGACCGCCGGGGCCCTGGTAGGCGCCGTGCTGTCCTTTGCCGGGGTGCTGGTGGTGGTGTCTTCCGGCAGCCTCGCTGCGCTGCTGCAACACGGGGTCAACCTGGGTGACGCGATGATGCTGATCGCCACCCTGGCCTATGCGATCTACAGCACCTTGCTGAAGAAGTGGCAACTGCGCCTGCCGCCGCTGGTGCTGCTGTACCTGCAGGTGCTGGTGGCGGTGCTGGTGCTGCTGCCGTTGTTCCTGGCCTCACCCAAGGTCGGCCCGACCCTGCAGAACATTCCGCTGGTGCTCTATGCCTGCCTGCTGGCGTCGATGCTCGCGCCCCTGGCCTGGATGCAGGCAGTGGTGCGCCTGGGGCCAAGCCGGACCACGCTGTTTTTCAATCTGCTGCCGTTGATCACGGCGCTGATTGCCGCGGTGGTGCTGCATGAGCAACTGGCCTGGTTCCATCTGGTGGGGGGCTTGTTGACCTTGGGCGGGGTGGTTCTTTCCGAACGCTGGACCAGGGTGCTGGGGCCGGTCGCCGGCAAGCCGGCGGCTACAGGGCAACAGTGAGGGTCAGAGGTTGGCGGCCTTGAGGCGCCGGGCATGTTCGACGAACAGGCGGATCGGTTCGGCGCCCTTGCCCACCAGCCCCAGGGATTGGTTGACGATATCGAAGTGGTCCAGGGGGTAGTCGTCGCCGATGACCTGCCCCAGGTGCGAGCTGTAGCGCCCGACCATGCCGTCGCACTGGCCGGCCTCGCGGACGAAGGTGCGGGCGAACAGGCGGCAACTGCGGTTGGTGCCGTCGAACAGGTTGCGTCCGCGATTGGTCTTGCCCGGCTGCAAGGTGCCGGACCAGGAGTAGTAGCGCACGCCGCCGACCTCTTCCGCGCCCTGGCCGCCCCAGGTGGACGGCAACCCTTGAGGGTATTGGCGGTTGAACAGGGCCACGCCCTCGGTGGTCAGCGACTGATGCGAAGCGTGGATATCCACCGGCAGTTTCGGCCCGCGATAGCCGGTTTCCAGCAGCGTCATCAAGGCCGCGACGCCCCGCAACAGCCAGCTCAGGACACGCCCCTTGAGGCTGTGGGCCGGGGAATGCCGTGCCAGGTAATCCGCCAGTTCGGAACCGTGGTTGGGACCTGCTACCGAAGTCACCGAGGCGACCCAGTCAGGGCGTTTGGCCGCCGCGTAACGGGCGGTAAGCGCGCCCTGGCTGTGGCCGATCAGGTTGACTCGGGGCGCACCAGTCTCGGCCATGATCCGCTGGACCTGGGCCAACAGTTGTTCGCCGCGCACCTCGCTGGAGTTGAGCGGCGACACCTGTATCGCAAACACCTGGGCGCCACCTTGGCGCAAGGCCGGAATGATGCCGTACCAGTAGGGATACAGCAGCAGGCGGACAAAACCGAGCATGCCGGGCACCAGTACCAGGGGGTAACGCGTGGCAAGCTCTTGGGACATGCGGGGACATCCTTGTGCGAAGGCGGCGGGGCTGGCTGAAAGCTAGACCATAACCAAGGCCGTCGTCAGCCCCTATGACGCTTTGGCGACAAACCGATGACAAGCCGGCCCCGAGTTGCTACTTCAGCCCCACCACCCCGGCCACGATCAGCCCCACCGACACCAGCTTGACCGGCGTCAGGCTTTCCCCCAGCAGCATGAAGCCCAGCAGCACCGTGCCCAGGGAACCGATGGCGGTCCAGATCGGGTAGGCCACGCTCACCGGCAACTCGCGCATGGCCAGGCTCAGGAAGTAGATCCCGCCCAGCGCCGCGACCACCGTCAGCAGCGACGGCCAGGGCCGGGTAAAGCCCTGGGCATACTTCATGCCCAGGGCGAACGTGACCTCGAAGGCCGCTGCCAGCAGCAGGAACATCCAGGCCATGGCGCCGCCTCCTCAGAAGGTCTGCGCCAGGGCCAACAGGCGCTGCCGGGCTTCGCCACAGGACTCCGCGAAACGCTCGGGCGCCGACTCCTCGCCTTCCGCCGCAACCACCGTCACATCCTCGATCCCGATGAATCCCAGGGCCGTGCGCAACCATGGATCGGCGTGATTCATCGCTTCATGCTCACCCCCGGGCCCAAATCCACCGCCGCCACGGCTGGTGACGATCAACACCTTCTTGCCCTGCACCAAGGGCTGGTACTGGGCCACGCCGTTGTCCAGCTGGGTGTTGAAGGTCAGCCCCAGGCGCACGATGTGATCGACCCAGGCCTTGATCCCGCTGGGCACGCTGAAGTTGTGCATCGGCGCCGAGATCACCAGGCGCTGATGGCCGAGCAACTCACCGACCAGCTCATCACTCAAGGCCAGGTCCGCCTGCATCGACAGCGGCCGCGCTTCGGGCTGTGGATAAAACGCCGCGGCGATAAAGGCTTCGCTGACATGAGGCAAGGAGCCCCGCCCGACTTCGCGCCGGGTCAGGATGGCCCCGGGATTGGCCTGTTGCCAGGCTTGTAGAAAGTCATCGGTCAGACGCCGACTGTGGGAGCGCTCGCCTCGGGGGCTGCCGTGAATCGCAAGAACTGTGCTCATCTGCTTTCTCGTGTACGAATTGACTGTAACGGCCTTGAAACCGGCCATTTTCCGCGTTAAAGCTAGAGCTACCGCGAATCACCCACAAATGAGTAAACATTCACTTGGATGAGTTCAATTCATCCATGGAGCCCGTCATGTTCGCCCACCTGCCCCTGACCGCCCTGCGTACCTTCGAGTCCGCCGCGCGCCTGCTGAGCTTCAAGGCCGCTGCCGAGGACCTGTCGGTGACACCCACCGCGGTGTCCCACCAGATCCGCAGCCTGGAACACTGGCTGGGGGTGCCACTGTTCGAACGCCTGCCCCGCCAGGTACGCCTGACGGAGGCTGGCCGCCGCCTGTTCCACAGCCTGCATGGCGCCCTGCTGGATGTGGCCCAGAGCGTCGACACCCTGCGCCCCAGTCCCAGCGCCGCGCAGTTGACCGTTTCCACCACTGCGGCCTTCGCCGCCCTGTGGCTGGTGCCGCGCCTGGGGCGCTTTTACGCCCAGCACCCTGGCATCAACCTGCGCCTGGACACTCAGTGCGAAGTGGTGGACCTGCAACAGGACGCCAGCATCGACGTCGCGATCCGCTACAGCCAGGACGGCTACCTGAATCTCCATGGCCTGTGCCTGTTCGACGAGCGCTTTGCGGTCTATGGCGCGCCGCAGCAGGTGGCCCTGGCCCGGCAGCAGCCACCGTCCCTGATCAGCGTGCATTGGCGCAATTCCAGGTTGTATGCCGATGGCTGGCAGGCCTGGTGTGCCCAGGCCGGGGAAAACTGGCTCGACGCTCAGTTGCCGATCCGTTCCTACGACGAGGAGCAGTACGCCCTGCAAGCCGCCATTGCCGGTCAGGGCCTGGTGCTGGCGAGCAACATCCTGGTGTCCCAGAGCGTGGCCAACGGCCTGCTGCAAGCCTATCGGCCGGAGGTCCAGGTGGACGGCGCGGGCTATAGCGCCCTTTGCGTGCCGGGACGGGAGCGGCACCCTCCGGTGCGGGCCTTCCTCCAGTGGCTGCAACAGGAAGCGCTGCTGGCCGGGCATCCGCCCCTGGCCCGCAGTTGACCCCGGCGCAGACCACCGGGCACATCCGATAAAACTTTTTGCCACGCCCGGGACTCACAACCCAGGCAGTGATCAGGCCGAGAGAGCCTGGCGCAAAACGGATTAGCCCCAGGAGAGAGACATGAGCGACAAGCATTTATCCGATGTGAACACCCTGCGCGAACGGGCCCGCCAACACGTGGAGAACGGAGCCGTGACCGAGGGCTACAACGCCGACCGCGAGCAGGTGCTGCGGCTGCTCAACGAATCGCTGGCCACCGAGCTGGTGTGTGTCTTGCGCTACAAGCGCCACTACTTCATGGCCAACGGCCTCAAGGCCAGCGTGGCGGCCGACGAGTTCCTCGAACACGCGACACAGGAAGCCGAGCACGCCGACAAGCTGGCCGAGCGGATCGTCCAGCTCGGCGGCGAACCGGAGTTCAACCCGGACCTGCTGTCCAAGCACTCCCACGCCCAGTACGTGGCCGGCAACACCCTGAAGGAAATGGTCTACGAGGACCTGGTGGCCGAACGCATCGCCATCGACAGCTACCGCGAGATCATCCAGTACATCGGCGACAAGGACCCCACTACCCGCCGCCTGTTCGAAGAGATCCTGGCCCAGGAAGAGGAACACGCCGACGACATGGCGGACATCCTCAACGACCTGTAATCCCCTCCTCCAAGCCCGCCCCTGCCTAACGTAGGAGCGGGCTTGTCCGCGAAGCCCCAGTTCTTCCTACTGGCTCGGCTTGACCGTCACCGGCGCCTTGCCCGAGCGCATCTGCTGCAGCAGCGGCGCGCACTGATTGGGCTCGTCACCGCTGGGCGCCACCAGCGCCAGCAAGCCTGCCGCCGGCCCGGCGATCAACCCCAGCGCCACCATCCCGGCACCGCGCAGCACCAGCGGCACCGCCTTGACCCCGGCACTGGGCTTGATGAACTTGCCCTGCACATAAAGCGGTGAACGCAGGGAGAACAGGCGCAGCCCCTTGGATTCCGGCGTGATGGTCAGGTCCAGTTGCTCGGAGGCCATATTGGCGGTGCCATCGATGTAGATGATGGCGTTCTCGGTATCGAAGACGAACAGCCGTGACGTAGCCAGACCGCTCTTGATGCCAAAGTCGGCGGCGGCGCAATTGATCTTCACTTCCTTGTCGCCAAACATCTTGCCGACCACATAGTTGCCGACGTTGAGCCCGGCGATTTCCATGAGGCTGCGGCTGATGGCGCCATCGTTGATCAACATCTTCAGGTCGCCGTTGGCGCTGCCCAGCAAGGCTGCCACCGAGTTGCCGCGTCCGGTGATATCGGCATCGCCGTTGAGTTCGCCGAAGCTGGTCTTCATCGGCTCGAAGGTCGGAAACAACTGCTTGAGCTTGAAGTTGCGCGCCGTCAGCCTGGCCCGGCCTTCCAGCGGCGTGGTGTGACCATTGAGGCGCACCTGGGCATCCAGCTTGCCCCCGGCCACGCCGAAGCGCAGGGGCTCCAGGCTGAGCTGGCCGTCGTTGAGCACCAGGTGCGTGTAGAGATCGGTGAACGGCAACTCGGCGCTGTGGACAATGCGCTTGCCGGTGAACTCCACATCGGCGTCCATGTCACGCCAGCGCTCGGTGCGGAACTCCTCCACCGGCAGCACCTTGTCCGCCGGCTGCTTGCTCTCGCCGCCCCGGGCCTTCTGCTTGGCGTTGGAGTCGGCACCAATCAGCGGCGCCAAATCGCTCATCAGCAACTGGTTGGAGACCAATGCACCGCTGAGCTTGGGTCGCGGCTGGCTGGCCACGTAGGTCAGGTTGCCGTGGATATCGCTGTCGCCGATCTTGCCGTTGAAATCCTGGTAGCTGAAGGTCGCACCCGCCGGGTCGCGGAGCTTGGCGGTCAGATGGCCGTCGGTGGCATAGGGCGGCGAGTCCGGCAGGGTGACCCCGGTCAGCGGGTAGAGATTGCCCAGGCTGGTGCCCGCCAATTTCAGGCGCAGGTCCAGGGCGCCCAGATTCAGCGGGTCGGTGAGGCTGCCCCGCAGCTCCACCTTGGTGTCGCCGATCTGCGCCTGGGCCTGCAGTGGAAACGGCTTGCGCCCGTCCTGCAGGGCCAGCAAGCCGCCGATCTTGCCGGTGCCGGCGAGCTTCTGCCCGTGGTACTGGCCCTTGACCTTGAGGGCGAAGGCATAGGCTTGGGCCGCGGCGCCTTTTTCACTGATTTTCTTCGCTTCGCTCTCACCGACTATGTCGCTGAAGGGAATGGGTTTGCCGAGCAGCTCTACCTGCAGGTCAAGCTGGGTTTTCAGGCTCTGGTCGTCCAGGGTCACATGGCCCTTGTCGAAACCGATGGCGCCGATGTCCACCGTCCAGTTGGAAGGCTCGGCCTCGGGGTCCTTCGGGTCGAACTTGAAGGTCCAGTTGGCGCGACCGTCCGCCAGCCGCTGCAGCGCAGCATCGGGCTCGGTCAGATCGATACGCGGGATGCTGACCCGCTGGGCCAACAGGGCCAGGGGCGAGATGCGCAACTCGACCCGCTTGAGGCTGACCATCTGCGGCGCCTTGGACCACTCCGGGTTGCCCAGGGTCAGGTCCTGGGCCACTACGTGAGGCCAGGGCACCCAGGCCCGCCAACCACCCTCGTCGGGCTCGCGCTGCCAGGCCACGGACAAGTCGCCATTGATCGTGAAGGGCCGATGCAACTCCTCGGACACCTTGGCGTTGAGGGTCGGCTTGATGCGGTTCCAGTCGAAGAACGCGATCACCAGCACCAGCACGGCCAGTAGCAGGATCAGGCTGGCGACGAACCAGGCGAGGATTTTACGAGTGCGCGTCATTGCACGAGGCTCCTGAAGACAACTGAGCGCCAAACTGCGACGCATCGATGAAATGCCGATGGAAAATCACCGGCCATGAAAACTACGACTGACAAAGCCCACGCAGGTTTAATCCGGCGGCTCGATGCGGCGAAAAAACCTGAATTGCTGATCGCTTGGACAGCTTTGTGTTACCTCGAACCGCCCCTTCCTGAAGCGGGAGTGGGTCGAAAATACCCACCCTGGTGCAAAAGCCATCGGCGCTAAAGCCCGAGCTAGAGCCTTCGAGGCAAACAATCAATTCCGTTGATTATTACCATTGTGTTTATGAACTTTTATATCGATTTTGCGGCGGTAACATTAGCTCCGTACCCACTTTATCGCCCTACCAAGGAGCAACCCATCATGAAACGCCACCTCTTACTGAGCCTGACCTTATCCGTTCTGGCTGCCAACGCCTTCGCCCTGCCAGCCGCTGAACAAGCCACTCCACAGGTCAAGGCCAGCCACAGCGTGTTCACCCAGACCCTGGCCGAAGGCGGTTCGGACCGTCTGATCGAACGCAACAAAGTCGCTGCCGACGGTTACGAACGCACTCCACAAGGTCAGAGCGTTGCCGAAGACGGCTATGATCGCACCCCACAAGGCCAGAGCGTTGCTGAAGATGGCTACGACCGTACCCCACAAGGCCAGAGCGTTGCCGAAGATGGCTACGACCGCACCCCACAAGGCCAGAACGTAGCTGAAGGCGGCCGTGATCGCCTGGAAGAGAAAGGCCTGGTTGAAGACGGCTATAGCCGCACGCCTCAAGGTCAGACCGTTGCCGAAGGCGGCGCTGATCGCCTGGCTGAACGTCATCAAGCAGCGAGCTGAGGCCATGCTGGCCCTTAAAAAAAGCCCGATCCCTGGATCGGGCTTTGGCTTTTATGGCCAAGGCATTTTAGCCCTGACCTTCCCCGCTCTCGCCTGACTCCAGTTCGACTCCGGCAAAGTTGATTTGCTAGAGTGCGCCGCTCCCATTGAGCAAAGAACGCCCCGCCGATGCTGCCCCGCGCCGAACAGAAGCAACAGACCCGCAACGCCTTGATGGATGCCGCCCGGCACCTGATGGAGTGTGGTCGTGGGTTCGGCAGCCTGAGCCTGCGGGAAGTGGCCAAAGCCGCCGGCATCGTGCCCACCGGCTTCTATCGGCACTTCAGCGACATGGACCAACTGGGCCTGGAACTGGTCAGCGAGGTCGGCCAGACCTTCCGCGAAACCATCCGCCTGGTACGCCACAACGAATTCGTCATGGGCGGCATCATCGACGCCTCGGTACGCATCTTCCTTGATGTCGTGGAAGCCAAGCGCGCGCAATTCCTGTTTCTGGCCCGTGAGCAATACGGCGGCTCGCTGCCGGTGCGCCAGGCCATCGCCACCCTGCGCGAGAACATCAGCTCGGACCTCGCTGCCGACCTGACCCTGATGCCCAAGCTGCAGCATCTGAATGCCGCCGACCTGAGCGTCATGGCCGACCTGATCGTCAAGAGCGTGTTCGCCACTCTGCCGGACATCATCGATCCCCCGGCCCAGGCCCTGCCTGAACACCTGACGCCGCAGGCGAAGATCACCCAGCAACTGCGCTTCATCTTCATCGGCCTGAAGCACTGGCAAGGCCTGGGCAGCACCGAGTAATACAGCCTGCCCCTCTCCCCCTTTTCAATCGGCGTGCCCCGCTCTGGGTAGCGCGTTTGCGCCTGCTCGTCGGCCCGGCACCGGATTGCAGCAAAAATATTTCCAGCGCACCAACTCAGTGCTATAAATCAGCTCAGCGCGCCATTTTGTAACAAGATAAAACAAGGTTTTGCCCCTTTTTCAGGCGCAGTTCCGGTGTCGACAAAGGGTTTTTCCTCTCCTCCGGGCGATTGGCAAGGCCCTTGCTCTGGCTTGTGTATCGCTCATAGCTGGAAGCTTTCCGATGCTGGTGATCCACCGCAGAACCGAACCCCAAGCCACCTGGTCCGCCGAGCTGCACCTGACCTATGAGGCTCGCAGCAAAAGCCGTCTGCGCTGTTTCAGTGCCACAGGCGAAGACGTCGGCCTGTTTCTGGAGCGCGGCCAGCCGCCCCTGCACGACGGTGAGTTCCTGGCGGCTGAGGACGGACGCATCGTCAAGGTCTGCGCCCGCCCGGAAACCCTGCTCCATGTCACCTGCCGCAATGCCTTCGAACTGACCCGCGCCGCCTATCACCTGGGCAACCGCCACGTGGCCCTGCAAGTGGGCGATGGCTGGCTGCGCCTGCTCGATGACTACGTGCTCAAGGCCATGCTTGAACAACTGGGCGCCAGCGCTGAAACCATCGAGGCGCCGTTCCAGCCCGAACACGGCGCCTACGGTGGCGGCCACCATCATTCGCGCCACGGCGATGAAGACTTCAACTACCCGCCGCGCCTGCACCAGTTCGGCGTGCGTCAATGAACCCAGCCTGGGCCCTGCTGCGCCTGGCCAGCCCACAGCTGCCGATCGGTGGCTACAGCTATTCACAGGGACTGGAGATGGCAGTGGAGCAACAACGGGTGAACGACCCGGACAGTGCCAGGCGCTGGATCAGCGATCAGTTGCTGCTCAACCTGGCGCGCTTCGAGGCTCCGCTGCTGCTCGCCCACTGCCAGGCCGCCGCAGATCAGGACTGGGCCAGGCTGCAGCAACTCTGCGAAGAACATCGGGCCAGCCGTGAAACCCGCGAGCTGTACCAGGAAAGCCGGCAGATGGGCTATTCCCTCAAGCAATTGCTCGAAGGCCTGCCGGAACTGGACGGCGGCGCCCGGGAACTGCTGGCGCACCAGGACGAACCGCACCTGGCCCTGGGCTGGGCCCTGGCCGCCCGCGCCTGGCACATCAACCCCGAAGACGCCCTGGCGGCCTGGCTCTGGAGCTGGCTGGAAAACCAGCTGGCGGTGCTGATGAAAACCCTGCCCCTGGGCCAACAGGCGGCCCAGCGCCTGACCAGCGAGCTGCTGCCGCTGCTGCAAGAGGCCCAGCGCCACGCCACCCACCTTGACCCCAACCACCTTGGCAGCGCCGCTTTCGGCCTGTCCCTGGCGAGCATGGCCCACGAGCGCCAGTACAGCCGCCTGTTCCGTTCCTAGGAGAAACTCATGAACGCACAACCTCTGCGTGTCGGCATCGGCGGCCCGGTGGGCTCCGGAAAAACCGCCCTGACCCTGGCCCTGTGCCTGGCCCTGCGCGAGCGCTACAACCTGGCAGTGGTGACCAACGATATCTACACCCGCGAAGACGCCGACTTCCTGGTACGCAATGAAGCCCTGGCGCCGGAGCGGATCATCGGCGTGGAAACCGGCGGCTGCCCGCACACCGCGATCCGCGAAGACGCCTCGATCAACCTGGAAGCGGTGGACCAGCTGAACCGGCGCTTCCCGGGGCTCGATCTGATCCTGGTGGAGTCCGGCGGCGACAACCTTTCAGCCACCTTCAGTCCGGAACTGTCGGACCTGACGATCTATGTGATCGACGTTTCCGCTGGCGACAAGCTGCCGCGCAAAGGGGGCCCGGGCATCTGTAAGTCCGACCTGCTGGTGATCAACAAGATCGACCTGGCGCCGCTGGTGGGCGCCTCTCTGGAGATGATGAACAGCGACACCCAGCGCATGCGCGGCGGCAAGCCGTTCGTCTTCAGCAACCAGAAGACCGGCCAGGGCCTGGAAGACATCATCGCCTTCATCGAACGCCAAGGGCTGCTGACCGCGGCCTGAAACCGAACCTGAAAAACGCTCAACAAGGAAGACACTCATGACCCTGAAATCACTCTTCGGCGCCCTGGCGCTGCTGCTGACCCCGGCCCTGGCCTTCGCTCACCCGGGCCACGGCGACAACGGCCTGATGGCCGGTATCAGCCACCCCATCGGTGGCCTCGACCACTTGCTGGCCATGCTTGCGGTCGGCCTGTGGGCCGCCCAGCAACAAGGCGCGGCGCGCTGGGCACTGCCCTGCACCTTTGTCGGCACCATGCTGATTGGCGGCCTGCTGGGCTTCGAAGGGCTGAACCTGCCGGCCCTGGAAAGCGGGATTGCCGCTTCGGTACTGGCCCTGGGCCTGGCCGTGGCCCTGGCGGTGCGCCCGCCACTGAGCCTGGCGCTCGCCGCCACTGCGCTGTTTGCCCTGTTCCATGGCGTGGCCCATGGCCTGGAACTGCCAGACATGTCCAGCCCTTGGGCCTATGCCGCCGGTTTTGTCGCAGCCACCGCGGCCCTGCATGCCGCCGGTTATGCCGTGGTGCGGGTACTGCCTCAGGCAGCAGCGCCGCTGGTGCGCGTGGCCGGTGCCGCCTCGGCCGCAACGGGCGTGTGGTTGCTGGCAGGCTGATCCCTGCCCTCTTCTGTAGGAGCCGGCTGGCCGGCGAAGGCGGTCTTGCGGGCCTCATTCGCTGGCAAGCCAGCTCCTGCAAGGCTGAGGTGACCTTTCGGCCGTCTTTGCTGGCAAGCCGGCTCCTATCAGTACGCCCTGCTCGGCGGGCCAGCCGCCTTGTGGGGCTTCTCTGGTAACATGTCGCGCACTCAAACCTGCCGTGACGACGCCAGCCAATGCCCGATGTATCCCGCTCCGCCACCTCGCCTGAATCGAGCGCTCTGTTCAACGCCATGCAGCAGCATTTCCACAAGGTGATAGTGCCGCTGTGGCAAGGTCCGGGCTGGAATCCGCAGTTGGCACTGCCCTATGAGGCGCTGGATGCCGAACAGCGGCCATTGCCGCCGCAGCGCTATCGAGCCATGGCCTGCGCCCGGCAGCTGTACCTGTTCTCCCAATTGATCGGTGATGCCGCCGCCCCCTTTGCCGAGGAGCGGGCCGCCGCGCTGTTCCGCTCGCTGCAGCGGCACTTCCACGATGCCGAGCACGGTGGCTGGTTCTACAGCATCGATGCCGACGGCGCGCCGCTGGATCGGCGCAAGGACCTCTACACCCACGCCTTTATCCTCTTCGCCTGCGCTCATTACTGGGCCAAGGTCCGCGAGCCGCTGGTGGAGTCGGTGCTCAATGCCGCCCTGGAAGTGGTAGCCCTGCGCTTTGCCCGGGGCGATGGACTCTACGAAGCCAGCCTCGCCGAGGACTGGTCCGTACTGGGTTCCGGGCCCCTGCAGAATCCGCTGATGCACCTGGCCGAAGCCTTTCTCGCAATCCTGGCAGTGCGCGAAGACGCCGCGGTACAAACCGCACTGCTGGAGCTGTGCCAGGCCATGCAGCAGCAGTTCATCGACCCGCAGCACGGAGTGATGCTGGAGAAGCCCCTGGGGGCTGTGGATAACTGGTTCGAGCCAGGGCATCAGTTCGAGTGGTTCTTCCTCCTCGACTCTTCGCCCTTGCTGCGCAGCAACCCGCTGCACGCCTCATTGAGTCGTGCCTTCGCGTTTGCCGAGCAGCTTGGTGTCGACCCGCAGAGCGGCGCGGTGTGCGCCATGCTCGACCTGCAACCGGGTGCCCCCATCAAGGACGCCACCCAGCGCATCTGGGCCCAGGCCGAGTACTTGCGTGCCCTGACCTTGCGTGCGGGCAGCCAGGCGCCCCTGCAGCGTCAGCTCAAGGCGCTGCACGCGCATTTCCTGCATGCCGGGGGCTGGAATGAATGCCTGGATGCCAGTGGCGCGGTCAGCCGGCGGGATATGCCATCGACCACGCCTTATCACCTGGCGACCTGTTATCGCGGGCTGGCGGAATATTTTGCCTGAAGCCTCTGCCGGCCAGCCGGCTCCTGCAAGCCCCCTGTAGGAGACGGCTGGTCGGCGAAAAGCGCACCGCCCATCAAACGATCCACTTGCGATCCCCGGTAAAGCTGATGGTCAGCCAGCGCGCTGCGTCGGCCTCTCCCAACTCACTGGAAATCTCCTCGCGCAAGCGGTCCAAAGTCGCCACATCCTGCAGCGGATAGTCCGCCGGCAGCACGATATGGATCTCGATGAAACGCGCCCGGCCGTGCTTCTGCACGTAGGAAATGTATTCCTGGAAGCCATAGGCAACCATGGCCTCTTCCATCACGCTGCGCACCTTTTCATCCAGCTGGTCCGGAGCGATGCCCAGCACATCACGCAACGCCGGCCGCAGGATCTTCAAGGCCGGCGGCAGCATGCTCAGGGCCAGCAGGATCAGGATCGCCGGGTCGACATACACCGCCCACTGTCCATGCCCGTACTGCTTGAGCAGCAAGGCGATGATGAAACTCACCAGCAGCCCCACCGAGAGCATTGCGTCCACCAGCCAGCTGATGTTGTCGAACTGGATCAGCGACGATTTGAGCTTGCGGTTACGCCGGCGCACATAGAAGAAGTAGGCAAACTCCGTTACCGCAAAGAACCCGGCGTAGAAGATCACCATCCCCAGCTCGACCTCCCGGCCGCCATTGATGATGCCGAACACACCGTTAAGAAAGGCGTAGATGGCGATCAACAGCAGGAAGCTGCCTTCGATCAGCAGCACCATGGGTTCCAGGTGCCAGAAGCCGAACTGGAAACGGTGGTTGCTTTCCTTGGCAATCAGCTTGGCAGTGATCAGCATCAGGACCTTGATGAAGGTCGCGATCAGGGAAAAAAACCCATCGAACAAAATGGATTGGGCGCCAGAAACAAAACCCGTGACGATACCGGCGATCGCCACGGCGAACATCAGTACAGTCGATTGTTTGAGCAGAACCTGCTCACCTCGGTTACTCACAACTCCTCCTATCGAACTTCAAAAACACCGCCTTGAGTGAGGCGGCAGTGAAATTTCGGGGCGGAATTCTACCCTGCCAAGGCTGACCTTCAGCTGAAACGAATCAGCTTATGTGTTTCCAAGTACAACTGTAGTCACTGCCGAGCCATGGCGGAGGCTGCGACTAACTGCGTAGCAGGCCCAGGTCTTGCAACCGCTGGAGGGTCTGGCGGCCCTGTCGCAGCCTGCGGCAGCGGCTACACCTTGCGCTCGATGGCGAAGCCGGCCCAGGTCTGACTCACCGGCATCAGCTCCAGGCTATTGATGTTGACGTGGGCAGGCGTGTTGAGAACCCAGAAGATGGTATCGGCAATGTCCTCGGGCTGGATCGGCTCGGCCCCGGCGTAGGTGGCGTCGTAGCGCGCCTGATCGCCGGCGAAACGCACCAGGGAGAACTCGCTTTCGCACAAGCCCGGCTCAATGTTGGTGACCCGCACGCCAGTGCCCTGCAGGTCGCAGCGCAGGTTCAGGGAGAACTGTTTGACGAAGGCCTTGCTCGCGCCATAAACGTGACTGCCCGGGTACGGGTAGTTGCCGGCAATGGAGCCCAGGTTGACGATCCCGGCGCCCCGGCCATGGGCGATCAGCCGCGGCAGCAGCAGACGGGTGCTGTACATCAAGCCCTTGATGTTGGTGTCGACCATGGTGTCCCAGTCATCCAGGTCGCACTTGGGCGCCGGGTCGACGCCCAGGGCCAGGCCGGCATTGTTGATCAGGCCGCGCAACTTGCCAAAGGACGGCGGCAGGTTGGTGATGGCCGCTTCCATGGCCTTGCGGTCCCGCACATCAAGTACCAGGCCGTGCACTTCGGTCTGCTTGGAGAGCTCTGCGCACAGCGCGTTGAGGCGCTCCTCGCGGCGGCCGGTGAGCACCAGCGACCAGCCGGCCTCGGCAAAACGCCGGGCGCAGGCTTCGCCAAAACCGGACGTCGCGCCCGTAATGAACAGTGTGGAAGTCATGGTGTTCTCCTTGCTGGGTGGCGAGCCGCCGTTACGATAAAAAAGCGTTTCGCAGCATGCCCGGCCCGGCTCTGGGCGGCAACAGAAGCGCTGGATATCCGCTATCACTGTACAAAAAACGCTCACATGGCTGAAACCTATGGCCGACAAGGCCTGCAGCCACATGCCCGCACCTTATCCACAGGCCGGTCCACAGTCTTTGGGGGCAAGTGCAAATCGCGCAAAGCCGCTGTACACAGGGCTTGCAGCGGATCATGGGAAGTTTTTTGCTTGACCCGCAGAGGCTGTCCATGCAGGTGGCCGCAAAAAAGATGACCGAGCGGTCAAAGTGTATAAGGCCAGAGGCCAGTAACTACGCCGCCCAGAGCAGTCTTTCCAGAGTTTAGTCACAGACTTATCCACAGGCTTATCCAGAGTCTTTTGCGGGTACGGCTGCGACAATAAAAAGGTTGACAAGCGCGTCTTCGAGTTGCTCAAAAAGCCATGATCAAAAAACAATCAATTGCTTGCAGACCACGTAAACAAAGGCTTCCAGCCAGCTACTCCCACGTTACCCACAGCCCGCTCCACAGCAAACGGGGACAAGTCAAAACGGTGGAAAAACAACTGTTTGCAGCGTCTTTATGCCGCGCTTTGCCAGCTTGGGAATAATGTTTTCCACAATTGTCGGACGCCGACTGCCCTTCTGCGCACCCGCGGTTGCCAATGCCCGCACTCAGTCCGCAGGAACCGGCTTGCCGGCAAATCCCGGACGCACAACGGAATCTGAACAGCTGCCATAGGCAGGGGGCGTTTCGCTGGCAAGCCAGCGCCTATGGGGCGGGTGGGGACTGTGGATAAAAAATGCCCCGGCGGCGTGAACCGACGGGGCATGGTTTATCCACAGACCGGGCCGTCAGTGACCGCCCAGGTAAGCGTTGCGCACTTCCTCGTTGACCAGCAGCTCCTTGCCGGTGCCGCTCAGGCGGATCTCGCCGTTGACCATCACGTAGGCGCGGTCCGACAGCTTCAGCGCATGGTTGGCGTTTTGCTCCACCAGGAAGATGGTCATGCCGGTGGCCGCCAGCTCCCGCAGGGTGGCGAATATCTGCTTCACCACGATCGGCGCCAGCCCCAGGCTCGGTTCATCCAGCAACAGCAGCTTGGGCCGGCTCATCAGCGCCCGAGCGATGGCCAGCATCTGCTGCTCACCGCCAGACATGGTCATGGCCCGCTGGGTACGCCGCTCCTTGAGCCGTGGAAAGAGTTCGAACATACGCTGCATGTCCTCGCTAGCGTACTTGTCGCCAATCGGGATGGTGCCCATCAGCAGGTTCTCTTCCACGGTCATGTCGGGGAACACCCGGCGCCCTTCCGGCGACTGGGCGATGCCGTTGGAGGCAATGTAGTGGGACGACTTGTGGGTGATGTCCACGCCGCGATAGAGGATCTGCCCGGACTCCGCCCGGGGCTGGCCGAAGATCGACATCAGCAGGGTCGATTTGCCGGCACCGTTGGAGCCGATCAGGCTCACGGTTTCCCCTTCGTTGATGTACAGCGAGACTTTCTTCAGGGCCTGGATCGGGCCGTAGTACACATCTAGATCCTTGAGTTCGAGTATGGGTTGACTCATACCAGCTCCTCTTCGTCGGCACCCAGGTAGGCGGCGATCACCTTCGGATCGTTGCGGATGGCCTCCGGTCCGCCTTCGGCGATCACGTTGCCGTGGTCGAGCACCACGATGTGGTCGGAAATACTCATCACCATGCCCATGTCGTGTTCAATCAGCACCACGGTCAGATCGTGCTCGTCGCGCAGCAGCCGGATCATCGCGCTCAGCGCTTCGGTTTCCTGGGGGTTGAGGCCGGCGGCCGGTTCGTCGAGGCAGATGATCTGCGGCCGGGTGCACATGGCGCGGGCGATCTCCAGGCGCCGCTGCTGGCCGTAGGACAGCTCGCCGGCCAGGCGGTTGGCACAGTCCACCAGGTCCACCACTTCCAGCCAGTAGAAGGCGTGGTCCAGGGCGGCGCTTTCCGCCTGGCGGTAGCCCTTGGTGTTGAGGATGCCCGCCAGCAGGTTGCGGTTGACCCACATGTGCTGGGCCACCAGCAGGTTTTCCACCACGGACATTTCCTTGAACAGGCGAATGTTCTGGAAGGTCCGCGCCAACCCGGCGCGGTTCACCAGGTGGGTGCCGCCAAACATCTTGTAGTACAGGCGACTGGCGAAGCTTTTCGGTGACACCAAATCGGTGGCACGAAATGGCTCGCCCAAGAGCTTGATGACATTGGTCTGCTGGCCCCGGGTATTGAGCTCGATGCGCCCGCCGGAGGCCTTGTAGAAGCCGGTCAGGCAGTTGAACACCGTGGTCTTGCCGGCGCCGTTGGGGCCGATCAGGGCGAAGATCGAGTTGCGCTTGACCTTGAGGCTGACGTCGCTGAGGGCCTTGATGCCACCGAAGTGCATCATCAGGTTCTCGACCGAAAGAATGTATTCGCTCATGGCGCGTTCCCCTCAGTCAGAGCACCTTTGCGTGGCGTCACCCCGGTACGGCTGATGCGGATCAGCCCCCGCGGTCGCCAGATCATCATCAACACCATGAGGATGCCGAACAGCAGCACCCGGTACTCGGAGAAGCTGCGCAGCAGCTCCGGCGCCACGGTCAGCACGAAGGCCGCGATCACCACGCCCACCGTGGAGCCCATGCCCCCCAGCACCACGATGGCGAGGATCAGCGCCGACTCGAAGAAGGTGAACGAGGACGGGTTGACGAAGCCCTGATAGCTGGCGAAGAACACCCCGGCCAGACCGGCGGTGGAGGCACCAATGGTAAAGGCCGAGAGTTTCACCAGCACGTGGTTCAAGCCCATGGCGCGGCAGGCGATCTCGTCTTCACGCAGGGCTTCCCAGGCCCGGCCCACCGGCATGCGGGTCAACCGGTGCTTGATGTAGAGCACCAGCAACACCACCAGGAACAGCACGATGTAGATGAACAGGAACTTCAGGTTGGGGTTGTATTCCAGGCCGAAGAACTCGTGGAACGGCACCCCACCGTCCTTGGCCCTGCGACCGAACTCCAGGCCCAGGAACGTCGGCGATGGCACCGGCATACCGTTGGGGCCGCCAGTGAAGGACAGCCAGTTGTTAAGCACCAGGCGGATGATCTCGCCGAAGCCCAGGGTCACGATGGCCAGGTAGTCGCCATGCATTCGCAGCACCGGGAAGCCCAATATGCACCCCGCCAGCGCGGCGGCAATCGCCGCCAGGGGCAGCACGCTCCAGAAGCCCAGGCCCAGGTACTGGTAACCCAGGGCCAGGCCGTAGGCACCGATGGCGTAGAACGCCACGTAGCCCAGGTCCAACAGCCCCGCCAGGCCCACCACGATGTTCAGCCCCAGGCCCAGCAGCACGTAGATCAGGCCGAGGATGACCACGGTCAGCAGGTACTTGTTGGCGAAGAACGGGAACACGATGGCGATCACGATCAGCGCCGGAATGATCCAGCGCAACCGCGACTTGTAGTCCGGCGCCAGCACATGCACCCCGGAGCCTGTGGTCTCGAAGCCCTGGAGAATCTTCAGGCCCTTGGGGGTTTGCAGGAACAGGCTCAGGGCCAGGCGGCCGGCCATGACGATCGCCACCAGCCAGGCGACCCGGGTCGGTTCCAGGTTGAAGCTGTAGCCATCCAGGACCACGCCCACGATGGGGCCGAACACGATCAGCGAGATCAGCCCGGCCAGTACGGCGTCGATGACGCTCTTCTTGATATCAATCGGTTTATTGGCAGCAGACATACTTATACCTTCGCCACGAGTGGGCGACCCAGCAGGCCTTGGGGACGGAAAATCAGGATCAGCACCAGCAGCGAGAAACTGAACACGTCTTTGTAGTCGGAGTTGATCAAGCCGGAGAACAGCGACTCGGAGATCCCGAGGATGATCCCGCCGAGCATCGCTCCGGGCAGCGAGCCAATGCCGCCGAGCACGGCTGCGGTGAACGCCTTGATGCCGATGACGAAGCCGGCGTAGAAGTCGAAGGTGCCGTAGTTCATGGTGATCAGCACACCGGCCAGGGCCGCCATGGCCGCGCCGATGACGAACACGTAGGAGATCACCCGATCAGTGTTGATGCCGAGAATCGAGGCCATCTTGCGGTCTTGCTGGGTGGCCCGGCACATGCGCCCCAGCTTGGTGTACTTGATGATGTAGGTGAGCAGCGCCATGCCGGCGAACGCCGCCACCAGGATGAAGATCTTGGTGTAGGTGAGCTGCACGAAGCCGGTGCCGATATCGACTTTCCAGGCGCCGGCCAACAGGGTCGGAACCCCTTGCTGCTTGGCGCCCTGGCTGATCTGCGCGTAGTTCTGCAGGATCAGCGAGATACCGATGGCGCTGATCAGCGGTGCCAGGCGGGTGGAGTTGCGCAGGGGTTTGTAGGCCACGCGCTCGATGACCCAGCCATAGATCCCCGTCACCACCACGGTGAAGACCAGGGTGCCGAGAATGAGTAGCGGGAAGGATTCAATGCCGAAGTAGGCCAGCAGAGCCAGACTGATTGCCGCGAGGTAAGCGGAAATCATGTAAACCTCGCCGTGGGCGAAGTTGATCATGCCGATGATGCCATAGACCATTGTGTAGCCGATGGCGATCAGACCATAGACAGACCCGAGGGTCAGTCCATTGATCAGTTGCTGCAGGAAAATACCATCCATAACGCAATCTCACGGACTTGAGAGACGGCACAGGGCGTCAGCGACGGACAGGGATCACCGGTCCGCGCAACACGTCCGTTGTGCAGCTCTACGAGAAAAGGCAAGTACTGCACGAGTACGAACCGGTACCAGGGGGTAGTACCGGTTCGTTCGGACTCATGTCACTTCTGTTTTTCCAGCTGGTGGTACTTGCCGTCCTTGTCCCACTGATAGACCACGTAGTCGGAGATCTTCAGGTCGCCCTTGCCATCCCAGGACTTCTCGCCCATCACGGTTTTCACCGGGTTGGCCTTGAGCCACTTGGCGGCGTCTTCGCCTTTGTTGGATTTGGCGCCATTGAAGCCGGCGGCCAGGGCCTGGACCGACGCGTAGGCGTACAGGGTGTAGCCTTCAGGCTCGGTGCCGGCCTTGCGGAAGGCATCCACCACGGCCTTGCTGTCCGGCAGCAGGCGTGGGTCGGCGCCGAAGGTCATGTACACACCGTCGACGTATTGCGGGCCGCCGGCGGTGGTCACCAGCTCGTCGGTAACGATGCCGTCGTCGGACATGAACTTGACGTCCTTCAGGCCCTGCTCACGCAGCTGGCGTACCAACGGACCGGCTTCCGGGTGCAGGCCGCCGAAGTACACCACGTCGGCACCGGCAGCGCGGATCTTGGTCACCACGGCGCTGAAGTCCTTCTCGCCACGGGTCAGGCCCTCGTACAGCACGGGGGTCACGCCGCGCTTGGTCAGCTGTGCCTTGGTGGCGTCCGCCAGGCCCTGGCCGTAAGTGTCCTTGTCGTGCAGCACCACGACTTTCTTGCCCTTGAGCACGTCAACGATGTAGTCGCCAGCGACGATGCCCTGCTGATCGTCACGCCCGCACATACGGAACATCGCGGACAGGCCACGCTCGGTGACCTGGGGGTTGGTGGAGCCCGGGGTGATGGCAATCACACCGGCGTCGCTGTACACCTCGGAAGCCGGAATGGTCGACGAGGAGCAGAAGTGCCCCACGACGCCCGCCACCTTGTCCTGGTCCACCAGGCGGTTGGCCACGGCCACGGCCTGCTTCGGTTCGCAGGCGTCGTCGCCCTTGACCAGGACGATCTTCTCGCCGTTGACCCCGCCCTTGGCGTTGATCTCGTCAGCCGCTGCCTGTGCACCCTTCATGTACTGCTCGCCAAATGCCGCATTGGCGCCTGTCATGGGACCCGCTACGCCGATCTTCAGGTCGGCTTGAGCAAACGCAGAAACACCCAGCGCAGTTGCCACTGCGAGGGCCAGAAAGCCTTTCTTGTAAAACGTCTGGGACATGAGGTGGTGCTCCAAGGTTTTTTTTAGTTGGCACTGCGACTTCACTAGAATTGCTCAGAGCAAGCGCCGTGCCAGTGGTTTTTTATTCTGAAAAAAGTCGCTGTCTTATTGTTATTTCGACTGTTTCGAGCCCATTTTTATTGGGCGTGCAACCGTCTAAACCGCGGAAGGTAAAACCCTGCTTTTTAATGGGCGCAACCCATGCGTGCCATCATTGCAACCGCGACACAATTCAACGTGCAACCCTGCTGTAACAGCCCGCGTCACCGAACTGCACACTGCTGGTGCGAGACTGCTACGAGCCGCACCATTACAGGCTAGTCGCTGCATCGAAAAGCGTCGTCCCCGACTGTTTATTTCCTTGTTCAGATGACGATCCGCAGGCACTGGCCCGCGTGGTAGAGGGAGAATCCGGCCTCGTACAGACAACTGCGCAACCCCACTCCGACCAAGGGCTGCATGGGGGCAAAAGGAATCGGCAGGGCCTGGGGATTGCCGTTACACAGGTAGTCGGCGAACGCCTTGCCGACCACGGTGCCGGTGGTGACGCCACGGCCGTTGTAACCGGTGACCGCCACCAGGCCGGGCGCCGGTTCAAACAGGCGCATCAGGTGATCGGGGGTAAAGGCAATGCAGCCGGTCCAGGTGGATTCCCACTCCACCGGTTTGAGGTAGGGGAAGTAATGCTGCTGCACCCGATCGGCCCAGGCCTTGAGGAACCACAGGGGTTTCTGGTTGCCGTTGCCCAGGCTGCCCAGCAACAAGCGGCCATCGGCATCCCGGCGAATGCTGCTCAGCACCTGGCGGGTATCCCAGGAGCCCTGGCCTCCGGGCAGGATCTGCCGGGCGGCCTCTTCGGTGAGCGGCGCCGAGGCCACCTGGTAGTAGTAGCCGGGGAAGAAGTTGCGCCGCAGCTCGGTCCAGTCGCCTTCGGTGTAGGCGTTGGAGGCGATCACCACCTGCTCGGCCAGCACCGAACCCTGATCGGTCTGCACCGACCAGCGCTGGCCTTGGCGTTCCAGGCGAGTGACGGGGGAATGATCGAACAACTGGCCGCCGAGCTTGATCGCGGCCTTGGCCAGCCCAGTGGTGTAGGCCATCGGGTTGAGGGTACCAGCGCGCCGGTCGAGCAAGGCGGCGGCGATCTTCCGGGTGCCGGTGGCGGTTTCACAGGCGGCACCGGTCAACAGTTCCACCGGCGCACCACGGCGCTTCCATTGCTCCTCGCGGCTGCGCAAGTCAGCTTCACCACGCGCGTTGTGGGCCATGTGCAACGTGCCTTCGCGGCGTAACTGGCAATCAATCTGGTATTTGTCCACCAGGCTGAACACCAGGGACGGCGCGGCCCCGAGCATGCGGTTGAGCTGGCTGCCCACCTGCTCGCCGAAACCGGCCTCGATCTCGTCCGGTGGAATCCACAGGCCGGCGTTGACCAGCCCGACGTTGCGCCCCGAACCGCCCTGCCCGGCGCGGTGGGCCTCGACGACACAGACTCGTTTGCCTTGCTCCAGCAGATGCACGGCCGCCGACAAGCCGGTGAAGCCGGCGCCGATGATGCACACATCCGCCGTCAGCTCGCCCTTGAGCGGCGCATTGTCAGGCCTTTGTGGGGTCAGTTTTTCCCATAGACATTGTTCTTGTAGCGCCATTGCCAGACTCCGAAATCAACCCACCACAGACGCTGAAACGCATTGACCGCTGTTCGCCAGCAAGCTGGCTCCTACAAACCTCCCCGTAGGAGCGAGCCTGCTCGCGAAAAGACTCAATCGAAGGTAATGCCCTGGGCCAGCGGCAGTTCCTGAGAGTAGTTGACGGTGTTGGTCTGGCGCCGCATGTAACCGCGCCAGGCATCGGAGCCGGACTCGCGGCCGCCGCCGGTTTCCTTCTCGCCACCAAAGGCCCCGCCAATCTCCGCGCCACTCGGACCGATGTTGACGTTGGCAATCCCGCAGTCGCTGCCCACCGCCGACATGAACTGCTCGGCTTCACGCACGTCAGTGGTAAAGATGCAGGACGACAGGCCCTGGGGCACGGCGTTGTTCAAGCGCAGGGCCTCTTCGAAGTCGTTGTAGCCAATGACATAGAGGATCGGGGCGAAGGTTTCGCTGCACACCACATCGCTCTGCTCCGGCATTTCGACAATCGCCGGCGACACGTAATAGGCATTGGGGAACTGGTCCTGCAACTGGCGTTGGCCACCGAACACCCGGCCGCCCTCGCTCAGGGCCTGTTCCAGTGCATCCTGCATGGCGTCGAAGCTGTGCTTGTCGATCAGCGGGCCGATCAGGTTGCCCTGCAGGGGGTGGCCGATGCGCACTTTGGAGTAGGCGGCCTTGAGACGGGTGACGATTTCCTCCTTCACCGACTCGTGGGCAATCAACCGGCGCAAGGTGGTGCAACGCTGGCCGGCGGTGCCGACGGCGCTGAACAGGATGGCGCGCACAGCCATGTCCAGGTCGGCGCTCGGGCCGAGGATCATGGCGTTGTTGCCACCCAGTTCGAGAATGCTGCGGGCAAAGCGTGCGGCCACTTTCGGCGCCACTTCACGGCCCATGCGGGTGCTGCCGGTGGCGCTGATCAGGGCCACTCGTGGATCGTCCACCAGGGCGGCGCCAGCGTCGCGACCACCGATGATCACCTGGCTCAGGTACTCGGGAGCGTCCTGGAAATTCTTCAGCACCCGCTCCAGCAACGCCTGGCAAGCCAGGGCGGTAAGCGGGGTCTTCTCCGAGGGTTTCCAGATCACCGGGTTGCCGCAGACCAGCGCCAGGGCGGTGTTCCAGGCCCAGACCGCCACCGGGAAGTTGAAGGCACTGATCACCCCCACCACACCCAGCGGATGCCAGGTTTCACGCATGTGGTGACCGGGACGCTCGGAGGCGATGGTCAAGCCATAGAGCTGGCGCGACAGACCGACGGCGAAGTCGCAGATATCGATCATCTCCTGCACTTCCCCCAACCCTTCCTGGGTGATCTTGCCGGCTTCCCAGGAAACCAGTTCGCCCAGATCGGCCTTGTACTCGCGCAGCACCTCACCGAATTGCCGTACCAGCTCGCCACGACGGGGGGCCGGGACTTTGCGCCATAGCGCGAATGCATGCTCTGCGCGACTGACCTGCTGCTCCACTTCGGCGGCGCCCTGCCAGTTCACGGCGGCGATCCGGCTGCCGTCGATCGGCGAATGCACAGGCTGGGTGCCCGACTGGTACAGGGCCGGGTTCACACCCAGACGATCAAGCAATGCGGCAACCATGGGGGTCACTCCTTACAGATGAATAGCCAAAAAACCGACCGCTGCGACGGCCATCAAGGCCTGTAGTTGTAGCTGGCCTGAGACTTGCCAACAAACGACCTTTAAGCGAGATATCATTCCGTTTATTCATGCTGAGCCGGCATCCAGCACCGATAAGAACAAGGACCACCCATGCTCAACAAACGCTACCTGCCGTCAATCACTGCCCTGCAGTGCTTCGAGGCCGTGACCCGGCACCTGAGCTTCACCCGCGCCGCCGAGGAACTCAATCTGACCCAGAGCGCGGTCAGCAAGCAGGTGGCGCAGCTGGAAGAGCTGCTGCAGCACCTGTTGTTCCGTCGGGTCCGCCGCCGCCTGCAACTGACCCCGGCCGGCGACCTGTATCTGGTGGAAGTGCGCAAGATCCTTACCCAGGTGGAGATGTCCACCCACTACCTGCGCTCCTACGGCGGCGAGACCGAAGTGCTGCGGGTGTCCACGCCCTACACCTTCGGCGCCCGCTGGCTGGTGCCGCGCCTCAAGGGCTGGCGCCTGCGCCATCCGCATATCCACCTGGACCTGTGCAACGAGCAGGAGCCGGACGAACTGCTCCAGGGCCACGCCGACCTGGCGTTCTACTTCGGCCAGGGTTCGCGCCCCGGCACCGAGAGCCTGAAACTGTTCAGCGAAGAACTGGTGGCGGTCTGCGCCCCGGATAGCCTGCCCGCCGAACCCTTGACCGACCCCAGGCAACTGACCGATCTGGTATTGCTGCAAAACGCCTCACGCCCCCAGGGCTGGCACGAATGGTTCGAACAGCAGGGTTATCAGACCGAACACAGCTATCACGGCCCGCGCTTCGAAACCTTCTATATGTGCATCCGCGCCGCCCAGGTCGGTTGTGGCGTGGCGCTGCTGCCACGCTTCCTGGTGGAAGAGGAACTGGCCGAGGGCAAGCTGGTGATCGCCTGGAAGTACGCCATGCCCAGCCAGGATGCCTACTACCTGGCCTACCCCGAACACTCAGCGGAAGTGCCCAAGGTCCGCGACTTCGTGCGCTGGATGCTCGAACACAACGATGCTCCCCTCGCGTAGGAGCCAGCTTGCCGGCGAATGGGGCCCAGGCACGGCCGAAGCCCCATTCGCTGGCCAGCCAGCGCCTATCGCAGGAGAATGGCCCGCCGCAAAAATCGCTGGTCAAGCGCAGGACGTCTATGCGCCACTAGCGCCTTCATTGAAAGAGCTGAAGCCGCCGCTGTCCGTCGCGGCCAGCATGGAGATTCCCGTTATGAGCGAGAGTGTGTTTGCCGATCGCATCGTGCAGAACCTGCTCGACACCGACTTCTACAAACTGACCATGATGCAGGCGGTGCTGCACAACTACCCTAACGTGGAAGTGGAATGGGAGTTTCGTTGCCGTAACAGCGAGGATCTGCAGCCGTACCTGGCGGAGATCCGCTATCAGTTCGAGCGCCTGGCGGAACTGAGCCTGAGCGCCGACCAACTGGGCTTTCTCGAACGCATCAGCTTCCTCAAGCCGGACTTCCTGCGCTTTCTCGGGCTGTTTCGCTTCAACCTGCGCTACGTGCACACCGGCATCGAGAACGGCGAGCTGTTCATCCGCCTGCGCGGTCCCTGGCTGCACGTGATTCTGTTCGAAGTGCCGATGCTGGCCATCATCAGCGAAGTGCGTAACCGCTACCGCTACCGCGAGATACAGCTGGTGCAGGCCCGGGAGCAGCTGTACCGCAAGTTCGACTGGCTCAGCGCCAACGCCAGCAGCGAAGAGTTGTCTGAACTGCAGGTGGCGGATTTCGGCACCCGCCGACGCTTTTCCTACCGGGTCCAGGAAGAAGTGGTGAACGTGCTCAAGCACGACTTCCCCGGGCGTTTTGTCGGCACCAGCAACGTGCACCTGTCCCGGGAGCTGAACATGAAACCCCTGGGCACCATGGCCCACGAATGGATCATGGCCCACCAGCAGTTGGGGCCGCGGCTGATCGACAGCCAGATCGCCGCCCTCGACTGCTGGGTCCGCGAATACCGCGGCCTGTTGGGCATTGCCCTGACCGACTGCATCACCACCGACGCCTTCCTCGGTGACTTCGATCTGTTCTTCGCCAAGCTGTTCGACGGCCTGCGCCACGACTCCGGGGACCCGATCCTCTGGGCGGAGAAAGCCATCGCCCATTACCACAAGCTGGGCATCGACCCGATGAGCAAGACCCTGGTGTTCTCCGACAGCCTGACCCTGCCGCGCTCCCTGGAAATATTCCGTGCGCTGCGGGGGCGGATCAACGTCAGCTTTGGCATCGGCACCAACCTGACCTGTGATATTCCCGGTGTCGAGCCGATGAGCATCGTGCTTAAAATGGCCGCCTGCAATGGCCAGCCCGTCGCCAAGATCTCCGATGAAGCGGGCAAGACCCATTGCAAGGATCCCAACTTCGTCGCTTACTTGCGCCACGTTTTCCAAGTACCTGCCCAACCTGGCAAGGAGTGAATCATGCAAGCCGCACAGCGTGAGATTGCGCAGCAGCTGAAGGTCCAAGCACCTTTTCCCGACCAAGCTGCCCTGGAGGCGGAAATCGCCCGGCGCGTCCGTTTCATCCAGGATTGCCTGGTCAATTCCGGTCTCAAGTCCCTGGTCCTGGGTATCAGCGGCGGTGTCGACTCGCTGACCGCCGGCCTGCTGGCCCAACGCGCCATGCGTGAGCTGCGCGAGCGCAGCGGTGACGACAGCTACCGCTTCATCGCCGTGCGCCTGCCCTACGAGACCCAGTTCGACGAACACGACGCCCAGGCTTCGGTGGACTTCATCAACCCCGACGAACGCCACACCGTGAACATCGGCCCGGCGGTCAAGGCCCTGGCCAATGAAGTGGCGGCCTTTGAGGGGCAGCACGCGGTGTCCCGGGACTTTGTCCTGGGCAACACCAAGGCGCGGATGCGCATGGTGGCCCAGTACACCATCGCCGGCGCCGCCCAGGGCCTGGTGATCGGCACCGACCACGCCGCCGAAGCGGTGATGGGTTTCTTCACCAAGTTCGGTGATGGCGCCTGCGACCTGGCGCCACTGAGCGGCCTGGTGAAGAATCAGGTGCGTTCGATTGCCCGCTACTTCGGCGCTCCGGAATCCCTGGTAGAGAAGGTGCCCACCGCCGACCTCGAGGACCTGTCCCCGGGCAAGCCGGATGAAGCCTCACATGGCGTCACCTACACCGAGATCGACGCCTTCCTGCATGGCCAGCCGGTGCGCGAGGAAGCCTTCAAGATCATCTGCGACACCTACCGCAAGACCCATCACAAACGCGTCATGCCCTTCGCCCCGTGACCCACCACGTTCTGTAGGAGCCGACTTGCCGGCGAAAGGGCCGCTTGATGCTGCACAAGGTTCAAGGGCCTGTTCGCGGGCAGGCCCGCTCCGACCAGAGGGTGAAACGTCAGGCACAAAAAAGCGCCCCGCGGGGCGCTTTCTTGTTGCAGCCGGACCTGATGCTTACTTCAGGATCACAGCGCCTTTCATCATCGAGTTGTGGCCTGGGAACGAGCAGAAGAACTGGTAGCTTTCGCCAGCAGTCAGCTTCGATACGTCGAAGGTCACCGAGTCTTTCTCGCCAGCACCGATGATCTTGGTGTGGGCGATGACGCGGGTGTCGCCTTCTTTCAGGTAGCTCTTGTCGATGCCAGCGGCCATGCCGTCGGCGGCGATGCCAGCCATGTCTGCGGTTTTGCTCAGGACCCAGTTATGACCCATGACGTTCTTCGGCAGGCTGCCGGAGTGAGTCAGGTTCACGGTGAAGGTCTTGCAGCTCTTGTCGATGGTGATTTCCTTAGTGTTGAAGGACATCTGGTCGGTAGAGTCGACATCGACCTTGCATTCGGCAGCCATCAGTTGGCTGCTGGCCAGTGTCAACAGGGATACCGCAACGAGTTTGGCAAACATGGTGAATCTCCAAGGCAGGGTTAACAAAATCCATCTGAATCCATGGGACCGAAGACTGCCTGAATTTCTGCCAAGTTCCTATGATTTGCATCAAAAAACTGTATACAACTCTCTGCTATCGGGCCGATCAAGACAATCAAACAGCCCCCTGCGAAACCGCCCTCTAAGATCTGCCCATCAACATCTTTTAGGAGCCTTGGCCATGCCTCTCAACAGCCTGTTTCGCAGCTTGCTCGCCGCCTACGCCTGCGGTGCCAGCGGCACCCATGAAACCCCTCAACGCGAGGTTTAATGCTTGGAGCCAGATCTTTCAGCCTTTACTCTGAGGTCATCAATGACCGCGGAGTAAGGCATGTCGTTAACTTCTGTCTGTGTATTTTGTGGCGCCAGTACCGGCAGCCATCCCCTCTATCGTGAAGCAGCCCAGGCCCTGGGCCGGGCCCTGGCCGAGCGCAAGCTGACCCTAGTCTATGGCGGCGGCGCGGTGGGCCTGATGGGCATAGTGGCCGACGCGGCCCTGGCAGCCGGCGGTGAAGTCATCGGGATCATCCCGCAAAGCCTGAAAGACAAGGAAATCGGCCACAACGGCCTGACCCGCCTGGAAGTGGTGGACGGCATGCACGCGCGCAAGGCGCGCATGGCTGAACTCAGCGATGCCTTCATTGCCCTGCCTGGGGGCCTGGGCACCCTGGAAGAGTTGTTCGAAGTCTGGACCTGGGGCCAACTGGGCTATCACCACAAGCCTCTGGGCCTGCTGGAAGTGAACGGCTTCTACGAAAAACTCAGCGGATTTCTCGACCATATCGTCGGCGAAGGCTTCGTCCGGGCCCCGCACCGTGACATGCTGCAAATGAGCGAATCGCCAGCCAGCCTGCTGGATGCCCTGGACGCCTGGAAGCCTTCGGTAGCGGACAAGTGGGCCGAGAGCAAACCCAATTAACCGTCAGCACCCGATAACAGGCAGAATACGCGCCGCTCAACCTCACCTTCGACCCCAGAGGATCGCCCATGGCTAAACCCAACTACTCCTTCGCCAAACGTCAACGAGACTTGGCCAAGGAACAGAAGAAAGAGGAAAAGCTGCAACGCAAGAAAGCTGCTGCAGAAGAAGCCAGCACACTGACCCCGGATACTGAAGGTGAAGTGAGCGTCGATGACGCCGAGCCTCAAGCCCCCCAAGCCTGAAACACCCGACCTGGCACAGTAGGGGCTGGCGGGCCTGCGAAGGCTTCCCCAAGCCCCACGCAGCATCCGCCGGCCTCTTCGCCGGCAAGCCGACTCCAGCTTTATTCCAGAGGCATGACGGTGACCCGGACCTCCGGGTCATGGCTGCCCCCGCCAAGAATCACTCCACGCAACGGCGAGACATCGGAAAAATCACGGCCCCAGGCCAGGGTGATGTGTTCCAGTGCCGGCTGCACGTTGTTGGTCGGATCGAAATCCACCCAGCCCAGCACCGGGCAAAACACCGAAACCCAGGCATGGGAAGCGTCGGCACCGATCAGCCGCGGCTGCCCCGGCGGTGGCTGGGTCAGCAGGTAGCCGCTGATGTAGCGCGCCGCCAACCCTCGCGAACGCAGGCACGCCAGCATCAGGTGGGCAAAGTCCTGGCACACACCCCGTCGACGCTCCAGGACTTCCACCAAAGGTGTCGCCACTTGGGTCGCTTCGGCATCGAAGGTGAACTCGCTGAAGATCTTCTCCATCAAGGCCTGGACGCCCTGCAACAGAGGCCGCCCCGAAGCAAAGCAGCTTGCGGAAAACTCGACGAAGCGCTGCTTGAGATGCACATAGGGTGACTCGAAGCGATAACGACTGGCCTCCAGCAAATCCACCGGCAACGGCCGACCGCTGTAGGTCAGGGCTCCGCGGGCGACATCCCACGCCATGGACGCGGCAAAGTCCAAACGCGGCCGATCCAGCACCTCGACGCTAAGCTGGGCGTTGACCTGCAATTCATCATGGGGCCGCTCGAAGGCCAGACGGGTCAAAGGGTTACCAAACACATCCTGCTCGTCACGGCGGGAGGTGGGCTCGGGACTGATCAGCAACTGCCGCTCGCTGCACTGTTGCCAGGCGCAAACCCGGGGCCACAGGTGCGCCAACTGCTGGGCCAGGGACACCGGGCTGTCGTAGCGATAATGGGTGTCATGGAAAATCTGGTAGCGCGCGCTCATTACACCGACACCGTTTGCTGGCTGACATCATCCACGTGGGCGAAATGCCGCAAGGCCAGGCGATCGGACACCTGGCCGCTGACCTCGGCGATCTCTTGCAACAGGTCCGCCAGCCCGGCCACGGCGGCTCTCACGCTGGCCTCACCAAACAGGGAGTTCTCCAGGCAGCCCAGGTCGACATGGGCCAGGCGCTCCACCAGCCTCGGCAACGCCACCTCGCGGGGCACGCCGAAGTCATCGTTGAGGCGCTTGAGGGTGCGGGTCACCAGCTTGAGCTGGAACAGCACCGCGTGGGGGTTCTGCTCATCCAGCAGCAACAGGTCGAGGACCGGGATCAACTGCGCCACCGCCAGGTAGCGGGAGCGATAGGTGATGCTGCTGTTGCCCAGCTCCAGCAGCCACTCCAGGCCCGCCTGATCGAACACCGCAGTGCCCCGCAGGAAGGCGGCCAGGCTGCTGCTGAGAAATTGCAGGCGCTCGATGCGCCGGCCAATCATCAGGAAGCGCCATCCTTCGTCGCGGGTCATGTCGTCCAGGGCGAATCCCGAGAGCGCTGCCAGGGACATCACCAGACGGTTGAGAAAATCCAGCAGCTCGCCGAAGTCCGGCTCTGCGGTGTCCAGCTCCTGGGCTTCGCGCTGCAACTCCACCAGGGCCTGCCAGTTTTCCCGGGACAGCTTGCCGCGCACCTGGGAGGCGGCCCACTGCAGACGCTGTAGGTTGGAGCGCAGGCTGAACGACCAGTCCTCCCCCAACAGGGCCGCCAGCAGACGCTCGGGCAACTCGCCCTCATCCGGCAGCAGCATCAGGCTTTCCCCCAGGTCCACTGCGGCCAGCAAAGCTCGCGGATCGTCGCCATCGACGTAACGGGCCAGCATGATCCGCAACAGCCGTGCGCTGTCGTCACAGCGCTCACAATAACGACCGAACCAGAACAGGTTCTCCACCACCCGCGACGGCAAGTAGGGATCACGACGGACCAAGTCATAAACACCAATGGTGCGCTGGGTTTTCCATTGCTCGCCGCTGGGAGCGCGCTCCCCCAGCACCCAAGTGTCCTTGCTGGCGCCACCGCGCTGCATCGACACCACTTCGGCGTCGGCGTCGGCGGCGACCCGGGTCAGGCCGCCGGGCAGCACCCGATAGCCGTCGTCGCTGGCCACCGCGTACACCCGCATGCCGATGGCCCGTGGCTGCAAGCGACCGTCCTCGGCCTGCCAGACCGGCGCCTGGGACAGTTGCGGCAACTCCTGGGCGACATAAGCGTAGGGCCGCGCACGCATACGCTCGGCGAGGCTGGCGCGCTGTTCGGGACTCAGGTCGCGCCCCAGCACCGGGGTGAAACTCTGGGATGGAAACGCCGGTTTGATCAGCAGCTCTGGGAGTTTCTCCAGGGCCTGTTGCAGCACGGGCGCCTCGCCACACCACCAGGTGGCGATGGAAGGCAGGAGCAATGGCTCCCCCAACAGGAACTGGCTGATTTTCGGCAAGAAGCCCAGCAGCCCTGGAGACTCCAGCACCCCGCTGCCCAGGGCATTGGCCACCAGCACCCGGCCCTGACGCACCGCATCCAGCAGGCCGGGCACCCCCAGAGCGGAATCGGTACGCAGCTCCAGAGGATCACAGAAATCATCATCCAGGCGACGCATAATGGCGTGCACCCGACGCAGGCCACTGAGGGTCTTGAGATAGACCGTGGCATCGCGCACCGTCAGGTCGCCGCCCTCAACCAGCGGGTAACCCAGCTGGCGCGCCAGGTACAGATGCTCGAAATAACTCTCGTTGAAACGCCCCGGAGTCAGCAGCACGATCAGCGGCGCTTCGGCATCCCGGGGCGCCTGCCGGGCCAGGGTTTCCTGCAGGGCACGGAAGAAGCCAGCCAGATGCTGCACGTGCAGGTCGCGGTACAGATCCGGAAAGGCCCGGGACACGATCATGCGATTTTCCAGGGCATAGCCGGCCCCGGACGGCGCCTGGGTACGATCGGCAGTGACCCACCAGCGACCATCGGGGGTGCGCGCCAGGTCTACTGCATAGAGGTGCAGAAAGGTCTGCTCGGGCGGCTGGATGCCCTGGCATGGCCAGAGAAAGTTGTTGTGCCCGAACACCAGTTCAGCAGGCAACAGCCCTTCGCTGATCAGTCGCTGCGGGCCGTACAGGTCCGCCAGTACGGCATTGAGCAGGCGCGCCCGCTGGGCGATCCCGGCGGACAACAGTTGCCACTCCTCCACCGGGATCACATGGGGCAGCAAATCCAGCTCCCAGGGCCGGTCCGCGCCCTTGGGGTCGGCATAGACGTTGTAGGTGACACCGTTCTCGTGGATCTGCCGGGTCAGCAGCGCCTGGCGCTGGGCCAGTTGCGCGGGGCTGCTGCGTTGCAGTTGTTCAAGCAGGCGCTGCCAGTGCGCCCGGACCGCACCCTGGTCATCCAGCAGCTCGTGGTAGGTACCCGCCGTCAGCGGGTAACGGTCTAGCAAGTCAGGCATGGAACACTCGGCAGACGGCAGGGAAAGTCAGATTAACCCACAGCCCCGACGCCCGGATATGGCTATATCGCGGGCGTCGCAGGTGGATTAGAAGCGTCGCAAATCCAGGGTCATGGGCAGCTCGTCATTGATGATCAAAGGCGGCACCGCGAGGCTCCCGGGGCTGTGTCCGAGGCGAAAGAAACGCGCCATGCGCCGGCTTTCCGCTTCATTGGCATTGACCGGCAGACTGTCGTAGTTGCGTCCCCCAGGATGGGCCACATGGTATTGGCAGCCCCCCAGGGAGCGCTGCATCCAGCTGTCCAGCAGATCGAACACCAGCGGTGCGTGTACCGGGATCCCGGGTTGCAGGCAGTTGGCCGGCTGCCAGGCGCGATAGCGCACTCCGGCGACAAACTCCCCTACCCGCCCCGTGGGCTGCAAAGGAACCGCCACACCGTTGCAGGTCAGCACATGGCGCTGCGGCGTCAGCCCACTGACCTTGACCTGCAAACGCTCCAGAGAAGAGTCGACATAACGCACCGTGCCCCCGGCCCCGCCCTCTTCCCCCAGCACATGCCAGGGCTCCAGGGCCTGACGCAACTCCAGCTCGATACCGCTGACCGCGTAATCGCCGACCTTGGGAAAGCGAAACTCCAGATGAGGGGCAAACCACTCGGCCCGCAGCGGATATCCGGCGGCATTGAGCTCCACCAGCACATCGGCAAAATCCTGCTCGATGAAATGCGGCAGCAGGAAACGATCGTGCAGCTCGGTGCCCCAACGCGCCAGCTTGGCCGGGGCATATGGCTCGCGCCAGAACCGCGCCACCAGCGCCCGCAGCAGCAACTGCTGGACCAGGCTCATGCGCCCATGGGGCGGCATTTCAAAGGCCCGCAGTTCCAGCAGGCCGAGACGCCCGGTGGCGCCGTCCGGCGCATAGAGCTTGTCGATGCAGAACTCGGCGCGATGGGTATTGCCGGTGACATCGATCAGCAGGTTGCGCAGCAGGCGATCCACCCGCCACGGCGGGCACTCCTCGCCCGGCGCGGGCATCTGTGCAAAGGCAATTTCCAGTTCATAAAGCGAGTCGTTGCGCGCCTCATCGACCCTGGGTGCCTGGGAGGTGGGGCCGATGAACAACCCGGAAAACAGGTAGGACAACGACGGATGATTGTGCCAATAGCTGATCAGGCTACGCAGCAGGTCGGGGCGGCGCAGGAACGGCGAATCCGCCGGCGTCGCGCCACCGAGGACGAAATGGTTGCCGCCGCCAGTACCGGTGTGGCGCCCGTCGATCATGAATTTCTCACTGGTCAGGCGGGTCTGCCGGGCCTGTTCGTACAGGAACTCGGTGCGCTCCACCAGCTCATCCCAACTGACCGAAGGCTGCACGTTGACCTCGATCACGCCCGGGTCCGGCGTCACCCGGAAGTTGCTCAAGCGCGGGTCGGCGGGCGGCTCGTAGCCTTCCAGCAGCACCGGGCAATGCAGCTCTGCCGCAGTGGCTTCGATCACGCTGACCAGTTGCAGGTAATCCTCGAGTCGCTCCAGGGGCGGCATGAACAGGTACAGCCGCCCTTCTCGCGCCTCGGCGCAGAGCGCGGTGCGGGTCAGCCAATCCGCGGACTGATCAATCTCTGGCACGCGCTCATCCGCAACCGCCGACTCAGGGACTTCTGCGAGCTGCGCCCGGTCCGGCAGCTCAGGGAAATCCTGGTTCGGATCGTTGGGGTGAATAAAGGGGTACTCCGCCGCTGTCACCCAGGGTTGGGACGCCAGGGGCAGGCGATAGCCCAGGGGGGAATCCCCGGGCACCAGCCGGCAATGACTGTCTCGCAGGTACCAGCGGCCGCTCTGCCATTGATCACCCTTGGCGCTGCGGGCCAGGGGCAGCACCTGGCCAATGACTTTATCCAGGCCCTGGCTGAACACCTTGCGCAACCGCTGGCGCTCCAGGGCATCCTCCAGCCGCGAGTCCTCGGCACTGACATTGGGGGGCAGGCGGCCCTCGCGCCACAGGTAATAGAAGTGGTCTTCGTAGGCGGGAAACACAAAGCGCCCGGGCAGCTTCAGGCGCTCGGCGACACTGGCGAGAAAGCGCCCGGCCAATGATGCGTCAGCGCCATAGTCCTCGTGCTCATCGGCAATCAAGGCGCTGTTGTGCCAGATCGGCACACCGTCAACTCGCCAATAGCAGTTCAGCGACCAGCGCGGCAATTGCTCCCCCGGGTACCACTTGCCCTGGCCGAAATGCACCAGCCCCTGAGGCCCGTAGCGCTGGCGCAGGCGCTGGAACAGCTCAGCGGCCAAACGCCGCTTGTTCGCGCCCAGGGCGGCGGTGTTCCACTCGGCGCCGTCGGGATCGTCGATGGCCACGAAGGTCGGTTCGCCGCCCATGGTCAGGCGCACATCGTTCTGCGACAGGTCCACATCGATCTGCCGGCCCAGGGCCTGGATGGCCAGCCACTGCTCGTCGGTGTAAGGCTTGGTGACCCGGGGCGCTTCCCAGATCCGCTCCACAGTCATTTCATGGCTGAACTGACACTCGCAAGGTTCCACAAGACCCGTGATGGGCGCCGCTGAAGAGGGATCGGGGCTGCAGGCCAGGGGAATGTGACCTTCTCCGGCAAACAGCCCTGAGGTGGCGTCCAGGCCGATCCAGCCGGCTCCGGGGAGGTAGACCTCGCACCAGGCGTGCAGGTCGGTGAAGTCCACCTCAGTACCCGAAGGACCGTCTAGGGATTTGACGTCGGCCGTGAGCTGGATCAGGTAGCCGGAGACGAAACGCGCCGCCAGTCCCAGGTGGCGTAACAGCTGCACCAGCAGCCAGGCCGAATCGCGACAGGAGCCGGAGGCATTGACCAGTGTCTGCTCCGGGCTCTGCACCCCCGGTTCCAGGCGAATCAGGTAGGCGATGTCTGCGCTGAGCCGCTGATTCAACGCCACCAGGAAGTCCACCGCAGGCAACGGCGTACGTGAGATACCGTCCAGGTAGGCCTGGAACTTGGGCGTCAGGGGCAGGGTTTCCAGGTAGGGCGCCAGCTCGCGCTGCTCATCGGCGGCGTAGGCGAAAGGGATCTGCTGCGCGTAGGGCTCAAGGAAGAAGTCGAACGGATTGAACACCGCCATCTCCGCCAGCAGATCCACTTCGATCCGCAGCTCGGTGGTTTTCTCCGCAAAGACCAGGCGCGCCAGATAATTGCCCTGGGGGTCCTGCTGCCAGTTGATGAAATGCTGCTCGGGCTGGACCTTCAGCGCATAGGCGAGGATTCGCGTGCGGCTGTGGGCAGCCGGGCGCAGGCGGACGATCTGCGGGCCAAGTTCGACGGCGCGGTCGTAGCGATAGTGCGTGACATGGTGCAATGCGACATGAATCGACACGGCGTGCCTCCTGCGAGCCTGAGCGGTGGATGAACCCGCGCAAGACTTGTGCCAGGGCCCAAGTCCGGGGGGTTGTTCAACGACTCGGGGCAGTACAGCACCAAAACCGCGCAACCGGTGCATCCCTGTGCAGCTCACTGCACAGAAATGTGCCAGACGGCATGACCCGAAGCGGCTGCGCTCGCACTGTTAATGCAGCGCCAGCTCAATGCGCCAACGCTGACAGCGGATCGCCAACAAGACCGGCTTGCGCCGCGATCGGCAGCCAAAACAAAAACGCCAGCTCCGAGGAGCTGGCGTTCTGTTGTCTAGCGCGGTACCACCGGCTTGCGGGTTGGCTTCTTGCCTTTGCCCTTGGCCGCATCGGCACGCTCCTTGGCGGCCTGCTTGTTGCGGGCGAAGGCGGCGGCCTTGGCCTGCTCACGCTTGTCCCAGGCATTGCCACCGTCACTGCCACGCGGCGGCAGGCCGGTGTGCTGGGTCAGGATCTTGGTTTCCTTGGCCACCTTGTGGCTGCCGGCCGGTGTCGAGTTCTTGCGGCGGGCGCTCTGGTAGCTGTCGGTGGCCGGCTGATGGGTCGGAATCAGCTGGTGCTTGCCCGGGCCGATCAGGTCGCCACGCCCCATGCGCAGCAGGGCCTCGCGCAGCATCGGCCAGCCCTTGGGATCGTGGTAGCGCAGGAATGCCTTGTGCAGGCGACGCTGCTCCTCGCTCTTGACGATGGTCACGCCGTCGCTCTTGTAGGTGACCTTGCGCAGCGGGTTCTTGCCCGAGTGGTACATGGCGGTGGCGGTGGCCATCGGCGACGGATAGAACGCCTGCACCTGGTCGGCGCGGAAACCGTTGCCCTTGAGCCACAGGGCCAGGTTCATCATGTCTTCGTCGGTGGTCCCCGGGTGGGCGGCGATGAAGTACGGAATCAGGTACTGCTCCTTGCCCGCTTCCTTGGAGTACTTCTCGAACATCCGCTTGAAGCGGTCGTAGGTACCGATGCCCGGCTTCATCATCTGATTGAGCGGACCTTCCTCGGTGTGTTCCGGGGCAATCTTCAGGTAGCCACCCACGTGGTGGGTCACCAGCTCCTTGACGTACTCCGGCGATTCCACCGCCAGGTCATAGCGCAGGCCGGAAGCGATGAGGATCTTCTTCACCCCGGGCAAGGCGCGAGCACTGCGATACAGCTGGATCAACGACGAATGGTCGGTGTTCAGGTTCGGGCAGATGCCGGGGAACACGCAGGACGGCTTGCGGCACGCGGATTCGATCTCCGGGCTCTTGCAGGCAATGCGGTACATGTTCGCGGTCGGGCCGCCAAGGTCGGAGATCACTCCGGTAAAACCGGGAACCTTGTCGCGGATTTCTTCGATCTCGCGAATGATCGACTCTTCGGAACGGTTCTGGATGATCCGCCCTTCGTGCTCGGTGATGGAGCAGAAAGTACAGCCACCGAAGCAGCCGCGCATGATGTTCACCGAGAAGCGGATCATGTCGTAGGCCGGAATTTTTTCCTTGCCATAGGCCGGGTGCGGAACGCGCTGGTAAGGCATGCCGAACACGTAGTCCATTTCCTCGGTGGTCATGGGAATGGGCGGCGGGTTGAACCACACGTCCACTTCGCCATGTTTCTGCACCAGGGCACGGGCGTTACCGGGGTTGGTTTCCAAGTGCAGCACGCGGTTGGCGTGGGCGTACAGGACCGGGTCGTTGCGCACCTTCTCCATGGACGGCAGGCGGATCACGGTCTTGTCCCGGGTCATCCGCGGGCTGGCAAGGATCTGCACCACCTTGGCTTCGCTCGGATCTTCAACCGGGCCCTTCTCCTGCTCGATGGCGCAGGCCTGGGTGTCCTGGGTATTGACGTAGGGGTTGATGATCTTGTCGATCTTGCCCGGGCGGTCGATACGGGTGGAGTCCACTTCGTACCAGTCTTTGGGCGTATCGCGGCGGATGAAGGCGGTGCCGCGCACGTCGGTGATGTCTTCGATCTTGTGGCCATAGGACAGGCGCTGGGCCACTTCAACGATGGCCCGCTCGGCGTTGCCGTACAGCAGGATGTCGGCGCTGGCGTCGATCAGGATCGAGTTGCGCACCCGATCCTGCCAGTAGTCGTAGTGAGCAATACGGCGCAGGGAAGCCTCGATGCCGCCCAGGACGATTGGCACATGCTTGTAGGCTTCCTTGCAGCGCTGGCTGTACACCAGGCTGGCGCGGTCCGGACGCTTGCCCGCCAGGCCGCCCGGGGTGTAGGCGTCGTCGGAGCGGACTTTCTTGTCGGCGGTGTAGCGGTTGATCATCGAGTCCATGTTGCCGGCGGCGACACCGAAGAACAGGTTCGGCTCGCCGAGCTTCATGAAGTCGTCTTTGGACTGCCAGTTGGGTTGGGCGATGATCCCCACGCGAAAGCCCTGGGACTCCAGCAGCCGGCCGATGATCGCCATGCCGAACGAGGGGTGATCGACGTAGGCATCACCGGTGACGATGATGATGTCGCAGGAATCCCAGCCGAGCTGATCCATCTCCTCCCTGCTCATGGGCAGGAATGGTGCTGGCCCGAAACATTCGGCCCAGTACTTTGGATAGTCAAATAACGGCTTGGCTGCTTGCATGTCGATGACCGGTGTTGGCTTGGATAGGGACGCGTTGATTCACAGGGAAATTCGCGGGCGCGGAATATAGCACAAAAAATAACCAATTCCGACCATTATGGTCGGAATTCGGTGCAGCCCGATTCGCCGGCGAGCCGGCACCTACAGCTGGGCGCCGGCAAGCGAATTGCCTGCGAACGGGCGGGTTATTCGTCGTCGTCGAAGTTGTAACTGCCCGGCGCGAGGTTCTCGAAGCGGGTGTACTTGCCGATGAACGCCAGGCGGATAAAGCCGATGGGGCCGTTCCGCTGCTTGCCGATGATGATCTCGGCAATGCCCTTGTGCTCGGTCTCGGGGTGATACACCTCATCCCGGTACACGAACATGATCACGTCGGCGTCCTGCTCGATCGCTCCGGATTCCCGCAAGTCGGAGTTCACCGGGCGCTTGTTGGGGCGTTGTTCCAGAGAGCGGTTGAGCTGGGACAGGGCCACCACCGGGCAGTTGAATTCCTTGGCCAGGGCTTTGAGGGACCGGGAGATCTCGGAAATCTCGTTGGTCCGGTTGTCACCGCTGGAACCGGGGATCTGCATCAGCTGCAGGTAGTCGATCATGATCAGCGCGATGTCGCCATGCTCACGCACCAGGCGACGGGTCCGCGCACGCATCTCCGAAGGGCTGATACCCGCGGTGTCGTCGATGAACAGCTTGCGGTCGTTGAGCAGGTTGACCGCCGAGGTCAGGCGCGGCCAGTCGTCGTCTTCCAGCTGGCCGGAACGGACCTTGGTCTGGTCGATGCGGCCCAGGGAGGACAGCATACGCATGATCAGCGATTCGCCTGGCATCTCCAGGGAGTACACCAGCACCGCCTTGTCGCTGCGCAGCACCGCGTTCTCCACCAGGTTCATGGCGAAGGTGGTCTTACCCATGGACGGACGGCCGGCGACGATGATCAAGTCGGCCGGTTGCAGGCCGCTGGTCTTCTCGTCGAGGTCGGTGTAGCCGGTGGACAGGCCAGTGATGGCGTTGTCGGTGTTGAACAGGGTATCGATGCGGTCGATGGCCTTGGTCAGCAACTCGTTGACGCCCACCGGACCGCCGGTCTTGGGCCGCGCCTCGGCAATCTGGAAGATCTGCCGTTCGGCCTCGTCGAGGATCTCTTCAGCGGTACGACCTTCAGGGTTGAAGGCGCTGTCAGCGATCTCGGTACTGATGCCGATCAGTTGGCGCAGGGTCGCCCGCTGGCGAACGATCTGCGCATAGGCCTTGATGTTGGCCACCGACGGGGTGTTCTTGGCCAGCTCGCCGAGATAGCCCAGGCCGCCGACCTGGGAGGTCTGGCCTTCCTTGTCCAACTGCTCGGACAGCGTGACCACGTCGATGGGCATGTTCTGATCGGCCAGCTTGGCGATGGCGCGGAAGATCAAACGGTGGTCATGCCGATAGAAATCGCCGTCGGACACTTGATCCAACACGCGTTCCCAGGCGTTGTTGTCCAGCATCAGACCACCGAGCACGGCCTGTTCGGCCTCGATGGAATGCGGCGGCACCTTCAGGGCAGCGGTTTGCAGATCGTATTGCTCGGGAGCGGAAATATCGTTCATGGCCACTTGGAATTCGGGGGTGAAAATCAGGATCAGCAGAAAGACAAAGGGCACGACCTGTAAACAGGATCGTGCCCGATGTTAACCGTCAGCCACACAAGGTGCCAGACGATTTGGTACTGCTTAAGCAGCCACCACGACAACGCGTACGGTTGCTTCAACTTCAGCGTGCAGGTGCACGGCTACGTCGAATTCACCTACGTTGCGGATGGTGCCGTTCGGCAGACGAACTTCGCTTTTTGCAACTTCAACGCCGGAGGCGGTCAGTGCATCAGCGATGTCGTGGGTGCCGATCGAACCGAACAGCTTGCCTTCGTCACCGGCGGTGGCAGTGATGGTCACTTCCAGCTCGGCCAGTTGGGCAGCGCGGCTTTCAGCCGAAGCTTTACGGTCTGCAGCCAGTTTTTCCAGCTCAGCACGACGCTCTTCGAACGCAGCCAGGTTGGCAGCGGTAGCAGCGGTGGCTTTGCCGTAAGGCAGCAGGTAGTTACGGCCGTAACCAGCCTTAACGTTCACTTTGTCGCCCAGGTTGCCCAGGTTGGCGACTTTTTCCAGAAGGATCAGTTGCATGTGAAAATCCTCTTAACTTTTAACCTTCACCGTTCGCGTTATCGGCGTCTTTCGGCGCCAAACGACCGCGAAAATCAACCAGACTGTCGACAATGGCCAGGACCACTAGCAACGGATAGATCAGCTGCATGAATGGCAACAGCGTGACGTACAACCCCACCAGCCAGAATCTGGCCAGTCGCCCTTGCGCCACCAGCCCGTGAATCAGGGCCAGCCCGGCAAAAGCCAGCGGGACACTGCACATCGGCGTGAGCATGGCCAGTTGAGGTCCGAAGTTCGGTCCCACCAACATGCACGCCAGCAGCAACATCGCTGGCCCAAGAGGGATTCTGATGGCGCGAAACTCGCGACCAAAACCACCCGGGTTATACAACACAGCCTGCCAGTAACGCCCAAGAATCAGGCTCAGCACGCTGATGGCTTGCAACAAGGCCGCTATCAGGCCGGTCAGGATCGGTGCAATCAGTGTGGCAAGACGAGCTCGCTCTTCAACCGATAACTGCTGGTAGACCTCACCCAAGGCCATCGGCAGGATCTTTATCAATTCCTGCGACAACGCTTCGATCTGAGGGCGGAAAGCCGCACCCAGGACTCCAGCAAACACCAATCCCATCGCTATGCTGACCAGCAGCACGCGGCTCCAGGACTCGCCTGCGCGCAAAACCAACGCAAGACTCGAAGACCCCACCAGCACCAGAAATGCTCGCGGGTCATCGAACGCCAGCCACCAGAACAAAGCCGGCAGCATTCCCAGAGCGAGGACACCAAGGGCATCCTTCAACCCGCGCCGCAGAAGCACCAGGCTCCCCGCGGCAGCACCCAACCAATACAACAACGGCAATGCCGAACAGCCAGCCACTACCAGAGTGGCCTGCATACGACCGCGCATGATGAACTCAGCTAAGGCGCGCATGCATTCAATCCCTTACTACTTGTCGACTGCCCGGTCTCAGCGGCCGTGGCTGTCGGTGTAGGCCAGCAGGGCCAGGAAGCGGGCGCGCTTGATAGCGGTGGCCAGCTGACGCTGATAACGAGCTTTGGTACCGGTGATGCGGCTTGGAACGATTTTGCCGGTCTCGGATACGTAGGCTTTCAGAGTGTTGAGATCTTTGTAATCGATCTCTTTCACGTCTTCAGCGGTGAAGCGGCAGAATTTACGACGACGGAAGAAACGTGCCATGTAATTGGCTCCTCAAAAGGTCCGTGGATTACTCGTCAGCGTTATCGCTGGCGTCGCTGTTGTCGCTGTCATCGCCATCGGCGCTGTCAGCATGCTCAGGACGGTCACGACGCTCACGGCGCTCACTGCGGTTTTCTTCAGCCTTGAGCATCTCGGATTGGCCAGTGATGGCTTCTTCGCGACGGATGACCAGGTTACGGATCACAGCATCGTTGTAACGGAAGTTGTCTTCCAGCTCAGCCAGGGCTTTACCGGTGCACTCAACGTTCAGCATCACGTAGTGAGCCTTGTGAACATTGTTGATTGCGTAGGCCAGTTGACGACGGCCCCAGTCTTCCAGACGGTGGATTTTGCCGCCGTCTTCTTCGATCAGCTTGGTGTAACGCTCAACCATGCCGCCGACTTGCTCGCTTTGATCCGGGTGGACCAAAAAGATGATTTCGTAATGACGCATGAATGCTCCTTACGGGTTGTAGCCTGCCGCCTATAAGCGGTCAGACAAGGAGTGAATGACACTGGTGTGTCTTGCCTGTTAGTAGGCACATATGCGCCTGCCGTCACGGCAAGGGGCGCAATTGTAGAGAAGGGGGAACAGCGGCGCAAGGCAATTGGTGATTATTTGAACAATCACCTGCAGGAGCCAACGAGCCGGCAATGGACGGCAGGGCGTGGTTCGCCGGCAAGCCGGCTCCTACGGGATAGATCAGGCTTTCTTGGCGACGGCCTTGGCCTTGGCGCCGCGCTGGCGCATGGCTTCGAACAGGCAGACGCCCGTGGCCACGGAGACGTTGAGGCTGCTGACGCTGCCGGCCATTGGCAGGCGCACCAGATAGTCGCAGTGCTCGCGAGTCAGGCGACGCATGCCCTTGCCTTCGGCCCCCATGATGATGATGGTCGGGCCGGTCAGGTCCTGATCGTACAACTCCTGCTCGGCCTCGCCGGCGGTACCGACGATCCACAGGCCGCGCTGCTGAAGCTTTTCCAGGGTACGGGCCAGATTGGTCACCGCCACCAGCGGAATCACTTCGGCAGCGCCGCAAGCCACCTTACGTACGGTCGGGGTCAGAGTGGCCGACTTGTCCTTGGGCACCAGCACCGCCAGGGCACCCGCCGCATCGGCGGTACGCAGGCAGGCGCCGAGGTTGTGTGGATCGGTCACGCCATCCAACACCAGCAACAGCGGCGCGCCCTCGGTGCGATCCAGCAGTTCGTCGAGCATGGCTTCGCCCCACACCTGGCTTGGGCTGACTTCCGCCACCACCCCCTGATGCACGCCTTCAACCCAGGCGTCCATCTCACGACGCTCGGCCTGGCCGACCGACACACGGTTCTGCGCAGCCAGATCAACCAGCACCTGAACCCGTGGGTCACTGCGCCCTTCAGCCAACCAGATCTGCTTGACCCGCTTGGGATGGTGACGCAGCAACGCTTCTACAGCATGCACGCCGTAGATCTTTTCCAACTGACTCATGACTTGGCCTTAGGTTTGCGCGCGCCGCCGCTTTTCGCGCCGGAAGCGGAGCCCGCCTTGGGCGGACCTTTACGATGTTTGCTCGGTTTGGCTGGCCGGTCGCTGTCTCTGGCCGGAGCCGATTTGCCGGACTTTCCCCCAGACGCCGCTTTACCACCGCCTTTGGCTCCCGCCAGCAGCGCCTGTTTCATTTCACGACTTTTGCGTACTTCGGCGTTTTTTGCCGCCGCATCGCTCGGACGGTAAGCCTCGACCGCTTTCTCCTTGGCAGAGCTGCGACGCCCCGCCTTCGCTGGAGCTGGCTCTTCGACTGCCTTGCTCGCCGGCACGTCCGCAGCCCCCCGCTTTTTGCGACCAATAGGTGCAGCAATGGTCTTTTCGGCCATCTCGAAATCGATTTTGCGCTCGTCCAGATCTACGCGCATGACTCGCACTTCCACGGTGTCGCCCAAGCGGAAGCTGCGACCGGTGCGCTCGCCCGCCAAGCGGTGATGCACAGGATCGAAGTGGTAGTAGTCACCTGGCAGCGCAGTCACATGCACCAGGCCTTCGACGTAGATATCGGTGAGTTCGACGAACAGACCAAAACCGGTGACCGCGGTGATCACGCCAGGGAAGGATTCGCCGACGCGATCCTTCATGAACTCGCACTTGAGCCAGTTCACCACGTCACGAGTGGCTTCGTCGGCGCGACGCTCACTCATCGAGCACTGCTCGCCGAGCTGCTCGAGGATGGCCTCGTCGTACGGATAGATACGCGCTTTCGGAATACTCATCGCTCCGGCTCGACGCACGTGCGGCGTGTCTTGCTTGGAGTGGATGACACTGCGAATGGCCCGGTGGGTCAGCAGGTCCGGGTAACGACGGATCGGCGAAGTGAAGTGGGTATAGGCTTCGTAATTCAGGCCGAAGTGGCCCTGATTATCAGCGCTGTACACCGCCTGGCTCAGCGAGCGCAGCATCACGGTCTGGATCAGGTGGTAATCCGGACGATCCTTGATGGTTTCCAGCAGCGCCTGGTAGTCCTTCGGCGTAGGACCATCCTTGCCTTTATGCAGGGACAGGCCCAGCTCGCCAAGGAAGGCACGCAGCTTCTCCAGACGCTCCGGCGGCGGACCGTCGTGCACCCGGTACAGGGCCGGAATCTCGTGCTTCTTGAGGAACTCGGCGGTGGCCACGTTGGCCGCCAGCATGCACTCCTCAATCAGTTTGTGAGCATCGTTGCGCGTGGTTGGACGAATTTCGGCGATCTTGCGCTCGGAACCGAAGATGATCCGGGTTTCCTGGGTTTCAAAGTCGATGGCGCCACGGGTATGGCGAGCACCGAGCAGGACCTTGTACAGCGCATACAATTGCTTAAGGTGCGGTACGACATCCGCGTACTCACCGCGCAGTTGCTTGGCTTCGGTGGTTTTCGGCTGCTCGAGCATGGCGCTGACCTTGTTGTAGGTCAGTCGCGCCTTGGAGTGGATCACCGCTTCATAGAACTGGTAATCGGTCATTTCGCCGGACTTGGAGATGGTCATCTCACAAACCATGGCCAGGCGATCAACTTTCGGGTTCAGCGAGCACAGGCCATTGGAAAGCTGCTCAGGCAGCATCGGGATAACCCGCTCGGGGAAATACACCGAGTTGCCACGCACCTGGGCTTCAGCATCCAGAGCCGAACCAATCTTCACGTAGCTGGAGACGTCGGCAATGGCCACGTACAGTTTCCAGCCGCCGCCGAACAGGCGCAGCTTACCGGGCTTGGCTTCGCAGTACACCGCGTCGTCGAAGTCGCGAGCGTCTTCACCGTCGATAGTGACGAAAGGCAGGTCGCGCAGATCGATGCGCTTCTCTTTGTCCTTCTCCTCCACTTCCGGCTTGAGCTTGGCAGCTTCCTTGAGCACGGCCTCGGGCCAGACATGGGGAATATCGTAGGTGCGCAGGGCAACGTCGATTTCCATGCCTGGCGCCATGTAGTTGCCTACCACTTCAACTACGTCGCCTTGTGGCTGGAAGCGCGGCGTCGGCCAGTGAGTAATCTTCACTTCAACGAACTGACCGACCTTGGCATTGGCATTACGCCCCGGCGTCACCAGCACTTCCTGCTGGATCTTCGGGTTATCCGCTACCACAAAGCCAATACCGCCCTCTTCAAAGTAACGCCCCACGATGCTTTCATGGGCACGAGATACCACTTCGACGATCACGCCTTCGCGGCGACCACGACGATCCAGGCCGGAAACTCTGGCCAAGGCGCGGTCACCATCGAATACCAGGCGCATTTGCGCCGGGCTCATGAACAGGTCGTCGCTGCCATCATCCGGCACCAGAAAGCCGAAGCCGTCGCGGTGGCCGCTGATACGACCGAGGATCAGGTCGAGCTTGTCCACCGGCGCATAAGTGCCGCGGCGGGTGTAGATCAGTTGAGCGTCGCGCTCCATGGCGCGTAGGCGGCGGCGCAAAGCTTCAAGTTGGTCCTCTGTGGTCAGACCGAACTCTTCTACCAACTGCTCGCGACTAGCAGGCGAACCCCGATCAGCAAGGTGCTGGAGGATGAGTTCGCGGCTAGGAATAGGGTTTTCGTATTTTTCCGCTTCACGAGCGGCCTCGGGATCGAGGGACTGCCAATCGGCCATTAGATAAATTTCACCTTGTCTATATGCGGGTTAGTTTGGCATACGCGTATTGAAACGGGAAATTTCAGGCTCAGACAACGCTGGAAAAATCCTCATCGCCGCCTCAGAAACATCCTCACGCCTGCCACCGGAGACTTTTTTCAAACTTTTTTGAAATCGGGGGTTTACAGCTTAAAAGAGCCTCCGTATAGTGCGCGCCATCGACGACGGAGACGTCAGCGATACTGCCCAGATGGTGAAATTGGTAGACACGCCAGCTTCAGGTGCTGGTGACCGCAAGGTCGTGGAAGTTCGAGTCTTCTTCTGGGCACCAATTCAAGAGCTTGAGATTAGATCAATTTCAAGACTCAAACAAAAACCCGCGAAAGCGGGTTTTTGCATTCTAAGTGTTTGATTTAATAAAACCAAAACAGGGGTTTACAGATCAAAACACGGTCCGTATAGTGCGCTCCATCGACACGGCGACGACGTCGATACTGCCCAGATGGTGAAATTGGTAGACACGCCAGCTTCAGGTGCTGGTGACCGCAAGGTCGTGGAAGTTCGAGTCTTCTTCTGGGCACCAATTCAAACTTGAGAGCATCGCTTTCAAGCCTCTCAAAAACCCGCGAAAGCGGGTTTTTGCGTTTCTGCCTCCAGGCATTCCCTCGCCTCATCGCCCCGCCGTCGTACCCGCAAAGCGCACATGAGAAACGATATCGTTTATGATTGTTACAAGTTTTTGCGGCACTACAGTGAGGAAACCTGCGAATGATGTTCAGAAATACCCTCCTTCCAACATCCCTTCTGCGTGGCTTGACCATCACTTTGCTGGGACTGACCCTGGCATCTCCACTCACCCAGGCAGCCGATCCGGTTTCCCTGACCCTGTATAACGGCCAGCACAAGGAAGTCGGCGATGCCGTTGCCAAGGCCTTCGAAGCCAAGACCGGCATCCACGTCAACGTGCGCAAGGGCAGCAGCAATCAGTTGGCCAGCCAGGTCGTCGAAGAAGGCGATCGCTCCCCCGCTGATGTGATCTACACCGAAGAGTCCCCGCCCCTGAACAAACTGGGCGAACAAGGCCTGCTTGCCCAGACCGATGCCGCGACCCTGGCCGTCCTGCCCAAGGAATACGTGGCCAGCAACGGCACCTGGATCGGCATCACCGCTCGAGTGCGAGTGGTGGCTTTCAACCCGAAACTGATCAATGAAAAAGACCTGCCCAAGTCGGTGATGGAGTTCTCCCAGCCACAGTGGCAAGGCAAGGTCGGTTTCGTACCGACCAGCGGCGCCTTCCAGGAACAAGCCGTGGCCATCATCAAATTGCACGGCATGGATGCAGCAGAAGAGTGGCTGACCGGCCTGCGGGCATTCGGCAAGGTCTATAGCAATAACATGGTAGCCCTCAAGGCCGTGGAAAACGGCGAAGTGGCCAGCGTCCTGGTGAACAACTACTACTGGTTCGCACTGCAACGGGAAAAAGGTCAACTGGACTCGAAGCTGCACTATTTCACCGGCGGCGATGTTGGTGGCCTGATCACGGTCTCCAGCGCCGCAGTGCTCAAGTCCAGCAAACACCCGAAAGAAGCTCAACAGTTCCTTGCCTATATGGCCAGCGAAGAGGGTCAGCGGGTGATCACCCAGACCACCGCCGAGTACCCACTGCATAAAGGCATGGAGTCGGATCGCGGCCTCAAGCCATTCAGTGAACTGCAGGCTCCGAAAGTAACCCCGGCCGACCTCGGAAATGCCGAGGAAGCACTGGACCTGGAACGCGACGTCGGCCTGAACTGATGAGTCCACCACTCTGCGCCCCCGCCTCGCGCACGCCTTACGTGCCGAGGCGCAAGCGACCATCGATCTGGCTGCTGCTGCCGGTATTGCTACTGGTTTGCCTGAGCCTGCTGCCTCTGCTGTATGTCGGGCTCAAGGCCTGGCAAGCCGGCTGGGCCGAAGCGCTGCAGCTGCTGTGGCGCCCTTATGTATTCCGCCTGCTAAGCAACACCTTGCTACTGATGCTGGGAGTCACCATCGCCTGCGCAATGATCGGCCTATCCCTGGCTTGGCTGCTGGAACGCAGCGATCTGCCAGGGCGACGGATCTGGGGCGTAGTGCTGTGCCTGCCCTTCGCCGTACCGGCCGTCATCAGCAGCTTCACCTGGGTGTCCCTGAGCGCCGGATTCGAAGGACTGGGCGGTGCGATCCTGGTGATGACCCTGTCCAAATACCCCCTAGTGTTCCTGCCAGTGGCAGCCACCCTACGCAATCTTGACCCCTCCCTCGAAGAGTCCGCACGCACCCTTGGGCAAAATCGCTGGGGCGTGTTCTTCAAGATCACCCTGCCCCTGCTCTGGCCATCGTTACTGGCAGGAGCCCTGTTGATTGCCCTGCACATGCTGGTGGAATTCGGCGCCCTGTCGATCATCGGCCTGCAAACCTTCACCACGGCGATCTATCAGCAATTCGAGCTGGAGTTCAGCAACGCCAACGCAGCCATGCTCTCGGCGGTACTGCTGGTGCTGTGCCTGATACTGCTGGGTCTAGAGCTGCGGGTTCGTGGCAAGGGGCGTCACGTACGCACCGGCCAAGGTGCAGCGCGACATGCAGAACAGGTACGCCTGGGACGCTGGTCCGCAGGCGGACAAATCTACTGCCTGCTACTGGCCTTGATTGGCAGCGGCGTTCCCCTGGGCATGCTTGCCTACTGGCTGGCCGTGGGTTCATCGGCCGCTTTCCCGGTGGCAGCCATCGGCGAAGCACTGCTTTCCTCCCTGGCGCTGTCCCTGGGCGGTGCCGCCCTGTGCCTGGCGCTGGCGGTTCCTGTGGGACTGCTAGTGGTGCGTCACAAGGGACGACTGGCCATCTGGGCCGAGCGTCTGCCCTACCTGTTGCATGCCCTGCCCGGCCTGGTGATCGCCCTGACGCTGGTGTACTTCGCCCTGCACTATGTGCCGGTACTGTATCAAACCTCGGCGCTGTTACTGATCGCCTATGCCTTGCTGTTCCTGCCCCTGGCCCAGGCGCCCATCCGCACCGCCCTGAACAAGGCCGCGCCGCAACTGGAAGAAGCGGCAAGAACCCTGGGAGCATCGTCATTCAGTGCTTTTTGCCGGGTGACGTTGCCGATCATCTTTCCAGCACTGGGCGCGGCCTTCGCCCTGGTGTTTCTGGATGCGATGAAAGAGCTGACTGCAACCTTGCTGCTCAGCCCGACCGGGCTGAATACCCTGGCCACAGAGGTCTGGGCCCATACCGCGAATGTGGAGTTTGCGGCCGCGGCACCTTATGCAGCACTGCTGATTCTGGTGTCTGGGCTGCCGGTGTATCTGCTGACGACGCGGATGTATCTGAGCCGTTGAGAAGTGCTTCGCCGGCACGCCGACTCCTACAAAGCAACGTAGGAGCCAGCCGGCCAGCGAAAGATCAAGCGCGGAACTGCCCCAGACTGGCCTTGAGCTGCGCCGCCAGGCTGTCCAGTACCTTGCCGCTGGCGGTGGTCTCCACCACAGCCTGAGCCGCTCGCTCGGCCTGGGCATGAATGGTTTCCACCCGCCCCCGCACCGCTTGCGCGCCCTGAGCCTGATGCGCTGCAGCCTGGGTGGCCAAGCCAATCGCGGCATGCACCTGTTCGACCGAAGACTGCACCGTCTGCTGCAGGCGGACACTGTCACGCAGCACCAGCAAACCCTCGCTGGCCTGACGGCCGGCCTGCCCAATAGCCGCCACCGCCTCTCGCGCGCCCTGTTGCAACGCGCCGATATGGGCCTGGATATCGCCTGTGGAGCTCTGGGTCTTGCTGGCCAGGGCTCGCACCTCATCCGCCACCACGGCAAACCCGCGCCCGGTTTCACCGGCGCGCGCTGCTTCGATCGCCGCATTCAGCGCCAGCAGGTTGGTCTGTTCAGCAATGCCATGAATCACCGTCAGCACCACCTCGATCTGCTCGCTCTGCTGAGCCAGGCGCTCGATCACCTTGGCCCCGGTATCCACCTGCCCGGCCAGGGCTTCGATCAGGCTGCCGACCTGCTCCGAAGTGCGGGTGTTCTCGTCAGTGGCCTGACGGATCTCCACCACCTGCTGCAGCGCCGCCTGCATCGCCTGGCTTTCCGCCTGGGCCTCATCAGCCATCTGCGATAGCGCCCGCAAGCTTTCGGCCACTTCGTCACGCTGCGCCTCAGCCGCTGCATCCGCCCCAGCATTGCGCAGGCTCATAGCCCCAATCTCCACACCGGTACGCTGCGCCACATCGCCCGCTTCACGCACAATGGGCTGCAACTTATCCACAAAGCGGTTCACCGCCGAGGCCATATCACCAATTTCATCATTGCTGTTGAGGGGCACGCGCTTGGTCAGATCCCCTTCGCCCGCTGCCAAGTCGTTGAGAGCCGTGATCAACAGATGCAGTTTGTTCACCACTCGCCGCCCCAACACTACCGCCAGCAACAGCAGCAGGGCCAACCCCACCAGCGCCAGGCCAACACCGATCTGCCAGCGCAAGGTGGCCGCAGCCTCCTGCACCGTGCTTGCGGTATTGGCCTGCATTTGCGCGGCAGTGGCCTGAGCCGATTGCAAGCGCGAGCGCATGGCCGCCGAACTGTCGGCGGAGGCTCCCTTGAGACTGTCTCCAACCAACTGGTCACTGCTGGCGATCAATGCCCCGAAGCGCTGATCCAAGGCGGCGATATCTGCCTCTACCGAAGCCGTGGACACCCCCATCAGCACCTTGCCGATTTCCACTCCATTAGGATTGATCGACGCCTCAAGGTAGTAGACAGAAGGATCGTTCTTGGCGGCATTCAGAACCTTGTCCAAGGCCCGATCGCCCTTGCCCTTTTCCAACAGGGCCTTGTTGATCGGATTCTCACGATTCAGATAGCGAGTCAGATGCTCACCTGCTGCATCGTCATAGACCACGAACAGTACGTTGGGGTTACGCTGGGCACGCCGTGCGAACTCGGACAGAGTCGGCACATCACTGTCCCACATGGCACGAGGCGCCACAGAGGCCAGCAACTGGGCCATATCATTGGCGGAGTCCTTGAGGTCCTTCTCCAGCGCTGCACGCAGCTGGACCTGCTCCTCCTTTAGACGCGAAGACAGCCCCGCCGTCAGACGCTGACGCGTACTGCTGGACAGGCTTTCCAGACTGGAAGTGACTTCCTTGCCCGCCTGCTCGAGTTCGCCAGACAACTTCTGGCTATCAACACCCAAACGCGCAGCCAGATCGGCCTCCAGGGCAGTCACCGTGCTCCGAGTCAGGGCAACGGCGAGCACTACCTGCACCAAAAGGGCGATACCGAGAGTAACGAACACAGGCCGCAGTAAACGGCTTTGTAACAGTGAGAGAACGGCCGACACAGGAAATCCCTCTACTTTTGGCGCCATTATTCTGATGGCACTCTAGAAGCGAGTTTCACAGCAAGGGTCGTGCCGCACGGCGGACAGAAACGACAAAGGGCCCGATCAAGGGCCCTTTGGTTTTTACATCAACGACTTATCAAGCAAACGGATGGCGCAGAACGATGGTTTCGTTGCGGTCCGGGCCCGTCGAAATAATGTCGATCGGCGCGCCGACCAACTCTTCGATGCGCTTGATGTAGGCCTGAGCAGCGGCAGGCAGCTCTTCCAGGGTCTTGGCACCCAGGGTCGATTCGCTCCAGCCCGGCATCTGCTCGTACACCGGCTCCAGGCCGATGTAGCTGTCGGCGTCGGTAGGCGCGTCGATGACTGCACCATCCTGGTTCTTGTAGCCAACACAGATATTGATGGTTTCCAGGCCGTCCAGTACGTCCAGCTTGGTCAGGCACAGGCCCGAGATGCTGTTGACGTCGATGGCGCGACGCAGGATCACGGCATCGAACCAGCCACAACGACGGGCACGACCGGTAGTCGCACCGAACTCGTGGCCACGCTTGGCCAGGAAAGCGCCGACGTCATCGAACAGCTCAGTCGGGAACGGACCCGAACCCACACGCGTGGTGTAGGCCTTGGTGATGCCCAGGATGTAGTCCAGGTACATCGGGCCCACGCCCGAACCGGTGGCGATGCCGCCAGCGGTGGTGTTGGAACTGGTGACATACGGATAGGTGCCGTGGTCGATGTCCAGCAGCGAACCCTGGGCGCCTTCGAACATGATGTCCTTGCCGGCGCGACGCAGCTGGTGCAGCTCGGCGGTGACGTCGAGCATCATCGGCTTGAGCAGCTCGGCGTATTCCATGCACTCGTCCAGCGTCTTCTGGAAGTCGATGGCCGGCTCTTTGTAGTAATTGACCAGCACGAAGTTGTGGTAGTCCAGCAACTCGCCCAGCTTGGCGGCGAAACGCTCGCGGTGGAACAGATCACCGATGCGCAGCCCGCGACGGGCAACCTTGTCTTCGTAAGCCGGGCCGATGCCGCGACCGGTAGTACCGATCTTCTGCTCGCCACGAGCCTTCTCGCGGGCCTGGTCCAGGGCTACGTGATAGGACAGGATCAGCGGGCAGGAAGGGCTGATACGCAGGCGCTCACGCACCGGTACGCCTTTCTCTTCCAGCTTGACGATTTCACGCATCAAGGCATCCGGTGCTACCACTACGCCGTTACCGATCAGGCACTGCACGCCTTCGCGCAGCACGCCGGACGGAATCAGGTGCAGGACGGTCTTCTCGCCATCGATTACCAAAGTGTGGCCAGCGTTGTGGCCACCTTGGTAGCGCACTACGGCGGCGGCATGTTCGGTCAGCAGATCAACGATCTTGCCTTTGCCCTCATCACCCCACTGGGTGCCCAGGACTACGACATTCTTACCCATAACACTTGTCCTCATTCGCGCAAACTTGGTGCCGGCAGCCGCCGGCAGGAAAACTCAAGAAGCCAGCGGCAATACTTGCCAAAGCCCATTCTGCTGAATCAATTGCCGGTCGCAGTCCGCTTCACGGGCGGCGGCCAAAGGTTGCCCAGGCAGAGCCTGAACGACACGCTGACCCTCACTGCGCAACTGGCAGACGGTCTGCCAGAGTGCCGCGTCGGTGCTGTCAGGCATCCAGATACCACCAGACGGCAGCTCGACCTCAGCACGCCCCAGGGTCACCAGGGTTTTCAAATCGGTAGAAAAACCGGTCGCTGGACGGGCACGTCCAAAATCGGCTCCGATGTCATCGTAGCGACCGCCCTGGGCGATGGATTGACCCACGCCCGGTACAAACACCGCGAACACCACACCCGTGTGGTAGTGATAGCCCCGCAGCTCGCCCAGATCGAAATACAACGGTAAGTCAGGGAAACGCACCGACAAGCGCTCGGCGATCGTCAGCAACTCATCCAGGGCCAGCAGCACCGAGGTCGGCGCACCCGCCAGGCGACGGCGAGCATCGCCCAATACTTCGCGGCCACCACACAACTCCACCAGGGAGCGCAGCATGTCGGCCAGATCGGCCGGCAGGCCCTGGGTCAGGCTGATGACTTCATCGATCGCCTTGCGCTGCAGGGCATCGAACAATTGTTGCTCCACGGCACCGGACAGGCCGGCAGCCTGGGCCAGGCCGCGGTAGATGCCCACATGCCCCAGATCCATGTGCACATCCGGCACATCGGCCAACTGCAGCATGGCCAACATCAGACTGATGACCTCAACGTCGCTGCTCGGGCTGGCGTCGCCGTACAACTCGGCGCCCAACTGGATCGGGCTGCGCGAGGACGACAAGGCCCGCGGCTGAGCATGCAGCACGCTGCCGGCATAGCACAGGCGGCTCGGCCCTTCGCGACGCAGGGTGTGGGCATCGATTCGCGCCACTTGTGGCGTAATGTCGGCACGGAACCCCATCTGCCGACCCGACTGCGGGTCGATGACCTTGAAGGTACGCAGATCCAGGTCCTGGCCGGCACCTGTCAGCAGGGATTCCAGGTATTCGATATGGGGAGTCACGACAAACTCGTAACCCCAACTCTGAAACAGATCCAACACCTGACGACGCGCCACTTCAATGCGCGCCGCTTCCGGCGGCAATACTTCTTCGATGCCATCTGGCAGCAGCCAGCGGTCTACCGTTGCCATTACGCCATTCCCCTATGGTCCGGGCGGCAAGCCTGGGGCCAGCCTTAGAGTGAAGCAGAAAACAGTCGCATCCGACGCGAGCTCAGCCGGACAGGCAGCCAGGAATCAGCTGTACAGACTATTTTCCTCGAAAAATCTTGCCGAGCTCTTGAACGAGCCACGGCCAATCAAAGATGCAGACGCAAAAAAGCCGGGAATTTCCCGGCTGCCGCATCATACACCCGTTTTCCCAAAGGATCACCCCGCGAGGCATTTTAGCCGCCCGGCGGGGTGCCCAAGGATCAGGGCCTGATCAAGGCTTGGACTTTTCCAGGTAGTGGAAGAAGTCGCTGCTTGGGTCCAGAACCATGACGTCGGATTTGTTTGCAAAGCTTTCACGGTAGGCACGCAGGCTACGGTAGAACGCGTAGAACTCCTGATCCTGGCCGTAGGCCTTGGCGTAGATCGCCGCCGCCTGAGCATCACCATCACCGCGCGCCTCTTCAGACTCGCGATAGGCTTCAGCCAGCAGCACGCGACGCTGACGATCAGCGTCAGCACGAATACCTTCGGCCAACTCGTTACCCTTGGCACGGTGCTCGCGAGCCTCACGCTCACGCTCGGTGCTCATGCGCTCGAACACGCTGCGGTTCACTTCCTTCGGCAGATCGATGGCCTTGACCCGGACATCGACCACTTCGATACCCAGCTCCTTTTCCGCCATCCTGTTCAGCGAAGCCGTGATATCCGCCATCAGCGCATCACGCTCACCGGAAACCACTTCATGCAGGGTGCGCTTACCAAACTGGTCACGCAGGCCCGATTCCAGACGACGGGAAAGACGCTCGTCGGCAATTTGCTTGAGACCGGAAGTCGCGGTGTAGAAGCGCTCAGCATCCTTCACTCGCCACTTGGCGTAGGCATCCACCATGACGGCTTTCTTTTCCAGGGTCAGGAAGCGCTGTGTCGGTGCATCCAGGGTCATCAGGCGCGCATCAAACTTACGCACCTGATTCACATAGGGCACTTTCACATGCAGGCCAGGCTGGACATCAGCCTGGACCACACGACCGAACTGCAGCAACACCGCGCGCTCGGTCTGAGCGACGATGTAGAAGCTGTTCCAGGCAACCACCGCCACGACAACGCCCACGATCAGGGCGATCAGCGATTTATTGCTCATCAGCGACTCTCCCTAGAACGCGTCTGCTGCTGTTGCTGCATGTGCTCCGCAGCGGCGCGCGCATTCGCTTCATTGCTGGTCGCAGACGCTGATCCCGTTGCCGGAACACCGCCGCTACGACCACTGTCGATCATCTTGTCCAGCGGCAGGTAGAGCAGGTTGTTCTGCCCGCCTTTGCTGCCGGTTACCAGAACTTTGCTGGTATTGCTGAAGACTTCCTGCATGGTGTCCAGGTACAGGCGCTGACGAGTCACTTCAGGAGCCTTGCGGTACTCGGCAACCAGCTTGGTAAAGCGATCAGCCTCACCCTTGGCCCGCGATACCACTTCGTCGCGATAACCATTGGCATCTTCGAGGATGCGCTGAGCCTGACCACGAGCCTCCGGCACAACACCGTTGGCGTAGGTTTCAGCCTGGTTGCGCGAACGCTGTTCGTCTTCACGAGCTCGGATCACGTCATCGAAGGCTTCCTGCACTTCACGTGGTGCAGCTGCGCTCTGTACGTTCACCTGAGTCACGGTGATACCGGTGCGGTAGTTGTCGAGGAAGCGTTGCAACCGCTCCTTGATTTCACTGGCCATCAATTCACGACCTTCAGTCAACACCTGATCCATGGCGGTGGAACCCACCACATGGCGCAGGGCGCTGTCGGTTGCATGCTGCAGACTGATTTCCGGCTGATCAACGTTCAACACGAAGTCCTGCAGATTGCTGATCTTGTACTGCACGGTCAGCGGCACTTCGACGATGTTCTCGTCCTCGGTGAGCATCTGCCCCTGCTTGGTGTAGGCACGCTCACGCGTGACGTTTTCCATGTACTTGCGATCGATCGGCGGGAAGTAGATGTTCAGACCCGGGCCGACGGTTTCGTAGTATTTGCCGAAGCGCAGCACCACGGCCTGCTCCTGCTCATCGACTACATAAACCGCGCTGTACAGCCACACGGCCGCCAGCACGACAAGACCAATGCCCAGCAAGCCGAAACCACCGCCCTTGCCGGAGCTACCGCCGTCATCACCACGTTTCTTACCACCACCGAACAACCCATTCAGGCTTTCCTGCAGCTTACGGAAGGCCTCGTCGAGATCTGGTGGCCCCTTGCGATCGCCATTATTGCGGCGTTTACCACCCCAAGGGTCCTGATTATTCGAGTTGCCACCCGGCTCATTCCAAGCCATAGCGCTCTCCATCTGATAAAGCAAAGACGCACCCACGGCGCGCCGACCAATGCTACAGAATGCCTGCTACAGCGGCACAACCGCATGCCCAGGCTTTTATTGCAAAGTGTGTTGCTCGATGAATTCCGACGGTTGCAGACCTTCGCGACTGACCAGCCGGTTCAACTCGGCCCGCGGCAGGCGAACGGCCAGCAAACTGACCCCTTCGTCGTCGTGATCTTCTTTCTGCACAGCGTTCAACTGGAAAAACTGTGCTCGCAGTCGAGCAAAACGCTGAGGCAAGCGCAAGGTGCCTACGAACAAATCTTCACCCAGCAGCTCCGCAATGGCCTGCTTGAGCAGATCAAGTCCCTGGCCATCACGGGCCGACAACCAGACACGCTGCGGCTTGCCATCGGGATCGCGCTGAATCTGCGGCTCCACCCCCTCGAGCAAATCGAGTTTGTTATAGACCTCCAGGATCGGCAAGTCTTGAGCCCCGATCTCACCCAGTACCACCATCACCTGCTCGATCTGAGCCATGCGCTCGGGCTCGTGAGCATCGATCACATGAAGCAGCAAGTCGGAGTTGCTGGACTCTTCGAGGGTAGCCCGAAACGCCTCCACCAGCTTGTGCGGCAGGTGGCGAATGAAACCGACGGTATCAGCCAGCACAATCGGCCCCAGATCATCCAGCTCCAAGCGGCGCAAAGTCGGATCGAGGGTAGCGAACAGCTGGTCGGCGGCGAATACATCGGACGCGGTGACAGCATTGAACAACGTGGATTTGCCAGCGTTGGTGTAGCCCACCAGCGAAACTGAAGGAATGTCGGCACGCTTACGGCCTCGACGAGCCTGCTCGCGCTGGCTGCGAACCTTTTCCAGACGCGCCTTGATCTGCCGCAGACGCACTCGCAGCAGGCGCCGGTCGGTTTCCAACTGAGTCTCACCCGGACCACGCAGACCAATACCGCCTTTCTGCCGTTCAAGGTGAGTCCAGCCACGAACCAATCGCGTGCTCATGTGCTCAAGCTGTGCCAGTTCTACCTGGAGCTTGCCCTCATGAGTGCGTGCGCGCTGAGCGAAGATATCGAGAATCAGACCCGTGCGATCAATCACGCGACACTCGAATACACGTTCGAGGTTACGTTCCTGACTGGGCGTGAGGATGTGATTGAAAATCACCAAGTCTACCTGTTCGGCTTTGACCAGATCGCGCAATTCCTCGACCTTGCCGCTGCCAACCAGGTATTTGGCGGTTGGCCGATGACGCGGCACGCTAACAAACGCGACGGTCTCGGCGCCGGCCGATAATGCCAGCTCCTGAAACTCCTGCGGATCTTCGCGCGCCTCAGGGTCCTGACCATCCAAGTGAACGAGAATGGCCCGTTCACCACCACCGTGGCGCTCAAAGAACAAAGGAGACTCCTATCAGGCGTTACCTGGCTCAGCGTCACCCTGTTCGGATTCGGATGCGCTAGGCAGACGAATTGGGCGAACTGGAACCACTGTAGAGATAGCGTGCTTGTAAACCATTTGGCTGACGGTGTTTTTCAGCAGGATAACGAACTGGTCGAAGGACTCGATCGTGCCTTGCAGTTTGATCCCGTTAACCAGATAGATGGAAACCCCAACTTTCTCTTTACGCAATGTATTCAAGTAAGGGTCTTGTAGCGAATGCCCTTTTGACATGTGCCGCACTCCTTTAAGGATCAATAATAAAAATCGGAAAACAGATAGCTCAAACCGTCACACCCCCAAGGATAGACGGCAATTGCAAGGACTCAGCTCAATATGGAGATCGTCCCTAGGTATTTCAAGGCGCGTGGCAGATTGTCGCAATCCAGGCTGTCCAACCATTGCAGGTCAGCCCAACTGCGTAACCAGGTGAACTGCCGTTTCGCCAATTGGCGCGTGGCAATGATGCCCCGCTCCTGCATTTCGGCTGACGTCAGCTTGCCATCCAGATGATCCCAGACTTGGCGGTAACCCACTGCACGTATAGACGGCAACCCGGCATGCAGGTCACTTCTTGAGCGCAGAGCTACGACCTCGTCAATGAATCCCTGTTCCAACATTTGTGTGAATCTTTGTGCAATACGCTGGTGCAGTACCTGACGATTCGCCGGAGCGATGGCCAGATTGGCGACAGTATAGGGCAATTGACCGCGTCCCGATGCGCCTGCCTCAGCACTTTGCGCCAATTGACGCTGACGATGAGCGGTCATTGTCAGACCGCTGACCCGATAGACTTCCAGCGCTCGGGTCAGGCGTTGAGGATCATTGGGATGAATCCTCGCCGCAGATTCGGGGTCCACAGCCGCCAGTTGATCATGCAGCGCCTGCCAACCAAGGCGTTGAGCCTCGTCTTCGAGTTCGGCGCGGACCTGCGGGTCTGCTGGCGGCATATCCGCCAGGCCTTCAAGCAGCGCCTTGTAATACAGCATGGTGCCCCCCACCAGCAGCGGAATTTTGCCCCGAGCGGTGATATCGGCCATGGCCGCGAGGGCATCGGTGCGAAAATCTGCCGCCGAGTAGCTTTCGGCGGGGTCGAGAATATCGATCAGGCGATGGGGAAACTGCGCCAACAACTCCTTGGAGGGCTTGGCGGTGCCGATATCCATGCCGCGATACACCAGCGCCGAATCGACACTGATCAACTCGCAAGGCAGCACCTTGGTCAGCTCGATGGCCAGGTCGGTCTTGCCCGCAGCGGTCGGGCCCATCAGGAAAATCGCTGGAGGAAGCTGAGTCATCAACGGCCGCGCAAAAAGAGTTTGTCCAGATCGTCCAGACCCAATTGGGTCCAGGTCGGTCGACCGTGGTTGCACTGGCCGCTGCGCTCGGTGTTTTCCATATCCCGCAACAGGCCATTCATTTCCGCCAGGGCCAGGCGCCGGTTGGCGCGAATCGCGCCGTGGCAGGCCATGGTGCCGAGCAGTTCATTGAGATGAGCCTGAATTCGGTCGCTGGTGCCGTATTCCATCAAATCAGCAAGCACATCATGCACCAGGCGATTGGCTTCAGCCTGCTTCAACAGCGCCGGAATCTGCCGGATCGCCAGAGACTCAGGTCCCAGGCGCTGCAACTCGAAGCCCAGACGCTGGAACCAGGCGACATGCTCTTCCGCGCAATCGGCTTCACGCTGGCTGACAGCAATCGATTCCGGCACCAGCAACGGCTGGCCACTCAAGCCTTCGCTGGCCATGGCCACCTTCAAACGCTCGTACATGATCCGCTCATGAGCAGCGTGCATATCCACCAGCACCAGGCCCAGAGCGTTTTCCGCAAGGATATAGATGCCCTTGAGCTGTGCCAGGGCATAGCCCAATGGCGGAATATCCTCCTGCCCCTCCGGCAGGGCTGTGGCCGCAGCCCCAGGCAAGGGCGCAAAGAACTCGCGATAGACTCCCTGGGACTCCGCAGCCGGCAGCACTGGCTGGGGCCGTGGTGTGTACTGATACTGATAGCCACTACCAGCACCAGAGCCCGGCGCATTGAAGCTCGGCTGGGACTGCGGCTGCTCCAGGGCCAGGTTCGCGGCCAGGCGCATTTCACCCTGGGGTCCGAACTCACCGGCTTCGATACCGCTTGGCCGCACAATACCTGCTACCGCCGCCGGCGCTGCCAACTGGTCCTCGGGGCGCACATCGCCCAAAGCCCTGTGCAAGGTGCCATAAAGGAAGTCATGCACCATGCGCCCATCACGGAAGCGCACTTCATGCTTGGTCGGGTGCACATTGACGTCGACCACCGAGGGATCGACCTCGAAAAACAGCACAAAAGTCGGATGCCGGCCGTTGAACAGCACATCGCGATAGGCCTGACGCACCGCGTGGGCCACCAGCTTGTCCCGTACCGCACGACCATTGACGTAGAAATACTGCAAGTCCGCCTGGCTGCGGGAGAAGGTTGGCAAGCCCACCCAGCCCCAAAGATGGAGACCGTTGCGCTCGACCTCAATGGGCAGCGCCTGCTCCAAAAAGCCCGAGCCGCAAACCGCCGCCACGCGCCGGGCGCGAGCTGCATCATCCTTGGCTTCATGCAGACTGAGGATGCTCTTGCCGTTGTGGCGCAAATGGAAGGCCACGTCGAAACGCGCCAGAGCCAAACGCTTGATCACCTCCTGCAGGTGATCGAACTCGGTTTTCTCCGCCTTGAGAAACTTGCGTCGGGCTGGAGTATTGAAGAACAGGTCACGCACTTCCACCGAGGTGCCTACCGGGTGGGCCGCCGGCTGCACTCGCGGCGCCATGTCGCGCCCTTCGGTTTCGACCTGCCAGGCCTGATCGGCATCACGGGTACGGGACGTCAGGGTCAAGCGCGCCACGGAACTGATGGAGGCCAGGGCTTCACCGCGAAACCCCAGGCTCATCACCCGCTCGAGGTCTTCCAGGTCGCGGATCTTGCTGGTGGCGTGCCGCGCCAGCGCCAGAGGCAGATCGTCGGAGGAAATGCCACTGCCATCATCACGGACCCGCAGCAGCTTGACTCCAGCCTGCTCGACATCCACATCAATGCGCTTGGCGCCAGAGTCCAGGCTGTTTTCCAGCAGCTCCTTGATCACCGAAGCCGGGCGCTCAACCACCTCACCCGCGGCAATCTGGTTAGCCAGGCGCGGACTGAGCAGCTCGATGCGCGCGCCGCTGATTACCGAGTCACTCATTCCTTGGCCGCCAATTCAGTGCCGGGGATGGTCAGGACCTGCCCCACTTTCAATTCATCGCTTTTCAGATTGTTGGCACTGCGCAGGGCGGGCGCCGATACCTGGTAGCGCACCGCAATCATCGCCAGGGTTTCCCCCGGGTTGACCCGGTGATCGCGAGGCCCCTGGGCAATCTTCCCGGAATCTCGCAGCCAGGCGATATAGGTGCCCGGTGGCGGGTTCTGCTGGAAGAACTGCCGCACGCCGCTGCTGATGGAGCGAGCCAAGGCCTGCTGATGGCTGACAGTAGCCAGCTTCGAGGCTTCATTGGAGTTGGAGATAAAGCCGGTCTCCACCAGGATCGATGGAATATCCGGGGACTTGAGCACCATGAACCCAGCCTGTTCCACACGCTGCTTGTGCAGCGGTGTGACCCGGCCGATGTTGTTCAGGACTTTCTGCCCGACATTGAGGCTGGAGGTCAGGGATGCGGTCATCGACAGATCCAGCAGCACCCCGGCCAGCATCCGGTCCTTGTCATCCAGGCTGACGTTGCCGGCACCACCGATCAGGTCGGAGCGGTTTTCACTGTCCGCCAGCCAGCGGGCAGTTTCCGATGTGGCGCCGCGCTCGGACAGGGCGAATACCGAGGCGCCAAAGGCTGCCGTCGAAGGCGCGGCATCGGCGTGGATCGAAACGAACAGGTCAGCGCCCTTCTTCCGAGCGATCTCGGTACGACCGCGCAACGGAATGAAGTAGTCGCCAGTACGGGTCAGCTCGGCGCGGAACCCCTTGATGCCATTAATCTGGCGCTGCAGTTCACGGGCGATGGCCAGCACCACGTCTTTCTCATGCTGGCCACGGGAGCCGGAGGCACCCGGGTCTTCACCGCCGTGACCGGCGTCGATCACCACGATGATGTCGCGCTTGCCCGCCGGGGCCGGCGGCAGCTTGATCGCGGGCTCCGCAGGCGTGACTGGCACGGCGGGAACGGTGGCCACAGCAGGGGGCGGAGCAGCAGGCGGTGCGGCATCAGCCGGGTTGTCGAACAGGTCGACTACCAGGCGATTGCCATACTGGGCGTTGGGCGCCAGGGTAAAACTCTTGGGGGTGACGGCCTTTTTCAGGTCGATGACCACTCGCAGGTCACTGGGGGTACGCTGCGCCGAGCGCATGGCGGTGATCGGCGTATTGGCCGTGGCGACATTCAGCGGACCGCCGAGGGTCGCGCCATTGATATCGATCACCAGACGATCCGGGGCCGTCAGGGTAAAGACGCTGTGCTGAACCGGACCGGACAGGTCGAAGACCAGTCGCGTGTTATCCGGTGCCCGCCACAGGCGGACGCTGCGAACCTGTGTAGCGGCCACAGCATCGACGGCCAATGCCGTAAGCAACAGTCCTACGACAGCAACCAACGCGCGAATGCGCATACCTAACCCCATCAATTATTTGAATTCCAACGCCAAAGCGGCACACCAGGACTCGCCTCGCGAGCCTTGAGACAACAGATGCACAGAACGCCCATTGTTATGCGGGGTAATGGTAATGGTCAGGTCGGGCTTTGGCAAAAAGCCTGCACCACGCTGGGGCCACTCCAACAGACACAGTGCATCGCCTTCGAAGTAGTCGCGAATCCCCAGAAACTCCAGCTCCTCCGGGTCCACAAGACGATACAAGTCGAAGTGAAAAGCCCGCACCGGACCTATCTCGTAGGGCTCCACCAGGGTAAAGGTCGGACTTTTTACCGCCCCGTCATGCCCCAGGCCACGGATGATCCCCCGGGACAGGGTGGTTTTGCCCGCCCCCAGATCGCCCTCAAGAAAAATCACCCCCACGCCCTGAGTGACGCGAGCAATGCGTGCACCAAATTCCACCATGGCCTGCTCGTCGGCCAGATAAAGGGTTAACTCAGACACGGTGATTGCTCCTCCAACAACTGACGAATGGCTGGAATCAGATCACTGGCCGCCAGCCCTCGGCCCAATTTGCCTTGCTGCTCGCCAGCGCGGGCGTGTACCCAGACCGCCAGGCAAGCCGCATCGAATGTCGACAGTCCCTGCGCCAGCAACGCACCGATCAATCCTGCGAGCACATCCCCCAGTCCCGCCGTGGCCATCGCCGGATGCCCAGCATCACAGCGGGCCACTTGCCCCTCGGGGCTGGCGATCAGGCTGCCAGCACCCTTGAGCACGGCAACCGCGGCGTATTTTGCGCTCAAGGCTCGGGCCGCCGCCGGACGATCACCCTGAACCTCGGCGATGGAGATCCCCAGCAGACGAGCCGCCTCCCCGGGATGGGGGGTGATCACGCTGGCCGCCGGCAGCTGTAGACCGCCCAAGGCCAGGAGATTCAAGGCATCGGCATCCCATACCTGAGGCAAAGGCGCGTTGGCCGCTGCCGACAACAGGCTGCGCCCCCAGGCGCCCTGCCCCAGTCCGGGACCAACCACCAGTACCGTGGCCCGCGCCAACAACCCCATCAGTTGGTTGGCCGAATGAGTGCCCTGGGTCATGACTTCCGGCAGCCGCGCAGCGGCCGCCGCTACGTGCTCATTGCGAGTTGCCAGGGACACCAGCCCCGCACCACTGCGCAAGGCACTTTCCGCACTCAATAACGCGGCGCCAGCAAAGCCGCGGTCGCCACCGATCAGCAACAAATGACCGAATTGCCCCTTATGAGCATCCAGAGGACGAGCCTCCAATCGCGGCAAATGAGTGTCAGTCAGCAGTTGAACGTCGAGTAAAGGGTGTTTTGTCTGCGGCATGCGTCTTCGGGCTCCGATGTCTGGCAGAATTATACGCACCTCAGCTCCGGTTTCTCTCGCCTCATGCCCGCTATTACCCAGGATCTCCCCGCTCTCGCCCAATCGATCAAGGACTGGGGCCGCGAACTGGGCTTTCAACAAGTCGGTATCAGCGGCCTGGACCTGGCCGAGCATGAGCAGCATCTGGAGCGCTGGCTCGCCGCCGGCTACCACGGCGAAATGGAATACATGGGCGCCCATGGCAGCAAACGCTCCCATCCCGATCAGTTGGTGCCCGGCACGCTGCGGGTGGTATCGCTGCGCATGGACTACCTGCCCGGCGACACCCAGATGGCCCAGCGCCTGGCCGAACCGTCCAAGGCTTATGTCTCGCGCTACGCCTTGGGCCGCGACTATCACAAGCTCATCCGCAAACGTGTGCAGCAGTTGGCCGAACGCATCCAGCAAGCCATTGGCCCCTTTGGCTATCGCGCGTTCGTCGACAGCGCACCGGTGCTTGAAAAAGCCATCGCCGAGCAGGCCGGGCTCGGCTGGATCGGCAAGAACACCCTGGTGCTCAACCGCAAGGCCGGCAGCTACTTCTTCCTCAGCGAGCTGTTCGTCGACCTGCCGCTGCCCGTGGACGAGCCCCACGCCACTGAACATTGCGGACGCTGCACCGCCTGCCTGGACATCTGCCCGACCAATGCCTTCGTCGGCCCCTATGTACTGGATGCCCGGCGCTGCATTTCCTACCTGACCATCGAGCTGAAAAACGCCATTCCCGAAGACCTGCGCCCACTGATCGGCAATCGGGTATTCGGCTGCGATGACTGCCAGATCGTCTGCCCCTGGAACCGCTTCGCCCGCCCCTCGGGAGAAGGCGACTTCAAACCCCGGCACAACCTGGACAATGCCGAACTGGCAGAACTGTTCATGTGGGACGAGGACAAGTTCCTCAGCAGCACCGAAGGCTCGCCCCTGCGCCGTGCCGGCTATGAGCGCTGGCTGCGCAACCTGGCGGTGGGTCTGGGCAACGCGCCCTCAAGCATTCCGGTGCTGGAAGCGCTCAAGGCCCGCCAGGACTATCCCTCGGAACTGGTCCGCGAACACGTGCAATGGGCCCTGGCGCAGCACGCCAACCGTCAATGCTCGTCGTTGTAGACGAACTTGGGCATTTCCCAGTGAAAACGGATCGCCAGCAGGCGCAATAGAAAGCCACCGAACAGGGTGACCAGGATCGACTGCTCGCTGGGCAGCTGCAAATAGATGCACAGCATGTAGCACCAGGCCGCGGCGAAGGACACGCTGGCGTACAGTTCACGGCGGAAGATCAGGGGAATGTCGTTGCAGAAGATATCCCGGAGGATGCCGCCAAAGACCCCGGTGATCACCCCGCTGACCGACGCCACCAGCATGCCGTGGCCCATTTCCAGGGCGGTCATGCAGCCGATCAGGGTAAAGGCCACCAGTCCCACGGCGTCGAGCACCAGAAACAGCGAACGCAGGTGACGCATCAGGGGCGCGATAAAGATCGTCACCAACGCCGCCACCGAGGTCAGTACCAGGTATTCCGGGTGCTTGACCCAGGTCAGCGGGTAATGCCCCAACAGCACATCACGCACCGAACCACCGCCGAGCGCAGTGACACAGGCGATCAGCACCACGCCAAACCAGTCCATGCCACGCCGGCCGGCAGACAGGGCGCCGGTCATGGCTTCGGCGGTAATGGCGATCAGATAAAGCATCAACAGCATGATGGCGGTCCTTACAGGAAGGCGCGCAGTCTACTCAGTTGAGGCGAGCACCAAAAGAGGGCGGGTACGGGCGCCGCTTGCAGCGTGCGCCCGTTCGCCGGCAAGCCGGCTCCTGCAGGTCAGAATTTGATGAAGTGCTTGCGGTAGTGCTGCAGCTCGGCGATGGACTCGCGGATGTCGTCCAGGGCCAGATGGGTGCTGCCTTTCTTGAAGCTGTCGCGCACGTCAGGAGCCCAGCGGGCGGCCAGCTCCTTGAGGGTCGAAACGTCCAGGTTGCGGTAATGGAAGTAGCTTTCCAGAGCCTTCATGTGGCGATAGAGGAAGCGCCGATCCTGGCAGATGCTGTTGCCACAGATGGGCGACTTGCCCTTGGGTACCCACTGCTCCAGAAAGGCAATGGTCTGGGCTTCGGCTTCGGCCATGCTGATGCGGCTTTCGCGAACCCGCTGGGTCAGGCCGGAACCACCGTGCTGACGAGTGTTCCACTCGTCCATGCCGGCAAGGATCTCGTCGCTCTGGTGGATAGCGATGACCGGCCCTTCAGCCAAGGTGTTCAGATTGCTGTCAGTGACAATGGTCGCCATCTCGATGATGACGTCGGTGTCGGGGTTCAGACCGGTCATTTCCAGATCGATCCAAATCAGGTTCTGTGGGTTTTGCATGGGGGGCTCCTCGGCGTAGTTGCGCAGTTTAGCCTAGAGGGCCTGCCCGGCGTGCTAAACTCGCCGCCGTTTTACCTATCCGCCGTAATTATCAACACGGAACACCAATGGCCAAACGCCAGCTCAATCGTCGCCAAAACTGGCGCATCGAAAAGATTCAGGGTGAGCGCGCTGCCCGCGCCGCCAAACGCGAGTCCTCCGCCGTAGAGGCGCTGGAGGGTGGCGACCTCGGCCCGGAACAGACCGGCCTGGTCATTGCTCACTTCGGCGTGCAGGTCGAGGTCGAAGCCCGGGAAGGTGAGCTGGCAGGCCAGGTGTTCCGCTGCTACCTGCGAGCCAACCTGCCAGCGCTGGTGACTGGTGATCAGGTGGTCTGGCGCGCCGGCAATCAGGGCATCGGGGTGATCGTCGCGCAATTGCCGCGCAGCACCGAGCTGTGCCGACCGGACAGCCGTGGCCAGCTCAAGCCGGTGGCCGCCAACGTCGACATGATCGTGATCGTGTTTGCCCCCATGCCCGAACCCCACGCCAATCTTATCGACCGCTACCTGGTTGCCGCCGAGCACGCCGGGATTCGGCCGCTGCTGCTGCTGAACAAGGCCGACCTGATCGACGAGCAGAACGCTCCGGCACTCAACGCCTTGCTGGCGGTCTATCGCCAACTGGGCTATCCGCTGCTGGAAGTCTCGGCCCACCACGGCGACGGCATGGAGCAACTGCAAGGCTTGCTGGACGGACGCATCAGCGTATTCGTGGGGCAATCGGGGGTGGGCAAGTCATCCTTGGTGAACAGCCTGCTGCCGGAAGTCGAAACCCGAGTCGGCCCGCTGTCGGAATACTCCGGACAGGGCACCCACACCACCACGACCGCGCGACTGTTCCACTTCCCGGGCGGCGGCGAGCTGATCGACTCCCCCGGCATCCGCGAATTTGGCCTGGGGCATGTCAGCCGCGCCGATGTAGAAGCTGGCTTCATCGAGTTCAACGACTTGCTGGGTACCTGCCGCTTCCGCGACTGCAAGCACGATCGCGAGCCGGGTTGTGCATTACTCAAGGCTTTGGAAGACGGGCGCATCCAGCAGCAACGGATGAACAGCTACCGCTCGATCCTCGCCAGCCTGCCAGACAGCGGCTACTGAGCCGAGCACCGTAGAAACAACAAGGCCGCGATCTTCGCGGCCTTGTTGTTTGTCACCTGACGGTTCCCGGCGCAGAAGCCGGAGCAACCGGCTTGGGAGCCGGAGCAACCGGCTTGGGAGCCGGCGCCTGGCCGGCCGATCCCTGCTCATCCATCCTCAGTACGCCATCCTCGAAGATGTTCATGCGCTGGCGCACTTCATGAGCGGGCAACGGCTCGCTACCCGGCGGCAAGGCATTCGGGTCCGCCGCCGCACCCGGCACTTCACCTGGCGCCCCAGTACCCTGGTTGGGCGCAGGAGCGTTTGGATCCGTCTGCTCGCCTTCGATAGCGCGCTGGGCCTTCTTGGTCAGCACCACAATATCGATCCGCCGGTTGACCGGGTTGACCGGATTCTTGCGGTCGAACAGCGCAGAGGAGGCAAAGCCCACCACCCGCGCCACTTGCGGATCGGGATAACCGCCAGCCACCAGAGCCCGACGCGCAGCGTTGGCACGGTTGGCGGACAGTTCCCAGTTGCCGAATTCACCACTGCCGGCATAGGGCGTGGCATCGGTATGACCGCTGATGCTGATCTTGTTCGGCACCGCCTTGATGGTGTCGGCCATGGCCAGCAGGATGTCTTCGAAATACGGCTTCAGACGTGCGCTGCCAGAGTCGAACATAGGCCGGTTCTCGGCATCCATGATCTGGATCCGCAAGCCGTCCGGAGTGATTTCGAAGAGGATCTGGTCCTTGAACTTCTGCAGTTGGGGATTCTCTTCAACCTTGTTCTGCAACTCTTGTAGCAGCAGTTCAAGACGCTCGCGCTCCACCTGCTCGGCCATGCCCTCCACCTGATCGGCATCCACCGTGACCTTGTCCGGTTGCGGCTGGGACTTGATCTCGGGGTTTAGGGTGTTATCCGGCGCCAGTTCGGGAGAGCCACCCAGATCAATGATGTAGGGTGTGCCGCTTTCCGAGAAGCCGATCGGGTCCTTGAAGTAACCGGCGATGGCGATCTTCTGTTCCGGGGTTGCGGTGGACAAGAGCCACAGCACCAGGAAGAACGCCATCATCGCCGTGGCGAAGTCGGCGAAGGCGATTTTCCAAGCGCCCCCGTGATGCCCGCCAGCGAAGCGCTTGACGCGCTTGATGATAATCGGCTGATTATTTTCCATGACTTAGCGACCGCGAACCGCTTGTTCCAGCTCGGCGAAGCTAGGACGGTGCGCTGGGTACAGAACCTTGCGCCCGAACTCCACCGCCAGCGAAGGCGGCATGCCGGAAGCCGAAGCGACCAGGGACGCCTTGATGGCTTCGTAGACGTTCAGCTCTTCCTTCGCATCGTGCGCCAGGGAAGTGGCCAACGGACCAAAGAAACCATAGGCCGCGAGGATACCGAAGAAGGTCCCGACCAAGGCTGCACCTACGTGCAGGCCAATGGACGCCTGGTCGCCATCCCCCAGGGACGCCATGGTCACCACGATCCCCAATACCGCCGCCACGATACCGAAACCGGGCATGCCATCGGCGATCCCGGTGACTGCATGGGAGGGATGCTCAAGGTCTTCCTTGAGACTGAACAGTTCCATGTCGAACAACCCTTCCAGCTCGTGAGGAGCCATGTTGCCGGAGGACATGATGCGCAGGTAGTCACAGACAAAAGCGGTCATGCGCTCATCTTTGAGCACCGCAGGATACTTGGCGAAAATCGGACTGGCCGCAGCGTCCTCGATGTCACCCTCGATGGCCATCATGCCTTCGCGACGACTTTTGTTGAGGATCTCGTAGATCAGCCCCAGCACTTCTAGATAGAAGGTGTGAGTAAAGCGCGAACCGAACATACCCAACGACTTTTTGATGACATGCATCGTCATATAGCCTGGGTTGGCCTGGAGGAATGCGCCAAAGGCAGCACCACCAATGATCAAAACCTCGAAAGGCTGGATCAGTGCCGCGATTTTGCCGTGTGAAAGCACGTATCCGCCGAGCACGCTCGCGAATACGACGATGATGCCGATAATTTTAGCCATAGGTAGGAGAGTACTTACTGAGTCGGGTTCAAGGTCATATTCGGAAGTTCTTAAAACTCTTCTTCTACTTATCGGCAAAACTGCGCCAGACTATAGCCAGTTAAGGCGAAAAGCCAGTTTGGCCCGCTCTGGGCGTGTTCACAGCAGACGATGATTGCGCCCGACCATGTCTAATGAAACCAACGTCCCACATTCCCCGCCCACCTCTCTCGACGCCTGGGTAAAGCTCCTCAATGGCGTGCGCTTGCCCGTGCCGCAAGCCAGTCATGATCGAGTGTGCAAAGCCATCGCCAACAATCGCAGTTCGCTGCGGGACATTGCCGAACTGATGCAAAACAGCCCGGCGCTGGCCCTGAGCGTGATCCGCGAAGCCAACCGGCACTCCCACGGTAGCATGAGCGAACCGGCAGAAAACCTGGAGGTCGCGGTCAACCGCCTGGGACTCAAGCGCACCGAAGAACTGCTCGAACAACTGCCCACCCTGCCAGAGGAACAAATTCCGCAGGCTCTGCGTCAGTTGCAACTGATCAGCCAGCACGCCACCCAGCAAGCCAACGGTTTTTTCGCCGGGCGCCTGGCGCGACTGTGGCAGGACATTCACTGGGGCAGCCTGCTGTTTCTCTCGCCACTGTGGGCCATGGCCCTGGTCTACCCCAAGCTCGTGGAAGAATGGGAACTGCGAGTCATCTATAAGCACGAGTCGGCTCGCCAGGTAGAAATGCAACTGTTCGGCGTTCGGCTGATGGAATTGTGCCAGGCCCTGGTCCATGCCTGGCACCTGCCAATCTGGGTGCGGCAGGGTTATCGCCTGCTGACCCAAGAGCAGCGTCAACTGGCCAAGGTCATGCTGATCGCCCGCGACAGCGAACATCCGCTGCGCCAGCAACAGCGCCTGGATGCCGATCCGGACCTGCAGCGCTGGCTGAACCAGCCAGCCAACTGCGTCCTGCTGGCCAACGGCCTGGCCCTGGCGGCGCAGCACTCCTGGAACAACGCTCATGGCCGACGCTGGCAAAACCTCACCGGCCTGTATCTACAAATGCCGGTCGCCCAGGTCCAGCAACAGCTACACCAGCAGGCCGCAACCAGCGCTCGCAATGACAGCCAACCCGATCTCTGGCACCCAGCCCAGGCCCTGGTCTGGCCCTGGGATGTCCGGCGCCTGCACAACGGTGAACAGCCGGTACCGGCTCCGACAGCCGAGGAGTTGGCCAAATGGCGCAAGCTCTGCAGCGAACTTCTACTGGAACCCAGCCCCTTCACCAATGCCGTGCACCTCACCAGCTTTGCCCGAGATGCCCTGGTGGCCTGCGGCATGCGTCGAGTGCTGTTACTGATGGTTGACCGCAGCCAAAGCCACCTGCGGGTACAGCAACTCTACGGTCTGCCCAAGGAAACAGCAGGGCTGACACTGCAGGCCAAACAGAGCACGGTCCTGCAACGTCTGCTGGAAAAATCTGCCCAGGTGCGCCTGACGCCGGCCAACAATGGGCAGTTCTCCGCCCACCTGCCAACCTCCCTGCGCCAGTTGTTTCGGGGCGAGCACCTGCTGATGCGCTCCCTGTCGTGCAACGGCCGGGTACTGATGCTGGCCGTGGCCGATCAGGGCGGCGTTCCGTTCTCGGAAATCAGCGTCCAGGCGTTCGGCAAGACCGCTCAGTGCATCGAAAAAGCCTTGCATAGCTTTACCAACCGCAGCCAATGACGCTTGCGCTACAATCCTTCCCTTTGTGCCCTGGGGACCTGACATGTCTGACTTCTCTGGCTTGCCGCTGGTCATCGAACCGAGCGACTTGCTCGCCCGCCTCGACGCCCGCGAACTAATCCTGGTCGACCTGACCAGCGCTGCCCGCTATGCAACCGGGCATATTCCCGGGGCGCGCTTCGTCGACCCCAAGCGCACCCAGCTCGGCCAGCCCCCCGCCCCCGGACTGCTGCCGCCACAGAACGCCCTTGAAGCGCTCTTCGGCGAGCTCGGGCACAACCCGGACGCGGTCTACGTGGTCTATGACGACGAAGGCGGAGGCTGGGCCGGCCGCTTCATCTGGCTGCTGGACGTGATCGGCCACAGTCACTACCACTATCTGGACGGCGGCCTCACGGCCTGGCTGGCACAAAGCCTGCCAGTGACCACCGAAGTCCCAGCCCCGGCAGGCGGCCCAGTGCCCCTGATCCTGCATGACGAACCCACCGCCACCCGCGAATACCTGCAAAGCCGTCTCGGCGCAGCCGACCTGGCCATCTGGGACGCTCGCGGCCCGCTGGAATATTCCGGGGAGAAAGTCCTGGCCGCCAAGGGCGGACACATTCCCGGCGCGGTGAACTTCGAGTGGACCGCCGGCATGGACCAGGCGCGCCATCTGCGCATCCGCCGCGACATGCCACAGATCCTCGCGGACCTGGGCATCAGCAAAGACAAAGAAGTGATCACCCACTGCCAGACCCACCACCGCTCGGGCTTCACCTATCTGGTGGCCAAGGCGCTGGGCTACCCACGGGTCAAGGGCTACGCCGGCTCCTGGGGCGAATGGGGCAATCATCCCGATACGCCCGTAGAGATTTAAGGTTTTTAAGGACACCCAATGAAAAAGCGTTTGTTCATCCTCAGTCAGTACCTGCTGCCTCATCACCTGCTGTCGCGCCTGGCCGGCTGCATTGCCGAGTGCCGTGTGCGCTGGTTCAAGAATGCGTTCACCAGCTGGTTCGCCAAGCAGTACCAAGTGAACATGTCCGAAGCCCAGGTGGAGGACGTGACGGCCTACGAACATTTCAATGCCTTCTTCACCCGCGCCCTGAAAGAGGGCGCACGCCCGCTGGACCCAACCCCAGGCGCAATCCTCAGCCCCGCCGACGGTGCCATCAGCCAACTGGGGCCAATCGAACACGGCCGGGTGTTCCAGGCCAAGGGCCACAGCTACAGCGTGCTGGAACTGCTGGGTGGCGATCCGGCCCTGGCCGCGCCTTTCATGGGCGGCGACTTCGCCACCGTCTACCTGTCGCCCAAGGACTATCACCGAGTGCACATGCCCCTGGCCGGCACCCTACGGGAAATGGTCTACGTGCCCGGGCGGATCTTCTCGGTCAACCAGACCACCGCCGAGAATGTCCCGGAATTGTTCGCCCGCAACGAACGCGTGGTGTGCATTTTCGACACCGAGCGCGGCCCGATGGCGCTGGTACTGGTCGGCGCAATGATCGTCGCTTCGATTGAAACCGTCTGGGCCGGCCTGGTAACGCCACCCAAACGCGAGCTCAAGACCGTGCGCTACGACGAAGCAGCCCGCGCGCCCATCCATCTGGAAAAAGGCGCAGAGATGGGTCGCTTCAAACTGGGCTCCACGGCCATCGTGCTGTTTGGCCCGGATCAGGTGCAGTGGGCTGAAGAACTGGCCGCCGGCTCGCCAGTGCGGATGGGCCAGGGTATGGGTCTGCCCAAGGCTTGAGACCTGAATGCCGGACACAAAAAACGCCGCTGATCAGCGGCGTTTTTTATGGGCGGGGATTTTTCCCGGGACTCAGAGCTGCCCGTCGCGATCGCGGAAACCCAGCAGATACAGCACGCCGTCCAGACCCAGGGTCGAGATCGCCTGCTTGGCCGATTGCTTGACCAGCGGTTTGGCACGGAACGCCACGCCCAAGCCGGCAATTCCCAGCATCGGCAAATCGTTGGCGCCGTCACCCACAGCGATGGTCTGCTCCAGGCGCAGGCCTTCCTTGTGGGCCAGCTCGCGCAGCAGATCGGCCTTGCGTTGAGCGTCGACAATCGGCTCGATGGCGACGCCGGTGACCTTGCCGTCCACCACCTCCAGTTCGTTGGCGAACACGTAATCGATACCCAGCTTGGCCTGCAACTGCTTGGCAAAGTAGGTGAAGCCGCCGGAGAGAATCGCGGTCTTGTAGCCCAGGCGCTTGAGCTCGGCAAACAGGGTTTCGGCGCCCTCGGTCAGACGCAGGGACGCGCCGATGGAATCCAGCACGCTGACGTCCAGCCCCTTGAGCAACGCCAGGCGCTCCTTGAAGCTGGCACGAAAATCCAGCTCGCCGGCCATGGCCCGCTCGGTGATTTCTGCCACCCGCTCACCCACGCCTGCCGCCTTGGCCAGCTCGTCGATGACCTCGGCTTCGATCAGCGTCGAGTCCATGTCAAACACCGCCAGGCGGCGGTTGCGGCGGAACAGCGAATCTTCCTGGAAGGCGATGTCGACGTTCAGCTCCTGGGCCACGCTGAGGAATTCGGCTCGCAGGGCTTGCGGATCGGCGGCTTCGCCACGCACGGAAAACTCGATGCAGCCTTTGCCCTGATCGGCTGGCATATCCAGGGGCATGCGCCCGGACAGGCGATCGATGTGATCGATGTTCAGACCGTACTTGGCGGTGATCGAACTCACTCGCTGCAACTGCTCGGCGGTGACCTTGCGCGTCAGCAGGGTGACGATGTGGCGTTGCTTGCCCTGCCCGTCGACCCACTGCTGGTAGTCCTCCTCGGACACCGGTGTGAAACGCACCTGCTGATCGAGCTTGTAGGCGGTGAACAGAATGTCCTTGAGCACCGACGAACTCTGCTCGTTGCTGGGAATTTCAACCAGGATGCCGAACGACAAGGTGTCGTGGATCACCGCCTGACCGATGTCGAGAATGTTCACACCACCCTGGGCCAGAACACCCGTAATGGCCGCAGTCAGACCGGGACGATCTTCGCCGGTGATGTTTATCAGGACAATTTCGCGCAAGGCGCACCCCCGAGGTGGAAAAAAAGCGCATTCTACCCACTTTCGGTGACCATCGGGCACAGCCAGCGCTTTGCCGGTCTAGGGCCTGTCGCTATACTGCGCGTCAACTTCACGGACAAAAGAGCCGAGCTCAGTGAACCGGCCCACGCCAGTTAAAACCGATAACTTCTTCCTGCTGATCTTCCGTGCACTGCGCCACCGCCGTGTGCCGATTGCATTGCGCATTGCCAGCCATAACGTGATCCTGGTCGCCCTGGCCCTGGTGATCTATGCCGGCGTGATGGGCCTGCAGTTCAAGCAAGCCATGCACGAACAAGCCGACGCCCTGGGTCAGAGCCTGACCACCCAGACCGCCACTTCGGCCACCGAGCTGCTGGTGTCCAATGACATCCTCAGCCTCAACGTCCTGCTCAACAACCTGACCAAGAACCCGCTCGTGGCCCATGCGGCGATCTACAGCGTCGACAACCGCATCCTCGCCGAAGCCGGGCAACGCCCCAAGAGCAGCCTGCTGGGTGAAACCGAGGGTGTCTACCAGACCAAGATCACCTTCCAGGACGTGACCGCCGGCAACCTGCGGATCAGCCTGGACATGGCGCAGTTCCAGCAGCCGATGACCATCAGCCTGCAGAGCATGGGCATTCTCAGCGCCATCCTGCTGGCCCTGGCCCTGGCCCTGAGCCTGCGTCTGGGTCGCCACATCTCCACCCCGCTGCTGCAACTGCGGGTCTGGCTGCGGGACCTGGATGAGCACACCCCGGCGACCCAGCGCCAGGACGAAATTGGTGATCTGGCGCGCCAACTGCACGCTCGCCTGGTACCGGAAAAGCCCGAGCCAGAGCCGCAGCCAGAGCTCGAAGAGCAGGATGACGAGGAACACGAAGCCGCGTTCGAAGTGCGTAACCTGCGTGACCCAAGCTTTGATGAAAGTACCCCGCTCGCCGGTCTGAAGCCTGCGCCACGGCATCTGGTCAGCGCCGAGGAGGACGAACTGGACGAAGAAGATCCGTTCGCCGACCTGCGTGATCACTCCTCGACTCCCGCCCCCAAACCTGCGCTGCAACCTCAGGTCCCGGCACAGCCTCAGCACAGCGCAGTACTCGCAGTGCAGTTGGGAGCCCAGGAGCAACTGCGCCGCCTGCCCCGCGCGCGGCTGATGGAACTGCTGGAGCGCTATCGCGATTGCCTCGACCAGGCGGCCTCGCTGTACCAGAGCGAACTGCACACCCTGAACGATGGCAGCACGCTGATGCTGTTCCATAGCGAAGACAGCGGCGACGACTACCTCACCAACGCCATCTGCTGCGGCGAGCTGTTGCGTGCTCTGGGCCATGCCCTGCAGATCGAAGTGGCGGACAGCGGCATCACCCTGCAACTGCAATTGGGCCTGACGCTGGGCGAAGGACTGTTCGGCCTGAGCCAGATCGACCTGCTGCTGACCGAAACCGCCCAGGACGCCCTGGCGCTATCCCAGCACAGCCGCAATCTGCTGCTGGTGGAGCGCCAGATCAATGACGACGCGCTGATCCGTCAGCGCGCACGTATCCGCCCTATCGCCAGCCCGGAAGGAGCTTGCTGTGTCGAACGGCTGATGGAGCCCTATCCATCAATGCTGGAACGGCAATTGGCGCGCATGCATGAGACACGGGCCAAGCTGTAAGGCTGGCACCGTGCAAGAAACAGCCCGCCAAGTGCGGGCTTTTTTGTGGCCTTCGTGTAGCCACTGACGCAGCCAGCAACAAGCCCCGAAGGAGCTTTAGCGCGAGGCATGACTGCGGCCTGCTCGCAGAATGCAGGGATGGTGCTGGCCATATGGAACACCTGCCACAGCCAGTAACGAAAAGGCCCGCGGATTAGGCGGGCCTTGTCTTGCAGCGGCTCAACTCAGAATCTGAACACTTCCATATCCGTCCGGATTGGCGTGGCCATTGGGATCTTCGGCTGCTTCTCATGCTCGGCAGGCTTGGGCGCAGGTGCCGGCGGCGCCTTGCGTGGCACTTCTGCCACCGCCGGCTGATTGGCCAAGGGTTTGAGGGCGACCGACAATTGCTCAGCCAGACGCTGCAACAACACGCCCTGGGCCTGGACCTGAGACGCCGTGGTACCCGCATGCTGCTCCTGCAGGTGAACAATGCGGTTGTCCCGCACCTGACCACGACGATCGATCAAGCGCCACTGAGCATCCAGTACCGCCGGTTGCGACTTGCCGGAATCCAGGCGAGTGATCGACAGCAGTACCTGGACATCCGGAGTGAAGCCGCTGGTGGCCGGCGCCAGTACCACGCGCTGGCTGTCCAGATGGCCGGCCACCTGGCGCAACAGCAACTGGTCGATGTCCGAAGACAAGCTACCGGCCCAACGACCATCGGTGGAGGCTTGCAGGCTGCCATCGTCCTGGCGTTGCAGGAGGGTTTCCCGTTGCAGGTAGTCAGCGATCAACACCGGCCCCAACAATACCGACATGCCGGCACTGGCCGGCTGAGCTGGACTTCCGCTGTCCAGCTGATACAGCGACACCGGCTGGTGTACGCTGCAACCCGCCAGGCCAAAAACGCCCGCGAGCAAGAAAACAAGAGGAAGGCGCAGAGCAGTCATCATCCCATCCAAGTGGCGGCCACAAGGCTGGCCACAGTGTAAATACTCAAAAAAATTGAATAACGCCCGGCCACGCCAGCGTTTGAAACGCGCATATCATCCGTGAATATGCGCCATGACTCCAGTGTTCTAGCGTTGATCTGGCGCTTAAGTCCAAGATCGAACGCTCTAGCCCGCCCTTAACTGAGCGGCTCTACCAACAACGCATCGACCCGCTGGAAACCGCGAGGCAGTTTGTTGCCACGACGCCCGCGCTCGCCCTTGTAGTGTTCAAGGTCATCGGCCTTCAACGACAAGGTGCGCTTGCCCGCCTGCAACACCAGGGTCGCGCCATCGGGCAGCACCGCGATGTCAGTGACGTACTCTTCGCGGCTGGCCACGCGCTCACCGGGAATGCCGATGATCTTGTTGCCCTTGCCTTTGCCCAGCTGCGGCAGGTCGCTGATCTTGAACACCAGCAGACGCCCCTCGGTGGTCACCGAGGCCAGCCAGTTCTGCTCGCGGTCGGCCACCGGCCGCGGCGCCAGGACCTTGGCGTTGTTCGGCAGGCTCAACAGCGCCTTGCCCGCCTTGTTCTTGGCCTGCAGATCTTCGCCCTTGACCACGAAGCCATAGCCCGCGTCAGAAGCGATCACATACAAGGCATCGTCATCGGGCAACAGTACGCACTCGAACGTCGCACCCGGTGGCGGCGTCAGACGACCGGTCAACGGCTCACCCTGACCACGGGCCGATGGCAGCGTGTGGGCCGCCACCGAGTAACTGCGGCCGGTGGAGTCGATGAACACCGCGAACTGGTTGGAACGCCCCGCAGCAGCAGTCTTGTAACCGTCACCGGCCTTGTAAGACAAACCAGTGGCGTCAATATCATGCCCCTTGGCGCAGCGAACCCAGCCTTTTTCCGACAAAACGATGGTCACCGGCTCGGTGGGCATCAGTTCGTTTTCCGACAGTGCCTTGGCTTCCGCACGGGCAACGATCGGGGAGCGACGGTCGTCGCCGTAGGTTTCCGCGTCTTGCAGCAATTCGGTACGTACCAGCTTCTTCAGCTTGCTCTCGCTGTTGAGCAGGGCTTGCAGCTTGGCCTGCTCCTTGAGCAATTCATCCTGCTCGGCCCGCAGTTTCATCTCTTCCAGACGCGCCAACTGCCGCAGGCGCGTATCGAGGATATAGTCGGCCTGGATTTCGCTGAGGGCGAAACGCTCGATCAGCTTGGCCCGCGGATGCTCCTCGGTACGGATGATGTGAATCACCTCATCCAGGTTGAGATAAGCGATCAGCAAACCGTCCAACAGGTGCAGGCGACGCTCGACCTTGTCCAGGCGGAACTGCAGGCGCCGGCGCACAGTGCTAACCCGGAACTCCAGCCATTCCACCAGCAACGCCCGCAGGTTCTTCAACTGCGGCTTGCCGTCCAGACCGATGATGTTGATGTTGACCCGGTAGGTCGACTCCAGCTCGGTGGTGGCGAACAGATGCTGCATCAGTTCATCGGGATCGACCCGGTTGGAGCGCGGGATGATCACGATGCGGCAGGGGTTCTCGTGATCCGACTCGTCCCGCAGGTCGGCCACCATCGGCAGTTTCTTGGCCTGCATCTGCGCGGCAATCTGCTCCAGCACCTTGGCCCCGGAGACCTGATGCGGCAGCGCGGTGACAATAATGTCGCCATCCTCGATCCGATACACGGCGCGCATGCGCACCGAGCCACGGCCGGTTTCATAGATCTTCAGCAGGTCGGCGCGCGGGGTGATGATTTCCGCTTCGGTGGGGTAATCCGGCCCCTGGATATGCTCGCAGAGCTGCTCCACCGTGGCCTTGGGTTCGTCCAGCAGACGCACGCAGGCCGAAGCCACTTCCCGCAGGTTGTGCGGCGGCACGTCGGTGGCCATGCCCACGGCGATACCGGTGGTGCCGTTGAGCAGGATATTCGGCAGACGCGCCGGCAATACCAGAGGTTCCTGCAAGGTGCCGTCGAAGTTCGGCCCCCAGTCCGCAGTGCCCTGGCCCAGCTCGCTGAGCAGCACTTCGGAATAGCGCGACAGACGCGCCTCGGTATAACGCATGGCCGCGAAGGACTTGGGATCGTCCGGCGCACCCCAGTTGCCCTGGCCGTCCACCAGCGTGTAGCGATAGCTGAAGGGTTGTGCCATCAGCACCATGGCTTCGTAGCAGGCGGAATCCCCGTGAGGGTGGAACTTACCGAGCACATCACCCACGGTACGCGCGGATTTCTTGTGCTTGGAATCGGCATCCAGCCCCAGCTCACTCATGGCGTAGACGATACGCCGCTGTACCGGTTTCAGGCCGTCGCCGATATGCGGCAAAGCACGGTCCATGATCACGTACATGGAGTAGTTGAGGTAGGCACTTTCGGTGAAGTCAGCCAGTGACCGGCGTTCTACGCCATCCAGGCTGAGATCAAGGGAGTCGCTCATGCGGGCCTCATTGGTTCGTTGTCTGGCGCAGCAGCATAGTGCCGCCGCGCTGAGTAAATTCAAGTTTCTTCAAAGCGCTCATACCCAGCAAAATCTGGTCGCCGTCGAGCCCCGGGGCCACCAGGGCCCTGACGTCCTGGAGAACGATATCCCCCAGTTGCAAACGCTCGATGCGGGTCCGATAACCCTCGCTGCGCCCGTTGGCCGTGCTCAGGGTGACCGGCACCCCACGTTCCAGGCCCAGACGCTCGGCCAGCCCGGAAGGAATCGACACCTCGGTGGCGCCGGTATCGAGCATGAATTGCACCGGCTGCCCGTTGATATGGCCGCTGGCGACGAAATGCCCCTGGCCGTTGCCGACCAGTTTCACTTCGATATAACCCTCATGTTGTTGCGAACTGACGACCGTGTTCGGGTTCTCCTGACGGGCCTCCCAATCGGCGAAGAACCGCGTGGTCAGAAACAGCGCAGCGGCCCAGGCCATGATCAGCATCACGCGTCCGGCACTCTTGCCCGGTTGCTGGCTCATGACTTGCTACTCCAGCCACCTTCAGGCGCAGCAAAACGCCAGACGATGGGACGGGCCTCGCCATCGGCGCGGGCTCCATTGTTGTTGTCCACACCGATCCAGGCCCCCTTGGCATCCACCACCAAGGCTTCCGCCAACCCATAGGGCTGTGGATAACGTCGATGCTCCACCAGCGCCTCGGCGGCATAGGACCAGCACTGCTCGACCTTGGCGGTCTGCGCATCCCGGCGACAGATCTGATAGGCGTTACGCTCCAGGGTGAACAACTTGCCGTCGAACAGCGACACGTCGGCAAAATCCCGGGACACCGCCTTGGCATTGGGCACCTGCTCCGGCTGCATTTCCGAGCCAGCCTCACTGAGCAGCACGCAACCACCATCACAGTCCCAGGTGGTCTGCCCGCGCTTGATCAGCAACAGCCCGCGCCGCTCACGCTCCGCCGCCAACCAGATACGGTCGCCGGCAGGGCTCACCGCCAGGCCTTCGAACAAGGCGTTGAAATGCAGGAGCATGCCACTGGCCCGCGCTTCACGGACCATGATCGGGGAGATCTTCAACCAGGCCGGCGCGCCTTGCGCCGGCACTTGTAGCACCGCGGCATGAGCCTCGCTGATCACATACTTGTTGCTGGCGGCGTCGCAGGAGATGCCTTCGAAATCCAGGTCGCCACCACGCACGAAGGACGCCGCCCAGGTCCGTGACTTCAAGCCCCAGGGCAAGCCGGTATCGGGTACTGCAGGCACCTCCAGCTTGACGGCATCGGCCTGCCAAGCACTGTCGCGGGTATCGAGCTTGTAGATCTGATCGTCATCGCGGTCGGAAACCGTCCACAAATCCTGGCCACAGAGTGCCAGCCCGGACAGATTGCCGCCGCGCATGCCTTCCACAGGATGCTCGGACAACAAGGTCAGTTCGGGCACTGGCGCGGCCACCACCGAGGTTGCCAATAGCGCTAGGGCCAGGGCAAAACCTCTGTGCATCAGGCCAGCACCTCGGCCAGGTTGCCCTTGGACTCCAGCCAGGACTTGCGATCACCGGCGCGCTTCTTCGCCAGCAGCATGTCCATGATTTCTGCGGTGGCCTCGACGTCGTCCAGGGTCAACTGCACCAGGCGCCGAGTGTTCGGGTCCATGGTGGTTTCACGCAGTTGCGGCGGGTTCATCTCACCCAGCCCCTTGAATCGGGTGACCTGGGGCTTGCCGCGCTTCTTCTCGGCCACCAGGCGATCGAGAATGCCGTCGCGCTCGGCATCATCGAGGGCGTAGAAGATGTCCTTGCCCAGGTCGATGCGGTACAGCGGCGGCATGGCCACATAGACGTGACCGGCATTCACCAACGGGCGGAAATGCTGGACGAACAAGGCACAGAGCAAGGTGGCGATGTGCAAACCGTCGGAGTCGGCATCGGCGAGGATGCAGATCTTGCCGTAGCGCAGTTGGCTCATGTCCTCGGCGCCTGGATCGACCCCGATGGCCACAGCGATGTTGTGCACTTCCTGGCTGGCCAGGACTTCGCTGCCGTCCACTTCCCAGGTGTTGAGGATCTTGCCGCGCAACGGCAGGATCGCCTGAAATTCCTTGTCCCGCGCCTGCTTGGCCGAACCGCCAGCAGAGTCACCTTCCACCAGGAACAGTTCGGAGCGCATTGGGTCCTGGCCGGCGCAGTCCGCCAGCTTGCCGGGCAGCGCCGGGCCCTGGGTAATGCGCTTGCGCTCGACCTTCTTGCTGGCCTTCAAGCGGCGACCGGCGTTGCTGATGGCCAACTCCGCCAGTTGCATGCCCAGCTCGGGATTGGCATTGAGCCACAGGCTGAAGGCGTCCTTGACCACACCGGAAACGAAAGCCGCCGCCTCACGGGACGACAAACGCTCTTTGGTCTGGCCGGAGAACTGGGCGTCTTGCATCTTCATCGACAGGACGAAGGCGATCCGTTCCCAGACGTCTTCCGGAGCCAGCTTCAGGCCACGGGGCAGCAGGTTGCGGAATTCGCAGAACTCGCGCATGGCATCCAGCAGGCCCTGGCGCAGGCCGTTGACGTGGGTGCCGCCCTGGGCCGTGGGGATCAGGTTGACGTAGCTTTCCTGAACACTGTCGCCACCTTCCGGTAGCCACAGCAGGGCCCAGTCCACCGCTTCCTTGTTACCGGCCAGGCTGCCGCAGAACGGCTCGCTGGGCAGGCGTTCGAATTCGCTGACCGCATCCACCAGATAGGAGCGCAAGCCATCTTCGTAATGCCACTCGACCTTTTCGCCGCTGGACTTGTCCTCGAAGCTCACCAGCAGCCCCGGGCACAGTACCGCCTTGGCCTTGAGCACATGCTTGAGGCGGCTGACGGAGAATTTCGGCGAATCGAAGTATTTCGGGTCCGGGGCAAAGTACACACTGGTACCGGTGTTGCGCTTGCCCACGGTGCCGACCACTTCCAGCTCGGTGGCCTTGTAACCGTCGGCGAAGGTCATCTGGTATTCGTTGCCGTCGCGCTTGACCCGCACCCGCACCTGGTTCGACAGGGCGTTGACCACGGAAATACCCACCCCGTGCAAACCGCCGGAGAACTGGTAGTTCTTGTTGGAAAACTTGCCGCCGGCATGGAGCTTGGTGAGGATCAGCTCGATCCCGGACACGCCCTCTTCCGGATGGATATCCACGGGCATGCCGCGGCCGTCGTCGCAGACTTCCAGGGAATGGTCGGCGTGCAGGATGACCTGTATCGACTTCGCATGGCCGGCCAGGGCTTCGTCGACACTGTTGTCGATGACTTCCTGGGCCAAATGGTTGGGCCGCGTGGTGTCGGTGTACATGCCCGGGCGTTTGCGCACCGGGTCGAGTCCCGAGAGGACTTCGATGGCGTCTGCGTTATAAGAGCTAGCGCTGGGAGTGGCCATGGGTTCTCGTCGTTAGTCGTTCAATGAATATGGGGCGAGGCTTCACAGTGCCGTGAAGTCGATCGCCTGGTACTGATCGGCAGTGATGCCGGCAAAATTCAACATCGCCGGCAATTGTCCGGCAAAACCTTGGAAACTATGATCGCCGCCGGCCTGAATGCGCAAGGCGCAGGCACGGTAATAGCGCTCGGCGCTGCGATAGTCCAGCGTCTCGTCGCCAGTCTGCAACCACACCTGATAACGCTGTGGGTCCTGAGGCGGCGCTACTTCCAGCGCTGCCAGGGCCGCCACATGGTCATGGGTCAACTCCCAGGTTTCATCGGTATACAGGTTTTTCTGCGTGCCCAGATAACCGTCGAACATCCGGTGCGGGCTGACAGCAGGGTTGATCAGCAGGGCTTTGAGCCCGTAGCGCTCGGCAAGGTGAGTCGCATAGTAGCCGCCGAGCGAGCTGCCGACCAGCAATGGTCGACCGAGCTCGGCAATCGCCTGCTCCAGCTGGCCAATGGCCTGTCGCGGATGATGATGCAGGGCCGGTACCCGCAATTGTTCAGCCAGCCCCAACTGCTCCATGACACGCCGCAGCTGAGAGGCCTTGGTCGACGCGGGAGCACTGTTGAAGCCGTGGATATAAAGGATCGAACCGGACATGCGAACTCCCTGTGCACCTGGGCAAAAGCCGCAGTTTACAGGGATGACGACAGGTTACGAAGCCGCTTCAGTAGCCGTTGCTACCGTAGTCGATGGTGAATTCGTAGCCCAGGACCCGTTCCACGCCGGTTTCCAACCGTCCATCGGGCCACAACCGCAGCCAGCGATAGCCAGGCACCTGCTCCTCGACCTTGAAGTCGTCGCTGCCGGGCTCGAACTGGATGCAGGTCGAGGGTGAGGCCAATAGCCGCACGGCGCCGCGCTGGCGGTCGATTTCCTGATGCACATGCCCCCAGAGCAAGGCACGGACCTGAGGGAAAGCATCGAGCACGGCGAACAGTGCCTCGGCGTTGCGCAGGCCAATGGGCTCCATCCAGGTACAGTCAATGGATACCGGGTGATGGTGCAGGCAGATCAGGTGATGGCGCTCAGGCGCCTCGCTCAGGGAGCGGGCCAGCAATTGCAGTTGGTCGTCCTGCAGGTAACCCGGCACCGAGCCGGGCACCGCCGAGTCCAGCAAGGTGATGCGCCAGTTGCCGATATCCATTACCGGCTCCAGCAAGTCACTGTCCTGCGTCGCCAGTTGCATGACCTGCGGCTCGTCATGGTTGCCCGGCAGCCAGCGGCCCGGTGCCGGAATCTGTCGGGTCAACTGACGAAAGCGCTGATAGGACTCCAGGGAGCCGTCCTGGGACAGATCACCGGTGGCCAGCATCAGGTCGATCCGCGGCTGCTGCGCCAGCACCTGCTCGATGACTCGCTGCAGACTGTCGGCGGTGTTCATGCCCAGCAAGGTGCCATCAGCGTCGGCAAACAGATGGCTGTCAGATAGTTGCACCAGCAGTACGGAATCGTCGGCAGTCAGTGCGGATACGCTTGGCACGGCGTTCTCCCGGAGCAAGGGCACAAAGCATGATGAAGGCGGCAATTATGCTGGGGGAAATGCAAAAGAGGAAACCTGGGAAACGGACCCAGTTCACATCTAGCGCACGGCTTCGAACTCGTGGCCACAGGCCAGGCAATGACTCAGCCACTCCCCAAGAAAGACATTCAACTGAGCCTTTTCATCCGGCTGATGCATAAAGGCATTGGGATAGGGATAGATGCTGCGAAAACGCCGGGCATGCTCGGCACTGATGACCTCCGCCATCCGCGCATCGTGATAGACCTGCACTTCCAGTTGCGGCACGGGCAGCCACGGCAAGCTGTGCTCCTGACGCACCTGCAAGGTGGTGGTGTAGGGGCAGGCCAGCACCACTTCCAGGGCCAGTACGCCGAGCATCTGGTCGCCCTGGGTCACGGCAATGCGCCGTGCCACAGGCTGATTGCGCATGTCAGGCAACAGGCGCATCAGCCGAGCGTAGTTGGCCTCGCAGGACGCTTGCAGCCCCGCGAGATCAACCCGATAGCGGTCGCGTACCTTGTTTACGACCATAACCCCCTCACTTCAGCGCGATTGAGCGCCAGCCACTGCAAGGCAATGATGCTGGCGGCATTGCAGATCCGCCCGTCACGCATGGCCTGCAACGCATCCTCATAAGCCATCACCGAAACCCGGATGTCTTCCGCCTCTTCTTCCAGCCCATGCAGCCCGCCGGCAGCGCTGCTGTCGCAACGGCCCAGGAACAGGTGGACGAACTCGGTGCTGCCCCCCGGCGACGGAAAATACTGGGTCATCGGCCACAGCGCAGAGATGTCCAGGCCAGCTTCCTCCTGTGCCTCACGCCGAGCAACCTGTTCCGGTTGCTCGTCCTTGTCGATCAGCCCGGCCACCAGTTCCACCAGCCAGGGCGTAGCGGTCTTGCCCATGGCGCCAACGCGGAACTGTTCGATCAGCACCACTTCATCGCGTTGCGGATCGTACGGCAGTACGCAGACCGCATCGTGACGGACAAAGACTTCACGATTGATTTCCCGCCCCATGCCACCGGCGAACAGCTCGTGGCGCAATTGCAAGCGATCGAGCCGGTAGAACCCCTGGAAGCAGTTTTCACGCCGGATGATCTCAACGGCACTTGGCGTGGAGTTGGCAAAGTCAGTCATAACAATCCTCGTGTACAGCGTATTCGACCCGAGGATCCCCCTCGACTTCGCGCCATCCTAACGCGCCCGTGGCTGCCGATGCAGCCCCTTTACCCTCAGCGGGATAGACGGCGAGGGGCTAAACCTACTCTAATTGCTTCTATTGAGCTTAGTGGCGAACCGACTGCCTCGCAGACAGTCGAAGCCGGTAACTTTTGCCTCCCCCCTGGTTTATGAAGGACGCCCATGTCGCTTGTCAAAATCGCCTCCGTGGCCTGTATCGCCCTGACCCTGGGCGCCTGCCAAAGCCTGTTTCAGCCAAGCTACAACACCCCGCTGGAAACCAAGCGCGAGAAATCCGAACAACTCAAACCCGGCTGCAGTGGCGCCGAATGCCCACTGGTCAACCTTGACACCGTGCACTTTCCCGCCGAGCCGCAACTGGACGCCATCGTCGAAAAACGCTTGCTGCAAATGACCCGCACCAGCCCCGACGCACCACTGCCGGCCAGCCTCAGCGCCTACCGCGAACAGTTCCTGCGCAGCGCAGCAGACCGCCACGGCATGTACCTGCAATCCAAGGTACGCGAGCAGCATGACGGACTGGTGATCATCGAACTGGCCAGCTACCTGGACACCGGCGCCGCCAATGGCACCCCGGGACGGGGCTTCGTCAACTACTCGCGCCAGCAACACAAGGCCCTGAACCTGGCAGACATGCTCCTGCCCGGCCAGGAGGACATGTTCTGGAAGGCTGCGCGGGTTGCCCACAACAACTGGCTGATCAGCACCCACCTGGATCGCGAAGCCGAATTCGTCAAGACCTGGCCGTTCCAGAAAACCCCGAACGTGGCCCTGACCCAGAAAGCCGTGACCCTCAAGTACGACGTCACCACCATTGCGCCATCGGTCCTAGGTCATATCGAATTGCAGATTCCCTACGACCGCCTCAAGGGCGTGCTCAAGCCCGAGCTGTTTCCCGAGAACTGAACGCCCGCCCCAGCAGCCATTGCAACAGCCCTGCCAGTACCAGTGACGGCAGGGTTGCACCGACTTCCGGATACAAATTGGCCAGCAGGTGATAGGTGCTCACCCCACCCAACCGGGCCGGCAGCGCCGTCCAGCGCAGGGCTGCGTGCGGGATCTGCCCGCTGCGGCGACGCAGTATGAAGTGATCCACCAGCACCACGCCAAACAACGGCGCAAATGCCGAGCCGATCAACAGCAGGAAGCTCTGGTACTGGGCCAATGGCGCGAAACACGCGCTGGTCGGCCGGCACCGCGAGATCGGGAGAGTAGGTACTTGCCCTGCGCAAGGGATCTATCTCAGAAAGAACAGGAGCAAGCTGCAAGCCTCAAGCCTCAAGCGTCAAGAAAAAGCACTTCGGCCTTTGCTTTCCGCTTGCAGCCTGCAGCTTGCAGCTTGCAGCTCGTGGCTTAGACCTTCTTGTACAGCTGGCTGCCTTCCTGCTTGAAGCGCGCGGCCTGCTCGGCCAGACCCTTGGCGACGTCCACGTCCACCGCTTCGATGCGCTGGTTGGCCGCGTATTCGCGCACTTCCTGAGTGATCTTCATCGAGCAGAACTTCGGCCCGCACATGGAACAGAAATGCGCCACCTTGGCCGAATCCTTAGGCAGGGTTTCGTCGTGGTAGGAGCGTGCGGTGTCCGGGTCCAGGCCCAGGTTGAACTGGTCTTCCCAGCGGAACTCGAAACGCGCCTTGGACAGGGCGTTGTCGCGGATCTGCGCGCCAGGGTGACCTTTGGCCAGGTCGGCAGCATGGGCCGCGATCTTGTAGGTGATGATCCCGGTCTTCACGTCATCCTTGTTCGGCAGGCCCAGGTGCTCCTTGGGCGTGACATAGCAAAGCATGGCGCAACCGAACCAGCCGATCATCGCCGCGCCGATACCGGAAGTGATGTGGTCGTAGCCCGGAGCGATGTCGGTGGTCAGCGGGCCCAGGGTGTAGAACGGCGCCTCGTCGCAGCACTCCAGCTGCTTGTCCATGTTCTCCTTGATCAACTGCATCGGCACGTGGCCCGGGCCTTCGATCATGCACTGCACATCGTGCTTCCAGGCGATCTTGGTCAGCTCGCCGAGGGTTTCCAGCTCACCGAACTGTGCTTCGTCGTTGGCGTCGGCAATCGACCCCGGACGCAGGCCATCTCCCAGGGAGAAGCTGACGTCGTAGGCCTTCATGATTTCGCAGATTTCGTCGAAATGGGTGTAGAGGAAGTTCTCTTTATGGTGCGCCAGGCACCACTTGGCCATGATCGAACCGCCGCGGGAAACGATGCCGGTGACGCGCTTGGCGGTCAGCGGTACATAGCGCAGCAACACGCCGGCATGGATGGTGAAGTAGTCCACGCCCTGCTCGGCCTGTTCGATCAGGGTGTCGCGGAACAGCTCCCAGGTCAGGTCCTCGGCCACGCCGTTGACCTTTTCCAGGGCCTGGTAGATCGGCACGGTACCGATCGGCACCGGCGAGTTGCGGATGATCCACTCGCGGGTTTCATGGATGTGCTTGCCGGTGGACAGGTCCATCACCGTGTCCGAACCCCAGCGGATGCCCCAGGTCAGTTTCGCCACTTCTTCCTCGATGGAAGAACCCAGGGCGCTGTTGCCGATATTGCCGTTGATCTTCACCAGGAAGTTGCGGCCGATGATCATCGGCTCCAGCTCAACGTGGTTGATGTTGGCCGGGATGATGGCGCGGCCGCGGGCGATTTCCTCGCGGACGAACTCTGGGGTGATTTCTTTCGGAATGCTGGCGCCGAAGCTGTGACCGGCGTGTTGCTGCTTCAGCAGGCCGGCGGCGCGGGCCTCCTGCAGCTTCATGTTTTCGCGGATGGCGACGTATTCCATCTCGGCGGTGATGATGCCTTTGCGCGCGTAGTGCATCTGGCTGACGTTGGCCCCGGCCTTGGCTCGGCGCGGGTTGTTGACGTGGGCAAAACGCAGCTTGGTCAGTTCCGGGTCCGCCAGACGCTGCTGACCGAAGTTGGAGCTCAGGCCCGCCAGGCGCTCGGTGTCGCCACGGTCTTCGATCCACGCCGAACGTACATCACCCAGGCCCTTGCGCACATCGATCACCACGTTCGGATCGGTGTAGGGACCGGAGGTGTCGTACACAGTGACCGGCGCGTTGATCTCGCCGCCGAAATCGGTGGGGGTCACGTCCAGGGTAATTTCGCGCATGGGCACGCGGATGTCCGGGCGGGAACCCTGGACATAGACTTTTTGCGAGCGGGTAAAGGGCTGCACCGATTGTTGGTCGACTTGGGCCGACTCACTGAGGTTGCTAGCGTTTTTTAGTTTTGTCGTCATCACGGGCTCTCCAGACAGCATCCAGGCAGTGGGATTTTGTCGGAGCGAACCTGTAACGGACGGACGCACCCTGTCTAAGCAACTAGTGAGTGCAGTGCTTGGTACTCGAGGGGTGTTCGATTGTCGAACAACATCCCGGACGAAGCACAAGAGGACTCGCCGGGTGACGAGAAATCTTGTTCCCTACGCAGGCGCTAACCTGATCAGGTTCAACGGGATCCGGATTATCCGATCTCAGCCTCATAGCAAGGCACCCCGACAAGAACCGGGCCAGTCTAGACAAAGCCGGGACAGAACGCCAACCCCCGTGCAATAAGCAGGATGAATGGCGTAATTAGCGGATTGTTGCGACCTGCCAGCGGCTCTACACTCCTTGCCCTGTGTCGAACCTTGACGCTCTATGGGTCGCGCCTTAGCCTTGGCGCCTGGATTATCTCCGTAATATCAACTCTAGGGATCGCCGAATGCTGCGCAAACTCTCACTGGCTGTTGCCGTGTCTTGTGCGTCCAATGGAATGGCCTGGGCAGTAGAAGCGCCTTTGACCACCAAGACCGACCTGGTCAGCGTCTATCAGGAAGCGGTGGACAACAATGCCGATCTGGCCGCTGCACGCGCCCAGTACGGCGCCCAGAAGGAAGTGGTGCCCCAGGCTCGCGCCGGGCTTTTGCCCAACCTCTCGGCCGGCGCGGACATGAGCAATACCCGCACCAAGTTCGATGAGCCTTCCATGACCTCGACCCGCAGCGGCAACGTCTACCAGGCGACCCTGGCCCAGCCGCTGTTCCGTGCCGATCGCTGGTTCCAGTTGCAAGCCGCCAAGGACATCAACGAGCAAGCCTCCCTGCAACTCTCGGCCACCGAGCAGAACCTGATCCTGCAAAGCGCGGAGAACTACTTCGCGGTGCTGCGCGCCCAGGACAACCTGGCCTCGACCAAGGCCGAGGAAGCCGCGTTCAAACGCCAGCTGGATCAGTCCAACGAGCGCTTCGATGTGGGCCTGTCGGACAAGACCGACGTACTGCAATCCCAGGCCAGTTACGACACCGCCCGGGCCAACCGCATCCTTGCCCAGCGCCAGGTGGACGACGCCTTCGAGGCCCTGATCACCCTGACCAACCGCGAGTACAACGCGATCCAGGGCATCGTCCATACCCTGCCGGTGCTGGCGCCGACCCCCAACGATGCCAAGGCCTGGGTCGACACCGCCGCCAAGCAGAACCTCAACCTGCTGGCCAGCAACTACGCGGTCAGCGCCGCCGAGGAAACCCTCAAGCAGCGCAAGGCCGGGCACGCCCCGACCCTGGACGCCGTGGCGCAGTACAAGAAAGGCGACAACGACGCCCTGGGCTTCAGCAACCCCAATCCGTTGACGCGCTACGGCAGCGATGTCGAACAGCGCTCCATCGGCCTGCAGCTGAACATCCCGATCTACAGCGGCGGGCTGACCAGCTCCCAGGTTCGCGAGTCCTATTCGCGCCTGAGCCAGACCGAACAGCAGCGTGAATCCCTGCGCCGCCAGGTGGTGGAGAACACCCGCAACCTGCACCGCGCAGTGAACACCGATGTCGAGCAGGTCCAGGCCCGACGCCAGTCGATCATCTCCAACCAGAGTGCGGTGGAAGCCACGGAAATCGGCTATCAGGTGGGGACGCGCAATATCGTCGACGTGCTCGATGCCCAGCGCCAGCTGTACACCTCGGTGCGCAACTACAACAACAGCCGCTACGACTACATCCTCGACAACCTGCGCCTGAAGCAGGCCGCCGGCACCCTCAACCCCGGTGATCTGCAAGACCTGTCGCGCTACCTCAAGGCCGACTACAACCCGGACCGCGACTTCCTGCCGCCGGACCTGGCCAAGGCCGCACAAGAGCAACTCAAGGCTCGCCCCTGAAGGCCGCAGCCATAAAAAAGGCCACCCCAGCGGGTGGCCTTTTTGCATGCCGGCAAAGCGCTTTCGGAGCTACGACTCAGCGCTCCTTGAGCAAACGGTCGAGCCCATCGAGCAAACGCTGCAAAGCGCCCTGATTGGCCTTGAGCACCTTGAGCCCGGCCTCGGCCATCTTCTGTGCATCCCGGGGCAACTCGAACAGGCGCTGCACCGCCACCGCCAGTCCCTCAGCGTCATCCACCTCCTGCAAGGCACCGGCCTCGCGCAGCATCGCGGCGATTTCCAGGAAGTTGAACAGGTGCGGCCCGCTGATCACCGGTTTGGCCAGGGCCGCCGGCTCCAGCAGGTTGTGCCCGCCATTGGCGACCAGACTGCCGCCGACAAAAGCGCTGTCGGCCAGGGCGTAGAGGAACAGCAGCTCACCCATGGTGTCCCCCAGCAACACCGAGGTGGTGGCGCCCACCGGTTCCCCGGCGGAGCGGCGAACCGTCGCGAATCCCTGTTGCTGGCACAGCTCGAACACCGAGTTGAAGCGCTCCGGGTGCCGTGGCACTAGGATCAGCAAGGCATTCGGGTAACTGGCCAGCAGTTGCCGATGGGCGTCGAGCACCACGGCGTCTTCACCTTCGTGGGTACTGGCGGCGATCCACACCGGGCGCTCCATGGCCTGCCATTGCTTGCGCAGATCCCGGGCACGCTCCAGCAGTTGCGGGTCAATGCTCAGGTCGAACTTGATCGAGCCTGTGACTTCCACCGTCTCGGGACGTGCACCCAGTTGACGGAAACGCTCGGCTTCGGCTTCGGTCTGCACCGCGAACAGGCTCATTTGCCCCAGCATGGGCGCGGTCAGGCGGGCAAAACGCCCATAGCCCTTGGCCGAACGCTCGGACAGCCGGGCATTGGCCAGGGCCACCGGAATCCCGCGCCGGGCGCACTGGTCAATGTGGTTGGGCCACAGCTCGGTCTCCATGATCACCGCCAGCTTGGGCTGCACCCGATCCAGAAACCGCGCCGCGGCGCAGGGCAGATCGTAAGGCAGGTAGCAATGCTGGATTCGCGGCTCATTGGCGAACAGCGCCTGGATACGCTCGGAGCCGGTGGGCGTCATGCAGGTCACGGTGATCGGCAACTGGGGATGACGGGCCAACAGGGCACGAATCATTGGCGCGGCGGCGATGCTCTCGCCCACAGACACCGCATGCACCCAAATGCCGCCAGTCTGCATGGCCGGCAAGCCAAGGGAGAAACGCTCGCCAATGCGCTTGGCATAAGCCGGAGCCTTGCGCGAACGCAGCCACAGGCGAATCGCTACCAATGGCAGCCCCAGGTAAAACAGTGCGGTATAGAGAGTTCTATTCATGGCGGCGGAGTTTATCGGTTTTTTAGCCGATCGCCTTCAGGTGCACGGCAAAACGTTCCGCCAGCCAACGCGCCGCCGGCCCCAGAGGTTCGTCGCGGCGCCAGGCCAACTCCACCACCAGCGCCGGCGGGGTCCATTCGCTGACCAATTCGACCATCTGATGCTGGTAAGCCGGGTACTGCACCACATGCCGCGGCAGCCAGGCCCAGCCCAGGCCGCGCATCAGCCATTCAGCCATGACATAAAAACTGTCAGCCCGCCAGACCTGGGGGCTGACCTGCTCGCCACCGGGATAACCGCTGAGTTGGGGAGCGATCAACAACTGCCGGTGCCGGGCCAGAAGCTGGCGATTGACCCGTTTCTCATGGGCCAGCGGATGCCCCACGGCGCAGACGGTGACCATCTCGACGCTGCCCAGGGCTTGGCGCTCCAGGGTTTCCGGCATCTGCTCATGGTGAAACAGCAGCCCCAAGTCGGCCCGACGCTCCACCAGTTTGCGCGCCACGTCCCCCTGAGCACCGCTGGCCAGTTGCACTTCCAGGCTGGGAAAGCGCTCGGCCAGTGCCTCCAGGCTGTCGAGCACCGGCTGATAGGGCATCGCCTCATCCTGGGCCAGGCGCAACCGCGCCTCCTGGCCCCGCATCAAGGCCAGCGCCCGGCCATTGAGGCGATCACACTGGCGGAGGATTTCCCGGGCCTCCTGCAACAAGGCACTGCCGGCTTCGGTGAGCTTTGGCTGACGGCCGCTGCTGCGCTCGAACAGGCTCACTCCCAGGTCCTCTTCCAGCAGAGCAATGGCACTGCTGATGGCGGACTGAGCCTTGCGTTGCTGGCGGGCTACTGCAGAAAACGAGCGCAGCTCGGCAACACTGACAAACAGCCGCAACTGCTCCAGGTTCCATTGCATGTTCATAGGGCAACCTATCTTCATAACAGATAGGTAATGACTTTACCCCATCTGAACAGTCTCTAGAATGCCGACCTCAGAAAAGCAGTCCCAGACACGAGGAACCCTCCCATGAACGCTTACTACTACCTGGCCATCGCCATCTGCGCGGAAGTAATTGCCACTGTTTCAATGAAAGCGGTCAAGGGCTTGAGCACACCGCTGCCCCTGGCGCTGATCATCGTCGGCTACGGCGTGGCGTTCTGGATGCTGACCCTGGTAGTGCGCACCGTCCCGGTAGGCGTGGCCTACGCAGTGTGGGCTGGCATGGGCATCGTCATGGTCAGCATCGCCGCCCTGTTTCTCTACGGCCAGAAGTTGGATATCCCGGCCATGCTGGGCATGGCGCTGATCGTCCTCGGCGTGGTGGTGATCCAGCTGTTCTCGAAAACCGCCGGGCACTGACCCTCTGCTCATGCAGGAGCCGGCTTGCCGGCGAGCAGCCCACCGCGTGACAACCTGTCACGGGGTTCGCCTGGCCGCTCCTACAGATTCACGAGCCTGTATACTGCGCCTCTCGTTTTGAACACTGAGGTCGCTGCATGCCATCCGCTATTTCTACCGATGTGCTGATTGTCGGCGCAGGCGTCGCCGGTCTCTGGCTGAACGCCCGCCTGCGGCGCCAGGGCTTTTCCACTGTACTGGTGGAAAGCGCCAGCCTCGGTGGCGGACAGAGCGTGAAATCCCAGGGGATCATCCACGGCGGCGCCAAATACGCCCTGCACGGCGCCCTCACCGGTGCCTCGGAAGCCATCGCCGACATGCCGCGGCGCTGGCGCGAAGCCTTGGCCGGCACCGGCGAGCTGGACCTGTCCGGCGTGCGCCTGCTGTCCGACGCCCATTACCTCTGGTCTCCCGGCACCCTGGCCGGCAACCTCACCAGCTTCTTTGCCAGTAAGGCCGTGCGCGGCCGGGTCGATCAGGTCAAGGGCGAACAACTGCCCCCGGCCCTGCAAGACAAACGCTTCAAAGGCAAGGTCTATCGCCTGGCCGAGCTGGTGGTGGATGTGCCTAGCGTCATCCAGCGTCTGGCAGACCTCGGCGGCGATAGCCTGCTGGCCGGACAGAAGATCGAGCCCCTACTGGAGAATGATCATCTGGTGGGCCTGCGGATCGATGAACGCGAGATCCGCGCGCAACGCATCGTCCTCAGCGCCGGTGCCGGCAATGCCGACCTGCTCAAGGCTATCGGCCTGAGTCAGCCGGCCATGCAGCAACGTCCGCTGCACATGGTGCTGGTCAAGGGGCCAACCCTTAAACCCCTGTACGCCCATTGCCTGGGCGGCGGCCCCAAACCCCGGATCACCGTCACCACTCACCCGGCTGCCGACGGCCAATGGGTCTGGTACCTGGGAGGCGATCTCGCCGAAGCCGAAGGCGTGGCCCGGGAACCGGCGGCGCAGATCGCTGCTGCCCAAAAGGAACTGGGACAGTTGCTGCCTTGGGTCGACCTGAGCCAAGCGCAGTGGGCCACCTTGCGAGTGGATCGGGCCGAGCCGGCGCAATCGGGCCTGACCCGGCCGGATAACGCCTTCCTCGCCGAGCAGGATCGCCTGCTGGTGGGTTGGCCGACCAAACTGGCCCTGGCGCCGGACTTCGCCGACCGCGTTCTCGCGGCTCTGGAGCGCGACGGCATTCGTCCAGGCCACAGTGATCCACTTCCCGCCCTGCCCAAGCCGCCCCTGGCACAACCGGCCTGGGAGCAACTGCTGCCATGAGCCAGCCGACCCTGCATAACCTGCATCGCCCGATCGGCAGCACCGGCCTGATGGTTTCGCCTCTGGGCCTGGGCACGGTCAAGCTGGGCCGTGATCAAGGGGTGAAGTACCCCAGCGGCTTCCAGATCCCGGATGACCAGGAAGCCCGCATGCTGCTCAAGCTGACCCGCGACCTGGGCATCAACCTGATCGACACCGCCCCCGCCTACGGCCGCAGCGAAGAGCGCCTGGGCCCCCTGCTACGCGGCCAGCGCCAGGAATGGGTGATCGTCAGCAAGGTCGGCGAAGAGTTTGCCGACGGCGTGTCCCGCCACGACTTCAGTGCCGCTCACACCCGACTGTCCGTGGAACGCAGCCTGCAACGCCTGGAAACCGACTTCATCGACCTGGTGCTGGTGCATTCCGACGGCAACGACCTGGCCATTCTCGACCAGAGCGAGGTCTACCAGACCCTGGCGCAGCTCAAGCAGGAGGGCAAGATCCGTGGCTTCGGCTTCTCCGGCAAGACCGTCGACGGCGGTCTGAAGGCTCTGGAACAAGGCGATTGCGCCATGGTTACCTACAATCTGAACGAACAGGCCGAGCGGGCGGTCATTGACTATGCCGCCGACCACCACAAGGGCATCCTGGTGAAAAAGGCCCTGGCCAGCGGCCATGTCTGCCTGAGTCCGGGCATCGACCCGGTTCGGGCCAGCTTCGAACTGCTGTTTGAGCGGCCCGGCGTTGCCAGTGCTATCGTCGGGACCATCAACCCGTTGCACCTGGCCCATAACGTGGCGACCGTGGCACAGGTTTTAGGCAAAAACTGATGCCGCCGACGCGGCCGACCCCGACGCAAGAAGGAGCCGAGATGTCGCGACCGCTCATTAGAAAGAATCCCAGCAACTTCAAGACCCTGCCGCTGTTCGTCGAAGCGACTCCCGAAGGCCTCTGCTACCAGAGCGTCGGGAGGCCGCTGAACTTCGCTCAGACCCTGCAGCGCCGGCGCGCGGTGACGGTGGCAGACCACGAAAGGTTTGCCTTGGAACTGGCCAACCTCGGGGTTTCTGTACGCCTGACCCTGCACTGGCAGAACCGTGACTACTGGGTGCTGGTGCGCCAGCGACGCCAGGACCGCGGCGACGTGGTGCTCAAGCTGATCTCCGGCTACGTACCCGCCCATGAACTGAACCTGCCGCTGCACACGGCCATCCAGGAAATCGCCGAGGAATGCCTGCTGGAAACCCCGGAAGGCTGGCTCGGCGGACGCTTCAACGACACTTGGCTACCGGCCCCCTACGCCGGGGCCCTGCATTATCGCGAGGCCCTGCCCTTTCGCCTGACTCCACTGTCCGGAGCCGCGCGACCGGTACGCTGCGCCAACCTGCAATTGCTGGAGCGACCCCGGGCCTACGTGCACCTGCCCACCGCCTCGTTGCAACTGATCTACGACCTGCGCCTGGACGTCCCCAAGGAAGCCAAGTCGCTGAGCCTGTTCCACGTCGACGAGCGGCTGGAAGGCGACCAGTTGGTGGCGCGCCTGGACCGCAAGCGGCCGGATCTGTACCTGATGCCCCTGGACAATGGCCAGCCCTGTGCCGAGCTGTACACCTTGAAGAAGGATCAACTGCACCCGGCCAGCACCCGCGGCCTGTACCTGGCGGAAAGCTTCGCCCAGCAGGAAGGCTGGGTGGTGCGTGAGGAGCGGATTCGCTGGAAGGACTGGCTCAGGCAACGAGGCCTGAGCGAACCGGAAAAGGACTCGAAACTTTCGCGCCTGACCGGCAAGGCCCGGCAGATCCTGCGCAAGATGGTTCCCGCCAAGGCCAGGCGCCAAGGCTGAGGCAAAAAAAACGGCGCCTGGAGCAGGCGCCGTTTTTTCAGACTGCAACCGTTACTGGGCCTTGTCGGTCTTGCGGATCTTCTCGACGATGGCGGTGGTCGAGCTGTTCTCCACCAATCCCAGCACCTTCACCGTGCCGCCATACGCCGTGACGATATCGGCGCCCACCACCTGATCGATGCCGTAGTCGCCACCCTTGACCAGCACGTCCGGGCGGACCTGGGACAGCAGGTTTTCCGGAGTGCCTTCAGAAAAGCTGATCACCCAGTCCACGGCCCCCAGCCCCGCCAGCACCGCCATGCGCCGGTCGACACTGTTGATCGGACGTCCAGGCCCCTTGAGGCGGCTGACCGAAGCATCGTCGTTGATCGCCACGATCAATCGGTCCCCTTGAGCCCGGGCCTGTTCAAGGTAGGTCACATGCCCCGCGTGAAGGATGTCGAAGCAGCCATTGGTGAACACGATCTTCTCGTTGTGCGCCCGGGCATCATCGATGGCCAGCAACAGCTGATCGAGACTCAGAACACCGCGCTCGGAACCTTCCTCGCGCTGGATCGCCCGACGCAGCTCCGGTGCACTGATGGCCGCCGTACCCAGCTTGCCAACCACAATGCCCGCGGCCAGATTGGCCAGGCCCACCGCGTGGGGCAGCTCTTCACCGGCGGCAATCGCTGCCGCCAGGGTCGAAATCACGGTATCACCGGCCCCAGTGACGTCGAACACTTCACGGGCACGGGCCGGCAGATGCAAGGCCGGATGATCCGGACGCAACAGGGTCATGCCGTGCTCGCCACGGGTCACCAGCAGCGCCCCCAGCTCCAGATCGTGCATGAGCTTGGCGCCCTTGCTCACCAGTTCGTGCTCGTCGGCGCAGCCGCCGACGATGGTTTCGAACTCGCTGAGGTTCGGCGTGATCAGGCTGGCACCACGGTAGATGGAGAAATCCTTGCCCTTGGGGTCCGCCAGCACCGGAATGCCACGGGCCCGCGCGGCCGCGATCAGCACCTGATGGTTGCGCAGAGCGCCTTTGCCATAGTCGGACAGCACCAGCACCTTGATGCCGTCGAGCAAAGCGTCGACCTCGGCCGCCAGGGCCAGGGCGTCGGTGGCAAAGGGTTCTTCAAAGTCGATGCGCAGCAGCTGTTGGTGACGGCTCATGACCCGCAGCTTGACGATGGTCGGCTGGTGGGCAATGCGCTGGAACAGTGCACGTACGCCCGCACCTTGCAGGCTGTTGGCCAGGCTGTCGGCAGCCTCATCGTCACCGGTCACCCCGACCAGGGAGGCGGGCGCACCGAGTGCGGCGATGTTCAGGGCAACGTTGGCGGCACCACCCGGGCGGTCCTCGATCTGCTCGACCTTGACCACCGGCACCGGCGCCTCAGGGGAAATCCGTGAGGTACCACCATGCCAGTAACGGTCGAGCATGACATCGCCGACCACCAAGACAGGGGCTTGATCGAATCGCGGCATGGACAACTTCATGGAGCATCCCACATACAAAATGAACAGGGGCGCGATATTAACACAGGGTTGGCGCCGCCTAGTTCTATGCCTTGAGTGAGGCCGGCGAAGATTTTCTACGATTCATTTGCACGGCAGCAGTTGCAGCAGCTGGCGGATCGCCTCCGGCAACTCCACGCAGGACGTATCGATCTCGCAATCGGCTTGCAGCGGCGCTTCGTAAGGACTGTCGAGCCCGGTGAAATCCTTGATACGGCCCTCCAGGGCCGCCTGATACAGGCCCTTGGGGTCACGCCGGGCACAGGCCTGGAACGGCGTGCTGATGTACACCTCGATAAACTGTCCAGCCCCGAACAGCGCCCGGGCAGCATCACGATCGGCGCGAAACGGTGAAATCGCCGACACGATCACCAACAGCCCAGCCTCCACCATCAGCCGCGCCACCTCGGCCATGCGGCGGATATTTTCCTTGCGTGCCTCGGCCCCCATTCCCAGGTCACGGCACAGCCCACTGCGCACATTGTCACCATCAAGGACGAAGGTATGCATGCCCAACTCGTTGAGGCGCAGTTCCAGCAGGTTGGCCAGGGTCGACTTGCCGGCCCCCGACAGGCCCGTCAGCCATAGACAACAGGGCTTCTGCTGCTTGAGGGCGGCCCGGGCCTCGATGGACAGCGACAGGCTGTAGGGGCGGATCTGCAGTTGCTCCAAAGGCGCACAAGCGAGCTTATTCATAACCCAGCATCTCGTAGTCGCGTTGATAGACACGGCGCACCAGGCGACGGGTGCGTACCGAGCAGAATTCCCTGACAGGGGTAGTGCGGCGTTGAGCAGTGCCGTTGACATGGGGCAGTTGGGCATCGACCCCCAACTGCTGGCACAACAGCTGGAAGTCACGTTGCAAGTATTCCTGATAGCCGATGAAGTCCAGGGCCAGGCGCCCCAGGGAGTCGGTGAGGAAGTCGCTCTGGGGCGCGAAATGCATCTGCCTGTGGATATTCTCCGAGTGCAGCCAGCGGCCGACGAAGTCGTCGAAGTCCCGGTAGTGCGTCACCAGGCTCTGGGCCGCCTGATCCCGTCGCCCCAGGCGGTTGCCCCGCAAAAAGGCATAGGCCGAATAGGCGCGTTCCAGGGGATCGCGGACGAAGGCGAACTTGAAGCTGCTGGAAAACTCCCGGGGGAACTGTTGCTCATACCAGTACAACGGCAGATGCCCCGGCATCCACCCGTCGAACAGGGCCGAACAGACGCTGCTGCCGGCACACTTGGGAACATGGATAAACAGACAGGAATGACGGGCAAAAGCATCGGGGAACCGCACATTGGCGGACATGGACTTGTTCACCACCTGACGATCCACCACCGACAGGCGACCCAACAGGAAATGACGCTGGGTCTTGGGTAATAACTTCCACACAAAACGTTGCAGCATTGCGGTACCCACGCGAGAAGGATGGCCCTCTCGATCCATTCGAAGATTCAGGCGGGAACCATAACAAGCGTGAAACGCAGAATTATTTAGCCTTGGTCAAGACTGTAAGACGGGCCATACAAATGATGCCAAGGTGCCTTGCACACCCTGGAGGCTCCGGGGAACGAGCGGGCTCGCTCCCCGGAAAGACTCAGGCGATCCCGGTGGGTGCAGGCTCTTCCAGACCCATGGCGTGCAACCGCGAGTAGTAGCCATTCTGGGCCAGCAACTGGGCGTGAGTGCCGCGCTCGACAATCCGTCCCTGATCCATGACCAGGATCATGTCCGCCTTCTCGATAGTGGACAGACGGTGCGCAATCACCAGGGTGGTACGTCCCTTCATGACCTTGTCCAGGGCAGCCTGGATATGCCGCTCGGACTCGGTGTCCAGGGCTGAGGTGGCCTCGTCGAGAATCAGCAGCGGAGCGTTCTTCAGCAAGGCCCTGGCAATCGCCAGGCGCTGACGCTGGCCACCCGAAAGCAGCACGCCGTTCTCCCCCACCTGAGTGTCGAGGCCTTCTGGCAACTGGGCGATGAAGTCCATGGCGTAGGCGTCGGCCGCGGCCTTTTCGATGTCCGCCCGCGGTGCCCCGGCCAGGTCGCCATAGGCAATGTTGTTGGCCACGGTGTCGCTGAACAGGGTGACGTGCTGGGTAACCTGGGCGATATGCCGACGCAGGTTCAGCAGGCGGTAATCTTCAACCTCGGTGCCGTCCAGAAGGATCTGGCCCTTGTCATGGTGATAGAAGCGCGGGATCAGGTTGGCCAGGGTCGACTTGCCGCTGCCGGAACGCCCCACCAGGGCGACCATTTTTCCGGGCTCGACGCTGAAGCTGATGTCGTCCAGCACCTGACGCTCGGTACCTGGATAGGTGAAGCTCAGGTTACGCACTTCCAGGTGTCCGCTGATGCTGGCGTGTTCCACCGTGCCATGATCGACCTCGGGCTCGACGTCCAACTGTTCGAAAATGCTTTCCGCGCCGGCCACGCCTTTCTGGATGGTGGAGCTGACTTCCGACAGCTGACGAATGGGCTTGGGCAGCAACCCGGCCATGGTGATGTAGGCCACCATTTCCCCCGCCGACGCATCGCCACGCAGATACAGGACCAGGAACATCAGCACCGCCATGGCGCTGTAGATCACCAGTTGCAGCAGCGGCGTGTAGATCGCGCCGGTGCGGGTCATGCGCAGTTGCTTGTCGGTATTGCCCTGGCTGGCTGCCAGAAAGCGCTGCTGCTCATAGGTCTCGCCGCCAAAGCTGCGTACCACGCGATAGCCCTGGATGGTTTCCGAGGCAACGTGAGTCACGTCGCCCATGGCCACCTGGATCTTCTTGCTTTGCTTACGGAATTTCTTGCTGGCGGTACGCACCATGATCGCAATCAGCGGCAGGATGGCAATCATCACCAGGGTCAGGCGCCAGTTCATCCACAACAACGAGGCAAACAGGAAGATCACCGTCATGCCTTCGCGGATCACCACCTTGATCGCATCGGTCGCGGCCCCCGTAACCATGGTCACGTTGAACGTGATGCGCGAGATCAGGTGTCCCGAGTTGTGCTTGTCGAAGTAGCGGTTGGGCAGGGTCAACAGGTTGTTGAACAACTGCACCCGCAGGTCATGCACCAAGCCCAGGGAAACCTTGGCCAGGAAGTAGTTGCCCAAGTAGGAACCCAGGCCCTGCCAGGCAGCGATCAGCACGATCAACAGTGGCACCGCCTGCAGCAGCCGCATGTCTCGCAGGTAGGGCACAGTGGGAAACAGCGCAGCCTCGGGATTGGACAGGCCATCGACGAAATACTTGAGGATGTAGCCGAGCATGGGCTGGGTCGAAGCGAAGATCAGGAACCCGACGATGCTGATGAGAAACAGACCAATATAGGGCCGCACATAGCCAAGCAGACGGAAGTAGATTTTCAAGCTCGAAGGGCTTGCGCTGGGACTGGAGTCGGTCATATCACGGGAATGTCGTCAAAAAGGAGGCTGACTTTAGCACAGCTTGTTCGAGGTACCGGCACTCCCAAGGGACCGAGATTGTTCAGCTGACCAACGACACCACCTAGTATTAATCGCTATGATTGCCGGCTTAACTTCCGGGATGAACGTCTAAGCATGCAACCCAACGCTCTTCGCAACACGTCGAATCGAGTATTCGATTTCATTTGCCTGTGGATTCTGCCGCTAGGGTATCTATTGCTGCTCTGCGCGCTGTTTTTCCTCCCCGGCCGCAGTCAGTTGCACAAGCTGTACTACGGCCTGTTCAGCATCCCGACGTTGATTGCCTTGTGCACACGCCCCAGCGAACTGAAAGGACTGCTGCGCGAGCCTATCTTCATCGCCATGCTGCTGTTCTGTACCTGGGCCATCGTCAGCCTGGCCTGGAGCCCGCCGGTCGACAGCGTGCTGGGAGAGATCAAGACCCCTTTGCATACGCTGATGCTGTTCGCCGGCTGTACCCTGCTGGTGCGCTATCGCAATGACATAGTGCAGCCACTGATCTTCTGCGCGGCGATCGTTGCCCTGCTCGCCTCGATCTTCAACCTGTACGTCTTCGTTCGCTACCACACCCCCGATCTGCGCATGGTGGGTGTCGGAGCCTTTGACAATCCGCTGCTGAGCTCCCACGTCTTCGGTTTCTTCTGCGTCTACTGGCTGAGCCTGAGCATGACCTGTCGCCGCTACCAGATGCTCTGGCTGAGCATTCCGGCAATGGCCATCATGTTTGCCGCACTGATTGCCACCGGCTCCAGGACGCCCTTGGTGGGGCTGACCCTGGCCGCTCTCTGGCTGAGCTTCATCAGCTGGAACCGCCGCTCGTTGATGTTGCTTGCGGGCATGGCAGTAGGCGGCGCGGCGGTCCTGCTCCTGTTCTCGCAGATGCTTCTGGAGCGTGGCAGCTCTTCGCGCTTCGACCTCTGGCGCCTAGCGCTGGAGCAGATCGTCAATCATCCCTGGATCGGTCATGGCTATAACGCCAGCCTGTCCCTGGACCCGGGTATCGGCTTCCTTCTGGAAGAGCCACACAACTTCGCCCTGGGGGTTCTCTACTATGTGGGCATCTTCGGCCTGCTGCCGTGGCTGTTCATGCAGGCCTGGGCCCTGCTCAAGAGCTGGCAGCTTCGTACCACACCGTTGCTGATCCTGGCTTCCAGCTGGTTGGTCTTTGGCATTGGCGCCGGCCTGACAGAAGGCGGCGGGATTCTTTCGCGTCCAAAGGAGCACTGGTTCCTGCTGTGGATCCCCCTGGCCATGATCGCCGCCCTGTGCATTCACCAGCGCGCCAGACGTTCGCCACCTGTGCAGGTAGCCTCACTGCCCCCGGCCGCAGCCGAACAACTGCTCGCCAATGCCCAGGTCATCGAAGCCGATGGCCTGGGGCCCAAGGTCCTGCGTCTGGAGGATGGCAGTTTCTTCAAGCTGTTCCGCCCTCGTCGCTGGTACACCTCGGGAGGGTTCAACCCCTACTCCGAGCGCTTTGCCGCAAACAGCGAGCAACTGCGTGATCTGGGCATTACCACCCCGGTCATCCTGGGCCTGTACCGACTTGCCGACGGCAGCAACGCCGTGCGCTACCAGCCACTGCCTGGGCAGACCCTACGCCAGCGCCTGCAATTGGCAGGCTCGGCAGAAGAGCGCGCGCAGTTGATCAAGGACTTCGGTACGTTCATGGCTCGCCTGCATGAACAAGGGGTGTACTTTCGCTCGCTTCACCTGGCCAATGTGCTGGTCCTGGAGAACGGCGAATTCGGCCTGATCGATCTTGCCGATTTGCGGGTTTACCCCTCCTCGCTGAGAACTTCACTGCGCCAGCGCAATCTGCGGCACATGCAGCGCTATAGCGAAGACAGTAACTGGCTGTTCCAGGAGCACCTGAATGCACTACAGGCGGGGTATGCGCTGCCTACCTCGATGTCCCGTGCAACCGGCCTGCTGAAGCAACTGCCTGCGAACGACGAGCGCCAAGGCGCTCACTGAAACCCTGCAACCACATCTGCACCCTGACAGTCGCACAAGGCTGTCAGGGAATCAGGTCATAGGGGATTGAGCCGCTGAACGTCAGGCCTGACGCTGCCGGGCATAGGCCAGGAAGCCTTCGATATCATCACTGCACAGCTTGTCGGCAAGCCCGTGCAACTCGGCTTCCGGCCAGTCCCACCAGGCACTCTGCAACAACTGCTGGCGCTGTTCTTCGGGGAAGCGCCACCGCAGGAAGCGCGCCGGATTGCCACCGACCACCGCATAGGGCTCCACATCCTTGGTGACCAGAGCCCCCGCCGCGACAATCGCGCCATGGCCAATGGTCACACCGGACAACAGTGTGCTGTTGGAGCACAGCCATACATCACTGCCCACCCGCACATCGCCATTGGTGCCGGCGTAACCGCTGATATGCGCGGCCTGGGGTAGCATTGCGGGAAAGGGGTAGGTGCTGACCCAATCCGCACGGTGGTGACCACCAAGAAAAATCTGCACGCCTTCGGCGATCGAGCAGTAAGCACCGATGCTCAGGGTCGAACCTTCCTGCCAGTCATGCACCTCAGGCAAGCCATAACTGCCGCGGCCAATGCTGTACCCCGGATAACGCTGCTGGAAGCGCACCACGCCGCGTTCGATTTTCGGCAGTTTGCGGATCGCACGCTTGGCGCGCTTTTCAAGAAAGCGTTGAATCCAGCCCATGCTCCGGCGCCCCTTCAGTCTTTTTCCAGCGGCGAAAAATACAGGCGGACCAGTCCACGCCAGGTTTTCTTGTTCCAGGCCTTGAACGGAATCTGCGCCAACAATTCGCGAGCCAGTTTCCGATCGCGATTGGACACCTTGAGGAACATCGAACTGAGGAACTTGTAGCGAACCTCCTCGTACAGCGGATGCTCACTGAACAGAGCGTAGGTGCGCAGGATGTTGTCGATCATGAATCGGTTGTTCTTGTAGGAGTTGGTGGCATGCTTGCGATAACGCGCCATCACTACGTTCAAGCCGTCGATAAAGTAGCCCGCATGGGTGATCTTCAGCTCGATCAGCAAGTCCTCAAGGCGGATATTCGGGTCGAAACCACCGACCTTCTCCAGTGCCTCACAGCGAATCATCAACGTCGGCGCAGGCGGGTAAGGCTTGCGCTCAAGGAACATGTCATCGAAATCCAGACGCCGGAACGGTACATCACGGCGCTGGCGATTTTCGGGAAACAGGTTGCCATCGCTGTCGATCAACTCAATATTGCCGGCGCAGATCCCGACCTCCGGCTTGCCGTCCAGGTATGCCACCTGAGTCGCGATACGCTCGGGCAGCATAATGTCGTCGGAGCCGAAGGGCACGATCAGGCTGCCCTTGGCCCGAGCGATGGCGCCATTGAGGGTATTGGTCAGCCCCTGGTTCTGCTGGACGCGGAAGTCGAAACCATGCAACGCCTGCAACCGCCGGATACGCTCAACGCTGTCATCGCTGGAACCGTCATCCACCACCAGCAGTTCGATGTTCGAATAGGTCTGGTTGAGCACGCTGAGAATGCTCTGCTCGATATAGGGTGCGTGGTTGTAGGAGGCGATGATTACCGTCACCACAGGTTGCTGGTCTGTCATTGCTGCCTCTTGCCCGCCTGACTCAATCCCGAGTCGATCAATTGCCGGTATTCCTCGCGGAACACCTCGATATCATGTTCTTTCTGCAGATAGCGGTACGCTTGCTGGCCCTTATCGGCCAACGCCTCATCGGAGAGCCCCAGGTAATTGTCCAATGCCGCCGTCAGCGCCGGCACATTGGCCGGCTCAACCGCCAGGCCACCGGCCCCTTCAATCAGCGGCAGCATGGCCGGTACATTGGAAGCGATCACCGGTAACTGCCCGCTCATGCCTTCCAGCAACGCCAGGCCCAAGCCTTCGGCCAATGACGGCATGGTCCAGATATCGAAGGCACGCACATACTGCAGTGCGTTCTCCTTGAAGCCCAGCAGGTGGGCCCGACCCTGCAGGCCCAGACGCTCGATCTCGGCGCGCAGATTGGCCTCTTCGCGCCCGGCGCCAATGATCGCCAACTGAGTCTGCGGGTACTTGTCCTTGAGCTGAGCAAATGCCTGCAGCAGGTAAGTGTGGCCCTTGACCGGCACCAGGCGCCCCAGCGCACCGATCAGGCGCACGGAAGGGTCCAGCCCCAACAACTCACGAGAGCGCTCGCGGGAGTGCTGCAAGGCTTCGGCCTGTTCGATATCGATGGCGTTGGTGATCGCCCAAGTGTTCTGGTCGGTGAAACCGCACTGGCAATCCAGCAGGTACTGCTTGACCGCGGGCGATACACCGACAAAACGCCAGTGCCGGTCGATCAGGCGCTGGGTCTGGCGCCGCCGGTAAAGCCGGTCGTACTCACCGAAACCATGGGAGATGCCAATGCACAGTGGGACCTTCAACCAACGGTTGAGGGTCAGCATCATGTTCACCGGCTTGAAGCGATTGCAGATCACCACATCGAACTTTTCCTTGCGGCAGAACTGATACAACCGCCACATGGCCCGCAGACGCATGCCTTTCAGGGCCTTGTCGGAAAACTCGAAATACACCGAATGATCGGCCCGGCTGACCGGATCAGCCGGCCCGGGTCGCCCACGCAGGAAGGCCGCCGTCATCTCGTACCGGTCAGCCGGCAAGGCCTTGACGATCTGCTCCGCCAGGTCGGCGAAGTCGTGGGATTTGACGTTGTAGTCCGGTTGCAATTGCAGGACCTTGAAGCGCTGACTCATAACTCTCCCCGGTGGAAACCTGTGGCATCGATGACCCAGGAAGACTCGCTGGCCAGGGCCTGGACCACCTTGGCATCCTGCTCAGGCAAATCCGACCACTCATTGCGCTTCCAACACACAAAGTGGAAATACGGAAAACTGCGGTCGCCGTCGCGGTCATTGGTCAGATGCCCATCCTTCCAGTACCAGCGCGTTGGAAAATCACGACTGCCGTCATGCCAGTCGATCACTCCGCCCGGCGTGCTGAACGCCTCAGTGAACTCGCTGCGACGACGCCATGGATTGAACTTGCCCACCAGCTTGAACAGCGGCTTCGGGAAGTTCTTGCGCCAGAGAAAAATCCGACTGAACGCCCCTTCATCCAGTGCATGATGCTGCTGGTCGGTAAAGCGCGTCTGCCAATCCTTGATCTGCCTGAACAATTCAAGCTGGCGGGCGCTGTTGCGTATCAGGCACAAGTGCCCAGCGACGCGACGCTCGTGGGTGGAGAACAGGTCATACTTCGCCAGACGATCTGCGGTGAAGTAGGCCCGCAGGTCACCGTAGACCAGATCGATATCGCCGAAAGCCCAAAAGTCGTAGCCCTGCAGCCGATCAATATGGATATAACCCATTGCAGGCCTGATATCACAGAGCTTGTAAGCCGCATTGGGCGCAAAATCGATGTTCAGGCGCTGGGACACCAAGGCGCAATAATCAGCAAAGCTGATGCTTTCAAACTGGACGTTCGGCGGCAGATTCTCCGGAATCCCACAATCGCTGAAAAACAACCAGTCGATATCCGGATTGCGTCGGCAGCTTTCGAGAAAAAACGGCAGCCAGAATGGCCAGCGCCCGAAATAGGGCATGAGAAACAGGATTCGCGGGCGTGGATTGATCACAAAAGACTCGCTGTCAGGTTAGGGGCACAACAGATTCCTGTGTTTATGCCGGTTTTATCGCTGCCGCAACAGCCAGAACAGTTCGTGCCGCCGCACTGCCTTGCGAAAGAACTCATTCTCTCCCAGGGTCGAAGGCACTCTACTAGCCAGAAGCCATTGTATCGACCTGCGCAGACGCCGCTTGAACGGCATTCTCGGCTGCAGGTCATGCATCATGCCCAAGGCCATGGCCTTGTCATATTGCTCAACCTGGGACAGTGGCAAACACCAGGGACGCAACACTGTCGTCGAATCGAACACCGGCGGCAAAGCAATGCCCGCACCCGAATCACCCATTGGCCAGCGGTCGTTGTCATGCAGGTGATTGGCATAGCCAAGCACGGTGGTCGGCTGCCAGTCCAACCCCTCCAGCGCCTGCATCACCGCCGCCTGGGCACAGATATGGTCAGGATGAGGGTCCAGTGACGGATGGGGCAGCACCAGCACTTCGGGCCGCGCCTTGAGCAGCAGCTCGCGCAGATCAGCCAACAGGTTGTCCCAGGTCGGCAGCCCATCCCGATCGGCTGGTAGCGGGAACGGATTGAACTGGCGGAACAGGCGGATATCGCTCAACTGCGCCTCACGCGAGGCCACCGGCTGTTGCGGCGCGGCCTGCATGGCAGGCAGTTGCAGACAGAAGTACCCCAGCTGTACGCAGTGGGCTTCAGGCACTCCCGCCCAACGCGGCACAGCGATACTGTCCCAGGCTCGCAAACGGCCCTTGATTCGCGCGGCCTCGGCAGCATTCATACCCATGGCCTGATAATGCTCAGCCTCGATTTCCCCCGCTGTCAGGGTCACGATCCAGGCTTCGTCGGCCTGGCTGTACAAGCCAAAGGCTGCCAGTTCAGCATCGTCGGCATGGGGAGCAATCACCATCACTCGCTGGCGTCGGTAGTCGGGGTCGCGCCAGGCCATCAACTGCGGCTGGACCTGAATCCGACAGAATCGCCCACGCAATTGCAGCTCGCCGCCGAGCAGCGGGCCAGCCAGGCCGCTAAGGTTGAGATAACGCAGGCCATCGACGCCTCGCTCGAACGCCTGGCGATCGAGCGTCGGGCCGCCCAGCACTTCAATGGCCGGATCGAGAAAGCGTCCGATCCAGGAGCTCTTGACCTGCACTCCGAGGATCAGGGTTTCATCCGCGCCCAACTCGGGCGCCGGATCCAGCCGCAGACGTCCCGCTTCCAGGCGCACCGCGATCTGCCGGGCTTCACTGCCGAAGTCGTAGCAGTAGTCATCCTTGGGCGAATAGAACAGGTGATCGGCAAACCAGGCTTCATGAGCCAGCCAGCCAAGCACCGCCAACAGCAGCGGCAACCACCAGGCCACCAGCACCCCCACCAGCAGCAACAGGACCAGCCCCGCCAACAGGACGATTCGTTTGTTGCGCCGGTGGCGCTTGAGCAATTGCTGCTTGCGACTCATGGACGGACTCACACCTGGAAAACCGGCACAGGATTGCACCAACGATCCTTGTATTCACGGTCGGCGCGACCGAAGGAAAAGCGCAGGGGCTTGTTCAAGGTCCGGGCCTGCTCCCAGGCGCTCTGGGTATTGAGGAAACTCAGCACACTGCCGGGGCTGAACTCCCGTGTCTCAGGATCGACCCCGCCATTGACGTACTCGACGCTGATCCACTGCGGGGCTTCGACCCGGTAGATCAACTGCACGGCAATGGGCGCATCGTTGAGGAAGATCACCGAGCCGATCAGCAGCTCGCGCAGGCGCTCCAGTACCTCGGCCATGCGCTCGGCCCCCGTCGCGGCAAAGCCCCAGCGACGCTGGAACAGATCACAGTAGATCGCCGCCAGCTCAGCACTGGTGAAATCAGTGACTGCACGCACCACGCCGCCGGCCTCTTCCAGCAGGCGCAGTTCGCGGCGCTGGTTGTAGCGAAACTTCTTCGACAACTCTTCCGGGGTGCGAGCCATGGCCAACTGTTCGGCCTGAGGCCTGAGGGCGGTGAAGCGCCCTTCGTTGAGCGCGGAGAGATAACGCCCGCGATGACGCAGCACGGCCTGGGCATCCGCGGCGGCCGGCAGGATCAGCTCGGCATTGCCGATATCGAACAACCCCTTCTTGCCGGCTCGCTTGAGCACGTCCTTGGACAGCGCCAGGTCCCGCCCCCAGGTGGCAATGGCCGCCTGCAGATGGCCGTCCTGTTCCCAGGCCAGATAACGCACGGGAATCTGCGCCAGGTCCGCCAGTTGCTCCACCACCAACGGATGGGTCGCCACGCTGCCACCAAAGCGCTGCCAGGCATCGGCATAGGTCGACGCGTCAATGACTGACCAGCCACGTTCGCGCCAGCCTTGAAATCGATTGAGCATCAGCCCCTCGCGGTCAGATCGGTGACTTGCGGCAAACGCCAGAATACGTCCCGTACAGCACGGTCGGAGAAACGCTCGCGCAGGCGATCGAGCATCAACTCGGCACAGACCCGGCGCTGATGGTCATCCATCGCGGCCAGGTGCTGCAGCCCTTGAGCCATGTGCTCGGCGTCTCCCAGGGGGAACAGAATACCCACACCCTCTACCACTTCCTTTGCACCGCCGCAGGCGGTGGCCAGCAAGGGCACACCGGCCGCCATGGCTTCCAGCAGGACCATGCCAAAGGGTTCGTGATCGGAGCTCAAGGCAAATACGTCGAACGCACGGAAATAGCGCCGAGCGTCCGGCACCTGCCCGAGGAACAGCACACGATCAGCCACGCCCAGTTCACGGGCCAGGGATTTCAGATCCTTCTCCAGGCGTCCGGTCCCCAGGATGGCCAGCTGACTCTGCTGCGGCAATTGCGGCACGGCGGCGGCAAAGCCCCGCAGCAAAGTGGCCTGATCCTTGTCCGGGTGCAGGCGTCCGACGTTGCCGACAATCCAGGCATCCGCGGACAGGCCCAGCTCGCTGCGGGCCTGGGCCGCGTCCAGCTGGCTGGCCTGCAAGGCTTCCAGGTCGATGCGGTTGTACAGGGTCTGGATGCGCGCCGCAGGCCATTTGGGCAGGCAGGCACGCATGTCGTCACGCACCGCATCAGAGACCCCCAACAGGCTCAGGCGCTTGCGAAACAGTCCAGCGAAGATCTGCCGGCTACGGCGCTTGTAGTCGGAAAAGGCGTGATGGACACCCACTACCGGCAAGCGGGTGCCCAACAAAGCGATGTAGATCGGCTTGAAGCGGTGAGCGATGCAAAAGCTGAAATTGCGCGAGGCGGCAATCTTGCGCAGGTCACGAATGGCACCCAGCTTGAGGCCACGAATGGCCTTGGAGCTGTATTCCATGAACAGCACTTCATCGGACGCACAGCCGGCAGCCACTTCGGCATCGGCGGCCCCGGTGAGAAACACCGTGGTCACCCGATAGCCGCTGCCCGCGAACAAGTTGGCATATTGCCGGGCGCAGTCCAGGAACGGCCCGTCATAGCCGTGGCAAAACTGCAGCACATGGCGTTCAGCCGAGCGTGTCATAAGGGTCCACGCCGTCTTTGACCACCAGAATGTCTTCCATGATCAGGTACTGCAGATCGGAACCGTAGAACATGTTCAGGGCATCGGTCGGCGAGCAGATCATCGGTTCGCCACGGCGGTTCAACGAGGTGTTCAGCGACACGCCGTTACCAGTCAGGACTTCCAACGCCTTCATCATGTCGTAGTAGCGCGGGTTGTATTCGCGCTTTAGCACCTGGGCCCGGGATGTACCGTCTTCGTGAACCACTTCCGGCACCCGGGTCTTCCACTCTTCAGCCACTTCGAAGGTGAAGGTCATGAATGGTGCCGGGTGGTCGACCTTGATCATCTGCGGACCGACGGTGTCGAGCATCGACGGGCAGAAAGGCCTCCAGCGCTCGCGGAACTTGATCTGCTCGTTGATCCGGTCGGCAACGCCCACGGCGCTCGGGCAACCAATGATCGAACGACCGCCCAAGGCCCGTGGACCGAACTCCATGCGGCCCTGGAACCAGGCCACCGGGTTGCCATCGACCATGATCTTGGCGATGCGTTCCGGGGTGTTGTCGATCTGCCGCCAAGCCGGTTTGTTCGGGTGACGGGCACAGGCTGCGATCACGTCTTCGTTGCTGTAGGACGGGCCGAGATAGACGTGTTCCATCTTCTCTACCGGCACCCCACGGGCATGGGAAACGTACGCAGCAGCGCCCACGGCGGTGCCGGCGTCGCCGGAAGCCGGCTGCACGAACAGCTCTTTGACTTCAGGACGGGCAATGATCTTCTGGTTCAGCTTGACGTTCAGCGCGCAGCCGCCGGCGAAAGCCAGCTTGCCGGTTTCCTTGAGGACGTCGCCCAGATAGTGGTCGATCATCTGCAGGGCCAGTTTTTCGAACAGCGCCTGCATGCTCGCGGCGTAGTGGATGTAAGGCTCGTCGGCGATGTCGCCTTCGCGCTTGGGACCCAGCCACTCGATGAGTTTTGGCGAGAAGTAGAAACCCTTGCCCTTCTCTTTGTAGCGACGCAGGCCAATGACGTTGGCGTAGTCGGTGTTGATCACCAGTTCGCCGTTTTCAAAGCTGGCCAGGCGCGAGAAATCGTACTTGCTGGCGTCGCCATAAGGCGCCATGCCCATGACCTTGAACTCGCCGTCGAGCATTTCGAAGCCGAGGAACTCGGTGATCGCGCCATAGAGGCCGCCCAGGGAGTCCGGATCGAAGAACTCCTTGATCTTGTGGATCTTGCCGTTTTCGCCGTAGCCGAAGAAGGTAGTGGCGTATTCGCCCTTGCCGTCGATGCCGAGAATCGCGGTCTTCTCCTTGAAGCCCGAGCAGTGGTAGGCACTGGAGGCGTGGGCCAGGTGGTGCTCCACCGGCTCGATCTTGACCTTTTTCGGGTCAAAACCCAGTTGCTCCAGGCACCAGACGATCTTCTTGCGATAGCGCTTGTAGCGACGGTTGCCCATCAGGATCGCGTCCAGGGCGCGGTCCGGGGCGTACCAGTAGCGCTTGGCGTAATGCCAGCGAGCCTTGCCGAACAGGCTGATCGGGGCAAACGGAATCGCTACCACGTCAACGTCGGAAGGCTTGATCCCGGCCTGCTCCAGGCAGAACTTCGCCGACTCGTAGGGCATGCGGTTCTTTGCATGCTTGTCGCGCACGAAACGCTCTTCTTCAGCGGCGGCAATCAGCTTGCCGTCGATGTACAGGGCTGCTGAAGGATCATGGCTAAGGGCGCCGGACAGGCCAAGAATCGTCAATGCCACAGGGGTCTAGCCTCGTTTAGTCTGCATGCGGGCGCAGTGCGCCTTGAAAATAAAGTGTGCTCGCAAAGGGGCGAGAAACAACGAAAGGGCGGGATTATAACGTAAAAGCAGGGGCAAGCCTCTAGCGGCAAGCGCCAAGCCCGGGCGCCGCATACGCCACGGCCCGCAGCCGCTGCCTGCAGCAGCGGCTATAGGTCGCAGGTCAGGCCTCGGCGCTCTGGACGGTCTTGGGCAGCCGCCGATCAATCACTTGATACAAATTGCTGCTTTCGGGCCAGTTGCGCATGAAACGTGCGCGATCCCGGGCAAAAGCCGGAGCAAAACTGCTCAGACCGGAGTGCTGACACATGGAATCCAGATCGATCAGGGCCCAGCGATCGTCCTGCCAGAACAGATTGTGGCCCTTTAAGTCACCGTGACTGATGCGCTCCCTGATCAACTGGGCAAACAGCCGATCCAGCGCCAGCAACTCCGATTCAGGCGCCTCGCCACTGTCCACGAACGGTGCAAAACGCTCAATGATGTCAGGCCCCGGCAAGTACTCGGTCACCAGGTAGGCCCGACGGCGCAACCAGAGAAAACGCTGCTCCAGTACCGCCAGGGGCCTGGGCGTGGCAATCCCCAGGAATTCCAGGCGATTGCCTTCACGCCAGGAGTGCCAGGCCCGGCTCGGGCGCCAGAAACGCTTGAGCCAATGAGCCAAGCCCTTGATGTTGTAGCGCTTGACCACCAGGGTCCGCCCAGCGGCCTCAACCCGGCCTACACTGGCGGCGCCACCGGTCTTGTACAGATGCCCCTGATCCAACAGGGCATCGGCCTGCGCCAACACTGGCAGCATCGCGGCCTCTTCCTCACGGCGAATCGCACGCAAGGCGAAAGGTCCACGCTGCACGCTGAACAGCGTGCACTCACGGCCAACCTTGTTGAGAAAGTCCCGCAGGCGCCAGCCACGCACCTTGTTCACCTGCTTCTCCAGGGCCTCCAGGGGCAAGGCGTGCTCGGCATTGCTCAGCAGGTAATGCACCAGCAACTCTTCAGTGAAGGGTTCCAGGCTCTTGGGTAGCTGGGCGAAGAACACGCCCAGGTTTTCCAGGACCTTTTGCCGGGACAGGGGCTTGCCAGCCTCTTCGACACAGATCCCCGCGCCATCGATCAGGTGCAGCTTGCCGTCATGGCGCAACAGGTTGTCCAGGTGCAGGTCTTCCTGCCACAGGCCCTTGGCGTGCAACTGGGCAATAGCCCCGAGGGCCTCAGCCAACACCGCGGTCTGCTCATCGGCCAGCACCGGCAGCTTTTCCACCTGCTTCCAGGCGTCGCCGAGGCTTTGCGCCCCTTCCAGGAACTCGAAGAGCAACCAGCCGCCCTCGCCTTCCTGCAAGCCGTCCGCCAGCAGCAACGGCGTGGTCAGCCCCTGCTCCGCCAGCAGGCGCACACCCTGCAACTCCCGCTGAAAATGCCGCGCGGCCTTAGGCCCCACCAGCAACTTGGCCAGCACCGGACGCCCACGCCAGACACCGGCACCGACATAGCGCTGCCCCGGCAGCACGCGCAACAGGGTCAGCAACTGCAACTGCGCCGGGCCGGCAGCGTCCGCCAACTCCAGGCTCAGGGGCAGGGTCGGGCTGCGCCCGCTGTTTTTCAGCTCGGACAAACGCATCAGCGAGATTCCTTGTGACTGCTGCGAGCACTGAGACGAGCGGCCCAGGCACCCACCAGGGAACTGTCCAGGGGCTGGTTCAGATAGGCCGCCAACAGGCCGCGCACTTCGTCGGCATTCCACACCGAAGCCCGGCGCAGTAAAGGTTCCAGATCTTTGACCCGGTCGCGCTGACCGAACAGCAAGGGCCGAGTTTTCTCCAGGTCGATCAACTGCGCCCGGTAACCCTCGCCATGGCCTTGGAGGAAAATATGCTTGGGGTAGAAGCAGCCATGGACCTGACGCAAGCTGTGCAGTTGCCGGGCCAGTTGCCCGCAGGCCTTGAGTACCGCCTGGCGCTGGAGCTCACTGAGCTCATCCCAACGCGACAGCAGCGCATCCAGATCGTCCCAACCATCCAGGGCCCGGGTCAGGAGTATGGCTCGAGACTCGCCATTGACCTTGCGCATGCCAAAGAACACCGCCTGCAGCGCGGGAATGCCCAACTGCTGATAACGCCGGATGTTGCGAAACTCCCGGGCGAAACTCGGTTCGCCGAAAGGCCGATGCAGGGTCCGGGTCTGGTAGTTGGTCTGCCGCTTGAGATAGAACCCCTGCCCTTCCACATCCAGGCGAAAGACGCTGCTGCTGCCGCCGCGACTGGTATTGGGCTCATCCACCGCATCCAATTGCGTAGCCCACAACTGGTCAAAAGTGCCGAGACCGTTACGCTCCAGTAGCGCACGTTCCTCGGACGCCAGGAAATCAGTCATTCGCGCCCCTCGAAAAATCTCACCACGTGGCGAATACGCGCCTTGTCGGCGGCACTCAAGCGATCGCGCTGGCGATACTGCAGATAGAAACGCAGGCGCTGAGTGGCCGACAGATGATATTTGGCCACCTTGTCCAGGCAGGCCAGGTCCTTGGTGATCCGGTACTTGAGCCAGAACCCACGCCAGAAATCGCCGTTCGGACAGTCGATCAGGTACAACCGGTCCTGATCGTCGATCAGCAGGTTGCGCCACTTCAAATCATTGTGGGTAAAGCGATGGTCATGCATGACCCGGGTATAAGCGGCCAACTGACGACTCACCCCATCGACCCAGCGCCGATCCTTGAGCCGCGGATCGTTGCGCTCGGCCAGCACCGACAGGTCCTCGGTCCGCGGCAGCTCGCGAGTGATCATCGCGCCCCGGGAGTAAGCCAGGCAGCGACGTTCCAGGCCCCAGGCCACCACATCGGCAGTGGGAATGCCCCACTTGGCGAAGCGCTTGAGGTTCTGCCATTCGAACTTGACCCGGGGCTTACCCAGGTAGCGCCGCAGGTTCTTGCCGGCGCCGGTATAGCGCTTGACGTAGTAATTGACGCCGCCGCGCTCGACCCGAATAACCTCCGACAGAGGGTCCCGGGTCAGATGCTCACCCTGCAGGGCAAATACCGCGTCCAGACTGCCGAAATCTTGCGTCAACTCCTGATAAGCGGGGTCCAGGTTCCAACTCGCCATCAGAGTGCGTCTCCGTACCGCTGTTTACGTGCGTAGAGTTTTTCCGCCTTGCCTTCGAGCCAGGACAGCAGCGCCGCTTCTTCGGCCAGGATCTGCCGCAACGGCTGCTGGAAATAGCCCTTGAGGAAGCGCAACTTGTCGCGGCGCGTCAGGCCGATATCCAGGGCGGAGAAATACAGGGCGGCCAGGTCCTTGTTGCGCCAGCGCAGGGTGATCCTCGGCCGGGTCTGGGCACGATGCAGGTCGATCACCGAGAGTTTCAGCTCCGCAGGCGTGATGGGACGATCGGTGTGCAACAGGAAATGGCAGATGTAGCAGTCGCGGTGGTTGACCCCGGCGCGGTGCATCATGCCGGTCATGCGCGCCACTTCGGCGATCAGCGCGCGCTTGAGGGCCGGCGCAGGCGGCTGCTTGACCCAGTCGATGCTGAAGTCTTCAAGGCTGACGGTGGGCGCCAGCTCCTCGGTGACGATGAACGAGTGCTGGTCCGCCGGGTTGCTGCCGCGCTCGCCGTAGGCCACGGCAGTCATGGTCGGCACGCCTACCTGATGCAGACGCTCCAGCGCCCGCCATTCCTGACCGGCGCCAAGCACCGGCAGCTTGGCGGTGATCAGGTTCTTGACGATCTCGCCCCAGCCAATGCCGCGATGGATCTTCACGAAATAACCGCGACCGTCGACTTCCGTACGCAAGGTACGGCGCGCTTCCAGCTCACGGTAGACCTGGCCCTTCAGGCCCTCGACAGCGTCGAACGCATCGCGTCCGGCCCAGAGGCTCTTGAAGGGTTCGGCAAGCATCAACTTCATCGGTGTTGCTCCGCCAGAATCACATCCGCAGCGTGCTGCGGCATGCTGTAAAGGTCGGCCGTCTCGGCGAACGCCAGGCCATTACGGCTCCAGGTCGCGCGTGCAGCGTCGTCGGTCAACAGGGTGGTGAGGTATTGATTGAGCTGCGCCTGCTCGAACGGCTCATCCAGCACCAGGCCGCATTCGGCCTCGGCGATGTAATGGGCGTAGCCGCAGACCGCGCTCACCAGCACCGGCAGCCCAGCCACCAGGGCTTCGAGCAGCACAGTGCCGGTATTTTCGTTGTAGGCCGGATGAATCAGCAGGTCGGCTCCCAGCAGGAAACGCGGAATATCACTGCGCCCCTTCATGAACTGCACCTGGTCGCTGAGCCCCAATGCGGCACTTTGTACCTGGAATACCTTGGGGTCGTCCTGGCCGATTACAAACAGTCGGGTGCGTTTTTTCAGCGCCGAAGGCAGGGCCGCTAGCGCCTTGAGGCTGCGGTCCACGCCCTTGGTCTTGAACCCGGAGCCAATCTGCACCAGCAGCAGCTCGTCGTCCTTCAAGGCGAACTCACGACGGAAATCGGCGCGGATCTCGGCAGCGTTGGACGGTGCGCGGCGATCCTGGGCAATGCCCGGCGGCAGCAGGTGAAAGCGCTCCAGCGGGGTGTCGTAATGCTTGATGAACAGCGGCTGCTGAACCTCGGAGATCATCAGGATCTCGGTCTTGGCATCCTTGGCGAACACCGCCCGCTCGTACTCGGCGAAATGCCGGTAGCGACCCCAGCGACGGTACAGGGAGTGCCGCAGATTCTGCGCCTTGTCCTCGAAGCAGCCGTCGGCGGCGTAGTACACGTCCAGCCCCGGCATCTTATTGAAACCGATCAGCCGATCCACCGGACGCTTGGCCAGGTCGGCCGCCATCCAGGCGCTGAGCTTTTCGTTGCGACGATGATTGAACAGCGCCTTGACCGGCGCCACCAGCACTTCAAAGCCAGGAGGCACGTCACCTTCCCAGATCAGGGTGTAGACGCGGATCTGGTGCCCGCGGCGCTGACACTCCAGGGCAATGCGCATGAAGTCGCGCTGCAGGCCGCCAAAGGGAAAATACTTATAAAGGACAAAAGCCAATTGCATCAGCGCGGCTCCTCAGCCAGTAACAAGGTGCTCAGTCGGCTGGCGACACGCTCGGGGTTAAGGCGCGTGAAGCACAATGGCCACTCGCGCTTGATGTCATAGCGTTGCTGATCCACAGCAGTGGGCTGGTAGGTGCATTTTTTCTGCAGGCACGGCGCACAGGGGAAGTTGCTCCCCAGGTGAATCTGCACCTTGCCATAGGCGCCGGTCAGGCCCGGATTGGTCGGGCCAAACAAGGAGATGGTCGGCACATCCAGGGCCGCGGCCAGGTGGCCCAACCCGGTGTCCACGGCCACACAGGCCTGGGCATCGGCCAGCACCTTGGCGACCCCGGCCAGGTTCAGCTTGGGCAGAACCGTGGCGTTTTTCAGGCCACTGGCAATACGCTCCGCCCGGGCCTTCTCGACAGCATTGCCCCAGGGCAGCTTGACCTCGACCCCGAGCATGCCCATGCGCTCGGTCAGCTCGCGCCAATAGGCCTCAGGCCAGTGCTTGGTGTCCCAGGTGGTGCCGTGCAGGAACAGCACGAAGGGATTCTTGCGCGGCAGCTCCACCAGTTTTTCGACATTCAGGCCGTAGTCGCCCAGGCCCTGTGGCAGGTCGTAGCCCAGGGCCACGGCGAACAGCTGGCGCACCCGCTCCACGGCGTGCTGCCCGCGGGCCACCGCCAGGCGTCGCGAGTAGAAACGCGAAGCCAGGGGCTCACGGGCCGAGTGTTTGTCCAGCCCCGCCACCGGGGCGCGCACGTAACGGGTCAGCCAGGCGCTTTTCAGCAGGCCCTGGGCATCGATCACCAGGTCGTACTTGGTAGAACGCACGCTCTGCTTGAAGCGGCGCCACTCGCCGCTCTTGATGGTCTGCCAGATATTCTTGCGCCAGCGGCGGATCGCCACCGGAATCACCTTGCCTACCGCCGGATGCCAGGAAGGAATCTCGGCGAAGCCTTCTTCCACCACCCAGTCGAACGTGATCCCCGGGATCGCTCGCGCGGCATCGGTCAGCGCCGGCAATGCATGAATCACATCCCCCAGGGACGAGGTCTTGATCAACAGTACCCGCAACTTACTGGACCTCTACCACAGTGCCCTGCAACCGCTGCAGGGCTTCGTTCACCGGCTGCGGCAGGAGTTGGCGCAGGCAGTTGTAATGACCGAAGCGACAAGTGCGATCGAAACACGGACTGCACTCGATCCCCAGGCGCACCACTTCGACCTGATCCGCCAGGGGCGGGGTGAAGCCCGGGGAGGTGGAGCCGTACACCGCCACCAGCGGACGATTCAGCGCGGCCGCCACGTGCATCAGCCCGGAGTCGTTGGACACTACCGAATCGGCGCAGGACAGCAGGTCGATGGCCTCGGCCAGGGAGGTTTCGCCGCTGAGATTGGTCGATTCCTCGCGCAAGCCGGGAATCAGTCGCCCGCGAATCTCTTCACCCACGGCATGATCGTTCTTCGAACCGAACAGCCAGACCTGCCAGCCCTCGCGGATCTTCGCCTCAGCCACTTGTGCGTAATGCTCGGACGGCCAGCGCTTGGCCTCGCCGAACTCTGCTCCCGGGCACAGCGCCAGCACCGGGCGATCCAGGCTCAGGCCAAACTTGGCCAGGGCCGCCTCGCGGCTTTGCGGATCGATCTGCAGGCTCGGGCGCGGATAAGGCTGGGGCAATTCGGCGCCCGGCTCATAGGCCAGAGCCATGAAGCGCTCGATCATCAGCGGGTAACGCTCTTTGTCGAGCTTGCGCACGTCATTGAGCAAGCCGTAGCGGAACTCGCCGCGCCAGCCGGTGCGCTTGGGGATGCCTGCGAAGAACGGCACCAGGGCCGACTTCAGCGAATTGGGCAGCAGGATCGCCTGATCGTACTGGCCGGCCAGGGACTTGCCGATCCGCCGGCGGGTCGCCAGTTCCAGGACGCCGTGACCAAGAGGAAAGCTCAAGGCCCGACGCACCTGGGGCATGCGCTCCAGGATCGGCCGGCTCCACTCGGGGGCCAGCACGTCGATCTCGCATTGTGGATGACGCTGTTTCAGGCACTCCAAGAGTGTCTGCGCCATCACCATGTCACCGACCCAACTGGGCCCAACGATCAGAATATTCATGTGGTTTCCATAAACGAGCCGGGGAGGCATACGCCTCCCCGCCTCGAGAATCCAGCACCGCGGCCTTCACCGTCGGTTCAGTTGGGGCGAGCCTCGCAGCTCGCCGAATACAATTGCGGCTGCATTATGCCGACTAGCTTAGCCCCAGCTCGCGCCAAATTCGTAACACTTCCCGTCGTTCGGTCACGAATTGATCACCGTTAATGATTCCGGCCTCATTCTGCAACGCCTGCCGGTGAGCCGCGGAACGGTAGGCCTTGTAGACCTCGCGTAGCAGGCTGGCATCGCTCGCCGGCATCAGCCCAACCTGCTCCAGCCCTTCCAGAATGCGGATGTTATCGGTGTAGCGCAGCAATGACGGGTGCTCTTCGGACCACGCCAGGGCCGCGTATTGCACCATAAATTCGATATCGACGATACCTCCGGCGTCCTGCTTGAGGTCGAACGGCGCCGTGGCTTCAAAGGCGTTGGCCGCGGTTCCGGCGGCAGTCAGGCGGCTGCCCAGGTTGTCACGCATCTTGGCCCGCATTTCACTGACTTCCTGGCGCAACTTGGGCAGGTCGCGGGTTTTACCCAGCACGGCGGCCCGGACCTTTTCAAAGGCCTGGCCCACATCCTGGCTGCCCACCAGCACCCGGGCCCGGACCAGCGCCTGATGCTCCCAGGTCCAGGCTTCGTTTTCCTGATAGCGGGCAAAAGCTCCCAGGGAACTCACCAGCAGCCCCGAAGCACCGGACGGCCGCAGGCGCATATCCACTTCATACAACTGGCCGGAGTTGGTCTGGGTGGTCAGCAGATGGATGATGCGCTGCCCCAGCCGGGTGAAGAACTGTGCACCGTCTATGGGTTTGGGCCCATCGGTTTCCGCTTGCGGATCGCCATCATGGATAAAGACCAGATCCAGGTCGGAACCGTGGCCCAGCTCGATGCCGCCAACCTTGCCGTAGCCGACGATGATGAATCCCGGGTCACACAAGGTGCCATCAGTGCGCTGTGGCGCCCCGTACTTGGCCACGGTCTGGCGCCAGGCCAGGGCCAGCACCTGCTCCAGAATCGCCTCGGCGAGCCAGGTCAGGTAATCGCTGACCTTCATTAAAGGCAGGCTGCCAGCGATCTCCGAGGCGGCCACCCGCAAACGGTGGGCCAGTTTGAAGTGGCGCAGGGCCTCCATCTGCTGTTCCAGGTCGTCCTCGGGAATCCGCGTCAGGCGCTCGCGCAGCTCGGCCGCCAGCTCCGGCGCCAGGGGCGGCTTGAACAGGCGTCCTTCGTTGAGCAATTCGTCCAGCAACAGAGGGAAGCGGGTGATTTGTTCGGCAATCCACGGACTGGCCGCGCACAGGGTCAGCAAGCGGCGCAAGGCGCCCGGGTTTTCGGTGAGCAACACCAGATAGGCCGAACGCCGCGCCACCGCCTCGACCAGCGGCAAGACCCGCTCCAGGACCAGATCCGGATTGGCGTGTTCGACGGCCTGAGCCAGCAGGCGTGGAATAAAGGCATCCAGACGCTCACGCCCCAGACGCTGCATGGCCCGCAATTGCGGACTACCGCGCAGGCTGGCGAGTGCCCGCAGGGCCTTGGGCGCATCGACGAAACCACCCTCCTGCAACTGCCGGCAGGCGGCCTCCTCGTCCTGGGCTTCCTCCCATAACGGCAGCCACTCGCCCCCCACCACCACTTCGCTTTCAGCGCCTTCGTCTTCATCAGGATCGGCAATCACCTGGCGGAAGTGCCACTCCACCCGCCCACGCCAGTACATCAGTTGCTCATGGAAGGCGCTCCAGTCGGCAAAGCCGAGCATGAAGGCGATCCGCGCCTGGTCCTGGGGATTGTCCGGCAACATCTGCGTCTGCCGGTCGGCAATGGCCTGGATCGCGTGCTCGGTGTAGCGCAGGAACTCGTAGCCCTCACGCAACTCGCTGATCACCGCGGCCGGCAAATAGCCCTGCCCCTCCAAAGTACCCAGCACCTTTAATAAAGGACGCTGCTGCAGGCTCAGGTCGCGACCACCGTGAATCAGCTGGAAGGCCTGGGCGATGAACTCCACCTCGCGAATGCCCCCCGAGCCCAGCTTGATGTTGTCGGCCATGCCCTTGCGCCGGACTTCCTGCTGGATCAGTTGCTTCATGGTGCGCAGCGCCTCGATGGCGGAGAAGTCCAGGTACCGGCGGTAGACGAAGGGCCGCAGCATCTCCAGCAATTGCGCCCCGGCCACCTGATCCCCGGCCACCACCCGGGCCTTGATCATGGCGTAGCGCTCCCAGTCGCGCCCCTGGTCCTGATAGTACTGCTCCAGGGCATTGAAACTCAGCACCAGGGCACCGGCTGAGCCGTACGGCCGCAGGCGCATGTCGACCCGGAACACGAAACCGTCGACGGTCATGGGGTCCAGAGCCTTGATCAGACGCTGCCCCAGACGAATGAAGAACTCCTGGTTATCCAGGGCACGCTTGACCCCCACCGTCTCGCCGCCTTCGGGATAGGCAAAGATCAGGTCGATGTCCGACGACAGGTTGAGTTCCACTGCTCCCAGCTTGCCCATGCCGAGGATGACCATCTGCTGCGGCTCGCCGCTGCGGCCGCCGGTGGGCACGCCAAATTGCTGGGTATGACGCAGATACAGCCATTGATAGGCCTGGTCGATGCAGGCGTCGGCCAGGTCGGAAAGGTCACGGCAGGTTTGCACCAGATTCGCCTGGCGGTTCAGGTCGCGCCAGATGATCCGCACCTGCTGGCGAGTGCGCTGGCGGCGCAGTACGCGGCCCAATTGATCATCGGTCTCGGCCGCTTGCACCGCCGCCGCAATCTGCGCGCACAACTCACCCGGTGCAAAAGCCCGGTCCAGCTCACCGGAGTGCACCAGCTCCAGCAACATCAAAGGGTCACGCAGACTCTGTTCAATGACGAAGTCACTGGCGGCACTGACCCGGGCAAACTCGGCCCAGCGCTCGGCGCTCCAATCCGCAACATCGGGACCGCCTTCAAGGGCCGCCACCGCAGCGCGGAACGACTGCTCTGCACGGCTGACCAATGGCAGGAGAATCGCGGGGACTGGGGCAAGCGCGGGCAGACTCATGGGCTATCCTTGATCGGCGTGGAAAAGGCAGGCGGAGAGGAATATCGAGGGCGAGCAGCCTGATGGACTGTCGAACAAAAGTTAGAAATAGCTGAAAATAGGTTTTTTTTAGCAGCCGGCATTAATTTATTACCTATTCCCGTTAGTCAGCGACCAACAGTAACGATTATTCTCACAACGCAGCAGGAGGCCATAAGCCGCTCTTCTGTAGTTTTACTACTCGTATATACATTCGAAAGGCTGAAATGGCCGACGATTTGTAGTAAAACTACACGCCGCCGGATCAACCTCCGGCAATCCAAGAATTTATAATCGTCTGCCCACAAGGCCAGTCGCAAACTCAGGCAACCGATTCTGGAAGCCTTTCCGCCCTGGAGCAAGCCATGCAAGACCTCGATCCCGTCGAAACCCAGGAATGGCTGGACGCCCTGGAATCGGTTCTCGACAAAGAAGGCGAAGACCGTGCTCACTATCTGATGACCCGTATGGGCGAACTCGCGACCCGCAGCGGCTCGCAACTGCCCTACGCCATCACCACGCCATACCGCAACACGATTCCCGTCACCCACGAAGCACGCATGCCTGGCGACCTGTTCATGGAACGCCGCATTCGCTCGCTGGTACGTTGGAACGCGTTGGCCATGGTCATGCGTACGAACCTGAAAGATTCTGACCTGGGCGGTCACATCTCCAGCTTCGCCTCCAGCGCCACCCTGTATGACATCGGCTTCAACTACTTCTTCCAGGCCCCGACCGACGAACACGGCGGCGACCTGATCTACTTCCAGGGTCACGCATCGCCAGGCGTCTACGCCCGTGCGTTCATGGAAGGCCGCATCACCGAAGACCAGATGAACAACTTCCGCCAGGAAGTGGACGGCAACGGCCTGTCCTCCTATCCACACCCTTGGCTGATGCCTGATTTCTGGCAGTTCCCCACCGTTTCCATGGGCCTGGGCCCGATCCAGGCGATCTACCAGGCACGCTTCATGAAGTACCTGGAAGCCCGCGGCTTCATCCCGGCCGGCAAGCAGAAAGTCTGGTGCTTCATGGGCGACGGCGAGTGCGACGAGCCGGAATCCCTGGGCGCGATCTCCCTGGCCGGCCGCGAGAAGCTGGACAACCTGATCTTCGTCATCAACTGCAACCTGCAGCGCCTCGACGGCCCGGTTCGCGGCAACGGCAAGATCATCCAGGAACTCGAAGGCGTGTTCCGTGGTGCCCAGTGGAACGTCAACAAGGTGGTCTGGGGCCGTTTCTGGGACCCACTGCTGGCCAAGGACGTCGACGGCATCCTGCAACGCCGCATGGACGAAGTCATCGACGGCGAGTACCAGAACTACAAGGCCAAGGACGGTGCGTTCGTCCGTGAGCACTTCTTCAATACCCCTGAACTCAAGGCGATGGTTGCCGATCTGTCCGACGACGAGATCTGGAAACTCAACCGTGGCGGCCACGACCCGTACAAGGTCTATGCGGCCTACCACGAGGCGGTCAACCACAAAGAGCAGCCGACCGTCATCCTGGCCAAGACCATCAAGGGTTATGGCACCGGCGCCGGCGAAGCGAAGAACACCGCGCACAACACCAAGAAAGTCGACGTCGAAAGCCTGAAGCTGTTCCGCGATCGTTTCGACATTCCGGTGAAAGACGACGACATCGAAAACCTGCCGTTCTTCAAGCCTGAAGAAGGCAGCGCCGAAGCCCGTTACCTGAGCGAGCGTCGTGCCGCACTGGGCGGTTTCGTGCCTCAGCGTCGCGCCAAGAGCTTCAGCATCCCGACTCCGCCACTGGATACCCTCAAGGCCATCCTCGACGGTTCCGGCGATCGCGAAATCTCCACCACCATGGCCTTCGTGCGGATCCTCGCGCAGTTGGTCAAGGACAAGGAAATCGGCCAGCGCATCGTGCCGATCATTCCGGACGAAGCCCGTACCTTCGGTATGGAAGGCATGTTCCGTCAGTTGGGCATCTACTCCTCCGTCGGCCAGCTCTACGAGCCAGTCGATAAAGACCAGGTGATGTTCTACCGCGAAGACAAGAAGGGCCAGATCCTCGAAGAAGGCATCAACGAAGCGGGCGCCATGAGCTCCTTCATCGCGGCCGGTACTTCGTACTCCAGCCACAACCAGCCGATGCTGCCGTTCTACATCTTCTACTCGATGTTCGGTTTCCAGCGTATCGGCGACCTGGCCTGGGCCGCTGGTGACAGCCGTACCCGCGGTTTCCTGATCGGCGGTACCGCCGGCCGTACCACCCTCAACGGTGAAGGCCTGCAGCACGAAGACGGCCACAGCCACATGCTGGCCGGGACCATCCCGAACTGCCGCACCTTTGATCCAACCTACGGCTACGAGCTGGCGGTGATCATCCAGGACGGCATGAAGAAGATGACCGAAGAGCAACAGGACGTCTTCTACTACATCACCGTGATGAACGAGTCCTACCAGCAGCCAGCCATGCCTGAAGGTGTCGAGGAAGGCATCATCAAGGGCATGTACCTGCTGGAAGAAGACACCCGCGAAGCCGCGCACCACGTGCAACTGATGGGCTCCGGCACCATCCTGCGCGAAGTCCGCGAAGCGGCGAAGATCCTGCGTGACGAGTTCAACGTCGCCGCTGACGTGTGGAGCGTGACCAGCTTCAACGAACTGCGTCGCGATGGCCTGGCCGTAGAGCGCAGCAACCGTCTGCACCCTGGCCAGAAGCCGAAGCTGAGCTACGTGGAAGAGTGCCTGAGCGGCCGTAAGGGTCCGGTCATCGCCTCTACCGACTACATGAAGCTGTTTGCCGAACAGATCCGCCAGTGGGTGCCGTCCAAGGAATTCAAAGTCCTGGGTACCGACGGTTTCGGCCGCAGCGACAGCCGCAAGAAACTGCGTCACTTCTTCGAAGTAGACCGTCACTTCGTGGTGTTGGCAGCCCTGGAAGCCTTGGCTGACCGTGGCGACATCGAACCCAAGGTCGTGGCTGAAGCCATCACCAAGTTCGGTATCGACCCGGAAAAACGCAACCCACTGGACTGCTGAGGAGACTTTCTGTGAGCGAACTCATTCGCGTACCTGACATCGGCAGCGGTGAAGGTGAAGTAATCGAACTGATGGTCAAGGTCGGCGATCGCATCGAAGCCGACCAGAGCATCCTGACCCTCGAGTCGGACAAGGCCAGCATGGAAATCCCTGCGCCGAAGTCCGGCGTGGTCAAAAGCCTGAAAGTGAAGCTGGGCGACCGCCTGAAAGAAGGCGACGAACTGCTGGAACTGGAAGTCGAGGGCGCCGCTGCTGCGGCCCCTGCGCCGGCAGCCGCTGCACCTGCACCTGCACAGCCGGCCGCAGCGCCAGCTGCTGCCGCTCCAACTGCCGCTCCTGCCGCTGCCTCGGTACAGCAGGTGCACGTGCCGGATATCGGCTCGTCGGGCAAGGCCCAGATCATCGAGATCCAGGTCAAGGTCGGCGACACCGTCGAGGCTGATCAGTCGCTGATCACCCTCGAATCCGACAAGGCCAGCATGGAAATCCCGTCGCCGGCTGCCGGCGTGGTCGAGAGCATCAGCGTCAAGCTCAACGATGAAGTGGGCACTGGCGACCTGATCCTGGCCCTGAAAGTGGCCGGTGCTGCGGCTCCTGCCACTGCCGCACCAGCCCAGGCCGCCGCTCCGGCTGCCGCCGCGCCTGCGCCAGCCGCTGCTGCAGCTGCGCCAGTGGCCGACAGCGTCCAGGACATTCACGTTCCGGACATCGGCTCGGCCGGCAAGGCCAAGATCATCGAAGTGCTGGTCAAGGCCGGCGACAGCGTGGTTGCCGACCAGTCGCTGATCACCCTCGAATCCGACAAGGCCAGCATGGAAATCCCATCGCCAGCCGCCGGCATCGTGGAAAGCGTGTCGATCAAGCTGGACGACGAAGTCGGTACCGGCGACCTGATCCTCAAGCTCAAGGTCAAGGGCGCCGCCCCGGCAGCCGCTCCGGCACCTGCCGCGGCCCCTGCCCCGGCGAAAGCTGAAGCGGCTCCTGCCGCCGCCGCGCCTGCCGCTGCCGCTCCAGTTGCCGCACCGGCCAAACCAGGCGCGAAAGTTCACGCCGGCCCGGCTGTGCGCCAACTGGCCCGCGAATTCGGTGTCGAGCTGAACGCCGTGAGCGCCAGCGGTCCGCACGGCCGCATCCTCAAGGAAGACGTGCAGGTCTACGTCAAGGCGATGATGCAGAAGGCCAAGGAAGCACCGGCTGCCGGCGCAACCGGTGGCGCGGGCATCCCGCCGATCCCGGTCGTGGACTTCAGCCGCTTCGGTGAAATCGAAGAAGTGCCGATGACCCGTCTGATGCAGGCCGGCGCCGCCAACCTGCACCGCAGCTGGCTGAACGTGCCGCACGTGACGCAGTTCGACTCGGCCGATATCACCGAGCTGGAAGCGTTCCGCGTTGCACAGAAAGCCGTGGCCGAGAAGGCCGGCGTCAAGCTGACCATCCTGCCGCTGCTGCTCAAGTCCTGTGCGCACCTGCTCAAGGAACTGCCGGACTTCAACAGTTCCCTGGCACCCAGCGGCAAGGCGATCATCCGCAAGAAGTACGTGAACATCGGCTTCGCCGTGGACACCCCGGATGGCCTGCTGGTACCGGTGATCAAGAACGTCGACCAGAAGAGCCTGCTGCAACTGGCGGCCGAGGCGGCTTCCCTGGCGGAAAAAGCCCGGACCAAGAAGCTCTCTGCGGACGAGATGCAAGGCGCCTGCTTCACCATCTCCAGCCTCGGGCACATTGGCGGCACCGGCTTCACGCCGATCGTCAACGCGCCGGAAGTGGCGATCCTCGGTGTTTCCAAGGCCACCATCCAGCCCGTCTGGGACGGCAAGGCCTTCCAGCCGAAGCTGATGCTGCCACTGTCCCTGTCCTACGATCACCGTGTGATCAACGGCGCGGCCGCTGCACGCTTCACCAAGCGTCTGAGCGACCTGCTGGCCGACATCCGCACCATCCTGCTGTAACTCGCGAACCGGCCTTCCCATCATGGGTGGGCCGGTACCGCACGTTTTCCGAGCGCCACGCTCGTACCTCAACCCCGTCAATTTGGCGGGGCTTTTTTTTGCCGGAAAAACGTCGCCAATTGCCCGTCATTGCTCGAGCCCAAACAGCAAAAAAGTTACTTTGCAGAAATCCTTCTGCCTGCCGATACAGGTTTATAGCACTTAGCCTTCATCTTACTTGTCAGTCGATGCCGCATGATGCAACCTTGCCGCAAGCAACAGTAAAGAGGGCGCGAGCCCGGCGCGATCAGCAATTTCGAAGCGAGTTTCCCCATGAAAAGCCAACCCGATGCCGCCAGCCGTATGGCGGCCGAGGTAGTGACGCAGTTGCCTGTGCCCTCGCGGCTCGGCATGTTGCGTTTCGAACGGCTGAATGAAGCGAGCTGGGCACTGCTGTTTCTCGATCCCAATTGCGAACGTCAGTTCGGCCTGCCCGCCGTCGAACTCTGCGCTCTGGTCGGCTCCCCCTATGCCAGCCTGATGGAGCCTGAGGCGCGTTATCAGCTGCACGACGCCATCCAGCAGCAACTGAGCACCAGCCCCCATTATCTGATCCGCTACACCTTGCACACTGGCCAAGGCCCCTTGAGCATCCTGGAGCTGGGGGAGGCCTACAAGCAACACAACCGGCACCTGCTGCGCGGCTACCTGCTGGTAGTGGAAGGCCTGTTCAGCGACGCCTCGCCAATGCCGACCGTGGATCTGGAAACCCAGAACACCCGCCTGCAGATCGCCCTGGAACTCAACCAGCGGGCCCAGCAGGAACAGCTGCAGCATCTGGAACGGGTACGTGCGCAGCAGGACCTGATCCTGCTCCTGACCCGCCAGCGCTACAGCACCAGCAACTCCCTGAAGGAAGCTGCCGAGCTGATCACCCGCAGTGCCTGCGACATCTACCAGATCGACTGCGCCAGCATCTGGAACCTGGAAGACCAGCTACTGGTGCCGATTGCCGCCTACCACCGCGGCCCCCAGGAATACCGCATGCCGGAGTCCATCGACGCCAGCAGCTTTCCCGATTACCTGGAAGCCCTGCACAGCTGCCGCGCCATCGACGCCCAGAATGCCATGCGCGACCCGCGCACCCGAGAGATGGCCGAAAGCCTGCGGCCACGGGATGTGAATGCCATGCTCGACGCCAGTATCCGCATCGACGGCCAGGTAGTCGGCGTGCTGTGCCTGGAACAGACCGGCATGACCCGGGCCTGGCAGTCCGACGAGATTGCCTTTGCTGGCGAGCTAGCAGACCAGTTCGCCCAAGTCATCAACAATCACAACCGACGCGCCGCCACCAGCGCCCTGCACCTGTTCCAGCGCGCCGTGGAACAGAGCGCCAACGCTTTCCTGCTGGTCAACTGCGACGGCGTGGTGGAGTACGTCAACCCAAGCTTTACCGCGATCACCCAATACAGCACCGAAGAGGTGCACGGCCACCGCCTGTCCGAACTGCCGGCCCTGGAAAACCTCAGCGAACTGTTGTTCGACGCCCCTTCCAGCCTGGCCAAGAGCAACAGCTGGCAAGGCGAGTTCAAGAGCCGACGCAAGAACCTCGAGCCCTACTGGGGCCAGCTGTCGATCTCCAAGGTCTACGGCGACAATCGTGAGCTGACCCACTACATCGGCATCTACGAAGACATCACCCAGACCAAGCTCGCCCAGCAACGCATCGAGCGCCTGGCCTACACCGACAACCTGACCAACCTGGGCAACCGCCCCGCGTTCATCCGCAACCTGGATGAACGCTTCGCCCGAGACAGCGATACCCCGATCAGCCTGCTGCTGGTAGACATCGACAACTTCAAGCGGATCAACGACAGCCTCGGCCACCAGACCGGCGACAAGCTGCTGATCAGCCTGGCCCGACGCCTGCGCAACAGCCTGAGCCCCAGCGGCAGCCTGGCGCGCTTTGCCAGTAACGAATTCGCCGTACTGCTGGACAACACCGACCTGGAAACCGGGCAACAGATCGCCAGCCAACTGCTGATGACCCTGGACAAGCCGATGTTCGTCGACAACCAGCTGATCAGCGTCACCGGCTCCGTGGGGCTGGCCAGCGCGCCACTGCATGGCCGCGACCCGCAGACCCTGATGCGCAACGCCGGCCTGGCGCTGCACAAGGCCAAGGCCAACGGCAAGCACCAGGTGCAGGTCTTCACCGAAGCCCTCAACGCCGAAGCCAGCTACAAGCTGTTCGTCGAAAACAACCTGCGCCGGGCCCTGACCCAGAACGAGCTGGACGTGTTCTATCAGCCCAAGCTGTGCCTGCGCAGCGGCCGCCTGCTGGGCATGGAAGCGCTGCTGCGCTGGAACCACCCGGAAAAGGGCATGATCCGCCCGGACCAGTTCATCAGCGTGGCGGAAGAAACCGGCCTGATCATCCCCATCGGCAAGTGGATCGCCCGCCAGGCCTGCCGCATGAGCAAGCAACTGACCGCCGCCGGCCTGGGCAACCTGCACGTGGCCATCAACCTGTCGCCCAAGCAGTTCTCCGACCCGGACCTGGTTGCGTCCATCGCCAGCATCCTCAAGGAAGAGCAACTGCCCTCCTCGCTGCTGGAGCTTGAGTTAACAGAGGGCTTGCTGCTGGAAGCCACCGACGACACTCACCAACAGCTAGAACAGCTGAAAAAACTTGGCCTGACCCTGGCCATGGACGACTTCGGCACCGGCTATTCGTCCCTGAGCTACCTGAAGAAATTCCCCATCGATATCATCAAGATCGATCGCAGCTTCATCCACGAGATCCCCGACAACCAGGACGACATGGAAATCACCTCGGCCGTGATCGCCATGGCTCACAACCTGAAGATCAAGGTGGTCGCCGAAGGCATCGAGACCGCCGAGCAACTGGCATTCCTGCGCCGTCATCGCTGCGACGTCGGCCAGGGCTACCTGTTCGACCGGCCGATTCCCGGCACCGAGCTGATTGCCAAGCTCAAGCGCTATCCTCGCGGCCCAATTGCCTGACAGCGCTGTAACACTCGGGCAAACTGCGTGTCTATCGACTGAACGACTCCCCAACCTGACTGGAGGACCGACACATGGTCTTGCGCTCGGAAATACTGGTGAACAAAAACGTGCTTCCAACCAAAGAACAAGCTCTGCCCGGCCGCGAAACACCCATGACCGTGCCTGAAGAACACTACGTCAACGGCAACCCACTGCTGGGCCCGTTTCCGGGCAATGTGGATTTCGCCATCTTCGGCCTGGGCTGTTTCTGGGGCGCCGAGCGGCGCTTCTGGCAGCGTGAAGGCGTGTTCAGCACCTGCGTGGGTTATGCCGGCGGTTTCACCCCGAACCCGACCTACGAAGAAGTCTGCTCAGGCCTGACCGGCCATACCGAAGTGGTGCTGGTGGTGTATGAGCCCGAGAAAGTCAGCTACAAAGAGCTGCTGGCGATGTTCTGGGAACTGCACAACCCGACCCAGGGCATGCGCCAGGGCAATGACGTTGGCACCCAGTACCGCTCGGTGATCTACACCACCAACCCGACCCAGCTGGAGCAGGCGCTGCACAGCAGGGACGTGTTCCAGGCGGAACTGACCAAGGCCGGCCTGGGCGAAATCACCACTGAAATTGGAGAAGCCCCGACCGTCTATTTCGCCGAGGCGTACCACCAGCAGTACCTGGCGAAGAATCCCGAAGGCTATTGCGGGATCGGCGGCACTGGCGTGACCTGCCCGATCTGAACCCGCCGCAAGCGACAAGCCTCAAGCTCCAGACGCTGTGTTTTCAGCTTGAGGCTTGAGGCTTGAGGCTTGAGGCTTGAAATGTAGCGCTGTTACTCGGCGATCAACCAGTCCATCTGCCAGCCGCCCTGGGTCTGGCCGAGTTTCTTCGACAGCCACGGCAGCAGCTCGCGCAACTCCTCCTCCAGCCCCCAAGGCGGATTGGCAATCGCCAGGCCCGAACCGTTGAGGCTGTTGGGCGTATCCAGCGGATGCACCAGCAACTCCACCCGCAGCAACTTCGGCGCGCCGGTACCGGCCAGGTCCTGGTAGAAGCGCCGCAGGGCCCGCTGATCCTTCACCGGGTACCAGATGGCCGCCACGGTCTGACGCATGCGGCCAATGGCCTCCTTCAACGACGCAGCACAGCGCTGCATCTCGTCGAGCTGCTCGAAAGGCGGGTCGATCAGCATCACCGCACGTTTTTCAGCCACCGGCAGCAACGCCCGAGCCACGTGCCAGCCTTCCCCCAGGTGCACCGCCACCCGACGATCACCCTTCATGTTGTCCTTGAGCAGCAGGCCGTCTTCCGGGTGTTTTTCGTTGAGCAGCACCCGGTCCTGGGAGCGGGTCAAGCGTCGCGCCAATTCCGGTGACCCCGGGTAGTAACGCAACTCGCCATCGGGGTTCATCTTGTGCAGCACCTGCATGTAGTCGGCGGTCAACGCCGGAAGATCCTGTTCGCCCCACAAGCGGGCGATGCCTTCCAAATACTCGCCGGTACGGTTTGCCTGGTCGCCCTTGAGGTCATACAGACCGATGCCGGCGTGGCTGTCGAGGTAGGCGAACGGCTGCTCCTTGCGCGACATCAGGGCGATGAGGCGGGTCAAAGTCAGGTGTTTGAAGACGTCGGCGTGATTGCCGGCGTGGAAGGCGTGACGATAGTTCATGGTTGCTCCTGCGCAGGCGGGCAAGTTTACCTTGTGCGCAGGCTGTCGTCAGTTCGAACGGCGGCCGTACCCGGCGCAGGCGACGATGGGTACGGCCCGGGACTCAGGCAAATTCGTGACGGACCTCGGACCACAGGCTGACCCGCCGCCCGGACGATTCGAAGACCTCGATCTCGCGCTTGATCCCGCCGCTGTCCTTCCAGCCCGGCAGGTCGAGCACGATCAACTCTTCCATCATCGCCATGTACAACGCATCCACCGGTGCCCAGAGCTTGCCGATGGCAGCGTTGTCCTTGCCGGCCAGGCACAGGTTGATCGGATGGGACATGCTCACCTGGCTGAACACTGCGTGCCCGGCCTCGAGTATCTGCGCCGCAACGCGATTGCACTGAAGAAAACGCTCATTGATGACCTCAGCGTCGGAGTGGCTGTAGGGACAGGCCAGGAAAATCTTGCGCATCGTTACCTCGACTTCAGGGATAGGTGGAGCGGACCCTCAGGTCCGCGCAGGTTGCAGGGCAAAGGCCGCGGCCTGTTCCTGCTCTTGCAGCTCATAACGCTGGGCGGCCGGCACCGAGATACGGATGGCAATCGCCACCGCCAGCAAGCCGCCGAACAGTTTGCCGATGAGCACAGGCAGGATCAGGCTCGGCTGGAAGTTCGCGGTAAACGCCAGGTGATCGCCGATCAGCGCCTGGGCACAGACCCCCAGGGCCACGCACAGCACTTTGTCGCGAGCGGTCATGTGCTTGAACAGGTGGTAGGTAGCGATGATGTTGGCGAACACCATGACAAAGCCCGCAGCACCGGTGCTGGACAGGTTCAACTGGCGTCCCAGCAGTTCCATGGGCTTTTTGCAGTAGCGCTGGAACAGGTAGCAGATGGGGAAGGTGCCGGCGAGCATGATGCCGATGTAACCGGCGATCTCGATGGCCCGGAACAGCTCCTTTTCATCGGCGAACATCGGGTCGAAGCCCCAGCCGCCGAAGTTGATGCTGAAGAACTTGGTGAAGTGCTCGACGATGCTCAGGGCCAGGATCAGCTTGATCGCAGCGTCCATGATCTTGCCGAACACCAGGAAGCCGCCAACCATCATGCGCGGCCGGTAACGCAGTCCCGCCGCCAGCAGGAAGCAGAACACGAACAGCGGCGCCAGCAGCTTGAGCATGTCGACAAACCCCAGGGACAGGTAGTACAGCGCCTCGGAGTTGGTGGAGACGATATCGCGCACCGGCAACTGGGTAGCGGTGATGATCAGCAACGACATCAGCACGGCGAAGGGAATGCTGATCAGCCCGGCCATGGCGCCCAGGGCCAGGTACTTGTGGTCCTTGCGCTCAAGCATGGTCAGGCCCACCGGGATCAGGTAGACGATGGTCGCCCCCGAGGTGTAGCCCACCAGCATCGCGGTGATCCACAGGTCGCGATTGGCGGTCAGGGCATTGGCCAGCTGATAGCCGCCCATGTCCACGGCGATGATCGACAACGCCGCGATCGACACATCCGAACCCAGGGCATTGAAGAACGGCCCCAGCGCATGGGAGATGCCCTGGGACAGGTAGGGAATCGCCACCATGATCCCGGCCTGGGCCAGAAAGACCGGACCAATGGAGTGGATACCGTTGACGAACTCCTTACCCAGGCCACTGTCGGGCTTGATGATGGATGACAGGGCGCCAACCACGGCGCCGAGCATGATCAGGTAAATGACGTAGTTTCCAAATTCAGCCATGTGGGTTCATCTCTCTGCGCGTCATTTATAGGTTTCCCCCACCAGGGAGGTTCTTGTTGAGGCCAGCGCTGGTCATCTCTTCGCCAAGGCGGGCGATGACCCGGTATGCAAACACAGGGCATTTCCTATGCCACAATGTGTATTAGTTGTGGTTTTTACCTACAAACACTCAATTATCGGTCACAATATCTGTCGCCAGAGTCTTCACGAGCTGATCTGGCCTAGCTAAGCGGGTGACCGGTCACGATTGTGAAACCTGCAGTTAAATGCTTAACTTCGCCATCGAACCTGACCGAATCTGCATGCAAATGTGCAAAATGTGTGCGTAAGTAACAAAAACTGCCCATTTGTGTGGCGAATTACCACTAACGGAAAGCCCCATGCGCCCCAACGAACGACGACAGCAGATTCTCGAACTCCTGCGCCAGCGGGAGCGAATTTCCGTGGAGGAACTGGCCCGCATTACCGCCACTTCCCAGGAAACCATTCGCCGCGACCTCAGCGAACTGGCGGAAAACGGCCTGGTTACCAAGTTCCATGGCGGCGCGGCCCTACCGCCTACCGGTGAACACGAAAACACCTTCCAGACCCGCATGAACGAACACGCCCAGGAGAAGCGTGCCATTGCCCGCTACGCCGCCGGCCTGTTCTGCGCCGGGGACAGCATCTTTATCGATACCGGGACCACCACCCTGTTCTTCGCCCGGGAACTGGCCCAGCTCACGCGCCTGACGGTCATCACCAACTCCCTGCCAATCGCCGGCTGCCTGGGCGAATCCGGTAACCGGGTGTTCATGATCGGCGGCGAATACCGCCCCGACTCGACGCAGAACGTCGGCACCCTGGCCCTGGAGCAGATCACCCGCTTCAACGCCGAACACGCGGTGATCACCATCGGTGCGCTGAATGAAGACGGCGCCATGGACTTCTCCATCGAAGAGGCCGAAGTCGCTCGCGCCATGATTGCCCAGGCCCGCCAGCTGACCGTAATCGCCGACTCCTCGAAGCTGGAACGCCGTGGCCTGTTCAAGGTATTTCCACTGGAGCGCATCGACCGCCTGGTGATTGATCGCCAGCCCGGCCCGGCACTGCAGGCGGCGTTGGAAAAAGCCGGCGTGGAAGTGCATCTGGTGGCCCAGTCCTGAACCCGCCCCGGTGTGGCAGGCGGTCGCCCACCGCCTTAAATCCACAAATAACTGACCGATATATGACCGAATAAGAAATAAAAACAACAATCATGGCCCGCAATATGCTTTGATTCCTGCACACGATCTTGGTGTTACCGCAGGAAACAGGCATTTATATGACCGAACTTTATCCGAACAGTGTGACTTTCGATGTGGCCATCGTCGGTGGCGGAGTCGTCGGTTGCGCCATGGCCAGGCGCTTTGCCCTGGAGGGTGCACGGGTGGTGCTGCTGGAAAAGGGCAGCGACATTCTTTCCGGCGCCAGCAAGGCCAACAGCGCCATCCTGCACACCGGCTTCGATGCCCCCAGCGGCAGCCTGGAGCTGCAGTGCATGCAGGCCGGGTACCAGGAATACCTGGAGATTCACTCGGCCATGAACTTGCCGCTGCTCAAGAGTGGCGCCCTGGTGGTGGCTTGGAACGCCGAGGACCAGGCCCGCCTACCGGGGATTCTCGACCAGGCCCAGGCCAATGGGGTCAATAACGTGCGCCTGCTGGAACGCAGCGAGATCCTCGCCCTGGAACCCCATCTGGCCAATCACGCGGTGGGCGCGGTGCTGGTGCCCGACGAACACCTGATCGACCCCTGGTCAGCGCCCCTGGGCTACCTGCAGCAGGCCATGGCCCACGGCGCCCGGGTGCAGTTGCGGTGCGAGGTGCAGCAAGGCCAATTCGATGGTGATGCCTGGACCCTGCATACCAACCAGGGCACCTTGCGCAGCGCCCAGGTGATCAACTGCGCGGGGCTGTTCGGTGACACCCTGGAGCACAACCTGCTGGGCCACAGCGAATTTCGCATCATGCCGCGCAAGGGCCAGTTCGTGGTCTTCGACAAGGCCGCGGCCAAACTGCTGGAGCGCATCGTCCTGCCGGTGCCCAACGAACGCACCAAAGGCATCGTCCTGACCCGCACCGTCTACGGCAACCTGCTGGTGGGCCCCACCGCCGAAGAACAGGAGGACCGGGTGCATGCCGGGCTCGACGGCCCGACCCTGCAAAGCCTGATCGACGCTGCCGTGGAGCGGATTCCCGGCCTCGCCGGAATGCCGGTCACCGCTACCTACGCAGGACTGCGCCCGGCCAGCGAAAAGAAGGAGTACCGGATCCAGGCCGATCACTCCCGGCACTGGATCACCGTCGGCGGCATCCGCTCCACCGGGCTCACTGCCGCCCTGGGCATTGCCCGGCACGTCTACAGCCTGTACAGCCAGCGTCGCCAGCATCACCCGGTGCGCGAGCCGGTCTGGCCGCAGATGCCCAACCTCGCGGAGCACTTGGCCCGGGACTGGCAACGCCCCGGCTATGGCGAAATCGTCTGCCATTGCGAACTGGTGACCCGTCGCGAAATCGAGACCGCCCTGCACAGCCCCCTGCCCCCCGGCGATCTGGGTGGGCTCAAGCGTCGCACCCGTGCCTGCATGGGTCGCTGCCAGGGTTTCTATTGCTCGGCCCAGGTCGCCGAACTCAGTGCCAGCCAACTGGCCGTCCCACTTGCCACAGGTCGTTGCCATGAACAGCACTGAACTCCTTCAGGCCGAAGCGGCCATTATCGGCAGCGGCCCGGCGGGCCTCGCGGCCGCCATTGAACTGCGGCGCCAGGGCATCGGCCCGGTGATTGTCATCGAGCGTGAAAGCGAAGCTGGCGGCATTCCCCGGCACTGCGCTCACCCGCCCTTCGGCATGCGCGAGTATCAGCGCATTCTCAGCGGCCCGGCCTATGCCCGACGCAATGTCGAAGCCGCGCTGAAAGCCGGCGTGATCCTGCTGCTGCGCCACACGGTAGTCAGCCTGGAACCCGGCGGCCTGCTGCGCCTGGCGAGCATCGACGGGCCGCGGCAGATCCAGGCGAAAAAGGTCCTGATCGCCACCGGCGCCCGGGAAACCCCGCGCTCGGCACGCCTGCTGTCCGGCGACCGCCCGGTGGGCGTGATCAACACCGGAGCGTTGCAGAACTTCCTCTATATGCAGCACCTCAAGCCCTTTGAACGACCGCTGATCGTCGGCACCGAGCTGGTCAGCCTGTCCGCCGTACTCAGTTGCCGGCGCGCAGGAATCCGCCCGGTAGCGGTGCTCGAAGCCAACAACCGGGCAACCGCACGCTGGCCGCTGTCGCTGTTTCCACGCTTACTGGGCATTCCCATGCATTTCGGCGCGCAATTGCTGGCGATCAACGGCACCGGCCGGGTGGAATCGGCCCAGGTGCGCCTGGCCGACGGTCAGGTGCGCGAGATTGCCTGCGACGGCGTGCTGCTCACGGGCCAGTTCACCCCTGAGTCGAGCCTGGTGCGCCAGAGCCACCTGCAGCTGGACAGCGGTAGCGACGGGCCGAAGATCGACCAATACGGGCGCTGCTCGGACCCGGCCTACTTCGCCGCCGGCAACCTGCTGCGACCGATCGAGACCGCCGGCTGGTCCTACCGTGAAGGGCGGCGTATCGGCAGCCTGATGGCACTGGCCCTGTGCAACCAGCTACCCGCTCCCCATGACGCGCTGACCCTGAAATACGCAGCCCCGATCAAGCTCGGCGTACCGGGCCGGCTGGTGCGCGGCGAGCTGGCGGGCCTGCAGCACATCCAACTGCGGGTCAGCCGGGCGGTCAGCGGCACCTTGCGGGTTCGCGCCCAGGGCCTGGACCTCTGGAGCCGCCCGGTCTCGGCACTGCCGGAACGGCGCCTGCTGATTCCCCTCAAGGAACTGCAACTGCCGGAACACCTTGACCAACTGGACATCTGCATCGACTAGGCCCGTCCCACAACAAGAGAAAAGACCATGCGAATAGCCGCACTTGACCAGGGCACCACCAGCACCCGCGTACTGGTTGTGGACATGCAAGGCCGTGCCGACATCCAACTGGCGCTGCGCCACCAGCAGCATCACCCTCGTCCGGGCTGGGTCGAGCACGACCCGCTGGAACTGCTGGCCAACCTGCAACGCTGCTTGGAAGCCACCGGCCGGGTCGACGCCATTGGCTTGGCCAATCAGGGCGAAAGCTGCCTCGCCTGGGACGCCATCAGTGGCGCACCGCTGTCTCCGGTGATCGTCTGGCAGGACAACCGCAGCGCCGCACGCATCGAGGAACTGCGAGCCAACGGAGCCGAAGCCCTGACCCTGGAGCGGGCCGGATTGCCTCTGGACGCCTATTTTTCCGCCAGCAAGCTGGCCTGGATCGTGGAGAACCTGCCGGCGGCACAGGCAGCCCTGAGTGCCGGCCGCCTGCGCCTGGGCACCACCGATGCCTACTTCCTCGACCGCCTGGCCGGGGTCTATGCCACCGACATCACCACCGCCTCGCGCACCTCGCTGATGAACCTCGCCACCGGCCAGTGGGACCCGCAGTTGTGTGCACTGTTCGGCGTCCCGCTAGAGGCCCTGCCACAGATCCGTGCCACGGTCGGCGACTTCGGGCGCATCGGCCAGACGCCCATCAGCGCCTCGGTGGTGGACCAGCAAGCCTCGCTCTACGGCCACGGCTGCCGGCAGCCGGGGGACGCCAAGATCACCTTCGGCACCGGCGCCTTCGCCCTGACCGTCACCGGCGATCAGATCATCCGCGCACCGGAGAAAGGCCTGCTGGCCACCATTGCCTGGCAGGTCGATGGCAAGCCGGTGTATGCCATGGACGGTGGCGTGTACGACGCCAGCGCCGCGGTGGAGTGGGCCGGGCGGCTGGGCCTGTTCAGCGACTTCTCGGAGCTGGCGGCCTTCGATCAGCCACCGGCCATTTCCCGCGAACTGGCCTTTGTCCCGGCGTTGTCGGGGCTGGCCTGCCCGCACTGGGACCGCAGCGCCGGGGCGGTGTGGATCGGCATGAACGCCGCCACCAGCCGCCAGGACCTGTGCCAGGCGGTGCTGGAAGGCGTGGCCCTGCGCAGCGCCGAAGTGATCACTGCGATGGACGATCACCTGCGTGTCACCGACCAGCTGTCGATCGACGGCGGGCTGGCCCGCAGCCCGTATTTCGCCCAGTTCCTTGCCGATATCCTGCAACGCACCATCGTCACCCAGCGTTTCGACGAACTCACTGCCCTGGGCTGCGCCGCCCTGGCTGCCCGTGGCCTGGACCTGGAGCTGCCGGAGTTGGACAACACCCGCACCCACTATCAGCCCCGTGTCGACCGGACCACGGCCGACGTCTGGCGCCGCACCTTCAGCGCCGCCGTCAGCCGCTCCCAGGGCTGGTCCCAGCCGCGCTAAAACAGCCATTGGCCAAGGACGGCCGCTCCGTTCCCGGCAAGCCAGCGCCCCCTTGCCCATCCGCCGCGCCTATTGGACACTGACGCGCCCGCTCGCGGCCATGCGGCGGGCACATCAAGCGGTTGCTGGCGACTCAGACACACGGGACCACTGACTGCTGCGCGGGCACACGACCTGCCTGGCTGTGCTCATAAAACGGATTGCTACTGAGTCGAGGATTTATGAAAGACGCAACGATTGCGCTGCACCATGGATTCAAGTCGGACCCGACCACCAAGGCCGTGGCCGTGCCCATCTACCAGAACGTCGCCTTCGAGTTCGACAACGCCCAGCACGGGGCGGACCTGTTCAACCTGGATGTGCCCGGCAACATCTACACCCGCATCATGAACCCCACCAACGATGTGCTGGAACAGCGCATGGCCGCCCTGGAAGGCGGGATCGCCGGGCTGGCGGTGGCGGCTGGCAGCGCGGCGATCCACTACGCGATCCAGACCCTGACCCAGGCCGGGGACAATATTGTCTCCACGCCCCAGCTGTACGGCGGTACCTACACCCTGTTCGCCCACCTGCTGCCCAGCTTCGGGGTCGAAGTGCGCTTCGCCCGGGACGATTCGCCAGAGGCCATCGCCGAGCTGATCGACGACAAGACCAAGCTGGTGTACTGCGAAAGCATCGGCAACCCGGCGGGCAACATCGTCGACATCGAGGGCCTGGCCCAGGCCGCCCACGCCCGCAACGTACCGCTGATGGTGGACAACACCGTGGCCACGCCGATCCTGTGCAAGCCGATCCAGTTCGGTGCCGACATCGTGGTGCACTCGGTGACCAAGTACGTCGGTGGCCACGGCAACTCCCTGGGCGGGGTGATCGTCGACAGCGGCAACTTCCCCTGGGCCGAGCATCCGCAGAAGTTCGCCAGCCTCAACACCCCGGAGCCGGCCTACCACGGCGTGGTCTACACCGAGAAGTTCGGCCCGGCTGCCTTTATCGCCCGGGCCCGCACCGTGCCACTGCGCAACACCGGCGCGGCGCTGGCACCGATGAACGCCTTCCTCCTGCTACAAGGCCTGGAAACCCTGGCCCTGCGCATGGAGCGCCACACCGACAACGCCATCCGGGTCGCGCAGTTCCTCAAGGACCACCCGCTGGTGGCCTGGGTCAGCTACGCCGGCCTGGCCGATCACCCGCACCATGAACTGGCGCACAAGTACATGCAGGGCAAGCCGTCGGCGATCCTGTCCTTCGGCCTAAAAGGCGGCTATGCCGCAGGCGTGCGTTTCTACGACGCCCTGCAGATCTTCAAGCGCCTGGTCAACATCGGCGACGCCAAGTCCCTGGCCTGCCACCCGGCGTCCACCACTCACCGGCAGATGAACGAACAAGAGCAGGCCAAGGCCGGCGTCAAGCCGGAGATGATCCGCCTTTCGGTCGGCATCGAGGCCATCGAGGACCTGCTCGAGGACCTTGACCAGGCGCTGAAACAAGCCTGATTCATCGGCCCTGGCAGCAGACGCCAGGGCCATCCCCCCAAATCCCCCCAGCGCGTTGGCACCGACGCATCCACCCCCAACCAGCCCCCAGGATCATTACTCACCCGCAAAGGAACCCAACATGATTGTGCGTTACGTAAAAATCACCATGACCCTGGCAGTGGCGGCGTTCGCCTTGCTGGTGGCTTACAACAACATCAGCGACTACGACTCCAACTTCGCCTTTGTCCAGCACGTACTGAGCATGGACAGCGTCTTCCCCGGCAACACCGCCACCGACCGCGCCCTGACCCTGCCCCTGCTGTGGAATGTCGGCTACTGGCTGATCATTACCGGCGAGGCCCTGACCGGGGTATTGCTGGTCGTTGGCGCCTTGCGCCTGTGGCTGGCGCGACACGGTGTCGCCAGTTACTTCAACCGGCGCAAAGGCTGGGCCATTGCCGGCTTCTGCCTGGGCTTCTGCGTCTGGTTCTTCGGCTTCATGGTGGTGGGTGGCGAGTGGTTCATGATGTGGCAATCCCAGACCTGGAATGGCCAGGACGCGGCCTTCAAGTTCTACATGGCGATCCTTGGCGTGTTGATCTTCCTCAACCAGCCCGACGCTGAACTGCACTAAAAAAAACGGCCCGCTGCGGTGACGCAGCGGGCCGTTTTCATTGCCCCGAACGATCAGGGCAGGATTTGCGCACTCAGTGGTTGAGCTTGAAATCCTTCTCGGCCGCTTCAAAACGCTGAACCATGCCAGCGCTTGGAGCACCCATCTTGCTCACCAGCACGATTGCCAGGCTGGCGAAGATGAAGCCCGGGATGATTTCGTACAGACCCAGCAGAGCGAAGTGTTTCCACAGGATCACGGTGACGGCACCGACGATGATCCCGGCCAGCGCGCCGTCGCGGGTCATGCCCTTCCAGAGCACCGAGATCAGCACCACAGGACCGAACGCCGCACCGAAGCCGGCCCAGGCGTAGCTCACCAGGCCCAGCACGCGGTTTTCCGGGTTGGCGGCCATGGCGATGGCGATCAGCGCCACCACCAGCACCATGGCGCGACCGACCCATACCAGCTCAACTTGGGAGGCGTGCTTGCGCAGGAAGGCTTTATAGAAGTCTTCGGTCAGGGCACTGGAGCACACCAGCAACTGGCAGCTCAGGGTACTCATCACCGCCGCCAGAATGGCCGACAGCAACACACCGGCTACCCACGGGTTGAACAGCAGCTTGGCCAGTTCGATGAACACACGCTCAGGGTTCTCGGTCACGGGACCGGCCACTTCAGGATGCGCCGAGAAGTAGGCGATACCGAAGAAGCCCACGGCCACGGTGCCGCCCAGGCACAGGATCATCCAGGTCATGGAGATGCGACGGGCGTTGGCGATCGACTTCACCGAATCCGCCGCCATGAAACGCGCCAGGATGTGCGGCTGACCAAAGTAGCCCAGGCCCCAGCCCATCAGCGAGATCACGCCGATAAAGGTGGTGTTCTTGAGCATGTCGAAGCTGGTCGGGTCCTTGGCTTCGATCGCCAGGAAGGTGGTATCGACGCCACCGGTGGCCAACAGCACGATGATCGGGGTCAGGATCAACGCGAAGATCATCAGCGTGGCCTGCACGGTATCGGTCCAGCTCACCGCCAGGAAACCACCGACAAATGTGTAAGCAATGGTCGCCGCCGCGCCAGCCCACAGCGCCGTCTCGTAAGGCATGCCGAAGGTGCTTTCGAACAGACGGGCACCGGCCACGATGCCGGAGGCACAGTAGATGGTGAAGAACACCAGGATCACCACCGCGGAGATGATGCGCAGCAGGCCGCTTTTATCTTCGAAACGGCTGGAGAAGTAGTCCGGCAAGGTCAGAGCATCACCGTTGTGCTCGGTCTGCACCCGCAGACGACCGGCAACGAACAGCCAGTTCAGGTAGGCACCGACGATCAGTCCGATGGCGATCCAGCTCTCCGACAGACCCGACATGTAGATAGCGCCCGGAAGGCCCATCAGCAGCCAGCCACTCATGTCGGAAGCACCAGCGGAAAGCGCGGTCACCACGCTGCCCAGGCTGCGGCCGCCAAGAATGTAGTCGGAAAGGTTGTTGGTGGAGCGATAGGCCATGAAGCCGATCAGCACCATTGCTGCGATGTAGATCACGAACGTGATCAAGGTTGGATTGCTTGCACTCATTTGAGTTACGCCCTGGCTTTGTTTTTATGTAGCGGCGGTCAGCAGTACCGTCACCCAGCTTTTACAGTTTGGAAGACGATCGGCTATCGCGCACGTTTTATGACCAATGTTTCCCCAGGAAAGCCATTGGCCGATGAACCGAGTCGCAAAAGACAGGTTGCACCTTGGGCGCGAATCCTATTCAACAAATTAAACAAGGTGCAACCAGTTTCATCCAATTAAGTTGCACCTTGTCGCATTTACCGACGACGACAACTTTTTTGCTCCTTTTTGGAGCAAGAAATCCACCCGCCAGAATTAAATGCACCAAGGCAATACGGGAGCCAGGAGGCAATATTGATTTCCTGACGAGCTGCTATTTATTCCGGCGAAAAAAGGGTTGCACCCGGTTGCACCTATTTCGGCGCACGGATAATCTTGCCGCCAGCTGATGCCACACGTGCGTGGCAAACATGAGGATAAAAATATGGCTACCACCACCCTCGGGGTCAAACTCGACGACCCAACCCGCGAGCGCCTCAAGGCCGCTGCGACCTCGATCGATCGTACGCCGCACTGGCTGATCAAGCAGGCGATTTTCAATTACCTGGAAAAACTCGAGGGTGGTGCAACCCTGACCGAGCTGAGCAGTGTCACCACCAAGGACGGCGACGACGCCGGCGACGTGCTGACCGATCACGCTCACCAATGCTTCCTCGAATTTGCCGAGAGCATCCTCCCGCAATCGGTGCTGCGCGCCTCGATCACCGCTGCCTACCGCCGCCCGGAACCGGAAGTGGTGCCGATGCTGCTGGAGCAGGCGCGTCTGCCGGCCGCCACCGCCGAAGCCGCCAACAAGCTGGCCGCCTCGATCGCCGAGAAGCTGCGTAACCAGAAGAGCGCCGGCGGCCGTGCCGGTATCGTCCAGGGCCTGCTGCAGGAGTTCTCCCTGTCGTCCCAGGAAGGCGTGGCACTGATGTGCCTGGCCGAGGCCCTGCTGCGCATCCCCGACAAGGGCACCCGTGACGCGCTGATCCGCGACAAGATCAGCACCGGCAACTGGCAGCCGCACCTGGGCAACAGCCCGTCGCTGTTCGTCAACGCCGCCACTTGGGGCCTGTTGCTCACCGGCAAGCTGGTGTCGACCCACAACGAGGCCGGTCTGACCTCCTCCCTGAGCCGCATCATCGGCAAGAGCGGCGAGCCGATGATCCGCAAGGGCGTGGACATGGCCATGCGTTTGATGGGCGAGCAGTTCGTCACCGGCGAAACCATCGCCGAAGCCCTGGCCAATGCCAGCAAGTTCGAAGCCAAGGGCTTCCGCTACTCCTACGACATGCTCGGCGAAGCGGCACTGACCGAGCACGACGCGCAGAAATACCTGGCGTCCTACGAGCAGGCCATCCACTCCATCGGCAAGGCCTCCCACGGTCGCGGCATCTATGAAGGCCCGGGCATCTCCATCAAGCTGTCGGCGCTGCACCCGCGTTACAGCCGCGCCCAGTACGAACGCGTGATGGAAGAGCTATACCCGCGCCTGCTGTCGCTGACCCTGCTGGCCAAGCAATACGACATCGGCCTGAACATCGACGCCGAGGAAGCGGACCGCCTGGAGCTGTCCCTGGACCTGCTGGAGCGCCTGTGCTTCGAGCCGCAGCTGACCGGTTGGAACGGCATCGGCTTCGTGATCCAGGCTTACCAGAAGCGCTGCCCGTACGTCATCGACTACGTCATCGATCTGGCCCGCCGCAGCCGTCACCGCCTGATGATCCGCCTGGTGAAAGGCGCCTACTGGGACAGCGAGATCAAGCGCGCCCAGGTCGAAGGCCTGGAAGGCTATCCGGTCTACACCCGCAAGGTGTACACCGACGTTTCCTACATCGCCTGCGCACGCAAGCTGCTGTCGGTGCCGGAAGTCATCTACCCGCAGTTCGCCACCCACAACGCCCACACCCTGTCGGCGATCTACCACATTGCCGGTCAGAACTATTACCCCGGCCAGTACGAGTTCCAGTGCCTGCACGGCATGGGCGAACCGCTGTACGAGCAAGTGGTGGGCAAGGTCGCCGATGGCAAGCTGAACCGTCCGTGCCGCGTGTACGCACCGGTCGGCACCCACGAAACCCTGCTGGCCTACCTGGTCCGCCGCCTGCTGGAAAACGGCGCCAACACCTCCTTCGTCAACCGCATTGCCGACCAGTCGATCTCGATTCAAGAGCTGGTGGCCGACCCGGTGGCGCAGATCGAGCAGATGGCCACCCTGGAAGGCGGCTTCGGCCTGCCGCACCCACGCATTCCGCTGCCGCGTGACCTGTATGGCAGCGAGCGCGCCAACTCCGCCGGCATCGACATGGCCAACGAACACCGCCTGGCGTCGTTGTCCTGCGCCCTGCTGGCCAGCGCCCACAACAACTGGAAAGCCGCGCCAATGCTCGGTTGCGCCGCCAGCAGCGAAACCCCGGCGCCGGTCCTCAACCCGTCGGATCATCGCGATGTGGTCGGTCACGTCCAGGAAGCCACGATCGAAGACGTCGACAACGCCATCCAGTGCGCGCTGAACGCCGCGCCGATCTGGCAGGCCACGCCGCCGGCCGAACGCGCCGCGATCCTGGAACGCGCCGCCGACCTGATGGAAGCCGAGATCCAGCCACTGATGGGCCTGTTGGCCCGCGAGGCCGGCAAGACCTTCGCCAACGCCATCGCCGAAGTGCGTGAAGCCGTGGACTTCCTGCGTTATTACGCGGTGCAGGCCCGCAATGACTTCAGCAACGACGCCCACCGTCCGCTGGGTCCTGTGGTGTGCATCAGCCCGTGGAACTTCCCGCTGGCGATCTTCAGCGGCCAGGTCGCCGCCGCCCTGGCCGCCGGCAACCCGGTACTGGCCAAGCCGGCCGAACAGACCCCGCTGGTGGCGGCCCAGGCCGTGCGCCTGCTGCTCGAAGCCGGGATTCCCGAAGGCGTGCTGCAACTGCTGCCGGGCCAGGGCGAAAGCGTCGGTGCCCGCCTGGTCGGTGACGAGCGCGTCAAGGGCGTGATGTTCACCGGTTCCACCGAAGTCGCGCGCCTGCTGCAACGCAATATCGCCGGGCGCCTGGACAACCAGGGTCGGCCGATCCCGCTGATCGCCGAAACCGGTGGCCAGAACGCCATGATCGTCGACTCCTCGGCCCTGACCGAACAAGTGGTCATCGATGTGGTGTCCTCGGCCTTCGACAGTGCCGGCCAGCGTTGCTCGGCCCTGCGCGTGCTGTGCCTGCAGGAAGATTCCGCCGACCGCGTGATCGAAATGCTCAAGGGCGCCATGGCCGAAAACCGCCTGGGCAACCCGGAGCGCCTGTCGGTGGACATCGGCCCGGTAATCGACGCCGAAGCCAAGGCCGGCATCGAGAAGCACATCCAGGCCATGCGCGACAAAGGTCGCAGCGTGTACCAGATGGCCATCGCCGACAGCGAAGAATGCAAGCGTGGCACCTTTGTCATGCCGACCCTGATCGAACTGGAAAGCTTCGATGAACTGCAGCGCGAGATCTTCGGCCCGGTGTTGCACGTGGTGCGCTACAAGCGCAAGGACATCGACCAACTGATCGCCCAGATCAATGCTTCCGGCTACGGCCTGACCCTGGGTGTGCACACCCGGATCGACGAAACCATTGCCAAGGTGGTGGACAACGTCAACGCCGGTAACGTCTACGTCAACCGCAACATCGTCGGTGCCGTGGTCGGCGTGCAGCCGTTCGGCGGCGAAGGCCTGTCGGGCACCGGCCCGAAAGCCGGCGGTCCGCTGTACCTGTACCGCCTGCTGTCGACCCGTCCGGTGGATGCCATCGAGCAATCCTTCGTTCGCGCCGATGCCGCCAACGCCCCGGACCTGCGCCTGCGCGAAGCCCTCGGCAAGCCGCTCAACGCCCTGCAAGCCTGGGCCGAGAGCAGCAAGCTGGTGGAACTGGCGACCCTGTGCAAACAGTTCGCCAGCCAGTCGCAAAGCGGTATCACCCGCCAGCTGAACGGCCCGACCGGCGAGCGCAACAGCTACGCCATCCTGCCCCGCGAGCACGTCCTGTGCCTGGCGGAGGTCGAGGGCGACCTGCTGACCCAACTGGCGGCCGTACTGGCCGTCGGCGGTTCGGCAGTCTGGCCGGAAAGCGACCTCAGCAAGGCGCTGTTCGCCCGTCTGCCCAAGGACGTGCAAGCACGCATCCAGCGGGTGGCGGATTGGACCAAGGACGACGTGGTATTCGACGCGGTCCTGCATCACGGCGACTCTGACCAACTGCGCGGCGTTTGCCAGCAAGTGGCCCAGCGTGCCGGAGCCATCGTCGGCGTCCAGGGCCTGTCCCAGGGCGAGACCGCGATTGCCCTGGAGCGCCTGGTGATCGAGCGCGCCCTGAGCGTCAACACCGCAGCGGCCGGCGGCAACGCCAGCCTGATGACCATCGGCTGAAGCCGATAGTCAGCAGCATGGAAAAGAGCGCCCTCAGCGGCGCTCTTTTTTTTGCCCGATGCAATGTCCTGTAGCAGCTGCCGCAGGCTGCGATCGGCCGCAACGGCCGTAGCAATTTCATTGCCGCCAAAGTCCCTGCGGGACTTATCGCAGCCTTCGGCAGCGGCGACAGGGGCTGTGCCTGTTTGGCATCTTTATCACCCAGATCAATCTTGCTATTCAGCCTTTATTCACGCGCCTAGACTCAGCCCATTCCCTAGCCAACAGGTATGCCGCCATGTCCGAGACGCTGCTCAGTTCCCGCAATCTGGCTTTCGAACTGTATGAGGTGCTCGACGCCGAGGGCCTGACCCAGCGCGAGCGGTTTGCCGAGCACAATCGCGAAACCTTCGATGCCGCCCTGGGCACCGCGCGCAACATCGCCGAGAAGTACTTCGCCCCGCACAACCGCAAGGGCGATGAACACGAGCCGCGCTACGAAGACGGCCAGGCGGTGCTGATCCCTGAAGTGAAACCGGCGGTGGACGCCTTCCTCGAAGCCGGCTTTCTCAATGCCGCGCGCAGTTTCGACGCGGGCGGCATGCAGTTGCCGACCCTGTTGTCCCAGGCCTGCTTCGCCCACTTCCAGGCCGCCAACGCGGCCACGACTTCCTACCCGTTCCTGACCATGGGCGCGGCCAACCTGATCGAGAGCTTCGGCACCGACGAACAGAAACAGCGCTTCCTGCAGCCCATGATCGATGGCCGCTTCTTCGGCACCATGGCCCTGACCGAGCCCCATGCCGGCTCGTCGCTGTCGGATATCCGCACCCGCGCCGAACCGGCTGCCGACGGCAGCTACCGGCTCAAGGGCAACAAGATCTTCATCTCCGGCGGCGACCACCCACTGTCGGAAAACATCGTGCACATGGTCCTGGCCAAGCTGCCGGACGCGCCGCCCGGGGTGAAGGGCATTTCCCTGTTTATCGTGCCCAAGTTCCTGGTCAACGATGACGGCAGCCTGGGGCCGCGCAACGATGTGCTGCTGGCCGGGCTGTTCCACAAGATGGGCTGGCGCGGCACCACTTCCACCGCGCTGAACTTCGGCGATAACGGTAATTGCGTGGGCTATCTGGTGGGCAAGCCCCATCACGGCCTGAGCTACATGTTCCAGATGATGAACGAAGCACGGATCGGCGTCGGCATGGGCGCGGTGATGCTGGGTTATGCCGGCTATCTGTATTCATTGGAATACGCTCGCGAGCGTCCGCAAGGTCGCCTGCCGGACAGCAAGGACCCGACCACTGCACCGGTTGCGATCATCCAGCACGCCGATGTGCGCCGCATGCTGCTGACCCAGAAGGCCTACGTTGAAGGCGCCTTCGACCTGGGGCTGTATGCGGCGCGGCTGTTCGATGACACCACCACCCTGGCCAGCGAGGCCGAGCGCCAGCAGGCCCATGAACTGCTGGACCTGCTGACGCCCATCGTAAAATCCTGGCCTTCGGAGTTCTGCCTCAAGGCCAACGAGCTGGCGATCCAGATCCTCGGTGGCCACGGCTACACCCGGGAATACCCGGTGGAGCAGTACTACCGCGACAATCGCCTGAATCCGATCCATGAAGGCACCCACGGCATCCAGTCCCTGGACCTGCTGGGGCGCAAGCTGGCGCAGAACGGCGGCGCCGGGCTCAAGCGCCTGATCCGCCTGATCGCCGAAACGGGCGAGCGGGCCCGCGCCCATGCGTCGCTGGACGCCCTGCGCCTGCCTCTGGAGCAACTGGTGACGCGCCTGCAGAGCGTGACCCTGGGTCTGCTGGGCGACCTGGCCAGCGGCAAGGTCACGGCGACCCTGGCCAACTCGGCGCTGTATCTGAAGGCCTTCGGCCACGCGGTGATCGGCTGGCGCTGGCTGGAACAGGCCATCAGGGCCGAGGAAGGACTGGCGCGAGGCCATGCCGGGGACCGGGATTTCTATCACGGCAAACTGCAGGCCGCGCGCTACTTCCTGACCTGGGAAGTGCCGGGCTGCCAGCATGAACTGACCCTGCTGGAAGCACGGGACGCCACCTGCCTGGAGATGCAGGACGCCTGGTTCTGAGACCGAGGCGGCCTGTCACACCGCGGCGCTGTTCGCTGGCAAGCCAGCCCCTACCAGAAGGCTCACTCCACACCTGTAGGAGCCGGCTTGCCGGCGAAAGCGTCAGGCCTGGCACTGCGCGGCCCGAGGTTCGCTGGCAAGCCAGCTCCTACGCTGGTCAGTGCAGCTTGAAACCGCCCACCTGGCGCGCCAGGTCTTCGGCCAGGCGCTGCAGGGTCTGGCAATCCTCACGACAGGTGTGCACTTCAGCCGCGGTGGCCCGGGCCAGTTCGGAAATGCCCTGAACATTGCGGTTGATCTCTTCGGTCACCGCCGACTGTTCTTCCGTGGCAGTGGCGACCTGCTGATTCATGTCGCTGATACGCTCCACCTGCCCGGTGATCGCCGTCAGTGAGGCCCCGGTCTGCTGGCTGGACTGAACCCCGGTGCCGGTGGCCGATTGCCCCGCATGCATCGAGGACACGGCGTTCTCCGCCCCCTGCTTGAGGCCCTGGATCATCTGCTGGATCTCATCGGTGGAGGTCTGGGTACGCTGGGCCAGGGTCCGGACTTCATCGGCCACCACCGCAAAGCCACGGCCCATTTCCCCGGCCCGAGCCGCCTCGATGGCAGCGTTGAGGGCCAGCAGGTTGGTCTGTTCGGAAACCCCGCGGATCACCGCCAGCACCTGATCGATGGAGGCCACCTGTTCCGCCAGTTCGCCCACGGCACCGGCGGCCAGAGCGATTTCACCGGACATGCTCTCGATATGCCGAATCGAACCGCCCACCACGTCCTGGGCCTGCTGGGCTTCATCCCGGGCCGCCTGGGAAGCATCCGCCGCCTGCCCGGCATTGCGCGCAATGTCCTGCACGGTAAGCCCCATCTCATGTACCGCAGTGGCCACCATGTCGGTCATTTCCTGCTGCCGGCCGGAGCGCTCGGCGGTGTTATCCACCACCGCCGCCACCTGGCTCACCGAGGAACGCAGGCGTTCGGTGGTGGCCAACACCTCACCGATCATGCCGCGCTGGCTGTCGAGAAAACGGTTGAAACCCCGGGCCAGATCCCCCAGCTCGTCGGCACGGCTGGCATCCAGGCGCAGGGTCAGGTCGCCACCGCCGCTGCCGATGGCCACCAGCCCTTCGGTCACCTGTCGCACCGGGCGTACCAGGCCACGGGCCAGCAGTACAACCAGCAATAGGCAGACGCCGGCGATGCCCAGGCCGATCAGACTAGTGAGCCAGATCGCCCGGTGCGCCTCGGCGTAAATCTGCGCCTGCGGCACCTCGGCCACCAGGCTCCAGCCAAAGCCGCGCAGTGGCAGGCTCAGGGCCAGGTAGTCTTCGCCGTCACGCTCGAAATGACTGCTGGTCAGTCCCTCGTGCCCCATCAGCGCCTCGGCGGCGGTCGCGCCGATCTGCTCGGACAACTGTCGCTTGCCGCTGAATTCAGCGTCCGGATGCACCTGGATCAAACCATCGTTGCGCACCAGAAACACCCGGCCACGCTCGCCAAAGCTGTAGTCGTGAATCAGCTGCGACAGCTCGGTCATGCGCAAGCCCAGGCCGGTGACCCCCACCAGCTCACCGTCTTTCTCGACCCGGTAGTTGATGAACAGCGCCAGCTCGCCACTGGCAACATCGACATCGATGTTCAGCACCCGCGGCTTGCCGCTGTCGATAAAGCGATAGAACCAGACATCCTTCGGATTATCCCGACTCAGGGTCCGGTCCAGGCCTTTCTGGTTGTAATAGTGATGGCTGAGCGGGCTGGCCATCATGGTGGTGAAGGCCTGGTTCTCGGCGCGGATGTCTTCCAGGTAGCTGATGAAGCTCTGCGCCCGGGCCGGGTCTTCGCCTGCCGCCAGCCAGTCGCGCAGCATGCCGTTGCCGGCCAGGTCACGGGCGGCGGTCAGAGGCTGGGTCAGAATGCGTTCGATATCGTTGCGCATGGCTTCGATGCTCGAAGGCAGCGCCCTGTCCACCAGGTAGCTCTGGGTCAGGTGATTGATCAGCACCGTGTAGATCGCTACGACCACCAGCAGACTGACCAGCAGGGCCGAACCCATGCTGAGGATCAGTTGCCATTGAATACTGCGTCGCCAGAATTGCATGGAACACCTCTTTCTTATGGTTATAAGAGGCTGAGATACCGCGCCAGCCGCGGGAAGTTGTATACAAACAATGCTTCTGCTTGTCCAACTCATTACCCGCCAGCTGTGTGCACTTCCATCAATTCTGTTGAATGGTCTTGGCGATCACCTCAACGGTGGCGCTCACCTGCTCCTGATAACGCTCAAGCGCCTGGGCGTGCTGCTTTTTCATTTCGATCTGCTGCGAACACAGGTTCATCGCTGCCAGCACCAGCAGGCGCTCGCCAATCAGCGTCGGGTATTTTTTCTTGGTGTCGGCCAGGGCCGCCTTGAGCATCAGCGCGGCGTCCATGAGGGTCTGTTCCTCACCGGCCGGCGCCTTGATCGAGTAATCCTCGCCCAGGATCGAGACCACCTTCACCCCATCGATGTGATGTCTCATGGGTTGGCCGGGCTCGCACTGACGCGCTCAACCAGAGCCTGGATGCGGGCGGCGGTAGCGCCCTGTTTTTCTTCCTGCTCCATGAGGCTCAACTGCAGGCTTTCGTTTTCATCCTTGGCCTGGGCCAGTTGTTCCTTGAGGGTTTCGTTCGTGCCGAGCAGCTCCTGGTTCTGTACCACCAGGTCACTGACCAACTGTTCCAATTGGCTGAGGGATGCTTCCAACATTTTGATCTTCCGGGCTGTTTGCAAAGGGCGCGTACGATAAAGAAAAGTCACCTTGGATACCAGGGATATCCAGGCGCAAGGCCTTGATTTTACTGGCGATGACCCTCACGCGAGAGCTGTTAGAGACTGTCATTCGCGCCTCGGGTTCCTGACGTTCGGTCGGATGCTTCGGACTTTTACGAATTATCCCAACAGGTGGTCAGACTTTTCTGAAAGCGCTCCTGGCGATTCAAGAAGCGTTTTTTCAACGCGATAGCACAGGTACTTCCCTGACCCAAACGCGCAAGCCGCGCACATCCGAGGTAGGTTCAATGTCCCTGCGCACCCTGAATATCGCTCCGAGAGCATTCCTCGGCTTTGCCGTGATCGGTTGTTTGATGCTGTTTCTCGGGATCTTCGCTCTGAGTCAAATGAGCAAGATCCGCGCAGCGACCGAACGCATCACCCAGGACACCATTCCCAGCATCAAGAGCGTCGACGACTTCACCCAACTGAGCCTGCGCCTGCGGGTCCAGGCCTACCGGCTACTGCTCAACCGCGACCCTGAGGAACAGCAAAAGACCCTGGACTCCATCAGCCAGCGCAACCAGAAAATCGATGAAACCCGGGCCCGCTACCAGGAGCTCATCAGCAGCCCGGAAGAGCACGCCGCTTACGATCAGTACATGGAACTGCTGACCCACCACCGCCAACTGGAAGGCCAGTTGATCGAGCTGTCGCACAACAACCAGCTCGAAAGCATGCAGCAGCTGCTGAACACCGAGCTGATGACCAGCGCCGAAAAGATCAACGCCCTTCTCAATCAACTGGTGGACATCAACACCCAGTACTCCAGCGCCGCCGATCAAGACGCGGCCGAGCAATACGCCACCGCCTTCAACCTGGTGGTGACGCTGCTGGTCATGGCCACCGCCCTGACCCTGGTGTTTGCCTGGCGGCTGATTCGCAGCATTACCCTGCCGATCGACAACGCCCTGCATGCGGCCGAAGCGATCGCCGAAGGCAACCTGACCCAGCCGATCACCGTGGATGGCCGCGACGAAGCCGGCCGCCTGCTGCAGGCCATGTTGACCATGCAGGAAAAACTGCGGGACACCCTGCAGCGCATTTCCGGTTCCGCCGGCCAACTGGCCTCGGCCGCCGAGGAGCTCAACAGCGTCACCGACGAAAGTGCTCGTGGCCTGACTCGACAGGACAATGAAATCGAGCAGGCGGCTACCGCGGTCAATGAAATGACCAGCGCCGTGGAAGAAGTCGCGCGCAATGCAGTGAGCACTTCCGAAGCTTCGCAAAACGCCACCCAATCCGCCGGGGACGGACGGGACAAGGTGCAAGAAACCGTCTCGGCCATCGAACGCATGACCGGTGACGTGCAAGACACTGCCAGCCTGATCGGCGAGCTGGCCAACGAGTCCCGGGACATCGGCAAGGTACTGGACGTGATTCGCGGCCTGGCCGACCAGACCAACCTGCTGGCCCTCAACGCCGCCATCGAAGCCGCCCGTGCCGGCGAGGCCGGCCGCGGCTTTGCCGTGGTTGCCGACGAAGTCCGCGCCCTGGCGCACCGCACCCAACAGTCCACCAGTGAAATCGAACGCATGATCGGCAGCATCCAGAGCGGCACCGAGCAGGCGGTGGAGTCGATGCGCAACAGCACCGAACGCGCCGACTCGACCCTGAACATCGCCCGCAGCGCCGGCCAGTCCCTGGACACCATCAACAGCGCCATCAACGAAATCAACGAGCGCAACCTGGTCATTGCCAGCGCCGCCGAAGAACAGGCCCAGGTGGCTCGGGAAGTGGATCGCAATCTGGTGAACATCCGCGACCTGTCGGTGCAGTCCACCACCGGTGCCAACCAGACCCGCTCCGCCAGCAGTGAACTGTCGATCCTGGCCGCTGACCTGAACAATCTGGTGACCCGCTTCCAGCTGTAAACCCCCTTCTCCCGGCTCCAGGGCTCTATTACGGGCCTGGGGCCGATGCAGTCGGCCGTTGACACTCCCGGCCCGGTGCGTAGCCAAAAGGCTAAATCCACGGCGCGACTCAAGACTTTAGTCGTACGACCGATAAGTCACGGTAGATCAGTCTCAAGCCCCCGCACGGATGCGCCCTTTTTGGTACTCACCATGTCCCTACGCAATATGAATATCGCTCCGCGGGCCTTCCTCGGCTTTGCCATGATCGGCGGCTTGATGCTGATCCTGGGGGTGTTCGCCCTGAACCAGATGAGCAAGATCCGCGGCGCCGCCGAGGACATCACCCTGAGCAGCGTGCCGAGCATCAAGAGCCTCGACGAGTTCACCCAGCTGACCCTGCGTCTGCGGGTGCTGTCCTATCGCTTGCTGGTCAACCGTGAACCCGATGTCCAGCAAAAGACCATCGAACTGCTGGACATGCGCAACCAGCAGATCCGCGCCGCCCAGGTCACCTACGAGAAGTTCATCAGCAGCCCCGAGGAAAAGACTGCCTACGAGCAGTACGTCCAGTTGCTGACACAGTACCGGCAGATCGAAGAGCGGATGAGGTCCCTGTCCCGCGGCAATCAGGTGGAAGAGCTGCGCAACCTGCTCAACACCGACCTGCTGAACAACTCGGAAGCCATGAACACCGTGCTCAACCGCCTGATGGAGATCAACACCCAGCAGACCCTCGACACCAACCAGCAGGCCGCCGAACAGTACTCCTCGGCCTTCAACCTGGTGGTGGCCCTGCTGGTGCTGGCCACCGGCCTGACCCTGCTGTTCGCCTGGCTGCTGACCCGCAGCATCACCGTACCGATCGCCAACGCCCTGAGCGCCGCCGAAGAAATCGCCGAAGGCAACCTGACCCGGCCGATCCAGGTCGACGGCAATGACGAAGCCGGACGCCTGCTGCGCGCCATGGCCAAGATGCAGGAAAAACTGCGGGACACCCTGCAGCGCATTTCCGGCTCCGCCACCCAACTGGCGTCGGCAGCCGAAGAGCTCAATTGCGTCACCGAGGAAAGTGCCCGTGGCCTGACCCAGCAGAACAACGAAATCGAGCAAGCCGCCACCGCAGTCAATGAAATGACCAGCGCCGTGGAAGAAGTGGCACGCAACGCCGTGAGCACCTCGGAAGCCTCGAAGAACGCCACCGCCTCCGCCGGCGACGGTCGCGATCTGGTGCAGGAAACCGTGTCCGCCATCGAACGCATGAGTTCCGACGTGCAAGGCACCGCCAGCCTGATCGGCGACCTGGCCAACGAGTCGCGGGACATCGGCAAGGTACTGGACGTGATTCGCGGCCTGGCCGACCAGACCAACCTGCTGGCCCTCAACGCCGCCATCGAAGCCGCCCGTGCTGGCGAGGCCGGTCGTGGCTTTGCCGTGGTCGCCGACGAAGTGCGGGCCCTGGCGCACCGTACCCAGCAGTCCACCAGCGAAATCGAACGCATGATCGGCAGCATCCAGAGCGGCACCGAGCACGCGGTGGACTCCATGCGCAACAGCACCGAGCGCGCCGAGTCGACCCTGAACATCGCCCGCGGCGCCGGCCTGTCGCTGGACACCATCAACAGCGCGATCATCGAGATCAACGAACGCAACCTGGTGATCGCCAGCGCCGCCGAAGAACAGGCCCAGGTGGCCCGGGAAGTGGACCGCAACCTGGTGAACATCCGCGACTTGTCGGTGCAGTCGGCCACCGGCGCCAACCAGACCAGTGCAGCCAGCAACGAGCTGTCGCGACTGGCCGTGGACCTCAACAGCATGGTCGCGCGCTTCAGCCTCTGAAGCCGCTCGCCAGCCCCGCAACACGCCGGTAAATCGGCGCCGGAATTCACGCCAAAAAAATCCGCCACTGTCATCAAAAGCTTTTTGACAGTGGCGCATTTCAACAGGTTAGAATCGCTGGCACGCAGACTGCATGGTCAGTTTGCGCCCGCCTTTTTCGCTCTGGAGTACTGCCTTTGAATGCGACGACCATCAACAGCCTGTTCTTGATCGGCGCGTTGCTGGTAGGTGCGAGCATTCTGGTGAGCTCACTTTCATCCCGTCTCGGCATCCCGATCCTGGTGATCATCCTCGCCGTGGGCATGAGCGCCGGAGTCGACGGCGGCGGCATCATCTTCAACAACTACCCGACCGCCTACCTGGTGGGCAACCTGGCCCTGGCCGTGATCCTGCTGGACGGCGGCCTGCGCACCCGGGTCGCGAGTTTCCGCGTGGCCCTGTGGCCGGCGCTGTCCCTGGCCACGGTGGGGGTGTTGATCACCACTGGGCTGACCGGCATGGCTGCCGCCTGGCTGTTCGACCTGAACCTGATCCAGGGGCTGCTGATCGGCGCCATCGTCGGCTCCACCGACGCCGCGGCGGTGTTCTCCCTGCTGGGGGGCAAGGGCCTCAACGAGCGGGTCACCGCCACCCTGGAGATTGAGTCCGGCAGTAACGACCCGATGGCGGTGTTTCTCACCGTGACCCTGATCGACATGCTCGCCAAGGGCCACACCGGCTTGCACTGGAGCCTGCTGGGGGACCTGATCCGCGAATTCGGTATCGGCGCGTTAATCGGCCTGGGGGGCGGCTGGCTGATGCTGCAACTGGTCAATCGCATTCATCTGGCCAACGGCCTGTACCCGATCCTGGTGGTGGCCGGCGGTCTGGTGGTGTTCGCCCTGACCAACGCCCTGCACGGTAGCGGTTTCCTCGCCGTGTACCTGTGCGGCCTGGTGATCGGCAACCGCCCGGTGCGCAGCCGCCACGGCATCCTGCACATGCTCGACGGCATGGCCTGGCTGGCACAGATCGGCATGTTTCTGGTGCTCGGGCTGCTGGTCACCCCCCACGACCTGCTGCCTATCGCCCTGCCGGCCCTGGGCCTGGCGCTGTGGATGATCCTGTTCGCCCGGCCGCTGTCGGTGCTGGTGGGCCTGGCGCCGTTCAAGGCCTTCCACGGCCGGGAAAAGGCCTTTATCTCCTGGGTCGGCCTGCGCGGCGCGGTGCCGATCATTCTCGCGGTGTTCCCGTTGATGGCCGGGCTGCCCAACGCCCAGCTGTACTTCAACCTGGCGTTCTTTATCGTGCTGATCTCGCTGCTGGTCCAGGGCACCAGCCTGCCGTGGGTGGCCAAGTGGCTCAAGGTCACGGTGCCGCCGGAGCCGGCACCGATTTCCCGGGCGGCTCTGGAGGTTCACGTCACCAGCGAGTGGGAACTGTTCGTCTACCGCCTGGGGGCGGAAAAATGGTGCATCGGCGCCGCCCTGCGGGAGCTGAAAATGCCCGAAGGCACACGGATCGCGGCCCTGTTTCGCGGCCAGCAACTGCTCCATCCGTCGGGTAGTACCGTGCTTGAGGCCGATGACCTGCTGTGCGTGATCGGCCATGAACACAACCTTCCAGCCCTGGGCAAACTCTTCAGCCAGGCTCCGGAGCGCGGGCTGGACCTGCGCTTCTTCGGCGACTTCGTTCTTGAAGGCGACGCCCAGCTGGGCGCGGTGTCGGCGCTCTATGGGCTCAAGCTCGACGGCCAGGACGCGGACATGCCCCTGGGCGCGTTCATCGCCCAGAAGGTCGGCGGTGCACCGGTGGTCGGCGACCAGGTGGAGTGGAACAACACCATCTGGACCGTGGCGGTGATGGACGGGAACAAGATCGGCAAAGTGGGCGTCAGATTCCCCGAAGGAAGTCGCCCCGGCCCCGGCCTCTTCCTCTAAACTGCGGAGCGCGTCAGACCTGGTCGCGACGCGTCTCCCCCCATTCCTATTTGCTTGACCGACTTCTATGCCTAACTTGCGTAAATTTTTCGCTGTTGCCCTGCTGGGTCTGAGTCTCTCTGTCGGCGCCGCACAGGGCGGCGATCCGCCCAGTGCCGAGTCGGTCCAGCAAAGCCTGGACAAGATCGCCGAACGCAAACTGCCGGAAGCCGATCAAAAGGCCCTGCAGACCCTGCTGCAAAACACCCTGAATCACCTGAACAACAAGCAGGACTACGAGCGGCGCCTCAACGACCTGCGCCAGCAATTGAGCAACGCGCCGCGCCAGACCACGGAAAACCAGCGCGAGCTGGCACGCCTGAAGGCCAGTAAAGTCGCACCGGTGGCCCAGCGCTATGGCTCGCTGGCGGTGTCGCAACTGGAGCAACTGCTGAGCGAACGCACCACCTTGCAAGGCGAGCTGCAAAAGGCCCTGGCCGACGCCAACACCCTGACCATCACCGCCCAGACCCGTCCCGAACGGGCCCAGGCGGAAATCAGCAACAGCCAGACCCGCATCCTGCAGATCAACGCCGCACTCAAGTCCGGCAAGGACGGCGGCAAGCTGCTCGGCGCCGATCAACGCAATCTGCTGAATGCCGAACTGGCGGCGATCAACGCCCTGATTCCCCTGCGCCGCCAGGAACTGGCAGGCAACAGCCAGTTGCAGGACCTGGGCAGCAGCCAGCATGACCTGCTGATGGAAAAGACCGCGCGCCTGGAGCAGGAAATCCAGGACCTGCAAACCCTGATCAACCAGAAGCGCCTGGCCCAGTCCCAGGAAACCGTGACCCAGCAGTCCATCGAGGCGCAGAAGGCCGGCAGCAGCAGCCTGCTGACCACCGAAAGCGCCACCAACCTCAAGCTCTCCGACTACCTGCTCAAGAGCACCGACCGCCTCAACGAACTGACCCAGCAGAACCTGCAGACCCGACAGCAACTGGACAGCGTGACCCAAAGCGACGCGGCCCTGGACGAGCAGATCAACGTGCTCAAGGGCAGCCTGCTGCTGTCGAAGATTCTCTACAAGCAGAAACAGGCCTTGCCACGCCTGAAGCTGGATCGCGACCTAGCGGACGAAATCGCCGATATCCGCCTTTATCAATTCGAGGTCAACCAGCAGCGCGAATTGCTGGGTAGCCCCAGCACCTACGTCGACAACCTGCTCAAGAGCCAGCCGCCGGAGCAGGTCACGCCGCAACTGCGCCGGACCCTGATCGAGCTGGCCATGACCCGCGTCGATCTGCTGGAGCGCCTGAACCGCGAGCTCAGCGCCCTGCTCAATGAATCCATCACCCTGCAACTGAACCAGAAACAACTGTTGAGCACGTCCCAGAGCCTGCGGGCGACCCTCGACGAGCAGATGTTCTGGATTCCCAGCAACAAGCCTCTGGACGCCGAGTGGCTACAGGACGTCCCTCAGCGCCTGGAGAAACAGATCACCACCCTGCCCTGGGCCTCCAGCCTCAGTGAGCTGACCGACGGTCTGGCGCAGCGGCCGCTGCTGTTCCTGCCCCTGGCGCTGCTGATCGGCGCCCTGCTGTGGCGGCGCAAGAACCTCTATGCGCGCCTGAACAAGGTGCACAAGGATATCGGCCACTTCAAACGCGACAGCCAGTGGCACACGCCCCTGGCGATCCTGGTGAACATTCTTCTGGCGATGCCGGTCACCCTGGCCCTGGCGCTGTGCGGCTATGCCCTGCAGATCGATGCCCGGGGGCAGAACGCCAACCTCGGTGCGGCGCTGCTGCAGATCGCCCAGGCCTGGCTGGTGTTCTACACCGCCTATCGGATACTCGCCCCCGGCGGCGTGGCCGAACTGCATTTCCGCTGGGAAAAACCCCAGGTGGAATTCCTCCAGGGCTGGGTCCGGCGCCTGGGGCTGGTGGTCCTGGCGCTGGTGGCCGTGGTGGCGGTGGCCGAGCACCAGCCCGCGGCCCTGGCCGATGACGTGCTCGGCATCGCCGTGGTGCTGACCTGCTACGGGCTGATGGCCTGGCTGCTGAGCCGCCTGTTGCTGAGCAGCCCGGCCCACGAGAATGCCTCGCTGTTCCGCAAGGCGTTGGGCCTGCTATTCACCCTGCTGCCAATCGCCTTGTTCATCGCCGTGTGCTTCGGCTACTACTACACCGCGCTGAAGCTCAGCGACCGCCTGATCAACACCCTGTACCTGCTGATGTTCTGGCTGGTGATCGAGGCTACCTTCGTCCGCGGACTCGGCGTTGCAGCACGGCGCCTGGCCTACCAGCGGGCCCTGAGCAAACGCCAGGCGGCCAAGGAAGCCGGGGAAAGCGGCGACGCGGTGGTCGAAGAGCCGACCATGGACATCGAGAAGGTCAACGAACAGTCCCTGCGCCTGATCCGCCTGGCCCTGCTGGGCGGCTTCATCGCCGCGCTGTACTGGGTCTGGTCGGACCTGATCACGGTATTCTCCTACCTGGACAACATCACCCTCTACGAATACACCAGCGGCACCGGCGCCAACATGAGCATGGTGCCCATCAGCATCGGCGACGTGATCGGTGCGCTGATCATTGTCGGCATCACCTTAGCCCTGGCGCGCAACCTGCCAGGCCTCTTGGAAGTGCTGGTGCTGTCCAAGCTGAATCTGGCCCAGGGCAGCGCCTACGCCACCACCACCCTGCTGTCCTACGCCATTGCCGGAATAGGTTTCGTCTCGACCCTGGCCACCCTCGGCGTCAGTTGGGACAAGCTGCAGTGGCTGGTGGCGGCCTTGTCGGTGGGTTTGGGTTTCGGCATGCAGGCGATCTTCGCCAACTTCATCTCCGGCATCATCATCCTGTTCGAGCGGCCGGTGCGCATCGGCGACACCATCACCATCGGCAACCTGTCGGGCACGGTGAGCAAGATCCGCATCCGCGCCACCACCATCACCGACTTCGACCGCAAGGACATCATCGTCCCCAACCAGACCTTCATCACCGGGCAACTGATCAACTGGTCGCTGACCGACACCGTGACCCGGGTGACCCTCAAGCTCGGCGTCGACTACGGCTCGGACCTGGACCTGGTCAAGGAGCTGCTGCTCAAGGCCGCCCGGGACAACCCGCGGGTGCTCAAGGAACCGGAGCCTCAGGTGTACTTCCTCAACTTCGGCGAAAGCACCCTGGACCACGAACTGCGCATGCACGTGCGCGAGCTGGGGGACCGCAACCCGGTGGTGGACGAGGTCAACCGCTTCATCAACCGCGAGTTCAAGAAGCAGCACATCAACATCTCGTTCCGGCAGATGGAGGTCTACCTGAAAAACCTCCACGGCCAGGAATACAAGATGGTGCCCATCGAGCCGGAGGCCAAGACCATCGTCCCGATGCCCGGGGGCAAGCCGCTGCAGGAACCGCCGCCGAGCAAACTCGACTAAGGCCCCTATCCCTAGCAGAATGCTCGGACATTCTGCTGGGAGATGGCCGTTGAAAGCCCTCGACGAACTGACCTTCGACAACCGCTTCGCCCGCCTGGGCGACGCCTTCTCGACCCACGTACTGCCCGAACCCCTCGACAACCCCAGGCTGGTGGCCGCCAGCCCGGCGGCCATGGCGCTGCTGGACCTGGACCCGGCCGTGGCCGAAAGCCCGGTGTTCGCCGAACTGTTCGGCGGGCACAAGCTGTGGGCCGAGGCCGAACCCCGGGCAATGGTCTATTCCGGGCATCAGTTCGGTTCCTACAACCCGCAACTGGGGGACGGTCGCGGGCTGTTGCTGGGCGAGGTCTACAACCAGGCGGGAGAACACTGGAACCTGCACCTGAAGGGCGCCGGGCAGACGCCGTATTCGCGCATGGGCGATGGTCGTGCCGTATTGCGCTCGTCGATCCGTGAATTCCTCGCCTCCGAGGCCCTGCATGCCCTGGGCATCCCCAGCAGCCGCGCCCTGTGCGTGATCGGCTCGGACACCCCGGTATGGCGCGAGAAACAGGAACGCGGGGCGATGGTCCTGCGCCTGGCGCAGAGCCATATCCGCTTCGGGCATTTCGAATATTTCTACTACACGAAGAAACCCGAGCTGCATAAACAACTGGGGGAGCATGTGCTGGCCCTGCATTTTCCCGAGTGCCTGGAGCAGCCTGAACCCTATCTGGCGATGTTCCGCGAGATCGTCGAACGCAACGCCGAACTGATCGCCAAATGGCAGGCCTACGGTTTCTGCCACGGGGTGATGAACACCGACAACATGTCGATCCTGGGCATCACCTTCGACTTCGGCCCGTTCGCCTTTCTCGATGATTTCGACGCCCACTTCATCTGCAACCACTCCGATGACCAGGGCCGCTACTCCTTCAGCAACCAGGTGCCCGTCGGCCAGTGGAACCTCAGCGCCCTGGCCCAGGCCCTGACGCCATTCATCAGCGTCGAGGCGCTGCGTGAAGCCCTGGGCCTGTTCCTGCCGTTGTACCAGGCCCATTACCTGGACCTGATGCGTCGGCGCCTGGGCTTCACCCAGGCCGAGGACGACGACCAGAAGCTGGTGGAACGCCTGCTGCAACTGATGCAGAACAGCGGCGTCGACTACAGCCTGTTCTTCCGCCGCCTGGGGGAGCAAGCGCCGAACCAGGCACTGGCCCGGCTGCGGGACGATTTCGTCGACCGCAACGGCTTCGATGCCTGGGCCGAGCAATATCGGCAACGGGTCGCCCGCGATCCGCTCCAGGGCCAGGACCTGCGCCGGGAGCGCATGCACGCGGTCAACCCGCTGTACATCCTGCGCAACTATCTGGCGCAGAAGGCCATCGACGCCGCCGAGTCAGGCGATTACTCAGAAGTGCGTCGCCTGCATCAGGTGCTGAGCCGGCCTTTTGAGGAGCAAGAGGGCATGCAAGGCTATGCCGAACGTCCGCCAGAGTGGGGCAAGCACCTGGAAATCAGCTGCTCGTCCTGACTCAGGCGAAGGTCTCCATCGACACCTTGAAGCGCTCGGCCAGCCAGCGGATCTGCCGCAGGTTGAGCTGGCGCTTGCCGCTGAGCACTTCCGACACCACCGACTGCGCGCCCACCCCGGGCAGGTCGCTTTGAGTCAGGCCATGTTCACGCATCAACGAACGTAGAACCTCCACTGCGCTGACCGCCGGCATCGGATGGTGCTCTTCGTCGTAGGCCTCGATCCAGTCACCAATGATGTCCACCAGCGAAGCCAGTGGGTGCGATTCGTCTTCGCCCATGATGTCCAACAGCTCATCGAGTGCCAGGGCCAGCGCGTCGTAATCGGCCTCGCTCTTGGGCTTGCGCAATATGGGCGCAACGAACTGCCAGTGCTCCGCCGCTTGCTTAACCTGAAGACTCATTGTGATTCCTCCTTCCACAGCCCCTTGTCGTATTCGCCGTGATCCAGCACATGCCTGATATAGAGGCGCTGCCCCCCATAGCGCACGATTGCGATCAGCCTCAGTTTGTTGCCGCCAATGTCGAAAACATGAAAGCGCCCGACCTTGTCTAGCGCCGGGAACAAGGCCTTCATGTCGGCGAAATCAGCCGGTCTGGCGCCTTTGGCCTTGCGGTACCAGGTATCCAGCGCCCGCGCGACTTGCGGCCATTGCTCCTTGGCCTGCCGGATACGTTTTGCGGTGATGATGTGCATGCAATGTCCCTATCGCATAATGCTATTAACGTTAGATGCGAGCATTAGATATCTCAAGATGCTATATCCGCGGCCAGACCAGCGGTGCTCACGTGCTTCAAGCCTAGACAGCCAACGAACGGGCTTGCAGAGCAGTGTGTGAGCGATTGCGACGGACTCATGAGCTTCGACCAACGCCTCAGCCGTCGTGCACAAAAGCGCCAAACACAAGATTGCGCATGGACCCGTCGACAGCGGATACGGATAATGCGCAACCCTGATTTCCAGTACCTGCAAGGATGCGCATGAACCTGTTCCTCACCCTGGTCGCCGGAGTCTTCACCGTCATTGGCCTGGTGTCGGCGATCATCTACCTGAGCCGCCGCGCCAAGTACCGCATGAACCTGCAGGACCTGCGCCTGCACGGCAAACCGCACCGCACCATCACCCAGGTCGAACTGGACGAACTGGCCAAACAGACCGCCAGCCTGCAGCGAATCCAGGGCCGCGGCGGCATGTCTTACCAGCCGGTCAGCGACAACGTCTACCTGATTGGCGGCGGCGCCGGGAGCGACAGCATCGAGCTGCAGTCCCAGACGCTGAAGCACATGTCGATCGGCGGCATCCCCGTGGAATTCCCCTACCCGATGGAAAACTTCCTGACCACCAAGAACCAGGCCGAAGTGGTGATCGCCAAGAAGTTCGCCGTGGTCATCGCCCTCAACGGGCATCGCCTGGCCCAGTGACACACTGAAAGCCTGGCTGCCAATTTCACCGCTCGCCCATGCCACTAGCCCCGTCGATGCCCTGCAAGAGTCCACCATGAAAACTCGCTACCTGCTGCTGTTACCCCTGCTGCTCTGGCTGACCGGGTGCAAGGAAGACTTCGCCACCCTGCACTTCCAGGACTCGGTGCGCTCCGATCCCAAGGCCGGCCCGCAATTCTCCGACCAGTTGGTGCACGAGGCGTACAAGCAGAGTATTTACACGGCGCTCAGCGCCCAGGGCCTGGACCCGGATGCCATCGCCCTGGAGCGCGACAAGGAGGATGACAAAGTGATCCACCTGCGCCTGGTGGACTACTCCCTGAGCCCGGAACAACGGGGCCGCCTCAAGGCCGTCTTCGAGCAGGTTACCGACGCGCGCAAGGCCAGTTCGATGAACCTGCACCTGGAACTGGACAACGCTCGGGCCAGCGTCAATCCGTCCGGCCCCAGCGGCCTGCCAGACAGCATCGACGCCACCCTCAAGTTCGACCCGGCGTTCGAGATGCTGCTGGACCGCAGCTACGACGACAGCCTGCGTGCCATCGTCAACCGCAGCGAAATCGAAGGCCCGGTCAGTTGCAAGATCACCGCGCACCTGACAATGCCCACGCGCTTGAAACTGATCGGCTACGAAGCCCTTGAACAGGACAACAGCGAGCGCGGCCTGATCTCCTTGCTGACCCGCAGCGGCAGCATTGCCAAGGTACCGCTCAAGGTGCATTTCGATGACCCGGACCTGAACCGGCACATGCAGCAGAAAACCATCCAGGCCTGGCCTTCCAGCTCGAAAAGCACTCAGCCAGCGCCGGTGCCCCTTGACGAATTCGCCATCGTCATCGGCTCCATCGGTGTCCAGACCCTGACCTCAGCCCTGCCCTTCGACACCCGAAAGGACGAGCTGCAAGCGCTGTGCGAGCAAAAGATGCAGACCCTGGGTCGGCCATTCACCTTTCAAATGGGCCGGACCCTGGATCGCTTGACCCGCGTCGATTACCGCTAAGCGCCATGGCGCAACAAGGACATCCATTGAACCGACGCCTCTACACGGCAGCCCTGCTGCTGATGCTGCTGACCGGCTGCAAGCAGACCTACCTCACCCTGCACTTCCAGGACACCGTGGGTAACCCCAAGCAGGCCCAGATCGTGCCGTACTTCGCCGAGACCATCACTCAGATGGCCGCCGGGATCGGCATCGAGCCTGACCACATCGGCCTGGAGATGGACCGCAAGGACGACAAGACCCTGCATATCAGCCTGGACAGCAGCGTGCCCGAAACCCAGCGCCAACGCCTGCGGGAGCTGTTCAGCGAGATTGTCGAGGCGCGCGCAGCCGGCACCTTCGAAGCCGTTCTGGAGATCGCCCCGGAAACCGGGAAATACACCAACCCCGAGTACCGCAAAAGAGCCATGGCCTTGCCGCGGCGCTTCTCGCTGGCGCTGGAGCCGGTGAAATACGCCGATGTGCTGTTTCATTACTCGATGGAGGAATTGATCAGCGGCAAGCTGTCGGCCACCGGCACGCCCAACGAGGCGTTTTGCCAATACCAGGCCACTCTCCAGGCACCGGGCATGCCGTTCAGCCAGATGGGCAGCAAGGCCGGGAGCGGAACAGGGGATTACAACGTGTATCTGGAGTGGAAAGACAACAAGCGCGAACCGGCGCAGTTCTTGTTCGGCAACATCAGGTTCGCCAACCCCACGCTCAACCAGATGCTGTTCGACAACCGCATCCAACTGTCTGCGATCAAGACCTCCTGGGGCACGCGCGAGGATCGCCGCGCCGACCGCGTCGGCTTCAGTGTCGGTTCCCTGGGCTTGCAGTACCACGAGGATGGAGAGATTTCTCCGTTGCAACACATAGGCTTCATGGGCAAGTGCGAGGGCATGGCCATGGACCTGGGCCGGCCCTTTACCTTTTACATCGGCCGCTCCATGGACCGTCTGGTCAGCGTCGAACTGGCCCCGCCCAACACGTGAAGCCATGGCGGCGCCGACTTGATATTCACCCCGGGCGCCGCCATTTAAGGCGCTCTACCCTGTTTGCGGAGCCCAACCATGTCCGAGCCACTGCTGATCCCCTGCCCTCACTGCAACGGCCTCAACCGCATTCCCGCCGAGCGCCTGGGCGATCAGCCCAAGTGCGGGCGCTGCAAGGCCGAGGTGTTGCTGAGCAAACCCTTTGACTTGCAACAGGGCGACTACGCCAGCCAGATCAAGGGCGACCTGCCGTTACTGGTGGATGTGTGGGCAGACTGGTGCGGACCGTGCAAATCCTTTGCGCCGATCTTCCAGCAGGCCGCCGCGCAGCTCAGTGGCAAGTGCCGGCTGGCCAAGCTGGACAGTGAAGCCAACCCGCAGCTCTCGGGGCAATTGGGTATTCGCTCGATTCCCAGCCTGATCCTGTTCAAGAACGGCCGGGAAGTGGCCCGCCAGAGCGGCGCCCTGCCCTTGCCGCAACTCTTGGGCTGGTTGCGCAGCCAGGGCATCTGAACACGCCCTGACAGGAGACTTGCACTCCTGCCACCGCGGCGCTGAGTTCAGGCGTTTTCCAGCAGGTTGTGCAGGTCAACGAATTGCTGTGTCAGCTTGTGTCGCGGATCGAGATAGATCAGCGGCAGGCTGGCCTGGTGGGATTCACGCATGCGCACCGAGCTGGCCAGGTACACCGGCAGCACCGGCAGCCCCTCGCTGATCAGTTCGTCGAGCATCTGTTGCGGCAGGCTCGCCCGAGCCTGGAACTGATTGACCACGATCCCCTCGACTTGCAGGTCCTCGTTGTGGTCTTCCTTCAACTCTTCGATCTCCGCCAGCAGGCCGTACAGCGCCTGACGGGAGAAGCTGTCGCAGTCGAAAGGAATCAATACCCGATCAGCGGCGATCAACGCCGAAACCGCATAGAAATTCAGGGCCGGCGGGGTGTCGAGATAGATCCGGTCATAGTCCTCGGCCAATTCGTCCAGCAATTTACGCAGCTTGTTGATCTTGTGCTTGGCCTCAAGCTTGGGCTGCAGATCCGCCAACTCGGCGGTGGCGGTCACCACATGCAGGTTGTCGAACGGCGTCTCGTAGATATCCACCTGGTTCTTTTTCGAGAAGGGCCCGGAAGACAGGGTCTGCTTGAAGAAATCGGCAATGCCCATGGGAATGTCATCGCCGGTCAGGCCGGTGAGGTACTGGGTCGAGTTGGCCTGGGCATCCAGATCCACCAGCAAGGTGCGATACCCCTCGCTGGCGCTGACCGCCGCCAGATTGCAGGCAATACTGGACTTGCCCACGCCACCTTTCTGATTGAACACCACTCGCCGCATGTCTAAACCTCCGTGTATCAAAGATCACCGAGTGTAGTAGTCCTCCGCGCCCGTTAGCTACCTCGGCAACACAAGAGTTTCCCAACCTCCGCCACCCCTGGAACAGGCGATGCAAAGCCTCGGCGGCGAGGGATCGGGGCGCAAAGGAAACTCGATAGTGGCAAATAGACACCCATGATCGCGGCAGATTCGACGCTTTTGCGACCAACAGCCCAAGCAGCATTTGCTACAAGCCAGTCGCACCGGGATAATGCGCGCCACTGACGCCTTCGCGTCATCCAGGTCAATCGCCAATCGAAGCGATACACCGCGTCAAGGAAGCCCGCAGGGGCGGGATGAAATCAAGTGATCAAGTTCAACATCGCTCAATGGCGTGCATGGGCCCCTGGGCTCGAAAGCGTGGACGCCTGGCAGGCCTGGAGCCGTCAGCCGAGCCTGCCTGAGAGCAGCGATGCCGCTCCCGATGTGTCTTTTCTGCCTGCCATGCAGCGCCGCCGTCTCAGTCGCCTGGCGCGCATGGCTTTCAGCGTTGGCTGGCCCCTGGCCGAAGGCCTCGAGCAATTGCCGCTGGTGTTCATCTCCCGGCACGGCGAAACCCCGCGAACCTTCGAGATCCTCAGCGACCTGGCCGCCGAGCAGCCGCTGTCGCCCACCCAGTTCAGCCTCTCGGTGCACAACGCGGTGATCGGCCTGTGGTCGATCATGCGCGGCGAAACCAGTGAAATGACCGCCCTGGCCGCCGCCGGCGACGGCCTGGAACACGGCCTGCTGGAAGCCGCCACCCTGCTGGCGGACGGCGCTCCCCATGTACTGCTGGTGATCACCGAGGAACAGCCGCCCGAGGCCTACGCCAGCTGGATCGACGACGTGCCATTTCCCTATGCCCTGGGTCTGTTGCTGACCCCAGGCGACGACTGGCAACTGTCCCTGGACAGCCACGACGGTCAAATCCCCAAGACCCAGTGGCCCCATGCCCTGAACCTGCTGCGAACCCTGCTTGGCTCGCAGACCTTTTGCCAACATGCCTGGATGAATCGTGTATGGACCTGGCAACGCAACCACTGAGCGCCAAGGGCCGCAATGCCTACTACTGGCGCCTGCTGGCCACCGGTCTGAGCTTTGCACTGTTCGGAATAGGTGGTTTGTGCCTGCGCCTGGTGATTTTCCCGCTCCTGGCCTGCCTGCCCGGCGACGCCGCGAGCCATAGCCGGCGCGCACGCCGGACCGTCAGTCGGCTGTTCTGGCTGTTCATCCGTTTCATGGCCAAGAGCGGCGTGCTCACCTACGAAGTCCAGGGCGCCCACCTGCTCGGCCGTCCGGGGCAGATGATCATCGCCAATCACCCGTCGCTGATCGACGTGGTGTTCCTGATCGGTCTGGTGCGCGATGCCAACTGCGTGGTGAAGCAAAGCCTCTGGGACAACCCCTTCACCCGCAGCCCGGTGCGCGCCACCCAGTACATCAGCAACGACGGCAGCATGGACATGCTCGACAGCGCCTCCGGGGCGTTGCAAGCAGGCCAGACCCTGATCGTCTTTCCCGAAGGCACCCGTACCCAGCCGGGCGCCGCTCCCGCCTTTCATCGGGGGGCCGCGGCGATTGCCCTGCGGGGTGCGAAAATCATTACCCCGGTGGTGATCAAGGTCAGCCCCACCACCCTGACCAAGGCCGAGCCCTGGTATCGCATTCCGCAACGCCGTGTGCACTTCAGTTTTCACGTCGGTGCCGATATAGACCCACAGACCTTTGCCGCCCAAGGCCCCGCGCCTCAGGCGTCGCGCAAGCTCAATGAGCACTTGCACCACTATTTCATCAAGGAGCTCGCCAGAGATGAGCGATACACACCCGGACCTGATGCTTGAAATCAAACTGCTGATCATCGACGCCCTGGGCCTCGAAGACATCAGTGCCCAGGACATCGGCAACGATCAGACCCTGTTCGGCGAAGGCCTCGGCCTGGACTCGGTGGACGCCCTGGAACTGGGGCTGGCGATCCAGAAAAAGTACGGTATCAAGATCGATGCCGACGCCAAGGACACCCGCAACCACTTCAGTAACGTGGCGAGCCTTGCGGCGTTCGTCACTGCAAAACAGGCAGCTTGAGAACCGACCATGCAAACCCGTGACGACATCTTCAACACCCTGCGCGATGCCCTGGTCGAACTCTTCGAGCTTGAGCCTGACAGCATCAGCCTGGATTCCAACCTGTACCAGGACCTGGAAATCGACAGCATCGACGCCGTCGACCTGATCGACCACATCAAGCGTCAGACCGGCAAGAAAATCGCCGCCGAGGAATTCAAGTCGGTGCGTACCGTCAATGACGTGGTCGAGGCGGTCTACCGTCTGGTCCAGCCGGCCGCATGAGCCGGCTGATCGGCCTGGGCTTGTTGCTGGCCGGCCTGCTTTACCCCTTTGCGGTGTATTTCGGTATGGAGCACTTCGCTCCGTGGCAATTCGGCCTGCTGCTGGGCGGCCTGTGGCTGGCCCGGGCGCTGACCGGGGAACGTCGTCCCGGCAGCCTGTGGATGGCAGCCGCGGCGCTCGTCTTCTGCCTGCTGCTGGCGTGGTTCGACCACCCGGCGCTGCTGCGCTGGTACCCGGTGCTGATCAGCAGCTTCATGCTCGGCCTGTTCAGCCTGAGCCTGAAGTACGGCCCGCCGGTGGCGGAGCGCCTGGCGCGCCTTGGCGAGCCGGACCTGCCGGAAAAAGCCATACGTTATACCCGCCAGGTGACCATCGCCTGGAGTGTGTTTTTCCTTTGTAACGGAGTAATCGCCGCGGCCCTGACCCTCTGGGCGCCGCTGAGCTGGTGGACGTTGTACAACGGCCTGATCGCCTACGGGCTGATGGGTTTGCTGTTTGCCATTGAGTGGCTTTTACGACAACGGGTACGAGGCCGTAGATGAACTGGATTGCCCTTGAGCGGCTATTGCTCAGGACCCAAGCACCGCGGGTGGTCAGCGCCCACCCCGATATCGACCTGGAAGGCTTGCAGACCCGGGCCCTGGGCCTGGCCGCGGCCTTGCAAGCGCGCGGCGTGCGACGCCTGGCGCTGCATCTGGAAGATGCCGTCGACCTGGCCGTAGCCCTGCTGGGTGCCTGGCGCGCCGGGGTCAGTGTGTTGCTGCCCGCCGACCTGCAGGCCCAGACCCGCCAGCGCTGGGCGGCGGACGTCGACCTGTGGCTGACCGACCAGGACCCGCCCTTGCAGCCACTGCAGGCTGCGCCGCTGGAACCGGCGGAGCTGGACCTGGACGCCTGCCAACTGAGCCTGTGCACCTCAGGCTCCAGCGGCGAACCCAAGCGCATCGAGAAAAACCTGCGCCAGTTGGCCAACGAGGTCAGCGCCCTGGAACAGCTCTGGGGCGCCGACCTGGGCCCGGCCTGGATCATCGGCAGCGTCGCCACCCAGCATATCTATGGCCTGCTGTTCCGCGTGCTCTGGCCGCTGTGCGCCGGGCGTCCCTTCGTGCGCCGTCAATTGCCGTTCCCCGAAGACCTGCAACGGGCCAGCCGCGAATGCCCGGCATTCGCCTGGGTGGCCAGCCCGGCCCTGCTCAAGCGCATGGGCGACAACCTCGACTGGCCGGCCCTGAGCCCGGTGCGCCGGGTGTTCTCCTCCGGCGGCGCCTTGCCTGCCGAGGCCGCCAGCGGGCTGCAACAGCGCCTGCAGCAATGGCCGACGGAGATCCTCGGCAGTTCGGAAACCGGTGGTATCGCCTGGCGCCAGGGGCCAGAGCTGTGGCAGCCCTTTGCCGAGGTGCACCTGAGCCAGGACAGCGACGGCGCACTGCTGATCGCATCGCCCTACCTGCCGCCCGGGCATGTCGAACACACGGCCGATGCCGCGCGCATCGCCGCCGACGGCCGTTTCGAGCTGCTGGGCCGCCTGGACCGCATCGTCAAGCTGGAAGAAAAACGCATCTCCCTGCCCATGCTCGAACAGGCCCTGGAGCAGCACGACTGGGTCGCGGAAGCGCGCCTGGGGGTGATCGAAGACAACCGCGCCTACCTTGGCGCCCTGCTGGTACTCAGTGAGTCCGGCCTGCATGCCCTGCGCAACCAGGGCCGACGCCACCTGACCCAAGCCCTGCGCCAGCACCTGGCCGGGCATTGCGAAGCCCTGGCCCTGCCCCGGCGCTGGCGCCTGCTGCGGCAAATGCCCCTGAACAACCAGGGCAAGCTGCCCCAGGCCGAGGTCCAGGCCCTGCTGTTGGCGCCGCGTCCGCAAGCGCCGGAGGTACTGGAGCAGGTGCAGCACGCAGAAGAGTGGCAACTGCAACTGGCAATCCCGCCAGACCTGGCCTATTTCAGCGGGCACTTCCCCCAGACTCCGGTGCTACCGGGGGTGGTGCAAGTGGACTGGGCCCTGGCTCTGGGTCAGCAGTTGCTCGATCTGCCGGGCCGCTTCGCCGGCATGGAAGTGCTGAAGTTCCAGCAACTGGTGCGCCCCGGCGACCGCATCCAGCTCAACCTGCGCTTCGACGTCCAGCGCCAGAAACTGTATTTCGCCTTCCTGAATGACGGCGCCCCCTGCTCCAGCGGGCGGATCATCCTGGAGGCCAGCTGTGGATAACTCCTCCCACTTCGCGGTTGCAGGCGCTGGCTTGCCAGCCAAGGGTCCAGCGCCGACCCACAAGCCCTGCGCCGTCATTCCGGTCTACAACCATGAAACCGCCGTGCCCGCCGTGGTCGACGCGCTCCTGGCCCGGGGCCTGCCCTGCGTATTGGTGGACGACGCCAGCAGCCCGGCCTGTGCGGCGGTGCTGGAACAACTGGCCGAGCGCGAGCAGGTGTTCCTGATTCGCCTGGCCATCAACCAGGGCAAGGGCGGCGCGGTCATGGCCGGCCTGCGCGAAGCCGCTCAGTTGGGCTTCAGCCACGCCTTGCAGGTGGACGCCGACGGCCAGCACGACCTGGCGGATGTGGATCACTTCATCCAACGCTCACAGGCCCATCCCGAGGCGCTGATCTGCGGTTATCCACAGTACGACGCCAGCGTGCCCAAGGGGCGCCTGTACGCCCGCTACCTGACTCACGTCTGGGTCTGGATCAACAGCCTGTCGCTGCAGATCCCGGACTCCATGTGTGGCTTCCGAGTCTATCCCCTGCCAGCCACGTTGGCCCTGCTGGACTCGGTGCAACTGGGGCGGCGCATGGACTTCGACCCGGAGATCCTGGTGCGCCTGTCCTGGCGCAACCAGCCCATGCACTGGCTGCCGACCCGGGTGCACTACCCCCAGGACGGCCTCTCGCACTTTCGCCTGTTCCACGACAACGCGCTGATTTCCAAGATGCACGCCAAGCTGTTCTTCGGCATGTTGCTGCGCCTGCCGCTGATCCTCTGGCGCCGGTGGCGTTCATGAGCCTGGAGCAACCCAAGGAGCCCGGCAGCGAACACTGGGCCGGCCATCAGGAGCGCGGCAGCTTCTGGCTGATGAAGCTCACCGCCTTCGGTGTACGGGTGCTGGGGCGCCGGGTGCTGAGCCCGGTGCTGTACGCCATAGTCTTCTACTTCTTCCTGTTCGGCCGCCGCGCCCGCCGCAGCATCTGGCAGTACCAGCAGCGCCTGGCCCAATGGAGCGGGCGCGATGAGTTGCGCCCCAGCCACTGGCGGGTGTTCGGCCAGTTCATGGCCTTTGCCGATGCCCTGCTGGACAAGCTCGATGTGTGGAACGGCAAGTTGCGCATCGAACAGATCGAAATCGTCGACCCGGCGCAGCTGCGCCATCAGCTGCGCGGGGAACGCGGACAGCTGCTGGTGGGCGCGCACCTGGGCAACCTGGAAGTCTGCCGGGCCCTGGCCGAGCTGGGCGAGCAAGTGACCATGAACGTGCTGGTGCACACCAAGCACGCCGAACGCTTCAACCGCCTGCTGGGCGAGGCCGGGGCCAGCAACCTGCGACTGATCCAGGTCAGCGAGCTGGACCCGGCGATCATGCTGCAACTGAGCCAGCGCCTGGATCGCGGCGAGTGGCTGGCGATTGCCGGCGACCGCGTACCGCTGCACGGCGGGCGCAACGTGCGGGTGGATTTCCTCGGCCATCAGGCCGCTTTTCCCCAGGGCCCCTGGCTGCTGGCCGGGCTGCTCAAGTGCCCGGTCAACCTGCTGCTGTGCCTGAAACAGCAGGGCCGGTACCAAGTGATCCTCGAACCCTTCGCCGAGGCCGTGCAGTGGAAGCGCAATGACCGCCAGCAGGTGATCGCCCAGTGGACCGCCCGCTACGCCGAGCGCCTGGGCCAGTACTGCCTGCAGGCACCGCAACAATGGTTCAACTTTTACCCATTCTGGAAGACCGATGACGACCTCGACCCATGAGCCGGTAACCTTCGGCGAACACCCCCTGTGCATCGAAGACGTGCTGGCCCTGGCCAACCGCCAGGTGCCGACGCGCCTGCAAAGCGACGCCGCCTGGCGCCAGCGGATTGCCAAGGGTGCACAGTTCCTCGACTCCCTGCTGGACAAGGAAGGGGTGATCTACGGCGTGACCACCGGCTACGGCGACTCGTGTGTGGTGGCGGTGCCGCTGCAGCATGTCGAGGCCCTGCCCCGTCATCTGTACACCTTCCATGGCTGCGGCCTGGGCAAGCTGCTGGACGCCCAAGCCACCCGCGCCGTATTGGCCGCACGCCTGCAGTCGCTGTGCCACGGGGTTTCCGGGGTCCGGGTGGAACTGCTGGAGCGTCTGCAGGCCTTCCTCGACCAGGACATCCTGCCGCTGATCCCGGAAGAGGGCTCGGTGGGCGCCAGCGGCGACCTGACGCCGCTGTCCTACGTGGCGGCCACCCTGTCCGGCGAACGCGAGGTGCTGTTCCGCGGCGAGCGTCGTGAGTCCGCCGACGTGCACCGCGAGCTGGGCTGGGAGCCCCTGGTGCTACGCCCCAAGGAAGCCCTGGCGCTGATGAACGGCACCGCAGTGATGACCGGACTGGCCTGCCTGGCCTTTGCCCGGGCCGATTACCTGCTGCACCTGGCCACCCGCATCACCGCCCTCAACGTGGTGGCCCTGCAAGGCAACCCGGAGCACTTCGACGAACGCCTGTTCGCCGCCAAGCCGCACCCGGGGCAGATGCAAGTGGCCGCGTGGCTGCGCCAGGACCTGGCCATCGACGCACCGACCGCGCCCCTGCACCGCCTGCAGGACCGTTACTCGCTGCGCTGCGCGCCCCATGTTCTCGGCGTGCTGGCCGACAGCCTGAACTGGCTGCGGGGCTTTATCGAAACTGAACTCAACAGCGCCAACGACAACCCGATCATCGACGCCGAGGCCGAACGCGTGCTGCACGGCGGACACTTCTATGGCGGGCATATCGCCTTCGCCATGGACAGCCTGAAGAACCTGGTGGCCAACGTCGCCGACCTGCTGGACCGGCAGTTGGCGCTGCTGGTGGACGTGCGCTACAACCACGGCCTGCCGAGCAACCTGTCCGGCGCCAGCGCCGAACGCGCCATGCTCAATCACGGCTTCAAGGCGGTGCAGATCGGCGCCAGCGCCTGGACTGCCGAAGCCCTGAAAAACACCATGCCGGCCAGCGTGTTCTCCCGTTCCACCGAGTGCCACAACCAGGACAAGGTGAGCATGGGCACCATCGCTGCCCGCGACGCGATCCGCGTGCTGGAGCTCACCGAGCAAGTGGCCGCGGCCACCTTGCTCGCAGCCAACCAGGGCGTCTGGCTGCGCCGCCAGGAAGCCGATACCCGGCCGTTGCCGCCGGCCCTGGAGGCCATGCACCAGCAACTGGCCGCAGACTTCCCACCGGTGATCGAGGACCGCGCCCTGGAGCGCGAGCTGCGCCTGTGCCTGCAACGTATCGCCGAACAACACTGGAGGCTGCATGCGCAGTAAGGGAGTGATCCACGCCGACACCCAGGTCCAGGTGCCGTTCTTCGACGTCGACACCATGCATGTCGTCTGGCACGGGCATTACGTCAAGTACCTGGAAGTCGCCCGCTGCGCCCTGCTGGACAAGCTCGGCCACAACTACAACCAGATGCTCGAATCCGGCTACGCCTGGCCGGTGATCGACCTGCAACTGCGCTACGTGCGCGGCGCGGTGTTCGGCCAGACCCTGAACGTGCGCGCCAGCCTGGTGGAGTGGGAGAACCGCCTGAAGATCAACTACCTGATCACCGACCTGGCCAGTGGCGAGCGCCTGACCCGCGCCAGCTCGGTGCAGGTGGCCGTGGAGATCGCCAGCCGTGAAATGCAGCTGGCCTCGCCCAAGGTCTTCACCGACGCCGTTGCCAGGGCCCTGCCATGAGGGTAGGAGCGAGCTTGCTCGCGAAGATCGTTGGTCTATCTGCCCATTGCACAGGGCTAAGCACCCTGGTGCGGCGGTTCGCGAGCAAGCTCGCTCCTACGGTTTTGGTGCTGTGGTGTGTGCCGGGGTTGGCCCAGGCCTTCGATCTGCAACAACTGAGCGACCAGCTGTCGCGGCCGGAGGTGATCCACGGCCGCTTCATCCAGGAAAAGCACCTGCGCGCCCTGCCCCAACCTTTGACCAGCAAGGGCCACTTCGTGCTGGCGAAAAACCATGGCCTGCTGTGGCTGCTGCAGACCCCGTTGCAGCAGGACTATCGCATCACCGCCGCCGGCATTGCCCGGCGCGATGCCGGCGGCTGGCAGATGCTTCCGGGCAAGAGTGCCGGTGCCGAACAGAACCGCCTGTTCCTCGCTGTGCTGCAAGGCGACAGCAGTGGCCTGCAGCGTGACTTCGAACTCAAGCTGCAAGGCAGCGCGCAGAACTGGCAGTTGCAACTGATCCCCCGCTCCCTGCTGCTGAAACAGATCTTCAACCAGATCAACATCGACGGCGGCGCGCTGGTGCAACGCATCGAACTGCTGGAAGCCCAGGGCGACCGTACCTTGCTGATCATGCAGGACAGCAGCAGTGCCCAACCCTTGAGTGAAGCGGAGCAACATGACTTTGCCGAGTGAACGCTGGCTGCCGCGATCCTTCCTGATCCTGCTGGCCCTGGTGCTGGCCTTGGGCGCCTGGCAATGGCGCCACGGCGCGCCCCTGTCCGCCAACCTGATGGAGCTGGTGCCCGGCACCGCCCCGGACGCCCTGGAGCTGCAGGCCGAACAGCGCATGCAGGAACCGCTGAACCGGGAAATCCTGGTGCTGGTGGGGCATGCCGAGCGCGAAAAAGCCGTGGCCATGGCCCGGCAACTGGCCGAGCAATGGCAGGCCAGCGGGCTGTTCGAGAAGGTCCAGTGGAACCTGCAGGCCGACCTGCCGGCCTTGCGCAAGCAACTGCTGCAAGGCCGCCTGGCCATGCTCTCGACCCATGACCGCGAGCAGTTGATCAGCCAGCCCCAGGCGTTCATCGAGCAGCGAGTGCAAAGCCTCTTCGACCCCTTTGCCGGCTTCTCCCTGGTGCCGAGCCAGGATGACTGGCTGGGCCTGACCGGACGTATTCAGAACAGCCAGCCGCAACACGGCGCGGTGCAATTGGACATCGGCAGCGGCGCCCTGGTGGCCGACGCCGATGGCAAACAATGGGTACTCCTGCGGGCCCGCACCAACGGCAATGCCTTCGACATGCAATTGCCCTTGCAGGTGGCCGAACTGCTGGACCACAGCCGCGAACAGGCCGGCCACAGCGATGTACAACTGCTGGCCGCCAGCGGCTTGCTGTATGCCGCCAACGGCCAGCAGCAGGCCAGCCGGGAAATCACCTGGGTTGGCGGAGGCGCCACCCTGGGCATCCTCTTGCTGCTGCTCCTGGCCTTCCGCCGCTGGCGCGCCTTGCTGGCCTTCGTCCCGGTGCTGGTGGGCATGCTGTTCGGCGCCGTGGCCTGCGTCGCGCTGTTCGGGCGCATGCACGTCATGACCCTGGTGCTGGGCTCAAGCCTGATCGGCGTGGCCGTCGACTACCCCCTGCATTACCTGTCCAAGAGCTGGAGCCTGAAACCCTGGCGCAGCTGGCCGGCCCTGCGCCTGACCCTGCCCGGGCTGAGCCTGAGCCTGATCACCAGTTGCATCGGCTACCTGGCCCTGGCCTGGACCCCATTCCCGGCGCTGACCCAGATCGCCGTGTTCTCCGCCGCCGGCCTGCTGGGAGCCTACCTGTCGGCGGTGTGCCTGTTGCCGGCCCTGCTCAAGGGCGTCGAACTGCGTCCGGCGCAATGGCCGCTGCGGGTCGCCGAAGCCTTGCTCGGGGTGCGTGCCGCGCTGCTCAAGCGTGTGCCGAGCCCGGCGTTGCTGGCCCTGTTGGCGCTGTTCTGCGCCGCTGGTTTGTGGCAGCTCGAGAGCAAGAACGACATTCGCCAATGGGTCGGTGCACCGCCGCAACTGATGCAAGAGGCCCAGGCCATTGCCCGGATCACCGGTTATCAACCCACCAGCCAGTTCTTCCTGGTGCGCGCGGCCGATCAGCAGCAATTGCTGGAACGCCTGCGCGCCCTGGACCTGCGCCTGCAACAACTGGTGAGCCTGGGCAAGCTCAAGGGCTACCTGTCCCTGGACCAACTGGTGAGCCAACCCGCCGAGCAGCAGCAAGTACGCGAGGCCCTCAAGCAACTGCCGGGCGTCTGGCAGCCGCTGCTGGCGCTGGGGGTGCCCCTGCCGGCCCTGCAAGCGGAGTTGAAACAACTGCAGGACCTGCCCGTGGCCGACATCGATACCGCGCTCATCGGTCCCCTGGCCGAGCCTTATCGCCCGCTGTGGCTGGGCAGCAACGCCAGCGGCGTAGCGGCCATGGTCAGCCTGCAAGGCCTGAACGACGCTGCCCTGCTGCGGGTCCAGGCCGATGACCTGCCAGGGGTGCAACTGGTGGATCGCCTGGGCGAGCTGAACCGCGTGTTCGCCGCAACCCAGGTCAGCGCCGCCGAACTCAAGCTGGCGTCCTGCGTGCTGATCGTGCTGCTGCTGATCCTGCCCTTCGGTTTCGGTGGCGCCTTGCGCCTGGTGGCCCTGCCGCTGCTGGCAGCCTTGTGCAGCCTGGCCAGCCTCGGCTGGCTGGGCCAGCCGCTGACCCTGTTCAGCCTGTTCGGCCTGCTGCTGGTGACCGCCATCAGCGTCGACTACGCGATCCTCATGCGCGAGCAGATCGGTGGCGCCGCCGTGAGCCTGCTGGGCACCTTGCTGGCGGCCCTGACCACCTGGCTGTCGTTCGGTCTGCTGGCGGTGTCCAGCACCCCGGCGGTGAGCAACTTCGGTCTGGCGGTGAGCCTGGGGCTGACCTTCAGCTTCATCCTCGCGCCCTGGGCTGGCCACACGCCGCATCCGACGCCGGCCGCGGAGAACCCGCCATGCTGATCCTGCTGTTCTGGCTGCTGGCCCTGGCCCTGTTCGCCCTGGCCACCTACATCGGGCGCCACCTGGGCCTGATTCCGATTGTCAGCCAACTGCTGCTGGCGACCTTCGGCCTGCCGTTGCTGATGCTGCTGTGGATCGAACCCCACTGGCAGCTGGGCGGCGCGCAGCTGGTATCGCCGCAATGGCTCAAGTTCCTCTACGGCCTGAGCTTCGCCCTGCTGCTGGGGCACATCCTCAGTGATGTGATCGACCTGCGCCTGGACCGTCAGAGCCTGAAGATCGCCGTGCCGAGCTTCTGCATACCCTTTGCCTGTGGCCTGGCCACGGCCTTCTGGCTGCTGCCGGCGCAACCCTGGATCAGCTCCCTGGCGGTGGGCCTGCTGTTCGCCATTACCGCAATCCCGGTGCTTTACCTGTACCTGCGACACATCCAGTACCCGCCCGCCGCCACCCGGCGCCTGGTGCAGACCGCGATCCTCATCGACCTGACCTGCTGGACCCTGTTCGCCCTGGCCCAGGGCAGCCTGCAGGTGAGCAGCCTGCTGCTGCCCCTGGCGGGTGCCTGCCTGCCCCTGGTGCTGCGGGTCCTCGGCCTGCGCCAGCCCCTGCTGCACAGCCTGGGGTTCTTCGGCCTGCTGGTGCTGGCCGAGCACTACAAGCTCAATGCGCTGATCTTCGGCATCGGCTACCTGTTGTGCATGGCCGCCCTCAAGCTGCCGCTGGTGCTGCCGTTAAAGGCTGCCTGGATGAACCGCTTGCAGACCTTGGTCGCCATCCCGCTGATCCTGACGTTCGGCATCGTGCAGATCAACGTGCACAGCGCCATGGACAGCCTCGGCTGGGTGCAACTGGCGGCGCTGCTGTTGCTGCCGATTGCCAGCAAGCTGCTGGGCAACTGGCTGGGCCTGAGCTGGGCCGGCGCCTCCTTCGAGGGCGCCAGCCGCTGGCGGGAAAGCCTGCTGCTGAACATTCGCGGCTTGAGTGAGATCGTCTTTCTCAACCTGCTGCTGCAACAACAGTTGATCAGCCCGGCGCTGTACTTCGCGCTGATGCTCATGGGCCTGATCGCCACCCTGCTGCCGGCCCTGGCCGGGATGCACCGAACGCCTGCGGCCGCGGTAAACGCGGCCCCCTTGAACCTGAACATCGCCGAACCGGCAAGGAGCCCCAGTGCCAACAGTTGAAATGCAACGTCGCCAGGTCGTGGTGATTGGTGCCGGCCCCTCGGGGGCCATCGCGGCCGCGCTGCTCAAGCGCCAGGGCCACGACGTGCTGATCGTCGAGCGGCAACATTTCCCGCGTTTCTCCATCGGTGAAAGCCTGCTGTCCCACTGCCTGGATTTCGTCGAGGAAGCCGGCATGCTGGAGGCGGTGCAAGCCGCCGGTTTCCAGCTCAAGAACGGCGCAGCCTTCGCCTGGGGCGAGCACTACAGCGCCTTCGATTTTGGTGACACCTTCAGTAACGGCAAGCCCACCACCTTCCAGGTGCAGCGCGCCGATTTCGACAAGCTGCTGGCCGACCAGGCCGCCCTGCGAGGGGTCGAGATCCGCTACGGCGAAGAGATTGTCGCCGTAGACGTGGAACGGCCGTTGCCGCAGCTCGACTGCCGCCGTGAAGACGGCAGCCAGTACCGCATCGAAGCCGACTTCATCCTCGACGCCAGCGGCTACGGCCGGGTCCTGCCACGCCTGCTGGAACTGGAAGCACCGTCGAACTTTCCGGTACGCCGGGCGGTGTTCACCCATGTCGAGGATCGCATCGACTGCGAGCATTTCGACCGTAACAAGATCCTTATCACCACCCACCCGGAACACCGCGACATCTGGTTCTGGAGCATCCCCTTCAGCAACGGCCGCTGCTCGGTGGGCGTGGTGGCCGCCGACGAACACTTCGCCGGACGCGATGGCGACCTGGACGCCTGCTTGCGCGGCTTCATCAACGAAACCCCGAGCCTGGCCCGGGTCCTGAAAAACGCCGAGTGGGACACCCCGGCGCGGACCATCGGCGGCTACTCGGCCAACGTCACCACCCTGCACGGCCCGGGCTTCGCCCTGCTGGGCAATGCCGCGGAATTCCTCGACCCGGTGTTCTCCTCCGGGGTGACCATCGCCATGCGTTCATCGAGCATGGCCGCCGCGGTGCTGCACCGTCAGTTGCAAGGCCAGAGCGTCGATTGGCAGAGCGAGTTCGCCGAACCGCTCAAGCGCGGCGTCGACACCTTCCGCTGCTACGTCGAAGGCTGGTACGCCGGCACCTTCCAGGACGTGATCTATCACCCGGGCAGCTCGCCGGAAATCCGCCGCATGATCAGCTCGATCCTCGCCGGCTACGCCTGGGATGAGCGCAACCCCTTCGTCAGCGAGCCCAAGCGCCGGCTCAAGGCCCTGTCGCAAGTCTGTGCGAGGGACGTGGCATGAGCGAACCATCCAGCCAGTACCTGAGCGCCAGCTACGTCGAGGAAACCCGCTTCGGCTTCTGGTTCCTGCGCAGCCACACCTGGCAGCACCATGTGCTGCGGGTGGCGATCAATGACCTGCGTTCGCTGTTCGATGGTGAGCTGCCGGCCCACCCGGTGCTGCTGGATGCTGGCTGCGGCCAGGGCAAGTCGTTCCAGTACCTGCGCCAGGTGTTCGCTCCGCAGCGCCTGATTGGCCTCGACGCCGACCCCCACAGCCTCAAGCTCAGCGCCGAGGAAGCCCGGCGCCAGCAACTGCAGGTGGAACTGATCGGCAGCGACTGCGCGACCCTGGAGCTGGCGGACGCCAGCGTCGACCTGTTGTTCTGCCACCAGACCTTCCATCACCTGGTGGAGCAGGAAAAGGCCCTGGCCGAGTTCTATCGCGTGCTCAAGCCGGGAGGCTACCTGCTGTTCGCCGAATCCACCGAGGCCTACATCGATACCTGGGTGATCCGCTGGCTGTTCCGCCATCCGATGCATGTACAGAAAAGCGCCGCCGAGTATCTAGAGATGATTCGTCGGCAGGGCTTTGAGTTCGGCCCGCAGAACGTGTCTTATCCTTACCTGTGGTGGAGCCGCGCCAAAGACTTCGGCCTGTTGGAGCGCTTCGGCCTGCGCCAGCCGCCGCCGGTGGGCCAGCGCGAGGAAACCCTGGTCAATGTGGTGGCCCGCAAGCCCCTGAATCCCCCGGTCGCCGAGGAAGGTCTGCCCGCATGATCCGCGCTCTGCTGCTCGGTTGTGTCCTGTTGCTGAGCGCTTGCGTCAGTCAGGCTCCGCTGCCCGAGCGCACGCCTTCCCTGGTGTTGCCGTTGCAGTTGCATGTGCAGCGCCAGGCGGATGGCCAACGCCAGGACTGGCTGCTGGTGATCCAGGCTGAAGGCGCGGACCTGCGCTGGTCGCTAATGGACCCATTGGGCATTCCCCAGGCCCGTCAGCGCCTGGTGGCAGGCCGGTGGCAGGCCGATGGCCTGCTGCCCCCCAACCCGGAGGCCCGGGAGCTGTTCGCAGCGCTGCTATTCGCCCTCACACCCGAGGCGGAACTGGCCGCCAACTACCCGGGCGCCCGTCAGCAAGGCGCCCAACGTACCCTCGGCCCACGCTGGCGGATTGACTATCAACAACTTCTGGATTTCGAGTTGAACCTGCCTCAAGGCCCGCACTACCACATCACTGCACTGAGTACCGAGGCCACCCCATGACGGCCTACCTCAATGCCCTCGGGGTGATTTGCGCCCTGGGCCGCAATCGCCAGGAAGTCGCCCGCAGCCTGTTTGCCGGCGACTGTTCAGGCATGCGCGACGAAAGCCACTGGGTGCCCGAGCGCACCTTGCCGGTGGCGGCGGTACGCGGTCCACTGGCCCCCATGCCCAGTGGCTTCCAGGCGCAAAACAGCCGCAACAACCAATTGCTGCTGGAGGCCACGCTGCAGATCGAGGACGACATCCGCCAGGCGATCCAACGCTATGGCCGTGGCCGCATCGGTATCGTCCTGGGCACCAGCACCTCGGGCATCGACGAAGCCAGTCGCGGCATTGCCCGTTATCTGCAGGACCGGCAATTCCCGGCGGATTACGACTACCGCCAGCAGGAGCTCAGCGCGCCGGCAAACTTCCTCGCCGACTGGCTGCAACTGTGCGGCCCGGCCTATGTGATTTCCACCGCCTGCACTTCCAGCGCCCGGGCCCTGATCAGCGCCCGGCGCCTGCTGGACCTGGGCCTGTGCGACGCCGTGCTGTGCGGCGGGGTCGACAGCCTGTGCCAGCTCACCCTGAACGGCTTCACCGCCCTGGAGGCGGTGTCCGCTCAGCGCTGCAATCCGTTTTCCCGCCACCGCGACGGCATCAACATCGGTGAAGCGGCGGTGCTGTTCCTGATGAGCAAGGAACCGGGCCGTGACTCGCCCATTGCCCTGCTGGGCGGCGGTGCCAGTTCCGATGCCTACCATATTTCCGCCCCGGCCCCCGACGGTCGAGGAGCCTTGCAGGCCATGAAACTGGCCCTGCACAGTGCCGGCTTGCAGCCACAACAGATCGGCTACCTGAACCTGCACGGCACCGCTACCCAGCACAACGACGCCATGGAGAGCCTGGCGGTGGCGCAGCTGTTCCCCGAAGGCGTGCCCTGCTCATCGACCAAGCCCATGAGCGGCCACACCCTGGGGGCCGCTGGTGCCCTGGAGGCCGCGTTCTGCTGGCTCAGCCTGAGCGCCGAGAACGCCGCCCAGGCACTGCCGCCGCACCTCTGGGACGCCCAGGCCGACCCGGCCCTGCCGGCACTGCGCTGGGTCACCCCGGCCGACCGCCTGGACCCGCACGCCCCGCGCCGCCTGATGAGCAACTCCTTCGCCTTCGGCGGCAACAACGTCAGCCTGATTATCGGAGACGCCCCATGATTGACTGGCCGCTCGCCGAGTTGCTGCCCCATGCCGGGGACATGATCCTCATCGATCAGGTCCTGGCCTTTGATGAAGAACAGATCCGCACTCGCCTCCAAGTTCGCCCCGGCGGCCTGTTCAACCGCGCCGATGGCAGCCTGCCGGCCTGGGTCGGCATCGAACTGATGGCCCAGAGCGTCGCCGCCTACGCCGGTTGCCGCGCCCGCCAGCAGGGCTTGCCGGTGGAGCTGGGTTTTCTTCTGGGCACCCGTAAATTCGAGTGCAACGTTGAACATTTCCCCGTCGGCAGCACCCTGGAAATCCACGCCCTGCGCTCCCTCGAAGACGACAACGGCATGGGCGTGTTCGAGTGCCACCTCAGCGGCCCCGGCATTGCCGCCAGCGCGCGCCTGAATGTGTTCCGTCCGCCCCAGGCCGCCGACTATCTGCATGAAACACCTGCCTCTTCTACAGGAACCCCGTCATGACTGACTCCGTACTGGTCACCGGCTCCAGCCGTGGCATCGGCCGTGCCATCGCCCTGCGTCTGGCCCAGGCTGGCTATGACCTGGTGCTGCATTGCCGCAGCGGCCGCAGCGAAGCCGAAGCCGTCAAGGGCGAAGTCGAGGCCCTGGGCCGCAGCGCCCGCATCCTGCAATTCGACGTGTCGGACCGAGCGGCCTGCAAGGCCGCGCTGGAAGCCGACGTTGAGACTCATGGCGCCTATTACGGCGTGGTGCTCAATGCCGGACTGACCCGCGACGGCGCCTTCCCGGCCCTCAGCGAAGAGGACTGGGATCAGGTGCTGCGCACCAACCTCGACGGTTTCTACAACGTCCTGCACCCGGTGATGATGCCGATGATCCGCCGCCGCGCCGCCGGGCGCATTGTCTGCATCACCTCGGTGTCGGGGCTGATCGGCAACCGTGGCCAGGTCAACTACAGCGCTTCCAAGGCCGGGTTGATCGGCGCCGCCAAGGCCCTGGCCATCGAGCTGGGCAAGCGCAAGATCACCGTCAACTGCGTGGCCCCGGGCCTGATTGACACCGCCATGCTCGACGAGAACGTGCCGGTGGACGAACTGATGAAGATGATTCCCGCCCAGCGCATGGGCACCCCGGAAGAAGTCGCCGGCGCGGTGAACTTCCTGATGTCCGCCGAGGCCGCCTACATCACCCGCCAGGTGCTGGCGGTGAACGGGGGCCTGTGCTGATGAAACGCGTGGTCGTCACCGGCATGGCCGGCATCACCTCCCTGGGCAGCGACTGGGCCCGCATCGCCGAGCGCTTCGCCGCCAACCGCAGCGGCATCCGGCGCATGGACGAGTGGGACAGGTTCAGCGAGCTCAATACCCGCCTGGCCGGCCCCATCGATGACTTCCAGGTGCCCGGCCACTGGACCCGCAAGCAACTGCGCAGCATGGGCCGGGTTTCGCGCCTGGCCGTGGGCGCCGCCGAGCAGGCCCTGGCCGACGCCGGGCTGCTGGGCGACCCGTCGATCAAGGACGGGCGCATGGGCGTGGCCTGCGGTTCTTCCACCGGCAGCACCGACGAGATCAAGGCCTTCGGCAACATGCTGCTGAACTCAGTGGCCGAAGGGCTCAACGCCAACTCCTACGTGCGCATGATGCCCCACACCACCGCGGCCAATATCAGCATCTTCTTCGGCCTCACCGGGCGCCTGATTCCTACCTCCAGCGCCTGCACCAGTGGCAGCCAGGGCATCGGCTACGCCTATGAAGCGATCAAGTTCGGCCGTCTGCCGCTGATGCTTGCCGGCGGCGCCGAAGAGCTGTGCCCCACCGAGGCCATGGTGTTCGACGCGCTGTATGCCACCAGCCTGAAAAACGATGCGCCCCACACCAGCCCGCGGCCCTACGACACCGACCGCGACGGTCTGGTGATTGGTGAGGGCGGCGGCATGCTGGTGCTCGAAGAACTGGAACACGCCCTGGCCCGCGGCGCCCGCATTCACGCGGAAATCGTCGGCTTCGGCAGCAACGCCGACGGTCAGCACACCACCCGTCCCGAGCAGAGCACCATGCGCCGGGCCATGGAGCTGGCGCTGGAGGATGCGGCCCTGTTCCCGGCGGCCATCGGCTACGTCAACGGCCATGGCACGGCCACCGAACAGGGCGATATCGCCGAGACCCAGGCCACCAGCAGCCTGTTCGGCAGTCGCATGCCCATCAGCTCGCAGAAGAGCTTTCTCGGCCACACCCTGGGCGCCTGCGGCGCGCTGGAATCCTGGTTCAGCATCGAGATGCTCAACCGCGACCTGTACGTGCACACCTGCAACCTGGATCAGGTCGACCCGCGCTGCGGCGAGCTGGACTACCTGCAGGGCGGTTTCCGGGCCATGAGCCACGAATACGTGATGAACAACAACTTTGCCTTTGGCGGCGTCAACACCTCGTTGATCTTCCGCCGCTGGCGCTAATGCCTCACCTCACTGGAGAAATGGAATGTCTTCCCTCTTTCGCGCCACCCTCATCGTCCTCGCCCTGCTGAGCGTCACCGCCTGTACCAGCAAGCGCATGTACACCCCCAACCGAGTGATCCCGGCCACCATCCAGGCCGACCAGGAGCAGGTCAAACAGGCGATCCTGAAGAACCTGGTGGCCCGCAAATGGACCGTGCAGCGCATCAGCCCGGAGCTGATCCAGGCCGAGATCACCGTGCGTGAGCAGTTCCACGCCGAGATCGATATCCAGTACTCCGCCAGCTACTACAAGATCGTCTACCGCGACAGCCGCGACCTGGATTACAAGGACGGCAAGATCCACAAGAACTACATCCGCTGGGTACGCCTGCTGGACAAGGGCATCCTGCGCGAACTGCGGGACAACCAGAACGAGCGGACCGCGCAACAGCTGTCCGACGCCGCGGCCAAGAGCTTCCCGGCCGCGCAATGAGCCCTTCCCTGTGACCCCGGTCACAGGGCTGCTTCACCCCCTTTAATGTCATGGAGAATGCGATGCGTTTGAAGACACTGGCGGCCACCGCCACCCTGCTGCTGTGCACCCTGCCCGGCATCAGCCAGGCCCGCGATACCACCCTGTTCCTGCCCTTCGACAAGGTGGTGGCCGAGGCCATCAGCACCGGCAAGATCGATGGCAGCGTGAAGTTCTACCTGGCGGGCAACAAGCCGGCCGGCAAGGTCAGTGTGCTGAGCCCGGGCGCCGTGACCAACAAGAAGACCAATGCCTTCGGCAAGGCCGACCAGGTGGCCTGCGAGTGGGCCTTGCAGTCGGCGCTGATCACCCTGCATGAGGCGGCGAAGAAAGTCGGCGCCAACGCCGTGACCGACATCGCCAGCTTCTACAAGAGCCGTGAGCGCAAGGACGCCACCACCTATGAGTGCCATGCTGGCGCCATCATGGCTGGTGTCGCGCTGCGCGGGGATCTGTCCAAGGTCCAGTGAGCTGCGGCTGACAATGAAAAGGGCGCCCCACACAGCCTGGTGGGGCGCCCTTTTTGTTTCCGGGATTTTTTCGGGAGCCCGGCCAGCGCCGTCTACACTCGCAACAGCAGGCCGGGCCACCGTCGCCTGCGGGAGCCAAGCGCTGCGACTGGACCTGGGCCGGCGCGACGCTGGCTCTTCTTTCACGTCCGTCAAGGAGCCGACCATGCAAGTGAAAGCGCTGATTGCCCTGGCCCTGCTAGCCGTCCTGAGCCCCACCAGCCAGGCCACCAACCTGATGTACATGCCCTTTGAAAAAGTCGTGGCCGACGCCGAGCGCGCCGGGCGCCTGGATGGCAGCGTGAGCTTCCACCTGGCCGGCAACCCGCTGCCACCGGTGCTCCAGGTGCGGCTCACTGAAGTGACCACCCACAAGAAGACCAATGCCTCCAACAAGAGCGATATCGCTGCCTGCGAGTGGGCGTTGCAGTCGGCGCTGATCACCCTGCAAGCCGCAGCCAAGCGGGTCGGCGCCAACGCGGTGACCAACATCGTCAGCTACTACAAGCGCCGCGTACGCAAGGACCTCAACACCTACGAATGCCGCGCCGGGGTGCTGATGGCGGGCGTCGCCCTGCGCGGCGACCTGGTCATCCTGCAGCCCCCGGTGCGCCCCAACAGCCCCTCAGGACGCGGCCCCGGTCTTGCGCGTCAGTAGCTCGACAAAGGCCTTGGCCATGGGCGAGGCCTGGTCCTTGCGCTGTACCAGCCACACCGCCGACATGGCCTCCGGGTCCAGCAGCCGCCGATAGACCACGCCGTCGATGCGCATGCGCTGGTAGGACGCCGGCAGTACCGAGACGCCCAGCCCCGCTGCGACCAGGCCGATGATGGTCATGGCTTCACCCGCCTCCTGGGCGAAATGCGGGGTAAACCCGGCCTCCCGGGACAGGCTCAGCAACTGGGCATACAGGCCGCTGCCATAGCTGCGGGGGAAGAACACAAAAGGCTCCTGGGCCAGCGCCGCCAGGTGCAAGCCCTCTTCACTGCCGCTGGCCAGCGGATGCTTGGCGCTGAGCACCGCCACCAGCGGCTCGCGCAGCAGCTCCACCACCGACAAGGAGTCCGGCAAGGGCAAGGGCCGCATGATGCCCACCTGGATCGTCTGGTCCACCAAGGCTTCGGCCACCTGGGTGCTGCTCATTTCCTTGAGCTTGAGGTGCACCGCGGGAAAGCGCTGGCGAAAGGCAAAGATCGCCTGGGGAATGGTCGAGTTGAAGGGGGCTGACGAGGTGAAGCCGATCTTCAGCTCGCCCAGTTCGCCCAACTGCGCGCGCCGGGCCACGTCTGCCGCCTTGTCCACCTGAGCCAGCACCAGGCGCGCCTCTTCGAGGAACAGGCGCCCGGCCTCGCTAAGCTCGACCCGACGATTGGTACGCTCGAACAGCCGGGCGCCCACCTCCTGCTCCAGGGCCTGGATCTGTTGGCTCAGCGGTGGCTGGGAAATGCCCAGCACCTGGGCCGCGCGGCCGAAGTGCAGCTCTTCGGCGACGGCAATGAAGTAGCGCAAATGACGCAATTCCATGGGTAACTCCATTGAGTCGTTAAAGCTATCAAACAGGTCGAACAATATATTGGAAATGATCATTAGCCAGCTATATGCTTTTTTCCATTGCCTGACCGGCTGCGTTCCTCCGAGGTTCCTGTGAAAACCGCTGTTGCCCCCCTTGCCCACACCCTCGCCGCTACGCCCCTGGACGAAGTGGTCGCCCAACTCAACGAGGTCTACATCGAAAAAGGCACACCGCTGTTCATGCGCACGGTGCTGGCGCTGTTCTCCGGGGGCTTTGCCACCTTCGCCCTGCTGTACTGCGTGCAACCGATGATGCCGCTGCTGTCCCGGGAGTTTTCCATCAATGCGGCACAAAGCAGCCTGATTCTCTCGGTGTCGACGGGCATGCTGGCCATCGGTCTGCTGATCACCGGGCCCATTTCCGACCGCATCGGCCGCAAGCCGGTGATGGTGGCGGCCTTGCTCGCCGCGGCCCTGTGCACCATCGCCAGCGCACTGATGCCCAGCTGGCACGGAGTGCTGGTGATGCGGGCGCTGGTGGGGCTGTCCCTGAGCGGGCTGGCGGCGGTGGCCATGACCTACCTCAGCGAAGAGATTCACCCCCAGCACATCGGCCTGGCCATGGGCCTGTACATCGGCGGCAATGCCATTGGCGGCATGAGCGGGCGACTGATCACCGGGGTGCTGATCGACTTCGTCAGCTGGCACACAGCGATGCTGGTGATCGGCGGCCTGGCATTGATCGCCGCCGCGGTGTTCTGGCGCATCCTTCCCGAGTCGCGCAACTTCCGCCCCCGCTCGCTGCACCCACGCAGCCTGCTGGACGGCTTTACCATGCACTTTCGCGACGCCGGCCTGCCCTGGCTGTTTCTTGAAGGTTTCCTGCTGATGGGGGCCTTCGTCACCCTGTTCAACTACATCGGCTACCGCCTGCTGGCCGATCCCTATCAGCTGAGCCAGGCCTGGGTCGGGATGCTCTCGGTGGTCTACCTCTCGGGGATCTACAGCTCGGCGAAGATCGGCGCCCTGGCGGACCAACTGGGCCGACGCCGAGTGCTCTGGGCCACCATCGTGCTGATGCTGGCGGGGATCGCCCTGACCCTGCTGACGCCGCTGTCCCTGGTGCTGATCGGCATGCTGCTGTTCACCTTCGGCTTCTTCGGTGCCCACTCGGTGGCCAGCAGCTGGATCGGCCGCCGTGCCACCAAGGCCAAGGGCCAGGCCTCCTCGCTGTACCTGTTCAGCTACTACGCCGGTTCGAGCATTGCCGGCACCGCTGGCGGGGTGTTCTGGCACCTGGCGGGGTGGAACGGCATCGGCCTGTTTATCGGCGCCTTGCTGGTGGGAGCACTGCTGATTGCCATGAAACTGGCCAAACTACCGCCTTTGTAACGCCTGGCCAGCTCCTACACGAATCGGGTCTGTGCCGGCGGCCCTTGTAGGAGCTGGCTTGCCAGCGAAGGCGTCTGCCAGGCAGGTGCAAGTCTCGAGGGCCCATTCGCCAGCAAGCTGGCTCCTACAGAAAGTGTCCGCCAATGAAAACGCCCGGCAGGTGCCGGGCGTTTTTTATGGGGTGGCGCTTACGCGTGGTATTGCGCCGACAACTCGTGCACCGCTTCCAGGAAAGCACCGGCATGCTCCGGCTTCACTTCCGGGGTGATGCCGTGACCCAGGTTGAACACATGGCCGCTGCCGGTGCCGTAGCTGGCGAGGATGCGCGCGACTTCGCTGCGGATCGCCTGCGGATTGGCGTAGAGCACGGTGGGGTCCATGTTGCCTTGCAGGGAAACCTTGCTGCCGACACGCCGACGGGCTTCGCCAATGTCGCAGGTCCAGTCCAGGCCCAGGGCGTCGGCGCCAGCATCGGCAATGCTCTCCAGCCACAGGCCGCCGCCCTTGGTGAACAGGATCACCGGCACCTTGCGCCCCTCGTGCTCGCGGATCAGGCCGCTGACGATCTTGCGCATGTAGGCCAGGGAGAATTCCTGATAGGCCGCCGACGAAAGGCTGCCGCCCCAGCTATCGAAAATCTGCACCGCCTGGGCACCGGCCAGGATCTGCCCGTTGAGGTAGGAAGTGACCGACTGCGCCAGCTTGTCCAGCAGCAGGTGCATGGCTTGCGGGTTGTCGTAGAGCATGGCCTTGGACTTGCGGAAGTCTTTCGACGAACCGCCTTCGACCATGTAAGTGGCCAGGGTCCAGGGGCTGCCGGCAAAACCGATCAGCGGCACGCGGCCATTGAGTTCGCGACGAATGGTGCTGACCGCGTCCATCACGTAGCCCAGGTCCTTTTGCGGATCGGGGATCGGCAGGGCTTCGATGTCGGCCAGGGTGCTGACCACTTTCTTGAAGCGCGGGCCTTCACCGGTCTCGAAGTACAGGCCTTGGCCCATGGCGTCGGGGATGGTGAGGATGTCGGAGAAGAGGATCGCCGCATCCAGCTGTGGATAGCGGTCCAGAGGCTGCAGAGTGACTTCGCAGGCGAACGCCGGGTTCATGCACAGGCTCATGAAGTCACCGGCATTGGCACGGCTGGCGCGGTATTCAGGCAGGTAGCGCCCGGCTTGCCGCATCATCCACACCGGGGTGACGTCTACGGGTTGCTTGAGCAGGGCACGAAGGAAACGGTCGTTCTTCAGGGCAGTCATGTCGGCATCCGGAAAAAAAGTGGGGGCATTTTCTCAGAGCGCGACACAAAAGGCACGGCAAGAGCCGTTTCTTTATGTCTATGGGGTCAATTTGTCACGGGGACGGGCACAGATCCCGTAGGAGCCCGCTTGCTGGCGAAACGATCGACGCGGTGCATCAACAGCACCGCGTTATCGTTGTTCGCCGGCAAGCCGGCTCCTACAGGAGCGATCAGACGCCCAGGTAGTCGAGGATGCCTTCGGCGGCGTTACGCCCTTCGAAGATCGCCGTCACCACGAGATCAGAACCGCGCACCATGTCGCCACCGGCAAAGATCTTCGGGTTGCTGGTCTGGTGCTTGAACGCGCCCTGCTCCGGCGCCACGACGCGGCCCTGGCTGTCGGTCTGGATGTCGAACTGCTCGAACCACGGCGCCGGGCTTGGGCGGAAGCCGAAGGCGATGACCACGGCGTCGGCCGGGATGATCTCTTCGGAGCCGGGGATCGGCTCGGGGCTGCGGCGGCCACGGGCGTCCGGCGCACCGAGACGGGTCTCGACCACCTTCACGCCTTCGACCTTGTCTTCACCGACGATGGCGATCGGCTGGCGGTTGTAGAGGAACTTCACGCCTTCTTCCTTGGCGTTCTTCACCTCTTTGCGCGAGCCGGGCATGTTGGCTTCGTCACGACGATAGGCGCAGGTCACCGACTTGGCGCCCTGGCGGATCGAGGTGCGGTTGCAGTCCATCGCGGTGTCGCCACCGCCCAGTACCACGACCTTCTTGCCCTTCATGTCGACGAAGTCTTCCGGCGACTTTTCAAAGCCCAGGTTGCGGTTGACGTTGGCGATCAGGAAATCCAGGGCGTCGTACACGCCCGGCAGGTCCTCACCGGCAAAGCCGCCCTTCATGTAGGTGTAGGTGCCCATGCCCATGAACACGGCATCGTATTCGGCGAGCAGTTGCTCCATGGTCACGTCCTTGCCCACCTCGGTGTTGAGGCGGAACTCGATGCCCATGCCGCTGAAGACTTCGCGACGATTGCTCAGCACGGTCTTTTCCAGCTTGAACTCGGGGATGCCGAAGGTCAGCAGACCGCCGATCTCCGGGTTCTTGTCGAACACCACCGGGGTCACGCCGCCACGCACCAGCACGTCGGCACAGCCCAGGCCCGCCGGGCCCGCACCGATGATCGCCACGCGCTTGCCAGTGGGCTTGACCTTGGACATGTCCGGGCGCCAGCCCATGGCGAAGGCGGTGTCGGTGATGTACTTCTCCACCGAGCCGATGGTCACCGCGCCAAAGCCGTCGTTGAGGGTGCAGGCACCCTCGCACAGCCGGTCCTGGGGGCAGACCCGGCCGCAGACTTCCGGCAGGGTGTTGGTCTGGTGCGACAGCTCGGCGGCAGCGAGAATGTTGCCCTCAGCCACCAGCTTGAGCCAGTTGGGAATGAAGTTGTGCACCGGGCACTTCCATTCGCAGTACGGGTTACCGCAACCCAGGCAGCGGTGGGCCTGGTCGGCCGACTGCTGGGGTTTGAAGGGTTCGTAGATCTCCACGAACTCTTTCTTGCGTTGACGCAACAGTTTCTTCTTCGGGTCTTTACGCCCGACCTCGATGAACTGGAAGTCGTTATTGAGACGTTCGGCCATGTTCAGGAACCTCTTTACGACAGCCTCAAGCGACGAGCTTCAAGCTGCAAGACAATCACATTAAGTCGGCACACCGCGCACGAGCTTCAAGCTTGCCGCTTGAGGCTCGTAGTCTGCAGCTGCGTTACTGCGGATTCGCACGAGTACTGGAGAGCAGGGACTTCAAGCTCGCCGCCTTGGGCTTGACCAGCCAGAAGCGACGCAAGTAGTCGTCGAGGTTCTCAGCGAGGTTACGACCCCATTCGCTGTCGGTTTCCTCGACATACTCGTTCAGCACACGCTGCAGGTGGCTGCGATAGGCTTCCATCGCTTCGCCGCTGATCCGCTGGATTTCCACCAGTTCGTGGTTGACCCGGTCAACGAAAGTGTTGTCCTGGTCGAGCACGTAGGCGAATCCGCCGGTCATGCCTGAGCCGAAGTTGTAACCGGTCTTGCCCAGGACGCAGACAAAACCACCGGTCATGTACTCGCAGCAGTGATCGCCAGTGCCTTCCACCACCGTGTGGGCACCGGAGTTACGCACGGCGAAACGCTCGCCCGCGGTGCCGGCGGCGAACAGCTTGCCGCCGGTGGCGCCGTACAGGCAGGTGTTGCCGATAATCGCGCTGTCCTGAGTCTTGTAGACGCTGCCCTTGGGCGGAACGATGACCAGCTTGCCGCCGGTCATGCCCTTGCCCACGTAGTCGTTGGCATCGCCTTCCAGGTAGAGGTTCAGGCCACCGGCGTTCCACACGCCGAAGCTCTGCCCCGCAGTGCCCTTGAAGCGGAACGTGATCGGTGCCTGGGCCATGCCCTGGTTGCCGTGCAGCTTGGCGATTTCACCGGAGATCCGCGCACCGATGGAACGGTCGCAGTTGCAGATATCCAGGGCGAAGTCGGCACCGCTCTTGTCGTTGATCGCCGAACGCGCCATCTCGACCATTTTCTCGGCCAGCAGGCCCTTGTCGAACGGTGGGTTGCGGTCCACCTGGCAGAACTGCGGTTTGTCCGCCGGGATATGGTCGCTGCCCAGCAACGGGGTCAGGTCCAGGTGGTGCTGCTTGGCGGTCTGGCCTTCGAGGATTTCCAACAGATCGGTACGACCGATCAGTTCTTCCAGGGAGCGCACGCCAAGCTTGGCCAGCCACTCGCGGGTTTCCTCGGCGACGTAGGTGAAGAAGTTCACCACCATGTCGACGGTGCCGATGTAGTGATCCTTGCGCAGCTTCTCGTTCTGCGTCGCCACGCCAGTGGCGCAGTTGTTCAGGTGGCAGATGCGCAGGTATTTGCAGCCCAGGGCGATCATCGGCGCGGTGCCGAAGCCGAAGCTCTCGGCGCCGAGGATGGCCGCCTTGATCACGTCGAGGCCGGTTTTCAGGCCGCCGTCGGTCTGCACCCGGACCTTACCGCGCAGGTCGTTGCCGCGCAGGGTCTGGTGGGTTTCCGCCAGGCCCAGTTCCCACGGCGCACCGGCGTACTTGATCGAGGTCAGCGGCGAAGCGCCAGTGCCGCCGTCGTAGCCGGAGATGGTGATCAGGTCGGCATAGGCCTTGGCCACACCGGCAGCGATGGTGCCAACGCCGGCTTCAGCCACCAGCTTCACCGAAACCAGGGCCTGAGGGTTGACCTGCTTGAGGTCGAAGATCAGCTGCGACAAGTCTTCGATGGAGTAGATGTCGTGGTGCGGCGGTGGCGAGATCAGGGTCACGCCGGGGACCGCATAGCGCAGCTTGGCGATCAGGCCGTTGACCTTGCCGCCGGGCAGCTGGCCGCCTTCGCCGGGCTTGGCGCCTTGAGCCACCTTGATCTGCAGCACTTCGGCGTTGACCAGGTATTCCGGGGTCACACCGAAACGGCCAGTGGCCACTTGCTTGATCTTGGAGCTCTTGATGGTGCCGTAGCGCGCCGGGTCTTCGCCGCCTTCACCGGAGTTGGAACGCGCACCGAGGCGGTTCATGGCTTCGGCCAGGGCTTCGTGGGCCTCGGGCGACAGGGCGCCCAGGGAGATGCCGGCGGAGTCGAAGCGCTTGAGGATCGATTCCAGGGGCTCGACTTCGCTGATGTCCATCGGCGTGTCCAGGGTCTTCACCTGGAACAGGTCACGGATCATCGACACCGGGCGGTTATCCACCAGCGCGGTGTATTCCTTGAACTTGGCGTAGTCGCCCTGCTGCACGGCGGCTTGCAGGGTGTTGACCACGTCCGGGTTGTAGGCGTGGTATTCGCCACCGTGGACGAACTTCAGCAGGCCGCCTTGCTGGATCGGCTTGCGCGGGCTCCAGGCTTCGGTCGCCAGGGCTTTCTGCTCGGCTTCGATGTCGACGAAACGTGCGCCCTTGATCCGGCTCGGCACGCCACGGAAGCTCAGGTTGCAAACTTCCTCGGACAGGCCGATGGCTTCGAACAGCTGCGCGCCACGGTAGGAGGCGATGGTGGAGATGCCCATCTTCGACAGGATCTTCAACAGGCCCTTGGTGATGCCCTTGCGGTAGTTCTTGAACACCTCGTAGAGGTCGCCCAGCACTTCACCGGTACGGATCAGGTCACCCAGCACTTCATAGGCCAGGAACGGATAGACCGCCGAAGCACCAAAACCGATCAGCACCGCAAAGTGATGCGGATCGCGGGCAGTGGCGGTTTCCACCAGGATGTTGGAGTCGCAACGCAGGCCTTTTTCGGTCAGGCGATGGTGCACCGCGCCCGTGGCCAGGGAGGCGTGGATCGGCAACTTGCCCGGCGCGATATGTCGGTCGCTGAGGACGATCTGGGTGCGGCCGGCGCGCGCGGCTTCTTCCGCCTGGTCGGCGACATTACGGATGGCCGCTTCCAGACCGACGCTCTCGTCGTAGTTGAGGTCGATGACCTGGCGCTCGAAGCCCGGGCGATCGAGGTTCATCAGCGAACGCCACTTGGCCGGGGAGATCACTGGCGAGCTGAGGATCACCCGCGAAGCATGCTCAGGCGACTCCTGGAAGATGTTGCGCTCGGCACCGAGGCAGATCTCCAGGGACATGACGATGGCTTCGCGCAGCGGGTCGATCGGCGGGTTGGTGACCTGGGCGAACTGCTGGCGGAAGTAGTCGTAAGGGGTACGCACGCGCTGGGACAGCACCGCCATCGGCGTGTCATCGCCCATGGAGCCCACCGCCTCGTAGCCCTGTTCGCCCAGCGGACGCAGCACCTGGTCACGCTCTTCGAAGGTGACCTGGTACATCTTCATGTACTGCTTGAGCTGGTCGACATCGTAGAAGGCCGAACCGTGGTCGTTGTCTTCCATGGTGGCCTGGATGCGCAGAGCGTTCTTGCGCAGCCATTGCTTGTACGGATGACGGGACTTCAAACGGTTGTCGATGGCGTCAGTGTCGAGGATCTGCCCGGTTTCGGTGTCCACGGCAAAGATCTGCCCTGGCCCCACACGGCCCTTGGCGATCACGTCCTCGGGCTGGTAGTTCCACACGCCGATTTCCGAAGCCAGGGTGATGAAGCCGTTCTTGGTGGTGACCCAACGCGCCGGGCGCAGGCCATTGCGGTCCAGCAGGCAGACGGCGTAGCGACCGTCGGTCATGACCACGCCGGCCGGGCCGTCCCACGGCTCCATGTGCATGGAGTTGTATTCGTAGAACGCGCGCAGGTCGGCGTCCATGGTCTCGACGTTCTGCCACGCTGGCGGAATGATCATGCGCACGCCGCGGAACAGGTCGATGCCGCCGGTGACCATCAACTCCAGCATGTTGTCCATGCTCGAGGAGTCGGAACCCACGCGGTTGACCAGCGGGCCGAGCTCTTCCAGGTCCGGGATCAGGTCGTTGGCGAACTTGGTGCGCCGGGCCACGGCCCAGTTGCGGTTGCCGGTGATGGTGTTGATCTCGCCGTTGTGGGCGAGGAAGCGGAATGGCTGGGCCAGCGGCCATTTCGGCAGGGTGTTGGTGGAGAAACGCTGGTGGAACACGCAGATCGCGGTTTGCAGGCGCGGATCGCCCAGGTCCGGATAGAAGGCGGCGAGGTCCGCCGGCATCATCAGGCCCTTATAGATGATGGTCTTGTGGGAAAAGCTGCAGATGTAGTGATCGGTGTCGGCGGCGTTGGCCACCGAGGAGCGACGACGGGAACTGAACAGCTTGATGGCGAAGTCCTGGTCGCTCAGACCCTGGCCGCCGATGAACACTTGTTCGATCTGTGGCAGGCGCTCCAGGGCCAGACGCCCGAGCACACTGGTATCGATCGGTACTTTGCGCCAGCCCACCAGCTGCAGGCCGGCGGCCAGGACCTCGCGGTTCATGTTTTCGCGAGCGGCTTCGGCTTTCACCGGGTCCTGGTTGAAGAACACCATGCCCACTGCATATTGCTTGGGCAGTTCGACGCCGAAATGCTCCGTGGCGACGGCGCGCAGGAACAGGTCGGGCTTTTGCATCAGCAGACCGCAACCGTCGCCGGTCTTGCCGTCCGCGTTGATCCCACCGCGGTGGGTCATGCAGGTCAGGGCCTCAATGGCCGTTTTCAACAGGGTATGACTGGGTTCGCCCTGCATATGGGCTATCAGGCCGAAACCACAGTTATCCTTAAACTCATCTGGTTGGTACAGACCTGCTTTCATAGACACTTTCTCACCAGGCTGCCTCTTATCGAGACAAATTTCTTTTCAATTCAACCACTTACCGTCCACGCCGAACGTACGCCAGCTTTGCGGGGGCAAAAGGGAGGTCATTGTACACACCGACACAAAGCCCCACAAATTTGACGACGATCTGTCGCAAATTCATGTCGCATTTATGAACGTTTTAAAGCGATATGCTGTGCTAGTCAAAAAGTTTTGTTTTTGACTGCCGCGACTCAAAAACTACTGTGACGCAGACACCACAAGGCACGCGGCCTGTAAGGCAGCATGCCGATGCGGAAATTTGAGGTTGCCGGGAGAGGCGGCCTGGGTAAGGCCGCCGAATCTTCAGCGAGTTGTTGCCAGTTCTTGTTGAACGCTAGCGACAGTGCGAGGCCAAGGTTTACCAGCCTGAACCTTCGCTGGCAAGGATTTGATGGCGCTGACCGCTGCATCGCGGCTTGCGAAGTTGCCGTAGGTGATCACATACAGCGGCTTGCCGTTGAGGACTTTCTTGAAGTAGCGGTATTCGCCGCCCTGTTCCTTAACAAAATTCTGCGCTGCGGCTTCCGAGCTGGTGCCGAGAATCTGCACCACGTAGTTGCCTGGCGCTTGTCCGGCGTACCAACTGCCACCGGCAGCCTTGGCTACAGTGACCGGCTTTTCCGCTGGCTTGGCGGCCGGAGCCGGCTTGGCAGCAACCGGTTTCTCTACCGGCTTGGGCGCAGGGGTCGGCTTGGCGGTGGCGACCTGGGTCGGGGCCGGAGTCGGTGCAGGACTGGCCACTGCACCAGCAGGTGGCGCGGTGGTGGTCACGGTTGGCGGAACGGCGCTGGAGCCTTCCACAGGAACCCCATCGTCGCCCTCGGTGATACCGCCTGCGGCTTCAGCCAGAGGACCGCGCATGACCGGTTGCGACTGGCCGACCAACGGCAGCGGCATCGGCTGAGACGAGCCGGCAAATTCCACCGATGGACTGCCATTGGCATTCGGTGTCGGTGTCTGCCCGAGGGGCAGTTGCGCTTGCTCGCTGGCCGGAGCCCCGGTGGTTGGCGCCTTACTGCGACCCGGCATCAACCAGGCTGCAGCCAGGGCCACAACCACTACAGCGGAAATGGCCAATACGTGTTTCTTCGGCATGTTGAACCCCATACTTGGACGCTTGACCGCGGAGCGGCTGGCGATCATGGCTTCGATCATTGCATCCCTGGCGACCTGGTTGATGTTGCCCGGCCAGCCATCGGAGCTTTCGTGAATATCACTGATCTGATCTGCGGAGAAAAGTTCGATGCCCTGACCCGCGCCTTCGAGGCGCTGAGCCAGATATTCACGGGTTTCCTCTTCGGTGTATGGCTGCAATTCGATGACGTGGAAGCGCTCTTCCTCGGCGCTCAACTGATCCAGGGACGCGATCAGCGACGACTCGCCGAACAGGAATACATGAGGGCGACCTTCCGGAGCGCCCGCCGCCAGGGCCAGCAGGGCCTCAAGTGCAGACTCGTCAAGCTGCTCGGCATCATCCACCAGCAGGTAGACTTCCTGACCGGTCAGGGCCAGTTGCACCACTTGGGCGAGGATTGCGCCGATCTCGGCCTGGGCCACGTTCAAGGCCTGGGCTACCTGGTGCAACACTCCGGCAGCATCGCTGGCGCCACGGGCGGAAACCACCACGCTTTGCACCGATTGCTTGTTGGTACTGGCGACCAGAGCCTGACGCAACAGCGTCTTGCCACTGCCCTGAGGGCCGGTAACTACCAGCAGCAGCTGACTGTAACGTGCCAGGTGATGCAACTGCCCCAGCACAGGCTTGCGTTGGGCAGGAAAGAATTTGAAGCCAGGGACCCGGGGAGCGAAAGGATCATGGCTCAACTGGTAATGGCCGAGGAAAGCCTCGTCGGCGTGCAAACTAGTCATCGGGATCTTATTAACCTTTAAGCTGAGCCAGGGCGCGGTAATCCGCTCCCAGCGTGGCCTGTAAAACCTCTTTCGGATAATCGTCGGTCACTACGGCTTCGCCCATGCGGCGCAACAGCACCAGACGCAAACGACCGTCGATCACTTTCTTGTCAATTGCCATATGTTCGAGGAAGTCCGCTTCGGTCATCTCTTCAGGCGGGATGACCGGCAAGCCCGCGCGCTGGAACAGGCGAATACCGCGGTCACGCTCCTGGCTGGTGATCCAGCCCAGGCGCGCGGACATTTCCAAGGCCATTACGGTGCCAGCAGCCACCGCCTCACCATGCAGCCAGACACCGTAGCCCATATGAGTCTCGATCGCATGGCCGAAGGTATGGCCCAGGTTGAGGGTGGCACGCACCCCCGATTCACGCTCGTCGGCACCGACCACCGCAGCCTTGGCCGCGCAGGAGCGTTCGATGGCATAGGTCAGCGCCTGCTGGTCCAGGGACCGCAGGCGATCGACATTCTCTTCCAGCCAGGTCAGGAACGGCTCGTCGCAGATCAGGCCGTACTTGATCACTTCCGCCAGGCCCGCCGACAGTTCACGGTTCGGCAGGGTATTGAGGCTGGTGGTATCGATCAGCACCACGTTCGGCTGATAGAAAGCGCCAACCATGTTCTTGCCCAGGGGGTGGTTGATGCCCGTCTTGCCCCCCACCGAGGAATCCACCTGGGACAACAGGGTGGTAGGAATCTGGATAAAGTCCACGCCGCGCTGATAGCAGGCGGCGGCGAAGCCGGCCATGTCGCCGATCACTCCGCCGCCGAGGGCAATGATGGTGGTTCGACGGTCGTGGCGCGCAGTGAGCAGGCCGTCGAAGATCAGTTGCAGGGTTTCCCAGTTCTTGTAGGCCTCGCCATCGGGCAGGACCACCGAAATCACCGAAAACTGCGCCAGACTGCGGGTCAAACGCTCAAGGTACAGCGGCGCAACGGTCGCATTGGAAATGATCGCCACTTGCCGCCCGGCGATATGGGGCACCAGCAGCTCGGGCCGGTCCAACAGTCCTTCACCAATGTGAATCGGGTAGCTGCGCTCGCCTAGATCGACCTTAAGTGTCTGCATGTGTCCCCACAGTGAAGATGGAAGCAGGCGTTGTGCCTTGTATTGACGATGGGCCTCGTCTGGTCTTCTGACGCTGCCCGATAGCTCTGCGCCACACCTTGGCGGTCATGGCGCGACGCCGAGAATAGCGCATTTCGCTCGACGCATTAACGGGGTGGCAGCTGCTGCAGGCGCTCGAGTATGTCCAGCACCACCATTCGTGGCGGCCGCTCATCGGTTTCCACCACCAGGTCGGCGATTTCCCGATAAAGCGGATCACGGATTTCCAACAGGTCGCGCAGGGTCTTGGCCGGATCGGCGGTGCGCAGCAAGGGACGATTGCGGTCCCGGGCGGTGCGCCCTACCTGCTGTTCCACCGAAGCGTGCAGATAGACCACGCGTCCACCGGCATGCAGCGCCCGACGATTGGCTTCGCGCATCACCGCACCACCGCCGGTAGCCAGGACCACGCCGTCGGTGCCACAGAGCTCGGCGATCATTGCCTGCTCACGATCGCGAAAGCCCGGCTCGCCTTCTTTATCGAAGATCCACGGAATATTCGCGCCTGTACGCAGTTCAATTTCCTTATCGGAATCTTTGAATGGCAGGCGCAGCTCTTTGGCCAGTAAGCGGCCTATGGTGCTTTTTCCAGCCCCCATCGGCCCAACAAGAATCAAATTTCGCACAGAATCAACGACTCACAGCAATCGCCTGGTTGTTCATGATACGCGGAGTGAGAAATACCAGCAGCTCGGATTTTTTCTCCGACACCACGTCACGCCGGAAAAGGCGGCCAAGATACGGCACATCGCCAAGAAATGGCACTTTATCTACAACCTTGCTTTGGGTATTGGAGAAAACCCCACCGATGACGATGGTCTCGCCATCTGTGACCAGGACCTTGGCATTGACCTCGTTCTTCTTGATCGGCGGCACATCCTGAACCTTGTTCAGGTAGTCCGGCTCATCCTTGGTGACCTTGACGTCCATGATGATGCGATTGTCCGGGGTGATCTGCGGCGTCACCTCAAGAGACAGCGAGGCTTCCTTGAACGACACCGAAGTGGCGCCACTGGAACTGGCTTCCTGGTAGGGAATTTCGGTGCCCTTGAGAATCCTCGCGGTTTCCTTGTCGGAGGTGACCACCTTGGGCTGGGACACGATTTCACCGTTGCCGGTCTTCTCCATGGCGGTCAGCTCCAGGTCCAGCAGCACGCTGTCAGTGATGTAGGCAATGCCGAGGCCCGAGGTGTTGGCCGTGACACCCAGATCGACGAAAGGCGAGTTGCTGCCACTGCTGCCCGGGGTGCCGATGGTCGAAGAGCCTTTGGCGCCGCCCTGCACCCCGGAAGCATTCCAGTTGCCCCTGTTTTGCACCGAGCCGCCCCAGCGCACGCCCAGGCTCTTGTCGTAGTCGATGTTGGCCTCGACGATTCGCGCCTCGATCATCACCTGACGCACCGGGACGTCCAGCTGAATGACCATGCGCCGCAGCTCATCGAGGCGCTCCTGGGTCTGGTAGGCAATGATGTTGTTGGTGCGCTCATCCACGGTGATGGAGCCACGTTCGCCAGCCTTCTCCTCGGTACCGGTCACGGACTGGAACAGCCTGGCGATATCCGCAGCCCTGGCGTAATTGACCTGCAGCAGATCCCGGCGCAAGGGCGCCAGGTTTTCCAACTGCTTCTGCAACTCCAGCTCCTGGCGCTCGCGGGCCGCGATCTCATCCGCCGGAGCCACCAGCAAAACGTTCCCGACCTTGCGCTTATCCAGCCCCTTGGTCTTGAGTACCAGATCCAGAGCCTGGTCCCAAGGCACGCTCTGCAAGCGCAAGGTGATATTGCCTTGCACGGTGTCACTGGCCACCAGATTGAGCCCGGTGAAATCGGCGATCAGTTGCAGCACCGCGCGCACCTCGATGTCCTGGAAATTCAGCGAAAGCTTTTCACCGGGCAGACGCGTTGCGCCCTCACCTGAAACGCCAATGTTTTCCGGCTCAAGCGGGGGGCTGCTGGCAAATCGATTGTGCTCTTCAGAGGCGAAGGCCCTGAGCGCGGTGGCGCCAACCAGCGATGCCAGCAGCACTATCCATAGCACCACACCGAAGGCTGAAACAGTCCTGTTCATTTTGCAGATTCCACTTAAGAGTGTTTTTTCAGAGACAGTGTTCGCGGCCGCTCCTGCCAGGCTCCCGCTCCATCGGCGACAATTTCCACCACGTCCACGCGGGACTCGCTGATGGCCACGATCCGACCCTCGTTTCGCCCCAGGTAATCACCGACCTGCAAGGGAAAGACACCGCCTGCGCTGCGCAACAGCGCAAAGCGGCCGGAGGCACGGGACAGAGTCCCGACCATTTGCAACTGCTCGATATCGAAGCCCTCAAGATGTTGCCGGACCCGCCGCGAATTGGGCCGGACAGCACTAGCGCCCTGTCGAGCAGTGATCTGCTCGACTCTTTGGGGTGGCTGAAATGGGCTGCGCAGCGCGCTGGCGCCATAGGTGACCGAGGGGTAGGAGCGCATGACCGGAGGCGGATCAATCGCCCCCGGTGATTGCAGGTGCACCTCACTCATGTAGGCATCCAGGTCGGCAAAGTCAGCGCCACCTTCACATCCCAGCAGTGCCACACAGAAACAACCGAATACCCAGCAACGCGAACCGATCATGAGTGAGGCTCCCGACTGTCATACCTGTAGGTCCGCGCCTCGATGCTCATGCGCAGTTGTGTGGAATTGCCCCTGTCCACGGGCTTGATCTGAAAATCATGCAAGGTGACGACTCTCGGCAGACCGGCGACGCCACTGACGAAAGTCGCCAGGTCGTGATAGGCACCAGTGACCGCGATCTGAATTGGCAGCTCGACATAAAACTCCCGGACCACCTCCGGTTGCAGCTTGATCTCCTCGAACGCCAGGCTGCTGTCCTGCCCCATGCGACTGATGTCTTCCAGCAGTCCTGGGACCTCGGTCTCGCTGGGCAACTGGCGCACCACCAGAGAGAAGCTGTCCTGCAGGGCCCCAAGCTGCTCACGGTAGCGCTCAAGATTGGCGACCTTTCCAGCTTTGTCAGCGAACTGCAGCTTGAATCGATGCTCCTCCCGGCGCAGTTGCCCCAGCGTCTCCAGATGCGGACTCAGGTAAAAGCTATAGCCCGCCACCTGGGGCAGTAGCAGAAGCAAGACCGCCAGCAGCGCCTTGATCGGCCCGGGCCAGCAACCGAGGTTGCTCAGTTCCAGCTCCCGTAGATCGGTACTACGCAACTGCGCCAACCAATGTCCCAGGCTCATCGCGGGGCCTCCTGCGGCAGCAAGGGCATCCACCCAACGTTGAGCCGAAACAGATTGCCCAACCCCTGATCCGCCGCCACAACATGCTTTACCTCGGTCAGACTGGGTGCGGCAAACCCCTCGGCGGACTGCAGATTGCGCATCAACTCGGACACCCGCTGATTGGACTCCGCGGCCCCACTAATGCTCAGGCTCTGCCCCAGCAGACCCACCTCGGTAAAGTACAAGCCAGCGGGCAGGCTGCGGGCCAATTGCTGGAAAATCCGCACACTGGCCGAGCGACTGCCTTGCAGGTCCTCAATGATCCCCATGCGCTCCACCAGTTGCTGACGCTGGACCTTGAGTTGGTGAATGGTGGCAATTTGGTTATCCAGGCCAGCCGTCGCCTGCCTCAGATATTGGTTGCGAGCCTGTTGCCGACCGATCAGCCGGTCGATGCAGGCATCGGCCAGGAGCACAAGCCCTACGCCCAGCACCAGCATTGCCGCCAATGCCTGGAGGAAACGTCGGCGACGCAACGCTCGTGCGGCCTCGCGCCAGGGAAGAAGGTTGATGCCGGCCATCAATCAAACCCTCGCAGGGCCAGACCGCAGGCACGCAGCAGGTACGGCGCCTGTTCAGCAAGCGCTCGGGCATCCACATGGGGAGCAATGGACATGCTGACAAACGGATCGGCGATGACTGTGACGATTCCCACTTGTTCTGCTAGCCGACCATCAAGACCGGTCAAGCGGCTGCCGTCACCGGCCAGCAGCAACCGCTCAACAGGCTGTTGTTGCGGCGACTCGGCAAACAGTTGCAAGGAACGATGCGCCTGCTGCAACAACGCTTGCTCGAACGGCCGCAGCGTGTCCTCGGCACAACCTTGGGGCAAACAGCCCTGGCGCTCGGCCAGCAACGCCTGATCCAGGGTCAGCGCGTAGCGGCGCTCCAACGCCTGGGTCAGCTGTCGACTGCCAAACAACTGCTCCCGGCTATAGATGATTCGCTGGCCGTGCATCACGCAGAACGTGGTCATATCTGCACCTATGTCCAGTAGCGCCACGGCCAAGGGCGATGCAGACGGCAACGACTCTGTCAGCATTGCCAGACAACGCTGCAGGGCAAGGGGCATGGTATCCACCACCCTTGGCGTCAGGCCTGCCAAGGTCATTGGCGCTTCCAGGGCTTCGACATCCTCGTTGCGACAGGCCACCAGCAGCACCTGAACCCGCTGGGGATCACCGGGCACGGCGCCCTGGACCTCGAAATCAATGGCCACGTCCTCCAGGGGATACGGAATGTACTGGGCCGCCTCCAGCTGGAGCTGATGTTCCAGCTCATCGTCGCCGAGCCCGGCCGGCATCTCGATCAGCTTGCTGATCACTGCCTCGCCCGACACCGCCACAGCCACATCCCGGCGACGGCTGCCGCTCTTGAGCCAGGCCCGGGACAACACCCTGGCCAGCGCCTCGGGATCGGCCCCGAACGGGTCCGAAGCCAGGTCTTCCCTGGCATAGGCCTCGACTCGATAGCTGCGCCGCTGGTGACTCAGAGCCAGAAGCGTGACCGATGTCGCACTGATGTCGATCCCCAGCAGGGAACCCGACTTTTTGCTGAAGAGTCCAAGCACGATCATTTCCCTATGAGTATCCGTAACTTACGAACTTCCTGAGCTCAATTGCACTCGTTCGCCACGTCTTGACAGACGGGCAAATGACGCTCTCGGCGGAAAATGCTTATAATGCGCAGCGTTTTTTTCCGCTTTCCTGCTGCGTAGGTCGGTCCCTGAATACCTTGAATGCCCTGACGCCTAATTCATTCCTTTCTCTGGAAATCCAAAAGCCTTGATTCGTCTGCTGAAGTTTTTCGGGTGGTCCATCGTCGCTGTGTTCTGCGGGCTGCTTCTCGCCCTCTCCGGTGCGTTTCTCTATCTTAGTCCCGGCCTTCCCTCGGTTGAGGCCTTGAGAAGTATCCAGTTGCAGATTCCTCTGCGGGTGTACAGCAGCGACGGCAAGTTGATCGCAGAATTTGGCGAAATGCGCCGTACCCCTATACGTTTCGCCGAAATTCCCCCCAACTTCATCAATGCGTTACTAAGTGCTGAAGACGACAACTTCGCTAACCATTACGGAGTTGACCCCAGCAGCCTGATGCGCGCTGCGACCCAATTGGTCAAGAGCGGACACATCCAGTCCGGCGGCAGCACCATCACCATGCAGGTGGCAAAAAACTTCTTCCTCAGCAGCGAGCGCAGCTTCTCGCGCAAGACCACCGAAATCCTCCTGGCCCTGCAGATCGAGCGGCAGTTGACCAAGGACGAGATCCTCGAGCTGTACGTCAACAAGATCTATCTGGGCAACCGCGCCTATGGCATCGAGGCTGCGGCCCAGGTGTATTACGGCAAGTCCATTCGCGACGTGAGCCTGGCGCAGATGGCGATGATCGCCGGCCTGCCCAAGGCCCCATCGCGCTTCAACCCCCTGGCCAACCCGGCGCGCAGCAAGGAGCGTCGTGACTGGATCCTGGGGCGCATGTACAAGCTCGGCAAGATCACCGAAGCGGCCTACACCGAAGCCATCAACGAGCCGCTGAACGCCAGCTATCACGTGCCGACACCGGAAGTGAGCGCGCCGTACATCGCCGAGATGGCCCGTGCCGAAATGGTTGGCCGCTATGGCAGCGACGCTTATACCGAAGGTTTCCGAGTCACCACCACGGTGCCCAGCGATCTGCAGGAAATGGCCAACACCGCGGTCCATGAAGGCTTGATGACCTACGACCAGCGCCACGGCTATCGTGGGCCTGAGTCCCGCCTGCCAGGCAAGACTCAGGCGGCCTGGGCCACCGAACTGACCAAGCAGAGGACCATCAGCGGCCTGGAACCGGCAATCGTCACCCAGATCGAGAAGAACGGCGTACAAGTGCTGACTCGCAACGGCGAGGAGCACGTGGCCTGGGACACCATGAAATGGGCCCGGCCGTTCCTCAACACCAACAGCATGGGCGCCGTCCCTCGCCAGCCGGCGGACGTGGCTCAGGTCGGCGACCTGATTCGCGTACAGCGTCAGGCGGACAATTCGCTGAAGTTCAGCCAGATTCCGGTCGCCCAAGGCGCCTTGGTGACCCTGGACCCGAAAAACGGCGCGATCCGTGCGCTGGTGGGGGGCTTTGCCTTCGAGCAGAGCAACTACAACCGTGCGATGCAGGCCAAGCGCCAACCCGGCTCGAGCTTCAAGCCGTTCGTCTATAGCGCAGCCCTGGACAATGGCTACACCGCGGCCAGCCTGGTCAATGACGCCCCGATCGTGTTTGTCGATGAGTACCTGGACAAGGTCTGGCGTCCGAAGAACGACACCAACACCTTCCTCGGCCCGATCCGCATGCGTGAAGCGTTGTACAAGTCGCGCAACCTGGTATCGATCCGCCTGCTACAGAGCATGGGTGTGGACCACACCATCGACTACATCAGCAAGTTCGGCTTCAACAAGCAGGACCTGCCGCGCAACCTGTCCCTGGCACTGGGCACCGCGACCCTGACGCCCATGGAGATCGCCACTGGCTGGAGCACCTTTGCCAACGGCGGCTACAAGATCACCCCATACATCATCGACAAGATCGAAAGCCGCAACGGCGAGATGCTGTTCAGCGCCAACCCGCCCAGCGTCCCCACCGGGGATACCACCAGCAGCGGCATTGCGGCGCCGGAACACAGCTTCACGGTCAATACCGTGGCGGGCGAAAATCCGATCCAGGCCCCCGTGCAGACCCCCGCGGTCGCCGAGCGGATCATCGACGGGCGCACCACCTACATCCTCAACAGCATGCTCCAGGACGTGATCAAGCTGGGCACCGGACGCCGGGCCCTGTCCCTGGGCCGTACGGACCTGGCCGGCAAGACCGGTACTACCAACGAATCCAAGGACGCTTGGTTCTCCGGCTACAACGCTGACTACGTGACCACCGTGTGGACCGGCTTTGACCAGCCGGAAAGCCTGGGACGCCGTGAGTACGGCGGCACTGTGGCTCTGCCGATCTGGATTAACTTCATGGGCGCCGCCCTCAAGGACAAGCCGGCGCACACCCAGGCGGAGCCGGAAGGCATCCTCAGCCTGCGGGTGGACCCGGTCAGCGGCCGCGCGGCCACCCCAGGCACACCGAATGCCTATTTCGAGCTGTTCAAGAGCGAAGACACTCCGCCCTCAGTCAACGAGCTGGGCAATGGGGTCGCTCCGGGCAGCCCGTTGCCGGCGGACGAGGCGGCACCGATCGATCTGTTCTAGGTCTGCTGGGGCCGACTGGCCAGCGCAGGTCGATGGGTGTCTTACCTGGTTTATCGGCCTCTTCGCGGGCGAGCCCGCTCCTAAGGCAAGGCCATGACAGGGCGCAAAGCGCCCACAAAAAAGCCCCGGCTCGCGAGAGCCGGGGCTTTTTGCATGACGCTACAACAGCTTAGCCGTTGAACACATCATCCACGCTTTTGAGCGGGTAGTTCTTCGGATACGGCAGGGTGGCAACGCCGGTCTCGATGGCAGCCTTGGCCACGGCATCGGAGATCACGGTGATCAGGCGGGCATCCATTGGCTTCGGAATGATGTACTCACGACCGAATTCCAACTTGATGCCGCCGTAGGCGTCGCACACTTCCTGAGGCACTGGCAGCTTGGCCAGTTCACGCAGGGCGTTGGCTGCAGCGATCTTCATTTCTTCGTTGATGCGCTTGGCGCGAACGTCCAGGGCACCACGGAAGATGAACGGGAAGCCCAGAACGTTGTTCACCTGGTTCGGGTAGTCCGAACGGCCAGTGGCCATGATCACGTCATCACGGGTGGCGTGAGCCAGCTCTGGAGCGATTTCCGGATCAGGGTTCGAGCAGGCGAACACGATCGGGTTCGGCGCCATGGACTTCAGGCCTTCAGCGCTCAGCAGGTTCGGACCGGACAGACCCACGAACACGTCGGCGCCTTGCAGGGCATCGGCCAGGGTGCGCTTGTCGGTAGCGTGGGCAAACACGGCCTTGTACTGATTCAGGTCGTCACGGCCGGAGTGGATCACACCGGTACGGTCAACCATGAAGATGTTCTCGATCTGCGCACCCATGCTCACCAGCAGTTTCATGCAGGAGATGGCGGCAGCACCGGCACCCAGGCAGACGATCTTGGCGTCGGACAGGGTTTTGCCAGCGATTTCCAGGGCGTTGATCATGCCGGCTGCGGTCACGATCGCGGTGCCGTGCTGGTCATCGTGGAAGACCGGAATGTCGCACTGCTCGATCAGAGCGCGCTCGATCTCAAAGCACTCTGGGGCCTTGATGTCTTCCAGGTTGATGCCACCGAAGGTGATGGAGATGCGCTTGACGGTGTCGATGAAGGCTTGCGGGCTTTCGGAGTCGACTTCGATGTCGAATACATCGATGCCGGCGAAACGCTTGAACAGTACGCCCTTGCCTTCCATCACAGGCTTGGAGGCCAGTGGGCCGAGGTTACCCAGGCCGAGAATCGCGGTGCCATCGGAAATGACGGCAACCAGGTTGCCTTTGCCGGTGTACTTGTAGGCCAGTTCCGGATCGCGAGCGATTTCGCGTACCGGTTCGGCTACGCCGGGGCTGTAGGCCAGCGCCAGATCACGAGCGGTAGCAGTGGCCTTGGTGAGCTCGACACTCAGCTTTCCTGGACGAGGATTGGCATGATATTCGAGAGCGGCAGTTTTCAAATCAGACATGTGGGCATTCCGCTTTTTACTGTTGGACAGACGGACCGCCGAGGATACGCGTGTCGCATAGTCCCTACAAGACTGCCCAGTCACCCCTGTCAAGGCCTGTAGCGTACGACTTTGGGCCAAGAGCCACGGTGCACAAGGCTTTCAACTGTTCACAATCCAATTAAAAAATGTCTACAATTTTTCTTTATCAGAGACGTCTGACCATAGAAGTGTCGGTCACTGACAACATCCAGCGCGCCCCACCCGATGTGGAACCCTCTCGACGCGAGCGCTCCACCACCCAGCCGCGAGCCTCGATTCGCTGCCCCGAAAGCCCCTTGAGCCAGCGACGATCAAAACGCTCCAGGACATTGGGTGCAATGCGCAATACAACCGCGCCCCGCAATGTGATCCAAACACCCCCGCGATTGCGCTGCACCTTGCTCACACGCCCTTCAAGCACGACAAAACCCGAACCGCGGATCTGCTCCGCTTTCAGTACAGGTGAACGCCGCCAGAGCCCCAGCCCGGCTCGGCGCGCATGGTTTTCAGCGGCTTGCTGACAAGCCACCAGGGCGACGTTCGGCGCCAGTGCAATCTGGTAGGCCAGCCCTTCAGCGATCAAGCGCGCCTCAAAGTTGATGCCATTGGCACCATAGACATGAGCCAGCGTCCGGCCATAGCGATCACGCCGCTCACGCCCGGGCAACAAACCGACTCGACCACCACTCTGCGTCACCAATTGCTGCAAGCGTTGCCGCGCCGCCACCGCGAAAGGCTCGGCCGACCGCCCTTTAGCGGCCAGCTCCGGCGCATTGAGGCCGATCATGCGTACGCTGCGGCCATCCTTGAGGCGCAGCGTGTCGCCATCCACCACCCGCTGCACGGTTGCAGGAATCAGTCCCTTCGGTACCGGGCAAAACGCCTCGGCGGTGGTCAGCCAAATCGCAGACACAAAAAAGGCGCCCACTAGGGACGCCTTTTTCATCAGCGAGGAAAGTCGGTAACGGCTTTCCAGAACGATCAGCCTCAGGCCTTTTTCGTTGCGCCGAAAGCACCGAAGCGCGACTTGAACTTGTCGACACGACCGCCAACGTCCAGAGTCTTTTGCTTACCGGTGTAGAACGGGTGGCACTCGTTGCACACGTCCAGGCTCAGAGGCTTGGCCAGGGTGGAGCGAGTTTCGATGACGTTACCGCAGCTGCAAGTGGCGGTAATGGCTTCGTATACTGGATGGATATCGGCTTTCATGGTGTATTCCTCAGGCTAGCGTGCCGCCACCCAACACTATTGTTGAATACCGCACGAATTAGGGCGCGAATTCTACCAGACCCCGTCAATCGCGCAAGAGATCCTGACTGCACTCCATCAGAAAAACCCCGAGCAGCCTTGACAGCACCCGGTTTGCCGTTCCGTAAGCGACGACGGCCGTCCCGGCACAGCTCAAAGGTCGCAGGAACCGGAGCCGTACACGCTTGTGCAGGACACTCCAGAGCGCCTCTGTTAGGCTCCGGGGCTTATTTACTGTCCGCTCAACGAGATTTTCCCGCGTGCCCGACGCCATCCTGCGCCTCGCCCTGCCTTCGCCCCTGCGCCGCTTGTTCGACTACCGTGCACCCGCCGGCGTGCTGCGCGCCCAGCTGCATCCGGGCATGCGCCTGCGGGTGCCGTTCGGCCGTCGGGAAATGATCGGCATTCTGGTGGAAGTGGCGGATCACAGCGAAGTCCCGGCCGAGAAACTCAAGCCGGCGCTGGCCTTGCTGGACCCCACCCCGCCACTGCCACCCGCCCTGTTCAAGCTGTGCCTGTGGACCGCCCAGTATTATCAGCACAGCCTGGGCGACACCCTGAGCTGGGCGCTGCCGGTGCTACTGCGCCAGGGAGAGCTGGCCGAGGCCCGCCAGGAGCGTTTCTGGTCGATTGCCCCTGGCGCCCGCCTTGATGACCCACGCATCGCCCGTGCCCCGCGCCAGCGTGAAGCCCTGGCAACCCTGGCCCAGCATCCCCATGGCGTGCCCCATGCATTGCTGAGCAAGCTGATGCTGAGCAAGGACAGCCTGGATCTGCTTCTGGCCAAGGACCTGGTGCAGGTGGAAGTACGCAAGCACGCTCCGGGCGTGCGCCACGAACACTGGCTGGCCCAGCCCGAGTTGCCGCTCAACAGCGAGCAGCGCGCCGCCTACGAGGCCATCCGCGCCGGGTTCGACAGTTATCACGCCTTTCTCCTGGCTGGCGTCACCGGCAGCGGCAAGACCGAGGTCTACCTGCAACTGATCCGCGAAACCCTGGAAGCCGGCAAGCAGGCACTGGTGTTGATCCCGGAGATCAACCTGGGGCCGCAAACCCTGGCGCGCTTCGAGCAGCGCTTCAACGCACGCATCGCCCTGCTGCACTCGGCGGTCAATGATCGGGAACGCCTGGACGCCTGGCTCGCGGCCCGGGATGGCGAAGCCGATATCATCATCGGCACCCGCTCGGCCCTGTTCACCCCGATGAAGAATCCCGGGCTGATCATCATCGACGAGGAGCACGATGGCTCCTATAAACAGCAGGAAGGCCTGCGCTACCACGCCCGGGACCTGGCGCTGGTGCGGGCACGCCAGGAAAACATCCCGATTGTCCTGGGCTCGGCCACCCCATCCCTGGAAAGCCTGCACAACGCCTACACCGGTCGCTATGGCCTGCTGCGCCTGAACGAGCGGGCCGGTGGCGCCAAACAGCCACGCTTCCTGCGCCTGGATGTGAAGAGTCGCCCCTTGGACAGCGGTATTTCAGGCCCCATGCAACAAGCCATCGGTCAGACCCTGGCCGCCGGGCAGCAAGTGCTGGTGTTTCTCAACCGCCGGGGCTTCGCTCCGACCCTGCTCTGCCATGACTGCGGCTGGATGTCTGAATGTCAGCGCTGCGATGCCCGGATGACCGTGCACCAGCGCTCCGGCGAGTTGCGCTGCCACCATTGTGGCCACGTCGAGCGCGTGCCCCGGCACTGCCCGCAATGCGGCAAGGTCGACCTGCGCCCCGTGGGCGCCGGAACCGAGCGGGCCGAAGAACGCCTGGGGATCCTGTTCCCCGACTACCCGGTACTACGGGTGGACCGCGACAGCACCTCACGCAAGGATGCGATGAACCAACTGTTCGCCACCATCCAGAAAGGTCATCCGTGCATCCTGGTGGGCACCCAGATGCTGGCCAAGGGGCACCACTTCCCCCGGGTCACCCTGGTATCGATCCTCGATGCCGACGGCGGCCTGTTCTCCGGCGACTTCCGTGCCAGCGAGCGCATGGCGCAACTGATCGTCCAGGTGGCCGGGCGCGCGGGACGCGCCGAAGAACCGGGCAAGGTGATCATCCAGACTCACCTCGCCGACCACCCGCTACTGGTGCAACTGACCGAACAGGGCTACTTCGCCTTTGCCGAGCAGGCCCTGAGCGAGCGCCGCGCCGCCGGCCTGCCACCCTTCGCCCATCTGGCGCTGCTGCGGGCCGAAGCCCACAAGCCGGGCCAGGCCGAAGGTTTTCTGGACGAAGCCTGCAGCGAAGCCGAGCGCTTGCTGGCGGAACAGAACCTGGGCGGCATCGAACTGTTGGGCCCGGTGCCGGCGCCGATGGAGCGGCGCGCCGGACGTTACCGTGCACAATTGCTGCTGCAGGCCAACGCCCGGGCACCGCTGCACCGGCTACTCAGCAGCTGGCTGCTGGTGCTGGAGCAAATGCCCAGCGGGCGCCAGGTGCGCTGGTCGCTGGATGTGGACCCGGTGGATTTGTATTGATCAATATCGCGTCTTTGCGAGCAGGCCGGCTCTCACGATAGATAGCAACCCACCCACAAGAGCAGGCTCGCCCGCGGACGGGACCCAGTAGCCACCACCGATCCCTCAGCAGCCCTCTATAGTTGGCAAGCCCGCTTCAGCAACGGATAATGCCCAGTTTTTCCACCCGCGCACCGAAGCGCCGCCGCGCCAGCGGTCGAACGAGAAGACCATGAAAGACACCATTCGCCAGCTCATCCAGCAAGCCATCACCCAACTCGTCACCGAAGGTGTGTTGCCAGAAGGCCTGACGCCGGCGATCCAGGTCGAAAACACTCGCGACAAGACCCACGGTGACTTCGCCAGCAATATCGCCATGATGCTGGCCAAGCCCGCCGGCATGAAGCCTCGCGACCTGGCGGAAAAAATCATTGCCGCATTGCCGGCCCATGAAGACCTGAGCAAGGCAGAAATCGCCGGCCCGGGCTTCATCAACTTCTTCCAGAACACCCAGGCACTGGCCGCGCGCCTGGACGCCGCCCTTGGCGACGAACGCCTGGGCGTGCGCAAGGCCAGCCCGGCACAACGCACCGTGGTCGACATGTCGGCGCCAAACCTGGCCAAAGAGATGCACGTCGGCCATCTGCGCTCCACCATCATCGGCGACGGCGTGGCGCGGGTCCTGGAGTTCCTCGGCGATACCGTGATCCGCCAGAACCACGTCGGCGACTGGGGCACCCAGTTCGGCATGCTGATGGCCTACCTGGAAGAAAACCCGATCACCAGCGACGAACTGTCCGACCTGGAGAACTTCTACCGCGCCGCCAAGCAACGCTTTGACGAATCCGAAGCCTTTGCCGATCGTGCCCGCAGCCTGGTGGTCAAGCTGCAAGCCGGCGATCCGGACTGCCTGGAGCTGTGGACCAAGTTCAAGGACATCTCCCTGTCCCACTGCCAGAAGATCTATGAGCTGCTGAACGTCAAGCTGACCATGGCCGACGTCATGGGCGAAAGCGCCTATAACGACGACCTGATCAATGTGGTCAACGACCTCAAGGCCAAGGGCATGTTGGTGGAGAGCAACGGCGCCCAGTGCGTGTTCCTCGACGAGTTCAAGAACGCCGAAGGCGAACCGCTGCCAGTGATCATCGTCAAGGCCGACGGCGGCTACCTGTACGCCACCACCGACCTGGCCGCCGTGCGCTACCGCAGCGGCAAGCTCAAGGCCGATCGCGCCCTGTACTTCGTCGACCAGCGCCAGGCCCTGCACTTCCAGCAAGTGTTCGCCGTCGCCCGCAAGGCCGGCTTCGTGACCCATCCGATGGAAATGGAGCACATGGGCTTTGGCACCATGAACGGCGCCGACGGCCGTCCGTTCAAGACCCGCGACGGCGGCACCGTAAAACTCATCGACCTGCTGACCGAAGCCGAAGAACGCGCCTACGCCCTGGTCAAAGAGAAAAACCCGCAACTGCCGGAAGCCGACCTGCGCAGCATCGCCAAGGTGGTGGGCATCGACTCGGTGAAATACGCCGACCTGTCCAAGCACCGCACCAGCGACTACAGCTTCAACTTCGACCTGATGCTCAACTTCGAAGGCAACACCGCCCCTTACCTGTTGTACGCCTACACCCGCGCCGCCGGTGTGTTCCGCAAGCTGGGCAAGGACTTCAGCGAAGTCGGTGGCCAGATCGAACTGCACGCGGCCCAGGAACTGGAGCTGGCGGCCAAGCTGGCGCAGTTCGGCGAGATCCTCAACAACGTCGCCGACAAGGGCACGCCGCACATCCTCTGCACCTACCTGTACGACGTGGCCGGGCTGTTCTCCAGCTTCTACGAGAACTGCCCGATCCTGGCGGCCGAGACGCCGACGCAGATGCACAGCCGCCTGCGCCTCACCGAACTGACCCGTCGCACCCTCAAGCAAGGTCTGGAACTGCTGGGCCTCAAAGTCCTGGAGCAAATGTAAGTTGGCTGCCAAGAAAAAACCTGCACCCAAGCGTGGCGCCAGCCGTTACCAGGCCCCGGCCAAGAAGCCGATTCCGGGCTGGTTGTGGCTGGCCATCGGCCTGACCATTGGCGCCTTCATCGTATTCCTGATGAAGCTCGAACCAGGCAAGGGCGGCGACAGCGTCAAGCGCGAGAAGATCGAACAGCAGAAAGCCAGCAAGATCGCCGAGGCCAACAAGACCCCGCCGAGCCCGCAGCAACCGGTGAAGCCCAAGTACGACTTCTATACCCTGCTGCCGGAATCGGAAGTGATAGTGCCGCCCGAGGCCGTGCCGGAGAAAACCCTGCCGACGCCGCAAGTGCCACCGGTGCCTACCACCCCGGTGACCCCGGCGGAAGCGGCGAAGATCGACACCGCCAGGGCCCAGGCGGCCCTGGCCGGCATCACCCCACCGCCAGCGCCACCGGTGGCCAAGGCGGCGCCGGTGACCAAGTTCTTCCTCCAGGCCGGCTCGTTCCGCAAGCAGGCCGATGCCGACAAGGTACGGGCGCAGATCATCCTGCTGGGCCAGTCGGTGGCGGTGGAATCCGGCACGGTGAAGGACGAAACCTGGTACCGGGTATTGGTGGGGCCGTTCAGCAACCGTGAACAACTGACCGTGGCCCAGAAACAACTGGCCGGCGCCGGCTTCAGCAACCTGCTGTTACAACAGCGCCAGAGCCGCTAAGCCGACGGCTACACGATTGATTGCGAACAAGCCCACTCCTGCACAACGCGCGGTAGGAGCGGGCTTGCCCGCGAAGCGCTTGCAGCTTGCAACAAAGACCGCCGGTCCCCCGCTACAGCCTCCAGTTGAAAAACGCTCAGCCACCCCCATATGAGTTTCCATCAGGGCACTTTCGCCCCGCTGTGTGGAGACTTCCCCTTGACCACCATCGTTTCAGTCCGCCGCCACGGCAAAGTCGTCATGGGCGGCGACGGCCAGGTATCTCTCGGCAACACCGTGATGAAAGGCAACGCGAAAAAAGTCCGTCGCCTGTACCACGGCCAGGTGATCGCCGGTTTTGCCGGGGCCACCGCTGACGCCTTCACCCTGTTCGAACGCTTCGAAGGCCAGCTGGAGAAACATCAGGGTCACTTGGTGCGAGCCGCTGTTGAACTGGCCAAGGAATGGCGCACCGACCGCTCCCTCAGCCGCCTGGAAGCCATGCTGGCTGTCGCCAACAAGGACGCTTCCTTGATCATCACCGGCAACGGCGACGTGGTTGAGCCCGAAGACGGCCTGATCGCCATGGGTTCCGGTGGCGCCTACGCCCAGGCCGCAGCCAGCGCCTTGCTGAAGAAGACCGACCTGTCGGCCCGTGAAATCGTCGAGACCGCCCTGGGTATCGCCGGCGACATCTGTGTATTCACCAACCACACTCAAACCATCGAGGAGCAGGATCTCGCGGAATAAGCCTGTTACGGCGCTCGCGCCACGGCATTCATTCTTGCTTGAGGACCGCCAATTACTATGTCCATGACACCCCGCGAAATCGTCCACGAACTCAACCGCCATATCATCGGCCAGGACGATGCCAAGCGCGCCGTCGCTATCGCTCTGCGTAACCGCTGGCGCCGCATGCAGCTACCGGCCGAGCTGCGCGTTGAAGTAACCCCCAAGAACATCCTGATGATCGGCCCGACCGGTGTTGGCAAGACCGAAATCGCCCGGCGCCTGGCCAAACTGGCCAATGCCCCCTTTATCAAGGTCGAAGCCACTAAATTCACCGAGGTCGGCTATGTCGGCCGCGACGTTGAATCGATCATTCGTGACCTGGCCGACGCGGCGATCAAGATGTTCCGCGAACAGGAGATGATCCGGGTTCGCCACCGCGCCGAAGACGCCGCCGAAGAACGCATCCTCGATGCCCTGCTGCCACCGGCACGCACGGGTTTTGGCGGCGATGAAGCGCCAGCCCAGGACTCCAACACCCGCCAGCTGTTCCGCAAGCGCCTGCGCGAAGGCCAACTGGACGACAAGGAAATCGAGATCGAAGTGGCGGAAATCAGTGGTGTCGACATCTCTGCGCCACCGGGCATGGAAGAAATGACCAACCAGCTGCAAAGCCTGTTCGCCAACATGGGCAAGGGCAAGCGCAAGAGCCGCAAGCTCAAGGTCAAGGAAGCGCTGAAGCTGGTGCGCGACGAAGAAGCCAGCCGCCTAGTCAACGATGAGGAACTCAAAGCCAAGGCCCTGGAGGCCGTCGAGCAACATGGCATCGTGTTCATCGACGAGATCGACAAGGTGGCCAAGCGCGGCAATTCCGGCGGCGTCGACGTGTCCCGCGAAGGCGTACAGCGCGACCTGCTGCCGCTGATCGAGGGCTGCACCGTCAACACCAAGCTGGGCATGGTCAAGACCGACCACATCCTGTTCATTGCCTCCGGCGCCTTCCACCTGAGCAAGCCCAGCGATCTGGTGCCAGAGCTGCAAGGCCGCCTGCCGATCCGTGTGGAGCTCAAGGCACTGTCGCCAGAAGACTTCGAGCGCATCCTCAGCGAGCCCCATGCTTCGCTGACCGAGCAGTACCGAGAGCTGCTGAAGACCGAGGGCCTGAATATCGAGTTCCTGCCCGACGGCATCAAGCGCCTGGCGGAGATTGCCTGGCAGGTCAACGAGAAGACCGAGAACATCGGTGCCCGTCGCCTGCACACCCTGCTCGAGCGCCTGCTGGAAGAGGTGTCGTTCAGCGCCGGTGACCTGGCCAGCGCCCATAACGAAGAGCCGATCCGCATCGATGCTGCCTACGTCAACAGCCACCTGGGCGAATTGGCGCAGAACGAAGACCTGTCCCGTTATATCCTGTAAGCCTTCACTACCCACGTAGGAACCGGCCTGTAGGCGATAGGGCCAAACCCGATCGCCGACAGGCCGGCTGCTACCGGAAGGACTACAGGTCATGAGCAAACTCCCCACCGGCATCAACCTGCATAAAGCCTCGAAAACCCTGACCCTGACCTATGGGCCAGACGAGGTCTATCAGTTGCCCGCAGAATTCCTGCGGGTGCACTCCCCCTCCGCCGAGGTCCAGGGCCACGGCAAACCCATCCTCCAGTTCGGCAAGCTAGGCGTGGGCCTGAGCAAGGTTGAACCGGCTGGCCAGTACGCACTGAAATTGACCTTCGATGATGGCCATGACAGCGGATTGTTCACCTGGGAATACCTGTATCAGTTGGCGCTGCGCCAGGACGATCTGTGGAACGATTATCTGGCGGAGCTCAAAGCCGCCGGAAAAACCCGCGATCCGAATCAGTCCGTCATCAAGCTGATGCTCTAACTCAAGCCTCCGACTGTTTAGAGGGCATTTTCTAATTCCATCTGTTTGAATGCTGGGCTGTATGGCCAATGAATGGCCTGCTTGCGAAAAAAATTAAACTCGGGTAACCAATGGAGCTGGCAAGTTCCCTGCAGAGTTTTGCGAGCCTGTAAGGCAGCGGTGCGCAATTAACGGTCACCCGAGCAGTAGTACCTGGCATCGTGCTGTGTGACTGCACAGCAGGTCCGGTACTCGTCTCAGGACAATGGAGCGTCGTAGATGAGTAACAAGAATAACGATGACCTGAAACGCCAAGCCTCGGAAAACACCCTGGGGCTCAATCCGGTCATCGGCTTGCGTAGAAAGGATCTGCTTACCTCTGCTCGAATGGTGCTTGCCCAGGCCATCAAACAACCCATCCACAGCGTCAAGCACGTTGCGCATTTCGGCCTCGAACTGAAGAACGTGATGTTCGGCAAGTCGACGCTGCAACCGGAGAGCGACGACCGTCGCTTCAACGATCCGGCCTGGAGCCAGAACCCGCTGTACAAACGCTACCTGCAAACCTATCTGGCATGGCGCAAAGAGCTCCACGACTGGATCGGCGACAGCAGCCTGTCGGAGCAGGACATCAGCCGCGGCCACTTCGTGATCAACCTGATGACCGAGGCCATGGCCCCGACCAACAGCGCGGCCAACCCTGCCGCAGTCAAACGCTTCTTCGAAACCGGCGGCAAGAGCCTGCTGGACGGCCTGTCCCACCTGGCCAAGGACCTGGTGCACAACGGCGGCATGCCCAGCCAGGTGAATATGGACGCCTTCGAAGTCGGCAAGAACCTGGGCACCAGCGAAGGGGCTGTGGTGTTTCGCAACGATGTCCTGGAACTGATCCAGTACCGGCCGATCACCGAGCAGGTGCATGAACGCCCACTGCTGGTGGTGCCGCCGCAGATCAACAAGTTCTATGTCTTCGACCTCAGCCCGGACAAGAGCCTGGCGCGGTTCTGCCTGCGCAACAATGTGCAGACCTTCATCGTCAGCTGGCGCAACCCCACCAAGGCGCAGCGGGAATGGGGCCTGTCCACCTATATCGAGGCCCTGAAAGAGGCCGTCGACGTGGTGACCGCGATCACCGGCAGCAAAGACGTGAACATGCTCGGTGCCTGCTCCGGCGGCATCACCTGCACGGCCTTGCTGGGCCACTATGCAGCGCTGGGGGAGAAGAAGGTCAATGCCCTGACCCTGCTGGTCAGCGTGCTCGATACCACCCTGGATACCCAGGTAGCCCTGTTCGTCGACGAGCAGACTCTGGAAGCGGCCAAGCGCCACTCCTATCAGGCCGGCGTCCTCGAAGGCCGGGACATGGCCAAAGTGTTCGCCTGGATGCGCCCCAACGATCTGATCTGGAACTACTGGGTCAACAACTACCTGCTGGGCAATGAGCCGCCGGTGTTCGACATCCTGTTCTGGAACAACGACACCACCCGCCTGCCTGCCGCGTTCCACGGCGACCTGATCGAGATGTTCAAGAACAATCCGCTGATCCGCCCCAATGCACTGGAAGTGTGCGGGACGCCGATCGACCTGAAGCAGGTCACGGCCGACATTTTCTCCCTGGCCGGCACCAACGATCACATCACCCCGTGGAAGTCCTGCTACAAGTCGGCACAACTGTTCGGCGGCAATGTGGAGTTCGTGCTGTCCAGCAGCGGTCATATCCAGAGCATCCTCAATCCGCCAGGCAACCCGAAAGCGCGTTACATGACCAGCAGCGATATCCCTGCCTGTCCCGATCAGTGGCAGGAAAACTCGGTCAAGCACACCGACTCCTGGTGGTTGCACTGGCAAGCCTGGCAAGCCGAGCGCTCGGGCGAACTGAAAGCGGCACCCAGTGTTCTGGGCAACAAGAAATACCCAGCCGCCGAGGCTGCACCGGGGACCTACGTCCACGAACGTTGAGCCCAGGTAGTAAACGACGCGGCGCCAGGAGGTGCCGCCAAGCCCTATTCTTGGTACGAGGCCTGGCCTCAGGAAATCCGGAGGACGCCCGGGAAGGCGCCTCCAATGGTTCAATTCACAGGGCTACGGCATGCCACACTCTTTCATCTTCCGTACCGTTGATCTGGACGGCCAGACCATCCGCACTGCGGTACGCCCCGGCAAGCCTCACTTGACGCCGCTGCTGATCTTCAACGGTATCGGCGCCAACCTGGAGCTGGTGTTCCCCTTCGTCCAAGCCCTGGACCCGGACCTGGAGGTCATTGCCTTCGACGTCCCGGGGGTTGGCGGCTCCTCGACCCCAAGCCGGCCTTATCGTTTCCCGGGCCTGGCCAAGCTGACCGCACGCATGCTCGATTACCTGGACTATGGCCAGGTCAACGCGGTGGGCGTTTCATGGGGCGGGGCCCTGGCCCAGCAATTCGCCTACGACTACCCGGAGCGCTGCAAGAAGCTGGTGCTGGCAGCCACCGCCGCCGGCGCTTTCATGGTCCCCGGCAAGCCCAAAGTGCTGTGGATGATGGCCAGCCCGCGGCGCTACGTGCAGCCCTCCCACGTAATGCGCATCGCCCCGCTGATCTACGGTGGCTCCTTCCGCCGCGACCCGAACCTGGCCGCTGAACACGCGGCCAAGGTGCGCTCGGCCGGCAAGCTGGGCTATTACTGGCAGCTGTTCGCCGGCCTGGGCTGGACCAGCATTCACTGGCTGCACAAGATCCGCCAGCCGACCCTGGTGCTGGCCGGTGATGACGATCCGCTGATCCCCTTGGTCAACATGCGTATGCTGGCCTGGCGAATTCCCAACGCCCAGCTGCACATCATCGATGACGGCCACCTGTTCCTGATCACCCGGGCCGAGGCCGTTGCCCCCATCATCATGAAGTTCCTCCAGGAGGAACGACAAAGGGCAGTGATGCATCCGCATCCCCAACCTTTGCGTCCCGTGAAGTAAAAGATACCTGTCGACAGGATCGTCGCGCGCAAGAAGGGCCAGGACCGACTATGTTGTCTGTCTTGGATTGGTCTGCTTGTTAGTGGTTTGACGAAGGAGTGTTGACTCATGCAAGACAAACCTGCGCAGGGCTCGCTGCCCTCCCCCGCAGCCTATATCAACGCACAGAGTGCGATCACCGGTCTGCGCGGCCGGGATCTGCTTTCCACGTTGCGCAGCCTCGCGGCCCACAGTCTACGTAATCCGTTGCACAGCGCCCGTCATACCTTAGCGCTGGGCGGCCAGCTGGGACGCGTGCTGCTGGGGGAAACCCTGCACAAACCCAACCCCAAGGACAACCGTTTCGCCGACCCGGCCTGGACCCTCAACCCTTTTTACAAACGGGGTCTGCAGGCTTACCTGAGCTGGCAGAAGCAAGTCCGGAACTGGATCGACGAGAGCACAATGAGCGAGGACGACCGGGCCCGGGCACACTTTGCCTTTTCCCTGCTCAATGACGCCGTGGCGCCCTCCAACACCCTGCTCAACCCGTTGGCCCTCAAGGAGATTTTCAACACCGGTGGCAACAGCGTAGTGCGCGGCATCAGCAACCTGGTGGATGACCTGCTGCACAACAACGGATTGCCCAGCCAGGTGACCAAACACGCCTTCGAAGTCGGCCGGAACCTGGCCGTAACCCCGGGTTCGGTGGTGTTTCGCAATGAATTGCTGGAACTGATCCAGTACAGCCCCATGAGCGAAAAACAGTACGCCAAGCCAGTGCTGATCGTGCCGCCACAGATCAACAAGTACTACATTTTCGACCTCAGCCCGGCCAACAGCTTCGTTCAGTACGCGCTGAAGAACGGCCTGCAGGTGTTCATGATCAGCTGGCGCAACCCGGACGTGCGCCATCGCGAATGGGGCCTGTCGAGCTATGTGGAAGCGGCCGAAGAGGCACTGAATGTCACTCGCGCCATTACCGGCAGTCGGGAAGTCAATCTGGTGGGCGCCTGCGCTGGCGGCCTGACCATCGCCGCCCTGCAAGGCCACCTGCAGGCCAAGCGGCAACTGCGCCGGGTTGCCAGCGCCACCTACCTGGTGAGTCTGCTGGACAGCCAGCTGGACAGCCCGGCCACCTTGTTTGCCGATGAGAAAACCCTGGAGGCAGCCAAGCGTCGCTCCTACCAGCAAGGGGTGCTGGACGGCCGCGACATGGCCAAGGTGTTTGCCTGGATGCGCCCCAACGACCTGATCTGGAACTACTGGGTCAACAACTACCTGCTGGGCAAGGAGCCGCCGGTCTTCGACATCCTGTACTGGAACAACGACAGCACCCGCTTGCCCGCCGCCTTGCACGGCGATCTGCTGGACTTCTTCAAGCACAACCCGCTGAGCCACGAGGGTGGACTGGAAGTCTGCGGCACACCGATCGACTTGCAGAAGGTCACGGTGGACAGCTTCAGCGTGGCCGGGATCAACGACCACATCACGCCCTGGGACGCGGTATACCGCTCGACCCTGCTGCTAGGAGGCGAGAAACGTTTTGTACTGTCCAACAGCGGGCACGTGCAGAGCATCCTCAACCCACCAAGCAACCCCAAGGCCAACTACGTGGAGAACCACAAGCTCAGCAGCGACCCTCGAGCCTGGTACTACGACGCCAAACACGTCGACGGTAGTTGGTGGAGCCAATGGCTGACCTGGGTTCAGGAACACTCCGGAGCGCAGCGGGAAACCCTGACCACCCTGGGCAACCAGAACTACCCACCGATGGAGGCTGCTCCAGGCACCTACGTGCGCGTGCGCTGAAGACACTTTGCACCACGACTCCGCCGCTGGAGTCGTACCCCTCAATGGACCGACAAGAAGTCAGGATGAAGACCCGCGACCGGATACTCGAATGTGCCCTGCAACTGTTCAACCAGAAGGGCGAGCCCAATGTCTCCACCATGGAGGTGGCCAATGAAATGGGGATCAGCCCCGGCAACCTCTACTACCACTTCCATGGCAAGGAACCTCTGGTGCTCGGCTTGTTCGAGCGTTTCCAGAACGAGCTGACACCGCTGCTGGACCCTCCGTCCGATGCCCAACTGGCGCCGGAAGACTATTGGTTGTTCCTACACTTGATTGTCGAGCGCCTGGCCCACTACCGCTTTCTGTTCCAGGACCTCTCCAACCTTGCGGGACGCCTGCCGAAACTGGCCAAAGGCATTCGCAATCTGCTCAACGCCCTCAAGCGCACCCTGGCTTCCCTGCTGGCTCGGCTCAAGGCCCTAGGCCAACTGGTCAGCGGCACCCAAGCCCTGGGCCAGCTGGTGGAACAGATCACCATGACCTTGCTGTTCTCACTGGATTACCAACGGATTCTCGATCGCGAAGGCGAAGTACGCCTGGTGGTCTACCAGATCATGATGCTGGTGGCGCCGCACCTGCTGCCACCGGCAAAACTGGCCACGGAACAGATGGCCCTGCGTTACCTGGATGAACAGGGGTAGCCGATGGCTCCCCAATAAAAAACGCCCGACCTTCGCAGGCCGGGCGTTTTTTGTGTGCCTGATGTAATCAGGACTGGCTGCTTGGCGTCACTGGAGTTGGCGCTGCAGTCGGAGTTACAGCCGGGGCAGGCGCTGCGGCGGAATTCGCCGAGTTGGCCGAGGCCACTGGTGCCGCAGTTGCAGGCTTGGCTGCTGCAGCGGGCTTGGCTGCTACAGGCTTCTTGGCTACAGGCTTCTTGGCTACAGGCTTTTTCGCCACGGCCGGCTTCGCAGCGGGTTTGGCCGCTGGCTTGGCGGCAACGGGCTTGGCGGCGGGTTTGGTTGCCGGTTTGGCGGCCGCTGTTTTCGCTGCTGGCTTGGCGGCAGGTTTTGCGGCGGCCTTGACTGCCGGTTTGGCGGCAGGCTTGGCCAGTGGTTTGGCAGCAGGTTTTGCCGCCGGTTTGGCGGCAGCGGTTTTGGCCGCAACCGGCGCGACCTTGGCACCTGTGAGTTTCTCGATCTGCTTGGTCAGGGTATCGACCTTGTCGTGCAGCGCCTTGACCTCATTGCGGCTCGGTACGCCCAGACGCGAGATGGCACTGTTCAAACGCTTGTCGAAAGCGCCTTCCAGTTCATCCCACTTGCCCAGGGCGCGGTCCTTGACGTCGCTGATGCGCGACTTGGCGGAACTTGCGGAGTCTTTGGCAGCATCCACTTTCTTGCCAACTACGCTCTTGGTCAGTTTCTCGGCTTTCTCACCGTCCTTGACCAGTGTCTCGAAAAGCTTGCTGCCGTCAGAGTCGATTTTCGAGTACACGCCTAAACCAGCAAGCCAAATTTTACGGGAGTACTCTTCGACTTTCCCGATCCACGAGCTGCCTTCTTTTTCAGTATTCTTTTTACCAGCCATCCCGTTCTCCTTAATGTTTACGCGCGACACGTTCGAGCAACGCCGTCAGCTCATCGAGCTTAGCAGAGAGTGTCTCAACGTCATGTTTAGACGGAATGCCGATACGATTCAAGGCACTGGCGACGCGCGTGTCAAAAGCCTTCTCGACTTTATCCAGTTGCACTTCGACTTTGCCTTTAAGAGTGCTGACATCCCCTTTAACGCTATCAATCTGACTGTTGGCAGCTTCAAGTTGTTCAGTGACAACTTTTTTGCCTTTCTTTTCAACGGATTGACCAGCCTTGATCAACTCCTGGAAGTAGTCGCTGCCTTCCTGGCCAACTTTGGCGTAGGCACCCAGGCCTGCCAGCCAGATCTTGCGGGCATAGGATTTGACTTCGCTCAGAGCAGTTGATTGAACATCAACTTTTTTCTTCAGAATTACTTTGGCCATGGTGCACCTCACGCGCAGAAGGTTTGAGGAACTGCCCTCGGAAAGAGGACCTGAGGCACAACCTAAAGAGAAAAATTAGAATCGGCACCCTAACGAATGTCATCAAATCATGTAGGAGCCTGCTGGCCGGCGAGGCGCTTTGCCTGGCACCGTTGCCGTGCCTGCGATGCGCCGACAAGCCGGCTCCTGCGGGTGGACTCAGGTCAGGGCCTTGTCCAGGGCCTTTTCGATTTCCGACTTGATGGTGCCGCTCATGGCGGACATCAACAGCCCCAGTTCCACATCGATACGGATCGATTCTTCGCCCACATGCACCGCGCCTTTGACGCCTGAGCGCTTGAGATTCAGGGTATCCCCTGCCCATTGCGGCTCCAGGCCATACTGATCGGCGAGTTTCTGCGCCAGTTTGTCAGCCTTTTCACGGGCCACCTGCTTACCCAGGCCATGGGCACGTTCAACACTAATACGGGCCATTGAAGGACTCCTGCTGTTTCGGGACTTGCCTGAAGCATCTTGACCCTGAGTGCGTCAAAACGTCCCGGCGGATCGCTATCTTACATTCAGCCTTGCCAAGACAAAGACCGCCACCGGCATTAGAATGTCGCGCATTCTCTTTTGGTGACAGCGATATGACTGATCAGCGCAAAGGCAGCGATGCCGAACCCACCACGCACTTCGGCTTCAAGAACGTTCCTGAAAGCCAGAAGGCGGAAAAAGTCGCAGAAGTGTTCCACTCGGTAGCGGCCAAGTACGACCTGATGAATGACGTACTGTCCGGCGGCATGCACCGTTTGTGGAAACGCTTCACCATCGAGCTGTCGGGCGTACGCGCCGGCAATCGCGTACTGGACATCGCGGGCGGCACTGGCGACCTGACCAAGCGCTTCTCCCACCTGGTAGGCCCTACTGGCCAAGTGGTACTGGCCGACATCAACGAGTCCATGCTCAAGGTCGGTCGCGACCGCCTGCTGGACCTGGGTGTGGCCGGCAACGTCGAATTCGTTCAGGCCGATGCGGAAAAACTGCCCTTCCCGGACAACCATTTCGACTGCGTGACCATCGCCTTCGGCCTGCGCAACGTCACCCATAAAGAAGATGCCCTGCGCTCCATGCTGCGAGTGCTCAAGCCCGGCGGCCGGCTGTTGGTGCTGGAGTTCTCCAAGCCGACCAACGCGCTGATGTCCAAGGTCTACGACGCCTATTCGTTCGCCTTCATGCCCCTGGCCGGCAAGCTGATCACCAACGACTCGGAGAGCTATCGCTACCTGGCCGAATCGATCCGCATGCACCCCAACCAGGAAACCCTGAAGTCGATGATGGTCGAGGCCGGTTTCGACCGCGTGACCTATCACAACATGACCGCAGGCATCGTCGCCCTGCACCGCGGCATCAAGCCCTGATGTTGCTCAGCGGCCTGCTCGCCAGCGTCGAGACCGGCATCAATCGGGTGTTGCGTCTGGACAGTACGGCTCTGCCGCGCCTGCAGCACCTCAATGGCAAGGTGATCGCAGTGGATTGCCGCAACCCGGCATTGCAGCTGTTCATCCTGCCCAGCGACGAAGGCCTGATGCTGGCCTCCCAGTGGGCTGCGGACCCTGACTGCACCCTCCGCGCACCGGCTTCAAGCCTGATGCGCCTGGCACTGAGCAAGGACAAGACCGCGATCCTGCACAGCCCCGAAGTAGAGCTGGAAGGCGACAGCGGCGTGCTGCTGGACCTGGCGGCCATCCTCCAGGACCTGGAGCTGGACTGGGAATACGAACTGTCCCGGTGGCTGGGCCCGGTGGCCACCCAACTGTTCAGTGGCCATGTGCGCAGCCGCGCCCGCTGGTATCAACAAGGATTTGCCAGCCTGAATCAGAACCTCGCCGAATTCCTCGCCGAAGAATCGCGCACCCTGGTGGGTCAGCGCGAAGCCGAAGCGCGCTTTCGTGAGCTGGATCAGGCCAAACTCGACCTGGAACGTCTCGAGGCGCGCTTCGAGCGCCTTTCCCGCTCCCTTGACCCAAGCGATAACGCATGAAGCTGCTTGCCGTCCGCCGTCTGTTGCGCATCCAGCGCGTCGTGATCCGTTACCGCCTCGATGACCTGCTGTTTGCCCTGCCCTTGCCCTGGTTTCTCCTGGCCCTGCGCTTCGCCCTGCCCTGGCGCTGGTTCCCGCGCAAGCCGCTGGAACTGAGCCGCGGTGCCCGGCTGCGCCTGGCGCTGCAGGACCTGGGGCCGATCTTCATCAAGTTCGGGCAGATCCTCTCCACCCGCCGCGACCTGCTGCCGGAAGACATCGCCGACGAACTGATGCTGCTGCAGGACCGGGTGCCACCGTTCGATTCGCAGAAATCCGTGGCCCTGATCGAAGAGCAACTGGGCAAGAAGATCAGCGACGTGTTCAGCCGCTTCGACATCGAGCCGCTGGCCTCGGCCTCGGTGGCCCAGGTCCACGCCGCCAAGCTCAAGACCGGTGAAGAAGTGGTGGTCAAGGTGATCCGCCCCGGGCTCAAGCCAATCATCGCCCAAGACCTGGCGTGGCTATTCATCCTCGCCCGCGCCGCGGAAAAGCTTTCGGCCGACGCGCGCCTGCTGCACCCGGTGGACGTGGTCAGCGACTACGAGAAAACCATCTACGACGAGCTCGACCTGCTGCGCGAGGCGGCCAACGCCAGCCAGCTCAAGCGCAACTTCGAAGGCTCGCCGCTGCTGTATGTGCCCCAGGTCTACTGGGACTGGTGCCGGCCGAAAGTGCTGGTGATGGAGCGCATCTACGGCATTCAGGTGACCGATCTGGCAACCCTGGCCGACCAGCGCACCGACATGAAGATGCTCGCCGAGCGCGGTGTGGAGATCTTCTTCACCCAGGTGTTCCGCGACAGTTTCTTCCACGCCGACATGCACCCGGGCAACATCTTCGTCAGCACCGTGCAGCCCTGGAGCCCGCAGTACATCGCCATCGACTGCGGCATAGTCGGCAGCCTGACCCCGGAAGACCAGGACTACCTGGCGCGCAACCTGTTCGCCTTCTTCAAGCGTGACTACCGCCGCGTGGCCCAGTTGCACATTGATTCCGGCTGGGTTCCGGCGGAAACCAAGCTCAACGAATTCGAGGCGGCGATTCGCACCGTGTGCGAGCCGATCTTCGAAAAGCCGTTGAAGGACATTTCCTTTGGCCAGGTACTGATGCGCCTGTTCCAGACCGCCCGGCGCTTCAACATGGAAGTGCAGCCGCAGCTGGTGCTGCTGCAGAAAACCCTGCTCAACATTGAAGGCCTGGGCCGCCAGCTGTACCCGGACCTGGACCTGTGGAACACCGCGCAACCTTTCCTCGAACGCTGGATGCGCGAACGGGTCAGCCCGAAAGCCGTGTTCGGCAATATCCACAACCAGATCGAACAGCTCCCCCACCTGGCCAACATGACCCGCGACCTGCTGGAACGCATGTCGCAGCCCCACGCCGCCAACCCTCCGGCGCCCTGGCACAAGCGCAAGGACGACTGGTTCCTGCGCCTGCTGGGCACCGCCCATCTGGGTGGCGGCGCCGTTCTGGCCGCCGGCGGTCCGCTGCAGGAGCTGGGCCACTGGCCTGCCGGCATCATGATTGCGGTGGGTTTGTATCTGATCGTTCGCCGATAGCCAGTGGCGCGACCTGCTGGCAAACTGTCGAAATCGCCGAGGCGTCACCAGCGGGTTGAGCCCGGTTGTCGGAGTCGAAAATGAAAGATTGGCTGGACCAGATCAAGTGGGATGCGGACGGCCTGGTGCCGGCCATCGCCCAGGATCACAAGACCGGGCGCGTGCTGATGATGGCCTGGATGAACCGCGAGGCCCTGAGCCTGACCGCTGCCGAGAACCGCGCCATCTATTGGTCACGTTCCCGTGGCAAGCTATGGCGCAAGGGCGAAGAGTCCGGGCACGTGCAGAAGCTGCATGAAATGCGCCTGGACTGCGACGCTGACGTGATCATCCTGATGGTCGAGCAGATCGGCGACATTGCCTGTCACACCGGCCGCCACAGCTGTTTCTACCGCGTCTACGAAGACGGCGAGTGGAAAACCGTCGAACCGGTCCTCAAGGACCCGCACGCGATTTATTCTGCAGGACACTGACATGAGCGATACCCTCACCCGTCTGGCCCAAGTGCTGGAAGAGCGTAAAGACGCCGCAGCCGACAGCTCCTATGTGGCCAGCCTGTATCACAAGGGGCTGAACAAGATTCTGGAAAAAGTCGGTGAAGAATCGGTGGAAACCATCATCGCCGCCAAGGACGCCGCCATCAGCGGTGACTGCAGCGATGTGATCTATGAAACCGCAGACCTGTGGTTCCATACCCTGGTCATGCTGGCACAGTTGGGTCAGCACCCCCAGGCCGTGCTCGATGAACTGGATCGCCGCTTCGGTCTGTCTGGACACGCCGAGAAAGCCTCGCGTCCGTCCGCCTGAACAACTTTCTAAGAGGAAACGCAGCATGGGCATTTTTGACTGGAAACACTGGGTCGTCATCCTGGTGGTCGTGGTACTGGTATTTGGCACCAAGAAGCTCAAGAACCTGGGCACCGACGTCGGCGAATCGATCAAGGGCTTTCGCAAGGCCATGAACGACGACGAAAAGCCCGCCGAGCCCGTAGTACCGCCAGCGGCACAGCCCGTGCCACCGGTTCAGCCACAACAAAGCGCTCCGCTGAACCAGCCGCACACCATCGATGTGCAGGCACAAAAAGTCGAAGAGCCGACCCGCAAAGACTCGTGAGCACTGACTAATGTTTGGTATCAGCTTCTCTGAACTGCTGCTGGTGGGCCTGGTGGCCCTGCTGGTGCTCGGCCCCGAGCGCCTGCCTGGCGCGGCGCGTACCGCCGGCCTGTGGGTCGGGCGCCTGAAGCGCAGCTTCAACGCGATAAAACAGGAAGTTGAACGTGAAATCGGGGCCGACGAAATCCGCCGGCAACTGCACAACGAGCACATTCTGTCCCTGGAGCAGGAAGCGCGGAAGATCCTCGCCCCGACCCAGCAGCAACCGACTCCGGTCGAACCGATAGCCGAGCAGACGATTCACTCGCCAAGCTCTGCGCCGGTAGCTGGAACGGCCCCTGTGACCGAAGCGCCGCTGCCAACGACTCCGATTGCCGAGCCTGCGGCCCCGGTGGCGACACCCGCCACCACGGCCCCCCACGACCCCACTTTGCCGCCGCGAGCCCCATGAGCGATATCCCAGAGAACGACCAACACATGCCGCTGGTGTCGCACCTCACCGAGCTGCGTACCCGCCTGCTGCGCTGCGTAGCGGCGATCTTCATCATCTTCGCCGGGTTGTTCGCCTTCACCCAGCAGATCTACACCATCGTCTCCACGCCACTGCGCCAGTACCTGCCGGTGGGTGCGACGATGATCGCCACCGACGTCGCCTCGCCGTTTCTCACCCCGCTGAAACTGACCATGATGGTCTCGCTGTTCCTGGCGATCCCGGTGATCCTGCATCAGATCTGGGGCTTTATCGCACCCGGGCTGTACAAGCATGAGAAGCGCATCGCCGTACCGCTGTTGGTGTCGAGCATCCTGCTGTTCTACATCGGCATGGCCTTCGCCTACTTCCTGGTGTTTCCGCTGATCTTCAAGTTCTTCGCTGCCGCCACTCCGGCCGGCGTGGAGATGATGACCGACATCACCAGCTACCTCGATTTCGTCATGACCCTGTTCTTCGCCTTCGGCGTGGCTTTCGAAATCCCGGTAGCGGTGGTGCTGCTGGTGTGGATCGGCGTGGTCAACGTGGCCTACCTGAGGAAGATCCGGCCTTACGTGATCATTGGCTGCTTTGTGGTGGGCATGATTCTCACCCCGCCGGATATCTTCTCCCAGACCCTGCTGGCCGTGCCCATGTGGCTGCTGTTCGAAATCGGCGTGCTGTTTGGCGGGCTGATCAGCAAGCGCGGCGACCACCCGGACGATGCCCCGGCTGACGATCACAACGACCAGCCGCCAGCGACCCAAGCGTGAACCTGCTGCTTCTGGAAGAGGCCGACTTCATCGCGGCCGACCTGGTGGTGCTGCGCGACCGGCGCCTGACCCATATGCAGGAAGTGCATCGGGTAGCGGTGGGCGACAGCCTGCGGGTCGGGCGTATCGGCGGGCTGATGGGTTCAGCCCAGGTGCTGCGCCTGGAAGCCACCGAAGCCGAGCTGCAAATCACCCTGGACCAGCCCCCCCCGGTCAAGCTGCCGCTGACCATGGTGCTGGCCCTGCCACGCCCGAAGATGCTTCGTCGAGTGCTGCAGACCGTCGCCGCCATGGGCGTGCCACGGCTGGTGCTGGTCAACAGCTACCGGGTGGAAAAGAGCTTCTGGCAAACCCCATTCCTGGAACCCGGGGCCATTCGTGAACAGCTGATTCTCGGCCTGGAGCAGGCTCGCGACAGCGTGCTACCTGAAGTGGTCATCGAAAAACGCTTCAAGCCTTTCGTCGAGGATCGCCTGCCGGCCCTCAGCGCAGGCACCCTGGGCCTGGTGGGTCACCCCGGCCAGTACCCGCCCTGCCCCCGCGGCCTGGATGAACCGGTCACCCTGGCCATCGGCCCCGAAGGTGGCTGGATCCCCTACGAGATCGATCTGTTGGCCAAGGCCGGCCTGCAACCGGTGCAATTGGGTGAACGCATCCTGCGGGTCGAAACCGCTGTCACAGCCCTCCTCTCACGCCTGTTTTGAGCAAAGGCTCCGTGCCAGCCGGAGCTTTCACCCGCAATATCAATTAGCCATCTACCTACAGAATCCACCGCTCCCGCCGATAGCCTATGGTTAAGCCCATCTTGCTAAAAGGGAGTTCGCAGCATGTACCGTTGGCTAGCCAGGAACCTGGGAAATGTAAGCGTCAGCCGCAAACTCGGTATCGGCTTCGGCCTGGTACTGCTTCTGACCCTGTTGATCACCGCCACTGGCTGGACTGGCCTGGGCCGAGTGATCGACCGTGGCGACAAACTGGGCAACATCTCCACACTCTATGGCATGACCAAAGACCTGCGCATCGCCCGTCTCAACTACGAGATGCACCATGGCGACCAAGGCCCGGCCGCCGTCAACGACATACTCAAACAACTCGACGAAGGTCTGCGGGCTGCCCGTGAGCAACTGCAGCAACCTGAAAGCATTGCCATGCTGGACCAGCAACTGAGCGCCGTGGCCGAGTACCAGAAAGCCTTTGCCGACATGACCCGCGCCACTACCAGCCGCGAGGCCGCCCGGGCCCAGCTCGGCGCCAGTGCCGACAATGCCGTGGCCCGTGTGACCGAGGTCGAGAAGTCGCTGCTGCAAGGCGACAGCGTGGCTCAGTTCAACAGCGTCATCGACCTCTCCAAACTGATCCAGCAGGCACGCTTCCAGGTGCGTGGCTACACCTATAGCGCCAAGCCGGCAGCCAAACAGCCGGCTCTGGATGCCATCGATAACGCGCTGAACAACCTCACCAGCCTGCCGACCCGCCTGCCGGAGCAGCACATTGCCAACCTGCAGCAGGCCAGTGACTCGCTTAAAGCCTACCGAGCGGCCGTCAGCAACTTCAGCGACGCCGAAGAGGCCAGTGCCGCGGCCCTCCTGCGCATGGCTGCCCAGGGCGACCGGCTGATGACACTGAGCAACCAACTGACCAGCGTACAGACCGCCAAGCGTGACAGCGATGCCAGCCAGGCCAAGAGCACCCTGCTGATTGCCACGGTACTGGCGTTGGTGTTTGGCCTGATTGCCTCGTGGGCCATCACTCGACAGATCATCCAGCCGCTGCAACAGACCCTCAAGGCCGCCGAACGTGTGGCGGCCGGCGATCTCAGCCAGAACCTGGCAGTGGATCGCCACGATGAACTTGGCCAACTGCAGAAAGCCATGCAACGCATGACCCTCGGCTTGCGGGAACTGATCGGTGGCATCAGCGACGGCGTGACCCAGATCGCCAGCGCCGCCGAACAGTTATCGGCCGTCACCGAGCAGACCAGCGCCGGGGTCAACAGCCAGAAGGTGGAAACCGATCAGGTGGCCACGGCCATGAACGAAATGGCCGCCACGGTGCAGGAAGTCGCGCGCAATGCCGAAGAGGCCTCAGAGGCCGCTGTAGCCGCCGATCAGCAGGCCCGCGAGGGTGATCGCGTGGTGAACGAGGCCATTGCCCAGATCGAGCGCCTGGCCAGCGAGGTAGGCCACTCCACCGAAGCCATGGGCCACCTCAAGCAGGAAAGTGACAAGATCGGCAGCGTACTGGATGTCATCAAGTCGGTGGCCCAGCAGACCAACCTGCTGGCCCTCAACGCCGCCATCGAAGCGGCCCGGGCCGGTGAAGCCGGACGTGGTTTCGCCGTGGTTGCCGACGAAGTACGCAGTCTTGCCCAGCGCACCCAGCAATCCACCGAAGAGATTGCCGAGCTGATCGTCGGCCTGCAAAGCGGCACCCAGCAAGTGGCCAGCACCCTGGACACCAGCCGCAGTCTCACCGACAGCAGCGTTGAACTGACCCGCCGGGCCGGGGGGTCGCTGGAGAACATCACCCGCACCGTGTCGGCCATCCAGGCGATGAACCAGCAGATCGCCGCGGCAGCCGAGCAGCAGAGCGCGGTAGCGGAAGAGATCAACCGCAGCGTGTTGAATGTGCGTGATGTGTCTGAACAGACTTCATCGGCCAGCGAAGAAACCGCGGCCTCCAGCGCCGAGCTGGCGCGGTTGGGGATTCACCTGCAAAGCCTGGTGGGGCGCTTCCGGGTCTGACGGCCCTGGCCGCCACCGCCCAAGGCGGCGATGATCACTACGATCGCGGTCTTGGGCAGTGGCCGCCTGAAGTGTCTTCGGCCCTCGGCTCAACCTAGCTGACTCGCAGCGGCTACAGGGGAGTGCCAGGCCCTCAAGCGCCTGCTGGCGGTGTAGCCGCTGCCGCAGGCTGCGACCGGCTGCGCAGCAGACGCAAAGCCGTTCACCACGATCCTGCTGGAGAGCCCCGATGCCCCTGGCGCCGACTGCGTCGTCGTTCGCAGCCTTCGGCAGCGGCTACAACACCTGACGCAGGAAAGCCTGGGCCCGAGGGTCTTTCGGCGCAGCGAAGAACACCTCCGGCGCCGCATCTTCCAGCAGCTTGCCGTGATCGAAAAACAGCACCCGATCCGCCACTTCCCGGGCAAAACCCATCTCGTGAGTGACGCAAACCATGGTCATGCCTTCCAGGGCCAGGGTCTTCATCACATCCAGCACCTCGCCGACCATTTCCGGGTCCAGGGCCGAGGTCGGCTCATCGAACAGCATGACCTTGGGCTCCATCGCCAGGGCCCGGGCAATCGCCACCCGCTGCTGCTGGCCGCCGGAAAGCCGCGAAGGAAACTCGTGGGCCTTCTGTGCGATACCGACTTTCTCCAGCAACGCCAGGGCCTTGGCCTCGCGCTCCTGCTTGCCCCGCTTGCGCACCACCTTCTGCGCCAGGCAGAGGTTTTCCAGCACGGTCATGTGGGGGAACAGGTTGAAATGCTGGAACACCATGCCGACTTCCCGGCGATAGGCGTTCACATCGGTCTTGGGATCGGCCAGTTGCAGGCCGTCGATGCTCACCGAACCCGAGTCGAACTCTTCCAGGCCATTGAGGCAACGCAGGAAGGTCGACTTGCCGGAACCGGACGGACCGATCACCACCAGCACTTCGCCCTTGGCCACCTGGGTGGTGACGTTATCCACCGCACGCACCACCTGGCCGCGGGTGTCGAAGACTTTTACCAGATCGCGGACTTCAATCACTTTGCGCGAGCCTCCGCTCAAGCCGACTGGCCATCTTCGACAGCGGCAGGTTGATCAACAAATACAGGCCCGCCACACAGAACAGGATCTCGAACGGCGAGAACGAGGTGGTAATGACTTCCCGGCCGCTCTTGAGCAGCTCGGTAATGGCGATCACCGACACCAGCGAAGTGTCCTTGACCAGACTGATGAACTGCCCGGCCAGGGGCGGCAGCACTCGCTTGAACGCCTGAGGCAGTACCACGTGACGCATCGACTGGCCGGCGCTGAGCCCCAGGGAGCGGGCCGCTTCGTTCTGCCCGCGGGTGATGGACTGCACCCCGGCACGGACGATTTCCGCCACATAAGCCCCGGTAAACAGCGACAGCGCGGCGATCCCGGCGAACTCTCGGGACAGGTTGAGCACCGTGCCGATGAAGAAATAGAAAATGAAGATCTGCACCAGCAGCGGCGTCCCCCGCACCAGCTCGACATAAATCGTCGACAGGTCGCGCAGGGTCGGGTTGCTGGACAGCCGGCACAGGCCGGTGCCAAGGCCGATGAGCAGGCCCAATACGCCAGACACCACCGACAGCCACAAGGTGGTCCACAAGCCCCACAACAGGGGGCCCGCCGCCCAATGCCGGGTCACGCCAATCACGTCACCTTCGGCCACGTCATCGCCGCTAGCCACCTGCAGGCTGCCTTCGTCGACACTCAGATGCTGCTCGGCACCCGAGTCACCGCGCAGGGTGACTTGAGCCTTGCCGCCCTGGCGCACAACCTCAGCGACGGTGGAGATCTCCGCCGCCCGCTGGGATTCTTCGGCCTGGTAAACGAAGTATTGGGGGACACGGTTCCAGCGCCATTCATAGGACATCAGCGAGGTGGCGTAGTAGAGGGCGCCGGCCAGGCCGATCAGCACCAGCACGGTCAATACGTGCCAGGGCCATTGGGCTTTTTTCTGTTTCATTGCTGTGCAGGTTCCGGAGTGGGTATTGCGAAATCAGACGCTTTCGCCGGCCAGCCGGCGCCTACACATGCCCCCGTAGGAGCCGGCTGGCCGGCGAAGGAGAACGGTGCGCGGTCACTGAAACGACCCGCACCGCCCAAGCAGCGTTACTCCATGTCCTTGAGCCACTCGGTGCTCTTGAACCACTTGTCATGGATGCGATCGTAGGTGCCGTCTTCGCGGATCTGGTGCAGGAAGTTGTTGATGAAATTGATGCTGTCGTAGTCACCCTTCTTCAGGCCAAAGGCCAGAGGCTCGTAGGTGAACGGCTTGTCGAGGAACGTCAGCTTGCCGTTGCCCACCTTGTTCACCGCCACCACGTTGTACGGGGCGTCGTAGATAAAGGCGTCGGCCTTGCCGTTGACCACGTCCAGCACCGCTTCCTGCTCGTTGTCGTAGCCGTGGTACTTGGCCTTGGCGATCAGCTTCTTGGCGACCATTTCCCCAGTGGTGCCCAGCTTGGAGGTGATGCGGTAGTCGGCGCTGTTCAGGTCCTTGTAGGACTTGATGGTGCCTTCCAGGTCCTTGCGGATCAGCAGGGTCTGGCCGACCACGATGAAGGGTTCGCTGAAGTTCAGGCGCAGGTTGCGTTCCTGGGTCAGGGTCATGCCGCTGCCGATCATGTCGAACTTGTCGGTGAGCAGGGCCGGGATAATGCCGTCGTAGCCAGTGGAAACCAACTCCAGCTTGACTCCCATGGACTTGGCCATGGCCTTGAGCAGGTCGACTTCGAAGCCGATGATTTCGCCACGCTTGTTGGTCATCTCGAACGGCATGTAGGTCGGGTCCATGCCGACCTTCAGCGTACCGCGCTTGACCGCGTCATCGATGGCGCCGGCCTGGGCGGTAGTGACCGCCAGCATGGCGGCGGCGCCTGCCAGCAGCAGCGAAAGATACTTCTTCATCTCAAGTCCCCTGAAGCCATTTTATTGTGGTGTCTGCACGCGGCAGGCCTGGAATGAAAATCTTCGGATATCAAGCCATTGTCGATCACGCACAGAAATTTGCGGGAGCGATGCTAACGCACTCGGCCGTTTGCACAAGGATTTTTGTTGTTACAAAGGGGGGATACGGGGCTATTGGCCACGCCAAGCAAAACGCCCTTGAGTGGAGGCTCAAGGGCGTTGGCTTCAGGCCGGTTGCGGCGCCGCCATCAGCGGCTGCAACGGCAGCAGCGGCGCATGGGGATCAGTATCCACCGACTGGCGCCAGGCATCCAGCCAATCGCTGTGGCCCTCGCTCCAGACTTGCTGGTGCAAGCGTCCCAGGGCCACCGGATCGCTCAACAGCGCCAGGCGCTCGCTGTTGTTCAAGGCCGCCGGGCCGACTTTCAGGGCATGGCGCACCCGTTCCTGGCGCAGCCACTCGATCGGCTCGGCCTGGGTGTGACGGGACGTGGCCAGGGCACAGGCCAGAGCGTTCTGCTGCGGGTCGACAACGGCGCGGATAAAGCCGTCGTTGAGCGCATGCCAACGGTTCTCGTGGGTGTACTGGTCGGTGGCCAGCAGCGCCTGAGGCGGAGCATATTCCTCGGGAATCAGGAACAGACTCTCGTCACGGGACTTCAGGCCCAGACCGACACGACTGGAGATCACCGACACCGGGATCGACAGCATCAGCGAACCGACAATCGGCACCAGCCACCAGAGGAAGCTGGGGTTCAGCCAGATCACCAGCAAGGCCCAGCAGAAGCCCAGCAGGGTCTGCGGACCGTGGCGGCGCACGGCTTCGCTCCATGGCGTGGAGTCGTCGTCACGTTGTGGCGAGTTCCAGGTCGCGGCCCAACCGAGGAACGCGGCCAGGACGAAACGGGTGTGGAAAATCATCCGCACCGGCGCCAGCAGCATGGAGAACAGCATCTCCAGAAGCATCGACAGGGTCACCTTGAACTTGCCGCCGAACTCTTTCGCACCCTTGGCCCAGATCAGGATGATGCTCAACAGCTTGGGCAAGAACAGCAGCACGATAGTCGTGGAGAACAGCGCGATGGCTTTGTCCGGGTGCCACTGCGGCCACAGCGGATACAGCTGCCGCGGTTCAAGGAAGTACTGCGGCTCCATCAGGGTATTGACCGCCAGCAGAGCCGTGGACAGCACCAGGAAAAAGAACCACAACGGCGCCGACAGGTAGGACATCACCCCGGTGAGGAACACCGCGCGGTGCACCGGGTGCATGCCCTTGACCAGGAACAGGCGGAAGTTCATCAGGTTGCCGTGGCACCAGCGCCGGTCACGCTTGAGTTCGTCCAGCAGGTTCGGCGGCAGCTCTTCGTAACTGCCAGGCAGATCGTAGGCAATCCACACGCCCCAGCCGGCACGGCGCATCAGCGCGGCTTCAACGAAGTCGTGGGACAGGATCGCACCGGCGAAGGCACCTTTACCGGGCAATGGCGCCAGGGCGCAGTGCTCGATGAACGGCTTCATGCGGATGATCGCGTTGTGGCCCCAGTAGTGCGACTCGCCCAACTGCCAGAAGTGCAGGCCGGCAGTGAACAGCGGACCATAGACCCGGGTGGCGAACTGCTGCATGCGCGCATACAGCGTGTCCATGCCCGAGGCCCGTGGCGCGGTCTGGATGATCCCCGCGTCCGGCGTGGCTTCCATCAGGCGCACCAGGCTGGTCAGGCATTCGCCGCTCATCACGCTGTCGGCGTCGAGCACCACCATGTACTTGTAGTCGCCGCCCCAGCGACGGCAGAAGTCGTCGAGGTTGCCGCTCTTGCGCTTCACCCGGCGCCGGCGGCGGCGATAGAAGATCTTGCCGAAGCCCTTGGCTTCCCGGCAGACATCCAGCCAGGCCTGCTGCTCGGCGACGCAGATATCACTGTCGTTGCTGTCGCTCAAGACGAAGAAGTCGAAGCGATCCAGATCGCCAGTAGCCGCCACCGACTCGAAGGTGGCGCGCAGGCCGGCAAACACCCGCGGCACGTCTTCGTTGCAGATCGGCATCACCAGTGCGGTACGCGCGTCCTTGGGAATCGGCTCGTTGCCGGCGCTGGCCCCGGAAATGCGGTACTTGTCGTGACCGGTCAACAGCTCCAGGAAGCCCATCAACGCAGTCCAGAAACCCGCCGACACCCAGCAGAACAGGATGCCGAAGAGGATCAGGATGCTGGTCTGCAGAGCATAGGGCAGCACTTGCTGCGCGGTCTGCATCAGCGGCTGGTGCATCACCTCTTCCAGGTCGACGAAGGACCAGCCCTGATACGGCATGATGCCTTTCATGTACCAGCCGGCGACGATGGTCTGGCCGAGCATCAGCACCAGCAGGATGTAGCGGCGGATCGAACCCACGGTGCGCCAGCGGGCAGCCGGCAGCACACGCTCATCCTTCTTCGGCGCCGGCGGGTTGGTGCGCCCGGTCAGGCGCCGCCAGCCGCGCACCAGGATATTGGTGCGCCACGGCTCCGGTACCACCTTGGTGCGGCGGATCGGCGGCGTGGCCTTGAGGCAGACCCGACCTTCGGCGTCGACCGCAAGCATCTCCGCTTCTTCGAGTTCCGCGGCGGTGCTCAGGGACAGACGCTGGCCCACCGATACCTGGGCGGCATCGGTTGGAGCGTCGAAGGTCGTTGACGACAGACGTTGGTGCAGTTCGCTGAAGGACTGGCAGCCCGCGAGCTCCGCGCGCTGCGCATCCGACATCGGCAAGTGCGCCAGGTACTCGGCAAGAGTCTCTGGCTGTAGTTGAGAGTTACTCATCGGCAGGCAACTGATAGCTCCAGGTCTCGGTCAGGACTTGTTCAGTTTTAACCGGTTCCGGTGTGGCTGGGGCCGCCTCGGCAGCAGGCTGCTTGGCGTCTTTGTGGTCCTTGGCGTTCTTGGCGTCTTTGGCCGGCTTGGCGTCAGCCTGCTTGGCCGCTGCCGCAGCGGCTTCCTTCTCCTTCTTCTCCTGTTGCTTGGCGGCGATCTTGTCGGCCTTGGCAACGGAGGAGTTGGAGTTTGGCGTCGAGGCCTTGGCCGGCTCGGCTACCGGGATGTTGCGCACCAACGCGGCCCGCATCTCGGTGGCCTTGCTCGCATCCTTGATCTTCATCCGCAGAGTCAGGCGCCAGCCTTTGGTTTCCGGGTTGTAGCGAACGCTGTTTTCCACCAGCTCGGCGTTGTCGCCAACACTGACCTGGCTGCGCACTTCGGCGTTTTCCGGCAATGCCGCCAGGGATGGGCCCTGGAAGTCCACCAGGTAGGCAACGCTGCCATCGGGTTGACGAATCAGGTTGGATTGCTTGACGTCACCGGTGGAGCGCAGGGTCTGCTGCACCCAGGCGCTGTCAGGCGAATGCAGGGCGGCTTCGTCGATGGTCCAGTGCATACGGTAGGCGAAGTCCAGCGGCTGGCCCGGTTCAGGCTGCTTTTCCGGGCTCCAGAAGGCCACGATGTTGTCGTTGGTTTCGTCCGCAGTCGGGATCTCTACCAGGTCGACGGTGCCTTTGCCCCAGTCGCCCTTGGGCTCGATCCAGGCGCTTGGGCGCTTGTCGTAGCGGTCGTCGAGGTCTTCATAGTGGCTGAAGTCGCGGCCACGCTGCAGCAGGCCGAAACCACGCGGGTTCTCTACCGAGAAGTTGCTCACGGCCAAGTGTTTCGGGTTGTTCAGAGGACGCCAGATCCACTCGCCGTTGCCGGCATGGATCGACAGGCCACTGGAATCGTGCAGCTCGCGGCGGTAGTTGAGGACTTTCGACGGCTGGTTGGCGCCGAACAGGTACATGCTGGTCAGCGGGGCCAGGCCCAGCTTGCCCACCTTGTCACGCAGGAACACCCGAGCCTTGACGTCGACGACGGTGTCGGCGCCCGGACGCAGGGTCAGGCGGTAGGCGCCAGTGGCCCGTGGCGAGTCCAGCAGGGCGTAGATCACCAGGTGCTTGTCGGTTGGCTTGGGCTGCTGGATCCAGAACTCGCTGAAACGCGGAAACTCTTCGCCGGACGGCAGGGCGGTGTCGATCGCCAGACCACGAGCGGACAGGCCATAAGTGTGGCCTTTGCCAATGACGCGGAAGTAGCTCGCGCCCAGCATGGTCATGATTTCGTCTTGCTTGTCAGCCTTGTTGATCGGGTACAGCACACGGAAACCGGCATAGCCGAGCTTTTCGGTGGCCTTGGGATCAAACTTGACGTCGCCGAAATCGAAGCGGCTCGGGTCGTACTTGATCTCGGAAACAGTGTTGGCGCTGATCTCGTTGATCTTCACCGGCGTGTCGAAGTGCATGCCCTGGTGATAGAACGACAGCTTGAACGGGGTCTTCTGATTGGCCCATTCGGCTTTTTCGCTGAGGAAGCGGATTTTCTGGTAATCCGCGAACTTCATCTCACGGAACTCGTTCGGCAGGTTACTGCGCGGGGCCTCATACTTCTGCCCGGCCAAGTCTTTGGCCTTGGCCGACACATCATCCAGGTTGAATGCCATGAGTTGACCGGCGCCGAACAGGCAGACCAGCGCAGAGCCCGTCACCAGTGCGTTTCGTAACCGTTTGGCAAACAAGTTTGGTGCATTACAGGGACTAACAATCACGAGCAACCCTCGCCGAAAACAGATCAAAGAACCAACGGCCAGCTATCTATATGCCAGGTTGGCGAGCATTGTTCCGACTCCGATGGGGCTAAATGATTCCCCAAACGGCCGTGGACAAGTCTCTACTAAAGTCAAAATGGACCAACGAACGCTGATCCCCGTAGCGCGCGATTATCTAGTAGCCCGCGTTACAACGCATCAGGGGTAACAAAGTATTTATCGTGAAAAACAGCAGTTTCCGGCTCAAATCGGCGGAAAAAGCTGTTTCAGGCGTTTTCAGGTCTGTAACAGGAAGGTTACCGGGCCATCGTTGACCAGATGCACCTGCATGTCCGCGCCAAAACGCCCTGATGCCACTTTGCCATGCAACTGTTGCGCCTTCGCTATCAGGTAGTCAAAAAGCTCTTCGCCAAGGGCCGGTGGTGCAGCCGTGGAAAAGCTTGGGCGCAACCCGCTCTTGGTGTCTGCCGCCAAGGTGAACTGCGACACCAGCAGCAGCCCGCCCTGCACATCCGCCAGGGACAGGTTCATCTTGCCCTCAGCATCGCTGAACACCCGATAGTTAAGCAGCTTGTGCAGGAGTTTGTCGGCGCTGGCCCGAGTGTCCTCGGGCTCTACCGCCACCAGCACCAGCAAGCCCTGGTCCACCGCACCGACTATTTCCCCGGCCACTTCCACCCGCGCGCCGCGCACGCGCTGCAACAGGCCCTTCATGCTTCTTCGGGCGGCAGGTCAAGCAGGCGGCGCGCCATCTGATCAGTGGCGCGTACCAGAGCGTCGGTAATGCCCGGTTCCGAGGCGGCGTGACCAGCGTCGCGTATCACCTGCAGCTCGCTGTTGGGCCAGGCCTGATGCAGCTCCCAGGCGTTGTCCAGGGGGCAGATCACGTCGTAGCGACCGTGGATGATGACCCCGGGCAGATGGGCAATCTTGCCCATGTCGCGGATCAACTGGTCCGGTTCGAGGAACGCGTTGTTGATGAAGTAATGGCATTCGATCCGGGCAATCGACAGCGCCCGCTGTGGCTCGGAGAAGCGGTCCACCACCAGCGGGTTCGGACGCAGGGTCGCGGTGCGCCCTTCCCAACCCGACCAGGCCTTGGCGGCATGCATCTGGGCGATCTGGTCATTGCCGGTCAGGCGCTTGTGGAAGGCGCTGACCAGGTCATGACGCTCCTCCAGGGGAATCGGTGCCACGTAGTCCTGCCAGTAATCCGGAAACAGGCGGCTGGCGCCACACTGGTAGTACCACTGGATTTCCTGGGGACGGGCCAGGAAGACGCCCCGCACGATCAGGCCCAGCACCCGATCCGGGTGGGCCTGGGCATAGGCCAGGGCCAGGGTCGAACCCCAGGAGCCACCGAACAGCACCCATTTGTCGATGCCCAGGTGCTGGCGAATCCGCTCCAGGTCCGCCACCAGGTCCCAGGTGGTGTTGTTCTCCAGGCTCGCGTGGGGGGTGGAACGCCCGCAACCGCGCTGGTCGAAGGTGACGATGCGGTACAGGTTCGGGTCGAAATAGCAGCGACTCGCCCCATCACAGCCCGCCCCCGGGCCACCGTGAATGAACACCACCGGCAAACCTTCCGGTGAACCACTTTCGTCGACATACAGCACATGGGGCTTGTCGACGGCCAGATCGTGCCGGGCATAGGGTTTGATCTGCGGGTACAAAGTCTGCATTACGCGCTCCGTGGAGGTCGGGTTCATCCCTGCTGGGGACTTCATTTATGCTGCCGTTTGGCATCATAAACCCGAATTACGCAATCAGCATGTCCTTGAAGAAAACAGGGTTGTTCAAGGGATTGCAACGAGTTGCGCAGCGCGCTTGGCGAGCAAGCTCGCCCCTACATAAAGGCGTGCATCCGCGATAGGAGCCAGCTTGCAGGCGCAAGCAATGTCAGCGGTAACGCTCCTGCCCCCAGGCCAGCAGCCCCTGCAGCAATGCCTTGAGCACCACCTGGGTCGGGGCCGCCAGGTCCTCGCGATAGCGGAATGGCTCGAACTCCTCCATATAGGCGCTCTGCGCCAGTTCCAGTTGCACCGCATGAATGTGCTCGGCCGGGTTGCCGTAATGCCGGGTGATATGACCGCCCTTGAAACGACCATTGAGCACATGGGTGTAATCGCCGTGGGCGGCGCAGATGCTCTCCAGACGGCCGGCCAGTTGCGGATCGCAGCTGGCGCCGTTGAAGGTGCCGAGGTTGAAGTCCGGCAGCTTGCCCTCGAACAGATGAGGGATCAGCGAACGAATGGAGTGGGCATCGAACAGCAAGGCATAGCCGAACTCGGCCTTGAGCCGCGCCAGCTCCTCCTGCAGGGTGCGGTGATAGGGCCCCCAGACCTGCTCCAGGTACTGTTGCCGCTCTTCTTTGGACGGCGCCTGCCCTTCAACGAACAACGGCTCGCCATCGAACAGCGTCGCCGGGTACAAGCCGGTGGTAGCACCGACGTACAGCGGCTTGTCGTCAGACGGCCGGTTCAGGTCGATGACGAAACGCGAGTATTCGGCCGCCAGGGTGCTGGCTCCCAGCTCCTCGGCGAACTGATACAGCCGCGGAATATGCCAGTCGGTGTCCGGCAGGCTTTGCGCCTGTGGAACCAGCCCGGCCATCACTGCCGGGGTCAAGCGCGTACCGGCGTGGGGCATGCTGATCAGCAGGGGCACCCGGCCTTGTTTGAATGTCAGAACCTTATCCACAACCTGTCTCCTAAACAGTCACTTCAACGCCGTGTCGCACGACGCGTTTTTCCAGGTCGCCGCCCAGCCAGTAGGCCAGGTCGGCGGGACGATCGATCTGCCAGGCGACAAAGTCCGCCACCTTACCCACCTCCAGTGAACCATGGGTCTGCTCCATGCCCAGGGCCTGGGCCGCGTGCAGGGTGACCCCGGCCAACGCCTCTTCCGGCGTCAACCGCAAACAGGTGCAGGCCATGTTCAGCATCAGGCGCAGCGACAACGCCGGCGAAGTCCCGGGATTGAGGTCGCTGGCCACGGCAATCTTCACCCCGTGCTTGCGCAGGGCTTCCATCGGCGGCAACTGGGTTTCCCGGAGGAAATAGAAAGCCCCCGGCAACAGCACCGCCACGGTTCCCGAAGCCGCCATGGCCATGGCATCGTCCTCGGTCATGAACTCCAGGTGATCGGCAGACAGCGCCCGGTAGCGCGCTGCCAGGCTCGAGCCATGCAGGGACGACAATTGTTCGGCGTGCAGTTTCACCGGCAGGCCGAGCTGTTGCGCGGCGATAAACACCCGCTCCACCTGCTCCGGAGAAAACGCCAGGTACTCACAGAAGGCATCCACCGCATCCACCAGCCCTTCGGCCGCCAGGGCCGGGAGCATCTCGCTGCAGATATGCTCGATGTAGTCGTCGCTGCGCTCGGCATATTCCGGCGGCAGAGCGTGAGCCGCCAGGCAGGTGCTGCGCACACTGACCGGCAACTCCTCGCCAAGACGGCGGATCACCCGCAGCATCTTGCGCTCGCTGGCCAGGTCCAGGCCGTAGCCGGACTTGATTTCGACGCTGGTGACACCGTCGCGCAACAGGCTCAGCAGACGCTTGCGGGCGCTGACGAACAGCTCCTCTTCAGTGGCCGCGCGGGTCGCCCGCACGGTGCTGGCGATACCGCCACCGGCCGCGGCGATCTCGGCATAGCTCACGCCCTGCAGGCGCTGCTCGAACTCGCCACTGCGGTTGCCGCCGAACACCGTATGGGTGTGGCAATCGATCAGGCCCGGAGTCACCCAGGCGCCTGCCAGGTCCTGGACCTGGTGGTCATCGGCGACCGGCGCCTGCTGGCGCCGGCCGATCCACTCGATGTGCGCCCCTGACGTCACGATGGCCGCGTCCTCGATGATCGAGTAAGTGCCCTGGGCCATGCTGGCGACGTTGCAGTGTTGCCAAAGAGTTCTCATCCAAGGCCTCCGTTAATGATCAGTAGGTAAAGAAGAATCGACGCGGATCTGCTGAGCCTGCCCCGCCGCCGGCTTGACCCACAGCATATAGGCCACTACCAGCAGAACGATCCACACCACGCCCACCATCAGCGCCGCTTGAGTTTTCGGGAAATAGCCCAACACGCCGAAGATGAACAGCATGAAGGCAATCGCCGCTGCCGGCGCCCAAGGCCAGAACGGCACCTTGAACTGCAACCGGGCCACTTGCTCGGCGGTCATGGAGCGGCGCATGGCCACATGGGTCAGCAGAATCATCAGCCACACCCAGACCGTGGCGAAGGTGGCCAGGGAAGCGATCAGCAGGAAGATGTTTTCCGGGATCAGGTAGTTCAGCACCACCCCACCCAACAGCGTCACGGCCATCACCACCACGGTCATCCACGGCACGCCGGCCTTAGAAATCTGGGCAAAGCCCTTGGGCGCCTGCCCTTGCTGGGCCAGGCCGTACATCATGCGCCCGGCACCAAAGATATCGCTGTTGATCGCCGACACCGCCGCCGAAATCACCACGATATTAAGGATGGTGGCCGCCGAGCTGATGCCCAGGCTGTCGAAGATCTGCACGAAGGGGCTGCCCTGGGTGCCGATCTGCGGCCAGGGGAAAATCGACATCAGCACGAACAGGGTCAGCACATAGAACAGCAGGATGCGCAGCGGCACCGCGTTGATCGCCTTGGGGATGACCCGCTGCGGGTCCTTGGCCTCGCCGGCGGTGACACCGATGATCTCGATGCCGCCAAAGGCGAACATCACCACCGCAAAGGAAGCGATCACCCCGCTGATGCCATTGGGCATGAAACCGCCATGGGCCCAGAGGTTGCTGGCGCCAGTGGCCTGCTCGGTGGCCGCGCTGCCGATACCGAACAGCATGATGCCGAAACCACCGAGGATCATGGCGATGATCGCCCCGACCTTGAGCAGCGACAGCCAGAACTCCATCTCGCCGAAAACCTTGACGCTGCACAGGTTCAGCCCGCCGATGAGCAGGACGATGCCCAGCACCCAGATCCAGCGCGCCACCTCGGGAAACCAGAAGCCCATATAGATGCCAAAGGCGGTGACGTCCGCCAGACAGACGATCAACATCTCGAACGCGTAGGTCCAGCCCAGGATAAAGCCCGGCAGGGGCCCCAGGTACTGGCTGGCGTACTGCCCGAAGGAGCCGGACACCGGGTTGTGCACGGCCATCTCCCCCAGGGCGCGCATCACCATGAACACCGCTGCACCACCAATCAGGTAGGCCAGCAGCACCGCCGGGCCGGCCATCTGGATGGCGGAGGCCGAGCCGTAGAACAATCCGGTGCCAATGGCCGACCCCAGGGCCATGAAGCGAATGTGGCGGGCCGTCAGCCCCCGACGTAATCCTGTTTCTTGCGATTGCATGTCATCGTCCCTTTTATTGTTATCGGACAAGTGCGCCCCGCGCCGTAGCGCGGGGCGGCAGAAGCGGACGCTCCGCGCCCATCTTGCAGGTGAAGCGAACCCAATCGGGCCACCGCTCTCGGCCGAGCGCGGAGTGATCTGGCGGCCCGGCGTGCATTACAGGCTCGGCAACAACTGGGCTGGCAGCAGCCCATTCAGGCACCGCGAAGCCAACAACTCGCTGGCCGCGTTGATATCCGGTGCAAAGAAACGGTCCTTCTCGTAATACGCCACTTTCTCGCGCAGGGTGGCGCGGGCTTTTTCCAGGGTCGGCGAGGTTTTCAGGCCTTCGCGCAGGTCCAGGCCCTGACAGGCCGCCAGCCATTCCACGGCCAGCACACCGCGGGTGTTCTCGGCCATTTCCCACAGGCGCTTGCCGGCGGCCGGCGCCATGGAAACGTGGTCTTCCTGGTTGGCGGAAGTGGGAATGCTGTCCACCGAGTGCGGGTGGGCCAGGGCCTTGTTCTCACTGGCCAGGGCCGCAGCGGTCACCTGGGCAATCATGAAGCCGGAGTTGACCCCGCCATTGGCCACCAGGAACGGCGGCAGCTGGGACATGTGCTTGTCCATCATCAGCGAGATACGGCGCTCGCTCAGGGACGCGATCTCGGCGATGGCCAGGGCCATGTTGTCGGCCGCCATGGCCACGGGTTCGGCGTGGAAGTTGCCACCGGAAATCACATCGCCTTCGGCAGCGAACACCAGCGGGTTATCGGACACCGCGTTGGCTTCGACCACCAGCACTTCGGCCGCCTGGCGGAACTGAGTCAAGCAGGCGCCCATCACTTGCGGCTGGCAACGCAGGGAGTACGGGTCCTGGACCTTGTCGCAGTTCTGGTGCGAGGCGGACACCTCGGTGCTGTCCCCCAGCAAGGCGCGATAAGCCGCAGCGGTGTCAATCTGCCCGCGCTGACCGCGAGCGGCGTGAATCCGTGGGTCGAACGGCGAGCGCGAACCCAGCACCGCTTCCACCGTCAGGCCGCCGCACACCAGAGCACCGGCAAACAGGTCTTCACCTTCGAACAGCCCGCGCAAGGCGAACGCGGTGGACACCTGGGTGCCGTTAAGCAGCGCCAGGCCTTCCTTGGCGGCCAGGGTCAGCGGCTTGAGGCCGGCGACTTCCAGGGCCGCGGTCGCTTCCAGCCACTGGCCCTTGTAGCGCGCCTTGCCCTCACCCAGCAGCACCAGGGACATGTGGGCCAAAGGCGCCAGGTCGCCGGAAGCGCCCACCGAGCCCTTGAGCGGGATATGCGGATAGACCTCGGCGTTGATCAGGGCGATCAGGGCATCGATCACCTGACGGCGGATGCCGGAGAAACCGCGGCTCAGGCTGTTGACCTTGAGCACCATGATCAGGCGCACCAGATCGTCGCTGATGGGCTCGCCCACGCCAGCGGCATGGGACAGCACCAGGGAGCGCTGGAGGTTTTCCAGGTCGGCGCTGGCGATGCGGGTCGAAGCCAGCAGGCCAAAACCGGTGTTGATCCCGTAGGCGGTGCGGTTCTCGGCGAGAATCTGCTCGACACAAGCGACGCTGGCGTCGATCTGCGCCGAGGCGCTGTCGTCCAGGGTCAGGGTCAGCGGCTGCTGATAGATGGCCCGCAGTTGGGCCAGGGTCAGTTGGCCGGGAATCAGGTTTAGCGCAGTCACATTCATGCTCCTTTTGAGAGTTTTGTAATAACTACCAGTCGCTCCGGAAGCTTCCGTTATCCGTCGTCATTCGCGGTTTTGCGCGAGTGACGCCTTGGCACGCTGGTGATGGAAAAAACGGTTCATTGCACCTTGGAAAAGCGTTTGTGCAGCAGCTCCGGGTCCTTGAGCAGGGCCGCAGCGCTGGCAATGTCCGGCGCTAGCCAGCGGTCCTGGTCATAGGCCGGGACCCGCTCGCGCAGCAGGCACCAGGCAATACCGGTGCCGGTGCCGAAACGCTGCTCCTTGAGAAACTCGAAGGCCTGGGCCGCCAGCAGGTACTCGATGGCCAGGATCTGGGTACAGTTCTCCAGCACCTGATGCAGCTTCAGGGCGGCATTGGTGCCCAGGCTCAGGTGGTCCTCCTGCAGGCCCGAAGTCACGTAGTTGTCCAGCACCGCCGGCTGTGCCAATTGACGGTTCTGGGCACACAGCGAAGCCGCTACGTATTGCACGATCATCATTCCGGAGTTGACCCCGGGCTCGCTCACCAGGAACGCCGGCAAGCCGCTGACATGGGGGTTGATCAAGCGGTCCAGGCGACGTTCGGCAATGGAGCCGATCTCGGCCATGGCGATGGCCAGCAGATCCGCCGCCAGCGCCACCGATTGCCCGTGGGGGTTGGCCTGGGACACCACCCGATAGTGATCCGGGGTGCCCAGCAGCAACGGGTTGTCGGTCGCGCCATTGAGCTCGGTTTCCACCTGTTTGATCGCATGGGCCAGTTGATCCCGGGCTGCACCATGTACCTGGGGAATGGAGCGGATACTCAAGGCGTCCTGGGTGCGGATGCCGCGGCTAGCGGCGATGACTTCACTGCCATCGAGCAAGGCCCGCAGGTTGCTGCCCACCACCTGCATGCCGGGGTGCGCCTTGAGGGCAATGATCTGGGCATCGAAGGCGTCGATCTGACCGCGCTGGGCTTCGAAGCTCATGGCGCCGATCACGTCGGCCCACTGCAACAGGCGACTGGCATCGGCCAGGGCCAGGCAACTCAGGCCCGTCATGCACGGCGTGCCGTTGACCAGGCACAAGCCATCCTTTGCCCCCAGTTGCACCGGCTGCAGCCCCTCTTCGGCCAGGGCCTGTTCGGCGCTGACAACACGACCGCGATAGCTGACCTGACCGACGCCAAGCAAGGCGATGCCAATGTGGGCCATATGAGTCAGATAACCCACCGAACCCTGGGACGGCACCTGTGGAGTGATGCCACGATTGAGCAGGGTCAGCAGCGCCTCGACCACTTGCCGGTGGATGCCGGATTTGCCGTGGCTGTAGTTGATGATGGCGGCACAAAGGATCGCCCGGGTCTGCTCATCGGCCAGCGCCGGCCCGACACCGCAGGCATGGCTGAGCAAGGTGTTGCGCGACAGCTGGCTGAGTTGCTCACCGGCCAGCACCACGTTGCACAAGGCGCCAAGGCCCGTGCTGATGCCATAGGCCCGTTCGCCACTGTCCACCACCTGGCGGACGATGGCCTGGGCATTGTCGATACGCGCCCAGGCCTGGGCCGAAAGCGCCAGCTGCGCGCCATGACGGGCGACAGCGACAACATCCTGCCAACCCAGAGGGGCGTCGGCGATAACGATTTTTTCAGCCTGGGACATCGGGGGACCTCTTCTTGCAAACCTTGGGTTGTCTGCCGCTTTGCCGGACCTTTGGCCGGCAAGCCGGCTCCTACACGGTGGCGGCGCGGCGCTGGACGAAACGATCGACGTACTCATCCGCCGGCGAATGCAGGATCTCCTTCGGCGTACCCACCTGGATCAGGCGGCCGTCCTTGAGGATCGCGATGCGGTTGCCGATGCGTACCGCCTCGTCCAGGTCATGGGTGATAAAGACGATGGTCTTGTGCAGGGTCTTCTGCAGCTCCAGCAGCTGGTCCTGCATCTCGGCGCGGATCAACGGGTCCAGGGCGCTGAAGGCTTCATCCATGAGGATGATGTCGGTGTCCGCGGCCAGGGCCCGGGCCAGGCCGACCCGTTGGCGCATGCCGCCGGACAGCTGGTGCGGGTACTTCTTCTCGTAACCCTTGAGGCCCACGGTGTTGATCCAGTGCAGGGCCCGCTCGGCGCACAGCGACTTGCTCTCGCCACGCACCTTGAGGCCGTAGGCGACGTTGTCCTGAACATTGCGGTGGGGCAGCAGGCCGAAGCTCTGGAACACCATGCTGATCTTGTGTCGGCGGAATTGGCGCAGGGCTTCCATGTCGTATTGCAGGATGTCTTCGCCATCCACCAGGATCGCCCCGCTAGTGGGGTCGATCAGGCGGTTGAAGTGGCGCACCAGAGTCGACTTGCCGGAACCGGACAGGCCCATGATGACGAAGATCTCACCGGTGCCGATGCTCAGGGACAGATCATTGACCCCCACCACGCAGCCGGTCTGGGCCAGTACCTGATCCTTGCTCTGGCTCTGGCGGATCATCGCCAGGGCATCAGAGGGGCGGTTGCCGAATATCTTGAAGACGTTCCTGACTTCGATCTTGCTCACGGCAGCACTGCTCATTTGCTCACCTCATGACGTGGACGACCGTAGGCCTGGGTAATGCGGTCGATCACCACCGCCAGAATCACGATCGCCAACCCCGCTTCCAGGCCGCGCCCGACGTTGAGGGTCTGGATTCCCACCAGCACATCCTCGCCCAGGCCGCGGGCCCCGATCATCGAGGCGATCACCACCATCGACAGGGCCATCATGGTGGTCTGGTTGATCCCCGCCATGATGCTTGGCAGGGCCAGAGGCAGTTGCACGCCGAACAGCTGTTGCCAGCGGTTGGCGCCGAAGGCGTTGATCGCCTCCATCACTTCACCGTCCACCTGGCGGATGCCCAGGTCGGTGAGACGAATCAGCGGCGGTGCGGCATAGATCACCGTGGCGAAAATCGCCGGCACCTTGCCCAGGCCGAACAGCATCAGCACCGGGATCAGGTACACGAAGCTGGGCATGGTCTGCATGATGTCCAGCAGCGGCATCAATACCGAACGCAAGCGGTTGCTGCGAGCCGAGAGAATCCCCAGGGGAATGCCGATCAGCACCGAGATCACGGTCGCCACCAGCATCAGCGCCAGGGTCTGCATCAGCTTGTCCCACAGGCCGACGGCGCCCACCAGGAACAGCAGGCCGACAATCACCGCCGTGGTCAGCAGCTTGCGGGTGGAGTGCCAGGCAATGCCGCCGACAATCGCCAGCATCAGCCACCAGGGCGCCATGCGCAGCAAGCCTTCAAGGTTGACGATGGCCCACAACAAGGTGTCGGAAATGTGCCGGAACACATCACCGTAATTGGTCACCAGGGAGTCGACCCAGCCGTTGACCCAGTCGGCGATGGAAAAGGTGAAGCTTTCTGGAAACATAAGAAACTCTCGATCAAAGGAGGTTGTGGTCCAGCCTCCGACGGCTCTTGTGAACCGTCGGAAAAGCCCGACCTACAAGGCCGCGTCGATTTTCCTGGCAGCGTCGTCGCTGACCCATGGGTGCCAGACTTCAGGATGTTCCTTGAGAAAGAGTTTCGCCAGTTTCGGCGACTCGATGCGTTCGCGAGTCATGCGCGCCAGATTCTGGTTAAGCAGATCGATGGGCAGGTTGGCCTTGGCCAGTACCGCCACCAGTTCAGGAGCTTCGTCATGAAAGGTCTTGGACAGGCCGACCTTGATGCTCACGCTCTTGTCGACGCCGGGTTTCTCCTCCAGCTTGACCAGATCCACCTGGCCCATGAGCGGGGTCGGCGACCAGTAGTAGAAGAGAATCGGTTCGCCACGCTTGTAGCTCGACAACACCGCCGCATCCAGGGCCGGGCCGGTGCCCGGGCGGAAGTTGGTGTAGCTGCTTTCCAGGCCGTAGCTCTTGAGCATCTCGCTGTTGTCCAGCTCACAGGTCCAACCGGCCGGGCAGTTGTAGAAGCGGCCCTTGCTCGGTTCTTCCGGGTCTTTGAACACGCTGGCGTACTGGCCCAGGTCGGCGATATTTTTCAGGTTTGGCGCCTTGGCTTCGAGCTTGCGCTTGGCGTCGCCCTCGATCACATAGCGCGGCACGTACCAACCTTCGACGGCTCCCACCACCGGCGCGCCGACGCCCACCACCTTGCCGGCCTTCTCGGCCTTGTTCCACACCTCGCTGCGGCCCACCCACTCTTCGGCGAAGACCTGGATGTCATTGCTGCCCAGGGCGTTCTCCATGGTGATGGAGTTGCCCGGCAGGCTATCGGTCTTGCAGTCGTAGCCCTTCTCCAGGACGAACTGCAGGACGTCGGTCAGCAACATGCCGCTTTCCCAGTTCAGGCCGGCGAACTTCACCGGTTTGCCCGACTCGCACCAGCCGGCCGCCTGGGCGCCGGAAGCGGCCAGCAAGCCCATGGACAGCAACGTGGTCAGCAGGGTCTTATGCATTTTCATTGTGTGACGCTCCTAATCATGAGTTGGCTTACGGCAGTTAAGAGGCATCCAGCCCTGTCCACGTCCCGTCAAGACTCACACCGCAGCAGCGCGACGGGCCTGACTCAGCTTTTGTTCGTTGGGCGCGTCCTGCTCTACCGGCAGGATCAGGTGCTCGGGCACCGCGCCATGCCACTTCTTCGCGCAGACGTAGTACAACGCCGCGGGCACCACCAGGCCGATGATCCAGGAGATATCGGTATCGCCCAGACTCGCCACCAGGGGGCCGGTATAGAAGTGGGTGGAAATGAACGGCATCTGGATCAGCACGCCGAACACATAAATAGTGATGCCCATGGCATTCCAGCGCCCGTAGCGGCCGTCCGGGTTGGACAGCGCCGGGATGTCATAGCGCTCTTTGGTGATGCAGTAGAAATCCACCAGGTTGATCGCGCTCCAGGGCGTGAAGAACGCCAGCAGGAACAGGATGAAAGACTTGAATGCGCCGAGGAACGAGTGCTGGCCCAGCAGCGCGATCAGGGTCGCGGCACCGACGATCAGCAACACGAAGATCAACCGCTGCAAGCGCGTCACTTTCAGCTCGCCGCGAAAGCCGCTGATGATGGTGGCGATGCACATGAAGCTGCCGTAGGAGTTCAGCGTCGAGATGGTCACCTTGCCGAAGGCAATGCTGAAATAGAGCAACGCCGCTATGGCGCCAGTGCCGCCCAAGCCGACAATGTAAGCCACCTCACGACCGGCGAACTGGCCCTTGGACAGGGCCGCGGCGAACACCCCGAGCACCATCGCCACCTGGGCACCGATCACCGAACCGGCACCGGCGGCGAGGAAGGTCTTCAATGGCGACGTCTTGCTCGGCAGGTAGCGCGAATAGTCGGCGACATAAGGCCCGAAAGCGATCTGCCAGGATGCGGCCAACGACACCGCCAGGAGGAAGCTGCTCCAGCTGAAGTGCCGAATCGCCAGCAAGGCGCTGACGTCGGTCTGGCTCAGCAGCCGGCTGAACAGGTAGAAAAAGGCGATCACGCCGATCACGCTGGCAACCCGGCCGATGTAGTGAATCACCCGATAGCCAAGCACCGTGACCAGCACAATGACGCTGGCGAAAATCAGGATGCCGATGCTGTCACTGACACCGAACATCTGGCCCAGCGCCTGCCCGGAAAGCACCGTGCCGGTTGCGGTGAAACCCAGGTACATCAGGCACACCAGCACCATCGGGATGGCCGCGCCATAGACCCCGAACTGCACCCGGCTGGAAATCATCTGCGGCAGACCGAGCTTCGGTCCTTGCGCCGCATGCAGCGCCATCACTGCGCCGCCCAGCAGTTGCCCGATCAACAGCCCGATCAACGACCAGAACACATCACCGCCCAACACCACCGCCAGAGCGCCGGTGACGATGGCCGTGATCTGCAGGTTGGCACCCAGCCACAGGGTGAACTGGCTCAAGAGACGACCGTGTCTTTCCGCTTCCGGGATGTAGTCGATCGAACGCCTTTCGATCAACGGCTTGCTGCTTGCACGATCATTCGCTAAGGCCATGGACGTCAAACCTCTATGGGCACTGCAGACGATTTCCACTGTAGGAGCGAGCTTGCTCGCGAGGCGGTGCAGCTGATGCACCGTGGTGCTTGCTTCGCCAGCAAGCTGGCTCCTACAGGGAGAGTGGGGTGAACCGATGCTGCGGTTACTTACCGGTGATCATCGGCAGGTTCAGGCCCTGTTCCTTGGCGCAGTCGATGGCGATCTGGTAGCCGGCGTCGGCGTGACGCATGACCCCGGTGGCCGGATCGTTGTGCAGCACCCGGGCAATCCGCTCGGCCGCTTCATCGGTGCCGTCGCAGACGATGACCATCCCCGAATGCTGGGAGAAGCCCATGCCGACACCGCCACCGTGGTGCAGGGAAACCCAGGTCGCACCACTGGCAGTGTTCAACAGGGCGTTGAGCAGCGGCCAGTCGGACACGGCGTCGGAGCCGTCCTGCATGGATTCGGTTTCACGGTTCGGGCTGGCCACCGAGCCGGAATCCAGGTGGTCGCGGCCGATGACGATCGGCGCCGACAGCTCGCCGCTGCGCACCATCTCGTTGAACGCCAGGCCGAGCTTGGCGCGCTGGCCCAGGCCGACCCAGCAGATCCGCGCCGGCAGGCCCTGGAAGCTGATGCGCTCGCGCGCCATGTCCAGCCAGTTGTGCAGGTGGGCATCGTCAGGGATCAGTTCCTTGACCTTGGCGTCGGTCTTGTAGATGTCCTGCGGATCACCGGACAGCGCCGCCCAACGGAATGGACCGACACCACGGCAGAACAGCGGACGGATGTAGGCCGGGACGAAACCTGGGAAGTCGAACGCATTTTCCACGCCCTCTTCCTGGGCCATCTGGCGGATGTTGTTGCCGTAGTCGAAGGTCGGAACCCCCATTTTCTGGAAGGCCAGCATGGCTTTGACGTGCTCGGCCATGGACTGCTTGGCGGCCTTGATCACGGCAGCCGGCTCGGTCTTGGCGCGGTCGCGGTACTGCTCCCAGGTCCAGCCTTTGGGCAGGTAGCCGTTGAGCGGGTCGTGGGCGCTGGTCTGGTCGGTGACCATGTCCGGACGCACGCCACGGCGTACCAGTTCCGGCAGGATTTCTGCGGCGTTGCCACACAGGGCGATGGAGATCGCGCGGCCTTCGGCGGTGTACTTCTTGATGCGTGCCAGGGCGTCGTCCAGGTCGGTGGCCTGCTCGTCGACGTAGCGGGTCTTGAGGCGGAAGTCGATGCTGGTCTGCTGGCACTCGATGTTCAGCGAGCACGCCCCGGCCAGGGTCGCGGCCAGCGGTTGCGCGCCGCCCATGCCACCCAGACCGGCGGTCAGGACCCAGCGACCCTTGAGGTTGGAGTCGTAATGCTGGCGACCGGCTTCAACGAAGGTTTCATAAGTGCCTTGGACGATGCCCTGGCTACCGATGTAGATCCAGCTGCCGGCGGTCATCTGGCCGTACATGGCCAGGCCCTTGGCGTCCAGTTCATTGAAGTGCTCCCAACTGGCCCAATGCGGCACCAGGTTGGAGTTGGCGATCAGCACCCGCGGCGCGTTGCTGTGGGTCTTGAACACGCCCACCGGTTTGCCGGACTGCACCAGCAGGGTCTCGTCGTCATTCAGCTGGGTCAGGGCTTCGACGATCTTGTCGTAGCACTCCCAGTTGCGCGCGGCGCGGCCAATGCCACCGTAGACCACCAGTTCCTTGGGATTCTCTGCAACTTCCGGGTCGAGGTTATTCATCAGCATGCGCAGCGGCGCTTCGGTCAGCCAGCTCTTGGCGGTCAGCTTGTTGCCACGTGCAGCGCGGATTTCGACGTTGCGGAATTGGGTGGGTTTGCTGTCAGTCACGGAAAAACTCCTCGGCGATGAGTCCAAGGTGCGAAGAGGATTCCATCGACTCTTACGCACACATATTTACTTGTACATACAAGCATATGCAATCAAGCGGCCAACTCGCTTGAGACGTACCTGAAAAACCTTGAGAGCAAACCGCAAGCCTTGCTGGACAAGGCTTTCAACAGGGCGAGAATTTTCCAGAAGAGTTTTTTGGCCGCAGCGAAGCTGTTACCAAAACCCGGTTTTGCGCTGTGCTGGGGCGTTCGGTAACAAACTGGTGCGCGAGAGAAACAGCAATTGCAGGGAGATGTGTGCCCGTTCTGCACGGCAGGTGCGGGCTGGGGTTCCGGCGCAGCGAGGGAACGAATAGAAGCCGGTAGCAGGCCGTATCCCGGCCTGCACCCAGCCACAATGATCAGATGGCGGTGAGTTCGATGACGCAGCAGCGTCCATCGGTGGCGATTTCCATAACCCCGGCATTGTCATCCAGGCGCAGGCAGTCATAACGCCCCAATGCCTGCACCGGGATGCTGCCCGTGTCCACCCAGGTCTGCTCGGCGACACTGAACACCAGCACGGTGTGCGCCTGGGTGAAGAAGCGTTGCTGACCATCGAACCACTGCAAGCGGGCGACGTAACGCTCAGGGCAATAGATCAGGTTGAAATCGCGGATCGCGCCCTCCAGCAAGGTGCAATTGACCTGGCTGGCACCGCTGAAGGCAAAGGGGTCCAGGGGCAGCAAGGGCCGAACCTCTTCGCCATCGACCGTCAGTTGCATGCCCGCACCCTGCAGCACGGTGATGATTCGCTGATAACCGGCAAAGCTGGAAAAGCCGCCGGATTCGCCGATATCGGCAATCGACAGGCGCCAGCCAAAACCTTCCAGGCCAGTGCCGGCGTCACGAGTGATTTCTTCGGTGCTGCCGCCGCCGTTTTTCCATGGCATGCGCGGGTAGTCGGCGGCGCGTAACAAAGTGGACTGGATCATTTATGAAAGCGCCCTTCCAGACGATGACGGGAACCGGGGTGGATCAACCGGGCGGCGGTCACCGGCTGGCGCCCGGACCAGGTGCGACGCCGAATCAACAGGCACGGCTCGCCACGCTCGATCTGCAGCAGCTCGCACTCTTCGGGCTCGGCGAGAATCGCCTCCACCACATGCTCGCCCTCGGTCAGGGGGGCGACCTGGGACAGATAGGCGTAAGGGGTTTGCAGGGTGAAGTCCTGCTTGAGGTACTCCGGCGCCACCAGGGCGTTGACGAAGCGATCCTCGATCTGCACCGGGATGTCGTTCTCGAAATGCACGATCAGCGAGTGGAAGACTCGCTGCCCTTCGCGCATGTCCAGGGCCAGAGCGCGCTCGGAACCGGCAGCCTCTTCGCCCAGGGTGACGACCCGGCAGGTGTGGCGATGACCGCGGGAGGCGATCTCGTCGGCAATGTTGTGCACTTCGAACAAGGCCGATTGGCTCTTGGGTTCGGCGACGAAGGTCCCCACGCCCTGCATGCGCACCAGCATGCCCTCAGCGGTCATTTCCCGCAGTGCGCGGTTGATGGTCATGCGGCTGAAGCCCAGCTGATTGACCAGCTCGCTTTCCGAGGGAACGCGGTAATGCGGCGGCCAGTTTCCGCTCTCGATCTGCTGGGTGATCATCTGTTTGACGCGGGCATACAAGGGCGCCGGACTATCGCCCAGATGGGCAGCCAGCGGCGATTTGGCAGGCGGAGTCGGCACGGGAAATCCTTGTTGAGCAAAAAAGGTGACTAGCTTGCCGGAGTTTACCGAGCAGGCAAACGTCTGTATATGTATATACAAATAACACACGATGGGGTGCTTGAACCATGTCCGCCTTCTTCGCCGAACGCGCGCTGCTGCCTGATGGATGGGCCAACCATGTACGTCTTGAAGTCAGTGCCGACGGCCTGCTGACTCACATCCAGGCCAACGCCAGTGCAGAAGGTGCAGAACAGCTCAAGGGCCCGCTGCTACCCGGCATGCCCAACCTGCACTCCCACGCGTTCCAGCGAGCCATGGCCGGGCTGGCGGAAGTGGCCGGCAACCCCAACGACAGCTTCTGGACCTGGCGCGACCTGATGTACCGCCTGGTGGGCAAGATCAGCCCTGAACAGTTGGAGATCATCGCCCGCCAGCTGTACATCGAAATGCTCAAGGCCGGCTACACCTCAGTGGCGGAATTCCACTATGTGCATCACGACACCGACGGCCAGCCCTACGCCGACCCTGCCGAGCTGTCCCGACGCATCAGCCAGGCGGCCGCCAGCAGCGGCATCGGCCTGACCTTGCTGCCCGTGCTGTACAGCCATTCGGGATTCGGCGGCCAGGCCCCCAATGACGGCCAACGCCGCTTTATCAACAGCACGGAAAACTACCTCCAACTGCAACAGCACTTGCAGCCCCTGCTGGCGCAACAGGCCAACCAGCAGTTGGGCCTGTGCTTTCACTCGTTGCGCGCGGTCACGCCACAGCAGATCAGCGAAGTCCTGGCCGCCAGCGACCGCCAATGTCCCGTACACATCCACATCGCCGAACAGCAGAAGGAAGTCGACGACTGCCTGGCCAGGAGCGGACGCCGCCCACTGCAATGGTTGTATGAAAACGTCGCGGTGGATCAACGCTGGTGCCTGGTCCATGCCACTCACGCCGATCCGGAAGAAGTCAGCCTCATGGCCAAAAGCCGGGCCATTGCCGGCCTGTGCCTGACCACCGAGGCCAACCTGGGCGACGGTATCTTCCCGGCGGTGGACTTCCTCGCCCAAGGCGGACGCCTGGGCATCGGCTCCGACAGCCACGTGTCTTTGAGCGTGGTGGAAGAACTGCGCTGGCTGGAGTACGGCCAACGCCTGCGGGACCAGCGTCGCAACCGCCTGTACCGCGCCGACCAGCCCATGGTCGGCCGCACTTTGTACGATGCCGCGCTCGCTGGCGGCGCTCAGGCGCTGGGGCAACCCGTAGGTACATTGGCCGTGGGCAAGCGCGCCGACTGGCTGGTGCTGGATGGCAACGACCCTTACCTGGCCACCGCGGATGGCGACGGGATTCTCAACCGTTGGTTGTTTGCCGGCGGCGACCGCCAGGTACGGGATGTGATGGTGGGTGGTCAGTGGGTGGTGCGTAACGGACGTCACGCCGCCGAAGAAGACAGTAGCCGGGCCTTCACCCAAGTCCTGCGCGAGCTGCTCAACTGACCCCAAGTTCGTAGGAGCCGACGTGCTGGCGAAGGCATTCTCACGAACGCCTTCGCCGGCCAGCCGACTGCTACAGGGAATGAATCTATTTCGAGGTCTTGGCCATGGCCGAGTCCGACACCCGCCAGATCAGTCGCGTGGTGTCGTAGCCCTGCTGACGCGCCTTGCTCAGCAACTCTTCACGCACCGTCTCATTGACCTCCTTGGTCCGCGACAGCAACCACAGGTAACGGCGGTTGGGATTGCCGACAATCGCGGTCTTGTAGTCATCGCTGACATACAGCACCCAGTAGTCGCCCTTGGTCGCCCCCGGCAGCAGCCGCGAGAACCAGTTATCGAACTCGACCCACAGCTTGTCGGTCTTGCCCGGCACCTGAGGCGTTGCCGTGCCACGAGCCTCCTCCCACTTCCACTCCGGGGTCAGGCAGCGGTTGAGCACCGCCACGTTGCCCTCCGGCAACAGGGTGTAGCGGGCCTCGGATTGCGCACAGTTACGCTGGAAATACATCGGCAACCGCGCCAGCTCGTACCAGGTCCCCTGGTAACGCTTGAGATCGACGTGGTTGACGGTCTTGGGCGCCAGCGAATCGTCCCGGGACGTGGCGCAGCCGGCCAAGAGCAGGCCGACCAGAAGAGTGAAAACAAAACGCATCATTATTTTTCTCCCGTGGGCCCGAAGCCCCGGTTTTTTACTTCAGGCCTTGCCCGGAAAACATCAGAACCTTGTCACCGGCATACTGCACGCTGATAAAGCTGTTCTTGTCGCCCCAGGTGCAGCTGGACATGCCCAGCGCGCCCGAACAGTCAGTCGGCTTGCCCAGGAGTTGTTCAACCTCGGCCTTGGGCATGCCCGCCGAGAGCTTGGAATAGTTTTCCTGATTGACCTTGCTGCACGCAGCCAGCAGCACGCAGAACGACAACAGAGCGAGAGAACGCAGGGACATGGTGAACTCCTGGACGAAAGGGGGAAGGCCTGTCAGCCAACCAGAAGCTTAGAAGAGAAAACCCCCTTCTGGTTCCCCGCTCGGCCGGGTATTTCTTGCCCGGTGCTCCGGGCATTTTCCCGGTAAATCAAACACCTTTTCGCCTTGCCCTGCTGTTCGTCGGTTTTTCTCCACGAGGCCTCATCTTCAGTAATAGCCAGTCGACATAACTGCAGCGCAAAGCCCTCCACTGTGGCAAATTGACGCCCCTCGTTGACCAGCCCATCGCGGTAGTTCACTTAATGACCAGCAATATGAAATTCAGCCACAAGATCCTGCTTGCCGCCGCCCTTGTGGTGGCCGTCGCGTTCGCCTGTTTTATTCTGTTCAATGACTACCGACAGCGTGAGGCCCTGCGCAGCAGCACCGAGTCCACCATGCAGGAACTGGGCAGCCTGACCACCAGCAATATCCAGACCTGGCTGGAAAGCCGCATCCAGCTCCTGCAGTCTCTGGCCCAGCAGATCGCCGTGGATGGCAACGGCGCCGAGAGCCTGAAACGCAGCGTCGGCCTGCCCGCCTATACCAGCAACTTCCAGCTCAGCTACTTCGGCGGCCAGGACGGCGTGATGTTTTCGGTGCCGGCCGGCAATCGCGCCGCCGACTACGACCCCCGCGCCCGCGGCTGGTACAAGGCGGCCACCGGCGCGCAACGGACCATCGTCACCGAACCCTACATCGCCGCTTCATCCGGCAAACTGGTGATCACCGTGGCCACCCCGGTGCAGCATCAGAACCAGATGATCGGCGTGGCCGGCGCCGATATTGACCTGTCGAGCATCAGCGCCATCATCAACTCGCTGAACTTCGGCGGTCATGGCCAGGCCTTCATCGTCAGCGCCGACGGCAAGATCCTCATCCACCCCGACAGCAAACTGGTGCTCAAGAGCCTCGCCGAAGCCTATCCCGCGGGTGCCCCGAGCATCAGCCCCGGCCTGAAAGAAGTGCAGCTGAACGGCAAGACCCAGTTCATCTCCTTCACCCACGTCAACGGCGTGCCCTCGGCCGACTGGTACGTGGCCCTGGTCCTGGACAAGGACACCGCCTTCGCCGTGCTCAGTGAATTTCGCACCTCGGCGATCATCGCCATGCTGATCGCGGTAGTGATCATCATCAGCCTGCTGGGCATGCTGATCCGCATCCTGATGCAACCGCTGCACGTGATGGGCCGGGCCATGCACGACATCGCCGAAGGCGAAGGCGACCTGACCAAACGCCTGGTGATCCATGGCCACGACGAATTCGGCACCCTGGGGGTGTCGTTCAACCGTTTCGTCGAACGCATCCACAGTTCGATCCGCGAAGTGTCCTCGGCCACCGGCCAGGTCAACGAAGTGGCCCTGCGCGTAGTCGCCGCCTCCAACTCGTCGATGTTCAACTCCGACCAACAGGCTTCGCGCACCAGCAGCGTGGCCGCGGCCATCAACCAACTGGGCGCCGCCGCCCAGGAAATCGCCCAGAACGCCGCCCTCGCCTCGCAGCACTCCAGCGAGGCCCGCAGCCTGGCGCAAGACGGCCAGCAAGTGGTGGATCAGACCATCGCCGCCATGCATCAGCTGTCGGCAAAGATCAGCAGCTCCTGCGACAACATCGAGACCCTCAACAGCAACACGGTGAACATCGGGCAGATCCTCGAAGTCATCACCAGCATTTCTCAGCAGACCAACCTGCTGGCCCTCAACGCCGCCATCGAAGCGGCTCGCGCCGGTGAGGCCGGACGCGGTTTCGCGGTGGTAGCGGACGAGGTGCGTAACCTCGCCCACCGCACCCAGGATTCGGCGCAGCAAGTGCAGAAAATGATCGAGGAGCTGCAAGTGGGCGCCCGTGAAGCGGTGGGCACCATGACCGAGAGTCAGCGTGAGAGCGAAAGCAGTGTCGGCATCGCCAACCAGGCCGGCGAACGCCTGGGCAGCGTGACCCAGCGCATCGGCGAAATCGACGGCATGAACCAGTCGGTGGCCACCGCCACCGAGGAGCAGACCGCGGTGGTGGAGTCGATCAACGTCGACATCACCGAAATCAACACCCTGAATCAGGAAGGGGTGGAAAACCTGCAAGCCACCCTGCGCGCCTGCGCCGACCTGGAACAACAGGCCAAGCGCCTGCAGCACCTGGTGGGCAGCTTCCGTATCTGAGGAGCAGCTTCGCCGGCAAGCCACCTCCTACCAGTATTCGTAGGAACCGGCTTGCCGGTGAAATCATTCGATTGCGGACATTCGGCAATACAGTCGCTGGTCTGCACGCCCCCAACAGAACTGGATTAAGACTAAACTCAGGCCTGCCTTTACAGTCGAGCCCGCCCCATGAAGCTTTCATCCCAGATCAAGCCCATCAGTTACCTGAAAAGCCACACCGCCGAGATCGTCAAGCAACTGACGGAAAGCCGCGAGCCTCTGGTTATTACCCAGAATGGCGAAGCCAAGCTGGTGGTTATGGATGTACAGAGCTTTGAGGAACAGGAAGCGACCCTGGCCATGTTGAAACTTCTGGCCTTGGGCAACCGGGAGATTGAAGCCGGTCAGTTCCGTGATGCAGAGCAGGTGTTTGCCGACCTGGAGCGGGACGACCTGCAATGAGATTCAAGGTGGTCATTCTGCATTCGGCAGAACGCGACCTGAAAGAGCTCAGACAATACCTGATCAGTCGATTCTCTCCCCAAGCCTGGCACAGCACCTTCCAGCACTTGAAATCCACCGTGGCTCAACTGGCGACCTCGCCCTACGCTGGCGTGGTACCTGACGAAATTCAGCAGCTCAATCTGCGCCACTATCGTCAGGTACTTTGCGGTATGAACCGGGTGATCTACGAAGTGCGGGAGAACACCGTCTTTATCCACATCATTGCCGATACACGCAAAGACCTGCCGTCATTGCTGATGAAGCGCCTATTGCGAGCGGGCAAGTAATGCTTGCCGGCCGTCAGAAACGCGAACCAGGCTCGCGCAGGAAAGCCAGCTCCTCGGCAGTGGACTCACGACCGAGGATGGCGTTGCGATGGGGAAAGCGCCCGAAGCGGGCAATGATTTTCTGGTGCCGTTCGGCGTAGTCCAGCTGATCGGCGAACACCGGGCGATCTTCCTCCGGTTGTTCGTCGTGCAGGGCAGCAAAGCGGGAAACCCCTTCGTTCTGCACCGGCAGGTGCTCGCAATGCTCGAACACCAGGTAGATGAAGCTGCGTTGCATGGCCGGCAAGCGCCGGTCGAGGTCCGCGGCAATGCCTTGCGCCACCAGTGCCTGGGCACGGGTATCGCCGGAGAACGCCTTGGGCGTATCGCGATAGATCATCCGCGGCAACTGATCGAGCAACAGCACCAGGGCCAGCCAACCTTGGGGACTTTGCGTCCACTCGGTCAATCCGCCAGCCAGAGCCTGCTCCACCAGACCACCAAAGCGCTGGCGCGCTTCGAGGTCCTGGCTGTCGCGTTTGCCAAACCACAGCCTGCCCTTGGCAGCGACCACCTCTGCCGGCTTTTCGGCTGAACCGAACCACCAATCAAGCAGAGGCTGCCAGGACTGGGCCATGTCTTATTCCTTGTGGTAGCCCGTCACACGAGCCACTTCTTCCTTGGAACCAAGGAATACGGCAACACGCTGGTGCAGGCCTTCAGGCTGAATGTCGAGGATGCGCTGGCGACCGTCGGTAGAAGAACCGCCAGCCTGTTCGATGAGGAAGGACATCGGATTGGCTTCGTACATCAGCCGCAGTTTGCCCGGCTTCTCCGGCTCGCGGCTGTCGCGTGGGTACATGAACAAGCCGCCACGGGTCAGGATACGGTGCACGTCGGCGACCATGGCCGCGACCCAGCGCATGTTGTAGTTCTTTTTCAGTGGCCCGGTGTCGCCGGCCAGCAGCTCACTCACGTAGCGCTTGACCGGAGCTTCCCAGTGACGCTCGTTGGACATGTTGATGGCGAATTCCTGGGTGGATTCCGGGATCTTGATGTCTTCGTGGGTCAGCACGAAGCTGCCCATTTCACGGTCCAGGGTGAAGCCCTTGACGCCATGACCCAGGGTCAGGATCAGCATGGTCTGCGGGCCGTAGATGGCGTAACCGGCAGCAACCTGCTGGGTGCCCGGCTGCAGGAAGGCCTTTTCGTTCAAGGCTTCGTTCTGGCTCAGGTACTCATTCGGGCAACGCAGCACCGAGAAGATGGTGCCAACAGGCGCGTTGATATCGATGTTCGACGAACCGTCCAGCGGGTCGAATACCAGCAGGTAGGCGCCTTTCGGGTATTTGCCCGGGATCTGGTAGGCATTGTCCATTTCCTCGGACGCCATGCCGGCCAGGTGACCGCCCCATTCGTTGGCTTCCAGGAGGATCTCGTTGGAGATCACGTCGAGCTTCTTCTGCACTTCGCCCTGCACGTTTTCCGTGCCCATGCTGCCCAGAACACCACCCAGGGCGCCTTTGGACACAGCGTGGCTGATCTCCTTGCAAGCACGCGCCACCACTTCGATCAGGAAGCGCAGATCGGCAGGAGTGTTGTTGCTGCGGGTCTGCTCAATCAAATAGCGACTCAGGGTAACGCGGGACATGGAAGGCTCCGGAGGAATGGGGGGACTAAAAACCCGCGCAGTTTAACGCGAGTCGGGGCGCATTTCCTCCTCTCAGACAGGGAACCGGCAGATAGAGTTCAGGCACCGGTTTCAGCGTAGCCACAAAACCCCAGGCATGACTGGCCACAGCGCCCTCTGCCATCCCCGCAACCGCTCAGGATTTGACCGCCGGCTTGCGCAGCAGACTGAAGGCCATGCCGGCCAATGCCAGTACCCCCAGGAGCAGCACCGCCCACAGGCCGATTTTTTTCCAGTCAGGCCCGCTGGCCACGGCGACGTCCGGCGACGCCGCAGTGGACGTCGTCAGTTGCGCCGCGCCCTCGACCTTGGCCTGGCCCAGTTCCTTGAGACGCTGCGGACTGTAGTCAGGAATCAGGGTGGCCAACGGCAGGTTGGCCGCTGTTGCGGTCGGGTTGCCCAGCGCCAGGGTATAGGGCCCGGCGCCACGAGCCAGGAACACCAGTTGCGTGCCGCGCACGGCAAATTGCAGGGTCGGCGCCTCGGCGCCCAGGCCGCCGCCACGCTCATCCACTGTCAATTTGAGCTGCTGCACGGTCTGCCCCGGCAATTGCAGTTCGTTCTGCTGCACGTCCTGGCCATTCTGGGTCAGGCGGTACAGCAGGCCATTGCTCAGGGGCTGCCAGGGCAGGCTGCTCTCACGGCGTCCGTACAATGTTGCGGGCGCCAGGCTATTGGCCTGTTTGAGCTCGACCCGCACGCGCTCGACATTCAGCCCCTTGGGCAACTGCCAACTGTACTCACCGGCCTTGGCGGCCGTGCCGCCCAGCGGTTGCGACCACACCAGCGGCGACGGCAGGCTGCTGGTGGTACTGCTCTGCAACTGCGCGGAAGTGAGCACCGGCGCCGCCTGCGGGGTGTTCCACAGCAAGCGCAGGTAACGTGCCGACTGCCCGGGCAAAGCCACCTCATGCTGCTCGACCCGCTCGTCGGCAAACGACAGCCGTGCCACCTGGCCTTCTCCCCAGGATTGCCAGTGCTGCAGATCGTCACTGGCCTCGATGCTGAAACGCTGGAAACCGTCGCGCTCACTGGTCCAGTCCAGCACCAGTTGTTGCAGCGGCGCCTTGATGGCGCTGGCATCCAGCAACCAGCCTCGCAGGACTTCTTCACCCGCCTCCAACTCAGTGGCCGGCTGCACTTCCACCAGCGTGCCATTGGCGTTGGACTGCACCCGCACACTGGGGATGCTGTCGCCAGCTTGCGCCGAGTTGTACAGCGGGAACCACTTCACATCAGTAAGGCTGCGCTGCTCGCGAGTCTGCGCCTGCTGACGGGCCACGGCATAGGCCTGGGGCTCGCCGGCGGCGTTGAACACGCGAACATCCCGCAGATCGGTCTGGCTGGCCTGGAGCTGCACGGCGAGCGGCAGCTCCAGGCGGTACCAGGGGCCTTCGCCGCTCAGGGTCAAGGGCACCTGGGACTTGAAGTCCCCGGGCTTGTCCTGGGCCACGGCGGACAACGCCACACACAGGCCCGCAGCCCCCCACCAGCCCAGGTTCAACTTCTGACTCAAGACGACACTCCTTCATTCAAGGGCTTGCCGGCTTCAGGCTCGGCCTCGACCCGCTTAGGCGGCAAGGGGGCGAAATACCCCACCACCAGCAACAACACACCAACCCCGATGAAAGAGACGATCCGCGCCAGCCCGCCACGGTTGCTCAACTCCACCAGGAACAGCTTGGCCACCACCACCGCGATCAACGCCGCGCCGATCAGCCAGACTTCGCGGCGATGGCGCACATGCCCGCCAATCATCAAGCCCAGGGCAATCAGGGTCCAGACGATGGACAGCCCGGCCTGGACCATCATCGACTCAAGCAACGCATCCGCCTGGAACGGCACACCGCTCCAATGATGAGCCGCGCGCATGACCAGCACGGTGAAGAAGGCGAACAGGGAAACCCCCGCCACCAACTGGGCGCCGCGCTCGGCGTAATCGCTCCGAAGCGCCAGCACCTGCACCGCGCTGCGGGACCACACATAGACCCCGAACAGGGCAAACAGCAGCCCCAGCTCCAGGGGATTGAGCAGCGGCAAGTAAGGCAACGGCTCGGCTCGGCCGTCGCTGAAGGTATTGGCCAGCCAGAACCAGCCCAGCATCAACACCGCCAGGGGCAGCGCGGCATACAGGCGGTACTCCCTGGAATGCGCGGCAACCGGCCACGGCCAATGGCGCGGCGCGGCCATGGCCACCAGGTACAGGCTCGGCAGGATCGCCCAGCCCAGCCAGCGCCAGGCGTTGTACTGCTCGGACAACAGCAGCAAGGCGTAGCGCAGTTCCTGCGCCAACACCCCCAGCAGCAGCCAGCAACCCAGCACATGGGCGATGCTCAGGACCCGCGTCGGCAGCCATGCCGCCAGGCGCCGCAGACTGAAGAAGTGCACGGCGAACAGCAGGGTCCAGGCCAGCCAGCCCAGATCCGCCGCCGGGTGATAACGCGGTGCCCAAGCCGCCAGCAGCACCAGGGCGCCCACCGGTATCAGCAGGCTGCACACCAGCCCCAGGGACTTCCACTGCAGGCGCACCGCCAGCAGCGCGCAGAGCAGCACGCTGGCGGCGGTGATCAGCAGCAACAGGCTCGCCTGCCAATGGGCCGGGGCGAAGCGCAGTACCTCCTTGAGCCAAGTAAAGGCCCACCAGCAAGCCCCCCAGGCCAACAACAGGTCGGACAGGCGCCCCAGACTCAAGGCATCGAACGCCGAGCCATGATGGCCCCGCTGCAAGCGCCAGGCCCCGACCAGCGCCGCCAGGGCCAGGACCATCGGCGTCCAGAAGTCGCCATTGGCCAGGGGCCGCGCAGCGTCCGCCACCGCCACGAAATACCAGTCCGAGCCGGCCAGCAGGAAGGTGCTGCCGCCAATCACCTGGAGCACCAGGCCAAAGACAAAACTGGCCCGCTGCTGCAAGTACAGGCTGAGCCAGATGATCAACAGCCCGCTGGCGGCCCAGACCCCACTGGCGGTACGCCAAGGCAGCACAAACAGCACCGCCAGGTTGATCATCATCAAGCCCGCCAGCAGCACCACCGACAGCCCCCGCAACAAGCGCGGGTCCTTGCGCACCATGTCATTGCGGGCGGCCAGGAGCATGCCGCCAATCAGCGCCAGCCCAATCAGCGAGGCGCTCATCAGGCCGCTCCAGCCGGCACTGAAGACCGCGCTGGCGTCGCCGTCCGCCCCTTGCAGGCGCATCAGGAACAAGGCCCCGCCGAGCAACTGGACGCCAAATGCCGTGAACAGGAAGGCCCGCGATTGCAGGCGCAGGCCGACCCACAAGGTCACCAGCCCGGCCAGGGCCCAACTGATGGCCGTGCCCTGGGTGAAGAAGAACAAGGGCGCCAGCAGATACAGGAAACCCAGCCCAAGCACCCCCAAGAGCGGCGCAATGCCCTGCTCCCAGGTCGAAGGCAAGGACTTATCGGCCCGTCGCAGTTGGTCGAAGCTGAACAGCAACGCGCCACCGAGCAGCAATGCCCCCAAAGGCGCACCGGCCAGCAGGCTGGTGTTCCCGGGACTCAATTCGCTGAGGAAAGCCAGGGCCGAGCCCACCTGCAACAGCAAGGCGAAGGCCCGGGCCAATGGTCGCTGCTGACGCAGGCCGAGCCAGAAGATCCCCGCGCCCTCCACGGCCCAGGCCGCGGACGTCCAGCGCGCATCCAGACCCAACGGAATGGCCAGGCTGGCGAAAATCACACCCAGGGCCAGGCAGGTTTCCCCCAGCAACAGGGCGCGACCGCCCATCAGCACCCGCGCCAGGACCATGTAGATCAAGCCCAGGGCCAGGGCACTGAAAGACGCCGCGAACTCCAGATGCCGGACCAGCGCCAGTTGCAAACCGAAAGCCACCAACGGCGGGCCGAAGAGCAGGCTGCCATCGACGTAGTCACCCTTGCGTGCGGACCAGTGCAGCAGCGCCTGACGATCGGCGTCCGCCGGAGCATCGGTCATTTCCAGCAGCTTGCGCCGGGTGAACAGCAGGCCAATGGCCAGGTACATGAGGAAGAACAGGATCAGGAACGGCTCGGTACTCCACAGCAGCTCCGGGGCATAGGAGCGCAGGCCCCAGGCGAAACCGATGCCGAAGGTGCCGACAAAGCCGATCAGGTTCAGCAGGCGCCAGGCCTTGAACCAGGCAATGCCGAGGATGCCGGCATTGAGCAGGGCGAAGTAGCTGAACAGCGCCACATGGCTGCCGGCGCCGGTGGACGTCAGGATGGGCGCGGCAAAACCGCCCAGGGCGGCGGCCGCCGCCAGACCCAGGGCATCCTGGGTAATGGCCAGGATCGCCGAAAACACGGTCACGGCCACCAGCAGGCCCAAAGCCGCAGAAGGGTCGAGCAACGGATGCAGGCGCATGGCCGCGAACACCGTCAGGTAGAGCACGGCGATGCCGGTGCCCTGGAGCATCAGCGCGTAATTGCTGTTGCGTCGCCGCAGCCACCAACCCAGCCCCAAGAGGCCCAGGGAGCTGGCCGCCACTCCGGCATAACGCAATTCAATGGGTACCACCATGCCTTCGGTGGCATAGCGCAGGAGGAAGGCCAGGCCGAGGAACAACAGCACCACGCCGACCCGCAGCACGGTGTTGCCGCCAAACAGCCAGTTGCGTGCACCGCTGATGGCGCGTTCGATCAGGTTCGGTTGCAGGTCCATAGGGGCCGCAGCTGGCTGTGGCTCCCGGGACGCCACCTGGGGCCCGGGTTGCCAGACCGACTCCGGCAGCGGCTGGCTGGCTTGGATTGCCGTGGCAGGGGGCACCGCAGCGGGCAGCTCCCAGACCAGCTCGGGGGCAGCCGGCTCCACAGGCTGGACTTCATCAAGAATGAATTCAGGCAGGTCTTCGCGTTCCGCCGCGGCGCTCGTGCCTGCGCGAGCCTCGGCAAGCGGGGCATTGACCAGGGGTTCGGCCGCAGGTTCGGCGGCGGGGCTAGCGTTGCTTTCCAACAGCGCAAGACGCTGGCCCAGGGTGGCCAGGGCCTTTTTCGCCTGTTCCAGCTCGCGGTGCTGGTCGACAACCTGACGATGCAGGGCGCCGAAGCGAATGGCCAGGCCGACAGCCAGGCCCAGCAGGGCACCGATCAGGGCATCACTGATGGACTCATCAACGATCCACCCCAGCACCAACCCCAACAGCATGAACATCCATTGCATGTGTCGATATCCCTAAGCGGTCCACTAAAGGACAGGTACAGCTGTGTTGACGCGTTCACCGGCAAGCCGGCCCCTACGGAGATTGTAGGCGCCGGCTTGCCGGCGAAGGTCTGTCCCCGATTGGAAGCCGAGCGTGGCCCGAAAGACACCATCCGGGAGATAAAATCGGCGCTCAGTATATCGACCCGACCCAACAAACGTTGGGCCTTATGCACAGTTTGAGAATTCTCCCAAACGCCTCACTCCAGCGCCTTCCAGATCTGCGTGGCGTATTCACGGATGGTCCGGTCCGAGGAAAACCAGCCCATGCGCGCCGTGTTGAGCACCGCCGAACGCCACCATTCCTTGGCGTCGTGCCAACGCTCCTCGACCCGAGCCTGGGCACTCCAGTAGGCATCGAAATCGGCGCAGACCAGGAACCGGTCGTAGTCGATCAGCGAATCGATCAGCCCGGTGTAACGCGACGGATCATCCGGGGAGAACACCCCGCCACGAATCGCCTGCAGCACATCGCTGAGCCGATGGGAGGCGGCGATATCCGGCACCGCGCTGAATTCGCCATTGCGCTTGCGCGCCTCCACCTGCTGGGCGCTGAGACCGAAGATGAACATATGTTCGGCGCCCACCTGCTCGCACATTTCGACGTTGGCACCATCCAGGGTGCCGATGGTCAGGGCGCCGTTGAGGCCGAACTTCATGTTGCTGGTGCCCGAAGCCTCGAAGCCGGCGGTGGAGATCTGCTCCGACAGGTCGGCGGCGGGAATGATGCTTTCCGCCAGGCTGACGTTGTAGTTGGGCAGGAACACCACTTTGAGCAAGCCACGTACAGTCGGGTCGCTGTTCACCGTACGGGCGATGTCGTTGGTCAGTTTGATGATCAGCTTGGCCTGGTGATAACTGGCGGCCGCCTTGCCGGCAAAGATCTTCACCCGGGGCACCCAATCGGTTTCCGGCTCGGCGCGGATCGCCTGGTACAGCGCCACGGTATGCAGCAGGTTGAGCAACTGGCGCTTGTACTCGTGAATACGCTTGACCTGCACATCAAACAGCGCCGCCGGGTTGACCGCGATGCCCAGGCGCTCATGGATGATCGCCGCCAAAGCACGCTTGCTGTGCAGCCGCTGTTCGGCGAACTGCTTGCGAAAGGCGGCTTTCTCGGCGAAGGGTTCCAGCCCCAGTAGCAGCGCCTCGGGATTGTCCAGCAGCTCGGGGCCCAGGACGTCCACCAGCATTTCGGTCAGTTGCGGGTTGGCCTGATACAGCCAGCGGCGGAAGGTGATGCCGTTGGTCTTGTTGTTGATCCGCTCCGGGTACAGCTTGTGCAGCTCGGAGAACACCGTGCTGCGCATCAGCTGGGTGTGCAGGCCGGACACGCCATTGACGCTGTGGGAGCCGAGGAACGCCAGGTTGCCCATGCGCACCCGGCGGCCGTTGTCTTCCTCGATCAGCGACACCGCCCGCAGCACGTCGAAATCGTGCATGCCCTTGGCCCGCAACGAGTCGATGTGCTGGGCGTTGATCAAATAGATGATCTGCATGTGCCGCGGCAGCATGCGCTCCATCAGGCCCACCGGCCAGGTTTCCAGGGCCTCGGGCAACAGGGTGTGGTTGGTGTAGGACAGGGTTTGCACGGTGACCTGCCACGCCGCATCCCAGGCAATGCCGTGCAGGTCCACCAATTGGCGCATCAGCTCGGCCACAGCGATCGACGGGTGGGTGTCATTGAGCTGGATGGCCGCGTGCTCGCCGAGACTGAGCACCGAGTCGTGCATGTTCTTGTGGCGCCGCAGCAAATCCTGCAACGACGCCGAGACGAAAAAGTACTCCTGGCGCAGACGCAGTTCCTGGCCCGCCTCGGTGCTGTCGGCCGGGTACAGCACCCGGGAGATGCTCTCGGCCCGGGCCACTTCTGCCACCGCCCCCAGGTGGTCACCGGCGTTGAAGCGCTCCAGGTGCAAATCCTCCATGGCCCGGGCCCGCCACAGACGCAAGGTGTTGACGCTGGCCCCACGCCAGCCCACCACTGGGGTGTCATAGGCCACCGCCCTGACGGTTTCCACCGGCCGCCAGACCTGGCGAATGTTGCCCGCTTCGTCGGTCACGCTGTCGACGCTGCCGCCAAAGCCGATGGAGTAGATCACCTCGGGGCGCTCGAACTCCCAGGGGTTGCCGAAATCCAGCCAGTGTTCGGTCTGTTCCTGCTGCCAACCGTCGACAATCGCCTGGCGGAACAGGCCGTGCTCGTAACGGATACCGTAGCCGTGACCGGCCAGGCCCAGGGTCGACATGCTCTCCATGAAACACGCCGCCAGGCGCCCCAAGCCACCATTGCCCAGGGCCGCATCGGGCTCCAGCAGGCGGATGCGTTCCAGGTCCACCCCCAGATCGGTGAGGGCCTCGCGGGCCACGTCCAGCAGGCCAAGATTGCTCAGGCTGTCAAACAGCAAGCGACCGATCAGGAACTCCAGGGACAGGTAATACACCCGCTTCTGACCCTTGCGGTACATCTGTCGCGTGTGATCCATCCAGTGATCGACCATATGGTCCCGCGCCGCCAGGGCAATGGCCTCGAACCAGTCGTGGTCGAAGGCGTGATCCGGGTCTTTGCCAACCGCGTAGGTGAGTTTGGTCAAGACGGCTTCGCGAAAGGCGGCCACCTCAGCGTCACGAACAAGGGATTCCTGAGTCATCGATACGACCTCTGACGAGATACACAGTGAGCATGGAATGGTCTGAGCCTAGTCGGTCTGACACGGAGCGAAGGCTCTGGTTCGGCGCTGTCTCAAATGGCTCGACTCACGAGAGAGCCTTGCGCGCCTGCGGGGAAAAAGATGCAGATGCCGTGCCGCCAGGGACTAATCGCAAGGAACACAAGAAAAATCCGACCTAAAGTCGTTCAAAAATCCACCAGTCCCGGTATGATCGCGCGCCCTGGAACATGCCGGAAGCACCACCTTGATGAAGTCCAATCTGATCGCCGCCGCGGAAATCGACCGTCTCGATACCTGGGCCAAATACACCGCGCCCATGTGCGGTTCCTGCATGTCCAGCTGCTGCACCCTGCCGGTGGAAGTGAAGATCAAGGACCTGATCCGCATTGGTATCGTCGACGAATTCGAGCGCGGCGAACCGGCGAAGAACATTGCCAAGCGCCTGCAGAAAGAAGGCATCGTCGAGCGCTACAACCAGAAGTCGGAAATCTTCACCTTGCAGCGCATGAGCAACAACGACTGCCTGTATCTGGATCGTAAAAGCCGCCTGTGCACCATTTATGACAAGCGCCCGGACACCTGCCGCAACCACCCGAAGATCGGCCCGCGCCCGGGCTACTGCGCCTACAAGCCCAAGCCCCAGGAGCGCCCGACCAATACCAGCAGTCGAACCCTGGAACGTTTCTGATCCCCTGCCCTTCAGGCTGCTAAGGCTGCCCACCTCCCACCGCAGCTAACGCTGCTGTAGCCGCTGCCGAGCAGCGCGAGGCTGCGAACGGCTGCAAGGCAGCCGCAAGACGGCCAGCACGGTAGCTCAGGCACTACGCGCCGCCTGGGTTGACGGCCGCTGCGCGCCCGGTCGCAGCCTCGCAGGCTCGGTAGCGGCTACAGGTTTTCTCCAGGCATAAAAAAACGCCCCCGGTCTCGCGACCGGGGGCGTTTTCATTCAGCCGGAACTAAAGACTCAGTTCTTGGCTTTCTTGGCAGCGCGAGTACGCTCGCCTTCGTCCAGGATCTTCTTGCGAAGACGGATGGACTTAGGAGTCACTTCACACAGCTCGTCGTCCTGGATGAATTCCAGAGCCTGTTCCAGGGTGAAGCGAACAGGTGGAACCAGGGCGATGGTTTCGTCTTTACCCGAAGCACGCATGTTGTCGAGCTTCTTGCCCTTGGTAGGGTTGACGCCCAGGTCGTTGTCACGGCTGTTCAGACCAACGATCTGACCGTTGTAGATTTCCTGGCCGTGCTCGACGAACAGCTTGCCGCGCGCCTGCAGGGTTTCCAGGGAGTAGGTCAGGGCCTTGCCGGTTTCTACCGATACCAGGACGCCGTTCTGACGGCCGGACATGTGGCCGGACTTCATCGGAGCGTAGCGATCGAAGATCGAGGTCAGGATGCCTGCACCGTTGGTCAGGGTCAGGAACTGGTTACGGAAACCGATCAGACCACGGGCTGGAATGTTGTATTCCAGGCGTACACGGCCCTTGCCATCCGGAACCATGTTGCTCAGGTCGCCCTTACGCAGGCCCATCTCTTCCATGACCTTGCCCTGGGATTCTTCAGGGATGTCGATGGTGACGTTTTCGAACGGTTCCTGCTTCACGCCATCCACTTCACGGATGATCACTTCAGGACGGCCAACGCCCATCTCGAAGCCTTCGCGACGCATGGTTTCGATCAGTACCGACAGGTGCAGCTCACCACGGCCGGAAACCTTGAACTTGTCAGCCGAGTCGCCTTCTTCAACGCGCAGAGCAACGTTGTACAGCAGCTCTTTGTCCAGACGTTCCTTGATGTTACGGCTGGTCACGAACTTGCCTTCTTTACCGCAGAATGGCGAGTCGTTGACCTGGAAGGTCATGGAAACGGTTGGCTCGTCGACGCTCAGTGGCTTCATCGCTTCGACAACAGTCGGATCGCACAGGGTGTCGGAGATGAACAGCTCGTCGAAACCGCTGATGCAGACGATGTCGCCAGCAGCGGCTTCTTCAACGTCTACACGGTGCAGGCCGTGGTGACCCATCAGCTTGAGGATACGACCGTTACGGCGCTTGCCGTTGACGTCGATGGCCACAACCGGGGTGTTGGGCTTGACGCGACCGCGAGCGATACGGCCAACGCCGATCACACCCAGGAAGCTGTTGTAGTCCAGAGCGGAAACCTGCATCTGGAACGGACCGTCACGGTCAACGCTTGGCGCTGGCACGTTGTCGACGATCGACTGGTACAGCGGGGTCATGTCTTCAGCCATTTCGGTGTGGTCCAGACCGGCAATGCCGTTCAGGGCCGAGGCGTAGACGACTTTGAAGTCCAGCTGTTCTTCGGTGGCACCCAGGTTGTCGAACAGATCGAAGATCTGGTCCAGAACCCAGTCAGGACGCGCGCCCGGACGGTCAACCTTGTTGATTACCACGATTGGACGCAGGCCGGCTTCGAACGCCTTCTTGGTCACGAAACGGGTTTGCGGCATCGGGCCGTCTTGAGCGTCGACCAGCAGCAGCACGGAGTCGACCATGGACATTACGCGCTCAACTTCGCCGCCGAAGTCGGCGTGGCCCGGGGTGTCCACGATGTTGATGTGGTAGCCGTTCCAGTTGATGGCGGTGTTTTTCGCCAGAATGGTAATACCGCGTTCTTTTTCCTGGTCGTTGGAGTCCATCACGCGCTCGTCGTTGAGCTCGTTGCGCTCCAGGGTGCCGGATTGACGCAGGAGTTTGTCTACCAGGGTGGTCTTACCATGGTCAACGTGGGCAATGATGGCGATGTTGCGTAGATTTTCGATCACTTGTGTATCTCGATCAGAGGATTCGGTGTGCTGACAAATGCTGGCAGCGATTAACAATAGAGTCAGGCCTGGCCGTTACAGCTGGACGGCGGCGTCGGGGGGCCGGTGACGCAAGCCACAGGCGAACATCCCCGGGCACTTAGCTCGGTCTATAAACGCGCACATTGGCATGTCCCTCACTGAGCAGATGGTGAGCATGCAGGCGACTCATGACGCCTTTGTCGCAATACAGCAGGTACTGGCGCGTAGGGTCCAGTTCCTTGAAGCGGGCGTTCAATGCATAGAACGGCAGCGCTTGTACTTCGATGCCAGCAAGCTCCAGCGGGTCGTCTTCCTGGGCATCCGGGTGACGGATGTCGATGACGATCTGACCGGCCAGCGCCTCACTGACTTCTTCAATCTGCAAATCCTGGCCCAACTCGTCGATCACCCGATCGATCGGCACCAGCTTGGCCCGCTCGATCGCACGCTCGAGCACCGCCATATCGAATTCTTTCTCTTCATGCTCGACGCGATGGCGCTTGGCATGGGTCTTGGGGTTCACCGAGATGACCCCGCAGTACTCCGGCATGTGCTTGGCGAAGTCGGCGGTGCCGATCTCTTCGGCCAGGTCGATGATGTCCTGCTTGTGGCTGGCAATCAGCGGGCGCAGCACCAGCTTCTCGGTCACGCAGTCGATCACCGACAGGTTGGGCAACGTCTGGCTGGACACCTGGGAAATCGCCTCGCCAGTCACCAGTGCATCGATGTGCAGACGGTCGGCGATGCTTGAGGCGGCACGCAACATCATACGCTTCAAAATGACGCCCATATGACTGTTGTCGACTTTGCCGAGAATTTCCCCGAGCACTTCCTCGAACGGCACGCTGACGAACAGCACCCGCTGGGAGCTGCCGTACTTCTTCCATATATAGTGCGCGACTTCCATCACGCCCAGTTCGTGGGCACGGCCGCCCAGATTGAAGAAGCAGAAGTGGCTCATCAAGCCACGGCGCATGACCTGATAAGCGGCGACCGTGGAGTCGAAGCCGCCGGACATCAGCACCAGGGTCTGCTCCAGGGCGCCCAGCGGGTAGCCGCCGATACTGTTGTGCTGGCTGTGGATCACGAACAACCGTTGGTCGCGAATTTCCATCCGCACTTCGATTTCCGGCTCTTTGAGGGAAATGCCGGCGGCACCGCACTGCCGACGCAGCTGGCTGCCGACGTACTTTTCCACGTCCATGGAGCTGAATTCATGCTTGCCGGCACGCTTGCAGCGCACCGAGAAAATCTTCCCGGGCAAGGCCTCGCCGAAGTGCTGCTTGCACTTGGCAACGATGTCGTCGAAGTCGCCCAGCGGGTACTCGTCAACCTGTAGGAAATGCGCGATGCCGGGCATGCAACTCAGGCGCTCGGTCAGCTCCTTCAGGGCCTTGGGCTCGCTGAGGGCGGTTTCCAGCTCGAGGTTGTCCCACACACCATTGACCACCACGGCCGGGTCCAGATCGCGGAGCACGGCACGGATGTTCTTGGCCAACTGACGGATGAAACGCATCCGTACCGGGCGGCTCTTGATGGTGATTTCCGGGAAAACTTTAACGATTAGTTTCATGAAAACTGCGCGCGCTGGGCCAGCCGAAAAAGGGGGGCGCGGATTATAGCGGAAATTGCTCAAGGTTTAACCAATTAATGTGCAGAAGGTTTTAGGCGCACCAAAACGGGTCATTTACCAAAGAAGACGCTACATTGCAGTGCGCCAAATGCCGGCATTACGCCAAATCCGCCGCAGAAAGCGTGATTTTGGGGCAGAAAACCCATCTCGGGGCACTGGCATGCAATTTGCTCCCTTGTGAGGCAGGTTGCCATGGCAGAGTATTCGCGCCGGCATCACCCACATTCTAAGGGCACTCCAACACCAAGCCCGAAGCCACCCGGAGGACACTATGTCGAAGTCGGTTCAACTCATCAAAGATCATGACGTCAAATGGATTGATCTGCGCTTCACTGACACCAAGGGCACTCAACATCACGTGACCATGCCGGCCCGTGATGCGCTGGATGAAGACTTCTTCGAATCCGGCAAGATGTTCGACGGTTCCTCCATCGCTGGCTGGAAAGGCATCGAAGCCTCCGACATGATCCTGATGCCGGACGACGAAACCGCCGTGCTGGACCCGTTCACAGAAGAACCGACCCTGATCCTGGTCTGCGACATCATCGAACCTTCGAGCATGCAAGGTTACGACCGCGACCCACGCGCCATTGCCAAGCGCGCCGAAGAGCACCTGAAAGCCACCGGCATCGGCGACACCGTATTCGCCGGTCCAGAGCCAGAGTTCTTCATCTTCGACCAAGTGAAATTCAAGTCCGACATCTCCGGTTCCATGTTCAAGATCTACTCCGAACAAGGTTCCTGGATGTCCGACCAGGACATCGAAGGCGGCAACAAGGGCCACCGTCCAGGCGTCAAAGGCGGCTACTTCCCGGTTCCACCGTTCGACCACGACCACGAAATCCGTACCTCCATGTGCAACGCACTGGAAGAAATGGGCCTGACCGTTGAAGTTCATCACCACGAAGTGGCGACTGCCGGCCAGAACGAAATCGGCGTCAAGTTCAACACCCTGGTGAAGAAGGCCGACGAAACCCAGACCCTGAAATACGTCGTGCACAACGTGGCCGACGCCTACGGTCGCACCGCCACCTTCATGCCTAAGCCACTGTACGGTGACAACGGCTCGGGCATGCACGTGCACATGTCGATCTGGAAAGACGGCAAGAACACCTTCGCTGGCGAAGGCTATGCCGGCCTGTCCGATACCGCTCTGTACTTCATCGGCGGCATCATCAAGCACGGTAAGGCCCTGAACGGCTTCACCAACCCGGCCACCAACTCCTACAAGCGTCTGGTTCCAGGCTTCGAAGCCCCGGTCATGCTGGCCTACTCGGCACGCAACCGTTCCGCTTCGATCCGTATTCCTTACGTGTCGAGCCCTAAAGCCCGCCGTATCGAAGCCCGTTTCCCGGACCCGGCTGCCAACCCATACCTGGCCTTCGCTGCTCTGCTGATGGCCGGCCTGGACGGTATCCAGAACAAGATCCACCCTGGCGACGCCGCTGACAAAAACCTGTACGACCTGCCGCCTGAAGAGGCCAAAGAGATCCCACAAGTTTGCGGCAGCCTGAAGGAAGCCCTGGAAGAGCTGGACAAAGGTCGTGCGTTCCTGACCAAAGGCGGCGTTTTCAGCGACGACTTCATCGACGCTTACATCGCCCTGAAAAGCGAAGAAGAGATCAAGGTCCGTACCTTCGTACACCCACTGGAATACGAGCTGTACTACAGCTGCTGATCCGGTAGCGTCGGCGCAAGCCGCGTGATCAAGAGGCCTCCTTCGGGAGGCCTTTTTTATGCCCGCGCATTTGCCACGCCCGGGGTGGTTGCGTGCATCATGGCCGCCGCCCTTCTCTTATCTGCCGAGCCCGCCCATGACTTCGCGCCTCAACTTGTGCCTCGCCCTCACCTGCAGCCTGCTCACCACAGCCGCCTGCGCCACCGAAGCCCCCGCCGCTCTCGCCCCGTTGCTCGGCAGCATCGGCGAACGCCTGGCCATTGCCGATCAGGTAGCCCTGAGCAAATGGGACAGCCACAAGGCGGTCGAGGACCGTCCTCGGGAACAGCAGGTAATTGCCGGCGCCACGGCCCAGGCCGCCACCTATCACCTGAGCGAGGAAAGGGTTGGGCAGTTCTTCGCCGCCCAGATCGAAGCCAACAAACTGGTGCAGTACGCCAGGCTGTCCAGCTGGCACCTGCAAGGCCGGGCGCCAGACACCCCGCGCCAGGACCTGGCCGGACAGATCCGTCCACAACTTGATCAGTTACAAAAACGCCTGTTGCAGCAACTGGCCGACTTCAGCCCCCATGCCGGCGATCGCCAATGCCCGCAATGGCTGGCCCAGGCCAATCAGGCCGCCAGCCGCGACCCGTTGCGCCAACTGGCAATGGTCCGCGCCACCGCGGAGTTATGTGTGTTCAAAGGTTAACCGCGCCCGCGCCCAGCCTCGCGCCGCCCTATGCTGAGCCTTTCAACCGCGAACCTGTAAAGGGCTGGAATCACCGTGATGCGCGTCGCTGCTTTTTGCCTGCTGTGGATAACGGCGCTGCCCGCCAGCGCAGAACCTTACGCACAACTGCAGTTGCGGGGCGTGCCAGAGCACGGCGCGCTGCGGGCCAACAACGGCAGCTTCACGGTGCAGGTAGCGCTGGTGCCGGACTTGCAGCCGCAGCATCGCCTGCGTCTGCTGCTGGACGATCAGGCGTATGGAACCCCGAGCCGGGGTCCTGAGTTGCCGCTGGTGAATATCGACCGTGGCCAACATCGCCTGGCAGTGCAGGTCCTAGGCGGCGAGCGGGTCCTGCAGCAGAGCGCGCCGATCACCTTCACCCTGCTGCGGGCCCATCGCCGCTGAGCCCACTTCAACCGCCCCGCTACAGCCCGCTCGCGGAGTGAACCTGCGCAGTGCCCATGCGGCGCTCGTGCTCCAGCAGCCAGCGCTTGCGCCACAGTCCGCCGCCGTAGCCGGTCAGCGCGCCATCGCTACCAATGACCCGGTGACAGGCGATGACGATGGCGATCTGATTGGCGCCGTTGGCCCGGGCCACGGCACGCACCGCTGACGGCGAGCCGATCCGGCTCGCTACTTCGGCATAACTGCAGGTACTGCCCAGAGGGATGGCGCGCAAGGCCTGCCATACCGTTCGGGTAAAGGACGAGGCGTTCATCGCCAGGGGAGTGTGGAAACCGTCGGCTTCTCCGGCGAAATAACGCTGCAGCTCGGCCTCGATTTGATCGATAGGGGCGAAACGTCCAAACCCTATGCTGGAGCCGCTGCTCTTTTGCAGGTTTTGCAGCTCATTGGCCAGGGCCGGGCGATCGAAAAACTCCAGCAGATGCAGGACCTGGGCGTCGGCCACCGCCAGCATCACGCCGATAGGAGTCTGCAACCAGTCCACCTTGAGCAACTCGCGCCCCCGCAGGTTCGACGGCGGCTGGCCGGCCAGGCGGGCAAAGGCACGGCGAAAGCCACTGTCGGAATCAAAGCCGGCGCTGATCTGCGCCTCGATCACCGACTCGCCGCAGGACAGCTGCTGCATGCCTTGGCCCATGCGTCGCAGGCGGGCCATTTCCAGGAAGGTCACCCCAAAGTAGCGCTTGAACGCGCGACGCACGGTGGATGGGTCCAGGCCCTGGCGGCTCAGGTCGTCTTCGTACCAGCGGCGTTCGGGAGCGCTTTGCAACTGATCCAGCAGGGTCTGCACCCAGGGCTCCTGCACTCCGGCCCGCTCCAGGGGGCGACAACGCAGACAGGCGCGGAATCCCGCTTCGACGCAGCCCTTGATGGAGCTGAAAAACACCGTGTTCTCACGCTTGGGCTTGCGTGCGGCACAGGTCAGGCGACAGAACACACCGGTACTTTTCACCCCGACAAAGGCAAAGCCTTCATAGGCCGGGTCGCGATCCAGAAGGGCCTGGTACAGGGTGTCGTCATCGGGGAGCTGGAACAGCAGAGGGGCGTTTTCCATGGCCGCATCCTAAACCTTGAAGCATTAGGTTCGAGCACTTTAAACCCGCTCCCTGACAGCGGCCGCTGAAAAACGGGCGTTGATTCCCACACCGTCGAGCACCGCGCAAGCACCATGCAGATTCATGCACTATATTGGTGCAACAAGTTGCACCCGGAGACCATTTACAGCCCATTTTGGTTCGAAAATACCCGCCGGGGCTGGCAAAGCGCCACGCAATCGAGCTTCAAACGGCTGTTTCAGGGCTTGGACGCTTCTTTTCGGAGCCTTGGTTTGGTTTTTGCATTTTCTCCACATCAGCGCCTTACCCGCGCGCGCAATTCGGGACCGGCCCCGGATTGTCTTGCTTCAAAAGAGGTCACCACTTACCCATGACCATCAGCGACCCACTGCACCGTCTGCTTCTGGACAACCTGACCACCGCCACCATCCTGCTCAACGCCGACCTGCGCCTTGAGTACATGAACCCGGCGGCGGAGATGCTCCTGGCCATCAGCGGCCAGCGCAGCCATGGGCAATTCATCAGCGAGCTGTTCACCGAATCCGCCGAGGCCCTGAGCTCCCTGCGCCAGGCGGTGGAACAGGCGCACCCCTTCACCAAGCGCGAAGCCATGCTCACCGCCCTGACCGGCCAGACCCTGACCGTCGACTACGCGGTAACGCCGATCCTCAGCAATGGCGATACCTTGCTGCTGCTGGAGGTCCACCCCCGCGACCGGCTGCTGCGCATCACCAAGGAAGAGGCCCAGCTGTCCAAGCAGGAAACCAGCAAGATGCTGGTGCGCGGCCTGGCCCACGAGATCAAGAACCCCTTGGGAGGGATTCGCGGCGCCGCACAATTGCTGGCCCGGGAGCTGCCCGAGGAAAGCCTCAAGGACTACACCAACGTCATCATCGAAGAGGCCGACCGCCTGCGAAACCTGGTGGACCGCATGCTGGGCTCGAACAAGCTGCCGTCCCTGGCTCTGACCAACATCCATGAAGTGCTGGAGCGGGTCAGCAGCCTGGTGGAAGCCGAAAGCCAGGGCTGCATCACCCTGGTACGCGATTACGACCCGAGCATTCCCGACGTTTTGATCGACCGCGAGCAGATGATCCAGGCGGTGCTCAACATCGTGCGCAACGCCATGCAAGCCATCAGCAGCCAGAACGAAATGCGCCTGGGGCGCATCACCCTGCGCAGCCGCACCATGCGCCAGTTCACCATCGGCCATGTGCGCCATCGCCTGGTGACCAAGATCGAGATCATCGACAACGGCCCGGGCATCCCTGCCGAGCTGCAGGACACCCTCTTCTTCCCCATGGTCAGCGGCCGCCCGGACGGCACCGGGCTGGGTCTGGCCATTACTCAGAACATCATCAGCCAGCACCAGGGCCTGATCGAATGTGACAGCCATCCCGGCCACACCACCTTCTCGATCTTTCTGCCTCTGGAACAAGGAGCCCATCGACATGAGCCGTAGTGAAACCGTGTGGATCGTCGATGACGACCGTTCTATCCGTTGGGTCCTGGAGAAAGCCTTGCAACAAGAAGGCATGACCACCCAGAGCTTCGACAGCGCCGACGGGGTGATGAGTCGCCTGGCACGCCAGCAGCCAGACGTGATCATCTCCGACATCCGTATGCCCGGTGCCAGCGGCCTCGACCTGCTAGCGCGGATTCGCGAGCTGCACCCTCGCCTGCCGGTGATCATCATGACCGCGCATTCGGACCTGGACAGCGCTGTCGCCTCCTATCAGGGCGGGGCCTTCGAGTACCTGCCCAAGCCATTCGATGTGGATGAGGCGGTGTCCCTGGTCAAGCGTGCCAACCAGCATGCTCAGGAGCAGCAGGGCCTGGAAGTGGCCCCGACCCTGGCCCGCACCCCGGAGATCATCGGCGAAGCGCCGGCGATGCAGGAGGTGTTCCGCGCCATCGGGCGCCTGAGTCACTCCAACATCACGGTGTTGATCAACGGCGAGTCGGGCACCGGCAAGGAACTGGTGGCCCACGCCCTGCATCGCCACAGCCCGCGGGCGGCTTCGCCGTTCATCGCCCTGAACATGGCGGCTATCCCTAAGGACCTGATGGAGTCCGAGCTGTTCGGCCATGAAAAAGGCGCCTTCACCGGCGCTGCCAACCTGCGCCGTGGACGTTTCGAGCAAGCCGATGGCGGCACCCTGTTCCTCGACGAAATCGGCGACATGCCGGCCGATACCCAGACTCGTCTGCTGCGGGTTCTGGCCGATGGCGAGTTCTACCGGGTCGGTGGACATACTCCAGTCAAGGTCGATGTACGGATCATCGCCGCCACCCACCAGAACCTGGAAACCCTGGTGCACGCCGGCAAGTTTCGTGAGGACCTGTTCCACCGCCTCAACGTGATCCGCATCCATATCCCGCGCCTGTCGGACCGTCGCGAAGACATCCCGACCCTGGCCAAGCACTTCCTCAGCCGTGCCGCCCAGGAGCTGGCGGTGGAACCCAAGCTGCTGAAGAACGAAACCGAGGAATACCTGAAGAACCTGCCCTGGCCGGGCAACGTTCGCCAGCTGGAGAACACCTGCCGCTGGATCACCGTCATGGCGTCGGGGCGCGAGGTGCACATCAGCGACCTGCCGCCGGAGCTGTTGAGCCTGCCCCAGGATTCGGCGCCGGTAACCAACTGGGAACAGGCCCTGCGCCAGTGGGCCGATCAGGCCCTGGCCCGCGGCCAGTCGAGCCTTTTGGACAGCGCGGTGCCGAGTTTCGAACGGATCATGATCGAAACCGCCCTCAAGCACACCGCCGGCCGCCGCCGCGACGCCGCAGTGCTGTTGGGCTGGGGCCGCAACACCCTGACCCGCAAGATCAAGGAGTTGGGGATGAAGGTGGACGGTGGCGACGAGGACGAAAGCGAAGAAGGCTGAGCCCTCCCCCCAACAACGAGGATGTGCGTGCACCAGGATGGGGTGCATGCACTGCTCGAAGGCGCGATGAACCGCAATCGAGCACAGCGCCATTATTCAAGGCCTGGCCTTCAAATCTGAAAATTATCCCTTCGAAAACGCAAAAGCCCCGGATTCCGGGGCTTTTGGCTTTTTGTCCAGGCAATTCATGCAGCACTAGCCAGAGTTGGCACGCCCCCTGCAATAACCCCATCACTACCCAGTTTAGGGGACCTTGGTACAGGCAGGCCGGGGATTCCCCTCTTTAATACCCGGCCCATCACGCTCACAGCGACGGGCCACGTTTTCGGGAACCTCGGTACAGGCAGGCCGGGAATTCCCTCTTTAGCACCGGGCTCATCACGCGCATCGCGACGAGCCCAAGGTTTCGGGAACCTCGGTACAGGCAGGCTGGGGCTTCCCTCTTTAACACCGGGCTCATCACGCTTTGAGCGACGCGCCCACAACCCTTTCGGGGACCCTGGTACAGGCAGGCCGGGAATCCCCTTCTTTACACCGGGACTCATCGCCCCCAAGGCGATCAGCCCCTCCCGCTTTTGGGGGCCTTGGTACAGGCAGGCCGGGGTTTCCCTCTTTTATTCCTCCCGCAGGTGGATCGCCAGGCGCCAGCGCCCCTCCACCTCGCTACCCGCCCAATCGCCCCGCAGCGGACGGGCGGCCACCAGATTCAGCAGCAAGCCCCGGTCCGCCAGGCGCACCCGCCAGTTCACATTCTTCTGATTGACCTGTAGCTGACCGTTCTGCACGCGCCCCTGGGCGTCGAACAGCAACGCCACGGCGCCGTCGATATGTTCGCCGTGAACCTTGGGCTCATGGTTGAACCACAGCACCAGGCCATCAGCGGCCACCTCGACCTGCTGCAACTCCACAGGATCGGGCTGGGTCAGGCGGCCAATCATCAGCCCCACCATCACCCCGACAATCGCCAGGGAGCCGAATACCTTCGGCATTAGCTTCGGTCGCGGGTCTTCTTCAGGCGTAGAATGCAGCCTGTCTTTCTCTTCGGAGCCGTGCATGTTTCACGTCATCCTCTTTCAACCAGAAATACCGCCGAATACCGGCAACGTTATCAGGCTATGCGCCAACAGCGGCTGCCACCTGCATTTGATCGAGCCGCTGGGTTTCGAAATGGACGACAAGCGCCTGCGCCGCGCCGGCCTCGACTATCACGAATACGCCACCTTGCAACGCCATGCCGACCTCGCCAGTTGCCTGGAAAGCCTCGGCCATCCGCGCCTGTTCGCCTTCACCACCAAGGGCTCGCGGCCCTTCCATGACGCCAGCTTCAAGGAAGGCGACGCCTTCCTGTTCGGCCCGGAAAGCCGTGGCCTGCCGGCGGACGTACTGGACGCCCTGCCCGGCGAACAACGCCTGCGCCTGCCCATGCGCGAAGGCTGCCGCAGCCTGAACCTGTCCAACACCGTGGCCGTGGCCGTCTATGAAGGCTGGCGGCAACTGGGCTTCAAGTAACCCTTCTCTGTAGCCGCTGCCGCAGACTGCGACAAGGCCCGAGGGGCCTTCTTGCATGCGCGATCACGGCGCCCACTTAGTGGTCGATCGCAGCCTGCGGCAGCGGCTACAGGGTTGGGACAGCTGACGCCCGAGCATGAAAAAAGCGCCGTTACAGGCGCTTTTTTCGTACCGCAACCCGTACTTACTGAACGGTGTTTTCGCCGGCGGACTGCAGGCGTTGCAGTTCCTGGGCGTACAGCGCGTCGAAGTTCACCGGAGCCAGCATCAGCGCCGGGAATGAACCACGGGTCACCAGGCTGTCCAGCGCTTCGCGAGCGTAAGGGAACAGGATGTTCGGGCAGAAGGCACCCAGGGTGTGGCTCATGGAAGCCTCGTCCAGGTTCTTGATCAGGAAGATGCCGGCTTGTTGCACTTCAGCGATGAAGGCCACTTCGTCGCCGTTCTTCACGGTCACGGACAGGGTCAGCACCACTTCGTGGAAGTCGGCTTCCAGGGCTTTCTGGCGGGTGTTCAGGTCCAGGCCGACGCTTGGCTCCCACTGCTGACGGAAGATGGCCGGGCTTTTCGGCGCTTCGAAGGACAGGTCACGCACATAGATGCGCTGCAGGGAGAATTGCGGTGCGCTTTCGTCTTCGGCAGCAGCAGTGTTCTGTTGGTCAGTCATCTCAGATCCTTCTTGATCTTGGGGTCTATAGGGTTAGGAATTTCAGGCCGCCAGCAGCGCGTCGAGCTTGCCGGCGCGCTCCAGGGCAAACAAATCATCACAACCACCTACATGGGTGGCACCGATCCAGATCTGCGGTACGGACGTGCGTCCGGCCTTCTGAGCCATATCGGCGCGCACCTGCGGCTTGCCATCGACCTTGATCTCTTCGAAGGCTACGCCTTTGCTCCCGAGCAGATGCTTGGCCCGCGAGCAATAAGGGCAGTAATCACTGGAGTAGACGATGACCTTGGGCATTACTTCACCAATGGCAGGTTGTCGGCTTTCCAGCTGGACACACCGCCAGACAGTTTGGCCGCGGTGAAACCGGACTTCAGCAGCTCACGGGCGTGGGTGCCGGCGTGCTGGCCTTGGGCGTCCACCAGGATGATGGTCTTGGCCTTGTGCTTCTCCAGCTCGCCGACGCGGGCGGCCAGCTTGTCCTGGGGAATGTTCAGCGCGCCGACGATGTGGCCGGCGGCGAAGTCCTTGGACGGACGGATATCGATCACTACGCCCTGCTCGCTGTTGACCAGCGCAGTCAGTTCACGGGTGCTGAGGCTGCGGCCACCGCGGCTCAATTCATGAGCGATCAACAGAGCCAGCAGGATGGCGAAGGCGCCGACGAGCAAGTAGTGTTCAGTGGCGAATTGAATCAGGTGAGCAACCATCTAAGGAGGTTCCAGGGCGTTAAAATGTCGGCCAGTATACACAGCCCTCAAGGTCGGCCAAACCCCGCCCGGCGGTGACGCCATTGGAACTTCGCTTTAAACTGCCACTCCGTTTTTCCACACCTCCTTTTTCAACACTTCCCTATCCAGCCACGAGTGGACGCCATGACTACCACGCCTAAACCTTTGGTCCTGATGATTCTGGATGGCTTCGGTCACAGCGAGAGCCACGAATCCAATGCCGTCTATGCGGCCAAGAAGCCAGTCCTGGACCGCTTGTGCGCCAGCATGCCCAACGGCCTGATCTCCGGTTCGGGCATGGACGTCGGCCTGCCGGACGGACAGATGGGCAACTCCGAAGTCGGCCACATGAACCTGGGCGCAGGTCGCGTGGTGTATCAGGACTTCACCCGGGTGACCAAGGCCATCCGTGACGGTGAGTTCTTCGAGAATCCGACCATTTGCGCGGCCGTGGACAAGGCCGTGGCCGCCGACAAGGCCGTACACATCCTCGGCCTGCTGTCGGACGGCGGCGTGCACAGCCACCAGGACCACCTGATCGCCATGGCCGAACTGGCCTTCAAGCGCGGCGCCGAAAAGATCTACCTGCACGCCTTCCTCGATGGTCGCGACACGCCGCCAAAAAGCGCTCAGTCGTCCATCGAACTGCTGGACGAGACCTTCAAGACCCTGGGCAAGGGCCGCATCGCCAGCCTGATCGGCCGTTACTTCGCCATGGACCGCGACAATCGCTGGGACCGTGTGGCCCAGGCCTACAACCTGATCGTCGACGGCCAGGGCCAGTTCAACGCCGCCACCGCCCAGCAAGGCCTGCAAGCCGCCTATGCCCGTGAAGAGAGCGACGAATTCGTCAAGGCCACCACCATCGGCGAGCCGGTCAAGGTCGAAGACGGCGATGCCGTGGTGTTCATGAACTTCCGCGCCGACCGCGCCCGCGAGCTGACCCGGGTCTTCGTCGAGGACGACTTCAAGGACTTCGCACGCGCACGCCAGCCAAAACTGGCCGGCTTCGTCATGCTCACCCAGTATGCCGCCAGCATCCCCGCGCCGGCGGCCTTCGCTCCAGGCAGCCTGGAAAACGTACTGGGCGACTATCTGGCGAAAAACGGCAAGACCCAACTGCGCATCGCCGAAACCGAAAAATACGCCCATGTGACCTTCTTCTTTTCCGGCGGCCGTGAAGAACCTTTCCCGGGTGAAGAACGCATCCTGATTCCGTCGCCGAAAGTCGCCACCTACGACCTGCAGCCAGAGATGAGCGCTCCTGAAGTCACCGACAAGATCGTCGATGCCATCGAGCACCAGCGCTACGACGTGATCATCGTCAACTACGCCAACGGCGACATGGTCGGCCACAGCGGTGTGTTCGCAGCTGCGGTGAAAGCCGTGGAATGCCTGGACCTGTGTGTCGGGCGCATCGTCGATGCCCTGGAAAAGGTCGGCGGCGAAGCCTTGATCACCGCCGACCACGGCAACGTCGAGCAAATGTCCGACGAGTCCACCGGCCAGGCCCACACCGCTCACACCACCGAGCCGGTGCCTTTCATCTATGTGGGCAAGCGTGCGCTGAAAGTCCGTGAAGGCGGGGTCCTGGCGGACGTGGCGCCCACCATGCTCAAACTGCTGGGCCTGGCGCAGCCTGAAGAGATGACCGGCAAGTCGATACTGCTGGACGCCTGAAACTGAAGCTGGCTGTTTCCTGCACAAACGCCCGATACGCCGTATCGGGCGTTTGCGTATCAGCAGCAGCCTTTGCCTCGCAGCCTCTCCAGCTGATGAGCGCACCCAGGCAGCACCACCCGCAGCACCGCCGCACAAATAGTAATAATTATCAGTTACGATTGTGCAGCATCTGGAGAAACCGAATGAACAAGACCGCTGTATTTTTTTTAGCCTCCGTTCTCGCAGGTTGCGCCAGCCCCGCTCCTGTTGAACACAAACACACAGCTGAAGTGGCTGCGTTCGAAGATCAGCGCCCCTCGGTAGAAATGGACAGCTACACCGCCGAGAAACTGAACGCCCTGCTCAAGGTTCGCCAACAGGCCGGGGCGCAAAGCACGGGCCAGCTGAGCGAGCAGATTTCACGGGCGTTCATGCACACGCCTTACGCAGCGAACATGTTGCAGGGCTCGGCGACCCTGGCAGAGAAGCTGGTCGTCGACTTCAGGGGCCTGGATTGCTTCACCTACCTGGATTACGTCGAGGCCCTGCGAAAATCCACCGACCAGGACAGCTTCATCAAGAACCTCATCCAGACCCGCTATACCGGCGACGGCGTGCACTATGCAGACCGCCGGCACTTCTTCACGGACTGGGCGCATGCCGGGCAACCGCTGACCGAAGACCTGACTGCGCAGTTGAGCGCAGATGCGGTGACCGTGACCAAACACCTCAACCAAAAGGCCAACGGGGACCTGTACCTGCCAGGCCTGCCCCTGGTCGACCGCGACATTACCTACATACCCAGCACGTCGATTGACGAGCAGTTGCTCAGCCGCCTGCAGACTGGCGACTACATCGGCATCTACACCCATCTTGCGGGCCTGGACGTCACCCATACCGGGCTCTTCATCAACACCGCCAACGGCCCCGTGCTGCGCAATGCATCGTCCAAGAAGATGCAACGCGAGGTCATGGATTCACCCTTCATGGAATACGTGCAGAACATCCCGGGCATCGTGGTGTTGCGAACCCGACAAGACGGCCAGGCTTTCACACCGCAATCGGCGCCGGAAATCGACGCGCAATCAGCACGGCAACCCAGCCAGGCGCTCACCCACGGCTGATTGCCAACGGCGATCAACCGCCAGCCACGCCAGCGAACGGGCCCTGCTTGATCGGGGTTTGCGGCAATAACCACCTGCACCCTGATAGCAAATGGCCCAATAACCGCCCGGAAACGGCTTTTTATGACGAACGCCGCAAAGCAGTTGGCTTTGAGGCGTTTTTTTTGCCGCGATGGGCGGGCATACTAGACCGTCCCTTTCCCTGGTGTCGCCCGCCTCTATGCTTCGCGCCCTGATTGCCCTTGCTCTGATCTGCCTGCTCCAACCGGCTTTTGCCGATGAGCGCGCGCAAACCCAACAACAGTTGGACGCCACGCGTCAGGACATTGCCGAGCTGAAAAAGCTGCTGGGCAAGCTGCAGGAAGAAAAATCCGGTGTGCAGAAAGAACTGCGCGGCACCGAGACCGAGATGGGCAAGCTGGAGAAGCAGGTCGAAGCCCTGCAGAAAGAGCTGAAGAAAAGCGAATCCGAGCTGCAGCGACTCGATGAGGAGAAAAAAAAACTCCAGAGCGCGCGCACTGAACAGCAACGACTGATCGCCATCCAGGCCCGCGCGGCCTACCAGAACGGGCGCCAGGAATACCTCAAGCTGCTGCTCAACCAGCAGAATCCGGAAAAATTCGCCCGCACCCTGACCTATTACGACTACCTGAGCCAGGCGCGCCTGGAGCAGTTGAAGAATTTCAACGAGACCCTGCGTCAGCTGGCCAATGTGGAAAAGGACATTTCCCTGCAACAGGCCCAGTTGCTGGTGCAGAAGAGCAGCCTCGACAGCCAGCGTGAAGAACTCGACAAAGTGCGCAAGGAGCGCCAGCTGGCCCTGGCCAAGCTGAACAACGACGTGAAGGCCCGGGACGACAAGCTCAAGGCCCGCGAACAGGACCAGGCCGACCTGGCCAAAGTCCTGAAAACCATTGAAGAAACCCTGGCTCGCCAGGCTCGCGAGGCAGAAGAGGCGCGTCAGAAAGCGCTGATCGCCCAGCAGGAAGCCGAAAAAAAGCGTTTACGTGAGGCCCAGGCCGACGCCAGCGATGCCCCGCGCAAGCCCGTCAGATCAAGCCCGGGCGCCTTGGTTTCCAGCGCCGGCCCTTCCTTCGGCGGTGCATTTGCTGCAGCCCGGGGAAAACTTCCATGGCCAATTGATGGTCGACTGCTGGCACGCTTTGGTGAAACCCGTGGCGACGACTCCCGTTCCAAGTGGGACGGGGTGATGATCAGCGCCGCCGCCGGCAGCCAGGTGCACGCCGTACACGGTGGCCGGGTAGTGTTCGCCGACTGGCTGCGCGGCGCCGGGCTGCTGGTGATCCTCGATCATGGCAACGGTTACCTGAGTCTCTACGGACATAACCAGACACTGCTCAAAGAAGCCGGTGATGTGGTCAAGGCCGGAGAGTCCATCTCCACAGTGGGCAATAGTGGCGGACAGGACACTCCTGCGCTGTACTTTGCAATTCGTCAGCAGGGCCGCCCCAGCGACCCGGCACAGTGGTGCCACGCGCAAGGATAAGCGCTGCATCTAAATTAGGAGTTCGTTCGACATGCTGCATTTGTCCCGCCTTACCTCGCTGGCCCTGACGATCGCCCTGGTGATCGGAGCGCCTCTGGCGTTTGCCGCCGAAACCGCTCAATCGGCGACCGCCGCGACCACCAAGGCACCTTTGCCGCTGGAAGAACTGCGCACCTTTGCCGAGGTCATGGACCGGATCAAGGCGGCCTATGTCGAACCCGTGGATGACAAGACCCTGCTGGAGAATGCCATCAAGGGCATGCTCAGCAACCTCGACCCGCACTCGGCCTACCTGGGGCCGGAAGACTTCGCCGAACTGCAGGAAAGCACCAGCGGCGAGTTCGGCGGCCTGGGCATCGAAGTCGGCGCCGAAGACGGCTTTATCAAAGTGGTCTCGCCCATCGACGACACTCCAGCGTCCAAGGCCGGCATCCAGGCCGGCGACCTGATCGTCAAGATCAACGGCCAGCCGACCCGTGGCCAGACCATGACCGAAGCCGTGGACAAGATGCGCGGCAAGATCGGCCAGAAAATCACCCTGACCCTGGTGCGCGACGGCGGCACGCCGTTCGACGTGACCCTGGCCCGCGCCACCATCCAGGTGAAGAGCGTGAAGAGCCAGCTGCTGGAGTCGGGCTACGGCTACATCCGCATCACCCAGTTCCAGGTCAAGACCGGCGAGGAAGTCTCCAAGGCCCTGGCCAAGCTGCGCAAGGACAACGGCAAGAAGCTCAACGGCATCATCCTCGACCTGCGCAACAACCCGGGCGGCGTGCTGCAGGCTGCGGTGGAAGTGGTCGACCACTTCATCACCAAGGGCCTGATCGTCTACACCAAAGGCCGCATCGCCAACTCCGAGCTGCGCTTCTCCGCCACCGGCAAGGACGAAAGCGAAGCCGTGCCGATGGTGGTGCTGATCAACGGCGGTAGCGCCTCGGCATCGGAAATCGTCGCCGGCGCCCTGCAGGACCAGAAACGCGCGGTGCTGATGGGCACCACCAGCTTCGGTAAAGGCTCGGTGCAGACCGTGCTGCCGCTGAACAACGACCGCGCGCTGAAGATCACCACCGCCCTGTACTTCACCCCCAACGGCCGCTCGATCCAGGCCCAGGGCATCGTTCCGGACATCGAAGTGCGCCGCGCCAAGATCACCAGCGAGGCCCAGGACGGCGAGTACTTCAAGGAAGCTGACCTGCAGGGCCACCTGGGCAACGGCAACGGTGGTGCCGACAAGCCGAGCGGCTCGTCGAGCAAGGCCAAGCCGATGCCGCAGGATGACGACTACCAGCTGGCCCAGGCCCTGAGCCTGCTCAAAGGGCTGAGCATCACTCGCGGCAAGTGATTGAACCCTTCGCCGGTAAACCGGCTCCTACAGGAGCCGGTTTGCGTAGGAGCTGGCTTGCCAGCGAAGCGCCTGCCAGGGCGCCCATTTCCCTATAAGGCCCGACCCCGACCCTCATGATTTCCCACCGCCACACTCTGTTCCGCTCGCTCTGGGCTCCGCTGTTCGCCCTGCTGTGCCTGGCCCCCCTTTCCCAGGCCCGCGCTACCGAACCCGCAGTACCAGCTGCGCCCAAGGCCTACCTGAGCCTGATCATCGACGACCTCGGCCAGAACCTGCCCCGTGACCGCCGCGTACTGGCCCTGCCCGGCCCGGTCACCACGGCGATCATGCCCGACACGCCCCACGCTGCCGAATTCGCCCGTGAGGCCCATCGCGCCGGCAAGATCATCATCCTGCACATGCCCATGGACCCGGCCACCGGCCCCTTCGCCTGGCACCCCGAGCTGCCCATCGAAGAGCTGCAAAAACGCCTGGACGCCGCCTTCCAGGCCGTGCCCTACACCAGTGGCATCAACAACCATATGGGCAGCCGCATGACCGCCCAGCCCCAGGCCATGGCCTGGCTGATGGCCGACTTGCAGCGCCGCCACAAATTCTTCGTCGACAGCCGCACCAGCGCCCAGACGGTCGCCGCCGCACAAGCGCAGAAGATCGGTCTGGCCAGTGTTTCCCGGGATGTGTTCCTGGATGACGAGCGCACCGAGGCGGCAATTGCCCAGCAGTTGCAGACGGCGATCAAGCTGGCGCGCAAACAGGGTTCGGCGGTGATGATCGGCCACCCTTATCCCCAGACCCTGGCCGTGCTCGAACGCGAACTGCCCAAGCTCAAGGCCCAGGGCATCGAATGGATCGATATCAAGTCGATGATCAGCCTGCGCAGCAACGAAGCCATGGCCGGGCATGGCAAGAACGGCAAGTACAGATAGGGCGGCGGCAAGCCTCAAGCTGCAAGCCAACGCGCCGCCGACCTGCTGTTATTTGTAGCTTGCCACTTGCAACTTGCCGCTGATCTAGAGATAGCGCCCCATGATCTCCTCCACCATCCCCTCTTTGCGCATCTGCTCCAGAGCAGCCTGAAGCTTGTCCACTACCTCGTCAGGCACGTCCTTGTTCAGGGCCAGGTACAGCTCGGCGCTATTGAAGCGCAGCACGGTCTTGAGACCGGTGATGCCTGCCTGCTTGGCCAGGTAACGTCCGGCCGGGTCGCCGGTGGCCCAGAGGTCGATCTGACCCGCCACCAGCTTCTTGGCATTGTCCTGGTCGCGCAGCACCACTTGGGGTGCCAGGCCCTGCTTGGTCAGCGTCTCGGCAATGGCATCGCCCTTGTAGGCGCCGATCTTGTATTTGCGCGCCTGTTCCAGGGATTCGAGGGTGATCTTGCTGCCGGCCTTGGCCAGCATGATCCAGTCATCCGGGCCGATGGGGCCGACCCACTTGAACAGCCGTTCGCGGTCTGGCAGGCGCGCCATGACGAACACGCCATAGCCGGGTTGCTCCAGAGCCATCTTGTAGATGCGTTCCCAGGGGAAGCGCAGGGTCAGGCTGTAATTGACCCCAGCACGCTTGAACATTTCGCGGACGATATCCACGGCAATACCGTCGATATTCTCGCCTTGAGCGAAGTTCTTGCCGTTCTTGGCCATGTTGTAGGGGGGGAAGTTTTCCGTCAGCAGCACCAGGGAGGTGTCGGCGGTTTCAGCGGCGCGGGCCAAGCTGCCAAGGAGCAGAGAAGCGCTGGCGACAACCACAAGAAGACGTTTGAACATGACGGGATACCAGAATCCATGGCGTGCCCAAGAGTGCCGCGAGCACGCCATGCTGTCCAGTGGCTATCGCACAACAATCCCGCGCTGAGCCATATAGGCCTTGGCCTCGGGAACCGTGTATTCACCGAAGTGGAAGATGCTCGCCGCCAGCACCGCGCTGGCGTGACCTTCGATGATGCCGTCGGCCAGATGCTGGAGGTTGCCAACGCCGCCGGAAGCAATCACCGGAATCCCCAGCGCATCGCTGATGGCCCGGGTCACGCCCAGGTCAAAGCCGTTTTTCATGCCGTCCTGATCCATGCTGGTCAGGAGGATTTCGCCAGCACCCAGGCCTTCCATCTTCTTCGCCCACTCCACCGCATCCAGCCCGGTGGGCTTGCGTCCGCCATGGGTGAAGATCTCCCAGCGCGGGGTTTCGCCAGGACCGGAGACCTTCTTCGCATCGATGGCCACCACGATGCACTGGGAGCCGAAATGCTGCGCCGCTTCGCCGACGAACTCGGGGTTGAACACCGCCGCGGTGTTGATCGAGACCTTGTCCGCGCCGGCATTGAGCAGGTTGCGGATGTCCTGCACGGTGCGCACGCCACCGCCCACGGTCAGCGGGATGAACACCTGGCTGGCCATGCGCTCGACGGTATGCAGGGTGGTATCGCGCCCATCGACGCTGGCGGTGATGTCGAGGAAGGTGATCTCGTCGGCGCCCTGCTCGTCGTAGCGACGAGCGATTTCCACCGGATCACCAGCGTCACGGATGTTCTCGAACTTGACGCCCTTGACCACCCGGCCGTTATCCACGTCCAGGCAAGGGATGATGCGTTTGGCCAGTGCCATGGCGAGTCCTCAGCCTTGGTACGAATCGCAGAAAGCCTGGGCTTCTGCGACATCGAGGGTGCCTTCATAGATCGCGCGACCAGTAATGGCGCCGATGATTCCCGGAGCCTTGGCATCCAGCAGGGCCTTGATGTCGCCCAGGTTGTGGATACCGCCGGAAGCGATCACCGGGATCTTGGTGGCCGCCGCCAGGGCCGCGGTGAACGGCACGTTGCAGCCCTGCATCATGCCGTCTTTGGCGATGTCGGTATAAACGATGGCGGACACGCCGTCGGCTTCGAAGCGCTTGGCCAGGTCTATCACTTGCACGCTGCTGACTTCAGCCCAGCCGTCGGTGGCGACGAAACCGTCCTTGGCGTCCAGGCCAACGATGACCTTGCCCGGGAAAGCGCGGCAGGCTTCTGCCACGAACTCCGGCTCCTTGACCGCCTTGGTGCCGATGATCACGTAGCTCACGCCAGCCTTCACATAGTGTTCGATGGTTTCCAGGGAGCGGATGCCGCCACCGATCTGGATCGGCAGGTTCGGGTAACGCTTGGCGATCGCGGTAACCACCTCGCCGTTCACCGGCTGACCTTCGAAGGCACCGTTCAGGTCCACCAGATGCAGACGACGGCAACCGCCTTCAACCCACTTGGCAGCCATGCTCACCGGGTCGTCGGAGAACACCGTGGAATCTTCCATGCGGCCCTGGCGCAGACGTACACAGGCACCGTCTTTAAGATCGATAGCGGGAATAATCAGCATCTGGCAAACCTTCAAATTCGATTGTTCAGCTTCACTCGAAAATCAATTTTTCTCGAGCGCCCACAGATCGCTTTCGATGCTCTCGAACCTCTCCTTGAGGTGCGTCTGCACATCGAAAATCGCCCTGTTGTAATAGTGCGGAGCAATTTCGCGAGTAAAGAGTTCAAGAATCTCCGCCGCCTCGAACGAGCCCAGGTCGAGCTCGAAGCGCTCCTCCATGAAGCGCTTGATCTTGTGTGTCGCCTCACTTTCCTGTTCGGCAGTGAGGCGCAGTATCGGCGGCTTGGATTTCTTGATCGCCATTTACCAGCGACCGTCCCAGGCAGCGAAGTTCTGCAGCAACTGCAGGCCGTGGGTATGGCTCTTTTCCGGGTGGAACTGCACGGCGAAACGCGAGCCTTCGGCCAGCGCTGCTGCGAAGTCCACGCCATAGTGACCGCTGCCTACCACCTGCCGGGCATTGCCGGCATGGATGTAGTAGCTGTGCACGAAGTAGAAGCGCGCCCGGTCCGCAATGTTGTGCCACAGCGGATGGTCCACCGCCTGCTGCACTTCGTTCCAGCCCATGTGCGGCACCTTCAGGTGCTCGCCGTCCTCGATCAGGCCCTTGCCGAAGAACTTCACCTGGCCGGGAAACAGGCCGATGCAGTCAACGCCCTCGTTCTCTTCGCTGTGGTCGAGCAAGGCTTGCATGCCCACGCAGATTCCGAGGAAAGGACGATCCTGGCTGACTTCGCGCACCAGGGTGTCGAAGCCCAGGCGACGGATCTCGGCCATGCAATCGCGAATGGCGCCCACGCCGGGAAACACCACGCGGTCGGCTTCGCGAATCACGTTGGCATCACTGGTGATCAGCACCTTGCCGGCGCCCACGTGCTCCAGGGCCTTGGCCACCGAGTGCAGGTTGCCCATGCCGTAGTCAATAACGGCGACGGTCTGCATTACAGCACGCCCTTGGTGGACGGCATCTGGCCGGCCATGCGCTCGTCCAGCTCCACCGCCATGCGCAGCGCGCGGCCGAAGGCCTTGAACACGGTCTCGATCTGGTGGTGTGTGTTGGTGCCGCGCAGGGTATCGATGTGCAGGGTCACGTTGGCATGGTTGACGAAGCCCTGGAAGAATTCCTGGAACAGGTCAACGTCGAAACCACCGACAGTGGCGCGGGTGAAGGGTACGTGCATCTGCAGGCCGGGACGGCCGGAGAAGTCGATCACCACGCGGGACAGGGCTTCATCCAGCGGCACATAGGCGTGACCGTAGCGACGGATGCCCTTCTTGTCGCCGATGGCCTTGCTGAACGCCTGGCCGAGGGTGATACCGACATCCTCCACGGTGTGGTGGTCGTCGATATGCAGGTCGCCCTTGCTTTCGATGTCCAGGTCGATCAGCCCGTGCCGGGCGATCTGGTCCAGCATGTGCTCAAGGAAGGGCACGCCGATATCGAATCGGGCCTTTCCGGTGCCATCCAGGTTGATCGAGGCTTTGATCTGGGTTTCCAGAGTGTCGCGCTCGACAGATGCCTTACGTTCGGCCATCACCAGCTCCGCAAAATCATTGGGCGAAAAAGGCGAATAGTATAGGCCCGACGGCGGCCAAACAGAAACACGCTGGACAATATCCTGACGGGCGCCAGCCAATGGCTACGGGGCTGTACCTGTCATGACAACTGTAGAAACTGACTTGCTGGTGAAGGTGCCAGGCCTACAAGACCGAGGCACCTTGTGCACCGGCAAGCCGGCTCCTGAGCAGGAGCGGGCTTGCCGGCGAAGCCATCAATGGAACAGCACCGCCGTCTTCTGCAAGGTCACCCACACACCCCAGGCCAGGGGAATGCCCACCACCAGCCAGGCAGCGATCACCACCGGCAGACTGGCGGACGAAGCTTTCCACTCCAGCACGACACTGCTGTCAGCGCCCTTGTCATGGCCCAGGGCCTGCTCGGCCGCCAGTTGCTCGTCGGTCATGAAGTACTTGTCGGCCACCGGGCGCACCAGCAGGTTGCACAGGAAACCCAGCACCAGCAGACCGGCCAGGATGTACAGCGTGATGTCATACGCCGCGGCGCGTTCAACGCCGATGCTCAACTGATACTCGCGCAGGTAGTTCACCAGCACTGGCCCCAGCACACCGGCCGCCGCCCAGGCGGTCAGCAGGCGACCGTGGATCGCGCCTACCATCTGGGTGCCGAACAGGTCTGCCAGGTAGGCCGGCACTGTGGCGAAACCGCCGCCGTACATCGACAGGATGATGCAGAACGCCGCCACGAACAGAGCGATATTGCCCAGATGGCCGAGGTTCGGAATCAGCGCGTACAGGGCAAAGCCCAGGGCGAAGAACACGAAGTAGGTGTTCTTGCGACCCAGGTAGTCGGAGAACGACGCCCAGAAGAACCGCCCGCCGATGTTGAACAAGCTCAACAGTCCGGTGAAGCCGGCGGCAATCGCGGCGATCTGCGCCAGTTGCCCGGCGTCCAGCTGGCTGAAGCTCAGATCGTTGCCCAATAACTTGCCGGCGAACACTTCCTGCAACAGCGGCGAGGCCATGCCGAGGATGCCGATACCGGCCGATACGTTGAGGCACAGCACCAGCCACACCAGGCGGAACTGCGGGGTCTTCCAGGCCACGTTCACGTGCACGTGGCGGTGAGTGATCATCGCATTGGCGGCTTTTTTCGCCGGAGCGGTCCAGCCCTCAGGCTTCCAGCCGGTAGGCGGAACCCGGTAGGCCAGGGCGCCACCGATCATGAACACGAAGTAGATGGCGGCCATCACCAAAAAGCTCTGCCACACGCCGACGCTGGTGGGCGTGGCGAAATGGCTCATCAGGGCTGCGGCCAGAGGTGCGCCGACCATGGCGCCGCCGCCAAAGCCCATGATCGCCATGCCGGTGGCCATGCCGCGCTTGTCCGGGAACCACTTGATCAGGGTCGACACCGGGGAGATGTAGCCCAGGCCCAGGCCGATACCGCCGATGACCCCGGAGCCGATCCACATCAGCCAGATCTGGTGGGTATAGACCCCCAGCGCCGAGATCAGCAGGCCGCCGCACCAGCACAGCGCCGATACCACACCGGCCTTGCGCGGCCCGGCATGTTCCAGCCAGCCACCCCAGATCGCTGCCGAGCAGCCCAGGAAGATGAAGAACAGGGTGTAGATCCAGCCGAGCATGGAAATCGGCCAGTCACACTGGGACGAAAAGACCTGCTCGATAAAGCCCATGCCCGGCGCGCACGCCACTGGCGCGCTGATGCCCAGCGCCTTGGACAGTGGCAGCCAGAACACCGAGAAGCCGTAGGCCATGCCGATGCACAGGTGAATGGCCAGAGCGGCCGGTGGGACCAGCCAGCGGTTGAAACCGGGCTTGGCAATGATGCGCTCTTTGGACAAGAACGCTGGCTGAGCGGCCGGGCTGGCCACCGCAGTGCTAGAGCTCATGGATGTTTCCCCCAATTATTAGAATTGTTCATCGGCCACTCCCCTGCGACGACCTTGGCACGCAGGCGCGGTCGTTTTATGAGTAAAGCTTCCTTTGGGCAGGCGCGACATTCAGTCGCAGAAGGACGGACGAACCGCGAGAGGTTACCATTTGCGACAAACTAAATACCCAAACTGGCATCACCTTTTTTCCCGCGACTGCTTCGCCCGCAGGCCAGGCCTCTGGCAAAAAAATGGCCGTTACAACGAAAAAACCTCTAACAGCAATGGGTGACCAGTCGCCAGGTTCAGAGCGTTATACTCCCTGGCTAAATTTTGAATTCGACACACAAGGACTCGCCCATGAAAGCGTTCGGCAAAATCCTGGGTCTGGTAATTCTCGGGCTGTTGCTGATCATCGTGGCTCTGGGCTTCGCCCTGACCCACCTGTTTGATCCCAACGACTACAAAGAAGAGATTCGCCAGATTGCCCGCGACAAGGCCCACATCGAGCTGACGCTCAATGGCGACATCGGCTGGAGCCTGTTCCCCTGGCTCGGCCTGGAACTGCACGACGCCGGCGTAGCCACCCTGGCCAACCCGACCCAACCTTTCGCCGACCTGCAGATGCTTGGCCTGTCGGTCCGGGTATTGCCGCTGCTGCGCCGTGAAGTGCAGATGAGCGATGTGCGGGTCGAAGGCCTCAACCTGCGCCTGAACCGCGACAAGGATGGCCACGGTAACTGGCAGGACATCGGCAAGGCCGCCCCTACCGACAAGCAGGCCCAAACCCCGGCCACCAGCACCGGCGAAGCGGGCCAACCCAGCGTCGGCACAGACAAGCCTTCGCAGCCCATCCGCCTGGACATCGACAGCCTGACCGTGAACAACGCCCGGGTTGAGTACAACGATGAACAGACCGGCAAGCAGTTCACCGCCGAAAGCATCCAACTGAGCACCGGGCCAATTCACGAAGCCAGCAACACCCCGGTCAAGCTCACCGCATTCCTGGCCAGCAACCAGCCTGCCGTGCGGGTACGCACCGAGCTCAATGGCGAGCTGCGCTTCGATCGCGCCCTGCAGCGCTACCAGTTCGAAGACATGCGCCTGTCCGGCGAGGCCACCGGCGATCCGCTGCAAGGCAAGACCGTGACCTTCGCCGCCCAGGGCCAGCTGTTGCTGGACAAGGCCGCCAACGTCGGCCAGTGGACCGGTTTGAAAATCTCCCTCAACCAGTTGCGCGCCCTGGGCGAACTCAAGGTCAATGACCTGGACAAGACCCCGCAGATCAGCGGCGGGCTCTCCATTGCCCAGTTCGACCTGGCGAAATTCGTCGACAGCATCGGCCAGACCCTGCCGGCCATGGCCGAAGGCAGCCTGAGCAAGGTCGAGCTGGTCAGCCGCCTGCAAGGCACGCCCAGCAGCCTGGCCCTGGAAGACCTGAACCTGAAGCTCGACGACAGCACCTTCAGCGGCCGCCTGGCGATCGAGGATTTCGCCAAGCAATCCCTGCGCGCCCAGCTCAAGGCCGACACCTTCAACGTCGACCGCTACCTGCCGCCCAAGTCGGCCGAAGCCAATAGTGCCGCCACGGCGCGCAAGGCCGAAGTGCAAAGCAGCGAAGCCGATGCCATGGCTGGGGCCGGCACCACGCCGCTGCCCAGCTCGCCGACCAAGGGCGCCTGGAGCACCGACAAACTGCTGCCGGTGGAGCGCCTGAACAAGCTCGACGTCGACGCCGACCTGAGTTTCGGCCAACTGATCCTGGACAAGCTGCCGATTCAAAACGCCGCGCTCAAGGCCAGCGGCCAGGGCGGCCTGCTCAAACTGTCCAGCCTGCGCGGTGAGCTGTACAACGGCAGTTTCGAGGCCAGCGGCAATCTCTATGTGCGCCAGAGCACACCGCAGTTGAGCCTGCAGACCAAGATCAACCGCGTGCCGGTGGAACGCATCCTCGAAAGCCAGGGCCAGAATCCTCCGGTCAAAGGCCTGGTGACCCTGAACAGCAACCTCAGCGGCAGCGGCAACAGCCAGAAGGCGCTGATCGACAGCCTCAACGGTACTGCCAGCTTCGTGATCAACAACGGCGTGCTGCTCAACGCCAACATCGAACAGCAGCTGTGCCAGGGCATCGCGGTGCTCAACCGCAAGAACCTCAGCAGCACACCACGGGGCAAGGACACACCGTTCCAGGAGCTCAAGGGCAACCTGACGTTTCGCAACGGCGTGGCCAGCAACCCGGACCTGAAAGTGCGCATCCCCGGCATGACCGTCAACGGCAATGGTGATATCGACCTGCGGGTGCTGGGCATGGACTACCGGGTCGGCATCGTCGTCGAGGGTGACCTCAGCGATAACCCGGACCCGGCCTGCCAGGTCGGTGAACGCTTCGCCGGCGTTGAACTGCCCCTGCGCTGCCGCGGCCCACTGGAACTGGGGGCCAAGGCCTGTCGCTTGGACAAGGACGGCCTGGGCCAGGTAGCCGCCAAGCTGGCCGGTGACCGCCTGCAACAGAAGATCGACGAAAAACTGGGTGACAAGGTCAGCCCGGAACTGAAGAACGCACTCAAGGGGCTGTTCAAGCGATGAGAGCCGAGGCCTTTGCACCGGCGGTGCTGGACTGGTACGACCGCCATGGTCGTCATGACCTGCCCTGGCAGCAGGACATCAACCCGTATCGGGTGTGGGTGTCGGAGATCATGCTGCAACAGACCCAGGTCAGCACCGTACTCAACTACTTCGACCGCTTCATGGCCTCGCTGCCCACGGTGCAGGCCCTGGCCGAAGCTCCGGAAGACGAAGTGCTGCACCTGTGGACTGGCCTGGGCTACTACACCCGGGCGCGCAACCTGCAAAAGACCGCGAAGATCGTCATGGCCGAGTACGGCGGCGAGTTTCCCCGGGATGTGGAAAAACTCACCGAGCTGCCGGGCATCGGCCTGTCCACCGCTGGTGCCATCGCCAGCATCAGCATGGGCCTGCGGGCGCCGATCCTCGACGGCAACGTCAAGCGGGTACTGGCACGCTTCACCGCCCAGGAGGGCTACCCGGGCGAACCCAAGGTGGCCAAGCAGCTGTGGGCCACTGCGGAACGCTTCACACCCCACAGCCGGGTCAACCACTACACCCAGGCGATGATGGACCTGGGGGCGACCCTCTGCACCCGGAGCAAGCCCAGCTGCCTGCTGTGCCCCCTGGAGCGCGGCTGCGAAGCCCACATGCTCGGCCTGGAAACCCGCTACCCGATTCCCAAGCCGCGCAAGGAGGTGCCGCAGAAGCGCACCCTGATGCCATTACTGGCCAACCGCGAAGGCGCCATCCTGCTTTACCGGCGCCCCTCCAGCGGCCTCTGGGGCGGCTTGTGGAGCCTGCCGGAACTGGATGGCCTGGACGACATCCCGCACCTGGCATCGCAGCACTCCCTGGAGCTGGGCCAGCAACAGCAGATGCCCGGCCTGGTCCACACCTTCAGTCACTTCCAGCTGGCCATCGAGCCCTGGCTGATCCGGGTCGAAGAGTCGGCGCTGCACGTCGCCGAGGCCGACTGGCTCTGGTATAACCTCGCCACCCCGCCGCGCCTGGGCCTTGCCGCCCCGGTGAAAACACTGCTCAAACGCGCGGCCGAAGTCTTGAATGCAGGAGAGTCGTCATGACCCGCACCGTAATGTGCCGCAAGTACCAGGAAGAATTGCCGGGCCTGGAACGCCCCCCGTACCCGGGCGCCAAAGGCCAGGATATTTTCGAACACGTCTCGGCCAAGGCCTGGGCTGACTGGCAGAAACACCAGACCCTGCTGATCAACGAAAAACGCCTGAACATGATGAATGCCGAAGACCGCAAATATCTGCAGGGCGAGATGGATAAATTTTTCTCCGGCGAGGAATACGCCAAGGCCGAAGGCTACGTGCCGCCGGCGGAGTAAACCCACGGAAAATCGGGGGCGGAGCGTAAGCGGCGGTAATAATTAAACTTTTTTTCAAAACTTGCTTGACGCTCCCCTGAAAAACCCGTTTAATGCGCCCCGTTGCCCAGATAGCTCAGTCGGTAGAGCAGGGGATTGAAAATCCCCGTGTCGGCGGTTCGATTCCGTCTCTGGGCACCACCTTCAGCTTTCAGGTGGTGTTTACATCACGTGAAAGCAACCAAAAAACCCGCCTAGTGCGGGTTTTTTGTTGCCTGGAATTTGACCCTTCCCGCTCCCCGCGCGATACCCCCCGCTTTCTTTTCTGCACAACCAAGCCCCTGCGCGACCATCACGCCGCCAATACAGCGCATCTCGCCTCAGCTTTTCTCAAACAGCCACTTAAATGAAGAACCATCTTGAGATAATCATCTTTTGATATTCGACCAAAACCCCTATAGAACAGGGCTTACAGCAAAAAAATCATAGATAATTTTTTCGGCTTTCGAGATGTTTGCACAATGCCTGCATTCTTCCATCACGATCTTGAGCTGCTAAACCCGTCCTTCGACTCCAATCTGGTGGACGTGCTCAGCGAGCTTGAGCACCTTCGGCGCTTGCGATTGGAAGGCGATACGCCTCCTGCGGTCTTCTATCAGCTGAAAACGATCTTCCACATCCTGGAAAGCCTGGGTTCGGCGCGCATCGAAGGCAACCACACAACACTTGCCGACTACATCGAGAGCAAGGTTGAAGGCACAGCCGAGGACACCGATCAGCTACGCGAAGTGGCGAACATCGAAAAAGCCTTGGACTACATCGAGCAAACCATTGGCCCGGGAACACCGATTACCGAGCTCACCATCAGAGAGCTGCACGCGATGACCGTCCAGGACCTGGAGCGAGAGGGCGATAAGACGCCTGGAGCTTATCGCCAGGGCGCAGTGCAGATCGCTCAGGCCGCCCACCTACCTCCTGATGCCCTGATGGTGCCCAGCTACATGCAAGAGCTGGTGGAGTTCGTCAATCGGGAGGACCTGCCCAAATACGACTTGATGAAAGTGGCCTTGACCCATCACCGGTTTGGCTGGATTCACCCCTTTGGCAACGGCAATGGTCGCGTGGTGCGCCTCCTGACTTACGCACAGCTGATGAAATATGGCTTCAACGTCGATACGGGTGGCCGCGTACTCAACCCTACCGCTGTTTTCTTCAACGATCGGGAACGTTACTACGCCATGCTCGCCACCGCGGACCAAGGAACCAAGGCCGGGCTGGAGACCTGGTGTACCTATGCTCTAGAGGGCATTAGGGACGATCTGGAAAAGGTCAACCGCCTCACCGACTATCGCTACCTGACCCGGTACATCCTGGCTCCCGCCATTACCTTTGCTCGGGATCGACAATGGATCACTGCTGCGGAAGAAACGGTACTGACCACGGCGATCAAGTCAGGTGTTGTTAAATCGAGCGATATCGCCCAGGCGCTGCCCAAGCTGACTGCCGGGCAAAGGACCTATCAAATAAAGAAACTGGTGGACCAGGGCATGCTGTTACCCATCAGCACCAACGCCCGGCAGTACACCATCGGTTTCTCCAACAGCTACCTCATCAGAGGAATGATCAAGGCGCTTCGAGAGCAAGGGTTCATACCGGCACCGCTTGAAGCGCCATGACACGCCCTCAGGCTCTCCAAGGGCGACCAGAGTCAAACCAACCCTGGCCGCACTGGCGCACCGCCTGCGCCAATCAGAAGGCCTTATCCGCCCGCTCCATCGCCTGCCCCTGGGCCACATCGAGCAGGGCCACGCCATCACCGAGCAGCAGCGAGGCGATGTCGGCGATCTGGAACAGGTCGCTGGCGTCAGCCGTTTGCGCGGTCATGCAGGACAGGCTGTTCATCAGCTTGTGAAGGGCGCGTATGCGCTGATCGGCACAGGCCAGGAGATCGACCAGCGGCGCATGAGGATTGATCAGCAGGACGGGGTTGTCCGCTGACGTGTGTTGAAGAGGGATATATCCGTTCATTGGTGACACTCCTTGTGTATGAGGAGCTACCACCCAACTTCCTACCGGCCAGGTGGCAGCTGCACGCGGGGGTAGGAACCGGTCACAAGATCCGGCCACGCCGAAGCGTGCCCGCGTACAGCCGCCATAACGCATAGGCAGCAAACAGCACCCAAAGCGCTGGGTGCTGGTACGCATCTTATGATCGGGTTCCTACGCCCGGCCGCTGATTTGGCAGCGACCGGCGCAGAGTAAAGAGCAGGTCCGATCAGCGCAAGCCCTCACCTGGTGACTGAAAGTAACCGACCCGCCCGCGCTCAAACCAACCCCAAAAGAGGGCGCTGCAGCACTTCAGCCGCCCAACCACTTCACTGCGAACCGGCATCCATCAACACCTTGAGCGCCGCATCGGCCTCGACGCGTTGTGCCTGGGTGGGTTTGACGGCAAATTGGCTGCGCTGCTTGTTGAGGGTCAGGTAGGCGTTGTCGCCATCGCCCCAAATGTAGGAGTAGATCAGCAGGAAACTGTCGGAGCCGGGCTGGCAGTAAGGGGCTACGCTGCGCAGCGGCGCCAGCAGTTGGATCATCTCGCCATAGTTGTCGGTGAACTCCAGCAGGGCGAACTGCCAGCGACCGGTCTGCGGATCGTATTGGGAGGAGCCGCCAGTGCCCGTCCACATTTGCACCACTTCCTGCAGGCTGCGCGCACCGGAATCCTGCAACCACTCGGCATCGACCCGGGCCGAGCCGTACATGTCCTTGCTGTCGAACCACTTCTGCCAATCGCTGTAGGAAATCGCCGGGCGTGGCGGCGCAGCCATGGCTTGGGCGTATTGCTCGGGCGTCATGCTGCAACGCAGATACACCGAGGAAGGCTCGCTCGCCTGTGCCTGCCCGGTCGCAGCCAAAAGCGCTGCCAGCGCCAGCCCTGTCCATGAGCGAAGTTGCATGGTTGTCGTTCCTGATCGTTCGAGAAAAGGCCGCCAGCCTACCGGCGGCGACGCCGATCAACGCAGAGGGCCTGCCCTCTGCCGCAGAGTCCGATCAACGCCGAACGTCGGCAAGCAACTTCAGGCAAGCGCCTGCGCCGCCTGCCAATGCTTCATCTCCTCGGCGATAAAATGCTGCACCAGATCGCTGTACAGCTTCTCGATGGCATCCGCGCTCAGGCCTTCGGCCTCGGCCCATTCGCGGCGGGTGGCGAGCATCGCCTTGAAGCGCTCCTCGGCCCGCACCGTGGCCGCCGAGGTCTTGAACTTCGACGCGGCCAGCACGTACTTGAAACGCGCACCCAGCAGCGCGATTACCGCCCGATCCAGGGTGTCGATTTCCCGGCGGATATCTTCCATGCCCTGGCATTGTTCCGGGGTCATTTGCTGCTTCACTTCCATGCTCAACGCTCCATCGGGGTCAGGGGCCCGGCCGTGGCCGGGGGTCGGATTATTCTCACGGGCCGGCACGGGAGTAAAGTCGCCGGCAACCAGGCATCCCCCAACGAGCGGACGCGCTGGCAGTTGCCGCACCCCGGATGGGCCGGGTATTAATGAACGCACAACAACTTCGTCGCTGAGCGAGGTGGCTTGCCCACTCCACACCAGCCGCCCAGGAACAACCGCCCATGTCCCTGCTGTCCTCCCCCGAACTGCCTGCCACCCGCCCCGCCGCTGCCGGTCCAGATTCAGGTGCAGGTGCAGGTGCAGATCCAGGCCCCAGCGCAACCTTCAGCGAACCGGCGGCGGATGGCGTTCTCCTTGGCGGCTTCACTTGGCGCCACCCATTAGCCGATCCAGCACGGCCGGTGGTGATCATCAACGCCGCGACCTCGGTGCGCTGCCGCTACTACTTTCGTTTCGCCGACTACCTGTTCGCCAATGGCTTCGACGTGATGACCTATGACTATCGCGGCATCGGCGAGTCGCGTCAGGGCTCGCTCAAGGGGTTCAAGGCGTCCTGGTCGGATTGGGGTGCACTGGATTTCGAAGCCATGCTGCAACGGGCCCAGCGCGAGTTTCCCGGACAGCCGATCGATGTGGTGGGCCACAGCTTCGGCGGCTGCGCCGTGGGCCTGGCCGCCTCCGCCGGGGTGATCCGTCGCGTGGCCACCATGGGCGCGCAATTCGCCTACTGGCGTGACTACGAGCCCCGGCTGCGCTGGCGCATGCTGGGCAAATGGCATGTGTTGATGCCCCTGCTGACGGGCCTCTACGGCTACTTCCCCGGCAAGCGCCTGGGCTGGATGGAGGACACACCTTCTGGGGTGGTCCGCGACTGGGCCACCCCGCACCCACGCTACGAAGGCCGCCCCAGCGGCCGCAGGCTGGCCGCAAAGCGTAGTGGGCAGCCCTTCGCCCAGGTCAGCGCCCCGATCCTCGCCATCAGTGTCAGCGACGACCCCTTTGGCACCGTGACGGCCATCGAGCGGCTACTGGGCTACTTCAGCAACAGCCCACGTACACATCTGCGCCTTCACCCCGAGGACATCGGCGAGGCCGAGATCGGCCATTTCGCCTTCTTCCACAGCCGCTTCGAAAGCCGGCTCTGGCCGCTGCTGCTGCACTGGCTGCAGCACGCCAGCCTGGCCCCGAACAGCCCCGGGCAACAGCTGATGCTGGAGCGCTGATCAGGCAAAGGCGTTGATGAACCAGGTGATCAGTGGGATCGCCACGATGTCGATCAACACCGCACCGCACAGCGGCACGATGATGAAGGCCTTGAAGGAAAAGACCTTGTAGTGATCACAGATCGCGCCCATGTTGGCCACCGCATTGGGCGTAGCGCCCAGGCCGTGCCCCATGAAGCCGGCACACAGCACCGCGGCGTCGTAGTTGCCGCCGAACAGGCGAAACAGCAGGAACACACACAGCAGCACCATCACCAGCACCTGCACCACCAGGATCACCAGCAGCGGCAGGCCGAGCTGTTCCAGCTCCCAGAACTTCAGGCTCATCATGGCCATGGTCAGGAACACCCCCAGGCATACGTCGCCCAGGGTGTTCACTGCGCTGTCGGGGATGTCGATGATTCGCGCCCGGTCATTGAGGTTGCGCAGGATGATCGCCACGAACATCGCCCCCACGTAGCTCGGCAGCACAATGCCCAGGTGTTCGTTCAATGCGCTGCCGATCCAGAAGCCCAGCACCATGATCAGCAGGACGCAGGTCAGCAGGCGCAGCAAGGTCGGCGCATCCAGAGGCGCCACCGAGCCCTGGGCGGCGCTTTCCAGGTGCTGCAAAGTGCTGACCTGATCGGCCTGGATCTGCAAGCGGTTGCGCTCAATCAGCCAGCGCGCCAGCGGGCTGCCCAGCAGGCCACCGGCAACCATGCCGAAGGTGGCCGAAGCCAGGGCCGCCGTGGTGGCGCCCACCGCCCCGAGGTTTTCCGCGATGGGACCAAAGGCCGCCGCCGCGCCAAAACCGCCCTCCAGGGACACCGCACCGGCCATGATGCCCAGCAGCGGATCGATGCCCAGCGCCTTGGCCGCACCGACACCCACCAGGTTCTGCAGCAGCGCCAGGGACCAGCAAGCCCCCAGGTAGACGAACAGGATCTTGCCGCCACGACGCAGCAGGCCGAGGCTGCCCCCCAGGCCCACGGTGGTGAAGAACGCCACCATCAGGGGCGTCTGGATCGCGGTGTCGAGCTTGATCGCCAGCAGTTGCTGGTCGCGCAGCAGCCAGACGATCAGGGCAAAGCCGAAACCGCCGATCACCGGCGCCGGGACACAGAGCTGGGTCAGCCAGCGGCTGCGTTTCTTCAGCTGGGCTCCCACCCCCAGCAGGATCAGGGCCAGCGCCAGGGTGGTCAGCGCGTCCAATTCAAAAGTCGGCATGGCAAACATCTCTTCTTGTCATTGTGGTGTTGCGCGGCGAGGGGTGTGCCCCTCAGTGAATCAGGCTGGCCAATAGGCGCGCGGCCACGCGGGCGGTGCGCTGGTCCTGGTCGAGCCCGGGATTGAGTTCGGCAATGTCGGCTACGCGCAATTTGCCGCTGGCCCGGGCGCGGCGTACCAGGTGCTCGACCACTTGCACGTCCACTCCGTGGGCCGAGGGTGCACTGACGCCGGGAGCCTGGCTGGCTGGCAGCACATCCAGGCAAATGGTCATGTACAGCACGTCGATACCGTCGAGAAAAGCGTCGAGGCAGGCCTCGATTGCCGGCAGGTTCCAGCCCTGCATCTGCCGGTCCAGCAGGTAGCGCACATTGAGCTCCCGGGCCTGCTCGAACAGCGCCTGGGTATTGCTCAACTCGCTGACCCCCAGGCAGCAATACTCGAAGGGCATGCCGGCCTGTCGGCAATACTCGGCGATCTGTCGGAACGGCGTGCCGGAACTGCTTTGCGGTGCATGACGCAGGTCGAAGTGAGCATCGAAATTGAGGATGCCGATCCGCGGACAAGGCTGTTGGCGGCGCAGGTAATCGGCCAGGCCACTGAAGCTGGCAAAGGCGATTTCATGACCACCACCCAGGCCCAGGGCCAAGTGCCCCTGTTCGAGCAACTGGCCGAGGCGATTGGCGTAGAGCTGCTGGGCGCTTTCCAGATGGTGGCCGTTACAGGCCACGTCCCCCGCGTCATACAGCGGGCCTTGGCCGTGCCAGGCCAGGTTGGCCAGGGCCGCGCGCAAGGCCGCCGGGCCCTGGCTGGCACCGGTACGCCCCTGGTTGCGCTTGACCCCTTCGTCACAGGCCAACCCGAGCAAGGCAACACCCGCCGACTGCTGTTCACTCCAGGGTTGTACCCACTGGTGCCAGCGCCGGGCGGCCAGGCCTTCGGCCAGGTCGATACGACCCTGCCAGAGGTGCATGGGGGCGGTAGTGATCATGGTCTTGCTCCAGTCAATTCAATCCAGTCGAGCACTCAGACGCTGAGCGGCTTCGCGGGTCCAGCGGATCAGCCGCTCACTGCGCTGTTCGGCGCGGAACGCCGGGGCCATGAGGCTGATGGCGCCTTGCAGGCGGTCACGGCTATCGAGCAAGGGCGCGCTGACACCCCAGATGCCGTGGTCGATCTCGCTCAGGCTCACGGCATGCCCGGCTGCGCGAATCGTCGCGTAGCTTTCCAGGTACGTGGCCACATCCGCTTCCTCGACGCCGCGCTGGCGCAGGATCGACAAGCACAGCTCAGGCTCCATGTAGGCCAGCAACACCTTGGCCGAGGCGCCCAGCAGCAGCGGCTGCGCCAGGCCCTTCTGGTAGCAGCAGCGCAGGGGCTGCGGGCTGTCCACCAGTTCAATACAGATCGCCTGCCCGTTGCTGGGCACCATCAGCGCGACGCTTTCCTGGCTGAGCTCGGCCAGGCGGTTGAGCTCCGGTTTGGCCAGGGTCACCAGCAGGCCTTCGCGGTCGAACTTCTTCGCCAGTTGCAGGCAAGCAGGCCCGGGCAGGTAGCGGCCCTGGCCATTGTCCTGGGCCAGCCCCCAGCGCAACAGGGTCTTGAGATGGCGATAGGTACTGCTCAAGGGCTGCTGCAAATTCAGCGAAAGCTCCTTGGCGGACATGGCCTCCGGGGATTGCCCCAGGGCCACGAGTATTTGCAGCAGACGGTCAGTGGGCGTGTGGTAGTGCATAGCGGCCTCTTGCAGCCATGGTGCATGGAGTTTCCCGGCAAATGAAATCAGATTCCCAAGCAGTGGGAAAAGACTGCAAAAAACCTTCGGCAAAGGCGCACCGCTGCAATAGCCCGCGGCTCATACAGGATCGGCGGTGCCCGCCAAGAGACCATGGCGGGTGCCAGCGCGGTGATTTGCTGGCATCCTCTCCCGCCTGACTGGCCGCTCGCCTGATATCCGCGAGCGCCGCCCCCTTTGTGCAACAAGGTAAGACGCCCATGGCATCGATCGACAAACAACACAAACGTGCCGCCCGGGCAAAGGCCAAGGCCAAGCAAAACCGCGCCAAGCGCACAGCCCCCACCTCGGAGCTGGAACTGGACCCCAACGACAGCCGCATCGACTTCGAATCGGTAGACCTGACCGAGCTGTTCGTGAAAATGCGTGACGCTGAGAAAACCAGCCAGCAAGCGCTGTGCACGGTGTTCCTCTCGGACCCGCTGCTGGAGCTGGTCTACGAGCAGGAGGGCGAACAGGGCGCCACGGATTTCATCTTGGCGGCCCTGATCGAATACCGTAACTGGTCCACCGAGGCCGACGAGGCCACGGCCCTGGCCTGGATCGAGTCCGAGGCCTTCCAGGCCGACTACCTGGCCGCATCCCAGGCACTGTTCAGCACCGAAGGCTGAGTTTCATTCGGGCATGAAAAAGGGCGCATTCAGCAATGAATGCGCCCTTTTCCGTTTCAGCTAAACCGCCTGGCGTGATGCTCAGGCCGCTTCCAGCCGAGGGATTTCCATGCCGATGCGCGAGCTGGCGAAGTTCAGGTCGCCGCTGGCGATGGACTGGGCCTTGAAGCCCGAACCGATCAGGTCGCGAACATACAGCTTGTTGTACATGAACATGAACACCAGGTTGCTCAGGCCGAAAGTGAACATGGCCAGCAGGAACATGATGGCGGCCCATTTCCAGTCGGCGCGGAACAGTGCCGGGATGAAGCCGAAGAAGAACACGGTCCAGGAGAAACCAACTGGCGCTTCCTTGATGGCTCCGGTGTTCGGGTTTTTGAAGATGATTTTAGTGAACGCCATGCGCGTCTCCTTGCCGCCCTTTCTTTAAGAGAGCAATGGCCGGGCGATCACCATTGAACCCTGAATGCTCGTTCTTCGAGCCGGGACCGTCAGCCATGCCAGGGGCAAGTGCGAACAATCAGGAGCATGGGCCGACGCAAATGGATCAAGGGAGAGAGACGAAAGGCGGATTCAGAGCCCCGACAAGCATTCAATCCCTTGCAATACAGCGCTATTCCCTAGCTCCTCTCACGCTGGCACGCAAGAGCTCTTATCGAAGAGCGCGCAGGCTACTATTTCGCCAGCGGGCTGTCCATGAAACGCCATGTAACAAGTCACAGATCCGATAAAAAAATCCGCCGTCAATGCTGACAGCAGCCTTTTTACCGTTCAAACAGCCAAATGTTCAGGGTCCCCGGCCAGGTCCTTCGTCGTTGCCTGGCAATACTGCTCAGCGCTGATTTCGCTGAGCGTCGCGTAGCCGTCGTAATGGTAAAAACGCTGTTTGTCCCGTGCATAGCGGTCCGCGAGAAACTCCAGGCTGGCCAGGTCGATGCGCTTGGCACTCACCGGGCGCCGGCCACAGAACAGCTTGCGCGTGCCCAGCTGCAAGAAGTCCGGATGGGGAACCCTCACTTCTTCCGGGCTGAACTCCACCTCCAGCGCCTTGCCGGCAGAAAACATCTGCGTCGCGCTGAAGGCGTAGCTGCCCATGAAGCGCGTGTGGGCCGGGTCGAGGTTCCTTTTTCTTTCGCTGTAGTAGTACACCGCGCCCTTATCCCTGGCCCAGCCATGCCCACAAGACTCGAAGCTGGCCAGATCCGCCTTACCCAGCGGCTCAGGCGCCTGATAAAAGACCCTGTGGCAAAAAACCGTCTGGCCATCGGTCAGGTAGGGCCCACCCAGGGCACGGTACTGGTCGACGGAGGCTGAAGAAAATCGCTCCGGCACCTGGGTCTCGGCACGATGAAAGGGGATCAGGTACAAGCCGTTGGCATCACCGCACAGGTGTGTGTCCAGCAGCTTGAAACTGCCGGCATCCAGACCATTGATAGCGCGACCATGAAAGTGCACCTGGTGCCCCAGCTCAAACCCCAAGCCGATGGAGCGCAGGACGGGCATTGTCGCCGCTGGCTCACAGGGCTTTTGCAAACGGTGCCACCAGTAGCCCTGCAACTGCGGGTGAGCCTCGAAGAACGCGGCCCACTCCTGCAGCATCCCGTCATCAATCACCCCAGCCGAACCGAGAGGGCCGTGCTTGTCGCCCACCAGTACCGGTGAATGGTTGTACTCACCGCGCTCCAGCCGGGCCACCACAAAACTCTGCACATCCACGTCCAGCGGCTTGTTGAACAGATAGGCGCGCTGCTCGTCGGCGTAGTAATGAAACCCCAGGTGGCGAAAACTCGGAGCATGGGCCCCGCGCAAGCGGGTGCCATTGCAGTAGACAAACTGGTCGTCCACGGCCACGTACGGGTCCGGCGTTTCACTGCGACTCAAGACTCGCCCCGCAGCATCGAACACCGACTCAACGCGGTTCAGCAAGCGAAAGTCGCCGACATAACGCAGGGTTTTCCCGGTCAGGAAGTAGGCCCGTTGGGCGTCCTTGGCGTAGCGCTCATTGAGCACACAAAACGTCGCCAAATCGGCCTTGTCGATGCGGTAGAAATACTCGTAGGCAATGCTGGAGCCCTGCTGCGCCTGGACGATCACCGAATGCCCGTCGGTGCCCCAGCGCCGGGCCAGCATGTGAAAACCGTCCGGATTGGCAATCGGCAACGGCGAGCCGTCCTTCTGGTGCAGCGGCACGCCGCCCCGGCAGACCTGATCATTGATCACCTGATAAGCCGGATGGTTGGTGCCACGCACCCGGTCCTCGGCGCTGGCGATCGCCCGTGCGCCCAGGAAGACCTTGGCGCCGTCACTGAACAGCACCGCGGATGAAGGCCAGTCCTCCGGCACCGGGTGCAGCAGCGCCAGACGCTCTGGGTGTGCGTCCTCGATCAGCGCCAGCCCATAGTCGTGACAGAAGTAGGCCCGCTGGTGATCGCTCCAATGGTCATGGCCCAGGCTTCGCAACCCGCGACACACGCGCACCGGCAACGCCTGCAACGGGTGGTAGCCGTAACGTTCGAAGTAACGGGGCAAGGCATAGTAATCGGCCCGGGCATCACGCAGCAGGTGCCGATGAACACGATGGCGCCAGAGCGGTTCGCCCTCTACCAGCGGGGAAACCGGGTATTGCTCGGCCGCGGCCTGAGAAGCCTGCTCAGCCGGCGTCCGCCCCTCACGCTGCAGCATGAGGTAGACATCCCGGGCCCGCTCCTCCACCAACAGCGCCCCCTCCACGAAGGCAAACCCCTGATGCCATTCAAGGTCGAGCTTTTCCCACTCGGCAAAGTCCATGTCCAAGCCCTTCATCGCTGCATCCCAAGCTGACCGAGCGTCGGATTATCAGCAGGCGACCTGCGAGCGTAAAGCGCCCCGACGCCAGACCGCGACTGAGCATCAGCCCGCCACAAGCAGACATGCCACCTTGCATCCGGACATGAAAAAGGCCGCGGTCATCTCTGAGCGCAGCCTTTTTCCACAAGCAGTGAATCAAACCGTCAGTTCAGCGCCAGAGCCCCACTGCGCTCGGCCTTGCGCCGACGGGCCACCAACAGGCCCGCAGCGATGACGATGACACTGAGCAGGCCAGTGGCGAGGATCTCCACCCGATGCTCTTGCTGGAACAGCATGATGCCCAGGATCGCGACGATGAACACGATCACCGCGTAGGTCAGGCCGGGGAACAGCCACATGCGAAAGGCGATCTTCTCGCCGGCGGCCATGCGTTTCTGGCGCATGCGCAGTTGCGATACGGCAATCACCAGGTACACCAGCAAGGCGATGGCGCCGGAACTGGCCAGGAGGAACTCGAACACCGCAGCCGGCGCTACATAGTTGGCGAACACCGCAAGGAAAGCCGCAGCGGTGGACAGGATCACCGCCCAATATGGCGTGCCGCTGGCATTGGTGCGCTTGGCGACCGCTGGAGCATCGCCCCGCTTGCCCAGGGAGAAGAGCATGCGCGAGGCGGTGTAGAGCGCCGAGTTCAGGCAACTGGTCACCGCCACCAGCACCACCAGATCGACGATCAGCTTGGCGTTGGGAATGCCCATGCGATCGAGCACGGTCTGGTAGGAACCGACCTGGGCCAGGCTTGGGTCGTTCCACGGCACCAGGGCCACGACGATGAAGATCGACACCAGATAGAACAGACCAATCCGCCAGATCACCGAATTGGTGGCCTTGGAAATCTGTTTGCCCGGGTTGTGGGATTCCGCCGCAGCGATGGTGACGATCTCGGTACCCATGAAGGAGAACATGGTGGTCAGCATGGCGGCCAACACCGCGCCCATGCCATTGGGCATGAAGCCCTGGGTGTCCACCAGGTGCGAGACGCCGCTGACCTGGCTGTTGGGCAGCAAGCCACAGATGGCGGCGAGGCCGAGGATCACGAAACCGATGATGGCCACCACCTTGATCAGGGCGAACCAGAACTCGAACTCGCCGTAGTTCTTCACGCTGAACAGGTTGGTGGCGGTCAGCAGCAGGGTGATCACCAGGGTAAAGACCCAGATCGCCACGTTGGGGAACCAGGCATGCAGGATGGTTGCAGCGGCGTTGGCTTCCAGCGGGATCACCAGCACCCAGAACCACCAGTACAGCCAACCGATGGTGAAACCGGCCCAGTGGCCAATGGCGCGATCGGCGTAGGTCGAGAACGACCCGGTGTCCGGCGAGGCGACGGCCATTTCCGCCAGCATACGCATCACCAGCACCACCAGGGTGCCGGCGGCGGCGTAAGCCAGCAGCACGGCCGGACCGGCCTCGGCGATGGCGTGGCCGGAGCCAACGAAGAGGCCCGCGCCGATAACGCCGGCGATCGACAGCATGGTCACATGCCGTGGTTTGAGCCCCTGTTCGAGGTCATTGGAGAGTTGCGTACCGCTCATGAAAAGCACCTTTGCAACGAAAAAAGAGTCACTCCACCCGGTCTGCATTCGTTCTCGTAAAAAGAATTCAACAGGGCGTTCTTTATTTCGTACGCAAGAATTGCGCCAAAATGTTACAGAGTCCCGGACAACAGGGGTTGGCGAGCCGACCGATGGAAATCCCAAGTCATTGAGAACAATGGTATTTCGCCACTTCGTTACCGGGCGACTCACTTTGTAGGACGAAACAGCGCACCAGAAACACACCCCCAAAGTGCGTGATGCACAATTAGCAAGCAGATCCATGACCTTTGGCCCGTTAACCCTTCCAACACCCGGCCAAAGCTGGCACCATCGCGCCTTTTTTTACGCGACACCTACCGGATTTCAGGCGAATTCAGGGTTCAAACGGGCGTTCGGTTGTTGATGGGGCGACAGTCTTCTGTGCTGATGCGACAACCTGCCACATACCCTCTATTTACCTCCGGTAGCGCTGTTGGCTGCGCTTGGAACCCTATGCTAGCTTGGCGCCTCGCCAGGAAGGCCGCCAACAGCAGGAGCACAATGAACTCTATGAGGACCGCACATGGCTGAGGCCACGCCCGCGCTTGAAATCCGCAACTTGCACAAACGCTACGGCACTCAGGAGGTACTCAAAGGTATCTCGCTGACCGCACGCGACGGTGACGTGATATCGATCCTGGGTTCCTCCGGCTCCGGCAAGTCCACTTTCCTGCGTTGCATCAACCTGCTGGAAAACCCACACCAGGGCCAGATCCTGGTGGCCGGCGAAGAGCTCAAGCTCAAGGCCGCGAAAAACGGCGAGCTGGTGGCCGCCGACGGCAAGCAGATCAACCGCCTGCGCAGCGAAATCGGGTTCGTCTTCCAGAATTTCAATCTCTGGCCGCACATGAGCGTGCTCGACAACATCATCGAGGCACCGCGCCGGGTGCTGGGCCAGAGCAAGGCCGAGGCCATCGAAGTGGCCGAAGCGCTGCTGGCCAAGGTCGGTATCGCCGACAAGCGCCACGCCTACCCGGCCCAGCTGTCCGGCGGCCAGCAGCAACGCGCCGCCATCGCCCGCACCCTGGCGATGCAACCCAAAGTCATCCTGTTCGACGAGCCGACCTCGGCCCTGGACCCGGAAATGGTCCAGGAAGTCCTCAACGTGATCCGCGCCCTGGCCGACGAAGGCCGTACCATGCTGCTGGTCACCCATGAAATGAGCTTTGCCCGCCAGGTCTCCAGTGAAGTGGTATTCCTTCACCAGGGCCTGATCGAAGAGCAGGGATCGCCACAGCAGGTCTTCGAGAACCCGCTTTCGGCACGCTGCAAACAATTCATGTCCAGCAACCGCTAACGGAGCTACACGCATGCAGAGCTATAAGAAGATCCTCCTGGCCGCTGCCGTCACTCTGGCTTTCAGCGCCAGCGCTGCCGCCGAGACCCTGAAAATGGGCATCGAGGCCGCCTACCCACCGTTCAACAACAAGGATGCCAGCGGCCAAGTGGTCGGCTTCGACAAGGACATCGGCGACGCCCTGTGCGCCAAGATGAAAGTCGAATGCACCGTGGTCACTTCCGACTGGGACGGCATCATTCCGGCCCTGAACGCGAAGAAGTTCGACTTCCTGATCTCCTCGCTGTCGATCACCGACGAGCGCAAGCAGGCGGTGGACTTCACCGACCCGTACTACTCCAACAAGCTGCAGTTCATCGCGCCCAAGGCCAAGACCGACTTCAAGACCGACAAGGCCTCGCTCAAGGGCAAGATCATCGGCGCGCAACGGGCGACCCTGGCCGGCACCTGGCTGGAAGACAACCTGGGTGACGACATCACCATCAAGCTCTACGACACCCAGGAAAACGCCTACCTGGACCTGACGTCCGGCCGCCTGGACGCGATCCTGGCCGACAAGTACGTCAACTACGAGTGGCTGAAAAGCGAAGCCGGCAAGCCTTACGAGTTCAAGGGCGACCCGGTTGAAGAAAGCGACAAGATCGGGATTGCCGTGCGCAAGAAAGATCCACTGCGCGAGAAGCTGAACGCCGCTCTGAAAGAAATCGTGGCCGACGGCACCTACAAGAAGATCAACGACAAGTACTTCCCGTTCAGCATCTATTGATACTGACTTGCCTGACCGGCGCCTGCCCCCTGGGCGCCGGTCCTTAGCAAAGCCATCCAGACCCCATGAATATCGATCTCTACGGATTCGGCCCGGCGCTCGCCGCCGGTGCGCTGATGACCGTCAAGCTGGCCCTCTCGGCATTGTGCCTGGGACTGGTGCTCGGCCTGCTCGGCGCCTTGGCCAAGACTTCTCCGTACAAGCCGTTGCAATGGCTTGGCGGCGCTTATTCGACCCTGGTGCGCGGCGTTCCCGAGCTGCTCTGGGTCCTGCTCATCTACTTCGGTACGGTCAACCTGATGCGTGCCCTGGGCGAGTTCTTCGGCAACCCCGACCTTGAACTCAATGCCTTCGCCGCCGGGGTGATCGCCCTTGGCCTGTGCTTCGGCGCCTACGCCACTGAAGTGTTCCGCGGCGCGATCCTGGCCATTCCCAAGGGCCACCGCGAGGCCGGCATGGCCCTGGGCCTGTCGAAATGGCGGATCTTCACCCGGCTGATCATGCCGCAGATGTGGCGCATCGCCCTGCCGGGCCTGGGCAACCTGTTCATGATCCTGATGAAGGACACCGCCCTGGTGTCGGTGATCGGCCTGGAAGAAATCATGCGTCACTCGCAGATTGCCGTGACCGTTTCCAAGCAGCCGTTCACCTTCTATATGGTCGCCGCCTTCATGTACCTGGGCCTGACCGTGCTGGCCATGACCGGCATGCACTTCCTGGAAAAACGCGCCGCTCGCGGCTTCGCAAGGAGCGCCCAATGAACTGGGAAGTGATCATCAAATGGCTGCCAAAGCTGGCTCAGGGTGCAACCCTGACCCTGGAGCTGGTGGCCATCGCGGTCATCGCCGGCCTGCTGCTGGCGATCCCCCTGGGCATCGCCCGCTCATCACGGCTGTGGTACGTGCGCGCCCTGCCCTACGCCTACATTTTCTTCTTCCGCGGCACACCGCTGCTGGTGCAGCTGTTCCTGGTGTACTACGGGCTGGCGCAGTTCGATGCGGTACGTGAAAGCGCACTGTGGCCTTATCTGCGCGATCCGTTCTGGTGCGCCACCGTGACCATGACCCTGCACACCGCGGCCTACATCGCCGAGATCCTGCGCGGTGCGATCCAGGCCATCCCGCCGGGTGAAATCGAGGCCGCGCGGGCCCTGGGCATGTCCCGACCCAAGACGCTGTTCTACATCATCCTGCCGCGCGCTGCGCGCATCGGCCTGCCGGCCTACAGCAACGAAGTGATCCTGATGCTCAAGGCCAGTGCCCTGGCCAGCACCGTAACCCTGCTGGAACTGACCGGCATGGCACGCACCATCATTGCCCGCACCTACCTGCCGGTGGAGATCTTCTTCGCCGCCGGGCTGTTCTACCTGGTGATGGCCTACGTCCTGGTACGCGGCTTCAAGCTGCTGGAACGCTGGCTGCGAGTCGACGCCTGCCAGGGACGCTGATCTTCCCCCGCTCCCACCAGGGAGCGGGCCTGCCCGGACCCACCGCCCATGCCCTCGATCCTCCAAGGCCCCGCGCTGCTCGATCGCTTCCAGGCCCTGGACGGCTTCCTGCTTGAACACCAGGCGCTCTGGCGCCCGCGCCCGTTCCACCATCTGCAACTGCCGTGGGAAACCGCTCATCCCGAACTGGCCCAGTGGCTACGCCAACGCTCCCTGGAAGACGCCGAAGCCGCCCACAACCAGCCGCAGCAACTCCAGGCACCGGCGCCCTTTGCCCCACTGGCGGAGCAGGCCCGAGCACTCGGCGCGCTGGGCGAACTCCCCATAAAGGCACTGCCCGCGCCTCACCCGCGCCTCAATGTCGACGTGCCCGGGCGCAAGTGGCAGCAGATCGAAGCCTTCGCCGCCTGCCTGCAATTCGACCGCACACCCACTCACTGGCTCGACTGGTGCTCCGGCAAGGGCCACCTCGGCAGGCGCCTGCTGCAACCCGGGCAGCAACTGACCTGCCTGGAATACGACCCGGCGCTGATCGACAGTGGCGAGCAACTGAGCCGGCACCACGGTTTGCCCGCCCGCCATGTGCAACAGGACGTGCTGGCCGATGACACAGCCCAGCACCTCTGCGCCGAGCACAGTCCGGTGGCCCTGCATGCGTGCGGCGATCTGCATGTGCGCTTGATCCAGCTGGCCAGCCAGCAGGGTTGTCCACAGCTGGCCATTGCCCCGTGCTGCTACAACCGCACCCGCGCCAGCCACTACCGGGGCTTATCCACAGCGGCCCAGGCCTCGCGCCTGGAACTGTCCCTGGAGGACCTGGCCCTGCCCATGAGCGAAACCGTCACCGCCGGCGCCCGGGTCCGGCGTCAGCGCGACACCTCCATGGCCCGGCGCCTGGCCTTCGACCTGCTGCAACGGCAAGTGCGGGGCCTCGACGAATACCTGCCGACACCTTCGCTGCCCAGCCACTGGCTGGACAAGCCCTTCGCCGACTACTGCCGCGACCTGGCCGCCCTCAAGGACTTATCCACAGTCGATTGCCAGGATTGGGCCGCGCTCGAAGCCGCCGGCTGGCAGCGCCTGGCCCAGGTGCGCAACCTGGAACTGTTGCGCGGCCTGTTCCGCCGCCCGCTGGAATTGTGGCTGGCCCTGGATCGCGGGCTGTTCCTGCAAGAGCAGGGCTATGCCGTGCGCCTCGGAACCTTCTGCAAGGCCCCCTTGACCCCCCGCAATCTGCTCCTGCTGGCAGAACGCCCATAACCTGCCGCTGCACCGGCTCTAGCCGAAGTTCGTCGTGCAGGCCCCCTGCGGCCAGTGACCTTGAAAAACGGACATCGGACACCCCATGGGAAACCCACAACCCATTGAAAGTCGCCGATCAAGCCGAGGGATGTCCGCAACTTCACAAAAGAAAAAAACCAAGCTCATGACGCCTACTAGTCTCTAAGGCGTGCAGGGCATATGCCGCACTCAAGCCACAGCTCTGGCGCAACTCAAGCGGTCATGTTTCGACAGGAAGTCACCAAGTTCACCATCACTGACAGGGAGTTAACCATGAACATCATCGACCCTCAGGCACACACCTACGAAACCCTGCAAAAGGGTTTCAACTTGCGTTGGCCACCCAGTATCGAACAGGGCGCGAACCGAATTTATGTGTGTACAACACCTGATGAAGTTCTGACGGCAGCCAATACAGCACTGCATGATGGCTATCGCATTACGGTGCGCAGTGGCGGCCACTGCTACGAGGGCTTTGTTTCCAACAAGTTGAGCGGCGAGACACAAAACCTGGCGATTATCGACATCGGTGAAATGAAAGGCCTGAAGTACGACGAGAGCCAAACCATCACTTCTCCCTGGGATAGCCAGAACAAGAAGTATCGTTTCATGGCATTGACCGGCAATCAGAACTGGGACGGCTACCTGTCGCTGTACAAGCAGGCCGGGCGCACCCTTCCTGGCGGCTCATGTTATTCGGTCGGTTTGGGCGGGCACATCAGCGGCGGCGGTTACGGTTTGTTATCGCGCCTTCAGGGCTTGACCGTGGACTGGGTCACCGGCGTCGACATGCTTGTGCCTGTGGAAAACTCACGGCAACTGGAGTTCCGGCATGTTCGCGCGGACAGTCCCTCGAACAACGACAAGGCATTGTTCACCGCCTGTTGCGGGGCCGGCGGTGGCAACTTCGGCATCATCATCGGCTACTACTTCGACCAACTCCCCCAAGCCCCGCAACAAGCCTACTGGATTCCCCTGGCCTACCCGTGGAAAGAGCTGATTCCCAACTTCTCGAACTTCCTGCGGGCCTATTGGCAATGGTTTTCGGATAACGACGCCGCCGCGACCAGCCTGGTGGAAGGCGTAGGCAACGGCGGCTTGTTCACCCTGCTGAAACTCAACCATGTGGATACCTCCGACCATGTGGTGCTGGCGATCCAGTACACCGGCCCTAATGGCCGGGTCGGCGGTGCCAACGATATCCCGCTCAACGACTTCATCAGCAAGATGAATGCCGCGGCGGGCATCACGCCAACCCTGCATGACGGCTTCATCGCCCCCAACATTGCCCCGCTCAGGCACCCGCTTGCCGGCAGGAAGTTCAAAGGGGCGGTGGCTGAACACACGGCAATGGATTGGCTGTACGTCACTCAAATGATCAACGGCTCGGGCAACAATCAGCGGGGCAAATACAAGTCTGACTATCAGGTCGAACAATTCTCCGAGCAGGCCTGCAACGCCTTGCTGACGCACTTGACCGAAGCTACGCCAGACAAACGCTTCAGCCAGTCGCTGGTGCAGATCGATTCCTACGGCGGGGCGATCAACAAAAAGGGCATGGGCACCACCGCGGTTCCGCAAAGAAGCTCACTGCTCAAAGCCCAGTACCAAACGTACTGGACCCACGCTGCCGACGACGCGGTGCAAATCGCCTGGATTCGCAACATCTTCACGGCCGTGCACGGCGGCAAGCCAAAGCGCCCTGCCTACGATGGCTGCTACATCAACTACCCCGATGTGGACATGAAGTACACCGCCACCGGCACGGTAGACCCCGACTGGTTGAACCTGTACTACGGCTGGAATAGCGAACTCATCAACAGACTGTCCAACTTGAAAGCCGCCATCGACCCCAACAACCTGTTTCGTCATGAACTGTCCATCCCGGCCACAAAGGCCGAGTAGGTTGCAGCCTGGCCACCCACCGGCAGCATGACCACAGCCTGCTCGGCTGAGCCTGCGTCGCAGGTTCGATGAGCAGGCTGTGGAGCCGTGCGACAGGCTGTCGCGACCTGTGGATAAGTCTGTTGATGGAATTCTGGCAAAGCCTTGGATTGCATAGCGCTGGAGGACTTTCTCGGACTGGTCATTTTTTGTTCACAAAATAAAATCCCGAAAAAACAGCCAGTTGCATAAAGATGAGAACGGCTCCACAAATTCGACAGTTCCCGGCCCTGGCAACCCATCCGTTGTGCATAAACACCTGAGCGAACGGGCATAACGCCCCTCGCCCAAGTGCCTTGGAGCGACCTCAGGCAAGGGCCTGATAGCGGCTGCCGCTACTCGTCGGCCCGCGCTGGAATCCACCACTCTTCGCCCCGGGCGGTGCTGATGTACTCCGGCCAACGGAAATCATGGGGCACCTTGAAGTCCTCAGGCAGCAGCGGCGCCTGCCAGCGGCTGCCGCCGATGCCGCCGCCGGTACGCTCGACGAACTCGGCCTTGGCCGCGCTGAGCAACGCCTCGTCGGTCAGCAGGTCCACCAGGGTCGCGGCGATGGTCTTGGCGGCGACCTCGATCATCGGGTCGATGGTCTGGCGAATGCCGCCCAAGGCGTTGGACACCCAGTCCGGATAGACCGTGCCCGGCGGCGCGCTGAGCATCGGCCGGGCCACCAGCAGGCGCACGGTCGGGCAGTGCCAGGTGTATTCCGGGTAGTCGTCGGAGGTCAGGTAGTTCTGCCAGGCCGGCATTTGCAGGCGCATCTGGCGTTCGCATTCCTGGGGCTCGATCAAGGCTTCGGTGGCCGGCAGGAAGGGCTTGTCCATGGCTTCAAGGCCGAGGTTGCGCTGGATCTCGCGTGCGATTTCCCGCGCTTCTTCGTCCCACTGCGGGGCCCCTACTGCCGCCAGGTTGTCGTAGGTGGCCTGGGCCATGACGTGGTTGGGCAGGCCGCCCCGGGACTTGCAGACCCAGGTCTTTTTCCAGCGACAGCCGGTGGCCATGGCCGCCGCCGCAGCGTTGTTGTCCATGACCTGGGAGATGGTTTCGGCCTGCTCGATGGAGTCGCAACGCAGCAGGTACTGGATCTGCGACAGGTGCGGCGGCAGGTTGTCGGCGGTGGCCTGGCCGGCGGTGAGAATCGCCTCGTTGTAGCTCCACAGGCCGGTGAACGGCAGGGTCGAGCGACGCAGGCTTTCGTTGAGGGTGTAGAAATGCACCAGGGCGTCGTTGGCCCCCGGCGCTCGGGCCGCCAGGTGGTTCTGCGGAATCGGGCTGTAACGATCGGCGGCGATCCAGTTCTGCGGGTCCTCGCAGGTGAAGCTGTAGATGTAGGCGTAGGCAATGCCGCAGTGCGTGTCCCAGGTGGTGGTGTTGTTCAGCGGCAGCATGTAGGTGGGGTGGAAGCTGATGGCCGCGTCGAGGTCGTCGTAGTAGCCCTTGGCAGCGTGGACCGGCTTGGAGGCGCGGAGTTTTTCCGCCGGCTCGCCGAAGAACCTGATGCTGCCCTGCAGGCCGAATTCCACCATGGTCGCCTTGGCCGCCAGGGCCCCGCCGAGGGCACTGATGCCCAGGGCCGAGTGCGGGTCAGTGTGCCCCGGCGCAAAGCGCGACAACCCATCGCGCGGCTGCTTGCGGGTGGTGGCCGCCTGGCAGTTGCCGGGCACCGCATCGTACTCGCCGTAGGTGGCCAGCAGCGGGCCCTGGCCCTGGGTGAAGGTGGCGCAGAAGGCCGTGGGCATGCCGCCGCTGCCGCGCTCGACGGTGAAGCCCTCGGCCTCCAGCAGTTCGACATACCAGGCACAGGACTTGTATTCACGGAACGCCGGCTCGGCGTAATGCCAGATGATCTGGTGCCAGTCCGACAGTTGCTGGCGGTGGCGCTCAACCCAATCGAGAGCGAATGCTTTGTAGCGGGACATGCGCGGCACTCCTGGTTATCCAGGTTCCGGCCGGCCGCTGCCCGGACGCCTCGGCACCCGTGCAAGACCTGCAGGACCTCTTGTTGTTATAGGGATGGTCCGGTCGGTTGCGGCCCGGATCGAGGTCCAGTATTGGTGAAGCGGCTGCGACATCAATCGAATTTTTTCGCCAGCAATGTCAAAGAAAATTGACCAGTTCGGCGCCGTCGCGGCCCATACTGCGACGCGGCCGGCCCCTCCTCGGGGTCCTGCCTGGGCAGCATCCAGGTACCGGCCGGCCCCCTTCGAAGACAGGTTTCCTTGACCCGGAGTTTGCATGCGCTATCCCTCGATCACTGCCCTGCGCGCCCTCGACGCCGTGGCCCGGCTCGGTAGCGTGACCGCCGCCGCCCAGCAACTGAGCCTGACCCGCAGCGCCATCAGCCACCAGATCATCAGCCTGGAACAGAGCCTGGGTTTTGCCCTCACCGAACGGGTCGGGCGCGGCATCGGCCTGACCTACCAGGGCGAGTGCTACGCCCGGGAAGTGCGGCGCATCCTCGCGGACATCCAGGACGCTGGACGGCGCTTCGACGGCCAGGCGGTGTCGGGCAAATTGCGCATCAGCTGCAACCCGGGCTTTGCCAGTTTCTGGCTGTGCAACCACATCAACGGCTTCCTGCGCCAATACCCCCAAGTGCAGCTGCAAGTGGTCAGCCCTCGTGCCCAGGACGACACCAGCGACGCCGAGGCCGACCTGTTTATCGCCTATGGCATCGGCGACTGGCCGGGGCTGCTGGTGGAGCAGATCGTCACCCTGCGCTTTTCACCGGTGTGCAGTCCGCGCCTGATCAACGCCATCGGCGGTTTGAAGAGCCCGCTGGACCTCAAGGACTTTCCGTTGATCCACATGAGCGACAGCAGCGACTGGCGGGTCTGGCTGGCGGCCGCCGGTGCCAGTCAGGTCAACCCCGACCGTGGCATTACCTTCTCCGACGCCCATTGCGCGCAGTCCGCCTGCATCGCCGCCCAGGGCGTGGCCATCGGCGACAACCTGCTCAGCGGCGACGCCCTGGCCCGGGGGCTGCTGGTGCGCCCGTTCGACATCAGCATCAGCGCCCTGCGCGGTTATTTCCTGGTGATCGATCCGGCCAAGGCCGAACGGCCGGCGGTCCAGGCGTTCAGCGACTGGCTGAAAAACCAGCTGCTGGTCAGTGCCCAAAGCATCAGCGACAACCCGCTGAGCGAGCCGTGAAGGCCGGGTCGAATGGGAAATTTCACTCACCAATGAGGCAAAAATTATTCCATTGATGTGGCGTTGCTTTTCACAATAATGAGTTCACCACCTGCTGCACACACAATAAAAACTCAATCGTGCAGGTGGGTTTCCGGGAGATCTCTGTAGTGTCCAGCAGCCCCTCGACTCAACTCAGCGCCCAAGGAATCAGCCAGTATTACGGCAACTTCACTGCCCTGGACGGCATCGATCTGGACGTTCGCCAAGGCGAATTCCTCACCCTGCTGGGCCCCTCCGGCTCAGGCAAGACCACCCTGTTGATGATCCTCGCGGGCTTCCTCAGCCCCAGCGCCGGCAAGCTGCTGGAGCGTGGCGTCGACATCAGCCGGCGCCCGGCGGAAAAACGCAACTACGGCATGGTGTTCCAGGGCTACGCCCTGTTCCCGCACATGAGCGTGGCCGACAACGTCGCCTACCCGCTGCGCATTCGTGGGGTGAAGGCCGAGGAGCGCCAGCGCCGGGTCAAGCACATCCTCGAGGTGGTGGGCCTGGGGGCTCACCTGCACAAGAAGCCTTCCGAGCTTTCCGGTGGTCAGCAACAGCGCGTGGCCATTGCCCGGGCCCTGGTGTTCGAACCGGACATGTTGCTGCTGGACGAGCCGCTGTCGGCCCTGGACAAGAACCTGCGCGAGCAACTGCAGACCGAGCTGCAGCGCATTCACCGCCAGGTCGGCACCAGCTTCGTCTTCGTCACCCACGACCAGGGTGAAGCCCTGGCCCTGTCGACCCGGATCGCCATCTTCAACCAGGGACGACTGGCGCAGATCGACACCCCGGAAACCATCTACGACCGGCCGAAAAACCGCTTCGTCGCCGAGTTCCTCGGCAAGATGAACCTGTTCCCGCTGCAGGGCCTTTCCCGCAACGGCGGCCAGGCCAGCGGGCGCTTTGGCGACAGCCCGCTGCACGCCACCACGACCGGGGACATCAGCAACCAGCCGCAGTTGCTGGCGGTGCGTCCGGAACACATGACCCTGCACACCGAGCGCCCGCAAGCCGGCGAACACAACGTGCTGCCCGCCTGCCTTGGCGAGCGGGTCTACCAGGGCTCCAGCACCCACCTGGCGCTGAACATCAGCCCGGAACTGGCACCGGTCAACCTCTCGGTGCCCGGCGATCACCCCGGCGCCCGATTGCCCAGTGGCACCCCGGTGTGGCTGAGCTGGCCGGTGCGCCACAGCTTCCTGCTGGAAGCCTGAGCCGACCACGCTCGCTGTCGAGCGTTTGCGTAGAAAGCCAATCACACTATCGGCCGGCGCCTGGCGCATCGGCCTCGCGAGGACTTGCCCCATGAGCCAGCACCATCAACGCGACTGCATCGAAATCCTCATCGAAAAAGCCCGTGGCGGGCAGGTCAGCCGCCGCACCTTTATCCAGGCCATGGGCCTGCTGGCCGCAGTGCCCCTGGCGCTGCGCAGTGGCATCAGTTGGGCGGCGGACAAACCGCTGGTGGTAGTCAACTGGGGCGGCGACGCGCTCAACGCCTTCCGCAGCGCCTGGACCGACAGCTTCACCCAGAGCACCGGCATCCCGGTGCGCATCGACGGCGCCGGCCCCACCGAAGGGGCGATCCGCTCACAGCTGGCCAGCGGCCGGCCGAGCTGGGACGTGGTGGATGTGGACAGCTACAGCGCCATGACCCTGGGCCGCGACAAGGTCCTCCAGCCCCTGGACTACAGCGTGGTGCAGCGGGATCTGGTGGCCCCGGAGCTGTCCCACGAACACGGCGTCGCCGGCTACCTGTTCAGCTACGTGATCGCCTGGGACAGCCAGAAATACGGCAACAACGGCCCCAAGAACTGGGCCGATTTCTGGAACGTGGAGCAATTCCCCGGCAAGCGCACCCTCTACAAGTGGATGAACGGCATGCTCGAAGCCGCGCTGCTGGCCGACGGCGTGGCCGCTGACCAGCTGTACCCGCTGGACGTGCCTCGGGCCTTGCGCAAGATCGATGAGCTCAAGCCCCACGTCCTGTCGTTCTGGGGCTCGGGCGCCGAAAGCCAGCAGCTGATGATCGAAGGCGAAGCCTCCATGGGCGCCATCTGGCACACCCGCGCCACCCTGCTCCACGAGGACAGCGAGGGCCGCATCCAGTGGGGCTTCGACCATGCCTTCCTCAACGCCAGCAGTTGGGGCGTGCTCAAGGACAACCCGGCAGGCGCCGCGCCGGCCATGCAGTTCATCCAGCACGCCTTGCAGCCCGCCGGGCAGCTGAAGCTGTTCGAAGCCTTGGGCAATGGCCCGTCCAACGCCGCCACCCAGCAGTTGATGAGCGCCGAACAGCGGGAGATCAACTGCGCCTCCGAAGCCAACATGAAGAAGCAGATCTTCCTCAACACCCAGTGGTACGCCGACCACTACTCCAGCACCCTGGAGCAGTACCTGACCCACCTGTCCAAGTGAGCCGTCGACCATGAGTGCAACCCGAACCGCACGCCTGGAACGCAGCCTGCTGCTGTTTCCCCTGCCGTTGCTGCTGGTGGTGTTCTACCTGCTGCCGTTCTTCGGCGTGGTGAGCTGGAGCTTCACCCTGCCCGAGCCCGGGATCGAGCAATACCAGCGCATTGCCACGGACCCGGCGATCCACGACATGCTCCTGCGCACCTTGCGCCTGTGCCTGACCGTGAGCCTTCTGGCCCTGGTGATCGGCTACCTGCTGGCCTATTGCTGGGTGTTCAGCCCGCCGTTCTGGCAGCGCATGGTGGAGATCTGCGTGTTCATCCCGTTCTGGATCTCGGTGCTGGTGCGGGCCTTCGGCTGGCTGATCGCCCTGCGCAGCAATGGCGTGGTCAACGACAGCCTGCTGTCCCTGGGCTGGATCGATCATCCGTTACAGCTGACCCGCAACGAGCTGGGGGTGGTGATCGGCATGCTGCACTTCATGATCCCCTATGCGCTGTTCCCGCTGCTGTCGAGCATGCGCCAGCTGGATCAACGGGTGCTGCTGGCCTCCCGCGGACTGGGGGCCGGCGCGCTGCGGACCTTCTGGCAAGTGCTGCTGCCCCAGACTCTGCCAGGGCTGCTGGGGGCCTTCATCATGGTCTTCGTGTTCTGCCTGGGCTTCTTCATCACCCCGGTGCTGCTGGGCGGCGGGCAGACGGTGATGATCGCCGAGTACGTGTTCCTGCAGATGTTCCAGACCAGCAACTGGGGCCTGGGCGCGGCCCTGAGCCTGGTGCTGCTGACCCTGGTCAGCGCGCTGATCTGGCTGCTGCTGCGCATCACCCGTGTCAATCGACTGGTGGGTTGAGGTCACTATGAATACACATCGCACTGCCCTGAGTACCCGCTTGATCGCCGTGGTCGCCATGGCCTTCATGCTGTTCCCGCTGCTGACGGTGATCCCGGTGTCGTTCACCGCCAAGCGCTACCTGTCGATGCCGGACGGCAACTGGTCGCTGCGTCACTACGAGGCGCTGCTGAGCAACCCCGACTGGTTGTCGAGCATCGGCCAGAGCCTGGCGATTGCCAGCGCCACCAGCCTGATCGCCACCGTACTGGCGGTGAGCTTCAGCCTCGGCATCTGGTACCTGCGCTCGCGCCTGGCGACCTTGCTGATCGGTCTGGTGCTGCTGCCCATGGCCATTCCGCCGGTGATCTCGGCGCTGGTGCTGTATTTCATGGAAACCAACCTGGGGCGCATCGCCCCGGGCTGGGGCTACGACACCCTGCCCGGGGTGGTGATCGCCCACGTGGTGATGGTGGTGCCCTACGGCGTGGTGACCATGCTGGTGGCCCTGAGCCAGGTGGACCGGCGCATCGAGCTGGCCTCGCGCAACCTGGGAGCGAGCCTGATGCAGACCACCTTCCTGGTGATGCTGCCCAACCTCAAGCTGGGGATCTTCTCCACTGCGCTGCTGAGCTTTGCCCTGTCCTGGGAGGAGGTGGCGGTGACCCTGTTCATCACCAGCGTCGACGTCAACACCCTGCCCCGGCGGATCTGGAGCGGCCTGCGGGACAACGTCGACCCCAGCGTGGCGGCGATCTCGGTGCTGCTGATCGGCCTGACCCTGCTGGTGCTCATGGGCCGCCTGGCCTTGCAGTACGCCGCCCAGCGCCGCGCCCGCACCTGACAGGCCCCTGTGGCGAGGGAGCTTGCTCGCTCGCCACCCCTTCTTTCGCGCTCGTGACTAGGCTTTGTACGAAAAGCCTTGATACTCGGTGATGCTGCGTTGAAAACGGTCTCGTGCGCGAGTCTGATCGGAATGCTCATTTACAACCCGTAAAGTCGAACGCGACCCCGGCCGTTCCTCGACCGTTTTCGCCTTGCCTGACCTTCGTCTCAAATCTTTTCGTACAGAGCCTAATCGCCTTCTAGCTGACCGACGTCATGCCTCGCCCCCCGCGTTTTATCCGATAGTGCGCAGCTCGCTCCAACGGCTTGCCCGGGCTCTTCTAGACTCGATGGGTGGTCGTATTCGGAACCGAACGGGTCGCTTTCGTGCGGTTCAATCAGAGGCAGCGTGTCAAGCTGCCCTTTATGCCCTGAACAGGTGCGGCAACGACCGTACCGGGTACAACAAGATACCCATTCAGGGTGCATGGCCAACGGCCTGAAACGCCGCGCTACCGTGACGTGGCAACCAGTGCCGCAGCCGACACTTTCGGACAGCCGACAACCACCAGGTTCGTCCGTGACCGTGAGGAATTGCTGTATGCCTGATGAAACACTGCATCTGCCGTTGATCCACACCCTGCTGGAGCGTCACAAAGGCTCCCCGGGTGCGCTGTTGCCGATTCTCCATCAGATTCAGGAAGAGCTCGGCTACATCCCCGATCTGGCCGTCCCCGACATCGCCCATGCGCTCAATCAGAGCCAGGCGGAAGTGCGCGGGGTGATCAGCTTCTACCATGATTTTCGTACCGCGCCACCGGCGCGGCACATCCTGCGCCTGTGCCGTGCCGAGTCCTGCCAGAGCCGCGGCGCCGAGCAACTGGCGGCGCAACTGCGCGCACGCCTGCAACTGGATGACCACGGCAGCAGCGCCGACGGTTCCATCAGCCTGCGGCCGGTGTACTGCCTGGGAGCCTGTGCCTGCTCGCCGGCCCTGGAGCTGGATGGACAGTTGCATGCCCGAGTCAGCGCCGAACACCTGGACGCGCTGCTGGACAGTTGCCGGGAGGACGCGTGATGCCTAGCCTCTATCTGCCCTGTGATTCCCTGGCCCGGGCCGTGGGCGCCGACGCGGTGGCCGACGCCATCGCCGCCCAGGCCGAGCAGCACCAACTGCCGCTGCAACTGCAACGCACCAGCTCCCGAGGCCTGTACTGGCTGGAACCATTGCTGGAAGTCGATACCCCGGACGGACGCCTGGGCTTCGGCCCGGTGAGCGTCGCCGACGTGCCCTCGCTGCTGAAAGCCCTGCAAGACGCCCCCACCAGCCATCCCCTGGCCCTGGGCCGAGTCGAAGACCTGCCCTACCTGAAGAGCCAGCAACGCCTGCTGTTCGCCCGCGCCGGTATCACCCGGCCGCTGTCCCTGGCGGACTATCGGGCCCACGGCGGCTTCGAGGGCCTGAGCCGCGCCATCGCCCTGGGCGGTGAGCAGACCGTGGCCGCGGTGCTCGACTCCGGCCTGCGCGGCCGCGGCGGCGCGGCGTTTCCCGCCGGGATCAAATGGCGCACCGTGCGCGACACGCCGCCGCAGCAAAAGTACGTGGTGTGCAACGCCGACGAAGGCGACTCCGGCACCTTCGCCGACCGCATGCTGATGGAAGGCGACCCGTTCCTGCTGATCGAAGGCATGGCCATTGCCGGTATCGCAGTCGGCGCCAGCTACGGCTACATCTACGTGCGCTCGGAATATCCCCAGGCGGTGGCAACCCTGCGCGAGGCTCTGGACATCGCCCGGGATGCCGGTTACCTCGGGGCCAATGCCGGCGGTAGCGGCCAGGCGTTCGACATGGAGGTACGGGTCGGCGCCGGGGCCTATATCTGTGGCGAGGAAACCGCGCTGCTGGACTCCCTGGAAGGCAAGCGCGGCATCGTTCGCGCCAAGCCACCGATCCCGGCGCTGCAAGGCCTGTTCGGCCAGCCTACCCTGGTGCACAACGTGCTGACCCTGGCCTCGGTGCCGCTGATCCTGGAAAAGGGCGCGGCGTTCTATCGCGACTACGGCATGGGCCGCTCCCTGGGCACCATGCCCTTCCAACTGGCGGGCAATGTGCGTCACAGTGGCCTGGTGGAACGGGCCTTCGGCCTGACCCTGCGCGAGCTGGTGGAAGGCTACGGCGGCGGCACCGCCAGCGGCCGGCCGCTGAAGGCTGCGCAAGTGGGCGGCCCGCTGGGCGCCTGGGTGCCACCGGCGCAGTTCGATACACCGCTGGATTACGAAGCCTTCGCCGCCATGGGCGCGATGCTCGGCCACGGCGGCGTGGTGGTGGCCGATGACAGCCTGGACATGGCCCACATGGCGCGCTTCGCCCTGCAATTCTGCGCCGAGGAATCCTGCGGCAAATGCACCCCGTGCCGCATCGGCTCGACCCGCGGCGTAGAGGTCATCGACCGCCTGCTGGCAGCCCCCGATCAAGGCCGCCGCGACGAGCAGGCGCTGATTCTCAAAGACCTGTGCGACACCCTGCAATACGGTTCGCTGTGCGCCCTGGGCGGGATGACCTCCTACCCGGTGGCCAGCGCCCTGAAGCACTTTCCCGCCGACTTCGGTCTGCAGCCCTCGGAGGCCGACCAATGATCAGTATTTTCGACCCTGCCACAGACATCGACCTCAACGCCGTGGACTTCGGCACCCCGGCCCGCGACAGCCAGGTGCAAGTCAGCCTGAACATCGACGGGCGCAGCATCAGCGTGCCCCAGGGCACCTCGGTGATGCGCGCCGCGGCGCTGATGGGCACCACCATTCCCAAACTCTGCGCCACCGACAGCCTGGAAGCCTTCGGCTCGTGCCGCATGTGCCTGGTGGAAATCGACGGCATGCGCGGCTACCCGGCCTCCTGCACCACCCCGGTCAGCGAAGGCATGGTGGTGCATACCCAAACGCCGAAGCTGGCGACTCTGCGGCGCAACGTGATGGAGCTGTACATCTCCGACCACCCGCTGGACTGCCTGACCTGCTCGGCCAATGGCAACTGCGAACTGCAGACCGTGGCCGGCCAGGTGGGCCTGCGGGAAGTGCGCTACGGCTATGACGGCGCCAACCACCTGGACGATCAGAAAGACAGCTCCAACCCCTACTTCGACTACGACCCCAGCAAGTGCATCGTCTGCAACCGCTGCGTGCGCGCCTGCGAGGAAACCCAGGGCACCTTCGCCCTGACCATCAGCGGCCGCGGCTTCGAGTCCCGGGTCGCGGCGGCCGGTGGCGACAACTTCCTGGACTCCGAATGCGTGTCCTGCGGCGCCTGCGTGCAGGCCTGCCCGACGGCGACCCTGATGGAAAAAAGCGTGGTGGAAATGGGCCAGCCGGAGCGGGCAGTGATCACCACCTGCGCCTACTGCGGGGTGGGCTGCTCGTTCCGCGCCGAGATGAAGGGCGAGCAACTGGTGCGCATGGTTCCGGACAAGAACGGCCAGGCCAACCACGGCCATTCCTGCGTCAAGGGCCGCTTCGCCTGGGGCTACGCCACTCACCCGGATCGCATCACCAAGCCGATGATCCGCAAGCACATCAACGACCCGTGGCAGGAAGTCAGCTGGGACGAGGCGGTGACCTACGCCGCCAGTGAGCTGCGGCGCATCCAGTTCAAGTACGGCCGCGACTCCATCGGCGGCATCACCTCCAGCCGCTGCACCAACGAAGAAACCTACCTGGTACAGAAGCTGGTGCGGGCGGCCTTTGGCAACAACAACGTCGACACCTGCGCCCGGGTCTGCCACTCGCCCACCGGCTACGGCCTCAAGCAGACCCTGGGGGAATCCGCCGGGACCCAGAGCTTCGACTCGGTGATGCAGGCCGACGTGATCCTGGTGATGGGTGCCAACCCCAGCGACGCCCACCCGGTGTTCGGCTCCCAGCTCAAACGGCGCCTGCGTGAAGGGGCCAAGCTGATCGTCATCGACCCACGGCGCATCGACCTGGTGGACGCGGTGCACGCCCGCGCCGAGTTGCACCTGGCCCTGCGTCCGGGCACCAACGTGGCCATGCTCAATGCCCTGGCCCATGTGATCGTCACCGAAGGGCTGGTCAATCAAGAGTTCGTCGCCGCCCGCTGCGAGCCGGAAGCCTTCGCCCAGTGGAGCGCCTTCGTCAGCCGCGCCGACAACTCTCCGGAAGTGCTCAGCGCGATCTGTGGCGTGCCCGCCGCCGACATTCGCACCGCCGCGCGTCTGTACGCCACCGGCGGCAACGCGGCGATCTACTACGGCCTGGGCGTCACCGAACACAGCCAGGGCAGCACCGCGGTGATGGGCATCGCCAACCTGGCCATGGCCACCGGCAACATCGGCCGCGAAGGGGTCGGGGTGAACCCGCTGCGGGGGCAGAACAACGTCCAGGGTTCCTGCGACATGGGCTCCTTCCCCCACGAGCTGCCGGGCTACCGGCACATCTCCAACCAGGCGGTGCGCCAGGAGTTCGAGCAGGCCTGGAACGTCACCCTGCAAGCCGACCCCGGGCTGCGCATTCCCAACATGTTCGAAGCGGCCCTGGGCGGCAGCTTCAAGGGCCTGTACTGCCAGGGCGAGGACATCGCCCAGAGCGACCCCAACACCCAGCACGTGACCGCGGCCCTGTCGGCCATGGAATGCGTGGTGGTGCAGGACATCTTCCTCAACGAAACCGCCAAGTTCGCCCACGTGTTCCTGCCGGGCTCCTCGTTCCTGGAAAAGGACGGCACCTTCACCAACGCCGAACGGCGCATCTCCCGGGTGCGCAAGGTCATGGAGCCCCTGGGCGGCAAGGCCGACTGGGAAGGCACCCTGGCCCTGGCCGCGGCCCTGGGCTACCCGATGCACTACAACCATCCCTCGGAAATCATGGATGAGATCGCCCGCCTGACCCCGACCTTCACCGGTGTCAGCTACGCCAGCCTGGACCGCCACGGCAGTCTGCAATGGCCGTGCAACGACGCCGCGCCGGACGGTACGCCAACCATGCACATCGACGAGTTCGTGCGCGGCAAGGGCCGTTTCATGCTCACCGGCTACGTGCCCACCGACGAAAAGGTCAACGGCCGCTACCCGCTGCTGCTGACCACCGGCCGCATCCTCAGCCAGTACAACGTCGGCGCCCAGACCCGGCGTACCGACAACGTTGCCTGGCACGCTGAGGACCGTCTGGAAATCCACCCCACCGACGCCGAGAGCCGGGGCATCAATGAAGGCGACTGGGTGGGCATCGGCAGCCGCGCCGGGCAGACCGTGCTGCGGGCCCGGGTTACCGAGCGGGTAGCGCCGGGGGTGGTCTACACCACCTTCCACTTCCCCGAATCGGGGGCCAACGTGATCACCACCGACAACTCCGACTGGGCCACCAACTGTCCGGAGTACAAGGTCACGGCGGTGGAAGTCAGCCGCGTCTACCACCCTTCCGAATGGCAGAAGCGCTACCAGGCCTTCAGTGAAGAACAGCAGAGTCTGCTGGACAAGCGCGGCCGGTCCCGGGGCGGCAAGGCGGAGGTGCGTCGATGAGTACCGCCAACCTGATCAAGATGGCCAACCAGATCGCCGCGTATTTTGCCAACGAGCCGGATCAGGCGCAGGCGGTGCTCAGCGTGCGCAATCACATGCAGATGTTCTGGACCCCGGCCATGCGCAAGGAACTGCTGGCCTGGCAGACCGAGCAGCAAGGCGCACAGCTGCATCCGTTGGTCCAGCAAGCAGTACGTGACGCGGGCTGGGAGGCCTAGGCAAAAGCTCCCTGGCCGGCTAACCCCCGGCCAGGGACACTCACTGACCGGGGCAACGCCGCTCCGCTGGAGGCCTGGACGGGACCGCCAGCGGCAGGGTTGCCCCCACGTAGGACGGCAGCTTCGGCGCGAAACGCGGCAGCATGTCGATCTGCCTTGGCGGCAGTGGAAACTGCGGATAGTTGATGTTCGCCTGTTGATCGCTGCCGAAGCGCCCGGCCTTGGCCAAGCGCTTGCTGTCACCCTGGCAACCGGCATAGACCTCACCGCGCACCTCGCCATTGGTGATCACCCGCAACTGCGCCGTCGGCACACCCAGGGGCGGCTCCGAATAAGGCTCCACCGACTTGACGCTACAGGCGCCGAGCAACGACAGCAGCGCCAGCAAGGGAATATTTCCAGGTTTCGTGACTGATCTTTCCTTTGTCTGAAGCGGTATGAGCGGCTGAGCAGGCTATCGGCCGAGTGGGGGCCGTCTGCACTGAATCATCGGCTATCCGCCGATGATTCAAAGCCTCCTCGCGCTCGAGCCCCAGAGTGCCTGGGAACGCTAGGTATAGAGCCCGCATAGGCCCACGCAAAAATAGTCAGATTTCAGGGGTTTACAGAACCCCGCCAATCGCTATAATCGTCGCCCTAACACGCCGGTATAGCTCAGTTGGTAGAGCAACTGACTTGTAATCAGTAGGTCCCGGGTTCGACTCCTGGTGCCGGCACCATACAAAACAAAGCCCCTGCAGAAATGCAGGGGCTTTGTTGTTTCCGTACTTCCGAAAAGCCTCACGTCATGTCGTGAGAGCGTCCACAAATTGTCCACACCTACGCTTTCGCTTCCTGGCCTGCACATTTTTCTTGAGCGTCTCGTCATGCACTCAAAAGCCTGCTTTCTTGTGAACGTTGTCTGCTCATTCACCAGAAACGCAGATTTTGCCGACACATAAAGCCACTGCCCTCCTGCGCCTTCGATCACTCATAAAATTTCGCATCGCATCGCTAAGGCAGAGCCGTGGCTGACCAACAGCACGTATCGAAATCGAGCTGAAGCACTGTTACCGAAACCAATGAATTGGATCACCGCAACATCCCCAAATCACCGCACTTCATGCTCCAATACCCGCCGTTCCCGTTGTACACAGGCCGCCCATGAAGCCCATTTCCCTATCGATCCTGACCCTGTTGCTCCACTCCCTGCTGTTCAGCGCTCCGGCCCTGGCCGGCGATGCCGAAGCCGGTGGCAAGCTGTTCAAGCGCTTGTGCAGCGGCTGCCACAATATCGGGCCTTCGGTGCGCAGTTCGTTCGGGCCGCAGCTCAACGGCATCATCGACCGGCCAGCAGGCAGTGCCACGGACTATCAATACTCAACGGCCATGAAGTCGTCGGGCATCGTCTGGACCCGGGACAAACTCATCCAGTACCTGGAAGACCCAAAAGCCGTGGTGCCCGGTACGCGGATGATTTTCTGGGGGCTGAGCGATGAAGAAAAAATCGATAATCTGCTGGCCTATCTGCAGACCTTCCCTTCCCCCTGATTCAAGCTCGTTTGCCTACAAGGATGTTTTGATGAAGTTTCCTCTGCTGTCGCTTGCCGCCACGGGCCTGGCCCTGGCTGTATTCATGCCCCAGTTGCAGGCCGCCGGTTTCGACTGCGCCAAGGCCTCTACCCGGGTGGAGAAAACCGTCTGCGATACGCCGACCCTGTCCGCCAAGGACGATGAGTTGAACCGCCGCTATAAGGAGCTCAAGCACCTGCAGGTGTTTCGCTTGTTGCAAACCCAGTGGCTGCGGGAAGTACGCGACACCTGCATCGACAGCGACTGCCTGGAGTCGGCCTATCGGGCCCAGGTGAAAATGCTCACGCTGTTGCCGATCCCTCCGGCTCCCGGCAAAGGCGAGCTGCTGCCAATGGACCCCACCCGTCAGTACCGCCTGCAGGACCCTGATGACTGGCAGCGTTTCACCCTGGCCAAGTTCACCGCCGCTCCAGCGCAAGGCGATCAGCAGATCGTCGACGCCCAGGTGCTGGATGGCGTGCTGCATGTGGTGCTGTTCGTCGGTCAGTACCAGAGGGGGCGGGAAGGCTATGTCGGCACCCTCTACGAATATGCCGATGACCAGCCCGGCCTGCATCCCATTGCCCGGGATATCGGCTTTGTCGGCTGGGCCTCTCCGGGGTCCAACGATCAGGGCCAGCGCTTCGCCGGCATCGTCGACGGGGTGTTTTACTACCGCCAGCGCAGCGGCGGCGAACTGCAGCAAGGCATGCGCTATCGCCTGGGCTCGCGCAGTGCTCCCGAAGCCAGCCAGCAGCTGTTCCAGTCGCTCTCCAACACCCTGCGCCATGCCCGGGCGCGGGTCGGCCAGGATCTGAATCAGGAGAACTACAGCCTGTCCCTGGACTACGACCGGCAGAGCAACAACACCTACTCCGAGAACGTCACCGAGCACAATGAGGTCGAAGCCGGCTGGAGCATCGTCAATCCCACCTGGAGCGAAACCCGCCCGGTGATGTACTTCGATAACGAAGGGCCGCGGGCCTGTATCTGGCGGGTCGACGTGCAGCACAAGGTGCTGTCCAAGATCGTCCCGGAGCATGAGGCGATTTCAGCCCGTCCTGTGGACATCCATGGACGCGAGGCGGTGGTGTACCTGGAAGGCGATCAGCTGAAGTTCGCGATCAATCCGGATGACTGACGGGCAAGGTTGCTGAACAAAAAGGCTCGCCATACGGCGAGCCTTTTTCATTGCGTCGGCAAGGCTCTGCTCAGGGCAGGCTGATCTTGTATTCGGCCAGTTTGGCCTGGTGCTGCGGTTCGACGTACTTCTGGTCCACCCGCTTGGCGAACTGGGTAAAGTCGGCGCGGGCATCGTCGGTCAGGCCCAGTTTTTCGTAGGCCAAACCCCGGTGGTAGAAGGCCCAGGCGTAGTCCGGCTGCTTCAGCAGGCCGGCGCTGTAGGCTTCAGCCGCCTCACGGTATTGGCCCAGGTCGTAGAGGGTCTGGCCCAGGTGGTAGTAGGTCGGCATGTTGAAGCCGGTGCCCTTGCCCGCCTCGCCCAGGTTGGCGTCGAGGTTGGACTGCACCAGTTCCAGGGCCTTTTGCGGGTTGCCCGACTCACGATAAAGACGGCTCAGGTCCAGCACCGCACGGGCATCGGGTTTGGGGCCCAGCTCGATGGATTTTTCCTTGGCGCTGATGGCTTCCGGGTAACGCTTGAAGCTGGCGTAGGCGTCGGACTTCAGCCAGTACACCAGGCTCTGCATCGGCTTGGACAGTTGGTTTTTCGACAGGCACAGGTCGGCCTCTTGCAGCACCACATCGAACTTCTCGGCCTTGGAGGCCTGGCCCACCAGGCGGCAATGGGCGTAGTTGATCTGGTCCTGGCTCTGCAGGCTGGCGCAGCCGGTGACAGCCAGAATGCACAGCAGCAGGATCGACCCGCGAACAGATAATGAAGGCATGTTTTTCAATCCAGCAGGTGAGCGTTGAGGTCAGGGCGATAGACCTGCAGCAGTGGCGCGGTAACCGTGCCCTGCAGGCTGCAGAAGATCGTGGTGCGACCTGAGATCGGCGCGCTGGCGATGCCTTTGTCGATGCTCAATACCCGCTCGACGAAACCGAACGGCGTGGCCACGCCGCCGCCGACCAGACCTTCGGTGCGCCAGCTGTCGATAGGGTCGCCCACCCGGCGGATCTCCACCCGGACCATGGCGCTGCGGTCTGCCTTCAGGCGGTGGTTGTCCACCAGCAGAGGTTTGAGCGCTGCGGCCACTTCACGGGGCTCACCCTCGGCAATAAACCCCCAGAACAGCAGGTTACCCACCGATTTCAGCGACTGGGCCTCGTTGTAGTAACCCACCAGGCGCACGCCGTTGACCAGCAGCGGCTGTTCGAACGCCTGGTAGCGTCCGCCTTCCTGCAAGGGGTTCAGGACCTTGGGCGCACTCACCGCGCCGTACTTGGCCACGGTCAAGGTCGCGGCCGGCAGTTGGGCGGTGTTCAGGCTCTGGAAAAACTGCGCATCGCAGCGTGAGAACTGGCTGAGCAACTGCACGGATGCAGTCGCTGGCTGGCCGAGGGCGATGCTGGCGACGCTCAGCAGGCACAGGCCGGATAACAGGGTACGGAACATCGAAATCATCCGTGACAGGAAGGAGCCGCGGACTGTAGCAAGATTGATATCGACCAACCACTCGCCGAAAATCCCGGTGCCCCGTGACCAGGCCATTCATGGCCAGACCTCCCTGCCCCCAAGGACCACCCGCAGATGGAACTGTCAGAAAGACTACTGAAAATCCTCAAGAACAACCCCAGCTGGATCGGGCGGGTGTATGAGTCATTCATCATTTCGGCGATCAAGGACTTCGAGCGCAACAATCCGCCGGCCCATAGCCCTGACTTTAAGCCAGAGACCAACCGTAGGCCTTACGGTTACCTGCACAACAAGCTGTTCGACCCGGTCAGCGAAGACAATGGCGAAAGCGATGTGGCGGATATTTACTTTGGCTATCCGCAACCGCTCCTGGATTCGTGCAAGGTCACTACTGACCCCCTGAACGAAGACAAAGACTGGTTCTGCCGAACCACCTGGAACGGCTGGGCGGTGGAGGTCAAAACCAAGCTCGTCGACAAGACAGAGCGACCTCTTCGTCACCTGGCCTATGCCAACAAACTGAAAACCGCGCTGCCGGTGTCTCCCAAGGCAGCCTGGATGCAGACCCGCAATGGCAAGGAATTAAGCAGTAATCAGCTCAAACGACGCTGGGCAGACCTCTACGTTTATATCCTCTACCAACTCGACGACGGTATTCCGGACTTCACGGGCGCTACCGGCACCTACATCATGGTGATCCCGACCTTCATCTTGAATGAAGCCTTGAAAGACACTGGCGAAAACGCGGAAACCATACAGCTCAACAAGCTCATGAAGGTTCTGGCCCCTCACCACCTGCGCTACTTCACCTACCTGACGGAACACATTCCAGGGAAAATGCTCCAGCTCGCCAGTGAACATTGGCAAGAAATGTTTGCCTACAAGCGCGAAGGCGACGCCTTGAAAAGACAGTGGTACGAAAACATCCACCTGCCCTCTCTGGCAAAACCCCGCAAGCGATAACCGAACATGAAAAAGCCCCGAACCAGTCGGGGCTTTTTTGCACGACAACCACCCAGAGTCAGGTGGTGATCAAACGCTCATCAGAACACGTTGATCGGGTAGTCGACGAACACACGCAGTTCGTTGCCACCTTTGTTGTACTCATACGACTTCTGCGACACACGCAGAACCGAGCTGCGCACTTTGACGCTCAGGTCCTTGGCCGGGCCGCTCTGCACCACGTACTTGAGCTGGTTGAAGATTTCTCGCTCGCTGCCACCCGTGCTGTTGACGGTGGTGATGTTGTCGCCACGCACGTAGGCCACGTTGTAGGTCAGGCCCGGTACGCCGAAGGCGCCGAAATCCAGACCGTAGCCCAGTTGCCAGCTGCGTTCGTCTTCCGCGTTGAAGTCGGACCAGTAGGAGTTGGCCAGGTAGATGGTGTTGCCGCCATCACCCACATAGCCGGACTTCTGATAACCGCCATAGGCGTAGCCCAGGTGGCTGTCGCCGGTGCTGCGCTGATGGGCGACGGTGAACGAGTGCGGGCCAGTGGCGAAGGTCGCCGCCAGGCTCCAGATCTTGTTGTCCTGGCCGCCGGCGTTGAGGTCCTTGGCGAAGGATTTGTCCAGCTTGGTGCGGTAACCGTTGAAGTCCAGGGTCAGGGACTGATCGGTGGCCAGTGGGAACACGTAGTTCAGGTTCACGTATTGTTTCTTCAGCACGTCTTCGACGTCGGAAGCGTACAGCGCGCCCTTGAACTGTTCGGTGAACTGGTAGCTACCGCCCAATACGTTGATCGACTTCAGACCACCGCTGTCACGGCCTTCGGCGCTCTTGCGCGATTCGGCGGTGAAGTGACCGGCGTTCAGCTCCAGGCCCTTGATCTCCTTGGAGGTGATCAGGGTGCCGGTGTAGCTTTCCGGCAGCAGACGCGAGCTGTCGTAGTTGAGTACCGGCAGGGCCGGCATCTGGTCACCGTAGGTCAGCACAGTGTTGGACAGGCGGAACTTGACCGCCGCACCGAACTTGCTCAAGTCATCGGCGGCGTTGCCGCTGTCGCCTTGCTTGAAGAAGTCGATACCGCCAGCGCCGCTGCGGCCCTTGCCGCCGTCCAGGCGCAGTGCGTACAGGCCGAAGGCGTCAACGCCCACGCCCACGGTGCCCTGGGTGAAACCCGAGGAGAAGGTGCCGATGGCAGCCTGGCCCCACTCGGCCTTGTCCTTGTTACCGTCTTTGTAGTCACGGTTGATGTAGGCGTTGCGCAGCAGCACTTTCAGGCTGCTGTCTTCGACGAAGCCCTTGGCATCGGCCTGGCCGTCGGCCATGGCCTGTGTAGCGCTCAAAATCCCCAGTGCAATCAAGCAGATCCGCTGTTTCGACATTTTATTTTCCTTATTACGGTTTGATGACGCGCTGTGAGCTCTTTCGGCTATGGCGTTTGAACGCTCTTCTACCGTCGAAACAAAAAAGCCCGACCGCGGGTGATCGCGGCGGGCCTTTTATTATTCTTAAATATGGCTCTTGGCCACAGGCGTTGGGGGCGAATCCTATCTGCGCCCTGAACAACGTGTCAATTTCGTGAATCGTCTTTGAATAGCTGAAAATGTTCTAAGAACTGCGGGCTAGAGCATTGCCAGCTGCACGCTATGGCTGTCGACGAATTGTTCGAAGTGGGTGACTTTGCCGTTTTTGAGGGTCCACAAATGGGCCACTCGCACATCGATCGGCTTGCCCGAGGCCTTGTAGATGCCTTGGTAGTTGCCATAGGCGAACACCTTGTCGCCCTGGGCCACATAGTTTTCCACCTTGAAGGTGAAGTCCTGCCATTCCGAGCCCAGGCGCTTGAAAACATGCTCCAGCACCGCCTCGAAACCGACGTAGGTGCCGGCATAGGGAAAGCCCGCCGCTTCGGTCCAACGCGCATCCGGGGCCAGGGCCGCAGCGGTGTTGCGCGCATTTTCCTGGGAGTTGGCACCTTCATAGGTGCTTTTGATCAACGCTAGGTTATCCATGGGTGACTCCACGCAGGTCAGGTGAGATCAAAGCGCACAACCGTCCAGGCCACAGGCCTGGAGCGCGCCATGTTGAGGGTCGCTACTGGCCCCCTGGGAAGCCTTCAGCCACTGCGCGAAGGCCTCGGGCTTGCCCAGCCAGGGGCTGATGTCGAGCAACTGATAGCGACCGTCCCGCTCCAGCGCCAGGGTTGGGAAACCCTGGCCGCCAACTTTGGCCAGCAGCGCCCGGCTGCTCTTTATATGCTCGTCCAGCTCAAGGGCCACCGCCTGATCGTAGGCGACGGCGAACGGTTGTGGAGCAAACCCCAGGGTCTGCGCCAGTTCCAGCAGGACGTCGCGATCGGCAATCCGCCGGCCCTCCAGGTAATGAGCCGTCTGCAGGCGCCCCAGCAATTCCAGTCCACGACCGCCCAGGGCCTCGGCGGCCAATACAGCGGCGATCGGCGGTGCCGAGTCGAACACTGCCGTGTGGTCACGCAATAGACCCTCGAAATAGGCCTCGCCAAAAGGTTGCCCTGTGTACTCGGCAATGCGTCGGTCATGGGGCATGACGTAATCACGCAACTGCGGCGACACCGGCTGGCGGTTGCGACCGGTCATCATGCCACCGGCATGGGCCACCACCGGCACCACTGCCTGGGCAGCCTGGACCAGTGGCTTGGCGCCATAGCACCAACCGCACAGCGGGTCATAAATGTAGTGAAGGGTGGCCGAGGACATAAGGGACTCCAACAGGATCTTGAGCATTCGATGGCCCGCAGACTATGCCCCGCACGCCAGGGGAAAAACCTCGAAATGGCTTTTAGTCTGTTGCTGTATCCGGTCGAATCAGTCTGTTTAGCCTGTGTATGCGGGCAGATACGGCGCCGACATAATTAGAAACAATAGTGCAAAGGAACTTTTAGCGAATAATTAACATAAGTAAATAGCACGCATTATCATTCGCACCCCTTGACTCACCTTCCTTTCGGATGCGCTTCAGATGCCTGCCCATTTCCGCCTTACGCCCCTGTCACTGGGACTCTGCACCCTGCTGACCGCCGGTTTTGCCTGTGCTGCCAGCACCACCCTGCCAACGACCTCCATCAGCGCCGAAGCCGAGGCCGACCCCGACGATCCCCGGGTCAAGGAAGTCAGCACCGCGACCCGCACCGCCACCGCCGCGCGCTATGTGCCCCAGGCCATCGACACGATCAAGACCGCCAACGTCCTGGACTACGGCCACAACGATCTGGGCAGCGCCCTGAGCGGCATTCCCAACGTCAGCAGCGGCTCCGACACCCGCTTCGACAGCCTGCGGATTCGGGGTTTCGATGCCAGCAACGACTTCTACCTGGACGGCATCCGCGACGACAGCCAGTACGTGCGCGACCTGCACAACATCGAGCGCATCGAAGTGCTCAAGGGCCCGGCGGCCGTGCTCTACGGCCGTGGCAGCCAGGGTGGCATCGTCAACCGGGTGAGCAAGCTGCCGGAGTTCGGCCGCCGCTCCAGCGTCGAAGTCCAGGGCGGCAGCCAGGACCTGCGCAGCCTGTACGCCGACCTCAGTGCCGATCCGACGGAGAACCTCAGCCTGCGCCTGAACCTGGGCAATCAGGACCAGAACAGTTTCCGCGACGGCGTCAGTGGCAATCGCCAGCTGTTCGCACCGTCCATGAGCTGGCAACTGACCCCGGAGCTGAACTGGCTGGTGCAGTACGAATACAGCCGCTACAACCGCACCCCGGACCGCGGCATCACCAGCCTCAACGGACGCCCGGCGAACGTCGGTCGGGAAACCACCTACGGCGACCACCGCGACTACATCGACGACAAATCCCAGTCCTTGCGCTCCAAGCTGACCTACGAGCTCAACGACAGCTGGCAACTGCGCCACACCCTGGCCGTGTTCAAGCTCGACAGCGACTTCGACAACACCTACCAGACCGGCTACAACGCCAACACCGGCAAAGTGCAGCGCCAGCGCTGGCAGCAGGATCTGAAGACGCGCAACATCTACAACAACACCGAACTCGAAGGCCGCTTCGACACCTTTGGCCTGGAACACCGCCTGCTCACCGGCATCGAGATCGGCAGCCAGCGCCGCGACCCGATCCTCTACAACCCTGCCACCACAGGCCCCGGCAGCCAGGACGTGCCCGCCGTCGACCTGTACAACCCCAACCCATACCAGAGCCATACCGGGCGCATGCAAGTCTGGAGCAACAACCACACCGAGGTCGAAAGCCGGGCGCTCTACGTGCAGGACCAACTGCGCCTGAACGATCAATGGCAATTGCTCGCCGGCCTGCGCTACGACAACTTCGATGTCGAGACCACCAATCGCAAGAACGGCGTCTCCGACAGCCGTGACAGCCACAGCGTCAGCCCGCGCCTGGGGGTAGTCTGGACGCCGCTGGAGCACCACTCGTTCTATGCCTCGTGGAGCAAGTCGTTCTCGCCGGTGGGCGGCGGCCTGATCGGTATCACCCCGAATGCCACCGGCAACGGCAACGACCTGAGTCCGGAGCTGACGCGGCAGAAGGAAGTCGGGGTCAAGAGCGACTGGCTGGGCGAGCGCCTGAGCACCACCCTGGCGGTGTATGAGCTGGAGCTCTACAACCGTCGCACCCGCGATCTGCGGGACCCCAGTATCACCTTGCTCACCGGCCTGCAACGCTCCCGGGGTATCGAGTTGACTGCCAACGGCAAGCTCGTCGGCAACTGGTACCTGCGCGGCGGCATCGGCCTGCAGGACGCGGTGGTGGTCAAGGACAACAACGGTTTCGAAGACAAGCGCGTGAACAACGTGGCCAAGCGCAACGGCAGCCTGTTCATCACCTGGAAACCGGAACTGGGCTGGTACGCCGAGACCGGCCTGACCCTGGTGGGCGACCGCTACGCCGATGGCGCCAACACCGTGGTGCTGCCGGGCTACGGCCGTTGGGACGCCCTGGCCGGCTACCGGCACAAGGACTGGGACGTGCGCGCGGCGCTGAACAACATCGCTGACCGCGAGTACTACAGCTCCGCCACCAGTGCCTTCCAGATCCAGCCGGGGGAGCCCCGTAGCCTAGTGGTCACTGGCAACTACCGCTTCTAAACGACCGGCCAAAAAAAAGCGCTGCCATCCCGGCAGCGCTTTTTACAATCCGTCGTTTTCTATCCTTTCACCACATCCCACAGTGCCTGCAGTTCCGCCTCGCTGAGCAATCCAGCGGGGTAACGCTCAACGATGATCCGGCGCGGATCAGGTTCCCTGATCTGACGCGTTCCATTGGACTTCAACCATTGCGCCAGAACCTGCAGCGACTCGTTATTCATTGCCAAGGGATGGGGTGCCCGCTCGCTGACCATATTCATTCCAGCGCTCTCTCCTGGTATCTGAGCGGCCTAACTTATCCAAGGTTTATGACAGAACAACAAAAGTTCCACCTGTCTCAGAATCACCACGAAGCAGATACAAGAGCTATGCCAAAGTGCCAGGTGGCTCGACGTACGGCCATGAAAAAGCCCGCAACCCATCTGGGCTGCGGGCTTGCTGAAAAGCACCAGGTGCGGAATCGGTCCGACGCCGTCAAACAGGCAACACCATCTGTTACAACGGCACTCAAATTCGCTGCGGCGCGGGCTGCTGTTGGGTAAGGCAATGGATATTGCCGCCACCCAGTAACAGTTCGCGCCCCGGCACCATCACCACTTCATGCTCGGGAAACAATTCCTGGAGGATGGCCTTGGCCGGTGCATCCATCGGGTCGTCAAAACTCGGCGCAATGATCCCGCCGTTGACGATCAGGAAGTTCACGTAGGAACCCGCCAGGCGCACGGAGGGATTACGCTCCTGGCTGCCTTGCACGGCATCGACACCGGCGCATTCCTCTTCGGTGGCATACAAGGGACCGGGAATCGGCATCTTGTGCACCTTGAAAGTGCGGCCCTTGGCGTCGCGGGTGTTTTCCAGCACCTGCATGGCCGCTCGGCAGCGGGGGTAGTTCGGGTCCTGGGGATCGTCGGTCCAGGCCAGCAGCACTTCGCCCGGGCGCACGTAGCAGCAGAAGTTATCCACATGGCCGTCGGTTTCGTCGTTGTACAAGCCATCCGGCAGCCAGACGATCTGCTCCACCGCCAGGTGCTCGCGCAATACCGCCTCGATCTGCTCACGGGACAGATGCGGGTTGCGGTTGTGATTGAGCAAGCATTCCTCGGTGGTGATCAGCGTGCCTTCGCCGTCGACGTGAATCGAACCGCCCTCGAGCACGAAGCCTTCGGTGCGGTACTCCTGGCAACGCTCGATCTCCAGCACCTTGCTGGCCACCTGCTCGTCACGGTTCCACGGCGCATAGAGGCCGCCTTCGAAGCCGCCCCAGGCGTTGAAGCCCCAGTGCACACCACGCACTTCGCCGCTGTGGTTGATGACGAAAGTCGGACCGGTGTCGCGGACCCAGGCGTCGTCGCTGGACATCTCCACCACGCGGATGTTGGGTACGTCCAGGCGCGCCCGGGCGTTTTCATACTGGCCCGCGGAGACGGCCACGGTCACCGGTTCGAAGCGGGCAATGGCCTTGGCCACCGCCGCGTGGGCGGCCTGGGCCGGCTTGCCGCCCAGGCGCCAGTTGTCCGGACGCTCGGGCCAGATCATCCAGGTCTGGGTCTGGGTCGCCCATTCGGCCGGCATGTAGAAACCGTCGGCGCGCGGCGTGCTGTGCAAAGTGCTCATAGTGTTCAGGACTCCAGGGAACCGTCGAGGGTTTTCAGCGCGCCATAGAGGTTCGGACGACGGTCACGGAAACTGCCCCAGGCGCTGCGGATGTGCTCGAGCTCGTCGAGGTCGAAGCTGTGCACAAGGATACCTTCTTCGGTTTGGTTGAGCTCCTGAACCTTCTCGCCGAACTGATTGGCGATAAAGGACGAACCGTAGAAGGTGATGTCGTAACCGTCCTGCTCTTCGTTGCCGATGCGGTTGCTGGCGATCAACGGCATCAGATTGGCCCCGGCATGCCCCTGTTGCACTCGCTGCCAGTGGTCGAGGGATGAAATGCTCTGGTCATGGGGCTCGCTGCCGATGGCGGTCGGGTAGAAGAGGATTTCCGCGCCTTGCAACGCCATGCTGCGGGCGCACTCGGGGAACCACTGGTCCCAGCAGATGCCCACGCCGATCTTCGCGTAGCGGGTGTTCCACACCTTGAAGCCGGTATCGCCCGGGTTGAAGTAGTACTTCTCGTGGTAACCGGGACCGTCCGGGATATGGCTTTTCCGATAAATCCCCAGGTTGCTGCCATCGGCATCGATGATCGCGATGCTGTTGAATCGCGCACGCCCCGCCAGCTCGTAGAAGCTGATGGGCAGCACCACTTGCAACTCCCTGGCAACTTTCTGGAAGTGCGCGATGGCGACGTTGCTATCGACCGTGGTGGCCAGTTGCAGGTAGTCCGGGTTGGGCTTCTGGCAAAAATACGGGGCCTCGAACAACTCCTGGATCAGGATGATCTGCGCACCTTTGGCGGCGGCTTCACGGACCAGTTTTTCGGCGGTTTCCAGATTGGCCTCAAGGTCCCAGGAACAAGCCATCTGGGTAGCGGCGACGGTAACGATTCGGCTCATGGAACAACTCCCGGGCAATGGACGCGGTCGATGACAACGGATAGGAAAAGGACGGGGCACGACAAGGTCGCGCCTGACGACGGCCACTTTATATCCGATAAATATCGACTTTAGAAGCCGAAGAATTCTTAACCGCGAAAAATATCCGACAAAATACCGATAACAATCGAATAATCACAAACACATTCGCCGGCAAGCCGGCCCCCACAGAAAGGTGTAGGAGCCGGCTTGCCGGCGAATGGAGATGAACGCAAGCGAACGACGAGCCCTTACAGATCTTCGCCCAGCACCTTGTCCAGCATGTCGACGAAGAAATCCACGCTCTGCCGGCTGGTGACCATCGGCGGCTTGATCTTGAGGATGTTCAAGTGATCGCCGGTGGGCTGCATGAAGATCCCCAGTTCCCGCAGGCGATCACACAGCAGGGTGGTCTCCTCGGTGGCCGGTTCCAGGGTCTGGTGATTGCGGATCAGCTCCAGCCCCAGGTAGAAACCGGAGCCATGCACCGCACCCACCAGGGGATGCAGATCCTTGAGCGCCTCCAGGCGTTGCCTGAAATGTTCACCCACCACCCGGGCGTTCTCCCAGAGGCCCTCCTCCTGCATCACATCCAGCACGGCGATGCCGATGCGGCAACTGACCGGGCTGCCACCGGATGAAGAGAAGAAATAGCCCTCGGCCTCCAGCGCCTCGGCAATCTCGCGACGGGTGATCACCGCCCCAAGGGGCTGACCGTTGCCCATGCCCTTGGCCATGGTGATGATGTCCGGCACCACGCCCTGCTCTTCAAAGCCCCAGAAGAACTTGCCCATGCGGCCATAGCCCACCTGGACCTCATCGGCGATGCACACGCCACCCCGGGCCCGAACCCGTTCGTAGACTTCCTGCAGATAACCCGGCGGCAGCGAGATGCCCCCGGCATTGCCGTACACCGGCTCACAGATAAACCCGGCCAACTGGCGATTCTGCTCATCCAGCTTGTGCAACTGCTGGTCGACGCTGCGCAGGTACTGCGGCGTGCTGTCCTGGCCGCGGAACTCGCCGCGATAGGTATTGGGCGCCGTCACCGGGTGCACCCAGTCGGGACGGCTGGTGAGGGCCTGGGGATTGTCGGCGATGGAGGTCGACACCGCGTCGGCCGCCACCGACCAGCCGTGATAGGCCTCCAGCACGCTGAGCATGTCGCGCCCGCCGCTGTAGGCCCAGGCCAGGCGAATCGCCAGATCGTTGGCTTCGGTGCCGCTGTTGACCAGAAACACCCGATCCATGGAGTCCGGCGCCAGGGCCAGCAGGCGCTCGGAGAACTCGGCGATCGCAGCATAGTGAAAACGCGAGTTGGTATTGAGCAGCGACCATTGGCGCGCAGCCTCGGCGGCCATGCGTGGGTGACCGTGGCCGAGCACCGCGACGTTGTTGAGCATGTCCAGATAGGACCGCCCTTGCATGTCGATCAGGTGATTGCGCCAGCCGCGCTCGATCCGCGGCGGGTCGACGTAGTAGTGCTTTTGCGAGCGGGCAAAGCTGGCATCGCGACGCTCCAGCAGGGTCTGCGGGTCCAGCTCCGGCTCGGCATCACAGGCCAGCCCCAGCAGCGTGGCCGGAGAAGGGCACAGCGCCTGCCAGGCAGGCGCCCGGGAAGGGGTACAGAACAGCGGCGGATCCAGCTCGGCCGCTCGACACAGCTGTACCTTGAGCCGACCGTCGGCTACCACGGCCCCCAGCACCTGCCCCTTGACCAGGGCCGCCCCCGGGTGCAACGACGGCTCGACGCCCCACAAGCGCACGCTCAACGCCGGGCCATCCAGGCGCAGCAGGCCGTTCTCGGCACGGTGCAGCACACCGGCGAACGGTGCTTCTACCGGCGTGCCTGCCGGAACTTGCAACTGCACATGCAACGGGCAGGTTTGCGGCTCCAGGGCGCTGTCGGGGCAGGTCCGCGACAAGCGGTACTGGCCATAGCGACTGGCGGCCAGGCCATGGGCAACAGCGGCTTCGGCCAACAGGCGATCATCGATCCCCGGCTGCTCCCAATTGCCGGCTTCGAAGTGCGGGCTGAGCACGCCCAGGTCGATCAGGGCGAACTCGCGCCCTACCAGGCTCGGCAGCAGCGGGACGAAGCCGTCACTGCCAATGGTCGGCAGCGACTCCCCGACAGCGCTGAGAATGGCCGCTTCCATGAACTCGAAAGACACGGAGCTGGCGACCCGGAAAATCTCCCACTCGTGGTGCAAATTGGCGCGGCTGTAGGCGTTGCCCGGATCGATGCTGACCTGCTGCTCGCCACTGAGCACCAGCACCGCGGCGCGGGCCACGATCAATGGCCAGAGCGCCAGCAGCTCGGCCCGTTGCAGCGGGTTGACCTGGTGATAGGCCTGGATCGCCGGCAGGATGCGCAGCGGATCGCCCTCGGCGTGATGCAGCAGTGCGGCGCACGTCACCGACAGATCGGTGATGCGCCAGGTACGGATCAGGTCGCCGAAATCGATCACCCCCTGCAACTGCCAATGGCGCGCGGCATCCCGCTGCCAGACCACGTTGTCGTCGGTGATGTCCATGTGGATCGCCTGTACCGGCAACTGTTCCTGCAGGGGCTGCAGCCGACGTTCGGCGCGCTGCGCGGTGTCAGCGATCAAGGCCCGTTGCTGCGGGTCCTGGATGACTGGCAACAAATGCCCGATCAGCGCCTGGGCATGCCGGGCATCCCATTGCAGGGTGCGTTCGAGCCCCGGATGCTGGAAACCTTCCAAAGCCAGGTCCATCTGCCCGCAGAGCCGGCCCAGGCCCGCCACCAGCTCGTTCCCCAGGTGCGGCAGGTGGGTCAGGGAGCGACCCTCTATATAGTCGAGCAACCGCACGTGCAGCGCTTGCCCGGCAATCTCCAGGGACAGCAGGTCCGCACCGTTTTTTGCCGGAATCACCCTGGGCACTCGCAGATCGGGGTATTGCTGCAGGTGCTTGAGGCCCGCGTGCTGCGCTTGCAACTCCAGGGCCGAGTAGTCGCCGCGGCAGATCTTCAGGACAAAGCGGCCCCGGGGACTGTCGAGGCGATAGTTGAGGTCCTGCTGGCTGCCCAGAGACTGCAAGGTGCCTTGCAGACCGTAATGGGTTTCCAGCAACTCCAGCGCTTGCTGTGCAGTGACCTGTGGGCTGGGCAGACTGGCGCGGTGGATCAAGGTGGCGAGCAACATACAACGATCCCTGGAATTGTTATAAGCCGCTTATATCGCCATTGCCCAAGGCGTTACGCAAGCCCAAAGAACGGGAAACAGACAGGCACCGTCCCCGCCTCAACCCTGCACTTTGCGAAATTTCCGACCGCTCGCGGTGAAATCGACTGATGGCGCCTATTGCACCTCAGGCGTCATGTCGACAAGCTATGCTGCATTTTTTGCAGTAAATGATCGTTTTCAAGGACACAGGCCCTCCAACATGCGCATTCTCGTCACCGGCGGAGCCGGATTCATCGGCTCGGCTCTGGTCCGCCATCTGATCCAGCACACAGAACACGAAGTGCTGAACCTCGACAAACTGACCTACGCAGGCAACCTGGAATCGCTGCACAGCATCGCCAGCGACAGCCGCTACGAATTCGTCAAGGCCGATATCGTCGACCAGGCCACCGTGAGTGCGGTGCTCGCACGCTTCCAGCCCCACGCGATCATGCACCTGGCGGCCGAGTCCCATGTCGACCGCTCCATCGACGGGCCGTCCGACTTCATCCAGACCAATATCGTCGGCACCTACAGCCTGCTGGAGGCAACCCGCGCTTACTGGCAGAAACTGCCCGAAGCGGAAAAGGCCGCTTTGCGCTTCCACCATATTTCCACCGACGAGGTCTATGGCGACCTGCATGGCGTCGACGACCTGTTCACTGAAACCACGCCCTACGCCCCCAGTTCGCCCTACTCCGCCAGCAAGGCCGCGTCCGACCATCTGGTCCGGGCCTGGCAGCGTACCTACGGCCTGCCGGTGCTGATCACCAACTGCTCCAACAACTATGGCCCGTTCCACTTTCCCGAGAAGTTGATCCCTCTGGTGATTCTCAACGCCCTCGCAGGCAAGCCGCTGCCGGTCTATGGCAATGGCCAGCAAGTCCGCGACTGGCTGTACGTCGAGGATCACGCTCGGGCGCTGTACAAGGTGGTGACCGAGGGTGTGGTCGGCGAGACTTACAACATCGGCGGCCATAACGAGCAGAAGAACATCGACGTGGTACGCGGCATCTGCAGCCTGCTGGAAGAGCTGGCCCCGCAAAAACCCCAGGGCGTTGCCCACTACGCCGACCTGATCACCTTCGTCCAGGACCGCCCGGGCCACGACCTGCGCTACGCCATCGATGCCGGCAAGATCGAGCGGGAACTGGGCTGGGTGCCAGAAGAAACCTTCACCAGCGGACTGCGCAAGACTGTGCAGTGGTACCTGGAAAACCTCGAGTGGTGCCGTCGAGTACAGGACGGCAGCTACCAGGGCGAACGCCTGGGTTCCACCGACATCAAGGATCTGATTGCATGATTAAAGGCATTGTTCTGGCGGGCGGCTCCGGCACCCGTCTGCACCCCATCACCCTCGGTGTCTCCAAGCAACTGCTGCCGATCTACGACAAGCCGATGATCTATTACCCGATCTCGGTACTGATGCTGGCCGGCATCCAGGACATCCTGATCATCTCCACCCCCCAGGACTTGCCGCAGTACCGCAACCTGCTGGGTGACGGCAGCCAGTTCGGCGTACGCTTCAGCTATGCCGAACAACCTTCACCGGATGGCCTGGCCCAGGCGTTCCTGATCGGCGAAGAGTTCATCGGCAATGACCCGGTGTGCCTGATCCTGGGCGACAACATCTTCCACGGACAGTACTTCGGCGAACAGCTGTGCGCTGCCGCCAAGCGCAATTCCGGCGCTACGGTGTTCGGTTACTGGGTCAAGGACCCGGAGCGCTTCGGGGTCATCGACTTCGACAGCGAAGGCCGCGCCCTGTCCATCGAAGAGAAACCCAAGAAACCGAAATCCAGCTACGCGGTCACCGGCCTGTACTTCTATGACAACGACGTGGTGCAGATCGCCAAGGCAGTCAAGCCGTCGCCCCGTGGCGAACTGGAGATCACCGACGTCAACAACGCCTACCTCAAGCGTGGCGATCTGCATGTGGAGCGCTTTGGCCGGGGCTTTGCCTGGCTCGACACCGGCACCCACGATAGCCTGCTGGAGGCCTCGCAGTACGTGCAGACCATCGAGCACCGTCAGGGTTTGAAGGTCGCCTGTCTGGAGGAAATCGCCTACCAGAACCAATGGATCAGCCGTGAGCATCTGCTGGAGCGCGCCGCCTACTTTGGCAAGACCGGCTATGGCCAGTACCTCTTCACCCTGGCCGGGGAGACGCAATGAAGGTCATCCCCACCGACCTGCCCGGCGTGCTGATCATCGAGCCCAAGGTGTTCGGCGACGAGCGTGGGTTTTTCTACGAGAGTTTCAATGCCAAGGCCTTCGCCGACGCCACCGGCCTGAACCAGCCGTTTGTTCAGGACAACCATTCACGCTCGGCCAGGAACGTCCTGCGCGGCTTGCACTACCAGATCGAACATAGCCAAGGGAAACTCGTGCGGGTCATTGCCGGTGAGGTGCTGGATGTGGCCGTGGACATTCGCCGTGGTTCGCCCAACTTTGGCCGCTGGGCCAGCGTGCGCCTGTCCGCCGAAAACAATCGTCAACTGTGGATACCCGAAGGTTTTGCCCATGGTTTCGTAGTGCTCAGCGACTTCGCCGAGTTCCTCTATAAAACCACCGATTACTACACGCCATCCGCTGAGCGCTGCATTCGCTGGGACGACCCGACCCTGGCAATCGATTGGCAGTTGCAGGAGCCGCCAACGCTCTCCGCCAAGGACCAGAATGGCAAAAGTCTGAAAGAAGCCGATCTGTTCCCATGAGCACTTCCCTGAAAATCCTCATCAGCGGCCAGCACGGCCAGGTTTCCCGCGAGCTGCAGCAGCGGCTCGGCGACCTGGGCGAACTGGTGGTCCTTGGTCGAGACCAACTGGACCTGAGCCACCCGGAACAGATTCGCCAGCAGGTCCGCGCCATTGCTCCGCATCTGATCATCAACGCCGCCGCCCACACCGCCGTCGATCAGGCCGAAAGCGAGCCGGAGCTGGCCTTTGCGATCAACGCCACGGCCCCCGGTATCTTCGCCGAGGAAGCCCGGGCACTGGGTGTACCACTGATTCACTACTCCACCGACTACGTGTTCGATGGCCGCAAGGACACGCCCTACGTAGAGGAGGACGAGCCCAATCCGTTGGGGGTCTACGGCCAGAGCAAGCTGGCGGGCGAACGGGCCATCAACCTGGTACAGGGCCAGCACCTGATCCTGCGCACCAGCTGGGTCTATTCCAGCCATGGCAAGAACTTCCTGCTGACCATGCAGCGCCTGCTGCAGGAACGACCCGAGCTGCGGGTAGTGGCCGACCAGATCGGCGCGCCCACCTGGGCCGGCACCATCGCCAACAGCACGCGCGCCCTGATCGAACGCTGGCAGTCCGGGAACCAAGGCGCCTGGGGCACCTATCACCTCACCGCCCACGGCGAGACCTCCTGGTTCGGTTTCGCCCAGGCCATCGGCGAGCAGTTGCTGGCCCTGGACAAGCCTTGTGCGGTGCTCGAAGCCATCCCCTCCAGTGCTTACCCGACCCCGGCTCCCCGGCCGCTGAACTCACGCCTGGACTGCAGCCGCCTGGCTCGCGAATGGGGCGTGACCCAGCCGGACTGGCGCAGCGCACTGCGCGAGTGTCTTGCCGAGCAGGGCTAGGCATAATGCGCCTGTATCCACAGGCGCCCTTTCCATGACCGCACCTCTTCCCCGTCGTCCCCGCTGGCGCAGCCTGGCCCTGCTGGCCCTGTGCCTGGCGCCGTTGCTGTGGCCGCTGGAGCACTTGGCCGAGCGCTACTATCGCAACGAGCTGACCAGCCAGAATCGCCAGACCCTCGACCTCTACGTGGCCAACCTGCTGGGCACCCTGCACCGCTACGAAGTGCTGCCGCAGATCCTCGGCGACCTGCCGGCGCTGCGGGCGGTGCTGGGGGCCCCGGACGACGGCGTGACCCAAGGCAACGCCAACCGCCTGCTGAAAAACATCAGCGCCCAGACCGGCGCCGAAGTCATGTACCTGATGGACACCAACGGCAAGACCCTGGCGGCGTCCAACTGGGACAAGCACGACAGTTTCGTCGGGCGCAATTTCGCCTTCCGTCCCTATTTCAGCGAAGCCATGGCCGGACGCCTGGGACGGTTCTTCGGCCTGGGCACCACCTCGGCCAAGCGTGGCTACTTCTTCGCCGCTGCAGTGCGCGACGGCGAACGGATGCTGGGCGTGCTGGTGGTCAAGGTGGACTTGGACCATACCGAAAGCCTGTGGGGCAAGACCCCGGAACAATTGCTGCTGACCGACCACAATGGCGTGGTGATCCTCACCTCGCGCCCTGAATGGCGCTTTCGTGCGACCCGGCCACTGAGCGACGAGGAACGCCAGGCCATCGTCGCCATCCAGCCCTACCCAACCCGGGACCCGCGTCCACTGAACCTCAATCCCGATGCCTGGCTGACCCAGACCCAGCAGATCGAGGAAACCCGCTGGAGCGTCAGCATCCTCGCCCCGCGCACCCTGATCGATCGCCCGGTGCGCACCGTGGTGGCGGTCGGCGCCGCTGCGCTGCTGGTGCTGATGCTGCTGCTCGGTCTGATGATGCAGCGCCGCCGCCACTACCTGGAGCGGATCGCCTTCGAAGCCAAGGCCCGGCGTGAGCTGGAAAGGCGCGTAGCCGAGCGCACCAGCGATCTGGAGAGCCTCAACCGGCGCTTGAAACAGGAAGTGCTGGAACGCGAAACCGCCCAACAGGAACTGGTGCGCGCCCAGGACAATCTGGTCCAGGCCGGCAAGCTCTCGGCCCTGGGCACCATGTCGGCGAGCATCAGCCATGAACTCAACCAGCCCCTGGCGGCCATCCGCAGCTACGCGGAAAACGCCGAAGTGCTGCTGGACCACCAACGCACCGATGACGCCCGGGGCAACCTCAAGCTGATCAGCGAACTGACCGGGCGCATGGCCTCGATCATCGCCCACCTGCGAGCCTTCGCCCGGCGCGATCACCACGCCCCGGAAAGCGTCGCCCTGCAACCGGCCCTGGACGATGCCCTGGCCCTGCTGGCCAAGCGTCGCCGGGCCATGGAAGTGGAACTGATCCGCGACCTGCCAGCCGCTACCCTGTGGGTCGAGGCCGGGGAAACCCGCCTGCGCCAGGTGCTCGGCAACCTGCTGGCCAACGCCCTCGACGCCCTGACCGAAAAGGGCCCGCCGCGCAAACTCTGGCTGAGTGCCGAGTCCACCGCCACAGGCGTCAATCTGTACATCCGCGACAACGGCCCGGGCTTCTGCATGGAGGCGCTGGGCCGCGCCGGCGAGCCGTTCTACACCACCAAGACACGGACCCAGGGACTGGGCCTGGGCCTGGCGATCTGCGACACCCTGATGCGCGCCTTTGGCGGTGAACTGTCGTTCGCCAACCACCGTGAAGGCGGCGCCCTGATTACCCTGCGCCTGCGTGCCGGGGCCCCCGGCGTGAGCCTGCAGCCCTCCGAGGATCGCGGGGTATGAAGCGCAGCGACAACTCGTTAGCCACCACGCCCGGCCCAGCGATGCTGGCCACGACACGACCTGGAAAGTGACCGATGACCCGTCCCGACAGCCTCGACCCTCAGCTGCAAGTGGTGTTGATCGACGACGATCCGCACCTGCGTCAGGCCCTGAGCCAGACCCTGGACCTGGCCGGGCTCAAGGTGCTGTCCCTGGCCGAGGCCCAGGGCCTGGCCCCGCGCCTGGAGCGGGACTGGCCGGGGGTGGTGGTCAGCGACATCCGCATGCCCGGCATGGATGGCCTGGAACTGCTCAACCAATTGCATGCCCAGGACCCCGAGCTGCCGGTGCTGCTGATCACCGGTCACGGCGATGTGCCCCTGGCCGTGCAGGCGATGCGCGCCGGTGCCTATGACTTTCTGGAGAAGCCCTTCGCCAGCGATGCCCTGCTCGATAGTGTGCGCCGCGCCCTGGACTGGCGGCGCCTGGTGCTGGACAACCGCAGCCTGCGCCTGGCCCTCAGCGACCGCCAGGAACTGAGCGCGCGGCTGGTGGGTCAGTCAGCGCCGATGCTGCGTCTGCGCCAGCAGATCGGCGCCCTGGCGGCAACCCGCGCCGATGTGCTGATCCTGGGTGAAACCGGCGCCGGCAAAGAAGTGGTAGCCCGCGCCCTGCATGACCTCTCGGGGCGGCGCAACGGGCCATTTGTGGCCATCAATGCGGGCGCTCTGGCCGAGTCGGTGGTGGAAAGCGAACTGTTCGGCCACGAACCGGGAGCCTTCACCGGCGCGCAGAAACGCCGCATCGGCAAGTTCGAATTCGCCAACGGTGGCACCCTGTTCCTCGACGAAATCGAAAGCATGAGCCTGGATGTCCAGGTCAAGCTGCTGCGCCTGCTGCAGGAGCGGGTGGTGGAACGCCTGGGGGGCAACCAGCTGATCCCCCTGGACATCCGCATCATCGCCGCGACCAAGGAAGACCTGCGCCAGGCCGCGGACCAGGGCCGCTTCCGCGCCGACCTTTACTACCGCCTGAACGTGGCCCCGTTGCGCATTCCGCCACTGCGCGAGCGAGGCGAGGACATACTGATGCTGTTCCAGCACTTTGCCGACGAGGCCAGTACCCGCCACGGCCTGCCACCCCAGGAACTGCAACCCGGGCATCGTGCCCTGCTGTTGCGCCATAGCTGGCCGGGCAACGTGCGGGAACTGCAGAACGCTGCTGAGCGCTTCGCCCTGGGTCTGGAACTGGCCCTGGACAACAGCGAGCCGGAGCAGGCTGCCATCGCCTCCCCGACGTTGATTGCCGGCGGTCTGAGCGAGCAGGTGGAACACTTCGAAAAGAGCCTGATCGCCGCCGAACTGACGCAACCCCACAGTTCGATGCGCAGCCTTGCCCAAGCCCTGGGCATTCCACGCAAGACCCTGCACGACAAGCTGCGCAAACACGGCTTGAGCTTCGCCGACGGCGGCGCCAGCCACTCCAGCGATGAATCCGAATGAGCCGCACCGTCAACCCTTCGTCCCTTGAGGCCCGTGCATGAACCGCGACAGTCGCTACCTGGAATCCATCCTTCACCACGACATTCCCCTGACCCGGGACATGGGCCTGAAGGTGCTCGACTGGCAGGCGCAGCAACTGCGCCTGCAACTGCCGCTGGACGCCAACGTCAACCACAAGAGCACCATGTTCGGCGGCAGCCTGTACTGCGGTGCGGTGCTGGCCGGTTGGGGCTGGCTGCATTTGCGGCTCAAGGAAGAAGGGATAGATGACGGGCATATCGTCATCCAGGAAGGGCAGATCAGTTACCCGCTACCGGTCACCGGCGATGCCGTGGCGATCTGCACCGCGCCTGATGACAAGCTCTGGAAGAAATTCCTTGCGATGTACCAGCGCCACGGTCGTGCCCGCCTGACCTTGCACAGCCGTGTGGTCAACGTCGGCAGCGAAGACGACGCCGTACGCTTTGCCGGTCAGTACGTCCTGCACCGCTGACCCGTTTCGCAACCTGCTCAAATCTGTAGGAGCTGGCTTGCCAGCGAAGAGGCCGGAAATGCTTGCACAGGGCTCAAGGGCCCCTTCGCCGGCAAGCCGGCTCCTACACAAAAGGTGGCAGAGGCAAGTCGCCGTGGGGCGATCAGGCGCGGGCCAGCTCCAGCAGTTTGCCGCGCCACGGAGCCTTGGCCGGCAGCGCCAGGAAGAAGCCGTTGAGCAATGACTCCCGCGGTGGATAGCAGAACGGCGCACCGGCAAGATCCAGCACTTCGCCACCCGCCCCTTCGAGTACACCCTGGGCCGCCGCGGTGTCCCATTGGGAAGTCGGCGCCAGGCGCGGATAGCAGTCCGCCGCGCCTTCGGCCAGCAGGCAGAACTTCAGCGAACTGCCGATATTGGCCAATTGCAATTCACCCAGGGCAGCACTCAAGCCACCCAACAAGCGCTCCTGCTCCGGGCTCGAATGGCGCCGACTGGCCACCACGGTAAAGGCCTCGCCAACACCTGGCTGTTCACGCACCTGGATCGCTTGCGGCGCCTGCCCCTGATCCACACGCCAGGCGCCAAGGCCAGCACCACCGAGATAACAACGGCCATTGGTGGGCATCGACACCACGCCAAACACCACACGCCCCTGTTCGATCAGGGCGATGTTGACGGTGAACTCTTCACTGCCGGAAATGAACTCCTTGGTGCCATCCAGCGGGTCCACCAGCCACCAGCGCTGCCAACCGGCCCGAGTGGCCTGGGGAATGTCGGCATCTTCTTCGGAAAGCACCGGGATGCTCGGGTCCAACGCCGTCAGGCCAGCCACGATCAAGTGATGGGCCGCAAGGTCGGCGGCGGTCACCGGCGACTCGTCAGCCTTGTGGTTGACCGCCACGTCGGCGCGCCAGAACGGCAGGATCGCCTCGCCAGCGCGCAAGGCCAGCTCGGCCACCGGCGCCAATAAAGGATGGGGAAAATTCATCGCGTTCATGCTCATGCTGGAAAGGCTCCGCGCTGGCTCAGCAGGTCGCGGGTCAGGTACAGCGCGGCCAGGGCCCGGCCTTCGCTGAATTGAGGATTCTGCGCCAGGCTGGCCAGCTCGCGTAGGTTGACCTTGTCGACCCGCATCGGCTCCGGCTCATCGCCCTCCAGGCGCTCTTCATACAAATCGGTGGCCAATACCACCTGGATCTTCTGGCTCATGTAGCCCGGGGACAACGACAGCTCGGTCAGATGCTCCAGTTGCCGCGCGCCAAACCCGGCTTCCTCCTTGAGTTCACGCTCGGCCGCCGCCAGCACATCTTCACCCGGCTCGATCAGGCCCTTGGGCAGTGACAGCTCGTAGGCGTCGGTGCCGCCGCAATACTCCTCCACCAGCACCGCATGCTCGGCATCGAGCATGGCCACGATCATCACCGCGCCATAACCCGCCCCTTTGCCCACCAGGCGCTCATAGGTGCGCTCGACGCCATTGGAAAACCGCAACTGCACCTCTTCGACACAGAACAGACGACTGGTGGCGACGATCTCGCGGGCGAGTACAGTGGGTTTCTGGCGCATAGCGGGCTCCTTGGCGATAGCGGGTTACTATACAGGCTGTTTTCTTACCGCTGGAGAAGTGTTCAATGGCCCTGCTGCCCTGGTGCGATATCGATACCGTCCTGCTGGATATGGACGGCACCCTGCTGGACCTGAACTACGACAACCACTTCTGGATGGAACACTTGCCCCAGCGCTACGCCGAGTTGCACGGGGTCAGCCGGGCCATGGCCGAGCTGGAACTGCAACCGCTGTTCGAACGCAACGCCGGCCAGTTGCAGTGGTATTGCCTGGATTTCTGGAGTACCGAGCTCAAACTCTCGGTGCGTGAACTGAAGCTGGAGACGGCTCACCTGATCGCCCTGCGACCGGATGCCGACACCTTTCTCGCGGCGATAAAAAAGGCCGGCAAGCGGGTGATCCTGATCACCAACGCTCATCGTGATTCCTTGTCATTGAAGCTGGAACGGATCGAGCTGGCGCCTTACTTCGAGCGCCTGATCAGTTCCCACGACTACGGGTTCCCCAAGGAGAATCCACAGTTCTGGGATGCACTGCAGGCCGATATTCAGTTCGATCCGGCCCGCAGCCTGTTTATCGACGACACCCTGCCGATTCTGCGCAGCGCGCGGGATTTCGGCGTAGCGCAGTTGCTCGCGGTGAGCCAGCCGGACAGCCGCAAAGGGCCGAAGGATACGGCGGAGTTCGCGGCGGTGGGAGATTACCGGGAACTGATCGAAGGGCTGTGAAACCCTTCGCGGGCAAGCCCGCTCCTACACCATCCCGTAGGAGCGGGCTTGCCCGCGAAAAACAGGGTCGATCATTCAGGGATGCGCAACACCTGGCCCGGGTAGATCTTGTCCGGGTGGGACAGCAGCGGCTTGTTGGCCTCGAAGATCTTGTTGTACTTGTTGGCGTCACCGTATTGCACCTTGGCGATGGCGCTCAGGGTATCGCCCTTCTTCACGGTGACGAACACCGCAGAAACCACCACGGGACCGGTCACCGTAATCTGGTCCTCGACACTGCTGACACCGGCGATGTTGCCCAGGGCCAGGAGGATTTTTTCCTTCTCTTCCTGGCTCGCCACTTCACCGCTGACGATCACCTTGTCGCCTTCCACCGTGGCATGGACATTGGGATTGCCCAGGCCGACCTTTTCGATGTGCTCCTTGAGCTGCTCGCTGGCATTGGCATTGCCCGGGGTCAGCAGGTCGATCAGTTTTTCACCGGCTTCTTTCACAAAGCTGAAAATGCTCATGTCGCACACTCCTTGGTTGATAGATCCAGACGCGAAAGACTAGACCAGCCTGGAACAATGAGGTTCCCGGGCGACCAATGACCCAAGGCCCAGCCACCACGGTAGAATCCCGGCCTTTTGCCGCTCCGGAGCGAAGATGGACCTCAAGCAGCTGAAATTCCTCATCGCCCTCGACGAAACCCGCCACTTCGGCCAGGCCGCCGCGCGCTGTCATATCACCCAGCCAACCCTGTCCATGCGCCTGCGCAGCCTCGAGGAAGAACTCGACCTGCCCCTGGTCAACCGTGGCCAGCGCTTCGAAGGCTTTACCGCTCCTGGCGAACGGGTGCTGGCCTGGGCCCGGAGCGTCATGACCGCCTATGACGGCTTGCTGGCCGAGGCCGCCGCGTGCCGGGGCAATCTGGTGGGCACCCTGCGCCTGGGGGTGGTGCCGCTGTCGAGCTTCGACCCTCTGCCGTTGATGCAGCGCCTGCATGCCGAACACCCGAACCTGCGCTTCGAACTCTCGTCCTTGAGCTCGGAGCAGATCCTTGAACAGTTGGCGAGCAATCGTCTGGACCTGGGCGTGTCCTACCTGGATCGCCTGGACAGCGAGCACTTCGACTCCCTGACCCTGGACCCGACCCACATGGGCCTGCTCTATGACCAGCGGTATTTCAGCTTCGGCGAACAGCCCCTGAGCTGGGAGGCGCTGATCGAGTTGCCCCTGGGCCTGCTCACCAGCGGCATGCACTTTCGCCAGTCCATCGACCACCACTTCCACATTCGCGGGCTGCAGCCGCAACCGGTACTGCAGACCGACGCCGTCCATCAATTACTGCGCATGGTCCACGGCGGCCTGTGCTGCGCAGTGATGCCCCTGGACAGCGGCCTGGAGATCGTCACCGAACACTTGCGCCTGCATCCCATCGCCGACGCCCAGACCCTGGCCCGCCTGGGCCTGATCATGCGCCGCAGCGCGCCGCGCTCGGCCCTGGCGCAAGCCTGCTTTACCCTCTACCAGGAATCCTTCAGCCCTTCTTGATCGACGCCATCTATCAATAGATCAGTACTAGCAATTAGACGCGACACAATGCCACGCTTAGTCTTGGGACCCGATGGCCGCTGGTCCCTCATTCAATGCCAGCCCCGGCAACTCCCGCCCTCGCGCTCGGCGCCAGCCAGACCCACAGACGCCTTGAGCGCCCGCCAGCGCAGACACCCGCCAGGCCGGGCAATGGCCGCGTCATCACCGCCTCAACCTTGTCCACCTGCCGCAGAACCGTGCGCCGCGGGTCCACAGCCCCGCGATGGAGAACCCCTGTGAGTACACACAACCAAGCCGATCAGACACCCGTTGCCCGCTACAAGCCTTACAAGGGCCCGGCCGGTGGCTGGGGTGCCCTGATCAGCGTGGCCCAGGCCTGGCTGACCAGCGACAACGCTCTGAAGAACATCCGCATGATGCTCAAGACCAACCAGAACGGCGGCTTCGACTGCCCGGGCTGCGCCTGGGGCGATTCGCCGGAAAGCGGCATGGTCAAGTTTTGCGAGAACGGCGCCAAGGCGGTGAACTGGGAAGCCACCAAGCGCCGGGTGGACGCGGCCTTCTTCGCCAAGCACAGCGTCACCTCCCTGCTGGAACAAAGTGATTACTGGCTGGAGTACCAGGGCCGGCTGACCGAGCCGATGCGCTACAACGCCGAAACCGACCGCTACCAACCCATCAGCTGGGAAAACGCCTTCAGCCTGATCGCCCAGCACCTGCGCAACTTGCCCAGCCCGGACATGGCCGAGTTCTATACCTCGGGCCGGGCCAGCAACGAAGCGGCGTACCTGTATCAACTGTTCGTCCGCGCCTACGGCACCAACAACTTCCCCGACTGTTCGAACATGTGCCACGAGGCCAGCGGCGTAGCCCTGGCGCAAAGCGTCGGGGTCGGCAAAGGCACCGTGACCTTCGACGATTTCGAACACGCGGACGCGATTTTCGTCTGGGGCCAGAACCCCGGCACCAACCACCCGCGGATGCTCGAGCCGCTGCGCGAAGCGGTGAAACGCGGCGCCCAAGTGGTGTGCATCAACCCGCTAAAAGAGCGTGGCTTGGAACGCTTCCAGCACCCGCAGAACCCGCTCGAAATGCTCACCAACGGCAATCGCCCGACCAACACCGCCTACTTCCGCCCGGCCCTGGGCGGCGACATGGCGCTGCTGCGCGGCATGGCCAAGTTCCTCCTGCAATGGGAACGCGATGCGCAGAAAGCCGGCGCAGAATCGGTGTTCGACCACGACTTCCTCAATGCCCACACCGCCAACGTCCTCGATTACCTGGGCACCCTCGACGACACCCCTTGGGAGCAGATCGTCGAGCAGTCCGGCCTGACCCTGGTGGAAATCGAGCAGGCAGCGCGCATGTACGCCAAGGGCAAGAACGTGATCATGTGCTGGGCCATGGGCATCACCCAGCACCGCCACTCGGTGCCGACCATCCAGGAAATCGCCAACCTGATGCTGCTGCGGGGCAACGTCGGCAAGCCCGGCGCCGGGCTATGCCCGGTGCGTGGCCACAGCAACGTGCAGGGCGACCGCACCATGGGCATCAACGAGCGCCCGCCGGTGGCCTTCCTCGATGCACTGGAGCGGCGCTTCCAGTTCAAAGTGCCGCGCGACAACGGCCACAACGTGGTCGAGGCGATCCACGCCATGCTCGAAGGCCGCTCCAAGGTGTTCATCGGCCTGGGCGGCAACTTTGCCCAGGCCACCCCGGACAGCCCGCGGACCTTCCAGGCCCTGAGCAATTGCGACCTCACCGTGCAGATCAGCACCAAGCTCAACCGCAGCCACCTGGCCCACGGCAAGGACGCGCTGATCCTGCCGTGCCTGGGTCGCACCGACATCGACCTGCAGGCCGGCGGCCCGCAAGCGGTGACCGTGGAAGACTCCTTCAGCATGGTCCACGCCTCCAACGGCCAATTGCAGCCACTGTCGTCGCAGATGCGCTCCGAGCCGTGGATCGTCGCGGGCATGGCTGCCGCGACCCTGGGCAGCCAGCCGGTGGACTGGAACTGGCTGGCGGCGGATTACGGGCGTATCCGCGACCTGATCGCCGATACCATTCCCGGCTTCAAGGACTTCAATGAACGACTCAAGCACCCGGGCGGTTTCTACCTGGGCAACAGCGCCGGTTCGCGCCAGTGGAACACCCCTTCGGGCCGGGCCAATTTCCGCGCCAACCTGCTGCCCAAGGACCTGATCCACGAACGCACCCGGGCCACCGGCCAACTGCCGGATCTGATCCTGCAGTCCATGCGTTCCCACGATCAGTACAACACCACCATCTACGGCCTCGATGACCGCTACCGCGGGGTCAAGGGCCAGCGCGACGTGCTCTTCGCCAACGAAGCGGACATCATCCGCCTGGGCTTCAAGCCGGGGCAGAAAGCCGACATCGTTTCCCTGTGGGATGACGGCCGCGAGCGTCGGGTCAAGGGCTTCACCTTGCTGGCCTTCGACATCCCGGCCGGCCAGGCTGCAGCCTACTACCCGGAAGTGAACCCGCTAGTGCCCCTGGAAAGCACCGGCGACGGCAGCCACACCCCGACGTCCAAGTTCATCGCCATCCGCCTTGAGGCGGCCAGCGACAACGGCCTGATCATGGCTCGCTCGGCCTGATTCATGAGTTGAGGGCCTCTGGGCTGGCAAGCCAGCTCCTACAGTTAGCGCGTGAATCGTAGGAGCCGGCTTGCCGGCGAAAGCCGCTGCGCAGCCTCGAACCGCAGGCACAAAAAAGGCCGCTTTGTTAACAAAGCGGCCATTCCGAAGTAGCTAAAGACCGGCGAAATTCACTTAAGTTCCACAATAAAAACAGTAAGTTACGAGATTGTGTACAACTCGTGCTATTCGTCGGATTTCGTTTGTAAGCGGCGTGGCCCGGCCTCAGGATCGCGCCGTCATCCCTTTGAGGCTCCTGTATGAAGTTCTCCTCGATTCTCTTGTTGTCCCTTGGCCTGGTCAGCGGCGTTGCCTCTGCCGGTGGCACCGTTGAAGCTGGTGTGGGCGGCGCATTGGGTGGGGTTCTAGGCTCGGTGGTCGGTCAGCAGATCGGCGGCAACACCGGTTCGGCCATTGGTGCGGCCCTGGGCGGTGCCGGCGGTAGCGCGGTGGGTGCGGACAAACGCAGCCGTGGCCAGGCAGCCATTGGTGGCGCCCTGGGCGCAGCCGGCGGCAACGTGGTAGGCCGCAGCATGGGCGGCAATACCGGCAGCCTGATCGGCGCCGCAGCAGGCGGTGGCGCCGGCGGTGCACTGGGCAATTACATGGGCAACGAAAGCGCCCGGGAAGATCGCGACTACCGTGGTCGCGATGACCGCCGCTACTACCGCGACGGCCACCGTGGCCGTGGCCATGCCTACGGGCATCGCAAGCACCGTCACTATCGCGACTGACCCCCCGCCCTGTAGCCGCTGCCGCAGGCTGCGCACGAGGCCGCAGGCCTCGCCAAGCCAGGCGCTGCGGTGGGTCAGTTGCCCCGCGGATTCAGGTTTGGCGTCTCCTGCGGAGCCGATCGCAGCCTTCGGCAGCGGCTACAAGTGCCAGTGCCGGGGTTGAGATCGAGTATCGAAGTTCACGCCAGCAGCAGGCGCTCCAGAGCCGCTCGCAATGCGGGCGGAATCGGCACCGGCTGGTTCGACCGCCGATCCACAAATACGTGGACGAAACGTCCAGCCGCACAGGCATCCGCCTCTCCCGCCTTGAACACCGCCAGTTCGTACTGCACCGAACTGTTGCCCAGCTTGCCGACCCGCAGGCCGATCTCGATACGTTCGGGAAAGGCGATGGACGCAAAGTAGTCGCAGGCCGAGCTGACCACGAATCCCACCACCTCGCCATCATGGATATCCAGGCCGCCCTGTTCGATCAGGTAGGTGTTCACCGCCGTGTCGAAGAAGCTGTAGTAGGTGACGTTATTCACATGGCCGTAGACGTCGTTGTCGTGCCAGCGGGTGATGATCGGCTGGAAGTGGCGATAGTCGCCACGTTGCGGCATAGGCTCGGACATCGGGGCTCTCTCCCTTGGATTGAAGGCCGGGCGATCGGTTGATCGCCCGGCATTTCACCGCAGACAGCCAAGCCTGGGCAAACCCTTTTGCGTCCATTGCGCCGGTGGCTTGTCAGGCGACCAGATGAGCCTCGCACCACTCACGCACGGCAGCGTATGGATAGTCCTCCAGTGCCGCGAACCCGGGAATGCTGCGGGCCTTGAGCTTGGTGAACAAAGGCACGCTGATGCCGCAGAGAAAACGCGTCAGCCGCTCTGCTCCCGGCACATCGCCGGTGTGCTGCTGATGCCTGTGGATAAAATCGCCGCACAACCCGTTGAAGTTTTTATCCACAAGCGCGGGCAACGCGGGTGGCTCCGGCAGTCGTGCCACCTGGCCGTGACAGACCGAGCAATGCCCACAACGCTGGGGCGCCTGATCGTCACCAAAATACTGCGCCAGGCGTTGCCCAAGGCACTGCTCGGTGGCGAACAGGTCGAGCATGGCGTGAATCCGCGCTATTTCGCTGCCCTCGTGCCGGGTGAAATAAGCATGCAGATCCGTGCTCAAGGCAGCGGCATCGAAGTCGGTTTGCAGCAGGCTGTAGACCTCGGTCATCTGCTTGCTTTCCAGCTCCACCCAACCCTTCTCCTGGAAATAATCCAGGGCCTTGACCACCCGGTTGCGCGGCGCCTGGTACTGCTCGTAGAGCGCGTCGAAATTCACCGTGGCCCAGGTCCTGGCCCGGCTGGAGGTGTTGATGATGGCCTGGACAAAGTCCCGGCGCTCGCCTTCGAAACGCGCCAGCAAGGCCTCGGGTTCCAGCAGCAACTTGAAGCGGTACTCGGCGAAGTAGGCATAGCGTGGGGCGATCAAGCCCCGCAGTTCCAACTGCACCAACAGGGTCTTGAGCGGCAACTGGCGGATGTTGCTCTGGTCCGCCAGGGGCCCGAGCAGGAACTCCCACTGCCCTTCCGGCGCCGACGCCTGCAACTCATCCAGCACGCAACGGATGCCGCTCAGCTCCGGGGTGTCGCCGTAAACGAAATTCTCCAGCACGTTGAGGCTGTCGCGGTTGGCCAGCACCAGGCAGTCCGAAGGCTGGCCGTCGCGCCCGGCGCGGCCGATTTCCTGGCTGTAGTTCTCGATGGACTTGGGCAGATCGAAGTGCACCACGTTACGGATGTCGCTCTTGTCGATGCCCATGCCGAAGGCGATGGTGGCGACGATACAGTTGCTGCGCCCCTCCATGAACCGGCGCTGGATCGACTCGCGTTGCTCGTGGGGCAGACCGGCGTGGTAGGCCTCGGCGGCGATACCCTGGCGGCTCAAGTGCTCGGCGATCTGTTCGGCGGTCTTTTGCAGGGTCACGTAGACAATGCTTGGCTGCCCGGCCCGTTCACCCATCCACTGCACCAGGCGCCGGCGCTTGTCCGCGCCGCGCACCGGTTCCACCAGCAGGTTGAGGTTGGGCCGGTAGAAGCCGGTGGTCACCACGTCGGCAGCATCAATGGCGAACTTGGCCTGCATGTCGGCGATCACCTTGGGCGTCGCCGTGGCCGTCAGCAGCAGGGCCTGGGGAATGTTGAACTGGCGCTGGTAGTCCGGCAGTTTCAGGTAGTCGGGACGGAAGTTGTGGCCCCATTCGGAGATGCAGTGAGCCTCGTCCACCACCAGCAGGGAGATGGGCACCTGCTGCAAGAAATTGCGGAAGCGCTCGTTCTTCAAACGCTCCACCGAGATCATCAGGATCTTCAGTTCACCGGAGCGGGCCCGGGCCATGACGTCATTGGCTGCATCGCGGCTCTGGGCCGAATCAATGCTGGCGGCGGCAATGCCATGACGCTGGAGAAAGGCCAACTGATCCTGCATCAACGCCAGCAGCGGCGAGACCACCAGAGTCAGGTGCGGCAGCAGCAAGGCCGGCAATTGGTAGCACAGGGACTTGCCGGAGCCGGTGGGAAAGATCGCCGCCGCCGAGCGCCCAGCCAGCACCGCACTGACAGCGGCCTCCTGACCCGGACGAAACTGTGGATAACCGAAGACCTGTTCGAGGGTGCTGTGCATAAGGGTCACTCCTTTGACCGCTGACCTGTCCTTGAAGACTAGTGGCACAGGTCGGCGGTTCGAGAAAAGGTCGCAGGAAAACAGATACCGGATGATACCGGGCGGGAGCACTTTCACCGGTAAGCCGGCTCCTACCCAGGAGTCGGCTTACCGACGATAGGGAGCCTGAGCCTAGCGCAAGGTTCGGCAGTCCAGCCATCGCACACCATTGTGCCGATTGGCCTCAAGCAGTGCCGGCACCGCCTGGGCGGCCTTGGCGTGGGTGTCATGGAACAGGATGATGCCGCGCCGCCAGAGCAGCATCAGGGTCTGCACCCGCTGGGCTGCGGCTGCGGCGCTGACCTTTTTGCTCCAGTCCTGGGAGTCGATGTTCCACAGCATCAGTTGCAGCCCCTGGGCCTTGAAGAAGTCGGCACTGTCAGCGCGTCGCTGCCCATAGGGCGGACGAAACAGCGGCTGGTATTCATCCGCCAGAGTGCGGTTGGCCAGGTTTGCGCTGTGGATCACCGAATGCTGCCACTCGCTCCACGAGGCGTGGGACTTGTGTTCCCAACCGTGTACGCCCACACACTGGCCATCGTACAACTGGCGCATCTGCCCTGCCGAAGATTGACTCAGGCGCGCCTGAAACGAGTCCCCCAGAACAAAGAACAGGCTATGCAGATCCTTGGATCGCAGCACATCGATCAGTTGATCGGTATGCCCACCCCGCAGGCTCGGCCCGTCATCGAAGGTCAGCAGAAACTCCCGGTCCACCAGCTCGTCCCCCAGGCGTTCCGTCGGCCCCATGCGCTGGATCTCGCTGCTGACGATGGGGAACAGCGCCGCCAGGCGCAGTTGCTCGTTCAGGTACAGCTGATGAAACCGGGTGCTGGCCTCGGCCCACGCCCCATAAGTGGATTTACTCTCCCCGGTAAAACTGGCCACCAGTTGCCGCAGCTCACCGAGATTGCGTACAGGGAGGCAGAACGGCGTCCCTTCACAGTCCCGGCTGGCCAAGCGGTAGTTGTTCAACAGCAACTCCCAGAAGCGCTGGCGCACCTGATTCACTGACTTCAGATCCAGTTGCCTGACTCCTAGCCGCTGCTTCAAGGCTTGTTCGTCCAAGGCTTCGCTGGCCAGCAGCGCTTTGCCGAACATCAGAATCTCGCCCCGTGAGGCGGTGTCGAATTCCGCCGTGCTGGTCAGGGCATTCGGCCAGCCACTGCGGTCGATGGTGGCGAACACCTGCGGCCCGGCCGCCCGGGCCACGCCGCTGGACAGACACAGCGCCAGCAGCCAGGGGAGAACACCAATTCGCATACCAACCTCCATAAATGCACAACGCGCCACTGTCGGCGCGTTGTGGAGATAACTTCTGCCTGTGTGATCAGCGGTTTTGCAGCCGCTCAATGGCCTTGTCATACACCGGGTTGGCCTTTTGTTCCCGGGCTTTGTGGTAGTGCTCAAGCGCCATGGCCAACTGCCCGGCGTCTTCATAGATGCGCGCCATGTCGTAGTAGGCACTGGCGCGAATGGTCGATGCGGCCGGGCCACTGGCCAGGGCGATGGCCTTGCGGTCCGCGGCTATGGCGTCGTCGGGGCGGCTGTTCTTGCGATTGGCCAGGGCCAGGTTGCTGTAGGCCTGGGCAAAGCCCGGGTCGAGCTCGATGGCTTCGCTGTAGAGGATCCGCGCTCCGCCGAAATCGCCCTTGCGGTAGGACTCCTCGCCTTTAAGGTTGAGGCTCTTGGCATCCACCGGCCCGAAGTCCGCGCCCACCACTTCATCGATGGACTTGGCATTTTCCAGCAGCGGGTCGAGCACGCTCATGACCGATTCCGGCTCCTCGCTGCCTAACAGCAGCCGATCGATATCATGCAGGCGGCCATCGGCGGTCAGGCGAAACACCACCCACAGATTGCCCTTGCGGTTCTGCGGCACGCGGTAGCTGCGGATCAGCGCAGCGCCTTTATAGACAAAGACCCGCGCCTGGCTGCGGCCCAGGCGCAACGCTTCGTAGCTGGTGCTGTTGGTGAAGTCGTGCACGGCAAAGACGTAGGCGTCGCCCGGCACACGCTGGTCGATGGTGATGGTTTCCGGGCGGCTGCTGTCACTGCTGTCCGATTCCAGGCGAGCTCCGGGCCCCTTGCCGGTGGCGAAGTACAACAGCTTGTGGGGATAACTCAGATGGGCATCGAGGTCCTCCCCCGGCTCGCTCCAGCTCAGCACTATTCGCAGGCTTTCCGGGTTGTCCAGCAGCGGACTCAGGGCGTAATTCAACCCCTGGCACGGGCACTTGGCCCGCAGGTCGGCGTAGCCGGTTTTACGGATCAGCAACTCACTGGCCGGCGAATCGGTCACCTGGGCCGTCAGAGTGACCCGGCCCTGGGCATCGGTGCTGCCTGCAACCTGAGTCGCGCCCTGTTGCACCTGCACCTGGGCATCGGCCAGCGGCGCGCCCTTGGCCAGCGCATCCAGCACCTGGATCGACAGCGCCTGAGCTTGTACCGAGCTCGCCAGCATCCCTAGCCACAACAGCGCCGCAAGGCGAAAAAAAGCCATAACAAAATCCCTGTAGATAAGGATGACCGGGCCTCTGCCCCGGCCCACCAGCCAGCGGCGAACCATACACAGTTTTGCCCGCCAATGCTCGGTCCAACCAGGGAAATACCGGGCAAAAAAACAGTGCCGATCTCTCGAAATGGCCCGCTGGCGCAACCACTTGGTGACTTGCAACTCAGCCGGAGAATCACCGTACACTCCACCTTCTCAAACGCCGCAAGTGAACTCCGATCATGCAACTGGCCCCCGGCTTTCCCGACGACGCCACCATGCGCCAACTGCTGCAGTTGCTGCATGAAGAAATCGGCCTGCCCGAGCGCAAGACCCTGCGCCTGAGCACCGCCATCAACCTCGACCTGGGCTGCGACGGCGCCGACGCCCGGCATTTGCTGCAGGCCCTGGAAGAGCAGTTCGTGATCGATTTTGTCGACTTCGACAGCTATCGCTACTTCCAGCCAGAAGGCTTCGACCCATTTCAGAAACGCCGGGCCAAGGGCCGGGGCGACAAGGTGCCGCTGACCATCGGCATGCTGTACCAGGCGATCAGGCAACAGCGCTGGGACACCCAGGTGCTGGAAGCGCTCTAACTGCGCAACCATGGCTTCATGCTCGAACCCGGGCGCAGCTGGCGCCTGTCCCCGGCCTACGACATGAACCCCTGCGCCCACGCCAGCGGGCTGAAACTCAACATCAGCGAAGCCGACAATGCACTGGACCTTGAACTGGCACGGGAAGTAGCGGCATATTTCCGCCTCGGCCGTGCAGAGGCAGAAGGCATCATCGAACACTGCCAGAGCGTGGTTCGCCAATGGCCCACCCTGGCCCAGGCCCTGGGGCTGTCCCGGCGTGAACAAGAACGCATGGCCCCGGCGTTTCGACTCGCGCAGCAGTAAACAGCACGGCCGTTGGGCTCCGCCAACCCGTCAATCGACAAGGACAGTCAGTGGACGTATTGATGGGCTTGCTCGCCGCCCTCCTGTGGGGCGGCACCGATTTTCTCGTGGGGCTCAACGTCCGCGCCGTGGGCGTGAAACGGGCAGTGTTCTTCAGCCAGAGCCTGGGGTTCATCCTGATGAGCCTGCTGCTGGTGATCTTTCCCGCCATCCTCTACAAGGCCCTGGCCGCGCCCGCGCAAGTCTGGCTGATGGGCGTGCTCGCCGCGGCCTTTACCGTCTCCGGCGCCCTGGCCCTGGGCAAGGCCTTCGCCCTGGGCAAAGCCTCCATCGTCGCCCCATTGGTGACCTCCTACGGCGTGGTCACCACCCTGCTGTCCTGGGCCAGCGGCGAACAGATCAGCCTGCTGCAACTCATGTGCATCCTGTTGTGCGTGATCGGCGTCATCCTTTCCAGCCTGCACTCGGACAGCAAACTGCCCCACAGCACCGCCGCCGGCCGCTCGATCTTCTTCGCCCTGCTCTCGGCCGTTCTGTACGGCACCAGCTTCTGGCTGCAGGGCCGCTACACCCTGCCGCAACTGGGGCCGATCAGCATGCTCTGGCTGGGCTACGCGGTGGGCAGCGGCGTGATGCTACTGATGGTGCTCAAAGTCGTGGACGGGCTGAAGATCCCGCCGCTGAAGAACTGCGGCCTGCTGGCCTCCACCAGCCTGATGAACCTGGGCGCCTTCTTCGCCTTTTCCTGGGGCGCCATGAGCGGCTCAGTGTCGGTGGTGACGGTGATCAGCACCCTGTCCGGCGGCATCGCTGCGGTGCTGGGCTATGTGTTCTTCAAGGAGCGGCTGACGGCGGTGCAAGTGACCGGCGTGGTGCTGGTGTTGCTCGGGGCGTTGGTGTTGCACCTGAAGACGTGAGGCTTTCTGTAGCCCACAAAAAAGCCGCCCCGAAGGGCGGCTTTTTCATGGCAGGTCGAGGCTTACAGCTTCGGACCGGCAGCCTTGATCGCGTCGCTCACGTCGAACTTCTTGAAGTTCTCGATGAACAGGCCGGCCAGTGCTTTGGCGGCTTCGTCGTAGGCCGCTTTGTCAGCCCAGGTGTTGCGTGGGTTGAGCAGGCCGGTTTCGACGCCCGGTACGGCTTTCGGTACGTCCAGGTTGACGATGTCCAGGTGCTCGGTCTCGGCACCGATCAGCGCGCCGCTCTGGATCGCTGCAATCACGCCACGGGTGGTGGGGATGTTGAAGCGTTTGCCCACGCCGTAGCCACCGCCGGTCCAGCCGGTGTTGACCAGGTAGACCTTGGAGCCGAAGCCGCGGATGCGCTTGATCAGCAGCTCGGCGTATTCGCCGGCCGGACGCGGGAAGAACGGGGCGCCGAAGCAGGTGGAGAAGGTCGACTTGATGCCCGAGCCCGAACCCATTTCAGTCGAGCCCACCAGAGCGGTGTAGCCGGACAGGAAGTGGTAGGCGGCTTGTTCTTCGCTGAGGATCGACACCGGTGGCAGTACGCCGGTCAGGTCGCAGGTCAGGAAGATCACGGCATTAGGCTCGCCACCGAGGTTCTTCGGTGCGCGTTTTTCGATCAGCTCGCGCGGGTAAGCGGCGCGGCTGTTCTGGGTCAGGCTGTCGTCGGCGTAGTCGGCTTTCTTGGTGACCGGGTCGATCACCACGTTTTCCAGTACGGCGCCGTGCTGGATGGCTTTCCAGATCACCGGCTCGTTCTTTTCCGACAGGTCGATGCACTTGGCATAGCAACCGCCTTCGATGTTGAACACCACGCCCACGCCCCAGCCGTGTTCGTCGTCACCGATCAGGTAACGGCTTTCGTCGGCCGACAGGGTGGTTTTGCCGGTGCCCGACAGACCGAAGAACAGGGTCACGTCGCCGTCTTCGCCCATGTTGGCGGCGCAGTGCATCGGCAGCACGTCGGCAGCTGGCAGCAGGAAGTTCTGCACGGAGAATAGGGCTTTCTTCATTTCACCGGCGTAGCGCATGCCGGCGATCAGCACTTTCTTGGCCGCGAAGTTGAGGATCACGGTGCCATCGGAGTTGGTGCCGTCGCGCTCAGGCTCGCAAACGAAGTTTGGCGCGTTGAGGATCTGCCACTCGTCCTTGCCACCGGCGTTGTACTGCTCGGGGTTGATGAACAGGCAACGACCGAACAGGTTGTGCCAGGCAGTCTCGGTGGTCATTTTCACTGGCAGGTAGTGCGCCGGATCGGAACCTACATGCACGTGGGAAACAAAACGCTCGCGCTCGCCCAGGTAGGCTTCAACGCGGTCCCACAGGGCGTCGAACTTGGCCGCCGGGAACTTGCGGTTGATCGGGCCCCAGGCGATAGCGTCCTGGGTGGTGGGCTCTTCAACGATGAAACGGTCCACTGGCGAACGGCCGGTACGATGACCGGTGCGAACCACCAGAGCGCCGGTATCGGCCAGTTCGCCCTCACCGCGGTTCAGGGCTTCTTTGACCAGATCATCCACACTCAGATCGGTGTACACGGCGTTATTGGCTTGCGTCATGAGGTTCCCCGTCGGCCAGTGGCCGAGTGCTCCAAACGTTTTGTAGTAGAAACTCGCGCACTACTACCGCGAAAAAAGTGCGCCGGATTATGCCAGAAAAGCCCAAAAATAGTAGGGTCCTCCCGTCAGTACGGCGTAATTCCGGCGTTTGCCAGGTGATTTACCTGCGCTGAACCGTTTTAGTGACGAGTATCTGACGGCGTGTCGACGCCCGCACCGGCAAACAATTGCGTGATATCGGCGGCATCGAACAGATAACGCTCGTTGCAGAACTGGCAATCGATCTCGATGCTGCCGCCATGTTCCACCACCAGCTCCTGAGCATCTTCGAGCCCCAGGCTGACCAGCGCGTTGCCCGAACGCTCGCGGGAGCAGCTGCAGCGGAAGCGCAGCGGTTGCACGTCGAACAGGCGCACGGCTTCTTCGTGGTACAGGCGGTGCAGCACGGTTTCGTTGTCCAGACTCAGCAGTTCATCGGCGGTCAGGGTGCTGGCCAGGGCGGTGAGGTGCTGCCAGTTGGCTTCGCGCTCTTCCGGATCGCGCAGGCGGTCGGCAGGCAGTTGTTGCAGGAGCAGGCCGCGGGCATTGCGGCCGTCGGCGTAGAGCCAGAAACGGGTGCCGGTCTGCTGCGACATGACGAAGTAGTTGGTGAAGCATTCGGCCAGGGTGGCGCCGTCCAGGTCGACGATGCCTTGGTAACGCTGGCCCTGGGTCGGGTCCACGGTCAGGGCCAGGACGCCGTTGGGCATCATGTCGGCAAGGGTTGCGTCAGGGGCGATCTGCGACGCGTCGTAGCGGGCCAGGCCGCGGATCTCGCGGTTGCTGGAGCACTCGATCATCAGCAACGGCACCGGGCCTTCGGAGCGGGCCTGGAGAATCAGCAAGCCATCGAACTTCAAGGTGCCAACCAGCAACGATGCCGCCGCCATCAGCTCGCCGAGCAGTTGTGCCACCGGCTCGGGATAGGAATGTTTGGCGAGGACTTCAGCGTAACTGCGCTCCAGCGCCACCAGCTCGCCGCGGGCGTCGCTCTCATCAAAGATGAAGCGTTGAGTGAAGTCGGTATCCGGCAAATCAGTCATAGGTCTGGGTATCTGAATGATGACAAAAAGGTTACAAGCACCGAAAATTGCGGTTTTGCACCATGAAGGTGCAGTTTTTGCGGTGATTGGAGATATTTTATGAACAATCCGGGTTTGTTCCAAGCAAGGTGGAACCTCGGCAAGCTGGTTCTGTGCAATTTACTCCCTTTGGCCCTGCTGGGATTCTGGTTGTGGCCAACCGGGCAGATGTACTGCCTGATGTTCGACGAGTGGCTGTTCCGTCACCTCAACACTCCCCTTGCAACAAACTCCACCTGGCTGCACATCTGGGCCGTGGCCAGCCTGCGCCCCTTCGATATCGTGGTGGGGCTGATCATGCTCGGCCTGCTGATTCGCGGTGATTGGGTGTTCAAGGCGGTGGACGTGCGCCGGGCGTTTTTCGGCTTCCTGTCGATCCTGATTCTTATGGTGGTGATTCGCGCGCTGTTTTCCAAGCTGGTGGCGCTGATGAACTGGCAACACAACAGCCCGTCCATGGTGCTCGAAGGCGCCGTGCACATGAGCGACTACTTCCCCGGCTGGGAAAAGACCTGGGAACTCAAGGACCGCTCCAGCCAGAGCTTCCCCGGCGACCACGCTTCGGTGCTGCTGATCTGGGGCTTATTCATGGGCATGTTCAGCCGCAGCGTCGGCCAGTTCCTGATCGTCTGGGGCCTGACCCTGCTGTTCATGATGCCGCGCCTGGTGGCGGGCGCGCACTGGGGCCAGGACGACTACATCGGCGGCGCGCTGCTGGCAGTGCTGGCCCTGGGCTGGGGCTACTACACGCCGTATGCGGCGCGGATGTCGAACTTCCTGCTGCGCCTGACACACCCGCTATTCAAGCTGATGACCCGGATGCCGGTGCTCTCGCGCATGAGTGTGGTCCGCTCCAGCAGCCTGCTGCGCTGATAGACCTGCAGGAGCCGGCTTGCCGGCGAATGGCCCCTTGAGGACGCCTTCGCCGGCAAGCCGGCTCCTACGCTTTCACTCGTGGCTGCTGCCGTGGAACTTGAACAGATCACGGCGCTGCTTCTTGCTCGGTTTGCCTTCCGTGCTGACCCCCAGGGCGCCAGCCTTGCGCTGGGCCGCTGCGGTTTCACGCTTGGCGATGCTGGCTTCGGTTTCCGTGTAGAGCGTCTGTGCCTCGGGAGCGCCACGACGGACGATGGAAAGTGCCTGGACCACCACGGTGCGCTCGTCGAAGCCGGCGCGAATCTGATACTCGTCGCCTACCCGCGGCTCCTTGCCCGGCTTGCAGCGCTCACCACGGTGATGCACCTTGCCGCTTTCAATAGCCGCCTTGGCCAGGGCGCGAGTCTTGTAGAAGCGCGCCGCCCACAGCCATTTATCCAGACGAACCTTGTCCTCTTCTTCCTGCTTGTGCGCCACTGGAATTCCTCTTGCTGAAAAATGTCGCAACTGTACGGCCCGCCTACGGGCTCTCATAAATCCTGCCACTCACCTAAAATAACCCAGGTTGCGTCCTGACACGCGAGGAGTCCCCGTGACTGATTTCCCCACTTCCCTGACCTCGCCGGACAACCGCTGCGAAGGCTGCCAAAAAAGCCCGCCACTGGGCTTCGATTTTTCCTTCGCCTATCAACCCATAGTCGATCTGCGCGACCGCTCGATCTTTGCCCATGAAGCCCTGGTGCGCGGGGTCAATGGCGAAGGCGCCCACACCGTGCTGGACCAGGTCGACGACAGCAACCGCTATCGTTTCGACCAGCGCTGCCGGACCCTGGCCATCACCACGGCCGCGCAGATGGGGATGCAAAGCCACCTGTCGATCAACTTCATGCCCAACGCCGTGTACCGCCCGGAACTGTGCATCCGCAGCACCCTGGAAGCCGCCCGCGCCCAGCACTTTCCCCTGGACCGGCTGATTTTCGAAACCCTGGAAAGCCAGCACGTAGATAACAGTCGCCATTTGACCCATATTCTGCGTGAATACCGCGAATTCGGCTTCAAGACCGCCATCGATGACTTCGGCGCGGGGTACTCGGGGCTGAACTTGCTGGCGAATTTCCAACCCGACCTGATCAAGCTCGACATGGCGCTGATTCGCGATGTCGACCAGGATCGCGTACGCCAGACGATCGTTCGTGGGATTGTCACAATCTGTGCGGAGTTGGGCGTTACAGTCATTGCCGAAGGCATTGAAAGCGCTGGTGAACGGGACTTTCTCAGCGACTGTGGAATTTATCTGATGCAGGGTTACTGGTTCGCCAAACCTGCATTCAAAGCCCTGGCCGAGGTTCCGGTCGCGGCCTGGAAAAGCTAATTGCGGATTTCCCCTATTTGAAGACTTTTGACCATTTGACCGTTGTCGGTCTGCGCGAGTGGGTGGCGCTTCCTGATCTGGGAGTGGCCGGCCTGCGCGCCAAGATCGATACCGGGGCCAGTACCTCCAGCCTGCATGCCACCGAGATCGAGCCCTTCGAACGCGACGGTGAACAGTGGGTGCGTTTCAATGCCCACTTGGGCAGTGTGGTGCAGTTGCGTCACCGGCGTTGCGAAGCGCCGCTGGTGGCGATGAAAACCATTAAAAGCTCCAACGGCCAGGCTCAGGTGCGCTATGTGATCAGCACCACCCTGGCCCTGGGCGATCGCGTGTGGCGGGTGGAATTCACCCTCGCCTGCCGCAAGGCCATGCGCTATCGCCTGCTGCTGGGTTCCAAGGCGCTGATCGACGGCCAGTTGGTGGTCAATCCGGGCATCAAATACGTACAAGACAAACCGGTGTTCCCGGTATCCACTACCTCTGCCACAGGTGTTGCATGAAGATCGCTGTGCTGTCGCGTAACCCGCGTCTGTATTCCACTCGTCGTCTGGTCGAAGCCGGCACCGAGCGTGGCCATGAAATGGTAGTGGTCGACACCCTGCGCGCCTACATGAACATCGCCAGCCACAAGCCGCAGATCCACTACCGCGGCAAGCCCCTGGAAGGCTTCGATGCGGTGATCCCGCGGATTGGTGCCTCGGTGACCTTCTATGGCTGCGCGGTGCTGCGCCAGTTCGAAATGATGGGAGTCTTCCCGCTCAACGAGTCGGTGGCCATCGCCCGCTCCCGGGACAAACTGCGCTCGCTGCAGTTGCTGTCGCGGCGCGGCATCGGCCTGCCAGTGACCGGCTTTGCCCACTCGCCGGACGACATTCCCGACCTGATCGAAATGGTCAACGGCGCGCCCCTGGTGATCAAGGTACTGGAAGGCACCCAGGGCATCGGCGTGGTGCTGTGTGAAACCGCCACTGCGGCGGAATCGGTGATCGAGGCCTTCATGGGCCTGAAGCAGAACATCATGGTCCAGGAATACATCAAGGAAGCCGGCGGCGCCGACATTCGCTGCTTCGTGGTGGGGGACAAGGTGATCGCGGCGATGAAGCGCCAGGCCAAGCCGGGGGAGTTCCGCTCCAACCTTCATCGTGGCGGCAGCGCCAGCCTGATCAAGATCACCCCGGAAGAACGCATGACCGCGCTACGGGCGGCCAAGGTCATGGGCCTGAGCGTGGCGGGGGTGGATATCCTGCGCTCCAATCACGGGCCGCTGGTGATGGAAGTCAATTCCTCGCCAGGCCTGGAAGGCATCGAGACCACCACCGGCAAGAATGTGGCAGGGATCATCATCGAACACATCGAGAAAAATGGCGGGCCGAACATGACCCGGACCAAGGGTAAAGGCTAAGGGGTACGCTCGATCGGCGGCCCCTGTAGCCACTGCCGCAGGCTGTGGCCGGCTGCGCAGCAGTCGCGCTTGCGGGCCGCGCAAGGGCCTTCGGCCCTTATCGCAGCCTGCGGCAGCGGCTACAGGTGTTCAGTCCGCATCGCGTGGCAGCAACAAGCCCAAAGGCAAGCGCACTCGCGCTTCCAGGCCGCCATCGGGACGGTTGCGCAGTTCGACGTTGCCGCCGTGCATGGCGGCAATCCGCTTGACGATGGCCAGGCCCAGGCCAGTGCCCTTGCCACCCCGGGCACGGTCGCCACGGGTGAAGGGGTTGAAGATCGCCTCCAGTTCGGACGGATCGATCCCCGCGCCGCGGTCCATCACACTCAGCACCACATAAGGCGCATTGGTGTCACCGGACACATAGGCCGCCACTTCGACATCCGTTCCCGCGTGATTCAAGGCGTTGCCAATCAGGTTGTTGAGCAGACGCTTCATCGATACCCGACGCAGCGGGAACGGCTGGATCGGCTCCAGGCGCAGGTGCACCCGTTCCTGGTTCTGGTTGTAGGGCGCGGCCACCTCACGCACCAGATCGCTCAAGTCCACCTCTTCCACCGACTCGTCGCGGCCGTCGCGGATGAAGGCCAGGAATTGATCGAGAATGGCGTCCATGTCCTCGATATCCCGCACCATGTCGTCGGTCAGGTCGGTGTGCGCGCCCATCAACTCCAGCGACAGGCGCAAGCGGGTCAGCGGCGTGCGCAGGTCGTGGGACACCCCCGCCAACATCAGCTCCCGTTCACGCCCCGCCTGCTCCACATCCTCGGCCATCTGGTTGAAGGCGCGGTACACCTCGGTCATCTCGCTCGGTGTATCGCTGATCGGCAGGCGCACGCTGCGCCCCTGACCCAGTTGCCGGGCGGCGTAGACGAGGCGCTTGAGCGGTTGGTTGAGCTGGCTGACGAAGATCCACGCCGAGGCGGTGGATAACAGGCCGATGGCCAGGAACCAGCCCAGCACGCTCCAGATCTTTTGCCCCCGCAGCGGATGCGGATACAGCGGCACCTTGAGCCAGCCATCCCCCAGGCTCGGGGCTCTGACCCAAAGCGCCGGAGGTGCATGCATGCGCAGACGCACTTCGGTATCGGCGCCCAACTCGGCCTGCATCTGCCGCTGGTAGATCTCGCTGTAAGGCCAGTGTTGCTCGCCGGCCGGCACACCGCTGCCCACCACCTTGATCAGCCCTGCGGCTTCGGCGATCTGGTCGCGGTTGGATTCGTCGGCGGCCCAATAGGCGCGCAGGGTCAGGGCCACGCCGTGGCTGTATTGCCGGTCCACCAGCACGTCCTCGTTCATCAACAGATAAACCAGGGTCAATGCCTTGGAAAACAGCACCACGATCAGCACCAGCCACAGGGTGCGGGAGAAGAAACTCTGGGGGAACCACAGCGGGGTTTTCATAACAGCCAATACACACTTTGCAGGAGCGGCTCGCGCTCGCGGAGTGGCAGAATGCGAACGCCCGGGTCGTTACCGGCCCGGGCGTTCGCTCCTACAAATCACCTATCACTTGGTCGCGGTGCCATCCGGCACGAAGACATAACCCACGCCCCAGACGGTCTGGATATAGCGCGGTTTGGAAGGATCGGGCTCGATCATCCGCCGCAGGCGGGAGATCTGCACGTCGATGGAACGCTCCAGGGCATCCCACTCGCGGCCACGGGCCAGGTTCATCAGTTTGTCGCGGGTCAGCGGCTGGCGGGCGTTCATCACCAGGGCCTTGAGTACCGCGAACTCACCGGTGGTAAGCATGTGCACTTCATCGCCACGCTTGAGTTCGCGAGTGGCCAGGGACAGTTCGTAGTCACCGAAGGTCACGCTTTCGTCTTCGCTGCCCGGCGCACCCGGCACAGGAGCCGACTGACGACGCAGCACGGCCTTGACCCGGGCCATCAGTTCGTCAGGGTTGAACGGCTTGGCCAGGTAATCGTCGGCACCCAGCTCCAGGCCCTTGATGCGGCTCAGCTCATCGCCCTTGGCGGTGAGCATGATGATCGGAATCTGGTTGTTGGCACTGCGCAGTCGGCGGCAGGCGGTCAGGCCATCTTCGCCGGGCAGCATCAGGTCGAGGACCACCAGGTTGAACACTTCGCGACCCAACAGACGGTCCATTTGCTCAGTGTTCGGCACCGCGCGGGCACGGTAGCCCTTGCTGACGAAAAAACGCTCCAGCAGGCTGCTCAGCCCCGGATCGTCGTCAACAATAAGAATTTTTTCGCCTTCAGCAGTTTGTGCAGTGCTGCTCATTGGATGCTCCTCTAATCTCGGTGCGCATTATGGCGTAGCTGCCGTTATACGCACCGTGTGCATTGTTAGCAGATTTTTCCTCTATCGCCAGCAAACCCGCTGTCGGCCTGAGGCTGGCCATCACCCCGAAGACCGTAACGCTGGGTATAATGCGCCGCCTTTTGTGTTGGGCAATATCTGATCAGTACGCCTGCGGCCAGTTTTTTTATTTGCCTGGGCCGGCAGTATTTTTTCGATTTCACGGGTCAACAGCCAGCCTTTTGATCCAGGTGGCGGCGCGGGCCAGGCCGCTCAACCAGACTCGCCGGGCCTTATTTTCGTGCCCGCGGGCCTGCTTTCACACATTTGTCAGGTGGTTTTATGGACAGCATCAACAGCCGCATTGCCGAGGAACTCGGCGTACGCCCACAACAGGTCGAAGCGGCCGTCGCTCTATTGGATGAAGGCTCCACCGTGCCCTTCATCGCCCGTTACCGGAAAGAGGTCACCGGCAGCCTCGATGACACTCAACTGCGTCATCTGGAAGAGCGCCTGCGCTACCTGCGAGAGCTCGACGAACGGCGGATCAGCATCCTCGCCAGCATCGAAGAGCAGGGCAAGCTGACCCCGGAGCTGGCTCGCGACATCAAGCTGGCCGACACCAAGACCCGCCTCGAAGACCTGTACCTGCCTTATAAGCAGAAGCGCCGCACCAAGGGCCAGATCGCCCTGGAAGCCGGCCTCGGCGAGCTGGCGGACGGCCTGTTCAACGACCCAAGCCTGACTCCGGAAGCCGAAGCCGCCCGCTTCGTCAACGCCGACAAAGGCGTGGCCGACGTCAAGGCCGCCCTGGAAGGCGCCAAGTACATCCTCATGGAGCGCTTCGCCGAAGACGCGGGTTTGCTGGACAAGCTGCGCAACTTCCTCAAGCAGGAAGCCACCCTCAGCGCCCGCGTGGTCGCCGGCAAGGAAGAGGAAGGCGCCAAGTTCCGCGACTACTTCGAACACGACGAACCGCTGAAAAGCATGCCGTCGCACCGCGCCCTGGCGATTTTCCGTGGCCGCAACGAAGGCATTCTCAGCTCCGCGCTGAAAGTCGGTGACGAACTGCCGGGCACCATGCACCCCTGCGAAGGCATGATCGGCCAGCACGTGGGCATCCAGAACCAGAACCGCCCCGCCGACAAATGGCTGGGTGAAGTGGTGCGCTGGACCTGGAAGGTCAAGCTCTACACCCACCTGGAAACCGACCTGCTGGGCGAGTTGCGCGACAACGCGGAAACCGAGGCGATCAACGTCTTCGCCCACAACCTGCACGACCTGCTGCTGGCCGCTCCGGCCGGCCCGCGCGCCACCCTGGGCCTGGACCCGGGCCTGCGCACCGGCTGCAAAGTGGCGGTGGTGGATGCCACCGGCAAGCTGCTGGATCACGCCACCGTCTACCCGCACGTGCCGCACAACAAGTGGGACCAGACCCTGGGCATCCTGGCCGCGCTGTGCGCCAAGCACTCGGTGGACCTGATCGCCATCGGCAACGGCACCGCCAGCCGCGAGACCGACAAGCTGGCCGCCGAACTGATCAAAAAATACCCGGCCATGAAGATGACCAAGGTCATGGTGTCCGAAGCCGGTGCATCGGTGTACTCGGCCTCGGAGCTGGCGGCCAAGGAGTTCCCGGACCTGGACGTGTCGATCCGTGGCGCCGTATCCATCGCCCGCCGCCTGCAGGACCCCCTGGCGGAACTGGTGAAGATCGATCCGAAATCCATCGGTGTCGGCCAGTACCAGCACGACGTGTCGCAACTGAAACTGGCCCGCGGCCTGGACGCCGTGGTCGAGGACTGCGTGAACGCCGTTGGCGTCGACGTCAACACCGCTTCCGTGGCCCTGCTGGCGCGGATCTCCGGCCTGAATGCGACCCTGGCGCAGAACATCGTCAGCCACCGCGACGAACACGGTGCCTTCAAGACTCGAGCCGCGCTGAAAAAGGTCGCGCGCCTGGGTGAGAAAACCTTCGAGCAGGCCGCCGGCTTCTTGCGCGTCATGAACGGCGACAACCCGCTGGACGCCTCGGCGGTCCACCCGGAAGCCTACCCGCTGGTGCAGCGCATCGCCGCCGACACCGGCCGTGACATCCGTTCGCTGATCGGCGACAGCGGCTTCCTCAAGCGCCTGGACCCGAAGAAATTCACCGACGAAACCTTCGGTCTGCCCACCGTCACCGACATCCTCCAGGAACTGGACAAGCCCGGCCGCGACCCGCGCCCGGAGTTCAAGACCGCCGAGTTCCAGGATGGCGTGGAAGACCTCAAGGACCTGCAACTGGGGATGATCCTCGAAGGCGTAGTGACCAACGTCACCAACTTCGGCGCCTTCGTCGACATCGGCGTGCACCAGGACGGCCTGGTGCACATCTCGGCGCTGTCGGAGAAGTTCATCAAGGACCCGCGTGAGGCGGTGAAGGCCGGCGACGTGGTGAAAGTGAAAGTCATGGAAGTCGACATTCCGCGTAAACGCGTGGGCCTGTCGATGCGCATGAGCGACACCCCGGGCGAGAAGATCGACGGCGCTCGCGGTTCCCGTCCAGGCTCGGCGCCGCGCTCCTCCCAGGGCAACGCACCACGCAAGGAAACCACCGCGGCCGCTCCGAGCAACAACGCCATGGCCTCGCTGTTCGCCAACGCCAAGCAGTTGAAGAAACGCTGATGCAGATCCCTGCCGGCCTGACCGAAAGCGCCTTCAGCCAATTACTCGGCTGCCGTCTGCAACGCCTGGAAACCGGCGAGGCGGACGTCGCCCTGGAGCTGACCCCGCAGCTGCGCAATCGCGGGCAAAAGCTGCACGGCGGGGCGATCTTCAGCCTGGTGGACATTGCCATGGGGCTGGCCTGTTCCAGCACCCACGGCTTTGACCAGCAGAGCGCCACCATCGAGTGCAAGATCAACTACATCCGCGCCGTGGCCGAGGGTGAAGTGCTGTGCCGGGCCAAGGTGATCCACCCCGGCCGCCGTACCCTGGTGGTGGAAGCGGACGTGATCCAGGGCGACAAACTGGTCGCAAAAGCACAAGGCACCTTCGCCGTCCTATAGCTCCCTGTCATGAATTTGGGTTAATTTCGGCGCTGCGAAAGCGGCGTCGGAGTTTTTTGCCTGCGCTAAAGCCAGATTCAGGGATGAAGGATTGGCGTTTTCAAGCGAGTCGGCTTGACTCAAAAACCAGGCGAAAACGCCAGTTTTAACTTCACCCTTGTAGACCGTCCTGCCCACCCCCATATTGGGGCGACTGACGCGTGAAGGAATCCAACTTGAGCGAACTTCTCAACCGCCGCCTGGCTCTGCTCGGCGAGCGCGCTAACCTCTCCCTGCTCGAGCAGTGCCTGCACGGTATCGAACGTGAATGCCTGCGTGTTACCGGCGAAGGCCGCCTGGCACAGACCCCGCACCCGGAAGAACTGGGTTCCGCGCTGACCAACGAACAGATCACCACCGACTATTCCGAGTCGCTGCTGGAGTTCATCACCCCGGCCCTCACGGACCCGGCGGACACCCTGGCCAGCCTCGACAAGATTCATCGTTTCGCCTACAGCAAGCTCGGCAACGAGTACCTGTGGAGTCCATCGATGCCGTGCCCGTTGCCGGCCGAGGAAGACATCCCGATCGCCTACTACGGCACCTCCAACATCGGCCAGCTCAAGTACGTGTACCGCAAGGGCCTGGCCCTGCGCTACGGCAAGACCATGCAGTGCATTGCCGGGATCCACTACAACTTTTCCCTGCCGGAACAGCTGTGGCCGCTGCTCAAGCAAGCCGAAGGCTTCGTCGGCAGCGACCGGGACTACCAGTCTTCGGCCTATATCGCGCTGATCCGCAATTTCCGTCGCTACAGCTGGCTGTTGATGTACCTGTTCGGTGCTTCGCCGGCCCTGGACGCGGGCTTCCTGCGCGGCCGCTCGCACCAGCTGGAACAGCTGGACGCCGAGACCCTGTACCTGCCCTACGCCACCAGCCTGCGCATGAGCGACCTGGGCTACCAGAGCCAGGCCCAGGCCGGCCTGACCCCTTGCTACAACGATCTGAACAGCTACACCGACAGCCTGCGCAAGGCCGTGGCCACGCCCTACGCGCCTTACGTGGCGGTCGGCACCCACAAGGATGGCGAGTGGGTGCAACTGAACACCAACATCCTGCAGATCGAAAACGAGTACTACTCCAACATCCGCCCCAAACGCGTGACCTACACCGGTGAGCGGCCGATCCAGGCGCTGATGGCCCGGGGCATCCAGTACGTCGAAGTGCGTTGCCTGGACATCAACCCGTTCCTGCCCCTGGGCATCGACCTGCAGGAAGCCCGCTTCCTCGACGCCTTCCTGCTGTACTGCGCGCTCAACGACAGCCCGCTGCTCGAGAACAACGAGTGCGGCAACGCCACCTCCAACTTCCTCGCCGTGGTCAAGGAAGGCCGGCGTCCGGGCCTGCAACTGCAACGCCAGGGCCAGCCGGTGGAGATGAAGGAATGGGCCGCCGAACTGCTGGAGCAGATCGCGCCACTGGCTGCCCTGCTCGACCAGAGCCACGGCAGCAACGTGCACAGCAAGGCCCTGGACGCCCAGCTGGCCAAGGTCAAGGATTCGTCCCTGACCCCATCGGCCCAGGTGCTGGCGGCCATGAGCGAGCACAAGGAGAGCTTCAGCCAATTCTCCCTGCGCCAGAGCCAGGTGCATGCCGAGCACTTCCGCAGCCAGGCCCTGAGCAAGGAAGAGCAAGCCGCCTTCGAAGACGCGGCGCGCAAATCCCTGGAACAGCAGACCGAGCTTGAGCAAAACGAAGTGGGTGATTTCGACGTGTTCGTCGGCGCCTACCAGGCCAGCATCCTGGCCATCAGCAACTAGGGCCATGGCGAGGGCGCCTGCTCCCGCTAGGCCGGCCGGCCGTCCGCGGCGCAGCCCCTCCCAAACCTGGCGACCGGGTATTCCTGCATAAGCGCGTGGCCTGAGCTGGGGGCCGCGTTGCAGCCCGGCGAGAGCCGGCGCCCTCGCCGTAACACTTGTCTGGCTACGGCCACGAATTTCACCTCATAAGCTAATGCAAATAAGTTATTTATTTCTGCATTCTTAGATCATTTAGTCTCCTCCCACGCCGATCACCGGCCGCCTATGAGGAGCACCCCATGAAACTGCATTTCCCCCTTCGCCTCCTGGCGGCCGCGTCCCTGGCCGCTGCGAGTTTCTTTGCCCAGGCGGCCGACGTCACCGTCGCCTACCAGACCACCGTCGACCCGGCCAAGGTCGCGCAAGCCGACGGCAGCTATGAAAAAGCCACCCAGGCCAAGATCAACTGGCGCAAATTCGACAACGGCGCCGACGTCATCGCCGCCATCGCTTCCGGCGATGTGCAGATCGGCTACCTGGGCTCCAGCCCGCTGACCGCCGCCATCACCCGCAAGGTGCCGGTGCAAACCTTCCTCATCGCCACCCAGATCGGCGCCGCTGAAGCCCTGGTGGCCCGCGACGGTTCCGCGATCAACAGCCCTCAGGACCTGATCGGTAAAAAAGTCGCCGTGCCCTTCGTTTCCACCGGCCACTACAGCCTGCTGGCGGCGCTGAAGCACTGGAACATCGACCCCTCGAAAGTGCAGATCCTCAACCTCGCGCCACCGGCGATCATCGCTGCCTGGAAGCGCGGCGATATCGATGCCACCTACGTCTGGGACCCGGCCCTGGGCGTGGCCAAGGAAAACGGCAAGGTGCTGATCACCTCCGGTGAACTGGCCAAGTTCGGCGCACCGACTTTCGACGCCTGGATCGTGCGCAAGGATTTTGCCGAGAAGCACCCACAAATCGTCAGCGCCTTCGCCAAGGTGACCCTGGAGGCCTACACCCAGTACCGCAAGGACCCACAAGCCTGGCTGGCCAACCAGGGCAACGTCGACAAGCTGGTCAAGCTCTCCGGGGCCAAGGCCAGCGATATCCCGCTGCTGCTGCAAGGCAACGTCTACCCACTGGCCGCCGACCAGGTGCTCAGCCTCGGCGCCCCGACCACCAAGGCCATCACCGACACCGCGGTGTTCCTCAAGGAACAAGGCAAGGTCGACGCGGTACTGCCGGACTACGCCCCCTACGTCAGCGCCAAGTTCATCCCTGAATAACCCGCGACCGGACAGGAGATAGCCGTCATGGCCTTGCTACAACTGGAGCGCATCAGCGCACAGTACCCCGGCGCCGCCGAACCGGTGCTGGCGGATATTTCCCTGACCCTGGGGCCACAGCAACTGCTGGTCGCCCTGGGGCCTTCCGGCAGTGGCAAGACCTCGCTGCTGAACCTGATTGCCGGGTTCGTCGATCCCAGCGCCGGGCGCATCAGCCTCGACGGCGTGCCGGTCAAGGGCCCCAGCGCCGAGCGTGGCGTGGTGTTCCAGGACGACGCCCTGCTGCCCTGGCAGGACGTGCTGGGCAACGTCGCCTTCGGCCTGGAACTGGCCGGCATCGCCCGGGATCAACGCGAAGCCCGGGCGCGGGAGATGCTCGCCCTGGTGGACCTGGCCGGCTTCGACAAACGCCGCATCTGGCAACTCTCCGGTGGACAGAAACAGCGCGTGGGCCTGGCCCGCGCCCTGGCTGCCGACCCGCGCGTGCTGCTGATGGATGAACCCTTCGGCGCCCTGGATGCCTTCACCCGCGAGCAGATGCAGGAGCTGTTGCTGCAAGTCTGGCGGCGCACCGCCAAGCCGGTGTTCCTGATCACCCACGACATCGAGGAAGCAGTGTTCCTGGCCACCGACCTGATCCTCCTGGCGCCCAACCCAGGGCAGATCGTCGAGCGCCTGAACCTGGACTTCGGCCAGCGCTACGCCGCCGGCGAGTCGGCGCGGGCGATCAAGTCCGACCCGCTGTTCATCGAAACCCGCGAGCACGTGCTGTCCCGGGTGTTCTCCCAACGCAGCGCCACCCAGCAGCAGGAGCGCCCATGAGCAGCTACGAGATTCCCGCCACCACGACCCGCGATGCCAACCCGAAAGCGCCCCTGCCGGTGCGTCGTAGCCTGAGCACCCGCTGGATCAGCGTGCTGACTCTGATCGCCCTGCTGGCCCTGTGGTGGGCGGTCACTGCCAGCGGCCTGATCGAACCGCTGTTCCTGCCGCCCCCTGCCGCCGTATTGCAAAAGGGCTGGTTGCTGGCCACCAGCGGCTACATGGACTCCACCCTCTGGCAGCACCTGGCAGCCAGCCTGCAGCGCATCGGCCTGGCCCTGGGCTTTGCCGTGCTGACGGCGATTCCGGTGGGCATCGCCATTGGCGCCAACCGCATCGCCCGGGGCGTGCTCGACCCTTTGATCGAGTTCTACCGGCCGATTCCGCCACTGGCCTATCTGCCGCTGATCGTCATCTGGTGCGGCATTGGCGAGCTGTCCAAGGTGCTGCTGATTTATCTGGCGATCTTCGCCCCGATTGCCATCGCCACCGCCACCGGCGTGCGCACCGTCGACCCGGCCAAGCTGCGCGCCGCCCAGTCCCTGGGCGCGACCCGGGCGCAACTGATTCGCCACGTGATCCTGCCCAGCGCCCTGCCGGACATTCTCACCGGCGTGCGCATCGGCCTGGGCGTGGGCTGGTCGACCCTGGTGGCGGCGGAGCTGATTGCCGCCACCAGCGGCCTGGGCTTCATGGTGCAATCCGCGGCGCAGTTCCTGGTCACCGATGTGGTGCTGCTGGGGATACTGGTGATTGCCCTGATCGCCTTCGCCATGGAGATGGGCCTGCGCGCCCTGCAACGCAAGCTGGTGCCCTGGCACGGCCAATCCCACTGACCTGCGTGCGCCGCCTGCCCCGCACGCGGTTCACCTGTAGCCGCTGCCGAGCCCTCGCGAGGCTGCGACCGAGCGCGTAGCGCTCGCAGCAATCGATGAGGAAGGCCTCGTTGCATGGGTTTGCATCTACTGCGCCGCCGTTCGCAGCCTCGCCAAGGCTCGACAGCGGCTACAGGGTCACGACACCGCCAGCGCAACCGTTTTTTAGTTTGATGCAGATAAACCGAATCCGACCACGCCAACAAATGGGCGCCGAACAAGAGAACGACCATGAGCCTGACCATCACCCCTTTAAGCTCCGCCCTCGGCGCCCAGATCAGTGGCGTCGATATCAGCCAACCGCTCAGCGTCGAACAGCGCGACGCCATCGAGCAGGCGCTGCTCAGGCATCAAGTGCTGTTCTTCCGCGACCAGCCGATCACCCCACAGCAGCAAGCACGCTTCGCCGCCCACTTCGGTGACCTGCACATTCACCCGATCTACCCCAATGTGCCGGAACAGCCGGAAATACTGATCCTCGACACCGCTGAAACCGACGTGCGCGACAACGCCATCTGGCACACCGACGTGACCTTCCTGCCAACCCCGGCCCTGGGCGCGGTGCTCAGCGCCAAGCTGCTGCCGCCGTTCGGCGGCGACACGTTGTGGGCCAGCGGCATCGCCGCCTACGAAGCCTTGTCCGAGCCGCTGAAGAACCTGCTGCAGGGCCTGACTGCCACTCACGAGTTCATCAAGTCCTTCCCTCTGGAACGCTTCGGCAACACCCCCGAAGACCTGGCGCGCTGGGAGGAAGCCCGGCGCAAGAACCCGCCGCTGTCGCACCCGGTGATCCGTACCCATCCGGTGAGCGGCCGCCAGTCGCTGTTCGTCAACGACGGCTTCACCACCAAGATCAACGAACTATCGGAGAGCGAAAGCGCGGCCATCCTCAAGCTGCTGTTTGCCCACGCCACCCGCCCGGAGTTCACCATCCGCTGGCGCTGGCAGGAAAACGACGTGGCGTTCTGGGACAACCGCGTGACCCAGCACTATGCCGTGGACGACTACCGTCCACAGCGCCGGGTGATGCAGCGCGCGACCATTCTGGGGGATGTGCCGTTCTTTCGCTGAAACGCGGGGAGATGCAGCAGGCCCCGGCCCCGCTGAATGAGCGAAGCCGGGGACAGCGGGCTATTTGACGCTGGAGGGAGCTTTCTTCTTGCGATTGCCGATATGAATCGCCTGGCCATTCACCGACAAGGCGGCTTCATGCAGGGCTTCGGACAGGGTCGGGTGGGAGAACACCATCATTCCCAGGTCTTCGGCGCTGGTGCCGAACTCCATGCCGATCGCGCCTTCCTGGACCAGTTCCGCAGCGCCCGGGCCGATCACATGCACCCCAAGTACCCGGTCGGTGCCGGCATCGGCAATGACCTTGACCAACCCGGCGGTGTCGTTGGCCGCCATGGCGCGGCTGCTGGCGGAGAACGGGAAGGTGCCGATGTTCAGCTCGATGCCCTGGGCCTTGAGGGCCTGCTCGGTCTGGCCGACCCAGGCGATTTCCGGGTGGGTGTAGATCACTGACGGGATCAGGTCGTAATTGAGCGGATGGTGATGCCCGGCAAGGCTCTCGGCCACCATCACCCCCTCTTCCGAAGCCTTGTGCGCCAGCATCGGGCCGCGTACCACGTCGCCAATGGCGAACACCCCAGGCACGCTGGTCAGGCACTGGCCGTCGACGTGGATAAAGCCACGCTCATCCAGCTGTACGCCGCTGTCAGGCGCCAACAGATCGGTGGTCAGGGGCCGGCGCCCCACGGCGACAATCAGGCGGTCGAAGGTCTGCTGCTTGTCCTCGCCGCCCTCGCTGAGGCTGACCTTGACGCTGTCGCCTTGCACTTCGGATGCCGTCACCCGGGCCCCCAGGCGGATATCCAGGCCTTGCTTGCCAAAGATCTTCTGCGCCTCCTTGGCGATCTGCACGTCCACTGCCGGCAGGAAGCTGTCGAGGGCTTCGAGTACCGTCACTTCGGCGCCCAGGCGGGCCCAGACCGAGCCCAGTTCCAGGCCTATGACGCCGGCGCCGATCACCCCGAGGCGCTTGGGCACGCGGGTGAATTCCAGGGCTCCGGTGGAGTCGACGATCACCTTGTCGGTCAGCGGTGCGGCGGCGATGTCGATGGGGCGGGAGCCGGGGGCGAGGATGATGCTGGGGGCACTGATGCGCTGGGTGCTGCCGTCGGCCGCGGTGACTTCCACTTCCTTGTTGGCCAGCAACTTACCGTGACCTTCCAGCAGGGCCACGCCATTGGCCTTGAACAACGAGGCGATGCCGCCGTTGAAATTGCGCACCACGTTGTCCTTGCGCGCCAGCATGGCCGGCACATCCATCTGCGGATTGCGGATGCCAATGCCGTGCACTTCAAAACCGTTGCGCGCCTCGTAATAGTGATGAGAGCTGTCCAGCAATGCCTTGGAAGGAATGCAGCCCACATTGAGGCAGGTGCCACCCAGGGCGGTCTTGCCGTCCTTGCCCTTGTAGCGCTCGATACAGACCGTCTTCAGTCCCAGCTGCGCCGCCCGGATCGCCGCGACATAGCCGCCAGGACCCGCGCCGATCACGATCACATCGTATTGTTCACTCATAGATTGCCGTCCTTTGCACAGACAAACTCGACCACAGCTCCCATGGTCGCCCTGTCCTTGAGAATTTTCAGGTGGCCAAGCCCGCGGGTTTGCAGGACTTGCCGGTGACGCAAGCCTTCAGCGAAGGATTGCAGGTCATCTGCCGGGACTTCCTGATCCTGCTGGTCATGCACCAGCAGCACCGGGATATCCACCTGGTGGCCATAACGACTGACCGCCAGGCTGCGCATGTCCTTCTGATAGCGTTGCTCAACCAGAAGTTGCATGCGTTGTCTGACGTCATCGTTGATCCACAGAAATGCCGCAAAACGCCGAACGACGTTTTCGATGTCGGCCGGCGCAGCCACCAGCACCGCCCGCTCGAAACCCTTGCCGACCGGGGTGCTCAAGGCATACCCGGCGGCAGCCCCGCCCAGGGAGTGCCCGATCACCGTGTCGAACGGCCCCAGCTGTTGCTGCACCTGATCCAGCATGCTGACGAAGGTCGGCAGCGACGCTTGCCGACCGCCGCTGCCGCCATGGCCGATGCAGTCGAAGGACAGCACTTCACAGCCCTCCTCCAGCAACAGCGGAATCAGGTACTGCCACTGGGTACTGGCGCCACTCCAGCCATGCACCAGCACCACCCGGCGCCGGACCTGCTGCGGGGTCCAGCGGAAACAACGCAGCCGCCCTTCCTCGGTTTCCAGGTCCTGCACCGTGGCGCTGGGCAGCGTCAGCGGAAAATGCTGGCGCAGCCGTTGTGGCGTGGTGAACAGCTTCAGCGCTCGCGTTGCAGCACGCCGAGGGAGCAGCCGCGACTCCATCCAGAAGCTGCAACGCAGCAGCCCCAGAACCCCGTTGTAAATGCCCTTGAAGAGCATTTTCTTGAAGCTGCTACGCCGGCCCTTGGCGGGTGCCGACGCTTGCTCTTGGGTCGCCATCTTGCTTCCTCATCGACTACAGGGTTCAGCGCTGGATTACAGCTTCACCATGTTGAAATCCAACTTGCTCACGCCGCATTCCGGACAGGTCCAGTCTTCGGCAATGTCATCCCAGGCAGTGCCCGGAGGCACCCCCGAATCGGGATCGCCCAGCCGTTGATCGTAGATCCAGCCGCAGATCAGGCACATCCACAGGCCGGACTCGGTCACGGCGCTTTCAGCATAGGTCGTCATGGGTGGTTAACCATCGTCAAAAGGTTGTGCGTTGTGCTCATGCGCTGGCCTGAGCCACTTCGGCCACCTTGATGTTCTGTACAAGGAACTGCGCCACCTGCTCCAGCACCGCGGCATCGGAGAGAATGCGCACATGGCCGAGCCCGGACACTGGCTCCAGCTTCGCCCAAGGCATCAGCGTGGTGATCTGCTGCGCTTCGCAGAACGGCACGATCGGGTCGTTGAGGTCGTGCAGCACCAGGGTCGGCAACTGCAGGCCGTTGCCCAGGGCCGGGATGTCCCAGTGCTGGACCGGCACGCCGTTGCGCTTCCACAGTTCACGGTGCATGGCCTGGACCACCGCCGGCTTGAGCTTGAGGTAACCGTTGGCCCAGCGCTGGATCACCACCGGCAGGTTGGCCGGCGAGCCCAGCAGGCACAGGGCCTTGATCCGGTGGGTCTCGGCCAGCTCCGCCAGGGCCCCGGTGGCGGCGATACCGCCCAGGGAGTGGGCGACGATTCCCACCACGTCACCCAGGGCGACGATGGCCGCTTTCACCGCGTCCTTGAACTCGGTCATGGTGCTCAAGGAGCCCGGCGAGATGCCGTGGGCCGGTGCATCGAAGGTCGCGACCTTGAAGCCTTGGCGCTGCAGGACGCGAGTGAAGGAGTACAGGCTGCGACTGTCTGCGCCCCAGCCATGGACCAGGAGGATGGTCTGGTCGCCCGTGCCCCATTGATAGCCGTGAGGAACGCCGGCGATGCCCTTGATATGGAAACGCTGGGCGCCCAGGGGGCTCATTTCCTTGTCAGGTTGCTTGATGTATTCCCGGGTGTAGCCGAACAGATCCGTGGCCTTGGCACCGGCGCTGTCCACCGAGAGCGACCCCAGAATGCCCATGTAGCTGCGCAGCAGCTGCTGCTTCAGGGTCAGAGGACTGTTGGCCGCCTTGGCGCCCGGCGTGTTCTGCCCCTCGGCGGCCTGGGCCGGCCGGTCAAAGGACTCATAGAAGCCATTGACCGGGTCGTACAGGTGACAGTTGCGCGCCACGTGCCAGACATCCTGCACGGTCATGGGTTTTTCCCTGACCATCCCTGGGAAGGCGTTCTTCAACGCTGCCTGGGCTTCGGGCAGGTTGTAGTGGGGAATGATCGGCGCCACGTGGTGCGCGGTGTGCACCGAAATGTAGTGGGTCAGGAACAGCAGCCACTTGGGGTACATGTAGTCAGTGGTCAGCAGCAGTCGGCTGCTGTTGAAGCTCCAGTGCTCCTTGGTCAGGAACGGAGTCTCATCGCTGATGTGGTGCATCATGGTGGTCAGGCTGAACCAGGCATGGGTCGCCAGCCACGGGGCAACGAAGTACAGGAACAGCCCGGTGAAGCCGGTGAAGTACACCAGGGTCGGCAGGTAGATCAGCGCAGCCACCACCATGAACAGGATCGAACGACGCACTTCGTTGCGCGCTTCGAGCTTGTGGAACATGGACGGACGGAAGCCAGAGTGGCGCTGGTAGTTGACCGTGCCCAGCCAGAACAGCCAGGTGCGGGTGCTGCTGTAGACCAGCTTGTCCCACCAGGGCATGGCGTCGTACTGCACGCGCAGTACCGGGCGCCAGTCGACGTCCATTTCCAGGTTGTTGGTGTTGGCGTGGTGCATGTTGTGCATATGGCGCCAGCCGTGGAACGGGTACAGCAACGGCAGCAAGGCGATATGCCCGAGAATGTGGTTGAAGCTGCGATTGCGCGAGAACGAGTTGTGCCCGCAATCGTGGGCCACACAGAACAGGCCCCAGCCGCCCAAGCCGGCCACCAGCCACAGCGGCAGGTAGAACATCCAGTGCACGTGGGCGACCGCCACTATCGCGCCGATGTAGAGCATGTAGCTGACGACGAAGCTGAGCATCCCGCGCCAGACCCGTGGCTGATACAGGTGCTTGGGGATTGCGTCCGTCAGGCGCAGGCCTTCGATCTCCTGTGAGCGTCGAAGCAGGTCATTGAATTTATCGTTTTTTTGCGAAGGCATCTGTGCAATGGCCATGGCCAAGCTCCTGCGAAGTCAAACTTCGGATGTGGTCAGTTCGTTGGCCAGGTATTTGGACAAGTCATCGATGCTGGAGTATTCGAACAGCAAGGCCGGGGACAGGCGCTGCTCCATGAATTTCTCCAGGTCGCCCGCCACTTTCACCGCCACCAGCGAGTCAAGGCCATAGGACTCGAAGCTGCGGGCGGTATCGACCTGGGACGGGTCGATCTTCAGCAGCGTGCCCATCTTCTGCACCAGCCAATGCTTGATGCTCTCTTCGTTGAGTTCGACCGCCGCCTGTTTTTTCTCCGAGAAGCTCAGAGTGCTCAGCAAATTGGAAATGAAGTTGGACATAGGATCTTCCTTGATGAGTAGGGTGGTTTACAGATCAGACGATCCCGTTGTTCAGGATGCGGCCTGACGCTTACGGACTTTGTCGATCATTGCCTGGGACGGTGAACGCAGGTCTGAGACCAGTCTCAGCTTGCCCATTAACGCCAGTGTCCAGCCCGACAAGTCGGGCTCCCACCAATGCACGCCATGCCGGTACCAGGCAGGGAATGCGTGGTGATTGTTTTGCAGCCCCTCGCCAAAGGTGAGGAACGCGACAATCCAGTTGTTGGTGCTCTGGTCGTGGGTCACGAACGGCCGGGCGCCATAGCGGTGGCAGATGGAACCCACGCACCAGGCCGCCTGGTTGGCCACGAAGATCCGCGCCAGGCCGCCGAAGATCAGGCCGCTCCAGGCACCGGACCAGCTCTGGGTGACCAGGCCGCCGATGATCCCCGGCAACACCACGCCCAGGGCGACCCAGAACAGGTAGGTCTGGTTGTAGAAGAACAGCCGACGGTCACGCAGGATGTCGGGGGCAAAGAAGTTCCAGCTCGACATGTCCGGCGCCAGCATCCACGGCATGTGCGCATGCCACAGGCCCTTGGCGCGCTCCAGGCGGCTCTGACCCATCAGGTTCGGCGAATGCGGATCACCGTGCTGGTCGCTGTAGGTGTGATGCCGGCGATGGGTGGTGACCCAGAACAGGATCGGCCCCTGGGCCGCCATGGAGCCGGCGATCAGCATCAGGCTGCTCATCAGACGCGAGGTCTTGAACGCGCGATGGGCCAGGTAGCGGTGATAGCCCATGGAGACGCCGAACATCTGGATCGCGTAGAACACCCCGAAGAGGATGAAGTCCAGGGCGTGCACCTGACCGGTGACCCACAAGCGGATCGCCTCGAAGGCACCGAACAGGGGCACCAGCATCACCGCCAGCGCAATGCGGGCCTTGGTTCTGGCGGCTGCCGGACTCAGCTGCGCGACACCGCTGATCTCTGGAGTCGCCGTGGTTGTGAGGATCTCGTCCATGAATAGCTTCCTGTGAGGTAAGGACCGGCAATCAGCTTTCTGTAGGTTCTGCAGCAACCGGCGCACCAGGACGCTTCACGTCCCAAGCCAGGCCGCACAAGGCCAGCAACTCGATGAACCAGCCACCGATATCCAGCTGCCAGGGCTTGAGCCCGGCGTGGGCCAGCGCCGGAAAGGCGTGGTGGTTGTTGTGCCAGCCGCCACCGACCGTTGGAATCGCCAGCCAGAACACGTTGCGGCTGGTGTCCCGGGTCGGGTGGTCACGGCCACCGACCCGATGGGCGAAGGAGTTGATGCACCAGGTGGCGTGGTCCACCAGGAAGATCCGCACAAAGCCGCCCCACAGCAGGCCACTCAGGGCGCCTTCCCAACTGCGGGCAATCAACCCGCACACCAGGGTCGGAAGCAGCAGGCCGAGGATGATCCACAGGTAGTAGCGCTGGTTGATCTGCATGATCAGCCGGTCGCGAATCAGGTCGGGAACGAACTGGCTCCAGTTCTGCTTTCTCAGGCTGAACAGCCAGCCCAGGTGGGCGTGCCACCAGCCTTGGATATTGCCGACAAAGCCTTCCTTGAGCGGACGCGGCGAGTGCGGGTCGCCTTCCTTGTCAGTGAAGGCGTGATGCTGGCGGTGGGTGGCCGCCCAGAACAGGATCGGGCCCTGGGCTGCCATCGAACCGGCGATACCGAAAAACGCAGTGACCACCGGGCCGGCCTTGAACGCATGGTGGGAAAAGAAGCGGTGCATCCCCACTTCCACCCCCAGGGCGGTCAGCAGGTACATGCTGGCCAGTGCACCAAACTCCAGCCAGCCAATGCCCTGCTGCCAGGCCAGGACCAGTGCGACCAGGGTGCCCACCGCCGGCACACCGACGGTCAGCCAGGCCAGTTGACGCTCGCGATGACCGGTACGGTCGATATGAGGATTCATGGCCGTCATGACAGAGCATCCGTAGGGGTTTTAAGAGGTTGTGCCGAGGCCGCAGCGGCCGAACGTCCGGCGCCGTAGCGCGCCAGGCTGTCGTTGAGCAGGGCCTGCCGGGTGGCCTGGCGCTGGACCTTGCCACTGGTGGTCAGCGGGATGCCGCCCATGGGCGCCAGATGAATACGCGCCGGGGACACGCCAAACTGGCTGACCAGGGTGCTGGTGATCAGCTGGCGCAGTTGTTCCTGCTGGGCTTCGTCGAGTTTTTCGCTGCGCTTGATCTCGACCACGACCGCCAACTGCTCCTGCTGGCCGTTATCCACGCCCACCGCCACGCAACCATTGCTGCGGATGCGCGGGTCCGCGCTCTCGACCGCCAGTTCCAGGTCCTGGGGATACAGGTTGCGACCGGCAATGATGATCAGATCCTTGAGGCGGCCGGTGACGAACAGCTCATCCCGATACAAGGCCCCCAGGTCGCCGGTGCGCATGAAATGTCCGTCGACGCCCGGCAACTGGGCGCGGAACACTTGCTCGCTCAGCGCCTCCTTGCCCCAGTAACCAGCACCCACGTTATCGCCCTGGACCCAGATCTCACCGATCTGGCCGTCGGCGACCGGCTGCAGGCTGACGGGATCGACAATCGCCAGGCGCAAGCCCGGGGCCACCCGCCCGCTGCTGACCAATGGCAACGCGAACCCATCTTCGGCGTCGACAATGGCCAAGGTTCCGATGGCGAGCTGGTCCCGATCCACCTGGGTGTTGAATGCCGGTTGGTCATGGGGTTTGCCCGAGACCAGCACCGTCGCCTCGGCCAGTCCATAGCAGGGGCCCAGGGCCGCAGGGTTGAAGCCGGCGGCAGCGAAGCGCTCGGAGAAGCGCGCCAGGGTGCTTTGCCGGACCGGTTCGGCCCCGCAGTAGATGGCCTTGAGCTTGCTCAGATCTAAGGCTGCCAGCTCGTCATCGGTGATGTTTTCAACACACAGATCAAAGGCGAAGTTCGGCGCGATGGTGACGTCGGCGCCATACCTGGACACCGCATCCAGCCAGCGCAATGGCCGCTGGACAAAATGCCCGGGGCTGATGAGCACGGTCGGAAAGGCGTCGTAGATCGGCTGCAATATGCCGCCCATCAGGCCCATGTCGTGATAGGGCGGCAGCCAGCTGCAACCCACGCGATCCTGGGCCTTGCCCATCCACTGGCTGGCGCTGCGGCAATTGCTATAGAGGTTGGCGTGGGTCAGCATCACGCCCTTGGGCGCGGAGGTAGAACCTGAGGTGTATTGCAGCAGGGCCAATTGACCGGGGGTCACAGCCTGCGCCTGCCAAGGTGCATTCTCCGTGGCCAGCTCTTGCGGATCGACCCATTGCGGCGCGGGTACATCATCCTGCAACAAGGCGTTGACCCGTTCCTGGGAGCGCATGAAACGCGAGCTGGTCAGCACGATTTGCGGATGGGCATCGGCGCAGATCAACGCCAGGCGCTCCAGGCCTCGGGTCCCCACTGGCGGGAAAGCGGGAATCGCCACCGCACCGGCCAGGAACAGACCGAACAGGGAAACGATGTAGTCGATACCGGTCTCGAACAGCATCAGCACCCGTTTTCCCCGGGGCTCGAAAATCTGCAGCGCCGCGGCCAATCGTTGACTACGCTGCCACAGTTCGGCGTAGCTGATGGCCGCCTCCTCTTGCTCGCCATCGAGCAAGTGGATGAAGGCGGTTGCATCAGGTTGAAGCCAGGCGCGATAAGCCAGTACTTCGGTAACCGAACTTAAACATTCGATTCCCAGGGTGCCGGCCAGCGACAAATCATCAACTGCTAAGTGCGCTGAGAAGGTCTGATTAACATCATTTAGATAATCACGAGGCACGGCGTAGTTCATTCAAAATCCTTTTTAAATGGAGAGCCATATATTGACCTAATGGTCGTTTATTATTTTCAGCACTAAGGAACCGAACAAACACCCCTAACGAGGGGAGCTCTTACTAGGCAGTAGACAAGATGTCATTTTATTGACAGGGCGAAGCATTCACTTAATGAATGCCTATTTTCTTATATGTCCCACTGGGAATAGCGTGGGCAGAGAAAGTTAGATTTGGACGCGTTGAGAAGTCTGCCACCAGCTTGTATATTTTGCTAATGCACAAATGGACACTTACAGGGAGAAAATGGACATGGATGTGCTCACGCTGATCGCGCTGGAAGGAGCCATGGGGTCAAGTGTGGCGATCACCTTGGATGTGCTGCGTACTGCCAACCAGATCGCCGAAGTCATGGGACGCCCCACCATTACCTGGAAGATCATCGGCAGCAGTGAATCCGTACGAATGCGCAATGGCATGCGCCTGGATGCACTGCCACTGGACAGCGCCCAGACCATTGAAGGCAGCATGCTGGTCATCCCGGGGCTGGGGCTGGAAAACACCCAGGAGCTGGATTTCTTTGGCTGTCGCCGGGAAAAGCGGCAGCCGGGCCTCAGTCAGTCCACCGAGCTCATAGCCCGGCTCGGGCACAACGACATCCGCAAGCTGAGCAAGCTGGTGCAAGAACACCACCTGCGCGGGCGACAGACTGCGGCGTCCTGCTCGGCGGTTTTCGTCCTGGGGGAGGCAGGGATTCTCGAGGGCCGCACCGTCACCACCCACTGGCAACTGTACGAGACCTTCAAGCAGCGTTATCCCGAGGCGATACTCGACACAAAGCGCATGCTTATTCATGACGGAAATATGATTACTGCTGGCGCAGGCATGTCGCAAATGGATCTGATGCTTTATGTACTGCGCAATAAGATGGGTAATCAAATTGCCGAGCTGACCATGCGCTATCTGCTGATAGATGGTCGGCCTGCGCAATATCACTACATGGCCCTATCCAACTTACAAACAGAAAATCGCGAAGTGCTGATGCTGGAAAAGTTCATCGAGGACTGCCTGCCCAACGTTCCTCCATTGAGCACCATTGCCGAGCACTTGCGCATCACCGAGAAGACCTTATCGCGCAGAATCCGTAGCGCCACGGGTAAGCCGCCCATGGCCTTCATTCAGAAAGTTCGCCTGCAACATGTTCAAAGCTTATTGGAAACTACCAACATGAGCATTGAAGAAGTTGCCTTCAAAGTAGGCTATTCCGACGCGACGGCACTACGTCGATTGATGTGGAAAAACATGGGCTGCACGCCGAGCCAGTTGCGCAAGGCCAGGTCCGGCCCGCCGATCATCTGATCAGCGCGCACTGGAGCCATCACTTGTCATCCTCGGCCGTGCCTGGCGCAGCCGGGGGAACCTTGCACAGCGGCACCAGCAGCAGCGCCACCACGAACATCATCGACATCAGGCGGAATACATCGCCAAACGCCAGGGTCAAGGCTTCACGCCCCACCAATCTGCCAAGAATGCCCTGGGCCATGAGGAATGCGTGGCTGGAGTCAGGCGTATCGGCGGCGATCTTCAGGGCCAACTGCCCCATCAGTTCCTGGGCCGCAACCGCCTTGGCACCCAAGGATTCCGACAGACGCAGCCCCTGGGTTCGGGCGTCGTCCTGCAGCCAGGTGTTGACCGTTGCAATGCCAATGGCGCCCCCCAGGTTGCGCATCAGGTTGAACAGGCCGGAGGCCTGACGCAATTCCACGCCCTGGAATGAACTCAAGGCCATGTTCACACTGGGAACGATGCACAGCATCAGGAACAGGCCGCGGGCAACTTGAGGAACCAGCAGCTCATCGAATCCCCAGTTGGACGTGACCCGGGAGGTCAGCCACAAGCTCAGCGCCAGGCCCAGAAAGCCCACCGAAATGATCAAGCGTCGATCAACCTTCTCCGAAGCCCGGGCGGCAATAATCGTACTCACCAGTTGCCCGATTCCCACGACGAAAACGGTGGTGCCGATTTCCAGGCTGTCGAAACCCCGCACTCGTCCGAGAAACACCGGGACCAGATAAGTCGAGGAATACAGGCCAAAGCCAATCACCAGGTTCAGCAGGCAGGCGATGGAAAAGGTCCGATCCCGAAAGGGCACCAACGACACAATCGGGTTATTCGAATACAGCGAACGCTCGATAAACAAACCAAAGGAGACAATGGAAACCCAGGCGGCAATGACAATCCCGCTATCGCTGAACCAGTCCTTGCGCGGCCCCTCTTCCAGCACGTACTCGAAGCATCCCAGTGCCAGGGCCATGGCCACGAAGTGCAGCCAGTCGATTCGCCGCAACATCGACAGATCGGGGCGATCCACATCGATCAGCAGCGCCGCACCAACGCAGATCAGCAGCCCCGGCAGCACGTTGATAAAGAAGATCCAGCGCCAGTCCAGGTAGAAGGTCACCAGCCCGCCCACCGTGGGGCCCAGCGTCGGCGCCAGCACCGCTGTCATGCCGAGGATGGCCGGGACCATCGCCCGCTGCTTGCCCTCGAATAGCACGAAACCCACGGCAAACACCGTAGGCACCATGGCCCCGCCGGCGAAGCCTTGCAGGGCCCGCAATACAATCATCGACTCGATGTTCCAGGCCATCCCGCAGCCAATGCTGAACAAGGTAAAAAATGCCGCACTGACAGAGAACAGCCAGCGGGTGGAAATCGCCTGGGCGAGGAATGCCGAGAAGGGAATCATGATCAGTTCGGCGATCAGATAGGCGGTCTGCACCCAGCTCACTTCATCAGGGCCGGCACTGAGTCCGGCCTGCACATCGTTCAGGGATGCCGCCACGATCTGGATATCGATCAACGCCATGAACATGCCAAAGGCCATGATGGTGAAGACCAGAAACTTGCGTCGAGTGGACTGTTGACCAGGCTGGGCGCCCGCGTCAGGGAGGTCGGATACGCTTGTCGTCACGGTAGGTACTTCCCTGTAGTATTGCGACCACCATATGAATATTATGATCGTAATTCAAAACAGCATGGAGCTTCAACATGGAGCAGAGCACCCAGACTCAGAACGCCATCCTGCAAGCCACGCAAGAGACGGAAAAGCCGCGCAAGCGCTCCAAACGGCCTCTGATCGCGGGTGCCATTGCCATGACCTTGGTGGCGGTCGGAGTGGCCTGGGTGCTGATGGCGCCTTCAACTGAAGCCACCGACGACGCCTACATCGCCGCCGATGCCACCTCCGTCGCACCACGGGTTCATGGCCTGGTGACCGAAGTCCTGGTCAAGGACCACCAGACCGTCACTGCCGGACAACCCCTGGTGCGCATCAACAGCGAAGAGTTCGATAGCCGAGTCGCCCTGGCCGAAGGCGATCTCGCCGACAATCAAGCCCAGGTCGCCCTGGCTGAAGCAGCCCTGACGATCCAGGATGCCGAACAGCGCCTGGCCAACGCTCGGGTGCTGGCGGCGCGCACCTCAATCCGCACCAACCAGGCCGAGTCCAAGCGCGCAGGGGCGGAACGTAACCGTTTCGACACCCTGGTCACTACCGGTGCTGTGGCGCGCAACGAAGTCGAGAAATACAGCACTCAGGCGATCTCGGCAGAGCAAGGTCTCGCCTATGCCCAAGCCATGCTGCAAGTGGCGGAAAACGACCTTGCTGTCACTTCAGCCCAACGCGAACGCTTGCAGGCGCAGTTGCAAATGGCCAAGGCCAAGGTGGTGACGGCGAAAGCCCGACTGGAACTGGCGCAACAGGACCTGCGACACACCACTATCTATGCGCCGATGGATGGCACCGTGGGCAATCGGCAGATTCAAGTGGGGGACTATGTGCAACCGGGCTCACGCCTGCTGACCCTGGTGCCGCTGCATGACCTTTATGTATTGGCCAACTTCAAGGAAACCCAGACTCAGCACATGTACCCAGGCCAATCCACCCGTATCAAGGTCGATGCCTTGCCGGGCGTGAGTATCGTCGGCACCGTGGAAAGCCTGGCGCCGGGTTCAGGTTCGACCTTCGCCCTGCTGCCCTTTGAACCGGGAACCGGCAACTTCACCAAGATCGTGCAGCGGGTGCCGGTGCGCATTCGCTTCAACGCCGACCAACCGGGCCTCGAGCGCCTGCGGCCGGGTCTGTCGGTGACCGCCAAAGTCGATCTGGGAGACTCTCAGGAACGCGCAGTGGCCAGCACCCAGACCTCGCTGAAAGTCAGCACCAACACAGCCGCCCCGGCGCACTGACAGGGCCGGCAACAGCTTCGCCCAGCGCCCCGCTCCAGGCGCCCAGACAGCCCCCGACAGATAACTCTGTTGGGGGCTGTTTGCTCAGTGCAGAGCCTGAAGGACCTACTCTGCCGTCGATGGCCTTTCCCACAGATTGATCCGCCCCTCTTTGGCGAAATGATCGATTTCCGCCAGCTCCTCTACGGTAAAACTCAAGTTCTGCAACGCCCCGACATTCTCGATGATCTGCTCCGGTCGGCTCGCGCCAATCAGCGCCGACGTCACCCGCGGGTCGCGCAGGGTCCACGCCAGGGCCAACTGCGCCAGGCTCTGGCCGCGATTCCTGGCGATCTCGTTGAGGGCCCGCACATGGGCGATATTGGCCTCGGACAAATGAGCGGCCTGCAACGAACCACCGCCCGGACGATTGACTCGCGCATCCTCGGGAATGCCATTGAGGTATTTGTCGGTTAGCAGCCCCTGGGCCAGCGGCGTAAAGGCGATGACCCCGACCCCAAGCTCGTCGGTGGTATCCAGCAAGTCCTTCTCCACCCAGCGGTTGAGCATGTTGTAGGCCGGCTGATGGATCAGCAACGGCACCTTCCACTCCTTGAGCAGCGCGGCGATTTCCCGGGTTTTCACCCCGGAGTAGGAAGAAATGCCGATGTACAGCGCCTTGCCCTGCTGCACCGCGCTGGCCAGGGCGCTGGCGGTTTCCTCCAGCGGGGTATCCGGGTCGAAACGATGGGAATAAAAGATATCCACATAGTCCAGGCCCAGGCGCTGCAGGCTCTGGTCCAGGCTGGCCAGCACATACTTGCGCGAGCCTCCGCCCTGGCCGTAAGGCCCTGGCCACATGTCCCAACCGGCCTTGCTGGAGATGATCAACTCATCGCGATAGGCCTTGAAGTCTTCCCGCAGCAGCCGGCCGAAATTGATCTCGGCACTGCCATAGGGCGGGCCATAGTTGTTGGCCAGGTCGAAGTGATTGATGCCCAGGTCGAAAGCCGTGCGCAGCAAGGCGCGTTGGGTATCGATGGGCGTGCTGTCGCCAAAGTTGTGCCAAAGCCCCAGGGACAGCGCCGGCAGCACCAGGCCACTGCGTCCGACACGGCGATAGGGAATGGAGTCGTAGCGATTTTCGGCAGCTAGATAAGTCATCGAATCCTCTTTGGGTTGGGGTCAATCTGGAAGGGTTAACCTCGGCACACACATTGCCGGCCTTACTCACCGGCACACCACCGTGGGTACGGCCCTTCATACTCTGCTCTGAACAATCCGCGCCACTGCAGTTCCGGAATCTCCTGCGCCGCAAAATCCTGCAACCCTGCCGGACGATGCGATACCCACTGCCGGAGGACTCAAATTTTTCCCGGGCACGACGCTTGCGGTCAGCCATGACAACGAGCGTGCCAGGCATGACTTTCATGGATTACATACTAAATTCGTACTACCCGAGACACCCTTTCAGGTCGACGTAAAAGTCCTGGGCGCAGACCAGGGAGGACCGCACAGTGAACACCACCTCAGCGGTTTGCACCGCCAGATCGCGCCCGCTCTCGAAGACCCGGACTGGACAATCACGGGATAACCCTGGGATGGCCGCGCCACATTCAACGGCCCTTTGATTGGGAAGATTGCCGCGAAACCGTCCAGTAAATGCGGTAACTGCGGGTTATCGCAGTGACCACTCGTCTTATCCCGGACACAGGCATCGCCCTGCCAATTGCCCCAAAACCCGGTCACTGACTGATAGAACTTCCGTGCCCGACGATAAGGTGCGACATGTTGCTCACGACCGAAATTCGCGCTTCGACGGCATTGTCGGAGTTCTCCCGATCCACCCCTTCCGCCCCCTGAAAGAAGGATCTTCAGACCAATATACGTACTACGTAGCACGGTACGTTATAGTTCTTAGCACTAGTGGCAATACGCCCCGTTCTCTCGATCACGGCCGCCAAGGCCCAGCGCACAACCAAGGGTTCGAAGAAGGTGGAGCGGGCCATGCGCTCGGCAATGGAGTCTGTGGCGCTTGCCAGGCTGTCGGCGACAAACAGCGCATCGAAGCGACATGGCTCCGGCGATCTGCGCCAGTTCTTTATAGACCGCAAAACCCAGTCTTGCCTGGGCCGGCATATACGCATGACGCCAGGCAGCAAGGTGCTGACCGACAGCCATAAGACAGGTCCCGAACTTGTTATGGCGGGGGGAACTGAGCACGGATGACTCCATGCTCATGCTGCAAAAGGGACAACCCAAAGCCCGCCGTAGGAGCCGGTCAAAGCGCTCCGAGCTCGTCCAGGCTGCGCGGCTCACCGTGATGCGCCAAATAGCTCGGGCTGGCGCAAGTCACCTGTTGCAAATTCGCCACCCGTCGGGGCAATCAGCGAGGGCGGCCGCATCGCCAACTTTTCCAGCAGCACCATGGGCCTCAACCTGCCGGGCTATGCGCCGTACATCGCCAGCAAGGCTGCAGTGGAATCCCTGGCCCAGGTGTTCGCCAAGGAACTGCGCGGACGCCAGATCACGGTCAATGCCGTAGCGCCAGGGCCGGTGGCTAGCGAGCTGTTCGTAAAGGGCTAGAGCGAGGAACAAATGGCGAGTTTCGCCAAAATGCCGCCCCTGGAGCGCCTCGGCCAGCCGGAGGATATCGCCGACATCATCAGCTTCCTGGCAAGCCCGGCGGCGGCCTGGGTCAACGGACAGATTCTGCAGGCCAATGGCGGGCGGGTTTGACGCCTATGCTCGAAACACAAGCCCGTAAATCCATTCACCGGCAAGCGGTACGCCGCCTGGCCGCTCCTGCAAGGAGATGCCCATCATGCACACCACCATCATCATCACCTTCGGCCTGATCCTGCTGGCGCTGGTGCTGTTTATCGGCGAACGACTGGGCTTTGCCCGACAGACCTTGGGCTATGGATTTACTGGGTTGTGGCTGGCGTTGACGGTGATCAACGGCGCGGTGGGGATGGTCACCGCCCATCAGTCCCTGAGATCGGAACTGATGGTCGGCAGCCTGGTGTTTGCCGTGCCAGTGCTGGCCCTGGTGCTCTACTTGCTGTTCACCAGGGCCTGAGCGTCTGGCTCAGCGCACCAGATGCAGGAACTGCATGTGGCGTTCGTACTGGTCGAGGATGTCGTTGATGATCTGCTCCTTGGTGTAACCCATCAGATCGTAATCCTGACTGCCCTCGGCCAGATGCACCTCGGCCCGGTAGTAACGGCGGTTGCGCAGCTCTTTGGGGCCCATGCCACCACGGGCGAAGGACGGGGTGAAGTACCCACGCATCTGCACCTGATAGATGAACGGATGCTGGTCGCCATGGCCGATTTCCAGGCTCACGCTGTCGTTGGCCGGGTCGGGCTGGGTCACCACGTTCAGGCCTTTCTCGACGAATACCGCGGTCACCTCTTCAATGGCCGGGCGCACCGTCTGATCAAGGAAGCGATACACCTCGTCCCGGGACGGGAAATGCACCGCCTGGCTCAAGCGCTGACGCCAGCCACCCTTACCGCGTCGCGAAGGCGCCACCGGGGCCAGGGAATGCAGCTGGGCGATGCGCCGCTGCGATTCCAGGTAGAACGCCTTGTGCAGCCCCCACATCATCAACAGCAGAATCAGCGAGAACGGCAGCGAGGTCAGCACCACCGCCGACTTCAGCGAGTCGATGCTGCCAGCGAACAGCAACGCACTGGTGACCAGCGCGGTCATCGCGCCCCAGAACACCCGCAGCCATTTCGGCCCGTCTTCATCGGCGTTGCCGCCCTTGGCCGACAGGGTCGAGAGCACCACGGTGCCGGAGTCCGCCGAGGTGACGAAGAACACGAAGCTGATGAACACCGTGACCGCGATCACGGTCTTGCTCCAGGGGTAGGTTTCCAGCAGCAGGTAGAGGGTCATCGACGGGTTGTCGATGGCCGACATGCCCAGGGCACTCATGCCGTGGTTGAGCACCTGGTCGATGGCGCTGTTACCGAAGATCGACATCCACGCCAGGGTGAAGCCCAGGGGAATCAGCAGCACGCCGAAGACGAACTCACGAATGGTCCGGCCCCGGGAAATCCGTGCGATGAACAGCCCCACGAAGGGCGACCAGGCAATCCACCAGGCCCAGTAGAACACCGTCCAACCGCCTAGCCAGTCGCTGGGTTTGTTGTAGGCGTAAACGTCGAAACTCTTGGTCGGCAAGGCGCCCAGGTAGTCCCCCAGGTTCTGGATCAGGGTGTTGAGCAGGTGCTGGGTAGGGCCGGCGAACAGCACGAACAGCAGCAGCGCCACCGCCAGCAGCATGTTGATGTCGGACATCACCCGCACGCCCTTGTCGACTCCCGACACCGCAACAATGATCGCCGCGCCCATCATCAAGGTGATCAGGCCGACCTGAATCCACTGGGTGTGAGCGATGCCGAACAGGTAGTCGAGGCCGGAGTTCAGGTGCAGCACGCCAAAGCCCATGTCGGCACCCAGGCCGAACACCGTGGCGATGATGCCGAAGCCGTCCACCGCATAGCCGATGGGGCCGTTGATGCGCTTGCCGATCAGCGGATACAGCGCCGAACGCAGGGCCAGCGGCAGGTTATGCCGGTAGGCGAAGTAGGCCAGGGCCATGCCGACGAAGGCGAACACCCCCCAGCCGTGCAGGCCCCAGTGCAGGAACAGCAACTGCATGCCCTGACGCGCCGCCTCGGCAGTGCCGGCCTCACCCTGGGGCGGTTGCAGCATGTGGGTCAGGGGCTCGGAGACGCAGAAGAAGAACAGGGTGATGCTGATCCCGGCGGCGAACAGCATGCCGGCCCAGGACAGGTAACTGAACTCGGGTTCGTCGTGGTCGGCACCGAGCTTGATCTTGCCGTAGCCGGACAAGGCGGTGACCACCACGAAGACCAGGTACAGGGTCATCGCCAGCATGTAGTACCAGCCGACCGTGTTGGCCGCCCAGTTTTGCGCCGCCAGGAGCCAGGCGCCGGCCTGCTCGGGCATGGAAATCACCACCACGCCGAAGATCAGGATAAAGCTCGCGGCGAAGTAGAACACCGGAGGGTTCATGCGAATCAGAGTATTCGCGGAGCTGGATGGCGCACTCATGAAGGGTGCACCTCGAAGGGATGAAACACGGCTGAAATGTACGGACTCAGCAAAGGCAAGCCTCCTGTTGTGAGCGGGCAGCGAACCACCGGTTTAACTTGAACGAGCGTTCAAGTTAAACATGGATAGGCGGTCGAGGACTAATCGCAGGGCTCAGCGGTACTGTTCAGTACGCTAGCTCAGGGAAGGGTATGACGTATGTCGGACGCAAATCGTTCAGCAGAAAAAACGCTGCCCGCACGCGGTGCCGCTGCCGCAGGCTGCGCGGGGTTTGGGCGGCATACCGGCGCGGAGAGATTGAAGCCGCTGAAATTCGGCGGCTCATCGACAAGCAAGGTCCTGCGGACCTTTTCGCAGCCTCGCAGGCTCGGCAGCGGCTACAAGAAGCTGGTGCAGCGGGAGGCATGGGCGCCTCTGTAGCCGCTGCCGCAGGCTGCGCCAGGCACCGCAGGGGCCTCGGCGGTGGTGGAATCGCCGGCGAGGCTGCGGCTCGTTCGCCGCCTTCGGCAGCGGCTACAGAAGGCCTGTCTTACTTTTGCGAGCCGTCGTCGTGCTGCAGGTTGGCCTGGGTCAGGTTGCAACCGGCCGGCACGCTGCGGGTCAGCCAGACGTTGCCGCCAATGGTCGAGCCCTTGCCGATGGTGATGCGCCCCAGGATGGTCGCGCCGGCATAGATCACCACGTCGTCCTCGACGATCGGGTGACGCGGGTGGCCCTTCTGCAACTGGCCGTCTTCGTCTGCCGGGAAGCGCTTGGCCCCCAGGGTCACCGCCTGGTAGATGCGCACCCGCTCGCCGATGATCGCGGTCTCGCCGATCACTACACCCGTGCCGTGGTCGATGAAGAAGCTGCGGCCGATCTGCGCCCCGGGGTGAATGTCGATGCCGGTGGCCGAGTGGGCGATTTCCGAACTGATCCGCGCCAGCAACGGCAAACCTGCACGGTACAGATGGTGCGCCAGGCGGTGGTGGATCACCGCCAGGATGCCGGGGTAGCACAGCAGCACTTCATCCACGCTACGGGCCGCCGGATCACCGTGGTAGGCCGCCAGCACGTCGGTGTCCAGCAACACCCGCAGGCCCGGCAGGGCCAGGGCGAAATCCTGGATCAGGCGGATCGCCTTGGCGTTGACCTCGGCGTCCGCCTCACCGTTCTGCCGGGCCACATAACGCAGTTCAAGACGCGCCTGGGCCAGCAACGAGTTGAGTGCAGCGTCCAGGGTGTGGCCGACGTAAAAGTCTTCACTCTCTTCGCGCAAATCCACCGGCCCCAGGCGCATGGGGAACAGCGCACCGCACAGGGCTTCAAGGATCTCTGCCATGGCCGCTCGCGACGGCAGTTCGCGCCCGCCCTGCTCACCACTGACCCGACCGTTGCGGCTACGCCACTGATCACGGGCATCACGCAGTTGGCCAACGATGGTCTGCAATTGCCAATGGCTGGAACGCTCGCTCACGATAAGACTCCTTACTCGGGCGGCCGGACAATCGGGCCGCGCAAACGGCGATCACTTTACGCCCCACCAGGGCGAGGTTTAAGAACTAATTGTTCGACTCACAGCACTTTTTCGCATAAGCGATTGACGGTTGCCCGGGCAAATATCGCTGCCTATAGTCCCTGCACCTTCCCTGTTCCGTGCGGACTCATGATCAAACAACAGCTTGCCCGCTTTAATCGTCTGGACCTGCTCGGGTCTACCACCGCCCTGGAAAAACTCGAACGCCTGTCGGCCTGGATCGGGCGCGATATCTACGTCAAACGCGACGACACCACGCCTCTGGCCATGGGCGGCAACAAGCTGCGCAAGCTCGAATACCTGGCCGCCGACGCCCTGGCCCAGGGCGCCGACACCCTGATCACCGCCGGGGCCATCCAGTCCAACCACGTGCGCCAGACCGCGGCCCTGGCCGCCAAGCTGGGGCTGGGTTGCGTGGCCCTGCTGGAAAACCCCATCGGCACCGAAGACCCCAACTACCTGGGCAACGGCAACCGCCTGCTGCTGGATCTATTCGACGCCAAGGTCGAGTTGGTGGAGAACCTCGACCAGGCCGATGAACAGTTGCACGCCCTGGCCGCGCGCCTGCGCAGCAACGGCAAGACCCCCTACCTGGTGCCCATCGGCGGCTCCAATGCCCTGGGTGCCTTGGGTTACGTGCGGGCCGGCCTGGAGCTGGCGCAGCAGATCGAGGACAGCGGCCTGGAATTCGCCGCGGTGGTGCTGGCCTCCGGCAGCGCCGGCACCCACAGCGGCCTGGCCCTGGCCTTGAGCGAAGTGCTGCCACAGTTGCCGGTGATCGGCGTGACCGTCTCGCGCAGCGACGAGGATCAGCGGCCCAAGGTCCAGGGCCTGGCCGAACGCACCGCCGAACTGCTGGGGGTGAACCTGCCGGCGGCGTTCAACGTGCAACTGTGGGACGAATACTTCGCCCCTCGCTACGGCGAACCCAATGCCGGCACCCTGGCCGCGGTCAAGTTGCTGGCCAGCCAGGAAGGCCTGTTGCTCGACCCGGTGTACACCGGCAAGGCCATGGCCGGCCTGCTGGACGGCGTCGGTCGCCAGCGTTTCAACGATGGCCCGATCATCTTCCTGCACACCGGTGGCGCCCCGGCCCTGTTCGCCTACCCCGGGGCCTTCGCGTAGGAAGTGAAGTTTTGTCTAGGAGCCGGCTTGCCGGCGAAGAGGCCCACAAGCCTTGCGCCGTCCTCGACGGCGCCTTCGCTGGCAAGCCAGTTCCTACGAGGGAGGAGATTGCTCGTGGACAACCAAACAAAAAAGAATAACAAAGTGAATTTATATTATTTTTAAAACTATAAACGCCGCTTTATAGTCGCGCCGCAGGCTGATTTGCCCAAAGACGCATACGCTGCATTAAGGCAGGATAAAGCGTCACGCTCGGCTCACCGATTGGCCTGCATCTCCCACCCGCATCGTGCATAAGAAAACTCACAGGGGCTTGTCATGAATTTTTCCGTACTGCGTCGCAATCTGCTGATCGGCACACTGGGCCTGGCCCTCGGTGCCGGACTGATGGGACAAGCGGTTGCCGGCGAGCAACTGCAGAAAATCAAGGATGCGGGAGTGATCAACGTTGGCCTGGAAGGCACGTATCCACCTTTCAGCTTCGTCGACGAAAACGGCAAGCTGGCCGGCTTCGAAGTGGAATTCTCCGAAGCTCTGGCGAACAAGCTCGGGGTCAAGGTCAAGCTGCAGCCAACCAAGTGGGACGGCATCCTCGCGGCCCTGGAATCCAAGCGCCTGGACGCGGTGATCAACCAGGTGACCATCTCTGAAGAGCGCAAGAAAAAATACGATTTCTCCACCCCCTACACCGTCTCCGGGATCCAGGCCCTGACCCAGAAAAAGGATGACGGCAAGTTCAAGTCCGCCGCCGACCTGGGTGGCCACAAGGTCGGCGTGGGCCTGGGCACCAACTACGAGCAATGGCTCAAGGACAACGTCCCGACCGCCATCATCAAGACCTACGACGATGACCCGACCAAGTACCAGGACCTGCGTGTAGGCCGTATCGACGCCATCCTGGTGGACCGTCTGGCCGCCTTCGAGCTGATCAAGAAAACCAAGGACACCCTGGTGGTCTCCGGCGAACCCTTCTCCCGCCAGGAAGCCGGTGTGGCCCTGCGCAAAGGCGAACCCGAGCTGCTGGCCGCGGTGAACAAGGCCATCGAGGAACTGCGGGCCGATGGCACGCTGAAAAAACTCTCGGAGAAATACTTCAACGCTGACGTCACCCAATAATGGAAGCAGGTCTGCAACTGGCGCTGGATTCAGCGCCATTTCTCCTCAAGGGCGCGTATTACACGGTCATCCTCAGCCTCGGCGGCATGTTCTTCGGACTGCTGCTGGGCTTTGGCCTGGCCTTGATGCGGCTGTCGCGCTTCAAGCTGGTGAGCTGGATTGCCCGGGTCTACGTGTCGTTCTTTCGCGGCACGCCGCTGCTGGTGCAACTGTTCGTGATCTATTACGGCCTGCCGCAACTGGGGCTGGAACTGGACCCGTTGCCCGCCGCGCTGATCGGCTTTTCCCTGAACATGGCGGCCTACGCCTGTGAAATCCTCAGGGCCGCCATCGGCTCCATCGAACGCGGCCAGTGGGAAGCCGCCGCCAGCATCGGCATGACCCGGGCCCAGACCCTGCGCCGGGCGATCCTGCCGCAAGCCATGCGCACCGCCTTACCGCCGCTGGGCAACAGCTTCATCTCCCTGGTCAAGGACACGGCCCTGGCCGCCACCATCCAGGTGCCGGAACTGTTCCGCCAGGCGCAGCTGATCACCGCCCGCACCTTCGAAATTTTCACCATGTATCTTGCCGCCGCGCTGATCTACTGGATTCTCGCCAGCGTGCTCGCGCACCTGCAGAACCGTCTGGAACAGCGGGTCAATCGGCACGACCAGGAGTCTTGAAACCATGATCGTGGTGGAAAAACTGACCAAGCAGTTCAAGGGCCAGACCGTACTCAATGGCATCGACCTGCAGGTCAAGGAAGGCGAAGTGATTGCCATCATCGGCCCCAGCGGTTCGGGCAAGACCACCTTCCTGCGCTGCCTGAACTTTCTTGAAGAACCGACCAGCGGACGCATCCGCATCGGCGACATTGCCATCGACAGCAGCATCCCACTGAGCCAGCAACAAAGCCGGATACGCCAATTGCGCCAGCAAGTGGGTTTCGTGTTCCAGAACTTCAACCTGTTCCCCCACCGCACCGCCCTGGAGAACGTCATCGAAGGCCCGCTGGTGGTGAAGAAAACCCCACGGGAGCAAGCCGTCGCCCTGGGTCGCGCGCTGCTGGCCAAGGTCGGCCTGGCGGGCAAGGAAGACAGCTACCCCAGGCGCCTGTCCGGTGGCCAGCAGCAACGCGTGGCGATTGCCCGGGCCCTGGCCATGGAACCCCGGGTGATCCTGTTCGACGAACCGACCTCGGCCCTGGACCCGGAACTGGTGGGCGAAGTCCTCGCTACCATCCGCAGCCTGGCCGAAGAGAAGCGCACCATGGTCATCGTCACCCACGAAATGGGCTTCGCCCGGGACGTGGCCAACCGGGTGATCTTCTTCGACAAGGGCGTGATCGTCGAACAAGGCGAAGCCAAGGCGCTGTTCGCCAACCCTCAGCAAGAACGCACCCGACAGTTTCTCAGCAAGTTTCTCGGCACCTCGACCTGAGGCGCCCAAACTGCCCGCCCAAAACCTCCCCCTGTAGCCGCTGCCGAGCTTGCGAGGCTGCGACAAGGCCGCCAGGCCTTCAGCGGTCTTCAGAACCTGCGCCCGCGCTGCGGTCGTTCGCAGCCTCGCAGGCTCGGCAGCGGCTACAGAAGCGCACCGCCGCCAGGATTCAACCCTTCTATTCATATTCCTAAAAGTTAGTTTATTTAATTTTTATACGCGCTTAGGGTATATGCACCGGACCACCGGACATTCTTGATTCTGATTTCGCCGCATGACGCGGCCTATCCAAAAGATGTGAGGTAGGTATGGTCCGGAACACAATCACCCCAGTGCAGATCGCCAGGGCATTGCGTGCAGCCAAGGAGTGGCGCTGATGTCCAGTCTGGTTGAAGCACAGGTCCAGAGCGATCTGGATATTGCCCCCCTTTTGTTGCCCGCACGGGTTCTGCGCAACGACGCCGAAGCCCTGCAAGCCGCCCATGAACTGGCCGACGCGGCCCGCCAGCAGGCCGCTCAACGCGACCGCCAGCGCAAGCTGCCCTGGGCGCAGATCGAACAATTCACCCGCAGCGGCCTGGGCAGTATTTCCATCCCCCGCGCCTACGGCGGGCCACAGGTGTCCTTCGTCACCCTGGCCGAAGTCTTCGCGATCATTTCCGCGGCCGACCCGGCCCTGGGGCAGATCCCGCAGAACCAGTTCGGCATCCTCGGCCTGATTCTCGGCTGCGGCAGCGAGCGGCAGAAGAAACAGCTGCTGCAGAGCGTCCTGGAAGGCTGGCGCATCGGCAATGCCGGCCCGGAACGCGGCACCAAGAACACCCTGGAACTCAAGGCGCGGATCACCAAAGACGCCGACGGCCATGTCATCAACGGCCAGAAGTTCTACTCCACCGGCGCCCTGTTCGCCCACTGGGTAGCGGTCAAGGCACTCAACGAGGAAGGCCGCCAGGTGCTGGCCTTCGTCCGCCGCGGCACCCCAGGCTTGCGCATCGTCGACGACTGGTCCGGCTTCGGCCAACGCACCACCGCCAGCGGCACCATCCTGCTCAACGATGTGCGGGTCGAGTCCGAGCTGGTGCTGGACAACTGGCGGATCAACGAATCGCCGAATATCCAGGGCGCCGTGTCGCAACTGATCCAGGCCGCCATCGACGCCGGCATCGCCCGGGAAGCCTTGGCCGACGCCATCGCCTTTGTCCGTGAACGGGCCCGCCCGTGGATCGACGCCAACGTCGAGCGGGCCAGCGACGACCTGTATGTGATCGCCGAGATCGGCAAGCTGCAGATCGAACTGCACGCCGCCGAGGCTCTGCTGCGCAAGGCCGGCCAGGTGCTGGATCAGGTCAGCGCGGCGCCGATCACCGCCGAGTCCGCCGCCCGCGCTTCCATCGCCGTGGCCGAAGCCAAGGTGCTGACCACCGAGATCTCGCTGCTGGCCAGCGAAAAGCTCTTCGAGCTGGCTGGCAGCCGCGCCACCCTCGCCGAATTCAACCTCGATCGTCACTGGCGCAATGCCCGGGTGCACACCCTGCACGACCCGGTGCGCTGGAAGTACCACGCCGTCGGCGCCTACCACCTGAACGGCACGCTGCCGGCCCGGCATTCCTGGATTTAACCGCCCAGAACGCTTTTGACCAGATCTCTGGAGAAACACATGTCTCTTGCTCAACACGTCGCGGTCATCACCAGCGACGAACAAGCCCTGATTGTCGCCAGCGACCTGGCGGAAGATTTCAAACGCGACAGCGCCCTGCGCGACCGTGAACGGCGCCTGCCCCATCCCGAGCTGGAAGCCTTCACCCGCTCCGGCCTGTGGGGCATCAGCGTGCCCAAGGAATACGGCGGCGCCGGGGTGTCCAACGTCACCCTGGCCAAGGTCATCGCCCTGATCGCCGAGGCCGACGCCTCCCTGGGGCAGATCCCGCAGAACCATTTCTACGCCCTGGAAGTGCTGCGGGTGAACGGCAGCGAGCCGCAGAAGCAGCGGTTGTACGCCGAAGTCCTGGCCGGCCGCCGCTTCGGCAATGCCCTGGCCGAGCTGGGCACCAAGACCGCCCACGACCGCACCACCCGCCTGAGCCGCGACAGCAGCGGCCAGGGCTACCGCATCGACGGGCGCAAGTTCTACGCCACGGGCGCCATCTACGCCCAGCGCATTCCCACCTCGGTGGTGGATGAACATGGCGTGCAGCAACTGGCCTTCGTCCCCGCCGACGCCGAGGGCCTGAGCGTGATCGACGACTGGAGCGGCTTCGGCCAGCGCACCACCGGCAGCGGCTCGGTGCTTTTTGAAAACGTCGCGGTGGACGAAGCCGATGTGGTGCCGTTCCAGAGCGCCTTCGAACGCCCGACCCCGGTCGGTCCCCTGGCGCAGATCCTCCACGCCGCCATCGACACCGGCATCGCCCGCGCCGCCTATGAAGACGCCCTGCGCTTCGTGCGGACCAAGACCCGGCCCTGGATCGATTCCGGCAACGACCAGGCCACGCAAGACCCGCTGACCCTCAAGAGCTTCGGCCACCTGAGCATCCGTCTGCACGCCACCGAGGCGCTGCTGGAGCGCGCCGGGGAATTCCTCGACCGGGCCCAGGCCGAGACCAATGCCGATACCGTGGCCGCCGCCTCCATCGCCGTGGCCGAGGTCCGCGCCCTGAGCACGGAAATCTCCCTGGCCGCCGGCAGCACCCTGTTCGAACTGGCGGGCAGCCAGGCGACCCTGGCCGAGCACGGCCTGGACCGCCACTGGCGCAACGCCCGGGTGCACACCCTGCACGACCCGGTGCGCTGGAAGTACCACGCAGTGGGCAACTACTACCTCAACCAGCAGAACCCGCCGCTGCGGGGGACCATCTGATGGCCGCACCTGAAACCGCCAAGAAAAAGATCCTGCTCAACGCCTTCAACATGAACTGCGTGGGGCACATCAACCACGGCCTGTGGACCCACCCGCGGGATAATTCGACCCAGTACAAGACCCTCGAGTACTGGACCGAACTGGCTCAGTTGCTGGAGCGTGGGCTGTTCGACGGGCTGTTCATCGCCGACATCGTCGGGGTCTACGACGTCTACCAGAACTCGGTGGACGTGCCCCTCAAGGAGTCGATCCAGCTGCCGGTCAACGACCCGTTGCTGCTGGTTTCGGCCATGGCGGCAGTGACCAAGAACCTGGGCTTCGGCCTCACCGCCAACCTCACCTACGAGGCGCCCTACCTGTTCGCCCGGCGCCTTTCTACCCTCGACCACCTGAGCCGTGGCCGGGTCGGCTGGAACATCGTCACCGGCTACCTGGACAGCGCCGCCCAGGCCATGGGCCTGAAGGAGCAGATCGAGCACGACCGTCGCTACGACCAGGCCGACGAGTACCTGGAGGTGCTGTACAAACTCTGGGAAGGCAGTTGGGAAGACGACGCGGTCCTCAACGACCGCGAGCAGCGCATCTATGCCCAGCCGGACAAAGTGCACAAGGTCGAGCACCAGGGCGAGTTCTATCAGGTCAGCGGTTATCACCTGTGCGAGCCATCACCGCAGCGCACCCCGGTGCTGTTCCAGGCCGGCAGCTCGGATCGCGGCCTGCTGTTCGCCGGGCGCCACGCCGAGTGCGTGTTCATCAGTGGGCAGAACAAGGCCGCGACCAAGGCCCAGGTGGACAAGGTCCGCGCCAGCGCCGTGGCCGCCGGGCGCAACCCTGAAGACATCAAGGTGTTCATGGGCCTCAACGTGATCGTCGGCGAGACCGAGGAACTGGCCTGGAAGAAGCACGCCGAATACCGCAGCCATGCCAGCGCCGAAGCCGGAGTGGCGCATTTTTCCGCGTCCACCGGGATCGATTTTTCCCAGTACGAGATCGACGAGCCCATCCAGTACGTGAAGAGCAACGCCATCCAGTCGGCCACCAAGCACCTGCAAAACAACGACTGGACCCGGCGCAAGCTACTGGAGCAGCACGCCCTGGGCGGCCGCTACTTCACCGTGGTCGGCTCACCGCAGCAGGTGGCCGACGAGCTGGAATCCTGGATCGCCGAAACCGGCCTGGACGGCTTCAACCTGACCCGCATCGTCACCCCGGAAAGCTACGTCGACTTCATCGATCTGGTGATCCCCGAGCTGCAACGGCGCGGTTCCTACAAGACCGCCTACGACGACGGCACCCTGCGGGAAAAACTGTTCCACGAAGGCCGCAAACTGCCGCAACGACACACCGGCGCGGCCTACCGCCGCTGAGACGAGGTGGCTCTGCCGAGCCGCCGTGGCTGGAACTCTTGTGGCGAGGGCGCTTGCTCCCTCGCCACAGACAGCGGTCTTCGCCACACCCAAACGCAATTGTTCAACCTCCTCATTCGGATTGACTGGAAGTAACCATCATGAAAACCACGCTCCTGCGCCACCCGGTCAAAGCCCTGGCCCTCGCCCTCGGCCTGTTCAGCAGCGCCGTCTTCGCCGCCGACGCACCGCTCAAGGTCGGCACCACCGCCGCCTTTGCCATTCCCCTGGAAGCGGCCGTTGCCGAAGCCGGCAAGCAGGGCCTGAAAGTCGAACTGGTGGAATTCACCGACTGGATCGCGCCCAACGTTAGTCTCGCCGCCGGCGATATCGACGTGAACTACTTCCAGCACATCCCGTTCCTGGAAAACGCCAAGGCCGCCGCCGGTTTCGATCTGGTGCCCTTCGCACCGGGCATCATCAACAACGTCGGCCTGTACTCGAAAAAATACAAAAGCTTCGACGAACTGCCACAAGGCGCCAGCGTGGCCATCGCCAACGACCCGATCAACAGCGGCCGTGGCCTGCAACTGCTGGCCAAGGCCGGGCTGATCACCCTCAAGCCGGGCGTGGGCTACAAGGCCACCGAAGAAGACATCGTCAGCAATCCAAAGAAGATCAAGATCCTCCAGGTCGAAGCCGTGCAACTGGTGCGCGCCTATGACGACGCCGATCTGGTCCAGGGCTATCCGGCCTACATCCGTCTGGCCAAGACCTTCGATGCCGGCTCGGCGCTGCTGTTCGACGGCCTGGACCACAAGGAGTACGTGATCCAGTTCGTGATCCAGCCCAAAAGCAAGAACGACCCGCGGCTGATCAAGTTCGTCGATATCTACCAGCACTCGCCAGCCGTTCGGGCTGCCCTGGATAAAGCCCACGGCAAGCTCTACCAAGCCGGCTGGGAAGGTTGAAATGAGTGTCGCGACGCTACAGCGCAAGCTAGCCGACCCCGCGCCCCACAGCGCCGAGCAGACCGAGCTGCACCCCGAACTGAACCGCGCCCAGGTGCGCTTTATCGGCCTGGGCAAGACCTACCAGGGCCAGCAGGGCCCGGTGCAGGCCCTGCACGGCATCGACCTTTCGATCCAGCGCGGTGAGGTGTTTGGCATCATCGGCCGCAGCGGCGCCGGCAAGTCGTCACTGATCCGCACCATCAACCGCCTGGAGCAACCCAGCAGCGGCCGGGTGCTGATTGATCAGGTGGACATCGGCGACTTCGACGAAGACCGCCTGGTGGCCCTGCGCCGACGCATCGGCATGATCTTCCAGCACTTCAACCTGATGTCGGCCAAGACCGTGTGGCACAACGTCGAGCTGCCGCTGAAGGTCGCCGGGGTGCCCAAGGCCGAGCGCGAGCGCAAGGTCCGCGAGCTGCTGGAACTGGTGGGGCTCAAGGACAAGCACCAGGCCTACCCGGCGCAGTTGTCCGGCGGCCAGAAACAACGGGTGGGGATCGCCCGGGCCCTGGTCCACGATCCCGAGATCCTGCTGTGCGACGAAGCCACTTCGGCCCTGGACCCGGAAACCACCCAGTCGATCCTTGGCCTGCTGAAAGAGATCAATCAGCGTCTGGGCCTGACCATCATCCTCATCACCCACGAGATGGCGGTGATTCGCGAGATCTGCGACCGGGTGGTGGTGCTGGAACATGGACGCATCGTCGAACAGGGACCGGTCTGGGAAGTCTTCGGCCACCCGCAACACGAGGTCAGCAAGACCCTGCTGGCGCCCTTGCAGCACGGCCTGCCGCCAGAGCTGCAAAGCCGTTTGCACAGCCAGCCGACGGCGGCCGACGCGGCGCTGGTGCTGAGCCTGCGTTTCACCGGCGTCAAGCATGAAGAGCCGGACCTGGCGGCGCTGTTCGGCGCCCTGGGCGGTCGCGTGCGCCTGCTGCAAGGCGGCGTGGAACGCATCCAGGGCCACGCCCTGGGACAACTGCTGCTGGCGGTCCAGGGCTCGTCCCTGAGCGCCGAGGAACTGCGCCAGCGCGCCGGGCAATGGGCACAACAAGTGGAGGTACTGGGCTATGTGGTTTGATCGCTTGTTGCAGGGCATTCTCGACACCCTGCTGATGGTCGGCGTGTCCTCGCTGATTGCCCTGCTGGCGGGGATTCCCCTGGCGGTGATCCTGGTCACCAGCGGCAAGGGCGGGATCTATGAAGCGCCGAACCTGAACCGGGCGCTGGGGGCCTTTGTGAACCTGTTTCGCTCGATTCCGTTCCTGATCCTGATGGTGGCGCTGATCCCCTTTACCCGGCTGATCGTCGGCACCACCTACGGCGTGTGGGCGGCGGTGGTGCCGCTGACCATCGCCGCCACGCCGTTCTTTGCGCGCATTGCCGAAGTGAGCTTGCGGGAGGTCGATCACGGCCTGATCGAAGCCGCCCAGGCCATGGGCTGCCGACGCTGGCACATTGTCTGGCACGTGCTGCTGCCTGAAGCGCTGCCGGGCATCGTCGGCGGTTTCACCATCACCCTGGTGACCATGATCAACTCCTCGGCCATGGCCGGGGCGATTGGCGCGGGCGGGCTGGGGGACATTGCCTACCGCTACGGTTATCAGCGTTTCGACAGCCAGATCATGCTCACGGTGATCGTGCTGCTGGTGATCCTGGTGGCGGCGATCCAGCTGGGCGGCGACCGTTTGGCGCGGGTGCTGAACAAGCGCTAGCGGCATCCCGTGTAGCCGCTGCCGCAGGCTGCGACAAGGTCCGCAGGACCTTCCGAGGCCCTCAAGAGCGGCGTCTCCTGCGGAGCCGCTCGCAGCCTTCGGCAGCGGCTACAGGGTGCATGGGGTATATTCGGGCGATTCCTCTTCACGCCATGCAGCCCGCCATGAAACTTGCTCCAGACGACCTAGACACCATCACCGCCACCACCCTCGGCCACTACCAGCAGGTGGCCGAGGACTTTCGTGAAGGCACCCGCGACCACGACGTCAGCCAGAACATCGACGCGCTGCTGCGGCATATACAGGGCCCGGCGCCCTTCAGCGTGCTGGATTTTGGCTGCGGCCCGGGGCGCGACTTGCAAACCTTCACCCGCCTCGGCCATATCGCCATCGGCCTCGACGGCTGCGAGCGCTTTGCCCAGATGGCCCGGGACGACAGCGGCTGCGAAGTCTGGCAGCAAGACTTTCTCAAGCTTGATCTGCCCGCGGCCCGCTTCGACGGCATCTTCGCCAACGCAGTGCTGTTCCACATTCCCCGCCAGGAACTGCCACGGGTGCTCAAGCAACTGCATGCGAGCCTCAAGGACGGCGGCGTGCTGTTCAGCTCCAACCCGCGCGGCGACAACCAGGAAGGCTGGAACGGCCCGCGCTATGGCGCCTACCACGACCTCGCAAGCTGGCAGGCGTTGCTGACTGAGGCAGGCTTTGTCGAGCTGGAGCATTACTACCGTCCCGCCGGCCTGCCCCGGGAACAGCAACCCTGGCTGGCCAGCGTCTGGCGCAAGGCCTGAGCCCCCCGCCACACTCCCTCCGTAGGAGCCGGCTTGCCGGCGAAAGCAGTCACAGATCAGGCGCCCGCCTCCCGGGCCTCTTCGCTGGCAAGCCAGCTCCTACGGCAGCGGGATGCCCACGCCCTTTGCAACGCCGCATACCCTGTAGGAGCCGGCTTGCCGGCGAAGGCGTTTCCGGATCAAGCGCTCGCCTCCCGGGCCCCTTCGCTGGCAAGCCAGCTCCTACGAGGCCGTGGGGCGAGTGCGGTCAGTGTCTTGGCTCGGCTCCTTGATTTTGTACCAGGCCACGTACAGCGCCGGGAGGAACAGCAAGGTCAGCAAGGTGGCAACGATGATGCCGCCAATCATGGCGTAGGCCATCGGCCCCCAGAACACTTCCCGGGCAATCGGGATCATCCCCAGGCTGGCCGCGGCGGCGGTCAGCAGGATAGGTCGACGCCGATGGTGGGTGGCTTCCAGCACCGCGTCCCAGGGGTGATAACCCTCGCGCTCGTATTCGTCGATCTGGGTCACCAGGATCACCGAGTTGCGAATGATGATGCCGATCAGCGCGAGAATCCCGAGGATCGCCACAAAGCCCATGGGCGTGCCGGTGGGCACCAGGGCCAGGACCACGCCAATCAGCCCCAGGGGCGCGACGCTGGCCACCAGGAACAGCTTCTGCACGCTGTGCAACTGGATCATCAGGAAGGTCGCCATGAGGAACAGCATCAGCGGCACCACCTTGGCAATCGGACCCTGGGCCTTGCTGCTTTCCTCCACGGTGCCGCCGGTGGCCACCGAGTAGCCGGCAGGCAACTGCGCGGCAAACTGGTCGATGTCCGGCTGCAATTGCTTGACCAGGTCGGTGGGCTGGATCGCGTCGCGCACCGCCGCCTTGATGGTGATGGTGGGTTTGCGGTCGCGGCGCCACACCAGCGGCTGCTCCAGTTCGTAGCCCACCGTGGCGAAGGCCAGCAGCGGAATCGAGGTGCCATTGGGGGTGACGATCTGCAGGTTCTGCAGGGTTTCCGGTGAGTCACGCTCACTGTCGTCGGCACGGCCGACCACGTTGATCAGGTAGATGTCGTCATGCACTTGGGTCACGGTGGAACCGCTGACGATGCTGTTCATCAGTCGCGCCACATCTTCCGAGGACAGCCCCAGTTGCCGCGCCTTGTCCTGGGCGATGTCGATGCGCAGCACTTTGCCGGGCTCGTTCCAGTCGTAGATGATCTCGCCGATGTGCGGGTTCCGGTCCAGTTCGGTGGCCAGGTCGATGGCGTGCTTGCGCACCTGGTCGATGTCCTTGCCGCTGACCCGGTACTGGATCGGCCGCCCCACCGGCGGGCCCATTTCCAGGGCCTGCACATAGCTGCCGATGCCGACGAAGTCTTCGCGCAGGCGCTTGCGCAAACGCTCGGTCAGGGCCGTGCGCTGCTCCAGGCCCTTGCTGACGATCACCAGCTGGGCGTAATACGGATTCTGCAACTGCTGGTCCAGGGGCAGGTAGAAACGGATCGCGCCTTCGCCGATGTAAGTGCTCCAGCGCTCGATGTCCGGGTCGTCCTTGAGGGTCGCTTCCAACCGGTCCACGGCCATGCGGGTCTCGTCGATCGAGGCGTTCTGCGGCAGGTTGAGGTCCACCAGGATCTCCGGCCGGTCGGAAGACGGAAAGAACTGGTTCTGCACAAAACGCATGCCGAACACCGACGCGACAAACAGCAGCACGGTGATGCCAATCGCCCACCAGCGGTTGCGCATGGCCCACAGCAGGCCGCCATTGAAGGCGCGACCGACGCGCCCCGGCTCCTCGGAGTGGGGTTTGACGTTGGTGCTGAGGATGTGGATGCCGATCACCGGGGCAAACAGCACCGCGACGATCCACGACACCAGCATGGCCACGGCGATCACCGCGAACAGGGTGAAGGTGTACTCACCAGCGGAGCTGGCGTTGAGGCCGATAGGTACGAAGCCGGCCACGGTCACCAGGGTCCCGGTGAGCATCGGGAAGGCGGTGGAGGTGTAGGCAAAGGTCGCCGCCTGCTCCTTGCTCTCGCCCTTCTCCAGGCGCGTGACCATCATTTCCACGGTGATCATGGCGTCGTCCACCAGCAGCCCCAGGGCGATGATCAAGGCCCCCAGGGAGATCCGCTGCATGGTGATGCCGCTGTACTCCATGAACACGAAGACCATGGCCAGCACCAGCGGAATCGAGCAGGCCACCACCAGCCCGGCGCGCATCCCAAGGCTGATGAAGCTCACCACCAGGACGATGATCACCGCCTCGAACAAGGCGCTGGTGAAACCGCCCACCGCCTCCTGCACCACCTCGGCCTGATCCGAGACCTTGTGCACGCCGATACCGATTGGCAGGTCGGCGGTCAGCTCATTCATGCGCGCATGCAGGGCCTTGCCGAAGTCCTGGATGTTGCCGCCCTTCTTCATGGCAATGGCCAGGCCGATGGCCGGCTGGCCATTGAAACGGAACAGCGGTGTGGCAGGGTCGACGTAGCCGCGACTGATGTCGGCGATGTCGGCCAGGCGATAGAAGCGGTCGTTGAGGCGCAGGTTGACCGTGGCCAGGTCCTTCTCCGAGGCGAACTGCCCCGAGGTGCGCACCGAGATCCGCTCCGGCCCGGCCTCGATAACCCCGGCCGGGGTCACCGCGTTCTGCGCTTGCAGGCTTTGCAGGACCTGGCGCTGGTCGATACCCAGGGCCGCCAGCTTGCGCGTGGAAAAGTTCAGGTAGATGACTTCGTCCTGCTCACCGACCATCTCCACCTTGCCCAGGTTCGGCACTTCGCGGATCTCGGCGCGCACCTGCTCCACGTAGTCACGCAGTTGGCGCATGCTCAGGCCGTCGGCGGTGAAGGCGTAGATCGAACCGAACACATCGCCGAACTCATCGTTGAAACCCGGGCCCTGCAAGCCCTGGGGGAAATCGCCGCGGATGTCGTTGATCTTCTTGCGCACCTGATACCAAATCTCGGGAATGTCCTTGGCACTGGTGGTGTCGCGCAGGTTGACGAACACCGTCGACTCGCCGGGGCGGGTGTAGCTTTTCACGTAGTCGAGCGAGTCCAGCTCTTCGAGTTTTTTCTCGATGCGGTCGGTGACCTGCTTCAGGGTTTCTTCCTGGGTCGCGCCGGGCCAGCGAGTCTGGATGACCATGGTCTTGATGGTGAAGGACGGGTCTTCCTCGCGCCCCAGGTTCAGGTAGGAAAACACCCCCATCAGCAGCGCGACGAACATCAGGTACCAGACGAAGGACTGATGCTTGATCGCCCACTCGGACAGGTTGAAGCTCCCTTTGCTGTCAGGCGTCATTGTGCGCGGCCCTCATCGACTTTGACTTTCTGCCCCGGCTTGAGGCTGTTGACCCCGGCGCTGACGATGCGCTCGCCGGGCTTGACCCCCTGGCTGATCAGCGCCGAATCGCTGTCGCGGCTGAGCACTTTGATCTCCCGGGGGGCGACGGTCTGGCTCTGCGGGTCGATGACCCAGATCCGGGTCTGGCCATCCACCTCTTGCAGGGCCGTCAGGGGCAACTCGGTGCGCGGCTCGATGGCCGAGCTCAGGGTCACGCTGATGGCGGTGCCCAGGCGAAAGGCCTCGGGAGTGTCCTTGAGGGTCAGGCGGGCGCGACGGGTACGGGTCGCGCTCTGGGCCTGGGGCTCGATCTCGCGCACGGTGGCCGTGGTGCTGATGCTCGGGTCGAGCTGGGCCGCGACCTTGAACTCCACGTCCGCCGGCAGTTGATCCACCAGGGTCGCCGGCAGATCGATCACCGCCTCCTTGATCTGCGGCCGGGCCAGGGTCACCACCTGCTGGCCGGCGGTCACCACCTGTCCGGCTTCGGCATTCCAGGCGGTGACCACGCCGCCGTGATCGCTGCGCAGTTGGCTGTAGTTGAGCTGGTCCTGGGCCTGGCGCACGGCCGCCTTGGCCTGAGCCAGGGAAGCGCCGGTGGTCTTCAGGTCGGTCTGGGCAATGTCCAATTGCGCCTGGGCACCGACGCCACGGTCGAACAGTTCCTGCTGGCGCCGGGCGTTGGCCTGGGCGTTGATCCACTGCGCCTCGACCTTGGCCAGGTCACCCTGGGCGGCCCGCAGCTGGTTCTGCTGGTCGGTGGGATCGAGGGTCGCCAGCAAGTCCCCGGGCCCCACTTCGGCACCGACATCCACATTGCGGCTGGCAATCCGCCCCGGCACCCGAAAGCCCAGGTTGGTTTCAAAACGGGCCTGGATGTTGCCGGCAAAGCGCCCGAGGCTTTCCTCCGATTGCGGCGCCACCTGGATCGACAGCACCGGACGCACCGGCTCCGGCGCCGGCTCTTCCTTGGAGCAGCCCAGCAGCAAGAGGCTGGCCCATAACAACGGCAGCAGGCGCTTCATGGTTGTGCTCCCTGTTCCTTGGTCGGCCCGGCAATCTCGACCAACATCCCCGGGTGCAACAACTGCCCCCCGGCCACCACCACGTTCTCGCCGCCCTTGAGGCCGTCGCTGATGATCACCTGGCCGGTCAGGTAACGCCCGACCTTGACGCTGTGCAGCACGGTCTTGCCGTCCTCGCCCACCAGCCACACCGCCGGTTCGCTGAGGTTCTTGGTCAAGGCCGACCAAGGCAGCACCACCGTGGCCTTGCCGTGGGCCCGGGCGGTGGCACTGACCACCGAGCCCAGGTCCATGCCCGCCGGCAGCGAATCGAGCACCACCTTGACCTGCACCGTACCGCTCTGGGCCGAGACCACCGGGGTCACCTCGCGGACTTTGCCGGTGGTGGTCACCTTGGGGTTGTCCAGCAGGCTGACGTGGATGGTTTCCTGGCCCGGCGGCTGCATCAGCAGCGATTCGTAGACGTTGAACACCGCGTCGCGCTCGCCGTCCCGGGCCAGGCTGAAGATCGGCATGGTGGCCTGTACCACCTGGCCCACCTCGGCCTGACGCGCGGTGATCACCCCCGGCGCCTCGGCCACCAGTTCGGTGTAGCTCAACTGCTCGCGGGCATTGGCCAACTGCGCCTGAGCCGCGCTCAAGGCGCTCTGGCTGCTGCGCAGGGCGGCCTGGGCCGAATCGTATTCGCTCTGGCTGGTGTAGCCCTTGGGCAAGAGTTTCTGCTGGCGGACGAAGGCGGCACTGGCCTGCTTGACCCGCGCCTGTTCGGCAAACACTGCGGCAGCGGCGGAATCGACGTTGGTCTGCAAGTCCTTGGGATCGAGCCGGGCCAGTACTTGCTGGGCGGAAACCCGGTCGCCGACATCCACCAGACGCTGGATGATCTTGCCGCCAACGCGGAACGACAACTCGGTCTGCACCCGGGCCTGGACGTCACCGGTGAGGGTCACCGACGGGGCAAAATCGCTGCTCTGCACTTGCTGGATACGCACCCGCGGGCGTTCCTTCTCGGTCGGCTTTTCCGCTCCGCAGCCGCCGAGCAGCGCCAGCAGACTCAGCCCCACTATCCACCTCGATTTGAGACCAGCCATGCAGGCTCCTTGTGCTTGATCGTCGCGCCAGTGACGTTACGACTGTGAGCTTAGAACAGGGTTCAACCCTTGCACGCAGGTCTCATAAACAGGGCTTTCGTAGCGAGGACGCCAGCTCCCGCTCGGCCGACCGACGCCCCTGGGCGCCGTAGTCGCCAGCCTTGCAGCGCACCCTGTCCGGGCAAACACAGCAGCGGTTTCGGGAGCGGCGGCGAGCAAGCTCCCGCTCTACAAATCAGGCACACTGCGCACCACGCAACAGGAGACCCGGCATGCTCAAGACCCTGGCGGTGGCCAATTACCGCTCCATTAACAAACTGGTGATGCCCCTCGGCCGACTGAACCTGATCACCGGCGCCAATGGCAGCGGCAAGTCCAATCTGTACCGGGCCCTGCGCCTGCTGGCAGAGACCGCCCAGGGCGGCGTGGTCAATGCCCTGGCCAAGGAAGGCGGGTTGGAATCGACCTTCTGGGCCGGGCCGGAAAACCTCAGCCGACGCATGCGCAATGGCGAGGTGCCGATCGAGGCCAGCGTGCGCTCTTCCAGCAAGCGCCTGCGCCTGGGCTTTGCCGGAGAAGACTTCAGCTACGCCATCGCCCTGGGTCTGCCGGAGCCCAGTCACTCGGCGTTTGCCCTGGACCCGCAGATCAAGAAGGAATGCATCTGGTCCGGGCCGCTCTACCGTCCCGCCAGCCTGCTGGTGGACCGTGCCGGCCCGTTGATCCGCACGCGCCAGGGTCGCAGCTGGGACGTGCTGGCCCAGCACACGCCGGACTTCGACAGCCTGTTCGATCAAGTGGGCAGCCTGCGCGGCTCGCCGGAAGTGCTGCAGATGCGCGAGTTCATTCGTCGCTGGCGTTTCTACGATCACTTTCGCAGCGACAGCGAAGCCCCGGTGCGCCAGCCGCAACTGGGCACCCGCACGCCGGTGCTGCATCACGATGGCCGCGACCTGGCGGCGGCGTTGCAGACCATTCGCGAGATCGGCGACCCCGAGGCGCTGCAGACGGCCATCAGCGACGCCTTCCCCGGCGCGCGCCTGAACATCGCCCCGCTGCAGGGTGGACGCTTCGCCATCGAGTTCTATCAGGAAGGCTTGTTGCGACCGCTGTCGGCCGCGGAACTGTCGGACGGCACCTTGCGCTACCTGTTGCTGGTAGCGGCCTTGCTGACTCCGCGGCCGCCGAGCCTGATGGTGCTCAACGAACCGGAGACCAGCCTGCACCCGGACCTGTTGCCGGCCCTGGCGCGCTTGATCATCAGGGCTTCAGAGCAGTGCCAGGTGTGGGTGGTGTCCCACGCCCGGCGCCTGATCGCGGCCTTGCAGGAAGACCCCGAATGCAACTGCATCGTGCTGGAGAAAGAGCTGGGCCAGACCGGCATCGTCGGCCAGCGCATGCTCGACGAACCGGCCTGGTACTGGCCCGACTGAAAATCGCGCCTCCCACACCCTGTAGCCGCTGCCGAAGGCTGCGATAAGGTCCGCAGGACCTTCCGAGGCCCTCAAGAGCGGCGTCTCCTTCGGAGCCGTTCGCAGCCTTCGGCAGCGGCTACACAGTGGATTCAGCAGCCGACAGTACGCCTCAGCCCTGCCATTTGCCGCCTTCGACAATCACGCTCTCAGGCGGGGTGTCATCGCTCAGCTCTTTGCGCACGTACTGGTCATACAGCTTGAGCAGGTATTTTTCTTCGCCCAGCTTGGCCAGTTCGGCATTCACCCAGTCCCGCAATTCGATGTTGCCCTTCTTCACCGCCGGGGCAATCGGTGCCTGCTCGCCCAGGGTCTGGGGCAATACGCGGTAGCCCGGGTTCTGCTTGGACCAGCTGAACAGGATCAGGTTGTCCTGGGCGTAGGCGTCGCCACGGCCATTGGCCAGGGCTTGCAGGGACTCGGTGTTTTTCTCGAACTTGAGCAGCTTCCAGTCCGGGTGATTCTGGGTCAGCCAGATGTCTGCGGTGGTGCCGGTGGTGACGATGGTGGTGCGGCTTGCCAGGTCATCCAGGCTCTTCACCGGGCTGCCTTCGGGTACCAGGGCCTGCACCGCCACCTTGAGGTTGGGGTTGGTGAATTCCACCGCTTGCTTGCGCTCCGGGGTCACGGTCATGTTGGCCAGGATCAGGTCGACCTTGTCGCTCTGCAGGAAGGGAATGCGGCTGGCCGGTTCCACGGCGACGAACTCCACTTTGTTCTCGTCCCCCAACAGGTCCTTGGCGAACTGGCGGCCGATGTCGGTATCGAAGCCCACATAGCGCCCGGTTTCATCGACGAAACCGAACGGCGGCTTGTCGGTGAACACCCCGACGATCAGCTTGTCCCGGGCCTTGATCTTGTCCAGGTAACCGGCCGCCGGCGCGGCGCTGGCAGCGGTGGCCGCAGGCTTGGGTGCATCATTGGATTTATCGCAGCCGGCCAGCAGGGCCAGACCGAACAGCGGCAGTAACAACAGCGAAGACTTGGCAGTTTTCATAAGAGCTCCAGTTCCTTTTTAGGGGCTTTCTTGGGCAGTGCTTCAACGAACGAGAACTTCTCCAGGAACTGCTGCGCGCGTGCGCTCTGCGGGTTGGTGAAGAAAGCCTCGGGGGTGTTCTGTTCCACGATGCGCCCGCCATCCATGAACACGATGCGGTCGGCCACGGCCCGGGCGAAGGCCATTTCATGGGTGACGATCAACAGGGTCATGCCGTCCCGGGCCAGGCCCTGGATCACCTGCAGCACTTCCTTGACCATCTCCGGATCAAGGGCCGCGGTGACCTCATCGAACAGCATCACCTGGGGGTTCATGCACAACGAGCGGACGATGGCGATGCGTTGCTGCTGGCCGCCGGACAGCTGCCGGGGAAAGGCCTCGCGCTTGTCCAGCAGGCCCACCCGCTCCAGCAGCGCTTCGGCCTGGGCCCGGGCTTCGCGGGGCTCGCGCTTTTGCACCTTGAGCGGCCCGAGGAGGAGGTTGTCCAGCACGTTCATGTGGGGGAACAGGTGATAGCTCTGGAACACCATGCCGATCTGCTGGCGCACCTGACGCCAGTCGGTGTCGGGGCTGAGCAGCTCGCGCCCGGCGAAACGCAGATGGCCGCTGTGGGCGCTTTCCAGGCCGTTGAGGCAGCGCAGCAGAGTGCTCTTGCCGCAGCCGCTGGGACCTAGGATGACGATCACCTCCCCTGCGGCCACGCTGAGGTCGACCTCCTTGAGCACCTGCTGCGGGCCAAAGAATTTGTTGAAACCCTGGAACTCGATCAATGCGCTCATGCTTGCGTCCAGCGCCGCTCCAGCACGCGGGAGGCGGCCGACAACGGGTAGCAGATAAAGAAGAAAAACAGGAACAGAACGCCGTAGATCAGCACCGATTCGTAGGTGCGCTCGATGATCTGCTGGCCGACCTTGATCACGTCCACCACGCCGATCAGCACCGCCAGGGAACTGGTCTTGATGATTCGCGTGTAGACGTTGATGGTCGGCGGCGTCATGCGCTTCAGCGCCTGGGGCAGCAAGACGTAGCCGTACAGCTGGGCACCGGAGAGGCCGATGGACAAGCCCGCTTCACGCTGGCCCCGGGGCAGGGATTGCAGGGCCCCGCGCACCACCTCGCCGACTTCGCTGGCGCCCCACAGCGACAGCACCAGCACCGCGCAGGTGAAACTGGGAATGCTGAGGCCGAAGAAGATCGGAAAGCCGAAGAACAGCAGGTACAACCAGACCAGCACCGGGATCGCCCGGAACAGCTCCAGGTAGATTCGCAACGGTACATCCAGCACCTTGCGTTGCAGGCTGCGCAGCACGCCGTAGAGCACCCCGCCCAGGGTGCTGAAGGCAATGCTCAAAAGCGAAATCGACAAAGTCTGCGCAGCGCCCCGGGCCAGTTGCGGCAAGGACACCAGCAACAGCTCAAGACCCGAACTGGCCATGTTGCAACCTCCTTTCCAGACGGCTGAGCAACAGCGACAGCGGCAAGAACAACAGCACGCAGATCAGCGTCAGCACCGCGAGCATTTCGTAGGTCTTGTAGTACAGGGCGATGTAGCTCTTGGTGGTGTAGAGAATCTCCGGCACCGCCACCGCCGAGACCACGGTGGTTTCCTTGAGCAGGAAAATGAAATTGGCGAACAGCGACGGCAGGCTGAGGATGCCGGCCTGGGGCAGGATCACGTAGCGCAGCAACTGCCACTGGGACAGGCCGATGGAGCGCCCCGATTCCAACTGCGCCTGGGGCACGGCTTCCACCCCGGCGCGCAGCACTTCGGTGAGGTAGGCGCCACCGAGAAAGGTCATGGTGATGATCGCCGCGGCAAAACCCGAGACCTTGATCCCCAGGGCCGGCAAGGCGAAGTAGACGAAGAACAGCTGGATCAACAGCGGTGTGTTGCGCGCCAGTTCCACGTACAGGCCGATCAGGCGGTGCAGGTAAGGGGTGCGAAACACCAGGACAGTGGCGTTGATCAGGGCTACCAGCAGCGAGGTGCCGATGGCGATCAGGCCGACCTGCAGGGTCACCCCCACGGCTTTGAGAAAGGCCGGCAGGGTGCTGAGGATAAAAGCGTAATCGAGGGTCATGAATCATCCTGAACGCCGCTGGGGTACAGCGACGGTGGTGCAGTCCGTGGGGCGGTGGGTAACCGCCCGGCTGCCGCGACTTTATAGCTATAAAAAGCAGAATTTAAATACCGTTAGAGCATATTGATATCACCCAAAAACCTAACCCGCGGATTTGCCGGGCTGGCGCCGGGCTACTACCTTTTCAACCGGGTCGAACGGAGCTTTCGCGCCCGCACCTCCACTGGACGCTACACCCCTCAAGGACGACCACCATGGCCGATACAAAGCCCCCGCAACCCCTGCCCCCCCATGAACTGATGAAGTGGCTGACGGCGTTGCGCCGCGCCACCCAAGCCACCGCCAAAAGCGCTCCACTTGTGTAAGCGCTGGCTTGTGTAGGAGCTGGCTTGTGTAGGAGCTGGCTTGCCAGCGAAGGCGCCCTTCAGGTTTGTACCCGGCCTGAGGACCTCTTCGCCGGCAAGCAGAACGCCGCCCGGCCGGCTCCTGCGGCTTTTGCCGACGCAATAAAAAACGCCGACGCTGTGATAGCCGTCGGCGTTCAAACCTTGAAGGGGTTTGTCGCTTCAGTAGCCTAGTTCATCAGAACGCCGGCAGGACCGCGCCGCTGTATTTCTTCTCGATGAAGGCTTTGACCTCTGGGCTGGTCAGGGCCTTGGCCAGCTTCTGGATCGCCGCGCTGTCCTTGTTGTCCGGACGCGCCACCAGGTAGTTCACGTAAGGCGAATCGGCGCCTTCGATGACCAGCGCATCCTTGGCCGGGTTCAGGCCCGCTTCCAGGGCGTAGTTGGTGTTGATCATGTCCAGGTCAACCTGATCCAGGACCCGTGGCAGCATGGCCGACTCAAGCTCCTTGAACTTGAAGTTGTGCGGGTTCTTGGCGATGTCCTTGGGCGTGGACACGGCGTTCTTCGGGTCCTTGAGCTCGATCAGACCGGCCTTGTGCAGCAGGATCAGGGCACGGCCGCTGTTGCTTCCTTCGTTGGGGATGGCAATGGTGGCGCCATCTTTCAGCTCGGCCAGGGACTTGACCTTCTTCGAGTAGCCGCCGAAGGGTTCGACGTGCACACCGATCACGGTTTCCAGGTGAGTGCCCTTGCCCTCGTTGAAGTTCTTCAGGTACGGCAGGGTCTGGAAGTAGTTGGCGTCCAGACGCTTCTGATCGACCTGTACGTTGGGTTGCACGTAGTCGGTGAAAACCTTGATTTCCAGGTCCACGCCTTCCTTGGCCAGGGTGGGCTTGATCAGCTCGAGAATCTCGGCGTGGGGCACCGGGGTCGCGGCAACCACCAGCTTCTCGCCGGCCTGGGCAATACCGGCGCTCAGGGCTGCCGCCAGTGCGGTGAACAACAGAACTTTTTTCATGCAAGGTCCTTAGGTGTCGGGATCGACGACGGCTTCAAATGAGGTGCTTATCTGGGTGCCAGTGATGTGCCACTGCTGGCGTGAAGCGGACAATACCGAGATTTTTTATTCCCGAACAATATCTTTTATTCACGTTCATATTCCATTTTGTTCATACATCCCGCCCCACCACCGCGCCCTGTAGCCGCTGCCGCAGGCGCTTGAGGGCCTAGCACTCCCCTGTAGCCGCTGCCGCAGGCTGCGAACGACGACGCAGTCGGCGCCAGGGGCATCGGGGCTCTCCAGCAGGATCGTGGTGAACGGCTTTGCGTCTGCTGCGCAGCCGGTCGCAGCCTGCGGCAGCGGCTACACCGCCAGCAGGCGCTTGAGGGCCTGGCGATCCGCGTCTGAATCGCTCTCGGCGATCTGCCGCAGCAGCAGCTCGATCTGCTCCAGCGGCGAGCGCGTCGGCGGCAGGTTGAGGTGCTCGGGAAGAATTTCCTCGCCGCTGCTGACCAGCAGCGCAAAGTGAATGACGTTCTCCAGCTCCCGGGTATTGCCCGGCCAGCTGTGGCGCTCCAGGGCCTGTTGCGCGGCTTCGCTGATCAGCGGCACCGGCAGGTCCAGGCGCTGGCTGTAGATCCCCAGGAAATACTCGGCCAGGGACTCGATATCCCCGACCCGCTCGCGCAGCGCCGGCAGCTCCAACTGGCCCTCGCTGAGGTAGCGGTACAGGCGCTCATGAAACTTGCCCGCCGCCACCGCCTGGGCCAGGTCGATGCTGGTGGCCGCCACCAGGCGCACATCCACCGGGCTCGGTTGCTGGGCGCCGACCCGGGTCACTTCGTGGTTCTCCAGGGCTGCCAGCAGCTTGGTCTGGATCGGCAGCGGCAAGTCGCCGATCTCGTCCAGGTACAGGGTTCCGCCATTGGCCGAACCGAACCAGCCGGCCCGGCTGCTGGCGGAGCCGCTGAAGCTGCCGGCGGCGTAGCCGAATAGTTCGGCGTCGGCGTAGGTGGGGCTGATGGCGCCGCAGTTGACCGAGACAAACAGCCCGCTGCGGTCGCTGGCACGGTGGATGTGTCGGGCCAGCAGCTCCTTGCCGGTGCCGGTTTCACCACGGATCAGCACCGAGATCGCACGGGGCGCCAGTTGCTCCAGCTCTTCACGCAGTTGTCGCGAACGTGGATCGACGAACACCAGCGCCTTGGCGCGGATGCTCAGGGGACTTTTTTCCGCATCGGGAAAGGTCAGCAGCGGCTGGCCGAAAGGGGTGTGAGGACTCATGGCAGACTCCCGCCCAAAACCGCCTGAGGACGGGGGCGTTTAAACAGGGAAAATACGGTCAGGCACGACGCAAGGCGTGTTGTTCCATGCGGTTCTGCAGGCGATAGAGATAGGCGAATCCCTGCTCCCAGCGCTGGTGGCCGGACTTGACGTTGATATGCCCGGCTCCCGCCAGAATCCCGGCTTCGGCGCCCCAGTCACGGGCCAGTTCCAGGGCACGCGGCGCGCTGACGGCGCTGTCGTTGTCCGAACTCACCACCTGGCTGGGGAACGGCAGCAGGTCCCGGGGAATCGGCGCGAAATTGCGCAGGGCCGGCGCGCAGGCCGCACGCTCGACATCCGCCGGCGCCACCAGCAGCGCACCGCGCACCTGGCGCAGCGCTGCCGCGGGCGCGCGCGCCGCCCAATGGGCCACGGTGATGCAACCCAGACTGTGGGCAATCAGGATCACCGGGGTGTCGTCGATGGCGATGGCTTCGGCCAGGGCCGCCACCCAGTCTTCACGACGCGGCGTCAGCCAATCGGCCTGCTCCACCCGCGCACTGTTGGGCAGGCTGTTCTGCCAATGGGTTTGCCAATGATCTTCTGGCGATCCTTGCCAGCCCGGCACAATCAAGTAGCGAATGGATTCGTTGCGCATGGGGAACTCTCCTGCTGCGTGTCTGTTCCCGGACGAGTATAGGGAGGGGATTTATATTCGTTAAGGAATAAGAAGCTATTTATTAATACCTCAAAAGAATATAAGGCCTGCCTCCTTCAATCCTTTTGCCTGCGCGCAAACAATTCGTCGGCATCGAACTATCGGCCAAAAATATACGACTTTTTCTTGATCAAACCGGCTGGCTAGGATGAGAACCATCCGCCCCCGGGGTGCGTCATTCCAAGACTGTCACGGGGGATAAACCTCAACTCATTTGAGGCGTGGCCGCGATGAACATCGGTGAACCTTGGATGTGGGCTGCTTTCATCGTCTTCGTCATCGCCGTACTGGCGCTTGACCTGTTTGTCTTCGGTGGGCGCAAGGCCCATCGGGTTTCGGCCCGGGAGGCGCTGGCCTGGGTCATAGCCTGGGCCAGCCTGGCATTGGTCTTCGCCGGTCTGCTCTGGTGGTATCTGAACGATACGCTGGGTGCGCAAATCGCCCAGCGCAAAACCCTTGAGTTCCTCACCGGCTACCTGATCGAACAGTCACTGTCGATCGACAACATGTTCGTCTTCGTGATGATCTTCAGCTATTTCGCCGTACCGCCGCCATTGCAGCGGCGCGTGCTGCTGTACGGCGTACTCGGTGCCATCGTCATGCGTGCAGCAATGATTCTCGCCGGCGTCTGGCTGGTACAGGAGTTCGCCTGGCTGCTCTACGTCTTCGGAGTCCTGCTGGTCGTCACGGGCATCAAGATGCTGATCTTTGCCGAGCAACAACCCGACCTCGACAAAAACCCGATACTGCGCTGGATGCGCAAGCACTTGCGCGTCACCCAGGAGTTTCACGGCGAGCGTTTTTTTGTCATCCACAATGGCCTGCGCTGGGCGACGCCGATGTTCCTGGTGCTGGTGCTGATCGAGGCCAGCGACCTGATTTTTGCGGTCGATAGCATCCCGGCGATTTTCGCCGTGACCACCGATCCCTTCATCGTGTTCACCTCCAACATATTCGCCATCATGGGCCTGCGCGCCTTGTACTTCCTGCTCGCGGACATGGCTGAGCGGTTCCATCTGCTCAAGTACGGACTGGCCATAGTGCTGGTGTTTATCGGAAGCAAAATGCTGGCCGCGCCCTGGTTCCATATGCCGGTCCATTGGTCGCTGGCCATCGTCGGCGGCATCATCCTCAGTGCGGTGGTACTGAGCCTGACGCTGACCAGGGACAGAACACGCATCGCTGGCAAACCATGAGGTCTCAGGCACGCCCAGGAAGACGCTAAAAGTGTCTGGCAAAAAAAAGGCCGCACCCTGCCAAGGAGACGGCCTGAAAAGTCGTGGCTTTGTTGCTCGGTGTCAGCGCGCGGTAATCACCGACAGCTTGGTGATGCCCGCACGCTCGATGGACGCCATGGCCCGGGCCACTTCCCCGTAGTTGACGCCATCGTCGGCCTGCAGCTGGACCCGCACTTGCGGGTCCTTGGCCTTGGCCGCTTGCAAGTTGGTTTCCAGCAGGTCCGGCTGGATCTCGTCCTTGTTGATAAAGAGTTTGCCGGCGCCGTCGATGCTCACCACCAGCGGGTCTTTCTGTTCCACCGGGGCCACGGCCTCGGTCTTGGGCAGGTTGATCGGGATGGCGTTGGTCAGCAGCGGCGCGGTGACGATGAACACCACCAGCAGTACCAGCATCACGTCCACCAATGGCGTGACGTTGATCTCGCTCAGCACCTCATCGCTGTCTTGGGTGGAGAAGGCCATATCAGGACGCCTCCTGCACTTTTTGCAGGCTGCCCTGGGCCGCAGCCTTGTGCACGCTCGGGTGGATCAGCACGCGGAACGAGTTCTTCTGCGCCAGGCTGTAGAAGTCGTGGGCGAAGTCGTCCAGGTCCGCTGCGGTGAGCTTCAGGCGCCGCAGGAAGTAGTTGTAGACCAGCACCGCCGGCACTGCGACGGCGATCCCCACGCCGGTGGCCACCAGGGCGGCGCCGATGGGACCGGCCACGGTTTCCAGGCTCGCCGAGCCCGCCGCGCTGATGCCTTTCAAGGCTTCCATGATCCCCCACACGGTGCCGAACAGGCCGATAAAGGGCGAGGTGCTACCGATACTGGCGACCACCGCCAGGCCGCTTTCCAGGGAGCGGCGCTCGCGCACGATCTGCTGGCGCAAGGCCCGTTCGAGGCGGTCCTGATGGTTGATCGCCTGGCTCAGGTCCGCTGCATGGGGGGCGTCGCCGACCTGGATCGCCGCATAGCCGGCCTGGGCCACCCGGGCCGCCGCGCCGGGCTGGGTTTCACTCAACGAGGCAGCGGAGTCGAGGCTGGACGCCGCCCAGAACTGATTGTGGAACTTGCGATCCTGGGACTTGAGGCGGGCGAACTGCACGCCCTTGACCAGGGCCAGGCCCCAGGTGGCGACGGAGAAGACCACCAACAGCCAGATCACCGCGCTTTCGATGGATTCCAGTGGAGATGCCAGTAACGTCATGATGTGTTCCCTCTGTGTAAGCGTTTAGCGCGTGTTGGTTGATCGGCCTTGCGGCTCAATGAATCTTGAAGTCGATGGGTACGCTGACCCAGCCGTCCTGGGCCACGTCGCCCTGTTTGGCCGGAACGAAACTCCAGCGCTTGACCGCAGCCAGGGCCGCATCGTCGAGCTGCTGGCGACCGCTGCTCTTCTGGATCTGGATCTCCCCCGGCTTGCCGCTGGCCAGCACATGCACCCGCAGCAGCACCGTGCCTTCCCAGCCCCGGCGCTGAGCCAGGGACGGGTATTCCGGCGCCGGGTTCTTCAGGTACGCGGCACTGGCCGAAGCCGGCGTCACAGGGGCCGGGGCCGGTGGCGCGGGTGGCGCCGGAGCGGCTACCGGGGCGGCCGGCTGCGGCGGTGCCGGCGTCTGCTGCACCGGTTTGGGTGCAGGCTTCGGCTCGGGTTTGGGCACGGGCTTAGGCTTGGGTTTAGGCACCGGCTTGGGCGGTGGCGGCTTGACCGCCAGCTCGTCCTCCACCGGAGGTGGTGGCTCCACCACTGGCTGTACCGGCACAGGCGGAGGCGGCTCCACTACAGGCGGCGCCGGGTGCGAGAACTCGATGGTCATGGGCGGGATTTCCGGCGGCACGATCGGCAGCACCGGGGTCGGCTTCTGGCTCAGCCAGTAGATCACCGCCGCATGCAGCAGCAGCGCCGCCGCGCCAAGGATGAATGCCTCCCGGCGGCGCAAAATTCCCTTGGGCGTGCGTTGCAGACGCAGTTGGCCCAGCGGCAAGCGGTGAGGCCGGCCGAGGTCGACCAACTCGCCGCTCGGTGCCTGGCGCCACAGCACCTCGTGTGCACTGGCGGCGGTCTGGACATTGCCCATGGATTCACTCCCTACGATCTTTTGAAAAACCCGGCACCGGCGTTTGAACACCCCCCACGCAACGGTGCCGCGGGGTCAATGATCAGTGCCCCACGCTTATCTCTTAAAGTAATCTTTCAAGTTATAGATAGATCGGAACGGAATATTGAATTCACCCGGAACAGCTCAGGCCACGTGATTCAAGGGCTGTAGCCAAGAGGGAAAAACGCCATGCCTTGCAGGCATTGAAAATATTCCTGCAAAGCATCGAAACAGGCCTGTTAGTGCAGAAAAACAATAGAACCCCATTGCACTCGAAACTAACTTCAGCGCCCATGTATTTAATTAACTTTACAAGCGGACACGACAAAGCCGCTGAACCGGCACGCCACCTTATATAAGGCAGCGCGTATTCAGCGGCTGTTTATTATCGAACTTGTTATTGCTTGACGAACTCGCCGCTCAGGCCGACCACATCGCCGCTGAAGTTGCTGCGGGCACCGGAGGCGCGCAACCGGGAATAGTTGTGATCGGGTGAGAACAGCGCCCAGGCCTGGTAACCGTAGCCATCGTTGTAGCCGGATACATTGATGATGGTCGGCTGCCCGGTGCTGTTCTGGAAGTGGTAATGCCCAGCGACGCTGTACTTGACCCCAGCCTGGGTCAACTCACCGCTGAACGAACCGTTGGAGTCGTTGCCGTCGGTCACGACCAGACGGGCGTCAGCGTTGGAGTTTACATAGGTTCCATTGATGCTCGACATAATGCGGGTTTCCTTATGCGGTTGAATGTTTCGTCCAATGAAGCAAGTTCCTCCTGGAACTCACAAACCCAGCATGGTCGGCGTTTATAACTCTGTCCAAAACAAACTTGCGCAATAACTAATTAAATAGCTATAGCCTGCAATCGGCTCTCTATAAGTTATGACCGAAACAAAAGCACTTATAACTTCCCGGTGTTTTCAACTTGCGGCTTGACACTGGCCACTGCTCGCAACTGCTCTTGTAATGCCTTGCCGGCCCGACTTAGGCCACTGCCGGCATACAGCGCCAGGCGCACGCCCTGGATATCCGGCAAGCCGCTGGCGGCGTCGAGCATCCGATGGCCCTTGCCCAGCACCCGCACCGGCAACAGGCTGATGCCCAGGCCCGCCGCCACCGCCGAGCAGACACTGGCCAGGCTGGCGCTGGAATAGGCGATGCGCCACGGCCAGCCGCCGACTTCCAGGTGGTGAAGCATTTCCTGGCGATACAAACCGCCCACCGGGAACGCCACCAGCGGCAGCGGATCGCGGCCCAAGGCCGGCTGGCGCAGACTGTCGACCCAGCACAAAGGCTCGGGCCAGGATTCCACGCAGTCGTCGCTGTGGCCCATCTGCTTGACCAGCAGCAGGTCGAACTCGCCACGGCGGAACTGGCGCAGCAACTCCGGTCCCAGACCACTGGTGACCTCCAGGCGCACCGCCGGATAGTCGCGGCCAAAGCGCGAGAGCATCGGCATCAGGCGCTCGGCGGCAAAGTCTTCCGGCACCCCCAGGCGCAGCACTTCCTCGCCGCGCTGGTTGATCAAGACGTCGCTGGCCTCCTCATGCAGAGCCAGGATGCGCCGGGCATAGGCCAGCAGGCGCTCGCCCTCCACCGTGGCCACCACCCGGCGCTGATCGCGGTCAAGCAACTGGCAGCCCAGGCTCTCCTCCAGGCGCCGCACCTGCTGGCTCACGGTGGACTGGGTCAAGTGCAGGCGCTCGGCCGCGCGGGTGAAGTTCTGGCAGTCGGCAACCGCCACGAAACTGCGTAGCAACACGGGATCGAACATTACTCATCACCATTCTGATAGCCACTGATTGGCATGATTATATTTAATTTCAGAATACCCAAGGGCTTCACCATACTCCCCTTTCACCAGCAGGAACGGGAGGTTCCCATGCCGCTCAAGCGGTCCTTCAAACGCGGCCTGATGGCCATAAGTCTGTTAACGGCGGGGGTGGTCATGGCCAGCGACAACTCGCTGCTGGATGCAGTACGCAAGGGTCGGTTACAGCAGGTACAGCAGCTGATCCAGCAAGGCGTAGCCTTCGATGATCGTGGCCTGGACGGCAGCAGCCCGCTGCTGCTGGCCACCCGCGACAACCGCATCGACATCGCCCGCGCGCTGATCGAAGCCGGGGCCGACGTCAACCGCAAGAACCTGATCCAGGACAGCCCCTACCTGCTGGCCGGCGCCAGCGGCCACAACGAAATCCTCAAGCTGACCCTGGCCCACGGCGCCGACCTCAAGAGCACCAACCGCTACGGCGGTACTGCCCTGATCCCGGCCTGCGAACGCGGCCACGTGGAAACCGTGCGTCTGCTGATCGAAGCCGGCGTCGACCTGAACCACGTCAACCACCTGGGCTGGACCTGCCTGATGGAAGCCATCGTGCTGTCCGACGGCGGCCCGGCGCACCAGCAGATCGTCGCCCAGCTGATTGCCGCCGGCGCCGACCTGAACCTGCCGGATCGTGCCGGTATCAGCCCGCTGCAACAGGCCGAGCGCCGTGGCCAGAGCGCCATTGCCAAGCTGCTGCGCGATGCCGGCGCGGCGTAACCCTGCCCCCCTTTGAAGGAGCCCTCCATGCACGACGATCAGCACTACCTGCAACAGGCCGTGGCACTGGCCCGGCGCAATGTCGAACAGGGCGGCCGTCCGTTCGGCGCGCTGCTGGTGCGCAACGGCCGGGTGCTGGCCGAGGCGGTGAATGAAATCCACCTCAGCCAGGACCCCACCGCCCACGCCGAAATGCTCGCCATCCGCGCCGCCAGCCAGCAACTGGGCCCGCGCCTGGACGACTGCGTGATCTACGCCAGCGGCCAGCCGTGCCCCATGTGCCTGGCCGCCATGTACCTGTGCGGCGTTTCCCGCGCGGTGTTCGCCGCCAGCAATGAACAAGCAGAGCCATTCGGCCTGTCCACCGCGGCCATCTACCAAGAGCTGAGCCAGCCCCTGGAAGCACAGCGCTTGCCGCTGCTGCACCTGCCCCAGGCGGCCATGACCGCCCTCTACCAGGACTGGCAGGCGCGCCATGCAGCGAACTGAATCGGCCTTCAAGACCGTCGCCGGCTGGGCGCTGCTGGTGTGCCTGGGGCTGAACCTGCGCCCCATCCTTAGCTCGGTCAGCCCGTTGCTCAACGAGATTCGCGGCGCCACCGGCATGAGCTTCCAGAGCAGCGCCTGGCTCACCAGCCTGCCGGTGATCTGCATGGGCCTGGTGGCCTTGCTCGGGGTACGGATCGAAGCCCGTCTCGGCGAACGCCGCGGCGTGTCCCTGGGTTTAGTGCTGGTGCTGCTGGCCTGCCTGGTGCGGCTGTTCTTCGGCCAGGCCGCGGCCTTGCTCGCCACCGCCCTGCTCGGCGGCGCCGGAGTGGCCCTGATCCAGGCCCTGGTGCCAGCGCTGATCAAGCGCCAGTTCCAACAGCGCGTGGCCCTGGCCATGGGCGTCTACTCGGCCTCGCTGATGGGCGGTGGCGGCATCGCCGCCCTGCTCAGCCCGCAGGTGGCCAGCCACTTCGCCCACTGGCAAATGGGGCTGGGCATCTGGGTGCTGCCGGCCATGGCCGCCCTGCTGCTGTGGCTGTGCCTGCCCCTGGGCGCCGGACGCCGCAACGGCCCCCCGGCGCCCCGGGCCGGGCTCTGGAACAACCGCCGCGCCTGGCTGCTGGCGTTGTATTTCGGCTTGGTGAACTGCGGCTACATGAGCATGGTGGCGTGGCTGCCGGCCTACTACCTGCAGCTGGGTTGGAGCGCCACCCAGAGCGGCTCGCTGCTGGCCTTCATGACGATTTTCCAAGTCACCGCCGCCCTGCTGATGCCGGCCCTGGCCCAGCGCAGCAGCGACCGCCGACCGCTGCTGGGCATCAGCCTCGCGGCCCAGGCCGCAGGGTTTCTCGGGCTGGTGCTGTGGCCCTTGCAGAGCCCGCACCTGTGGGTAGCGCTGATCGGCTTCGGCCTCGGAGCGTGCTTTGCCCTGAGCCTGATCCTGACCCTGGATCACCGCCGCGATCCCCGGGAAGCCGGGCAACTGGCGGCTTTTGTCCAGGGCGTGGGCTTTCTGATCAACGCCGTCTCGCCGTGGCTGAGCGGCTGGCTGCGGCAAGTCACCGGCAGCTTTGTCAGCGCCTGGTGGGTGTTGATCGTCGGCGTCCTGGCGATGCTGCTGTTGACGCGAATCTTCAGCCCGGCCAGTTATCAGGCCAGGGCCCAGCTCGACACAGCGCCACAACCGGCCTGACAGCGGTCCTCAAACCAACCGCCTGCCAGCGCAGCAGGCGGCTTTCTTTGTGTCACAACAGAACCATTCGTCTTTTCGACCGGCTAAGATCGGCCGCCGACGCCACCCGCGCCAACGAGTCCCCCACTCAGCACAGGACAATGGAGAAGACATGGACGCTAAAACGATCAGCCGCTGGGTAAGCAACCTCGGGCTCAGCCATGCAGAACTGATCGCCCGGGGAGAGCGCATCGAGCGCCCGACGGGCAAGCTCTACGACGAATTCGAATGGCTGACCGTGATCGTCGAGCCCGGCCTGATGCTGGACTTCTGGGAAGACAGCCTGGCCCTGGAAAAGGTACTGATTGAGCTCATGCCCCTTGAACAGGGGCGCTCGTTCTACAGCGGCGAACTGCCCGCCCCGTTCTCACGCAGCATGACCCACGCCGACATTCGCGAGCTGCTGGGCACGCCCCTGCGCTCGGGGGAGCGCAGGCCATCAGCCGATGGGCAATGCATGCTCAATGCCTGGGAGAGCTACCGCCTGCCGGAGCCTCTGCATCCCAGTGCTCGGGTTGGATTCGTCTATAGCGCCGACATGCAGATCAGAGTCCTGTCGTTTGACTTGCTGGAGCCGCAGCGCGACTGATTCGACCGCACAGAGTGGCTCTTGGAGACTCGCGGCGGTCAGCCAGGCATCAGAGGACCGGCGCGAGATCGCCAAGCAAGGCCCTGCGGTCCTTTTCGCAGCCTCGCAGGCGCGGCAGCGGTTACAGGCAACGTGGAGGACGACAGAGATAGGCCGGCCGGTAGGCCGCCGTCGGATTTTGATCTGCCTGCCCCCTTAGACACGATGGCCGAACGCAGGCACTAGCCAAAGGTTTTCATAAATGGCTCGGCACATTGCCGGATCGCAGCGACGACATGCGGTGCCCGTTCGCCCCATTCGGCCGATCGGCTCAACACCCGCTCCAGTGCGTCCAACTGCCCGCGAATAACCTCTTGCGGACGAGCCACATCACAGACCTTGGCGAACTCCAGCAACCCCTGCCGCGAAGCAAACAGGGACTTGTTGCCCAGCAGATCCAGAGCCAGCACGTCCTGCGGGATGTAGGCCGTGGTGTTGACGATGTCGTAGGCCGGCGCCAACCGCGCATCGCGCTGGCCAGGATCGGAATACAACAGCCCGAAGTTCTTCAGGTGGGCATCGCCATTCCCCACAATGCAGCTCAGGCTGACCATGGCAAACAACTGCGCCAGTGAACCCGGCACCTGCTCAGGCGGGCAGAACAGGCGAACGGCCTTGGCAATGGCCGAATAGCTCTTGCTGTATTTCTGCTCCGCCCCCAGCCCCATCAACGCCGCCATGTCTTCAAACCCCAGGCAACCGAGTTGCTCGTCCCGGTCGAAGCGGCGCATGACGAACAGTTTGGCGTTATCGGAGAGGTAGAACTCGGGCACCGCTATCCCCGCCTCCCTGGCCACCGACATGCACAGGAATTCATTGATCGCCAACCCCGGAAACTCATCCCGGCCGCTCTTGATGATCAGTTCGCAGGTGTTCGAGGTAAAACGCCGCGCCCCAGCATCAGGCCGCTCCGGCACCATGACCTTGGGCTGCACGCCGGATATCCCGGCACGCAGGATGTAGCGGTCCACCAGGTCGGCAAAGATGTCCTCGGCGCCATCCCATGCGAGGATTTCTTCAAGTTTTTCCCCGGGAAACTGCTGTCGCTGCAACAGCCCATCGACTTCGGGCGAGCTCACCGCGACCCGCCCGATCGGCGCGCTGCTGCCGGACAGCGCCAGCAGCAACATCGGGTCGACCTTCACCACCTTGGCCAGGCGGTTGCGCAATTGCTCCAGCACATAGCCTTCGGGCAGGTTCATCTGGAAGATCGGGTGCAACTCCCGATAACGGTATTCATCCAACCGCACGGGCATCAGCAGACTGATCGCCGCCTGTGCCCGGGCATCATCGCGGTAGCGAAACAGATAATCGCCAGCGCCACGGTGGATTGTCCCGCTCTCACCGGCCGGGGTGGCTACCTGCAGCACCGTGGCCATCAGTCGAACACTCCCTGGATCTCGTCCAAGGTGGGCATCGCGGCAGGCACCAGAGTGAATTCACAGTCCAGGGCTCCCAGCACCCGCGCATAGGCCGCCATGCCCACCGACAAATCGCCCCGCTCGATGGCGATGACCTTTTGCCGGGTCACACCCGCCAAGGCGGCCAGGCTGGCTTGGGTCAGGCCACGATGCAGGCGGCGCTGGCGAACCTGCTCGCCAAGGCGCGCGGTGATCAGAAAGTAGTCCATGTTCTGTATACGCAACAAAATTTATTGAATGTAACGTATACCTAACATAACGAAAAATCAAAGGGACACTGTGGGGGCTCACACTCCGTGGCGGCGGATGAAAGGCTTCGATAGTGGATATGTACTCCCTGACTGTCGCAAGCACAGGTTTTACGGCCGCTAAGCGCCCGAGCGGGATCAAGCTCCCTCTCCACATCATCATTCCTGGCTATGAACCCAAGGCATTAACAGAGAAATAAATTATTGTAATCAGATAATTATTTATCAATAATTCGCCACCCTCAACGTTTTGCAAGGAATGACGCATGAACCCCCAAATAAATGGCTCAGCCCAGTACCGCTTACGACGGGTCGGCCTGCTGGCCGCGATCCTGGCCTGGGTCATGGGTGTGGTCGAGGTCGGCGGCAATGCCGGAATGTGGATCTACAACAAGGATCAGGTTCTGGGTGCCCTGCTCAGCGTCTTCGCCGACCACTCGCCGCGTCTGCTGGAAGCTGATTTCAAACTCTCGTCGCTGAGCTTCACCCTGCTGGTGATCCTCGACTTCCTGCCCTTGCTGCTGTCGAGCTTCGCCCTGTACCTGACCGGGGTGTTCTTCCTGCGCCTGTCGCGCGGCGAAACCTGGAGCGATCGCAACATCCGCATCCTCTGGCGCGTGGGCATGCTGTGGATCGTCGCCCCGGCCACCTTCCCGATGATGGAAACCCTGCAAGGCCTGGCCCTGTCCATCGACCTGCCGCCCGGCCAGCGCATTCTGCAGATCTCCGCGGGCTTCTCGTCCTACGCAGCCTATGAGGTGGTCAAAGGAATCTTGCTCTGCTCGTTTTCCATTATCATGCGCGACGCCAAAGTCCTCAGTGATGAGCACAGTCACTACATATAGAACAATGAGATGACCATTATCGTTCGGCTTGACGTTGTCATGGCTAAAAACAAGATTCGCTCCAAAGAGCTGGCCGCCATCCTGGGCATTACCGAGGCGAATCTGTCGTTGCTGAAAAATGGCAAGGTCAAGGGGATGAAAATCGAGACCCTGGACAAACTCTGCGCTGCACTCGACTGCCAGCCCGGTGACCTTCTGGAATACCAGGCCACCGAGCCCGCGTAACCCCCCGCGTTTGTTTGATCCGAGTCCCGTTCGTTAAAGCCTTACCACTCCTCACGTTGCACATTGGCTTATTCATGACTCGCTACCTGCTCTGCCCGCTGCTTTTACTCGCCTGTCTTTTGACCGGCTGCGCCAACAAACTCGAAGTGGCCATCGCCGCTACCCCGGCTCCGGACTACTACTTCGATCCCCAGGCCCCGGTGCTGGTGACCGTCAACGGCGCCAACGACGCCCACGGCCTCAACGCCAGCTACTACCTGCGCGATATGGTCGCGGCCCTGCACGGCATGGGCTTCAAGCAGGTCTACACCGAGACATCGCTGCCCAAGAACCCCCCACCGTTTCGCATGAACTTCACCCTCGACGTGGGCAGCGAAAAGACCAGCTACCGCTACACCGCCACCGACTACGGCCAGGTGCCCAGCAGCACCAAGACGGTGTGCAAGCAGAGCACCAAGAAGGACAAGAACCTGGTCTGCAACAGCACCCCGACCACCACCTGGGGCCCGGTGGGTTCCTCGGAGCGCACCGGCTACACCACCCTCAGCACCTTCAACATCAAGGCCAAGGACGAGCAGAGCCGGCGCACCGTGTTCCTGCTGCGGGCCTCGTCCTATAACGAGGACTGCCAGGACGCCAAGGTCGAGGACTTCCTGGTGCAGGAAAGCCTGAACAACCTGGACTTCAAAAACCGGGTGCAGCGCAAATACACCGTCACCCTGCCCGAAGGTCACAGCTGCAACTAAGCGCCTACCGCGCACCGGGCGACACGCCTACAATCGCCCCTCGCCGCCCGCCCGATCCCCCTCGCGCGGGCGTAGCCCCCTCAACGAAAAGGCGCAGGTCGAACATGCCCCTGGACTGGAATGCCTGGGAAATAGAACCCGGATCGGCGGTGGACGAACAGCTGATCGCCCAGGTGCAGCAACGCCTCGGCGTCGAGTTCCCGGCGCTGTACCTGGAGCTGGTGCAGTACGCCGCGGCCGCCACGCCAGGGATCGGTACATTCCCTTATGGCAACGGCTACGCCTGCATCAGCGAGTTCTTCGAATTCGGCCTGGACAACCAACCCTGGAGCCTGCTCTGGTACGCCAGCCCCGGCCGCGTGCCGGGGCTCGCCGCCGGTTGCCTGCCGATTGCCCGGGATGCCGGTGGCCTGCTGATTTGCCTGGACTTCAACAGCCCGCGGGTGGCGGTGGAAGTCTTCGATCCCGAGAGCGCCAGCCGCTACCCGGTGGCGGCCGACTTCAAGGCCTTTGTCGAGCTGTGGCAACCATGAACACGCCAGGCAAATGGATAGTCGTGCCCACCAGCCAAGAGGCCCAGCAACGCCTGGATCTGGACCAGTGCCTGCCGGGCGACCTGGAGGAACTGGCCCTGTCCCCGGAGCAGTGGGCGGTGCTGTCGCGCAGCGACCTGCTGCCGAGCCTGAACCGCGCCCTGGGCAGCCTGATCGACGACTACGAAGACGCCTCGATCCAGGGCCAGGCCGCCCTGGCCACGGCCCTGTCGATCCTGATGCAGGCCGCGACGCCCGAGGATGAACTTATCCACAGGCTGATCGCCCTGAATCGACTGGCCCTGGAACGGGATACCGGCCTGTACTTCTACTTCTGAGGCCGTCGGCCAAAACCGCCTCGTCCAGCCAGCTCGCCTGCGCCACACTCACCGTCGTTTCCGAGCGTGACATGCCCTGGGGGCTCTGCGGCGCGAGGTCCGTGAAGCCGGGTTTCAGAAGTCGTAGCGGCCTGTGACGCCCAGGGTTCGCGGCGTGCCCAGCAGGCCTTCGTAACCACCGTTGCCGCCGGTCCAGAGGGTGGTGTAGTAGGTTTTGTCGAAGGCGTTCTTCAGCCACAGTGAGACGTCCCACTGACCCTGCTCGTAGTTGCCGCGCAGGCCGGTGGACAGGTTGACCACGGCGTAGCTGGGGATCTGCCCGTATTCGGAATCCTCCACGGTGCCCACCGCTTTGGAACGGAACGCATAGCTGGCGGTGACGTACTCTTCCAGGCCGTTATCCAGGTTCCACTTGTACTCGCCGTTGGCGTTGCCGATCCATTTCGAAGCACCCACCACCTGGTGGCCGCTGAGGTCGCAGGACGCCGGTGCGCCAGGACGCAGGCTGACTTCCGGCGGGCACGGCGCATCCTTGTAGGACAGGTAGCGCACGTCGTTGTAGGAGCCGTTGAGGTTCAGGGTCAGGCCGCGAATCGGCACCAGGGTGCTTTCCACCTCCACCCCGCGCGAGCGCACCGAACCGGCGTTGGTCAGGTACTGCACGCGATTGGCGTCGTCGTAGGCGTTGGTCTGGTAGCCATTGACCTGAGTCCAGAACAGGTTGGCGTTGAGTTGCAGGCGACGGTCCCACAGGGTGCTCTTGAAGCCCAGTTCCGCGTTGTTGGCGCGCTCGGTGCCGATCAACAGCGAGTCCGCCCCGGCGGTCGGCGCCGAGCCCACGATCAGATTGACTCCGCCGGACTTCTCGCCGTGGGACAGGGTGGCGTAGCCCAGCAGGTCATCGGTGAAGCGGTAGCTGAGGTTGAGCAGGCCAGAAGGGCTGGTGCTGTACTGGTTGAGGTCACCGGAGTCATAGGCTCCGGTGCGTCCGCGACGAGCATTGGCGGCAGCCCCCGCCACTGCCGCGCCACCCAGCGGAGCGTTGCGGGTGACCCAGGCACTTTTTTCCTCGTAGGTGCCCCGCAAGCCAGCGGTGAAATCCAGGCGCTCGGTGAGGTGCCAGGTGCCTTGGGCGAACAGGGCGAAGCTGTTGGTCTGGATGTGCCCGTTACCGATGCTGGTGACGTTGCTCAAGGCACCGGCCGGGGTGCCGTTCCAGATGTCCGCCTTGGGCCCGTAATAGGCGAAGGATTTGTTGTCCAGGTCGGAGCCGAAGTAGTAGGCGCCCAGCACGTAGTCGAAGAAGCCGCCAGTGGGCGAAGCCAGACGGAATTCCTGGGACCACTGTTTGTCTTCCACCGAAACCCCGGCGTTGTAGGTAGCCGCCACGTTGAGGCCATCGTCGTTGCGCGGGGTGAAATTCCACCAGCGGTAGGAACTGACCGAGGTCAGCGTGAAGTCGCTGGGCAGGGTCCAGTTGGCCTCAAGCGAAGTGCCGCCCTGGAACACCGTGACATGCTGGTCGTTGTCCAGGTTGACCTTGCGGTGCGAACCGTTGACCAGGGTCGCCCCGGCCGCCGCCGCACGCGACTCATAGACATTGGTGCCGTTGATGGTCGGCCCGGTGCTGTACAGCACTCGGGTGCCGGCACTGGAATCCTCTTCGTTGTAGTCGCCGATCCAGCGCAGGTTGAAGCGCTCGTTGGGCTTGTACAGCAACTGCCCGCGAAAGCCCTGGCGTGAGCCGCCATTCAGATCGTGGCCGTCGAACTCGTTCTTGATGTCGCCGTCGCTGCGGGTGCGGTAGGCGGAAAAACGCCCGGCCAGCTCATCGCTCAGCGGCCCGGAAATCGTGCCCTTGGTCTGGAAGTAGCCGTCTTCGCCGAGGGAGGTTTCGATGCTGCGCTCCGGGGTGAAGCTCGGCGCCCGGGTGCCGATGTTGATCACCCCGGCGGTGGTGTTCTTGCCGAACAGAGTGCCCTGGGGACCGCGCAGCACTTCCAGCTGTTCGATGTCCATCAGGTCGAACACCGCCATCCCCGGCCGTCCCAGATAGACGTTGTCGATGTACAGCCCGACGCTGCCTTCCAGGCCGTCGCTGGCCGGGTTGTTGCCCAGGCTACGGATCGACACGCTGGACTGGCGCGCATGCATGTAGGCGACGTTGACGCTGGGCACCAGTTGCTGCAGATCCTGGATGCGATACACCCGCTGGCTCTCCAGGGCCTGACCGCTGACCACGCTCATCGGCGTAGGCACGCTCTGCGAGCTTTCCTCGCGGCGGCGAGCCGTCACGGTCACCGTTTGCAACTGGCCATCGTCGGCCTGGGTCTTGTTGGCGCTGTTCTTGGCCGGCGCGGTGTCCGGCGCCGGGGCCTCTTCGGCCCAGGTCGGCGTCCAACTGGCGCTGCCGGCCAGCAACAGCGCCAGGGGCAGGCGCTTGAGCCGCCGGGGCGAGAGGGGTGACGCGAGGGACAACGGGCTCATGGGCGGCTCCTGGTCAGAAAATATACAGCCTCGTATATTCCTTAAAGTTATTTATTTATGTTTTTACAAAGATTTACTGCATAAGAGATTGCCTTTATAAGGAGTCGACCTAATGCATAGCCAATGCATTTCCCCGATATTTTTTATGTGAAAAATGCATATCGATCTGCGCCAGCTCCGTCACTTCATCGCCCTCGCTGAACAGCGCAGCTTTGTCGCGGCCGCAGCGGCGGTGAACCTCTCGCAATCGGCCTTCAGTCGCAGCATCCAGGCCCTGGAACACAGCGTTGGCTGCCAGCTGGTGGATCGCGGGCGCAAGGATCTGGCGCCGACCAAACAGGGCCAGTTACTGCTGGAACATGCGCGTCGGCTGGTCAGTGGGGCCCAGCAGATGGCCAACGAGATCAGCCAGTTCAATGGCCTGGAGGCGGGAGAGTTGCGTTTCGGCTGCGGCCCGGCCCCAGCCTCGGGGTTGATTCCCCGGGCCATCGGCAGCTTTATCGGGCGCTACCCCAAGGCCCGGGTGCAGTTCCAGGTGGATGACTGGCAAAGCCTGAGCAAGCGCCTGCTCAGCGAAGAGTTCGAGTTCTTCGTCGCCGACACCCGCCACTTCGAAGCCGACCCGGATTACCTGACCCAGCGCCTACGCCCACGCAAATGGCATTTCTGCTGCCGCGCCGGGCATCCCCTGGCCCAGCGCGCCAGCGTCAGCGCCAGTGAGCTGATGAGCTACCCGCTGGCGGTGACCATCCGCCCGCCGAACCTGCGCAAAGTGATTGTCGACCTGAGCGGCAAGCCGGACTTCACGCCCAACGTGGAATGCGAAAACAGCTACAGCCTGCTGGGCGTGGTCATGCGCTCGGACGCCATCGGCATCGTCGGCTCCTACAGCGATGCCTTGCACAACGCCAAGGGCGAACTGGTGTGCCTGAAGATCGACGGCCTGGCCGACGACCTGGAAGAGCTCTACACCCGCTACGGCATCGTCAGCCGCGCCGGCTATCGCCTGTCGCCCCTGGCGGCGGCGATGATCGAAGAGATCAAGGCCATCGACGAACAGGACGAAGCGCTGCCGTCCCTCGACAATCTGGCCGTCTGAGCCCCTGACTGGCGTCCCGCCCCGACACTCGCCCCCCTGCGCTTGCACCTGTAGCCGCTGCCGAGCCTGCGAGGCTGCGAACGAGGACACAGTCCTCGCCCCGGCCATCCACGGCAAATCCCCGGCGGCCGCTGCGCGGTCGATCGCAGCCTGCGGCAGCGGCTACAAGGACCTGAGCGATGCACGCCCTGCATCAAAACTATTCGGCAAATGCGCTTGCCGGGAGGCCCCGCCGGAGGCGAAAAAACTCGCCTGTCTTCCCCTCGGTGACCCCCATGTCCAATACCCATCCGCACGTGCGCAACGTGCTCTACATCATGTGCGACCAGCTGCGCCGGGATTACCTCTCGTGCTACGGCCACCCACACCTGCACACCCCGAACATCGATCGCCTGGCCGCCGCCGGGGTGCGCTTCAGCCGCGCCTACACCCAGGGCACCATCTGCGGCCCATCACGGATGTCGGCCTACACCGGGCGCTATGTCAGCAGCCATCAGGTGGCGTGGAACGCCGTGCCCCTGCCCCTGGAGGAACTGACCCTGGGGGACTACCTGCGGCCCTACGGCATTCGCACCGCGCTGGTGGGCAAGACCCACGCCACGCCCAACCTCGATGCCCTGCAACGCCTGGCCATCGACCCCGAAAGCCCGCAAGCCGAGGCGCTGAACGAAGTCGGCTTCGAGCCCTACTTGCGCCACGACGGCATCTACCCCGACGACCCGCTGTTCGATGACAAACGCGAGTCGGCGCCCTACACCCATTACCTGCGCAAGCTGGGCTATGACGGGCGCAACCCCTGGCACGACTGGGCCAACGCTGGAGCCGGCGAGCAGGGGCAGATCCTCAGCGGCTGGAAGATGCGCAACGCGCACCTGCCGGCCCGGGTCGCCGAGGAACATTCGGAAACCGTCTACACCACCGACCGCGCCATCGACTTCATCAGCGAACAGGGCGAGCAACCCTGGTGCCTGCACCTGTCCTACATCAAGCCGCACTGGCCCTACATCGCCCCCGCGCCCTACCACGCCCTGTATGGCCCCGAGCAGGTCATCCCGGCCGTGCGCGCGGCGCCTGGGCAGCTCAACGATCACCCGGTCTACGCCGCCTTCCGCCAGCATGAAGAAAGCCTGAATTTTTCCCGGGATGAAGTGCGCCTGAATGTGGTACCAACCTACATGGGGCTGATCAAGCAGGTGGACGATCAGTTGGGCCGACTGTTCGATTTCCTCCAGAGCAACGGCCGCTGGGACGACACTTTGATCGTCTTCACCAGCGACCACGGCGACTTCCTTGGCGACCACTACCTGGGGGAAAAGGAGTTTCTGCTGGAGCCGGCGGTGGGCGTGCCGCTGATTGTTCGCGACCCGCGCGCGGCGGCGGACAGCAGCCGCGGCACGGTGGATGAACGCCTGGTGGAAACCATCGACGCCCTGCCGACCTTTGTTGAGGCCCTGGGCCTGCCGGGAGCCGAACATCGCCTGGAAGGCCGCTCGCTGATCCCGCTGCTGCACGGCGCCGAACCGGACTGGCGCCGCTACGCCATCAGCGAATACGACTACGCCTTCCAGGCCCCGGCCCGGGAGCGCCTGGGCCAGCCCATCGACCGTTGCCGCATGACCATGGTGCGCAGCGAACGCTGGAAGTACCTGGCCTACGACGGCTTTCGCCCACAGCTGTTCGACCTGCACAACGACCCACAGGAGCTGCATGACCTGGGGGCGGACCCGGCCTATGCCGCGGTGCGTGAAGAACACCTGGGGTATCTGCTGGAATGGCTGCGCGGCCTGAAACGCCGCACCACCATCAGCCATGAAGAGATCGACCTGCGGGGCCAGCGTTTCCGCTACGGCGAACCGGAAAGCGAAAAGCTGGTGCAGATTGGCGTGTGGTAACCCCCTCCCGTACCTGCACCTTCACCCGTAGGAGCCGGCTTGCCGGCTTGCCGGCGAACAAGCCCTTGAGCCTTGCAGCGCTCTCTGGGGCGCATTCGCTGGCAAGCCAGCTCCTACAGTGGGCAGGTTCATCGGGTAAATGCCCGTGGGGCGGGTCAGAGGCCTTTGATGGTCTGGCTGCGCTGGCCATGCACGCCCACCGGAACGTCGCCCTTGAGGGTCACGCGGCGCACGATGCGGTCCTGGGTGCCGTAGTCGTCCACGGCGTAGTGCTGGGTCGAGCGGTTGTCCCAGATCGCTACGTCACCGGCGCTCCAGCGCCAGCGCACGGTGTTTTCCAGGCGGGTGACGTGGCTTTGCAGCAGGTTGAACAGGTGCGCCGAATCGGCCTGGGAATAGCCTTTGATGCGCTTGACGAAGTGCCCCAGCACCAGGCTCTTTTCGCCGCTTTCGGGGTGCACGCGGACGATCGGGTGCTCGGTCTCGAATACGGTGGAGGTGAAGACTTTGCGGTAACGCTCCAGCTTCTCCGCCGAGACATCAGGCTTGGCCCCGGCGTAGTCGTATTCGTTGCTGTGCACCGCCCAGAGCTTGTCCGCGAGTTCCCGCAGTTCCGCCGAGAGTTCGTTGTACGCGGTGGCGGTGTTGGCCCACACCGTGTCGCCACCGGAAGCCGGGGCCACCACCGAACGCAGGATCGAGGCTTTCGGGTAGGCGTCGACGAAGGTCACGTCGGTGTGCCAGGAGTTGGCCCGCTGACCCTCGGCGCCGTCCAGTTCCAACAGGTAGCGGGTGCCGTCGCGCACCGGCACGGTGGGGTGGGCCACCGGTTCGCCCAGCAGGTGGGAGAAGGCTTCCTGGCTCTGGTCGTCGAGGTGGGTCTGGCCGCGGAAGAAGATCACCTTGTACTGCACCAGCGCCTGCTGGATGGCGTCCACGGTGCCGGCGTCGAGGTCGCCGGACAATTGCACGCCACGGATCTCGGCGCCGATGCGACCGGCCACCGGGTGGATATCAAGGGCATCAACAGCGGGTTTAACGGCTAAGGCGGCATTGCTCATCAGGTACACCCTCATCGACTGCTTACGGTGGGAACCGCCGCGAAACAACGCTCTATCTATATTCAATTTGGATCTAATAGATAACTACATGCTTCGTTGACGGAATAAGAGCTTGCATTTAAAACCTCATTCCTCACTCGTCGCAAATGCCTTCGAGCTATTTTTCGGATGCCGGGAAAGCATATGGATCTTCGCCAATTGCGTTACTTCATCGCCCTCAATGAACACCGCAGTTTTGTCCGTGCCGCCGACGCGATGGGCATCACCCAACCGGCCTTCAGCCGCAGTATCCAGGGCCTGGAGCAGGAGTTCGGCTGCGTACTGGTGGACCGTGGCAACAAGGATCTGCGCCCCACCCCGGAAGGCCAGGTGGTGCTGCAGCACGCCTTGAGCCTGGTACAGGGCGCGGCCTTGCTCAGCAGCGAAGTGACCCAGATGACCAAGCTCGATGCCGGCGAGGTGCGCTTCGGCTGCGGCCCGGCGCCGGCGGTGAAACTGGTGCCCGACGCGGTGGCGCAGTTCAGCAGCGCCCACCCCAAGGTGCGCACCTGCTTTGCCGTGGATAACTGGGAGAAACTCAGCCGCAGCCTGAACCGCGAAGAGATCGAATTCTTTATCGCCGACATCCGCCATTTCGAGGCCGATCCGAACTACCAGACCCAGCCGCTGACGCCCAAGCGCGGGGTGTTCTTCTGCCGCCCCGGGCACCCGCTGCTGGCCAAGGAAAGCCTGTCCACCAACGACATGTTCGACTACCCCCTGGCCACCACCCTGATCCCTCCGGGGATTCGCAAGCTTTTGGCCAACCTCAGCGGACGCATCGACTTTTCACCGACCATCGAGACTGAACACTTTCCGGCGCTGGTGAAGATCGTCCGCCAGTCCAATGCCATTGGCGTGGGCACCGCCGAGGCCTTTGCCGAAGACATCGAACAGGGGTCGCTGGTGCTGCTGCACTGGCGCAACCTGCCGCAGAACATCGAAAGCCTGAATGCCCGCTGCGGCATCGTCAGCCGCAGCGGTTTTCGCCTGTCGCCAGCGGCGCGCAAGTTGATCGAAGTGCTGGTGGCGGTCGACCAGCAAACCCACGGCATCGCCGTCTAACCCTGTAGCCGCTGCCGCAGGCTGCGAACGACGACGCAGTCGGCGCAAGAGGCACCCGGTTCCTCCAGATAAACCGCGTTGCCGGCCCAGCGCCCCCCACGGTGCCGAACGCAGCCTTGTAGCCGCTGCCGCAGGCTGCGAACGACGACGCAGTCGGCGCAAGACGGCACCCGGTTCCTCCAGGTAGACCGCGTTGCCGGCCCCGGCGGCCCCTACGGTGCCGGGCGCAGCCTGCGGCAGCGGCTACAGGGGTTCAGGAAGGGGGTTACAGGCCGGCGGCGGCGAGCGGTGGGGCGACCCAGGCCTCCACCTTGAACGGCTTGCGGATCAACCGTTCCTTGGCCGCCAGATCCACCGAATCCTGCAGTTTGCCGAGGAACACCGGGTCCAGGGTCGAGGGGAAGATCTCGCTCAGGCGCTGGTCCTTGAGGTCTTCCTGCAGGATCACCGGCGGGTAGCTGGCCAAGCCCGACACCAGCTGGATATAGGCGTCCTTGTTGCTGTCCTGGGTCAGCCACTCTACGGCCTGCTGCTGGGCCTTGAGCAGTTTTTCAACGGCTTCGGGATGCTCGTCGACAAATTTGCCGGCGCCCACCAGCACGCTCTGCACGCTGCCGGCGCCGCCCAGGTCCTTGGTGCTCAGGGGCAGTTCGGCCAGCCCCTTGCTGCGCAGGGCGGAAAGCCCGGTGCTGCCCCAGGAGGCGTCGATCTGCTTGGCCGCCAGGGCCGCCACCGCCGCGTTGAAGTCGAGGTTGACCACTTTCAGATCCTTCTCGCTCAGGCCCCGGCTGGCCAGGGCGGCATCGAACGACAGCTGGGTGGCGGTGCCCCGGAACACCGCCACACGCTTGCCCTTGAGGTCTTCCAGGGTCTTGATCCCTGAGCCCGGCACCACCCCCAGGTAATGCTTGACCCCACGGGCCGAGGCGCTGAGCAAACGCGTATCCAGGCCATTGGACTTGCCGATGATGGCCGCCAGATCCCCGAGATAGGCCAGGTCCACCTGGCCGTTGGCGAAGGCTTCGTTGATCACCGGCCCCGCGCCCTTGAAGAAATTCCACTGGATCTGGATGCCCTGGTCGGCAAAGGCCTTTTCGAAGATCTGTTGCTGGCGCAGCACGTCCACCACTCCGCCACCACTGTGCTGGGTGCCGGCGCTGAGGTCGGGCACGGCGATGCGGATTTCCTTGAGCTCGGCGGCCTGGGCCAGCAGCGGCAGGCAACCCAGCAGTCCCGCCAGGGCCGGCGCGGCGAACAGGCTGATCACGCGTTTGAAGGGAAGGTTCATGGGTGCGGCTCCTGATGGCAAAGGCTGTGAGGAGCAGAAGGTAGGCACGGAATCGATCAACATTTAAATACTATAAATTCACATTTTAATAACTCATTCGAATAAATCAGTGCCCACGGGCATCCCCGGGAACATGCATGAAATGCATGAAAAATATTCTTCAAATGCATTGGATGCGTGTCGGGCAGAAGCCTTAAATGGCTTCTCTTATCTCTTAATAGAATCGATAAGAAATTTAATAGAACTGCAATGCATATGCCGTAGGAGTCAGCTTGCCGGCGCAGCGGCCCGCCAGCCTTGCGTAGTCCTCAAGCGCTGATTGGCTGACAAGCCAGCGCCTACGGCATCGACCCACGCCATGCAGCACCCGACGACGGAGGTCATCCATGGCCCGTGTTTCCCTGCTCAGCCTGCCCCTGGCGGCACCGTCCAACGGACGCCCGGGCTGGCCCGCAATCCATCAGCGCCTGCTGCCCTGGCTGCTGCCCCTGAGCCTGTTCGTCCTGTGGTGGCTGGCCAGCCGCAACCTGTGGATGAGCGAGCAGATCCTGCCGGCCCCGGCCCTGGTCTGGAGCAGCGCCCTGGAGCTGGGCCGCGGCGAGCTGTGGAGCCACCTGGCGATCAGCCTGCAACGGCTGTTCTGGGGCTTGCTGGCCGGCATCGCCGCCGGGGCCCTGCTGGGCGGCGCCCTGGGTTTCAGTCGGCGTCTGGAGCGTCTGGTGTACCCCACCTTCGGCGCCCTGGCACAGATTCCGACCCTGGCTTGGATTCCCTTGTTCATGGTGTTTTTCGGCATCGGCGAAGTGCTCAAGCTGGTGGTGCTGGTCAAGGCCGTGGTGGTGCCGGTGACCTTGCACACCCTGGTGGGCGTGCGTGATGCCCAGCCCAAGCTGCGAGAAGCCGCCGCAGTGCTGCGCCTGCCCCCGGCCTTGCTGATCCGCCGCCTGGTGCTGCCCGCCGCGCTGCCGGCGTTCATGGCCGGGGTGCGCCTGGCCCTGGCCACCGGCTGGACTTCGTTGCTGGCGGTGGAGCTGTTGGCCTCCAGCGAAGGCATCGGCTACCTGATGGTCTGGGCGCGGCAGCTGTTCATGCTGGATATCGTCTTCGTCTGCATCCTGGTGATCGGCGTGCTGGGGGTGTGCATGGACCGCGGCATCGGCTGGCTGGATCGCACCCTGGTGCACTGGCCGCACCCGGCCACCGCCGCTCTGCGCCGTGGCCCGCGCTACCAGGGCTGGCAACGCCTGCAACCCTGGCTGCTGCCCCTGGCCTTGCTGGCCCTGTGGCAAGTGGCGAGCGCAGGGCAATGGGTGGACGCCAACATCCTGGTAAGCCCGCTGGCAGTACTCAGCACCACTGTCGACGGCCTGCGGGACGGCAGCTTGCTGGGAGGCATGGGCCTGAGCCTGGGTCGCGCCCTCGGCGGCCTGGCCCTGGGTGGCGGACTGGGCCTGGCCCTTGGCCTGCTGCTGGGGCTGTCGCGCCTCAGTGAACGACTGCTGGGGCCGACCCTGGCCGCCATTCGCCAGATCGCCATTTTCGCCTGGGTGCCGCTGCTCACCGCCTGGTTCGGCCTGGGGGAGCTGGCCAAGTGGGTGTTCGTCGCCCTGGCCGCCTTCTTCCCGTTATTCATCGCCACCCAGCGCAGCGTTGCCCAGCTGTCACCGCAACTGGCGGAGGCCGCCCAGGTACTGCGCCTGAACCTCTGGCAACGCTTGCGGCGGCTGGTGCTACCCGGCGCGGCGCCGGGGATTTTCGCCGGCCTGCGCATCAGCCTGATCTACGCCTGGATGGGCACCATCGGCGCGGAATATTTCATGCCGTCCAATGGCGGCATCGGCAGCCAGATGATCAGCGCCCAGCAACTGCTGCGCATGGATCTGATCATGGCCGGCATGCTCCTGGTGGGCCTGACCGGGGCCCTGCTCAATCTGCTGGGCCAACAACTCGAAACCCGCGCCACCCGCTGGAGACACGCATGAACGCACCCCTGGTCAGTTTCAATCACGTGGGCAAGAGCTTCGCCGTCGCCGGTGGCGAGGTGGAGGCGATCCGCGAATTCAACCTGGACATCGCCGACGGCGAGTTCGTCGCCATCGTCGGCTCCAGCGGCTGCGGCAAGTCCACCCTGCTGCGCCTGCTGATTGGCCTGGACACCGAGTTTCGCGGCGAGATCCGGGTCGACGGCCAGGCCGTCAGCGGCATCGGCAGTGAACGCGGCATCGTGTTCCAGGAGCACCGTCTGTTCCCCTGGCTGACCGTGGCCGAGAACATCGGCCTGGGCCTGGTCAACGAGCCCCTGAGCGCCGCCGAGCGCCAGCGGCGGATCGACGATTTCATCGAGCTGGTAGGGCTCAAGGACTTTACCCGGGCCTATCCCCATCAGCTCTCTGGCGGCATGGCGCAGCGGGTGGCCATTGCCCGTGGGCTGGTGGCCAGCCCGCGCATCCTGCTGCTGGACGAACCCTTCGGCGCCCTCGATGCCCTGACCCGCCAGCAGATGCAGGACGAGCTGCTGGCGATCCGCGAGCGGGCAAAAATCACCACGGTGCTGGTGACCCACGATGTCGAGGAAGCGATCTTCCTCGCCGACCGAGTGGTGGTGATGGAACCGCGCCCAGGCCGCATCAAGCGCGTGGTCGAGGTGGCCCTGCCGCACCCACGCCAGCGCAGCGGTTTCGACTTCCACCAACTGCGTGAAGAACTGCTCCACGAACTCACCAGCGATGATCACTACCAGGCGCCGCAGCCGGTGCAGATCCGCAACCTGCCCTTGACCTTCATTGCCTGCTGAACAGGAGTGCCGCGATGCCGCAACGTCCCAACTTTCTAGTGATCCTGGCCGACGACCTGGGCTTCTCCGACCTCGGCGCCTTCGGTGGCGAGATCGCCACGCCGAACCTCGATGCCCTGGCCGCAGGTGGCCTGCGCCTGACCGACTTCCACACCGCCCCGACCTGCTCGCCGACCCGCTCCATGCTGCTCACCGGCACCGACCATCACATCGCCGGGATCGGCACCATGGCCGAAGCCCTGACCCCCGAATTGATCGGCAAGCCGGGCTACGAGGGTTACCTCAATGACCGGGTGGTGGCCCTGCCGGAACTGCTGCGCGAGGCCGGCTACCAGACCCTGATGAGCGGCAAATGGCACCTGGGGCTCACCGCCGAGCGCGCGCCCCATGCCCGGGGCTTTGAGCGTTCGTTTTCGCTGCTGCCGGGGGCGGCCAATCACTACGGCTTCGAGCCCACCTACGATGAGCACACCCCCGGGCTGCTCAAATCCACTCCGGCGCTGTACATCGAGGACGATCGCTTCATCGATGAACTGCCGGCGGATTTCTATTCCTCCGATGCCTTCGGCGACAAGCTTTTGCAGTACCTGAAAGAGCGCGACCAGAGCCGGCCGTTCTTCGCCTACCTGCCGTTCTCGGCGCCCCACTGGCCGCTGCAGGCCCCGGCGGAGATCGTCGCCAAGTACCGCGGCCGCTATGACGCTGGCCCCGAGGTGCTGCGCCTGGAACGCCTGGAAAAACTCAAGGCCCTGGGCCTGATCGAGGCCGAGGTCGAGCCTCATCCGCTGATCAACCTCAACGCCGAGTGGGACGCCCTCAGCGACGAACAGCGGCAGGTTTCGGCGCGGGCCATGGAGGTGTATGCGGCGATGGTCGAGCGCATGGACTGGAACATCGGCCGGGTGGTGGACTACCTGCGCCAGCAGGGGCAACTGGACAACACCCTGATCCTGTTCATGTCCGACAACGGCGCCGAGGGCGCACTGCTGGAAGCCTTTCCCAAGTTCGGACCGGAGCTGCTCACTTACCTCAACCGGCACTACGACAACCGCCTGGAAAACATCGGCCGGGCCAACTCCTACGTCTGGTACGGCCCGGCCTGGGCCCAGGCGGCCACGGCGCCATCGCGGCTGTTCAAGGCCTTCACCACCCAGGGCGGGATTCGTGTGCCGGCGCTGCTGCACTACCCGCAGTTGCCGCTCAAGGGACAGATCAGCCACGGCTTCGGCACGGTGATGGACATCACCCCGACCCTGCTCGACCTGGCCGGCGTGCGTCACCCCGGCAAGCGCTGGCGCGGACGCGATGTGGCGCCGCTGCGGGGCAAGTCCTGGCTGGGCTTTCTCTCCGGCGAAACCGCCCAGGTGCATGACCAGCACACGGTGACCGGCTGGGAGCTGTTCGGCCGCCGGGCGATTCGCCAGGGCCAGTGGAAGGCGGTGTACATCCCCGGGCCGGTGGGGCCGGCGACCTGGCAGTTGTATGACCTGGGCCAGGACCCGGGGGAGGTTCACGACCTGGCCCAGCGCCAACCGGAAAAACTGCGCACGCTGCTGGAGGAATGGCAGCGTTATGTGGATGAAACCGGAGTGATCCTCAGCGAATCGCCGTTCCAGCCGGATTGAGCTTGTAGGAGCTGGCTATGAACCGGACCGTGCAAGAGCGGGCCAGCGTAGAAACTGGCTCGCCAGCGAAAGCGTCCTCCAGAACAACACAAGTCTCCAGGGCCCTTTCGCCGGCAAGCCGGCTCCTACGCGGTGCGTTTGGGTTGTCGGTGAATACACCGGGCTGCGCCAGGCGCTGGCCTCAGCCTCGGGTGATGCGGCAGGCCGGGGTTGTTGGCAGTTCCTTGACCACAACGTAATGCCCCGCCCGGTTTTTCTCGACCCGCAACGGCGAAGCGGCCAGGTAGCTGCCGTGCAGGTTCTGGTCGACAAAACAGATGGTGATGCCCTGCTTCCCCTGCTCCATCACGCTGACGCTGTAGATCCAGCTTTGTTCTTCGTCCGTCGCGCTGTAGGTGCCATCGGCGTCTGCGGCCTTCTCGTAGATCCGATAGGGCGTCTGGCCCAGCGTGGTGCCGTCCGGGTAGTGCCGCGGCCTTAAGGAATTGCGGAAAACCGTTCACTTCCAGATGCTTCAAGATACTCAGCGCCAGCGCCTCGTCGCGGCCTTCCACCACCGAGTCGGCCAGCGACACGCTGCCCACACTCATCAAGGCAACGGCGATCAATCGCCTTAGCGCACTGTTCATAGCGTCTCCCTGTCGTTGCCCCTTCGCGGATTCCGGGCGTTTCCCGGCGCCGCGTGACCTTGGCTTAACGTTATCGGTCCTTGGATATTTAACCAGAAAGACAGTCCGCCCCCTCAAGCCCGGGCGTTATGCGCAGGTTGCGTGGTCACCTGCTCCACGGGATGAAAGCGGTTGGCCCGGGCAAAGGTGCCGAAATCGTTGAAGCGCACGCCCATCTCGGCCATCACCTTGTGTGCCACCGGCGCCGTCAGCTGGCGGATGTAAAAGGGCTCCTTGACCACGAAATGATGGATGCCGTGGGTGCTGCCGAAGTTGCAGCAGAAGGCCTGCAGCGGCCACATCCACCAGGGGTTGAGCACCTGGGTCTGCTGGATCACGTTGCCCGGTTCGATATCGCCGTAGTAGTGCATGTTGGAGCTGACAAAGTGCAGGCAGAAGGTGCGCAGCACGTTGGGACCGATGATCACCACCACGGCAATATCGATGCCGTGCATCAGCGCCAGGGTGTCCTGCGACCACTGGATCGGGCTGCCGAGCAACGCGGCGACGCCATTGGCGGCGTGAAAGCCGAGGAACAGGTACCAGGCGCCCCAATGCAGCAGGGCCAGCGGCGCGTACACCGCCAGGGTGCGGCTGAGGATGCGCAGCTTGTGCCTGGCCCCCGGCGCCCGCAGCAGGCGGATGAAGGCCGCCATCATGTTGTCCCCGACCATCAGCAGGCGGGCGATGCCCCAGGGTTCGCCGTTGGTGATGGCGCGCTCTTCGATATCGCTCTCGCTGCCGGACACCTTGTGGTGATTCAGGTGCAGGTGGCGCCGCACCCAGGGGTTGATGGTGCTCGGCCGCGCCAGCCAGACCAGCGCCAGCATCAGGTTGTGGGGCAGGCGCTGCTTGCGAAAGTACATGCTGTGGATAAGGTCGTGTTCCAGCTCGTGGGTCAGGGAAGCGAAGAACGCGTTGAGCAGCAGGCACGCCCACCAAGTCAGGTAGCCACCGATATAGAGCGCCGCTGACCCCAGCATCCCGGACAGGGCAAATAGCAAAATCCCCGCGCCCAAGGCGTCCTGGTGCCGCAGCAAGGGAAAGCGCCGGCGCAGTTCATCGCCCCGGGCCAGGACCACCTGGCGAATGTGCGCCGCTCGCTGTTGTGCGTTCATCCGCTCGGGGCTTGCAGAAATACCCTGCATGATTCCATCCTCTGGTCAGTGATGTGTGCATCCTGCCCCGAGCCCCGGCTCCGGGCCCTAGCCGTAAACGCCAACCTGTTGACCGGACGCGCCAATCGCATGACCGAAGCCACTTCCCTTGCCAGCTGGACCCGCGCCTTGCGCAAGCAACTGGACGCCCTCGACCTCGACAGCGACGCACTGTGCCGCGCAGCCGGGCTCGACCCGCAATTGATGGACGACCCCAACGCCCGCTACCCGCTGTCGGCCACCACCCGCCTGTGGCATCTCGCCGTGCAGGCCAGCGGCGACCCGGCCATTGGCCTGCGGGTGTCGCGCTTTGTCAGCCCCACCACCTTTCATGCCCTGGGCTACGCCCTGGTGGCCAGCGGCAGCCTGCGGGAAGTGTTCGAGCGCATCGTGCGTTATCACCAGGTGGTCAGCGACGCCCTGGAACTGGCCCTGACCCGCGAGCCGGACCGCTACCGGTTCTTCCTCAAGGTGCCCGAAGGCGCGCCGCAGCCGGCCATCGAGGCCATCGACGCGTTTGCCGCGATCTACGTGCGCACCTGCCGCAACCGCCTGGGCCGCGACTACGCGCCGCTGGCCGTGCATTTGCGGCGCCCGGCCCCGGCGGACCCGAGCCAGTGGCACAAGGTGTTCCGCTGCCCGGTGCACTTTGCCGCCGCCGACGACTGCCTGGAATTCGGCCTGCACGATTTCGACAGCCACCTGGACGACGCCAACCCGGAACTGGCCGAGCACAACGAAGCGGTGCTCAAGCGCACCCTGTTGCAACTGCGGCCGCTGACCTGGGAGCGCAAGGTGCGCGGCGTGATCGAAGCCCAATTGCCGGAAGGCGAACCCTCCGCGGAACGAGTCGCCCAGGCCCTGCACCTGAGCCTGCGCAGCCTGCAACGGCACCTGGCGGATGAAGGCACGCGCTTCGACACCCTGCTCAACGAATGCCGGGAGAACCTCGCCCTGCTGCACCTGCGGGACCTGGAATGCTCCCTGAGCGAAATCAGCTACCTGCTGGGCTTTGCCGATGCCAGCAGCTTCAGCCGGGCGTTCAAACGCTGGACCGGGATGACCCCGGGGCAGTTTCGCGACGGTTTGCGTTGAGCCCCTGCGCCGGCCAGCCGGTTCCTACAGGTGCAGCGACGGGTGCAACCTCCACCAGTAAAAAATCCCGCGAAAAAGACCCTGCCGATCTACACTGCACAATGCATCAAATAGGATGCATTAAATAATTTTTCAGTAAAAATGCATTGCATACAATGCGGAATAAATCCCATGGAAAGCCTTGGACAACTGATCCGGACCCTGCGCAAAGAGCGCAAGCTCTCGCAGCAGGCACTGGCAGCACAATACGGCATGAGCCGCGCCACTATCTCGGGGATTGAAAACAACACCATTACCGAAATCGGCTTGCGCAAGGTCGAAGCCATTCTCAATGGTTTTGGCTACGAGCTCAGCGCCGTGCCCCGCCCCCGGCAACGCCCGACCCTGGACAGCCTGAAACAGGCGCATTTCCATGACTGAGCAACAGCGGCTGCACATCCGGGTGGCCGGCATGGCGGTGGGCACTCTCGGCCGTGGCCAGGCGCAGGCGGACTCGGTTTTCACCTACAGCGACAACACCTCGCCCCGCGACGCGGTCTCGCTGACCATGCCGCCACGCCTGGCGAGCTATGGCTGGGATCGAGGCCTGCTACCGGTGTTCGATATGCACCTGCCGGAAGGTTCGCTGCGTGATGAACTGCTGCGCCGTTTCAGCAAGGCGGTGCGCGGTTTCGACGACTTCGCTCTGTTATCGATCGTGGGGCCGCACCAACTGGGTCGGGTGGCCATCAGCACAACGCAATCACCCCAGGCGCCGCTGCCGGAAACCAGCCTGGAGGACCTGTTGGTGCATGACGGTGCCGAGGGACTGTTCGAGGATCTATTGGCGACCTATGGCCAGTATTCAGGGGTTTCCGGGGTGCAGCCCAAAGTCCTGATCCGCGACAGCACCAACAGCGTCGAACGCCTGACCCATCGCGGCGCTACTCATTTGGTGAAGGCTTTTCGCGCCGATCAATACCCCCACCTGGCCGCCAACGAATTCTTCTGCATGCGTGCGGCGCTGCATGCCGGCCTGCCAGTGCCGGAGATCGAACTCAGCCAGAATGGCCAGTTCCTGGTGGTCAAACGTTTCGACCTGAGCGCCCAGGGCTACCTGGGTTTCGAGGATTTCTGCGTGCTCAACGCCTGGCCGGCAAAAGCCAAGTACGACGGCTCCTACGAAGGCGCGGCGAAACAGATCAAGGCCTTTGTCTCCCCACACCTACTGAACCGGGCCCTGGAGTCATTCTTCAAGATCGTGGCGTTGTCGGCCGGACTGAGAAATGGCGATGCCCATCTGAAGAACTTCGGCGTGCTGTACCCCGACACGGATGTGGAAGCCCCCGTCAGCCTGGCACCGGCCTTTGATCTGGTGACCACGTCGGTCTACATCAAGGCGGACAGCCTGGCGCTATTGCTGGGAGGCTCCAAGGCCTGGCCCAAACGCCAGGCGCTGCTGCGCTTCGCCCGCACGGCCTGCAACCTCAGCGAAGGCCGCAGCCATGAACTGTTGCAACAGGTCGAGCACGGCATGGCACAGGCGATGGGCGAGATGCAGGTCTATAGCGCGGCGCATCCCGCCTTCAAGGGCATGGCCGAGGCCATGAGCGAGGCCTGGAAAACCGGTGTGGCGCGCAGCCTGACCCGTTGATCCGGTCACCGTTAAAGAACCGCAAAACCCAGTTCGAACACCGTGGCCTGCCCCTCGCTCGCGACCCGCACCTGACCGCCATGCAGCAGCATGATCGAGCGCACGATGGCCAGGCCCAGGCCGCCGGAATCCCCCGGTTCGGCGCGGGACGGGTCGACCCGGTAGAAGCGGTCGAACAACCGGGGCAGATGCTCAGGGGCAATCGCCGGCCCCTGGTTGTGCACCTGCAGCCAGCACCAGCCGGCTTCGTCGCGGCGCCGCAGGCGGATCAGCGACCCCCCGTCAGCATGGCGCACGGCGTTGGCCAGGAGGTTGCCCAGGGCCCGTTGCAGCAGTTGCTGGTCGGCCAGCAGCTCGCCGTAAAAACCGTTCTCCAGACGGATTTGCCGGTCATCGGCCAGGGCTTCGAAGTAGTCGCACAACTGCGCGCCGACGCCCGAGAGTGACAGCAGTTGGCGGTCCAGCGCCGCATCGGCCTGCTCGGCCCGGGCCAGGAACAGCAGGTTCTCGGCCATGCGTCCCAGACGCTCGAACTCCTCCATGTTGGAGGCCAGCACTTCCTGGTACTCCGCGGCGCTGCGGGGCTGGTTCAGGGCCAGGCCGTTGCTGCCCAACAGGTTGTGCAACGGCGTGCGGATTTCATGGGCCAGGTCGGCGGAGAACTGCGACAAGCGCTGAAAGCTCTCCTCCAGGCGCGCCAGCATGGCGTTCAAGGCTTGCACCGGCTCGTGGAATTCGGCCGGGATGCCGCTGGTGTGCAGGCGTCGGTCGAGGCTGCGCAGATCGATCTCGCGCACCGACTCGCTGAGCTGGCGCAGCGGCTGCAAGCCCCGACGCAATAACAGCAAGCCCAGGGCGAAGGCCAGCAAGGCCCCCAGGCCTACCGCCAGGTACAGGCGCAGGCGGTAGCTGGCGAGCATCTGCTCGCGCTCGCTGAGTACCTTCCCGGCAATCACCGTCAGCGCCTCGCCCTTGGGGCCGCTGGCCTGCCCCGCCAGCAGGGCCACCGGAACCTGGTCGCTGCCCGGCCAGAGGAGGATGTCGCGGCGTTGCGGGCGTTGCTCACGGGCAATCGGCAGCAACTCGGGCAAGCGCTGTTGCCGGGGGTTGATGCCGATCACCGTCGAGCCATCGGCCCGCAGCACCAGCAGCAGGCTTTCCTGGTTGCCCAGCATGTTCTGGTACAGCCGGGGCCGGGCTTGCAGGGCGTCCAGGCTGTCGCTGTCCTGCAGCAGGGCGCGCACCTGTTCCAGACGTCCCAACAGGGCGAGGTCGTCGCGGTAGGCGATTTCCTCGGCCAGGGAGCGGTAGAGGAACACCCCGATCACGCTGAGCACCAGGGCGCAGACCGCGGCAAAGGCCAGGGCCAGCCGCCAGGCGATGGAACTAGAGCGCTTCATCCGGGGCTTCCAGCTGGTAGCCGACGCCACGCACGGTGTGGATCAGCTTGGGCATGTAGGGATCGTCGACCTTGGCCCGCAGCCGGCGAACCGCCACTTCCACCATGTTGGTGTCGCTGTCGAAATTCAGGTTCCACACCTGGGAGGCAATCAGGGTCCGCGACAGCACTTCGCCCTGGCGGCTGGCCAACAGGTGCAGCAGGGCGAACTCCTTGTTGGTCAGGGCAATGCGTTGGCCGCCACGGCTGACCCGACGGCGCAGCACGTCGATCTCCAGGTCGGCGATGCTGAAGGATTCAGCCTCGCGCAGCGGCCCGCGGCGCAGCAGAGTGCGGACCCGGGCCAGCAGTTCGGCGAAGGCAAAGGGCTTGAGCAGGTAGTCGTCGGCGCCCAGTTCCAGGCCACGGACCCGGTCTTCGATGGCGTCCTTGGCGGTGAGGAACAGCACCGGGGTGGCGCCGCGCTGGCGGATCAACTGCAGCAACTGCCAGCCGTTGAGACCGGGGAGCATCACGTCGAGGATGATCAGGTCGTATTCCTGCTGCTCGATGAAATAGCGCCCGTCCAGACCGTTCAGGGCCACGTCCACAGCGAATCCGGACTCTCCCAGCCCCTTGGCCAGAAAATTCGCGGTCTTGGCTTCGTCTTCAACTACCAGCAAACGCATGGTGCACCTCGGAAATGATCGGCACAGGCTAGGCGCCCCGCGCGCGATTGCCCATTACAAACTTGTAATCCAACTGACGAGGTTCTGACGAGCACCGCTGGGTAAGGTGGCGACCTGTCTTTCAGGAGCCTTCCCATGATCTGCAAAACCCTCGTTCTAAGCGTTGGTCTGGGCCTTGCCGGCACTGCCCTGGCGGCCCCGGAACTTCCGCGTCACGCAGAGCTGGACCTGGCCACCGCCCGTCAGTTGGCGGACGCCAGCTTGGCCCAGTGCACGGCCGTGGTGTCGGTGCTGGACCGTGGCGGCAACCTCTTGGTGACCCTGCGCGCTGATGGCGTCGGCCCACACAACACCGTCGCCAGCCAGCGCAAGGCGTATACCGCGCTGTCCACCAAGACCCCTACCCGGCTGTTCGCCGAGCGGGCGCGCAACAACCCCGAGGCGGCCAATCTCAATACCTTGCCGGAGCTGTTGTTGCTCGGCGGCGGCATTCCCTTGTTTGCCGGCAACCAGCTGGTGGGCGCGATGGGCATTGCCGGTGCGGGCGGCGCGGCGCAGGACGAAGCGTGCGCGTTACAGGCGGCACAGCGGGTGGGGTTGGCGGCCGAGGCCGGACGTCAGTGAACTGGAGTGCCGCGCCCGCGTTGCGCTAATGCGCAGCCTCGCGGGCTCGGCAGCGGCTACAGAGTCTGTTGTTTGTTCAATCGAGAAAGGAGTGGGACATGAATATTTTGCGTAATAGCCTGGCGGCCATCGGCCTCTGCGGTCTGTCGAGCCTGGCCCTGGCGGCGGGCAATCCCTTGAGCGTGCACGTGCTCAACCTGGAGAACGGTTTGCCCTCACCGGGGGTCAAGGTGACCCTGGAGCAGCATGTGGGCCAGGACTGGAAAGCCCTGTCCAGCGGCGTGACCAACGAGCAGGGGCGGATCAGCGAGCTGTTTCCCGCTGGTCAGGCGCTGACGGCGGGTGAATACCGGGTGGTGTTCAAGACCGGCGAATACTTCAAGCAGGCCAAGCGCGACACCTTCTTTCCGGAGATTCCGGTGATCTTCGAGGTCAAGCAGACCGAGCAGCACTACCACATTCCGTTGTTGCTCAGCCCTTATGGCTTCTCGACTTATCGCGGTTCGTAGGAGCTGGCTGCTGACGAGGGCGGTCTTGCGGGCCTCTTCGCTGGCAAGCCAGATCCTACGATCGGCAGAGAAATCGCGCGGGATTTTGTAGGAGCCGGCTTGCCGGCGAAGGCGGTCTTGCGGGCTCCTTCGCTGGCAAGCCAGCGCCTACAGGCCTGCGAGGGCGCGCAGGCGCTCGGTGTCGAGGATTTCGATCTCGCCGTAGCTCAGGCGCAGGATGCCCTGGTGCTGCAGGTCCTTGAGGATCTGGTTGGTGGTCTGGCGCGACAGCGAGAGCATCAGCGCCAGTTGCTCCTGGGGCAGTTGCAGCAGGCTGCGACTTTGGCTGACTTCGCCGTAGCCGCCGGCCATCGCCAGCAGGCGACTGGCCACACGAGCCGGCGCCGGCATCAGGCTCAGTTGTTCCAGGTTGATGAAGGCCAGGCGCAGTTTGTGGCTCATCAACAGCGCGAACTGGCGCCAGTACTGCGGCTGTTGCTCCAACAGTTGCAACAAGCTCGACTGCGGCACCTGAAGCAGGGTGCAGGCACCCTCGGCGTAGGCATCGTGGGTACGCGGCTGGCCGTCGAACAGGCAGATCTCGCCAAACCAGTGCGGCGCTTGCATCAGGCTGAGCAAGGCTTCCTTGCCCTGCTCGCTGACGGCTCCCACCCGCACCGTCCCTTCCAGCACCGCGTACAAGCCGCAGGGCGGATCGCCACGCAGGAACAGGCATTGCCCCGGCGCCAAGCGGCGCAGGCGGGCACCGCCGAGCAAACTATTCTGTAAGGAATCCGGCAGGTGGCTGAACCACTGGCCGGTCATCAGGCAGTCACGCCACTGCTGCATGTCCATGAACAGGTTTTTTCCTCAAGGCATCGGCGTGATTGTCGCCTAGCTGACAGTGCCGTGATCGGCGGCCGGGCATGATCGGGCCACCCTAACGGAGGAACAACAATGAAAAGCCTCGTTGATCATCTGAGTCAATACGCCGCCTACCACCGCGACCCGCGCAATATCGCCAGCCACTTTATCGGCATTCCCATGATCGTTCTGGCGGTGGCGGTGCTGCTGTCCCGTCCCGCCTGGCCGCTGGCGGGCATCGTGCTGTCGCCGGCCGTACTGCTGGCCCTGGCCTCAGCGGTGTTCTACCTGCGCCTGGAGTTGCGCCTGGGCGTGTTGATGAGTGTGCTGATGGGGCTGTCGGTCTGGGCCGGGCAAGCGCTGGCAGCGCAAAGCACCGGGCTGTGGTTGAGCAGCGGCCTGGGCCTGTTCGTGATCGGTTGGGTGATCCAGTTCATCGGCCATTACTACGAAGGCCGCAAGCCGGCCTTTGTCGATGATCTGTCGGGCTTGATCGTCGGCCCGCTGTTCGTGGTGGCCGAACTGGCGTTCCTGCTGGGGCTGCGCCATGACTTGAAACAGGCCATCGAACAGCGTTCGGGCCCCGTGGCCCTGCGCCAGAAAAAAGCCATGATCTGAAGTCCCTGGCCGGGCGTGCCGACTGCACGCCCGGCCAGGATGGGTCACAAGCCGCCAAACTCCACTCGCACCGTCAGTGCGCCCTGGTTGTCCTTCAGGCCGACACCGTAACGCCCGTCCAGGTCGTCATTGATGCACAGCTGCAACTCTCCTTGCTGGCCCGCCGGTATCTGCGCCAGATCGCCGATCAGAAAGGGCGTGCCAGCGCTCCCGACGCGGCCGATCAGCGCGCCCTCGCTGGCCCCCGGCAAGGTATAGCCGGACTTGGCGATGTAGACCGGATTGCCCCGGCCGTCCACCATGCCCCCCGCCGGACTGGCAGACCAGCGCCCGCTGACGTAGCGCACCAATTGCGCACTGATCCCATTGAGTTGCACCCCGGTGCCTTGCCAGGGCTGATTGGCCTGGACCGTCACGGTGCTGGCCTTGAGCTCGTTGGCGAGCACATCGGCGGCCTGGAACGACAACGCGGCAATGGTCAGGCTCGGATTGGACGTACCGCTGCTGGGAAACACCCCGTCTCCCACCAGGAACAGATTGCGGTGATCCCAACTGCGCTGATGCTTGTCCACCACCGAGTCCCTGGGGTTGTCCCCCATGCGGTAAGTCCCCATCAGGTGCCCGGCGCCCTGGAAGCTGTAGGGCTCGCCGTCGTAGACGAAGAACCCGGGGTTGGTCTTGGGGTCCGGCTTGAGGTCCGTGAGTTCGGTGGCCCCCAGCAGCTCGGTGATGATGTAGGTGGCGGCCTGCCGGGCCTGTTTGAAGCCCTCCTTGGTGTAGTCCGACAGGTTGTAGTGAATCTCCGGACGGGGGATGCCCAGGCGGTCCTTGTACTCGGTAGAAGGGACTATGTAGCAGTCGGCGTGGTCCGGATCCTTCTCCACCTGTTCCACCAGGAAGGCAATTCGGAACTGGCGGATCAGGCGGTCGTTGAGGGCACGGATCAGGTCCGCTCCAAACAACGCCTGGGGATCATGCTTGTCTCCGGGCAACGGGTTGGTGTGGCTGTTGTTCTGGCCGTCGATCAGGTCGCACACCGTGGTGTAGGGATCGCCGATCGGCCAGTTCAGGCCCTCATTGCCGATCTCGATGCGCCAGGCCGCCCGGTGACTGCGAAAGGCCCCATCGCGCAGGCTCTCGATGCCCGCCGTGGACACCGGCCCACGATAAGGGAACACCGTCTGCCCCGGCGGCATCAGCCCCCAGGCCAGGTAGATCGGGTGGTCCGACAGGCTGCGCCCGACCTGGAGACTGCTGTTGGCCACGCCATTGGGTGCCTCGGGACAGGCTGAGTTGAGCAACAGCTTGGGGGTCTCGATGGCGTGGGCGGCGATCACATAGTGCTGCCCCAGGGCCACGCCATTGGCGGTGGGCGGGCCGTCCCCCAACTGGTACTGGATGAACTCGATGCCGCTGATGCTGGACTTGCCATCGACCCGGACCTTGCTCGCCACGCTCTTGTACAGCACCCGGACATTGCCGGTCTCCAGCGCCTTGTTCAGAGTCACCGTGGCGTCGTACTTGGCCTGGATCGGGCAGATCGGCGTGCAGTTGGTATTGCCCGCACAGACCCGGCGCCCGGCATAAGGCTCGGAGTTGCGCCCGGCCGGCGTCGGGCTCACGAACAGTGGCATGCCGGCAAACGAATGGCCCTTGAGCGCCTTGATGAAACGCTCGTCCACCAGGGACAGCGGAATGCTGTGCATGGGGAATTGATAATCCTCGGGAAAGGTCATGCCCAGGTAGTCCTGGTCACCCACATCCGCCGCCACGCCGATCTCCGCCTCGGCGCGGCAGTAGGCGCTTTGCAGATCCTGGTAGCCGATGGGCCAGTCGACCCCGACGCCGTACAGCGACTTGAGGCGAAAGTCATTGGGCAGCATGCGCAGGCAGGTGGCGACCCAGTGCCAGGTGGTGCCGCCGCCCACCCGCTCATAGGTGCTGGTGAAGGCCAGCGGGCCTTTCTGCACCAGGTAGCTGGTCTGCGGGTTCTGCCAGCCGTTGATCAGGTCGGCAATGGTTGGGCGCGGCGCGTTCTGCTGGTCCGGCTGCAGTTCCGGATAAAGCTGCGGCTGCAGGTTGCTGGCCGGAGGATAGGGCGACTCGGGAGTCTTCAGGGTGGCGTTGTAGAAGCGCTCCATGTATTGCGTACGATTGGCCGGAATGCTCGGCCCGGACTCCAGCACCAGCACCTTGACCCCGGCCAGACCCAGTTGATAGGCGATGATGCTACCGGCCAGGCCAGCGCCGACTATCACCACATCCGCTTGTTCTGTGCTCATGACGAAGCTCCTTGCTGCCCCTTGGCGGGCACACCGGTAAAGGCCTCCAGGCTCGGCGGCGTCTCGTTCCAGTAGCCGAAATGAAACTGGCTGTAGCCCATGGGATGGGCCTGGGCGGCCTTCCAGGCCCAGCTTTGCTGGTACGCCAGGTCGGACACGACCCACTGCTGCCCGGCCTTGAAGCTGCTGGCGTCATAAGGCTGGTACCAGACCCCCAGCAGCCACATTTTCATGATCGAACGACAGGCCTTGGCCGCAGGTGTGGCCGCCGGCTTGCCGTTGCTCATCAGCAGCGCCCGGGCGATCTGTTCCGGGCTCTGCTGGTCAGCCACCAGGCTGGCGTACTGGCTCAGCAGGTCATTGAGTTGGGCCTCGGTCAGCTTCGGGCGGATATAGGCCAGAAACTGGCTGGGCAGGTCGATGGGGTCGATCGACGGCGCCAGCAAGGCCTTGCCGATCCCCAGCAACGCCGAGGACAGGCCGACAAAATTCTCACGCTCGGTGCTCATGGTTTGCTCCCTGCGGCGCCAGTGGATTGGGCACGCTCCAGCAGATAGGTGAAGTCGGCGAAGGTGGTGCGGGGGTTCTGGGTGACCCGGGTGGTCGCGTTGTTGTGGCAATCCATGCAACTGGAGGACGCCTGGGGCACCGTGCCCTGGATATAGGTTTCCAGGGTGGCGTTGGCGAGGAAGGTCGGGGCCGGGCTGCCCAAGGGATTGGTCGGCGACGGCGTCTCGCAGTCAGGGGCCGGATCGGCGGGCCATTGGGTGTCGATCATCTGGTAGTTGGCCCAGACACTCTGCGGGTTGGCCGTGCGCAACAGCGCCTGGTAGGTGCTGTTCAGCGCCTTGGCGGCCTCGGTCAGCGGGATCTCGCGGACGATCTGCGACGGCGTGGCCTTGACCGCCGGGTTCCAGGGCCGGGGCGGCGGCTCGTTGACCTTGGCCGGGCTGGCGGCGTTGTAGAACAGGTACGGGCCTTTGCGCTGCTCCGGCGGGGTGGTTTTTTCCGGCACGTTGTCCACGTGTTCGAAGGTCGACCAGACCCACTGCGGGGCCAGCGCGGTCTTGTGCACGATGTGCAGGCCCACCAGGCCCACCGCCTCGGCCTTGCACGACTCTTCCACGATGGGCCCGCGGGTCGGATCGCTGTTGCCGGGGGTATAGACCAGGGCGTCCACCGTATGGAAGCGGCTGCGCTGGTCGTTGCCGTCCAGCACCTTCCACGAGGCCTTGACCATGATTGCGCCGTGCTTCTGGTGGGGATTGGAGCTGCAGCTGAAGGCCACGCGGTTGTTCGGGCTGGCGGCGAAATACGCCTGCTGGCCCTGGACGCTGTACAAGCCCTTGTCGACGATATCGTTGAACATCGGCCGGTTGACCACGATTTCGTTACGGGTGTAGGTGCCGCTCTGGTCCACCAGCGGGCCGCTCTGGAACGGCTGGATGAACTCGTCGAGGACACCCGCGACCTTGCCCATCTGTTGCAGCAGGCGTCCGGACTTGAGCCCCTCACAGGGTTTGGGAAGAATCGCCGGAGCCTCCCAGGCCAAAGGCTTCTCACCCTTGGCCCGGAAGATCTGATAGCTCTCTTTCCAGCCTTCCCAGACGGTGGGACCGTCCTCCTTGCCGATGGGCCCAACGCCGGGACTGCCGTCGGCCTGGGCTGGCCAGTTGAGGGCGATGAAGGTCTGCCAGGACAGCACGTCAAAATCCCGCTGCAGGCTTTCCAGGGTCGGTTCCGGGGGGGCGGTCACTGCAACGTCGTAGGGTATGCGCGAGGACAGGTCTGGGGGCGCGAGCGCCAGGGCCAGAGGGCTGAGCAGTGCACCGCAGAGTGCACAACCGAACCTCGGACCGGGCCGATGGACTTCCTTTTTCATGCTTGTCTCCTTGGCATCAGGCTGGCCAGGAGACAGAACGCTGGTCCTTCAAGGACTCTTCAATTGCGCCCTCCTGGCACAGTTTCCAGCGTAGATAAGGAAACTTGCGCCCAGGGCACGGGCCATAGATCGAATCGAGCTAGCAGCAATAGCGAACGCCATCACCCACCGTCGATACGCAACATCCTCTGCGTAGGAGCCGGCTTGCCGGCGAAGGGCCTTCGAGCCAGGTACAAACCTGGAGGACGCTTTCGCTGGCAAGCCAGCTCCTACAGCGGGCGTGATGTCGGTGGGGTCAGAGGCTGGAGTGTTTCTGCCAGACCTTGGGCTTGAAGAACAGCGTCTCGCCACGGGCCAGGCCGATCAGGCTGTCGTGGTCCTTCACCACTTCGGCCTCGATCAGCTCGCTCTGGCCTTCGACCTTGAGGGTGACCCGGGTGGTGGCGCCCAGGGGACGGATGTCGCGCACTTCGGCGGCGTGATGGTCTTCCAGTTCCGAACGCGACAGCGACACTTCGTGGGGACGGAACAGCACGTGGTTGTCCTCACCCAGGTGCAGGCGGTTGGAGTCACCCAGGAAGTGGTAGACGAAGTCGCTGGCGGGGTTCTCGTAGACCTCGCCCGGGGAGCCGATCTGTTCGATCACACCCTTGTTCATCACCACGATGCGGTCCGCCACTTCCATGGCTTCTTCCTGGTCGTGGGTAACGAACACCGAAGTCAGGTTGATGTCTTCGTGCAGCCGCGCCAGCCAGCGTCGCAGCTCCTTGCGCACCTTGGCGTCGAGGGCGCCGAAGGGTTCGTCCAGCAGCAGCACCTTGGGCTCCACCGCCAGGGCGCGGGCCAGGGCGATACGCTGGCGCTGGCCGCCGGACAGTTGCTCCGGGTAACGGTCGGCGAGCCAGTCCAGTTGCACCATGTTCAGCAGCTCATGGACCTTCTCGGCGATCTTGCTCTCGCTGGGACGCTGGTTCTTGGGCTTCATGCGCAGGCCGAAGGCGACGTTGTCGAACACGCTCATGTGGCGGAACAGGGCGTAGTGCTGGAACACGAAACCGACGTTGCGATCGCGCACGTCGTGGCCGGAAACGTCCTCGCCGTGGAACACGATGCTGCCGTCATCCGGCGTTTCCAGGCCGGCGATGATGCGCAGCAGGGTGGTCTTGCCGCAGCCGGACGGGCCCAGCAGGGCCACCAGCTCGCCGCTGTGGATATCCAGGTTGATGCTGTTCAGGGCCTTGAAGGCGTTGAAGTTCTTGCTGACATTACGGACTTCGATCGACATGACTTATTCCTCCGCGGCGCTGGCGCGCAGGCGGTTGATTCGGGATTCGCTCCACTGCTTGAGCAGCAGGATGAACAACGCAAGGATCAGCAGCAGGCTGGCGACGGCAAAGGCGGCCACGTGGTTGTACTCGTTGTAGAGGATTTCCACGTGCAGCGGCAGGGTGTTGGTGACCCCGCGAATGTGCCCGGACACCACCGACACCGCGCCGAATTCGCCCATGGCTCGGGCGGTACAGAGCACCACGCCATAGATCAGGCCCCATTTGATATTGGGCACGGTGACGTGCCAGAACATCTGCCAGCCATTGGCTCCCAGCAACCTGGCGGCTTCCTCTTCCTGGGTGCCCTGCTCCTGCATCAGTGGGATCAGTTCCCGGGCGACGAAGGGCACGGTGACGAAGATGGTGGCCAGGACGATGCCGGGCAAGGCGAAGACGATCTGGATGTCGTGATCCGAAAGCCACGGGCCGAACAGGCCCTGGGCGCCGAACATCAGCACATAGACCAGGCCGGCGATCACCGGCGACACCGAGAACGGCAGGTCGATCAGGGTCACCAGGATGCTCTTGCCACGGAACGAGTACTTGCTCACGCACCAGGCGGCGCTGACCCCGAACACCAGGTTCAGGGGCACCGAGATCAGCACCGCGATCACCGTGAGTTTCAGCGCCGACAGGGCATCGGGCTCGAAGATCGCTTCAAAGAACGCACCGATGCCCAGCTTCAGGCCCTGGGACACCACGATGAACAACGGCAGCAGCAAAAACAGGGCAAAGATCAGCCAGCCGAGGCCAATCAGCACCCGCCGTGAGGTGGCGCTGCCACGGCGGGCGGCGTTGGCCGACGAGGCGGCGATAGACGATTGAGACATGAGTCGCGCCTCCTTATGGACGTTCGATGCGCCGCTGCAGCAGGTTGATCAGCAGCAACAGGATGAAGGAAACCACCAGCATCAGCACGCCGATGGAAGTGGCGCCGGTGTAATCGTACTGGTCGAGCTTGACCATGATCAGCAGGGGCAGGATTTCGGTCTTCATCGGCATGTTGCCGGCGATGAAGATCACCGAGCCGTACTCGCCAACGCCCCGGGCGAAGGCCAGGGCAAAGCCGGTGAGCCAGGCCGGCAGCAAGGCCGGCACCAGGATATGGCGGAACACCTGCCAGGGTTTGGCGCCCAGGCAGGCGGCGGCCTCTTCCACTTCACGGGGAATGTCCGCCAGCACCGGCTGCACCGTGCGCACCACAAATGGCAGGGTGACGAAGGTCAGCGCCAGGGTGATGCCCAGGGGCGTGTAGGCAATCTTGAAACCCAGGTCGGTGGCGAACTGTCCCACCAGGCCGGTGGGCGCGTAGAGCGCGGTCAGGGCGATGCCGGCCACGGCAGTGGGCAAGGCAAACGGCAGGTCGATCATGGCATCGATGACCTTGCGTCCGGGGAAGCTGTAGCGCACCAGGACCCAGGCCAGCAGGGTGCCGATGACGCCGTTGATCATGGCCGCATACAGCGCGGTACCGAAGCTCAGCTTGAGCGCGGCGAGCACCCGTGGCGCCGAAATGATCGCCCAGAACTGTTCCCAGGTGAGTTGCGCGGCATGCACGAACATCGCCGCCAGGGGGATGAGCACAATCAGGCTGAGGTACACCAAGGTGTAGCCCAGCGTCAGCCCGAAGCCGGGTATGACGGGGGAGATACGACGCGACATAAAAGTCCTTGGTTAACGGAACGGATACGCAAAGCCCGCAACTGAATGCGGGCTCTACCTGGTAGGAGCCGGCTTGCCGGCGAAGGGGCCTGCAGCCTGGTGTGGCCCTTGAGGGCGCCTTCGCTGGCAAGCCAGCTCCTACAACAGGTTCACTGGGCCGTGTAGATCTGGTCGAACACACCACCGTCGTTGAAGAATTTCGGTTGGGCAGTCTTCCAGCCGCCGAAGTCCTTGTCGATAGTCACCAGGTCCAGTTTGGGGAACTGCTGGGCATATTTGGCGGCGACATCCTTGTCCCGGGGACGGTAGAAGTTCTTCGCGGCAATTTCCTGGCCGGCCGGGCTGTACAGGTGCTTGAGGTAGGCCTCGGCGATCTCGGTGTTGCCTTTCTTCTCGGCGTTCTTGTCCACCACCGCCACGGGTGGCTCGGCGAGGATCGACAGCGAAGGCACGACGATGTCGAACTTGTCGGCGCCGCCGTCTTCCTTGAGGGCCAGGAAGGCTTCGTTTTCCCAGGCCAGCAGCACATCGCCCTGACCGTTGTTGACGAAGGTGATGGTCGAGCCGCGAGCGCCGGTGTCCAGCACAGGCACGTGCTTGAACAGCTCTTTGACGTATTCCTGAGCCTTGGCTTCGCTGCCGCCGGTTTTCAGGCCATAGGCCCAGGCGGCAAGGAAGTTCCAGCGCGCACCGCCGGAAGTTTTCGGGTTCGGGGTGATCACCGAGACGTCTTTCTTGATCAGGTCGCCCCAGTCCTTGATGCCTTTGGGGTTGCCCTTGCGCACCAGGAACACGATGGTCGAGGTGTAGGGGGTGCTGGCGTCGGGCAGGCGTTTCTGCCAGTCCGCCGGCAGGGTCTTGCCGAGCTTGGCGATTTCGTCGATGTCACCGGCCAGGGCCAGGGTCACCACGTCGGCGCGCAGGCCGTCGATCACCGCCCGGCCCTGCTTGCCGGAACCACCGTGGGATTGCTGGATCTTCACGTTGTCGCCGGGATGCGATTGCTTCCAGAAGTTTGTGAACTCGGCGTTGTAGTCCTGGTACAGCTCGCGGGTCGGGTCGTAGGACACGTTGAGCAGCTCGTAATCCTTGGCAACGGCGGAACCGGCAAAAACGGCGCTGGCGAGGGCGGCCAGGGCATAACGGCGAATCGACGACATGATGGAGCTCCCGAAATTTTTTAAAGTGCTGGCATTTTTCTTATGGCGAATCAGGCCCGCATTCGTGGGCGAATGCTGGGGTTCAGACTGGGGGTCATGGATGACGCCCTCCGGTTATCCAGTCGGGCCTCTCGATCACGAGAGGGTGATGCGGTCTTCGACTGCGCTGCAGTCAGCTGGGTTTGTTGCCGGGCTGTTGCAGGCGGAATTTTTCCTTGCGTTCGATCTGCACGACCTGGGCGTTGTGCACGGTGATTTCCACCGCGCCAAAGCGCAGGTCGCGCAGGGCGCTTTGAATTTCCCGCAAGATGGTTGCTTCGTCCTGGCCGTCAACGCTACGTAGAGATGCGCTCATGGTGCTGCTCCTGAGTGAAAGGTGCCTGGCAGTGGCGGCACTGCTTGCGGCGTGGGAGCAATAGTAGATAGGCGCGGATATTCTTAAAAATACTGTTTAAGAATGTTTATATAACCAGAAAAAATATTCGACCTGACAGCAGCTTAGCCCCCTGTAGCCGCTGCCGAGCCTGCGAGGCTGCGACAAGGCCGTCAGGCCTTCAGCGGTCTACAACATTTGCGCCCGCGTTGCGGTCGTTCGCAGCTTCGCAGGCTCAGCAGCGGCTACAAGGGTTGGTGGAAGGCCGTTTTGTCGGGGCGCCCGGCCGGGCAGAACCTGGGAATTCCCCTGGCCATGGCGCATTCGATCCTGTAGCCGCTGCCGAGCTTTCGCGAGGCTGCGACAAGGCCCGCAGGGCCTTGCCTGGCGATCGATAGACGAACCCTTGGCGTCCTGACATCGCCGCGACCGCTGCGTCGGAGTGCCGCCCAGCTCGTTCGCAGCCTGCGGCAGCGGCTACAGGGGTATCAGCGGATGGCGGGGGCATTGCTCCAGTCGAGCTGCTCCGCCGGCACCGGCCGGCCGAACCAGTAGCCCTGGCCCAGGTCACAGTCGTGTTCGAGCAGGAACCGCGCCTGCTCCGCTTGCTCGATACCCTCGGCGTGAACCTGCATGCCCATGCTCTGGGCCAGGGCGATGATCACCCGAGAGATCGCCGCATCGTCTTCATCGAACGGCAGGCCGGCGACAAAACCCTGGTCGATCTTGAGCTTCTGTACCGGCAGGCGCTTGAGGCGCAGCAAGGACGAGTAGCCGGTACCGAAGTCATCGATGGCCAGGCGAATGCCCAGTTCACGCAGACGGTGCATCTGCTCCAGCGCCACCTCGGGATCGTCCATGACCGCGCTTTCGGTGACTTCCAGTTCCAGGTAGGCCGGGTCCAGGCCGGTGTCGTGCAGCACCTGGGCCACCTGCTGATAGAGCTCGCTGCGCGCGAACAGACGGGTCGATACGTTCACCGCGACAAACGACAGCACCACACCTTCAGCCTGCCACTGGCACATCTGCCGGCAGGCCTGCTGCATGACCCAGGCGTCGATCTCGGCAATCATCCCGGTGCGTTCGGCAATCGGAATGAACTCCGCCGGAGACACCAGGCCGCGTTGCGGATGCTCCCAGCGCACCAGGGCCTCGACGCCGATCAGGCGACTGTTCTTGAGATCGTGCACCGGCTGGTAGTAGACCCGCAGCTCCTGCTGCTCCAGGGCCCGGCGCAGTTCGAAGGCAATCTCCACCCGTTGCTGGGCATGGGCGGTGAGTTCCTCGGTGTACAGGGCATAGCCGTTGCGCCCGGCGCTCTTGGCCTTGAACAGCGCCGCATCGGCGTTGCGCAGCAGCTGACTGGCGCTCAGGGCGTCACTGGGGAACAGACTGATGCCGATGCTGGCGTTGATCACCACCTGCTGCTCACCCAGCTGGAAGGGCTCCTTGAGGCCATCGATGATGCGCTGCGCCAGGGCCGCGGCCTGCACCAGTTGCGGGCAGCTTTCGGCCAGCACTGCGAACTCGTCGCCTCCCAGACGCGCCAGGGTCATGCCCGGGCCGAACATGCCCCCCAGGCGCTCGCCCACGGCCTTGAGCAACTGGTCGCCGACGTTGTGACCGAGGCTGTCGTTGATCATCTTGAAATGATCCAGGTCGATCATCAGCATGGCGCAGCCGCGCTTGTGGATCTGCGCCGAGGCCAGGGCCTGTTCGGCACGATCGGTGAACAGCAGGCGGTTGGGCAGGTCGGTCAAGGGGTCGTGGTGGGCCAGGTGGGCCAGTTCGTGCTCGGAATCCTTGATTGCACTGATGTCGGAGAACACCGCGACATAGTGGGTGAGCTCGCCCTGCTCATCGCGGATCGCGCGAATGCTCTGCCATTGCGGGTAGATCTCGCCGCTCTTGCGTCGATTCCAGATTTCGCCGCTCCATTCGCCGGTTTTCTGCAGCGAGTCGAACATCGCCTTGTAGAAGTCCGGCGAATGGTGGCCGGACTTAAACAGGCTCGGCTGGCGACCCAGCACCTCTTCACGCTGGTAGCCGGTGATCTCGATGAAGGCGCGATTGACGTGGACGATCTGGCCCTGGGTATCGCTGACCAGCACGCCCTCGCGGGTGCAGTCGAACACTGCCGCCGCCTGGCGCAGGCGCTCGCGATCCTTCTGCTGATGGCGCAACCAGCGGTCGGCGCCCATGACTCGCAACAGGCGGGCCCGGGCAAAGAAGATCAGCACCGCGCTGACCAGTGCCCAGGCGTAGCCACTGACCTCGTGCCAGTAGGCCTGATCGGCAAATTCATCGAAGAAACTGCTCAGTAAATAACCACTGAACTGCAACCAGATCAGGGACAGCAGCAGATAGAGCAGCGCGGCACGCAAGCCATTGCGATAAGAAACCGACATAAGTCCGTCTATTTCCACACGAAAAGTTCGGGATTATAGAGGAAGAAACATGCCGCCACTCTTATCTGAAAGGGCGACTGGTTTTCTCAGCGGGCTTAGTGATAATGCCTGGGCTGTTTTTTTCTTTATCGAGGGCCTTATCGCCTATGTGGTACGAAGGTTTACTTGGCTTGTCCGCCTGGCAACTGGTGGCAGTCACTCTGTTGATGACCCACGTGACCATCGTTGCGGTCACGATCTATCTGCATCGCTATTCCGCGCACCGTTCCCTGGAACTCAACGCCGGCCTGAAACACTTCTTCCGCTTCTGGCTGTGGCTGACCACGGCGCAGAACACCCGCGAGTGGACCGCCATCCACCGCAAGCACCACGCCAAATGCGAGACCGTCGACGACCCCCACAGCCCGGTGATCAAGGGCCTGTCCACGGTGCTGCGCAAGGGCGCCGAGCTGTATCGCGAAGAGGCCAAGAACCCGGAAACCCTGCGCATCTACGGCAAGAACTGCCCGGAGGACTGGATCGAGCGCAACCTCTACAGCCGCTACAAGCTGGGCGGTATCGCGCTGATGGCGGTCATCGACCTGCTGCTGTTCGGCACCATCGGCATCACCATCTGGGCGATCCAGATGATGTGGATTCCATTCTGGGCCGCCGGCGTGATCAACGGCCTGGGCCACGCCGTCGGCTACCGCAACTTCGAATGCCGCGACGCCGCCACCAACCTGGTGCCCTGGGGCATCATCGTCGGCGGCGAAGAACTGCATAACAACCATCACACCTACCCCAACTCGGCCAAGCTCTCGGTGAAGAAGTGGGAGTTCGACATGGGCTGGGCCTGGATCAAGGTCTTCAGCTTCCTGCGCCTGGCCAAGGTCCAGCGCGTAGCGCCCATCGCCCACCGGGTCGAAGGCAAGGGCCACCTGGACATGGACACGGCCATGGCCATCCTCAACAACCGGTTCCAGATCATGGCCCAGTACCGCAAGCTGGTGATCGGCCCGCTGGTGAAGCAGGAGCTGGCCAAGGTCGATCACTCGGTGCGCCACCAGTTCCACCGCGCCAAGCGCCTGCTGTCCCGGGAAACCAGCCTGCTGGAAGACCGCCACCACCTGCGCATCCAGACCATGCTGGAACACAGCCAGGCCTTGAAGGTGATCTACGAAAAGCGCCTGGCCCTACAGCAGATCTGGGTCAAGACCAGCGCCAACGGCCACGACATGCTGGCGGCGATCAAGGACTGGGTGCACGAGGCCGAGGCCAGCGGTATCCAGTCCCTGCGGGACTTCGCCAATCAGCTGAAAACCTACTCCCTGCGTCCTACCGCAGCCTGAGCCAAAGCCCCTCGCCACAAGCCGGCGAGGGGCGACTGCGACCGTCCGGCGGGAGCGCCAGGTATCGCCGCAACGGCTGGGAACTTAGCGTCCGATCCCCTATCTCACTGAACACTTCGCCACCCAGGCGGGCTTGGTTGTGGCTGCTGTCGAACTTGGCGCGGCACGCCCTTTGAGATCTGTGCCGATGGTCAATAAGAATTCACACACTCCATCTTCGCTTCCCCAGTGGCCCGAAGCCGCGCAAACCCTGATGGCCCTGATGCATGCACAGGGCGAAGTCGCCCGCCTGACCGAGCGCGAGCAGCTGTTCAGCGCCCTGCTGGTCAGCGTCAATGCAGTGCTCTGGGCCTTCGATTGGGACAACCGCCAGGTGCTGTACGTCAGCCCGGCCTATGAACGGATCTTCGGTCGCCCGGCAGGCCTGCTGCTGGCGGACTTCAACCAGTGGCGCGACAGCATTTACCCCGACGACCTGGAATACGCCGAGCGCAGCCTGGCCCAGGTCCTGGACAGGGGCGCGGTGGAAGATCGCGAGTACCGCATCATCGATGCCCAGGGGCAGGTGCGCTGGCTCAGCGACAAATGCTTCATCAACCGCAACACCGAACCCGGGCAACGGCTGATCGTGGTGGGCATTGCCGAAGACATCACCGAAAAGAAGCAGCTGGAAGCCGAGCTGCAACGCCTGGCCACCACCGACGTGCTGACCCAAAGCAGCAACCGCCGACACTTCTTCGAATGTGCCCATCGCGAGTTCGAACAGGCACGCCGGCAAGGTTTACCCCTGGTCTTTCTGTTGCTGGACATCGATGACTTCAAGGTGATCAACGACACCTACGGCCATCCCGAAGGCGACATCGTTCTGCAGCGCATTGCCGAGAGCGGACGGGCTGCACTGCGTCGGGGAGACCTGTTCGGGCGCATCGGCGGTGAAGAGTTCGCGGCGGTGTTTCCCGGCTGCAGCGCGGACATGGCCCATCAGGTCGCCGAACGCCTGCAGCGCGAGATTCAGCGGCAGACCTTCAGTTGCCAGGGCCAGACCTTCAACATCACCATCAGCCAGGGCCTGAGCAGCCGGCGCCGCGAAGATGAAAGCCTCGACAGCCTGTTCGCCCGGGCCGATGCGGCGATGTACCAAGCCAAGCGCCAGGGCAAGAACCGCATCGTCAGCGGATAACCACGCGCGCCCCATCCGTGGGAGCTGGCTTGCCAGCGAACAGGCCCTAAAGGCCCACAGCGCGGTGGCGAATGTCTTCGCCGGCGAGCCGGCGGCTAAAGAGGATCAGCCCTTGCGCAGGCGGGAAAGCTCCGGCAAGCCGACTTTCAGCAGGCGCGCCGTCTTGCTGCGGGCCACCTCCTCCACCCCTTCATGTTCGGTCAGCCGCGCCAGTTGCGCCGCCAGGTTCATCACCAGGGCTTCGCGGGAATAGACCCCTCCGCCCAACTGGTAGATCGAGGCGATCAGTTCACGCAGCTCCAGGGGCATGCGCCAGCGAGTACGCAGCGCCGAACCATAGGCGGCACCGAAACGCTCCAGGGCATCACCGATTTCTTCCTGCTCATCCAGTTCGCCACCGGCCTGCTTCCACTCTTGCAGACAACGCAGCAATGCCAGGTCGCCCAACCGGTGCAGCAGGCCCGCGCAATAGCAACGCTCCTGATCCAGGTCCAGCAGGCGGGCCAGGGTCCGACCATATTCCGCCGTGTGCAACGACAGCTCCCAGTAGCGCTCGGCATAGTCGGCCAGGGCCGGATCGCTCAGGCGCGCGCTGCGCTTGAGGGCCAGGCCCAGAATCAGGTTCATGCTCTGCCCGGTACCCAGCCGGTGCAGGGCCTGGGACAGGGTCTGTACGCCTTCACCGTTGTGTTGCGCGGCACTGTTGGCGGCGCAGATCAGCACGGCAGTGATCTGGGGATCGGTGCGGATCTCCTCCTCCAGCAGCTTGAGGTCCAGCCCGTCGGGGTTGAGGCTGCGCTTGACCGCCAATTGCACATCGGTCAGCAGCGGTGCGCCATCGGCGATCTCGCGACGGCGTTCAAGAAAGGTCCACAGGGTCATGCCCGGGGCCAGGGTCGGCACCTCGCAGGCAACCTCCTGGCCAGCATCCAGCAGCAGCCCCTGCAGGCGCTGGGTCAGGCTTTCCATGTTCAAGGGTTTGGTCAGGTAGGCCGTGGGCGCCAGAGGCAAGGCCTCGCGCACGCTGGCACTGTCACTGCGCACGCTGAGCAGAATGAAAGGCTGCAACGGGTTGCGCTTGCGCTGGCGCACGGAGCGCAGCAAGGCGAGACCGTCGATGCCCGGCAACTCCCAGTCGGCAATGATCAGGTCATAAGGTTTGGCGCTCAACAGTTCCAGGGCTTCCTGACCGTCGGCACACAGATCCAGACGCGCGTCACAGCGCACGTTGAGCAGCACTTGCTTGAGCAAATCACGAGACCAGGGATCGGCCTCGGCAATCAGCACACGAGGTACAGCGGGTAAATCAACAGCGGTCATGCAGCACGCTCCCTAGGCAATCCTTTGCACCTTAGTCAATGCACGGGCTTCCATACAGCGCAAATCCCCTATGGACCGCCTGGGGATGAAAAAAACCCGCCGAAGCGGGTTTTTTTGTCGATCAGGTCACAGCAGCAACCACTCAGAGTTCAGCGAAACACTCTTCGATGATGGCCAGGCCTTTATCCAGTTGCTCGTCCGGCGAGGTCAGCGGAACCAGAACCCGCAACACGTTGCCGTAGGTGCCGCAGGACAGCAGGATCAGCCCCTTGTCGCGAGCCTTGGCCACGACCTGAGCCACAGCAGCGGCGTTCGGCTTGTGGCTGTCGCCGTTCTCGAACAGTTCCACTGCGATCATCGCGCCCAGGGCGCGCACTTCGCCGATCACCGGGTACTTGGCCTGGATGGCCTTGAGGCCGGTCACCAGACGCTCGCCCACCGCCTTGCAGCGATCCAGCAGGTGCTCTTCCTCGAACACTTCCATCACCGCCAGAGCGGCGGCACAGGCGATCGGGCTACCGGCGTAGGTGCCGCCCAGGCCGCCTGGAGCGATGGCGTCCATGTATTCGGCCTTGCCGCAGACACCGGCCAGCGGGAAGCCGCCAGCGATGGATTTGGCGAAGGTGGTCAGGTCGGCGGCAACGCCCATCTGTTCCATGGCGAAGAAGGTGCCGGTACGGCCAGCGCCGGTCTGCACTTCGTCGGCGATCAGCAGGATGCCGTGCTGGTCGCACAGGGCGCGCAGGCGCTTCATGAACTCTTTAGGCGCGACGTAGAAACCGCCTTCGCCCTGCACCGGTTCGATGATGATGGCAGCGATATCACGTGGCTCAGCGTCGTTCTTGAAGATGCGCTCGATGCTGGCGATGGAGTCGTCGATGCTCACCCCGTGCAGTTCGTTGGGGTACAGCGCGCGGAAGATACCGCCTGGCATCAGGCCCATGCCGGCCGAGTAAGGCACGACTTTACCGGTCAGGCCCAGGGTCATCATGGTGCGGCCATGGTAGGCGCCGGTGAAGGCGATCACGCCGGCACGGCCAGTGGCGGCACGGGCGATCTTCACGGCGTTTTCCACGGCTTCGGAACCGGTGGTCACCAGCAGGGTTTTCTTGGCGAAGTCACCCGGAACCTTGGCGTTGATTTTCTCGCACAGTTCCACGTAAGGCTCGTAGGCCAGGACCTGGAAGCACGTGTGGGTCAGCTTGTTCAACTGCTCGGTCACCGCGGCGATGATTTTCGGGTGCACGTGACCGGTGTTCAGTACCGCGATACCGCCGGCGAAGTCGATGAACTCGCGGCCTTCAACGTCGGTGACGGTGGCGTTCTTCGCGCTGTCGGCGAAGATCGGGTGAATCTGGCCAACACCGCGTGGTACAGCGGCTTCACGGCGTTTCATCAAGGATGCGTTGGTCTTGCTCATAGTGTCCTCATTCACCGCTGCTACAGCGGTGTGATTCAAGGGTTGCGGGGCGGGGAAGCGCCTGCGACAGCATGCGATGATCGACTGCCGGAGCGGTCCCGGGCCACCTTGAAAACGTGCGTTTTTAAAGCGGCGCCAGGGGACAGCGCTCTCGTGCCCCCGGCGCTTGAAACCGGATCAGATACCCAGGCAGAGGTATTTGATTTCCAGGTAATCCTCGATTCCGTACTTGGAGCCTTCACGGCCCAGGCCCGAAGCCTTGATGCCGCCGAACGGCGCCACTTCGTTGGAGATCAGGCCGGTGTTGACCCCGACCATGCCGTATTCCAGGGCCTCGGCGACACGGAACACACGCCCCAGGTCGCGGGCATAGAAGTACGACGCCAGGCCGAACTCGGTGTCGTTGGACATGGCGATGACTTCAGCTTCGTCTTTGAAGCGGAACAGCGGCGCCAGCGGGCCAAAGGTTTCTTCCTTGGCCACGGCCGCGTCTTTAGGCACGTTGACCAGGATGGTCGGCTCAAAGAAGTTGCCTTCCATGGACTTGCCACCGGCCAGCAGGGTCGCGCCTTTTTTCAGGGCGTCGGCGATGTGTTCCTGGACCTTGGCCACGGCTTTTTCGTCGATCAGCGGGCCGGTGGTGGTGCCTTCTTCCAGACCGTTGCCGATCTTCAGCTTGGCCACCGCGACTTTCAGCTTCTCGGCGAAGGCGTCGTAGACCGAATCCTGGATGTACAGGCGGTTGGCGCAGACGCAGGTCTGACCGTTGTTGCGGTATTTGGAGATGATCGCGCCTTCGACGGCCTTATCCAGGTCGGCGTCGTCGAACACGATGAACGGCGCGTTGCCGCCCAGTTCCAGGGACACTTTCTTGATGTCCTTGGCGCATTCGGCCATCAGCTGGCGACCGATTTCGGTGGAGCCGGTGAACGACAGCTTGCGCACGATCGGGTTGCTGGTCAGCTCGCCGCCGATGTCGCCGGCACTGCCGGTGACCACGCTGAGCACGCCTTTGGGAATGCCGGCGCGGTGCGCCAGTTCCACCAGGGCCAGGGCCGAGAACGGGGTTTGCGAAGCAGGCTTGATGACCATGGTGCAACCGGCGGCCAGGGCTGGGCCGGCTTTACGGGTGATCATCGCGGCCGGGAAGTTCCACGGGGTGATGGCTGCGGTCACGCCGATCGGCTGCTTAATCACGATCAGGCGTTTGTCCGGCTGGTGGCCAGGGATAACGTCACCGTAGATGCGCTTGGCTTCTTCGGCGAACCACTCGATGAAGGAGGCGGCGTAAGCGATTTCGCCCTTGGCTTCGGCCAGCGGCTTGCCCTGCTCCAGGGTCATCAGGCGACCCAGGTCGTCCTGGTTCTCGATCAGCAGTTCATACCAGCGGCGCAGCTTGGTGGCGCGCTCCTTGGCGGTCAGGGCACGCCAGGCTGGCAGCGCCTTGTCGGCGGCTTCGATGGCGCGGCGGGTTTCGGCGGCGCCCATCTTGGGTACGGTGCCGAGGATTTCACCGGTCGCGGGGTTGTTGACCTTGATCGTCTGGCCGTTGTCCGCGTCGACCCAAGCTCCATCGATGAAGGCTTGTTGGCGGAACAACTGGGCGTCTTTGAGCTGCATGTCGGCTTCCTTAACAGCACCGCGCATACGCGGGGCGAATTGTGATTGTAAAAAAGGCGCCCTGTCAGGCATGGACCGCGCTGGCGCGTCTGCAAGCCCTGGACAAAGCTGCCGTCAGGAAAATCGTTCACTGGGTAAAAGCACGAAAATGTCGCACACAAGGATAGACGTGCGCTTGGGCACCCAGGCAAGAGCGTTTGAAATCTCAAACGAATCCTAGGGTCAACAGGGGTAAAGGACAATAGGCTGTTCGAAAAAAAGAACGTAAACGTCCTTTAGGTTAAAAATTTCAGATCAACGTCACTCGCAACCGCCGAAAAGACAACGCCCCCGGGGCCTGCAGACCGCGGGGGCGTTGGCGTGACGCCAGGGAAAGGATCAGCTACTGAACGACTTGAGCACCGTCAACAGGCTGGTGAGGTTGTCGGCCACGCCGCCCTGGGCGACTTTCTCGGTGGCTGCCGCTCCGGCGGTGGTGTCGACGCTGTAGATCTGCATCACGCCCTGGTTGGTGGCCGCCTGGGCCAGGGTGTTTTGCTGCTGCTGGGCCGACACCGAGTTCTGGAACAGGATGGCCACGGACTGGCCCATGGACTGGTAGACGGTGCCCATCGCCATGGCCGGTGCTTCGGCAACGACCTTGACGTTGGTCTGGGTCACGGCATCGGTGATTTGCGGACTGACTGTGCTCATAAAAACTCCATTTTTTCAGCAGGAAAGTTCAACGGGAAATCAGGCGCTCAGCCACTCAGCTCTGGAAGGACTTGAGTACTGTCAGCAGGCTGGTGAGGTTGTCGGAGACCCCGCCCTGGGCAACCTTCTCGGTGGCGGCGGCGCCGGCGGTGGTGTCGACGCTGTAGATCTGCATCACGCCCTGGTTGGTGGCTGCCTGGGCCAGGGTGTTCTGTTGCTGCTGCGCCGAGACCGAGTTCTGGAACAGGATCGCGGTGGCCTGGGCCATGGATTGGTAGATGGTGCCCATCGCCATGGCCGGCGCTTCGGCGACGACTTTGACGTTGGTCTGGGTGACGGCATCGGTGATTTGTTCGTTTACAAGTGGCATGGCTCAACTTCCTTTGTTGGTACACGGAGCATTCCGTGTCTTTGAGTGAACGTGGCAGCCGTTTTGCTGTGAACCGTGAGGCTTGGGACCGTCGGCTTATTTCAGGGGGGGCTTATTGCCCGGCAGCGGCGAGCACTTGCTTGAGGGTGTCCTCGACCTTCTGCGACAACTCGGCCATGCGCGCCTCGACGGCGATTTTCACCTCCTGCTGCACCAGGACGCTGATCATCGCCTTGAGGGCTGGATCGTCGGCAGGGGCCAGGGCGGGAGTGGGTGTTGCGGCCGCGGCCTTGTCCGAACTTGGTGCTGCTGCCGGTTCCGATACGGCAGTCGGCGCAGCAGTGGCGGCCGCGGCCTGACTCTCGGCCACCGCCTGCAGTTGACGCAGCACCAGTTCGCGCGCCTGGGGATCGGCCCTATCGACGCCGACACCCGACAACTGCTCGATGATCTTGCGCGTGCGCTGCTCATCGGCCTCTATCAGCTCGACGGCCCGCTGCCGCGCCTGATCAACGCTCTGTTGCGCGGACTTGGACATGTCCAGCGGCTTGTCCTGGACAAACGCCTCCAGTACCTGGCGCTCGACCTGGGTCAATGGACGATTCAGATACTTCTCGGCAAAGAGAAGTATCGTCGCCATCGGGGTTTGCTCTTCATTCGCCATTGCATGCTCCTTGTTGATGAATGGCGTTGAAGGGCTGGGCACCGGGTCCGTCGAACTTCAACGCCTGGGGGTGAACAGAGCGGCCGGCGCCTCTGGCACGACGGCCCCGGGCACCTTGCGCGCCCGAGGGTCGGACTCAGGAAGACGACGAACGATTGGCCAGAGTGGCGCTGTACTTGGCGATGCTGGCGTCGATCTTGTCGATGGCCATGCCTGCCGCCTCCGCTTCCATCGCACCCGCCGCAGCCGCCACGGCAGCGGCCGCGCCGACCATCAGGTCGGTGGCCAACACGCCCAGGGCATCCTCGGCGGCGCCCTTGACGTTCTCTTTGACGATGTTCTCGGTCATCTGCTTGAGCAGCACCGCCTGGGCCGCCAGGGCCAGCTTGCTGACCCCGTCGAAATACCCCGCCGCCGACTGCGCCACCAGGCCGGCGGCCTGGCTGATCATCATGTCCGGTGCGGCAGCGATCTGCGCCGGGGCATAGCTGAAAGTCTGGGCATTGGTGAACTGCACCGCCTGGACGATCTGGCTGTTGAGCGCATCAGTGCTGTCGGTGCTGGGGCTGCCGGCCTGCTTGAGCAAATGGGCGTTCATCGTCTCCATCACCGAAGGCCGCGCGGCGGCGGACGGCGGTGATGGCGCAGACTCGGCCGCCGCATCGGTGCCGGTCGACGTGGGCTCGCTGGGCGCCGCCTGAGGCTCGACCGTTTCCGCACCCGGACTGGGGCCGGCCGCCGCGCTCGCGGTGTCATCGGCCGCGGCCGCGGGTGGGGTTTTCTTCTTGAACCATGCCATGACGATTCTCCCGGGCGATCAGCCCTATTCGCCGATCGCCATGATCAACGCCACGGCCTTGGACACCACCGCGTTGGAGATCTGGTTCAGCGCCTGCTGGCTGTTGACCGCGTTCTGCAACGACAGGCCCGCCGAGTGGCTGGCCACCTGATACAACGAGGCGATGGCCTGGGCCGGGGCTTCGGCCACCACCTTGACGTTGGTCTGGGTCACGGCATCGGTGATCTGCGAGTTGACCATTGGATCGGGCATACATCTCTCCTTAGATGGAATGGCCCACCGCAGAAGGCGGCGGCACCGGCTACAGCGTCGAAAACAGGCTCACTGAACAAGAACGTCCCGGCGCACCCGCTGTGAATCCTGCCACGCCCTCAACGCAGGGCCTCGCGCAACAATTGCACATGCTTGCGCGCCAGGGGCTGGTTCATTCCCAGCTCGGCGGCGATGTTCGGGTAGGGCAGATCGTCGACAAACTTCAGTTCAAACAAGCGGCGTTTTTTAAAAGGCAATTGCGCCACCCGCCGACTGAGCAGGGCCAGGGTTTCCAGCAGTTCCACCTGCTCCAGCACCGACATCTGCGGCGCCTCCAACTGCTGCAGCGGGTCGTCCTCGAAATCGGCGAAATCCACGAACAGACGCTGCTCCCGCGCCCGCCGCCGACAGCTGTCGACAAACACATGATCGAGCACCAGGAACAGAAAGCCCTGGGGGTCGCGAATCCGCTCCGGCGAACGGCGAAAGAACAGCAGCGCCTTGATCGCCGTGGCCGCCAGCCACTCCTGGGCGCCATCGGCGTTACCCCGCGCCAATTGCCGGGCGCGGCGCTGCAACCCGGGCAGCACCGCCTTCCAGCTGGCCTCGAACAGATGATCCGCCAACGCTGTCGACAGGCCCTCTTGCATCAAACAGTTCATCTCCCGCACCTCCCTGTGCCCCGTGACTGCACGGATAGGGCTGCAGGTTGCGCTGGGCCGACCGGCCAATGCAGCGGGAAAAACTGCCACTACGGCCCGGGTTTCCGGGGATTGCGCCGGGCGGTGGAAAAGGGATGCAAGCCGGCGTGGACGCTTCGAGTCGACATAGGTATGATGTCGCCCGCACTGCATCCGTAGCTCAGCTGGATAGAGTACTGCCCTCCGAAGGCAGGGGTCGTGGGTTCGAATCCCGCCGGGTGCACCAGCTTCAACGAGAAAGCCCCAGGTCTGATGGCCTGGGGCTTTTTTGTTTCCGAAAGCCGGCGTTGCCGGCAGCAGCCTCATTCACTCCCTGATCCAGGACGACGGCTCGCGACTGGAGGCTGTCCCGGTGGAGTGCGACTTGCTACATTCCCAGCCCCCCGGACAGGAGGTCCCAATGCTGCGCCATCCCCTGCTCAACCATCCCTTCGAGCCAGACATTCGTGATTGGGTCAGCTGTTTCATGGGCTATGACATGCCCCCGGCACTGGATGCCGAACTGAGCCGCTATAACCCCAACGATTCCCAGGACCGCGAATACCTGATCCGTCATTACGCATTGCGGCGCGACTACCCCCAGCAGAACTTCCGTCATCGGCAACGGCTGGTAGAGGTTCTGCAAGCCGCACTGGACGATCCGGACTATGACTTCGACAACATCTGGGAGCCTGCTGAAGATGACGACGAATACGCGCAATGGCCCAGCACTTGGCCGGCGGTGCTCGACGACAGCCGGGACTTCTTCCAGCGCCTGCTGGTCGCGGCCCGGGAGCTGTGGCACGAGGACCTGAGCCGCGCACGGTTGCCGTCTCTGCAGGAAAGCAGGGAGATTGCGCAGCGGGATCGGGGCACCCGCGACTGGCTGTTCAACATCGACAACAGCGAAACCTGGAGAGCGGTCTTCAATGAGGCGGCCACGCCCTATAACTTCAATACCCCAGGCCCGGTGTTTCAAGGCGAGCAACTGAGCCTGCAGCTGTATGGCGATCTGGGACGGCTGTCCGTGCCTTCCACCTGGCCGGCGAGCCAGGCCCCAACCCATTGCAGCTTGATACTCAAGGTCCAGGGCATCAGCGAACTGGCGCTCAGCGGTACGCGCTTCGACGGGCGCATGCGTACCCAGCTCACCCGCCTCAACCCCGGTTATCACCTGCGCCTGGAAATCGGTTTTGACTGCGTGATCGAATGCGTGGCGCTGTCCGTGAACATCACCGACGTCGAAGGAATACGCGATGAAAAGCAACTTTGAAGTGGCCCTTGAGCGTCAGGAAATACCCCAGTTCTTTCGCGGCCAGGGCCAGTACCTGACCCGGGATGGCGATTGGGACGAGCACCTGTACTGCATCAACTGGCCGGGGATCTTCGCTTACCTGCGGGACCACGCCGATGGCGCACAGCAACTGAGCAGCGCCTTCGAGCTTTACGTCTACAGCGTTGGGGAAACCATCGAGGATTGCTTCGGCCTGCGGGAAAACCTGTTCGGCTATTACTCGACCCGGACCCGCTGGGCGCCCGAGAGCGTCGATCTGCTGGCACAGCTGCCGGAGCCCTGCCGGCGGCGCATCGTGCAGCGTTTGAGCTGGTATCGCTGGCAGGTGGAAAATCACGCCCGGCTGCTGCCGGAACGGGCCCGGCGCATGACCGCAGACAGTGCCTGCGCCGAGTTCATCGACCTGCCCGCCTTGCCCTACAGCTGAACCCGGCGGCCGCCGGAATTATTCATCCTCGGCGGCTTCGGCGTCCTGCTGCGCTTGTTCGGCTTCGTCCTGCGCCTCGGGATCGACGCCCTCTTCAGCCTCTTCCAGGCCAAAGTCCTTGCGACTCTCCTTGATGGCCTGACGGATATCCGCGCCCTTGATCGGGCAGTTCAACATTGCCGCTATACGGTCGATGCGGGGTGCCATGACCGGCCTCTCACTTTCTGGAAACTGCGCAGATAGTGCGCGCTTTCCCTGGCGACAGCCAACCCCCGCACCTTATTGACGACGCAAGGCTTGCAGGCGCGCGTCCAGATCCTCCTGTGGATACTGTTCATGCAACTGGAGCAGCAGCTCGGCCGCCGCACGGCTCTGGCCGTCTTCCCACAGGCGCAAGACCGCCTGAAGTTGCTCATCCAGCCGTTTGATCGTCCGGGGCTCGACCGGGGCCGACATGCGCTTGGCCAGCTTGCTCGACTCGGCCCTGGGCTTGGCCAGCGCAGGTGGCGCTGCATCAGCGGACGCTTCCATCTCCGGCGCCGCGGCAAAACTGCCGACAGGGGCCGCCGGTGCGATGGGCGAAGGGGCTGCGGGCTCAGGGACGCTCAAGGCCCCGGCCAGCTCGGCGGAACGTGGCGCCGCCTGGCGTGCCATCGGTGCAGCTGGGGCTGGAGCGGGCGCAGGGACAAAGGCCTGTTCTTGTGGATAGTGCTCCGGGGAAGGCCGCAGCAAGCCAATGACCAGCGCCACACCAAACAGGCTGGCAAAGGCCAGTTGATAGCGCGGCCGCTGGCAGGCGCGCATCCAGCGCTGCCAGAGGCTCGGCTTGGGCGCCGGGGCTTCGCGGCACGCAGTGGCCAGGATCAGGGCATCCAGATGGGCCGGTGGTTCCTGGGCGCTGTGTTGGCGGATGTGCGCCAGCATCTGCTCTTCAGGGGACGGGGTCTGTCGGGCGTCAGTCATGTGAGTACCTCCTCGGCCAGGAGCCGACGCAGTTTTTTCAGCGCATAACGGAAACGGCTTTTCACCGTTTCCAGCGGCGCCTGGGTCAGGCTGGCGATTTCTGGCAGTTCCAGGTCGCCGTGGGCCCGCAGCAGGAACACTTCGCGCTGGTCTTCGGGCAAGTCTTGCAAGGCGGCTTCGATACGCTGCTGGTCGCGGCACAGGCTCAGTTGCTCTTCGGGACCGGGAGCCTGGTCGGCTTCGCCATGCAGTTGTTCGTCATAGCTGTCGTGCAACGGGTTGCGCTGGCCGTGCTTGCGCCAGTGATCGATCAGGCGGTTGCGAGCAATCTGATACAGCCAGGTACGAAAGCTGGCCCGCCCCTGGGGCTGGCTGGTGCTGCGGATCAGGCTGAGCCAGGTGTCCTGGTAGACCTCTTGCGCCAGCTCGGCCTTGCCGCACAGACCCAGGACAAAGCGATACAGGCCCTGGCGATGGCGCTGGTACAGCAGCTCGAAGGCCGCAGGATCTCCGGCGCGATAACGCGCCAGCAGCGCTTCATCGCTGCTGGCATCGGTGGACACTTGGGGAGCAGACATAGGGTGGATGAACTCCTGTTCACTGCTCGTGATGGGTCTATTCAAGACGGCTCTGCACTTGGCTCACGTCCACGGGCTGAGCCTCGGCCTGGGCAGCATTTCCCGTCTGGGTTTTCGGCGCCTGAGTTTGCAGACTTTGCGCCAGCTCCACCAGTTGTACGAACTCGCCGCGCAGTCCGTAAGGATCTTCGCCCTTGGCGCCCCGGGCCAGCTTGGCGGTGTCGGTCAGGCTGAAGTTGCCGGTGTAGCGGCCGTCCTTGAGCTGCTGGGAGAACGCCGCCACCGCAGCAGCGAAGCGCAGGTCGGTGCTGGCCTCAGCCAGTTTAGCCGGCTGCTGCGCGCTGATCGGCCGTTCGATCAAGCGGCTACTGCCACCTTCCGGCGCCTTGTAGCGCACCCGCAGCATCGCCAGTTCACCATTCTTGCCACTCTGCTGCGGCGCCTTGGCCTGTGCATAACGCAGGGGCTCCAGCCAGCCCTTCTCGCCCGCCGGGACGATTTCATACAACGCGGTCACCGTATGCCCAGCGCCGATTTCCCCTGCGTCCACTTTGTCGTTGCTGAAGTCTTCACGCTTGAGGGCACGGTTCTCATAACCCAGCAAACGGTATTCGCTGACTTGGGCCGGGTTGAATTCCACTTGCAGCTTCACGTCCTTGGCCACCACCGCCAGGGTGGAACTGAGCTGGTCCACCAGCACCTTGCGCGCTTCGCGCAGGTTATCGATGTAGGCGTAGTTGCCGTCACCGGCATCGGCCAGTTGCTCCATCAGGTGCTCGTTGTAGTTATCCACACCGAACCCCAGAGTGGTGAGGGAGACACCGCTCTTGCGCTTCTCGGCGGCCATGGCCTTGAGGCTGTCGAAATCGCTGATGCCGACGTTGAAGTCGCCGTCGGTGGCCAACAGGATGCGGTTGATGCCCTTGTGGATAAAACCCTGCTGGGCCATCTGGTAGGCCAGCTGGATGCCCGAGGCGCCCGCCGTGGAACCGCCGGCGCTGAGCTGGTCGATAGCAGTGCGAATCTTCGCCTTGTCGCGTCCGGATGTAGGCTCCAGCACCACTCGCGATTCGCCGGCGTAGACCACCAGCGACACCCGATCCTGATCCCGCAGTTGATCCACCAGCAGCTTGAGGGTGCTTTTCACCAGGGGCAGGCCTTCGCGGCGGTCCATGGAGCCGGAGACGTCCACCAAAAACACCAGATTGGCCGGGGCCAACTCTGCCACCGCGCGATCCGATGCCTTGATGCCGATGCGCAGCAAACGGGTGTGGGGGTTCCACGGCGAGGGCGCCAGCTCGGTGGTCACGCCGAAGGGCGAGCCATCGCTGGGCAGGGCGTAATCGTAGGGGAAATAGTTGACCAGCTCCTCCAGGCGCACCGCGCCTTCCGGCGGCAGGCTGCCCTGGTTGAGCAAGCGGCGGACATTGGCATAAGCACCGGTATCGACGTCGGCGCTGAAGGTAGAGACCGGTGCTTGGGCAACGCTGTGGATCGGGTTGTCCGGCAACTTCTGGTACTGCTCACGGGCCTCGTCGCGGTAACCGGCCATGATCGAATCACGGGCGGCGATGGGCGCCGGCATCGGTGCCGACAACCTCATGGGATGCGCCACGCGCTTGGTCATGGCGGCATCGGCGTGTTGCGCCTCGTACTGCGCTTCAGGCGCAGCCGGCAATGCTCCCTGGGTTGACGACCCGGCGGCGGATTCGGGCTTGGACGACACACCACAGCCGGCAACCGCCAGCAACAGACCGGCGGCGAAACCCTGGGCGACCGGACGAAGGAAATGCACGGGAAGGGACATGGGGGCTGACCTCGGGAAGAAATGATCCATTCCCCCCTTCAGACGAAGCCCCTGAGCCATTCGGGTTAAGCCCTGGAAAAAAATTCACTCAGCGAGCGTAACGGCGCACCACACTGCTATTGCGCAACACGTGGCCGTTGATCTTCTCCAGCAACTGAGCCCGGGTCAGCCCGGCAGGGAGGGCATCCGGCGCCAGATCCAGGGCGTAGATCTGGATGATGTAGTGGTGCGCGCTGTCACCCACCGGCGGGCATGGGCCCATGTAGGAAGTACCGTTGCGGCTGTTGAGGCCGCCCACACCTTCCAGAGTCGACTTGGTGCCAGCTCCGGCGGGAATCTGCCGAGTGCTGGACTTGATGCCGTAATGCACCCAGTGATCCACACCCTGGCCCTTGGCGCCGTCCGGGTCGTGCATGACGATGGCGTAGCTCAAGGTGCCGGTGGGGCCTGCGGTCCAGTTCAGGGCCGGGGAGTTGTTGTGCCCGCCACAGCCCTTGGCATCACTGGCATTGCCGGTGGTGAACAGCCGGTCATCCGAGACCCCAGGGATATTCAGGGTAAAACGCTCCTGGGCCTGCACGGGAAACTGCAGGCACAGCAGCACGGCACCAGCGGCCAGCCAAGTATTGCGGGAGGCAAAGCGAGACATACGAAAGCACCTTTTGCAGATGAGATCAGGGGGCCAGAGGACTATAGCCTGCACAAAAGAGCGCGCTCCTTCGTGCAGGGCGCGGGGAGATTGAGCTTGAGGACAGGGGTAGTTGTAAATGAATATTTCAGAGTCCAACCGCGATCGCGAGCACAGTTCACGGCCGGCCAGACACTGCGCCCGACATGACGCGGCAGGCCCTCAGCCTCGATGGGCCTGCATGTACTGACGCAGCAATTGGTTGATCCGCGTCTGATAACCCGCGCCCTGGCCCTTGAACCACTCCAGCACATCGGCGTCCAGGCGAATGGTCACGGCCTTCTTGCCCGGCAGGTGCACCTCGGCGCGGCGAAAGAAATCGTCATCCAGCTCGGGAATATCTGAAGTATCGATGCTCTGGTCATCGGCTTTCGCCAGGCGCTCCCAATCCGTTTTCGATCCGTCAGTTTTCGATCCGTTGGACATAATATTTAGCCTCCCGTTTAGTGGCTTTTCGCGCCGAGATAATACGCACCGCATGACCCCGCCGCTCGGTATGGACCACCACGCCCACCAGGGTCCTGATCCAACCGAGGCTGACCCAGCGTTCTTCGCCGTAGTCCAGGCGCTCATCGCGCAAGGACAGCACCGGACGCTGGAACATCAGCACGGCATCGTTGAAATCGATGCCGTGCTTGAGCAGGTTGGCGTGGTTCTTGGCCTCGTCCCATTCAAAGTACATGAGCAATTCCGTATTTACAAATGTACATACAGGCTAGCCAACCGTTCGCCAAAAGCGGCCTGGGTAAACACCTGGAAATACAGTCGTAAGCGGGATGGATGTGTACGGAAAAAGCCCTACAGCGTTCTCGGAAAAGACACCGCCACACTTGCCTTGCACCGCTGGAAGCCGGCGGCTTATAGTCCGGCCGTCGCCCAGATGGCGACTCGGGTTTGGCGACCCGACATATAGAGAATGCAAACAACCTGCTTGCAGGTTTTTTTGCGCCCGCATGATTGCTCTATGGCGGTTGTGCGTGGGAGACCTTCGGGTCTGTCGGTTTTCTCTATTGCCGGCTCGCCAACCTGCGCACAACTGCCACCTATTGTTTGGCGACGGTAAGTGGACAGCCGCTCAACTAACGGAATAGAGAGAACTGATCATGAACCGCTACATGCCGATAACCGGCCACGACTGCCTGATTCCTTCCCTGCTGATCGACACCCAGGCGCCCATCGACGTGCTGCACGACGCCGCAGCCTTTCGCATCCGCGCCGCGACCCAACTGCTGGAGAACTTCGCCGCCGAGCCCCTGCGCAGTGAACCGGTGGTTTTGCAGGAACTGACCCTGGTGTGCAGCATCCTGCTGCGCGATGGCTGTGATCTGCTGGATGTGACATCACGGCGCCTGCAACCGCAGGCCGAACTCTAAACACCCCCGGGCGGCTTCCCGGCCGCCCGCTTTTCATAAGGAAATGCCATGCATAAACCCGCAACAGAACTCCCCCAGCGCCAGATCCGCGCGCTCTACGACGCCGACACCATCCGCGTCTACCAAGCCTACTCCGACAGCATCGCCGACGCCGCCCTGGCCCACGGCACCTTCGTCTCCCCGCCCTTCAAGATGGAGCGCATGACCTGGATAAAGCCGTCTTTCCTGTGGATGATGTACCGCGCCGGCTGGGGCTACAAAGACGCCGGACAGACCCGCATCCTGGCCATCGACATCAGCCGCGAAGGCTTCGAATGGGCCCTGGCCAACGGCTGCCTGAGCCATGCCGACGAGTCCATGAGCAAAGAAGAGTGGTTGAAGTTGAAAGATCAGTCGCCGGTGCGCATTCAATGGGACCCGGAGCGTGACCTGTACCTGCGGCCCCAGGAACATCGCGCGATCCAGATCGGCCTGAGCAAGGAGGCCGTGCAGTTGTATGTGAACCAGTGGATCAAGCGCATCACCGATGTCACCCCCCTGGCCCACGAGATTCATCGGCTTATTCAGCTAGGTGATTTGGACGGCGCCCACAGTCTGATTCCGCAAGAACAGGAATATCCCACTCCCCGCGAGTACAGATGAGTCGCCCTTGGCGCCAGCTCAACCATCAGCGACGCCTGCCCTACCTCCTCAGGACTGAGGCGCAAACACTGCATGACGACCCCTCTCCGGACAGCAAAACGCCCGGGCTGTTGAACAGCGCCGGGCGTTGGGCTTCGCGGTCGGAGGGCGCCAGAGACGCCCCCACTTAGGGCTTACTGCAAGGTGCCAGCACCGCCCATTTTGCTCATGACAAAACCCACGAACTGCTCGACGGTCATCTTCTGGCCGTTGAAATTCACTTCGTTATTGGCGTAGTGCAGCGACGACACCACCGCATTGCCTTCCAGCTTGGCCAACTGGGTGGCCAGGGCCATGGCGCTGAGCATTTCCGCGGTGGCGGCGCTTTGCTCGGCGATCTGCTTGGCGTCGGTCTGGCCTTCGGCCTGGGCCTGCAAGGCGGCGACGTCAGCCAGCATCGGCTTGGACAGCGACAGCTTGGCGTCCAGCTGGCTGATCAGTTGCTTGCCCAGCTCAGCCGGCGGCAGTTCCAGGCTCTGCGGCTTGGCCAGGTCCAGGCTCAGGCTGAAGCGGCTTTCACCACCAGCGGTCTTGAATGCCAGGCTTTCCAGGGCGATCTGTGGTTTGGCTTCCAGGACCTTGTTTACCGCGGCACGTACCTTGACCTGCTGGGCGTCGCTCATTTGCAGTTCCGGTGCCGGCTCACCCTCGGCAGTCGCCTCGTTGGCCGCCTGCTGATACGGCTGCAGCACGGTCTGGTAGATCTGGAGCAGATCGAGCATGCCCTGGCTGTCGAGGTTCTTCATGCTCCAGAGCATCTCGGCCGAACCCACGGTCTTGCCGTCGAAGGCGATTTCGCCCACTCGGTAATCCGCGCGGCCCGCTACTGTGCTGCCGGTTTCTTCGCTGGAGGTCTTCTGTTCGAAGTTCTTCAGGGTCAGCACCGACTGCTTGTCACCAAAGGTGGCCTTGGTGCTGGTGAGCTCCAGGGTGTTCTGGCCCAGGTAGTAGTCGAAGCTGCTCTTTTGCAGGTTGCTGGCCAGGGTCAGGCCGTTGATTTCCAGTTTGAGCGGTGCTTTTTCTGGCGAGCTGAGGAACAGGCTCAGGCTGTCCATGTAGCCGTCGACCTTGGCTTTCTGGCGGTTTTCGCTGACGCTGAAGGTGGCGTTCAGGCCGGAGAACTTGAGGTTGTTCAGCTCATCCAGGGCCAGCTCCATCGGAGCGAAATCCACAGTGCCCTCGGCGGACAGGTCATAGCCAACATTGACCACGCCCTTGAACGGTGCAGCGCCCTTGGTGGCGGCAAACCACTTGTCGGTCTGGGCATTATTTTCCAGTTGGTAATGACTGGACGCCATGACGGGCAGCCACTTGAGACGGATCAGGCGCGAGAAAGGCAGCGGGCCGTGTTCGATGTGGTCGGCGATCATCAGTTCCAGCCCACCGTTGAACACCTCGCCCTCGGTCTTGAGGCGGTAGCGGGCGTCGCTGCTGAACACGCCACGCTCCAGGGACACCAGTTCCAGGGTAGCGGTGGCGTCGTAACCGATCAGCGCCGCTTGCAGCTCCTTGTTGCTTTCAACCACCTGCTGCTGCAGAACCCCTTCCAGCTTGGTGCCGGTGTACCAGGCGCCGCCGGCACTGATGACACCTACCGCGACGACGATTCCTAACAGTACGCCTGCTGATTTATTCATGTCTGACCCGATCAATATCCGTTGTTTGAAGGTGTGCTCGTCTTCCCTGAACCCATGACGGGTTGCGGCTCGACTCCGCGCAAAACCGGCGCAGATTACCACTGGCGGCTAGCGCGAGCCCAATCTTTGAATGTGAAAAACCGCGGAACGCGGGGATCGGGCCCTGTAGCGGTTGCCGCAGGGCCGGGGGAAGGGATTTCAGGAATATTCGACTTCCAGGGCATCGAGTTGATGGTCGAAGCTCTTCAGGCGGGCGCTCCAGGTGTAGACCAGTACTTCGAAATCCCGATCGATCACCGGGCTGTTGCCACGGGATTCGCCACGGGGATCACAGAAATCCAGCTGGTATCGCTCCCGGGCCATGGCGGTGGCGACATCCGACAGTTCCCGGGCATTGCTCAGCCAGTGATGGCCGTCATCGGCCTGTTTGTCGAGCAGCATGCACTGCTTTTTCAGAGCTTCCAGGCTCTTTTCCAGCGGGGTGCCGGTGAGTTCGCCCATGACTTCGGCGAAGGTCCGCCCCGGCTGCCAGTAGCTGCCCCAGAAGTAACGGTCGAACACGGTCTCAACCCGGCGCAGAGCCACCTTGGTGTCCCAGATCATCACCAGGGTCTTGCTCTGTTCGAGCTGTCTTTTCTTGATTTTCTGACTTTGCCACGAGGCCCAGGCCACCACACCGATGGCCAACACCGCGATCAGCGCGCTGGCGCTGTCGAGGAACACCATGGCCTTGTCGATCTGGTGGGCCAGCATGATGCCGTAGAAGTAGGTGGCAGACAGCAGCACCAGTGCACAGAGCGCACACCAGAAGCCCGGAGCATAAGGGTTTTTCATTATTGGAATCCCCATGACCATCACATGCTTTGATCGGCTGGAAAGTCCATTGCACGCAGGACGTTTCCAACAGATCAAAGCATAGCAACGGCCTCAGGGTTTCGCGGGTTGCGAGCCTTGCGTTCGTCCGCTTTCCCAACCGCCGCCCAGGGCCAGGAATAGATCGATCTGGCTCATCGCCACCTGGGTGTTGGCCGCCGCCAGTTGCGCGCGCATATCGGTGTAGGTGCGGGTGGCTTGCAGGTCGGCGAGGAAGGAAGCGCGCCCGGCCTGGAAGAAACGGTGAGTCTGGTCCGCCGCCAGTTGCGCCGACTGCTCGGCATCCGCCAGGGCCTCGCGGCGTTGCAGCTGGGCGCTGTACTGGGCCAGGCCGGTCTGGGTTTCACGAATGGCGTTGAGCACGACTCCGTCGAAATGGGCCAGGGCGCCCTGGCTCGCCGCTTCGGCCTCATGAATGCGCTCACGGGCGCCGTTGGCCGGCACCGTCCAGCTGATCAGCGGACCAAAGCCCCAGCGGTTGGTGGAGGGCTTGCCGAGGTTGTCGAGGATGCCCACGGTGCCGACCGTCGCGCCAATGCTGATGTCCGGGTACAGGGCCCCGGTGGCCACGCCGATGCGCGCGGTGGCGGCGGCCAGTTGGCGCTCGGCCTGCCGTACATCGGGACGACGCTTGAGCAGCGCCGCGCCATCGCCCACCGGCAACAGCTGGGCGATGTGCGGTAACTCGGCGCACGTGCCGGTGCCGGCGGGCAGTTGATCCAGCGGTTTGGCCAGCAGCATCGACAGGCGAAACAGCCCCGATTGGCGTGCGGCTTCATAGCGCGGCAACTCGGCGCGCAGGGATTTGAACTGGGTCTGGGAGCGGGTGACCTGGGTTTCGTCGCCGCGCCCGGCATCGCGCAGGCGCTGGGTCAGTTCGGTGCTCTGGGCTTGCAGGCGCAGGGAGTGTTCGGCGATTTCCCGCTCCTCGTTGGCCGCGCAGACCTGGGTGTAGGCCCGCACCACGTCCGCCACCAGGGTGATGCGCGCGGTATCGGCCGCCGCCTGGGTGGCATCGGCATTGGCCTGGGCCGCTTCGATGCCGCGTTGCAGGGTGCCAAACAGGTCGAACTGGTAAGAGGTGCTGATGGACAGGTTGCCGACGTTGGCCACCGGTACTTTTTCCGGCAGCAGGAAGGCTTCGCCAGACTCCTGCAGGCGCTCGACCCCGGCCTTGACCCCACCGCTCCAGCCACCGGCTGCCTGGGCCTCATCCACCTGAGCCCGGGCCCGGGCCAGGTTGGCCGCGGCCACGCGCAAGTCGGTGTTGGAGGCCAGGGCCTGCTGCACCAACTGGTCCAGACGCGGGTCCTGGTACAGGCGCCACCAGTCGGCGGGCACCGGCGCCGACACCACATTGGCGCCCTGGGCGGTCAATTGGCCCTGCAGGTCCTGGCGTTGCAGCGCCGCGTCCTTGGGCAGACGGTAATCCGGCCCGACCATCTGACAGGCCGAGAGCAGCAGGCCGAGTCCGGCCAGGGCCAAACGTGCGCCGCTGTTCATTGGCCGGGCTCCCGCTTGGCCTGGTCGTCGAGGATCGACACCGTGGCGGTACGTCCGGCGATCATGCGGAAGTCCGCCGGCACCTCATCGAAGGCGATGCGCACCGGAATCCGCTGGGCCAACCGCACCCAGCTGAAGGCCGGGTTGACGTTGGGCAACAGGTTGGAACCGCTGCTGCGGTCACGGTCCTCGATCCCGGCGACGATACTTTCCACATGCCCGCGCAGCCGCGCGCGGTCGCCGATCACACGGATGTCCACCGCCAGACCAACATGAATGCCGTCGAGCTTGGTTTCTTCGAAGTAACCATCGATATGAAAGGAGTTGCTGTCCACCACCGACAGCACCGGGCGCCCGGCGGTGACGAATTCCTGAGTCCGCGGCGCGCGGTCGTTGACGTAACCGTCCACCGGGCTGCGCACCACCGAGCGGTCGAGGTTGAGCTGGGCGCTGTCCACCGCCACCTGGGCCTCGGCCAGGGCCGACTGGGCGCGGGCCTCGCGGGATTGGCTCTCTTCCAGTTGCTCGCGCGGCACCAGGTTGCCCAGGCCACGGTTGCGCTTGGCCTCGCGCTGGGCCTGGGCCAGGGTTTCCTGGCGGTCGGCCAGGGCCGCCTTGGCTTGACGCAGGGCCAGCTTGAAGCGGTCCTGGTCGATGCTGAACAGCACCTGGCCGCGCTTGACCAGTTGGTTGTCGCGCACCTGCACCTGCTGGATCAGCCCGGACACGTCCGGGGCGATCTGCACGATATCGGCGCGGATGTGCCCGTCCCGGGTCCAGGGCGCGAACATGTAGTACATCACCATGCGCCAGACCACCACGACCGCGAAGGTCACCACCAGTAACGTCAGGACCACACGACCAATGGTCAATAAAGGTTTTTTCATGTCATCAGGTATCGACTGAGAGAGTCCACCGCGCCCAGCAGCAGCGCGTAGAGACCCACGTTGAACAGCGCCCGGTGCCAGACCAGGCGATAAAAGTGCAAGCGCGTCAGCACCCCGTGCACCAACAGGTACAAGCCATAGGTGATGCCCATCAGCACCAGCAGCGTGGGCAGGAACACCCCGCTGATATCCAGATCACCGATCACAAGGGCGCTCCATCAATGCCATGGGGAAGGGGTTGTTCAAGCTCGCCGGTGGCGACGAATTCCACCCCCGGCAGCAGCGCCAGGCGCAGGCCACTGAGGGCGTGCAGCAGGTGCAGGCGGGTTTCGTCGTCGCCTTGCAGGCCCTGGCTGTTGAGCGCTCGCCGAGTGCGATCCAGGGTCATCAGCAACGCACTGGGTGCGGGCAGGCGCTCACCGGCCTTGAGGCAGGCCTTGAAGTATTCGCCGACCTCGGCCACCACCCGGCGCAGCAGGGTCTGGGCCTGTCCTTGCACCCGTGGCGCGTAGGCCTGCAGGTCCAGGACATTGAGCGCCACGCGCAACTCCCGCAGGGCGGCGCCGGTGTCCTGGCCGGTCATGGCCAGGCGCGGCAGGTGCTGCATCAGCCGGTCGAGCATCTGCGCGCCCATGTGCCGGTGCTCGGCCAGGGTTGCCGGCTCGGAGAGGCTGACGATGTCGCGCCAGCTGAAACGGGTCAGGCGCTTGGCCGCCAGCTCCGAACCGAACGGCCGGGCGATCAGGGTCCAGACAAAGGCAAACAGCAGGCCCATGGGCCCGGCCAGGTTGGCGTTGGCAAAACTCAGGAAGTCCGCGTCGTAGGCGCCCTGGATGCTGATGAAGGACGAGGTGTTGACGATGGTCAGGAGCATGCCCAGGTAGAACCGCGGTTGCACCGTCAGGGTGCCGACGCAGATGAAGGGCACGGCAAAGGCCAGCACCAGCATGGGGAAGTCATGCAGGTTGGGCAGGATCAGGAACAGGTAGAGGCTGGCGAACAGCACCGACATCGCAGTCCAGAAAAAGAACCGGTAGATCTGCGGGGCCGGGTCGTCCATGGAGGCGAAGAAGCTGCAGGCCACCGCCGCGAGGATCACCGCGCTGCCGCCGTCGGTCCAGCCCAGGAGTATCCACAGCACCGAGGCGACGATGATTGCGAGCACCGTCGAGCCCGCCGAGTACAGCATCAGCCCGCGGTCGAGAAAGGGCGTCAGCCGGCCCAGGCGCCAATGCCGGTAGACCGCGCGCCAGGTGTCCTGACTTTCGCTCTGGATGGCGTGCTGCAGGCTGCGGCAGTCCTGCCACAAGTCGATCCACTCGCCGAGGCGGTACAGGGCGTTGGACAGCAGCAACTGGTGCCGGTCATCCAGGGCTTCTGCGCTCGGCTGCAGGGCTTCAAGCTCATCGCGCAGGGCTTGCCAGCGTTCCACCGAAGCGTCCCGGGCAGTGTCTTGCAGCCATTCATCGGCCTTGGCCAGCAAGGGGGCAAATTGCGCCACCCGCTCCGGGGTACGCCGCTCCAGGGCGACCAGGGCGTCATCCAGGGCATCCACCACCGGCAGCAGGTGGATCATCCGCCCGCGCAGTTCCTTGGTGTTGCGCACCGTCTGCGGCCGGGCGCCTTCGTGGGGCAACTGGCCGATCATCAACTCCAGGGTGTTGAAGGTGCCCACCATCGACGTGCGCAAAGCGCTGACTTCTTCAGGCTGGACGTTGCGGGCCAGGAAGCGCTGGCTGTAGCGCGCGGCATCGGCGAACCACTTGCTGGTGGAATCGACGAACACCGGGGCCAGCCGCCGGGGCCAGAACAGGCTGCCGATGACCGCAGCGCAAATGATGCCGAGGAAGATTTCCTCGGTTCGTGCCTCGGCCACATCCCACACCGCCAGAGGGTTGTCCACCACCGGCAGGGCAATCAGCGGCAAGGTGTAGCCGGCCAGCATCAGGGCGTAGTTGTTGGCAGTGCGCAAATGCATGGACAGGAACAGCAAGATCCCGGTCCACAGGGCGATGATCAGCACCAGCAGATAGGGGCTCTGCACGAACATCGGCACCAGCAGCACCGCAGCCGCCGCGCCAAGAAAGGTACCGACCGCCCGATACAGCGCCTTGGAACTGGTGGGGCCGACAAAGGGGCTGGAGACGATGTACACCGTGGCCATGGCCCAATAGGGACGCGGCATCTGCATCAGCATGGCGATGTACAGCGCGATCATTGAGGCGGCGAAGGTGCGTACACCGTAGAACCAGTCCCGCGCGGGGGGCATGCCGGTGAAAAAGCCTTTCAAGATGGCAGCACCGGTACATGGCTGGCGGACTCGAAGGCGCGAATCACCCGCAGTGCCGCTTCCAGGTCGCTGCTACTGATGCCTTCGAGGACTTCATGGCGCAGGCGCACCAACTCGCTCTCCACGGCGTGCACCAGCTCGCGGCCGCTGTCGGTCAGGCTCAGGCATTTGGCCCGGCGATCGTTGGGGTCTTCACTGCGGCACACGTAGCCGGCGCTGCACAGTTGATCCAGCAAACGCACCAGGGATGGGCTTTCCATCCCCGCGGCCTGGGCCACCGTGACCTGACGCACGCCCTCGCCCAGGCGCCCGATCATCAACAGGGGCACCGCACAGGCTTCGGAGATGCCAAAGTTGACCAGGGTGGTCTGGCAGATACGCCGCCAATGCCGGGACGCGACCACCATGCCACTGCTGATGTTCATGTGGAGTGATTCAAGGGAGTTGGACACTAGATGGTTCGCACACTGTTAGTTTGCTAACTATCAATATGGCATCCACGGATAAATCCAGTCAAGTTTTGTAACAATTACCCAGCCCAAGCATCCTGCTGATCCGCTTCCAGCCAGAGCAGATACTGAAAAGGTATATACTTTTTCATGACTTTTTGCGGAGAACGCTCATGCCAAAGCACGCCGTCTTTACCATGAAACTCGAAACTGAACTGCGGGATCAGTTCATGGCGGAAGCACAAGCCTGCCACCGTCCGGCCTCGCAGATCATTCGCGAAATGATGCGCGATTTCGTCCAGAAGCAGCACGAATCCCGGGAGTACGAGGCATTTCTGCAGCAGAAAATTAAGCTCGCCCGAGCCTCGGTGGAAGCTCAACGCGGGCACAGCCATGAAGACATAGAAGCCGAGTTCGCTGCCAGACGCGCCAAGGCATCGAGGCCCGAATGAACATCGCCTGGGTTCCAGAAGCCGTGAAGGACCGCTCGGACATCTGGGATTACCTGTACGCCCTCAACCCAAGGGCGGCCGTTGAGATGGACAGGCGCTTTAGCGACTGCGTCGAACACCTGATCCTCAATCCACATATCGGATCTGTGGGGCTGGTGGTCGGAACCCGCGAGCTGATTCCCCACCCCAGCTATCGCTTGGTCTATCAGATCGACCAAGACAGGATCTGGATACTGACCCTGGTACACACTTCTCGCCAATGGCCACCGCTGAGCTAGCCCCCTCGCCCCCTGCGCAACAACACATCCAACTGATCCACCACCTCCGCCCAGTCCGCATCGTCGAGCAGTTCCGTGCGCAGGAAATCCGCCTGGCTCTTGCTCCAGAAGAACGCGTCCGCCAGGTGCAACTCCGGTTTCAGCGGGGAATGGGTCGCGATGAATCGATCAATGCTCACCGGGTCATCAGCCAGCCCCAGTTGCTTGAACAGCGCCGGCAGATTGTGGGTCGGTGATTCCATGGTCTGACTCCTGATCAGTGAGACACTTCGCAAACCTGGGCGTGGGGCACCATTTTCAGATACTCAGCCATGCTCATGTGCACCAGGTTGTGGTGATTGCCGGCCTCCAGATAGATGTCTTTCTGCCGGGTCAGGCAGGGGTCGATGACGACATCCAGGCCATAGGATTCGCCAAGAGCCGGCACCGCGCCGCGCTCGCAGTCGTTGAACAGATGGGCCAGGGTGCTTTCCCGGGTGATCTGCCATTCACCGCTGCCGCGGACCTTGCTCAAATCCAGATGACGGCTGGCGGGCAATACCGCCATCAGGTAGTGACCGTGGTGATCGTCGAGAATCACCGACTTGGCCAGCCGCTGCGCGGGAACCCCCGCCACACGTGCGGTCTCCAGGCTGCTGGCCGAGTGAGGGTGAGTTATCAGGTCAAATTCGCAATGCGCCAGCTCCAGGCTGCGTTGCACGGTTCTTGCCATACGCATGATGCACCTCGGTGCCCCGAAACCGGTTCGAGGCGGCAGGTTGACGTTCCCTCAAATGAGTCTAGGTCGGGCCAGGGTTGCCGCACCGCGCAACTTCCGAACGGCATTCAACGCACTCAGCGCGAGCTGCATAGCGCTGTCACAGAGGCGCACATGACAAACAGTCGGGCCCGGGTGCTGCCTGCGGCGAACTCGCTGACTGTGTGCCAGCCGGCCGGCAAGGGCGCGAACTCCTCGGGTTGATCGTCGGTACCCACCAGCCAGATCCGACCGCTGCCCACCGGCAACGAGCCCAGTTGATCCAGGTAGACCTCATCCGGTTGGTCGATCAGGGTGCCGAAACCATAGGCGTTCGGCCTGCCGGAGGCGCCCCCTGGCAACGGCGGCGTGTACAGCAACGGCTGAGCATCGGTGCGGTTGTAGTAGACGTAGCTCAAGTACCAGAGCATGTCGCTGATGACGATGCGGTCGCCCGGGGCGTAGTGGGTGTTGACGTAATCCACCATCACGCTGATCTGGTCGTTGACGTCGACATCGGTGTTGTTTCGCAGCCCCTGGGCTTCGATCCCCACGAAGACCAACAACAGGGCCAGAGCCAGCAGTCGCGCGGTGCGCAGCCAGCGGTCGATGACCATTGCCACGATCAACGGCAGGCCCAGGGCATAGGCCGTCAAGTAGCGTTCGATGAACACCGGGGAAATGAACGACACCGCAAACACCAGCAACAGCGGCACCAGGGTAAAACTGACCAGCAGCCCACCCAGCCGGGTCCGCGAGTCGTCACGCCACGCGGGCACCAGGCAGACCAGCAGCATCAGCAGCGGCAACCCCACGAACAGCGGCCAGGACAGGCTATCGCCTTCGTCCTGGAGCAACAGCTGCCAGACCATGGCCGGCAGGGACGACCAGGTCACCGCAGGTTCCCAGCCCACATCGCCACCGACCTTCAACTCGTCCAGGTGCCGCAGCAGCTCCAGCAGCTCGGGAACCCAGGGCAGGTACAACAGCACCACCAGGGCATTGGCCAGCCACCAGACCGGCCGACCAAGCAACCGCCGACCGTCCTCGCCCCGGGCGCCCGATAGCGCCAGGTACAGCCAATGGGCCAGAACACAGAGCACCGTGAAGTAATGGGTGTAGAACGCCAGCGCCAACAACAGGCTGTAGATCAGCAGGTAGCGCCGGCGCCGAGGCTGGCGTACCCAGTACGCCAGGGCCAGGGTCGCCCCCAGCAGCAACATGCCCAGCAGGGCATACATGCGCACTTCCTGGCTGTAGCGCACGGCGGTGGGCAGCAACGCCAGGAGCACCCCGGCGAGAATCGCCGCTCGTCGGCCTGCCAGCAGCGCCACCAGCCAGACACCCAACCCCACCGTGACAATCCCCGGCACGGCGCTGAACATTCGCACCGACAAAATGCCGTCGCCAAACAGTGCGATCCAGCCATGCAGCAGCATGAAATACAGCGGCGGGTGGACATCGCGCGCGGCATGCCGCCAGATCTCTATCAGGGAATACTGGCTGAGCAACAGACTGGAACCCTCGTCGCCCCAGATGGCGGCCGCCGTCAGGTCATAGAAGCGGATGCCGGCGGCCAGCAGCAAGATCGGCAGCAACCCGTATTCCAGCACCCGCCGGGCCAACCGCTGCAGCCCAGCGCCCTGCTGCATCATCGTCTGCGGCGACAAACGCCCGACCAGATCCGGCGCTTTGCGAAATTCCATTCCCAGCTCCCCTCACCCGCATGACGTGGCTGCAATGACCGGCACAGCATCTTCTTTTGCCTGGAAAACCGCAAAGCCCATACAGGCCCGACAGCCGTTGCAAAACATCGGAATCTTCGCTGGCTGCATAGGTGTGCCTCCTGGCCTTCTGTATGATTCGCCCATCTTCAAGGTGCTCCCTCGCGGCTTTGCGAATTAAGGACAATTCATGCGTATCGGTCTTCTTCCATCATTGACCCTGGCCCTGGGCACCTTGTTTGCCGCCCTGGCCCAGGCCAGCTCGGACGACATCTGCTCACCGACCTGGAAGCTCTACGCCAACCAGTTGGACAGTTGCAGCAACCTGCCCTTTCTCAGCCCGGGCAACGACAGCCGGGTCAACCTGCGGCTGCTGCTGGCCGACCAGGGCAGCCTGCCCCTGACGCCCCGGCCCCTGATTCAGGATGAACTAGGCATGGGCTACGGTCCCGTGCCCTTCATGCACTATCGCCTGCACCCGGCGCAGCCCGAGCTCGACCCCGCCACTGGCAACCCACCCAAACCCGGCCCCTCGCCCGCCACCGAGCAGCTCGACAGCCTGCTGCAGGCCGTGGGCCTGCGTCGCGCCAACCAGAAAACCGCCGGCGACGGCTTTCTCTCCGGAGAAGGCAGCCGCTGCCGCAGCAACTCGGACGCCAGTGCCCTGGCGTTTGTCGAGCAGCTCAACCAGGCGCAGCTGAGCCCGGAAGAACGCCAGGCCCTGGCCGAGGCCCGGGTGCAACTGCTGGCCAGCTGCGACTGGAACGCCAGCGAAATGAGCAAGCTGCTGCCGGGCAACCTGAACTCGGCGGCGGCCAAGGCGTTCGCCCGCTACCTGCAGGCCGCCGCCGACTTCTACAGCGGCCGCTTCAGCGAAGCCGGCAACGGTTTTGCCGCGCTCAAGGACAATCCCCAGCCCTGGCTGGCCGAAACCGCGGCCTACATGAGCCCGCGCACCCTGCTCAACCTGGCCCAGCAGAACGCCTTCGATGAATGGAGCATGGTCAATCTGGAGCATGTGGACAAACCCGTCCTGCAACAGGCCAGCGCCGGTTTCGAGGCCTACCTGAAGACTTATCCACAGGGCCGTTACGCCGTATCCGCCAAAGGCCTGATCCGCCGTGTGCACTGGCTGAAGGGCGACACCCAGGCCCTGGCCGATGACTACGCCGAGCAACTGACCCAGGCACCCGGCACCCCGCGCAACATGCCTCTGGACGACTTGGTGGAAGAAGTCGACTACAAACTGCTGAGCCTGCCCGAAGACAACTTCAAGGCCCCTCTGCTGCTGGCGGTCAAGGACCTGATGCGCATGCGCGACGCGCCATCGGCGCCTCTGACCCGGGACGCCCTGCAACAGCAGAAGGCCCTGTTCGCCAGCCAGCCGGCGCTGTTCGACTACCTCCAGGCCGCTTTCAGCCTGTATGTCGAACAGCAACCGGCGGCGGCGCTCAAACAATTGCCCAGCCAACTGCCATCGCAACTGGACTACCTGAGCTTCAGCCAGCAGACCCTGCGCGGCCTCGCCCTGCAGGCCCAACAGGACTGGAAAGGCGCCGAGGCGCTGTGGCTGCAACTGCTGCCCCTGGCCCAGCAACCGCTGCAACGCGAACAGCTGGAACTGGCCCTGGCCTACACCTACGAGCGCAGCGGGCAACTGGCCAAGGTGTTCGCCGCCGACTCGCCGATCAAGAGCGCCCAGGTGCGCGCCATTCTCCTGCGCCAGGTGGCCTCGCCCAAACTGCTGCGCCAGCAGGCCCAACAGGCCGACTCACCAGCGGAGCGCAACGCCGCGCGCTTTATCCTGCTGTACAAGGACCTGACCCGCGGCCAGTACGCGGCCTTCGGCAAAGACTACGAGCAACTGCCGCCCAGCCTGCCCGACGATAGCCTTGGCGCCAGCCTGGGCTACATCTACCTCGATACGCCGCCACTGCGCGACTTCCGCTGGAATGGTCCCCAGCCTGAAGAGCAACAGCCGGACTACCGTTGCCCGAGCCTGGTGGAGACGGCCGCGCTCCTTGAGCGTGACCCGAAAGCGCCGGCCGGGCTGCTCTGCCTCGGCGAGTTCATGCGCCTGAACAACTTCGATCAGATGCCCCTGGACACGCCACCGAACGCCCAGTCCCTGGGTGGCACCCAGGACACCTTCCCCGGCAAGCCTTTCTCGCGACTCGACGGCTACCAAGTGGTGATCAACAACCCCAAGGCCAGCCGCGACGAACGCGCCTATGCCCTGTACCGGGCCATCTACTGCTACGCCTCCTCCGGCAACAACCGTTGTGGCGGCGCCGGCGTCGAGCCGGCGGTGCGCAAGGCCTGGTTCCGCCAGCTCAAGGGCAAGTTGGGGGACACCCAATGGGGCCAGTCGCTGCGTTACTACTGGTGAATCCAAAACGCCTGGCCGGCTGCCTGCTGTCACTGTGCCTGTACTGGGCAGCACCAGCAGGCGCCACCGTAGACGCGGCGCAATACGACGCCTTCTGGCTGTGGAGTGGAGTCAAGACCCAGCCAGTGCTGGCCCAGGCCAAGACCCTGTACATCCTCCAGGGCCAGATCAGCCGTTCGCGGCGCCATCCGGCCAGCGGCGTCCAGCTCATCGCCCAGGGCCTGCCGGTGTCGCAACTGCCCCAGGAGCAGGTCTGGGTGGTCTACCGCGCCCACACCCTGGCCTGGCCGGAGTCGCTGTATAGCCAATTGCTTGGCCAAGTGCAGCGCTGGCATGCCACGGGCACCGCGGTGATGGGCATCCAGATCGACTTCGACAGCAGCACCCGCGACCTCGAACGCTATGCGAGCTTCCTGCGCGACCTGCGCCAGCGCCTGCCGGCGCACTACCGCCTGAGCATCACCGGCCTGATGGACTGGGGCAGCAACGCCGACCCGCAAGCCATCAGCCAGCTCAAGGGCGTGGTGGACGAAGTGGTGGTGCAGACCTACCAGGGCCGCCGCAGCATCCCCAACTACGCCAGCTACCTGCCGCGCCTGGACCGCATGGGCCTGCCCTACAAGGTTGGCCTGATCCAGGGCGGTGACTGGCAGGAGCTCCAGGCGCTGCGCGATAGCCCCTGGTTCAGGGGCTATGTGGTGTTTTTACAGAATCCTTGAGAGCAAGGCGGTCTGGCGGACACCTTCGCTGACAGGCCAGCGCCGGCAAAAACCAAAAGCGCACAACGCTCCAGCTCATCAGCCTGATGGACCCTTACCAGTCATAGGTCAAACTCGACACCATGGTCCGCCCCTCACCGTAGTAGCAGTCCCAGATGCTGGTGCACTTGGCGACGTAGGTCTTGTCGGTGAGGTTCTTCACGTTCAGTGCCAGCTTCACGCCCTTCCATTGCAGTGGTGATTTTTCCAGGTCGTAGCTCAGGCTGGCGTCGTACACGGTGTAGGACGGGATCTGGAAGGCGCCGTCGTAATCGGTGCCATAGCTGCCCTTGACGTAGCGGGTGCCGACGCCTGCGCCCAGGCCCGCCAGCGGCGTGTCGCCAAGGATCGTGTAGTTGAGCCACAGCGAGGCGGTCAGCGGCGGCATGCCGGCCGGGTGACGCCCTTCGCGCCCGTCGTTGTCCTTGGTGTACTTGACGTCGTTGCGTGACGCCGAGGCAATCACGTCCAGCGATTCGCTGAGGCTGGCCTTGGCTTCCAGCTCGATGCCACGGGAACGCACCGCGCCACTCTGGATGCTGAACCCGGGGTTGGCCAGGTCGGAGGTCAGGATGTTCTCCTGATCCAGCTGGTAGGCCGACACCTGGACAAAACTCTCCTGGCCCGGCGGCTGGTATTTCATCCCCACTTCGTACTGCTTGCCGCTGGACGGCTCGAAAGCGCTGCCCCCGACGCTGGTGCCACTCAAGGGCAGGAAGGATTCCGAATAGCTGACAAAGGGCGCCAGGCCATTGTCGAACAGGTACACCAGCCCACCGCGCCCGGTGAAGGACTGGCTCTTGGCGTTGGTATGACCACCGTTGAGCGGCGTCTTGTTATCGGTTTCCGCCCAGTCGTTGCGACCGCCCAGCACCAGCACCCACTTCTCGTACTTGATCTGGTCCTGCACATACAGGCCGGTCTGGATGATGGTGTTGTCCCACTGGTAAGGGTTGCCGAAATTCAGCGACTGGCCGTAAGTGGGGGTGAACATGTCGAGGATCGGCGGGTTGTAGTCGTACTTGCCGTGAAACTTGGAGTTGGAGTGGTAGTAGTCCAGTCCCATCACCAAGGTGTGACTGAAAGGCCCGGTGTCGAACTCGGCCTGGGCGATGCTATCCACGCCATAGACCTTGTTGTGCTGCTTCCAATCCACACCATAACGGGTCATGTAGCGCTGGTCGTTGAGGCCGGTCTTGGGATTGCTGACGAACTTGTAGCCGTGCAGCGGCGCGCGGTAGCGGTCATCGACGTCGGCGTAGCGGGCGTTCTGCTTCAGGGTCCAGACATCGTTCAGGCGATGGGAGAACTCGTAGCCGAGGACGAACTGGTCGCGGTCATAGGCATTGACCCCGGGCTCGCCGAGGAACAGGTCGCGGTCGATCTTGCCATTGGGGTTGGCGAACACCGTGCCCACGCTGGGCAGGCCCTGGGCCTCGGGTACGTCATTGTCCTTCTGATACTGGGCGAACAGCGTCAGCTGGGTGTCGTCATCGGGCCGCCAGGTCAGGCTCGGGGCGATGAACTGGCGCTGACGCTGGACGTAATCGACGGCGTCCTGGCTGTCGCTGGCCAGCCCGGTCAGGCGATAGAGGAACTGCCCCTGCTCATCCAGCGGGCCGCCCAGGTCCAGGGCGACGCTCTTGTGGTCATAGCTGCCGGCTTCCAGCACCAGCTGATGCAAGGGGGTTTCGGTGGGCCGCTTGCTGACCATGTTGACGATCCCGCCCGGCTGGTTCTGCCCGTAGAGCACCGAGGCCGGGCCCTTGAGCACTTCGATGCGCTCCAGGGCATAGGGATCGATCTGCAGGGCACCGCCGGTACTGCCGCCGCCGTAGGGCAAATGCAGGCCATCGAGGTACATCGGCGTCGGGGAAAAACCACGGGAGGTGGGTTCGTCGAAAATCTTCACCCGGTCAGAAAAGCCACCGCCGGTCATGCCCGGGGTATAGAGCAGCGCTTCGGTCACGCTTTGGGCGCCGCGGGCCTTGATTTCCTTGGCGCCGATCACGTTGATGGTCTGCGGAATCTCCACCAGCGCCGAGTCGGTCTTGCTCCCGGTGGCGCTGCGCTTGGCGACGATTCCCGGCACCGCGCCCCAGGCATCCTCGGTCATCTGCGTGGCGCCGATCCGGGTCGGCGCCAGCTGCAGCGCGCCGTTCTCGGCCAAGGGTTGCAGGCCCCAACTGGCCCCGGTCTGCACCGCCTGCAAACCACTGCCAGCGAGCAACGTCTGCAGGCCCTGTGCGACCTCGTAGCGCCCATGCAGGCCGGCACTGTGCTTGCCGGCCGTCATGCTCGCATCCACCGACAGGAGAATCCCCGCGGCACTGGCGAAACGATTCAGGACCTGATCGAGATTGCCGGCGGCAATCTGGTAGTCCCGCGCCTGGCTCTGGCTGCCGCTGTCGGCCTGGGCCATGCCAGGCAACACCGGGGCCATGGCCAGCAGCGCGACAAAGGCGCGGCGGCGGGCAGCGGTGCCCAGGGTCAAAATGGATGCTGTGGTCTGGTAAGGCATTCCTGAACTCCCCATGAGAATGCGTCTTGATCGGCTTTCATGGGGTATCCCGGACAGCTCGGCAGAATCGACAATCGCGCAGAAGAATTATTTGCAATCAGTCCCGCGGCTTGAGGGTCACCCAGTAGCGGGTCACCGCGTGCGCCCGCACCGGCAACGAACGTTCCAGGGCCGCGAGAACCGCATCGCTGTCCGCCAGGGGGAAGACTCCGGTGAGCAACAGGCCGGCCACCTGCTCGTCACAACGCAACAGCCCCGGGCGATAACGCGCCAGCTCGGTGACGAACTGCCCCAGGGGCTGGCGTTCGGCAATCAGCCGGCCCTGGCTCCAGCTGCTGGCATTGACCTCGGCCACTTGCCGCGCCGAAACCCGCCCGGCGCTGAACCACAGGCGCTCGCCGGCCTTGAGTTGCAGGGCCGGGGCATGCCGGGGACTGACCCGCAGCGCACCTTCGTAGAGATCGACCCGGGTGCCGCCGTCCAGCTCGCGCACGGCAAAGCGCGTGCCCAGGGCCTGGATGTCTCCGGCGGCGGTTTCGACGATCAGCGGCCGCGAGGCATCATGCCCGCTGGTGAGCAGGAGCTCGCCCTGGATCAGACGGATGCGCCGCTCACTGGCACTGAACAGCAGGTCGACGGCGCTGGCGCTGTTGAGGTCCAGGCGACTGCCGTCGCTCAGGGTCAGGTGGCGAATTTCTCCGGTGGCCGTACGCTGCCCGGCAAAGGCCGCCCGCCAAGGCTGGCTGTCCTGGACCAGGTAACCGCTGCCCCCGGCCACCAACAGCAAGCCCAACAGTTTCAGCGCCGCACGTCGTTGCGGGTCCGGGGCCTGCGCCAGCAGCACATGGGCACTGTGCTCCGGCACCCCGCCCAGGGTTTGTTGCAGTTGCTGCAAGCGCTGCCAGGCCCGCTGGTGTTCGGAGTCAGCCTGTTGCCAGGCCACGAACGCCTCGCGCTGCTGCGCATCGAGCTCCCCGCCCCAATGCAGCATCAGCCATTCACTGGCCTGCTCGACGATGGCGGGAGCAATGGGTGCCTGATGCGCCTTCATTCTTCGTAAAGCACCTGATAGCAGGCCTGGATCGCACGGATCATGTACTTCTGCACCGAACTGACAGAAACCTCCAGGCGCTCGGCAATCTGGGCATAACCCAGCCCTTCGAACTGCGACATGACAAAGGCCTGGCGCACCTTGTCCGGCATGCGATCGAGCATGGCGTCGATCTGCATCAGGGTTTCGAGGATCAGTGCGCGGCTTTCCAGGGAAGGCGTCTGGGGTTCCGGCAGGTGGGCGATGCTTTCCAGGTAGGCGCGCTCGATGCGCAACCGGCGCCACTGGTCGATCACCAGATTGCGCGCGATCTGCGCCAGGTAACTGCGGCTTTCCTGGTGCCCGGGAAAGCGCCCCGACAGCAACAGGCGCAGGAAAGTGTCCTGCGCCACGTCCGCCGCATGCTCGCGATCGCCCAGGCGCTTGCGCAACCAGCTCTGCAGCCAACCGTGATGATCTCGATACAGACGATGGAGCTGGGCGTTACCGTCAGTGGTTGCTTCCATGAATGAAACTGCACACATGATTGAGAGCAATTATCATTACACTTTTTTCTCAATCCAGGCAAAAAGGCTTTCAGTGCCCCTGACTGGCGGCGTGCAGCGGATACACCGACTCCCAGCCTCCCCCCAGCGCCTTGTACAAACCGACCATGGACAGGGACACCCCCGCCGAGCTTTCCACCAGTTGCTCCTGGGTGGCCAGCAAGGCGCCCTGCACGGTCAGGACGTTGACGAAATCCACCACCCCTTCGACGTATTGCTGCTGCGCGGTACGCAAGGCGATCTGATTTTGCCGCACCGCTTCGGCCAGGCTGTCGCGGCGCAGCTGGCTGGCGTTGTAGCGGGTCAACTGGTCGTCGATTTCGTGCCAGGCCCGCAGCACGGTCTGCTGATAGGCCAGGGCCGCTTCCTGCTGCTGGGCCTCGCGCAACTGGAGCATGCCGCGCAAACGACCACCGTCGAACAGCGGCAGGCTGAACTGCGGGCCGATGCCAAACTGGCGGGAGCTCCAGGAACCAAAATCTGCCAATTGCAGGGCCTGGGAACCGAAGTTGCCGGACAAGGTAATGCGCGGATAGAAATCCCCCTTGGCCACGCCGATGCTGGCCGTCGCGGCATGCAGCCGTGCCTCGGCCTGGCGGATATCGGGGCGGCGTTCGGCCAGCTGCGACGGCAGGCCGATGGCCACTTGGCTCGGGGGTTGGGGCACCGGCGCGTCACTGGCCAACACCTGGTGCAGGGCCTGGGGCGGCTCGCCCAGCAGCAGGCTCAGGGCGTTGATCAACTGCGCCTGACGCTGCTGCAACTCCGGCAGCCGGGCCTCGATGGTCGCGACCTGGGCCGCCGCTTCGGCCACATCCAGGTCAGTGGCCACGCCATCGGCCAGGCGCAGTTGCGAGAGCTTCAGACTGTGCCGGGCAACCTCGAGGTTCTGCTCGGTAACGGCTCGGGTGCTCTGCACGCCACGCAGTTGGATGTAGTCCTGAGCGACCTCCGCCAGCACCGACAGCAGCACCCCGCGCCGGTCGTTCTCCGCCACTTCCAGGGTCGCGTCGGCGGCCTCGGTCTCGCGCCGGACCCGGCCCCACAGATCCAACTCCCAGGCGGCGGAAAAACCCGCTTCCCAGAGATTGAAGGCTGACTTGCCGTTGTTCCCCGAGGGGTCGCTCAAGCCTTCGCCACTGTTGCGCTTGCGCCCGTAGCCGCCATTGGCCGCCGTGCTTGGGTAGCGCTCGGCGGTGATCACCTGGCGTGCCGCGCGGCTTTGCTGCAAGCGACTGCTGGCCAGTTGCAGGTCGAAGTTGTCGCTCAGAGCGCGGCGACTCAGGGCCGACAGTTGTGGATCGTTGAACACCTCCCACCAGCGCTCCTGCATGGCACTGTCCACCGCCTGGCTGGCGGCGGCCTGTGCAGGGGCCGACCAGGCCTGGACCTGAGTCGCCTGGGGCCGCTGGAAATCCGGGCCGACGCTGCAGGCGCCCAGCGCCAGCAGGCTCAGCACCAGCAATGCAGGGCGCCACGAAAGGTGCCTTGGCAACGAACTCTCTTGGATCTGCCGCTCGATACTCATCGCTGGGTCACCTCGCGGGCACGGGTGGTGGAGCTGTGGGTGTCCACGCTGGCTTCCACCGACATGCCGACCCGCAGGCGCTCGGCCATGGGCTGGTTGGGGTCCAGGAGAATCTTCACCGGAATGCGCTGCACCACCTTGGTGAAGTTGCCGGTGGCGTTGTCCGGCTTGACTGCGGCGAAGGTCACGCCGGTGGCCGGGGCCAGACTCTCGACGCGGCCATGCAGGGTTTCGCCGCCCAGGCTGTCGACCCGGACTTCGACCGCCTGCCCGGCGTGCATGGCGGTGAGCTGGGTTTCCTGGAAGTTGGCCAGCACATAGGCCTGCTGCAAGGGCACCACGGCGAGGATCTTGCTGCCGGGAGTGACATAGGCGCCAACCCGTACCGCGCGCTCGCCGACCATGCCGTCCACCGGGGCGACGATGCGCGTGTAGGACAGCTCGTAGCTGGCCATTTCCAGGGCTGCCTGGGCCCGCTTCAGGCTGCCTTCGGCGGCGTCGCGCTGGGCGGTGAGGATTTCCACCTGCTTGCGTTCCGCCGCCAGGGCCGCGGTGGCGGTGGCCACGCGGGCACTGGCCTGGTCGATGCGGGTCCTGGCTTGCTGGGCGTTCTGCACCGTACCGGCGCCGACCCCGGCCAGGTGGTTGTAGCGGTTCAGCTCATGCTCGGCAAAGGCACGCTCGGCCTGGGCCGCGCTCAAGGCCGCCTGGGCCTGGGCAATCACCGAACTCTGCCGGTCCAGGGTGGCCCGGGCGTTCTGCAACTGGGCCTGGGCCACCAGGGTTTCGGCATCCGCCGCCTGGGCCGCGGCCCGCAGGTCACGGTCATCGATCAGCGCCAGCAGTTGCCCGGCCTTGACCTGCTGGTTGTCCTCCACCAGCACTTCCTTGATGAACCCGGCCACCCGCGGCGCCACCAGGGTGTAGTCGGCGGCGATGAAAGCATCGTTGGTGCTCTGCTCGCTGGAGCGGCCGAACAGGCCCGGCGCCACCAGATAAGCCAGCACGCCAAGGGCCGCTACCGTCGCCACGGCGACGGCGATTTTGTCTTTGCTCTGGATCGTCATAAAAACCTTCTCGTTCAAGTGGGCGCCCGCGGTGGATAGATCCGCGTCGGCAGCCAGAAAATCAGCAGGATCAGCGCAGCGGCCACCCCTGCCATGCAGAAATACAGATCGGCGGAGGTCAGCACCAAGGCTTGCTGGTGCAGGCGCTGGGCCAGCCCGGGCACCCGGTCGTCCACCAGGGGCGAATTGCCCAGGCGGTCCACCAACATCGTCGAGTGGAAATGCAAACGGTGGGTGGTGAGCACATCCAGCACCCCGGTGGCGATCACCGCCGCCAGGCCTTTCACGGTGTTGAACCAGGCCGAAGCGAAGGGCCCCTCCACCGGCGTGATGCTGCCGGTGGACAGCATCAACAACGGCAGCACCGCCATCGGCTGGCCGAAGATCTGCAGCAGTTGCAGCCCATAGAAATCGTCACGAATCCAGGCCGAGGTCAGGTGCGTGCCCCCCAGGCAAGACAGCACCAGCATGCCCAGGCCGATCCCCAGCACCCAGCGGCAGTCGACCCAGCGCAGGTTGCACAGGGCCGCCACCAGGGGCAGGGCCAGCAGTTGCGGCAAGGCCATCACCAGCATCACCGGCGCGGTCTGCAACGGTCGATAGCCCTGGACCTGAGCCAGGTAGGCCGACGGGATGATGATCACTGCGGTCAATACCACCAGCACCCCGGCCAGGGTCAGCAGGGCGAAGGACAGGTTGCGGATGCCGAGCATCTGCAGCTTGAAGAAGGGAATCGGCTGCGACCATTCGTTGATCATGAACAGCACCAGCAACACCAGCCCGCCGACCAGCAGCACACTGATCAGCGGCGACTCGAACCAGTCCAGGCGATTGCCCTGAAGGATGCCGATCACCAGCATGCAGATCGCCGGGAAGCCCAACAGCAGCCCACGCCAGTTGAACTGCTTGCAACGCTCCAGACGCAACGGGTCCTGAGGCAGGCCGTAAGCCACCGCCGCCATGGCCAGCAGACAGGGCGCCACCACCTGCCAGAAGGCCCAGCGCCAGCCCACGTACTCGGTCCACAGTGCTGCCAGGGGCGTGCCCAGGCTGGGGCCGAAGGTGGCGGTCAGGGCATAGCCGGCCAAGCCGTAGAGCTTGACGTTGGCCGGCAGGAAGCGCAGGGCCACGGTCATCAGCATCGGCGGCAGCGCGCCTCCGGCCAGGCCTTGCAGAGTGCGCAGCAGCAACAGGCTCTGGTAGTTGGGGGCGAAGGGGCACAGCACCGCCAGCAGGGTGAACAGCGCAATGGCGCAGAGGGTGAAACGCCGCAGGGAAAAGGTCACCGAGCACCAGGGCGCGAAAGCCATGGCAGCCACCGAGGTGGCGGAGTAGCACGCCACCAGCCAGGTGCCTTCGTCGAATCCGATGAACAACGCGCCGCGGATATCCGCCAGGGCGATCTTGGTCACCATGTCGTTGAGACCGGAAACCAGCACCACCAGCAGCACACCCACCAGACCGATAATGATTCGCGGTCCGAAGACCGGTGGGGCGATGGCTGCCGGCTTGCTGGCGGCTTCAACCGAAGCGGGCGCAGCGACAGCGAGAGAACTCATGGAAATACTGCTCCAGACAAGAAAACCAGAGCAGTTTATGAACAGCCAGCACTGACGAAAACTGACTTATCGACACTTTATAAGTGCACCAAACGCAACAATTAACCCTATTGACCGTAGGAGCTGGCTTGCCAGCGAAGGGGCCATCAAGACCGCTTTCGCCGGCAAGCCGGCTCCTACGAAGAGGCCGGCTGGGCTTCTTGCCAGGTGGCCTGGCAGGAGCTGCGCAGGGTTTCGCGGAACCATTTGTGCGCCGGGTCCTTGTCGTAGCGCGGGTGCCAGGCCTGGGTCAGGACCAGGGTCGGCAGGGAAATCGGCAGGACAAAGGAGCGCAGACGCAGGCCCAGGCGCGAGACGCTGAGCAATGTTTCCTGGGGTACCGGCAGGATCAGGTCCGAATCCGGCAGCATGAACATGGCGGCGTGAAAACCCGGGGCAATCAGCGGCACTCGACGCTCCAGGCCCAGCTCCGCCAGCGCCGTATCGATCGGCCCACGGGCAATGCCTCGACGCGACATGCTGATATGGGGAAACGCGGCAAAACGCTCGGCGGTGATGTCTTCGTCCAACAATGGATGGCCTTCACGCACCAGGCCGACAAAGGCCGTGGTGAACAGGTTCTGCACCTTCACTTCCGGGGTCAGGGGCCGGGTGTTGCTGATCCGCAGGTCAATGCGTCCCTCCCGCAGGGCCTCGTCATCGCCATCGCCTTCCGGCACGAAGCGCAGCTCGCACAAAGGCGCCTGACGCTCCAGGGTGTCGATGAGGCGACCGCCATAGACGCCGACGAAAAAGTCGTTGGCGCGCACATTGAAGCGCCGCCGCAACGACAACAGGTCGACCTGGTCCGCCGAGCGAAACAGCAGCGCCGCCTGCTCCACCAGATCACGCACCTGGCTGCGCAGCTCCAGGGCCTTGGGGGTGGGCACCAGGCCACGCCCGGCACGCACCAGCACCGGGTCGCCCAGGGCTTCGCGAATCCGCGTCAGGGTCCGGCTCATCGCCGCTGGGCTGAGGTTCATGCGTCGTGCGGCGCCGACTACGCTGCCCTCGTCCAGCAGGGCATCGAGGGCGACCAGAAGGTTCATATCCGGTAGTTGCATACTGAGCACTCATGACTGATCAGGGATGATCCAGACGCAATGCTAGCAGGCTTGGCGCCGAGGAAAATGAGAGAGATCAATCCTTACCCGCGAACCCACTGCCCGCGTAGCAGCCGGCTTGCCGGCGAATGGGCCTTCAAACCTTGCATCGCCCTGAGGACGCCTTCGCTGGCAAGCCAGCTCCTACAGTCGAGGGGTCTGGCGGACGAGGTAGCTCAGCGTTGCATGCCCCAACGTTTCACCGTGATGCGCTCCAGGGTGTCGAAGATCAGGTTCTCCACCAACAGGCCGATGAGGATCACCACCGCCAGCCCGGCAAAGACCTTGTCGGTGTACAGCTCGTTGCGGTTCTGGAAGATGTACCAGCCCAGGCCGCCCTTGCCGCTGGTGGCGCCGAACACCAACTCAGCAGCGATCAGGGTGCGCCAGGCGAAGGCCCAGCCGATCTTCAGCCCGGCCAGGATCGACGGCAGCGCCGCCGGGATCAGGATGAACAGCACCAGGCGCAGGCCCTTGAGGCCGTAGTTGCGCCCGGCCATGCGCAGGGTTTCCGAGACGCCGAGAAACCCGGCGTAAGTGTTCAGGGCCAGGGCCCAGAGCACCGAATGCACCAGCACGAAAATCAGGCTGTTCTGCCCCAGGCCGAACCACAGCAGCGCCAGAGGCAACAGGGCAATGGCCGGCAACGGGTTGAACATCGAGGTCAAGGTACTCAGCAGGTCACGGCCAAACTGGGTCGAGACCGCCAGGGTGGTCAGGGCGAACGCCAGGACGATACCGATCAGGTAGCCCTTGAGCAGCACCACCAGGGAAATGCCCACCTTGCCCAGCAATTCGCCGCTGAGCAGGCCCTGGTAAAGAGCGCTGGCGGTCTGCAGAAAACTGGGCAGCAGCAGGTCATTGTTCTGGTAGCGGGCCACGGCTTCCCACAGCAGCGCCAAAAGGATCAGGATCAGGCCCTTGCGCAGCCAGCCCTGTTGCCAGAGTCGCTGGCCCAGGGGCAGCTCTCGTTCCAGCGGGACTTGCAGCAAGGGTTGCAGGACAACTTCGTATTCTTCGCGCACGGGGGATGACTGGCTCATCGGGCGTTCCTCGTTCAACGGTGGCCTGACGGCTCAATAGGCGATACGGATATCGGCGAAATCCAGCTCGGTTTCGGTGTCAGGCCCCTGGCCTTCATCGAACAGCAAGCGATGAATACGCTGTGCCGTCTGCTGGAAAGCCACACCGCCCAGGCTTTGCAGGTCGTACTGGTGGCTGTGGACTTCCGCCCGCACCCGCCCCGGATGCGGCGACAGCAAGAGGATGCGATTGCCCACCACCAGCGCCTCCTCGATGGAGTGAGTGACGAACAGCAAGGTGAAGCGCACCTCCTCCCAGAGCAGCAGCAACTCCTCCTGCATCTTGCGCCGGGTCAGGGCGTCGAGGGCCGCGAAGGGCTCGTCCATCAGCAGGATCTTCGGCTGCATGGCCAAGGCCCGGGCAATCGCCACCCGAGCCTTCATGCCACCGGACAAGGTGTGTGGATAGGCATCGGCGAAAGCCGCCAGGCCGACCTTGGCCAGATAGTGCAGGGCGCGCTCTTCGGCCTCGCGGCGGCCGAGGGTTTTCGACGCCAGCAGGGGAAACATCACGTTCTGCTTCACGGTTTTCCAGGGCGGTAGCTGGTCGAACTCCTGGAACACCACGATGCGATCCGGCCCAGGCTGACTGACTCGCCGCCCCTGCAGGCGAATCTCGCCCTCGCAAGGCTGGATGAACCCGGCCACGGCCTTGAGCAGGGTCGACTTGCCGCAGCCCGAAGGCCCCAGCAGGACAAAACGATCGGCTGGATCAACCTCGAAACTCACCCGGTGGGTGGCCCGCACCACGCGCTGCGGGGTGCGGTATTCCAGGCTGACTTGATCCACCGCCAACAGCGTCTCGGCGATGGCGGTGAGGTTGCTGGCCGTGTGGCCTGGCAAGGGGGCGTTCATGGCCATCAGCTCCCTTGCAGCGGTTTGGCGTCCTGGAAGAAGTAGTCCTTCCACGACTGCGGCTTGTTCTTGATGGCGCCGACCCGGTGCAGGAACTCCGCCAGCGGGTAGGTGTTTTTCGGCGTCACGCTGAATTCGAACTGCGGGTTGTCGATGATCTTCAGCAGCGCGGCGCGGTCGATCTTGGCCTTGGTCACACGGATGTAAGTGTCGGCGGCCGCGCCCTTGTCGTTCTGGGCGAACTCGGCAGCTTCAGCCAGGGCTTCGACGAAGGCCTTGTAGGTCTTGGGGTTGTCGTTGCGGAATTTTTCGGTGGCGAACAGCACCGTTGGCGAGTTCGGGCCCAGCAGGTCGTAGGTGTTGAGCACCACATGCACATTGGGGTTCTCCAGGGCCTGATCCTGGAACGGCGGGTTGGAGAAGTGCCCGGTCAGCTCGGTGCCGCCGGCAATCAGCGCGGCGGTGGCGTCCGGGTGCGGCACGGCGATGGTGTACTTATCCAGGCGATTGAATTCCTGGTCGCCCCATTGCTTGGCTGCAGCGTATTGCAGGAAGCGCGACTGCACCGAGACGCCCACCGCCGGCACCGCGATGCGGTCCTTCTCGGTGAAGTCGGCGATGGTCTTGACCTGGGGATTGTTGCTGACCAGGTAGTAGGGGAAGTTGCCCAGGGACGCCACGGCCTTGACGTTCTGCCGGCCGTGGGTGCGGTCCCAGATGGTCAACAGCGGGCCGACGCCGGCTCCGGCAATGTCGATGGAGCCCGACAGCAACGCGTCGTTGACCGCTGCGCCGCCGGACAGCTGGGTCCAGTCGACCTTGATGTCGATGCCCTCTTGCTTGCCGTGCTTTTCGATCAGGTTCTGATCGCGCACTACGTTGAGCAGCAAATAGACGATGCCGAACTGTTCGGCGATGCGAATTTCGCCTTCGGCATGGGCCGCCGCAGGGGCGACCAGGCTGCCGGCCAGCAGACTGAAACCCAGGCCGATGGCCGTGGCCAGTTTGCCGAGGCGGGGAATGAAGGGAATGGATAAGGACATGATGATTCTCCTGCCGTGCCTGGCGATCAGTAAGGGGCGTCGCCCTGGATGGTGGTGCGATACAGCTTGCGGCGCAGATGGCTCGGGCAACCGGCGGCCAGGTGGATCAGCGAGCGGTTGTCCCAGAACACCAGATCGTGGGGGTGCCATTGATGGCGGTAGATGTTTTCCGGCAGCACGCTGTGGGCGTACAGCTCGGCCAGCAATTGGGCGCTTTCGTCTTCCGGCAAGCCGACGATGCGGGTGGTGAACCCCTCGCTGACGAACAAGGCCTTGCGGCCGCTTTCCGGGTGGGTGCGTACGATGGGGTGCACCACCTCGGCAACCTGGGCCAGTTGCTCCGGGGTCAGGGTCGGGCGCCAGTTGCCCTCGAACTTGGTCTCGCTGTAGCGCGCCGTGTAGGAGTGGGCGGCGCTGCGGCCCTGCACCGCCTTGCGCAGGGCCTCCGGCAGGGTGTCCCAGGCTTTGTGCATGTCGGCGAACAGGGTGTCGCCACCTTCGGCCGGCAATTCCTGGGCGTGCAGCATCGAGCCCAGGCTCGGCAGTTCCTTGTAGGACAGGTCCGAGTGCCAGAACTTGCCGGCATCCCCCAAGCCAATGGACTGGCCGTTCTCGATGATGTTGGAAACGATGAGGATTTCCGGGTGCCCGGCCAGCAGGAACTGCTTGAGCACATGGATCTGCAGCACGCCGAAGCGGCGGCTGAAGGCGATCTGTTGTTGGGGGCTGATGCGCTGGTCGCGGAACACCACCACGTGGTGATCCAGATGGGCGCGGTGGATGCGGGCGAAGTCCTGGTCATTGACCGGCCGGGACAGGTCCAGGCCGATAATCTCGGCGCCCACGGCGCCGCTGAAGGGACGGATTTCGAAGGCTTGTGCAGCGATAGGCGCGGCACTGGCTGATGCAGACATGACTTAAAACTCCCGCGCAGGCGCGCCCAGGGCGCGCGCGTCGATCAGAAACTCACGGAGATCCCGTGTGGGTTCATTTCGTGCGGCGCGCCGATTGGTCGGCAGGTACGCAGGGAGTCGACTTTATAGATATAAGAAAGCGAATTTAAATACCGTTAGCGAATAACGATATGTTGATTCGAGCGGCGCGATACCTGGGGCCGCTGCGCTGTCGACGGCTCGATGAGACGAACTGTAGGAGCCGGTTTGCCGGCGAAGACGCTCTCACGGGCCCCTTGGCTGGCAGCCAGCTCCTACAAGGCTGGAAAGGTCGTTTTTTTCACGGATCAGCGCTCGTGCAGGGCTTCAGCGCGGGCGCGGATGATCGGCTTGAGCAGGTAGCTGAGGATGCTCTTCTTGCCGGTGATGATGTCCACCGAGGCGACCATCCCGGGGATGATCAGCAGCGGTTTTTCATCGGTGCCCAGGTGGCTGCGGTCGGTGCGCAGCTTGATCATGTAATAGGTGGTTTTCTTGTCTTCGTCGGTGATGGTGTCGGCACCGATCTGCTCCAGGCGGGCCTTGAGGCCGCCGTAGATGGTGTAGTCATAGGCGCTGAACTTGACGATCGCTTCCTGCCCCGGGTGCAGGAACGCGATGTCCTGGGGACGGATCTTGGCTTCCACCAACAGGGTGTCGTCCAGGGGCACGATCTCCACCATGTCGCTGCCTGGCTGGATCACGCCACCGATGGTGTTGACCATCAGTTGCTTGACGATACCGCGCACCGGCGAGGTGACCAGGGTCCGGCTGACCCGGTCTTCCAGGGCCTTGCCGGTGGCGCTGGCCTTGTTCAGTTCGGTGCGCGCCTCGTTGAGCTGGGTCAGGGCCTCGCTGCGGAACTTGCCGCGGGTTTCATCGATCTTGCGCTGCACTTCCTTGATCGCCGATTCGGCACGGGGAATCGCCAGGGTGGTGGCGTCCAGCTGGCCGCGGGTTTCCACTTCGGCACGCTTGAGCCGCAGCACTTCCACCGGTGATACCGCGCCCTGGGCCACCAAAGGCTCGGACATGGCAATTTCCTGGCGTTGCAAACCCAGCTGCTGACGGTACTGAGCCTGCTTGGAGGTGAACTCGCGCAGCTCCTGTTGCTTCTGGATCAGCTGTTCCTGGAGGCCGCCGATTTCGTCATGCAGTTGCTGGCGACGACTTTCATAGAGGGACTTTTCGCTGGCGGCCTGGCCGGGGACTTCCTTGAGCACGTCCTCGGGGAAATTCAGCGCCCGGTCATCGACCTCGGCGCTCAGGCGCTCGACCCGCAGCAACATGGACAGGCGCACAGTCTCGGTCTCACCGACGTTGGACTGGAAGCGCGTGTCATCCAGGCGGATCAGCGGCGCTCCGGCCTCCACCACCTGGCCTTCCTTGACGTACAACTCGGAGACAATGCCGCCTTCCAGGTTCTGGATCTTCTGCACCTTGGACGACGGAATGGCCTTGCCCTCGCCCTTGGTCACTTCGTCGATGACCGCGAAGTTGGCCCACAGCACCAGGAACAGGAAGAACGCGATGATGCCCCAGATGGTCAGGCGAATGACCCGAGGCGCATCTTCGATCAGGGCCTTGTTGACCTCAGGCAGCGGCTGCCCCTGAAGAGAATCGGTGCCTTTGAAATAGCGGCGGATCGAGTCCTTGAATCCCGACTTAAGCAACACTGATCTGCCCCTTCTTCAACGCTTCCATCACCACCGCTTTCGGGCCATCGGCCAGGATCTGTCCACGGTCCACCACCAACAACCGATCCACCAGCGACAACAGCGACGCCCGGTGAGTAACCAGGACCACGGTCTTGTTCTGCACCACTGACTCCAGGCGCTGCTTCAGGCGTTCTTCACCGGTGTTGTCCATGGCGCTGGTGGGCTCGTCGAGCAACAGGATCTGCGGGTTGAGCAACAGGGCACGGGCCAGGGCGACGTTCTGACGCTGGCCACCGGACAGGTTCTGTCCACGCTCGCCCACCTGCAGTTCATAGCCTTGCGGGTGCAGCCGGGCGAATTCGTGAACCCCCGCCAGTTCGGCGGCTTGCAGCACCAGCTCGTCTTCAACGTAGCGGGCACCGGAGGTCAGGTTGTCCCGCAGGGTGCCGGCCAGCAGCTGGATGTCCTGGGGCACGTAGCCAATGTTATGGCGCAACTCGCTGACATCGATCTGGCGGATGTCCACGCCGTCCACCAGCAAGGCACCGGAATCGGGCTGGTAAAGCCCTACCAGCAGCTTGGCCAGGGAGCTTTTGCCCGAGCCGCTGCGGCCGATGATGCCGACCTTCTCGCCTGGCTTGATCACCAGATTGATGTTCTTCAGCGCCGGGTTCTGCTGCCCCGGGTAGGTGAAATTCAACAGCCGGCATTCGATGGCGCCCTGCAGCACGCTGCGGCTCAGGGGACGCTCGTCGAAATTGCGCTCCTGAGGCAGCTCCATCATCTGGTCCACCGAGGTCATGGTGACGCGGGCCTGCTGGTAGCGGGTCAGCAAGCCGGACAGCGAAGCCAGCGGGCTCAGGGCCCGGCCGCTGAGCATGTAGCAAGCGATCAGCCCGCCCATGCTGAGGTTGCCGTCGATGATCTGGTACACGCCGAAGATGATCATGATCACCCCGGCCAGTTGCTGAATCAGCAAGGTGATGTTCATCGCCAGGCTGGAGAGCATCTTCACCCGCAGTTCCAGGCGGCTGAGGGTGCCAATGGTCTGCTCCCATTGATACTGACGCTCGCTTTCGGCGTTGTTGACCTTGACCGCGTCCAGCCCGGCCAGGGTTTCGATCAGGCTCGACTGACGCTCGGCACCCAGGGCCATGGTTTTCTCCATGGTCGCCACCAGGGGCTTCTGCAGGGCGTAGCCGATACCCAGGGCGATGGGGAACGCCAGCACCGGGATCCACACCAGGTGGCCGCCCAAGATGGCGATCACCAGGAAGATCAGCAGGGTGAACGGCAGGTCAATGAGGCTGGTGAGGGTCAGGGACGCGAGAAAATCCCGCAGGCTCTGAAACTCATGGATGTTCTGGGCGAAGCTACCGACCCGAGCCGGGCGGTACTTCATGGCCATGCCGACGATGCGCTCGAACAGCGTGGCGGAAATGATCAGGTCGGTCTTTTTCCCCGCCAGGTCCAGGCACAGGCTGCGCAGACTCTTGAGGATCAGGTCGAAAATGTAGGCGCCCATGATGCCAATGGACAGCACCCACAGGGTCGAGGTGGTCTGGTTGGGGACTACCCGGTCGTAGACATTCATCACGAACAGCGGCGCGGCCATGGCGATGATGTTGATCAGCAGGCTCGCGGCGATGGCGTCGGCATACAACCAGCGCGAACGCTTGAGGGTGTCGCGGAACCAGGAGCGGGCCCGGGGAATCAGCGATCCGTGATTGACGTCGAACTTGTGCTGGGGCTGGGCAAAGAACACCTGGCCGCTGTAGTCGTCGGCCAGTAGCTGGCGATTGACGCAGACTTCACCGCCGTCGCTTTCGCTGAGCAGCAGCCGTGCCTGGTCCTCACCCTGCCAGCCCAGAAGCACGGCGCTGCGGCCGTCCTTGAGCAATAGCAGGGCGGGCATCGCGATGGTCGGAATCTGCTCGAGCTTGCGACGCAAAACGCGCCCCTGCAGCCCCGCCCGGGCCGCCGCACGGGGCAGCAGCTCGGCGCTCAAGCGCTGTGACGGCAATGGCAGACCCGTGGTCAGCATGGCCGCACTGGCGGGCTTCTGATGCAGGAAGCAAAGGGTCAGCAGCCCATCCAGCAAGGGGTCGTCATGCATGCCGCGCGGATCATGACTGAGTTGCACACGACTGACTTCTGGTTCCACGCTGGACACTCTTGGCTGGCAATAGGATGAAAGTAGCTCAATTCATCCCAGGCAGCTGGACCTTGGGCTTCGCATCGTTCTGCACGACCGAAGCCATAGGTGCGACCACTCCCTGGCTCTTGAGCAACTCGCCCATGGTCGCCTTGATTCGATACTGAGTAAATAACTGAATGTTCTGGATCTCGGCCAAACGCCGGGAGGCGGTGAACAGTTCGTTTTCGCTGTCGAGCAAGTCCAGCAGGGTACGTTCGCCCAGACTGAACTGCTTCTGGTAGGCGGTGCGCACCGCCATGCTGCGATCAACATATTGCTGGGCGATCGGCACCTGGACGTTGGCATTGTTCAAGGCGTTCCAGGCCAGGCCCAGTTCTTCGTTCAGTACCCGCAGGGCGTTGTTGCGGATATCCAGCGCCTGGTTGGACTGGTAGGCCTTGGACTCCAGATCGGCCTTGTTGCTGCCGCCGGCGAACAGGTTGAAGCGCATGCGCAGCATGGCCTGCCATTCATTGTTGTGGCCGTTCTGACCGTCGAGGTCGTTGTCGGCGGTGCGTCCCAGCTCAGCATCGAAACGTGGGTAGAACGCCGATTTGGCGGCGTCGTACTGCTTCTCGGCAGCGACAATGTCGGACTCGGCGGAGCGCAGGATCGGGCTGTTTTCCAGCATCTGACGGCGGGCCTCATCGAGGTTGGCCGGCAGCATCGCCATAAAACTGGCAGGGCGTTCCAGCTGATCCGGCATCTGCCCTACCGCACTCAGGTAGTTGGTCTGGGCGTCGGCCAGGTTGGTCTGCTCGGTGATCAGGTTGTTGCGGGCCTGGGCCATGCGCGCTTCGGCCTGGTCAAGGTCGGCGCCACTGCCCACGCCACGCTGGGTGCGCAGTTTGATCTGGTCGTAGATGCGTTCGTGATTACGCAGATTGTCTTCTGCCAGTTGCACGAATTGACGACGGGTCAACACATCCAGGTACACCTGGGCCACGGTCAGCGCGGTGCGCTCGGAAGTACCCAGCAGGGAATAAGCCCGAGAGTTGACGGTGGCTTGTTGACGCCCCACTTCGCTGGACGTGGCAAAACCGTCAAAAACCATCTGTTGGAGACGTAAACTTGACTCGCTACGGTTCAGGGTTTCCCAGTGATTGCTGCCAGTACCCGCACGAGTACTAGGGTTATCGGTCCCTTCGCGACCGTAGCCAGCGAGCATATCGACACGCGGCAAATAGCCACCCTTGGCGGCTTTAAGTTGATAGTCGGCGGCTAGACGGCTGTTTACCCCGGCTTGAATTTCCGGGTGCACATCCAGTGCTTTCTGCATGGCTTCGGGGAGTGTTTGTGCCTGCACGAAACTGGCAGCTAAGGCGAACGGCAGGGCCTTGAACAGGTGAAAACGCATGGTAAGAATTTCCCTCGGACAGCATGTCCAGAAACACGTCATAACGTGGTGCCACATCGAATGATTGCAACCACAACGACCGTCCGTCGGAAAGTTCAAACTAAGAACTGGTTCACATACTTCAAGTCAGGTTACTGCACGAATATCAATGTGACATTAATTCGGCGATTGTTTAGGATGGCACCCAGAAGGTCAATAGTTTGGCATAAAGTTAATCCCGAAAAAATCTAGCCAAAATATTGACGACTATACTGTCAAATACCCGTTCCCAATTACACAGCAATGTACCTCCAGACTGAGTTGCGGCCCGCGCCCAAGCCGGTACATGGATGTCAACTGAGCGGTACACCGGAGAGTCCCCAATGAGCAGTGTTGTTGCCATCGTCAAAAGCATTGTCGGTCAGGTTTTCGTAGTTTCCCCGGAAGGAATCCGGCGCGTACTCATCGAAGGCGACCGCCTGTTCGTGGGTGACCAGGTGGATACCGGCCCGGCGGGTGCCGTTACCCTGGAGTTGACCGACGGGCGTACCCTCGACCTTGGCCGCGACACTCAATGGAGCGGTGCCGCACCGGACTCCAGCACCGACCTGGCCCAGGCCAGTGCGCAAGCCGCGCCATCGGTGGCTGAACTGCAGCAGGCCATTGCCGCGGGTGTCGACCCGACCACCGACCTGGAAGCCACCGCTGCCGGCCCGTCCGCAGCAGGTACGGGCGGTGCCGCCGGGGGCGGCCATAGCTTCGTCCAGCTTGAGGAAACCGCTGGCCGGGTGGACCCGACCATCGGCTTCCCGACGGCCGGCCTGGGGCTGGCCACTTCGGCCCAGGACAACACCATTGGCGGGCTGACCAACAATAATGGCCTGGCCAATGGCAACGGCAGTGGCAGTGATTCGCTGCGTCCGGCGACCCTGACCCTGGGCGCCACCCCGACCATCACCGAAGCCGGTGGCGTGCTGGTGTATACCGCCACTCTGACCCAGGCACCGCTGACCGACCTGACCGTCACCCTGTCCAATGGTGCGGTCATCGTGATCAGTGCGGGCCAAACCACTGGCAGCGTGCAGGTCCCTCTGGCGCCCCAAGACAACGTCTACATCGACCCCGGCCAGATCAGCGTGAGCGTGACCGGCACCGCTGGCGGCGGTGGCCTGCTGGTGACCGTCAATCCAACCCCGGCGGTGACCCAGATCACCGACACTATCGACACCACCACCGTCACCCTGACAGCCGATGCCAACGTCACCGAAGGCGGACAGATCACCTACACCGCCACCCTGACCAACCCGGCGCAAACGCCGGTGACCATTACCCTGTCCAACGGTTCGGTCATCACCATCGAAGCGGGCAAGTCCAGCGGTTCGATCGACGTCGCGGCCCCGGTCAACGATGTCTACAAGAACGGCAGCACCATCGAGGTCGGCATCACCAAGGCCGAGGGCGGCAACTTCGAGAGCCTGGTGCCCAGCACCGACAAGGCCGTGACCACAGTCACTGACACCATTGACGATACCGGCCTGAGCCTGTCGGCCACCGGCACCGTGGCCGAAGGCGGCTCCATCGTCTACACCGCGACACTGACCAATCCTGCTGGGACTCCGGTCACCGTGACCCTGAGCAACGGTGCGGTGATCACCATCGCCGCTGGCGCCACCACTGGCACCGCCACCGTGGCCGCACCGGCTGATGACGTCTATAAGGACGCGGGCAAGGTCGAAGTCACCATCACCAAGACCGATGGCGGCAACTTCGAAAACCTGGTCACCAATCCAGCGCCTGCCGTGACTGATGTCACTGACACTATCGACACTTCCACCGTCAGCCTGACCGCCACTCCGAGCGTCGCCGAAGGTGGAACCGTGGTTTACACCGCGTCGGTCACCGCTCCGGTTACCGGTTCGCCGGTCGTGGTCACCCTGTCCAACGGCCAGACCATCACTATTCCAGTGGGCGAGTCTTCCGCCACGGTGAACTTCACCGCGCCGAACGATGCCCTGGCAGGCGGTAGTTCTCTGAGCACCACCATCACCAAAGCTGACGGTGGTAACTACGAGAAGCTGGAGATCAACGACAAGCCAGCTGAAACCTCGGTTACCGATACCCCGGACACCACTACTCTGAGCCTGAGTGCTACTGACTCGGTAGCAGAAGGCGGATCCATCGTTTACACCGCTACGCTGACCAACGCTGCAGGGACTCCGGTCACCGTGACCCTGAGCAACGGTGCTGTCATCACTATCGCTGCTGGTGCCACCACCGGCACCGCCACCGTCGCGGCCCCGGCCGACGATGTGTACAAGGACGCCGGCAAGGTCGAGGTCACCATCACCAAGACCGATGGCGGCAACTTCGAGAACCTGGTCACCAATCCAGCGCCTGCCGTGACTGATGTCACTGACACTATCGATACGTCGACTGTCAGCCTGACCGCCACCCCGAGCGTCGCCGAAGGCGGCATCGTGGTTTACACCGCGTCGGTTTCGGCTCCGGTTACCGGCTCGCCGGTCGTGGTCACCCTGTCCAACGGCCAGACCATCACTATTCCAGTCGGTGAATCCTCCGGCACCGTGAACTTCACCGCGCCGAATGACGCCCTGGCTGGCGGTAGCTCTCTGAGCACCACCATCACCAAAGCTGACGGTGGTAACTACGAGAAGCTGGAGATCAACGACAAGCCAGCTGAAACCTCGGTTACCGATACTCCGGATACCACCACCCTTAGCGTGACTGCTACCGATACCGTGGCAGAAGGCGGTTCGATTGTTTACACCGCCACGCTGACCAATGCTGCTGGCACACCCGTCACCGTGACCCTGTCCAACGGTGCAGTCATCACCATTGCCGCAGGCGCCACGACTGGCACCGCCACCGTCGCGGCCCCAGCCGATGACGTGTACAAAGACGCTGGCAAGGTTGAAGTCACCATCACCAAAGCCGACGGCGGCAACTTCGAGAACCTGGTTACCAACCCAGCGCCAGCGGTCACCGATGTAACTGACACTGTCGATACCAGCACCGTTTCGTTAACCGCTACACCAAGTGTCGCTGAAGGCGGCACCGTGGTTTACACCGCTTCGGTTACGGCTCCGGTTACCGGCTCGCCGGTTGTGGTGACTCTGTCCAACGGACAGACCATCACTATTCCGGTTGGCGAATCGTCCGGCACCGTGAACTTCACCGCGCCTAACGATGCACTGGCAGGCGGCAGTTCCCTGAGCACCACCATCACCAAAGCTGACGGTGGTAACTACGAGAAGCTGGAGATCAATGACAAGCCAGCTGAAACCTCGGTCACCGACACACCGGACTCCACCACACTCAGCGTGACTGCCACCGATACCGTGGCAGAAGGCGGTTCGATTGTTTACACCGCGACCCTGACCAACGCTGCCGGCACTCCAGTCACCGTGACCCTGAGCAACGGTGCGGTGATCACCATTGCCGCAGGCGCCACAACTGGCACCGCCACCGTGGCGGCACCGGCCGATGACGTCTACAAGGATGCCGGTAAAGTCGAAGTCACCATCACCAAAGCCGATGGCGGCAACTTCGAAAACTTGGTCACCAATCCAGCTCCAGCCGTGACGGATGTCACTGACACTATCGATACCAGCACCGTTTCGTTAACCGCGACCCCAAGCGTCGCCGAAGGCGGCATCGTGGTGTACACCGCTTCGGTCACCGCCCCAGTAACTGGCTCCCCGGTCGTAGTAACGCTGTCCAATGGCCAGACCATCACCATTCCGGTGGGCGAATCCTCTGGCACCGTGAACGTCACCGCGCCAAACGATGCACTGGCAGGCGGCAGCTCCCTTAGCACCACCATCACCAAAGCTGACGGTGGTAACTACGAAAAGCTGGAAATCAGCGATAAGCCCGCTGAGACCTCGGTTACCGATACCCCGGATACCACCACCCTTAGCGTGACCGCTACCGATACCGTGGCTGAGGGCGGCTCGATTGTTTACACCGCGACCTTGACCAATGCTGCTGGCACTCCCGTCACCGTGACCCTGAGCAACGGCGCGGTGATCACCATTGCCGCTGGCGCCACAACTGGCACTGCCACCGTGGCGGCTCCAGCCGATGACGTCTACAAAGATGCCGGTAAGGTTGAAGTCACCATCACCAAAGCGGATGGCGGCAACTTCGAAAACCTGGTCACCAACCCAGCGCCAGCCGTGACTGATGTCACTGACACTATCGATACGTCGACTGTCAGCCTGACCGCGACCCCGAGCGTCGCCGAAGGTGGAACCGTGGTTTACACCGCGTCGGTTACCGCTCCGGTGACCGGTTCGCCGGTCGTGGTGACCCTGTCCAACGGTCAGACCATCACTATTCCAGTGGGCGAGTCCTCCGGCAGCGTGAACTTCACTGCGCCGAATGACGCCCTGGCTGGCGGTAGTTCTCTGAGCACCACCATCACCAAGACCGATGGCGGTAACTACGAAAAACTGGAAATCAGCGATAAACCTGCTGAGACCAGCGTTACCGATACGCCAGATACCACCACCCTGAGCCTGTCGGCCACCGACTCCGTGGCCGAAGGTGGGTCCATCGTTTACACCGCCACCCTGACCAACGCCGCTGGCACACCGGTCACGGTCACGCTCTCCAACGGTGCCGTCATCACCATCGCGGCAGGCGCCACTTCGGGGACTGCAACCGTTGCCGCTCCTGCGGATGATGTTTACAAAGATGCCGGCAAGGTCGAAGTCACCATCAGCAAGGCCGAGGGCGGCAACTTCGAGAACCTGGAAACCAACCCGGCTCCAGCGGTGACCGATGTCACTGACACCATCGACACTTCGACTGTTAGCCTGACCGCAACCCCGAGCGTCGCTGAAGGTGGAACCGTGGTATACACCGCATCGGTCACCGCGCCAGTGACTGGCTCGCCAGTGGTAGTGACCCTGTCCAACGGCCAGACCATCACTATTCCAGTGGGCGAGTCCTCCGGCAGCGTGAACTTCACTGCACCGAATGACGCCCTGGCTGGCGGTAGCTCTCTGAGCACCACCATTACCAAGGCCGATGGCGGCAACTACGAGAAACTGGAAATCAGCGATAAACCCGCTGAAACCAGCGTTACCGATACTCCGGATACAACGACTCTGAGCCTGACGGCCACTGAGTCTGTGGCCGAGGGCGGCTCTATCGTCTACACCGCCACTCTGACCAACGCTGCCGGAACTCCGGTGACCGTGACCCTGAGCAACGGTGCTGTGATCACCATCACCGCTGGCGCCACGACTGGCACCGCCACTGTTGCGGCGCCAGCCGACGACGTCTACAAAGACGCCGGCAAAGTCGAAGCAACCATCACCAAAGCTGACGGTGGCAACTTCGAAAACCTGGTCACCAACCCAGCTCCAGCGGTGACTGATGTCACCGATACCATCGACACCAGTACCGTTTCACTGACTGCTACGCCAAGCGTCGCTGAAGGCGGCACCGTGGTGTATACCGCATCGGTCACCGCTCCGGTTACCGGCTCTCCGGTTGTGGTCACCCTGTCCAACGGCCAGACCATTACCATTCCGGTTGGCGAATCTTCCGGCAGCGCGAACTTCACTGCACCGAACGATGCCCTGGCTGGCGGTAGCTCTCTGAGTACCACCATCACCAAAGCGGACGGTGGCAACTACGAAAAGCTGGACATCAACGACAAACCCGCTGAGACCAGTGTTACCGATACGCCGGACACCACGACGCTGAGCCTGTCGGCCACCGACTCCGTGGCCGAGGGCGGCTCCATTGTCTACACCGCTACCCTGACCAATGCTGCAGGCACTCCGGTCACCGTGACCCTGTCCAACGGTGCAGTCATCACCATCGCCGCTGGCGCTACCTCGGGTACAGCCACCGTCGCCGCACCGGCTGACGACGTGTACAAAGACGCCGGCAAGGTCGAAGTCACCATCACCAAAGCTGACGGCGGCAACTTCGAGAACCTGGAAACCAACCCAGCGCCAGCCGTCACCGATGTCACCGACACCATCGATACCTCGACGGTGAACCTGACGGCGACTTCAAGCGTGGCCGAAGGCGGTACCGTGGTGTACACCGCGTCTGTGTCGGCGCCGGTGACCGGCTCGCCAGTTGTAGTGACCCTGTCCAACGGACAGACCATTACCATCCCGGTGGGCGAATCGTCCGCCACCGTGAACTTCACCGCACCCAACGATGCCCTGGCTGGCGGCAGCTCCCTGAGCACCACCATCACCAAGGCTGACGGCGGCAACTTCGAGAAGCTGGAGATCAGCGACAAGCCCGCTGAAACCACAGTAACCGACACCCCGGACACCACCACCCTGAGCCTCTCGGCCACCGACTCCGTGGCCGAAGGCGGTTCCATCGTTTACACCGCCACACTGACCAATGCCGCTGGCACCCCGGTGACCGTAACCCTGAGCAACGGCGCGGTGATCACCATCGCCGCTGGCGCCACGACTGGCACCGCCACTGTCGCGGCGCCTGCCGACGACGTCTATAAGGACGCCGGCAAGGTTGAAGTCACCATCAGCAAGGCTGACGGCGGCAACTTCGAGAACCTGGAGACCAACCCGGCTCCAGCGGTGACCGATGTCACTGACACCATCGACACCTCGACCATCAGCCTGACCGCTACCCCAAGCGTCGCCGAAGGCGGCACCGTGGTGTACACCGCGTCGGTTTCGGCGCCGGTGACCGGCTCTCCGGTTGTGGTGACCCTGTCCAACGGACAGACCATTACCATTCCGGTGGGCGAGTCTTCCGCCACCGTGAACTTCACGGCGCCCAATGATGCCTTGGCTGGCGGCAGCTCCCTGAGCACCACCATCACCAAGACCGAGGGTGGCAACTACGAAAAACTGGAGATCAATGACAAGCCGGCCGAGACCGCTGTCACCGACACTCCGGACACCACTACTCTGAGCCTGAGTGCCACCGACTCGGTGGCCGAAGGCGGCTCCATCGTCTACACCGCGACCCTGAGCAATGCGGCAGGTACTCCGGTGACCGTGACCCTGAGCAATGGCGCGGTGATCACCATCGCCGCTGGCGCCACTTCCGGCACCGCGACCGTCGCCGCCCCGGCCGACGACGTGTACAAGGACGCTGGCAAGGTTGAAGCCACCATCACCAAAGCTGACGGCGGCAACTTCGAGAACCTGGAGACCAACCCTGCTCCGGCAGTAACCGACGTCACTGACACCATCGACACCAGTACCGTGTCCCTCACTGCAACGCCAAGCGTCGCTGAAGGCGGCACCGTGGTGTACACCGCTTCGGTCACCGCGCCGGTGACCGGTTCGCCAGTTGTAGTGACCCTGTCCAACGGCCAGACCATCACCATCCCGGTCGGCGAAAGCCAGGCCTCTGTCAATTTCACCGCCCCCAACGACGCTCTGGCCGGTGGCAGCTCCCTAAGCACCACCATCACCAAGGCCGATGGCGGCAACTACGAAAAACTGGAGATCAGCGATAAACCGGCTGAGACCAGCGTGACCGATACCCCGGATACAACGACTTTGAGCCTCACCGCCACCGACTCGGTGGCCGAAGGCGGCTCCATCGTCTACACCGCGACCCTGACCAATGCCGCTGGCACTCCGGTCACGGTCACACTCTCCAACGGTGCCGTCATCACCATCGCGGCAGGCGCCACTTCGGGGACTGCCACCGTTGCCGCTCCCGCAGACGATGTTTACAAGGATGCCGGCAAAGTCGAAGCCACCATCACCAAAGCTGACGGCGGCAACTTCGAGAACCTGGTCACCAACCCAGCTCCGGCTGTGACTGATGTCACCGACACCATCGACACTTCCACCGTCAGCCTGACTGCCACTCCGAGCGTCGCCGAAGGCGGCACAGTGGTATACACCGCGTCGGTTACGGCTCCGGTTACCGGCTCGCCGGTTGTGGTGACTCTGTCCAACGGTCAGACCATCACTATTCCAGTGGGCGAGTCTTCCGCCACGGTGAACTTCACCGCGCCGAACGATGCCCTGGCTGGCGGCAGCTCCCTGAGCACCACCATTACCAAGGCTGACGGCGGTAACTACGAGAAGTTGGAGATCAGCGACAAACCAGCTGAAACTACAGTCACTGATACCCCGGACACCACGACGCTGAGCCTCTCGGCCACCGACTCCGTGGCTGAAGGCGGCTCCATTGTCTATACCGCGACACTGAGTAATGCGGCTGGTACGCCGGTCACCGTAACCTTGAGCAATGGCGCGGTGATCACCATTGCCGCTGGCGCCACTTCCGGCACCGCCACCGTCGCAGCACCAGCCGACGACGTTTACAAAGACGCCGGCAAAGTCGAAGCCACCATCACCAAAGCGGACGGTGGCAACTTCGAAAACCTGGTCACCAATCCAGCGCCTGCCGTGACTGATGTCACTGACACTATCGATACGTCGACTGTCAGCCTGACCGCTACACCAAGCGTCACCGAAGGCGGCACTGTGGTGTACACCGCTTCGGTTACGGCTCCGGTTACCGGCTCGCCGGTTGTGGTAACTCTGTCCAACGGACAGACCATCACTATTCCGGTTGGCGAATCGTCCGGCAGCGCGAACTTCACTGCACCGAACGATGCCCTGGCTGGCGGCAGCTCCTTGAGCACCACCATCACCAAAGCTGACGGCGGCAACTACGAGAAGCTGGAGATCAGCGACAAACCTGCTGAAACCTCGGTTACCGATACGCCAGATACCACTACCCTGAGCCTGACGGCCACCGATTCTGTGGCCGAAGGTGGCTCGATCGTTTACACCGCAACACTGACCAACGCCGCTGGCACTCCGGTCACGGTCACACTCTCCAATGGTGCCGTCATCACCATCGCCGCTGGCGCTACTTCGGGGACTACAACCGTTGCCGCTCCTGCGGATGATGTTTACAAGGATGCCGGTAAGGTCGAAGTCACTATCACCAAAGCAGACGGTGGCAACTTCGAAAACCTGGAGACCAACCCAGCGCCAGCCGTCACCGATGTCACCGACACTATCGATACCAGCACCGTTTCGCTGACCGCTACGCCAAGCGTCGCTGAAGGCGGCACTGTGGTGTACACCGCTTCGGTCTCCGCTCCAGTGACCGGCTCGCCGGTTGTGGTGACCTTGTCCAACGGTCAGACCATCACTATTCCAGTCGGTGAATCCTCCGGCACCGTGAACTTCACCGCGCCTAACGATGCACTGGCAGGTGGCAGTTCCCTGAGCACCACCATCACCAAAGCCGACGGTGGTAACTACGAGAAGCTGGAGATCAACGACAAGCCAGCTGAAACCTCGGTTACCGATACCCCGGACACCACTACTCTGAGCCTGAGTGCTACTGACTCGGTAGCAGAAGGCGGATCCATCGTTTACACCGCGACCCTGACCAACGCTGCAGGGACTCCGGTCACTGTGACCCTGAGCAACGGCGCGGTGATCACCATTGCTGCCGGTGCCACTTCCGGCACCACCACCGTCGCAGCGCCGGCCGATGACGTCTACAAAGACGCCGGCAAAGTCGAAGCCACCATCACCAAAGCGGACGGCGGTAACTTCGAGAACCTGGTCACCAATCCAGCGCCTGCGGTCACCGATGTAACTGACACTATCGATACCAGCACCGTTTCCCTGACGGCGACTCCGAGCGTCGCCGAGGGCGGCATCGTCGTTTACACCGCGTCTGTGTCTGCGCCAGTGACCGGTTCGCCAGTTGTGGTGACCTTGTCCAACGGTCAAACCATCACCATTCCAGTCGGTGAATCCTCCGGCACCGTGAACTTCACCGCGCCTAACGATGCACTGGCAGGTGGCAGTTCCCTGAGCACCACCATTACCAAGGCTGACGGTGGTAACTACGAGAGGCTGGAGATCAATGACAAGCCAGCCGAAACCTCGGTTACCGATACACCAGACACCACGACACTGAGCCTTTCGGCCACCGACTCCGTGGCTGAAGGTGGCTCCATCGTTTACACCGCTACGCTGACCAACCCTGGTGGTACTCCGGTCACCGTGACCCTGAGCAACGGTGCGGTGATCACCATCGCCGCTGGTACCACAACTGGCACCGCGACTGTCGCGGCCCCAGCCGATGACGTCTACAAAGACGCTGGTAAGGTTGAAGTCACCATCACCAAAGCGGATGGCGGCAACTTCGAGAACCTGGTCACCAACCCAGCGCCAGCTGTGACTGATGTCACTGACACTATCGATACGTCGACTGTCAGCCTGACCGCGACCCCGAGCGTCGCCGAAGGTGGAACCGTGGTTTACACCGCGTCGGTTACCGCTCCGGTGACCGGTTCGCCGGTCGTGGTGACCCTGTCCAACGGTCAGACCATCACCATTCCGGTCGGTGAATCCTCCGGCACCGTGAACTTCACCGCTCCAAATGATGCTCTGGCTGGCGGCAGCTCCCTGAGCACCACCATTACCAAGGCTGACGGTGGTAACTACGAGAAGCTGGAGATCAATGACAAGCCAGCCGAAACCTCGGTTACCGATACACCAGACACCACGACACTGAGCCTTTCGGCCACCGACTCCGTGGCTGAAGGCGGCTCCATCGTTTACACCGCTACGCTGACCAACGCTGCAGGGACTCCGGTCACTGTGACCCTGAGCAACGGCGCGGTGATCACCATCGCCGCTGGTACCACAACTGGCACCGCGACTGTCGCGGCCCCAGCCGATGACGTCTACAAAGACGCCGGCAAGGTTGAAGCCACCATCACCAAAGCGGACGGCGGTAACTTCGAGAACCTGGTCACCAATCCAGCACCTGCCGTGACTGACGTCACCGATACCATCGACACCTCCACCGTCAGCCTGACCGCTACACCAAGCGTGGCTGAAGGCGGCACTGTGGTGTACACCGCTTCGGTCACCGCGCCAGTGACTGGCTCACCAGTAGTAGTGACCCTGTCCAACGGTCAGACCATCACCATCCCAGTTGGCGAAAGCCAAGGTTCGGTGAACTTCACTGCACCGAACGATGCCCTGGCTGGCGGCAGCTCCCTGAGCACCACCATCACCAAAGCTGACGGCGGCAACTACGAGAAGCTGGAGATCAGCGATAAACCCGCTGAAACCTCGGTTACCGATACTCCGGATACCACCACCCTGAGCCTGACGGCCACCGATTCTGTGGCCGAAGGTGGCTCGATCGTTTACACCGCAACACTGACCAACGCCGCTGGCACTCCGGTCACGGTCACACTCTCCAATGGTGCCGTCATCACCATCGCCGCTGGCGCTACTTCGGGGACTGCAACCGTTGCCGCTCCTGCGGATGATGTTTACAAGGATGCCGGTAAGGTCGAAGTCACTATCACCAAAGCAGACGGTGGCAACTTCGAAAACCTGGAGACCAACCCAGCGCCAGCCGTCACCGATGTCACCGACACCATCGACACCAGCACCGTTTCGCTGACCGCTACGCCAAGCGTCGCCGAAGGCGGCACTGTGGTGTACACCGCTTCGGTCACCGCGCCAGTGACTGGCTCACCAGTAGTAGTGACCCTGTCCAACGGTCAGACCATCACCATTCCGGTCGGTGAATCCTCCGGCACCGTGAACTTCACCGCGCCTAACGATGCTCTGGCTGGCGGCAGCTCCCTGAGCACCACCATTACCAAGGCTGACGGCGGTAACTACGAGAAGTTGGAGATCAGCGACAAACCAGCTGAAACCTCGGTTACTGATACGCCAGACACCACCACACTGAGCCTGAGTGCTACTGACTCCGTGGCCGAAGGCGGGTCCATCGTTTACACCGCAACACTGAGCAATGCGGCCGGTACTCCAGTCACCGTGACCCTGAGCAACGGCGCGGTGATCACCATCGCTGCCGGCGCCACCACTGGCACCGCCACCGTCGCGGCGCCAACCGATGACGTTTACAAGGATGCAGGCAAGGTCGAAGCCACCATCACCAAGGCCGAGGGTGGCAACTTCGAGAAGCTGGTGCCAAACACCACGCCAGCCGTAACCGATGTGACTGACACCATCGACAACTCCACCGTCACGCTCAAGGCCACGCCTTCGGCTGCCGAAGGCGGCAACGTCACTTACACCGCCACCGTTAGCGCTCCAGTGACCGGTTCGCCCGTCACCGTGAACCTGGCCAATGGCGAGAAAATCACCATCCCGGTCGGCGAAACCACCGGTTCGGTGAGCATCAGCGCACCGAACGATGTATTGGTCGGCCACACTCCGCTGACCAACTCCATCACCAACGTCAGCGGCGGCAACTACGAAAATCTCGTGGCCGACAAGACCCCGGTCAGCACCACCGTGACCGACACCGTCGACACCACCAGTGTCAGTCTCACTGCCACCGGCACTGTGGCCGAGGGCGGTTCCATCGTTTACACCGCGACCCTGAGCAATGCTGCAGGCACTCCGGTTACCGTGACCTTGAGTAATGGTGCAGTAATCACCATCGCTGCCGGCGCCACCACTGGCACCGCCACCGTCGCGGCGCCAACCGATGACGTTTACAAGGACGCTGGCAAGGTTGAGGCCACCATCACCAAGGCCGAGGGCGGCAACTTCGAGAAGCTGGTGCCAAACACCACACCAGCGGTGACCGACGTTACCGACACCATCGACAACAGCACCGTCACGCTCAAGGCCACGCCTTCGGCTGCCGAAGGCGGCAACGTCACTTATACCGCCACCGTTAGCGCTCCTGTGACCGGTTCGCCCGTCACCGTGAACCTGGCCAATGGCGAGAAGATCACCATCCCGGTCGGCGAGACCACCGGTTCGGTGAGCATCAGCGCGCCTAACGATGTACTGGTCGGCCACACTCCGCTGACCAACTCCATCACCAACGTCAGCGGCGGCAACTACGAGAACCTGGTGGCCGACAAGACCCCGGTCAGCACCACCGTGACCGACTCCGTCGACACCACCAGTGTCAGCCTCAGCGCCACTGGCACCGTGGCTGAAGGCGGTTCGATCATCTACACCGCGACCCTGACCAACGCAGCCGGTACTCCGGTGACCGTCACTCTGAGCAACGGCGCGGTGATCAACATCGCCGCCGGCAAAACCACCGGCACCGTCACCGTTGCGGCGCCGGCTGACGACGTCTATATCGACGCCGGCAAGGTCAATGCCTCGATCACCAGCGCCACCGGAGGCAACTTCGAGAAGCTGGTGCCGGACACCACACCAGCGGTGACCAACGTGACCGACACCGTGGATACCACTTCGGTGGGCATCACCGGCAGCACTTCGGTCACTGAAGGCCAGACCGCCAGCTACACCGTGAGCCTGACGCATCCGGCGCAGACCGAAGTCACCCTGAAGATCAGCTACAGCGGCACCGCCACTGACGGTTCGGACTTCAGCGGCGTGTACACCGTGAAGATTCCGGCCGGCGCCAGCAGCGCCAACTTCAACGTCGCCACCATTGACAACAAGATCACTGAAGGCACCGAGAACTTCACGGTCAAGATCGATTCGGCCAGCGGCGGTAACTTCGAGAACCTGGTGGTGGGCAGTAACAACAGCGTCACCACCTCGATCATCGACAACGATGCGCCACCGGTCATCGACCTGGACGCCAACAACTCCAGCGGCGCTACCGGTGCCGACTACAAGGTCACTTTCACCGAAGGCACCACGGGCCCTGGCGTGTCGATCGCCGACACCGACCTGAGCATCACCGACCCGGACAGCACGATGCTGACCGGCGCCACCATCGTGCTGACCAACCGTCAGCCGGGGGACTCGCTGAACCTGGGCAACAGCGTCAACGGCATCAACATCAATGCCAACAGCAAGGACGGCTCGATCACCCTGACCCTGTCGGGCAACGCGACGCTGGCCGACTACATGCAACAGATCAAGAACATCACCTTCACCAACAACAGTGAAGACCCGAGCACCACGCCACGGACCATCACCGTGACCGTGACCGACGGCGGCAACTACTCCAACGTCGCCACCACCACGGTCAATGTGGTGGCGGTAAACGACGCCCCAACCGCCACCGGCGGCGCCGTGACCGGCAGCGAAGACAGCCCGCTGGCCCTGACCTGGTCCAACTTCGGCGTCAGCGACGTCGACAGCCCGGCTGCCAACCTTGGAGTGAAAATTACCCAACTGCCGGGTGAAGGCAAACTGCAGTACCTGGACGGTTCGACCTGGAAGGATGTGGCCAACAACCAGACCTTCAGCAAGGCCGATATCGATGCCGGCAAACTGCGCTTCACCCCGGACGCCAATGAATCCGGCACCAATGGCTACGGCGGCAGCGGCGTAGGCAACCAACAGGCCGATTACGCCCAGATCAAGTTCCAGCCAACCGATGGCCAGGCCCTGGGCAGCACCGGTACGGTCACGGTCGACATCACCCCAGTGGCCGATGCCCCGACCCTGAGCGTGGCGGGCAACAACGTCAACTCGGTGGGCCTGCTCAAGGAAGTCTGGACCGGCCTCAGCGGCCTGGGCACCGACGGCAACGGCGCGTCCGCCAGCACCCTGAAATCGGTGATTGATGCTGCCGGTACGCCTAACAGCAGCAGCCTGGCGACCAACGTCCAGTCCGATGGCAACATCACCCCGGGCACCGCATCGAAGACCTCCGGCCTGATCTACCTGGAAGCCGGCAAGGCCTACACCTTCTCCGGCACCGGCGACGACAGCCTGCTGGTGACCATCGGCGGCAAGAACGTGGCCAGCACCACCTGGGGCGCGGGCGGTAACCTCAACGGTACCTTCACCCCGACCACCAACGGCTACTACACCATCGATATCTACCACCACAACCAGAGTGGCCCGGGCAGCTACGACGTCAACCTGTCGGTCAACGGCGGAGCCCCGGTAGACCTGAGCAACGCCGGCGTGCCGCTGTACACCGGCGTCACCGACCTGACCAACGCCGGAGTTTCGGTGTCCGACCTGCACGGCACCAACGGCGAGGGTTACTACGACGGCTACAAGCTCAACGAAGGCGGCGAAGGCGGCAGCGTGCATCTGTCGAAGATCAGCACCGGCCTGACCGATACCGACGGTTCGGAAACCCTGAGCGTGAAGATCAGCGGCATCCCGGCTGGCTCGGTCCTCAGCGATGGCGCCGGGCATACCTTCACCGCCACCGCGACCTCCGGCGAAGCCAACGTCACCGGCTGGAACCTGGGCAACCTGACGGTCACCCCGCCGCCGTACTACAACGGCACCTTCAACCTCAACGTGACCTCGACCTCCACCGAGTCCCTGGGCGGTTCTGCCAGCACTTCGGCGCAGATCCCGGTCAAGGTCTACCCGGCAAACTACAACGCTGTGGTCGCCACCGCCGACGACGATACCGTCACCGGTACCGACGGCAACGACATCGTGGTCGCCGACATCGGCGGCCTGACGGTGGTCCCGGGCACCAACTACAACATCGCTTTCATGGTGGACACCTCGGGCAGTATGAGCAGCGCCTCGATCACCGCGGCCAAGAACTCACTGACCTCGGTGTTCAATACCCTGAAGAACAGCATCGGCAGCGCTGGCTCGGGTACCGTGAACATCTTCCTGGCCGACTTCGATTCCCAGGTCAACAAGTCGGTAGCGGTGAACCTCAACGACCCGAATGCCCTGGCCCAACTCAAGGCCGTGCTGGATTCGATGGCTTCTGGCGGCGGCACCAACTATGAAGACGTGTTCAAGACCACGGCCAACTTCTTCCAGAGCAGCCAGGCCACCGGTAATACCAATGCCACCAACCTGACCTACTTCATCACCGACGGTAAGCCGACCTACTACCAGAGCGGCGAGCAGACCAACCCGACGCTGTACGGCAACGTGCGCCTCGACGATGTGGTGACCACCAGCAACTACAAGCTGGGGGATACCTTCAGCAGCTACATCGACAACACCCACTACCTCTCCGTGAACTCTAGCGGCTCGGTGGTTCTGCAGACCTACACCAATGGCTGGGGTTGGAGCAGCAAGACCCTGGGCACCCTGCACGCCCAGGGTGACGGCACCTATGAGCTGTCGAACCTGGCGGGTACCGGTAGCAGCACTAACTCGGCCACCACCAGCAACTCCAATGATGGCTTCGTACTGCTGAGCAAACTGTCCCAGGTGGAAGCCATCGGCCTGAACAACGATGTCAGCCTCAACGACCTCAAGCCATACGACAGCGATGGCAAGCCGCAGACCAACATCGACCCGAACGACCTGGCCAATTCGATCATCGGTCACACCGAAGCCACCATGCCGGGGGCCGACAAGGTCAGCGGCGGCGACGGCAACGACATCCTGTTCGGCGACCTGGTGAGCTTCAACGGCATCGCCGGCGAGGGTTACCAGGCCATGCAGGCCTACGTGGCCCAGCAGAACGGGGTCGATGTGAGCAAGGTCACCACCAGCAACGTGCACCAGTACATCACCGAGCACTACACAGAGTTCGATGTGTCTGGCAGCCATGACGGCAACGACACCCTGCTGGGCGGCGCCGGCAATGACATTCTCTTCGGCCAGGGCGGCAACGACACGCTGGACGGCGGCAAGGGTAATGACATCCTGCTGGGGGGCACCGGCAAAGACACCCTGATCGGCGGCCAGGGCAATGACATCCTGATCGGCGGTTCAGGTGCCGATACCTTTGTCTGGAAGGCCGGCGACACTGGCAACGATGTGATCAAGGATTTCAAGGCCAGTGAAGGTGACCGTATCGACCTGCGGGATCTGCTGCAGGGCGAGAGCGCCAGCACCATCGACAACTTCCTCAAGATCACTACCGTGGACGGGGTCTCGACTCTGCAGGTCAGTTCCGAAGGCAAGCTAAACGCCGCCGGGGGCCTGGCCAACGCCGACGTGACGATCAAGCTGGAAGGCAACAACTGGTCCAATGCCAACATCAACTCGTTGATCGCCGGTAGCGACCCGACCATCAAGATCGATCACAACAACAGCTGATCGGCTCCTGGCAGCCACCCCTGGCGGGTGGTTGCCGGGTCCTGGCCAACAGCCTGCGCCGTGACGATTGTCGCGGCGCACCGCATACTCGCGCTCTGAATGCTGCGCTGGCCTATGCTGCTGACAGCCGGATGCCTAAAAAAGCCTGAGGGATTTGCCATGTTCTACGTGCAACGCGATGCGCAAGGTCAGCTGATTCGCGTGGAAGCCGCCGCTTACGCCGAGGCTACCGAGACGCTGCCCGCCGATCACCACGAGATCCAGACCTGGTACGCCAACGAGGCGGTGGAAGTCAGTCTCAAGCAGCTCAAGCAGAGTGACCTGGAAATGATCCGGGTGCTGGACGACCTGATTCAGGTCCTGACCAGCAAGGGCGTGATTCGCGTCACCGACCTGCCGGCGGCGGCTCAGGCCAAGCTGATGGATCGCACCCAGGCCCGTGAGGCCCTGGGTGGACTCAGCCGGCTGATCAATGATGATGAAACCGGTTTGATCTGAAAGCCCCTCGCCTACAGGAGCCGGCTTGCCGGCGAATGCACGTTCAAGCCCAAGGTGCTGGCTCGCCGAACAGTTGCCCCTGCACGCCATACAGCCCCATCTCGCGAATCACCTGCAGCTCGCCCTGGGTCTCGACCCGCTCGGCAATCAGCGGCAGGTCGATGCTGTGGGCAGCCCGCTGGATAGCTTCGATAAACAGGCGTTTGTCGCTTTCCTGATCGATGTCGCGGATGTAGCTGCCGTCAATCTTCAGATAGGCCAGGCCCAAGCGCGCCAGGTTGCCGATCATGCTGAAGCGCCCGCCAAAGCGTTGCAGGCTGAGGGAGAAGCCCAGTTCCCGCAGGCGCCGGGTCAACTGTTCCAGCTGAATCTGCTCAGGCAGCTGTTCCTCACCGATTTCCAGGGTCAGGCGCGGCCCCAGGTCAGAGTGCTGGCGCAGAATCTCGAATACCCGGTTCAGGGCCTGAGGATCTTCCAGGGTGGCTGCCGACAGGTTCAACGCCAGGCAGTGGTCATGTCCGACCATCTGCTTCAACACCTGTTCCAACATCAGCAGATCCAGGCGCGACGTCCAGCCAAAGCGCTCCAACCAGGGCAGGAAGCGCCCGGCCGGGATGGTCTGGCCCTGCTCGTCCAGCAACCGCGACAACACCTTGTAGTGCAGCACCAGCGTGGTGTCCTGGGCCGCCACCACCGGCTGGAAATACAGCTTGAAGCGCTGCTCCGACAGCGCCCGGTCCAGCAGCCGGTGCCAGGCATGGTGATCATCACCGACTTGAGCGCCACCCCCCTGATCCAGGCAGGCCCAGTTGGTCTCGCCCTGGGCTTCGGCTTGGGCCAGGGCCTGATCGCCGAGGCTGAGCACCGCTTGTGGCGAATCTCCGTGAGCAAAGGCCGCCAGACCGATGGTGGCTACTGCGGCAACGTCGGTGGCGCCGGTGGCATGCAGGTTGCCCAGAGCGCTGTCCAGGCTTTGGGCCAGCTGGATGGCTTCCTCACGCACCAGGCCGGGCGCCAGTACGGCGAATTCGCCACCGCGGACCCGGGTCACCAGGTTCTGGGTTTCGGGGTACTTGTTGCACTCGCGCAGCAATTGCTCTCCCACCGCTTGCAGCAGTTGGTCGGTGCGCTGGCCCCCTAGACGCTGGTTCAGGCCAGCCAGGTCCTTGACCCGCAACAGCAGCAGGTAACCGGAGCTGGCCTGCTCCGGGTTGCTCACCCGGGCATGCAGCTGCATTTCGAAATAACGTCGGTTGGCCAGCCCGGTCAGGCTGTCCTGGTAAGACTCGATGCGCAGTTTTTCACTGCGCTCGGCCTGCTCCTGGAACAGCGCCTTGAGCTTCTCGACCATCTGGTTCATCGCCTGCACTACCCGGCGCAGTTCCGGGGTTCGGGGCAGTTGCGGCAGGCTGAGGAACTCGCGGCGGGCAATGGCATGGGACTGCTGGACCATGTAGTCCAGCGGCTTGAGCTGGCGCCGCAGCAACAGGGCACCGAGCACCGCGCTCACCGCACCACAGATCAACAGCCAGCCCAGGCTGCCCAGGGCGCTCTGCCAAAGCTTGGCCACGGCGAACATCGGATGGCTGAGCACCTCGACCCGCGCGGCCTGCTCCCAGCCACGACTGACGATGGCGTCGCCGCCGGCAGGCTCAAGGCCGATGAGCTTGACGAACCACTGGGGCACATTGCTGACTTCCGGGATGCCGTTGCGCTCGACGATGGTCTTGTCGGTGGCCAGGTCCACCACCCGGATGCTGGCGTAGTAGCCGCTATCGAAGATCGAACTGACCATCAGTTCGACCATCGCCGGATCGTCGATATTCGGTGTCAGCGACAAGGCCAGGGCCGTGGCCGCGTCCTGGGCATGGGAGCGCAGCTGATTGACATACTGGGTGCGTGAACTTTCCAGGCTGACCATGAAGCTGCCGCTGAAGGCGACCACCAGGAACACACAGATTGCGATCAACAGTTGTTTGAACAAAGACATCTGAGCTCGTGCTCCTAGTTAGTCGTCTCGACCGGGAAACCTTCGGCCTGCATTTTTTTCAACACATCCTGCCAACGGGACAGGCGCTTGGTATCACCGACCCGCTTGTTGCCTTTGGCGCCCGGCAGCCATAACCCTTCGGCATTGAAGGAGTACACCGGCAGCAGGTCGGTTCGCTCGCTGGCCGGGCGGATCGAGTCCTCCAGGCTATCAAGCACCAGCGGCATGGCATCCGCCGTGGAATAGTAGGTCAGGACCATGTGCGCGCGGTTCTGGCGCAAGGCCTTGACGTAGGTGATGCGCAGTTTGTCACTGGACACCCCGAGACGCCGCAGGCTGAAGTACTTGGCAATCGCATAGTCCTCGCAGTCACCGGCGCCCTTCCATAGCGCCTCGATCGGCGTCTCCCAGTAGTCCACCTGACGCCACAGATCGATATCTTCCATGTAGCGCATGTTCTTATTGAAGAACAGGTTGACCACTTTCAACTGCTCGCGCTCGGGCACCTGCTTCTGCGTGGCCAGCAGGTGCTGCCAGGCATCGATACGTTGCTGACCTTCGCCCAGGGGACCGTAGAGCGCCGTGGCACGGCGGCTGATCAGGGAAAAATCCCAGTCGGCGTGCAGACTGCCCAGCAGCGCGCCAGCCAGCAGCAGTGCCGAGCAGAACCAGCGCAAGGTCCGAAAAAGAGCTAAACGTGCCGCCAATGCAATGAGTCCATGGGAGCTGTCGTAAATCGGCTGATGGTGAAGGCTGGCCCGACAAAAAACAATGGCACCTTACAATCACCGGCCACCAGGGAAGGGCCTGCATTCAACACTCAGAGAATAGCTTCAAGTGGCCTTTGCGTTGCCGGCGACAGCCCATGAATTTCACCCGTCGCCACGTGCATTCAGCCGCGCCAGCCACTATGTTAGAAACCATTCGCGGACTGGGACGTCCCCCTCCAACGGCCTCTTGTCCGCAACGAGATCCCGCCCACGGGCCACCTTGCTTAAGGAAAAGCTGTGTACACCGACACCCGACAATGGACGCTGGTGATCAACTCAGGGCACGCCACCCGCATACGCCTGATCTGCTTTCCCCAGGCCGGGGCGGCAGCGGAGCAACTGCGGGTGTGGTCCAACAGCCTGGCCGATCACATCGAGCTGGTGGTGATCAACCTTCCGGGGCACGGCCCACGCCGCGACGAAGCGCCCTGTGACAACTGGCCGAGCCTGCTGGAAAACACGTTCGCCGCCCTCAATCCCTGGCTCGACAAGCCCCATGCGCTGTTCGGCCACGGCCTGGGGGCACTGTTGGCGTACGAAACCTGCAAGTACGCCCAGGAGCGGTTTCCACTGCAGACCCGCCACCTGTTCGTCTCTGGCTGCCGCAGCCCTGACAGCCTGCCCCGCCGGCCTTTGCTGCACTCATTGCCCATCGCGGCATTCCGCGAAGCGATCCTGACTCTCGGCGCCAGCCCCCTGGAGATGCCCCGGGGGCAAAACGACCTGCAATCCTACGAACGCTTGCTGCGCAACGGCCTGAAACTCTTCGAAACCTGGTACGACACCTCCAGCGGCTGCCTCGACATACCGCTGACGGCTTTCTATGGCAGTGAGGACCCGCTGGCGACAGCCAACCATATGCTCAACTGGCGAGAGTTCACTGGGCGCGAATTCGAACTGATTGAAGTGGCCGGCAACCATTTCTTCATCAAGTCTCAGCGCCAGCGCCTGTTGCAGGTGATCAACACGCACCTGGGGCTGCTGGGGGAACACCTGACCTGAACGCCGCCCATGAAAAAGCCCGCTCTGCTGTGATGCAGGAGCGGGCTTTAGGGGCGGTCCCTGACGGCCTCAGATCTTGAAGCTGTCCACCAGTTGCTTCAGGCGGCTGGCCTGCTGCGACAGTGCATCACAGTCCTTCAGGGTTTCGTTGAGGTTGGCAACGCCCTGCTGGTTCAGCAGGTTGATCTGGTTGATGTCGACGTTGAGGGTCTCCACCACCGCGGTCTGTTCCTCGGTTGCCGCAGCCACCGACTGGTTCATGCCATCGATCTCGCCGATCCGCTGAGTCACGCTGATCAACCGTGCACCGGCCTGGTTGGCCACTTCGACGCTCTCTTCGCTAGACGCCTGGCTGGCATTCATGGTCGAGACCGCCTCGCGGGACCCGACCTGCAGGGAGGTGATCATCTTGTGGATCTCTTCCGCCGACTCTTGGGTACGGTGGGCCAGGTTACGCACCTCATCGGCCACCACGGCGAAACCACGGCCGGCTTCACCGGCACGGGCCGCTTCGATGGCGGCGTTGAGGGCCAACAGATTGGTCTGCTGGGAGATGCCCTTGATCACATCAAGAATGTGCCCGATGTTGTCGGTGCTGGCATTCAGGGTCTCGATCTGGGTGCAGGACAGGCTGATCTTCTGCGACAGCTCGGTCATCGCCTGGATGGTCTGCTCCACCACTTGGCGACCGTCGTCGGCCTGCTCGCTGGCGCCACTGGCGTGTTGCGAGGCATCGGCGGCGTTGCGGGCGATTTCCTGGGTGGCAGCACCCAGTTCGTTGATCGCTGCGGCCACGCTGTTGGTGCGGGCGCTCTGCTCGTCGGAACCGATGATCGACGCGTTGGACGATGCCATCACCCGTTGCGACAAATCATGCACCTGGCGAGTAGCCGAGGACACTTCGGAAATCGAGGCGTGAATCCGTTCCACGAACTGGTTGAACGAACTGCCCAACTCGCCGAACTCGTCCTTGCTTTCCACGACCAGACGCCGGGTCAGGTCGCCTTCGCCCTGAGCAATGTCCTGCATCGCCCGGCCCATGGTGATCAGCGGGCGCATCAGCACCTGGATCAGCAGAGTCAGCAATACCGCAATCACCGCCACAGCGATAAACATGGCGATCAAGGCAGAAGTACGGAACTGGCTCAGTGGTGCGTAGGCCTTTTCCTTGTCGATGGACAGACCGATGTACCATTCGGCATTCGGCAGACCGGTCACCGGGGTGAAGGAAAGGATGCGTTCCTGTTTGTTCAGGACCACTTCCTGGTTGCCGCTGGCGATCCGTACATTGGCGCTGGGATAGATGTCCTTGAGGTTCTTCATCACCTGGTCTTTGTCCGGGCTGACGATCACCTGACCGTCGGCGCTGACCAGGAAGGCATGGCCCAGGCCGCCGAAGTCCACCGAGTTGATGATCTTCACCAGGGTTTCCAGGCTCAGGTCGCCACCGACCACACCGAGTAATTCTCCCTGCTTCTTCACCGGCATGGCGATGGTGACCACCAGACCGCCGACAGCCGCCATGTAGGGCGGGGTCAGCATGGTTTTATCGGCGGTTACGGCCTGTTTGTACCAGGGCCGCTGACGCGGATCGTAGCCGTCGGGCATCTTCGCATCAGGACGCTGGGTGAAGGTGCCATTGGCTTGGCCGACATAGGTGAACTGGAAATTCGAGGTGAAGGCTGGCTGATCCACCAGGCCCGGGAAGTCTGCGTTGTGACCTTGGTGGGCAACGTTCTGCGCCAGGTTCTCGAGCACCAGGATTCGCCCGCTCATCCAGTTCTGCACGCTGCTGGAGGTGAGCTCACCGGCCTGCTGAATGGAGGACTCGAGGTTCTGTCGGATAGTGTTTCGCTGCAAGTAGTCGTTGTACAAAGTGAACAACGCAAAAGCCAGAACCACTACGCCGGAGGCGGCCAAAAGGATTTTATGGCTGAACTTGAGATTCATTTCATGGGACTTCTTATGCCGAAAGTGGGGATGCGTCCGTAAAGCAACATTCCATGTAACAGTGCAGGCGACATTCTCCGGCCGCTCTACTTTGGTGCACACATGTCTTATCAGTCTTTCGGCAAGAATCCCCGAACCCTTAGAGATTTATCTGAATTACTTGTCTGAACTTGCAGATTCCCGCCGAACGGCATTCCAGAGCGTCCGCCGCGCATTTTTAGATGACCGACAGCTTCCTGCTCACTGCCAAATCGATAACCCCTCCATAACAGCACGACTAATTGTCATTTGTGGCAATCAGGCCGGCAGGCTCCATGTCATCAAGCAAGTTCGCCGTCCAGATCAGCGGGGCACTCGGCGCCCACTGCTGGTGGAGAGCCGGCATGCCTTCCCCAACTCTATGAAGCATCCGGAGCAGCGCTACTACTGGCACCCGGAGCGCTGGTGGACCGAGTGCAGACCGGATATCCAAGGCTGCAGGAGTATCTACAAGAGGCCGGACACTGCATTGCTGGCAGTTGTACCACGTACGGAACTACCACCCGCAGGCGTTATGCCAAAGCCATTAGGTGCTTTATCTAGATTCGGTCAGTGCTCAAGCGCTTTGGGGGGAGCCTGCGGCTTACAGAGAGAACCTGGTGCCGTTTCTGCATGAGTTCCATTACAACCCTGGTCTTGCCCGGCAATTGTGGGCTGTGGCTGATGGCATTTATATCTGGTGGTGTAAGTTGATTGCCCGCAGGAGCGGCAATCGGCGTAGAGCCTGGCGTTAAGGATAGAGTCGAACGTTGGTAATAGCCGTCTGTTCAAGGCAGCTACAGGTACTCCGCAGGACCTTGTGACTTGATTACCCAGACTTTATCGAGCGCAAAAACAAAACCCCTGTCTGCGTCAGCAAACAGGGGTTTTGGAATTTAATCTTGACGATGACCTACTCTCACATGGGGAAACCCCACACTACCATCGGCGATGCATCGTTTCACTTCTGAGTTCGGGATGGGATCAGGTGGTTCCAACGCTCTATGGTCGTCAAGAAATTCGGTAGCCAGTCCGTTGCTGATGCAACGTGCCAGCGAATGGGTATGTAATAGATTTGTGTGTTGTGCAAACTTTCGGTTTGTTTCGTCTTCACACACCGCAATCTGGTCTCTTTCGAGTTCGCAAATTGCTTGGGTGTTATATGGTCAAGCCTCACGGGCAATTAGTATTGGTTAGCTCAACGCCTCACAGCGCTTACACACCCAACCTATCAACGTCGTAGTCTTCGACGGCCCTTTAGGGGATTCAAGATCCCAGTGAGATCTCATCTTGAGGCAAGTTTCCCGCTTAGATGCTTTCAGCGGTTATCTTTTCCGAACATAGCTACCCGGCAATGCCACTGGCGTGACAACCGGAACACCAGAGGTTCGTCCACTCCGGTCCTCTCGTACTAGGAGCAGCCCCTCTCAAATCTCAAACGTCCACGGCAGATAGGGACCGAACTGTCTCACGACGTTCTAAACCCAGCTCGCGTACCACTTTAAATGGCGAACAGCCATACCCTTGGGACCGGCTTCAGCCCCAGGATGTGATGAGCCGACATCGAGGTGCCAAACACCGCCGTCGATATGAACTCTTGGGCGGTATCAGCCTGTTATCCCCGGAGTACCTTTTATCCGTTGAGCGATGGCCCTTCCATACAGAACCACCGGATCACTAAGACCTACTTTCGTACCTGCTCGACGTGTCTGTCTCGCAGTCAAGCGCGCTTTTGCCTTTATACTCTACGACCGATTTCCGACCGGTCTGAGCGCACCTTCGTACTCCTCCGTTACTCTTTAGGAGGAGACCGCCCCAGTCAAACTACCCACCATACACTGTCCTCGATCCGGATAACGGACCTGAGTTAGAACCTCAAAGTTGCCAGGGTGGTATTTCAAGGATGGCTCCACGCAAACTGGCGTTCACGCTTCAAAGCCTCCCACCTATCCTACACAAGCAAATTCAAAGTCCAGTGCAAAGCTATAGTAAAGGTTCACGGGGTCTTTCCGTCTAGCCGCGGATACACTGCATCTTCACAGCGATTTCAATTTCACTGAGTCTCGGGTGGAGACAGCGCCGCCATCGTTACGCCATTCGTGCAGGTCGGAACTTACCCGACAAGGAATTTCGCTACCTTAGGACCGTTATAGTTACGGCCGCCGTTTACCGGGGCTTCGATCAAGAGCTTCGCGTTAGCTAACCCCATCAATTAACCTTCCGGCACCGGGCAGGCGTCACACCCTATACGTCCACTTTCGTGTTTGCAGAGTGCTGTGTTTTTAATAAACAGTCGCAGCGGCCTGGTATCTTCGACCGGCATGAGCTTACGGAGCAAGTCCTTCACCCTCACCGGCGCACCTTCTCCCGAAGTTACGGTGCCATTTTGCCTAGTTCCTTCACCCGAGTTCTCTCAAGCGCCTTGGTATTCTCTACCCAACCACCTGTGTCGGTTTGGGGTACGGTTCCTAGTTATCTGAAGCTTAGAAGCTTTTCTTGGAAGCATGGCATCAACCACTTCGTCACCTAAAAGGTAACTCGTCATCAGCTCTCGGCCTTAGAACCCCGGATTTACCTAAGATTCCAGCCTACCACCTTAAACTTGGACAACCAACGCCAAGCTGGCCTAGCCTTCTCCGTCCCTCCATCGCAATAACTAGAAGTACAGGAATATTAACCTGTTTTCCATCGACTACGCTTTTCAGCCTCGCCTTAGGGACCGACTAACCCTGCGTCGATTAACGTTGCGCAGGAAACCTTGGTCTTTCGGCGTGGGTGTTTTTCACACCCATTGTCGTTACTCATGTCAGCATTCGCACTTCTGATACCTCCAGCAAGCTTCTCAACTCACCTTCACAGGCTTACAGAACGCTCCTCTACCGCATCACTTACGTGATACCCGTAGCTTCGGTGTATGGTTTGAGCCCCGTTACATCTTCCGCGCAGGCCGACTCGACTAGTGAGCTATTACGCTTTCTTTAAAGGGTGGCTGCTTCTAAGCCAACCTCCTAGCTGTCTAAGCC
>NZ_CP087201.1:0-120000 GCF_026016285.1 Pseudomonas sp. B21-059 | reverse complement strand
CATGCACGTCGTGAGTGCCTTCGTAGGTATTGACCACCTCCAGGTTCACCAGGTGACGGGCGATACCAAACTCATCGGAGATACCGTTGCCACCCAACATGTCACGAGCCATCCGCGCGATATCCAGAGACTTGCCGCAGGAGTTGCGCTTCATGATCGAGGTGATTTCCACCGCCGCGGTCCCTTCATCCTTCATCCGCCCCAGACGCAGGCAGCCCTGAAGGGCGAGAGTAATTTCGGTCTGCATGTCTGCCAGCTTTTTCTGGATCAACTGAGTCGCAGCCAGAGGACGGCCAAACTGCTGACGATCCAGGGTGTATTGACGCGCGGTGTGCCAGCAGAACTCCGCCGCGCCAAGCGCGCCCCAGGAGATGCCGTAGCGTGCAGAGTTCAAGCAAGTGAAAGGACCTTTCAGACCACGCACATCCGGGAAGATGTTCTCTTCCGGGACAAAAACGTTATCCATGACAATCTCGCCAGTGATCGACGCCCGCAGGCCCACCTTGCCATGAATGGCTGGAGCGCTCAGACCTTTCCAGCCTTTCTCCAGAACGAAGCCACGGATATCACCAGCGTCATCCTTGGCCCAGACCACAAACACATCCGCGATCGGACTGTTGGTGATCCACATCTTGCTGCCGGTCAAGCTGTAGCCACCTTCGACCTTGCGAGCACGAGTAATCATCGCGCCCGGATCGGAACCATGGTTCGGCTCGGTCAGACCAAAGCAGCCAATCCATTCGCCAGACGCCAATTTCGGCAGGTACTTCTGCTTTTGCGCTTCGGTGCCGAACTCGTTGATCGGCACCATCACCAGGGACGACTGCACACTCATCATGGAGCGGTAACCCGAGTCCACGCGCTCCACTTCACGAGCGATCAGGCCATAGCACACATAGTTCAAGCCACTGCCGCCGTACTGCTCGGGAATGGTCGCGCCCAGGAGGCCGACTTCACCCATTTCACGGAAGATGGCCGGGTCGGTCTTCTCATGGCGGAAAGCTTCCAGAACCCGTGGTGCCAGCTTGTCCTGAGCGAACTGCTCGGCACTGTCGCGGACCATGCGCTCCTCTTCAGTCAGTTGCTGGTCCAGCAGAAGGGGATCGATCCAGTTGAAGCTTGCTTTGCCGCCCATGAGTGAATCCTCGTGAAGTAGGTCAACTATCGTGGGCTGATCCTAGGCCCAGCAGGAGCCTCCCGGCAAACGAGGATTTTGCATACTGTTGTGCTAATTTCTCACTTCGTGACGGCAAAAAGTGCCATCTACAGCCACCATTAGTGAGATAGCCGTACATGCGCAGAAAGATCCCCAGTACCGCCGCCCTGATCAGCTTCGAGGCCGCCGCCCGTCACGAGAGCTTTACCAAGGCGGCACAGGAGCTTTCCCTGACCCAGGGCGCCGTCTGCCGACAGATCGCCAGCCTGGAGGAGTTCCTCGGCGTAGAACTCTTCCGACGCTCGCGACGGGGGGTCAAACTGACTGAAGCCGGCCTTTCCTACAGTCGACGGGTCGCAACTCAACTGGATGCCGTAGAGCGCGACACCCTTTCCGTGATGGGTCAGCAAGGCGCCAATGTCATCGAACTGGCAGTGGTACCGACCTTCGGCACTCAATGGCTGCTACCACGCCTCAAGGACTTCCAACAGCAACACCCCGAAGTCACCGTCAACCTGACCAACCGCACACGCCCCTTCCTGTTCGCCGATACCCCCTTCGACGCAGCCATCTACTTCGGTGACGCCGACTGGTCCGGTACTCAGTCCCATCGCCTGATGGGCGAGCATCCAGTGCCGGTGTGCAGCCCGGCCATACTGGGCAACCACCAGCAACTGAGTGCCGAAGCCATTGCCGAACTGCCCCTGTTGCAGCAGACCACACGTCCCTACGCCTGGCGACAGTGGTTCAACTCACAACAAATGAGCATCCCCCGCGACATGACAGGGCCACGCTACGAGCTATTCTCCATGCTCGCCCAGGCAGCCATGCATGACATGGGCATCGCCCTGATTCCAGCCTTTCTCATTCAGCGCGAACTGGCGGAAAAACGCCTGGTGATTGCCAACCCTCAAGCACTCACGAGCATCAAGGCGTACTACCTGATGATTCCTGAGCGCAAGGTTGAATCAGCCTCTTTACGGGCATTTCGCGACTGGCTAGTAAACCAGGCGAACAGCTACAACCTTGGAAAATAAAGGCTACACACCAATAGCTGACCCCGTAGTCAACTAATTCAAAGCCCTACAGATATAACTATTTGTCGCATTTAGACAGACTGTACCGACACCTTGGACAATCGTTCTACAAGCGCCTAACCACGCGGCTTGTAGGGTTTATTTAGAGGCGATGTAAGACTATTCACGCCACCGATGAGAAAAATCTTAATTTCATGTCTAAAGCCTTGAAAGGCGCGGCTTACAAGGGCTTAAGTCTGTACGTTGCGACATTCGGTCACGGGGTGACTTGTAGTTAATTTTCCGTCACTAGTCAGAATCCCTTGAAGGCCTCAAAGTTCGCCTGCAAAATGCCGCGCCCCGCTGTGATTTCAGCGGGATCGTGCTGATCGGCCGCCCCAGCCGCACCCTCCTCAGTGCGCTGGCCTTCTAAGAAAGATCGAAAGCAATAAGATCAAGCAGGAGATTTGACGTGCACATTGGTGTTCCTCTCGAAACCCAGACGGGTGAAACACGGGTTGCTGCAACCCCGGAAACCATCAAGAAGCTGATCGGCCAGGGTCATAAAGTCACTGTGCAAAGCGGCGCCGGCATTAACGCCAGCGTGGTCGACAGTGCCTATGAAGCGGCAGGGGCAACCATTGGCAACGCCAACGATGCCTTTGGCGCCGAACTGATCCTCAAGGTAGTGGCCCCCAGCGACAGCGAGCTGGCTCTGATCAAGAGCGGCACCGTGTTGGTGGGCATGCTCAATCCGTTCAGCAATGAAACCATCGCCAAGCTGGCCGAACGTGGCATTACTGCCTTCGCCCTCGAGGCGGCACCACGCACTTCCCGGGCCCAGAGCCTGGACGTGTTGTCGTCCCAGGCCAACATTGCCGGCTACAAGGCTGTGCTGCTGGCCGCCCACTACTATCCGCGCTTCATGCCAATGCTGATGACCGCCGCTGGCACCGTCAAAGCAGCCCGCGTGCTGATCCTCGGCGCCGGTGTGGCAGGGCTGCAGGCCATCGCCACGGCCAAGCGCCTGGGTGCGGTGATCGAGGCCTCGGACGTGCGCCCAGCTGTGAAGGAGCAGATCGAGTCCCTGGGGGCCAAGTTCGTCGACGTGCCTTACGAGACCGACGAAGAGCGCGAGTGCGCTGTAGGTGTCGGTGGCTACGCCCGTCCCATGCCGGCCAGCTGGATGCAGCGCCAGGCCCAGGCGGTCCACGAGCGTGCAAAGCAGTCCGATATCGTCATCACCACCGCGCTGATCCCAGGCCGCAAGGCACCGACGCTGCTGAGCGCCGAGACCGTCGCCCAGATGAAACCCGGCTCGGTGGTCATCGACCTGGCAGCAGCACAGGGCGGCAACTGCCCGCTGACCGTAGCGGATCAGGTCGTGGTCGAAAACGGTGTAACCATCGTCGGCCCGACCAACCTGGCCGGCGCGGTAGCTGCAGATGCCTCGGCGCTGTACGCCCGCAACCTGCTGGACTTCCTGAAGCTTGTCTTCACTAAAGAAGGGCAGTTCGAAGTCAACCTCGAAGACGACATCGTCGCCGCGTGCCTGATGTGCCGCGACGGCCAAGTCATCCGCAAAAACGCCTAAGCAGGGATTCAGACGATGGAAGAGCTTATCTCCCCCGGTATCTACAACCTGATCATCTTCGTGCTGGCGATCTATGTCGGTTATCACGTGGTCTGGAACGTCACACCCGCACTGCATACGCCGCTGATGGCGGTGACCAACGCCATTTCCGCCATCGTCATCGTCGGCGCCATGCTGGCTGCAGCCCTGACCGTGACCCCGCTGGGCAAGACCATGGGCACCCTGGCCGTTGCCTTGGCCGCGGTCAACGTGTTCGGTGGCTTCCTGGTGACCCGCCGCATGCTGGAAATGTTTAAGAAGAAAGCGCCCAAAGCCGTGAAAGAAGAGGTGCAGAAGTAATGAGTATGAACCTGGTAACAACCCTCTATCTAATTGCCTCGGTGTGCTTTATCCAGGCGCTCAAGGGACTTTCGCACCCGACCACGTCCCGACGCGGCAACCTGTTCGGCATGCTGGGCATGGCCCTGGCGGTACTGACCACCATTGGCCTCATCTATAAGCTCGGCGCAGAACTAGCCACCGCCGGCATCGGCTACGTCATCGTGGGCCTGCTGATCGGCGGCACCGCCGGTTCGATCATGGCCAAGCGCGTAGAAATGACCAAGATGCCGGAGCTGGTGGCCTTCATGCACAGCATGATCGGCCTGGCCGCGGTGTTCATCGCCATTGCCGCCGTGGTCGAACCGCAGTCTCTGGGCATCGTCAAACACCTGGGCGATGCGATCCCCGCTGGTAACCGTCTGGAACTGTTCCTCGGCGCGGCCATCGGTGCCATCACCTTCTCCGGCTCGGTGATCGCCTTCGGCAAGCTGTCGGGCAAGTACAAGTTCCGCCTGTTCCAGGGCGCACCGGTACAGTTCGCCGGCCAGCACAAACTCAACCTGGTGTTGGGCCTGGCCACCCTCGGCCTGGGCGTGACCTTCATGGCCACCGGCAACCTCGGCGCCTTTGCCCTCATGCTGGCCCTGGCCTTCGTCATGGGTGTGCTGATCATCATCCCGATCGGCGGCGCCGACATGCCGGTGGTGGTGTCGATGCTCAACAGCTATTCGGGCTGGGCAGCGGCAGGGATCGGTTTCTCCCTGAACAACTCGATGCTGATCATCGCCGGCTCCCTGGTGGGCTCCAGCGGCGCGATCCTTTCGTACATCATGTGCAAGGCGATGAACCGTTCGTTCTTCAACGTGCTGCTGGGCGGTTTCGGCAACAGCGCCGATGCGGGCGGCCCGGCCGGTGCACAGGAAGCCCGTCCGGTGAAATCCGGCTCGGCTGACGATGCGACCTTCCTGCTGACCAACGCGGACACCGTGATCATCGTTCCCGGCTACGGCCTGGCGGTAGCGCGGGCCCAGCACGCGCTGAAAGAGCTGACCGAGAAGCTGACCCACCGCGGCGTAACCGTGAAGTACGCGATCCACCCGGTAGCGGGGCGCATGCCCGGCCACATGAACGTATTGCTGGCCGAAGCCGAAGTGCCTTACGACCAGGTGTTCGAGATGGAAGACATCAACTCCGAGTTCGGTCAGGCCGACGTGGTGCTGGTCCTAGGTGCCAACGACGTGGTCAACCCGGCGGCGAAGAACGATCCGAAATCGCCGATCGCCGGCATGCCGATCCTCGAGGCTTTCAAGGCCAAGACCATCATCGTCAACAAGCGCTCCATGGCCAGTGGTTATGCCGGCCTGGACAACGAACTGTTTTACCTGGACAAGACCATGATGGTCTTCGGCGACGCCAAGAAAGTCATCGAAGACATGGTCAAAGCCGTCGAGTAAAGCTGCTGTAGCGCAATAACCCAAACCTCAGCCTTTAGTAGGCTGGGGTTTTTTATTTACACCATAAAGCCGACAGAAGGCTCTAGATCAGGGCCTTTCATTCGACCTTTGTCGCGGGGCGTTTTTTTTTGAAATCACTAGACTGCGCTTCTTGCTTCCGTTGCCCGAGATAACAATCCATGTACCGTGATCGTATCCGCTTGCCTTCGTTGTTGGATAAGGTGATGAGCGCCGCCGACGCTGCCGCCCTGATTGAGGACGGCATGACCGTCGGCATGAGCGGCTTCACCCGCGCCGGTGAAGCCAAGGCCGTGCCCCATGCCCTGGCCGAACGGGCCAAGGTGACCCCGCTGAAAATCAGCCTGATGACCGGTGCCAGCCTGGGCAACGACCTGGACAAGCAACTCACCGAAGCCGGCGTCCTGGCCCGGCGCATGCCGTTCCAGGTGGACAGCACCCTGCGCAAGGCGATCAACGCCGGCGAAGTGATGTTCATCGACCAGCACTTATCGGAAACCGTCGAGCAACTGCGCAACCAGCAGCTCAAGCTGCCGGACATTGCAGTGATCGAGGCTGTCGCCATCACTGAGCAGGGCCATATCGTGCCGACCACTTCGGTGGGCAACTCCGCCAGCTTCGCGATCTTCGCCAAGCAGGTGATCGTCGAGATCAACCTGGCGCACAACCCGAACCTGGAAGGCCTGCACGACATCTATATCCCGACTTATCGTCCAACCCGCACCCCAATCCCACTGGTGAAGGTCGACGATCGCATCGGCAGCACCGCGATTCCGATCCCAGCGGAAAAGATCGTCGCCATCGTCATCACCAACCAGTCCGACTCGCCGTCTACCGTGTCCACCCCGGACAGCGAAACACAAGGCATCGCCAATCACCTGATCGACTTCCTCAAGCAGGAAGTGGATGCCGGACGCATGAGCAACAAGCTCGGCCCGCTGCAGGCGGGCATCGGCAACATCGCCAACGCGGTGATGTGCGGCCTGATCGAGTCGCCATTCGAGAACCTGACCATGTACTCCGAGGTGCTGCAGGACTCGACCTTCGACCTGATCGACGCCGGCAAGCTCAGCTTCGCCTCGGGCAGCTCCATCACCCTGTCGAGCCGGCGCAACGCCGACGTGTTCGGCAACCTGGAACGCTACAAGGACAAGCTGGTGCTGCGCCCCCAGGAGATCTCCAACCACCCGGAAGTGGTGCGCCGCCTGGGCATCATCGGCATCAACACCGCCCTGGAGTTCGACATCTACGGCAACGTCAACTCCACCCACATCTGCGGCACGCGGATGATGAACGGCATCGGCGGCTCCGGCGACTTCGCCCGCAACGCGCACCTTGCGATCTTCGTCACCAAGTCGATTGCCAAGGGCGGGGCGATTTCCAGCGTGGTGCCCATGGTCAGCCACGTGGACCACACCGAGCATGACGTCGACATCCTGGTGACCGAGATCGGCCTGGCAGACTTGCGTGGCCTGGCGCCACGTGAGCGGGCCCGGGTGATCATCGACAACTGTGTGCATCCGTCCTACCGCGACGCGCTGAATGACTACTTCACCAAGGCCTGCGCCCTGGGTGGTCACACACCACACATACTGCGTGATGCCCTGAGCTGGCACATCAATCTGGAAGAAACCGGGAAAATGCTCGCCGAGTGATTGATACAGTTGGCAGCTGACGCAAACACAGTTTCGTCAGCTCGCCAGCCGCCCATCATAGGCCGACAAAAACTGTACTGCTGTACCGGTCTTTCCCTCGCCTAAAACCGTTAACTTCCAATCAAAAACCGCCTAAACGCACCAAAAAGGTGCTGACAGGTACAGTTGCGCCATTTACGAACAGTACAGCCTCTATAAACAGTTAACTGGTCCTTCACAATACAGGTGAACTGTATCTACAGAGTCTTGCGCGGGAAGAGGATCATGGGCACCAGTTAAATCACTACCTGATCCCGCCACAAGCGGAAGGATGTCAACCATGGAACGTACACTCAGTTCCGAACTGTTCTTCGAAGACAAAGCTGAAAAAACCCAGGCTTCCCTGCCTCTGCGCGTTATCGCCAACCTGATGCTGTGGCAGCGCCGCATCTCCAGCCGCCATCAACTGGCTCGCCTGGATTCGCGTCTGCTGGCCGATGCCGGGATCAGCGAAGCACAACGCTACGAAGAGCTGAGCAAGCCGTTCTGGCGCTAACTCAGCGTCGCTGGCTCTGACCCTCCGGGTCCACCGCCAGCACCCCGAATTGCACACACAAAACCCGTCGCGGGAAACTGCGACGGGTTTTGTCGTTGTGGGCCGATGACAAACGTTCAGAGGTGAAGGACAGTCTGTACCAGCCAATGACAGGTACAGTTTAATAAAAACAAAATATAATAGGTACAGTTCAAATCCCAGCCTATCTGTCTCTTCGCCGAGAAACCCAATAGCTTGATGCTGCAAGCCAATCGTTCGACGTCTCGACGAGGACTGCGTCATGAATTCATTGTTGGCAGCCCCCAGCCCTGACACAGATCTGTGCGAATAGAAAAGCTCAGCCTAATATCTGAAGTGACGTAGCGATTTTCTTCCGAGTTGCGTCAGTTTCATCGGACACAGCACCTCGCAGTGGCTGCCCGGCGTCTCACTCAGCGCCCTTTAATTGTCTGTTTCATTCACAGGAGTTACCCATGTCCCGTCTTCGACTGCTCAGCGCTGCCGCACTGCTGTCCCTGGCCGCCAATGCCCACGCCACTAGCCTGATCGTGACCACTGACGCCATTGTCGGCGCCCTCAAGGCCACGACCGATGCGACCTCCGACGTCACCTCCTCCCTGCGCGACAACAAGATTGTCCGCGCTGCCCGGGATGACGCCGCCAGCTTCGTCGCCACCGACGGCGCAATTCGCGGGGTAAAACTGGAAAGTGCCTTCGCCCACATCCGCCAACAAGCCCCTCAGTTGCAGGCCACTGACACACAACTGGCTCAAGCAATCCTGGCGATCTGACCTGCCATTTCAGGTGCGTATACGCACCTGAAGCCCTCTGCGCTGGCCCTGCCCGGGCCATTGCGCTAGCCTTGGCGCTGGTTTTCAGCTGTCGAGACTCTTGGGTTTGTTCCGAATTTCGCTTTTCGCTCCACTATTGATCACTGTCTGTTGGGCCTCCTCGGTGCAGGCATTTGACCTGACGACCCAGAGCTCGGTCATCACGGCTTACGCTACAAGCCAGGTGACCTCGGCGCCCTTCGACCATAAACTGCTGGTCGCCGCCCAGGATGACGCCGCCGCCTTCATTGCGACCGACGGCCAACTGCGTGGGGCACGCCTGGAGTCCGCACTGAAATATCTGCGGCAACACCAGGCAAAACTTCATGCCAGCGACCTTGAACTGGCGCAGGCAATTCTCGTCCAATAGCCATCCCTGTTATTCCGGAGTCGTTCCATGCGTAGCCCGCTGATTGCCGCCACCCTTGGCCTGCTGTTGTTGGCCGACGTGGCCCAGGCACAAACCCTGGTGGCCACCAGTAATATCATCGTCCGCGCCTCTGGCCGCACGATCGATTTCACCTCGGACACCACCACTTCGATCCGAGACTCCAAAGTCGTGCGCGAAGCCCATGACGATGCCGCCAGCTTTGTCGCCAGCAATGGCGATATCCGTGGCGCACAACTGGAAGCTGCCTTCACTGCACTGCGCACCCAATTGCCGGAAGCCCGTAACGCCAGCGATCAGGTCCTCGCCGAAGCTATCCTCGCTCTGTGAAGCCAGTTTTCACCTGGCTGCTGGCCGGGACCCTGGGGCTGCTCTGTGGCACCGCCCAAGCCGACCTGCAATTACGCCTCAAGACCGATGGTTTGAGCCCGGCGCAACAACGCGCCAGCCAGGCGCTGCTGGATGAAGCGATGCAGGCACTGCCGCCGCGCTTCATCCAGCAACTGGATCGCACCATTGATGTCGGCTGGACCGACCAGATGCCCGACAATGCCTATGGCGCGGCATCCCTGGTTGCGGAACTGGACCTCAATCGTGCCCTGTTGCCCAGCCTGGCCGATGGCTCGGCTGCGACCCAGAAGACCAGTCGCCCCCACGGCACCGTGCGCCGGGAACTGCTCGCCACCGTACTTCATGAACTGACCCATATTTATGATCGTGCGCGTTTATGGCCCAGCGCCGAACGCAGCCTGATCCAGCGCTGCACCCGCAAGACCGGTACTTCCGGCCTGATCGGCCTGCCGGATGAGTGCCGGGGCCAGAACGATCGCCGCTTTACCCTCAGCGACGACCCGCGGCTGCTGGACCTGGCCGGCTGGCCGCAATATGTCGGTCGCCGCGGCGAGCGGGAACAGCACAACCGGCAGGTTGCCCGCAGTCCGGACCTCTACGAGATCACCAACCCGAAAGAGTTCGTAGCGGTGAACATGGAGTACTTCCTCCTCGATCCGAGCTACGCCTGCCGCCGCCCGGCGCTGTATCGCTACTACCAGGAACATTTCGCCTGGGCCCCTGCAGCCAAGGACAATTGTGCCCAGTCCTTTGCCTTCCTCAACGCCGGCAACGACTTCGCCAAGACGCCCCTGGGCAAGGTCGACCCGGAACGGGTCTACGCGGTGGACTACCTGCTGGCCGAGGCCAACCAGAACTGGGTCAGCCGCTGGGGCCACAGCATGCTGCGCCTGGTGATCTGTGCCCCAGGCCGGCCCCGTGGCCCGGATTGCCGCCTGGACTTGGACCAACACCTGGTGCTGTCCTACCGCGCCTTTGTCGGCGACGTACAGTTGTCCAGCTGGGATGGCCTGGTGGGCAAATATCCTTCGCGGCTGTTCGTCCTGCCGCTGTCGCAGGTCATCGATGAATACACCAAGACCGAACTGCGCAGCCTGGCATCCGTGCCCCTGAAGCTGTCACGCAGCGAGATCGAGGAAGTGGTGGAGCACGCCGCCGAGATGCACTGGAGCTATGACGGCAACTATTACTTCCTGTCCAACAACTGCGCAGTGGAGAGCCTCAAGCTGCTGCGCAGCGGCAGCAACAACAAACAACTGATCGGCCTCGACAGCATCATGCCCAACGGCTTGCTGGAAGTGCTCAAGGGCAGGGGACTGGCGGACACCAGCGTACTCGACGATCCCCGGGAAGCGCTGCGCCTGGGCTATCGCTTCGACTCCTTCCGCGACCGCTACCAGGCCATGTTCGAAGTGATCAAAAAGCACCTGCCGATCAAACAGGCCAGCGTCGAAGACTGGCTGTCACTGAGCGCTGCGCAACGCCGCGAGTGGTTCGACCGGGCCGACCTGCGAACCAGCGCGGCCTTGCTGCTCCTGGAGCAGGCCAGCTATCGCCGGCAACTGTTGCTGGCCCAGGACGAGGTCAAGCAGCGCTACCTGGGCGCCCGGGAACTGAAGAATGGCGGCATGGAAAAAGCCAACAAGACCTTGCAGGAAATTCTCGCCAACAGCGGCTTCCTCAGCCGACCGGCGGAACTGCTGGGCAGCAGCGGCTATGGCTTGCCCCAGCCCGGCGAATGGCAGCGCCTGGAGTCCGAAAGCAGTGAGCGGCAGAAACAGCTGCAATCGCTGACCGGCGAACTGGACAAGGAAGTGCGGGCGTTGCTCGAACCAGCCCGGGCCGCCGAGATCGCCGCCAACGAGGCCAATCTGAAGCAGGTGGGCGAGCACCTGCGGGCTCTGCACAAGGCAGCGGGTGGGTTGGAGCTGCCTTGAAAGCTTCGCCGGCAAGCCGGTTCCTACAGTGTTTCCTCGGGTTCTTCCGGCAGTTGCTCATCCAGGTGCAGCCAGGGAAGCCGGCTTTCGGTCCAGATATGCCGGTCCGCAGGCGCCCGTTCCGGGTGATCCAGAGTGGCGATGGTGACATCGATGCTGTCCGGGCTCAGGTGGGTAACCAGTGCCAAGTGAGCACCGCAGTCAGCGCAGAAATAGCGCGCACAACTTGCAGATGAGTCGTAGCGCGCGGGAACGCCTTCCAGCCACTTGAAAGCCCGGGCGGGCAAAGTGATCCAGGTGGTCACCAGACCGCCACTGACCCGGCGGCAGATCGAGCAATGACAGTGGGCGATATCCCGCAGTGGCCCGCTGAACTGGTAGCGCAGCCGCCCGCAGTGGCAGCCGCCGGTGTGCAACTCACTCATGTGCATTCCTCTTTCGGGCCCATGCCCGTCACTTTATGCCGCTGGTCGCCTGCCGCAACATCCACCGTTTCCTTTCAATGCCGAAAGCTGGCTGAAAGCTTCCCCGATTAGGATCGCCTCCACTACCGGCAAAAGACCGGTTGGCCACAGCGGGCGTTTCTGGCGCTCCCGGCCCTATTAACAACAACAATGGTGATTCTGATGTCCGCTCGTACCCGCCTGTTCGCTTCGACTCCCCCCGTACGCCTCGTGCTTGCCGTTCTGCGCTGATCCCACCCGGTTCGCCATTCCCTAGCCGCGCTACGCCTGGAGTATTCCCATGCTGACTTTCCTTGGCTTTGCCATGGTCATCACGTTCATGTTCCTGATCATGACCAAGCGCCTGTCCGCGCTGATCGCCCTGATCATCGTGCCGATCCTGTTCGCCCTGTTCGGCGGTTTCGCACCGAAGATCGGTCCCATGATGCTCGAAGGCATCACCAAGCTGGCGCCCACCGGCGTGATGCTGATGTTCGCCATTCTGTATTTCGCCCTGATGATCGACTCCGGCCTGTTCGACCCGGCGGTGCGCAAGATCCTCAAGCTGGTCAAGGGCGACCCGCTGAAGGTCTCGGTCGGCACCGCCGTGCTGGCCCTGGTGGTGTCCCTGGACGGTGACGGCGCCACCACCTACATGATCTGCGTGGCCGCCATGCTGCCGTTGTACAGCCGCATTGGCATGAGCCCGCGGATCATGGCCGGCCTGATCATCCTCGCCGGCGGGGTGATGAACATGACCCCCTGGGGCGGCCCGACCGCCCGCGCCGCCAGCGCTTTGCACGTGGACCCGTCGGACATTTTCGTGCCGATGATCCCAGCGATGCTGGCCGGTGTGGTGGCGATCCTGGCGATCGCCTATCTGTACGGCAAACGTGAACGGGCACGCCTGGGCGAACTGCACCTGGCGGGCGATGAGATCGATCACAGTGAAATCAGCGTCTCGCAGTACCCCGACGCCCGTCGTCCGAAGCTGATCTGGTTCAACGGTGCCCTGACCTTCGCCCTGATGTGCGCGCTGATCGCCGGGCTGCTGCCGTTGCCCGTGCTGTTCATGGTGGCCTTCAGTATTGCCATGATCGTCAACTACCCCTGCCTGCAGCAGCAGAAGGACCGGGTCGCGGCCCACGCCGGCAGCGTGCTGGCAGTGGTCGGGCTGATCTTCGCTGCCGGTATCTTCACCGGCATCCTGTCCGGTACCGGCATGGTCGACGCCATGTCCAAGAGCCTGCTGGCAGTGATCCCTGAAGCCCTGGGGCCCTATCTCGCGGTGATCACCGCGCTGGTGAGCATGCCGTTCACCTTCTTCATGTCCAACGACGCCTTCTACTACGGCGTATTGCCAGTGCTGGCAGAAGCCGCCAGTCATTACGGCATCACGGCGGTGGAAATGGCCCGGGCGTCGATCGTCGGCCAACCGGTGCACTTGCTCAGCCCGCTGGTACCCTCGACCTATCTGTTGGTGGCCCTGGCTGGCATCGAGTTCGGCGATCACCAGCGCTTCACCCTCAAGTGGGCAGTTCTGGTCTGTCTGTGCATAATGTTCGCCGCTCTGCTGATGGGGATTTTTCCGCTGTTCAGCACGCTATAAAAGCAATGATTCTTCGCTCGGGCCGGCTTCCCGGCCCGGGCCATAACAACCGCTCAAAGGAATACACATGGAATGGCTGACCAACCCGGAAATCTGGGTTGCCTTCTTTACCTTGACCGCCCTGGAAATCGTCCTGGGCATCGACAACATCATCATGATTTCGATCCTGGTCAGCCGCATGCCCAAGCACATGCAGGCGCGCACCCGGATCTTCGGCCTGGCCCTGGCCATGGTCACGCGGATTCTGTTGCTGCTGTCGATCACCTGGGTCATGCGCCTTACGGCCGATCTGTTCGTGGTCTTCGGCCAAGGCATTTCCGGGCGGGACCTGATCCTGTTCTTCGGCGGCCTGTTCCTGCTGTGGAAAAGCTCCCAGGAGATGTACCACGCACTGGAAGGTGAAGACGAAACCCTGGATGAACCCAAAGGCAAGGGCGGCAACTTCATCTACACCATCATCCAGATCGCCATCATCGACATCGTCTTCTCCCTGGACTCGGTCATCACCGCAGTGGGCATGGTGTCCCATGTGCCGGTCATGGTGGCGGCGATCATTGTCGCGGTCCTGGTGATGATGCTGGCGGCCGGCGCCATCAGCGAATTCATCGACAAGCACCCGTCGCTGAAGATGCTCGCGCTGTCGTTCCTGCTGGTGGTCGGTACCGTACTGATCGCCGAGGCCTTCGAAGTGCACGTACCAAAAGGCTACGTCTACTTCGCCATGGCCTTCTCCCTGGCGGTGGAAGCCATCAACATCAAGATGCGCACCGCCATCGCGAAGAAGAAAAAACAGCAGGACCCGGTGAAACTGCGCAAGGACATTCCTGGTCAATAAACCGCCAACGCGCTACACAAAAAGGGGCTTACGAGCCCCTTTTTCACTGCTGCAGGCAGCTGTTTTCATGACAGTTTTGTTTCAATCACCGGTTTAGCTATGCGATGCTGGCGTCCTGTGCGTTAGCCAACTACAGCTTAAATACATAACGTAGAACCTCGCGCAACAACGTCCATTGGCCCCACTTGGGGCTCTTCACCCCAGGGGGGCCCTCTCATGCTGACCCTGCTCAATCTGCTTTCCGCCGTGGCCCTGCTGATCTGGGGCACGCACATCGTCCGTACCGGCATCCTGCGGGTCTACGGCTCCAACCTGCGCCACGTAATCGGTCAGAACATGGCCAGGCGACCGCTGGCCTTCGTCGCCGGCATCCTGGTAACCGCCATGGTCCAGAGCAGCAACGCCACGGCGATGCTAGTGACCTCCTTTGTCGGCCAGGGCCTGATGACCCTGACCCCGGCGCTGGCCACCATGCTGGGGGCCGATGTCGGTACCGCATTGATGGCTCGGGTGCTGACTTTCGACCTGTCCTGGCTGTCACCGTTGCTGATCTTCCTCGGGGTGATTTTCTTTCTGTCGCGCAAACAGACTCGCGCCGGCCAGCTGGGCCGGGTCGGCATCGGCCTGGGCCTGATCATTCTGGCCCTGCAACTGATCGTCGAAGCCGCAGCGCCGATTACCCACGCCCAAGGGGTCAAGGTGCTGTTCGCCTCACTCACCGGCGACATCCTCCTGGATGCGCTGATGGGCGCGGTGTTCGCCATGGTGTCCTACTCCAGCCTGGCGGCGGTGCTGCTGACCGCCACCCTGGCCGGGGCCGGAGTGATCGGCCTGCCGGTGGCCATCGGCCTGGTGATCGGCGCCAACATCGGCAGCGGGGTGCTGGCCTTCCTCAGCACCAGCATGCAGAACACCGCCGGACGCCAGGTGGCCCTGGGCAGCCTGCTGTACAAGCTGATCGGCCTGCTGCTGATCATTCCGGTGCTCGACCCGCTGGCCCACTGGATGGATAGCCTGGACTTCAGCCCCCAGGAAGTGGTGATCGGCTTCCACCTGTTGTACAACACCGTCCGCTGCCTGTTGCTGCTGCCCACTGTCGGCCCCATGGCCCGATTCTGTGCCTGGCTGATGCCCGAGCGCCCCCAGGACAACGGCCGTGCACGACCACGGCACCTCGATCCCACTGCCCTGGCCACCCCGAGCCTGGCCCTGGCCAACGCCGCCCGGGAAACCCTGCGCATCGGCGACCTGATCGACAATATGCTGGAAGCCATGCGCGATGTGCTGCGTGGCAAGCAGACCGCCATTACCCAGGAAATGCGCGCCCTGAGCGAGGATGTCGAAGCGCTGTACAGCGCCATCAAGCTGTACCTGGCGCAAATGCCCCGGGAAGACCTCAGCGAGCAGGACAGCCGGCGCTGGGCGGAGATCATCGAACTGGCGATCAACCTCAAGCTGGCCAGCGACCTGATTGAACGCATGCTGCGCAAGGTCCAGCAGCAGAAGACGTCGCAACGCCGCTCCTTCTCCGAAGTGGGTCTGGAAGAGCTGACCGGACTGCACGCGCAACTGATCGCCAACCTGCGCCTGGGACTCTCGGTATTTCTCAGCGCCGACCCGGAAAGCGCACGTCAATTGCTGCGGGAGAAACGCCGCTTCCGCGCCCAGGAACGGCGCCTGGCCCACGCCCACGTCAGCCGGCTGCAGCGCAAGATCGTCCAGAGCATCGAGACCAGCTCCCTGCACCTGGAACTGATCGCCGACATGAAGCGTCTCAACTCGCTGTTCTGCAGCAGCGCCTACGTGGTCCTGGAAACCTCGGACACCGGGGCGCTGGAAATCGAGAACATGGCTGACATCACCCATTCACCCTGAACGTCCAGAGTGATCTGAAGTCTCTAAAACTTACGCACGCCGTAAGGAAGCTTGTTATGCGTTGTCTGTTATTCGCCTGCCTGTTGCTGGGCAGTGCACAAGGATGGGCCCTGGATCGTTTCCAGGTCGAAGGCTACACCCTGCCCAACGGCCTGCAACTGCTGCTCAAGCCCGGCAGCGAACGCGGTCATGTGGCGATTCGCCTGGTGGTGGGCGTCGGCCTGGACGATTTCCCCTGTGCCGACAAGGAACTGCCACACCTGCTTGAACACTTGCTGTTCAGCGGCATCGACGCCAGCGGCGAGGGCGGCCTGGAAGAGCGCATGCAAGCCCTGGGCGGCGAATGGAACGCCTATACCAGCAATGCCGACACCACCTTCGTCATCGAAGCCCCAGCGAAAAACCAGCGCAAGGTCCTCGATCTGCTGCTGGCATTGCTCACCCGCACCCACCTTGGCGACAACGCCGTGGCCGCCGCCAAACAGGTGGTGGAGCGCGAAGACGGCGGCCATTACTCGCACCTGCAACGCTGGCTCGACCGCCAGGACCTGGGCCACAAGGCCGGCAACCAGCTGGCGGTGGAACTGGGGCTCAAATGCGCCGAGCGCGCCGAAGTCGGGCACCTGACCCTGGCCCAGCTGGAGCAAGTGCGCAAAGACTGGTACGCCCCCAACAACATGACCCTGATCGTCGTCGGCGAACTGGATCGCCTGCTGCCGGCTTATCTGGAACGCACCTACGGCGCCCTCGAGCCGGTAGAGCCCAGCGAGCACCGCGAGCTGCCACAGATCCAGGGCACGGCCGCCGCCGAGCGCAACTTGATCCATGGCTGGGTAGGGCAGAGCGCACAATTGCACTGGCTGTTTCCCGAACCCCTGCTGGAGCAGCAGCACGACGAGACCTTCGACCTGCTCAAGGAGTATCTGGACTGGGCGTTATACCGTCAGTTGCGCCTGGAACATGAGCTGTCCTACGGCCCCTGGAGCGACCGTGAAGTGTTTGGCGGCGTCGGTTTTCTCAGCCTCAATGCCGACCTCGAACGCGATGACCTGCCCCAGGCCCGACAGGTGGTCGAGCAGCTCAAGGCGAAACTGCTCAAGGACGGTCTGGACCCTGCGACTTTCGAGCGCCTGAAGCAGGCCGCCATCGATCGCCAGGCTTGGGCAGTACAGGGCAACAGCGCCTTGGCGGATTACTACTGGAGTGCCCTCGGCGACTTCGACAACGGCCGCTTCAGCGACCCGGCCAAGCGCCTGCGGGCGGTGAGCCTGAAGCAGGCCAACCTGGCGCTGAAGCAATTGCTGCAACAGCCGGGCTATGTGCGAATCGAAAAACCCCTGTTGGGGGACGAGCAACTGCTCTGGCTGACCGGCGGCCTGCTGGCCCTGATCGTCTTCGGCAGCCTGGGCGGCTACCTGCTGTACCGCCGGCGCACCCTCTAGCCGGTGTGGCGAGGGAGCCTGCTCCCTCGCCACAGGCCGCGGCCAACAGGTATCCTGTCACGGTTTTTTCCTGCCAAGACTGTGACCCCGCCCGATGCCTAACCTGACCCACTATATTCAGCGCATTCTGGAACTGATGAAGCGCTACCCGGGGGTCATTGCGCTCGGCGGTTTCATCTCCGGAGTCGGCAGCTTCATCCTGGTGGACCGGCAACAGAGCCTGGCCTCGTGGATCGCCGTGATCCTGTTGGTGAGCTGGGTCTGGCTGATGCTGGAAAACAGCCTGACCCAACTGTTCACCAAGGTCTTCAAGCGCGAGATCCCACAACCGTTGCTGCGCTACGCGACACAAATGATCCACCAGGAAAGCCTGTTCTTCGTCCTGCCGTTCTTCTTCATCACCACCAGCTGGAACAGCGGCCAACTGGTATTCACCGGGCTGCTGGGGGCAGCGGCGCTGATTTCCATCACCGACCCGCTGTACTACAAGTGGCTGGCGCCGCGGCGCTGGCTGTTCCTCGCCTTGCACACCCTGACCCTGTTCGCCGCCTTGCTCACGGCCCTGCCGCTGATCCTGCACCTGACCACGGCCCAGAGCTTCAAGCTGGCCCTGGGCATCGCCATGCTCCTGTCCTTCCCGAGCCTGGCGTCGATCCTGCCGATCCGCAGCGTGCGCAGCGCACTGGCGGTGCTGTGTATCACCCTGGCCATTGGCAGCACCGGCTGGCTGCTGCGCTCCTGGGTGCCGCCGGCCACCCTGTGGCTGACCGAGGACGCCATCAGCACCCAACTCCAGGACCGCACGCCCGGGGACAGCCTGGAACAGGTGAGTGCCAGCCAGGTACGCAGCAGCGGTTTGTACGCCTACACCGCGATCAACGCCCCCCGGGGCCTGGACGAGCGCATCTATCACGTCTGGAAGTTCAACGGCAGCGAAGTGGATCGCATCGCCCTGGATATTCACGGCGGACGCAAGGAGGGCTACCGCGCCTGGTCCCACAAGCAGAATTTCCCCGGCAACCCAGCGGGAAAATGGCAAGTGCGGGTGATCACCGAGGACGGACAGGTGATTGGTGTGCTGCGCTTCGAGATCACCGACCCAGATCAAGATCCAGCCAAGAGCGGCGAGGCAAAGTAACGGGGATCGTGCTATTACGTAGCACTGCGCAATCGCCACACAAGCTCGGAGCTTATGAATACCCGCATGACGCCCGGCACCGCTCAACTGGATAACGCCCACACTCCGGCGCAACTGCGCATCGGCGGAGACTGGACGCTGGCCCACTACAGCGACCTCAAGCGCCTCTGCCAGAGCCTCAACGGCCACTACGACAGCAGCACCCACGTCGACCTCAACGGCCTGGGAGCCCTGGACACCGCGGGTGCCTCGCTGCTGGTAGAACTCCTGGGGACCGAACGCCTGGGGCAATCCGCCGAACACCCCGATTGCACCCTGTCCACCGCCGACCGCGCATTGCTGCATACGGTCTACAGCTCGCTCAACGATTTTTGTGTACCGGTCAAGGAACCGGAGATTGCCGTCAGCGTGCAACTGCTCTCACGCATTGGCAGTGCGGTCTACACCGTCTGGCAGGACACCCTGAAGGTCCTGGGCTTTATCGGCCTGATCCTCGAAACCCTGGCCCGGGGCCTGCTGCACCCCAAGCGCTGGCGCATCACCCCGGTGGTGGCGCATATCGAGCAGACCGGCCTCGATGCCGCGCCCATCGTCGCCCTGCTGACCTTCCTGGTGGGGGCGGTGGTGGCCTTTCTCGGGGCCACGGTGCTGGCCAACTTCGGCGCCAGCATCTTTACCGTCGACCTGGTGGCGTTTTCCTTCCTGCGGGAATTTGGCGTGCTGCTCACCGCGATCCTCATGGCCGGGCGCACCGCCAGCGCCTTCACCGCGCAGATCGGCTCGATGAAGGCCAACGAAGAGATCGACGCGATCCGCACCCTGGGCCTGGACCCGATGGAGTTGCTGGTGCTGCCCAGGGTGCTGGCCCTGCTGGTGGCGCTGCCGATGCTGACCTTCCTGGCGATGCTCTCGGGGATCATTGGCGGCGCCGTGGTCTGTGCCCTGTCCCTGGATATTTCCCCGGCGATGTTCCTTTCGCTGCTGCACTCGGACATCGGCGTTAAGCACTTTCTGCTGGGCCTGGTCAAAGCGCCGATCTTCGCTTTCCTGATCGCCGCCATCGGCTGCCTGGAGGGCTTCAAGGTCAGCGGCAGTGCCGAATCAGTGGGCGCCCACACTACGTCCAGCGTGGTGCAGTCGATCTTCGTGGTGATCGTCATCGACGCCGTGGCCGCGCTGTTCTTCATGGAGATGGGCTGGTGAGCCGCCCGACGCGCCCGCCCGCCGAGGCGGTGATCGAGGTCCGTGGCCTGTGCAACCGCTTCGGCAAGCAGAGCGTGCACGAAAATCTCGACCTGGACGTGTACAAGGGCGAGATCCTTGGCGTGGTCGGCGGCTCAGGTAGCGGCAAGTCGGTGCTGCTGCGCAGCATCGTCGGCCTGCGCCAACCCAGCGAAGGCTCGGTGCGGGTCTTCGGCCAGGACCTGCCCAGCCTGCCGGAGCAGCAACGTTCCCTGATCGAGCGGCGCTTTGGCGTGCTGTTCCAGAAGGGCGCGCTGTTCACCTCGCTGACAGTGACCGAGAACGTCGCCCTGCCACTGATCGAGCATGCGGGCCTGTCCCGCAGCGACGCCGAACACCTGGCGGCGGTGAAACTGGCCCTGGCCGGGTTGCCCCTGTCGGCCGCCGACAAATACCCGTCCTCGCTCTCCGGCGGCATGATCAAGCGCGCAGCCCTGGCCCGTGCCCTGGCCCTGGACCCGGACATCCTGTTTCTCGACGAACCCACCGCCGGCCTCGACCCGGTGGGGGCGGCAGCCTTTGACCAACTGATCCTGACCCTGCGCGATGCCCTGGGCCTGAGCGTGTTCCTGGTCACCCACGACCTGGACACCCTCTACACCATCACCGACCGGGTGGCGGTGCTGGCGCAGAAAAAGGTACTGGTGGCGGACGCCATCGACATCGTCGCCGAAACCCCGGACGAATGGATTCACCAATACTTCCATGGCCCACGCGGCCGCGCGGCCTACCAGGCCGCTACACAGACCAACGAGGGATGACATGGAAACCCGAGCCCATCATGTACTGATCGGCCTGTTCACCGTGATCGTGGTGGCCGGCGCCCTGCTGTTCGGCCTGTGGCTGGCCAAGTCCAGCGTCGACAGCGCCTTCCAGGACTATCAGATTGTCTTCAATGAGGCGGTCAGCGGCCTGTCCAAGGGTAGCGCCGTGCAATACAGCGGCATCAAGGTCGGCGATGTGGTCAACCTGCGCCTGGACCCCAAGGACCCGCGCCGGGTACTGGCGCAGATCCGCCTGGGCAGTGAAACCCCGATCAAGGAGGACACCCAGGCCAAGCTGGCCCTGACCGGCATCACCGGCACCTCGATCATCCAGCTCAGCGGCGGTACACCGCAAAGCCCGCCCCTCAAGGGCAAGGACGGCCACCTGCCGACCATCATTGCCTCGCCATCGCCCATTGCCCGCCTGCTGAACAACAGCAATGACCTGATGACCGGGGTCAACCTGCTGCTGCACAACGCCAACAGCATGTTTTCTCCGGACAACGTGGAGCGGGTCAGCAACACCCTGGACAACCTGCAGAAAACCTCGGCCAGCATCGCCGGACAACGTGACGACCTGCGCCAGTTGATGCAGCAACTGGGCTCTATCAGCAAGCAGACCAGCGCCATGCTGGAACAGACCACCGCGCTGATGCGCAATGCCAACGGCCTGCTCAACGACCAGGGCAAGCAGATGTTCGGCAGCGCCGAGCACGCCATGCGCAACCTGGAGCAGAGCAGCGCCACCCTGAACAAACTGCTGAGCGACAACCAGGACTCGCTGAACAATGGCATGCAAGGCCTCAACGGCCTGGCGCCGGCGGTGCGCGAGCTGCGCGAGACCCTGAGCTCGCTGCGGGCCATCACCCGCCGCCTCGAAGCCAACCCCGGCGGTTACTTGCTGGGTAACGAGAAGAACAAGGAGTTCACGCCATGAAGCCTGCCTGTCACCTGCTGGCCCGACTGGCCCTGGGGTGCACCCTGGCCCTGAGCGCTGCCTGCTCGATCCTGCCCAAGGGCGAACCACTGGATATCTACCGGCTGCCGGTAGGGCAAAACGCGACCCCTGCCACGGGCAAGGCACTGTCGTGGTCGCTGCAGTTGCTCAAGCCGCAGGCTGGCGATGCGCTGAACAGCGCACGCATCGCGGTGATTCCCCAGGGCAACCTGATCAGCAGCTACAAGGCTTCGCGCTGGAGCGACCCGGCACCGATCCTGCTGCGCAACCGCCTGCTGGACGGCTTCCAGCGCGATGGCCGGGTGCAGTTGTTGAGCACCGACGACAGCAACCTGCAGACCGACCTGGCCCTGGGCGGCGACCTGCAAGCCTTTCAGACCGAGTACCAGGGCAACGCCGTCCAGGTGGTGATCCGCCTGGATGCGCGGCTGATTCGAGGTTACGACCAGAAGATCCTCGCCAGCCGGCGCTTTGAAGTGCGCCAACCCCTGAGCGAACCCCAAGTGCCGGCGGTGGTGACAGGGTTTGGCCAGGCCAGCGACGCGCTTACCCGGCAGGTAGTGGATTGGGCGGTGGGGCAGGGCAACCTGGCGCTGAAACAATGAACGGCCCTTTCGCCGGCAAGCCGGCTCCTACAACCTCCGTAGGAGCCGGCTTGCCGGCGAAGGCTTATCCAAAGAACCAGTAGCAAACCGCAATCGCCGCCACCACGCCGGCGAACTCCGCCAGCAAGGCACAGCCCACGGCGTGCCGCACCCGCTGGATGCCCACCGCGCCGAAATACACCGCCAGCACATAGAAGGTGGTTTCGGTGCTGCCCTGAATGGTCGCTGCCACCAGTGCAGGGAAACTGTCCACACCCTGGGTCTTCATGGTCTCAATGAGCATCGCCCGGGCGGCACTGCCGGAGAACGGCTTGACCATGGCGGTGGGCAGAGCGTCGACAAAGCGCGTATCCCAGCCGGCCCAGGCCACCAGATGACGAATCCCGTCGAGGCCGAAATCCAGGGCCCCGGACGCCCGCAATACGCCGATCGCGCACAGCATGGCCACCAGGTACGGCAAGAGGTTCTTGGCGACGTCAAAACCCTCCTTGGCCCCTTCGACAAAGGCCTCGTAGACCTTGACCTTGCGCAGCGCACCGATCACCAGGAACAGCATGATCAGGCCGAACAGGGTGAGGTTGCCGAGGATCGACGACAGGGATGCCAGGGCCGTGGCCGACAGAGTCGCCAGCAGCGCCATGAAGGCGCCCAGAGCCAGGGCCCCGGGAATCAGGTAGGCCAGCACCACCGGGTCCCAGAGACGCAGGCGCTGCATTACCGCCACCGACAGCAGGCCGACCAGGGTCGAAGCGCTGGTGGCCAGGAGGATCGGCAGGAACACCAGGGTCGGGTCCGCCGCACCTTGCTGGGCGCGGTACATGAAGATGGTCACCGGCAGCAGGGTCAGGGACGAAGCGTTGAGCACCAGGAACAGGATCTGCGCGTTGCTGGCGGTGGTGGCGCTGGGGTTGAGTTCCTGCAGGGCGCGCATGGCCTTGAGGCCGATCGGCGTGGCGGCGTTATCAAGGCCCAGGCCGTTGGCGGCGAAGTTCAGGGTGATCAGCCCCAGGGCCGGGTGCCCAGGCGGCACTTCCGGCATCAGGCGCTTGAACAGCGGGCCCAGGATCTTGGCCAGCCAATCGACGATGCCGGCCTTCTCGGCGATCCGCAGAAAGCCCAGCCACAGGGTCAGGGTGCCGAACAGCAGCACCATCACCTCCACCGACAGCTTGGCCATCGCGAAAATGCTTTCCACCATGGCGGCAAAGATCCCGGCGTTGCCGCCCACCAGCCACTGCGCCAGGGCGGACACGGTCGCTACGATAAAGAAGCCAAGCCACAGGCCATTGAGCATCGGTCATATCCCTCGGAAGATGCGGCGAATGATAGCGGGGCCCACAGAAACGACAAACCCCGGATTACCCGGGGTTCGTTCATTGCAGGAGCCGGCTTGCCGGCGAAGGCGCGTCTGAGCCGTGTAGAGGACTTGAGAACCTCTTCGCTGGCAAGCCAGCTCCTACGCAGTGGCGCTTAGCCTTTGGAAGCTTCGCCGGCTGGCAGCGGCTCTTTGCTGCGCCAGTGCGGCAGGGAATTCCAGTAGCGCTGGCCCTTGGCATCGTCGTACATGCCTTCCCAACGGGCGATGACCAGGACTGCCAGGGCGTTGCCGATGACGTTCAAGGCGGTGCGCGCCATGTCCATCACACGGTCGACACCGGCGATGAAGGCCAGGCCTTCCAGCGGAATGCCCACGCTGCCCAGGGTGGCCAGCAGCACCACGAAGGACACGCCCGGAACTCCGGCAATGCCTTTGGAAGTGACCATCAGGGTCAGCACCAACAGCAATTGCTGGCTGATGGACAGGTCGATGCCGTACAGCTGGGCAATGAAGATCGCCGCGATGGACTGGTACAGGGTCGAGCCGTCCAGGTTGAAGGAGTAGCCGGTGGGCACCACGAAGCTGCAGATGGCTTTCGGCGCGCCGTAGGCTTCCATCTTCTCGATCACCCGCGGCAGCACGGTTTCCGAGCTGGCGGTGGAGTAGGCCAGCACCAGTTCATCCTTGAAGATGCGCATCAGCTTGAGCACCGAGAAGCCGAACAGGCGGGCGATCAGGCCGAGGATCACGAAGGCGAAGAAGGCGATGGCCACGTACACCAGGATCACCAGCTTGGCCAACGGCAGCAGGGAGGCAAAACCGAAGTTGGCGACGGTCACCGAGATCAGGGCAAACACACCAATCGGCGCGTAGTTCATGATCATGTGGGTGACTTTGAACATGCTTTCCGAGACGCCCTGGAACATCTTCACCAGCGGCTCGCGCAGATCGGACTGCAGGCTCGACAAGCCCAGACCGAACAGCACCGAGAAGAAGATGATCGGCAGCATCTCGCCACGGGCCATGGCCGCGAAGATGTTCGATGGAATCAGGTTGAGAATGGTCTCGATGAACGCATGTTCATGCTGCACTTCGGCGGCGGTGGCCTGGTACTTGGAAATGTCCACGGTACCCAGGGTGCTCATGTCGATGCCCGCGCCCGGATGGAACAGGTTGGCCAGCAGCAGACCCACGACGATGGCGATGGTGGTGACGATTTCGAAGTAGATGATGGTCTTCAGACCGATGCGGCCAAGTTTCTTGGCGTCGCCGACACCGGCAATGCCGACGATCAGCGAGGAGATGACGATCGGGATCACGATCATCTTGATCAAGCGGATAAAGATATCGCCTGCAGGTTGCAGAACGTTGCTGACCCACCAGGCCTTTTCAGCACTGAAATGATTGAGCAGCGCGCCAATTGCAATCCCCAGGACCAGACCGATGAGGATCTGCCAGGCGAGGCTTAATTTTGCCTTCTTCATATCATTACCCTTACTTCAGTTGGACTCGGGCTGATGCGCGAACTGGAACGCTCAATGGCGGAAAAGTTTGTGCATCGGCCCCCGTATAAGGTCATCCCGAACGAGCATTTACGGCTCTCTGCGGGCGAAAAAAGGCGCAACTATTCCGATGCTAGGGGGGCGCGTCTAATGCCGTAAACGCCTACCCTATGCCGAATCGGCATGAGTTTTTACAAACTAAACGAGCGTCCCAACCGGTTCGAATACGACATTTCGGCAGGCAGAAATACCGTGAAACGGCCATTTCAGGCGGCGTGCAGGCTTGTCGGAAGGGTCAGGAAAAGGTCTGAAAAAGTTTAGGATTACTCTGATTCGGGTGTTCGGAAAGGTTGCGCAATTGACGCAAAGTTTCTCGATATACGGTCGCAGAGAAACACCAGGAAACGTTTGACTGGAGTCAAAGGAAGATTTTTTCCTTGGGGAATCACGAAAAAGACGGACCGATGGCTCTAGGACAAGACTTTGCTCTTCAAGCACGCCGCAAGCTCGTCAAGTCGATGCTCGACCTGGGAGCTTACGCCGCTGCTCTTTCCTGACCCGGCCCTTGCGGAGGCACTCCCTGTACCCCTAGGTCACTCCGATCATCAGTGGATCAGAACGTCCCGACCCCTTGGTCATGCACTCACCCTCCTCGGGTGGTGCAACAGTCGAAAGAGCCAGGGCGGCCCTTTCTTCTAGCTGTTATGCAAAATCGGCAATGCGCGCTCAGTACCAGTTCGGGTCTTTGCGCAACTGCTCCTGAAGCAATGCCCGCATTCCTTCATCGGGTTTGCCGAGAAAGCGGTAGCTCGCGTGACGGGTCGGTGACTTGTCCGCAGGCAAGCCCGCAGGCACCTCCACCAACATCGCGTAGGCATGCTTCTTGTCGAAGCTGAAGGCCACGATCAGGCGCTGGTTCTGACAACTCTGCGCAGTCTCGCAGAGCGGTCCAACCAGGTACTGATCGCCGTCTTCAGTCACTGCGTTCATCTGTTGCTGAGCATCGCCCGACAGGTTCATCACCCATTCAGGCAAGCGCTCTTCCTTGTGCACAACCCCCTGCCAGGTGTCACGAAACTGCGGGTCCGAACCCAGCAGTTGGTTGGTACGTGCCTGGCCATCATTGGCCGCCGACGCCAGGGCGCTGACGCCCAGCAGCAGCGTGGCAGCCAATGTTTTCAACGAAAGACTCATGGTCAGCCTCGACCACGACGGCCAAAGAAGAACGAAGCGATGAACATCACCAGGAACACGACAAAGAGAATCTTGGCGATACCCGTGGCGGTGCCCGCGATACCACCGAAGCCCAGGACCGCAGCGACAATGGCAATGATCAGGAATGTGATTGCCCAGCTCAGCATGATGATTCTCCTTACTCTTCTATTAATAGTGCTCAGGGGTGCTGCCTATGGAGCCGGTCGTGCGCCGCCGAATGCGGCCCAGACCTTGGTGCCTAGAACACCCAGCGTTCCTGACGCGGAGCCTCAAGCACCGGTTGTGCCTGGTCGACGGCCATCAGTTGCACTGGCGTTGCATCGTTGAGCTGACTGCTCACCGAACTGAAATGGGTCTGGGTGAAGTGATGAGCCGGCACGCGCGGGGCGGGTGCCTGGCTATCCTGCCAACGCTGGAACTGCTGTCCGGCGATCAAGGTGACCAGTAACGCCAGGCTGGCGAACAGGCCTTGCTGGAGATGCAGTGGCGCGATACGCAATTGGGCAAGACCTTGGCGATTCATCCTGAAACTCCTCCCACACTGGTGGTGATGTTGTTATGGAAGCCCTGACTTGCGCTTCACGATGAGAGGGATATTGCAGTCTGCATGCCAGCTTTTAATCATATAAATAATTCAATAAAATCAATGACTTAAAGCAATTCAAAGACGCCCACTCACACGCATCCTGCACGATCCCCACCGGCCAACCGTGCGAAATGCACGATCGGACCGTTCCGGGTCCATGGCTTTTTGATCAGAGGGGGAACTTTGCCGAGCCGCGGACAGCCTGATACAGACCCACCCAGGGACTAGCCTTGGCAAAATATTAGGGATTTCAGTCTGTTAGCCATTTCCGGCGGAGATATCTAACCTTCAGGCCGTGGAATGGATCAGAATCAACCTTGCAACTTGCCCGATTTTTCTGGGACTAAATAAGATCATTCATTAAAGGAGCCTGGGAAATGGAGTCAGCGCCGGAGAATCAAGGCCGCATCCTGCTGGTGGATGACGAATCCGCCATCCTCCGCACCTTCCGCTACTGCCTGGAAGACGAGGGCTATACCGTGGCCACCGCCAACAGCGCGGCCCAGGCGGATACGCTGTTGCAACGCCAGGTGTTCGACCTGTGTTTCCTTGACCTGCGCCTGGGGGAAGACAACGGCCTTGATGTGCTGGCCCAGATGCGTACTCAAGCGCCCTGGATGCGGGTGGTGATCGTCACTGCCCACTCCGCCGTGGACACGGCGGTGGACGCAATCCAGGCCGGTGCCGCCGACTACCTGGTCAAACCCTGCAGCCCCGACCAACTGCGCCTGGCTACCGCCAAGCAACTGGAAGTGCGCCAGCTCTCGGCGCGCCTGGAAGCCCTGGAAGGCGAAGTGCGCAAACCCAAGGACGGCCTGGACTCCCACAGTCCAGCGATGAAAGTGGTACTGGAAACCGCCCGCCAGGTGGCCAGCACCGATGCCAATATCCTGATCCTCGGCGAGTCGGGTACCGGCAAGGGCGAACTGGCCCGGGCCATCCACGGCTGGAGCAAACGGGCGAAGAAGTCCTGCGTGACCATCAACTGCCCATCGCTGACCGCCGAGCTGATGGAAAGCGAACTTTTCGGCCACAGCCGCGGCGCTTTTACCGGGGCCAGCGAAAGTACCCTGGGCCGGGTCAACCAGGCCGATGGCGGCACTCTGTTCCTCGACGAGATCGGCGACTTCCCCCTGACCCTGCAGCCCAAGCTGCTGCGTTTTATCCAGGACAAGGAGTACGAGCGCGTCGGCGACCCGGTGACTCGCCGGGCCGACGTGCGCATCCTCGCCGCCACCAACCTCAATCTCGAGGACATGGTGCGCGACGGGCGCTTCCGTGAAGACCTGCTGTACCGCCTGAACGTGATCACCCTGCACTTGCCGCCCTTGCGCGAACGCAGCGAAGACATCCTGACTTTGGCCGACCGCTTTCTTGCACGCTTCGTCAAAGAGTATTCGCGACCGGCCCGAGGCTTCAGCGACGACGCCCGGGAAGCCCTGCTCAATTACCGCTGGCCGGGCAACATCCGCGAACTGCGCAACGTGGTGGAACGGGCAAGCATCATCTGTCCCCAGGAACGGGTTGAAATCAGCCATCTGGGCATGGCCGAACAGCCCACCAACAACGCCCCGCGAATCGGTGCCGCGCTGAGCCTGGACGAACTGGAAAAAGCCCATATCGGCGCCGTCCTGGCCACCAGCGACACCCTGGACCAAGCGGCCAAGACCCTGGGCATCGACGCTTCGACCCTGTACCGCAAGCGCAAACAGTACAACCTGTGAGCATCACCCTATGAAGTTAGCGATGAAACTGCGGACCCGGCTGTTTCTGAGCATCTCGGCCCTGATCACCGTGGCCCTGCTGGGGCTGGTGCTCGGGCTGGTCAGCGTGATGCAGATGGCCAGTACCCAGGAATCGTTGATCCGCAACAACTTCATCACCCTGGATCTGGGGCTCAAGCTGCGCCAGACCCTGGGTGATCAGTTGATCATCATGCTCAGCAACAAGCCCGACTCCGCAGCCCTGGAAGCCTCGCGGCAGCACTACTTGGACCTCCTCGACCAGGGCATCGCCCACGAACAGCAGAACCCGTCCGTGGGTGGTTTCAAGCAAGCCCGCAGCGACTACCTGAGCTTCTACCAGGCCTTCGAACACAGCAACACTGCCGCGAGCCTGAACAACAACGAAGCGCTGACCGAGCGTTTCAATACCTTGCGCAACGGCCTGATCAACGAACACAAGCGGGCCCTGGACAACATCAGCCAGGTGGAACGCCAGGCCCGGGACCGTGCCTTGCTGGTAGCCGGCTTGCTGGGCCTGGTCGGCCTGGCGGTGCTGATCATCGGCTTCATCACCGCCCATGCCATTGCCCGGCGCTTTGGCGGACCGATCGAAGCCCTGGCCAAGGCCGCGGACAAGATCGGCCAAGGCAATTTCGACGTCACCCTGCCGATCTCGGCCGCAGCGGAAATGAACCTGCTGACCCGCCGCTTCGGCATCATGGCCGAAGCCCTGCGCCAGCATCAGGCCACCAATGTCGACGAACTGCTGGCCGGCCAGCAGCGCTTGCAGGCGGTGCTCGACAGCATCGACGACGGCTTGTTGATGATCGACCGCCAAGGCCGCCTGGAGCACCTCAACCCCGTGGCCCAACGGCAGTTGGGCTGGGATCAGGAGCGCCTCGGCCAGGGCCTGGGCAGCGCCCTGCAACGCCCGGAGCTGGATGAACAGCTGCAGCTGGTTCTGCGTGGCGGCAACCTGGAGCGGGCCCCGGAAGACCTGGATATCGAGGTCGATGGCGAATCGCGCCTACTGACCTACAGCCTGACCCCGGTGAGCCACACCCAGGGCCATATCCTTGGCGCGGTGATGGTGCTTCATGACGTCACCGAACAGCGGGCATTCGAGCGGGTACGCAGCGAGTTCGTATTGCGCGCCTCCCACGAACTGCGAACCCCGGTCACCGGCATGCACATGGCCTTCGGCCTGCTTCAGGAACGCCTGCACTTTGCCGAAGAGTCCCGGGAAACCGACCTGCTCAATACAGTCAACGAAGAAATGCAGCGGCTGATGCAACTGATCAACGACCTGCTGAATTTTTCCCGCTATCAGAATGGCCTGCAGAAACTCACTCTCGCGCCCTGTCCCCTGGAAGAGTTGCTGGAGCAGGCCCAGGGCCGCTTCAACGAACAGGCGCAGCGGCAGGACATCAGCCTGCTGCTGGAGATCCAGGCGCCACTGCCGCGCCTGCACGCCGACCGTCCGCAACTGGAACGGGTCCTGGACAATCTGATCGACAACGCCCTGCGCCATACCGCCAGTGGCGGCCAGATCCGCCTGCAGGCCAGGCGCCATGGCGAACGGGTGATTGTCAGCGTCGAGGACAATGGCGAGGGCATCGCTTACGGTCAGCAGGGTCGGATCTTCGAACCCTTCGTTCAGGTCGGACGCAAGAAAGGCGGCGCCGGGCTCGGACTGGCCCTGTGCAAGGAAATCGTCCAGCTCCACGGTGGACGCATGGGCGTCTACTCAAGGCCGGGGCAGGGCACCCAGTTCTATCTGGCCCTGCCGCTCTAGGGCTTCAGGCTTCATCATCCAGGCGCCGGGGCACCAGACGCCGGCCTCGGGTAATCAGCTCGGTAAACTGCAAGGCACTCAGGGCATGGGCGAACAGCCAACCCTGACCGAAGCTCACCCCCTCGCTGCTGAGCAGCGAAGCCTGGTCCTCGAATTCGATGCCCTCAGCGATCACCGTGAGATTCAAGGCGTGGGCCATGCGAATGATGTGGGGCGCCACGCCACTGCTGGCAGCATCGTGACCCAGGGCGTCGATAAAGGCCTTGTCGATCTTCAGGCAATCCACTGGCAGGCTTTGCAGATAGGCCAGGCTGCAGTAGCCGGTGCCGAAGTCATCGATCAGCACCTGATGCCCGACATCCCGCAAGGCCTGCAGGTTGTTGCGCGCCACCACCACGTCGATCAGGCCACGCTCGGTGACCTCGAAGGCGATCTGTCGCGCCGCCACCTTGTGCAAGGCCAGAAGCCGCGCCATGACCTGACCGATGCGCGGCACCATGACATCACAGGCCGCCAGGTTGACCGAGATATACAGCTGGGGATTGGCTCGCAGTACGTGCCCCAGTTGCTCCAGCAGACGCTGCAGGACGAAGTCGGTGATCTGGCGGATCTGCCCGGTGTTTTCCGCCAGCGGAATGAACAGATCGGGACTGGTCAGGGTGCCGTCCGGACGCCGCCAGCGCAGTAACGCTTCGGCCCCTACACAGAGCCTGCTGTTGAGGTCGAAGATCGGCTGGTACAGCACCTGCAGCTCACCGCGTCGCAGCGCCCCTTGCAGCTCTGCTCCCAACGACTGGCGCTGCCGCGCCAACTGATACACCAGCCCGCCGATAAACAGCGCCAGCAACAGACTGAACGGTAACAACCACCACCAGCCATCGAGTACTTCCGCCTGCAGGCTGGCCCGGGGCGTGATCAGCACCAACTGGTACTCGGGATTCTGGGTCGGCATGCGATAGATCAGCAGGTCCGGGGTGACCTGCAGCGGCCCCTCGCGGCTGGCGCGCCAGGGCTCCACCGGCGGCCAGGAACGGGCCTGACCCAGTACCGGAATCGCCCGGGAGCCATGCTCGACCACCACCATCAGGCTGCCACCGGCCGGCAGGTCCACCACATCGGTCAAGTGCCCACGGGAGGTGGCCACGCGAAAATTGCCCCGCCCCAGCATCAGAGCAGCGAGGTTTTCATTGGGTTGGGTCGAGGTGTTGAGCCAGTAGCTGTAGGTCGGCCCGCGGATATCCGGAGCCCTGGGCGAGGGCAGGAGATTCTGTCGCGGCCAGTTTGAGCACGTCTGGGTGGCATCCATGTAGGCCGCTTCATAAATGAAGCGATAGCTGTAGCTGACCTGCTGCAGGGCTGCGATCAGCTCGGCGTTGCACTCGCGCAGCGGCTGGGCCTCCAGTACATCCAGGCCTTCACGCAGTTGCCCGAACAGTTGCTCCAGACGCTCCAGAAAACGCTGGCCCTGGGCGTTCATCTGTTGGCTTTCTCGCTGCTGGACCTGATGCATGGCCACTCCGGCACTGCCCAGCAACAACACCGCCGCGCTCAGCACAGCCGCCAGCGTCGCCAGCAACCAGGGGCGATGGAACCAGGTACGCAGGGTCTGGCGAGCAACCGGCATCATGAAAGATCCGAAGGATTACCAATGAGTTATAGCAACTGATTGAGCAATCGGCCCGAACCGTCCGGCGGCGTCATTATTTTGTCTGGTTGAGCACCTGCAGGATGGCTGCGCTTTCGGCGTCCGGGGTGCCGTCGAATCGGCCCGGGCGATAGTGCATCTGGAAAGCCGCCAGCACGTGGCGGGTGGCCACATCCAGTTCGCCAGTCTGCGGCGTGGCATAGCCCAGGACCGCCAACTGTTGCTGGAACCAGCTGATGCTCGGCAGGTTGGCGGCAAAAAACGCCTGCTGGCGGGCCACTGCCTGAGCGTTTGGCCACAGGCCGAGTCCGGCGTCAGCCAGGCGCTTCCAGGGGAACAGCGGGCCCGGATCGAGCTTGCGCGATGGCGCGATGTCGCTGTGGCCAATGATGTGACGCGGGGAGATGTTGTTGCGCTTGCTGATGTCCTTGAGCAGCACGATCAGGTTCTGGATCTGCGCTTCGCTGTAGGGATACCAGAGCCGTCCGTTGGGGCCATCACGAAAGCCCGGGTTGACGATTTCAATGCCGATGGAGCTGGAGTTGAGCCAGGTCCGGCCCTGCCACTGGCTCTCGCCGGCGTGCCAGGCGCGGTATTGCTCGTCCACCAGTTTGTAGATCGTGGCGGACTTGTCGTCGCCGATCAGGTAATGACTGCTGACCTGACCGTGGGTCAGCAGGGCCAGGGAGCGTTCCAGGGATGCCGAGGTGTAATGAACGATGATGAACTGGGCGCGCTGGTCGTAATTGACCGAAGGGTGGCTGGTGTCAATACGCGGACCGCTGGCACAACCGGCGAGGACCAGGAGCGAAAAAGCAAGAGCAAGAAGTTTCATGGCAAAGGGCAGTACGCTGAAGAAAAGAATGCAACAGTGTAACGTACTGCTCCCAACGCCATGGGCAAAACCGAGGTTTCAGACAGGAATCGGCAAGCGTCTCAGCCTGCCTCTACCCGGTTGCGACCCGCATCCTTGGCCCGGTATAACGCCTGATCGGCTCTTTTTATCACCAGATCGCTGCGATCACCGGCCTTGAAGGCACTCAGTCCGACGGACACGGTAATGGTCACTGGCTCGCCCTTGAAGTGGAACGGACACGCCTCGACCGCCGCTCGCAGCGCTTCCACTATCCGCGCGCCCGCTGGCAACGGGGTATTGGGCATCAGCAGGACAAACTCCTCGCCGCCGAAACGCGCGATAAAGTCGCTGCCACGCAGGCGCTTGCGCAACACATTGGCGATGATCTTCAACACCTTGTCACCGGCCAGATGACCGTAGTTGTCGTTGATCCGCTTGAAGTGATCGAGGTCGAGCATGGCCAGCAGCAGGCTGTTGCCATGTTGCCGCCATTGACCGACCTCGTGCTCCAGACGCTCGGTCCAGGCGGCGCGGTTGGGCAACCCGGTCAGCGGATCGATCAGAGCCTTTTGCCGCTGTTCCTCCAGGTGCTCACGGTAGCCCTGGGCCTCCTGCTCCATGCTCGAAACCCGCTCTGCCAGGCTTTGCAGACGGGCCGCCACTTCCTTCTCACGCTCATCGCGCTGCTTCTGGTGGTGATCCATGGTGCCCAGCAGGCCTTCCAGATGGCTTTCCAGTACCTGCTTGAGGTCATCCAGGTCTGCCGCCTCCTGCACGCTGCTCTGCAGGCCATCGACCTGCTCACGGATCTGGGTGTCCATGGCCCGTGCCGCCGAGCTGCTGTCGGCGTGGCCATCACTGGCCGCCTGCAGATTGCTCTGGAAAGCCTCGAGGCGCTCGTTGAGCTGTTTGAGGTACGTCTCGAACTCATGCTGGCCCGAATCGGTGATTGCCAGCATCAGCACCGCCAGATCATCGAGGATTGGCAGCAACTCGTACCAGTTCAGGCCATGTTGCAGACGATCACGCATGGCTTCGGCCTGAGGCCGATGACGTTCCGGCAGACTCAGGTCATCGAGCAGTCCCAGCAGGGTGTGTTCGATATGCTTGGCCACCGAGCTGTAGGAGGGCTCAGGAGAGTCCGGCAGGGCGTAGAGCACATCGTGCTCGGATTGCTCTGGATCGATGGCCGCCAAGGCCTCGGCCATGACCGGCGGCAAGGGCAGGCTGTCGAGCAGCACTGCCGGGGAAACCGCGGGAAGCGGCAACAGCTCATCGGGGTTGAGCGGACCGGGCTCGCTCTGAGGTGCGGCGGGTACTTCTGCCGGCGGCTGCAGAGGCGCTACCGGTAAAGCATCGACGGCGACAGAGGCCAGAGGCGCGACCTCGGCTGCAGCCGGAGCCGGAGCTTCGATCGCGACCTGGGGCGCTGGCTCAAGGGTTTCTTCCTGAGCCAGGACTGGCGGCACGAATGCCACCACCGACGACGGGGACGGTACGCTGGCCGTTTCGGGCTCAATCTTGGCAGGGGCCTCGGAAACGGGCTGCGCAGCGGGTGTTGCCTCGGGCTTGGCCGGTGTCACGGCGACAGGTGCCGGAGGGACCTCCGCGACTTCCGGCAAATCCGTGGCCGGGGTCTGATAATGCTCGCGAACCACTTCGTCCGCTTCGCCAGCCTCTTCAACCTGGGGACGGGAGTCCACCGCAGGGACAGGAGCAGGCGCCGCTGGCGTAACCGCCTCAGCCTGGGGAGCATCGGCGGTGTCACGGCCCCCGAACAGGCGCTGCAGCAGACTCGGGCGATCTGGTCCGGCGGGAGTTTCCAGCTGGCTCAGGGCCTTGCCCTGAAGATTGCTCAGCTCCCCCAGCAGCAAGGGGATCTCTCGCGCCTGACTGACCCGGCCATCCAGTTGCTTGGCGAAGGCCTTCAACGGGCGGCTGACTTCCCGGGGCAGGGGCAGGGACTGCAATTGGGTAACCAGGGCGGTCAAGGCACTGCTCATCTGGTTGACCCGGGTTTCACGCCGCTGCTCGGAGTCCAGCACGGCTTTTTCCAGACGGGGCAGCAGCGCTGCAAGCCCGGCATCCATGTCGTCGGTGCGCACAACCTCGCGCATCTCCTTCATGCACTGGTCGACCGCACGATCGGTACCCTCCGCCGCCAGGGTGCTACGCACCAGGCCACGACGTAGCAAGTCCAGTCGAGCGGCCCACCGGCGCTCAAGCTTTTCCTGCTGCTCGATACTTTTGAGGTATTTCTCTTTCCAGCGTTGGGCGTCGTCGCTCATTCATCGGTTCCGCGAGGTGCAGGACTCAACGCGGGCAATGCATCGGCCGTGAGCGAACCCGGCAGACGAATCTCTACCGCGACCGGCAGGTGATCGGATATGGGTTGGGCCAGGACTTCGACTCGCTCCAGGGTCAGGCTGGGGCTGAGCAGGATATGGTCCAGGCAGCGTTGCGGACGCCAGCTGGGGAAGGTCGCCTGCAGTTGCGGCGCCAACAGGCTGAGGTCGCGTAAAGGGGAGTGCTCCAGCAGATCGCTGGCGTGGGTGTTCATGTCTCCCATCAGCACTTGATGCTTGTAGCCACCGATCAACTCGCGGATGTACGCCAGTTGCCGGGTTCGAGCCCTGGCGCCGAGCGCCAGGTGCATCATCACCACCACCAGCGCCTCGGGGCCTTCGCCAAATCGCACAAGGATCGCGCCGCGCCCCTTGGGGCCGGGCAGTGGATGGTCTTCGATGGCCCAGGGGCGCAAGCGACTGAGCACACCGTTGCTGTGCTGAGCCAGGCGTCCCAGGTTGCGATTGAGCTGTTGGTACCAGTAAGGGAAGGCACCCAGTTGGGCCAGGTGCTCCACCTGATTGACGTAGCCTGAACGCAGGCTGCCACCATCGACTTCCTGCAGAGCTACCAGATCGAAGTCCCCCAGCAGATTGCCGATCTTCTGCAGGTTGTCCGCGCGTCCGTTATGGGGCAGCAGGTGCTGCCAGCCACGGGTCAGGTAATGGCGATAACGCTCGGTGCTGATACCGACCTGAATATTGAAACTGAGCAAACGCAGGCGGCTATCCGCCGGCAGGCCGGTCGACGCCAAATGGTGCTCGTTGACCTGCGGATCATGCAGGCCAACGATGCGTTCAGAGCCCCAGCGCGGCATGGCGGCGGCGCTTACTTGGCTGCGCGCTCTTTGGCAATCAACTGGTCGGCGACGCTCAGCGCACCTTCAGGACCACCGGCGGAGCCCAGGTCGAAACGGTACTTGCCGTTGACCACCATGGTCGGTACGCCAGTGATCTGGTAGGCCTGAGCCTTCTTCTTGGCGTCTTCGACCTTGCCTTTGACGGCGAAGGAGTTGTAGGTGCTCAGGAATTTGTCCTTGTCGACGCCTTCGGCCACCAGGAACTCAGCCATCTCCTCTGGAGTGGCGAGTTTCTTGCCGCTATGGATGGCTTCGAACACGGCCTTGTGAACCTTGTGCTCGACGCCCATGGCTTCCAGGGTGATGAACAGTTGGCCATGAACGTTCCAGATACCGCCGAACATCGCCGGGATACGCACAAAGTTGACATCGCTAGGGAGTTTTTCAACCCAGGGATTGATGGTCGGCTCAAAGGCGTAGCAGTGCGGGCAGCCATACCAGAACAGCTCTACCACCTCGATCTTGCCAGGCACGGCAACCGGAACGGCGCTGCTCAACTCGACATATGTTTTACCGGCTTCAAGCGGCTCGGCGGCTTGAGCGGTCACGCCAAACAGGCTGGCGGTGACGAGAGCGGCGCTGAGAATCAGATTACGCATGCTTTACTCCTGGACAATTTTGGCGCCTCGCGCGACCTGAATTCAGACAGATCATGGCGGGCTTGAGTTCGCTAGTGTAGCGGCAGACGCCATAAAAAAGGGCGGCCTGAGCCACCCTTTATGCTTGCACCGTCAGATTAATCGATCATTAACGTTGCCGCGGCTCAACACCCTCGGCAACTTGATCGAGCAGGCCTTAGTGCAGGCCCTGAATATAGCTGGACACCGCCTCGATGTCTTTGTTGCTCAACTTGGCGGCGATACTGCGCATGACCATGGTATCGCCGTCATTGGTGCGGTTGCCTTCGCGGAAGTCGGTCAGCTGCTTGGCCACATATTGTGCGTGCTGCCCACCCAGGTGAGGGAAGCCGGCCGCTGCGTTACCGGCGCCATTTGGCGCATGGCAGCCGGTGCAGGCAGGCATGCCTTGATCCAGCTTGCCGCCCCGGAAGAGTTCTTCACCACGGGCCACGACTTTAGGATCAGCGGCGCCGACGCTGCCTTTCTGGCTGGCGAAGTAGGCGGCGATGTCAGCCAGGTCCTGATCGTTCAGATTGGTCAGCATACCGGTCATTTCCAGCACTTGCCGCTTGCCGGACTTGATGTCGTGCAGCTGCTTCTCCAGATACTTTTCCCCCTGACCCGCCAGCTTGGGAAAGTTTGGCGCCATGCTGTTCCCATCAGGGCCGTGGCAAGCGCCACATACTGCGGTTTTCGCCTGACCGGCAGCAGCGTCGCCTGCGGCATGGGCGACACCTGTGATGCCCAAGGTCAACAGCAGACTCACGAGTAATTTGTTCATCAGCTAATCCAACTACGGCTAAGGGTTAAGAGTTATGGACCGGAATCACTCGCTCATCCAATGGATGATGGCTCGGTAATCCTCGGCACTGCAGTCCATGCACAAACCACGCGGCGGCATCGCCTTGAAACCCTGGGTCACGTGTTGCACCAGCGTCTCCATACCTTGCGCCAACCTCGGCGCCCAAGCTTCCTGGTCGCCCTTGCGGGGCGCCGTGGGTAGTTGGCCGGAATGACAAGCCCCACAAACACGGTTGTACACAGCTTCCGGATCCTGTGTAGCCTGAGCGCTGTAAAGCGGCATCAAGACACCGGCAGCTAGCAGCCATTTCGTCATAAAACGACCTTTTCAGGGTTGAGAGCGTGCTGCGTTCTAATGCGCATTCAAGGTTTATCGCTCTCGTGAACTTCATCCTACGCTGGGACAAAGCGCACACAAAATCTGCGGCATTATATACTGGCGTTACTGAAACGGAAACGACACCGCTCGCCGCGTCCACTCTCGGCATCGCCCCTATCGGAAATCCCATGCAACTCAAGAACCCCATCCTCGGTCTGTGCCAACAGGCTACGTTCATGCTCAGCGCCGCCAAAGTCGATCAATGTCCTGACGATGACGGCTTTGAAGTGGCCTTTGCCGGGCGCTCCAACGCCGGTAAATCCAGCGCCCTGAACACCCTGACCCACGCCAGCCTGGCACGCACCTCGAAAACCCCGGGTCGCACGCAGTTGTTGAACTTCTTCAAACTAGACGACGATCGCCGTCTGGTCGACCTGCCGGGCTATGGTTACGCCAAAGTACCGATCCCGCTGAAGCAGCACTGGCAGCGCCACTTGGAAGCTTACCTGGGCAGCCGCGAGAGCCTTAAGGGCTTGATCCTGATGATGGATATCCGTCATCCCATGACCGACTTCGACCTGTTGATGCTGGACTGGGCGGTCGCCAGCGGCATGCCGATGCACATCCTGCTGACCAAGGCCGACAAACTGACCTATGGCGCAGCCAAGAACACCCTGCTCAAGGTGCAGTCGCAGATCCGCAAGGGCTGGGGCGAAGCGGTCACCATCCAACTGTTCTCGGCCCCCAAGCGCATGGGCCTGGAAGAGGCCTACACCGTGCTGGCAGGCTGGATGGAACTGGCCGACAAAGGCGCCGAAACCGAGGCCTGAGAAAGAGTTTCAAATTGTCTGCGCGGTGATCAGGCAAGGCAAAAAGCGGCGGGAAAGCGGAGTTTAGGGGCCTAAATGAGCATTTCCCGCCGCTTTTTAACGCAGCATGGTCGCCGCGCAGGCAATTTTCAGGCAAAAAAAACCCCGGACTTCGTATGGGGAGGGGGAAGTTCGGGGTTCAAGTTCTAGACCGCTAGGGCGGGGTCCAGATATCTGCCAACACTTAACACAACATAGGAGCATCGAAGGGCTTCACCAGCCATTCAGTAACTCTGAGTGAGCTTTCACCGATTTAGTTCCGGCGGATTGCAAAAACTATTGGCAATAAACGATGAAATTTTCCGTGCTAATAGCCCCTGGCCAGCTTTTACCGCGACACTATGCCGCGGCAAAAACCGCTTAAAAGAGCCCTTAGTGGGCCTCATCCCAGTTATTTCCCACGCCGACTTCAACCAATAACGGCACATCCAGGGTTGCGGCACCGCTCATGTAGCCGCGAATCTCATCACGTACTTGATCCACCAGGTCCTCACGCACTTCCAGCACCAGTTCGTCGTGTACTTGCAGAATGACCCGGGCATCCAGCCCCGAGGACTCCAGCCAGTTGTCCACCGCCACCATGGCCTTCTTGATGATATCTGCCGCCGTGCCCTGCATCGGCGCGTTGATCGCGGTGCGCTCGGCCCCGGCACGCTCCTGCGGCTTGTTGGAGTTGATCTCCGGCAGGTACAGCCGGCGACCGAAGATGGTCTCCACATACCCTTGGTCAGCCGCCTGGGCACGGGTACGGTCCATATACTCGCGAACCCCCGGATAGCGGGCGAAATAGGTATCGATGTAGGCCTTGGCCTGCTTGGTATCGACGCCGATATCCTTGCCCAGCTTCTGCGCGCCCATGCCATAGATCAGACCAAAGTTGATGGCCTTGGCACTGCGGCGCTGATCGGACGTAACGTCCTGGAGCTCCACCTTGAACACTTCGGCAGCCGTAGCGGTGTGCACATCCAGGTTGTTGCGGAAGGCATTGAGCAGACCTTCGTCCCGGGACAAGTGCGCCATGATCCGCAACTCGATCTGCGAATAGTCCGCCGCCAGCAGCTTATAGCCGGCCGGGGCGATAAAGGCCTGGCGAATACGCCGACCTTCCGCGGTGCGCACCGGGATGTTCTGCAGGTTCGGATCACTGGAGGACAGACGCCCGGTAGACGCCACAGCCTGATGATAGGAAGTGTGGATACGCCCCGTGCGCGGGTTGATCTGCTCAGGCAGGCGATCGGTGTAGGTGCTTTTCAGCTTGCTCATGGAGCGGTACTGCATCAACACCCGGGGCAGCGGATAGTCGTCTTCGGCGAGCTTGGCCAACACCTCTTCAGCCGTAGAAGGCTGGCCCTTGGCGGTCTTTTTCAGCACCGGCAGGCCGAGTTTGTCGTAGAGAATCGTCCCCAGTTGCTTGGGCGAGCCCAGGTTGAACTCCTCACCCGCGATCTCGAAAGCCTCGCGCTCAAGGGCAACCATCTTGTCCCCCAGCTCGATGCTCTGAATCCCCAGCAGCTTGTCGTCCACCAGAGCGCCCTGACGCTCGATACGCGCCAGGACCGGCACCAGCGGCATCTCGATATCGGTCAATACGCTGGCCAGGCTCGGAATGGCTGTCAGCTTCTCGAACAGCACCTGGTGCAGACGCAAGGTCACATCGGCATCTTCAGCAGCATAGGGCCCCGCCTGCTCAAGGGGGATCTGATCGAAAGTCAGCTGTTTGGCGCCCTTGCCGGCGATGTCCTGGAAGCTCACGGTGCTGTGGTCCAGGTACTTCTGCGCCAGGCTGTCCATGTCATGGCGAGTGGCGGTGGAGTTGAGCACGTAGGATTCGAGCATGGTGTCGAAGGCAATGCCGCGCACGGTGATGCCATTGGCCTGATCGCCACCTATGGCGCAATTGGCCAGGATGTTCATGTCGAACTTGGCGTGCTGACCGACCTTGAGCAGCTTGGGATCTTCCAGCAACGGCTTCAAAGCCAGCAGCACAGTGTCGCGATCCAGCTGCTCCGGAACGCCCATATAGGAGTGGGTCAACGGAACGTAGGCCGCTTCCCCGGCCTTGACCGAGAAGGACAGCCCCACCAGTTGCGCCTGTTGTGCATCGATACCGGTGGTCTCGGTATCGAACGCAATCAGCTTGGCGTTTTTCAGCTTCTCCAGCCAGACCGCAAAACGCTCCTGGTCGAGGATGGTTTCGTACTGCAACTCAAGTGGCGCCTGCTCCGCCGCTGCCGGTTGCTCTGCAACCGCCTCAGGCGCCTCGGCAGAGCTGAGCTCGACGCGCTTGGCGTCACGCTGCAAATCATCGAGCCAGCTCTTGAATTCCAGCAGGCTGTAGAGCTCCGCCAGTTTCTCGCGGTCGGGCTCGCGCAAGTGCAGGTCATCCAGCCCCACATCCAGGGCCACGTCTACTTTGATGGTCGCCAACTGATAGGAGAGAAAGGCCATTTCCTTGTGCTCTTCCAGCTTGGCCGGCAAGGTCTTGGCGCCGCGAATCGGCAGGGTCGGCACGATATCAAGCTGCTCGTAGAGCTCCTTCAGGCCGCCATTGACCCCGACCAGCAAACCGGAAGCCGTCTTCGGACCAATACCCGGTACGCCCGGAATGTTGTCGGAAGAATCGCCCATCAGTGCCAGGTAATCGATGATCTGCTCGGGAGCGACGCCGAATTTCTCCTTCACGCCTTCCACATCCATGCTGCTACCGGACATGGTGTTGACCAAGGTAATGTGCCCGTCGACCAACTGAGCCATGTCCTTGTCGCCGGTGGAAATCACCACCGGGCGATCCGCCGCCGCGCTGCTGCGGGCCAGGGTGCCGATCACGTCATCGGCCTCGACCCCTTCTACGCACAGCAGCGGGAAGCCCAGGGCGATCACGCTGGCGTGCAGCGGCTCGATCTGCACCCGCATGTCATCGGGCATGCTCGGGCGGTTGGCCTTGTATTGGGCGTACATGTCATCGCGGAAGGTCCCGCCCTTGGCATCGAACACCACCGCGAACGGGCTGTCCGGGTACTGCTTGCGCAGGCTCTTGAGCATGTTCAGCACGCCCTTGACCGCGCCGGTAGGCAGGCCTTTGGAGGTGGTCAGAGGTGGCAACGCGTGAAACGCGCGGTACAGATATGAAGAACCGTCCACCAGGACGAGGGGGGCTTGGCTCATGAGCAGGATCAACCTTTTCGGCGGGTCCGGCGCTAGAATAGCGGGACCGTTGACGACAAAGGGACAAGGTTATCATGCGCACACTAAATCGCTTGCTGCTGGCCGGCTTGATTGCAATCGCTCCAATGGCCGTGATCGCCGCAGAAGATGCGCCGTCAGCGGACCCGGAAGTGACCATTCGCACGGAAGGCGACAAGACCATCCAGGAATACCGGCAAAATGGCTTTCTGTACGCCATCAAAGTCACGCCCAAGGGCGGTAAACCCTACTTCCTGGTGCGCGCCGATGGCTCCGACGGCAACTTCATCCGTTCGGATCAGCCGGATATGCTGATCCCTTCGTGGAAAATCTTTGAGTGGTAAACCACTCCGACTTCAACTCATTGGCGCTGGCTCGATAGCGGCGCCCGTACTGGCAGTTTTTAACCATGTCTGTGTTCACCCCCCTGGCTCGGCCCGAGCTGGAAACCTTTCTCGCCCCTTATGGGCTCGGCCGCCTGCTTGACTTCCAGGGGATCGCCGCTGGTAGCGAAAACACCAACTTCTTCATCAGCCTGGAGCAGGGCGAGTTCGTCCTGACCCTGGTGGAGCGCGGCCCGGTCCAGGAAATGCCGTTCTTCATCGAACTGCTGGACGTGCTGCACCAGGCCGACCTGCCGGTGCCTTATGCACTGCGCACCACAGACGGCGTGGCCCTGCGGGAATTGGCTGGCAAACCGGCGTTGCTGCAACCGCGCCTGGCGGGCAAGCACATCAAGGAAGCCAACGCCCAGCATTGCTCTCAGGTGGGTGAGTTGCTCGGGCATCTGCACGTGGCGACCAAGGACAACATGATCAAACGCAAGACTGATCGTGGCCTGGACTGGATGCAGGAAGAGGGCACCCAGCTATTGTCGCACCTCGATGCTCCCGCTCAAGATCTGCTGCAGCGGGCGCTGGATGAAATCACCGAACAGAAGACCGGGATCCTTGCCTTGCCTCGGGCCAACATCCACGCCGATCTGTTTCGCGACAACGCGATGTTCGAAGGCACCCATCTGACCGGCCTGATCGACTTCTACAACGCTTGCTCGGGGCCGATGCTCTACGACGTGGCCATTGCCTTGAACGACTGGTGCTCCGACGCCGAAGGCGTGATCGACGGACCACGGGCCCGGGCGCTGTTGGGTGCCTATGCGGCGCTGCGGCCATTCACTGCGGCCGAGGCCGAACTCTGGCCGACCATGCTGCGGGTGGCCTGCGTACGCTTCTGGCTGTCACGACTGATTGCCGCCGAGAGTTTCGCCGGCCAGGACGTACTGATTCACGATCCAATGGAGTTCCAGCAGCGTCTGGCACAGCGGCAACAGGTCAGCCTCACGCTGCCGTTCGCCCTGTAAAACTTTTCGCGGGCCAGCCCGCTCCTACAGGTGCACTCTGTAGGAGCGGGCTGGCCCGCGAAAGTCATCCCGCAACAATCCCTGCTTAAAGCTGCTCCAGACAGCCCGCCAGATCGTTCCCCAATTTCTCCAGCACCTGCTCATAGCCCTGAGCGGTCGCGGGCGTATAACCACCCAGCGCATCCAGCTCCGCCAGTTTCACCGGCAAGCCGGCCACCAACGTCTCGGCCAGCCGTGGACGCAGAGGCGGCTCGCTGAACACACAGGTCTTGCCCACCTGCTGCAAGCGCGCGCGCATGGCCGCCACGTGCTGCGCACCCGGCTGCACTTCCGCAGCAACGCTGAACACCCCGGCGTGCTTGAGGCCATAAGCGTCCTCGAAGTAATCGAATGCCTCATGGAACACGAAGTAGGGCTTGCCGGCGATCCCCGCCAGACGAGCCTTCAAACGGGTATCCAGGGCATCCAGACGCTCATTGAATGCTTTCAGGTTGCTCTGGTAACGGGCAGCGTTGACCGGGTCGGCAGCACTCAAGTCCGCAGCGATACGCGTTGCGATCACCCGGGCATTCACCGGCGACAGCCACAGGTGGGCATCCAGGGTCCCCGGGCGATGATCGTGATCATGTTCGTCGGCTTCTTCGGCATGCGAGTGGCTATCTTCGGCGAAATGGCGAAGCTTCATGCCCGGCAGATCCTGCACCGCCACCGAGGGCAGGCTGCGCCCCTTAAGGACCCGCGGCAGAAAACCCTCCATGTCCGGTCCGATCCAGTACAGCAGGTCCACACTCTGCACCTTGCGTACGTCCGACGGACGCAGCGCATAGTTGTGCGGCGACGCACCCGGCGGCAGCAGCACCTCAGGAACCGCAACGCCGTCCTGCACCGCCGCCGCGATCAGTTGCAGCGGCTTGATGCTGGTGAGTACCCGGACTTCGGCCTGGGCCGAGCCGATCGCGAACAAGCTGAAGGTAAAAGCGACAAAAAGGCGAAAAAGTGTGGGCACGATGGACACTCGAAGAGGCGAGAACGGGTAACATAATAACGTCTCTCACAAACCTCGTCGCCGCTCATGCCTAAAACACCCCTTGCCAGCCGTCCACACGACCACTCTCACTGCGTACACAGCGCACTGTCTGAGGCCGACGCCCTGTGCGCACGGCAAGGCCTGCGCCTGACCGCCCTGCGTCGGCGGGTACTGGAGTTGGTGTGGCAAAGCCACAAGCCCCTGGGGGCTTACGACATTCTCGCCGTACTCAGCGAGCAGGACGGTCGTCGCGCCGCCCCGCCAACGGTTTACCGGGCCCTGGATTTCCTCCTGGAAAACGGCCTGGTACACCGCATCGCCTCGCTTAACGCCTTCGTCGGCTGCAACCACCCGGAACACGCGCACCAGGGTCAGTTCCTGATCTGTCGCGAATGCCACGCCGCCATCGAGCTCGAACAGAAATCCATCAGCGACGCCATCATCACCAGCGCCCGCGACGTCGGCTTCGTGGTCGAGGGCCAGACCGTCGAAGTGGTCGGACTCTGCTCGGGCTGCCAGGGGGCTTGATGAGCACTGCGTTGATCCGCCTCGAGCAGGTCGGGGTGACCTTTGCCGGGCAGAACGTCCTGGACAACATCCAGCTCAGCGTCGAGCCCGGGCAGATCGTGACCCTCATCGGCCCCAACGGCGCCGGCAAGACCACCTTGGTGCGCGCCGTACTGGGCCTGCTCAAGCCCGACAGCGGCAGCGTCTGGCGCAAGCCCAAGCTGCGGGTCGGCTACATGCCGCAAAAGCTCCATGTCGACCCGACCCTGCCCCTGTCGGTACTGCGCTTTCTGCGCCTGGTGCCGGGCGTGGATCGCAGCCGAGCCTTGGCAGCCCTCAAGGAAGTCGGCGCCGAGCAGGTGATCGACAGCCCGGTGCAAAGCATTTCCGGCGGCGAAATGCAGCGCGTGCTGCTGGCCCGGGCATTGCTGCGCGAGCCTGAACTGCTGGTGCTCGACGAGCCGGTACAAGGCGTTGACGTCGCCGGCCAGGCCGAGCTCTACAGCCTGATCACCCGCCTGCGGGACCGGCATGGCTGCGGCGTGCTGATGGTCTCCCATGACTTGCATCTGGTAATGAGCACCACCGACCAGGTGGTCTGCCTGAACCGCCACGTCTGCTGCTCGGGCCACCCCGAACAGGTCAGCGGCGATCCCGCCTTCGTCGAACTGTTTGGCAAGAACGCACCAAGCCTGGCGATCTACCACCACCATCACGATCACGCCCATGACCTGCATGGCTCGGTGGTCACCCAGCCCGCCTCGGGCCACCCCCATGTCCACGGAGAAAACTGCAAGCATGGCTGATTTTCTGCTCTACGCCCTGCTCGCAGGTTTGGCCCTGGCGGTGGTTGCCGGCCCCTTGGGGTCCTTCGTGGTCTGGCGGCGCATGGCCTACTTTGGCGACACCCTGTCCCATGCTGCGCTCCTGGGAGTCGCCCTGGGTTTCCTGCTGGATGTCAGCCCCGCCGTGGCCGTCACCGTAGGTTGCCTGTTGCTGGCGGTGCTGCTGGTGACCCTGCAACAACGCCAGCCTCTGGCATCCGACACGCTGCTGGGGATTCTTGCTCCCAGCACCCTGTCCCTGGGCCTGGTGGTACTAAGCTTCATGCATGAAGTGCGAATCGACCTGATGGCCTACCTGTTCGGTGACCTGCTGGCGATCAGCCCGGGCGATCTGGCGTGGATTCTCGGCGGCAGCGCAGCGGTGCTGTTGCTGCTGGTGGCACTGTGGCGGCCCCTGCTGGCAATCACCGTGCACGAGGAGTTGGCCAAGGTCGAAGGCCTGCCCGTGGCTGCGCTGCGCCTGGCGCTGATGCTGTTGATTGCCGTGGTGATTGCGGTGGCGATGAAGATTGTCGGGGTATTGCTGATTACCTCGTTGCTGATCATCCCGGCCGCTGCGGCACAGCGTCACGCCCGTTCGCCGGAGCAGATGGCCCTGGGCGCAAGCCTGCTGGGCATGCTCGCGGTGTGCGGCGGGCTGGCGCTGTCCTGGTTCAAGGACACCCCGGCCGGGCCGTCGATCGTGGTCACGGCCGCCGCATTGTTTCTGCTGAGTTTTGTTCTGCCCCGTCGAGGGGTGTAGACTTGCTCGCTTTTTGCGCAATTAGAGAGTCGCAGGAATGAAGCCGTTCGCCTCCCGTTATCTGCTCCTTGTCGCATTCTCCCTGCTGCTGGGGGCCTGCCAAAGCACGCCACCGGCGACCACCCAGGTCCCCGATGCGCGGGCCTCGGCCATCGCGCAGCTGGAACAAAACATTGCCAGCAGTGAGCTGGCCACCGCTGAAGACCAACTCAGTGCACTGCAGGCACAAACGCCTGACGACCCACAGTTGGTGCAATACCAGCGGCAGATTGCCGAAGCCTATCTGCAGCGCAGCCAGATCGTCCTGCAAAAGGGCGATGTGAATGCCGCGGCCACAGCCCTGAGTCGGGCTCGGGCGCTGATGCCCAAGGCCCCGGCGCTGACCGGTGGGGTCAACAACGCCATCGCCCATGCACGCAAGGCCGAGCTGGACCAGGCCGAAGCCGCCTTGAAGGCTGCCGAAGCGCGCCCAGCGGCCAAGCTGATCGATCCTGCGGCCCAGAGCACCACCATCGCCTTGAACGTCACCGATATCCGCAAGCTGCGTCATCAGCTCGATGCGCTGGCCACCGATGTGGTGAATTATCAGTGCGACGTGAGCATCCAGGTGCCGCGCACCGAGGATTATCCCTGGCTGTCGACCTTGCTCGGCAAGCGGGTGAAGAAGCTCGACCCGGACTTTGAACAGAAGATCAGCCGGCAGATCGTGCGCCATGTACCGGCGCAGATGGTCTTGAGCCCGCGCAAGGCGCAGTAAAGCCTTCGCCGGCAAGCCGGCTCCTATCGGGAGCGGGCTGGTCGGCGAAAGTTTGTTCAGGCCGGGGTTGCCTTGGCCTTTTCCTCTCGATCCCAGACCCGATGCTGCCCAATGGCGGCAAAGAACGCTTTGAGTGCCTTGGCATCTCCTCCAACGATCAAGCCCTTGTCCGCTTCCAGATTGAGCACCGCCAGCAGCTCCCGGGCTTCGCCGTGCAAGGCGATGGCCTTGAGATGTTTGTAGGCCTCCAACAGGTAATGCAGCGCCACACCATTGCCGCTCAGGGTCTTGATCGACTGCGCGCCGCCCGGCACGAACACCGCGTCGAACGCCACTGACGGCAGGCCCTCCATGGAAGCATCCACCGACAGGCGCTTGCCATCCGCGCTGATAACCGGTGCCGAGGTTGGCCCTAACAGCTTGGCGTGCGCCCCTTCAGCCTTGAGAGCCTTCTTCAACGCGTCAATCGCTGCACCATCAACGCCGTTGGCCGCAAGAATCGCCACTTTCCGCGTTTTGATATGACCCGGCAGCAGGTTCGCCTGGCTCAGGGCCGGCGAGCGTGTCAGCGACGTCTTGCGCTCAGCCACAGTGGCCTTCTTCGGCGCCGCCAGGCCCAGGTTCTCGGCCACACGAGCGGCCAGGTGCAGATCGATGTTGGCGAGAATTTCGTTTACCTGCCGCTCACGGATCCACTGCCGCTCGACCTTGCCCAGCTCGAAGCTGTAGGCCGCGATGATGTGTTCCTGCTCGTGCTTGCTCATGCTGTTGAAGAACAGCCGCGCCTGGGAGAAATGATCGCCGAACGACTCGCTGCGCTGGCGGATCTTGTGGGCATCGATGCGCTCGTTATAACTCTCGAAACCACCATCCTGGGCCGCCGGCGGGGTTTCTTTCGGCCAGCCCCCATCAATGGAGTTCGGCTCGTAGGCAGCCCGCCCCCTGTCGATGGTGCTGCGGTGCATGGCGTCACGCTGACCATTGTGCAAAGGGGTCAGCGGTCGGTTGATGGGCAGCTCATGAAAGTTCGGCCCACCCAGGCGACTGATCTGCGTATCGGTGTAGGAAAACAGCCGCCCTTGCAGCAACGGGTCGTTGGAGAAATCGATCCCCGGCACGATGTGCCCCGGGCAGAAGGCGACCTGCTCGGTTTCGGCAAAATAATTGTCGGGGTTGCGGTCGAGCACCATCTTGCCCAGGGGCGTGATCGGCACCAGCTCCTCGGGAATCAGCTTGGTGGGGTCGAGAATGTCGAAGTCGAAGCGGTGCTCGTCTTCTTCGGCGATGATCTGCACGCCGAACTCCCACTCCGGGTAATCGCCGGCCTCGATGGACTCCCACAGGTCACGGCGATGGAAGTCCGTGTCCTTGCCCGCCAGCTTTTGCGCCTCATCCCAGACCAGGGAACAAGTACCGGCGGTGGGCCGCCAGTGAAACTTGACGAAGCTCGAACGCCCCTCGGCGTTGATCAAACGGAAGGTGTGCACGCCAAACCCCTGCATGCTGCGCAGGCTTTTCGGAATGGCCCGGTCGGACATGGCCCAGATCACCATGTGTGCCGACTCCGGCTGCAGGGAGACGAAGTCCCAGAAGGTGTCGTGGGCCGAACCGCCGGTGGGGATTTCGTTATGCGGCTCGGGTTTCACCGCATGCACGAAGTCGGGGAACTTGATGGCGTCCTGGATGAAGAACACCGGCATGTTGTTGCCCACCAGGTCGAAGTTGCCCTCGTCGGTGAAGAACTTCACTGCAAATCCCCGGACATCACGCACGGTATCGCCGGAGCCTCTTGGCCCCTGGACCGTGGAAAAGCGCACGAACACCGGGGTCTTCTTCTGCGGATCGCGCAGGAAACCGGCCTTGGTCAGCGCCGAATGATTGTCGTAGCTCTGGAAGTAGCCATGGGCGCCAACACCCCGGGCGTGGACGATGCGCTCGGGAATCCGCTCATGGTCGAAGTGGGTGATCTTCTCCCGCATGATGAAGTCTTCCAGCAGCGAAGGACCACGAGCGCCCGCCTTGAGGCTGTTCTGGTTGTCAGCGACCTTCACCCCCTGATTGGTCCGCAGGGCCTGGCCCGTGGCGTCGGAGCGGAACGGCTCCAGGCTCTGTAACTTGGTGTTGCTGTTGCCCCGGTCCAGGGTATCGGTCCCGGCCATCTGGCTTTTCGGGGCATTGGGCTTTTTCGTACTCATCAGACAAAAACTCCTCGTTGGCGAAGTCCCTGGCGCGCCGGGGCTTCGTGAACACAGGCCCGCAGGCACGGCACCTGGGGCTTTTCGAGTGGCTTAAGTAGTGACTGACGAGAAACCGCGAGCGTTCCTTTTTTATGACCTTTGATCGCGTTATTGCCAAATGGCAGGATGATTGCGAAATAAATGCTAAGAACCTCTATACGGACAGGCTAAAATGCGCGCCCGGCTAACCGCTGATCCTTTTCTAACGCGCCCCACAAGGTTCGCTACGTGATCGAGTTTCAAAACGTCCATAAAACCTACCGGGTCGCCGGTAAGGATATTCCCGCCCTGCACCCGACCAGTCTTCGGGTCGAGAATGGTCAGGTGTTCGGCCTGATCGGTCATTCCGGCGCGGGCAAAAGCACGCTGCTGCGCCTGATCAACCGCCTGGAAAACCCCAGCGGCGGCACGATCATCGTCGACGGTGAAGAAGTCACCGCGCTGGACGCCAACGGCCTGCGCCGCTTCCGCCAACAGGTCGGGATGATCTTCCAGCACTTCAATCTGCTGTCCTCCAAGACTGTGGCTGACAACGTCGCCTTGCCCCTGACCCTGGCCGGCGAGCTGTCGCGCAGCGACATCGAACGCCGTGTGGCTGAGTTGCTGGAGCGGGTCGGCCTGTCCGACCACGCCAAGAAATACCCGGCACAACTGTCCGGCGGCCAGAAACAGCGCGTCGGCATCGCCCGTGCCCTGGCCACCAAGCCAAAGATCCTGCTGTGCGACGAAGCCACCAGCGCCCTCGATCCGCAGACCACGGCCTCGGTCCTGCAACTGCTGGCCGAGATCAATCGCGAGCTGAACCTGACCATCGTTCTGATCACCCACGAAATGGACGTGATCCGTCGCGTCTGTGACCAAGTGGCGGTCATGGACGCCGGCCAGATCGTCGAACAGGGCTCGGTGGCCGAGGTGTTCCTGCACCCCAAGCACCCGACCACCAAACGCTTCGTCCAGGAAGACGAGCAGATCGACGAGAACGAGCAACGCGACGACTTCGCCCACGTCCCGGGGCGTATCGTGCGCCTGACTTTCCAGGGCGATTCCACCTACGCACCGCTGCTGGGCACTGTGGCCCGGGAGACCGGGGTCGACTACAGCATCCTCGCCGGACGCATCGACCGCATCAAAGACACCCCTTACGGGCAACTGACCCTGGCCATCACCGGCGGTGACATGGAAGCGGCCTTCGCCCGCTTCACCGCGGCGGATGTCCACATGGAGGTGCTGCGCTAATGAGCGGCTTACTGCATTACTTCGACAACGTTGACTGGGCCGATATCGGAGTGGCGACCAGCGACACCATGGTCATGCTCAGCACGTCCCTGGTATTCACCGTACTGGTCGGCCTGCCGCTGGGGGTCTTACTGTTCCTGTGCAGCCCAAGGCAGTTGCTGGAACAGAAAAATGTCTATTCGATCCTGGGCTTTGTGGTCAACGCCATCCGTTCGCTGCCGTTCATCATCCTGCTGATTGTGATGATTCCGACCACTATCCTCATCACGGGCACCTCCCTGGGTGTGGCGGGCGCCATCCCTCCGCTGGTGGTGGGCGCTTCCACCTTCTTCGCGCGCTTGGTAGAAACCGCTCTGCGTGAAGTGGATCGCGGCATTATCGAGGCTACCCAGGCCATGGGCGCCACGACCCGGCAGATCATCATGAACGCCCTGCTGCCCGAAGCCTGCCCCGGTATCATCGCGGCGATCACGGTCACCGCCATCGCCCTGGTCGGCTACACCGCCATGGCCGGTGTCGTGGGTGCAGGCGGCCTCGGTGACCTGGCCATTCGTTATGGTTACCAGCGTTTCCAGGACGATGTGATGGTGGTGACCGTGGTGATGCTGATTGTGTTGGTTCAGGTTCTGCAAACCGTTGGCGATAAGCTGGTGGTGCACTTTTCCCGCAAATAATTGCAATCGCCGGCTCCGGCCGGCAGGCGCCCGGGGTCGGGCGACTTACAAGGAGCTTGTTCGATGAAAAAACTACTCGTCGCTTTCGCAGCCGTTGCCGCGTTCTCCGCGCACGCCGCCGAAACCCTGACCGTGGCCGCCACACCGGTGCCCCACGCCGAGATCCTGGAATTCGTCAAACCGGCCCTGGCCAAAGAAGGCGTGGACCTGAAGGTCAAGGTCTTCACCGACTACGTGCAGCCCAACGTGCAAGTGGCCGAGAAACGCCTGGACGCCAACTTCTTCCAGCACCAGCCATACCTGGATGAGTTCAACAAGGCCAAAGGCACCAAGCTGGTGAGCGTGGCCGGCGTGCACCTGGAACCCCTGGGCGCCTACTCCAGCAAATACAAGCAACTCTCCGAATTGCCAGGCGGCGCCACCGTGGTGATCCCCAACGACGCCACCAACGGCGGTCGCGCCCTGTTGCTGCTGGACAAGGCCGGCCTGATCAAGCTCAAGGATTCCAACAACATCCTGGCCACCATCAAGGACATCACCGAGAACTCCAAGGACCTGAAGTTCCGCGAACTGGAAGCCGCCACCATCCCCCGCGTGCTGACTCAGGTCGACCTGGCCCTGATCAACACCAACTACGCCCTGCAGGCCAAGCTGGACCCTTCCAAGGATGCCCTGGTGATCGAAGGCAAGGATTCGCCTTACGTGAACATCCTGGTCGCCCGTCCTGACGACAAGGACTCGGACGCCATGAAGAAACTGGTCGCCGCCCTGCACAGCCCAGAAGTGAAGCAATTCATTCTCGAGAAGTACAAAGGCGCCGTACTGCCAGCGTTCTGATCGGTTGCAGAAATACAAACGGGGCGCCTTGGGCGCCCCGTTTTGTTTGTAGCCGCTGCCGAAGGCTGCGATAAGGCGCGAAGCGCCTTCCGAGGGCCTCAAGCATGCGTCCTCTTCGAGGCCGATCGCAGCCTGCGGCAGCGGCTACAGGGTTCAGCGGTTCAGCGGTTCAAGCATGCCGCGTTATTGGCGCTGCAACATCACCGGCAATTGGGCCACCAGCTTCTGGTTGTTCAACGGTGCGCGGATAAAGCCACGCTGGTGGCCGTCCGGACCGATCACCGCGAGGTTGCCACTGTGGTCCACGGTGTAGTTGGGCTTGCTGGTGTCCGCCGGAATGAAGGGAATGCTCACCGCGTTGGCCAGTTTCTGCAGGTCTTCCACCGAGGCAGCGGTCAGGCCCTTGAAGTCCTTGTCGAAGTAGCCCAGGTACTGCTTGAGCTGCTGCGGCGTATCGCGGTTGGGGTCGACGCTGACCAGAATCACCTGCAGCTTGTCCACCGCCTCCTTGGGCAGCTCACTCTTGATCTGCCGCAGTTGGGCCAGGGTGGTGGGGCAGATGTCCGGGCAGAAGGTGTAGCCGAAGAACAGCAGCGACCACTTGCCCTTCAACTCATCGATCACCACGGGCTGGCCGTCCTGGTCGAGCATCTTCACCGCAGGCAGGGTACGGCTCTGGGGCAGGAGGATGATACCGGCGTCGATCAATGCGGTGGGATCGCCCTGACCCTTGCCGGACAGTACTTTGTTGACGGTCAGCCCCAGGATCAGGGCCACCAGCGCAACGAGAATAAAGACGGTTTTCTGAGTTCGAGTCATAGGTTCAACAATAGGTAGTGGTCTACGAGCAGGGCGATGAACAGCAGGAACAAGTAGTAAATAGAGTACTTGAAGGTGTTGATCGCCGCGTGCGGCCGAGTGCCACGGTACAGCACCCAGGCCCATTGCAGGAAGCGCCCGCCCAGAAGCAAAGCGCACACCAGGTACAGCACGCCGCTCATGTGGATGGCATAGGGCAGCAGGCTCACCGCCAGCAGGGCAAAGGTATAGAGCAGGATGTGCACCTTGGTGTAGTGCTCACCGTGGGTCACCGGCAGCATCGGGATATCGGCCTTGGCGTATTCCTCCTTGCGATGGATGGCCAGGGCCCAGAAGTGCGGCGGGGTCCAGGCGAAAATGATCAGCACCAGCAGCAGCGGCTCGGCGCTCAAGTGCCCGGTAGCAGCAACCCAGCCCAGCAGCGGCGGCGCCGCACCGGCCAGCCCGCCGATCACGATGTTCTGCGGCGTCGCGCGTTTCAGAAAGCCGGTGTAGACCACCGCGTAGCCCAGCAAGGACGCCAGGGTCAGCCAGGCCGTGAGCGGATTGGTAAACGCCAGCAGCAGCGCTTGCCCGGCCAACGCGAGGCACAGGGCGAACGCCAAGGCCGCCCGGGGTGAAACCCGGCCTTGGGCCAGGGGCCGTTTGTGGGTCCGGGCCATCAGCGCGTCGATGCGTCGGTCCACCACATGGTTCACCGCCGCCGCGCCACCCGCACACAGGGCAATGCCCAGGTTGCCGAACACCAGCACTGTCCACGGCACCCCGGCGCGGGTGGCGAGGAACATGCCCACCAGGGAGGTGATCAGCATCAGCACCACCACCTTGGGTTTGGTCAGCTCCAGGTAATCGCGCCAGATGGCCTGGGGATGCTGACGTTCGCTGATCAGAGTCGCCATGGCATCTCTCCTTTGATGGTGATGGGACCCGCCATCTGTTTGCGCGGGCTGAGACGCCAGCCCAGGGGCAGGCGATCCCGGGCCTGCACCAGGCTGGTACGGGCGTGATAGTTGACCAGCACCAGGGTCAGCAGCAGCGCCGCGCCCCCGGCGTTGTGCGCCACCGCCACCGGCAGTGGCAAATGGAACAGCACGTTGCTGATGCCCAGGCTGACCTGCGCCGCCAGCGCCACCAGCACCAGCCCGGCCAGGCGGGTCATGCCGGTTTGCCGGAGTTGCCAGGCCAGCCCCAGCAACACCAGGGTCACCAGCACCGCGCCGACCCGGTGGGTCATGTGGATGGCGGTGCGGGCGTCACTGTCCAATTGTCCGCCCAGGTAGTTGGGGCCGATGTGCTGGGTCAGGTGAAAGCCGTTGGCGAAATCCATGTTCGGCCACCACTGGCCATGGCAGGTGGGCAGGTCGATGCAGGCCACGGCGGCGTAGTTGGAGCTGACCCAGCCGCCCAGGGCGATCTGCCCGATCACCAGCACCAGCCCGGCCGTTGCCCAGTACTGCAGGCGCCGCGGCACAATCAGCGCCGGCAGCACGCCGGACAAGCGCAAGGTCACCAGGAACAGCAGGCTCAAGGTGGCAAAGCCCCCCAGCAGGTGCGCGGTGACCACTTGCGGCCAGAGCTTGAGGGTGACCGTCCACATGCCGAAGGCCGCCTGGGCAAACACCACCACCATCAGGAACAGCGGCAGCTTCAGGGGCTGCCCGGGATGCCGGCGATGGGTCCAGGCGCGGGCCGCCAGCAGCACGATCAACAGCCCCAGGGTGCCGGCGAAATAGCGGTGGATCATCTCGTTCCAGCCCTTGTGGGCTTCCACCGGGGTGTCGGGAAAATGCAGTTCGGCATGGGCCAGTTGGGCTTCGCTTTTGGGCACGCTGATAAAACCGTAGCAGCCGGGCCAGTCCGGGCAGCCCAGGCCCGCATGGGTCAGCCGGGTGTAGGCGCCCAGCAGCACCACGATCAGAGCCAGCAAAGTGGCAAACAACGCGAGGCGAAATCCAGGTTTGGCCATGACGATGCCCTTATCCGATATTCGACAGTTTCAGCAGGTGCCGCAGGTCATTGAGCAGGTCCTTGCCCTTGACCCGAGCGTCGTAGCGCAACACCAGATTGCTGTGGGGGTCGACGATCCACAGCTGCGGCGCGTCCTTGTCGTTGACGCCTTTGGCATAGGTCACCAGGTCCAGGGGGTAGCGTTGCAACTGCGGGTACTCGCGCTGCAGCCTGGCTTGGTATTCGGCGCTCAGCGGCTGGGCGCTGGCCAGGGCATGGCTGGCCCGCGAAGCATCGCGGCCCAGGGCCACCTGAATCTGCCGCGCCAGGTACACCAATTGCTGGCAATCGGCATCACACGCCTTGGGGGCCGTGACCAGGATCTGCCAGCGAGCCTCCTCGGACTGCACGCCGATCTGCGCCCGAGTCTGGCCATTGCCAATCAGCTCACCGTGATAGCTGCGGCTTTCCGGCACCCAGAACTGCAGCTTGTACATGCCGGTGGCGAGGATCATCGGACCGATCACCATCAGCAGGATCAGGATCAGTTGCCAACGGCCGCGGCGCCGGTTGGGCACCTGGGCGTCAGAGATGTTGGGTGGATTCATGGCCGTTCCCATGGCGGTTCTCCCGTGCGTTGTGCCAGCCGAAATAGAGATAGAGGAGCAGCAGGGCCAGGGCCATGGCGAACCACTGCACGGCATAGCCCAGGTGTTTTTCCGGCCCCATGGCCACCACCGGCCACGCGGTCAGGTAGGCGCCAGCACCGGACTCCTGACGCACTTCATGGTTGAAGCCGCTGCGGCCAAGCTCGGCCCAGAGAGCCTCCGGGTTCACGGCGGTGATCAACCGTGGCCAGCGCGCAGCAGCCGGGTCGGCCTGCAGCTGGAACGCCGCGCCCGGAGAAACGTAGACCCAGGCATCCAGACTCAGGCTCTGCTCCGGGGTGCTGAATGCCGCAGGCGTGCGCCGATCGGGCCAGGGCAGCCAGCCACGATTGACCAGCAACCAGCGCCCGCTGGCCTGATCAAGGAAGGGTTGCAGCAGCTCGACCCCGACCTTGCCGTCGTGCAGGCGGTTGTCCAGCAGCAGGCTGTGATCGGCATCGAAATGACCGTGCAGGCGCACCCGGCGAAAGGCCGGGTCCTCGACCGCCAGCAACTCGAACAGCGACACCGGCTCGGCCGCGCGGCGCTCGGCGTAGCTGGTCAGCAATTGGCGCTTCTGCTCGCCACGGCTCAGTTGCCAGAAGCCCAGGGAAACCAGCGCAGGCAGCAGCAACAGCACCACCAGGGTCGGCACGACTCCCGGCCGGAAGCCTTTCATGACCGGCCCGCAAGGCTGAGAAATCCACTCGCTATACTGCTGTACATCGCGTTTCCCCCGGAGTCCCACCATGCTCAAAGCAGCCATCGTCCTGATGCTGATTGCCACGGTTATCAGCCTGTTCAGCGGCCTGTTCTTTCTGGTCAAGGACGACAGCCAATCCAAACGCCTGGTGACCGCCTTGAGTATTCGGGTATGCCTGGCCGCAATCACCGTGGGCTTGATCGCCTGGGGTTTCTTCAGCGGCCAGCTGGTGTCCCACGCGCCCTGGTAGGGCGCTGCAGGTCCTCAGAGCACGTAGACAAAAACGAACAGGCCGATCCACACCACATCGACGAAGTGCCAGTACCAGCTGGCCGCTTCAAATCCGAACTGATGTTCGGCGTCGAAATGCCCACGCATGACACGCATCAGCATCACGAACAGGATCAAGGTGCCGATGGTCACGTGGGCGCCGTGGAAACCGGTGAGCATGAAGAAGGTGGCGCCGTAGATCCCCGAGCCCAGCGTCAGGCCCAGCTCGCGATAGGCGTGGATGTACTCTTCGGCCTGGAAGCCGAGGAAGGCGCAACCCAGCAGCACGGTCAGCGCCAACCAGATCTTCAGCGCTCCACGATGGCCTTTCTTCAGGGCATGGTGGGCGATGGTCACGGTGACACTGGAACTGACCAGCAGCACGGTGTTGAGCAGCGGCAAGCCCCAGGGGCTGATGGTGCCCGTGGGCGATGGAAAGAGTTTCGGATCGGGGTTGTTGAGCAGGGGCCAGACGAACTCGAAGTTCGGCCAGAGCATATGGGCGATGCCCTTGTTCCCCTCACCGCCGAGCCAGGGCCCGGACAGGTGTCGCACATAGAACAGCGCGCCGAAGAAGGCCAGGAAGAACATCACTTCGGAAAAGATGAACCAGCTCATGCCCCAGCGAAACGAGCGGTCCAGCTGAGCACTGTACAAGCCGGCGCGGCTTTCCTTGATCACCGCGCCAAACCAGCCGAACAGCATGTAGGCCAGCAGCAGGCTACCGACGAAAAAGATCAGCGGGCCATGGGATTCCGGGCGCGCCGCCTTGAGGTCGTTGAACCAGGTCGCCAGGCCGAACACGGTGACGAACATGCCCACCGTCGCAATGATCGGCCACTTGCTCTGGGCAGGAACGTAATAGTGCTCATGAGTCGCCATGGGTTGTTCTCCTTATCGGGCACGCCAGATCGTCTATCCACCGGTCTTGGCGGCAACCGCCACCGGTGGATGACGCGCGGTGATATCGAACAGCGTGTAAGCCAGCGTCAGGTGCTTCACATCCTTGGGCATGTCGCGGTCAACGATGAAACGCACCGGCATCTCGATCTTCTCCCCGGGCTGCAGCACCTGCTGGGTAAAGCAGAAGCACTCGGTCTTGTGGAAATACATGGCCGCGCTGCTGGGGGAGATGCTCGGGATGGCCTGGGCGCTCATCGGGTGATCGCTGGGGTTGCGGGCGATGAAGACCATCTCGTTCACCGCCCCCGGATGGACCACGATGTCATCAGACTTGGGATAGAACTCCCAGACCATGTCGATGGCGTTGGTGGACAGGAACTGCACCCGCACCTGGCGCGAAGCGTCGATCTGCTGCCCCTGGTCCGCGTACTGCCCGCCGGTCTTGCCATTGATGCCCAAGGCCTTGCACATCACGTCGTAGATCGGCACCAGGGCAAAACCGAAAACGAACATCGCCGCCACCACCAGCAACAGGCGGGTCACCAGCTTCTTCAGCGAGATCTCGGCCATCTCAACGTCCTCCCGAACCTGTAGGAGCCGGCTTGCTGGCGAACCGGGCGATGCGTTCTATCGCCTGGCCCGACGCCTTCGCGAGCAAGCTCGCTCCTACAACACAGCTGTTCATTTCACTTCCGGTGGCGTGACGAAGGTGTGGTACGGCGCCGGCGATGGAATGCTCCACTCCAGCCCTTCGGCCCCTTCCCACGGCTTGGCCGGGGCCGGTTTGCCACCGCGAATGCACTTGATGACGATGAACAGGAAGAAGATCTGCGTCGCGCCGAAGGTGAAGGCCCCGATGGAGGACACCATGTTGAAGTCGGCGAACTGCAGGTTGTAGTCCGGAATCCGCCGCGGCATGCCCGCCAGACCCACGAAGTGCATAGGGAAGAAGGCCATGTTCATGCCGACGAAGGACAGCCAGAAGTGCAGCTTGCCCAGGGTTTCGTCGTACATGTACCCGGTCCACTTGGGCAACCAGTAATAGGCCGAGGCGAAGATCCCGAAGATCGCCCCCGGCACCAGCACGTAGTGGAAATGCGCCACCACGAAGTAGGTGTCCTGGTACTGGAAGTCCGCCGGGGCGATGGCCAGCATCAACCCGGAAAAGCCGCCAATGGTGAACAGAATGACAAAGGCCACGGCGAACAGCATCGGCGTCTCGAACGTCAGCGCGCCCTGCCACATGGTGCTCACCCAGTTGAACACCTTGACCCCGGTGGGCACGGCAATCAGCAGGGTGGCGTACATGAAGAACAGTTCGCCCACCAGCGGGATGCCCACCACGAACATGTGGTGCGCCCAGACGATGAACGACAGGAAGGCGATGGCCCCGGTGGCATAGACCATCGAGGTGTAGCCGAACAGCGGCTTGCGGCTGAAGGTGGGGATGATCGAGCTGACGGCGCCGAAGGCCGGCAGGATCATGATGTAGACCTCGGGATGGCCGAAGAACCAGAACACGTGCTGGAACAACACCGGGTCGCCGCCGCCGGCAGCGCTGAAGAAGCTGGTGCCGAAGTGAATGTCCATCAGCATCATGGTCACGCAACCGGCCAGCACCGGCATCACTGCGATCAGCAGGAAGGCGGTGATCAGCCAGGTCCAGACGAACAGCGGCATCTTCATCAGGGTCATGCCCGGGGCACGCAGGTTGAGGATGGTGGCGATCACGTTGATCGCCCCCATGATCGAACTGATACCCATCAGGTGGATGGCGAAAATGAAGAAGGTCACGCTTTCCGGGGCGTAGGTGGTGGACAGCGGGGCGTAGAAGGTCCAGCCGAAGTTCGGCCCGCCGCCGGGCATGAATAACGTCGAAACCAGCATCAGGAAGGCCGCCGGCAACAGCCAGAAGCTGAAGTTGTTCATCCGCGGCAGGGCCATGTCCGGGGCGCCGATCATCAGCGGAATCATCCAGTTGGCCAGGCCGACGAAAGCCGGCATCACCGCGCCGAAGACCATCACCAGGCCATGCATGGTGGTCATCTGGTTGAAAAACGCCGGCTCGACGATCTGCAGCCCGGGCTGGAACAGCTCGGCGCGGATCACCATGGCGAAGGAGCCGCCCAGCAGGAACATCGCGAAGCTGAACCACAGGTACAGGGTGCCGATGTCCTTGTGGTTGGTGGTCAGTACCCAGCGCATCAGGCCCTTGGCGGGACCATGGGCGTGGTCATCATGGCCGGCGTGGCCGTGGTCATCGATCACTGCACTCATGCCCTGTCTCCTGCAAACGGGTGGGCTGGACGCTCAGGGACACTGCACCCCGAGCGGTTGCGGAAATACCCAATAAGCCGGCTCATTTGCTTTCCGCCTGTTTCAGCGCCAGCACTTCTTTTGGCGTGACCATGTCGCCCTTGTTGTTGCCCCAGGCGTTGCGCTCGTAGGTCACCACCGCAGCGATGTCGACTTCCGACAACTGCTTGCCGAAGGCCGCCATGGCAGTCCCCGGTTTGCCGTAAAGGACGATATTCAAGTGATCGCCCTTGGGCCCGGTGGCGATCTTCGAGCCCTTGAGGGCCGGGAACATCGGCGGCAGGCCCTGGCCTTCCGCCTGGTGACAGGCGACGCAAGCGGTGTGGTAGACCTTATCGCCACGGGCCACCAGCTCATCGAGGGTCCATTCCTTGCTGGTCAGCTCCTTGAGCTTGGCGGCCTCGGCCTTGCGCTCGCCCATCCAGGTGTCGTAGTCGGCCTGGCTCTTGACCTCCACCACGATCGGCATGAAGCCGTGGTCCTTGCCACACAGCTCGGCGCACTGGCCACGGTAGATGCCGGGCTTGTCGACCCGGGTCCAGGCTTCGTTGACGAAGCCCGGGATGGCGTCACGCTTGACCGCAAAGGCCGGCACCCACCAGGAGTGGATCACGTCGGCGGCGGTCACCAGGAAGCGCACCTTGGCCCCCACCGGCAGCACCAGGGGCTGGTCGACTTCCAGCAGGTAGTGCTCGCCCTTGACGCTCTTGTTGTGGATCTGTTCGGCGGGGGTGGCCAGGTTGCTGAAAAACTCCACATCCTGGCCGAGGTATTTGTAGTGCCACTTCCACTGGTAGCCGGTGATCTGGATGTCCACGTCCGGCTCGCTGGTGTCGTACATCTTGATCAGGGTCGCCGTCGCCGGGACGGCCATGGCCACCAGGATCAGGAAGGGGATGATGGTCCAGAGGATTTCCACAGTGGTGCTTTCGTGGAACCGGGCCGGGACCTGGCCCGTGGAGCGGCGGTGAACGATCATTGACCAGAACATCGCGCCGAAGACGATGACGCCGATCACCACACAGATCCAGAAGATGGTCATGTGCAGGTCGAATACCGCGTGGCTTATCTCGGTAGCCCCAGGCGTCATATTCACCGTCCAGGCGGCTTGCGCCTGGCTGAATATCGACAACAACAGGAGGCCCATCCAGACATGTGGATGTCGCATCATTGCGGGTTCCCCTTATCGTTCTTGTTATCCCGCCGGCTTAACACCTGCGGCAAGGGAGCGGCTGCCTAGACTACGAACTTAAACCGGCCGGGCCTCGCTGCATTTGCAGTCGGGCGTCATCAGCTAACTTCATACAATGGCGAGTATAGACAGCGACTCTGACCTCGCAACGCGAGGGCGTAAATCAGCTGAAACACTGGAAAGGAGGTTTGCAGGCCACGGCACAAAAGGGATCGAGTGCCCGGGATGGCAGAACGATATAACCCCGCTGTCTAAGCATGAAATAATTATGACAAATGCGTCTTAAGCATTTTCGTAAGCAGGCTAACTTATGTTCTCCCTATTCAATTGCCCTTGTTCCCTGGAGTTTTCATGAACACCGCCGCATTGCGCGAGCAGATCCAACTGGCCCGGCAACACGAAGCCAGCACAGGCCTTCTGACCCGTCAGTTGGAAACGCAACTGCCTCACCTGCACCCTGCCATCCAGCTGCCCGAAGTCGACGCCAAGGACGTCATGACCCGTTTCGTCAGCGCCTACATCGACCAGGTTCCGGACCTGCTGGACGCCGCTAATGCGGTGGCCCGTGAAGCCGGCATCGAATCGCAGATCAAGCCTGTACTGAAGATCGCCGAGCAATTCTTCCTCCAGCCGCCGGCCATCATGGACGGCCACGTCGGCCTCGACAGCCTGCTGGACGAAGCCTACCTGGCACTGCGCCTGGTGGAAGAGGTTAACGATCTGTACATCAAGCACTTCGGCCGTCCACTGATCCCCCTGGACATGACGGTCGCCAACCTCATCGCCCACCAACTGATCGGTGAAACCTTCGCCAACCAGCTGGACGAAGCGGTACACCACGCGGTCGACGCCATGCTCGACGAAGAAAGCTTCGCCCTGGAATCAGTGGAAGCCTACCGCGACAAACTCAACAGCCCGGACACCGAGGCCGCCTGGAAACGCTGGCCCTGCCTGTCACGCCAGCTGGGCGTGGAGCTAGAGCTCGACCAGCCCGCCGCCTGAACCCACTCCTCGCCAGCAAGGCTCGCAACGAGCCTTGTGGCGAAGGGGGCAGCCCATTCCCTGCTGCCATCAACTTCTTGCTGACGCCACTCCAATCCCACCACCACTGCTCAAGCGTCCTTCCAGGCGTCGCTTCAAGCCCCGCGCCTCGATCATCAACCGCGACCCCTTGGCCTGATTGGCCCGAGTCCATTCCTCCAGCAGCTCCAGGCAGGCGTGATCGATGTAACTGAGGTGGTTGAGAGGCACATGCACCGTCGTCGCCGGTGGAATGCTCGCCAGAACCCGAGTCAGGGCCGGCACTTTGAGAAAGGTCGCGGCCCCCATCAGACGCAGCTCCATCTCGCCGGCGGCGGGAAGGTCGATCAGGCTGATCTTCAAGCGCGAGGCCTTGAACGCCAGCTTGGCCAGCGTCAGGGCAAAACCTATCAGCACCCCGGTCAGCAGATCGCTGAAGACAATCGCCAGGGCCGTCACCGCGTAGGTCAACATCGGCATCCGCCCGTAGCGCCCCAGGCCGCGAAAGACCTTGAGGTCCACCAGCTTGAAGCCGGTGTAGACCAGCACCCCGGCCAGGCTCGCCACCGGAATGCTCTGCAGCACGCTGGACAGCAGCAACACGAAACCCAGCAGCCACAGACCATGGAAGATCGTCGAGAAACGGGTCTGGGCCCCGGCCTGGACGTTGGCCGAACTGCGCACGATGACCCCGGTCATCGGCAAGGCCCCAAGCAGGCCGCAGAGCATATTGCCCACGCCCTGGGCCGACAGTTCACGGTCGAAGTCCGAACGCACGCCGCTGTGCATGCGATCCACCGCCGCGGCAGACAGCAAGGTCTCGGCGCTGGCAATGAAGGCCACGGCGAAGGCCGCGATCAACAGGTTGGGGTCCGCCAGATTGAGCAGGTCGGCGGGGCGCAGCCAGTCGATGGCCTCACTCAGGTTGGCCGGCACCTCGACCCGCTTCACCTCCAGGGCCAGCACCAGGCTGGCCAGGGTCGCCAGGCCCACACCCAGCAACGCCCCCGGAATGAAGCGCAGCGATTGTGGCCGCCACTTGTCCCACCCCCACATCAGCGCGATGGTCGACAACCCCAGCAAGCCCGCCTGCCAACCCAGACTCGGCAAGGCCTGGGCCAGCGCCTGAGGGAAACCGACAAGGTTAGCCAGCCCCGAGGCCTGGGGCGCGGCATCGAGCATCACATGCACCTGGGACAGCACGATCAACACACCAATCCCCGCCAGCATGCCGTAGACCACCGCCGGCGCCGTGACCCGGAACCAGCACCCCAGGCGCAGACGCCCGGCCAGCAATTGCAGCAGCCCGGCCAACAGCAGGATCGGCCCGAGCATGGCCACACCGTGCTGGCGCACCAGTTCGAACACCAGCACCGCCAGCCCGGCAGCCGGACCGCTGACCTGCAAGGGCGAGCCCGCCAACCAGCCCACCACCAGCCCGCCGATGATCCCGGTGATCAGGCCCTTGGCTGGCGGCAGGCCCGAGGCAATGGCGATCCCCATGCACAGGGGCAGGGCCACCAGAAACACCACCACCGAAGCCAGCAGCTCCCGTGGCAGGACACTTTTCAACTGTGCTGCACGCATGACAGTTCTCCTGACTTTTGTTCAGGCGTGGCAAAGCCGGACCGCCAAACGGCGGCCCTGGCTACAACCACTCAGGTGTATTTAGGCGGGATTAGAAGCGCGCTTTGGGCGTCGCCACGGGGATCGGATGAGTGCCATCGAGCGGCAGGAAACAACCCTTGTCCGCGTCGTAGGCCTTGATCGAACTGGTCTCGATGTCGTAGACCCAGCCATGGATGAACAATTGGCCGTTGGCCATGCGCGAAGCCACCGAAGGGTGGGTGCGCAGATGCTGCAACTGGGCGATGACGTTCTCCTCGGTCAGCACATGCATGCTGGAGGATTCATCGGCGCAATCGCAGTTCTCGTGGACCATGGTCCGCGCCACTTCGGCGTGCCGCAGCCAGGCCTTGACCGTAGGCATTTTCTCCAGGCTTTGCGGATTGAGCACCGCGCGCATGGCGCCGCAGTCCGAGTGCCCGCAGACGATGATGTGGTGCACCCCAAGGGCCAGCACCGCGTATTCGATCGCCGTGGAAACACCCCCGTTCATCTGCCCATAGGGCGGCACCACGTTGCCCACGTTGCGGGTCACGAACAGGTCGCCGGGAGAGCTCTGGGTAATGAGTTCGGGAACGATGCGCGAATCCGCGCAAGCAATGAACATCGCCCTTGGCCGCTGGGCGGTGGCGAGTTTCTTGAACAGTTCTTCCTGCTGCGGGAAGACTTCATGATGAAAATGCAAAAAGCCGTCAACGATATGCTGCAGCGCTGCATCGGCGGTTTCGGCAACCTCGGTGGGTGCGGGAGCCGACGCAGCCAACGGCTGTTTATCCTTGTCACTCATGATTCAGCCTCTCTGTCGGATTTGGTGAATTTTCCAGAATTATCCGGCACGACGCCAGTAATCGATTAAAAAATAACCGGGGCGCCGACCGCGACCCGTCGGTCACTTGATGGGCAAGGTAGCGCTAAAAACTTAACTCAAACTGAATGGAACGCTCTAGAACGCCACTATGGGCGATGTCAAAAGGTGACCAGCGGACCTCCGTCAGCAACATCCGCTAGGCAACCATAGGCCAATGCTTCTCACAGCAACGACATCTGCCCCCCCGGCGGACAGAAGGCCGAGCAATCAAGATCGAAGCCCGCGCGCCGATCGAGCCCCAGGCGCTTGAGCGCCTTGGCGAAACGCTGGGCCAACAGGTCGGCGAAGGGCCCCTCACCGCGCATGCGGCTGCCGAAACGGCTGTCGTAGAGCTCACCACCCCGGCTCTGGCGGATCAGGCTGAGCACATGGGCGGCCCGCTGCGGGTAATGCGCCGCCAGCCACTCCTCGAACAGCGGCGCCACCTCCAGGGGCAGGCGCAGCATCATGTAGGCCGCACTCTGCGCCCCTGCGGCATGGGCCTCGCTGAGCAGGCTTTCCAGTTCGCTGTCGTTGATCATCGGGATCATCGGCGAACACAGCACCCCCACCGGAACGCCCGCTTCACGCATCACCCGGATCGCCCGCAAACGCGCCTTGGGCGCCGCCGCCCGGGGTTCGAGAATGCGCTTCAACTCATCGTCCAGGGTGGTCAGGCTGATCATCACCGCCACCAGCCGCTGCCGGGCCAGCTCGACCAGCAGGTCCAGGTCCCTCAGGATCAGCGAGCCCTTGGTGACGATGGTCACCGGATGCCGATAGCGCAGCAGCACTTCGAGGGTGCGTCGGGTCAGTTGCTGCTCACGCTCGATGGGCTGGTAGGGGTCGGTATTGGACCCCAGGTTGATCGGGGCACAGCGATAGCCGGGCTTGGACAGTTGCTGCTCCAGCAGCGCGGCGGTGTTGCTCTTGGCGATCAGCTTGGTTTCAAAATCCAGCCCCGGGGACATATCCCAATAGGCATGGCTGGGCCGCGCGTAGCAATAGATGCAGCCGTGCTCACAGCCGCGATAGGGGTTGATCGAGCGATCGAAGGGCAGGTCAGGCGAGGTGTTGCGGGTAATGATGGATTTCGCCGTTTCAAAACGCACCTCGGTGCCCTGGGTCAGCGGCACTTCCTGGTACCAGCCGTCGTCCTCGGCCACCGAACGATTGGGCGCGAAACGATTGTGCGGATTGCTCGCGGTACCGCGACCACGGGGAGGCAGGGGGGTGAACATGGGAGCGCTCCATTACTGTATGCATACACAGTAATGGAGCCGGATTTATCTGACCAGCACCGCCGGACCGAAACCCACCCCCCGCAAGTGAACGCTCCCCGGCGCGACACAGGCCGCACCTTCGCTGGCAAGCCGGCTCCTACAGGTTTGTGGCGTTGGGGTATAAGGCAGGCTCAAAGAACAGGAGCGCAAACATGCCCAGGACACCTGGCAGGCTGGAAAAGATCTTCTACGCAGCGGATGCCTACCTCCCCAGCTACGAACAAGGCGCCGACCTGATCATCGTCAGGGCGCCCGACGGCCAGCTCTGGGGCCTGGCCTGCGAATTCGAGCTGTGCACCCAGGACATCGAAAAGGCCACAGTGAACGACCAGCAACCTTTCGATGAAGCGGACCCGAAGTTCGCCGCGGTGCGCTGGAGCCCCCACCACGATGGCATCGGCCTGCTCCCCGCCAGCTGGGAAGACCTGATGAACGCCGGACTGGCGGACTGCATCGCCGGCTATCAACTGGAAAGCCGCTTGGGCATCCAGCGCTTCACCCAGGACTGAACAGCCACCACCGGACCGACGCCCGCAGCGGGCGCCGGCCTCGACGCTAGCGACCAGTGAACGGCCCCAAATCATCGTTGGACGTGCTCTGCAGGTCGCCATTGCGCAACGCCGCCACGTCCCCGGCCTTCACCGCCGACGCCTGGTTGCCCCAGCTGCCGCGGATGAAGTTGACCACATCGGCCACCTCCTGGTCCGACAGGCGCCAGGCGAAAGGCGGCATGGTGAAGGTCGACGGCGCGCTGTGGGTGGCCGGCAAGGTGCCGCCCTTGAGCACGATGTGAATCAGCGAGGTGGCATCCGCCGATTGCAGCACCGGATTGCCCGCCAGCGCCGGGAACACCCGGGTGTAGCCCTGGCCGTCGGTGCGATGGCAGGCTGCGCAGTTGTCGATGTACACCGCCGCGCCGGGCTGGCTGTCGTCACCTTTCCACAGGGCTTCGGCCACCTGCTGGTCATACGAGTGCGGCTGATCCTTGGGATCATTGGCCGGCAGCGACTTGAGGTAGCGGGCAATAGCCGTCAGGTCGGCCTCGCTCATGTACTGCATGCTGTGCACCACCACATCGCTCATGCCGCCGAACACCGCACTGCGATCGCTGCGGCCGGTCTTGAGGAACTGCACCAGCTGCTCTTCGCTCCAGCTGCCCAGGCCATCCTTGTGGTCACCGCGCAGGCTCTTGGCGATCCAGCCCTCCAGCGGCGCACTGCCGGACAGGAAAGCACTGCCGTCGCTGGCGCTCAGGGCCTTCTCCTGCATGGTCAGGGCCCGTGGCGTGTGGCAGGCGCCACAGTGGCCCAGGCCCTCCACCAGATAGGCACCGCGGCTGATCACCGGATCGCTGCCGGTCGCGAGCGCCGGGGTCTCCACGCTCGGGGCGAACATCCAGCGCCAGATCGACAGCGGCCAGCGCATGCTCAGGGGCCAGGGAATGTCGCTGTCCTGGTTGTCCCTGACCACCGGGGCCACGCCTTTCATGAAGTAAGCGTACAGCGCCTGCATGTCGGCGTCGCTGACCCGGGCATAGGACGGGAAGGGCATGGCCGGATACAGGGTGCTGCCGTCCTTGGCCACGCCATGGCGCACGGCCTGGTCGAAGTCCTCGAAGCTGTAGTCGCCAATACCGGTCTTGTCCGGGGTGATGTTGGTGGAATAGATCACCCCGATGGGGGTTTCCATCGGTAGCCCGCCAGCGAACGGCTTGCCGTCCTTGGCGGTGTGGCAGGCCACGCAGTCACCGGCACGGGCCAGGTACTCGCCCTGCTTCACCAGGGCCTGCTGATCCACTTCGGCGGCGCTGACAGAGGCGCTGCCCAGCAGCGCCAGGGTAGCGATAACGAGTGCTTTCATGGTCATCGCTCCTTATGCCTGCACCAGCGGGCCGGGGTTTTTCAGGTACTGCTCGCGGATCGCCCGGGCCGACCAGTAGGTCAGCGCCGCCACCAGGCCGGTGGGGTTGTAGCCCAGGCCCTGGGGGAAGGCCGAAGCCCCGGGAACGAAGACGTTGTGCACGTCCCAGCTCTGCAAGTAGCGGTTCAGGGCGCTGGTCTTGGGATCGGTGCCCATGATCGCGCCACCGTTCAGGTGGGTGGTCTGGTAGGACGCGGTGTTGAAGTGCTCGCCCACCTGCTTGCCCAACCGGGCAATGGCCTTGGGGTTCATCGCCTCGGCGATCTTGCCCATCTTCTCGACCATGAAGCGGTTCATCTTGATGTCGTTTTCCTGCCAGTCGAAGGTCATCCGCAGCAGAGGCAAGCCGTAGGCATCGCGGTAAACCGGGTCCAGATCCAGGTAGTTGCCACGGTAGGACTGATGCGCGCCGTGGGCGTCCATGGATACCTGGTGGGTGTAGTAATCGGCAGTGGCCTTCTTCCAGGCGCTGCCCCACGTCGGGGTGCCCGGCGGGTTCGAGGTGCCGGCGATCGGCCGGCTGCCGGCCTGGTTGACCCACATCGGCGAGCCGCCGACGAAGCCGTGCGGGCCGTGGTCGAAGTTGTCGGCGTTGAAGTCGTCCACCGCCACACCATTGCCGCCGGCGCCGATGAAGTTGTTGGTGTGCACGTCCTTGTCGAAGTAGGCCTTGATGGTGGCCATGTTCTGGTAGGCGAAGTTCCGGCCCACCACGCCTTCGCCGCTGATCGGGTCGTAGGGCTTGCCAATGCCCGACAGCAGCATCAGCCGCACGTTGTGCAACTGGAAGGCGCCGAGGATCACCAGGTCCGCCGGCTGCTCGATCTCCCGGCCCTGGCCGTCGACATAGGTGACGCCCGTGGCGCGGGTCTTGCTGCTGTCGAGGTTGACCTTGAGCACGTGGGAATTGGGGCGCAACTCGAAATTCGGCAACGGCTTGAGGGCCGGCAGGATGTTCACGTTGGGCGAGGCCTTGGAATACATGTAGCAGACGTAGCCGCTGCAGAAGCCGCAGAAATTGCACGGGCCCATTTGCGCGCCATAAGGGTTGGTGTAAGGCCCTGAGGTATTGGCCGACGGCAGGTTGTAGGGCTTGTAGCCCACTTCATGGGCGGCTTTCTGGAACAGCTGTGCGGAATAGGTGTTTTTCTGCGACTCCAGGGGGAAGTGGTCCGAGCGATCCGGTGCATAAGGGTTGCCGCCCTTGCCGTCGCCCACCAACTGGCCCTTCACGGTCCAGGCCTGGCCCGAGGTGCCGAAGACCTTTTCCGCGAAGTCGAAGAACGGCTCCAGCTCTTCGTAGCTGACGCCGAAGTCCTGGATGGTCATGTCCTTGGGGATGAAATGCTTGCCGTAGCGCTCTTCGTAGTGACTACGCATGCGCAGTTCGATGGGGTCGACGCGAAAGTGCACGCCAGACCAGTGCAGGCCGGCACCGCCCACGCCGTTGCCCGGCAGGAAGGCGCCGAGTTGCCGGTTGGGCAAGGCCACGTCGTTGACGCTGTGGCGAATGGTCACCGTTTCTTTGGAAATGTCCTGGAAGAGTTTCTTGCGCACGCTGTAGGTGAGCTCGTCGATCACCTGGGGATAACTGCCGTCAGGGTAGGTGTCCTGCATTGGCCCGCGCTCCAGCGCCAGCACGTTGAGCCCGGCTTCGGTCAGCTCCTTGGCCATGATCGCGCCGGTCCAGCCGAAACCGACGATCACCGCGTCGACCTTCTTCATCACTGTTGCCATGCTCAAGCCCTCTGGCCGCGAATCGATACTGCCGGGAAGGGGTATTGCTCGTTGCGCTCCACCCAATCCATGAAATCGGCGCGCGCGCCGGGAAAGCCGATCAGGGTCCAGCCCACCAGGCCTTTATTGCCGCCGTGGATCGGATCGCTGAAGAAGCCTTCCTTGGTGTTCTGCAACAGCAGATTGAAGAAAAGCTTGGCCGGGAGCGCATCGAACTGCGGGGTTCCAGCTTCCAGCTGCTTGAGCAAAGCGTCTCGGGTAGCGCTGTCTTGCGCAGCAAAAACTTGACCCTTGAGGTCTTTGCACCATGCATCCACAGCGGCAATGCCCAGGCGATAGATGTCTTTGGGCACCAGCTTGCTCTGCCAACCCATCTCCGGTGCGGCGTCGGCCTTGAACGGGCCTTGCATGTACCACAGGGCGCCGGCGGCGTAGGGGGTGTTCATTTGACGGTCGATGTACTCCGGCACCCCGGCTTCCAGGGCACCTGGCCCCATTTCGTCCGCCGGGATCAGGCGTTCCACCGCCGCCTTGATGAAGGCCCACTCTTCGGCGCTGAAGTAACTAGGCTCATAGTTCTGGCTGCCGCTGGGCAGCTTGCTCGGCGCCGCCGGCCTGGCAGCGACGGCCGTCTCGGGCGCGGCCGCCAGCATGGAACTGCCCAGGCCGGTACTGGCGACAGTGACCACAGGGATCAAGGTCAAGGATTTACGCAAAAACTCACGCCGCGGGTTGTCTCGATCTTGATCAGACATGGGTGCACCTCATCAGGCATTGATGGAAAGGTCAGCCGCGTCATGGCGCGACTTTGTGTTTTGGCAACGCAGAAGGCCGGGCAAGGCCCGGTTTTTATGAGCACATCAGCAAAATTTGGTTACAAATGGTAGCAGGCTAAGCATTTGGATGAACCGTTTCAGGCGAAAAAAAGATCAGAAGCGGCGGAAAATTACGTATCAGCTTCAGGTTTCTATGACAGTTGGCTCACGGGGCATTGCTGGCCAATGGCGGCTGCAGCACCCGTGTGTTCGCCACCTGTTCGGTGAAAAGCTGGTTCGAAACGGTGGGGGGTCAGGGGGCCACGTAGGAGCGAGCTGGCTCGCCAAAGCCCACGGGGCGAAGGAAGGGGGGCGAATCGTTTCGCCGGCAAGCCGGCTCCTAAGAGGGAGCCGGCTTTGTCTGGCGTGGTCAGTCGGTTTTTTTCTTCAACTTGGGATTGGGGAAGAACTGCACCGATTGCACCTTGGTGTCGGCCACCTTGGGCGTCGCGCTGTTGACCCGGGTCCCGAGTTCCTTGGGCACCGACAGGCCCTGCTCGTTGAGGGTGTCGGAGTAGCCACAGGCCACGCACTCGCGATGGGGTACGTCGTCCTCACTCCACATCATCAGCTTGTCCTGCTCACTGCACGCCGGGCATACCGCCCCGGCGATAAAGCGTTTTTTGGTCTTCACGGGTGCGTCACTCATGCTGCCGCGTCCTCGCTGAGGCCGCTGTGGCGCAAGAGTGCGTCAATCGACGGCGCCCGTCCGCGGAAATCGACAAACAGCACCATCGGCTCCTGGGAGCCGCCACGGGCCAGGATCGCCTCGCGGAACGCCCGCCCGGTGGCCGGGTTGAGCACGCCATCTTCCTCGAACTTGGAGAAGGCATCGGCCGACAGCACTTCCGCCCACTTGTAGCTGTAGTAACCCGCGGCATAACCGCCGGCAAAGATGTGGGCGAAGCTGTTGGGGAAGCGGTTGTAGGCCGGCGGACGCATCACCGAGACCTCGTCACGCACGGTTTCCAGCACTTGCAGCACGCTGCGGCCATCGCCGTGGGTGGCATGCAGTTCGAAGTCGAACAGCGAGAATTCCAGCTGGCGCACCATCATCAGCCCGGACTGGAAGTTCTTCGCTGCCAGCATCTTCTGCAGCAGGTCCTGGGGCAGCGGCTCGCCGGTTTCATAGTGACCGGAGATCAGCGCCAGGCCTTCGGGCTCCCAGCACCAGTTCTCCATGAACTGGCTCGGCAGCTCCACCGCGTCCCAGGCCACGCCATTGATACCGGAGACTCCGGCATGCTCGACCCGGGTCAGCAGGTGGTGCAGGCCATGGCCGAACTCGTGGAACAGGGTGGTGACTTCGTCGTGGGTCAGGAGTGCAGGCTTGCCGCTGTCGGCCGGGGTGAAGTTGCACACCAGGTTGGCCACCGGACTCTGCAACACACCGTCAACGGTGCGGCGACGGTCGCGGGCACCGTCCATCCAGGCACCGCCACGCTTGTTGGAGCGGGCGTAGAGGTCGAAGAAGAAACGGCCAACGTGCTGACCGTTTTCCTTGATTTCGAACAGGCGCACGTCCGGGTGCCAGCTGTCGAAGCCCTGCTGCTCGGCAATCTCGATGCCGTACAGGCGCTGGACAATGGCGAACAGGCCGCCAAGTACCTTGTCGATGGGGAAGTAGGCGCGCAGGGCTTCCTGGGACACGCTGTAACGCTGCTCGCGCAGCTTCTCGCCATAGAAACCGCTGTCCCAGCTTTGCAGGTCGGGGCAACCCTGTTCGGCGGCATAGGCGCGCAGCTGTTCCAGGTCCTGAGCGGCAAAGGGTTTGCTGCGCTTGGCCAGGTCCCGCAGGAAGCTCAGCACCTGATCGCTGGACTCGGCCATCTTGGTGGCCAGGCTCAGCTCGGAAAAGCTGGCAAAGCCCAGGAGCTTGGCCAGTTCCTGACGCAGGTCGAGGATCTCTTCCATCACCGGGCCGTTGTCGTTCTGACCGGCGTTAGGGCCTTGGTCCGACGCCCGGGTGCAGTAGGCGGCATAGACCTCTTCACGCAGGGCACGGTCCTGGGCGTAGGTCATCACCGCGTAGTAGCTGGGGAATTCCAGGGTGATCAGCCAGCCGTCCAGGCCTTTGGCCTGGGCCGCGGCGGCCATTTGCGCCTTGGCCGAGTCGGTCAGGCCGGCCAGGGCCGCTTCGTCGGTGATGTGCTTGGTCCAGGCCTGGGTGGCGTCCAGCAACTGGTTGGAGAAACGGCTGGCCAGCTCCGAGAGCCGGCTTTGTACCTCTGCGTAGCGCTGTTGCTGCTCGGGCGGCAAGTCGATACCCGACAGGCGGAAGTCCCGCAGGGAGTGTTCGAGGATGGTTTTCTGCGCCACGTCGAAACCGGCGGCTTCGGGGCTCTTGGCCAGGGCGTCGAAGGCCTGGAACAGCTCGCGGTTCTGGCCCATTTCCGTGGAGTAGGCGCTCAAGGCCGGCAGACAGGCCTCGTAGGCTTCACGCAGTTCGGCGCTGTTGCACACCGCGTTGAGGTGGCTGACCGGGCTCCAGGCCGCGCTCAGGCGGTCATTGAGCTCGTCCATGGCCAATACCAGACCGGCCCAGGTGGGCTGGGTGGCTTGGGTCTTGAGGATTTCAGCGATAGCGGCGCGGTTGTCAGCCAGGATCTGTTCGATGGCCGGTTGCACATGCTCGGCGCGGATCGCCGAGAACGGCGGCAGGTCGTAGGGCTGCAGAAGAGGGTTGTTCACACTCACGGTGGGCACCTTGGCTGGAAGAAACATGCAGGGAAACGTAGCACCATCTTAATTACAATGAGCAGCCACCGCAGCTATAGCCCCCATTAATAAATCTCAGAGAGGCATTCGCACTTGGCCATTCGCAGCTATCAGAACCACACCCCGAGCCTGGGCGAACGGGCCTTTGTCGACCACTCGGCAGTGGTCATCGGCGACGTCGAGATCGGCGCCGACAGCTCGGTCTGGCCCCTGACGGTGATCCGCGGCGACATGCACCGCATCCGCATCGGCGCGCGCACCAGCGTGCAGGATGCCAGCGTGCTGCACATCACCCACGCCGGCCCCTTCAACCCCGACGGCTTCCCGCTGCTGATCGGCGACGACGTGACCATCGCCCACAAAGTCATGCTCCACGGTTGCCGCATCGGCAGCCGGGTGCTGATCGGCATGGGCAGCATCGTCATGGACGGCGCGGTGGTGGAAGACGACGTGATCGTCGGCGCCGGCAGCCTGGTGCCACCGGGCAAGCGCCTGGAAAGCGGCTTTCTCTACGTCGGCAGCCCGGTGAAGCAGTCGCGCCCGCTGACCGACAAGGAGCGCGCCTTCTTCACCTACAGCGCCGCCAACTACGTGAAGCTCAAGGACCTGCACCTGGCCGAAGGCTACGACCGTCCCTGATCTGCTACTGACTGCCGAGGAACTGCCATGCATTACCAAACCGTCCTGTTCGACCTCGACGGCACCCTGACCGATCCCCGCGAAGGCATTACCCGCTCGATCCAGTTCGCCCTGGGCAAGCTGGGGATCGACGAGCCGGACCTGACCCGGCTGGAGCACTTCATCGGCCCGCCGCTGTTGCAGGCCTTCATGCAGTTCTATGGTTTCGACGAAGCCCGGGCCTGGGAGGCGGTGAACTTCTATCGCGAACGCTTCAAGGTCACCGGCCTGTATGAGAACCGGGTCTTCGACGGGGTCGCGCCGCTGCTGGAAACCCTCGGCGGGCAAGGGCGCCAGCTGTACATCGCCACCTCCAAGCCCTGGGTGTTCGCCCGGGAAATCGCCCGCCATTTCGACTTCGCCCGGCACTTCAAGGTGATCTACGGCAGCGAACTGGACGGCACCCGCACCGACAAAGTGGAGCTGATCGCCCATTTGCTGGAGCAGGAACAGCTGGACCCGGCCAGCACCCTGATGATCGGCGATCGCAAGCACGACCTGATCGGCGCCAAGCGCAATGGCCTGGATGCGGCGGCGGTGGGGTATGGATTCGGCAGCCGTGAGGAACTGAGTGCCGAAGCTCCGGCCTATCACTTTGAGACGCTGGCCGAGTTGCATCAGGCGTTTTTGCGGCGTTAGAACCGCTGTTCGCCGGCAAGCCGGCGCCTACAGGTCAGGGGTGGGAGCCGGCTTGGCGGATAAGGCGCTCTGCAGCCTGAGCAAATCAGCCTTGCGCTGCTCGGCCGGCAGGCGCCCCAGTTTCTCCACTGCAAGGAAGAACGCCGGCCAGTCGCCATTGACCTCCTTGAACAGCGCGGCAAACGCCGGCACCCATTGGTCGTACAGACCGAAGGGCAGCAGCCGGGCGTTGTTCAACGGTGCGTTGATCCAGGCGTCATAGCGCTTGGAACCGGCCCACTCGCGGTCCCGCAGCTGCCGATAATCCCGGCGCAGCACCTCGAACTCCTGGGCCTTGCGCTGGCGCATCTGCTCGGCGGACAAGGGTTGGGCATACAGCTGCTCCAGGCGTTTGCGAGCATCCAGCAACAGCTGGATGAACTGATCCCGTTGACGGACATCAGCGTTGTCCTGGGGCGGCAACCCACGATAGGCCCGCCACTGGCGAGTGCCTTCCTGCTCGACGAAAGTGGCGAAGGATTCATTGAACTCGGTGTCGTCCTTCACATAGAAGCGCTGGTGCGCCAGCTCATGGAAGATCAGGGTCGCCAGACGCTCATCGCCCCAATGCATCATCGAACTGATGATCGGGTCATCGAACCAGCCCAGGGTCGAATAGGCCTCCACCCCGCCGATCGCCACGTCCATGCCTTTTTGCCGCTGCAGCGCCGCCTCGCCCCGGGCGGCGCCCTGGTTGTAGTAGCCGCGGTAGGCCACGCAACCGGCAATGGGGAAGCAATGGGTCTGCGGGCTCAGGGAAAACTCCGGGGTAGCAAACACGTTCCACACCACATAGGGCCGGCCGATGTCGACGTACAGCCGGTAGCTGTTGTTATCCGGCAGGTGCAGATGCTGGCTGGCAAAGCTACGGGCCCGTTGCGACTGGGCCAGATGGGCCCGCAGGGTCGGGTCGCGGGTGGGGTCGGCGACCACCTGGGCCACCGGCGTGCGAGCCCGCAACAGGTGCATCTGGCCGCTGGCCAACTGGCTGTAGTACGCAACGCTGCTGCAACCGTTGAGCAGCAAAAGCGTCAGGGCCGCAAACAAAAAGCGCAAAAGAGGATCAAGTAACCCATGGCTTGAACGCGGCCTATTCAATTGGAATCATCCACAGAGAGTCTGCCCGCAAGACTATCTCGCCAACCTGGAGTTTCGCCACGTGCGTGTTGCTGCCGACGGCCGCACTCTTGTCTTTCGCCGGCGACGCCGGACTGCCCGAACCGGCCCCGGCGCAAGCCTGGATCGACCTCACGCCGCCCCCAGGACCGCCACCTGCTGGCTGATGAGCAGCACACCCTGCTGGCGGCGGGCTGCCAGCGCAATTGATCGGCGCTATGCTGAGGGCCTTTCGCTTACTCGGCCTCCGTCATGCGCCCACTTCTGTTGATCCTCGCCCTTGCCACCCTCAGTGCCTGCAGCACGCCCCTGCCCAGTGTCGATCCGCAACAGGCCTGGATCGACCTGGCCACGCCGACGCCGGGGGGCAAGCTGGTCATGGCCGAGCGCCTGGACAACCAGCGCCTGCGGGACGGGCGTTTCTTCCAGGTCAGCCCCGGCAGCCACGAGCTGATGGTGCGTTTCGACTTCGAGGTGTTCGGCGGCGGCATGGGCATGACCACCGATCCCCAGGAGCGACTGTGCTACCTGAGCCTGCGCTACGACCATTTTGAAGCCGGCCAGCGCTATCGCCTGGAGGCGCGCAACCTGGCCTTCACTCCCAGCGCCCGGCTGTACAACGCCAAGCGCGAGATCGTCGCCGAGGAGCGCCTGATCAACTGCGTGCCGTGAGCCGGCTCAGCGATCGTTCTTCTGATAGATGATCTTCTTCGTGCCGTTCTCACAGCTGCCGACCACCATATTGTTGTCGTGGACCTCGTCGTTGGTGACGATTTCCAGCGTGTAGGAGGCAACGCCCTGGGCCTGGATCTTGGCTTCGATCTCGGCCTTGAGTTCCTCGCAGGGCTTGGGGGCGGCGAAGGCCGATGTGGCCAGCGCACAGCAAACAACCGCCAAGGCAAAACGTTTCATGATCTCAAGCTCCCTTGCTACGGCGCGCACGAGCGTGCGCTGAAGCCGCAGTCGCGTATTCGACCACAGGTTCTTGTCCGCCGCACAGACGCATTCACCGGCATGCCGGCTCCTACCAACCGAAGCAGGAGCTGGCTTGCCGACGCAACGATCAACCCAGCAGCGTCGCTTCCAGGCTGATCTTGGCATTGAGCACCTTGGACACCGGACACCCTTCCTTGGCCTTGTTGCTCAGCTCCGTGAACTGCTGCTGGCTGGCGCCGGGGATCTTCGCCTTGAGGATCAGGTGCACCGCCGTGATGGCGAAGCCGCCGTCCACCTGATCCAGGGTCACTTCGGCCTGGGTATCGATGCTGTCGGCCTTGAGCCCGGCATCACCGAGAATCATCGAAAACGCCATGGAGAAGCAGCCCGCATGGGCCGCACCGATCAACTCTTCCGGATTGGTGCCCTTGCCACCTTCAAAACGTGCCTTGAAGCCATAGGGCGCCTCACGCAACACCCCGGTTTCGGTCGAGATCGAGCCGATGCCGGTTTTCAGATCACCTTCCCAATGAGCCGAAGCCTTCTTTTTGATACTCATCTCTTTCTCCTCAAGAACCGGGTGCGAAGGGTCGCACCGCGCTTGTTTCTGTTGCCTAAGGGTTCTGAGGATAGATCCGGCGGCAAAGTTCAGCCGGTGTGCGCGACGTCTATTTACCCGACAAATTCACTCTGACTATTGAAACTCGGGTATATGCCCACATTGCATGAGTCTGACTTACAAATTTCGGCAGGTTTTGGCTCATGACAAAGGCCTGCACCCCTATGGAGAAGCAGGCCTATGAAACCGCTGTCCGCTGTTAAATTCTCGACCCTCGACCTGGTGCCCGTGCGTGAAGACGGCAGCCCGGCGCAATCCCTGCGCAATTCCCTGGACCTGGCCCAGCACGTGGAAAAGTTCGGCTACACCCGCTTCTGGGTCGCCGAACACCACAACATGGATGGCATCGCCAGTTCCGCCACTTCGGTGTTGCTGGGTTATCTGGCCGGTGGGACATCGAGCATTCGCGTCGGCTCCGGCGGGGTCATGCTGCCCAACCACGCACCGCTGGTGATCGCCGAACAGTTCGGCACCCTGGAAAGCCTGTACCCGGGACGCATTGACCTGGGCCTGGGGCGCGCCCCGGGTTCCGACCAGATGACCGCCCGCGCCCTGCGCCGGGAACGCTCCGGCAGCGCCGACGATTTCCCCGAGGACGTGGCGGAACTGATGGCCTACCTCGGCCCACGAACTCCGGAGCAACGGGTGATCGCAGTACCGGGCACCGGCACCAACGTACCGGTGTGGCTGCTGGGCTCCAGCCTGTTCAGTGCGCAACTGGCCGGAGAGCGGGGTTTGCCTTACGCCTTCGCCTCGCATTTCGCACCGCGCTACATGCATGAGGCGATTCGCGTCTATCGCAATCACTTCAAGCCTTCCGCGGTGCTCGACAAGCCTTACGTGATGCTAGGCGTGCCTCTGGTAGCCGCGGATACCGATGAACACGCGGATTACCTGGCCACCTCGGTGTACCAGCGGATTCTCGCCCTGATGCGCGGCCAGAGCCTGGTCCAGCGCAAGCCGGTCAACAGCATGGACGGCCTGTGGCTGCCCCATGAGAAGGAGGCGGTGTCGAGTTTCCTGGGGTTGGCGATGATCGGCAGCCCGGCGAAGATCCGCGCCAAGCTGGAGGTGCTGATCGAGCAGACCGGCGCCGACGAGCTGATCTTTACCTGCGACCTGTACGAACACGCCGATCGCCTGCACTCCTATGAGTTGCTGGCCCAGGTGATTAAGGGCTAAGGCTGCTTTCGGGCACAAAAAAGCCGACGCTGATGCGTCGGCTTTTCAATGGGCTTCTACAAAGGCTCAACCGCGCTTGTAGACAATCTCCTTGGTGCCGGCTTCGCAGGAGCCAACCACTTTGCCGTCAGCCGCCGCGCCTTTGTCGACCACTTCCAGTGAATAGTGAGTGGCGCCTTTGGCATCGATCTTCGCGGCGATCTCGCTTTTCAGCTCTTCGCACGGCTTGCCGGCGGCAAGGGCAGTTCCCGCAAGACTCAACAAAGCAGCAGCTAATACTAGTTTTTTCATCGGTCACATTCCCTGGTCGGATCAAAAGAGGCGGCGTTGCAGCCAGCCTGACAGAGGCTCAAGACAGTTGTAGCGCTTTGCCACTTCCTATGGCACTCGGCCAGCGCACAAGTTCCAGAGCCTAGCCCAAGCTTTCAACTATTGGCAATCCGGAAGCCTACCTTGAGGGTGACCTGGAAATGCGCCGCTTTACCGTCCTTGATATGACCCCGGGTTTCGGTCACTTCGAACCACTCCAGGTGCTTGATGCTCTTGTGCGCCTCGGCCAGCGCGTTGTTGATTGCCTCTTCGATGCTGTTCGGCGACGAACCCACCAGTTCGACTTTCTTGTAGGTGTGATGATCGGTCATGGCGCTCTCCTTTTTTGCTGTGAAATACAGCCTAGCAGTGATTTTTCTTATTACTTGGGGCGCCATTGCTCACGGCTAGTTCAGATTTTCTGCACTTTCTGAACAGGCCGCAGTCGGAACCTACAGAGTCCGTTCACTACCCCTCAGGAGAGCCGACATGGCCAACACCTCGTTACGCAAAGCCTCACTGGAAAGTATGGAAGCCGAGATCGAAAGCCTGCTCAAATCCCTGGAAAGCCTCAAGGACGATGCGACTGACGAATCGCGCAAAACCCTCAAGGCCCTCAAGAGCAACGCCGAGAATGCGCTCAAGCATTCCCGCAGCCTGATCAGCGATGCCTACGAAGAAGTCAAAGTGAAAACCCGCGAAACCGGAATCGCCACCCGCGAATACGCCCAGGAACACCCCTGGGCCACCGCGGGTGTGGCGGTAGGCGCCATCGGCCTGCTGGCCGCCTACCTGCTGTGCAAGCGCGGTAACTAAAGCGCCTGGCGCAGTTCGTTTTTCAACCACTGCGCCAATTGCCGGGCGCGCCCATCGGCGGCGCGCTTGGGTAACCACAGCGCCAGTTGCCCCGGGGTGTCGGAAAACCCCCACGGGGCAACCAGCCTGCCCGCCAGCAAGTCCTCGGCCACCAGCGGCTCTGGAGCGATTGCCACGCCCAGCCCGGCCACGGCCGCTTCCAGCAAGTAATACAAATGCTCGAAACCCTGCCCGTACTTCAGCGCCTCGGCGCTGATGCCGTTGTGCCGTGCCCAACTGGGCCAGGCCTGGGGACGCGAGGTGGTGTGCAGCAGCGACTCCGCCGCCAGGGCCGCCGCTGGCGCTTCGCGCAAATGCGAGTAACCGGCATAGCGCGGGCTGAGCACCGGCCCGATTCGCTCGCTGGCCAGCTCATAGACCTGCATGTCCGCCGGCCAGGGGGGTTCGGCAAACACCAGCAAGGCATCCAGCCCCGGGCGCCGGGGGTCCAGATCGCCTTCACCAGCGGAAAGGTGCAGGCGCAGGTCCGGCAAGTCGGCATTCAGGCGCCCCAGGCGCGGAATCAGCCAACGCGCCAGCAGGCTGCCGGAGCAGCCGAGCACGAAGGGCGCATCGGCACTGCCCCGGGTCAGTTCGCCACAGACGTCCCGCAGACGCTCGAAGGCCTCGCTGCTGGCATCGCGCAGGCGAACCCCGGCATCTGTGAGTTTAATGCCACGGCCATCCTTGACGAAAAGACTCAGGCCCAGGTGTTCTTCCAGCACCTTCAACTGCCGGCTGACCGCACCGTGAGTCACGTGCAGTTGTTCGGCAGCCTGGCTGACGCTGTTGAGCCGGGCAGTGGCTTCGAAGGCCCGCAGGGCGTTCAGGGGGGGCAGGTCGCGGCTCATGGGATAGGTGAGTTTTCCTGACAGGTTGCGGCGATCTTATCGGTTTTCAGGCTCCAGTGTCAGGGGTAGAGTGGGCTCCATTGTCCTTCCACGAATCTGTCATTCCACACACTTCCCCGGGAGCGCTCCAATGACCCAGTCCCAATTGCGTAATGGTCCTGACGACAACGGCCTGTTTGGCGCGTTCGGCGGCCGTTATGTGGCAGAAACCCTGATGCCGCTGATCCTCGACCTGGCCCGTGAATACGAAAAGGCCAAGGAAGATCCCGAGTTTCTCAAGGAGCTGGCCTACTTCCAGCGCGACTACGTCGGCCGTCCCAGCCCGCTGTACTTCGCCGAACGCCTGACCGAACACTGCGGCGGCGCCAAGATCTACCTCAAGCGCGAAGAGCTGAACCACACCGGCGCGCACAAGATCAACAACTGCATCGGCCAGATCCTCCTGGCCCGGCGCATGGGCAAGAAACGCATCATCGCCGAGACCGGCGCCGGCATGCACGGCGTGGCCACCGCCACCGTGGCCGCGCGTTTTGGCCTGGATTGCGTGATCTACATGGGCACCACCGACATCGAACGCCAACAGGCCAACGTGTTCCGCATGAAGCTGCTGGGCGCCGAAGTGATCCCGGTCGTCGCCGGCACCGGCACCCTGAAAGACGCGATGAACGAAGCCCTGCGTGACTGGGTAACCAACGTCGACAGCACCTTCTACCTGATCGGCACCGTGGCCGGCCCGCACCCTTATCCGGCCATGGTCCGCGACTTCCAGGCCGTGATCGGCAAGGAAACCCGCGAGCAGATGCAAGCCCAGGAAGGCCGCCTGCCGGACAGCCTGGTGGCGTGCATCGGCGGCGGCTCCAACGCCATGGGCCTGTTCCACCCGTTCCTCGACGACAAAAGCGTGCAGATCATTGGCGTTGAAGCCGCCGGCTACGGCATCGAGACCGGCAAGCACGCCGCCAGCCTGAACGGCGGCGTACCGGGCGTGCTGCACGGCAACCGCACCTTCCTGCTGCAGGACGACGATGGCCAGATCATCGACGCCCACTCGATTTCCGCCGGCCTCGACTACCCCGGCATCGGCCCGGAACACGCCTGGTTGCACGACATCGGCCGCGTCGAATACACCTCGGTGACCGACGACGAAGCCCTGGCCGCGTTCCACCAGTGCTGCCGCCTGGAAGGCATCATCCCGGCCCTGGAAAGCGCCCACGCCCTGGCCGAAGTCTTCAAGCGCGCGCCGACCCTGCCCAAGGATCACCTGATGGTGGTCAACCTCTCGGGCCGCGGCGACAAAGACATGCAAACCGTCATGCACCACATGCAACAGTCCCAGCAGGAGAAACACTGATGAGCCGCCTGCACACCCGCTTTGCCAAGCTCAAGGAACAGAACCGCGCCGCCCTGGTGACCTTCGTCACTGCCGGCGACCCGAACTACGACACTTCCCTGGCGATCCTCAAGGGCCTGCCCGCAGCGGGTGCCGACGTGATCGAACTGGGCATGCCCTTCACCGATCCGATGGCCGACGGCCCGGCGATCCAGCTGGCCAACATCCGGGCCCTGGGGGCCAAGCAAAACCTGGCGAAAACCCTGCAGATGGTCCGCGAGTTCCGCGAAGGCAACAATGAAACCCCGCTGGTGCTGATGGGCTACTACAACCCGATTCACCATTACGGCGTGGCGCGCTTCATTGCCGACGCCAAGGCATCTGGTGTGGATGGACTGATCGTGGTGGACATGCCGCCGGAACATAACAGCGAGCTGTGCGACCCGGCCCAGGCCGCCGGCATCGACTTCATCCGCCTGACCACCCCAACCACCGACGACGCGCGCCTGCCCAAGGTGCTCGACGGCAGTTCCGGCTTTGTCTACTACGTTTCGGTAGCCGGGGTGACCGGTGCCGGCGCCGCCACCCTGGAACATGTGGAAGAGGCCGTGACCCGCCTGCGTCGCCACACCGACCTGCCCATCAGCATCGGTTTCGGCATCCGCACCCCGGAGCAGGCCGCCGCCATCGCCCGTCTGGCAGACGGCGTGGTCGTGGGCTCGGCGCTGATCGACCACATCGCCAATGCCGAGTCTTCCGAGCAAGCGGTGGATGGCGTTCTGAGCCTGTGCGCAGCCCTTTCCGAAGGCGTACGCAAGGCTCGGGTCAGCTGAAGGTAAAGACCAGACCGCAAGATCAGGGGGGCGCAACCAAAGGTTGCGCCCCCTTTTTGCATGGTGTGCACAAGCAATCACCAGCCCCTTAGAACCCCGTCAGATCCAGCGGCCGCATGGCCCCCATCCAGATCGCATGATCGGTGTGATCGAGCAAGTCGTCCCCGGTATCGGGGTGCAGGAACACCACCAGCCCCCGGCGATTGAGGGCCAGCCACGGCACTACCTGGGCAAACACCTCAGGGGCGAACGCCAACTGGCAACTCCAGTCCGGATGGGGCCCCACCGGCCGCTCGTGGACCCGACCCATTTTCAGGTCAAACAGCTGCGCGGCCTGCTCGCACAAGGCCCGGGCCTGGCCGATGGTACTGGCGTCGAAGTAGACGTGGGCGTGATAGCCCTTGATCCGTTGCATGCAAACCCTCGCGATAAAAGACCAAGCCTCAAGGCTCGTCACAGAGGCTGAGCACCCTCTGTGGAAAAAAACACCGGCCCCATGAAAACACCGAAAGCCGAGCAGCTCAAAGCGGTTGCGCCAGCGCGCCTGCCACCTCCAGCAACTGCTGGCGCAACCAGAGATGGGCCGGGTCTGCCGTGTTGCGTCCATGCCAGATCGCCAACAGCGACGACGCTTCAACCGCCAGTGGCAGCGCCCGCTGACACAGGCCAAAGCGCTGTTCGAAAGCCCGGGCCAGTGGCCCCGGCACAATCGCCACCAGCCGCGACTGTTCCAGCAACTGCGGCAGCACCAGGGCATGGGGCAGGGTGACCTTGTACTGGGGACGGCGGCCAATCGCCGCCAGCGCCTGCTCCAGGCGCTGGCGATCGAACATCTCCGACTGCCGGGCAATACCGCGCTCAAGAATGTAGCCGTTGACCGCGCCTTCCTCCTGCCCGCCTACCGACAGTGTGATCAATGGCTGGTCCGCCAGGGCCTCAAGGGTCAACTCGGGCAGGTCGAGCAAGGGATGCTCGGGACACATCAGCAACACATCCTGCTGCTGCCAGAGACGGGCGCTGTGCACTCGCTGCGGCAGCTCGGCAAACACCCCGACGGCCAGGTCGATGCGCCCGACGTCGATCTGCTCGGCCAGATCCAGGCGGGTCGCCGGGCGCACCACCAGGTCCACCCCCGGAGCCTCCTGGGCCAGGCGCCGCAACAGCGGTGCCAGCAGCACCGAACTCAGATAGTCATTGGCGGCAAGGGTGAAGGTCCGCGTTGCGCTGGCGGGGTCGAACGCCTCCACGCCCACGGTGCGCTGAATGGTCAGCAGTGCTTCGCGCAGCGGGCCGGCAATTGCTTCGGCACGGGCCGACGGCTGCATGCCCTTGGCGGTGCGAATAAACAACTCGTCCTGCAGGGACTCACGCAACCGGGTCAAGGCATGGCTGACCGCCGACTGGCTCAGATGCAGGCGCTTGCTGGCCAGCAGGATGCTGCGGTCCTCATAGACGGCATCGAAAACCCGCAGCAGGTTGAGGTCGATACGCGGGACGCGGGGCACTTCATCACGGAGCATATTGCATATCCTGCAGGAGGCTATTGCGGATTGTTCCCTTGCCCCAAGGGGCGGGCGCGGGCAACTTTAGCGCATCCGACAAGCGAGCAGATGGCACTGAAAATCAAACTGTGCGATCACGGCCACGGCTTGCCCGAAGTTCAGTGAAAGCAACTGACCTGAGTGTTTTTCGACCCCTTGAAACCTCGTCCTCAGTTGCGATCAAGACCGTGCTCAAGTTCAGGGAACGAAGATGCCCACAAGCCCCGACCTCAATGACATTCGCGCCCACGATTGGGTCGCCACCCGGCTGCCCCGCTCCTGGCAGGCCTACGCCCGCCTGATGCGCCTGGACCGGCCCATCGGCACCTGGCTGACCCTGCTGCCGGCCCTGGCCGCGTTGATACTCTGCGCCGGACGTATTCCGCAGGTCGGCACGGTGCTGGTGTTCGCCCTCGGCGCCCTGCTGATGCGCAGTGCCGGCTGCTGCATCAATGACATCCTCGACCGACGCTTTGACGCCCAGGTCAACCGCACCCGCCGGCGGCCCCTGGCCAACGGTTCACTGAGCCTGAGTCAGGCCCTGGCTTGCCTGGTCGTACTCTTGCTGCTGGCGGCCGCACTACTGCCCTTGCTGCAACCACTGACGGTGCTGCTGGCCCTGGGCTGCGTGCCGCTGACCCTGATCTACCCGCTGTTCAAACGCTTCACCCACTGGCCCCAGGCGTTTCTCGGCGCGGTGTTCAACTGGGGCGTGCTCATGGCCAGTGTGGAAACCACCGGCAGCCTGCAAGCCAGTGCGCTGGCGCTGTGGCTGGGCTGCCTGTTCTGGCAGTTGGGCTACGACACGCTCTATGCCTACAGCGACCGTGAGGACGACCTGAAAATGGGCCTGCGCTCCACCGCGACGCTGTTCGCCGAACGGGGCAAGACCTGGATCGCCGGGTTCTACGCCATGACCGTGCTGTGCTGGTGCGGCGCGGGCCTGCTGGCCGGTGCCAACCCGGGCTTTTTCATCGTGCTGCTGCCGATCGCCTTGTCCCTGGCCTACCAGCTCAACCTGTTCAGTCCGGACCACCCGGAGCCCTGCAACGACCTGTTTCGCAGCAACTTCCACGTCGGCGTGCTGCTCCTGGCCGGCGCCTCGGTGGCCATCGTTTAACCGCTGAACACTCAGCAATCGGCAACATTCCCAACCACACAAGGACTTGTCATATGCCTGCCCGCTCAATCGCATCACCACTCTCGGCACCGGAACAATGGGCCGCCCTGTTCCTGCGCCTGGCCCTGGGCGCCATGTACATCGCCCATGCGCTGTTCAAAGTCCTGGTCCTGGGTTGGCCGGGCACCCTCAAGCTGTTCGGCGCCACCGGCATGCCCGAGTGGATGACCTACCCGGCGGTGTGCGCCGAGCTGGTGGGGGGCTTGTTGCTGATACTCGGAGTCGGCGTGCGCTGGATCGCCCTGGGGCTGCTGCCGATGCTGCTGGGGGCGATTGTCTTCGTCCATGGCGCCCACGGCTGGATCTACACCAGCCCGGGCGGCGGCTGGGAATACCTGGCCTTCCTGGCGGTGGTGTCGGTGTCGCTGGTGTGCCTGGGCAACGGCGCACTGTCCCTGTTGAGCCTGTTCAAGGCGCCGCCTACAAGGCAATGGACGGCAACAACAGCCCATTGAGGGATTGAGCGCTGCCGGCTTGCTCGGCCATCAGCCAGTCGACGAAGCGCTGGATCAATGGGCCACGGCGCTTGCGTGGCGGCAGCACCACGTAATAGCCGTAGCCGGACAGCGCACTCTGGGCGATCGGCCGGCACAACAGCCCCTGCGCCAGCAAATCGTCCACCAGATGACGCCAGCCGATGGCCACGCCCTGACCGCCGATGGCCGCCTGGATCAGCAGGGTGTAGTTGTCGAAACGCAATTGCCCGGGGGGCGGGGCGCCAGCCAGGCCCAGTTCGCGGAACACCCCGCTCCAGTCGAACCAGTGGCTGGCGTTTTCACCCCGCAGGTGCAGCAGCGGCATCTCCAGCAGGGCATGGGCGGGCAGGGGAGCCAGACGCTCCTTGAGCAGCAGCGGGCTGCACACCGGAAACACTTCCTCGCTGAACAGCCAGCGACTTTCGCCGTGCTTGAAACGCCCGTCGCCGAACAGCACCGCCACGTCGATATCGCTGCGCAGCATGCTGTGGCTGCGTTCACTGGTCACCAGGCTGACGTCCACCTGGGGATTGGCCTCATGAAAACGATGCAGGCGCGGCATTAGCCAATAGGCGGCGAAGGCGAAGTCCGTGGCCACCTGCAGCACCTCGTGCTGATGCTGCTGGCTCAGAGCACTGAGGCCGGCATCGATGCTCTGCAAGCCGACCTGCACCTGTTCCAGTAGCAAGGCGCCGGATTCGGTCAGTTCGATACCGCGGTAGATCCGGTCGAACAGGCGCACGTTCAACCGCTCCTCCAACCGTTTGATCTGCTGGCTGATGGCCGGCTGGGTGGTCCCCAGTTCCACCGCCGCGGCGGTGAAGCTGCGCAAACGGGCCGCTGCTTCAAACACCCGGAGCAGGTCCAGGGACAGGTCGCCAAGGGCTTCATACATAAGCTGTGCTTATCCTAGTCATTGCCGTGCATGGGCTTTACCGCCAAAGACATGGAATACATGCTCGATCGCAGCACTTTCGCATAACCATCGACTATGGAATGCCGCGAATCCATGAAGCGCAAGAACATTCTTTTCATCATGGCCGACCAGATGGCCGCGCCCTTGCTGCCGTTCTACGGTTCATCACCGATCAAGCTGCCGCACCTGAGCCGCCTGGCTGCCCAGGGCGTGGTATTCGATGCCGCCTACTGCAACAGCCCACTGTGCGCGCCGTCGCGCTTTACCCTGGTCAGCGGGCAGTTGCCGAGCAGGATCGGCGCCTACGACAACGCTGCGGACTTTCCCGCCGACGTGCCCACCTACGCCCACTACCTGCGGCGCCTGGGCTACCGCACCGCGCTGTCGGGCAAGATGCACTTCTGCGGCCCGGATCAGTTGCACGGCTATGAAGAGCGCCTGACCACCGACATCTACCCCGCCGACTACGGCTGGGCGGTGAACTGGGATGAGCCCGAGGTGCGTCCCAGCTGGTACCACAACATGTCCTCGGTGCTGCAGGCCGGGCCCTGCGTGCGCACCAACCAGCTGGATTTCGATGAAGAGGTGGTGTTCAAGGCCCAGCAGTACCTGTTCGACCATGTGCGCGAAGCCGGCGACCAGCCGTTCTGCCTCACCGTGTCCATGACTCATCCCCACGATCCCTACACCATTCCCAAGGCCTTCTGGGAACTGTACCGCGACGACGAAATCCCACTGCCCCAGACCCCACCGCAGAGCGAACTGGACCCGCATTCCCAGCGCCTGCTCAAGGTCTACGACCTGTGGGACAAGCCGCTGCCTGTGGATAAGATCCGCGATGCGCGGCGGGCCTACTTCGGCGCCTGCAGCTACATCGACAGCAACGTCGGCAAGCTGCTGCAGACCCTGGAAGACACCGGGTTGGCGGACAACACCCTGATCCTGTTTTCCGGCGACCACGGCGACATGCTCGGCGAGCGCGGCCTCTGGTACAAAATGCACTGGTTCGAAATGGCCGCCCGGGTGCCGCTGTTGATCCATGCGCCGGGGCAGTTCGCCGCCGGGCGAGTCAGCGCGGCAGTTTCCACCGCCGACCTGCTGCCGACCCTGGTGGAACTGGCCGGCGGCCGGGTGGAGGCGGACCTGCCCCTGGACGGCCGCTCGCTGGTTCCCCATCTGCTGGGGCAGGGCGGCCACGATGAGGTCTTCGGCGAATACATGGCCGAAGGCACCATCAGCCCGCTGATGATGATTCGTCGGGGCGCCTACAAATTCATCTACAGCGAAGACGACCCCTGCCTACTCTTCGATGTAGCCAACGACCCTCAGGAACACCGCGACCTCAGCCAGTCGGCCGAGCATCGAGCGCTGTTCGACGCCTTCCTCGCCGAAGCCCGGGCCAAGTGGGACATCCCCACCCTTCACCAACAGGTCCTGGCCAGCCAGCGCCGTCGCCGCCTGGTGGCCGACGCCCTGGGCCGGGGCACGCGCAAGAGCTGGGATCACCAGCCGCTGGTAGACGCCAGTGCGCAATACATGCGCAACCACATCGACCTCGACGATCTGGAGCGCAAGGCGCGTTATCCACAACCCTGCCAACACCAATAATCCAAGGGGAAGAGCATGCAAAAGTTATCCACAGCGCTGGCCGTCGGGTTCCTGGCTCTGGGCAGCACAACCGCCTGGGCCGACTCGTGCGCAACCGTGAAAATGGCCGATCCGGGCTGGAGCGACATCGCCGCCACCAACGCCATCGCCAGCTTTCTACTGGACGGCATGGGCTACAAGGCCAAGATCGACACCCTGGCGGTGCCGATCACCTACGGCGGCCTCAAGGACGGCCAGGTGGATGTGTTCCTGGGCAACTGGATGCCGGCGCAGCAGGGCTTCTACGACAAGTTCGTGGCCAATGGCGAGGTGATCCAGCTGGCGAAGAACCTGGAAGGCACCGAGTTCACCCTGGCAGTTCCGGATTACGTGTGGGACGCCGGGGTGCACGACTTTGCCGACCTGAGCAAGTTCGCCGACAAGTTTGACAAGAAGATCTACGGCATCGGCTCCGGTGCCCCGGCCAACCTGTCGCTGCAGGAGATCATCAAGAACAACGAGTTCAGCCTCGGCCAGTGGAAGCTGATCGAGTCCAGCGAGCAGGCGATGCTCGCCGAAGTGTCCCGGGCCACGAAAAAACAGCGCTTCGTGACCTTCCTCGGCTGGACCCCGCACCCGATGAACGTGCAGCTGAAAATGCATTACCTGACCGGGGGCGAGAAGTACTTCGGCGCCAGCGGCAGCGTCTACACCCTGACGCGCAAGGGTTATGCACAGGCCTGCCCGAACGTCGGCAAGCTCCTTACCAATCTGCGGTTCACCCAGGACATGGAGAACGCCATCATGGCCGAGGTGGTGAACAAGAAGGTCAGCAACGCCGACGCCGCCAAGGCCTGGATCAAGGCCAATCCGGCGGTGCTGGAGCAATGGCTGGAAGGGGTGCGGACCATTGATGACAAAGAGGCCCTGGCGGCGGTGAAGGCCAAGTTGTAGCCCAAGGTGCGCCGGCAAGCCGGCTCCTCGGAGAGGAGGGGCCGGCCTCGGCACATGCCCAAGGCCGGACAATGCTTTACCCTGGCCCCCCCTGAATCTACCCAACCGTGAGGAACCATGGCCTGGCCCAACCGCCATTCACTCCTGCCTTTCCTCGGCTGGCTGCCACAGCAGACCCGGGCCAGCGTTGGCCGGGATCTGCTGGTGGGCCTCAGTGGCGCGATTCTCGCCCTGCCGCAATCCATCGCCTATGCGCTGATCGCCGGCCTGCCGCCGGAGTACGGCCTGTACGCGGCCATAGTCCCGGTGCTGATCGCCTGCCTCTGGGGTTCGTCCTGGCACCTGATCTGCGGGCCCACGGCAGCGATCTCCATTGTTCTGTATGCCAGTGTCAGCCCTCTGGCGGTGCCGGCATCCGAGGACTACATCACCCTGATCCTGCTGCTGACCTTGCTGGCGGGGATCTTCCAGTGGCTGCTGGGGCTGCTGCGCTTCGGCGCCCTGGTGAACTTCGTCTCGCATTCGGTGGTGCTGGGTTTCACCCTCGGTGCCGCGGTGGTGATCGCCCTGGGGCAATTGCCCAACCTCCTGGGCCTGGAGCTGCCGAACCAGGCCACCGCCCTCAATAGCCTGACCTCGCTGCTGGAACACCTGGACGCTGTGGACAAGCCTTCGCTGTTGCTGGGGCTGGGCACCCTGATCGTCGGCCTCGGCCTGAAGCTGTTGGCGCCGCGCTGGCCCAGCCTGTTGCTCAGCCTGGTCCTCAGTGCGCTGGTGGTCTGGCTGCTGCCGGGGGTGTTCGGCCACGTCAAATTGGTCAGCGCCTTCGTGGGCCGGCTACCGCCCTTGAGCCCGTTGCCACTGGACCTGGATCTGGTCCTGCGGCTGCTGCCCAGTGCCGTGGCGGTGGGGATGCTAGGGCTGGTGACCAGCCTGTCGATTGCCCGCTCACTGTCGGCACGTTCGGAACAGCTGCTCGACGCCAACCAGGAAGTCCGCGCCCAGGGCTTGTCGAACATGGTGGGGGCGTTTTTCTCCGGCTACCTGTCCTCCGGCTCCTTCACCCGCTCGGGCTTGAGTTATGAAGCCGGTGCCCGCTCGCCCCTGGCCGGGGTGTTCTCGGCGCTGTGGGTGGCGCTGTTCGCGGTGGCCGGCGCCGGGCTGATCGCCCATATCCCGATTCCGGCCATGGCCGGCAGCATCCTGCTGATCTGCTGGGGCCTGGTGGATCATCGGGGCATCCGCGCGCTGTTCAGAGTCAGCCGCGCCGAATTTTTGGTGATGAGCCTGACCTGCATCGCCACCTTGCTCCTGGAGTTGCAGACGGCGATCTATGCCGGGGTCCTGGCGTCGCTGTTCTTCTACCTCAAGCGCACCTCCCAGCCACGGGTGCAGCATTCCAGCGAGGGCGATGCAGACATCCTGCGGGTGGGTGGCTCGATCTTCTTTGGCGCCAGTCATTACCTGCAAGTGCGCATGCAACGCTGCCACGCACCGAACCTGGTGATCGACGCCCGGCAGATCAACTTCATCGATTATTCAGGGGTGGAGATGCTGCATCAGGAGGCGCGCCGGCTGAAACGCCAGGACCGCAGCCTGACCCTGCGCCGGGCACGGCAGACGGTGAAAGAGGAATTGATCAAGCTCGAAGGACCAGAGCACTGCCCGATCCGCTTCGAAGACTGAACCCCATCCGTAGGAGCCGGCTTGCCGGCGAAGAGGCCCTTGGACCTGGCGCCAGTCTTGAGGCCGCCTTCGCTGGCAAGCCAGCTCCTACGAGGGGGAGGGGTTACTGCGCCAACTGGCGGCGCAGTTCGGCCAGCACCGGGGCACTGTCCGGGCGCACGCCGCGCCACAGGTAGAAGGCTTCCGCCGCCTGTTCGGCCAGCATGCCCAAACCATCCAGCACCAGCGCCGCGCCATGTTCACTGGCCCAACGGCAGAACGGCGTCGGCTCCTTGGCGTACATCATGTCGTAGCACACCGTTTTGCCCGGTTCGATCAGGCTGCTGGCAATCGGCGGCAAGTCCCCCGACAGGCTGGCGGAAGTGGCATTGATGATCAGGTCCACCGACTCCTGCAACCAGTCGAAGCCGCTGGCCGACACCGGCCCCAGGTCGGCGAACAGTTCGGCCAGCAACTCGGCTTTTTCCACGGTGCGATTGGCAATCACCACCGACGCCGGCCGCTGCGCCAACAGGGGTTCCAAGGCTCCACGCACGGCGCCACCGGCCCCCAGCAAAAGGATGCGCTTGCCCTTGAGACTGACCCCGGCGTTCACCGTCAGGTCGCGTACCAGTCCGGCGCCGTCGGTGTTGTCTCCCAGCAGAGTGCCGTCCGCTTGCTTGCTCAGGGTGTTCACCGCACCGGCCCGCTGGGCGCGCTCGGTCAGGCTGTCGCACAGGCGATAGGCGTCTTCCTTGAACGGCACGGTGACGTTGGCACCGCGGCCCTGGGCGAAGAAATCGCGGGCGGCGCCGGCGAAATCGTCCAGAGGCGCCAGCAGGGTGTTGTATTCCAGTTGCTGGCCGGTCTGCTGGGCGAACAGCCGATGGATCAAGGGTGATTTGCTGTGGCCGATCGGATTACCAAAGACAACGTACTGATCCATCTCTCATCCCATTTGCTCAACACACTGGCAGGAACCGCGTCCGCCTTGAAGGCCTCTTCGCCGGCAAGCCGGCTCCTGCGCAGTGGGTGCGGTTTAGTTGCTGGCGGCCAGCCAGTCGCGGTCTTGCAGGAAGTATTCGGTCAGGCGCGCTTCTTCGCTGCCCGGCTCGGCCTTCCAGTCGTAGCCCCAGCGCACTTGCGGCGGCAGCGACATGAGGATCGACTCGGTGCGACCGCCCGATTGCAGGCCGAACAGGGTGCCACGGTCGTAGACCAGGTTGAACTCGACGTAGCGACCGCGGCGGAACTCCTGGAACTCGCGCTGCTGCTCGGTATAGGCGGCAGCCTTGCGGCGCTGGACGATGGGCAGGTAGGCCTCGATGTAGGCATCGCCGATGGCGCGCATGAAGGCGAAGCTGGTGTCGAAGTCCCATTCGTTGAGGTCGTCGAAGAACAGGCCGCCGATGCCCCGCGGTTCGTTGCGGTGCTTGATGTGGAAATAGCTGTCGCACCAGGCCTTGTAGCGCGGGTAGACGTCAGCACCGAAAGGCGCGCAGGCGCGCTCGGCAACCCGGTGCCAATGCACGCAGTCTTCTTCATTGCCGTAGTAGGGGGTCAGGTCGAAACCGCCACCGAACCACCAGACCGGCTCTTCACCTTCCTTCTCGGCGATGAAGAACCGCACGTTGGCGTGGGACGTCGGCACATGAGGGTTGTGCGGGTGAATCACCAGGGACACGCCCAGGGCCTCGAAACCCCGGCCGGCCAGTTCCGGACGGTGGGCACTGGCCGAAGGTGGCAGGCCGCTGCCGAACACATGGGAAAAGTTGACCCCACCCTTTTCGATCACTGCACCGTCGCCGATCACCCGGGTGCGTCCGCCACCGCCGGCAGGGCGGGTCCAGGCGTCCTCGATAAAGCGTGCGCCACCGTCTTCGGTTTCCAGTGCAGCGCAAATGCGGTCTTGCAGGTCGAGCAGGTAGGCTTTTACGGCCTCGGTGCGGGTAGTCATGGCATCACCTTGAATCGGGCAAAGCTACGCGGCGCTAGGGATGGAGCAGGGGACGCGCGCAAATGGGCGCGTAGCATAACACCGCGTCGGGGCGCTCCGCAGTTGACGAAGGTCAAGCACAGGAGTCCGATAGAGCACTTTCACGACACGACCAAGGAGAGAGTGCAGATGGCCAAACGTATCCAGTTCCGTGCCCATGGCGGCCCCGAAGTACTCGAGTATGTGGATTACCAGCCCGCCGAACCGGGACCACAGCAGGTTCGCGTCAGCAACAAGGCCATCGGCCTGAACTTCATCGACACCTATTTCCGCAGCGGCCTGTATGCCCCACCAGCATTGCCGTCCGGCCTCGGCGCCGAAGGCGCCGGCGTGGTGGAAGCGGTGGGCAGCGCTGTGACGCGCTTCAAGGTAGGTGATCGCGTGGCCTATGGCAGCGGCCCACTGGGCGCCTACAGCGATGTGCATGTACTGCCGGAAGCCAATCTGGTGCATCTGCCAGAGGCCATCAGCTTCGAGCAGGCCGCCGGGGTGATGCTCAAGGGCCTGACCGTGCAGTACCTGCTGCGTCAGACTTATGAACTCAAGGGTGGCGAAACCGTACTGTTTCACGCCGCAGCGGGGGGCGTCGGTTCCCTGGCCTGCCAATGGGCCAAGGCCCTTGGGGTAAAACTGATCGGTACCGTCAGCTCGCCGGAGAAGGCCGCCATTGCCAAAGCCCTCGGCGCCTGGGAAACCATCGACTACAGCCATGAAGACGTCGCCAAGCGCGTGCTGGAACTGACGGATGGCAAGAAGTGCCCGGTGGTGTATGACGGTGTCGGCAAAGACACCTGGCTGACCTCCCTGGATTGCCTGGCACCGCGCGGGCTGATGGTCAGCTTCGGCAATGCCTCGGGAGCGGTGGACGGGGTGAACCTGGGGATTCTCTCGGCCAAGGGCTCGCTGTACGTGACCCGGCCGACCCTGGCCAGCTACGCCAACAATGCCGAGAACCTGCAGCTCATGGCCGACGACCTGTTCGGCATGATTGCCAGCGGCAAGCTGAAGATCGAGATTGGCCAGCGCTTCGCTCTGGCGGACGCGGCCAAGGCCCATATCGAGTTGTCGGCCCGGCGTACTACCGGCTCGACCGTGTTGTTGCCTTAAGCGCTTTCGCCAGCAAGCCGGCTCCTACGGATGTTCATAGGAGACGGCTTGCCGGCGAAGCGGTTCAGGAAGGCCGCACCACCTTGCCGGTGGCCAGATCCCGAATCAGGCTTGGGTTCTTGCGCCCGCCCAGGCTACCGGTGAGCACCAGGTCCAGTTGTCCACGGAAATATTGCTCGATGCGCAGCCGCGTACGCGCCGCCGGCCGCCCCTGGGGATTGGCCGAAGTGGAAATCAACGGCCCCACCAAGGCACAGAGTTCACGGACCAGCGGATGGTCGCTGACCCGCAACGCCACCGTGTCATGCACCCCGGTCACCCACTCCGGCAGCAGGTTCTGATGGGGCACCAGCCAGGTGTTGGGACCCGGCCAGGTACTGGACATGCGCTCGATCCAGGTATCCGGGAAATCCTCGAAGAGGAAGTCGAACTGGTGGATGTTGTCGGCGATCAGGATCAGGCCCTTGTCCACCGACCGTGACTTGATTGCCAGCAGGCGATCCACCGCCTCTTCATTCCACGGATCGCACCCCAGGCCCCAGACCGCTTCGGTTGGATAGGCAATCACCGCCCCTGCGCGAATCTCTCGTGCGGCTTGCTGCACACGCCAACTGCTGACCATTGCCGAATCTCCAGATAAAAGCTGTGCGCAGTTTACCGATCCTGCCTATAAAACCTAGCTCAGACGCGCAAACCAGCGGCCGTTTTCGTTGACGGCCCGCGCCTCGATTTCCAGCTCGGTCAGTGCCGCCAGCACCCGGGGCAGGGACCAGCCGCTAGCAAGCGCCAGGGCCTCGCTGCTGTGGGGGGCCGCCTGAAGCAGCGCCAACAGCGGATGCTCGCTGGCCTCCAGCGGCGCGGCGGCAGGCGGTGGCAGGTGTTGCCAACCTCTCAGGGTTTCCAGGATGTGCTGCACGCTTTCCACCAGCACCGCGCCATCACGGATCAGTTGATGACACCCCCGGGCACCGGGGTGATGAATCGAACCGGGGATCGCGTACACCTCGCGGCCTTGCTCGGCCGCCAGGCGGGCGGTGATCAGCGAGCCGCTGGCGACACTGGCTTCCACCACCAGCACCCCCAGGGACAAGCCACTGATGATCCGGTTGCGCCGGGGGAAGTGCTCCGGACGTGGGCCAGTGTCCAGGGGGAACTCGGAAATCACTGCGCTGCCCTGCTCGATCATCGCCCTGGCCAAGGCCCGATGCCGCTGTGGATAACATTTTTCCAGGCCCGTGCCCAACACCCCCACGGTACGCCCACCCACGTCCAGGGCCGCCTGGTGCGCAGCGCCATCGATCCCCAGGGCCAGGCCGCTGGTGATCACGAATCCGGCGGCGGCCAGACTCCGGGAAAACGCCGCGGCCGTGTCCAGTCCCGGACGCGAAGCCCGACGGCTGCCCACCAGCGCCAGCTGCGGCCGTTGAAGAATCGACGGATCGCCGGCCACGAACAACAGCGGTGGCGCATCCTCCAGTTGCGCCAGCAGCGGGGGATAGTTGGGCTGGTCCCACATCAGCAAATGCTGGGCCTGGTTGTCTATCCAGGCCAGTGCGCGGCGGGCGCCTTCCCGAACTTCGACACTGCGCCGGGCATCGGTACAGGCCGTCGGCAGACCCAGGGAGTGCCAGGCGCTGGCCGGAGCACTGAGGGCCTTGGAGGCTGAACCGAAGGCCTGGAGCAAACGCCCAAAGCGCATGGCGCCCAGGGCGGGCAGGCCATGCAAACGTAAACGGGCTTCCAGTTCCGCGGGGGAAATGGCGGCACTGATCGAGTGCGACATGGATCATCCTTGATCGTCATCGGTCCGGCGAAAGCCGGAACAAGCTGTGGATAAGTCTGTTGGTAACTTGTTGAGGAAAGGTTTCCTGCTGCGCCAGGGAGATGCCCTGCCGAGGTCGGTCTTGCTCTGCCCAACCACCCGTGCAGCCAACCGCAAGCACGCCAATCAAGCCTGACGCAGCCGCTTGCAGGTCCGACCGATGGCGGTCCAGCCCAATAGCAGCAGGGCGAACAGACATTTCCTCAGGGGCTGAATCCCTTTATTATGTGCGTTCGCGTAAAACGCCAGAGCCTGCGCGGCTCGCTCCTTTGCAGAGCACGTTTTGCATCGGCGGCCCAGGTCCAGGACCTGCCAGGACGCCGACTCCGCCCTTACTTCACACGTGTAGCAATTACGCTTATGGCCATTTTAAACATCCTCGAATTCCCCGATTCGCGCCTGCGCACTATCGCCAAACCCGTGGCCGTAGTGGACGACGAAGTGCGTCAGTTGGTCGATGACATGTTTGAAACAATGTATGAGGCCCCAGGCATTGGTCTGGCGGCGACCCAGGTCAACGTGCACAAACGCGTCGTGGTCATGGACCTGTCCGAAGATCGCAGCGAGCCCCGGGTATTCATCAACCCCGAGTTCGAAGCCCTGACCGACGAGATGGACCAGTATCAGGAAGGCTGCCTTTCGGTGCCGGGTTTCTACGAGAACGTCGACCGTCCGCAGCGCGTCAAGATCAAGGCCCTGGACCGCGATGGCCAGCCCTATGAGCTGATCGCCGAAGGTTTGCTGGCGGTGTGCATCCAGCACGAATGCGACCACCTCAACGGCAAGCTGTTCGTCGACTACCTGTCCACGCTCAAGCGTGACCGGATCAAGAAGAAGCTGGAAAAGCAGCATCGCCAGCAGGCTTGATGACCGTCTTGCAAAGGCTTGCCACGGCAAGCCTTTTTCTTTTCCGCATGTTTAACATCGAGAATTCCCATGACTGAGCCACTGCGCATCGTCTTTGCCGGCACCCCCGAATTCGCCGCCGAACACCTCAAGGCCCTGCTCGACAGCCCTCACCAGATTGTCGCGGTCTACACCCAGCCGGACCGTCCGGCGGGGCGCGGGCAGAAGCTGATGCCAAGCCCGGTCAAACAGCTGGCCCTGGAGCACCAGATCCCGGTGCTGCAACCGCCCACCCTGCGCAATGCCGAGGCCCAGGCCGAACTGGCGGCGCTCAAGCCGGACCTGATGGTGGTAGTGGCATACGGCCTGATCCTGCCTCAAGTGGTGCTGGATATTCCGCGCCTGGGCTGCATCAACAGCCACGCCTCCCTGCTGCCGCGCTGGCGCGGTGCCGCGCCGATCCAGCGCGCCGTAGAAGCCGGCGACGCGCAAAGCGGGGTGACCGTGATGCGCATGGAAGCCGGCCTGGACACCGGGCCGATGCTGCTCAAGGTCAGCACCCCAATCAGCGCCCAGGACACCGGCGGCAGTCTGCACGACCGCCTGGCCGAGCTGGGCCCGCCGGCAGTGCTGCAAGCCATCGAAGGCCTGGCCGCCGGCACCCTGGAAGGCGAAATCCAGGACGACAGCCTGGCGACCTACGCCCACAAGCTGAACAAGGATGAAGCGCGCATCGACTGGAATCGCCCGGCCGTGGAGCTGGAGCGCCTGGTCCGGGCCTTCAATCCCTGGCCGATCTGCCACAGCACCCTCAATGGCGAAGCCCTGAAAGTCCTGGCAGCCACCCTGGCCGAAGGCCGTGGCACCCCGGGCGAGATCCTCGGCGCCAGCAAGGACGGCCTGATCGTCGCCTGCGGTGAACAGGCGCTGTGCCTGACCCGCCTGCAACTGCCCGGGGGCAAGGCGCTGAACTTCAGCGACCTGTTCAACAGCCGCCGCGAGAAATTCGCCATCGGCACCGTCCTCGGCCAGACGGCGGACGCCCAATGAACCCGCGCCTGGCCGCCGCCAAGGCCCTGACCGCGGTCCTCAACGGCAAGGCCTCGCTCAACAGCTCGCTGCCGGTCCAGCTGGACAAGGTCGAGGTCCGGGACCGCGGCTTCACCCAGGACCTGGCGTTCGGCACAGCACGCTGGCAGCCGCGGTTGTCGGCGCTGGCGGCCAAGCTGCTGCAGAAGCCGTTCAAGGCCGCCGATGCCGATGTCGAGGCGCTGCTGCTGGTGGGTCTCTATCAGTTGCTCTACACCCGGGTGCCGGCCCACGCCGCCATCGGCGAAACCGTGGGCTGCGCCGACAAGTTGAAAAAACCCTGGGCCAAGGCTCTGCTCAACGCCGTGCTGCGCCGCGCCCAGCGTGAAAGCGAGGCCCTGTTGGCCGAGCTGGAACATGATCCGGTGGTGCGCACCGCCCACCCACGCTGGCTGCAGAAGTCCCTCAAGGCCTTCTGGCCTGAGCAATGGGAAGCCATCTGCGCCGCCAACAACGCTCACCCGCCGATGATCCTGCGGGTCAATCGCCGTCATCACTCCCGGGATGCCTACCTGAAGCTGTTGAGCCAAGCGGGGGTTGCGGCCAAGGCCTGCGTCTACAGCCAGGACGGCATCGTCCTCGACGAAGCCGGTGATGTGCGCAGCCTGCCGGGCTTTGCCGAAGGCTGGGTCAGCGTCCAGGACGAAGCCGCGCAACTGGCTGCCGATCTGCTGGAACTGGCCCCGGGGCAGCGGGTGCTGGATGCCTGCTGCGCCCCGGGCGGCAAGACCTGCCACATCCTCGAAGTGCAGCCGCAATTGGCTGGCGTGGTGGCGGTGGACCTGGAAGCCAAGCGCCTGGTGCGAGTGCGAGAAAACCTCGACCGCCTGGGGCTCGATGCCCAGCTGATTGCCGCCGACGGCCGGGATACCCAGGCCTGGTGGGACGGCCAGCCGTTCCAGCGCATCCTGCTGGACGCTCCCTGCTCGGCCACCGGGGTGATTCGTCGCCACCCGGATATCAAACTCACTCGCCAAGCCGAAGACATCGCCGCCCTGGCGCAATTGCAAGGCGAACTGCTGGACGCCCTGTGGCAGACCCTGGAAGTGGGCGGCATCCTGCTCTACGCCACCTGCTCGACCCTGCCCACCGAGAACACCGAAGTGATCGAGGCCTTCCTGTCCCGCACCCCGGGAGCTCGTGAGTTGGACATCGGCGGCCAACTGGGGCAGCCTGCGGCCGGCCTCAAGCAGCCCCACGGACGCCAGTTGCTGGCGCAAGAGGGCGGCCACGACGGCTTCTATTACGCCAAACTGATCAAGATCGCCGCAGCTCGCGGCTAAACGGTTTTAAGGGAGTGACTGGATGAAGATCATCATCCTCGGCGCCGGGCAAGTGGGTGGCACGCTGGCGGAACACCTGGCCAGCGAAGCCAACGACATCACCGTGGTCGACACCGACGGCGAACGCCTGCGCGACCTCGGCGACCGCCTGGACATCCGCACCGTGCAGGGCCGCGCCTCGTTCCCGACGGTATTGCGCCAGGCCGGCGCCGACGACGCCGACATGCTGGTGGCGGTGACCAACAGCGACGAAACCAACATGGTTGCCTGCCAGGTCGCCCACACCCTGTTCCACACCCCGACCAAGATCGCCCGGGTGCGCGAAGCCGCCTACCTGACCCGCGCCGGGCTGTTCGACAACGACGCGATCCCGGTGGACGTGCTGATCAGCCCCGAGCAGGTGGTGACCAACTACATCAAGCGTTTGATCGAACACCCCGGCGCCCTGCAGGTGATCGACTTCGCCGAAGGCAAGGCACAACTGGTGGCGGTCAAGGCCTATTACGGCGGTCCGCTGGTGGGCCAGCAACTGCGCCAGTTGCGCGAGCACATGCCCAATGTCGATACCCGGGTGGCGGCGATCTTCCGCCGCGACCGGCCGATCATGCCCAAGGGCGATACGGTGATCGAAGCCGACGACGAAGTGTTCTTCATCGCTGCCAAGGCCCACATCCGCGCGGTGATGAGCGAGATGCGCCGCCTGGAAGAGTCCTACAAGCGCATCGTCATCGCCGGTGGCGGGCAGATCGGCGAGCGCCTGGCCGAGGCCATCGAAAGCCGCTATCAGGTGAAGATCATCGAGATGAACCCGGCCCGCTGCCGCTACCTGTCCGACACCCTGGACAGCACCGTGGTGCTGCAGGGCAGCGCCTCGGACCGCGATCTGCTGCTGGAAGAGAACATCGCCGACGCCGACATCTTCCTGGCCCTGACCAACGACGACGAGGCCAACATCATGTCCTCGCTGCTGGCCAAGCGCCTGGGGGCGAAGAAGGTCATGACCATCATCAACAACCCGGCCTATGTCGACCTGATCCAGGGCGGCGATATCGACATTGCCATCAGCCCGCAACTGGCCACCATCGGCACCCTGCTGGCCCACGTGCGCCGCGGCGATATCGTCAGCGTGCACTCCCTGCGCCGTGGCGCGGCGGAAGCCATCGAGGCCATCGCCCACGGCGACGCCAAGTCGAGCAAGGTGATCGGCCGCGCCATCGAGAGCATCGGCTTGCCGCCGGGCACCACCATCGGCGCGATCATTCGCGATGAAGAAGTGCTGATCGCTCACGACGACACGGTGATCGAAGCCGGCGACCACGTGATCCTGTTCCTTGTGGATAAAAAGCACATTCGCGACGTGGAGAAACTGTTCCACGTCGGCCTGAGCTTCTTCTGATCAACCACTGTGTAGCCGCTGCCGCAGGCTGCGATCGACTGCACCGCAGGCGCTGCCCTTGCGCAGCCTGCGGCGGCTACATGAGCCCACAGGAGTGACAACGATGCTTGAATCGCTGGAAAAAATGCTCGCCAAGGGTGTGGATAACGCCTTGCTGCGCTTTGGCCTGGGCAAGGGCTATCTGGACCAGGGCGATTTCGCCAAGGCCGCCGAGCACCTGCAGCACTGTGTGAGTTTCGATCCCAAGTATTCGGCGGCCTGGAAGCTGCTGGGCAAGGCCTGCCAGGGACAGGGCGACCTGGCGGCGGCGCGTCAGGCCTGGGAACAGGGCCTGGAAGCGGCCCGGGGGCATGGCGACAAACAGGCAGAAAAGGAAATGACCGTGTTCCTGAAAAAACTCGATCGCCAGTCTCAAGGCTGACCCCTATCCCCTGTAGCCGCTGCCGAAGGCTGCGAACGGCCCGCAGGGACGCAAATATCTTGAGACGACACAGGTTCGGCTGGAGATCGCCAAGCAAGGCCCTTCGGTCCTTTTCCCAGCCTCGCGGGCTCGGCAGCGGCTACAGGACGATTTCACAGGTAGCGCAGGGCGATCCCTTCCGCGTCCGCCTGGACCACTTCCATGCGCACCCTGGGCGCCGCCGCCGGCAAGCCCTGCACCTGGCCATAGACCACCGCGCCCTTGGGCAACTGCGCCAGGACCGGGCTTTGCACATAGACGCCACTGGCAGACAGGTTGCGAGTCTGCCCCAGGCATTCGCCAATGCTCTCGTGGGAAATCTTGATGCGAAACGACTTGCGGTGCTCGGACATCTTCTGCGCCCTTGTTGTGTGTGCTGTGGATAACGCCCTACGCGAAGTTATCCACAGATCGTGCCAGCTCGGTCAGTACCAGCGTGCCTCACCCGGCGGGCGCTTCTTGAAGCGTTTCATGCTCCACATGTACTGGCTCGGATACGCCCCGACATAGCGTTCGACCACCTTGCTCATGGCCGCACAGGAGGTTTCGGTGTCGGTGCTGTACATGTCGTCCGGGGCCGCTTCGAGGATCACCTTGTAGCCCGAACCATCCGGCAGGCGCAGGGCGTGAAGGAACACCCCCACGGCCTTGCCGCCGGCCAGCATGTTCGGCACGAACTTGCTGGTCAGCGCCTGGGTGGCGAAGAAGGGCACGAAGATCCCGGCGGATTCGGCCGGTTCCGGGTCGGCGGGAATGCCCACCGCACCGCCTTTGCGCACTTCCTTGATGACGCTGAGGATGCCTTCCTTGGTGGAGGCGGCCACGCGGTTGCCCAGTTGCACCCGCTGCTTGCGCAGCAGCTCGTCCACGGCCTTGAGCTTGGGCGGACGATAGAAAATGATCGGTTTGCACTGACTGCAATAGAAGTGGTTGAGCACTTCCCAGTTGCCCAGGTGGCTGGTGATGCCGACCACGCCCTTGCCCGAGGCCAGGGCGTCCTTGAGTACGTCCAGGCCCTCGACCTCCCGCACCAGAGCAATGGAGCGCTCCGCCGGCCAGATCCAGGCGCAAGCGCTTTCGGTCAGGGACTTGCCGATGTCTTTCAGGCTCTGTCCCACCAGACGCTCGCGCTCGGCGGGGTCCATCTGTGGAAAACATTTGGCCAGGTTGATGCGCACCACGTCGCGGGAGCGATTGGGGGTCTTCCACATGATCCAGCCGATGGCCGCGCCGACCGCCTGCACCGCGCGCCAGGGCAGCAGGGCAAACAACCGCAGAGCGCCCACCAGCAGGGCGCCTTTAAACTTATCCACAAATGACTCCTGATCTGTCGGTCTGAAGCGTGTCGCGAGCCGGCTATTCTAACCGCGCGTTGGAGAGGATGGCGTAACGATCACAGTCGCGGGTGTGATCCATGACCATGCCCGAAGCCTGCATCAGCGCGTAGCAGATGGTCGGGCCGACGAAGGTGAAACCGGCTTTCTGCAGGCCGCGGCTCATGGCTTCGGCCTCCGGGGTCACCGCCGGCACTTCGCTGCGGTCCCGGAAATGATTGATTTTGGGCACACCACCGACGAAGGACCAGAGAAAGGCCACCGGGTCTTCCAGCTCCAGCCAGGCCTGGGCATTGCGCCGGGCGGCGTTGAGCTTGAGGCGGTTGCGGATGATACCGGGGTCCTGCATCAGGTCCTCGATCTCGGCGTCGCTCATCTGCGCCACGCGCTGCACATCGAAGCCGAACAGCACCTGACGATAGCGCTCGCGCTTCTTCAGCACGGTGATCCAGGACAGCCCGGCCTGGAACCCTTCGAGCAATAACAACTCGAACAGACGCTGCCCATCGCGCAGCGGCACGCCCCACTCCTGATCGTGATAAGCCATGTACAGCGGATCGTCGGAACACCAAAAGCAGCGTGGCATAAGGCTCCAGGGGGCGTGCGCAGGACTGAATCGGGTATACTCCCGCTCCTTAAATCGCAGCCCAAGTAACAGGTGAATTTCGTGAGCCAGCCTACGCCAGCCGTGCGTACCTTCCAAGACTTGATCCTCGCCCTCCAGCAGTACTGGGCCGAGCAAGGTTGTGTGGTACTTCAGCCCTACGATATGGAAGTAGGCGCCGGCACTTTCCACACCGCCACATTCCTGCGGGCCATTGGCCCGGAAACCTGGAACGCCGCTTATGTGCAGCCCAGTCGTCGCCCGACTGACGGCCGCTACGGCGAAAACCCCAACCGCCTGCAGCACTACTATCAGTTCCAGGTGGTCTTGAAGCCCAACCCGGAGAACTTCCAGGAGCTGTACCTGGGTTCCCTGAAGCACGTGGGCCTGGACCCGCTGGTGCACGACATCCGTTTCGTCGAGGACAACTGGGAATCGCCGACCCTGGGCGCCTGGGGCCTGGGCTGGGAAGTCTGGCTCAACGGCATGGAAGTGACTCAGTTCACCTACTTCCAGCAGGCCGGTGGCATCGAGTGCTACCCGGTGACCGGCGAGATCACCTACGGCCTGGAACGCCTGGCCATGTACCTGCAGGGCGTGGACTCGGTGTACGACCTGGTCTGGGCCGACGGCCCGTTCGGCAAGGTCACCTATGGCGATGTGTTCCACCAGAACGAAGTGGAGCAGTCGACCTACAACTTCGAACACGCCAACGTCGAGAAGCTGTTCGAACTGTTCGATTTCTACGAAAGCGAGGCCAAGCGCCTGATCGAGCTGGATCAGCCGCTGCCGCTGCCGAGCTATGAAATGGTCCTCAAGGCCTCGCACACCTTCAACCTGCTGGATGCACGCCGGGCGATCTCGGTGACTGCGCGTCAGCAGTACATCCTGCGTGTGCGCACCCTGGCGCGTTCCGTGGCGCAAGCCTACCTGCTGGCTCGCGCCAAGCTGGGCTTCCCCATGGCGACCCCGGACCTGCGTGATGAAGTGTTGGCTAAGTTGGAGGCGGCACAATGAGTGCGCAAGATTTTCTGGTTGAACTGGGCACTGAAGAACTGCCACCCAAAGCCCTGAACACCCTGGCCGAAGCCTTCCTGGCCGGCATCGAGAAAGGCCTGCAGAGCGCCGGCCTGAGCTTTCAGGCCAAGCACGTGTACGCCGCGCCACGGCGCCTGGCGGTACTGATCACCCAGCTGGACACCCAGCAGCCGGATCGCAGCATCAACCTCGACGGCCCACCACGCCAGGCGGCCTTCGATGCTGAAGGCAACCCGACCCAGGCGGCCCTGGGTTTTGCCAAGAAGTGCGGCGTCGAACTCAGCGAGATCGACCAGAGCGGCCCGAAACTGCGCTACAGCCAGAGCATCAAGGGCAAGCCGACCGCCAGCCTGCTGCCGACCATCGTCGAAGACTCGCTGAACGACCTGCCGATTCCCAAGCGCATGCGCTGGGCGGCGCGCAAGGAAGAGTTCGTGCGTCCGACCCAATGGCTGGTGATGCTGCTGGGTGACGACGTCATCGACTGCACCATCCTGGCCCAGAAGGCCGGTCGCGACTCCCGTGGTCACCGCTTCCACCACCCGCAAAGCGTGCGCATCACCTCGCCGGCCAACTACCTGGCCGACCTGCGTGCCGCCTACGTGCTGGCCGACGCCAACGAGCGCCGCGAGCTGATCAGCAAGCGCACCGCGGAACTGGCCACCCTGCAAGAAGGCACGGCGATCGTCCCGGCGGACCTGCTGGACGAAGTGACCGCCCTGGTGGAATGGCCAGTGCCACTGGTGTGCTCGTTCGAGGAACGTTTCCTTGAAGTGCCCCAGGAAGCCCTGATCACCACCATGCAGGACAACCAGAAATACTTCTGCCTGCTGGACGTGGACGGCAAGCTGCTGCCGCGCTTCATCACCGTGGCCAACATCGAGAGCAAGGACCCGCGCCAGATCATCGAGGGCAACGAGAAAGTCGTGCGCCCACGCCTGACCGACGCCGAGTTCTTCTTCAAGCAGGACAAGAAGCAGAAGCTCGAAGACTTCAACCTGCGCCTGCAGAACGTGGTGTTCCAGGAAAAACTCGGCAGCGTCTACGACAAGGCCGAGCGGATTTCCAAGCTGGCCGCCTTCATTGCCCCGCGCATTGGCGGCGACGCCCAGCGCGCCGCCCGTGCCGGCCTGCTGTCCAAGTGCGACCTGGCCACCGAAATGGTCGGCGAGTTCCCGGAGATGCAAGGCATCGCCGGCTACTACTACGCCCTCAATGACGGCGAGCCGGAAGACGTGGCCCTGGCCCTCAACGAGCAGTACATGCCGCGTGGCGCCGGCGCCGAGCTGCCAAGCACCGTGACCGGTGCCGCCGTGGCCATCGCCGACAAGCTGGACACCCTGGTGGGGATCTTCGGCATCGGCATGCTGCCCACCGGGAGCAAGGACCCCTACGCCCTGCGTCGCGCGGCCCTGGGCGTGCTGCGTATCCTCATCGAGAAGAAGTTCGACCTCGACCTGAACGACGCCGTGGCCTTCGCCGTCAGCGCCTTCGGCAGCAAGGTCAAGGCCGCCGGCCTGGCCGACCAGGTGCTGGAGTTCATCTTCGACCGTCTGCGTGCCCGTTATGAAGACGAAGGCGTGGATGTGGCCACCTACCTGTCGGTACGTGCCCTGAAGCCGGGCTCGGCCCTGGACTTCGACCAGCGCGTACAAGCCGTGCAGGCCTTCCGCAAGTTGCCGGAAGCCGCCGCCCTGGCCGCGGTGAACAAGCGCGTGTCGAACCTGCTGAGCAAGATCGAAGGCAATGTGCCGACCACCGTCGAAGCCAAGTACTTCGACAACGCCAACGAGTTCTCCCTGTACTCGGCGATCCAGCAGGCGGACCAGGCTGTACAGCCGATGGCCGCAGCGCGTCAGTACAGCGAGACCCTGGCCCGCCTGGCCGCTCTGCGCGAGCCGGTGGACGCCTTCTTCGAGGCGGTGATGGTCAATGCCGAGGATGCCAAGGTGCGGGCCAACCGCTATGCGCTGCTGGCGCGTCTGCGGGGCCTGTTCCTGGGTGTGGCGGACATTTCGGTACTGAGCTGATCAGGTAAGGAACTGCTGTGAAACTGCTGATACTCGACCGTGACGGCGTGATCAATCACGACTCCGATGCCTACATCAAATCGGTGCAGGAGTGGATTCCAATCCCCGGCTCGATCGAAGCCATTGCGCAGTTGAGCAAGGCCGGCTGGACGGTGGCGGTCGCCACCAACCAGTCCGGCATCGCTCGCGGCTACTACGACCTGGCCACCCTCGACGCCATGCATGCGCGCCTGCGCGAGCTGGTGGCGGAGCAGGGCGGCGAGGTCGGGCTGATCGTCTATTGTCCCCACGGCCCCGACGAAGGGTGCGCCTGTCGCAAACCGAAACCGGGCATGCTGCGGACCATTGCCGAGCATTACCAGGCAGAACTGACAGGTCTATGGTTTGTCGGTGACAGTCTCGGTGACCTGGAGGCCGCAAAAGCCGTCGACTCTCAGCCAGTATTGGTAAAGACCGGGAAAGGCGAAAAGACCCTGGGGAAAACCCTGCCGGTAGGCACCTTGATTTTTGACGACCTGGCGGCCGTTGCCGCTGAACTTATCCACAATTAGGCCCCTTCTGGCATCCTGACCAAGGACTGTTCGGGAGAGCGCTTTTTAACAGGCGGGCATGCCCGCAATGGTAAATGCCGCTATGTCGATCCTGCAGGCCATCAGAACCTTCTTCTTTTACCTGCTGTTGGGCACCAGTTCCTTGCTGTGGTGCTCCCTGAGCTTTTTTATCGCGCCGTTCCTGCCCTTCAAGGCGCGCTACCGCTTTATCAACGTCTACTGGTGTCGCTGCGCGCTGTGGCTGACCAAGGTATTTCTGAACATTCGCGTGGAAGTGAAGGGCGCTGAAAACGTCCCCGAGCGGCCCTGCGTGATCGTCTCCAATCACCAGAGCACCTGGGAGACCTTCTTCCTCTCGGCCTACTTCGAGCCTTTGAGCCAGGTCCTCAAGCGTGAGTTGCTGTATGTGCCGTTCTTCGGCTGGGCCATGGCCATGCTGCGCCCCATCGCCATCGACCGCGACAACCCCAAGGCGGCCCTCAAGCAAGTGGCGAGCAAGGGCGACGAACTGCTCAAAGACAATGTCTGGGTGCTGATCTTTCCGGAAGGCACTCGCGTGCCCTATGGCACCGTCGGCAAGTTCTCCCGCAGTGGCAGTGCCCTGGCGGTAAACGCCGACCTGCCCGTGCTGCCAGTGGCCCACAACGCCGGCAAGTTCTGGCCGAAGACCGGCTGGGCCAAGCGCCCGGGCACCATCACCGTGACCATTGGCGCGCCGATGTACGCCGAAGGCAGCGGCCCACGCGCCATCGCCGAGCTCAACGACCGGGTTGCCGCCTGGAATGAACAGGCCCAGCGAGATATGGGCTCATTGCCACCATTGGCGACTTCCACGGATAAGGTTGCTGTATGAGCTTCTGTGGATAACCTGTGTACGACTATTCGTACAACGGCTGAAATCGACCTATAAATCACTGATTTATATGTATATTTCCCAAGCTCATAAAATGTGGAAAAACGTGCATAAGTTTTACCGCAGCCAAAAAAACCGGCCTTGATGCCGGTTTTTTTTCGCCTGGAATATCCCCGCGCCCTTATTCCTCCAACAAGGGCAGCTCAAGGATGAAACAGGAACCCTGGCCCACCTCGCTGCGGCAGCTGATCCGCCCTTGATGCCGGTCCACCACCGCCTTGACCATGGACAGTCCCAGGCCCAGGCCGTCGATGCCCTTGGCCGAGGCAAACCGCTGGTACTGACCAAACAACAGGGGCAGTTCCTGGGCCGCAATGCCCCGGCCCTGGTCGATGATTTCGCAACGCAGCCAGCCCTCGGCACAGCTCACCCGAACATTGACGGTGGAATTCGCCGGGCTGTACTTGATGGCGTTTTCCAGCAGATTGAACAGGGCCCGGGTCAGCAGCGGCTGATCCGCCAGGATCATGCTCTCGCCATCCTCATCCAGGTCGTGCACCAGGTGGATATGCTTCAACTGGGCCAGGGTCGTGGCCTGGTCGAAGGCGTCCAGGACCAGCATGGCAAACATGCTCGGCGCAAACTGATAGGCCTCCGACTCGGCCTTGGCCAATTGCACGAATGCCTCGGTCAGCCCCAGGGCTCGACGCACCTGCTGCTCGATCTGGCTGTAGACCTGCCTGGGTGGCGATGGCTGGCGGCTCTGCACGTCCAGCAGCGCGAGGATCGCCGAATGGGGCGCGCGCAGGTCATGGGAAAGAAAACGCAGCAATACGCCCCGTTGCTGTTCGGCGTCCCGCTCGACGCTGAGGTCGGTGAGGCTCAACAACCAACCGATGGCGTTGTCACTGTCCACCGGCAGCAGCGGCGCCAGTTCCATGCGCAGGCTGCGTTGCTGAATGTCGCGAAACTCCAGCGCCGTCAGTTGCTCAAGCCTGGGATAGTGCGCAGGTTCCGTCAGGCCCGGATAGCCCAGGGCGGCCAATTGCGCGATCAAGGGCTGCCCGACCAGTGAGTGGGCGAACACTTCCCGGGCATTGCGATTGGCCAGCAGAATCTTGCCGTCCGGGTCGCTGATCAGGGTCGCCACCGGCAAGTACTCCAAGCCGTCGGCGATAAAGCGCCGGGTATCCCGGGTCCGGCTCAGGGCCTGTTCCAGGGCGACGATCTGCCCTTGCAGCACATCACCGGCGGGGGTCTGGCCACGACGGCGCTCCGGCAACACCTTGGGCTCGTTGTCCAGGCGCTCCAGCTCCCAACCGAAATAGGCCAGGATCACGCTGAGCCGACGCCAGTTCCAGATCAGGTACGCCAGCAGCATGCCCAGCAGGCTGGCCACCGGCGACCACCAGTAGCCCAAGCGCAGCATCAGCACCGATCCCAACAGGGCCAGGCCCATGCAGCCCAGGGTTATCCACAAGGCGTGGCGCGGACGCCACAGCAACAATCCGAGCAAGGCTGCGGTCAGGGCCATGGACCACAGCATCCCCGGCCACTGGCCCAGGGCGACGATGCTGCGATGCTGCAACAGGCCATTGAGCAGGTTGGCCTGGATCTCCACGCCCGGGGTGGTGCCCTGGCTGCCGGATTGCGGGGTGACATAACGGTCGCCCAGCCCCGGTGCGGTGGACCCCACCAGGATCAGCCGGTCACGCAGCAACTCGGCAGGCACCTCGCCACGCAGCACGCTGACATAGGGCACGCTGGGAAAGCCCGCCGCCTTATCGATAAAGGCAATACGTACCGGGTTGGCTCGCAGCCAGCCCCTGCTGATCTGCGCAGTCGCGGGGCCCGGCATCAGCGACGACAGCGGATCGGCTTCGGTGAGCTGATAGAGCAACCAGGTCAGTTGCGCCCGCGGCGCCTGCTGCGGACCTTCGCGCAGGTAGACACTGCGCACGGTGCCGTCGGCATCCGCTTCTGCGTTGATATGCCCGAGCCCCCGAGCACAGTGGCGCAGCACCGGCACCGGAGGGATCTCCTCCAGGTCCTGGCCATAGCGAGCAACCCCCTCGCGCAGCACCGGCAGGAACACCGTGCCGGAGCGACACAGGGCGGCGGCCAACTGCGTGTCGTTTTCTACAGTGCTGCCGGGTTCGCTGAGGATCACATCGAACAGCACGCCTTTGACCTTGGCGTCCGTCAGCCGGTCCAGCAACTGTCCATGGAGCGCCCGTGGCCAGGGCCAGCGTCCCAGTTGCTGCAGGCTGTAGTCGTCGATGGTCACCAACAGAATGCGCGGGTCTACCAGCAGCGGGGTAAAACGTCGCAGGTTGTCATAGAACAGGTTGTTCAAAGCCAGGCCGTGGCTCAGGGACAGTAAGGCAGTCAGGGGCAGAAGAATCAGGCCAACCCACAACCATTCACGTACCAGGCGGCGAAACAGGCGCTGGGCCTGGGTCGGTTCACGGCCGTTGGCCCTTTGCTTCCAGAGACTCATCGGCGGCCCGCCGACGGGTTATTGAACACGAGTGGTCCTGGGGTAGTAGAAGATGTCATAGACCCCGGTTTCTCCTTCCAGGCCATGCTCGTCGAACGCCGAGAGCCGTACATGATAGAAAAACGCCTTCAGGCCAGTGAAGTTCACTTCCGGGGTGCTGGAGAACTGTTCTTGCTTGATGTTGAGGAAACCCTTGTCGGTGGCCACCTGTGCCCGATAGCGACGGGCACCCGGCAAAGGTTGCAGGATCAGCTGCCAGACGGGCAGGGCGCCGGTTTGTCCGGCCTGCCCCAGCAGCCGGGGCGCGGCCAGCAGTTCCACTGGTTTGAGCTCGCCCTGCTTCTGAATGCGCAAACCCTGGCGCGCCATGACCTGGACTTCCCCTGGCCGCGGACCTGCAGGTTTATCCACAACGCGCTTGCCGGAACGTCGAGCAGCCTTGCTCGGCGGCTCGTCTTCGCGGCTCACCGCCACCTGGCCGTTGAGCACCTCCACCAGGGATTGCTGATCGTCATTACGCACCCGGAAATGAGTCCCTCGTACCCCCAACACGCCCACGGGGGTCACGATCTGGAAGCGGTCGTGGTCGCTGTTGCGCTTGATCACATAGGACTCGATCTGGCCCTGTTCCAGGACCACCTGAGGAATGCTGTATTGCGTATTGAGTTGCAGGGTGATCTGGGAACTGGAGGGCAACACCACTCGCGAACCATCCCCAAGGGACAGGCTGACGAAAGCCGATGGCGAAGTTTTCACCCCTTCTTTCTCATCGATGCTCATGCCTTCTTCCAGGGCCACCTCGCGGCCCTTGGCATCCAGTTTCCAGGCATCACCCGTCAGATGCTCGACGGTAGCCGGCAAGGGCTGGCCACGGCATTGCTGGTTGTCATCTATATAGGGAAGGCGTTGCGGGGCAGCCTGCACGGCGCACGATGGCAGGATCAGACCCGCTAGCAGCAATGCGGCGCACGCCACCTGCAACCGGCCAACGGACGGAGAAGGGCAGAGGTCATTCATGAATATGCTTTGAGCCTTTGGGAAAACCACGGCGAAATCCTACGCACCATACCTGAGGCAGCGCGTGGGCAGAAAGCCGGACGCTGCGCGGCGTCGCCCAAAGGAGAGAGGACGAGTCGGAACCGGGAGGGAAGCGCACAGGGAGCGAAGAAAGTGACACGTCCCTGTGTCGGAACCGAGGCGACAGGTCGCCCGGCCCAAAGTCCTGAGGAGGCACTCCCTGTATTCCCCTTCAACGACGCACGCAAGCGCGCGTTGTGCCGCCAGCCTGGCGGTTGACACTCCCTGTGTCGGAGCACTTCCAGGTGCCCCCGTGTGCCACTCAGCGAGGAGCAATGTAACGCTGGCCGAGAGACTGCGACGGATTTGCAATATTTGTTCAGAATCATCGCCCCGCCTGCTAAAAGACCCAGCGTGGTGCAGGTGCCTGCCAATCCGCAGGCAGGGCTGTTCTGCCCAGTACCGGTTCGGCATCCAGGGTCAGGCGGGTTTCATGGCTGTCGGGCGAGGCCAGTGTCGAGTAAACCTCGGCCTTGGCCGCCTCACAGCAGGAAGCGGATGGCGACGGCAAGACGCTGGCACTGATCCCCAGATAAGCCGCCAGCATCAAACTGACCAGGCGCAGCGGATCATCGCCGCTGAACATTCTGACCAACGCGACCTGGCCTTTGCTGAACATGTTCCCCATGGTTCTTTTCCTTGCTTGAGCGAGCCGGTATCGTGCTGCTGCGATAGCCCCCCAGGCACCCGTGCTCCAGGTGCCTTACCGGCTATTTGATATCAGCGTACCGAGGGAGCAGGGGCTCAAGAGCAATTCGCCATAATTGTTCAGAATCAGCCAAGGCACCTAAACTTCCCCCAGCCTGAAGCCGCTGGATCTGCGTCTCAGGTGCTCTTCGAACCATAAGGAACTGCCTGGCATGCGTGTCGCGATACTGGATGACGAACCCGCAGAACTGGCACGGGTGGAACAGACACTGCGAGAAATTCCCGGCCCCGGTGAAGCCGCCTGGTCCCTGCATCGCTTCGAACGGGGCGAAGACCTGCTACGCCAACTGCGGCGGGAAACCTTCGACCTGCTGATTCTCGACTGGCAAGTGCCGGACCTCAGCGGCCTGTCGTTGCTGCGCTGGACCCGCGAGCACATGGACTCCCCTCCGGCGGCCATCATGCTCACCAGCCGTGATGCCGAGAGCGACATCGTCCAGGCCCTGAACACCGGCGCCGATGACTACCTGAGCAAGCCTTTTCGTCCCAACGAACTCAAGGCCCGGGTCAATGCGGTGCTGCGCCGCCACGGCCTGCAGCGCAGCAACAGCGAGGAGGTCCTGACCTTCAATGACTTGAGTTTCGATGACGCCGAACTGACCGTCACCCGCGCCGGTGCCCCCATCAGCCTGACCGAGCGCGAGTACCGTCTGGCCCGCTGCCTGTTCGCCAACCTGGGCCGGCCGCTGTCCCGGGAGTACCTGTACGAACGGTTCTGGACCCACGAGGAAATCATTTCCTCGCGCCCCCTGGATACCCACATCTACCGTCTGCGCAACAAGCTCGGACTGACCGCGGACCGTGGCTGGCAGTTGCTGACGATCTACGGTTACGGCTACCGGCTGGAAAGTGTCGCGTCGCCTGACGAGCAGGGCAACTGACTGCTTGCCGTCAAAAGCGGCTTGAAATCACTGCGGGTCCTGCCAGACATCTTCATAGCCGGCGCGGTCGATGATGAAACGCGTCCCGCTTGGCAGATACAGGTAATCGATCACCTCCGGCAACAGCTCGGGCAGGTGCTCGACGCACAGAGGCTGGTAGAAATCCAAGGCTGTGGAATGTTCGCCGCAGTGGATAAACCAACTGATCGTGCCGTTCTCCGGCAACTCGACCCGGGTGCCATAGATGGGCGACTGTGCCAAGGAACCGGTGGCCAGTGCAATCATCGGCTCCGGTGCCTGGGGAGCTAGATCGTAGCGCTCACAGATAAGCTGCTGTCTTTCGTTCATTCGGCCAGCCACCAATTGAGCAAGGTCTCGTCATCGGTGTCATCGAGGTTTTTATAGATGTTGGCGTAGTACCACTCGATGCCCGTGGTCTCGCGGAAGCGGTTGAAGAACAGGGCGATGTTGTCCATGCCGTTTCGCGCCGGCACCGACAATGTCAGATTGCCCTTATAGCGCCCGTCGAGCATGCCGCCCAATTCGCTCGCCACATCCGCCGCCAGGGCAACGATATGTTCTTCAGGAATATGATCTGCATAAATGTGGATGCAGAAGTTGCCGCCTCGCTTGAGCACCACGGCGGGGGCCTGGGGGTCCTTGATCGAAATGATGTCGCCCTTGGCCAGGTTCAGCGTCAGCCCCGGTGAGTAGAGAATCTCGTAACTGTCCTCATCGATCCGCCGTACATGCAGCGGCTCATAGACCGGGCCGTGGCTGTTCTGCCCCGCAACAACCCGGATCGATATTTCCTGGTTTTCATCATCCATAACAAATTTCCGAGCGATTGCTGTTGTAAAAAAAGGGTGAAAAGAGCCTGGCCGGGCCCAGCCGCCGCTCGAAGAACAATGACGACTCACCGCGCTGGGCAAAATCCAGCGTGGGTTTTTCATGGCATTGAAACAGGCTGGGCAGCCCAGTGATCAGACTGGGCACTGGAATGAACCGGTCCCACAGCACCTGTGACTCTGCCTGATCAAACAGCACAACGCGCTGTTTGTCGTCAGCACCCAGACCACAATCTGCGGCATTGAAACGCCAGGCGATGGGGAAGCGTGCTTCATCGCATAGGTGGCTGCTTGTACCTGCCAAGGTCAACGTCCTTACTGTCCAGTTAGCCTTCCACTTCCCAGGCCAGATCGGGATCAGCCGAGCCATAGGCCGAGAAATAAGCCAGGGCCTGTCTCGCTCGCTCTTTAACCACACACTGATACCGAGGGTAACTGCCGGACTGGCCGCCCACGACCAATTCAACCCGCTGATCGTCAGGACTGTCTGCGCTGAGCAGGGTCTGCAACGATTGGTCGACGTCCTGGGCAATAAAGACCACATACTGATCGGCCGCACCGCCCCCGATATGCATCAGGGTCTCGTCGCTGAAGAAAAAAACCGTCGAGCTGAAAGCCTTTCCGTCCAGGCGGTTGAGCGCGGACAGCACCTGCGTCGAGTCGGGGTTCAACCACTCATGGGTGTGGCAACGATTACCGGCATATTCATCTTCAATGATTTTCTTGAGCATTCGTCATGACTGCCTTGTCCGGATAAAAACGTAAATCGTTATGGATGAGGGATTGAACAATCTGCCAATAAAAAAGGCCAACGCAAGCGTCGGCCTTTTTATTTTCAGCTGTGTCCCTGGATCAGAAGTCCAGGTTGGACACCGCCAGGGCGTTGCTTTCGATGAAGTCGCGACGTGGCTCGACCGCATCACCCATCAGGGTGTTGAAGATCTGGTCGGCGCCGATGGCGTCCTCGATGGTCACCTTGAGCATGCGGCGCATGCTTGGGTCCATGGTGGTTTCCCACAGTTGGTCAGGGTTCATCTCGCCCAGACCTTTGTATCGCTGGATGGTGTGGCGCTTGGTGCTTTCCGCCATCAGCCAGTCCAGGGCTTCCTTGAACTCGGTGACCGCTTTCTTGCGTTCGCCGCGCTGAACATACGCGCCTTCGTCCAGCAGGGTGCTCAGTTGAGCGCCCAGGGAGACGACGGTCTTGTAGTCGTTGCTGCCGAAGAAGTCGCGGTTGAAGGTGACGTAGTTGGACAGGCCGTGGGAGATCAGCTCGACCTCTGGCAGCCAGACATTACGCTCACGGTCTTCCCGCAGGCTGGCCTTGTAGACCAGGCCCGACTTCTCGGAGGTGCGCAGGCGGGCGTCGTACTTGGCCAGCCAATCCTGCATGGCGGCGTGATCGGACAGTTGCTCCATGGTCACGGCCGGCAGGTAGATGAAGTGCTCGGTCAGTTCCTGCGGGTACAGGCGCGACAGGCGCTTGAGGGTCTTCATCACCATGCGGAAATCGTTGACCAGGCGCTCCAGCGCCTCGCCGGAGATCCCTGGAGCTTCGTCGTTCAGGTGCAGGCTGGCATCTTCCAGAGCCGACTGGGTCATGTAGTCTTCCATGGCCTCGTCGTCTTTGATGTATTGCTCTTGCTTGCCTTTCTTGACCTTGTACAGCGGCGGCTGGGCGATGTAGATGTAGCCGCGCTCGATCAGCTCCGGCAACTGACGGAAGAAGAAGGTCAGCAGCAGGGTACGGATGTGCGAACCGTCAACGTCAGCATCGGTCATGATGATGATGTTGTGATAACGCAGCTTGTCGATGTTGTACTCTTCGCGGCCGATGCCGCAGCCCAGCGCGGTGATCAAGGTGCCGACCTCTTGCGAGGAGATCATCTTGTCAAAGCGCGCCTTCTCGACGTTGAGGATCTTGCCCTTGAGCGGCAGGATCGCCTGGGTCTTGCGGTTGCGTCCCTGCTTGGCGGAGCCGCCAGCAGAGTCACCTTCCACCAGGTAGAGTTCGGACAGGGCAGGGTCCTTTTCCTGGCAGTCCGCCAGTTTGCCCGGCAGGCCGGCGATATCCAGCGCGCCTTTACGACGGGTCATTTCACGGGCTTTACGCGCCGCTTCACGAGCACGAGCAGCGTCGATCATCTTGCCCACCACCAACTTGGCTTCGTTGGGGTTTTCCAGCAGGAAGTCGGAGAAGTACTTGCCCATTTCCTGTTCGACAGCGGTCTTCACTTCGGAAGACACCAGCTTGTCCTTGGTCTGGGAGCTGAACTTAGGGTCCGGCACCTTCACCGAGATGATCGCGGTCAGGCCTTCACGAGCGTCGTCACCGGTGGTGGCAACCTTGTGCTTCTTGGCCAGGCCTTCGGCTTCGATGTAGGTATTCAGGTTACGCGTCAGAGCAGAACGGAAGCCCACCAGGTGGGTGCCGCCATCGCGCTGTGGAATGTTGTTGGTGAAGCACAACAGGTTCTCGTTGAAGCTGTCGTTCCACTGCAGGGCGATTTCCACGCCAATGCCGTCTTCACGCTGGACGTTGAAATGGAACACCTGGTTGACCGCTGTCTTGTTGGTGTTCAGGTATTCAACAAACGCCCGCAGGCCACCTTCGTACTTGAACAACTCTTCCTTACCGCTGCGCTCGTCCTTGAGGATGATGCCGACACCGGAGTTGAGGAAGGACAGTTCACGAATCCGCTTGGCCAGGACGTCCCAGCTGAAGTGGATGTTCTTGAAGGTTTCAGCCGAAGGCTTGAAGTGGATCTGGGTACCGGTGGTTTCGCTGTCGCCAACGATCTTCATCCGCTCTTGCGGAACACCGTGGACATAGGTCTGTTCCCAGATCTTGCCGCTGCGGCGCACAGTGAGGATCAGCTCTTCGGACAGGGCGTTCACTACCGATACACCTACGCCGTGCAGACCGCCGGATACCTTGTAGGAGTTATCGTCGAACTTACCGCCGGCGTGGAGCACGGTCATGATGACCTCTGCCGCCGAGACGCCTTCTTCTTTATGCACATCTACCGGGATACCGCGACCGTTATCGCGAACGGTGATGGATTCATCCGGGTGGATGATGATGCTGATGTCGTCGCAATGACCGGCCAGCGCTTCGTCGATGGAGTTGTCGACCACCTCGAACACCATGTGGTGCAGACCGCTGCCGTCATCGGTGTCGCCAATGTACATACCGGGACGTTTGCGTACGGCATCCAAACCTTTCAGCACCTTGATGCTGGTCGAGTCGTACGTATTTTCTTCGCTCATGCCTTCACTCCCGATGGTCGTGGGTCTGGGTGATACGGCCTTGTTCCACGTGGAACAAAGCGACTGGCGTTTCCGTCTGCCAGCCTTCCCTCAATAATTCGTGGTCTACACAGGTGATAAACACCTGGCAGCGTAAGTCTTCCAACAAGCGACAAAGTGCGCGGCGATGCTGCTCGTCCAACTCGGACGGCAAGTCATCCACCAGATAAATACACTGACCGCGACGGGCCTGGCTCACCAGGTGCCCCTGGGCAATGCGCAAGGCACAGACCACCAACTTCTGCTGGCCACGGGACAAGATGTCCGCGGCGTTGTGTCCGCCTAAGCGCAGACGCAAATCAGCACGTTGTGGACCGGCCTGGGTATGACCCATTTGCTGATCACGGTGCAGGGCGGCCGCGAGCACTTCACTGAGCTCTCGGTCCTTGTCCCAACCACGGTAATAGCTAAGCGTCAGGCCCTCGAGCTGCAACAACTCGCCCAAGGTCCGCTCAAAGACTGGTTTCAAGGCTTTGATGTATGCGCGGCGGTATTCATCGATTTCAGCGCTGGCCTGACACAGTTCCCGGTCCCAGGCCGCTTGCGAAGCGGCGTCAAGTGTACCATGCCGCAGCCATGAGTTCCGCTGCCGCAGGGCCTTCTGCAAGCGCTGCCAGGTGGACATGAAGCGAGGTTCCACATGGAACACTCCCCAGTCCAGGAACTGTCGGCGGATCTTTGGAGCGCCTTCCAGCAGACGAAAGCTGTCCGGATTGATCAGTTGCAGCGGCAGGATTTCCGCCAGCTGCGCCGCGCTGCGGGCATTCTGACCGTCGATGCGGATCTGGAACTCCCCCTGACGATCCCGGGATATCCCCAGGCTGCTGTGCCCACCCTGGGCCAACTCCACCTGGCCAAAGACCGTACAAGCCAGCTGTTCATACTGGATCACCGGCAACAGGCGGGCACTGCGAAACGAGCGGGCAAGCCCCAGCAGGTGGATGGCTTCCAGCACGCTGGTCTTGCCACTGCCGTTGGCGCCGTAGAGAAGGTTGATGCGGGGAGAGGGGGAGAAGGTCACCGGGTGCAGATTGCGCACCGCGGTGACCGAGACGCGACTGAGGGACATCTAGCTTCTGCTGAGCATGATTACAGGCGCATCGGCATGACAACGTAAGCCGAGTCGTCGTTGTCGGATTCCTGCACCAGCGCACTGCTGTTGGAATCGGACAGGATCAGGCGCACCTGTTCAGTGGTCATCACGCCCAGTACGTCCAGCAGGTAGCTGACGTTGAAGCCGATTTCCAGCGAGCCGCCGTTGTATTCCACACCCACTTCTTCTTCCGCTTCTTCCTGCTCCGGGTTGTTGGCCTGGATCTTCAACTGACCATTGGCCAGCTGCAGACGGATACCGCGGTACTTCTCGTTGGACAGGATCGCGGTACGGCTGAAAGCTTCACGCAGGGCCTGACGGTCACCCAGTACCAGCTTGTCACCGCCTTTTGGCAGCACGCGCTCGTAGTCAGGGAACTTGCCGTCCACCAGCTTGGAGGTGAAGGTGAACTCGCCGGTAGTGGCGCGAATGTGGTGCTGACCCAGGACGATGCTGACGTTGCCATCCGGCTCGGTGAGCAGACGGGCCAGCTCCAGGATGCCTTTACGCGGCACGATCACCTGATGGCGATCGGGCTGGCCGATATCCGCCTGCATCGAGCACATGGCCAGACGGTGACCGTCGGTGGCCACGGCGCGGATGATCCCGGCGGACACTTCCAGCAGCATGCCGTTGAGGTAGTAGCGCACGTCCTGCTGGGCCATGGCGAAGCTGGTGCGTTCGATCAGGCGACGCAGGCGGCTCTGCTCCAGCTGACAGGTCAGCGAACCCGGGCCTTCTTCCACGGTCGGGAAGTCGTTGGCAGGCAGGGTCGACAGGGTGAAGCGGCTACGACCGGCCTTCACCACCAGTTTCTGCTCGTCGACCTTGATGTCGATCAGCGCGTCGTTGGGCAGGCTCTTGCAGATGTCCATCAGCTTGCGCGCGGGAACGGTGATTTCCCCCGGCTCTGCGGGCTCTTCAAGTTGCACACGACCGACCAGCTCGACTTCCAGGTCGGTACCGGTCAGCGACAGTTGCTGGCCTTCGACAACCAGCAGCACGTTGGAAAGTACCGGCAAGGTCTGACGGCGTTCGACGACGCCGGCGACCAGTTGCAGGGGTTTCAACAGGGCTTCGCGTTGAATGGTGAAATGCATGGTCTAGTCCCTTGCCTTAATAAGCTGCGTTGGAGTCATCAAGTGGTCAGAGTACGCAGCAGGTTCTTGTAGTCCTCGCGGATGTCCGCGTCGGATTCCTTAAGTTCATTGATCTTGCGGCAGGCGTGCAGCACCGTAGTGTGGTCGCGGCCACCGAACACATCACCGATTTCCGGCAGGCTGTGGTTGGTCAGTTCCTTGGACAGGGCCATGGCCACCTGGCGGGGGCGGGCTACCGAACGCGAACGTCGCTTGGACAGCAGATCAGAAATCTTGATCTTGTAGTACTCGGCGACGGTGCGCTGGATGTTATCCACAGACACCAGCTTGTCCTGCAGCGCCAGCAGGTCCTTCAACGATTCGCGAATCAGCTCGATGGTGATGTCGCGCCCCATGAAGTGCGAGTGGGCGATGACTCGCTTGAGTGCGCCTTCCAGTTCACGGACGTTGGAACGAATTCGCTGAGCAATGAAGAACGCCGCATCGTGGGGCAGTTCGACTTTGGCCTGGTCGGCCTTCTTCATCAGGATCGCCACCCGCGTTTCCAGTTCCGGCGGTTCGACCGCTACCGTCAGGCCCCAGCCGAAGCGGGACTTGAGGCGTTCTTCCAGGCCTTCGATTTCCTTCGGATAACGGTCGCTGGTGAGAATCACCTGCTGGCCGCCTTCGAGGAGGGCATTGAAGGTGTGGAAGAACTCTTCCTGGGAACGCTCCTTGCGAGCGAAGAACTGGATATCGTCGATCAGCAATGCGTCGACCGAACGATAGAAGCGCTTGAATTCGTTAATGGCGTTGAGCTGCAACGCCTTGACCATGTCCGCAACAAAACGCTCGGAATGCAGGTACACGACCTTGGCATTCGGGTTCTTCTTTAATAAGTGGTTACCCACGGCATGCATCAAGTGGGTCTTACCCAGACCGACGCCGCCATAAAGGAAGAGCGGGTTATAGCCATGCTTGGGGTTGTCCGCCACCTGCCAGGCCGCTGCCCGAGCCAGTTGGTTGGACTTACCCTCGACGAAGTTTTCAAAGGTGAAGGTGCGGTTCAGGTAGCTGGTGTGCTTGAGCGCACCTTCTACCTGGACAGTACGCTGCTCAGCGCGTACCGGTGCCTGCTGCGAGCTGGCGCCCGCCATCGGGTCGAAGCTGTCACGAGAGGGTTCTTCGCTGACCTCGGCACTCTTCTGCGCCGCGGCTTTCTTGGCCGGAGCTGAAGTCGGTGCCGGAGTTGGCGCAGGAGCCGCCGCCGGGGTGGCATTGGCTGCTGACGCTTGCAGCGCTTGCGAGGCAGCGGCGGCCAGTGGCGCATTAGGTGCAGCGCGAGGCGCCGAACTGCGTTTGCTGCCTATTAATAAGGAAAGAACCGGCGCACTGCCGTTGCCGTGTTCATCCAGCAGCTCGAGCACGCGGCCCAGGTACTTTTCGTTGACCCAATCGAGAACAAAACGATTCGGTGCGTAGACACGCAACTCGTCGCCTTCGGCTTCGACCTGTAGCGGACGGATCCAAGTGTTGAATTGCTGGGCAGGCAGCTCATCACGCAGAAGCTCCACGCACTGCTGCCAAAGTTCCACTGACAC